>NZ_JACHHZ010000001.1 GCF_014202975.1 Povalibacter uvarum
TCTGCGATTCCGTGAACCTCGATTTCCTCATGACACTCTCCCGGTTCGCCGGAAGAGTCTACTATTCAGCTGTGTCCGAGGCGGGGGAGCTTACGGCTCCGGCGCGACGGAACAGTGTGGTCGAATCATCCGAGCCGTGAAGACGTGCAGCGCGAGTACCAACGGATCTGGACTTTGCTCGGCGAGCGGCAGATCGAAGACTTGATTGACTTGCCGCTGATCACGGACCCCGAGATTCTCGATACGATGGATGTCACGACCGAGATCGTCACGCCATCGTTGATGTTCGATGAGAACCTGTCGACGCTCGTGGTCTGCCGTCTGGTGACGCTGAGCCTGGAGCACGGCAATTGCGACGGTTCGTGTTTCGGCTATGTGTGGCTCGCCATGTTCGGTGGCCCACGATTCAACAACTACAAGGATGCTTTCCGGTTCGGGCAACTGGGCTATGACTTGGTCGAGAAACGCGGTCTGACGCGCTACCAGGCCCGAACCTACATGAATGTCGGATGCACCGTGCTTCCGTGGGTGAAGCACGTGGCCGCCGGACGCGATCTCATCCGACGTGCCTTCGATGCCGCATATCGCGTGGGAGATCTGACGTTTGCCTCGTACAGCTGGGATCAGATCGTCACGAATTATCTGGCAGTGGGCGACCCGCTCCCCGAAGTGCAGTCGGAATGCGAAAAGGGTCTCGCCTTCGCGAAGCAACATGGGTTCGGTCTCGTCGTGGAGTTGTGCGGAGCTCAGCTTGGACTCATCCGCTCGCTGCGGGGACTGACCCCCGCACTCGGGTCGATGGACTACGACGACTACACTGAGGTCGAGACAGAACGGCGCCTGTCGAGCAACCGCAATCTCGCGCTGGCAGAGTTCTACTACTGGACCCGGAAATCACAGGCGCGTTTCCTGGCCGGCGATCGTGCCTCAGCGGTTGAAGCCTCCCTGCATGCGGATCCGCTGGCCTGGACTTCATCCGGCCAGTTCGAAACTGCAGAGCATCCGTTGTACGGCGCGCTCGCGCATGCCGCAGCCTGGGACGACGCACCTGACGAGCTGAAGCCGACACATATCGCCGCGCTGGCCGCTCACCACAGGCAGCTTGCAGTGTGGGCGGAGCACAACCCGGCAACCTTCGAGAATCGAGCCGCCATTGCGGGCGCGGAGCTGGCGCGGATCGAGGGCAGAACGCTCGAGGCACAGGATCTCTACGAGAAGGCCATTCGCGCGGCCCGTGTGAACGGCTTCGTGCACCATGAGGCGTTCTCCAACGAATTGGCCGGTCGCTTCTACCTGTCCCGTGGCTTCGAAAAGATCGCGACGGCATACCTGCGTGACGCAAGGTATTGCTATCAGCGCTGGGGTGCAGATGGGAAGGTACGGCAGCTGGAGCAGCAGTTCCCGCAGCTGAAAGCCGAGAAGGCCGGCACCGAGCCGACGGCGACGATGGTCGCGCCCATCGAGCACCTGGATCTTGCTACGGTGATCAAGGTGTCGGAGGCGGTCTCGGGCGAAATCGTCCTCGAGAAACTGATCGATACACTAATGCGCACCGCCATCGAGCACGCGGGCGCCGAGCGCGGCCTTTTGATTCTGCCGAGGGCGGACGAGTACCGGATCCAGGCCGAAGGAGTGACCGAGAGCAACGCAGTGCGAATCGCCCTTCGACAGGGTGCCGTGACAGAGCTCGACCTTCCGCTGACTGCCTTCAGGTATGCACTGCGTACCAAGGAGCCGGTCCTGCTTCAGGATGCCTTCGGGCGCAGCGCATTCTCCGATGACGTCTACATCGCGAACCGCCGCGCTCGCTCTGTCTTGTGCCTGCCCATTCTCAAGCAGGCGCGACTCCTCGGAATGTTGTACCTCGAGAACAATCTCACGGCGCACGTGTTCACGCCGGCCCGCATGACCATCCTCAAGCTGTTGGCTTCAGAGGTGGCCATCTCGATCGAGAATGCCCGGCTCTATCGCGATCTCGCCGAGCGCGAGGCCAGAATCCGCCGCCTCGTGGATGCCAACATCATCGGCATCATGATCTGGGACCTGGAGGGGCGGATTATCGAAGCCAATGACGCCTTCCTGCGCATGGTGGGATACGAACGCGAGGACCTCGTTACCAGCACGATGCGCTGGACGGATCTGACGCCACCGGATTGGCGCGATCGGGATGAGGAGCAGTGGCTGCCTGCGCTGAAGCAGACCGGCATCCTTCGGCCGTTCGAGAAGGAATTCTTCCGCAAGGACGGCAGTCGCGTCCCGGTCTTGATCGGTGTGGCAACGTTCGAGGAGGGCGGCAATCAGGGCGTGGCATTCGTCATCGACCTCACGGAGCGCAGACAGGCAGCAGATGTGCTGCGGTCCCTGCAGACGGAGCTGGCCCACGCGAACCGCCTCGCAACGATGGGTCAGCTGGCAGCTTCCATCGCCCATGAAGTGAATCAGCCGATCGGTGCGGCGCGGAACAACGCGAATGCGGCGCTGCGCTTCCTGCGCCGGGATCCACCCGATCTGAGCGAAGTGAGAGAGGCGCTGGAAAGCGTCGTGGGCGACACGTACCGCGCGAGCGACATCATCGGCGGGATCCGCGATCAGGTGAAGAAGGTGCCGCCACGGATGGAGCGCGTGGATCTCAAGGACGCTATTGTCGAGATCATTGCGCTGATCCGGGGTGAGCTGTCCAGGCATGGCGTAACCATTCAGACGCACCTCGACGACGACATGCCGCTGGTTCGCGCAGATCGGGTGCAGTTGCAGCAGGTGATCCTGAATCTGATCCTCAATGCCATGGAAGCTATCGTCGGGAATGCGAGCGACGTTCGCGAAATGACCATCAGCACGGAGATGAGTCCTGTCGAAGGACTCGTCGTTGCAATCGCTGATTCCGGACCGGGGATCGCGGTCGAGGATCGCGAACGAATATTCGATTCCTTCTACACGACCAAGGCGGAGGGCGTTGGAATCGGCCTGTCGATCTGCCGCTCAATCATCGATGCCCACGGCGGTCGGCTGTGGGCGGATGCGAACGTGCCGGGCGGCGCCATCCTGAAGTTCACGCTGCCGGTGTACGGCTGAACCAAAGTTCACGACGACGGTACGAGTAGTCCGTCTGACCGGCCGCCGCACTGCATCTCGCGGCAATCACTCACGCACACACCTATCGTCGTCGCGCTTCGCGAAATGCGATCCGCGGACTTCGATACCAGTAGCCGGATCACTAGTCGATCGTGCAATACGCACGAACTCCCGCCGCTGATGTGATCAGCCTGCGTGGAGGCCCCATACACGCGCCTCCACCTCAACCATCCGGCAACGCGAGGAGTCGTCATGCAGAAGTCCCCGGGTCTCGATCGCCGACGCTTCTGTGGAGCTGCAGCGGCATCGGTTGCTGCAGGTTCACTGATTCTTCCCGGCATCTTTTCATCCAGCAGGAGTGAGGTCATGAGCGCAAATCCGAAAGCAGCAGGAGGCGAAAGCAGTTCGCTTCGCCCGTTCCGTGTGAATTTTCCTGAGGCCGATCTGACGGAGCTGCGCAGGCGTATCGCCGCAGCGCGTTTGCCGGAGAAGGAGACGGTGACGGATTTCTCACAGGGCGTGCCGCTCGCGACGGTGGAGAAGCTCGTGAAGTACTGGGGAACCGAGTACGACTGGCGCAAGGTAGAAGCCCGGCTCAATGCCGTGCCCAACTTCATCACAGAGATCGACGGCCTCGATATTCATTTCATCCATGTGCGCTCGAAGCATGCCGACGCGCTGCCGATCGTCGTCACGCACGGCTGGCCGGGTTCCATCATCGAGCAGCTCAAGCTCATCGAGCCGCTGACCAATCCGACGGCGCATGGCGGTACGGCGGCCGATGCTTTCCACGTCGTCATCCCGTCGATTCCGGGGTACGGGTTCTCCGCCAAGCCGACCTCGACCGGCTGGGGACCTGAGCGTATCGCTCGGGCCTGGGACGTGTTGATGAAGCGTCTCGGCTACACGAGCTACGTGACGCAAGGCGGCGACTGGGGCGCGATCGTTGCCGAACTGATGGGTGCGCAGGCACCGAAGGGATTGCTCGGCGTTCACACCAACATGCCTCAGGTCATCCCGCCCGCGATCGACGCTGCGGCGCTCGCGGGCGCGCCGGTACCAGCAGGACTCTCCGCGGATGAGAAGCACTGCTACGAAATGCTGAGTGCGTTCTACAAGAACGTTTACTACGGCTTCTTCATGGCCACGCGCCCGCAGACGCTGACGGCATTGACGGACTCACCCGTCGGCCTCGCCACGTTCATGCTCGATCATGACGCTCGCAGCCTGGAGCTGATCGCACGCAGCTTCGATGGAGTGAAGGAAGGTCTCACGCCGGACGATGTGCTCGACAACATCACGCTCTTCTGGCTGACGAAGAGTGGAGTCTCAGCCGCTCGTCTGTACTGGGAGAACAAGCTTGCCTTCTTCCAGCCACGCGGCGTGAAGGTGCCAGTGGCGGCAAGCGCCTTCCCGACCGAGATGTACCAGGCGCCGAGAAGCTGGGCGGAGCAGGCGTATCCCAAGCTTGTTCACTACAACAAGCCTGCCAAGGGTGGTCACTTCGCTGCGTGGGAACAGCCGAAGCTTCTTTCCGAGGAGATTCGCGCTGGGTTCAAGTCGCTGCGCGGATAGACAGCGGGACAGCTTGCATCTTGTGTGCTGGGTGGATTCCGCAGCCGCGGAATCCACCTCAGTCAGCGGTGCTCGAAATAGACAACACAGGAGACTTTCATGAAGGCCATCTACAGCGTGATGCTGACGATACTCGTACTGGTGGGTTCGACTGGCACGGCTTCCGCGGCTGACAAGTACGCAGTGCGGATCCCGGATGGAGTATCTCTGTCGGAGTTCAAAGGCTACGAGACCTGGGAAGTGGTCTCAGTGAGTCACACGGACGGAGGAGAGGGAATGGGCGGCGACGAGACGTTCAACGTCATCGTCGCGAATCCAGTGATGATCAAGGCGTATGCTGCCGGTATCCCGGGAAACGGCCAATCGTTTCCCGACGGCGCCAAGGCCGTGAAGATTCAGTACGCGCCGAAGAAAAGTACCGAAGCGCCATTCAAGGTGTCTATCCCTGACCGTCTGAAGGATGTGGCGGTCATGGTCAAGGACAGCAAGCGATTCGCCGGTAGTGGTGGTTGGGGATACGGTCTCTTCGACTACAAGGCAACCACCGACGGATTCGCGCCCAATGGAACCGGCGCGAAATGCGGGGCTGCCTGCCACACGATCGTGAAAGCAAAGGACTATGTCTTTACGCGATACGAGAGGAAATGACACTTCGTGCGTCCCGGCCTCGCGAATGCAGGGCCGGGACGCGGCGGGCCGGAACCGCATCGGCCATGGGGACATGGCGTCGAAGCGGCCGGGCAGCTCGCTGTCTGCTCAAAGCGCATCAGCCATCCGATGTCCGCTTTATCCCCCACCTCGCGTCTTATGCGAGTAAGAGGCCCCCTTATAGGCCTTACTGAGCGTGCCCGCGACCCGGGCGGGCTTGCGCAAGGCGATGAGCGGGTTGGGAAGATAAAGAGAGTATTGCGATGAGCGGCGACGACGCGCTGGCGATGATGTCCGAACTGTTGCGAATGGGGTTGGTCCTGAGCCTGCCGTTGCTGGGTGTCATCCTCCTGACGGGCGTGCTCACCGGCGTGCTGCAAGTCGTCACGCAGGTTCAGGACGCCTCGATCGCGTTTGTGCCGAAGATCATAGTCTTCGCGATTGTGCTCGCATGGCTCGCGCCGTGGATGCTGGAGCAACTGACCGCATTCGCGCTCGCCATGTTCGCGAGGCTCGCGCAGTAGCCGCGTCCCGGTGAGCGTGCATCAGCCATGAGCCATGAGTCTGTCCTGCCGTGGATGCTGTCAGTGGCTTTGCTGGCAGTACGCCTCGCCGTCGCGCTCGCGCTTACGCCGCCGCTCGCTTCCTTCGGGACACCTGCCGTGGTCAGGATGTCGTTCGTGACTGCACTCGCTGCGCTGACGTTTTCTCAGCGCCCGCCTGCTGATCTCGCGACAACTGCGTCTGCCAATCCGGCCGCACTGCCGGCGGCCATCGCAACGGAGATATTTATCGGTGCGCTGCTTGGCCTGGGCGTGCAACTGCTGTTCGCTGCGCTCGCGCTCGCGGGTCGCCTGATGGACGTGCAGGTCGGCATCGCACTCGGTTCGATCTTCGATCCGGTTTCGCGGACGCAGTCGAACGTTCTCGGAACGCTGACGAGCTTGGTTGGCGCTGTGGTGTTCTTCATCAGTGATGCGCATTTGCAGCTCGCGCGGTTCATTGCCCAATCGCTCGATCTGTTCCCGCTCGGCGTCGCTCCCACGCTCGATGATCCCATGCAACCGCTCCTCGCCGCCGGTTCCATGTTCAGCTTCGGGTTCGCGCTTGCGGCGCCGGTGGTGATGGCGCTGTTGCTGACGGACGCCGCTATCGGAGTCGCTTCGCGCAACATGCCCCAGATCAACGTGCTCGTGCTCGCGATGCCCATCAAGGTTCTCGTCGGCTACTTCGTGCTCGCGCTCGCCGTGGTGGGGTGGGGGCCGTTGCTGCAGCGAGGCTTCAACTGTCTGGCCCCTTTATCAGGGGCGTGTTGATGCCGCAGCAGAGCAGCGACGCGGACGCCAACGAACCCGCGACCCCGTACAAGCTCGAGAAAGCCCGTGAGCGCGGATCGATCTTTCGCAGCGCCGAGCTGACCTTTGCCTTCGTGATGCTCGCCTGCGTTGCCTGCGTGTACGGACTCGGCGTGCGCACCCTCGACGCCACAGCAGCAATGCTCGGTCGTGCGCTGCAGTTCGCCTCGCGAGAGCAGATGAGCAATGTATCAGCTCTCGCGCTCAGCGAATCGCTCGCCGGGCAGATGCTGAGCGTACTCGCGCCGCTGGTGTTCTGCGTGTGGATCGCAGCCTTCGTTGTCGCTGCCATGCAGGCGCGCGGTACTTTTTCGTCTCATCCGTTGAAGCCGGACTTCACCCGCGTGAATCCGGCGAACGGGCTGAAGAAGCTGGCTTCGCTGAAAACGCTGCACGAGCTGTGGCGCAGTCTCGCGAAACTCATCGTAGTCGGCATCGCAACGACCTTGTGGGGCCGCCATCACCTTCAGGATCTCTTGCACCTGTCTGCGCAAGCGTCCCAGCCTATGTCGCGCAGCGGCCTTGCGCTCCTCGCCTCGGTGCTGGCATTGCTGGCCGGAATCATGCTGGTGTTTGCGGCGCTCGACTGGCTCATCAATCGTTCGGAGTTCCTGCGCCAGATGCGCATGTCGCGCCGTGAGATCAAGGACGAGCACAAGCATCGCGAAGGGGACCCGCGGATCAAGGCGCGCCTGCGCGAGCTGCGCATCGAATGGTTCAAGCGTGCACGCCAGCTCTCCCGGGTGCGCACCGCCGATGTGCTGCTCGCGAACCCGACCCACTACGCGATCGCACTCGAATATCGGCAAGGAGAAATGCCCGCGCCGATGATCACCGCACGCGGCTCTGGCGATCTGGCGCAGCGCATGCGTGAAGAAGCGCGGCGGCGAACCGTCCCCATCGTCGAGCATCCGTCGCTCGCGCGTGCGTTGTTCAAGCTGCACGACTCGCAGGTCTTCGTGCCCGAAGAGCATTTCGATCAGGTAGCCCGGATACTGCGTTGGGTGTACGCGGCGCGCGGCGGGCAGGGGCGTGTGGCTTGAGCGCGTTGGCACGCATCTTTGCCCGCAACACCGATCTTGCGGTGATCGCGCTGGTCGTCGCGATCCTGCTGGTGTTGTTCACGCCCATCCCGGCCGGACTGCTCGACTTCCTGCTGGTCGTGAACTTCTCGCTTGCCCTGGTCGTGCTGCTGATGACGTTCTACGCGCCGCGGCCGGTCGATTTCTCGACGTTCCCAGCGATTCTGCTGATCGCAACCCTGTTTCGACTTGCGCTGAACGTTTCCGCGACGCGGCTCATCCTGACGGACGGCGATGCTGGACAGGTGATCGCTGCCGTCGGTACGCATGTCGTGGGCGGGAACTATGTCATCGGGCTCATCGTGTTCCTCATTCTGGTGGTCGTGCAGTACGTCGTTGTGACCAGCGGTGCGCAACGCGTCTCCGAGGTCGCGGCGCGCTTCACGCTCGACAGCATGCCGGGCCAGCAGATGAGCATCGACGCGGATCTCAATATGGGCTTCATCGATCAGGACGAGGCGAAGCGCCGGCGAAAAGTCCTGGAGCGCGAAGCTGCGTTCTACGGCGCGATGGACGGCGCCAGCAAGTTCGTCAAGGGCGACGCCATCGCCGGCATCGTCATCATGCTGATCAACATCGTCGGCGGACTGATCATCGGCGTCCTGCAGCAGGATATGCCGTGGGGCGAGGCGATGCGGCACTACACTCTGCTCACGATTGGCGACGGCATCGTGACGCAGGTGCCTGCGCTCGTGATCTCGGTCGGTACCGGGCTGATCGTGACCCGGTCGTCCTCGGACGGTCAGCTGGGCAGTGAAATGTTCCGGCAGCTGCTGGCGTTTCCACGCGCGCTGGCAGTGCTGGGCGTTGTGCTGCTCGGTGTCGGGCTGCTACCGGGCATGCCGCTCCTGCCGCCGCTCATCGTAGGCGCGAGTGCCGCGCTCGTCTTCCTATACATGAGCCGCTCGATCGCGCGGGCAGCGAGCGAGGAGGCCAATCCAGTCGCGGCGCGAGCGGCGACCGATCTGAATGCCGATCCTTACGCGGTGTTCAGCGTCGATGCGCTGGAAGTATCGATGGGCGCAGCGCTCACGGCACACGTAGGCGGCGTGCAGGGTGAACTCACCCAACGCATGGGGAGCTTCCGTACTCAGCACGCCCAGGAAAGCGGGCTCGTCGTCCCGCCCATCAGCTTCCGCGAGAATGCAGCGCTGGCCGCCGGGGAATACCGGATCAGTCTGTTCGGTGACGTCATAGCGGGCGGCTACGTGCAGGTCGAGCGCACGCTGGCGATTCATCCGGGCGGCGACCTGTCGCTGGTACCGGGAGTCGAAACACGGGAGCCCACTTACGGCCTGCCGGCGTTGTGGATCGAACCGGAGCATCTCGAGACTGCGCGCAAGGCGCGTTACACGCTGGTCGAACCTGCCACTGTGCTGTTCACTCACTTGTGCGAAGTAATCAAGCAGCGCGCCGCCGAGCTGCTGACGCGGGCAGAAGCCGAACGCATGCTGGCCCGCGTGCGCGAGCTGCAGCCGGGGCTCGTTGAAGAGCTGGTGCCGACTCAGCTCTCGCTCAGCGACGTGCAGAAGGTTCTGCAGAACCTGCTGCGCGAAAAGGTCCCGGTGCGCAATCTGCAGGCGATCGTCGAAGGGCTGCTCGACGGCGTGCGCGCAAGCAAGGATCCAGTGCTGCTGACCGAAGTCGTCCGTCAGCGGCTGGCGGTCAGCATATGCAACAGTCTGAGTTCCGATCGTCGCACTCTGCACGTGCTGACGCTCGATCCGGCCGTCGAAGACAGTCTGATCAGCGTGACGACGCCGCAACCCCCCGGCGTTGCACCGCGTCGCCACGACCCGCGCGTACTGGACACCGTCCTCATGCGCATCAGCGCGGCGGCCGAGAAAATGGTACGGAGCAATCTCGCGCCGGTCATGCTCTGTACGCCTGACCTGAGGCGTCACCTGCGTAATCTGTGCGAGCGCGCAGCGCCGTATCTACGCATCATCTCGCTCGCCGAAGTCGCGTCCGGCTTCGAATTGCGCGCCTATGCATCGGTCTCCTTTGCCGCCACTGATGCGCCGGGCTCCCCCGCCCGCTCCGATAACTCTTCACAAGGCGCCTCATGAGCGACATTGCCCACATTGCCGCCATCGGCATGCTCCAGGTACAGGAACGCCTGCAAGCAATCAGCGTGAACGCCGCGAGCGCAACCCTGCCAGGTTACCGACGTCAGGTTGCAGTCGCTCGGGACTTCGCGGCTGTGTTCGCGCCGCCGCGTGCCCAAGCCGCTTTGGACGCAGCCGGACACGTCGCGCTGTCCGCGTCGACCCATTCGATGACGCGTCTCGTCGACCTGCGACCCGCATCAACGACGCTCACCGGCCGCGCGCTCGATGTCGCGATCGATGCTGACGATCTCTTCTTCGCGCTCACTGACGGCGAACAGACCTGGCTCACGCGCAGCGGCGCATTCCAGCTCGATGAAAGCGGAGTACTGGTCGGTGAGCGCGGCCTGCGCGTCGTCGGCACCGCCGGGGATATCCATCTGCCCACGACCAACGTGACGATCGAGAGCGGCGGACAGATTCTCGACGATGGGTTGGTCGTCGGTGCTCTGCAGTTGTTCGGCGTGACGGACCGCTCGGCCATCGAGCCCTCGTCTGGCGCGCTGCTCCGGGCCGTGGACGGCATCTTCGCCGCCGATCCGGAGATGGTGCGAGTCCGCACTGGCAGCCTTGAGGCGTCCAACACCGACGTCGCGCGCGAGATGATCGATGTGACGGCGCTCGCCCGACAGTACGAAAGCCTGAGCCGCGTGCTGCAGGGCTATGACGAGGCGCTCGGGCGCGCGATCCAGAAGCTGGGCGAGGGCTGACGCATGTTCGATGCATTGCAGGTGGCGGCGGTCGGGTTGCAGGCGCAAAAGGAGCGCCTCGATACGCTGGCGAACAATCTTGCGAACGTGAGCACGACCGCTTTCAAACGGCAGTCGGTGGATTTCGCGTCGATTCTCGATCGTGCGCCACGCGCCACGCGTGGTGAGCCCGTCGCCACGCCTGAAGCTCACGAGTCGCGCGTACTACGTGTGGACACTGCTCAGGGCGATGTTCATGAAACCGGTCGGGCGCTCGACATCGCTATCGTTGGGCCCGGCTTTCTGGAGGTTGCGTTGCCGGGGCAACGTACGGGCTACAGCCGCACCGGGGCGCTCAAGATAGGCGCCAATGGCGACCTCGTGCTGGCGAGCGGACATGTGCTCAAGGCGGACATTCGCGCGCCCTCCGACGCAAGCTCGATTGAAGTCCTGGCGGACGGGCGTGTGATGGCGCTCATCGCCGACGACACGACGCCCACCCTGCTGGGCCAGATCGAACTTGCGGTCTTTCGGAACGCGGAGGCGCTGCAGTATCGCGGCGAGGGCATTTTCACCGCGCCCGACGATGCAGATCCGACCCGCATCGTGCCTGGAGAGGACGGCGCGGCCCCGCTGGCCGTGAGGAGCCTGGAAGGCTCGAACGTGCGCATGACAGATGAGCTGGTGACGCTGATGCTGGTGCAGCGTGTGTATGAGCTGAACTCGCGAGTGTTCCAGACCGCCGATGAGCTCATGAGCATGACCAACAACCTGAGGCGCGGCTGATGCGCCCTCGATGGCTGCTGGCGACGGTGCTGCTCGGCATAAATGCATGTGCGCTCGCTGAGCGCGTCATTGTGCCCGCGTACAGCGAGGAGGCGTTGAAGGGTGCGCTCATCAATCTGCTTGACGAGCGCCTGGCAGCAAGCGACGTATCGATCGACCGCCGACGCGTGCTCCTGACCCTGTCGGGCCAGTTGCGGGAAAGGGAAACGCTCGCGGCTGAGCTGGCGGCGTTCGACGAGTTGGCCGCAGCCGCGCCGCCGTTCAGGATCTCCTTGCACACACCTGAGTCGGCGAATGTCGAACCTGTACTTCGGGCCACGCTCACTGCGACGCTGCTGCGCGATGCGACTGTGGCGCGACGGCGTATGCGCAAAGGCTCGATCGTCACTTGCGACAGCGTGGGTCGCGAGCGGCGCGAGTTTTCGCGATATCGAGACGCGTTGCTCGCCGTTCCTTGTGATTCGGGGGTTGTCGCGCTGCGCGATCTTGCAGCGGGCGACGTAGTCCGCAGCGGAGATATCGGCGCAGCGCCGGACGTAGCGGCGGGCGAGGCAGTAAGTCTAGGAGTGCGCAGCGGCGGCGTAAGGATCACGACGCTCGCAACCGCACTGGTCGACGCGCATGTCGGCGAAGTTACCGACGTACGCCTCGACAGGCCGTCGCGCACGCTTCGCGCCCGCGTCACCGCGCGGGGTGAAGCAGAAGTGGAGAGCGCGCGATGAGGGCAGGTCGATGCATACCGCATGCTGTATCGGTGTTGATAGCGCTGCTTGCCGCCAAGGTGGGCACTGCCCAACAGCAGGAGACTGACTCGCTTCTGGACGCCGCTTCGTATCGATCGCTGGCCGCGGAGATCAAAGCGTTCCGGATCGGCGACGTACTGACCATCATCGTGCAGGAAGCGGCCAGCGCTTCTTCGTCGGCGGATCTGCGCGGCGAGCGAAACTTCTCTGTCGGTGCGCAGATCGACTCCACCATGGGCGGCGAACATCTGGCGCGCGCGGGAACGGATACGGCGAGCGATGGCGCGGGACGAACGCAGCGCAGCGGTCGCCTGCTCGCGCAACTGTCTGTGACCGTTACGGGCGTGACGCCTGCGGGCGATCTCCAAGTCTCTGGCGCGCAGCGCCTGAAGATCAACGGCGAAGAGCAGGTCATCGCTCTGCAGGGAGTAGTGCGGCCGCGCGACGTCGCCGCCGACAACACGGTGCTGTCGAGCCGCGTGGCGCAGGCGCAGATCGAGTTCGATGGTGAAGGGTTCGTCACCGAGCAGAGCAGGCCGGGCTGGCTTGCTCGCTTCTTCTCGCTGCTGGGATTCTGAACGTGAAGACGGCCGTGCTCCCCATGCTCGCGCTAATCCTCGCCTCGCCTGCGGTGGCGTCGTCCGGCGCTCGGATCAAGGACATTGCCAGAGTGGAGGGCAGTCGCACGCACGCCCTCGTCGGATACGGCATCGTCAGCGGCCTCGCAGGCACTGGCGATTCGGCCAGTAATCGCGCCACGCGGCAGACCTTGTCGAATCTGCTCGCGGAATTTGCTTTGACTCTGCCGCCCGAGACGATCTCGAGTCGCAACGTCGCGGTCGTGCTGGTCAGCGCTCATCTGCCGAACTTCGTTCGGCCAGGCGCCGCGATTGATGTGACGGTCACCTCGCTGGGCGATGCGCGCAGCCTGGAGGGCGGGAGCCTGTTGCTCACGCCGCTCAAAGGTCCGAATCGGCTCACGTATGTGCTGGCGCAAGGGCCGCTCACCGTGGGCGGCTATCGCTTCGAGGCCAACGGCAGCGTCGGTCAGAAGAATCATCCGACAGTGGGCACGATTCCGGGCGGCGGCCTGGTCGAGGTTGCACCGCCCGCGCCTTCACCTGCCGATGATGGCGCATTCTTCGTGTCGCTTATCGAGCCCGACTACACCAATGCAGCGCGAGTGGCTGATGCGATCAACGCAGCGCTCGGCGCAGGAAGTGCATACGCGCGTAACCCCGATGCGGTGGAGGTGCGCTCGCCGGCAGCTTATCGCAGTCGATTCGTCGATCTCATTCGCACGATCGAAGCGCTGGAGATCGCACCGGATTTCCGCGCGCGCGTTGTCGTTAACGAGCGGACGGGAACGGTCGTTTCCGGAGTCGACGTGCGCATTGCACCGGCGGCGATCTCGTATGGCGATCTACGGATCTCGATCATCACGGACAATGCGGTCTCGCAGCCCACGTTGCTGCTGGATCCCTCGGCGTCGATTCGCACGCAGGTCGTGACGAACTCCCGCATCGATCTGCAGGAACAGGGCGGCGCGCTCGTGACTCAACCTGGCGGCACGATTGCCGATCTGATCCAGGCGCTCGGGCGTCTTGGGATCAGCGCGCGCGACGTCGTTTCCGTTCTCAAGGCGCTCAAGGCCGCAGGCGCTCTGCACGCCGAGTTGGTGGTGCAATGAATGCAACTTTACCGGAGGAATCAGTCATGGGCGGGTTTCAAGCAGCCACCATCGAACGCGTGTCGGAGGCGATGTCGCTGCGAGCGCTGCAACTCGACGTGATCGCGAGCAACGTGGCCAATCGCGATACCGAGGGGTATCAACGCATGCGGGTGCAGTTCGACTCGGCGCTGCGGCGCGCAGACGCGGTGCGGGTTGGGCCTGATCTCGCGGAAACAACGCCATCGATCGAGGATGACCTGGCGCAACTCGCCTCGACATCGATGCAGTACCAGGCGATGGCGAGCTCGCTGAGCCGCTACTTCTCGCTGCTTGCGACGATCGCCAACCCGACGCGCGCCTGACATGAGCTACGTCACCGCGATCGAGGTCAGCGCTGCCGGCATGTCAGCGCAGAAGGCGAGGCTCGAAGCCGCCGCGCTGAACCTCGCCAACATGAACACGAGCAGCCCGCCAGGCGCGGAAGGCTATCGGCCAGTTGCCGCTGTCATCCGCGCCACACCGAAGTCGTTTGCCGGTGCACTGAGCTTGCATGAGCGCGGGCGTGTCATCGCGCGGGCATCGCTCGCTCCGCAGGCGGGATCGGGCGTGCGCACCGTGTATGAGCCCGGGCATCCGCACGCCGATGAGCACGGCATGGTCGCCTTTCCCATGATTGATCACACACGCGAGATGCTGACCGTGATGAGCGCGCTGCGCGCTTACGAAGCGAACCTTGCGGTGTTGCAGGCGATGAAGACGCTGGCCGCGAAGGCCCTGGAAATCGGGAGTCGATGATGGAATGGGATATTGGATCGATGACGGCGATCAAAGCAGTCGCTGCGGTGAGTTGGGAAGCACCCGCACCTGCCGATCTACACGCCTCGCCACCTGCGGGCGATGGGTTTGCGCGCTTGCTTCAGACGGGGCTTGGTGAGGTGAATGCGAGCGTGCGCGCCGCGGAAACGGCGATGAACAACCTTGCGGCCGGCAAGCCGGTGCAGCTCCACGAAGTAATGATCGATCTCGAGCAGGCGCGGCTCAGCGTGCAGATGTTCGTACAGGTGCGCAATCGCCTGGTTGAGTCCTTCCTCGACCTGACACGCATGCAGATGTGATCGACCCATGATGCTCTCGGACTACTGGCGCGCGCTGAATCCGCAGCGGCGCACGGGATTGATCGTTGGGGCGATTGCGATCGCAGCGCTCGCGGCAGGCGGCGTCGCCTGGCTGCTGCTGCATGATTCATACGTCGTGCTGCATTCCGGGCTGCGCGCCGAGCAGGTCAATGAGCTGTCGCATCGACTCGATGGCCTGAAGATTTCCCATCGCATCGGTGAGGAGGGGGATGCGGTGGAAGTGCGCCGGTCCGAGCTCGGTCGCGCACGAGCCGCAGCCGCGGGCCGCGGGGTCGAGGCGCCGCCGGGTGTCGGGCTGGAGCTGTTCGAGGAAAGCGATTTCTCTACCACGGACTTTGCACAACGCATCAACTACCAGCGTGCGCTGCAGGGCGAGCTGACACGAACGATTCAGACGATCGAAGGCGTGCGCGGCGCACGTGTGCACGTGACCCTGGCGGAGAGCGGCTTGTTCAAGCGAGAGGCGGCGCGGGCCACAGCTGCGGTCAGCGTCGCCCTGCAGCCAGGCATACAGCTGTCGAGCTCACAGGTGCGCGGCATCCAGCGTCTGGTTGCGGCCGCCGTTCCGCAAATCAGACTGGACGACGTAATCGTGCTCGATGAGTCGGGCGCAGCGCTGACTCGCGCTACACGCTCCGACGACGAACCGTCATCCGCGCAACTCGACATCAAGCGCGAAGTCGATCGCTACTTTGAAGGCAAGCTGCAGCGCCTGTTGCTGGAGGTTGCGCCACGGGGAACGGCGTCGATCTCGGTGGACGCCTTGCTCGATGATCGGCAGATTCGCGTAACCACCGATCAGCCACTCTCCGCCGAAGGCGGCGATGGCGCGGATCGGCCGGCGGGCGTGCTCGTCAAGGAGCGACAGGCGCAGCGCGGTGGCGCTGCAGGCTATGCCCCTGTCGACAGCGACGCCAGCGGCGGCGAGGACAGCACGGAGTGGGAGCACGAGTACGCGGTGGGACGGCGCACGGAGCAGATGTTGACCGCGCCCGGATCGATCAAGCGCCTGAGCGTGTCAGTGGTGTTGCAAGGTGCGCCCGCTGGGCTTACCGAGGATGCCATCGCCCGCGTCGTGTCGGCGGCGATCGGCCTCGACGTCGCACGGGGCGATGCAGTCACGGTACTGCTGATTCCACGAGCGCAGAGCGTGGAAGAGATTGACGTGGAAGGTCCGATGCGCGGTGAGCCGGCGACGACGGGAGAGCCGTCGGCGGCCAGCACGTCGTCACTCGTAGTCCAATGGTGGGTCTTCGGGATTCTGCTACTCGCAACTGCTGCTGCCGTCGTCGCGTGGACCCGGTTGCAAGCTGCGCCTCAAGAGCGCCCGCGCGACGGGGACGCTAGCGCGGCGCGCGATGCCGAACTCGATGCGCTGACCAGAAAGGTGCGCGATTGGATGCAAGCGAGGGACGTGCGTGAGCGCCCCTGAAGCCGCATTGCGCCGCGCCGCCCTGCTGCTGCACAGTCTCGATGCGAGGACGCGCGAGCAGGTCATTGCGCGGCTCTCGCCTGATGAAACGGAGCTCATCGTGCCGCTGCTGCAGGAGCTCGCGACGCTCTGTGTGTCGCCCACACTGGGTGCGCAGTTGAGCAGCGAGGCAGAAAACGCGGATCTTCGCTCGGCGCAGCAAGACGTCGAGGCGATGGACCCGGAGATCGTCGCGCGCTGTCTGGAGCGATGCTCGACGAGCACGGCGGCGCATCTCATGAATGCAGCGAGCTGGCCATGGAAGGAGCGCGTGCTGGACTTCATGCCGTCGCAGCGGCGCATCGCCCTGCAATCCCGACTGCGCGGCCGACTCATGCCGCTCGCCCCTGCAGTCATGAAAGCCCTCTGCGCCCGCATCGTCGCGGAGTCGCGCACGCTGCCCGCATGCGCGCGCCGCTCTGACCCATGGGTGCAATGGATCGCAACGCTTCGCCGTCGCACGCAGAGGATTCTGGCGTGGGCGCGCTGATTCGGCCCGGCAGGATCGGGGCGCGTCGCGTGCGACTCAGTGAAGCGCGCTCGGCTCACGCCGCTGCCGCCTCGCAGCCGGGTGAGCCTGCGCCGTCGCCCGAGGCGTCGTTGCGTGTTGAGATCGATGCTCAGGTTCGCGCGGAGATCGCAGCGCACGCAGAATCCGTATACGAAGCCGAGCGCGAGCGCGGCCGAAGCGACGGTCATGCCGAAGCCCTCAATAACGCGCGCGCACAGGCTGCGGAAGAGCTGACGAGCGCCCGTGCGGAACTCACGGAACGAGTGTCGAGCGCGCTCGCGGCCATCGAACGCGCGCATGGGCTTGCGCTTGCGAGCCTCGAATCCGCCGTCGGCGAGTTGACCTGGATCGCCGTATGCCGAGTCGCGGGCCGAAGTGCATTGATGCCGGCTTTTGTGCTGGGAGTCGCGCGTCAGGTGTGTGCGGAGCTGCGCGGCGAGTCATCAGCGACGGCGCGCCTTCACTCACGCGACGTCGCAACGCTGCGCGATCTGATTGGCGAGCTCTCTTCGGACCCGGAGCTGCGCATCGGCGAGTTGCGGCTCACTATCGAGCCGGACGACGCGCTCGATCTTGGCGGTTGCGTGATCAAAGCGCGCTCGGGCGAGTATGACGGCAGTCTCGAGGGCCAGTTGCGGCGCCTCCATGCAGTACTGGTCGCAAGCGGAGCGACGCAGTGAGCGCTGTGCAAGCGCTCGCCGAGGCGCTCGAGAAGAGCGCGTTGGTTCAGCGCATCGGGCGCATCGTCGCCGTGCGCGGGCATATTCTCGAGTCGATCGGCCCGTCAGCACAGATCGGTGAGCGCTGTCGGATCGACCGAAGTTCGGGAGCACCACTGGAGGCGGAGGTCGCGGGTTTCGCGGACGGCGTCACCTGGCTGACGCCATTTGCCGAGACCGACGGCGTTGCGCCGGGCGATCGCGTCATGGCCGTGGACGCGATGCCGTCCGTTCCCGTCGGGCGCGAGCTGCTGGGCCGCGTCATCGATGCATTTGGCCGTAGCGTCGACGGCGGTCCACCATTGTACTTGCGCGAGCAGCGCCCCTTACGGGCGGCGCCGCCCAGAGCGATGGACCGTAAACGCGTCGCGGCGGTGTTCGAGACCGGTGTCAAGGTGATCGATTCGATGCTGACGCTCGCGCGCGGCCAACGCGTTGGTCTGTTCGCCGGCAGCGGTGTCGGCAAGAGCTCGCTTCTGGGGATGATGGCCCGTAGTGCGAGATCCTCCGTCAACGTGGTTGCGCTCATTGGCGAGCGTTCGCGGGAAGTGCGCGAGTTCATCGAGGATTCGCTGGGCGAGCAGGGTCTGCGGCGCTCCGTGATTGTCGTCGCGACCGCCGACGAGCCCGCCGTCGTGCGAACGAAGGCAGCGTATGCGGCGACGGTCATCGCCGAGTTCTTTCGCGACGCCGGCGAAGATGTGCTCCTGATGATGGACTCGCTGACCCGCTTCGCCATGGCGCGGCGGGAAATCGGGCTTGCAGCCGGCGAGCCTCCTACGACGCGCGGCTACACGCCTTCCACATTCGCTGAGCTGCCGCAACTTTGCGAGCGCAGCGGACCTGGTGCGGGCGCGGGCGCGATCACCGGCATCTATACGGTACTGGTCGACGGCGACGATCTAAACGAGCCTGTCTCGGACGCGCTGCGAGCAACGCTCGATGGGCACATCGTACTGTCACGCGACTTGGCTAACTCGGCGCAGTACCCGGCCGTCGATGTTCTAAGGAGCGTGAGCCGGCTCCAGACCGTCGTGGCAGCGCCGGACGATGTCGCTTGTGCACGGCGCCTGCTGTCCACGTGCGCGCTGTTCGAGCGCAATCGCCAGCTCATCGAAATCGGCGCATACAAGCCGGGGGTGAGCGTGGCGCTCGATCGCGCGGTACAGGCGGCGCCTCGCATTCGCACCTTCTTCTCGCAAGCGCAGGATCATCAAGTTCCGCGCGAGCGCGCGCTGGCGCAGATGCGCGAATTGGCTGCCGGCCTGGGGAAGGACGATGAGCAATGAGCGGAAAGCACTGCGAGCGTTGCGCGCCATGAAGGAGTTCGAAGTCCTCGAAGCGGCGGTGACTGTTGCGCACGTCGTGCAAGCCCGCCAGTCGCTGCAGCAGGGCACGCACGAGCTGCACCAGCAGAGCGACGAAGCGGCGATGCATCTGCGAGCGACGATGTCGCGCGAACGGCTGGACCCAGTGCTGGTTGAGTCGCTGCAGCGTGCGTATCGCGCCGGGCAAGGACTGCTGCGGGAACGACAAGCGTTGCTTGCGGAAGCCGAGCGCCGCGAGGATGAGGCGCTGGCTGTGCTTGCCCGCCTGCGCGGCGGACAGCGATCGATCGATGAGGCGTTGCGCGTCGAGGCTGGGAATGCGGAGTCGCGACAGCGAAGCGTCGACATGAACCGCGTCGACGACCTCTGGCTCCAGCGCCACGTCTGGAGGCGCGAATGAGCGGCGGCGCTCAGTTGGCATCCGTCCTGAGCGCGCTCGGACGCGAGACGTGCGTGGTCGGAGCCGATGCGCGGCATGCCCGCTTCAGTGAAGAACAACGCGATCAATGGGCGGCGCTTTTCGATGCTCCACTTTTCACTCAGGAGGCTCAGTCCGACGAGGTATCCCGGCCGCAGCGTGCTGCAGCCCCGGAGCACGCCGACGCGGCGGGATCGGGGGCGGGGAGCGAAGGGTCCGTGAGCGTCGTCGTGCGCGAGAAAGAAGTGGGCATCGTTGTGCGTGACGCGAAACTCGATCCACAGGCGGCGCTGCAGGCCGCGTTCGTTGTTGCGCAGGATTTGACCGGTCGGCGCGACGGACTACGTCTTTTGATGGTGAACGGCAGAACTCTGTATCGGACCCGCGATGCGCCGCCTTTTCCCGCACCACTCATCAGGTGCTGACGACAGATACGTCTGCAACGACCAGGACACGAGCGAAACATCATGGCCATTACACCCACCGAGGCCGCCAATCTGACGGCCGCAGCGCAGAGCTTGCGACTGGATGATCTGCTGCGTGTGCTGCTCACGGAGCTGACGCACCAGAACCCATTCAAGCCGATGGACAACAAGGACTTCATGGGCCAGATCGCGCAGTTCGCCGCGCTGGACTCCTCCCAACGGCTCAACGAAAGCATCGATCAGCTGCTGACCCTGCAGGCGATGAACCAGTCGGTCGGGCTCATCAATCGCACGGTGACGCTGCGGCTCGACGACGGCCGCCTGGTGACTGGCCGCGTGCAGCGCCTCACGCTTGCCGAAGGGCTGCCGCGGCTGACCGTGCAGGACGCGCAGACCAGCGAGGTCTATCCGAACGTCGCCCTCGGCCAGATCGAGTCCGTAACCTGAACCGCCCGCACAACGAGGTCAGCCCATGATCGAATCCATCTTCGTCGCGGTCTCCGGAATGCGCGGCCACGAGCGTGCGCTGAGTGTGATCAGCAACAACGTCGCCAACATGAACACGCCGGGCTTTCGCGGCTCGACGGTGCGCTTCGCCGATGTCTTCCATGGTTCCGCCGGCGGCTCCTCGCAGAATGGCGCGGGCGGCCAGCGTGCTGCCGGCGGCGGCGTCGATGCCTCGCGTACGTTGCTCGATCTGCGCCCGGGCGAAGCATCGCGCACCAATCGCGACCTGGACGTGTTCCTCGAGGGCGAAGGCTTCTTCGTCGTGCAGGAGGAGAGCGGGGCCTTGCGCTACACGCGGGCCGGCTCGTTCGACTTCAATGTCGACGGCGAGCTGGTGGTGCGCGGCACGAAACTCAAGGTGATGGCGCGCGGCGAGAACGGTGCGATTGCGCCGCTGACACGCGAGGGCTTCCGCACGAGTGCACCGCGCGCGACGACGACCGTGCGGCTCGACGGCATTCTTTCCAATCGCGGCGAGAACGGGCGCACCATCGAGCCGCTGGCGATCTTCGACAGCCGGGGCGTGAAACACACGCTGCGACTCGAGATCGCGATCGATCCGGCGGCGCCTGCCGGCTTGTCGCGCTGGGATATCACGGTATTCGAAGACGACATCGAGATCGGTGAAGGAGAAGTGGAGTTCATTGGCACGGGCCCCTCACCCGGAAGCTCGCCGGTGGCCATCACACTCGACCTGCAGGGCGTCGATCCGGCAGAGATCGACTTCGATTTCGAATCGGTGATGCTGCTGCCGGAGACGAACGCGGCGCTCAGTCTCGCCCACCAGGACGGCTATGGCACCGGCGCAATCGCATCCGAGAAGTTCGACGAATTCGGGGTATTGAAAATCACCTACACGAACGAGCAGACGCGCGACGGGCCGAGTCTGGTGCTCGCGCGCATCAACGATCAGGGCGGCCTGGTGGAACGCGGCGATGCGCTATTCGAGTACCGCGGCACGCATCCAGTCGACTTCCGCAGCGCGGCGGACGATCTGAAAGTGCGCGGCCGATTGCTCGAGCTGTCGAATGTGGATCTGACGCAGGCATTCAGTGAGCTGATCCTGATGCAGCGAGGCTATCAGGCATCCTCCCAGGTCATCAGCACTGCGAACGACATGCTGCAGGCCCTCTTGCAGATGCGAGCCGGGCAGTGAGCGCAGCAGTCCGCCCGATTCACGTTCCGGGGACGGCGGCGCTCGAATGGCTGCGCGATCGGGTGCAGTCGGCGCTCGATGCGTGGGGCCGCGAATGGGTTAACGGCTACACCGCAGGCAGCGCCGCCGTACAGGTGAGCGCGATCTCGCATGCGCCGCGCTCGCTCGCGTACGAGTATGAGCGCGTGAGCGCCAAGACGGCTTCGGTCTGGTTTCGATCGAACGAGGCCGAGAGACTGGCGATGAGCTGCGCCGTGCTGGGCGATGAGCTCACGCCGCTCGCAAGCGGCACCGACGAGTGGGTCGTCGGCATCGTCGACTGCGCCTGGCTCGCACGCAATCAGACGCTGGCCGAAGCGCTGCTCGGCCGGCCTGTGCTCGCGGATTATCCCGCCACGCTCACTGCGCTGCCCGATCGGCTGTTCAGGCCGCTGTCCGCAGCGGTGCTCATCGGCTGCGAAGCGCTCGGCCTGCTGGCGATCGCCGATGAGAGTGTATGGCGTTCCATGCCGCCGATGCGTCGTGCACCGGACGATCTCGACCCTCTGGTGCCGCTCGATCAAGCGATATGCGATAGCCAAGTCAGTCTGGAAGCGATTCTTGGCGGCGCGGAGGTGGATCTGTCGCGACTCGTCGATCTGCGCTGCGGCGACGTGCTGGTCTTGCCGCAGTTGCTGAGCGAGCCGTTGACGGTAACTTGCGCGGACACTGCGATTGCGCGGGCGGGGCTCGGCCAGCGCAACGGCCTCATAAGTATTCAGTTGAGCAGCAGAATGTCATGACCGATAAAGCGAACAATGCGATGCACTACGACGCGACCGAGATCGAGCTCGACCCTCTTTCCGCGACAACGCCTTCGGGCATGTCCGTGGTCGACTCAATGCTGCCGCTGCTCGGTTCGGTAAGAGTTCGCGTCACCGTGCGCGTCGGCGCTGCGCAGCTGAGCGTTGCTGAATTGCTGGAGCTGAAGCCGGGGTCGACGCTCACGCTCGACCGGCACGCGGATGCCCCTCTCGATGTTCTTGTGGACGGCGGGGTAGTGGCGCGCGGTGTGCTGGTCGCCGTGGGTGAGCATTTCGGCCTGCGCATCACACAGACCGCCGTCGCGTCCGCGGGCGCAGTCTCCCCTCGCTGATCCGGAGCCGCCGCTATGGAATCCGCGTGGCGCCTGATCTGGGCGCTGCCTCTCGTGCTGTTTCTCGGCGTTGTTGCGATCATCGTGATCCGGCGTGTTGGGAGTCCGCAAGCGCGTCCGCCATCCAGCGCTCGCCTGCGGTTGTGCGAGTCGCTGCAGTTGTCGACCGAGACGCATCTGCATCTGGTCGAAGTCGATGAGCGCGTTCATCTCGTCATCGAGTCGACGCGGCCCGTCGTGCAACACTGGCCGGACACGGTCGCCACGACCGCGGGCTCGCCTGCGCATCCGTGGCTCGTCAGATTGCAGAAGGCGCGGGCGCCATGAGGCGCACCGTGATCGCGATAGCGGTCGTGCTGACGCCCATCGCAGCGGTGGCTGCGGAGTCCGGTTTCGGCTTGTTGCCCGCGAATGCGAGCGCAGATCAGTTGGCGCCGTACGTGCGGCTCCTGGTCTCGCTGTCGTTGCTGAGCTTCATACCGGCGGCTGTGATCGCGATGACATCGTTCACTCGCATCATTGTGACGCTGTCGTTCCTGCGGCATGCGCTGGGAATGCCCGAGACGCCGCCGAACGCGGTGTTGCTGACGCTCGCGCTGTTCCTGACCTGGTTCACGATGGCGCCGACGCTGGAGCAAAGTCACAACGAAGGCGTCGCGCCGTTCCTGGCTGGCCGGATCAACAGCACGCAGGCGATCGAACGCGGCTTCGCGCCGCTCAGAACGTTCATGCTGGCGCACGTTCGCGATGAAGACCTGGTCGCCGTCAGCGAGCTGGCGCGCACGCCGCTGGGTGAAGTGCGCGCGGACACGCCGCTGCGCGTGCTTGTGCCCGCCTTCATGCTGAGCGAGTTGCGCGCCGCATTCGTCGCAGGGTTCATCATCTTCCTGCCGTTCCTGCTCATTGATCTCATCGTGGCGGCCGTGCTCATGGCGCTCGGGATGATGATGGTCCCGCCCGCATCGATCTCGTTGCCTCTGAAGGTGCTGCTGTTCGTGCTGATCGACGGCTGGTCGCTACTGCTGCGGGCGATCGCCGGCGCTTATGGATGAGCCCCGGAATGAGATCCACGTCACATCCTGCGCGACAGCACACAAAGTGCGCTGCGCGGTGACCGCTTTCACGGCCGACCCGCGTCTGTGACAGAAGGGCGGAATCTCGCCTCACGATCCGCCGGGCGGATCTTTCGGTTTGTCGGCGCATCCCTCAAGAAGATACGGAGCTGAATACAATGGCTGCAATCGTCGCGGGTCATGGCTTGGGCCTGTTCAATACCTCCGCCGCCATTCTGGGCGGCAGTAGCTCGCTGGGTCTCGGGCTCCTCGGACAGGCGGGTGGTCGTTCGTTCGTCAACGCGGCCACGGGCAACCTGATCCTGCAGTTTCGCGACGAGCAACTCGCGGGGCGCGGCACCGACTTGCTGCACCTTCGCACCTACAACTCGCGCGGGGCGTGGAACGACGCCGACACGGACGGCTGGCGCTGGGACGGCGAACGTTCAGTGCGCTTCAGCGGCGTGGCGCCGAATCGGGCGGATACATCTGTCGTCCGGACGGACGGCGACGGCAATGAGTCCACCTACAATTGGGATTCCGCACGCAACAAGTACGTGAGCACCGCCGGCGGCGGGGCGCATGACACGCTCGAGTTCGATCAGGATACGCAACAGTGGCTGTGGACCGAGGGCAGCTCGCGCGCGCAGGAGCGCTACGCTTCGGCGACGACCGATGGAGCGATCGGACGATTGGAGAGTCAGCGTGATCGCAGTGGCAATACGATCACGTACGGCTACGACGCGGCCAACCGGCTCAAGAACGTCACGGATCAGGCCAGCGGACAACGCATCGAGCTGATCTACGCGACGGTGCCAGGCACGTCGCACGTGCGGCTGCAGCGCGTGGATACGTACGAGAGCGCGAGCGATGCGACGCCCACCCGCGAAGTCGAGTACCGCTACGACAGCGCCGGTCGACTGGAGCAGGTGAGGACAGATCTGAACGCTGCAGGCGGCGTCTACGTAACGACGTACGCCTACGATGGTGCGAGCGAACGCATCGCGAGCATCACGCAAAGCGACGGAAGCAGCGTCAGCTTCACGTACGACGCGCAGGGCCGCATTGCCACGGTGACTGATGCGAGCGGCGTGCAGACATTCTCTTATTTCACGGATCCTCGCCGCACCGACGTGGTCGACGCACTCGGCCACGTGTGGAGCTTTTTCTATGACGATCAGGACCAGCTGATTGAGATGCGCAGTCCGGCGCCGCAGGCGAATGCCGAGCGGTTGTCGACGAAGTACGAGTACAACGATGCGGGCGATGTGTGGCGGATCATCGACGCGCGCGGCCACGCCGTGGTGTACGAGTACGACCAGAACGGCAACCGGACACTGGAGCGAGACGCGCTCGGTAATACGGTCAGTCGCACTTACAACGCGCAGAACCAGGTCTTGACGGAGACTCGCCGCCGCACCGCGAATGAGCCGTTCACGACGCGCTTCGTATATGACGGTGAGTCCCGGCTGCGCTTCGTCGTGTCCGCGGAAGGCCGCGTGAGCGAGAGCCGCTTCGGCAGTAACGGGCTCATGTCGCATGCCATCGAATACACCGGGGCCCGCTATGACGTTGCAGCGCTGGATCCCGGGTCGGGGTTGAACGAAGCGCAGCTCGTGAGCTGGGTCGGGGCGCTGCAGGACAAGGACGAAGTGCAGCTCACGCGGCTCGAGTACGACTACCGCGGCAATCTGTCGAAGCGCACCGCATACGCGGTCGTGGACGAGGCCGGCGAAGGCGTGCTGGACGCGGCAGCGGTCGTCACGCAGTTCGTTTACAGCGGCTACGGCGAGCTGCTGCAGACGATTGCGATGCGCGGTGCGACTCGCAGCGATGGCGACGAGCTCGCAAGTTATGCTTACGACGGGATGGGACGCGAAACCTCCCGTGTCGATCGCAATGGAACGACGACGACGCAATACGACGGCGTGGCGCGGACGATCAGCATCCAGACCAGCGCAGGACTCACCGAAGTGCGCAGTTACGACGTGCGTGGGCGCCTGATCGGGGTCGCATTGAGCTCAGCTGCAGACGAGACCCGTACGACGACCTACGTGTACGACGCGGCTGGTCGGCAGCGCATGGTGATCGATGCGCAGGGCAATCGTCGCTTCAGCTTCTATGACGATGCCGGACGTCTCGTGCAGGAGGTCGATTCCGTTGGCGCCGTCACGGCTTACGAATATGACGCCGACAGCCGGGTCGTGAAGCAGACACGGTACGTCGATGCAGCGGACACGAGCGAATGGACGATCGGCGACCCGCCGGTTGTGACCAAGACGCAGCTGATCATCGGCGAGACGGGCGATGTGCGCGTCGACCCTGATCACGATCGCACGACGACACTCGAATACGACGCCGCGGGACGGCTCGTGCGCGAGATCGAGTCCGGCGGTACAGTTACTGAAACTGCCTATGACGGCGCCTCGCGGGCGATTTCTCGGCAGACGGTCGATCGCCTTACGCGCTACTTCTACGATCGCGACGGCAATCGCATCGGCATGGTCGATGCGCTCGGGTATCTCACCGAGTACAAGCTCGACGCGGCAGGACGCCTCGTGGAAACGGTGCGCTACGCAGCCCGGGCGAACGGGCAGAGCGGTGGCCGGCCGCAAGCGAACGAGTCACTGCCGCCTCTCGATGATGTACTCACGCTGTGGCGTCCCGCTGACGGGGAACGACTGTACAGCTATCGGTACTACGACGCGCAGGGTCGTCTCGTCGGCCACGTCGACGAACGGGGGTTTCTCACCGAGACCCTTTATGACGAGCAGGGCAATGCACAGCAGACCGTGCAATACATGGAGAGACTGATCGTTGCGCCCGATGACACGCTGACCAGTCTGAAAGAGCGTGCGGGGGAAGATCGCCGGATCACGACGGTCGAGTACGACGAGTTCGGGCGCGTGCAGCGTGCGGTTGCGCACGATGGGACAGTGACAAACCATGAGTATGACGAGGCTGGCCGACTCATCCGGCAGGTGCGCGCGGAAGGTTCGGAGCGTCAGCGCGGCGCCCGCATTCGCTACAACGCCTTCAATGAGATCACCGGCGAGGTCGGCGGGGTCGGTGACGCCTCGGGGCTGAGCACCGATGAGGCCATCGTCCAGTTCGGCATGCAGTACGTGTACGACACGCTCGGTCGTCGAATTCGCGGCCACGATTCCAAAGGCAATACCACGCTGTACTACTACGACAGCGAAGATCGACTGACGCATACCGTCAAAGTCGTGAACGACGAGGAAGGCGTGCTTGCGGGTGAAGTCAGCGAGACGAGCTATACGACCTTCGGCCAGGTTGCGGCGACCCGCCGCTATGCGACGCGCTTGTCGGAAGCCGTCATGGATGAATTGCTGCTCGATGGCGGCGGAGGCGCTGTGGACGACACGCTGACCGCGCCTCTGGCGCTGATCAGGGACAACGAGATCGACCAGCTCGCAGAGCATGAGTACGACGTTCGCGGGCAGTTCCGGCAGACGATGGACGCCGAGCGCTTCAAGACGACATTCGAGTACGACGTGTACGGTCAACTGTGGCAACAGACACGGGAGATCGTGCGGGCAAACGCGCGGGTCACCACGACTCAGTTCGACTACGACCTGCTCGGGCAGGTCATCGAGACGACCGGCGATTTGGGTGGGCTGAACCACACGACCAGCACTGAGTACGACGCATTCGGGCGCGTCGTGCGCACGGTCGACGGCGCAGGCAAAGCCACACGCACGCTCTATCACGACGGCGGCCGGTTCATCGAAGTCCGGGATCCGCTCGATCGGCGCGTGACGACGCAGTTCGATGCGCTCGGCCGCGTCTTCTCGGTGCGGCGTCGCATAGTGGGCGCTGGCGAACCGTACGTCCAGGAAACGACCTACCGGTACGACGATACAACCCGTGTCATGACCGTCACGACTCCGGAGGGCATTCGCGTCAGGACTACGCACACCGAGCACGGCGAAGTGCTGAGCATCGAGGACGGACGCGGCGCAGTGCGTTCGTTCGACTACGATGCAGATGGACGACTGACGCAGCGTGTGGATGCGCGCGGGCAGATCGTCGAGCACAACACCTACGATAGCGCCGGCCGACTCATCGAAACGCGCGACGCGCGTGGCGTTGTTGTCCGGTATCGCTATGACGAACACAGCCGAGTGGTCGAGCGCACACTCGACCCGGGCGGCTTGAACGAGAGGACCCAGTACAGGTTCGATGCGCTGGGTCGTCAGATCCGCGTGACCGAGGTCGGAGCAGGCATCGAGCGGGTAAGTCAGCTCACTTACGACCGCAGCGGTCAGCTGCTGGAAGTGCTGCTCGATCCGGAGGGTCTCGAGCTCACGACCACTTATGCGTATGACGGCCTCGGCAACGTCGTCACTGTACAGCGCGGCTCGCGTGCCGGTTCGGACCAGCGTGTGACGCTGTACGAGTTCGACAACCTCGGTCGTCGCACCCACGAGAAGGTCGCGCTGCGCGTCATCGAGCGCACGCCGCCGGGGCCGATCGAGCATACCGAGTACCTGACCACCGAGTACCGCTACGATGCCGCAGGCCGCGTAAGCCGCAAGATCGATGCCAAGGGCGCCAGCACCTGGTTTGTCTATGACGACGCCGGCCAGCTCACGTACACGGTGAATCAGCTCGGCGAAGTCAGCCGCAACTGGTATGACGAGCACGGCCAGGTCGTCCAGACACGCCGTTACGCGAGGAGTCTCACTTCGCAGCAGATCGCGCTGCTTGGCGATGTCGTGCTGAGCGTACCGGTGACCTCCGACGCACTCGGCGATCAGCGCAGCTACTTTGCTTACGACGAGGACGGACGGCAGCGCTACATGCTGCAGGCGTACTCCGGCGGCAACTGGGTCGTGAGCGAAAGCATCTACGATGCCAACGGGAACGTCGTCGAATCGCGGCGCTACGATCAGTTCATGGTGCTGCCGGCAAACCTTGCCAGTGCGGACCGCCTGACCGATGACAGTGTCCGTACGGAGTTGCGCAGTCTGCGGTACTTCGAGGAGACGCCTGCCTCGCTCGCCAGCGTGCAGCGCACGCGCTACGCCTATGACGCGAATGACCGGCTTCGCTTCACGGTCGATGCGCTGGGGGGTGTCGCCGAGAATGTGTACGACAACGCCGGAAACGTCGTCAGCCGTGTGCGTTACGCCGTTCGTCCAGCGCTGAGCCAGTACAGCGAGTCGACGATCAACGCGGCTGTCAATCGCGTGAGCGCGGACAATCACGTCTCGCACTATGCGTACGACCGCGCCGGCCGCATGGTCTATTCCGTGCGCGTCATGGCGAGCGATGCCGCCGGTCGCGGGACTCAGCACATCGTTTCGCGCAACCGCTATGACGCGCTCGGTCAGCTCGTGGCGACGATGCAGTATGCGCAGGCGGTTGGCCTGGTCAATGACTATGCCGCGGCCACGCTCGATGCGGCAGTGGCCGGGACGATCGAAGCCGATCCCGCCAATCGCAGTTCCTGGTTCGCGTACGACGATGCGGGACGCATGGAGTATTCCGTGCGCCGGCTGTCTGCCGGCGAGCACATCGTCACGCGGCAGGTGTATGACGACACTGGCCTCGTGGTGCAGACGATCGCCTATGCCGACACGGTCGGCGCGCTGTCGAGTTTCGACAAAGCGGCGCTGGACGCGGCGGTACATCCGGGCGATCTCGATCGCGTTACCTCGTTCGTGTACGACTCCGCGGGGCGTCGGCGCTTCACCGTCGCCGCCGATGGCGCCCTGAGCGAGACGGTTTACGACGCACTCGGACAGATCGAAGAGCAGCGTCGATTCGCACTCACGATCCCCGTCCAGGCTACGCCGCCCGGCAGCGCGCCGGTGACGCCGACCGAGGCTCAGCTCGTCATGGTTCGTGGCGCGCGTGCGGTGGGCGACGCAATGATGACGCGCGGCGAGAAATACAGCTACGACGCCTCCGGCAGGGTGCTGTCGACGACGGATGCACTGGGCTTCACGCAATCCCAGACCTACAACGCGCTCGGGGACCGAATCACCTTCAGGAACAAGAATGGGCACGAGTGGGACTACCGGTACGACCGTATCGGCCGCCTGCGTTCGGAGATTTTCAAGAAAGCCATCTATCAGCTCAGTAACGAAACTGCGCCCGGTGGCGAGCGCGAACTCGAGACGCGCTATGAATATGACGCCCTCGGCAATCTCAAGAATCGCTACGAAGCGTATGACACCGTCGATGTGCGCATGACGACGTTCATGTATGACCGTCTCGGACGTCAGACGGAGGTACATCTGCCGGGCTATTACAGCCCGGTCACGGGACGCGTCGAGCGGACGAGCACACAAGGAAGCTTCCGGCGCATTCAGGAAACGAAGTATGACGCGCTCGGCAACGTCGTGCTGACGCGAACGCGCAGTGGTGCAAGTGCCTGGGACACGAACTACCAGACCTTCGATCGTCTGGGCCGACTCGTGCATGGCATAGACGCGATGAACTACGTCACCGCGTTCACCTACAACGTATTCGACGAACAGCGCACAATGACGCGGCACAGTCTTGCAGTGACTGGAGCGCCCCGCGCGAGCCTCGGCTACTGGACCGCCGCCGAGATCGCGACGCAGATGACGGGGGATACGTCAGCCAGAACGATCACTGCCGAGTACGACAATCTGGGCCGCAAGACGCAGGTCACGCAGCCGACGGCGACACGCTACTACTTCAATGGTGCGAACGCCGGCGTGAACCCGTACAGCGTTTCACCCGTCAGTTCCGCCGGCGTCACCAAGTACGCATACACGGTGTTCGGCGATCTGTTGCGCGAGTCGGTCAAGATCGACGACTCCGGCGCGAGCGGTCGCTGGCGCGACACGCGGCATTACTACGACGTCATGGGGCGCTCGACGCACACCGTCGATGCGCTCGGATACCAGACCGAACGCACGTATGACGCATTCGGCAATCTCACCGGGACCATCGAGTATGCGAACGCGGGTGCAGCGGGCCTCGATCTGCTGACGCCACCGGCTCGACCGACGGTGCATATCGACGATCGAATCACTACCTTCATCTACGACACGCGCGACCAGCAGCGCGAGATACAGCGTAAAGGGCTGCGCTACTCCTATCGCAGCGGCGATGGATATGCCGATCAGTGGAATGATCGAAATACCGCGACCACCGTCGCGACGCTCACGTATGACGGCGAGGGTCGCGTCACTAGCCGCACTGATGCCATGGGTTCGGTCACCACGACGATGTATAACGCGTTCGGTCAGGTGACGAAGGTCATCGAGCCGAAGCGCCAGGCGGCCACCACGCCGTCCGGCTCGGCGACCGACCCGTTCCGCAACCGGCGCGAGATTTCGCCGATGACGGAGTACGCGCTCAACGCCTTCGGCCAGGTTGTCACGCAGAGGCGTAGCGCCGGCGTCGATGCTAACGGCACGCCGATCGGCGGCCGCACGCTCGTCACCGAGAACGTCTATGACTTCTCCGGCAATCTGATAGCGACGAAGGATGCGCGCGGCTCGGTCAGAAATATGCGCATTGATCACGCCGGGCGCGTCACGCACGAGACGCAGGCGATCAATGTAACCCTGGATGGCTGGCGCACGCAGTCGCACACGATCGAGCGGCGTTACGCCTACGACAAGAGCGGCCAGCAGATCGCAGTGACCGACGTCTACAACGACGAGGGCGTCGCGAGGCAGAGCGGCAAACGCTGTGACTACAACGCCTTTGGCGAGCAGACGGCGGAATACAAGGTATGGGGCGCCGCCAGCAGCGCTCTGATGTCGCTCGACAAGGCGCTCGTAGCCTCGTTCACCTACAGCAAGGCGGGGGAGCTCATTACCCGGGTTGGGCGCGATGGTGTGACCCAGTACTACTACGACCTGACGGGTCAGATGACGCGCCAGGAGCAGGTCGGCGCGGCGTTCCTGCGCACGATGGAGATCGGCTACGACGTACTCGGCCGCGCGAAGATCCAGCGGCTGCCGCGTACCGACGTGCTGCAATCGGCGACGTTCAACAGTTACATGCAAACGGTCTCCGCGTTCTCCGAGCAGTCGTACGATCGCTGGGGCAACGTCACCGAGCGCCGCAACGGTGGCTATGTGATTCTGAACACGGGCGAGGTGAAGCGCGAGCTCGAAAGCGTCGTCAGCTATGCGTACAACGCGGACGATCAGCTGATCGCCGAGCGCCTGCCGACGATCAACGTCGCGCGCGAGAACGGTTCGCGATACGACGCATCCGTGGTGCATGAGCTGCGCTATGACATCCTCGGGCGCGTCGTGGACGAGCGCGACCGGCTCGAAGGTCAGTCGGCAGCGCTGCGCACGCGCATCAAGGAATACGACGCGCTCGGCCAGCTCACCTCTGAGTCGGACTATTCCGGTCGTAAGATTGAATATGTCTATGACGAGCACGGGAATCGGGTCGGCACGCTCAATGCGCTGGGCGTCCTGCTCGTGGACGCGTTCGACGCGAACGGCAATGTGCTCAGTCGCAGTGTGATACGTCGCGTACGGCCCGACGGCAAGTACGATTCGTACGATAGCCGCAACCTGGCGCACCACGGTCAAGCCATCCTGTTGGCGCAGCATCTATACGATCAGGCGAACCGTCGCGTCGGCAGTGCGAGCATCGGCGGTTCCACCGAGACGAGCAGCGATGCTTTCTGGAGCTACGTGCAACTCGATGAGCGCGGGCTGGTGCGCGCTTCGCGCACGCCCGGCGGCCGCGTGATGAGCTACGGCTACGACGAGTTCGGCAATCGAACCAGCGAAATCGATGGGCTTCAGAACGGGCAGACGTGGACCTACAGCAAGTGGGACTACGTCATCGGTGAGCTCACCCAGAGCACGGTGCGTTCAGGCTCGACCGACGTTCGCACGACTACGTATCAATACAACGAGTTCGGTCAGCTGGCGATCGAAAATCACGTGGGCATGGGCAGCCGCAGCTACGCCTATCACGGCAACGGCTTGCTCAGGCAGATCATCGAGGACGTCACCGAAGGCACATTCGGCGAGGCGGGCGGACAGGACTTTCTGCATACGGTCGAGATCTCGAACTACGACTACACGGTGAAAGGTGAGCGTGCGCGCGAGACCTACGAGCGCAGCGCCACCGGTGAGGCACACGTATTCGACGAGTACGGCGACTATCTCGACGCAGTCCACGTAACGCTTCCCGGCGTTTCGCGCACGGTAACGATGAACTACGACGCACTGGGCCGTCTGAATTCGGTGCGCATCCCGCCGGCGGCGGGCACGTCCCGTCCTGGCTCGTGGATCATCTACACGTACGATGAGTTCGGGAATCGGCGCAACATCCTGGCGACCTATGAGCGCGCCGGCGGCGGCAGCGGCCTGAGCAACAAGTGGTTCCACTACGATGATGACGGCCGCATGACGGCCGTCGACCTCGCGCCTCCCGGAACGTCATCGAATGATGGCACGTACATCGAATACGACGAAGTGGGTCGCCGCAGATGGACTTCCCAGTGGACCCGTCGAATTCCCGGCGGCGGCTTTCCGATAGGCGATGACGTCGACGTCTTCACGAAGACGAACTACGCGTACAACGACCTCGGTCACCTGACGCAGATCACTGCAGTCGAAAGTTACAGTGACGGACGCCCCCCTTCGGCGGAGCGCCCCGTGCTCACGCAGGAGCTCGACAAGCGCGGGCTGGTGCTGATGCAGCGCGCGTATGGATTGAACGGCCACCGGTCCGTCACCAGCACCACCTATAATGCCGATGGTCAGGTGTTCGGCACGTACGTGAACAAGTACGTGTACAACGAGTTCGATGCGGATAACTCCTCCGCAGCGACCAACTGGTACGACGCGGTCGGCAATATCGACTACTACACGTACGAACAGGGCGGAACGACCGAAGACGGCTTCATCGACACCTACGATTACGAGTACACCTCCGCGTTCGGCGGTTACAAGGAAACGCTCGTCACAGTGACCTCCACTATGGGGCCCTCGCGGCGCGCCTACACCGAGAGTCAGTACGACGCGCGCGGCCGGCTCGTGATCCAGCGCAAGGAGAACGGTGCGAACGGACGCCGCATGCTTACGTTCTCTTACGACAACGAGGGCCGCATTCTCACGAAACGCGATTCCGACTACATCAACGTGGTGCGCACGCAGGACTACTACTACGGCGACGGTCACGAAGTCGCGAGCGTCGGCAACATCTCGGGCAACCAGTTCAGCAACGGCTTTACGCCGATCAGCGCTTCCTATCCGGGACTCACGCCGGGCTCGTATGTGGTCGCGCAGGGCGACTCGCTCGCGAGCATCGCAATGGCAGTGTTCGGCGACAGCCGGCTGTGGTATCTGATCGCCGACGCCAATAACATCAGCGCGTCGCCGAACGATCCGCTGCCCGCATCGGAGCACGGCAAGTCGTACGCAGTTCCGAACGTCGTCAGCAATCTGCACAACGACGCGAATACGTTCGCGCCGTATAACGCAGCCCGAATCATTGGCGACAGCACGCCGTATCCACCAGTGCCTGTTCCGTCATCGAGCGGTTGCACGGCGGTCGGCAAGGTGCTCGCAGCGGTCGTCATTACAGCGGTCGCTGTGGCAGTCACAGCGTATACCGGCGGCGCGATGGCCGGCCTCCTCAGTCATGGCGTGCTCGGCACTGTGCTGGGTGGGGCCGTCGGCGCGGCGGCGGGCAATGCAAGCGGACAACTCGTCGGCATGGGGCTCGGCGTGCGCGAGGACTTCGATGCCGAAGCGGTGGGCATGTCGGCCGCGCAGGGCGCGGTGAGCAGCGCCGTGAGTCTGGCGGCCGCACCGATCGCGAGCTGGAGCTCGACGGCAGGCGAACTCGCCGCAATTGCGGCGAACCAGGCGGGTAACTATGGCCTTGCTCGACTCACAGGCCAGGACCATACATTCCGTTGGCGCGATCTGGCCGGTGACCTCGCGGGCGCGTACGCCGGGGCGCGACTCGCAAAGTACGCCGATCTCTCGACGCTCGATTCGGGCTCCTTCAAGTTCGGTACGCGCGCGACGCGCCAGTCGTTCTCGAATCTGGTTGGCGGGTTGGTAAAGCAGGACGTCAATTACGGCGGCGAAGGCCTGTTCGCGCCGTTCGGCGCGGAGCTGGCGCGCGGCTACAGGGAGCTGATCGCCGCGCCGACGGCGAAGCCGCGCGGCAAGTCCCAAGTGCAATCCACGCAGGTGGAGCTTGGAGATGCGGCCTTTGGCGCCGCGCTGACGCCGGCGTCCTATGAGAGGCAGACACTCGTCGGCGGGGATGAACAGTCGCTCGTCATGGATGAGGCGTACGCGATGGCGAGAGCGAATCCCGGAATGATCGTCCAGGTTCCCATGCCCGATGGCGACGTGAGAATGTTGAGCATCGACGCTGATGGGCAGGAGCACTGGGAGTCCTTCGATGAATCCATCTACCACACGCTGGTGGAAGGACCGCGCGATGACACCGACCATGGAAAGGCGCCCGACCCGGTGGTGAGCGCGAGCGCGAATATCCGAGCGCTGCTGGCTGTGGCCGAAGGCAGCGGCGCACCTGAGCCCATCACATCCGAGCCCTATACGCTCGATATGCTGCGGCGGGAAATTGCTGCGATGGACGAGCAGGAGCGCCAACGGGAGGAGGCACAGCGCCGCTGGTCCGACAACGGCCCGCTGTCGTTCCACGCAAATCCGGCACTGTCGCAGCGCGCCTCCATTGCGCAGGCACAATCGCTCATTCACGACTCGCGCTTCACGTTTGGCGAGGCGCATGCGGACGCCATCTGGTCGCCCTATCCGCGCACTTTCCCGTCGCCCTGGGCTACCCCCTTCGCTGGCCTCGGCGGCAGCGGTATCGAGGAATTCTCGGTTCGCACATCGGTCGGCGACGCATACATGTACGACGGGCTGTCGACGAACAATCAGCACATCGATGACCTCGATCGGCTCGGCCGGGCGGGTTACACCGAAATCCACATGCTGGCGAACGGACATGGCAGCGCGAACGGGCGCACGCAGGCGGATGATTCCTTCAAGGCGCAGTACGAGCGGGCGATCGTGCAAATCGAAGCCCGGCATCCGGGGTTGAAGGTGCACATGTACAGCCTCGGCAATCCGGCCGACCTGATCAGGTTCGCCGAGATCCAGGCGGATACTGCGCGACATAGAATGCCGGGCGCCGCATCCCTGTATGCGATCTGCTGGGGCGTCAACGCAACAGCGAACAGCTCACCGGCGCGTATGTCGCTGACGCTCGCTGTCCCGCGGGACGTGAACCTGCCCAAGCTCAATGACTATGGTTCGCTGCCTGTGAGCACCGGCCTTGGCCTGGCCTTCGGCGCCCTCGACATCTATCAGGGGACACGCGAAGACAACGCCGTGATCGCCTCGTTGAACTACACGAGCGGCGGTTCACAGATCCTGGGCCAGGGCTCATTGCTGTATGGCATGTTGCGAGGCTCGGAACGCGCCCTCGCAATCGGCCGCGCTGCATCGACGGTCGGCAATGCCGTGGCCGCGCCGCTCGTAGCGCTCGACATCAAGAGCGACGTTCAGAGCGGCAATCCCTACCGGTGGGTGGCCGCTCCGCTCAAGGCCATTGCGTTGCGGTGGTGGCCGGCGGCTGTTGCGGCGGTAACGATCCAGCATGGCATCCAGCCGACGGTCAAGCAGGTGCAGCAGAACCTGAGCGAGCTGCGCGAGCACGCTCCGACAATCAGCGCGAAGATGGGATCGCTGCGCAGCTATGGACGGTTCTGACGTGCTCGACGCGGATGAGTATCTGCACCTCGCGTTCCATGCGAGCGCGCACGGTCAGCATCATGCGTGCTTGTCGTACCTGAAGGAGGTATTGAGCCTTCAGCCGCGGAACGCGACAGCGTTGTACCTGCTCGCCACCCAGCACGCGGATCTGGGGCTGCATGCGCGCGCGATCGCGGGCATGAAGTCAGCGCTGGCCATCGATCCCGGACTAGAAGCGGCGCGCTTCCAGCTGGGCTGGATGCTGATGGACGCAGGTGCGGTCGCGGAGGCGAAGACGCACTTCGGAACACTTGCGACCAGCGCTGATCAGGCGATGCAGAGCTACGCCAGTGCACTGGGCGCGCTCGCGGACGGAAACATCGTGGCTGCGAAATCCCACATCGAGTCCGGGCTGTCGCGCAAGGTGGGGAACCCGGGGCTCACGAACATCATGATGCAATTGTTGGCGAAGCTCTCTAATGCGAAAGCGGCAACGCCTGCGAGCGAAGCGGGCACGGCGCCCGCGCCGATCAACCTCGGCGCATACGGAAACCGATCGTGATGAGCACACCGACCGGGCACCCGTCACGCCTCGACAGATTGCTCAGCTACATCGAGAGCGATAGCACGAACCTGGCACTGCGCAATGATGCGATCCGCGAAGCCTGCGACGCTGGCGAGTGGAAGATCGCACGCGCTCTTATCGAAAGTGGTTTGAGCAAGCACCCGGGGAGCGCGGCATTGCTCGCGTCGCTTGGGCTGGTGGAGCTGCAGGCACAGCGCTATGTCGAAGCGGAATGTGCGCTCGTGGCCGCACTCGCAGGTGGCCTGGAAGCACCTGAAGTGCGATTCAATCTCGCGTTCTGTCGTTTCGGCCTGGGCGACTACGCCCAGGCTCTCGAGCTGCTGGCGGACCCAGTTCTCGTGCCGGTTCTGCCGATCGCACTGCTGCTGCGCGCTCGCTGTCTTCATCACCTCGATCGCCCGCTCGAGGCAATCGCCGACTGCAAGGCCTATCTCGAGTTTGCGAGCGACGATGCGGATGCGAAAGGGTTGTTGTCGTTGCTGCTCTACGAGAAGCGCAGCCTCAGCGAAGCGCGGGGTCTATCGGAGGCTGCGCTGCTACAGAACGCAACGCAATTGGAAGCGATGCTCACGCTCGGTGCGTTAGCCGCGGACGAACGCGACTACGAGACCGCTGCGAGCACTTACCTCACACTCGTCGAGGCGCACCCGCTATGCGGTCGCGGCTGGCTTGGGCTCGCGCTCGTCGACCTGCTGCGCATGCGTATGGACAGTGCGAAGCGCTACATCGCTCTGGCGACGGCGACGATGCCGGACCATATAGGCTCACTGCACGTGCTCGCATGGATCGAGGTCGTGCGAGGTAACTTTCCAGAGGCGAGAAGTGCCTTCCAGCGCGCGCTGTCCATCGATCGCAACTTTGCGGAAACGCATGGCGGACTCGCGGTCGTCGCGGTCCTCGAAGGCGACGGCGCTGCAGCGACCGCCTGCATCAAGCGCGCCTTGCGTCTGCAGCCTGGATGTCTCTCGGCGCGCTACGCGGATGCGCTCGCGCTGGATAGGGCAGGCAAGCGCGAGGCAGCGCAGGCAGCCTTCGAAGAGCTGATGTCGACGCGCATCGCTGACGAAGGAGGTTCCTACCGCAGTTTCGTTGCAGCGCATCTGCGATCGCTGCGCGACGATCCAGAGACCGCCACCATGTTCGCGACACGGCATTGAGTGGACGAGGGCGTCGGGTCGGGACCGTCGCATGAATCACGTCGTTACATAGGCCCTGGCAATTACCGCATACTCAGCGAATGGGACCGATCCAGAACAGTCACTTGGCGGCGTACATCGACGCGGCAGTCAAAGCACAGACCATCGCAGGTGCGACGACCCTTATCTGGCGCGACAACGAAACCATCCACGCCGCCGGCGGCTGGGCCGACATAGCGCGCGAAGTACCCCTGTGTCGAGATTCGTTGTTCCGCATTGCCTCGTTGACCAAGCCCGTCACTTCGGTTGCCGCTCTCACGTTGCTGGAGGAAGGCGCCTTCCAGCTCGATGAGCCGATCACCCGATGGGCACCCGAGTTCACTGATGTCCGCGTGCTTCGATCTTCGGCGGGACCGCTTGACCTGACGGATGCAGCGGAACGACCCATCAGCTTCAGAGACCTGCTCACGCATCGGTCCGGTCTCACGTATGGCGACTTGCACACGGGCGCAATCGCACAGGCCTATCAAGAAAGGGTCGGACCTGGCATCGACAATCCGCTAAGCCCAGACGCATGGATCGCCCGCCTCGCCTCACTGCCGCTGCTGAGTCAGCCCGGGTCGCAGATGCACTACGGCCACTCAACGGACCTGCTCGGTTTCCTGATCGCGCGAATCGAAGGAGCATCGCTGGATCGCGTCCTGCATCGAAGGATATTCGATCGGCTCGGTATGAAGGACACGAGCTTCAGCATCCATCCCGGTAATGCTCACCGAAAAGCTGCGCTGTATGGGCACGACAGCAGTGGGCACCTGGTTCCGCGGCTCACAGCACCAGGTGGATCGACAATGATCCAGCGGCCGGATGACATGCAGTTCGCTTCCGGAGGACAAGGTCTTTGGTCCACCGCGGATGACTACCTGACCTTCGCTCGGTTGTTCGTGCAAGAAGGATCAGTCGATGGCGTCCGCATTCTTCGCCCTGAAACCGTTGCGATGATGACGACGAACCAATTGACGGCGGCGCAGCGCGCCAGCGCCACGATATTCGGAATGCCTCTTCTGGGTGAAGGGCACGGTTTCGGGCTAGGTGTAGCTGTCGTCATGGATGAGAAGAAAGCGAGCTCCACACCCTGCGGTGGATCCGTGGGGTCATCTGGCTGGCCGGGCGCGTTCGGCGGCTGGTGGCGCGCTGACCCACGGAGGAACACTGTTCTCGTTTTTCTGTGCCACAACGCCATGGAGCGAGAGCAGTTCGAAACAGGGATCGGTCTCGGCGTATACGATGTAATCCACCGCTTCCAGCAGATGGCATCCCGGGTCTCAACGTCTTCAGAATTCTCACCCCAAGTCTCAGCCTGATTTCCCCCGGCTCCTAGGGTCGCGGGCGCGCCTGGACTAGCATCCGTATCTAGTCACGTACTTATGGAGACGAGATATAAATTATTGATTATAAAATAAATAATTAAGTCACTAAACTAGTCATATAACTAGCAAATGCGAGTACACTCGGGCGATGCCATCCAGTCCCAGTGATCTCATCGTCCGCCGCCTGACCGAAGGCTCAGCCTCGTCCGCCGAGTTGGAGCAAGCCATTGGTCAATCACAATCCGCAGTTTCTCGACGGCTACGCGAGCTCATTTCGCAACGAGTTGTCATTCGCCTGGGCACGACGCGAGGGGCGAGGTATGCGCTGCTTCGTGAAATCGAAGGCATCGGCAAGCAGTGGCCACTGCGGCGGATCGACGAGCAAGGGGACATCCATGCGCTCGGTATGCTGAGCGCCCTTGCGTCGGACGAATATCACTTCGATCCTGCGACGGAGCAGTTCGCTTGGAGCGGTCTCAGCGAAGGCATTCCCTATTTTCTGCAAGATCAGCGCCCAGGTGGCTTCCTGGGGCGAGCGGTCCCGCAGCGCTATCCCGAACTTGGTCTGCCGCAGCGAGTCATCGATTGGAACGATGATCACTATCTTCGGTATCTCACACAGCGCGGTGGCGATACCGTGGGCGATCTCATCCTGGGTGACGCCGCACTAGATCAGTATCTCGGACAGCAAAGACACCGTCTCCCAATCGCTGATGCCGAGCGTCTCGCCCGTTATCCACAACTGGCAACGCAGGTGCTGGAAGGCGGACTGCCAGGGTCGTCCGCGCACGGTGAACACCCAAAATTTTCCACGCTGATCGAGGACGCTTCGGGACCGAAGCACGTCATCGTGAAGTTCTCGCCGATCGTTACAACTGCAGTGGGAAGACGGTGGTCTGACTTGCTCATCGCCGAGCACATAGCGCATGAAGTGCTGGGCGAGGCGGGCTTGCCTGCTGCACGGTCCCGAATGCTTCAAGCCGCAGATCGCACCTACCTGGAGGTGGACCGCTTCGACCGTCATGGACCGGAAGGTCGAACAGGCGTGACATCACTCCTGTCTGTGGATGCTTCGCTCTATGGAAAGATAGACAACTGGATATCGTCCGCAACGCGACTGCGCGCTGATGGACGAATCTCCGAAGGAACACTCGAGCAAGTTCGCTTGGCGGCAACCTTTGGCGAGCTGATTGCCAACACGGATCGCCACTTCGGCAACCTGGCGTTCATCGATCGATATGACGGCGAATTCGCACTCGCACCGATCTACGACATGCTGCCGATGCTCTACAAGCCCGAGCACGATCAGATCGTCGAGCGAGTCTTCGAGCCGCCCACTCCGACCACGAGCACGATGCAATCGTATGGACGGGCGCGTGAGCTCGCGGAGAGGTATTGGGGGCGCTGCGCGCGGGACAGTCAAATCTCCGCGGAATTCCAAGCCATCAGCACAGCGTGTCTCGGCGCGCTCCGGGCGCTACCGAGAACAGGGGCTTATGTTTGAGACGAATGCGGTGAAGCACTGATCGCCTGCACAATCGACTGAATCCAGATGGCTTCCCCAGCGGCGTAGGTGCCCTCCACTCCGTTCAGCCGGGGCATTCCGGCGTGCCCTGCGCTGTGATGCAGACCAACTACTTGCCAGAGCATATTGAGCACGGGACTGCCTGCGCTGCCGGGTCCGGTAGCGGCGCGATAGTGGATGCGGCAGACGCCTGGAATCTGCGGCTTGCCGGATGGAGGTCCTTCGTGATCCAGGAGGCCCGCATCGGCGAGACTCAACGCTCGTCCGTTGACGTGGCCTGCGACGTAAAGGCGTTGGCTGTTGTCGATGATCGGCAAGTGCTTTGCCAACTGCAGTGGCTGAACACCTTCGACGGGGCGTGACAGGCGGAGGATACTGACGTCGAGTCGATCAGAGGGCGACTGAAACAGGATGGTGCTGATTCCGTAGATGGCATCCGGTTCCGCGGACTCGAAGACGATCTCGGCGTGCGCAGGTGCGACACCAGGTGAGGTGCCACTTTCATTGACCGCGTGGAACGCCGTCACCAGGACCAGTTCCTCGTGCGCAAATCCCAGTTCAGCGGCGCGCATCAAGAACCCGGTCGCGATCCGGCCAAGCTGCGGCATACGGATGGATGCAATCGCTCTGGCTTGTTCCAGTCCCTTCTTCCACCACTCGAATGTCTGTGAGCCGCCGTCACCCAGTATCGCTTGAAGTTGCTGAGACTGCGGGGCCTCCTCGGCAGTCAAGCGCTGTATGTCTTTCGCTTCCACTTCGATCCTGGCGCCTTCGAATTTCAGCAAGCTGGCGCGCAACGCCGCGACGAGGCCCGATCCGCGACTTCCTGTGCGCTCAAGGTCCCATACCTGCGTCAGTTGGCGCAGTGTGCTGTTGATTGCGAAAGCTGCCGCCGATGCCGAGGATACGTACTCGCGCAAGCAGCGTTCTGCGGCGTCCCAATCGCGCACTCCGAGATACGCTTCCATCAGTGTCGGCAGATACCAGGAATCCCGGTCCTGCGGCTGGATCTTCACCATGCTCGCGATGACTGACTCGGCGACGTCACCCGCAGTCTGATCGCTATGGGTGTGCACTCCCAGGCGCTGCGCTCGATCGAGCAGGGCGACGAGGTTTACGCCATGCCACACGTGCTCGGGGCTCCGTGCATACGCGACTGCATAAGCAGCGATCGCATGGCGCAGACCTTCCTGCGCAACTTCGCTGGTCGGATCGGCCGCATCAAGGAAGATCTGCTTATGCGCACGCCCCTGCAGGCCGGGCACTTCAAGACTTTCCGGGTGATCCGGCGACAGGCGATGAACAAGACTCGACAGGATATCGATGGCAGCCATGACGCGACCGGTCTCGATCAGGCATTGCGCATAGCGTCGGCGGGTTGTGGCATCCTGCGGATCACGGCGCGCAATCGCCTCGAGCAGGAGCGATGCGAACTCATAGTCTCTCGCGCTCATGAGTCGCAAAACCAAGTCTCTGGCGGTTGCAAAGCTCACCGCGTCGCCGGGGGATCTGAGGCTCGCTAGCACACGACTGCCTCGTTCACGAAGGTGGGACTCGGCAATTTCGAGTTCCGCCGGACGGTAATCCTCTCTTCGCGATTGCTCATCCTTCACCAGTTCGCGAGCTTGCTCGAGTGCGCGCTGCTGTTGAGCTTCGCGCTGCGCGTGCGACCTGCTCTCAGCCGATGCCTCGATCAAGGCGCGCTCATCCTCGCTCAGCTCTTCGCGCCAGAGATTGAGCCAGCGCTGCGCCTCGCCCAAAGCCGGTTCTGCGATGGGCGCGCGAGCGGTTTGCCACGAGTTCACGAAGGATGCAAATCTCTGCCGCCACAACATGAATTCTGCATTGATGTCACTGCTCCTCAAGCACGTGGATGCATCGCTGGCGGCGAGTGAGCAATAGAGATCATCCTCATCGGCCGTTGCGACGATGAGTCTCTGGGCCGCGAGCCGATCGCGCAGCGAGCTGGCGTCGGGGCCGAGGGCTGGAATTGTTCCCAGCCGACGCCACCCGCACTGGCCCGGCACGAGGGTCAGGCGGCTGTCGAGGCTGACGAGATTGGCGAAGAAGATTGTCGAGCGGCGGCGATCCGCGGGGGACAGCGTCTCGTAGAACGCATCCTTGCGTTGACGAACCACGCCGTTGATTGTTCCCAACTGATCATAAGCATGATTGGTCAGCCAGCCGCGTCGGCGTTCCTTCCAGAGCTGTGGCAGAACGAGTTGGAGGAGGGGCAATGCGGCAGCTTTGGTGCCCGCATCCGTCACGAGACGATCAACCAGTCCGCTCTCGAACAGGTGACGCTGCTTCTGCGCTGGCCGTTCGATGGCCTCGCGCAGCGACGTCGCAGGCAGCGCGCTGATCAGATAGTGGAACATCTTCGCAGCTCGCGGCTCGAGCCGACTCATCAGACTCCTTTCGGCAATACTGCCCCAGGTGCCGCGACCACACACAAGCACCTTCCGGCTCGCGGATTCGCGTACGACAGTTGTGGTTACGAGCTCCATGCGTTCGGCGCGTGCTGTTTCGTCGCCACCCTCGATGAAGGTATCGGCACCATCGATGATCAGCAGTCCTCGCCTTGCGTCGCCACCCCCATGCAGTGTGGATACCTCCTCGCCAATGGATATGTCCACCATTTCCAGGTCCCACTGACCGCCCTCGACAGCCGCACGCAGCCGCGGTAGCACGCCACCTCGCAGCACCGACGTCTTGCCAACGCCTGATTCACCCGTGACCAGAATGATGTCGTGAGTGGCTACCGCCGCGCATAGCGTCTCCACGTCTCGATCCCGGCCGAAGAAGAAAGGTGCATCATCCTCACCAAATGCTCGCGTGCCAGGATACGGAGTCGCTTCAGCCGAAGCACCGGGGGCGGCGCGCTGAGTCTCCTTCACAGATTCAATCAGCTTCCACACTAGATGCGGGAGGCCGGTTGCGCTCGTATCCGGTAACGAAATCGAGTGCAGCTGATCCAGGCCGAATGATGTGAGCGCGCTGAGCGGTACGTTGCCAAGCAGCACCGGCAGCACTTTCGGCTTGCTGCGCTCGCGCGCCCGCCGCAAAAGCATTTCCCGGAATGCACTCGTCTGCGATTGACCGATGAGCGTCACGAGAAACGCACTGTAGGCGAGCGCGGTCTCGAGCGGACTTGGATCGTTCGCATCCATGGTGGCATCAGCCGGGTCGTACACCGAAAGCCCAGCCTTGCGAAGTTCCGCTGCCAACTGGTGGGCGAGCGTCCCGTCGACAGTTGCGTAGTCGAGCAGAACATCGAAACCGGCGCTCCCCTGCGTGACATCTGCGATCGGTAGTGGGGCATCGCCAATCGCCTCTCCACGCAAGCGCCGGAGCGCATTGGGTTGCTGTTGCGCCAGCTTGCCTCCGCTGGCAAGCAACGTCAGTGCATCGCACAACTTGGAGAATCCGAGGACCCCGACATTCGCGGCTGCTGCCTGCGGCGATTCGCCTACCAGCCGCTCCGCGACGGCATAGCTGCGGTCGTAGGGCAACGCCAGTTCACGATAACCGATCCGTGCGTCGGCCAGGACCTTCGGTAGTCCCTCGCTGGAAAACGCGCGCTCGAATTCAGTGATGAAGGCCTCGCGCTGTGGATGATCGTTCTCGAGCCGGGCAGGAATCACGAGCAAATCCAGCGGACGGCCGCCGCGTAATGCGAGCACCGCGTCGGAACGGAAATCACGGGCGACCGCAAGTGTGCCGTCCAGGTTCTGGTAGTTTGCAGCACACAGCATGACGGCTACGTCAGCGAGCTGATATGCGCACACGCCGCCCATCTCCGTCACACCGGTGCGGCTGTCTACGAGCACCACATCGTAGCCGGTCTGCGGATCGTCGAGTTCCCTGCGCAACCAGGAGAAGAATTCAGCGCCATTCCAGTTGTCGAAGAAGTCCTGCCAGTCGAAGTTTCGAACGGCTTGCGCATAGCCCCGGAGCTTGTTGTCAGGCTCCCGGCATCCAGCCGTCATCAGGTGCACGCATCCGCCCTTCGCTGTCGACGGTACTGCCTCGGTCCTGAAGTTGCGCCACGCACGGAATTCCTTCTTCTCGAACTCCTGGGGGGTCGTCAGCGCGCGCTTGTAAGTGAGGATGAGATCGATGACACCGCGCCGCGTGCGCGCATCGCGCGCGGCATCTCTTTCGAAGTAGTATCGCTCCAGGCCCGGCGCTTCGAGGTCGAAGTCGATCGCAAGCACTCGCAGTCCGCGCTCGGCGAAGAGGTACGCGGCTCCGGCCAGCGCCATCGAGCGGCCAACGCCGCCCTTGAAGGAGTAGAAGGTGTAGATCATGGGCCGGTGCCGCCGAAGAGCTCCGACGACGATCTGGCAACCAGCTCTGTCTGCGCTTCCTGGTAGCTCAACGTGTTCACGAACTCCGGCAGCACGAGTCGCAGCCAGCGCTGCAGCCGCGCCACGCTGTTGAGCGACAGCTCGCAACGAGGATCTTCCTGATCCCGGAAGCGTGTGAACAGCGATCCCACGTGCAGGTGTGAGAACTCGTCCAGCAGATCGCGGGTCGAGAGGTGCGCGGGATCGCAAGGGTTTGCGGAAACGACTGCCACGCGATGGCCGCTGACGAAGGAACCAATGTGCTCGCGCATCTGCGGCGACAGCAGTGCGATCTCATCGAGCAACATCAGGCATCCCTGGTCGCGCGCTTCTTCCATCATGGCGCGCGAGCCAAATCGGTCTTTGCAGAAGTCGTCGAACGAGTAAGGGCGCGGTTGCAGCCGGTACTCGCGGAGCAATCGCCGTTCCCGGCTGCCGGGCTGCTGGTCACCATTGATGCGATCGAACGTACGGTCCAGCAGTTCCGCAATGGTCGAGCCCTCCGGTCCGAACGGTTTCCAGTCCTCGGGCCGCTGTCCATAGAAGTTCAGCGGCCAGTCCGCATGGATGTGCTGGATGGCCTTGCGAAGCTTGTTGAATTGCTTGCGGCGCGTCGTGCGTTGCGTGTCCTTGAAGTCGTTGAAAATGGCGCCCTTGACTGCCACGAGTTCCCGGGCTTTGTCGTCCGTGAGTGCCACCACGACGCAGGGCACACCGAGACGGCGATCGCTGGCAATTGACGGGCTGCATTCGCGGATCGCGTTGTAAGCGACGTTCAATACGCCGCTGGTGGAATCTGCAATGTTCGTAGCCTCGATCGGTTTCGCAACAGCGAGCCATGCAGGTGGAATGTCGCTTTCTCTGACGCCATCCAGCAGAAGGAAAGCCTGGCCACAGCGCTGCGCCGCCATCGCAAGCGCCAGATCCATCGCGGGCCTCGCCTTCATTCGGTCCAGAGCCTGTGTTGTGATGAGAAAAGCGCCCACTCTGGCGGATCGGATCGCAGAGCTGACCGTGAGCTGCAATTTTTGATCGTCCGGTGATATCTCGATTGCGCTGAATCGGCTGTCGCCGCGCGCATTGATCGACTGCGCCGCCTTGGCGTCTGTTCCTTTCGCACAGAGGATGGCCACATCCGTGCGCAATTCCGCTGGATGTTCAGCGTCGAAGCCATCCCGCTGCATCAACGCCGAGGCGCCGCGCTCGCGGCCGAGCTTGAACCTGAAGAACCCCTTCAACGCCAGCTCCGACAGCTGTTTGAGGTCACGGAATTCAGCTGCGCGTTCGTTCACGCGACTGCGAAAGCCCTCGATCAGCGCTGGATCTGCCTTCTTCGTGAAGCCATCGGCAAACGGGGCGGCGACAGCGTCCGGATGCTTGCTGAAGACGTAGCAGTCTTTCTTCTTCCGGACAGCATGCCGATACTCGAGCTCGGTAATCGAGAGGCCTTCGGGATTGAGCTTGGCATTGACTGGTCGAAAGCCGTAACGCAGCCCGAGAATGAGCACGTAGACATCAGATTTCTCGATGTCCTCGAAGCAGGATTCAATGAGTGCTCGAGGCGAAGCTTCGTAGCTCTGGATGATCTGTGCCTGGGAACTGAGGACCTGTTCCACCTCGGCCCGTTCCGGCTTCAGGTCTTCGAGCGTCGACGACAGATACACCGAGTACGCCATGGCATCCTGCTCCGCCGCGGATCGACTTCTTGTAGTTCGGCTCGCAGGAAGCTAAGCACATCGTTGCCGGAGCCGCCAGTGGTCAGTGGGGTGGTGCGAGGCCCCATGTCGCGACGCATCAGCGGGTTCCAGCTATCAGTTGCTGATCAGCGATTGGTGATAGTGGGACGTCGTCCAGCTGCCATTGCTTTGGTGCCAGACCGCTGTGACAACCAGTTGGAGAGTCTCCCACTTTGCGCCGCACCGGATGTCCGCAATGGCCGTGTAGCCGAGCACGCCAACCGTCGGGGCAGGCTGACGCACTGTGACATCCTCAAAGGAGATGGCGCCCAGTTCGCAGGAGTGGCTCTTCAAGGCGTTTACATTCGCCTCCTTCCCGACGATGGGGGCCGCGTTCTCCGCAACGAATCGGTAGTCAGCGTCGAGATACTTTGAGTAGGGCCCCGCATCCTTCTTTCCCCATCCGATCCACATCTCCTGTTCCCGTGCCAGTAGATCGGATTTGAGATCCGCCAACGCCACGGTCGGTGCCAACGCTGCGACCAGCGCCAACCAAAGGACTGGGGACTTATTGTTCATCTTGCTTGCCTCGGTTCCATGCGCGCGGCTGTGGGGAGTCGGCGAAGATGCCGCGCACCGTGGCATTGTATGGAGGTGCCTCTTCGCGAGCGGCGAGTTCTGCGATACGCGCGGTGTTTCCGGGGCACCGGATGCTTCGTCCGCAAGAATCCGCGGTCGCGGTGCGGCTGGTATCAGGGCGGCGTCTATCTGGCGCCGCTGACGTGGCTCGATGGACAGCCACATCAACGCTGAAGAATATGAAAAGCAGCGGGCATCGATCATCGCGAGTGCTTAGAAGCGGCAAGTGAACTGCCCTTGAGCCTCGTGGTCGAGGTCCTGCACATTGGCATCGTGTCCGACGGGTCAGTCGACGGCAGGCTGCTCATCATTCACAACATTGGCCGCGGCACCAGGGAAGAAGATGTTCTGCTGCAGTTCAACCTGATCATTGGCCACCACAGATTGTCGGCGGAAGATCTTCCCAACTAACGCGCCAACTCTTCCTCCACCGCACTGAATGCCGACTTCCCGCCCAAGCGATCGTCCGGCATGCCAGTGACGAACCAGATCACGCCTTTGCCGCCGTTGATGTCCAGCCACAGCCCGGCCTGCAACCCATATGCAGAGCCGGAATGCCCAATGCGTGCGACACCATCGCCGAAGGGGTCGTCGCGGCAGCCTTGTATCGGTGTGGCCAGCGTCTGCACTGCCAGGCCATAGCGACAGAAGAAGCCCTGATCGACATCACCCGTATCTTCTTCGAAGGTCTTGCCGTTGCCGGCACTGTATTGCCATTGCGGGGTGATCATCGATTGCACGGAGGCAGGCGCGAGCAACCGTTTGCCATCGATGCTGCCGTTGCCGAGAAGCAATCGTCCGATGCGGGTCAGGCTGTTGGCCGAAATGCGCAAGCCACCTTGCGGTGAGAACAGCGCACCGTTCTCGCCGGCACGCCAGCGCGACAGATCGCACTTGCCGTCCTCAGGCGGGACTACTGCGCAGTCGGGCTTGCGGCCCTGATTGTCGTCCTTCACCGGTTTGCCATCGGCGTCGTACAACACCACTGCGCGGGCGGCGATGGCTGCGTCACAGCTATCCCAATTGAAGCAGGCGTCGATGCCGAGCGGTTCCAGCACGAGCCGATCCATCAGCTTGTCGAAGCGCTCACCGGTCACCCGCTCCATGATCTGGGCCACGAGCGGAAAGTTGAGATTGGCGTAGCGGAAGTACGTGCCTGGCGCATGCGCGGTGTCCCATGCGCGAGGATCTTCGGCGACGTCCCGCAATTTTCCGCCCAGCGTCACCTGCCAGTAGCCGGCACCGTCGGTGAGACTGGAGCGATGAGATAGCAGCAGACGAAGCGTGATGGGCGCGTCAGGGAACGCCGGATTGCGCAGGCGCCAGCCGAGCAGGGTCGACACGTCCGCATCCAGATCGAGCTTGCCGGCCTCCACCAATCGCATGACGCCGATAGTGGTGACCAGCTTCGAGATCGACGCGATTCGTACCGGGTCATCTGCAGTCACCTTGCGGCCTGCGGCCTTGTCGGCGAAGCCGTGCACTCGGGTGGCGGTGACGCCGTCGCGATCGAAAGCGACGCGCACGCTGGCGATAGGTTCGCCTGCGAGAACCGCAGTACTCAGAAGCAGCAGGAGGCATGTGACCCCAAGGCAGTTAGTCGTCAGGTTTGCTATCTGGAGGCTTCGCACGAGTGCTCCTCGGGGCGGCGTATGGATGCATAGTACAGCGCTCGTACGATGAATATTCCAGATCGGGGATAGAAAGAAAGCGAATGGAGCTACCCGCCGCGCAACTGATAGCTTGGCGACCATCATGCAAAGTTCCCGGTGATCCATGAGTTGGCGAGTCGCTCTGTTCTCCATGGTTGCGTTCATGGGTTGGGATGTCAGGGGTGAGTCGACTGAACCGACATGCCCGCCTGATGCCGTATCTCGATCGCCTGCTCAGCCATGGCGATCTGTTCATCGGCGAAGTTCACGGCACGGTCGAATCACCGCGCCTCATGCAATGCCTGGTGGAGCGCGCTCTTCCTCGTGTAAATGAAACGGTAATCGTGTCCCTGGAGCTTTCAGAGCGCGCCCGCGATTCCGGCTCTCTTCACTGGCGCGACATCAGGGATGGGCGTTCCTCCGCGGCGATGTGGTCGCTGCTCGAGTTCCTGGTTCAGAAGGAAAGAGAGGGCGCGCTGCGGCTGCATTTTCAGCACGGCGGCCAGGTGCCGGCGGGCATGAGCATCGATGAGTACAGCGGCATGGCGCTGAAGACGCTCGTCAAGGAGGGTTTCGTGATCGCCCTTGCCGGCAACTTTCATTCGAGCCGTGCAATAGAGCCGCGGCGCCCGGGCATCGCGCCAGCCGGCACGTACGTCGGTTCGGACATCACGCACATCAGGATCGAATCAGTCGAGGCTGGCGAAGCCTGGTTCTGTTCGTCGGATCCGCCATGCCGCGTGCGGCCGATGCCGGGAACGTCAATCAAGAATGCTTCCGCAGGGGAACTCGTGGATGGTTCAGAGATGAATCACGACCTGATCTTCTTCGTACAGAAATACACAGCTTCAATGCCGTTGCACGGCGATTGAGCCGGCGGTGATGGAAGCACACCGACCCGAGCGCCGATCGCAACGCGTGTCGCATCAGTCGCAGCGTATAACCCTTGGAGTAATCTCAGCTCAGAGGGCATTGCAAATGCAGGGGAATTCGCAGATCTCGGCGGTCGTCGACCGGTACTTCGAGGGTTTGTACAAGGGCGACGTCGACCTGCTGCGCAGCGTCTTTCATCCGCAAGCCCAGTTGTTCGGCGAAGTCCGCGGCAAGCCCTACCACAACACGCTCGATGGATATCTCACAGCGGTAGCGGGCCGCCCGTCGCCGCACGCCAAGGCTGAGCCCTTCGAGATGCAGTTGCTCAGCGTCGAAGTCGTGAACCAGGTGGCTTCGGTCCGCGCGCGTTGCCCCATGCTCGGGCTCATCTATATCGACTTTCTGTCACTGGCGAATGACGGAACCGGCTGGCGCATCGTCAACAAGACGTTTACTCACGTCGACGCCTGATCGCTGCCGCGATAGCGCACTACGCGCTGTCGCTGCTCGCCGAGCCCGGCGATCCCGAGCTCGACGATGTCGTTCTCGCGCAGCCAGCGTGGAGGCTTCATGCTCATGCCGACTCCGGGAGGAGTGCCCGTGCTGATCACATCGCCGGGCTGAAGGCTCATGAACTGACTCGTGTAGTGCACCAGATGCGCCACATCGAAGATCATCGTGCGAGTGTTGCCGTGCTGCATCGTCTGACCATCGACCTTGCACCACAGGTCCAGTGATCCCAGGTCACAGGCTTCATCGAGCGTGACGAGCCAGGGGCCGAGCGGACAGAACGTGTCGCATCCCTTGCCTTTGTCCCATTGGCCGCCGCGTTCGAGCTGATAGCTGCGCTCCGAAACATCGTTGATGACACAGACGCCTGCGACATGGTCGAGTGCGTCTTCATTCGACACGTAGCTCGCTGGCCGCCCGATCACGACACCCAGCTCCACCTCCCAATCACCCTTCTGCGATCCCGGAGGCAGAATGATGTCGTCGAACGGGCCGACGATCGATGAGGTGGCTTTCAGGAACAGGATCGGCTCGGCAGGGACCGCTTGACCTGTCTCGTGGGCGTGATCTGCGTAGTTGAGCCCGACGCAGACGATCTTGCCGACCTGCGCGACTGCGGGGCCGATACGAACCGCTGAATCGACAAGTGGAAGCGCACAGGGGGAGAGTGCGCGCAGGCGCGGCAGCTCGGTTTCCAGCGTGCGTCCATCGATGTCTCCGACTTCCGCGGAGAGATCGCGGATGCGGCCGGCGCTGTCGAGCATGCCCGGCCGCTCGTGGCCCTTCGGGCCGAATCGCAGCAACTTCATCTTCAACCCATCGCAGCTTGGTGTCGTTGCGACGGTACGGCGAATGCGCGGCGGGCGACACGATGGGTTTGATTGAACTGCGATGCTGATTTGACCGTGTCAGCATTGAATCAAAACGACACCCGTCGAACGCTCCGACGGCACGATCAAATCGATATCGGTATCGCGTCAACTGCGTCGTGGTGCCTGCAGTGACCCCGTCGATAGCTTGCCTGCATCGTACCGCGCATGCGCGAAGCATTCTTCGCTTCATTTCGATCATTGGAGTATCAGTGTCTCGATTGGCAGGTAAGACTTGTTTGGTCACGGGCGCGGCGCATGGAATGGGGCGGGCGATTGTCGAAGAGTTCCTTGCCGAGGGCGCGCAAGTCATCGCCACGGACATCAACGTCGAGCCGCTGGCGGAGTTGCGCGGCGACGTGGAGGTTGTGCAGCTCGATGTGACGAGTCAGCGGGACGCATGTGAGGTGGCACAGCGCTTCGCGTCAACCAATGTGCTGGTGAACTGTGCGGGTTATGTGGCCATGGGAACCGCGCTCGAATGCACAGCCGACGACTTCGACGCCAGCATCGACGTCAATGTGCGATCCATCCTTTACATGGTGCAGGCGTTCCTGCCCCGCATGATCGAGCGGCGCGATGGCGCGATCATCAACATTGCTTCCGTCGTGTCCACGACGATGGCGGCGCCGCGCCGTTTTGCATACGCGGCAACGAAGGGTGCCGTGATCGCAATGACCCGGTCGATCGCCTTCGACTTCGGACGTGAGGGAATTCGCTGCAACAGTATCAGTCCAGGCACCGTAGACACGCCCTCGCTCGCGGTACGGCTGAACGCCGCTGCTGATCCGGATGCTGCGCGCACAGCACTCATTCAGCGACAGCCGCTGGGCCGAATGGCACAGGCAGCCGAGGTTGCCGCCGTCGCTGTAATGCTCGCATCCGCCGAGAGCTCATTCATGAGCGGCGCCGATGTGGTCGTCGACGGAGGCATCAGCCTTTGAGGACTTTCGCAGCGCCGTCAAGGCTGGCCGTCGTCACCGGAGGGACGACGGGCATCGGCTATGAAACCGTCGTGGCCCTGGCGCGTCGCGGATGGGATGTCGCCGTCAGCTATATCGACGGCGAGGACGCCGCTAAGGCAGTGGCCGATCGCGTCGAAGCAGAAGCGCGCCGCTCATGGGTGGCCCGATGCGATGCCGGCATTCAATGTGAGGTGGAACGCTTCTTCGATGACGTCGCTGAACATTTCGGCCGCGCACCGGACCTGCTGATCAACAACGCGGCGGTGCAGACCTGGAGCTCGCTGCTGGAGCTGGATGAAGCGCGATGGGATCTCGTGCTGCGCACGAATCTCAAGGGCTGCTTTCTCAACACACAGAAGGCCGCCAGGCTGATGATCGCGGCGAGGCAGCCGGGCGCCATCATCAACATCGGCTCGGGCTGCAGCAAAGTCGCCTTCCCGAATCTGGTCGACTATTCCGCGTCGAAAGCGGGGATCGCTCAGCTGACGAGACTTGCGGCCATAGAACTTGGCCCGCATGGCATCACGGTGAATTGCGTCGCGCCCGGAGCGATCGAAGTCGAGCGGACGCGCCATGAAGCGCCCGACTATGTGCAGCGCTGGTCGAGCGTGACTCCGATGCGGCGAGTGGGCAGGCCCGCCGATGTCATCAATGCAATTCTTTTTCTCGCGAGCGAAGAGTCGAACTTCATCACCGGCCAGACGCTGCACGTCGACGGCGGCGTTTTCACGCAGCCTAATTGGCCATACTGATCCGGCCGCTGCGCGGAGCCGGCGTCGTGCCGCGCTCGTTGCCGGGAACAGATGTGCGTTGTCCATCGGTCAGGCGATTGCGCTGATCACGGAACTGCGTCGGGTTCATTCCCTTCAGCGTGAGGAACTTCCGGTTGAAGTTCGCAATGTTGTTGTAGCCGCAGCGCATCGCGATATCGGTGATGCTTTCGTCGGTTTCCATCAGGGCGCGGCAGACTTCGCTGATGCGCAGGATGTTGACGAAGCCGACGAACGTCTGCCCGGTCGCCTTGCGGAAGAAGCGGCTGAATGCGGGCGGCGTGAGGCCCACGAGTGAAGCGATCTCGGACTGGCTCACGTCGCGCCCGAGGTTGTCGCGTACATAGCGGTGGATACGCTCGATGCGCTGGCGATTCGCCTGGGTGATGTCGTTCGTGATGTGATAGTCCGCGCTGGCAAGCGAGCGCAGATCGTGGGGAGACTGCGCGAGAACCTGCAGGATTTCGAGCAGGCCCATGAGGCGCACCAGGCCTGTCTTCTGGAAAATACCCTTCATCAGCACCTGCACACGTTCCGCTGTTTCCCCCTGAATATGCAGTCCGCACTTGGAGGCGCGAAACAGCTTGTTGATCGGAGCAAGTTCAGGCAGGCCGAGAAAATCGCCGCCGAAACTCTCGGGGCGGAATTGCAGCACGACGGCTTCGGACCGCAGGTCGTCACCGCGACGCTCGTTTCCATCGTGCCAGCAGTGCGGCAGGTTGGGCCCGAGCAGCACCAGATCGTTCGGCCGGTACTGTTCGATGCTGTCGCCGACGAAGCGGGTGCCTTCGCTGCGAACAACCCACGTGAGCTCGAACTCCGGGTGGTAGTGCCACGTGTGGTCGGCCGCGAGGCTCGCGCAGGCGAACCAGAGACTGCACAAGGAGCTCTCGGAATCGGTCTGCACGTTTTCGAATTGTGGCTCCATGATCTCGTTCCCCCGGATGACTGCCCGCGGATATTAAAACCGTACACGAATGCGGCCAACTATTGCATAGTCCGGCGCGCGCAGCGTGTGTCCTAATCGTCAGCGTCCGCAAAGTACAACTGGTCTTACCGGGGGCTGCATGATCCGTCACGACATTCCCGTCCTGACTTCAATCGCGTCGATCAACAAATATCGCTGGGGCACGCTGTGCGCGCTTTCGTTCGCGTCGCTCGCATCCGCCCAGTCGGCGGAGCCTACGACTACGCCGCCTTCCAGCATGCTTCTGGAGGAGGTGGTTGTCAGGGGTTACCGGATTGACGCGTCAACCAGCGCGACCGGTATCGTCACGGACATCCTGGATACGCCGATCTCCATCACCGCGATGACGGACCAGTTCCTGAAGGACACCGGCTCGACGCAGATCATGGATGCGATCGGTTCGCTGACCGGCGTCACCGGGCAGAGCAACAGCGGCGAAACGGGGACCAATTTCGGTGTGCGCGGCTATGCGATCACCCCGCAGGTCGACGGTTTCAACACGCTGTCGACGGCCGCGGGCCTGGGCTCGTCCATTGGTGTGGAACGCATCGAGGTGATCAAGGGTCCTTCGGCGGTTTTCAACGGCAATGTGCCGCCGGGCGGCATCATCAACATCATCTACAAGAAGCCGTCCTTCACGCCGAAGACCTATCTCGAAGCGGGGATCGGCAGCTGGGACTACAAGAGCGGCGAGCTGTTTTCGACGGGTCCGCTGTTTTCCGACAAGCTTGCGTACCTGATCAATGCTTACTACAAGGATGCTGACGGCTGGGTCGACTGGACGGGCAGCGAAGAGAAAACCATCATCGCCGGGCTCGCCTATGCGCCCACCGACGCGATCAGGCTGAACCTGAACTATCGGCGCATCGACAGCGATCTTCGCGCGTCGACGCTGCCGGTGAGCCACCAGGGGTTCATGGGATCGGGCACGCCCTGGTTCGTGCCGCTGGATGCGTGGGTGGACGCCGTTTACGGCCCGAACGAGCCGCCGCAGACCATCACGATTCCCGAGTATCTGCCCGGCGGCGAGCGCTACAACGTCATGGGGCCGCAGAACCTCAACGAGACCGACGTGGAGATCGCCTCGCTGGACTTCACGATCAAGGTCAACGATCACATCGAAGTGCGAAACGGCTTCATGTACAACACGTACTCGTGGAAGCCGCTGTCGCTGATCCAGAGCGGCGCCAAGGTGATCGGCGCGGACGGGCGCTCGAGCATCTTCTCGAGCTTCCTGACCGGCGAGGTGGCCGAGACGGGCTGGGAAAACAAGCTGGAAGCTGCCTTCACGTTCGATACCGGACCGGTCAGTCACGCCATGCTGGTCGGCTACAACGATCAGTATCGCGAAGCGGACAGAATGAGGGTCTTCATCGGGCCGCCGGCAATGAATGGCGCCGGCCAGATGTGGGACTACTTCACCGACGGCCCGCGCATGCTTCGTGATGAGTTCAATGCACGGCTCGCAGTGAATCCGGTGCCAGACATTCTGCAGGAAGACTACGGGCACACGCGCACGCATGCCTATTACATCGCTGAGCAGATGTCGGCATTCGATGAGCGACTGCGCCTGCTGGTCGGCGGACGCTACACCGAGACGAAGCAGAGCGGTAATCGTGTGAGCGACACGACTCCGCAGGTGGGTCTCGTATTCAAGCCGTTCTCGCCTGATTCGCGATTTGCGGATACATCGATCTTCGTGAACTACTCCGAATCGTTCACGCCGTCGGGCCTGCTTCAGCCGGGTACGGACGATGTAGTGCCGCCCGCGCAGGGCGTCGGCAAGGAAATCGGCATCAAGACAGCATGGTTCGGCGGCAAGGTCGCGAGCACGATCTCTGTATTCCAGGATGATCTCGAGAACATCGCGACCCCGGATTATTCCGACCAGGGACAGAACGGCTCGATCGTCTCGTATCACCTGGGCGGCAAAGGCCGCACGGAAGGCGCCGAGGCGGAGGTCGTGTGGACGCCAAGCGCGGCACTGCAGATTTCCGCCAACTACACGTATCTGCCCACCGCGGAGTACATCGACTATCCAGGCGTGCCGCAGCAGATCGGACTGCGCTTCCCGTCGACTCCGAAAGAGCAGTGGAACCTGACCGGCCGCTACCAGTTCGAGGAAGGTGCTTTGTCGGGCCTGTATCTCGGCGCCTGGATACATGGGCAGTCCGAAACGCGCGGCGTGATGGCGGGTGACTGGAAGTACGACATCCACATTCCCTCGCTGGTCCAGGCGGACGCATTCCTCGGCTACACGTTCTTCGGTAAGCTGGATGCCCGGCTGAACGTGAAGAACGTCACCGACCGCGATGGCTACGTCATGAACAACGCTTTCCAGCCCAACCCGCCGCGATCCGTGTATCTGATGCTGAACTATTCGCTCTGACTCACGCATTGGACGAGATGGCAAACTTCCAGCGCAGGCAGTTTCTGGGTCTCTCCGCGGCGGTACTCGGTCTGGGTGCCGCCGCGCCTGTCCGGATCTTCGCAAACGCCACCGCGGGATCTGGCGGAGTCGACCCGGAAGCCATATCGCGATTCATTCAGGCAGCGTCTTCGCGTCATGAGATGCACAGTCTCGTCATCCGCCGCCATGGAGCGCAGGTCGTCGCGGGATGGTGGGCGCCGTATCGTGCAGGCGCGGTGCAGAGCCTGTATTCACTGAGCAAAAGCTTCACGTCGACGGCCGTTGGATTCGCGGTCACGGAGAAGCGATTGAAGGTGACGGATCGGGTCATCGACTTTTTTCCCGATGAGCGTCCGAAGCAGATCAGCGACCATCTCGCGGCGTTGCGCATTCAGGACCTGCTCACCATGTCAGTCGGGCACGCTGTGGACTCGACGCCGGTCATCACGAGACAAGACGACTGGACCAGCGCGTTCCTCGCGCTGCCGATCGAACACGCACCTGGCAGCGTGTTCTTGTACAACAGCGGTGCGACTTACATGCTCTCTGCGATTCTCCAGAAAGTGTGTGGCGTGTCGCTCATCGACTACCTGCGGCCGAGGCTGCTCGTGCCGCTTGGCATCGCCGATGCTCGCTGGGCCGTTTGCCCGCGCGGCATTGATACCGGCGGCTGGGGACTGAGCATCTCAACCGAATCGATTGCGAGCTTCGGGCAGTTCTATCTGCAGCAAGGTCAATGGGGCGGCCGGCAATTGTTGCCTAAGCGATGGATCGAGGAGGCAACGAGCTTCAAGATCCAGCAGCCCGGCGGTCCACCGCCCAATCCGGATCTCGCTCAGCTGAAACAGGTGAGTGACTGGCATCAGGGCTACGCCTACCAGTTCTGGCGCTGCCGTCACGATGCCTATCGCGGTGATGGCGCGTTCGGGCAATTCTGCATCGTCCTGCCGAGGCAGGACGCCGTCATTGCCATGACGAGCATGACGCCCGATATGCAGGGCTTGCTGAATCTCGTCTGGGAGCATCTGCTCCCGGGGATGTCCGACGGCGCAATCCCAGATTCAGCGGGCGCTGCGCGGCTGTCGGGTGAAGTGGACTCGCTGACTCTGCCGGTGCCGAAAGGCGCTGCCGATTCAGCGTATGCCGCGCGTCTCAGCGGCAAGCACTTCGATCTCGAGCAGAACGATCTTGGCCTGCGCAGCGTGTCGCTGCGCTTCGACGGTCAATCGAGTGTGTTCGAGCTGCACGCGCAGGATTCGGCCCACTCGGTGACTTTCGGCGTGGGTCAGTGGCGCGACGGCGTCACGACGATGCCTGGTGTACCGCCAGAGTTTTCCGAGCTCATTGGAAGAACGTCGCCGCTGCCGCTGCCGATCAAGGTTGCTGCAGCGGGAGCCTGGACCGACGAGAATACTTTCGTGATGCAGTGGCGCTACTACGAAACACCGCATCACGACACCGTGACCTGCAGGTTCGACGCGGATCGCGTGCGCATCGAGTTCGTGAACAACATCACCGCCATCAGCGGTGGGGCACATCCGGAGATCCGGCCCGCACTCAGCGGTCGACTCGCATCTCAATAAGAGAAGATCCAGTGAGCTTCATTACCTTAGATGCTGCAACCAGGAAGTCCTATGACGTCATCGTCGTAGGCTCAGGCGCCGCGGGCGGTCAGACGGCATACACGCTGACCATGGAAGGCGCGCGTGTGCTGATGCTGGAAGCGGGCCGTCACTACGATCCGTTGACGGAAACGCCGATGTTCCAGACGAACGATCAGGCGCCGCTGCGTGGCGTCAGCACGGTCGACAAGCCTTTCGGCTTCTACGACGCAACTGTGGACGGTGGGTGGGAAGTGCCTGGAGAACCGTACGTTCAGGCCACCACTGATCCCGCGAGCCGCTTCACATGGTGGCGGGCTCGCATGCTCGGCGGTCGCACGAATCATTGGGGACGCATCTCGCTGCGCAATGGTCCCTATGATTTCAAGGGACACTCGCGCGATGGCCTGGGGTTCGACTGGCCCTTCTCATACGACGAGATCGCTCCGTACTACGACAAGGTCGAGATGCTCGTCGGTATCTACGGATCGAAGGAGGGTCTGGAGAATACTCCGGACTCTCCAGACGGATGCCTTCTCCCGGCGCCGAAGCCGTTGGTGAGCGATCTGTTGACCGCAAAGTACGGCCGCACGCTGGGCATTCCAGTGGTCGCGTGCCATCGTGCAGTGCTGACCGAGAAGCTCGATTCGAAGCGGCTGCCAGCGAAGCTGCATCCCGGCAACGCCAATGCTCAGGCCATCCTCGCGGCAGACATGCAACGCCGCGCTGCGTGCTTCTTTGCGACGGAATGCGGTCGCGGATGTTCCACGCGTTCGAACTATCAATCAACCACCGTGCATCTGCCGCCTGCACTCGATACCGGCAAGCTGGATATCGTGACCGATGCGATGGCACGTGAGGTCACGCTCGACAAGAACGGCCGCGCTTCGGGCGTCCGTGTCATCGACAGAAGGACGGGAAAGGAAATTCACGTGACGGCTCGCGTGGTGGTGCTCGCCGCGAGCGCGCTCGAGACTGTACGCATCCTGCTCAACTCCAAGTCCGCGAGCTTCCCTCAGGGCCTCGCGAACTCGAGCGGCAAGCTGGGCAAATACATCATGGACACAGTCGGCGCGAGTCTGGTCGGACAGATCCCGCGACTGGAGAGCCTGCCACCGCACAACGAGGACGGCGTGTCGGGCGGTCACATGTACTCGCCGTGGTGGCTCTACAAGGAACAACTCGCAGGCAAGCTCGACTTCGGGCGTGGCTATCACATCGAGTTCGGAGGCGGTCGGCACATGCCGTCTGTCTTCACCACCGCCGGCATGGAGTGGCTGACGGGCGGAAGCTATGGCGCGAAGTTCAAAGAGGATGCGCGCCGGTACTACGGTTCGACGATGTATTTCTCGGGCCGCGGCGAGATGCTGCCGAACGAGGATTCCTTCTGCGAGATCGATCCCGCCGTGAAAGACAAGTGGGGCATCCCGGTGCTGCGGTTCCACTGGAAGTGGTCGTCGCACGAGATCAACCAGGCCGCCCACATGCACAAGACCTTCGCCCAGCTGATCGAGTCCATGGGTGGGCGCGTGCGAGGCTCCGTGCAGACCGACGGTCGCAAGGCCATTGCCCACGGAGGCGAGATCATTCACGAAGTGGGTGGCGCCATCATGGGCGAAAGCGCGCGCAACTCTGTCACCAACAAGTGGTGCCAGGCGTGGGACGTGAAGAACCTGTTCCTCACCGACGGCGCACCCTTTCCGTCGAACGCGGACAAAAACCCGACCCTGACGATCATGGCGAACGCCTGGCGCGTGGCTGATCACATTCTCGATCGCATGCGCCGCAAGGAGCTGTAATGGACAGACGTACGACGATCAAGTGGATGCTGGCCGCATCGGCGTCGCTCCCAACGCTCCAGGGCGTGGCTGTTCATGCAGCGCAGAGCACGGGGACCGCGGCAGTTGCGAAGCCGTACGGCACCGATCCCGATCTGATGAAGGTCTACAAGGCGGGCGATCTGTGGCCGCTGACCCTGAGTTCCACTCAGCGCGCGACTGCGACGGCGCTTTCCGATCTCATCATTCCGGCGGATGCGACATCGCCCAGCGCGTCCGCGGTGGGTGTGATCGATTTCATCGATGAATGGATCAGCGCGCCGTACGAAGTGCACCGGAACGATCGCAAGACGATCCTGACCGGCTTCGAATGGCTGGACAAGGAATCCTCCAGTCGCTTCTCGAAACCCTTCGCGCTGCTTTCGACCGCTCAGCAGCGACAGATCTGCGATGACATCTGCTACGCACCGAAGGCGGCCGCGCAGTTCGCGGATGCAGCGAAGTTCTTTGCCCGCTACCGCGACCTGACTGCCGGCGGGTTCTACACGACGCCTGAAGGCCGCAAGGATCTCCAGTACGTCGGCAATGTGCCGCTCGCGAGATTCGATGGTCCGCCGGCGGAAGTACTGAAAAAAGCAGGCTTGCTATGACATATCCCGTTCTTCGATCGCGTCGCCAGGTCCTTGCGGGGCTGGGTGTGGCTGCTGCCGCGGCACTATTGCCAGCGGGCGGCGAACAGGCGCACGCAGCCGCAGGTGCGTCGACGTCTTCTGGCCCGAAGCCGCCGAGTACGCCATGGGTGTTCGGATTGCAGCTCTACACGTTGGAAGACGCGCCGGCCAAAGATCTGAACGGCACGCTGAAAACAGTCGCTGACATCGGTTATCGCACGGTGGAGTTGCCGCAGCCCTACGGCAAGTCAGCTGCAGCATTGCGCCACGCGATCGACGAAGTGGGCCTGTCTTGTCCGGCGATCCATGCGCTTCCTCGTGCATCCGAGGGATCGTGGGACATCGAGGGGGACGTCTCGCGACTGGCGGATGATGTGTACACGCTGGGCGCGGCGTATGTGGTCGTTCCCGCGCCACGCTACTCGGACGCCTTGGTTGAAGCGCTGAAGCACCCGCCTGAAGGGGGCTTCAACACGACGAACCTCGCGGAGCTGATCAAAATCCTGAAGGCCGATGACTGGAAGCGCACGGCCGATCTGCTCAACGAAAGGGCGGTGGTCCTTGCGCGCTCAGGTATTCGCCTTGCGTATCACAACCACGGTTTCGACTTCTCGCCCGTGGATCATGGCAAGAGCGGCTTCGACATCCTGCTGGAACGCACCGACCCGAAGCTCGTGGACTTCGAACTCGATGTGGGCTGGGCAACTGTCGGAGGACAGGATATCCAAGGGTTGTTTCAGCGAGCGCAGGGTCGCATCCGCCTGCTGCATCTCAAGGATGCACAGAAGCCCTCTCGCAATCCGCTGGATCTGGCGTCAGCGGACGTCGGGAAGGGCATCGTCGACTGGCGAGAGATCTTCACGCTGATTCGCGAGACGAAAGTGCGGCATCTGTTCGTTGAGCAGGAAGCGCCTTGGAACGGCACCACGCCGATGCAGGCCGTGCGCGTTGCGTACGCGTATCTCAGTCAGAATTTCGGCACGGTGAAGGCATGAGCATTCGGCATTACTTCTCGTTCAGTCTTCTCCTCGCTGTCGGGCCGTTGATCGCGGCGACGACCTTTGCTGCCGGGACCGAAGAGTTTCCGACAGGCTACTCGGATGCACCGAAGCTGCCGAACAGCCAATGGCGCATCCACGACGAAGCGCGTCCGCGTCCGCCGATCGTGGCGCCCGGTGCGGCGGGGGCTTCCGCGAAACCCCCTGCCGATGCAATCGTGCTGTTCGACGGCACGAATCTGGATGCCTGGCGAACGGTCAAGGACAAGAGTCCCGCGAAATGGAAGATCGTCGACGGCTACATGGAAGTGACTGCGGGCGCCGGTGACATCCAGACTCGCGAGGAGTTCGGCGACAGCCAGTTGCACGTTGAGTTCGCCACGCCTTCGCCGCCCATCAATCGCAGCCAGGGTCGCGGCAACAGCGGCGTGTTCCTGTATGGCATGTACGAAGTGCAGATTCTCGACAGCTTCGAGAATCTCACCTACGCCGATGGGCAGGCTTCAGCGATCTACGGTCAGTCGCCGCCGCTCGTGAATGCGTCGCGTCCGCCCGGCGAATGGCAGACGTTCGACATCATCTACACGGGGCCGCGTTTCAAGGACGGCAAGATAGTGACACCCGGCTACGTCACGGTGCTCCACAACGGCGTGCTCACCCAGAACCACACTGAGCTTCTCGGTGCTTCGCGGCATCACGCGTTGCCGGCGCAAGTCGTTCATGGCCCTGCGGGCCCCATTCAATTGCAGGACCACGACTATCCCGTGCGGTTCAGGAATATCTGGATACGACCGTTGGGAGCAGGGCCAGCTAGCCGGTAGCCAGACAGATCGTCATTCCCGCGCAGGCGGGAATCCATCTTTGCAAAGACATGGATCCCCGCTTCCGCGGGATGACGGCTCGCAGCCGATCAAATCCATATCAGCGCGCCGTCAACTGCGGTGTGGCCGGCGAAAGAGACTGCTTATAGTTTGAGAGCCATGAGCCCCATCAGGAGCATGGCCGTGAACAGGAGCGAGAGGGAGCAGTCGGGTCGCACCGTTCTCGACGGCGGCGTCGCAAGCGATGTCGCGATCGTGAAGGACGCCGCGGGGCGCGAGGTCGTGGTCAAGGAAGCACTGCCGCGCCTGAAGGTAGCAGCGGACTGGCGCTGCGATCCGGCGCGTTCGAGCCTCGAAGTGGAAGCCTTGCATGTCGCTGCCGAATTGCTGGGCCCTTCCGCGGTCCCACGCGTGTTCTGGGTCGATGCCGAGCATCATCGCTTCGGAATGGAGCGCATCACGCCCATCCTCACGAACTGGCAGGTGGAGCTCTCCGCCGGCTGCGTCAGCCTGGAGACGGCCGCTCGCGCAGGTGAGTTGCTTGCCCTCTTGCATGTGCGCTCAGCACAGCATCCGGACCTGGCGACGCGATTCGCGAACCGCGCGTACTTCGAAACACTGCGCATCGAGCCGTTCTTCATTCGCAGCACCCTGAAGAATCCCCAGGCCGGGCCGGCCATCGATCGTGTCGTGCAGATGCTTCGCGCGCCCGGCACGGCGCTCGTGCATGGCGACTACAGTCCCAAGAATCTGCTTGCGCGCGATTCCCAGGTCGTCGTCCTGGATTGGGAGGTCGTGCACTGGGGCGATCCACGGTTCGACATCGCGTTCTGTATTTCACACCTGCTGCTTACAGGTCTGCGACAAGGAGTCCTGCCGCATCCGTTTCGCGCGGCCAGCCTCGCATTCTTCGAGGCCTACGCAAAGCAGGGGCAGGTGTCGGCGGCGGACACAGAGCTGGGAGCGCTGATCGGCTGCCTGGCGCTCGCTCGGGTCGACGGGGATTCGCCGGTCAACTATCTCGGCGAACTGAACATCGAGGAGGTCAGGCGAATGGCGCTGGATCTCATCATGCGGCCGGTGCGCTCGTTTCCCGAAGTGATTCTCGACAGTTTCTCGCGCAGGCGCAGAACATGACCACACCAACGCGCGCTTGCAGCATTGCCTCCCTGAAGCTTCGTCAGATTCTCGATTCGCGCGGGCGCCCGACGGTTGAGGCGGATGTTCTGCTGAACGACGGATCCCTGGGCCGCGCGGCAGTGCCGTCGGGCGCTTCCACGGGCAAGTACGAAGCGCATGAGCTACGTGATGGCGACTTGAATCACTACGAAGGGCAGGGAGTCCAGCGCATTGCGGCCGCGGCACAGGCGGAGCTGCAGCCCCGATTGCTCGGAGCAGAGGCGCTCGATCAGAATAGGATCGATGCTGTCCTGCGTGAGATCGACGGCACTCCCAATCTGCAACGCCTGGGCGGCAATCCGATCCTGGCTGTGTCGCTCGCCGCGGCGAGGGCAGCGGCGATTCACACGCGCCAGCCTCTGCATCGTTATCTCAATGGGTTGGTGCCGGGCGTTGCACCGAGCCTGCCTTTGCCCATGACGAATATTCTGAGCGGAGGCGCGCATGCGCGACAAGGCATGGATTTCCAGGATTTTCTGGTCGTGCCAGCCGGCGCCGAATCCTATTCGCAAGCACTCGAATGGATTTCGCAAGTGCGCAGTGCCGCGACGAGGCTCGCCGTCCGCGAAGGGTTTACCACTCTGCTCGCGGACGAAGGCGGGCTCAGCCCAGGCTACGAGCGCTCCGAGCAGGCATTGAGCCTGCTGGTTTGGGCCATCGAGACGACGGGCCTGCGAGTCGGCGAGGACGTGAGTATCGCGATCGATGTCGCCGCAAGCCAGTTGTTCTCCAGTAACTCCGGAAGATACAGCCTGCGCGGCATCGGCGCGGATCTCACCTCGCAACAGATGCTCATCCATGTCAGTGAGCTGTGCCGTAGCTATCCCATTTCCTCGATCGAAGATCCTTTCGACCAGGACGACTGGGAGCCCTGGCGCCAGTTCACGAGCGCGTTCCGCGGAGAGCGCCTGCAGATCGTGGGCGACGACCTGTTCGCCACCAATGCGGAACGCCTGGGGACAGGAGGCCGGGAGGGCGTCGCGTCAGCAGTTCTCATCAAGCTCAACCAGAACGGAACTTTGACCGGTACACTCGAAGTGATGGAGTGTGCTCGTGCGCAGGGCTACGCGACTGTCGTTTCAGCCCGCTCGGGTGAGACGGAGGATTCATTCATCGCCGATCTTGCCGTAGCTACTGGTGCAGGCCAGATCAAAATCGGCTCGGTGCGCAATTCGGAGCGGCTGTCGAAGTACAACCAGCTGCTGCGGATCGAAGAAGAAGGTGCGCTGCCGTTCCGGAACAAATAGCACGCGCTCCACGTCCTCGACGATCCGGCGCGGCTGTCCATGCGTTATGTCGGCAGTCTCGGGGCAGTGAGCCCCTCGAGATGGCCGCACATCGTCGCACAGCTGTCCACAATTGGCTTGCCGATGCAGTTAGAGGAAGATAGGCCACCGCAGCGAATCGAGTCGTCCCGGCGCATACAAGAAATCCGGACCGACCGTTCAACGCTGGATGAGGGGCCCGTCCGTGATGCATATCGCGCACCATCCGATGTTCGTGCTGCTGTCGTCGATGACGGCATGCCTGGGATCGTGGACCGCGCTCGATCTGTTCAGACGCGTGCGTGCACATCGCGGTGCATGGCGCGGCGGCTGGCTGTTTGCGGCGGCCGTCGCGATGGGACTCAGCATCTGGTCCATGCATTTCATCGCCATGCTGGGCTTCGATCCCGGTGCCGAAGTTCGCTACGACGTCGGACTGACAGTCCTGTCCTTGCTCCTGGCGATTGCGGCAACCGCGTTCGCGTTCTTCTTCGCGTCGCGGGAGGGCACTACCCGGCTCGTGGTGAGCGGTGTCGTCATGGGCGCTGGCATCTGCCTGATGCACTACACCGGCATGGCTGCGGTGATGACGCAGGCAACACTGCGCAACGATCCTCTCTTCGTTTTCGCAGCCTTTGTCGTCGCGGTGACTGCTTCCTCTGGCGCGCTGGTGGCTGCAAAGCAAGAGCACACGCTCTCGCAACGCGCATTGGCCGCCGTCGTACTGGGTTCTGCCGTCGTGGGTATGCACTACACGGCGATGTTCGGTGTGCGCTTGATCGATGGCGCTGCAACGAACCGGATTGCCGGCGGCATGGATGCCATGACGCTCGCGATAGCGATTGCGGGCGGCACATTCTTCATCCTGTTCCTGGCTTTGATCGCGGCACTCTCTGACAGGCGTTTCGAAGCGCTGGCGGCCCGGGAAGCGCTGCGCAGCGAACAGCTGCTGCGCGCGGTCATCGAGCATCTGCCCATGGGCGTGTTCGTCGCGGCGGCGCCCTCCGGCGACATCCGGTTCGCGAATGCAGAGGCAGCGCGATTGCTCGGGCACACCGTGGGCCCGGAACCGGTCTGGTCGCGTTCTGCCGATGTCGGCGCTGTCCGAGAGGATGGGAGTCACCTGCCGGAGCGGGACCACGCCTTGTACCAGGCGATGCAAGAGAACCGACGGATTGGTCCGAGACTGCAGGCGTACCGTCGCGGCGACGGCCGTGTAGTTCAGCTCGAGGTCACGGCGGCTCCGGTGCCGGATCGCAAGGGCAACTCGACTCTCGCAGTGGTGGCATTTCAGGACGTAACTGAAAAGCTGCGCGCTGAGAAAGAGGCCCGGCGACAAGCCGAATTGCAGCGTGTCAACGAACTGCTGGAAGAGCGAGTTGCCTCAGCGCTCGCCGAGAAGGCCGAAGTCCAGGCAGCGCTGAATCACGCTCAACGACTCGAATCGCTCGGAAGACTGACCGGCGGCGTGGCTCATGATTTCAACAATCTCCTGACCGTCGTGATCGGCGCGCTCGATGTCATCCTGCGGCAGCCTGCGCAGAGCGAGCGCGCTGTGCGTCTCGGGGATGCTGCGCTGGCAGCGGCGCGCCGTGGAGAACGTCTGACCGCCCAGTTGCTGACGTTTGCTCGCAGGCAACCGCTGCGCCCGGAAGCCTGCGATCTCAATGATCTGCTCCGGGTGGGAGAGCCGCTGTTCCGTGGTGCTGCGGGTCAGCAACGCTTGGTGAAGCTGGTGCTGTGCAGTGAGCCTGCTGTCGCGTTGATCGATCCGGCGCAGTTCGAAGGCGCGCTCCTGAACCTCATCGTCAATGCGGCTGACGCCAGTGCCGAGAATGGAGAGATCGCGATCGAAACCGCGATCGTCACGGGAGCGCCGACCCTGGGCGGTGGGCGCTTCTTCCGCTTGCGTGTCACGGATACAGGGACGGGAATGAGTGAAGAAGTGATGAAGCAGATCTTCGATCCCTTCTTCACGACCAAGGGACCGGGCAAGGGAACCGGTCTCGGGCTCAGCCAGGTCTATGGCTTCGTCAAACAATCCGGTGGGGAGATTACGGTGGACAGCGAAGAGGGCGCGGGTGCCTCCTTCAGTGTCTACCTTCCGCTGACCGATCAGGGCGCGCAGGAGAAGCCATCGCAGACACCGACGGCGTGGACTCACATCAAGCCCATGAACGTCCTGCTCGTCGAGGACGATGCGGCCGTTGCGACGATCACCGAGGCGATGCTGCACAACCTCGGGCACCAGGTCTTTCGGGCGGAGAATGCGGCGCGTGCGCTGGAGATCCTGGATGTGGAGAAGTCAGTCGATCTGCTGCTCTCCGACATCGTCATGCCCGGCAGTCTGAATGGCCTCGAGCTTGCGCAGCGCGCGGTTCAACTGCGACCCGAGCTGCAGGTGCTGCTCAGTTCCGGTTACACGGGCGCTGAAGTGGAGGAGGCGCTGGCGGGCGGCGCGTGGCCTTTCCTCAAGAAGCCCTATGTCGAGTACGAACTCGCGGAGCATCTCGTGCGTGTTGCCCGAAACAAGCGGGATGCGGTCGTCGATCAATGAACGGCGGCTCAGGCTGTGACCGGCTGCAGCTTCGCTGAGCGCCGCAGCAGCATCTCCATCGCGATCAGGTTCGGTACCCAGGAACTCCACGCCGCGATTGCATAGGTGACATCGAAACTCACGTCGAGCGACATGAGAACCGGCAACCACAGTCTCAGCGTCACCGCGGCGAACGTCAGCGAGAAGTTGCGCATCATCCAGCGTCGATGCGCATCGACATCGCCGCGTTTGATCGAGTACAGCGCAATGGCAGCGGAGCCAAGCCACAGCACGCCGAGCGCTGCAAAGCCAATTCGAGTCGAGGCATACCCATAGGCGACCGGCGCGAGCGACAACGCACCCAGGCCGCTGATGACCACTGCAGCGAGATAGATCATCCCGCTCGTGCGATGAACGCGCGGCCAGCGATTCCGCAGTCCCGGATGAAACTGCAACGGGCCGATGAGCAATGTAAGAGGCGCGAACAGCGTATGCCCGTACATCACCAGCCAATGCTGTATGTAGGTTTCGCGCTGCTCGTCGAAGAACCGGGCAGCGTCGAAAGTAGCGTAATTCGTGAGTGACCACGCGGCGACGCCCCAGCACAGCAGAGTTACGAGCCACCAAGCGGGGGAGACCGCTGAGCCACGGCGTTGAACGATCGTCGATTGCATGGGTCGCCCTCAGAAGCGATACAGCACGCCGACGAGGGCAGTCGTGCTCGAGTCCGTTTCGACGAGCGGGCTGTCCGCGAGCTCATCGCTGAGCACCATTTCTTCGACGACGCCGACCAGCATCCAGTGGTCGGTCAACGCATAGATCGTCATGAGGCCGACCGTCGCGACGCCGCTCTTGCCGGGGTGATACTCGGCGCGGGAGGTCCGCACTTCAGAAGGGCGAACGCCAAAGTAGTAGTCGGCCAGCTTCTCATCGTAGTAGCTGATTCCGAGGCTCGGGCTCAGCGAGAGTCGCTCCGTGACCTTGAGCTCGTAGGCGTAGGTGAGATCGATCTCGAACCCGTCGTGGTGGTTCATCGCATCCGTCAGGAATTGAAGATTCAGGCTGCCCCAGGGACCCTGCGCGCCGGATTCCAGCCCGACATCCACAGTGGAGTGACGCTTCTCGAGGTCGGCGTTACGCTTGGGCTGATCGAAAATCCGCGCGGATGCCAGTGCCCGCACACGCCATCCGGTCTCGCCGGCCTCGCCGCCGAAGAGCTGGTATGCGGCGGTGTCCAGGAAGTAGCTGAATCTTTCGCCCTCGTATCCGACGACCGGTATGACGAACGCCTCGTCGTCCTGGTCACGATAGAGCGTCGTTTGGGTGCCCGCCGCCAGTCCGAGGGAGAACTCGCCCGCGAACGCCGGAGTTGTTGCGAAGAAAGCAGTCAGCGATCCCGCCAGGGCGCTTGCAGCGCGTGACGCCGCCATCCGATTTGTCATAGGGGCCTCTCGATGATGGGAGAAGCCGGCATCGTCCGGGACAGGCGGAGCGCCGCCCATCCATCGTCGGATTGAAAATCGCGCGCGGCCGCATCATCCTTTGGATTGACCGGCCCCGGTCAGCTTCTTTTCGTCCCAGATGAATCATTTGTGGATCGCGTATGACGCGCTGCTGGTCACGATCGGCGCGATCAATGTGCTGCTGTTGTTCCTCGCCCGGGGACACAAGCCGTTCCTCGTGCCATTGGCCGGGTTCTACGCGGCATTCGCACTCAGTCTCTTCGTCGCCATGTCGCGACGCTACGTCGTGTTCAATGTCGAGGGGACGCATTCGCAGTTCGTCTTCTGGGCCTACGGCATCGGCACGTTGCTGAGCTACCTGGTTCTGGTCTTCATCGTCCCGACGTATCACCAGTTGCTTGGCTGGTCGAGGCAGCGTCTCACTCGCCTGCTTGCTGCCGCTTTGAGTGTCGCCGCGCTCCTGGGAATCTCGCCCTGGAGCGTCGAGTTCGCGCCGGATGGTCAGTCATATCTGTTGAAGTGGGGGCACTACGCGGCCGGGTTCGTCTACTTCAGCGTGTTCACCTATGTGATGTACATGGCGGTCCATGCCGCCATGAGCGTCAGCGATGCAAGAGATCGACTGTTTGCGCGCGTCCTGCTCGCGTTCGGCGCCGTGGGCTACGTCGAAAGCTCACTCTCGCTGATTGCGGAAATCGCCAATCGAGTCGAAGGTCTAGGCGCGGAAGGGGAGTACTTCCTGTTCAGCTCCGTCCCGTACGCGATCTTCAGCGCCTTCCTTGCGGCATATATGTTGCCGCTGGTCAGCCCCAGGGGTGACGCTCCGGCCGAATCTGATCGCACGAAGGTGGAGGCACTGGGCTTGTCGGAGCGGGAGCGCGAGGTGCTCGAGCTATTGCTCAAGGGGTCGAGCAACAAGGCGATCGCCAACGAGCTTCACATCTCCGAAGCGACGGTGAAGACCCATCTCAACAAGATCTTTCGCAAAGCGAACGTTCGCAGCCGGTTCGAGCTGGCGCGTTCGGTGGTGGGTGGAGGCGGCGGGCCGCCCGGCTAGGCTCAGACGGCGAGTCTCCGGGTTCAGCTGCCGCTCGCTACCGCGCCCACCAGCACCCGAACTCCCGGTGTGATGGCGATGATCAGGTCGGCAGGAGGCTGGCTTCCGAGAAAGCTCGCGAGCGGCAGTCGCGAAGCAGCGTCATGCGCCTCTGCCTGCATGAGCGCAGTCTCCGCGGTCTGAGTCCATGAGGCGTCCCGGTCTCTTTTCCCGGCGATGATATCCAGCGCGTCCAGGCCGATCTGGGCTAGCGAAGCAATGCTGGCGGCAGTTGGAAGGGCGGGTTCCAGCATGGCGTTGCCACGAGCGACAGCGGCGAATCGCTCGTCATTGTCACGCCAGCGCGTCAGCCGTGCTCGCAGAGAGGCCGCGAGATTCTCATCGCCGCTCACGAATCGTTGCGCATCGGCTGCAAATCGTTGAGCGACCAGGCTCTCGACTGGTGCCGCATCCGCGAGTGCGTTGAGCGGCTGCCGGATCTGCTGTCCGCGGGCCGCCGCGCGAATGCGATGGTCATGCGCCATGTTGCGCACGGGCGTGACGATCTGCAGTAGTTCGTACACCGGCTCGCTGTCTCCGGGTGCGAGACGCGATGCCATGCGGCGACGATTGGCGTCTGCCATCAGACCGCTCACGGTCAGTTGATCCTGAACGACTGCGAGGCGCCGATACATGTCGAGAGGATCGCGCACGTTCGCAGCCGACCAGAAGCGTTCAGCCAGCGCGGCTGCACGGGGCCACAGGCGGTCGTCCAGCATCTCGTCGGTCACTAGTTCACCCCACAGCGGTGCTTCGGCGCCGAGGACCAGCTTTTCCTGACCGGTCGTCAGCGCCGGCAGCGGCTTGGCAATCTTCGCGTCCGTCAGCAGCTGCGCGAGCAGCGGATGGAGTCTGCGAATGTGCTCTGCCTGTTGGAGCGTGAATCCTGCGTCAGCGGTGGCGAGCGGATCGATCTGATAGTGAAAGTCCGCTGGCATCAGAAGGTCCAGATAGAGCCAGCAGATACGATGGTGCGGTGTCCTCTGGCCGTCGCGCCAGCGGTTGCGTTCGACGACTGCCACGCCTGGACGATTGCTTCGCGCGGCAGCGCAGTTGCCGCGTATTCCTCCCAGCCGATCGGCGTCTTGCCGGCCCGAAGAACCCTCTCGACGACGCGACGCGAGAAATAGCCTTCAGCGTCCTGCTTCGAATGAAGGCCCTCCCGCTGCATCCATGCGGCGATGTCCGCGTTGTCGGCCCAGACGGAATCGCTCACCTCATCCCCACCGATGTGGAAGTAGGGGCCTGGAAACAGCGGGGCGAGTTCGTCGATCAGCTTGCCCAGAAAGTCGTAGACCTCGGCGGAAGCTGGATTGAGCGCGACATCCGCGGGAAATGGCGGACGACTGCGCGCCGCGACTACGCCCAGTTGAGGATACGCTTCGACCATGGCCCGACTGTGCCCGGGAACATCGAACTCCGGGACGATGAGCACACCGCGATCGGCTGCATAGGCGACGAGACGTCGGATCTCGTCCTGCGTGTAGAACTGTCCATGTGAGCCCACGCTGTTCAGCCGGGGGAATCGCTTGCTCTCGACGCGAAAGCCCTGGTCGTCACTCAGGTGCAAATGGAGCACGTTCAGTTTGACGCGCTCCATGGCATCAATCTGTCGCTCGAGGGTCCGGATCTCGAGAAAGTGACGCGCGGTGTCGAGCATGAGGCCCCGCATGCAAAGCGGGGTGCGTCGCCGATGAGCGCCAGCGGAAGCGTCGGCCGGCCGCTGCGCAATGAGACCAGCTGTCGCAGGGTTGCCAGAGCACGCAGGACACCGGCAGATCCGGCCGCGTCGATGCGGATGCCATCGAGCGAAATTTTCAGCGCATACGACTCGTCCTGCGTCGCGTTGATTGCGGCGGCGGGGTTGCTGCAGCGGATCGACACGGCGACGTCCTGCCCTGCCGCGGCCACGATGCCTGTCGACCGCTCGTAGTCTGCCTCGAAGCGTGAGAAGGCGCGGTCGAGAACGGGTCCATCGCAACCGTCCCGGCGAACGTCCCACCGTCCGCTGAGCACGAGTTCCGCTTCTTCAACCCGGACAGATGTCGGAAGCGGCAGCAGCGACGGTGTCGTATTCGCGGCCGCGAATCGCGCGCAGAAGAACAAGAGCCCAACGATCGATGCGCTGCGTGGAGATGTCATCGGAGGTCCGCGTCGTCGAAATGCAGTGGCCCAAATGTAAGCCAGGGAGCATCCGTTCTCAATATGCAGTCAGTGTTGACTGTAAATAACAGTCATGATTGACTGTAAATGAATCAGGCGGACCTGCCGACGCAGGCACAAGTTGAAAAAGGGGGAGTTCATGAGCTGGCGGATTTCTAAGGCTGTACGCGCAGCCCTGTGGGTATCGACGGCGGGGGTTGCCTCATTGGCGGCCGATGTGCGGGCGCAGCAGGCCGGCGATCCGGCGCAGGAGCAGTTTCGCCTCGAGACGGTCATCGTGACGGCGACACGTCGTGAAGAGGGTCTGCAGGATGTACCGGTCGCCGTTACGGCTGTCTCCGGCGAAGCGCTGGCGCAATCGAATTTCCGCGAAGTGACTGACCTTCAGTATCTCGCACCGAACGTCACATTCTCCTCGACGAATCCGGTGTCGAACGGCGGTGGATACCAGATTCGCGGCGTGGGCACGCAGACGTATGACAGCGGCGTCGAGCAGACCGTCGGCCTGGTGGTCGACGGAGTCGTCATCGGGACCTCGCGAGATCCGGGTGCCACCGGGTTCAGCGACATCGAGCGCGTAGAGGTGCTGCGCGGGCCGCAAGGCACGCTGTTCGGCAAAAATTCCTCCGCCGGCGTGATTCAAATCGTGACCAAGGACCCGAAGCTGCGCGATACCTCGGGTGATCTGAGTCTCTCCTACGGCGAACGCGAAGAGCAGATCGCACGCGGCAATGTCAACGTGCCGCTGGGTGAGTCTGCGGCGCTGCGCGTCTCCGGTTACTACCAGGCGCAGGACGGCGCGATTCCCTATCTCGTTCGCGACGGCAATGTGGGCGACCGCGAGAATAGCGGCGTTCGCGCCAAGCTCCTGTGGTGGGCGACGGACCAGTTGTCATTCCTGGTGAGCGCGGAGCATCAGGATGGATTCGCTCGCGATGCACATACGATCGAGTCGCTGGGAACGAGCGCGCTTTTCAATTCACAGTTCGCCGCGTTTGATGTGCGTCCTGGGCATGGCGTCTACAAGAGCTATCAAGATGGTGACTGGACCGCGGATACGCGAGTCGACGCGGCCTCGCTCAAGGTCGACTACACCATCGGTAGTCACACACTGACCTCGATCAGTGCCTACCGCCAGGTGGAGACTCTGCAACTGAGCGATATCGATGCTGCGCCCGTCAACATCTTCAACAACAGCGACGGCGGTGTCGATAACAGCCAGTTCACGCAGGAGTTGCGTCTTACGTCACCTTCAGGTGAGCGTCTCGAGTACGTGCTCGGCGCCTACTACTTCGAGACGGACAGCAGCGGCTGGGCAGCGCAGGTCGGGAACTACTACGGGCTGTTCGGCGTGCCGGTGGTTCTGGGAGGCGGACGCCGCGACCAGACTGGAACCAACGAAAGCATTGCAGCTTTCGGTCATGCGACGTTCGGTCTGACGGATTCGCTGAAACTGATCGCTGGCCTGCGCTACACGCACGATGAGGTGACAGCGAAGATGGTCGTGACGCCGCTGCCGTTCCCGGCCGCGCCAATCGGCGTGCTTCTTCCCTATGACGGTAAGGTCAAGGACGACAATATTTCCGGGCGCGTGGGTTTGCAGTACGAGCCTGCGACCGACGTGATGCTGTACGTGACCTATGCGACCGGCTACAAAGGACCGGCGATCGATGGAACGGGCGGCATTGCGCGCAAGATCGAGCCGGAAACCGTCGACAGCTACGAAGCCGGCGTGAAGTCGACACTGTTTGACGGACGCATGACGCTGAACGCCGCGCTGTACTGGTCGGATTTCTCGGATTTCCAGGCGCAAGCGCTCGATCTCAATACGTCTCCGCCGAGCTTCGCTCTCTCGAATGCGGGTTTGATGCGCTCGCGCGGCGTGGAACTGGAGTCGTCGATGCAGGTGACCGCGGGACTCGAGCTGAGTCTCGGTGCCACCTACAGCGACGCACAGTTCGAGGAGTATGAGGCGGCCTGCTACGCCGGCCAGCCGGCATCGAGCGTCGTTGGCGTCGGCTGCTACCTCGATCCCGAGACGGGTCTGCGAGTCGCGAACTACGCGGGCGAGCGCCTGCCGAACGCCCCGGAATGGACCTATCTGATCCGCGGCAACTACGAGCGATCCATCGGCGCGAGCTACGCGATCGACGCGAGTCTCAACTGGGCCTGGCGAAGCGAAGCTCAGGCCGTCACAGCCGATCCGAAGGCACGCATCGAGGACTACGGGATTCTGAATGCGAGTGTGGGCTTCGGCAGGGATGACGGTGCGTGGCGAATCGGAATCTATGCGCGCAACGCGCTCGATGAGCGGTTCTACGCGCCGTATGCGTCGGGCACGCTGAATCCCGGTGGCTACTACCGTATCGTCAGTCCCGATGCGTTCCGCACTGTCGGCGTCAACGTGACGGCGAAGTTCTAGGCCGCCGCGATGACCACGACTTTGAACCGGCGTTCGGCCCTGCTCCTGGTCGGCAGCTCACTGCTGGCCGGCGGAGCAGCGGCCGCGAGCGCAAACACGAGCACAGCGCGCAAAGCGAGGGTGCCGGGCTTCCTGTGGGGCAGTGCGGGAGCGGCCTATCAGATCGAAGGCGGTAACTACGCGAGCGATCTGTGGGTGATGGAGCACACGAAGCCATCGATCTTCAAGGACCCCTCCGGCGACGCCGCCGACGCCTATCACCGCGTCAATGAGGACATCGCGTTGGCAGCGTCCCTGGGATTCAACACCCATCGATTCTCCATCGAGTGGTCGCGCATCGAGCCGGAGCGCGGCCAGATCTCCGGCGCGGCGATTGCCTACTACCGGCGCGTGCTCGAGACGATTCGCGGTCATGGACTGACAGCGTTCGTGACCTTCAATCATTTCACGGCGCCGCGCTGGTTCGCTGCGGCCGGGGGATTCGAGACGCGGGAAGGCATCGAACCCTTCGTGCGCTATTGTCGGCTGATCGCCGAACGGCTGGGTGATCTGATCGATATCGCTGCGACATTCAATGAACCCAATCTCGGTGCGCTCGTCAGCTGGTCGCCGGCGATTCGGCCTCTGCGGCCTCATATCCTGGCGGCTCGTGAGCTGGCTCGCGCATCGATCGGAGCGGCCCACTGGAGCCCGCCGATGCTCGGTGACTTCCGCATTCAACAGCCGATCATGGTGGAGGCGCACGATAGGGCGTACGAGGCGATCAAGGGAGCTTCCGGGAGTCGTTTCCCCGTCGGGGTCACGCTGGCGCTGAACGATGAGCGCGGCGACCCCGACGCCGTGCAACTCAAACAGGCGCAAGTCTGGAAGCCATGGCTCGACGCGCAGGGCGATTTCGTGGGCGTTCAGAACTACACGTACAGCGTCGTCGAAGGCGACTCGGACCTGCCGCCACCGGCCGGTGTCGAGCTGACGCAGATGGGATACCCCTTTGCGCCGGAATCACTGGAAGGCGTCATTCGTGCCGTGGCACGGCTGTCCAAGCGACCGATCTACGTCACCGAGAATGGCGTGGCGACCGAGGATGACTCGCGGCGCATTGCGTTCATCGACAGGGCAGTAGCGGGCGTCGCCGCTTGCGTGGATGACGGCATCGATATTCGGGGCTACATTCACTGGTCGTTGCTGGACAACTGGGAGTGGGTCTCCGGCTTCGGTCCGAAATTCGGACTGGTGTCGGTCGACCGTTCGAGCTTCGTGCGCACACCCAAGCCCAGCGCCCACCATCTCGGCCGCATCGCACGGGCCGAATTGCCAGCGAGATCGAAAGCAAGGTGAAACGCTCGAAATCGGCTCCGCGGCGGACCCAGGAAGATCGCAGTGCTGCCACGCGCGCGCGACTCCTGGAAGCGGCTGTTCGTTCGCTCTACACCCGCGGCTACGCAGCGACGACGACCATGGTCGTTTGCGAAGAGTCCGGCGTGAGTCGCGGTGCGATGTTGCATCAGTTCCCGAGCAAGGTCGATTTGATGCTGCATGTGGTCAAGGCCGTGTACGAAGAAGAAGTGGCCCTCTATCAGAAGGCGCTGGAGCCGATCGAGGACCCGCGCGAGCGCATGCTCGCGTTCCCGGAAGTGGCGTGGCAGGTGCTGAGCAGGCCGGCAGGTGTGGCCGTGCTCGAGATCATGCAGGGGTCGCGCAGCGATCCGGAACTGTCCGCTCGATTGAAGCCGCTGCAGCGGGAGATCGAACAGGACTCCTTCAGGCAAGCCGGTGCGATCATCGGTCATGTCGGAGGCCGCGCCTCGTCCACGGCAACGCGATTGTTCGTCTGGGCGCTGCGCGGACTGTCTGTTGCGCGAGTGCTGACCGACGAGCCGGGTGATATCGACAGGTCGGTGAAATTGCTGCGCGACCTCCTCGCTGCGGCAACCGAGAACGATGTCCTAAAGGTGCCGGCAGCCGCCGGCCGGCCGAGAAAGAAGAAGAGCGTCAAGTAGCACGATGGAATTCAAATCGATTGCGGGTGCGCTGCTCATGAGCGGCGCGCTGATGACAGAGTCGCTTGCCGATAACGCGCAGCCGGCGCGGGGTTGGGAGGATCGCACACGGTCAGCGGACGAACGTGCGCGTCTGTTGGTCGATGCGCTGTCGCTGGACGAACAGATCTCGCTGTTGCGTACGCAGTCGGGCTTTGGTTTGCTGTCGCTGGGGATCCCACTGCCGCCAACTGTCCCGGAGTCGATGCGCAAGCACACTCCGGAAGGCGCACTGGGCTCGGCCGGGTTTGTGCCCGCGATTGCGCGTGTCGGCATGCCGGCACAGCAGATGTCGGACGCGAGTCTTGGCGTCGCGAATCTTGGCGGTTTCGTGCGACGGGGCGATGAAGCGACCTCGCTGCCGGCGAGTCTCGCGCTGGCCGCCACCTTTGACCCGGCACTTGCCCACGAAGCTGGCGCCATGGTCGGTTCCGAAGCTCATGCAAAAGGCTTCAATATCCAGCTCGCCGGCGGCGTGAATCTGACTCGCGAGCCGCGCAACGGCCGCAACTTCGAGTACGCCGGCGAAGATCCCTTGCTGTCGGGGATCATGATCGGCGAGCAGATCGCAGGTATTCAGAGCCGGCACGTTGTCTCCACCACGAAGCATTTCGCGCTCAACAGTCAGGAAACCGGTCGATTCGTTCATGACGCGCGCATCGACGAGGCCGCGTTGCGTGAGTCAGACCTGCTGGCTTTCGAGATTGCGATCGACAGGGGCCAGCCCGGTTCCGTCATGTGCGCGTACAACCGCATCAACGGGGGTTATGCGTGCGAGAACACCTTCCTGCTCCACACCGTATTGAAAGGGGAATGGCGTTACCCGGGCTGGGTCATGTCGGATTGGGGTGCGGTACACGGGCTGAAGTCCTCCATCGATGCGGGACTCGACCAGGAGTCCCCGCAGGACGCATCGCACTTCGCGGGCTTGAAGGAAGCAGTGCTCAAAGGAGATGTCTCCGGCGCACGCGTGGCCGAGGCGGCGAGGCGCATTGCGAGAAGTCTCTTTGCGGTCGGGGTCATCGATCACCCTGCGCGGCCGGGTGGTGCGATCGATCGTGACGCGCACGGTGACGTTGCCGAGCGGGTAGCGCTGGCCGGCATGGTGCTTCTGACGAACGATGGCGTGCTGCCGCTTTCGAAAAAGATTCGCCGTATAGCAGTCATCGGCGGCTTCGCTGATCGCGGTGTGCTCTCGGGCGGCGGCTCATCGCAGGTCATGCCCTATGGCGGGCACTTTCTCGACACGCGTGGCCGCGAGGGGATCGCTGCCATCTTTTCTCCGGTGTACGGCCTGTCTTCACCATTGCAGGCGCTGCGCGCGTTGCTACCGGCGGCCCAGATCGAGTTCGACGACGGCGCCGACGCTGCGAAGGCAGCGGCGCTCGCACGATCCGTTGATGTTGCGATCGTGTTCGCAACTCGTGCGGAGGAGGAGGGTTCGGACTCGCCGGACTTTCAGTTGCCCTTCGATCAGGACGCGCTGATCGATGCAGTCGCCTCGTCCCAGCCTCGTAGTGTGGTCGTGCTCGAGACCGGCAATCCCATCGCCATGCCCTGGCTGTCGAAGGCCGGTGCGGTGGTGCAGGCGTGGTATCCGGGCCAGCGCGGCGGCGAAGCGATCGCGAAGATTCTTGCCGGTGCCGAGTCGCCGTCGGGCCGGTTGCCGATGACCTTTCCGCGCGCTGCGAAGCAACTGCCAAGGCCGGTAATTGCCGGCATCGAGCGCGCCCGGCGGACTCCCTTCGGGCTCGGCGCGCCGGTCGAGCCGTTCGCGATCGACTTTCAAGAAGGCAGCGATGTCGGCTATCGCTGGTTCGAACGTCAGGGCGAGCAGCCGCTCTTCGCATTCGGTCATGGCCTGACGTATACGACGTTCGCGTACCGCGACCTGCGCATAGAAGATGGGGACAAGCCTCGGGTGACTTTCGTGCTGACGAACTCCGGGTCGCGTGCCGGCACGGAGACGGCTCAGCTCTATGCAGCGCCGCCGGGACGAACGCATCGCCTCGCCGGATGGGCTCGAGTGACTTTGCAACCCGGCGAATCGCGCTCGATCACGATCGACGCGGACCCGCGCCTGCTCGCTTCGTATGACAAGAAGACCGGCTGGCAGAGAGTTGCGGGAACGTATTCGATGTATGTCGGCCCCGCGGCGGGAATGCGCACGCTGCAGTCGAAGATCACCCTGAAATCTGCTGAGGCCGCTCGCGGCTCATGATGTTGCGCGTTGCCTTGATCCTGGCGGCGTCGACTCTGCCGACGTTCGCTCAGGCGGACGAGACTCCCACCCGCGTTCGAACGGAAAGCGGCAGCGTTGCAGGCGTGCAGGAGGGGGCACTCGTAGTTTTTCGAGGCATTCCCTACGCGAAGGCGCCGGTCGGCGATCTGCGCTGGCGCGCGCCGAAGCACGTCGAGCGGTGGAAGGGCGTTCGGACCGTGGACAAGCTGAGTCCGGACTGCATGCAGGGGGCATTCGGTGTCGTGCCTCCCGGCGGCCGGCATCCCGTGGCCGAAGATTGCTTGTATCTCAACGTGTGGCGGCCGGCGAGGGCTGCGCGCAAGCTGCCCGTGATGGTCTGGATCCATGGCGGTGGTTTCGTGAACGGCGGCTCCTCTTCTGCCGACTCCACCGGAGAAGGAATCGCGGCCCGGGGCGTCCTCTTCGTCAGCTTCAACTATCGGCTCGGGCGCTTCGGTTTCTTCGGATTCCCCGCACTGAACGATGAACAGTCCGCCGGGGGCAGGGGCAACTATGGGCTGATGGACCAGATCGCCGCGTTGCAGTGGGTTCGCCGAAACATCGAAGCATTCGGCGGCGACGCGGACAATGTGACGGTCGTCGGCGAGTCAGCCGGCGGGATCTCGATCAACATGCTGCTGACCTCACCGTCGACCAGCGGCCTGTTCGATCGGGCAATCATCCAGTCGGGCGGCGGCAGAGACCTCGTGCGTCGACGGACGCTGACCGATGATCTGCCGGGAGCGCTCAGTGCAACGACACTCGGCTCCCTGTTTGCGCGCAGCAAGGGAATCGAAGGGACGGATGCGGCTGCGCTTTCGCGCTTGCGCGCGTTGAGCGCAGAGGAAATCACTTCGGGCCTGAACATGGTGAGTTTGCTGCTGCCCGAGCGAGCACTGTTCAGCGGTCCCGTGATCGATGGTCGGTTGTTCACCGAAACGCCTGAGGCCGCGTATGCGGCGGGACGACAGCATCCGATGCCCGTCATCATCGGGACGACCAGCTCCGATCTCAGTCTCCACACGGCAAAAAGTATCGACGAAGCCTTCGCTGCGTTCGGATCGAGTGCTGCCCTCGCAAAGGAACTGTACGACCCGCAGAAGTCTGGTGAGCTGAAGCGCATCAACAACGCCATCGGTGCGGACCGCGCCATGGTTGAGCCCGCGCGCTTCATCGCTCGTTCGATGGTCCGCTTGCGGCAACCGGTCTACAGCTATCGGTTTTCCTACGTGCTCGATGCCAAGCGCGCGGCCTCTCCTTACGGGGCGCAGCATGCCAGTGACGTTCCATTCGCATTCGATCGGTTGAACGCGGTTCATGGAGCCGGGGTCAGCACAGGCGATTCCGCGATGGCTGCGGCGATGAGCGACTACTGGGTGGCCTTCGGGAAGGCAGGCGATCCGAATGCGGGGGGGCGGACCTCCTGGCCTAGATACGGCGAGGACGAGCAGATCCTCGAGTTTGCGGCGGACGGTTTCGTCAGGGCCCGTGCGGATCCATGGCGAAGGCGCCTGGACCTGGTGGAGGCATTGCAGAACGATCGATGAGTCCGCAACCTCTGCGGTGTCGGCTTTCTTGACGCCCCGCCTTTGCGCGGCAGCGCAATGTTGCACGTTCCGGAATGGCGGCCATAATGCCCGGCCACAGCGGGCAGCGGGGAGCCGTCGGAGCGAAGATGAGGTATTACGAGACCCGGGAGCAGAGCGCGGAGTTGCTGCGCCTGACGCTTCCCTTGATGTCGCAGCAGGCCGCGGCGTTCCATCCCCAAAGCTACACGATCTGGTACGAGCACTCGGCCGGCATCAATCCCCGCCTGACCAATGTGCTCGAGCAGCGGCTGTCCCAGAATACGCCGCTCAACGATGAAGAAGTCTGGCGCCTCTACGTCAATTTCGTCGTGGCCCGGGATGCGGAATCGATGGAGAGGATTCAGCAGCGGCTGAAAGCGCTCCTCGACGATACGTCCACGAGCGCTACGAACGCCGGTATCGAAGCGTCGCAGTTCAGTCAGACCCTGACGATCCACAAGAACCAGTTGATGCAGCCTTTGCCGCTCGAACATCTGCCGACGGTCGTGACGGAGCTCCTGGCGGATACCGAACGGATGCGACGGGTGACCGAGGAGCTCGTGGAGCAGCTCGATCGCCACAAGAATGAGGTTCAGGAGCTGACGGAACAGCTGGAGCGGGCGGAGCACCAGGCCAAGCTCGATCCGCTGACGGGCATTTTCAATCGCCGTGGTTTCGAACAGCAACTGCAGGCGCCGGAGTCCAGTGGCGGCGGATTGCGTCGCGGTGTCGTGCTGGTTGCGGACCTCGATCATTTCAAGCAGATCAACGACAACTACGGCCACGTCCTCGGTGACAAGGTCATCCGTACGGTCGCGCAGATCATCCGGGGGAACATCAAGGGACGCGACGTTGCGGCACGCATCGGCGGGGAGGAGTTTGCGATCTTCCTTCCGGAAACGTCGGTGAAAGGCGCAACGGCCCTGGCGGAACAGATCCGGGCCACCATGGCGGGATGCCGGATTCGCCGCTCCGGCCTCGAACAGCCGATCGCGCAAGTCACTCTGTCAGTGGGGATCGCGGAAGCGGGCGAATCCGACACGCTGGAATCCGTGCTCGATCGCGCCGATCGCGCTCTGTACGAGGCGAAGCGCAATGGCCGAAATCGGGTGTGGGTCGACTCAGCATCGAGCGGCGCTTGACTCGGTGCGGGTGCAAGGATGCTTGCGCCTGAGCATCAGCAGAAGTACGTCATCGACGCACGCGAGCAGCAGTTCACGCACATGCTCGTGTGAGGCACAGAGCCAGTCTCCCAGTTCCCATTTCTGTGCGAGCGTGAGAGCGCTGTAACGCATTACCCATAGAGCAGCGGCGTGAGCCGCGAGCAGCGAGCCCTCACGGCCGTGATCCGCCTCGACGCGGGCGCATCTCAACAAAGCGCGGGCCTGGGCAAAGTAGAACTCCCGGAGACTCGGCGAGAGAGCATGCGTGCCGTGCGATCCATGTTCGTCGTCTCCAATCGTTGAACGCATCACGTCACCGTGCGTACCGCGCAGTTCCGCGGCGGTCTCACGTACGCGAGCGAGCAGATCCGGGATGCTCAAGGACGGTAGTGCGCGCTGATGGTCGAGTTTGCGAACCGTGCGAGCCGAAAGAATGAACAAGCAGCGCCACGGAGTCTGGCGCAAGCAGATGCGCGGCACCCGGATCAGGTAAGCGTGAGTTTTCATCGCCAAGTCATCGAGTTCCCCGGGCGTGTGCCAGTGTCGTAGTGCGTAACAAAGAACGCGTCGATGCATCTTCTCCGCGGCGATCGGCGCATGCGACTCGTCGACTTCCATCGACTTCAAGGGCATCGATCACCTCCCTGGATACTGTGTCCGTCTTCCACGTCGGTCTCGCGAGGGAAAGTCGGGAGGGAAATATTTGCTACCGACTCCCGGGCGTTCGTCCGACCTAGTGTCCCAGCGAACGTGCATTGCACGACGCACCTGGCGGATCGCCAGGAACTACACAACAGGGGGCACGACGATGAGACGATCGATGTTCGTATCAGGTCGATGGTTGTTGCTGACGATGGGGAGCGTGGCGTGCGCGAGCGGCTCATACGCCGCCGGGCGCGACATCACGGAGGAACGGATCGAGCTCGAGGAGGTGGTCGTAACGGGAACGCGGTTGCGCAGTTCGACGGAGGCATCCGCGCTGACCGTGTTCGATCGTGCGCTCATTGAAGAACTGGGTTCAGCCAGTGTGCCCGACCTGCTCCGGTACCTGCCGCAGCAGCCTTTCATGCCCGTCGAAGGTTCTCGTTTCGGCGGCGCGCAGTTCGTGGAGCTCCGAGGCATCGGCGCCGACATGACGCTCGTGCTGATCAATGGACGACGCGCGGTGACATCAGCACCGCAGATTGCTTTCAACGCGTTCGACCTGAACTCGATGCCGATCTCCGCGGTCGAGCGAATCGATGTGCTGGCGGATGGTGCGTCGGCTGTCTACGGTGCGGATGCCGTCGGCGGTGTCGTCAACATCGTGCTCAAGCGCGCGATCGATGCGCCGGAAGTCGGGTTGCGCTATGGAACGGCGCGCGATGGCGCCGAAGAGTTCCGCGCATCCCTTGGAGCAGGCTTCTCGACCGAACGCTTTTCCGCTGCGTTGTCACTCGACTGGTTGAATCGCGAGTTCCTGCTGGGCGAGGCGCGCGACAGATACCGGAATCAGGACTACAGGCGCTTCGGCAGCGTCGATCAGCGATCGCCGAATGGGAATCCCGGCAACGTCACGTCGCGAACGACCGCGAATCTCCCTGGGCTGCCATCACGCACCGCGGGCGTGCCCGAAGGCAGTACGGGGGTTGGACTAACGCCGGAGGACTTTCTGGAGACAGCGGGGGTGCGCAATCTCGAAAGCTTGTCGCGGTATCGCTCGATCATTCCGGAGGTGGAGCGGGGCAGCGCTATCCTCAATGCGACGTACGACGTGGGTCAGTCGCTCTCGCTCTTCGTCGAAGGCCTCTACACAGATCGAAGCTCGATCTCACAGTCACCGCCTTCCGCGCTCAACGGAACGCTCGTTCCCGCGACAAATCCCTTCAATCCTTTCGGGGTGCCGGTGAGCTCGAACTTCCTGCTGACGGGCATCGGTCCGCAGCACTCGGTGGTCGAGGCGGATTCGTTGCGGGCCGTTGCCGGTGCACGAGGGCAGGTCGGTTCGTTCGATTGGGAGCTGTCGTATCTGTATTCGGACGAGACGGGCCGCTCGTGGGTCGAGAACACCGCTTCGCCAGCGGCAGTCGCGGCGGCGCTCGCTGCGACCAATCCGGCGTTGGCACTGAATCCGTTTCAGGATGGGCCGGGCGGATCGCAAGCGCTTCTGGACTCACTCGTTGCGCAGCCGACAGTGGCCAACTACGTGTCGCGTGCGGATTTCGTCAGCGGCTTCATGAGAGGCAACGTGTGGCAACTGCCGGCGGGCCCGCTCGAAGTCGTGCTGGGCGGTGAGTATCGGGAAGAGTCGGTGGTGTTCGACGGCTCGATCTTCATCGACAACGGTCGCTATGTGTCCGCAGCGTTCGCCGAAGTGAGTGTGCCGCTCGTCGATGCTGCGATGGAGATTCCAGCCGTGCGTGGACTGTCGATGACGGTCGCCGCCAGACAGGATCGATACAGCGACTTCGGCAGCGACTTCAATCCGCAGTACACATTGGTGTGGCAGCCAGTGTCGGACTTGAACGTGCGCGTCTCGTACGGCACCAGCTTTAGGCCGCCATCGTTGTTCGATCTCTATTTTCCGCGGACCCCGTTCGACAACACGCCCGTCACCGATCCACGTCGCAACAACGAGCCAACGTTCGTGACGGTCATCCACGGCGGAAATCCAGAGCTGGAACCGGTCAGCGCGCAGTCGCTGACTGCTGGCGTTACATGGTCACCGTCGTTTCTCGAAGGATTGCGGGTGTCGGCGACCTATTGGCGCATCGAACTGGACGATCGCGTGCAGACCTTTACGGAACAGCTCGTGCTCGAGTACGAGTCCCTGTTCCCCGAACGAGTCATGCGCGCAGCACCGACTCCTGCGGATGTCGCCGCCGGATTGCCGGGAGTGGTTGAGGCCGTCGATTCGTCGCGCCTCAACTTCGGTGCACTGGAAACGGATGGCGTCGATCTCGATCTGCGTTGGTCTATCGGTTCGAGTTGGGGTGAGTGGCTGCCGCACGTGAGCGCCACGTGGGTAAATCGATACGAAGCAGGACAGGCGCCCGGGACGCCGCCACTCGATCGGGTCGATCTCGCAAGTCAGGACGGATCGATTCTCAGCTGGCGCGCGGTGGCGGGATTGGGGTGGCAACGCAACGTGTGGGGTGCTGCGCTCACAGCCCGATACATACCGGAGTACGACGATGCGAATGCAATCGGCGTACGCAACGGGCGGACCATCGAGGACCAGTTCCTGCTCGATGCCCAGGTCAGTCTCGATTTCCGGCGTATGGAAAGCGCACCCACCTGGCTGCGAGGCCTGTCGCTGCAAGCCGGCGTGGTCAACCTGTTCGACGAAGAGCCTCCCTTCGCCGAGATCAGCGCAACGCTCGGCTATGACTTGACGCAAGGCGATATGCGCCAGCGTTTCGGCTACATCAATCTGTCGAAGAGGTTCTGAATGATCAATGCAATGAATCGCCGCCAGTCAGGGGGGCTGGCGGCTCTTGGCTGCCTTGGATTGTCGCTGGCTGCGGTGACGAATGCGGCCTCGACGGCGGCAGAAGCTGACGCACGTGCGTTGACGCTGACGGACGCGATCGAATCGACGCGTTTCATGCGAGATCGCAATCGCAATGCTGTGTTCTTTTCGCCGAGCGGCAAGCGTTACGCAGTGGCGCTCGTGCGAGGTGATGTTGCACGCGATGGCGTGTGGTGGGAGCTGCAAGTGGGTGAGGCTTTGCCGAAGCCGGCGGCGCCTCGTTCCATTGCGCGGCTGTTCACGAGTGGCAAGGGAGCGGGGTACGAGGAGGTCTACGGAAGCGATGCGCTGACGTCGGGCAGCAATGTCCCGGTCTGGCTGGATGAACGGCATGTCGCGTTCTTCTGGGAGGATGAACGGGGCGTCCAGCAAGTCATGAGCGCCGATGTCGAAGAGGGGCGTGTGACGCCGTTGACGCGCCATCCGACGCGTGTCGTGTACTACGGAGCGGCGCCCGACGGGACGATCTTCTACACGGCCGCGATGCCAATAGACCGGACTCGTGCGGAGGCGCGACGACGCGGCAGCTACGTAGTCACAGACTCTGATGCGATCGAGCTGTTGCAGGGAAGTCTCCGCGGCGGGTGGGACTGGATGTTCAACCAACGGTTCATTGCACGTGGCGCGGAGGCGCCACGCCGTGTCGTGTTCGAGGGTGGCGAGGTTGTGAGCCGCTATTTGCCAGTCAACAGGACACCGGCCTTTTCGCCTGACGGCAGGTTCACCATCACGCCGCATTCGGTGCTGCCGGAGCGACTGCCCCAGTCCTGGCGCAGCTACACGCTCCCGCACTTCCAGGATATGTGGAAGGAGCGTGATGAGGATCCCAACGCGTGGTACGGGCGGCAGTTTGAGTCTCTGTTTGTCGTCGACATGGAGAAGGCGCATGCGCGACCGCTGTGGGATGTCCCGAATGACCCGTCTGGTCGCACGCGCATCGCATGGTCGCCCAGTGGCGATCGACTGTTGCTGGGGCCAACGTTCCTGCCAACCGAAGTTGCAGATGATGACGCGCGCAACGCACTGGCGGTGGCGGAAGTGGATGTCGCGACAGGTCGGTACTGGCGTCTTCCGTTTCCGGCCTCTGAGGCTCGCAACATTCAGACGGTCCGTTGGCTGGATGCGGCGACGGTAGACATCCGCGTTCGTGACGGGCGCCAGTGGACTCTGCGTCGGGAAGAAGCTGGCTGGGTCAGCCAGTCCGGACCGACCGATCCTTCTATATATATGAGTGCGGAGCAGCGGCCGGTTTATGTCAAGGAGGATCTGAATTCGCCGCCGAAGCTGGTGAGTCGAGGCAAAGCCGGCAAGGAGGCGGTGCTGCTGGACCCGAACCCGGCGCTCGGATCGCAGATCCGTTTCGCCAAGGTGGAATGGATAAAGCAGGTGGGTCCGGACGGTAAAGCGTGGGAGGGCCGTCTCTACTATCCCCTCAATTACCAGCCCGGCCGGCGCTACCCGCTCGTGTTCCAGACCTACGTCTACGCCCGGCGCGAGGAATTCTCTCTGTATGGATTCGACGGTTCGCCCTTGGGGCCGGGGATATCCGCCTACATTGCACAGCCGCTCGCAAGTCGTGACGTATTCGTGCTGCACGGACCGTCACGCGCCGAATCGGTCGATGAAGTGAATGTAGTGGCCGATGCGTTCGAGGCGCAGATCAATCGATTGGTCGACGAAGGGAAGGTCGATCGCGATCGGGTCGGCATCATCGGATTCAGTGCGACGGGCTGGCTGACCAGCTATGCGCTCGTCCGCGAAAAGTTCCGGTATGCAGCGGCGATCACCGATGACAACAAGGACGGCAGCTACATGCAGGCTGCCATATCCGGATGGCCCTATAGCCTGGGCGAACACCTGATCGGTGCTCCGCCCTTCGGCGAGGGATTGAAGCGTTGGCTCGAGCATTCTCCGGCCATGAACACGGAACGCATTCATACGCCTCTCCTGATGACGGTGTCGTCAGCCGCGGTGGAGTTGGGCGGATGGGAGCTGTTCTCGAGGCTTCGCTTTCAGCGCAAGCCCGTCGAGTATTTCTTCGTAGCCGATCAGCAACATGGCAGCCACCAGCTGCAAAACCCCGGGCAACTCATATCGTTGCAAGGGCGGGCTCTGGATTGGTGGTGCTACTGGCTGAAGGATGAGCGCGATCCCGATCCGGCCAAAGCCGAGCAGTACGCGCGCTGGGACATCCTTCGCCAGCAGCACAAAAAGGACTTGCAATCGCTGGATGCCTCTGCCCAAGCATCGCGCTGACGCCACCGCTCGCGGCAGTCTCCCGGAGCACTGCGAGGCTCACTTGCCGCGAGCGGTCTTTTTCACGCGATCAGATATCCACAGAAGCTGTGCACAACTTCTGAATAAGACGGGCTTGACTTCACTGGAGCGCGGAAGAATTCGGCAGCGACGTTGGATTGATCGAAGTTTGAGCAGTGAGAAAGATATTGCCGCTTCGTTGTTGCGACCGATCTTCAACGCAGGGATGACGTCGCGGTCCACTTTGACAGCCAAAGCTCCGCGTCGAGGTGACGCAGGATCTCTCCCGTACCGACGGAGCTTCGAGAAGGCGTGTCAGACAGCGTAGCTTCGAGGGCGGCACGATCGAGGAGGCCCTCGCGAACTAGTACACCGTCTAGCAAGCGCTCGCGCACGTAGGCGCGATTGCCGCGAATCAGTTCCTCAGCGTAGTCGGGCGCCCTGTCTTTCCATTGCCGCTCGAGATTCTCTCGGGGCAAATGCGCTTCGAATGCGCGCCGCGCGAGCCCGCGATCACGGCCGCCATCGAAATGCACATACAGCGGAATGCGCAGGCAAAGTTCGACCACGGGCTGGGAGTAAAGGGGCGAGAGTGTCTCTGCCGCGTGTTCATCCGGGCCGACGGAGGCGTCATAGAACTGCGGCGAGTAGAGCAGAGAACCCAGGCGGCGGATCAGCGACCACGGAACCCGTGTTTGATGCTCGAACCAGGGGTGCGGATAGGTCCGCTGCTGCGATTGCATACGTCGAGTTTCAGCGCTCGCGATGGAGTTGGCCGAGGTAAGTCCGGAGCGCTGTTCCGCCATCGTCGATCCCAGAAGCCAGCGGCGCAGAGACCGGTGGAGCACATGCCACACCGTGAGATTGCGGCAGCGGGCAAGCTGAGCAGCAAGGGCGAAGGTGCGCGGACCGGGGCCGCGGGCGCTGAAGTAGTCGCTCAGCGTATGCGTCAGGGAATGACTGCCGAGAATGGAATCACCGCCGATGCCAGTGAAGACCGCTGTGCTGCCACGATCCTGGACAAGTGTCTGGCGGACAGTGCTTCCCTGCAAATGCGCGATCACATAGACAGGCTCGAATGTCTTCTGCAGGGATTCCAATGGTTCGAGTCGTACGCCGCGTGGGTCGCAGCCAAAGGCCTGATACTCGAGTCCGAGATGATCGGCGACGCGCCGTGCCCAGGGCCGTTCGTCGCTGATCGCTCGCAAGTCGAAGTAGGTGTACGCGAAAGGACGCTGCCGGGCCGGCAGCGCTGCCAGGCAAGCAGATATCAGTGAGGAATCCAGTCCGCCGGAGAGCTCGACGAGCGGATGTTCGTGTCCTTGAGCCAGTGCCAACGTGCAACTGCGCAAGGTGCTTTCGAGTATTTGCGCCGCGCCATCCTGTTCGATGCGCTGCTCTGCGGAGCAAAACGTCTGCGGCCACCAGCGCATCGATGGGACGATCGTCTGACCGATCACGCCTCGCCGAATCTCGAGGCGCATGCCCGGCAGCACGGGCGTCACATCGTGAAACGGACTTTCTCGCGGATCGAGGTTGCCCAGGACCCGGGCGCTGAGGTAGGCGCGTCGCAGGGTGAAGGGATGCAACCCGATGAGTTCGCAGTCCGCTACGTGCGAGAACAGGATCGTCACGTCGCTCTGGCGGCATTGGATGCACGGAAGATCGCCAGTAGGGTCCTTCAGAACGAACGTGCTGCCGGATTCGCGATCATTCAGGACGGCGACGTAGTTACCCCAGAAGTACGTGAGCAGCAGATCGCCTCGCGTCTGCACCAGTTCGGCGGCGAGCGGTTCGGTCCAATGAGCCCGCGGTGCGGGTTCCGGGTCTTCGATGGGTAGTCGGCGAAATACGGAGCCGAGGACGACGCCTGCCTCGCCGGGGAGTGCTGCAGCGTGCAGTCTCGAAGGATGTCCGCCGGCCGACCAGACTTGAAGGCCGTTGCACGCTGCTGCAGCGGACCATTGCTGGTGCGCTGAAAGAACCATTTGTGCGTGCCGCATGAACCTGGATTGCACCGGGCTCGATGGTTCGTAGATGAAGGCCAGGTATCGGAACATCGCGTCGAGTTCCTAGACCACCAGGATGGGCGCGTAGCCGACGACTTCTTCTGGTGTGGCGTCGAGCGTGTAGGTGCCGAGTTGCACCCAGCTATGAGCCTTCCAAGGATGCGTCTGCACGCCGATTACCCAATGTGCGCGCAGCTGATGCAGCGCGAGGAATCGGGTGAGGGTGAGCGCGTGCAGCAGGCAACGCTCGCGCGCTGTCATGAGATACGGTCGCAGGCTGCGAAACGCGAGGGCTAGTTCGATAGCGCGCTCTGTGTCGTTGTTGCCGGTGGACAGGGACGATCGCTGGCGGAGCAACTCGACTGCTGTGGTGTAAAGCGGAAAACGATCGATGTGGCGTTTCGCCCAGCGCAGTGCCAGCAGATATCGAATCCAGTGCCCAGGTCGTAAGGATGCGGCGACAGCGGGTGCATCGATGCTGAGGGTGGGTTTGGGCAACGACTCTTCAGGCAGAGGACAGCAAGAAGCGGACGCGGTGAGCAGGCCGCGCTCCATCAATAGCTTCGCAAGGGCGGCCTGCTGCGTGTTCGAAATGCGCTGTGCTTGGAGCAGCGACTGAAGATGCGGTGCCTGATCCGCGCCTAGGCCAAAGTAACGGTTGCGTTGCAGATCGAGGAAGACGATCCCGGAGCCGGTCGTGCACCAGCGCACGTGACCTGGAAGGCCGTACACCAATCCTTCCTCGGACGTTGCAGGTTGCGCGCTCATGCAGCGGACAGAGTGGCGAGAATCGCGAGAAGGGCGGATGCGCTTGCGCGCATCCGCCAAAGCATCGAAGGTTCAGCCCAGCGGCTCGATGTCGGGCAACTGGAAGCTGTCCCGTTCCGGACCGACCTTGCCCTTGGTCTCTTCCGTCGCGTCGCCCAGATCGACGAGCATCAGTTCTTCGTTCATGACGATTCTCCTGTTGAGTGTGTAAGCGCCATCCGCGGTGGCGAGCCGACCGTGCTTCGACTCGCGATCAGCGTCAATGCGGAAGCGTTGAGGTTCGCGCGTGCAGACCCGTGCGTGCGGCGTCGCTCGTCAGTCGTGCACGGGGCGAACGCCACGTTCGGTCTGATCCGCTGTTGAAATACAACCAGAAAGTCAGTGCCAGACTTGATCGTCGCCCGCGATCTCGCTGGCCAGCTCGGTGCTCGAACCTCCACATTCCGGGCTCGCATGCGGTGGTGCCAGTCTTGGGTTGTGGGCATGTGTTCCCGCGCCTGCGCTCAAGCAATCGGCACGAGATGACGCCAGGCATTGAGCTGAAACAGCTCCGGATGCATCTGACGATGCCGGATGATGGCCTTCGACAAAGTGGATGCATCACGTGAGAAGTAGCGGGCCACTTCAGTCAATGTAGCAACGCGTCGCTCGATGGCGTGCCACGCGACAAGAGAGCGGCAGAGGGCCAGGTCGCGCTGCCGGGAATGTGAGTGCAGGTCGGACTTCGTTGTGCCCTGACCGCGTGCGACGAGGTCGGTGAGCGTGTCCAGAGTCAGGCGCGGGCGCCCTCGCCGGAGCGATCGGGGTAAGGATTCCAGGAACTCCGTACTGCCAAGAATGCGATTGTGACCGCGACCTGCATCAGCAAACACTTGCAGTTCGCGGACCGGAGGTGGGGCGGCAAGGAACTCGCACGCCTGAGCACGGCCCATCCCACGAGCTTCCAGGATCGAGAACACAGCATCGCTGTCGATCCATTGTGCCGCTCTCGACCGCGTGAAGCGGGGATAGCTGCTCTGTGGATAGGTGTTTGGATTTTCCGCGAGCTGCGCTTGTACCGGGGCGTAATGAATGTAGCGAACCAGTTCGGGAAGCCACTGTGTCGGATCGACCAGCGTCGAGTGGAAGCGGCTGCTGAATACGTGACCAGCGTCCCTCCGTAGTCGATTCAAATGCCGTGCGTAGCTGCCCGTCAACCCTTGCATGATCCGGCTGACCGGCGTCTGGCAGGTGCGGATCGCGAGGTGCAACGCGTGCGGCAGCCAGCAATAGGCATGCGCGTGGGCCTGCGCTTGCACGAGGGACTTCGCAAGTAACTGCTCGAGGTACTCGTAGTCGTTGTCCGTCGTGAACAGCGGCTGATGCCGGCTCGACAGCTGCAGCACATAGTAAGTCCCACCCACCAGATGAATGCGCGGTGGACGCGGCATGACGGGAAGTCGCTATCGGCCGTTCATCTCGTAGTACGAGCGGAGCTGCTCGGCAACGTCCTCGGGAAGGGCATCGACGGTCGGATGGACGCGCGAGCTGCTGGTAAGTGCAATCGCGGGATCCTGACCTTCCCAGTTGCCTAGGTTGGGTCGGTGCATCCGATAGCCCAGAAGATCGCGAACGGATTTTGGAAAGGACCGCGCGATTGCCGGTGGGTAGGCAAGGAATGCGTTTTCGTAGGTCTTGAGCCAGCCGAGGCAATAACTCAGCACCAGGCCCGTGCGCGCGGTGGTTGCCTGGTTCTCTCCGCCGCAATGTACTGTCGATCCGAGATAGATCAGCGCCGATCCTCGTGGCATTTCGGCTGCGATGGCTTCGCGCGGGTCAGGTACCGATGACGATGCCAGGTGCCTGTGTGGCCAGAGGAGCGTCGCCCCGTTCTTGCGCGTGAAGTCCGACAGCGCCCACATCACGTTCACCATGTACTCGTTCGTTTTCGAACAGGGCCACATGTCGTCGTCCCGATGGGGAAACTGCTGGCGCTGTCCCGGATGCAGCCGGATCGCCTGCGAGAGATTGACCTGGTACCAGTCGCAATAAGGCGCGAGCACATGATCGAGCAGGCGCAGCACGAACGGATCCAGCAGCAGTTGCTGTGCAGCCGGGGACTTGAGGAGCACGGACGCGATGCGGGTCGTCTGCCATCCATGGAAATCGCCTTCGCAGCGCGGCGTAGCCTCGAACCACGGCGCGAGTTCCTCTTCGATCTGCCCGATCAACGACTCGCTGGCCTGATGTTCGAGCACAACGTAGCCGTCCGTTCTCAGGCGATGAAGCGTGTCGACGAGATCATCGTTGCCGATTGCTGATGCGTTCATGCCGCAACCCTCAGGCGCGGCGTCACGAAGCGCGTCACGGGGCCTTCGATGCCGAAGCGGCGGCGCAGGGAGCGCAGCCCGGCGGGATGAATCTGCACGCACACTGGGGTGACGTGATCATCGCCATCCGCCACCGTATTACCGAGAGTGCGGGCATCCCAGCCGCATTGCATCGCAAGCGGCAGAAAGGCGCGATTCGCGGTAAAGACGATCTGTTCGATGCCGAAGAGAAGGCACGTTTCCATGACACCCGCGAGGATCTGCCACAGCACCTCGAGCCGCCGACGACCGGCGAGTTCGGGTGAGGCGCAGAATCGCGATGCTTCCCAGACAAGGGGACCGGTCGGAGGCGGCAGTGCGCACAGATGAGCGAACACATCCGTCATCAGGTGCGGCTGCGTCGTGGGGAAGAGGCGGGCGGAAGCGAGCAGCTCCTGGCCGGCCTCGTCGTGCAAGAGAAGATAGATCGTATTTGCGTGATCGTAGCTGTCGATTTCCATGCCACCGATCGCCGGAACCTTCCAGCCGAGGTCGTCGATGAATACCGCTTTGCGCTGCCGGTGCATCTGCGCGAGCTCGGACTCGAACAGATGACGGTTTTCGCCCGTGACGATGAAGATCATGATGATTCGCCCTCCCTGCCCCTGTCTGTCACAAGACTGCAACGAGGACGAATCGAATGAAATTGATCTGATTGGATCAACTGTCCTGTGAGGGCACATTGCGTCGGCGGTGCTGGCAACGGGGCCGGTCTGTTGGCCGGATCACGTCGCCGAAGGCGATCTGTCGGCTCCCAAGGGCATGCACCACTGCCTGGACGCGTGTAACGACGCATAACCGATGTTTTGCGCGTTCGATGTGGTTATGGACTGTGGTAACGCTCAGGCCCAGGAGCTTGGCGATCGACCAATCGGACTTTCCGCGGGCGACGAATTCCAGGCACTGCCGTTCCCGGTAGCTCAGCCGCGGTACATCCTCGTCGCTGCGATCACCGCCGGTCAGGCGCGAAGCACGATCGAACAGGTGGACCGCCATCAGTTGCGCCGCGAGGTAGGCCCGCTCATCGAGCGATGCCGAGTCCGGAATCAGCGAGCAGGAGGAGGGCGTCAGCGAGAAGGCCATCGGGCCATGGATCGGAATCGTGTAGCCGTGCGCCACTCCGTGACGACGCGCCAGATCGAGCATCTTGAGCTGCGAAGGGGTCATCGACTTCCTGAATTCCGGCGTGTCCCAGAAGAAGGGAATCAGGCTGCGGCTCGCGCGTTGAAAGACAGGGTCCACGCGATGCAGCTGCAAACCGCTGTAGTCCTCCACCCAGGATTTCGGGTAGTTCAGCACCATGAGAGCTTCGCGCGGATTGAGCGGATCAACGTGCGAGCCGCATGCGTAGTAGCGGAATCCCAGGCGCTGCAATGCCGCCTCGAACGTGCTCGTCAGCTCATCCATCCGGGCGGTCTGCTCGGCGTGCTCGATGAAATGCCGGGCGATATCCAACTGGTCCATGTTCTTGTCTCCCTGGTGCGTCCCTTGAGTGTTTGCCAGCATTCCGTTGCTGGTGCCGCTTCGCGGCGAATCGATGATGCCGCATGACGGCAACGAGCAGCGTAGTGCGTTGCCGAAGCAAGGGAATGCGCGCATCCCGCAGTCTTCGCCTTCAATGAGACGCACTCCACACTTCAAGTGGATTGTCACGATCGCTTCACGTTGCGCGCGGAGGATGCGCGCCATCTCAAGGCAAGGGCGGATATGTCAATGAGCCGGTGGCATCCAGGAAGCGAAGTGGAATCCGTGCGCGACGCGCACTACGTGCGTTGGACGGCGCATCTGGAGTCCGTAGTGGCGCGGCAGCGGCAGCAGCGCCTGCTCACTGCAGGATCTCCAGTCGGCCCGGCTTCAGCCGGATGGATTCCCGCGTGCGCGGGAATGACAGGTGTTGCTTCATCGGAGGTCGTGGGGGTGCAGCATGGTCTTCGCTAACCGCCAGCCCGACGATCCGGTCGCCGAGTACGTCCGGACATTCCTGGAGTGGCGACTCCGATACGGAATGGAGGATCCGTGCATGCAGGAACTGCACGCAGCGGTCCTCGCCGAAAGAGAGAAACTGACGCTCACGCACGTGCAGCGGGCACAGTTGCTCGCGCTCGCGGATCGAATCGTTCGAGAGCAGGGGAGCGCCAACGCCGCCCGGCTAGCCGGCTAAACAGCCAGTGGCTCGCAGCTACCAGCTGGCCCGCTTGTCTTTCATTCGTCCTACACCTGCGCTTCCAACGTGCGCCGCCATCTGCGGCCGCTTCACCAACTCTTCACCGACGTGTCATGGACCGTGACTAACGTTGCCCGCGTCACGGATTGAGGCGGATTCATCGATGTGCCGGCCGCGCGTCGTAAAAGCGTCAAGAAGTTCGAGATCGAGTGACACATCGCACGCGCACTGTGCGCATCGCTCGGATCGGACACGTGAACTCGATTCGGCAAGGACGGATCGCTCCGATCCGACATGGTTACTGTCAACAAACGAGAAGGGGATCGCCCAATGCAACTGTCTCTGAAGAAGCTTGTCGCTGCCAGCGCCATCGCGCTCGCCTCGACATCCACGATGGCGCAGGTCGTCACCGTGCCGACGAACATCCCGGAAGTCATTCCGAACTCGGACACCGACAACGGCGGCCTGATCTTCACCCTCTTCAGCGTGAACTCGGAAACACCGTGGTCGTATGCCGTGAACCTCGGCCTGCGCCTGAACGACGTGCTCGAAGGCACGAGCGACATGGCGAGCGCCGGCAAGTCGCTGAGCTGGGTTCTCCCGGACATCAGCGCCCTCGGTAACGTTGCCGATCTGCGTTGGCACGTGACGGCCGCTGACCTGGGCGCCACCACGGTCGCCAACTCGGCCCGTTACCTGACGACCGCCCTGATCGACAACCCGACCGCCACCAACCAGGGTGTGGTGAGTGCGTCGTCGAGCACCTACTACAACTTCGTCAATAACCTGAACGCCGTTGCGGGCAACCCGGACGTCGTGACGGATCCGGCGGATCCGCGTTTCGCTCCGACGCGCTACGGTGTCGGCTCCAACGTCTTCCAGTTCGCCACTGCAGGCGGTCTCGATGACGCGCTCGCGTTCTTCCTGATGACGAACCCGGCTCGCGGCGCCAGCGGCGCTGCCAGCATCGATCGTTACGAGACTCTGGCCGGCGATATCGGTCGCTGGACCTTCGATCTCGCCACCTCGACGCTGAGCTGGAACGTTGGCGGCGGCGCCCCGGTCCCGCTGCCTGCAGCTGCATGGCTGCTGCTGTCGGGTCTGGCCGGCATGGGTGTGGTCGGCCGTCGTCGCAAGGCATGACCTCAACGCGTATCGCCCTTCGCGGCGATACGCGTCCCTTGATCCCTTCCCGGAAATACGCCGGCCGCACTCTAAATGCGGCCGGTACGGGATCGCTTTACCTCACTGGAGATGAATATGAACATGTTGAAAGTAGCAGTGGCTGGCGCGCTCTGCCTCGGCAGCGCCGGCGCATGGGCCGTCGATCCGGCTGCGTTCGATGACACCGCACCGGTGGTGCTGCGTGTCGGCGGCGCGACCGCCAGCGACAACACACTCCGCAATCTGTTTGCGCTCGACCCGGCCGATGCGGAGACGGGCAATCGTGCCGCTTGCCAGGCCGGCTCGCTCGACATCTACACGCGCGGCAATGACTTTCTGATCTCCTGCCTCTCGACCGCGAACGTCGTCGGTCTCGCCACCGGCAGCCACATCGTCGTCGTGAAGGAAACCGCTGGCGGTTCCGCCAACGGTGTCCTCCCCGTCGCACGCCAGTCGAATCTGTCGAACTTCATCACGCCGACCGAAGCCAACATCGTTGCGAACTGCACGGCAGCCGCGACGAATGCCGGTGGTGCCGGTGGCCTGATGAGCTACCAGGTGCGTTCCTGTGCCACCACTCTGACCAACACGGCTGCACCGCCGCACGTCGGCATCTCTGACATCGATCCGCGCACCTTCATCGGCACCGCCGGCGTGACCGCCGCGGATGCTGCCGCGCTCAGCGTCGATCCGGGCCTCCAGGTCCTCTTCGCGCCGATCGTTTCCGAAGCGCTGCGTAACCGTCTCCAGACGGTTCAGGGCCTCACTTCCGGCAGCGACACGCTGGCCAACGTCCCGTCGATTCCGAAGTCGGTTCTCGCCGGCATCTTCTCCGGCCAGCTGCTCGACTGGTCGCAGGTCTACATCAACGGCCAGCAGGTCGGCATCTCCGGCGACACGAGCGCCTACCTCTGCCGTCGTGGCGAGACCTCGGGCACGCAGACCAGCTTCGAGATCCAGTTCCTGAACGAAAACTGCAACCGCGGCGAAGCTTCGGCAACGTTCGTGGCGCCGGACCAGCCCTCGTGCCTGAACGGCGGCTGCGCCTGGAGCCCGACGACTGGCGGTGCTGCCGGCCAGTTCGGTGATGACTTCGTGTTCGCCGGCGCAGGTTCGGGCGACGTGCGCAACTGCGTGTCGTTCAACACCGCGACGCAGTATCGCATCGGTACGGCGAGCACCGAGCGCCTGCCGCTCACGACGGGCACTGCGGATCGCTTCCGCTACGTTCGCGTCGACGGCCAGGAGCCGACGCTCGTTGCAGCCCAGGAAGGCCGCTACAACTTCTTCACAGAGAACACGCTCAACACGCGTAATCCCGATGTGACCACGGCTGGCGGCAATCGCGCCATCTGGACGCACATCCGCACGCGTATCGGTGATCGCGCGGCCGTCTCGGCAACGAATGCAGGCTTCCAGAATGCTGCAGCGTTGGGCACGACGGGCGGTGCCGCCGACACGGGCATTCTCGTGACGCCGGTCGCCGGTTCGATCGAGCCGGTGTTCCCGATCGTTGCCGCCAACGTTCGTTCGCCGCTCGCCGCCAACGGCGGTCCGGTGAACAGCCAGACGCGCACGCTGCCGGGTTCCGCTCCGAACAACTGCAACGCGCCGATCACCGTGGTTCCGCCGCTGTGATGGAGTGATGCTGTTCGGTCGATAGCAGACGGAGACTGCGAGGGCGGCGACTGCGAAAGCAGCGCCGCCCTTTCTCTTTGCAATATCAGTACAACAATCGCCTCCGACAATTGTGAAATGAAACACGTCGCGCCAGCCTGTTCCGCCTTGATCGCATCGCTTTGTGTTTCATCTGTCATACACGCGCAGGTCGCTCCGGGGGCTGCCGCCGAGCAGTCGTTCGACGTGTTCGAGCTGCGGGTGCTCGGCAATTCGGTGCTGGGCAACGCACAGATCGAACGTGCGATCACGCCATTCCTCGGACCGAAGAAATCGCTCGCCGATGTCGAAGCGGCACGCACGGCGCTCGAGACGGCGTACAAGGACGCGGGATATGCGACCGTCTTCGTTGATATTCCGGAACAGGACGTCAGCGCCGACGGAGTCGTGAGATTGCAGGTGACGGAAGGGCGCCTCGATCGCATCCGTATCACCGGCGCGCGCTACTACTCGAATGGCCAGTTGCGGGCCGTATTGCCGGCGCTCGAAGCGGGTGACGTTCCTCACTTGCCGCGGGTGCAACGCGAGCTCGAAGTTGCCAACCGCCAGTCACGCGATCGCGTCATCACCCCAGTGCTGCGGGCCGGTCGCACGCCGGGCACGGTCGATGTCGAGCTCAAGGTCGAGGACTCTCTGCCCGTTCATGCGGCAGCGGAAGTGAATAATCGCTATACCGCGGATACCAGCCAGACCCGGGCCAGCGTGAATCTGAGCTACGACAATCTGTGGCAGCAGTTCCACAGTCTCTCTCTTCAGTATCAGACAGCACCGCAGGAGCCCGAGGAAGCGCGAGTCATCGCAGCGACCTACGTGGCGCCGATCACGACATCAGGGCAGACGCTCGCGGTGTATGCGGTCGACACCAACAGCGATGTTTCGACCATCGGTGCGCTCTCAGTGCTCGGCGCAGGGCGCATCTACGGCGCTCGCTACATCCTGCCGGTGCCCCAGATCGGGAGCGTCTACAGCAGCGTGAACCTCGGGTTCGACTACAAGGACTTCAAGGAAAGCATCGCGCTTCCGGATACTTCAGACACCGATGACACACCGATCGAGTACGCGACGTGGTCGGTCACATACGCCGGCGGCGCGCGCGGCGAACGCAGCAACAGTGGCTTCAGCCTCGCGGCCAATTTCGGAATGCGCGGTGTGTTCAACGATCCGGAGGAGTTCGGATACAAGCGCTATCACGCGCGGCCGAACTTCTTCTATCTGCGCGGCAGCGGCGAGCACGAACAGCAGATCTTCTGGGGAACGCGTCTCTACGCCCGCGTGGCGGCGCAGTACTCAGTCGACCCGCTCATCAGCAACGAACAGTTCTCCATCGGCGGCGCCGACAGTGTGCGCGGCTATCTCGAATCCGAAGCCCTGGGCGATCACGGCGCAAGTGCGTCGCTGGAATGGCGCACCCCGTCGTTCGCGCAGTGGTCGAACGGTTTCGTGTCGGAGCTCTTCGTCTTCGCTTTCTTCGACGCGGGTACGGTCGCGATCCTCGATCCGCTGCCGGACCAGCAGGATCATTTCGAGCTGACGAGCACCGGCCTCGGCCTGCGCATGAATGCATTCGGCGGATTGCTGCTCGCCCTCGATGGTGCCTACACGCTGCGCGCCACTGATCGCACCGAAGCCTATGACACCCGCGTGCTGTTCCAAGTGCGCTACGGATTCTGAATGAAGAACATCGAAATCGCCCTGCAGCTCCTGATTGCAGGTTATTCGGCAACGGCGGTAGTCGCCGCGGCACAAGCGGCGGAACCCTTGCCCGTTCCGTGCGCCGCGGGCGCCTGCGGGATCAACGGACCGTCGACCTGGGTTACTTCCGGCAACGCCACTGCCGTGTACCAGAACAACTCGCTGACGATCACGCAGACAACGCAGAACGCCGTGCTCAACTGGCGCAGCTTCAATATCGCACCGGACGGTACGGTCGAGTTCAAGCAGCCGGACGCAACGTCGGTCGCGCTGAACCGCATCTTCCAGGCCGACCCGAGCCGGATCTTCGGTTCGCTCAAGGCCAATGGCCGCATCTACCTGGTGAATCAGAACGGCATCATCTTCGGCGAACGCGCGAAAGTGAACGTGGGAGCGCTCCTCGCTTCCACGCTCAATATCAACGCGGACAAGGTGATGGCCTCCGGCCTGACCGGCGGCGGTGAAGCAACGCCGATCGCCACCCGATTCGACGAGAATGGCCAGGAAATGGTGGCTGGGGCATTGCAGGTCGAGGAGGGCGCCCTGTTGCGGGCCGATGGCGGACAGATCTTCCTGTTCGCTCCGGTCGTCGAGAACAAGGGCCGGATCGAAACGCCTGATGGACAGACGATCCTCGCAGCCGGCCAGTCGGTGTACCTGAGCGCAAGCACCGATCAGAATCTGCGCGGACTCATCGTCGCGGTCGACCTGGAAGGCACGGTCGAGAACGGTGACGTATCGAACGCAGGCGTGACGGACCCTTCGAAGCTCGTCGGGCAGATCATTGCCGAACGCGGCAACGTGACTCTCGCGGGCCTCACGGTCAATCAGCGGGGACGCGTATCGGCGACGACATCGGTGCGCGCCAACGGCTCTGTCCAGCTGATCGCGGCGACTCGCAACTCCGGTGGCAGTCTCACGCTGACCGAAGGCAGCCGCACCGAAGTACGGCTCGATAGCGACGCGGAATCCAAAACCGTCGACATCAACGATCAGCCGCGATCGAACGTCCTGCTCGCGGGCAATCGCGTCGTGCTCGAACAAGACTCTTCCGTGGTCGCGCCGAGCGGCCGCATCCGCATCAAGGCGAGCAACGAAGGTTCCGGCGCGGTTCGCAATCCGCCGGCCGTTGGCACAGATACTACCTCGCGCGTGTTCATCGACAGCGGCGCGGTACTCGACGTCTCCGGTGTGCACACGACGCAGTCCATGGAAAGCAACATGCTGACCGTCGAACTGCGCGGCAGCCAGCTCGCCGACAGCCCGGCGCAACGCAACGGCGCCCTGCGCGGCCAGCGTGTGCAGATTGACACACGACAGACCGGTAAGCGCGAAGACGGAAGCACGTGGGTGGGATCACCGATTGGCGATCTCGCCGGCGACGTCGCGACGATGTCCAGAACGATCGAACAGCGCAGCCTGACCGGCGGTACCGTCGCGATCGAATCGCAAGGTGATGTGATCGTGGCTCAGGGCGCCACGGTGAACGTCTCCGGCGGTTCCGTGCGCTATCAGGATGGCTACATCACGCCGTCCGCTTTGATGGGCGCAGACGGGCGCGTCTATGACATGGCCGATGCCGATCCAAACCTCGAGTACACAGGTGTTGTGAGCGGAGCGTCGTACACGCGGCAGGATCAGCGCTGGGGCGTGACGGATCGCTATCACGGCACATTCGCTGGCAGCCTGGGTCAGTTCGAAAGCGGCTACATCGAAGGCAAGGACGCGGGCACGCTGTCGATTCTTGCGCCGACTGCGATCTTCGACGGCCGCTTGCAGGCGGATCGCACGATCGGTCCGCGCCAGCGGCAGCAGGCCAGCACGTTCACGGGTTCGCTCTACCGCCCGATGGATCAGATTCCGCTCGGTGGCGAATTGCTGCTTGGCCCGGCTGCTGGTGACAACTCACCGTACGTGCTCGGCGACGTGCAGGTCACGACGGGACTCGTGCTTCCTTCGTTGCGCAATGCCAACGGCAGCGCGTTCGATCCCTTGAGCGATGCTCTGCCGTCGTCGCTGAAGGCGACACGCGTGCGTCCGGAGCTCTTTGGCGAAGGCGCCGCGACGCGAGTGGAGATCCGATCGGACGGTCGAGTGAGTGTGCCGCGTGAGACTCAGCTCTCGATGCCTGCGTTCAGCAGCCTGAGCATCACCGCACGCGATGTGGACTTCGATGGCTCACTCTCGAGTGCCGGCGGCAGCGTCAACCTGCGAGCCAATCGCACCACGACGCAACAGGGCTTCGGCCAGGGCGAGGTGCGACTCGGTTCATCGGCCCGGCTCGACCTGGCGGGAAGCTGGGTCAACGAATCGCAGGTGCTCAATCCGGGGCAGGCAACGGAAGCGTTGTCGATCAACGGCGGCAGCGTGAGTCTGCGCGGCGTCGACAGCAATGTCGTAGTCGAGCAGGGCAGTGTCATCGATGTATCCGGCGGCGCACGCATGCAGCGCGGCGGACGGGTCAATGCCGGTCGCGGCGGATCGATCGCGATTGCCGTACAGACTTCGTCCATCTTTGCCGACGACGCTGCGGCGCTGCGGCTCGACGGAGAGTTGCGCGGATATGCGCTTGCACAGGGCGGAAGCCTGTCGCTCGCTGCCGCGCAGGTCTGTATCGGCGTCGACAGTGCGTTGTGCGGCGCCGGGCTCGCCGACGATATGTTCCTCATCCACCCTGGCCGCTTCCAGAGCGGCGGCTTCAGTTCCTACTCGGTCTCGTCCACTGCAGGTGGGTTGACTGTCGGCCGTGATACGCAGGTCCAGTTGCAGGCGGAGAACTTCGTTCTCGACGACGGTGCCGCGGGCGTCGCATCTGCCCGCTCGCTGGCGGACCTCACTTCCATTGCACTCCTCGACAGCTGGCAGCGCGGACCAGTCGACCTTTCTCTTGAATCGAGCTACCTGCAGGCGACCGGCACGCTGCTGACCGCAGCGGAGTTCGCGAATCTGCCCTACCTCTCCGTCCTCGCAGGGGCTCGCATCAACACGGAACCCGGTGCGCGGGTTCAGCTCGAGAGCAACACCTCGATCCGCGTCGACGGACACATCACGGCACCGGCAGGAACGATTTCGCTGGCGCTCAACAGCGATCTGACCGTCGCAGAGTATTTGCCGACGCAGTCGATCTGGCTCGGAAACAACGCACGGCTCTCCGCAGAGGGTACGACGCGCTACCAGCCTGATGCGCGCGGACTGCTGATCGGTGAAGTGCTCAACGGCGGAAGCATCGTCATGGATGCGGCGCGCGGCTACATCGCTGCGAACCCGTCGTCGGTGCTCGATGTCTCCGGGACTTCGGCCCCGGTCGATATTCGAACGGTGGGACGGGGCGGCCAGGAAAGCTACGAACGGCGGCAGATCGCATCGCGCGCCGGCAGCATTTCCGTGACTGCTGCCGAGAGCATCGTGCTCGGCGGCGAGCTGCGCGCTCATTCGGGAGATCCGAAGAATGTCATCGGCGGCACGCTGTCGGTGACGCTCGATCCGACGCGACGCTATGGTCGGTTCGATCTCGAGCCGCCGCCGTTCCCGGAAATGGCCCGCCGCATCGAACTGGCGGCGACTGGAGCCTCGCAAGTGATCCGGGCCGGTGCGGCGCTCGATGCGGAATCGAGCGGCCGTGCCGTGCTGGTCGCGGATCAGATCGAAGCCGCGGGCTTCGACAACTTGGAGCTCTCAGCCGGCACGCGCCAGGGAAGCATCGGTTCGCTGACGCCGGTTCCTGGTGAAGTAGCCGTTCGCAACGGCGTCGATCTTTCGCTGCGCGGCCGGTTGGCGATCGACGCGGCGTCCATCGTGTCGGACGGCGGGAAAGCGAATCTTGCAGCGTCCGTCGTCACGCTCGGCCAGCGGTCGAGTGTGTTGCAGGATGTGCCGGGCACTGTCGCGTCCGGGCCGGGGTCCTTGACGATCAATGCCGGGCTCATCGACCTCGTCGGTCACAGCACCTTCAGCGGGTTCAGGCACGTTGAACTGCAATCCCGGGGCGACATTCGCGCACGTGGCGTTCAGCTCGGCTCGGCACGCGAGGCCACCGGATCGCTGCGCACGAGTGGCGCGCTGACTCTGCAAGCACAGCAGGTCTATCCGACCACTCTGTCGCAGTTCGCACTGATCGCAGACGAAGCGGAGGTTGGCGCGATTCGGGTCAAGCCCGTGAGCGGCACCGCTGCGCCCGTGTATTCAGCGGGTGGTCGCCTCTCACTGACCGCCCAAACGATCGAACAGGGCGGTGTACTGCGTGCGCCGTTCGGTACGATCTCGCTCAACGCACCTTCGCTGTCGCTGCTCGCGGGAAGCACGACGGCTACCAGCGCCGCGGGCTTGTCGATTCCGTTCGGCCAGACCCAGGGCGGATTCGACTGGGTGTATCAGCTCGGGAATCAGACGCTGGTCTACAACGGCAAGGATGCAACCATGCCGAGTCAGTCCGTGCGCTTGAACGGCGCTGACGTTGATATCGGGGACGGCGCAGTCGTCGACGTCCGCGGTGGCGGTGACCTGGTCGCCTACGAGTTCGTGCCCGGCGTCGGTGGCACGCGCGACGTTCTGTCGGCGGATGTTCGCCCGGATGCATTCGTGATCGTGCCGGCGGCCAACATGCCGTACGCGCCGTACGACATCTCTCTTTACGATGGCTCCGGCATTCGCGCAGGCGACAGCATCTATCTCGACGGCACGGATAAGATTCCGGCGGGCACGTACACGATCCTGCCCGCGCGCTACGCGCATCTGCCCGGTGCGTACTACGTGCGTCCGGTTGACGGCTATCAGGACATCGGCCCGACCGAAGTGAACGTCCGCCCGGACGGATCGACTCTCGTCGGCGGCTATCGAATGTTTGCCGACACCGGTCTACGCATTGATGGGCGCAGCGAGGGATATGCCATTCGTCCCGGCAGCGACGTGATGCGTGAGGCTCAATACAACCTCACGAACGCGAACAAGTTCTTTGCTGCGAACGATGCCGAGACCGCGCTGGCGAGATTGCCGCGCGATGCCGGCACGCTTTCGATCGGCGCGAGCGAGATGCTGCGTCTCGACGGAGAATTGCTGGGCAGCACCGCTACTGGCGGACGCGGAACCGCGCTGGATATTTCGAGCGACTCTCTGCGAATCGTTCACGGTACGGGTGCGACGCCGGTCGATGGCGTAGTGGACATCGATGCCGACGCGCTCAGCGCTTTCGGTGCGGAATCGATCCTGCTCGGCGGCAGTCGGACACAGACGAGCGAAGGCTTGTCGATCACGACTCTCGCACGCGAAGTCGAGATCCTGGAAGGCTCGATTCTCACGGCACCGGAGCTCCTGATCGTCGGTACGCAGAGCGTCGCAGTACGAGAAGGCGCCGAGCTGCGTGGATCGGGCACGCTGGCCGGGGTACAGAGCGAAGAGGTTGCGCTGCAAGGCGATGGCGCGATTCTGCGAGTCACGAGTGGAGCGGACGCCGCGATCGAGCGTACCAACAGCGCTGGCGGCACCGCGCTGCTCAACGTGGAATCCGGCGCGCAGCTCTACGCGCGCGGCGGCGCAATTGCGGCGGAATCGGCGGGCGCCGCAACCTTCGACGGCACTCTGGACCTCGCGGGCGGCGTGCTGTCGCTGACCAGCGATCGCATCAGCCTTGGCGCGGTCGGCGAGAATGTCTCGGGACTGGTGCTGTCCAACCAGCAGCTGGCCGGATTGACCCTCGACGCGCTGGTGCTGTCGAGCCGCTCGTCCATCGATCTCTATGGCAATGTCTCACTCACCTCCGGCGACCTGTCGCTGCGCAGTGGCGCAGTCCGTGGCTTCGGCGACGGGCAAGCGCAGCTCGTTGCGACCGGCACGTTTACGCTCGAAGGGGCAAGCACGGCCAGCAGCGAGCCTGCGGGCGATCCGGCGGGATCGCTGAACGTCCGCGCTCGCGACATGGTTCTGGGCGAAGGCAGCACCACGGTCTCTGGATTCAGCTCGGTCGCGTTGCAAGCAAGCGGCGACATTGATGCGAAGGACACCGGTGCCTTGATCGTCGACGGCGATCTGTCGCTTTCAGCAGCGCGGCTGGGGGCTGCGTCCGGAGCGTCTCGCGATATCCAGGTGAGTGGCGCGTTCCGCTACTCACAGAACGGTACGACACCTGCGTCTGAAGACGAATCGCTCGGTGCGCGCATGGCGGTCCGTGCTGCCTCGATCGACGTCGGCGGTCGAGTCGAACTGCACTCCGGGGTGCTGAACCTCGTCGCCACATCAGGCGATGTCACGTTGAGGGAGACCGCCGATCTGCGGCTCAATGGCCTGACGACACTCTTCGACTCCGTAGCCGTGGGCAGTCGCGGCGGCTGGCTGACACTGGAGAGCCAGCGGGCAGATGTATCCGTGGCGCAGGGAGCCGCGATCAATGTTGCACAGGCTTCGAACGTAGCGAATGAGCGTGGGGCCGTTACCGTGCGCGCTGCTTCCGGCAACGCGATTGTCGCGGGAACCCTGACGGGCGCAGGCGCTGACTTCACGATCGATGCGAATCAGGTCGTCGATTTCATGGCGCTCAATCGCGCACTGACGGCGGGCAACTTCTCGGGTGATCGGTACGTGCGGCAGCGCGGTGCGGGAAACCTCGTCGTCGGCGCCGACAACTCGATCACTGCACGAAGCATCGCGCTGGTGAGCGATCAGGGCCAGGTCGTTGTCGACGGTTCACTCCGCAGCCATGACTTGGGTGGCGGTGAGATCGTACTGTCCGGACGCAATGGCGTTGCGGTCTCGGGCGTACTCGATGTCAGCGCGGCCAACGCGTCGGAGCGAAACGGGCGCATCGAGCTCGGAACGACGCAGGGCACGATCCGAATCGCAGCGCCTGCGCGCATCGTTGGTGTCGCGAACACCGGTATCAATCATTCGGTCGCGGACGGCACGCTGCACATTCGCGCGCCGCGCACCGCGTTCGAAACTCTCCTGGATGGCGACGCCACCAACAATGCACTCGTGCTTGCGGGCGACCTGACGCGTCTGAACGGCGTCACTCTGGAAGGCTACGCGGCGTATACGGATCTCGACGGCGCCATCACCGCCGATGAGATCGCGGCGACGCCGGGCACGGCGATGTACGACGACGCACTAGCGTTCACTTCGCTCAGTGCACAAATGGTCCAGGGTCTTGGATCGGTGCGCGCGCCGACGCCACAGATCATGGCCGGCATCGAGATCAATTCGACGGGTGACCTCGAGCTGCAGAGCGACTGGTCGTTGAACGACTGGCGCTTCAACTCTCTGCCAGGATTCCTGACCTTGCGGGCCGCGGGCGATCTGACATTCAACGCGTCGCTCAGCGACGGCTTCACAACCGACAGTCCCGGCCTGCTCACAGAAACGACACAGTCGTGGTCGTACCGGCTCGCAGCCGGAGCGGATCTGACGAGCGCAGACCCGATGACGGTTCGCTCGCTGTCGGATCTCGGCGAGCAGGGCAGAGGCACCTTGCTGGTCGCCCCTGGTACGAGCACGACCAGGCCGACGCGCATGATTCGCACGGGCACCGGCAGCATCGATATCGCTGCCGCCCGGAACGTCGAACTGGGCAATCGCGGCTCCGTGATCTACACGGCCGGCATCGCCACACAGGGCGTGATCTATCCCGGCCGCGGCCAGAATCCCGTGGAACTGGGAAGCCGGCTCTATCCCGATCGCGGTGGCGACATTTCCATCAGCGCAGGGCAGGACGTCGTCGGGGCATCGACCAACCAGTTCGTCACGGATTGGCTGTGGCGTGTCGGCGCCATCGGCAGCACCACCTCTACTGTAGACACCTCGCGGGCGCCGGCGTGGACGGTCAACTTCGATCGGTTCATGCAGAACATCGGCGCGCTCGGTGGCGGTGACGTTACGGTCAGCGCGGGCCGCGATGTCGTGGATCTTCATGCCTCGGCGCCCTCGATCGGACGCCAGGTTGGCGGTCTGGTGCTCGCGGCCAACAATCTGGAAGTGATCGCGGGTGGTCATGTGAATGTGCGCGCAGCGCACAATATCAGCGGCGGCAGCGCCTACTCGGGTCGCGGCAGTGTGAGCCTCACGGCCGGTGATGCAATCAACGTCAGTACGAATTCGGGGCTGGCGCCGATCATTGCGCTGGGCGATGCGCAGGCTCAGCTCTCGAGCCGTACCGATCTGACGCTGGGGAATGTTCTCAATCCGACGCTGCTCGGCCGAGGCACCTCGCAGACCAACACGAACGCGTATTTCTCCACGTACACGGCGGACAGCGCGGTCAGCGCCCGCAGCACGGGTGGTGATGTGCGCCTGCTGAATACGAGCACTGAAGACCTGCTGCAGACCTTCACCACTCTGAACCGGTCACCGGGCGAGGAGTACGTGACCGCGCTGTATCCGGCAACGGTGCAGGCGGCTGCATTGCGAGGCGACGCCCTGATCGAACGCTCGTTCTCGCTGGTGCCCGCGATTCGCGGCGGACTGGAGATGTTCGGCTACGGCGACGTGCTGTTCTCGAGCAGCGTGGAGGTCATCATCTCGGATGCGGATCCGCAGACCCTGCCGACATTCAATCGGCCCCAGCCCAACACACTCAGCCTGATCGATGTCTTCAAGAGCAGTGATTCACTGAGTACGACGGCGAAGAACGTGTTCCACGCGAGTGTGCCGGAGCGGCTTCGCCTGCCACGCACGGACTTCACGCCTTCACGCATCGTTGCCCGCGAAGGCGACGTAGTCATGCTGGGCGGCACGTCGGGCATTTACTCGGCGGAGTCGATGCGTATTTCCGCCGGGCGCGACGTCACCGGCCTGCGCCTGGACGCGCAGAATCTCGAAGCGCGTGACGTTACGTCGGTCAGCGCGGGCCGCGACGTCATCTATCCGCTGCGCCGAAATCAATTCGGCGGAGTGGAGAGGGACATTTCACGCATCATGCTCGATGGTCCGGGCACGCTCGAGATCCGGGCGGGGCGGGATCTCGATCTCCAGGCATCGGCCGGCATCACTACATGGGGCAACCTGAACAATCCTGCGCTTGCGGACAGCGGCGCCGACGTCAGTGTCGAGGTGGGCACCGCGGCCAAGGCGCCGAACCTCACGGCATTCGCGGACAAGTACCTGCGCTCGGCGGAGTTCGCGTCGCAGTATCCGAAGTCGTCGCAGGAATATCGCAACGATCTCGTCACCTACATGCGCAGGTACGGCGTGACTGGGGGCTTCGACGAGGCGCTGACCGCATTCGTGCAGCTCTCGGCGTCAGAACGTGCCCCGTTGCTCGAACGGATACTGATGAGCGAGCTGCGTGCCTCGGGCCGCTCGGCTGCGCAGCCGGGCGAGACCAACAAGGACTTCAGCCGGGGTTTCGCCGCGCTCACGACCTACTATCCGGGCGCGAACCCGGATCTCGATGCGAAGGAAGTCAATCCGTACGTCGGCGACATGCGGCTGTACTTCAGCCAGATCTACACGATGGACGATGGCGATATCCGTTTGCTCGCGCCGGGCGGTGAGATCAATGCGGGTCTCGCGAGCCCACCGGCCGCGTTCAATCTGAACAAGGGTGCCGCGGATCTCGGCATCGTGGCTCAGCGCTCGGGCAGCGTCAGTGCGTTGTCGTTCTACGACTTCCTCGTCAACGAATCGCGCGTGTTTGCTGCCGACGGCGGCGACATTCTCGTGTGGGCGACTCAAGGCGACATTGACGCTGGTCGCGGTGCGAAGACGGCGATCTCCGCGCCGCCGCCGCAGATCTCCTTCGATCCGACGACGGGCGCGCCGGTCATCGTGTTCCCGCCGGCTCTCGCCGGCAGCGGTATCCAGACGCTGGCCAGCACGGAAGGGCGCAAGCCCGGCAACGTCGATCTGTTCGCGCCGCGCGGAGTAGTGAACGCTGGCGACGCAGGCATCGTGGCCGGAAATCTCACCATCGCCGCGACGGCCGTGCTGGGCGCCGACAACATTCAGGTCAGCGGTGTTTCGGTCGGTGTGCCCGTCGACACCGGCGGGATCGGCGCAAGTCTCGCTGCGGTCAGTTCGGTGGGGAGCAGCGCCAGCAGTGCAGCGACGACTGCTGTCGAAGGCGAGCGCGCGCAGGAAGAAGCGCCGGCGACGCTGGCCGACACGGCGCTCTCATGGCTCGAAGTTTTCGTGGTCGGATTGGGCGAAGAAGGCTGTCGCCAGGATGATGTCGAATGCTTGAAGCGACAGTGAAGAAGCTCGTGCGCCGCGGCGTGTGGTCGGCCTTGCTGGCTCTGATGGTAGCGACCGGCAATCTGCATGCAGCCGCGCCGACTGCGCGTGACGTGCACGAAAAGCTCGTGAAGCAACTGCCGAACCTGACCCTGGAGCAGGTCTGGCCGTCGCCGATTCCCGGATTGTTCGAGATCCGGCTCGATGGCGGATCGGCATTCGTCACGCCCGATGGGCAGTACCTGATCCGCGGCGATCTGTTCGATATCGCAACGCGCAAGAACCTCAGCGACGTGCGTCGGGCGCAGGAGCGCAAGCAACTGCTCGCGAAGGTCGACGACAAGGAAGCGATCGTCTTTGCGCCGGCCGTGACGAAGCACACGATCACGGTGTTCACGGACGTGGAATGCGGTTACTGCCGAAAGCTGCATTCGCATGTGAGCGAGTACAACGAGAAGGGTATTGCGGTGCGCTATCTCGCCTTTCCGCGAACGGGCCCGGGCTCGCCGTCCTGGAAGACCATGGAATCCGTGTGGTGTTCGAAGGATCCCCGCGATGCGCTGACGCGCGCCAAACGGGGAGAGGCGATCGATCGCACCGAGCCGTGCAAGCCGGCCGCAATCGAGCACGACTACCAGCTCGGCGAACAGTTCGGCCTGCAGGGTACGCCTCTGATCGTGCTCGAGGACGGGCGAACCATCGGCGGCTATGTGACGCCGGAGCAGTTGCTGCGCACGCTGGAATCGACAGCGAGCGTGGCATCCGCCCGATAGAAGCGACGCGGCATGCGTGTGTCATGCATTCGTCAGACGCATCGTGTCACAAAATCATCACCCGGCACTTCCATAATTCCGGGCCTGCAATGAGGGGCGTCATCGGCGCGCAACATCGCGCGGATGACTATGGGGACTACACGTGAGAAGACTGTTCGCAACACTTTTGCTGGCCGCATGTTCGCTGGCGCCTGCCATCAGCCACGCCTGGTGGAACGACGAGTGGAATTTCCGCAAAGAGATCACGCTCGACCTGACACCCGCTGGCGCCAACATCGCCGGAAGCCCGGCGGAAGTCCCGGTGCTGGTCCGGCTGCACCTCGGCAACTTCGGTTACTTCGGCGACACGCTGCCTGACGGCGCCGACCTGCGCTTCGTGGCCGGCGATGACAAGACGCCGCTCAAGTTTCATGTCGAACGCTACGACCCGACGAACAACCTCGCCTTCGTCTGGGTGAAGGTGCCTCGGCTCGCGGGTGGGGCTGCCGAGAAGATCTACCTGTACTACGGCAATCCGAAGGCACCGGCCGGCTCGGACGCTCCTGGCACCTACGATCCGAGCCAGGTGCTGGTGATGCACTTCGGCGGCACGAGCCCCGTCGATGCAACGGCATACGCCAACAACTCGAGTGCATCGGGCGCCGAGGCGACGTCGGCATCGCTCATCGGCGACGGCGTGAAGTTCACCGGCGCTGGCGTGGTTACGATTCCGGGGAGCGCGTCCCTGCGGCTCCTGCCGGACAAAGGCGTAACGCTTTCAGCGTGGGTGCGGATCGAGGCGCCTCAGGCGGAGGCCATCGTGCTCGAGCTGGCTGCGCCGGGACGCTCTCTGACACTCGGTATCAATGACGCCCAGGTGTTCGCCCGATATCAACCCGATGGGGCCGCGGTCGCACAGGCCCAGTCGGCACCGATCCTCGCCATGGGGCAGTGGCATCACCTCGCAGTCACCGTGTCCTCCAATCGCTTCGCACTGTTCGTCGATGGCGTCGAAGTGTCTTCGTCGCCGGCAGATATCGCGGAGATTGCAGGCACGCTGACATTGGGCGGAACCGCCAGAAGCACGAACTTCCTCACCGGCGAAATCGACGAAGTGCAGGTTTCGAACACCGTGCGCTCGGCCGAATGGTTGCAGGCCGCTGCGCGCAGCCAGGGAATCGACAGCCTGCTCGTTGCGTACGGCAACGATGCTCAGAAGGAGGGCGGCGAAGTTTCCTATCTGAAGGTCACCCTCGACAATCTCACCGTCGACGCCTGGGTCGTCATCGTCATCCTGGCGATCATGTTCGTCATCGCGATGCTCATCATGGTGAGCAAGGCGCTGTTTCTCTCGCGGGTCAAGAAGGCCAATGCCGCCTTCCTCAAGGAATTCGACAAGCTCAAAGGCGACCCGACGGCACTCGACCGGCCCGAAGCCGACGATGCCCCAGGCGATGAGGCGCTCGACGAGTCGCCCTTCATGCCGCACGTCAAAGGGCACGAGGACAAGTATCGCGTCTCGACGATCTACCGCCTGTACCACCACGGGGTGCAGGAAATGCTCGGCCGCGTCGGGCTCAAGTCGGTCGGCGCAAGGGCGGTGAACTCGCTCACGCCGCAGGCGATGGCATCAATTCGTGCCGCGATGGATGCGACGCAGGTTCGCATGACGCAGAAGCTGTCCGCGCAGATGGTGATTCTCACGATCGCCATATCGGGCGGCCCGTTCCTCGGACTGCTCGGCACCGTCGTCGGCGTCATGATCACCTTTGCAGCTATCGCCGCCAGCGGCGACGTCAACGTGAACTCGATCGCACCGGGCATCGCAGCCGCACTGGCAGCGACCGTCGCCGGCCTCGGCGTCGCGATCCCGGCACTCTTCGGCTACAACTGGCTCAACACGCAGATCAAGGAGATCAATGCGGACATGCGCGTGTTCGTAGATGAGTTCGTTACGCGTGTCGCAGAGCACTACAGCTGAGAAGGAGGCCAATAAATCATGTCCGCCTCCGCCGAAGAAAAAGACGTCTACGACGACATCAACATCACGCCGATGCTCGATCTGGCGTACGTGCTGCTCGTCATCTTCATCATCATGACGACGGCGTCCGTGCAGGGCATCACCGTCAATCTGCCGAAGGCGAGCGAAACGCCGGCGATTGCCAAGCCCAAGACCAAGGCCGTATCCATCACGGCCGACGGCACGATCTATCTCGACACCTATCCGGTGACGCTTGCGGAACTCGAACGCCTGCTGACGCAGTACAAGGCTGCCGATCCCGATCTGCCGGTGATCGTGAAGGCGGATGCGACGATCCAATATCAGAAGGTTGTCGATGTACTGGATCTCGTGGGCCGGCTCGAGATTACCCAACTCGGTCTCGTGACGCAGCGCGTCGTCAAGTGACGAATGACACAGGAATTCGTCATCCCCGCGGAAGCAAGGCGAGACACGCGTGACGTCCAAGAAATCCTTTGCCCGATATGTGCCGATGATCGCGGGCGCGGTCATCGTTCTCATCGTGACGGGCTTCCTGGTCGTGTGGATCCGCGGCCTGATGCAGGACAAGCCCGAGTCGCCGAAGCGGCAGGTCGCGCAGGTGATCAAAATCGTGCGGCCGCCGCCTCCGCCGCCGGAGCCGCCGCCTCCGCCGCCGCCCGAGGAGAAGGTCGAGGAGCCGCTGCCACAGGAAACGCCTGAGGAAGCGCCGCCCGATGACGCGGCACCCGCTGAACAGCTCGGCATCGATGCCGACGGCGTCGCAGGTGCCGATGGCTTCGGACTGGCAGCGCGTCGCGGGGGCAGTGATCTGATCGGCGGCGGTGGCGCCGTGTTCGCGTGGTACACGAACCGGCTCAAGGACAGCATTCAGAGCCTGCTCGCCGACGACGAGCGCGTTCGTCGCGGCAAGTATCAGGTGAGCGTGCGGGTGTGGGTCAGCCAGGACGGCCGGGTGGAGAAGATCCGGCTGCAGAGCACTTCCGGTGATCGCGATCTCGACGGAGCCATCGAGGAGGCGTTGCAGAAGATGAGCCGCATGGATGAGGCGCCTCCGCTCGAGATGCCTCAGCCGGTCACGTTGCGAATCGTGTCGAGATAAGAGCAGCAATCAAGGTGAGAAGGTGAACAAGGTGGCAATGCAACAAAGCCGGGGACTTCGGGCCGCGGTCGTCCTTGCGCTGATGGCCGTGAGCTCTCCGACGCTGGCGCAGACGTCGACGCAATCGTTCGACGAAGTCCGCAACACCGTCATCAATCTGCTCGAAGCGCTGGTGCAGAAGGGCGTCATGACACGCGAGCAGGCAGAATCCATGGTCGCGTCCGCTCAAGCCAAGGCCAGTGCGACTGCGAAAGCGCAGTCGGATCGAGATGCCGCGGAAGCCGGCGCCGTGCGCGTCACCTATGTGCCGGAAACCGTTCGTCAGCAGATCGGCCAGGAAGTGAGCGCGCGGATCAAGGATGACGTGACTCAGCAGGTCGTGGCGCAAGCGCAGGCGGACGGCTGGGGCGTGCCGGGTGCACTGCCGGAATGGATCAAGAACGTTCGCCTGTATGGCGACGTGAGATCGCGCTTTGAGAGCGACACGTACGCTGACGACAACGCGACCAACGTGTATCTGAACTTCAACGAAGTGAACGCCGCAGGCGGCGTCGGGCGTGCGGGCGTCGATGCGCTGCTCAACACGACTGAAGACCGACACCGTCTCGTCGGTCGGCTGCGTACCGGCGCGATGGTTCAGTTGGGCAATTCCTTCGCGCTCGATTTTCGTCTGACGGGCGGCAACGCATTGTCTGCGGTCTCGACCAACCAGACGCTCGGCAACTACGGTGGACGATGGCAGTTCAACGTCGACAAGGCCGCCGTCCTCTGGAATCCGGTCAACTCGGCGAAGGATCGCGAGATGGATGTCCGGTTCGGCCGCTTCAGCAATCCGTTCGTGACGAACAATGAGCTTCTCTGGGACAACGACGTCACCTTCGAGGGCCTGTCCGCGACCTACGCGATGGATTTCTTCGGTACATCATCGGAGCGCATGGAGCGCGGCCTGTTCCTGACGCTCGGCGCGTTCTCGCTGCAGGAGGTCGAGCTCTCGAAGGACGACAAGTGGCTCTACGGCGCGCAGCTCGGAACGCAGATCGGTTTCGGCACGGATTCCTTCCTGCGCTTCACCGCTTCGTACTACGACTACGAGAACGTCACCGGTATCCGCAACACGCTCGACAGCGACGTGTACGACTACACCGCGCCCCGGTTCCTGCAGAAGGGCAACACCGTATTCGACATTCGCAACGACAACGACACGACGACCAATCTCTATGCACTGGCGGGCGAGTACAGCCTCGCGAGCGCCAATGTGCTGCTCGATCTCGGTTTCGGTCGCACGCACGTCATGGTTGGCGGCGAGTACGTCAAGAACGTCGGGTGGGATCAGGATGACGTCGCTGCGCTGACCGGTCAGACGATCGACGAGCGCGTGGAAGGTTACGAAGTGGGCGTCATCGTGGGCCAGCCGACTGTCGCCGCGCTGTGGGACTGGCGCGCATTCATGCTCTATCGCTATCTCGAGCGCGATGCGGTTCTGGATGCCTTCACGGACTCCGACTTCCACCTCGGTGGTACTGATGCCAAGGGCTATCAGCTTGGCTTCGATCTCGGGCTGGCACGCGGTGCGTGGGTACGTCTGCGGTACCTGAGCGCCAATGAGGTGGACGGGCCGCCGCTTGGGATCGATGTGTGGCAGCTGGATGTGAATGGGCAGTTCTGAGGGCGTGGAGCCAGCTGGCTGCCTAGCGGCGAGCTGCGAGCTGTAGCCAGAGAGGGAGAGGATCATGAAGCTTAGAGTTGCGGTACTGACTTTTCCACTCGTTCTCATGGCTGCGCCTGGCACGTTGGCGCAGACGGAGCGTAGTGGGAACGCGGATGCCCGGGTCATGCAGCAGTTGCAGCAGATGACCAGTGAGCGCGCGGCGCTGCAGGCGGAGAACACGAAGCTCAAGCAGGAGCTTGAAGCGGTGAAGAAGGAAGCGCAGCAGGCGGTGGCCGCGAAAGCTTCACTCGAAAGTCGCAACAAGGCGATGGCGGCATCGGTCAATCGCGACCAGGCGGTGGGCCGTCAGGCGGAAGAGCAGCTCGAACATACCCGCGGACAGATGCAGGAGCTCGTGACAAAGTTTCGTGAGACGGCGCAGACACTGCGGGACGTCGAGACCGATCGTGCGACGGTCAAGACGCAGCTCGCGATGCGTGAGCGTGAGTTCAAGACTTGTGTCGATCGTAACGCCGCGCTCTACAACCTCAACACCGAAGTGCTCGACCGCTTCGAGGACCGCGGGTTCTGGTCGAGCCTCGCGGAGAAGGAACCGTTCCTGAAGCTGAAGCGCGTCGAGCAGGAGAACCTGATCGAAGACTATCGGTATCGCGCTGATGAACTGAGATTGCAGGCGCAGCAGAAGCAGGCGAGCGCCGCGAACTAGTCGAAGCCGGGCGACGACGCCGTTCTCCAACTGAATTGTGCATGGAACCTTGAGGTACGGCGCGGATTCCTTACGTAGCAACAGGAGTCATCATGGCCACGCGTCCGTATGCCATCCTCGAAGCACCTTCCGCGCTAGGCGTGTCGAGCGACGGCGTCGAAGGCTTGGCGAGTCGACTCCTCGATCTCGGTCTTGCAGAACGCATTCGGGCACGCCACGCCGGACGGCTTTCCTCGCCGCCCAAGGATGGAATGCGCGATCCCGAAACGCGGGTGCTCCACGGCAAGACCATCGCTGAATGGTCTCCCAGGCTCGCCGATGCCGTAAGGACGGTACTGGATGAGGGCGACTTCCCCGTCGTGCTCGGCGGCGATTGCACCATCGTGCTGGGAACGATGCTTGCGTTGAGGCGTCGTGGCCGCTACGGACTGCTGTTCATCGATGGGAACGCGGATTTCTTCCAGCCTGAGGCCGAACCGAACGGAGAGGGCGCATCCATGGATCTGGCGTTCGTTACGGGCTTCGGACCGCCACTGCTCACCGACATCGAAGGTCGCCGACCGCTGGTGCGTGCAGAAGACACAGTGGCGTTCGCCTATCGTGATCACGAAGATCAGGCCGAGTTCGGCAGTCAGCCGCTGCCCGTGGAACTGCGGACCTTCGATCTGCCAGCCGTGCGCCGCATGGGCGTCGAGAATGCCGCCCGTGCAGCGATTGCTCATCTCACGCGAGCGGAGCTGGATGGCTTCTTCATCCACATCGATGCGGATTGTCTCGATGATGAACTGATGCCCGCCGTCGACTTTCGCGTGCCGGGCGGGCTGTCATACGAGGAACTGTCGGCGACGCTTCGGATTGCCCTTGCGAGTGGGAAGGCCACGGGTCTGGAAGTGGCCATCTACAATCCCGGGCTGGACGAGGATGGCCGTGCGGGGCGAGGGCTAGTCGAGGTATTGGTCGCAGCACTTGGCACGGCGGCGCCGGCGGAGCAGCGATAGAACACTGCTTCGAGCGCGGCCCGGCAATCCAACTGCCACATCGCTGAAAAGATTGCGGACGAGACTGCATGAAAGTGGCGCAGCACCTGCACCCGGAGAACAACCCATGCGCTCGATCAGCCGCCGCGAATTCGTCGCCGCCTTGTCTGCTACAGGTCTCGCCGCCAGTCCATGGCTCGCTGCACAGGGGCGGGATGCCGTCGATCGCGACGCAGCGTTCTCCCACGGTGTCGCGAGCGGCGACCCTTTGCACGACCGCGTAATCCTCTGGACTCGTGTCACTCCGCGCAAACTCGATGATGTGATCGAAGGGCGCTGGCGGTTGTCGTCGGACCCGACGATGAAGCAGGTGTGCAGTTCCGGATGGTTCACCACGGATATCACCTGCGACTTCACGGTGAAGATCGACGTCACTCATCTCGAAGCCGGTGCGACGTACTACTACCAGTTCGAAGCCCGCGGTGCCCGTTCACCGATCGGCCGCACGAAGACACTGCCGGTCGGCGGCGTGAATTCGCTCAAGCTGGCTTTTGCCTCGTGCTCGAATTTCCCTTACGGCTACTTCAATGCCTACGGCCGGATTGCCGAGCGGCAGGACCTCGACCTGGTCCTGCACCTCGGGGACTATATATATGAGTACCCGCTCGGGGGTTATGTAAACCCGGCGCTGGTCGGCATCCGCGACGTGGTGCCTGTGAACGAAATCCTGACGCTGTCCGACTACCGGCTGCGTCATGCGCTCTACAAATCCGATCGGGATCTGCAGGAAGCGCATCGGCTGCATCCGTTCATCTGTGTCTGGGACGACCATGAAAGCGCGAACGATGCATGGAAGGACGGCGCGGAGAATCACAACCCCCATGAAGGCGAGGGCGAGTGGCACATCCGCAAGCGCAACGCTGTTCGCGCGTACAACGAGTACATGCCGATCCGTTCGACCTCGCGCAACGACGACAAGATCTATCGCCGCTTCCGCATCGGCAACCTCGCCGATCTCATCATGCTCGACACGCGCCTGCATGGCCGCGACCTGCAGGCTGCGTTCAAGACGGGAGAATCGCAGCTGCCGACGAACGATCCGGTCGTCACGGATCCGTCGCGCTCGCTGCTGGGTCTCGATCAGGAGCAGTGGCTCGAACAGCAGTTGTGGTCGTCCAAGACGCGTGGTGCGCGTTGGCGCGTGCTGGGCCAGCAGGTGATGATGGCCCAGCTGAGCACTTCGTTCGGCACGACGATGCTCAACGCCGACCAGTGGGATGGATATGCTCCGGCGCGCGCACGGCTGTACGACTTCCTCAGCACGAACGGCATCGGGAACAACGTCGTGCTGACCGGCGACATTCACTCGAGCTGGGCAAACGATCTCACGGCGAACCCCTGGGACCCGTCGGTCTACAACCCGGCCACGGGGAGCGGTGTGGCGGGCGTCGAGTTCGTGGCTCCGGCAGTGACATCGCCCGGACCCGCGCCCGATGCGGCGACGGCCGCCGTACTGGCGGGCCAGCTGCGATTCATTTCACCGCACATGAAGTACATCGATCTCTATCGCCGCGGCTATGGCGTGCTGCACCTGACGCCGCAGCGCGTCACTGGCGAGTTCTATCACGTGGCGACGATCGATACGCCGGACGGCACCGAGTCGCTGGCGGCCAGGTTGGTGAGCGAGGCGGGTAACAACGCACTGCAGCAGGCGTGAGCCGGGGGCGGCCATCGCGCATCGACATCAAACTGTCACACAGAGGGTAGATCGTGGGCGTCGATCCGACGCCCCTTAAGCGTTTCGGTTCACGGAGCATGTCAGTCAGATGTCGGACATCTGGCGGACGCACAACCCAAAAAGAACCGTCGCAACACTATTTGCTCATGAGCGAACCTCTGCGGCCCATCCCCGCCTTCCTGACCGAAGGCGTCGGCGCCGATCGCGGCCTGATCTGCGGATTCCAGTTCGGCGGCGATGCCGTGCCGCGTGAAATCACCGCGGACACGATGCTCGAGTCGCTCGAGAAGCCGGACAGCATCACCTGGCTGCATTTCAACCTGAGCGAGAGCCGCGCTCGCCGATGGCTGCTGGAAGCGCAGCTCGTGCCGAACGAGATGCGCGAGGTACTGCGGGAGCACGACGGCAATCGCCACGTCGAGCTGGTCGATGATGGACTCCTGCTGGTGATGAATGATTTCTCGTACGACGAGGCCTCTGATCCTTCGGAGGTTGCGCCCCTGTGGTGCTACGCGACTGCGAGCCATCTGATCACGGCGCGCATGCACCCATTGAAGAGCATCGATGACCTGCGCCTGGCGATGCGCGGCCCATCGCAGGCTGCGTCGGGTTTCGAGCTCGTCGCGCAGGTTCTGGAACTGCGAACGCTGCATCTGCGCCGTCGCGCGCAGCGCATGATCGACAGGCTCGATGACATCGAAGACGAGATCCTGGCAGGCGACATCCGCGAGCAACGTGAGCACCTCGGACGCACTCGACGTGTCTGTGCGCGGTGGCGTCGTGAGTTCTCTCCCGAGCGAACGGACCTGGCGAAGTTCCTGCACCGCCAGGCATCCCAGTTCAATCCGAAGGATGCCGAGAGCCTGCAGGCCGAGGTGGACTCGTTGGGGTTCGCCATCGAGGAAGTGGCGGAGCTCTATGAGCGCGCCAAACTGCTGCAGGAAGAGCTGGCTTCCCGGCTCGCGGAAAGCACCGGCCGGAATCTCTACGTGCTGTCGATCCTGACGGCGGTGCTGCTCCCGATGACGCTCATCACGGGAGTATTCGGCATGAACGTCGCCGGCATGCCGGGGCTGCACGAGCCCGGCGCGTTCTGGCGCGTCATGCTGCTGGTGGTGGCGAGCGGCGTCGTGACACTGCTCGGGCTGATCTGGCGGCGGTTGCTGTGACGCTGCCTGGGCCGGTGCGCAGGAGTAAGCTTCGTGCCGGGCGGTAATGGCGAGACGACATCAACAACGAGGATGACATCGTGGGGAAGCTGGCCAAGAAGCGGGTACGCATTACCAAGAAGATGACGCTCCTCGAGGAGCGGCGCCAGCAGGCAAGCGAACGCCGTCGCCTGGCGAAGCTGCGGGCCAAGGAGGCACGCAAGCTTCTCAAGGAAGCGAAGCGGGTGGCGAAGCGCGCGAAGGCCGAGTTGCGGGCGCTCAGCAAGAAGCTGACGAAGCTGCTCGCGAAATCGGAGCCGCCGAAGCGCCCGACGCGACCCCGGACCGTGGCTCGCTGAGTGCTGTTCAAACTTTGATCAATCCAACGTGCGCAGGCGAATCGACGCGAAACCGCGCATGTCAATGCCCCGTTGTCCGCAGCTTATCCACAGTCTCTGTGGACATCCGCCTCAGTCACACGCGCGATTGCAGTTGTCGTTCAAGTTGGACACCAATTCGCAACGTCCCGGACCTAGTCTCGCCATGCCACCCTAAAGAGAGAAATCGGGAGCAGGTGGGAATGGCGGTGAGGCGATCATTGCTCAGCGGGCGCAGCCAGCTGAGACTCGCGGAATTGCATCGAGCGGTGGCGACGTCGCTGCAGACACTGAACCAGCATCACAGTCTGCTGGTCGGTGCGCTCATGAGCTGCGATGCCGCAACCCAGCAAGCGATGCGCGACGAGCATCGCCGTCACGTCGCCGTGGCCATCGACGCGCTCGCGAAGCTCGGCATCTTTCTCGATCACTGCCGGATCGACCTCGACGAAGCCGCGGATGATCCGTCGGCGAACGGAGCGCCGGCGATTTCTTAGCCGGCCAGCTACTAGCCGCCAGCCAGGTTTCCGACTCCGTCATTCCCGCGAACGCGGGAATCCATCTTTCCGGCAGACCGCCAGATCAGTCGCCAGCCAGATTCCCGACTCTGTCATTCCCGCTAAGCGGGAATTCACCTTTCCGTGGCAGCACCGAGCTTCGGAGGACTCCCGCGTTCGCGGGAGTGACACAGTGCTCTCGGGCCAACGGCCACATTCTTCTTTCATCGCGCGCAATCATGACCGTCACGGGACGCATTGCAGCTGCGCGTCAGTAGGTACGCGCTCACAGTAAGACCTTGCGCTAACTCTCTGTCAGACAACGGCAGGACACAGCGTCGCGATATCGTGGCGCAACCGTACTGCAAGATTGCCGTAAAGATGTCAATGACGGTTCATGTCTGAATCACGGCCGACACGCACGATGCTGCCCAGCACCACAGGGGAGAGGCAGTTCGATGCGCAGGTCCATCCGTCATCTCACGCACGTTGCGGCACTCGGCGTCATTTCGCTCGCGGCACAACAGTCTCAGGCGCAGTGCACGTTCGGCGCGTCCGGTGAACCGACGCTGCAGAACAGTCTGACGACGTTGCTGGGTGGCGCTGCTCCGAACGCAGTTTCGAGCTGCGTCGATGAAGGTTCTGATGCCGCCTGGACCACCGTCGGCGCGACGGGCGGTGCCAGCATCCTCATCGAGCTCGCAGGGAATGCAGCGTCCAACGGCTTCGGCATCTACGACCTCGCCGATCCCACCCGCCGCTTGTCCGTGTTCGAAGGCAACGATGCGATCAGCAGCTACGCAACGATCCGGCTGGCGCCGCTCGCCGCGGGCGGCTGGCGCGTCAGCGTCCGCGAGATCAACAACACCGAAGATCCGATCGGGTGGACGCACATGACGCTCGCCACCTCGTCGTTCGGTTTCTATCTCAGCACGCTGGCGAACGGCACGTTCTACAGCGGGACTCAACTCAACGCAGATGGCGCCGATCACATGTACGCCTACGGCGGGTCCGGCGCGGAATTCCTTTCGGGTCCGCTGCAGGGCGAGGTGTTCGGTCTGCAGGACTACATTCTCGCGTGGGAAGACCTGCTCGGAGCAGGCGACCGCGACTATCAGGATTTTGTGGCTATCGTGCAGGACGTCACGCCGGTGCCACTGCCGACCGCAGTATGGTTGTTCGCATCTGGACTGATTGGACTCGCGGGCGTTGCCCGACGCGTACAGGAATAGAGCGCGAAAGACGAATTCTTGAATCGCAACGGATAGTTCGACCGGCCGCTGCAAATTGAATTGAAGCGGCCGCAAAAATCGAAATGCCCGGTTCACGGGAGAGCGGAGGCCGTCCAGGTCACTCCGCCGGGGGTGCTGGCGCGTCGCCGTAACCCAATTGTCAAAGTCTTGTCATTTGCTTCCCAGAGCATGCCGTCCGCGGGTCGCACGGCATCGCCGTCCCGATCAGAACTGATAACGACGAATGGGAGGCTTCGATGGATACGCGCAAGCAGGCTGTCTCTATCCGCATGAATGCAGCGGACATTCGCAACGTGAAGAAGCTTGCCCGACGCCTCGGCGTCCGCGACTCCGACATCATCCGCTTCGCCATCAAGGTCATGCTCGGGCGCCTCGCGCCGCTCTACGACCTGCAGGTGCGGGGCAAGAACCTGGTCCCGGTGTTCGTCGAATCCGGTACCGAGCTGTTTCGTCACTTCGAGCTGGACGCGATGCGGCTCGATTCGATCATCAACGAAGGCGCGGACGAACCGTACCGCGTCGATCCTGACGATATTCAATTGATTGCGATGAGCGGCATCCAGCGCTCGTATGCCCGACTGCGTCTGTCGAGCATTCGCAAGAACGATCCTGAAAGCGTGTCCGTGCGGGCGGGCATCGCCGAGGAGGAAGAAGAGCTGGGCAACAGCCTGCGACGGTACCTGTACGAAAAGTACGTGTACCGCGCACCCAATCTGAGATCCGTCGATGAGCCACGCTCTTCCCTTGAAATGGAGTCCCAACCATGAACGTCAGTTTTCGCAGGCTCGCGGCTTCAGTCGCGTTGATGTTCGGTCTCGCGCTGTCGATCCAGGCGCGTGCCGATTTCGTTTCGTCGGGCACGTCGCCTTTTCAGGGCGCGCCGCTCACGGCGCTCATGCAGGGCAGCGGCAGCAGCTCGCTGAACAACACGCAGCTCGTGTGGGGTTCGAGCTTGAGCGCGCACACGCTGACGGTCGATACCGCCGGCACGGTGAGTGTCCGCCTGAAGGATCTCGGCTGGCCCGAGTCGCTGCAGTCGCTTCAGCTGCTCGTGACCGATTTCAACGGGTTGTGGCAGACGTACGAGGGCAGTCAGTCGTTCAGCCTGTTCCTCGCGGGACCGACGCGGCTGTTCACGGCGGTGTACGCACGTAGCGCCGACGGCACGATGGGTCTCTACAACCTCAACGCAAGCTTTGCCCCGGTTCCGCTGCCGGCTGCCGTGTGGCTGCTGCTGTCGGGCATGGGCGCGCTCGGCTTCTTCGGCCGGCGCAACCGGTTGGCACCTGCACAGTAACTTCCAGGCAGTTCGAACAGCTCATCATGAATGCCGCACGAAGCTTTCTTCCGTCCTGGTTAGCGATCACCGCGGCGTTCACGTTGGGAACCAGTTTCTTCTCGGGATCGAACGCGCACGCAGACGAAGCGGGCGCGTATCGATTGCAGCCGGGCGATATCCTGATCGTTTCGGTCTGGAAGGAAACGGATCTACAGAGCGAAGTGCTCGTACGCCCTGACGGCGGACTGTCCTTTCCGCTCGTCGGAGATCTGGCAGCCGCCGGCAAGAGCGTCGAGCAGGTGCGCACGCAGTTGCAGGAACGCCTCGTCAAATACATTCCGGATCCCGTCGTGACCGTTGCGGTGAAGCAGATCGGCGGCAATCGCGTCTACGTGCTCGGCAAGGTGAATCGGGCCGGGGAGTTCACGTTCAGTCAGCCCGTCGACGTCATGCAGGCGCTCAGCCTCGCGGGCGGCGCAACGCCCTTCGCAGCGCTCGATGACATTCAGATCCTCAGGCGCGAGCAGGGCAAGCAGACGGCACTGCGCTTTCGCTATAGCGATGTCCAGGCCGGCCGGAAGCTCGAGCAGAACATCCTGCTGAAGAGCGGCGATACGGTCGTCGTTCCGTGAACACCGGGCTGCGCAGCCATGTCGCAGTCGCTTGCGCAGGGCTGCTTGCGGGCGGCGGTGCGCACGCAGCCGAATGGCTGATCAAGCCCGACGCGCACGTCGCTGCAGACTACACCGACAATCCGCGCATGCTGTTCGAAAACTCCGGCAGCGATTCGGGTGCCGTCGCCGAGCTGCGGGCGGATATCGTGCGTCGAACGGACCGGACGACTTTCTCCGTTCAGCCGCGACTGCGCAGTTCGCGCTATCAAACCGAGGAATCGCTCAACAGCGACGATCAATATCTCGTCGCGCGCTTTGCCCATACGGCAGAGCGGTCGCGATGGGATGCGTCGCTGAACCTGACTCATGACTCGACGCTGACCAGTGAAATCGGCTCCACTGGCATCGTGCAGGCCAACCGGCGCCATGAGGGCGTCAGCGCCTCGGCCGGGCCGACGTGGATCATGAGCGAAAGAGTGCAGACCGGTGCTCAGCTCTACTGGCTCGGCAATCACTATGTCGACGCCGACTTCACCGGGCTGGTGGACTACACATACAGCGCCATGTCGCTGTTCTCGCGGTTCAGCATGACCGAGCGCAGTTCGCTCACGGTGACAGCCCAGGGATCGGTGCTCGATGTCGATCATCAGACAGAATCCACGCGCGATGTGAGTCTGCGCACTGCCTGGAACTATCAGATCGATTCGCTCTGGAGCACGGAGCTGTCGGCCGGCCCGGCGCTGGTTCGCAACGTGTATGGCGACGATGTCGGTGGTGTCTTCTCGGTCGACATCTCGCGCCGCGACGAAACCTGGAATGTCTTCACGAGAGTGGGGCGGGACCTGACCCCCACCGGTCGTGGCGTGCTGACGCGGCGGGACCAGATCTCGTTCGGTACCGATCGTCGCCTGACCGAGCGGTTCAAAACGGGGCTGACGGCCAGCTGGATCCGCAACCAGGACCTGTTGCCGCAGCCGGGAACAGCTTTTTCTGAAGTGACATACGGCCGTCTTGATCTGCGGGCAGACTGGCGCCTGGCCCAGAGCTGGAGCGTGGCGTTGTCCCTGAGCGGATCGACCCAGGAATATGACACCCGCTCCGGGCGCGCCGAGAGTTACCGAGCATTGTTGAGTCTGGTATGGAACGGACAAGCACAGAATCCATAGCTGCACCGCGTCCTCCTTCGCTGGCGGACCAGATCGCGGCGCTGCACCGGCGCCGCAAGCCCGCCATCATCGTCGCTGCGGCGGTGCTGGTGCTCGCGATTGCGGCGGCATTCCTGTGGCCGGCCATGTACCGCTCAACTGCGACGATCCTGATCGAGCAGCAGGAAGTGCCATCGGATCTGGTGCGCTCGATGGTGTCGAGCTATGCAGACCAGCGAATCCAGACGATCAGCCAGCGGGTCATGACGACCGAGAACCTGATGCGGATCATCGATCGCTACAACCTGTATCCGAGCGAGCGCGAGAGCGAACCGCGCGAAGTGCTGATGCAGCGCATGCGCGACGACATCCGCTTCTCGATGATCAGCGCGGACGTGGTCGATCCTCGCCTGGGTCGCGCGACCAAGGCCACGATCGCTTTCTCCGTGAGCTTCGACAGCCGTTCTCCGATGCTCGCAGCGCGAGTCGCGAACGAGCTTACGACGCTGTATCTCAACGAGAATATCGAGAGTCGCAAGCAGCTTGCGGACGATACGGCCACCTTCCTGTCCGCCGAAGCGCAGCGTCTGAGCGAGCAGATCGGCGAAACAGAAAGCCGCGTGGCGGAGTTCAAGGAGAAGCACGTCGGCGCTTTGCCTGAGCGGATGGCGCTCAATCTGCAGTTCATCACGCGGGCCGAGGATGAACTGCGGGAGACGGAGACACGCATTCGCTCCCTCGATCAGCAGGTGCTCTATCTCGAAGCGCAGCTCGCTCAGCTGGAGCCGTCGTCACAGATGTTCTCGTCGACCGGCGAGCGCGTCCTTTCGCCGTCGGACCGCTTGAAGATCCTGCGTTCCGAGTACGCGCGCGCCAGCGCGGTCTATTCGCCGGATCATCCCGACATCACTCGCATGAAGCGTGAGATCGAAGGTCTCGAGCGCGAGGTCGGCAAGGTTCAGGATGGCAACGAACTGGCACGCCAGCTGGAGGACACGAAAGGCCAGCTCGCGCAGGCTCGCGAGCGATACGCGCCGGATCATCCCGACGTGCAACAGCTGCAGCGGCTTGTGGATTCCATCGAAGCGGCCATGCGCGCTGCGCCTCTGACGACGACCGCAGTGACGGACAAGCCGGACAATCCCGCCTACATTCAGGTGAGCGCCCAGCATCAGGCGTCGCTGGCTGAGCGCGAATCGTTGCGCGGCAAGGCGCGGGCGATCCGACAGCGGGTCACCGAGCTGGAAGGTCAGTTGGCCCAGTCGCCGCAAGTCGAGCGTGAGTACGGGGCGATGCTGCGCGACCTCGAGAATGCGCAGCTCAAGTATCGCGAAGTGCGGCAGAAGCAGATGGAAGCGACGCTCGCCAAGAACCTGGAAGTCGAGCGCAAGGGCGAACGCTTCACGCTGATCGAGCCGCCGCTGCCGCCGGAAGAGCCGGTGAGCCCCAACCGGCTTGCGATCCTCGTCCTTGGATTCATCGCTGCTTCGGGAATGGCCGTCGGCACAGTCGTCGTGCTCGAAGGTCTCGATACGAGCATCCGCGGCCGCCGTGATGTAGAAGCGCTGCTGCCGCCTTCCATGCCGCTTGCGGTGCTGCCGTGGCTCGATACGCCTGCGGCAGCAATACAGCGTACGAAAGTCCGTCGCATATCGATGGCGAGTGCCGCGGGAGCCGTGGTGCTTGCGGTCACGGCTGCGCACTTCCTGTATCGCCCGCTCGACGTGCTGTGGCTCGTCGCGCTGCGACGGTTGACCGGTTGAGGGGGCGAGCGTGGAGAAGATAACAAGGGCTCTGGAGCGCGCGTTCGCGCAGCGTTCATCGCTGGCCGACGGCCGCTTCACTGTCGTGCCCCCGCAGGATGACTCGGTCGAGTTCACCGACACGGTGATGTTCCGAACGCCTGCGATCGAGCTCGATCCGCAGGTGCGCGAGAACGAACGCATCCTGCCACCCAACGCAGCCGGTCCCTATGGCGGCGCGTACAAGATGCTGCGCACCCGCGTGCTGCGCGAACTCGATACGCTCGGCGCGACGACCTTGGGTGTCATGAGTGCAGCGTCAGGCGAGGGCAAGACGCTGACTGCGATCAATCTCGCGATTGCCATCGCGGCGGATCCCGCACGAACCGTTCTTCTCGTCGACTTCGACCTGCGAAATCCGTCGATTCATCGTCGCTTCCACCATGAGCCCACCGTCGGGGTCGATGACTGCCTCATCGATCGCCGCGCGAGCCGCGACGCCATGTTCAAGGTCACGGGATACGAGCGCCTGACCGTGCTGCCCGCCCGCGCCGCGCAGGAGACGTCGTCGGAGTTGCTCGCATCGTCGCGTACAGCCGAGCTCGTTGCAGAGATACGTGCGCGTTATGCGAATCGAATCGTGATCTTCGATCTGCCACCTGTGCTGCAGGCCGACGACGCGCTCGCTTTCTCGCGCAATCTCCAGGCGGGCCTGCTGGTGATGAGCGAAGGCAAGACGCGTCGCGAGGACGTGACTCACACGCTCGAACTGCTCAAGGGCCTGCCGTTCGTAGGCACCGTGCTGAACGGTTCGCGCGAGCGCATCCCGCGTTACTGAGAACCGCACCATGTACGAGTCCTACTACGGTCTGCGGGAGAAGCCATTCGCGCTGGTGCCGGATCCGGCCTTCCTGTATCCGTCGCGGCACCACCAGTTCGCGGCGATGATGCTCGAATATGCCGTTATGAACCGCACGGGGTTCGCCCTGCTTACGGGCGAGGTGGGATCGGGAAAGACCATGTTGCTGCGCCGGCTGTTGTCCCGGCTCGGACCCGAGGTCTGCGTCGGCATGATTGCGAACACCAACGCGAGCTTCGGCAAATTGCTGCAGTGGGTGTGTCTCGCCTTCGACTTGCCGTATCAGAAGAAGGACGATGCGGAGCTGTACCAGACCTTCGTGGACTTCCTCGTCGAGCGTTACGCAGCCGGCCAGCGGGTGCTGCTCATCGTCGACGAAGCGCAGAATCTGGACCCTCAGATGCTCGAGGAGCTGCGCGTGCTGTCGAACGTCAACGCTGATCGCCACCTGGTGTTGCAGACGATCCTCGTCGGCCAGCCCGAGTTGCGCGAGACGCTGCGCCGCACGGATCTGCGGCAGTTCGCGCAGCGCATCGGGATCGACTATCACCTGCCGGCGTTGACGCTGCAGGAAGCGCGGATGTACGTGCGGCATCGGCTCAAAGTCGCCGGTGGCGCTCCAGATCTGATCGAGACGGAGGCCATCGACCTCGCCTGGTCGCGCGGGTGCGGAATCCCGCGACTGGTGAATCAGCTATGCGAAACCGCGCTCATCCATGGATTCGCCGACCAGCGTTCCCGCATCGATCTGACGCTCATGGAGCAGGTCGTGGAGGAGCGCAGTGCGGGAGGCATCTTCCCGGGCGCTGCGACCGCGTTGCCGCTTCCGGTACCGGCCTGACGCGGGCGCCGGATCGTCATCGTGCTTTAACGCTCCGGCTCTAGTGTGCGTCGCCACACGCGACCGAGAGTGAAATTTCCCACAGGCCGACGGCATTGCAGCGGTGTCACCGAATATCTCCATCGTCGTCCCCACGCGCAACCGCGCTTACACGCTTCGGCGTGTCGTGTCGTCGTGGCTTCCGCAGGAGGGAGTGACGGAGCTGATTGTCGTCGACGATGCCGGCACCGACGATACGCGGACCGTCGTCGAAGGATTGCGTGAACGCGCTCCGCATCTGGCGATCACCTATTTGCGCAACGAGCAACGCCAGGGAGCGGCGTACTCGAGAATGCGCGGAGTTCGCGAGGCGGCCAACGAGTTCGTCCTGTTCTGCGACGACGACGACTTTCTCGGGCCGGGCTACTCCGCCACCTGTCGTCGCAAGCTGGAGGAGGGCGCCGCGGAAGTGGTGTCGGGCCGCCATTTCTATCGATTGCCGGACGAGGAGATCGAGGCGGCGATTCATCGTTTCGGCAACGGGTTGCTGGTACAGCGACCATTCGACCGGCTGCGGTTCAAGGTCAATACGGACGCACGTTTCGAAGGGGATGTGCAGATGCCGTTCACTCACGGCATCTTCATGACACGGCGCTCGCTGCTGCTCGGCTACGGCCTCGATGCCTTCTATTCGAAGGGCAACGGATTCCGCGAGGAGAGCGACGTCCAGATGCGCGCCTTCCTGGACGGACATCGTGTGCTCGTGACGAATGAAGCGCACGCCGTGCATCTGCATCCGTCGGAGGTCGCGACAGGTGGCCAGCGTGTCGACCGCTTCAGCCGGTACTACTGGACCGTTTACTACACGCGGTACTTCTTCAAGAAGTACTTCGATGCTTCCCGGAAGAAGCTCGGTATTCCGTACGGGCAGTCGACAGCGATGGTTCTCTACGCGCTGATCGAAGGCTACATCTTTTTCATCCGGCCGTTCGTCATTCTGCCGGGCCGGGTCGTGCAGGCGCTGCGGCGATGAACGTCCTCATCGTCACGCCGTACGCGAGCTTCAATGGCGGTGTCGAATCCGTGAACGCAATGCTGCGGTCCGTTCTCGAAGCGGACGGTCACAACGTGAGCCTGCTGACGGCCGACGACGAGGGTGGAGCGCGCAGCGTCGTGCGGCGCCTGGTGGGCTTGCCCGCCGTGACAAGTGCGAGATTTCGCAAACTCGATCCGCGCGACTACGACATGGTGATCGCGAACGGGGAGTTCGCCTGGGGGATCGATCACCCGAACGTACTCTGTGTGTTCCATGGGTCGTACCTTGGATTTCGCGACCATCTGCGGGCTCATCTGTCGCGCCGCCAGTACTGGTCGCTGTCGTGGCACGCGTTCGTGCAGCAGCGGGCAGCGAAAGGGAGAAAGGTCGTTGCCGTGTCGGGATTTCTGGCGGAGATCCTGAAGCGCCAGGGCATCGAAGTCAGTCGCGTCATCGTGAATGGCATCGACACGCAACAGTTCCGGCCGGTGCATGACCGGGCTCGTAGCCGCTACCTGTTCGTAGGTTCCTACCATCGATACGGCAAGGGCTTCGACATCCTCGAGTCGCTCGCACGCCGCGGCCTGCCGATCGATTGCGTGACGAACGCCGATCCGGGCGTCGATCTGGGCTATCTCGGTGTCGTGGACCGGGAACGGATGCCCGATGTCTACAGGCGTTACCGGCTCGTGATCTTTCCGAGCCGCTTCGAGTCCGTCGGTCTCGTGCCGCTCGAGGCGATGAGTTGCGGAACGCCTGTTGTGATGAGCAACGTCGGCGTCGGGCCGGAGCTGCGGTGCCACCTTCCTGCATTCGTGTTCGACCAGTCGGGGGAGAATGTGGCTGACGACATCCTGCGCCGCATCGCCGACATCGAAAACGACTACGACTACTACGCATCCGCGGCCCGGCGATACGTTACCGAGAATCACTCATGGGAGCGGTTCAGCAGCCAGTGGCGTGAATGCGTGCGTGAGAGGATCGCATGCTGACGTGGCGCGTCGATCGCGGCGTCATTGCCGAACTGCATCACGCGGGTCGCAATCTGATTCGCCCATGGGGAATCGAGACTGCGGACTCATCGGGCTTTTTCTCGCTCGAGCCAGGCATCGGGTACAGGCATGAGCGCGAGGTCGAAGAGTACGAGGGCGATCACACTCGGTCGGCCAGTCGTCACGTCGTGCGGATGCCAGAGGGCTACTGGTCCTTGCGCACGGCTGCACGCGTGGAAGGAACCGTCCTGCATCGCCAAGCGACGCTGCACAGTCTCGAGGACACGATCCTCATGGACTTCGTCATGCGCTTCCGCTTCCGGCGCGAGTTCTTCAGCACGGCGCAGATCGCGGGAAAGACGATACAGCACCGGCGCAGCGACGTTTACCATCAGTATGCAGTTCGCTCGGCGCGGCTCGATGGGCCGGAGATGTCCGTCGTCATCGAGATCGAGAACGCTTCCTGCGGTCGCGTGATGCAGCCGATGCTGTATGTACGCGACCACGCCGACGAGTGGGTGGTGCATGCCCGCATGCTTCCCAGCGAACATCGCAAGGAGGTCATCAAGGTATGCAACGGCTGGGCGGGCACGCGCTCGCTGCCGTCCTGGATGTCGGGGCCGATTCTCGCTGTTCCCGGCCTGCGAACGTTCCTTCGCTATCGCAACGAACGCAAACCCTATCCGCGCATCATCGGGCGGCTGTTCAATCCGAATGCGTTCCCAATGGCGATGCTCTCCGGCGGGGAATCCCTGGCCTGGAACGTCAGGATGAGTCTCGTATGAACCGCGCCCTGGTGCGCAACGTCGCGTCAGCCTTCCTGGATCGCGGCTTCATCATCGTCGCGCAGATGGCTGCGATGGCATTGATCGTGCGATTCCTGCCGCGCGAAGACTACGGCGTCATGGGCGTGGTCGCCGGTTTCACCGCGCTCGTGCAGATCCTCAATCTGTCGATCGAGAGCATCATCCTGCGCGACCATCGCCTGTATGGCACGGATGCGCCGCGCTTCCTCCTGAACTTCATGGCATTCAACTGCATGAAGGCGTTGCCGATGGCTGCGGCGGGAATGGTGCTCGCATGGACACTGCCTGGCGTATATGGCCAGCCGGGCTTTCTCTGGGCTGTTCTGTCGCTGACGGTGATCACTATCGCCGAATGCCTGATCTCGCCGCTCGCTGTCTATGCAAGTGCTCGCTATCAGCAGTATCTCGTGACGCGAGTGAACGTTCTGCGCTACTCGGTCAACCTGATCCTGCTGACCGGCCTGTTGTGGAAGCCGACCTTGCAGTACCTGTTCATCAAGGACCTGATGGTGTCGGTGGTGGTGGTCGCCGTCTGGGCGTTCCTCGCGCGCCCGGCGCTGAATCTGTCGTTTGCCGGGACGAGCCTGCGCAAGGATGTTGACCCGAGATTCATCCTGAGGACGTTGGGTGGTTACTCGATCTGGGTGCATCTGGTCAGCGTAGGCACGGCGATCATTTATCGCATCGACGCGCTGGTGCTGTCGTTCTTCGCTCCGCTGTCGGTGGTCGGCAGCTACAGCGTGGCGAAGAACGCAGCCAACGTTGCAAACGTCGCGCCTGCCATCTTCGGCTATCAGAACAGCGTTGCGCTTTCTCACGCCCGTGATCGCACCGAGGCGTTCCGGTTGACCGACGGTTTCCTGCGGCTGTCGGCGTACGTGGGGTTCGCGACACTCATCGGCTTCCTCGCGCTCGGTATTCCGTATCTAAAGGCAGTGACCGGAGACCCCAGTGTCACGGAGATCTTCACGTGGATGCTGTGCATTGTCAGCGGCCTCGTGCTGGTCAAGACAGTCGCATCGCCCCTCGTGGCCTACATCAATGTTTCGGGCGACGTGCGCGCGTTGTTCGTGCGCGTGATGTTGCCGCTTCTCGCGATCGCGGCGACGTGCTACTGCGTGACCGCGAAGTTCCTCGGTCCCTTCGGGCTCGCCATTGGCAACTTCGTCGTCGCGCTGGCCTGGCTCGGGTTGCTGCTGCTGGAAGTTCGTCGCTACGGTTACCGCATCAGCCGACTGAGCGGCTGGGCCGGCGACCTCCAGCGGCTGCGCTCGTTGATCGCTTCACGCTGGCAACCAGCCCCGGCGGCCGTGGCGGAGAAGTAGGGATGCGGCTGCTGCTGCTGCTCGACCGGCTCGCCTTCTGGCTGTTCTTCGCCGGCCACTACCGGCGCAAGTTCGGGGCGTATGGGCGCAATGTGCGCTGGGGCGCGCATGGTCATCGTCTCGTCATTCCCCGGAGCGTGCGTATCTCCTGTCCCGAGAAGATCTTCATCGGCAACAACTGCCAGATCGATGAAGGCGTGTACCTGCAATGTCACTCGGAAGGCGAGGGCATCCAGATCGGGGATGGTTCGCGCATCAATGCTCACACGCACGTGCTGGCTTTCTCGAGGATCACGCTCGGCAACGATGTGCTGATCGCGCCGTTCAGTTTGCTGGCCAGCGGTGATCACGGACACGCGCGAGCCGATCGAGCAGTGATGCATCAGCCCTATGAGCGTAGCGGTCCGATTGTCGTCGGTGACGGCGCGTGGATTGGCCACGGAGCCAAGCTGCTTGGCGGCGCTACGATCGGACGCTGTTCGGTCGTTGGTGCAGGCGCGGTGGTCAAAGGTCAGTTCGGCGATCATTCACTCTTGCTCGGAGTGCCTGCGCGATGTCGTCGATGAGCAGCACCCAACTGGCGGAACGACTGTCGTCGCTCGCGCATGGAATCGCGGGGTTCATCAGCGGTTACCTGCAGGATCGCGACGACTTCGGGATGCGTTCGTTCTATGGCGAGGCTTTCTCGCTCGCACTGCTGCAGCGGACGGGATTGTTGACCAGTGATACGGAAGCAAAGCTGCTACGCGCCTTCGACGCGAAAGACCGCACCCACTGGCAGTATCACTGGGAGTTCAACCACTACGGCATGCTCGAAGCGGGGCGTCTGCGTGCCCCTCTCGAGTTTCGTAACACGCCGGCCACCAACTGGACACTCCTGCGAGCCAACGTCCGTGTGCGCGCGGACGAGGATGGCGTGCGTGGATCCGAGGAGGCTGAAGAAAAAATCGAGCGAATGCAGTGTGAGTCGGGCCTGATCCTGGACGATCGCGGCGTGCGCTCATTCCAGTATCACTGCTTCTCGGCGGCGATGTTGTTCGAGCTGCATCGGGAAACCGGACGCGAGCGCTTCCTGCAGGCGTTCCTGGCGGCCGTCTCGTTCATCCGCAATTTCATTCTGCCGAATGGCGACGCGCTCTATGTGGGGCGCGGACAGCAGCAATCGTTCGGCTATGCGTCACTGGCGTACATCCTCGCAGCGGCCTACTCGAAGACGGGCGACGCCACGATCCTCGGTGACCTGCAGAGGGTGATCGCCTATGTGTGTTCGTTCGTTCGTGCCGACGGTTCTCTGCCGCTCGTCATGAGAGCGGGCGATGAACCTTTGCCGCACCCGGACGCGCCACATCGCGATCAACGGTATCCCGGCTGGTACGCGTACAACAATTACTTCGACTATTTGCCGTTCGCCGGCGTGTTCCTCGCGAAGGCCGCGGCTGTACTGAATGAAGCCCCGGCGGGGCGTGCGGTCGAGAGTGAGCCGAAGTCCTACCGGGATCGCGACTTTCTCAAGATCGTCAGCGGTACGACGATCGCCGTGCTGGGACGGACGGGTGGCTACTGGACGAACGATTTGCCGGTGCCGTACGTGTACCGCGGCGACAGGGTTCGTACGAGTTGCTACGGCGGCGAGCAGTTCGGCGGCGGGATCTACACGACTGGCGGCATTCCTCTGCCGATCTCGCGCGGCGGGCGATCGCTTCGCTGGCGCTCGTGGAGCTGCTTTCTCGGCAATCGGCTGATCGTGATCGCGCCGCTGGGCGTGCTCATCCGCCGCTTCAGCATCCACGACGGTCGCGTCGAAATCGACAACCAGTTGTTCTCTCCGTTCAAGCTGCGCGATCGGTATCTGTTGTCAGACGACGTACGCGTCGCGCATTCCGAGTACCCGCTCGTCGCCGCCGGCACCGAGTACTGTGCGAGTGGACCGCTGCGAGCGGTGGAGTCCAATCGAGTGGGCAGGATCGTGCTGGAGTTCCCTTAAGTGAGCGTCAGCATCGTCATTCCGACATTCGCGCGACCAGCGCTGCTGCGCCGCCTGCTCGACAGCATCCTGCTGCAGACACATCCGGCCTACGAGGTGATCGTGGTCGACGACTGCTCGCCGCAGACGGATGAGTACGAGAACCTGCGGAAGGAGTACTCCGGCCGCTTTGCGCAGTTCAGTTTCCTGCGCAATCCTGGCAATCGCGGGGCGCCGTTCAGCCGCAATCGAGGTATCCGCGAAGCCAGGTATGAGCTCGTCGCGCTGGTCGACGATGACGATGAATGGCTGCCGCAGAAGCTCGAGCGGCAGTTGCGGATCTTTGGGCAGGAGCCCGAGCGGGTCGGTCTCGTCTATACGTGGACCGACGTGGTCGAACGCGGCGAACGCACGCCGTTCTACCGTTCTTCGATCGAAGGGGCGTGCCTGCGGCAGCTCGTCTCCGAATGCTTCATCCCATCGCCGTCGGTGATGTTGCGCAAGAACGCATTGCTGGATGCCGGTCTCTTCGACGAACAGATGCCGAGCTGTCAGGACTGGGACATGTGGACGCGCGTCGTCGATCGTGGCTACGAGGTGCGTGTCGCACGCGAAGCGCTGACGCTGTATCACAAACAGGAAGGAGCTTCGATCGGTACGTCGCCGCGTGCCAGGACCGGCTACGTCATGTACTACCGCAAGCATCTGTGGAAGCTGGTGAGACTTCGCCAGTGGCGACATCTGGTGCGCTTTGCGCGGATGGCGGTGCAGGGATGAGCGGCACGTTGTCCATTCCGCTGTGGGTGGCGTTTCTCGTCCTCTGCCCGGTGCTCGATATCAGCGGGCACTTCGTCTACCTGCCCGAGGCCTGTCTCTATCTGATGGCCGGCTATCGCCTGCTGGTGCGATTTCCCGAAGCCGCGTGGACCGATGCAGAACGCTACAGACGGCGCATCCGCAACGCGCACATCGCGTATGCGGCGCTTTTTGCCGGCGCCGCGGCGCTGACCGCATTCCTGGCGGAGCAGTCGGTGAACAACTACGACGTGTTCATGTTCCGCAACATTCTTCAGGCGCTCTGCTGCGTCTGGCTGCTGGGCGGCCGGTTGCGCAGCATCGAATCCGCCGCGGCGGAGACGATCGTGTTTCGCACCATCCTCGTGCTCAGCGTACCCGCGCTCGTCGTCTATCTGCAGGCATTCGATCTCTTCTCGATGCGTTCGCTGGTGGTGAGTCTCTACAAGCCCCAGTTCTTCTTTCTCGGCGCGCTGGACTTCGCCGGGTTCCGGTACACCTCGGTCTTCAAGGACTTCTTCACAGCCGCCGTGTACTTCACGCTGCTGTCGGCGTTCGTGTTTCACTTCTTCCTGCGGACGCAGCTCGGAATGGCGCACCGCGCCTGCCTGCTGATCCTGCTCGTGATGATCTACGGCGCGCAGCTTTTCGTTGCCCGGACCAGTCTGATCATGACCCCGATGATGCTCGCGGCGATTGCTCTGTTCGCCGCACCGCGGGGCACAGGCGTCGTGCTCAAGCGTCTCATGCCCGCCGGTGCCGTGGCAGGCGTGCTGGCAGTGATCGCGCTCGGTTGGCTGATGAGCAGCGGCCTGGTCAACGCGAGCTGGGCGAAGGAGGGGCTGATCGTTTTCTCGCCTGATAGGGCGGATCAATCCTCGTCATTGTCGGTCATGCAGAGCTGGCACGAGCAGATGTTTCGACAAGCTTTCGGCGGTGAATTCTCCCTGCTTGCGCCGCGTCACGCGTATTTGCTGACCGAAGTCTCCGATCCCGGCGTCTACACCGACAGCTTCTACGGGCAGGAACTCTACCGCTACGGCATCTACGGTGCCATCGCGTACATCGCCTATGTCCTGTTGATGCTTCGCGCGTCGCTGCCCGTCAGCCGGATGGTCGCGATTGTCGTGATCGCACTGGTCATCATGAACTACAAGGGCGGCAATACGTTCTTCATGCCGAAGACGCTGTATATGTACGCGCTCATCCTCGCGTTCGTGCCGCTGATCGAGCTGCGGGGACGACGATGAGAGTGCTGTTTCTCACGCCCCAGTTGCCGCATCCGGTCGTGAGCGGTGGAGTGATCAAGAGCCGCAAGCTCATCGAGCACTTCGCGGATCGGCACGAAGTGCATGTCTGCAGCCTGCTGAAGGGACGGGACGCGGACCACGTCGATGATTTTCGCTCGCGCGTGCCCCTCGCTGGTTTCCACAGCACGCCGGTCGACTCGGCGCGGTCGGCGATCAATCTGCTGCGCAGCTTCGTGGCGGGTGTGCCGCTCAGCGTCTTCCGGAATCGCTGCGCACAGATGCGCGATCACATCGCGAAGATCATCGCGTCGTTCGACGTCGTGTTCGTCGATCACTTCCTGATGTTCCAGTACGTGCCGGCCTCCTATGGCGGCCGCATCGTGCTCCATCAGCACAACGCCGAGTACGTCATGTGGGAGCGCTATGCACAGGTCCATGCGAGTGTGCCGTATCGCATGGCCGCACAGTCCGAGTCCCGCCGGATCCGCGCCTACGAACGTGCGATTGGTCTGCGCGCCAGCCGTGTCCTGGCGGCGCCGAATGACGTGGAAGCACTGGCGGCGATCGGTGTGCCGCGCGAGCGCTTCGTCGAGACGCTGCATCTTGGCGACGAAGCACTGCTGGCGCGGCCAGACGTCGAGTTCGAGGATACGCAGCCTCGTTTGCTGTACGTCGGCTCTCTTGATTGGGAAGCGAATCGGGACGGATTGCTCTGGTTCCTGCGCGAGGTCTGGCCGACGTTGCTGGAGCGGCGCGGCGATCTGCAACTCGTAGTCGCGGGGCGCAACCCCGGTGAGGAACTGACGGCGGAGGCGGCGCGGACGCGCGGCGTGCAGTTGCTCGGCTTCGTCGAGGACCTGGAGTCGCTCTATGCCACGTCGCGGGTGTTCATTGCGCCGCTGCGTTTCGGCAGCGGCATCAAGGTGAAGGTGATCAACGCGTTGTATCGCGGGCTGCCGGTGGTGACCACAGATGTTGGAGTCGAGGGATTGGCAGCGGTATCGGGGCGGGACTTGCTGATCTCGGACGACGCGTCTGCGATGTCAGGCGGAATTCTCGAGCTTCTCGACGACTCGTTGCGCTGGTCGGTCATGCGCGACGCGGGCCGCGATCTCGCCCGGCGCGAGTATGGATGGGAACCGTCGCTGCGACGCGCGGAGGCCGCTCTTCATGATTGAGTTCGCAGGATTGAAGTTTCGCGGACTGACGCTGGAGGACGTGTTCGAGACGCGCGCCGGCCTGACGCAGGTCGTGACCGTGAATGCCGAGTACATCGTGAGAGCGCACGAGAATCCGCGACTGCGGCAGATCATCGACGATGCGATCGCGACATTCGACGGACAGGTGCCTTATCTGTGCGCGCGTTGGCGACATCCGCGTACGAAGTTCGAGAAGATCCCCGGGTCGGAGCTGATCTATGACCTTTGTTCGCATGCGGCCGCGAATGCGGAGCGAATCTACTTGCTGGGCGGATCGGAGCAGAGCAATCGGGCGGCGGCCCGCAAGCTGCGTGAGCTGTATCCGGGGCTGCAGGTGGAAGGCCATTCGCCGGCACAGATGGCCTATCCCTTCTCGCCGGAAGTGAATCGCGACCTCCTGCGGCGGATCGAGGCGTTTGCTCCTCACCATCTGATGGTCGCGTTCGGTGCCCTCAAGCAGGATTTCTGGATCGACGACCAGCGCCAGGCACTCGCCGCGATGGGCGTTCGGCTGGCGGCGGGGATCGGCGGGACGCTGGACATGGTGAGCGGGCAACTGCGTCGAGCGCCGAAATGGATGCAAACGCTGGGCCTCGAAGGTGTCTACCGGCTGGTGCGGGAGCCGAAACTGTTTCGGGTAAAGCGACTGATCACCAGCGCGAGATTCTTCCGCTATGTGTAGTTCCGCGCTTCGATCGGTCCTCAGCGCCGCGATCATCTCGCTGTCATCGCCGTCGCTGGCGCAGGTGAATGTCAACGGTTCGCCGGCTGAGGTTCTCCAGCGGTTGCAATCCTCCACAACCCTGCGCGGCATGCATGACACGCTCGGCGGAGAACAGGCAACGGGATTCGCATACGTCGAACGCGCGTGCGGCCAGCGCCCGCAGTTGTGGAGCGGCGACTTTGGCTACTCGCGGCATCCGAACGATCACGTCGACTACCGACACGCGACCATCGGCAAGGCAATCATGCTGGCGCGCGGCGGCACGCTGATCACGCTGAGCTGGCACCAGTGCAATCCCGTGATCGACGAGCCCTGCACCTTCACCGGCGGCGTCCAGGCCCCGCTTACAAAGGAACAGTGGCGAGACCTGCTGACGCAAGGTACCTCACTTCATCGGCGCTGGCAGAAGCAGATGAACAGGCTTGCCGTCGAGCTCAAGAGGCTGAAGGCGGCCGGTGTGACCGTAATGCTCCGTCCCTATCACGAGGGCAATATTCCGGGATTCTGGTGGGCGAGCGGGGATGCACAGAACCACAAGGAGCTGTGGCGGCAGTTGCACGAGTACTTTGGCGCGACGCTCGGGCTCGACAACCTGCTGTGGGTCTGGTCGGTCAGCTATCACCCGAAGTACTGGGCGCACGTCGACGACTACTATCCCGGCGACGAAGTCGTGGACGTCGTGGGTGTCGATATTTATCCACCTACCAAGGAGGGTATTCCCGCGTTCGACGTCGCGTGGCGAACCCTGCGGGAGGTGGCTCCTTCGAAGCCACTGGCTCTGTCGGAAGTGAGTCGATTGCCGAATGCGCAGGAACTGGAGCGCCGGCCATGGGCCTACGTCGTCCCGTGGGGTGTGAATATGTTACGGCGCGACAATCCCGCTCGTAACATCTGTGACTTCTACGGGAAGTAGTCTGCGCGCCGGCGCATTGTTGTAGCGCACCCTTCACGGAAAACAACGAATGAGTGTGCACGCACCCCAACTTGCCCCGGTCTATCGGCTCCCGCCCGTCGCGTGGATCGCCTTCGTTCTGGCTGCAGCCGGTGTCTGCTTTGCGTCCTACGACGCCGTGGTCGACATGTGGACGACATGGCAGACGCGCGAGGAGTACAGCCACGGCGTGCTGATCCCGATCATCGCTGCGTTTCTCGTCTGGCAGCAGCGCGACGTGCTGGAACGCAACCAGTACAGCGGCTCGTGGTGGGGTGTCGCTCTCGTTTCTTCCGGGTTGCTGCTGTCGTTTCTCGGTGCAGTCGCGACTCTTTACGTACTGCAGCAGTACGCGCTGCTTCTGCTTATCTACGGCCTGGTCGTCGCCTTCGGCGGGTGGAGTCTCGCGAAAGCATTGCAGGCACCGTTGCTGATGCTGATCTTCATGGTGCCGCTGCCGGCGTTCCTGCTGCACAACATGTCGTCGGAGCTGCAGCTGCTGTCTTCGCAGATCGGGGTCTGGGTCGTGCGGCTGTTCGGCATCAGCGTCTTCGTCGAAGGAAACGTCATCGATCTGGGCGTCTACAAACTGCAGGTGGCGGAGGCGTGCGACGGTTTGCGCTATCTGTTTCCGTTGATGACTCTGGGCTTCCTGATGGCCTATTTCTTCAAGGTCGCGCTGTGGAAGCGCATCACGCTGTTCCTGCTCGCCATTCCCGTCACGATCCTGATGAACAGCATTCGCATAGGCATCATCGGCGTGATGGTGGAGCACTGGGGAACGTCGATGGCGGAGGGATTCCTGCACGACTTCCAGGGCTGGGTGGTGTTCATGGTGAGCGCCGCCGTGATGCTGGTGGCAATGATCCTTCTTTCCCGGATCGGCAGCGATCGTCGCCCATGGCGCGAAGTATTCGGACTGGAGCTGCCGGCATCGACTGAGCGCGACGCGCAACGCGTCGAGCTGCCGCTGCCCAAGCCCTTCGTCGGAGCGATGTTGCTGGTCGTGGCATTCGCGGCGGCTGTCACTGCGTTGCCGGAACGGGTTGAAGCCTTGCAGGCGCGGCAGTCGTTTGCCGCCTTCCCGATGCAGATCGATGAATGGAACGGACGCCGCACGCCCATGGAACAGATCTATCTCGATACCCTCAAGCTCGACGACTACGTCATGGCTGACTTTGTGCGCGATGGTCGCGATGTGACGAACCTGTATGTCGCCTGGTACGACTCGCAGCAGGCGGGACAGTCCGCGCATTCGCCGCGTTCGTGCCTGCCGGGCGGCGGCTGGCGGATCACGCGACTCGATCAAGCCGGCATTGCCAACGCCTGGGTCAATGGACGGGAACTGCGGGTCAATCGCGCGCAGATCGAGCTCGGTGACCAGAAGCAGCTCGTCTACTACTGGTTCCAGCAGCGCGGTCGGATCATCACGAACGAGTACATGGTGAAGTGGTACCTGTTCCTCGATTCGCTGCTGCGCCATCGGACCGACGGCGCGCTCGTGAGGGTCATCACGCCGGTGCGGCCGGGCGAGCAGGTCGCCGCAGCCGAACAGCGTCTCGCTGCTTTCACGGCGAACGTCGCGGAGCAGCTCCCTCGATACATTCCGAACTGAGGCTTCCGGGTGGACCTGATCCTGGGATTCGTGCTCGCCATGAGCGTCACGATGGCGCTCATCCCGCCGCTGATGCAGTTGGCAGTGCGCTTCAACGTGCTCGATGCGCCGGGCGAGCGCAAAGTTCACAGCACGCCCGTGCCTCGCGTCGGCGGCATCGCGATGTGCGCTGCGACGCTGCTCACATTGCTGCTCTCGGGCGAGTTCGCACAGCCGATGCCTGCCTTCCTTGCCGGCATCACTGTGCTGCTGCTCTTCGGCGTCTGGGACGATCGCGTGACGTTGAGCGCGACTCCGAAGCTCGTCGGCCAGGCCATCGCGGTTCTGGTCGTGATGGTGGGAGGCGACGTCAGCATCGCGACGCTGACGTTCGACGAGCGCTACACATTGCCGTCGTGGGTGGCGCAGCCGCTCACCTTCGTGTTCCTTCTGGGAGTGACAAACGCGATCAATCTCGCCGACGGCCTCGACGGGCTTGCAGGCGGTACGACGTTGCTGTCGCTGTCGGCGCTTGCGTTGCTCGCGCTCACGTCGGGGAATCCGTTCGTGGGCGGGGTGGCGATCGCGATCATCGGTGCCATCCTGGGCTTCCTGCGCTACAACACCCATCCGGCACGGGTATTCATGGGCGATGGCGGCAGTCAGATCCTCGGCTTCTCGGCGGGCGTCCTTGCCGTGGTGCTGACGCAAGATGCGACGGCGCCGTTGAGCGCGGCGCTGCCGCTTCTGATTCTGGGCGTACCGATCATCGACACGCTGATGGTCATGACTCAGCGCATCCTGGAAGGGCGGTCGCCATTTCACGCGGACCGCAATCACATCCATCACCGGCTGCTCGCCCTGGGCTTCGATCATCACGAGGCCGTGATGACGATCTACGCGCTGCAGAGTGCGTTCTTTCTCATCGCCTGGTGCCTGCGGTATGAATCGGACGTCACGATCGTCATCACGTTCGCGGCCTGCTCGCTGACCACTATTGGATTGCTGCAATGGGCATCCTCGACGCGCTGGCGGCTGCGCGCCGCGCTCGGTGACCGCACGTCGCCCGTCTCGCCGCTCGGCCGCGCATTGCGATGGTTGCGTCAGCCGCAACACCTGCAGCGCTGGGTCCTCACCGTCATCGCACTCGCGATCTCGCTGTACCTGCTGAACGTGAGCGTAGTGGTTCCGGCGCCAAGTCCGGACGTACGGATCATGTCGATCCTGCTCGCGATCGTCATCGGCGCATCACTCGCCCTGCGGTGGCGTGCGCCCGAGGCCAGTCTCATCGACAAGCTTGCCCTCTATATCGCAGTTGTCATCGCCGTGTATTTCGATCGTGATACATCGACGTGGCTGGACCGGGTCGAATCGATGGACTGGCTGCTGTTCGGATCGCTGGCGCTGGCCATCGTGATCCGGTTCCGGCTCGCGAGCGACCGGCGTTTCCGTGTAACCCCGTTGGATCTGCTGGTCATTTTCATCGCGATCACGATCCCGAACCTGCCGGGATCGATCGCCAGCGGCGCGGGATTCGGCGCCGACATCGCCAAATTGTTGCTGCTCATGTACGGAATCGAAACATTGCTCGCGGCGGCGCCGAGGGAATGGCGGCTGCCGAGCATCGTTGCGCTCGCATTTCTCGCTGTCTGCACGCTGCGCGGTCTCATCTGACGCGCATCTGTCACGCAGTCGTCAAACGCCCACCCTACGATCATGCCCGTCGCCGGACCGGTGGTCTCCGCGGCATCGATTCCAACAGCACCGACTCCAACAGCACCGATTCCAACAGATACATGCGGTGAGGAAATGAAATCCAGGTTCCCGGCTATCGCAATGGTTCTCGTGTCGGCCGTCGCCGCGGTCGCGCTCACCGGCTGCGGCGGCGCGCAGGAGCGCAAGGCGCGCTACGTCGAGAAGGGCGAAAGCTTTTTCACCGAGCAGAACTACGAGAAGGCCGGCGTCGAGTTTCGCAACGCGCTGCAGATCGATCCGAAGGATGCGGATGTGCGGTACCACGTGGGTCGGGTGGCCGAGAAGCTGAACAATCCCCGCGATGCTGTCGGCCAGTACCAGGCAGCGATCGAGCTGGATCCGAAGCACATGCGGGCGCGTGCGGCCCTCGGCCGGCTGTTCCTGATGGGCGGCCTCGCCGATAAGGCATTGGAGATTGCAGAGCCCGGGCTCGTGGATGATCCGCAGAATGCAGCACTGCTGACGGTGCGCGGCGCTGCGCGGTCGCAGATGGGCAACACCGAAGCTGCGTTCGAGGACGCCGAGCTGGCCGTCCAGCGAGCACCGGACGATGAATACGCCGTAGCGTTGCTTGCCTCGCTCTACCGCCAGAGCGCCCGCAGCGATCGCGCAATCGAAGTTGTTCGCGCCGGCATCGAGCGGGCGCCTGAGAGCGTCGACCTGCGCGTAGTGCTCGCCGAGCTGGAGCTCAACCAGGATCATCCGGCCAAGGCAGAAACGGAGCTGCGCGAAGTCATTCGCCTGCAGCCGAAGGAACTGAACCACCGTTATCGGCTCGGGCGGTTCTACTTGCTGACTAAGAACCCGGCGGGCGCGGAGGAGACTCTGCGCGAAGCCATCAAGGTGGTCCCCGAGAACATCGACGCCAAAGTGGCGCTTGCGGATCTGATCGTCGGTCAGCGCGGGCTCGACGCCGGTATCGCAGAGCTGGCAGCTATCGCGAAAGCAGAACCGGACAATGCGAAGCTGCAGATGGCACTGGGCATGTTCCTCGAAAGCCGTGGGCGAGCCGACGAGAGTGCAGCGGTCTACCAGGCGATCATCAAAACGGAGAAGACACAGCCGGAAGGCCTCGTGGCCCGTACGCGGCTCGCAGGCCTGTTGCTGAAGAAGAATGATGTGGCTGGCGCCAACAAGCTGGTCGATGAAGTCCTGAAGGAGAACGCACGCGACAATGACGCACTCGTTCTTCGCGGAAACATGGCCCTTACGCGAGGCGATGCGGCGGCTGCAATCACCGATCTGCGGGCCGTGCTGCGCGATCAGCCGAACTCGGTATCGGTGGCGCGTGCGCTCGCGCGAGCACATCTTCAGAACGACGAAATAGCGCTGGCAGAGGAAACGCTGCGCTCCGCGGCACAAGCGAATCCCACGGATCGCCAGGTACGCCTCGAACTGGCCCAGTTGCTTGCGCAGACAGGCAAGGCAGAGCAGGCCCGACCGATTCTCGAGCAGCTCTCAACCGAAGGCGCCGGCGAAGTCGGCGTGCTGGAGGCGCTGTTCCGTGTGCAGGCATCGATGAAGGACATCTCGGCGGCCCGGACCACGGCGCAGTCGATCCAGCGCCTGCGTCCCGAGCTGCCGCTCGGCGCGTACCTGGAAGGGGCCGTCAACGAGTCCGAGAAGAAGTTCGATGCTGCGATTGCCCTGTACGAAGCCGCACTGAAAGTTCAGCCCGATGCCGGCGAACCGCTCGCGGGGATCGTACGCATCGAAGTGCAGCGCAAGCGGCTGCCGCAGGCGCTGGCACGACTGGATCAGGCGATTGCAGCGAATCCCGACAACGTCGTCGCCAGAAACCTCAAAGGCGAAGTGCTCACCGCCCAAGGGCAGATTGCAGCCGCCACTGCCACGTTCCAGGCAGCGATCGATCGTGCGCCGCAGTGGTGGATGCTGTACCGCGGCCTGGCGCTGGCGCATCTGGCCGGCAAGAACACCGATGCGGCGATCAGCGCGCTCGAGTTGGGAATGCAGAAGACGAATGGTGCTGCGTCGCTGGGCACGGAGCTCGCGGCTCTGTATGAGCGTCTCGGCCGGCCGGATGACGCGATCCGCACTTACGACAAGATGCTGGCGCAGGATCCTGCCTCGGTTGCGGTGGCCAATAACCTTGCGATGCTGCTGGTGAGCTATCGCAGCGACCAGCCGAGCCTGGATAGGGCACAGCAGCTCACTGGCAAGCTCAGTCACGTGACAGCGCCGGCAGTGCTCAACACGCGCGGATGGGTCAAGTTCAAGCGCGGCGAGTACCAGGAATCGCTGAACCTGCTGCAGCAGGCGGTCGCGCAGTCGCCGGAGTCGCCGGTGATGCGCTATCACCTCGGCATGGCACAGCTGCGCACCGGCAATCGTGACGCGGCGCGTGAGAATCTCGAAGTCGCGTTGAACTCCGGCGGCAAGTTCGTGGGCTCGGAAGAAGCCCGGCTTGCTCTGGAGGAGCTGAAGCGCGCGGGCTGACCAATCGAGGCGGCAGCGCGCCAGTTGCTGCCGCCTGCAAGCATTCGTCCAGGAACTATCAGGAGCAATGCCCGCGCGGGCATTGGGCATCGGTATGAGAATCATTCGTTCGATGATGGCGGCAGCACTGTGCATTCTGGCGATCGAGGCACCCGCTGCGGTGCTGCTCGAAACCACATCGCTCGTTGCAACGACCGAGGAGGCACAGGCGAGTCTACCCGCGCCGCTGAGCTTTACGGTGACACAGGCGGGTCGCTACACGATCACGCTGCGCGATCTGCAGACGCCTGAGAATCTCTCGCGGCTGGAAGCCGCTGTGACGCGGAATCTCGTCAGGGTCGCGGCTGTTGAAGTGCAGGCCGTCACTGGAGGGACGCCGCAGCCTGCGAGCGTGAGCTTCACGGCAGAGGCCGGGGAGTACCAGGTGCACGTCGTTGGTACGCCAGCGACGGGCGAGGCGGGCGGCGCGTTCGGCGTCGTCGTAGCGCCCACTGACGGAGGCGCTGCGCTCCTGGACGCCGCCGATGTCATCGCCGTGGAATCGCAGCCCGCGGCGGATCAAGCGGTGCTGCGCCAGGCGTTGTCCTTGCCGGTCGCTGGCCGATACAGCGTTGCGCTGACAGATCTTTCGTTTGCTCCCACCCAGACGACGCTGCAGGCGCTCGTATTGCGCGAAGTGCCGACCGGCGTGGAACCGATCGTCGTCGACGCCGGCGGCTTCGATGCGCCAGTCTCAGGCGACTACGAACTCATCATCCTGGCCAAGGCCACCGGCGGCGATCTTGCGGGGCTCTACAACGTCCGTGTCACTGGCCCGCAGGCACAGGCAATCTTCCAGTCCGTGCAGCCTGTCGGCCGGACGCGAGCTCCTTCGGCTCTGACGTTCCCGGCCGTTGGCCAGTACACGTTGAGCGCAACGGATCTGCGCTTTCCATCTGCCCTGGCAAGTTTCGGTGCGGTGATCGTTCAGTCCGGGGCGGCCATCGGGCGTGTGACGGATGATTTGCCCAAGACGGTCACTGCGGCTGCTGGAACTGCTCAGCTCTTCTCCATTGGCGTTGCGTCCGCGATCGACGAGGTCGGCGCCTTCGCTGTGGCGGTGAAGCAGGGAAGCACAGTGATCGCTTCCAGCCTGCGCACGGTGGACAACAGCGATGATCCGGCGAAGCCATCGATCTATCGTTTTGATGCAGCTTCCGTCGCCGCGGGTGTGCATTCGCTGAATCTGGAAGACTTGCGATTCCCGGCGCCGCTGCCGTTGTTGAAGGCAGCGGTCATTCAGAACGCCACCGTGATTCACGAACAGAATGCGGCGGGAGTTGCGAACGTCACGCTCGCTGCGGGAGACGGTCAGGTGCTGGTCGCCACACGTGCTCCGGCTGCGAGTGGCAATGGATTGTTCTCTGTCCGCTTGCTGCCCCCCACGGGGCAGGCAGTCGTGCAGGGGACCCAGGGCGTGGGTGGATTGTTCCAATCGCTCCCGCTCACGGTCGCGACGACTGGTGTATATGACATCGCGCTTACGGATCTGGAGTTCCCGAGCGAGCTGCAAAGCGCCGCGCTTGCGGTGACTCAAGGCTCGACGGTCATCGGCCAGGTGTTGGGTGACGGTGTGATTCCACGCCAGCAACTCACAGCGGGCACCTACGCTCTGTATTTCCTCGGCCAGCCAGCGCTTGGCGCGGGCTTTGGGCTCTACGGCTTGCGCGTTGCCGATGCAGCGCCGACTCCGACGGTCACGCTTACGGCGACTCCGACGTCCGTGACGTCGGGTCAGACGACTTCGCTGCAATGGACTGCCACCAACGCAACTGCCTGTACTGCTTCCGGCGGCTGGAGCGGTGCGAAAGCGACGAACGGCACTCAGACGTCGGATGCACTGACTGCTGCAGCAACGTTCACCATTACCTGCACAGGCGCTGGCGGCAGCGCGACGGCATCGGCGAGCGTCAGCGTGACGCAACCGGGCTCGGGCGGTGGCGGCGGCGGAGATGGCGGTGGCGGTGCGTTCGGCGCGCTGTTCTGTGTGCTGCTCGGCATCGCAGTCGCGACGCGGCGAGCAGTTCGTCAGCAGCGCGCGTGAACGAGATGATCATCCTGATCGCACAGTCGAGCCGCCTGGATGCTTTTCGCGCCGCTGTGGAGCTGGAACTGGACGGTCACACCGTCGTTGGACCGACCAGTTCCTCTGGAGAAGCCATCGTACTCGCGCGCAGCCGTCGCCCCGCGCTGGCGCTGATCGACATCGATCTCGAAACCGAAGGCGCGGGCGCGCGGCTCGCTCGCCAGTTGCAGTCCGAGTTGTCGGTCCCGGTCATTCTCGCGACGAGCGACGAGAAGCGCGCTCGTCATCATGCCGATTGCGCACTCGGTCGGCTGCTCCAACCGTTCGACGAGACGGAGCTTCCGTCGGTCATGCACTTTGCGTCCGCCGTCATCCGCGGTGAGGTACGCGAGAATCCTGTGACGCACGCCTTCGAGTTGTACGCCGACTAGGCCTTGCCTCGGCTCGCGCTGCGCGAGAATTTCCGGCAGTGCGCCGTGTCATTCGCTTGTAGTCGCATCGACCAACAAACGCAGGCGCATGCGAGCACGCAGCTGCGGCTGCCTTACGTTTTCGTCATCCAAGCGTCGATGTCGCTACATTTACATGCAATTGGCGCTGCTCACGCTGCAAGTGCGTAAGTCGCGGCAGGTCGCTGCGCTGCATTTGTTTCAAGTTCAGCCAGCCAGAGGCCAGCAATGAGCATCATTGATCGTAATGCCCCCGCAGAGGGCGCCGAGTCTCCCAAGCCCATCGTCGATCGCCGCTCCTTCATCAAGGGCAGCGTTGCAGGCGCTGCGTCGATTTCTTTCGGAGCGCTGCTTGCGCGTCGTGCGGGCGCCGTCGAACTTCCGTACTCGGATGACTATGGTCCCGTCGCGCCGGTCAATGACCTCACGACAGGCTTGCCGCTCATTGCGCTGCCGGCTGGCTTCACGTATCGCAGCTTCGGCTGGCGTGGACAGCCGATGGCGGACGGTCGCGTGACGCCGGGCGCGCACGACGGCATGGATGTCGTGGCTTCCAAGGGCAACCAGATCGTCATGGTGCGCAATCACGAGCTGGGCAGCGGCTCGGGCATCAACCCGTTCATCGCAGCGGCTGGCTATGACAACGCCAACGGCCGCGGCGGTACGACGAACGTGCTGTTCGACGCTGTGACCGGTCGGTGGCAGAGCTCGTACGGCTCGCTCAGCGGCACCGTCACGAACTGCGCCGGCGGCCGCACCCCGTGGGGCACCTGGCTTACTTGCGAAGAAACCGGTTACACCTCGCCGGCCGGCGTGCGTCACGGCTGGGTCTTCGAAGTGCCGGGCTACGGCGTTGCTTCGGCTCAGCCTCTCACTGCCATGGGGCGCTTCTCACACGAAGCCTGCGCCGTCGATCCTGCTACAGGCATCGTCTACGAGACCGAAGATGCGACGCCCGGTGGTTTCTATCGCTTCGTCCCGAACCAGTACGGCAACCTCGCGGCTGGCGGCCAGCTCCAGGCGTTGCGCGTGGTCGGCACCAACGACTTCAACTTCAGCGGCCTGAACGGCGTGTATCAGGATTTCGCCGCGGGTTCGACCTGGGATGTGGAATGGGTGACTGTCACCGATCCGGAAGCGATCAACGGCCGTGCCTACAACTCGGCACCGGGACGCGCGAGCTTCGCCCGGCCGGAAGGTGCGTACTACGACAGCGGTCGTATCTACTTCACCTGCACCAGCGGCGGTGTCGCCCGTCAGGGCCAGGTGTTCGTCTACGATCCGCGCCGCGAAGTGCTGACGATGGTTTTCAACTCGCTCGGTGCTGGCACGACGAGCCAGGAGTGCAACAACCCCGACAACATCGCAGTCAGCCCGCGAGGGGGCATCGTCCTGTGCGAAGACGGCGGCAACAGCATCCAGCGTCTGCGCGGACTCACGCAGAGCGGCGGCACGTTCATCTTCGCCGAGAACCGCATGCAGCTGTCGGCAGCCAACGTTGCGCAGGCAGATGCGGCTCTGAACGCCAACGGCAGCATCATTGCGAACTTCCCCGCTGGCAACTACACCGGCATCGAGTGGGCGGGTGCGTGCTTCCACGAGCGCTGGATGTTCGTGAACATCCAGACCCCCGGCATCACGTTCGCAATCACTGGTCCGTGGGACAACGGCGCGCTCTAACCAGCGAGGAGACACAACTATGAAAACGATCATGCGTCTTGCAGCGGCGCTTCTCATCGTTGCGGCACCCTTCCCGGCGTTCTCGCAGCACCTGAGCGGCGACGTCACGGGCGGCGGCTCATTCTCCGGCACGGTGACGAGCGCTGGTGCATGGGTTCAGGCAAACCCGGTGGACGGCACCGAAGTGAACTTCTGGACGCTCACGGGCAATGCGGGCGACCTGTTGTCGATCATCGTGTCGTCGTCGCAGCTCGAGTTCGGCGTCAGCGTCTACCAGGGTGTGGTGGAGCCGCTGGAGCTTCTCATTCCGGGCTTCGCCAATGATGGTGACTTCGGCGACAACGTGTTCGTCGCCGGCACGCCGTCGTTCGGTGCGGCGGGAACGAGCCTGCTGAACATCACGCTGCCTTTCGCGGGGATCTACACGATTGCCGTCGGCGGTGAAGGGTTCGGCTTCGAGTCCAGCTACGCGTACAACATGGACGTCGCAGTTGCACCGGTGCCGCTGCCGGCCGCGGTGTGGCTGCTCGGTTCCGCGTTACTCGGAATGGGTGCACTGCGCCGACGCGCCGTTTGAAGTGAAGAGAGGGTAGGTGAGGAGGCTGCGCCGTGCGGGCGCAGCCTCCTTCGGAATCGACGGGCGTTCAGGTCGATTCTGTCGGGTCAGGTGATGAGCTGATTTGCGACAGGTCCGTTTCGTTTGCCACGAGCACGGTTACCGGATCAGCGTTCTTCGGTGCGGCGCGTCGGCGCTTTGGCGCGGGCCGCTTCGGTGTTGCTACGCGCGGCTTGCGAGCCGGCGCTGCCGGCTTCGCCTTCCGCGCAAGAGCGGCGGCCTTCGCTGCCGATTTGAGCTTCTTCAGTTCTTTGCGCAGCTTCTTCAGCGTCTTCTTTGCTGTCTTCGCCGCGGCCTTGGCATCGCGGACGTCGTTGCGGCGTGCTTTCCATGCGGATTCGGCGGCGGCCACCGCCTTGCCGAGTTCAGCCAACTTGCCTCGCGCCGGCGCACCGCGGCCGTTCTCATCCTTCTTTTTCTTCTTCGCGACCATGGTTCGCTCGCTGATTGATTCGGACGTCCACCATACACGCTCACAGCCGCGCCGTCGTCCGCGGTCCAAGCGCGGGGGGTGCACCCTGGAATACTTGCAAAGCGAGCAGGATCAGTGACCTAGCGAATGGATATCATCCGTGCGATCAAGAATCCAGCGTAGCCGTCCGGAAGGCCTTCGATAGTCAAACAAGCGCTGCCGCGAGCGGGTGATAGCGCTACACTCCGCCGCAAATGACCGGATGAGTGCGTACGGGAGGTCGGCGATGGCGAGCAATACCCAGGTCTCTTTGAAGACCGATTCGAGACTGGCTGAAGCAATCGCGAAAGAAACCGACACGCCGGTCGAAGTGGTCAAGCTCATCTACGACGAAGAGTTCGACGCCATCAGCGCGAACGCGAAGATCACCCAGTACGTCGGCGTCATCGCGAGTCGTCGCGTGAAGCTGCGACTGCAGCAGCACTGATACGCCGCAAGTCGGCGCTCCGCTTCAATCGTAACGATTCGCGTGCCTCGCGGGCGCGCAACTACTCGGCGGCGTCTAGCTGCCGCGTCACCACGATCTCACACTGCGTGGAACTGACGATCTCTTCCAGGGAATGACCTTTGGCCTGCTCGTGCTGGATGTAGGTGTCCAGCGCTTCGACGTGCCTGCGAAACACATTCAGCGCTGAATCGAAGAACGCATCGACCGAGCGGAAGCGGCGCGTCTGCGCGCATTGCTCGATGAACGCCAGCATCGACGGTTCCAGCATGATGGTGAGTGGAACTTTCCGATCAGTTCGGGCCCGGGCCTGGCGCGTGCGCATTGCAGTTCCCCGTTTCTGAATTCTTTTTTGTCGACGCTGGAGGGGTCGACATCGTAGGCATAGTCCGCCGACATCTCAAGCGTACAAAGGGAAGCAGGGCGCATAAAAAAAGCCCCGACGCAGCGGGGCAGAGGGGGATGAGACCTGCGAAGGATGCTAAAGGACGACTGTGACAGGCCGAAGACATCCGTCGCATAGTCGTTGCACGACGTCGGAAATACAGTCGCAACGTTGCAGTGACAGCCTCCAGCGATCGTCGCAACTACTACAAGAGGGTGTGTCATGACGATTTCACGGCGCAGCATGATTTCCGGCTCAGCAGCGGTCCTGGGCGGTCTCGGTCCTTTCAGCGGCCTGGCATTGGCCGGCAAGCCACACGATCGTCCGGTGAGACGCGGCTACGGTCAGTTGCTCACCTCACAGCCGGACATGGCACTGCCGCGCGGCTTCACGTATGTGAAGGGCGGAGTTGCAGGAAGCGCAATGCGGGACGGCACCGCCACGCCGCCCGCCCACGACTCGATGGGCGTCTTCCAGGTGCGCAACCGGCTGCATCTCGTCCGCAACCATGAGCTCGATCCGGAAGATTTCTCATTCGTCCCGCCACTGAATGTCGGTGCGCTTGCGTACGATCGACTCGGGAATGGCGGCTGCACCATCCTCGAGTTCGATCCATGGCGCGGCCGCTTTGGCGAGAGCTGGCCGGTGCTGGGAGGCACGATCGTCAATTGCAGTGGTGGTGCGACTCCGTGGGGAAGCTGGCTCACTTGCGAGGAAACGACGGCTGGCGTGCTCGCTGGCCTCGAGAAACCGCACGGCTATGTTTTCGAAGTTCCCGCGGACGCGCAGCGGCCCGTGAAAGCCGAGCCGCTGAAGGCGATGGGGCGATTCGTTCACGAAGGAGCTGCAGTCGATCCGAAGAGCGGCATCGTCTATCTCACCGAGGACAACGGAGAGCCTCTGGACGGCTTCTATCGTTTCGTCCCGAAACGGCCGGGACGGTTGTCGAACGGCGGGGTGCTGCAGATGCTCGCGATCGAAGGTTGCCCGCAGTATTCGACGCTGACGGATCAGACTATCGGTCTGGAATTGCCGGTGCGCTGGGTGACGATCGAGGATCCGGATCCTGTGAATGCTGAGAGCGATCCTTCCGCGGTCTTCAATCAGGGCTATGCGAAAGGCGGTGCTGCGTTCCTGGGAGGGGAGGGTGTGACGATCGATGCGCGCGGTGACGTCTACTTCGTCTGCTCGAGCGGCGGTAACGCAGAGCTCGGTCAGGTCTGGCGCTTTCGACCGCGCGGCATGAATCGCGGCGAGCTCACGCTGATCTTCGAGTCGAGCGACCCTGTGATCTTCGATGAGGGCGACAACATCTGCGCAAGCCCGCGCGGCACCGGTCTGCTGATCGCTGAGGACGGCGATGGCGAAGACATCGATGGCGGCACGAATGGACTGCGCGGACTGTCGCTCGACGGCGAGATCTTTCCCTTCGCGGAGAACACGACACCGCTCGATCTCGAGCCCTTCGGCGAAACGGGCATCGGTCGCAGCGAATTCACCGGTGTTCAGTTCTCGCCCGCGGGTATCTGGCTCTTCTGTCACCTGCAGTACCCAGGGACGACATACGCAATCACGGGACCGTGGGAGCGCGGTTGCCTTTGATTCGCGGGAGCGGCCGAAAGCAACGGCCACGAACATGATGGCGAAACAGGACGCCGCCGCGAGGGCGGCGTCCGTTGACGGCAGGCCGTCCTCATTGCCGGTCATATTCTCAAAGATACTCACACGCGAGTGAGTGAGTATTGACAGGTCACTCCGGCCGGCTCATTCTCCGCCCCATAGCGTCGACAACAATGATCGGCATGAGAGGGGGAGCGATGAAGACGAAACTTTTCGCGATCGGGTGCGCCGCCGCGCAACTCGCAACATCCATGGCAGTGCACGCCCAGGCCGCGGCGCCGCAGAGCGGAGAGTCAGCCGCCGCACCGAAAGAATCGGTGCTCGAAGAAATCGTGGTGACGGCAGAACGGCGTCGCACGAGTCTGCAGCGCACGCCCATCGCCGCAACGGTCATGACGGGCGAGAGCCTGGCGGCCAGTGGCGTCACTACCGTGGACCAGTTGCAGTTCATCTCGCCCGCGGCCACCGTGAACAACTTCGGCCAGGGCATCGACTTCAACATTCGCGGTATCGGCAAGGCCGAGCACAACACTCAGACCACCACAGGCGTGATCACGTATCGCGACGGCGTGGCGACATTCCCCGGTTACTTCACCGCTGAGCCGTACTACGACATTGCCCGAGTTGAAATCCTTCGCGGGCCGCAGGGCACGTTCGTTGGACAAAACGCCACTGGCGGCGCGGTATTCGTGACGTCGAATGATCCGATCATCAACGGCGGTCATCACGGCTACGTGCAGGGTCACGTGGGCAACTACGATGAGTTCGGAGCACAGGGTGCACTGAATCTGCCGGTCAGCGATACATTCGCCGCCCGCGTTGCGTTCAACGGCTTGAAGCGCGACAGCTTGTACGACATCGAAGGTCCATACACGGGCGACGACGGCGTGCAGACCGGCAGCTTCCGTCTCGGCATGCTCTGGGAGCCGAGCGAGAAGTTGTCAGTACTGCTGAAGGCGGACTACAGCTATCTCGACCTGAGCGGCTACCCCGCCGATCCGGTGAATGCGACGAACGACCCGTTCGAGATCACGGCGAACGCCGACATTCACGCGCTCGACCGCTTCGGGCGCTCCGTCCTCAGGATCGACTACGAGTTCGACAACGGAACCACGCTGCGATCGGTATCAGGCTACCAGAAGGGCCGGACGGAATACCGCGCCGATCTCGACGGGACGAGCATCGGCAACAACATCTTCGGCGACGCCGTGGATGAAGAGATCTACTCGCAGGAAATCAATCTCATCTCGACGGACACGGGCCGGTTCAACTGGATCCTGGGCGCGTACTACCAGCATGATGAGTACGAGTTCCCTCCGGGTGAGTTCTACATCGGAATTCCCACGGGCCAGTACCTGCTCGAAGGCACGAATCCCAAGGAGACCACGGCGTTCTTCGGACAGATCGGTTTCCATGTGACACAGAGCGTCGAACTTCAGGTCGGCGCACGCTACTCCGACAGCAGCACCGAGAATCATATCTTCGTGAATCAGTACGGCCTGCCGCTGACTCAGGATCAGCGCGCGGAGTACTCGAATCTCTCCGGCAAAGTGGCGCTCAACTGGACTGTCGATGAGCACAACTTCCTCTATGCGTTCGTCGCGACAGGCTTCCGTCCCGGTGGCCTGAACGTGCCGGTGGGCCTCGGCATTCCCGCGCCGTTCGATGAAGAGAAGGTGACGAACTACGAGATCGGCTGGAAGGCCGGCTGGCTGGACGGAAATCTCCGCACGCAGCTCAATGCCTTCTACAACGAGTACGAAAATTTCCAGGTAACGGTCGGCTACCCGGATATTCCGGTATTCGGATTCGAGCTCAACAACCCCAACGCGACGGAGATCTACGGTCTCGAAGCGCAGATCGAAGCGGTTTTCGGCCAGTTCTCCATGGATGCCGGCGTGGGCTGGATGAAAAGCGAGCTCGGTCAGTTCTTCGCCGTCGATCCGCGCGTGCCGAGCTTCGGCGCCTGCGATCCAGCGACCGGACCGGCGAGCCCGTCCTGCATCGATCTGGAAGGCAACGACCAGACCTACGCTCCGGACTTCACTTTCAATCTCGGCGCTCAATACGAGTTCACATTCGCGGGCGGCGACATTCTGACGCCGCGGGTGAACTACGGTCACGTGTCCGAGCAGTGGGCGACGCTGTTCCAGAACGAAGCGCGCGGCGATCGCATCGAGGCGCGGAACATCTTCAATGCGCAGATCGCGTGGCGGCATGGCGATCTCGTGACGACGCTGTACGGCACCAATCTCACGGATCAGCAGTACGTCGGCGCACTGAACTCCGGCCTGCGCTTCATGGGACCGCCCCGGCAGTTCGGCCTGCGGCTCCTGAAAGCGTTCTGACATGCACGCGAGCAACGAGACCTCGCCGTTGCATTCGGCAGTTGCAGCTAGTCCGGTCGCGCATCATGCGCGGCCGGACGCGCGCGCCTGGTCGGCACTGGCGATCCTGTGCTTCGTGTACGTGCTCAACTTCCTCGATCGGCAATTGCTGTCGATTCTCGCGAAGCCGATTCAGGACGAGCTCGGTGTGACCGACGGCCAGCTCGGAATGATCAGCGGCCTTTACTTCGCGCTGTTCTATTGCGTGCTGGCGATTCCTGTCGGCTGGCTGGCCGATCGGACCAATCGCGTAAAGGTGCTGTCGTTCTCGTGCGCGCTATGGAGCGCGGCGACGGTGGCATGCGGACTTTCATCGAGCTACGCACAGTTGGCCATAGCGCGAATGTCGGTCGGCGTAGGCGAGGCGGGCGGAGTCCCGCCGTCATACGCGATCGTTTCGGATTATTTCCCGCCCGGCACGCGTGGCACGGCGCTCAGCATCTACAACCTCGGGCCGCCGATCGGACTCGCTCTGGGTGTGGCATTCGGCGCATCGATTGCAGCCGCGTATAGCTGGCGATCTGCGTTCATCTTCCTCGGTGCGCTCGGTATCGTTACGGCACTCGTCGTCGTGCTTTGCGTTCGCGAGCCGGTGCGCGGCGGTCTCGATACCGCCATTGGTGACGCGGCGCCAGTGAGGTCCGAGCAGCCTGCGTTCTGGCCAACGTGCCGCATGTTCTTCTCGCATCCCGTATTGCTGCGCGTGTCGCTCGCAAGCGGTGCGACCCAGTTCGTTACGTATGCACTCCTCAATTTCACGACGCTGTTCCTGATGCGAGAGAAGGGCATGACGCTGCAGGAGGTCGCCATCTACTACGCACTGCTGATCGGCATCGCCATTGGCGGCGGTATGTACGTCTCCGGGCGGCTCATCGATCGTTTCGCACCTAAGTCGAGGGGCGCTTATGGGTATCTCCCGGCCGTAGCGCTCGCACTGGCCATCCCGTTCTTCATCGGCTTCGTCTGGGCTCCGACCTGGCAGCTCGCACTACTGTTCCTGGCAGTGCCGACGTTCCTGAACTACTTCTATCTCTCGCCTGCGGTAACGCTCGTGCAGGAAGAAGTGCGGCCGAACGAGCGTGTGCTCTCCGGTGCGCTCCTGCTGCTGGTGATGAACCTGATTGGGCTGGGGTTGGGGCCGACTTATCTCGGCGCGGTCAGCGACTACTTCCGCCCGGAACATCCGGAAAATTCTCTGCAGATGGCGTTCTATACCCTCGTTCCGTTCTACGTCATCGCTGTGCTCGCTCACTTGTGGCTCGTGCGTGCACTGCGACGTGAGAGCGCGAACCGGAGTTCGTTGTGATGGCTCTGTATCGATTCGTACCGGTGCTGATCGCCGGCCTGTCCATGATGTTGCCGATCGCAGCGCAAGCTGACGCCGTCGTCGATTCACCCGCAGGCAAGTTGCGCGGTGAGAGCGTCGGCGATGTTCAGGTGTTCAAGGGCATTCCGTATGCGGTGCCGCCCGTGGGTATGGGACGCTGGAAGCCGCCAGTGGCGTTGCCGCGATGGAACGATGTGCGCGACGCGCTGCAGTTTGGTCCGGCCTGCATGCAACCCAAGTCGCGACCCGGCAGCCTGTATGCCGATGAACCTGCCGCGACGAGCGAGGACTGCCTCTTGCTCAATGTCTGGGCCCCGAAGGAAGTCCGCAACGCGCCCGTGCTGGTCTGGATTCACGGTGGCGCACTGACGACCGGCTTCAGCAGCCAGACGCTGTACAACGGCACGAAGCTCGCGGAACGCGGCGTCGTCGTGGTGTCGATCAACTATAGGCTCGGCATCCTGGGCTATCTCGCGCATCCCGGCTTGAGCGCTGAGTCACCGCTGAAGGTCTCGGGCAACTACGGGCTGCTCGATCAGATCGAAGCCCTGCGCTGGGTGAATCGCAACATCGCAGCGTTCGGTGGCGATCCTGCCAACGTCACGATTGCGGGCGAATCGGCCGGCGCATTGAGCGTGATGTATCTGATGGCGTCGCCGCCCGCGCACAATCTGTTCGCGAAGGCGATCGCCCAGAGTGCGTACATGATTTCCACGCCCGAGCTGAAGCGACCGAAGTTCGGCGAGCAGGCGGCGGAGGGAATCGGGTCGCGGCTGGCAACGGCATTGGGTGCGCCGGACGTCGCCGCATTGCGTTCGATGGACGCGACGAAGCTCGTGGAGGGGGCAGGCCGCCTGGGCTATTTCCCGCTCGGCACCATCGACGGCGCAATCCTGCCGCGGCAGCTGGTCGAAGTGTTCGATCGCGGCGAGCAGGCGAAAGTACCCATGATTGCGGGATTCAATAGTGGCGAGATTCGATCGCTGCGCTTTCTAGCGCCGCCCGCGCCAGCCGACGCAGCAACGTATGAGTCCGCGATTCGCAGCCGCTATGACGATCTCGCCGACGATTTCCTGAAACTCTATCCGGCATCAACCCTGGAGGAGAGCATCCTCGCAACGACGCGGGACGCGCTGTACGGATGGACGTCGGAGCGGCTCGTCGCCAGACAAACAGCGATGGGACGGCCGGGCTACCTCTATCTTTTCGATCACGGCTATCCCGCTGCGAACGACGCGGGTCTGCATGCATTCCACGCGTCCGAGCTGCCGTATGTCTTTGGCACCGCCGATCGAACATCGGCCTTCTGGCCGAAGATTCCCGCGACCGAGGCCGAGGCTTCGCTGTCCAACGCAATGATCGACTACTGGGCGAGTTTCGCGCGCACCGGCGATCCCCGGGCATCGAATCAGCCGGACTGGCCTGCCTACGGATCCACTCGCACTTACATGCACTTCGCGGACAAGCCCCAGCCGGCCGCCCATTTGTCCCCGGGCATGTACGAGTTGAACGAAGAAGTGGTCTGCAGGCGCCGCGCGAAAGGCGGGCAGCCCTGGAACTGGAACGTCGGCATCGTCTCGCCCGCTCTTCCGCCCCGTGAGGATTGCCGACGATGATCGATGGGGCGATGCAGGATTTCCCGCTGACGCTGAACAGGTTTCTCGATCACGCCGCCAAGTGGCACCCACGGGCGGAGGTCGTGACCGGGCGCGACGGTGTTCGGACAGATCGCGTCGGCTATTCGGAATTGCGGGCGCGCAGCCAGCGCATTTCCGCGATGCTGAAGAGCTTCGGTGTTGGATTCGGCGATCGCGTGGCGACGCTCGCGTGGAACACACAGGCTCACGTCGAAACCTGGTACGCCGTCATGGGCATGGGCGCTGTGTGCCACACGTTGAACCCGCGACTGACAGCGGTGCAGACCGCTGCGATGCTCGTTCAGTCCTCGTGCCGCATTCTGGTTGTCAGCGCGGATCTTCTGCAGCTCGCCAGGCAGATCGTCGAACGCGCGCCGTCGATCGAGCGGATTCTGGTCATCGATGGCCTGGCTGACACACCGAGCGTTGGCAATGTGAGCGTCGTCGAACTGGAAGAGGCGATGAAAGTCGTTCGCGACCCGGCGGTCTGGGGCGACTTCGATGAACGCACGGCTTGCGGACTTTGCTTCACGTCGGGTACGACCGGTGCGCCGAAGGGCGTGACGTATACGCATCGGTCGAGTTTTCTTCATGCGATGCGACTTCTTCAGGCCGACATGATAGGCATCACCGCTGCCGACAGCGTGCTGCCGGTCGTACCGATGTTTCATGCGAATGCCTGGGGCTTGCCTTTCGCTGTGCCGGCGGCTGGCGCGAAGTTGGTGCTGCCAGGACGTCACACCGATGGCGCAAGCCTCGCGCGCCTGATAGCCGATGAAGCTGTGACCATCGCAGTCGGTGTGCCCACTGTCTGGCTCGGCCTCGTCGAGCATCTCGATGCAACTGGCGGCGAACTGCCATCGCTCAAGCGGATACTGGTGGGCGGTTCGCCTTTGCCGCCGGCGCTCATGCAGCGAATCGAACGGCGCCTCGGCGTCACTGTGCAGACGAGCTGGGGAATGACCGAGTTGTCGCCGTCGGGAACGATGTCCGCGCCCGGCGACCCGAAGCGTTCCGCCGCGGTATCGGGTCGGCCCGCTGTCGGGGTCGATCTTCTGCTCACGGACGCCGAAGGTCGCCCGTTACCTGAACAGCGGAACGTCGAGGGGCACCTGCGGGTGCGCGGCTCGAGTGTCATCGACCGGTACTTTGGCGAGGAGCGTTCCGCGACCGATCCGAACGGCTGGTTCAACACCGGTGATCTGGCGCGCATCGACTCGGACGGCAACCTGATCATCACCGGGCGTTCCAAGGACCTGATCAAATCAGGTGGCGAGTGGATCAATCCGGCGGAAATCGAAGCCATCGTGGGCGGATTGCCGGAAATCTCCCTGGCAGCCGTGATCGGGCGGGCGGACGCGAAATGGGGCGAGCGGCCGGTACTGTTTGTGGAACTGCGCGAGCAGCAGGCGATCAGCGACGAAGCGATGTTCGCGGCCCTCCGTCAGCGGGTCGCTCCCTGGTGGATCCCCGACACGGTGATCCGGCTCGACAACATGCCTCTGGCATCTACCGGAAAGATCGACAAAATGCGTCTCAGGACACAATACGGCAGCGGTTGAGCCCTGGGCTCCATGGTGGAGCCTTCGCTCCGCCTCGCCGGTAAGACCCTGGAGGTTCGATCGTGCCTGTAGATGTGAAGCCCCGGCGCAAACGACCGGGCAAAGCGAAGTCGCCGAAGGCCGCGCCGTCGAAGCGCGTGACCAAGGCAGCGCAGCGAGCGGAGATGATGGAACAGATCCTCGATGTTTCCGAGGAACTGTTCTCGAAGCATGGGCTGTATGGCGTCACGTTGAAGGACGTCGCCAAACGGCTCGGAGTTCACCACACGCTCATGAACTACTACTTCGAAGACAAGAAAAAGCTCTTCGACGAAGTGTTCGCGCGTCGTGCGGTGGTGACGAGCACGCGCCGGATGACCGCGCTGGACGAGTATGACCAGGCGACCAACGGCAAGCCGACGGTCGAGGGCGCGCTGCGGGCGTTTCTCGATACCGACCTCGATCTGTACATCCAGGGCGGCGAGCGCTGGAAGAACTACGGCGCACTCGGTGCACAGGTTGCCAACACGCCGGAGTGGGGCGCGGAGCTCATGGACAAGCACTTCGACCCGGTCGTGCTGCGACTGATCGATCTGTTGAAACGTGCGCTGCCGAAGTGCTCGGAAGAGGACATCTTCTGGGGCTATCACTTCGTGACCGGTGCGCTGCTGTTGACGCTCGCGCGCACCGGCCGCATCGACAAGTTGTCTGGTGGCGTCTGCAAGTCGGAGGACTTCAGTGCCGTCAAAAAGCGCATGGCGAAGTTCATGGCGGGCGGCTTCCTCGCCGTGTGCGGGAAGCCATAGAGATTCGTTCAATCATCGAGGCGAGGACCAATGATCCTGAAGACGCGTGTCGCGATCGTGACGGGAGCCGGTGGCGGCTTGGGGCGGGCACATGCGCTCGCGCTGGCAACGTACGGCGCGAAAGTGGTCGTGAACGACATGGATCAGACCGTTGCCGCACGTGTCGCCGATGAGATCGTCGCAGCGGGAGGCGAAGCAATGGCGATTGCTGCCTCGGTCACGGATGAGGCGCAGGTTGCATCGATGATCGACCATGTGATGAAGACGTGGGGCCGCGTCGATATTCTCATCAACAACGCGGGCATCCTTCGTGACAAGAGCTTCGTGAAGATGAGCCTCGCTGATTTCCGCCAGGTGCTCGACGTTCACCTGATGGGCGCGGTCATCTGCACCAAGGCCGTGTGGGAAATCATGCGCCAGCAACGCTTCGGTCGCGTGGTCATGACGACATCGTCGTCCGGTCTCTACGGAAACTTCGGCCAGGCGAACTATGGCGCGGCGAAGATGGCGCTGGTCGGACTGATGCAGACGCTCGCGCTCGAAGGCGAGAAGTACAACGTCCGCGTCAATTGCCTTGCGCCCACCGCGGCGACCCAGATGACGGACGGTGTCCTTTCCAAAGAGGCGCTCCAGCAGCTTGCGCCGCAGCTGGTGAGCCCCGGCCTGCTCGCACTCGTCGCAGACGAAGCGCCCACGCGAGCAATCTTGTGCGCCGGTGCGGGGCATTTCGCTCGTGCACACGTCACGCTGACCGAAGGTCGCTATGTCGGCGGCGGTGCCGATGCGGGCGAGCGCGTCATCGAGCTCTGGGACGAAATCGGCGATCGCACCGAAGAGATCGTGCCGGTGTATGGGTTCAGGCAGGCTGAGCGCGAACTCGCCAGTGCAGGGTGCGCGGCGCCGGCGATGGCTGTTGCTCATTCATAGAGAGGCTTTCACTGCGACGAATGCAGTCACCGCGCAGCCTGCACCCAGAAGCGCAGGCCGCTGCCCTTCAAGAACGCTTCTGCATTTGCGCCCTGAAGCATCGCCAATGTCGTCATGCTGCCTGCCTGCGTGCAGGTGTCCGCGGCGACTGTTGCAGAGCGCGGCGCGTTGCGCACCGGCCAGCCCGTACGTGCATCGAGAATGTGCGAATAGCGGCGTCCGTTGCTGATCAGAAAGCGGCGTGAATCTCCGCTCGTCGCGATGGCTCCACGCTCACGACCAGACCGCGGTCGCCATATTTCGCGCGCATCTCATTGAGCCATGGAAATGAGCGGCGACAGGGTTCGCACCATGACGCCCAGAAATCCAGCAGCACGACTTTGCCGCGGTATGCGGACAGATCAAGGGAGTCGGAAGCTTGCGTCGGTTGCGAAGCAACCGCGAGACAGACGAAGACCGCACACGCGGTCAGCGAACGAATCAGCATCGACACAGGTCGCACCAAGAGCCTCCGGGCGCCGCCATTCGGTTCATCGCACTGTTGGACGGGCGGGACAGAGGGAATCAGTCGCGGAGCAGGCGACTCGCCCTTGCTTGGGGGATTCCCGGAGTGGTGTCGTTATGGCACCTCAATACCTCACGTCTGGCTTTCACGGGTCTGCAGTCGGCCAAGCAGCAGCCCCATCGCTCCGGCAACCACCGAGGCTCCGATGACGCCGACCTTTGCCGCAGCGAGAAGCTGCTCGTCATCGAAGGCCAGCATCGCGATGAATATCGACATCGTGAACCCGATGCCACCGAGGCAACCCACGAGCCACACGGCGCGCCAGGTGATCGTCGGCGGCAAGTCGCACAAGCGAAGACGCACTGCGCACCATGTTCCCAGGAATATTCCCAGCGGTTTGCCGAGGATGAGCCCGGCCGCGATGCTCATGATGAGTGTTCGCGAGGATGGGGCATCGAGTGTCACGCCGGCGAAGGAAACGCCGGCATTGGCCAGCGCGAACAACGGCATGATTGCGAAGGCGACCCAGGGATGCAGCAGGTCCTGCAGTCGGATCACGGGGGCGATCTCGACCGACGCGCCATTCATCGGCGTGACCGGAGTGAGCAGGCCGAGTACGACGCCGGCCAATGTCGGATGGATGCCCCCGATCAGCATGCCCGCCCAAAGCAGGGCGCCCGGAATCACATAAGCGCGCGCCTTCCCGACGCCCGCCATCCGCAGGCTTGCGATGATCGCCAGTGCCACGCCGCTTACGAGCAGGCCTCGGGTGTCCAGACCATCGGAGTAGAACAGTGCAATGATGAGCACCGCGGCAACGTCATCGATGATGGCAAGCGCGAGGAGGAAGATGCGCGCTGCGGCCGGAATCGATCTGCCGAGGATCGCCAGCACACCCGCGGCGAAGGCGATATCGGTCGCGGTCGGTATCGCCCAGCCGCTGCTGAGTGAAGATTTGTGGGCGATCGCAAGATAGAGCAACGCTGGAACGATTATCCCACCGGCCGCGGCCGCAAGCGGCAGCAGCGCAACCCGCGTGTCGGAGAGCGCGCCGGCGTGCATCTCCCGGCGTATCTCCATGCCGACGACGAGGAAAAACACGGTCATCAGCACATCGTTCACGACGAAGCGCAGCGACCAGTTCAGGGACACTCCGCTGACATCGGCTGTCAGGCGCGTTTCCCAGAGACGATGGTAGGAATCTGTGAAAGGGGAGTTGGCCCAGAGCAGGGCAGCTGCTGTCGCGGCGAGCAGAATGAAGCCGCTCGCTGCTTCGACGCGGAGAAAGCGCTCCAGCGCGCTGAAGAATCTGGCGACTGCTTCGGCAGGAAGCAGCGCCGCACGACGTGGACGGTACCGCACGGGTGAACGCACTCCGCGACTGGCGGCCCGACCAGTCCGTTACCTGTCCAACTGCGCAGTGCAGTGCGACACCCGGTGCGATTAGACAGGAGGGAGGTTGCGGCAGCAACCTGCATCGCATTTCATCTCTGCATTGCGAAGCTTGACACTGGGCGTTCTTGTTCGTCAGCCCGAGGCGCACTAGCATCAGGACTGCGAAAGCCAATGCAGGCGCATCACCATGAAAACAACATCATCCTCACGATCTGTTAAGCATTCTCCGGCGGGCGCACTCGCCCTGGCGATGAGTCTTTCGGTGATCCCGCTCGCTTCCGCAGGTGCGCAAACGCCGGCCGCTGCGCCCAGCAAACCCTGGGTCCTGCCGCGTACTCCTGAGGGAAAGCCCGATCTGCAAGGCAACTGGAGCAACGAGACCCAGACACCTTTCGAGCGGATGGGGAATCAGGGGGCCACACTGACAGAAGAACAGGCGATCGCGCTCGAAAGGCGCGCCCAGGACGTTGAGGAATTCCGCGATCGGCCCACCGAACCCGGGGACGTTGCGAAGAAAGGCGGCGTGGGCAACGAACTGGCCGATGTGCCGGGAGAACCGACGTTCGTCGAGCGGCTCGCCCAGGCGGCGGGCGGCGCAGTCGGCGGTTACAACGGTTTCTGGCTCGATCCGGGCAACCGGGTCGTGCGTATCAATGGCGTTGCGCGCAGCTCGATCATCGTCGATCCGGCCAACGGCCGTCTTCCGCCGTTGACCGCAGCCGCCAAGCAACGTGCGTCCGAGCGTGCAGCGCGGGCGAAGAACATCGGTGAATTCGACGGCCCCGAAGTTCGCTCGCTCTCCGATCGCTGTCTCTCTTCATTCGGATCGAACGCCGGTCCGCCGATGCTGCCGAACTACTTCTACAACAACAACTACACCATCGTTCAGACGAAGGACCACGTCATGATCATGACGGAGATGGTCCATGACGTACGCATCGTCCGTCTGGGAGCGACGCAGCACGTTCCAGCGCAGATCCGTCCCTGGTACGGCGATTCGATCGGCCACTGGGAAGGCGACACGCTCGTCGTCGAGACGACGAATATCCATCCGACGCAATTGGCGCAGTCATCACCGCTCGGCCCTTATCGCGGAGCCTCCGACCAGATGAAGGTGACGGAGCGATTCACGCGCACGGGTCCGGATGTGCTGCTCTACAAGTTCACGGTCGAAGATCCAGGAACGTTTACCGCGCCCTACACGGGCGAGCTGCCTTTCAACCGCATCAACGAAGCGATCTACGAGTACGCCTGCCACGAAGGCAACTACGCGCTTCCGGGCATCCTCGCGGGGGCGCGTGAGGAAGAGCGGGCAAAGGCGGGGCAGAAGGAATAACGGAGACTTTGTCACCGCGCGGCGCATGGAGCGTCCGCGCTGGTGAAGGATCACGAACAGTAAATCGAATCCAGCCGGACGAGCTTGTATCCCGTCGATGTGAGCAACGCCGCCGCGGGGGGCGGCTCATCCACAAGCCAGCCCCGATCCACCGCGCACACTCACGACGATTGCCGCTGATCGTGCAGCACTTCGCTGATGCAGCACGCGAAGTAAACCTGCGTAAACCCGCACTGGTATACAGCAGTGCCGACCCGGGGATGCGGCTACAATTCGCGACACATTCCCGCGCAGCAAGCAACGCTCACTTCGTGCTGCGACTGCAAGGTGCGCAGATACCTACTGACATCGATCGGGGGATCATCCGTGACGGAATATCCTGATCTTCATTTGCATATCGGTGGCGCCTGGAAGAAGACGGCGTCTTCGCAGCCTGTACTGAATCCTTCGTCGGAAGCTGTCATCGGCCATGTGCCGGTCGCAACGCGGCAGGATCTGGACGACGCTCTCGAGGCGGCAGAGCACGGATTCAAAGTATGGGCGCAGTTCTCTCCGAGAAGGCGCGGCGAGATCATGCTCAAAGCCGCTGCGCTGATGCGCGAGCGTTCCGACGAGATAGCTCGCGCCATAACGCTCGAACACGGCAAGCCGTTCAAGGCCGCGCGGCTGGAAGTGATCCGGGGTTGCGAATTCTTCGAATGGGATGCGGCCGAAGGACAGCGACTCTATGGACGCGTCATCCCGAGCGAACCGGGGATCAAGTACATCGTGCATCACCAGCCGATCGGCATGGTGGCCGCGTTCTCGCCCTGGAACTTCCCTCTGAGTCAGCCCGCGCGAAAGATTGCCGGCGCACTCGCGGCAGGTTGTTCGATCATCATGAAGGCGTCGGAGGAGACGCCCGCTGGCGCGATGCACATTGCTCGCGCACTTCACGATGCCGGTTTGCCGCCCGGGGTGATGAATCTCGTCTTCGGAGTTCCTTCGGAGATCTCCGAGTATCTGATCCCGCAGGCGCCGATCCGGCTCGTTGCGTTCACGGGGTCGACCGTTGTCGGAAAGCGGCTGACCCGGATTGCCTCGGAGTACATGAAGCCTGTGCTCATGGAGCTTGGCGGGCATGCGCCGGTCATCGTGTGCGATGACGTCGACCCAGTCGAGGCTGCGGTGGTGTCGGCTGTGCGAAAGGCGCGCAACGCAGGGCAGGTGTGCACCTCACCGACGCGGTTCTTCGTTCAGGAGCGCATCTACGAAGCGTTCGTCAAAGCCTTCGCCGAGAGAGCTCGTGCGGTGGTCGTTGGAGACGGCTTCGAATCGTCGACCGAGATGGGACCGCTCGCCAATGATCGACGCATCAAGGCGATGGAAACACTGATTGCCGATGCCGACGGGCAAGGCGCGCGTGTTCTGACCGGTGGCAAGCGTCTCAATCGACCTGGATACTTTTTCCCGGTGACTGTTCTGGCCGACGTACCGGATTGCGCACGCGTGATGCGTGAAGAGCCGTTCGGGCCGCTTGCGGTGATCAACCCCGTGTCGTCCATCGACGAAGCAATCCAGAAAGCGAACTCGCTGCCGTTCGGCCTCGCTGCCTACGCGTTTACGCACTCGGCTCAAAGAGCCAATGAGCTGGCTGAGCGTATCGAGGCGGGCAACTTCTCCATCAATACGCTCGAGGCCTCCGTGGCCGAGACCCCGTTTGGAGGCGTGAAGGAGAGCGGCTACGGAAGAGAGGGTGGGACGGAGGGGTTGTTCAACTACACTGTGGTGAAGAATATTTCGCACAGCATGACGATCGTCTAGGGAAGAAGCCGGCTTCGTCATTCCCGCGAAAGCAGCCATGAGCAAATACGCACGAAAAGACGCAAAGGCCTACGCGCGAGCTCACCTGAAGGGCATCTGGGCTGCCGCGCTCACGCCTTTCACCGCGACCCTCGACCTGGACGAAGACGGCTTCCGCGAAAACATCCGCCACTGGACACAAGGCCTCGGCATCGATGGGCTCTTCATCGCGGGCAAGCAGGGAGAGTTCTTCTCCATGTCGCTCAAGGAGCGCAAGCGCACTTTCGAGCTGGCGGTCGAGGCCACACCGGGCGGGCATCACACGATCCTGTCGTGCTCGGATCAGAATCTGGATACGGTCATTGACCTCGCCCGACATGCGCAGGCGATCGGGGCTGATTTCATCGTCGTCCACGCGCCGATCCTGCATTTCCACAAAGCACAGGATGAAACGGTTCTTGCTTACTACAACGCCATCGCGAAGGCCGTCGACATCGGGATCGCGCTGTGGAGCCATCCGGACAGCGGCTACCTGCTTTCGCCGCAACTCTGCAATCGCCTCGCCGACATCGAGAACGTGGTTGCAATCAAGTACAGCGTGCCGCGCCCCATGTACACCGAGCTGACGCGACTTGCGGGCGATCGGCTCATCGTCAGCACCGCTTCGGAAGAAGAGTGGCTGGACAACATCGTCGAGCTGAACTGGCAGGTTTACCTGTGCTCGTCGCCGCCGTATCTGACGCAGACACTCGTGGATCGCAGGATGAAGGAGTACACCGAGCTGGCTTTCAGCGGCAAGGTTCAACAGGCCCGCCTCGTTCGTGACAGCCTGAATCCGGTACGTGAGGCCTTGCGTTCCACGCGCCCGGCGGAGAAGCCTCACTCGCACCAGAAATACTGGCAGGAGCTTCTCGGCCAGGTGGGCGGAAGAGTCAGGGCGCCGCTGCTGGAACTGACTGACGCTGAGAAGCGCGCGACGCGAGCCGCATTCGAAGCGTGCGGACTGAAGCTGACTTGATGGCCATGCGCAGGAAATCCCTTCGGATCGCCTTGATTGGCTGGGGTGCCATCAGCCGGCGTGTAGCGGAGCTGTTGTCGCTGCGTTCGGCGGGTTCGGTCTCCATCGTGGCGATCGCCAAACGCGATGCGGCTGCGGCTACGTCGCTGCCTGCGAACGCGGCCGTCGTGACTACGACGGAAGAGCTCGCGGGACTCGATCTCGATATGGTCGTGGAAGCCGCCAGCCGTGAAGCTGTCGCCCTTTGGGGTGAGGCTGCGCTGCGGAGTTCGAGAGCGTTCGTAGTCGCTTCAACGAGCGCGTTCTGCGACACGAGTCTGCTCGATGGATTGGTCCGATCGGCAGAGGAGCACGGCAGCCAGCTCATCATTCCGCCGGGAGCGCTCGCGGGGGTCGATGCGCTCGTCGCGGCATCTGCGCTGCCGCTCGAAAGCGTGATTCACCGCATCGTCAAGCCACCCGCTGCGTGGCGCGGCACAGCTGCGGAATCCCTGATCGCGCTCGATGGTCTGACGCGGGCCGCTACGTTCTACTCAGGCACCGCCAGAGAAGCGGCAGCGCAGTTTCCCAAGAATGCGAATGTCACCGTGATCTCGGCGCTCGCGGGAGTCGGGCTCGACAGAACAACCGTTGAGCTTGTCGCGGACCCGGACGTCCAGGACAACATTCATGTGCTCAAAGCAGTCGGTGCGTTCGGCAAGCTCGAGATCCGCATCGAGAACAAGCCGCTGGCCGCCAATCCGAAGTCTTCGGAGATGGCGGCTCTAAGCCTCGTCAGAATCGTCGAGAATCACGCAAGAGCGCTGGTACGCTGACTCGAGGCTCAAGTCACGTACTTGATGAGCATCTCGCTCAGGCGGCGCTTCCGCTCGTTGTAGGGAGGGAAGAGCATTTCGAGCGCTGACAGCGGCCCGGCGGACATCACTGCGCGTTCGTGAGAGAACGCCTTGAAGCCGAAGAAGCCGTGGGCATTGCCGATGCCCGAGTTGTTCACGCCGCCGAACGGCAGATTGTGCTGGGCGAATTGCTGCAGGCACAGGTTGACGCACAGGCTGCCGGAGCTCGTGTTCGTCCTGAGCGCTTCGACGGTGCGATCGTTCTTCGTCCACGCGTAGAGCGCCAGAGGCTTCGTTCCCGCGTTGATCTCCGCGATCACTGCGTCGAGCGAATCGAATGTCAGGATCGGCAGTACCGGTCCAAAGATTTCTTCTCCACGAATCGACGCACTCGGCGGCACATCGCGCAGCAGCGTTGGCGCCACGTAGCGCGAATCGACATCGTAGGTGCCGCCGTACGCAACCTTGCCGCCCGACTTCACTGCGTCGTCGATGAGCCGGCCGACGCGCTCAGCGTGTCGACGGTGGATCATCCGGGGAAAGTCCGCACTGCTCTTGATCGCTGCATCAGTGGCGCCGTAACGCCCTGCGATCGTGCTGCGGCAAAGTTCGACGAAGCGGTCCGCGACATCGCGATGTACGTACACATAGTCGGGGGCGATGCAGGTCTGGCCGGCATTCACCAGCTTGCCCCACATGACGTGTTCGGCAGCGTTATGAAGGTTCGCAGTGGCGTCGATGACGACTGGCGACTTGCCTCCCAGTTCGAGGGTTACCGAAGCGAGATGCGTCGCGGCTGCGGCCATGACCTTCTTGCCGACGCCCGGGGAGCCGGTGAAGAAGATGTGATCAAACGGGAGCGAGAGGAGGGCGGTGGCCGTTTCAGCCGCGCCTTCCACGACGGCGACCTCGTCGACGGCGAATACCGCGCTGACGATGTCCTGCACGACGCGATTCGTGTGCGGCGTGAACTCCGACGGTTTGAGAATCGCCGTATTGCCCGCGGCTACCGCCGAGACCAGCGGTCCCAGGGCCAGGCTCAGCGGATAGTTCCAGGGGCTGATGATCAGGCATCGGCCCTTCGGCTGATACACCACGCGGGAAGTCGTGCCGAGCGCCGCCATCGTCGGGCGAATGCGGTGCGGCTTCATCCAGCGTTTCAGATTCGAGATGGAGTGCTTCAGTTCGCCGACGAGAGGCAGCACTTCCGTCAGATTTGTTTCAGTCGGATGCTTGCCCAGGTCTCGCTGCGTCGCCTCAGCAATCGCGTCCTTACGCGCGAGAATGGCGTCGAGCAGCTTCGTGAGCTTGAGGCGTCGCTCCGCCGCGGTGGATTGCCTCAGTCTCAATGCCGTTGCGGCGTGAGACTCGAACAGCCTGTCGACGGACACGGAGGTGAGGTCGCGGTCGGGCATGGCACTCATGGGCGGGCTCCGGGAGTCAGTCATTCCCGCGCAAGCGGGAATCCATCTGGATCAAGGCATGGACTCCCGCGTGCGCGGGAGTGACAAGATCGGGCGCGCCTGCGCAATCGCAGGCGCGCCCAGGTTACATCAGAACGAGAATGTCGCTTCCAGCCCCCACATGCGGGGCTCGGAGATCGACGCGAACGGCGTCCCGAACGTGTCACGCGTGATGTTGTTGATGCCCGTCACGTACTGATCGTCGAGCACGTTGGTCACGTAGCCCGCGAGGCCGAACGTGTTGTTCGCGCTGGTCCAGCCGAGCCGCATGTCGAGACGCTGCGTATCTTCGCCGACCTGGAAGGAAGTCTGCAGCGAGCAGTCTCCCTGGCGCTCGGAGTCGGCATTGCAACGCGATTCGCCGCGATAGGCGTAACGGCCCGACAGCTGCAGATCGCCAGCATTGCCCAGCAGCCACTCGTAGCTCGCGCCCAGCGAAGCGCTGAGATGCGGCTCACCCGTCGGCTGGCCGGAAAGGTCGATCGGATCGTCGCCCAGCGTCGTCTTTTCCTTGTACGTCGAGTCGATATACGCGACGTTCGCGTACAGCGTGAAGTGGTCGAGCGGCCGCCATTGCGCGTCGACATCGATGCCCCACGCTTCCTCGTCGCTCGTGTCGATCACATACCGCGGAATTTCGCCGGAGGAACCGTCGTCCAGCGTGATCGCCTGCTTGTTGTCGTAGATGTAGTAGTAGACGGAGGCATTCAGCACCACACCCGCATCCGGGATCACGCTCTTGATGCCCGTTTCGAGGTTCCAGACGTCCTCGTTCTCGAACTGCGATGCGACCTCGACGCTGTTGTAGCCGCCGGCCTTGTAACCCTTGGCGAGCGAGCCGAACACCATGACGTTCGGGTTGATCTTGTAGTCGAGCACGAAACGCGGGCTGACGTCGTCCCAGGAGTCCTTGTCCGTGTAGCCGCCCGGCGGCGTGTCCGTAGTGAAGATGATGTCTGAGAAGCGGTAGGCCTCCGCCGGGATTGGCCACATCGTGAAGAAGCCAGCCTGCTCGAGTCCTGCGATGGCTTCATCGAGCTCCGGCGTCTCATGCGGACCATTGGTCCACGTGAACTTCTTGGTGTCGCGAGTGAAGCGCAAGCCGAACGTCAGGTTGGTCTTGTCGTTGAGGTGCCAGATCACGTCGCCGAATGCGGCGTACGCTTCGAAGTCGCCGTTGTTGTACATCGCTTCGCGCCACGGCATGCCGAGCAGAGAGACCGGGATCCCCAGATCCGCGAGGAAGGCGGTGGTGCCGCCGTACAGCGGGAAGGGGATACCCAGACCGTCCCAGATGCCCAGGTTCGTTCCGAGCGTGTCGATGCCATCCGTGTACGTGTGCGTATCGCTGATCTGGTCGGCCTTCTCCTGGTAATAGCTCACGCCCGCGACCCAGTCGATCCGGTCGGTCCTGCCGGAGAACTTGAACTCCTGGTAGAAGCTCTCGTTGCTCTCGATGTTCGCCGTGTCGAAGTACACCCCGATCAGGTTCGTGCCGTCTTCGTCTTCACGGTTGACGGTATCGAACTGACGCCACGACGTGCTGGAGCGGAAGTCCGCCGAGCCGAACGTGTGATCGATGAACAGGTTCACCTGGTCGAGCTTGCGCGACTCCTCGTTGCCGACGACGTCGTTGTAGACCGGTGCGTTGCGAGGGTCGATGTATGTCGCAGGGTCCGCAGGGTAGGGGATCGTCGTCTGACCCGCGGCTACAGGGATGATGCCGATCGCCGGGCGCGCGAGCTGATCGAGATCGTCATGATCCCAGGAGAGGGTCGCGCTCGTGTTGTCGGAAAGCGCCCAGCGCAGCGCGACGCGACCGGCCCAGTTCTCCTCAGGCAGGAGGTCCTGGCCGGTGGCCGCATCCTGGATCCAGCCGTCGCTCTTGTTGTAGACGCCGTTGATGCGCAGCGCGAGGCTGTCGCCGATCGGTGTGTTCAACATGCCTTCGTAGTACTGCTTGCCGTACTGACCGACGCGCACGCGCAGCAACGAGTGGAACTCGTCTTCAGGCTGGCGAGTGACGATCGAGATTGCGCCGGCGGCGCTGTTGCGGCCGAACAAGGTGCCTTGCGGCCCTTTCAGAACTTCGATCCGCTCGATGTCGTTGAAGGCGAGCAGCGAAGCGCCGGAGCGTGCTGCATAGATGCCATCGACGTACACGCCCACCGCGGGATCGGTGCCGATGCCGAAGTCGTCGGTCGCAATGCCGCGGATCTCATAGCGCGGTTGCGTGGGGCTACCATCAGAGATCACCAGCCCGGGCACGAACCCGTTCAGGTCGCCAAGGTTTTCCGCTGCGACGTCGTCGATCAGCTTGCTGTCCACGACCTGCATCGCGATCGGGACATCCTGCAGCGATTGGGTACGCCGCTGCGCTGTCACCAGGATCTCCTCGATCTCGTTGCTGGTCTCCTGCGCCACTACGACGCCGGGCGTCGTGGCCGCGAAGCCCGCGCCCGTCAGCACCGTCATCACCGCGTACGCGAGCCTGTTCCTGCGATTATTCATGAGTCTTCGTCTCCGTCGTCAGGTCAATTGGTCACTTGCAGCATGTATTGCGCCACCGCGAGACGGGTCTCGGGGTCGAGATAGTCCTGCGGCGGCATTTCGGGATAGTCATCGCGCTTCTTGGTCGGCTTCGCGATGAAGTCGGCGAGGCCCTGGGGGTTGTCCATGTAGAGCGCCTGGATCACCTGCACCGGCGGGCCGATCATGCGGCCGTTGTACGTGTGACAGCCGGTGCAGATGCCGAGGTAGACGACCTTGCCGCGTTCGCCGGGCTTGATTTCGCGCGGCGGTACGGGCGGCAGCAGGTAGTTCACCGTGGCGGCGGTATTGGTGAAGTCGCACTCGGCGAAGTCGTCGACGCCCGCAGTGATGTACTGATGGCGATTGACGATGCAGCTGCCCGGGCTCGGGCCAACGCGCACGATGTCGAGATTCTTGCGACCCACTTTGCCATCCGCGAGCAGCAGCGCCTTCGCTTCCGGAATCGTGTCGTAGCCGTTCCTCAGCATCACGTTGTCGAGGATCTTCACGCGATCCGAGTTCGGATCCGATTCGGGATCGGCAGTGATGTTCGAGGCGTTGGCGTGATCCGTGATGATCATGCCGGCCACCTTGTTGTCGGAGATGATGTTGCTTTCGACGACGACGTCATCAGCCGCCATGATCAGGATGCCCGTGCCGGCCGGAATGCCGGACACAGTGGAGCCGGGAGCACCAAAGTTCGGGTGATTGTTTCCGACGACGAAGTTGTTGCGGAAGATCACATCGACGGTGTCCTTGATCGGCAGCCCCGGCGTCACGAACGCGAGCAGGCCGCCCGAGTTGTTGTGCACGTAGTTGTTCTCGACGATCGCATGGCGGCTGTTCTCGATCTCGATGCCGGCGACGCTGTCGAACACGTCGTTGTGCGCAACCAGGATGTTGTCGCTCATGCCGATGTAAATCGCGGCATCGGCAATGCCGGAGACCACGTTGTGCTCGACGATGCCGTTCTGGCCGAGCTGCGGGAAGATGCCGTACACGCCGGACTCCGCGATCACGTTGTTGCGGATCTCGAAGTTGTTGCCGGCCTGGCCCATGATCCCGTTGCCCTTGTAGTTGCGGATCTCGAGGTTCTCGGCGACGAAGTTGTTGCCGGAATAGAGAATCGCGTCGTTGAGCTTCTTCTGCCCATCGAGCACGGGTCGGCGACCTTCTTCGATGACACCGATGATGCGAATGTCGTCTTTGTCGATGTACACCGTCTCGTGATACGTGCCGGGCATCACGCGCACGATGGTTCCTTTCGGAGCCGCTTTGATCGCTGCCTGGATCGATTCACCGTCCTTGACGACGACGATGTTCGTCGGCGCCGGTCCGGCCACCGAGCGGATGACGCCCTCAGGCTTGGTGGCGGCATCCGCCTTGAAGCCGCCGCTGTAGCTGGCGCCGCTTGTCGACGAACTGATCGTCAGGTCCTGTTTGCCGCTGCGGCCGAAGTACGTACCAGCGCCGAAGGCCACTGCGGCCACCAGCACTCCCAGGATGAGCCCCTTCTTCATCTTCATTCTCCTCGCTTGGTTGGCGGCAGGCCGGAAGGAACTCGTGCCGGCGTTTGCGGCAGGAAAGTTTCATCCGTCAATGCGCCCAGAAAGTCCACGATGCGATCGACCTCGGCTTCCGTCAGCTTCGGATCCGAGATGTGCCAATGCAGATAGAGCGTCATGCCCTTGGGCACGGCGTTGCCGCGCCCCTTGTTGTAGAAGTCGACGGCGCCGCGCAGGTCGGCGAATGCACCGGAATGGGAGTAAGGCGCGGTGCGCGCGATGTTGCGCAGGGTCGGCACCTTGAATCCGCCCTTGAGTTTCGGGCTGTTCAGGATGGCCTCGGCACCGACATCGAACGGCTGGCCGGCAGGCTCGGGCATGCCGATCACCGCAATCTGTTCATTGGTGAACAGCGGAGGTGTGTGGCACTCGGAGCAACGCGCGACGAACGAGCGGAATACGTTCAGGCCTTCGATCTCGCGCTGGGAGAGTGCGGCGTCGTATCCGTGAACGTAGCGGTCGTATCGACTGTTGAGCGAGACGAGCGAAGTCTGGAAAGCGGTGAGCGCCGTGAAAACCTGTTGCTCGGCGATCGGGCCGCGCTGCTGGGGGAACGCTTCCTTGAACAGCCGACGATACGTCGCGTTGTCGTTCAGGCTCTTGAGCAATTGATCCGGCGTGTTGCCCATCTCCTTGGGCGAGTAGAGCGGGCCGGATGCCTGCGCTTCCAGCGAGTCCGCGCGTGCATCCCAGAAGAAGCGCTTCAGGAAGGCCACATTCCACAACGTTGGCGCTGCGCGACCCGCGTCCTCGCCATGAATGCCAATCGATCGCGGGCGTCCGTCGGACAGGCCGCGCGCAGGATCGTGGCAGCTCGCGCAGGAGAGCGTGCGATCGCCGGACATCACCGGATCGAAGAAGAGATAGCGGCCGAGGTCGATCTGATTCGGCGTGAAGCCGTCGCGATGCGGCGGTAGGGAGGTGCGCGTGCCGCCGAGGCCGCGATTCTCGAGCGAGTCGTAGAACTGGTAAAGGGTGCGAAGCTCGCACACGCCGCCCGTCTTTTCGAATCCCGGCGGGCAATTCGTGTTGAGCGTGAAGTCGGTCGGTGCCGGCCCGGTTGCGCCAGCGGTCCCCATGGCCGCGATGACCAACGCGAGCGCGCGAATCATTTCGGCCGGCCCTGTTGGTGAATGAACGCGATGATGTCGTCGATATCGCGTTCCGCCGGCAGCGTCTTCGCCATCATCGCCATCTGACGGCCGGGCGTATCCTGTGGATCGGTGCCGCGCACGCCATCGCGGAAGTGCGCGAACTGCAGCTTGAGATAGGTCGCATCGAGGCCCGCGAGTCGCGGCGACTTCAGCGCCTGGTTGCCCTCGGCGACTCCGCCGTGACAGGCACCGCACTTGCCGTTGTACAGGTTCTTGCCGTTGTGAAGATTGCCCGTGGCGGGCTTGGCAATGACGTTCTTCGGAAGACTGGCGACGTAGCTCGCGACCTTTGCGACCGCTGTATCGTCGGGAAGGACCGTCGCGGCAGCCTGCATCTGCGCGCCAAAGACATCGGACTTGTGCGTGCCGCGCCGGCGATTGCGGAAGTTCAGCAACTGGCGCTCGACGTAAGCTGCATCCTGGCCGGCGATCGCCGGTGCATTCAGCGCCGCGTTTCCTTCGCCTTTGCTGCCATGACAGGCGATGCAGGATGCGAACAGTTTGTCGCCCTCGGCAGCGAGCGAAGCTGCGCTGCACATAAACAACACAGCGCCCAGCCACGATGCGCGCACGATGCGCTCCAAGCGACGATCCGCTGCCGTGCGCTCGCGCGATGAGTCCGCCATTGCGGACATCACATCAATCAATCGGGACAGGCTTGAGAGCATCGAAGCTGAGCTGCCGTTGTTCGTTGATTTCCCCACCGCGCCGGCGTTGATACTCCACCGGTCAACCGACTGCAATCAGGGGACGGATGATGTTGCTTTCAAGGCACAAAGTGTGACGCAGGTGCTTTTCGGCAACGATAGCAAACCATATCGTTTAAGGGAAACTGTCCGACAGTAGGGCATGGTGCTTCGTCAACGGACATCCGGAAAGCGGGTGGCGAAAGGCGACGCCAGCCCGCCGAACCATCGGCAGTAATACGGTCTTGGCTAAGCGACGCCGTCGACGACAATGCCGCGCAGGGAGGCATCGAAAATGTCGTTGATCGAAGCATTCGAACTGACGAGCTACATCGTCACGGCGATCGGTCTGCCGGTGGCGATCGCGGTCTTCCTCTACGAACAGCGGAAGGAACGCAACAACGAAGAAGAGGAGGTCTACCAGCTCCTTTCGGACAACTACCAGGACTTCCTCAAAGTCGCGCTGGAGCATCCGGACCTGCGCCTCTTCTCGGCCCTGAAGAGTCCGGAGCTCTCCGCCGAGCAGCGCGAGGTTCAACTCATCATCTTCAGGATGCTGATCTCACTTCTCGAGCGCGCATACATCCTGCTGTACGAGCCGAACATGTCCGCACGACAGGCGCGTCGATGGGCATCGTGGGAGGACTACATGCGTGAGTGGTGCCGACGCGAAGACTTCCGTGATCTCTTGCCGACCCTGCTCGAAGGGGAGGATCAGGAGTTCGGCGCGTACATCAGCGCGCTGGCGAGGCGGGAGTCGGACCGCACGTGAGCCTGGAGACGTCCAACCCTTGGTGATTGGACGCCCCGGGCGCTTCCGGCCGCTCAGCGGATCAGCGGGATTTGTGACGAAATCTTCACCTGGCTGACCAGGCCCAGCCGGCGGTCGATCTGGATGGCGCGGGCGGCGATCCTCGTCGGCACGACCTCCTGGAACTTCTTGAGGTACTTGGCCCGCAGGTCATGGATCTTCTGATCGCGATCGAGCAGCGAATTGATGTACGCGGTTGCGTCGGCATCGTTGAGCGATGCGAAGTGTTCGCGATACGCCATCGCGGCCTTGAGCTGCTCGTCGATGATCGCCTTCTGCTCCTTCTGGAACGCATCGAACATCGGCCAGAACTTGGCGGCCTGATCGCCGCTGAGGGTCAGTCCCTTCGCCATGACATCGGCCGCAGTGGCCTGCATGTCGGTGCGAAACTGCTCCAGCACCTGCTCTGTGGTCGGCGCGGCGGCAGGCTTGGTCGCGGGCGCGTCTGCCGACAACGCCGGAACGGCGACTGCGAGGGCAAACAGAGCCAGGCTGCTCATCTTGTTCATCGGTGTCTCCCTGGGAACGTATACGACACCGGGGAAGGATCACGGCAGACCGCGTTGTGCGGAAGTAACAGCGCGTAACTTACCGTCTAGTCCCGCCCCGCCAGCTTGCGAAACTGCAGCGGCGGCAAACCCACGGTCTGCCGGAACTGCCGTGCGAAGGAGCTTTGATCGGCATAGCCGACTTCGAGCGCGATGGTTGCGATGGGCAAGTCGGTTTCCACGAGCCGATCGCGTGCGGCACTCAGCCGCGTCTTGAGCAGCCACTCACCCGTCGAGATTCCGAACACGCGCTTCATCCGGCGATCCAGTTGATACGGCGACATGTCGGCGGTTGCCGCCATGCTCGCCACTGTGGCTGATGCGGAGAGATTTTCCTGCGCCACCTCGATCGCTGATGCGATGCGCTGAAAGTCCTCGGAGCTGACGTCCGGCATCTTCAGATCCTGGGACACGCCGACGAGACCGATGATGGCGTTGCGCTTGTCGTACAGCGGCAGCTTCGTCGTGAGACACCAGCCTACGTGCCGGGTGTCGTACATGTGCAGCTCCAGAAGGTTCACGAGCGAGCGTCCTCGAACCAGGACCGTGCGGTCCTGCTTTTCATAGTGATCACCGAGGTCGGTGCCGAACAGTTCAAGCGGTGTACGGCCGATGACATCGCTCTTGCTGGTACAGCCGCAACGCTGCACGAGGGTCTCGTTGACTTCCAGGTAGCGACCGCCAGCGTCCTTGATGAAATAGACGATGTCCGGCAGGTGGTCGAACAGCGCAGCCGCCGTGAAAGGATCGCGCAGATGGCTGAGAAACGAGGCGATTTTGGGGGCGGCGTCCACGGCAAAATTATGCCAAAACTTCAGTGGCGGGTTCACCGATTGGCAAGACGGGGCCGGCGGGTTACTCCTATTATCGCGGCCTGACGTCTCCCCACACCTACTCCTCTCCCGCGCCCATGCAGCAATCCACACCGTTGTTCTCCGGATGCATTCCGGCCCTGATGACCCCGGTCACTGCTTCGGGTGAGCCCGACTATGACGCGCTTGCCGCCAAGGGGAGGGAGCTGGTCGATCTTGGAATGCGCGCAGTCGTCTACTGCGGCTCGATGGGTGACTGGCCGCTGCTCACCGACGAACAGCGCAAACTCGGCGTCGAAGCACTCGTGGCGAAGGGTGTGCCGGTCATCGTTGGGACGGGAGCGCAGAGCACCGCGCGTGCCGCATCATTCGCAGCGCATGCGCGCAAGTGCGGTGCGCAGGGGCTCATGGTCATTCCTCGTCTGCTGTCTCGGGGAATTTCGCCGGATGCTCAGCGTGGGCATTTCGCACGCGTGTTGACGGCGGCGGAGGGATTGCCGGCAGTCATTTACAACAGTCCTTATTACGGCTTCGAGACGCGCCGCGAGCTGTTCTTCGATCTGCGTCGCGAGCACTCGAACCTCGTGGGTTTCAAGGAGTTCGGCGGCGGTGCTTCGCTGACCTACGCCGCGGAGCACATTACCAGCGGTGATCCAACGCTGACGCTGATGGTGGGCGTCGACACGCAGGTCGTGCACGGCTACGTGCGGTGCGGAGCCAAGGGTGCGATCACTGGTGTCGGCAATGCGCTGCCGCTGCAGGTCCTGCGGCTGATCGAACTCTGCGTCGAAGCGGCGAAGGGGAGTGTGCAGGCATACCGGCACGCGGCGGAGCTCGATCAGGCGCTGAGCGTGCTGTCGAAATTCGATGAAGGAACGGACCTGGTGCTCTATTACAAGCATCTGATGGTGCTTGCGGGCAATCCCGAGTACACCCGGCACATCAACGCCGAGGATCGATTGAGTCCCACGCAGAAGGCGTTTGTAGAGGATGCCTGGAATCGCTTCCAGACCTGGTGGAAGGAATGGCCGGCACGCAAGGCGTGAGGATGCACGATGCGCTTCATTGACTCGCACACCGAGGGTGAACCGACCCGAGTGGTGATCTCGGGTGGCCCCGACCTTGGCGGCGGTAGCCTCAGGCAGCAACTGGACCGCTTCGCGCGTGACTTCGACGATGTCCGCAGGGCATTGATCCTCGAGCCGAGAGGGTCAGAGGCGTTGGTCGGCGCGTTGCTGTGTCCGCCCACGGATCCGAGCTGCGACGCCGGCGTCATCTTCTTCAACAATGCTGGCTTTCTCGGCATGTGCGGACACGGCTCCATCGGCGTCGCTGTGACGCTGGCGTATCTCGATCGGGTGAAAGGCTCGCAGCTCAAACTCGAAACGCCAGTAGGCGTCGTGTCACTCGAGATGCTCGGACCGAACGAAGCATCGCTGCAGAATGTCCCGAGCTACGTACACCAGGCGGGAGTCACGATTGCGATCGACGGCTATCCGCCACTGCGGGGCGACATCGGCTGGGGTGGGAACTGGTTCTTCCTCGTGGACTGGACGCACACGCCGATACGGCCGGAGCTCATTCCGAAGCTGACGCAGGTTTGCCTGCAGATTCGGCGGGCGCTGGAGGAGCGGGGCATTACCGGAGCGAACGGCGGAGTGATCGATCACATCGAGCTATTCTGCGCCGCCGATGACAGCGGCGCGGACAGTCGTAACTTCGTGCTCTGCCCGGGTGGCGAATACGATCGTTCGCCGTGCGGCACCGGAACCAGCGCCAAGCTCGCTTGCCTGGCGGCGCACGCAGAACTGAAGCCCGGCGAGATCTGGACCCAGGAGAGCGTCATCGGTGGGCGTTTCCAGGCGAGCTATCAATTGAATGCAGAAGGGCGTGTCGTGCCCACCATTCGCGGGCGTGCGTACATCTGTTCCGAAGGCACGATCGTGCGGCAGCCCAACGATCCGTTCATCAACGGTATCCCTTCCAAGTGAGCTCCTCGCCGAATCAAGTGCTGGTGATCGGGGCCGGCGTCGTCGGCATTGCGTGTGCTCACTATCTGCATCGCGCCGGTTTGAAGGTCGCGCTGATCGACCAGGCAGAGCCGGGGCAGGCCTGCTCGTTCGGCAACTGCGGACTGATCTGTCCGAGTCATATCCTGCCGCTGACGATGCCCGGCGCCGTGGGGAAGGGGCTGCGCTCGCTGTTCGATCAGCAAGCGACTTTCCGCATCAAGCCTCAGGCGCGACTGGCGCTGTATCGCTGGTTGTATCAGTTCGCTCGACGCTGCACCGCTGAACAGGCGAGACAGTCCACGCTGAATCTGCAGCGCATTCTCGATGCTTCGATGGCTGAGTATCGTGGGCTCCTCTCGTATCCACGGATCGCTGCAACCTGGCGCGAAGGCGGCACGCTTTGCGTATTCCGTTCGGAGCACGCGCTGCAGGAGTACGAAGCTTCCGAGGTGGTGCTGCAGCGTGAGCTGGGCGTCGGAGCCGAGCTGCTGGACGCAGCTGCAATCAACAAGCTGACTCCAGGCATATCGCCGCACGTACGCGGTGGAGTGCTCTTTCGCGGTGACGCCTTCGTTCAACCAGATCAGTTGACGAGCAGCTGGCTCGCGCAATTGAAGGCTGACGGCGTGACGGTGCTGGAGAACACGGCCCTGCAGGGCATTTCCGTCGCCGGCCCTCGCATCAAGTCAGTCGCAACCTCCAAAGGCGACCTGACGGCGGATCAATATGTGTTCGCACTCGGCTCGTGGAGCCCGCAACTCAAGCAGTGGCTGGGCGTGAACATCCCGATCGAGCCTGGCAAGGGTTACTCTGTTCTGGTCGATCGCCCCGTCAACACGCCATCGTTGCCCGTGCTTTTCCCTGAGCGCAACATCGTGGCGACACCGTTCGCTCAAAGCGTGCGCCTCGGGTCGATCATGGAATTCGCGGGCTATGACGGCTCGATTCCAGAATGGCGCGTGAACCAGTTGATCGGCGCGGCAGCGGACTACATCGAAATGCCCGTTGACCGGTCGCCGCGCCAGCGCTGGACGGGGTGGCGTCCGATGACGTGGGACAGCTTGCCGATCATCGGCAGGCCGCGACAGCTGGGTAATGCATTGATCGCAGCCGGCCACAACATGCTGGGCATGACGCTTGCGCCGGCGACCGGGCGCTTGATCGCCGATCTTGCGATGGAACGTGCGCCGTTCATCGATTCGCATGCGTATTCGCCCGATCGTTTCGGATGAGCTGACGACTGACACTACGCGAAAGATTGGGAGACGAATCATGAGTATCGGCGGATCGACAGTCGCAGCCGAGCTGGCTGACATCAAGGTCAATCGTGCCGCGCCGCCGGCGATCAGTGCCGATGAACGCCTGCGCCGGCTCGAACGAGCACGACGCCTGACACGCGACTCCGGCGCGGATGCATTGCTCATCGGTGCAGGCGCGAGCCTGCGGTACTTCGCCGGTGTTCCCTGGGGCGCCAGCGAGCGTCTCGTTGCGATGATCCTGCCGGTCAATGGCAAGCCTGTGTTCGTTTGTCCCGGCTTCGAGAAGGGTTCGCTCGAAGCCGTGCTCGAGATCGAGGCGGACATCCAGTTGTGGGAAGAGGACGAGAATCCATTCACGCTCGTCGCGTCCTCATTGCGCGCCTGGCATTCGACGGTTGTTGCAGTCGACCCTGCGTTTCCCTTCGAAATGGTTGGCCGGCTCTGCGCCGCGGCACCGGCATTGCGGCTTCAGGATGCGTCGCCGGTCGTAAACGGTTGCCGCATGTACAAGTCGCACGCGGAATTGGCGCTCATGCAGCATGCGAAGAACCTCACGCTCGAAGTACATCGCCGGGCAGCGCGGGTTCTGGCACCCGGCATCTCGACCGGAGAAGTGCGCCGCTTCATCGATGACGCGCATCGCGCGCTCGGCACTGCCGGCAGCAGTTTCTGCATCGTGCAGTTCGGTGAAGGGACTGCGTATCCGCACGGCCTGCCGGGCGAACAGCGATTGCGCGAAGGCGACGTTGTCCTGATCGACACGGGCTGCAGCGTTGAAGGCTACAACTCCGATATCACACGCACGTATGTGTTCGGCAAAGCGACCGACGAACAGCGCCGAATCTGGGATCTCGAACACGCGGCCCAGGCAATGGCGTTTGCGAGCGCCCAGCTGGGCGTCGAATGCCAGGCTGTCGATGCTGCTGCCCGTGAGTTGCTCACTCGTGCGGGCCTCGGTCCGGACTACCAATTGCCGGGCTTGCCGCATCGTACGGGCCACGGAATAGGACTCAGCATTCATGAACCGGCTTACCTGGTGCGCGGCGATCGCACGCCGCTCGCTCCCGGAATGTGCTTCTCGAATGAACCGATGATCGTCATACCCGGCCGCTTCGGCGTCCGGCTGGAGGATCACTTCTACATGACGGAGCAGGGGCCGAAGTGGTTCACGCTTCCGTCGACGTCAATCGATGCGCCGTTCGGTTAGCGAATCCGTTCAAACGCGCGCGCGGAGATCTCCATGAAAATCTCTCGAATCATTCCGGCTTCGGTCCTCGTCCTCGCGGGCAGTGCCGGATTGATCACTGCAGTGGCGCAGCAACCGGGCATCAAGCGCACCGAGCTGCAACGCCACGATCTCAGCACCCCGGGCCGCGAGATGATCCAGGTGCGAGTCGACCTGGACCCGGGAGTGACGTTCCCTCTGCATTCGCATCCGGGTGAAGAGATCATCTATGTGCTGGAAGGCGTGTGGGAGTACGAGGTCGAGGGGAAGGGCAAGATCACCGTGAAGGCAGGCGAAGTCCTGTTCATCCCGGCTGGCGTGAAGCACGGAGCGAGGAACGTCGGGAGCACGAAGGGTTCAGAGCTCGCGACGTACATTGTCGAGAAAGGGAAGCCGCTCGTCGTACTCGCGCAGTGAATGTCATTCCTGCGCACGCGGAATCCATGCCTTTCGCAAGATGGATTCCCGCTTTCGCGGGGATGACGGAGCCGCTCGAATGACGGAGCCGCTCGAATGACGGAGCCGCGGGAATGACGGCAGCGCGGGGCGGGCCGGTTACTGCGCGACGCCCGCGGCTCTGAGCGCCGCCGCAGTCACCGCGCCGACAATCACGACTCCAAGAAATGGCGCTCGCAGCGCCAGCGCAACAGCCGCGACAATCAACGATCCCGCACGCGCATCGAGTGCCAATGTCTGCCCGGCGCTGAACGCATTCATCGCAGTAAGTGATGCGAGCAGACCGATCGTCAGCGTCGCGGCGACATAGTTCATGCGCTCGTTCTGCAGCAGATGCGCGGGAACGAGATAGCCAGAGAACTTCGTGACGTAGGCCACGAAACTCGCCAGAAGAATCCATCCCCATAACGACATTACGAGCGCTCCTCCGAACCGGCCGCGAGTTGCGCTCTCGGTTCGTGTCGCAACCATCCCCAGACTGCGGCTACAACAGCAGCGATGAGAATCGGAACTCCGGGCGCCGTGAGCGGTACGACTGCCACTGTCACTACGGCACAAGCGACGGCGATCGCGACCGGCTCCCGCCCGCGAAGTCGCGGCCACAGCAAGCCCAGGAATGCGGCGACCGCGGCACCATCGAGACCCCAGCGTTTCGGGTCGCCCATCGCATCTCCGAGCACCGCCCCGAGTGCCGTGAATAGATTCCACAGAATGTAGATGCCAGCACCCGCCGCCCAGAAGCCGCGTCGCTGCTCGTCGGCATCGGCCTGTGCTGCCGCTGTCGCGGTCGATTCATCGATTGTGATTTGCGCGGCAGTCAGTCGCCGCCAGCCACGCGGGCTGAGCATGCGATTGATCTGCATCCCGTAGACTACGTTACGCACGCCGAGCAAAGCGGCGGCTCCGAATGCCGCTGAACCCGTGCCACCACCACCGATGACCCCAATGAATGCGAACTGCGATCCGCCTGTGAACATGAGGACGCTCAATGCGATCGTCTGCCAGACGGTGAGTCCGGAAGCGACGCTGAGCGCACCGAAGGAAATGCCGTAGAGGCCGGTCGCCACCGCGATCGACAGGCCCATCCGGAAGGCAGGAGATGCCCGGAGTTTCATCGGACTGATTCTGCACAGGAATGGGGTCGCCGGCCACGTCCGGCGGTTTAGCTGGACGGCTGCATCGAGTCGCCCCGGACGGCGATGGTCGGCCGTCTCCTATATCTATATGTGGCCGCGAGGTGCGGCCGGGCTCAGGTGTCGTGAGCCGCTCGCAGTGCAGCCACGAACTTCTGCGCTCCCATGCCCACTTCCGAGGCGTTGAGGCCCGTGGAGTACAGCGCAGATCCGAGGCCGAAGCCGGCTGCCTGGGCTTTGACCCAGGGCGCGAGATTCTCTGGTGTGATGCCGCCTACGGGAATCAATCGCGTGCCGCGAGGGAGCACTGCGCGCAAGGCGTTCACAACCGCAGGTTGAAAGGCCTCCGCCGGAAACAGCTTCAGTGCAGTAGCGCCGGCATCGAGTGCTGCAAACGCTTCGCTCGGCGTGGCGATGCCAGGCAGCGATACCAATCCAGCTCGAGATGCGGCAGCAATAACCTGCAGATTCGTGTTTGGCGAGATGATCAGCGTGCCACCCGCTGCAGCGACTTGCGATACCTGCTCCACCGACAGAACCGTGCCCGCGCCAATCACAGCGCGGCCAGCGAAGGCCGATGCAAGCCGCGAGATGCTTTCGAGCGGATCAGGCGAGTTCAATGGCACTTCGATGATGCTGAAGCCCGCGTCGACCAGCGACTCACCAATGGCGACGACTTCATCGGGTCTTGCGCCGCGAAGGATCGCGATGAGCGGGCAGCGCTTGAACGCTGCATCGAAAGCGGCAACGTGAGTCACTGTCTGCTCCGCGTCGAGATCCAGGCGATGAACCAGGCGACGGGATGCAGCGCGCCCATCAGCAGGAACACGCGATCGTAGTTGCCGGTGCTCGCGAGCTGACCAACCACGTGAGTCGAAGCAAATCCGCCAAGTGCGCTGCCGGCCGCGATGAGACCAAATACCGTCGCGACGTGGCTCATCGGATATCGGTCGACGACCAGCGCACCGATGTTGATCTGGAAGACCAGGTGCGCGAATGCAACGAGCGCGGCGATCGCGAGCGTCGGACCGATGTGGAGATTGAGTGCAATCGCCATGCCGAACGGTGCGAGCGCGGCCGCACAGGCCATCGCGATGATCCGGCTGCGTTGCGGGGCGATGCCGGAGCGGATCAACCGACCGGAAAACCAGCCGCCGCCGATGCTGCCGACATCAGCCGCGAGATACACGATCCATGCAAGGCTTGCGACCTGGATCAGTCCCATGCCGCGCTCATCGGTCAGATACTTCGGGAACCAGAAAAGGTAGAAGTACCAGACAGGGTCCGCGATCAGCCGCGCCGTGGCCAGGCCCCAGACGCTGCGATCGCGCAGGATCGGACCCCATCGGATCGGCTCCTTCGTTCGCGCGGGCTCTGCGCCATCTGGCGAGCGATAAACGACCAGCCAGATCGCGAGCCACACGAATCCCGCAGCGCCGGTGATGATGAAAGCAGCGCGCCAGCCGTATTGCAGGGCCAGGAAGGCGATGAGCGGCGGCGCAATGGTGGCGCCGACCATTGCGCCAGCTGTATAGATGCCGATGGCGAAGCCGCGTTGCTCGGACGGGAAGTGCTCAGCGACGGCTTTCGGACCGGCTGTGTAGACACCGGGTTCGCCGATTCCGAGCATGAGTCTCGCGAAGCCCAGTTGCGCGGCGTTGCGCACCCAGCCGGTCGCCATGTTCGCCAGCGACCACCAGCCGAGAAACAGCGCGAGCGTCCACTTTGCGCCGAGCTTGTCGGTGACCCAGCCTGCGCCGATGTATGAGATGGCGTACGCAATCAGGAAGTACTGCACGATGCGCGCATAGCCCGCATCGTCGATGCCGAGATCCTTCTGCACCTGAGATGCGAGGATGGACAGCGTCTGCCGATCGACGTAGTTGAGAACGGTCGCTGCAAAGAGCAGCGCGAGGATCGCCCAGCGAAGTCTGCCGGAGTGGGTGGCTTCGGAAGGTGACGCCGCAGTCAAAGGCTCCTGCATCTCTACCCGCCGATCTCTGTTGCCGCTGCGCGCAGTGCTTCGATCAGAGGCGCGGTAGCGGCCTCAGGAATCCAGCCCGACATCGCAACGCCTGCATGCGCAGGATCGCCGGTCGATAGCGCGACGATGTGATGATCACGATCGTCGGCGACATGCACGCGCGCGTAGCCCAGCCGACGGACTTCGGCGAGCTTCGCGAGCAACTGTTCGATGCCTTCGGGGAACATGGGGATGTCACGGCCCTGGTACAGCTCGCGTATGTCGGCATCGTCGTATTCGGAGAGCAGTACGATGCCGATGCCGCTGGTCGTGGCAGGAAGCAGACCGATACGACCGAGACCTCGCGAAGCTTCGAGACCCGGCGGTGCGTGAAACAGATAGCTGACGTTGTCCTGCCAGAGCACGCCGAGTGCGACTGTATGGCCGAAGCGGCGCAGGTTTTCGAGGACGGGCAGGGCGTTGCGAATCAGGCCGGATGCGAACAAGCTCTGCGCCGCCAGCACATGCATGCCGGGGCCAGCGGTGTATTTGCGATCGGCCGTCTGGCGCGCGATGCCGAGGTACGCGAGCGTCTTCAGGAGCCGATTGACCTTCACCGAATCGATGTTGAGGCGCCGCGCCAGTTCGCGACAGCCGACGGGATCGGGCGAGGTCGCGAGCGCCTGCAGCGTGGCGATACCATCGATCAGGCTCTTGTTCGGCTGTGCGTTGAGTTTGGGTCGCATGTCAGCGGTCGTCCGTGGGCGGCGATGCGTTGATTCGAGTTGTTGTCACGTGATGCGCTCGGCGAAGTCCCAGAGCCGCGCGTTCGGAGCCGCGCCCAGACCGGGACCTGTCGGCAGCACGTAGGCACCGCCGGCGTAGCTCATGTCGCTGTCGAGCAGAGCCAGGTTCCGCTCGAACACGGAGTGCTGCCATTCATGCTTCCACAGGTGAGGCAATGTTGCCGAGACTTGCAGGCTCGCTGCAAGGAATAGTCCGGTGCCGATCGTCGCATGCGGCGCGATCGCGGCCTTGTGGCCGGCGCCCAGCCGGGCGATGCGCTGAAACTGGGTGATGCCGGTGTGTCCCATTTCCGGCTGCAGGAAGGCGATCGGACCGGCCGCAAGGCGGTTGGCCGCCTCGTAGGCGGTGTACCACTCTTCGCCTGCAGCGACCGGCAGTGAGCTTTCGCGCCCGATCCGGGCGAGCCCTGCGTGGTCTTCCGGCTTGACAGGCGCCTCGATGAAGAACGGCCGATAGGGTCTCAGCGCTTCAATCAGTTCGAGCGCTTCCGCTGCCGAAAATTTCCAGTGCATGTCGATCATGATCTGCGCGTCGGCGCCGAGCGCTCGGCGCAAGGCCGCCATTTCAGCCACGATGCCCTCGTGACTCACGACGGCGGCGAACTTGAATGCGCGATGACCTTCTGCGTGTTTCGCGACGGCCAGTGCGACGCGTTCATCGAGCGTGGCAGCCGGCAGGCCGGAGAGATAGCCGGGAACTGTCTTGTTCGCCGTCGGGCCGAGCAGGTCGCGGATCGGCAGACCGCGCTGCTTGCCATGGAGATCCCATAGCGCGATGTCGATTGCCGCAATCGCATCCACATGGAAGCCGCCGCTGCAGCCTCGCACGCGCATCAGTCCGTACAGCTCATCCCAGATGCTTTCCACATCCGCAGGATTTGCACCGAGCGTTACCGGAGCGAGCAGGTCATTGATGATTTCGCAAGTCGCGCGCGGCGCGCAGATGCCGTAGGTCTCGCCCCAGCCGATCGTTCCATCGTCCGCAGTCACGCGCACGACGATCGAACGATCGACCGTCGGGTAGATCGTTCCGTTCCCACGCCTTACGACGTAACCGCGCGTGTTGATGTGCTCGCCCGCAGCCAGTGGGCCGAGATACGGCGTGTCACGCGGCAGCGTGACGATGAACGTTTCGATGGAAGCGACGCGGCTCACGCAGCAGCCTCGAGGGGCATCAGGTCATCCAGCCGCGCAACGAGTGCATTGAATTCCATCCAGTCGTAACGATCGAACTCCGGTCCCGGAGCGCGTACGAAAGTGCTTTCGATCAATCCGCGGCGCTGAAGAACGGCTTTCGTGAGGCGCCACCGGAAGATCGCCTGCATGTTGAGCAGCGGCAATGTGCGCTCGAAAAGATCGCGTGCGCCTGCCTCATCGCCGCGTTCGAATCGATCGAACATGGCGACGTGCAGCTCGGTGATTTCGCACGCCGGCATCGTTCCCTTTGCACCACGCAGCAATTCGTCGATGACGTAGCGTGCGCCAGCACCGCCGAATACGGCGCGCAGTGAATCGCCGGCCAGTTCAGAGAGGCGGGTGATGCGCTGTCCCGAGGGCGGTGCTTCTTCTTTCACGTAGCGAATGCCGTCCACGGCCTTGGCCAGCTCGGCGACTTTCTCCAGCGACAAACCGATGCCCATCGGGGCCGGCGCGTTCTGCAGCATGATGTCGATACCGGAGCCGTCATGCACGGCGCGATAGAAATCACGCATGCCGGCGGGGTCATCCGCGAATGTCTTCGGTGTGAGGATCATCGAAGCGGCTGCGCCGGCTTTCGCTCCAGCCGCAGCGTATGCGATGGCGTCATCTGTCGACGCAGCGCTTGCGCCGACGACGAAAGGCACGCGACCGCCGATCCATCCGCCGAGCAGCTGGGTCAGGTGCAGGCGCTCATCGCGAGTGAGTGTGTCGTATTCGCTGGCCAGGCCGGGAAACACGATGCCGCGTGCGCCTGCGCCGATGATGTAGTCGACCACCCGCCGCGTGCCGGCTTCGTCGATCGCTCCCGACGTCGTGAAGATGGTGGGAAGGATCGGCAGAACGCCGCTCAGAGTCGCCATGCTCGAATGCTCCTGGAACGCCGCGCTTCGCGGCCAAGTGTTGCTATATGTGCAAGATGCATCGCCGGGAGGGAAGATGTCAATGCTGACCCAGGGCGCGATGCGGCATCGTCTATCCAGCTGGAAAGGCTGAAAATATGCTGCGGGCAGCGCTTCTGCGCCCTGGTTGTCATGAAAGACCCTCATCTCCCGACTATTGCTTTGTCATTGTCGTTGCTATATTAGTATCACATCATCGACACTGCCGGAACACGTCGCATCCGAGCAGCGCATTGAGCAAACCGGGGGAATTGATCGTGAAGAAGAACCTGCCGAATCGTTTTTTCTCAAGCGTGGCGTACTCGATTTTGAGTCCGGCGGTGCTGCTTGCCGGCGTCGCTCATGCGCAGAGCGCCTCCGAGAATGTCAGCGCCGGCTCCGAGGGCTCGGGCGTTGAAGAGGTGGTCGTCACTGGTATTCGCGAAAGTCTCAACAAGGCTCGCGACATCAAGCGCGAAGCCACGCAGTTCGTCGACGCCATCGTGGCCGATGACATCGGCAAGCTCCCCGATCGCAACGTGGCCGAATCACTTGCCCGCGTTTCGGGCGTGCAGGTCGATCGCGGTATCGCCGAAGGCAGCAGCGTTTCGGTGCGCGGCCTGCGCCAGAACGTCTACCTGTTCAATGGCCGCCAGATCATCGATCCGACGGGACGCGGCGGTGCAGGCCTCGACACGCTGGGCAGCTCCACATACGGATTGCTGTCACTGGTTCCTTCTGAACTGATCGCACGTCTGGAGCTCACGAAACTCGCAAGCTCGGACCAGATCGCCGGTGCGCTGGGCGGCATCGTCGACGTGCAGACACCGATGCCGCTCGACGGTCCGGATCGTCTCGGCGCCAAGGTCGGTGGGGTCTACTACGATCAGGCTTCGGAAGGCGGCTACGAAGGCTTCGTGCTCGCCTCGCACAAGTTCGCTGACGACACGCTCGGCGTTCTGGTCTCGGCGTCGTACAACAATCGCGATCTGTCGCAGCAGGGCCTGGATACGTTCTCGGGCTACTCGCGCTTCACCGACGGCACCGGCACGGTGCGGTTCGGTCACTCCGATGCGCGTCCCGAAGAGATCGCCGAGAACCGCGAGAACGTCGGCCTCAACGCTGTAGTGCAATGGCAGGCCACCGACAGCGTCCAGCTGATCGCCGACACCTTCTATTCGAAGCTCGAGTCGGATCGCAATCGCTGGTGGTTGTCGTTCACGCCGACCGCTGGCCTGAGCAATGCAACGTACTCGCCCAACAACATTCTGTTGTCGGGAACGGCGACGGGGCCTGTGCTCACGAACACGGAGTTCCTCGATACGGATGCCGACATCCTGTCTTCGGCGCTCACGGCCAAGTTCGATGTGACCGATCGCTTCCGCGGCAGCGTCGAGGTCGACTACACCGAATCTGCCTCGACGGCCCATCAGATGTACTTCCGCCTGCAGCCGATCGTCGGTATCACCCCGACGGTCAACTTCGATTTCACTGCCGGCGATCTCGGCTCCTATCAGATCAGCGGCATCGATCTGAGCGATCCGGCGCAGCTTCGCTACACGATCCTCTTCGATAACACGTACGACGTGCAGAGCGAAGACAAGGTCGTTCGCACGGATTGGACTTACGATCTGGACGGCGGCTTCCTGAAAGGCGTGAGCGCTGGCGTTCGCTACGACGAGATCGATTCCGAGCAGAATCCAAAGCGTGCGGACATCCGGCCAGCGGGCGGTATTCCGGCGACCTCGCTGTCGCGCTACCTGACGCTGCATTCCAACCCGGATTTCGCTGACGGCGAGTTCGCAGGTCTGCCGCGTTCATTCGTCGCCGCGAATTCGCTGGTGAGCAGTTGCTCGGCATTCACCGACGTGCCTGCTATTTCCCAGAACGTGCAGTGCCTGGATCCGCGCAACAACACGAATGCGCTGTCGAGCACGTTCGAGATCAAGGAACAGTTCACCGAGAGCTACGCCAAGCTCGACTTTGCTACCGACATCGGCAGTTCCGGTCTCTCGGGCAACATTGGCGTGCGCTATGTGGGGCGTGACCTCGAGTCGATCGGCAATCAGATCGCCCCCACGGGCGGTGCGATACCGAGCACCTTCGAGCGTTCGGACTCCGACGTGCTTCCATCGGCGGTTGCGAAACTCGAGGTGAACGATGATCTGGTCTTCCGCCTCGGTGCTGCGCGAGTGATCGCCTATCCGAACACGGTCGATCTCAACAGCGGTGTGACGCTGGCGAACAACGCGGTTTTCGTTGGCGGCGTGCAGACCGTCCTCGGTACCGGCAGCGGCGGCGCACCGGATCTCGATCCCTTCAAGGCGGATCAGGTGGACCTTTCGGCGGAGTACTACTTCGGCGGCCAGGCGCTGGTTTCGCTCGGACTCTTCTATAAGGATGTGTCGACCTTCATCGTCCAGCAGCAGAGCCCGGAAACCTACGGCGGCGTGAACTACCTGATCAACCGCAAGGTCAACGGCGAGGGTGCCGAAGTGCAGGGCGTCGAGGCCCTGGTGCAGCTGCCGTTCTACTTCCTCCCGGGCGCATGGGACGGATTCGGTGTCATCGCGAGCTACTCGTATATCGATTCCAGCACGCCGATCAAGGACGTGGCTGGCCGCACGCTGCCGTTGCCCGGCCTGTCGCCGAACAACGTGAATCTCGTCGGCTACTACGAGAAGGGCCCCGTCAGCGTACGACTCGCCTACAACTGGCGCGACGACTACCTGCTCGGTCTCTCGGCAGCCGCTACCGGCATCTACAACAGTCCGTATACCGACGTGTCGGCTACCCTGCGGTACGATCTGACTTCGAACGTATCGCTGGGATTCGAGGCGCTGAATCTGCTCGACGAGAAGCAGCGCACGTACGATGGTGTCGAAGAGGCGCTGCGTACCAACCTGTATTTCGGGCGAATCTACAAGGCGAACGTCAGTCTGAAGTTCTGACAGCCGGAGAGACGCCTTGAAACAGTTGAGCGGTCATGTCGCGCTGGTTACCGGCGCGGCGAGCGGCATCGGTGCGGCGATCGTCAGGCGATTCCAGGATGAGGGCGCACGCGTCGCCGGGATGGACGTAAGTTCCGGCTTCGCGAGCGACCTCAACCTGAGTGCGGATCTGCGATCGACGGAGGCGCTGGAGAATGCGCTGAAGCAAATGGTCTCGTCGATCGGCGCGCCGACCATTCTGGTTCATGCCGCGGCTGCGAGCTTCCCGGGTGGCGTGCTCGATACACACCCTTCGACGTTTCTCGACCTCTACGATGTCAATGTTGTTGGTGCAGCCAGGCTCCTGCAGCTCTGTGCTCCCCAGATGACTGAGCGCGGCGGATCGGTCGTCGTGCTGTCGTCGATCAACGCCGGCTTCGCGACGCCCAGTCTCGCGGCTTATGCGGCGACCAAGGCCGCACTCAACAATCTCGTGCAGACGGCCGCGCTCGAACTCGCGCCCCGCAACATCCGCATCAACGCTATTGCACCGGCGAGTATCGATACGCCGGCACTGCGTGCTTCGTTCGCTCGCAGTGGGGATGCCGAGGACGCGCGGGTCCGCAACATCGGGCGGCATCCGCTCGGACGACTGGGCACGGCGGAGGAGGTGGCGGATCTTGCGCTGTTCCTCGCTTCCGATCGTGCGCAATGGATCACAGGGTCGGTTTACGCTATCGACGGAGGTGCCGGTGTCACACGGCGCTGAGTCCGACACATTTGTCGGCATCAACTGGGGCAGTACGAATTTTCGCGCCTTCCTGATTTCCTCGGAGGGCAGGGCGATCGACGAATACTCGGCGCCGGCCGGTGTCACTGCGCTCGATCGCAGCGGCATGGCTGCGATGATGGACGAGCTCACATCGCGCTGGCCGCGAACCGGGCCGGTTTACGCTTCCGGCATGATCGGTTCGAACGTGGGCTGGATCGAAGTGCCCTATGCGCAGGCTCCGGCGGGTCGCACCGATCTGGCGGCAGCGGCAGTTTCAACGCAGATCGGCAATGTGCCTGCGCACATCGTGCCCGGCATCACTTGTCGACGCAGCTTCGACGGTGCGCCGGACATCCTGCGCGGAGAAGAAATCGAGTTGCTGGGTCTCGCCGCATTGCGCGTCGTTGATGGATGGGTCGCGCTGCCGGGCACACACACCAAGTGGGTACGCCTGGAGGGCGGTCGGGTGCTCGACTTCTTCACCAGCATGTCGGGTGAGATTTTCGATCGACTGACAGCGAAGGGGCTTCTCGCCTCGATCGTGGCGGGCGACGCTGCAGACGGTGAGGCGTTCCACGCGGGCGTCACCGCCGGTCGTGCACGTCAACTGAGTCTCGGAACGCTGCTCTTCGGTGCTCGTGCAAGGGTGATGCGCGGCCTGCTCGCGAAGCCTGATGCTGCCTCTTACATTCGCGGGCTGCTGATCGGTTCAGAGATCGCCGACGCCCTGGCTGTGTATCCAACGCTCGTGAACGGCGTCGTTCCTCTCGTCGGCAACGGTCCGCTCTGTGCCCTGTACGCGAGTGCGCTGCGCTCCGTGGGCGTGTCGAGTGAACCTGTGGAATCCCGCGCGGCCTGTGTGCGCGGATTCTATGCACTGCATCGGGCGCGTCATGGCTGACGCGCCAACGGTTCGTCTCATCAGCGATGCCGGCGCCACCATCGGCGAATCCCCGGCCTGGCTGGGCGACCGGGTGCGTTGGACCGATCCGGTGTCACGAAGGCTGCTCACGGTATGGCAGGGCGAACTCGATTCGATCGAGATGTCCGCCTCGATCTGGTCGCTCGCTGCATGGCCTGATGGCGGACTGATCGGATCGCTCGACGATCGCTTCTGCTCGGTTGGCGCATCGGGCGAGATCGATGCGGGCCCGGCAGCCGCAATCGACGCTGGCTGCCGCTTCAATGACATGACGGTCGATCAGAGCGGCGGCCTGTGGGTCGGCATGATGCACCGGGGCATTCTTTCGACACGCGGCGCGATCTTTCACGCACCTTCGCTGCGGGATCAGCCACAGCGCGTCGCGCGGGGACTTGGCGTCCCGAACGGCATGAAGTTCTCCGCCGATGGCCGCACGCTGTATGTCGTCGACACGCTCGAGCGAACTTTGCTGGCTTACCCCGCAAACGCCGGTGCGTTGGGTGAGCCGATCATCGTTTCAGATTTCCTCGGTCTGGCGGGCAAGCCCGACGGAATGACCATCGCTCCCGATGGAACGTTCTGGGTAGCGATGTGGGGCGGCAGTTGCGTGGTGCAACTCGCAGCCGACGGCGCCTATCTGCGCAGCATCGCGGTTCCTGCGCCGCACGTGAGCAGCGTGTGCTTCGCGGGATCGAATCGACTCCTTGTTACAACCTCGCGCATGCGGCTGAGTCCGCAGGCGCTGATCGACCGCCCCGCCTCGGGCGGATTGTTCGAAGTTCTCCTGGAAGCCGCATGAGTCGCGAAGAACTACGGGCCGTCGCCGATGTCGCGATGCGCTGGAACTACCGGGTCTGGGGCTTCGGCGAAGCGATCGCGCTTCGCGGTCTGATTCGCACCGGTGATCTGCTCGGTGATGCGGCGCCGCTCGGCTTTGTGCACGGAATACTACGAAGCTGGCTGGGGCGCGGCGTTGGCCGCACGAATGAAGATCACGTCGGTGCCGGTAGGGAGCTGCTCGAACTCTATCGACGCACCGGCGATCCGCAGTTCCTCGATGCCGCGCGCAAACTCGCGGCGCTGAATGCGGGCTTTCCGAGTGGACCGAACGGCATCCGCTATCACCGTGGTGATACGTCCGGCTGGCGCTGGCAGATCTGGGTCGATTGCATGGACGTCGATGGCCCGTTTCTAGCGGCACTCGCGCGCGAGACGGGTGAGGAACACTACTTCGATCAGGCCGTGAGCGAGTTGCTCGGCTATGCGCGAACACTGCAAGCCGACAGCGGATTGCTGTTTCACGGCTTCGAGCGTGATTGCGGAAGGAACGGCGAACTGTGGGCACGAGGCAATGGCTGGGCATTGATGGGGCTCGTCGACACGCTCGCGTTGCTCCCACGGACTCACGTTGCGTGGCCAGAGTTGCATCAACGAACGCTGGCGCTCTGTGACGCGCTCGCACTTACGCAGTGCCCGAGTGGCCTGTGGCACACGGTGATCGACGATCCTGCGACCTACCAGGAATCGACGCTCGCGACGATGGCGGCCTATGCGCTTCGCGAAGGCAGCAAACACGGCGTGCTCGATGCGACTCGTTACATCGAGATGGAGCGCAAAGCCCGCGCAGCGATGCATTCGCAGATCGCCCCTGATGGGACGCTCGCGTTGGTGAGCGATGCCACGCCGGTGGGTGCGCGACACGTCTACGCGACGCGACCCTTCGGCACATTTCCCTGGGGCCAGGGCCCTCTCTTGCTGGCGCTTTGTCAGGAGGCTGCATGAAGATCGTGAAGGTCGAAGCGTTCCCCATCCAGGCGGAGCCGATCGATAGCCGCGGCTACTGGGGCAGTCGCGCCTGGGGTTCGGTTCGGGCCGCCGGTCAGGCGGAGCTGTCGACTGAGTATCCGGTTCCGCTGCGCCGCCGCTTCGTCTACTCGAAGACGATCGATACTGTCATCGTGCGCATCGAAACCGACAGTGGCCATGTCGGCTGGGGTGAAGCCAAGGCGCCGGTTGCGCCGCAGGCCACGGCAAAGATCATCGACCTGCTGCTCAAAGACATTCTCATCGGTGCGGATCCGCGCGACGTTCTAGTGCTTTGGGAGCGCATGTACGCGGGGATGCGCGTGCGCGGCCATCGAGCCGGCTTCTATATAGAAGCGATTGCAGGCGTCGACATCGCGCTCTGGGATCTGGCAGGGCAGGCTGCGAATGCGCCGATCTCCACGCTGCTTGGTGGGAAGATGCGCGAAAGCGTGCGCGTCTATGCGTCCGGCATTCCCTCGCTGCCGATCGAAGCGCCGGACGAGGCGGTCACAGGGCTTGTCGATGAGGCGCGCGGGCTGCGCAAGGACGGATACACAGGCGTGAAGATGGCGATCGGTCGCGGAGTGCGAGGGGATCTGCGCACTATCCGTGCGATCCGCGATGCGCTGGGTGACGACTTCACGATCTACGCCGACGCGGCCGGCGTCTACTCGCGGGCCGATGCGATGCTGATCGGCGAGGCAATGCAGGAGCTCGGTGTCGGCTTCTTCGAGATGCCGATTCCGCCCGAGGACGTCGAAGGCTACGCCGAGCTGGCACAACGGCTGTCGATTCCCATCGCTCTCGATTCGATCATGACGCGGCATGAAACCGTGGAGCTGATCCGCAATCGCGCGATCGACATCGTGCAGCCCGACGTGTGTCGCGCCGGTGGTATCACGGAATGCCGGCGCATCGCCGAGCTGGCGGATTGCTTCGGGCTCGCGTTCCAGCCGCACGTCAGCATCGGCTCTGCTGTGCATGTGGCGGCCAGCGCGCATCTCGCGGTCGCCATGCCGAACAGCATCGTGTGCGAATACTGGATCGGCAAGAACCCGATTGGCGCGTCGATTGCGGCGACGCCTGCGGAAGTGAAGGATGGTTATCTGTTTGCTCCGGCCGGCGCAGGCCTGGGTATTGGGCTGGACGCCAAAGCGCTGCTTCGTCACGCGGTCTGATCCGCGTCCCGCTCATCTGACTTTCGTCGAGGTTGAAGAATGAAGAACCGGACTCGCGGTCTCTCCTGCGTCCTGCTGTCCCTCACCGCATTCGCAGCCAGCGCACAACAGGCGCCGTCCTATCGGATCAGCTCTTCCTCCGCCAATGCCGTCACTATCGAGCGCGACGACAAACGCGCAACGTTTGAACCTGTCTTTACCGTGATCCGCGCCGATGCGGATCCGCAGCTGGGCTTGTCGCACTTCGCTTCGACGCCGGGTGAAAGCCTCGAAGGCGTGAACGTCGAGAACTATCCGTTGCCGAGGTGGCGCGCCGCGAGCGGCAACGGCTTCACTGACGTTGTCTATGACGCGGGCGTGGTGACGAGCATTCGCGCGACCAGCAGTCGCCCGCTCGATGGCGGTGGTGTTGCATGGACCTTCGCATCTGATCCGAACTTCACGCTGGACGCTGAAGTCCGTCCTGTCTCCGGCGAGTCGCCGCGTATTTCATGGAGATTCACGGCCCGCAAGCCTGGCTGGTACACGGTCGGGTACACAGGCGCGCCAGCGAGTGATCCGTCGGCCGACGACGCGTTCCTCCAGCCCTTGATCTGGCAGGAGAAGCGCTTTCCGCGCGCGCCCTTGATGACGGCAGAAAGCATGGGCGGCTTGCCGCTGACGCTGGTGACCCGCGACAAGATGACCTACGGCCTCAGCGTCGATCCGCGCGAAAGCCCGTATCGTCTGCCGACGATCGCGAATGCGCGATTCGGTGTCGTGCTGCGCAATCTCAAAGGCGAAGCGCAGCCATCGGCGTTCGCGCCGCTGCTCGGCCAGACGGATTCGAAGTTCGCAGCAGGGCAGAGTGCGACGTTCGCGGTCCGGCCCGTGATCGTCGCCGGCGATGTGAATGATGCGTTCGCCGAAGTCGCACGGACTCTCTTCGGATTCGCCGACATCCGTCAGAACGTCGATCAGTCCCTCAACGCGACGATCGACGGCATGGTCGACTTTGCGATGGACGATGCGCATTCGGGCTGGAACGCGGATCTCAGGGGGTTCGACTACAACACCGATGTCAAGGGAACGGTGAAAGTCGTCTCCGCGCTGCATCCGCTGGCGCTCGCGCTGATTCAGGACGATCCGGAGATATATCGCCTGCGTGCGCTGCCGATCACCGAATTCCTGATGTCGCGCACGAAGTACCTCTACAACGCGCTGCCGGAAGAAGCGGGTCAGAACGCCGCACGCGACATGAAGGGCCCGGCTGCGGAAGTTTCCGAACTCGCCGAGCTCTATCAGATGTCGCACGGGCAGACGCCGGTCTTCCGTCACTACGCGCTGGAGCTCGCCGGCAAGCCGCGTCGGTTGAATCTGCTGATGGTGAGTGATGGCGCGACGTTCTGGGATGAACTCGCCCTGTACAGGCTCACTGGGGATGCGGCGCGCCTCGCGAAAGCACGCACCCTTGCGGATGCGTACATCAAGGCACGCATCGACACTCCGCAGCGCGACTTCAGCGATGTGCATCTCGACAAGGGCGGACAGTTCTGGTCGGACTTCGCACCACGCTTCGTCGAGTTGTTCGAGCTGTGGCAGGAGACGAACGAGCCGCGCTATCTCGCCGCTGCCCGCGCGGGCGCTCGCAGCTACGCAAGCTACGCGTGGTATTTCCCGAAGATTCCGCAAGGTGACGTCACGGTCGATCGTGGCGGCATCGCTCCTGTCGGGCTGTTTACTGCGAAACCTGATGACAAGGGCATCCCGACCCCGGAGGTTGCGCTGCCGGCATGGCAGGTCTCGCAGATCGGACTCACACCGGAAGCGCAGACGACGTATCACCTGAATCCGGGCGTCTTCCTCGCGCATCAGGCTGCCTACGAATTGCGCATTGCTGCGGCGACGAATGACACGTTCCTGCACGATGCCGCGCGGTCGGCCATCGTCGGTCGCTACAAGACCTATCCGGGCTACGACATCAACGTCAGGTTCTCGAATGTCTACGCCCGCCAGGACTTCCAGAATCGTCCGTTCGCGCAGCTCAACTACAACGAGATCTACTACAACCACGTCTGGCCGCACATCGCACTGCTGACCGACTACCTGATGTCGGACTTCGAGACCCGATCGAAGGGCGCCATCCTGTTTCCCGCGCGCTACGCGCAGGGCTATGCATATCTGCGCAGCAAAGTGTACGGCGATCGAGCGGGCAAGTTCATGGGTGAAGAGAATGTTCACTTGTGGATGCCGCGGCACATCGTCAGCACCGACGATCCGCAGGCGAACTATCTCACCGGCTACGGCAACGGGCGCTTCTATCTCGCGTTGAGCAATGAGTCCCCGAAGACCCGGTCCGTGACGGTCACACTCGACCGTGAACGAGTTCCGTACGTACCCGGCCGCAGCTACTCGGCGCGGGTATGGACCGATGGCAAGCCGTCGGGTACGGCGACAGTGGTGAACGGCATCGTCAAACTGCAGCTGTCTGCGAAGGGACTGACTGCAATCGCGGTGGATGACCTGCCTGTGTTCAAGCGCCTGCACGCCGACTACTTCGCGGATACCAGCAAGAAGACGAGGGCTGGCGGCAACGGCTTCCGGACGGACAAGACGCCGGTCGGCGACGCGACCGCGATGTTCCTTTCATTCGCAGGGCAGCGGGACTTCTACCTGTGGACGTCGGCCTCGGACAGCGATGTCCGCGAGGTACGCGCGACGCTGAAAGACGGACGATCGGAGCGCAAGCTCGCGGACCGAGTTCATCCATTCGAGTTCAGCGCGCCGACCGGTGCGGATGCGATCGAGTATCGCCTGGAGTTCGTGCGCACAGATGGAACGGTCGTCGACGGGGGGTGGCAGACGCTGAGCCGTTGAGAGTCCGGCGCCTCACCGTCGGCAACCTTTACGATTGCTGCACGGCGAGAATCCTCCTAAGAAGAAGACGCAGGTTGCGAGCGCAGGGCCGGGCGTATCATGCGGCGGAAAGTCCGTTTTTCCGAACAAAACGTACCCATGGCCGACTCAGCCGATCGCGATCGGGAGTTACGGGAGGCGCTGCGCCTCGCCGGCTTTGGCGTGTGGCGGTGGGACACGACCACCAACGCCATGGAATGGGATGCGCGCATGCACGCGCTGTACGACTTGCCGTCCGGCACTTTCGGGGGCAAGCCGATGGATGCCATCAACCTGATGCACCCCGAGGATCGCGAAGGGATCCTCCAGCAGATGAAGCAGCCGACGGAGCTGCGTCCGGCGTTCATGGAAGTGAGGGTTCTCCGGGCGGATGGGAGTGTCCGCTGGCTCAGTGCCAGCAGCAGTTTCGTCGGGGCGGCCGCCGCGGGAGGGGTGTTTGCCGGGGTCGTGTGGGATACGACGGAGCGTCACGCGATGGTGCAGTCGCTGCGCGCGAACGAATCGCTGCTGCGACAGGCGCAGCGTCTGGCCAAGCTTGCGACCTGGACCTGGACCGCAGACGAAGGCACGTGCTGGTCCTCGGGCATGTTCGAACTCTATGGTCTTCAGCGAGGTCCGGTGCCGACGGTGGCGGAGCACATGGCGCTGCTACATCCCGACGATCGTCCGCGGGTGCAGCGGGAGTACATCGATGCGTTGAGATCGAACGAGTCGCTCGCGCGTCACGAGTTTCGCATCATCCATCCTGATGGAAGCGTTCACCATCTTTCGTCGATGTTCCAGATGGAGCGAGACGAAGTCGGCAAAGTGCATTCCGTGCTCGGCGTGGTGCAGGACATTACCCTGCAAGTGATGGCCGCGCAGGAACGAGTGGAGCTCGAAGCGCAATTGCAGCAGGCTCAACGGCTCGACGCACTCGGCAAGCTGGCCGGCGGCATCGCGCACGACTTCAACAATATCCTGCTGGCCATCGGCGGCAACGCACAGTTGGCGCTGGAGGATTGTTCGCCCGACAGTCCGCTGCGATTGAATCTCCAGGAGATCGAGAAGGCACGTGCACGCGCGAGCGGACTGGTACGTCGCATCCTGACCTTCGCTCGCCCCTCTGCGCGCGAGCAGCAGCCCACTGCCATCGAGTCAGTGGTCAACGAAGCTCTGAACCTGTTGCGTGCGGTGCTGCCTGCCATGATCGAGCTGCGTCCAAATGTACAAGCATCGCTACCGAAGATCATGGCCGATGCCGGACAGATTCATCAGGTGGTAATGAATCTGGTGACGAACGCGGCGCAGGCCATCGGCGAGCGGGGCGGAGTCGTGCACGTATCTGTCGATCAGGTGGAAGCGGAGTCAGCGTCGTACATCCGGTTGACGGTTCGCGACAGCGGGCCGGGAATGGATGCAATGACGCGTGCTCGCATGTTCGAGCCATTCTTCACGACGAAAGGCACAGGAGGAACCGGTCTGGGCCTCGCAGTCGTGCACGGGATCGTGCAGGGACACCGCGGCACTGTCGACGTGACAACTGAGCCAGGTGTGGGCACGAGCATCGAAGTGTTGCTGCCCATCAGTCATGCGTCGCAGAACGCGGATGCAGACGTGGCACGAGTTGCCCGACCCGGTCAGCGCCAGCACGTGGTCTATGTGGACGACGAGGAATCCATAGTCTCCCTCGTCGCGCGTGCGCTCAAGCGCTGGAACTACCGGGTGACGACGTTCACCGACCCGCTGCTGGCACTCGCCGCGATCCGCGAACATCCGAGCGATTTCGACGCAGTCATCACCGATCTTGCAATGCCTCGCATGACAGGGTTCGAACTCGCCAGCCTGATCGTGCAGCTCCGCCCGGAGCTGCCCATCGTTCTGGTATCGGGGCACTTGCTGGACGAGGAACGCGCGAGAGCCTACGAGGCTGGCGTTCGGGCGATAGCGCTCAAGCCGAATGCGATCGAGGAGCTGCCGCACTTGCTCGATGACATCTTCAACAAGGAAGGAAACGGCATGCAGCAGGATGCCTCCCGCGGTGGATAGCCTGTGTCGTTGGTCCAGCACTGCTGAAAGAAACAACTACAGCGCAGCCCGCTACATACGACCGATCGTTCTGCTGAGCACATACGGATGCAGGTCAATGGAACTCGTCGCTTGGGTACGGGTTCAGTCCCTGGGGTCACGTCTTGCACGCGCCAACCGCCAGGAGGAAGGAATGGAAACGCAGGAACTGCACAGGGGTCGACTGATCGACCACGTTCAACTCGTCGTCCGGGATCTGCCTGCCTCGCGGAAATTTTATGAGGCGATCTTCAAGAGTCTGAGCATTCCCATCGGCGGCAGCGGCGACGAATATTTCTGGGCTGACGAACTGTGCATTTCCAACGCGGGTTGGGAGGGCGCACGCGGAGAGCTGACGGGCCGCCACCATCTTGCGCTCCAGGCAGACAGCCGGGCCGTGGTCGACGCGTTCTACAAGACAGCTCTGGCCAACGGCGGCAAGGACAACGGCGCGCCCGGAGAGCGTCCTTACCATCCGGGTTACTACGCGGCGTTTGTGCTGGATCCGGACGGCAACAACATCGAAGCTGTGTACCACGGTGAGGCCAAGCGCAATGCGCGCTCGGTGAAGATTACGTTCTAGATCGTCTCGATGCGCGATTGACACGCCGGGAAGCGGCGCCGATCCTTTGCCGAAGGAAGGGAGGGGTGTCGGTGTCAGACAATCAATCGGCGCGAAGCGGGTCGGCCCCCTGGCATCTGTGGGTCGTCGGCGTTATGGCGCTTCTCTGGAACGCATCCGGTGTCTTCCTTTGGGCCGGTTCGACGTTCGCGGCTGACGCGTTCCTCGAGGGAATGCCGGCAGCACATCGCGACTACGTGAGCAGCTTGCCTTTCTGGAGCACGCTCACGTGGGGCCTCGGCGTCGTGGGCGGACTCGTGGGGGCAATCCTGCTTCTGCTGCGCAGTCGATTCGCCGTACCGGCGTTCGCCGCTTCATTGTTCGGGGCGATCGCGAACACGATGGTATACATCACGAATCCGCCGCCGGAGGGCTTCTTCAATCTGCCGCTGACGCTCTTCATCGTCGGCTTCGCGCTTTTTCAGCTCTGGTTTGCCAGTTCGATGCAGCGTCGTGGCGTGCTGCACAGCGTGTCGAATTAGCCACAGTGCATTGGCAATGTATATCCCCAAACACTTTGCAGAATCCCGTCCCGAGGTCCTGCATCGCCTGATCCGCGAACATCCGCTGGGCATGCTCGTCACGCATGGCGGCGATGGGCTCGATGCCAACCACTTGCCGTTCGACCTCGACTCCAACGTCGGACCGCATGGCCTATTGCGAGGGCATGTCGCTCGCAGCAATCCGCTGTGGCACTCGGTGGAGAGCGGTGCGAATGTGCTGGTCGTGTTTCGGGCAGAGGAGGCCTACATCTCTCCGAACTGGTATCCGAGCAAACACGAAGCTCACAAGCAGGTGCCGACATGGAACTACAGCGTCGTGCATGTTCATGGGCGGATCACCATTCACGACGACGAGAAGCACGTGCGCGGCGTTGTCGCCCGATTGACCAGAGTGCACGAGGGTTCACGGAGCGTTCCCTGGAAGATGACGGATGCGCCGCCGGACTACATCGATGCGCTCCTGAAGGCGATCGTGGGAATCGAAGTCGAAATCACCCGGCTGGAAGGCAAGTTCAAGCTCAGCCAGAACCGCGAGACGCGCGATCGGGTCGGCGCCGGCGAAGCATTGATTGCCTCCGGCAAAGTCGCGCTGGGCAAGGACATGCTCCGAATGGAATCGCCCGACGACCCATAGCCGGGTCGGTGTGCCATGCGAGCGGCGACAGGTGTATCCTCGCCGGGCATCAGGGGTCGCGAAACAATAAGCGGGAGCCAGCATCCATGAACATGCGCAAACGGAAAGCCATGACGTGCGGGGGAAATACGATTCTTCTGGGGGCGGCTCTTGCGTTGCCGCTCGGAGCAGCATTCGCGCAGGCACCGCCGGAGCTCGAAGTGGTCGTCGTCACCGCTGAGCGACGCGCTGAAGACATCCGTGACGTGCCGATCTCCGTTTCGACCGTGAGCGGCGAGAATCTCGATGTTCTCGCGTCCGGTGGCCAGGACGTGCGCCTGCTGGCTGCGCGCATTCCCAGCCTCAACGTGGAATCGTCGTTCGGCCGAGCCTTTCCGCGCTTCTATATTCGCGGCTATGGCAATACGGACTTTCGACTGAACGCATCGCAGCCCGTTTCGCTGATCTATGACGAAGTCGTCCAGGAAAATCCCATCCTCAAGGGCTTTCCGATCTTCGACGTCGACCAGATCGAAGTGCTGCGCGGACCGCAGGGCACCCTGTTCGGCCGCAACACGCCCGGTGGCGTGGTGAAGTTCGACTCGGTCAAGCCGTCGAAGGAATTCGGCGGCTATATCAACGCATCCGAAGCCACGTACAACACGGCCAACATCGAAGGCGCGATCAACGTCCCGCTGGGTGCGAACTGGTCGGCCCGCTTCTCGGCAATGTACCAGCACCGTGACGACTTCGTCGGCAACGCGCTCACGGGCGAAGACGATGTCTATGAAGGCTACGACGATCGCGCCGGACGCGTGCAGTTGATGTACGACCCGGGCGAGACGTTCAGCGCATTGTTCAATGCGCACATGCGCAGCCTGGATGGCACTGCACGATTGTTCCGCGCCAACATCATCCAGTCGGGCAGCAACGACCTTGTCAGCGGGTTCGATCCGGACACCATTTCGATCGACGGTCGCAACGAACAGGAGCTGAACATCTACGGCGGCAACATCCGGTTGCGCTGGGACTTCGGTAATGTCGCGCTGTACTCGATCACGGGTTACGAAACGCTCGACACTTACAGTCGCGGCGACATCGACGGCGGTTATGGCTGCGGATTCTGCGGTCTGCCGAACGGCCCGGGCTTCATTCCGTTCCCGAGCGAAACAGCCGACGGTGTTCCCTCGCTCGATCAGTTCACGCAGGAGCTGCGCCTCGAGTCGCAGTCGGACGGTGCGTTCAACTGGCAGGCGGGCGTGTACTACTTCGATGAGGACTATGACATCGAGAGCTTCGCCTATGACAGCCTCGGCACCGGCGCGCAGACGCAGTATCTGCGCTCGAATCAGACGAATACGGCGTACGCGCTGTTCGGCTCGATCAGCTATGCAATGACCGATGCGTTCGAGCTGAGCGCCGGCGTTCGCTACACCAACGACGAGAAAGACTTCGTAACGGGCGTGCCGGAAGGCTTCACGTTCCCGGATCCGACGTTGCCGACGACCGCGAGCCTCAGCGACAGCAAAGTGAACTGGGACGTGAGCGGCACGTTCGCGATCAACGACGCTGTCAATCTCTACGCGCGCGTCGCGACGGGTTTCCGCGGCGCCAGCGTGCAGCCCGCGTCAGCGTTCGGCAATCAATCCGTCGCGGAGCCGGAAAACAACACTTCCGTTGAGGTCGGCGTGAAAGCTGATCTGATGGATCGTCGCGCCAAGCTGTACTTCAATCTGTATCGCTATGAAGTGAAGGATCAGCAGCTCACCGCCGTCGGCGGTGCAAGCAACGCCGTGCGATTGTTGAACGCGGACAAGACGGTGGGTCAGGGCGCCGAGCTCGACTTTCAGGCGTACCTGACGCAGAACCTGCTGGTGACACTGGGCGCGAGCTACAACGATACCGAGATCGAGGATGACGATATCGCGGTCGGCGTCTGCTTCGCGTGCACTGTCACGGACCCGATCGTTGGCGGCCTTGCGGTCATCGACGGCAATCAGCTGCCGCAGGCGCCCGAATGGATCTCGAACTTCACGCTGCGCTACGGCATCCCGCTCGGCAACGGCGAGCTGTTCGCCTACACCGACTGGGCATATCGCAGCGAGGTGAACTTCTTCCTGTACGAGTCGGTCGAGTTCACCGGCAAGGAACTGCTCGAGGGCGGCCTGCGCATCGGCTACAACTGGAGCGACGGCAAGTACGAAGTCGCGGTGTTCGGCCGCAACATCACGGACGAGGAGATCGCGGTCGGCGCCATCGACTTCAACAACCTGACGGGGTTCATCAATGAGCCGCGGACGGTGGGTGTGCAGCTGAAGGCGAACTTCTGAGGTTGTGAGAAGAGTGATTCCGTCATTCCCGCGAAAGCGGGAATCCATCTGTGAAAGGCATGGACTCCCGCTTTCGCGGGAGTGACGGAATCAGTTCCACAGCCACTTCCAATTCGATGAACTCCCCGGCTCAGCTTTCCCCTCAGACGCCGCTGGTCCGAGTCAGCGGCGTCACGAAGAGCTTCGGTGGTGTGCACGCACTGCGCGGTGTCGACCTCGAAGTCTTTCCCGGTGAAGTCCACGCTCTGCTCGGTGAGAACGGCGCCGGCAAGTCGACGCTGATCAAGATCCTGAGCGGTGTTCACAAGCATGACAGCGGCCGTATCGAGATCGCCGGTCGCGAAGTCAGGTTCGCGTCGCCCGCTGAGTCGCGCGCTGCAGGTGTTGCGGTCGTCTATCAGGACCTGAGCCTGGTCGAATCGCTCTCAGTCGGGGCCAACCTGATGCTGGGGCGTGAACCGCAAACCCGATTCGGCTTCCTCAAGAAGCGCCAGCTCATGACCGAGGTGAGCGCGTTCCTGCGCGAGCACGGGATTCCGCTCGATCCTCGCGCTACAGTCGGCTCGCTGCCATTCGCTTACCGGCAGATGACGGAGATCTCCAAGGCGTTGATGGGCGATGTGCGAATCCTGATCCTGGATGAGCCCACTTCGGCGCTCACCGAGGGCGAGGAAAAGATCCTGTTCGATGCCGTCCGCACCGTAACGCAGCGTGGCGTCGGCGTCATCTATGTCACTCACCGACTCAACGAAGTATTCCGGATTTCCCAGAACGTAACGGTGTTTCGCGATGGCGCGAATGCTGGGAGCTTCGTGACGGCGAAGACCGATATGAAGCAACTGGTCACGGCAATCGTTGGGCCAGGGCATGCGGCGCTGGGCGCTGACGCGCCTATCCAGAAGACACGGGAGGTTGCTGTGTCGGCCTCCAAGCCAGTGCTGACGTTGTCCCGCGTGACGAACGATTGTCTCAACTGCGTCGACCTCAATGTGCACGCCGGCGAGATCCACGGTCTGGCGGGCCTGATCGGCAGCGGACGAACCGAGATTCTCGAGACGATCTTCGGGCTTCGGGCCGTCGAGCAAGGTGAGATTCGGATCGAAGGCGTTGCGCTCTCGAACAGAAAACCACGCACCGCCATCGAGCAAGGCGTTGCGCTGGTGCCCGAGGATCGGCAAGTGCAGGGGCTCGTACTGGACCATGCAATCGAGCGAAATCTCACGCTGCCACGACTGCCGCACTTTTCTCGATTGGGCTGGCTCGATCGCATCGGCGCCATGACGCAAGCAAGAGCTGTCGTGAGCAAGCTCGCGGTGAAGGCGCCGAGTGCTTCCACTGTCGTCAAGAATCTGTCGGGCGGAAATCAGCAGAAAGTCGTGTTCGGCAAGTGGCACCAACCGCGCCCACGCGTTCTGTTGCTCGACGAGCCGACTGTAGGTGTCGACGTGGGCGCGCGAGAGGAAATCTACGCGCTGGTAAATGAGGCCGCCCGGTCCGGCACGGCAGTGCTCGTCGTATCTTCCGACTTGGCCGAGTTGCTGCGCCTGTGCGACCGTATTTCCATCGTTGCCGACGGTGCGATTGTCGAGACGGTCGGGCGCGAAGCAATCGACGGTACCGAGGCGCTTCATCATCTGATCCAACTTCCGCGAGCCGCGGCACAGGCATCATGACGGAATCCAGCTCCACGACAGTCGCAGCTGCGGCACCACCCCGGGCGCGCCAGCTCGTGAGTCAGCTCTTGCAGGGCGATCAGCCGTACATGCTGTACGTCGCGTTCGTCATCATGCTCGTCGTCTTCAGCGCGGCGTCGCCTCACTTCCTGTCGTTCGATAACTTCCTGAATATCGGCCGGCAGACGGCGCTGGTGTCGATCATGGCGGTGGGCATGACGTTCGTCATCATTGCGCGCCAGATCGATCTGTCCGTCGGCTCGACCCTCGCATTGTCGGGAATGTGTGCCGCGCTCGCGATGGCCCATGTGTACGACAGCTGGCTGGTCGGTGCCGTGGCGGGAATCGGCACGGGCGCTTTGGTCGGATTCATCAACGGCGTGCTGACGACTCGCCTCGCGATCCCCTCGTTTCTGGTGACGCTCGGAACGCTGAGCGCAGCACGGGGATTGGCGATGCTCATCACGGATACGAAGCCCGTGATCATCACCAGCGACCCATATATCGAGCTGTTCGGCGAGACGACATTCCTCGGGATCCCGGCACCGATCGCCTGGACGCTGCTCGCGATCGTCATCGGCATTCTGCTGCTGCACTTCAGTATCTACGGCCGGCAGATCTACGCGGCGGGCGGCAATCCGACCGCCGCATTGTATTCAGGCATCAACACGCGGCGCGTCACGACGCTGGCCTTCGTGTTCACGGGCATGCTGGCCGGGCTCGCGGCGCTGGTTCTGTCGGCCCGTTCCCATGCCGCGCGGCCGGACGTCGTTCAGGGGATCGAGCTGGATGTGATTGCCGCTGTGATTCTCGGCGGATGCAGTCTGTTCGGCGGCCGGGGCTTCATCCTCGGGACCGTACTGGGCAGCCTTATCATCGGCACTCTCAATAACGGCCTGGTTTTGCTGGGGGTCAGTTCATCGCTCCAGCTGGTCATCAAGGGCGCTATCATCGTGGCCGCGGTAGCCTTCACCAAACGGTGATCGAGCCGCTATCGCTTCGGCCCACATCGCACCGGCATAAGGGATCACTGGCCATGAGCAGACGACCGAAACTCCGATCCGCCCTGATTCTGGCGGGTGCGCTGACGTTCGCGATGACGGGGGCCTACGCACAGGCACCGAAAGGGTGTGCAACCGGACTCGATCTCGCAACGCTGGGGCCGAAGACGATCATTGGCCAGGGGCCAAACGGCGAAAAAGCGGCTTCGGTCGACCAGTTGCAACTGACACCGGATGAGATCGCGAAGATCAAGGCGGGCAAGTTCCGCGTCGGCATTACGATGCAGACCGTGAATCTCGACTGGTCGCAGCTGCAGGTACAGGGAATTACCGACACGCTGAAGAAGTACGGTGTCGAAGTCATCGGCGTGACCTCGGCTGAATACCAGGTCGACAAGCAGATCGCCGATATCGAGAACACGATTCAGCGCAAGCCGCACGGGATCATTTCGATTCCCGTCGACGGCGTCGCCACCGCCGCTACATATAAGAAGGTGTCGGCTGCGGGCATCAAGCTGGTCTTCATGGACAACGTGCCGGCCGGCCTCAAACACCCGGAGCACTATGCCTCGATGGTGTCGGCCGACAGTCAGGGCAACGGCTGGATCGCTGCGCAGATTGCGGCGTCCTGCATCAAGCAGGGCGGCAAGCTCGGCATCGTGCATTTCGGAGTCGATTACTTCAGCACCAACCAGCGCACGAAAGCGGTCAAGGACTGGCTCGCCAGGAATCGTCCTGACATCAAGATCAAGCAGGTCGACTTCACGGATCCGTCGAAGGTCTCGCAGATCGCTGGCGACTTCCTCACGGCCAATCCCGATGTTCAAGCGCTGTTCGCTGTGTGGGATCAGCCCGCGCTGGACACGATTTCGTCGATGCGTGCGCAGGGCGTGAATATTCCGATCACGACGGTGGATCTCGGTCTGCAATCGGCAATCGAGATCGCGAAGGGTGGTCCGCTCAAGGCGACGGGCTCGCAGCGTCCGTACGATCAGGGTGTCGCCGAAGCGCTCGCGATGATGAAGGCGCTCGTTGGCAAGACGCCGCCGGCGTGGGTCGGCGTGCAGTCGCTGCCAGTCGTGCAAGGCAACGTGCTCGAGTCGTACAAGACAGTGTTCAAGAAGGAACCGCCGAAGGAACTGGTGGCCGCTTGCAACAAGGCGAAGCCCGCCTGCAAGTGAGTCGCGGCTGGAAGATTTTATGACGACCATCGATCGCAATCCCGGGACCGTGCTCACGCCGGAATGGTTCGAGTGCATCCAGGTGAATCTCTCGGCCGCCGAGCGTCGTGCCGCTACGCTCGGCACGCGCCGCACGGTGAAGAAGGAATACCAGGCGGCGTGGCTCGTGAAGGCAGTCACGTGCATCGACCTGACGACGCTCGCTGGTGATGACACGCCGGGTCGGGTTCACCGGCTTGCAATGAAGGCGCGCCGGCCGATTCGCGATGACATCGTTGCAGCGCTCGGCTTGTCTGATTCGCCGCCAACTGTCGGTGCGGTATGCGTCTATCCGACGATGGTTGCACCGGCAGTCAAAGCACTCGCCGGGTCGGGAATTCCGGTGGCCTCCGTCGCGACAGGTTTCCCGGCAGGACTCACGCCGTTGCCGCAGCGTCTCGCCGAGATTCGTTACGCGGTGGGAGAGGGCGCTGCCGAGATCGATATCGTGATATCGCGTGCTCACGTTCTGACCCAGAACTGGCAGGCGCTCTACGACGAAGTGAAGTCAATGCGCGAAGCGTGCGGTGAAGCGCATCTCAAGGCGATTCTCGCGACGGGCGATCTGAAGACGCTGCGCAACGTCTACAAGGCGAGCATGGTGGCGATGCAGGCGGGTGCGGACTTCATCAAGACGTCGACGGGTAAAGAGGATGTGAACGCGACGCTGCCAGTGGGCCTCACGATGCTTCGCGCATTGCGTGACTACGGTGAGTTCACAGGTCATCGCATCGGGTTCAAGCCAGCGGGTGGACTGCGTACCGCGAAAGATGCGCTGACCTGGCTGTCATTGATGAAGGAAGAGCTGGGGCGGCCGTGGCTCGAGCCCGAACTGTTCCGCATCGGTGCGAGCTCCATGCTCGGTGACATCGAACGCCAGCTCGAGCACTACGTAACCGGACGCTACGCGTCGATCTCGCACCACGCGATGGCCTGATCAGCAGAACCAGAGAAGCCGATGACGAATATCAAAGAGTTGCTGGTCTCCATGGATTACGGCCCCGCACCCGAGGTGAATGACCATGTGAAGACCTGGCTCAGCCATCACGGAAAAGGCGTTGGCCACTACATCGGCGGTGCGTTCGTGCCTTCTTCGGGAGGCGGCAGCTTCGAAGTTCACAACCCGGCGAATGACACTGTGCTCGTGCGCGTCGCCGAAGGCACCGCTGCTGATATCGATAACGCCGTCGCTGCTGCACGCAAAGCATACGGTGGCTGGTCGAAGCTTACGGGCCATCAGCGGGCACGACACCTTTACGCACTTGCGCGGCTCGTCCAGAAGCGCGAACGATTTCTCGCCGTGCTCGAAAGCATGGACAACGGCAAGCCGATCCGCGAGTCGCGCGATATCGATGTGCCGCTGGTTGCAAGGCATTTCTATCATCATGCCGGTTGGGCGGAGCTGGCTGAGACCGAGTTTCCAGATCATGCGCCGCTGGGGGTGTGCGGACAGATCATTCCCTGGAACTTCCCGCTCCTCATGCTCGCGTGGAAAATCGCGCCGGCGCTTGCTGCGGGCAACACAGTGGTGTTGAAGCCCGCCGAATTCACGCCGCTCACCGCGCTGGCGTTTGCGGAAATCTGCCAGGAGGCGGGCCTGCCGCCGGGCGTTGTGAATATCGTGACGGGGGATGGCGCTACGGGTGCCGCGCTCGTTGCTCATCCCGATGTCGACAAGATTGCGTTCACGGGCTCGACGGAGGTCGGCAGGCTCATCCGGCAGTCGACCGCCGGCACGGGAAAGAAGCTGACACTCGAGCTCGGCGGCAAGTCGCCGTTCGTGGTGTTCGAAGACGCTGATCTCGATGCAGCGGTCGAAGGTGTCGTCGACGCGATCTGGTTCAACCAAGGCCAGGTATGCTGTGCCGGCTCCCGCTTGCTCGTGCAGGAGGGCGTCGCCGAGCGCTTCTACGCGAAGCTTCGGGCGCGTATGGAAACGCTGCGCGTCGGCGATCCTCTCGATAAGTCCACTGATATCGGTGCAATCGTCGCACCGGTGCAGTTACAGCGCATCCGCGAGCTCGTGGCCAAAGGGCAGGCCGAGGGTGCCACGCTCTGGCAGCCAAAGACGCAGATGCCCGGCGCTGGATGCTTCTTTCCGCCGAGCCTTTTCACGGAAGTCGAGCCGGCGTCGACGATCGCTGAAGTGGAGATCTTCGGACCGGTCGCTGTATCGATGACGTTCCGTACTCCAGGCGAGGCGGTGGAGCTTGCGAACAATACCCGCTACGGACTGGCCGCGTCGATCTGGTCGGAGAATCTCAATCGCGCGCTCGAAGTGGCGGCGAAGGTGAAGGCGGGCGTCGTCTGGATCAACTGCACGAACCTCTTCGATGCCGCGTCGGGTTTCGGCGGTTATCGCGAAAGCGGCTTCGGGCGCGAAGGCGGTCGCGAGGGAATGAGTGAGTACCTCGTCCACAAGGCAGAGAAGAGTGGCGTCGCAGGTAAGGACTCACCGGCATTAGTCCTCTCAGCGTCGCCGGCAACGGATGCGCACGCGGGCGAAGCAGTCGCCATCGATCGCACTGCCAAAATGTACATCGGTGGCAAACAGGCGAGGCCGGACGGTGGCAACAGCTATGCAGTTCATGGTCCCGCCGGCTCTGTTGGTCTTGCGGGACTCGGCAATCGCAAAGATGTCCGCAATGCCGTGGAAGCAGCAGCGAAGGCCAGCGGCTGGGGCGCAGCGACCGCACACAATCGTGCGCAGGTGCTGTACTACGTCGCTGAGAATCTCGCCTCGCGCGCATCGGAGTTTGAAACGCGATTGCGCACGATGACGGGTTGCACCGCCGATGCGGCGCGAGATGAAGTCGCACTCGCCGTGCAACGCACCTTCTGGTACGCCGCCTGGGCTGACAAGTTCGATGGTGCCGTGCATGCCACACGCACGAGGAATGTCACGCTCGCGATGTATGAGCCGTGGGGCGTGATGGGCATTGCGTGTCCCGATGAGGCGCCGCTGCTCGGGTTCGTTTCGTTGGTGATGCCGGCGATCGCAATGGGCAACCGTGTCATCGCCGTGCCCTCATCACGGCATCCGTTGGCGGCGACGGATCTCTATACTGTGTTCGATACGTCCGATGTGCCGGACGGTGTCGTGAACATCGTGACTGGCGAACGCGACGTGCTGGTGAAAACGCTCGCGGAGCACGATGAGGTTGCAGCGGTCTGGTACTTCGGTTCGCAGGTGGGCAGCGCGATGGTCGAGAAGGCTGCCGCCGGCAATATCAAATCGACCTGGGTCAACTACGGCCGAGCACTTGCATGGACGGACGCCGGTGCCCAGGGTCGTGGTTTCCTGCGCCGCGCGACACAAGTAAAGAATATCTGGGTGCCTTACGGCGAGTGACGGAATGGCTATGACTCAACGCAAGCCGCGCATCGCAGTGATCGGCAGCAACATGGTCGATCTTGTTACGTACGTCGACCGCATGCCCGCTCGGGGCGAAACGGTCGAAGCGCCGAGCTTCGAGATCGGACACGGTGGCAAGGGCGCCAACCAGGCGATCGCAGCCGCGAAACTAGGTGCCGAAGTGCTGATGGTGACCAAGGTCGGCGACGATATGTTCGCCGACAACACGATCCGCAACCTGCAGAAGTTCGGCGTCGACACAAAATACGTCGAGCGAGTCCCCGGGAAGCCGAGTGGTGTGGCGCCGATCATGGTCGAACCGTCGGGCGAGAACTCGATCCTGATCGTCAAGGGCGCGAACGCCGATCTTTCGCCAGCCGACGTGCAGCGTGCGGCAGCAGATCTCAAGACTTGCGACCTCATCCTGCTCCAGCTCGAAGTGCCACTCGAGACTGTCTATGAGGCGCTGGCTTTCGGTAAGGCGAACGGAGTGAAGACGCTGCTCAATCCGGCACCGGCAACGCCTGGGCTCGACCGAAGCAAGGTCAGCGAAGCGAGCTTCTTCGTGCCGAACGAGTCGGAGCTGGCGATTCTCACAGGCATGCCGGTCGAGACGGAAGCGCATATTGCCGATGCCGCGAAGAGCCTGGTCGCGCAAGGCGTCGGTACAGTCATCGTGACAATGGGTGCGCGTGGCGCGCTGCTCGTTACGAAGACGCAGGTCGAGCGCATTGAGCCGATCAGCGTGAAGGCTGTGGATACGACTGGCGCAGGCGATGCTTTCGTCGGGAGCTTTGCGCGGTATTTCGCGGCCGGTGAGTCGCTGCAATCAGCGCTCGGTCGGGCGGTGCGCTACGCCGCGGATTCGGTCACACGTCGTGGGACGCAGAAGGCGTATGCGACGGAGGCGGAGTTTGCGAAGTTCTGCGAAGGGCTCGGCGGCTGACAGCCACTGGTCATTCCCGCGCACGCGGGAATCCATCTTGGCTCCAAGGCGTGTATTTCCGCTTTCGCGGCAGTAAGCTCCCGTATTCTCTCATCAGCAATATCAACACTTTGGCGATTCCCCACCCCACGGACCACCGCCCGGTCCTCGGCATCTCGTTCAAGCTCGCTTCGGTCTGCCTGTTTGCCGGGATGACGGTCTGCGTGAAGTTCCTGGGACGGGAGATCCCGGCCGGCCAGACGATCTTCGTCCGCGGCCTCGTCTCGATGCTGGTTCTTGCGCTGATCGCATGGCGCACGAACGCGCTGCATTTGCTGAAGACGAACAACTGGCAATCGCACGCACGCCGTTCGCTCTCGGGCACGGCCAGCATGTTCTGTCTGTTCAACGCGCTGACGATGATCCCGCTGGCGGACGTCACCGCCATCTCGTTCACGACGCCGATGTTCATCACGGTTCTGGCGATGATTTTTCTCGGCGAACGAATTCATCGCTTTCGCTGGACCGCGCTCGGGTTCGGATTCCTCGGCGTCATCATCATGATCGGCCCGCATCTGACTTTCGACGCAGAAGCCACCCCCGGTGTGCTCACCGCGTTGGGTGGTGCGCTGTTCTCCGCGGTCGCAATGATCTTCCTGCGTCGCATGAGCGGCGGAGAGCATGCAGTCACGATCACGTTCTATTTCTCGCTGACATTCACGATCTGCGCCGGGCTCACTTCGCTGCAGGGTTGGCCGATGCCAACGCCGATGCAGTGGCTGTTCATTCTGGGCGCCGGCCTGTTCGGTGTGTTTGGCCAATTGCTCATGACGTACGCCTATCGTTACGCGGAGGCGTCGACGATTGCGCCGCTCGACTACAGCAACATGATCATGGCTGTCGTGCTGGGGTATTTGTTCTTCGGCGAGATTCCGACTGTCTATGTCTGGATTGGTGCACCGCTCGTCGTGGGTGCAGGCCTGTTGATCCTGTGGCGTGAGTACGCGCTGAAGAAACAGCTGAGTTCCACGCCCGCCGAGAAATAGCGCGGTCGAATTGCATACTTGACGCCAATCGCAAACAGCTGCGAAGGAGTGCGTTGCGTCATCGGAACCCATCGCAACGGAGCACGTTCCCTCAATACGCTTACGTGGCGATCACATCAGTCGACACTGACAGGAGGGCGGCCGGATGACTACATCGACCAACAACGGCAGTGCGCATGACTTCGTCGAGTCGGTGCACGGAGTTCGATATCACACGAAAGACGTCGCGCGAGCCGTGGCCTTCTACACGACGCATCTGGGCTTCGATCTCAAGCACCGTCAGCTGCCGGCATTCGCGAACGTTTCATTCGGCGACGTGAGCATCCTGTTGAGCGGGCCGGATGCATCCGGCTCGCGGCCCATGCCGGATGGGAAGCATCAGGAGCCGGGTGGGTGGAATCGTGTCGTGCTCAGGGTAAAGAACCTGCTGTCGTTCATCGACGAACTGAAGAGCGCAGGAATTCGGTTTCGCAACACCGTCGAATCCGGCCCGGGCGGAAAGCAGATTCAGATCGAGGATCCGGATGGGAATCCGATCGAACTGTTCGAGCCCGCGAGATAGGGCCAGCTACGCGCAGAAGGCTCTGATGCGTTCGAACTCGCGATAGGCGAAGGCGGCAGCACCGTCAGTGCGAGCAGGCGGGGAGAGACGTCGAGATGGGAAAGCCGGGCGGACGTTCTGCAGGTCCGGCCAAGGCGGCCGAAACGCCTTGGACAATCCCTGGCCGGCCATGCCGGTCTCATCCTAAAGGACCAATTATCCTAGCTGACAGATGAGACAGAACCGAGGGCCGTGACACTATAAAGATGATTCCGGGTATCAGTCCAAAGGGTCAATGGAGCCGGCCCCGGACACGCCCCACCACCGCATGACACTTCAGTCGCTTGCTTTCCACCATTCCGCGCGGATACTCGTATGGTGGAGCGCACGCTCCAGGTATGGCACGCACGGAACCGGCAAGCGGGCATGGCTATAAGACCACGCAGGGTGTTCATTTCGTTTACCGCCGAAGATTTGGGCGCCCACGCCGACAGCGTGGTCGACGTGTTGCGGCAGATGGAATGGATTGCGATCGATCACCGAGACTGGGCTCCTACCGGTGAGCGCAGCGTCGCCGCATGCCGGAAGAAGCTCGAAGAGTGCGACATCGTTGTACTGCTGGTCGCGCATCGCTACGGCTGGGTACCTCCTGTTCGACAGGACGGCGACGGTCGCACCAGCATCACCTGGCTGGAGTATCGGTGGGCCCGTGAACTCGGCAAGCCGGTCGTGCCGCTGCTCTCCGACCCCAAGGGATCTTGGTCCGTCGCGTGGCTCGAAAAGTGCTTTGAAGCCACGCGGCAGACGGAGATCGCTGAGTTCCGCGCGGAAGTTGGCGAAACCATCGCTGCCTTCTTCACGGAGGAGCCGGGTTCGGTCCTGCAGAAGCTGGAAGCCGGCCTGAGGGCAGCGGCTGAGAACATCGAGCACGCGCGTGCCAACGCACTTGGGGCCGGCGATCGGCAGCGTACCCTCGCGACGATTCTGCCGCGGAAGTTGCCATACCTGTGCGACCGAAGTCTGCAGTCCTTCATTCTGCGTCTCAGGATTGCCGAACACATTCGTTGGAACCCCACGCGCCCGTTGCTATGTGTCGTTCACGGCGATGCCCGTGAGGCACATGCACCATTTGTCGAGCGAGTCGAAGAACAACTGCTGCCCGAACTGCTGCCGCGTGTGCAGTTGCGTGGAGAGAGTCGGTTTGCCTATCTCGATCGCCTCGAGCCCGCGGAAGTGGATGCCTTCGCGCGCGGGTTGCGGATGGAGATGGGCGACAAGCTGCAACTGCAGTTCGCGAACGACCGTGAGCTGATCGAATCGTTGCAGGATTCGCGGCTTGGAGCCCTGATCGCCGTTGTACAGGTGCGCGCAAAGGAATGCAGGCGCGCACCGGCGGCGATCTTCGACGCTATTCATGGCTACTGGCGCAACTTTCCGGCGACCGCCAGGCAGATGCTGGTGGGGTGCATCATCTCGGTGAAGTATGACGACGCCGAACAATCCGGACTCATGAGTTGGCTGCCTGGCACCAAGCGCGAGCGAGCGCGCGACGCGATCCGCCTTGCCCTACGCGAGCTGCAGCAACGCAACGGCACGATGAGCCAAGCACCGGTTTGCGTTTTGCCCGAACTGCAGTCGGTGACCAAGCAGGATCTCGAGCAATGGGTGGGTACGGTGCGCACCAAACTGCCCCGGCATTTCGCTGAAAGCGACTATGTAGAAATGTTCGGCCACGCTGATGTTGCAACGATGGATGCGGTGATCAACTACCTGCAGAACTGGATCGGCCAGAGTGTGAACACAGCATGAGCGACTCAACGATCAAGGGCGACTTCCCTTTCATTGGCATTGATGCCGTCCCCCCAGGAGAACCACTCGACCTGCCTGCTCCCGATATCGAGAGGCAGGACGATCCCGCCGGCTATCTGCTGGACCAGCCGCTGGTTGATGCCATCAACGTGGCACTACTGCTCGGACGGCCGCTGCTTCTGATGGGCGATGCAGGGACCGGAAAGACCCAGCTAGGGCACCGCCTGGCCTGGCAGCTCGGGTTCGGTAAGGCGCTCATCTTCAATACCAAATCGACCAGCGCGGCGCGCGACCTGTTCTACGCGTTCGACACGTTGCGCCGATTTCATGCCGCTCAGACCGGGGAGGGCAGCACCAACAACCTCGACTACCTCACTTACAACGCACTCGGCGAAGCGATCTTGCAATCACATCCCCGCAGCGCAGTGGCCAACGTGCTCCCGGAAGGGTTTGAGCACATTGGCCCGCGCCGCTCAGTGGTGCTGATCGACGAGATCGACAAGGCGCCCCGCGACTTCCCGAACGACCTCCTACATGAAGTCGACAACATGTCCTTCCGCATCCCTGAGTTGCGCAACGTGGAGGTGAAAGCAGCCAGGAACATGCGTCCTGTGCTGGTGCTCACCAGCAACTCGGAAAAGAACCTGCCCGATGCGTTCTTGCGGCGTTGTGTGTTCTACAACATACCGCTCCCGGAGGGCGACCGGCTCGTGAGGATCGTGCGACAGCGCGTGGGCGCGTTTGCGGACGGCACCTGCCCGCTCCTGGAAAGCGCACTCTCATTCTTCAAGACGGTGCGCTCCCGCCTCTTGCGCAAGACACCCGCAACCGCGGAGCTGATCAACTGGCTGCATGCATTGACCGCCGCCGGCGCGCGCAGCGATCAGACACTCAAGGAGGCTGCACCTGCGCTCAAGGCCAGCATCTCGACTCTCGCGAAGACTCGCGAAGACGCCGACGAGCTCGCTCTGCTCGTGAAGGAGTTCCTGGGCGAGAAGACGGCGGCGAACTAACCGGCGGCACGACATGCTGACGGTAGAAGACCTGGTAGACCTCGGTCGCGAACTGCGTCGCGACAAGTTCAGTCTCGCGTCGCACCAGTACCTTGCTGCCCGTCAAGTGCTGTTGCATCTCTCGATCTGCGACGCACCTCTACGGCTGGATCTCGAGCGTGTCGGCAGCTTCCTCGCACCTATTTTCTGCACCAGCGCCGCTGAGCAGCGTCGTTTCCCGGCCGTCTATCGACGCTGGCTCGAACGCCGCTACCCTGCGGCAATTGCTGCATCGACTCCGCAGCCAACCGCGCGCGTGGCACCCGAAGTGCGGCGCTTCGGCAAGGGGCGATGGCGATGGCAGGTCTTCATCGCTCTGTTCGCAATCTTATTCGCGCTCATAGTGGGCTGGGCTGCTTGGCAGCATTGGCGCGAGCGCGAGCTGACCGGCGTCGTCACGGTGCTTGGCGATTTTTTCGAACAGGAGTCAACAGCGCACCAGGCCCCTCCGCTGGAGGGTGCGGTAATAACGCTTGGAGCCGCGACAGCCGTCACCGACGCAAACGGGCGTTACTCCTTGCCGGTGCGCGCAAGTTCATTCCCCGCACTAGCGACAGCGACACTGGATGGCTACGAGCCGAGTACGCTTGCTATCGGCACGGACTTCGCCGCGCAGCGCGAACTTCTATATCTTAGAACGGGACTGGAGCCTCTGGCTCAAGCGAACTTCGCGCTCCTTCCAACTCCCCCGGAGCCAACGACAACCAAGATTTCTATTGAGGAACCACCGGTCGCCCAGGCGCCCGCGATCCGCATCGGTGCGCCCCGCACTTTCGATCTCAAGGCGATCGTGCCTCCGCTGCGCTGGTGGAAGCTCATCATATGGAGGGATGCGGCGCTCGCTGCCGCGCCGGTCTTCGCTTTTCTCGCCTGGCAAGGGTGGCGGCGTCGGCGCCGGCCAGTGCTGCAACGGCTGACGAGCAGCACGCCCCCGCAGCTCAGCAATGTACACCTGCAAAACGGGGCAGCGACGTTCGCGGAGTCGCTGCCGCTGCGTCGTCTCGCTCAAGCACTGCGTCGGCGTCGGCTCGTCGAGTCGGACGATCTGCGCGTCGAGCCAACTATCGCCGCGACGGTGATGAAGGGCGGAGTCTTCACGCCGATCCGTGGTGCGAATCGCGAACCTGACTATATCGTGCTGGTGGACACGGCATGCCAATCCGACCACCAGGCACGACTTGCGCAGGAGCTGATCAACGATCTGACACGCAGCGACGTACAGATCGAGCGCTGGACGTTCGACAAGAACCCGGCGCTGTGTCGGAAGCTTTCCCTTCAAGGACTGCCGTTCACTCCGGCGCGCGCGAGCAACGCTGCGCAGCGTCTGCGGGCCCAGGCAATCGTAAGTCTCGAGGAACTCCATGCCCAGCATCCGGATCATCGCCTGTTGATCTTCAGCGATGGTGCGGGCCTGTTCAATGCGTTTGACGGCTCATCGATCGATGCTGTCGAGACGTTGATGAAGTGGACGCAACCGACGTTGCTCACGCCGAAGCCCTTGGTGCAATGGGGCGAAAGAGAATGGTCACTCGACCGGCTGGGTTGCACCGTGCTGCCGGTGACTCGCGACGGACTGCTCGTCTTGATGGGAGTTTTCGCGGGCGCGCCCGAACGCAAGTTCACTGGCCCGACGGCTCATCGCCCGCCCGAGCGCAGTTACGAGCTGGGCGCACGACGCTTCGTGCAACGAGACGCGCCGTCTGCGTCCGAAGTTGCGCGCCTGCTGGCGGACTTACGGAGCGACCTGGGGCGCCGAGGCTTCGCGTGGCTCGCCGCCTGCGCCGCATATCCAGAGGTCCATTGGGGCGTCACGTTGAGGCTCGGTGTAGCGCTCCTTCCCGATCGTTCTGAAATGGAGAGCGCGCTGCCGCGCCTGGCGCGCCTCATCTGGTTCCGCGAGGCATTCATGCCGGACTGGCTTCGCGAGGCGTTGCTCGACGAGCTCTCGCCAGAGGACGAGGCGCAGACTCGCGCACTGCTGCAGACCATGCTCGCCAGCGTCTCGAGTGCGGCGGGCGGTGAGATTCCATTGCGCATCGCGCTTGCACCGCCACCAGCGACTGGGCGGTTTGCTGCTGTCACCCGAGCAATCCGCGAGCAATGGCGACGCTGGCAAGTGTGGCGGCGCTCCGAGGCGATTGTTCGCGCAGCAACTCCCGACAGCCCGTTGCGTGACTACGTGTTCCTGCGATTCCTCTCAGGCAGCAAGCTCGGACGACTGTCGCTTGCTGCGCCTGCCTCGTTGCTGCAGCTGCTGTTCCGCGGGGGCAGCCCGCTGCTCGGCTTCCGGCCCACGCTCGTGTTCGCATTGGCCTGCATTGCCAGCATTTTCATCGCGGTCGCCACGAACCCTATTCGTACCGGTCAGTATCACACCGTCGCCACGCACGCACGCTTCAGTGCGAATGACGCGACTCTTATCGTCCCATTCGTGTCGGGAGTCGATAGCGAAGAGGCGGGCGATAGTCTGCTCGCGCTGACGGGCACGGTAACGTTCGATCTGCGCGAATCGGCAGTCAGGACGCGACTCCTCAAGGAGGCCGGAGCACCGCTGGAGATAAGTAGCGATGGGCGGTGGCTGGCGGTGGCCAACTCCGACGACGACACGATCGCAGTGTGGGACCTCGACCGCATGGCCAGGGTGGGTAGCTTCCCGGCCCAGTGCAGCGAGCCGATATTCAGGCGGTGCGCCACCTTCAGCGCTGATGGTCGGTACCTGGCGTACGCGTCCACTGCAGGAGACAGTGTCGTGCTGTGGGACGTTGCGAACGGGCGGATCGCTCGCACGCTGCAAGAGCCAGCTGTCACAACGCCCGAAGCGCTGGCATTCAGCGGCAATGGCCGCTCCTTGGCTGTCCTGCAAAGAGATGCCCTCGTAATGTGGGACTTGAGCAGCGGCACGCCCTCGCGAATCCTCAACGACGGTAGCGACGGCACCATCGACCTCAGCAGGTCGGGCCGCTGGCTGGCACTTTCTGAGGGCTCAGACGTCGGGGTGATCGATCTCAGTAGCAGCCAACCGGTACCCGCCCGCGTCAGCATCAGCGAGACTGGGGTGCCGCTGGGACTCACTATCAGTCCGGACGAGCGTTTGCTGGCATTCAGCGAGGCGCACGAGGAGGACCAGAGCAGTGGGCTCCCGATTCGTGGCAGCGTACAGCTGGTCGACCTCACGCGCGGTGCACCCCTGAACGAATGGTTCGCGTCCGATGAACGCGCGTATGTCAGCACCGCCTTCAGCAACGATAGCAGGACGCTGGCTGCTGTAGGCTTCGACGGCGCCGTCAGCATCTGGAGCATTCCGGAGGGCTTTCCGTCGACCGTGACGCAACGTTCGTACGCGCTGTTCATTCTCGGGCAGGCGGGCGTGCGTGATCTCGGCGTAGCGAAGCTGGCGGACGATATGGCCGTATTGTTGCGCGAGCGCTTTGAGTTCGGTGTCACGGTTCTGGCAGCGGCCTCTGCCGGAGATGTAAGCGATGCGCTCGATGCTTTGGCGACCCGACTCCGACCCGAAGACCAGCTGTTGATCTATATCCTGGGCGGCGGAGCGCGTACCGGCGACGGCTACGGGACTGATGCGGCCGGCAGCGTTTCGCTCGAAAAGCTGGAGAAGCTGCATGCGCGCCAGTTGCTGATCATCGACGCCACAATTGCGGAGAGTCCGTTGATGTCGAGACCCGCGGACGAAGCCTCCGCGGACATATCCAAGGCGCGAGACGTCATCTCGGGGACGAGCAGCGAACTGCCGCGAGGACTGATCCGCGTCCTGCGGGAGTCGACCACACTACCGACCGCTGCTGACATCGCGGCGCGGCTGGCCGGGGTGGTTGCGTACGATCATGTGGTCGGCCGACCAAACGACGCCGTATTCCGCTTCCCTCAACCCAAGCTGACCGATGGTTCCAACGCGCCACCCGTCGATGTCCCGACGGCGCAGCGTGCCGAACAACTCAAGCTCAGCACGTCTGGGCTCAGCTTCCCCTTGCAGCGTATCGCTACCCAGTCGACACCGCAGGTAGTGCGTGTCACAAACGACAGTGACCGCGCGTGGAATCTGCGCTCTCAGCTCGACGAGAGCGAGACCGGGACGTTTCTGGCTAGCGGGTGTAAGCGCGTCGCTGCCCGTAGTGCCTGCGAAATCAGCGTGATCTATTCACCGGATGCTCCGGGTGTGCAGACCGGCAGGCTGATGCTGATCGCGAGCAGCGATGCAGCAGGCAAGGCCGACGCGTTTGCCGGGAGCAGCCGCAGCGATCTCGCATTGTCGCTCACAGGCAGCGCCGACTGGTTCTTCAGGATAACAGGGGAGGGTGAATCACAACGAATGGGGAGCCGGGATGCGCAAGCACAGGATCGTGGCGATCAGCTTGCGCCCACGGAGACCGCGCTGCGCGTCGAATTCACGAGCAAGAGCATGGCAGCGCCGGAAGGAAAAATACGGCGCGTGCAACTGACGAATACACTCCAACGCGCCGTGCGGATCGGAAGCAGCCGTTCAGAGGGTTCGGCCACGTTGCAGGCATTCAAGGTCGACGATGGGTGCACGGGCCAGACGGTCGGATCGAACGACGGCTGCGACATCATCGTGCACTATGTTGCCGACTCGGCACGACCCCTCAACGCGAAGCTGCAGATGACGTTCTTTGGGGAAGTGCTGCGGGATTCTGCTGGCTCGGGAGGGGGCGCCAGCAGTCGGGCTCTGCTAACGGTCGTCAGCGCTTCGTCGCCCCCGCCGGACGCGTCCGCATGTCTGAGCGGTTCTTGGGGCGAGATAACGCAACCGCCCAGTGACACGTTCACGTGGAGTTTCTCGCTGGATTCATCCGGGGTGCTCCATATTGTGCGCAACGACAAGTTCGCCATCGGTTCGTTCGCATGGTCGGGTACCGAATGGAGCGGCACATTGCGATGGGGAGATGGCCAGCAGTGGCCGAATGTGACCTTGAGTCCAAATACTGACTGCACCGAGATTGATACCAATCAACGATGGGGCTTTCGCAGGCGGTGACGCTAGTGCGCTCGGAGCAAGAAGCGCAGCAGTCGTTCGAGCGGCTGACACAAGTATGCAGAGTTCGATCCGCGCGAGGTCGGTGAAGGTGCCTATTGGCATACATTGTTGAGTCACTTCAGACCATTGGGAGACCCTGCAAGTGAGAACAGAACAATCGCTTGGTCAAGTCTTCATCAGCGTCAAAAGCGAAGAATACGCGGCGGCGGAAAACCTGGAGAAGGCGCTGAACGACGCGGGCTATACAGCTTGGTGGGCCGCGAAGATCACGAACGGAACGGACTGGCACGGCAATATAGATGCGGCTCTTCAGTCCTGCGATTGCGTGGTGGTTCTCTGGTCGCGAAAGTCTGCTGAATCGATCTGGGTGCGGCACGAGGCGTCCCAAGCGATCGCACGCGGCATCTACGTGCCCGTGTTGCTGGAGACCGTTGATCTCAAGGACCCGTATTCCCGGATTCAAGCCACCGTAGTGAGCGGCCTCCTCGGCGATGCGTCGGCGCCAGGCATCCGCAACGTCGTGCATCGGGTCCAGGCTTTGGTGCCCTCCAGATCCAGGAGATTGCTCGAGCGCGCATGGGATGTGCGCTGGGTTCTCGCGTCCACGGCATTTGCCGCTCTGACGATTACGTTCCTGTTCCGTCTGATCGCCAACGCCGAACAACAGATTGGGGCAATGAAGGAGTTTCGGAAGGCAAGCGAAGAGCAGTCCCGCAGTCAGATGACGCAGCTTGGGGAAGTGTCGTCCACACTTTCTGCGAACAACCAGACAGTAGGTCAGGTCATCGAGCAGGTGCGCGACATTCTCTCGTCGGAGCTGGATTTTGCGTATGCACTAGGGATCGATCAGCGCAATGCCGGCTATCTGAGAATAGAGAACCTGGGTTCGGGAGTAGCCACTGTCGCCGATGTTTCGATTACGCATGACGGGAGAGATCTATCCAGCCCGGAGAGCAAGTTGCTTCTCGAGATGCAGGAGCTGGGCATCGTTCACTTCAAGCTCAAGGTAGGCCAAAAGATACCGCCAGGGCGAGGGGTCGCTCTGTTCGGAATCCCCGCGAGGCACGTATCGAACGGCGAGCGATGTATCTCGGACAAGGCGCGGAAGGATTTTTTCGAGCGGCTGAGGATATCAGTAGCGTATCTGTCGCCGTATTCGCAGGAGCGGCAGACGCTAGTCTGGAACTACAAGAATACGAACACTGTGAGATGCGCTCGATAGGAGGCCAGCGGACGCTTGGGCATGCCCAGATGTCCGGTATTGTGCTGAGCTCAGGCCGGCGCATCATACGTGTGGCCCAATCAGACAACGAATGTCAGGGGAATCGCCAATGAGCAACACGGAAGAATGGATCAAGCAGGTTCCCCAACCTCGGCCGCTCGCTGCCGGCGAGCAATGGAACGTGTTCCTCTCCTATAGGTCAGCGAATCGTGCCTGGGTGCTGAACCTGTACGACGTGCTGCGTCGCTATGGCCACAAGGTGTTTCTTGATCAGGTGACGCTGGTTGGAGGCGATCAGTTGGTCAGCCGGTTGGAGAGTGGTTTGTCGTCGAGCCAGGCTGGCGTGCTCGTCTGGTCAAGCGCCGCTCGCGACTCGGAATGGGTCAGCCGGGAATACCAGACAATGGAGCAGATGCTCGGCCGCAAGAGGGGATTCCGCTTCGTACCGGTTCGAGTCGATGCGACGGAACTGCCGACGTTTGCGTCGTTGCGCGTGTTCCTCGACTTCAGTGCCTATCCCGATGGACCTAACGGTGGCGAGTTGTTGCGCTTGCTGCATGCCGTTGTCGGTCAGCCGTTGAGTGAGGATGCCGCACGCATTGCTCTCGAGTTCGACGAAGCGTCGAAAAGGGCGGCGGCTCAGCTTGGTGCTGCTGTACGCAACAGTGCTCCGGATCGTATCAAGCAGCTGTTCGCGGAGCGGGGTGCTCCATGGCGCGTCTCGGCGGCCCTCGGGTGCAAGGCTGCGGAGGGACTGACGAAGCTGGAAGCATACGACGACGCCATCGCGCTGCTTGTTTCGCTGCAGCAAGAGTTTCCCCGGGCAATTCGCCCCAAGCAGCTGCATGCGCTCGCGCTGGTGCGCAAGGCGAGGAACGGTGGCTCGGATGCGGATGTGGTCGCGGCACAGGAAATTGTCGGCGAACTGTATGAAGCGGGGGAGAAGGATCCGGAGACGCTCGGTATCTATGCCTCCACCTGGATGGAGCGGTTTGAGCGCTCGAACCATATTGCGCACCTGAAGCAGTCGCGTGACTTGTACGCAGAGGCGTTCGAGCTTGCTCGCGATGATTACTATACGGGGATCAACGCAGCGGCCAAGAGTGTGCTCCTTGGTTCGCCTCGCGATCTGGCCCGAGCGGCGGAGCTGGCGACGCGAGTGCAAGAGATTGTTGGTACGGAACCGCGAGGCGACTACTGGATGACGGCGACAGTGGCTGAGGCGTTGCTGCTTCAGCAGAACTACGTGGAGGCGGGTCGCAACTACGAGGCTGCTGTGGCGATGGCGCGGAGTGAAACAGGCTCGCACAGATCGAGCTGGCGACAGGTCTGCCGGCTGCTGGCAAAGCTCAATCCGACTCCTGAGGATGGCGCGTTGGTGCGCAAGCCATTCGAGCACCTGATCGACGGCGACGCTACGGATTGAGCTTGCTGCGGATCGCAGCAAGCGCGATACCCTCGTTCGCCTCGTATGTGCCGGAGCCTCGCAACCGCGGCGTCGCGCTTGTGCCGGCGTGATGGAGTGCGATGACCTTCCAATCCTCGTTGAAGACGGGGCTGCCTGAGCTGCCTGGGTCGGTAGGGGTGCGATAGTGGACAAGCTGCTTGAGGTCGTCGATGTCGAGCAGCAGGCTGTCGTGAAGGGCAATCTGCAGCCCCGCGCCGCGCGGATGACCCGCCACGAACACTTTGGAACTAGGCGAAATCCCCGGCAGATTGCGGCGCGCCTCGAGCGCTGCCACGCCCGGCGGCAGACCCTCGAGGCGAGCGATCGTGCAGTCGAGACCATTGCCGCCCGGATCGACGATCCCGATCTTTCCGGGAGGGGATGAGAACAGAATTTTCTCGACCTTGTATTGCGGTCGGTTCCCGTCGGTACCGGTGTCGAGCTCGAACGTCACGCGTGCGTTCTCGGGCCGGATGGCCGTGGCGAAGTCCTTGCTGATGACGTGAGCATTCGTGATGAATACAGGGGAATCGCCGAACTCGGGCTTGAGCCAGGAGCCGTTGATGAGGAATCCCGTCCCGAGGCGTTCTCCCTTCTCGTTCATGACGCAGCCGATCGATTCAAATGCTTTCATGAGCGAGCGTATGGAGTCGACGGTGAAGGCCGATTCACCCAGAAAATTCTTCTCGAGGTCGGCGCCGTCCTGTTCGAGAGTCGCCTTGATCTCGGCTATCTGCGACGGAGCGAAGGTCACACGCGACTGGGCGCGAGCGATGTAGCGGGCGATGATTCCAGACAGACGATCGGCACAGCTCGTTCCAGACAACGGATCGCCGCCCCAGACCTCACGCAACTGGCGAGCGTAACTGTCGATGTGGAATGGCGACGTATCTTCGCGCGCGAGAAACCGGTAGAGCCAAAGCTCCGCGGTATCGCAGTTACCCAGTGCCAGGCTGGCCTCCGATGCAGTTGCTGCTTCCCACGAGCCTGGCTTCTTCGCAAATGACTGAGTGACTGTGCCAAGGATTTGCTCCGCGAGCTTGTCCGGTAGAGGCATTCCTGGGAGCGGTGCACCGCCTTCCAGTGTCTGACAGGCCAGCGCATTGATGCCATGCCAATAGTTGCGAGGCTTGCGTTTGTACTCGTCGAAATACTTTTGCATTGCCTCGAGCAGTGCACCGCGGTCATTCGTGTTCACGAACCGCTGTTTGCCAATCCTGCCGATCAGGCCACGGTACTCGCTGAGTTCGCCATCGGCGGCGCGGTCCGTGGCGGCAAGGGATTCACCTTGGGCCGCGAGCCTGGCTGCCTCATCGAGCCGGCCGGTGTTGATCAGCGCCTGCGTCTGGCGTCTCTGGATGGTCAGGTCAAAGCCGTGCCGATCCACCCAGGCTTGCGCAACGATCTGTGTCAGGTCGAAATGACAGTATTCGTTCAACACTGACGACGCGTTGCGCAGTTGCTGTGCGGTCACGGCGGAAGTTGCAGGAGCGATCTCGGCGGCGATGAACTGCGCGCCCTCGGCCAGCAGCCACGACGGTACCGGCGGGTATTTCCCCGCCTTCAGTGCATTTGCGATGTCCGCGGGGCTCGTGAGGTTCATGATAGTGCCGGCCCCAGGGACTCTCTCAGGGTCTTACGGAACAGAGTGCCCGCGAAGTAGTGCGTGATGGTGTGGCGCCACTTGCTCCAGTTCGATTCCTCGATGTCTTCGACACTCTTGCCATTCACCGCTTTGTAGTCGTTCGCAAATTTCGGATCGGCGGCGCAGATCGGATCGAGGGGATCATAGATGTTGACCCAGCGATTGGCCTTCACCGGGAAGTCGACGCTTGCGGAGCCCGGGGCTCGCAACTCCGCCTGCACCTCCTTGACGCCGAGCGGTGAGCCCAGCGTGATGAAAGTGTCTATCGTGGGGCAGTCCGCGCAATTGCGCAGCACGTCGTAGGCGACCATCGTTCCCATGCTGTGGGTCACAAGGACTATCTTTTCTCCCTTCGATGCGGCGGTGTGCAACACCTTCAGCAGCCGATTGCGCAACTCGCTGCGGACCTTGAACTTCGCGCCGTCCTTGCGGGTGTATTCCTTGTCGAAGAGGAAGTAGTACGCCTCCATCGCCGCTTTCTTGATGATCGCTTCGCGAATCGGCGCGGGCAGGAAGCCAGCAAGCTCAAGCTCGGCGGAAGGAGTGGGATCCGTGGCCGCTGCCTGGGGTGGTTTCTCCGTGACGGTCTCTCTGAGCTTGGCCTGGAAATTTTCCAGGAACCTCTGCTCTTCGGGATTGGCAGGCGACGGCACAGTGATGGGCGCCGGGTCATCGAGATGGTCGGCGGCAATCTCGGCGTCCGCATTGCCTTCCGCTTCGAAATACGACGTGAAATCGGTCTCATACTCCTCGCCATAGAACACGTCAGCGTAGTAGTTGAAGACGTGAGGGACGCCGTAACTGAGCAGATTGATGCCCTTGTTGGGTGCATCGAAGACATCCGGACGCGGATTGTCGCGGGAGATGCCCATGAGCCAGAGTTCCAGGAGCTTGTCGGGCGCCGGCTTCTTTGCCAGCCCATGGACGAAAACAACCGCGCGTTCTTTCTCGGGCATGACTATTCACCTCGAGTTCGTGGGATTGGTCCGTTCCAACTCGTTCCGCTCGGCGAGGTTGTCGGTTCAGTCGTCCGTGTGCGGCTCGTTGGATGTGATTGTTCGAGCGCCAGCAGGAATCTGCTCCCGGCATCCGAATTTTGCAATGGATGTTCGTGCGTGAGGGTGGCTGCGTTGCCCGCTGTCGACGCGCTTTACAATGTGCGTGCGATCGCGTGAACTGATGCGATGACGAGCCATTGCTTCATCTGCTACTCGCGCAAAGACGGCGATACCGCTGAAGCTATCGCAGTGGCGTTGCGTGGCCTGAGCCATTCCGTGGAAATCGACGTCGATGGCATCCGCGGTGGTGAAGACTGGCGGCGGAAGCTGAAGTCGATCATCAACAACGCGGACAACATTGTTTTCCTGGTCAGTCCCGATTCTCTGATATCCACATACTGTCGCTGGGAGCTGGATTATTCCAACACGCTCAGCAAGCGTCTGATCCCTGTCCTGCTGCGAACGGCACCAGGGGTCGAGATTCCGGAGTCGGTGGGCGCATTCCAATGGTTGGACGGCAAGGGTGTCGCGCCAGGGGAGCTGGCGCGTCAGATTTCTGTGGCGCTTCAGGAGGATCAGACCTGGGCCGAGTTCCATACCCAGCTACTGTTGCGAGCCATTGCATGGAAGGACGACAAATCGGCAATACTCCGCGGAAGGGAGCTGACCCATGCCGAGAAGATGGCATTGCAGTATCAAGGTCGGCGCCCTGAACTCACGGAGGCGCAATCCGCGCTTCTGATCGCAAGCCGCAGCGCTGCGCGCCGGCGCTTCTTGATCGGCCTCAGCGCAACCGCGGCAATCTCAGTGATCATCGGCATAGGCGTCACTACCTGGTTGGCCCGCCAGCAGGAGTCGGCGCGTCGTCTGGTCGAGCAGACTGGCACTTACTTGCGAGGCGGTGACGTTCCGGGTGCCGTTGCGACTGTCACGCCGCTGGCATCTCGCGAAGCGTTGCAACGACTGGCGCGTTCCCGAGCCACCACGTCATGGCCACAAACCGCGGACAATCTGTTGCGCTTCTGGTCGGATCGACTGATGCCGCTGCCCGAGGTCTCACGCGCCGCTGCGTCACCGTCGCTCGTTTTTCTGAACGATCGGCCCGCCATCAAACTGCAGTCGGGTGCGCTGCAGCCGCTGACGCCGAAGGGGTACTACTCCGTTCACTTCGCTCCGACGCTGAATGCAACAGTAGTGGCGGATGCGGCTGGAGTGAGCCTGCACAAGGTGGGCTCGCACGATCCGCTCGTATCGTTGACCATAGACGAGCGCTCCCACGTTCTCGGTACATATGACGTGGCCAAGCCTGCACTCGCGGCAGTGGTCGCGGAACGGCGCGTCGTGAACAACGACGAAGACGAACCTCAAAGTGTTTTCACTTATGTGTACGTTGCATTTCCCGTGGAGTCGTCGCGAACGCCTGTCTGCGTCGACAAGCGCTACGGAGCTGATCCAGCGCGTTGTGCCGAAGGCAGAATGGCTGTAGCCAACGGCTTCGCGCTCGCGGAGCTACAACTAGAGGAGAACCACCGGCTCGTCAGTCTCGCGACCGATGATCGTGACCTCTACGTTCACAGCAAGTTGGACTGTTCGTTCGAGGACGAATGCGGGGGTGGTTACAGCGATACCGTGATGGTCAGTGTCGACTCCGAAGGGTTGACGATCAGTCAGAGCTCGGCCGAATCCTCGGGTCGCAACGTTGAGCGCACGATCGCTCCGCAAGAGAGACTGATGGAATTGCGCTTCCCCGATCTGCGGCGCGAGAAAGATCTGTGGAGCCTTGCGCCCGTCCCTCCTGAACCACCATGGCAAGCGCCGGTAATTGCTGATCGCGATTTTTCGCGTATCGCTGCCGCTGACGGGGATTCATACTCGGACTGGCTCATCATGGTTGAGGACAAGATCGAGCTGTCCGAAGGCGGGATCGTGTGGTCCTTTGCTCCTGGCGGCAACTCGTGGTCGCGACTCATCCATTGCCGATTCGACCGGGCCAGAGTGATCGAGGAATGCAAGGACATGTCTCTCGGGGCAATCAGCTCCGAGACCGAAGAGTCCGGCGACAATCGATTCGTGGCGCAGCGTAATTGCGAGAGCAGATATCCCTCCCTTCAGCTGCTGAACATGACGGCGTTTACCGAGGAGAAGATTCCGGTGCCTCCGGGGCTGGTGCTGGCGCTGGCCTTCAATCGTGCTTCAACCCTGCTCACCGCACTGACTGATCAGCACGAACTATGGACATACCAGCTGGCGCAGCCGCAGGGAGCACGACTGGCCAATGTCGTCGCTCTTCCGGGCGCTGCGCTCGCGACGGACGAGGATGCTTGCGAGCGCGGGCAGACGTTAGTCTTCGTCGACGACCGCCACGTCATCGGAACCGAAGCGGCGAACATGTTTGCCGTCGATGTGGAAGGGCAGAGCATTGGCTGGGTCTCCACGCTGCCCGAGATGAAGACAAAGATCGACAATGTCCAGCCGAATCTGTGGACAGCGCCTGCCGGCAGCTACTTCGCGGTCACGCAAGGGATGATGATTCAGCTCTTTGACAGCGGCACTGGGTTAGCGCTCACCGAGGCATTCGAGCCCGCATCGCTTCTCGGAGAGGCTCTCGATGCGCGGAGGGACTGGATCAGTTCTGCACAGATAGCGGCCGATGGTTCGGTCGCCGTACGCTGCAGTCCATACGGCAACGCGTGCGCGAGTAACATGTTCGTGCGCAGGCCTCCCAAAGAGCATTCTCCCGACTGCACGAGTGTCGAGATGCTCACCGGGCGCAGCATTGCGCAAAGGCGCGTTAGCGAAGGTGAGCTGCTCCTCCAGCTTGGAGCAGCGACGAAACCTGGTTGCACAGAGCCGGCGATGCTTCAGTCCAAGTGATTGGAATCACGCCCGCTTGATGATCTCGAGTGCGATCGGGCAGACTATTTCTGGTTGTCCGCCCACATCGCTTCGCTCGCGCTGCCCTGGAAATTAACAGGCTTATCACCCTTTGCCTTCTTGCGCGCTTTCTCGTGGTTCATGTCAGCAGGGATGAAAGTCACGGGCTTTCCACGCTTTCGCGCCTCGACAAGCTCATCGCGCGCTATGTCACCACCGCCGATTGCAATCAGCTCGTCGCTGACTGCCAGCATCGCTTCCGACGTTGGTGACAGCTTGCCATTCTTGTCATAGCCACCCCACGTCTCGTCAGGGACATAGAAGACGTAGTCCACGCATGGCGACAGCGCAACCTCTCCCTTGGCGATGGAGGAGACGATGCCGGACGTCCGGAGTCCGCGCGCTTTTGCCCTTTCGTACACTGCGCCGATACCTTCCGCGGTTGCACCGATGTTGACTATGGTCTTGTCGGGACTGAGCCGCTGGAGAATTCGATCAGCCTGGGCGAGCATTTCGCTGTTGTTCTCGTAGCCAGCTCCCGAATAACCGAGAAACGTCACCACCTGCCATTCTTTCGACGAAAAGAACCGGCGGACTTCTGCGGGACTCGCGCTCTGTTCGATCATGGGGGGTGCCTCGCACGGAGCGGCTAGTACCGGAGAAATGCAGATCGCCTGAACTGTGGCGACGATGACTTTAATCGACATGCTCGATTCCCTCGAGGTTGGTTGGTCAATTCTCAGGTCCGCCTGGGGGTTCCTCGGCGTTTGGCCACCTGCGCGCCTTGCCCTTTGATACCTTGCAATAAATGAAGCCGGGAGGATACTCCGGAGCGAGTTCAAGCGTGCTGGCCGCAATGCACTGCAAGACCGGAGATTGCTGTTTGCTTCAAGGATGCGCTGTGTGCCGGCATTGATGTCGAAACGTCGGAGTGAGTCGTGAACGAAGTGACTTCCGGGCGTTTGCGTGTCTTCGTGGGATCGACAATGGAGGAACTGCGGGACCTGCGCGCGGTGCTCGAGAGTCGTCTCAGTGTGCGCGGCGTCAATGCCTGGTTGTATGAAACGAGCGCGAGGCCTGTTCCCGAAGCCACGCGTTATCACTCCCTCGAGGAAGTAGCGGCCTCGGACGTGTTCGTCGGCGTCTTCTGGAAACAATTCGGCGAAGTGACCTCGGAGGAGTATCGCTTCGCAAGGAAGAACGGAAAACCCTGTTTCGTCTACATTCGGGGCCGTTCGATCGAACGGGAGCCGGCGCTATCGGATTTCCTCGGCCGGGAAGTTACGCATCTTTCAGAAGGCGTCGGATATCACTACTTTGAGCACGCGGTCGAGTTCGCGGAGCGTGTCGCTGACGATATTCTGGCATGGCTGGTGAAGTCGTACCGAGAGCTCACCGCGCAGATCAACGAGCATCAGAACTCACGCTTCGAAGAGCATCGCCTGCGTACGCGGGCAAGCCTGCTCCAGGCATCCACGACGACAGCCCTGCCCGAGGGCCAGCCGGTCGATAATCTCGTACGCCAGATGAACTCCTGGTTTCAGACCCTCGGCTATCGCCACGAGGCATACGAAGCGCGAGTGGACGATTCCATCGAGCAGATTCTCAATGTTCCCAATCGTCGCGGGTATGACCGAATTGTCGTACGCGCCGTGGAAGGAGAAGCCCTGCTTTCGGATCTCGAGAAGCTGCAAGGCACAGTCGAACAGGAGCACTGCGATGAGGGCTGGCTCGTGGCTCATCGTCGCATCAGTCAAGCTGTTCGCGATCAAGCTGGAAAGGGGCGCTACAAATCGATTCTCTGTTACACGTTCGACGAATTGCTGGATGAGAGCGCCGACTTCACAGGCTACTTGAACTGGCTGGAGATGGAGATCAAGCGCCTTGGTATCGAGCACGAGTACGAGACCTTGGCATGCAGGAAAGAAGAAATGGACCCGGTCAGCGGCAAGACCGCAACGAGTCGTTACGCGGAGTCGAATCGTGGGATTGACGGCTACATCGATCGCTGGCTCGATGATCCTTCCAAAGAGCACATTTCGGTTCTCGGCGAATTTGGCACCGGAAAGACCTGGTTCTGCCTGCACTATGCAGCCGGTGCTCTTGCCCGGTACAGGGAGGCCAAGGAGCGCGGCACGCAGCGACCGCGACTGCCGCTGGTCATCCCGCTCAGGGATTACGCGAAAGCTGTAAGCGTCGAATCTCTGCTGTCCGAGTTCTTCTTCCGGAAGTTTGAAATTCCGCTACCGGGATACTCGGCATTCGAGGCTTTGAATCGAATGGGCAAGTTGCTTCTGATCTTCGACGGGTTCGACGAAATGGCTGCTCGTGTGGACCGCCAGAAAATGATCGACAACTTCTGGGAGCTCGCGCGAGTCGTGGTGCCGGGCGGAAAGGCAGTGCTCACCTGCCGAACCGAGCATTTTCCAGAGGCAATGGCGGGTCGCGAGCTGCTGGGAGCTGAGCTCCCCGGCTCGACCACGAACCTGGTCGTCGAGCCGCCGCAGTTCGAAGTCGTCGAACTGGAGACTTTCAGCGATGAGCAGATACGGCGGGTGCTTCGTCGCCGGGCCAATGAGCCGACGGTGAATCGGATCATGAGTAACCCTCATCTCCGCGACCTCGCTCGCCGCCCGGTGATGACAAGCTTTGTGATCGATGCGCTTCCCGACGTCGACGCCGGCAAGCCCATAGATCTTTCCCGCATCTATCTGTACGCGGTGCAGAGGAAGATGAACCGGGATATTCGCGCGGAGCGGACATTTACATCGCTGGCGGACAAGCTGTACTTCCTGTGCGAAGTGTCCGTCGAGATGCTGCGCACTCACGCGATGGCGCTGAACTATCGCAGTTTCCCTGACCGCATTCGGCAGTTGTTCGGCGGGGCAGCGCTCGAGCAGAAGGACCTCGATCACTGGCACTACGACATGATGGGTCAGACCATGATGATTCGAAATGCCGATGGCGACTATGCGCCCGCGCATCGTTCCTTGGTGGAGTTCTTTGCAAGTTACCAGTACGCCGCTGAGCTTGGCGGCCTGGCCGATGACTTCCTGGAGCTCTGCAGGAGCCAGAGCAATATCGACAATCGCCTGGCTCCGCGGGACTACACATGGTCGAAGTACTTCCAGCGCGAGCGGGACTCTGCTGGACGCCCAGTTCAGATTGCTCCTTTGCGTCGATTCCTGCCGGAGCCGGCTGAAGAGAACGCCATGAGTATCGGCGCTGCACCGATTGGCTCGGCAATGGCAGAGCTTCTGGAAAACATAGTGGACCGTGCTGCCCTGGTGGACGTGATCGCGCGGACCGCGACGATTCAAGTGCCCCTTTTCCTGGGCGGCAATGCCGCCACGGTTGCCAACAGAATCAGCAGGGATTGGAGTGGGTTCACGCTTCTCGGTGGCAGTCTCCGTGGAGGCAACATGGACAATGCCAATCTGTGCAACGCGAAACTGACCGGCAGCGATCTGCGTGATTGTTCGATACGCGCTGCCCGCTTGGACGGCGCAGACCTTTCTGGTTGCGATCTTCGGGGAGCGCAATTGTGGCATTGCTCCGCCGAGGCAGCCTCATTCCACGATTGCGTGGTTGATTCAAACCGCGTGCTTGTGTTCGTCGGCAAGCGCGCGGAGTTGATGGTTCGGGGATCCACACTGCTTGATGCCGCTTTCCGCTTGCACACTCATGTTGGCTATCAGTGCGCCGGAGGGACGATCGACGGTGTCGAAGCCCCCCTCGACCAGCAATTGCATCACGGCTGCCAGGTGTGGATTCGCAAGTCTGCCCAGGGAGACGTTCTTGATCCCGCGTGGATGAACTTCGCGGTCACGACCACGGCGCGTGCTGGAATCAATCGATACTTCGCGCACCTCGATGACCGTGTCGAGCGGGCAATGGAAAGTATGTTGAGCGGCATGACGCTCTCTGCGCGCGTACGTGAGGAGATCATCCAGTTCGGCCCGCTTCGAGCCGCGCTGAAGTCCCGAATGTTTCCGAATCCCCGGACCGAGCCGGGCAAAGCCGAGTCGTTGCTCGCGAGTCCAGCAGGTCTGGCCGCGGCAGAACGACGTGGTGTCGCGCTGCTCGATCGATTCGAGGCCCTGCGCCTCGCCCTCGTGGAGGCGGGCGTAACGACTTCGCCACCGCGGACATCCGTTCGGCTCGCGAACATTTTTCACTATGCCCGGTTCCTTTCCAGCACGGGCTACGAAACAGGTGCTGCGACCGTCGACGCTGTCCTGGATGACACTCTCAGTGCGACCGCCGCTGCCCAGGGGTTACTGCGCTGTCGCGAGGAAGGTGGCTTGGCCGCCTGGATGAGTGGTCGTAATGAGAGTTGAGAGATGCAGCGAGTGGCATCTCAAGAGCGAGTGCTTCGAGCAGCGTGGACTTTCATGAATGTCGAAGCTGACGGACGGAGTTCCGAAACTGCCAGTTCGCTACGCGGCGGATACGGCACGACAGCAAGATTCCTGAGCTACCTCTCAGCGATTTGGTGCGGGTTCGTGCTCTGTGTGCTCGAAGTGCTGTGGATCGGCGTTTTCATCTACCTCGTCGTAACGTTTTTCCCCCTCGATGAGCTGCCTTCGCTTGCCGGCGCGCCAGTTGTCATGTGCGTTGGCGCTATCTGCAACTTCGCCCTCGGGATTGCATTCGGGCGGTTCCTGCTGCGTGCAATGCCACCACAGCCTTGGGATCGGACGAAAATCCATCAGCTCATTTTCGTCTGCGCTCTGCTTGTCGGCATTTTTTGTCTGGTATGGTGGTTCGCGGATGTCATCGTCACTGTTTTTTTATTTGCAGAAGATGTCTTTCCCCCAGCTATGGAGGATGCGGCAGTAGCCGTCAGCAGGCTATTCGCCATTCTCTGGGCAGTTGGGGCGGTCGGCCCGTTGATCCTCCGGCATCGCAGGCCTGGAGCGTTTCTGCATCGTCCTTTCGTATTGGTTCTCAGACGGTTCTCGACCTTCGCGGATCGAACGCTCGTGGCTCTGATATTGAGGCTGGCGAAGCCCGGTGTACCCGTCGTATTTCTGACGCCTACACGAAGCAGACCCAAAGACTGGAATCCCTTTGTGGTTGGATTCGCTGGCCTGAAACTCCTGCATCCGTTGCGGAGTGTTCCAATGGTCCTTCGTGCACGAGATGACGACTGGCAGCATGTAGCCGATGAGTTGATCCTCCGGGCGAAGATCATTCTGGTGGACGTCTCTGAGGGAAGCACGGCGCTTAGAACAGAAGCCGAGATGATTGAGAGGGGAGGGCGCTGGTCGGAGACGGTGTGTCTGAAGCACGCCCCATTCGTTGACGTAAGTGACCAGGATTCGTTTGGCGGTCTCAGCCGTGGGCGCTGCATCCCCTACTGGAAGAGCTGGACTGAAGCACTTCCAAGATTGGTCGTGTCCACTGCGATCATTCTCCTGGTAGCTCCCTTGCCAACGATGTTCTTGTTCTATTTCTGGAGGGCCGGTTGGGCGCCTCACACGGTGGTCTACATCATTCTGGTTCTGATCTCCTGCTCGATCCTCTGGAGCCCAGCGGTTAGCCGCGACGCCAGGACTGAGTTGAGGAGGATGCTTCAAGGGGAGTTCGCGGCACAGCCCGACGCGCGCAGTTGAGGGCCGCAGATAGAGATGGTCGGGGTGACAGGATTTGAACCTGCGACCTATACGTCCCGAACGTAGCGCTCTACCAGGCTGAGCTACACCCCGAAGCAGAAGAGAGTGGCGGATGGGGTCGAGGCGTCGGGATCAGTAAGTACGCTCGACTGCGAAATCTGCCAGTTCGCGCAAGGCTTGCTTGTATTCCGAGTCCGGCAATACAGCGAGCGCTTCGATGGCGAGAGAGGCCTCCTGCCGCGCGAGGCGCGCAGTGTACGCAAGGCCCCCAGTCGATTCAATTGCAGTGGTGATTTGCGGCAGCGCTTCGGCGCTTCCATTTTCGATGCTCGTGCGGATCAGGGCGCGCTGCTCGTCGGTCCCGTGCTTCAACGCATATATAAGAGGGAGGGTGGGCTTGCCTTCGGCGAGGTCGTCGCCCAGGTTTTTGCCCAACGTGTCGCGATCGGCGCGGTAGTCGAGGGCATCGTCGACGAGCTGGAAGGCTGTGCCGAGATGGCGGCCGTACTTCGTCATCGCTTCTTCGATGTACGGCGGGCTGTTGGTGAGAATCGCCGCGATCTGGGTGCCAGCTTCGAACAACTGCGCTGTTTTGCGGTAAATGACCTCGAAATAGCGCTCTTCGGTGCAATCCGGGTCGTGGGCGTTCATGAGCTGGAGGACTTCACCCTCGGCGATGCGGTTCGTCGCCCGGGACATGACGTCCATGATCCGCATGCTGCCCAACGAGACCATCATTTCGAAGGAGCGCGAGTAGACATAATCGCCGACGAGCACGCTGGCTTCGTTCCCCCAGACCGCGTTCGCGGTGTCCTGGCCGCGGCGAAGGCTCGAGCCGTCGACCACGTCGTCGTGGAGCAGGGTGGCTGTATGGATGAACTCGATGATCGCCGCGGCTTCTGTATGTCGTTGATCTGTCGAGCCGCAGGCCTTGGCGGCGATCACCACGACCAGCGGGCGAAGGCGCTTGCCGCCGCTACCGATGATGTATTCGGCGACTTGATTGACCAGGACGACGTCGCTGGCGAGGCGGTTTCGGATGACGCGATCGACTTCTTGCAGATCGGCGGCGACCAGTTGTTTGGCTGACTCGAAGCTCATGTAAGGCAAGGAAATTCAGGGAGCGCGGATGGTAGCCGAATGACGACGGGTTGAGGCACGTGATTGGGCAACTCGACGTAGGAGAATTCGGCAGGAACGGTAGAGAAGGAGCCCTGTCATTCCCGCGAAAGCGGAAATCCATCCGGGGCAAAACACGGGTTCCCGCTTTCGGTGGTGAAGGGGCGATTTTCGCCCCGCGAAGATGGACTCCCGCCTGCGCGGGAGTGACGGAGGGCCCCCACCTCCTAAGTGATTGGCTGAAATGCCCCTTTTTTTCCTGTCCGACGCACCCAGCCAGTTGCCACGGACGCTTCGGCTCCGTACACTTCGCGGCCTTTTCTCGCCCGGGTTCCCCGGGTCAGTCCGGAGTCCTTGAGATCATGTACGCCGTAATTGCCACGGGTGGTAAGCAGTATCGTGTTGCCGAAGGTGCGGTGTTGCGCGTTGAAAAGCTCGCAGCCGACGCCGGCGCCAACGTCGAGTTCGATCAGGTGCTGCTGGTCGGCGAAGGCGACAAGGTGAAGGTCGGCTCGCCGTTCCTGAGCGGCAGCAAGGTCATCGCCACCGTGCAGGCGCACGGCAAGGACGATAAGAAGACGATCGTGAAGTTCCGCCGCCGCAAGCACTACCTGCGCCAGGGCACGCATCGTCAGCAGTACACCGAAGTGAAGATCACCAGCATCGTTGCTGCCTGATCCACGCACACATTCATTGAGAGAGATCAGCCATGGCACATAAAAAGGCAGGCGGTAGTACCAAGAACGGTCGCGACTCAGAGTCGAAGCGACTTGGTCTCAAGAAGTTCGGCGGTCAGAGCGTGATCGCGGGCAACATCATCGTTCGTCAGCGCGGCACGGTTTATCGTGCGGGCGACAACGTCGGCACCGGCACGGATTACACGCTGTTCGCGAAGGCCGATGGCCGCGTCCTCTTCAAGAAGAAGGGCGTCGAGCAGCATACGTTTGTGAGCGTCATCCCCGAGTAATCGGACGGACGTTCGAGCCAGATCGAAAAGCCCCGGCCTCGACCGGGGCTTTTTGTTTGATAGGCCGCACGGTCATTCCCGCTTTCGCGGGAGTGACGTGAATTTTTCTTGCTAACCGCCAACCGCTAACCGCCAGTCACTCCTCCTTATGCGTTTCGTCGACGAAGCCACCATCAAGGTCAACGCCGGTCACGGCGGTCGCGGCGCCGTAGGTTTCCGGCGCGAGAAATTTATTCCTTTCGGCGGCCCGGACGGCGGCGACGGCGGCAAGGGCGCGGACATCTATCTCGTCGGCGTCGAAGGCATCAACACGCTCGCTGACTTCCGCTTCAATCGCACCTACAAGGGGCCGCACGGTCAGCCTGGCGGCAGCAACGACTGCACGGGTGCGGGTGGTGAAGACCTCGTGGTTCCAGTGCCGATCGGCACGGTCATCACCGACGTCGATACCGAGGAGCAGCTGGGCGACGTCACTGCCGTTGGCCAGCGCCTGCTGGTGGCGAAAGGCGGGAAGGGTGGCTGGGGCAACGCCCGCTACAAGACGAGCACGAACCGCACCCCTCGCAAGGCGATGCCGGGGCTGGAAGGCGAGAAGCGCGAGCTTCGCCTCGAGCTCAAAGTCATGGCGGATGTCGGGCTACTGGGTTTGCCCAATGCGGGCAAATCGACCCTGATCCGCGCGGTTTCGGCGGCGAAGCCCAAAGTTGCCGACTATCCCTTCACCACGCTCCACCCGAATCTGGGCGTCGTTCGCGTCGGTGAGCTGCGCAGCTTCGTCATGGCGGACATTCCGGGGCTGATCGAGGGCGCCGCGGACGGTGCGGGCCTCGGAATTCAGTTCCTGAAGCATCTCCAGCGGACCCGGGTGCTGCTGCACCTGGTCGATATCGCTCCGCCGGACCCCGAAGCCGACCCGGTGAAGGATGCCAAGGCAATCGCGGCGGAATTGAAGAAGTTCAGCGCCGATCTGGCCAAGAAAGAGCGCTGGCTGGTGCTGAACAAGGTCGATCTGCTGCCAGCCGATGAGGCTGACAAGCTCTGCAGGGACATCGTGCGTCGGCTGCGCTGGAAGGGGCCGGTGTTCCGGATCTCCGGTATCGCGCGCCAGGGCACGGAGGAGCTGTGTCAGGCCGTGATGACGAAGCTCGAAGACCTCGAGCGGGACCGGCGGGAAGCCGAAGAACAGTAAAAACAAAAAGGCCGGGCATTGCCCGGCCTTTCTCATTCGATCCCTTCGAAACGGGCTTATTCGGCGCCCATTTCCTTCACGCGCGCGCTCAGGTGGCTCTTATGACGAGCTGCCTTGTTGCGGTGGATTACGCCCTTGTTGACCATCGAGTCGATGACCGGGGCAGCAGCCTTCAGCTTCGCAGCCGCATCAGCCTTGTCGCCCGCCTGCACGGCGCTCACGACGCTCTTGATGGCGGTGCGCAGCTTCGACCGGGCGGCCATGTTGCGGGCACGGCGCTTGATGGTCTGTTGGGCACGCTTCTCGGCTGACTTGATATTGGCCACGGACGGATCGACTCCAAAAAAGAGGCGCGAATTCTGCCGATGCGCCTTGCCCAAGGCAAGCAGAAAAACGGCGAAACGGGCTTCCGGGCAAGGTTTCGAGGGCTGACTGCCGCGGAATGACCCCGGCCGGTCAGTCATTCCCTCAGAAACGCGCCCTGATTTGCCAGATTTCGGTGCTTCACTCGGGTTTTACGAGCGCAACCACTACTATTGCCGCCCCATGAATTCTGACCAGTTCCTCCCCCGATCCGGGCGCCGCGCATGAGCCGCGCCTTTTTCCGCAGCACCGCCATCGTCGGAATCACGACTCTCCTGTCCCGCATCACGGGGCTGATCAGGGACGTCGTCTACGCGTCGATGATCCCGGCCGTCGCGCTCGAGGCGTTCGTGCTGGCAAACCAGATCCCGAATCTGCTGCGGCGCTTGTTTGCGGAAGGCGCGTTTTCGCAGGCATTCGTGCCCGTCGTTGCCGAGTACCGCGCGAAGCGTTCGACGGAAGACGTGCGCGAGCTCGTGGATTCGGTTACCGGGACGCTCGGTCTTTTCCTGCTGATCGTGTCGATCCTCGGCGTGATCATCGCGCCGATCATCGTGCTCATCTGCGCGCCGGGATTTCATACGAAGGACGCGGGCCAGTTCGATCTCGCGGTCGAGATGCTCCGCTGGACGTTCCCGTACCTGCTGTTCGTGTCGCTGACCGCGCTCGCGGGCGGCGTGCTGAACAGCTACCAGAAGTTCGCGCTGCCGGCGTTCAGTTCGGTGCTGCTGAACGTCGTGATGATCATCTTCGCGGCCTGGATTTCGCCGTATTTCGAGCGGCCGGTCGTGGCGCTGGCGATTGGCGTGTTCGTCGGCGGCATCGTGCAGGTCGCACTGCTGTTTCCGCCGCTGCTGCGCATGAAACTGCTGCGCCGACCGCGCTGGAACTGGAATCACGAGGCGGTGCAGCGAATCGCCAGACTGATGGGGCCTGCGATCATCGGCTCTTCGATGGGGCAGTTGAGCGTGATGATCAGCACGGGCATCGCCTCGCTGCTCGCGGACGGCAGCATGACGTGGCTGTATTTCGCCGACCGGCTGGTGGAGTTTCCGCTCGGTGTTTTCAGCATCGCGCTTGCGACCGTGATTTTGCCGAGCCTTTCGGCGCATCACGCGACGCAGTCGGCGCGCGATTTTTCGGAGACGCTTTCGTGGGCGATTCGTCTGGTGTGCCTCATCGTCATCCCTGCTTCGGTCGCGCTGTTCGCACTCGCCGGTCCACTGACGGTGGCGATCTATCATCGTCGTGAGTTCACGGCGTTCGACGTGGAAATGACGCGGACCGCGCTGATGGCGTTCTCCTTCGCGCTGCTCGGCTGGAGCCTGATCAAGGTGCTCGCGCCCGGTTATTACGCCCGGCAGGACACGAAGGGGCCGGTCAAAGTCGCGATGCGGGCGCTGGTGCTGACGATGGCACTGAACCTGCTGGTCGTCGTCGCACTCGCGCTGACCGATCGGCTGCAGGATCCTGGTATGCACGCGCTGCTCGCGCTCTCGAACGGCGTTGGCGCGATCTTCAATGCGGGATTGCTGTACGTCGGTCTGGTGCGCAAAGGCGTGCTGATAAAGCAGCCCGGGGGACGCAAGCTGCTCATACAGATCGTCGTCGCGAGTGCGCTGATGGCGGCGTTTCTGGTGTGGTTCGGTGGCGACGTTCAGTCCTGGCTGGTGGCGTCGACGATGCATCGTGTGGGCTGGCTGGCAGCCATCGTGACCGGGGGTGCGGCGGTTTATTTCGTGGCGCTGCTGGCCATGGGTGTGCGGCCGGGGCAGTTCAGGTTGGTGGGGGCGAAATGAACCAAGGCCGCTCGTCATTCCCGCGTAGGCGGGAATCCAGTCCGTCATTCCCGCGCACGCGGGAATTCATGCTTTTCCCGGATGGATTCCCGCTTGCGCGGGAATGACGGACTCCTGCCTATAATCCCACCCATCCTTTCGACGATCCGGGGTTCAAAGGCCGCGATGGAACTGGTGCGGGGCCTGCATAATCTGCGTCCGCAGCATCGCGGCTGCGTGTTGACGGTCGGCGCCTTCGATGGCGTGCATCGGGGCCATCAGGAGATGATCCGGATGGTGCGCGACTGCGCCGCCGAACGTGGCGTGCCCGCTGCAGCGATGGCATTCGAACCCACGCCGCGGGAGTATTTCGCCAAGGGCGTGCCGCCCGCGAGGCTGACGCGGTTTCGCGAACGATTCGAGGCATTCGCCCGGTACGGGCTGGATCGCTTCGTGGTGCTGCCGTTCAACGAGCAGATTCGCGGGCTGGGCCACCAGGAATTCATCGAGCGGGTGCTGGTCAACGGGCTCGGCGTGCGCCACATGGTGGTCGGACACGATTTCCGGTTCGGCCGCGACCAGGCGGACGTCGCAAAGCTGCGGGAGGTCGGGCCGCGTCATGGCTTCGGCGTCACGGAGATCGCGCCATTCGAGATCGATGGCGAACGCGTGAGCAGTTCGCTGATCCGGGAAGCGCTGGAAGCAGGCGATATGGCGCGTGCCGAGAAATTTCTCGGGCGGCCGTACCGCATTACTGGCAAGGTGATCGATGGTGCCAAGCTGGGTCGCCAGCTCGGCTTTCCGACCGCGAACCTGCGATTGCATCGCAGGGCGACGCCGCTGGCCGGCGTCTTCGCCGTACGGGTGTCCGGCGCGGGACTCGACAATGCGCCGGGCGTGGCGAATCTGGGGACGCGTCCCGCTGTGAACGGCAAAGAGTTGCTGCTCGAGGCGCATGTGTTCGATTTCGCGGGCGACCTGTACAGGCAGTATGTGCACGTGGACTTCATCGCGCGTCTGCGCGACGAAGTCTGGTTTCCGAACATGGATGCATTGGTAGAGCAGATGCATAAGGACGCAGCGCTGGCGCGCCGCGTCCTGCGAAGCGGTTAGCGGTTGGCGGTTAGTTGCCGCTGTCGCGGATTTCGGATCAAGAGTTGGATGGTTGAAATGAATATTGAAGCTCGCAATGACTACGTGATTAGCGCCGGACTTTCGGTTCCCGCTGGTCTCCCATCTTTTTCTCGCCAACCGCCAACCGCCAACCGCTAACCGCTCCTCCCTATGGAATACAAAGACACCCTGAATCTCCCGCAGACCGACTTCCCGATGAAGGCGGATCTGGCTCGTCGTGAGCCCGACATGCTCAAGTGGTGGGAAGAGAATTCGATCTACGCGAAGCTGCGCGAGGTTGCGCAAGGTCGGCCGACTTTCATCCTGGCCGACGGGCCGCCGTATGCGAATGGCGCGATTCACCTTGGGCATTCCATCAACAAGGTGCTGAAGGACGTCGTGGTCAAGTCGCGCACGCTCGACGGCTATGACGCGCCGTATGTGCCGGGCTGGGACTGCCATGGTCTGCCGATCGAACATCAGATCGAGAAGGCGCGCGGCAAGGAAGTGAAATCGCTCGATGCGCGTGCATTCCGTCAGGCGTGCCGCGAATACGCGATGGAGCAGGTGAATATCCAGCGCGAAGATTTCAAGCGGCTCGGCGTAATGGGCGACTGGGATCGTCCGTACATGACGATGCAGCCGCGCTACGAAGCGGAGCAGCTGCGTGCGTTCGCAAGGATCTGGCGCAATGGTCACGTCTACAAGGGCCTGAAGCCCGTTCACTGGTGTCTCGATTGCCGCTCGGCGCTTGCTGAAGCGGAAGTCGAGTACGAAGACAAGAACTCGCCCGCCATCGACGTTCGCTTTGCGGTGAAGGACACGGCCGATCTCGCGAAGCGCTTTGGCGCTCAAGGCTCGTCGGCGTCGCGCGCAAGTCTCGTGATCTGGACGACGACGCCCTGGACGCTGCCGGCGAACCAGGCAGTCGCGCTCGGCGCCGACATCAAGTATTCGCTGATCGATACGGGCTCGGAGTTGCTGGTTCTTGCGAGCGAGCTCGCGGAAGCGGTGCTCAAGCGCGCCGACGTGACGGATTCGAAGGTGCTTGCGCAGGCCGCCGGTTCGGCTCTCGAAGGGTTGCTGCTCGCGCATCCGTTCTACGAACGCGCCGTGCCGGTCATTCTCGGTGAGCACGTCACCCTCGATGCGGGTACTGGCGCGGTGCACACGGCGCCCGGACACGGTCACGAAGACTACGTTGTCGGCTTGAAGTACAAACTGAAGATCGACAATCCCGTCGGCAGTGATGGCCGCTTCGTTGCAGGCACGCCGCTGTTCGAGGGTGAGCGCGTGTTCGACGCGAACAAGCACGTGATCGAAGTGCTGAAGGAGCGCGGCGCGCTGCTGCACGAAGAGACGCTGCGTCACAGCTATCCGCATTGCTGGCGCCACAAGACGCCGGTGATCTTCCGCGCCACCGCGCAATGGTTCATCAGCATGGAGCAGAAGGGCCTGCGCCAGTCGGCGTTGCGCGAGATCGGCAAGGTGAAGTGGATGCCAGGCTGGGGTGAGCGGCGCATCGGCAACATGATCGCGGATCGCCCGGACTGGGTGATCTCGCGTCAGCGCACGTGGGGCGTGCCAATCGCGCTGTTCACGCACAAGGCAACGGGCGAAGCGCATCCGCGTTCGGCGGATCTGCTCGATCAGGTCGCGACGCTCGTCGAGAAGGACGGGATCGATGCCTGGGCGGACCTGGATCCTGCGAAGCTGCTCGGCGCTGAGGCGGAGCAGTACGAGAAAGTCACCGACATCATGGACGTCTGGTTTGATTCCGGCGTCATGCATCACTGCGTAACGCAGGCGCGTCCGGAGATCACTGCGCCCGCGGATCTCTATCTCGAAGGCTCCGATCAGCATCGCGGCTGGTTCCACAGCTCGTTGCTCACTTCCGCAGCGATGTACGACCGCGCTCCGTATCGTGCCGTGCTCACGCACGGATTCACGATCGACGAGAAGGGCCGCAAGATGTCGAAGTCGCTCGGCAACGTGATCGTTCCGCAAAAGGTCTTCAACTCCCTGGGCGCCGATGTGCTGCGGTTGTGGATCGCCGCGACCGACTACTCGAACGAAATGAGTCTGTCGGATGAGATCCTGAAGCGGGTCGCGGAGTCGTATCGACGTATCCGCAACACGGCACGCTTCCTGCTCGGCAATCTCGCCGGCTTCGATCCGGCGACCGATGCGATGGCGCTCGATGATCTCGTTGCAGTCGATCGCTGGGCGCTCTGGCGGACGCAGCAATTGCAGGAAGAAGTCGTCGCGGCCTATCGCGACTACCAGTTCCATCTGATCTATCAGAAGGTCCACAACTTCTGCAGCGTCGATCTGGGCGGCTTCTACCTCGACGTGCTGAAGGATCGTCTCTATACGACGCCTGCGAAGAGTGCGGCACGCCGCTCCGCGCAGACGGCGATGTACTGGATCGCGGAGGCGATGGCGCGCTGGATTGCGCCGATCCTGTCGTTCACCGGCGAAGAGATCTGGCGGCATCTGTCGCCGACGACGGCTGCAGGGAAGCGCGGCCAGTCCGTGTTCTTCGAAACATGGGCGCAGTTCCCGCAGGGCGCGGCTGTCCGGCCGACCGTCGATTGGGATGCCATCCTCGAATTACGCAGTGCCGTTGCACGCGAGATCGAAAGGCTTCGCAACAGCGGCGCGATCGGCGCGTCGCTCGACGCGGAAGTCGATCTCTACTGTGCGCCGGCGCTACTGCAGACGCTGAAGCCATTCGGCGAGGAGCTGCGGTTCGTCTTCATCACGTCCGGTGCGCGCGTTCATCCGTCCGAGGGTCGGCCTGCGGAAGCGGCGCCTGCTCAGGAAGATGAGAGCAACGCGGCCTGGATCCTGGTGCGTCCGACTGAAGCTGCGAAATGCGTGCGCTGCTGGCACAAGCGACCCGATGTCGGTCAGAGCACGAAACATCCGGAGCTGTGTGGGCGTTGCGTGACGAACATCGAGACAGCGGGCGAAGTCCGGAAGTACACCTGAGCAATGGCTAATGAGTAAGGGTTCCCTGTCGAAGGTCTGGTTCCATCCCACGCGTGGGGCGAGCAACTGGCTGTGGCTGTCGTTCTTCGTCGTGCTGATGGACCAGGTCACGAAGGCACTCGTCGTCGGCGCCGTCAAAGGCAAGGCGAGCTTTGCGCTGCTGCCGATCCTCGAGATCGTATATCTGGAGAATCGCGGTGCTGCTTTCAGCATGTTGCACGACGCCGGCGGCTGGCAGCGCTGGTTCTTCATTGCGCTGGCGCTCGTCGTGAGCGTGGTACTGATGATCTGGCTGCGCCGGTTGCGGACGCCTGAGCAGACGATCCTCGCGGTGGGACTGTCACTGGTGCTTGGCGGTGCGCTCGGCAACGTGATCGACCGCGTGTGGCACGGCTACGTTGTCGACTTCATTTATTTCCACTGGCGGACGTGGGACTTCCCGGCGTTCAACATTGCGGACACCGCGATCTCGATCGGCGCAGCTTGCCTGCTGATCGATGCGTTCCGCGAAAGCAGTCGAGAAAAGGCGAAGGCTGCGACCGACGCAGCACAGGCGGAGAAAAAGTAGTGGATATCCTGTTGGCGAATCCGCGCGGGTTCTGTGCCGGTGTCGATCGGGCCATCGACATCGTCGAGCGCGCGATCGAGCTCTTCGGGGCGCCCATCTACGTGCGTCACGAAGTCGTCCACAACCGCTACGTCGTGGATCGGCTGCGCAACATGGGCGCGGTCTTCGTCGAGGAACTGGGTGAAGTTCCGGCGGACGCAACGGTGATCTTCAGCGCGCACGGCGTATCACGCGCCGTGCAGGACGAAGCGCGCAGCCGCGGCCTCAAAGTTTTCGATGCGACCTGTCCGCTGGTAACCAAAGTCCACATGGAAGTGACGCGCTACGCGCGTGAAGGACGCGACGTGATCCTGATCGGCCACGAAGGGCATCCGGAAGTCGAAGGGACGATGGGGCAGTTCGACACGTCGTTCGGCGGCCGCATCCTCCTGGTGGAAACGCCCGAAGACATCGATCATCTCGATGTCCGCAATCCATCGCAGCTCGCATTCGTTACGCAGACCACGCTCTCGGTCGACGACACACAGCTCGTCGTCGATGCATTGCGCCGCAGGTTCCCCGACATGGCGAATCCCCGCAAGGAAGACATCTGCTATGCCACACAGAATCGCCAGGATGCGGTGAAGCAGCTCGTGCAGCGCTGCGATCTGATCCTGGTCGTCGGCTCGCCCACGAGCTCGAACTCGAACCGTCTGCGCGAGATTGCGGAGAAGGCGGGCATTCCCGGCTATCTGATCGATGGTCCGGAGGACCTGAAGCGCGAGTGGTTCGAAGGTAAGAAGAGCGTCGGCGTGACCGCAGGCGCATCGGCACCGGAGATTCTGGTCGAGCGGGTGGTCGCAAAGATCCGCGAATGGGGCGGCAAGGCCCCCGTCAATCTGGTTGGTCAGCAGGAGAGCGTCGTGTTCAGCCTGCCGCGCGAGCTGCGCGTACCCGTACCGGCGCGCTGACGATCACTTGACCGGCTGAACTCTCAGCACATACGACGACGCACCTGAACCAGGCGCTGACCAGCTGACCGACACGACATACGTCGGCGGGTTGGTCATCAGATCGCGTGTGATTGCTCCGCTTCCGTTCGGCAGCTGCTTTTCAACCTCGTCCTGCCAGCAGGCAGCTTCCTGGGAAGCCGCGTTCAGCGGGCGCGGATCACGCGTCTCGGTCGTGCAAAGCACGCCGACAACACTGGCATAGCCTGCGCGGCCTGTTGTGTTGCGGACGATGCGATCCGACATGTCCTGCGCGAGGCGTGCTGCTTGCGCACGAGGTTCGGTGCTGATTTCCGTCTGCAAAGCTTCGCCGTAAAGCGCTGCGATGCCGATCAGCCCGATAGCGACCACCGCAATCGCCGCGATGATCTCGACGACCGTGAAGCCCGAGGCAAGCCTGGCGCTGGCGGGAGATCGGCGTGAGTGCGTTGTCTGGCCTGCGTTGAAGAGCGCCACTGGATGCGGTTTCGTTGGGGCGAAGGGGGAAGGGTACCGCGCACCGTAAGCGTTCATCCAGATGAACAGCGCAACGGCCGGTTGCTGGCGTCACGCTGCGAGATTCGCGGCCGGCCCACGTGATTGATGATGATGGCGCGTGCGTGCGCGCTGCCGCGCGGATCGCAGAAGATGATCGTCCCGTTCACGACGCCTTGTTCATGAGGTCTGAATGAGTAGGCGCGACGATTGGAGCTGATGTCTCCGGATTCCCATCCCTGATTGACCGATAACACCGGCTCATTGGGATCTCGCTGCGGCGGCTCGTCGCGGTCCCGGTTCACGAACACCATCCAGCCTTTGTTCCACGGCGCGGCCAGTCGCACGTCGCAGGTTTTCCCGTCGCTGGATTTGCAGATGCTCACGACCTTGGCGCGCCTGATCGCTTCGCTGCGCGCGAGGTAGAGCGAGTGAATGAACCCGTTCACCGCGGTCGTCCTGCCGGTGTCCCGCATGAGACCGGCGAACGAAGGGGTGGCCATCCCGACCACGATCCCCACAATGGCGATCACCGTGACGATCTCGACCAGCGTGAGTCCCGCCGATTGCTGACGTGTTCCGCGCATCCGTGCGCCCCCGGTGCCTGTCGGTTGAATCCTGAAGCGAAAGATAGGGTGCCGGCGGAGGGGTTTGCCGGAGGTTTTCTCGACGTTTGGACAGAATCTCGCGTCCGGAGGGAATCCGTTCGTACTCCGCCGGCCATCCGGCGGCTCCGGACATACCCACGGCTCCAGCAGACGGGTATGCTCACTCCAATCGTTCTTCAGCCGGATTTTCGCGTGACCAGTCTGTATCAGGCCTACCCGCAGCCCTCGCTCTCGCGCCAGGCGATCGCCGAGGAATTGCAGGCTCATGGGCTCAAACCCACCGGCCAGCGCCTGCGAGTGGCGGAAATCCTGATGCGGGCGCCGACGCACATGACCGCCGACCAGATCCTGGCGGTCGTTCGGCAGAGCGGTGACCGCGTTTCCAAGGCCACGGTCTACAACACCCTGAAGGTGCTGGCCGAAACGGGCCTGGTGCGCCAGATCCACCTCGATCCGGAACGGTCGGTCTACGACTCGACCCGCGCGCCGCACCACCACTTCCACGACCTGGATACGGGCGAATTGCTCGATATTCCGCCGCAGGACATCGCATTCAGCCGCTTTCCGGAGCTGCCGGAAGGGATGGAGGCTGAATCCGTCGAAGTCGTGATCCGGCTCCGGAAGAAGCCGCTCAAGGCCCGCTAGGCCCACCAGGCCAGCGGCTGGAATCCCGGATTTGTCGATTCGGTCATTCCGGCCAGTCACCATCCGCTATCCGCTAGTCACTTCTTTCCTTATACTTCGCCCCCCTCGCGCCGGAGTAGCTCAGTTGGTAGAGCAGCGCATTCGTAATGCGCGGGTCGGGGGTTCAAGTCCTCTCTCCGGCACCACTTTTCTCCTCGCACGCCGCGCCCAGCGCGGCGTTTGCGTTATGGGGTCTTAGTGACGACACCTGCCCAGTCCAGATCGAGCCGCAAGCTGACATGGGGCCGTGTATTCGTTTACCGGATCGCGGTCGGCGTGGCGATGCTCATCCTGGAGGTGCTGTTCTTCACCTGCCGGTTCCGCTACGTCGGTATCGATCGTTTCCGCAAGCTGGTCGACGAGCACGGAGCTGTCATTCCCGTCTGCTGGCACCAGCATCTGCTGATCTGCGCGCGCTTCCTGGTCAGCAAGCACATCTCACCGCCGCTCAAACCCGGCTTCATGATTTCGCCCTCCGTCGATGGCGAAGCGCCGACCTGGCTGGCCCAGGCGTATGGGGTTCACGTGGTGCGTGGATCGAGCACGTACTCAGGCATGCGCGCAGTACGCGGCATCAAGCAGGCTATCGAAAAGGAAGGCATCTCGGCGGCCGTCACGCCCGATGGCCCGAAGGGTCCGCGATTCAAGTTCAAGGCCGGTGCGATCTACACCGCGCAAATCGCACGCAGGCCAGTCATCCCGATCGCATTCGCGGCCAGGCCCGCCTGGGTGCTGAAGACCTGGGACAAATTCGTCATTCCGGTGCCGTTCGGCCGAATCTGTATTGCCGCGGGCGAGCCGTTCTATCCCCAGCGCGACATGAGCGATGAGCAGATGGAAGAGGCGCAGCGGGAGATGGAGAGGCGGATGCTGGAAACGTATCGGATGGCGAAGGCGGAGCTGGAGAGGAAGTGACGGTTCGTCACTTCGTCACTTTGCCGCAGTCCTCATCCGCGCACTCTTCCGCCTCGATCTGAATCGTCGCGTGCGTGATGCCGTAACGCTCGGCGAGAACCGCTTTTGCTTCTCGCAGCACGCTCGCGTGGTCGGCGGTGGTCGTCACCGACGCGTGCATGGTCAGCAGCTTCTCCTGCGGACCGACCAGCCATGAATGAATGTGGTGAACGTCGCGGATCGCGGGGACGCGCGCTTCCAGCGTACGCCGCAGTTCCGCAACGTCGAGGCCTTCGGGCGAGCCTTCCATCAGGATGTGGGTCGAGCGGCGAATCAGCGACCACGCACTGCGCACGATCAGCAGACACACGACCAGCGAGAGCAGCGGATCGATCGGCGTCCAGCCGGTGTAGATGATGACGAGCGCCGCCACGATGGCGGCGACCGAGCCGAGCAGGTCGCTCAATACATGCAGCGTGGCGGCCGCGATGTTCATGTCGTGCGAATCGCCTCGACGTAGCAGCGCAAAGACGATGAGATTCACCACGAGACCCGCGCTGCCGATCCACAAGATGATGGAACCCTGAATGGGTGCGGGGTTGAAGAACCGCTGCACCGCTTCGATGGCAATCCAGGCCGTGATGAAGAGCAGGGCGCACCCGTTGACGAACGTCGCAATGACACGCAGGCGTTGATAGCCGAACGTACGGCGGAGGTCGGCTGGGCGCATGGCGATGCGCACCGCTGCCCAGGCGATCGCCAGAGCGGCGGCATCGGTCAGCATGTGACCCGCATCGGCCAGCAGTGCGAGAGAGCCTGCCCACAGACCACCCACGAACTCGACTGCCATGAAGGCGGCGGTAAGCGTCAGTGCGATGGCGAGGAGAGTGCCCGATGCGCTCGTATGGCCATGATCATGTGAATGGCCGCCATGGTCATGACCGTGCGCGTGGCCGGCATGGCCGCCGTGATCATGCGAATGAGCTTGCATTACAGCAGGATAAGTCACCTCGGCGGCATTACAAGGGTACCTTTCCGGTCTGCGCGATTGATTGCGCCGACAGCGGTCGTCCAACGCACCGGGCCAGCGCATCGAAGAACGCCAGTTGCGAAAGGCCCTATTTACCTGTTGCGAAGAATCCCTATCGTCGCTGCAATCCGTCGGCGATGCGGAGCGTTCGCGGCGGACCCGTAGACACGTCGGCTCAATGGATATGGAAGTTTTGGGGACATGAAAATTTCGGTCGTCATCCCTGTCTGTAACGAAGAAGGCAACGCGGGCCCGCTCGCCCTGGAGACTCGAGCGGCGCTTGCCGGCCACGGGCCGTTCGAGATTATTTTCGTCGACGACGGCAGCACCGATGGAACGGTCGCGGAGTTGCGGGCGCTGCAAGCGGGGTCGGTCCCCGAAGTACGAGTGCTGCGGCATTCGCGACGCTGCGGCCAGAGTGCAGCTGTTCACACGGGGATCCGCTCCGCTCGCGCAGAGTGGATCGCCACACTCGATGGCGATGGACAGAACGATCCAGCGGACATCCCAGCGCTGATCGTCGCGCAACGCAAAGGTGGCGAGCGATTGAAGCTGGTGATGGGAAACCGCAAGGCAGCGCGCAAGGACACCTGGTTGCGCAAGATTTCATCGAGCGTGGCGAATGGTGTCCGCGGCTGGTTCCTGAAGGACGGCACGCCAGACACAGGCTGCGGAATCAAGTTGCTGCATCGGGCCACTTTCCTCGAGCTGCCGCGCTTCGATCACATGCATCGCTTCCTCCCCGCGCTGTTCCTCAACGCGGGCGCACACGTTGTTTCGGTGCCCGTGCGTCATCGTCCGCGGACGCGGGGCGTTTCGAAGTACGGCGTCATGAATCGACTTTGGGTCGGCATCGTCGATCTCTTCGGAGTGCGCTGGATCATGCGCCGGAATCCGCCGCGCCCGGACGTGTCCGAGCAGTAGCGGCTGAATGCAGCACCTGCCGGAATTCCTGCTGCGTCCAGGTCGCGAGAGCGCTCGAGATGTGCGCATCGATCTGTGCTGGCTGATCGGGCTGGTGCTGATCGTGGTCGCATCCGGCATCGGGCTGCGCGATCCCTGGCCCGCCGATGAGCCGCGCTTTGCACTGATCGCGCGCGACATGGTCGCGACCCATCAATGGCTGATTCCCTCCGTGGGAGGCGACGTCTATCCCGACAAGCCGCCGCTGTTCTTCTGGCTGATCGCGCTGGGTCTCGAACTGACAGGATCGCTGCGGCTCGCTTTCCTGCTGCCGTCGCTCATGGCTGCGATCGGTTGTGTCGTGCTCGTGTATGACCTCGCTCGTCGCTCGTGGAATCGCGAGGTGGGGTTGTGGGCCGGATTCGGTCTGCTTTTCTGCCTGCAATTCCTCTGGCAGGTGCGGCAGGCTCAGATCGATGCGACGTTGTGTTTCTTTACGACGCTGTCGCTCTACGGGCTCCTGCGTCACTGTCTGCTCGGGCCGCAATGGAAGTGGTATGCGATCGGCTGGGCCGCCGCTGGCTTCGGCATCATCACGAAGGGCGTGGGCTTCCTGCCGTTGCTGATCCTGCTGCCGTACGCGCTCTTTCGCAGAGGTTCGTGGCAGCCGCGTCCCGCTTTCGAAGGAGGCTGGCGCTGGTGGATTGGGCCCGCCGCGCTGCTCGCGGCCGTTTCGGTCTGGCTGGTGCCGATGCTGCTGGCCTCAGCGTCGAATCCTGTCCTGGGCGCGTATCGCGACGAGATTCTGTTCTCGCAGACGGTGACGCGTTACGCCGCCGCGTGGCATCACCATGAACCGTTCTGGTACTTCATCCTCGAAGTCATCCCCGGTCTTTGGCTGCCGTTCACGGTCCTGCTGCCCTGGCTGATTCCGCGCTGGCGGAACGATTGGCGAAACCGCGATCCGCGGACAGCGCTGCCGTTGTGCTGGCTGCTGCTGGTCGTCCTGTTCTTCAGCTTGAGCAGTGGTAAGCGCGGCGTGTATGTGTTGCCGGCCGTGCCCGCACTCGCACTGATGGCGGCCCCACATCTGTCTTCAATCGCCCACCGCGCTCGCGCGCAAGGCATCCTCTTCGCACTGACGTGCGTGCTGATCTTCATCGGTTTGGTGGGAGGAGCCTTCCTGCTTTTCGCGCCCGAAATGCGCCAGACGGTAATCGACGACTACGGTATCGACGGCGTCGGGCCGTTGCTTGCGATCGGGACCGTCGTTGCCGTGATCTGCGCCGCGATGAGACCCGCGCGCGGATTCATGGCCTATGCGCTGTCCCTGGCGGCGGTGCTCGTGATCGTGGGGTTCTGGATCAACCCTGTGATCGATCCCATCCGTTCCGGCGCCGCCTTCGTTGGTCAGGTCGAAGCCGCTGTGCCTGCAGGGCGGGAACTGGGGTTCGTGGGCTACAAAGAGCAGTACCTGCTGCAATTGCAGCGGCCGATCACGAACTTCGGCCACGCCCGCTGGCGCGAAGGAGACCAGGAAGCAGCCGATGCTGCACTGTGGCTGTCGCGAAGTGGCGACCGGCTCCTGCTCGCGGATCGCACGGTCGTGGATGGGTGCTTCAAATCGGCCCGGGCACGCAGCGTCGGCAGGGCGAATCGCACCGAATGGTTCCTGGTCGAAGGCCAGCCGGAGGCCTCATGCATCGCGCGAGGGAGGGAAGCTGCGGCGATCCCCTATGCGCCGCCTTGAAAGATTCACCTTATTCCCGGACAAATCGCTGTATGTCATTGATGACAGCTATGATCTGCGCTCAAGGCTGTGCCACAATCGGCCGAAGCCAGCGTCTGTCCAAAATCCGATAACGATCGGAAATAACTGTCGGGACGACGGTGGCGGGAGGATCGTCCAATGACTGCCACCAAGCGGCCCAGCCAACAGGGCCGAAAGAACAATTCATGGGCAGCACCGGTTGGCCGCGCATGCGCGGTCGATAGTCGCGCCTGCGGGCGTTGATCCGGCGGCGATTCACCCAGCTGCATCACTGATGGCAATCGATCCGACAAAAGCTGTCGACCCGATCCCCATGGCGGTCGGAGGCAATCTTTTCATCACGCGCCCGCCTGCGGGCCGGCGCTCGAAGATGGGTCTCGATGTGCTGCTGACGAAGGCAGCCGTCGATTTCCAGAATCCCCCGGCCACCGGTGCGGAGGAGACGATTCGACAGAATCTGGACGCCGTCCGCGAAGCCGCCGGGCTCGACACGTTCTTCATTGCCCACTTCGATCACCAGAACCAGGTCATCAACAAGGTGATCGGTTGCGCGAGCCTGTTCGCAACCTTCAATCCGGAAATTTTCAACGGCCAGATGCTGGACGATCTGCCGTACCTGCGCGACCGGCTCGAGCACATCCGCGTCGTCGAGATTCGCGATACCGCCAACCCGCGTCGTGAACTGACTGCCGAGTCGAAGCGATTCGCCGGGTTGCAGGTGGGCGCGGTTCTGCTCGCCGGCTATGCGGTCGCCGGACGCATCACGGGATTCATCGCGATGTGTTCGACGCGTCCGCGCGAAAGCTGGGACGCGAACCTGCATCTCGCGCTGAAGCTGCTCGCGTCGAGCTATGCGAGCGGGCTCGAGCGCAAACAATTCCGCAGCCAGTTCGACGACCTGGAAGAACGCAGCGAGCTCGCGCTGCACGGCGCCAATGACGGTCTCTGGGATTTCGATCTCGAGAAGACGACCACGTATTTCTCGCCGCGCTGGAAATCGATGCTGGGCTATTCGGACGAAGAGGTCGAACCGCTCGTCGACTGGCAGCAGCTGGTTCATCCCGAAGATCTGCCGCGGGTGCAGTCGGCATTGCGCGATCACCTGTCGGGCAAGGAGCCGATGTTCGAGAGCGTGCATCGCCTCAAGCATCGCGACGGCGTCTGGCTGTGGGTCGTCAGTCGCGCGAAGGCGAGAGTCGACGAGCACGGTCGCACGCGTCGAATCGTCGGTGTCGATCTCGACGTGACTGAACGCAAGCTCTACGAAGAGGCGCTGTTCCGCGAGAAGGAGAGCGCCCAGATCACGTTGCAGTCGATCGGTGACGGCGTCATCACGACCGACTCGAACTGCCGTATCGAATATCTGAATCCGGTGGCCGAGCAGCTCACGGGCTGGCGTCTCGAGCACGCCCAGGGTCGCGTGATCGATGAGATCTTCCGCAGTTTCCACGAGGAGACCTGCGAGCCGCTCGAGAATCCGCTGGCCGTTTCGATCCGACGCACCCGCGCCATCAAGTCTGTTCGTCCGACGCTGCTGATTCGCCGCGACGGCAACGAGCTCTACATCGAAAGCTGCGCCTCGCCGATCCGCGACGGTTCAGGTGTCATCTGCGGCGGCGTGCTCGTGTTCCATGATGTGAGCGAAAGCCGCGAGCTCAATCGCAAGCTTTCCTATCACGCGAGCCACGACATCCTCACCGGTCTGGTGAATCGTCGCGAGTTCGAATCGCGGCTCGAGCGGGCGATGAAGAGTGCGCGGGCTCGCGAAGCTTCATTCGCGCTTTGCCACATCGACCTCGATCAGTTCAAGATCATCAACGACAACTGCGGTCACAGCGCCGGCGATGCGTTGCTCGGTCAGGTCGGCGCATTGCTCAAGTCGAAGATCCGCTGGCGCGATACCGTCGCGCGTCTCGGCGGCGATGAGTTCGGCGTGCTCCTCGAAAGCTGCTCGCTGGAAGAAGCGATCCGCAGCGCCGAGTCGTTGCGCGAGGCGATCCGCAACTACAAGTTCGTCTGGGAGGAGCGCACGTTCCGGCTCGGTGCATCCATCGGAGTCGTGCCGCTGTCGCCTGAGAACGAGGACGTAGCGTCGCTGCTGTCCGCCGCTGACAGCGCTTGTGCTGCCGCAAAGGAAAGCGGCCGCAATCGCGTCTACAGCTTCCAGGAAAACGACATCGACCTGATGCGCCGCCGCCGCGAAATGCAATGGGCCGCGCGCATCAACAACGCACTCGAAGACAGCCGCTTCGAAATCTATCGCCAGGTGATCCAGCCACTGCAGGTTCCGGATCAGGGTCTGCACTACGAACTGTTGCTGCGCATGCGCGATGAGGCGGGAAAGATCGTTGCACCCGACCAGTTCATCGCCGCAGCCGAGCGCTACGGCCTCACGCCGAACATCGATCGCTGGATGATCGAGCACGCGTTGCGGTGGCTGGTCTCCGAAGCCGATGAGCGCGAGAAGCTCGCGATGTGCTCGATCAACCTCTCGGGCCAGAGTCTCGGCGACGACAAGTTCCTGCCGTTCGTGATCGATCATTTCCATCGCAGCGGCATCGATGCATCGAAGATCTGTTTCGAGATCACGGAGACCGCGGCGATCGCCAGCTTCTCGCAGGCCAACCGGTTCATTCATGCGCTGAAGGAGCTCGGTTGCCGCTTCGCCCTCGATGACTTCGGCACCGGCCTGTCGTCGTTCGGTTACCTGAAGCACTTCCCCGTCGACTTCCTGAAAATCGATGGCAGTTTCGTGAAGGAAATCCTGCACGATCCCATCGATCGCGAAATGGTGCGGTCGATCAACGAAATCGGTCATCTCACCGGCAAGCAGACGATCGCCGAATTCGCCGAGAATGCCGAGATCATCGAGATGCTTCGCAGCCTCGGTGTCGACTACGCGCAGGGCTTCGGTATCGCCACGCCGCAGCGGGTCATGCGGGCGGCGGCGGGCGGCGGGTAAGGCGGAGAGGATGAAGATTTTCCACGGGGAGCACGGGGTGCCACGGGGGAAGAAAGATTTCTCTTAGTAAGACTCCGCTACTCAACGCTGAGTCGCCCGCGCTAGTTTGATCCTTCGCCAAGGCTCATGCGTCTTCATATTGTAGTTTCTTCCCCGTGATACCCCGTGTCCCCCGTGGAGAATCCGAGTTCTCTGCCTTCCGATCCGCACTGAGTTAGCGCGTGGCCACGACGCTTGCGATGAGCGCTGACGGCCTGTATTTTCCCCGACGCAATCTGTTCACCCGCCTGCCTTTCGCACCCCGCCTCACGATCATCGTTCGATAGTTCTCGCCGCGGTTTCCCGCGCACCTCATCGCCGTTCTCGAGAGTCGATCCGCGCGACATTCCGTTCGATACGGAGGTGGGCCAGCCATCGCCAACTGTGGAGATTTGTTCATGAGTTTTACGTTGCCCACCCTTCCGTACGCGATCGGTGCACTTGCCGAGCGCGGCATGTGCCAGGAAACGCTCGAGCTGCATCACGGCAAGCATCACCAGACGTATGTGACCGCACTGAATGGCCTGGTGGAGAAGAACGATGCGTTGAAGGGCAAGTCGCTCGAGGAGCTCGTGAAGCTCTCCGCGGGCAAGGAAGACCTGACGCCGGTGTTCAACAACGCGGGCCAGCACTGGAATCACAGCTTCTTCTGGGAATCGCTGTCGCCGGAGGGCGGCGTCATTCCGCCGCAGCTCGAGCGCAAGCTCGTGGAGGATTTCGGCGGCGTCGATCAGTTCAAGGCGCAGTTCAAGGCCGCGGCCCTCGGCCAGTTCGGTTCGGGCTGGGCGTGGCTGGTCCTCGGCAAGGACGGCAAGCTGAAAGTGACGAAGTCACCGAACGCCGGCACGCCGATCGCGAGCGGCGAGGGCAAGCCCCTGCTCGTGCTGGACGTGTGGGAGCACGCGTACTACGTGGACTTCAGGAACCGGCGTCCGGACTTCACGGACAACTTTTTGAACAAGCTCGCGAACTATGAGTTCGCGGCGGCGAACCTGAAGTAAGCCGTACCGGTGATGTGTGACGGGCCGAGAACCTTCTTCGCCCGTCACGCTTCCAGACTGAATCTCATCGACAGATCCACCGCCTGCACGTGCTTCGTCAGCCCGCCGACGCTGATGTAGTCCACGCCGGTCTCCGCGATTGACCGGATCGTCTGCAGCGATACGTTCCCTGAGGCTTCCAGTTCGATGCGTCGACCGACGCGTGCGTGAGTGAGTGCGACTGCTTCGCGCAGCAACTCCAGGCTGAAGTTGTCGAGCAGGACGCGATCGATGTCGGTCGCCAGTGCCTGCTGCAGTTCATCGAGATTCTCGACTTCCACTTCGACGACGGCTTTCCCGGCAACCTTGCGCGCTTGCGCCACGGCGGCTGCGATGGAGCCTGCCGAGGCAATGTGATTCTCTTTCACGAGCACGGCATCGAAGAGCCCGATGCGGTGATTGACGCCGCCGCCGCAGCGCACGGCGTACTTCTGCGCGAGACGCAAACCCGGAATTGTCTTGCGGGTATCTAGAACGCGCGTCGACGTTCCCGCGATCGCATCGACGTGCTGTCGCGTGAGCGTTGCTGTTGCCGATAGTGTCTGCAGGAAGTTGAGGGCTGTTCGTTCGCCCGTAAGGATCGAACGCGCCGGGCCTGCGAGTTTGCACAGCGTCTGGTCGGCGACGACCTTCGCACCTTCACCGGCCAGCCAGACAACTGTGACATGCGGATCGAGCTGGCGGAATACGTCGTCGAACCACGCACGACCGCATAATACTGCGGGTTCGCGCGAGATGACTGTCGCGCGAGCCTTCTTGTCGGCGGGAATCAACGAGGCTGTCAGGTCGCCGTTGCCGACGTCTTCAGCGATGGCGCGCGCGACCTGCTTTTCGAGATCGGGCGGTAATGGGATGGGGCTCATGCGCCGGATTAGAGCACAGCATGAGGCTCGAGGCGTGAGGCACGAGGCGCGAGCCAGAGGGGAGCGCGCCTTTCCTGGCTCTGGCGCGAGCCTCGTGCCTCACGCCTCGAGCCCTCCCTTACGTCAGAACCCGAGGCCGTGGCTCTGGCCGCCCATGCAAAGCAGCATGGGAAGGGAGAGGATGAAGTTCGTGCGTGAGGCGTACAGCGCAGTCTTGCGGGCACTGGCTTTCTCAGCATCGGTCGCTGGAACGAGGCCGAGGATCTTCTTCTGGTTCGGCCAGATGAGGACCCACACATTGAACAACATGATCGTGCCGAGCCAGGCGCCGATGCCGATCGTGCGGAACCCCGGCTGCAACGTAATCGCCTTGATGAAGTTCGCGTGATCGCCGTAGCCCGACGCCAGGTAGTACGCACCGCTGATCCAGGTCGCGACAGCCGCCCAACGGAACCAGAGCAGCGCGCGAGGCGCGATGTACTTCGTGACGCCAGCGCCGCCCGGACCGCCGGAATCGGCCGCAGCGGCTGCGAGTCCCGGAATCTGGACGAGGTTGAAATAGTAGAGCAAGCCGATCCAGGTGATGCCGGACACGATGTGGATCCATCGATCGATATGCACGCCCTGCAGCTCGGGGCCCTGGCCGGTGATCACCAGGATCAGGACGATCGTGAGCACGATGCCGGTGATGATGGCACCCCGGACGGAAGTCAGCGGATTCATGATTTCTTGTCTCCCAGCAGTCGAGGAACGTTGCCGGACGGTTCTTATTGGCGCCCGGGCCCTGCGGCCCGGCATCCGGATGAAAACCCTTAAGGTGTCCTAGGCTTTTTCCGGAGGCGTTGAAGAATAGGCGGGCGGTCCTCATAATTCAACGGCATGCACGCGCGCGTGCACCGATCACCATGCTGCAGCCGCCTCCGCCCACCGTGTCTTCGCCGTGTACCAAGGTCTGCACGCTCGATACCGAAGGCGTCTGTCTGGGTTGCGGCCGCGCGTTGAACGAGATCGCCAACTGGTCGCGAATGTCGGCCGACGAGCAGCGCGAAGTCTGTCGCAAGGCCGAGCAAAGGCGCCTGCATCGCGCCACCGCGGTCTCGCCTTAGACCCTTTTCCCTTTTGAGGTATTCCTCCGTGGACGTCATCGAGCGCATCAAATCCCAGCTTTCATCCAACCCGGTCATGCTGTACATGAAGGGCACGCCGGATTTCCCCCAGTGCGGCTTCTCGGCTGCAGCCGTTCGGGCGTTGAGCGCCGCCGGTGCGTCGTTCGGCCACGTGAACATCTTCGAAGATCCCGAGCTGCGCGAAGCGCTGAAGCAGTACTCCAACTGGCCGACCTACCCGCAGCTCTACGTCAACGGTGAACTGATCGGCGGCTCCGACATCATCATCGAGATGTACAACAGCGGGGAGTTGGAGAAGGTGCTCGCGGAAGCGAAGTGATCGCGACGCGTCGCGCTGGGTGACGCGTACGCGTCACTCCGTGACGATCGGCCCCACCTTGTTGCACACCCGGCAGAACAGCTCCGCCGTCTGCCGGGCATCATAGAGCGCCGAGTGCGCCTCATTCGAATCCCATTCGATTCCCGCTGCATGTAGTGCTTTTGCGAGCACTGTCTGTCCGTAGACCACGCCCGCGAGGGTCGCTGTGTCGAAGCTCGAGAACGGGTGGAACGGATTGCGCTTGATGCCGGTGCGGGCGACCGCGGCATTCAGAAAATTCAGGTCGAAGTACGCGTTGTGGCCGACGAGAACGGCGCGCGTGCAGTCGTTGTCCTTCATCGCCTGGCGGATGTCGCGGAACAGGCGGCCCAATGCGTCCTTCTCGGGGATCGCGGGCCGCAGCGGGTGATGCGGATCGATCCCGTTCACCGCAAGCGAGGCGTCTTCGATATTCGCACCGGGAAACGGCTGCACGTGATAGCGCCAGCCCTCTCCAGTCTTGAGCGTGCCATCACCCTGGATTTCGACGAGCACCGCCGCGATTTCGAGCAGGGCATCGGTGTTTGGATTGAAACCGCCGCACTCGACATCGACGACGACAGGCAGGAAGCCACGGAAGCGACGGGACATCAGCTGCTTGTCGTTCAATTTGCAGCGCCCCCGGTCAGCCGCCACGCGATGCTTTCGCCCGCGCGGAATGGGATGAGCTCATCGCTTGCGAACGGATAGCTCGCGGGCGGTGACCACGCCGAGCGTTCGAGCGTGATTCGCGAAGTGTTTCGCGGCAGTCCGTAGAAATCAGGTCCGCGCAGCGATGCGAACGCTTCGAGACGATCGAGGCGGCCGGCGAGCTCGAACGCTTCGGCATAGAGCTCGATGGCGGCGTGCGCCGAGAAAATCCCTGCGCATCCGCAGGTCGTTTCCTTGGTATGGCGTGCGTGCGGCGCGCTGTCTGTGCCGAGGAAGAAGCGCGGATCGTCGCTGGTTGCCGCTTCGACGAGCGCGCGGCGATCCCGCTCGCGCTTGAGCACCGGCAGGCAGTAGTTGTGCGGCCGGATGCCGCCCTGGAAGATGGCATTGCGGTTCAGCAGCAGATGTTGCGGCGTGATCGTCGCTGCGACGCCGGCCCGTGCGCTGGTTACGAACTGCACAGCTTCGCGGGTCGTGACGTGCTCGAAAACGATCTTCAGGCGGGGAAAGCGCTGCGCGACCTGTGCGAGTGTGCGGTCGATGAAGACGCACTCACGATCGAAGATGTCGATGTCCTGGTCTGTCACCTCGCCGTGCACCTGGAAAACCAGCCCTGATTCCTCCATCGCCGCGAGGGCGGGGAAGATCTTCTCGATGGACGTCACGCCCGCATCCGAATGCGTGGTCGCACCGGCGGGGTAGAGTTTCGCGCCGACGATGAAGCCACTGGCGCGTGCCGCGTGAATCTCCTCCGGCGCCGTGCTGTCGGTGAGATAGAGCGTCATCAACGGCTCGAAGGACGAACCTGCTGGAACTGCCTGAAGAATTCGTTCGCGATACGCCTTCGCCTGAGCGACCGTCGTCACCGGCGGTTTCAGATTCGGCATGATCACGGCCCGCGCGAACTGCCTGGCTGTGAAAGGAATGACGCTCGCCATCGCGGCGCCATCGCGCACATGCAGATGCCAGTCGTCGGGACGCAGGATCGTGAGTTGGGACATTGAAGAGGGCTGCTGGCTACTGGCTGCTGGCTGGCTGGCCAGAAGCCTCAGAGGGCGGTCATTTCCGAAGTCTGACCAGCTTACCAGCAGCCTGTTTGCCAGTCGCCTTCTTGTGCGGCCGATCCCCGAGCAATTGCTGATCCAGCAGCAATGAAGTCGTGTATCTCACGCCGAAACCCGTGAAGTCCGTCGGGATGTGCCCCAGGCCGCCGCTGCGGTTGCTCGCGGCGAGATCGATGTGGATCCAGGGCGTTTCCGCCGGAACGAATCGGTTGAGGAATCTCGCCGCGAGGATGTGATCACCCTTGCTGTCGAGCGTGCACTGCAGGACATCGGCGACGGGCGAATCAAGATCGGCGTCGAAATCTTCATCCATCGGGAATGTCCAGACGCGCTCGCCGCTCGCCCTGCCCGCGAGCTCGATCTGCGTGCGCCAATCCGGGCGGTTGGTGAATGCGCCGCTGAAGCGTTCCGTGAGTGCCATGACGCAGGCGCCGGTGAGTGTCGCGTAATCGATGACGAGCGACGGCTTCTCGCGCGTGGCGAGCGCGAGCGTGTCCGCCAATGCCATCCGGCCCTCGGCGTCGCTGTGAACCACTTGTATCGTCACGCCGTTGGAGGCGCGAATGACTTCCTGTGGCCGATATGCCCGCGGTCCGATTTCGTTCTCCGTCAACGCGAGCCAGCAGTCGATGTCATAGGGGGCGTCGAGATCGGTCAGCGCGCGCAACGTGCCGACGGCAACGGCGCTGCCCTGCATGTCCTCGTGCATCTGATACATGCTTTTGTGCGGCTTCAGGTTGATGCCGCCGGTGTCGAAGCAGATTCCCTTGCCGACGAGTGCGAGTTTCCCCGCGACGCGGCGTCGGTCGCGAGCGCGATAGCGCAAACGCACGATGCCTGCATCCCGATGCTCGTTGGCACGTGCTACGGCCAGGAAGGCTCCGGCGCCGAGCCTCCGCAATGCAGCCTCATTGAAGAACGAGAATCCCCACCCACATCTACGTGCAAGCGTCGTAAGCGCACGTCGGTAGTTGCCGCTCGTCAGCACATTCGGCGGCAGCGTCGTGAGCCAGCGGGCGAGATGATTGCCGCGGTCGACTGCGAGCACGCGATCGGCGTCGATCCCGCCTTCGCCGTTCAGCGTGATGCGTTCGATGTCGACGTGTCGGGGCGGTTTCGACTTCAGTGCCGGCATTGCCGCGGTCGCGGCCAGTGCTGCCGTGGTCATCGCTTCGAGGACGCGTGATGAAAACGCTGGTTCCAGCCCGTGCGATGCGACGAGGAGATTGCGTATCGAACTCCCGGCAAATGTCTTCCATGCTCTGGCCGCCGCGGTGAGCAGCTCGAATGCGGATGCCGTGGGTTTGACGAAGACGATCGTGAGCGGCAGCGCATCGGGCGAAACGCGCGTCGCGATCATGCCGACGGGGCCGGATCGCTGAGCTTCCCGATGGAGCTTCTCGATCAGCGCGGCGAAGGGCAGGGTGGCGAGAGACGGTCCCTGCGAATGCCCGTCCGGCTGCGATGAGGCATCGCAAAAGATCACCGACCCATCGTGCTCACGCAGCAGCCGTTCGTTGAGCCTTGTTTTTCGCTGTTCTATGCGCGCGTTGCGCTCTGCGGGAAGCAATTCCACGTGCCCGATTCCTTGACGTCAAAAATGCAAACTCCGATGATACGCGGGCTCTTCTGCGGGTTGGAATTTAGCCTCCAAGCGCCTGAAGTGCCTCGCAATGAAGCGAGTCCGAAGCCCGGCGCGGTAGGTGCCGGCGCCCGCATCCGAGCGACGAAACCCCTGGTGACGAAATCCAAGTGTTCCGGCGCTGTTTTTGACACCGGTTGCGCAGGCCTTTCCATCCGCTTTCGATCAAACAGTCACCGATAGAAGCAAACGCATGTCTGAACCCTCCCGGTTGGATGATCTGGACCCGCAGGAAACCAGGGAATGGCTTGAATCCATCGATTCGGTTCTCAAGACCCACGGGGCCGAACGCGCGCACTTCCTGCTGGAACGTCTGATCGACCACGCGCGGCGCTCCGGCGCGTACCTGCCGTACAAGCCGAACACGGCGTACCTCAATACGATCTCAGGCGCCCAGGAAAAAGACTATCCGGGCGATCGCACGATCGAGCGGCGCCTCGAGGCGTACATCCGCTGGAACGCGATGGCGATGGTCGTTCGCGCCAACCGTCGCAGCTCCGAATACGGCGGCCACATCGCAAGCTACGCATCGGCCGCGACGCTCTACGAAGTCGGCTTCAATCACTTCTGGCGTGCGCCGTCGGACAAGCATCCGGGCGACATGATCTATTTCCAGGGCCACGCATCGCCCGGCATCTATTCCCGCGCCTGGCTCGAAGGCCGGCTGACCGACGAACATCTCGATCACTTCCGGCAGGAAGTGAAGAGCGAGAAGGGCCTGAGCTCGTATCCGCATCCCTGGCTGATGCCGGACTTCTGGCAGTACCCGACCGTGTCGATGGGTCTCGGCCCGATGATGGCCATCTACCAGGCCCGCTTTCAGCGTTATCTCGAGCACCGCGGCATCGTGCCGGAGACGGATCGCAAGATCTGGGCGTTCCTCGGCGACGGGGAAATGGACGAGCCTGAATCGATGGGCGCGATCACCATGCCGGTGCGCGAGAAGCTCGACAATCTCGTCTTCGTCATCAACTGCAACCTGCAGCGTCTCGATGGTCCGGTTCGCGGCAACGGCAAGATCATCCAGGAACTCGAAGCTGCGTTCCTCGGTGCCGGCTGGAACGTCGTCAAGGTCATCTGGGGTTCGCGCTGGGATCCGCTCATCGCACGCGATACGAAGGGACTGCTTCGTCGCGTAATGGAAGAGTGCGTCGACGGCGAATACCAGAACTTCAAGGCGAAGGGCGGTGCGTACACGCGCGAGAACTTCTTCGGCAAGTATCCCGAGCTGAAGGAAATGGTCGCGACGATGTCGGACGACGAGATCTGGCGCCTGAACCGCGGCGGTCACGACTACAAGAAGGTGTGGAACGCGTACAACGTCGCTTCCGCACAGAACGGCAAGCCCACCGTCATTCTCGCGAAGACGGTGAAGGGCTACCTCATGGGTCGCTGGGGCGAGAGCCAGAACCCGACTCACCAGCAGAAGAAGCTCGATGACGAGGCGCTGCGCGAGTTCAGCAAGCGCATCTTCATCGATCTCACCGATGAAGAACTGTCGCAGGCGTCGTTCAAGCGACCGGCCGACGACAGCCCCGAAATGAAATATCTGCGCGAGCGCCGTGGGCTGCTCGGCGGCTCGATCCCGCAGCGTCGCAGCACTGCACCGTCGCTGAAGGTGCCGGAGCTGTCGGCATTCGATGCGCTGCTGCAGAGCTCTGGCGATCGCGAAATCTCGACGACGATGGCGCTCGTGCGGATCCTGCAGACGCTGGTGAAGGACAAGAACGTCGGCCAGCACATCGTGCCGATCATCCCCGACGAAGCCCGCACATTCGGCATGGAAGGCATGTTCCGCCAGATCGGCATCTATTCGTCGATGGGCCAGCTCTACACGCCGCAGGATTCCGACCAGCTCATGTTCTACAAAGAGGACAAGAAGGGTCAGATCCTGGAAGAGGGCATCAACGAGGGCGGCGCATTGTCGTCGTTCGTCGCAGCAGGCACGGCCTATGCGAACCACAACGTGAACATGGTGCCGTTCTACATCTTCTATTCGATGTTCGGTTTCCAGCGCGTCGGCGATTTCATCTGGGCGGCCGGCGACAGCCAGGCTCGCGGTTTCCTCGTCGGTGCAACCGCGGGTCGCACGACGCTCGCGGGCGAAGGCCTGCAGCACCAGGACGGCCATAGCCACCTGATGTCGTCCACTGTGCCCAACTGCGTCTCGTACGATCCGACGTTCGCTTATGAGCTCGCAGTGATCGTGCAGGACGGTCTGCGTCGCATGTATGCGGACCAGGAAGACATCTTCTATTACATCACCTGCATGAACGAGAACTACCTGCACCCCGCGATGCCGAAAGGCGCGGAGCAGGGCATTCTCAAAGGCATGTATCTGCTGCAGGGCGGCGGCAAGGGCAAGGTTCGCGTGAACCTGCTCGGCGCCGGCACGATCCTCAACGAAGTCATCAAGGCGGCCGAGATCCTCGAGAAGGACTACGGCGTGCCTGCCGACATCTTCAGTGTGCCGAGCTTCTCCGAACTGCGCCGCGAAGCACTCGATGTCGAGCGCACCAATGGCCTGAATCCGGACAAGCCGGCGAAGCAACCGTACGTTCGCGAGTGCTTCGGCGACCGCACGGGACCTTTCATTGCGGCGACTGACTACATGAAGATCCTCGCTGACCAGATCCGTCAGTGGGTGCCGGGACGCTACGTGGTGCTGGGCACGGACGGCTACGGCCGCAGCGACAATCGCGAGCAGTTGCGACATCACTTCGAGGTCGATGCTCCTCACATCGTCGTCGCATCGCTGCGCGCGCTGGCCGACGAAGGCAAACTCGACATGGCGACCGTCAAGGCCGCCATGAAGAAGTTCAACATCGACCCGGCGAAGCCGAATCCGGTGACGCAGTGAAGAAAGAAGAAGCGGTTAGCGGTTGGCGGTTAGCGGTTAGTCCAGAGCCGAAGCCCCTGCACGCCAACCGTTCTTCCGATTCTGAACCAACCGCTAACCGCTAACCGCTAACCGCTTCTCTCCTTCTTCTATGCCTCAAATCACCGTTCCCGATCTCGGCGATTTTCACGATGTCGAAGTGATCGACGTCCTCGTGAAGCCGGGCGACAAGATCGACGTCGATACGCCGCTGCTCACGCTCGAGACCGAGAAGGCGACGATGGATGTGCCTTCATCCAGCGCCGGCACCGTGAAGTCGATCGCGGTGAAGAAGGGCGATCGCGTATCCAAAGGCAGTGTCGTGCTCGAGCTCGAGGCTGCGGCGGGTGACCAGCCTGCAGCCAAAGCGCCTGAACAGAAGCCTGCGAAAGCTGAGGCGGCTGCGGCGCCGGCATCTCCCGCACAGGCTGCTGCGCCGAGTGCAAAGGCTGCTCCCACTGCTCCGGCAGGTGGAGTGTCCGAAGTTGCGGTGCCTGATCTCGGCGACTTCCACGACGTCGAAGTCATCGACGTGCTCGTGAAGGCGGGCGACAAGATTTCCGTCGATACGCCGCTGCTCACGCTCGAGACCGAGAAGGCAACGATGGACGTGCCCTCGACGGGCGCGGGTGTCGTGAAGTCGGTCGCGTTGAAGAAGGGCGATCGCGTCTCCAAGGGCAGCGTGATTCTCACTGTCGAAGGCGGCGGCGCCGCTCCATCCGCTGCACCGGCAGCTGCGGCGCCTGCGAAAGCAGAGCCAGCAGCACCGAAGGCCCCCGCGCCAGCGGCAGCAGCTCCTGCGCCTCAAGCTCCCGCGCCTGTGTCGTCATCAGGATTGCCGCCGATCGACGAAGCAGGCTTCTCACGCGCACATGCAAGCCCGTCGGTTCGTCGATTCGCTCGCGAGCTCGGTGTCGATCTGACGCGCGTCAAAGGCAGCGGACTCAAAGGTCGCATCACGCCAGAGGACGTCAAAGGCTGGGTCAAGCAGACGCTCACATCGGGCGGCGCGGCAGCAGGCATCGGCGCGGGCCTGCCGAAGATTCCAGAAGTCGATTTCTCGAAGTTCGGTGCGGTCGAAGTCAAACCGCTCGGTCGCATTCAGAAGATTTCGGGTCCCCGTCTGCAGGCAAGCTGGCTCAACGTCCCGCACGTGTGGCAGATGGACGAAGCCGACATCACGGAACTGGAAGCCGAGCGCAATCGACTGAAGGACAAGGCTTCGAAGGAAGGCGTCAAGCTCACGCCGCTCGCGTTCATCCTGCGTGCCTGCGTCAAAGCGCTGCAGGAATTCCCGACCGTCAACAGCTCCCTCGACGGCGCCGGACAGAACCTGGTGATGAAGAAGTACATCCACCTTGGATTCGCGGCGGACACGCCGAACGGGCTGGTCGTGCCGGTGATTCGCGATGCCAATCGCAAGGACGTCTACGAGATCGCGCGCGATCTCGCCACGCTCTCGGCCAAGGCCCGCGAAGGCAAGTTGAGCGCGACCGAAATGCAGGGCGCGAGCTTCACGGTGTCGAGCCTGGGCGGCATCGGAGGCACGTCGTTCACGCCGATCATCAACGCACCGGAAGTCGCAATCCTCGGCGTCGCGCGTTCGTCGATGAAGCCTGTCTACAAGGACGGTCAGTTCGTGCCGCGGCTGATCCTGCCGTTCACGTTCGCCTACGACCATCGCGTGATCGACGGCGCGGCAGGCGCGCGCTTTACGACGTTCCTCGGCAATGCCCTCGCGGATGCGAAGGGATTGCTCGAGGCGGTGCCGTAAGAGAAGCCGCGAGCCGCTAGCTGCGAGCGAGTAGCCAGAGAAGAGACACGAAGACGATGGCAACTGATGTACTGATTCCTGACCTCGGTGACTTCAAAGAGGTCGAAGTCATCGACGTGCTGGTGAAGCCGGGCGACAAGATCGACCTGGAAACGCCGTTGCTGACGCTCGAGACCGAGAAGGCGACGATGGATGTGCCGTCGTCCGCGGCCGGTGTCGTCAAATCGGTTGCCGTAAAGAAAGGCGATCGTGTTTCCAAGGGCAGCGTCGTGGTCACGGTGGAGGCGGGCGCCGAGGCGCCGAAGGCCGCACCGAAGGACGACAAGACGTTCACCGAAACGCTCGTGCGCGGTATCGAGCCTGTGCCACCACCTCCGTCGGGTGCAACGGCAGCCAAGCCTGCGCCGGCAGCGGCTCCGGCGAAATCCACGGGTGAGCAGAAGAGCTATGACTTCGATGTCGTCGTGCTCGGTGCCGGTCCGGGCGGCTACACCGCAGCGTTCCGTGCTGCCGATCTCGGCATGAAGGTCGCGCTGGTCGAACGCTGGCCGACGCTCGGCGGCGTCTGCCTCAACGTCGGTTGTATTCCCTCGAAGGCATTGCTGCACGCCGCGAAGGTCATCGAAGACGCGGAAGAGATGCACGTCGCGGGCATCAGCTTCGGCAAGCCGCAGATCGACCGCACGAAGCTCCTCGACTGGAAGAGCAAGGTCGTCGGTCGTCTGACTGGTGGTCTGGCGATGATGTCGAAGCAGCGCAAGGTCGAGATCATTCGCGGCACGGGTGTGTTCACGTCGCCGCATGAGATCGAAGTCAGCGATACCGCCACGGCGGTCGGACAGCAATCGGCGCCGAAGTCCGGCGGACGCAAAGTCTCCTTCGCGAATTGCGTCATCGCAGCCGGCTCTGAATCGATCCGCCTGCCGGGATTGCCGGACGACCCGCGCATCATCGATTCCACCGGCGCACTCGAACTCGATCTGCCAAAGCGCCTGCTCGTCGTCGGCGGCGGCATCATCGGCCTCGAGATGGCGACGGTTTACGCTGCCCTGGGAACGAAGGTGAGCGTCGTCGAGCTGACCGACGGTCTGATTCCCGGATGCGATCGCGACCTGGTGCGCCCGCTCGAGAAGCGCATCGCGAAGCGCTACGAGCAGATTCTCGTGAAGACGAAGTGCGCGAAGGTCGAGGCGCTGAAGGAAGGTCTCAAGGTCACTTTCGAAGGCGAGAAGGCGCCCGAGCCGCAGGTCTACGACAAGGTTCTGGTTGCCGTGGGCCGCAGCCCGAACGGCAAGCGCATCAACGCCGAAGCAGCAGGCGTCACGGTGAACGAACGAGGCTTCATTCCCGTCGACAAGCAGATGCGCACCAACGTGCCGCACATCTTCGCGATCGGCGACATCGTCGGCCAGCCGATGCTGGCACACAAAGCGTCGCATGAAGGCAAGGTCGCAGCCGAAGTGGCTTACGGCGAGAAGAGCTTCTTCGATGCACGCGTGATTCCGTCCGTCGCCTACACGGATCCCGAGATCGCGTGGGTGGGTCTCACCGAGACGGACGCCAAGGCGAAGGGCATCGACTACGAGAAGGCGAGCTTCCCGTGGGCGGCGAACGCACGTTCGCTCACGCTGGGCCGCGACGAAGGCCTCACCAAGCTTCTCTTCGACAAGCAGACGCATCGCGTCCTGGGCGCCGGCCTCGTCGGGCCCAATGCAGGCGATCTGATCGCGGAAGTCGCGTTGGCCATCGAGATGGGCTGCGACGCCGCGGATATCGGATTGACCGTGCATCCGCATCCGACGCTGTCGGAGACGGTCGGAATGGCGGCGGAAGCGTTCGAAGGGACGCTGACGGACCTGTATATCCCGAAGAAGAAGCCGGCTAGCCATTAGCCGGCTAGCCAGCTAGTCACTTCGTCATTCCCGCGAAAGCGGGAATCCATGCCTTTCTCCAGATGGACTCCCGCTTGCGCGGGAGTGACGGATGCTTCGCCTATGGGTCCGGCTTTAGCCGGACGTAATGCGAAGCATGCCTTCGGCATGACGTCCGACTAAAGTCGGACCCACAACCAGCGCAAACAGCCGCCTCCGATCCCCGGTCTGGCCAGCAGCCAGTAGCCAGCAGCCCTCCCGCATCTCCGTAGCGCGCTCCGCAGCGCGGTCAGCTCTGGCTCTTTGGGGCCAGAGCCAACCCGAATCCGCCGGCGTAAGATTCGCCGCGTCCGATACCAACCAAAACGGGGAGGCCCTGCGTGGACTTCAACAAGCTGATTGCGCGCGTCAAAGCCATTCTGCTGACGCCCAAGACCGAATGGCCGGTGATCGCGGGCGAACCCGCGACGACGGCGGATCTCTACAAGAACTACATCCTCCTGCTCGCTGCGATTCCGGCGATCGTCGGGTTCATCAAGATGAGTGTGATCGGAATCAGCATTCCGTTCGCGGGCACCATCCGGATCGGCTTCGGCGCGGGGCTCGTCAACATGCTCGTGACCTACGGCCTGTCGCTCGTGATGGTCTTCGTCATGGCGCTCATCATCGATGCGCTGGCGCCGTCGTTCGGCGGACAGAAGGACCAGACCCAGGCGCTCAAGACCGTTGCCTACGCCTACACCGCAAGCTGGGTTGCGGGCTTCGCGCACTTCCTGCCGTGGATCGGCTGGCTGGTGATGCTGGCCGGCGGCATCTACGGCATCTATCTGCTCTATCTCGGTCTGCCCCACACGATGAAGTGCCCGCAGGAGAAAGCGCCGGGCTACACGGTGGTGGCCATCATCATCGCGATCGTTCTGGGCTTCGTCATCGGTATCGTGGCCGGCGCCGTGAGCGGTGTCAGTTCGGTGATGTCGGGCGCCACGTTCAGCTCCGGCGGCGACGACGTCCAGTTCGACAAGGACAGCTCGCTCGGCAAGCTCGAGCAGTGGAGCAAGGAAGTCGAGAAGGCCGGCAAGCAGATGGAGGCCGCGGAGAAGTCGGGCAATCAGCAGGCGCAGGCCGATGCCATGAAGGCCCTGATGGGTGCGGCGCTTGGCGGCGGTAACGTGGAATCCCTCGAGCCGGATCGTCTCAAGGCGTTCCTGCCCGAGTCGCTCGACGGCCGCACTCGCGGTGACGTTTCGGTCGAGCGCAACGCCGCGATGGGACTGCAGATCTCCGAAGCGCGCGCCTCCTACGCGAACGAAGCCGGTGAGACCCTGCGGCTCGAAATCACGGACACGGGCTCCGCGAAGGGGCTGCTGGCTTTCGCGGGCTGGGCGGGCGTCGAAGGCGAAAAGCAGACCGGCAGCGGTTACGAGAAAACCTACCGTGAAGATGGACGCATCATTCACGAGGAATGGCACGGCGACAGCGGCGAGTACGCGACCGTTGTCGGCGATCGCTTCACGGTCAAGGTGAGCGGCAGCGCCGGCAGCATCGACGATCTGAAGGATGCCGTGTCGCAAGTCGACCTGGGCGGGCTCGAAGACCTGAAGGGCGAGGGCGTCAAGACGAACTGATTGAGCCCGCGCACGGCGGGCAATCGTCGTGGGCAGTCATCGCGGGTGACGAGTGGCGGGCGTCGGGGCAGAATGACCCCGACCCGTTACGAGTGACCGACGATGACTGCCATTCCCTCCGCCATGCGTGTGATCGACGTGCCGAAGCCCGGCGGCCCGGACGCGCTCACGCTCGCCGAACGCCCGGTACCCGCCTTCGGCGATGATGATGTCCTGATCAGGGTTGCCGCGGCCGGCCTGAATCGGGCCGATGTCCTGCAGCGCCGCGGCGCCTATCCGTCTCCTCCGGGCGCGCCGCCCAATCCCGGCCTCGAAGCTGCGGGGACAGTCGCAGCGGCCGGGCGCAATGTTCGCGAATTCAAAGTCGGCGATCGTGTCTGCGCCTTGCTGCAGGGCGGCGGCTATTCCGAATACGTCGCTGTCAATGTCGGGCAGGTGTTGCCCATTCCTGGGTCGCTCGACTTCATCGAAGCGGCGTCGCTGCCCGAAACCTACTTCACGGTGTGGAGCAATCTCTACGAGTTCGGACGATTGCAGCGCGGCGAAACACTCCTCGTGCACGGCGGGTCCAGCGGCATCGGCATCTCAGCGATCCAGCTCGCGAAGGCGCTCGGCAGCACGGTGTTCACGACGGTCGGTACCGATGACAAGGCGAGCTTCTGCGAACAGCTCGGTGCGACTCGCGCCATCAATTACAAGACCCAGGACTTCGTTGCGGAGATTGCGGCGCTGACTGCGAACAAGGGCGTCAACGTCGTTCTCGACATGGTTGGCGGCAGCTACGTCGCGCGCAATCTGCAGGTGCTTGCGACCGAAGGACGCCTGGTCATGATTGCGACACAGGGCGGTGCGAAAGGGGAGATCGACGTCCTGCGGATCATGCAGCAACGTCTCGTCGTGACGGGCTCGACGCTGCGCACGCGTGCCGTCGAGTTCAAGCGCGAGATGAAGCAGAGACTCCTGCAGCACGTCTGGCCCCTGATCGCGGATGGCACGCTGCGTCCCGTCGTCGACAAGGTGTTCGATCTCGCGGATGCGCCGGCGGCTCACGCCCACATGGAGAGCAGTACGCACAAAGGAAAGATCATTCTGAAGGTTGGCGGTTGACGGTCGGAGAGAGCCTGATGAGTGATCCCGCGGCCTCTGATGAATTTGTCTCCAGGTTCCTGAGCCCTTCGGGACGAGAGCGTGCGCAGCGTGTCGTACGCGAGCTGAGCGAATGGCTGGGTTCGCGCCTGAGCGTGAACGAAACCGTACGCGAGCAGCACGGGCATGGCGAAGCGTCCCTGCGCACGTACTCGCCTGATGCAGTCGTCTGGCCGGAGACGACCGAGGAAGTCAGCAGGATCGTGAAGACCTGTGCCGCGCACGAGGTGCCAGTGATTGCCTTTGGCGCCGGGACTTCGCTCGAAGGTCACGTCAGCGCGCCGTACGGCGGCATTTGCCTGGATCTTTCGCGGATGAACCAGGTGCTGCAGGTTCGCGAAGCGGACGCGGACTGCGTGGTTCAGCCTGGTGTTACGCGCGAACAACTGAACAACTATCTGCGCGATACAGGATTGTTTTTCCCGGTGGATCCGGGCGCGAACGCGAGCATTGGCGGCATGGCTTCGACGCGCGCGTCGGGTACAACGACGATTCGTTACGGCGCGATGACCCGAAACGTGCTCGCCTTGCAGGTCGTGCTCGCCGACGGACGCGTCGTGCGAGTCGGAACGCGTGCGGCAAAATCATCAACCGGCTACGACCTCGTCCGGTTGTTCATCGGCGCGGAGGGAACGCTCGGGATCATCACCGAGATCACGCTGCGGCTCTACGGCATCCCGGAAACGATGTCCGCGGCAACGTGCGTGTTTCCCGATCTGCCAGGCGCCGTCGATACGGTCGTCGAGATCATTCAGTCAGGTGTGTCGGTGGCTCGCATGGAGTTCGTCGACGAGTATCAGTTACGCGCGAGCAACAAGTATTCGCAGCTGTCGATGCCGGAACAGCCGACGCTGTTCCTGGAATTCCACGGCACCAGTGATGCGCTTGCGCCCCAGATCGAGCAGGCGGAAGCGATTGCACGCTCACACGGGGGTGCTGCCTTCCAGTGGGCGACCGAACAGAGCGAGCGTGCGCGCCTCTGGAAGGCCAGGCACTCGGCGTACTTCGCGGCGCGAGCGTTCCGACCCGGCGCGGACTGCCTGATCGCCGATGTATGCGTGCCGATCTCTCAGCTCGCGGAAGCGGTGGCCGCGGCACGGCGGGATGTGGACGCAGCAGGCTTGCTGGCCTTGATCGTGGGTCACGTCGGCGACGGCAACTTCCATGTCATGTTCCTCCTCGATCCGGCGGTCCCGGATGAACGGCGTCGTGCGGATGAGGTCTACGACGCGATGATCGATCGCGCATTGCATGTCGGGGGCACCTGCACGGGCGAACATGGTATCGGCATCGGCAAGCGCGCGAAGCTCGTTCAGGAATACGGTTCCGAGGTCATCGATCTCATGCGCTCGATCAAGACCGCGTGGGATCCCGCCGGCATCATGAATCCCGGAAAAATCTTCGTGCCGCGATGATGCAGCAGATCGAATTCGGGGCGCCGTGGGGGAAGGTGCTGAAGACGGCAACGGTTCTGACCGTGGGACTGATCTTTGTCGTCACGGCGGGGATTCTCGTCTTCGGCGGCAGCGAACCGGTCGTGAAAATCGTTGCGGTCAGCGTGCCGGCGATCATTCTGGTCGCAGCCTTGTTCTTTACCGTCCGCGGCTACGTCCTGACGCAGGACGCCATCTTCGTAAAACGTCTGGTCTGGCGGACGCGACTGACTCTCGACGGATTGCATTCGGTGACCGGCGATGCGCATGCGATGCAGGGAGCATTCCGGGTCTTCGGCAACGGCGGCCTGTTCTCGTTCAGCGGCGAGTTCTGGAACCGCAAGCTCGGTCGCTTTCGCGCGCTGGCAACCGATCCGTCGCGGGCGATCGTCCTGCGCTATCCGCAGCGCACGATCGTCATCACGCCGCACGATCCGCAACAGTTCATCATGCGGGCGCGAACCCTGATCAAGACCCGGGATTTTCCCGTGTGAGGCGCAACGGCATGGCTGACTTCACGATCTATCACAATCCGCGCTGCACCAAGAGCCGTGAAACACTGGCGCTGCTCGAAGAGCACGGCGTCAAACCGAAGGTCATCGAGTATCTGAAGACGCCGCCCACGGCGGCGCAGTTGAAGGACATCGTCGCGAAGCTGGGCATCAAGCCGCAGGATCTCGTGCGCAAGGGCGAGGAGATCTACAAAGAAAAATACGCGGGCAAGACTTTGACCGACGCGCAATGGATCGCGGCACTGGTCAAGGATCCGATCCTGATCGAGCGGCCGATCGTCATCAGCGGCAAGCGCGCGATCCTCGGGCGGCCTCCGGAGTCGGTCGAAGCGCTGTTGCGGTAGAGCCCGGCTGCAACATAATCACCCGACGCATCGGGGATAACCTGCACCGCCGATACAGGACACCCCTATCTCGCAAACGAGGAGGGATCGTCCGCTAAGATTGCGATTCAGCGTTTCGCAAGAACAATTACAGCAGGGAGACCGCATGCGCGGTACATGGACAGCGGCGATCGTTTTCCTCTTCACCTTCGGCCAGGCGGGCGCTGCGCCGCCGCCCCGCGTCGAGGCATTCGGCAGGATTCCCAGCGTCGAGAGCGTCGTGGTGAGCCCGGGCGGCACCCTGCTCGCATGGGCGGATTCGAGCACCGGCAAACAGCAGGTCGTCATGTTCGATGTCGATCGGGGTGCCGAGAAGCGGCGCCTGACGATGCCCGCGGACTCGAAACTTCGGGATCTCGATTGGCACGACGACGAGACACTGCTCGTCAGCCTGAGCTTCACACACAGTGTGGGAAGCCGGGCGCTCGACAAATATGAATGGCGGCGCACGCTTGCAGTCGATACCGGCGGCGGCGACATGCGCATGTTGCTGATGGATGGCACGCGCTCGCTGACGACGGGATCGAGGTTGCTGGCGCTGCGGACGTCCAAGCCGAAGACGGTGATGATGGCGACGTGGGATTTCGCCGCCACGAAATACACGGAGGAGATCGGATCGCGCCTGCGCGGCGGCCGCAAGGATGACGGCTGGGTCCTGAGTCTCTTCGAGGTCAGCACGATCACCGGCAAGGGCACCCGCGTCGAGATGGGAGGGCCCTACACCGCGGACTGGGTGCTCGATCTGAACGGTCAGGCGATCGGGCGGACCGAATGGGAGCCGGAGCGCAGTCTCTTCCGCGTGTTGCACAAGCGAGGAGACACGTGGAATGAAATTCACAAACTGGAGGATGGCACGACGCTGGGTATCGCCGGCCTCTCGAGGGACGGCAAGTCGCTGGTGGCGGTCGGGCCGAATGGCCTGAGCCGATCCGCGCTCTGGGAGATCGCGCTCGATGGTTCCGGAGCGAAGCTGCTTCTGGAAGATCCGGTCAATGACATCGAGCACATCGTGCTCGACGGCTACAACTGGCAGCCCGTCGCTGCATCGGTCGGCGGCGCGGACCCCGTGCGGCGCTGGCTCGATTCGGACGCGGAGGCTCGTCACAAAGCATTGTCGAAGACATTCGGCGGCCTGTCGGTCTCCATCCAGACCCGCGACAGCACGAACACCCGTGTCATTGCACGGGTGGGGTCGCCCTCGACACCGACGACCTACTACCTCGTCGATTTCGCCAAGGGCAAGGCGGATATCGTTGGAGAGGACTATCCGGAGCTCGCTGGCGTGACCCTGGGGCAGGTTCAGGTCCTGTCGTACAAGTCCCGCGACGGCGTCGATATTCCCGCGTACCTGACCGTACCGGCCGGGCTCGAGCAGAACAAGCTGCCCCTGGTCGTGCTGCCCCACGGAGGACCCCAGGCGAGAGACGAGCTCGCATTCGACTGGATGGCGCAGTTCATCGCATCCCGGGGATACGCTGTGCTGCAACCTCAGTTCCGCGGATCCACCGGCTTCGGCGAGTCCTTCCGGCTTGCGGGCTACCGTCAATGGGGCGGCGTCATGCAGAACGACGTGACGGACGGCGTGAAGGCCATGATCGATCAGGGGATCGTCGATCCGCGGCGAGTGTGCATCGTCGGTGCGAGTTACGGTGGATACGCGGCGCTCGCTGGCGCTGCATTCACACCGGAGTTGTACGCCTGCGCCGTCAGCATCAACGGCGTGACGGACCTCCCGGGAATGCTCGGACATGCGCTGAAGCGCAGTGGCGAGGAATCGAATACCGTGGCCTACTGGACCTCTCATATCGGCTCCGCGCAGGATCCGCTCGTCATCGGAAGGTCGCCGGCCCGCTCGGCGCAGACCATCCAGGCGCCAGTCCTGCTCATCCATGGCACGGATGACACCATCGTGCCGATCATGCAGTCGCAATTGATGGCAAGCGCGCTGAAGGGAGCGGGAAAATCCTACGCATTCGCGAAACTCGACGGCGAAGATCACGCGCTGTCGCGTAGCGAAACCCGGATGCGCGTGCTGCAGGAACTGGAAGGTTTCTTGGGTAAATTCCTGTCCCCCTCGAATTGACCCCTTCATTCATCCGCCAGGGTGTGGCAGCGCCGTCCGGCTCGCGTAAAATGCGGGCCGGTCGACGCGATTCGGGATTCCTCCATGAGCATGTCGTTGCGCGAGCAGCTTCTGGCCGCGGGCCTGGTCAGCAAGAAACAGGCTGAACAGGTTGAGAAGCAACAGAAGCAGAAGCACCATCACCACGCGAAGAGCGGCAAACCCGCGCAGGACGAAGCGGCCAAACGCGCTGCGCAGCAAGCGCAGGCCGCCAAGGCGGCGCGCGACCAGGAGCTCAATCGGCAGCGCCAGGAACAGGCTGAGCAGAAAGCCCGCGCAGCCCAGGTCAAGCAGTTGATCGAAGAGAACCGGCTGCCGAAGCTCGAGACGGACGACTACTTCAACTACGTCGACCGGGGCAAAGTCCGCCGTATGTCGGTGGATGCGCAGCGGCGCGAGCAGATCATGGCGGGCACGCTGATGATCGTGCGCCTCGAAGGGCGCTACGAGGTCGTTCCGAAGGACATCGCGGAAAAGGTCCGCGAGCGCAGTGCACGCGCGGTGGTGACGTTGAATCAGTCGGAATCCGAGGCGAAGCCGGCCGAAGATGATCCGTACAAGGATTTCGTCGTACCAGACGACCTGCGCTGGTAGTCGCTCCGTCATCCCCGCGAAAGCGGGGATCCATCCGGATGGATTCCCGCTTTCGCGGGAATGACGCAGGCTATCGCGGGGATAATGACGCAGGCTATCGCGGGGATAATGACGCAGGCTATCGCGGGGATGACGGGACCGCGTTCACCGCCCCTGCTTCTCCTTCCTCTGCTGATCCTGCACAGCCTTGTACTGACGCCCAAAGAACCGCTCTCGCTCGCGACGTTCGCGTGTGGTGCGTGCTGCATTGGCGGCTTCACGCTGAAGTTTGAGATAGCTGGTCACGCGACGCTCATCGATCTCGCCGCGTTCCAACGCAGCTTGCAGCGCGCAGCCTTCGTCCCCTTCATGGCTGCAGTCGCGATACCGACAGGCGCTCGCAAGCGCTTCGACATCGTCGAACACCGCACTCACGCCGCTTTCAACTGCGCCGATCTTCAGTTCGCGCATGCCGGGCGTGTCGATGAGCCAGGCACCGCCCGGCATTGCGATGAGATTGCGCGCCGTCGTGGTGTGCCTGCCTCTCGCGTCGTCCTCCCGAATCCCTGCAGTGGCCTGCTGTGCCGACAGCGTCAGCGTGTTCACGAGCGTCGATTTCCCTACCCCTGATGAACCGACGAACGCCACGCTCTGTCCGGCGCCGAGCCACGGCGCGAGTCTCTTTGGTGTCTCGTCTCCTAGTGCATTCAGAGCGATTGCTGCGACGTTGCGAGCAACCTGGGCGACCTGATCGAGGTACTCCCGCGGGTCATCGCAGAGATCGGCCTTGGTGAGAAGAATGACCGGCTCGACGCGCGCATCGAGGGCCACGCTCAGGTAGCGCTCGAGGCGCGACAGGTTGAAATCCGCGTTGCAGGAACTGACGATGAGCAGCGTATCCAGGTTGGCTGCGATGGGTTGCATCTCGTGTTGCGAACCGGCGGCGATGCGCGCGATCAGCGATGCGCGTTCGAGCAGGCGCAGCATGCGATCCGTACCGGATTCCACGAGAACCCAATCGCCCACCGTGACGGATGCGGACCCATCGGCGAGCAGGCTGCCTGGAAGTGTAACGCTCGCGTCGCCGCCTTCGTGCAGAACGTCGATGCGACTGCGATGGACGCTCGCAACCCGGGCCGGGAATCCCGCCTCGAGATCCTGGAGTGTCAGTTGTTGCGCGTAGAAGGGACGCCAGCCGAGCTGGCTGAGCGAAGGGCCGGCGGCGCCATGATTGGACGTCATGGCCGCCTTTTCGCAGGGCAGGGTGCCGCTGTCAACGCTCCGGCAGGGTTCCCGCGAAGGCCGGCAGCTCCCTGGGAGCTTCCTTCCAATGCCGCAGGAAGCCGAGGAAAGCATCCTTGTCGTAAGCGCGCTTGCCGTGCTCGAACATGCCGGTCGATTGCGAGGCCAGCACGTTGCGGTCCGGCGAGATCACCCAGAAGTGCGGTGCGCCACGGGCCTCGGGCAACTGCGAGAAGAACATCTCGTTGAAGTTCTCGTCGCCCACGTACACCTTCATCACGACGAACGTGTCGTGAAGCGCCGAATTCACATCGTTATTACGTGAAATGAAACTGTCGAGCCGGTGACACCAGCTGCACCAGTCGCCGCCGGCGACGACGAGAACGAGCTTGCCTTCCGACTGCGCCTGCGCGATTGCGGCGTGATATTGCTCGAACGGATCCGCTTCCGGGTCGTATCCGAGTTTCGTCGCGGCCGCCGTGGCTGTGAAGGCAACTGCAGCGAGTATCGCGGCGCACAGAAAGCGTTTCATCGAATCGATCCCCCTCACGGTCTCGTCAACCGTCGGGGACGAGCGTAGCGCTCTTTTCGGATCGTGGCACCCGTCGCGATTCTTTACAGCCGTCCGCTGCGCCGCATCCCTTCAGGCGCGGAGCGTCACCTGGCTTTGTCGACTGTCACTCTCGACGGCAGTGATCCCAGTGCTCCGCTGTTCTCGCGGGTGATCGCGACACCTTCGCCCGGAGCCTTCTCGTATGCCGCATCCCACGGCATGACGATCGTCGTGCGTTCGGCCTCGGGGAACATCTTCGGGAGGATCGGAGGAACCGGACGAGTGGCTTCGGCGGTGAACAGTCGATCGAGTGAGCCGTGTCGCCGCAACGCTTCGTTGAGATCGTGCAGATTGCATTGCGTCGGATGGGAGATCGGCATTGCGTTGTCGTGTGCCGCGTCCAGAAGAGCAGCCGGTGTCATCCATGCCGATTCGACGGTCTCACTCGTGTCGGCACTGGCGAGATGGGATTCAGGTGCGCGCAGCACGAAGAAGCGAGTGTCGAAGCGCTTGGGGGCGCTCGACGGAGTGATCCAGTGGGCCCAGTACAGCAACGTCGACACATCGGGGCGCAACTGCTCTCGTTGCAGAAGTTCGACGAACAACGTGGCGTTGCTGGCGACTGCTTCCCGCGATTGCTGGATGCGATCGAGGGTGCGTGCATCGCAGGCACTCCCATCCGCGCGTGTCGCAAGCAGCACGCCGGTTTCCTCGAAGGTCTCGCGGCAAGCAGCGAATGCGAGACCGGCCGATTGGGCCGTTGCCAACGGCTGATCACGCAGATCACGCATGCCCAGCCGACGGACGATCGCTCCGCTGTCGATCAACGCCAGCGCGGCGGGGGAGCAGTCCGACGGATGCAGCGCACCGCCCGGAAAGACCCACATGCCGGCCATGAAGGCGAGATTCGCGTGCCGGCGCACCATGAGCACTTCGGCTCGATCTTCGATCTCCCGCAGCAGCAGGATCGTCGCCGCGGCGCGTGGTGTCGCCGGAGCAGCAGAGCGTGTATCGTCGGGTGACGCCGTCATGCCATGCGGATTCCGTGAAAAAGAATAGTGTCATCCCCGCAGCGGTGACGGGCATTCTGCTCGCAGCGGTCATCCTTGTGCCAGTGCCCGGGCGTGAACGCTGGATAACGGTTCTCCACGATTTCGCTCACGCGCCGATCTTCGGATGCGTCGCGGTCGCAGTGCTCTTGATTCTGCGGGCGTCGGACGGACTGGCCAAACGTCCTGCATGGCAGCTTTATCTGCTGGCTCTTGCAGTTGCCGTGGTTCTGGGAGCGTTGACCGAGATCATTCAATGGATCGAGGGCCGCGATGCATCCTGGATCGATCTGCGCAGCGACATCATCGGAGCCGCCGCATTCCTGGGCCTGTGCGCTGCATTCGATCGGACGTTCACTCCTCGCGTGCGTGCGGCCGGCATCGTCGTGGCGATCGCGTTGCTGGTCTGGCATTCGAAACCCGGACTCGACGCCATCCGTGCGTATCAATATCGAGCGTCACTCGAGCCAACGCTCGCGCAGTTCTCGACGGCCAGGGATCTCTACTTCATCGACCCACTGCGTTCGCATGCGCGCATCGAACCGTTGCCCTCGGACTGGTCTTCGACGGGCGACACCGCGTTACGCGTGGACTTCACCAACGAACGCTGGCCCGGCGTCGATTTCTTCGAGCCGTTCACCGACTGGAGCCGCTATCGAACGCTCGAGCTCGACCTCGTGAACCCCGGCGACTCAGAGCTGCGGCTGACCCTGCGCATCCACGACGTGAATCACAACAATGAGTATGCGGACCGGTTCAATCGCGATTTCGCACTCGCACCGCGCAGCCGGCAGGTCGTGAGCATTCCGCTGGCGGATATCGAATCAGCGCCACGCGATCGGCGAATGAACATGACACGGATCGCGGACCTGCATCTGTTTCGATCGGATGGATCGAGCGGGGAGAGGATGTACGTGGTGAAGATGGCGGTGAGGCGTTAGCTGGGGCTACATCACCACCACCGTCCGAATCGACTCCCCCGTCTGCATCATCCTGAACCCCTCGCCGATGCGCTCGAGCGGCAGTCGATGCGTGACGAGCGGATCGAGATGGATCTTGCCTTCCACGTACCAGTCGACGATCTCCGGCAGGCGGCTCACGCGGGCGCCGCCCATGTAGCAGCCCGTCCAGTGGCGACCCATCATGAGCATGCCGGGGATCGCGTTCACTTCCGAGCCCTGCGGCGCGACGCCGATGACGTAGCTCTTGCCCCAGGCGGGATTGGTGCATTCGAACGCCTGGCGCATGACTTGCGGGATGCCGATGCATTCGAACGTGTAGTCGGCGCCGCCGCCGGTGAGTTTCAGCAGATGAGGGACGATCTTCTCGACCTGCTTCGGATTCACGAACTCGGTGGCGCCGAACTGGCGCGCGATCTGTTCCTTGGCGGGATTCATGTCGACGCCGATGATCGTCTTCGCGCCGGCGAGCTTCGCGCCCTGGACGACGTTGAGGCCGATGCCGCCGAGACCGAAGACGATGACGGAGTCGCCGGCTTCGATCTTCGCTGCGAACAGCGCAGCGCCGATGCCTGTCGTTGCGCCGCAGCCGATGTAGCAGATCGGATCGAACGGTGCGTCGTCGCGGACTTTCGCGATCGTGTCGATCGGCAGCACCGTGTAATCAGCGAACGTGCCGAGGCCCCACAACTGCGTGACCGGTTTGCCGTCGAGCGAGAAGCGGCTCTCGCGCGGGCGCAATCGTGCGAAGGCTTCGACGCAGAGATTGGTCTTGTTGGACGCGCAGTAGTTGCACTTTCCACATTGTGGAATGAGGAAAGGAATCACATGATCGCCGGGCTTGAACTTCGTGACGCCGGGGCCGACCTCGACGACCACGCCAGCGGCTTCATGGCCGAGCAGCGCGGGGAATTGCCAGGGCACTTTGCCTTCATAGACGTGCAGGTCGGAGTGGCACAGGCCGGTTGCCTTGACGTGAATCAGAACCTCGCCTTCGCGCGGGCCCTCGAGCTGCACGGTTTCGATGGCAAACGGTTCGTTCGGGGCGTGAACGATGGCGGCACGAACATTCAGTGGCACGACTGATCTTCCTTCGACGTGTTACACGAAGGTGCGACTGTACGCAGATTGATGCTGCGGGAGCAAATGAAGGAGTGTGGACTCGCGGCGACGACACGCAACGGTCTGCGTTGCAGTCGTCCACCGGCTGCGGGCCCGTAATTTGTAAGAGTAGAATCAGTCTCGTCGCGAATCGCCCAGCGCCGGTCGATCCGTTCTCGCCAGCCAACAAGCCAGCAATTCAAGGGTATCGCCATGATCACGCTCGACATCAACGGCAAGCAGGTGCAGACCGACGCTGAGCCGGATACGCCGCTCTTGTGGGTTTTGCGGGATCACCTGGGCATGACCGGCAGCAAGTACGGTTGCGGCAAGGCGCTGTGCGGTGCCTGCACCGTCCACGTGAACGGCGCAGCGACGCGCAGTTGCGTCCTTCCGGTCTCCGCGGCGTCGGGGATGAAGATCACGACGATCGAAGCCGTGGGTGACTCGGCGATCGGCAAGGCAGTGCAGGACGCCTGGGTCGCCGAAAACGTGCCGCAGTGCGGCTATTGCCAGTCCGGCCAGGTCATGAGCGCCACAGCGCTTCTGACCACCAACCAGAAGCCCAGCGATGCGGATATCGATGCCGCCATGTCCGGCAATATCTGCCGCTGCGCGACCTACGTCAGGATTCGGACCGCGATCAAGCGCGCCGCCGAATCGCTGGCCTGAACGGGAGAGACGCCATGAGCACTGCTGAAAAAGACATCTTCCCGCAGGTGGATCGCCGCGATCTCCTGAAAGGCACGGCCGCGCTGACTGTTGCGTTCTGGCTGCCCGCGGGCAAGGCGCTCGCGAACGGCGGTACAGGTGCCGTGTTCGAGCCGAACGCTTTCATTCGCATTGGCGCTGACGGCATCGTGACGGTCGTTTCGAAGCACATCGAGATGGGGCAGGGCGCGTACACGGGCCTCGCGACGATCGTCGCCGAAGAGCTCGACGCCGACTGGACGAAGGTTCGCGTCGAAGGCGCACCCGCTGATGCGAAGCGTTACAACAACCTCAACTTCGGCCCGATGCAGGGCACGGGCGGCAGCTCGTCCATCAGCAATTCCTTCGATCAGTTGCGGAACGCCGGCGCGGCGGCTCGCGCAATGCTCGTCGCCGCGGCGGCGCAGAAGTGGAGCGTTCCGGCAAGCGAAGTGTCCGTCGTCAACGGTGTCGTCGCGCACGCGAAGTCCAATCGCAGCGCAGGATTCGGCGAGCTCGCAGCGGACGCTGCGAAGCTGCCGGTACCCGCCGATGCAAAGCCGAAAGATCCTTCGAAGTACACGCTGATCGGCAAGAACGCGGCTCGCGTCGATAGCCGCGACAAGTCCACCGGCAAGGCGCTCTTCACTCAGGATGTGCAGTTGCCAGGAATGCTGACAGCGGCCGTTGTTCATCCGCCGCGCTTCGGCGCGCGCGTGAAGAGCTTCGATGCGACGAAGGCCAAGGCCGTCAAGGGCGTGAAGTCCGTGGTCGCGTTCGAAACGCCCGTGCGCTCGGGAATTGCAGTGCTGGCCACCGATTTCTGGACCGCGAAGAAGGCCCGCGATCTGGTGACCGTCGAATGGGACGAGTCCGCGGCATATCGCGGCAGCACGACGGAGCTCTACAAGGAATACCGCGAGCTCGCCAAGAAGCCGGGTGCTTCAGCGAAGAAGGAAGGCGATCCGGATGCAGCGTTCGCTTCGGCGGCGGAGGTGCTCGAAGCGACGTACGAGTTCCCCTATCTCGCTCATGCGTCGATGGAGCCGCTGAATTGCGTGGTGCGGATCGGCAAGCAGGATTGCGAAGTCTGGAACGGTGAGCAGTTCCAGACCGTTGATCAGCTCGCGGTGGCGAAGACGGTCGGCTTGCCGCCTGCGAGCGTCAACATCCACATGCTCTACGCGGGCGGAAGCTTCGGCCGGCGTGCGAATCCGCAGGCGGACTATGTCGTGGAGGCTGCTGCGATTGCGAAGGCAGCCGGCGTTGATGTTCCCGTGAAGATGGTGTGGACACGTGAGGAAGATACGCGTGCCGGTTACTACCGCCCGCTCTACGTCCACACGTTGAAGGCAGGATTGGACAAGGCGGGCAAGATCGTCGCCTGGCAGCATCGGATCGTCGGCCAGTCGATCGTGGCCGGCACTCCGTTCGGCGGCCCGGGCCCGATCGATGCCACCTCCGTCGAAGGCGCTTCGAACCTCCCGTACGCGATTCCCAATCTTGCAGTCGAGCTGCACACCACGAAGAACGGCGTGCCGGTTCAGTGGTGGCGGTCAGTGGGTTCGACACATACCGCGTTCTCCACCGAATGCTTCCTCGACGACATCGCGCGCCACACGAAGCAGGATCCCTACGCATTGCGAAAATCGTTGCTGACGGACAAACATCCGCGCCACAACGCGGTGCTCGATCTCGTCGCTCAGAAGTCGGGCTGGAGCCAGGCGCGTCCGAAGGACGAGGTCTGGGGGCTCGCGCTGCATGAGTCCTTCAATTCCGTCGTCGCGCAGGTTGTGCAACTGAAGCGCACTTCGAACGGGCTGAAGCTTGCGAAAGTGATCTGCGCCGTCGACTGCGGCCTGGCGGTGAATCCCAACATCGTCGCGATGCAGATGGAAGGCGGGATTGGCTACGGCCTCGCCGCTGCGCTGACTGGAGCGGTGACACTCAAGGACGGCGTCGTCGAGCAGAGCAACTTCGACGATTACCCGGTCCTGCGCATGAACCAGATGCCTGCGATCGACGTGCACATCCTGCCTTCCACTGCGAAGCCGACCGGTGTCGGTGAACCCGGTACGCCGCCGATCGCGCCGGCGTTGGCGAATGCGCTGGCGCTGGCGAATGGGAAGCCGGTGAGGGTGCTGCCGTTGTCGGCGGAGGGAATCACGCTCGCGTAGCGAGCGTGACGCATGATGAGAGGATGACGCAGGAGCTTGCGCCATCCTGCTGTGGGTCCGGCTTTAGCCGGACGTCATCGCCGAAGGCGACAGAGCCGGCTGCGCCGGCTAACGTCCGGCTGAAGCCGGACCCACAGGAAGAGGGACGTCTCTTGCGTCGTCATCACCACATCTGCTCATCAGGGCCGCACCACGCGGTCCGTCGGCAGCACGACATTCGGCTCGATTCCCTTCGTCCCCGCGAACTGTTTATAGAACGGCGCGAAATCCGTGTCGTACCCCGCGTGGAAGAGCTGCTCGAAACTCTCGATGACGAAGTAGGTCTGCTGGTAATCGTCGATCAGATAGTCGGTGCGCAGCACGCGCTCGAGATCGAAGGCGATGCGATTCGGCTTCGGGCTTTCGAGGCAGTAAGCCGTTTCACCTTTCGATGACAGGATGCCCGAGCCGTACGCACGCAGACCCTTCGGCGTCATGATCAGGCCGAACTCCACCATGTACCAGTAGAGCCTTGCGAGCATCTTCAGCGCGCCGGCTGCGATCGCTTTTGGGCCCGCCTCGCCGTACGCCTGCATGAAGCGCGCGAAGAGCGGGTTGGTCAGCAGCGGTACGTGACCGAAGAAGTCGTGGAAGATATCGGGCTCGACCAGATAGTCGAGTTCTTCGCGTTTGCGGATCCACACCGTGACCGGGAAGCGGCGGTTTGCGAGATGAGCGAAGAACTGTTCTTCCGGAATCAGTCCCGGTACCGCGACGATCTTCCAGCCGCAGATCGGTTCGAGAATCCGGTTCGTGTCTTCGATGCGGGGAATGCGATCCGGAGAAGCGCTCAGTGTCTTCGTGCCCGCGATGAATTCCGGGGCAGCGTACTTTTCGATCATCTGGCTCTGGCGCGCGTAGAGCGTCTTCCAGATCGCATGATCTTCCTCGGTGTAACGATCCCATTCCTGCTCGACCGTGTAGTCGGCGGCAGCGCGCGAGTAGTCGCCTCGCAATGCGACGGGATTATGAGTCGGTGCAACCGGTTGGTTCGCCATGGGTGGACCATAGCACCGTCGCACGGCAGCAAGCGAAAGGCCTGCTCGCGTGTATACACAAAGGAAGGCCGCCGGAAGGAAGAAGGTTCACACGGAGTTCACCGAGATCATGGAGATCGTTCGAACCGTTTTTCTCCGTGTGCTCCGTGTACTCCGTGTGAAATCTCCGAGTCGATCAGCTCTTCGTCGCGTCGCCCTTGTGTACAGACTTTGCGGACGACCCGTACAGCGTGCGCGTGAGCAGGAGCAGTTGTTCGAGATTGATGATGAGCAGCATCGGGTCGTCCGGTCGTTCCGGCCGCACTGCGCGATCGACGACGCCAGCGCCGGCGAATTGAGCTGCATCCGCCATCGGCAGAAGACGGCTTACAGGGATCGCTGGAATGTCGGCGAGATCGTCGACGCGCAAGCCGATCGCAGCATCGTTGCCTGCACGCACAACGACGACGTCGGAGCCCTGCGTGGACGAGGCATTGTCCATCAGGCGTGCCAGATCGACGACTGGAATGGGCTGGTCGCGATACATGAGCAGGCCCGCGTGCCATGCAGGTGTGTTGGGAACGGGGCGCAAACCCACTCCGTCGACAGCTTCGACGACTTGCTCGCGAAGCAGTCCAAGCCACTGGCCGTTGCTGTTGAACGTGGCGATGTCGATCACCTGTTCGTTGCGGAGATCGGTGCCGCCAGCCCGGCGCTGCTGCGATTGACGATCGAACTGGCGCGGCTTGCTCGCGTGGGCGGTTGCTGCACCGAGCGGAATCAGCACGAGACACCAGAGCGATGTGGCACGGTACTCTCGATAACCAGAGGTGTGCCGGGCGCCAACCGCGTAGTGCATACCATCGATCGCCACGATGTGCGCGGACTGATCGTCGCCCTTGCTCAGGACTTCGCGCGGCAAGAGCAGCGTGTCGCCATGACTGTAGCGCGATGAAGCGGCGATGACCCGCAGGTTCGCATCGACGAAGACGCTGATCGCGCCCTCGAGAACCGAGCCGCCTTCGGTCACGGGCAGTGCATCGCGAAGAATCGAATCGAACTGCGGCTGCGCATCGAAGACGATGCCGATGCCGCCGACAGTGCGGCCGGTCGGGCCGCGCACCGCTGCGCCGTAGACGAGCGTGGGACGGTCTGCGTAGAAGGCGCTCGGCGCAAATGTCGAAACACTGAAATCCTGGGAGCTGCGCAGCGCCAGTGTGTCGCCGCACCATGCGTCGCTGAGTCGCTGGCCGACGCGACGCTGGTGGTTCGTGTTCGATACGGCAACGACCTGCCGATGCGAATCGAAAAGGAGGATGTCGTGATAGACGGTGTAGAGACTGTTGATGTGCTGCAGGATCGACGTGATCGCATCGCGGTCGGGCGCGCCGCCGGCGAGTTGCTCCATCAGCGTGGCGTTCAGTGCCCACCAGCGACAGTCGTTCGCGCGCTCGTACAGATTGCGGTCGAGCACGTCGGCGCCGAGCGACGCGAGCAGTTGCGCATCGTCGAGGATCGCGGAAACGACAGTGACCTGCAGGTCGTTGATGGATTGTTCGAACGTGGCCTGGGTGCGGCGACCGGCATTGCCGATCTCCCACAGCAACACCCGGGCGAAGTGCACGGTCGCATCGGCTCGCTTCGCGAGCCGGATGTTTCCATTCCATACCGCGCGATTCAGTTCGCGCTGGATGCGCTCGGCCTGCAATGGGATGCGGCGCAGTCCGTCGGAGAAGATGGTGGTGCTTTGCCGAAGCTGTTCGAGCAGTGCCGGCGTGATTTCGCTCGCAGCGCTTGCATCGTCGCGGGAGAACGCGTGTTCGACCGGAATCATCGCGTGACCACACCAGCCCGGGCCCATGTAGCCCTGGAAGCCCTGTGTGCGGCAGGTTGCAGCGAGGTACTCGCGGCCGCCGAATCTCATCATGCGACCGTCAGCTTCGCTTGCGGTCGGCATCGCCGCACCCAGCGGTACCTGCCACGGATCGCTGCTGGCGATGACGCGACCCTGAGCGTCGAGCAGCGTGAAGATGCTCCAGTCAGTCGGCTCGCGCAGCTGCGAGAAGATGCCGGCCACTTCATCCTCGAAGCGGAAGCAGAGGCACAGCACGCCGAGTGTCCGGCCCGCATCGACGACGCGGAAGGAGTAGACGAGGCTGCGTTCCTGGTCCGGCAGCAGATCGAAGTGACGGTAAGTTTCGACATACGCGCCACGCGTCGTGACAGCTTCAGCAACGAGCGGGTCACGGGTATGAGTGATCGGCGTGCGATCGTCGAGACGCGCGAGGACTTCGCCGTCGGGGGAGAGAAGGATCACATCCTGATACACGGAGTACTTCGCGACGTATTCGCGGAAGCGCATCCGCAGGCGGTCGCGCGACTGGTTCAACGCGCGCGACTGAGCGGCATCGCTCAGATCGGTCTGCTGGCGCAGGCGAAGGTACTGACGCAGATCGTCGTCGGTGCTGAGGAAGCCGATGTCCGCCGTGCGCTCGAACAGATTGCGGACGATGATGTCGATCGCGATCTGGCTGCGGGCTTTCAGTCCCAGCTGGACCTTGCGATGCGTTTCGGCAGCGAGATGCTTGACGAGCTCGCCCGTGAGCGACTCGAACGCTTCACGCGTGCCGCCCATGTCGGTCGCATCGCCGCTCAGGTGCGAGAGCAACGACAGCGTGTCCCACGATCCCTGCAGGTTGGCCAGCCGTTCCCGATAGTCCTCGACGGACGGCATGTGGCGGGCAGCAGCGTGGGACATGGGGATCCGGGCCTAATTGTTCAGGTTATATCCTTGAACGTAACGGCTGGATCCGCCCCTGCTTGAGGCAGTGCGGCAAGGAATGTGATGGGTGACAAGGCGCCCCTTTTCGGTGCGCCATCGAGTCATCATCACGACGCTATCGATACGTGATCAACTCCCGCCGCCCCTGCCTGTCCAGATGCGGCAGGGCATTGAACATCGACAGCGAAACCTTCTCGCTGCTGTAGATGAGGCGCGTGATCGACGCGTTGTGAACGGCCCAGTTGAGCTCGACGCCCATGTGATTCGACAAGCCCAGGACGTGAGCGACAGTCGTGCCGATGACACCGCCGGATGTGCTGATCATCAGCGTCTTCGAGCGGCCCTCGGACTGCATGATCCGCTGCAGGGCCCCGGTGATCCGGCCGTGAAAGTTTTTCCACGGCAGCATCGCCGTGGCTTCGATGCGGGCTTCGACCCAGGCACGGGCCGCACGCTCGAGGAAGAACTGGAATTTCCGGCGATCGTGGCGCAGCTCGGGCCAGCCGGCTTCTGCGAGCTCAGCAGCGGTCAGCGATCCGGCGAACTCACGGAGCATGACGTCGCTGTCGTATTCGTCGAAGGCACCGTCGACTGCGACCGGAGGAACGGTCGAACCCAGCGCCGACGCGATGATCTCGGCGGTTTCCTTCTGCCGTTGCAGGGTACCTGTGTAGATGCGATCGATGCGCTCGCCGGCTTCGGCGAAATACTCTCCGAGCAATTGCACCTGCTTGCGGCCGGTCTGCGAGAGCTGATCGTAGTTGTCGGTGCCGAAGGAAGCCTGGCCGTGGCGGATGAGGTAGAGGGTGCTCATGGCAGAGAGGGTACATGAAAAGCAAAAACCGCCGATCGCTCCCCTCCCATGAGAGCGACTCGGCGGCTTGATCTGCAGAAAAGCTTCAGCGCGTAACGGCAGCCGTCTTCTGCGCTTCGGAAGGGGAGGCCTGGAGACCGCCCATATCCTTCACTTCGACGCTCCACGACTTGTCTTCAACCTGCCGAATCTCGACCCGGCCGGACTGCGATGGCGGTTCCATCATCAAAGCCGATCCCCACAACGCAGCGCCGACGATGGCGAGTGCGGCAGATGCACCCACGATAGTCCGCGATTCGATCAACATTGCGCCTCCTGTTTCCGCATGTCGGTCTGCGGATGCGCGCCGGGAGCTTCCCGGTCACGCGACTGAATGATGTGTTCGCTGTCGAAGATAGTCCGATGCGTGGGCTACTCCGTGCGGCAGGTCACACTCCTTTCGGGTGTGTCGGGCCATTCGCCAACTCGCGACACACGTCTCAACTTCGCGGCCGCTCAGGGATGCCCCGACAGGGAAAATCCCTGTTAGAAGCGCAAATTATGACGTTCTGTCACATCGTCGAATGTGACGCGGAACCGTAGGCGCGCAAGAAGGGGAGTGACTAGAACAATTCGATCTCGCCCGCTTTGGCGCGTTCGCCCGCCATCACCGACGGCGGCGGAGGAGAGCCGTGGACGAAGCCGGAAGCTTCGCTGTCCATGACGACCTGGAAGACTTCACGTTCTTCCTGCGTGCGATACAGACGGCGCAGGGTCGAATGCAGGCGGGTCCACTGCTCCGGCTGCTGCATCTGTTCCTGGTTGCAGGCGAACAGGGCGAGGGCGGAGAGGCTGTAGCGCACGTGGCCGAGGCGCTGGGAGAGCTTGTCGTAGAACTGGAAGGCAACGACGGCCGAGGCCATCTGGCGCGAGAACACTGCCAGCTGCGCGCTGAGCTCGGGTGCGAGCTGCGCCTTCACTTCTTCGGGCAGGCTTTCGGCGACCGATCCAACGGCCTTCGCGCTGTCGACCAGATTGGTGAACGCCTGGATCAGCGTATCGACCGCCTGGTCGGACTCCTGCATCGCGGAGTCCATCTGCGCCTCGCAGAGCCCGAGCATGAGCGCGAGCTGGCGCTCAGGCGACCAGTCGGTCAGGACTCGCAGCTGCTGGGTGACGGAGGTGTCTGTCGTGCTCGCCGACATGATTGGAAACGCTTCAGAGCACGCGGCTGATGGTCGCGAGCAACTGTTCCGGGTTGAAGGGTTTGACGATCCATCCCGTGGCGCCGGCCTGTTTGCCGCGCATCTTCGTTTCCTGACCCGATTCGGTCGTGAGCACGAGCATCGGGGTGAACTTGTAAGAATCGAGTGTGCGCAGTTCGCGGACGAGTGAGATGCCATCCATGCGCGGCATGTTCACGTCGGTCAGCACGAGGTCCACAGAGGCACCCCTGGCCATTTCGAGGGCTTCCACGCCGTCGGCGGCCTGCACGACCTTGTAGCCCGCGCCTTCGAGAGTGAAGCGGACCATTTGCCGCATGGACGCTGAATCATCTACGGCCAGGATTGTCTGCTGATGTGCACCGGACATCGCTCGTCGCTCCGATCTTGAGGTAACTGCCATACCGGTACCTGCGTGCGTGTTCTTCGTTAAACAGCAGGCGGGAGCGGCGTTGGTTCCCATAACGGCACGGGCCGGGTGTGATTGAGCGCCTTCGCTGCAGAAGGGGACACAGGTCGCAATTTTTGACGGTCGTCAGGGAAGCGATGAGACCACTGTCAAATGCTGCTGCGGTGCGTCGGCCCGCGACGGGGGTGTCTCACGCTGCCAGGCGGTCGGTTGCCTTTGCTTTGAGCGGCAGGTTGTACGTCACGGTTGCGCCGTAGGCATCCGGATCCTGCGGGTCTTGCCGGCGCTTGTCGAACACGAGCAGTCGCGTTCCGAGCTGGAAGCTCTCCTTCAGATCGTGACTGATCATGAAGACCGTCATCCGGTTCTGCGACCACAGGCGCAGGATGATCTCGTGCATGTCGGCGCGGATGCCGGGATCCAGTGCGCCGAACGGCTCATCGAGCAGCAGGATCTCAGGTTCGCAGATCACGGATTGGGCGATGGACAGGCGCTGCTGCATGCCGCCTGAGAGCTGCGAGGGATACTTGTCGCGCGCGGCGTAGAGGCCAATCGAATCGAGCAGCGCATTCGCCTTCTCCAGCGCTGTGCGACGCTTCGCTCCGAAGAGCCGACCGAGAAATCGCGACCCGGTGAACTCGAGGCCGAGCAGCAGGTTCTCGGTCACCGTCAGATGAGGAAAGAGGGAGTACCTCTGGAAGACGATGCCGCGATCCGGTCCCGGCTCGGGCGGTATGGGCTTGTCGTCGATCAGCAGCTCGCCGCGCGTCGGCTTCTCGACTCCGAGCAGCAGTCGCAGGAACGTCGTCTTGCCGCAGCCCGATGCACCCACGATCGTGACGAATTCGCCGTCCTCGATCCGGAGGTTGAGGTTTTCGAGCACGACCTGCCGGCCGTACTCCTTCCACAATCGCTTGACCGTGACGCTCGCCATTTATCTTTGCGACTCCGCCCAGGGAAACAGCCGTCGGCGCGCGATGCGCAGCATCCAGTCCATCAGGAACGCGAGCAGCGTGATCCAGAAGACGTAGGGCAGGATCACATCCATGGCGAGATAGCGGCGCACGAGGAAGATGCGATAGCCGAGCCCTTCGGTCGAAGCGATCGCTTCGGCCGCGATCAGGAACAGCCACGCGCAGCCGAGCTGCAGTCGCACTGCATCGATGAGTCGTGGCCACAATTGCGGAAGGATGATGCGTGTCGACAGCAGCCAGCTCGAAGCACCGAGCGTCTGTGCCTTGATCAACTGTTCGGTTGGCAGTTCGCCCGCTCGCAACGCGACATCACGCGCAATCACCGGCGTGACGCCGATGACGATGAGCGCGATCTTCGCCACTTCACCGAGTCCGAGAACGATGAACAGCACCGGCAATATCGCCAGCGGCGGAATCATCGATACGGCTGCAACGAACGGCGCAGCGAGCGCACGTATGTATGGAATCGCACCGATCGTGAGGCCAAGGCCCAGGCCGATCGCTGCGCTGATCCCGAGCGCGACGACAATGCGCTTGAGGCTCGCCCACGTATCGACCCAGAGCAAGACCTCCCCGCTGCGTCGGTCCTCCTCGAACGCATAGGCGTGCACCGTATCCACGAGCGTGGCGACCGAAGGCAGCAGCTTGTCGTCAGGATTCGCCTCGAGCCGCGTATTCGACCCGAACAGATAGGCGGCGATCAGAACGAGAAACGGCAGCACGGCGAGAAACGCCGCGCTGCCGCGTGGGGGGTGGAGGTTGATGAGGCGGGGCATAAGAGGCTGTGAGCGGTGAGCTATGAGCCAGAGGCAGAGAAGAGGGTTCCGCTCTGGCTCGCGGCTCGTCGCTCGCAGCTTCCCCGCTTCCCGTTCACAGTTTCCCTTCGCTCGCCAATTTCACATACGTCGCATCGAAGCGCATCTTGATGTTCTTCGCGTTGCCGAGGGTCTTGCCGCCGGGGAACTCGATGCCGACGACATCGACGGTCTTGGCGCCTTCGCCGAGCAGGCCGTGGTCGAAGGAAAATTTGCGGACGAGGTCCATCGTCGTCTGTACCTGTGGGCCGGTCACGAAGGAGAGCGATTCAGCGGGCGTCCAGAACATCCTGGTGGTTGCGAGCTGGCCGTTGAAGCCGGCGAGATCGGTGCCGGAGGCTTTCGCCATGTGGGCGAGAGCCTTTGGATCCTTCTTCGCCATCAGGGCGATGGTTTCGTACCAGGCGCCGACGAGTGCTTTCGCGAAGGCGGGGTTGGCCTTCAGCGTCGCGCTGTTCACGACCATCAGGTCGATGATCTCGCCGGGGATCTTGCTCGAGTCGAAGACGAGCTGCGCGTCGGGCGACGCGAGGATCTCGCTGAGCTGGGGTTTCCACGTCACCGTAGCCTTCGTGTCGGCCGCGGCATAGGCACCGACGATGTCGGCATCGGAGGTATTCACGACCTTGATGTCGCGTTCCTTGAGGCCGACAGTTTCGAGACCGCGGGCGAGCAGGTAGTGGGAGACCGAAAGCTCGACCAGGTTGACGGGAAGCCCCTTGATGTCCGCGAGCTTCTTGCCCTTGCCCTTCACCACGACGCCGTCGTTGCCGTTCGAGAAGTCGCCGACGATGAGCGCGGTGGAGTCGACGCCGCCCGCTGACGGAATCGTCAGCATGTCCATGTTCGTCATCACGCAGGCATCGAAGCTGCCCGCCGTGTATTGATTGATCGACTCCACGTAGTCGTTGATCTGCGTGAGCTCGATCTTGATGCCGTACTTGTCGGCCCACTTCTTCAGGATGCCGCTCTCGGCCGCGTAGTCCCAGGGCATCCAGCCAACGTAGATGCTCCAGGCGACTTTGAATGACTTCTTCTCCGCGGCCGAAGCAGTGGGGGTGAACGTGGCGGCCAGAAGGGCGCAGACCACGATCGATGCGCGGGCCAGGGCTCTCAAGGACGAATGCATGCGGCGACTCCTCGTTGTTTGCGGTCCAGTCAGGGGCCGACCGAAACGAAGTGATCGTTGCCGGTCGGACATCGCAGCACCGCAACTCGAGGATCGGTCGGTCCACGGGGATCGGTCGGTCCCGCACGCTGTCAGCGCCGCGTTCCAAGGGAGCCCAAGTCAAAGGCTCCCGACCTCCCGGGCTTTTATCCCGCCGTGTATCCGTCAGCGATCGCTGCCCGGACTGCCTCTCTCGGACCAGCACCACGCACCGCTGCGCAGCCGGAACCCTAGACGCACATTGTTGTGGGAGGGGAAGTGCAAGGGACGTGCCGGAGGGAGCGACGAGCTGCGAGCGGCGAGCTGTGAGCCGGAAGGGCATTTGTGCGATCTCGTTCTGCTGCTTCGTGGGGCGAAGTCGATTGGAAGTGCTCGGGGATGGTGCGACCCGAAGCACGCGCACATGCACGATGCAACTTCTCGGCGCTGCTCCCGATGCAGCGTGCACCAACGTCTCTGCGTCTCCCTCCGGCTCATCGCTCGTCGCTCACCGCCCATTGCCCGTTTTGGCCCGTTCCTTGCTCCTCCTCCGTGACAACAAACTGATTCGAGGTCGTCTACATCAATGGCGGAAGGCGCTCCTTACTGGATGCTCTGGGAGGAACACGTTGCTTCGGGCGCGCACTGGTCGGGCCTGTTGCGGCGGGGGACGACGCTGCGCCTGACGGATGTGGCGGGCGGTGCGAACGTATCTGCGTTGCTCTTCAACTACGACGATCGCCTCGAGCGTTACAACATGCCGGACACGCTCAAGGCGCAGCACACTGCTTATCTGACGTCTGGTTTCGTGTGCTACTCGGACATGGGGCGCGTGCTGTGTTCCATCACGGATGACACCTGCGGCTGGCATGACACGATCTGTGGTGTGACTTCGCCCGGCGATGTCGAGAAGAAGTACGGCGTGTCGCGCTACCAGGAGAGTCGCAACAACTGGTATCGCAGCGGCTACGAGAGCCTGCTCACTGAACTGGGCAAGTACGGCCTCGGCAAGCGCGACCTCAGCGCCAACATCAACTTCTTCAGCAAGGTGACCGTCGACGACGAAGGTCACCTGCATTACCAGTCCGGCAACTCGAAGGCCGGCAGCTACGTCGACCTGCGTTTCGAGATGAACGTGCTGCTGGTGCTTTCGACCTGCCAGCACCCTCTCGACCCGGCGACGACTTACCAGCCGCGGGAAATGCAGCTCACTGCGTGGCATTCGCGGCCGGCCCCGCGCAACGATCCTTGCCGGATGAAGTGCCCGGAGAACGAACGCGGGTTCAGGAATACGGAAGTATGGTTCCGATGAGTGACGTGAGTGCCCATGCCCCTCGTTGAAAGCAAGCTCGATCCCGGTAATGCCATTCACCGCGTGGTCATCGCTGCCGGCGAGCCCTGGCTCGGCACCGTGAAGGCCGGGCAGTCCTTCCGCATTCTCGATCTCGAGGGCAATCAGGCTGTCGATACATTGTTCTATCGCTCGGGGACGCTCGAAGAACGTTACAGCGCGCAGGACACGATTCGCGCGCAGGGAAACATCTATCTCACGGCTGGCACGCCATTGTTGTCGAACGAAGGCAACACGATGCTGACGATCGTTGCCGACACCTGCGGCCGGCACGACACGCTCGGCGGCGCCTGTTCGGCAGAGAGCAACACGGTGCGGTATGCGCACGAGAAGCGGCACATGCACAGCTGTCGCGACAGCTTTCTCATCGCACTCGCTCGCTGGGGCTCGACGTTCGGCCGCGACTTCAGCAAACGCGACCTGTCGAGCAACGTGAACTTCTTCATGAATGTGCCCGTCACACCCGCCGGCAAGCTCACCTTCGCCGACGGCATCTCGGGGCCGGGCCGGTACGTCGAGATGCGGGCGGAGATGGATGTCACGATCCTGATCTCGAATTGCCCGCAGCTGAACAATCCATGTAACGGATACAACCCGACGCCTGTGGAAGTGATGGTGTGGGATTGAGGTGACGGGTCACTCCTCGCGGGACGACCCGCGAGCCGAACAAACAACGCCGGGACGACCCGGCACCTTGGGCCTCACGGTGCTCCATGTTCGACAAGGTGCTGATCGCCAACCGCGGCGCAATCGCGTGTCGCATTCTTCGCACGCTGAAAAAACTCCGGATCGGCTCGGTCGCCGTCTACTCCGATGCTGACCGGCATTCCATGCATGTGGCGCTGGCCGATGAAGCCGTGAGGCTCGGGCCGGCGCCGGCTGCGCAAAGTTATCTGGCACAGGATCTGATCATTGCAGCTGCGCGAGAGCGTGGTGCGCAGGCGATTCATCCGGGATATGGCTTTCTGAGCGAGAACGCCGCGTTTGCAGAGCGCTGCGAGGCGGCCGGGATCGCGTTCATCGGGCCGACACCGGGCCAGATGCGGGACTTCGGATTGAAGCACACGGCCCGTGAGCTGGCGCTTCGTCACGAAGTGCCGCTGCTGCCGGGCAGTGGTCTTCTCGACGATATCGAGCATGCGCTGACAGAAGGGCGGCGCATTGGCTGGCCCGTGATGCTGAAGAGCACGGCGGGCGGCGGCGGCATCGGCATGCAGCTATGCCGTTCGGAGCAAGAACTGCGCGACGCATTCGATTCGGTCGAGCGGCTGGCGAGAAGCAATTTCAGCCAGGGCGGCGTCTTCCTGGAAAAGTACGTCGAGCGGGCGCGCCACATCGAAGTGCAGATCTTCGGCGACGGTCGCGGCAAGGTCGTGGCGCTCGGTGAGCGCGATTGCTCGGTGCAGCGTCGCAATCAGAAGGTGATCGAGGAGACACCGGCGCCGCATCTCAGTGAAGACGTCCGGTCGCAACTGTTGCGCAGTGCGCAGCGGCTCGGTGAGGCGATCGGCTATCGATCCGCCGGTACAGTCGAGTTCGTCTATGACGACACGTCGGGGCGGTTCTACTTCCTCGAAGTGAATACGCGGCTCCAGGTCGAGCATGGGGTGACCGAGCAGGTCACCGGCATCGATCTCGTCGAATGGATGATCCTCGTCGCCGCGAACGAGCCGCCCGACCTTTCGAGCCATGTTCACACACCGCGAGGACATTCGGTCCAGGTCCGGCTCTACGCGGAAGACCCCGTGCACAACTTCCGGCCTTCGAGCGGATTGCTGTCGCATGTGGAGTTGCCGCGCGACGCTCGCGTGGATTCGTGGATCGAAACGGGCACCGAGGTGCCGGCTCACTACGACCCGATGCTCGCGAAGATCATCGCCGATGGTCAGACGCGGGAGGAAGCGCTGGCGAACCTCGATCGTGCACTCTCACAGACGCAGGTGCACGGCATCGAGACCAATCAGGCCTATCTGCGTGCGATCGTGCACGACAGCGTGTTCGCCGAAGGCCGGCAGTTCACGCGCTATCTGTCGAACTTCAAATACCAGCCCGCCACTGTGGAAGTCGTTCAGCCCGGCACTCATTCGACGGTGCAGGATTTTCCGGGACGGATCGGTTACTGGGACATCGGCGTGCCCCCCTCGGGTCCGATGGATGATCTGGCCTTTCGCGTCGCGAATCGGCTGGTGGGCAACGAGGAACACGCCGCGGGCCTCGAGCTGACGGTGAGCGGACCGACGCTCCGGTTCAACGCGCCGACGGTGATTGCATTGACGGGCGCGAGAATGAAAGCCGATCTCAACGGTGCACCTGTCGAGTACTACCGGCCCGTCGCGATCGTGGCGGGCAGTACGCTGAAACTGCGCCAGATCACGGGCGGCGGTCAGAGAACGTACCTGGCCATTCGCGGTGGTTTCGATGTGCCGCCGTACATGGGAAGTCGGGCGACGTTCACTCTCGGGCAGTTTGGCGGGCACGCGGGCCGTGCCTTGCGCGCCGGTGACACATTGCGCATGGCGAACTTGCCGACGATTGACGCGAAGGCGGAAGTTTCAACCGACATGGCGATGCACTACGGCTCCGATTGGGAGATCGGTGTGATGTACGGGCCGCATGCGGCGCCGGAATTCTTCACGCCGGCCGACATCCAGAGGTTCTTCGACGCCGACTGGGAAGTCCATTACAACTCCAGTCGCACCGGTGTCCGGCTCATCGGTCCGAAGCCTCAGTGGGCGCGCAGCGACGGCGGCGAAGCAGGGCTGCATCCCTCGAACATTCATGACAACGCGTACGCGATTGGTGCCATCGATTTCACCGGCGATATGCCTGTCATCCTCGGGCCGGACGGGCCGAGTCTGGGCGGATTCGTGTGCCCCGCGACCATCGTGCGGGCGGAACTCTGGAAGGTCGGGCAGCTGCGGCCGGGCGATCGCGTTCGGTTCAAGCGCGTCTCAGTCGAACAGGCGACGCTGCTCGAGCGCGGCATGGAGGAGTCGATCGCAGCGCTGCATGGCCATCCGACCCTCGGCTCATCTGATGCGACAACGCCGTCCGCGATCCTCGCGGGCTCGCCGGCGCAGCCGGGCCCTGCGGTCTGCTACCGCCAGGCTGGCGACAAGTACCTGCTCGTGGAATACGGCGATCCGGTGCTCGATCTCGAATTGCGCTTCCGTGTGCATTCGTTGATGGAGTGGCTGCAACGCGAATGCGTGCGCGGTGTCCAGGAATTGACGCCGGGCATCCGATCGCTGCAGATCCACTACGACAGTCGGGTGATCTCTCAGAAGGCGCTGGTCGATGTCCTGAAGCGCGGGGAGGCCGAGCTGCCCGGGGTCGACGATGTGGAGGTGCCGAGCCGCATCGTTCACCTGCCGCTGTCGTGGGACGATCCGGCAACGCGCCTCGCGATCGAAAAATACTCGCAGTCGGTTCGCAGGGACGCGCCTTGGTGTCCGAGCAATATCGAGTTCATTCGCCGGATCAACGGACTCGATTCCATCGAGGATGTGCAGCGCATCGTGTTCGATGCCAGCTATCTCGTCATGGGACTGGGTGACGTCTACCTCGGCGCTCCCGTGGCGACGCCGCTCGATCCGCGTCACCGGCTCGTTACGACGAAGTACAACCCCGCGCGAACATGGACACCCGAAAATGCTGTCGGTATCGGCGGTGCGTACCTGTGCGTTTACGGCATGGAAGGGCCGGGCGGCTACCAGTTCGTCGGCCGAACCGTGCAGATGTGGAATCGCTATCGACAGACGCGTGACTTCACCGACGGTAAACAATGGCTGCTGAGATTCTTCGACCAGCTCAGGTTCTACCCGGTGAGCGCCGAGGAGCTGCTGCAGCTTCGGGAGGATTTCATTCGCGGGCGATTCGAGCTGAAGGTCGAGCCCGCGACATTGCGGTTGTCCGAGTACCGTGACTTCCTCGCGGCCAACCGCGATTCCATTGCCGCCTTCAAGTCGCGACAGCAGGCGGCATTCGATGCCGAGCGCGAACGCTGGCGTGCGAATGGACAACTGACGTTCCACTCCGAAGCTCAGGCTGTATCGGAACGAGAAGAAGTGCAGGCGCTTCCCGAAGGCAGCGTTGCCGCGTCATCTCCGGTGACGGGCAGCGTCTGGAAGGTTGCCGTGAAGCCCGGGCAGGCGGTGGAAGAGGGCGAGGAACTGTTGATCGTAGAGGCGATGAAGATGGAGATCCCCATCGTTGCGGAATCTGCCGGCATCGTTGCCGAGCTGCGCTGTGAGGCGGGTAAAGCAGTCAACGCTGGCGACGTGCTCGTGGTGATGAAGGCAGAAGTCGCCGAGGTGGTGGCATGACCGCACTGACGATCGAATCGGTGCTCGACGGCTATCGCACTGGGCGCTCAACCGTCGAGGCGATGATCGGTGCGCTCCTCGACCGGATCGACGCCGCGCCGGCGGGCAACGTGTGGATTCACCGGCTGGCGCGGGATCAGGTGATGGCGTATGCGGCACGGCTCCGGGAGAAGTCCATGGATGAGTTGCCGCTTTATGGTGTGCCGTTCGCGATCAAGGACAACATCGATCTTGCGGGTGTGCCGACGACCGCCGCGTGCTCTGAGTTCGCTTACGTCCCGACGCAATCCGCTTTCGTCGTCGAGCGATTGATCGCTGCCGGTGCGATCCCGATCGGAAAGACGAACCTCGATCAGTTCGCCACCGGGCTGGTTGGAACGCGATCACCGTTCGGCGCGTGCGAGAACAGCTTCGATTCGCGCTACATCTCCGGCGGGTCCAGCAGCGGGTCCGCGGTTGCCGTGGCGCGAGGATTCGTGAGCTTCGCGCTCGGCACGGATACCGCAGGCTCCGGAAGGGTGCCGGCTGCCTTCAACAACATCGTGGGCCTGAAGCCATCCTGCGGCGCACTGAGCACGGCGGGTGTTGTGCCTGCCTGCCGATCGCTCGACTGCGTTTCCATCTTTTCGCTGAGCGCGGGCGATGCGCGGCGCGTGCTCGATGTCGCGCAGGGATTTGATGCAGCAGATGCTTATTCGCGAGACCTGCCGGCACGTGGGCTGCCTCACGCCCTGCGCATCGGCATTCCACGTCGCGATCAACTGGAGTTCTTCGGCGATACTGAATACGCGGAGCTGTTTGGACGAGCGCACCGGCAGGCAGCGTCGATCGGCTGTACGGTGGTCGAGCTCGACTTCCGGCCCTTCTTCGAAACCGCGCGACTTTTGTATGAAGGACCTTGGGTTGCCGAGCGCTTCGCGGCGATAGAGGAGTTCCTCGCGGCGCATCCGAAGGCACTGCATCCAGTCACAGCGTCGATCATCGGGGCGGGATCGCAGGCAACGGCGGCTGCCGCCTTCCGTGCCCAATATCGACTGAAAGCACTGCAGCGTGCAACCGCGCCCGTCTGGGAACAGGTGGATGCGTTGATGGTGCCGAGTGCGGGCACGATCTATCGGATCGCGGACGTTCTCGCCGATCCCGTGACGCTGAACTCCAATCTCGGGCACTACACGAACTTCGTCAATCTGCTCGACCTCGCCGCGATTGCCGTGCCGGCGGGTTTTCGGAGCGACGGTCTGCCGTTCGGTGTGACGCTGATCGCTCCGGCAGGGACCGATAAGGCGCTGGTCGGCATCGGTGCGCGACTTCATGCGGTGAGTTCATCGCGACTGGGAACCACGAATGATGCGGTCCCCTCACCGGTTGAACAGACCACGGCGTCGGGGTACGTGCACGTCGCTGTATGCGGTGCCCACATGAGCGGTCTGCCGCTGAATCATCAACTGACCCAGCGAAAGGGATTCCTGGTGCGTGCCACACGAACCGCGCCGCGTTACCGGTTCTACGCGCTTCCCGGCGGGCCGCCACAGCGGCCAGGCTTGGTTCGAACGAACGAAGCAGGAGCAGCGATCGATGTCGAAGTGTGGGCAGTGCCTCAGGAGCATTTCGGGACCTTCGTCGCAGGCATTCCTTCACCGCTCGGCATCGGCAAAGTGGAGCTGGAGGACGCCATCTCGTGCAGCGGCTTCGTCTGCGAAGCGTGGGCAATCGAGGGTGCCGAGGAGATCACTTCCTTGGGCAACTGGCGTGCGTACCTCAGGAAATAGGAAGGAGAAGGTTTCACACGGAGTTCACGGAGTTCACGGAGATGGAGTAGTGAGATGTCCCGCACTGGCATTCATCTCTCTCTCTCTTTCTCTCTTTCTCTCTTTCTCTCTCCGTGTGCTCCGTGAACTCCGTGTGAAATCCGTATCCGTATCCGTTTCCGTATCCGGTTCCCCCGCCACAATTCATCACATTTCGCCGCGGCCGCTGCCCGATTGGCGGTTAGCCTGCGAACATGAACGCAGCAGCCCGGTTGAAAGTAGGTGTGCTCTTCGGCGGTCGCTCGGCCGAGCACGAGGTGTCCATTCTGTCGGCGCGCAATGTGATTGCAGCGCTCGATCCGGAGCGATTCCACGCTGTGGCGATCGGCATCACGCGAGGTGGCCGCTGGATTCAGCAATCGACGCAGCGATTGCTGCGTGAGAAGGGCGACCCGCGATTCGTGCAGCTTTGCGTCGATGGTCCCGAAGTTTCACTGCTCGCGAACGGCGCTTCCGAAGCAGCCAACGCGGGTCCGCGAGGTGCGGGGCTGGATGTGATCTTCCCGGTCCTGCATGGGCCGCATGGAGAGGATGGCACGGTGCAAGGCCTGCTCGAGCTGGCGGGTGTGCCGTACGTCGGCGCCGGCGTTCTGGGCTCCGCGGTCGGCATGGACAAGGATGTGATGAAGCGCTTGCTGCGCGACGCAGGAATTCCCGTGGCGCGTTTCGCCGTTGCGCGGCACAGCGAGTATCGTCGCGATCCGGCTGCCGTCCTGACGCGTGCGGACGCACTTGGGTATCCACTGTTCGTGAAGCCAGCGAATCTCGGCTCCTCCGTGGGTGTCACGCGTGTGCTGTCGCGGGCGCAGCTCCCGTCGGCGCTGCAGACTGCCTTCGCCTACGATCTCAAGGTCATCCTGGAGGAGTCGATCACCGGCCGTGAGATCGAATGCTCCGTGCTTGGCAACGATGCTCCAGTGGCTTCAGTGCCTGGCGAGATCGTTGTAACGCATCCGGACGGCTTCTATTCCTACGACGCGAAGTATCTCGACGATCATGGTTCGAGACTGGAGATTCCGGCGAGCCTGGATGATCGCACCGCCAGTGAAGTGCAGCGCCTGTCGCTCGAAACCTTCCGCGCACTCGAGTGCAGCGGACTGGCGCGCGTGGATTTCTTCCTGCGAGGCGACGGCCAGTTGTTCGTCAACGAGATCAACACACTGCCGGGATTCACGGCGATTTCGATGTACCCAAAGCTATGGGCCGCTAGCGGCGTGTCACCGCGCGAACTGATTTCCAGGCTGATCGACCTGGCCATCGAACGTCATTCGCAGCGCGCCGTCCTTCGTTCGGTGTGCTCTGTGCGTTGATGGCTGCCACGGAGAGGAGAGAGGAGTTTCACACGGAGGTCACGGAGATCACGGAGCTCGCAAAGGCGGAGAGGAGGATGCTAGGCCGGGATTTGCCCAGAGCGATTTGGGGGCTCTGACCTCCGTGAACTCCGTGATCTCCGTGTGAAACCTCCGTGCTACCCGGAAAACGCGAACTGCGTACCAGAGTGACGTGCGTCACAGGCTTACAGTCGGCGCTGCGGTTCGGGATATGTAATTGAACATATTCAAAGCGCGCAGCAGCGAGGAGACTGCATGGACCTCTCGGAGACCATCATCGCGGCAATGATCGGTGCGCTGGCCACCGTGGGGACGGCGCTGTTCCAGTTGCTGACTGCTTTCAAGCAGAAGGGCCGCATCGACATCAAGCCGAAACGCGGTCTCACCGCGCGTTCCATTTTTTCCGTTATTGCGCTGATGATTGCTTCAGCGGGCGGCGGCTTCCTCTATTCCCAGTTCCTGCAACAACGGGCGGGTGAAGACATTCGTGCGATGCGCCAGGAACTGCGCGAGCTTCGCGATCTGACGGCATCGCGTGTGCTGGATGGCCGGCCTCTGAACCAATCAGTGCAGCAGCTGGCTGATGTCGCGCACTCCGAACCCCCGAAGGTCGAATCGGCACAGCCTGCCGTTCCGGTCAGTCTCGAGCCGGAAGCGGGTGTTGCTGAATCGATCGCCTACGTGCCCGCCTGCCGCGCCGGCGATGCGACAACGTCAGAGGGGGCAGGGGTCCAGTGCGAGGAGGCAGATGCGCAGCGCATTGCGCTTTGCGGCACGGTTCCGGCTCATGCCAACGTCGCGGGCGTGCAGCTGTTTGCGCAACCCGACGCTGTGCAGCATCCCTGGGACCAGCACGTTGCGGCGCTCGAAGCCGATATCGGCGGCGCACGCTTCACGGGTCGGACGTTCGAGTACGCGCAGGGCCAGAACGCCAAGGCCGTCTGCGTGAACTTCATGCAGTGGAGCAGTCAGCATCCGCATATCGCGCGAATCGTTGTCCAGTACTCGTTTGACGAGGATCCTGTACCGCCTGCACCGATGCCCGTCGTCAGCCATCCCGTCATGACGCAGGCTTCGGGAAGTGACGGCGGCATCCAGGCCGCATCGCCGGGAGCGCCGTTCGGCGGGCCGGCTACCGCTCTGCGCTGAGCAGCGTCCGTCTTCGTCGACGAGTGTCAAACTCGTGCTTCCGGCTTTTCCGCGGCGGCAGAAGGATGATTAAATCCCCGTACTACTACAGAACGACCGACGGGGGATCTCATGTTCGGACAGATGATGGACCGGCCGCTGCTGATCAGTTCAGTCATGCGGCACGCGGAGCTTCAGCATCCCAATCGTGAGATCGTCTCCGTTACGGGTGATCAGGCGAGGCATCGATACACCTTTCGGGACGCATTCGCGCGCGTGCGCAAGCTGGCCAATGCCCTGGCTCGAATGGGTGCGAAGCCGGGTGACCGCATCGGCACGCTCGCGTGGAACGACTATCGGCATCTCGAAACCTACTACGCCGTTTCGTGCTCGGGCTTCGTCTGTCACACGTTGAACCCGCGGCTGTTCGAAGACCAGCTCATCTACATCGCCAATCACGCCGAGGATCGCTGGCTCTTCATCGATCCGATGTTCGTTCCGCTCGTGGAGAAGCTCCAGCCTTCGCTCAAGACGATCGAGGGCTACATCATCCTCACCGATGATGCGCACATGCCTGAGACCAAGCTGCCGCGAGCTCGCAGCTACGAGTCATTGATCGCGGGCGAGTCCGACGTATTCGAATGGCCGGACTTCGATGAGCGCACCGCGAGCTCGCTTTGCTATACATCGGGCACCACGGGCGACCCGAAAGGGGTTCTCTACAGCCATCGCTCCACGATCCTGCATTGCTATGCAATGGCGCTGCCGGATGCGAGCGGTCTCTCGAGCAATGATGTCGTCATGCCCGTGGTGCCGATGTTTCACGTCAACGCGTGGGGCTTGCCGTACGCATGCGCGATGGTCGGCACGAAGATCGTATTCCCCGGCCCGAAGATGGGCGATCCCCCGACCTTGCAGGCCTTGATCGAAGAAGAGCAGGTGAACTTCGCTGCTGCCGTGCCCACTGTGTGGCAAGGCCTCGTTGCCTATCTGCAGAAGACTGGTAAGCGTGTCGATTCGCTGAAGCGCGTGCTCTGCGGCGGATCCGCGGTGCCGCTCGCGCTAGCGGATGCTCTGCGCGATCCGTACGGCGCGCACATCGTGCATGCGTGGGGTATGACGGAGACGAGCCCGCTCGGCACGGTGTGCACCTGGTCGCACGAGGCCAACAAACTGCCGGGCGATCGACGCGATGCGCTGCGCGCCAAGCAGGGTCGCTCGATTTTCGGAATAGAGCTCAAGATCGTCGACGACGACGGTAAGGAGCTCCCGCACGACGGCAAGTCTTTCGGCGCCTTGAAGGTTCGCGGCCCCTGGGTTGCGTCCGGTTACTACCGCCGCGACAGCGACGAGGTTTTCGACCAGGAAGGCTGGTTCAGCACCGGCGACGTCGCAACGATCTGCCCGCTCGGCTACATGCAGATCACCGATCGGACGAAAGACGTCATCAAATCGGGCGGCGAGTGGATCAGCTCGATCGACCTGGAAAACCTCGCCGTCTCGCATCCCGCGATCGCCCAGGCTGCCGCAATCGCGATCCCGCATCCGAAGTGGCAGGAACGCCCGATGCTCGTCGTCGTGCTGAAGCCAGGCGAGTCCCTCACCCGCGAGGATGTTCTGAACTTCTTCCTCGGCAAGGTCGCGAAGTGGTGGATTCCCGACGACGTCGTGTTCGTCGAGAAGCTGCCGCTGACGGCCACCGGCAAGCTCAGCAAGCTGCAGTTGAGGAAGCAGTTCGAGGGATATGTGTTGCCGGGGGCGTGATCTGCCCCCAAACAGCGCCGCCATCTCCACCACTACCCCACGATGGTGCGTCCAGACCTCTGACGCACCTGTTTTTCCCGCGCACGAATCTTGCACCTGAGGTTGCCGTCACAGACCGCAACCTCATCGGTGCCAAAGATGGCTACTCCGCTCGTCGCAGTCGAACACAGGACCGAACCCCAGGATGAACGCACTGCATTGACGAAGGAGGCGTTTCAACGCGACTTCTTCAACAATCTGTTCTACATCCTGGGCAAGTTTCCGACGCTCGCCACGAAGAACGACTACTACCAGGCGCTCGCGTTCGTCGTGCGCGATCGCATGCTGCAACGCTGGATCAGCACGGCAGCGGCCTATACGAAGCAGGGCTCGCGTACAGTCGCGTACTTCTCCGCCGAGTTCCTGATGGGGCCACATCTCGGCAACAATCTCGTGAATCTCGGGATCCACGACGAGGTGCGCAAGGCCGTCACCGAGCTGGGACTGGACTTCAACGAATTGCTGCTCGAAGAAGATGAACCCGGTCTCGGCAACGGCGGCCTCGGCCGGCTGGCGGCCTGTTTCATCGAATCACTCGCCACGCTGCAGATCCCTTCGCTCGGCTACGGCATTCGCTACGAGTTCGGCATCTTCCACCAGGAGATCGTCGACGGCTGGCAGACCGAGCGCACGGACAAGTGGCTGCGCTTCGGAAATCCCTGGGAGATCCCGCGACCCGAGTGGGCGGTGCATGTGAAGCTCGGTGGATACACCGAGCCGTATCGCGACGAGTTCTATCGCCATCGCGTCCGGTGGGTGCCGGACCGGCTCGTCGCGGCGGTGCCGTACGACACGCCGATCCTCGGCTACCACACGAATACAGCTAACACTTTGCGCCTATGGAAGGCCGAGGCGCCCGAATCGTTCGACTTCGCGGTTTTCAACCGCGGCGATTACTACGGCGCAGTGATGCAGAAGGTGTCGTCGGAGAATCTGAGCAAGGTGCTGTATCCGAACGACGAGCAGCTGCAGGGCAAGGAGCTGCGCCTGTCTCAGCAGTATTTCTTCGTCTCGGCGTCGCTGCAGGACATGTTCCGGATTCTCAAGATCCAGAAGATCCCGGTCGAACGGTTCCACGAGAAGTTTGCCGCGCAGTTGAACGACACTCATCCGGCCATCGCGGTGGCGGAGCTCATGCGGCTGCTCATCGACGAGAACGTCGTGCCATGGGAACAGGCCTGGGACATCACGCGCAGGACCTTTGCGTATACCAATCACACGTTGCTGCCGGAAGCGCTCGAATGCTGGCCTTTGCCGCTGTTCGCGAAGCTGCTGCCACGGCATCTCGAGATCATTTTCGAGATCAACGCGCGCTTCCTCGACGAGGTGCGCATCCGGTTCTACGGCGATGAAGAGCGCATTGCGCGCATGTCGCTGATCGATGAGCGGGGAGAGCGTTACGTCCGCATGGCTCATCTCGCCTGCGTGGGCAGTCACGCCATCAACGGCGTGGCGGAGCTGCATTCAGAGCTGCTCAAGCAGGATGTGCTCCGCGATTTCTACGAGCTCTGGCCGACGAGGTTTGGCAACAAGACCAACGGCGTCACGCCGCGGCGCTGGATGGCGCTCAGCAATCCGCGGCTGACGAAGCTCGTGTCCTCACATATCGGCGATGAGTGGATTACGGACCTCAGCCAGTTGCGCCGGCTCGAACCGCTCGCGGAGGATGCAGGGTTCAGGCAGCAGTGGCTCGACGTCAAACGCGCCTGCAAGTGCGATTTCGCCGCGGTGGCGCTGAAGAAGACCGGGATCACCATCGATCCGGATTCGCTGTTCGACGTGCAGGTGAAGCGCATCCACGAGTACAAGCGCCAGCATCTCAACATTCTTCATGTCGTCGCGCTCTATCACCGCCTGCGCTCGAATCCGAACGTCGACATCACGCCGAGAACGTTCATCTTCGGCGGCAAGGCGGCGCCCGGGTATCACATCGCGAAGCTGATCATCAAGCTCATCACGTCGGTGGGCGACGTGGTGAACCGCGATCCGGCCGTGCGCGACCGGCTCAAGGTCGTGTTCCTGCCGAACTTCAACGTGAAGAACGGCCAGCGCATCTATCCGGCCGCCGATCTTTCGGAGCAGGTGTCGACCGCGGGCAAGGAAGCCTCCGGAACGGGCAACATGAAGTTCTCGATGAACGGCGCGCTGACGATCGGCACGATGGACGGCGCCAACATCGAAATCCGGGAGGAGGTCGGCGCCGAGAACTTCTTCCTGTTCGGATTGACGACGCCGGAAGTCGGCGCGCTCAAGGCATCGGGCTACAACCCTGCGAACTACCTGGACGGCGAGCTGAAGGAAGTGGTGGAACTGATCCGCAGTGGTTTCTTCTCCCGAGGCGACGCCGAGCTGTTCCGCCCGCTGATCGACGGCCTGGTCCACCACGATCCATATCTCGTGTTCGCGGACTTCGACTCGTATTCGAAGGCGCAGCAGCAGGTTTCCGCTGCGTACCAGGACCGCGATCACTGGGCGCGGATGTCGATCCTCAACAGCGCCCGCTCAGGCAAGTTCTCGTCCGATCGCACGATCCGCGAGTATTGCGACGATATCTGGAAAGCGCCCGCTGTCCCCATTCGCTTGCTGACGCAGGAGGATGTGAAGGTGGGAGTGATGCAATAGGGTCCCGTCCGTCATTCTCCCCGTGGGGAGAATCCATCCGGATCAACCGCTCGTCAGCAACCTGACCGCAAAGATTCCCCACATCACATACAGCACGATCGTGCTGGCCACGAACAACTGGAAGCGTCGAATGACCTTGTTGTTCGTCAGATGGATCGCGGAGTGGCAGGCGCGCAGGAACACGTAGCCCCACGCGCACGCGAGCAGGAGCAACGTGGTCAGCTTCGTGATCGCCAGGAAGCCGCACAGCGCGTAGAACAGGACGGGCGTTTCGAACAGGTTGCGGAAGTTGTCCGCCGCGCGCGTGTCCTGAAATTTTTCAGCCGCCTGCGACGACAGCGCCACATGGTTTGGATGGATGCGATGCGTGCGCATCTCGTGAATGCGTGTCGACAGCATGCGCATCGCGACGAATCCGGTGAGGAACGCCAGGGCGATGGGCGGCAGCAGGATGGCAGTGTCGAGGGTCATGTTCCTTCCGGAAAAAATTCTCCACGGGGATTACGGGGGGATCTTGTTCTTCGAACCTTTCTTGCTCTTTCCCCGTGATCCCCGTGTACCCCGTGGAGAATCCTGTTTCTGTTCCTGGTCTCTATCCTTCCACTTTCACCGGAATCTTCCCGATCTTCTTCTGCCACTCCGCGGGTCCCGTCTCGTGTACTGACGTGCCTTTCGAGTCGACCGCAACAGTCACGGGCATGTCCTTCACGTCGAACTCGTAGATCGCTTCCATGCCGAGGTCCGCGAATGCAACGACGCGGCTCGACTTGATCGCCTTCGAAACGAGATAGGCAGCGCCGCCGACGGCCATCAGGTAGGCCCGCTGGTATTTCTTGATGACCTTGATCGCTTCCGGGCCGCGCTCGGACTTGCCGATCATGGCGATCAGGCCGGTCTTGCCGAGCATCAGTTCGGTGAACTTGTCCATGCGCGTTGCCGTCGTCGGCCCCGCCGGACCGACCGCTTCGTCCTTCACTGGATCGACCGGGCCGACGTAGTAGATCACGCGGTTCGTGAAGTCGAGTCCGGGAGGCAGCGGCTGGCCGCTGTCGATGAGTGTCTGCAGTCGCTTGTGAGCTGCATCGCGACCCGTGAGCATCTTGCCGTTCAGGAGCAGGCGCTGGCCGGGTGTCCAGGCGGCGACTTCCGCCGGCGTGAGCGTGTCGAGATTGACGCGCGTCGCGTCCGCCGATGCCTGGAACGTGAGTTTCGGCCATAGATCCAGATCGGGCGGATCGAGTTTCACCGGGCCGGAACCGTCGAGCACGAAGTGCGCATGGCGCGTCGCCGCGCAGTTGGGAATGACGGCGACAGGGAGCGACGCTGCGTGCGTAGGATACGTCTTGATCTTCACGTCGAGCACGGTGGTGAGGCCTCCGAGGCCCTGTGCGCCGATGCCGAGTGCGTTCACCTTGTCCATGATTTCCAGGCGCAGCGCTTCGAGCTTGTTGCGCGGGCCGCGTTCGCGAATCTCGTGGATGTCGATCGTCTCGAACAAGGACTCCTTGGCGAGGACCATGGCCTTCTCGGCGGTTCCGCCGATGCCGATGCCGAGCATGCCCGGCGGACACCACCCGGCACCCATCGTCGGCACCGTCTTCACGAGCCAGTCCACGATGGAGTCTGAAGGGTTCAACATCGTGAGCTTCGATTTGTTCTCTGATCCGCCGCCCTTGGCCGCGAGTGCGATTTCGACTTCATGGCCAGGCACGACTTCCATGTGAATCACGGCCGGTGTGTTGTCCTTCGTATTCTTGCGCTCGAAGTACGGATCATCGACGATCGATGCGCGCAGCATGTTGTCCGGATGGTTGTAGGCGCGACGCACGCCTTCGTTGATCATGTCGGTGAGGCTCATCGTCGCGTCCCAGCGCACGTTCATGCCGACCTTGACGAAGATCGTGACGATGCCGGTGTCCTGGCAGATGGGCCGGTGACCTTCGGCGCACATGCGCGAGTTCACCAGGATCTGCTTGATCGCGTCTTTCGCCGCGGGACTCTCTTCGAGCTCATAGGCTGTCGCCATGGCGCGAATGAAATCGGGGGAGTGGTAGTACGAGATGTATTGCAGGGCGTCGGCGACGCTCTGGATCACATCGTCCTGGCGGATCACGCCGCCCGAGGCGGCAGCAGGCTGGGGCTTGGCAGACATGGTTCTGATCGCGGAAATCGCAGAAAAACGGGCCCGGAATCTACCATCGCCGGCCCGGACGGGGGAAGGATGGCGGTCGCCTCTCCAGCACTGTGCTGGCTTTGCCCGTGCGCAAGTGCCTATTAATCCTGGCCTGCGGCACGGTTACCGTTACCCGCGCCGCCTGAATCGCCCTTCGCTGGAGTCTCCATGATCGAACCCCGCCCCATCGTCTTGGAATACCGTGGCATCCGCCTCGAGCCGCTGACGGAGGAGCACCTCCCGGGTATCGCCAAAGCAGCCTCGGACGGCGAGCTGTGGAAGCTGTGGTTTACGGCTGTACCGACCCCGGATGGTGTGAGGAAATGGTTCGAGTTCGCAATGGAAGGCCTGAAGGCCGGCCACATGCTGCCGTGGGCAGTGCGCGAACTTGCCAGCGGCGAGATCGTAGGCAGCACGCGCTATCACGACATCATTGCGCCGGTCGATCGCGTGGAGATCGGCTACACGTTTTATGCGCAGAGCCGCCAGCGCTCGAGCGTGAACACGACGTGCAAGCTGATGCTGATGATGCACGCCTTCGATACGCTCGGCTGCAAGGTCGTGGGCTGGAGAACGGACAACTTCAACTTCCGCTCCCAGCGCGCCATCGAGGCGCTCGGTGCGAAGAAGGACGGCGTGATCCGTCACAGCCAGGCACGCAAGGATGGGACCGTTCGCGACACCGTCATGTACAGCGTGCTCGCGAGCGAGTGGCCGGATGTGAAGCGGCATCTGGAGCTGCGGCTGGCGAGAAATGCGAGCCGCGAGTGAGGCGGTGCTGCGTGTCTGGAGGAAGGCTATGAGCGGTGAGCGGCGAGCTGCTAGCCAGAGGGGCGACGCTGGCTGCCAGCCTGCGCTACTCGGATTTCTGGCTCACAGCTCATAGCTCACCGCTTCCCTCATCTCAATCTTCGCACTCGTTCGAGGTAGCTCTGCTCATCCGGCGGCATGCCGCTGCGCTGTGCTTCCCACAACGTCTCGGCGAGGCAGTCGATCAGGCGGTGTTCGGCCTCATGGGGATCGCCCATGCGCTTCACCACGTCGTCGAATGCCTTGCGAATGCCGGGCGGTCGATCCGTTGCGAGTTGATCGCGGATGGCAAGGTGCAGGCCCATGTGGAGGAACGGATTCGACTGGCCGCCCTCGGGCGTGTAGTCGCGATCGATCACATCGTCGCGCGCCTCGAGTGCGGTCTGGTATTCGGGATGCAGGTCGATGACGTCGGCCACCTGCATCTCGAGCGGCTCCATCGGCAGGCCGGCGCGGCGTTTGCGCCAGGCATCGATGTAGACGGCTCGAAGCTGGTCGCGGGACTGAGTGTCGAAGAAGGGCATGGGTCGGATTCTAGAGTGTCGTCAGCGCTTCTTCGACCGCGTCTGCGATCGTGCCGCGATGCGAGCGCCGATCGGCGTGCTGGATGGCCTGGCCGGCGCCGCCGCCTTGGTCTTGTCCTTGAACTCGCACAGGTCCGCGATGAGGCATTCGGGGCAGCCGGGCTTGCGGGCGAGGCAGACGTAGCGGCCGTGAAGGATCAGCCAGTGGTGAGCGTCCTGCTTGAATTCGTCAGGGACTACCTTCAGCAGCTTGTCCTCGACGGCACGAACGTCCTTTCCTCGGGCAATGCCGGTGCGATTCGAGACGCGGAAGATGTGCGTGTCGACAGCGATCGTGGGATGGCCGAACGCAGTGTTCAGGATCACGTTGGCTGTCTTGCGTCCGACGCCCGGAAGCGCCTCGAGTGCTTCCCGCGATTCGGGGACTTCGCCGCCATGACGTTCGATGAGCAGCCGGCAGGTCGCGATGACGTTCCTCGCTTTCGTGTTGAACAGGCCGATCGTCTTGATATAGCGCGACAGACCTTCCACACCCAACGCCAGGATGGCTTGCGGCGTGTTCGCCTCGCGATAGAGCACTCGCGTCGCCGCGTTCACGCCTTTGTCCGTTGCCTGCGCGGACAGGATCACCGCGACGAGCAGTTCGAACGGGGTTCGATACTCGAGCTCCGTGGTCGGATGCGGGCGAGCGGCTTTCAGGCGCTTGAAGATCTCAGCGATTTTGATCGGGTTCATGCCGGTGACGATTCAGGAACCAGTTGCGGACTGCGAGCAGCAGGCCGAGCGCGATGAATGCGCCGGGCGGCAGCATGGCCAGCAGGAATCCCATGTCGGAAGGAAACAGTTGCACACGATCCATGCCTGTCCACTCGGCGGCATGCAGCAATGAGCCACGGCCGACGAACTCGCGCGCGGCGCCGAGAATCACGAGGACGAGCAGCACGGAGAAGCCACGGCGCGCGGCGTTGGTGAGTGCGATGCGTACGGATTGTCCGGGAGGCAGCGTCAGCAGTGCGAGATTCGCTACGAGCAGCGGCAGGAAGAACGCGAGCGTGTCGTAAAGACCATGCAATCCTGCATCGAGCCAGAGCGACATGCAGCCGATGACAGTCGCGAGCATGAGCATCCGCAACGCGTGCGTTATGCGCGATGGCAACGACGCAGGCAAAGCCGCCGTGAGCGCGACGAAAATCCACGAGAACAGCAGGGCGACACCGATGCCGAAAGCGCTCGCGAGCGTATCGCTCATCGCTACGGCGGGGCAGAGCGCTACGACGAGCCAGCGGGTTGACTGCAGTCCAGTCGGTGTCGCTTGGTTCATGGCGACGCTCCAGAGGAGGTCGCAAAGATCTGATCGCGTCTCGCTCCGTAGTACTCGAGAGCACGGCGTGTTGCCTTCACGATGGCTCGGGGCGTCAGTGTCGCGCCGGTGAAGCTGTCGAAGTCGCCGCCGTCCTTGCGAACGCTCCACCGCTGCTGAGGCGGATCGGCGAGCGAGCGGCCGCGGAAGTTCTCGATCCAGTCGCGGCGACGGTTCTCGAACTGATCGCCGAGGCCCGGTGTTTCCTGGTGGCGGACGACCTGCACGCCGATGAGCGAACCATCGTAGGCAATTGCAACCAGCAACCCGATGGGCCCGTGATAGCCATCGGGTGCGACGGTGTGCAGGATCGCAGCGACGGGTTCGCCATTGCGGCGTGCGCGGTAGATCGGCACCGGCTGGGGGATGCCGAGGATGTCCGGCGACACGACGTCGATCCGGTCGGTGAGCAGATCGTTGTCGTGCGACGAAGGAGCGACCAGCGCGTCGAGGCGCTGCTGAATCCATGCCTGTCGATTGCGCTCGATGCGGTCGTGCGTCGCCCCGGCCACCAGCGACAACACCGCCGCGAACGCGACGGCGCACGCGATCAGGATCGCTGCCGATGCGGGACGCGACAAGGAATCAGCGCGAGTGGCCATAGATGCGGGGCACGGTGAAGCGGTCGATCAACGGCGCCGAGAGGTTCATCAACAGCACAGCGAATGCGATGCCGTCAGGGTAACCACCCCAGCTGCGGATGACGTACGTGATCACGCCGATGCCGGCGCCGTAGATCAGCTTGCCGCGATCGCTGGTCGCTGAAGTGACTGGATCCGTCGCGATGAAGAATGCCCCGAGCATGCTTGCACCCGCGGTCAGGTGAAACATCGGTCCCGGATAACTGCCCGGATCGACGGCCGACATGATCGCGGCGGGAATCGTCAGCCCGGCGAGCATGGCGACGGGCGTATGCCAGCGGATGAGGCGTTGTGAAAGCAGCCATACACCGCCGGCAAGCAGTGCAACGTTGATCCAGTCCCAGCCTCGTCCTCCGAGCATGCCGAAGATCGGCTGGGCGGTCGCTTCCTGCAGCGTCTGGCCCATGGCCACACCGGTTCTGAGCGCGTTCAGCGGCGTCGGCGACGTGACTGCGTCCCATTGCAGCGAGGTCGGCAGCGAGCCCGTGAAGATCGTATGGAGCGTCTCAGGGAGGCTGAACGCAACGGTTTGCAGCCCGGAGATGTCCGGCGGCAACCAGCGCGTGAGCTGCGCCGGAAACGAAACCAGCAGTACGGCGTAGCCGACCATCGCGGGATTGAAGGGGTTCGAACCGAGTCCGCCGTAGAGATGCTTCGCCACGAGAATCGCGAAAGCGGTGCCGCTGACGATCAGCCACCAGGGAGCGAGCGGTGGCAGGCACAGTGCGATCAGTACGGCAGTGATCGCGGCGCTGCCGTCCATCAGGAACTTCTGCACCGGCTGGCCACGCAGGCGCAGTGCGAGGGACTCCGCTGCGACTGCGGCTGTGACTCCGAGCAGGATCTGGATCACCAGGCCGGGTCCGAAGAAGATGATGTGCAGACAGATCGCGGGCAGCAGGGCGTAGAGCACCTGTCGCATGACGCGACCGACCGTGTTCGCGGGAGCAACGGTGTGTGGCGCGGCGGTCATGGCGGCGATTTGCGCCCCGTGATTTCGCGTCGCTTCTGTTCCAGTCGCGCTCGTTGTTCATTTTCGATGCGCACGAGCCGTTCGCCTCGTGCCTCGTAACGTTGCCGCGACAGATGGGCCTCGCTGCGCGCCAGAAGCTCGGCCTGCACGGGTACCTTGGCTTCGCGGAAGCGTTGCGTGAGCGGGATCTGGCTCGGGCATACATAGTCGCAGCAGCCGCACTCTATGCAATCCATGAGTCCGAAGGACTCGAGCGCAGCGACATCGTGGGCTTGTGCCTGCCAGTGCAGTTGCTGCGGCAGCAGCCAGGCAGGGCAGACTTCGGAGCAGTTGCCGCAACGGATGCAGGGCATCTCAGCGCTGCGCGGGTGCAGGTCCGAGGGCGAGGGCACGATGACGCAGTTCGAGCCCTTCACGATCGGCAGCCGGTCGTCGCTGAACGCCAGGCCCATCATCGACCCGCCCATGATGAGGCGTCGGTCGTCGGTCGTGTAGCCGCCGCAGTCCGCAATCAGGCTGGCGATCGGCGTCCCGAGCCGCGTCTCCAGGTTCGCCGGCTCCCGCACGCCGCTGCCGGTGATCGTCACGATGCGGGTGATCAATGGCTCGCCATCGCGAATCCATCGCGCGACGGCGGCGGCAGTGCCCACGTTCTGACAGAGGATGCCGATGTCGGAAGGCAGCCGGCCGGCTGGAACCTCGCGGTCGGTGACGGCAAGGATCAATTGCCGCTCGCCGCCTGCGGGATAAACGTCCGGCAGAGTGGCGATGCGGATGTGCGGCTGAACCTGCGCCGCTGCCGCTCGCAGTGACGCAATGGCTTGCGGAACGTCATCTTCGACAGCAATCGTGCATGACACGGTTCCCAGCGCGTGCATGAGCACATGCGCCCCGAAGACAATATCCGCTGCCCGCTCGCGCATGAGCATGTCATCGCAGCTGATCCAGGGTTCGCATTCCGCGCCGTTCAGAAGCAGGTGCAGATCGGGCTGCGCAACCGCTTGCGAGAGTTTGCTGGCTGTCGGGAACGTCGCGCCTCCGAGTCCGACGATCCCGCCGCGTGCAATGTGATCACTGAGCTGCGCCGGCGACATCGACGCGTAGTCGACTGCTGTATTGGCGTTGTCGCGCCGGTCCGCGAAATCATTGCGAATCACAATGCAAGGCGACGACGCAGCGTGATACGCGACTGGCCGGGGTTCCACGGCGATGACGCTGCCGGAAACTGGCGAATGCACCCACGCACTGATGTCCGACGTGGGCTCGGCGATGGGTTGTCCCAGCAGTACCGCGTCGCCGACCTTCACGAGCGGTCGCGCCGCTGTGCCCGCGTGCTGATCCAGCGGAAGAATGACTTCGGCGGGCACGGACGCCGCACGAAGCGGCGCGGCTGTGGAACGCTCCTTGTTCGTTTCCAGGCGCAGGCCGCCGCCCGTCATTGCGCGGATCACGTCACTGCTCCGGTCATCGCCGCCTTCGGCCGCATCTCGATGCAATCGACGGGGCAGGGCGGGATGCACAGTTCGCAGCCGGTGCAGTCATCCGTGATGACGGTGTGCATGAACTTCGAACCGCCGATGATGGCATCCACCGGGCACGCCTGAATGCACTTGGTGCAGCCGATGCAGACGGCCTCATCGATCCAGGCGACCGCGGGTTGCGCCGGCATGACGCCGAATTTCGGATCGACGGCGATCGCCTCGCGTTTCAGCAACTCGGCGAGTTCGATCATCGTGCGTTCGCCGCCGGGTGGGCACTGGTTGATGCCGGCTTCTCCACGAGCGATCGCGGTCGCATACGGCTTGCAGCCTTCGAACGTGCAGCGGCGGCATTGGGTCTGCGGCAGAAGATCGTTGATGCGATCGATCAGTCGACTCTCGTTGCTCGCTGGTGATTCGCGCGGCCACAACAGGGCGACTGCCAGCAGCGAGACCAGGGCGAAAGTGAGAGCGAATGCGGCGAACATGCGTCAGTCGCCCAGGATGCCGATCAGTCCCATCAGCGAGAGCGCCATCAAGCCCGTCGTGATGAGGGCGAGCGGCGCGTCGCGGAAGGCGGCCGGCGCATTCGCCTGGCGGATACGCTGCTGCAACGTCGTGAATGCGAGCAGCAGGAGTGCGAACAGGATACCGAGCCCGATGCCGGCCCAGACTGCATTGCTGAACCGATCGATCCCGGTGCTCAGCAGCGCCACGCCGAGCACGGCGCTGTTCGATGTCATCAGCAGGGTGAACATCGGCTGCACCGGTGTCCAGCGCGAGGATCTCGCCATGACTGATGAGAGGATCTGCGCCAGGAGAAGAATGAGGATGACGAGGGCGAAGGTGCGCAGGTAGCCCAAAGCGAAGGGCTCGAGGATCAATCTCTCCAGTGCGTAGCCGAGCGGCGCGACGACGGACAGGAGGGCCAGCGAGCCGACAGCGATCCCAGTGGTCGCATCGAACTCATCGGTCTGTTCGAACGCTCTCAATCCCGTCAGCGCCGGCGCGTAGTGGCAGACCAGGACGGCGCTGAGCAAGATCAGAAGGAGCGAAGACATGACGGAGAAGCGGTTGGCGGTTGGCGGTTAGCGGTTCGCAAGAGCCCGAAGGGGCGTCCGCTAACCACTGGTCACTTCACTTTCATGCCCGGGGTGGCGCCTGCGTCCGGCGACAGCAGGAAGATGTCTTTGCCGCCGGGGCCCGCGGCGAGAACCATTCCTTCCGACGTGCCGAACTTCATCTTGCGGGGTTTGAGATTGGCAAGCACCAGCGTCAGGCGGCCGACGATCTGGTCCGGGGTGTACGCAGAACGGATACCCGCGAACACCGTGCGTTGCGCATCGCCGATGTCGACCGTGAGCTTCAGCAGCTTGTCCGCGCCTTCGACGAACTCGGCCGCGAGAATCTTCGCGACGCGGATGTCGATCTTCGCGAAGTCGTCGACGGTGATTTCGCCTGCGGGGGGCTGCTGGCTACTGGCTTGCTGGCTGCTGGCCGGAGCCTCGGGTTGCTTCTTTGCGGCTTCGTTCGCGCTTTCGAACAAAGCATCGAGTTGCTTCGGGTCGACGCGCGTGATCAGCGGCTTGAAGGTGCCGAAGGCATGGCCGGTCGGCAGGAACTTCGCCGGCGTCGAGCCTTGGGCGAACAGATCCCACGTGAGCGGGCCACTGTTCAGATACTCCTCCGCTTGTTCGGCCAGCGCCGGAAGGATGGGCTTCAGGAACAGCGTGAGTGCCTTGAACGTCGCGATGGCGGACGCGCAGATCTCGCCGAGTTTCTGCAGATTGGCGGCGTTGCTGGCCGCGTCTTTCGCGAGGATCCAAGGCTTGTACTGGTCGACTTCGGCATTGACCTTGTCGGCGATCTCCATCGCAAGGCGGATCGCGCGGCTGAACTCGCGTTCTTCGAACGACTCGCGGATCTCATTCGCGCGCTCGAAGGCCGCGCTCAGGGCCGCGGTCTGCGCAGGCAGGGCGGGCATGCGGTTGTCGAAGAACTTCGCAAGGAACGGCGCCATCCGGCTGGCGATGTTCACGTACTTGCCGACGAGATCCGAGTTCACGCGCGCGACGAAGTCTTCCGGGTTGAAGTCGATGTCTTCGACGTTCGCATTGAGCTTCGCCGCGATGTAGTAGCGGAACCACTCGGGATTCATGCCGACTTCGAGATACCGTAGCGGACTGATGCCAGTGCCGCGCGACTTGGACATCTTCGCGCCGGACACGGTGATGAAGCCGTGGACGTAGACGTTGTTCGGCACCTTCTGTTTCGCGAACTTCAGCATCGCGGGCCACAACAGCGTGTGGAAGTAGATGATGTCCTTGCCGATGAAGTGGATCTGCTCGACGTCGGGCGCAGCGAGGAATTCCTCGTAGCTGCGCGATTCGCCGTTCGCACGCGCCTTGCCGCTGTCGAAGTAGTTCTTCAGCGAAGCGAGATAGCCGATCGGTGCATCGAACCACACGTAGAAGAACTTGCCCGGCGCGTCCGGAATCGGAATGCCGAAGTAGGGTGCATCGCGCGAGATGTCCTTGTCGGTCAGCTCCTGATCGCCCTGGCCTTCGAGCCATTCACTTGCCTTGTTCTTGACGGCAGGCTGAAGGCGCGGCGTTCCGTCGACCGTCGCGTTCAGCCATTCGCGCATGAACTGCTTGCAGGCCGGATCGGAGAGCTTGACGAAGAAGTGATCCGACGTGCGACGCACGGGTGTGGCACCGGACAGCGTCGAGCGCGGATTGATGAGATCCGTCGGTTCGTACGCCTTGCCGCATGCCTCGCACGCGTCTCCGTACTGATCCTGCGTGTGGCAGTTCGGGCATTCGCCTTTCACATAGCGATCGGCGAGGAACATGTTCTTGACCGGATCGAAGAACTGTTCGACCGGGCGCTTCTCGACCAGCCCGGCCGCATCGAGATTGCGGAAGATGAGCTGCGTGAGCGCGGTGTTCTCCGGCGAGTGCGTCGAATGCCAGTTGTCGAAGTGGATGTGAAAGCCGTTCAGATATTTCGGCCGGTCTGATGCGATCCGGTCCACGAGCTGCTCCGGCGTGATCCCTTCGGCTTCCGCCTTCAGCATGATCGGCGCACCGTGCGCATCGTCAGCGCCCATCCAGTGAACCTTGTTGCCCACCATGCGCTGGAACCGCACCCAGATGTCCGCCTGGATGTACTCCATGATGTGCCCGATGTGGAACGGACCGTTCGCGTAGGGCAGTGCCGTCGTGACGAAGAGATGGCGCGGGCTGGAAGTCATTGGGGAGGCTGGCAAATCCGGGAGAAAGGCGGGGGCGGATTATGCCATGGCGGCCGTCGGGGGCGCGGGGCGCGTCACCCGCTACCCCACGTCTTTCAGATGCTCGAATTTCGTCTTCGTAATGGCCTTCTTGTAGGCCTCTTTGCCCGTGATGATGGCTTTGTCCAGCAGGTCCTGGATGGCCGAGTCCATCGTCTTCATGCCGTGAGAGGCGCCACTCTGCATGGTGTTCTCGAGCTGGTCGAGTTTGCCCTGGCGGATCAGGTTGGCGACAGCCGGAGTGTTCACGAGGATTTCCAGTGCGGCGACACGGCCGGGCTTGCCGGCCCGCGGGATCAGTTGCTGAGAAATCACGCCGCGCAGCGACGTTGAAAGCATCGCGCGCACGTGCGACTGCTTGTCGGCCGGGAACGCGTTGACCATGCGATCGACCGTCGGCGCAGCGCCGTTCGTGTGCAGGGTGCCCATCACGAGAATGCCCATCTCGGCGGCGGTGACCGCGATGCTCATCGTTTCGTAGTCGCGCAACTCGCCGACCAGGATGACGTCGGGATCTTCGCGCAAGGCGGAGTGCAGGGCGTCGGCGAACGACGGGCTGTGGGTGCCGATCTCGCGCTGGCTGATCAGGCAGCTCTTGCGCGGATGGACGAATTCGATCGGGTCTTCGATCGTGAGAATGTGGCCTTTCAGGCGCGCGTTCATGTCGTCGATCATCGCGGCGAGCGTCGTCGATTTGCCGGAGCCGGTCTTGCCCGTCACGAGGATCAGGCCGCTGTTCACCTTGCACAGGTTGCGTACGGCGTCCGGCATGTTGAGCTGATCGAGCGTCAGCGCTTTCGACGGGATCGCCCGGCACACGCAGCCGAGTCCGTAGAGATGGCGCATCACGTTCACGCGGAAGCGCGAAACGCCCGGAATGATGTACGCGAAGTCGGCGCCGTGCTTTTCCTCGAGCCGCAACTGCGCGGCGCGGGGCATGATCTCCATGAGCACTTCCTGCACGAACTCCGGCTTCAGCGCGTCGGGACGCAGGTTGTGCAGTTCGCCGTACAGGCGGATGCGCGGCGGGTCGCCGGCGATGAAGTGCAGATCCGAGCCGTTGCGGCTCAGCACGTCCTTCAGGAACTCGTCGATCTTGCGCGGGACGTACTGATTGCTCGTACCGCCCGTCGCGGGAGAGGTGCCGGTGGCTTCGGTGCTCATGGAATTATCCCGGCGCCAGATCCAGCTTCGGCAGAACGCTGGTATCCGTGACGTAGCGGGCGAAGAGTTTCTTGTCGGACGCGTAGACGTAAGCGTCGTCGGCGTCGATTTCCTTGGCCTGCACGTTGGCGAGCAGGGCCTGGTCGAGCATCTGCATGCCGAGGTCCTTGCCCGTCTGCAGCTGCGAGGGAATCTGATGGGTCTGGTCCGTCATGATCAGCTTCGCGATCGCGCGCGTGACGATCATGATTTCGCAGATCGCCTTGCGGCCGCGCTGATCCGGCGTCTTGACCAGTACCTGCGTGACGACGGCGATCAGGCTCTGCGAAAGGAAGCTCTTCGTCTGCTCGCGCTCGTCGGCCGGCAACGCGTCGACGATACGATCGATCGTCTTCACGGCGCCGGTCGTGTGCAGGGTGCCGAGGACCAGGTGGCCGGTTTCGGCGGCGGTCATCGCCCAGCGGATCGTTTCGGCGTCGCGAAGCTCACCGACCAGGATCACGTCGGGGTCTTCGCGCATCGCTGCGCGAACGCCTTCGGAGAAGGAGGGCAGGTGCGTGTTCAGCTCGCGCTGGATGACCTGGCTCTGCTTGCTCTTGTGCACGAACTCGATCGGATCCTCGAGGCTGATGATGTTCACCCGGCGTGTCTGGTTCAGGTGATCGATCATCGCGGCCAGCGTCGTGGACTTGCCGGTGCCGGTCGAGCCGGTCACCAGGATCATGCCCTGGTGGTTGTCGCAGAGCTTCTTGATGGTGGGCGGCAGGCCCAGCCGGTCGAGCGTCGGGACCTCGGACGGAATGGCCCGGAACGTGGCGCCGACTCCGGTGTCCTTGCGGAACACGTTGACGCGGAAGCGGCCGCCGTTGGCCGAGACATACGAGAAGTCCACGTCGAGGCCGCGGCGCAGCTGCTCCTGGTTCGGCTTGCTCATGATCTCGGCGACATAGCCCTCCAGTTCCACCTGGCTCAGGTCGCGGAACTTGATGGGCATCAGGTCGCCGTACATCCGCAGCATCGGCGGGAGGCCGACGGCGAAATGGATATCGGAGCATCCCTGGTCGGTGCCGAGCTTGAGGAAGGCGTCAATGCGGGCCATGCGGTGGCGATGGGCTCAAATGGCTTGTCTGCCAACAGCCTACAGGGGATTGGCTCCCGCGGGGAGGGGGCGGGCAATCCATCGGACGAAGTGGCGAATGGCGGGGACGAGTGGCCCCGCCCGGAGTGAGCTCAGAGAGCCCTTTCGAGAGCGGCGCGCATCTCGTCCATGCTCTGGAACCGTTTCGCCTTATCGACGGCCATGGCCTGGACCACGATGTCGGCGAGCGGCCTGGGCAATGAGGGATTTACCTCAAGCGGCGACTTGGCCTTTCCCTGAACGTGCTGGTACATGACGGACATGTGGTCGCCGCGGCTGTAAGGCGGTACGCCGGTCACCATCTCGTAGAGGATCACACCCAGGCTGTAGATGTCGGCCCGTTCGTCGACCTTCTTGCCCAGGATCTGCTCGGGGGCCATGTATTTCGGCGAACCGATGACGTAGCCGGTCTTGGTCAGCTGCGTATCGCCTTCCTTGTGGGCGGCGGCGACGCCGAAGTCCACGATCTTGAGCAGGTGCTCGTTGTTGATGAGCACGTTGGCGGGCTTCAGGTCGCGATGCACGATGCCGGCCTGGTGCGCGACCGACATGCCGGTCGCGATGTCGATGCCGTACTGCACGGCGCGCTTCAGATCGAGCGGTTTCTCGTTGACGATCTCGGCGCCGAGCGTATGCGACGGGAAATACTCCATCGAAATGGCGTAGTTGCCGCGCATGAAAAGGAAGTCGTAGATGCGGATGACGTTGCGGTGCGTGATCTTGCGCGAGTAGCGCAGTTCGTGCACGAAGCGCTTCATCATCTCCTCGTCCTGGGAGACGTTCGGGTTCAGGAACTTGAGGATCAGGCGTTCCTCGACGACGGTGTCTTCCACCAGTACGACCGTGCCGAAGGCGCCCTTGCCGATCTTTTCGATGAACTTGTAGCGGCCCTCGAGAATCTCGCCCGGCTTGAGCGCCGCGACGTCGAGCTTCTGCGAAGTCGCTGCCGATTCCTCGGCCTTCTTGATGACCTGATCGACGTCGCCCTTCTCGATGAGCAGCGTGCGCGCCGGCTCCGCCATGCGGCTGGCCTTGGCCTGCGCCGCGATGGCCGTGCTCGAGTACTTGTTGTCGAGCTCTTCGACCGCGTGCACGGCTGCCTGCATGATCGTCTGGTCGCTGGTCGTCGAGCCGACGGACTGGATGTAGTTGCGCACGCTGTCCGCGCGCTTGTCGTCGGTGAGGCGCACGAGCGCATTGATCGCCTCGACCTTGATTTCCTTCTCGGGCCGGTCGAGCAGCTTGATCATCGGCTCGATGGCCTTGATGTCACCGATCTTGCCGAGCGCACGAATCGCCGCGGGCAGCGAGCGGGTGTTGTCGGATGCGAGCAGCTCGATCAGCACGGGCACCGCCCGCTTGCTGCCGATTTCGCCGAGCGCATCGATGGCGCGTTCGCTGACCCACCAGTCCTTGTCGCGGGTGGCCTCCAGCAGGAAGTTGACCGCCCGCTCGTCCTTGGTCTGGTTGAGGATCTCGATCGCCGCGCGACGGACTTCCTCGTCCTCGTCCTTGATGAGCTCGATGACTGCATCGACGACGCGAGGACCACCGATCTTGCCGAGGGCGTCCGCGGCGCGAGTGCGAACCCACCAGTCGTCATCCTTGATGACTTGCAGGAGATGCTTGATGTCCCGGGCCGTTCCCAGGTGATTGAGCACCTCGACGCCGGCGCGTCGTGCGTATTCGTTCTCGTCTTTGAGCACTTCGACGAGGTACTTCATCGTGTCCGGGTCTTTCGCGCGCACGACGACGTCGATCGCGCGGTTCTGAACTTCCAGGTCCGGATCTCGCAGCATCTGGCAGACGAGCGCCGTATTCACCGGGCCGTCCATCTTGCTGAGCGCGTTGAGCGCTGCCTGGCGGATCAGCTTGTTCGGATCCTTGAGCTGCGTCTGCAGCGCCGCCGATACTTCGGGCCGGTTGAAGCGCGACAGAATGCCGATGATGTGCATCCGCGCCGTCGTGTCCTTGCCGTCGATGCGGCTCGTGAGCTCGCCGACGGTGGATGCGTCCGCCAGCTCGCCGATGATGCGGAAGAGCGCGGCCTTCTCGTTCGACTCCTGGTTGTAGGCGTGCTGCAGGAGTTCGCGCACGGTGAAGCGGTTCTTCTGGGCGGCGATGATCTCGATCACCGCGGACTTGGAGACCTCTTCGCGGCCGAGCAGGTCGATCAGCATCGATGCGTTGTAGTTCGTGCTCGCCGTGAGCGCCCAGCCGACCGCCGCGATGGTGCGCGGGCTGCCATCGACGAGGCCCTGGGCGAGGATCGGGAACGTCTTGTTGTCTACGAGCTGCGCGAGGATCTCGACGTAAGAAGCGGTCTCGCGCTTATCGGCGACCGAAACGGCGTCGAGAATCTTGGGGATGGCGCCGGCGCCGATCTTGGCCAGCCTCTGGAACGCCTTCTGTGCGTCCGGATGAAGCGGGTCGCCGAGGGCTCTGATCTCCCCGATCAGACGTTCGGCTTTCAGGTCGGAAAAGAAACTCATCGAGTCGTCTCGGTATCCTTCGCTCCGGGCCGGGCTTTGAATGCGAATCCTGGTTCGCCCCAGGTTTTATTTCGCCAGATCCTCGCAAGCGTAACCGCCTCTGGCTGTGGGGCGAAATGAACCTTTGTCCGGTGCATTCGAGCGCTGGCGCGGATTATGCCACGACTGCTGCGCAGCAACCGCCCACCGCGCATCAGAATTTCCCTCATAGATGCGAGTTCCGGTGCTGCTACGAGGCTGCGCGGAAGCATGACGGGCGCATTCCGCTACAATCCGTGCCCCATTCGAGCCGCTTGGGGTTTTCCCTCAGCGGCCGTTTTCGCTCCCGCGCATGCGGGATTCATCCGGGACCGATCGCTACATGACCACTGAACGTGACACGGCGGTGCGCCGTCTTGTCGAATCTTTTCGCGAGCCCTATCTCGACCGCGAGCTCGGTGCCGTGGGCGCCGTCGAGAACGTGACCGTTGCCGGCGGCAACGTCCGGCTGAACATTCGCCTGGGATTTCCTGCGCGGCGCTACGCGAGTGAACTGACGGCTGCGCTCAGCGAGCAGGTCCGGTCGCTTGGCTGGGTCGAAGCAGTCGACGTGGATGTGCAATGGAAAGTCGAATCCCAGGCGGTCAAGAACAACCTGCGTCCGATTCAGGCGATCAGGAACATCATCGCTGTCGCATCGGGGAAGGGCGGGGTGGGCAAGTCGACGACCGCCGCCAATCTGGCGCTGGCGCTCGCTCACGAAGGCGCGGCCGTCGGTCTGCTGGATGCTGATATCTATGGGCCGAGCCAGCCGCGGATGATGGGCCTCGGCGGCGAGCGACCCGTGAGCCCGGATCAGAAATCGATGATCGCGCCCGAGGCATTCGGCGTGAAAGTGATGTCCATCGGCTTTCTCATCGACGAAGAACAGCCGATGGTTTGGCGTGGTCCGATGGTGACACAGGCGCTGGTGCAGCTCCTGGAAACCACGCGCTGGGGCGAGCTGGATTATCTGATCGTCGATATGCCGCCGGGCACCGGCGACACGCAGCTGACGTTGTCGCAACGGGTGCCCGTGAGCGGCGCCGTGATCGTCACGACTCCGCAGGACATTGCGCTGCTCGACGCGCGCAAGGGTCTGCGCATGTTCGAGAAGGTCGAGGTGCCGGTGCTCGGCATCGTCGAGAACATGAGCACGCACGTCTGTTCGAATTGCGGCCACGAAGAACACATCTTCGGTTCGGGCGGCGGCCGGCGCATGGCGCAGCAGTATGGCGTCGATCTCCTCGCCGAACTGCCGCTGGATATCCGGATCCGGGAAGAGATGGACCGCGGCGAACCCACCGTCGTCGCCGAACCCGACTCGCCGCTGGGCCGCGCCTACATCGACCTCGGCCGCCGAACCGCCGCACGGCTCGCCCGAAGGAGTTTCCAACCCGATGCACCGTTCCCGACCATCGAGGTCGAAGACACCTGATTCTTCGTCGAGGTTGACGATCGAGCATCAACCCCCGACATTTAACGTCTCACTCCCCCCAACCGCTAACCGCCAACCGCTAACCGCTACTCCTTATGACCATCAAGTCCGATCGCTGGATCCGTCGCATGGCCGCCCAGGGGATGATCGACCCGTTCGAGCCCGGCCAGGTCAGAGTCGCCAACGGCGGCAAGATCGTGTCGTACGGCACGTCCAGCTATGGATACGACGTGCGCTGCGCGAACGAATTCAAAGTGTTCACGAACATCAACGCGACGATCGTCGACCCGAAGAACTTCGATTCGGGCAGCTTCGTGGACCAGCAGTCGGACGTGTGCATCATTCCGCCGAACTCCTTCGCGCTGGCGCGGACGGTCGAGTACTTCCGCATTCCCCGCAACGTGCTGACGATCTGCCTGGGCAAGTCGACTTATGCACGCTGCGGAATCATCGTGAACGTGACGCCGCTCGAGCCCGAGTGGGAGGGTCACGTGACGCTGGAGTTCTCGAACACCACGACGCTGCCCGCGAAGATCTATGCGAACGAGGGCGTCGCCCAGATGCTCTTCCTGGAATCGGATGAAGTCTGCGAGACCTCTTACAAGGATCGCGGCGGGAAGTACCAGGGGCAGCGCGGAGTGACGTTGCCGAAGACCTGATTGGGGAGATGGGTGACCGGTGACGCGTGACGAGTCAGAAGGCCGGCTCGTCAGTCGTCACTGGCCGTGCGTCAGCTCCACCAGCGTCATCACCGTCTCCACCTTCCCCTTGCGTATCTGTTCCGCGCGGGCGGCGATGAACTCCAGCGATGGTGCGTGCCAGACGCGGGAAATCCGATTCGAATTCGGGCGCGTGCTTTCGTAGACGACGGTGTCCAGCGCGCCGAGCTTGGACTGCACTGTCTCGGTCTTGCCGCGCGTGTAGGTGTAGTGACGGATGTTGTCGCCGTTCACCATGGCGATCGTGCCGGGCTCGTGTCCCTGCAGCAGCGATGTCATCGCGCCCAGCTGAATCGACAGCCGATCCTGCATTCCCGGTTCGAGCGCCAGCTTGACGGGCTGGCCCTCGTAGCTGCCGCTGACGGTGAGATCGGTCCAGTTGAAAGTCAGCTGCCCGTCGCCCTTGTTGCCTGACTTGCCGTCATCGAGCTCCCACTGAACGGGCCGCAGGCCGTCTGGCGTCACTTCGAGAATCGTGCGTTCGAAGGCAGCGCTGCTGACGACGAAGCTCGCCAGCGCGGAAGGGCTGGCCCGGGTTTCCAGGACGTAGCGTTGCGGGCTGCTGTCCTGCCGGAACTCCATGCGAAGCGTGCCTGCATTCAGGCCGCGGAAAGTCACGGCATAGGTGGCAACGAACGGCTTCGGCAGCGTCGCTGTCGCTTGCGTCGCGAAGCTCATGAATACGAGCGAAGCGATCGCGAGCGATCGGGCGAACCACGCGCATTGGGCAAACCTGGCACGGTGCAATTCACTCTCCTTCCGTCGTCACGGGCTCATCGAGGCGTCTGCCATCGAGCCAGGCCCTGTCTTCGCGCAACTCGAGCCGGCCCTGCGCAAACCATTCGATGGCTTCGGGATAGATCCTGTGCTCCTGGCGCTGAACTCGCGCTGAAAGGTCAGCTTCGGTGTCGCCCACGAGCACTGGCACGCGTGCCTGAATAATGACTGGGCCGCCATCCAGTTCCTGTGTGACGAAATGCACGCTCACGCCGTGATGCGTGTCACCGGCCTCGAGCGCGCGACGATGGGTATGCAGCCCACGGTATTTCGGCAGCAGCGAGGGGTGGATATTCAGGATCCGGTCAGCAAAGGGGCCGATGAAATTCGGCGTCAGGATACGCATGAAACCCGCCAGCACGACGAGCGACGGCGAATAGGAAGCGACGAGACTGGCGAGAGCAGCGTCATACGCCGGGCGATCGGCGTAGTCGCGTGGACTCAGGGCTGCGGCGGGAATGCCGAACTCGGCGGCCGTCGCGAGCCCCACGGCGTCGGCGCGATCGCTGATGACCGCGCGGATTTCGACTGTGAGCTTTCCTTTCGTCGCCTGCTCCGCGATCGCTCGCATGTTGCTGCCGCGGCCGGAGATCAGAATGACGATCGGCAGAGGGGCCGATCGTTCGGACGCGGTGCCGCCGGTCATCCGTGGATGACCACGCCGCCGTCGCCGCGCCGGATCTCGCCGATCACCGCCGGTTGTTCGCCCTGTTCCCGCAGCAGCTTCACAGCCTTGTCGGCGTGCTCGGCGGCGACGGTGACTGTCATGCCGATGCCGCAATTGAAGGTGCGATACATCTCCTGCGAAGCGATGTTGCCTGTCTTCTGCAGCCAGTCGAACACTTCGGCGCGCTGCCAGGTTTTCGCACTCAGCTGGACCTCGAGTCCGCTGGGAACGACGCGCGGAATGTTTTCCGTGATGCCGCCGCCGGTGATGTGCGCGATGCCGTGGATCGGCACCGCTTTGGCGAGCGCGAGCAGCGGCTTCACGTAGATTCGCGTCGGTGCAAGCAGCGCGTCGTAAAGGAGACCAGAGCCGAGCTTCGTCGTCGCGCTGGCCTTGCCGACTTTGATGAGCTTGCGAATGAGCGAGTAGCCGTTCGAATGCGGGCCGGAAGAGGGCAGTCCGATGAGGACATCGCCCGGGCGCGTGCGACTGCCGTCGATGATGGCGTCCTTCTCCACGATGCCCACGCAGAATCCGGCGAGATCGTAGTCACCTTCGGCGTACATGCCGGGCATTTCTGCCGTTTCGCCGCCGATCAGCGCGGCGCCCGCCTGCACGCAGCCTTCGACGATGCCTTTGATGACCGACTCGGCGACGTCGATGCTCAGCTTGCCGGTGGCGTAGTAATCGAGAAAGAAGAGCGGTTCAGCGCCCTGGACGACCACATCGTTCGCGCACATCGCGACGAGGTCGATGCCGATCGTGTCGTGCCGGCCGGTCTCGATCGCAAGCCGCAGTTTCGTGCCCACGCCGTCGGTCCCGGAAACGAGCACGGGGCGCCGATACCGCTCGACGGGAATTTCGAACAGCGCGCCGAAGCCGCCGAGGCCGGCGAGCACTTCGGGCCGCATGGAGCGCTTGACGGCCGGTTTGATGCGTTCGACGAGTTCGTCGCCGGCTTCGATATCGACGCCGGCGTCTTTGTAAGTGATCGAGTCAGACATTCGAGCCTCTTGTGGCGGCGGCGGCCAGAGCGTGTGGGCTGGCGGCTACCGGCGGATATGGGAGCGTGTGGTATTTTACACGGCCAATATCCCATGGCGGGGATGCAAAGTTGCCCGACGGCCAGCAATGACTTCACGACTTCTCCCACGACTGCGGTTTCTCCTGTTGGCGGCGCTGCTGGCGGTCGCTCCGGCGTTCGCCGTGACCGTCCCGGACCTGTACGAGGTCGCGATGCCGGTCGCCGCCAGCCGGGATGCGGCTTTCGTGGACGCGCTGAAGGTGGTCGTCGTCCGGGTCAGTGGCCGCAGGGACGCCGCGGTCCGGCTGGGTGGGGCGCTGAACAATCCACGCCAGTACGTGCAGCGGTTCGGTTTCACCGCCGACAACGTTCTCCAGGTCGGATTTGACAGTGTTTCGGTGGACAAACTGCTCACCGATGCGGGGTTGCCGGTCTGGGGGCGCGAGCGGCCCGCGACACTCGTCCTGCTGAATGTGCAGGCCACCGACGGCTCCTCTTACTGGATCGATTCCGCGGCCTCCACCGTCGAGCGGGAAGCGATCAGCCGGGCCGCCAAACAGCGTGGGCTGCCGATCATCTGGCCGGAAATGACGACTCAGGATCGGACACAGATCAATGCGGGCGTCGATGCCAGCGCCGACCCGTCGGCGTTGCTGCAGGCCGCAGCTCGTTACAACGCCAACGCAGCATTGCTCGGCACCGCGCGAACCGACGGCGCGGGCGGGCTTTCCGTGCGCTGGACCCTTGCTTCCGATGACGGCGCTGCAAGTGCCGCGGGATCACTGGAGGAGGGCGTCAATCTCGCAGCCGACACGTTCGCCCGCGTGTACTCGGCATCGGGCACGACGCTCGACAGCGTGATGGTCGAAGTGTCGGGGATCGGCAATCTCGGTGCGTATGCGACCACGCTCAACTATCTCGAAGGCATGACGCTGGTTCGTGGCGTCGCGGTGGAGCAGGTGCTCGGCGACACACTGCGATTCAAACTCGCGATCCGCGGCGACGCGACGACGCTGCGTCGGGCACTGGCGCTCGACGGCAAGCTCGTCCCGCTTGCGCCGGCGGACGCGGCGGCGCCGGTGGATCGTCTGCAGTTCCAGTATCAGCCTTAAGTTGCCGGCGCCGCGTTTCGCGAAATGTCGTCCAGCCTGCGTTTCATCCCGAATGCGCTCTGCATCCTGCGCATGCTCCTGGTGGTGCCGGTCGCCTGGCTGCTCGCGAATCATGAATTCCGCCTGACCCTCTGGCTCTTCGCCTTCGCGGCCGCTACCGACGCTCTCGACGGCTTTCTCGCCAAGCGCTGCGGATGGACGACGGAACTGGGCAAGATCCTCGACCCGCTCGCCGACAAGATCCTGCTCGTGGGAGTGTTCCTGACGCTGGCGATCATGGGGCTCGTGCCGCTGTGGCTGGCGATCACGGCGATCGGTCGCGACGTCATCATTACGGCCGGAGCAATCACCTATAACGCCCTCTTCGGCGAGATCGATGGTCATCCGACCTGGATCAGCAAAGTGAACACGCTGTGCCAGATCGTGTTCGTACTGCTGGTGGTCGCCGCGCATGCGGTTGGCCACGTGCCGCGGAATGTCGTCATCGGTCTCGGGGCGCTGGTGTTCGTGACGACCGTCATCAGCGGCATCGATTACGTGCTGACCTATTCGCGCAAGGCTGTCCATGTGAGTCGCCGCCGCCGCGGCCTGCCGGTCTGATCGTGACGAATCAACTTCCCCTGGGCGTGAAGCTGCGGGACAGCTCGGTCTTCGACAGCTTCCTGGCCGGCCGCAACGAATCGACGGTCGAAATCCTGCGCACGCTGCGCGCGGGCGAGCCGCCCACCTGCGTGTTCATTCACGGTGTTGCCGGAACTGGCAAGTCGCATCTCCTGCAGGCGATCTGCGCGAGGATGGGCGGGCAAGGGCAATCCGCCGCGTATCTGCCGCTTACGGATATCGCATCGATGGGGTCCGAAATCCTGACGGGCTGCGGTGAGCTCGCGTGCGTCTGCATCGACGACATCGAGACCATCGCGGGCGACCCTGCATGGGAGCGCGCACTCTTCGCGCTACATCAGCAACTCGATGAGCGGCAGGGCCGGCTGGTCGTTTCGGCGGTAGTGCCGCCGGCGGCGACCGGGATCGCGCTGGCCGATCTGCGATCGCGTCTCGGCGGAGGCTGGGTGCTCACGCTGCATTTGCTCGACGAATCGGAACAGATCGAAGCGTTGCGTCTGCGCGCGCAGATCCGCGGGTTCGAGCTGCCGCTGGAGACGGCTCAGTACCTTTTGCGCCGATTGCCTCGCGATATGGCATCACTTTGCGAGTTCCTGGATGAGCTCGACGACGCCTCGCTGGCCGCGCAACGCAAGCTCACGGTCCCGTTCGTACGGGAAGTGATCGACGGCAAGTGATCGACTGACGTTCATTCGCTCGGTGCGCGTGTCATTCGCAGATAGCCGATCAGCGTAACGAAGAGCAGCAATGCAAGCGCGAGGCAGGCTCCTGCCCAGGCACGCCGCTGCGGGTTCGCGATCGCTTCGGTCAGTCCCATCACGAAGTACGGAATCACGCACAGCGTTGCCCACGCATAGGTGCGGCGATTGCGCTGGATCACTCCTGGTAGCGGAGCCCACAGCGGAACGGTGAGCAGCAAGGCAACAGCGGCTCGCGCTACTGCGATCTCGCCCCACAGGTTCCACGCAAGCACGAGTGCGATGAGTGCCGCGAGCAAGCCGATCGTCGCGGTTCGCAACGATTCGGCCGTCGAAGAAGGCGTCACGGTGCGGCGCGCAGTTTGACTGCGACTTCAGCCACGCGCCGGCCGAGCAGTTGAGCGAGCGTCTTCTCGTCATCCGACAGGCGCGGCTGCGTCTCGCCACCGGCCACGTGGCTTGCGCCGTACGGCGACCCGCCGGTTCGCGTGTGATTCAGTGCCGCCTCGGTGTAAGGCAATCCGACAATGTACATCCCGTGATGCAGCAGCGGCAGCATCATGCTGACGAGCGTCGTCTCCTGTCCGCCGTGCATCGTCTGCGTCGACGTGAACACGCCCGCGGGTTTGTTGGACAGTGTGCCGCCGGCCCACAGAGCGCTCGTGCCGTCGAGGAAGTGCTTGAGCGGCGCAGCCATGTTGCCGAAACGGGTGGGGCTGCCGAGGATCAGCCCCGCGCATTCACGCAGATCGTCGTGCGTTGCGTAGGGCGGCCCGTCGGAAGGAACCGCCGGCTGCGGCTGGTCCACGGCGGTCACGACGGGCGGAACGGTGCGCAACCGCGCGGTCGCGCCGCTCACGGACTCGATGCCTCTGCAGACCTGTCGCGCGAGTTCGGCAGTGCTGCCTTTGCGCGAATAAAACACGACCAGTATTTCAGCCACGCAACGAAACTCCGCAAATGCTCCGTGAATTGAATCGATGGATGCGACGCGCTCGCCACCGGTGTGGGTTGAGCGCAACGCATCACGGGCGATAAACGCGACAGCATTGTATTCGCGGCTGTCTTGACGGTGTAGGTTGGCGTTGTTAGGTTCGATCGAAAATTCCAGCGCTCCTCATGGCTTACCTCTCATTGTCCGCATCGTTGCGTACGTTGCTGCTGACCCTCTTGTGTGTCGGGGTCTGCGGCTGCGCGGGCGCACCGGCCCAGGAGATGAGCAATGCGCGACAAGCCATCAAGGCCGCACGGGACGCCGGTGCCGCTGAAGTTGCTCCGCAGAAGCTGAACGAAGCGCAGTCCCTGCTGGAACAGGCCGAATCGAGTCTGCAGAAGGGCGACTACAAGGGCGCCCGCCGCAGCGCCGTCGCTGCCAAGGGCAGGGCCACCGAAGCGCTGAGCGCCGTCCAGCCCACGACCCGCAAAGAGTCCGGCTGACCGGATCTCACCCGCTCCCACAATGGCTTCCGTGATCGCACGCCGCTGCTTCGTCTCGGGCAGGGTCCAGGGCGTCTTCTATCGCGCATCGACCCGCCAGCGCGCCATCGAACTGGGCCTGAGCGGCTACGCCTGCAATCTGCCGGATGGACGGGTGGAGGTCCTGGCGGTCGGTGATCCCGCCGCCGTTCAATCGCTCGTCGATTGGCTCGCTATCGGTCCGCCCGCCGCCCACGTCACAAACGTCGACGTGTCGGACATCGCGCTTGATGAACTCGGAAAGCTCCCCGCGGGCTTCGCGACGAGATAGGGGGCGCGCGCTCGTTTCAGGCTAGTGGCTCGCGGCTGGCCGGCTACCAGCTTCTTCAGTTGTACTGCCACCGATTCGCCAGCCTCGTCAGCACCAGATCGGAGTACGTCCGCCTTCCGAGGCTCCCGTTGTATCTCGCCAATGCCCGGGCGTAGTCGCCCTTTTCGCGATCGAGGTAGAACTTCAGGATCGTGCAACCCATGCGAATGTTCTGCGGGATGCGCACGAGTTGCTCGTTCGTCATCCCGAGCTGTCGCGGCCAGAACGGCATGATCTGCATCAGTCCGACGGCCCCCGCATGCGAGACGGCCCAGCGGTCGAACCGGCTTTCGACATCGATCACCGACATCACCAGGCCCGGTGGCAGGTTCAGTCGCTTCGATTCGCAGTGAACGTGATAGAGGATTTCCGCGCGTTCCGCGGGATCCTTGAGGATGCGCTTGAGTTGCGGCTCCATGGCGGCGAGCCAGACCTGCTGATCGAATTTGTCCTCGAAGCACTGCTCGGCCTTCAGCGCCTGCTGCAGCAGCTTGCCGAGCTCGGGATCCTGCTGGCGATCGGCGAGGGCCGCGCCGGCGAGCGAACACAGAACGAGCAGCAGAATCGTGCGCAACGCGTGCATGACGAGGGAAATCCGTACCTGGCGGCATCGTGATATCGCGGCACCGGCGTTGCAGCGACCTGTGTCACAGCGCCGCGGTTGTTCCGTGTTGTCGGGTCCGCGGTGCGCACCCTATCATGGCGAAAAACGTCGATATACTGCCGCCCCCGGCCAGCGACCGAGGATCAGGTTGGGCCTGCGGCTCGGGTCAGGTGAGGAACCGCCGCCGCAACCGGGCATTTCCCCATTGAACACCGCCGCCGGAAAGAAGATCGCATGAGTGCCGACTCGGAATCGGAAATGCAGCAGGACAACGCGCAGGAAGCCCGGCCCGGACGGGGCGTGTACTGGCTCCCCAATCTGCTGACGACGGGTACGTTGTTCGGGGGCTTCTACGCCATCGTGGCCGCGATCGACGGCAATTTCGGGCGCGCGGCCACTGCCGTATTCATCGCGATGGTCTTCGACGGACTCGATGGCCGCGTCGCGCGATGGACCAAGACGCAGAGCGACTTCGGAAAGGAGTACGACAGCCTCTGCGACATGGTCGCGTTCGGGCTCGCGCCCGCGATCTTCGTCTACCAGTGGGGGATCGAGCGCATCGCGGATTACGGGCAGTTCTGGACGCGCTTCGGATGGCTCGCCGCATTCTTCTATGCCGTTGCCGCGGGATTGCGCCTCGCACGTTTCAATTCGCGCGCTGCTGTCGCCGACAAGCGTTATTTCGAGGGGCTGCCCAGTCCTTCCGCCGCGGCAACAGTCGCTGGCTTCATCTGGCTGGTGAGCGAAATCGAGGTCACCGGCCTGCCGCGGCTCGTTCTCGCGTTCACGGTTTCGATCATCGCGGGCGCGCTGATGGTCAGCAAATTCGCCTACTGGAGCGGCAAGGAACTGAACGTGCGCGGCCGCATCCCGTGGATGTACATGCTCGTCATTCCGCTGATTTACGTGCTGGTTTCGCTGGCGCCGCTGTCGTTGTTCGTCGCGTTCGGCACGTACGCGCTGTCCGGGCCGGGGGTCTGGCTGTGGGTCAAGATGACGAAGAAAAAGCGACCGGTCGAGAACGCGTAGCGCATGGATTCCCGACGTCTCCACTATCTGCAAGCGCTCGACATCGACGTCTGGCAACGGCGTGAGCTGATCGCGACCCGCCAGGCGGCCGCTGTCGTCGAGAAGCAGCAGCAGCCCAGCCCCGTGCGGCCGGCTGTCAGCGCGGTCGTGCCACCCGCGACAGTGTCGCAGCCCGTCATTGAGGAGCCGCCTCGCAAACCGGCGGCCGACAGCATCTTCTCGACTCCCGATGCGGCTGTGGCTGCAATGGACTGGGATGCGTTGACCGAGACAGTGCGCAGCTGCACTCGCTGCCCATTGCACACCACGCGAACCCAGGCGGTTTTTGGTGTCGGCAATCGCAGCGCACGCTGGATGGTCATCGGCGAAGCTCCGGGGGCGGACGAGGACCGGCAGGGCGAGCCGTTCGTGGGCAAGGCGGGGCAGCTGTTGAATTCCATGCTCCGGGCGATCGGACTGGCCCGCGAGGATGTGTTCATAGCGAACATTCTCAAGTCACGGCCGCCGGGCAACCGCGATCCGCGCCCCGACGAGGCCCGGGCGTGCATCTCCTACCTGATGCGGCAGATCGAGCTGGTCAACCCGACGCTCCTGCTGTGCGTCGGGCGCATAGCCGCACAAACCCTGCTCGAAACGGATTCGCCGATAGGTAAACTGCGCGGCAGGCTTCACCACCTGGCGTCCGGGCGTCCCATGATCGTCACGTATCATCCGGCCTACCTGCTGCGCAGCCCCGGCGAAAAGCGCAAATCGTGGGCGGATCTCGTGCTGGCGATGCAGACCTTCGAACAGCTCACGCAGGAAAAAGGCCGGGCCCAGTGAGCGCTGAACCGTGAGCGCCGAACTCGACCTCGCCACCCGGCTGCGCGACGTCCGCTTCCGTCCCATGACGATTCCGGACGTCAGTCTGGTCGCCGCGGTCGAGCAGGCGTCCTACCAGTTTCCGTGGAGCGAAGGCGTTTTCCGGGATTGCGTCCGGGTCGGCTATCTCTGCCGCGTCGTCGAATTCCGCGGCGAAGTCGGTGGCTACGGGATCATGTCGTTCGGCGCGGGCGAAGCCCACATCCTCAACGTCTGCATCCGGAAGGACCTTCGCACGCTCGGCGTCGGGCGTCGCCTGATGGATTACCTGCTGGATCGGGCGCGTGATGAGTACATGCAGGACATCTTTCTGGAAGTCCGGCCCTCCAATACCGTCGCGATCCGCCTGTACGAGTCGATGGGCTTTGAGCGGATCGGCGTGCGCAAGGGTTATTACCAGGCCGTCGGTGGGCGAGAAGATGCCCTGGTGTACAAGCTCGCCCTCGAGCCGAAGAGTGCGGTCAGCCCGTCGTCGTAGCAGGGCCGAAGAGGAAGATTTTCCACGGGGTACACGGGGAGCCACGGGGGAAGCACAGAAATAATCCCACCTGAATCCTCCCGTTCCCGGCAGGCGTCATTCTTCCCCGTGGTGCCCCGTGCTCCCCGTGGAGAATCCTCTCTTCTCTTCCGGGTACAATCCGCGCTCGATCCTCCCTCCCGGTACCCCATGCCTTCGCTTCAAGACGAAATTTCCCGTCGGCGTACGTTCGCCATCATTTCCCACCCGGACGCCGGCAAGACCACGCTCACGGAAAAACTGCTGTTGTTCGGCGGCGCGATCCAGCTCGCCGGCACGGTGAAGGGGCGCAAGGCGGCCCGGCACGCGACGTCGGACTGGATGGCGCTCGAACAGCAGCGCGGTATCTCGGTGACATCGTCGGTGATGCAGTTCCCGTACGACGGACGGATGGTGAATCTGCTCGATACGCCGGGTCACGAAGACTTCTCCGAGGACACCTACCGGACGCTGACGGCGGTGGACTCCGCGTTGATGGTCATCGACTGCGCGAAGGGCGTCGAGAATCGCACGATCAAGCTCATGGAGGTCTGCCGCCTGCGCGACACGCCGATCATGACCTTCATCAACAAGCTCGACCGCGAAGGGCGCGAGCCGATGGAGCTGCTCGATGAGATCGAGAAGATCCTGAAGATCTCGTGCGCTCCGGTGACGTGGCCGATCGGCATGGGACGCGCACTGCGCGGCATCTATCACCTGATCGAGGATCGGATCTACATCTACCAGGCGGCGGAGAAGGGCCGCGCCGGAACTGTCGCGACGATCGACGGATTGCAGAGCGACGAAGCCGGCGAATTCCTGGGCGACCAGGCGCAGGCATTTCGCGATGAGGTCGAGCTCGTGCGCGGTGCGGCTCCGGAGTTCTCGCGTGAGGAGTATCTCGCCGGCCGGCAGACGCCGGTCATGTTCGGTTCCGCGATCAACAATTTCGGCGTCACCGAGTTGCTTGCCATGTTCGTGGCCACCGCGCCGGGTCCGATGCCGCGCGCCACGACATCCCGTGAAGTCGCGGCGACCGAAGAGAAGCTCTCCGGTTTCGTCTTCAAGATCCAGGCGAACATGGATCCCGGTCACCGCGACCGGATCGCATTCATGCGGGTCTGCTCCGGCAAGTACACGAAGGGCATGCGCCTGTTCCATGTGAGGCTCGGGAAGGAAATGCGCATCAGCGATGCGCTGACGTTCCTTGCCGCCGACCGACAGCACACGGACGAAGCATTCGCCGGCGATATTCTCGGTCTGCACAACCACGGAACCATCAACATCGGCGACACCTTCACCGAAGGCGAGTCGATCATGTTCACCGGCATCCCGAATTTTGCCCCGGAAATGTTCCGGCGAGTCGTGCTGCGCGATCCGCTGCGAATGAAGGCGCTGCAGAAGGGACTCGATCAGTTGTGCGAGGAGGGAGCCACACAGGTGTTCCGTCCGTTGCGCAACAACGATCTCATCCTGGGCGCGGTCGGACAGCTGCAGTTCGATGTGGTCGCGTTCCGTCTGCAGGACGAGTACAGCGTTCAGGCGACATTCGACAACGTGAATGTCTTCACCGCCCGCTGGGTGTATTGCAACGATGCGAAGAAGCTCGAGGAATTCCGTGCGAAGGCTTACGAGAACCTCGCGGTCGATCACTCCGGCGCGCTCGTGTATCTCGCGCCGACACGCGTCAACCTGCAGCTGACGCTCGAGCGCTGGCCGGGCATCACGTTCAGGGAGACGCGCGAGCATCTGGCGGCGGCGGCTTAGTCGTCGCAAGAGGAGTTTCACACGGAGTTCACGGAGAACACGGAGAAGAATTTTTTTAACGTTTCTGATCCGGCCTCCGTGCTCTCCGTGCTCTCCGTGAACTCCGTGTGAAACTCCCGTTCCTGTTCGCATCCACGGAGAAGAAAATGGCATCAGCGGTGTGGAACAAGCAGACGGTTTCCTGGGCGCTCTTCGACTGGGGCAACTCGGCGTTTGCAACGACCGTGATGGTCGTGTTCTTCCCGGTCTTCTTCAAACAGTACTGGAGCGCGGACGTCTCGGCGACCGAGAGCACAGCGTGGCTCGCGTTTGCCAACGGCGGCGCGAGTTTCGTGCTGGCCGTGCTGGCGCCGTTGCTGGGAACGATCGGTGACCGGGGCGGCGCGCGCCTCAAATTCCTGTTCGGGTTCACGCTGCTCGGCGTCGTCACGACGGCGGGTCTCGCCTTCGTGCATCAGGGCGAGTGGCAGCTCGCAGCGATCCTGTTCGCGCTGGGCTCGATCGGATTCTGGGGCGGCATCATCTTCTACGATTCGCTGCTGATCGACGTCGCGCCGCGAGACAAGCTCGATACCGTTTCCGGTTTCGGCTACTCGATCGGCTATCTGGGTGGCGGCGTCCTGCTCGCCATCAATATCTGGATGACGCAGAAGCCGGAGTTCTTCGGGCTCGCCAACGCGACCGAGGCCGTGAAGGCATCGTTCGTGACCGTGGCCGTCTGGTGGGCATTGTTCGCCATTCCGATCTTCATGAACGTGCACGAGCGCAGTGCCCCAAGCGTCAGGAAGGGCCCGGCGTTGCGCGAGAGCCTCGCCGAGCTTGCGAAGACCGTGCGTGAAGTGCGTCGCTATCGCGGAGTGGTGTTCTTCCTGCTCTCGTACTGGATGTACATCGATGGCGTGAACACGATCCAGAAGATGGCTGTCGACTACGGGCTTGCGATCGGCCTGCCGTCCAGCAGTCTCGTCATGGCCATCCTGATGGTGCAGTTCATCGGTTTCCCCGCTGCGCTGCTGTTCGGCTGGATCGGTCAGCGCATCAGCGCCATCGTCGGCATCTTCATCTGTATCGCGGTCTATGCTGGTGTCACGGTCTATGCGACCGTGCTCAACACAGCGACGGAGTTCTTCATCATGGCAGCCGCCACGGGCTGCGTGCAGGGCGGTATCCAGGCACTCAGCCGCTCGTATTACGGCTCGATCATTCCCGCCGAGCGTTCAGGCGAGTTCTTCGGCTTCTACAACATGATGAGCAAGTTCGCCGCTGTGCTTGGACCGTTCCTGATGGGCGCCACGGCGCTGCTGACGGGAGACTCGCGCTCGGCAATCCTGTCGATCGTGGTGTTGTTTATCGGTGGCGCGGCGATGCTGGTGGTCGCGGCGAGGAACAGGGGAACGTGACGGGGTGACGCAGCCGAGGCTAAGACTCGTACGTCGCGCTTTCCTGCCATCGCGCCGGATCCACTCTGTAATACCTTCGCAGCTGTTCATACAGCCGCGGATGTTGCGCTTCGAGTTCCGCTGATCGCCCAAAGAACACTTCAGTCACGACCGCGAAGAACTCCGCGGGCGCCGTGGCTCCATACGGATCGATCAGCGTCGGCAGCCCGGCACCGAGGTTCGCGCGCAGCGCGTCGTATTCGCTCCAGAAGACTTGCGACCATTGGCGGAACGCTTCGGGGCTGCCGAGTCCGGGAGCACCATCCATCGTTTCATCTTCCATGTCGAGGTAATGCGCGAATTCGTGCATGACGACGTTGTGGCCGGCGCCGGGGCCTTCCTCGATGTCTTCCCAGGACAGAATGATGCGTCGCGAATCCCATGCCTGGCCCGACAGCACGCGATGACCTTCGGAGACGAGACCGGCGGGATCCCTGAACGTTTCAGGCACGATGAAGGGCGTGGGATACACGAGGATCGAGAGCAGATCGTCGTAGAGATGATTGCGCGGTACGCCAGGGCGGTTGATGACCAGCAGGCATGCGTTCGCCGCGATGATGACGCGCATCCGGTCGGTCACTTCGAGTCCGTTGCAGCCGACGAACGATTTCTCTTTGACGAATACGTAGATCAGGCCATGCAGCCGCTCGCGAACGTCGGCTGGGAGGCGGTGATAAACCGGGACGCTTGCCAGAAGCCAATCGCGCCATAGGGGTGGGAACGGCTGGCGGCTCTGCGCCACGCGCCGGCGGCTCTTCAGCCACGGTACGGCGAGAAACCAGAACAGTGCGCCGGCCGCGATGGCGATGGCTAGAAGTAGGGCGGGCATCCTGGGTCTATGTTGCCCTGAGGTCAGACTTTCAACTGGCTCACCAGAAATTTAAGACGGCTGAGCTGGGAGTCGAGGGGTGTCGGACCGTAACGCAGGCTCAGGTAGAGCGCGCGGATCTCAGCGAGGCCATCCCGCAGATCGGGCCTTGCCGCAGTGACGCGAGCCAGATAGTCGTTCGGTCCTTCGTAGGCAGCGCGCGGGAGTTGTCGACCCGCCAGCCTGCGGCAAAGCTGGTCGTAAGCCTGCGCGACCGGATCGCGCTGCCGCGAGCGGTATTGCCATGCCAGCCACGACGTCAATACGGCGAAGAATCCGATCAGCGAAATCACGAGCGCCGTTCCCAGGGCTTCCCAATCCGCGTTCTCGAAACCCAGGTCGTCGAGCAGGGAGCGCTGCTGCTGTTCGCCGAACTCGACGATCTGATCGTTCCAGAACGTGTTCGCGGCATCCCACGCGAGGCGCAGCTTCACCAGCGCGTCGAACTCGTTCAGCAGCCTGTCCGGGACCGGCTCGTTTTCACCGAGCGCAGCGGCCATGCCGCGTTGGACGCGTTCCGGTGCGACAGCCGCTGTCGGGTCGACGCGCACCCAGCCCTCGCCGTCGATCCAGACTTCCGACCAGGCATGCGCGTCCGACTGGCGAACGATGAGATAGCCGCCCATCGGATTGAACTCACCGCCCTGATATCCCGCCACGACACGGGCCGGAATGCCCGCGGCTCGTGCCAGCGTCGTGAAGGCCGAAGCGAAGTGCTCGCAGAATCCCTGCCGCGTGTTGAACAGGAAGTCGTCGACCGAGTCTGTTTCCAGGCGCGGCGGTTCCAGCGTGTAGTAGTACTGCTCGTCACGGAATTTCCGGAGGACGGCGTCGATGAAACCCCGGGTGTTTCCCGTGCGGGCGTAGATCTCCTGCGCGAGTGCTTTCGACCGTGGATTGTGTTGAGAGAGCCGCGTCTCCACGGTTCGTGCCGTGGTGGCGAGCGGCCCGTCGGATCGATACTGCGTGCGCGATTCCAGCGAGAACGTTCGCAGCGTTGAAATCCTGTGCGACGTTACGAGCTCGCTGTCGAATCTCTGGCTCACGCGCCGATCGGACCATGCGGTGACCGCATCCAGGCCGAATACCCATGACTGATTGTTCGGCTCGATGCTGATGTCGTACCGGTAGGTGGGGCCACTTGGGATGAGCGGCTGGCGGGGCAGGAACTGCTGCAGCCTGCGCCAGGTGCGACCATCGAACTGATGCAGGACGGGGCCGCGCCAGTAGCGCTCGTTCGGAGGGGGCATTTCACCTTCGAACCGCACCCGAAAGGCGATCGCCGAGGACTGGCTCAGTTCCGAGATGTCGCCCGGCGACATCTCATCGTCGATGCCTGTAGTGGCCGCGCCCCGGGGAGGAACCGACCAGAACTGTCCCGGCAATCTCGGAAAGAAGAGGAACAGCAGAACGGCCAGCGGCAGGGCCTGCAGCACCATCTTGCCGGTCAGGCCCAGCGCTTCGCGCATGCTCATCGGCGCTGTCTGATGGAGTCGCATCAGAGTGGCTGTCAGCACCCATGCGGTGACGAGCATCCACGGAAGACGCAGCAGCGACTGGTTGTAGAGGAAGCCTGCGAACACCAGCATGTAGGCGACGAATACGAGGACTGTCAGGTCGCGGCGATTCTGAGTCTCGAAGAGCTTCATTGCGCCCATCAACGCCAGCAGCGCGGTGCCCGCTTCGAGTCCGTTGAGCGTGCGATAGCTCACGAGCACGCCCAGCATGGCCGCGACGGCAATGGCAATGCGGACGAGTTTCGGCGGCAGTCGCCACTGCCGGACTTCGATCGTCATGCGCACCACGACTGCAACCAGGACCAGCAGGACGATCCAGATGTGGAGATCGGCGACGTGCGGAGTCAGAGCGAGCAGCAGTCCGCTGATGGCCCACAGCAGCTGCTGACCGAATCGAGGCAGCCGTGACAGCGCAGCCATCATGACTGCGTTTCCTCGAGGCCGTAGAGCGCCAGCGCGGTGAGGCAGCGCTGGCGATGCGCAGCCCCGATGTTCGTCCGGATATCCACACCGGGCAGCTTGAGTCCAAATGCGCGGCCTTCGGCGTGCGCATCCTCGATCCAGCGACAGAGTTGCGCGAGGCGGGCTTCCGTGCCGAGACCCGGCAGGCTCTCCCAATCGAATGTGTGCGAAGCGACAGCGGTGCCCGCGTAAACCTTCACGTGCAATCCCTGGCCGCGCGCGAATGCTTTCCATGCGATGCGTCTTGGCGAATCACCCGAGTGGAAGCTTCGCAGTCCAGCGAAGTCTTCGTCACCACGTGCTGATTCGTGCGTGCCGCCGATGTCCGTTTCGACCGGAGGCGGCGCCAGGCCGCGCGCCGCTGGCCGGGGATAAACCACGCACGTCATGTCCATGTGCAGATGCGCCCACGCGCGGAAGAGGCCCAACGGGTGGCGCGTAGAGATCTCGAAGTGATCCAGCTTGAGATAGCCGCGCCGGCCAGCGGGCAACTGCAGCGTCAGCACGCTCCGGCTGCCGGGTTCGATGCGCACCGGATCGGCCACGCCGAAGTCATTCCCGATCGTCACCTCGTGACGCGCAAGCGGCGCATCGTTCTCCAGCGCCACCCGGAAACGTGCTTCCTCGCCAGCGAACACAGGATCCGACGCGCCTGATGCAACGCGGATCGATGCGATGTTGCGATGGCAGTAGTGCATCGCCGTGAGGCCCAGCGATCCCAGCATGAAGCCGAGCCCGAGCGCGAGATTGTTCCCGTAGTTCATCGCGCCGAGGAACATCGCGAAGATCATCAGGCCAAAGACGACACCGAGGCCGGTCGGAAGGATGTAGATGCGGCGCCCGGACAGGACCGTGGGGTCGGCGTCGATGCCGTGACGTTTGCGGGCCCAGGCTCGGGTTCTTCGTCGCAGGCGTGCAATGAGCGAACGCAGCACGGCTTCAGGGCTCCGGGTGGGTCAGGGGACCGCGACCGCCTTGAGCACCAGTTCGCCGACCTCGGCCGCGGACTTCACTGAGGAATCGTCACGCGGCTTGAGGCGATGACCCACGACGCCGGGAAGCACTGCCTGCACGTCTTCGGGGAGAACCCCTGCGTGGCCATGAATGAGCGCCCACGCCTGTGCTGCCCGCAGCATCGCAATCCCTGCGCGCGGCGAAAGGCCGGACTCGAAATGCCGGGATTCACGGGTATAGCGAATGATCGCCTGGACGTAGTCGAGCAACGCATCCGACGCGTGTACGCGCGGCACCATCGTCTGCATGAGCAGCAATTGCTGTGGCGTCAGCATCGGTGGAATCGTGGCGAGAAGATCCCTGCGATCCTGCCCGGTCAGCAACTCGCGCTCGAGGAGGGAATCGGGATAACCCAGCTCGATGCGCAGCAGGAAGCGGTCGAGCTGCGATTCGGGCAGCGGGAACGTGCCGATCTGATAGACCGGGTTCTGGGTCGCGATCACGAAGAACGGAGCGGCGAGCGGATAGGTCTGTCCGTCGACCGTGACCTGGTGTTCTTCCATGGCCTCGAGCAGCGCGCTCTGCGCCTTCGGCGTCGCGCGATTGACTTCGTCCGCCAGCACGAGCTGCGAAAAGATCGGCCCCTTGTGGAAACGGAATTCGCCCGAGTCACGCTCGAAGATCGAGACGCCGATGATGTCCGCGGGCAGCAGGTCGCTGGTGAACTGGATTCTCTGGTAGTGCAGGCCCAGCGTTTCCGCGAGGGCATGGGCCAGCGTGGTCTTGCCGACACCGGGAATGTCCTCGATCAGCAAGTGTCCACGGGCGAGGAGGCAGGAGATGCTCAGCCGCAGCTGCTGTTCCTTTCCGAGGATGATCTTGCCCAGCTGCCGGATCGTGGCGCCGATCAGTTCGACCGGATCGGCCTGGGTGATGAGCGTCGGAACAGGTGATTCCATGAGCAGCAGCCGTCGCGTTAGCGGGTGACCTGTAACGTGTAGCGGACTTTGGGCCCGATTGCACGCCGCACTTCACACCTTACGTATTCTCGCCCTTCAGCCGCCGCACCCGGCGTTCCTGTTCCTCGATCTGGGCGATCTCGCTGCGCCGGTCGGCGATGCGGCCACGTTCCTCTTCGACGACGGCCGGAGGCGCGTTCGCCACGAAGTTCTGGTTGCTGAGCTTCGCCTCCGACTTGGCGATCTCCTGCACGATCTTCGCCTTGCGCTTGGCAAGTCGCGCGAGCTCCGCGTCCGGATCATCGATGAGGCTCGCCAGCGGCGCGTGGATCGTCTGGCCATCGATGAGTTGCATGGCCGTCGGCGGCAGCGCCGCCTCGTCTGCAATCGGCTGGATCTCGGTGACGTTCGCCAGGAAGCGGATCAGCGCGGCACTGCCTTCGATCAGTTTCCAGTCAGCGGCCGAGCTGGCCTTGATGAACACAGGGAACTGACGCGAGCGCGCGACGTCGAGTTGTCCACGGATCTGGCGCACGCCGAGGATGATGGCCTTGATCGGCGAAATGGCTTCCTCGGCCTCCTGGTCGATCGGGAAATCCGAGTCGAGCGGATAGCGCTGCAGCATGATCGTCTGCGGTGCCGGGTCGCGGGTTCGCGGGTTATCGTCGTCGAACCCGCGAACCCGCGGCCCGGCACCGGACTGCCAGATCTCTTCAGTCACGAACGGCATGAGCGGGTGCAGGAGGCGCAGATACGCTTCCAGCACTTCGAGCAGCGTGCGTCGTGCGCCGCGCTTCTGGGCATCCGTCGACGCTTCCGATTGCAGTGCCGGCTTCGAGAGCTCGAGGTACCAGTCGCAGTACTCGTACCACGCGAATTCGTAGAGCTTCTGCGCGGCGAGGTCGAAGCGGTACTCGCCGAAGAGGCGCCGCACTTCTTCGACCGTCGAGCCGAGTCGCGAGCGGATCCAGCGATCGGGGACCGAGTATTCCACCGGCTGGTTGTCGAAGCCGTTGTCGTGGCCTTCGGTGTTCATCAGAACGTAGCGCGCTGCATTCCACAGCTTGTTGCAGAAGTTCTTGTAGCCGTCGATGCGGCCGAGGTCGAAGCGGATGTCGCGACCCATCGTCGCCAGCGACGCGAAGGTGAATCGCAGCGCGTCCGTGCCGTAGGCGGGAATGCCTTCGGGGAACTGCTTGCGCGTCGCCTTCTCGATCTTGGCCTTCAGATGCGGCTGCATCAGCCCGGTGGTGCGCTTCGTCACCAGCGACTCGAGATCGATGCCGTCGATGAGATCGAGCGGATCGATGATGTTGCCTTTCGACTTCGACATCTTGTCGCCGTTCTCATCGCGGATGAGGCCGGTGATGTAGATCTCCTTGAAAGGCACTTCGCCCGCGAACTTCATCCCCATCATGATCATGCGCGCGACCCAGAAGAAGATGATGTCGAAGCCCGTCACCAGAACCGTCGTCGGATAGAACGTCTTCAGCGCCGCCGTCTGGTCGGGCCAGCCCAGCGTCGAGAACGGCCACAGTGCCGAGGAGAACCACGTATCCAGCACGTCGTCATCGCGTGTGAGCTTGACGTCGTTGCGGCCGAGGTTGCCCTGCGCCTGCTGGAGGGCATCGGTTTCCGAGCGCGCGACGTACACGTTGCCCTGGTCGTCGTACCACGCCGGAATCTGGTGTCCCCACCACAGCTGGCGGCTGATGCACCAGTCCTGGATGTTGTGCATCCACTGGAAGTACGTTTTCGCCCAGTTGTCCGGCACGAACCTGATACGGCCATCCTCGACCGCCTTGATCGCGGGCTCGGCCAGAGGCGCGATCCGCACGTACCACTGATCGGTGAGCCATGGCTCGAGAATGGCGCCGCTGCGGTCGCCGCGCGGGACCGGCAGCGAGTGAGGCTCGATCTTCTCGACGAGACCCTGCGCTTCGAGCGCGGCGACGATTTGCTTGCGGGCTTCGAAACGGTCCAGGCCGCGATACTCCGCGGGCACCTCGTCGTTCATCGCTGCATTGGCATCGAAGACGTTGATGAGCGGCAGGCTGTGGCGCTTGCCGATCTCATAGTCGTTGAAGTCGTGTCCCGGCGTGATCTTGACGCAGCCCGAGCCGAAGGCCGGGTCGACGTAGTCGTCGCCAATGACGGGGATCAGTCGATCGGTCAGAGGCAGGTGGATCTTCTTGCCGATCAGGTGGCGATAACGCTCGTCTTCCGGATGAACGGCAACGGCTGTATCGCCGAGCATGGTTTCCGGGCGGGTCGTTGCGACCACCAGATGACCCGAACCGTCGGACAGCGGATAGCGCAGATGCCAGAGGCTGCCCTGTTCCTGTTCAGCAAGCACTTCGAGATCGGAAAGGGCGGTGTGCAGCACCGGATCCCAGTTCACGAGCCGTTTGCCGCGATAGATGAGGCCGTCTTCATACAGACGCACGAAGACTTCGGTGACGGCGACGGAGAGGCCCTCGTCCATCGTGAAGCGATCGCGCGACCAGTCGACGGAATTGCCGAGGCGTCGTTCCTGGCGGGAGATCGTGTCACCCGACTGCGCCTTCCATTGCCACACGCGTTCGACGAACGCGTCGCGGCCAATGTCGCGACGATGGATGCCTTCCGCGTTGAGCTGGCGTTCGACCACCATCTGCGTCGCAATGCCGGCGTGATCGGTGCCGGGCTGCCAGAGCGTCTTGTCGCCTTCCATGCGGTGGAGGCGGGTCAATGCGTCCATGAGCGTGTGCTGGAACGCGTGCCCCATGTGCAGCGTGCCCGTCACGTTGGGCGGCGGAATCATGATGCAGTACGACTTGCCGGTGCCGCCGCTCTCGCGGGGGGCGAACCAGCCATTTTCCTCCCACCGCTCGTAGATGCGCTGTTCGATATCGCGGGGGGTGTAAGTCTTTTCCATGGGAATCGGGAGCGGGAGACGCGAAAAGGGGCGGCGATTATAGCGGACGAGGGCGGGCGACTGGCCGTCTGCCGGGCACGACGGTGGGCAGGCCCGGTATTGCCCCTCATACTTCCCGGCGATGACACCCCTCGAACTCTTTCTGGCCGCGCTTGCAGCCGCGGGGGCGGGCGCTATCAATGCGCTCGCGGGCGGCGGAACGCTGATCAGTTTTCCCGCCCTGCTGGCCATGGGGGTTCCGCCGGTCATGGCGAACGTGACCAATGCCGTGGCGCTTTCGCCGGGCTATTTCGGTGCGACGCTCGCTCAGTGGAAGAATCTGCGGGGGCAGCGCCGGCGACTCTGGATCTGTGTCCCGGCAGCCATCATCGGAGGGCTCGCGGGCGGAGTGATCCTGCTGCACACGCACGAGCGAACCTTCCAGTCGCTGGTGCCCTACATGCTGTTCGCAGCGTCGCTGCTGCTGGCGCTGCAGAACAAGGTCCGCGATGCGGTCGTGAAGCGGCTTGCCGATCCCGGGCACGCGAAGCGCGATCCGCTCATCGTTGCCATTCCGGTCCTGCTCGCGGGAATCTACGGCGGCTTCTTCACAGCGGGGATGAGTGTCATCGTGCTGGCGGTGCTGGGCTCGATGCTCGACGATTCGCTGACGCGACTGAACGCACTGAAGCAGGCAATCGCTTTCTGCGTGAACATCGCCGCTGCGGTGTTCTTCCTGTTCTCCGGGAAAGTAATCTGGATCGTCGCCGCGGCAATGGCCGTCGGCGCGCTCATCGGCGGCGCAGCCGGCGGCCGGTTGGCGGGGAGCATGAAGCCCGACACGCTGCGCTGGATCGTCGTGAGCGTCGGCTTCGCGTTGGCTGTTTATTACTGGATCAGGTGAGTCGTGTCCGAGGAACGGTTTCGCTACTTTCTGCGTGTACGTTACGGCGAGTGCGACGCGCAGAAAGTCGTCTTCAATGCACGCTATGCCGACTACGTGGATCTGGCGACGGCGGAACTGCTGCGTGCTCTTGGTTATGAGCACGAAATACAGACGGCTGAACTGGACTACCAGCTCGTCAAGCAGACGATCGAGTGGAAAGCGCCCGCGCGCTATGACCAGGTCCTCGAAGTCTCAGTCGCGGCGAAGCATCTCGGGAATACGTCGTTCACGCTCGCGACCGAGTTCCGGATCGCGGGAGAGGAAAGGGTCATCGCCACCGCCGAGACGGTCTATGTCCATGTCGACACGCACACACTGCAGAAGCAGGCTTTGCCGCGGCAATTCCGTGATGCGCTCACGCGAGGCGCGAGCGGAGTGGCGATCGATCACGCGGGGTGGGCCGCGAGCAGGTGAGGTCGGCGCGCTGTGGCGAATTCAGTGACTAGAGGTTGTGCGACTCCAGCTCGCACCCGCGCTCCCGATAAGCCTTGTACCGTTCTCTCGACAGCCGCTTGTTCTCCGGATCGACATCGACGATTTCCGCGATCCGTTCGAAGCTCTCGACTTCGGTCGGCAGCGCATTGGTGAGATTGATCAGCAGTTGCCGGTGAGTGGAGGGCGGCGGCGCATCGCCGAGCAATACAGCCACGCGCTCGTGCGTGGCTGCGTCGCCGTGCAGGACTTCATGCGGAATGAAGCTGCGCTCGTTGAACGTCCACAGCATGTCGTCGAGTCGCTGGGCGTCAGCGAGCGAGCCGGTCTGAACATAGACACGGATGTTCTGGTCGAACGCCTTCTCGACCAGCCGGCACGCGATGCGCAACCGCGCATCGGGGCCTTCCTGCGACAGCACGTAGAAATCGACCCGGCTCATGATTCGTCAGCTGTCATTCCTAACCGCCAACCGCTGTTCACTTCTTCTTGTTCAGCAGATAGTCGACGAGCAGCGGCACCGGACGGCCCGTGCTCGATTTCTGCGAGCCTGACTGATATGCCGTGCCCGCCACGTCGAGGTGAGCCCAGCGCAAGCCGTCGGTGAACTTGGCGAGGAAGCATGCGGCGGTGATGGCGCCGCCTTCGCGGCCTGCGACGTTGGCCATGTCCGCGAAGTTGCTCTTCAGCCCCTCGGCCCATTCTTCGCCGATCGGCATGGGCCACGCGCGATCGTCGGCACGCTTGCCGGCTTCGGCGAGGTCCTTGCTGAGTTCTTCGTCATTGCTGAATAGACCCGAGACGTGATTGCCGAGGGCGATCACGCAGGCGCCGGTCAGCGTTGCGATGTCGATGATGGTGTCGGGCTTGAAGCGGCGCGCGTACGTGATCGCGTCGCACAGGATCAGCCGGCCTTCCGCATCCGTGTTCAGGACCTCGATCGTCTGGCCCGACATGCTCTTCACGATGTCGCCGGGCTTCGTGGCGAGGCCGCTCGGCATGTTCTCGCAGGCTGGAACGACGCCGACGACATTGATCGGCAATTCGAGTTCGGCGACCGACTTGAACGTACCGAGCACGCTCGCGGCACCGCTCATGTCGAACTTCATTTCGTCCATGCCGGGCGGCGGCTTGAGCGAGATGCCGCCGGTATCGAACGTGACGCCCTTGCCCACGAGCACGACAGGAGCCTTGCTGCGCTCGGCGCCGTAGTACTCGAGGACGATGAGGCGGGCGGGTTCTTCCGTGCCAGCGGTGACTGAAAGGAACGATCCCATCTTCAGTTTGCGGCAGTCCGCCTCGTTCAGGATGCGGGTCTTGATCTTGCGATGCTCGCGGGAGAGCGCCTTGGCTGCATTGGCGAGATAGGAAGGAGTGCAGACGTTCGCGGGCTGATTGGCGAGATCACGCATCAGGGACATGCCGGCCACGATGCCGCGGCCATGCTCGAGGCCGCGCTCGACACTGCCGCGATCGCCGCGGCTCGCCGCGGCAACCCCGAAACGGGTGAGTTTCGATTTCGCGCGCCTGGCGGTCGTCTTGTGGTCGGGGATGCGATACGCCGAATTGCCGGCCACTTCGGCAGCGATGCGGGCGAGCGCGTAGCTGTCCGCTTCGGTGACGGCCTCGAGTGACAGGTAGCTGATCGCCTCGCGTGCCGCCGTCTTGCCGATGGCAATGAGTGCCGAGTTCAGTGCCCGACGATATTGCTTGCGGCCCAGGCCGCTCTTCGAGCCCAGACCGACGACCACGACGCGCTCGACGGGACCCGCGCCCAGATCGGACAAAGTCACCACGTCACCCGCTTTACCCTGCAGATCGCCCTTCTTGACCAGGCGAGCAATGCGCCCGCCGATCCGGCCGTCGATTTCCGCGGCAGCGTCGGTCAGCACGCCTTTGTCGTACACGCCGACGATCGCGCATTCAGTGCGCTGGCGCGCAGGCGAAGTGCTGGTCGCAAAGAAATCCATGGGCAGTCCTCTTCAGTGGTTTACGCGGGCGGGCCGCGTCGCTTAACTTATGCGCAAGCCCGCGTGCTATGCCGATCCGCATCGTGACGCCGGTGTCAGAGAGATCGCTTCGGGGATCGCCCAGGGCATCGTGAGGGATCATTTGAACGCGGGCGTAGTCTACCCGATTCGGTCGACCCGGGCCGCCCGGGCCCGAGGCGAGATCAGGACTTTCGAGGTACGGGCACTGCGCACGCTTGATCGCTATATCTTCCGCGAGGTCGCCATCACCTGGATCGCGGTGACGGTGGTGCTGCTCGCCATCCTGCTGGCCAATCAGCTCGCGCGGGTGCTTTCGCAGGCCGCTGCGAACGATTTTCCCCGCGAGGTCGTATTCGCGCTCATCGGACTGACGACCACCGGCAACCTGTCGGTGATCATGCCCATCGGTTTCTTCCTGGCCATCATGCTGGGCCTCGGCCGGCTCTATCACGAGAGCGAGATGGCGGCGATCCAGTCGTGCGGCGTGGGCCCTTCGGGATTGTTTCGTCCGATCGCGGTGCTGTGCGTCGTCATCGTCGGGTTGCTGGCGTGGCTGTCCTTCGTCGCCATTCCATCGGCCAGCGCCCGTGCGCAGGCGATCCGGGCCGAGGCATTGCGTGAAGCGCAGTTCGGGTTGCTGGAACCGGGACGATTCCGTCCCTTCGCGGGCGGCAGCGTAATGGTCTACGCGGAACGTGTGGACAGTAACGGCGTACTGCACAACGTGAACGTCTTCGTCGAGCGCGACCGTGAGACGAACGGCGAAGTGCCGTTGACCAATGCAGCGAACCGGCCGCCGGGCCGCTTCGAGATCTGGACGGCCACGCGAGCGGAACAGCGTGGCGCTGGTCAGGCCGAACAGACTTTCGTGCTCTACGACGGCGAACGGTTCGAGGGAGTGCCGGGCGAGGGCGAGTTCCGGATGATCAAGTTCAGCGAGGGTGGTATTCCGATCCGTCTCGGCGAACTGTCGAGCAAGGCGCCGAAGGCGGAAATGAAGACGACGGCGCAGCTACTGGCGTCGCGAAAGCTGGATGACAACGCAGAGTTTCACTGGCGCCTCGCTGTGCCGGTGAGCGCCGTGATTCTGATGGCGCTGGCGATACCGCTCGCGAAGCTGCGGCCGCGACAGGGACGGTTTGGGCGGATCGGCATCGCGATCCTGGTCTACTTCCTGTATCAGCAATCGCTCGTTGCCGCGCGCACGTGGCTGGAAGAGGGGGTCGTGCCGCCGGGCGTCGGCCTGTGGTGGGTGCATGCGATCGCGCTCTGCGGTGCTGCCTGGTTGCTGACTCGCGAATATCCCGTTGCACGGGCGCGCGCTGTCGCGGTGGGGGCCTGATCGTGTCGGTCCTATCGCGCTATGTGATGCGGGCAGTGATCGGCTACACGCTGCTCGTCTTGCTCGTTCTGTGCGTGCTGAGCGGCCTGTACATGCTCATCACCGAGCAGGACGACATCGGCACGGGTAACTACTCGGCGACCAGTGCACTGCTCTTCGTCGCGCTCAATCTCGGGCAGACCGCCTTCGACATGCTGCCGATCGCTTCGCTGATCGGATCGCTGCTCTCTCTGGGGAATCTTTCACGCTCGCTCGAACTGGTTGTCATCCGGGCGGCCGGCGTTTCGGTGGCGCGAATCGCGACGTGGGTTCTTGGAGCGGGTGTGGTGCTGATGGGGCTTACGTGGGTGCTTGGCGAATACCTCGCACCGCAGATGGAGCAGTACGCACGCGAGATGAAAACCTTCCAGAAGTTCCAGGACTACAGCATGGCCGGCAATCGCGGCGCCTGGGCGAAGGACGGCGACACGATCTTCTCGGTGCAGCGGCAGAGCGCGGACAGGAGCTACGGCGGCGTGTACGTTTTCCAGTTCGATGCGCAGCGACGGTTGCGCAGCATCGGCCGCGCCACCAGTGCGAGTATCGACGACAACAACCGGTGGGAGCTGTCCGACTTTCGCGAATCGCGTGTCGAGGACGACCGGATCATCCCGACGCACCAGGCATCGACGACGCTCGAAACGAACCTGTCCGCCGAGTTCCTCGGACTCGCAGCCGTCAAGCCGGACTCGATGCCGGTTCGCGGTCTGATCAGCTATGTCGGTCACTTGAAGCGCAACGGCCTCGATGCACGCACGGCGGAGACGGCGCTGTGGGCACGCATCGCCCGAACGATCGCCGTATCGATCATCGTCGTCCTGGCGGTGCCGTTCGCCTTCGGGCCGATGCGTTCGACTGGAACGGGAGCCCGCACAGTCGTCGGCATCATGATCGGCGTCGTGTTCCTGCTGCTGGCGAAGTTGATGGACAGCAGCGGCGCACTGTTCGATCTGCCGCCGATCGTGGTGGGATGGACGCCGACAGTCGTGCTGGCGCTCGTCACCAGTATCGTGGTGGCGCGTGTCCGCTAACTCGCTATGTCCGTGAACGACGCAATATCCGATTCCAATCCCGCCCTACCTGGCAGTGCTGGTGTGCTGCGGCGGGTGATGGCAATGGTCTACGACCTGCTTCCCATGATGGCGATCGGGGTTGTGGTGACGTTTGCGTTTCTGCCCTTCCTGAACGGCCGTAGATTTATTCCCGCTGAAGTCGGGGCACTGGCCTATCTGCATCGGGGGCTTGTCCTTGCAGCGGCGGCGGGGTTCTTCATCTATTTCTGGACGACGCGCGGCCAGACCATCGGAATGATGGCCTGGCGGTTGCGTGTTCAGCGAGCGGACGGCTCGCTGATCGACTGGAAGCAGGGCGCGGCCCGTGTGCTATCCGTCATGGCGCTATGGGTGCCGTTCTTCGTCGGTAATGCGCTCTTCTGGGGACACTGGACGGACCGGACGGCGCGCGGGCTGGCGATCGCTGCTTCGCTGTTGCCGGTCGTATTCGCGTACGCATGGATCTGGATCGACCGCGACCGGCTCGCATGGCACGACCGTTGGACGGATACGCGCGTGACTGTGCTGCCGAAGCGCAAGAAGTAGCGGGCCCGACTGTATCGACAGACGGGCCTCGCAGGAGCCGTCACTTCTGTGTCAGCGAATCCGCCGGCTTGAAGATCGCCTCGTACTTGTAGTCGGGGATCTCGAAAACCCAGCCCTGCAGTCGATCGTTCGTCGACTTCGCCGCGGCTTCGACGCTCTCGGTCGGCGTTGTCGGGGCCGGTTCAGCCTTTTCACCCTCGGCAGGTTCCGGTGTCTTCGTCGTTACATGGAAGCGCTCCGCGAGTGCAGCATCGTAGGTTGACCTCACTGCGACATAGCGCTTGTCGGCCTTCGAATAGCCGTCGAGATCGACAACAAGTCCATCGAAGGTCTTCACGGTCGCCTTGGCCGACGGCTTCTCGCTGGCGAAGTCCTGTGCCGGCAACACGTCTGCAAGGGAGAGTCCGGCCAGAGTCGAGGCGAGCCCGTTGACCGCGAACGCGTCGGCTTCCTTGCCCTTCGGCAGGCCTTCGACCTTGAAGTCAGCGTCTGCCCGTGAGCTCTTCGCTGCCGTGTAGGAGGCCTTGGCGTCCGTCGTCACGTGAATTGACTGCACGCGATCCGCAGTCACGTCGACGACCGAGGCGCGCAGCCAATCGTGCGCTGTCGTCGATGCGCCGATCGACTCGTTGATCAGCCAGCTTGCCGGCTCGCCGGCCCGACGCACGTACGTGCCTTTGACGCCGCCGGACTTGCCGACGATCAGATTGACCGGCTTCGCGGTGCCCTCGAGTTCGACTCTCGATCCGGTGGCGGCTGTCCCGCTGACGTCTTCCACACCGAGAGCGGCGTAGTTTTCCGGATTGGATGTCTTCTCTTCGACCGGCTTGGCTTCGGCAATGGCGAGCAGGAGTTTGCGGACCTTCGCGGCGTCCGCGGGATAGTTGGACCGTTCGGTCACGCTCCATTGCCCATCCTTGTGGACCAGCTCGAGCGCGCGTTCGTCGCCTGCCTTGAAGATGCGGACCGCAGTGACCGCCTTCAGATCGTCCTTCAGTCCCGGGTAGAGCGTATCGCTCACAGCCTCGCTGGATGAGGAGCGTTGATGCGAGAGCTGCAGCGCGATCACCAGCGCGGCAACAGCGGCCGCTGCGAGCAGGAGAAGCCTCTTCGATGTCATCGCTGCTCCCTCAACCTGTGTGGGCGGCTGCGCGGCCGGCCTGCAACTTGCGGCGACGCGTGATGGCCAATGCGATCGCGGCAACCGCGATCAGTATCGGGATCAGCGCGATGTTGATCGCCTTCAGCTTCGTGCCGAGTCCCTCGATTTCCACGTCGAGGCTGCGACGCACGTCCCGCAGTTGCTTGCGGATGCGCACGCGTTCCTGCTGAAAGCGCGTCAGTTCCGCTTCCTGCTCCGCTGTCAGCTCGAGATCGCCCTGATTTGCACGGCCGGCCTGCAATTGCGTCAGCTTCTGCTCGGTGTCGCGCAATTCGCGGTCGAGTTCCTGCTCGGTCGAGCGCAGCCGATCATCCGCACGACGGCGAAGATCTTCGACCTTCGTGAACGGCCGGAAGAAGCTCTGCCGTCCGCGGATGCTGATGAGATCGGAGCTGCCCGACAGATTGTCGAGCGCGTTCGCCAGGAAGTCGCCGTTGTTCGCCCACGCCACGGCAACGCGCTGGCCGAAGACGTTCTGACTGCGAACCCACAGCGGGTCGGCGAGGATGTCGGTATCCGCGACGAGGATGACGTTCGCGTCCTGTGCCGTCTCCTTGAGGCTTTCGCCCGGCGCGGCGCCTTCGGGAGTGCCATCCGCGAAGGCCGATTTCAGCTTGCCGTGAATGCGCGCGGCCAGGGCGTAACGCTCGCCCGTTGCCTTGAAACCGTCGAGAAGCGCGTCGCTGTCCGGAAGGAATGCGACTTTCGCCGTCGGCACCAGCGCTGCGTTGGTGCTCGACTGAATCAGCGGTTCGAACTCGATCTCCGCGTCATCTTTTTTCCTGAGCACGCCGCCAGTCATGACGTTGATCGAATCGAGGGCCGAGGTCACGACGTCCTTGCTGTCCATGCTGTCGCGATTGAAGCCGATGATCGCAATGTGCTGCGACGGCGTCTGGCCCGCCTGGAGCGCGACGGTGAGTCCCAGTTCGCGATCGCCGAGGACCTGGCCAGGGTCATAGCTCACGCCCCAGGCGTCGAGCAGCGGTCCCAGCGTCGAAGAACGGTTGCCCATCATCCCGCCCATCTGCGCCATTTGCGCCGCCTGCGGATCGTTCTCCGACTGCGGATCCATGAACGCGATCAGTTTGCCGCCGCGCATCACGAACTGATCGATGGCGTACAGCGTCTTCGGCCCGAGATCGCGCGGGTGAACGACGAGCAGGGTGTCGATGTCCGGAGCGATCGATGCCGAGTCCGTCGCGACGGTCTGCACGTCGAACAGCTCTCGCAGTTGCGAGATGCTTGCCCAACCCGGGCGCATGCCGCCCGAAGACGGATCGAAGGACGCATCCACCGGCAGGCTCGACAGCAGGCCGATCTTCGCGCGCTGCGGATGATCGAGCCGATGAATCATGCTGGCGACGTCGTACTCGAGAAATTCTTCCTTGTCCGGCTGGAAGAACGGAATGATCTCGTGGCCATCGGTCGAGTTCGTACCCGCGAGGCCGAAGTACAGCGACTCGCCGCCGGCACCGAGCGGAACCGCCTGCAGGCCGTACTCGGTCGCCCGGTCCTCATCTTCGGAGAACGGCTGCGGATCGATGACAGTGAGGCGCAGCTTGCCTTTCGATCGTTGCGCCATCTCTTCGAGCAGTTCGCGAACCCTCTGCGCATAAGCACGCAACGGAGGCGACTCGCGGCTCGCATCCTGCGAGAAGAAGAAATACAGGTTCACCGGCTCCTTGAGCGATTCGAGAATCCGCTCGCTGCCGGGCGCGATCGAATAGAGCTTGCTCTCCGTGAGATCGAGTCGCGCTCCGCGCAGCAGGAACGTGAGCAGGATCGTCAGGCCGATGAACAACACTGCGAGCGCGACGAGCGCGCCGACACCGTAGATCTTGTGGCCTTTCGCAGTGGCTGACAGCTGGGAGTGAGATGAGGTCATGTCAGTCAGCCTTCTTCATATCGAGCACGATGGCGTTCGCGGCCAGGCTTATTGCGATCAGCGTCGCGAAATAGAGCAGGTCGCGCAGATCGATCACGCCCTTGGCGATCGAGCTGAAGTGCGTCAGGAAAGACATCGACGCGATCGCATCGATGATGGATTGCGGCAGCAGGCCATCGAGCGCGTTGATCGCAGGGCCAAAGCCCGTCAGCAGGAAGAGCACCAGGCACACCATCGCCGTCAGGATGAAGGCGATGACCTGGTTGCGTGTCGTTGCGGAGATGCAGCTGCCGATCGCAAGGAAGCCGCCTGCCATCAGGAAGCTTCCGACATACGCAGCGAGGATCGTGCCGTTGTCCGGATCGCCGAGGTAGTTGACCGTGATCCACATCGGGAACGTCAGCGCGAGCGCGACTCCCGCGAAAGCCCAGGCCGCGAGGAACTTGCCGAGCACGGCCTGCCACAGCGTGACAGGCAGCGTCATCAGCAGTTCGATCGTTCCTGACTTGCGTTCCTCCGCCCAGAGTCGCATCGACAGGGCAGGGATGAAGAACAGGTACAGCCAGGGGTGGTAGGTGAAGAACGGCGCAAGATCCGCCTGGCCGCGCTCGAAGAAGCCGCCCAGGACGAACGTGCATACGCCGGTCAGGAAAAGGAAGATCACGATGAACACGAACGCGAGCGGCGTTGCGAAGTAGCTCGCGAATTCGCGTCTGAAGAGCGTGCAGATGTTATGCATGGGCAGCCACTCCCTGGACCGGTGCACCCGTCGTGATGGCGCGGAACACATCGTCGAGGCGACCGGTCGCCGATCGCGCCTTCAGATTCCGCGGCGTGTCGTCGGCAAGGATGCGTCCGTTCGAGATGATGATCGCGCGATTGCAGAGCGCATCCACCTCTTCGAGGATGTGCGTCGAGATCACGATGATCTTGTCCTTCGACATCGCGCTGATGAGCGTGCGGACTTCGTGCTTCTGGTTGGGATCGAGGCCGTCGGTGGGTTCGTCGAGAATCAGCACCGGTGGATCGTGCAGCAGCGCCTGCGCGAGTCCGACGCGACGTTTGAAACCCTTCGAGAGTGTTTCGATCGGTTGCTCGAGCACACTGCCGAGCGCGAGGCGGGAGATCACATCGTCCAGTCGGCTCTTGCGCCGATCGCCCGCAAGTCCGCGCACGTTGGCGATGAAGTCGAGGAACGCGCGAACCGTCATCTCAGCGTACGCGGGCGCGCCTTCCGGCAGGTAGCCCATGCACGTCTTCGCGGCCAGCGGCGCTGACTCAACATCGTGGCCGCACACACGGATGCTTCCCGATGTCGGGGCCAGGAAGCCCGTGATCATTTTCATCGTCGTGGATTTGCCGGCGCCGTTCGGTCCGAGGAATCCCAGGACCTCTCCTGCCGCGACGCTGAAGGTCAGGTCGTCGACCGCCTTGAGCACGCCATAGCGTTTGGTCAGATGGTTGATCTCGATCATGTTGTCTTGTTCGTCGCTCGTTTTTCGGTAGTTCGAAGACTGCAGTCAGACTGCGCAAACCCGTTGAGGTTCGCGAAGCGTGGTGAGTGTTCCCGCGAGAGGGCGGCGATTTTTCTATGGGTCCGGCGGGCTTTTCAAGGATGGACAGGTTTGCGATCGCCTCGGTGACGTCGACTTAATTTTCAGGGAGGGGCGGTTGACCCGGACCAGCCGTACCAGGTCATGGACGTTCATTTCGCACCGCCAAAATGGCTTTCATCGGCCGCAGCCGAAGGTCGGCTAGTAGTTTCCCTTATGATTTATTTGAAAGTTTTTGTCGATTCCTTCACAAAAGGGGTGTTGTGCTGCGTGACAGCAATCTGTATATTTGGCACCGCAAAATGACGCAGCGGCGGGCCGGAAGCGGCAAGCCTCCAGGGACAACCTGGGAACTAATCCGACGCTGGCGGTCAATGCAAAGGTTGCTGAGTGTCGTGCCCGGTTTTGCGTGGCGCGACGTAGCTCGAATCCCCCTGATTGGCCGGACCCATCGCAAGATGACCGGCCTTTTTTTTGCCCTGTCGTTTCGTGTGCTTCCCGTTATATTTCGCCGCTCGGGATCGAAGCGGGGTTCACTCACGGGAGGTATCGCGATGGCGACTCGTCAGGAGTTTCTCACTCAGCTGCAGGATCAGCTCGCTTCGTGGACCCGGTGGGTCCAGGAGCTCCAGGGAAAGGCGCTCGCGGACAAACTACGCGACGATGCCACGGCCGTTTACCGCCGCCGCGCTTCCCATGTGAGTCAATTGATCGAGCAGGGGCGGGGACAGATCGATCGGCTCGCCGAGGCGAGCGACGACGCGTGGGACAGCATCTCGGCCGGGGCAGAGCAGGCATGGAATTCGTTGCGCGATGTCGCCGAAAGCCTGGCTGGGCAACCCGATCCGGACGACGCTCCTGCCGCCCGACGCCGTCGCGCATCACCGGCCAGGTCCGCGAAGAAGACAAAGAAGCCGGCTCCTGCAAGGAAGGCAGCGCCGCCGAAGAAGAAGGCAGCCGCGAAAGCCACTGGCAAGAAGGCGGCCAAGAAGAAGGCGAAAGCTCGCGTCGTTCCGCGTGCCAAAGCCAAGTCCGCGAAGAAGAAGGCCCGGCGACCCGCCAGAAAGAAATAGTTTAAGGAATCGAGCGGCGACGTCAGTTCGACTTCGCCGCCCGCGCTTCGATTTCGGCCTTGTTTGCCCGCAGGAACTTGCGGATATCCGGCACGGACGGCCGATCGGCAATGCGACCGATGAGCTCCGCCAGTTCGTGCCACGGCTTGCCCCATTTGAGCAGGCGCACCGCGTCGGCCAGCATCTTTTCTTTCAGGTCGGCGGCGGCTGCGGGCTTGGGTGCGGGAGCTTTGGCGGGTGCTGCCGCGGCGGCTGGTGCCGCAGGTCTGGCTCCCGGGGTCGGTCGGACAACGGGTTTGGGTTCTGGAGCCTTGGGCTCAGCGGCCTTGGGTGCCGCGGTCGGAGCCGCTTTTGCCACCGCTGGAACTCTGAGCCGGGGCATTTCCCGCGTCGACTCATCAGTGGCCGGACGAGCGCGGGCCGCAGCCTGCACTTTCTGGATGAAAGGGGCTTCCACGGTCTGGCTCATCGTCGAGGACGTGTTCTCCCGCCCCGGTTCAGCGAGCGGCACAAAACGCTGGATATGCTGGATCCCGACGAGGTTCGCGAGAAACGCCATCAATTCCAGTGATTCGGCAAAACGGCTGTCGCCCATGGCCTGGCGGGTTTCGCAGTGACTCTTCAGCTCGAGGATCTTCTGGCGGGCGACTTCGAGAACCCAGCGGGTGGGGCGGTCGTGCTTCGGCCAGGGCTGCGCCCGGCTGTACGCGGCATCGCTCAGCTCCGCGTACTTCAAATGCAGATCGACGCTCGCAAGCCACTTGTCGATCAGTTCGGTGATGCGGCGATCCGCAGGGGTCATGTCAGCTCCCGGTCACTTCGGCCGCATTATGCACGGGACTTCAGGCAGTTCTGAGATGGTCCTCCCAGAGACAGGGCGTATACGCGCGGGAATCGCGGCCGAAGCGGGAAAGATGGCGCTCCCAGAGGGATTCGAACCCTCGTACCAGCCTTGAGAGGGCTGTGTCCTAGGCCTCTAGACGATGGGAGCGCATTGGACCGGTCGAACGCCGGTCGAGGCTGTATTATAGACGTCGCGGTTCCTGTCTCAAGCGGCGTGCGCTCATTGAACGAATCAACAATGCCTCAAACCGGCGGTGATGCCAGCAGACCGCTCATCGTTGCGCGCGAAAATCATCCGATCTCGCGGGCCAACATTTCGCCGAACGCGCTCAAGGTCATGTATCGGCTCAAGGAGGCCGGGTATCAGGCTTTCCTGGTGGGCGGTGCCGTGCGCGACCTCTTGCTGGGGCTGAGTCCCAAGGATTTCGACGTCGCCACCAATGCGCATCCGGACCAGGTCAAGCAGCTCTTCCGGAACTGCCGGCTGATCGGCCGGCGCTTCCACCTGGCTCACGTCCGGTTCGGCTACGAGATCATCGAGGTTGCGACCTTCCGCGCCGCCCATACGCCGATCGACGAGGACAACAGCGTCGATGAAGGCGGGCACCGCGTCCTCGACGACCGTGGCCGCATCCTTCGCGACAATCTGTACGGCACGATCGAAGAAGACGTGTGGCGCCGCGACTTCACCGCCAACGCGCTCTACTACAACATCGAAGACTTCTCGGTCTGGGACTACGTCGGTGGTGTTGCGGACGCGCAGGCGAAAGTCCTGCGCCTGATCGGCGATCCGGAAACCCGCTACCGCGAAGATCCGGTCCGGATGCTGCGGGCGATTCGCTTCGCGGCGAAGCTCGAGTTTCAGATTCATGCGGATACCGCCGCCCCGATCAGCAAGCTTGCGTGGATGCTCGACGGTGTTCCGCCTGCACGATTGTTCGACGAGGTGAACAAGTTGTTCCTGTCGGGCAGCGCGGCGAGCGCTTTCGATCTTCTGATTCGCTACGGATTGCTCGAGCACCTTTTTCCCGATGTCACCCAGGCGCTCAACGAGTCGCCTGATGGCGTCGCTGCTCAGCTGGTGCGACTGGGTCTCGCAGGAACCGATGAGCGCGTGCGCGCGGACAAGTCCGTCACGCCGACATTTCTGTTCGCGCTGCTCTTGTGGCCCGCGATCAGTCGCGCGTATCAGCGGCTCAATCCGCAACCGGGCAGTGAGTTCCAGCAGATGACGCTGGCGTGCGAACAAGCGACGGCGCGCCAGCAGGCACGCGTTGCCGTGCCCAAGCGCTTCACGTTGCCGATGCGCGAGATCATCAGCATGCAGCCCCGCTTCAACATGCGTTCCGGTCGACGGGCGCTGCGTCTTCTCGATCATCCGCGCTTCCGTGCTGCGTACGATTTTCTGTTGCTGCGTGTCGCCGCGGGTGATGCGGATCCGGAACTCGGCGACTGGTGGACGGAGATTCAATCGCTGCCCGCGGAGGAGCGCATCGCGCGCGTCGAGCAGCGTCCGGCGGGAGCAGTGCAGGGTGAGGCGCCTCGCTCGGGAAACCGCCGTCGCCGTCGCCGCCGTCGTCATCCTGCCGTCAGCAATCCCTGATCGGTGACGTCGATGTCGGTCCTGTGGACGCCGGCGTATATCGCGATCGGCAGCAATCTGGACGATCCCGCTGCGCAGGTGCGCTCGGCGCTGCGTCATCTGGCTGCGATCGAACGAACCCGCCTGGTCGTCTCTTCCCGGCTCTATCGCTCGGTGCCGCTCGGTCCCCAGGATCAGCCCGAGTTCGTCAATGCCGCCGCCGGTTTGCTCACGCAGTTGTCGCCGCGTGAATTGCTGATGCAGTTGCAGGAGATCGAGCGATCGATGGGGCGGGCCTCGCCCGTCGTTCGCTGGGGCCCGCGACGTATCGATCTCGACCTGTCGATGTATGGCAGCCGGCGAGTGAGCGAGCCTGATTTGACAGTGCCGCATCCGGGCGTGCCGGAGCGCAACTTCGTCCTGTATCCTTTGCGCGATATCGCGCCGGAGGTGATCGTTCCGGGTCACGCCTCCGTGGCGAGTCTCGCAGAACGTATCGGCGACGCCGGCCTCGTACCGATTCCATAACAATTCGCCGCCGCATGTCCGACAAGCCTTCCATTCAGCCACCGCCGCATCGTTTCGTCGTCGTCGAAGGACCGATCGGCGTCGGCAAGACGAGTCTTGCGCGCCGCCTCGCGCGCAGCTTCGGCAGCGAGCTGATCCTCGAGCAGGCGGAGGAGAATCCCTTCCTCGAGCGGTTCTACAAGAATCCGCGCGCGGGCGCCCTGCCGACGCAGTTGTTCTTCCTGTTTCAGCGCACCCGGCAGCTCGAGGACATCCGCCAGCACGATCTCTTCGACACCGTGCGCGTCGCCGACTATCTGCTGGACAAGGACCGACTCTTCGCTCGCCTGACCCTCGATGACGAGGAGTTCGGACTGTATGAGCAGATCTACGCGCGGCTTGCGATCGACACGCCGGTGCCCGATCTCGTGATCTATCTGCAGGCGCCGATCGATGTGCTCCTGGAGAGGATCGCGCGACGCGGTATCCGCTATGAGCAGCAGATCGACCGCGGGTACCTCGAGCGTCTGCAGGAAGCGTACGCGCGGTTCTTCCATGCTTATGACACCTCGCCGCTGCTGATCGTCAACGCGGCGCAGGCCGACTTCGTCAGCAATGATCGCGACTACGAGCAATTGTTCGAGCAGGTCCGGCGCGTTCGCAAGGGAAGGCACTACTACAATCCCCTCAAGAGCACGGCCGACTGATACCGGTATACCCGCGCACCTGCCGCGGGTTCGGTGCTGCATTTCCCGGCCTGCACGCGGTTGATGTTTGGGTGCCTGTCGTTCATTCTTGGCGCCCGTCGGCCGGGGGGTTGACGCGCTGATTGGCATCGATGCCGGGCTCGGCGATCTCCCCGCCAACTTCAGGCACTCAAATCGCGAGCGATTCGATGTACAAGCATCTGCAAGAGCGGTACGCACCGCGTCCGCCAGTGAACATTGCGACGCTGCATCGCATGAAGGCCGAGGGCGAGAAGATCGCGTGCATCACAGCGTATGACGCGAGCTTCGCCACCCTGGTCGACGATGCGGGCATCGACATGGTGCTGGTCGGCGATTCGCTCGGCATGGTGATCCAGGGGCACGACACCACCGTGCCCGTCACGCTCAACGATGTGATCTATCACTGCCGCGCTGTCGCGAAGGGTCTGTATCGCCCGTTCATGATGGCCGACATGCCGTTCATGACTTATTCCTCGAAGGAGCAGGCGCTCGACAACGCCGTGCGACTCATGCAGGAAGGCGGCGCGAAGATGGTGAAGCTCGAAGGCGGCGCGGGTCAGGTCGATATCGTCGAGTTCCTAGCGAATCACGACATCGCGGTCTGCGCGCATCTCGGTCTGAAGCCACAGTCCGTCCACAAAGTCGGCGGCTTCCGTGTGCAAGGACGTGAGGACGCTGCAGCGGAGCAGATGCTCAATGACGCGAAGGCACTCGAGGGCGCGGGCGCGGACGTAGTGCTGCTCGAGTGCATTCCCTCTGCGCTGGGTACACGCATCACGAAGGAACTGCACGTGCCTGTGATCGGCATCGGTGCCGGCCCCGAGACAGATGGACAGATCCTGGTGCTCTACGATGTGCTCGACATCACGGCGGGCCGCAAACCGAAGTTCTCGAAGAACTTCATGGAAGGGCACGGCAGTGCGCTCGAAGCGGTCAAGGCTTACACCGAGGCTGTCAAAGCGCGCACGTATCCCGCTCCCGAGCATTGCTTCTGACGATTCCCGCAAGCGCTTCGATGCAAACGATCACACGTACCAGCGATCTGCGCCGCCTCGTGACGCAATGGCGCACGGCGGGCGAGCGCGTTGCCTTCGTGCCAACGATGGGCAATCTGCATGCGGGACATGGCAGCCTCGTGCATCGCGCGAACGAGCTTGCCGATCGGGTCGTCGTCAGCGTCTTCGTGAATCCATTGCAGTTCGGTCCGAACGAAGACTTCGCGGCTTATCCGCGCACGCCGGAGGATGACGCCAGGTTGCTCGAATCGCTCGGCGTGGATGTCCTGTTCATGCCGGAAGTCGATGAGATGTATCCGCGCGGGCAGGAAGCCACCGCGCGAGTGCAGGTGCCGGGGATCGACAGCATCCTCTGCGGCGCATTTCGGCCAGGTCACTTCACCGGCGTCGCCACCATCGTTGCGAAGCTGCTCAACCTGGTGCAGCCGGATGTCGCGCTGTTCGGCGAGAAGGACTACCAGCAGCTCATGATCATCCGGCGCACGGTCGAGGATCTGTGCATGCCGATGGAGATCGTCGGCGTGGCGACGACCCGCGAGACAGACGGGCTCGCGATGAGCTCACGCAATCGCTATCTGTCGGCGGATGATCGCCGCGTCGCGCCGGTGATCTTTGCGGAGCTCGAACGCACGCGAAAGGCAATCGAAGCGGGATCGAACGACTTCGCCGGCCTGGAGCAGACGGGCCTCGAAGCGCTGAAGCGCAATGGATTTCGTCCGGATTATTTTTCCATTCGCGATGCCGAAACGCTCGGCGAGCCGGACACGGGCGGCGATTTCGTGATCCTGACCGCGGCACGGATCGGCCGCGCTCGTCTCATCGACAACGTCAGAGCCTCCCGCAGGCGCTAGCTATCGCGCGTGCTGGGCCAGCGCCCAGGACACGTGCTCTCGCACCATCGCGGATTCGCAGTCGGATCGCGACTGCAACGCCGCAACGACGTCGTCGGAAGTCGCCGCATTCCCCAGTGCCACTGCAATGTTGCGCAGCCAGCATTCGTAGCCGATGCGGCGGATCGCGCTGCCTTCCGTCCTCTCCAGGAATTGCGCTTCAGACCAGGCGAAGAGCCCGACGAGCGTCGGTGCGTCGAGTCCATGCCGGACGATGAAGTCCTTCTCCACCGCCAGCTGCGCGAACTTGTTCCAGGGGCAGACGAGCTGGCAGTCGTCGCAACCGTAGATCCGGTTGCCCATCGCCTTGCGAAACTCCAGTGGGATCGACTCACGCAGTTCGATCGTGAGGTAGGAGATGCAGCGGCGTGCGTCGAGCTCGTACGGACCGACGATGGCCTGCGTCGGGCAGATATCGATGCAGGCAGTGCAGGTCCCGCAATGAGCCGTCGCGGGTTCATCGACCGGCAGCGGCAGGTCCGTCAGGATCTCGCCCAGAAAGAACCACGAGCCGGCATTGCGATTGATGAGATTCGTGTGCTTGCCGATCCAGCCCAGGCCCGCCTGTCGCGCGAATGCCTTCTCGAGTATCGGTGCGCTGTCGACGAACGCCCGATAGCGCGTTCCGCTGCAGCGTTCGGACACCTTGTCCGCGAGCTTTGCGAGCCGTGCGCGCAGCAGCTTGTGATAGTCGCGACCGAGTGCGTAGCGCGAGATGTAGCCGAGCGAAGAATTCTCTAGCACTTCCTCGGCCGGCGCTGCGTCCGGCGGGAGATAGTCCATTCGCGCCGAGATCACGCGGATGGTGCCGGGCACCAGTTCCTGGGGTCGGGCGCGCATGCGGCCGTGACGATGCATGTAGTCCATCGCACCGTGCCGGCTCAGCTCGAGCCACCGCATGAGCTTTTCTTCATCGTCATCGATCCCGATCGCCGCAATACCGATCTGCTGGAAGCCAAGGTCCTGGCCCCACTGGCGGATCTCGTCGACGAGCGTGTCGGCGGAAAAACTGGAGGAAAGTCCGGACATGCGTGGCGCAAGTATACTGGCGGCATGGTCCCGCTGCCGCTTGCCATTCATACCGCCGAACAGGTCCGGTCGCTCGATCGGCATGCAATCGCGCAGCTCGGCATCCCGGGTTACACGTTGATGACATCGGCAGGCGAGGCCGCGCTGACGACGCTTCGCAGTTACTGGCCTGCCGCTCAGCGAATCGCCGTGCTCTGCGGTCCGGGAAACAATGCCGGCGATGGTTATGTGCTTGCGCGGCTCGCTCGCGCTCGCCGCCTGGATGTCAGTGTCGTCGCGATGACGGATCCGCGCTCCCTGCGTGGCGACGCGCAGCGCGCATGGTCCGATTTCGTTGCGGAAGGGGGTGTGACGCGCGAATGGTCCGACGACTGTCTCGACAACGCCGAGATCGTGGTCGATGCGATCTTCGGTATCGGCTTGTCCCGCACGCTCGATGGTTCGATGTGCGAGCGGATTCGCAGGATCAACGAATGTCGCGCGTCGATCCTGGCGCTCGATATCCCGAGCGGGCTCGATGCTGATACCGGCCACATTCATGGCGCGGTGATTCATGCGGAGCGCACGCTCACGTTCATGGGCCTCAAGCTCGGGTTCTATCTCGGTGAAGGTCCGAACTGCACCGGAATCGTGATGTTCGATGGCCTCGAGCTGCCGACCGCGGCGTTTTCGCATGTGGACCCATCCGCACTGCGCATCGGGGATGATGCCTTGGCGCGCCTGTTGCCGAGGCGACGCCGCACGACACATAAGGGGCAACAGGGCCACGTGCTGATCGTTGCCGGCGGTCCGGGCATGGCCGGCGCTGCGCGTCTCGCCGGCGAAGCGGCGCTCAGAGTCGGAGCAGGGCTCGTGACCGTCGCGACGCGGCCCGAAAACGTTGCGGCGATCGTCGGGCAGAGGCCCGAACTGATCTGTCGCGGAATCGAGCGTGTCGACGAGCTGACGCCGTTACTGGAGCGTGCGGACGTACTGGCGATCGGTCCCGGCCTCGGGCAGGACGACTGGGCACAAGCGCTGGTCAATCATTCCATCCGTCTCGCCTTGCCGACCGTCATCGACGCGGACGGCATCAATCTTCTCGCTCAATCGCCGTCGAAGGGCGAACACCGCATCCTGACTCCACATCCCGGTGAAGCGGGGCGTTTGCTCGGGATCTCGACAGCGCAGGTGCAATCGGATCGACTGGCCGCTGCGCGAGGCATCGTCGATCGGTATGGCGGCACCGTTGTGCTCAAAGGGGCGGGCACCCTGGTCGTCGAGCGCAATGCGCTGCCTTCCATCTGCGATCAGGGCAATCCGGGAATGGCCTCGCCCGGCATGGGTGACGTGCTGACCGGAGTAATCGCGGGCATTGCGGCTCAGACCGCGGAACTTGCCGAAGCGGCTCGCGCCGGTGTGCTCGTGCATGCGATGGCGGGCGACATGGCGGCGCGGCGCGGTGAGCGCGGTTTGCTCGCGAGCGATCTCTTCAACTATCTGCCGACGTGCGTCAATCCAACTCAACGATTCTGAAAGTCGCCGACGTCCAGGCGATGAAGGCGCTCGGCCGCGCACTGGGCGAGGCATTGCTGATGCCATCGCGCCAGGCGATCGTCGTCGCGATTCGCGGCGATCTCGGCGCCGGAAAGACCACGTTGGTCGGCGGTGTGCTCAACGGTGTGGGATTCAAGGGGAATGCGCGAAGCCCGACGTACACGCTCATCGAGCCGTACGAGACGCCGCAGCGGCATTTCTATCATCTCGATCTCTATCGGCTGGCCGATCCGCGCGAGGTGGAGGCGCTGGGATTGCGCGATCTTCTGACGAGCGATTCGGCGCTGCTGATCGAATGGCCGGAGCGCGGCGAAGGAGTGCTGCCCGTCGCCGATCTCGCGATTTCGATCGACTACTCGGCGGGCGATACCCGTGAAGTTTCACTCGCGGCGCAGACCGCGGCGGGGGAGGAAGTGCTCCGGAAGGTCCTCGAAGTGCGATCGGACTCAAGGTAAGTGCCCTATCTTCATAATTTCTATTGAAATTATTGGCTACCTGCGGGTACATTACGCTGCAACATGACACTCGCCATGCGCCATGCGTCCTTCTGGGCTCGCTTCCGGCTAGCGCTCGGTGCGTGTTGCGCGGTGTTCTTTGCCTCTCTGGCGCTCGCGGCGCCTTCCGTTCTCGTCAAAGACATTCGCCTGTGGGCCGGTCCCGACGGCACCCGCGTCGTGTTCGATCTCAGCGGTCCCGCGCGCTATTCCCTGACGACGCTCCAGAATCCCGATCGTGTCGTCGTCGACATCACTGCGGCCCGGTTCGAGAAGGGCACACTCGCGATGCCCGCCGGTCAGGGTTTCGCAAAGCAATTGCGTGCAGGCCCGCAGGGTCAGGATCTGCGTTTGGTCGTCGATCTGACTTCGGCGGCGACGGCGAATTCATTCATGGTCGAGCCGCAGGGTGAGCTCGGTCATCGGCTGGTGCTCGATCTCGCTGGCGGAGCCGTACAGATGGCGGCGCCGGCTCCGAAGCCGGCGGTCGCTGAACCTGTTCCCGTTAAGAGTGCGCCGGTCGGCAATGGCCGTGACGTGATCGTTGCGATCGATGCAGGGCACGGTGGCGACGATCCCGGTGCAATGGGGCGCGGCGGCTTGCGTGAAAAGGACGTGACGATGGCCATCGCACGCCGGCTCAAGGCAGTCATCGACAAAGAGCCGGGCATGCGAGCGATCCTCACGCGCGACGGCGACTACTTCCTCGCACATCGGGTCCGGATCAAGCGCGCACGCGACCAGCAGGCGGATATGTTCGTGTCGATCCACGCGGACTCGTATACGGATCGCTCGGTCGTCGGTTCGTCCGTCTACACGTTGTCCGCTCGCGGAGCGTCGGACGAGGCGGCCAGGTGGTTGGCGGAACGCGAGAACGCGGCCGATCTGGTTGGCGGCGTTTCACTCGACAACAAGAGCGACGTTCTGGCGTCCGTGCTCCTGGACCTGTCGCAGGGGGCCAGCATGAGCGCGAGCATTGTCGCCGCCGAGAAGGTCATGGGCGAGCTCGATCGCATCGGCAACGTGACGCGACGTGGCGTGAAGCAGGCGGGATTCCTTGTGCTCAAGTCTCCGGACATTCCCTCGATGCTCGTGGAGACGGCGTTCATCTCGAACGTAAACGAGGAAGCGCGTCTCAAGGACACACGCCACCAGCAGCGACTGGCTGAAGCGATTCACGCCGGCGTGCGCACGTACTTCTATGAGAATCCGCCGCCGGGTTCCTACATCGCGCAACTGCGACAGCAGCGCGACGGCAGCCGGATCGCTTCCGCTGGCGCCGCCGGAAACGCCGCAGCCCGCTGACCCCTCTCTGGTATTCTCGCGCGACCGCTGATTCCCGCTGGTCGCTCCCATGCCGATTCGCGTTCTTCCCGAGCAACTCATTCATCAGATCGCCGCCGGCGAGGTCATCGAGCGCCCTGCGTCCGTCATCAAGGAACTGATCGAGAACAGTCTCGATGCGGGCTCGAAGCGTGTGGAAGTCGAGATCGAAGAGGGCGGAGTGAAGCTCTGCCGGATCCGCGACGATGGCAAAGGCATCGAGCGCGACGAGCTGGCGCTGGCGCTGTCGCGGCATGCGACGAGCAAGATCACGACGATCGACGATCTCGAGCGCGTGGCAACGCTCGGCTTTCGCGGCGAGGCGCTGCCCAGTATTGCCTCGATTTCACGCATGCGGCTCGTTTCCCGGGCCGCCGGCAGCCCGCAGGCGTATGAAATCGCATCGGATAACGGCAACCTGAGTGAGGCAGCACCGGCTGCGCATCCGTTCGGCACGACGATCGAGGTGCGCGATCTGTTCTTCAACGTGCCGGCGCGCCGCAAATTCCTGCGTGCTGAGCGAACGGAGACGCAGCACATCACCCGGATGATCGAGCGCCTCGCGCTTTCGTGCTTCGGTACGGCATTCTCGCTCACCGTCGGCAGGAAGGTCGTCGCCGACTATCCGATCGCGAATACGCAGATCGAGCGCGAACGCCGCGTCGCCGCCATCGTCGGCGATGAGTTCATGGCGAACGCGCTGTTCGTCGAGCACGAATCCGCGGGCTGCAAACTCTCGGGCTGGCTTTGCCAGCCGACATACGCCCGTGCCCAGCCCGATCTCCAGCATTTCTATCTGAACGGCCGCATGCTGCGCGATCGCTTGATCTCGAGCGCGATCCGGCTCGGCTATCGCGACGTCATGTTCAGCGGGCGGCAGCCTGCTTTCGTGCTGTTCATGGAGATGGATCCCACGCAGGTCGACGTGAATGCACATCCGGCGAAACTCGAAGTCCGGTTTCGCGATGGCCGGCACGTCCACGATTTCCTGTTCCGAACGGTCGAGCGCGTGCTGCGCGACACGTACGCCGGCGCAAGCACGCCCGCTCCCGCGCCAGCGAGTATCAACACATTCATGCCAGCAGCGAATGCCGGCGTTGTGTGGCCGGCCCGCGGGCCGGTGCAATATGAGAATCGATCGTTCGCCGGCGGCCAGTCGTCGCTGAGCCTGCGCGTCGCCGAGCCAGCGATGGTGCCGTTCGCCGTCTCCGGGTCGGCGGAAGCGTCGATGGCGCAATCGCTACCGTCCGAGGCGCCGCCGCTGGGTTTCGCGATTGCTCAACTCCATGGCATCTACATTCTTTCGCAGGCGCCCGAAGGCCTGATCCTTGTGGATATGCATGCTGCCCACGAGCGCACGACGTACGAGCGCATGAAGGCTGCGCTTGGCGACGGTGGCGTCGGGAGCCAGCCGCTGCTCGTGCCGTTGTCGATCAGCGTTTCGCAGGCAGAAGCGGACGCGCTGGAAGAGCACGCGCCGATGCTGAGGCAGGCTGGTCTGGACATCGAGCGGTCAGGGCCGGCAGGCATTCATGTTCGTGCGCTGCCTGCATTCCTGAAAGCGAAGGACATCGACGCGTTGATCGCTCGCATCGGTGCGGACCTGGTAGCGAATGGCACTTCGCGCGGCGTGGAAGAAGCATTGAACGAAGTGCTCGGAACGATCGCGTGCCATGGCGCCGTGCGTGCGCATCGCAATCTCACCGTTCCGGAGATGAATGCGCTGCTGAGAGAGATGGAGCGCACGGTACGCAGCGACCAATGCAATCACGGGCGACCGACCTGGACCTTCGTGAGCATGAGCGATCTGGATCGAATGTTTCTGCGCGGACGATGAAGGACGATCGGGCCAAGCCGCAGGGGCCTGTCGTCCTGCTCATGGGGCCGACGGGGGCAGGCAAGACCGACCTCGCATTGCATCTCGCCGCCCGCTGGCCGATCGACATCGTGAGCGTCGACTCCGCGATGGTGTATCGCGGGATGAACATCGGGACAGGCAAACCGTCGCCGGATGTGCTGCGTCGCTTCCCGCATCGGCTGGTCGATATCCTCGATCCCGCCGAAGCCTATTCGGCGGGCCAGTTCGTGCGCGATGCGCGGCAGGCCATCCAGGAGAGCCATGGGAGCGGTCGCATTCCGCTGCTGGTCGGCGGCACGATGTTGTATTTCCGTGCTCTGCGGCAGGGTCTCGCGGAGCTGCCGACGGCGAACCCCGAGCTCCGCTCAGCGATCGATGCCGAGGCGGCCGAACGCGGCTGGCCGGCGATGCACGCTGAACTTGCGCGCATAGACCCGGTCTCAGCAGCACGAATCCAGCCGAATGACGGTCAACGGATCCAGCGTGCACTGGAGGTTTTCCGTCTGACCGGCCGGACGCTGACGGATTTTCACGCGGCGACCGTCACACCGGAACCAGGACTGCGCTTCATCTCTTATGCCTGGGTGCCGGGCGATCGCGATCGGTTGTATGACGCGATTGCCCGACGATTCGCGGCAATGATGGAAGCGGGGTTGCTGGCCGAGGTCGGAGATCTACATCGGCGGGAAGATCTGCACTCGCGATTGCCCTCGATACGTTCGGTGGGGTATCGCCAGTTGTGGGAGCATCTCGAAGGCACTGTGCCGTTGCAGCAAGCGATCACGAACGCAATCGTTGCGACGCGTCATCTCGCACGCAGACAATTGGTGTGGTTACGTGCAGATGCGGATGTAAAGTGGATCGATGCCCTTGAATCTTCCGCGAGCGCCCTAATGGAGCGCGAGATCGATTCGATAAGTAACGTCCGAGGGTCCGCTTGAGGCTCAGTATTAAACGAAAGCACGATCTCGAACCTGACCTCGCTGTGCTAGACTGCGGCACTGCAACGAACGCGAGGATGGCGTTCGTGAGCTGTCGTCCGGAAGCATGGAAGCGGCGTGCCGGAAACGTTCCAACATCAAAGAATTTCAGAGTAATAACAAGGAGATAATGATGGCCAGAGGGCAATCATTGCAGGACCCGTTCCTGAATACTTTGCGCAAGGAGCGCGTCCCGGTCTCCATTTACCTGGTGAACGGCATCAAGCTGCAAGGTCAGATCGACTCGTTCGATCAGTTCGTCGTGCTGCTGAAGAACAGCGTAAGCCAGATGGTTTACAAGCACGCCATTTCCACAGTCGTTCCCGCGCGCAGCATTCGTGTGCCGACGGGCGATGAGGATGGCACTGAAGCGACGACGCCGAGCGAGTGAGAATTCCTCAAGCGATGAAATCTCCGCGGACAGTCCGCGGACGATGAATGCTCTGACGATGCACGCTGGACGCCCGACGCAATACGCGGAGAAGTCTGTTGTTTGAACGTCCACGCAGCGGCGAACGCGCTCTGCTGGTACGCATCGGTCTCGGCCAGCCTCCCGGCAAGGATGAATTGAACGAACTGACGTCGCTGGCAGCTTCTGCCGGCGCCGAAGTCCTTGGCGTGATCACCGGCACCCGGCGTGCGCCCGACCCGCGACTCTTCGTGGGCAGCGGCAAGGCGGAGGAAATCCACTCGGCGGTCAAATCGCTGGGCGCGGATCTCGTCGTATTCGATCACGCCTTGTCGCCGAGCCAGGAGCGCAACCTCGAAGCGCTCCTGCAGTGTCGCGTCATCGATCGCACCGGTCTCATCCTCGACATCTTCGCGCAGCGTGCGCGTACGTTCGAAGGTCAGCTCCAGGTCGAACTGGCACAGCTCAAGCACCTGTCGACGCGACTGGTTCGCGGCTGGACGCACCTCGAGCGTCAGAAGGGCGGTATCGGCCTGCGCGGTCCCGGTGAGACCCAGCTCGAAACCGACCGACGCCTGCTGGGCAATCGCATCAAGACGCTGAACGCGCGTCTCGACAAGGTACTTACCCAGCGCGAGACCACGCGCCGTGAACGCAAGCGCGCAGAGATTCCGACGGTCGCGCTCGTGGGCTACACCAACGCCGGCAAGTCGACACTGTTCAACTATCTGACCGGCGCAAAAGCGTTCGCCGCCGATCAGCTCTTCGCTACGCTGGATCCGACTGTCCGCCGACTGAATCTGCCGGATGCACGGTTTGCATTGCTGGCCGACACGGTCGGATTCGTCCGCGACCTTCCGCACGAACTGGTGGCCGCGTTCCGCTCGACTTTGCAGGAAGCGCGCGAGTCGACGCTTCTCCTTCACGTCGTGGATGCTGCTGATCCCGAGCGCGGCGAACGGATCGAACAGGTCAATCGCGTGCTCGAAGAGGTCGGCGCGGGATCTTTGCCGCAGATCGAGGTCTATAACAAGGCGGACCTCCTGGGTGAGGCGCCTCGCGTCGAAGCCGCGGCCGAAGGGCACGTCCGCCGCGTGTGGCTGTCTGCCCAGACCGGAGCGGGTACGGATTTGCTGGTCAACGCCATCGGGGACTTCCTGGGGCCCGAGATCGTGCATCGGCACATCGTGCTCGATCCCGCCCGCGGCCGGGCGCGTGCGCGTTTCTTTGCCGCCGGCGCGGTGCTCGCGGAGAAAACGCTTCCGGGTGGCGAAACGGATCTGGAGATTTCCATGCCCCGGCTGGCGTTCGAAGACCTTTGCCGGACGGAAGGCCTCCCTTTTAGTCCCAACGACCCACTTCAACCTTGTGCCACCGGCGGGCCATTCCTACAATCGCCCGTTCCGACCCGCTGGATTGGCTGACTTTTTTCTTCCGGAGAGTATCGAGCTTCTTATGGCCTGGAACGAATCCGGCGGAAATTCCGGCGGCAAGCGCAACAACCCCTGGGGCGGCGGTGGCGGCAACCGGCCCGATCAGGGTCCCCCCGATCTCGATGAAGTGGTGCGCAACCTGCAGCGCCGGCTCTCGGGCATTTTCGGCGGAGGCAGCGGTCGCGGCGGCGCCGGGACCGGCGGTGGTGCCGCACGGGGATTCGGCATCGGGACGATCGCGCTCGTGCTCGTCGCGATCTGGGCTTTCACCGGTCTCTACCAGGTGGATGCCGCCGAACGCGGCGTCGTGTTGCGGTTCGGTAAGCACGTCGCAACCACTGAACCGGGTCTGCGCTGGCACATGCCGTGGCCGATCGAAACCCGGCAGCTCGTCAATATCCAGACGATCGACAGCTTCAGCGAAACCACCCGCATGCTGACGTCGGACGAAAACCTCGTCGACATCAATCTCGAAGTTCAATTCCGTCGCGCCAATCCGCTGGACTGGGCCTTCAACGTCGAGTCGCCCGACACGACGTTGCGCGAAGTCAGCGAGAGCGCGATTCGCGAAATCATCGGCCGCAGCAAGCTCGATTACGTTCTCGAGTCGGGCCGTCTCGATATCGTCGTGCGCACGAAGGAGCTGATCCAGCGCACGATCGATGCCTACAAGACGGGCCTCGAAGTCACCTCGGTGAACCTGCAGGACGTGAAGGTGCCGAACGAAGTCGGTCCCGCGCAGGCCGATGCCATCAAGGCTCGCGAAGACCGCGATCGTTTCTCGCTGGCCGCGCAGGCCTACGCGAACGACATCATCCCACGTGCGCGTGGTTCGGCAGCCCGCGAAATTCAGGACGCCCAAGCCTATCGCTCCCGCAAGATCGCGGACGCAGAGGGTGAAACGGCGCGCTTCGGCAAGCTTCTCGCCGAATACGAACAGGCGCCGGCTGTGACCCGCGAACGTCTCTACATCGAAACGCTCGAGCAGGTCCTGGCATCCAGCAAGAAGGTCGTGCTCGACACTTCGGGTGGCGGTAACAACCTGGTCTACCTGCCCATCGACAAGCTGCTCGAGCAGACGAGGCGGCCGCGGGTGGAGTCGACTGACGCATCGATGACCATCGAACGTCCCGCGGGATCCGGGACTGACAACACGACCACCGATCGCCGTACGCGAGGATCACGCTGATGGCGAACCGTGCATTTCTGGTGTTGATCGCTATCGCAGCGGCTGCGCTGCTGTTCGCCATGTCCGCGTTCACCGTGCGTGAAACGGAGATGGCCATCAAGTTCCGCTTCGGCGAGATCGTGCGCGCGGACTACGGCCCGGGCCTGCACTTCATGACGCCGTTCGTGAACAAGGTGCAGAAGTTCGACAAGCGCGTGCTGACCGGTAACGTGCCGCCGGAGCAGTTCCTGACGAGCGAAGGCAAGATCCTGCGCATCGACTTCTACATGAAGTGGCGGATCTCCGACGTCTCGACGTTCTACCAGGCGACCTCGGGCGGTGATAAGCGCATCGCCGAAGGGCGACTGGGCGCGATCGTGAAGGATGGCATCAAGGGCGTGATTGCGCGCCGGACCATCCAGCAGGTCGTCGCAGCGGAGCGTGCCGAGTTCACGGGCGAAATTCTCAAGCTGGCCGAGGCGAATGCGCGCGGACTGGGCTTGACGCTCGTCGACGTGCGCGTGAAAAAGATCGACCTGCCCGATGAGGTCAGCGAATCGGTGTTCAATCGCATGCGTCAGGACTTCGACCGCCAGGCGAAGCGGCTGCGCGCGGAAGGTGACGAGAACGCCGAGAAGCTGCGCGCCGAGGCCGATCGCCAGCGTACCGAAATCCTTGCGGAGGCCTATCGCGAAGCCGAAGGCATCCGCGGCGAAGGCGATGCGAAGTCGGCGGAGATCTATGCGCGGACCTATTCGCGCAACGCGGATTTCTATTCGTTCTATCGCAGCATGCAGGCGTATCGCGAGTCGATCGGAACGGAAAGCGACGTGCTCGTGATCTCACCGGACAGCGAGTTCTTCAAGTACCTGAATCGCTCCGGCAAGCGTTGAGCCTGCCGGTGTACGGCGCTGCGGCGTGTCCGCGGATTTGCTTCGGCTGACGTCAAGGCGCCATGAACTGGACAGATCTGCTCGCGGCTTTCGCGTTGTATCTCGTGCTGGAAGGCATCCTGCCGTTCCTGAATCCCCAGGCCATGAAACGCTTCATGCTGACGATGGCGAATCTTCCCGACCGGCAGCTGCGGGTCTGGGGTCTCGTCAGCATGATCGGCGGACTGGTGCTCCTGTATGTCGTGCGATCGTGATCGTCGGCGTGCGGCGAACGTCCGCATCAATGAATCCATGCCGTGAGCGTGTGTCTCGCGGCCCCGTCTTCTTTATTAGCTGTGTGTTCTCATGAGCAACAATGTCGTAGTCATCGGCGCCCAGTGGGGTGATGAAGGCAAGGGCAAGATCGTCGATCTGCTGACAGATCGCGTCGCCGGCGTCGTTCGATTCCAGGGCGGCCACAACGCGGGCCATACGCTCGTCATCAATGGCAAGAAGACGATCCTGCGCCTGATTCCGTCGGGCATCCTCCATGACGGCGTGACGTGCTTCATCGGCAACGGTGTCGTGCTGTCGCCCAAGGCCCTGTTCGAGGAGATGGCGGAGCTGCAGCGTGCGGGAATCGACGCACCGAGCCGCTTGCGGATCTCGGAAGCCTGTCCGCTGATTCTCCCGCATCACATCGCTCTCGATCAGGCGCGCGAAGCGGCGATGGGCGCGGCGAAGATCGGTACGACGGGCCGCGGTATCGGTCCGGCGTACGAAGACAAGGTCGCCCGCCGTGCGATCCGGGTTCAGGATCTGTTCGCGCGCGAACGTTTCGCTGCCAAGCTCGGCGAAGTTCTCGACTATCACAACTTCGTCCTGCGCAATTACTTCAAGGCTCAGACGGTCGATTTCCAGCAGACGCTCGATGAGTCGCTGCAGTTCGCCGACCGGCTGAAGCCGATGGTCGCCGACGTCTCCGCTGAAGTGAACGCGTTGATACGTGCCGGCAAGCGATTGCTCTTCGAAGGCGCGCAGGCTGCGCTGCTGGACGTCGATCACGGCACGTATCCGTTCGTCACGTCGAGCAATTGCGTTGCGGGTCAGGCGTCAGCCGGTGTCGGTGTCGGTCCGCAGCATCTGCACTACGTCCTGGGCGTCGCGAAGGCTTACGCAACGCGCGTCGGCAGCGGCCCATTCCCCACGGAGCTCGACGACGAAGTCGGCGAGCATCTGCGCGTGAAGGGCAACGAATACGGTTCGGTCACGGGACGTCCCCGTCGTTGCGGCTGGTTCGATGCCGCGGGACTGCGCAGAGTGGTCGAGCTCAACGGAGTTTCGGGACTGTGCATCACGAAACTCGACGTGCTCGATGGTCTCGACACCGTGCGTGTCGCCGTCGGATACAAGGTGCGCGGCGAGAAGCGAGACATCCTCCCGGTTGGCGCCGAGGCGCTGGCGATCTGCGAGCCGATCTACGAGGAACACTCCGGCTGGAAGGAGAGCACGTTCGGGGTGAAGTCGTTCGACGCGTTGCCGCGCGAAGCGCAGGCCTACCTCAAACGACTCGAGGAGCTCGTCGGAGCGCCGATCGCGATCATTTCGACCGGACCTGATCGCAGCGAGACGATCGTCCTGCGCAATCCGCTGGATTGACAGGCCCGCCCCACTGGAGCACGGCGCAAGCGGGACAGCCGACGCGAGCACGCACCGCGTCGGGTGCATGTCACCGGCTGTCGATAAGGAACTTGGTGCCCAGGAGAGGACTCGAACCTCCAAGGATCGCTCCACTGGTACCTGAAACCAGCGCGTCTACCAATTCCGCCACCTGGGCAGGGGAAGGAATGCGGGGCCCAGCCCCGCAAGGCGCGCAAATCTACCGGCGGCATCCCGCAGTGTCAATCCAAGCGGCGTCAATCCGAAGCGTCGACATACGACGCCACCGGCACGCAGCTATCCATCCATTTTTCAGTGCATCCCGCACAAACCCGGCGTTCGCGCGTTACAGCGCCATCCGGGGCCTTGGCGGCATGGCTGAGCTACACTTCAACCACTTGTTATGAAAAGCAAAAAGAAAACCAGAAAAACCCCCACGGCGAAATCGAAAAAGACTTCGCCCCGTCCCGCCCGGACGCCGCGCGCCAAGGTCGCTGAGCAGCGCACCAAGGCGGACGAACAGTTCTCCATCAGTGAAACCCTGAAGGAGGCCGGACAGCCGTTGCTGTTCGACCAGTTGGCGCTCCGCGTCGGTGCGACGACGAGTCCCCAGCGACGCAGCATGCATGCGCAACTCAAAGAACTGCTGCACGCGGGCGACATAGTTCTCAACCGGCGCGACGAGTACTGCCTGCGTGAGCGGCTTACGCTGATCGTCGGCACCGTGTCCGGTCATCGCGATGGCCACGGATTCGTTCACCCCGAGGATCGCTCGACGCCGATTCTTCTTTCGCATCGACAGATGCGGGAAGTCATGCATGGCGATCGCGTCGCCGTTCGGTTGAGTGGGACGGATCACCGCGGCCGCCCCGAAGGCACGGTCGTCGAAGTGCTGGAGCGCGGAACGACCGAGATCGTCGGCCGTCTCTATGACGAATCCGGGATCAGCTTCGTCGTGCCGGACAATCCCCGGATCGGCCATCGAGTGCTGGTTCCCCGCGATCGGCTCGGCGGCGCGAAACCCGGGCAGGTAGTGCTGCTGAAGCTACTCGAGCAGCCGTCGAAGACCGCGCAACCGCTGGGTTACGTCGCCCGGGTCCTCGGCGAGCATGCAGCGCCTGGAATGGAAACCGAGATCGCCATCCATTCGCACGGCCTGCCTTTCGAATTCCCGCCGGACGCGGTCGCCGAAGCCGAAGCGTTCGGCAATTCGGTGAGTGCGGCAGCGAAGCGCGGTCGCGAAGATCTGCGCGACGTACCGCTCGTCACCATCGACGGCGAGGACGCGCGGGACTTCGATGATGCGGTCTGGTGTGAACCCGTCCGCGGCGGCTGGAGATTGATCGTCGCGATCGCGGACGTCGCGAGCTATGTATCGCCGGGTTCCGCGCTCGATCAGGAGGGCCAGCATCGCGGCACTTCGGTGTATTTCCCGAATCGTGTGTTGCCGATGCTGCCCGAGGCGCTGTCGAACGGGTTGTGTTCGCTCAATCCGAACGTCGACCGGTTGTGCATGTGCTGTGAAATGCGCGTGAACGAGGAGGGCAAGGTAACGCGCGCGCGATTCTTCGAAGGCCTGATGAATTCGAAGGCGCGACTGACCTACACGAAGGTCGCCGCGTATCTCGCGAATCCTGCTGCGAGCGCCGATCCTGACGTCACGAGGTGCGGCGAACAGCTGCGCCACCTGCATGACGTTTTTCGTGCGCTGTACAGCGCAAGACTGCGTCGCGGCGCGCTCGATTTCGATGCGCCGGAGCTGAAGGTGCGGTTCGATGCCGAGGGGCGCATTGCAGCGTTCGTCGAGCAGCCGCGCAACGATGCGCATCGGCTGATCGAAGAGTGCATGATCGCTGCCAATGTGGAGGCAGCGCGCTTCCTGCGCAAGCACAAGATTCCGACGCTCTATCGCGTCCACGGTCAGCCGGATGAGGATCGGCTCGAGCAGTTGCGCCAGTTCCTGAGCGGTTTCGGTATCGAACTGCCGCGGGACCGGGATCTCGAGCCGCAGGACATGAACGCGGTGCTGCAGAAGATCGTCGGCAACGAAGAAGCCCATCTCATTCAGACCGTCGTGATCCGGTCCATGCCGCAGGCTGCGTATCAGCCGGAGAACGTCGGTCACTTCGGCCTGGCGCTTGCGGAGTACGCGCATTTCACGTCGCCCATCCGCCGCTATCCGGACCTGCTGGTCCATCGCGGCATCCGCCATGTGTTGCGCGGAGGAACGGCGACGAACTTCGAATACAGCGGTTCTCGCATGGTCGAGCTCGGCCAGCAGACGTCTTTCACCGAGCGTCGCGCCGACGAAGCCACGCGGGATGCGATGTCCTGGCTCAAGTGCGAATACATGCAGGACAAGATCGGCGAGGAGTTCGATGCGCTCGTCACGGGCGTCGTCGACTTTGGTTTGTTCGTGCAGGCGAAGGGATTGCAGATCGACGGCCTCGTGCATGTGAGCGCGCTCGGGTCTGATTATTTCTCCCGCGATCGCACCGGCTACCGTCTCGTCGGAGCACGCAGCGGCCGGGTCTTCCGGCTCGGCGATCATCTGCGCGTGCGGCTGATCAACGTGATCATCGATGAGCGCAAGATCGATTTCGAACTGGCAGAGGCACGCCAGGGGCCACCGGTGATCCGCGGTCCGTGGCAGCGACGAAGAGGCCGGCGATGAGTGATGAGACGATCGTATTCGGGCTGCATGCCGTGCGGACGCTTCTGCAACAGCATCCGCAGCGCGCGTCACTTCTGATCCTGCAGAAGGGACGCGACGACGGGCGAATTGCCGAGGTTGTAAAGCTCGCTCAGGCAGCGGGCGTGAAGATCGCTCATCGCGACGGTACGGAGCTCGATCGCATGGCGGCGGGTGATCGCCACCAGGGCGTGTGCATACAGATGAAATCGTCGGGCGTGCTGGGTGAGGGCGCACTCGATGAGTTGCTCGATAAGGCGAAGAAGCCACTGCTCCTCATCCTCGATGGCGTTCAGGATCCCCACAACCTCGGGGCGTGCCTGCGTACCGCGGATGCGGTTGGCGTCACTGCGGTGATCGTTCCGCGCGATCGCGCGGCTGGATTGTCGCCCGTGGTGCGCAAGGTGGCGTCAGGTGCGGCCGAGACCGTGCCGCTGATCCAGGTCGTCAACCTGGCGCGCACGATGCGGTGGCTCAAGGAACGCGAGGTCTGGATCGTCGGCACCGACGACGAAGCGGCGAAGTCTCTCTACGAGACGAGCCTGACAGGCCCGCTGGCCATCGTCCTTGGGGCGGAAGGCCCCGGGCTGCGCCGTCTGACGAAAGAGAACTGCGACGCCCTGATCAGCATTCCAATGCGGGGGGTAGTGGAAAGCCTGAACGTGTCGGTCGCGACCGGCGTCGTGCTCTTCGAGGCCCTCCGGCAGAGGGGGTGAGTTCCTCGGGTCCCCTTCCTTCTTCAAGGTCCTTCCGCTACCATTCGCGCCCGTTTTGCGCCCGGAATCCGGGGGCGGCGGTAACGTGGTTTCCTAACTCCTTGCTTCACTGGAATTAATCACCCAGGAAGCATCTCCATAAGGAGCAGCAATGCGACATTATGAGATTGTGTTTCTGGTCCACCCTGACCAGAGCGAACAGGTTCCGGCCATGCTGGAACGCTACAAGGGCATGATCAGCGCCGGCAACGGCACGATCCACCGCCTGGAAGACTGGGGCCGCCGCCAGCTGGCGTTCCCGATCGCCAAGGTTCACAAGGCGCACTACGTTCTGCTGAACCTCGAGTGCGACGGCAAGACCCTCAACGAACTGACCGGTGCATTCCGCTTCAGCGATGCAGTCCTGCGTCATCTCGTGATCAAGATGGACAAGGCCGTCACCGAACCGTCGCCGATGGCGCGTTCGACTGACGAGTCCCGCGACGAGCGCTTCGCCGATGACGGCGATGACGATTCGCCTTCCGCGGCCGCCTGATCCATCCGTTCAAGAGGTTATTGCCATGTCACGTTTTTTCCGCCGCCGTAAGTTCTGCCGCTTCACGGCTGAAGGCATCGAACAGATCGATTACAAGGATCTGGGCATTCTCAAGGCTTACATCACGGAAACCGGCAAGATCGTTCCGAGCCGCATCACCGGGACGAAGTCGCACTATCAGCGTCAGCTCGCCGTTGCTGTGAAGCGCGCGCGCTACCTGGCACTGCTGCCGTACACCGATCAGCACTGATCCGTTCTTCGTAACGTGCGTCGGCCGCAGGGCCGGCGCACGCGCCCTTTTCAGGGCAGTGTGTCCATGCATCACGCAATCGCAGCCTGGCTGACCCAGCGTCCCTGGCATGCAGCAGTCGCCGCCGCCTTCTGCGGCGCGCTGTCGTTGCAGATGCCGATGCCGTTCATGGTGCTGGCCGGAGCGATTCCGGTGCTGGTGATGCTGCGTGCCGACTGGCGCCAGGCGTTGCCGGTCGCAGCAACCTCAGCGGCCGCTGCCATCTGGATCGTGGTGACGCTGGGCGAGATGGTGCCGGGGTTGATCGCCGGACTGCTCGTGCTGATCGTGGGGCCGGCCCTGCTGGCGGCGCTGCTGAAGCGAACGGGTTCGCTGAATCTCTGTTTCCAGATCGCCGCGTCGGTGGTTGCCCTGGCGGTCATAGGGGTCTACCTCGCGCTGTCGGATCCGACCGCAATCTGGGTCGAACTGCTGCGCAGGGCGCTGGATTCGATGGAAGCGGCGGGATTGCACTTCGGTGGGGACACCGAGGCCATGATCGCCATCTGGGCCCGAACGATGTGGGGCGCGCTTGCGGCCCTGTCGATGACCACAGTGCTTGGGGCGCTGTTCCTGGGGTGCTGGTGGCAGACGCTGCTCGACGCCCCCGGCCGGTTCGGGGCCGAATACCGCAAGCTGCGGTTGGGATTGGTGCTCGGACTGGCGGTAACGGTACTGTTCGTGACCGCATTCCTGAGCGATTCGGGTCTGGTCGCTTCGCTGGCCTGGGTGGCCTTCGCAGCCTTGTCCTTCCAGGGACTGGCCGCGGCCCATCGGAGCAAGGCGGGCGGAAAGTTGAATCGAGGCTGGCTGGCGGCGATCTACGTCCTGCTGGTCGTGCCGCTGTCGATGTCGGTTACGGTGCTGGTTTTGGCGATCTGGGGCTTCGCGGACAACTGGTTGCGACCCCGCGCCCAGACTGTGTGAGTATTGCGTCAAGGCTATTGGTCAGTTTCAAGGCATAGGTGTCCTATGGAAGTCATTCTGCTGCAGAAGGTTGCGAACCTCGGCAACATCGGCGATCGCGTCAAGGTGAAGTCCGGTTACGGCCGCAACTTCCTGCTGCCCGCGGGCAAGGCGACGCTCGCCACTGAAGAGAACGTCGCGAAGTTCGAGTCGCGTCGCGCCGAAATCGAAAAGGCCGCGAAGGTCGAGCTCGATGCCGCCCAGGCTCGCGCTGCGAAGCTCGAAGGCTTCAAGCTCACGCTCACGGCGAAGGCCGGCGGCGAAGGCAAGCTCTTCGGCTCGATCGGCACCACGGACATCGCTGAAGGTGCCCGCAAGGCGGGTCACCAGATCGAGCGTGCGGAAGTGCGCCTGCCGAACGGCCCGATCCGTCAGGCCGGCGAGCACGTAGTGCAGGTCCACCTGCACACCGATCTGACGATCGACCTGCCGGTCATCATCATCGGCGAAGAGTAATCGCGTTACCGGCGGCAACACAGATGCCGGGCACCGAGCCAAAAGTCCCGTTCGGCGGTTCGCGCCGCGATCGGGACCGTGCGGTGGTCGATGACATCCGTGTGCCGCCGCATTCGGTGGAAGCCGAGCAGGCCGTGCTCGGCGGTCTCATGCTCGACAACCGGGGATGGGATGCGATCGCCGATCGCATGACGGCCGACGATTTCTATCGTCGCGATCACCAGCTGATCTTCGAGGGCATCGCCGACCTGGCGGCCCGCAGCGAGCCCTTCGACGCCGTCACGCTCTCCGAAGCGCTCGAACGCAAATCGCTGTCGGAACAGACCGGCGGCCTCATCTACCTCGCGGGCCTGGTCCGCGACACTCCCAGCGCAGCCAACATCCGGGCCTATGCGGAAATCGTCCGCAAGCGTTCGGTCCTGCGCAAACTGATTCATGTCGGCGGCACGATCGCCGCCAGCGCCTACGATCCGGAAGGGCGCGAAGCGAACGAAATCGTCGACGAAGCGGAGCGGCTCGTCTTCGAAATTGCCGAGAGCGGCAACAAGGCGGGTTCGGGCTTCGTCCCGCTGCGCAACGAGCTCGGCGCCGTCATCGATCGCCTCGACATGCTGGCCCAGAACAAAGGCCAGCTCACCGGCATCAGCACCGGCTTCACGCGGCTCGACGAAATGACGGCAGGCCTGCAGAAGGGCGATCTCATCGTCATCGCCGGCCGACCGTCGATGGGCAAGACGACGTTCGCGCTCAACATTGCCGAGAACGCCGCCTTCGGTCCGAAGAAGGCGAAGGTGGGCATCTTCAGCATGGAAATGTCGCGAGACTCGCTGGCGTTCCGCATGGTCTCGTCGCTTGGTCGAGTCGATCAGAGCCATCTTCGCGTCGGCAACATCGACGGCGAGGAGTGGTCCCGCGTGAACACGGCGATCAGCATGATGAAGGAAGCGCCGATCTACATCGACGATACCGGCGCGCTGACGCCTACGGATGTTCGTGCACGCGCTCGACGCCTGAAGCGCGAGCACGGGCTCGATCTCATCGTGCTCGATTACTTGCAGCTCATGCAGGTGTCGGGCAACACGGAAAACCGCGCGACTGAAATCTCCGAGATCTCGCGTTCGCTCAAGGCGCTGGCGAAGGAGCTGGCGGTGCCGGTGATCGCGCTCTCGCAGCTCAATCGAAGCGTCGAGCAGCGCACGGACAAGAAGCCCGTGATGTCGGACCTGCGCGAGTCGGGCGCCATCGAGCAGGACGCCGACCTGATCATGATGATCTATCGCGAAGAGGTGTACGACAAGAACACCACCCGCAAGGGCATCGCCGACATCATCATCGCCAAGCAGCGTAACGGCGAGATCGGCGAGATCGCGCTCACCTTCCTGGGCAAATACACCAAGTTCGAAAACTTCGCACCCGAGTCTTCCTACGGCGACGGTTCATTCCGGTGAGCTTCCCCACCGCGACGATCGATGCGAGCGCGTTGCGTCACAACCTCGCCGCGGTCCGCCGTTTCGCTCCCGCTTCGAAAGTCCTGGCCGTCATCAAGGCGAATGCCTATGGCCACGGCATCGTGCCCGTTGCGCATGCGCTCGACAGTGCAGATGCATTCGGTGTGGCGCGCATCGGAGAAGGGCTGGCGCTGCGCGCTGGTGGGATCACGCGGCCGATCGTGCTGCTAGAGGGTGTTTTCAGCAACGATGAGCTGCAGCAGGCGGCGGCGGCGAACTTCGAGCTCGTCGTGCATTCGCTGGCTCAGGTCGAGCAGCTTGAACAGGCGGGCGCAGCGCATCGCTTCGATGTCTGGCTGAAACTCAATACCGGCATGAACCGGCTGGGAGTGACGCCGGCAGAGTTCGATGAGGTGCGTCGTCGTCTGCAAACATGCGCCGCGGTCGGCCGCATTCGTTTGATGACTCATCTGTTCGGCGCCGAAGAAGCGGGCGGAGTAGGGACCCGTCAGCAGATCGGCGACTTTCTCGCGATGACCGCGGGAATGAGCCTCGATCGCAGCGTGGCGAATTCCGCGGGGCTGATCGCATGGCCAGAAGCCCGGACCGAATGGGTCAGGCCGGGGCTCATGCTCTACGGCATTTCACCGATTCCAGGCCAGAGTGCCGATCAGCTCGGCTTGCGTCCCGCAATGACACTGACGACGCAGCTCATCGCCGTGCGTCGCGTGACGCGTGGGGAAGGTGTTGGCTACAACGCCATCTGGCGTGCGCCCAAGGATTCTCTGATCGGTATTGCTGCGATTGGCTACGGCGACGGCTACGCGCGCAATGTGCGAAGCGGCGCGCCGGTGCTGGTCAACAGTCATCCCGCCACGGTTGCCGGTCGGGTCTCGATGGACATGACAGCGATCGATGTCACCGATGTTCCGGACGCAAAGATCGGTGATTCCGTCGTGCTGTGGGGAGAGGGAGTTCCCGCCGATCGGGTCGCGTCGTACGCGGATACGATCGCGTACGAGCTCGTCTGCGGGATTGCGCAGCGGGTGACGCGGGTCTGGAGGTAGAGAGTCTGTCACTCCCGCGCAGGCGGGAGTCCATGCCTTTGTGCAGATGTCGGAAGAAATCAGCTCTCGAAGAATCCCATCTTCACGCCCGCGAGCAGGATGACGTCGTTGTCCTGCAGCTTGCGTGCTTGCTCTCCGATCGCGCTTCCGTTCACCTGCGGGTAATCGCTCGGCTTGCCGCTGTCGACATGCACGATGAAGAAGCCGTCGGCACGGCGAGTAATCGCCGCGACCTGGACGCCGGGGCGTCCGAGGGTCGTCAGTGCCTTGTTGAGCTCGAGCTCGCGTCCCGCGAATGCGCCGCTCAACACCTGGAGCTTTGCCTTCGGCAGGGCGACGGGGTGTTCGCCAGTCGCGCTCGATGATGCCAGGCCAGGACGTGCCGCGGTCGCAGCTGTCGACGGTGTCGCAGCGGGAGCAGCCTTCGGCGGTGCCGGCGCGGCGGGAGGAGGTGGCACCATCGTCTGTGCCTTCTTCGCCGCAGCAGCAGCGACTGCGGAGCCCGGCGTGATGATCATGGTCTTCTCGAACTCATCCGGTTCGGAGTCCATGCTCTGCGTATCGACGAAACGCAGCTGATGGTGACCGACGGTCACGACATCGCCGTGCTGGAGCGCGTGCTTCTTGATCAGCTTGCCGTTGACGTAAGTGCCATTGGTGCTGTTCAGATCCTCGAGGAACGAATCGTTGAGGATGTTGATGACCAGCGAGTGATGGCCGCTGACGGCAGGATTGTCGATCCGGATATCGTTATCCGGCAGGCGACCGACCGTATAACGTTCCTTGTTCATGTTGTATTCGGCCATCACCTGGCCATCCAGGCTAAGGATCAACCGTGCCATGTCGTATGCCTCGTCCCCAAAGTGGTTGCCGCAGCCGGCGCCAGCAAACTAACCGAACCAGCGCAGGATTTTGTCAACCACACGGTTCTTTGCTGCGAACGAGTCGACAACTTGCGCAAGAATAATCGAGACGTTGTCCCGTCCGCCGTTATCGTTCGATAACTGAATCAACTGCTTAGCGACTGTTTCAAGACTAGCACTAAAGGTGCTGAGAGTTAAGTGAATGTCGTCGTCCTCGACCATGTCCGACAAGCCGTCCGAGCAAAGGACGTAAAAATCGCCCTTTTCCGCCGCATGTTCATGCAATTCGACGTCCACGGTGGGTTCGACCCCCAGCGCTCTTGTGACGTAGTTCTTGTTTGTAGCCCTCTGGGCCTCGGCCGGGGAGTAGAACCCCCGGTCCACCAGCTCCTGGAGCAGGGAGTGATCCATGGTCATCTGCTCGAACCGGTTCGCCCGCATCCGGTAGGCCCGGGAGTCGCCGACATGGGCGATGGCGACCTTGTTGTTGAAGAACAGACAGGCCACCACGGTCGTGCCCATACCCTCGCACTGGGGCTGGGTCTTGGCGGTCTGGTAAATGATCTTGTTGGCACGCGCGATGGCGTCGCGCAGGACGATGCTGGGCCGCTGCATGCCGGTCTCAGGATCTTCCGTGCTCATGTCCTGGTGTTCGATCGCTTCTTTCACCAGGCCCACGATGGTCTTTACCGCGATGCCGCTGGCGACTTCACCCGCGTTGTAGCCGCCCATGCCGTCCGCGAGGACGAACAGGCCGATATCCGCATCGACCCCGATGGTGTCCTCATTGTGCTCACGGACGCGGCCGACATCGCTCAGCCCGACGGATCGGATCTTGCCGCGCATCATGAAGGTCTCCCGATCATGCTAGCGGCGGTCATGGGAGCAACCACTCATGTTCACTCTTGGCCTTTTCAGGCTCGAGGCTCTTGGCGCAGGCATGCAGATCGGCAGCGAACTGGGCACAGGTGGGGTAACGGTCGTCCGCGGACTTTGCGAGGACCCGATCGATGATGGCGTCGAGGCCTTCCGGCAGCTCGGGGCGCACCAGCCGGATCGGGGTATGAGGCTCTGTCGCGATCTTCTGCATCAGGCGCGGCATCGATTCGGCGCGGAACGGCAACTGACCCGTCAACAGCTGGTACAGGCTGACGCCGAGTGCGAATTGATCGGAACGGCCATCGAGGCTGCGGCCTTCCAGCTGTTCCGGCGACATGAATGAAGGGGTGCCCAGGACGATTCCGGTTTTCGTTCGGCTTGTATCGGTCAGTCGTGCGATCCCGAAGTCGGTGATCTTCAGCTCATCGGTCTCGGCATTGAACATTATATTAGCCGGTTTGATATCGCGATGAACCACGTTCTGCCGGTGCGCATAGTGCAGGGCTTCGGCGGTTCGGGCCACGAGGGTCATCACGGTTTTCGGCGGAAGCAGTCTTGTGCTATCCGTGTAGTGGCTCAGGTGCTGACCGCGCAGATATTCCATGGCGATGTACGCGAGTCCGGCATCTTCACCCGCGTCGTAGACGGTGACGATGCTCGGATGATTCAGCCGGCCGGCCATTTCGGCTTCACGGAAGAAGCGGGCCCGCGCCTCTTCGAGATCGTTCTCCTCGAACTCATCGGCCAGCGGAATCGCCTTGATGGCGACCACGCGATTGATGTTCGGGTCACGGCCCAGGTACACCACACCCATCGCGCCCTTGCCGAGTTCGCGCTCGAGCTCGTAGCGGCCGAGCTTGCGACCCAATGACTTCGGCTGCTGCTCGCCGAACGGATCGTCGCTGAAGTCTTCGATGCGGCGGTCGCTGCGAGGCGGCGGCGGCACGGCGCGGATCTTCGTCTTGTCGGGTTGCTGTGGCTGTTCGCGTGCAGGGCGATCTTCGGCGACGCGGGCTCGTCGCGCACGAAGGTCGCGATAGTTCGGGTCCCGGGTTGCGATGTGACCGTACACCGCCGCGGCCTTCTGATTCTGACGCCGGCGCTCGAAGTCCATGCCGAGGAAATAGAGCAGCTCCATCGTCGGCGCATCGAGGGGGCAGCGGCGATACGTTTCGAATGCGAGATCGAGCTGGCCCTGTCGCTGGAATGTCTGGCCGAGCGAACGCAGATTCGCCGTAGGGTCCTTGGCACTCGTGGCGCGAACGTTTGCTTGCCGCACCAGATCGCCGAGCAGATAAAGGATGTAGCCGGCGACGGCTGCAACAGCAGGCGTCAGCAACTGAACCCACGTATTCGTCGAACCGAGCACACCGAAGTCCGCGATAGCCAGGATCGCCGCGACCAGCACCGTGGCGAGCGCGCCCATGGCGGGGCCTGCCGCGGGCAGTATGAACGCAGCGAACAGAATTACGCCGAGCGCCACGGCCCATTCAGTAGCAATCGCCGAGCCCGGCCGCGCGAATGTCGTTCCCTGAATCAGGTTCACCGTCGTGCTGGCGGTGATGGCATTTACGGTCATGAGCTTGCCGACCGGCGTCGCCATCGCATCGTCGGAATCCACGATGCCCACGATCACGATCTTGTCGCGCAGCTCGGCGGACGGCACGCTGCCATCGAGCACCTGCTGGTACGAATATCGTTTGAACGCCGTGTTGGGAACGAAGTGCGGATGGCTGCGCAGCTGATCGTCGAGAGCGATGCTGCGGTTGCCGATACGCATTGTCGTGTCGGAAGTGAAGAGCGCGTCGGAGTCCATGGCACGAGCCGCGATGGAGGTGGCCATGGAAGGCAGCAACTGCTCGCCCACGCGCACGGCCGCGATATCGTCGCGCAGGACGCCATCACTGTCGGCGGCGATGTAGATGTGGCCAACCGCCGTCACCTGCTGCGCGAGTGTGTCGGAGAGGGACTGTGTAATGCGGGCCTTAGTGGCGACTGCATGGGCGGCCCGTTCCGGTGTTGCGAAGAGCCGGTCGGGAAGATTTGCGGTATCCGTCGTTTCGGTCGTCGTCCTGATCTCGATCGGCAGGACCACGTTGCCGTGCTGCCGGATCGCCGCGGAGAGTTGTGCATCGGGATCGACCGAGTTCCCCGACGCTCTCAGCAACTCACGCAGTTGCACGGCTTCTTCGGAGTTGCCGAGCTCGGATGCTTCGAGCAGGGTCAGCGCGGCGCGAACCCGTTCGGTCTCGGCGGCGCTCTGCGACGTGCCGAGCGGCATTGTGAAAGCAACGACCTTCGCGCCGCTTTCAGTCAGTTCCCGGAGCAGATCGGCATGGACGCCATGAGGCCACGGCCAGGTGCCCAGTTCCGCGAGGCTTTGCTGGTCGATGTCGACCAGCACGATGTCTTCCGCGGCAGGCGGATCGGACGAGCGTTGTGCACGATCGTACGCAGCCAGCTCGAGCGGAGCGAACGGGGAGGGCGTGACCAGCCGTCCAATGGCAATCACCGCGGCTGCTGCAATGCCGCCTGGAAGCCAGGAAAAACGCGCCAGTCTGGAAGCCACGGAAACCCCATTCTTATGTCTGAAGGCAGTATAGACGAATGGCCTTCCGCAGATTGCTGGCGGCGTCACACCCGCCGTTTGCATTTCAAGTCTGCTATGTGTGAATTGGCTCACCGAAATCCGGATTGCTGAGGTAGGCTCCGCCGCTTTCGCGACGCAGTTCATTCGACATGGCCAAGACCCGGCAGATCTACGTATGTGAGCAGTGCGGGAATGAGAGCCTGCAGTGGCAAGGCCTCTGTCCCGCGTGCGGTGCGGGGGATTCACTCAAGGCCATCAGCATCGCGAAGGGAAACAAGGGAAACCCTGAGAGGAAGTCCCTGACCGCATCGAGCGACGCGCCGCAGCGCCTGTCGCAAGTGGTCAACAAGGACGATCCGCGAATCGCGACCGGCCTGGAGGAGCTCGATCGGGTACTGGGCGGTGGACTGGTGCTGGGCTCGGTCACCTTGCTGGGCGGGGATCCGGGCATCGGCAAATCGACCATGCTGCTGCAGGCGGGCGATGCGCTGAGCCAGGTCACTTCGACGCTCTACGTCACGGGCGAGGAATCGCTGCGACAGGTCAGTCTGCGCGCGCAGCGCTTGGGTGTGGTCGGCGACACGCTGCAACTGCTGGCCGAAACGGCGATCGAGACGATCCTCGAGCAGGCGCAGAAAACGTCCGCACGCGTGCTCATCGTCGACTCCATCCAGACGATGCACGTTGCGGATGTGGACTCATCGCCGGGCTCGGCCACGCAGGTTCGCGAAACAGCGGCGGCGCTCGTGCGCTTTGCCAAGTCGACCGGTGTCTCGGTGCTCATCATCGGTCACGTCACGAAAGAGGGCGTGATCGCCGGTCCGCGAATTCTGGAGCACATGGTCGACACCGTGCTGTATTTCGAAAGCGATGCCGGCAGCCGCTATCGCCTCGTGCGCGCAGTCAAGAACCGGTTCGGCGCAGCGAACGAAGTCGGCGTGTTCGCGATGACGGAGCAGGGTCTGAAGGAAGTGAAGAATCCCTCGGCCATCTTCCTGTCGCAACATTCGCAGCCCGTTGCGGGCAGCGCCGTCATGGTCGCTCGCGAAGGCAGTCGGCCCATGCTCATCGAAGTGCAGGCGCTCACGGACGAAGCGCAGGGCATGAATCCGCGACGCGTCGCAGTCGGCCTGGACTCCAATCGTCTCGCGTTGCTGCTCGCTGTCCTGCATCGTCACGGCAATGTGTCGACCGCGGGGCGTGATGTCTTCGTGAACGTCGTCGGCGGCGTGCGCATTTCAGAAACGGCGGTCGATCTGCCTGCGCTGCTCGCCGCGGTTTCGAGCGTGCGCGATCAGCCGCTCGCGGCGAAGCTCGTCTGTTTCGGAGAGATCGGACTGGCCGGTGAAGTGCGGCCCGTTCCCTACGGTGAGGAGCGGCTCAAGGAAGCTGCGAAGCACGGCTTCACGCGCGCGATCGTTCCGGAGGCGAACAAGCCTCGCCGCGCCATCGAGGGGCTCGAAGTGATCGGCGTCGAGCGGCTCGATCAGGCGCTGCGCAGCGCGTTCTGAGCGTCAGGCTTCGCGACGCAGGATTTCCTGTTCCTCGATCGGGCGAATGCGCGCCGTCTTCACTGCGTTGTCGATGGCCTGAAGGATCTCGATCGAGAGATCGCCCAGCCGCAGCGTCGTGCCGGGCTCCGGAATGTTCTCGAGGTATTCGAGAATCAGGCCGTTCAGCGTTCTCGGCCCATCGGTGGGCAATGACCAACCCAGCGTCCGGTTCAGGATGCGCACGCTGATCGCGCCGTTGATCACGTAGCTGCCGTCGGTATCGCGATGAATGTCCCGATGCAGCGTGCCGGGATCGCTCGTGAACTCGCCGACGATTTCCTCGAGGATGTCTTCCAGGGTAACGAGGCCGCGGATGTCGCCGTACTCGTCGACGACCAACGCGATGCGGCGCCGGTCGCGCTGAAAATTCTGCAGCTGCACATCGAGCGTCGTGCCCTCGGGCACGAAGTACGCTTCGCGTTCGCGGGCAATTCGCAGAAGCATCTCTCTCGACAGATCGTCGCGCGCCAATGCATGAGCGACCTTCTTCATGTGCACCATGCCGATGACGTTGTCGAGGCTGTCCTCACAGAGCGGCAAGCGGGTATGCGGTGTGGTTCGCAGCAGTTCGAGCGTGGTGTCCCAATCGTCGCTGACATCGATGCTCGCGATTTCGCTGCGGGGGACCATGATGTCTTCGACTGCGATGGTCTGCAGTTCGAGGATGCTCGTCAGCATGCGTTGATGCGAGAGCCGCTCCGGCCCTGCATCTTTTCCATCGGCGGTGAAGGGCTGCGTCCGCGCTGACGAAACGCCCACCACGCGCAGCACGCCCTTCGAAAGCGCGGCCAGAGTCCAGGTGATGGGTTGCAGCACGACCATGAGCGCGTTGGCGAGCCACGCTGTCGCCAGTGCGATCGGTTCGGCGAACCGGACGCCCACCGCGCGTGCGGCGATGTCGCCCACGACGATCAACAACACGGTGACTGCAGCGACGGCAATCGCGAGCAGGATCGGCAGGGTCATTCCGACGGTCAGGCGTGTCGTCACGTAGCCGGCGAGTGCACCCGCTGTGACTGTGACCGCGACTCGGCACAGCAGCAGCGTTGCGGCGGGTCGATCGGATTGCGCCAGCAGAAGTTCGGCGCGGCGCGCACTGCGATTACCGAGCCGCGCAAGAGTACGCAGCCGATACCGGCTGACGCTCAGCAGCGCCGCTTCGACGGCGGTGAGCATCGCCACGAGAGCGATCGCTGCGAGGATGACGACGACGGGACCCGCCGCAAGCGCGGCCGGCCACTCGATACTGTCAGGGTCCAAGGAGAGTTACCGCGGCGTCCAAGGTAGATGGCCTCAGCCCCAGTGACGGCCGAGAATGGATTCGAGCACGATGCGCGAACCGAAATAAGCGAGCACGAGCAGCGAGAACCCACTGAGCGTCCAGCGCGCTGCCGTCCGGCCGCGCCAGCCGAACCGCCAGCGACCGAACAGCAGGATCGCGAACACGATCCATGCGAGACACGACAGGATCGTCTTGCGTGAAAGATCCTGCGCGAAGAGATCTTCGACGAAGATGAATCCGCTGAACAACGCCAGCGTCAGGATCGCGAAGCCGGCGCCGAGCGCCTGGAAGGTCGCCGATTCGAGCGCTTCGACCGAGGGAAGGATCGAGAGCCATCCGAGCGGTTCGCGGCGGCGCAGACGCTTGTCGAGCAGCATGAGCGCAATGACCAGTGCCGCGGCGATCGTGAGCAATGCGTACGCAGTGGTCGACAGGATGATGTGAGCGGCGAGCTCCCAGTTGTGCTCTTTCAGGGCGAACGTGCGGGCACCTTCGTCCGTCATGGCTGCGACGACGCCTGCGATGGCGAGCAGCACCGCACCGATCCCCGCGAACCTCGGCCGACGCCATGAGAGCCCGAGCGCGATGAGCGCGATCAGCCAGCCGATGATCGAGGCGGTCTCGGCGATCGACAGGGCTTCCTGGGGATTCGCGAGCAGGGAATACCAGAGCAGGACGGCGTGCGTCACGAGCGCGATCACGCCGAGCGTCAGTCCCGCCACTCGCTGCCCGCGTGCGGTGGTGCGCTCCGCGCGGTAGACACTCGAGGCCAGCCAGGCCGCACAGGCCAGGTAACAGGCAAGGACGATGACAGAGAGCACGGGCAGCTGGGTCTCCGGGGGCGAAGGCGAAAGGCTACATGAGGCGGCGGGTCAGGGGATAGCGGCAGCCGGTTTCCGAGGCCTTTAGTTCTTGTACTATCCGCCATCCGCTATCCGCCATCCTCTTCTCCCCAATGTTCGACAAACTGACCGAACGCCTTCAGGGCGTGATGGAGAGCCTGCGCGGCCGCGGGCGACTCACCGACGAGAACATCAGCGACACGCTGCGCCAGGTGCGCATGGCGCTGCTCGAGGCCGACGTCGCGCTGCCCGTCGTCAAGACGTTCATCGAATCGATCCGCGGCAAAGTCGTCGGCATGGAGATCGAGAAGAGCCTGACGCCCGGTCAGTCGCTCGTCCGCATCATCCACGAAGAACTGATCGCGCTGATGGGCGCGGGGGTCCGGCCGATCAATCTGCGCGCGCAGCCGCCGGTCGTCATTTTGCTGGCGGGCTTGCAGGGCGCCGGCAAGACGACCTCCGCCGGCAAGCTCGCAAAGTGGCTCAAGGACACGGAGAAAAAGAAGGTCCTGCTGGCCAGCACGGACGTCTATCGTCCCGCCGCCATCCTGCAGCTCGAGCGGCTGGCCGCACAGCTCGACGTGGCGTTCTACCCATCCGATCCGAAAAAGCCAGCGCTGACGCTGGCGCGCGAGGCGCTGAGCGAAGCTAGGCAGTCGCTGTTCGACGTGCTGATCGTCGACACGGCAGGCCGCCTGCACGTCGACGACGAGATGATGTCGGAGATCCGCGAGATCAGCGCGGCCGTGAATCCGACGGAAACACTATTCGTTGTCGACAGCATGGCCGGCCAGGACGCGGTCAATGCTGCACGCGCTTTCGGCAGCGCGCTGACGCTGACGGGCGTCGTCCTCACCAAGACGGACGGCGACGCGAGAGGCGGCGCCGCCCTGTCGGTCCGACAGATCACCGGCCAGCCGATCCTGTTCATGGGCACCGGCGAGAAGACCGACGCCCTGGAGGTCTTCCAGGCGGAGCGCGTGGCATCGCGGATCCTGGGAATGGGCGATGTCCTGGCCCTGGTCGAGAAGGTCACCACGACCGTCGATCGCGAGCAGGCCGAGAAGCTCGCCCGCAAGCTCAAGAAGGGTAAGGATTTCGACCTCGAAGACCTCCACGACCAGCTGGCCCAGGTGGAGCGGATGGGGGGGCTGAGCTCGCTGATGGACAAGCTCCCGGCGCATTTGACCGCCAGGGCGGGCGCAATGCCCCAGGGAGGCGGGGAAAAGGACATCAAGCGGCAGGTCGCCATCATCCGGTCCATGACCCCGGGCGAGCGCCGCTATCCCAAGAACATCGACGCCTCCCGCAAGCGCAGGATCGCCGCCGGGTCGGGGGTTCACGTCTCCGAAATCAATAAGCTCCTGAAAAATTACCTTCAGATGCAGAAGGTTATGAAGAGCATGTCCAAGGGCGGGGGGCTCGCCAAGATGATGCGGGCCTTCGGGGGAAAGATGCCGGGGATGTGAGAGGAGGCCGGTGGGCTGGCCGGTTTGCCTGCTGGCCGGACGGAATGAGGCTTTCCCTCTGATTTCTCTGGCCACTTTGCCGGTCGGCCCGTTTGCCAGTGGGCCGTTCTTTCAGTACCATTCGCGCCCTTTTCCGGGGCTTACGCCCCGACCCACGCGATTCCTGAGGCTTACAGCAGCATGGTTACGATCCGGCTTACGCGCCGCGGCGCGAAGAAGCAGCCCTTCTATCACATCGTCGTCACGGACAGCCGCAAGCGCCAGGGCGGCCCGGCGCTCGAGCAGATCGGTTATTTCAATCCGATCGCGACCGGCAAGCAGCAGCGCCTCCAGCTCGATCTCGAGCGCGTGGACTACTGGGTGAGCAAGGGTGCAAAGCCCTCGGATCGCGTCGCTGAGCTCGTCTCGAAGCAGCGTCGTCAGCCCGTCGCGGCCTGAAACCGACCCGCCAGCCCTGTGCTGACGGGACTGCCTTGCAGAGTTTTGTGACGACACCGGCCTCCGCCTCAGACCGGATCGTCGTCCTCGGAAAGATCGCAGGCACTTTCGGCGTCAAGGGCTGGATCAAGATCAAGTCCTACACCGATCCGGTCGAGAACATCCTCGGCTACGGGATCTGGCAGATGGGACGACCGGGCCACTGGGCGCCGGTGAAGATTGAAGAAGGGCGGGTCACCGACAAGGGAGTACTCGCCAAGCTCGAAGGACTCGAATCTCCCGAGGAGGCCCGGCTCAAGGTCGGTCTCGAACTGGGAGTGTGGCGCAGCGAACTGCCACCGCTGGCGCCGGGTGAGTACTACCTGAGCGATCTGGAAGGCATCGAGGCGATGTCCTTCTCGGGCGAACGGCTCGGCCTGGTCGACAATTTCCAGTCGACGCCCGGCGGCACCGTTATGGTGATCCGGGGCGAGCAGGAGCACTGGGTGCCGTTCGTGAAGGAGCGGATTTTGAAGGTCGATCTCGATGCCCGGAGCATCGTCATCGACTGGGCCGCGGACTGGTGAGACCGGCATGCGCATCGAAGTGGTGACGCTGTTTCCGGAGTTCATCACCGATGCGGTCAGGGTCGGCGTCCTGGGTCGCGCGATAGAGCGCGGCACGGTGAGCGTCGCGGCAAGCACGCCGCGGGAGTTCGCTGAGGACGCGCACAAGACGGTCGACGATCGACCGTATGGCGGCGGCCCTGGAATGGTGTGGAAGATCGAGCCGACGCGCACGGCCCTGAGGGCGGCGCGGGCGAGATTGCCGGCGGGTAGCCGCAGCATCTATCTCGCCGCGGACGGTGCGACGCTGACGCATGCCAAGGCACGCGAGCTGTCGCAGCTGCCAGGACTGTTGTTGCTGGCGGCGCGGTACGAAGGCGTGGACGAGCGCCTGCTGGCGACGGAGATCGACGAGAGCATATCGATCGGCGATTACGTGCTGTCGGGCGGTGAGCTGCCTGCGCTGGTGCTGATCGACGCGATCGTGCGATTGCTGCCCGGCGTGCTGGGCGATGACGAATCGGCACAGCAGGATTCGTTCGTCGCGGGGCTGCTGGATTGGCCGCACTACACGCGGCCGGAAGTGTTCGAAGAGCAGGCGGTGCCGCAGGTTTTAACGAGCGGCAACCACGCGGCGATTCAGCGCTGGCGGACGAAGCAGGCGCTGGGCAGGACGTTGCAGCGCAGGCCGGACCTGCTGGCGAAGCTGGAGCTGACGAAGGAGCAACGGAAGTTGCTCGATGAGTTCGTCGCAGAGGTTGAGGCGGAACGCGGTAGTCGCGGGCCGTGAGTAACGGATCGAAGTCAAACTTGGAATCGGTGCAATCATGAACATCATCGAAACGCTCGAGCGCGAAGCGAGTGAAAAGAAGCTTCCGGATTTCTCCCCCGGCGATACGGTTGTCGTCGAAGTGAAGGTGAAGGAAGGCGATCGCGAGCGCGTGCAGGCCTATGAAGGCGTCGTGATTGCCCGCCGCAACCGCGGCATGAATTCCTCGTTCACGGTCCGCAAGATTTCCCACGGCGAAGGCGTGGAGCGCGTGTTCCAGGCTTACAGCCCGTCCATCGGTTCGATCAGCGTCAAGCGTCGCGGCAACGTCCGTCGCGCCAAGCTGTACTACCTGCGTGACCTGACCGGTAAGGCAGCGCGCATCGAAGAGAAGGTCTGAGGAATAGTGATTAGCGGTTAGCGGTTGGCGGTTAGTGACCGCTGCCGCGGATCGGAGCACCGAAAGGCGCGATGGCCAGGCCATCGCGCCTTTTTTGCTCCTGCGGCCGGGCTCGTCTCCTAATGTGGGTCCGGCTTTAGCCGGACGTCATCGCGCCAGCGATCCGACATCGGGTATTTGCTGCATGCCGGCCGGGGCGCGGGGCGCGTACACTCATACCGCCACCGGTATTGGGGTCTGCAGGAATCTTCAATGACTGATCGTCGTCTTGCCCGCCCCCTGGGCATCCTCTTCTCCCTGCTGTTCGCTGCGGCCGCACACGCGAGTCCCGCTACTGACAAGGTGATCGCGAACGTGAAGCTGCCTCCTGGCTTCAAGCTGGAGGTATACGCCGACAACGTTCCGTTCGCGCGTTCCATGGCGCTTGGGCCCAAGGGCACGCTGTTCGTCGGCACTCGCAAAGGGGCGGTCTATGCAGTCAGCGGCACGCCCGGCAGCGGTGCGAAACCGACGGTGCGAACGATCGCGGAGAAACTGAATCAGCCAAACGGCGTCGCGTTCCGCGACGGCGCACTTTACGTAGCCGAAGTCAGTCGCATTACTCGCTATGACGGGATCGAGTCGTCGCTCGATAAAGTGCCCGAGGCGAAAGTGGTCCGCGATGACTTTCCGAAGGACGGTCATCACGGGTGGAAGTACATCGCGTTCGGTCCCGACGGGAAGCTCTACGTGCCGATCGGTGCGCCGTGCAACGTGTGCGATCAGCCGAAGTACGCGGTGATCACGCGCATGAATCCGGACGGCTCGGATCGCGAGGTCTTCGCGCGAGGCGTTCGCAATACCGTCGGCTTCACCTGGCATCCGACGACGCGTGAGTTGTGGTTTACGGACAATGGTCGCGATCACCTCGGCGACGATGCGCCGCCCTGCGAGCTGAATCGCGCGCCGCGTCCTGGTCTCGACTTCGGCTTCCCGTATTGTCACGGGCGCGATATCAAAGATCCCGAATTCGGCCGGCTCGGCGAGTGCGGCAAGATCACGCCGCCGGTCCAATTGCTCGGAGCCCATGTCGCCCCGCTTGCCGTGAAGTTCTATACCGGTACCGCGTTCCCCGAGCGCTACCGCAATCTCGTTTTCATCGCCGAGCATGGTTCCTGGAATCGCTCGGAGAAGAGCGGCTATCGCATCACGACCGTGAAGCTCGACGGCGACAAGGCAGTGGCCTACGAGCCGTTCGCCACGGGCTTCAACCGCGGTGATGAAGTGTATGGCCGGCCCGTCGATCTGTTGCTGCTCGAGGACGGTTCGTTCCTGGTGTCCGACGATCAGGCGGGCGCGATCTATCGATTGAGCCACGCCGTGAAGGATTGATGTTCCATGAAAGCTCTCGCTGCCATTTTCGGTTTCATCTGGCGTGCACTCGACTCGGTGCGCAAAGTGCTGCACCTGATCGTCCTGCTGCTGATCTTCGCGATCGTGGGCGCAATCCTCTCGCCGAGGATTCCAATCGTCCCGCAGTCGGCGGCACTCGTCATCGCGCCGCAGGGCGCGCTGGTCGAGCAGCTGTCGGGCGACCCGCTCGAACGCGCAGTCGCCGAGGTTTACGGCACCGGTCGCGCGGAAACACTGGTGCGCGATGTCGTCGACTCGATCGAAGCGGCCAAGAAAGACGATCGCATCAAGGCGCTCGTGCTCGATCTCGGATCGATGACCGGCGGCGGCATTGCGAAGCTCGAGGAGATTTCCGCGGCCGTGCGCGATTTCCGGTCGACGGGCAAGCGCGTCGTTGCGATCGGCGAGAGCTACGATCAGTCGCAGTACTACATCGCTGCCAACGCGGATGACATCTTCCTCGACCCGCAGGGCATCCTGCTCATCGAGGGCTACGGCTACTACCGCACGTTCCTCAAGGGCGCGATCGACAAGCTCGCCGTGGACGTCAATATTTTCAAGGCGGGCAAGTTCAAGTCGTACACGGATCAGTTCAGCCGCAGCGACATGGCGGACACGGAGAAAGAAGAAAGCATCGCATGGCTGAATTCGCTGTGGGGCCAGTATCAGGAAGCCGTCAATCGCGCTCGCGGCGTCGAAGCGCCTGTCGTAGGGGCGTACGTGAACGAACTTGCCGCTGCGGCGCGCGAGAAGAACGGTGATCTCGCTGCCGTTGCCGTCGATCGCGGGCTCGTGACCGAGCTCAAATCACGGCACGAAGCCGAGGAGTACCTGAAGACGCTGGTAGGGGAAGACACGGACGATCACAACTACCAGGGCATCTATCACTGGGACTACCTCAGCGCAGTGCGCGCGTCGCACGCGTTGCAGATCGAGGGCGATCGCGTGGGCGTCGTCGTTGCCTCGGGTGAAATCCTCGATGGCGAACAGCCTCCGGGCACCATTGGTTCGGATTCGGCGGTGCGACTGCTCCGCCAGGCCCGCTATGACGATTCCATCAAAGCTGTGGTGCTGCGCATCGACAGCCCCGGCGGCAGCATGCAGGCCTCCGAAGTGATCCGGCGCGAAATCAATGCGCTGCGTGAAGCGGGCAAGCCTGTGATCGCGTCGATGAGCAGCATGGCTGCATCGGGTGGTTACTACATCGCGATGGATGCGGATGAGATCTGGGCGAATCCCGCGACGCTGACCGGCTCGATCGGTGTGTTCGCCGTGTTCCCGACATTCGAGCGCACGCTGGGCAAAGTCGGCGTGTCGACAGACGGCATCGGTACGACACCGCTCGCCGGCGCGTTGACGGTCGAGCGCACGATGAAGGACGAGGCAAAGCAGATCCTGCAGCTGTACATCGACCATGCTTACAACACGTTCATCGGGCACGTTGCTTCGGCACGCGAGAAGCCGCTCGAGGAAATCGACGCAGTGGCGCAGGGCCGCGTGTGGGCCGGCAATGATGCAGAACGCATCGGGCTCGTCGACAAGCTGGGTTCTTACAAGGACGCGCTGAACGCTGCGGCAGAACGTGCCGGATTGGGTAAGGACTACAAGGTCGAATACATCGAACCGCCGCTCGGCTGGCGCCAGGCGCTGGCGGTGCAGACTCAGGCGATGGCCGCGCGCATCACCGCATCGCTGGTTCCGAAGGACGATCTACTGATTTCGGCGCGGAAGGTGCTGTCGCCGATCGAGACGGAGCTGGCGCGGCTGGCGCGGTTCAGTGAGCCGATGCAGGTGTATTACTACTGCGCCTGTTCGGCGCAGTAGGGAAGCGGTTGGCGGTTAGCGGTTAGTTCGGAGCGCGCTGTCGCGCGGCGTCGGAACGACCGGACTCTTGCTAACCGCTGCTGCTCACTTCGTCCAATCCATCACCACTTTGCCCGATTGTCCTTTGCCCATCACGTCGAAGGCGTGCTGGAACTCCGTATAAGGCAGTCGGTGCGTGATGATGGGGCGGATGTTGAGTCCGGATTGAAGGATGGCTGCCATCTTGTACCAGGTCTCGAACATCTGGCGGCCGTAGATGCCCTTGAGGGTGAGGCCTTTCAGGATCACTTCGTTCCAGTCGATGGCGACGTCGTTCGGGGGCAGGCCCAGCAGCGCAACGCTGCCGCCGTGATGCATCGTGCGCAGCAGGTCGCGGAATGCCGTGGCGTTGCCGGACATCTCGAGGCCGACGTCGAAACCTTCCTGCATACCTAGCTGCTTCATCGCATCGTCCAGCGAATCGCGCGTGACGTTCAGTGCGAGCGTTGCGCCCATCTTGCGAGCCAGATCGAGGCGGTAGTCGTTCACGTCCGTGATGACCACGTGGCGGGCGCCCACGAAGCGCACGATCGCCGCGGCCATGATGCCGATCGGGCCGGCGCCGGTGATCAGGACATCTTCGCCGACGACGTCGAATGCGAGTGCCGTGTGAACGGCATTGCCGAGCGGGTCGAGGATCGCGGCGATCTCATCGTCGATCGCGTCGGGCAACTTGAATGCGTTGAGCGCGGGAATGACGACGAACTCGGCGAAGCATCCCGGGCGATTCACGCCGACGCCCACGGTGTTGCGACAGAGATGGCGGCGCCCCGCTCGGCAGTTGCGGCAGTGACCGCACGTGATGTGGCCTTCGCCGGAGACTCGGTCGCCGAGCTTGAAACCAGAGACTTCGCTGCCGATCTCGACGATCTCACCGCAGTACTCGTGACCTACTGCCATCGGCACGGGAATCGTTCGCTGCGCCCAGCCGTCCCAGTTGTAGATGTGCATGTCGGTACCGCAGATCGCGGTGCGCTTCACGCGGATCATCACATCGTTGGGTCCCACGGTGGGGCGGGGGATGTCCTGCAGCTCGATGCCTGGAGCGGCGCGGGATTTGACGAGGGCGTGCATATGAGCGTGACGAGTGACCGGTGACGTGTGACGAGGGTCGAAGCGGACGCGCAGCCTACCGCTTTGATGCTGTATTCAATAGAGCGCGCTACTTCACGACACCCAGTTCGCGGCCGACAGTCGTAAAGGCTGCAACTGCCTTATCCAGATGGGCTTTCGTGTGTGCGGCCGACATCTGCGTGCGGATTCGTGCTTTCCCGTGCGGCACGACGGGGAAGGAGAAGCCGATCACGTATACACCATGGCTCAGCAGGCGCTGCGCGAACTCGGAGGCGAGCTTCGCATCGCCCAGCATGACGGGGATGATCGGGTGCTCGCCCGGCACGAGCGTGAATCCGGCGGCGGACATCTGCGTTCGGAAGTGGGTAGCGTTTTCCTGAAGTCGCTGGCGCAGTTCATTGTCCGCCTCGAGGAGATCCAGTACTCGCAGGCTGGCGGCTGCGATGAACGGCGGAATGCTGTTCGAGAACAGATACGGGCGGGAGCGCTGCCGCAGCCAGCCAATGATCTCCTTCCGGCCTGACGTGTATCCACCGCTGGCGCCGCCGAGTGCTTTCCCAAGGGTTCCGGTGAGGATGTCGACGCGGCCCATGACGCCGCGCAGTTCGTGCGTGCCGCGGCCTTTCGCGCCGATGAATCCGGTCGCATGCGAGTCGTCGACCATCACGAGCGCGCCATAGCGATCCGCGAGATCGCAGATCTCTTTCAGCCGCGCGATGACGCCGTCCATCGAGAAGACACCATCGGTGGCGATCAGCTTGACGCGACAACCGTCCGCTTCTTTCAGGCGTGCTTCGAGCTCATCGAGGTTGTCGTTGGCGTAACGAAAGCGCTTGGCTTTGCAGAGCCGGATGCCGTCGATGATGCTTGCGTGGTTCAGCGCATCGCTGATCACCGCGTCCTGTTCGTCGAGCAGCGTCTCGAAGAGCCCGCCGTTCGCGTCGAAGCACGACGAATACAGGATCGTGTCCTCCATGCCGAGGAAGCGGCTGAGTCGCTGTTCGAGCTCCTTGTGGATCGTGTGAGTCCCGCAGATGAAGCGCACGGACGCCATTCCGTAGCCGTAACGGTCGAGCGAGAGGCGGGCGGCCTCACGGACGGACCCATGGTTGGCGAGGCCCAGATAATTGTTGGCACAGAGGTTGATGACCTCCGCTCCATCAGTGACGCGAATGACCGCCTGCTGTGGCGAGGTCAACAGGCGCTCCGGCTTGAAGAGTCCCTCGGTACGCAACTGGTCGGTATCGCGGGCGAGGCGATTCAGGAATTCTTGTTTCACTTTCAGTGACTTCCGGCGTTGAGCGAGGGGCGCGATTCTGCCACCGCGAGGCCCGTCGCGGGCTGTCGGGTACTTACTGAGCAACCGGTACGGACCCGCGGGTCATCGAAGTCATTCCCGCAGCGCATACCCGGGTTTCTATTGACGATCTCCAATCTGCATTGTGAAAAAGTGCAAATAAGCGACGCGTGTTCTTTGTGGAATGCTCGAGGCCGCTCAAAGCCCCGATACCGAAAGGATTTTTTCAGCTTTTACCCTCACAGGGCCTGCCGTTGCCATTGTGCAGCAGGGTTCTTACTATCAGGCCCGACCTGAGCGATTGCATTACCAATTTTCTAATTAAGAAATCCGGGTCTGTCGCTCGACCCGGCAGGGGGTTCAAGTGAAAACGAAGTACGACTACGTCCGTATGTTGGCCTGCGCAGGGGTTTCGCTGGGTGCGACCTATGGAGTCGGAGCGCAGGAGCAGGAGCCATCGCGCTCGCTTCTCGAAGAAGTCATCGTCACCGCAGAGCGTCGCTCGGAAAGCATTCTGGAAGTCCCGCTTTCCATCACTGCGTACGGCGACACGATGCGCGAGCAGATGGGCATCATGAGCATTCAGGACATGGTGAACTTTGCGCCCGGCGTATCGTTCAACATGGCGACGGACCGCCCTTCGATCCGCGGTATCGCGCGTCAGTCGAACTTCTTCTCGCTCGACAGCCCTGTCGCCAACTACTTCGACGGTGTGTACACGAGCAGCGTGCAGGATGCTCAACGTCGCCCGATCTTCGTCGAGCGCACCGAGATCCTGCGTGGTCCACAGGGCGCATTGTCCGGGCGCGGATCGATCGCCGGCGCTATCAATACGTACTCCAAGCGCCCAACGAGCGAATTCCAAGCTGAGGTAGGCGCCTTCACCGGCAACTACGATCGCTACGGCGGAGAGATGACGGTGTCCGGTCCGCTGCTCGGAGAAGCAATGCGCGTGCGGCTCAACGGCGGTGTTTATCGCCAGGACAAGGGTTACTTCGACAATGTGTCGAGCGGGCAGACCGAGGGTGATCAGCCGAACAACCGCCAGGTCTTCGATCTGCTGATCGACGGCGCGCTTGGAGACAACTTCGAGTACTTTCTCAAGGCTTCGTTCGCCGACTACGACGAGTCACGCCGGACCGGTGTCAGCACGTCGCCTTTCTATGCGGGCAACCTGTCCGCGCCTTCTCCGTATGGTATCGACGGGGCGCTGATGCCCCTCGCCGCGTATGGGCTCTTTCCGGGTTCAGGAGGCGTGCGCCTCGGTGACGTTCCAAACAATCCTGCGTTCCTGTCGGAGGACAACTATCGCCAGTTCGCGAACGATTTTCACAGCCGACAGAAGCTCGATGATCACCACAACTACACCGCGCACCTGACCTGGCATACCGGCCCGGTCGACATCAAGTGGATCGGTGGGCACCAGAACTACCTGTATCAGCAGTGGACGGACTATGACTCGTCGCAATCCCAGGCGAGCTGGAGCAACGACGTCCTGCAGATGCGCTTGCCGGCCACGCCGGCTTTCCCCACCGGACGCCTCGTCAGTCCGGGCGGGACGAATCTCTATCTCGAGCAGCGGGAGTGGTACAGCAACGAGCTGACTTTTGCCTCGACAACCGACAGCAGATTCAGCTGGATTTTCGGCTTGTATCAGTCGAACGAAGACTACTTCCAGGAGCCGTCGACGCAGAGCTTCTCGGGATATCCGGAGTTGAACAATCCGATCCGCTTCATCGGCGGTGTGCCGACGTTCGTCCAGCCAAACGACACGCCCTTCGCCTCCGTGCGCGGCTACTTCAATGGCGAAACGGTCAGCCGCGCTGCCTATGGCCAGATTGCCTTCGACTTCACGGACCAATGGAAGGCCACGCTGGGTGTGCGCTACAACGAAGACGAGAAAGACGTTCGCGAAGCTTTCCGCTACATCGGCAACAATGTGTCGGCAGGCCTTGCGCCCATCCTCGCTGGAGGTGGGCTCGGAGCGCCACGTGCGCTGGATGTGACCCCGGCTTATGACGGCAGTCCGTTGCAGCCCGGCGTCGTCGCCGATCACGGCATCGATCCCGCCGATGGCTACCGCAAGCGCGATTTCTACGGCGAATGGGACGAGCTGACAGGCTCCGTGGGCCTCGACTTCAAACCGACTCCGAATCAGCTGATCTACGGTCGCGTAGCGCGTGGTTATCGACCTGGCGGTTTCAACGCCGGCTTCAACTACAACCCGCCCATGGTCGACAAGGAAACGGTGAACTCCTACGAGGTGGGCTGGAAAGGCACGCTTTTCGACCGGCTGCAACTCTCGACGTCGGCGTTCCTGTACGACTACCGCGACATTCAGCTTTCGCTGCCCGTCCTCGGGCGTTGCTCAGATCCGAACGATCTGTCGACGTGCACGACGCTGAACAGCTTCATCAACCTGCCCAAGGGCGAAAGCCGCGGCGTCGAGATCGAAGCCAACTATGCGATCACCGACAACTGGAGCATGTACCTGAGTTACGGCTGGCTCGATACCGAGATCAAGGAAGGCGTTACCGAGGAAGGGCAGGGCTTCCAGAATCCGGATGACCCCGCGGGGTTGCTGCCGAACGCGAACCGGTATCAGCAGATCCCAAATCAGCTCGACACTTACACCTATCTCCCGCGCTGGACGCAGGATCTCTCCGGCAATTCGCTGGCGAACTCCCCTGAGCATCGAGTGGCGGTGAATACGGCGTATACGTTCGAGTTCGCGCCGGGCAATCTGACTGCGTCGCTCAGCTACGTATGGCGAGCGGAACAGTATTCCGACGTGTTCGAAACCGAACCTGCGATCGTGCCGGACTTCTTCACACTTGGCGCGCGCCTGTTGTGGACCGATGCGAGCGATCGCTACACGGTGATCCTGTATGGCAGCAATCTCACGGACGAAAACGCTGCCGACTCGGCTGGCACAGATCGTCGTCGCACAGGACTTGCTACGCCGACGGCGCCTTCGTCACTGGGACAGGCCTTCTTCCCCACGTACAACTGGCAGCCACCGCGCGAGTACGGAATCGAACTGCAGTACCGCTTCGGCAGTCACTGATACGGACTACGTCGGCAACGACGCGGGGGCCGACCGGGGAGACCGGTCGGCCCTTTGCGTTTCTGCGGTCGATCGCTGTGCGTCGATGGCTTGAGTCAGCGCGTCTTTGTCGGATTGCGTCATGTGCAGTCCGAGCTTCGTCCGACGCCAGAGGATGTCCTCGGCCGACAGTGCCCACTCGTGCCCCTGCAGATAGTCGACCTCTGCGCGAGTGAGCCCTGCGCCGTAGTGCGTGCCCAAGTCTTCCAGTGTCTTTGCGGCGCCCACGATGTCACTGATCCGTGTGCCATACGCGCGCGCGAGCCGGTAGGCGAGGGACCCAGGCAGGAACGGCCAGCGATGTTTCACGCCCTGGAAAAAGATGCCGAAGTCGCGCCGCGGCAAGTCGCCGCCGGGTAGCGGCGCCTGATCCGTCCAGCCCTGCTTCGATCCGCCGATGTAGGGATGCAGCTTCTGCATCGCCGATTCCGCCAGTCGGCGATACGTAGTGATTTTGCCGCCGAAAACCGAAAGCACAGCGGGTTGGTTGTCAGCAGCAGTCAACTCGAGCTTGTAGTCACGGGTGACTTTGGAGGCGCTCGAGGACTCGTCGTCGCTCAGCGGACGCACGCCAGAGTAGGTCCACTTCACGTCAGTTGGACTGATCGATCCTGCGAAGTAGCCGTTGACGGTACTGCAGAGGTACTCGACTTCCTCCGGACTGATCGAAACCGACGCGGGATCCGATTCATACGGCACATCGGTCGTACCGATCAGCGTGAATCGTTCCTCGTAGGGAATCGTGAATACGACGCGACCGTCCGGATTCTGCAGCAGGAACGCGTGCTCGCCGGGGTACATCCGTGGCACGACGATGTGGCTGCCTTTCACAAGCCGGACCTGCGCTTCGTTGCGGCTGCACGGAACTTTGTGCAGCGCTTCTTCGACCCAGGGGCCTGCTGCATTCACGATGGCTCGTGCGAATGCGACTGAAGGCGCGCCTGTATGCCGATCTTCCAGTTGAACGCGCCACTGCTTCTCCTTCTGTGTCGCGCCGACGAAGCGCGTACGCGTTCGGATCACTGCCCCACGTTGTGCCGCATCCATCGCATTCAGGACGACGAGCCGGCTGTCGTCGACCCAGCAATCGGAATAGACGAAGCCATGGCGGATGTCGCTCTTGATCGCGTCGCCGTAGCCGCCGGGCGCAAGGCGCACGGAACGCGAAGCCGCCAATCGCTGCTTCTCGCCGCGACGCCGGCGCAAGCGGCGCGAACCCGGGAAGATGCGACCGATGTTGTCGTAGAGGAACAGGCCGGCGCGGATCTGCCAGCGCGGCCGCAACCCATCGACGTGCGGCAATACGAACTCCATCGGACGAATGATGTGCGGCGCAATACCGAGCAGGCGCTCGCGCTCGATGAGCGCTTCGCGCACGAGGCGGAATTCGAACATCTCGAGATAGCGCAGGCCGCCGTGAATCAGCTTCGTGCTTGCGGACGACGTCGCGGACGCAAGGTCGGATTGTTCGACGAGCAGGACCTTGTGTCCGCGCCCCGCAGCATCGCGGGCGATGCCCACGCCGTTGATGCCGCCGCCGATGATGAGGAGATCGTAAAGAGGGCCGGATGAGTCAGTCATGCGCTAAAACAGCTCGTCGATGGGCGATACATTCCGCGAAGCAGACCGGTCGCACCGTTGACGGCGCAACCGCCGATTGGTGCACTTTCATGTCACAAACAGCGAGTGTTCGGCACGATCCGGCGAACTGCCTACACCAGCAATTCTGCCATGAGGATGCCTTGCACTTGTTCACATTTATTTGCTCTGCTCAACGCAAGTGCGAGGCATTTAACGCCTCTCTACGATTGTGCAGACTTCGTTGCATTCCTAACATCCCTCGCACCGGACCGATGAGTTCGGACAACAAATACCGGATCAGGTAGAGATCCGAACAAGGGGGTTAGGTATGAAGACCAGACATCTCGGTGTGTGGCCGCTCGCCTGTGGCGGGCTGCTCGCGATGAATGGGGTTGCAGGAGCACAGGAGAGCAAACCGCATTCCGTATTGCTGGAAGAGGTGATCGTCACGGCGCAGAAGCGTTCCGAGAACCTGCAGGACATTCCGGTCGCGGTGACGGCGTTCACGGCCGATATGCGCGATCTTATCGGTGTCGAGACGGTGCAGGACATGACGCTGTTCACACCGGGACTTACGTACAACAGCTCCCTCGATCGATTGAACCTCCGCGGCGTCGGCCGCTACACGAACGACTTCGGCAGCGACCCGGGCGTGGCGGTCTACAACGACGGCTTCTATACATCCAGCACGACTTCCGGCAGCAAATCCTCCATGTTCAATGAACGTGTCGAGGTGTTGCGCGGCCCGCAGGGAACTCTGTTCGGGCGCAACGCCGTCGGTGGAGCGATGAACATCGTTTCGCGACGGCCCACTGACGTTTTCGAGGCCGAGCTGCGCGCGGGTGTCGGTAACTACGATGCGTGGAAGGCCGAGGGGACAGCCTCCGGCCCGATCAACGACTACATGCGGCTGCGGGTCTCCGCAGGCAACTACATTCAGGAGAAGGGCTACTTCCGCAACATGCAGGGCGGACCCGGTGAAGGCGGAGTGGAAGACCGCCAGGACTACGACGTAAGCGTCGAGGTCGACATCGGCGAGAAGGTCGACCTGTACATGCGCTGGTACCGCGGCGTGTGGGATCTCAGCGGCCGCAGCACCGCGAGCCAGGCTCCCTATGACTACTATCGCGAAGCAACTGTGCCCGGTGGTCGCGCTTCGCTCGTCCCGACTGCGTCGCTCGGTCCTTCCGCGACCTTCAACGCGGGCGACAACCTCATCCCAGCGGTCCAGCAGTACACGGAGCAGTTGCCCGGCAACGATCGGCGGCTCTACAACACGAACATTCCATCGCGACAGACGCTGACGGGCAGCGACACGTACATCATGCATCTGACCTGGCACACCGGCTGGGCGGATGTGAAGTACATCGGTGGCTACTCGGACTACGTCTACAACTCGATCACCGACTACGATCGCGCCGCACGCGACTTCTACGACTACATTCCGCCAGCGAGCGCGGTCAACCCGCCGACGCCGTCCGCCCGTACCGTGCGGATCTGGGGCCACGCCGCAACCGCGTACAAGGAGATCAAGGAGTACTACAGCAACGAGATCAACCTCACCTCGACGCACGACGGTCCGCTGCAGTGGATCTTCGGCCTGTACCAGTTCCATGAGGATTCGGAGCAGCCGAGCGGTGTGCTGAATGCGATGCAGCCGGAGCTCAGGGCGCCGTTTGGTTCCGCGCCGAATCCGGAGGGTTGGTACTACTACGCCGACGGCGTTCTGGACATGGACTCGTATGCGGCTTTCACCCAGTTCGACTGGCAGTTCACCGATAGCCTGAAGGCAGTGATCGGCGCCCGCTACAGCGAAGACGAGAAGAAAGGCTACGAGCATCATCGGCAGATCTTCTGGAATCCGACGAATCTGACGGCGTTCGGTACGGTCAATCCCGCCGTTCAGATCGTCAACGCGGAGCGCAACGTCGAGAACAAGTGGTCGGGCTGGAGCGGCACCGCGGGCATCGACTGGACGATCTCGGATGACCTGATGAGCTACGCGAAGTACAGCCGCGGCTGGAAGGGCGGAGCGTTCAGTCTCGGCACGATCGCCGCCGACTACGAGGTCGAGCCCGAAACGCTGAATGCGTACGAGATCGGCGTGAAGTTCGGCTCCGACACGCTCGTGACAAACGTCGCCGCGTTCTATTACGACTACAAGAACCTGCAGAGCCCCATCTCCGTCGTGCAGGAGACCGGCCCCAACGTGAACCTCTACACGAACCTCGACGCCGAATCGATGGGCTTCGAAGTCGAGACGACGTGGCAGGTCTTCGACCCGCTGACCCTGATGCTGAGCTACGCGTACATCGACGCGGAGTTCAAGTCAGGGTGCGGCGTATCGGACAACCTCGATCTGCTCGCGCAGCATCCCGATGCGGTTCCGTGCGGCCCGCCGCGCCTGAACAGCAACGGGACGGTGTTGTCGCAAGGCCAGGCACTGGAAGGCAACAAGCTTCCGGCGCAGCCTGAGAACAAGGTCGCCTTCAACGCGAACTACCGGATCGATTTCGCGATCGGTTCGCTGAACCTGTCTGGGACCTACGCATGGCGTGACGAAGTGCAGTCCGGTCTGTTCACCCGCGAATACCGGATGGCACCCGCGTTCGACCAGGTCGATCTGCGCGCGACGTGGACGGACGTCAAGGAACGCTACGAAGTCATCTTCTACGGCCGCAACGTCACCGATGAGTACGGTCTCGACGGTGTCACGGCGGATCGGCAGGACGATGGCACGATTCTCCAGACCTGGAGTCTCACGCCGCCGCGGACTTACGGGGTGGAGTTCCAGTATCGCTTTTGACGAACGGGTCGGCGGTCCACGCGGGCCGCCGACTGTTCGCCGGCGGGCAGAGCTTTCACCAAAGAGACGAAGATTCTCCACGGGGCCCACGGGGTATCACGGGGATCAGAATCGAGAGGGTCCGCGAAGCAAGCATTAATCTCCCCGTGAATCTCCCCGTGCGCGCCCCCCGTGCACCCCGTGGAGAGTCCTTCTCTGCCTCCTGATCTGCGGCGAAATTCCGGGGCTGCGGGGACAGGCGTACACTCGCGCCATGTCCAATGAATCCTCAGCGCCCGGTCTGCGTATCGACAAATGGCTCTGGTTTGCACGCTTCTTCAAGAGCCGTTCTCTTGCGACCGATGCCGTGACGGGCGGGCTCGTGCACGTCAACGGCGAGCGCGTCAAAGCGTCGCGTAATCTGCATATCAACGACCGCTTGCAGATCACTCGCGGGGACTCCCGCATGGAAGTGATCGTGCTCTCGATGCCCGAGCGCCGTGGACCTGCGCCCGAAGCTCAACGCCACTACAGCGAGACGCCCGAAAGCATCGCCGCGCGCGAAGTTCGCAGCCAGTATGCGCGGCTCTCTGCGCCGTCGCCGGACGGGCGACCAGACAAGCACGAGCGGCGCGCACTGCGCGATCTGCGCCGCGGTTAGAATCCCTCGCAGGCAGGCTTCTCCGGAGCACCGATGGAACTACAACTACTCGTAAACGGTGAGCAGCGATCGGTCGAAGCGGATGCGGATACGCCGCTGCTCTGGGTGCTGCGTGAATCGCTGGCGCTCACGGGAACCAAGTTCGGCTGCGGTATCGCGGCTTGCGGCGCTTGCACGGTCCACATCAATGGCACCGCCGCGCGATCCTGCTCGATTCCAGCCGCGGCAGTTCAAGGGCAGGCGATCACGACGATCGAAGGTCTCGCGGGCGGTGCCGAGCGGCATGCGGTTCAGCAGGCGTGGATCGAGCATCAGGTGCCGCAGTGCGGCTACTGCCAATCCGGAATGATCATGGCAGCGGCGTCGCTGCTGGCGAAGAACTCGAATCCGACCGATCAGGACATCGATGCCGAGATCACCAATCTCTGTCGTTGCGGTACTTACGAGCGTATCCGGCGCGCCATTCATGCCGCGGCCCTGAATATTTCCCGAGGAGATGTCGAAGCGACCCGCGGGGAAGAGTCGAAGGAGGCGCGCCATGGGTAAGTGGACACGCCGTGCGGTCATCACGGCCGGCAGCCTCGTTGGCGGAGGTCTCGCACTCGGCGTCGGCGGCATTGCGTTCGCACCGAATCGAATCGGCATTCTGTCGAAAGGCGACGGCAAGGAAGCGGCACAGCTGACGACGTGGCTGAAGATCGCGCCGGACAATATGGTGACTGCGATCGTGCCTCACTGCGAGATGGGGCAGGGTGTGCACACGGCGCTCACCATGATGCTCGCCGAGGAGCTCGATGCGGACTGGAATCTCGTGCGCATGGAAGAAGCGCCGGCAGAGGAAATCTATGCGAATGGCTACATTGCCCGCGCCTTCGTTCCTGGCCTGAGTGATGTACCGAAATTTACCGAGCGTTTCGTGGACTGGGGCACCTACCGACTGACGCGTCTCATGGACTTGCAGGTCACCGGCGGCAGCAGCTCCGTGCGCGGAACGGGATTTCTCGGCATGCGAGTCGCAGGCGGCGCTGCGCGCACGATGTTGATCGAAGCGGCGGCGAAGCGCTGGAACGTGCCGGTCGGCGAGTGCGAAACGAAGCTGTCTAGCGTGATCCATCCGGGATCGAGCCGAAGCGCGACCTACGGCGAGCTTGCGGCGGACGCGGCGAAGCTCGATCCGCCTGTTCATCCGCAACTGAAGTCTGCGGACAAATACACGATCGTCGGCAAGCCGATTCCTCGTATCGATATTCCTTCGAAAGTGGATGGCAGCGCGAAGTACGGCATCGATGTCGCTATACCTGGCATGTTGTACGCGACGGTTGCAGCGGCGCCGGTCTTTGGCGCGCAACTCGGCTCGGTGGATGCGACGCCGATCGCGAATCTGCCCGGCGTCAAGAAGGTCGTGAAGCTCGACAACGCTGTTGCCGTCGTTGCTGACAGCTACTGGCGCGCGCTCAAAGCACTGCGCACCCTGATTCCAACGTTCACTGAAACGACGCAGCGCAAGGAGAACAGTGAAACGCTGGCGTCGACCATTGGCCGCGCACTGGAAGGCGATGAGTCAAAGAAGATCTTCTCGAGTGGCGACGCAGCCGCGACGATCGGCGGAGCGGCGAAGGCGATCGAAGCCGAATATCGCGTGCCATTCCTTGCGCACGCGACGATGGAGCCCATGAATGCGACGGCCCGGATCGCCAACGACCGTTGCGAGGTCTGGACCGGCGTGCAGGATCCGCTTGCCGCGAGGAAGGTCGCAGCCGATGCGTCAGGACTCGATGCGGATCAGGTGACGCTCTACAACCAGCAGCTCGGCGGCGGATTCGGCCGGCGCTTGCCGGGTGCTCACGATTTCGTCGATCAGGCGGTGCGCATCGCCAAAGAGATGTCGCCGGCACCGGTCAAGCTGATCTGGAGTCGTGAAGAGGACATTCAGCACGACTACTACCGGCCCGCCGTGATCGGTCGTTACAAGGGCGCTGTGGATTCCAAAGCGGCGCCGATCGTCTGGATATCAAAGTTCAATGGTGCGGGCGGCGAAGCTGCGCATGTTCCGTATGCCATAGCGCATCAGGACATTCGCGCCGTCAAATTCGGTTCGCACGTCCGCCAGGGGTCGTGGCGGTCGGTCGAACATTCCCAGCACGGCTTCTTCACCGAGAGTTTCATCGATGAGCTCGCGCATGCAGCGGGCAAAGAGCCTTATGAGTTTCGTCGCGGGCTGCTCGAGCATGCGCCCCGGCACCGCGCTGTGCTCGAGAAGGCGGCGTGGATTTCCGGATGGGGCGCTGCGCCCGCAGCCGGTCGTGCGCGCGGCATCGCATTGGTGGAAAGTTTCGGTTCGATCGTCGCGGAAGTAGCGGAAGTCGAGATCGTTGACGGCCGCATCAAGGTCCACAACGTCTGGGCTGCGGTCGACTGCGGTTACGTGGTGAATCCGGATACTGCAACGGCGCAAATCGAGGGCGGCATCATCTTCGGTCTGTCGGCGGCTGTGTTCAACGAGATCACCATTCAGGACGGCCGCGTCGCGCAGAGCAATTTCAACGATTTCCCGCTGCCGAAGATCGCGGATGCGCCGCGAATCAAGGTCGAGTTCATTCAGTCGAACGCGGCGCTGGGGGGGCTCGGCGAACCAGGCGTCCCGCCGATTGCGCCGGCGGTTGCGAATGCGGTGTTTGCGCTGACGGGGAAGCGAGTCAGGTCGCTGCCGTTGAAGGTTTAGCCGGATTCCGGCACCAGGAAGACACGCTCATCACGCATTCCTGAACGACCCGCCGGATCTCTTCGCCAGCACCGCCTGAATCTCCGCAACGATCGCGAGCGCAATCGCCTCCGGCGTGCGTGCACCGATGTCCAGACCGATCGGTCCGTAAAGACGATCGCCGAACTGATGAGACTTCTCGCCGATGTCCGCCATGAGACGGGCACGACGTGGGGCAGGGCCCAGCAGACCAATATACGGAATGGTGCTGTCGGCGAGCGAGCGCAAATAGGCTTCGTCTGAAGTGAGGTGATGGCTCATCACGACCGCCGCGTCGTAGTGAGCGTGCTGCAGGAACTCGCTCAACGTTCCCGCGGGACGCAGATCGACGCGATGCGCCCTCGGAAATCGCTCGGCCAGCGCATAAGCGGGGCGATGATCGAGCACAGTCACGCTCCAGCCCATGAGTCCCGCGATCTCGACGAGTGGCATCGCGTCCGGGCCGGCGCCCAGCAGCAGCAGCCTCAGCGGCAATTCGACAGGGACGATCAGGAACGTCGCGTTCTCGCCGTCGATCGTCATTGCCGCGTGAGGCGATTGAGTGAGCGTGAGGCGTACGGAGGCCGGAGCCGCGTCGGCTGCCTCGCTTCTGAATGCGGCGCCAAGCGGATACGTCGGGTTGCTGCTCGCGATGACGAACGCGACAGCACCGGGCCGGTCGTTCTTGCGGCACTCGTCTGAGAAAGCAAACGGCTGGTAGTCGTTTGAAGCATCGAGGCGCGTCAGCAGGATGCGCATCGCGCCTTCGCAACCCAGGCCGATGCCCCAGAGAATGTCGTCGGAACTGCGTGTGTCGTACTCGGCGATGAGCGCCTCGCCCGTATCGATCACGCGCCGTGCACGTTCGACCAGATCCGCTTCCAGGCATCCGCCGCTGAGCAGTCCCGCCGCACTGCCGTCGGCGGAAATCAGCATCTGCGCGCCGGCCTTGCGATATGTCGAGCCGATCGTCTGCGCGACCGTTGCGAGAACCAGTGCTCGGCGACTGTCGCGGTACTCGTGAAAGAATTCGGTCAGCGATACGGGCCTGTGATTCATGCGCGGCATTCTGACATGCACGCCCCTGATGACGTCCAGCAGGGCAAGCGATCAGGCAAACCCTGCGATTCGCCTTGCGATTCACGGGCCCCGTTCAGCGCTTGTTAGACTTCGACCGTCCACCATCTGCACACAAGAACAGCAGCGGAGATCATGAACATGCGTCGATGGATTGCGAGGATGGCTCTGGTTGCGCTGGCGATCGGTCCGGCGACTTCGTTCGCGGCAAACGTCAGCTGCAGCATGACATTCCAGATGAAGGGCTGGTCCGCCTTCTACAAGACCGCCAGCGGCACGGGATCGGTCCGCTGTACGAATGGCCAGACGGCGACCGTGAAGCTCGAGGCCAAGGGCGGCGGGCTCACCTTCGGCAAGTCGAGCATCGAGAACGGCAACGGCGAGTTCTCCGGCGTCGCCAGCATCAATGAGATCTTCGGTTCGTACGTCGAGGCGGAGGCGCATGCAGGCGCCGTGAAATCGTCCAAGGCCAGCGTGATGACCAAGGGCGAGGTCAGTCTGGCGCTGAGCGGCACCGGTCGGGGATGGGACCTGGGAGTCGCCTTCGGGAAGCTGACAATTTCCCGCTGAGACCCTCGTTGTGGGTCCGACTTTGGTCGGACCCACAGGAGGCGAGAGGCCCCGCCGTTCCGCGCTGCGGCCGCAGTACCCCCTGTTCATTTTTCTTTACCCCATCCTCTCGGGGCGCGAATACAATGCCTTGCCCGGCAGGACAGGATTCCAGCAAGCAGTACCCAGCCTGATCGCGGCACTTCCTGACTTTTCGAATTAGCGGTACCGCGCTGCGCGGGCGTTCGCCACCGATTTCTCACGATCGGTCTTGATGACAGGGGCATCGACACCATTGGCCACAGCCGCATCCAGCCAGCGCGATTCCGACGTCGTCGTCGTCGACGTGCTGCCTCAGCACCGCTTCGATGAAGCGCCGCTCTGGCGTTATCTCGAGCAGCATCTGCCGGACTTCGCGGGACCGGCGACCCTGCGCCAGTTTCAGGGCGGGCAATCGAATCCCACGTTCCTGATCGAAACGCCGGCACGCAAGTACGTTCTTCGCAAGAAGCCGCCGGGCAAGCTGCTGCCGTCCGCGCATCTCATCGAGCGGGAGTACCGCATTCTCAGGGCTTTGCCTTCCGACCAGGTGCCGCTGCCCCGCGCGCGTCTGCTATGCGAAGACGCTTCGATCATCGGCACCCCGTTCTATGTGATGGATCATGTCGAGGGCCGCGTCATCACTGGTGTGACCTTGCCGCAGTTGTCGCCGGCAGATCGCGGGGCCGTCTACGCGGATTTCGCTCGCGTCGCCGCAGCGCTGCACACGGTCGACTATCGTGCCTGCGGGCTCGAGGACTTCGGCAAGCCCAACGGCTACGTCGCGCGTCAGCTCGATCGCTGGAGCAAGCAGTACGTCGCGTCGAAGACTGATGAGAATCCCGACATGGACCGGCTCATCGCCTGGCTCGCGGATCATCAGCCAAAGCAGGACGAGACTGCGATCGCCCACGGCGACTTCCGCATCGGCAACACGATCCTGCATCCGACCGAGCCGAGGATCATCGCGTTGCTCGACTGGGAACTGGCGACGCTGGGGCATCCGCTGGCCGACCTCGCTTACGCGTGCATGTACTACCACATGCCTTCGCGGAACGAGGTGGGTGGCGGACTCGCCGGGCTCGATCTCGCACCGCTCGGTATTCCATCGGAGTCTGAATTCCTTGCGATTTACCAGCGCCACGCGGGCCGAGCGGAAATCCCCGACTGGTCCTTCTTCCTCGCGTTCTCGTATTTCCGTATGGCGGCGATCACGCAGGGGGTGTATGCCCGCGCCTTGCAGGGCAACGCCGCCGATGAGCGTGCGATCGGCTACGGCGAGACCGCGAAGATCTTCGCGGGTATCGGCTGGAATCTCGCCCAAAGACACTAACTGCTTCACACCAGGTACCCGTCATGTCTGCACAACCCGAAATCCGCTCCGGCGAACAGCTCGACGCCTTCCGCCGCGAGACGCGCCAGTGGCTGGAAGCGAATTGCCCGGCTGAAATGCGCCAGCCCGTCGTGGAAGAGGACGACGTCTGCTGGGGCGGGCGCAATGTGAAGTTCAAGAACGACGCGCAGCGCGCATGGCTCGAGCGCATGGCGGCACGCGGCTGGACGACGCCGGAGTGGCCGAAGGCTTACGGCGGCGGAGGTCTGAGCAAGGAAGAGGCGAAGGTGCTGCGCGAGGAGATGTCCGCGCTGCGCTGCCGTCTCCCGCTGACATCGTTCGGTATCTCGATGCTGGGCCCGGCACTGCTCAAGTACGGCAACGAAACCCAGAAGCGCGAACACATTCCGAGGATCGTTCGCGGCGAAATCCGCTGGTGCCAGGGCTATTCCGAGCCGGGTGCGGGTTCCGATCTCGCGTCGCTCAAGACGCGGGCGGACGACAAGGGCGATCACTTCCTCATCAACGGTTCGAAGATCTGGACGAGCTACGGCGACAAGGCCGACTGGATCTTCTGTCTCGTACGCACGAACTTCGACGGCAAGAAGCACGACGGCATCAGCTTCCTGCTGTTCGACATGGCCTCACCGGGTGTGTCGACGAGCCCGATCCGGTTGATCTCGGGTTACTCGCCTTTCACACAGACGTTCTTCGACAACGTCAAAGTGCCGAAGGAAAACCTGCTCGGCGAGCTGAACAAGGGCTGGACGATCGCGAAGTACCTGCTCACGCACGAGCGCAACATGATCGGCGGAATGGGGCTTGGGCTGCGTGTCGGCGGCAAGGGCTCGCTCGGTCAGCTCGCAGTCACCAATCTCGGCCTGGCCGGCGGCCGACTGGCGGACCCGGTGCTGCGTGCCGACATCGCGAGATTCGAGCTCGACGCTCATGCATTCGCGCTCACGATGGAGCGCGTGCAGGCGGAAGCGAAGGCCGGTAACGAAACCGGTGCGATGTCGTCGATGCTCAAGTACTTCGGCACCGAACTGAACAAGCGCCGCGCGGAGCTGATGATGTCGGTCGCGGGTGTCGATGGCCTGAAGTTCGGCGATGGAGGCGGGGAGGAGCTCGCACCGATCTGGCTGCGCACGAAAGCGAACTCGATCGAAGGCGGCACGTCCGAGATCCAGCTCAACATCATCTCGAAGCATGTGTTGAAGCTGCCGGGAGCTTGATGAAGAGCTGTGAGCCACTAGCTGCTAGCTATTCGCCAGATTCGGACAGAGAAAAATTTCGAGGTTTCCATGTCGCTCGTACTGAATGAAGACCAGCTCATGTTTCGTGACTCGGCGAAGCGATTCGCCGCGGAGCGCGCGCCGGTTGCCGAACTTCGTCGGCTGCGGGATTCCCGTGACGCCACCGGGTTCGATCGCGCCGTCTGGAAGGAGATGGCGGAGATGGGGTGGGCCGGCGTGCTCATCCCCGAGGAATACGGCGGTGTGGGCTTCGGCCACGTCGGTGCCGGGCTCATCGCGCAGGAGATCGGCCGCAACCTCAGTGCAACGCCGATGCTGTCGACGGCGATTCTCGGAGTTACCGCGCTGCTGAAGGGCGGCACGGAGGCACAGAAGCAGAGCGTGCTGGGATCGGTTGCATCCGGCGACTCGCTGCTCGCTCTCGCCGTGGATGAGCGCAGCCGACATGCGCCGTTCAATGTTGCGACTCGCGCGACGGGCAGCGGCGGCAAGTACAAGCTCAGCGGCCGCAAGGTGCTGGTGCTCGATGGCCATGTCGCCGACCGGCTGATCGTCTCGGCGCGCACGTCGGGCGATGTCGAGAGCCGCGACGGCATCACGCTGTTCCTCGTCGATCCGAAGGCGGCAGGCGTGACGATCACGCGGACCAACCTCGTCGACAGCCACAACGCCGCAGTCGTGGAGCTCCGCGATGTTGCTGTGTCCGCCGAAGACGTGCTCGGAGGCGTCGACAAAGGCGCAGCCTTGCTCGATGCGGTGCTCGATGCGGGTCGCGCCGTTCTCGCGGCCGAATTGCTGGGTGTCGCCGACGAGTCGTTCGAACGCACGCTGGGCTACCTGCGCGAGCGCGATCAGTTCGGCGTGAAGATCGGTACGTTCCAGGGATTGCAGCATCGCGCTGCCCACTTGTTCTGCGAGATCGAGCTGGTCCGCTCGGCTGTGCTCCGTGCTCTGCAGGCGCTCGACGCGCAGGAACCGGCGGCCGCGGGCCTCATTTGCCTCGCCAAGGCCAAGGCGAGCGACATCGGACGCATCGCAACGAACGAAGCGGTGCAGATGCACGGCGGTATCGGCATGACCGATGAATTCGATATCGGATTCTTCATGAAACGCGCACGAGTCGCCGCCGAAACGTTCGGCGACGCGTACTACCACACGGATCGTTACGCTCAGCTCGCTGGGTACTGAAGAGAAGCAGGAAGATTTCCACGGGGGACACGGGGATCACCGGGTAAAGAGGAATCAGGCAAAGTCTGTTTCCGCTCTGTAACCCGGTGATCCCCGTGTCCCCCGTGGAGATTCTTGCTCTTGGTTCTCCTGTCCGAAATTCTCCCGCAGAATCCGCGCTTTTCCCTCCCTAGCTCACGCGGAACTTAAGTCGTCGCCGACTCGTTCATTACTTGATCGTGCGCGGGGTGCGCCGATCACATCATTTGATTTGCGGAATGGGCGCGACACGCGCGGGCACTCGATGGAGTGCGTCACCACGCTGTGATGCGCCACACATCGATTGCAACATCGATTCTGTAGCGTACCCGTTGAACGCAGCGAGGCGACCGGCATTATGACAGCACAGCGTGATCCGTCCCTGAGCATTGATAAGAGCGTGGAATCCGATGCCGATGAGACGGTGAAGATGAAACGCCCGGCGGTCATTCCTCCTCAGCCGACGGAGGAAGAAGACGTGAACTTCGACCCCGAGAGCACGCTGGTTCGCGACGACTGGGAGAGCACCGTCATTCGTCGCGTTGCGCCGCACATCGCAGCGGTGCAGAGTGAAGTCGCGGAAGATCCTGCAGGCGAAGATCGCTTCGGCTGGGAAAGTGCCGGCCTCAAGCGTCTTGCGCATGAGGTGCAGAAGGTCGGAGTGTGATACCCACGCTCAGTGGGTCGACTCCAGTTGTGGGTTCGACTTCAGTCCACCTGAATCTCTTGTCCCACCCGTAGCGTCTTGCCCGCGCCCTCGATCAGAATCGCGTTCTGCCCGAAGAGCACTCCCTTCAGTTCCGGGCTGAATCGATAGCCGCGCAGCGTGCGTAGCGGCTCGTCGCCCTCGCGTTCCGCCGTAACCTGGTTGGTCGTAGTGATCGCACAGCGCGTGCAGGGCTTCACTCCGCGCAGCGTGACGCCGTCCATCGTGAAGTCATGGACATCGTCCTCCGCGTACGGAGCAATACCATCGACGACGATGTTCGGCCGGAACCGATTCATCGGCAGCGGCGCTGGGAGTCGCGAGTTCAGGTCGTCCAGCGACGCCTGGGAGATCACGAGGAACGGGAATCCATCGGAGAACTGGTTGAGGGCTTCCACGCCCTGTGTCCACTGGGCGCTGGAGGGCCGCTTCTTTGACGGATCGAACCTGACCAGTCGGTGCGGCTTGCCGGTGTGCGCCTCCAGCCAGCGCGCTGCTTCGTCGCCCATGTCGAATGCCGCACAACGATCCTTCCAGACCGTCACTTCGGTCGATGGACCTTCGGCGGCGAGGGGAATGCTCAGCGTTCCCGAATCGGGCGAGGTGATTTGCAGATCCGTGCTCGTCAGCGCCGTGCCGATCAACGCGAGCCTCGGGATTTCCCGCTGAGTGACGAACTGACCGTTCGGTTTGACGATCAGCCACTGGCGATCGTGCGCGATGCCTGTGTCCAGGACGGTTGCGCTCTGGAGCGCGATCCCCTTGCAGGACTTGATGGGGTAGACGTTCAGCGCGGTGATGGTGGCCATGGCCGCGAGTGTAGCCATTCATATCCGCGCACGCAGGTTCATGGCGTCGTTACTGCTGGCTAATGCATACTGCCGCCGCTCCAATTGACTCCCGGACGCAACAAGAAAGCAGGCAATCATGTCGGCAACGAGCGCGAATCCCCAAGGTCCGGATCTCCAGGGTTCGAGTCCCCAAGGTCCGAATCCCCTGGGTTCGAGAACGACGCGCCTGTTCGTGCTCCTGGCCTCGTTCCTGGCGGTGAATGCCCTCTGCGCGGAGTTCGTGGGGGTGAAGATCTTCGCTCTAGAGCCGACCCTTGGGATGGATACGCTCAACTGGAACCTGTTCGGGCAGAGCGGATCGCTTTCGTTCACCAGCGGCGTGCTCCTGTGGCCGTTCGTATTCCTGATGACCGACATCATCAACGAGTACTTCGGCCGCCGCGGCGTGCAGTTCATCTCCTGGCTCACCGTAGGACTCATCGTCTACGGATTCTTTGCCGCCTACGTCACCATCGGCCTGGTCCCCGCGGACTTCTGGATCACCGTGAACCAGGAGCGGGGCGTGCCGGACATGCAGAGCGCGTTCAGCAATATTTTCGGCCAGGGGATGTGGACGATCGCCGGCTCCGTCATCGCGTTCCTGATCGGCCAGCTCGTCGATGTGACGGTGTTTCATCGCATCCGGCTGCTGACCGGCGAGAAATGGATCTGGCTGCGCGCGACGGGCTCGACTCTGATCTCCCAGCTGATCGACAGTTTCGTGGTGCTCTATATCGCCTTCGTGCTCGGGCCGCAGAAGTGGCCGATTCCGCTGTTCATGGCGGTCGCGTCGGTGAACTATGCCTACAAGGTGCTGATGGCCTTCGCGCTCATTCCGCTGATCTATCTCACGCGTCGCGCGATCCACAAGTACCTGGGCGAGGGCACGGCGCACCAGCTGCAGGCTCAGGCGCGTTCGGCGTGAGTGTCGATGTCGTCATCGTTGGTGCCGGCGCTGCGGGAATCGCTGCGGGACGCACGCTCGCGGCTGAAGGTCATCGAGCCGTCGTTCTCGAAGCCCGTGATCGCGTCGGCGGCCGTGCCTGGACGAACAGCGACGCATTCGGCTTTCCCGTCGACATGGGCTGCGCCTGGCTGCATTCAGCCGATGAGAATCCCTGGACTGCCTATGCGCGTGAGCAGGGCTTCTCCCTCATCGAGCGCTTGCCGGCCTGGGGCGCGTGGATCGGACGAGATCCGATCCCTGACGCGGAGCGGCGTGAATGGGGCGCTGCATTTGTTCGCAATGAAGCGCTGCTGACCGACGCGGCAGCGAGCGGAGTCGATGCACCGATCTCGACGCTGATCCCGGACGACAAGTACCGGGCCCGATTCGATTCGGTCGTGAACTTCCTGATGGGCGAATCCAGCGACCACGTGTCGAGTCTCGATTTCGCGCGATACGCGGACTCGGAGATCAACTGGGCGGTGGCGGCAGGATTGGGTGCAGTCGTTGCACACGCCGCGCGCACGCTCGATGTCAGGCTCGATACACCTGTCCAGGAAATCGACTGGAGCGGTTCGCTGATCAAGATCATCACGGCAAAAGGGACGCTGGAAGCGCGTGCCGTGATCGTCACGGTGCCGACGAGCATCCTTGCGAGCGGAGGCGTGCGATTTCGTCCCCAGCTGCCTGCGCCATTCGCCGAGGCGTTCGAGGCCATCCCGCTCGGCGCCACGAACAAGGTCTTCTTTCGCATGCGCCCGGGAATGCTGCCGCATCCGGAGTCGATTCACTTCGTGCGCACGCAATCGAGCTCGCGGATCGGCAGTTACCAGACGTGGCCGTCGGGTCAGGAAGTCCTGCTCGCGTATTTCGGCGGAGCGCTCGCACGCGAACTCGAACTGAGTGGCGGACTAGAGGCGTTCGCGCGCGAAGAGCTGGGGCAGATGTTCGGTGCCGGCTTCGTTGGAGGGATCGAGCAGACGCTCACGACCGGCTGGGTGTCGGACCCGTGGTCGCAGGGTTCCTATTCGTATGCGCGGCCGGGCATGGCGCAAATGCGCGAGCGACTGAGCGATCCGCTCGGCGACCGGGTTCTCTTTGCGGGCGAGGCGTGTTCGACCGCGTACTTCGGAACCATTCATGGTGCCTGGCACAGCGCAGTCGCTGCGGCACGGAACGTACAGGCACGCCTGGGGCGATCATAAGAATGAATCTATCGGACCCGCTCGTCCTCACGCTGGCGGCATTGGCGGCGCTGCTCGTAGGACTGTCCAAGGGCGGCCTGAGTCTCATCGGAAGCGTCGCTGTACCGATGCTCGCCCTGGTCATCTCGCCCGTGACGGCCGCTGCATTGCTGCTGCCGATCTTCGTGGTGAGCGATATGTTCGGGCTCTGGTCCTATCGCCGCGAGTTCGACCGGCGCAACCTCGTCATCCTGATCAGCGCCGGCGTGATCGGTATCGGATTCGGCTGGGCGACCGCGTCGATCATCACCGAGCGCTGGGTGGGATTCATCGTCGGCCTCATCGGCGTGACGTTCTGTTTCAACGCCTGGCGTCAGCGACATGTCGTGGTGCAGCCCAAACCGGCGGACGTGCCCCGCGGCGTCTTCTGGGGCACGCTGATGGGATTCAGCAGTTTCGTGTCGCACTCCGGCGGTCCGCCGTATCAGGTCTACGTTCTGCCGCAGCAACTGCCGAAGACGGTCTACGCCGGGACGACGACCATCGTGTTCGCCGTCGTGAATGCAGTGAAGCTGCTGCCGTACTGGGCCCTGGGGCAATTCAATGCGAGCAACTTGAAGACATCCGCTTGGCTCATGCCGATTGCCATTGCCGGTACGTTCATCGGCGTCCGGCTGGTCCGGATCCTGCCGCAGCGCACTTATTTCACGATCGTACAGACGGTGCTCTTCCTGGTATCGATCAAGCTCATCTGGGATACGTTCTGAGGATCGCACCCGTGCGCCGTCACCACGAACATCACCGTCTGAACAACACGGGCTGGTTGCGAGCCGCGGTGCTCGGTGCGAACGACGGAATTCTGTCGACGGCGGGCTTGCTCGTCGGCGTCGCCGCGGCCACACCGACACGCGAGCAGTTGCTGATTGCAGGCGTCGCAGGCCTCGTCGCAGGCGCTCTTTCGATGGCGGCGGGCGAATATGTCTCTGTCAGTTCGCAGTCCGATGCCGAGCAGGCCGAGCTCGAGGTCGAAAGGCAGGAGCTTGCAACCAATGCCGAGGCGGAGCGAGCAGAGCTCGCGGGAATCTACGTTCGTCGCGGACTCACACCTGCACTGGCGCGCGAAGTGGCGGCTCAGCTCACCAAGCACAACGCGCTCGAAGCGCACGCGCGTGATGAGCTGGGACTCACGCCTCATGCGCGACCGAGGCCGGTTCAGGCTGCCCTGGCGTCAGCCGGGGCTTTCGCAGCGGGAGCACTCCTGCCATTGGCGATGAGTGTCGTAGCGCCGCTCGACAAAGCGAACATGGTGATTGCGGCGACATCGCTCGCATCTCTCGCGCTGCTCGGCGCCGCGGCCGCACGAGCAGGCGGAGCGCCGGCGCTCAAGGGGGCAGTGCGTGTGGTGCTGTGGGGCGCGATCGCGATGGCTTTCACATCCGCGATTGGAAAGCTCTTCGGCGCGGCGATCTGACTATTTGCGCGTGCGTTCGACGCGTGACGGAAGGTATGCGACGCCGAGCTGCAGCCCGATGTCCGGCGTGTTGTTGAAGTTCTGCAGGTTCTCGGTGATGCCGAAGGAAATCAGGAACTGATTGATCCGGTGGCGCACGCCGAGCGTGAGCTGGTACTTCTCGCTCAGCAGTTCGTCGAGATCCGTCTGGTCGCTGTCGTACACGCTCTTGCTGATGTAGCCCTGCAGATTGATGTTGGTCCGGTCGGTCATTGCCTTCTCGTAGCCGAAGATCAATGTCGGCACGAACGTGGCGTCCTGCTCCACCGGGAACTCGGCACCGGCGTAGTAAACCGCGGCGAGGTTCAGATACAGCGCGTGGTGATCGTAGAAGCGCTGCACGGACATCTGCACGCCCACGTCGGTCTTGCCAGTCGACAGCAGCGTGCGCTCGCCGCCGACAGGAATCTTCACCGCGCCTTCGAATGAAAGAGCCCATTTCTCCGGCATGTCGATGCCCGAGAAGCGAATGCCCAGCGTCGGATCGGTGAAGCCGCCGTCGGTAGGGGAACCGAAGCTGGCGACCTGCGCGCCTTTCAGGTCATAGATCAGGTTGATGTCGTTGCGTTTGGCTCCCAGCCGCCCGAAGGTGCTGAAACCGAAAGCGTCGTGGAAGCTTTCGATCGTGCTGTCCAGGAATCCGCCCTGGTAGCTGACGGCGCTGACGATGGCGTAGCCGGTCCAGTTCTTGGAAAACTTGTAGTGAAAAGTCAGGTCGAACGACGCCGATTCGAGATCGAGCAGGTAGTTCTCGCCAGGGAGCGCCTGGATCGCCGCATATTCGTCGGGTCCGAGATCGCGACGGCCGGTGGGTTCCAGCGAGGTCAGGTATTCCTCGACGTTCTCGCTCAACGCCCAGGTGTTCTGATAGCCGAGCTCGGTTTCGATCGCCCAGGTGCCGGGTTCGATCGAAACGGCGTAGGCCGGCCGCATGTCCAGGCGCAGGAAGCCGAACGCGGTCAGATCGCGGGAACGCAGGAGGCCGTAGTACTGCGAGGGCGCAGCCAAGGCCGCTGGCGCCGCGATTCCAAGTGCCGCTGCGGCCATGAGGGATGCGGTGAGGCGTCTCGGATTCACGTCGGTCTCCCAGGGTTCGGGCCATTCTAGTCAGCGGCGCCGATTCTCCGATATGCATCAACACGGATATTGGACCCGAGTGCGGAATCCGGGACGATTTGTCGGCAGCCCGCCAGTGAATGACAATGCGGCCAGGCGTATCGCTGCGAGGCCTGGAGAGGATTGCCTTTGCGGTCACCGATCGACCGGTCGCTGGATCGACCGATGCAGCAGGACACGAAGCGGCTCTTCATGGGGGGAGGCCTCAGCGTGCGCCAGACGTTGGTCGCCCGGGCGGCCCTCGTCGTCGCGCTCTACATGCTCGTCATCGGCGTGTTCTGGGCGGATCGTGAAGGTCTGCGCGACAACATCGACAATCACATCACGTTCGTCGACGTGGTCTATTTCTCGGCCGTTACGCTGACCACGGTGGGCTATGGCGACATCGTGCCCGTCACGCCGAGGGCACGCATTGTCGACAGTATTCTGGTCACGCCCATTCGACTCTTCGTCTGGCTGATCTTTCTCGGTACCGCTTACCAACTGGTGCTGCAACGTCTCGTCGAGGATTTCCGGATGCGCAGACTTCAGGCAAGGCTCGAAGGGCACGTGATCGTCTGCGGATTCGGGCACTCCGGTGCGTGCGCCGCGCATGAGCTAGTCGTTCGCGGCGTCGACAAGCAGCGGGTACTCGTCGTCGACGCGAACCGTCAGCTGGTCGAGCAGGCGGCCGAGCAGGGCTTCATCGGCATTCTCGGCGATGCGACCAAGGAAGAAACGCTGAAGGAGGCGATGCTCTCGACGGCTCGTGGATTGTTCGTATGCACGGACCGTGACGACACCAATGTGCTGATCGTGCTGACGGCTCGTTCGCTCTCACCGCATGTTCGCATCGTGGCGCGCGTGGAGGAGGCGGAGAACGAGAAGCTGCTGCGCCAGAGCGGTGCTAACGCGACGATCCTGCCATCGCGCGTCGGCGGCATCCTGATGGCCGGTGCCCTGCAGACCTCGGCGCTGTCGGACTATGTAATGGATCTGATCAGTGCCAATGGCCGCGTCGTGCTGGTCGAGCGGGATCCGCGGCCGGATGAGATCGGCCACGGGACCGCGGAGCTGGACGCGCTGATCGTCGGTATCGTCCGCGACGGCCGCGACATGGATCTCAAGGACCCTGAGTCGCGCCTGCGTCCGGGAGACAAGCTGCTCGTGATACGCCAGTCCGCGCCTCAACCGTCCTGAGGATCTAGAACAGCAGCCGCGCCATCGCACGACGCGTTTGCGGCACGATCGGATCAGCGTCACCGATCAGTTCGAAAGCAAGGATCAGGCTGCGGCGTGCCAGGTCATCCTGGAACTGACGATGGCTGCGCATCATCTCCAGCCAGGTCTGCAGCGGCGGCTCGACGTCGCCCGCGAGCAGTTGATGGACAGCCATCGCGTGCTGCAGCTCCAGGTCAGCCGGGTTTGCCGCGAGCTGCTCTCTCAGGCTGCGTACGTCCGGGTGCCGCGCGATCACATCGCTGAACGTGATCAGCGCCGCGAGCCGCTTCACTAAGGAATGATTCGGTTCCTTCGCCTGCAGCTGCGTGAGGATCTGCTTCGCTGCATCGACATCGCCGTCCAGTACGTGCAATTCAGCCGCTTCAGTCCGCAGGCCGACGTTCTCCGGATCGCGTGCAAGCAGATGTCCGATGGCTTCCTGTGCGCCAGCGTAGTCGCCTGCCGCTTTCAGTCGCTGCACCTGGGCGAGCGGCCCATCGGAGACTGTCGGCAAATGCTTGTCCAGCAGCTCCCTGATCTGCGCTTCGGGCAGGATGCCGACAAAGTGATCGACGGTCGTGCGGTCCTTGAACAGCACGACGGTCGGAAGACTGCGAATGCCGAGTTGCTGCGCGAGCTGCTGCTGCTCGTCGGTGTTGACCTTGGCGAGCTTGAAGCGGCCGCCGTACTCCGCGGCGAGCCGGTCGAGGATGGGCATCAACTGTTTGCACGGCCCGCACCACGGGGCCCAGAAATCCACCAGCACCGGCACATGGGCAGAGGCTTCCACCACATCGGTCATGAAGCTGCCGGCGGTCACCGTCACATGGGTTGCAAGCGAGTCTGTCGTGGTCACTAAGGCTCCTGAAGGTCGGTCGATCCGGTGGCCGGCGCGATACTCATGTGGGCATCGAGGCGGCAATTCAAGCGCATTCTCCGGGCCGCGCGCTCGCTGTCTGTGTTCGCTGACAGATGCGAAATTCCGGGACGCCTGTTGGATGCCTGTAAGCGCCCGGAGTTCGGCCGGGAGTTCAATCTCCATCGCGCGGTATACGAGGCATGAATGCAACAGATTCCGACTCGCGCGCAAGACCCCGGCAGCGTCCACCGGATGGCCCTTTCTCAACAGGAAGGGGACGCGCGGAAACAGCGGATTCGTCAGCTGCGTTGCATGCTGCACGACATGCGGATTGCAAGGCTGGCTGTCGGACAATCCGTACGGTACAACACGCATCCGCCCGCAAACGTACGACAACGCGGGCTGCGTTTCGCCACCCACTTGTATACGACGAGCACGACATCATGAGCGCCGAGCGATCCGTCGCCGAGCAGATCAACCGCAATTACCTCGGCGACGAAGAGAAGATCGTCGCTGCTCTCGCCGATCGCGCGCGCCTTGCGCCCGATCAGCAGCGCCGCATCGCCGCACAGGCGAAGCAGCTCGTGGAGGGCGTGCGTCAGAACCAGACGGAGCGCAGCGGCCTCGATGCTTTCCTGCGCCAGTACGACCTGTCATCGCAGGAAGGCGTGATCCTGATGTGCCTCGCGGAGGCACTGCTGCGCATCCCCGACGATGCAACGGCCGACAAGCTGATCGCCGACAAGATTACGCGTGGGGACTGGGCTTCCCACTTCGGTGAGGCAGAGTCCCTGTTCGTAAACGCCTCCACCTGGGGATTGATGCTGACCGGCCGCATCGTGCGGCCAACGGACGAAGATACTCATGATCCGCGCGGCTTCGTGGCGCGCATCGCCGGCCGGATCGGCGAGCCGGTGCTTCGCGCCGCTTTCCGCCAGGCCATGCGCATCATGGGGCACCAGTTCGTGATGGGGCGCACGATTGGCGAAGCCCTCGAACGTTCGCACAGTACCGAGCATCGTCTTTATCGCCACTCGTTCGACATGCTCGGCGAGTCCGCGCTCACGAGTGCGGACGCATTGCGCTACATGGGCGCCTATCACTCGGCGATCCGGGAAGTTGCTGCGAGCGTCGCCAAGGGAACGCCGATCGAATCCGCGCCGAGCATCTCCGTGAAGCTCTCCGCATTGTTCCCGCGCTACGAGTTCACACAGCGCAAGCGCGTGCACCAGGAACTCGCGCCGAGGCTGCTCGAGCTTGCGATTGCGGCTCGCGACGGCGGCATCGCGCTGACGGTCGATGCTGAAGAGGCCGAGCGACTCGAGTTGTCGCTGGAACTCATCGAACACGTTGCCCGCGCTCCGCAGCTCGAAGGCTGGCAGGGATTCGGCCTTGCCGTTCAGGCGTACCAGAAGCGAACGCTCGATGTGATCGCGTTCCTCGTCGCGCTCGCGAAGTCGACCGGTCGGCGTCTCAACGTACGACTTGTGAAGGGTGCGTACTGGGACAGCGAGATCAAGCGCTCGCAGGAGCGCGGCCTCGCGGGGTATCCGGTGTTCACGCGCAAGGTGAACACGGACGTCTCGTACATCGCCTGCGCGCGTGAGCTGATTGCAGCTGGCGACGCCATTTACCCGCAGTTCGCGACGCACAACGCCCAGACCGTGGCAACGATTCTGGAGCTGGCTCGCAGCGCCGGCCGGCCGTTCGAGTTTCAGCGGCTGCACGGCATGGGCGAGGATCTGCACGCGCAGCTCGTCGGTCCCGACAAGCTCAATGTGCCGTGCCGCATCTATGCACCGGTAGGGTCTCATGAAGAGCTTCTCCCGTACCTGGTGCGTCGCCTGCTGGAGAATGGCGCGAACACGTCGTTCGTCAATCGCATCGTCGACGCGGACACGGCGGTGGACGAGATCATTCGCGATCCGGTCAGCGTCGTCGACTCATTGAAGCAGAAGGCGCATCCGCGGATTCCCGCGCCGCGCAACCTCTACGGCGACGAGCGCCTGAACTCGAAGGGCGTCAATCTTCCGGACCCTGCAGAGCTGCAGGCGCTGGTGAGCGGAATGCAGCAGGCCAGCCTGCAGCCGTGGCGAGCGGGTCCGATCGTGTCCGGCAAGGCCATTGCCGCGCAGGCAATGTCTGTCACCAATCCGGCGAATCGTTCGGAAGTGATCGGCACGGTCAGCGTCGCAAGCGAAGCGACCGTCGACGCGGCGATTTCAGCCGCCGTTGCCGCACAGCCGGATTGGAATTCGACCGCGGCCGCTGAGCGCGCAGCGATTCTGTTGAAGGCTGCCGACCTGTATGAAAAGCATCTGGCGCAGCTCGTCGCTTATTGCGTGCGGGAAGGCGGCCGATCGATTCCGGACAGCATCTCGGAAGTACGCGAGGCCGTGGATTTCCTGCGCTACTACGCAGCCCGGGCCGAGGAGGGATTCGGCAAGGGTTTGTCGCTGCCCGGCCCGACGGGTGAGAGCAACGAACTGAAGCTGCATGGTCGTGGCGTTTTCGTCTGCATCAGTCCGTGGAATTTTCCCCTCGCGATCTTTACGGGGCAGATTGCCGCCGCGCTGGCCGCGGGGAACTCCGTCATCGCGAAACCCGCCGAACAGACGCCGCTCGTCGCGGCACGCGCAGTGGAACTGCTGCTCGAAGCGGGAGTGCCGCCCAATGTCCTGCACCTGCTCACTGGCGATGGCGCCAGCGTCGGTGCGCGTGCGGTTGCCGATCCACGCATCGCGGGTGTTGCATTTACGGGGTCCACGGAAACGGCACAGGCGATCAACCGATCGCTCGCGGGCCGCAGCGGTCCGATTCCGGTGCTCATTGCCGAAACGGGCGGCCAGAATGCGCTCATCGCCGACAGCTCGGCGTTGCCCGAGCAGATCGTTCTCGACGTCGTCCAGTCGGGCTTCAACAGCGCGGGCCAGCGTTGCTCCGCGTTGCGGGCGCTCTTCGTGCAGGACGACATCGCGGATCGTGTACTGCAGCTGCTTGCGGGCTACATGGATGAGCTGAAGATCGGCGACCCGGCGGACATCTCCACGGATGTCGGTCCCGTGATCGATGAGCCGTCATGCAGCGTGCTCGGCGCGCATGCACGCAATATCACGAAGAGCGCTCGCTGGCAGCATGCCGAGGAGATGTCGGTCGAGTTACAACGGCGCGGCTCATTCTTCGCGCCGCTGGCCGTCGAAATCAGCTCTCTCGCGGAGCTCACTCGCGAAGTCTTCGGACCGATCGTGCACGTGATCCGCTATCGGGCCGAGGACCTCGACAAGGTCATCGATGCCATCAACAACACGGGCTACGGATTGACGCTCGGTATCCATACCCGCGTCGATGCATCGGCGCGCTACATCGCGTCGCGTGTGCGATCAGGCAACGTCTACGTGAATCGCAACATGATCGGTGCGGTGGTGGGCGTGCAGCCATTCGGCGGTCGCGGTTTGTCCGGCACGGGCCCGAAGGCGGGCGGTCCGTACTACCTGCATCGGTTTGCGACCGAGCAGACGATCACGATCAACACCGCTGCCATCGGCGGCAACGCGAGCTTGCTCACGATCGCGGCGGAGTGAAGAAGCGGAGTGAAGAGGCGGAGTTTCACACGGAGTTCACGGAGATCACGGAGATCGAGGAGATCGAGGAGATCGAGGAGATCGAGGAGATGGAGGGTTGAGACTCTCAGGCCTCCGTGGACTCCGTGATCTCCGTGTGAAATCTTTGATCGCTCACGCCTTCTTCGGGTAGTCGAAGTCGGCGTTGACGCCGGTGGCCCAGACGAGCTCATCCCAGCGGGTGACATCGAACTCCAGCGAGAAGACAGCGCAGGTCGGCATGTTGTCGACCGAGCGCTCACCAGCGAGCTTGTCGGCGAATTCGGTGATGCCGGGATTGTGGCCGACGATCATCAGATGCTTTTCGGCCCCGCCGGACTCGTGGACGACTTCGAGCATCGTGCGCGGCGACGCGAGATACAGCCGTTCGTCCTGAACGATCCTTGCCGCGGTTACTCCGAGAACGCGGGCCATGATGTTGGCGGTGGTGATCGCCCGCACGGCAGGGCTTGCTATGACCTTGTCGGGCTTCCCGTACGCATCCTTCACGCGCCTTGCCATTTCGGGCGCGTCACGTTGCCCACGCGGTTCGAGTACTCGATCCCAGTCTTCCTGACCAGCAACAGCGGGTTCGGTCTTGGCGTGGCGGACGAGGGTGAGGCGGAGCATGGGCAGAGGATGAGGTGATCGGGTGATGTTGTGACGACGTCAGTCCAGCGACCGGACTTCGACGACGCCATCGACGACACGGGTTTCGTAGGTGCGGACGGGCTCGTAGGCGGGAGGAGTGAGCGCGGCGCCTGTCCGCAGGCAGAAGCGTGCGCCATGACGAGGGCAGATGACAACATCTTCTTCGACGGCACCTCCGGCGAGCTCACCGCCGTCGTGGGTGCACACATCGTCGATCGCGTAGAACTTGCCGGCCACGTTGAACACAGCAACCAATGCCCCATCGATCTCGACCTGCGCGTAATCTCCGGGGACTACAGAGACCGCTGGTGCCACGGCAATCCAGGTCATGGGCGGTTACATCATTCCTGTCTGCAACCGCGCCGCTTCCGACATCATCGTCTGATTCCACGGCGGATCGAATACGAGCTCGACATCGGCGCGCTTGATCGTCGGCACGGCTTCGACCTTGTCCTTGACGTCCTGCACGAGCACTTCGCCCATGCCGCAGCCGGGCGCCGTCAGCGTCATCTTGATCGTCGCGATACGCTCGCCCGACTCTTCGTGGGAGATCTCGCACTCGTAGATCAGCCCCAGCTCGACGATGTTCACCGGGATCTCCGGGTCGTAGCAGGTACGCATCTGGTCCCACACGAGGTTCTTCACATCCTCGTCCGTGGCATCCGGCGGCAGTTCGGGTCCCAGTGCGACCTCCTGGCCGAGCGCGTCCGCATCCTTGCCGGGAACACGGAAGAGATTGCCTTCGATGTAAACCGTGAAGCTGCCGCCGAGCGCCTGCGTGATGAAGCCGGTCTTGTCGGCGCGCAGGGTCACGGGGACACCCGCCGGCACCATGATGGCTTCGACGTCGCGTTGCAGCGTGAAAGGGACTTGTTCGTGTCGGTACATGGTCAGAAGAGAAGAGAGGATTCTCCACGGGGTACACGGGGATCACGGGGACAAGCCGGCGAAACGATAAAGAGCTTCCTCTTATCCCCGTGCTTCCCCGTGTGCCCCGTGGAGATCTTCCTCTGCATGGTGTTATTCCGTGCTCACTGGTTCTGCTTGCTGATCCAACGCGGCATTCAGCGTGTGCCAACACAAGCTCGCGCATTTCACTCGCGCCGGAAACTCGCGGACACCGGAGAGCGCGGCAAGCTTGCCGAGTTTCGAAACGTCGACGGTGGAGTCGTGCTGCGTCAGCAGCGAGTGCATGTCGTCGAAGAGGGCCTTCACTTCCGGACGCGATTTGCCTTTGACGGCTTCGGTCAGCAGGGACGCGGAGGCGACGGAGATCGCGCAGCCGCTGCCGTCGAATTTCACTTCGCGGATGCGGTCGCCATCGAGATTCACGTACAGCGACAACCGGTCGCCGCAGAGCGGATTGTGACCGTCGGCGTGCGCATCGGCCGGATCCAGCTTGCCGAAGTTCCGGGGATTGCGGTTGTGATCGACGATCACGTCGCGGTAGAGATCCTTGAGATCCATCTAGCCCAGTACCTTGCGCGTATGTTCGAGTGCCGCGGCCAGCGCATCGACCTCTTCGAACGTGTTGTAGAACGACATCGAAGCGCGCGCGGTCGCGGGAATCCTGAAGAAGTCCATGACGGGCATGGCGCAATGATGGCCGGTGCGGATGGCGACGCCTTCCGTGTCGAGGATCGTGCCGATGTCGTGCGGATGGATGCCGTCCATCACGAACGATACGACCGCTGCCTTCTGCGGAGCGGTGCCGATGATCCTCACGCCGGGAATTTCCTGTACGCGCTGGGTCGCGTACACGAGCAGCTCGTGCTCGTAGGCCGCGATCCTTTCGAGGCCGATCGACTCCAGATACCGGATGGCGGCACCGAGACCGATTGTGCCGGCGATGTTCGGCGTGCCGGCTTCGAACTTCCACGGCAGCTGGTTGTATGTCGTCTTCTCGAACGAGACCGAGAGAATCATGTCGCCGCCGCCCTGCCACGGCGGCATGGCTTCGAGCAGCGCCTGGCGGCCGTAGAGGATGCCCATGCCTGTCGGGCCGACCATCTTGTGGCTCGAAAAGCAATAGAAGTCGCAACCGAGCGCACGCACGTCGACCTTGCCGTGAGGGACAGCCTGAGCACCGTCGAGCAGTACGGGAACGCCATGCTGGCGCGCGACCGCGATGAATTTCTCGACCGGCACGACAGTACCCAGCGCATTCGATACGTGGGCGAGGGCCAGCAGCTTGGTGCGCGGGCCGATCAGTTTCTCGAACGCAGCGAAATCGACTTCGCCGCTCTGCGTGATCGGAATGACCTTCAGCGACGCGCCGGTCTGCTCGCAAACGAGCTGCCACGGCACGATGTTGGCGTGATGCTCCAGGCCGGAAATCAGGATCTCGTCGCCGGGGCCGACCTTCGGCCGGACGAAGCTCTGCGCGACGAGATTGACCGCTTCCGTCGTGCCGCGGACGAAGATGATCTCCTTCGTGTCGCGGGCGTTGATGAACTGGCGAACGATCTCGCGGGTCCCTTCGTACGCATCCGTCGCTCGCTGGCTCAGCGTGTGAACACCGCGATGCACGTTCGCGTGGTCATGAGTGTAATAGTGCGTGATAGCGTCGAGCACCTGTTGCGGACGCTGGCTCGATGCGGCGTTGTCGAGATAGACGAGCGGCTTGCCGTTGATCTTCTGGTCGAGGATCGGAAAGTCGCGACGAATCGCCGCAACGTCGAAGCTGCTGGGTCGGGGGGCTGGGCGGGCGCTCATGCTCGAGCCTCGCTGCTGGCGAACCGCTCGTTCAGCTGCTGCTCGAGATGCTGTCGCAGCGGTTCCAGTTCGATGGTGGAAAGGATGGATTCGGCGAATGCCCGGATGAGCAGGCCGCGTGCCTCGTCTTCAGACAATCCGCGCGATCGCAAGTAGAAAAGGGCAGTCGAGTCGAGCTGGCCGGTCGTGGCGCCGTGGCTGCATTTCACGTCGTTCGCGTAGATCTCGAGTTCCGGCCGCGTGTCGATCTCGGCGGTCGGCGAGAGAAGCAGGTTGCGGCTCGACTGGCGCGAATCGATCTTCTGGGCGTCCTTGCGGACGATGACCTTGCCGCGATAGACACCGCGGCCGCGACCATCCGCGACGCCCCGATATTCTTCGTTGCTGAGCGTGTGCGGAGCAGCGTGGTCGACCAGCGTGTAGGTATCCAGGTGCTGCGTGCCGCTCGGCGCGAACAGACCCTGTAGCGTCGCTTCGGCTCCAGGTCCCGCGAGCGTCGCTGTGATGTGTGTCCGTGCAAGCGTTGCGCCGAGCGCGATGTCGCGACAGGCGTAGCGGCTGTCCCGATCGAGGTGCGCGTGCACAGTGCCGATATGAAAGCTGCGGCTGGATTCCTGCTGCAGCCGGTAGTGCGCAACCTTCGCGCCCTGCGCGAGATCGAGCGAGACCACGCTGTTCGTCAGCGTCTCGCTGTCAGCAGCACCGATGTAATGCTCGACCAGCGTGCATGCGCTGTTGCGCCCGCAGCGGACGAAGATCCGCGGATGACTCATGCCGTTGCCCGGGCCCATCTGGTGAATCACATAGATGGGCTGATCGAAGCGGGCGCCGTCGGCGAGATCGATGACGACGCCATCCTCGAGGAAAGCTGCGTTCAGCAGTTCGAACGAGGATGCGTCGCGACGCTGCTTCTGGAGAAACTCAGCGACCTGTTCGGGGCTGTTCGCGATCCACTGGCCAAGCGTGAGCAGCGTGACGCCCGGAGGCTGGGGCGACACGGTGGACAGCGAGGCAAGCGCATGTCCATTCGCCAGCACGATCCGGGCGCCTGCATTCGCGATCCAGCGGCTTTCGTCGGTCGCGACAGGGGCAGGGGTCGCCGGCGTGAACTGCCGCGACTCCAGTCGACGCAGGTTCGTGTACTTCCAGTCCTCTTCGCGCTGCGTCGGCAGTCCGATCGCTGCGAATCTCTCGAACGCAGCGCGACGCCACTGCGTCAGTGCGTTGTCGGGCAGCGGACGCGCGTCGAACAGCGATCGATACCGATCGACAGACGTGGTGGCTTTTGGGGCGGCAGCGCTCATGCTGCTGCAGCTCCCTGGCGGATCCAGTCGTAGCCGCGCTTCTCCAGTTCGAGCGCGAGCGACTTGTCGCCGCTCTTGAGAATCTGACCGCCGGAAAGCACGTGCACGCGATCGGGCTCGATGTAGTCGAGCAGGCGCTGATAGTGAGTGACCATGAGAATGGCGCGGTCCTGGCGGCGCAGGCTGTTGACGCCGTTGGCCACGACGCGAAGCGCATCGATGTCGAGGCCGGAGTCGGTTTCGTCGAGCAGGGCCAGCGCCGGTTCGAGTACTGCCATCTGCAGGATCTCGTTGCGCTTCTTCTCGCCGCCGGAAAAGCCTTCGTTCACGCCACGATTGAGGAAGCTTTCGTCCATCTGCATCAGCTTCATCTTCTCGCGGACGAGCGAGAGGAATTCGAACGCATCGACTTCCGCCTCGCCGCGATGCTTGCGGATCGCATTGAGGCCGGCCTTGAGCAGGTAGACGTTGTTCACGCCGGGGATCTCAACAGGGTACTGGAAGGCGAGGAACACACCTTCGCGCGCCCGCTCTTCCGGCGCCATGGCGAGCAGGTCCTTGCCGTTGTACGTCGCGGTGCCGCCGGTCACTTCATAGCCTTCACGGCCCGCGAGCACTTGCACCAGCGTGCTCTTGCCGGAGCCGTTCGGGCCCATGATGGCGTGCACTTCACCGGCCTTCACCTCGAGGTTCAGTCCCTTGAGGATCTGCTTGTCGCCGGCCTTCACCTGCAGGTTTTCTATCTTCAGCATTTCTTCGATCTCAAGACCCAAGACGTTTCACACGGAGTTCACGGAGATCACGCAGATCGTAAGCGAACGAATTCTTCACTCCGTGCACTGCGTGATCTCGGTGTGAAACTCCCACTCCCAATTCCTATCCCACCGCGCCTTCCAGGCTCACCGCGAGGAGGTTCTGAGCTTCCACCGCGAACTCCATCGGCAATTCCTTGAACACGGCTTTGCAGAAGCCGTTCACGATCATGTTCACCGCGTCTTCTTCCGAGATGCCCCGGCTCAGGCAATAGAACAGCTGGTCGTCGCCGATCTTCGACGTGGTGGCTTCATGTTCGACGCTGGCCGTCGGCGTACGCACTTCCATGTAGGGAAAGGTGTGTGCGCCGCACTGATCGCCCATCAGCAGCGAGTCGCACTGCGTGAAGTTGCGGGCGTTCGTTGCGCTCGGCAGGATCTTCACCAGGCCGCGATAGCTGTTCTGGGCGTGGCCGGCCGAGATGCCTTTCGACACGATCGTGCTGCGCGTGTTGCGGCCGATGTGGATCATCTTCGTGCCGGTGTCGGCCTGCTGGTAGTTGTTCGTCACCGCGACCGAATAGAACTCGCCGACCGAGTTCTCGCCCGTCAGGATGCAGCTCGGATATTTCCAGGTGATCGCGGAGCCGGTTTCCACCTGCGTCCAGCTGATCTTCGAGTTCGCGCCACGGCATTCGCCGCGCTTGGTGACGAAGTTGTAGATGCCGCCGCGACCTTGTTCGTCGCCCGGGTACCAGTTCTGTACGGTCGAGTATTTGATCTGCGCATTGTCGAGGGCGACGAGCTCCACGACGGCGGCGTGCAGCTGGTTCTCGTCGCGCATCGGCGCCGTGCAACCTTCCAGATAGCTCACGTACGAGCCTTCGTCGGCGACGATCAGCGTGCGCTCGAACTGGCCGGTGTTGGCCGCGTTGATGCGGAAGTAGGTCGACAGCTCCATCGGGCAGCGCACGCCTTTCGGCACGTAGACGAAGGAACCGTCGGAAAACACCGCCGAATTCAGGGTCGCGAAGAAGTTGTCCGTATACGCAACGACGCTGCCGAGGTAACGCTCGATCAGCTCGGGATGATTGCGGACCGCTTCCGAGAAGGAGCAGAAGATGACGCCTGCTTTGGCGAGGCGTTCTTTGAATGTCGTCGCGACCGACACGCTGTCGAACACGGCGTCGACGGCGACACCCGCGAGACGGGCACGCTCATGCAGCGGAATGCCGAGCTTGTCGTAGGTCTCGAGCAGCTTCGGATCGACTTCCTCGATGCTCTTCGGTGCATTCGCCTTCGACTTCGGCGCGGAGTAGTACGAGATGCCCTGGTAGTCGATCGGCGCGACGCGCAGGTGTGCCCAGTGCGGCTCACGCATCGTCAGCCAGTGGCGGAACGACTTGAGGCGCCACTCGAGCATGAACTCCGGCTCGCTCTTCTTGCGGGAGATGAGACGAATGACGTCCTCATCCAGCCCGGGAGGGACGGTGTCGGATTCGATATCGGTGACGAAACCGTGGCGGTACTTCTGGCCAACCAGGGCTTCGAGCGCGGGATCGGTCTGCGGATTGCTGGACATAATCGTTGGCTTCACTCGTGTGTCGCGCGAGTGATGCGGGTCAATGGAATGGTGGTGGTGCCGGCGCGTTCAACCCCGGCCAGTTGTGCCAGCGTCACATCGTTCAGGGCCCGGCGGATCGCCGAATTCACCCGCTGCCAGACGTGCCCGACGCGGCAATTCGATTCGATACCGCAGCTGCTGTGCTGGCCGCTGCACTCGGTGATAGCAAAAGGCCCTTCGAGTGCGTCGAGGATCCTGGCCGCGGTGATTTCCGCGGCGGGCAGGGCAAGCTGATAGCCGCCATGGCTGCCGCGGGTCGATGTGACGAGGCCGCTGCGCTGCAGTGTTTTCAAGAGCTTACTGACGGTCGGCAGCGCAACGCGCGTGCGCTCGGCCACTTCGGCGGCGGCCAGGAGCCGATCCGGCTGCGAAGCCAGATACGCGAGGATGACCGTTCCATAGTCAGTGAGTTTGCTGATGCGGAGCATGGGACCCGGCAGGGGCTGACGAATATGGGACTATTTTAGTCCCAATGGACCGGATCGAGCCACTGCAAAATGCGAAGGCAACTTTTCCCGTCGGCGATGTCTGATGCTGACAACAACGCCGTCGCTCAGCGTCGACAGGGGAGGGAGGGGATGATTTTGCTATCCTACGCGCCCCCGAACGCAGGCCCGGCCCCGAGGCGCCCATCCGAGGCGCTGATCCGACGGCTGGCCCTGCAATTACAAGAGGTGCAGGACGTATGAATCGCAGTGAACTCGAGACCACCGCGAAAGCGATGGTCGCGAAAGGCAAGGGCATCCTCGCGGCCGACGAGTCGAGCGGCACGATCAAGAAGCGTTTCGACACGATCAAACTGGAGTCGACGGAAGAAGCCCGTCGCACGTATCGCGAGCTGCTGTTCACTACGCCGAAAGCGGCCGACTACATCAGCGGCGTGATCTGCTACGACGAAACGCTGCGGCAGAAGACGAAGGACGGCGTGCCGTTCCCGCAGTACCTGAGCAAGCTCGGCATCATCCCGGGCATCAAGGTCGACATGGGCGCGAAGCCCTTCACGAATTTCCCCAATGAGACGATCACCGAAGGCCTCGACGGCCTGCGTGAGCGTCTCGCCGAGTACTACAAGCTCGGTGCGCGTTTCGCCAAGTGGCGCGCGGTGATCGACATCGCACAGGACATCCCCACGGCATTCGCGATCGAAGCGAATGCACATGCACTCGCCCGTTACGCGGCGCTGTGCCAGGAAGCGAACATCGTCCCGATCGTCGAGCCGGAAGTGCTGATGGACGGCGCTCACAGCATCGAACGTTGTGAAGAAGTGACGTCGAACACGCTTTCGGAGGTGTTCTCGCAGCTGCATTCACATCGCATTCACCTGGAAGGCATGATCCTGAAGCCCAATATGGTCATCTCGGGCAAGAAGGCAGCATCGCGTGCGAACGCGCAGCAGGTCGCCGAAGCAACGGTGCGCACTCTCAAGCGCTACGTGCCTGGCGCCGTGCCGGGCATCGCATTCCTGTCGGGTGGACAGAGCGCCGCGGAAGCGACCGAACACCTGAGCCTCATGAATCAGATGGGCCCGTTGCCGTGGGCACTGACGTTCTCGTACGGCCGCGCGCTGCAGGATGAGGCTCTGAAGGCCTGGGGCGGCAAGCCCGAGAACTTCTCGGCCGGCCAGGGCGCATTCGCTCGTCGTGCGCGTCTCACCGGTCTTGCGCAGACCGGCAGCTACTCGTCCAAGCAGGAGCAGGAAGCGGCTTGAGCCGCTTCCCTGCCCCTCACAAAGAAGGCTGAATGTTGCAATCGGTGACGGCGCAACCCGAAGTCGCACGGTCCGCTGCCACCGACTACATCGTCGAGATCCGCGACGTTCACTACTCGGTCGGCAACCGGCCGATTTTCTCTGGTCTCACGATGTCGATCCCACGCGGCCGTATCACGGCCGTGATGGGGCCGAGCGGCACGGGCAAAACGACGCTTCTGCGGCTCGTCACGGGCCAGATCAAGCCGGACCGCGGGCAGATCCTTTTCGACGGCGTCGACGTTTCCCGCCTCTCGCGCCAGGAGCTGTATGACCTGCGCATGCGCATGGGCATGCTGTTCCAGAACGGCGCGCTGCTGACGGACATCGACGTATTCGAGAACGTGGCGTTTCCGCTGCGCGAGCACACCGATCTGCCCGATTCGCTGATCCGGAACATCGTGCTCACTAAGCTGCAGGCCGTTGGTCTGCGCGGGGCAGCGCAACTCATGCCGTCCGAGTTGTCGGGGGGCATGGCGCGTCGTGTCGCGCTGGCGCGCGCGATGGCGACCGATCCGGAAATGCTCATCTACGACGAGCCGTTCACCGGCCTCGATCCGATCTCGATGGGCATGATTGTGAGGCTGGTGCGCCAGATGAACTACGCGCTCGGCATCACGAGCATCGTCGTATCGCACGACGTCGAGGAGCTTTCGATCCTGGCGGACACGAGCTACATCATCGCCGGCGGCAAGGTCGCCGCGGCGGGGACGTTCGTGGAGCTCAAGGATCACGCGTCGGAAATCGTGAATCAGTTCATGAACGGTTTGGCCGACGGTCCGGTGCCGTTCCACTACCCGGCGCCCGATTACTACGAGCAGCTCCTCTCGGGTAAATCATGAACCTGCTGCGCGAGCTGCTGGAAAATCTGCGCCAGTTCATCGCCACCATCGGCGCGACCACCCTGTTTCTGGGGCGTGTGCTTGCGCAGGTGCCGCGAGCGTTCCTGCGTCCGGGACTGATCATCGAGCAGGTCCACAACGCCGGTGCGCTGTCGCTCGTCATCATCATGACGTGCGGACTCTTCGTCGGTGCCGTGCTGGGATTGCAGGGCTATGACTTGCTGCAGCGCTTCGGTTCGGAAGATGCGCTGGGAACCGCTGCGGCGCTGGCGCTCGTCAAGGAGCTGGGGCCCGTCGTTACCGCTCTGCTTTTCGCCGGGCGCGCCGGCACCGCGCTGGCGTCCGAGATCGGATTGATGCGTGCCACGGATCAGCTCACCGCGATGGAAATGATGGCTGTCGATCCCATTCGCCGCGTCGTGGCGCCACGCTTTCTCGGCGGTGTCCTGGCGATGCCGCTGCTGACGGTGATCTTCATCGCGATCGGCATCTTCGGCGTGCAGGTCGTCGGCGTGCAGTTGTTCGGCGTCGACTCGGCATCGTTCTGGTCGCAGATGCGTTCCAGCGTCGGTGTCGACGATGTCTACGAAGGCATCATCAAGGGCTGTGTGTTCGGATTCGCCTGCAGCCTGATTGCGGTCTACGAAGGCTACACGGCGACGCCCACGGCCGAAGGCGTAGGTCGCGCAACGACCCGTACCGTCGTGACGTCCGCCGTGCTGACGTTGATCCTGGATTACATGCTCACAGCCCTGATGCTGTGATCTGACCCGAGGTTTGCCATGCGTTCGACACGCGCTGTAGAAATTTCCACCGGGCTGTTCGTGCTGCTCGGATTCGCGTCGCTGTTCTTCCTGGTGACGCAGATCACCAATCGGGAACTGGCGATCTCCGGCGGCAGTTACCAGGTGAACGCGCAGTTCGAGAACGTCGGCAGCCTGAAGCCGGGAGCCGCCGTTTCGATGGCGGGCGTCACAATCGGCCGCGTCGACTCGATCGGCTACGACCAGCAGATCTACAAGGCGGTCGTGAAGCTGCGCATCAGCTCGGCCTACAACCGCATTCCCACGGACAGCGACGCCGCGATCATGACGTCGGGTCTGCTGGGCGGTCAGTACATCGGCATTACGGCCGGCGGCGCGGAAGAATTCCTGAAGGAAGGCGACCGCATCGAACTGGTCCAGGATGCGTTCGTGCTGGAGAACCTGATCAATCAGCTGTTCGCGACTTTCGCGCGCGGCAGCGGTGACGCAAGCAAGGCGAACGAGCCTGCAGCAGAGGAGACGAAGCAATGATGAATCGCAGAGCATGGGTTGCAGCCGGATTCGCGACTGCATTCCTTCTGGCGACGGGTGGGCGGGCCATTGCCCAGGACGCGGCGCAGCTCGGGCCAGCAGAGCTCGTGACCAAGGTCGCGCAGGACACGCTGAAGGATCTCGACGCGCATCGCGCCGAGTACAAGCAGAATCCGGCGCGGGTGCGCGAGCTCGTCGACAAGAACATGCTGCCGTACTTCGACACCGCGTATGCCGCTCAGCTCGTGCTCGCCAAGAACTGGCGCACGGCGACGCCGGAACAGCGCAAGCGCTTCATCGACGCGTTCTACCAGTCGATGCTGCAGAACTACGGCTCGGCGCTGCTCGAGTTCACGCCGGATCGTCTGAAGATCCTGCCGTTCCAGGGTAATCCCCAGGACTCGAACGTGACGGTCCGCAGCGAAGTGCGTCGCGACAACGGTTCGCGCATTCCTGTGAACTACTCGCTGCGCAAGACGCCGGCCGGCTGGAAGGCGTACGACGTGCAGATCGAAGGTGTGTCGTACGTGAAGTCGTTCCGTACGGACTTCGGCGCCGAGATCCAGCAGAAGGGCCTGGAGGCGGTGATCAAGCGACTCGAGGACCAGATCGCGAGCGGCACCGTCCAGAAGCCCACGGCCAAAGCTTCCTGAAGTCTTCTTTGTGAGTCGCGCTCAGACACCCAAGGCGAAGCTCGAATCTCTCGGGGATGGCCGCTTTCGTGTAAGCGGAATCCTCGACGCGAGCACCGTGACGGGAATTCTCGAAGAGAGCAGCCGCAAGTTCGAGGGGCATGCCAGCATCACTGTCGATCTCTCCCTGGTCAAGGAGAGTGACAGTGCGGGTCTCGCGCTGGTGCTCGAGTGGTTGCGCCAGACGCGAAGCGTCGGCGGCAAGATCTATTTCCAGGATGTCCCGCAGCAGATCATGGCGCTTGCACGGATCAGCGAAGTCGACGATCTGCTGCTCGAGAACGGCTCGGGTGTGGTGCCGGCTACGCCGATGGTCGACGCCCCGGCCGAAAAGGCGTAGCGCGATTCGTCATTCCCGCGTACGCGGGAATCCATGCCTTTCGACAAAGATGGATCCCCGCCTGCGCGGGGATGACTACGTTCAGGGCGTCGGTGGCTCCGCCGCCGGCTCTTCGGCAGTCGCAGGTTCTTCCGGCGCTGGTGCGTCCGCAGCGGACTCTCCCGTCGCCGGCTCTTCCTCATCCGAAAAATCTTCCAGCGTTTCCGGCGGCGGGTTGCCGTCGTAGATCGCGAACTCGCGTTGCTGCACCCACGCATCCCGGATGAAGGCGTACGGATCGAATGCGCTCTGCAATGTCGCATCGAGGGACAACAACTCCGATCGCGTGTGCACGATGTCGATCCCGCGCAAGCCCCATTCGGCTTCCCAGGGGATGTGCATGTATTCGAGCGGACCGAGGAAGTAGTCGAAGATCCTCGATGGCGCATCGCGCAAAGAGGAGGGGCCGAACAGCGGCATCGTGATGTACGGGCCGGATCCCACGCCCCACACGGCGAGCGTCTGACCGAAATCTTCGTCGTTCGCGACGAGCCCGAGCGGCGTTGCAACATCGAGCAGGCCGGCGACACCGATCGTTGAGTTCAACAGGAAGCGGCCGGCGTCACGAGCGCCTGTGCCCGGCTTGCCCTGCAGGAACTGATTCACGACCGTCGCGGGGTAAGAGAGGTTCGAGAAGAAATTGCCCACGCCGGTGCGAAACCAGCGTGGCGTGATCGCGCGATAGCCCTTGGCTACAGGCTTCAGGGCGGCGCGATCCAGCGTGTCGTTGAATTTGTAGATGCCGCGATTCGCGCCTTCCCAGGGATCGTCGCTGCGAGTGCGGCCGGGCGTCGTTGCGCAGCCGGCGGCAGTGAGGAGGATTGCGATGATTGCGATCGCGCGCATCGGCGCGATTGCGCCGCGGATCAGGGACGACATGCGGTGAAGAAATCCTTGGCTTCGATGAAAGAGGAACCGCTTTGGAAGAGCGGCGCCGCGGGGCATTGTATCAATTCATGTCCTGCAGTCTTGACTGCCCGGTAGACGCGCGGCGTGCTCCGCGTTTGGGCATCGCTTGCTGCACTTCTTCGAGCCGCGCCTGGAAGCGGGCGCGCTGCACCGATGTGATCTTCGGGACGGCGAGCGCAAGTTGCAGCTGATTGATCGAAAGCGGCAGGTCGCCGCTCATGATGTGGTACTCGGACATGTAGAAATACGAGTCCGCGACGTCTCCGGCGGCGTTGGCGGCGAGTGCCGTCAATCGTGCCTGTTCCGGCGTCGGCGGCACCACGTTGAACAGATCGAGCAGGATTTCGTGAGCCCGCTTGGAATCGCCGGTCTGCATCAGCGATTCGGCGTAGCGCACTGTAACTGCGACGTTGCGGGGGAAGAGTTCGCGTGCCTTTTCCAGCGTAGCCAGGGACTCCTTGCCTTTGCCGGCTTTCAGCTGCGCCTGACCGAGAGCCGTGTGGTACTGCATGACTGTCGGGTCCGCGTCGCGCAGACGCTGGAAGATGCCGATCGCCTTGTCGGCGCGACCCGACACCATCATCGCGAGCCCTTGCCCGTAGATCTCGGCTGAACTTGCGTCGGGCTCGCTGTGAATGACTGCCGTGTAGTACTCGAGCGGATCCTTGCCCGCCGGTGTCGAGAGTACGCGCAGACGTTCGCGGCTCAAGGCATAGCTGACGCTGTCCGGATTCGGGGTTATCTCGATCTGCTCGGCGCGCTGCTTCGTCTCGGCGATACGAGTGCTCGTCACAGGGTGCGTGCGCAGCATTTCCGGAATGTTGAGCTCGCTGCTGCCGGCGTGGCGGCTCATGGTTTCGAAGAAGGCGGGCATGCCTTCGGGATCGAAGCCCGAGCGGGCGAGAATGCCGAGGCCCACGCGATCGGCTTCAGTTTCGTTCGCGCGGGTGAAGCTGATCTGCTGCTGGATGGCGAGGGACTGCGCTGCCGCGACACCTGCCATTGCGCCATCGCCGCCGCCTGCAGCGGCACCCAGGAGAATCGCAGCGAGCATCGCAGCGGTCGATACGAGACTCGTGCGGCTCTGTGCAGCAATGCTGCGCGCGATGTGGCGTTGCGTAACGTGCGCGATTTCGTGCGCCATGACGCCGGCCAGTTCGCTCTCATTCTTGGTTTCGAGGACGAGCCCGGCGTTCATGCCGATGAAGCCACCTGGCAGGGCAAACGCGTTGATCGCCCGATCCTTCACCGCGAAGAAGGTGAAGCGCTGGACGCCATCGTGGGCTTCGCTAGCCAGGCGTGAACCGAGGGACTGGAGATATTCGGCGACCTCCGGGTCGTCGAGGACCTGGTCCTGATCGCGCAACCCACGCACCACCATGCGGCCGATCTGGTACTCATCCTCGAGCGTCATCATCGTCTGCGCCGGGCTGCCGATATCGGGCAGATCGTCGCCGACATTGGTCTGTGCGCCCGCGGCAAAGGCGAGCAGCGCAGTCCCGAGGAATGTGAGGATTTTTCGCATCAGTGCGTTCGACCGGGTCGGAAGGGAAGTGTGGTGCCGCGCCGCCAGGAATGTAAAGCGCGCCGGATTGGACCGGCAGGGCCGCGATCGGTTCGGTGGGAGCCACAAAGACCCACAAACGACAAAGGCCCTCCGTTTCCGGAGGGCCTTTCATGTAAGTGGCGGAAGGGGAGGGATTCGAACCCTCGTAGGGCGGTTATGCCCTCAACCGATTTCGAATCGGTGCCGTTGTGACCGCTTCGGTACCCTTCCGCGCGAGGGCGCGCATTCTATACCAGGCCGGGCGCAAGACTGTAGGCTGTGCGCAATCTTTAGCGGCTGAGGTAGCCGGATCTTGTTCACATTCTGGACCCAGGTCCCCCGAAACGGGGGGCGCCGTTGAAGATTGCCCTGGCAATCGTCGCGCTCCTGCTCCTCGGGACCTGTTCTCAGCCGCCTTCGGTGCTGGACGAGATCATGGAGGCGGGTGAGCTGCGCGTCGTTACCCGCAACCTGCCCAGCACCTATTACCTCGGTGCCTCCGGGCCGCAGGGGCCCGAATACGAGCTCGCCAGCCAGATGGCGGCCGAGCTGGGCGTCCGGCTGTACATTTATTCCGTTCCCAACGTCGGCGACGTCGTTCGCGAGCTCGCGCTGAAGCGCGCGCATATCGGAGCTGCGGGATTGACCCGTGGCATGAAGCTGCCGCCGGAGCTCGCATTCGGACCTCCCTATCAGCAAGTCAGGGAACACCTGATCTACCGGCAGGGCTCGACGCGGGCCCGGAATCTGCAGCAGACCGTCGACTCGCATATCGAAGTGGTCGCGGGCAGCGCGCATGCGGCATCGCTCGAAGCTTCGCGATTGCTCGTTCCCAAGCTTTCCTGGGTCGAGAACGCGGCGACTGAGACGGAAGAACTGCTCTATCGGCTGTCCCGGCGCGAGATCGACTACACGGTTGCGGATTCGAACGAGTTCGCGATCGGACGTGCTTTCCATCCCGACATCCGCATCGCCTTCGATCTGACGGGCGGCAAGGCGCTCGCATGGGCGGTCGACGCGCGGGATCCCAGCCTCTTGCAGCGAGTCATCGCCTTCTATGCGTCGGCGAAAGCCGAAGGCCGGCTCGCTTCGATCCTCGACACTTATTACGGCGACGTCGATCGCTTCGACTACATCCAGGCCCGCGTCTTCATCGACGACATCGCCGAGCGCCTGCCGCAATACCGTCACTGGTTCAAGGAGGCGGCTGCCCAGGTCGGCATCGATTGGCGCTTGCTGGCCGCGATCGGCTACCAGGAATCGCATTGGGTGCCGACGGCGACTTCGCCCACAGGCGTTCGCGGCCTGATGATGCTCACTGAAGAAACGGCACGGGGTCTCGGTGTGCAGGACCGTCTCGATCCACGTGAAAGCATCTTCGGCGGCGCGCAGTATTTCCTGCTCGTCCGCAACCAGATCCCGAATCGCATCCTCGAGCCTGATCGCACGTGGATGACGCTTGCCGCTTACAACGTCGGGCTCGGACATCTCGAGGACGCACGAATCCTCACGCAGATCCATGGCAAGAACCCGGACTCATGGAACGACGTGCGCGAGCACCTGCCACTGCTCACGCAGTCGAAGTGGTACACGCAAGTGAAGCGGGGCTACGCGCGCGGATGGGAACCCGTGCGGTTCGTGGACAACATCCGCAGCTACATCGACATTCTGGATTGGGTGGCGGCGGATTCAGGACCGCCGGCACAGAGAGGGACAGGCGATCCGGTGATCGAGTGATCACGTGAGCCTCAGGGGATCACGCCATCACTTTTTCTTCTGCGCCCTCTCGGCGTAGGTGCGCGCCAGCTCTTCGGCGAACACGATCGGCAGACCCTGCTCATTGCGCTGATTCAGTGCCTGGTAGAACTCGCCGTAGAGATCCCAGTACTTCATCTTGTTGGCGGCGCCGAGCAGTGAGCCGCGCTTGAGGCCGCGATCGAAGCGTTCCTGGAGCTCGCCGGGCTCGATGCGATTCATGAATTCATCCATGCCGGCCTGCATCGCCGTCATCAGCGAGTTGTGATGGGCGCGCAGGTCCGCGAAGGAATCGCGGATCGCGTCGACCGGCCCGAGATAGCGGCTGCCGTGCGGGGCGAGCAGCTTGAGCAGCGCTTCATCGACGCTCGGCGAGAACTTCAGCGGATTGTTCTCGGCCGGCTGAATCATCGTCTGCGACAGGCGCATCTTGTCCTTGACGTCGGACCGGACCTTGAGCGTCTCGGTCAGGCCCATCACTGTCTCGCGCAGCAACTGACCGGCGAGCGTCAGCAGTGCGACCTGGGCGTCGGAGGGCAGGGCTGAGGGATCGATGCCCGCGCCGCGGCAGAATGCATCGACGCCGCCATCCACGTGATCGCCGGCCCGTCGCGACCGTTCAGGATCGCGGGGTGCAGGCGTCGGGGCTGGCGCAGCGGCCGGCTTCGGCGGTGCGGGGGGAAGTGTGGGGGCTGCGGCTGGTGCCGCCTTCGGTGCCAGCGATGCGGGAGTGAGAGCTGCCAGCGTGCGACGATCGTACGGACGCGTCTGCATCTGCCAGTCGTCAGACTTCTTGCCGTGTGCGACCGTCCGCTCGCCTTCGTCCTGGGTCAGGCTTTCGAGCAGGGAATTGAATCCACCCTGGGTCGCTGCTGGCGTCGGCTTTGCCGCGGCGCGAGGGTCCGCCGGCGCGGCCAGCTCCAGATCGTCGGTGAGCACGAACGGATCGGGTTTGAGTCCCGACTTCGTCACCGGCGCCGGCACGGGTGCCGGGTCGTTCATCAGGAACGAGTCGCTCAGGAGGTCAGTGATGTCGAGCTCTTCGCCCAGATCTTCGGGAGGTTCAGGCGCCTTGGTGCCGTTGCGCACCCGCTTGGGCGTCGGCAACTGGCCGGTGGCATCCGAAGGGAAATCGTTGCGCTCGTCGATGCTGACCAGCAGCTCATAGTCGCCCAGGCGCAGGCGGTCGCCGTCCTGCAGGGAATAGGGACCTTCGAGCGAAGCGGGGGTATCCGACCCGTTGATGAACGTGCCGTTGGTGCTGGTGTCTTCGAGAACCCACTTGCCGCCCCGGAAGCCGACTTTCACATGGTGGCTGGACACGTATCGATCCGGGTCCGGCAGCACCCAGTCGTTATCCTGCGCACGCCCGATCCGGCCGCCGGTGACACCGAACAGCTGCGAGCTGCGCTTGCCGAGCGCCTTGTAATGGTCGCTGATGACTCTCAGTTTCAGGGCCATTGGATGAGGGATTCCTGCAGCCGCCGTCGCATGAACAACCCGATCCGGACCAGGCCTTTAAGGCCGGCGGACCGCGCTATGTAATATGCTCCCAGCGTACCAACCCCCGTAGCCCCCAGATATGGCAACTGTTCACATTTTTAAGGTCGTTTTCGTCAACCAGGGCAAGGTCTACGAGATCTATGCCCGCAAAGTCAGCCACGGCTCGATTTTCGGTTTCATCGAGGTCGAAGAGCTCGTGTTCGGAGAGCGTTCGACGGTGGTCCTGGATCCTTCGGAAGAAAGGATCAAGTCCGAGTTCGAAGGGGTGAAACGCACCTATCTGCCGATGCATTCGGTGCTCCGGATCGACGAAGTCCGCAAGCAGGGCGTCAGCAAGATCAGCGTGCTGGAAGGCGGCTCGAACGTCGCGCCGTTTCCGGTGCCGATGTATACGCCGGAGAAGAAGTAGCGAGGAAGCGACGAGCGACGAGCTGCGAGCGCGAACAACGGCACCACGAGTAGCCGGGGTTCCGACTTCCGGTCCCCTGGCTCGCCGCTCACCGCTCGCAGCTCGCCGCTTCTCCCTGTATCATCCCCTCCCGTATTTTCTCTCGCGGCTCGCGCTTTCCGCGGGCCGACTGGCTCCTCAAGAATGCTGACACTGACTGGCGCGCCTGCGCTCTCTGACTTTCGCATCAGCAAACTCCTGGCCGCGGTCCGCGCGCGGCATCCACAGATCGAGTCCCTGGGTTCGCGCTTCGTGCACTTCGTGCAGACGCGACGCGATCTCACGTCCGAAGAGCGGCGCGTCGTCGAGGCGTTGCTGACGTACGGACCTCGCTCCGACGCTGAGGCTTCGGGCACGGCCGCGTCGCTCGTCATCATTCCCCGGCCTGGAACCATTTCGCCGTGGTCGAGCAAGGCAACGGACATCGCGCATGTCTGTGGGCTCGACGCGATTGAGCGTCTCGAGCGCGGAATCGCTTTCTGGGTGCGCGCTTCCATGCCGCTCGATGCGCAGACGCTGCGATCGATCGCGCCATTGCTGCACGATCGGATGACCGAAGCCGCCGTCCTTTCTTTCGACGAAGCGGCGCAGCTGTTCTCGCATGAGCAGCCTCGTCCGCTCGCGACCGTTGCGTTGCTCGCTCGCGGGCGCGCGGCTCTCGAAGATGCGAATCGGCAGTTGGGTCTCGCGCTTTCCGCGGACGAAATCGACTACCTCGTCGAAAGCTTCAACAAGCTCGGCCGCGATCCGACGGATGTCGAACTGATGATGTTCGCGCAGGCGAACTCCGAGCATTGTCGGCACAAGATCTTCAATGCGGACTGGCTCATCGACGGCGAGCGGCAGAAGAAGTCGCTGTTCTCGATGATCCGCAACACGCACGAGCTCAACCCGCACGGGGTGCTCTCGGCGTATCGCGACAACGCGGCCGTCATCGAAGGCCCCGTCGGCAAGCGGTGGTTCCCGGATGTGGGGACGCATCGTTACGAGTCGAATGAGGAGACGATCGACATCCTGATGAAGGTGGAGACGCACAATCATCCGACCGCCATTTCTCCGTTCCCGGGCGCTTCCACGGGTTCAGGCGGCGAGATTCGCGATGAGGGCGCGACCGGACGCGGCGGCAAGCCGAAAGCCGGGCTCGCGGGGTTCTCCGTCTCGAACCTTCGCATCCCCGGCTTCGAACAGCCCTGGGAAAAGGATCACGGCCGGCCGGCGCGCATTGCCTCTGCGCTCGACATCATGATCGAGGGTCCGCTCGGCGCCGCTGCGTTCAACAACGAGTTCGGCCGGCCGAACATTCTCGGTTACTTCCGGACCTTCGAGCTGCAGGCGGACAGCGGGCAGCGCGCAGGTCTTCGCGGCTATCACAAGCCGATCATGATCGCGGGCGGCGTCGGCAACGTCCGGCGCATGCATGTCGAGAAATCCGATGTCGTGCCGGGCGCGAAGCTGATCGTGCTCGGCGGACCGGCGATGCTGATCGGGCTGGGCGGCAGCGCAGCTTCGTCCGTCGGCAGCGGCACCAGCGCCGAGGATCTCGACTTCGCATCCGTGCAGCGCGGCAATCCTGAAATCCAGCGCCGCGCGCAGGAAGTGATCGACCAGTGCTGGGCAATGGGCCAGCGCAATCCGATCCTTCTCATTCACGATGTAGGCGCTGGCGGCCTGTCGAACGCCATCCCGGAATCGATCGATCACAGCAAGCGCGGCGGTCGCATCGACCTGCGCAAAGTGCCGTCGGACGAGCCGGGCATGTCGCCGCTCGAGATCTGGTGCAACGAGGCGCAGGAGCGCTACGTGCTCGCCATCGCGCAAGACCAGCTCGATACGTTCGCAGCGATGTGCGAGCGCGAGCGTTGTCCGTACGCAGTGGTTGGCGACATCACCGACGATGGCTGGCTGAAGGTCGCCGATCCGAAACTGAAAGCGTCACCCGTCGATGTGCCGCTCAACGTCATTCTCGGCAAGCCGCCGCGCATGACGCGCGACGTGAAGTCGATCCCGGCTTTGAGCGATGGCTTCGATACGACGGGCATCGATATCCGCGACGCGGCTTATCGATTGCTGCGCTATCCCGCGATTGCGGACAAGACCTTCCTCATCACCATCGGCGATCGTTCGGTCGGCGGCATGATCAGCCGCGATCCGTTCGTCGGTCCGTGGCAGGTGCCGGTGAGCGATGTGGCGGTCACTGTGAGCGACTACACGTCGAACTCGGGCGAAGCGATGGCGATGGGCGAGCGCACGCCGCTCGCGTTGCTGGACGCCGCGGCTTCGGGGCGAATGGCAGTCGCTGAGGCGGTCACCAACATTGCCGCAGCGGACATCGAGAAGATCTCCGACGTACGCCTGTCCGCCAACTGGATGGCTGCGTGCGGCGAACCCGGTGAGGATGCAGATCTCTACGCAACAGTGAAGGCTGTCGGCGAGGAATTCTGTCCGGCCCTCGGGATCACGATCCCGGTCGGCAAGGACTCGCTGTCGATGAAGACCACCTGGAACGATCGCGGAGCGCAGCGAAAGATGGTGGCGCCGCTGTCGCTGATCATTTCCGCGTTCGCTCCCGTGAAGGACGTGCGTCGCACGCTCACACCGCAATTGCGAACAGACCAGGGTGAGACGCGGCTGGTGCTCGTCGATCTTGGTGCGGGTCGCAATCGACTCGGCGGGTCGTGTCTCGCGCAGGTCTATGGCCAGCTCGGCAGCAATGCACCTGATTGCGAAGATCCTCAGGTACTGAAGTCGTTCTTCGCGGCGATCACTGAATTGCGGGCCGGTGGTCTGCTGCTGGCATATCACGACCGCTCGGATGGCGGCTTGTTCGCCACGCTCGCCGAGATGGCCTTCGCCGGGCGCTGTGGCATTGACGCTGACATCGGTGGCGATGCGGGCAGCGCCGCTCAGCGACTCTTCAGCGAAGAACTCGGCGCCGTGCTCCAGGTTCGCGAGCGGGACGTCGCTGCCGTCAACGCGGTGCTGGCGAAGCATCGTCTCGCATCGATCTGCCATACGTTCGGCAAGGTCACGAATGAAGATCGCGTGCGATTGCGTGCTGGCACCGCGACAGTGCTCGACGAGTCACGCACGGACCTGCGTCGTGCCTGGTCGGAGACCAGCTATCGCATGGTTGAACTGCGCGACAACCCGAAGTGCGCGGTCGAGCAGTTCGAGACTGCGGTTGATCCGCAGGACCCGGGCCTGAACGCCCGGCTGACGTTCGACCTGCAAGCCGATATCGCCGCGCCATTCATCGCAAAGGGTGCCCGGCCTAAAGTGGCAATCCTGCGCGAGCAGGGCGTGAACAGCCACGTCGAGATGGCGGCAGCGTTTCATCGCGCCGGTTTCGAACCGTTCGACGTGCACATGACGGATCTGTTCGCGCAGCGAACGCAGCTTCAGGATTACCTCGGCCTCGTGATCTGCGGCGGCTTCTCGTACGGCGACGTGCTCGGCGCAGGCGAGGGTTGGGCGAAGTCGATCCTGTTCCATTCGCGATTGCGCGATGAGTTCACCGCATTCTTCGCCCGCACGAACACCTTCTCGCTCGGTGTCTGCAACGGCTGCCAGATGATGTCCGCGCTGAGCACGCTGATTCCCGGAACGCAGCACTGGCCGCGTTTCGTGCGCAATCGTTCCGAACAGTTCGAAGGTCGCCTGAGCCTCGTCGAGGTCATGAAGTCGCCGTCGATTTTCCTCAAGGGCATGGAAGGATCGCGGATGCCGATCGCGGTCGCACACGGCGAAGGACTGGCTGAATTCCGCTCGCCTTCCGATCTGATGGCGTGCGCGGACACGGGACTGCTGTCGCTGCGCTTCGTCGACAATGCGGGTCGCCCGACCGAACGCTATCCCGCGAACCCGAACGGCTCGCCTCAGGGCATCACGGGCATCACGACGCCGGATGGACGCGTGACGCTGGTCATGCCGCATCCGGAGCGCGTCTACAGAACCGTGCAGAATTCCTGGCATCCGGACGAATGGGGCGAGGACAGCCCGTGGATGCGGATCTTCAGGAATGCGAGAGTGTGGGTGGGGTGAATCTGCCTGTGGGTCCGACACTAGTCGGACGTCAGGCCGAAGGCCCGCGGATCGCTGGCGCGATGACGTCCGGCTAAAGCCGGACCCACAACCAGGTCACTCGTCACCGACCATCTTCATCTTCGCCACCGCGTCCGCCGCCGGATTCAGTGGCCGCGCAATCAGTCCTGATTGCGTGATCGACACCTGGTAACGCGCGCCGTCGGCCATCGGCATGTACGTCGCGCTGCCGTAAACCGCGTCCACGAACGGCAGCCAGCGCGGGTGCTCCGTCGACACCTGCCACAGGTCGATACCCGGGTTCTCGCTCAGCGCGTACACCGTTCGCGTTGCATGCCGTTCCTGTTCGATGTCGCGATAGCGGCCGCCGACGCGCTCGAGTCGATACTGCGCATCGAGGCCCAGCAGGTTCGCCCAGCCTTTCCATTTGAGCACGCGGGCATCGAGCTGCCATTCGTCGCCCGCGAGCATGAAAATCTGCATCTCGCCGCCGGGCATTTCGGTGAGCGTCGCGCGGTAGCTCTGGGGCCCTCGGCCTTCGAACACGATCTCAGCGACCGGTCGTTCGTAGGTCAGCCGCGCATAGGTGTGCATGTTCAGCGAGACGACGAAGAACAACCCCGCGCATGCAAGCAGGAGGAATCCCATGAGAGCAGTGCCGCCCGCAGCGAAGAATCTCGCGCGCAGCAGACGCTGACAGGCAAGGATCAGCAGCAAGCCGCCGAAAATCGCGATGATTAGCGCAATGGCGTCGGAGTTCATTGGGAGAGGCGGTTGGCGGTTAGCGGTTGGCGGTTAGCAAGAGTAGGAGACGGATCCGATCACTTCTCACTCAATCCTTCAGGAAGTTGCTCAGGTCGCCGCGCTCGATCAGGTCCGCCAGCACGGCGATATCCTTGTCCAGCCGGTGATCGTATGGACGGTGCTCCACGTAACGACGCACGAAGGCATGCACTTGTTGCAGGCTATCCGTCGTCTTCAGGGGTGTCAGCTTATCGATGGCGTGAGCGGCGGCAAGCAACTCGATCGCAAGAACGTGGGCGGTGTTCGTACAGATGCGACGTAATTTGTAGCCGGCCCACGGTGCCATGCTCACGTGATCTTCCTGCCCCGCGGAAGTCGTGACGTTGTCCACCGACGCGGGATGCGCAAGCGTGCGGTTCTCCGAGGTCAGGGCGGCTGCGGTGACGTGCGCGATCATGAAGCCCGATTCGAGTCCTGGCTCCGTCGTAAGGAACATGTTGAGCGCGGGGTTCACGCGGCGGTCGAGCAGGTCGGTGCGTCGCTCTGAAATGCTCGCGAGTTCCGACACCGCAATGGCCAGGTAGTCGCTGAGCATCGCAAGCGGTTCGGCGTGGAAGTTTCCGCCCGAGAGAATGTCGTTGCCGAAGATCAGTGGATTGTCCGAAACGCCGTTGATCGCGGCGCCCAGAACGTTGCGGCCATGGTCGAGAGCCGCCTCGACGGCGCCGAACACCTGCGGCATGCAGCGCACCGCATATGGATCCTGCACGCGATCGCAGTTCTCGTGATCGCTGTGAATCGCGCTGTCGGTGAGCAGAACGCCGAAGCGTCGCGCGATTTCGATCTGGTGGGGCAGGCGGCTCGCCTCGTGAATACGTCGATCGAAAGGCGTGTAACTGCCCGCGAGGCCGTCGACGGTGAGTGCTCCGACGACGACAGACGCATCGATGAGCGACTCGGCACGGAAGAGCCCATCGAGCGCGAGGGTGAGACTGAGTTGCGTCCCGTTGATCAGCGCGAGTCCTTCCTTGGCCTCGAGCGTCAGCGGTGCGAATCCGGCGGCTTCGCAGACGGCGGGACCTTCGAGCCGTCGCTCGCCCCGCATCGCTTCGCCTTCGCCGATGAGGCAAAGCGACATGTGCGCGAGCGGTGCGAGATCGCCCGATGCGCCGACCGAGCCGCGTTCGGGAATGATCGGCAGCACGTCGGCGTTCAGCAGGGCGATCAGACCTTCGAGGACTTCATGGCGGATGCCTGAGAAACCGGCCGCCAGGCTGTTGATCTTCAGCAGCAGCATTCGCCGCACCAGAGGCGCACGCAGTGGCGCGCCGACGCCGGTGGTGTGGCTGCGCAGAAGGTTCAGTTGCAACTGGCGCAGCTGATCCGAAGAAATCCGCTTGTTGGCGAAAGCACCGAAGCCCGTCGTGATGCCGTAGCTCAGCCGGTCCGTGCGAACAGCCTCGCGAACGACATCGATGCTCGATTGCATTTGCGCTCGCGCTGAGGGCGCGAGCTCGACGCGCGGTCGCTCGTTCTCGAACGTGCGCAGGTGTGCCAGCGAAAGATTCTTCCCATCGAGATACAGGGTGCGCGCGGAGCTCATGGGCGAGAGCTTACTGCCGATGACCCCGAGTGACGATAGCGACGAACGTCGAGAGTGCGTTGCATACACTCTGGCCGTTCGTCACCTCCTCGCTTCTGTGATCACGCCTCCAGTTTCTTGTACCGGATGCGATGCGGCGAATCGGCATCGTCGCCCTTGCGACGGCGCAGGTCTTCTACGTATTCCGCGTAGTTGCCTTCGAACCAGACGACTTCGCTGTTGCCTTCGAACGCGAGGATGTGTGTGGCGATCCGGTCCAGGAACCAGCGATCGTGCGAGATCACGATCGCGCAGCCGGGGAAACTGAGCAGCGCTTCTTCGAGCGCTCGCAGTGTTTCGATGTCGAGGTCGTTCGTCGGTTCGTCGAGCATGAGAACGTTGCCGCCGGACTTGAGCACCTTGGCCAGGTGCACGCGGTTGCGTTCGCCGCCGGACAACTCACCGATGACCTGCTGCTGCTGCGTGCCGCGGAAATTGAACCGGCCGACATAGCCGCGCGACGAAGTTTCGTAGTTGCCGACCGTGATCATGTCCAGGCCGCCGGAGATTTCCTGCCAGACAGTCTTCGAATCGTCGAGCGACTGGCGCGACTGATCGACGTATGCGAGCTGCACCGAGGGGCCGAGCCGCAGTTCGCCGGAATCCGGCTTCTCCTGGCCCGTCATCATGCGGAAGAGCGTCGTCTTGCCGGCGCCGTTCGGGCCGATGACGCCGACGATGCCGCCGGCCGGCAGATTGAAATTCAGGTTGTCGAACAGCAGGCGATCGCCGAAGCCCTTCTTCAGTGCCTTGGCTTCGATCACGAGGTCGCCGAGGCGCGGGCCCGGCGGGATGTAGATTTCATTCGTTTCGTTGCGCTTCTGGAATTCCTGCGACGACAGTTCTTCGAAGCGCTGCAGACGCGCCTTGCTCTTCGCCTGGCGTGCCTTGGGATTCGCACGCACCCACTCGAGCTCGCGCTCGAGGGCTTTGCGCAGCGCTTCCTGCTGCTTCTCTTCGGTCGCGAGGCGCTTTTCTTTCTGGTCGAGCCAGGAAGAGTAGTTGCCTTGCCACGGAATGCCGTGGCCGCGGTCGAGCTCGAGAATCCAGCCGGCGACGTTGTCGAGGAAGTAGCGATCGTGCGTAACGGCGATGACCGTACCGGGATAGGCTTCGAGATAGCGTTCCAGCCAGGCGACAGATTCGGCGTCGAGATGGTTCGTCGGTTCGTCGAGCAGCAGCATGTCGGGCTGCGATAGAAGCAGGCGGCAGAGAGCAACGCGGCGGCGTTCGCCGCCGGAGATCTTCGTGACGTCGGCATCCCACGGCGGCAGGCGCAATGCGTCAGCGGCCACTTCGAGCTTGCGCTCCAGTTCCCAGCCGCCTTTCGCGTCGATGGCATCCTGCAGCTTGGCCTGCTCTTCGAGCAGCTTGTTCATTTCGTCTTCGCCGAGCTCGGGATCGGAGAACCGATCGCTGACGGCGTTGAAGCGATCGATCAGCGACTGCACGTCGCCGACGCCTTCGATCACATTGCCGCGCACGTCCTTCGTCGCATCCAGTCCTGGCTCCTGCGAAAGCAGGCCGATCTTGATGCCGGGCTGCGGTCGCGCCTCGCCGTCATGTTCCTTGTCGACACCGGCCATGATCCGCAGCAGCGAGGACTTGCCCGAGCCGTTGAGACCGAGCACGCCGATCTTGGCGCCGGGGAAAAAGGACAGGGAAATGTCGCGCAGGATGACCCGCTTCGGCGGGACCACCTTGGAGACGCGATTCATCGTGTAAATGAACTGGGCCATTCGCTCTGCTCGGCTGGACTGGGGAGGGGGCGGATGATACCGGGAGTTGACGGTTGACAGTTGACGGTTGACAGTCGCCGCTCTGTGACCCCATCTCCCAAACCCGTCCTCCTCGTCGCCGGCGAGCAGATCGCCCGGTACGGGTTCCCTGACGGCCATCCTTTCGGGCCTGACCGCCACGAGGCGTTCATGCGCGAACTGCAGCAGCGGGGGCTCGACCAGAAGGTCGTGCGCGGCAAGCCACGCGAGGCGACGCGGGAGGAGCTCGAGTCGTTCCATACGCCCGAGTACATCGATCTCGTCCAGAGCCGCTCCATCAGCGGGCTCGGGTTTCTCGACGGTGGTGATACGCCTGCCTGGAAGGGGGTTTTCGAGGCGGCGAGCCATGTCGTCGGCGCGACTCTCAATGCTGTCGACGCCGTCATGGAGGGCAGGGCGGGGCGCGCCTTCATCCCGATCGCGGGATTGCACCATGCGGCCCGTCGCAGCGCCGCTGGATTCTGCGTGTTCAACGATTGCGGCGTGGCGATCGAGCAATTGCGTCGCAAGCATGGGCTGCGGCGGATCGCCTACGTCGATATCGACGCCCATCACGGCGACGGCGTCTTCTACGCGTTCGAATCCGACCCCGACCTGCTGTTCGCCGACCTCCACGAGGACGGCCGCCATCTGTACCCCGGCACGGGTCGCGACGACGAGACGGGGCGCGGTCCGGCGGAGGGGACGAAGCTCAACATCCCGTTACCGCCGGGCGCCTCGGATGAGGCATTCCAGGAGGCCTGGTCGCGGGTCGAGGAGTACGTCGAAGCCGGGCGTCCGGAATTCATCCTCCTTCAGTGCGGCGCGGACAGCGTCGACGGTGATCCCCTGACGCACATGCAATTCACGCCCGCAGCCCACAAGGTCGCCGCCGGGCGCCTGTGCGCGATCGCAGACCGTCTGGGACACGGCCGCGTCGTGGCCATGGGCGGCGGGGGCTACAACCGGCGCAACCTGGCCCGGGCGTGGAGCGGGGTGGTCGAGGCGCTGCTCGATTCCTGAGCCCACCAGGGTGGCTGGTTCGGTGCCGGCTCGGGTTCTGGCTGTGGGTCCGGCTTTAGCCGGACGTTACGCGCTGGCGCGCTCCGGACGGATGACGTCCGACCAAAGTCGGACCCACAACGGGAGCCGGCCAACCGCGCGCTGCTTCTTTCTCGTACAATCTCGGCCCTTTCCCCACGCGGTACGAGTCGCCCCTCCATGTTCCCAGCCGATCAGAAAATCGCCGGTTTCGACCCTGAGCTCAAGGCCGCCATCGATGCGGAAGTCCGTCGCCAGGAAGATCACATCGAGCTGATCGCTTCCGAAAATTATGCGAGCCCGCGCGTGCTCGAGGCTCAGGGGTCGGTGCTGACGAACAAGTACGCCGAGGGGTATCCGGGCAAGCGCTACTACGGCGGCTGCGAATTCGTCGACATCGCCGAACAGCTCGCGATCGATCGCGCCAAGAAGCTCTTCGGTGCCGACTACGCCAACGTGCAGCCGCACTCGGGATCGCAGGCGAACGCTGCTGCCTATCTCGCGCTCATCAACGCCGGCGACACGATCCTTGGCATGAGCCTCGATCACGGCGGCCACCTCACGCACGGCGCCAAGGTCAACTTCTCCGGAAAGATCTTCAAGTCCGTGCAGTACGGCATCGATCCCGTCTCTGGCGAGATCGACTACGTGCAGGTGGAGAAGCTCGCGCAGGAACATCGTCCGCGCATGATCATCGCCGGGTTCTCGGCGTACTCGCGCGTCGTCGATTGGGAACGCTTCCGCCGCATCGCTGACGGCGTTGGCGCCTATTTCGTAGTCGACATGGCGCACGTCGCAGGGCTGATCGCCGCGGGCATCTATCCGAACCCGGTTCCGTTCGCGGATGTCGTCACGACGACGACTCACAAGACGCTGCGCGGTCCGCGTGGCGGCCTGATCCTCGCGCGCGCCAACCCGGAGATCGAGAAGAAGCTGAATTCGCTCGTCTTCCCCGGCACTCAGGGCGGTCCGCTGATGCACGTCATCGCCGCGAAGGCGGTCGCGCTGCTCGAAGCGCTGCAGCCGGACTTCAAGGCCTACCAGATGCAAGTGCTGGCGAACGCGCGTGCGATGGCAGGTGCGTTGATGAAGCGCGGCTACAAGATCGTTTCCGGCGGCACCGATAATCACCTGTTCCTCGTCGACCTCATCGGTCGCGACATCACGGGCAAGGAGGCTGATGCCGCTCTTGGCCGCGCGCACATCACCGTGAACAAGAACGCCGTGCCGAACGATCCCCGTCCTCCGTTCGTCACGAGCGGCTTGCGTATCGGTACACCTGCTGCGACGACCCGCGGCTTCAAGGAAGCTGAAGTCATCGAGCTCGCCGGCTGGATTGCCGACATCCTCGATGCGAATGGAGGCGAGGACGCGGTGAATGCCACGCGCACGAAGGTCGAGGCGCTTTGCCGGAAGTTTCCGGTGTACGGCACGCGGTGAAGGGCGGACGGCGAACGGCGGACGGTGAAGAGGCAGTCAAGATTTCCTTCACCGTCCGCCGTCCGCCAATCACTTCCTCATGCACTGCCCCTTCTGCAACTTCGAAGAAACCAAAGTCATCGACTCGCGGCTCGCGAGCGAGGGGCAGCAGATCCGCAGGCGTCGCGAATGCCTGAAATGCGGCGAACGTTTCACGACGTTCGAAAGCGCCGAACTCGTCATGCCGCGCATCATCAAGAGCGACGAGAGCCGGCAGCCGTTCGATGAGCAGAAGCTGCGCGGCAGCATGCTGAAGGCGCTGGAAAAGCGTCCCGTCGCGAGCGAATCGATCGATGCGGCCGTCGTTCACATCTGCAACAAGCTGCGGGCGATGGGTGAGCGCGAAGTACCTTCGCGCACCGTGGGTGAGCTGGTGATGGAAGAGCTGCACGATCTCGATGAAGTCGCCTACGTGCGCTTCGCGTCCGTGTATCGCAGCTTCCAGGACGTCGACGCGTTCCGCGAGGAGATCGATCGCATGCGCCACCGGCGGACCAAGCAGGAAGAAGAGAACCAGCTGGCTCTGTGGTCCGGCGGCGAGAAGCGGAAGAAGCGTTGATGGCCGCGGAGTTCTCGGATCTCGATCGACGGATGATGGAGCGCGCGCTCGAGCTCGCAGCGCTCGGCAGGTATTCGACGCAGCCGAATCCACGGGTCGGTTGCGTGGTGGTGCAGGGTGATCGCATCGTTGGCGAGGGAGCGCATCGGAAATCCGGCGAAGCGCATGCCGAGCCGCTAGCACTGCAGGCTGCGGGATCGGCCGCACGCGATGCGACTGTCTATGTGACGCTCGAGCCGCACTGCTATCACAGCCGGATGCCGCCCTGTACGGATGCTCTCATCAAGGCCGGCGTGAAGCGGGTTGTGTGCGCCTCGCTCGATCCCAATCCCAAAGTTCACGGCGCGGGCATGAAGCAGCTGCAGCAAGCCGGCGTGCAGACGCAGACGGGATTGCTCGAAGCGCAGGCGCACGAGCTCAATCTGGGTTTCGAGAAACGCATGATCAGCGGGTTGCCCCGCGTGATCGTGAAGATCGCGGCAAGCCTCGACGGTCGCGTCGCGCTGGCGAATGGCGAGAGCCGCTGGATCACGGGCGAGGCCGCGCGTGCCGATGTGCAGAAGCTGCGCGCCGAATCGAGCGCAGTGCTCACCGGCATCGATACAGTCATCGCAGACGATCCGCAGCTTACGGTGCGTGATGCATCGCTGGAAACACTCGGTCGCCAGCCTCTGCGTGTCGTGCTCGATTCGAAACTCCGCATGCCGGCAACAGCGAAGATGCTCGAGGAGAAGGGCGAGACGATCGTCTTTACCGCACAGCAGACGGGCGGCGAGGCGATTGCGCACCACGGAGCGAAACTGATACGCGTATCGGCCGATGCGGACGGTCGCGTGGATCTCGATCACGTGCTGCGTGAGCTCGGCACGCTCCAGTGCAACGACGTGCTGGTCGAAGCAGGCCCGACGCTCGCTGGGCGCCTTCTGCAATCCGGGCTGGCTGACGAGCTGATTGTGTACATCGCGCCGGTGCTGCTCGGCCCCGATGCGCGTCCGATGGCGCAGTTTCCGCGGCTCGAAAAGCTTTCCGATCGCTTACAATTCGCGCTCCATCGCAGCGAGACGGTCGGTGCCGATCTCAAGCTCGTGCTGCGGCCGCAGACGCGGACTCATTCCCAGAAGCTCCCATGAAACTCAATTCGATCGACGAGATCCTGGCCGACATCCAGGCCGGCAAGATGGTCATCATCATGGACGATGAGGATCGCGAGAACGAAGGCGACCTCGTGATGGCCGGTGAATCGGTGCGCGCTGAAGACGTCAACTTCATGGCGCGGTATGCGCGCGGACTCATCTGCCTCACGCTGACGCGTGCGCGCTGTCAGCAGCTGCGACTGCCGCTGATGGTGAGTCACACGAACATCGATCACACCACGAACTTCACCATCTCCATCGAAGCGGCCGAGGGCGTGACGACCGGTATCTCGGCGCACGATCGCGCGCAGACTATTCGCGCCGCAGTGAAACGTGATGCCAAGCCCGAGGATCTGCGGCAGCCCGGCCACATCTTTCCGTTGATGGCGCAGGCGGGCGGCGTGCTCACGCGAGCGGGCCACACGGAAGCAGGTTGCGACCTGGCACGTCTCGCGGGAATGGAGCCGGCCGCGGCGATCGTCGAGATTCTCAATGAAGACGGCACGATGGCGCGGCGCCCCGACCTCGAAAAATTCGCCGAGCTTCATCAGCTGAAGATCGGCACGATCGCCGACCTCATTCGCTACCGGCTGGAGAAGGAGCGATCCGTCGAGCGCATCGCCGAGCAGGAAATCCAGACCGAGTTCGGCCCGTTCCAGATGATCTGCTTCGAAGATCACGTGAACCGCACGGTGCATCTCGCACTCGTTCGCGGCGACATGGCCGCGAGCAAAGTGCCGCTCGTTCGCGTGCACGTGAAGGACACGCTGCGCGACGCGGTCGGGATTCAGAACGAAATGCTCGGCTGGCCTTTGCGGTCAGCGATGCAGCGAGTCGCAAAGGATGGTCACGGGGTCGTTGTCATCCTCCGTCCGGAAGAAACAGCTCGCGACCTGATGGACGCCGTGCAATCGCTCGTGCACGTCGAACCGGCGGCGCCCCGGCCGGCGGGTCCGGGCGTACTGCGGACCTATGGCATCGGTGCACAGATTCTGCGCGACCTCGGGATTTCCCGGATGCGGGTGCTGTCAGCGCCCAAGCAGATGCACGGGTTGTCGGGGTTTGGGCTGGAAGTGGTGGAGTACGTGGATGGGTGAGGACAGCCGCGAGCGACGAGCCAGCCAAGGCTCGGTCCGGAAGGCCCCTTCGCTGAGCTATACTGCGCCCCAATCCCATTCTGGCTCACAGCTCGTCGCTCATCGCTACCAGCCCTCCCATGGATTCCATCAAAACCCTCGAAGGCGATCTCCAGGTTCGTGAACTGCGCTTCGCGATCCTCGCGTCCCGTTTCAACGATTTCATCGTCGAACAGCTCGTTCGCGGCGCGGTCGACATGCTCAAGCGCCACGGCGCGAGCGACAAGCAGATCGAGATCGTGCGCGCGCCGGGGGCTTTCGATCTCCCGGTCGTGGCTCGCAAGCTCGCGCTGACCAAGCGCTACGACGCGGTCATCGCACTCGGTGCAGTGATCAAGGGTGCGACGGCGCACTTCGACTACGTCGCAGGCGAATGCGCGGGTGGTCTGGCGCGTGTGGCCAACGATACGGGCATTCCGGTGACTTTCGGCGTGCTGACAACGGATACGATCGAGCAAGCCGTCGAGCGCGCCGGCACGAAGGCGGGCAACAAGGGCGCCGATGCCGCGGTGACGGCCATTGAAATGGCGAACCTGCTGCGCAAGATCGAGCAGTAACGGATCCGATGAGGCTCCGCGGACACCGCGGGCGGCAAACCAATGGTCGCTTCCCGGCGTTCCCGACGAACGCCGCGGATCTTTTTCGTTCGAACAGTTCAGCCATGACAACAGACGCAGCCAAGAAACCCAACCGCGGCACGCGCGCACGATCGATCGCGCGCAAGCTGGCGATGCAGGCGCTGTATCAGTGGCAGCTCACGGGCCAGTCGGCAGCGGACATCAACCTGCAGTTCCTCGCGAGTGAGGAGATCGAGGGCTCGGATCGGGAGTATTTCACCGAGTTGCTGAAGGGTTGCGTCGATCAGGCCGAGAAGATCAACGCCGCCATCGCTCCGTTCATCGACCGCCCGATCGAGCAGCTCGATCCGGTCGAAAGGGCGATCCTCATGATCGGCCTGTTCGAGCTGACGAACCGGATCGACATCCCCTACCGCGTCGTGATCAACGAAGGCGTCGATCTCTGCAAACGCTTCGGCGCCACGGACGCGCACAAATACATCAACGCCGTTCTCGATCGCGCGGCCCGCGACATCAGAAGCGCGGAGCGCGGCTAGGCGCACCCACCCGGCAGCCAGGTGCTGCACGGGCGTTTTCATCACACCGACCTTCTTTTCGGCACTCGTTCGCGGCTACTCTTCGGGCCATGAGCCTCGGAGAGTTCGATCTCATTGCCCGGTACTTCGCCCGTCATGCGGCCCGCGGCGACGTTCTGCTCGGCATTGGCGATGACGCTGCGGTCATCGCTACGCCGGCCGACCGGAGGCTGGTCATCGCCATGGACACGATCGTCGAAGGCGTCCATTTCCCCGTCGGCACCGCGGCCGCGGACATTGGCTATCGCGCGCTCGCGGTGAATCTGAGTGATCTGGCAGCGATGGGGGCCGAGCCCGCCTGGATGACGTTGTCGTTGTCGCTGCCGGAGTCGGAAGCGCAATGGGTGGCGGCGTTCGCTCAAGGACTCTTCGAACTTGCCGATCTTCATGGCGTAGCACTGATCGGCGGCGACACAGTTCGCGGACCGATGGTGATCACGGTGCAGGTCGCCGGCTATGTCGAGACCGATCGCTGGCTGACGCGGTCAGGTGCGAAGGAGGGCGACCTGATTTTTGTTTCCGGTTCTGTTGGCGAGGCGGCGGCTGGATTGAGTGTGATTCAACAGTCGGGACCCGGGGCTGCGGCGTCGCGCAGTCTGCGTCAACGCTTCCTGCGTCCACAGCCGCGCGTCGAACTCGGACGACATCTGCGAATGTTCGCAACGGCTGCAATGGACATCTCGGACGGACTGCTGACGGATCTCGACAAGCTCTGTGCCGCGAGCAACTGCGGTGCCGAAGTCGATGTCGGTGCGTTGCCGATATCCGCAGCGATGCGCGAGATGTTCGATGAGGCAAGTTGCGTCGACTACGCACTGGCAGGCGGAGATGACTACGAGATCATGTTTACCGTCCGGCCGGCGCAGGTGGCGCTCGTTCCGGCGGGATGCACGCGTATCGGAGCGATCACGAAGGGCAAGGACGTTCGGTGCATTCGGGATGGCTTGCCCGTGACGGTGCGACGAAGAGGGTACGACCACTTCGCGACGAAGGACTCAGCGCCATGAAGTGGTCGGCCGATCCGCGCATCCTGCGTGAACCCGTGCACATTCTGGCCTTCGGCTTCGGCGCCGGGCTGATGCCGCGGGCACCGGGCACGTTCGGAACGCTGATCGCCGTGCCGATCGTGCTCGGCGTCATGCATTTCGGCTGGCAGGTCCACGTCGCGTTTGCAATCGCAGCATGTGTGACCGGCGTCTGGATTTGCGGGGAAAGTGCGCGACGGCTCAAGGTTCACGATCACCCGGGGATCGTCTGGGACGAGATCGCCGGTTTTGCGATCACGATGCTGGGCGCGCCTCACAACTGGTACGGGCTCATCGGCGGGTTCGCATTGTTCCGCCTGTTCGACATCTGGAAGCCCTGGCCGATCCGGGAGGCCGATCACAGACTCCGGGGAGGGCTGGGAATTATGCTCGATGACGTAATTGCGGGGCTGTTTGCCGCGGCGATTCTGCTTGTTCTGACCCACGTCGTTAAGACATAAGAACTTCACAGCTTGAACCTTCCGAGCAACCTGATGGCCCAGCGTCCTGCCACACGCGAGCAGCGTACTCCCGAGAAAGTCGGGAAGTACGTCATCGTCAAGGAAGTCGGCCGCGGCAGCACCGGCGTCGTGTATCTCTCGCACGATCCTTACTATCGCCGCGACGTCGCGATCAAGGTCTACAACCTCGAGTCGCACGACGAAGACAAGGCGCGCGTCACGCGCAAGATGTTCCTCTCGGAAGCTCACATGGTCGGCATGCTGCAGCATCCGAACATCCTTCCGATCTACGACGCAGGCGAAGAGGACGGTCACTACTACATCGTCACCGAGCACGTGCACGGTGCCCGCACGCTGTCGGCCTACTGCAAGCCCGACAACCTGCTGCCGATCGATGACGTCGTCGAGATCATGTACAAGTGCGCGAAGGCGCTGCACTACGCACACAGCCGCGGCGTGATCCATCGTGACATCAAGCCGTCGAACGTCATGCTCACGCAGGCGAACGACGTGCGCATCATCGACTTCGGCATCGCGCTCGTTGCCGACTCGGATATTTCACGCATCGAGGGTATCGCCGGCAGCCCTTCGTACATGTCGCCCGAGCAGGTGCAGTCGCTCGAGATCACCAACCGCTCGGATCTCTATTCGCTCGGCGCCGTGATGTACGAATTGCTCACGGGCTTCCGTCCCTTCCGCGGCGGCAATCTCTCGAAGCTGCTGCACCAGATCGTTTACGCCACGCCGCAACCGATTCACGCGCTGCGCCCCGAGATGCCGGAGCTTCTCGAGGACACCGCCGCGAAGTCGCTGCAGAAGGATCCGGCGAAGCGCTATCGCAACGGATTGGAGCTGGCGGCGGATCTCACGCGCGTTCACCAGACGCTGCGCGAGGGCTCCTCGAAGATCGATCGCCAGGAACAGTTCTCGATCCTGCGCACGCTCAAGTTCTTCCACGATTTCTCGCAAGCCGAGATTCTCGAAGTGCTCCGCGCGAGCACGTGGCAGGACTACTCGGGCGGCGAGGAGATCGTCAAGGAAGGCGAGATGGACGACCGCTTCTACGTGATCGTCTCCGGCACCGCATCCGTCATGCGCAACGGCAACGGTGTCGGTGAATTGGAAGCGGGCGACTGCTTCGGCGAAACGAGCTACGTGCGCGGCGCCAAGCGGCTTGCAACCATCAAGGCGACCACGGATGTGACGCTGATGAAGGTGAGCTCGACGCTGCTCGAGCAGTCGTCGGCGGCTTGCCAGCTGCGGTTCAACAAAGTATTTCTGCGCAGCCTGATCAGTCGACTGCAGAGTCCGAACTGACATCGCGTCCGCGATGTCATCCCCGCGCAGGCGGGGATCCATCTGAACTGTGGTCCGCGATGTCATCCCCGCGCAGGCGGGGATCCATCTGAACTGTTGTCCGCGATGTCATCCCCGCCCAGGCGGGTATCCATCTTCTCAAACGCATGGATTCCCGCTTTCGCGGGAATGACGGATTATCTCGCCGCCGCTTTCGCCGGCACCTGCCACCATCGCTTCACGGCGCCTTCGATCGACGCGACATCCAGTCCCGCAGCGGTCAGGCAATCGTTGCGCGAACCGTGTTCGATGAAACGATCAGGGATGCCAAGGTGCAGCGTCGGCAACGGCAGGCCGTGAGAAGCCAGGCATTCGGCGATGGCGCTGCCTGCGCCACCCGCAACGACGTTCTCTTCCACTGTCACGATCGCGCGATGTGAGCCGGCGAGCCGGACCAGCAGTTCTTCGTCCAGCGGCTTCACGAAACGCAGATTGATCAGCGTCGCATCGAGCTGCTCTGCGATGTGCTCACAGAACGGCACCATCGCACCGACGGCGATGATGGCGAGTCCGCCGCGTCCTTCCCGACGTGTCTGCGCCTTGCCGATTGGCAGCGCCTGCATCGCCGATTCGATTGCGACGCCAGGCCCCTGGCCACGCGGATAGCGGACAGCAGCCGGCTTCTCGCTGCGCACGGCGGTGAACAGCATCTGGCGGCATTCGTTTTCATCGGCCGGCGCCATGATGATGAGGTTGGGAATGCAGCGCAGGTAGGAGAGATCGTAGCTGCCCTGGTGAGTTGCGCCGTCGCCGCCGACGAGTCCGGCGCGATCGATTGCGAACGTGACGGGCAGATTCTGGAGCGCGACGTCGTGAATCAGCTGGTCGTAGGCGCGCTGCAGGAACGTCGAGTAGATCGCGACGACGGGCCGCAGTCCTTCGCAGGCCATTCCGGCGCCGAGCGTCACGGCGTGCTGTTCGGCAATCGCGACATCGAAATAGCGATCGGGGAATTTCTTCGAGTACTCGACCAGCCCCGAACCTTCGCGCATGGCGGGAGTGATGCCGACGACGAGCGGATCCAGTGCCGCCATGTCGCACAGCCACTGGCCGAAGACCTGCGAGTAGTTCGGTCCCGTGGCCTTCTCTTTGAAGATCACGCCGCTCTTGTGATCGAACGGACCCGGGCCGTGCCACTTGATCGGGTCTGCTTCGGCCGGCGCGTAGCCCTTGCCCTTGCGCGTGATCACGTGCAGGAACTGCGGGCCGCGCATTTCGCGGAGATTCTTCAAAGTCGCCACGAGCGCGGTGAGGTCGTGGCCATCGATCGGGCCGATGTAGTTGAAGCCCATCTCTTCGAAGATGGTCCCGGGCAACACCATCCCCTTCATGTGTTCTTCGGAGCGGCGCGCGAGCTCCCACACGGTGGGCATGCGCTTGAGGACTTTCTTGCTGCCTTCACGCAGCGTCGCATAGAGCTTCCCGGACAGGACGCGTGCGAAGTAGTTGGAGAATGCGCCGACGTTCTCCGAGATGGACATGTCGTTGTCGTTGAGGATGACGAGCATGTCGGTGTCGAGGCTGCCGGCGTGATTCAGGGCTTCGAATGCCATGCCGGCGCTGAGCGCACCATCACCGATGATCGCAACGACGCGGCGCTTCTGTCCGGATCGCTGCGCGGCGATCGCCATGCCGAGCGCGGCACTGATCGATGTGCTCGAATGGCCGACACCGAAAGTGTCGTACTCGCTCTCGCCGCGAGTGGGGAACGGCGCAAGGCCGTCCTTCAGCTTGATGGTCTGCAGTCGATCGCGGCGACCGGTCAGTACCTTGTGCGGATACGCTTGATGGCCGACATCCCAGACCAGTCGGTCGTCGGGTGTGTCGAAGACGTAGTGAAGCGCCACCGTCAGCTCGACCGTGCCGAGGCCCGCTGCGAAGTGCCCGCCCATCTGGCTGACCGTTTCGATCAGGTACTGGCGCAACTCGTCCGCAACGTCGTTCAGCTGCGCCGCCGGAAGAGCACGCAGGTCGGACGGCGCATTCAGTTGAGACAGCAGTGGAAACGCGGGTTTCGTCATGGCGGGGGAGTTTACCGTACTCGCTTTCAGTGCCGTCTCAGTACAAGCCAGTCCGACAGGGAAGCCAGGGGAGCGGCCGCCGGCCCCAGGATTTCCAGGGCATCGAGCGCGCTCGCGTGGAGCTCTTGCATCTTTTTCCGGGAGGCGTCGACGCCGGCGACGGCGGGATAGGTGGGCTTGTTGTTCGCCTGATCAGCCCCCGTGGCTTTGCCCAGCAGTTTCGGATCGCCTTCGACGTCCAGGAGATCGTCCTGGATCTGGAATGCGAGACCGATGTCCCGGGAGTAACGGTCGAGCGCCTGCGCGACGTCGCGCTGCAGGTTCGCATCGCAGTACGCGCCCATGAGCACGCTTGCGCGGATGAGCGCGCCGGTTTTGCGGGCGTGCATTTCTTCGACCTCGGAGATGTTCAGGGCCGTTCCCTTGGCGGCGAGATCGATTGCCTGGCCGCCGGCCATGCCACCGGTGCCACTGCCTTCCGCCAGCAGTTCGACGAGCCGCAGACGGATGGCCGGGTCCTTCGGCAGGCCGTGCCCGGTGGCCAGGATCTGGAATGCGAGCACCTGCAGGGAATCGCCGACGAGAATCGCCGTGGCCTCATCGAAAGCCTTGTGACACGTCGGCCGTCCGCGGCGCATGTCATCGTTGTCCATTGCCGGCAGGTCGTCATGGACCAGCGAATAGGCGTGAATGAATTCCACGGCGCACGCTGCTCCATCGACAGCCGATTCGGCGAGCCCGAGCGAGCGGGCAGTCGCATACACCAGCGCGGGCCGGATGCGCTTGCCGCCGTTGAGCACGCTGTAACGCAGGGCTTCGTGAAGCCGGGTGGGGTGGACCTCGCTTCCCGGCAGGCGGGCTGCGAGCTCGGCTTCGACGCGAACCTGCCAGCCTTCGAGGCGGCTGGCGAAACCTGGATCTCGGGGGATGCTCACGGGATCAGGATTCGTCGGAGTCGGGATCGAACGGCGCCGCTTCGAGCTCATCACCCGCGCTGGCGCCCGTCTTACGCAACAGGATCTCGACCTTCTGCTCGGCCTGGGTGAGCGCTGCCTGGCAGACGCGTGTCAGTTGAACGCCGCGTTCGAACTGTTTGAGCGAATCGTCGAGCGACAGCTCTCCCTGCTCGAGCTTCTCTACGATGGCCTCGAGCTCGGCGAGCGAGGCTTCGAAGTCGGGGGCAGGCGCGCCATTGGTGGCGTCAATCGGGGTATCGGTTGTCTTCTTGCTCACGGACAGCGTTGCGATGGTTCTGCGGCTGGCGGGGATGCGGGCGGCGGCAAGCTTGCACGCGCGTTCCAAGGTGGTCAATTGCAGTGCAAAGCGACTACACCCGATCGTCTTTCGCTCCGGCGGCGGCGTTGACTTGCCCGCGGCAAGGGGACTAGATTCGACGACAGTTAGACTCTGTCTAATACACACGAGGGTCCGACGCATGAGCAAACTCAAGGGCAGCAAGACCGAGCAGAACCTGAAGGACGCATTTGCCGGCGAGTCGCAGGCAAACCGCCGCTATCTCTATTTCGCAGCGAAGGCCGACGTCGAAGGCTTCAACGACGTTGCCGCGGTATTCCGTTCGACCGCCGAAGGTGAAACCGGCCATGCGCACGGCCATCTCGAATATCTCGAAGTCGTGGGCGATCCCGCGACAGGCCTGCCGATCGGCGGCACCTCGTTGAATCTCAAGGCCGCGATCGCGGGCGAGACTCACGAGTACACGGACATGTATCCCGGTATGGCGAAGCAGGCGCGCGATGAAGGCTTCGATGAAATCGCCGACTGGTTCGAGACCCTCGCGAAGGCGGAACGCTCGCACGCGAATCGGTTCCAGAAAGCGCTGGATACGCTGTAGGAGAGAAGCGGTTAGCGGTTGGCGGTTAGCGGTTAGCAAGAGCGCCGGGGCCAGCCGCGTTCACGTAGGCAGCCGTCGAGGAAATTCGGCGGCTGTTCCCGCCAGCCGGAAGGTTGTGAGCGCGAAGCTCATGGCCTCAGCCAAGCGAGAGCTATAGCGTGGCAGAAAAGAAGACCGCCGCAGGGTCGCGCGAAGGAAGTCTCGAAGCGCCCACCCGCCATCCGATCGCCTGGAAAGATCCTGAATTTCTGAACGAGGCTTCGCTCTTCAAGGAGCTGGAGCGGATCTTCGACATCTGCCACGGCTGTCGCCGTTGCTTCAGTCTCTGCAATTCCTTTCCGACGCTGTTCGACGCGATCGACGAGTCGAGCACCGGAGAGCTCGACGGCGTCGACCGCAAGGTCTACTGGAACGTCGTCGACCACTGCTACCTGTGCGACATGTGCTACATGTCCAAGTGTCCGTACGTGCCGCCGCATCCCTGGAATGTCGATTTCCCGCATCTGATGCTGCGGGCGAAAGCTTACAAATTCAAAAATCAGCCACCGGTATTCCGCGACAAGGTGCTGAGCTCGACGGACCTCGTGGGCAGCATCGCCGGAATTCCCGTCGTCGCTGAAATCGTGAATGCGGTCGCGGCAACGAAGGCCGGACGCTCGATGCTCGACAAGACGCTCGGCGTTCATCCGCAGGCGCCGATCCCCGAATATCACAGTCGCACCTATCACAAGCGCCACAAGTCGCGGCAGCATCCGAGGATCGAGCCGCAGGCGGGCGGCGAGACGCGCGGCAAGGTCGTGTTGTTTGCCACCTGCTACGGCAACCGCAATGAGCCGGATCTGAACGACGATCTGGCCGCCGTTTTCGAGCACAACGGCATCGAGGTCACGATCCTGCGGCAGGAAAAGTGCTGCGGCATGCCGAAGCTGGAGCTCGGCGACCTCGACGCGATCGCGAAGCTCAAGGACGCGAACATCCCGGCGCTCGCTGCGAAAGTCGACGAGGGCTGGGACATCGTCACGCCGATTCCTTCGTGCACGCTGATGTTCAAGCAGGAATTGCCGCTGATGTTTCCGGACGAGCCGCGGGTCCGCAAAGTCCAGGAGGCGATGTTCGATCCCTTCGAGTATTTGTGGGCCCGCCACAAGGCGGGGCTCATGCGGACCGATTTCCCGCGGAAGATCGGCAAGGTCAGCTACCACGTGCCCTGTCATCTGCGCGTCCAGAACCTGGGACTGCGCACCCGCGACGTCCTCATGCTCGTGCCGGAAACCCAGGTCGAGCCGATCGAGCGTTGTTCCGGTCACAACGGAACCTACGGCGTGAAGCGCGAGTATCGGGATATCTCGATGAAGATCGGCCGTCCGGTCATCCGCAAGGTCGCCGATTCGGGCGCGGATCACTACGCCAGTGATTGCCCGATGGCTGGACATCAGATCGAGTCGGGCCTGGAATCGCACAAGGAGCCGACGCATCCGATGAAACTGTTGCGGATGGCGTATGGAATCTGAAAATGAAACTCACCCGCACCGACCTCATGTCCCTCGAGCAGTACTCCGTCGACCGCAAGGAATTCCGGACGAAGGTGCTCGATCACAAGCGCGACCGCATCCTGACCGTCGGGCCGAACACCAGCTGGTCGTTCGAGGATCGCCTGACGATCCAGTATCAGGTGCAGGAGATGCTCAGGGTCGAGCGCATCTTCGAATCGCACGGCATCCAGGATGAGCTCGATGCCTACAACCCGCTGATCCCCGACGGCAGCAACTGGAAGGCGACTTTTCTCATCGAGTTTCCGGACGCCGAAGAGCGACGGGTGAAGCTCGCGCAGCTGAAGGGGATCGAAGACCGCTGCTGGGTGCAGGTCGATGGTTTCGAAAGGGTGTTTGCAATTGCCGACGAGGATCTCGACCGGGAAAACGACGAAAAAACCTCGGCGGTCCATTTCCTGCGCTTCGAGCTGACACCTCCCATGACCGCGGCGGTGAAAAGCGGCATGGATGTGAGCATCGGCGTGGATCACGACAGTTACGCGCACGAAGTGCGCCCGCTCCCGAAGTCAATCCGGGATTCGCTGGCGGGGGACTTGAGGCCGGCCAGCTAGCCCAGCTGGTTAGCAAGCCAGCCAGAGAAGATAAAGCCGCTGCTGGGCTCTGTTTCGGAAGCGCAGCGGTGCGCTAGACTTCGCGCCGCCTCCGGTCGGGCGAGCTCCGTTTCTCGCCAACCGCCAACCGCCAACCGCTAACCGCTTCTCCTAATGGCCCAGTCCTATACCGCTTCAGACATCGAAGTACTCAGCGGACTCGATCCGGTACGACGCCGTCCCGGCATGTACACGGATACGAGCCGTCCCAACCATCTCGCTCACGAAGTCGTCGACAACTCGGTCGACGAAGCGCTGTCCGGACACGCGAAGCGCATCGACGTCACCGTCTTCAAGGACGGTTCGCTGCAGGTGGCCGACGACGGCCGCGGCATGCCCGTCGACATCCACCCGAAAGAGAAGGTGAGCGGCGTCGAGCTGATCCTCACGCGCCTGCACGCGGGCGGAAAGTTCTCGAACAAGAACTACGAGTTCTCCGGCGGTCTGCACGGCGTCGGCGTCTCGGTCGTGAACGCCCTGTCGAAGAACCTCGAATGCTGGGTGAAGCGCGGCGGCAAGGAATACAACATCAGCTTCAAAGACGGAAAGGTGAAGTCGAAGCTGGAGGTCGTCGATGAGGTCGGCAAGAACAACACCGGCACGACGGTGCGGTTCTGGCCCGATCCGCAGTTCTTCGAAACAGTCTCGTTCTCGCTGCCGAAGCTCAAGCACGTGCTGCGCGCGAAGGCGGTGCTGTGTCCGGGCCTGAAGGTCACGCTGACCATCGAGCAGACCGGCGAGAAGGAAGAGTGGTTCTACACGGGCGGTGTGAACGAATATCTCCGCGACGCACTCGGGCAGGGCGAATGGCTGCCACCCGAGTTGTTCTCGGGCAGCATCACGGGTGCCGCGGAAGGCGCCGAGTGGGCCGTTGCCTGGCGCGTGGACGAAGGACCGCGTGTCGAGGAAAGCTACGTCAACCTGATTCCGACGGAGCAGGGCGGCACGCACGTCAACGGCCTGCGACTGGGCCTGACCGATGCGATCCGCGAGTTCTGCGAATTCCGCAACCTGCTGCCGAAGGGCCTGAAGCTCGCGCCTGAAGACATCTGGGACGGCGTCAGCTACGTGCTGTCGACGAAGATGAAGGAGCCGCAGTTCGCCGGCCAGACGAAAGAGAAGTTGTCGTCGCGCGAATCCGCGGCGTTCGTTTCCGGCGTCGTGAAGGATCAGTTCGGCCTGTGGCTGAACCAGCACCCGGAGTCGGGTGAAAAGATCGCGCAACTCGCTATCGCCGGAGCGCAGGCGCGCCTCAAGGCATCGAAGGCAGTGACCCGCAAGCGCATCGCGAGCGGACCGGCACTGCCCGGCAAGCTCGCCGATTGCTCATCGCAGGAACCCGAACGCTCGGAGTTGTTCCTCGTCGAAGGCGACTCGGCCGGGGGCTCCGCGAAACAGGCGCGCGATCGCGAGTTCCAGGCAGTGATGCCGCTGCGCGGCAAGATCCTCAACACCTGGGAAGTCGACGCATCCGAAGTGCTGCAGTCGCAGGAAGTACATCACATCGCCATCGCGATCGGTGTCGATCCCGGCTCCGACAACCTGAAAGGCCTGCGCTATCACAAGATCTGCATCCTCGCGGACGCAGACTCGGACGGCGCGCATATCGCAACGCTGCTTTGCGCACTGTTCCTGCGCCATTTCCGCCCGCTCGTACTGGCAGGGAACGTGTACGTCGCAATGCCACCGCTGTATCGCGTCGACGTAGGCAAGCAGGTGTACTACGCGCTCGACGACGCCGAGCGAGCCGGTGTCCTCGATCGCATCGCCGCGGAGAACCCGCGCGCGAAGCCGGTCGTCACCCGCTTCAAAGGCCTCGGCGAAATGAACGCACTGCAGTTGCGCGAGACCACGATGGCGCCCGAAACGCGCCGCCTCGTGCAGCTTACGGTCGAAGCCAAGGACGACGCCGACCAGACACTCGACATGCTGCTCGCCAAGAAGCGCGCGAGCGATCGCCGCGAGTGGCTGGAGACGAAGGGAAATCTGGCGCAAATCTAAAGAAGCGGATGGCGGATAGCGGATGGTGACTAGGGCAGAACGATCCTGGAAGACACCGGCTCCTATCCGCTCCTAGTCACCATCCGCTATCCGCTATCTACTTCCTCAGGACATCATGCCTACCCAGCCCCCACTCAACTTCGAAGGCATCGAGCGCCAGCCTCTGCGGGCGTTCACCGAGAAGGCGTACCTCGACTATTCGATGTACGTGATCCTCGATCGCGCGTTGCCGCACATCGGCGATGGTCTGAAACCCGTCCAGCGACGCATCGTGTATGCGATGAGCGAGCTGGGCTTGTCGGCCGCTTCGAAGCACAAGAAATCGGCGCGCACGATCGGCGACGTCATCGGCAAGTTCCATCCGCACGGCGACTCGGCAGCGTACGAAGCCATGGTGCTCATGGCGCAGTCGTTCTCGTACCGCTATCCGCTGGTGGACGGGCAGGGCAACTTCGGTTCGCCCGACGATCCGAAGTCGTTCGCAGCGATGCGATACACCGAATCGCGTCTCACCAAGTACGCGTCGTTGCTGCTGTCGGAGCTCGGCCAGGGCACGGTCGACTGGCAGCTGAACTTCGACGGCACGCTCGAGGAGCCTGTGCTGCTTCCGTCGCGGGTGCCGAACGTGTTGCTCAACGGTGCGACAGGTATCGCGGTCGGCATGGCGACCGACGTTCCGCCTCACAATCTGCGCGAAGTGGTCGCGGCGTGCGTGAAGCTGATCGACGATCCGGATACGACGCTCGGCGATCTGTGCAAGAGCATCAAGGGGCCGGACTATCCGACCGGTGCTGAGATCATTTCGTCGAAGGAAGAAATTCGCCAGATCTACAAGACCGGCAACGGCTCCATCCGGGCGCGCGCCGTCTATGAGATGGAAGACGGCGACATCGTTCTCACCCAGCTCCCGTACCAGGTCTCGGGGAGTCGCATCCAGGAGCAGATCGCTGCGCAGATGCAGGCGAAGAAGCTGCCGATGGTCGAGGACGTGCGCGACGAATCGGACCACGAGCATCCCACCCGCATCGTCATCGTCCCGCGCTCGAACCGCGTCGACGTCGAGCAGCTCATGGCGCACCTGTTCGCGACGACGGATCTCGAGCGCACGTACCGCGTGAACCTCAACATCATCGGCCTCGACGGACGTCCGCGGGTGATGGACCTGAAGTCCGTCCTGCAGGAGTGGCTGACGTTCCGCTTCGATACCGTGACGCGGCGCCTGAAGTGGCGTCTCGACAAGGTCAATGCACGACTGCACATCCTCGATGGCTTGCTCGCGGCGTACCTGAATCTCGACGAAGTGATCCGCATCATTCGTCGCGAGGAAGAGCCGAAGCCGGTTCTGATGAAGCGATTCGATCTCTCGGAGATCCAGGCCGAAGCGATCCTTGAAACGAAGTTGCGGCATCTCGCCAAGCTCGAGGAAATGAAGATCCGCGGCGAACAGAAGGAACTGGCCGAGGAGCGCGACGATCTCGAGAAGATCCTCAAGAGCAAAGCGAAGCTGAACAAGCTCGTGCGCGACGAGCTCGTCGCGGATGCAGAGACGTTCGGTGATGACCGGAAGTCGCGCATCGTCGAGCGAGCAGCTGCACAGGCCATCGATGAGACTGAACTCGTCACTGTGGAGCCAGTGACCGTGGTTCTCTCGGAGCGCGGCTGGGTTCGCTCAGCGAAGGGCCACGAGCTCGATCCCGCAACGCTTTCGTACAAGACGGGCGACTCGTTCCAGGCGGCTGCTCGCGGCCGCAGTACGCAGCAGGCCGTGTTTCTAGACAGCACCGGCCGTGCGTACAGCCTGCTCGCACATACGTTGCCATCGGCACGCGGTCAGGGTGAGCCGCTGTCGGGTCGCATCGATCCGCCAGAGGGCGCAACGTTCGCGGGTGTGATGATCGGTGATCCCGAGGATCGCTGGGTGGTCGCTTCCGATGCCGGCTATGGCTTCGTCGTGAAACTCGAGGAGCTCTTCTCGCGCAACAAGGCGGGCAAGGCAGTGCTCAAGGTCCCTGACGGATCGGGCGTGCTGGCGCCGTCCGCTGTACCGAAAGTCGAAGGCGCGCTGCTTTGCGCGGTGAGCAGCGACGGCAAGCTGCTCGCCTTCCCGGTGGGCGATCTGCCCGAGCTGCCTCGCGGCAAGGGCAACAAGATCTTCGGCCTGAATGCCAAGAAGGTGGAAAGCCGCGAGGAATTCCTCGCCGGCATCGCCGTCGTCTCTCCGGGCCAGAACCTCCTCGTGCGCTCCGGCGAACGCAAGATGACGCTGAAGTACGCCGAGCTGAAGGACTATCGCGGTGAGCGCGCGCAGCGCGGAGCGGTGCTGCCGAGAGGATGGCGGAAGGTGGAGAGGCTGGAAGTGGAGAGTAAGGAAGGCGGCTAGCCGTTAGCCAGAGTTCCTTCACTGCCGCGAAAGCGGGAGTCCACTGCGTCGTCTCGAGATCCCCGCTTTCGCGGGGATGACGATGGGCAGTCGGCGTTGCCGACTTACCCCATCGTCACTTGCTCGGGCTCATTCACGAAATAGCCTTGGATGAACTCGATGCCGAGCTGCCACAGCACGGCCATCGTGTTCGCGTCTTCCACGCGTTCGGCGATCGTCCGGACTTCGCGTGACTTTGCCTGGTCGACGAATTCGCGCACGCGCTGCTGCGAGCCCTGGTCGACAGCCAGGCCCTGCATCAGGGTGCCGTCGATCTTCACGTAGTTGATCGGCAGGTTGGCGAGCAGGCGCTGCGGGTCGCGGCCCGTGCCGAAATGTTCCAGGGCGAACAGGAAGCCCGCTTTGCGCAGGCCGCCGGCGAGCTCCGCGGTGTCCGCGAGGTACTCGGTCGCGATCTGTTCGCTGACCTGGAAGACGATGTGCGAAGGATCGACGCGCGAGGCCTTGAGCTGGTTCGAGAGCCACTGCAGCAGCGATTTGTCGCGCACGGAATCCTTCGACAGGCGCACGAACAACTGTTCGACCTTACGGCTGCCGCACACCGACATCGCGGCGCCGATGATCCAGCGGTCGATGTTCTTCATCAGGTCGTTGCGTTCGGCGGCGGACATGAACTCCGCCGGCAGCAGTTCCTGGCCCTGTTCGTCGATCATGCGCACGAGCACGTCGAACATGCTGCGCTCTTCGCCGAGCAGGCTGGCGATCGGCTGCTGCATGAGCCGGAAACGATTCTCCATCAGCGCGGCGCGGATGCGCTTCACCCAGATTTCGTCCGCGGCCTGCTGGCGCGTGTCTTCCTCGAGGTGATCGACCAGCTGGACGCGGTTGCCTCCGGCCTGCTGTGCGTTGAGGCGCGCGGAGATCGCATCGGTGATCGAAGCAGCGGGGTTCGGAGTACGCGGATCAACCATGCCGATGCCGATCGAGCACGTGCACGAGATCTGCTTGTCGCCGATCCGCAGCACCTGCGCTGCAACTTTGCGCACGAGATTGTTCGCCCAGGTTTCGATGTCGCGCGTCGTGCCGCGCTCCATCAGGAGCATGAACGTTCCATCGCCGAAGCGGCCGATCAGATCGTTGGGCTGGCGGACTTCGTTGATGAGGCCGGCGAACTGGCCGATGAAATCTTCGACGTGCAGCGGACCGACATCGTCGAAGACCGCGCTCAGATGATCCGGCTCGATTGATACGAGCTGCCGCACGCCGGCCTTGATCGGTTGCGTCAGCGATTCCTTCAGCCACTGCACGAAGAATTTCCGCTGCAGCGTTCCCGTTGCGGCATCGCGTTCCAGCGCGTCAGTCAGCTGCTCGCCGATGTTTGCGTCATTGCTCTTCTGCGAAGCAACCCGCAGGCGTACCGCAGGTTCACCTTCGAATTCAGCGATGCTCAGCTCGATGTCGATCGGCACCGATGAGCCGTCGGCCAGCAGGGCGGGGGCGCGCAGCGAATGATCCGACCACTTGCCTTGCAGGCAGGCCACCAGCGCGCCTTTCAGCGCGGCGTGCGCAGCGGGATCGAATGCATCCATCAACGGGGTACCGACGATAGCGTCCGGCGTCGGATGGCCGTAGATCTCGAGCCATGCGGGATTCACATCGACGATGATGCCTTCCTGCACATACGCGAGCGCGTCGGCGGAGCCGGCCATGAATGATTTGAGCTGCTCGCGGTACTCGCGAGCGGAATGCAGCGTGTTGTTGAGCGTCCGCGACTGGCGGTGAGCGGTGAGCTCCCGCGTGACCACTGCCTGAAGGCGGACTGCGTTGCGCAGGGTGACCACATCCCGTGCGCCTTGCTGCATGGCTGCCGCCATGATGTCTTCGTCGACCTGGTCGCGAGCGATGATGACGGGGATGCCATTGCCCGCCTGGTTCGCGACCGTCATCACCTTGGCAGTGTCGGACGCGTCCGGTCCCACGAAAGCGATCAGCGCATACGGATTGATCTGCGCGAGCGCGTCACCCAGGTCGTTGAGTTCGCGAATCCAGTTACAACGCACCGCGTGACCTGCGTTGCGCAGCGTGCTGTTGACGGCCTCGACGTTGTCCTGGTGGCGGGTCAGGACGATCAGCGGAACGGCAGCTTGCTCGGCCAAGCGGGGACTCCTTAAGGAGAAGCGGTTAGCGGTTGGCGGTTAGCGGTTCGTCAGAGACGGAACCGGCATGGGCGCTAATCGCTGGACGCGGTGACATATTCTCTCAGCAAGTCCCTGTCCCCAAGCGTGACGGGCGTCTTGGATGCGGCGCCGGGGATTTCCCGGACCAGCCGGGGGACAAGATAGCCCGGAAGGCGTTGCAGGAGTGCTGCGTGAAGCCGCAACGCCGTCGCCTCGTCGACCTCGAAATGAGCCGCGCCCTGGACCCGGTCGAGCAGGTGGAGGTAGTAGGGCAGAACACCGACGGACATCAGCGCCTCGCTCAGGTCGGCCAAGGCGTCGACGCTGTCGTTGACGCCTGCGAGCAGCACGGATTGATTGAGCAGGGTCACGTTGCAGCCGGCAAGATCCCGACAGGCAGAGGCGACCTGGTCGTCGATCTCATTCGCGTGGTTTGCATGGATCACGACGACCTTCTGCAGCGACAGGCCGGACAGCCAGCGAAGCAGTCCCGCATCGACCCGCTCCGGCAGGACTACTGGCTGACGTGTATGGATCCGGAGACGCCGAATATGCGGCACGGTGGTCAGTGCCTCCGTGAGCTGCGCCAGGCGCCGGTCCGACAGGCTGAGCGGATCGCCGCCGCTCAGGATGATCTCGTTGATGGAAGGATCGGCTTTCAGCAGGTCGATCGCCTCGCGCCAGCCGTTGGAGAGCGCGGCTTCCTGCGAATAGGGGAAGTGGCGGCGAAAACAGTAACGGCAGTGCACCGCGCAGGCGCCGGTGGCGATCAGGAGTGCCCGGCCTTCGTACTTGTGCAGGAGCCCGGCGCCCGCCCGGGCCGCCATGTCTCCGACGGGGTCGAGGGCAAATCCGGCAGTGGCGGAGGATTCCGCGTCGAGCGGCAGAACCTGCCTGAGCAGGGGGTCGTTGGGATCGCCATGACGCATGCGGGCGACGAACCCACGGGGGACGCGCAGGGGGAAACCCTGTATCGCGACCGGGTCGCGGATCAGGGCAGGAAGCTGGGCCGGGTCGAGCCCGAGAATGCCGCAGAGCTCGGCCGGGCTGGCGATGGCGTCGGCCATCGCCTGCTGCCAGCGCGGCCTTGGCTGGCCTGTAATGGAGGTTGCGGCTATCATCTGCGCCCTTTTCCGGGGGGCTGCGCCGATGCGGCCCCAACAAAGCCGGGATTTTCGCAGATCGTTTTTTCGCCGTCACTGCAGCGACTGCGGAACTTTGAGCTGCTTGTCACGTAAGCAACCGACTCAGGCGACCTATTTCATGGGCAGCATTTCCACCAACGAATTCAAGGCCGGCGTAAAGATCATCCTCGAAAACGATCCTTACTCGATCGTCGAGAACGAAATGGTCAAGCCCGGCAAGGGCCAGGCCTTCAACCGCGTGCGCGTCCGCAATCTGAAGACGGGCCGGACGATCGAGCGCACGTTCAAGTCGGGCGACACGGTCGAAGCGGCCGACGTCGTCGAGACGGACATGCAGTACCTCTACGCCGACGGTGAGTTCTGGCACTTCATGGTTCCGGACACGTTCGAGCAGTACACCGCCGGCAAAGAAGCCGTCGGCGACACGATGAAGTGGCTGAAGGACGGCATGGAATGCGTCGTGATGCTGTGGAACGGCGTGCCGCTGAACGTGACCCCGCCGGCCCACGTCGAACTGAAAATCACCAAGTCCGATCCGGGAATTCGTGGCGACACCGCGACGGGTGGCGGCAAGCCCGCTGAACTCGAGACCGGCGCCGTGGTGCGCGTCCCGCTGTTCATCAATGAAGGCGAAGTGATTCGCGTGGATACGCGGACGGGCGAGTACATCCAGAGAGCGAAGGGATAAGAGCCCGCTGGCGCTGGGCGGGCCACTGGCAGCTGGCTACTGGCTGCTGGCCAGAAACGGAGCTTCGGAATCCTGAGGGTTCCGAAGCTTTTTTTTGGCTTGCTTCTCTGGCCGGCCGCCAGTAGCCCGCGGCTAGAAGCTCCTGGCCAGAATCTCCACCAGTCGTTCAATTCCCGCCCGATCCTCCTCATCGAACCGCCCCAGTTTCGGGCTATCGATGTCCAGGACCCCGATGACTGCATCGTTCACGATCATCGGTATCACGATCTCCGAGTTCGACGCCGCATCGCACGCGATGTGCCCCGGGAACTCATGCACGTTCGGCACGAGCATCGTCGTGCGTCGCGCGACGGCTGTGCCACAGACTCCCTTGCCGACTGCGATCCGCACGCACGCGGGTTTGCCCTGGAACGGGCCGACGACGAGTTCGCCACCCTTCATCAGGTAGAAGCCGGCCCAGTTGAGATCGGGCAGCGAGTGATAGAGCAGGGCGGACGTGTTCGCCAGGTTGGCGATGAGATCGGGTTCGCCCGCGATCAGTGACTGAAGCTCGCCCGCGAGCTGCTTGTACAGCTCGGGCTTCGGCAGATCCTGGCTGATCTTCGATTCGTGCATGGTCAGGCTCGCTCGAACGGGAAGGCAATCACTTCATCGATGTGCGTCGCGCCGACCGCACACATCACCAGGCGATCGAAACCGAGCGCGACACCGGAGCAGTCGGGCAATCCGTATTCGAGCGCGCCGAGGAAACGTTCATCGATCGGCATCGGCGGCAGTTTCCGCTGTCGTCGGCCGACGAGATCCTGCTCGAAGCGCGAGCGCTGCTCGGGCGCATCGCCAAGCTCGTGGAAGCCGTTCGCGAGTTCGATGCCGTTCATGTAGGCCTCGAATCGAGAAGCCACCGGGCCGCGTGCTTGCGCGAGCGCCGCCTGCGAGGACGGGTAGTCGTAGATGAACGTCAGCCGATCATGTCCCAGGTGCGGCCCGACCAGCACGCTCATGATGAGATCGAGGCAGCCATCGCGATCGCCGCGAATCGAAGGAGGAACTTCGATGCCCGCGCTTTCCAGTCGCGCGACGAGAACCTGCACCGGATCCTCGAGCGCATCGACGCCGGCATGCAGTTGCACTGCCTCGCGATAGGTGAGGCGTTCGCTGCGATCGAAATGGCGCGTGGTCGGCATCATTGCGCTGATCAGTCGCTCGACGTCGGACATGAGCGCGTGATGATCGATGGCGAGCCGATACCACTCGATCAGCGTGAACTCCGGGTTGTGCCAGCGGCCAGACTCGCCGTCGCGGTAGACGCGGCAGATCTGCCAGATATCGCCGCAACCCGCGGCCAGCAGGCGCTTCATCGCGTACTCGGGCGAAGTGTGCAGGTAGCGGCGCTGTCCTACGGCGGTGGCCTCGACGCTCGCGAGATGCACATCAGTCACCGCGGCGGCGCTGAGCGTCGGCGTTTCCACTTCCAGTGCCCGTGTAGCCGCGAAATATTCTCGCGCCGCTCTGAGCATCCCCGCGCGGACTTCGAGCGTGGCGATGGGTGCAGTCGGTTTCCAGTCACTCATGAGGGAATCGAAGAAGTTCGCGCGATCGGGCGTCCGAGCTGGACTTTCATCTGGCTCGTGAATGCATCGTCCCAGCGCACGCGATTGCGCTGGAACAGCAGCACGACCGTCGAGCCCATGTTGAAACGTCCGAGTTCCTCGCCGCGCGCGAAGTCGCGTCCGTTGCCGCGATCGATACGCACGGCCGCCTTGCGCGGGCGGGGCGGTGGGTTGATCTCGCCGCAATGCACGGTTTCCATGCTGCCGACGAACAGGGCGCCGACGAGGATCATCGCCATCCGGCCGATCGTCGTGTCGAAGTCGCAGATCACGCGTTCGTTGCGCGAGAACAGTCTCGGCACAGTGCGCGCAGTCGCGGCGTTCACGCTGAACAGATCACCAGGAACGTAAACCGTGCTGAGTGCGCGACCTGCGAACGGCATGTGGATGCGGTGATAGTTGTACGGTGCGAGATAGATGCACGCGAAGCTCCCGTCGCGATAGGCCTCGACTGCCTCGGTGTCATTCGCCAGCAACTCGGCAAGCGTGTAGTGCTGGCCTTTCGCCTGCAGGATCTTGCCGTCGTGAATGCCGCCGCGCTGACTGAGCGTGCCATCGACGGGGCTCACGATTGCAGCAGGTGCGGGATCGATCGGGCGGGCGCCTGGTTTGAGCGCGCGCGTGAAGAAATCGTTGAAGCTTCGATACGCGAAGGGGTCGGACTGCACGGCTTCCGCCATGTTGACGTCGTAGCCGCGCAGGAACGACGAGATGATCAGCTTGCGGACCGCGGGCGATTCGGCGCGCATCACGTGGTAGATGAGGCGCGACAGCAGATGCTTGGGCAGCACGTACTGAAGCGCGGCGAACAGCCGGTCGCCCAGCGCTGCAGGAGTGTCGGAATCCGGAACGCGGTCGGTCATCGGTGAAGGGATTCCAGCGTCAGTCCGCAGTCACGATGCGGCGGTAGTCGGCCGCGATCACTTGCGATTCGTGCGGGGTGGAGAACAGGGCGCGCATCGCGCCGTTCGGATCGATCAGGAAGATGGCAGCGGAATGATCGACGTTGTAACCGCCGTTCGAGGTCGGGCTGATTCCCACGGGTACGCCGAGCGCGCGGGTGAAATCGTCAATGCTTTCCTGCGAACCGGTGACGCCGGTGAAGGAGGGCGAGAAGAACTTCACGTACGAAGCAAGCTGCTGCGGCGTATCGCGCTTCGGATCGACGGAGACGAGGACAACGTGCGGTCTCCGCGCTTCAGGCAGGTCCGCGAGCTGCTTTTCCGTCTGGGCGAGCATGCCGAGCGTCGTCGGGCAGACGTCAGGGCAGTGCGTGAAGCCGAAGAACAGCAGCGTCCACTGATTCTTCACGCGCTGCGGACCGAATTGCGCACCGTCCTGGTCGACGAGCGTGAAATCCGGCAAGGGCCGCGCGGGCTCGAGAAGGGTTGCCCTCGCCAGGCCGAGCTGAGTGGAGCCGCCGCCCCCGAGGATCGAGCGCGCGAGCAGCATGCCGCTCGCAATGGCTACAATGGCGACAATCGCGGCAACGACGATCGATGGGGTGCGAGACATCACTCTCGGTCGCGGAATCCGGCCTTCGGGGGCGCGGATTATTGCACGGTCGAGCCCCGATCACCGCCTCGGAATCGCCCAACGAACATGCCTGTCCCACAACTGCGTACCGTCGAAGATCTGATCCGTCATGGCGCGGCGCTTTTTGCGCAGGCGAACCTGTGGTTTGGTCACGGTACGGACAATGCCTTCGACGAGGCAGCGGAGCTCGTTTTCTTCAGTGCCGGCTTGCGACACGAAGATGCGCCGAAGGTCTATTCGCGCGAGCTGAGCGCGCGCCATCGCGAAGATGTGCTGCAGCTTTTCGAGCGCCGCATTCGCGAACGGGTGCCGGTCGCGTACCTGACCCATCGGATGTGGTTCGCGGGTCACGAGTTCTACGTCGACGAGCGCGTGCTCGTGCCGCGATCGCCGATCGCCGAACTGATCGAAGCCGGATTCGAACCCTGGATCGAAGCAGACCGGATCCGGTCGGTAGTGGATATCGGAACGGGTTCAGGGTGTATTGCGATTGCCGCCGCGCTGGCGTTGCCGGATGCGAAGGTCGACGCGGCCGATATCTCCGATGACGCCCTCGCGGTCACCCGGATGAACATCGAGCGTCACAACGTCGCCGATCGCGTTCGCGCCGTGCGGTCGGATGTCTTCAGTGCTCTGAAGGGCCGCCGCTACGACGTCATCGTGACCAACCCTCCCTACGTCGGCAGCGAAGAGCTCGCAGGCTTGCCCGAGGAGTATCACCGCGAACCGAGGCTCGGCTTATACGGCGGCGACGATGGACTCGACATCGTCCGGACCATCCTGGCCGAAGCCCACGACCATCTCGAACCCCACGGCATCCTGATCACCGAAGTCGGCAACTCCGAAGACGTTCTGGTCGACGCTTTCCCGCGCGTCCCATTCACGTGGCTCGAATTCTCCCGCGGCGGCGGCGGCGTATTTCTACTCACTTCAGAGCAATTGAAGCAGATGGCCGACTCCCGATAGCGGCTAGAATCCTCTCCCGCTTCACCAACCGCCAACCGCTAACCGCCAACCGCTTCTCTCCTACCTATGTCTGGGAACACCCTCGGCAAACTGTTCACCGTCACGACCTTCGGCGAAAGCCACGGGCCTGCGCTCGGCTGCATCGTGGACGGATGTCCTCCAGGGCTCGAGCTGGCGGAATCCGACATCCAGCCCTGGCTGGAGCTGCGACGCACGGGAACGTCGCGTCACACGAGCCAGCGCCAGGAGCCGGACCGCGTGCAGATCCTGTCGGGGGTCTTCGAAGGTCGCACGACCGGGACGCCGATCGGCCTGCTCATCCAGAACGAGGATCAGCGTTCGCGGGATTACGAGAAGATCAAGGACCGTTTTCGGCCCGGGCACGCCGATTACACCTACCAGCAGAAGTACGGCTTCCGCGACTATCGCGGCGGCGGTCGTTCCTCGGCGCGGGAAACGGTAATGCGCGTGGCGGCGGGCGCGATCGCTCGCAAGTATCTCCAGGAGCGCCTGTCGCTCACGATTCGCGGCTACCTGGCGCAGATCGGGCCGATCCGGCTGGAACCGAAGTCGATCGACACCGCGTACGACAATCCTTTCTTCAGTCCTGATCCTTCGCGGCTCGACGAGCTCGAGCAGTACATGATCAATCTGCGGCGCGACGGCGATTCCGTCGGCGCTCGCGTCAACGTCATCGCCAGCGGTGTGCCGGTCGGCCTCGGCGAGCCGGTGTTCGATCGCCTCGACGCGGACATCGCTTTCGCGATGATGAGCATCAACGCAGTAAAGGGAGTGGAGATCGGCGCGGGCTTCGCGGCGGTCGAGCAGCGCGGTTCGCAGCATCGCGACGAACTGACGCCGCAGGGCTTCCGGTCGAATAATGCGGGCGGCGTGCTCGGCGGCATCTCTTCCGGGCAGGACATCCTCGTCAGCATCGCGCTCAAGCCCACCTCGAGCATCATCATTCCGGGCCAGACGATCGATGTGAGCGGCAACGTGACCGATGTGGTCACGACAGGTCGTCACGATCCGTGCGTCGGCTTGCGTGCGACGCCGATTGCCGAAGCGATGCTCGCGCTGGTGCTCATGGATCACTATCTGCGCCATCGCGCGCAGAACGGGGACGTCAGGAGCACGACACCCATCATTCCCGCGCAGGCGCCGTGAGCCTGATCCCACGCATTCAGTGAAGTCGAACGCCGTGCGGCTGGCGGGCGGGTACTTCATGTACTTCGCCGCGGTCGGCATCTTCGCGCCGTTCTGGAGTCCGTATCTCGCCGCCAGGGGATTCACTGCGCTCGAGATTGGCCTGCTGATGGCGCTGGTCGCCGCGGCACGCGCCGTCGTTCCAATCGGTCTCGGATGGCTTGCTGATGTGACGCATCGTCCGACGCGCGTGTTGCAGGGTGCAGCGTTGTGCGCGGCTTTGACGTTCGCAGTGTTCCCGCTGCAGTCCGGCCTCCTGCAGTTCGCGATCCTGAGCCTGCTCTTCGGCGCGTTCTGGAACGCGGTCATTCCGCTGTATGACACGCATACGCTGAATCATCTGGGCGAGCATTCGGCCCGGTACGGCCGGGTGCGGCTTTGGGGTTCGGTGGGCTTCATTGCCTCATCCTGGATTGGCGGTGCGCTGCTGGCCCGCAACGGCTACTCGCTGGTGCCGTGGCTTGCTTTGCCGCCGATGATCTGTGCGTTTCTCGTGACGCTCACGATTTCGCCGATGCGTGTCGCCCCGGGGCTCGTGCCGGTGCGAGGTTTGCGGGACGTGCTGCGATCGCGCGCTGTGCTCGTCGCGCTCGTGGTCGCAACGCTCGTGGTAATGAGCAGCGGCGCGTACTACGCCTTCTTCTCAATCTGGCTTGAGATGAACCACTACGGCAAAGGGACCATCGGCCTGCTGTGGGCTCTCGGCGTGATGGCGGAGGTTGCGATCTTCGCGTTCGGGTCGACGCTGCTGTCGAGGTTCTCGATCCGCGCGCTCTTCATGGCCGCGGCGATCGGCAGCGCGGTGCGCTGGCTGGTCGTCGCCTTCTTTGCTTCCAGTCGGGTCCTGTTGCCGGCCTCGCAACTTCTGCATTGCCTGAGTTTCGCGGTCCTGCATTTCGCCATCGTACTGACAGCCCATCGAGAATTTCCCCGCGGCCTCGAGAGCACGGGCCAATCATTGTTCAGCAGCGTCGCGTATGGAGGCGGAGGGCTGCTCGGCAGCCTGCTCGCGGGTGTGATCTGGACGACGTTTTCACCGCGTGATGCTTATGTGTGTGCGGCGTTTATTGTAATGTTGGCAACCATTTGCGCCGTGCTCGGGTTGCGTGGCACCGCGCTAGACAAGGCTCCTTCGCAAAGTCCGTGAGATGAAGTCGTCATGAGCAGAAGTTGGAACGTAGCGGTCCTCGGCGCGACCGGGCTGGTCGGCCAGACCATGCTGTCGATCCTCGAGCAGCGCAATTTTCCCGTCGACAAGCTGTATCCGCTCGCGAGTGCGCGCTCCGTGGGCCGGTCGATCAAGTTCAAGGGCATTGATGTCCCGGTGCTCGATGTCGAGACGTTCGATTTCTCCAAGGCGCAGGTCGGCTTGTTCTCCGCTGGAGCCAGCGCTTCGAAGATTCATGCGCCGCGGGCCGGTGCGGCCGGCTGCGTTGTCGTCGACAACACTTCCCAGTTCCGCTACCAGGACGACATCCCGCTGGTCGTGACGGAGGTGAATCCGCATGCGATCGCCGGCTATCGCAAGCACAACATCATCGCGAACCCGAACTGCTCGACCATGCAGATGCTGGTTGCGCTGAAGCCGTTGCACGATGCCGCCCAGATCGAGCGCATCAACGTCGCGACGTACCAGTCGGTATCGGGCGGCGGCCAGAAGGCGATGGACGAGCTGACGGCCCAGGCCCGCGCCATCGGGGCGGGCGAGCCGGTGACGGCGAAAGTCATCGCCAAGCAGATCGCCTTCAACTGCGTGCCGCAGATCGACGTCTTCCTGGACAACGGCTACACGAAGGAAGAGATGAAGATGTTCTGGGAGACCCAGAAGATCCTCGAGGACAAGACGATCCGCGTGAACGCCACGGCCGTGCGGGTCGGGGTGTACGTCGGCCATTCGGAGGCCGTCCACATCGAAACGAAGCGGAAGGTTTCGGCAGCCCAGGCCCGGGAGATCCTTTCCCGCGCTCCGGGGGTGGTGGTGCTGGACGACCGCCAGCCGGGGGGGTACCCGACACCGGTGACGGAAGGAGCAGGCGCTGACCCGGTGTACGTGGGTCGCATTCGTGAGGACATCAGCCACGACAGAGGTCTGAATCTGTGGATTGTGTCCGATAACGTTCGCAAGGGAGCTGCTTTAAATAGCGTCCAGATCGCCGAGATTTTGGTAAAAGACTACCTGTAAGCTATATTTGCGCGCGCAAGGTCATGAAGCACATGAGCTTTTGATCAGAAAAATGTCGCGCCGATCCCATTACATAACTAGCCGGCAACGCACCTAGGGATGCCTCAGGACACGGTACCGGGAGAGCTGATGAGAAGACATTTGCCGCGCCTGCTGCTGACGGGCGCACTGCTATCCCCTGCGATCTCGTACGCGCTGGGCCTGGGTGAGATTCGTCTCAATTCCGCGTTGAACCAGCCTTTCGACGCGGATATCGAAGTCATTGCGCCGACGCGCGAGGAACTTGCCGAACTCCGGGTCACGCTGGCCAGCAACGAGCTCTTCTCACGCTACGGCATCGATCGCCCGGCCTATCTGTCCAGCTTCGAATTCGCCGTCAGCCGCACGCGCGACGGCAATGTGACCATCAAAGTCACATCCAACCGTTCAGTCACCGAACCGTTCGTCACGCTGCTCGTCGAGGCCAACTGGGGCCGCGGCAGGTTGCTGCGTGAGTACACGGTCCTGCTCGATCCGCCGGTCTTCACTCCGTCCCAGCCCGAAGCGAACAAGCCGGTTACGGCACCGCAGGCGGGAGCGCAGCCGGAAGGACGTATCGAAAGAACCCCGGCGCCTGAGCAGACCCGTCCGGTCCCGCCGCCCGAGGCCGTCAGTGAGGAGCCGACGCCGGCAGCGACACCGTCCGCCGCGCCTGAGTCGATTTCGGGGACTTATGAAGTCCAGCGCAACGATACGTTGTCGCAGATCGCTCGCCGCGTGAATCCGGGCGCCTCGGGAGGTGCCCAGAACCAGACGATGATCGCGTTGTTCCGGGCCAACCCGGAGGCGTTCGCGGGCAACATCAACCGGCTCAAGGCCGGCAGTGTCCTGCGCGTTCCGGATCTCGCCGAGATCGACACGATTTCCCGCTCCGAGGCCTCGGCCGAAGTGGCTCAGCAGCAGCAGGCCTGGAGCAGCGCATTCCGTGCGGAAGGTGAGGACGAAAGCTCGCGCCTGCGTCTGGTGACGCCGGAAGAGACGCCTCCAGCGACCGTGGCGCCGACGACTCCGTCCGCAGCCACCCAGCCGGCTGCGGCAGCTGCGCCGGGCGCTACGGGAACGACTCCCGCAACGGCACCGGACAAGCGCCTTGAAGTTACGAGCCCAGGCCTCGCGGGCGTACAGCAGGGCGCGACTGAAACGCCGCCTGCAGCCCAGCCAGAGACACCGGTCGAGCAGGCAACGCCTCCGGCTGCAACCGAGACGCCGCCCGCTGCAACGGAAACGCCCGCCGCCGAGCCCGAGAAGCAAGCCCGTCCGGTGCGTCCGCGTCCGCAGCCCGTCGAGGAGCCCGCACCGTCGCTGATGAGCCGCATCGGCGAGTTCTGGTGGGCCTTCGTGGTCGCCGGCGTTCTGCTGGTGCTGTCAGTCATCATGGTCTTCCTCAAGCGTCGTCGCGAAGCGGCCGGCAGCCCGGACCTGGAGGCGTTCTCGCCGTCCATGTTCGAGCCGCGTGAAGAGCGGGCGTCCGCGGCTTCGCTGTCCACGGCATCACGCGAACGCGCTGACGTGTTCAGCGTCGACGATGACGACTTCGCAGAAGAGCCTGTAACGAACTTCCGTGATGCGGATGTCACGCCGCCTGTTACAGCAGTGCGCAACGACGCGCCGGTGACGCGTCCGTCGGCCGCGGTCACCGCACCGAAGCCGATCGATGACACGCTGAGCAGCGAGACCTCCGTCCGTCTCGATCAGCAGGACGCGCTGGCGGAAGCCGATTTCCACATGGCCTACGGTCTGTACGACCAGGCCGCGGATCTCGTGAAGATCGCCATCGATCGCGAGCCTGAGCGCCGCGACCTGAAGCTCAAGCTGCTCGAAATCTATTTCGTGTGGGGCAACCGCGACCTGTTCCTCGATACGGCGCGCGATCTCTACAACACCCGCGATCAGGAAGCAGCGGGCGAGTGGGACAAGGTGCTGATCATGGGCCGCCAGATCGCGCCGGAAGACGCGATGTTCAAGGGCGACGCCGGTTCGGCCCGTCTCGACCTGGTGGACGTCAACCTCGAAGGCGGCGAGAACCGCGTCGACGTGGATCTGTTCGCCGAGCCGTCCTCGGACGACGCCGGTGGCCTCGATCTCGAGTTCACAAGCGGCGAGCGCAAAGCGCCGGTCGGATCCGGTGGCAGCTCCGATCTCGATTTCCTGCTCGATGAGCCGAAATTGGAATCGGACGACGAGCCGACGCGCGAAATGGATCCGCTCGCCCGGACCCAGGAAACACCGACGATCGAATCGCCGATGCTGGATCGCTCGTCGCAGACCGTGCGCGAGAAGATCGAGAGCCAGGGTTTCGGCAAGTCCGCGGAGCAGACGGCTGAGCTGTCGCTCGACGATCTCGGCCTGGATGTGGATTCACTCGAGACGACGGGAGCCCTCGAACACACGGCTTCGCTCGAGAAGGAACCGCCCGAGGAGACCGTGGCCGCATCGCGCGTGTTGCGCGACGACGAGATGACCCAGCTCGCGCCGTCGCTCGCCAGCCTTGATCGCGCGACGCTGAGCAGTCTCGATCGCACGATGGAAGCACCGCGTCCGGAGAAGTTCGATATCGAAAGCACGGGTACGATCTACATCGATCAGGTCGATCTGTCGGGCAACGACACGGTCGAACAGCCGCGGATCGATATCGATTCGACCGCTTCGATGAGCAAACCCCGTGAAGTCGATCTCGATGTCGATCTCGGCGGCTTCGATGAAACTCCGCAGCGCGGCGGCGATACGTTGCGCCAGCCGCGTGCCGATTCGGACCGGTTCTCGGATGACGTGTTCGCGGACCGCACGAGCGAGTTCCCGAAGATCGATCTCGACGTGGGTGAAGCGCTCGGTGCCGATGACCATGCGCCGACCAACAAGCAGGTCGTGACCGAGATGGAGCTGTCCGAGCTCGAACCCGTCACGATGAGCGAAGTGGGCACGAAGCTCGACCTCGCGCGCGCCTACATGGATATGGGCGATCCGGACGGTGCACGCAGCATCCTGGAAGAAGTGCTGCAAGAAGGCACCTCGAACCAGAAGCAGGAAGCGCAGCGGCTGCTCGATTCAATCCGATGATGCGGAAGTAGATAGCGGATAGCGGATGGCGGATAGTCAGAGGCGCAGTGGCTGCGAGTAAGCGGCTTCACTGCGCCGTCGCTGCTATTCCTCGGTCCGTTGGATCGGTCTTGCTCCGAAACCCCATCCGCCATCCGCTATCCGCCATCCCCTTCCTCTGATGCGCATCGCTCTGGGTATCGAATACGACGGCAGTGCGTTCGCCGGCTGGCAGGCGCAGCACGATGCTCGTGGCGTCCAGGCGGCCGTCGAAGCCGCGGTTGCGTTTGTCGCCGATCATCCCGTCGAAGTGACTGCGGCCGGTCGAACAGATGCGGGCGTTCATGCCGCCATCCAGGTGATTCACTTCGATACCGAGGTGACGCGTACGCCTCGCAGCTGGGTGCTTGGGGCGAATGCGAATCTGCCGAAGCAGGTGACCGTCCTGTGGGCGAAGGAAGTGCCCGACAGCTTTCACGCACGTTACGGCGCGATGGCGCGCAGCTATCGCTATTTCATTCTCAACCGCGCAGTGCGTCCGGCGCTCGGCGCGAACAACATCACCTGGGTTCGCGAGCCGCTCGATCACGAGCGCATGCACCTCGCTGCCCAGCAGCTGGTCGGTGAACACGACTTCTCCTCGTTTCGCGCCGCCGAGTGCCAGTCGCGCAGTCCAGTGCGGCGCCTCGCCCGCATCTCGGTGCGTCGCCGCGGCGAGCTGATCGCCATCGAAGTCACGGCCAATGCCTTCCTGCATCACATGGTTCGCAACATCGCCGGTACGCTGATCGCGGTGGGTTGCGGGGATAGACCGGTGGAGTGGGTGGGCGAGGTGCTGGCGGCCCGCGACCGCAAGGTGGGGGGCATCACGGCGCCGCCGAACGGGCTTTACCTGGCGGGAATCCATTACGATCCGGCACTTGGCCTCCCCAGTGAGGCCGGCGAGATCTTCGGCCTGGCTTGCCCGGTTCGCCCGGACCAAGTATAGATGCCGCCTCCTGCGAGACCGCTCACGGAACACGCTCTCAATGACCTGGTTCGAAAAGATCATGCCTTCGCGGATCAAGACGGAACGCCGGACGCGTTCGGTCCCCGAAGGCCTGTGGATGAAATGCGCGGCCTGCGATGCCGTGCTGTACCGCGCCGAGCTCGAGCGCAATCTCCACGTGTGCCCGAAGTGCTCGCATCACATGCGCATCGGCGGGCGCGAACGGCTCGAGCGCTTCCTCGATCCTGAGTCGTTCACCGAGCTGGCCGAAAACGTCGAGCCGGAGGATCCGCTCAAGTTTCGCGACAGCAAGAAATATCGCGACCGTCTGCAGACGGCGCAGAAGACCACCGAAGAGAGCGACGCCCTGATCGTCATGGCCGGGACGCTGCACAGCCTGCCGGTTGTCGCGGCTGCATTCGAATTCCAGTTCATGGGCGGCTCGATGGGTTCGGTCGTCGGTGAGCGATTCGTCCGCGCGGTCGAGCATGGCATCGAGCATCGCAAGCCGGTGATCTGCTTCTCGGCGAGCGGCGGCGCGCGAATGCAGGAAGCATTGTTGTCTCTGCTGCAGATGGCGAAGACGAGCTCCGCGCTGGCGCGACTCGCTCGTGAGCGCATTCCGTACGTTTCGGTGCTGACCGATCCCACGACCGGTGGCGTGTCGGCGAGTCTCGCGATGCTCGGCGATGTGAATATCGGCGAGCCCAAGGCGCTCATCGGCTTCGCGGGAGCGCGCGTCATTCAGCAGACCGTGCGTGAAACGCTGCCCGAAGGGTTCCAACGCAGCGAGTTCCTGCTCGAGCACGGCGCTCTCGACATGATCGTGGACCGGCGCGATATGCGTGATCGCATCGCCGGCTTGATCACCATGTTCATGAATCAGCCGTCGCCGGCGCCGCCGCAGTCATAAGCACGCACACTTCCGCCGCCGGGCGGGCCGCCATGTCCTTCTCCACGTTGCCCGAATGGCTCGCGTGGCAGCAAACGCTGCATCCGAGCACGATCGATCTGGGGCTCGATCGCATCCGCCGCACGCTCGTGCGGCTGGGCTGGCGGCAACCGTCCTGTCCCGTCATCACCGTTGCCGGAACGAACGGCAAAGGATCCAGCGTCGCACTGCTCAACAGCATCCTGCGCGAGGCCGGGTATCGCGTCGGGACGTTCACTTCGCCGCACCTTCTTCGCTACAACGAGCGAATCGTGATCGCCGACCGTGAAGTGTCGGATGCGTCGCTGATGGCAGCCTTCGAGCGGATCGACGCCGCACGGGGCGAGGACACGCTCACCTTCTTCGAATTCAACGCCATCGCCGCGTTCCTGATCTTCGAGACCGCCGGCCTCGATGCCATCGTCCTCGAGACCGGCATGGGCGGACGCCTGGATGCCGTCAACGTCGTCGACAGCGACGTTGCGATCGTCACATCGATCGCACTCGATCATTGCGAATGGCTCGGCAGCGACGTCGAACAGATCGGCCGCGAGAAGGCGGGAATCTTCAGGGCAGGGCGGCCTGCGATCTTTGGTTCGTTGTCGATGCCTGCGTCCGTTCAAGGCACCGCCGATGCCATCGGCGCTCAACTGCGGCGGTTGGGGCAGCACTTCCGCTATCAGCGCGATGGCGATCGATGGACGTGGCAAGGCAGCCGGACCTCGTTCCAGGAGCTGCCGTCGCCTGCGCTGGTCGGCGATATTCAGTTCGACAACGCCGCTGGTGTGCTGGCGGCATTGGAAACGCTGTCGGATCGGCTGCCAGTGGAGCGCTCGGCGATCGAGCGGGGACTCCAGAAGGTGCGGATCGCGGGTCGCTTCCAGCGCATTCGCGGCCGCAACGAATGGATCCTGGATGTCGCGCACAACCCGGCTGCTGCCCAGACGCTGGCATCGCAACTCGCCGCGCGCTCCAGGACCGGTCGCACGATCGCGATCTGCGGCATTCTCGGCGACAAGGATGCGGAAGGCATCGCGCAGGCGTTGCGGTCGAGTTTCGATGAGTGGATCGCCGCCGGGCTGAGCGGCGATCGAACGATTTCTCCGGAGCGCCTGGCCGAGCGGCTGCGGGCAGGTGGCGCCAGCGTCTCGATGATGGCCCCGGATGTCGCCACCGCGTGCGTGAAGGCGGCTCATCTTGCCTCGCCGGTCGACACGGTCGTGATCTTCGGTTCCTTCCTCACCGTTGCAGCCGGAATGGAGTGGCTGCAGCAGCAAGGCTGGACGAGCGAGCGTTCATAACAGCGAGGCATCGCTTGCAGCGGATGTTTATACTTCGCGCCCGTGGAACGTCACGTAAAAGAACGGCTCGTAGGCGCGGCAGTGCTCGTCGCAGCTGCCGTCATCCTGATCCCCGAGATGCTTTCCGGCCCTGATCGCAGACCGGAAGAGCCCGCGTCCGCGGCGGGTGAGGCACCTCTCAAGACGTACACCATCGACCTGACCAAGTCGCCGACCGCGCAGTCGGCGATCGTCGACGAACCGGTTCCCACGGAAGCACCACCGCCGGAATCATCGCCGGTGCCCGAACCGAGTGCCCCGGGCGAGACCGCGCCTCCCACCGTGGCTCAGGCAAACCCTGAACCCGAGAGGGCTGAAGCACCACGTCCGGTGCCCGTGCAGACCGACGCGCCTCCTTCTCAGCCCCAGCGTGCACCAGATCAGCGTGCACCAGAGCCGCAGCGTGAAACGCGTACGGAGCCTCCGCCGCCGAGGGTGGCAACCACGCCCCCGCCGCAGACGGTGGTTCCAGCCGCGGCTGGCTGGGCCGTACAGCTCGGCAGCTTTTCGAGCCGCGCAACTGCTGACGGGATGGTCAGGAAACTCCAGGCGGACGGTCACGAGGCTTTTGTGATGCCCGTCAAATCAGGCGGGGCAACTCTCTATAGAGTGCGTATCGGTCCGATGAAAGATCGCGAATCGGCGGCGAAAGTGTTGAGCCGGGTCAAAACGACCGTGCCGGCCGCGACCGTTGTCAAGCATCCCTGAGGATTCATTGCCGGAATGATCGTTTTCCGCGGTGCCCGCGGATGCAATTGGTCGGTCATGAATGCGGCTGGTAGAATTCGCGCGCTGCAATACGGCTTCCATTTTTTCCTCTTTCACTGCGACCGACACGAGCGCGAAACGCTTCAACCGCACGGACGTAGCAAGGACTAGAGGAATCCGACTTCATGAACGGCGCTGACTACATCATCCTGGGCGTGCTTTCTGTGTCCATGCTGCTCGGCATGTATCGCGGATTCGTGCGCGAGTCCGTCGCGTTGCTCGCGTGGCTGGGCGGACTGTGGCTGGCGTGGCGCTATGCACCGCTCGTCGAACCGCTGCTCGGCGGCGCACTCGGCGAACCGCCGGTTCGCACATGGGCAGCCCGTATCCTCATCGTCGCGGCCATCGTGCTGATCGGCTGGCTCATCGCCGGCATCCTCGCCTATCTGCTGCGCCACTCCGGCCTGAGCGTCATGGTCGATCGCCTGCTGGGCATGGTCTTCGGCCTGATCCGAGGGGCGGTGGTGATTGCCGCACTGGTTCTGCTCGCGCAATTCGCGCAGCTCAACGAAGTAAAATGGTGGAAGCGGTCGGTCCTGCTTCCCTATGCCAGCGAATGTGCGTCATGGATTGAGGCGTTTGCTGAAACCGGCATGCGTATGCTTGAAGAGCGGGCGCGGCTCCCCAATTCTGTGACGGCGGCGTCTTCGAGGGTCTGAGTTCATGTGCGGAATCGTCGGTATCGTCGGTCACTCGCCTGTTAATCAGCAGATCTACGACGCGCTGACGGTCTTGCAGCACCGTGGGCAGGATGCCGCCGGCATCGTGACCTGCCACGAAGGCGAGCTGTTCCTTCGCAAGCAGAACGGACTGGTGCGCGATGTGTTTCAGCATCGGCACATGCTCGCGCTCAAGGGCAATATCGGCATCGGTCACGTCCGCTATCCCACCGCGGGCTGCGACAGCGCCTCGGAAGCACAGCCGTTCTTCGTCAACTCGCCGTATGGCATCTGCCTCGGCCACAACGGCAATCTCACCAATGCTTCGGAACTCGCCGAAGTCCTGATCCGTGAAGACCGCCGGCATCTGAACACGAGTTCGGATTCGGAAGTCCTGCTCAACGTGCTCGCGAGCGAGTTGTCGCAGGCGGGCTCGCCGCGCGCTTCGGTCGCCGACATCTTCTCCGCGCTCCAGGCCGTCTATCGCCGCTGCCGTGGCGGATTCGCCGTCGTTGCGATGATCGTCGGCCACGGTCTCGTCGGTTTCCGCGATCCTCACGGTATTCGCCCGCTGGTGCTCGGCAAGCGCGAACACGCCGACGGGTCGGAGTACATGCTCGCCTCGGAGAGTGTTGCGCTCGACATGCTCGGCTTCACCCGCGTTCGCGATGTCGCCCCCGGCGAAGCGGTGTTCATCGACGAACAGGGCCGGCTCTACGCCCAGCAGTGCGCTCCCGCGGGAACCAGCACGCCGTGCATTTTCGAGTACGTCTACTTCGCTCGTCCCGATTCGATCATCGACAACATCTCCGTGCACAAGGCCCGCCTGCGCATGGGCGACCTGCTCGCGGAGAAGATCCGTCGCATCTGGCCGGATCACGACATCGACGTGGTCATTCCGATTCCGGACACGAGTCGCACGGCCGCGGTCCAGGTCTCGCAGCTGCTGGGCATCAAGTACCGCGAAGGCTTCGTGAAGAACCGCTACATCGGCCGCACGTTCATCATGCCGGGGCAGGAGCAGCGCGCGAAGTCCGTTCGGTCGAAGCTCAACGTGATCGACCTCGAATTCCGCGGCAAGAATGTCCTGCTCATCGACGACTCGATCGTGCGCGGCACCACCTCCGCACAGATCATCGATCTCGCTCGTGAAGCGGGTGCCCGTCGCGTGTACTTCGCTTCCGCAGCGCCGCCGGTGCGCTATCCCAACGTCTATGGCATCGACATGCCTGCGGCGTCGGAGCTCGTGGCGTCGGGCCGCACGGAAGAAGAGGTGGCGCGGATCATCGGCGCCGACAGGCTCATTTATCAGGATCTGACCGATCTCGTTCACGCCTGCCAGCATCACGATTCGCAGGTGCATGAGTTCGACACTTCATGCTTCTCGGGCGAGTACGTTACGGGCGATATCACGCCGTCGTACCTGGCCCGCCTCGAATCGGAGCGCTCGGACCAGGCGAAGGAGAAGCGTCGCCAGGTCCATCGCCATTCGCTGAAGGCGATTCGCGCGGTCTGAAGCCGACCGCGCCGGAGACATTCGGCCCATGTCTTCGGGTGTTCCCAGTCCAGCAGGCCGTAACGCCCCACCGACGAATGCGCCGGCCGGTCCACGCGTGTTGATCATCACCGATCACACCGAACTGGGCCGCGCGCTCGAACAACACATTTCCGTCGTCTGGTCGGATGCCGAATGCCGCGTCCATGCCCCGTTGGTGTCGGGAAGACTACATTCAGCGTTCACGGCACTGGGCTACGACGTCGTCGTGCTGGACGACCGCGTCGAGCGCGGGCGAGGGGAGGAGTGGCTGGAAAATGTCACACGACGCGAGTCCTTTCCTCCGCTCATCTATCTCGCGGCGGGCGATGACGCTGACCTCGTGAAGCGCGTGATGCCGCGCGTAGTCGATTGCCTTGCCCGCGAACGCATCGATCATCGAAGGTTCGCATCGGCGATGCGCGACGCGGTCCAGCGCCGCCGACAGGCGCTTGCCTTGCGACGCACCAGTGCGCAATCGAAAGCTGCTTCCACCTTCGGGCCCGTGATGATTCGTGGTCATCGCTGTGTGCGCGAGCTCGCGATCGGCGGAACTTCCATGGTGTATCTCGCTGAAAGCGAGCGCGCCGGTGAAATGGTCGTGCTCAAAGTCCTGCGCGATACACAGGAGAGCGGCGACGTGCAGACGCAGTTCTCCCGATTCCTGCAGGAGTACGAACTGATCTCGCGGATCCGGCACCCGAACGTCGTGCGGATCTATGATCTGGGTGTCGCCGACGACCACGCCTACATTGCGATGGAATACTTCCCGCTGGGTGATCTTCGCGGTCACATCGCGAGTGCTCTGCGGCCCAAGGAGGCGCTGACGTACCTCGCGCAGATGGCCGGCGCGTTGCAGGTCGTCCACGAGGTCGGCGTGTTGCATCGGGACCTGAAGCCGGGAAACATCATGATGCGCTCGGACAGCTCGATCGCGCTGATCGACTTCGGCCTGGCGAAGCACGTCGCGATGGATGTCGACATGACCGGCACGGGAGAGATCTTCGGAACGCCGTACTACATGAGCCCGGAGCAGGGTCACGGCCACGATCTCGATGAACGCAGCGATCTCTACAGTCTCGGTGTGATCTTCTACGAAATGCTGACTCGACGAAAACCCTTCGTGGGCCCGAACGCGATGGCGGTGCTCTATCTTCACGGCAATGCGCCGGTTCCCTCGCTAGAGAAGGAGCTTGCGGTGTATCAGCCGCTGGTGGATCGACTGCTGGCCAAGGAGCCCGCTGATCGCTTTGAATCGGCGAAGGCGCTGCTCGAGAGCATCCGCCAGATTCAGGTGAGCGTATGAACGCCATCCCCGATGTGCAGGCGCCGCGCGTTCTTCTGGCGGCTACACCGACGCGCTGGTTTGATGTCGCTGTCGACCGCTGGCGCGAGCTGCTCGTCGATCACGCCAACTGCGAGAAGAAAGCGGCATCGACGGCGCTCTCGCTGATATTCACGTACGCACACGATGCGGCGCTGACGGATCGGATATCGCGCCTGGCCCGAGAGGAGTTGCGGCACTTCGAACAAGTGCAGAAAGTGATGCGGGAAATGGGAGCACCGTGGGTGCGGCTGTCGCCCTCGCGCTACGCCGAAGGCTTGCGTCGGTGTCTGCGAACGCATGAGCCGCAGCGACTGCTGGACCTGCTCCTGTGCGGGGCGTTGATCGAGGCCCGTTCCTGTGAGCGCTTCGAAGGACTGGCGCCACGACTGCGGCAACCGATGGGTTCGTTTTACGGTGGCCTCGCGCAATCGGAAGCGCGGCACCAGGGGCTCTATCTGCGCCTCGCCGAGCAGAGGGCGGAAGGGGAGGACTGGAAGGAGAGGTTGCGTGTGATCGGTGAAGTGGAAGCCGACCTCGCTACGTCGCCGGATGCGCAGTTCCGGTTTCATTCGGGCTGTCCGACCAACTAGTCATCTTGTGGGTCCGACTTAGTCGGACCCACGGGAAGACTACCCGCGCCGCAGTCCCGCCAGCTCAAATCCCTCTTTCCGCCAGCGCAGTACGCTGCCCTGGTCGTACCAGTCGCCCAGTACGATCCGCGTTGCCTTCCGGCCATCGACCGTCAATTCATGCACCGCGGGCCGATGCGTGTGGCCGTGAATCAGGCAATCGACGCCGTAGTGGCGAAACGCCTTGTCCACCGCGGCATTGTTCACATCCATGATCGCGGGAGCCGCCGTGTCCATCGCCTCGATATGCGCCTTGCTCCCTGCGCGCATCCTTGCCGCGAGCTTCTGTCGTTGCGAAAGCGACAGGTTGCGCAGCACGAACTTGACCAGCGGATTGCGGACGATCCTTCTCAGGCGCTGATAGGCGTGATCGTCGGTGCAAAGCGTATCGCCATGCATCAGCAGCACCGGCTTGCCGTAGAGGTCGACGACGGTGCCGTCATCGATGAGCTTCGCTCCACTGTCCGCGCAGAAGCGTTTGCCGAGCAGGAAGTCACGGTTGCCGTGCATGACGTAGCACGGAACACCGCCGCTGGTGATCTGCTTCATCGCGGCCAGCACGCGTCGTTTGTCCGGGTCGGGATCGTCGTCGCCGATCCAGGCCTCGAAGAGATCGCCGAGGATGTACAGCGCATGCGCGCCGCGGGCTTCGCGCGAAAGAAAGTCGAGGAACTGATCCGTGATGTCCGGCCGCGCGCCGTCGAGATGCAGGTCGGAGATGAATAACGTCGTCACGGCAAGACGAGGCTCATGGACGCGATGGAGTCCATTCCGCCGGCCCATCGCAGGACGGGCTTGCCCCGCGACATGTCACTTCAGTTCTTCCATCCGCTCGATGATGACCGGCTTGATCGGCACGTCCTTGTCGAACGGTCCGCCCGAGCCTGTTGCAACAGCGCCGATCTCATCCACGATGGTCATGCCTTCGATGACTTTGCCGAAGACTGCGTAGCCCCACCGGCTCGGCTGGGGGTCGAGCGCCGCGTTGTCCGAGAGATTGATGTAGAACTGGGCATTGGCGCTGTGCGGGTCGCCGGTGCGTGCGATCCCGACCGTACCGCGCCGGTTCGAGAGACCATTGCCGGATTCGTTGGGAACGTTGGAGTGCGTGGGCTTCTCCACGTATTGCTCGTCGTACCCGCCGCCCTGCGCCACGAAGTTGCCGATCACGCGGTGGAAGATCGTGCCGTTGTAGTGGCCGGCCCTCACGTACTCGAGGAAATTCGCCACGGTCAGCGGCGCCCGGGTGGTGTCCAGTTCGATCAGGAAACTGCCCGCGTTGGTGTGCACGCGGACCAGCACCGGGCTCTGAGCCTGGGCTGAGAGAATCCCGCAAGATGTCAGGAGGACGGCGAACAGCAGTCGGCGCATGGAAAAGCTCTTGAGGCGGATGTCGGATCGATGAGGCATCTTAGCAAGCAATCCCCCCGCGGCCTCAAGCGCCGGGGAGGACGCCCGCAGCGGCCGTGTATAGAATGCAGGGCTCACGCGACCAGGGTGGTCCGCGTCGTCCCCACCAAGTAATGACGTCTTCGAGTCCTCTAGTTACACGTTTCGCACCGAGCCCCACCGGGCATCTGCACCTGGGTAACGCCCGCACGGCGCTGCTCAACTTTCTGGCTGCCCGTGGATCGGGTGGTCAGTTCATCCTGCGCGTGGAGGACACGGACGAGGCTCGCAGCTCGGAAGAGTTCATGCGCGAGCTGTTCCAGGATCTGCGCTGGCTCGGGCTGGAATGGGATGAAGGCCCCGACGTCGGTGGTCCCCACGTGGCCTATCGTCAGCAGCAGCGCCGCCAGATCTACGAAGACTGGCTGGCGAAGCTCGATGCCGCCGGGTTGACCTATCCATGCTTCTGCACGCCGGCCGAGCTCAACATCGCCCGCAAGCAGCAGCTCGCCGCGGGCAAGCCGCCGCGCTATGCGGGCACGTGCCGCGTACTGACGGAAGAACAACGTGCCGAACGACTCGTGAGCGGCAAGCCCGCTGCGTTGCGGTTCCGCGTGCCCAACGGGCAGGTCGTGAGCTTCGTCGACGTGGTTCACGGCGAGCAGCGCTTCAGTACCGATGACATCGGCGACTTCATCATCCGCCGCGCCGACGGCAGCACCGCGTTCTTCTTCTCGAATGCCATCGACGACGCTCTCATGGGCATCACGCTCGTGTTGCGTGGCGACGATCACCTGACGAACACACCGCGACAGATGCTGATCCTGCAGTCGCTCGAATTGCCCGTGCCGCGATACGCGCACGTTGCATTGTTGCTGGGAATGGATGGTTCGCCGCTGTCGAAGCGACATGGTGATCTGAGCCTGCGAGACCTGCGCCGTCGGGGATATCTGCCCAGCGCACTGCGCAATCATCTCGTACGGCTCGGGCACACGTGCGTTTCCGATGGCTGGCTCGACGATGCAGCGATGCGTGCGGAGTTCGACCTGTCGCGTCTGGGTCGTGCGGCTGCCAAGTTCGATGAAGCGCAGCTCAAGCACTGGCAGAAGGAAGCGGTGGCACGTCTGAGCACCGATGATTTCCTGGTGTGGATCTCTGCTCAGATGCCCACGGGTGTGGCCACCGCGCAGCTGGGCAAGTTCGCGGAAGCGATCCGGCACAACATCGAGTTCCCCGGTGATGCAAAGCTGTGGGTGGATGTCGTGTTCGGCGAGCTGCCTGCGTTGCCGGCGGAAGCATTGACCGTGATTCGGGAGGCGGGTGCCGATTTCTTCGTCACGACTCAGAGCGTGTTCGCGCAGATCGCGGGTGAGTTCCGGCAGATCGCGAAGGAAATCGGTCAGCGCACCGGGCGAAAGGGCCCGGGGCTATACATGCCACTGCGCGCCGCGCTGACAGGCGTTCTGCATGGACCCGAACTGGGGCCCCTGCTGGCGTTGCTGTCGTCACAGGAAATCACGAAACGACTGGAACAGGCTCGCCAGATCGCGAGCGGGACACGCTGACGATGCTTCAGATCTTCAACACGCTGAGTGGTCGCAAGGAAGAGCTTCGTACGCTCGAGCCCGGTGTCGTGCGCATGTATGTGTGCGGCGATACCGTCTACGACTACTGCCATATCGGCCACGCGCGTTCGAAGATCGCATTCGACGTGGTCCGGCGTTATCTCGCCTATCGCGGCTACAAGGTCACGTTCGTCCGCAATATCACGGACATCGACGACAAGATCATCAAGCGCGCCGCCGAGAACGGCGAGCCGGTGCAGGCGCTGACTGCGCGTTTCACCGCGGCGATGCACGAAGACTACGATCGTCTGGGCATACTGCGCCCCGACTTCGAGCCGAAGGCGACGGAGCACATCCCGACGATCGTCTCGATGACGCAATCACTGATCGACAAGAACTACGCTTACGTCGCGTCCGATGGCGACGTGATGTATTCGGTCAGCGCGTTCAAGCCATACGGCCAGTTGTCGGGCAGGCAGCTGAGCGATCTGCGCGCGGGCGCGCGCGTCGCGGTGGACGAAGCGAAGCGGGATCCGCTTGATTTCGTGCTCTGGAAGCAAGCCAAGCCCGGTGAACCCTCGTGGCCTTCGCCGTGGGGAGCCGGACGTCCCGGCTGGCATATCGAATGCTCGGCGATGACGCTCGATCTGCTCGGCACGCGCTTCGACATTCACGGCGGCGGTCTCGATCTCAAGTTTCCGCATCACGAGAACGAGATTGCGCAGTCGTGCGCGGCGACCGGCGAACAGTTCGCGACGTACTGGATGCACAACGGCTTCGTGAACGTCGACAACGAGAAGATGGCGAAATCTGTCGGCAACTTTTTCCTGATCCGCGACGTGCTCGGTTCGGGGCACGTGCGCGACCCGGAAGTGCTGCGATTCTTCCTGCTGTCGAGCCACTATCGCGGGCCCATCAACTATTCGCTCACGCAGATCGAGCAGGCCGACACCACGCTCGCGCGCCTCTACTCGGCGTTGCGTGATGTCGTCCCCGCGCAGAGGTGGGAGGCGAGCGAAGCTACTGGAAAATTCGTCGCGGCGATGGACGATGACTTCAATACGCCCGATGCGCTCGCGGCGCTGCAATGGCTCGCAGGCGAGATCAACAAGGCGAAGGGTGTCGATGCGGCCAGGGCTGCGGCCTTCGCCGCGGAGTTGAAGCATCTCGGTTCGGTGCTCGGTGTCCTTCAGGCTTCCCCCGCAGCGTTTCTGCAGAAGTCCGCCAAAGGGCAGGGCACGGAATCGGCATCGGGGCTGTCGGAGTCGGCGGTCGAGGAGCTCATTGCCGCGCGTGCGGCGGCGCGCAAGTCACGCAACTTCAAGGAATCCGACCGCATCAGGGATCAACTGGCACAGGCCGGGATCGTTCTGGAAGACAAACCGGACGGTGCGACGCTTTGGCGACGGGGCTGATGCGACGGAATCCCTTGGGCGGCCGACGCCCAATACTCAAATTGACGCTATCGGACCTCGCACGTATGATTCGCGCCCCGAGCGGGGGCGGCTTTCTGGCGGGGCATAGCGCAGTCTGGTAGCGCATCTGCTTTGGGAGCAGAGGGTCGGGGGTTCGAATCCCTCTGCCCCGACCAACTCACCGGTCGTTGCTGATGACGCTGCGCCCGTAGCTCAGCTGGATAGAGCATCGGCCTTCTAAGCCGAGGGTCGCAGGTTCGAGTCCTGCCGGGCGCGCCACTTGATGCGGCGGGCCCGGTAAGAGGAAGGATCGCAGGAAGCGGTCTCTCAAGCCCTTGAGATGGGCGAATTCTGCCGGTAGCCATCGCCGGCGGGAAAAATGGGAATCGATGGCGGGACGATGGTGGACGTAGCTCAGTTGGTAGAGCCCCGGATTGTGATTCCGGCCGTCGTGGGTTCGAGTCCCATCGTCCACCCCACTCAATTCGGTTTCGTGGGCTGTTAGCTCAATTGGTAGAGCAGCTGACTCTTAATCAGTTGGTTATAGGTTCGAGTCCTATACGGCCCACCACTTCCCCCGCCTCGAAGTTCCCCTCCCGGGGAGGGCCCGCATGGGGCCTGGGGCGGGTGAATTCCTGAACGTTTTCCGGCGATCAAACGTCAACTGCCTGCCGTCAGGCGTCTTTTCGTCGGGTATACTCCGCGCCCCCCGGCCGGCCGGGCAGGCGGTCGGTTCGGCGAAAGTGGCGGAACTGGTAGACGCGCTGGATTTAGGTTCCAGTGGGTAACCCCGTGAGGGTTCGAGTCCCTCCTTTCGCACCATGTACCGCCGGTCAGCCGCGAATGAGCCGCGAAGCAGTCATTACAGAGGTTGTTGGTCAAATGCAGGTTTCGGTAGAGACAACCGGCGCCCTCGAGCGCCGCATGGAAGTTCAGGTTCCGGCCGAGCGCGTCGAGAAGGCGATCGACGAGCGATTGCAGTCGATGAGCCGTACCGTGCGGCTGAAGGGCTTCCGTCCCGGCAAAGTGCCCGTGAAAGTCGTACGTCAGCAGTTCGGCCAGCAGGTGCGCCAGGAAGTGCTGGGCGACGTCGTGCAGTCGACATTCGCCGAAGCCGTGAGCCAGCAGAATCTCACGCCCGCCGCGAATCCCCGCATCGAGCCGATCAGCATGGAGCAGGGCAGCGATCTGAAGTATCGCGCCGTGTTCGAAGTATTCCCGCAGATCGAGCTCGCGGGCGTCGAAACCATCGACGTCTCGAAGCCGAATGCCGAAGTCACGCCCGCCGATGTGGACGCGATGATCGAGAACCTGCGCCAGCAGCGTCCGACGTTTGCGTCCGTCGATCGCGAAGCCCGCGACACCGATCGCGTGACGATCGATTTTGCCGGCACGATCGACGGCAAGCCGTTCGACGGCGGCCAGGGTGAGAACGTCCCGGTCGTGCTCGGCGCCGGTCGCATGCTCGCGGATTTCGAAGCGGGCCTGAAGGGCATCCGTGCGGGCGAGGACAAGACGATCGACCTGACGTTCCCGCAGAACTACGGTGGTGCGGAGCTCGCCGGCAAGGCCGTGAAGTTCGCGATCAAGGCGCACACTGTCGAAGAGCAGAAGCTGCCTGAGCTCGATGATGAGTTCTGCAAGTCGTACGGCGTCGAAGAAGGTGGCATCGACCGCCTGCGCCAGGAAGTCGAAGACAACATGCGTCGCGAACTCGCGGATGCGATCAATGCGCGCGTGAAGAAGCAGGTTCTCGATGCACTGCTCGCTGCGAATCCGGTGGAGCTGCCGAAGTCGGTCGTCGATCAGCAGGTGCGTGAGCTGCAGATCGATGCGGGCCGTCGCCTCGGTGCGAAGGATGTGTCGCAGCTGCCGCCGGCCGAGAACTTCGTGGAAGCGGCGAAGCGTCGCGTGGCCCTCAGCCTGCTCATGGGCGAAGTCATCAAGAAGGCCAGCCTGCGCGTCGACCAGGCGAAAGTGATGGAGCGGTTCGAAGATCTCGCTCAGCAATTCCCTGATGCCGACAAGGCTCTGCAGACATACCGCAGCAATCCCCAGATCCGCCGGCAGATGGAAGCCGGCGTGCTGGAAGATCAAGCGGTCGAATGGATTCTCGAACGCGCCAAGGTGACGGATCAGCCGTCGACTTTCAAAGAACTGATGAATTTCGGCGCGTAGCGTAAATCTGGCGTTTTGGCGTGGGCGCCCGCTGTGACTTTGCTGCAAACTAAGCTCAAGTCACAGCGAGCGAGTGATACCGATGAGCGTGAGAACCAGCCCCGTTATGAATCTCGTCCCCATGGTCGTCGAGCAGACTGCTCGCGGCGAACGTGCTTATGACATCTACTCGCGCCTGCTGAAGGAGCGCGTGATCTTCATCGTCGGCCCGATCGAAGATCACATGGCGAACCTGATCGTGGCGCAGCTGCTGTTCCTCGAATCGGAAAACCCCGAGAAGGACATCGCGCTCTACATCAATTCGCCGGGCGGTTCGGTCAGCGCCGGCCTGTCGATCTACGACACGATGCAGTTCATCAAGTGCGACGTCAGCACGATGTGCGTAGGGCAGGCGGCCAGCATGGGCGCCGTGCTGCTGTCGGGCGGGACGAAGGGCAAGCGCTACTCGCTGCCGCACTCGCGGATCATGATTCACCAGCCGCTGGCAGGCTTCCAGGGTCAGGCGTCGGATATCGACATCCACGCCCGCGAAGTGCTCGACACCCGCGACCGGCTGAACCGGATTCTTGCAAAGCACACGGGCCAGAGCATCGAGAAGATCGCCAAGGACACGGACCGCGACAACTTCATGAGCGGCGAAGCGGCTGCCACATACGGTCTCATCGACCGGGTCCTCGAGCAGCGCGAGCAGGTCCCTACAAACGGGGCTAAATGATTGAGTCTGTGAGGAATTTCGACACTTTTCGGGTGTTATGCAACACCCGGGAGGGGCGTCTTTGCGCCCTGATGGCGGTGCGTGCTATATAACCCGCGCACTGCCTTGAAACGAGACGGAATTGCTCAATTCTGTCGATCACGGCCCACTGCGGCGGCCATTTGATGGGTGACTCATGTCTGATGACTCACGCGGGAAACACGACGACGGCAAGCTTCTGTATTGCTCCTTCTGCGGCAAGAGCCAGCATGAAGTGCGCAAGCTCATTGCCGGCCCGTCGGTGTTCGTCTGCGATGAATGTGTAGAGCTGTGCAACGACATCATTCGCGAAGAGCTCGAGGAACGAGCTGAGCGCACGCGGGACAAACTGCCGCGCCCGCACGAGATCAAGAAGGTCCTCGACGAATACGTGATCGGCCAGCCGCGCGCCAAGAAGGTTCTCTCGGTCGCCGTCTACAATCACTACAAGCGCCTGCAGACCAAGACGGGCGAGCAGCGTTCGAAGGACGAGGTCGAACTCGCCAAGAGCAACATCCTGCTGATCGGTCCGACGGGTTGCGGCAAGACGCTGCTCGCCGAGACGCTCGCACGGCTGCTCAACGTTCCGTTCACGATCGCCGATGCGACGACGCTCACCGAAGCCGGTTACGTCGGTGAGGACGTCGAGAACATCATCCAGAAGCTGCTGCAGAAGTGCGACTACGACGTCGAGAAGGCGCAGACCGGCATCGTCTACATCGACGAAATCGACAAGATTTCCCGCAAATCCGACAACCCGTCGATCACCCGCGACGTTTCGGGTGAAGGCGTGCAGCAGGCGCTGCTCAAGCTGATCGAAGGCACCATCGCTTCGGTACCGCCGCAGGGCGGCCGCAAGCATCCGCAGCAGGAGTTCCTGCAGGTCGACACGACCAACATCCTCTTCATCTGCGGTGGCGCATTCGCCGGACTCGAAAAGATCATCCTGAACCGCACCCAGAAGACCGGCATCGGCTTCACCGCCGATGTGCGCCAGCAGTCGGAACGTCCGCATGGCAGCGACGTCTTTCACGACGTCGAGCCCGAGGATCTGATCCGCTACGGCCTGATTCCTGAATTCGTCGGACGTCTGCCGGTGGTGGCGACGCTCGATGAGCTGGATGAAGCGGCCCTCGTATCGATCCTGCTCGAGCCAAAGAACGCGCTCAGCAAGCAGTACCGCAAGCTGTTCGACATGGAAGGCGTGGAGCTCGAGTTCCGCGTCGATGCCCTGAAGGCCGTGGCCAACAAGGCAATGCAGCGCAAGACCGGCGCCCGCGGTCTGCGCACGATCCTCGAGAACGTTCTGCTCGAGACCATGTATGAACTGCCTTCGCTGCGTAACGTGCAGAAGGTTGTCGTCGATGAGTCGGTGATCGGCGGAGAGAGCAAGCCCTACATCGTTTACGGCAATTCGGACGAAGCCCGGACCAACGCCGTGGAAGAGCGCCGCCCGACCGGCAGCGATCATCACTGAGTTTTGCCTCAGGCATTGACTGAAAAGGGCGCCCTGGTGGCGCCCTTTTTTCATGCACTGCGGTCTGCAGCGCTCATGTTCACGGCCTGCCGCACGAATGGCCGCTTCTCTGCGCGGATACACGATTGTCTTCGGTGCAAGCCGAGACGATTTGCGTGTCGCTGGCGCTGGTAGCAGGGCACCGCTTCCGGTATTTTCAGTTCGGAATTTCCCCTCAGCCGATCGCAACGCACGAGGATCGGCTGCCCAAGCAAAAGGTACATCGCGTGAGCACAGATACTCCTGAAGTCGAACAGTCCGGAACGCCGCCCAGCGGCATCCCGGTCCTGCCGCTGCGCGATGTGGTGGTCTATCCGCACATGGTGATTCCGCTGTTCGTCGGGCGGGAGAAATCCATCCTCGCGCTCGACCAGGCGATGCGTGCCGGCAAGCAGATTCTGCTCGTCGCGCAGAAGCAGGCGGATGTCGACGATCCGGGTCCGCAGGATCTGTACCGGCTCGGCACGGTCGCAACGATCCTGCAGCTGCTCAAGCTTCCGGACGGCACGGTGAAGGTGCTGGTGGAAGGCGTCGAGCGAGCGAAGCTCGAGAAGCTCTACGCGCACCAGTACTTCTCCGCTGACATCAGCCCGCTGCGCGATGTCGAGCAGTTCGACGAGCGCGAGATCGACGTGCTGTCGCGCTCGGTGATTTCGCAGTTCGAGCAGTACGTGAAGCTCAACCGGAAAGTGCCGCCGGAGATCCTCACCTCGCTCGCGGGCATCGAGCAGCCCGGCCGCCTGGCGGACACGGTTGCGGCCCACATGTCGCTGAAACTCGATGCAAAGCAGAAAGTGCTCGAGATCCACGACGTCCGCAAACGCCTCGAACACATCCTCGCGCTGATCGAAGGCGAGATGGATGTGCTGCAGATCGAAAAGCGCATCCGTGGCCGCGTGAAGCAGCAGATGGAGAAGAGCCAGCGCGAGTACTACCTCAACGAACAGATGAAGGCCATCCAGAAGGAGCTGGGTGAGATCGAAGACGCGCCGAACGAGCTCGCGGAACTGGAACAGCGCATCCAGAAGGCGGGCATGCCGAAGGAAGCGCGCGACAAGGCGATGTCGGAACTGAACAAGCTGAAGCTGATGTCCCCGATGTCGGCCGAGGCGACCGTCGTCCGCAACTACGTCGACTGGCTCGTGAAGTGTCCCTGGAAAAAGAAGACCAAGGTCCACCACGACATCCAGCACGCCGAGAAGGTGCTGGACGAAGATCACTACGGGCTCGAGAAGGTCAAGGAGCGCATCGTCGAATACCTCGCCGTGCAGCAGCGGGTGAAGACGCTCAAGGGACCGATCCTGTGTCTCGTCGGCCCGCCGGGCGTGGGCAAGACGTCACTGGGTCAGTCGATCGCGCGCTCGACGAATCGCAAGTTCGTCCGCATGTCGCTCGGCGGAGTGCGCGATGAAGCCGAGATTCGCGGCCATCGCCGGACGTACATCGGTTCGATGCCCGGCAAGATCATCCAGAACATGGTGAAGACGGGTTTCGCCAATCCGCTCTTCCTGCTCGATGAGGTCGACAAGATGGCGATGGACTTCCGCGGCGATCCGTCGTCGGCGCTGCTGGAAGTGCTCGATCCGGAGCAGAACACGACGTTCAACGATCACTACCTCGAAGTCGACTTCGACCTGTCGCAGGTGATGTTCGTCTGCACGGCAAACAGTCTGAACATTCCAGCGCCGCTGCTCGATCGAATGGAAGTGATTCGTCTGCCGGGCTATACGGAAGACGAGAAGAGCGCGATCGCGCGTCGCTATCTCGTGCCGAAGCAGGTGAAGCAGAACGGCCTGAAGAACAGCGAGCTCAAAGTCGCTGATACCGCGGTGCTCGATATCATCCGCTACTACACGCGCGAAGCGGGCGTCCGTAACCTCGAGCGCGAAGTCTCGAAGATCTGCCGCAAGGCCGTGAAGCAGCTGTTGACGGAAAAGGACACCAAGGTCGTCAACGTCAATCCGAAGAATCTGAGCAAGTTCCTCGGCGTCCGTCGCTTCCGATATGGCCGCGCGGAAGAGCAGGATCATGTCGGTCAGGTGACTGGCCTTGCCTGGACGGAAGTCGGCGGCGAACTGCTGACGATCGAAGCGGCCGTCGTGCCTGGCAAAGGCAAGCTCACGCACACCGGTCAGCTCGGCGAAGTGATGCAGGAATCCATCCAGGCAGCGATGACGGTGGTGCGCAGCCGCGCCAGCATTCTCGGCCTCGATCCGGATTTCTATCAGAAGGCCGACGTGCACATCCACGTGCCGGAAGGCGCTACGCCGAAGGATGGTCCGAGCGCAGGTATCGGCATGTGCACGGCGCTCGTCTCTTCCCTGACGAAGGTGCCGGTGCGTTCCGATGTTGCGATGACGGGCGAAATCACATTGCGCGGACAGGTGCTGCCGATCGGCGGATTGAAGGAAAAACTGCTCGCTGCGCACCGGGGCGGTATTCGCACGGTTCTCATTCCCGACGAGAACACGAAGGATCTCGCGGACATTCCGCAGAACATCAAGGACAGCCTGGAGATCAAGCCGGTCAAATGGATCGACGAAGTGTTGCAGGTCGCACTCACGCACATGCCTGCACCGCTTGGTGCGACCGCCGAGCCGTCGCGCGGGAACGACAAGGGACGGCCCCGCCGTGCTGCAAAGCGCGGGACGAAGCAGGTCCGCGCTCACTGATCTGACAGGCGGTTGCGAGGCAGGGCAGGGCGCGAATCCGCCCTGCCTGTCGGCTTTCCGCCGTCGGCTGCGCGATCGTTCAGGTTGATTCTGTCTTTGGGTCGCTGCTATAACGCGCCCCCGCCTGTTGCCGCAGGCGAACCGACATAAAACGAAGGAATCCCGAAATGAACAAAGCCGAACTGATCGAAGCGGTGAGTGGACAGACGGGCCTGCAGAAGGCCGATGCCACGCGTGCGGTGGATGCCGTGTTCGATTCGATTTCGGCGGCGCTCAAGGCCGGCGATTCCGTGGCCCTGCTCGGATTCGGCACGTTCGTCGTGAAGGAGCGCGCTGCTCGTACGGGCCGCAATCCCCGCACCAACGAGCCGATCCAGATCGCGGCAAGCAAAGTGCCCGGATTCAAGGCTGGCAAGGGCCTGAAGGATGCTGTAAATTAGCGCGCCTTTGAAAGGGCGCCCGGCCAATAGTCGGAACGTTTCTTTCGCGAGGACTCAGGGTTAGGTTGAGGCAAGCCGGCGTTTTTGCGCCGGGTGCCAGGCGGACAAAGGGTGCTTAGCTCAGCTGGTAGAGCGTCGCCCTTACAAGGCGAATGTCGGGGGTTCGATCCCCTCAGCACCCACCACGCCTTGGCCGCAACACCATGGCCATAGCATCGTGCCAAAGCCTCGTGACAGGGCCGTGGTAAAGAGTTCTCAAGGTTTTCAAGCGCGGAGCGGTAGTTCAGCTGGTTAGAATATCGGCCTGTCACGCCGAGGGTCGCGGGTTCGAGTCCCGTCCGCTCCGCCATTCCACCAACAGTGACGTGTACGAACGACGTGTGCCGAGCAAGATCACAAAGATCAAACCTTGCTCGCGCTGCGTCGTATCGTCGATTCCTGTCGTCGAATCGTCACTGACCGTCCGTCACTAGCGCACCCTGCACATGCTGCAAACAATACGAGACAAGACCAGCGGCTGGATCGCCATCATCGTGCTCGGCGCCATCGGCGTCGTGTTCGCTCTCTTCGGCGTCGATCTGAAGTCCGCCGCCGGCAACTACGCTGCCAAGGTCGACGGCGAAACGGTTCCCACGGACCAGGTCCGGCGCGCTTGGCAGCAGCGACAGCAGCAGTTGCAGCAGATGATGCGGACGGAATTGCCGCCCGACCTCGTGAAGTCGCAGCAGGCCGCGCTGCTCGATCAGTTCATCCGCGACACGCTCCTGACAAACCGCGCGCAGAAGCTCGGTTATCGCGTCAGTGATGAAGATCTGGCCGAGCAGATCATGCAGTTCCCACAGTTGCAGGTGGACGGCAAATTCTCCCGCGACCGCTATGCGATGCTGCTGCGCCAGCAGGGTCGCACCGAGCCGCAGTTCGAGGCCGATCTGCGCTCGAACATGGCCATCAATCAGTTGCAGAACGGCGTCGTGCAGTCGGCGTTCGTCGCGCCCTACGAACTCGATCGCCGGTTCGCGCTCGAGAAGCAGGAACGCGAGATCGACTACGCCCTCATCGCGACGAGCGATTTCGCGGGTCAGGTCAACGTCACCGACGAGCAGATCCAGGCCTGGTATGACTCCCACAAGGACAACTACCTGATCCCGGAAACGGTGGATCTGCAGTACGTCGAGCTGACGCGCGCGAAGGCTGAGAGCGCCGTCGCAGTGACTGAACAGGAATTGACGGATCACTACGAGCAGGTCAAGGAGCGCTTCGAATCGCCGGAGCGTCGCCAGGCGCGTCACATCCTGATCACCACCGGCGACGGCGTCGATGATGCCGCGGCGTCCAAGAAGGCCGACGAGCTCGCAGCCCAGGCGAAATCAGGCGCCGACTTCGCGGAGCTCGCGAAGCAGAATTCGAAGGATCCGGGCTCGGCGCAGCAGGGCGGCGATCTGGGCTGGGCCCAGCGCGGCATGTTCGTCGGTCCGTTCGAAGAAGCGCTGTTCAGCATGAAGCCGGGCGACATCAGCGGCCCGGTCAAGACCCAGTTCGGCTACCACGTGATCAAGCTGGAGAAGGTCGAAGCCGGTCAGGTTCGTCCGTATGACGACGTTCGGGCGGAACTCGAAGCCGACTATCGGACGGAGCGCTCGCAGTCACTGTTCTACGACGAATCGCAGAAGCTGGCGGACCTCGCGTTCTCCAGCCTGACGGAACTCGACTCCGTCGCGAAGCAGCTGGATCTGCCTATCAAGACCGTGACAGGCTTTTCGCGGGAAGGCGGCGGCGAACTCGGTGCTGATCCGGGCGTCATCGACGCAGCGTTCAGCGATGAAGTCCTGACGCAGGGTCGCAATAGTCCGCTGGTTGCTGTCGGTGAGGATCGCGCAATCGTCCTGCGCGTGGCCAACCACAAGCCTGCTGTTCCGCGTCCGCTGGCTGAAGTACGTGCCCAGATCGAAGCCCAGCTCAAGCTGCAGGCGGCGCGTGATGCCGCAAGCGCAAAGGGTGCCGGCGCGCTCGCCAAGTTGCAGCAGGGCGCTCCCTGGTCCGCTGTCGCGAGCGAGTTCGGATTGACCGCGGTCGGCAAGCGCTATGTGACGAGACAGGACACGATCGTTCCCGCGGCAATCGTCCGCGCGGCGTTCAGCGCGTCGTCCGGCGGTGTCTCCGAAGAGAAGCCGCACTACGGCACGACGACCACCGACGACGGCAACTACGCCCTGTTCGCGATCAGCGCGGTTCGCAACGGCGCGGCCGGGGCCCAGTCCGCAAACGAACGGAGCGCACGTCAGCGTCAGGTTGCGCAGCAGGTCGGCGGCGGAGAGTTCGCCGCGTACGTGACCGAAGCCGAGCGCAAGGTCAAGATCGTCCGCAACGAGAAAGTGTTCGAATAAATTCGAGGCAGCGAGCGACGAGCTGCGAGCGATGAGCCAGAACCGCGTTTCGGCGCTGGCTCGTTGTTCATCACTCGCTGCTCACCGCCTTCCTGCGTCCTACTCGCCGTCGCCGAACGACATGGCGACTGTGCTGAATCCACCGTCGACGTAAACGATCTCGCCCGTGATGCCCGCGGCCAGATCGGAGCAGAGAAACGCTGCCGTGTTGCCGACGTCCTCCGCGGTGACGTTGCGACGAATCGGAGCGATGCCCGCAACGTGCTTGAGCATGTTGCGGAAGCCGCCGATGCCCGCCGCTGCGAGCGTCTTGATCGGCCCTGCCGAGACGCCGTTGACGCGAATTCCCTTGGGACCCAGATCCGCCGCCAGGAAGCGCACGTTCGCCTCCAGGCTCGCCTTGGCGAGTCCCATCACGTTGTAGCTCGGCAGAGAGCGCACGGCGCCGAGATAGCTCAGCGTGAGCAACGAAGCCTGTCGGCCGTCCATCAGCGGATACGCGGCCTTGGCGAGCGCCGTGAGGCTGTAGCTCGAAATGTCGTGGGCGATGCGGAAATTCTCACGTGTGGTCGATTCGACGAATCCGCCGCGGATTGCATCGGATGGGGCAAAGGCGACGGCGTGCACGAGGATGTCCAGTCCGTCCCAGCTCTTCTTCAGCTGATCGAATCCCGACTGGATGCTGTCGTCGTTCGCGACATCCATCTCGAAAGCGATGCTGGAGCCGAACTCTCCCGCCATGCCGATGACGCGGTCCTTGAACCGATCCTGGTAGCTGAAAGCCAGGTCCGCGCCTTCGCGCCGCATTGCCGTGGCAATTCCATGCGCAATCGAGCGTTCAGTGGCGAGCCCGACGATCAGGGCCCGTTTGCCGGCGAGAAATCCCATACGCTTGTCTCCGGTCGACGAATGAAACCGGAGCGTATTGTGCCACGAGGGAGGGGAGGTGGCCGTTGGCCGTCCGTTTCCGGCCACCTAGCCAGTTGGCCAGCTAGCCAGTTGGCCAGCCTCTGATCATCGATACATCACGATCCGCTGTCCTGGCTTGATGACCGAATTCTTGCTCAGGCGATTCCAGCCGAGCAGGTCCGACATGCTGACGCTGAACTTGGTGGCGATGCGTGAAAGGGTGTCGCCCCGGCGCACGACGTAGGTCGTGGGCTCGGCGGCAATCGCGCTGGCGTTCGTGGATGCGAGCGTCGCAGTGCCGGGGATCGCGAGGACCTGGCCGACGGCGAGCGTGCTGTTGCGCTGCAGACCATTGGTGGTCGCCAGGCTATCCATGCTGATGCTGTGGGCCCGGGCGATGCTCCAGAGCGTGTCGCCACGGCGGACGATGTGTTTGCTGGACGACGAGGTGCGCCGCGTCGTTGTCGTGCGCGGTTCGTCGTAGGCAACGCGAGCTTCCATGCCACGCGGAGCCGCGGTTACGAGCAGATCCTGGCCGGGATGAATCACGGTTCCGCGGATCTTGTTGGAAGCCTTCAGCGTGCTGACGCTGACGCCGTATTTGTCAGCGATCGCGCCGAGCGTATCGCCCGGACGAACGCGGTGATAGACGACGCGAACGCGCTTCTCCGGCGGCAGGGCAGCAACGGCGTCTGTCAGGCGGGCATGATAGGAGACGGGGACGAGGAGGTGATGCGGACCATCCGGATCCGTCACCCAGTGATTGAAGGCCGGGTTGAGCGCGAGGAGCTCTTCCTTCGGCAGCTCGGCGAGCTCGGAGGCGACGTGCAGGTCGATCTGGCCGCCGACGTCCACCTTCGAGAAGTAAGGCTGATTTGCGATCGGTGCGAATGCGAGACCCTGGCTCGTCGGGTCGGCGACGATGCGGCGCATCGCCATCAGCTTCGGCACGTAGGCGCGGGTTTCTTTCGGGAGCTTGAGGCTGAAGAAGTCGGTGGGCTTGCCGGCAGCGCGATTCTTCGCGATCGCGCGCGCAACGGCCGCTTCACCGCAGTTGTAGGCCGCGACCGCGAGCAACCAGTCGCCGTCGAATTCGTTCGCCAGGAATTGCAGGTAGTCGAGAGCACCCGTCGTCGCAACGAGAACATCGCGACGGCCGTCGTAGTACCAGTTCTGCTTCATGCCGTAGCGCCGGCCCGTCGCGGGAATGAACTGCCAGAGTCCCGACGCACGGGCGCGAGAAAACGCGACCGGATTGAAGGCGCTTTCGACGACCGGCAACAGCGCGAGTTCGAGCGGCATGTTCCGCGCTTCGAGCTCACCGACGATGTGGTACAGGTAACGTTCGCCGCGCTTGAAAGTGCGGTCGAGGTAAGCGGGATGCTTGACGTACCAGGACTGCTCGCGGTCGATTTCCGCGCGGTCGATGTCCGTCAACGCGAAACCCGAGCGGATGCGGTCGAAGAGGTCGCCGCCTGGGACGGCAGCGGGTGCGCCATTGGCGCCGAGTTCCGTGACGAGCGACGGGCCGCCCGCCTGGGCGTCCAGCGCTTCGATGGCGGCTTCGATCTGGTCGGGGCCGGCGATACCGATATCGGCTTCGTCGACCTTGGTGGGTTCGTCGGGGGCGTCCGTGTCCGCGTCGTCCGCGGCGACCAGTTCCGGATCTTCTTCGACGGCAGGGGCAGCGGTCTTGGCGACATGGCTGCAGCCGGCGTTGAAGAACGTCAGGAACGCGGCTGCAAGCAGCGCCGCCGGGATGCCTCGGACCATAGTCATCAACCCCTCCACCGAAGCGGACCTGAAGTCCGCCGTACCATGGGCCGAGCAGGCCCCTTTGCCTTGATCTTTCACCTCGCCCACCTCGGTCGCGGGCGCGTTTTCACTAACCCTTGAATCCGTCCTTCCACTCGCGAACGACTGCGAAAACCTCCACGGGATTCAACTCGCGCCCCGCCCGGGCTTCCGCGGCTTGTTTCACAGTCTGTCTATGGCAGCGCAAGAACGGGTTCACATTCCTCTCACGCCTCATGTCCGACGGCACCGTTGCCTCATGCCGGGCCCGTTTCTGTCGGCATTCCTCCAGGTAGGCTGCCGATTCCTCGTTGCCCGGTTCTACCGCGAGCGCGAAGCGCAAATTGTTCACGGTGTACTCGTGACCGCAGTAGACCAGCGTTTCATCCGGCAACGCGGCAAATTTGGCCAGCGAAGCCGTCATTTGTTCCGCTGTCCCTTCGAACAGCCGCCCGCAGCCCGCGCTGAACAGCGTATCGCCGCAGAAAAGCGCGCCATGGCCGACATACGCGATGTGGCCGGCCGTGTGGCCCGGCACGTCGATCGCGCGGAAGTCGAGGCCGAGGGCTTCGAGAGACGCAGCCTCGCCCTCGCGCAGCCGGGCCGGTTCGCCGGGAACCGCTTCGCCGGCCGGACCGAACGCGGGGACCGGATGCTGACGTAGCAGTTCGACGACACCGCCGACATGATCCCGATGGTGATGGGTCATGAAAATGCCCGAAAGCTGGAGTCCCCGATCGGTCAATGCCTGATGAACAGGCGCGGCATCGCCCGGGTCCACTGCGACAACCTTGCGCGGATCGCGCGGCGAGTGGATCAGCCAGATGTAGTTATCCGAGAAGGCCTGGACCGGCGTGACCTGCAGCATCGTTCGCGAATGGATCCGGGTGGCTCTGGCAAGGGCGTATTAAACATGCGGACTTCCTGAGCGGCAAGCGTTCAGAAGAGCGCCATTACGTCTCGCGAGGGCCCGTTTTCGACCCGCGCGCACGCGGCGGGCTACACTCTCCGCATGCAGCCCCACAGCGCCGACAGCCTCCACGCCTGGCTCGGCTCTCCGATCGGAGAGCGGCTGTATGCACTCGAGTGCAAGCTGACGAGCGAAGCGCTGGCCCAGGTCTTCGGCTGGCAACTGCTGCAGATCGGTTTCTGGGGTAATGACGATCGACTGATCGCCGATGCGCGCACGCAGCGAAAATCAGTTCTAGGCTGGCACGGCACTGCCTCGCGGAGTGCGGAGCAGGTCCCGGCAATGATCCGGTCGCGAACCGATTCGCTGGCCGTGGCGTCCGATTCAGTCGACGCCGTGCTGCTGCCGCACACGCTCGAATATGAACCCGACCCGCATGAAATCCTGCGCGAAGTCGGGCGCATCCTCTCCGGCGAAGGCCACCTCATCGTGCTCGGGTTCCGACCGTTCTCGAGCTGGGGCATCCGGCACCTGTTCGCCGGGCACGGATTTCCGCCCGGAACGCAGCGACTGATCGGCGAGCGTCGCCTGCGCGACTGGCTCAAGCTTCTCGGCTTCGAGATCGTCGATTCACGCCGGTATCTTTTCGCGCTCCCCTGGAGAGCCGCGTCCCCTGAAGGGTTCTTCGAACGAACGGGAGAGCGGATCTGGCCGATGTTCGCCGGTGCCTACATGCTCAAGGCCCGCAAACGCGTCTACGCCATCACGCCCGTCCGACCGCGCTGGAAGCTGCGTCCCAAAGTGGTCGGCGGACTCATCGAACCGACAACCCGCATGAATACCGGTTCGCGGCTCGAAGCGCGCGGACCCCGCCAGAAATAAGCTCGCAAACGAAAAGCATCCGACGTGGTTGATTCCTCCGCTTCTCAGACAAAGCCGCGCGCCGACGCGCGCGTCATCATCTACACAGACGGCGCGTGCCGGGGGAATCCCGGCCCGGGCGGCTGGGGCGCTGTGCTCTTCGCAGGCGAACACGAGAAGGAACTCAAAGGTGCCGAGGCCGAGACGACGAACAACAGGATGGAGCTGACGGCCGCCATCCGCGCGCTGGCCGCGTTGAAGCGACCTTGCGACATCGATCTCTATACGGACTCGCAGTACGTGCGCAAAGGCATCCTGGAATGGCTGGCGCAGTGGAAGAAGCGCGACTGGAAGACCGCCGATCGCAAGCCGGTCAAGAATGTCGACTTGTGGCAGGCGCTCGAGAAGGAGATCGAGCGACATCGGATCGAGTGGCACTGGGTCAAGGGTCATGCCGGCGTCCCGGGCAACGAGCGGGCGGATCGGCTGGCGAACGAAGCCATCGACGAGATGCTGATCGAGTAGGTCGTTGGTACGTTGTGGGACAAATCCACGTCCCGCAATCTTCGGTGTCCGCTGGAGGCGTCTCCTCTAGTACACTCCCCATCCACCGATCCACCGGTTTCGCACCATGAACTTCATCGATCTCAAGTCCCAGTACGAACGCATTCGCACGCCGATGAACGAGCGCATCCAGAAGGTGCTCGACCACGGTCAGTACATCATGGGGCCGGAGGTCGTCGAGCTCGAGCAGCGTCTTGCGGAGTTCGTCGGCGCGAAGCACTGCATCGCTGCATCGAGCGGCACCGATACGCTGCTGATCGCGATGATGGCGATCGGGATCAAGCCGGGCGATGAAGTCATCACCTCGCCCTTCACGTTCATCGCCACGGGGGAAATGATCGCGCTGGCGGGCGCCAAACCGGTGTTCGTCGACATCGACCGGCGCACGTACAACCTGGATCCGGCCCTCATCGAAGCTGCGATCACGCCGCGCACGAAAGCGATCATGCCGGTCTCGCTGTATGGACAGTGTGCCGACATGGACGGCATCAACGCAGTGGCCGCGAAGCGCGGTCTGCCGGTGATCGAAGATGCAGCACAGAGCTTCGGTGCGTACTACAAGGGCAAGGCGTCATGCGCCGTGTCCGAGATCGGATCGACGTCGTTTTTCCCGTCGAAGCCGCTCGGCTGCTATGGCGACGGCGGCGCGCTGTTCACCAACGATTCCGCGCTCGCGAAGATCATGGCGGAGATCCGCGTCCACGGTCAGGATCGTCGCTATCACCACCCGCGCCTCGGCATCAACGGCCGTCTCGATACGCTGCAGGCAGCAGTGCTCCTCGGCAAAATGGATATCTTCCCCGATGAAGTGGCGAAGCGCGCCAAGATCGGCGCCCGCTACTCCGAACTGGTGAATGAGGCGTTCCGCGGCATCGACGATCCGCAGAAGAAGGTGACGACACCGTATCTCGCGCCGGACTGCACGAGCGTGTACGCGCAGTACACGGTCGAAGTCCCGAATCGCCCGAAGGTGGAGGAGGGGATGAAGGCCCGCGGCGTTCCGACGGCCGTGCACTATCCTGTCCCTCTGCACCTGCAGCCTGTGTTCGCTGAACTGGGGCAGGGCGAAGGCACATTCCCGATCTCCGAATCCGTCGCGCGCCGCGTGATCAGCCTGCCGATGCACCCGTACCTGACCGAAGATCAGCAGGTCGCGGTGGTGAAGGCGTTGAAGGAATCGGTTCTGGCTTGAGAGGGAAGCGCTTGGTGAAGCCTTGCACAGGTCCTGGTTCGTCATTCCCGCGCAAGCGGGAATCCATGCCTTCGGTCCGGATGGATTCCCGCTTGCGCGGGAATGACAGATCTTCCCCAGCTGCCAACCGCTGACCGCTTCGATGCGCCAGATCATCCTCGACACCGAAACCACCGGCCTCGAACCCGAACAGGGTCATCGCATCATCGAAATCGGTTGCGTCGAGATCGTGCGCCGTCGCAAGACGGGGCGCACTTTCCATCGCTACATCCGCCCCGACCGGGAAGTGGACCGCGGCGCGTTGCAGGTCCACGGCATCACGAACGAGTTCCTCGCCCAGCAACCGCGGTTCGCGGAGATTGCCGAGGAGTTCCTCGAGTTCGTCACCGGCGCTGAGCTCATCATTCACAACGCGGCGTTCGACGTTGCGTTCCTGAATGCCGAGTTGCGTCGACTCGAAGGTCCGCGACGCCAGGTGGCAGATCTCTGCGGCGTTCTCGACACGCTGCCGATGGCGCGCATGATGCACCCGGGCCAGCGCAACACCCTCGACGCACTGTGCAAGCGCTACGGCGTCGACAATTCGCATCGCGAGCTGCACGGCGCATTGCTCGACGCGCAGATCCTGCTGGACGTTTACCTGGCCATGACGGGCGGTCAGACGGCGCTCGTGCTGGGCGAATCCCAGGAAGAAAGGATCTCCGTCGTCGTCGAGCGCGAGATGGCGGTTCGTCCGGTCGGGGAACTGCGCATCATCCTGGCGTCGCCGGACGAACTCGCTGCGCACGATCGCTCGCTGAATGCCGTCGACAAGGCGAGCGGCAAGAAGACGTTGTGGCGAGCCATGGAAGCAGAGCCCCCGGCTCTGGCGGCGAACATGAATTGAACGCCGGATGTCGATGACGCTCTCCAACGCCTTCGTCCGGAATTTCCTGGGCAACGCACCGACCTGGTACAAGCTGACCATCGTCGGTTTCCTGATGCTCAATCCGCTGGTCTTCTACTTCGGCGGCGCGCACGGTCCGGTGATCGCCGGATGGCTTCTGCTCGCGGAGTTCATCTTCACGCTGATCATGGCGCTGAAGTGCTATCCGCTGCAGCCGGGCGGCCTGCTCGCAGTCGAGGCAGTCATCATCGGCCTGACATCAGCAGAGTCTGTCTACGCTGAAACGGTCAACGCCTTCCCCGTGATCCTGCTGCTGATCTTCATGGTGGCTGGCATCTACTTCATGAAGGAGCTGTTGCTCTTCTCCTTCACGAAGATCCTGCTCAACGTCCGTTCGCAGTCGCTGCTGTCGCTGCTCATCTGTATGACGACGGCGCTCCTCTCGGCCTTCCTCGATGCATTGACTGTGCTCGCCGTCGTGATCACGGTCGGGGCAGGCTTCTATCAGGTGTTCCACCGGTTCGCGTCGGGCAAAGGACAGGAGGTGGAGCACGACATCAGCCACGATGCGGAAGTTCACGAATTGCACCGATCGGATCTCGATCAGTTCCGCGGATTCCTGCGCGGCCTCATGATGCATGCGAGCGTGGGGACGGCGCTCGGCGGCGTCTGTACGCAGGTCGGTGAGCCGCAGAACCTGTTGATTGCGGACCAGATGGAATGGAACTTCAAGGAGTTCTTCGTACACGTCGCACCCGTATCGATGCCGGTGCTCGTTGCCGGTCTGCTCACCTGTGTGCTGGTGGACCAACTGAAATGGTTCGGCTACGGCACGTCCCTGCCGCAGAGCGTACGCACGATTCTCGAGGAGGACGACCGGGCGCAGGCAGCGCAGCGTACCGCTCGTGATCATGCAGTGCTGATCGTGCAGGCCGTGGGCGCGGTTTTGCTCGTGATCGCTCTCGGCTTCCACATTGCTGAGGTCGGACTGATCGGCCTGATGATCATCGTGTTCATCACCGCGATGAGCGGCGTGACGGATGAACACCGTCTTGGCAAGGCGTTCGAGGCCGCGCTGCCGTTCACGGCATTGCTCGTCGTGTTCTTCGCCGTCGTCGCCGTGATCCACGATCAGCATCTGTTCGAACCGATCGTCGCCTGGGTTCTGCAGTACGAGGGTAAGACACAGGTTGCGCTGTTCTACGCGGCCAACGGATTGCTCTCTGCGATCAGCGACAACGTATTCGTCGCCACGATCTACATTACCGAAATCAAAGCAGCCTTCCTCGAGGGCGCGATCAGCAGGGAACAGTTCGATGCACTCGCGGTCGCCGTGAACACGGGGACGAATATCCCCAGCGTCGCGACTCCCAACGGGCAGGCGGCTTTCCTGTTCCTGCTGACGTCCGCGCTGGCGCCGCTGATCCGGCTGTCCTACGGGCGGATGGTATGGATGGCCTTGCCCTACACGATCGTCATGACGACGGTGGGTCTGCTGGCGGTCATCTATCTGCTCTGAACGAGCCCTTGGTTGCACGCCTGGAAGCGCGTTCGGATGCCCTTTCGGGCAAATGCTTAGGTGACGGAAGTCTCTATTTCTCCGGCCATTTTGTGGCATTCTTGCCGCCCCCGACGCCGTCGCCTTGCGAGCGGCCAGAAATCCAAAGACAGGACCAGGTAGTTAGCGGCTTATGTCTCAATTCAGTCTCCGGAACTGCAAGCTTGGCGTCATCGGTCTCGGATACGTCGGCCTGCCTCTCGCCGTCGAGTTCGGCAAGCACCTGCGCACCGTTGGCTTCGACATCAAGGAATCGCGCGTTGCCGAACTGAAGAAGGGCAAGGACAGCACGCTCGAAGTCGAACCCGCTGAGCTGCGCAGCGCGAAGCGCCTGACCTATTCGACCAAGATCAAGGATCTGCGTACGTGCAATGTTTTCATCGTCACGGTGCCGACGCCGATCGATGACTACAAGCGGCCTGACCTGCGTCCCATCGAAGGGGCGAGCAACCTGATCGGACAGGTGCTGAAGAAGGGCGACATCGTCGTGTTCGAGTCGACCGTCTATCCGGGCTGCACCGAAGAGATCGCCGTGCCGATCCTCGAGCGCATCTCCGGCCTCAAGTTCAACCAGGATTTCTTCGGCGGCTACAGCCCCGAGCGCATCAATCCGGGCGACAAGCAGCACCGGCTCCCGACGATCAAGAAGATCACTTCCGGGTCGACGCCCGAAGTCGCTGATTTCGTCGACAGCCTGTACGCCACCATCATCACGGCCGGCACGCACAAGGCGTCCAGCATCCGTGTCGCCGAGGCCGCCAAGGTCATCGAGAACACGCAGCGCGACGTCAACATCGCGCTGATCAACGAGCTCGCGCTCATCTTCAATCGCCTCGGCATCGACACCGAAGAAGTGCTCGAAGCCGCGGGCACGAAGTGGAACTTCCTTCCTTTCCGTCCGGGTCTCGTCGGCGGCCACTGCATCGGCGTCGATCCGTACTACCTGACCCACAAGGCGCAGGAGATCGGCTACCACCCCGAGATGATCCTCGCGGGCCGTCGCATCAACGACAACATGGCGATCTACGTCGCCGAGCGTGTCGCGCAGCTGATGATCCGCAAGCGCATTCACGTGAAGGGATCGCGCATCCTGGTGCTGGGACTCACGTTCAAGGAGAACTGCCCGGACCTGCGCAACTCGAAGGTCGCGGACGTCATCAAGGAACTGAAAAAGTACGGCGCGAAGGTCGACGTGTACGACCCGTGGGTCGACGCGAAGGAAGCCCAGCACGAATACGGGCTCAAGCCGGTGCGCAAGCCCGCGAAGGGCGCCTACGACGCGGTCGTCCTCGCCGTCGCGCACAAAGAATTCCAGGAGATGGGCGCCGCCCAGATCCGCAGCTTCGCCAAGAAGCCGCACGTGCTCTACGACATCAAGTATGTGTTTGAGTCGGATGAGGTGGATGGCAGATTGTAGGAAGGGGATGGCGGATAGCGGATAGTGACTGGTTCAGAGCAGAAGTCGGAGCATTATCTGCGAGCCGCGAGTTCGCGCCGCTCCCGCAGCCTCTGAATCAGTGATGTCAGCATCTTGCCGATCTCGGATGCGGACTCATCGAGGCCCAAGTTCTTGTCGATCAGCTGCAGATTGCCAGCAATGAGAATTTGTGTTTCAAGTTCCGACAGAGAGCCACGTGCCACGTTCAGGAACTGGATATATTCGCCGCGACTGCTGCGACCCGCGCCCTCCGCGATGTTGCTAGCAACTGACACTGCCGCGCGCCGCATCTGCGTCGACAGGCCATACCGCTCATCACTCGGCAATGCTGCGGTGGCCGCGTAGATCCGGCTGGCCAGCGAAACCGATTTTTGCCACACGAGCAAGTCTTTGTGACTCGAAACTGTGCCCATTTGACCGCGCTCCTCCCTGACTCACCACTGCAATTGTGGGCAGCAGGGCGTCTGTATGCGGTCACGAAAATCTCGGCGTGCATCGAGAAACACGCCGCGCATCGTCTCGAGTCGCTATCCGCTATCCGCTATCCGCTATCTACTTCCCGACCATGAAAATCCTCGTTACCGGCGCCGCCGGCTTCATCGGCTTCCACGTTTCCCAGATCCTGCTGGATCGGGGTGACGAGGTTGTCGGTCTCGACAACCTCAACGACTACTACGACGTGTCGTTGAAGAATGCGCGGCTCGACATCCTGAAGGGTCATCCGCGGTTTCGTTTCGTGAAGCTGGATCTGGCGGATCGTCCCGGCATGGCCGCGTTGTTCGAGCGCGAGAAGTTTCATCGGGTGATCAATCTCGCCGCGCAAGCGGGTGTTCGTTATTCGATCAAGAATCCGCTCGCCTACATCGACAGCAACGTGGTCGGTTTCGCCAACGTGCTCGAAGGCTGCCGGCACAACGGAGTCGAGCATCTCGTCTATGCGTCGACCAGTTCCGTGTACGGCGCGAATACGGCGATGCCGTTCTCGGTGCACCAGAACGTCGATCATCCGCTGTCGTTCTACGCCGCGACCAAGAAGGCGAACGAGTTGATGGCGCACACGTACGCGCACCTGTACGGGCTGCCGACGACGGGTCTGCGCTTCTTCACCGTGTACGGTCCCTGGGGCCGGCCGGATATGGCGCTCTTCATGTTCACCAAGAACATCCTCGAGGGCCGGCCGATCGACGTGTTCAATTATGGCAAGCACCGGCGGGACTTCACGTTCGTCGACGACATCGCGCAAGGGGTCGTTCGTTCGATGGACCGCGTTGCGACGGGGAACACAGACTGGAACAGCGACGAGCCCGATCCTGCGACCAGCAAGGTTCCGTATCGTCTCTACAACATCGGCAACAATGAGCCGGTCGAGCTGTTGCGCTACATCGAGCTGATCGAGCAGTGCCTGGGCAAGAAGGCGCAGAAGAACCTGCTGCCGCTGCAGCCGGGCGATGTGCCGGATACGTTCGCGGACATCGATGATCTCGTGAACGACGTGGGTTACCGGCCGGCGACATCGGTCGAGGCCGGCGTTGAGAAGTTCGTGCGTTGGTATGTCGACTACTACAAGGTCTCGTAGCATGGCCCGCAGAAGAGAACTCGTTACGAATCGTCGCATCCGCGTTGCGGTCGTGGGATGTGGACGCATTGCCGTCAATCACTTCAACTCGATCGAAGCGCAGAAGGACCAGCTGCAGCTGGTCGCCGTGTGCGACACCGATCCCAAGGCGCTGCGCGCGGCCGAGGAGAAGTATCACGTCACCGGATTCGATTCGCTCGATGAGTTGCTCCACGGTTCGGACGCCGACCTCGTCGTGCTCTGTACGCCGAGCGGAATGCACCCGGCGCAGGCAATCCAGGTCGCACGTGCCGGCAAGCATGTGATGACCGAGAAGCCGATGGCGACGCGCTGGACCGATGGTATCGAGATGGTGCGCGAAGCGGACGAAGCAGGCGTCCGCCTCTTCGTCGTGAAGCAGAACCGGCGCAACGCAACGCTGAGGCTTCTCAAGCAGGCCATGGAGAAGCGCCGCTTCGGTCGCATCTACATGGTCACGATCAACGTGTTCTGGACGCGGCCGCAGTCGTACTACGACACCGCGAAGTGGCGCGGCACGTGGGAGTTCGATGGCGGTGCGCTGATGAATCAGGCCAGCCACTACATCGATCTGGTCGACTGGCTCATCGGGCCGGTCGAAAGCGTGCAGGCTTACGTCGCAACGCTGGCACGCGATATCCAGGTCGAAGACACTGCCACCGTCGGGATTCGCTGGCGAGCGGGCGCGCTGGGCTCGGTCAACGTAACGATGCTCACGTATCCGAAGAATCTCGAAGGCTCGATCACCATCATCGGCGAGAAGGGCACGGTGCGTGTGGGCGGCGTGGCCGTCAACGAGATCCAGACGTGGGACTTCTCGGATCAGCAGCCCGAGGACGAGGGCATCAGGAACGCGAACTACGAGACGACGTCCGTCTACGGATTCGGTCATCCGCTGTACTACGACAACGTGATCAAGGTGCTGAGGGGTGAAGCCGATCCCGAGACCGATGGGCGCGAAGGTCTGCGCTCCCTCGAGTTGCTCATCGCCAGTTACATGTCCGCGCGCGACGGTCGTCGCGTCGCATTGCCGCTGCAGTTCTGATCATGGGCATACAAATTCATCCCACAGCGCTGGTGGACGAAGGCGCGGTTGTCGGCGACGGCACCCGCATCTGGCACTGGGTTCACGTGAGTCCCAAGGCGAAGATCGGCAAGGGCTGTTCGCTCGGTCAGAACGTGTACGTCGGCAATCGCGTCACGATCGGCGATAACGTGAAGATCCAGAACAACGTGTCCGTGTACGACAACGTCACGCTCGAAGACGACGTGTTCTGCGGTCCGAGCATGGTTTTCACCAACGTCTACAATCCGCGCTCGGCGGTGACGCGCAAGGACGAATATCGCGACACGCTGGTCAAGCGCGGTGCGACGCTCGGCGCCAACTGCACGATCGTCTGCGGCGTCGTCGTCGGTGAGAATGCCTTCGTGGGCGCCGGCAGTGTCGTGAATCGCAACGTGCCGGCGTTCGCGCTGATGGTGGGAGTGCCCGCCAAACAGATCGGCTGGATGAGCAGATTCGGGGAACGGCTGGAATTGCCTGTCAAGGGAAGCGGCGAAGCCGTGTGCCCGCATACAGGGGATCGCTACGTCCTCGAGAATGGCGTTTGCCGTCTCGTCACCGCGTAAATTCCTTCGATCGCAGCCGAGCGTTGCCCCGGCCGTCACAAATCGCGTATCGTGAAAATCTCTTCCGGATTCTCACGATTCGCAGTGACGTCAATGTCCTCACTCGCCAGCCTTCCGCAATGGCAAGCGCTCCAGGCGCACGCCGCAAGCCTCCGCTCCGTCCATCTGCGCGACCTGTTTGCGGCCGCGCCTGACCGCTTCGAGAAGTTCTCTCGTTGCGAGACCAACCTGCTGTTCGATTTCTCCCGGCAGCGCCTCACCGAAGAAACGCTGACGCTGTTGCTGGCACTGGCGAACGCGCGCGGATTGCGCGGCCGCATCGATGCGATGTTCGCCGGCGAGAAGATCAACACGACTGAGAATCGCGCCGTTCTCCACACCGCGCTGCGCAACCGGTCTGATCGCGCAATCACGGTCGACGGCAAGGATGTGATGGTCGAAGTTCGCGCGAGCCTCGAGCGCATGCGCAATTTCGTCGAAGGCGTGCACGGCGGCCGCATCCATGGGGCGACGGGCAAGTCGTTCACCGATATCGTCAACATCGGCATCGGCGGCTCCGATCTCGGCATCGTGATGGCCACCGAAGCGCTCGCCAAGTTCCGCAACCGCAATCTGCGGCTGCACTGCGTTTCCAATATCGATGGTGTGCAGCTATCGGACACGCTCGAGAAATGCGATCCGGCGCGAACGCTGTTCGTCGTCTGCTCGAAGACGTTCACGACGCTCGAGACGCTCACGAACGCGAAGCTCGCGCGGCAATGGATCGTGGATCGGCTGGGGGAGGGCGCTCCGGCGCGGCACTTCGCGGCGGTGTCCACGAACAGCAAGGCAATGGATGCGTTCCTGATTCCGCCGCAGAACCGCTTCACGATGTGGGACTGGGTCGGCGGACGCTACTCGCTCTGGTCCGCCGTGGGCCTTTCGATCGCGCTGTCGCTCGGCATGGATCAGTTCGAACTCATGCTCGAAGGCGGCTTCGAGATGGACGAACACTTCCGCACCGCGTCATTCGAAAAGAATCTCCCGGTGCTCATGGGACTGCTGGCGGTCTGGAACCGCAATTTCCTCGGCATGGACTCGCTCGCGGTGCTGCCCTACGACCAGCGGCTGCATCGATTCCCCGCATACCTGCAGCAGCTCCAGATGGAGTCGAACGGCAAATCGGTGACGCTCGAAGGCGCCCCCGTTGAGGGGGACACGGGTGCCGTGATCTGGGGCGAGCCGGGCTCGAATGCGCAGCACTCGTTCTTCGAGCTGCTGCATCAGGGTACCGCCCGGGTTGCGATGGATTTTCTCGCGCCGGTCAATGCGTCGAGCCAGTTCCAGCAACAGCAGAACCTCGCGCTGGCGAACTGCTTTGCTCAGATGCAGGCATTCGCTTTCGGACAGACCGAAGATCAGATCCGTGCCGACCTGGCGGCCAAGGGGACCGCGGAAGCGGAGATCCGCCGCCTGATCCCCCACAAGCTGCACGAGGGAAACCGCCCGAGCACGCTCATCCTCTTCCCGCGCCTGGGCCCGAAGACCCTGGGCCGCCTCATCGCGCTCTACGAGCACAACGTGTTCACGCAGAGCGTGATCTGGGGCATCAACGCCTTCGATCAGTGGGGTGTGGAGCTGGGCAAGAAGCTGGCGGACTCGCTGGCGCCGGCGGTGGAGAAGGCGGATGGCGACGGCGCCGATGCCAGCCTCAAAGGGCTCCTGCACCAGCTGGCGAAGTGGCGTTCCTGAGACGCGCCCGCGCGGATCGATTCGCTGAGGTTCCGGGCCGAAGTTTCGTCGGGGCGAGCCGGGCGCGAGAGGCCCGACTTGAGCGTCGGCCCTAAGGGTTTGGCCCCACGTATCTGCTTGGACACAAACACAAATCGAGAACAATTACCCGTCGCGCTCTGCAGCCCGGCTGTGTAAACTCCCGGCCCTTCGTCGCAGGGACATATACGTAGAAGCGACCCGCTAGATGGTCAGAAACCGAACAACCGGCCCGCTCTCCGGGCTGGCGCTCTTGCTTGCGGTCTGTGGCTCGACGCTGCTGTCGCCCGTGCACGCTCAAGTGCCGAGCGCCGAACAGATGGAGATGTTCCAGACTCTGCCGCCCGATCAGCAGCAGGCCATCCTCGAATCCCTGGGAACCAACGGCACGGGAGCCAGCGGCGCTCAGCGCGGTGTTCGATCGGACCGGCAACTGAGCTTTCCCCGCACGGTCGTGCCCCGTGTCCGTGCTGACGATCAGCTGCTGCAGGACGGCTTGCAGTCTGAACGCGAGCCGCGGCTCAAGGGAGAGGACACGATCCTGCTCTCCCTGGAGCTCCGCGAGTTCGAGCGTTCGTTCGAACAGGAACGCATCGAGCGTGAACGGAAGGACCGGGAGTTCGATCCAAGGGTCGTTTCTCAGCCGGCGATTCCAGGTCGCGTGCCTGGGGCGAATGAGACGGATGCCTCCGCCGGTCAATCACCTCGTAAGGCTATCGTGCGGTCGGAATACGATATCCGCAGGCTTGAGGATTTCCGAGACCGCGTCATGCGTCGGAACCCATACAAGCTCGACAAGTGGGGCATCCTCAACGTCGCGGAACTCGGGCCAGTCCCCTTAGGCGGGTTGACCGTGGAGGAGGCTCGTCAGCGACTCTCAGCCGAGCCGACTCTCAAGGATTTTCATATCGATGTGCTGCGTTTGCCGCTCCGGCCGGTGGGTGCGGAATCGCTGAAGCCCTTCGGCTATGACCTGTTCGCGGGACTCACTTCGACATTCGCGCCGGCCACGGACGTTCCGGTTCCTTCGGAGTACGTCGTCGGTCCCGGCGACAACATCGAGGTGCAGCTCACCGGAAACATAAAGGGACGTTACTCCCTGGTGGTCGGCCGAGACGGTCGCGTGAACTTCCCCGAACTCGGCCCCATTGCAGTGGGCGGCATGCGCTTCGAAGAGGTGCGCGCAATGCTGGAGTCGCGAGTCCAAGAGCAGATGGTAGGCACGCAAGCGAACGTTGCCATCGGCGAACTCCGGTCTATCCGAGTCTTCGTCCTTGGCGACGTCGAGACGCCGGGCTCCTACACCGTGAGCGGCCTTTCCACCATCACGAATGCGCTGTTCGTGAGCGGCGGTGTCAAGAAGATCGGGTCGCTTCGCAATATCGAACTCAAGCGCAATGGTGCGACGGTGACGCGGCTCGATCTCTACGATCTGCTGCTCAAGGGCGATACGAGAGCGGACGCAAGGTTGCTGCCGGGTGATGTGATCTTCATCCCGCCCGTGGGCGCCACAGTTGGGCTGTCCGGCGACGTGCGCCGGCCCGCCATCTATGAATTGAGAGGCGAGACAAGCGCTGCTGAACTGGTCGGGCTGGGCGGCGGATTGACTCCGCAAGCCGATGCCAAGCTGGCGACGATCGAGCGGGTCAGCGACGACCGCCAGCGCGTGATCATCGACATTGATCTTTCGAAGCAATCCACCAGGACTGTCGTAATGCGCGGCGGCGATGTGCTGCGGGTGCCTTCGATTCGTCCCGTTCTCGAGGAGTCCGTTGCGCTGGGCGGCTATGTATATCGGCCAGGCGAGTTCCAGTATCGCGCGGGAATGCGACTCACGGACCTCATCCCGAGTGTTGATGAGCTCAAGCCCAACGCCGATCAACGGTACGTCTTGATTCGCCGCGAGTTACCGCCCGACCGGAAGATCAGCGTTTTCTCCGCCGATCTCGCCAGAGCAATTGGCGCACCCAACTCAGCAGCCAATTTCGAGCTTGCACCCCGCGATCGCGTCTACGTGTTCGATCTCGAGTCGGGTCGCGACCCTGTTGTCGCTCCGCTCATGCGTGAGTTGCGGCTGCAATCGAACCTCGATGAGCCGACGCGCGAGGTGAGTGTCGCGGGCAGGATCAAGATTCCGGGCACGTATCCTTACGAGCCGGGCATGCGTGTCGCGGACCTGCTGCGCGCTGGCGGCACGCTCGACGAGTCAGCGTACGGCGGCCAGGCGGAGTTGACCCGCTATTCAGTAACCAACGGTCAGGCGCGCGAAGCAGAGTTGATCGAAATCGATCTGCGTCGTGTCGTAGAGGGTGATCCGGTCGCAAACATCGCCCTGCAACCCTTCGACTTCCTCGTCATCAAGGAAGTCCCGCTGTGGGGAGCCCAGGAAGAAGTCGAGATCATGGGCGAAGTGAAATTCCCCGGCCGTTACCCAATCCATCGCGGTGAGACGCTGCGTTCAGTGATGCAGCGAGCGGGTGGCGTGACGGACCTCGCGTTTGTTCCCGGAAGCGTCTTTACGCGGGTCGAGTTGCGCGAGCGCGAACGCAAGCAGATCGAGACGTTGGCGAATCGCATGCAATCCGACGTTGCGCAAGTCTCCCTGCAAGCCGCACAGGAAACTGGCAAGGACGCCGGGCAAGCGCTGGCAGTCGGGCAATCCCTGCTGACGGATCTGCGCAATGCCAAGCCCGTAGGCAGACTGGTGATCGATCTCGAGCAGTCCATGGTTGCGGTGCCGAGTTCGGAGCAGGACATAGTTCTCAAGGACGGCGATAGGCTCCTCGTGCCGCGAATCACCCAGGAAGTCACCGTCATAGGTGAGGTGCAGAGCACTACGTCGCACCTGTACAACCCGGCAATCGGTCGCGACGAATACGTCCAGATGAGCGGCGGGTTGACCGCACGTGCCGATGAGGACCGGATCTATGTCGTCCGGGCCGACGGAAGCGTGGTCGTCAACCAGGGAAATGCATGGTTCAGCGGCGGGCGGGTGGACATCAGGCCCGGCGACACCATCGTGGTACCGCTCGATACCGAACGCATGAGGCCTTTGCCGTTCTGGACCGCCGTAACGACGATCATCTATAACCTGGCGATCTCAGTAGCGGCAGTGAACTCCTTCTAGGCTGTATGGCTGACGCATCGCAACTGGAATCAGAGGACGGCAGCGTTCGCCTGCTGGTGTTCTTGGTCCGCCGTACGAGGTGGCTGCTGCTGGCCGCTTTCGCCGGGCTGATCCTCGGTGTCGCGGTCGCATACCTCCTGCGCCCGCTTTATCGGGCCGAGGTCAAGCTGGTGGCGATCGATCCCGCTGCGGACAGTTCAAGTCTTACCCAGATGATGGGGCGCCTCGGTGGGCTAGCGGACCTGGCGGGGTTGAATCAAGGACTGAACGGTGGCAGCGGAAGGGAGGTCAGCGTCGAGATCCTCGAGTCGAGGGCCCAGGCCCACCGGTTCATCGAGTCCGCCGGAATCTCCGGTGTGCTCGATGGAAGAGGCGATGCAGCGCGCTCACCAGTATCGTTCAAAGCGATGCGGCGGTTCGTGGAGAAGGTGCGTGTCATCTCCGAGGACAGGCGAAGCGGCATCATTACCGTCGCGGTGTATTGGGAGGATCCAGTCGTCGCCGCGCGCTGGGCGAACGAATATGTCGCGCTGTTCAACGAGGACATGCGAAGTCGAGCGGCAGCGGAATCACAGCGCAATCTTTCCTATCTGGAAAAGCGGCTTGCATCCACCTCCGACATTTCGATCAGGGAGGCTTTGTCGAAGCTGATCGAGGTCGAGCTGAAGACGGCAATGCTGGCGGATGTGCGCACGGAATACGCGGCCAAGATCGTCGATGGCGCCGTTGCGCCCGACCCGGCCGACTTCGCCAGGCCGCGACGCGGACTGATTGTCGCCGGTTCGGTCGGTCTCGCGATCGCGATGGCGATCTTTCTCATGATTTTTGCAGACATGCGTACCCGACTGCGGGCCGCAGGAGTGCTATGAAGAGTTCGTCGCCGGGCAACCGGGAAGTGATCGTCGATGAGACCTTGCGCGATTTGTACGACTCGAACCCGGAGTACATCGCGCGCCGGGATGATTCGTCTCACAACGCCCGTCAGATCAAGCTGGAAGTCGAGCGGTTCAAGGTTCCAGGGCTGGTAAGTGTCATACCGCCGGATCATCGCTATTCGAGCGTGATGGAAATAGGTTGCGCGACGGGCGATCTGCTGGCTGCGTTTCCGTCAGCGGTCTCAGCCGGCGGGGTGCGGACGCGGAAGGTTGGATTCGATATATCGCCGCTGAACGTAGCTGCCGCCAGGGCGAGATACCCGGACATAGAATTTGTGGCTGGTAGTTTCACGGATTCCGACCTCCGCTCCGATGTCGTGATTCTCAGTGACATCCTCGAGCATGTTCCCGATGACGTGGGCTTTCTCCGTCAAGCAGCAGCGCACGGGGGGCTCGTCCTCATCAACCTTCCTCTCGAGAAGAGCTGGTCCAATGCCTTTCGCGACTACGGAATTGAGGATGCGTCAGGTCATCTGCGTGCATACTCGCTGGAGGATGGCCTGCGTCTGATTGACGACGCAGGTCTGATGTTGCTGAGATCTGCGCGCATCTGGTCGCACGAGACTGCTTTTGATGTCGAGAGGCGTCGCTTGCGGCGGCAAGAACTCGGGCAGGAATACTCAGGCGCGACGCTGGTTAGGACTTGCAAGCGGATGCTGCATCTGACTGCGCGAGCGGTTGCGCTCTTCGGTCGCAGATTCTACCCCTCGAACCTGTTTGTCAGTGCGGTGCCTCGCCATTAGGACCGACGTCTCATCGCATCGGATCTGGGGGCTCGTTGAAGCAAGCGCCATACAGCTGACCGGCTCGGCCGCGACCTTTCTCGTTCAACTCCTGCTCGCTCGGCTGGGAGGGCCGGAGGTCCAGGGCGGCTTCAGCCTCGTCAAGGCCGAGGTCGATTTCCTCATGGCCACACTGGTGGTTGGATTGCCGCAGGCTGTGTTTTACTTCGTGCAGAAGGGCGACCTCCCGATAGCGACCTCTGTCAAGCTGGCCGCGCGCGTGGGCATGCTCGCGACGATTCTGGCACTGTTGTGGGGTGTGGTGTCGGTGCTGAGAGGTCAACAGAACCTTGCGACGGCCGCTGCAATAGCTGCTGCTGCCGGCAGCTCGGTGCACTACTCGATCCTGCGGGGCGCTCTCCTGTCGGTGAGGTCTTCGCGCGCGTTCGCGATTTTCAGTGCTGCTCCAGCCGTGGTGATATTGCTGCTCGTAGGAGCACTCCTGGCGACGAACAGTCAACTGATGAAGAGTCAGTTCCTCGTGGCGCTCCTCTTCCTTGGCGCGTTCTCCGCCTGCGGCGCTTGGGGGCTCCTGCAGCTGAAGCAGCGTGAAATGTCCTCGAGCCGCACCGTCTCCTTTTTCGGATTGGCGCGTTTCGGCGTGGCGAGTTGGGTGCCCACGGTCTGTCAAAGCGGTGTCGTGTTCATCGCGCTGGGATGGATCAGTGAACGTAGCGGGGAGGCTGCGGGCGCCACTGCCGCTGCTCTGGCGTTGGCATCAATCGCAGTGACTCCTCTCAACCTGATGTCACCGCTGCTGTTCAAAGAGTGGACCAGCCTGACACCCGAGAGCCGGCGTCATCAGTTCATCTGGGCGGTCGGTATCGTCCTTGTGTTTACGATCGTGTTTTCATCGATCGTCTACGGTTTCTCCTCGGAGATCGTGAGGCTCGTCTTCGGCGCGGAATACGTGCCCTTCGCAGCTTTCTTTGCGCTGCTCAGTCTGCTCGTCGCTCCGCAATCGATGGCAAAACTGTGGACCGTGCTTTGTAGTGCCGCAGGCAAACCGTGGCTGAGCTCGATCGTCGATGCCGCCAAGCTGCTGCTGTTCGTACTTGGCCTGGTGATGTTCGCCCTCGAGCCGCGTGACGCGATACTGACCCTGGTCTGCAGCGAATACGCAGCAATCGCGCTGGGTTTGATCGTCCTGGCCGGGTTCAGATTTGGTAGCAGCGGCCGTGACCGCTGACCTCATAGCTCTCGTGGTATTGCAGTTGCTGAGCCTGCTCATCGTGGGCCTCGGCACGCTCTATTCGCTGCAGCGCCGCCGACTCTACAGCTTCCTGTTTCTTGGGTTGCTTGCATATCAGGGCGTGACGGCGCTCGGGCTCGGCCCGTTGATGGAAGAGTTCGGGGCGGAGGCTGTCTACAAGAGTCAGGGCGTCATTCTGGCCGGCTCGACGATCCTGGTGGCGACCATCATGTTTCTCGAGCGGGTCTCCGCGTCGGTTCTGCGCCCGATCTCGCTGAATCCGGCGCTTGCAGTGAAGGAGGCCTGGTCGAAGTACGCCACCATTGTAGTGCTCTGCGCCGTGGTCACACTGGCGATCGCGATGCGCAGAGGATCGACGCTGCTCACCGTCAACTGGGAAGATGTTCGTGCAGAAGCAACCTTCGTCGATTCGATAGCTACGCTGTTGCAGTTCTTCGTCTTTCCCGCCGCGTGGCTTGCGTACCGGGCACACAAACCGTTCTGGGCGGTGATGTTCGCCATCCTCGCAGTAGTGCTGTTCGCGCTGCTTGGATCGCGCGCGGCACTGCTCGCGGGCCTGGCGGTGATTGCGATCGACATCATCCGATCGCCGCTCACAAGGAAGGCGAAGTTTCGTGTTGTCGCCATAGTGGCTTTGGCCGGGCTCCTCTTGCACATCGTGGGTCGAGTCGTGCGGGGGCTCGGAGTAGGCGGCATCTATGGATTGCTCACGGGCGAGATCAACTTTCAGGGACTGCTGGAGGAAGTGGGTGAATCGGTCGAGTGGACAGGCGGTGAGTTCGAGATCGCCCGGTATCTCGTATTCGTGGTGCAGAACGGACCGTTCGCGGACGTCTCGCCTCTTACGAGCGTCACTCGTTGGTTCACCATGTACGTGCCGCGGCCACTGGTACCGGACCTCAAGCCCGAGGACGTCACCTATGCGTTGTGGCGGCATGCGGCGAATGGAGGCGTCTTCGATTCATACGCAGCCATAGACCAGATGTTGTTGCTGCTCCAGCAGGGCGATACCGGTTCCATTCATCCGATGCTCTGGGGTGAGTTCTGGGTAAACGGCGGATGGATCGCCATCCCGCTTTCCGCAGTTCTCCTGGCGTTTCAAGCCGTGCTGCTGGAGAGGGTTTTGGAGCGCGTACCTCCGATCGCAGCGGTACTGGTGATGCCGGCAACCGCAGTGGGCTGGCTGATGGTGGCACGCGGCAATTCTGTTATCGGGCTCGGATATACCTACTACCTGTTGCCAGTAGCGATGCTCATATGCGTCGCTTTGGGGATGATTCAATGGGCCAGCACGGGCCGCGGTCCAGTTCTTCGCGATCCAGCCCCACCCTTGCAGTGACATGACGGACATCAATCGAAAAAGGCTCTTCCTCCTCTCGGATGCAAATACTGCCCACACCGAGAGATGGGCGGTCGCCCTGGCCCAGCGCGGGTACGAGATCCTGCTTTTCAGTCTCACAGTGCCGCTGACGCCCGCGCTCCTCTCTATTCCGGGGGTTCGTTTCGAGACGGCGGGAATCGGAGTCGATCTGGCGTATTCGAACGAAGGCTCGGCCCGGAAACTGCTGTACCTGCGGGCACTGCCGATGATCCGGCGATTGGCGCGCGAGTTCCGTCCGTCCGTGTGCCATGCGCACTACGCGAGCAGCTACGGCGTCCTCGCAATGCTGGCGAGGCTGCCCCGGTTGGTCGTATCGGTCTGGGGTGCCGATGTCTACAATACGCCGCACAGGAGCATGCTCCATCGAATGATCGTTACGGCGGCTATTCGTTCCGCGGACATTGTCCTCTCAACGAGCAATGTCATGAGGCAGGAAACGTTGCGGCTGTGTCGGCGCGAGATCGGCGTAGTGCCGTTCGGTATCGATACGCGAAGATTTCAGCCGCGCGATCGTCCGCAGTCTCGTGAGCTTACTGTCGGGACCGTCAAGTCGCTCGAAGACAAGTATGGGATCGATGTTCTGCTGCGCGCATTCGCATCTGCGTGCGAAAGGGTGCCGGATCCGCGGCTGAGATTGCTGATCGTGGGCGGAGGCAGCAGGCGCGAAGCGCTGGAGAAGCTGTCGCGTGATCTCGGTATCGAGGGGAGAACCGTGTTCGCCGGCAGAGTGGACTACGCCCGGACGCCGGAAATGCACAGTGCTCTCGATATTGCTGTGTTTCCTTCGGTGGAGGACAGTGAAAGCTTCGGCGTTTCGGTGATAGAAGCGCAGGCCTGCGCCACGCCAGTGATAGTAAGCAACGTGGGTGGCCTGCCCGAGGTCGTGCTCGAGGGCGAGAGTGCGATCGTTGTGCCGCCCAGGGACGTGGAGGCGTTGTCGAATGCGATCGGCAAGCTTGCGACGGCCCCGGCCCTTAGAAGCGCAATGGGCGAGGCGGGTCGTCGTCACGTCGTCGACAACTACGAACTCGAGCGCTGCGTCGATTTGCTCGACCGCTTCTACGCTCAATTGCAGCAGCGTTGACGCGGCAGCGACTGCATACAACGGATTCGCATACAGACCTTAGGACTCGGATGCAAGTATGAGCACACGTGAATTACTGAAGGCGAAGCTGGACGAGATCGGAGGCATATCCAACGAGACTTGGTTCAACGGCCTCTCTGATCGCAAACGAGCGGAGCTGCAGTTCCATGATCGCGATCGCGATCGAAAGGCGCTGACTCAGATCGATCAAGACACGTACGAGCGGTTTTACGGCAACAAGAAGTACTACCAGGCCACGGATGACTCGAAACGATACGTCGATGACTGGATCAAGACACACGTCCCGGGGAAGGTTTTCCTGGACTATGCTTGTGGCAATGGAGTGAACGCCATTAAGGCCGCCCGCGCCGGAGCCGCGTTGTCCCTTGGGCTGGACATCAGCAGAGTGTCCGTACAGAACGCCACGGAAGACGCGGCCGCCCAAGGCCTATCGGCCACCGCTCGTTTCATACAGGCGGATGCGGAAGACACCAAGCTTCCCGACAGCTCGATCGACGTGATCATTTGCAGCGGCATGCTGCATCACCTCGATCTCTCCTACGCATTCCCCGAGTTGCGGCGCATTCTGGCACCGGGCGGCAAGATTCTTGCGATCGAGGCGCTCGACTACAATCCGATGATCAAGCTGTATCGCAAGCTCACGCCGGATATGCGCACCGAATGGGAGAAGGCACACATTCTCAGCCTGAAGGATCTCAGATTCGCCAGGCGCTTCTTTGATGTGCAGCAAACCCGCTACTGGCACATCACAAGCATCGTTGCCCCGCACGTGCCGTTCATGCTGCCGGCATTGAATCTGGTGGACAAGATTCTGACGCGGATACCGGGCGTGCAACTGATGTCCTGGATCTTCACATTCGAGTTGCGTTCTACAAAGTGAGCGGCGCGACCACCGGCCCGTCGAGCAAGCCTCGGGGAAGACTTCGGATATGGCTCATCACCGTCGGTGAGCCGCTGCCACTGGGTGATTCGTCGGCGAGGCTGTGGCGAACGGGACTGTTGGCGCAGACCCTGGTGGACAGGCAGCATGAGGTGACATGGTGGACGTCCGCCGTCGATCACTTCAACAAACGATTCCACGTCGACAGGTCGGATCGCGTACGAGTGAATGCTCTGTTGGAGTTGCAGTTCCTCTATGGGGAGCTGTACACGCGCAACATTTCCGCGGCTCGCTGGCGCAACCATCGTCAGATTGCCGCCGAATTCACGCGGCTCGCTGCAGTCGAAGAAAAGCCCGACGTGATCCTGTGCTCGTATCCCACGATCGAACTCAGTGCCGCTGCGGTGCTGTTCGGCGAACAGCACGGAATTCCGGTACTCCTCGATATACGCGACCTGTGGCCCGACGAAATGGCAGCTCGGCTCCCCCGATTCCTGCGCTCTCTTGCTCCGCTCCTGTTGTGGCCCATGTACCGCGACGCGCGACTTGCGTTGAAGCGTGCCACGGGAATGGTAGCAATCTCGCGGCGCTACCTGGCTTGGGGACTGGAGCACGCCCAGCGTGCTGGCAACGACGCCGATGCTGTGTTTACGCACGGGTATCCCTCCCAGCAACTGTCCAACCAGGCTGATGTGCAGAACGTACTGACGGAACTCGGGTTGGACGCCTCGCAACGAGTCTTCTGGTTCGTGGGTACGTTCGTCGGAAGCATCGATCTCGCCACGGTGATCGAGGCGGCGAGGATCCTCGACGACCAGAACGTGGTTTTCGTGCTGACAGGCTCCGGCGAGAAGGATGCGGAGTGGCGGGCGCAGGCTCACGGATTGCGCAATGTCCGTTTCACCGGGTGGGTAGACAAGGACAGGCTGCAGGCGCTCGCGTCGATCGCTTGGGTTGGCCTCGCTGCGTACAAGGCCGGTGCGCTGATGAGTTTGACCAACAAGCTGTTCGAGTACATGGCCCATGGCCTGCCTATCCTTGTCAGTCTGCCGGGAGAGGCGCGGGCCGTTGTCGAATCTGAACGGTGCGGCATGTTCTACGAACCGGGATCCGCGACCGCCCTTGCGACCGCTGTCAGGGCCATGTGTGCCGATTCGTCGTTGAGGGACGCGATGGCCGCCAACGCCAGGCGAGCATTCGAGGCCAGGTATTCAGCGACCGCTGTTTACGACGGACTAGCGTCGCATCTGGAGGTAGTCGCAGCAGATGAGGCAGGGCGGCGGCGTTGATCCGTGCACCCTCACCTCGGAGTTATGCCGGAGTCGGCACGTGCGGGCCAAGCGGCACTGGGAACCAGGTGTCTCTCGCCGCCCGATTCAGGGGTATTCCGCTGGGGGGCCACCTTGTTACGGGAGCCGCTTTGCTGGCAAAATTCCGCTGATATTCTGCAGCAGGATGCAGGCCGCGCTGAGCGCCGATCCGTCCGCAGGGCGTTTGTCGTACCGTAGTGTGGTGACGCGCGGTGCGGATATTGACACAAAGGATTTACGCTCTATCGCCATTGGTGCCGTGTCGTCGAAGACTGGACGGACAATCCGCCGATATTACATACAGGATCCGGTCTGCGCGCTATTCGGTCGCTACGACCTACACCGGCACGCATCACTCACCACTTGGGGCAGGTTGCCTGCTCGGTCCCTTCGTCGAACTGCGCTTCTCAGTGGAGGTGCATTCCGCTGGACCGTCGTTGCATGTTGATTTACAGGATGACTCATGACTGACTTTGCCGAAGTCACCGAACTCGCTGGCGATGATGTGAGCGGCGAGCAGGTGCAACGTGTTTGCACCCGCTACGCCTGGGCTTTGCCTTTCTGCCGGAGCAAGGATGTGGTCGAAGTCGCGTGCGGCACCGGACCCGGACTCGGGTTGCTCCGTGGTGTCGCCAAGTCACTGGTCGCCGGAGACATCAGCGAGACCATTCTCGGTCGCGCCCGGGCACACTACCGCGATGCGATAGATCTGCGCACGCTGGACGCCCAGGCATTGCCGTTCGAGGATGCCAGCGTCGATGTCGTCATCATTTTCGAAGCACTGTACTACCTGCCGCGCCCGGAGCTGTTCTTCGCGGAATGCCGGCGCGTCCTTCGGCCGGGCGGCCACGTGCTCATCTCGAATGCCAACAAGGATCTGAGCGACTTCAATCCCAGCCCGCATAGTCACGTCTATCACGGGGTTGTAGAGTTGCGCGAAGCGTTCGCGCAGCATGGCTTCTCGGCCTCGTTCTTCGGCGACGTGCCCATGCAGTCGGTCTCATGGCGGCAGAAGCTCCTGAGGCCAGTGAAGCGTGCCGTGGTCGCCCTGAATCTCATGCCGAAAAGCATGGCGGGCAAGAAGCTCCTGAAGAAACTGGTCTTCGGTTCGATGAGCCCGTTCCCCGCGGAGATCACCCCCGCAATGTTGCCGACTGCCTTGACGCTGGCACCGCTGGATCCGGCGCGGCCCGATCAGGTGCACAAGGTTATTCTGTGCGCAGCTCGGAAATCATGACTGTCCGCCTGCTGATTGCGCGAGCCGCTGAGTGCGGCGTGATCGACGGCAACCCTCAGTTCGTCAATTGACTCAATTAACCCAGAGAACCGCGATGCGAAACATTCCCTTCTTTCCTTACTCTCAGCTGTTTTCGGCGCAGGAGAGCGAGCTGACGTCGGTCATGATCGACGTGTGCCGGCGGGGTGCGTACATCCTGCAGAAAGATTGCCGTGAGTTCGAAGCATCGCTCGCGCAGTTCATGGGCGTGAAGCACGCGTTTGGTCTCGCGAACGGGACCGACGCGATCATCATCGGGTTGAAGGCTGTCGGCGTCGGTGCCGGCGACGAAGTGATCCTGCCTTCGCACACTTACATTGCGACCGCGGCGGCCGTGCACATGGTGGGCGCAACTCCCGTGCTCGCCGAGTGCGGCGCCGATCACATGCTCGACGCGGCGGACGTCGCCAAGCGCATTACTCCGCGCACGAAAGCCATCATGCCCGTTCAGGTCAATGGACGGACGTGCGACATGGATGCACTGCAAGCCGTCGCCGACAAGCACGGAGTCATGATCGTCGAGGATGCCGCGCAGGGCCTGGGATCCAAGTTCAAAGGTCGCAGTGCCGGAACGTTCGGCAAGTTCGGAACGATCAGCTTCTACCCCGCGAAGCTGCTCGGCTGCTTCGGCGACGGCGGTGCCATCGTGACGAACGATGATGCCGTGGCAAAGCAGATCGCGTTGCTGCGCGATCACGGCCGCAACGAAGAAGGCCGCGTAGTCGCGTGGGGTTACAACTCCCGTCTGGACAACCTCCAGGCCGCGATCCTCAACTTCAAGCTGAAGACGTTCCCGGCGGATGTCGAGAGACGCCGCGCAGTGGCTGCGCGGTATCAGCGTGGCCTGGGCGATCTCAAGCAGCTCACGCTGCCGCCGGCGCCGGATGCTGATTCGCGTCACTTCGACGTCTATCAGAATTACGAGCTCGAGGCCGATCGCCGCGATGAGCTGCGCGCTCATCTCGAGAAGAATGGCGTCCGTACCATCATCCAGTGGGCGGGAACGCCAGTGCATCAGTTCCACGATCTCGGATTCGACGTCCAGTTGCCGCGCACCGATGCGTTCTTCAAGCGCTGCTTCATGTTGCCGATGAACGCCGCCATCACCGACGACGAAGTCGACTACATCGTTCAGCACATCCGCGCGTTCTACGGGCTCTGATCGTGTCGCGGACCGAACTGGGCGCGCTCGCTGATGCGGCGCAGTTTCAAGGACCGATCGACATCGCCGCGTGCGATGTCGATGAGCTGAAGGCCGCACTGCGATCGATGCTGAAGATCCGTTTCGTTGAGCAGCAGCTCGCGGCTCAACGACGCGACGGGCACATCGGCGGGCCGGTGCACCTTGGCGTGGGGCAGGAGGCGGTGGCGGTCGGCGTATCGGCGCACCTGCGGCGGACTGACCGCGTGTTCGGCGGCCATCGATCACACTCGCACCTGCTTGCACTCGGGTCCGATGTTCGGCGTTTGTTCGCGGAGATTCTTGGCAAGGACACCGGGCTTTCCCGTGGCATGGGAGGCTCGATGCACCTGTGGGACAAGCCGAACGGCTTCTACGGATCGACCCCGATCGTGGCCGGCACCATCTCGCTCGCGGTGGGCGCAGGGCTGGCCGCGGCGATGCAGAAGACCGGGGATGTCGCTGTCGCGTACTTCGGCGACGGAGCGGTCGAGGAAGGCGTCGTCCACGAGTGCCTGAACCTGGCGCAGATTCTCAAGATCCCCGTGCTGTTCGTGGTGGAGAACAACCTGTTCTCCAGTCACATGCACATCTCGCTGCGTCAACCCAAGGACGCAACGGTGCGCTTCGCGCACGCTCACGACATGGCTGCTGAGCTCGTCGATGGCAACGACATTGTCGAGGTGAAGCGCGCCGCCGGCCGTTTGATCGAGCGCGCACGGGCGGGAGAAGGTCCGGGTTTCCTCGAGGCGGTTACGCAGCGCTGGTATGGCCACGTCGACTGGCGCGAAGACATCGATGTGGGAGTCAATCGGTCGACCGCGGACCTCGATCAGTGGCGCAGGCGCGATCCGGTGGCGCGACTGGAATCCGCTTTGCTGAGCGCGGGCCACATGACCCGGGCGGAAGGCGAAGAAATCAGAAGGTCTCTGCGCGAAGAGATCGAATCGGCGTGGGCAACGGCAGCGACGGATCCGTACCCGGCGCCGGAAGCACTGCTCGCCAGGGTTTACATCGACAAATGAACTATCTCTCCGAATCCGCGGCGGGCGTGTCGTATGGAGTCGCCATCCGCCATGCCTTCGAATATCTGCTGTCCCGTTATCCGGAAGTGTTCGTCATCGGGCAGGGGCTCTGGAGCCCCTGGTACGTTGGCAACTCGATGACGGAGCTCGACAAGAAGTTCGGCAAGCACCGCGTCATCGACACGCCGGTTTCCGAACTCGCCTGCACCGGCCTGGCAGTCGGTGCCTCGCTCGCGGGCACTCGTCCGATCGTTGTTCATCCGCGCATGGACTTCATGCTGTACGCGACTGACGCCATCGTGAATCAGGCGGCGAAGTGGTCGCACATGCTCGGTGCACAGGATGCGCCTGCGGTGACCATCCGCGCGATCATCAACCGCGGAGGCGAGCAGGGTGCGCAGCACTCGCAAGCACTTCACTCATGGTTCGCTCATGTGCCTGGACTGCGGGTGGTGATGCCCTCCACGGCGAGCGATGCACGAGACCTGTTGATCGCCGCGGCTCTGTGCAACGACCCGGTGATGTACATCGACGATCGCTGGCTCTATGAGCGAACCGAAGATCTCGCCCCGGTGAAAGAGCTGGATCTTCGACGCGAGGGTCCACGGGTACGGCGCCAGGGAAAAGACATCACGCTGGTCGGCAGCAGTTACTCGAGCTATCTGTGCGAGCAGGCAGCGGACGTGCTCGCTGCCCAGGGCATCGAGGCGGAAGTCATAGACCTTCGCGTGGTCAGCCCACTGCGACCGGAACTGATCATCGAGTCGGTGCGCAAGACAGGGCGGCTGTGTGTCGTCGACGGCGGCTGGCGAACGGCCGGCCTGGCGGGTGAGGTGATCGCGAGCGTGTGCGAGGCCGTCGACTCGATGCGTGCCCGTCCGGTCCGTGTCACGTTGCCCGATGCGCCGGCACCTACCAGCCGTCCTCTCGAAAAGCTTTACTATCCGACCAAAGAAACCGTCGTGCAGGCGGCGCTTGGAATACTGCGCTGAGCCGGACGAGGCCTGACAATTCTTATGAAGCGACTCTCAGACATCCTGATCTCAGCACTCGGCCTCATGGTGGCCGCACCGATCCTGCTCCCCGTGATGTTCCTGATCTGGTGGCAGGACAAGCATTCGCCGTTCTACATCGCCCCTCGCGTGGGGAGAGGGGAGAAGCCGTTCAGGATGATCAAGCTGCGCTCGATGATCATCAACGCGGACAAGTCGGGTGTGGACTCGACTGCCGCCAACGATCGTCGCATCACGCGCGTGGGCCAGTTCGTCCGGCAGTACAAGCTCGACGAAGTGGTCCAGCTTTGGAATGTGTTCAAAGGGGACATGTCGCTGGTGGGCCCGCGCCCCAACGTCGAGCGCGAAACGCGGATGTACACGCCCCAGGAAAAGCGCTTGCTCACCGTGCGCCCGGGGATCACCGACTACGCTTCGATTGTTTTCTCCGACGAGGGGGAGATCCTGAAAGGCAAGGCCGACCCGGACATTGCTTACAACCAGCTCATCCGGCCCTACAAGGGGTATCTGGGCTTGTTCTATCTGGAGCACTCCGGCGTTTTCCTGGACCTCAAGCTCATCATGCTGACGGTCCTGGCGGTCGCGTCGCGCTCGGCTGCCTTGAGGGCAGTTGTGAAGGACATGAAGAAACGTGGTGCTCCCGACGAGCTCCTGCGCGTAGCGGCCCGAGAAGCCGAACTGGTGCCGGCACCGCCCCCGGGTGCGGCAACCGTTGTTACCGAACGATACTAAGGGGTCCGATCGGCCGCTTTTTCCCGTGGCGCCGGCTTCCGCAGGCATGTCGGATGTGCGCGACGGATGCAAAGCACGTGTTGATCTGGGAGAATTTTCTGGTTCTGTGAGTACTTCGCCCTCTGATTTTGTGAGCACCAAGTGCTCAGGGAGGGCAAAGTAGGTCAGGGAGGGTTTCGTGACGGAATCGATGCCTAAATGGATTGAGCGGTTCGCCAACGGGCTGGCTCAGCTGCCTCGCTCGCAGAAGCGGCTCCTGATGCTATTGGCGGATCTGTTGGGCATTCCGTTCGTCCTCTGGTTTGCGGTATCGCTGCGCCTGGGCACGTACGTTCACGATCTGAGCGGAGAAGCCTGGTTCTACGGAGCGGCTCTGGTCACGAGCATCATCGTGTTCGTGAGGATGGGACTCTATCGCGCCGTCATCCGCTACCTTGGGCCCAAGGCGATCCTGGCGGTGTTCTCCGGGGTGACTTTGTCAGTTGCGCTGCTCTGCGCGTTGGCGCTGGCGTGGCCTGAGAAGACGATTCCTGTTTCCACGCTCCCCATTTACTGGGCATTCGCGCTGATCTACGTAGGCGGCACGCGGTTCATGGTCCGCGGGCTTCTCAATTTCCGATGGTCCGGCGGCACGCAACGCGTGGCGATCTACGGGGCGGGTGCAGCCGGCGTGCAGCTCGCTACCGGCCTGGCTCGAAGCGGCAGATACCACCCCGTGGCATTCATCGACGACAACGTCGGCTTGCACGGGAGCACGGTCAACGGGCTCGAGGTGTTTCCGCTCGCCGAACTTCCCGGCCTCGTAGCCGATGACGGCGTCGCCGCGGTCTTCCTGGCATTGCCCTCCCAGACCCGGCGACGCAGACAGGAGATTCTCAAGGCCATCGAGCCCCTGTCCCTCCTGGTGCAGACCGTTCCCGACTACGCGGACATTCTTGCGGGTCACGCCAAGGTCGAAGATGTCCGGGACGTCGACGCAGGCGACTTGCTGGGACGCGACGCCGTGCCGCCGAACGAGCGACTTCTCGACGCGTGTATCCATGGAAAGGTCGTCATGGTCACGGGTGCGGGCGGCTCCATCGGATCCGAGCTGTGCCGGCAGATACTCCGGTTGCGGCCGAGTCAGGTGCTGCTGTTCGAGATGTCGGAGCTCGCGCTCTACAACATCGAACGAGAGCTGAAGTACCTCGCGGGCACCGAGCACATCTCGACTGCGATCGTCGGCCTGCTCGGAGATGCCCATCACAAGAATCGGGTACGCGAAATTCTCCAGGCCTATGGCGTGCAGACCATCTATCACGCCGCGGCCTACAAGCATGTGCCCATCGTCGAGCAGAACATCGTCGAGGGCATCTACAACAACATCTTCAGCACGTGGCATGCGGCGGAAGCCGCGCTCGAGTGTCGCGTGGAAACGTTCGTGCTCATCTCCACTGACAAGGCGGTCAATCCGACGAATGTCATGGGAGCGACGAAGCGCTTCGCCGAGATCGTGCTGCAGGGGCTGCACAACCGCGGTTCGCAAACGCGGTTTTGCATGGTGCGATTCGGCAATGTGCTCGAATCATCCGGATCGGTAGTGCCCTTGTTTCGCGAGCAGGTGAAGCGGGGCGGACCGGTCACCGTGACCCACAAGGACGTGATCCGCTACTTCATGACCATCCCCGAGGCTGCGCAGCTGGTGCTGCAGGCAGGCTCGATGGGCCGGGGCGGCGACGTATTCGTGCTCGACATGGGCAAGCCGGTGAGGATCGCGGATCTCGCCAAGCGCATGATCAGCCTGATGGGCCTGACGGTTCGCGACGAAGAGAATCCCGATGGCGACATCGAGATCATCTATACGGGATTGCGTCCTGCCGAAAAGCTGTTCGAAGAGCTGCTGATCGGCACCAACGTTACCGGAACCGAACACCCGATGATCATGCGGGCCATAGAGCATTCGCTGCCCTGGCCGCAGGTCCAGCAGGTGCTGGATGAGCTCTCGGTTGCGTTGAACCGCTTTGATTGCGAGAGGGCGCGCCAGCTGCTGATGCAGACGGTCGATGAGTACCGTCCCTCGCAGGACCTGCAGGACCTCGTCTGGACTCGCAAGGCGGAAGTCGCGAATGGCGAGACCACGAACGTCACGAACCTGCAAAGCAGGAGAGCGCGGCTCGCGGCGCCGAGCCCACCGCACACAATCTGATCGGGATGTGACCCTGACTCGGATGTGACTCGGGACGTAGGTCGGCAGGCCAGCTCTGAATCTTCTCGCTCCTGAGCCTGATCGAACCGCCATTCGCTCCCTATTGAATGGCGGTCCAACTGCGCGCGTCCTTGCACGGCCTGCCGAATCCTCCCTGGGGGAGCTGTCCGGTCATCCCTTGACCTTTCAGTGGTTCCCGCACAAATAAGCGACAATCACGAGGAAATTCCCTCACATTTAATCCGGCCGTAACGGAACCCCGGAAGATTGGCGCCCGTTGGTCGAATCCAGGTTCGGGCCGGCGGTCGGGCCGGCGATTTGAGGCGAGAGGCTCGGTGTCCGGCGCTACCGGACGTTAGTTCCTTTACCCACCGCACCTGCTCAGTTAAGCTCGACGCCCCAATTTTTCCATATTGTTCCAAGAGTTATAGATGCGTCTGACGATCTTCGGCTCGGGTTATGTCGGCTTGGTCACCGGTGCCTGCTTCGCGGAGGCGGGCAACAACGTCCTGTGTGTCGACGTTGACGAGCGCAAGGTCGAGATGCTCAAGCGCGGCGAATCGCCGATCTTCGAGCCCGGTCTGGATGAGATGCTGAAGCGGAATATCGCCGCGGGGCGCATCAGCTTCACGACAGACGCTGCGGAAGGCGTGAAATGGGGTCTGTTCCAGTTCATCGCCGTCGGCACACCGCCGGACGAGGATGGCTCGGCCGACCTGAAGTACGTGCTGGCGGTAGCCGAAGCAATCGGCAAGAACCTCACCGAGTACCGTGTCGTCGTCACCAAGTCCACGGTGCCGGTCGGCACGGCGGACAAGGTCAAGGCGAAGATCCTGCAGACCCTGAAGGCTCGCGGTGCCGATATCGAGTTCGATACCGTCTCGAACCCGGAATTCCTCAAGGAAGGCGCCGCGATCGGCGACTTCATGAAGCCCGACCGCATCGTGGTGGGCACCGACAATCCCCGGACAGCCGAGCTCCTGAAGGCCCTCTACGACCCGTTCACCCGCAGTCGCGAGCGCATGATCGTGATGGACGTGCGCTCATCGGAGCTGACCAAGTACGCAGCGAACGCGATGCTCGCGACCAAGATCAGCTTCATGAACGAGCTGGCGAACCTTGCGGAGCGCATGGGCGCGGATATCGAGAAGGTGCGTCTCGGCATCGGCTCGGATCCGCGTATCGGCTATCACTTCATTTACCCCGGCGCGGGCTACGGCGGTTCGTGTTTCCCAAAGGACGTGCAGGCGCTCGCGCGCAGTGCCCGCGATCACTCGTTCAAGGCCGAGCTGCTCGACGCGGTGGAAGCCGTGAACAAGCGTCAGAAGGACGTGCTGTTCGAGAAGATCAACAAGCACTTCGAAGGCAAACTCTCCGGCCGCACCATCGCGGTGTGGGGGCTCGCTTTCAAACCGAATACGGACGACATGCGTGAGGCGCCGAGCCGCACGCTGATGGAACGGCTCTGGGCGGCGGGTGCGAAGGTGCGCGCTTATGACCCGGTTGCGGGCCACGAAACGAAGCGCATCTATGGTGAGCGCGGCGATCTGCAGATCGTGAAGTCCGGTCCCGAAGCGATCAAAGGCGCCGATGCGCTCGCGATCATGACCGAGTGGCAGGAGTTCCGGAGCCCGGACTTCGATACGATCAAAGCGGAGCTGAAGCACCCGGTCGTATTCGATGGTCGTAACCTGTACGACCCGGGATTCGTGAAGCGCTTCGGACTGACGTACTACGCGATCGGTCGCGGCGACAGCGTCGCTGCAAGCTGACACAGCGCAGAAGGCGGCGGACGCTGAGACACTTCAGATCCGTCGCCGCCGGGGAACTTGGCGGTTGTCGCGCATGTTGCATGCATGCGCGCTTTCGCGAGAAAAGTCTGATCCAATGATCGAACCACCCGTGTCCAGCTTTCCTTTCCAGCCGCGCCCGCGGTCGTTCGGCAGCGGCCCGAATCCAACGATGATTCTCTCGGAGTCCCCATGCTGATCCCCGTCATTCTTTCTGGCGGTTCGGGGACGCGTCTGTGGCCCCTTTCGCGCGAGTTGTATCCGAAGCAGCTTCTGCCGCTGGTCGGCAAGGGCACGATGCTGCAGGAGACGCTGGCGCGCATGAAGGGCGTGGAGGATGTAGGCGCGCCGATCGTGGTCTGCAATGACAGCCACCGGTTCCTGGTCGCGGAGCAGTTGCGTGCCGTGGACGCGAAGCCGCAATCGATCCTGCTCGAGCCGGTGGGGCGCAACACGGCACCTGCGGTCGCAATCGCGGCAATGGCAGCCGTCGCCGCCGAATCATCGAACAGCAAGACGAGCCCGTTGCTTCTCGTGCTCCCAGCCGATCACGTCATCCGCGATGTTGCCGCCTTCCGCAGCGCCGTGTCCGTGGGCCGCAGAGCGGCCGAGCAGGGCAAGCTGGTCACGTTCGGTGTCGTCCCGGACAAGCCGGAAACTGGCTACGGCTACATCAAGCGGGCCGCGGGCGACGGACCGACTTTCCCCATTGCGCAGTTCGTCGAGAAGCCGGATCTCGCGACTGCCACTCGATACGTCGAGTCGAAGGAGTACTTCTGGAACAGCGGCATGTTCCTGTTCCGTGCGACTGCAGTCCTCGATGAAATGCGCGCGCTCGCACCCGACATCTACGAAGCCTGTGCGCAGGCCTACACTGCTTCGAAGCGTGATCTCGATTTCACGCGTCTGCCCGCGAAGGAGTTCGGCGCCTGCCGCAGCGATTCGCTGGACTATGCAGTGATGGAGAAGACGAAGCACGGCGTCGTCGTTCCTCTCGATGCCGGCTGGAGCGATGTCGGTTCCTGGTCGGCACTGCATGAAGCGGTGCCTGGGGATGAAAGCAACAACGTGTGTCTCGGCGATGTGCTCACCGAAGACTCCAGTGGCTGCTACCTTCAATCGACCAGCAGGCTCGTCGCGGCCGTGGGCCTCAGGGATCACGTCGTCGTCGAGACCAAGGATGCAGTGCTGGTTGCGCCGAAGGATCGCGTCCAGGACGTCAAGCTGCTCGTTACGCAGCTGAAGAAGCAGGGCCGATACGAGACCTCGATGCATCGCGAAGTGTTCCGCCCCTGGGGCAGCTACGACAGCATCGACGCCGGCGAGCGCTTCCAGGTGAAGCGTTTGACCGTCAAGCCGGGCGCCGAAATGTCATTGCAGATGCATCATCATCGTGCCGAGCACTGGATCGTGGTGTCCGGAACGGCGCGGATCACCCGAGGTGAAGAGACCTTCCTGCTCGAGGAGAATCAGTCGACCTATATCCCGCTCGGTGCCAAGCACCGCATTTCCAATCCGGGGAAGATTCCGCTGCACATCATCGAGGTGCAGTCTGGCACCTATCTCGGTGAAGACGATATCGTGCGGTTGGAGGACCGGTACGGTCGGGAAGGAGAGAAGGGCTGAACGCTGCGCGGAACTCGCACGAGGCCTTCTTCGTTTCCTTGAGTCGAACAACGCCAAGCTACATCACATGCGCCCCATCACCGGTTTCAAAGCCTACGACTACCGTGCCCGCATTCCCGGCGAACTCAACGTCGATGTCGCGTATCGCATCGGACGTGCTTACGCCGAATTCCTGAAGCCGAAGCGGATCGTCGTCGGACGCGACATTCGCCTGTCGAGCGGCGAGCTCTGCGAAGCATTGACGCGAGGCCTCATCGATTCCGGGGTGGACGTCTACGACATCGGGTTGTGTGGAACGGAAGGCGTCTACTTTGCGACGTTCTCGGAAAAGATGGATGGCGGTGTCATGGTGACCGCCAGTCACAATCCGCCCGACTACAACGGAATGAAATTCGTGCGCGAGCAGTCGCGTCCGATCAGCGGCGATACCGGGCTCAAGGAGATCCAGAAGATCGCCGAGGCCGATGCGTACTCGACACCGGCAAAGAAGGGGCAGCGCTTCGATCTCGATACTCGCAAGAAGTACATCGATCATCTGCTTTCCTATCTCGACCGGTCGAAGCTCAGGAAGCTGAAGATCGTCGTGAACGCCGGGAACGGCGGCGCCGGCGCCATCGTCGATCAGCTCGAGCCGCATCTGCCGTTCGAGTTCGTGAAGATCAACCACCAGGCCGACGGTCACTTTCCGAACGGCGTGCCGAATCCGATGCTCGAAGAGAATCGTGCGTCGACGATCGAGGCGATCCGCGAGCACAAGGCCGACCTGGGCGTGGCCTGGGACGGCGACTACGACCGTTGTTTCTTCTTCGACGAAACGGGTTCCTTCATCGAGGGTTACTACATCGTCGGCCTCCTGGCTTCGATGTTCCTGCGACGTGAACCCGGCACGAGCATCGTGCACGACCCGCGGCTGACGTGGGCTACGCAGGACATGGTGACTTCACTCGGCGGCAAGGTCGTGATGTCGAAGTCCGGTCACGCCTTCATGAAGGATGTGATGCGCCAGGCCGATGCGGCGTACGGCGGCGAGATGAGCGCTCATCACTACTTCCGGGCATTTGGTTATTGCGACAGCGGGCAGATTCCCTGGCTGCTGGTGGCGCAGCTCATGTGCGAATCCGGCAAGAAACTGTCGTCACTCGTCGGCGAGCGGATCGCTGCGTTTCCTGCGAGCGGCGAGATCAATCGCAAGGTCGCCGACGCGAAGGCCACGATCCAGAAGGTCGAGGCGCATTACAAGCCGGGCAGTCTGTCGGTCGACTACACGGACGGACTTTCGATCGAGTTCGGTCAGTGGCGCTTCAACCTGCGTTCCTCGAACACCGAGCCCCTGATTCGCCTGAATGTGGAAAGTCGGCAGGATGTGGCGCTCATGCAGGCCAAGACGCGCGAGTTGCTCGAAATGATCGGAGGCGAGATTGCGCATTGAACGGCGGCTCATCGAGCATCGAGCGGCGGCCGCCTGAATCAGGAATCCCCCGAGCCTGGTTTGGCGAGCAGCAGGTATAGTGGCGATGCGGGAGGCATTGCATCGCTGGCGGACGCGGAAGCCAGACTCCCGCCCACAGTGGATAACAGCCCCTCATGGATAGTGCCGGGTTCCATCTGCATCGTTTCGCGCGTCTACCGCGTTTCCCTGGTCCTGGGGAGAAACTCTCGTGAGTGTCGCTGTCGGAGAGCCGATCCAGGCGCCCAGCCCCTCATGTCGAATCGACATCGCGCTCGCGGGCGCACTTCAGCAGACCTGTGGCGTCGTCGAGGCAATGAACCGCGATCGCCGCTGCGCGATTGTACTGTACGACCAGGGTTGCGGATCGATCGCGGCGGCGATCGGGTTGGGCCTGCCGCAAGCTTTTCTGTCACTGATGGAGTCCTCTGCAGCGGAGTGCTTCAGTGCGTCGCGTGAAAGCGAGTTCGCTGTTCACGCTGACATTGCCGCCGATCCCACTTGCAGAGAGGTTCGCGATGCCGCGCTGGCGCAGGGGCTGCGCTCATCGTGGTCGCTCCCGGTCGCGGGCACGTCCGGTAGCACGATCGCCGTCCTGACAGTCTTCGCACTCGTGCAGACGAATCCGTCGCCAGCCGATCTGCAGGCCGCACGGACTTTCGCCACGCTCATCGCGGACACAATCGAGCGCTCGCGTATCGACCAGGCGATTCGCGAGAACCTGACGCGTCTCGAACTTGCTCACAACATCGCGAGGCTCGGCTACTGGGAGCGCGACGTCGTTCGCAACCGGGCTGTTTCGTTCGGGCGGATCAACGACATCGTGGGCCAGGCCGACGCCCATCAGGCACTCGACCTGAATCAGCTGCTCGCGAAAGTCGTGCCGGAGGACCGGCATCTGCTCATCGAAGCTGGGGAAGACGTGGCCGCGAATCGGCCACACCTGCGCGAGATTTCGTTTCGCATCCGTCAGTCCGACGGAGAAATCCGGCATGTGCTCGCCCAGCGTCGCGGGATTCGTGACGAATCGGGCCGCATCGTGAAGATCGTCGGCACCATTCAAGACGTTACTGCCCAGCATCGTGCTGCCGCGGAGCTGAAGGCGAGCGAGGAGCGCTTTCGACTGATGGCCGAGCACACCGGGCAGCTCATAGTCGATTGCGACATCGAACGGGGCGAAGTGAACTGCGCGGGTGCGATCCGCGAGATCCTCGGTGACGCAGTCGGGACGGCGCCCAAGTTGCCGCTCGATATCTGGCGCAAGGTCGTGCATCCGGATGATCTCGCAATGGTCGAGCAGGCTATCAAGCGAATGCTCAAAGGCGCGCGCATCAGCGTCGCCTGCAGGATCCTCCGATTCGACGGCAAAGTCCTGGACATTGAAGCCATCGGCTCGGCAGTCATCGATGCCAACGGACGTGCCACCCGCGTCATCGGGACGCTGTCGGATATTTCCGATCGACGACGCGCGGAAGCAGAGGGGCGTCGCTATCTGATGCAATTGGCCTTCCTGGCCGATGCCGCGCGGAAGGTGAACTCCGTGCTGTCGGTCGCCGATCTGCTGCAGACCATTACGCAGATCGCACGCGATCTCGTCGGCTGCCACATCGCCATCGGCGTCGTGTGGCCGGACGAGGCGGACAGGAGTGAACTGCGAAGCAGTTCGGCTTCGGAGAAATACGCGAGCCTCAACAGCGTGGCTCTTCTGGCAGCGACGCTGGATGAGAGCGATGAGTCGTCCCGGGAGCTGAAGGGCGCGATGCGAGCGCCCCGGACGGCGATGGCGGATGAGGAGGCCAGCAGCGAGTCGCAGATCATTGCCTCGTCGGGCCTGCTCACCGTTCCGCTCGTGACGCCCGCGGGTCGCGCAAACGGATTGATCCGCGTCGCCGACAAGCGTGAAGGCGATTTCAATCCCAACGATGAGCGAGTGCTGGGGCAGCTGGCCAATCTGGCGGCGGTCGGTATCGAGAATGCGCGGCTGTATGGCGAACTGGAGGCGCGGGTCGGGCAACGGACGCAGGAGCTCGAGCATTCGAACCGGGAGCTCGAAGCTTTCAGCTATTCGGTTTCGCATGACCTTCGTGGCCCCCTGCGCGCGATCTCCGGATTTACCGGACTTTTGCGCGAGCGGCATTTCGGAACGTTCGACAACGACAGCCAGCGCTACATCGAGCGCATTGAGGCGGGCACGCAGCGGATGGCAGCCCTCATCGACGATCTCCTCGAGCTGGGACGTGTCACGCGGCTGGAGTTGAAGTGCGAGCAGGTCGACCTTTCGAGCCTCGCGGAAGCGATCGTCCAGCGCCTTCGCGAGCGGTCGCCGCAACGAGCGGCGACCTTCGATATCCAGCCGGGGCTGCATGTCTGGGCGGATCTGCGCCTGCTGGAGATCGTGCTGGAGAACCTTTTGGACAACGCCTGGAAGTTCACAGCGGGCCGCTCAGCGGCCGATATTGTTTTCGGCGTCTGTCAAATGGGTGCTGACCGGGCCTTTCTTGTCAGGGACAATGGCGTAGGATTCGACCCGCGCTATGCCAGTAATTTGTTCGGGGTGTTCCAGAGATTGCATGCGACGACGGAATTTCCTGGAACAGGAGTGGGGCTCGCAACAGTTCAACGCATAGTGCAGCGGCACGGGGGCCGCATCTGGGCTGAAGCCGAGGTTGATCGAGGGGCGGTGTTTTACTTCACGCTGGCCGAGGAGCCGCGATGACGGATCGATACATCCTGCTGGTCGAAGACAATCCCGACGACGAGGAGCTGACGCTTCTCAGTCTGCGGAAGAACAATCTGGCGCATGAAATCATCGTCGTCCGCGATGGGGTGGAAGCGATCGAGTTCCTGTTCGGGCAGGGCCGATACGTGGGCCGCGACCTGTCCCGCATGCCGACGGTCGTTCTGCTGGACCTGAAGCTGCCCAAGCTCGACGGGCTCGGGGTCCTGAAACGGCTGCGTGCCGAAGAAAAGACCCGCATGCTGCCGGTGGTCGTCCTCACTTCCTCCAGCCAGGACGCGGATGTCATTGCGAGCTACAACCTTGGTGCGAACAGCTACGTGCGCAAGCCGGTGGAGTTCGGTGCCTTCGTGGAGGCGGTGAGCAGCCTGGGGTTGTACTGGATCCTCCTGAATCGACCGCCCCCCATGCACGCGGCGCTCTGAAGCGGGGAAACCCCGATGCTCCAGGCGTCGTCGCGTTGACCGGCCGAAGGCTCGTCCCTACACTACGCACCCGTTTTCCGGGTCAGTCCCGACAATTTGGGCGGTTAGCTCAGCGGTAGAGCACTGCTTTCACACGGCAGGGGTCACAGGTTCAATCCCTGTACCGCCCACCATCAACCAGACGTGAATGGCGGATAGCGGATGGCGGATGGGCAAAACAATCCGCCTCGGCGGTATTCACCATCCGCTGAGCGCTGTTCCTCCTCATGACCATCCGAACCCGTTTCGCACCGAGTCCCACCGGCATGCTGCACATCGGCGGCGTGAGGACGGCGTTGTTTTCGTGGCTGTACGCGAAGGGTCGCCAGGGCGACTTCATCCTGCGCGTCGAAGATACGGACCGCGAGCGATCCACCGACGAGGCGACGCAGGTCATTCTCGACGGGATGGAATGGCTCGGCCTCGCGGCCGACGAAGGCCCGTTCTATCAGACGCGCCGGATGGACCGCTATCGCGAAGTCCTCGCGCAGTTCGTGCGCGACGGACACGCATATCACTGCTACTGCACGAAAGAAGAGCTCGCAGAGATGCGCAGCAAGCAGGAAGCAGCCAAACAGAAGCCGCGCTACGACGGCACGTGCAGGAATCGCACGCAGCCGCGGGAAGGTGTCGATCCCGTCATCCGATTCAAGAATCCGCTCGACGGATCTGTCGTCGTCGAGGACGTCATTCACGGCAACGTCGAGTTTCAGAATACCGAGCTCGATGACCTCATCATCGCGCGTTCAGACGGCACGCCGACGTACAACTTCTGCGTCGTCGTGGACGACATGGACATGAAGATCACGCACGTGATCCGTGGCGATGATCATCTCAACAACACACCCCGTCAGATCAACATGCTCAAGGCACTGGGCGCCGTGCTTCCGGTGTATGGGCACGTGCCCATGATCCTGGGCGCTGACGGAGCCAAGCTGTCGAAGCGGCACGGCGCTGTGAGCGTGTTGCAGTATCGGGAAGAGGGCTTCCTGCCGGTCGCTCTGCTCAACTACCTGGTGCGTCTCGGCTGGTCGCATGGCGATCAGGAAGTGTTCTCGCTCGAAGAAATGCAGGCGCTGTTCGACATCAAGGACGTCAACAAGTCGGCCTCGGCGTTCAATCCCGACAAGCTGTTGTGGCTCAATCAGCAGCACATCATGCGTGCGACGCCGGAATCGCTCGTACCGCACCTGAAGTTCCAGCTCGCCGCGCTGGGCATCGATGTGATCGATGACGCGAAGCTGGCTGCCGTGGCGAAGGCTCAGCAGGAGCGCGCCAAGACGCTGAAGGAGATGGCGCAGAACAGCACGTTCTTCTTCGTCGAGATCAAGACGTATGACGAGAAGGCGGCAAAGAAGAATCTGACCGCGGAAAGCGCGCCCGTGCTTCGTTCGGTTCACGCGAAGCTCTCTGCGCTGAGTGCGTGGACGGCCGCTGCGATTCACGATGCCGTGAACGAGGTCGCGACAACGTCCAGCATCGGACTCGGCAAAGTGGCGCAGCCCATCCGCGTCGCTGTCTCGGGCACGTCCGTTTCGCCGCCCATCGATGTCACGCTCGAGGTGCTGGGTCGTGAGACGACGCTCAGCCGCATCGATCGTGCAATCGCAGTTGCGGGTGCAGCCTGAGAAATCAGTCAGGGAAGAGCGGGTGAGAATCGGCCCGATCTTTCCTTGACAGTGCAGGGACCCTCCAATACATTGCGCGCCTCTCGCGTGGGGCTATAGCTCAGCTGGGAGAGCGCTTGCATGGCATGCAAGAGGTCGCCGGTTCGATCCCGGCTAGCTCCACCAAGCCCTTCGTTGTTTCGATTTGCGTCCCCATCGTCTAGAGGCCTAGGACATCGCCCTTTCACGGCGGTAACAAGGGTTCGAATCCCTTTGGGGACGCCACTTCATCACGGTGGCCAATTCGTTGATCAGTCGCGCGAACCTGTTGCCGTTCAGCGACTCTGTCGGCCGTCCATGCAAATCAGTAAGTTATCGGGTTGGCGGGTGCTTGGCGCCGATTGGCTGTGCGCAATCGGCGACATGGAACGTTCGGCCAATGCAGCGCGTTATCGGCAACCCGTTGATTTGAAAGACTTACAGGGTTTTTGATCTTCCTGGCATAGCTTTTGTAACGAACGCTCGACGCTTCCGTGAAAGTGCGGAGGCAGCGCAGCAAACGCGGAGCGATATGCAGGCATTCAACAGGCAGAGATGGGCATCGGCACTCCTCACGGCGCTGCTGCTGGCAGGTTGCGGCGGTGGCGGCGGTGATTCGCCCAGCTCGTCGCCCCAGACCGATCCTGACCCTCCTGCAGCGACGAACTCGCCTCCGACGATTCAGGGGCAGCCCAGCACATCGGTGCTGGCGGGCCAGAGCTACAGTTTTCAGCCCACGGCGAACGATCCAAATGGTGATGCGCTGACCTTCAGCGCCACGAACTTGCCTTCCTGGTTGTCCGTCAATGCCAGCACGGGTCGGCTGAGCGGCACGCCCGCGGCGGGCGATGTCGGAACGTATTCAGGCATCACGCTCACGGTATCGGATGGAAAGGCGAGTGCGTCTCTCACTGCTTTCAACCTGACGGTATCCGCGGTGGGCTCGGGCAGCGCCACGGTGTCCTGGGTGGCACCGACGCAGAATACGGATGGAAGCTCGCTGACGAACCTTGCGGGCTACACGATTCTGTACGGCCGAAGTGCGGGCGATCTAACGCTGTCCGTGAACATCAGCAATCCCTCGCTCAGCACCTACGTCGTCGAGAATCTCACGTCGGGTGCCTGGTTCTTCGCGGTGGTTGCAGTCAACTCAAATGGTGCTTCGAGCGTGCCGTCGAACGTCGCCACCAAGACCATCAGCTGATCGCGAATCCATTCGCGCGTGGGGCTCCGGGAAGGAGCCCCCGCAATTCATCGCGAGCTCTCTCAGCTCGCTTCCACTTGCAGCTGGCAGTAGTTCTCGAGGCCGATCCGCTTGATCAGGCCGAGCTGCGTCTCCAGCCAGTCGATGTGTTCTTCTTCCGATTCCAGGATTCGCTCGAAGATCTCGCGCGATACGTAGTCGCCTGACTTTTCGCAGTCGACGATCGCGGCGCGCAGGTCGGGATGAGCCTGCATTTCCAGCTTCAGATCGCACTCCAGCGCTTCCTGCACGTTCTCTCCGATGAACAGCTTTCCGAGATCCTGGAGATTGGGCAGGCCATCCAGAAAAAGGATGCGCTCGATGAGCTTGTCGGCGTGCTTCATCTCATCGATGGATTCGTCGCGGGAGTGCTTGCCCAGCTTCTTGAGCCCCCAGTTGTCGAACATGCGGGCGTGAAGGAAATACTGGTTGATCGCGGTCAGCTCGTTCTTCAGGACGAGATTCAAGTGCTTGATGATCGTGGCATTGCCTTGCATGGAAAGACTCCGAAGACGGGCCGGACGGCCGGGCGGAATCTTGAAGGACGCTCAGGGTGGAGGCAACGTCGAAAGAGGAGAAAACCCGAAGGTTTTTCTATAGATACGAATACTGTGGCGAATGGTAATCAGTCAGCCGCTTACGCGTCGGCCCCGCGAAACTCAGGCCGCGACGGGCCGGGACGCTGATTCGATGTGGCCTTCGATGACTTCCTGCGCGGTGTCTTCGCAGCGGCCGCAGCAGTTGGCGACAGGGAGGTAGCACTGGACTTCCGTCAGCGTGCCCGCGCCACGATCCACGACTTCGCGAATCTGGCGATCACTGATTCCGTTGCAGAGACAGACGTACATGGAGGAGGTCAGTCCGGCTAAGATGTGCCCATCTAAATACAAATGCGAATGATTGTCAATTAACAGAACGCCGATCTGGGAACGGAATCCCTCAGGGCTGCTTCGGGATTTGACAGTAGTGCCTGTGAAGCCTTTCACGCGCCTGTGAGGGTGATGTGATTAGACTTCGGTCCGCTTGCTGAACCGATCTCCCTCGGGCTCCATACCGACCCCGGTCGCCTTGGGCTGACGCCCGACGCTACGGTTCCACGTTGATCGATCACGCTTTTTTCGGTTAGAAGGCATCAGAACCCAGTGGCGATTCGAATATTTCAGCACTATTGGCAGCTTCCACTGGCGCTTCTGGCCCTCGTCGAGGCGGCGATTTTTTTCCTGGCTCCCTATTCGGCGGTGATTCTTGGCCTGGATCCCGAGTTGCCGAAATCTGCGGCCCTGAATCACACCATCTTCCCTCGCGCGCTGTTGTTCTCCGGCGTGCTGTTCCTGTCGATGACGGCCATGGGGCTTTACAACGCGCGGCAGCGTTCGCGTCTGTCGGGTCTCCTGGCGCGTGTCGGCGCCAGCGTGCTGGGCGGCGTGCTGGTGATCGCGGTCATCTTCTATCTGTTTCCGGCACTGCAGATCGGCCGCGCGGCCCTCATGTTCGCGGCGTTCGTGGCGGTCGTGGGTTCGGCCATTTCCCGGGTCATCTTTGACAAAGTGGCCGATGAGGATGTGTTCAAGAGACGCGTATTGATCTACGGCGCGGGCAAGCGCGCGCTCAGCATCGCGCGTCTGCGCCGCCGATCGGACCGACGCGGGTTCGTGCCTGTGGGCTACGTTCCAGCGGACGGCGACGACTTCGACGGCGTGCCCGAGGACGAAAAGATCCGCTCGGGAGAGTCGCTGCTGGAGGTGTGTCATCGCCTTCGCGTCGATGAAATCGTCGTCGCGATGGACGATCGTCGCCGGCAGTTTCCGATGGATCAGCTTCTCGAGTGCCGCCTCGACGGTCTCGAGATCATCGAACTGATCACCTTCCTCGAGCGCGAAACAGGCAAGGTCCGGCTCGATGTTCTCAATCCGAGCTGGATGATTTTCTCCGAAGGATTCCGCCAGGGCCGGATCCACGGCACGTTCGAGAGGGCATTCGACGTTCTGGCCAGCCTGCTGCTGCTCGTCGTCGCGTTGCCATTCATGCTCCTCACGACGATTGCGATCAAGCTCACCGAAGGTCCGCGAGCCAGCGTCTTCTACAGGCAGGTGCGCGTGGGCCAGTACGGTCATCCCTTCAAGTTGCTCAAGTTCCGCAGCATGCGCGAAGACGCCGAACGCGACGGCGCTGTCTGGGCGCAGAAGAACGACAATCGCGTCACTCTCGTCGGGTCGTTCATCCGGCTGACCCGCATCGACGAGCTGCCGCAGATCCTCAATGTGCTGCGGGGCGAGATGAGCTTCGTCGGACCGCGCCCCGAGCGGCCCGAGTTCGTCGAACAGCTCAACGAGCGCATTCCGTACTACCGCGAGCGCCACACGATCAAACCAGGGATTACCGGTTGGGCGCAGTTGTGTTACCCATACGGCTCGTCGGAACAGGATGCGGCGGAGAAGCTGCAGTACGATCTGTTCTACGTGAAGAATCATTCGCTGCTGTTTTATCTGGCGATCATCCTGCAGACAGTGGAAGTCATCGTTTGGGGCAAGGGCGCCCGGTAGATCGCCCGCGCGAAAGGGGCCAGCGCGGCCCGCACCACAAGGGCTGAACGACTTCGATGGGTAATGCGGGAGTAGCGGGCTACGGCATCGCGGGAACAGCGTTTCTGTTCCTGACGGCGTTGCTCGTCGTCAGCTGGCGCGGCCGCAAGGTCGGTGCCCGACTGATCGGCGCCAGCGCGGTGACGTTCCTGTGGGCGCTGACGCTCGCGTTCGAAAGTGCGCGCGGCTCGATGCCCATGATCTTCGTCTACGTTGCGGAGATCGCGAAGGGCGCAGCGTGGCTCCTCGTCCTCACTGAACTTGCCCGCGCGACCGCACCCCGCATCCTGATTACCGGCGCGCACATTCTGTGGATCGGACTGCTCGTGTTCGGATTCGCAGCGCCGCTGCTGCCGAAACTCAACATCCCGATTGAAAGTCCTTCGATGCTGCTCTCGCGCGCGGGGCTCGCTCTGGCGCTGTGCGGACTCATTCTTCTCGAACAGATCTATCGCAATTCCAGTCACGCCGGTCGTGCGTCGCTGCGCTACCTCGTCATCGGTGTCGGCGGAATACTGGCTTACGACCTCTTTCTCTATTCGCAAGCGGAGCTCATGCATGGGATCTCCGTCACCGCGTGGGAAGCCCGCGGCATCGTCGTCACGTTCGCGGTGCCGTTGATTGCACTCGCAGTGCGGCGTAATCCCCAGTGGTCGCTCGATATCTTCGTATCGCGTCAGGTGGTTTTCTACACGACCACTTTCGTCGCGGTCGGGATCTATCTGGTCGTCATGGCGCTTGCGGGGTACATCATCCAGGACCTGGGAGGAACGTGGGGCGCGGTCGGGCAGATCCTGTTCTTCGCAGGTGCAGCGGTGGTGCTTGCGTTCCTGCTTGCGTCGAACACGCTGCGACGTCAGGCCGTCGTCTTCATCAACAAGCATTTCTACAGCAACAAGTACGACTACCGGATCGAGTGGCTGCGCTTCATCCGCACCCTGTCGACGACGACCGAGGACAGCGTCAGGCGAACGGCCATTCGTGCTGTCGCCCAGATCTTCGATAGTCCGGGCGGCGTACTCTTTCTTGCCGATGAACAGGCCGGACAGTTCGTGCCGGTGAGTGCCTGGCCGCTGCGGCTCGAGAGCATCAACGGTGTCGGACCGATCAACGCCGACAGCGAGCTGATCCGTTTCGTCCGCAAGCGGCAATGGATCATCGACGTTCACGAATACCGGCGCGCACCGGACATCTACGAGAACATCGAGCTGCCCGTCTGGCTCGGCGAAAACCCATCGCTGCGCATCATTTCTCCGCTGCTCGAGGTGGACCGGCTCTTCGGCCTGTTCGTGTTGTACGATCCGCCGCCGCCCTTCGAGCTGACCTACGAAGACCGGGACCTGTTGAAGACCGTGGGACGTCACGTTGCGACGCAGCTTGCGCAGCAGGATGCGGACAGGCGTCTCGCCGAGAGCCGGCAGTTCGAGGCCTACAACCGGTTGACCGCGTTCATGATGCACGACCTGAAGAATTCGGTGGCGCAGCTGCAGCTCATCGTCGCGAACGCGGGCCGGCACAAGCACAATCCAGAGTTCGTCGACGACGCCATCGAGACGGTCGACAACACGGTGGAGCGCATGACGCGACTGATCGAGCAGTTGCGTCACTCCACCGCCGGAGCGCAGTTGCAGTCGGTGCGATTCGACGACCTGGTGCGCAACACTGTCGATCGATGCAGTCTGAGAACGCCTGTGCCGGAGCTCGTCGTGAATGCCGACGGCATCCGGGTCCGGGCCGATCCTCAGCGGCTCTCCGCGGTCGTCGAGCACGTCATCAGGAACGCCCAGGACGCGACACCCACGGGAGGCGTATCCGTGCGACTGGATGAGAATGGCGGTCGCGCGATTCTCATTGTGAAGGATAATGGCAAGGGGATGGACGCGGAGTTCATCCGCGAGCGGCTGTTCCGCCCTTTCGACAGCACCAAGGGATCGAAGGGGATGGGCATCGGTGCGTACCAGACCCGCGAGTACGTCCAGATGCTCGGGGGGCGGGTGGAAGTGCAGAGCAGTCCCGGTCAGGGGACCTCGTTTTCGATTAGTCTGCCGCTCGAGCAGGTGGCCGGCGCGGCGGATGCGGACCGGAACGTCGCCGATCCATCGGGCAAGCGACAACAAGCAGTACCCAATATCAGCAGTCATCGGAGCAGTGAGACGTGAATGATGCCAAGCCGAAATTGCTGATCGTCGAGGACGACGCGGGCCTGCAGCGCCAGCTCAAGTGGTGCTTCGACGACCATGAAGTGTTCATGGCCGCCACGCGTGCCGAAGCGATGGTCATGCTGCGGCGTTTCGAACCGCCGGTCGTACTGCAGGATCTCGGCCTCCCGCCCGACGCCGAAGGCGTCAGCGAAGGAATGGCGACGCTGAAGGAAACGCTGAGCATCGCACCGCAGACGAAAGTGATCGTCGTCACCGGCAATCACGATCGCGACAACGCAGTGCGCGCCGTATCGCTCGGCGCTTACGATTTCTACCAGAAGCCTGTCGACACCGACGTGTTGCGGCTGATCGTGAGCCGCGCATTCAACATGCACGCGCTCGAAGAACAGAATCGGCAGCTGCGCGAAGCGCAGTACAACTCGCCGTTCGAAGGGCTCATTGCCACGGACGAAGCGATGCTCAAAGTCTGCCGCATGATCGAGAAGGTCGCGCCGACCGACGTGTCAGTGCTCATTCTCGGCGAGAGCGGCACCGGCAAGGAGCTGCTCGCTCGCGCCGTGCATACGCAGAGCAATCGCAGGGAAGGCCGGTTCGTCGCCATCAACTGCGCTGCGATTCCGGAGCAGCTGCTCGAGAGCGAACTGTTCGGGCACGAGAAGGGTGCCTTCACCGGCGCAGTGAAGCAGACCATCGGCAAGGTCGAACTCGCCGACGGCGGCACGTTGTTCCTCGATGAGATCGGCGACATGCCGCTGGCGCTGCAGGCGAAGCTGCTGCGCTTCCTGCAGAATCGCGTCATCGAACGCGTGGGCGGACGACAGGAAATTCCGGTCAACGTCCGCGTCGTCTGCGCGACCAACAAGGATCTGCAGGCGCAGATCAATCTGCAGCAGTTCCGTCAGGATCTCTATTTCCGGGTCGGTGAGGTGACGGTGAACGTGCCGCCCTTGCGCGATCGGCCGGGCGGCACGACGGTGCTCGCGCATGCGTTGCTGCGCAAATTCGGGGGCGCTCACGGGCGGCCCAAGCGAGGTTTCACGGACGAGGCAGTGGCGGCGCTCGAGGCCTACGAGTGGCCCGGCAACGTGCGCGAACTCGAGAACAAGGTGAAGACCGCGATGATCATGGCCGAAGGGTCGCTGATCACGGCGGAGGATCTCGGGCTGCGTGAATCGGTCGATGGGACGCTGCTGTTCAATCTCAAGGAAGTGCGGACGCGTGCAGAGCGGCAGGCCATTCGCCAGGCGCTGTCGATCACCGACGGCAATATCTCGAAGACGGCCGAGCTGATCGGCGTCAGTCGTCCCACGCTTTACGACCTGATGGAAAAATACGGCATCCGGGCTCCGCAGTAATGGCGGAATCCGGGCTCAATCCGCAAACCCAGGGGATTCCAAGTGCGCCGGCGACCAGCCGCTGGCGTTCCCGCCGCGTCATGGTGCTGTTGCTGATCGCGGCCCTGGCGATTGTGTTCTGGCCGACGATTGAAACGCTGCGGATCGCCTGGACCGATACCGACAGCCTTACCTATACACACGGTTATCTCGTCGCCGCCATCAGCCTGTGGCTGCTGATGCGGTCCGCAAAGACGCTCGACGCGACAGCGACATCCGATTGGCGATTCGCTGCCGTACTCGTTGTGCTCAGTTTGTGCTGGTTGTTGTGCCTCAGGGCGGGCATCGAGCTTCTGCATCAGATCCTTCTGCCGCCGATGGCGCTGGTCGCGGCGTGCGCGGCGTTCGGCGTGCGCAATGGCTGCAAGCTCGGCTTCGGGTTCGCGTATCTCTACTTCGCCATTCCCATCTGGAGCGCGGGCAACGGGATCCTGCAGGCGATCACGGTAAAGGCGGTTCAACTGCTGCTGCAGATCACCGCGGTGCCGGCGTACGTGACGGGAAACTTCGTCTACATCCCGGCAGGCGCGTTCGAGATTGCCGGCGGCTGCAGCGGTCTGCATTTCTTCATCGTGGCGATCGCCATCGCCGCGCTCTTCGGAGAGATCCACTACGATTCGCTGCGAGTCAGAATCAAGCAGCTCGCTCTCGCGGCGGTGCTCGCGATGATCAGCAACTGGGTGCGCGTGTACGTCATTATCGTCGCCGGACATCTGACGGACATGCAGCACTACCTGATCACCGTCGATCATTACTACTTCGGCTGGTTCCTCTTCGTCTTCACGATGGCCGCTTTCTTCTGGCTCGCGGGTCGGATGCCGGCATCAGCAGAAGGCGCCGTTCCCGTTGCCGGCGACGGGGGCACTCCGTCGGTGTGGATTCGCGGCGCGATCATCGCTCTCGTCGCGGCGGGTGTCGGACCGGCACTCAATGCGCTATCGCCCATTCGCGACGCCGTCGCCTCACCCGTGCTGTTGCCTGCCTCGAGCGATCGCTGGACCGGGCCTGAGGCAGCCGGCGGTGCATGGCGGCCGCTCTTTCCTCATGCCGACAGATCGCAAGCCGGTGACTATCGCCGCGAGGGTCGTGTTGCCACCGCGTTCGTCGCGCAATATCTGCAACAGCGCCAGGGCAAGGAGCTGATCGGCTACGACAACGCGGTGTCCGGCGAGCAGGGCGGTGCCGTGCATTCGCGCCAGCAGGTCCGGACACAACAAGGAGACGTCGTTCTGCTCGAAGCAGGGAACGATAGGGAGCGCTTCGTCGTTGCGTACCGCTACCTGATCGGCGACCGGCGCGAGACCGGTGATTTGAGCGCACAGTTTGCGTACGCTGCGGCCTCGTTGCGCCGCCCGGTACTTTCGCAGATCGTCGCCGTGCGAACGCAATGTACATCCGACTGCGCAGCGGCGACCGAGGATGCGACGGATTTGCTCGACGAACTCGACAAGGCGATCGTCAGGGCGATCGCGGCATCACCCGGCCAGTGAGGGCACGATGATCAACTCGATACACAGACGCTTCGTGTGGGTAGTGCCTGCGCTGGCGTGGCTGCTGCTGGCATCGGGCTGCGATGCCTTTCTGAGCGCCGACCAGCGTGTCGCTCGCGCTGACGAGCGTATCGCCGCGAAGGACTATCGCGCAGCGATGATCGAGCTGAAAAACGCGCTGCAGGATCAGCCCAACCACATGGGCGCCCGCCTGAAGCTGGCCGAAGTCGAACTGACGCTCGGCGACGCACCCGCTGCGGACAAGGATTTGCGCCGGGCAATCGAACTGGGTGCTCCGCCCGAAGCGACCGCGGAACTGATGGGGCGAACGCAGCTTGCGCTGGGCAACGCCAAAGAGCTGGTCGTGCAGATCGATTCAGGCGAGGTGGTTTTGTCAGAGCCGACCCGCGCATTGTTTCGCGGCCAGGCGCTGCTGCAGCTGCAGCAGTACGAACAGGCGCAGGCGTCATTCGGCCAGGTCGCTGAAGGCGATGAACATTGGCTGCCGGCGCGCGTCGGTATTGCCGAGGCACTGACCGGACAGGGCAAGAGCGATGAGGCAATCGCACTGCTCGATGCCGTGCTGAAAGAGGCGCCGGAAGCGCCTCAGGCATTCCTTGTCCGAGGCGTCATTCGCGCCAAGCGGGGAGAGTTCGAACTTGCGGAGCAGGATCTGCAGCAGGCGCGGCAAAGCGGGCAGGGCAGTTTCAGCTCCACGCAGTATCTGAACCTGCTCGCTGCGATCGCCGAGGTCCAGGTATCCCGCGGCTTGCCGGACGCGGCGACGCAGACGCATGCGGAGCTCGCGAAACTCGCACCCGATGCGGTCGTGACCCGCACGATCGCAGCGCGCATCGCGCTCGCGAAACAGGACTACACAGCGGCCATCTCCGAGCTGCAGCGTGCACTCGCGGCCGCGCCGAACTTCGTGCCAAACCGCTTTCTCCTTGGCGCTGCGTTCCTTGCGCAGGGCAATCTTCGGCAGGCGGAGCAGCAGTTGTCGCAGGCGTTGCAACGCGCGCCCGAGAACATGGAGGCACGCAAGCTCCTGGCGCAGACACGATTGCGGCTCGGGCGACCCGATGCCGCAATGCAAGTGTTGCTGCCGGTGCAGGATTCGGGAGATGACGCGGAATTCGCCGCGCTTCTTGGACTCGCTCATCTGCAGCAGGGTGAAGATGCTCGCGGCGTGGCGTATCTCGAGCGCGCGGTCGCCGCGCAACCTCAGAACGCGAACCTGAAGCTCGATCTCGCCGTCGCATATCTGCGATCCGGTCAGGCGGACAAGGCGCTGCAGCTGATGTCCGGCATCGATCGGTCGAAGGCCGACGTTCGACAGATGGGCTTGCTCATCGCTTCGCTCGCAACTGCGAAGGACATGCAGCACGCGAGGGTAGAGATCGATCGGCTGCTGGCCGCTCGGCCGCCCGATGCGCAAGTCCTGAACCTGGCTGCGGCCTTCTTTGCACGGCAGGGCGAATTCGATCGGGCGCGGGCGACTTCGCAACGCGCGATCGATGCGGCGCCGAATGACGTTGCTTCGCTTCTTGCGCGCGCACGAATCGAGAATGCGGCGGGCGAAGCGGCTGCGGCACAGACGTGGCTGGACAAGGCGATCGCCGTGGATCCCAAGAGCGGCCCCGCGCACATGGCGCTCGCGGATCTGGCTCTGCGCCGCAACGATCTTGATGCCGCGACCAAAGTGCTCGAGGACCTGCGCAAGAGCGACCCTGCGGCTGTCGAAGCGCGATTGCAGCTTGCGCGGTTGTATCTGCGGCAGAGCAAGGCCGATGCTGCGGGACCGGTTGTCGAGGAACTGGCTGCGCTCGGCAAGGATCGGCCCGAGATCCTGAACGCACTCGGCCTGCTGTATCTCGACGCCGGCCGCTACGACGAAGCGCTGTCTCGCTTCCAGGCGGCGACGGCGCAGGACAATGCAACGCCTGAGTACTGGCTCAACACTGCGCGCGCTCAGATTTCATTGGGAAACAGCGCCACTGCGCGCGAGGCGCTCGAAAGAGCGCTGACCGCGCAGCCCGGCTGGATTCCCGCAGTCGGCGTCCTCGCGATGCTCGATGTGAAAGAAGGGCGAGGGCAGTCGGCGCTCGATCGGGTAACGCGCGTCAAAGCCGATCGACCGCAGGACCCTGCCGTGCTCGCGCTCGAAGGCGACGTTCACATGGCGCTTCGTGACTACCCGAAGGCGTCGGGCGCATACGACGCTGCGATCGCGGCAAAGCCCAGCAGCGTGCTGGCAATGAAGGCCTACAAGGCCCGACAGGCCGGTCGCCTTCCAAACACATTGCAGCCGCTCGAAAGCTGGCTGGCTGCGCATCCGGCCGACAACACCGTCCGGCTCGTGCTCGCGGAGGGCTGGCAGCAGGCAGGCGACAAGCGTCGCGCGGTTGCGGAGTACGAAATCATCGATCGCAACGGCGGCACGAACGCGATCGTGCTCAACAATCTGGCGTGGCTCTACTATGAGCTCAAGGACGGTCGAGCGGAGGCAGTGGCGAAGCGGGCCTACGACGCAGCACCATCGGTCCCTGCGATCGCCGATACGTACGGGTGGATACTGGTTCATGCTGGCAAGGCGACGCAGGCCGTCGATGTGCTGAAGCGCGCGGCTGCCGAGGCGAAGGATCCTTCGATCGACTATCACTACGCGGTCGCACTGATAGAGTCGGGTGCGGCACAGGAAGGGCGCCAGCGGCTGAACGATCTCCTGAATCGTTCGTCCAATTTCCCCGAGGCCGCGGAGGCCCGCAAACTGCTCGAATCCCCACCGGGCGGATGAGTGTGGGACCCGTCGGAAATCCTTACGGCGGGCGATGCTTAAATGCGAACCGATTCACAAGCTTGGCCACCAGTATTCGACAGTATCTGATAGGCTTTCGGCACCCTGAGCGCACTGCGGTACGGCCCTCGACCGCACATAATCCGTCGGCAATTCCCTGATGAACCGCACCACGTTCCTTCTCTCGAGCCTCCTGTCAGGCTTGGTTTTCGTCGTGTCTGCAGTGGCCGCGGATACAACCCAGCCGGCGCCCGCTGCGGCACCGCTTGCGCCGGCCCCGCTTGCGCCGGCCCCAAGCGTGACCCCGAGCTACGTGATCGGCCCAGGCGATACGCTGCAGGTTTTCGTCTGGCGCAATCCTGAACTGACGACGACCATTCCAGTGCGTCCCGATGGCAAGATCTCCACGCCGCTCGTCGAGGACATGACGGCTGTGGGCAAGACACCATCCGAGCTGGCGCGCGATATCGAGAAGGTGCTCGCTGAATACGTTCGCTCGCCGCAGGTCAACGTGATCGTCACGCAGCCGGTCAGCACATTCAGTCAGGTGAAGGTCATCGGCCAGGTCACGAACCCGCAGGCGCTCGCGTATCGCGAAGGCATGACGGTCCTCGACGCCGTTCTCGCCGTCGGCGGCCTCGGGCCGTTTGCATCGGGCAACCGCGCTAAGATCATCCGGACCGAGAACGGCAAGCCGCGCGAGATCAAGGTGAAGCTCGACAACGTTGTGAACAAGGGCGACCTTGCGACCAACGTCGCGCTGAAGCCCGGTGACGTTCTGGTCATTCCCGAAACTGCTTTCTGACGCATCCGCATGAGTCAGGTCGTCGATCAGGTCGTTGATGAACTGCGGGGCGCGTGGCGCTTCCGCTGGATCGCCATGGCGGCTGCCTGGGCGGTCTGTCTGGGCGGCTGGCTGTTCGTCTTCGCCATGCCCGACATGTACGAGGCGACCGCGAAGGTCTACGTCGATACCCGCACCATCCTCAAGCCGCTGCTCGAGAAGCTCACTGTCGAAACCGACGTCGAGTCGCAATTGCGTCTCGTGCGTCAGGCCATTCTCGGCCGGCCGCAGCTCGAACGGGTTGCACGCGAGACCGACCTCGATCTTCGTGCGGAGACCCCCGAGCAGAGAGCCGCGCTCATCGACAAGCTGCGCAGCCGGATCACGATCCAGGGCGGCGCTGCGAGCAGCCGCGATACCAGCGGTGGCCTGTACGTCATCTCGTACCAGGACGAGAATCGCGAGAAGAGCATCCAGGTCGTCGAGAAGCTGCTGAACAGTTTCGTCGAGGACACGCTGGGCGGGAATCGCGAAGGGTCCGAGACGGCGCAGCGCTTCCTGCTGAAGCAGATCGAAGAATACGAAGCGCGACTGTCGGAGGCCGAGAACCGGCTGGCCGAGTTCAAGAAGAAGAACGTCGGCCTCATGCCGGGAGAGCAGACGGGCGATTACTTCTCGCGCCTCCAGAACGAAATCGATGCCACGAAGAAGGCGGAATCGTCGCTGGGCGTTGCGCTCAGTCGCCGCGAGGAGCTGCAGCGTCAGCTGCGCGGGGAGGTTCCATTCCTGGCGGCAGGCTCATCGACGGGCGGTTCGAAGAACTCCGGCGGCAGTGGCGGCGGTGGGAGCGACACCTCGACGCGCATTCAGGAGACCCAGGCCCGCCTGGATGAATTGTTGCTGCGCTTCACCGACAAGCATCCGGACGTCGTTGCTACACGCGAAACGCTCGAGCAGTTGAAGCAGCGTCGCGACGCGGAGGTCGACGCGCTGAGGCGCGGCGATCCGAGCGCGATGGCCACGGCGGGGGCCGCATCGAATCCCGTTTATCAAAGCATCCAGCTCGCGCTGAATCAGGTCGAAGTCGAGATCGCCGCACTGCGCGGTGAAATCGCCGAGCACAACCGCAAGGTCGGCCAGCTGCGTGGGATGGTCGACACCGTGCCGCAGGTCGAAGCCGAATTCGCGCGCCTCAACCGCGACTACGAAGTGACGCGAGAGGGCTATCGCGAGCTCGTCGACCGATTGCAGAAGGCACGGTTGTCAGAACGTGCGGAAGAAACGGGCGTCGTGAAGTTCGAAGTGGTCGATCCGCCCTCCGCGGGATTCTCACCGGTCGCGCCGAATCGCGTGCGGTTGCTCGCAATGGTGCTGGTCGTCGGGCTGGCCATCGGCGGCGGTATCGCATACCTGCTGCATCAGCTGCGCCCGGTCTTCAACAACACCCGAACGCTCGCCGACATTACCGGCCTGCCGGTGCTGGGTGCCGTGAGCATGACGTTCGTGGACAGGAAACGCGCGGAGAGTCGTCTGCGCAAGATTGCCTTCGGCGGAGCGGCGGCGGCCCTCGTCGTCGTGTTTCTGGGCGTGGTGGTGTTTCAGAGTGCCGGCGCGCGATTCATGCAGCGCCTGATCAGCTGAGGAAGCCCATGAGCCTCGTCGAACTGGCCATCAAGAAAATGCAGGCAGCAGCACGTGGTGCGTCCGATGCGCCCGTGCCGCAGCCACCGGCAGCAGATAGGCCTCGCACTGTGCCTCTGGCGGAGCCAGCGCCGGTTGTCGCACGCCTTGCACCTGGCGTCGTGGGTGAAATGGTTTCAACGGGCGTCCACCGGGCGCTTGGATCGCAGCCCGTCGAGCATCGGACCGACAAGATGCTCCTCGTCGATCGCCGTGCCTTGCGAGCCGCGGGCCTCATGCCGCCGGAGAATCAGGAACGCGCGCTCGCCGACCAGTATCGACACATAAAGCGGCCGCTCATTGCCGCGGCCACGGGGCGAGGCGGGCAGAGGCTCGACCGCGGCCAGCTCATCATGATGGCGAGTGCGATGCCGGGCGAAGGCAAGACGTTCACTTCGATCAACCTGGCGCTGAGCATGGCGCTGGAGAAAGACATTTCCGTGCTGCTCGTCGATGCCGACGTGCCCAAGCCGCACATCAGCAGGACGTTCGGCGTCGAGTCGGAGCTTGGACTTCTGGACGTACTGCGCGATCGCAAGACCACGGTAGAGTCCGTGATCATTCCGACCGACGTCCCGAATCTGAGCATTCTGCCCGCTGGCGTGCGCTCCGATACTGCGACCGAGCTGCTGGCGAGCCATCGCATGGAAGAGACAGTCAACCACCTTGCGACGGCCAATCCGCGACGCGTGGTCGTGATCGATTCGCCGCCGCTGCTGCTGACGAGCGAGTCTCGCGCGCTGGCTCACTGGGTCGGGCAGATCGTCCTCGTCATCCGAGCCGGATTCACTCCGCAGCAGGCGGTCATGGATGCGATCGCGTTCCTCGGCGAGAACAAGTCGATCGGGTTGATCCTGAACCAGAGCAACACCGCAACGCCGGGCTATTACTACGGCTACGGCGACGCGACCACCGTCCCGAGCCCGTGACGCTCGGCCGGTTGCGGCAAACAGAACAGAAGGGAGACAACGATGTCGTGCGAAGTTCGCAATCGACGCCTGCGCGTTGCAATCGCGTTGACCGCGGCGCTGGCTTCGGCCGGTGCCGTTGCGCAAACGGCTCCTGCCGCTGCCACATCGCCGGCCAAAGCCGATGACGGTGGCTTCAGCTTCGCCGTGACCGGCGGCGCCAGCTATTCGGACAACGTTGCGCGTACGCCGACGGACGAGCAGGAAGGCACGATCGGTCGGGCGGGCGTGGAGCTCGGCTATGAGCAGCGAACCCGCCGTCTCGACGCCGACATCGACCTCAATACCGGATACGAACACTACTTCGACGACGAATTCGACAGCGACGTCGTCGGCGGCGTCGACGCCACGCTCAATGTCGGCCTCGTGCCGGAACGGTTCCTCTGGTTCTTCCAGGAGAACTTCGGGCAGATCACCTCCGATCCCTTCGCGGCCAGCACGCCGGACAATCGCGAGAACGTCAACTATTTCACGACCGGTCCGGATCTGATCCTCAACTTCGGCAGCGCGACGTCCTTCCGCGCGTCCGCGCGCTACTCGGATCTCAAGTACGAAGTGACCGAGACCGACGGGGAGCAGTACGGCGCCACGCTGTCGCTGATCCGCAGGTTGTCGGGTACCGCGTCGCTCTCGCTGAATGCCGAGGGCGAACAGTTCGAGTTCGACAACAAGCTTCTCAACACCGACTACGATCGCTACCAGGGTTTCCTGCGGTACGAGCTTCAGGGCTCGCGCACGACGTTGTCCGTGGACGGCGGTTACACGACGCTCGATATGGACGGAGAAACTTCCGACGGTCTTCTCGGGCGAGTGTCGCTGTCGCGTCGACTGTCTCCCGCATCGACGCTGTCGTTCGGTCTCGGGCAGCAGTTCTCGGATTCAGGCGACATTTTCCGCGAGGGCCAGAATACGCGGGGCGTGAGTCTCGACAGCGAGAACGTCATCGGCACGAGCGACCCGTTCGAGAGCCGCTCCGCTTCGCTCGGGTATGACTTCAACCGCAACCGGACCACTTTCGGTGTCAGCGTCTCGTACGGCAAGGAGAGCTACGAGACCCAGACTGATCTCGATCGCGACGTCACGACGTATGGGGCGTACTTCAGCCGGCAGCTGTCACGGGTCATGGACCTGCGCATCTTCGCGTCGCTGGAGCAAGAGGAGTTCGAGGCGACCAATTTCGAGGATGACGAGCTGCGCGCTGGCGCGTATCTGAACTGGGCGCTCGGCAGGACGCTTTCGCTGCGGTTGCAGTACGACCGCTTCGACCGTGAGAGCACGGACGCGGGCACGGAGTACACCGAAAATCAGGCGTCGCTCTTTCTCATCTGGTCCCCGCTGGATCGCTCATGACTCAGGTTGCCCAGACTGCTCTGCGTAATGCGATGACCGTGGACGTGGAGGATTACTTCCACGTCGCCGCGCTTTCGAGCGTGATCAGTCGTGACGACTGGCCGACGATGGAATACCGGGCCGAAGCGAATACCCACAAGCTGCTCGACCTGTTCTCCGAGACCGGGATCAAGGCGACGTTCTTCATCCTGGGCTGGGTTGCACGCCGCAGTCCGCAACTCGTGCGCGACATCCATGCCGCGGGGCATGAAGTCGCCTGCCACGGCATGAGTCACCGACTCGTGTACGAACAGACGCCCGAAGAGTTCAGGCAGGAAACGTTCGATTCGAAGGCGATGCTCGAAGACGCGATCGGATCGAAGGTGGGCGGGTACCGCGCCGCCAGCTGGTCGATCACCAAGCAGTCGCTCTGGGCGCTCGACGTCATTCACTCGGCGGGCTTCGAGTACGACTCGAGCGTGTTTCCCATTCGCCACGACCTGTACGGCATCCCGGATGCGCCGAAGCGCCCCGGCATCCTGAAGACGCCGAGCGGTGAATCGCTGGTCGAGTTCCCGCCATCGACAGCGACGTTCATGGGCGTCCGCGTTCCCGTTGCCGGCGGCGGCTATTTCCGACTGCTGCCGTACTGGGTGACGAAGATGGGCCTGCGCCAGATCAACCGCGATCTGAAACAGGCGTTCATTTTTTATCTCCATCCCTGGGAAGTCGATCCTGAACAGCCGCGAATCGACGCGGGCCTGCTCTCGCGCTTCCGCCACTACACGAACCTGCGCAAGACTCACCAGCGTCTGCGCGATCTCATCGGTGAGTTCCGCTTCACCACGGTGAGGAACGTGCTCTCCGACACGGGCCTGCTGGCGCCCTGAAGGCTTGGGCTAGCACTCTATGCTCGAATGGATTTTCTGGATCCTGTTGCTGCTGGGCGTCTATCCGTACGTCCTCTATCCGATCTTCGTGAAGCTGATCGGGAAGGTCGTGCATCGGCGCATTGCAGCCTCCGACACCTACTTGCCGCGGGTGACGGTGCTGACCGCGGCGTTCAATGAAGCCGCGCACATCGAAGCGACCGTGCGCAACAAGCTCCAGCAGGACTATCCGGCGGAGCTGCTCGACGTCATCGTGATCTCCGACGAATCGGTCGATGGGACCGACGACATCGTCGCGCGCATCGCTGCCGAGAATTCGCGCGTGCGGCTGCTGCGCCAGGTTCCGAGGCAGGGCAAGACTTCGGGCCTCAATCTCGCCATGCCCGAAGCGCGCGGCGAGATCGTGATCTTCGCCGATGCCAATTCGATCTATCGCCCCGACACGATCCGTCGTCTCGTGCGGAATTTCGCGGATCCGAAAGTCGGCTATGTCACGGGCAAGATGGTCTACGTCAATCCGGACGGCTCGCTGGTGGGCGACGGCTGCAGTGCCTTCATGCGCTATGAGAACGCGCTGCGTGCCGCCGAGACGCAGGTCGGGAGCGTCGTAGGCGTCGACGGCGGCGTCGATGCGGTTCGCCCGCGCCTCTACAAGCCGATGCGCGCCGACCAGTTGCCGGACTTCGTGTTGCCGCTGACGGTGGTGGAACAGGGGTACCGCGTCGTGTTCGAGCCGGAAGCCAATCTCACAGAGGACACGCTCACGACGGAGGGCTCCGAGTACCGGATGCGCGTTCGCGTTGCTCTGCGCGCGCTGTGGGCGCTTTGGGACAAGCGTGGGCTGCTCAATCCCTTTCGCTACGGACTGTTCGCCTGGCAGCTCTGGTCGCACAAGGTGCTGCGATACATGAGCTTCCTCCCGCTGGTGGTGGCCATGGTGCTCAACTGGTGGCTGCTCGATTCCGGACCGATCTATATCGCGGCCCTCGTCGGCCAGCTCGTATTCCTGGTCTTCGTGGCAACCGCGCTTATCGGGCCCCGGGCCATTGGCCAATCGGCGCTGGGGCGCTACTGCTTCTATTTCGCTTTGCTCAACTGGGCGTCGGCTGTCGCCTTTACGCGCTTCCTGCGCGGCCAGAAGCAGGTGCTCTGGCAGCCCCGGGTGGGATGAGGGGGGGGGTCAGCGCCTGAGGATGCCGAAGCCGTCCACGAGGCTCCGGAATCGTTCTGAAGAGCACATCCCCGAGAACCGGCCGAGCTCGAAGCGCGTGTTCGCGGAGACCTCGGAGGGGACCGACAGCACCGCCTGCTCATAACCCGCCTGCCGGACTGCGGTGACCACATTCTCGGGCGCATCGTCGCGAGTGCCGTTCGGATACGCAAAGCTGCGCACAGCCGTGCCGAGCTTGGACTCGAGCAGTCGCTTGCTTTCGGTGAGCTCCGCACCGAGCGTCTCGGAAGAGACCAGCGACAGGCTGGCATGAGAGGGCGAGTGATCGCCGATCTCGAAGCCCGCGTCCTTCAGCTGCCGCAGTTGCTCCCAGGTCATGGCGTCGTAGGGCTTCATGTCGGCGTCGGTGAGCGTGACGCCCAGTGAACGCTCGAGATCCTCGAGCGCTGCATGACGGACCGATTCGGTGACGAAGACGAGCTGATCCGCCAGCCGGTTCCAGGTGAGCTCGCGTTCGGCTTTGTTCGTCAGGTTCGCCTGTTGTCCTGCCCAGAATCCCGTCAGTTCGATGCTGCTCGCCGGAGCGCGATCGAGCAGTGCGCGGATGCGATCGGGCCAGAGATGGAGTTTCCGGTCGATGAAGCCTGTCGTGACGAAGACCGTCGCGCGCAGGTCCAGCTCGCGCAACACGGGATAGGCGATGCGGAAGAAATCTTCATAGCCGTCATCGACCGTCACGACCGCTCGCGGTTTGCCGTTGCCGATCCGCTTTGCATCGAATAATTCCGACAGCGTGACGACGTCGCAGCGCGCCTTCAGGATGAGCATCTGGCTGCGGAACTCGTCCGGACTCATCGCGCGCTCGGCGGCTTTGCGGCCGAAGCGGTGGTACATGAAGATTCGCGGCTCCGCGCCTGTCAGCAATCGGACCGCGGGGGAGAGCGATCGCTTCAGCGCGTAGTGATTGTCGCCGCGCCGTTCGAACTCCGTCACCTTGCCCCGCGTGCGCATCGCGTTCAGCAGCGTGCGTCCCGTCGTCTTCCATGAATAGGCGGTCCAGGGATCCAGTGCGAGTCCCTGCGCGGCATCCTGGATCGCCGCCATCGGATGCTCGTGCATCCTGGCCCGTGCCCTGTTCGAGTAGGTATTGGCGAATGCACGGCGCTGGATTTTCGGCGCCACAGCCTGCGGGTGCCGGCGCAGGAAGTTGTCCATGATCCGGAAGGCATTCGAGTAGCGACCGCGCCAGTTCTTCGACATCTGGCCGGACCAGATGCGATACGCGTACGTCGACTGGGCCACGTAGTCGAAGTGATACCGGGCGCTGATGCGCAGCCACAGATCCCAGTCGATTCCCATCGCGAGCGACTCGTCGAAGCCGCCGACTTCTTCCATGCAGCGGCGCCGGACCATCGCCGTGCCGAAGGGAACGAAATTCCGCAGGAACAGCTCGTGCGTCACCTGTCCGGAAAACTTCTCGGCGATTTCTCCGCCGAGGGATTTGCCGTGTTCGTCGATCGTGTCGGCCGGGCTGTAGACGACGCCCGTGCGCTCGGACTGCTGAAACTTCGGCAGCTGCAGTTCCAGTTTGTTCGGATACCAGTAGTCGTCGCCGTCGCAGAAGCCGATGAACTCGCCGCGCGAACGGCGTACGCCGTGGTTCTTGGCGGACGTCTGGCCCGCGTTGGGCTGCCAGATGTAGGTCAGGCGAGGGTCGGAGACACGGGCCACCAGATCGCGCGTGCCGTCAGTCGATCCGTCGTCGACGACGAGGAGCTCCAGATCGGCGACGGTCTGACCCAGGACGGAGTCGATCGCCTCTTTCAGGTAGTCGCCCGAGTTGTAAGTTGCGATGACGACGCTGACGGTGGGAATGGACATGCCGTGAGGAACCTGGGTGCTCTTACTCGCCTGCACAGACGGGCGAATCCCGCATGATAGCCACAGGGGAGGGTGGAAGCTGCCTGCAGGTCACAGTTTTTCCGTCGGAACGGCTCATTGCTGGCCGTATCGGGGTCGGTTGAACACAGCGCGTGAAGGCGCGCGTTGCGCTGGCACGGCACCGGGCGCGATTGCCGCCAGCTCGTCGCAACGTTGTTCCGCAACGATCCTCATGTTGTTCAGCGCCATCACCAGACCGGCGGCGAGCCACCAGTAGATTTCGAGAAAGTCGTGGCCGAAGACGCCCAGGACGAGTCGCACCAGCGTGTAGACGATCAGGGCGTTCGTGGTCGCGAGCATCAGCCGCGCATCACCCAGTTCGGATGTCGCGAGCTCATTGGATCCCGCCAGCTGATTGGATCCCGGGGGTCCGGCGGCGCTGTGTCGCTCGAGCCTTTCGACGATCGCGCTGAACGAGCGGCGGCAGCGAAACGCCTTGCGCAACACCACGATGACCAGCGCGATGAAGCAGAGGAAGCCCTGGATGCCGGTTTCCGCCAGTACCTGCGTGTAGAGGTTGTGGGTGTCCTGTGCGTTTCGATCGTGCATTGCCTGGTACGTCGGAAAGCAGGCGATGCCCACACCGAGCGGATTGTCCGCGAACGCACCGAGTGAATCGAAGAACAGTCCCTTGCGGGTTGCCGAGGAGGCGCCTTCCGCCTCCACGCCGGTGAAGGAGGACATGAAGCGTTCTTTGTATTCCTGGGGGAAGACCGCGACAGTCAGGATGCTCGCGCCGATGAAGATCATGATCAGCCGCATCTTCTTCTTGCCCGAGAACATGATGATCAGGAAGGCGGCGACGATCGCCGTCATGTAGCCGGTGCGCGATGCGGTGAACACGACGATGTTGATGACGAACACGAGCTGGATCGCGATGAGAATCTTCACCCAGCGGTTCTGGATCACGGGATAGAGATACCAGACCCAGGGCACCAGGCTCACTATCTTTCCGGACAGCGAATTCGGATGTCCGAACATCGTTCCCGCGGTTCCGTGCAGTCGCGGCACGCCCTGGTTTTCCCACACCATGTTGCCGGTGATCTTTCCCAGGAACCCTTCCTGGCCGATCTTCATGAACGCGGCCAGCGAGGTGAGCAGGTAGATCCGCAGGGTGTGCGGCGATACGACGAACTGCGAGATGAGTACGCCGATCAGAGCAAGCTTCGCCACCCGGTTGAAGAAATTGAACCACGCGATGTTGAAGTCGATCGCGAGCGGCAGGCTCAGCGTGAGCACCACGATGAAGATGATGATGACGCGGGTGATATCGGAGTTGTCGTCGACCTTCCGCTTGCGCTGCGGCGCCCGGGAGCGGCTCTGCATTCGCATGATCGCCATGGCCGTGGCCGTGGCCGCGAGCAGGAACTCGAACCGGATCGTGCCCAGGAACGACACGCGCAGGCCCACTTCCAGCCACCACACGAAGATCAGCAGATTGAATACGACGATCTGCGGGAGGCTGAGGGTCGGATACGAGGAAGGAATGGGGTTGGTGGTGGTGGCCATGGTTGCGCGCGGCGGTCTCCGGATCGCCGCTGTCGGAATTCTTGACTCCTCGGACTATGTTACAGGCCCGACTCATCCTAAGTAATGTTGGTGATCTGTGACTGCGTCACAGGTCGGCCGCGGGCCCCGGGGCTACGATTTCCCGGCTCGGAGCGATGGGCGCCTTTCCGCCCCGATTGGACCGCCGAATAGACCGCCGAATAGACCGCCGAATAGACCGCCGAATAGACCGCCGAATAGACCGTAAGACGCGTTGAAATCCCGGCGGGCGCTCGTCAGACTCGCCGCGCCTGTGCGACCCGGTTGGGCTGCCGCGGGCTATTACAGGGTAAGAATTTCCAATGCAACAACTCAGCGACCACGCACTCCCGACCGCTACCGTATCGGCGCCTCTCGCCCTTGCCTCCACCGACGTCACGCTCAGTGTCGTGGTGCCCCTCTACAACGAGGAGCTGGTCATCGGTGCGATGTACGATCGATTGACCAAGGCGCTCAAGGGCTGCGTCGACAGCTACGAGATCGTGATGGTCAACGACGGCAGCCGCGACAAGACCGTCCAGCTGGCGCTCGACATCTGCCGCAAGGACAAGGCAGTCAAGCTCATCAATTTCTCACGCAATTTCGGTCACCAGATCGCGATCACCGCCGGCATGGACCGCACCCGCGGCAAGTGCATCGTCGTCATCGACGCTGACCTGCAGGACCCGCCGGAAGTGATTGCCGAGATGCTCGAGAAGTGGCGGCAGGGCTATCACGTCGTGTACGGCGTGCGCGCCCACCGCAAGGGCGAATCCTGGTTCAAGAAGATCACCGCGAAGATGTTCTACCGGCTCCTGCGTCGCATGACGGCGGTGCAGATTCCGGTCGACACGGGCGACTTCCGCCTGATCGATCGTCGCGTGCTCGACCAGTTGTACCGGATGCGTGAGCAGGCGCGGTTCGTGCGCGGCATGGTGAGCTGGGTCGGATTCAAGCAGGGCGAAGTGCAGTTCGTGCGCGAAGAGCGCTTCGCCGGCGAGACGAAGTATCCGTTCAAGAAAATGCTGAAGTTCGCCATCGATGGCGTGCTGTCGTTCTCACAGGTGCCGCTGAAGCTCGCATCGGCATTCGGCCTGCTGGCCGCCGGCGTGAGTTTCCTGGCGATGGTGTACGGCCTGGTGCAGAAGGCGTTCTATCCGGAGACGGTCGTCCCTGGCTGGGCATCGACCTTTTCCGCCGTCCTCTTCCTCGGCGGCGTGCAGCTGATCTGCCTCGGCATTCTCGGTGAATACGTGGGCCGCATCTACGAAGAAGTGAAGCGCCGGCCGCTCTACGTGGTGCAGGACGAAGTCAATTTCGAATGATGGGCAGCGCCCGACAGTTCCTCGTCTTCGCCCTGATCGGAGTCATCAACACGGCGGTGCACTTCGTCGTGTTCGTCCTGTTGCTGCGCGTGTTCGGTGTACCGATGCTGGCGGCGTCGGCGATCGGCTACTGCGCAGGCGTAGCGAACAGCTACGTCATGAACCGGTTGTGGACGTTCAAGGTCACGACGCGCGCGAACTCGAAGGAGTTCCTGCGATTCGCGGCGGTGAACGTCGTCTCGCTCGGCATCAACCTGCTGGTTCTGAAGTACCTCACCGAGAGTGCGGGGCTGGGTCCGGAGGTCGCGCAGATCGGAGCGATCGGAGCGTCACTGGTGGCGAACTTTGCCGGCAACAAGTGGTGGGCCTTCGCGGGTGCGCGCGAACCCCGGGATCAACTGAAATGAATGGCAGCAAGGCGATGCCGGCACTCCTCGATACTCTGAAGAAGCCGACGACCTTCGGTTTGCTCGCGCTGTTTGCCGTAGCGATCCTGCTGCGTGTCAGCGTCATCGGGGTCGGCGCGCCGCACATCACGATCGACGACGACACGGCGTTCGAAGGCGGATTCCTGGTCTGGTTCGGACAGGCGCCGCCGCAGCGCATGTACATCGAGAGCTGGCTCTACGGCCTCGTCTGCATCGTCGTCTATGTTGGCAAGGTATTCGGTGGACTCGTCGGCACTGGTATCGGCGTCAATCTCGTCGCTGACGCCTACCGCGATTTCTACGCCGATCCGAGCGCCTACGTGCTTGCGTACAGATGGTTCACGCTCTTCGTGGATCTCGTCTCGACCTGGTTGATCTATCGCATCGCGCGTCACGTGCTGGGCGATCGATGGGGCGGTTGGGCGGCCGTCATCGTCGCTGCGATGTATGTTCTTTCCTACAACATCCTGTGGTCGGGCATCGTCGCTCGTCCGGACTCCTTCCTGACTCTCTACTGTGCCCTGGGGTTGCTGTTCTACCTGCGCTCCGACGCGGGCCGGCAAACCGGCTGGCTCATCGCAAGCGCCGTGTTCCTGGGAATAGCAGGAGGCCAGAAGCTTCACGGGGCATTCCTCGCGATCTTCCTGAGCATCGATCTGCTGCGTGTCCACGGACTGCGCAACGGCTTCGGGAAATTCGCGCTGCTCGCTGGCATCTCGGGATTCTTCTTCTGCGTCGCCGCCGGATCGCCGCTGTTCGATCCGCTCATGTACCTCAAGCTGCGCATGGCTAACGTCAAGGATGATGCGTCGCCGTGGATCCTGTGGGGCGAGCAGTTCGTGACGCTTCTGCGCGGCACCGGCTGGATCATCGTTCCTGCAACCCTTGTGGGCATCTGGATGGCCTTCGTCGCCCGAGGCACCAAAGAAGCGGAGCGGATTGGAACCCTCGCCGTGGTCGCCCTGGGCTGGCTGCTCCTGTTCGGTTCGATACGCCAGATGCGGGCCTACTGGATGCTGCCCGCGTTGCCGGTGTTCTACGTGATGGCGGTACATGCGCTCAGCAGCATGCGAGCGCGGACAGTCGGGCTCGCCGCATCCGCAGCGATGCTGGCGGTGCTGGCTGCTCAATCGGTGAAGCAGATCTCGGATCTGCGGGCGGCGCCATATCAGGAGTTGCAGCAATGGGCGTTCGAGGACGCTCGTGATCGCGCGTTCTACGTGCTCGGCTACGATGCGCTGACGGCGCCGAAGAACACGCAATGCATGGCCCGCACGCGACAGGTCGTTCAGCACCTGCTGGATCAGGATCGTGCGGCAGGCGTGTCGTTCACGGAGCGACACGTGAAGAACTGGGAGGAGCGCACGACGCTCATGCTCTTCGACATGCTCGGGAGCAAGTTCGACCCGGGCTACGAGTTCTACGATTTCCACAGCGCGCCGCCGGAAGTCTTCGGCAGCGTCGTCGGATGGGACGCCATCCAGTTCCTGGTGGTCCAGGACCGGTTCGATCTCGACCTCGCGCCGGCCGTTCGCGATCTGCTGGACAGTCAGTTCGAGTTCGTCGCGGAGAAGACGGGTGCGGGCGGCGGCGATGCCGGCCTGAAGTACAGGATCTACCGAAGGCGATGAGCGCGGCGACCGCAGCGGCGCCTCCCCGGCGCCGGATCATGCACCTCATCGAATCCGCGGGCATCTACGGTGCCGAGAGCGTGATTCTCAATCTCTCGCGGGAAATGCAGGCGGACGGCAGGTTCGTCCCCGTCGTCGGCTGCATCGTCCAGAAAGCGGACGAGCACACCGACCTCGTCGATGTCGCCGCGACCTACGGCATCGAGGCTCATCGCATCAGGATTTCGAACAAGCTCGTGCCCTTCGATCTGCTGCTGGCCGCGAAGCGGCTGCGGGCGCTTCGCATCGATGCGATCCACTGTCACGGCTACAAGCCGGGTGTGTTCGCGTACCTCATCGGCAAGCTGACCGGCATCGAGGTCGTCGCAACCTGTCACCTGTGGTTCATGGACAGCTACGCGCCGTGGAAGATGCGCGTCATGATCTCGATCGAGAAGCGGCTGTACAGTCGCTACAAGGCGGTTGTCGCCGTGTCGGACCAGATCCAGCGCATCCTGCTCGAGAACGGCGTCCGGCCGGAACGCACACGAGTGATCAAGAACGGCATCGTGCTGGCCGACTACGAGAGCGAGCGGCACAGCGAGGCTCCGCGGGATTCGATCCGGGTATTGAACGTAGCTCGGCTGGCTGAGCAGAAGGCTCAGACGGATCTGATCGCCGCGGCTGGTGTGCTCGCTTCACGGAAGGTGAACACGGAGATTCTGATCGTCGGTGAGGGCGAGCTGCGCCCCGCGCTCGAGAAGCAGATCGCGGACCAGGGATCGGGCAGCAGCGTGCGGCTGCTGGGATTTCGCGACGACGTGAGAAAGCTTCTGTCGGACTCGGACATCTTCGTCCTCGCTTCGCTCGATGAAGGCATGCCGATCAGTCTTTTGGAGGCTGTCGCGTCGCGAGTGCCCGTGATCGTGACGCCGGTCGGCGATATTCCGAAGCTCATTTCGGATGGCGAAAGCGGCATCGTCGTCGAGCCGAAGGAGCCAGCAATGCTTGCAGCCGCGATTCAACGGCTGGCCATGGATGCGCAGTTGCGCCGTACGCTGGCGGAGCGCGCGTGGCATCGCCTGCAGCAGACTTTCTCGAGCAGGCAGATGTTCGAGGGGTACGCGGAGGTGTATGAGGGATTGCTGCGGAATCGGCCAGCTGGCCCGCTAGCCAGCTAGCGGGAAAGGGCCGCTTCTCAGTTGACCGGTTGCACCAGCGATCGGTAATAAGCCTCGATATCCGACATCGATTTTTCCCACGAGAAGAGCGTGAGAGCTTTTTCGCGTGATGTCCTGCCGAGTCTTCCCCGTAGTTCGCGATCACCGACGAGCCTCTGCAGCGCTGAGGCCATGGCGTCCACGTCGTCCGGCGGGACGATCACGCCGTTGTCGGCATTGACCAGTTCGCCGTTGCCGCCGACCTGCGTTGCGACCACTGGAAGGGCGTACGACATGTACTCGAGGATCGCGTTGGACAGTCCTTCGCGATCGGAGCAGAGCACGCCGATGTCGACATGCCGCAGGTACGCGCCGACATCCTTCACGGCACCTTCGAAATGCACTCTCTCGCTGACGCCGCATTCGCGTGCGAGCGCCTCGAGCGTCGCGCGTTGCGGTCCTTCACCGAGCAGCAGCAATCGGGCGGGGGATGCAGCGCCGAGACGCGCGAAGGAACGAATGAGCAGGTCGTGGCGTTTGACCGGCGTCAGGCTCGCAACGATGCCGATCCAGACGTCGTTTGCGTGCGTGGCGAGGAGGTCGGGGGCGGGGACCGTGATGTTTGCATCCGGAAACGCGACGCCGTTGTAATGAACTTTGATCTTTGAGAGCGGTGTGCGTTCACGCTGGGAGACGTACTGCCTGACCTGCTCGCTGTTGGCGACGATGCCGGCGAACGTGCGATTGACGTACGGCAGCGCTCGTCCGAACAGTCCGTGATACCAGGGCTGATTTTCGCGGCCGAGGCCGATGTCCCTGCGGCTCGAAAGCAGCACGGGACGCGGGCGGGCAAGCGCAGCGCCGAGCCAGGCGACGAAGATCGAATCCTCGAAGAACGTCTGCACGACGTCGATGCGTTGCTCGGACAACATTGCGGCGAGCCGGCGAACGACTCCCGGAAAATTGCTCTTCACGAAGCCGCGGTAGCCGAGCACCGTGCACGGACAAGGCAGCGTGTTCCGCGTCATCCATGGCGACTCCCACAGACAGATGAGTTGCGGCTCGAATGCCGTGCGGTCGAGACGACGAATCATCTCGAGCAATTGCTTCTGCGTGCCCGCGGTGTCGGTGCTGATCGTGTCGATGAGAAACGCGATTTTCATTGTCGTTGCGAGCGCCGGTCCGTGCCGGGATTCGTGCGTGAAGTATGCCATGCGGCACTGCGGCTCCCCGCTGTGTGCACGTTGGTGTCGGTGGTTTTCTACGTCGCGGATTTTTACATTATTCGTCCTGTTGCGAACTGTAATGCAGATGTATGCTCTCGACGTGAGTTGTTATGACAGCGGACGTTGTGAGGCGGCACAACGCGAGCAAATGATCGGATTCATCGACAGGGAGAATCTCCATGCTGAGATCAGGATTGCTGGTGGCGCTCGTCGGCTTCGCATCTTTCAGCGAAGCAGCGATCGTTCGCTTCGATGTTCAGTTCGGCGTCAACACATCGCCAGGTGCGCCGACGAACTGGACCGGTTCCGGTGCTGTTCCCACGACGATCACGGGATCGTGGTTCATGGACAGCGAAGCATTCGATGCCGCCAATTACACGATGGGCCAGCTGACGCCGACTTCGGCGCAGACGCTCACCCGATACTCCGTCGACGGCATCGGCGTTTCGGGTGTGACCTTCCTCGCCGACGGAGCTCCGCTGTGGTCAGGCAATCTCGCCGACGGACTCCTGCGCGGAGATCAGACATCGACGTTCTATGACGCCGCCCTGGGTGTCGTGGACGGCGGTCGCAGCTTCAGCCTGGGGCATGCGCGCAGCGGGCCGGCATTCGATGCAGCGGCCTTCCAGGCGCTTACAGACCCGGTGTCGGCGCTGCTGCTGAGCTTCACTTCGCTCAATGTCGGGCTGCTCACCGGCGAATGGGGTCGTCTGGCGCTGAGCCAGGTGAGCTTCACCGCATCGAGTGTTCCCGAGCCCGGTACGCTGGCGCTGCTGGGGCTGGGTGTCGCGGGGATCATGCTGGGGCGCAGCCGTCGAAAGGCGCGCGAATAAGTCGATCGACCACCGGGGGTCATCGCTTCGGTGACCCCTCATTCAGGGATTCGCTCCCCGGTCGATTGTCGAAGCGAAAAAAAAGAGGCGGCCAAGGCCGCCTCTTTTCATTCCAGCGATGCGCCGGCGATGCGAACTGCGATCAGTTCGCCGTCACGTTCGTCGGAGGGGAAGGGGCCTTGGAGCCCGCGCCGATCGTCACGGCGATCCCGTTCGAGTTCACCGCGCCGCTCGAGTCGACCACGTACAGGTACGCGGTGGAGCCCGAAGCGAACGTGCCAGTGCTGACGTTGACTGTGACCGAGCTCGCCGACCATGCGGTCGGAACCTGGATTTCACGCTTCGTCGAGCCGGAGTAGGTGTTGGCGTTGCCCAGTTCCACGCGCGCCCACGAGGTGTCGATGTACACGTTATCGAGGAAGAGGTCGGCGCCGCTGTTGGCACCGCACTCAGCGACTCCGTCCATCGCCCAGTAGTGACCGATGCGGATCTGATCCCAGTGCGCAGAACCCCGGCGCGTCACCACGCCAGTGTGGTTGCTGATGAGTCGGCCGTTGATGTACTGCATCACTGCGCCGTCAGCTGCACCGCCCGAGGACGAAGCGCGCAGCGCGACCTGGTAGTGCTGCCACTGACCGTTGTTGAAGTCGCCGCCTTCCCACCAGAAGCCCGCTTCAGCGGACTCGTTGATGACGCTCAGGCCCGAGCCGTTGCACATGATGACGGCGTTCGCGGTCATCGTGTCGGCGTTGCCGTAGATGCGCCACGGCTTCCAGTTGCGCGACACGCCGCTGAGCTGATTCACACGGACCCACCAGTCCATGTAGATGACGGGGAACGAGCCGTTCTGATTGACAGAAAGGTTGTACGCGCCGTTGCTGCGCGCGGAGAGTCGGACGGACTTCGAACCGGCGTAAGCCAGTTCAGTGGTGTACACGGGCTGGTCGTGACCCGCGCCATCTTCCCACTTGCCGACGACGGCATTGTTGGTCATGACCTTCGAGCCGTTGCTGCCGCCTTCGAAGTTGTCGTAGACGAGCGGCGCCGCGGTCGACTTCGTGCCGAAGCCGCTGCCCGTGATGGTCACGGAGTTGCCATTCGAAAAAGTGCCCGATGCCTGCGACACAGTGGGAGCGCCCTGCGCCTGCGTTGCCAGAACGGATGCGACCGCGAGTGCGCACAACGACTGTAGATGCAATTTCATTGACCAAACCTCGATGAACTGAATGGAGGCCGTTTCCCTGGGAGAAGCGAGCGTGGGATATTTATACCGCTGAGCGACTTCCAATACCCCCTGACACTCCCTGAAAAGTAACCCTCCGACACTCGCAGGGGAACGCGAATCGGATACTGCAATATTGTCCATACCGACTGCCAAAGGAAATCGTCGGTACGCGACGACAGCAGCCTGGCGATTCGTCGCTGACATGCGACGATTTCATCATCGCAGGTCGGTGTAATGAAGCGTCCTTTCGCTCGCATGCACACGCGCACTTTATGTTGTGCCTGCAACCGGGCGTCAATGCGGGGCGTCATCGTCTGCCGATTCCCGCAGCGAACCTGTGACGCAGTTCACACAGCATGCGGACGGACCATTGCGATTGCATTTCCGGCCCGATTTCCCGGCCAGGATGCCCTGACCACACGCGTCGGTTTCCTGGCGGTCCGGGAACTGGTACTTCGGGGCAACTTGATGCAGTGCAAAGGCCAGGGGCCCGCAACCGCGATAAGATTGCCCGCAATCAAACGAGAGCAGCGGTCAGCGAAGCCTAAGCACGATGGGGTCCGGAACAACTATGTGGCAGGCGATATGTACGTACGTGACATATCCGATCTGGGATCTGTGGGACGGGACCGGTCGGTTGCGGGAGCTGCGTTCGTTGCGCCAATCGCAGTACCTCGACAGCGATCGCCTGCGGCAACTGCAGCTCGAGCGGCTGCGTGCGATCGTGAGCTATGCCCACCGCAACTGTCGTTTCTATCGCGAGCGCTGGGCGAAGGTGCCGCGGCTCGATCGCCTCGACGACCTGAGACAGATCCCGATCGTCGAGAAAGCGGATGTCGGCGCCCACGTGGATGATCTGATCTCATCGGAATTCAAATCCGAATCGCTGGTCGCGGCGAAGACGGGCGGGTCCACCGGCGTTGCCCTACGCGTTTACTTCGACGAGCCCACCCAGAAGGCCCGGAACGCCGCCGCCATGCGCACCGATGGGTGGGCCGGCTGGCGTCCCGGCTCGATGATTGCGGGACTGTGGGGCACACCGCCCGTGCCGGTGACGCTGAAAGAGAAGATCCGCAACACGTTCCACGACCGTCTCATCTTTCTCGACACGATGCGGCTGGACGAAGCATCGATGACGCAATTCGCGGCGACGATGCGCAGGCTCGAACCGGAGATGCTCTTCGGTCACGCGCACTCGCTCTTCATCTTTGCGCAGTTCCTGCAGCAGCGCGGCATTCCTGTGCCGCGCGTGGACGGAATCATTTCGACGTCGATGATGCTCATCGACAGCGAGCGCAAGGTGATCGAGTCGGTGTTCGGCTCGCCCGTCACGAACCGATACGGCTGTGAAGAAGTCGGCTTGATCGGGAGCGAATGCGAAGTACACCGGGGCATGCATCTCAACTCTGAGCATGTGTTCGTCGAGTTCATCCGGGAGGATGGCGAGCCGGCTCAACCAGGCGAGGAGGGTCGCATCGTCGTGACGGACCTGATGAACCGGGGCATGCCGCTCATCCGCTACGCTGTCGGTGACATGGGCGTGCCGTCGGCGCGCCGCTGTGAGTGTGGCAGGGGCTTGCCGCTCATGGAGCGCTTGACCGGACGCACCGCCGATTTCCTCAAACGTCGCGATGGTTCGCGCGTGGCGGGAATCTCGCTCGTGGAGAAGACGCTGACGGCGATCCCCGGGCTCGGCCAGTTGCAGATCGTCCAGGAAAAGCTCGACGAGTTCGTCCTGAATCTCGTGCCCTCGCCCGAATACACGGAGCACGCCGGCCGCGAGCTCGAGGGCGTGCTGCGCACGGAGTTCGGTGAAGATGTCCGTATCCACCTGAACAAGGTCGAGCGCCTCACGCAGGAACGAAACGCCAAGTATCGTTTCTCCATCTGCAAGGTATGACAGCCCGCGTCGGTCTCCCGGCACTGCGTGCCGTTTCTGTCATCGAGACCGGCAACATTCATTCGATCGATTCGCGCGAATGGGATGCGCTCTGGGAACAGTGCCCGGACGCGACTGTGTTCCAGCGCCGGGAGTGGCTCCAGACGTACGCACGGGTCTTCGCGCCGAACGCTCTGAAGATCTTCGTTGCCAGCGAGGGTGGCCACGTCGTCGGGTTGGCGCCGCTCATGCGTGCAGGTTCGTCCGACCGCGGCCAGGGTGCCGACTGGCTGATCCTCGGCGACGACTATTCTGATTACCAGTCGTTTCTCGCCCGGCGAGGCGATGCGGCGATCACCGAAGCGCTGCTCGACTGCATCGATCGGTCGTTGCCGCCGGGGGACTCGATCGGCTTCTTCGACGTACCGCAGTTTTCGTCTCTGGGGCTTTGCCTGGCTGCGCGTGCACGCCGAGGAGAGGTCACCGCGGACGCTGTGACGCCTTGCCCTACGCTTCAACTCCGGCACAACGCCAACGGTGCGGCGAGAGTGCTTGCGAAGGCGAGCCTGCGTCGCAGCGAACGCAGCCTGAGCATGCTGGGTGCGGTGGCAGTGGAACATTTCGAGAGCGCCGCAGCCATCGGTGAGCGGCTGCCGGCGCTGTTTGCTCAACATGAAAGCCGATGGCAGGGCTCGAGCAGTCCGAGCCTGTTCCGCTCCGAAACTCCTCGTGAATTCTATCGGCAGATCACTGCGGCTCTCGCGCCGACGGGCGGCGTGCAATACACGGCCGTGTCTCTGGACGGTAGGGTGGTCGCGCAGCATTTCGGGTTGCGGTCGCGCGATACATTGATCTGGTACAAGCCGGCATTCGACGTGGCTTTGCGCGAGCATTCGCCCGGCGATGTTCTGCTCAAGGCTCTCGTGCAGAACGCGCAGGACGCCGGGCTCGCGGAGCTCGACTTCAGTCGCGGCGACGAGACCTTCAAGAACCGGTTCGCTTCGCTGGTCCGATACGATCGAAATTTCCTCTGGCATCGCCATTGCGGCAAACGAACCCTGGCAAAACTCAAGGAGCACGCACGAACGATTCGCGACAGCGTGAAACCGCGTACCCCGGCAGAATTGCCGGCGCTGGGAGGTGCCGCGTGTGCAAAGCGAAGAGACCTCGTTCTGCTGGTGAATGCCGATCCTTCGACTATCGATGCCTGGGAATCTGTCAGTCGCAGTGAGGACGTGCGCGTACAAGCCGTTGCGGACTCTGAGCTGGATGCGATCGACGACGCGACGCTGGTCGTTCCCTGCGATGAAGCATCCGCCGAGTGGCTCTCGCAGTTGTCGCTGGATCATCCGGCGAGACGCGGAGCTTTGCTGCAGCAATCTTCTGCACGCACCGCACCCGGTGGTTCGTCAGGGGCAGAAGCGCGGCTCGTCTGCGTTTGCGCCGGCGGCAGCGTGATTCAGTATTTCACCACGGAGCAGGGTGCATCCGCGGCGGACTGGGTTCAGCTGGCACAAGCAGAACTTGGTCGACGCGGATGGCACGGCGCCGCTACTGTTGAGTTCGGCGCCAATGCCGATGGGCAGCTCACGATAAGCAGCGTGTTGCCGCTGCTTCGCGATGTTGACGACGCAGTCCGTTCTGGCGTCGATCTGCCGCTGACGTTGTGGAGGCTCGCCAGCGGAGTGGGCACGCCACCCCAGCCGGTCTGAGCGTTCTAGTGGCTGGCCGCCGGTTGCGCGATGGCGTTCTGCCACAGATGGATATTGAGCAGGACCCAGAGCGCTTCCGTGTGATCTGCTTTGCTGCTCGTGTGTTCGCTCACGAGTCGTCGAATGACGTCGCGCGGGAAGAGGTTCGAAACGATGGACTTGTCGCCCGACATGTCATCGAGCATCGAGCGGAACGCCGGCTGCTGGCGGAACCACACTGTCAGCGGCACGCCGAAGCCGACCTTGGGCCGGTAGACGAGTTCGTGCGAGAACGTGCGTGCGCACTCTGCCTTGAGCGTGGGTTTGTTCGCCCAGCCGCTGCCGACCTTCTCGGAGGCGGGCCGCGTCTTCGACCACAGCACCATCCGGTAGTCGAGGAATGGAGTCCGCGCTTCCAGGCCATGAGCCATTGCCATCTTGTCGAGCCGGACCACGAGCGACTGCATGTAGGAGCGGCGCTCATATTCGAGCAGCTGTTCGAGGAAGGGCTGGTTCGCAGGAATGCCGGAGCGCAGTGCTTCACGGCTGCCGACGTAGCTGACCCTGGGCTTCAGCGCGTCCAGATCGTCGCGATCGATGAATCGATGGGAATCGATTCTTACGTCCACGTCGCCTGACATGGCATCGAACAGTTTGCGCAGCCGTCGCATGCCCAGCCCGCGCGCCGTGCTGCTGGCGAGGCGCCCGACCCATGGGCCCAGCGGGCCGGCGGCGTTGGAGTAGAGCGGTATCCGCAGTCGTGGATAGCCCGCAAAGAGCTCGTCGGCACCTTCGCCCGTCAGGGCCACGGTCACATACTTGCTGGCGATTCCGCACAGGTGCATCAGGTGCACCGAATGCGGATGACACAGCGGTTCATCGTTGTGCCAGATGGCCTTGGGCAGCGACTCCGCGTACTGATCGACGCTGATGTATTCGGCGTGATGAATCGTGCCCAGCTTGCCTGCGACTTCCTGCGCGTACTTGCTCTCGTCGTGGCTCTGTTCCGAGAAGCCGACGGAGAACGTGTGCAGTTCGCCGACCTTGTGATTCCGAACTTCGCGCGTGATGAGCGAGCTGTCGACGCCGCCGCTGTTGAAAGTGCCGAGCGGGACGTCGCTGACCAGTCGATAGCTCACCGAGCTCGACAGCATGTCGAGCAGTGAAGCGTCCGCGGCGCCGGATGCGCGAAACCGCGCAAGAGCTTCCGTTTCCGACCACCAGCGCTTGATCTGCACGCCGCGGCTGCCCGGAGTGATATGGATGTAGTGTCCACCGGGAAGCTGCTGAACGCCTTTCAGGAAGGTCGAGGGTTCGAGGACGTGCCGGAACGCGAGGTACTCAGCGACCGAGTCAGTGTTCACTTCGGCGCGCACGCCGGGAATCTGCAGCAGCGACTTGATCTCGGACGAGAAGGCGAAGAACTCGGGCGTGCTCACGTAGTAGAGCGGTTTGACGCCGAAGCGATCCCGCATGACCAGCAGCGACCGTTCCCGCGGATCCCACAGCGCGAAGGCGAACATGCCGTTGAGCTCGTGCGCCCAGCTCTCGACGGCGGGGTTGGCGAGCTTGAGCAGCACTTCGGTATCGCTCTTCGTCCGGAAGCTCGTGCCGCCGTTCTTCAGCGTCTCGCGCAGCTCGCGGTAGTTGAAGATCTCGCCGTTGTAGACGATGACGCGGCGCGAAGGCTCGTCGATCATCGGCTGGCCGCCGCCGTCCAGGTCGATAACCGAAAGGCGGCGATGACCAAGGCCCACCTGGCCATCGATGAAGAATCCGTGCCCATTCGGTCCGCGATGACTGATCACCGACGTCATGCGCTCGAGCAACGGCTGCTCCACGCGAGCCGCGGAGTCGAAATAGTAGATGCCTGCTATGCCACACATCCTGACCGGTCCTCGTGCCTACGCCTGCGGCAGCCCAACGATCACGCGCATCTTGCCCGAACGCTCACGTTCGATGCGCTGCACGCGTGTCACATTGACTGTCATGTCCTCACCCAGCAGGGAGCGGATGCGGTTCACCAGCGACCTTTCCGCCTCGGGCGTGAAGCCGCCCGGAGATGGCACGGCAAGCACCTCGAGCGTGTCGATCTTCGTCTGACGAACCTGGAACTGTGCGATGCCGATCTCGTGCCGCTGCGCTTCTTCGAAGATGTACATCAGGAACTCGGCGTGGAACTTGCGACCGGACGGACTCAGGATGAAGTCGTAGGCGCGGCCGTACAGCTTGTCGATCACCTTGAGCTGGCGTCCGCAAGGACAGGGCTCCTCGGCGAACGCGGCGAAGTCACCGGTGCGATAGCGGATGAGCGGCATCGCGGTGTTGTTGAGCTCGGTGATGACCATCTCGCCCTTTTCGCCGGGCTTGCAGGGCCGCTCGCCATCGAGGATTTCGACGATCATGTTCTCGTCGCTCGTATGCAGCCGGCCTTCTGCGCACTCGTGCGCGATGGTGCCCAGTTCGCCGCAGCCGTATTCGTTGAATACGCGTGTGCGGAAAGCGGTCGCGATCGCCGCACGGTCATCGGGGGACAGGACTTCCGAAGTCGTAACCACTGCCCGCGGCTGCACCGGAGATTCGCGGCCGCTTTCGATGTACCAGCGCGCGAACTCAGCGACCATCGAAACGTAGCCGTAGAACCAGTCGGGAGAGAATTCCTTCAGGCGACGCTCGTACTCCGGAAAACTGTCGCGGCTGAAGCCGAAGGCCGAGAAGCGCTTGCGATGACAGACGAAGTCGATCAGCTGTGCCTTGGCCCGGCTCTTCGAATCGATCGCCACGCCCCAGAAGCGCGCCTGGCTGTCGCCGATGTCGATGCCGGCCCAGGAGTAGCCGCGCCAGGTGGCCGCGAGCTCCCACGCCATTGCGTATCGGGTCTTGAGCAGGGTGACCGGTTCGCCGGTCGATCCGCCGGTCGTTTTGGATACGCAGAGCGCCGGCAGGTTCGTGCTTTGCAGTTCGGCCTTCTCACTGCGAAGGTCCTGCTTGCTGAGCGTCGGGATCCGGTGCAGGTCGTCGAGGCTGGCGATCGTGCGGGGCGAGTCGGCGAGGCGGCGACCATAGGCCGGGGAGTCGCGCCGTACCGTCGGCAGCAGCGCCTGCAAGCGTTCCAGCTGGATCGCTGCAATCTTGTCCGCGGGGAGCCACTGGGTCTTGTCGAGGCGTCCGAGATAGCCGAAGACGTTCTGACCGCGTATCCAGGTGACAGGCCGGTAGATCAGGTTCCTGAAAACGAATTGGTCGACGCGCACGTTGATGGACTCTGTACCCGAAGAGCACTTCTCGAGAGTTCGCACGGGACCTTAGCGGGTCCGCGTGCCGGAGGAAGTGTTGCAAGCCGCGGAAACGCGAAAACATAGCACAATTGATCATCCGGCCCGACGTCAAAAGTGTGAGGTGCTTCCTGCACCGACCTGGACCGAAGGGCGATTGCATCACATCGGCGCGTTGGTTCCAGAGCATGCCGCGGCAAGGCATGAGAACATTCGCCGCCGGATCGTGCATGCGACGCCTGCAAACGACGTACCTCGGTTGCGCATGGACCCGGCTCACACTTTTCTTCGAGCACCATGAGTTTTTCGTAGATGGCTGACTCTGCGCCAATGACTGCTGAGATGACCGCCGGAACCGCCCGCCGGCTGACCTTCTCGATCGTCATCCTGACGTTCAACCGTGGTCACCTGCTGAAGCGGCTGCTCGATGATCTGCGCAGCTTCAGCCGGTCGGGTGCCGAGATCATCGTTGTCGACAACGCTTCGGACGAACCGGCGAGCAACTTCACGTCCGGCTACCCGGATGTCGTGACACTGCGGGCGCCCCGGAATCTCGGAGCCGCGGGGCGCAACCTCGGTTTCGATGCGGCTCGCGGCGATGTCATCGTCTGCCTCGACGACGACGTGTTCGGGCTGAGCACCGATGCGCTGGAGCAACTCGACCGGATCTTCGCCGATGCCAAAGTGGCCGCGGTCAACTTCAAGGTGCTGGAGGAAGGCACCGGCCGAGTGGTCAACTGGGTTCATCACCGCGAAATCGAGAAATTCGCCGACGAGACGTTCGACACGTACGAGATCACCGAGGGCGCCGTCGCTTTTCGCCGCAACGTGCTGCGCGACGTCGGCGGCTATCCCGAATCGTTCTTCCTGAGCCACGAAGGACCCGACCTGGCCTTTCGCGTCATGAACGGCGGCTGGCGTGTCATCTACAGCCCCGCGCTGAACGTCACGCACTCGTTCGCGCCGGAAGGGCGGAAGTCGTGGCGCAACTATTACTTCGATACCCGCAACACGCTCTGGCTGGCGGTGCGAAATCTTCCCGTAGGGTACGGCTCCTGGACGTTCTTCCGTCAGACGGCGGCCATGTTCTTCTACTCGATCCGCGACCGGCACTTTCGCTGGTGGTTCAAGGGCGCATGGGACGGGTTGAAGGGGTTGCCGCAGGCCGTTCGTGAGCGGCGCAAGATGTCGCGCGAGACCATGCGGCGCATCCGGGAGATCGATTCCTTCCGGCCGCCGCTTCGCTACGTGATCAGAAAGCGCCTGTCCAAATCGGGCAGCATGCGTCTGTGAATCCAACACGGTGTCCGATCTGAATGACTGACGAGAGCAGGAGTCCCCCGCGGTCCGGCGAGTTGCGCTTCCTCGCGAAGCACTCCGTGGTCTACGGCATCGGCAACATGCTTTCGCGCATCGTCGCGTTCCTCATGCTGCCGCTGTACACGTCGCAGCTCACGCCGTTCGACTACGGCGTGCTCGAGATCATCGACACGTCGATCAACATGGTGGGGCTCGTCGCCGGCCTGGGCGTTGCCGGCGCGATGACGCGGTTCTATTTCGAGTACACGGAGCGGACGGATCAGGACCGGGTCATCAGCACCATCTACATCCTGGTTACCGTCACCGGTGCACTGATCATCGGCGTCTGCGCGCTTGGAAGTACGTTCCTCGCGGAAGCGTTGTTCGACAGTCCGCAGTTCGCTTCGTATTTCCATGTGGCATTCGCGTCCCTGCTGATCGGACTGATCGTCGACCTGGGCCAGGTCTACCTGCGCATCCAGCAGCGATCGATGATCTACGTCGGCATCTCGCTGACCAACCTGCTGCTCAGCGTCAGCCTGAACATCTATTTCGTGCTCTTCGCCAAGGAAGGCGTCTTCGGCATCCTGCTCGCGAGCCTGATCACGAAGATCGTCATCGCGGTGCCGTTGACCGTGGCCATCCTCCGCAAAGTCGGAATGGCGTTCTCAAAGGCGCTTGCGGGCGACATGTACCGGTTCTCCCTGCCGCTGATCCCGTCGGAGCTTGCCAGCACCGCGATCGCGTACTCGGACCGGTACTTCATCAATCACATGCTGTCGACGGCCGATGCCGGCATCTACGGCCTTGCCCAGAAGCTTGGCACGGTCGTGCATACGCTGGTGACCGCGCCGTTCCTGCTGACCTATCTGCCGCGGCGTTTCGAGATCGCCAAACAGGACGACGCGCCCCGGACCCTGGCCCGGGTGTTCGACTACCACATGCTGCTGCTCGTGATCGTGACGATGGGGCTGGCGTTCTACGCGCGTGAAGTCCTCATGATCATGACGACGCCGGCGTACTACCCGGCCGCGCAGTACATCCCGGTCATCGGGCTGTCCATGATCGTCCTGGCGATGAAATATCACTTCCAGTTCGGGATCCTGTACTCCAAGCAGACGAAATACATGGCGCACGTGAACATCACCTCGGCGGTGGCGCACGTGACGCTCAATGCGGCACTGATCCCGCTGCTGGGTCTCTGGGGCGCCCTCGCGGCTTCCCTGGCGGCGTATACCTGCAACACGGTGCTGTCGCTGAAGAAGGCGCAGCCGCTTTTTGCGATCCGCTATGACTTTGGTCGCTTGCTGAAGCTGCTGGTTCTGGCCATCCTCTTTGCCGGCGCGGGAGCGATGGTGCAGCTCGGGGTCGTCGCCGGGATCGTCGTGAAAGCGATCCTCTTCGTGGCGTTCATCGGCGCTTTGCTGGCCACCGGGGTGGTGACGCCCCAGGAACGGCAACTCGTCGTCGAGCAGGTGGGCTCGCTCCGCGCACGAATCAGCCGCAGGGGAGCCCAGTGAGGATGTCGGTGTGACCGCGCTCGTTTCCGTCATCGTCGCTGCGTACAACGCAGCGGATCTCATTGGGGAGACGCTCGAGAGCATCCAGAGCCAGAGCTATTCCGACATCGAGATCATCGTCGTCGACGACGGCTCGGGCGACTCGACCCGCGAGGTCGTGAGGCGGTTCGACGGGGTGACCCTGATCGAGTCGACGAACAGCGGCGGGCCATCGGTTCCCCGCAACATCGGAGCACGGCATGCGCGGGGCGACTATCTCGCCTTCTTCGACGCCGACGATCTGATGACGACCGACCACATCAGGATGCTCGTGGAGTTCCTGGAGTCCCATGCGTCAGCGCAGCTGGCGATCTGCAACTACCGGAACTTCACGGAGCAGGGGCCGTATCCGCGGACGCATTTCGATACATGCACGAATCTGCGGCGGGTTCTGGCGAAGCTCGACAGTAATCTGCTGACGGGCTCACAGGCGCGGGACGCGTTGTTGATCGAGAATTTCGGCTGTACGTGCGCATCCATGTTCCGGCGCGCCGCGTTCGAGGCGTCGGGTGGGTTCGACGCCGGGCTGCACGTGGGCGAAGACTACGACCTGATCTATCGGGTAGCGGGAATGGGAGACGTCGGGGTCGTACCGTACGTGGGCTTCGACAGGCGTCTACATGGCAATAACGTATCGAACCGCGTGGAATACAATCTGCGGCAGAAGCTAAGGACGCGACAGAAGATCCTGGCGGGGGAGCCGGACGCCGCTCGGCAGCGTTCTCTGCGGCACATCATCGGCCGATTGCACGCCGATCTGTTTCAGCATCTCTCGCGACGCTCGCCGCGCGAGGCATTGATGCATCTGTGGCATGCGGCCAGCTCCGGTGCCGGCGTCGTGAACATTCAGACGCTCAAGGGACTGGCGAAAGTGGCGATCGGATCGTCGGAGCGCCTGCTGCGCGGTTGACGTTCCGGATCGGCGGTTGTGTTCGATCAGTCAGCGAAGGAAGAAGTGCTAGTGGCGAGGGACGCCCCGAGAATGCCCGGAGAGTGCCCGAATGAGTTCCACTGCTACCCGCAGTGAGTGGCAGCGATGGATGCTGGTGCTGACACCGATCGCAATCGTCGTGGTCGGTCTCGCGCTGGCGTACCGCCCGCAATACCTGAGCGTCGATGTCGCGCAGTACGTCGATACTGCGCGCAACGTGATCGAAGGCAGGGGTTACTCCACGACGCTCATCTATTACGAAGAGCAGATGACTTCGGGCGTATCTCCCGCGCCCCAGACCGTCTGGCCGCCTGTGTTCCCGCTGATGATCGCTCTGCTTCTGGCTATGGGCGTGCCGACGCTGTACGCGCCGTTCATCGTAGCCGTCCTGAGTCACGCCGCGAGTTGTGTGGCTCTCTATGTGCTCATGCGCCGGCTTCGTGTGGTCCCGGCCATCGCAATCGGCGCGACTCTCGCCTGGACCGTGGCGGTGCTGCCGAACGTACTCGTGCTGCGCGGACTGTCGGAGTCGACTTACGCGCTCTTCACACTGCTCACGCTGCTCGTGCTTGCGCCCCATGATCGCGAGCTTTCGCGCAGGGACTGCTTTCTCGCGGGCGTCTTCGCCATCGCGACGTTTCTGGTCCGGTACGCGGGGATAGCCGTCGTCGGCGGGCTCGGTGTCGTGATGGCGGCGCGATGGGTGGCGCGGCCGCGATGGAGCACGTTCTGGGATGCAGTCGTGGCGATGGCCGTCCCGGTGCTGATCATGGCGGCAACGTTCATTCGCAATCTGATGCTGGCGGGAACGCTGTCCGGCGGGCCTTCGGTCGAATACGGCAGCACCGGCATGGAAGTCGCGCGCAGTCTCATCTGGAGCACGCTGCAGACCCTTGGCTTCTACGGCTCGACGGGCGGGTTCCTGGTCCTTCTGCTTCTCGCGGTGGCGAGTTGGTTCACCTGGGAGTTCCTGGCCGCGCGCAAGGGGCGGGTACACACCACCGAACTGTCCGGCGCGAACTACGTGCCGCTTGCCGTTGCTGCGTCATCGATCGTCTTCAGTGTCGCGCTGCTTGCCTTGCTCGGCTACCAGCGCACGCCCGCGATGATCAATTCGCGATACATGCTGCCGCTGCTGCCGCTCGTGATCGCAATCGTTGCGTACGTGTTCTCCGGCATCCTGTCTGCCCGGCCCGACGAACCGGTGCGCAGGATGCGCACGCTGTCGGCAGCGGGCGTGATTCTGGTGGGATTTCTGGCCGTGCAGGTCCACGCGGGTGTCTACTGGAGCGACTGGTTCCGGCGGGAAAGCCAACTCGGTGCCGTGATGGCCGCGCTCAACCAGCGCTACGAGGACCGATCCGTTCGCGACTGGCTGCTCGAGCATTCCTCCGGCGATGATGCTCTGCTGTCCGACGGCGGCCAGCTGCTCGGCTTGCTCATCGATCGCACGACGATCGGCCTCGCCGACCGGGAATGGACCACGCGCACATGGACCGAGGCGGAAGTGCACAGCCTCGCCCAGCGATTCAAGGTGAAGTTCGTGCTGTTTTTCCCGGAGTCCTTCGATCCGACCGCCGAATCGAACGAACATCGCGTCTTCTTCAGGGAGCTGGCCGCCGGGACGCGACCGGACTGGCTGGCCCTGGAAGTGGATACGCCTTTGCTGAAGATTTATCAGGCCCGGGACTGAAGAGCGCGGTGGGTGCGGTTGTCGGCAGCCTTTACAGCCGATTGCCGCAATGTCTCATCGCGCCCTCCGCGGCGCCCGTCTGGCTACAATAGAAAAGAACTAACGGATAACGCTCGACATGAAATCGACTCAGGACAGACCGCTGGTGACCATCATTCTGCCCGCCTACAACGAGGCGGCAGTGCTGGAAGAGAACGTGGGCGTCATCGAGCAGTATCTGCGCACGCTCGAGTCGCGCTATCGCTTCGAGATCGTCATCGTCAACGACGGCAGCCGCGACGGCACCGCCGAGATCGCCGAGCGCCTCGAATCGAGTTTCTCCAATCTTCGCGTCCTGCATCACCCGACCAACTTCGGACTCGGCCAGGCGTTCAAGACGGGATTCGGCGAGTCGCGAGGCGACTACGTCGTGACGATGGATGTGGATCTGAGCTATGCGCCCGATCACATCGGACTGATGCTCGACAAGATCGTGAAGACGCGCGCGAAGCTCGTGCTGGCGTCGCCTTACATGGAAGGAGGGCAGCTCACGAACGTGCCGGCCAAGCGCAAATTCTTCAGCATCTGGGGCAACCGTTTCCTGCGCGCTTTCGCCCGCGGAAACGCATCGACCATCACGTGCATGGTCCGTGCGTACGATGGTCCGTTCATTCGCGCGCTGTCGCTGCGCTCTCTCGGCATGGATGTGATGCCCGAGACGGTCTACAAGACCATGGTCCTGCGCGGCCTCATTCTCGAGGTGCCGGCGCATCTCGACTGGACCCGCCAGATCGCGGCCGGTCCCCAGCGCCAGTCGAGCATGCGCATCCTGCGGCACATCTTCTCGACGATCCTTTCGGGGTTCCTGTTCCGGCCCTTCATGTTCCTGGTGGTGCCGGGCCTCGTGATGCTGGCGTTCTCGATGTGGGTAAACATCTGGATGATCGTGCACTTCTTCGAGGCGTACCTGAGCCCGGATGCAGCCCAGGCCGCGGATCGCATCTCAGCGGCCGTATCCATGGCCTACCAGCGGTATCCGCACACGTTCCTCGTCGGCCTGCTGTCGCTGATGGTCTCCATCCAGCTGATCGGGCTGGGTGCCATCGCCCTCCAGGCGAAGAACTACTTCGAGGAGCTGTTCCACCAGGGATCAGTGCTCAGACGCCGCGTCGACCAGCTCGAACGGGATTAAGTCGAACGGTCAGGTGTGACGAATTGCCCGTTCTCGGGGCCATTCGTTCGCCTATAATTTCCGGGCAAATTCATAGGATTGCCTCCGTCGAGGCACTGTCGATATTCCTTACGAGGTGTCGTTCATGACCCGCTCCAGCGGACGTTTCGTGGTGACCGGCGTGGCCGGCTTTCTGGGCTCGAACCTGCTGGAGCGCATGCTGCGTGACGGCCACGAGGTCATCGGCATCGACAACCTGTCGATGGGCCGGCTCGAGAACATCGCCGCGTTCGAAGGGAACCCGAAGTTCCGCTTCCTGAAGCGCGATGTGATCCACGCGGAGACTTTTGCGGACCTGGACGGCCAGTTCGACGCGATCGTCCATCTGGCGGCGTTCAAGATCCCGCGTTATGGCAAGGCGATCGATACGCTGAAGATCAACTACCAGGGCACCGAACAGGCCCTCGAGTTCGCGCGCAACCGGAACATCAAGGCGGTGCTCGCATCGACCTCGGACGTGTACGGTCGCAACCCGAATCTGCCGTTCGCGGAAGAGGGCACCGACTCGGTCATTGGTTCCTCGAAGTCCCCGCGCTGGGCCTACGCCGTTTCCAAGCTGTTCGACGAGCATCTCGGCCTGGCCTACGCCGACGCGTACGGATTCCCCGTGACGGCGTTGCGCTTCTTCGGCTCGTACGGCCCGAACCAGAACACGACGTGGTGGGGCGGCCCCCAGTCGGTGTTCATCGATTGCGTGCTGACCGGCAAGCCCATCCCGATTCACGGCGACGGCATGCAGACGCGCAGCTTCACGTATGTGTCCGACACGGTTGAAGGCATCTACCAGGCCACGATCCGCCCCGAAGCGAACGGCGAGATCATCAACATCGGCAACAACAAGGAAATCACGATCCTCGAGCTCGCCAAGCTGATCAAGCGGCTGAGCAACACGCCGGGCGAGCTGAATATCCAGTTCACGCCGTATGAGTCCTTCAATGGCAAGAAGTACGAAGACGTGATGCGCCGGGTACCCGACATCCGTCTGTGCGAGAAACTGCTGGGCGTGCGCGCGAAGGTCGACGTCGAAGAAGGCATGGCTCGCGCCATCGAATGGCAGCGCGCGTTCATGGCGAAGCAGAAAGCAGGCTGACGACTCATGCGGATCGGTATCGTTGGCGGCGGTTTGATGGGGCTCGCGCTTGCCGATCATCTGGCAGGCGACGGGCATCGTGTCAGCGTGTTCGAGCGCGGCAAGCAGCTCGGCGGGCTCACGACCTGGCACGACTTCGGACAGTTCGTGTGGGACCGCTTCTATCACGTCGTCCTGCCTACCGACGCAGCGCTGCTCGGGCTCATGAAGCGCATCGGTCTCGAAGACCGGATGCGCTGGGGCGCCACGCAGACGGGCTACTACGTCGATTCGAAGTTCTATCCGCTGAGCAACAACGTCGACTTCCTGAAGTTTCCGCCGCTGAACCTCTGGAACAAGTTCCGGCTCGCCGCGACGATCCTCTACTGCGCACGCATTTCGGACTGGCGCAGCCTCGAGAAGATCACCGTCGAGGACTTCCTTCGGCGCACCTCGGGCAACGCGACCTTCGAGAAGTTCTGGAAGCCGCTGCTGCTCGCGAAGCTCGGCGAACAGTACAAGCGTGTGTCCGCCGTCTTCATCTGGTCTTACATCAAGCGCATGTTCTCGGCGCGCGACGCGGCTGCGTCGAAGGAACAGCTCGGGCACATCAGCGGCGGATACCGCGCCGTGTTCCAGCGCCTGCGCGAACGGATCGAAGCGACTGGTGGGTCCGTTGCGACGGATGTCGAAGTCACCCGCGTAGAGCCGCGCGAGGGCGGCGGCGTATCCATTCGAGTCGGCTCGCAGGTGGAGCATTTCGACAAGGTGATCTTCACGGGGCCGGTCAACGTGATGCGACAGACCGTCGCCGAATCGCTGGTCGAGCTGCCGGTGCAGGGTAAGGATGTCGAGTATCTCGGCGTCGTCTGCATGGTGCTCGTCACGAAGCGCCCCCTGATGCCGTACTACATCCTCAACATCGGCGATGAGCGCATTCCGTTCACCGGCATCATCGGCATGAGCAATCTCGTGTCGACGCAGGAGACGGCCGGGCTGCATTTCTCGTATCTGCCGAAGTACGTGCTGTCCGATGACCCGATCCTGCAGAAGACCGATGAAGAACTGCGCGCGCTGTTCCTGAACGGCCTGCGCCAGATGTTCCCGGATTTCTCCGAGAGCGATATCGAGAGTGCGCATATCAACCGCGCGATCAAGGTGCAGCCGCTGCAGGTGCTGAATTACTCGTCTCTGGTGCAGCAGCCGCGCACCAGGCACCAGGACTTCTACGTGGTGAACACGGCGCAGTTCGTGAACAACACGCTCAACAACAACCAGGTCATCCAGACGGTGAATGGATTCCTGGATCAGTACGGCAAAGAATTCGCGCGCGTACAGGGTGAATCGGCGGAAGCCGTGACGCCTGTGCGCGTTGCCGCGGGAGGCCGCTGATATGCGCTTGTTGAACGTCGTTGGCGCAAGACCCCAGTTCGTCAAGCTCGCGCCGGTCTGTCGTGCGATCGAGGCCTACAACGGCCGCAATCCGGCGACGCCGGTCGACAACGTGATCCTGCACACAGGTCAGCACTACGATCCGGGTCTGTCGGATGTCTTCTTCGAAGAGCTGGAGATTCCCCGTCCGAACGTCGCGCTCGGCGTGGGGTCGGGCAGTCACGGTCAGCAGACCGCGCGCATGCTGGATGGAATCGAACAGCTGTTGCTCAAGGACAAGCTCGACGCCGTCGTGGTCTACGGCGACACCAACTCCACGATCGCAGCCGCGCTTGCCGCGGTGAAACTGCACATTCCGGTCGTTCACGTCGAAGCGGGGCTGCGCAGCTTCAACCGGCGCATGCCGGAAGAGATCAATCGCATCGCCACCGATCATGTGTCGGACCTGCTGCTGGCGCCGACGCCGACAGCCGTCCGCAATCTCGAAGCGGAGCGTCTGAGCTCGCGCACGAAGTTCACAGGCGACGTCATGCTCGATGCGATCCATTTCAATCGTGAGATCGCGAAGCGCCGTTCGTCGATCATGGATCGGTTTGAGCTCTCAGGCGTCGACTACGCCGTCGCAACGGTGCACCGCGCCGAGAACACGGACGGGCCGCGGTTGCAGCAGGTCATGGACGCACTGGCCCGGGTTGCCAGCGACGGCCTGACGATCGTGCTGCCGCTGCATCCCCGAACCAGCAACAAGCTCAAGACCGACCTGCCGCAATGGCGTCCGCCGCAGAACCTGCGGATCGTCGAACCGCTCGGCTATCTCGACATGCTGCGCCTCGTGGACGGGGCGAAACTCGTGCTGACCGATTCGGGTGGCCTGCAGAAGGAAGCTTTCTTTCTCGGTAAACCCTGTGTCACGTTGCGCGACGAAACTGAGTGGGTCGAGACGGTCGAGGGCGGCGGCAACATCGTCGTCGGCGTCGATGTCGCCGCGATCCTCAATGCCGTCGGCCACTGGCGCGACAAGATAGCGACGGGCAGCGCCGACTTCTCCTCCGGCATCCGCAGCGGCTTCGGCGATGGCGCCGCCGCGGACCATACGATCAAAGCGATCGTGGAATTCCTTCAGACCAGCCGCGACGGCGCGGCGACATTGAACGGGTAATACGATGAACCCTTGCGCAAGCGTATCGCTGGACCTCGACAACAAGTGGTCCTATATGAAGACCCACGGGAACAACGCCTGGCAGGCGTTCCCGTCGTATTTCGATATCGCGGTGCCGCGCATTCTCGAGTACCTCGACAAGCGGCGGCTCAAGATCTCGTTCTTCATCGTCGGCCAGGATGCGGCGCTGGAGAAGAACCAGGCGCTGCTGCGATCGATCGCTGTTGCCGGCCACGAGATCGGCAATCACAGTTTCAATCACGAGCCCTGGCTGCATCTCTACGAAGAGAGCGACCTGGACAAGGAGCTCGAGCGTGCCGAACAGGCCATCGAGCATGCGACTGGCGTGAAACCGATCGGCTTCCGCGGCCCCGGGTTCAGCCTGTCGGGTGCCACGCTCCGCGTACTGTCGAAGCGCGGCTATCTGTACGACGCCTCCGTCTTCCCGAATCTCCTCAACCCGCTTGCACGCGCGTACTTCTTCGCGACCAGCAACCTGAGCAAGGAAGAGCGCGAGCAGCGCAAAGCATTGTTCGGAACCCTCGCGGACGCGCTGCGTCCCGTGAAGCCATTCAACTGGAACCTGCCGCAGAAGGGGCTGCTCGAGATTCCGGTGACCACGATGCCGCTGTTCAAGGTGCCGATGCACCTGAGCTACGTGCTCTATCTCAGTCACTACTCGCGATTCGCCGCCCGCACGTACTTCAAGACCGCGCTGGGCATGTGCCGGCTCACCGGCACCGAGCCGTCGATCCTGCTGCATCCGCTGGACTTCCTCGGTCCTGATGATGCGCCCGAGCTGAAGTTCTTCCCCGGCATGGCCATTCCGCTCGCGAAGAAGCTCGCGGTCGTCGACGAGACGCTCGATGCGCTGGGCCGCAAGCATGACCTGGTGACGATGCGCGAACACGCCGAGCGGTTGCTTGCACGGCGCGGCCTGCCGACGCTCGAGCCCGCTTTCAACGTTGGAAACTGATACAGGATCGTTCCTGGGAGTCGTGATGAAAGATCAACTGTTGCCGTTCATTGTCGAGACCGCCCGCAGCATCGCCGAGGAGCAGGGCATCGACGTGTCGAAGGAACTGAACGACAGCACGCGCCTGTTCGGTGAAGGCGGCCTGCTCGATTCCCTGGCGCTGGTGTCGCTGGTGATCGCGGTGGAGCAGGGCATCGAAGAACGGTTTGGCGTTCGCGTCGAGATCGCTGACGACAAGGCACTGTCGCAGAAGAACAGCCCGTATCGCACCATCGGTTCGCTGGCCGCCTACGCGGCACAGGAACTCGAAGCCAAGAAAGCAGCTGGCTGAACGGCGATCGCGCATGTCTGAGCAACGAGTCACGCTGATCACCGGTACCCGCAAAGGCATCGGCCGCTTTCTGGCCGAGCACTACGCGGCGCAAGGCCATCGCGTCGTCGGCTGCAGCCGCCAGGCGCCTGACTGGGAGCACGCGAACTACACGCACGTCGCTGCCGACGTTACCGACGAAGGGCAGGTCAAGGATCTCTTCGCACGTGTGCGCAAGGACTTCGGCCGCCTCGATCACCTGATCAACAACGCCGGCATTGCTTCGATGAACCACTCGCTGCTGACGCCGTACGCGACGGTGCGCCGGGTGATGGACACGAACCTTGGCGGCACCTTCCTTTTCTCGCGCGAAGCGGCGAAGTTCATGCAGCGCGCGAAGTACGGCCGCATCGTCAACTTCACGACCGTCGCCGTACCGCTCAAGCTGGAAGGCGAAGCTGCCTACGTGGCATCGAAGGCGGCGGTGCAGTCGCTCACGCAGGTGATGGCCCGCGAGCTGGCGCAGTTCGGCATCACGATCAATGCGATCGGTCCGGTACCGATCGAAACGGACCTGATCCGCGCCATTCCGAAGGACAAGATTGCGTCGCTGATCGAGCGCCAGGCGATCAAACGCCTCGGGACCTGCGAGGACGTCGCCAACGTGTGCGACTTCTTCCTCAAACCCGAGAGTGCTTTCGTGACCGGGCAGATGATTTTCCTGGGAGGTGTCTAGTGCACATCGACTTTCTGCGCGAGCGCTTTGCGGCGGCACGCGACAAGGATGCCCTGATCTGGCGCGATCAGTCGGTCACGTACGGCTGGCTCCTCGAGGAACTCGATCGTCTCAGTGCTTCGCTGGAAGCCGCTGGCGTGAAGACCGGTGCAGTGGTGAGCGTGGAGGCGGATTTCTCGCCTCGCGCCGTTGCGTTGTTGCTGGCGCTGATCGAACGCAACGCGATCCTCGTGCCGCTCACGAGCTCGGTCGAAGAGAAGAAGCCCGAGTTTCGCGAGATCGCTGAAGTCGAGTCGGTCGTCGAAATTCGTTCCGACGATTCGCTGCACGCGTGGAACACGGGTACTACCGCGAGTCATCCATTGCTGGTGGGGCTCAAGCAGAGCCAGTCGCCCGGATTGATCCTGTTTTCGTCGGGTTCGACGGGCAAGAGCAAAGCGGCGTTGCACGACATCGTCCCGATGCTCGAGAAGTTCAAAGTGCCGCGGCAGACGCTGCGGACGATCACGTTCCTGCTGTTCGATCACATCGGCGGCTTCAACACGCTGATGTACAACCTGTCGAACTCCGGCTGCGTGATCACTGTTGCCGATCGCCGTCCTGACACGATCTGTCGGGCTATCGAACAGCACAAGGTGCAGCTGTTGCCGACATCGCCGACGTTCGTGAACCTGCTCCTGGTCAGCGAAGCGTATCGCCAGTTCGATCTCTCCAGCCTGCAGACGGTGACTTACGGCACCGAGGTCATGCCGGAGAGCACGCTGCGTCGGTTCCACGCATTGTTCCCGAACATCAAGCTGCAGCAGACTTACGGCCTGTCCGAGGTCGGCATCATGCGGTCCAAGTCGAAATCCTCGGATTCGCTGTGGGTGAAGGTCGGTGGGGAAGGCTTCGAGACGCGCATCGTCGAAGGCCTGCTGGAGATCAAGGCGAAGTCCGCCATGCTCGGTTACCTGAACGCCCCGAGCCCGTTCACCGATGACGGCTGGTTCAAGACCGGAGACGCCGTCGAAGTCGATGGAGAGTACATCAAGATCCTGGGCCGCAAGTCGGAGCTGATCAACGTCGGCGGCGAGAAGGTGTACCCGGCCGAGGTCGAGAGCACGCTTCAGCTCATGGACGGCGTCGAAGACGTCGCCGTACGCGGTGAGCCGAATCCGATCACGGGCCACGTCGTGTTCGCGCGCGTGAAGCTATCGACGGATGAGGACTTGCCCGCGTTTCGCAAGCGCATGCACGAGTTCTGCAAGGACAAGCTCGCGCGCTTCAAGATTCCGCAAAAGATCGAGCTGGTCGAAAAGGCCATGCACGGCGAGCGGTTCAAAAAGATGCGACGCGGCGACTAGGATGACGCGCGGGTCGTCCAATGCGTAAGGCGGAGCGGATCAGCGCGGAGCGCTATCACGACATCGACTATCACCAGTTCACGCAATCCCGTGTGCTGAGGATCGCGATGGCGGTCACGGGGGTCCTGACCTGGCCGATCGTCCTGCCGCTGGTCCTGTTCTCGCGACTGTCCGATTTCATCTTCCTGACCTGCTCGCAGATCCTCGCGTTCGTGCCGTATCTCCTCGGCACGATCGTCCGCTACGAGTTCTATCGCTTCACGCTGACCCGATGCGGCCGCAACGTCATGATCGGCTTCGGCACGGTATTCCTGTATCGCGACGTGAGCATCGGTGACAACGTGCTGATCGGCATGTACAACACGATCCACTACTGCGATTTCGGATCGTACGTGCTCACGGCAGAGGGCTGCCGTTTCCTGAGCGGCGCGAAGTATCACAACTACGACCGGACAGATGTGCCCATGGCACTGCAGGGCGGCAAACTGCGCCGCATTTCTCTCGCCGACGATTGCTGGATCGGAACGAACGCCGTCGTCATGGCGGAAGTGGCGACCGGTGCAATCGTCGGGGCCGGCGCAGTGGTCAACTCGCCGGTGGAGTCGTACCAGATCGTCGGCGGTGTTCCTGCGAAGGTCATTGCGTCGCGAAAGCCTGCCCAGGGTTGAGCGATGCAATGCTTGCCGAGCACTGGGATGCTTGCGGTGGCCGCATTCGCGCTGGGCGCTGCGGGCTGCGGCAAGGCAGAGCGATGCGCATCCGGCCGGCCGGTCCTGTTCGTTCACGGGTCGGGACTCGATTCATCGACGTGGAAGCCGATGCGCGGCGCTTTCGAGTCGGCGGGATATCCGTCGTCCTGGCTGGTCGCTGTCGATCTGAAGCCGTCGGATGGTTCGAGCATTGCGGCGGCGGAGCAGACGATCGAGCCAGCAGCGCGCCGCTTGCTCGATGCGGCGCAGGCAACGGCGAAAGAAGCGGGATGCTCGCCGCCCGAGAAGATAGACATCATCGCTCACAGCATGGGCTCGATGTCGGCGCGTTGGTACATCGCCAAACGCAGGGCGGACCTCGTCAGGAATCTCGTCGGCATCGCGCCTGCGAATCACGGCAGCGATGCGTTGTGCGGCTTGTCCGGGGAAGGCAATCGCGAGTTGTGCCCCGCGTTTGCGCAGGACGCCACCAGCCATCGTTTGCAGGTCGAACTGAACGGGACGCGGGACCAGCCTGCCGACGAAACTCCGTTCGGACGCGGGACGGATCGGCCGGGAGTAGCATCGTTGCCTCCGGATGAGATGCGCCACGTTCAGTACACGACGTTCCGCCTGGGCACCGATGAGTGGCTGCGGCCCGAAACCAGCGCCGTGCTCGATGGGGCAGGCGGATTGCAGCTCCATGAGCTTGCCGGTAACGGCACGGAGACCACGCCTGGGAACGTCTTGTGGCAACGCGAGGTGAGGCATGATGATCTGCCCACGGACCCTGCGCTCATTGTTACGGTGATTGCTTCTTTGCAGCGGGATATCGCGCCATGAGCTCCAATGTGAGCGCCAGAATCAACTATCGGGTTCAGCCTTTCGGCACGGGAGTGACGGCAGAGGTGTCCCGGGATCTCGCATCGTTGCACGGCGCGCTGCTCTCTCACAGTCCCGTGGCGCTGCTGGGCCCTGACTTCATGAGCCGGTTTTACTACAGCGTCCTGCCGCGGATGGGGCTCATCTCCGGCGCAGTGGCCTACATGGACGACAGGCCCGCGGGGTTCATCGTGGTCACCGATGATTCTTCCGGTTTCATGCAGCAGGCAATCCGGCGGAGTCTGTTCCGAATCGGCTGGGTGATGGCGACATCCGTCCTCAAGGACCCGAAGCGGATTGCAGCGGTGTGGGAGGCGCTCCAGATCATGCGCAATCTGCCGCCGCCGGATCCGAACGCACCCCAGTCCGGTGAGGTGCTGTCCTTTGGTGTGATGCCCGAATTCCGTGCGCGCGAGTTCATGATTCGTACGAAACTGCGCATCAGCCAGGACCTCCTCAAGTCAGCCATGGGCCAGTTCGCCGACAAGAAGGTGACGCGTGCGCGCGTGATCGTCGATGCGGACAACCTCGAGGCCCGGCTATTCTATCTGGGCAACGGCTGGCAACCCGGTCTCGATGTCGTGCCTGGCTGGCGCAAGAAGACCGTCGAATTTCTCTGGCAACCGGCAAGCGCGGGATAAGCGGATCCCTCGCCCTCCAACACAAAGGACCCTCATGGGCGCATCGGACAACGAATTGAAGTTACTGCCTGAGTCTGCGCTGGTGCGCACCGGGCCCGTCGACCACGCGGACTGGAACTACCGTCCCTTCATCGGAACGGTGCAGCGCATTCGTTTCCGCCTGATTCGCCGCCTGCTGGCGGGGCGCCAGTTCAACCGGCTGCTGGAGATCGGCTACGGCAGCGGCGTCTTCATGCCGGAGCTGGCGCAGCGGGCGTCGGAGCTGTATGGCATCGATCCTCATCCGATGCCGAGGGAAGTCGAGGCCGCGCTCGCGAAGCATGGCATCAAGGCGACGCTTGCGACTGCCGGTGCGGAGTCGCTGCCGTTCGAAGATGGGTTCTTCGATTGCGCCGTGTCTGTCAGCGCCATCGAGTACGTCGATGACATCGACAAGGCCTGCCGCGAGCTCATTCGCGTGATGAAGCCGGGTGGTGTCATCGCGATCGCGACGCCCGGCGTTTCACCGATCTGGGATCTCGCGCTGAAGCTGTCGACGGGCGAGAGCCCGAAGCAGTACTCGGATCGCCGGCAGCGGCTGCTGCCCGCGCTGAAGCGTCATTTCAAGGTGGAAGACGAAGTCTTCGTGCCGCCGATCGGCGGCAAGCTGGTCCGGCTCTACACAGGCGTTTCGCTGCTGCGCGCCTGATGCATCCCTTCGGTCCTTCTGCTCCCTTGCGAGAGCAGAAGGACGTTTTCCCTTCAGGTCAGATCAAAGCGTCGTGACCGTGAAATCGTCGTACGAGTAGGTCGCTTCGACATAGCCGCCGAGTGCACCCACGCCCGGCGTCGTGAGCCGATCCGATGCCGAATCGCTCGCCGTCGTCTGGCCGATGATCGTCCAGTTGCCCGATACGAACCGCTCGACAACCGCCTGCAGCTGAACCGGCGAAGTGCCCGTTGCGCTCAGGCGCAAGCGGAACAGATCCGTCGTGTTGAGCGGCGTCGAGAGCGTGAACGACGAGAGCGTCGTCACGAATTGCTGACCGCGCTGACGACCCAGCACCACGCTCGTCGAGCTGTCATCGAAGTACAGCATGTAACCGTCGACGACGTTGCTCTGCGCGACGGTGTTGGACTGAACGCGTGTGAAGAGCGAGGGATAGCCGATCGAAGTACTCGACATGCGCAGCACCGTCGAAACTTCCGCGTTCAGGAGCGCTTCGGACGACGGGCGATACAGGATCGTGTCGCGGTAGTCGACCGTCGATGCCTGCTTCACGACGCGGCCGCCGACCAGCGAGAAGGCCGACGGGGTCTTCTCGACCCAGCCGTTGCCGATCGTGTCCGAATCCGAACGACCGAACGCATCAGTGAACGAGCCGCCGCCGCCAGCCGCGACGATCGTGAACTGCGGGCTCTGCGGCGACGTGCCGCCATTGGCGCCCGAGTTGAAGACCGTCACGTTCGCTGTGCCTGCCGACTGCACATCAGCCGCAGTGATCGCCGCCTGCAGCTGGGTCGGCGAGATGAATGTCGTGGTGCGGTTGGCACCGTTCCACCGGACGACCGAGCCGGCGGTGAAGTTCGCGCCATTCACGACCAGGTTGAACGCGCCAGCACCTGCTGTGGTGGCCGTCGGCACGATGCCGGAGACCGCGGGCACGTTGCTCACCGGCGCGCCGTTCGACAGCGTGCGGTAGTGGAAGTTGTCGTAGGCCTCCGAGTTGGTCTCCCACTTCGCGAAGCCGACCGAACCGGCCGTCCCGATCGGTGCAGGCGTCTGAGCGTAGGGGCAGAAGTAGCCGTTGTCCTGGGTGTTGTTGTCGTGGGTCATCGAGCCCGACACGACCAGGTCCCACGAGCCGCCGTTGAAGCGTTCGAGGATGCCGTTCAGCTGGACCGGATAAGTGCCCGTGACCTGGAAACGCAGGCGGTAGCGGTTGCCGTTCACCAGCGGGCTCGGCAGCGGAACGAACTGCAGCACGCACTCGCCGAGGTTGTAGGTCGGCGGCTGGATTGCGAAGGCCAGCGCGCCCGGCGAGGGGAGATAGTCTTCGACGTACAGGATGTAGCTGTGCAGCGTGTCGGTCTGCTGCACGGTGTTGCGCTGTACGCGTGAGTGCAGCTGAGCGAAGCGTTCGCCGTTCGGCTGACGGATGAATTCGATCGACGTTTCCGCGTTGAGCAGGTCTTCACCGGTCGGGCGATAGACGATGGCATCGTGATAGTCGACCGGGAACGTGTTGCCCGCCGAAACCGTGCCGTCCGCGTTGATCGAGAACGCGGTCGGCGTCTTCTCGACCCAGCCGTTGCCGATGTTGGCGTTCGGGCCACGATTGAAGCCGTCGAAGAACGCGGAGTCAGTGCCCGGGAGCACGTAGAAGCTCAGCGGACCCGAAACGTTCGTGCTGTTCGCGACCGTGATGGCGCCGATGCGATCGCCGTTCAGATCGGCAGTCGTCAGCGTGACCTGGATCTGCGTCGCCGAGACGAAGTTCGTCGTGCGGCTCGAGCCGTTCCAGCGACCCACGGAGCTGGCAGTGAAGCCGGAGCCGTTGATCGTCACCACTGCGTTCGCCGAGCCCACGATCGTGGAGATCGGTGCGAGGTCAGTGAGGACGGGCGTGCCGCCGCCACCGCCGCTCGAGCTGATGGTGAACGTCTGTGCGCCGGAAGTGCCGCCGCCCGGCGTCGGGCTGAACACCGTCACCGATGCCGAGCCTGTGGTCGCGACGTCGGCCGCCGTGATGGCAGCTGTGAGGGAGGTAGCAGAGACATACGTCGTCGTGCGGGCCGAACCGTTCCAACGGACGACCGACGACGGGACGAAGTTCGCGCCCGTGACGGTGAGCGTGAAGGCGCCGGCACCCGCGGTGCGCGACGTCGGGTTCAGGCTCGACAGCGTCGGTGCGGGATTCGTGGCCGCGGTGATCGTAAAGGTCAGCGCACCAGAGGTGCCGCCGCCCGGCGTCGGATTGAAGACCGTGACCGAAGCCGAGCCGGTGCTCGCCACGTCGGACGCGGTGATTGCCGCCGTAAGCTGCGAGTTCGACACGAAAGTCGTCGTGCGATTCGAGCCGTTCCAGCGCACCACTGCGCCGCTCGCGAAGCTCGAGCCGTTCACCGTCAGCGTGAAGGCGCCCGCGCCCACGGTGCGCGAAGAGGGGTTCAGGCTGGCCGTTACGGGGACCGGATTCGAGCCGCCGTTCGGGTTGATCGTGAAAGTCTGTGCGTTCGAGGTGCCGCCGCCCGGAGTCGGCGAGAACACCGTGACCGAAGCCGAACCGGCGCTTGCGAGGTCGGCCGATGTGATCGCTGCTTCGAGCGTCGTTGCGGACACGAACGTCGTCGTGCGTGCAGCACCGTTCCAGCGAACTTCAGAGCCTGCAACGAAGCCGGAGCCGGTGACCGTCAGGGTCAGACCGGATTCACCGGCGAGGGCGCTGCCCGGAGCGATGCTGGAAAGGGTCGGTGTCGGGTTCGAAGGCGCGCCGGTCAGGTTCGTGCGAACGAAGTTGTCGAAGCTGTAGGTCGTCTCGACGTAGCCGGAGAAACCCACCGAGCCGGCGTTGACGATGCGCTGTGCCGACGAGTCGCTGTAGAGCGCCTGGCCGACGACTTGCCAGCTGCCGCCGCTGAAGCGTTCCACGTAAGCGGCGAGTTCGACCGGGCTCGTGCCTGTGGTCCGCAGGCGGAGGCGGAAGTTGTCCGTCGTGTTGAGGGCAGGGGACAGCGAGATCGTAGCGAGTGTCGTGACGAAGGCCGTGCCGCTCTGGCGTCCGAGAATGGCCTGCGATGTGCTGTCGTTGATGTACAGCATGTAGCTGTCGAGCCAGCCTGCGAAGGTCACTGTGTTCGTCTGAACACGCGTATGGACCTGCGGGTAGCCCGGGCTGCCGGTGAAGCGCAGCTCTACCGATGCTTCGACGTCCGCGACGTTCTCGGCGGCCGGGCGGTAGACCAGGTTGTCCGGGTAGCCGGTGCCGACCGACAGCTTGGTCACGCGGCCGGAGGCGATGGAGAACGCGCTGGCGTTCTTTTCGACCCAGTTGTTGCCGATGGTGGCGCTGTCCGTCCTCTGGAAGTCGTCAGTAATGTTCGCCTGGGCCGTCCCGACCACTGCCGCGAACATGAGCAACACTGCAATCAACCGTGCAGTGAACGTGGAACCGAACAACGACGCTTTCACGATCTCGGACCTCTGGGCATCGACTTAACAGTGCACCAAGAGTTGCAAGCCCCGTACCAAGAGTGAAAAGCTGAATCAGTTCATTCGGTTATCGCGTTTTTCGAGGGTCGACGGAGGCCCGCTGTTAACTATTTCGACGCGCTGTGAGGGAAAAGTGTGAACTGGCGCAAATTCTTGTTCCGAAAGGGCGATTTCTGTCCGACAGGTCCTTACGGGGTATTGCTTTCAGCGTTCGCTTCACGCGTGCCTTTCGCCACGTCGCGGACGCTCATGCCCACGACGGGCAGCATCGCGAGGCCGCAGACGACGACCGAAACGTAGGCCAGCAGGTGGAAGAACAACGATGCCGCGATGGCTTCCGCGCCAGGAACGCCGAACGGCTCCAGGGCGAGTGTGAAGGCGAGCTGGATGCTTCCGACATAACCTGGGCTGTTCGGCAGGCTGATGCCGATGACGGTGAAGACTGTCGTCAGCACCGCGGCGAGTGCACCCAGGTCCAGGTGCATGGCGTAGAGACTGAGCCAGATGCACGCGAACATGAACAGCCATTGCAGGATCGACATCGCCATCACGGCGGAAATGGAGCGGATGCTGCGCAATGCGTTGAGGCCGGTCGCGGCCGCGCGCAGCTGATCGAGGATGCGGGCGCGCAGAGGCGGCGGCGCCTTGCCGAGCAGGTGCTCGCACAGAGCCAGGCATTGCTCCGTCCGGAACACGAAGATCAGGAACAGGATCAGCGCGACGAATGCGCCGGCGGCCAGCAGCCAGATGACCGACGAAAGCCATGCTGAAGCCGATTTCGCCGTCAGGAAGGCCAGCGCCGCGAGCAGAAGGATCGACAGCAGATCGAACACCCGTTCGAGCGCGACCGACATCAGCGAGGCGAGCATCCGGATGTTCAACCGCTGAGCGCCCAGCCACGCGCGCACGATCTCGCCGAACTGCATCGGCAGCAACGCACCCGCGGCGTAGCCGATCATGACCGGCGCGAAGAGGCGGCCCGCCGTCACGCCAGGAACCACGCTGCGCAGCAAGTATGCCCAGCGAACGGTCTTCACCCAGTAGTAGGCGAAGAGACTCAGCAGGAAGGGGCCGATCACCCACCATCGTGCCGCCGCAAGCACGCGGCGCAGTTCTGCGCCGTCAACATCACGAAGCGCGAACACCAGCAGGATGGCGCTCAGCACGACGCCCGCGCCGAGCGCGAGCCAACGCTTGTTGGAACTCATCGCGCGACGCGAAGGGTCGGCGAGCTGTATCCGCGGCGTGCGAGCAAGGCGAGGAAGCCGAAGACAATGAATCCGAGTCCGAATTGACCGCCGCCACCACCACCACCCGAACCGCCGCTCGGCGGCGGCTGTGTCACTGTAATCGTCGTCACGGTAAGACCGCCGGACCTGTCGGAAGCATTGCCCGCAGCATCACGGGCGCGCACCGTGTAGATGTAGGTGCTCGCGGCCGTGAGCCCGGAGTCCGTGTAACTCGTAGCAGTCGGAGAGGCGATCAGGTCGCCGTCGCGATAGAGATCGTAGCCGGCGACGCCGACGTTATCGGTGGCTGCGTCCCAGGCGAGATTTACGCCGCTTGCGGTGGCTCCGGAGGCGCGAAGGTTAGCGGGTACTGTAGGTGCCGACGTATCGCTGCCGCCACCCGATCCAGTGAGCGGAGGCTCGGCGGAAGAAAGAGCTCCTGACTTCAGATTGCTTGCGTTGATGCAGGCACCGCCGCCGCCCACCTGGTTGCATGGGCTCGTCGCTTCGAATGTGTAGTGGCCCGCGAGCCCGGTTTCGGCACCAGTCACCCGTGCGCGATAGTTCTGTGCGATGTCCGTGCTGGACTTGGCGATCGACCAGAACCGGAGTTCGTCGATGTTGCCTTTGTAGTCTTCGTACTGGGTGATCTGACCGAGCGCTGCCTGCTTCTCCGCGCCCCAGATCCAGCCCGCCTGCGGAAAGCCGGTCCAGTTGTTCCACCACTGCCGCATGTCCGTCATTTCGCTGGTCGTTTCGGTGTCGGAAAGCGCACCGTCGATCCACATTTCCAGCGTTGCGCCGCTGCCGCTCTGACGCCGCACCAGCGTCACCTGATGCCATTGGCCGTCGAGCAGGGAAGCGCCGCTTGCGTTCTGCACGGCGTGCAAGTCGCCGCTGCGTGCGTCCGCGGGTGCGCCGTCGCCGAACAACCAGCGAAGACGGCCGCCGTTGAAGAACTGCAGGCTGAACGTTCCGCTCGAGTAGCTGGTGTTGTTGTGACCATCGAGCAGGAAGTTTCCGGCGTACCACCAGCTCGATGAGCTGTACGGCGTCGGGTTCGCGTTGCTCCAGTTCCGCAGCTGATTCGTGCCGCTGTCCGTGGAGCCGACCGGCAGCGAACTGTCCGGCCGCAGCCAGATCTCCAGCGTGAACTCGCCGGTGCCGAACCCGGCGGGAATGGTGTTCTGCCGCCCGTAGTCGTAATCGCTCGCCGCGTTCTCGAAGAACTCGAGCGAGCTCGCTCCCGCAACGGCGGTGCACAGCAATGCAACCGCGAACGTGGTCCAGCGCCAATGCGAGGTCCTGCGGGAAAGGGGCGTTACCACTATTAAGTTCCTGTCATTGCGCTGGTCTGGCCGGCGGGATTGTGACTGCTTCGACAGAACGCGTCACTCGCCCACTGGAACATTGCAGAGGTCGCAAAAGTTGCTTGGCCCGAGCACTTTCCCACGTTTTTCGTTGCTTATGGTAAGTAATCCAGAGACGGTCTGTCTCATCCGGTACCGCAGATGACGTCACGCCCGTCCTGGCTCGTCCTAGGCCTCGCCATCGGGAGCGTATTCCTGTGGCTGTCGCTGCGGTCGGTGAACCTGTCCGAAAGCCTGAACATCGCCCTGCAGGCGCATCTTCCCTGGGAACTCGTCGCGATCGTCGCGTCGATCGCCTTCATGTGCTTCAAAGCCTGGCGATGGCGGGTGCTGCTATCGCCGCTCTACGACTTCCGCATCACCCAGTTGATTACGGCGGTGTACGCCGGAACCGCGGTCAATCTCGTCGTTTCGCATGTAGGTGAGCTGGCGCGTGTGGCAATCGTCAGCAAGCGCCATCGCGTGCCCGCAAGCGCGCTGCTCGGCACGATCGCGATCGAGCGGCTTTTCGATACGGCTTCCGTGCTCGTGTTTCTCGGCGTGCTCGTGCTGACCACTGACGAAGTGGCGCCGATGGTCGTCTCGGCAAGCTATGTTGCACTGGGACTCGTCATCTGCGCGTTGTTCGCAATGGTCGTCGTATTCCTCTGGACCGACGCTGCGCTGCGTCTTGCAGAGAAGCTCCTGTTCTTCGTCTCGCCGCGCTGGCGCGAGAAAATCCTCTGGCACCTGCGCGAAGCGCTGAGCGGTTTGAGCACCATCCGCAATGGCAGGCTGCTGCCGAAAGTGATCATCCTGTCGGTGCTGCAATGGACGTGCATTCTCATCGGCATTCTCGCCAGCATGCGGTCGCTGGGACTGACTACCGAGGCTGTCTCCGCGATCGCGGTGCTCGTGCTCATCGTCGTGGGGCTGACGCTGCCGGCTGCGCCGATTCACGTCGGCACGACGCAGCTCGGGTTCACCTTCGGGCTCGCTGCCTTCCATGTGACGGCGCCCAATGCCTTCGCGGCATCGATCGTTTACACCGTGTTCGTCCTGCTGCCGATGGTCATTCTCGGCCTGGCTGCGCTCTATCGTTCGGGACGCCGCTGGCGCGTGAAGGCACCAGCGGTCCGTACCGACCCCTGATCCATCATGAGCAAGCAGGCTTCCTGGCGCTCCATCGGGGCCGTCGTCCTCGCGGCGATCGCAGTGATCGTTGCCGCGGACTACGCGTTTCACTACGTGACGCCCCGCATCTGGCTGCGACAGGTCGACGATGGCGTCCGCGATTTCGCGCATTCCAATCCACGAATCCTGTCGATCAGTTCGAGTCACGGAAGATCGATGGATGTCGTCGGCAAGGAACTCGCGCGAAGAACTGGCGAGTCCGACGTCATGGTGTCGGTCGCGATGGAAGCAGGCAAGGCCACGCACTTTCAGTTCGTGCTCGATGAGCGCCTGCGGCCCTTGATCGAGGAGCGCGATGCGACCGGCAGGCGGGTCCACGATCACCTGGAGCGCGCATTGCTGGTTACCGAATGGTGGGACAGCTGTTCGTGGGAGAAGGGCAGGCCCGCTGTTGAACTGCCTTCGCACGCGTGGACGCTCGGGCATTTCGTTCGCGATGTCGAGCAGCAGGGCATTACCCCCATCAATCGCAACTATCTGCGCTGGCGCTGGAAGCGGCTGCTGTCTGATTCCGTGCTCGTCACGGATCGTGGTCGCGGAGCCATCCTCAAGGACGGCATGGCGGAGTTGCGGGGCCAGCCGACCGGCCGTACGGCGGAGGAAGAGAAAGCCTTCACCGAGTGGTGGCTGAAGTACAACGAGGGCGGCAAGCGCTGTCTCTTCAGTGACGACCAGGCGCAAGCGTACGCGCACATCGTCGACTACCTGAAATCCCAGGGACTCGACGTCACGATCGTCATCTTTGCCCGCAGGCCGGGCACGCTGAGCGAAGAGGCGATTCAAGGCACGCTCGCGGAGTACTCGGCGCGCATGCGCGAATTTGCCGATGAGCACGGCGTGCGGCTCATAGACATCACGACGCGTTCGCCGCTCGGTAATGACGATTACATGGCCGACTACGATCACGTGAATGCCCAGGGCAACCGCAAGCTGGCTGGCTGGCTTCTCGATGGCGATCTCGCGTTCCTCGCGCAACACACCACGCCGACTTCGACAGTCGGCATGACGGCCCGGTGACGCATGGATTTCGTCGACATCGAAGCGTTCTTCATCCTGCCGGTCGCGCTCATCGCGTACTGGTTGCTGCCGCGTCGCGCGGGCTGGCAGAACGCCTATCTCCTGCTGTTGTCATGGGCGCTGTACGCGACCTGGAACTGGCGCTGGCTGCCTCTGATCTGGGTGGGCACGCTGATCGACTACTGGGCCGGCCGGCACATCGAAGCGCATCGTGCCGAATCCGGTGCGGGGCAACGACGTTTCGCGCTGGCCGTGAGCCTCGTCTGGAATCTCGGCGCGCTGTGCTTCTTCAAGTACGCGAACTTCTTCATCGAGTCCGCCGCTGAACTATTGAAGCTCTTCGGCGTCGATGCGGCGACGCCCGCGCTGAGCATCGTGCTCCCGTTGGGCATCTCGTTCTATACGCTGCAGAGAATCAGCTACGTGGTCGACGTCTACGTCGGCCGTGAGACCGCCGGCCGATCGCTGCTCACGTTCGCAGCGTTCTCCAGCTACTTTCCGCAGCTGACTGCCGGTCCGATTGCACGGGCGTCCGAGTTGCTGCGCCAGTTGGAGCAGCCGCGGTCGCTCGAAGCTTCCTGGATCGCGCGGGGTGCAGCCGCCTTCCTGTTGGGCTACGCGCTGAAGGGATGGATCGCGGATACCTACGGGCCGACACTCGTCGATCCGGTCTTCGCAGCCCCTGATGAGTGGAGTGTGCTTTCGCACTGGATCGCCATCGTCGCCTATGCGCTGCAGGTCTTCGGCGATTTCGCGGGCTACAGTCTGATGGCGATCGGCTGTTCGAGACTGTTCGCGATCGAACTGCCTCCGAACTTCGACTGGCCTTTCCTGAGCCGCAGCCTGCCGGAGTTCTGGCGACGCTGGCACATCACGCTGAATCGCTGGCTGTTCGACTACATATACAGTCCGCTGACGACTGGCCGAAGCTGGTTCCGCGGCCGGATGGATGTCGCGCTGATGATCACGTTCCTCGCGTCGGGCCTGTGGCACGGTGCGGCTGCGACATTCATCCTGTGGGGCGCCATTCACGGTGTGGGCATGATCGTGCAGCGCCAATGGGATGAGCGCTATCGCGGCTGGTGCAGGGCCGACAGGCGTTTCGTGCAGTGGCGCAAGACGCTGGGTTACGCATTCGTTGCGTGGGTGCTGACGCAGCTCACGTTCGTACTCTCGCTAGTCCCGTTCCGGTCGCCCGACATGGCGACCGCCGGCCATTTCGCCGCGGGACTCTTTGCATCCGCGGGCACGCGTACCTTCGATCTGTGGATCGTCGCGGTCGCGAACCTGCTGCTCGGCTTTGGCTTCATCGTTGCGTGCCATGCGATCGCGACGAAGTCAGTTGCGCAGCTCTGGGAGAAGTTCACAGCCATGCCGGCACCCGTGCGGGGCGCGGCCTATGGCCTCGGCATCGTCTACCTGCTGCTGTTCGTGCCGCTGGGCGCGAGCACTTTCCTGTACCAGCAATTCTGAGGACGAACGATGAGCCTCGCATTGCGTCAACGCGTCGTCGACTGGCTCGATGACAACTATCACTTCGGCGATACCGAGGCGCTTCTCGCGGGAGACGACGAGAAATCATTCCTGCGCAACGGCATCCTCGACAGCCTCGGCTTCGTGAAGCTGATGCTGTTCCTCGAGGACACGTTCACCGTTCGCATCGACCGCAAGGACGTGCGGCCCGAGAACTTCGACAGTCTCGGGAAGATCGTGCGTTACATCAGTGTGCTGCCCGGATACCGGGAACCCGCTTGAGCGCGGATCTCTATCGTGATGTCGATGAACAGCGCGCGAACACGAGCGCCATGCGTGCGTTCATGGGGTTCTGTGCGAACCGGACGCAACTGAAGTTCGACGGTTATGCGCAGCTTCAGCAATGGGCCATCCGCGACTCGGCGGAGTTCTGGAAACTGTTCCTCGAGTGGAGCCGGCTTCCGGTAAGCGGCTCGCCCGATCCCACGGTAACCAGCAGCGATTGCGAGCACGCCCAATTCTTTCCGAACGTTCGGCTCAACTACGCGCGCTGTCTCCTGCGGTCGTTTGACGCTGAGGCGGAGAATCGCGAAGCCGTCGTTGGCGTGCGCGAGGACGGTAACCGCGCCGCACTCACACGAGCCGAGCTGCGCGCGGCAGTGGAGCGATTTGCGGCAGGACTTCGCAGCCTGGGTGTAAAGCCCGGCGATCGGGTGGTCGCAGTCGTCCGCAACACGCCAGAGGCCATTGTGGCGTGCCTGGCAGTCGCTGCGATTGGCGCTATGTGGTCGTCCGTGGCACCGGACATTGGTGACGCTGCCGCGCTCGGCAGATTTTCCCAGCTCGATCCGGTCGTCCTGATCACACACGGCGAGTACATCGTCCATGGCGTTCGCAAGTCTCTGCGTGAGAGAGCTGAACTGCTCGCGAAGGAACTGCGTACGGTCACGACGCTGGTCGCACTCGACGAGAGACCGGACATCGCATCGCTGTCACTCGAGACTCGCGTGCGCGTCGTGCTCCGCAAGGAGTTGGAAGGTTACGGCGCTTTGCCGATGTCCGAGTGGGACGAATTTCCGTTCAATCAGCCGCTGTTCGTCCTGTTCTCTTCAGGGACGACCGGAGCGCCGAAGTGCCTGATGCATGGCGCGGGCGGTTCGCTGATCGAGCACCACAAGGAGCATGTGCTGCATAGTTCCTTCGGTTCGGGAGAGAAGCTCTATTTCCATACGTCTGCCGGCTGGATGATGTGGAACTGGCAGTTGAGCGCGCTCGCGTGCGACACGCAGATCGTGGTCTTCGACGGCTCGCCGACGTTTCCTGTCCAGGATGCACTGCTTCGAATGCTCGATCGCGAACAGGTCACGATCTTCGGCACCAGTGCGACCTATCTGCATGCGCTGCAGCAACTGGGTCTGTCGCCGGCGAGTGTCGCCCCCTTCGAGAAGCTTCACACGTTGCAGTCCACGGGTTCGATTCTCTACGACGCGCAGTACGACTGGATCGCATCCGAGTTCAAGCATCTCGAGGTGCATTCGATCTCCGGCGGTACGGACATCGTCGGCTGCTTCGTGCTCGGGAATCCGCTGCTGCAGACGTATCGCGGCGAGAGCCAGTGCGTGAGTCTGGGCATGGACGTGCGGGTCATGACGGGGCAGGGCGTGCAGCGACACGGCGAAGGCGAGCTCGTGTGCATGAATCCGTTCCCGTCGCGCCCAGTGGGAATCTACGGTGATTCAAACGGTGATCGCTTCCACAAGACGTACTTCGCAGAAAACCCAGGCATGTGGACTCATGGCGACCAGGTGCGCCTGCTCGAACGCGGATCGGCGCGCATCCTCGGACGCAGCGACGGAACGTTGAATGTGCGCGGTGTGCGCATCGGGCCTGCTGAAATCTATAGCGTGGTGCTCAGTGTGCCGGGCGTCGTGCAAGCGATGGCTGTCGAACAGCAGGCACCGCGTGAGCCGGGCGGGTCGAGGCTCGTGCTGCTGCTGGTGCTGCAGGAGGGCGTGGTGCTCGATCGAGGCCTGACGCTGCGAATCAAGAAGGAACTGAACCAGAAGGGTTCGCCGAACCACGTGCCCGCGGTGATCGTCCAGGTGCCGGGCCTTCCGGCGACGCACAGCGGCAAGTACTCGGAGAAAGCTGTGCGCGACTTGCTGAACGGCAAGCCGCTGACGAATCGGGGAGCGATGAGGAATCCGGAGACGCTGGACGCCATTGGCGCCCATCCGGAATTACAGCCGCTCGCCTAGGACGAGCGGCTGCGTCGACTAGCGCTGCTTGAAGTCTTCCGGCGTCAGCTGGTGACGCGCGAGCAGCTTGTAGAAGTCCGTGCGATTTCTCTTCGCCAGGCGAGCTGCCTGACTCACGTTGCCGCCGGTGATCTGCAGGATCTGCGACAGGTACGTTCGCGTGAAATCGTCGCGGGCTTCGTCGAAGGAGGGCAGGCGCGTCGGGCCGCCACCGAGGGCAGCCTGCACGAGCTCGGCACTCATGATCGGACTCGTGGCCAGTGCGACGTTCTGACGGACCACGTTCTCGAGCTGACGCACGTTACCCGGCCAGTCGGCGCTCACCAGAACCTCGACGGCTTCCGGCGCGTAGATGTGGCGGGGCAGGCCGGTCTCCTGCGCGATCTTCTCGAGGAAGTGCGATACCAGCAGCGGGATGTCTTCGCGTCGCTTGTTGAGCGAAGGCATTTCGATGTGGACCACGTTGAGGCGGTAGTACAGATCCTCGCGGAAATGGCCGCCCATGATGAGCTGCTTCAGATCGCGATGAGTTGCCGAAATGATGCGGACGTTCACCGTGATCGCATCGGTGCTGCCGACGGGGCGCACCTGGTTTTCCTGCAGGACGCGCAGCAGCTTCACCTGCAGGCGCATCGGCATGTCGCCGATCTCGTCGAGCATCAGCGTGCCGCCATCGGCGGCCTGGAAGAGACCGCGATGTTCGCGGATCGCGCCGGTGAAGGCGCCTTTCACATGGCCGAACAGCTCGCTCTCGAGCAGGTTCTCTGCCATAGCGCTGCAATTGATCGCAACGAACGGACGATTGCGACGAGTGCTGGCCTTGTGGATCGCGCGTGCCAGCAGTTCTTTGCCGGTGCCGCTCTCGCCGGTGATCATGACGCGCGCGTCGGTGCCCGCGACCATGTGCGCCTGCGCGAGACGTTCTTCCATCACCGCGCTGCGGGTGACGATCTCGCTGCGCCAATCTTCGGTCGTATCGGCGAAGCCTGAAACCTTGAGTGCCTTCTGAACCTGGTCGAGCAGTTCCTGCTTGTCGACGGGCTTCGTGAGGAAGGCGAATGCACCGCTCTGAGTGGCCTGGACCGCATCGGGAATCGTGCCGTGCGCGGTGAGGATGATGACGCGAAGGCCGGGAGCGCGGCTCTGGATTTCCTTCAGCAGGCCGATGCCGTCCATCTGGTCCATTCGCAGATCGGTGAGCACCAGATCCGGTCGCACCCGCGCGAGGGCAGCTAGCGCAGCAGACGCACTCTCGACGGCTTCGACGTCGTAGTTCTCGGCGCGCAGACGGATCGTGAGCAGCCGCAGCAGCCCGGGATCGTCGTCAACGACTAGTAGACGAGCTTTGCGTTTCACTGTTGGCGGTGTCGCGATTGCCAGGGGGCGTGGAACTGCGTTCACTTAAGTCCTTCTCGATTTCCTTGATGGCGTCGAGTTTCTGCTGAGTTTCGGCAAGGGCACGGCGCAATCGAGCGTTTTCTTCGAGCTGTGCCTGTACACGCTTGTCCGAGTTTGCCTGCGAGCGCCCGCGATCGTCGAGTGTCGCCAGCAACCGACGATTCTCGGCCTCCAGCTTCAGACGAGCGTTGGTCTCGAGGATGAGCACGGCCGCCAGTGAACGTTCGGCGGGTGTCATCCGTTCCGGTGTCGCCATCAAGGTTTCGAGCAGTTTCTTGCCATCCGCGGGCTTCGACGCAGGGTGGCCAGGAGTGACGAGTGCTGCTGCGTAGCGCAATGTGCTCGCAGTCGTCGGAGCGCGGGTGTATTCGCGTTCGACTTCGTAGAAGACATCTGCCTGACGCGCGGGATCGGCGCTTGCGAGCCCGTTCATCGTGTCGAGATAAGCGAGCAGAGTCTCGTTGGCGATCGTGGGTACGGCGGCGGGCTGCTCCACTTCGCGCTGACCGAGGTTGGCCAGTTCGCATCCGCTGAGCAGCAACAGCAGCGCGAGCGCCGACAATCGTGCGCCGCCTTCGAGTGCGGTCCGTGAGCGGGAATTGATACGCCTGCTTTCCATTGTGCGTTTTCGAGTCCTAAGCGCTCTGTTTGCTCTGTGCGTCCAGGGCGTTCAGGGTATTCAGACCGTCGTACCTTCGAGCGCCGGAGCGAGCGGCACCCGGACGCGGAAATGCGCACCCGGAAAGACGCCATCGACGATCTCCACCGAGCCGCCGTGCGCCTGCACGAATTCGTTCACGACCGAAAGACCAATGCCGGTTCCCTTGAGATGTCCCGCGACCGGCGTACGACCGGAGTAGAACGCCTGGAAGATCGCGCTTCGTTCATCGACTGAAATGCCGGGTCCGGTATCGCCAACGTCGAGGACCAGCAGATCGTCGTCCGCTTTTGCATGTATGTAGATCGTACCGCCGCGCGGGCTGTATTTGAGAGCGTTCGACAACAGATTGTCCAGAATCAGTTTCAGCTTGGCGCGATCGGCGCGTAATTCGATGTCCTGCACTTTCAGTTCGAGGTGCAGGCGCTGGGCCAGCAGGGTCAGCTGGTGCGTTTCGAGCACGGACTTCACCAGGGGGCGCAGCCGGAACTCGCTCACTTCCAGGCCGGCGTGCCGGGCCTGCCACGCGCTGAAGGACAGCAGGTTTTCGATCAGCTGCTGCAGCTTGATGCTGTTGTCGCGCAGGATCGTCGTGACCTCGCGCTGAGCGCTGTCGAGTTCTCCGACCGCGCCGTCCATCAACAGTTCAGTGCCTTCGCGGATATTCGCCAGCGGCGTCTTGAGCTCGTGCGACATGTGGCGGAGGAAACGATTACGTTCCTGCGCCAGCTCCAGCAGCCGCATGCGCAGCCATTCGAGCTGTCGCCCCAGATTCTCGAGGTCGCTCGGTCCGCGAACGGCGATGGGCTTGGAGAACGTCCCCTTGCCGAGCTGGCTGATCGCATTGTCGATCTGCCGGATCGGTCGCATCAGCACGAATGTGAAGACACCCACGAGGACGGCAGTCAGCAGGATCAGTCCGGCGGACAGCCAGAGCAGATATTGCTCGGTTTCGGCGGTCGAGGCCTGCATGCGTGACAAGCCGGTCTCGATCTGCTCGCCGGTTGCATTGGAGAGCTCGAACGCGGCTTGCCACATCGGGGCAACAGCTTCGAGTCCTTCACGCATCACTTCCGGAGAAGCCGGTGTCAACGAAAGCAGAGCCGCGTCCAGCCGACGCAGTCCACCACGCAAAGCCTGAATGTGCGTCTGGCGGAGCGGGTCATCCGCGACGCCTTCGATGTTGTTCAGCGTGACAAGGAGCCGCTCGCGGCTGTCGCGATACACCTGGAGGAGGGCGGGGTCGTTCAGGACCTGGTAGAGCTTGGCGCCGCGTTCCATCGACGCGATCTGCTGGAAGAGCTGCTGGGAATAGTGCGTCGCCTCGACGCCGGTCCGGACCAGGCTGGCGCTTTCCTCTGAAAGATCGCGCACTTTGGCCGCACCGATCACGACCGCCAGCAGCAATGGCGCGGAGACCAGTGCGAAACCGGTCAGCATCAGGCTGCTCAGCGACTTCGGGCGGGGAAAACGCATTGTGCCGATTCTACAGAAGCGCCGGAGGGTTGGCCCTGAAGAACGGCGTGGCAATGACGATGAGCCGGGGCGATGGTTTTCCCCGGCCCGACGACTCGGGCTCCATCGCCGACCGGCGACGGCCCGATTCTCCGTCAGTTCTTCTGCAGCGCCGGATTGGCGAGCAGATGCTTTTCCCAGTTGAGCTGCGATCGGACGATCACTTCCAGATCGTCGTGCCGGGGCGCCCACCCCAGGACCTCGCGGATGCGCGTGGCCTTTGCCACCAGGGTCGGCGGATCGCCTGCGCGGCGCGGGCCTTCGACGACCTTGATCGGTTCGCCATGAAGACGGTTCACCGTGGAGATCACTTCGCGAACGCTGTAGCCGTGGCCATAGCCGCAGTTCAGAGTCTGCGAACCCCCTCCCGCGCGAAGGTAGTCGAGCGCACTCAGGTGGGCGCTCGCGAGATCCTCGACATGGATGTAATCGCGTACCCCGGTGCCGTCCGGCGTCGGATAGTCCGTACCGAAGATCGACACATGCGGCCGCTTGCCGACCGCCGTCTCGCACGCGACTTTGGTGAGGAGGGTGCCGTTGATCGTGGACTGGCCGATGCGGCCGCCTGGATCCGAGCCTGCGACGTTGAAGTAGCGAAGCACTACATAGCGCAACGGACTCGCGGCTGCGAGGTCACGCAGCATCCACTCGCTCATCAGCTTGGACGTACCGTACGGATTGATGGGGCGGTTGGGGCTGTCCTCGGCCGCAATGCCGCCGTCCGGAATTCCGTAGACCGCGGCGGTCGACGAGAAGACGAAGTGCTTGACGCCCGCAGCCTCGCAGCATTGCAGGAGGTTGCGCGTCGAACAGGTGTTGTTGCCGTAGTACTTGAGTGGGTTCGAAACGGACTCGGGCACGATCGTGTGCGCCGCGAAGTGCAGAACAGTATCGATGCCATGTTCGCGCAGCAGACCGGAAACGAGCTCGCGGTCGCCCGTGTCGCCCACCACCAACAGACTATTCAGTATCGCCGAACGAAAACCCGTGGAAAGATTGTCGAGGACGACGACGCGCTCGTTACGGTCGTTGAGCTGACGTACAACATGGCTGCCGATGTAGCCGGCGCCGCCGGTCACGAGAATGGTCATGGATCGATGCTCGGAAATTCAGTTGCGAAGGTTGAAGGAATGAAGACTAACGTGGATATCATCGTCGCTGCAGGCCCGATGCTTGTTGAACGGAATCACATTGCAGGATGACCGCATGGATCAGCGCACCGGATCGTCGCTTTCCTCCTATTCTTACCATTCGATGCCTCGACCTGACCCCCATCCGTACGACCGATTGACTCCCGACGCGATCATTGCTTCCGTCGAATCGCTCGGTCGCGTGTCCGATCGGCGCATCCTCGCGCTCAACAGCTACGAGAACCGCGTCTACCAGGTCGGCATCGAAGGCGGTGCCCCGATCATCGCGAAGTTCTACCGGCCCGGGCGGTGGTCCGACGAAGCGATCCATGAGGAGCACGGATTCGCGCTCGAACTGGCGGCCGCGGAAATCCCCGTCGTCCCACCGATCGTGCGCAAGGGGCAAACGCTTTTCACGTACGAAGGTTTCCGGTTTGCCATTTTCGAGCGCCGGGGAGGCCGCTGGCCGGAGCTCGGGACCCGCACGGAACGGGAATGGATGGGCCGGTTCCTCGGCCGGATGCACATGACGGGACGAAGACAGCGTTTCCGGTACCGGGGACGGATCAACGTCGAAGCGCTGGGCATCGAGTCACGCAATTACCTGCTGTCGCAGAACTGGATCCCGCCGCATCTGGAATCCGCCTACGACACCCTGACGTCCGACCTGCTCGAGCAGATCGGCGAGGCTTTTCTGACGGCGCAGGGCCATGCGGAGATCCGCCTGCACGGCGATTGCCACCGGGGCAACGTCCTGTGGACCGACGACGGCCCGCATTTCGTCGACCTGGACGACTGCCTCATGGGCCCGGCCATCCAGGACCTGTGGATGCTGATTGCCGGCTCACGGGCCGAAATGGCCGAGCAGATGTCGCAGCTGCTGGAGGGGTATACGCACTTCGCGAATTTCGATCACCGTGAACTGGTACTCATCGAAAGTCTGCGAACGTTGCGCATGATTCACTACGCGGCCTGGCTGGCCAGGCGCTGGTCGGATCCGGCGTTCCCGCAGGCGTTTCCCTGGTTCAGGGAACCGCGGTACTGGGAGACGCATGTGCTGCAGCTGCGCGAACAGCTGGCGGCCATCGCCGAAGGTCCGCTGGAGTTGTGAATCGCCGGCCGGTTTTCGGCCGTGATTTCGACCGGTATGCGTCGTTATGGTAGCGTCCGCAGCCTTCAGTCCGAGATATCAAAAAGACACTATGACCGGGCTTCATTCGATGGAAACAGGCCGCCTGATCGGCTTGCTTGGGACACTCGGTCTCGCCGCTCTCCTCACCGGTTGCGGCGGCAGCGGAGGCAAGCCTCCGCCCAGTCCGCCGCCCACTCTGACCCTGACCGCCAGTCCGGGGTCGATCGTTACCGGTCTGACCTCTACCCTGACCTGGGCGACTACCGATTCCACCGGCTGTACGGCATCGCAGGGCTGGACCGGTTCCCGGGGCGCCTCCGGTACCGAAGTGGTCGGACCGCTGACTGCCACCACGACGTACACGCTCGTCTGCAACGGCACCTCAGGTTCGGTGTCGCGCTCGGTCACGGTGACGGTGACTCCGCCGGTCGCTCCGACGGTGACGTTGACTGCCACACCCTCGTCGATCCTGCCGGGAGAGAGCACGGAGCTGGAGTGGTCGTCAGCGGATGCAACGGAATGCACCGCCTCGGAAGGGTGGACGGGCACTCGTCCCACCTTCGGCATCGAGCAGGTCGGTCCCCTGGCCACCACGACATCGTTCACCCTGGCATGCACAGGCCCCGGTGGCACAACAACCCAAACGATCCCTGTGGCCGTGGGTGCAGCCGTCGTCGTCAGCGGACTGATCGAATTCGAGCGCGTTCCCTTCAATGCAGCCGCGGGACAGGGCCTCGACATCGATGCGCCCGTGGTGCAGCCGGCGCGGCAGATTGTGGTCGAAGCCGTCAATCCCAATACGGGCGCCCGGTTCGGCCAGGCGACCACGACGGATGACAACGGCAACTATTCTCTGGTCGTGCCGGAGAACACGAACATGGTCATTCGTGCGCGAGCCGAAATGGTGAAGGCGGCAGCCGTGCCGACGTGGCTCATTCGCGTGTTGAACAACACGAACGACAATGCGCTCTATGTCATGGACGGTGCGGAGTTCAACAGCGGCACCGCAAGCAGCACGCGCGATTTGCGTGCGCTCACCGGCTGGAACGGGACTTCCTATGTGAATGCAGACCGGGCGGCAGCCCCATTCGCCATCCTCGATACGGTCTATAGCGCAGTTCAGTTGATCGCGAATGCCGACGGGGCAACCGAGTTTCCGCCCCTCGATATTTACTGGAGTCCGACGAACCGTCCGACCGTGACGACGTTCTGTACACGGGATGGTCAGATCGGCACGACGTTCTACACCAACGGCGCCAACGCTCTGGACGCGGGCAATTGCACGCCCTCGATCGAGCTGCCAGGCGGCATCTACGTCCTCGGTGACTATGCGAACGGCAACGGCGATACGGACGAGTTCGACCAGCATGTGATCGCCCACGAGTTCGGCCACTACGTCGAAGACAATTTCTCGCGGTCGGATTCGATCGGCGGGGAACATGTCTCCGGCGATCATCTCGATATGCGCGTGGCATTCGGCGAGGGTTGGGGCAATGCCTACTCCGGCATGGTGCTCGACGATCCTCTCTATCGCGACTCCTTCAGCGGCGTCGACGTGGACGGTGGATTCGACCTGGAAACGGACACCGCGACGGATGAAGGCTGGTTCTCCGAAGCATCCGTCGGCGAGATTCTCTGGGACCTCTTCGACCCCGGCAACGATGACCCGCTGGCGCTGGGCTTTGCGCCGATCTACTCGGTGATGACGGGAGAGCAGGCCGGTACGGAAGCACTGACGAGCATCTTCTCCTTTGCCGCCGCGCTGAAGAGCGACCGGCCCGCGGATGCCGCAGCGATCAATGCTTTGCTTGCCGGGGAGTCGATCTCCAACAGCGACGCGTTCGGCAACAATGAAACGGATGCCGACGGCAGCCCGAGCGCCATTCCGCTCTACATTCCGGTCACGCTGAATACGCCTGTCACGCAGGCCATTTGCAGCAGCGCAACATTCGGTGTCGGCAACAACAACAACAAACTGGGCAATCGCCGGTACCTGCGGCTGACGCTCGCCAACCCGAGCGTAGTCACGATTGTCGCCACTGGATTCGCCGCGGGCGCAGGTACCGTAGCGGCCACCGATCCGGACATCTATGTGTTCAGCGGCGGTCTCATCGAGACCTCTCTGAACGTCGGGGCGACGGAGACGTTGTCGCAACGGCCGTTTGCCGCGGGCACTTACATCATCGAAGTCCATGACTTCGATCTGGCCGCCACGAGTTTGCAGCCGCGCTGCATGAGCGTATCGGTGACAGGCACATGAAAAAGCAGTTTCAGTATTTCGCCGGGGATGGAATGACAAACGTACGACGCCTCATGTGCATCGGCCTCATGGCGGTTTTGAGTGCCTGCTCGAAGGATCCGGAGCCCACGGCGACGGCCGATACAGCTGCCGCACCGCCGCCAGCACAGGTCGCGCAACCGGCAACACCTCCCGCGCCGGATCCGACCGACAAGATGGCGCGCGCCGTCGGCAACGGAAAACCGGGTGCCGCTGTGGACATCAAGTACGAGTTCACGTCGCGCCCTGAAGTGGGCAAGGCTGTCGAGCTCAGCATCGCGCTCGTTCCAAGCGCGGGTGTGGATTCGATGAATGCCACGATCAGCGGCATGGACGGCATCACCCTGGCCGGATCACTTGCGGCGAGTTTTGCGACAGTGAAGGCGGGTGAGCCCTATCGTCACACCGTGTCGGTGCTCGCGAACCGGAATGGCGTCTTCTACATCACCGTCTCGGTCGATACACAGATTGGTGGAGCCACGCTGGGCCGCACGTTTGCGATTCCTTTCGTGGCAGGTGCGTCCGTGGCCCAGGAGAAGCCGGCGGTCCCGGCGGTGAAGGACGCCACCGGCCAGGCCGTGCAGCCCATGAAGGCGCAGGAAACCACTCGATAGGGGCTGTTCAGGCGGGCCTTGTGAATCAAAAAGGTATGGACACCCGCCTGCGCGGGTGAGACCCGACCCCGGGTTCTTTCCAGGGTCCGGACTACAGGCGCCACCTGCTTTTGACTGCGTAAGGGGGTTATCCACCACGACCCCCTAATCATTCGCCCGTTCTTCCGATACCATGCGCGGCCCTTTTCCCAGGGCCATTTCGCGCCCGTGCCCACACATGTCCATTTCCCGGCTTCGTAATATCGCGATCATTGCCCACGTCGACCATGGCAAGACCACGCTGGTCGACAAGCTCCTGCAGCAATCCGGGACGCTCGACGCCCGCAAGGCTTCGCCGGAGCGCGTGATGGACTCGAATGCGCTCGAACGCGAGCGCGGCATCACCATCCTGGCCAAGAACACCGCCGTTCGCTGGCGCGACTACCGCATCAACATCGTCGATACACCTGGACACGCTGACTTCGGCGGCGAAGTCGAGCGCGTGCTGTCGATGGTCGACTCCGTGCTGCTGCTGGTCGATGCGGTCGACGGCCCGATGCCGCAGACGCGCTTCGTGACCCAGAAGGCGTTTGCCCACGGTCTGCGCCCGATCGTCGTGATCAACAAGATCGACCGCGATGAAGCGCGTCCGAACTGGGTGCTCGATCAGACGTTCGATCTCTTCGACAAGCTCGGCGCGAACGAGCAGCAGCTCGACTTCCCGGTCGTCTACGCCTCGGCCCTCAGGGGCTTCGCGGGCAATGACCCGAAGCAGCTCGCGACCGACATGACGCCGCTGTTCGAAGCGATCGTGAAGCACTGCCCGCCGCCGGACATCGATGAGGACGGCCCGCTGCAGTTGCAGGTCAGCCAGCTCGACTACTCGAGCTACGTCGGTGCCATCGGCATCGGCCGCATCAAGCGCGGCAAGATCCGTCGCAACAGCCCGGTCACCGTCGTGGATCGCGAAGGCAAGGTGCGCAACGAGCGCATCATCCAGGTGATGGGCTTCCTCGGTCTCGATCGCGTCGAAGTGGATGAGGCGAGCGCCGGCGACATCGTTGCGTTCGCGGGTATCGAATACCCGGAGATTTCAGACACGATCTGCGATCCCACAAATCCCGAAGCACTCCCGGCGCTGATCGTCGACGAGCCCACGATCAGCATGACGTTCGAAGTGAACACTTCGCCGTTCTGCGGTCGCGAAGGCAAGTACGTCACGAGCCGTCAGATCCGTGAGCGTCTCGCGCGCGAAGTGCTGCACAACGTTGCGCTGCGTGTCGAAGATACGGACAACGCCGACAAGTTCCGCGTCTACGGCCGCGGCGAGCTGCACCTGGGCGTGCTGCTCGAGAACATGCGTCGCGAAGGCTACGAGCTCGCGGTGTCTCGTCCGCAGGCGGTGGTGAAGGAAATCGAAGGTCAGCTCTGTGAGCCGTATGAAACGCTGGCCGTCGACCTCGACGATACGTCGCAAGGTGCGGTCATGCAGGCGCTCGGCGAGCGCGGCGCGCAACTCACGGGGATGCATGCAGACGGCAAGGGGCGCGTGCGACTCGATTACACGATTCCTTCGCGCGGCCTGATCGGTTTCCAGACGGACTTCCGCACGATGACGTCCGGCACCGGCATCCTGCATCACATCTTCGATCACTTCGGTCCGGTGCTCGATCGCGAGATCGGTCAGCGCCAGAACGGCGTGCTGATCGCCAACTCGCAGGGCAAGGCGCTCGCGTACGCGCTGTTCAGCCTGCAGGAGCGCGGCAAGCTGATGATCGGCCACGGCGATGAAGTGTACGAAGGCCAGATCGTGGGCATTCACAGCCGCGACAACGACCTGGTCGTGAATCCGCTGAAGGGCAAGAAGCTCACGAACATCCGTGCCGCCGGCAAGGACGAGAACGTCGTGCTGGTCCCGCCGATCCGCTACACGCTGGAGCAGGCGATGGAGTTCATCGGCGATGACGAGCTGGTCGAAGTGACGCCGACGGCCATTCGCCTGCGCAAGCGCTTCCTCAAGGAACACGAGCGCAAGCGCAGCGGCAAGGCGGCTGAAGAGGCTGACGAGTAATCCGCGCCTCTTGCGTGAGGAATCGCTCCTAGCTTCTTGTATTGACAGTCTTTTCAGGGCGGGCGAGATCGGGTCTCGCTCCGCCGTGCTCCGGCCTTTTCAGCGCGCGGCCGGCTGTCCCGACGCGTACCTCGTTTGAGGTTCACGCGATAACCCCTCGGATCGACGGGAATTTCTGCCGTCCCTTCACATAAAACCGGGAGCTGTTTCACACTCCCTACCCGAGGCGTTCCCCTACGATCACTCAAGAATTGGACGCCCGTCACAATGAGGCGGCAGCGTACGTCGCCGGGCGCGCGCAGAGTCGCAGCGTCGATTGGGGAATTTGGGAAGACTTGCAGATGCATCGACTGCTGGACAAGCAGATCCGGGAAGCCACGCGCGCCACTGGCGAGATCGAACTCGCCACGCTGCTTGCGATCATCGAAGGCACCTACACGAAAGCGGACGAAGAGCGTCGCGGCATCGTCCGTTCGATGCAGCTGATGTCCGATGAAGCGACTGCGCTCACCCGCGAGCTGCGCGAGAGTACAGCCAGCCAGCTCCAGGCGATTCTCGATCATGTGAAGGACGCGATCATCACGGTCGACGAGGCCGGTCACATTGCGTCGATCAATGCGACGGGGCAGCGTGTATTCGGGCAAAGCGAACCCGATGCCATCGGTCGTCCACTGAGCTTCTTGCTACCGCAGCTCGCGGGCGAAGAACCGCTTTCGAGGCAGCTCGAAGCACTCGCTGCACGGCTCGACGATACGCAGGTCGACCTTGCTCAGCATGAGACGCTCGGCCTGCGCGAGAATGGCAGCTACTTCTCCGCCGAGCTCGCCGTCAGCAAGATCCGTCTGAACCGCAACTGGGTCTTCGTCGTCTGCCTGCGCGATACGACCGATCGCAAGAGCGCGGACGCAGCGTTGCGGGACAGCGAAGCGAGATATCGCACGCTCGTCGAGCATGCACCCGAGATCATCGTCGTCGTCGATCCCGATCTGAACCGGCTCATCGACGTGAACGAGAACGCTGTGCGCTTCTTCAAGATGGATCGCGAAGCGCTGTTGAGCACCGCGCCGGACGCCCTGAGTCCGCAGCAGCAGCCAGACGGGTCGGAATCGTCGAACGCCTATCGCGCCAACTTCGAACGCACCGTGGCCGGCGAAGCACCTGTGCTCGAGTGGATTTTCCGCGATGCCTTCGGCAACGACATTCCCTGCGAGGTTCGCTGGGTTCGACTGCCGTCCTCGAGTCGCCGGCTCGTCCGCGGCAGCATCACCGATATCACCGAACGCAAACGCAACGAAATGCTGGTCGCCGGCGAGCGTCGCGTATTCGAGCGTCTCGCTGCCAACGTCGATCTGCGTATTACGCTCGAGGCGATCACGGATGTCGTCGAGCGCGTCGCTCCCGATTGCACCTGCGCGATCCGGCTGCTCGACGAAGCACGCACGCATCTATGGCTTTGCGCCGGACCGCGCCTGCCCCCTGACTACGCGAAGGCAATGGAAGGGATAGAAGTTGCGGCCCGGAATGGATCATGCGCCGCTGCCGTCTATTTGCAGCGCCAGGTCATCGTTGCCGACATCGCTCGCGACGCATTGTGGGAAAACCGTCGCGAGGCAGCGCTTGCGGCTGGAATGCGTGCCTGCTGGTCGACGCTGATCTTCGCATCGGACGGCCGCACGCTCGGCTCGCTCGCACTGTATTTCCGTTCGCCGGCAAGCCCGATGCGACGCGACTTCGAGCTCATGTCGCGCATGACGCAGCTGGCCGGAATCGCAATCGAGCGCCGCATGGCCGAGAGTGCCTTGCGCGCCAGCGAAGGCCGGTATCGCCGGCTCTTCGACAACGTGATGGAAGGCGTGTACAGCTCCACGGTCGAAGGCCGCTTCGTGTCAGTTAATCCGGCGCTTGCGCAGATGGTCGGTCTCACGTCGCCGACGGAGCTGCTGTCACTGCCGACCGAGACGATCTACTACAACCCCGTCGAACGCGCGATCATCCTTGCAGCGCTCGAGCGCGATGGCGAAGTCCGCAACGCGGAGTTCCAGCTCCGTCGTGTCGACGGAACGACGCTGACGGTGATCGAGAGTGCACGCGCGGTGCGAGACGAGCAGGGGCATCTGACCGGCTACGAAGGAACGATCTTCGACATCAGCGAACGCAAGCGCGCTGAGACGGCGATGTTCCAGGAAAAGGAAAAAGCGCAGGTCACACTGCAATCGATCGGCGACGCCGTGATCACGACGGACGCGGAAGGCCGCATCGAATACCTCAATCCGGTCGCGGAAGATCTCACTGGGTGGCAGTCACGCGAAGTCTGCGGCAAGGCGCTGGGTGAGGTCGTCGATATTCTTCACGAGGCAACGCGCGAGAAACTGGAAGCGCCGGCATCCCGCGCATTGCGAGAAGGGCGCGTCATTGCCGTGACCGATCAGACTGTGCTCGTCAATCGACGCGGACAGGAAATTGCCATCCAGGATTCGGCGGCACCGATTCGTGATCGCATGGGCCAGATCCTCGGCGCCGTGATGGTGTTCCACGATGTCAGCAAGGAGCGTCGACTGCGCCGAGCTCTTGCATACCAGGCAAGTCACGATGCGCTGACAGGGCTCATCAACCGTCGCGAGTTCGAGAACCGCCTCAACGAAGCCCTGTTGACCGCGCGCGCGGACACGCACACGACGCACGTATTGCTCTATGTCGATCTCGATCAGTTCAAGCTGGTCAACGACACCTGCGGCCACCAGGCCGGCGATCGATTACTGAAACAGATCACCGGCATCCTGCAAACGCGGGTGCGGGCGGGCGACACCATCGCACGTCTCGGTGGCGACGAGTTCGGCATCCTACTGCAGGATTGCACGGCTGACCGCGCGGAACAGATCGCAGATGCGCTGCGCCAGGCAATTCGCGAGTACCGTTTCGAATGGCACGACGGCGCAATGCACGTCGGTGCCAGCATTGGCATCGTCGAGATGAACAGCGACAGCGAAAGCATCGCAAGCGTGATGAGCGCGGCCGACGTTGCCTGCTACGCGGCGAAGGACTCCGGCCGCAATCGCGTGCATACGTATCAGTCGGGTGCAGCGCCTGAGCGGCATCGGGAAATGCAGTGGGTTTCCAAGCTCACGCGGGCCGTCGAAGAGAACCGGCTCGAGCTCTATTACCAGCCCATCGTTCCGATCGGCGCGAACCGGGATCCCCGCGGCCACTACGAGTTGCTCGTGCGGATGCGAGGGGAGAACGGCGAGCTGATCATGCCGGCGGAATTCATTCCGGCGGCTGAGCGCTACAACGTCATGTCGATCATCGATCGCTGGGTCGTGAGCCAGGCGCTCGGCACGCTCGCGCACTACCGGACCGATGGTGATCACCGGCACGCGTACACGATTTCGATCAATCTTTCGGGCACGTCACTCAACGACGACCGCTTTCTCGAGTTCCTGATCAGCGAGCTGCAGGGTTACGACCTGAGCCCCGGTGCGGTGTGCTTCGAGATCACGGAGACCGCGGCGATCTCGAATCTCCCGAACGTCGTGCACTTCATGAAGGAATTCCGCGCCCGCGGCTGCCAGTTCTCACTCGATGACTTCGGCAGCGGCTTGTCGTCGTTCATGTACCTCAAGAACCTGCCGGTCGATTATCTCAAGATCGATGGCCAGTTCATCCAGAACGTCACCACGGACCGCGTCGACCGCTGCATGGTCGAAGCCATCACGCAGATCGGTCACGCGATGGGCATCAAGACGATCGCCGAGCGCGTCGAATCAGCCGAAGTGCTCGCTTGTCTCGCAGACATCGGCGTCGAGTACGCGCAAGGCATCTATATCGCCATCCCGGAATCAGTGGAGGCGCTGAGCCGCGTCATGCGGACGGGGCCGCAGCTGCGGTTGGTGCATTCGGCGTAGAGGGACGTACATACCCGCTTGTCCTCCCACACTTTGCGAAACGCTCAGCCGCAGTAAGGATGGAGACAGTGGTCGAGATCATCCGGCGTCAGGTCAACTGACGCCGCGATCTTCCGACGCCAGCGCCGTCGCGAGTATCTGCAAATCCAGGGGCTTGGGGCACCAGGGAACGTGTGTGAATCGCTGCGGTACGACATTCCTGTCGTAGCCGGTTGCGAATATGAAGGGAATGTTCCGATCCTCGAGCGCTTCGGCGACGGGGAAGGCGTCTGCATCCTGCAGGCGAATATCCACGATCGCGATGTCGATATCGGGTACTTCTTCCACGAGTCTCAGAGCCTCTTCGACGGAGCCGACCGGGCCGATGACTGTGGCGCCGGCTCGTTCGAGCGAGTTCGACATGTCCATGGCGACGAGGTACTCGTCCTCGATCAGCAGCACGGATCGATCCTTCAGCGAATCGAGTGCCTGCTGCGTCGCGGCCAGCGGCTCGGCGTTCTGGGATGCAGCCTCCGGGACGGCGTCGATGCAGCCTCGCCGGCGCAGAACGGTGCTGATGCTCGAAAGCAGTTGCTGCTCGGTGAACGGCTTAGAGAGGTAGCACACGTTTGCAGGACGCAGAGGAGCGAGCGGTTGCGCTGCGATGATCACGCAGGGAGTGCCGTGTTCCTGCAATTGGCGAAGAATGCTCAGCGAATTGCGCGGGCGGGATGCATCGACGATTGCGACGTCGAGATGCATCAGCGGTAGCAATCCGGTTCCGCTCGACATGCTCGAGGCGCCGCCGAAGATCACAGCGCCGGCGTCAGTCAATCCGTCCGCCAGGGCCCGATAGAGTTGATCGTCATCCGCGACCAGAAGGACTTTCTTGCCGTGCAGGCGGTTCGAGTCGGGGGCAGTCGGATTCACTGGCATCTCCGTGCTGGCGTAGGCGATCAGTACGTCAATTCGTACACGGCGTCAATCTGACGATGGCGCGGCATCAGTGTGCGCAAACAGCGCTGCAACGGTCGCACGTAGGCAATGCGAGTACGCCGGGAGCGTCAGCGTTGTCCGGTGCTGCGCTTGCGCACATGCATGTCGCGAAGAAACGGGATAAGCAGCAATTGTTCGCCGTTCGGCAGGCCGAACTAGCGCCATCTCGGCGCTGAGCAGGATCGACGCGGCGCCCCTTCAGCAACTCATTTGCTCCGCGGTCACTTGTGCCGGAACTTTCGAGGAGCAGCGGGAGCTTCGTCAGTAGGACCATCTGATGAATGAGCGTTGCCATGGATGCGCGCTGCACCTTCTACGCGGCCGCTCACATTCCAACCACTCTGCGTACCAAGTCATCCGTCGGTCGGCCCGGCAGTGTTCCTCGTCGGCGAAGTTGCAGTCGCCAAAGGTGATGGAGAAATCGATGGCCCCCGTTGATGCTGAGCTCGTCGGCCGATGCTTGCTGGTCGTGGAAGACGACTATCTGGTCGCCAGCGACCTCGCGTCCACTCTTCAAGAATACGGTGCGGAGGTGATCGGTCCGGTTGGGACCGTCGAGGGTGCGCTGGCTCTGATCGACGAAGAAGGCGAGAACCTTGCCGCCGCGGTGCTGGATATCAATCTTCATGGAGAGCGCGCGTTCGGGATCGCGGATGTGCTGAACGCCCGACATGTTCCCTTCGTATTCGTCACGGGCTATTCGGCGGGGTCCATACCGACACCCTATGCCGATCACCCTCGATGCGATAAGCCGGTCGACATGCGGCAACTGGTTAGGGTGCTGCGTGAACTCACGGCGGCGGGTTGGCCCGACTGAAACCGCGATTGTGACGCGCCGGTCAAGGGCTCATGCTGCCGGCTTGTGCTGAAAGGACCCCATGTCAGAGAAGGCTCACGCAGCTTCCGGGATCACTGGCGCCGCACCGACGAATGCAGCGCCGGCGTCCGAGAGTGAACAGACGTATCGCCAGCTTTTCCAGGCCATCGACACGGGCTTCTGCGTCATCGAGGTCATCTTCGATGCAGCAGGTCGACCGATCGACTATGTGTTCCGCGATGCCAATCCCGCATTCGAAGGCCAGACCGGTCTCGCCGACGCCATCGGCAAGCGCATTCGCGTCCTTGCACCAGGGCACGAGGAGTTCTGGTTCGAGACGTATGGCCGCATCGTCAGAACTGGGCTCCCCGAGCGTTTCGAACACCAGGCTGACGCGCTGGGGCGCTGGTACAGCGTCTACGCATTCCGCATCGGGCGGCCTGAACAACACCGTCTGGCCGTGCTGTTCGACGACATCAAGGGGCGCCGATCCGCGGAGGAAGCATTGCGCCACAGTGAGGAGCGCCAGGTTTTCCTGCTCAAGCTCAGCGACACGATCCGGTTCCGGACCGATCCAATGACCATTCAGCAAGCTGCTGCCCGCCTGCTCGGAGAGCACCTCGACGTCAGCCGCGCTTTCTACTTCGCTGTCAGGCGTGACGCGGACGGCTATGTGCACGTAGTCGAACGCGACTATTTCTCGCGGCCCGATCTGCCGAGCATGGTCGGCGAGTATCCCCAGAAGGCGTACGGAGAGAATTTCTTCTCCGCTCTTGCACGAGGAGAAGCCGCGGTCATGGCGGACATCCGGGTGGCGCCCGGCGTCACTGAGGACGCATTGCGGCTCTATTCAGCAGCGAGGGTTCGTGCGTGGATTTCGATGCCGTTGATCAAGAGGGGGAACTTCACCGCCGGCCTCGTGCTGGTACACGATCAACCGCGCTACTGGACTTCAGCGGAAGTCGGACTAGTCAAGGATGTCGCGGAGCGCACATGGGCTGCTGTCGAACAGGCGCGTGCGGAGGCCGCGCTGCGTGCGACCGAGGAGCGATTCAGGCAATTCGCCGAGGCGTCCTCCGGAGCTTTGTGGATCCGCGATGCCGATACCCTCTCCATGGAGTATGCCAGTCAGGCGATCACGGGAATCTACGGCGTCGAACCCGAAATTCTACTGGGCGACGTGAAGCGGTGGGCAGCCGTCATCGTGCCAGACGATCGAGACGTGGCCCTGGAGCATCTCGAGCAGGCGCGCCGGGGAGAGGCGGCGGTGCACGAGTTCCGGATTCAGCGTCCGTCCGACCGGGCTTTCCGCTGGGTCAGAAATACCAACTTCCCGCTGTTCGACGAGAGCAGACGGGTACAGCGGATTGGCGGCATCGCGGAAGACGTGACGGACGCCAAGCTTGCCGTCGAGCATCAGGGCGTGCTGCTGGCGGAACTGCAGCACCGGGTGCGCAACATCATGGCGATCATTCGCTCGATTACTTCGCGAACCGGCGAGCGAGCAGAGAGCGTGCAGGACTATGCGACCCTGATGGCTGGTCGCTTGCTCGCGCTCGCCAGAGTGCAGGCATTGCTCACTCGTGCCGCCAATGCCGGCGTCGGAATCACGGCCCTCGTCCACGATGAGGTCAATGTGCAGGCACAGTGCGAGGGGCAGTTCGCCCTGGAGGGTCCGGAGATTTCGCTCTCACCCAAAGCGGCGGAGATTCTGACGCTCGCCGTGCACGAGCTGTCAACCAATGCGCTCAAGTACGGCGCATTGTCGGTTCGCAGCGGCAAGATCACTGTGCGATGGTCGACCTTCGATAAACGCGGCGGCACCTGGCTCAGCTTCGATTGGACGGAAGAAGGACGCTTGCTCGGTCAGTCGACATTGAACGCACCTCGCCGGCGAGGGTTCGGCACGGAACTGATCGAAGGACGCATTCCGTATGAGCTCGGCGGGCGTGGCCAGCTCGACATCAGACCAGAGGGCGCGACCTGTCATCTGGAGTTCCCGCTCAAGGCCGGCGGGAGCGTTCTGGAGACCGGTGCTCCTCAACGCGCGACGGTCTTCGGCGGTGCGCTCGACATGACAGGTGAACCCGATCTCAGCGGCAGACGTGTCCTGGTGGTGGAGGATGACTACTACCTTGCAGCGGACGTGGCGCGGGCGCTGAAAGGGGCGGGTGCGGAAGTGATGGGCCCGTGTGCAACGGAGGCCGCGGTACTCATCGAGTTGAATGAGTGTGGCGCCGATGCCGCCGTGCTCGACATCAATCTCGGACCCGGACCTTCGTTCGGGCTGGCCACGACGCTGAAGGAGCAGCACACCCCGTTCATGTTCCTGACCGGCTACGACCTGAAGGCGATTCCGGAAGAGTTCGCCGATATCGAGCGCCTCGAGAAGCCGGTGCAGTTGCGTCACATCATCGGAGTCATTGCGGATCTGATCCGGGCGGAAGAGGTGTCCTGCAATCGACGGCAGTGTTGAGGAGACAATAGAGACGCTGTTCAGGCAGCAGCCGTGGTGATCCGCAATGTCGGTGATTCGCCGGATGGGCAAGAATCGCCTGCCCATCACCGATCACAGGGATCGTCATGTTCATCGAAGCGTCCGATCGCGCAAAGGGCGGAGTACTCGCCGCCGCAACGCTCTGGTTTACCCTGTCGCCGGAATCGACGATCGCTGCACAGCAAGCCGCAGCCCGGGAAGGGCCGCTGGACGAGGTGATCGTCACGGCACGCAAGCGCGAAGAGAGTCTGGTGGATACGCCGGCCTCGGTCACGGCGCTCGGCACGGACGCGCTGTCCAGTCTCAACATCGAGAACCTGGCCGACGTCGGCAAGTACGTCCCCAATCTCAATATCACCCGCTTCGGTGTCGGCAGCACGGCGCAGGCGGCGATCTTCATCCGGGGTATCGGATTGCAGGATCACCTCATCACGACCGATCCCAGCGTGGGCGTCTATGTCGACGGCGTCTATCTCGGTCGTCAGCTGGGATCCAATCTCTCGTTGCCGAACATCGAGCGCGTCGAAGTGTTGCGCGGTCCGCAGGGCACACTCTACGGACGCAACACACTCGGCGGAGCAGTCAACATCGTGACGCGCAGGCCGGGTACCGACGAGGGAGTCAGTGTCGATTTGCGCGCCGGTTCGCGCCAGAGCGTGGAAGCGGGCTTCTACGCTGACTCGCGATTCGGCGACGCTTTTGCCGCCTCACTCGCTGGCGATCTGAGGCGGCGCGACGGCGTCGGTACCGCTGTAAATCTCAGCAATCCCAGTGCGGAAGTCGGCGAGGAGTTCGAGATCAATGGCCGGCTGGCGATGCTCTGGACGCCGAGCGATCGGTTCTCACTGCTGGTGGCGGCAGACGCGGTCCAGAACGACAGCGGCCAATCTCCTTACGAAGCGGAGATCCTCACTCCTGAACAGCTCCTCTCGCTCAACGGCGGAACGAGCTCGCTGCCCGCGGGTGTCGAGTTCTTCGGTACGCCACCGCTGACGCCCGCGGACCAGGTCGCTCGGGATGACCTTGGGACCGTCGTGCCCGGGCTCGAAGATACGTCCGCGGATCTCTTCGGCGTCTCCGCAACCGCGGAGCTGAAATTGAGCGAGGCGCTCTCGACCAAGCTGATCGCGAGCTATCGCAGCACGGAATACACCGCGGGGTTGAACGACGATGATTCCGCGCTCACGCTGTCCGCCTTCCCCGAAACCGGCAAAGCGGAACAAGTCTCCGTCGAGCTGCAGCTCAACGGGCAGTTCGATCGGTTCGACTTCGTCAGCGGTCTTTACTATTTCAACGAAGACGGGAGCAACGATTCGGGCCCGTTCTACTTTCTGCCTTTCAACGTGGGCGGCCCAGGAGATTTTTTCCATATCACGCAGGAGACGGACAGCTATGCGGTCTTCGGCAACCTCAGCTACCACATCAATGATTCGCTGACGGCCGGCATCGGGGCGCGTTATTCCAACGACGAGAAGCGTGCGACGGCGCTGTTTCCCAGCTTCGCCGGGGTAACAGTCGAACGCACCGGCGACTTCGATGCGGTCACAGCGGATGCCAACATTTCCTGGCAGCTCGACAGCGGCTTCACTCTCTACGCGCTCGTGCAACTCGGCTACCAGCCGGGCAGTTTCGCCCCTCGACCCTTCGGCGGGCCGCAGGCCTTCACACTGACGGATAAGACGACGGCGACCAGCTATGAGATCGGCTTCAAGGGACCCGTCACCGATACATGGACGCTGTTCGTGACCGGATTCTGGGCAGAGTACGAAGGTATCGGCTTGCCGTTCTCCGCACCCAACGTAGCGGGTTACAGCACTACCGTCCTCAGCAATAACTCGCGCGGTCGGGGCGTTGAAGTGGAATCGATGCTGGAGGTTGGCGGCTTCACCTTCAACGCATCCGTGGGCTATCTCGACGCCGAGATCACGGAGATCGATGAGCTCTCCGCGGAAGTCGGAGCGCGCGTCGGTGACGCACCTGCGCTCAGCCCGGAGTGGACCGGCTCGGCCGCGCTCGGCTACGAATGGGCAGTGGGCACCGACTCGAGCGTGAAGGCGCAAGTCGACTATTCCTATCGCGACTCCTCATACGGTCAGTCCGTGAATACGCCATCCGAGCTGCTCGATGCCCGCGGCCTGGCCGGATTCAATCTCACGTATCTGAATCGCGCCGGCGACTGGAGCGTTGGGGTGTACGGCGTGAACATACTCAACGAGGTGTACGACGTCGGCCGGTTGAACGATGCCTTCCATGGCTTCGTAGGTGTGGTGCTGAGCAACGATCGCAGTGAGTTCGGAGTGCGGGTGACGAAGAAGTTTGCGCAGTAGGCGCTTTCATTTACGCGGGTAGATCCGGCGTCCTGGGTGTCAGGCGCCCATTGGAACCCAGGTCATCCGCTCCCGGATGCCGCGGTGGCGCAGTCATGCCCATGAGGCTGAGCAGCGCGCAGAGCACGAGGAAGGCGCTCAGCGCGAAGGGCTCCCACCTCTGCAGATCCAACAGTACCAGCGTGAAGTTGAGCGACAGAAATGCAACGCAGGCGATGCATGCGTAGACGCATGCCTTCACCGACAACCCCATCATGCGCACGCTGTCCGCATGCGTTTCGATCGGGTTGATCTTCTTGCCGTAGAGGATCATGTAGACGCACGCTGCTTCCAGGGCGTACACCAGCGTCACGATGCCGATGTTGATCAGGGCACCGGCGAATCCCGGGAATGGTTGCTGCCCGATGTAGAGCGTGAAAGCGACGAAGAGGAAGTAACTCAGCACGGCAAGGAAGACGAGGAACGGTGAGACAAAATCGAACAGGCCGCGTCGCTGCAGAGTGGCCTTGCGCCTTGCTTCTGGTTCCGAGTGCTTCAGCACCTGTCTCTTGAATCTGAATCCGAGCACAGCCAGGACGCAGATCGGCAACGCCTGTACGCCAAAGTACGCGGCCACCAGCCCTTCAACGGGGCCATCGCTCCAGTCCGGCCTCTGCAGGTAACTGAAGAACCAGACTAGCAGCGAGAACCCGATCACCACGATGCCGATGTTCACCGCGCGATACTGGATCAGAAAGCGCTCCCGACCCGCATCGAGGTCGACGCCCGGGTACATCTGGGCGAAACGTTCGACGGGATAGCGCGTGGCCTGCCTGCGAACGAATCTGATGAACCAGACCGGAAGCAGGGCGGACATCGCCAGTATCTGCACCAGGAACATCGCAAGGAATGCATACGCTTCGATCATGACGGCACCTCATTTTGCCGGCGGTGGCCGGCTGATGACGCCGGCGAATGCGTTGCGAATCTCCGAATCGGTCACGCCTGACTCACGCAATTCCGCGATCGTTTCGCTGAGTTTGCGCTGCGTCCATTCCTGCAGATTGAACTTGGCGTTCGCCTTCGCCCTGGGATGGACGTACGTGCCGCGGTAACCCTTGGCTTCGATGATCGAATCGCGCTCCAGCAGCTTGTACGCCTTCGCGACGGTCTTGCTGTTCAGCTCGAGGTCGTTGGCGAGCTGGCGAATCGAGGGCAAGGCATCGCCGGGCTTCAGGGCGCCGGCGGTGACCGCGGCCTTTATCTGCTCGATGAGCTGCTCGAACTGGGGCACCGGGTCATCGATGTCGATGGTGATTTCCATCGGCGCGGCCGCTCCTGTGTACCACTTGACCCCATGGTACAACTGGCCCGTGAAAGTTGCAACGTGAGAGCGTTGTGAAGGGAAACGAGTCGAGGATTCCTGGAATACGCGGCACGAGTCCCCGCGCGCAGGCTCAGACCAGGCCGATCGATTCGATCACTCTGACGATCACGCGAATCGAAACCAGGATCGCGCCCCACAGCAGGAAGAGCGCGGCGATGCCGAGTGTCGCGCCCACTGCTGCTGCTATTCCATCGTGCTCCAGCAGGCCCAGCGAGATGATGCAGATCGCAATCGCGGGAACGATGTTTCCCAGCGGGATCGGCAGGAAGATCACGAGCGCCAGAACGAACGTGACGAGGCCGATCATGCGTTCCGGGAGAGGGCTCACGAGCCACGCGGCCCGCGGTTTCAGGAATCGCTCGAACCGGCGCAGCGCAGGAGCAATCCGCTCTACCGCGTGCGCAAAGATGCCGCGATCGAGCGAGCGCTCGGCGATGAAGCGCGGAAGCCAGGGTGTGCGGCGGCCCCACGCCAGCTGCCCGGCCAGGAGGAGCATCGGAAGCCCGAGGACCGCCGAAGTGCCCGGAGGTGTAGGCACGATGTTCGGGAACGCAAGGATGAACAGGAGTGCACCGAAGGCGCGATCGCCCGCACGATCCATGAAGTGTCGCAGGGAGATCCGGGGCTCGGTCGAGTCCGCCGCCATCTCGCTGAGAGTTTCCGAAAGCGGTTTGTGACGTACTCGTTCTTTTCGCCAGGTCATGATGCAGCCAACGATCTCTCAATCAGATGACACTGCGTAGAGAGGTCTGAGGCTGCTTGGTTCAGTTCGTTTCACCACGCGGTGCTTGCTCGAGGCGGGACGCGGCCCGGTAGTTGCGACACAGCGGGCATTCTAGTTGCCTGTGGCACTGGGCACCGTGCGCGCGGTCGCGATCTGGCCACCGTGACGGTGCAGATTGGATGTGTCGCAGAGCAATTTCCCGACCGCCGCATAATCGTTGCCCCTATGGCGGGCACGTCCGTCGGCGGTCGCTGGACTTAGTCGCTGGTCAGCGCGAATGCGTAAGTGGTGTCGTGACGATACGTCTGCCCCGGCTGCACCACGATGTCAGGGAAGGCGGGCTCGTTGATCGCATTGGGAAAGGCGTGGGGTTCGAGGCAGAGCCCGGCGCGTGCACGGAACCGCGGAGGCGTCGCAACTCCGAGGCTATTCCCGGTGTAGAACTGAATACCTCTCTGGTTGGTGCTGATGTTCAAACGAATGCCGGTACTTCGGCTGAGCAGCTCCGCCGCAATCGGCGAGCGGGGCAGCATCGGCAAGTAGTGATCGTACCCGCCGGCCAGCGTCAACTGACTGTCCGGATCGTGAATCCGGGCTCCGACGGGCGTGAGCTTGCGGAAATCAAAGGGCGTGTCGTCGACGGCGCGGATCTCGCCCGTCGGTATCTGCGCCGGGTTGAGCGGCAGGTAAGTCGCCGCCGCGAGTCGCAGCTCATGATCCTCGATGGTGGTGCCGGCATCACCGCTCAGATTGAAGTACGGATGCAGCGTGAAGTTGAGCGGCGTCGGCCGATCGGTTGTCGCGGTGACGATCGTTCTGAAGGACAGCGGCGAGTTCAGTTGCAGTTCCATCTGCACCGAGACATTGCCGAGACAGCCTTCGTCACCGTCAGGCGAATGCAACTGGAGCCGCACACCGGGCATATCGCCATCGACGCAGGCCACGACCTGCCACAACGATCGGCCGAAACCGATGACCCCGCCGTGCAGGTGATTCTGTCCGTCGTTGCAGCTGAGACGGAACGTCGGATGAGCGTCCGCTACTGTGCGATTCGCGCAGCGTCCGATCACCGAACCCAGCTGTGCCGTATCGAGCTCGTACTCACGGAGTGACGCATAGCTGAGCACGGTGTTCGTCAATCCCTGGCGGCGCGGGACGAGAATCGTCCTGAGTCTGGCGCCGTATTCCAGGACCTCGATGGTGAACCCACTTCGTGGATGAGACAGCGCGACACGATCCACGCGACGGCCGTCCTGCAGGTATCCGAATGTGTCTCTGACAACTGGCACTGAAACTCTTCCCACGCCCGGCAGGCAGCTTTTGTGCGGCGAGGGTAGGGGACCGGCAGTCGCGCCAGCCACGCGAAGCTTGACCGCGCACCGATTCTCAATTGATCGGCGCGCGGTCCACCGGGAAAACCGTACCTGTGGCGGGTCAACTGAGGCGTAGTCGGTCCGCGCCGGGTGTGTCCAAAATCCGGCGAAATCCGGGCTTTCTGGAAGTGTCACCGATGACCAGATGTCGCACGACTCACCGGGCAACCGCGTCAAGTGCATTGTTCGTACTGACAGGCGTCGTGCTTGGTTTTCTAGTTTGCCGCGTCAGTGATGGGGCACCTGCGACCGCACCAGGAACCGTGGTGGAGTCGAAGGTCATTCCCGAGATCGATGAGTCCATTCGCTCGTTGGGAGCGACTGCGATCCGCGTTCTGTATCGGTCGACATCCAGCCGCAATGGTGCATCGATCGACGTGTCCGGCATGGTGTTCATTCCGGCGGGTGAGCCACCGCCCACGGGCTGGCCAGTGCTGGCGTTCGCCCATGGAACAACGGGCATCGACTACGAGTGTGGACCATCGCTGTATCCGAACTTGCTTGGTGCCGCACCCCAGATTGCTGGTTTCCTGAAAGCGGGCTTCGCGGTTGCGGCTGCCGACTACGAAGGACTAGGTGCTCCCGGAGTTCATCTCTATCTGGATGCGAAGGCCGAGGCGTGGAACGTGATTGATTCGGTGCGAGCCCTGCGTCATCTGCGACCCGGCAGCATCTCCGAGCGATGGCTGGTCTACGGAGGTTCGCAGGGAGGCGGTGCGGCGTGGGCAGTGGCGGAACAAGCGGCGACTTATGCGCCTGATCTCCAGTTGCTCGGTGCGGTGTCCGTCGTGCCGGCGGCGGATGTTTCGGGAATGGCCCAGATGGCGTTCGATGGTTCGATGAACCCGCTGCAGATGGGAGCGTACATCGCGATTCTCACCGCTCAGAGTCGTGCTCATCCGGATCTCGACCTGGATCAGCATCGACGCGGATCGGCGGCAACGAACTGGCAGGCCCTGACGTCTTGCTCTCGCGGGCAGGAAAGGGCAGAGGCCCTCCAGAAGGTGACACTCGAAGAGGTCAAGCCGGCATCTGTCGAAGCTGCAGCCAGGATGCGTGAGTTGCTCTCCCGGATAGCGTTGCCCCAGCAGCGGACACAAGCCCCTCTTCTCGTCATCTACGTCGGCAAGGACGAGTTCATCGAAACCGAATGGACTCGCGCCGCGATCACCCGAGCCTGCGCGATGGGATCGAAGATCGAAGTCGTGTTTCAGGCCGACAAGAGCCACGGCACGTTCGACGCGGGCATGGTTCCCGAGTGGATGGCGCGTCGGCTGGCGCAGGAGCCGTTCAAGGGAACCTGCGAATAGGATTCCGAGCCCGGCGGAGGCTCGATCCAGCCGTCCATCCTTCCCGAACTACGTATCCCGAACGTAGCGCCAACCTAGTATTGATCCGGACCGAGGCAATCAATCAAAAACACGGCGGGGCAAGGAATTGCCACCTCGAGGTCCAGCGATGCTAAACCGACTCGGCGTAATCGCCATACTGCTCGTCTTCGTGTCTCCACTGAGAGGATTCACTCAGAATCTGCCGTTTCCTCCGGCACCTTCGCAAAGCACCGCCGGACCGACGATCGCTCAGTCCGTCTACAAGCCGACGAAGCCGGTGACACACCTGCCCGCGGGAGCACCGAACGTGCTCATCATCATGCTCGATGATGTCGGCCCTGCATTGCCGGATACCTTCGGCGGGCCGATCCACACGCCGACGCTCTCGCGCATCGCGAACAGCGGTATCGTCTACAACAGCTTTCACAACGCAGCGATGTGCTCGCCCTCGCGTGCTGCGCTGTTGACAGGCCGAAACCATCATCGCGTCGGCTTTGGCCAGATAGCTGAACTCGCCAACAACTGGGATGGCTATACGGGTCATTGGCCGGCGACGACGGCGTCGGTAGCCAAGGTCCTCGGCTATTACGGTTACAACACCGCCGCCTTCGGCAAGTGGCACAACACGCCTGCTGAACAGACCACTGCGCAAGGCCCGTACGATCGATGGCCCGCCGGTCGACTGGTTGGCTTCGACTATTTCTATGGCTTCCTTGCCGGTGAATCGTCGCAGTGGGAACCGGCGCTGGTGCGCAATACGACCCGCGTCGAAACGCCTGAAAAGCAGGGCTATCACTTCACCGAGGATATGGCCGATGACGCCGTGACGTGGTTGCGTCGGCAGAATGCGATCGCTCCGGATCAGCCCTTCTTCATGTACTGGGCGAGCGGCGCATCACATGGGCCGCATCACATCTTCAAGGAATGGGCGGACAAGTACAAAGGCAAGTTCGACAAGGGCTGGGACGAAATGCGGAAGGAAGTGTTCGCGCGGCAAAAGGCACTGGGCTGGGTTCCAGCCAATACCAGGTTGACGCCGCGTCCGGCCTCTCTTGCCGCATGGGCGGATATTCCGGAGAGCGAGAAGCCGTTCCAGCGCCGCCTCATGGAAGTATTCGCGGGGTACACCGAACACGCGGATACGCAAGCAGGCCGATTGATCGATGAGCTCGAGCGCCTGGGCATTCGCGAGAAGACGCTCGTCCTCTATGTGTGGGGCGACAACGGCTCGAGCGCCGAGGGCCAGAACGGCACGATCAGCGAGCTGCTCGCGCAAAACGGCATCGCGACCGAGATCAACGATCATCTGCGCGCACTCGATCGCTTGGGCGGAATGGACGTGCTCGGCAGCCCCAAGACCGACAACATGTATCACGCGGGCTGGGCCTGGGCCGGATCGACGCCGTTTCAGGGGACCAAGCTCACCGCGGGTCATTTCGGCGGAACGCGCACGCCGCTCGCAATTTCGTGGCCGGGCAAGATCCAGCAGGACAAGACGCCGCGTTCGCAGTTTCATCATGTCAATGATGTGGTGCCCACGATCTACGATGTGATCGGCATCCAGGCACCGGCTACCGTCGATGGTGTGTCCCAGCAGCCGATGGATGGCGTGAGCATGAAGTACACCTTTGCGAATGCAAGAGCAGCGGGACAGAAGAAGGCGCAGTACTTCGAATGCATGGCGGACCGCGGCATTTATTCACCTGACGGCTGGTATGCGGCTGCATGGGGTCCGAGGACGCCGTGGGTTCCGGGACTGCCGCCCTCGATCGCGACGTGGAGCCCGGAGAAGGACAAGTGGGTGCTCTACAATTTGAACGATGACTTTTCTCAATCCACGGACCTGGCGGCGAAGTATCCGCAGAAGCTCGCCGAGTTGAAGCAGCTGTTCGATCAGGAGGCGAAGAACAATCTCGCGTATCCCATCGGCGGTGGCCTCTGGTCGGTCGTCTGGAGCCCGCAGTCAGCGCCGCAGAATCCGGCAACCGCGTTCCACTACACGCAAGACGTAACCGGCGTGCCGGAATTCGCGGGTCCGAAGGTTGGCGCGCGCAGTAGTCTCGTGACCGTGGATGTCGATCTCGCCCCGGATTCAGCTGGTGTGCTGTACGCACTCGGCGCGTTCTCCGGCGGCCTCTCATTGTGGGTGGACAAGGGCACGCTGGGCTACGAATACAATCTCTTCGAGATCGAGCGCACACGATTGCAGACTGCGAGCGCATTACCGACCGGCAGAGTAAAGGTCGAAGTAGAGACGCGTATTGCTGCACCACGCGGCGCCGCGGACGTTGTCATCCGAGTGGACGGTAAGGAAGTAGCGAAGGGCACGGTGCCGCGCACAGCGGCCTTGGCATTCACTGCGAACGACGCGTTCGACATCGGAATGGATAGTTATTCGCCGGTCTCGGAGGCGTACTTCGATCGGCGGCCGTTCCGCTTCAACGGCAGGATCGACCGCGTGGAGATCAAGTACTTGCAGTGACTGATCCCGCAACCAGCGTGGCGTAGCTGCCTGGGGGCTGCGCTTCAGCAGACGTGGAACGATTCCCGGCGCCCGTCGCTTTCGTTAGCGGGTGACGTATGAATACTCAATGGCCGGACATCCCCTTCGAGCCCTGGCGGGACACGTGCTCCGCGCTCCACCTGTACGCGCAGCTCATCGGGAAATATCGGCTCGCGCGCACACCATGGGTGAACTATTCGTGGCACGCAACTTTCTACGTGAGCGCACGCGGCTTGACTACGTCGCTCGTGCCGGATGGATCGGGTGGCGTGGAGATTTCGTTCGACCTTCTCGAGCATCTGGTCACTGGTGCCAGCGCGGACGGGCGCAGCGCGCAGTTCTCTCTGAAACCCATGTCAGTGGCGACCTTCCACGCGCGATTCGTCGAGTTGCTGCAATCGCTCGGCGCCACCCCTGAAGACTTCGGCCAACCGAATGAAGTGCCTCATCCGATCCGGTTCACCGAGGATCACGTGGAGCGGCCGTACGATGCAGCCGCAGTGACTCGCTATTTCCAGGCGCTGGTCGCGGTCGATCGCGTGTTCAAGCGCTTCCGCACGAGCTTTCTCGGCAAGGTCAGCCCCGTGCATCTCTTCTGGGGAAGTTTCGATCTGGCGGTGACCCGTTTCTCTGGCCGCACCGCACCTCTTCATCCGGGTGGCGTCCCCGCCTTACCTGACTCGGTCACGCGCGAGGCCTACAGTCATGAAGTCTCATCGGCGGGTTTCTGGCCCGGTGGGAATGGCGTCGATTCCGCGGCGTTCTACTCTTACGCCTATCCCAAGCCCGATGGGTTCGAAACCGCGCGGCCGTCGCCGAGCGCCGCGTACTTCGACGAGAAGCTGGGAGAATTCCTGTTGCCTTACGAGGCGGTACGACGCTCGTCCGATCCGGAAGCCACGCTGATGGAGTTCCTGGAGAGCACATATCGAATTGCGGCTGATCTCGGCAACTGGGATCGCGCGGTGCTCGAATGCAGCGTGGGCGTTCCGCGGCAGCCGCGTCGGGTGGGTATCCGTCAAGGATGATTGCCGGCGCCCGCCAGGCTGCAACAATCCGTGATCATGCTTGCGCTTGCGAACCTCATTGTTGGCAGAGTTGAGCATCACAACATGAGAATCCGCGGTGGCATTGCATTGCTCGTTGTACTCATCGGCGCAGGCTCGGCGGCGCCTGCCATGTGTGAAGTCAAACGCGCTCAGATCGGTGATGCCGAACTCGCCTATGTCGAAGCCGGCAGCGGCGAAGTCATCGTATTCGTTCACGGCGGTCTTCAGGACTATCGTCTTTGGGACGCGCATCTGCCGGTGTTCTCTGGCAGATACCACACGGTCGCCTACAGTCGCCGCAATCACTATCCGAACGCGGTTTCCATTGATGGAACACCTGATGGTGCCGCCGATCTGCACGCAGGCGACCTCGCCGCGCTCATAAAGGTGCTTGGATTCCGGCGTGTGCACGTAGTTGCACATTCGGCCGGCGCCCACGCCGCTCTGATCTTTGCATCGAACCATCCGGAAATGGTGGTGACGCTCGTCGTCAATGAGCCCCCGGCAAGCGGCCTGCTGCTGAGCTCCACCAGCGGACGAACGATCGCAGCGGATTTCAACGCGCGACTCGCGCCTTCTCGCGAGGCGTTTCGCACAGGTGATATGCGCAACGCGGGTCGGATGTTCGCCGATGCGGTTGGGGGTACGGGTACCTACGATCGCCGCTCCGAAGCCATGAGGCAGATGATGCTGGACAACTCCTTCGCCCATGCTGCCGATGCGACATCAGCTCGGCCGCGACCCGTGTTCACTTGCGAGATGGCGAAACGGATCACGATACCAACGCTGATCATGCAGGGCACGCGCAGTCCGCCATTCTTTGGAGCCGTCGTCGATGAACTCGAGCGATGTCTTGCGAACCGCGAGCGCGTGCGGATCGACGCTTCCCATACCGTTCCGGCGGAGAATCCCAACGACTTCGATGCGGCGGTGCTGACGTTTCTTTCAAAGCACCCGAACAGCCCTGCGCCATAGAAGTCTGGCTTGACTAGTAGACTTCCGGGACCAGCATGTCAGCGGGAACAGCCTGTCGCGAGTAGTCTTCGAGACGTTCGCGCTCCGGCAGAATGATGGGAACCTTTTCTACTTCGGTGTATGGGAACTGCTTGAGCAGATGGTCGATGCAGTTCAGTCGAGCGCGCTTCTTGTCGAGGGCCTGCACAACCTACCAGCGCGCTTCAGGAATGTGCGAGCGCTGGAGCATGACTTCCTTCGCCTTCGTGTAGTCCTCACATCGGCGACGCGATTGCGGAAGTCATCCATGTACCAGCGGATCAGGCTTTTCAGGGTTTGCTCACCCAGCTGTGTGCGTACGAGTTCGGCAGGGTTTTCCAGCGCGACCTCCCGTGCTTTGCCCCGACGCTCGGCGGCGGCGCGGTGAGCAAAGGTCTTCGCTTCCGTGTGCAGCAAGGTCTTTCCATACCCTGATGGTGGCCATGGAGAAGAGGTGCCCTTCCTGGAGGTGACAAGCTATTCTTGTCACCTATACGGCACCTCCTCAACCGATAAACGCGCCAAAACCCGCAGACGTCCCGCACGAACGCCAATGACGGAAAATCCTAAAAAAATAGGCGTTTCGAGCGGGAAAAGCGCGATCCCGCTGGACCGGCGCATCAGCGTCGCGCCGATGATGGACTGTACCGACAGTGGAAAAGTGGCCTGTCAGATCAGTCGCTTAGAGGCTCGACAACTTCCTTGTCTCCTCTATGTCACCTCTGAGAAGAAAAAGAACTCGCTGCCAAGCCGAGGCTACTTGGGTTTTTGCTTTTTGCCCGGACGCTTTCGAAGGGCGCTTTGTCGGGCCTGTAGAGCCAGGAACTTCGTGCGCTTGGATTCAAGTCGCTGAAGGACGCGCGGCCACTGCTCTGCGTGGAAGCGAGAATAGGAGATCTTTTCTACGGGGATGGAGGCCAGCACGTCGATGTCGTAGGTGAAGGCGACGCGTGACAACTCCGTGTCGAGCGCGAGCTTCTCGATGCGCTTTACCGCCTGGCGCACAATCCTTGGATCACCGCCGTCGCTCATGTGGCTTTCGATGAACGCGCGGCAGATCTTTACAGCCAGTCTTGCCTGCTCAGCGCCGATCGCATTCTGCTTCGACGGGAGCGCTGCGAGATTGCGCAGGCGACTCTCCAGAACATCGAGTGGATGCAGTACGTGGACGACAATCCCATCCGCCAGCATCAGTTGCGAGGCTCTCGCGCGAACAACTCGTGTATTCAGGCCGACGATTCCAGACAGAAAGTCGACCTGCTTGATTCCTTCCTCCGGCACGGTCGCGTAGACCTTGGCCACTTGGCCGCCCGCGTCGTCAAGGGTTCCCTCGCGTACTTTCCAGGGATGACCGAGCTGCCGCTGCAATTGCTTGGCGATGTCTCGGGTGCCGATGAAGTCAGCGTCCATCGTGACGATGCGTGACAGTGCACCTACAGGTTGGATGTCGTAGTAGACGGCCCAGGTGGCAAGTGCCTGGCCACCGACTAGGAGAGCGTGGGGCCCGCAGATGCGCAGAATGCGTTCGATTTCCTGCGCAGTCAGCTCGGCTTCGTGAAGCGCGTGAGCTGAGTTGGTCACACAAGACTAGCCTTGGGCCATCGCACCTTGGCGCCTCGAAGTCGAGCAGGTTTCAAGAGCAGCATCTCGCCTTTCGACACATCGACTGCTTCGGCGATTCGATGGTCACGGTCCTGCGACTTGCGCTTGAGTGCTTGCAGCTGCGGCAGCGAAGGCTCGCGATTCGCTGCGCGAACCTCAAAGGGGAGTCCCTGGTGCGCCACCACTTGCTGGAGGAAGAGACGGATGGCGTCGCTCGGCTCGAGGCCGCACGCCGCCAGCACGCGGGAGGCCTCTGCCTTCAGATCAGAGTCGATACGGGCGCGAATGACTTCGTTTTTCATGGCTACAGTGTAGCTACATTTAGTTGTTTTATGAAGAGCGCGCGCGCCGCATCTAGTGCTTTGATCGGCATAGAAAAAGGGGTAGGCCTTCGCTTCCAACGGATGCGCTCGATTGTGCTGCAGGGCCGCCGCGCACACGCTCGCCGCCAGTAGGAGCGCTCGCTTTCAGGATCGGGGCAGTCCCTTCGGCCGCTTCACGAAGTGGCTCAGCACAGTGAGCAGCTGCCGCCTGGGAAGGCCGTAAGCACGCAGGGCCACATAGAGTGCCAGCACGAAACCGACGCCAAGGTTGAGCACGAACATGATTGCCACGCCGGCCGTCGCAGACCAGATCAGGCCGTCTTGGTACCACCCGCTTCCGAGTGACGCGGCGCCGAGCATGAACTTACCGGTGCTCAGGGTTACGTGACGTACGTCCAGGGGCACGCCGAGGAACTCACCAACGATTGGAGTCATGCCGAGTAGCACGCCCAGCGTGACATTGGTGCCGATATCAGCCACCCGTCGTGACCATGCGCCCGCAAAGCGAACCATGCGTTCTCTTCCGATGATCCGGCCCAAGGAGTGATCTGCAATGCCCTGCGGTATGCGGTGGTAAACAGACCAATTGTCCAGAAAGCCGCCAGCCACGCTCGCGAGCCAGAGCAGAACACCTGTCAGAGCGGCGTAGAAGATCGTTCCGCTGCCCAACGGGTCGAGGGTCCGGTATGTGTGTAAGGCCTCTTCGCGTGTCAGGTAGGGCTCGCCGTGTTGTGCGTACCAGATGGCCGCGACGGCAAACGCGGTCAGAGAGACCAGGATCAGATTGCTGATCGTGGCAGCGAGTTGCGAGTGCAGGATGCGTCTGGCCAGGACCACAAGTTCGACGACGCTGTCTTTCTGGTTGCGGACGATGTCGGCAATCGTGGCGCCGAACATCGCAGGTTGCTTGGTCGCCAGGATGAGACCGAACGCCTGCATGACGAGGAATCCGCCGATGTATATCGCGGTGAGGAGCAGCCCCTCCATGAACGGAGCATGATGGGCCTCGATCACCGGGAACTTCATTGCGCCCATCAGGCCTGCAACGATGCCGCCACCGGCTGCAGCGACCCAGATATGCCGATACTCCGCGGCATTGCGCGCCACATAGTGTTCACCGCTGCGGCCGTTGCGCTCCACGATTTTACGTCCTAGGAGTCCAGCCGTATCGCTCAACAGCTGACGGACGCTTCGATCCCGATAGGAGGCAATGATCAGTTGCGCGAAGAACGTATGCAGGCGCCGTGCGAATTCCTCGGCGTCCCCGGCGTCGGCAATGCCGATCATCTGTTCGATGCGCATCATGCACCGCTCGATCAGCTCGACGCCGTACACGATGTCGACGCTGACGCCGCTCCCCTCGATGCGTCGCGAGACTTCGTCAAGCTCCTTGCGACAGCGCTCGATGAGTTCCTGACAACGCGCGCTCTGCTCGGCGTCGACCTCGCTGCGACTCCACACGACAGCGAGTGCGTCCATGCGGTGGGAGAGCTGGAAGAAGGGTGAGTCCTCTACTCGGCAAGGTGAACTGCGCTCACGAATCTTCTCGTGCAGTCCGGCAGCCCGGACCCGAGTGCCCAGCAATCGCAGTCCGTCGGAAAAATCCGTCCAGAGGCCGCCGAGGAGGTCTGGCCGATCCCCAGGCGTGACGAGTGCAATCAGGCGGGCGAACAGCGTCGATGGCATCAGGCCGATGCGCCGGACCTCGACCGGATGCCGGAATGTACGCAGACAGATGTGACCCAGGTCGTGATCCTCGCGAGGCACGGGCACCAGCTTCGCCATCAACCGATCGGCCCCTTCTGCCATGAAACCCCGGCCAGTCGGCAACCCGGCCGACGCGATCATGTGGGTCACGCTCGATTCCAACAGGAGCTCTGCAACGGTTCTGTCCAGTACCGCTGCCGCCAGCGGCAGTCGTTCGAATACTTCGACGAGCAACGAAAAGCGTTGAAACGAGGCCTGCGCCTCATCTGCGGTCAGATCGCTCGGAAGGGGACGGTCTTGTCGGGACCAATCGACGAGGTCATGCAGCGCGTCCACTCGTTCGTCCTGCGAGCTTGCGCTACTCAACGCCAGCACACCGCGGACGAAGCGCTGGCCATCGCGAGTCGACGCATAGCTTCCGAGGTGCTGTTCCACTTCGAGCTGCAGTGTCACCGCCGATTCGCCGGTGGCGGGAGCGGACCGTGCCTTTGGCAACACATTCGAACTCATAGGTGTCGGCTGATTCACCGCGCCATTGTCCGGCCCCGTGCGAGGATTCGGCAGTACGTAGGAGGGGCAACTCAGTCATGGGGTCTTTGATTGGCGAGCCTCGTGTTTCGGACATCTCGCATGGTCACACGCCATGGCTGACATTCACGATCGCGTATGCAGCTTCCACGGCGAGACTCACTCATGTTCTGTCCAGTCCGCACCTCTCGGGGCTTGAGCGCTACGGCAATCGCAGTCACGGCCACGCTATTGCTCCTTTTCAGCGCGGCCGGCCTCGCAGCCGAGTGGGAACCGGCGCCTCCGATGCCGGACGAGTTCGATTGGGTGCAATTGACGTCGGGCGAGTGGCTGAAAGGCACGATCAAGGTGATGTACGAACAATCGCTCGACTTCGAGAGCGAGAAACTCGACGAACTGTCTCTGGATCTTGACGACATCAAGCAGATTCGTTCGGCTCAGGTGCTGAACGTGAGGCGCCGTAACGGCGACACGGCAACAGGCAAACTCCTCCTTGAGGAGAAGTCGGTGCGCATTCTCGGCGATACACCGGGGCAGTTCGAACGCGCGGAGTTGCTCAGCATCACTGCCGGTTCGCCGAAGGAGCGCAACTACTGGGCTGGTGCGATCGCTGTCGGCGGTAATGTTCGTTCAGGCAATACGGAAGAGATTGAAGCCAGTGCCAATGTAAAGATTCAGCGACGCACGGTGGAGAACCGTATTGTCCTCGACTATCTCGGCAACTTCAGCAGCACCAACGACGTCAAGTCCGCGAACAATCATCGTGCCAATGCCGTATGGGACTGGTTCTTCTCAGAGAAGCTGTTCCTTCGGCCCATCTTTGTGGAGTACTACCGCGATCCCTTTCAGAATATTGATGAACGCCTGACCGCGGGCACCGGTCTTGGCTACCAGCTCATCGATACGTCGAAGACCGACTGGAGCATCTTCGCAGGCCCGGCCTACCAGACGACGCGCTTCGATGCGGTCCCGGCGGGAGAAGCACGGACAGAGAACACCTGGGCCCTGAGCGCCGGCACCAACTTCAGCACCGACCTGACCAGTCGCATCGACTTCATCTATGACTATCGATTCCAGCTGACCAGCGAGGCGGCGGGACGCTACAACCATCACATGATCTCTACGGTCGACATCGATCTGACCGACGCCCTGGATCTCAACCTCTCGCTCGTTTGGGACCGCATAGAAGAGCCGCAGGTCAATGCAGATGGCAGCATTCCGGAGCAGGATGACTACCAGCTCATCCTGGGGTTGCAGTACGACTTCTAGACCAGCATCCGGCAACTGCAGGCAGGGAATCATGAACCGAGAGTTGGCCGCTGATTGCGCTCGCACTCCACTTTGCAGGAATTGGCGCGAGCGGCTTGGATTCCCATTGCTCGCATCGCTGTGCGTATGCGGGCTTGCTTCGAATGCGGCTGCGCGGGAACCCGAAGCAGTCACACAGTACCCATCTGCGGCGTACTTCGGTGGGGAAGCGGGTGCGCTCTACTACGACAACGCATGCGAGGCGAACGCGCTCTCGTGCGACGACACGGATGTGACTGCCGCGATCTTCGGCGGATACCGGTTCAACCCGTATCTGGCGCTCGAACTCTCTTATCGCGACCTTGGTGAGGCGCACGCTACCTATCCCCGGCTGACATCGACGCTCGACGTGACCGGGCAGATGCGTGGTTACGGGCTGGATGTGCAGGTCAGCCTGCCGATCAATGATACGTGGCTGGCCTATGTTCGCGGCGGCGCTTTCTACTCGCAGGCCGAAACCCGGAGCTCCGAGTTCCAGGCCGAGGAAGATGAGTGGGCACCAGCTGCCGGCGCCGGCATCGCCTGGCAGTTTCGGCCGAACTGGCAAGCTCGTATTCAGTATCTATTCCTGTCGGGTGTCGGTGGTGCGGACACGGGCGAGAGCAACGCCGAGATCGTGTCGCTGGGTCTGAGCTACTTCTTCGGTCAGCATACGAAACCCGCGCCTGAGCCTGCTGCGATCGTTCCCGCTACGTCACCACCTCCGCCGCCAACAGCGGCGCCCGAGCTGCCGCTGTGTGCACCGCCGTTGCCGGCGTGGACTACCCAGATCTATTTCGCGTTCAACTCCGACGAGCCCCTGGCCATGGAATCGCTGATTCCTTTGATGGATCGCATGCAGCGCCATCCACAGACAACGGTGCGAATCGCAGGATTTGCGGACAGCTCCGGGCCGAGCGGCTACAACCTCGCTCTCTCGCAGCGACGGGCGCTGGCGGTAGCCGAGCGATTCCGGGCCCGCGGTATCGAGTCGAATCGCATCGTTGTCGGCGGGTTTGGAGAATCGGAAGTGGACACGGGCACGGGCAGTGTCCGCGACGCGCTTAGCCGCCGCGTCAATGTCACCTCGCCGGCGGTCCGGTTCGAGAACGGCCAGTGTCGTTCGGAGAAGCCATGAACCGCGCGCTGCTCGTTTGCCAGCTGCTATTCGCCGTGCTGCTGGTCGCGTGCAGCGGAAAGCACAGCGGATTTCCTTCGGACCACTGTTCCAGCGATTGCCCGACCGGCAACGAGACGCTGGTTGTCGCACCGGCACGTACGCTGTTGCTCACGGGAAGCGAACGCCAGCTCGAAGCCGTGCTGGTCGCAGCGGACGGCAGTCGGCGTGATGTTTCCGACAGCGTCGTGTGGCGTAGCAACAATGCCGCGCTCGTGACCGTCGCGGCCGATGGCCTCGTCACCGGTGTCGCGACGGGTGCCACGACAGTCACCGCAAGCCTACCGACGCTGGAAGCTCATGCCGAGGTGGCAGTTACCAATCTGAGAGTCGATCAGCTCGTCGTTTCGCCGGAGCATCGAAAGTTGCTGCCCGGTTTGCCACAGCAATACACGGCGACCGCGGTCCTCTCGAACGGCTCGAAAGTCGACGTCACTGCGCGAGTTCAGTGGTTAGCGAGCGATCCCGCGGTCGCATCCATCGATGCCAGCGGTCGCGCCGTCGCCATCACAGAAGGTGAAACACAGATCGATGCGCGCCTGCTTGCTCCGGGCGTGGCAGAGCACGATGCCGAGGCCACTCTCGATGTTCGTCCACCGATCGTGACGATTGATTCCTTCTACCTCGAGCCCGCATCTGCGACTTCGGTGCCAGGTGCCCGCATCACGTTTCGTGCGTTCGTCATCACCAGCGAAAACGAAACACTGGATGTGACTGAAGCAACGCAATGGCAGAGCACGAATACTTCCGTGGCCGACATCGATGCGGGCATCGCGACGGCACATGCGGTCGGAAATACGGTGATCCAGGCTCGCGTGACGCGCCTGGGACAGCAGCATCTCGCAACCGCTGATCTCTCTGTGGTTGCACCGTCGGTGCGCGAGCTGCGTGTCTCCCCACAATGGGCTGAACAGCTCGTGGGACAGGAGCAGGCTTATCGCGCGACGGCGATCATGGCAAGCGGACTGAACGTCGATGTTACCGATCGTGTGTTGTGGGGCAGCTCGTCTCCATCTGTCGCAGCTATCGATCACAACGGTGTCGCTTCCGCGCTGGCGGCCGGTGAAGCGACGATCTCCGCCTCGCTGTCTTTGCAAAGCGTGAGTTACTCGGACGAGGCCGTCTTCGTGGTTGTCACGCCGCCGCCGGTTCTGCAATCGCTGTCGGTCGTGCCGACGAATGCATCGGTGTTGGTGGGTAACGAAATGGCATATCGATGCCTGGCGACATTCTCGGACGGCACGGTGCGCGATGTAACCGGTAGTTGCGTCTGGTCCGTTTCTGATCCTGCCATCGCCGTCATCGACGGGCTCAGCGGTTTGTTGACTGGTATCGCCGCCGGTTCAGCGCAAGTAGAGGCCCGCTGGAGCAACGATGGCGTCGAGGTCATAGGCGCGACCGCCGTTGAGGTCATCGACACGGTTACGGTAACTGCGCTGCAAGTCACACCGGCATCTGCGCAATCGCTGGTTCTTGGCACGCAGCAGTTTCTGGCTCATGCGCTGCTGAGCGACGGGCGCAAACTCGATGTGACGTCGAACGTCGCATGGACCAGCAGCGATCCGGCGATCGCAACTGTCGGCGAGCTGGGATTGGCGCGCGCCCGCGCACCGGGCAACGCGGAAATCCGCGCTGAAGGTCGGTACCAAGATGTCGATCTCGCAGATGCCGCGTCATTCACGGTCACGGCACCCGACGTTACCGTCGACGAATTCCGCATCGTTCCGCCGACGCAAACTACCTACGACGGCGCCACGGCGCAGTTCGATGCGCAGTTGCTGCTGTCGAACGGGCGGACCCTGAACGTGACGAAGATGGTGAATTGGTCGTCGCTTGCCTTGAACGTGGCCTGCAGCACGGCCACCTCAGGCGAGTTCATCGGCCGGCAAGCGGGCATAGCGCCGGTGACAGCCGACCTCAGTTATCGTGGTACGAACTACTCGGCGCGCGCTGCACTGATTGTTCTTGATCGCAGCCGGGGAGTAGGCGAGCTCGAGATCGTCCCCGCTGAACCGTTGCTGGTCGTCGGCGGACAGCGCCAGCTGCGGTCACTACTGCTTCTGAGCAACGGTGATTACGTCGATGTGACGGATCGCAGTCCCTGGGTCAGCGTCAACGACGGCATTGCGGCTGTTGACGCACAGGGACTCGTGACTGGCGTGACCGCCGGTACGACCGTTGTGGCTACCAGAGTCAGCGCCGGACCCGTTCAGGATAGTGCCGAGGCATCGACGCGCGTGGTCGATCCGGCAGTGGAGCTCGTGGCGCTGCGAGTGGCGCCGGCGCAGGCGAGCGTGTTGGTCGGCGCGACCACGCAGTTCACCGCCACGGCTTACTATCTGAATGGTCAGCGCGAGGATGTTTCCAGTGAGGTCAGCTGGAGCATCGCTGATCCGGACATCGCCACTGCGACGTCACAGGACGGTCTCGTCCTCGCAACCGCCGAAGGCACTACAACGGTAAGCGCGCGTTACCGCGCTGGCGGTAAGGAGCTGACGGCCAGTGCAAACCTCGGCGTTACGGCAGTGACGATCACGGAAATCCAGGTCACGCCCGCGCAACAGATCGTTGCTGCCGGGAACGCTGCACAGTTCACGGCGACCGCCCTGCTTTCGGATAACTCGCACATCGACGTCAGCGCCGAAGTCCAGTGGCGAAGCAGCAATGCCACAATCGCGCAAGCTTCGCTCGCGCCCGGTCTCTTCGAAACCCTTGCGCAAGGGACGACGACGATCAGCGCCACGCTGAGCCATGAAGGTCAGCAGTTCGTTGGGCGCGGCGTGCTGATCGTCCAAGGGGCGCAGCCGGTAGCACTCGAGATCGCGCCTCCGCAGCTCCGCCTGACGATGGGTCAGCAGGGCACACTGCGTGCGATCGTTCACTTCAGTGACAACACTACCGAGGACGTCACTCGTGAAGTGAGCTGGCGATCGGCCGACGCAACCATCGCAGCCGTCAACGCCACACTGAACAAGGGCCTTGTTACCGGTGTGTCCGTGGGTGCAACGGCGATCAGCGCCGTTTATCGCGAATCGCTGTCTGCGTCCGCGCCCGTGCAGGTCGTCGCGCCAGTCCTGCTGTCGATCGATGTCCTCCCTGCAGCCACCAGCATCGCGAGCGGGCTCACTCAGGAGTTCACGGCGATCGGCAACTACGACGACGAGAGCGCACTCGATATCAGCGATCGGGCACTCTGGTCGAGCAGCAACGAAGCCGTGGCCAGCATTGTCGCCGGCGATAGGCAGGGTCTTGTGCGGGGCGTGAGTGCCGGTATCAGTACGGTCAGCGCGACGCTCGATGGCATCGGCGGCAACGCCATACTGACAGTGACGCCTGCCACTGTCGTCAGACTAGAAGTCGGCCCCGACTCGACCCGAATGCTGGTTGGTGGCGAGCGGTCGTTCACCGCAGTCGCCATCCTGTCCGATGGCAGCCGTCGTGAGGTCACGAACGAGGTGACCTGGACGACCTCCGATGCAGGCATCGCGAGCGTGAGCAATCGAGTCGGCTCGGCCGGTGTCGCGCAAGGACTCGCTGCGGGCACCGCGCAGATCCGAGCGACCTATCGAAGTTCGCTGCAGGACGAAGCGACGCTACAGGTTCTGGCACCGATCATCGACTCCATCGTCGTAACGCCCGCAAACGAGACGGTCACGGTGGGCTCCAATGTCTACTACACGGCGACAGCGATTCTTTCCGATACGACGCAACTCGACGTGACACGCGTCGTCAGCTGGACGAGCAGCAATGCCGCCACGGCGGCCATCAGCAATGGCGAGTTGAACAAGGGACGCGCCACGGCGCTGGCTGCAGGAACGACAACCATCACAGCGACACTCGGCACATCCAGTGGCCGGACAAATCTGACCGTCAGCGCCACCTGCAACGGCAAGCCGGACTCGGTATTCATCGTCAGCGATCTGACGTTGCGTGTTGGCGAGACCGCACAGATGCGCGTGACCGGCGTTTTCCCCGACGGCTGCATGCAGGATCTGACTGAGGAATCCGCGACGGTATGGGACTCGTCGAACAACGACGTCTTCACCATCGGCAACAAGAGCGGTGTCGTCACCGGCATCGGACCGGGTGTGGCGCAAGCAGACGTCAAACATCGCAGCAGTACGGATACAGCGACGGTAACCGTGCTCCCATGAAGATCAAGGGGCCCTCGGCGTGCCTGTAAGATCAGTCCATGCTTGCGCGCAGATCTATTAGCGCCTGGTCCGCGCCTGCGACGCGGATCAGCCCTAGCCGCGGATACTCCAGATCCAGGATGAGGCAGAGCGCCAGGGTTGTCGTGACGGCGAACCCGAATAGATGAAGCATGCTCTGTCGTGTGGCCTTGGACTGACCGAAGCCGGTGAGGAATGCTGTCACGAGCACTAGGACAATCAATGTCAAATAGATGGCGGGCGGCGGATGCTGTTCGGCGGCGAGCACACGAGTTGTGCCCGCATCGAACATGTCATTGACCGCGGGCAGCACCGCTTGCGTCAGCGGCAGTGAGGTTTCGGTGCGCACTGCCTCCTGTAGACGCGTCCACATATGCGCCTGGATCTGTGCCGCTCGGTGCGACGCCTGATTCGTCGCTTCTAGATCCGTCATTTCCCGGTGGGTAGCGATGCGTTGATCGACATAAGCACGCATCAGCGTCTGCACTTCGCTTCGGGACGGCGGCGCGAGAAGATCCAGGCGCAGCCATGCGGTACCAATGGCATTCACTTCCTCGCGGATCAGGTCGCGGCGGTGATCGAAGCGCGAAGCAGCACCTGTAAAGGTGAAAGCAATGAGCAGGCCCATGAGACCGAAGATTGCGCCATCCACTGCTCCAAGACCCTCGTTTGCGCCTTCGCCATAGCGTTGCAAGCGCCGACGACCCAGTAGCCATCCGAGCCGCGAGCAACCGCACGAGACGAGAAACAATGCGAGCGCGACCGGCAGAGCCCACCACAGGTTCACTGTTGAGGCACCGGGCAGCGGAGTACGGGAAACGTGTCGAGCATTCGAATCCACCGGTTTTGACGGTATGCCATCCGAGATGGAGCCAGCACCAACGTTTCGGATTGCCTACTAGGCGAAAACCCTGATGGTGCAGCGGCGCGCGAACGTTACGCAGTCCGTAGTTGGGGCAACAACGAGGATTACCGAGTCCGCTGGCGCCCGCGATCAACGGCAAGCCTGCTGCCAAGGGATTGTTCAGCACGATCACTGCCGGCTCTTAGCCCGACACGTGATCGAGAAGGCGGTGTGTTGCCCCTTCTACGCACTGACCGTCACGGCTTGCGCGTTCAGACTTGCGTGGCGTTGAGACAATGGGCGATGTGCAGTCTTTTGGGTTACACAGGAGACCAGAGCATGAAGAGAATTTTGCGAGGGGTGGCGTCCATCGGGCTGCCAGTATTCGCGGCGCTGTGCATGATAGGTATCTCCCCGGCGTCGCACGCACAGGGGAAGCCCAACATTCTGATCATCTTCGGTGACGATGTCGGACAGACCAATCTCAGCGCGTACAGCCACGGCGTCGTAGGCTACGAGACCCCCAACATCGACCGCATTGCCAAAGAAGGCATGATGTTCACTGACTACTACGCAGAGAACAGCTGCACTGCGGGGCGTTCGACTTTCATCACTGGCCAGACTCCTAAGCGCACCGGCCTGAGCAAGGTCGGCCTGCCTGGAGCACCCGTGGGTCTGCAGGCTCGCGACATCACCATCGCCGAAGCCCTGAAGACGCTGGGTTATGCCACCGGGCAATTCGGCAAGAATCACCTGGGCGATCGCGATGAATACCTGCCAACGGCGCATGGCTTCGATGAGTTCTTCGGCAACCTGTACCACCTGAATGCCGAGGAGGAACCCGAGCGTCCCTATTGGCCCAAGGATCCGAATGATCCCTTCCGCAAGAAGTTCTCGCCGCGGGGCGTCCTGCATTCGTTTGCCGATGGCAAGATCGAAGATACAGGGGCGCTGAACAGCAAGCGCATGGAGACGATCGACGACGAGACCACTGCGGCAGCGATTGGCTTCATGCAGAAGCAGGCGCAGGCGGGCAAGCCCTTCTTCACCTGGATGAATTTCACCCGCATGCACTTGTTCACGCATGTGCGCGAATCCATGCGCGGGCAGGCCGGCATGCCCGGCAATGAGTACGCCGACGGCATGATCGAGATGGACAACAACGTGGGCAAGCTGCTCAAAGCAATTGACGATATGGGGATCGCCAACAACACGATTGTCGTGTTCACCACCGACAACGGTCCGAACCAGTTCAGCTGGCCAGATGCAGCGACCACGCCGTTCCGCAGCGAGAAGGACACGAACTGGGAGGGCGCTTTCCGCGTGCCAGCGATGGTGCGCTGGCCGGGCAAGATCAAGCCAGATGTCGTCTCAAGGGAGATCTTCTCGGGCCTGGACTGGTTTCCCACGCTGGTGGCAGCTGCGGGCGATCCTAACATCAAGGAGAAGTTGCTGAAGGGCACGTCGATCGGTTCGAAGACCGGCAAGGTGCACCTGGATGGTTACAACCAGCTTCCCCTGCTGACGGGCCAGACGAAGAAGGGTGCCCGCGAAGAGTTCTTCTATTTCAATGATGATGCCGAACTGGTGGCCATGCGCGCTGGCAACTGGAAGGCGGTGTTCTGCGAACAGAGGGCGCCGGGCGGTATGCAAGTGTGGGCTAACCCTTTCACCTGCCTGCGCCTGCCGAAGCTTTATAACCTGCGCATGGATCCGTATGAGCGCGCCGATGTGGTGTCCGATCAGTACTACGACTTCCAGACCAAGAATGTCTATCTGACTATCGAGGCCCAGACGAGGGCGGTAGCGTTTCTGGAGACCTTTAACCAATACCCGCCGAGCCAATTGCCGGCCGAGTTCGGTATCAATGCTGTTCAACAAAAGATCAATGAAGGGATTGAAGAGCGCTTCAACAAGTCGCCGAACAAGAAGTGAATGAATCAATGGAATGGCTGAGGCTTCACGCGGGGTGCAGGAGCACCCCGCGTGGTTACTGAACGGGCATTCCAGCGTCGATCGCTCCTGTGATTCGGCCGCGCACGTTGATGCCGTCTTGAGGGGCCAGTCATGACGATCGACCGCGGGTGTCGCCTTTGCCTGCCGGCCATGATCGTTTTCAGCATGGCCGCCGATGCGCAATCCCCACCGAGCAATACATCTACTCAGGGGCAAGCCGCCCTCGAGCAACAGCATCACTCACCGTGGCTGCTGGTTCCGTTGGTCAGCAGCACTCCGAAGCTTGGCACCTCGTTCGGAGGCATGGCCGGCTACATCATCAAGTTTGACGATCGTTCTTCGCCATCGGTTGTTGGCGTCAAGGCAACGACCTCCAACACTTCGTCGACTGTGGTGGCTGCAGGCGGAAAACTGTTCTTCCATTCCGACCGCGACCGGCTTGCATTCGGGCTCGTCGGCGGCAAGGTGACCAACGATTATCTGGATTTTCTCGGCACCGGGCAGGAAGTGCGCAGCGACGAGAATCTGCGGGCGTACTTCGTACGCTATCAGCATGAAGTGGCCGCGCATTGGTATCTGGGCGTGCAAGCCGTCTACTCGAACTATGGCGTCGAGGGCGACGACCCAACTTCTGAGATGGCTCTCGAGGAGGCTGGTCTGACGGGACTCACCTCCGCGGGTCCAGGTCTCGTTCTCGCGTACGACACGCGCGACAACGTCAACAATCCCTCTGGTGGTATGTATTGGCAGATCCACAATTTGGCTTATCGCGAAAGCCTGGGCAGCGACGACAACTACGATGCGATCAATGCAGATTGGCGTTGGTATCTTCGCACTGGCACTCACAATGTGCTGGTCCTGCATGCCAAGGGGCGCTGGACTGATGACGCTCCGCCATCACGCGAGAGCTCCATCGAGATGCGCGGGTACACGCACGGTCAGTATCTGGGACGCAATTCGCTGACGCTGGAAACGGAGGACCGGTACATGCTTCGGCCGCGATGGGGCGTCAAGGCCTTCGGGGGCATCGCCTGTCTTTACGGCAATGGCAAATCCTGTAGCGGCGATCAGCTGTATCCAATGATCGGAGTAGGCGCTTTCTACATCCTCAAGCCAAAGGAGAACATGGTGGTGAACGCCGAGTTCGCCAAGGGTGAAGGTGACAATCAGGGACTCTATCTTCGGTTCGGCAATCGATTCTGATGCGGATAACTCGCGCATCGACGTCAGCGCCCATGCAGGCAGATTTTTCCTGCATCGTGTACTACCTACTTACGGGAATGCGTTCTGCCCATAGACCAGAGGAGGTCTGATTACTCATCACTCTGGGAGATGCAATGTCCGGCGGCAAAGAATGTTGCTTGCCGTATCCCGTCCGGTTCTTCGCGATGCGGCCAACAACATACGGTGGCGTAGAAATCACAAGAACAGGCGCGGCCTGAGGTTCCTTCTCCTGATCATGGTGACGAGCGCGCTGGGGCGCGCAGAGTTCCTGCGGTCGACGCTAAGAGCGACGAGTATCGGGTCACTGTATTTCCGTCCTATGCGATGACGGAAGACAAGAAGTGGGGTCGACATCGGGGTATCTCGGGTACGTCGACAATAACGACCGGGAATACGACATCACCTATCTCGGTGCCGGAACCATTTGGAGATTCGCGAAGACGTGGGGGCATGGGGCGTTGTGATCAACGTCCGCACGGACAATGAAGACTCGCCCGATATCAACGAGTATCGACCTCTTTTGGGTCTCAAGAACTACTTCACTCGCATGCAACGCCTGAGGTTCTGCAATTTCGCGCGCACGGCGGGGAGAGTTTCGAGTGGACGGACAACATCTGGCGGAGCAACTTCAAGGTAGCGCGCCAGCATGGTTTGGTCGCAGCGGCTCGATTTCGATCATGGCGGTGAGTAGCACTGCTCGCGTCGAATGATCCACTCCCAGAGTGGGATACCGATTCTGAGTCCAGAGGCCGTTGCTCCGTCTAGTCGCCTGGAAGCCGGCCGCGTAAGCGGGAGGCGGCTTAGCCTGTACTTGGATAGCGTGTCACGTCGTTCTCGCGGTCAAGGCCTGCGCGCGGCTATGCCGTGCTCGCAAGCGCGCTACGCGCGGCCCTGACCGCTCCGCTGCGCCGTGAGGAGGGACCTCCGACAGGCAATCCCGCCTGGAGAAGGAGATCCGCCATGAATACTTCCAAGCGCAGCGTTCACAGTTTGAATGTCCGTTCGCACAGCGGTGCCATGTCGGTGGGCGAGGCGCGTTACAGCACCGTGTTCAAGACGGGCGTTGGTGAATGCCAGGCGAGTGTGAGCGACGATGAGGTGGTTGCGGCAGCGCTGCGCATTCTGTCGGCTCGCGTGCTCCAGTCTGGCGCGCTGTCGAACCCGAGGGCAACGCGCGAGTATCTCGCGGTCCGGTTTGGCGGCATGGAGCACGAAGTCTTCTCTTGTCTGTATCTCGACAACCGCAATCGGGTGCTGTGCTGTCAGGAGCTGTTCCGAGGCACGATCGATGGGGCGAGCGTCCATCCTCGCGAGGTCGTGAAGGAGGCGCTAGCGCACAACGCGGCGGCGGTGATCCTGGTGCACAACCATCCGTCGGGAGCTGCCGAACCCTGCCAGGCGGACGAGCTGCTGACGCGTCGCTTGAAGCAGGCGCTGGCCTTGGTGGACATCCGGGTGCTCGATCGTAAGCTCCCCCGCCTCGGACACAGCTGAATAGTAGACTCTTCCGGCGAACCGGGAGAGTGTCATGAGGAAATCGAGGTTCACGGAATCGCAGATCGTCGCGATCTTGAGAGAAGGGGAAGCAGGCGTTTCGATCGATGAACTGACGCGCAAGCACAAGATCAGTCGAGCGACCTACTTCAACTGGCGCGGCAAGTATGGCGGCGTGTCGGTGTCGGAGCTGAAGCGGATGAAAGAACTCGAAGCCGAGAACGCGAAGCTCAAACGCATGTACGCAGATCTGGCGCTCGAGAACACAGCGATCAAGGACGTACTGAGCCGAAAACTGTAGGGCCGTCCGGGAAGCGGCAGGTAGCCGAAGTGCTCGTGAAGGAACACGGGTTGTCGATCGGCCAGGCCTGCAAGGCGACCAGGCTATCGCGGACGGCGTGGTACCGAAGGCCGCGATCGTGCATGGAGCGCGATCGAGGGGTGATCGAGGTGCTCAATGAACTGGTAGCGCGTCGGCCACGTTGGGGCTTTTGGAAGCTCTACGATCGCTCGCGCCTGGATGGGCATGTGATCAATCACAAGCGACTGCATCGGGTGTACTGCGCGCTGAAGCTGAATCTGCCGCGGCGGACGAAGCGACGGCTACCCACGCGTCTTCGCCAGCCGTTGCTGGCACCCCTGCGATTGAATGAGATCTGGGCGCTCGACTTCATGGCGGACACGCTTTACAGCGGCCGCGCCTTTCGCACCTTCAACGTCATCGATGAGGGCAATCGCGAGGTGCTGGGGATCGAAGTCGCACATTCGATCCCGAGTCTGCGCGTCATCCGCGTGATGGAGCAGCTGATCGAGTTGTACGGCAAACCGTTGGCACTGCGGCTGGACAACGGCAGCGAGCTGACATCGATTGCTTTCACCGAGTGGTGTCTGGAACGACAGATCGAGCTGCGCTTCATCCAGCCCGGTAAGCCTGATCAGAACGCCTTCATCGAGCGATTCAACAAGACCTATCGCGATGAAGTGCTCGATGCTTATGTGTTCGAATCGATCGACCAGGTGCGTGCCATCACTGAGGACTGGCTGCGCGAGTACAACGAGGAGCGGCCGCACGACAGCCTCGGCCGAGTGCCGCCCCCCTAACCTTCATGCCGAGGCGAGCAACGACCGGAAAGTCTACTTTGGAGTTGTGTCCTTGACGGGGGAGCTTACGCGATCACCTCATCGTAGGTGATGCGGTGGTCGAGTCCTTTGCCGAGCGCGGGCTCTTATAAGAGAGCCCCGAACCGGCCGTGGCGGTTCACGTCACGGCCGGTGATCGCAGGTCAGCTCGGGTCGCTATCTGCGGTTGCTCGGCGCTCGTGAAGCAATCGCAGATCCACGTCGTTGTAGACCTCCCGGAGCAATGCCAGGCCGTGTTGCAGGCAGGTGACTTCAGGGCTGTAGAAACAGCGATCGTCACGTGCGGTCAGGGAGGTCAGGGCGCACTGCAGGAAGTCGCGTGCGTCACTGAAGCGGCCGAGCAGTTCGACACCGGACTGGGGTGTGGGGTCGGACTCCCGGACGGCCAGGGCGGAGACGTGGAGGGCGAAGTGGGGGTCGCATTGCGACCGCTGGGGATAATTACGTAAGCCCGGGAACCGGGCCTCGATACAATCGCGCGTAGCCATGGTCGTACCTCTAGCTAGGTAGGGCGGTGGTTAGGCGTCCGTTGGTGTGTCAGCACCGGCGGGCGCCGCTTCGGATTTGAGAGTTCGAGACTCCTTCGCAGCAGAACAATCATCGAATCGCAGCAGTGTCGATACGTGCTGCTCCAGTCTATCTACCACATTGTACGGATGATGTGTGTTTGAGTTTCGGTCGTTTTTGTGTCGAATTGCAGGATAACTTCGCGGCGGCTGTGTGCTAACAATTGCACCATGGCTTGCACAGAACTCATCGGTGCACGAGTCACGCCGCTGACCAAGGCGCGCTTCCGCGCGCTGGCTGAACAAGAGCAGGTGAGTGAGTCGGTTCTGCTGAAGCGGCTCATCGGGATGGCACTGCACAGCGTCAATCCGGCTGAAGCCGCCGCACAGTTGGGAGCGCCTCGGCGGCTGCGAGGTGCGCGACTCACCGTTCGGCTGCATCCCGATGACCAGCTGCTTCTGATCGAACGCGCCGCAGCGCGACAGATGGCTACTGCCACTTACGTTTCAGTCCTACTCCGTGCACACCTGCGCTCCCTTGCGCCTTTGCCCAAGGAGGAGCTGAAAGCCCTCAAGCACTCGATCGCACAACTAGGGGTGCTCGGCAGAAACATGAATCAGCTCGTCCGGCTTGCTCATCAGCAAGGCAAGGTGCAGGGCATCGACAACGGAATCCTTTACGGGATCATGAAGGGGTGCGAGGGGATGCACGCCAACACGAAACGCTTGCTGAAAGCCAACGCACGCTCCTGGGAGCTCGGGTATGAGACCGTTTCGTCTTGAGCAGGGTCCATCACTTCTGAACATCGTGAGCCACGGGCGTCACGGCCCAGGCACGATGCATCTGACGCCGGCCCACATCGAGCAGATCCGGCGCACCGTCGGCTACGCGCCTGAGGTGATGGTGAAGGTGACCGGCGGTGCTGGCGGCTGCAGCCGACAGGGTGTGATTGCTCACTTCAACTACATCGACCGCAAGGGCGAGCTTGAGATAGAGACCGACGAGGGGCCGGCTCGTCTGAAGGGTGTGGGCGCGCAATTGTTCAACCGTTGGGATCTGGACCTAGAAGAGCATCGGAAGAGGGCGGACCTGTCTGCGATTCAGCGCAGGAAGCCGCCAAAGCTCGTCCATCGCCTGGTGTTCTCTATGCCAGCAGGGACGCCGCCCAAGAAGGTGCTGTCGGCGGTGAGAAGCTTCGCGCGTGAAGAGTTTGGACTTAAGCATCGGTACGCGATGGTGCTTCACACGGACGAGCCGCATCCGCATGTGCATGTGGTTGTGAAGGCGGTGAGTGAGGAAGGCGTTCGGTTGAATATTCGGAAGGAGACGCTGCGATCGTGGCGCAATGAGTTTGCGCGACACTTGCGCGCACAGGGTGTTGAAGCGAATGCCACCGAACGGGCAGTCCGGGGTGAGAGTGGGCGAACGCTGAAGGATGGAATGTATCGGGCCATGCAGCGACGTGTGTCGACGGTGCTCAGTCGAGAAGTGCAAGACGCGACGCGACACATGCCGAAGTCGCCTGGAGAAGAGTCTCTTCTGGAGACTCGGAGGAGCGTGGAGAGTGGGTGGTGCGCGGCAGCCGGCTTGCTCGAGCGCAACGGCGACCGAATCCTGGCGGAGAGTGTTCGTCGATTTGTTGCCACCATGCAGCCGCCTCGAACAGAGCGGGGGTGGCCGACCAAGCCAGCTGAAAGAGCGCTGACCCGCGAGCAGGAGCGGACGCGTTGATAGCGGCTGGTGATTTCAGCTTCTGGGTGCTGGTGTGCCCCGCGTGCGGCCGTTGCTAGCGAATGGCGGCGGCCGTGTTCGGCCTCGTCATCACTTAACTATCTCCACTCCCCCGGCCGGAGGTGGCGGTGCATGTTCTGGGAGTATCTCGCGCAGGTAGTATCCTCGCTCGATTCCTTGAACGAGATCCGCAACGCTTGAGTAACTGATGATATCCCCGCCGAAGATGCGAATCTTGGTCGTATTTCCCTTGTACCGGGATAGCAGTTCGTTCGCTTCTGGATGTCGGAGAGCAACCAGACCAGCCAAGGCGTACATCTGACCAGCTGGCGTTGCCGTATCGATCACATCAAGCAAGATGGCCTGCGCGTCAGGCTCATTTGCGAGACATCTCAGCGCAGTCACCTCCCTCGCGAGTGGTTCGTCAGCCGGGGCGACTATGGAGAAGCTCGCAGCCTTACGTAGCACATCGAAACGTGCCTGACGATGCTGATCACACTCGAGCTCAGGCGGTCGTGGACTTTCGCTATTTCCAGCACAAGCAGAATGAGAAGTCGCCGCGAGGAAGATCGCGGCAACCCAAACAGCCGTAAACCAGTATCGTCCAGACAAGCTTGACATTGCTTACACCGCCGTCGTCTGATTCTACTGCGACTTTATCAAACGGAGATTGAGCCATGAAGTGGTGCCCTTCCCGGCAGAGGGGTAACACTTCATTCCGGGCACATAGGTAACACTTTCAGGTATTTGGGAGGGCTCCCAAATGCCGTGGCGGGAGTGTTGCAAGATGGACGAACGACTGCGGTTCGTGGCCCGGTTGCTGGAAGGCGAGAAGATGGCGGTGCTGTGCCGTCAGTTCGATATCTCGCGCAAGACCGGCTACAAGATCTTCGAGCGCTACAAGAGCTGCGGGATCGAGGGGCTGACCGATCGCTCGCGACGGCCGTATCGGCACGCAAAGCAGCTGCCGTTTCAGACCGAAGCGCTGATCGTGCAGTTACGCAAGGAGCATCCCACCTGGGGTGCGCCGAAGATCCGCGAGAAGCTGCGGCGGTTGCACGATGACATTCATCTCCCAGCGATCAGCACCGTGCATGCAGTGCTGGATCGGCATGGCTTGGTCTCATCGAGTCGGCGGCCGCGTCACAAAGCGCAAGGGACATCACTGTCCCGACCGACCACGCCCAATGATCTGTGGTGCGCTGATTACAAAGGCGAGTTCATGCTTGCCGATCGACGCTACTGTTATCCGCTGACCATCACGGATTTCGCGAGTCGTTACCTGCTGTGCTGTGATGCGCTGGAGAGCACGAAGGAGATGTACGCCTTCAGCGTGTTCGAGCGCGCCTTCAGGGACTTTGGCCTGCCGCAGGCAATCCGCACGGACAACGGTGTGCCCTTCGCGAGCGCCAGCGCCTTCTTTGGTCTGAGTCGACTGTCGGTGTGGTGGCTGCGACTGGGCATCCGCATCGAGCGCATCCAGCCTGCGCATCCGCAGCAGAATGGCCGGCATGAACGCATGCATCTGACCTTGAAGAAGGAAGCCACCAAGCCGGCGGCGAAGAACTTCCTGCAGCAGCAAGCGAAGTTCGATCACTTCATCCAGTACTACAACCACGAACGACCGCATCAGGCGATCGCGATGAAGTATCCGGGTGAGCTGTACCAGCCGTCCGCGCGTGCCTACACCGGCTTAAGCGACCTGGAATATCCGTTCCACGATCGCACGATCACCGTGACCGCCTGCGGGCGCATCTGCATCGCGCGGCGCAAGATCAACTTGAGCCACGTCTTTGCCGGCCAGAACGTCGGCATCAAGGAGGTCGCCGAGAAGATCTGGCTGGTGACCTTCATGGACTACGACCTGGGCTTCTTCGATCAGGAGGCAGGTCGGGTGGAATGCGCGCAGAATCCATTCCGGGCACAGGTGTTACCCATGTCTCCGGAATAATCCGTTACCTATGTTCCCGGAATAGACCTGGGCACTTGCATCTTGGTCGTACGGAATGGTCGCAGCGACCGCTTTGAGCCTGCTGTGTACCACCGCTCGCAGTGACACACTGCTCGATCCAATTTTGGCGCCCCCTCAACGGCCAATTGCACCTGCCAGCCTTCTCGTCTCCCCAGCAGCATCGAGCACCGCCACGACGCGAGCTTCCTCCGATCGCGAGTTTGAATTGGAAGGCTATGCCGAGCCCGTGGCGGTCGTCACAATTCCTGTATTGCAGCTGAATCCCCCAGGCCTGAACGAATTCGGTGTGCGATTGGAGCAACCCTCAGTTGGCATGTTTCGATTGGAGGTCAATGGTGCGAGTGTAGACCTCACTGTTCAATCGAGTGTCTGGGACCCGAAGAGCCAGACGCGCACCTTCACTGCCACAGATTCAAGCGGCACCGACGCGCAGGCTTGGCTCACCGTGACGTCGGATGGCCTCGCAGTAGGAACTCTGGAGATCCAAGGCGATATGTATCGCATCCTGCCGCAGGACGCAGACCACCAAGTTGTATATCGGGTCGGAGGAATGGATCAGCCTTCATCGGGGAGTTCACTGACGATTGCCAGATCTCACGTAAGTAACCGAGTGCGGAATCTGGAGAAGCGTCATTCGCAGTTACTTCAGATTGCGCAAGTCGCACCCGAGTCGATCTTAACCAGTGAAAACGGGGGGACGATTGTCGTTCGTGGTGGGAAGCTGGGAAAGCTGCAGGCAATTCAGGAAACAGAGGTTGAGCGCGTACTCGCGAACCTGGCCCCGCTCGCTGGTATCGAAGGGCAAGCTGACATACGGCTGGCTGCAGTTCGTCAATACCCTGGCGGCAGTCGGATCGAGTTCGAGCAGGTACTAAACGGAATACCGTTTGAGCACCGAGGTTTCCTGCGACTCAACGCTGACAACTCGATTGCAGAAGTCAGCGCTCGCCTCATCCGCAATCAGTTCGTGAGGGTGGGACGCAGGATTTCCCAGCAGGAGGCATTGTCCTCGGCGCTTGCTGCGATAGATCGCCAACGTCCTGTTGAGCACAAGGATTCTTCAGGCGAGTATGAACTCCTGAATGACCCTGAACTCAGCTACCAACGGATCGATTCTACTCCCAGCTTTTCGCCCCGCTATCGGTTCGACATCAGAACGGCAGACTTCAATTGGAGGGTGCATGTCGATGCGCTCACAGGGGAAAGCGAAGCGTTTGATCCTCGGCAGTTCGATGATCCCTTTGGATACCGCATATGCCGGGACAATTCCTCAACTGAGAATCCCCAAACATGTACGAGCCCCGGAGCGGACATCATCTGGGAGCGTCCACATGGGAGCTTCGTGAGGTGCCGCTACAGGGATCCTAGAAATCCCAACACGCTCTGTCATCTCGATGACGCGGCTGAGGCGAACAGAGCGATGAGCGACGCCTTCCGCATACTGGGCGAGATACACGATAGCAATCCCAGCTACTGCTGCGACCGCCTAGGCGGCCAAGACCGAGTTGTTGACATACTTCCAAGATCCAGTGGGGCTCCGCAGGACAACGCGAACGCTTACTACGATCCGACGACTCAAACAATCATGAGTCAACCGACAAGCGGCGCTCTTCGAAATCTGGATATCGTTTGGCATGAGCTAGGGCACCATGTCTTCTACATGTACAACGCGGAAGTCAGCAATCAGTACAGCCGGGGCACATTCCCGGCCGCAGTCGTTGAGGGGTTCGCGGACACATTTAGCGTCGCTCTTCAGTTGGCTACTCAGTTTCCGAGTTGGGTGGGCGACCCGCACGTTGTTGGCGACGGGCCGTACCCCACAGACAATCCGCGGTTTTTGAATGACACCCGAATCACATTCCAGCGCTTCGCCGATCCGAACTTGTCTGACCATAAACGCGGAGAGGCGATAGGGAGTCTTTTCTATCGAATCAAAGTGGCGTCTGGAATGTCCAATCGCCGCTTCCTGGAGTTCGTATTGCAATCGACGGAGCGACTTACCGACTTCGATGGCAACGGCCTGGATCTGATGGACGTTCAGAACGCGCTGCTTCTCGCCGCCAATGGCGAATCGGCGCTAATAGGTCACGTGATCGCGAAGTTCAATGAGATGAACACCTTTTATTCAGGCCCATCGCCCCTTCCGCCGGCCGCGCCAATCCCGAACGGCGCTCCGCAAACTTCACCCGGGCTTTCGCGCGGGCCTTTCACCTGCTCACATACGCCAGACGGATCTCCCTCGACGCGCTGGCCGCTGAGCTGGACAGCGGTCCCGGGGGCGACGAGCTACATGGTGTACATGAAGGGGACGCACTCCGCATACCACACCACAGTTGCGGCCCACGTTCCTGGCACATCAGTCGTTGCAGGAATCTGGGGCCGCAACGCCCTGGGTGCGTATCACTCCGCATTTATCACTGTAAGCGCATGCAATGCGAATGGTTGTGGAAGGCCGTCCAATCCGATCGTGATTGAAATGCGACCAGAGTGTGACATGTAGCTGCCGGTACCCGTCTATCCAGCGCAGGAAGCCGCCAAAGCTCGTTCATCGCTCTAGTGTAGTGTTCTCCATGCCAGCGGGGACGCCGCCGAAGAAGCTCCTATCGGCGGTGCGAGGGTTCGCGCGTGCAGAGGTTAGGTTGAGGCATCGGTACGCGATGGTGCTTCACACGGACGAGCCGCATCTGCATGTACATGTGGTCGTGAAGGTGGTGAGTGAGGAAGGTGCTCGATTGAATATCCCGAAGGCGACGCTTCGGAGATGGCGCGGTGAGTTTGTACGACAGCTGAGGGAGCATGGAGTAGAGGCGCAGCTGTTTGCTGGATGTTGATGTCTGCTATCGGGTCGGCAGCAGAAGAGGCGGGCGAGGGACGCGCGTGTGCCTCTAACCTCGGTTTCCCGCAATACCGAGCTTGAGGTTTCGTGCCATTTCCGCCCGAAACTCGAACGGCATTTCGGTTCAGTCCTTGAGATCATCGCCGTGGCTATCCCTCAGAGCCCGCATGACGAATGCGTCTCTCTCAATGGACTTGAACCGGAGGTTACGGCTGTGAACAGTACCTACTTCGGGTTGCTCGCTGAGTTTGGCGAGGCGAATGTACCGCTGGAACGGGTGGCACCTAAATACTTCGGCCTGAGCTATCCAGAAGCTCGAAGACGCGCTCCCGCGAAACTGCTTCCGTGCCGCGTCTTCAGATTGGGAGGTCAGAAATCGCCCTGGCTCGTGAGCGCGGTGGATCTGGCGGAGTTGATCGATCGTCAGCGGGGCAGGGCGAGCTGACTCGCGCCTTGGTGCATGGCGTTGTACGCCTTCCGTTGGTCTTTCCCGGTTGTGCAGGTATGTCTCGCGCCTCGCCAGGGCGCAGATTCGCGTAGCGCTTCAGTTCGTTCCATGAGTCGTGAAGCGTGAAGAGCGCGACCTCGTGAATCTGGTATCCGCGTTCGAACAAACGACTGGTCGCTTCATGGCGAAGGTCGTGGAAATGCAGGTCGATGATGCCCAGGATTTGGCAGGCCCTCGTGAATGCGGCGCAAACGCTTCGAGGGTTGTAAGGAAACACGTAGCCGTTCTTGGGCAGCTGACGCTGTACGATCGCCCAGGCCTCGGCCGTGTACTTGAATCGGCGATGATTGCCTAGCTTGGAAGTCGGGTGCTTGGCGTCGCGCACAAGGCCCGTTCTTTCTTTAGCGTCGTTATCTGCCACCTCGAGCCTGCAGATCTCAGATTCTCGCCGCGCGGACTCGATCGCAAACCACATGATGTCAAGCATCGGTATCTCGGCCCGCCGATCGCGACGACCAAAGTATTCACTGAGCTTCGTTAGTTCTTCCTGCGTCGGGCGACGCTCGCGTCGTCGACTCTTGGCGATGAGTCGCAGTTCTCGACAAGCGGTGCGTGCCTCGTCGACGATTTCGGCTTTGATGGGGATTTGCTTGACGCTCTTTGCTGCGCGCAACACCACGCCGATCCAAGTCAGATCGTTTGAGACTGTTGCAGGACCCGCGCCGCGCGCGCGACGCAATCGCACGTGATCAACGAGCGTTGCCGAAGTCATAGTCATGACGTTGGCAGCGCCGATCGGATGACGCTCGAGGAACTCGAGCTGCGCTTGCTTGGTGCGCTGCCACTTGCTGATTTCCCGGAAGTCCTCGATGTACCAGCGAATCAGACTTTTCAGGGACTGATCCCCGAGCTGGCGGCGCGCGAGCTCGCCAGGGTTTTCCAGAGCGACCTCTCGGGCTTTGGCCCACTTCTCCGCTGCGGAGCGATGCATGAAGGTCTTGCCTTCAGTATGGATCACAACCTTGCCGCGGCGCAGCCGCACCTCCGCGGTGTATCGCAATGTTCCATCATTTTTTCGGCGCAGCCGGATAGTGGCCATACAATGCTCTGAAATTGGAGGGGACAAGGTATTCTTGTCCCCTCTTTGTCGCCTCCGCAACCGATAAACGCCCCAAAATCCGCAGAAATGCCGCACGAACACCGATGACGGAAAACCCTATAAAAATAGGCATTTCAAGCGAGAAAGCTGCGGTTCCGCTGGATCGGCGCGTGAGCGTTGCGCCGATGATGGACTACACCGATCGGCACTGCCGCTACCTGCTGCGGTTGCTGAGCCCATCGGCATTGCTCTACACCGAAATGATCACCTCAGCGGCAATTGTCCGGGGCAAAGCCGATCGGTTGCTTGCGTATGACCCAGCGGAGCATCCCGTCGCGCTGCAGCTTGGCGGCAGCGATCCCGCCGAGCTCGCGACTGCGGCGCGAATCGGCGCTGAGTTCGGCTACGACGAGATCAATCTGAATTGCGGCTGTCCGAGTGATCGCGTGCAAAGCGGACGCTTCGGTGCGTGCTTGATGGCCGAGCCCTCATTGGTTGCGGAGTGCGTGAGCGCAATGAAGGGCGTGACCGACATTCCGATCACTGTGAAGTGCCGGATCGGAATCGAGCCTTCGCCGATCGCGGATGACTACGAGTTTCTTCACGGATTCGTTTCGCGTGTCGCTCAATCCGGCTGCGACATATTCGTCGTGCATGCGCGGCGGGCGGTTCTGAATGGGTTGAGCCCGAAGGAGAATCGAGAGATCCCGCCGTTGCGCTATGACGTTGCGGCTCAGTTGCGCGGCGACTTCCCTCAGTTCACGTTCATCGTCAATGGCGGCATCCGCACGGTCGATGAAGTGCGCGATCACCTGCAACATTTCGATGGCGCGATGCTTGGGCGCGAGGCATATCACAATCCGTACATCCTGGCGCAATTGCACGAGTCGATTATCGATCCACAGTGGACGCCGCCGGCGCGCGAGGACGTCGTGGCGCGATACGCTGAGTATTGCGCAGCCAGGCTTGCCGAAGGTCATCGGCTGCGAACGATGGTCCGGCACGTGCAGGGGCTTTACGCCGGCCTCCCGAACGTACGAGCGTGGCGTCGCTTCCTTTCGGAGAAGTCCGGTCAGCCGGCTGCAACCGCGGGCCTGCTGATGGATGCGTTGCGCATCGTCGAGCAGGCCGCGTAAAACACCGCTAGTGAGAACCGGCTGAGGTCTGTTGCGAGGCGCGACCGAAGTCGCCTTGCTTCGTCGACGCCAGCCATGCCGCGACTGCATATGCCGCGACGGATTGATCGAGAATTTTCGGATCGATCTTCGCCAGCGTGTCGTTGGTCGTGTGGTGAATGTCGAAGTAATTCGTCGCGTCCAGCGAAAGGTCGAGCACAGGAACGCCGGCTTCCCGCAGCGGACGCAGATCCGCGCCACCGGATGCAGTGTTGTCGCCGCCTTCGATCTTCAGTGGCTCGAGAACCTGGAGCATTTGCGCTACGGCCGGCAACTGTTCGACGCCAACCCGTGACTGCAGGCGCCACACCGGACCCTGACCCAGATCTGCTTCGAATGCGATCACGTGGCGCGGGATTTCCTCGCTCATCAGTCGCGCATACTCGCGGCCTCCGGAAAGTCCGAACTCTTCATTCGCGAACAGCACGACCCGGATCGTTCGCGCGGGCTTCCGGTCGAGCTTCGCGATCAGTCGCGCGGCTTCCATGACGATGGCGACACCCGCGCCATCATCGACGGCGCCTGGGCCCACATCCCACGAGTCGAGGTGAGCGCCCAGCAGCACGACTTCATTCGGCGACTGACTGCCGGGGATCTCGCCTATGACGTTCGCGGACCATGCAGGCGGCAGTTCGCGTGCCGTCGACCGCAAGCGCAGGCGCACGGGTTTGCCTGACTTCACCTGTCGCGCGAGCAGATCCGCATCCGGATTCGAAATGGCGAAGGCGGGAATGCGCGGCGCGTCGGTTCTATAAGACAGCCCTCCGGTGTGGGCGACGCGGTCAGGCGATGTGCCTACGGAGCGGATCACGAGGGCGGTTGCGCCAAGATTCGCGGCCACGCTTGCACCTTGCGACCGGTTGGGGACTACCGCGCCGTAGCCACTGGCATCGCGCGTTCGCTCCATGCGTTGATCGATGAAGACGATCTTCCCGGACACCTGGTTGGCAGGTAGTGCGGACAAGGCTTCGAGCGAGCCGACCGTCACGACCTGCGCCTCGATGCCTTCCTCGGGTGTGCCGACGCTGCCACCGATCGCGACGGCAACGAGCGGCTGAGGGTAGGGCGCAACGATCGACACTTCAGCAGTGCCGCGAACCCAGCGCGGGACCAGAACGTCCTGTGATCGGACGTTGGAAAAGCCCAGGGTGCCGAGACGATTGAGCGCCCACCGGACGGCAGCTGCATCGCCCGCCGAACCGGCAAAGCGCGGGCCGACTTCGGTGACCAGCCCGCTGACATGATCGAAGGCATTGGTCCCGGCGACTGCGCGATCGCGCAGAGTCGCCGCAGTCGCGAGGTCTTGCTCCGACCAATCAGCGGCGGGGACTGCGGCCGCGGCCAGCAGGAAGGCCGCAGAAAAAGCGGGGAAAAGCGCTGCGGGACGATACATGCGATGCATTCCGGAACTCCACTCGTGATCTGCCCGTTCGCACCGGGCGAGCTTATGTTGCGTTGTGTATATAATGCCCGCGCGGCCGGCCGCATGCCGGGCCGCCTGGCAGAGCCCACAGGACTATCCGGGCGCGCCCATCCAAGATGGTGCCTGCCGGTATACGAACGAAGGGAGCGGACCCGGTTAGGTTTGGGCACCAAGAGGTCATGGGAAAAGACATCGAACTCGCCATCCTGTTCGCCGATGTCGTCGGCAGCACCCGGATCTATGAAGTCATGGGCGATCTTCGCGCCCGCGACATGGTGCTGACCTGCGTCGAGATCATGCGTTCGGCGACCGAGCAGAACCATGGCACGGTGATCAAGACCATCGGCGACGAGATCATGGCGACGTTCCCCACGGCGAACGACGCGTTGAATGCCGCAAGCCGGATGCAGCACGACATCCGCACTCACTCCGAGCTCAAGGTCGAAGGACAACCCATCGCGATTCGCATCGGCGGGCACTTCGGTCCGGTGGTGCTGGAGAACCGCGATATCTTCGGTGCGGCCGTCCATACCGCGAATCGCATGACGAGCCAGGCGAAGGCTGGCCAGGTCATGATCACCAGCGCGATGGTCGAGCGGCTCGCCCCGGAATGGCAGTCAGCCGTGCGTCAGATCGACGTCGCGACGCTCAAGGGCAAGACCAGCGAAGACGAACTGTTCGAAGTGCTGTGGCAGAAGGAAGATGCCACCAGCATGTTGCCGGCCATCGCCCTGGGCGCAGCCGTCGCGTCCCGCGAAAAGCAGCGTCCCCGCCGCCTGCGCCTGAAGTTCCTCGGTCAGGACATCGTCGTCGACGACAGCCGGAGCAACATCACGATCGGTCGGGCGGAAGAGAACGATGTTGTGGTGAAGGGCAACCTGATCTCACGTCTGCACGCCCGGATCGAATTCAGCCGCGGCAAATTCCTGCTGGTCGATCAGAGCACCAACGGGACTTTCGTGACCACGCGCGAGAACGAAGAAGCCTTCGTTCGTCGCGACAGCATGCAGTTGAAGGGCGAGGGGATGATCGGCTTCGGGCGAGTGCCCGAGGCGGGCTCGCCGCTGACGCTGAGATACAACTGCGAGGAATAGCAGCGAGCTGCGAGCTATGAGTTATGAGCCAGAAGAGAACGGCCTCTTTTCTGGCTCGTAGCTCATCGCTCACAGCTCGCCGCTTCTCATCCCAATCTTCCCGCCACCGTCCGCTGTTCATCCCGCAGCTTGGCCGGCACCCTGTCCTTGAACTCATCGAGATACTTGCTGATCGCGTCGATTTCCTGGCGCCACGCGCCGACGTCGACGGACAGCAGGGTGTTGAGCGTGTCCTTGTCGAGATCGACGCCCGCCAGGTTCAGATCTTCCGGTGCGGGTACGAAGCCGATCGGCGATTCGGTTGCGCCGGCCTTGCCTTCGCAGCGGTTCGCAATCCACTGCAGAACGCGCAGGTTTTCGCCGAAGCCGGGCCACATGAACTTGCCGTTCTTGTCCTGGCGGAACCAGTTGACGTGGAAGATGCGGGGCAGCTTGCTCGTCTTGCCCTCGAGCGACAGCCAGTGCTGCCAGTAGTCGCCGAAGTTGTAACCGCAGAAGGGCTTCATCGCCATCGAATCGCGACGCACGACACCCATCTGGCCGACGGCGGCCGCGGTGGTCTCAGAGGCCATGCCGGCGCCGACCAGGACACCATGCGTCCAGTTGCGGGCTTCGTAGACGAGCGGCGCGACTTCGCGGCGCCGGCCGCCGAAAAGGATTGCCGAGATCGGCACGCCGTCCGGCGCTTCGGCCAGCGAGGAGTAGATCGGGTTCTGCTTCGCCGAAACGGTGAAGCGCGAATTCGGATGCGCCGCGGCGCCCTTGCCGCTGTACGGTTTGCCCTGCCAGTCGAGAGCAGGCGTACCGCTCTCCATGCCTTCCCACCACGGCTGGTTGTCAGCGGTCAGCGCGACGTTCGTGAAGATCGTGTCGCGTTGAATCATGTCGTAGGCATTCTTGTTCGTCTTGCGGTTCGTTCCCGGGACGACACCGAAGTAGCCGGCTTCCGGATTGATCGCACGGAGCTGGCCGTCCTTGCCGATCTGCATCCAGCAGATATCGTCGCCCACGGTCCAGATCTTCCAGCCCGGCATCGATTCGGGCGGCACCAGCATCGCGAGATTCGTCTTGCCGCACGCGGACGGGAAAGCACCGGCGATGTAGTGCGTCTGTCCTTCGGGGCTCTGAATTCCCATGATGAGCATGTGCTCGGCGAGCCAGCCCTCATCGCGCGCCTGCCAGCTGGCGATCCGCAGCGCGTGGCATTTCTTGCCGAGCAGCGCATTGCCGCCGTAGCCGGAGCCGACGCTCTTGATGAAGAGCTCTTCCGGGAAATGCATGATGAAACGCCGTTCGGGATCGAGATCGCCGATCGAGTGCAGGCCCTTCACGAACTTGCCTTCGCGCTCGATGCGCTTGAGAGCCGCATCGCCCATGCGTGTCATGATGCGCATGTTGACGACGACGTAGGGGCTGTCGGTGATCTCGACGCCGCAGCGCGAGTAGGGCGATTCGATCGGGCCCATGCAGTACGGGATCACGTACATGGTGCGACCGCGCATCGAGCCTTCGAAGAGCGCGTCGATCTTGCGATGTGCCTCGGCCGGATCCATCCAGATGTTGTTCGGGCCCGCGTCTTCGCGATTGCGCGTGCAGACGAAAGTCAGGTGCTCGACACGTGCGACGTCGGACGGATGGGAGCGATGGAGATAGCAGTTCGGATGGGTCTTGGGATTCAGCTTGATGAGATCGCCGGTCGTGAGCATCTCGTCGATGAGACGGGAGTTCTCGGCATCCGACCCGGTGCACCAGTGAACCGAATCAGGCTTGGTCAGCCGCGCGATTTCCTCGACCCAACTATTCAACGACGCATTCATGCTCATTTTCGACGTGGACCTCGAGCGGTCGCCTGTCAGGCGGACCCGCCGGCTGCAGTGAGAAACAGGCGCGGGATTATACCGGGCGCCGATCCGGTGTCATTGAATGTGATCCGGGCGGCGCGTCCGCCGACTACAATCCAAGTTATGTCCATGATTTTCCTGTCGACCGGGTCGCGTCCACTCCAATCTGCCATGCGGGCAATCACAAAGGTGCAGGTGCTGCTGAGCAGAAGGTCCGGCTCGACAGCGATAGACAACAACGCGTGGCATGGGAGGAATGTGCCTGCGGGAATGCTCCTTGCGCTCGCGACCATTGCCGGCGCTCGCGCGGACGATATCGAGACGACGCTCGTCGCCGAGACCAGGCTGGAGATTCCCGCACCGAACGACCGCCGGATCTCGCGGCTCGTGCCTGCAGCGACGCTGCAGCAGGGCCAGGAAATTTTCTATACGGTCCGGATCCGCAACTCCGGGAACGGCGCCGCGCGCGACGTGGAAGTCGTGCAGCGCATTCCGGAGAACACGACTTATGTCGCCGATTCCGCAGCCGGCCCGGGCGCGGAAGTGAGTTTGTCCGCGGATGGTGGCGCGACGTTCGGTAAGGAAGGTCAGCTGACCGTTACCGAGCAGCCAACGCCCGTGCATACGCCGCTGACGCGCCCCGCGACACCGCAGGACTACACGCATGTCCGTTGGCGTCTTCGCAATCCTTTGGCGCCGGGCGCGGTGGCCCTGGCGCGTTTTCGCGCAGTTTTCCGCTAGCGATGCAAGATTGGGATGAAATCTTCGGTCCGGAAGGCCCGCTGGCCCGGACGGTTCCCGGCTTCACGACGCGTCCCGAGCAGATCGCGATGGCGCAGGAAGTCGCAAGGGCGCTGCACGTCAGTGGGCGACTGATCGTCGAAGCCGGAACCGGGACGGGAAAGACATTCGCGTACCTCGTTCCCGTGTTGCTGTCGGGCAAGCGCGTGATCGTGTCCACGGGTACGCGCACGCTGCAGGATCAGCTCTTCCGCCGTGATCTGCCGACGGTCGCAAATGCGATGGGCCGACCCGTGCGCGTCGCGCTGCTCAAGGGGCGCGCGAATTATCTGTGTCTGCATCGCCTCGATCTCGCCGAACAGCAGGCGGTGTCGAGAGGACTTCGCCGGGAAGTGGCGATGGCGCTGCCGCACGTGCGCGAGTGGGCTCGCATCACGCGCCAGGGAGATATCGCGGAACTCGCGAGATTCAGCGAATCGGAGCCCGTGTGGCCCTGGGTGACCTCGACTCGCGACAACTGCCTGGGCCCGGAATGTCCCGTCTTTGATCGCTGCCATGTGATGAAGGCGCGGCGTGAAGCGCAGGCCGCGGATGTCGTCGTCGTCAATCATCATCTGCTGATGGCCGACCTCGTGCTCAAGGAAGAGGGGTTCGGCGATCTGCTGCCGGGCGCCGATGCCATCGTGATCGATGAAGCGCATCAGTTGCCCGAGGTCGCGACCGCCTTCCTGGGGTTTGCGATTTCGGGTCGGCAGTTGCAGGCGCTCGCTCGGGATCTCGCGGTGGAGCTCGTCGCCAGTGCCGCGCAGACAGATGTCGCGAACACGTTTGCGCAGACACTGGATCGGCGCGTCATCGATCTCGAAGATGCGCTCGGCTCGGCGCAGGAGCGTGTGGAGTCGGCAAAATGGACGGGCTCCATCGTCGAGTCGCTCGAATCCCTGCAGTTCTCGCTCGCTGACCTCGGCAAGGCGCTGGCAACGTCGGATCAGCCGGGCCTCGCATCAGTTCGCAGGCGCGCGATCGAACTGCAGACGCGGCTCGGATTGTTGCTCGAGCATGGCGACGAAGCCGAAACCGCCAGTGTGCGCTGGGCGCAGGTCACCCGACACGGAGTCTCGTTTCACTATGTGCCCGTCGATGTCGCCGAGCAGTTGGGTGAGTTGATCCGCGGGCATTCGAACGCATGGATCTGCACGTCGGCCACGCTCGCTGTTGGGGATGACTTCGAACACTTCACGCGTCGTATCGGCATAGAGGAGCCGACGACGGCGCGTTTCGGCAGTCCTTTCGATTTCGAGAAGCAGTCGCTGCTCTATCTACCGCCAGGCCTGGACGCACCAGCGTCGTCGCGACATACCCGTCAGGTTGTTGAAGCCGCGCTTCCGGTGCTCGAGGCGAGCGGAGGCAGGGCGTTCCTGCTGTTCACCAGTCATCGCGCTTTGCGAGAGGCGGCCGAGACTCTCTTGCAGCGCCTAGGTCCGAAGCCGCCTTATCCAGTCCTGGTCCAGGGCGATGCGCCGAGGGAGGTTCTTCTGAACCGTTTTCGCGATTACGGGAATGCAGTATTGCTCGGCACCAGCAGCTTCTGGGAAGGTGTCGACGTCAAAGGGGCGGCGTTGTCCGTAGTGGTCATCGACAAGCTCCCGTTCGCGGTGCCGGATGATCCAGTGCTCAAGGCGCGTCTGACTGCGATCGAACGTCGCGGAGGCAATTCGTTCTTCGAGGAGCAGGTGCCGCAGGCGGTGATCGCCTTGAAGCAGGGGGTCGGCCGTTTGATTCGCGATGCGGACGATTTCGGCGTCATCATGTTGTGTGACCAGCGACTGAAGTCGAAGCCCTACGGGCGCATCTTCCTGCGCAGTCTGCCGCCGATGCCGCTGACGTCGAAGCTCGAGGTGGTGACCGAATTCCTGCGGTCGCGCCTTGCCGCCATCGGACTGGTGCCGGAGTTCGTACGAGAGGGCTCTTCATGAAACTGCTCGCGATCGATACGGCCACGGAGCGTTGCTCAGTGGCGTTGCGCATCGACGGGCAGGTGATCAGCCGCTCGGTCGATACACCGCGCGGTCACGCGGATCTGATCCTCGCGCTCACAGAGGAATTGCTGCGCGAGGGAGCAACCCGGCTCCACGATCTCGATGCAATTGCTTACGGACGTGGTCCGGGCGCCTTTACCGGAGTGCGCATCGCGATCGGTGTCGTGCAAGGACTGGCCTTCGGGGCATCCCTGCCGACTGTCGGTATTTCCAATCTTGCTGCCGTCGCGCAGCAGGTCGCGAAACCGGGCGATCGCATACTCGTCTGCATGGATGCCAGGATGAATGAAGTGTATTGGGGACTCTTCTCGTGCGAGGAGACGACGGGCCTGGTGAAGCCCGCGAGTGAGGAGCGCGTCGGTGCGGCGTCGACGGTCAATGCAGCCGGAGCGCAACCGAACACTTGTGCCGGAACGGGGTTCGGCGCCTACGCGGAGCTTGCGGCTTCGTTCGGGGAATTCCCGACGCATCCGCACACATTGCCGCGCGCGACCGAGATCGCGCTGCTGGGCGAAGCGGCATTCCTGAACGGGGAAGGACGACCGGCGCAGGAGGCCCAACCCGTTTATCTGCGCGACCAGGTCGCGGTCGCCAAGAGATAATGTGACAGCGTTCGGGTATTTCCCGCGAGAGGGCCTGACTTTTCATCGAACTGTCACAGACTGTTGCTGTAATGTTGCCGTCACTGGTCGACTCAACCTGTTGAATTCATGGCAGCCCGACAGATCCTGATCGTTGAAGACGAGCGTCCGATCCGCGAAATGATTGCATTCGGATTGCGTCGCAGCGGCTTCGAAGTGCGTGAAGCGGCGGACGTCAGCGCAGCCCGCGCGAGCATCGCCGACCGTCGTCCTGACCTCGTTCTGGTGGACTGGATGCTGCCAGAAATGAGCGGCCTCGAGCTCACCCGGGCCTTGAAGCGTGACAAGGAGACACAGGAAGTCCCCGTCATCATGCTGACCGCAAGGGCCGAGGAGCAGGACAAGGTGCTGGGGCTCGATGGCGGTGCCGACGACTATGTGACCAAGCCGTTCTCGCCGCGCGAACTGCTGGCCCGGATCAACGCAGTCTTGCGCCGTTCATCGAATGGCAGCACTGAGGAAGTCATCGAAGCAGAGGGACTCGTGCTCGATGCGGCCAGCCACCGGGTGACCGTAGGTGACCGTACTGTGCAGCTCGGTCCGACCGAGTATCGTCTGCTCTCGTTTTTCATGACCCATCCCGAGCGGGTGTACAGTCGCACGCAGCTGCTGGACCGTGTCTGGGGCGGCAACGTCTATGTGGAAGAGCGAACCGTCGATGTGCACATTCGCCGACTGCGCAAGGCACTCGAAGCCTTCAGCTACGACCGTTTCATCCAGACCGTCCGCGGCTCCGGGTACAGGTTCTCTACGCGCGCGGAGTAGCGCTTGAAGCTGCCGTCCTCCATGTCGTCCGTCGGCTGGCAGGCGGCGGGCCGGCTCAGCATCGCCGTCGGCCTCGCATTGCTCGTCGGGCTCATCCTTCGCCGTGTCGCGCTCGTCCTGGCGATCGTTCTCGGCATCTATCTCGTCATCCAGATCTGGAACCTGCTGCGGATCGAGCGGTGGCTGACCCACCGTCGTATCGAATCGCCGCCGGACATCAACGGTCCGTGGGGCGAAGTCATCGCCATCATCGATCGCATCTACAGACGCAAGAACTACCATCGCGCCCAGGTCACCGGCCTGCTGCGCGAATTCCGCCGGTTGACGACCGCGATGCCCGAAGGCGCGATCCTCCTCGGTCCGGAGCACGAAATTCTCTGGTTCAATGGCCGGGCCGCGGGCTGGCTTCACCTGCATCGCAAGCGCGATGTCGGCATTCGCATCGAGAATCTCGTCCGGCATCCGGCGTTCGTCGAATACCTGAAGCACGGCCGGCCGGTTGAAGGCGTCATCGTCTATGAGCCTGCTGACGGCGGGCGATACTTGTCATTCACGCTGGTTCGCACCGGCGGCTCGGAACGGCAACTGCTCGTGGTGCGCGATGTGAGTCGCGAGATGCGCGTGGAGTCGATCCGGAAGGATTTCGTCGCCAACGCATCGCACGAACTGCGCTCGCCGCTGACCGTGATCTCCGGCTATCTCGATGCGCTCGCCGACGATGCGAGTCTCGATCCGGCCTGGGGTGCGCCGGTGCTGGAGATGCGACGGCAGACCGAGCGCATGAGCAGCATCATCAACGATCTGCTGGAGCTCTCGAAGCTCGAGTCGGGCGAACGGCGGCACATCGAGCGTCCAATCGATATCGCGGGCCTGCTGTCGCTTCTGCGGCGCGAAGCCATGTCGCTCGAGCGGCGCCCCAGGAACGTGAATACGCAGATCGACAGCGAGGAGTGGTTGCTCGGCGCGGAGACCGAGATCCATTCGATCGTGTCGAACCTGCTCACCAACGCAGTGAAGTACACGCCGTCGGAAGGCGAGGTCACGCTGCGATGGTGGACCGATGACGAAGGCGGGCATATTTCCGTCCGCGACACTGGCGTCGGTATCGCCGCCGAACATATCCCGAGGCTGACGGAACGGTTCTACCGGGTCGATTCCGGTCGTTCCCGCGAGATGGGCGGCTCCGGACTCGGTCTTGCGATCGTCAAACACGCGCTGCAGCGGCATGAGGCCACGCTGACGATCGAAAGCACGCCAGGGAAGGGCAGTACCTTCACCTGTCATTTCCCTCAGCACCGGGTGGTCTCGCGTGAAGGGGTCGAAGCCGGAGTCGCACGCCTGCACGCCGTCGATTGAGTTGTCATCCGCACGCGGATTCATTCCGCATCTCATCGCTCTGCCCGGGCGACCGATTGTGACCGTGAGTTGACGATCGAATCGGCCGCATGAATTTCTTCATGCAGCCGCAGCGATCTGTCGCTTCGTGCACGCGGACCGTAACAATTGTTTGCGGTATTTCTTACAGAGTTGTAACGCCGCTGATCGGCGACAGCGTCCACCTCGCGCCATCTGCAATCTGCCTGTAACAAACCGGTCGTATAAAAGCGCCCGTCCCGATGCGGCGCGCATGATCCGGTTCGGATCCGAACAGCTTGCGCGACTCCATCGATCTACTGACATGAGGAGTCACTCAAGTGAAGAACATGCTGATTGCGTCTGCGGTGGCGGCGGTCCTGTCGATCGGTCCGGCAGGTGCGATGGCGGCCAGCGCCGACGACCTGGCTCAGATTCGTGAACAGCTGCAGGGATTGATGCAGCGAGTCGACAAGCTCGAACAGGAGAACACCGAGCTCAAGGCCGAGAACGAGAATCTCAAGGCCCAGGACGACTATCTGAAAGCTGAAACGAAGGGACTGCGCAAGGACGCCGCGACGCTGGCTTCCGATGCAGGCAAGGTGAAGGGCGCGGACTGGGCCGGCCGCATCACCGCGAAGGGCGACCTGCGCTATCGCTATGAATGGATCGAAGATCCCACCCGCCAGGGTGTCGTGAGCGGCTTGCAGGGTGTGAATGAAACGGAACAGTCGCGCCACCGCATCCGCGCCCGACTCGGCTTCGATGCGAAGATCACGGATACGCTGCTCGTCGGCCTGCAGGTCGCGACCGGCGGTGATGACCCGCGTTCATCGAACCAGACGCTCGGCGGCGCGAGCTCGCGCAAGGCGATCGGCTTCGACCTCGCTTACTTCGACTGGAAGTTCGCGACCTGGGGCAACCTGATCGGCGGCAAGATGAAGTATCCGTTCCTGCGTCCCGGCCAGAGCCTCTTCTACGACGGCGACGTGAATCCCGAAGGCCTCGCGATGCAGTTCAATCGCGGCATGTTCTTCGGCAGCGCTTTCGGTTTCCTGGTCGACGAGCGCAACAACGCAGCTCGTTCTTCCACCAGCAGCTCGACGCCTGCCACGACGACGCTCACCAACTGTATTGCTGAAGCAGGTCGTACCTGCAGCAAGGACGTCTATACGCTGGGTGCACAGATCGGTGCGCGCTTCCCGATCGGCTCATCGACGCTGGTGGCAGCGGTCGGCTACTCCGACCTGAAGAACGGTCAGGGACAGCGTCCGTTCTACAACAACAACGCCAACGGCAATACGCTTACGGGCCCGTTCAGCGGGCTGGCATACGACTACAACATCATCGAAGGTCTCGCGGAGTTCAACACGCAGGTCGGCACGTTGCCGCTGCAGGTCTGGGCGAACTATGCCCAGAACGAAGATCCGGATGATCTGAACACTGCGTGGGGCGCGGGCGTGCTGCTGGGCAAGGCCAGCAACTATCGCACCTGGGAAGCGGGCTTCGGCTACCAGGTCGTCGAGAAGGATGCGCTGTTCGGCCAGGTGATCGATTCGGACTTCGGTGACGGCACGACCGACACGGAAGGCTGGGTCATCCGCGCCGGCTGGGCGCCGGTTCGCAACACCTCGCTGAACGCGACGTACTTCATCAACAGCCGGTTCGTGGACGTTCCGGTCAACGCGGTCTATGGCACCAAGACCGACTACGATCGTCTGCAGCTCGACTTCAACATGAAGTTCTGATCGATCCGCGACAGCCGTCGACGCTCGGAGAGCGATCTCCGGTCGCCGACGGACGTCCGGCGATCATCGGCCGGTGCTTGCGGGAGCAACGTCCGACGGGTATACAGCCAGCATCGTCTCCAACCGGTTGTGTCATGGAAAAGTCAGACCTCTCGCACCATATTCTCAGTCGCTACAACGACGATCTCGAGCGTGTGCGTACCAACGTGCTGCAGATGGGCGGGTTGGTCGAGGAGCAGCTGAAGCTTGCGGTCGAAGCCCTCGTCGAGGGCGACAGCCGCCTCGGCGAACAGGTGGCACGCGGTGATGTGAAGGTCAACGCGATGGAAGTGGCCATCGACGACGACTGCAGCCGCATCCTGGCCACGCGCAGTCCCGCCGCTTCGGACCTGCGATTGATCGTGGCGGTCATCAAGACCATCACCGATCTGGAACGTATCGGTGATGAAGCCGAGAAGATCGGCTACATCGGATCGCGTCTGGCGGCCGTCGAACGGCCCGCCGATCGCTATCGCGAGCTGAAGCATCTCGGCCGCATCGTCGGCGACATGGTTCACGAAGCCCTCGATGCCTTTGCGCGCCTCGACGCGGAAGGAGCGGTCGCCATCGCAAAAAAGGACCGACTGGTCGACGAGGAATACGAAGCGATCCAGCGCCAGTGCATCACTTTCATGATGGAAGATCCGCGAACGATCCGCCGCGCGCTCGACGTCCTGTGGGTCGCGCGTGCGCTGGAGCGCATCGGCGATCATGCGAAGAACGTTTGCGAGTACGTGGTCTATATGGTGTACGGCAAGGACATCCGTCATCTGTCACTGGAAGACGTCGAGAAGCACGTGCAGTCGAAGTCGCAGAAGGCCGCGCCGGAAGGGCACTGAGCGCTCGCCGGTCGCCGGTCAGGCGCGACTTCTCCGGTCATCCGTCTTTTTCTTCCGTTCGTCCGGCGGGCTTCCCGGCGTTCACTGTCCCTGTAAACTTCAGGGATGATCGCCCTCCCTGTGTCCCGCCGTCTCGGCAATCTCATCGGGTTTCTGCTGTGCGCCGCGCTCATGGGCTACGCGCTCTACGCGCAGCATGTTCTCGGACTCGAACCCTGTCCCCTGTGTATCTTCCAGCGCGTTGCCGTCATCACAGTCGGGGTGATTTTTCTCATCGCCGCGATTCACAATCCTGGGAACAAGGGAAGTCGCTGGTATCTGGCGGTACTGTGGGTCGCCGTCATCGGCGGCGCGCTGATCGCCATGCGACACATCTGGATCCAGGCCCAGCCCGCGGGTTCCGTGGCCGCTTGTGGCGCGAGTCTCGACTACCTGTTCGAAATCATGCCCGCGACGGACGTCATCACGAAGGTCCTCACCGGGTCGGGTGAGTGCGGCAAGATCGACTGGCGCTTCCTGGGGCTCACGATGCCCTGGTGGGTGCTGATCAGTCTGGTCGGGCTGGGGGCGTGGGGAACGCTCGCGAATCTCAGAGGGAAGTGAGCTGAGGACGGCAGGAATTCCCGCGACGCCTCATGGGCTGTGGGCCCGGCTTTAGCCGGACCCACAAACAGGACGCAGGCCCTGCGTCGTCAGCCGATCACTTCTTCGCCAGCAACAACTCCATAACGCGCTCGTACGTCGCGGTCAGCGTGTCCACGTCCGCGATTCTCACGTTCTCGTTCACCTTGTGGATCGTGGCATTGATCACGCCCAGCTCTACGACCTCCGCGCCGGTGGGCGCGATGAAGCGTCCGTCCGACGTGCCGCCCGTCGTCGACATTTCGGGAGTGCGGCCGGTCTTTTCCTTCACCGCGGCCTGAACAGCCGTCGACAGCGTGCCTGGCGCCGTGAAGAACGGCAGACCCGAGACGAACCATTCCAGCGTGTAGTTGACCTTGTGGCGATCCAGGATCGCCGTGATCGTCTGCTGCATCTTCTCGACGGTCTGTTCCGTCGAGAAACGGATGTTGAATCGCGCCTTCAGCTCCCCGGGAATGACGTTCGGGGCGCCCGTGCCGGCATTGATGTTGGAGATCTGGAAAGTCGTCGGCTGAAAGAACTCGTTGCCCTTGTCCCAGATGCGTGCAGCCAGCTCAGCGAGAGCAGGGGCCACCGAGTGCACGGGGTTGTCGGCAAGATGCGGGTAGGCGACGTGGCCCTGGATGCCATGGACCGTCAGCTTGCCGGAGAGCGAGCCGCGCCGTCCGATCTTGATCATGTCGCCGAGGGCTTCAGTGCTCGTGGGTTCGCCGACCACGCACCAGTCGATCTTCTCGCTGCGGGCCTCCAGCACCTCCATCACGCGGCGGGTGCCGTCGATCGACGGGCCTTCCTCGTCGCTCGTCAGCAGGAAGGCCAGGGTCCCGTCATGGTCCGGGTGGCGGACAATGAAGTTCTCCGTGGCCACGATCATCGCGGCGAGGCCGCTCTTCATATCCGCGGCGCCGCGGCCATAGAGCACGCCGTCCTTGATGACGGGCTCGAACGGGTCCGTCTGCCATTCCTCCCGGGGCCCCGTCGGGACGACGTCGGTATGCCCGGCGAAGCACAGGACCGGTCCCGAGCTGCCGTGCCGGGCCCAGATGTTCTCCACCGGACCGTAGGTCAGCCGCTCGACCTTGAAGCCGAGGGCTTCCAGGCGCGCCGAGATGATCTGCAGGCACCCCTGGTCCTCCGGACTGACCGACGGCCGCCGGATCAGCTCCTGAGTCAGTTCGATGGCAGCGGAGGGCGCGGCGGAACGGGTCTGGCTGGTCATTGGGGGATTCGCGGGTTCCGGGGTGAGAAAGCGGCGCGGACTTATAGCTAACGGGGCCAAAGCGGGCAAGGTGTCTCGTCGCGACTGCAGTGTTACGGCCCTGTTGCAGATTGCCGCGCTGTCATCTGGCCTGTAACACGACTGTCACGCAAGCTCGTCAGACTCGCCGCCCAAGGTTGGCCAGTGCCGTTCATTTCGCCGGACTCGCGGCAGCACGGTCACCGTCTACAAGAGGGCTCAAATCCATGAAGTTGTGGCACAAATTCACCGCGCCGATGGTTCTCAGCGGCTTGGCCGTGATGGCCGCGCCGCATGCAGTGCAGGCGCAGAGCGTCATCAAGATCGACGGCTCGAGCACAGTGTTCCCCATTGCTGAAGCGGTCGCGGAAGAATTCCAGATCGCCAAGCGCGGCAAGGTGCGTGTGACGGTTGGTATCGCGGGCACGGGCGGCGGCTTCAAGCGATTCTGCCGCGGCGAGACGGACATCTCCAATGCGTCACGCCCGATTCTGAAGGAAGAAATGGATGCGTGCCGCGCTGCTGGCGTGAAGTACCTCGAAATTCCCGTGGCCTTCGATGCGCTGACGGTGGTGGTCAATCCGGCGAACAGCTACGTCAAGTCGCTGACGGTCGCCGATCTCAAGAAGATGTGGGAGCCGGGCGCCCAGGGCCGCATTTCCTCCTGGAAGCAGGTTCGTGGCGAATTCCCCGGCGATCGCCTGATGCTCTTCGGGCCTGGCGCGGATTCGGGCACATTCGACTATTTCACTGAAGCAGTGAACGGCAAGGCCAAGGCCAGCCGCGGCGACTTCACGGCGAGCGAAGACGACAACGTTCTCGTCCAGGGCGTCGAGAACAACAAGAGCGCGCTCGGCTACTTCGGCTACGCGTACTACATCGCGCACAAGGATCGCCTGCGCGCGGTGCCGATCATCAACAGCAAGGGCCAGGCTGTCAGCCCGAGCATCGAAGCGGTCATCGACGGCAGCTACGAGCCCCTGTCACGCCCGCTCTTCATCTACGTGCGTGATTCGGCTGCTCAGCGCGCCGAGATCCAGGACTTCATCAAGTTCTACCTCACGGACGGCGCGGCGCTGGTCAAGGAAGTGGGCTATGTCCCGCTGCCCGACCAGGCTTACAAGCTCGCGCTCAAGCACTTCACGGACAAGAAACTCGGCACGGTATTCGGCGGCGTTCCGGAAGTCGGCGTGACGATCGAGAACCTGCTGGCCCGCGAAGGCAAGCTGTAACAGAAACGGGCTGGCGGGTGCCGGGAGCTCGAAAGCCGGGTCGTCCCGGCCGGGCGCCCCGGTACCCGCCAGCCGTCCGTGGTGTCAACGGTCGCATGTCGGCGAGTGAATCAGTAAAGTTCGCCCCCGGCGCCGGCCACCGGGCAGAGGGTGCGATCGGCGGCGGACAGGCACCCGACTTGAAAGGTTCGCTACATTGAATCAGAGCATTTCCAGACCGGGTCTGTCGCAGAATGCCTTGCGCTATCGCAAGGTGCGTGACCGGATCGTCGAAGTCTTTCTGCTGGCGGCGGGCCTCGTCGCTGTTTTCACGACGCTCGCGATCGTGGCGATCCTGCTCTATGAATCGAGCGCGTTCTTCGAGCATGTACCGCTCAAGGACTTTCTGACCGACACGATGTGGACGCCGCTGTTCGCGGATGCCCACTACGGCATTCTTCCCCTGGTCGCCGGCACGCTGACCACGACGATCGTGGCGCTGCTGGTGGCCGTACCGCTCGGCACGACCATTGCGATCTACCTGAGCGAGTTCGCGCCCCACAAGGTGCGAGAGACCGTCAAGCCCATCCTCGAACTGCTGGGCGCGGTGCCGACCGTCGTCTACGGCTACTTCGCACTGACGATGGTCACGCCCTTCCTGCAGATCTTCATGCCCGACCTGCCGGGCTTCAACATGCTGAGCGCCGGCCTGGTCATCGGATTGATGATCGTCCCGTACGTCAGCTCGGTCAGCGAAGATGCGATGCGTGCGGTGCCGCGCTACATGCGCGAAGGCTCATACGCGATGGGAGCGACCCGGCTGCAGACGGCGCTTCGCGTCGTCGTCCCCGGTGCGTTCTCCGGGCTCGCCGCAGCGTTCATTCTCGGGATCTCACGCGCGGTGGGCGAAACGATGGTCGTCGCCATCGCGGCGGGCATGCAGCCCAACCTGACGTTCGATCCACGCGAGCCGGCGGCGACGATCACGGCCTACATCGTGCAGGTCAGCCTGGGCGACTTGCCCCACGGCAGTATCGGATACCAGAGCATTTTCGCGGCCGGCCTCGTGCTGATGCTGATTACGCTCATCTTCAACGTCATCGGCTTCTCGCTGACGCGCCGTTTCCGTGAGGCTTACTGATGAGCGCCAACGTTGCCCCTTACCGGAATTTCGAGGCGCTGCGCGCGGGGTTGATCCGCCGCAAGATGATGGACAAGGTTTTCGTCATCATCGGCCTGATCGTGATGCTGGCGTGTCTGGCAATCCTCGCGATCCTGTTCATCGACCTGGTGCGCGACGGTGCGCCGCGATTCAGCTGGGATTTCTTCACGAACTTCGCGTCTCGTAATGCGGCGCGCGCGGGCATTCTCGCCGCGTGGGTCGGTACCACGCTCGTCATGACGGTGACCGCCGTGTGCGCGGTTCCGGTCGGCGTCGCGGCGGCGATCTATCTCGAGGAATACGCGCCGAAGAACTGGTTCACCGCGGTCATCGAGATCAACGTAACGAATCTGGCGGGCGTCCCCTCGATCGTCTACGGCCTGCTGGCGCTCGGTTTGTTCGTGTATCAGTTCGATCTCGGGCAGAGCATCGCTGCCGCCGGTCTCACGCTCGCGCTGCTCATTCTGCCGATCGTCATCGTCGCCACACGCGAAGCCATTCGCTCCGTGCCGAACGCGATTCGCGAAGCCGCTTACGGCCTCGGCGCAACGCGCTGGGAAGTGACGAAGGATCACGTGCTGCCGTATTCCACTGGCGGCGTGCTCACCGGCATGATCCTCGGCCTGTCGCGGGCGATCGGCGAAACCGCGCCGATCATCACCATCGGCGCGCTGAGCTTCATCGCCTTCCTGCCGGAATCGCCGTTCAAGGGCGAGTTCCCGTTCATTTCGTTCGCCTGGCTCAACGATCCGTTCACCGTCATGCCGATCCAGATGTTCAACTGGGTCTCGCGACCGGATCAGGCGTTCCAGTCCAATGCGGCCGCCGCCGGCGCCATCCTGCTGGGCATGACGTTGCTGATGAACGGCATGGCCATCTGGATCCGCTATCGCTTCCGCAAGAAGATCAATTGGTAAGGTGAAGGGTGATTGCGATGGAAGTTACGACCGAATCAGCCAACACCTCGAACGCCCCAGCGAGGGCGCGTCAGGAGAGTCCTTTGCAGAATGACGCTTCGTCACGGCAGTCCGGTACGCCGCGAATCTCCATCACCGTGGACGATACGCGCAAGGTGCGCACGCTCAACGTAAAGGCCGCCGTCGATAACCTGAATTTCTACTACGGCCAGCATCGCGCGCTGAAGAACCTGACCATTCCGATTGCCGACAAGCAGGTGACTGCGCTCATCGGTCCGTCGGGCTGCGGCAAGAGCACGTTCCTGCGCTGCTTCAATCGCATGCACGACCTGCAGCCGGACACACGCTATGAAGGCAGCATCACGCTGCACCCGGACAACCTGAACCTCGTCGGTTCCGGCGTCGACCCCATCGAAGTGCGCATGCGCATCGGCATGGTGTTCCAGAAGCCGAATCCGTTCCCGAAGTCGATCTTCGAGAACGTTGCCTACGGTCTGCGCCTGCGCGGTGTTCGTAATCGGGCGACGCTTGGCGAAGAAGTTGAGAAGGCGCTGCGCGGCGCCGCGCTGTGGGATGAAGTGAAGGATCGCCTGCAGGACTCCGCGTTGGCACTGTCGGGCGGCCAGATGCAGCGTCTGTGCATCGCTCGCGCACTCGCAACGACGCCTGAAATCCTGCTGTTCGACGAGCCGACCTCGGCGCTGGATCCGATTGCGACCGCGAAGATCGAGGAACTGATCTCGACGCTGCGCGACCAGGTGACGGTGCTGATCGTGACGCACAACATGCAGCAGGCCGCACGCGTATCCGACTACACCGCCTTCATGTATCTCGGCGAGCTGATCGAGTTCGACGAAGCGGCGAAGATCTTCACGAACCCGAGCAAGAAGGCGACGGAAGACTACATCACGGGACGATACGGTTAAGAGGCGTGATGCCTTCCATCGCGCCGCCCACCGATCCCACCGAAGGCCATACCGCCAAGGTATTCGACGTCGCACTTGCCGAGTTGCGGCTGCACGTCGTGACGATGGGCGGTCTCGCGATCGACCAGGTCTCGACGGCCGTTCGGGCATTGCTGGATGGCGATGCTTCTCTCGCGCAGGTCGTGCTCTCGCGCGAATCCCGGATCAACGAGTTCGAACGCAGCGTCGATCGCGAAGCGTTCCGTCTGATCGCCCTTCATCAGCCGATGGCCAGTGACCTGCGCATGGCCAAGGCAGTTTCGCGAATCACCGTGGAGCTGGAGCGGGTAGGCGACGAGGCGAAGAAGATCGCCCGGTTTGCAGGCCGCCTGGCCTCAGGTGAACCGACAGGTCCGGTGCGCGCCGTCGCGCGTTACCTGCGGCACATGGCCGATCTGACGACTGGAATGCTGCGGGAGGCTGTCCGGGCTCTCGACGAATCAGATCCCGATCTCGCGCGTGGCGTAGCAGGTCGCGATTCCGAACTGGATGCCGAGTTTGCTGCTGCCCTGCGCCAGCTTCTGACGCTGGCGATGCAGGACCAGCGCTTCTTCAGCGCCACTATCGATACCGTGTTTGCGCTCAAGGGACTCGAGCGAGTCGGCGATCACGCCAAGAACATTGCCGAGCAAGTGCTCTTCGTCGCGAGCGGCGAAGACGTGAGGCACCAGAAGCAGGGCGATCCGGCGATCAAGTGATCCGGGTCTCTTGCCTGGTCACTCTCTCAACAGTTCGTTGATGCTGACCTTCGCGCGTGTCTGCGCATCGACGCGTTTGACGATCACCGCGCAGTAAAGGTTGTACTTGTTGTTGCGGGGCAGGGAGCCCGAGACCACGACGGCGCCCGCGGGCACACGGCCGTAAGTCACTTCGTCGCGTTCGCGATCGTAGATCGGCGTGCTGGCGCCGATGAACACACCCATCGAGATCACCGCGCCTTCCTCGACGATGACACCCTCGACGATTTCCGAGCGTGCGCCGATGAAGCAGTTGTCTTCGATGATCGTCGGGTTCGCCTGCACGGGTTCCAGAACGCCGCCGAGTCCCGCACCCCCTGACAGGTGAACGTTGCGTCCGACCTGGGCACACGAGCCGACGGTAGCCCAGGTGTCGACCATCGTCCCTTCGCCGACGTAGGCGCCGATGTTCACATAGGACGGCATCAGGATCGCGTTGGGCGCAACGAATGCGCCGCGTCGCACGACCGCATGCGGTACGACACGAACGCCTTCGCTGCGGAAGCGCGCCTCGTCATAGCCCGCGTGCTTGAGCGGGACCTTGTCGAAGAACTTCGTGAAGCCCGCGTCGATCACGCGGTTGTCGTTGAGACGGAACGAGAGCAGCACCGCCTTCTTCAGCCACTGATTGACGTGCCAGGCCCCGTCGCGTTTCTCCGCGACCCGCGCCTTGCCGCTGTCGAGCAGGGTGATCGCTTCTTCGACCGCATTGCGGACGTCGGCCGGATGGTTGCCCGGCGAGAACTGGGTGCGCTGTTCGAAGGCGGCATCGATCAGGGAGGCGAGGGTGGACATGGGTGAGGACGTGATGGGTGATGAAGTAATGCGGTGATGACGGGAGTCTACCCGTTCGCGACGAAGGCGCGAATGCGCTGCGCCGCCTCTTCGCACTCCGGCACGTTGGCCACCAGCGATATCCGGACGCGGCCGCGTCCGGGATTGACGCCGTTCGATTCGCGGGCGATGTAGCTGCCGGGAAGGACCGTGACGTTCTGCGTTTCGAACAGTCCGCGCGTAAACCGCTCGTCGTCCTTCACTTTGGGCCAGAGATAGAAGCTGGCGTCCGGCGCTTCGACTTCCATCACCGACCTCAGGATCGGCAGCACCTTCGCGAACTTCTGCCGATAGAGCGATCGGTTCTCGATGACGTGCTGATCGTCGTTCCACGCCGGGATGCTGGCGAGTTGTGTATGAACGGGCATCGCGCAGCCGTGGTAGGTGCGGTAGAGAAGGAAGGGTTTGATCACGGCCGGATCGCCCGCAACGAAGCCGGACCGCAAGCCCGGAACGCTGGAGCGTTTCGACAGGCTGTGGAAGATCAGGCAGCGCTCGAACCGGCTGTGGCCAGCGGCCAGAGCCGCTTGCAGCAATCCGGGCGGCGGATTGGATTCGTCCAGGTAAATCTCGCTGTAGCACTCATCCGAGGCGACGATGAAGTCGTAGCGATCCGCGAGCTCCAGCGCACGCTTGAGATAGTCGATGCTCGCAACCGCGCCGGTCGGGTTGCCGGGCGAGCAGAGGAACAGCAGCTGGCAACGATTCCAGACTTCAGGCGGCACGCCGTCGAGATCGGGCAGGTCGGTGTGCTGCTTGTCGTTGCCCATGAACCACGGCTCGGCGCCCGCCAGCAACGCTGCGCCTTCGTAGATCTGATAGAACGGATTCGGCATCACCATCAGCGGCTGGGCGCTGCGATCCGTGATGGCCTGAGCGGCAGCGAACAATGCTTCGCGCGTGCCGTTCACCGGGAGAACCATCGTTTCCGGATCGACTGCATTCGGTGGCAGGCGGAAGCGCCGCGTCAGCCAGTCTGCGATCGCCTGACGCAGCGGTTGCACGCCCAGCGTGAGCGGATAGGCGCCGAGCGTCGACAGATTCGCGGTAATGGCTTCCAGGATGAACGACGGCGGCGTGTGACGCGGCTCGCCGATGTACATCGCGATCGGTGAAAGGTTCGCGGGAGGCTGAGCGCCAGCCAGCAAAGCGCGCAAGCGCTCGAAGGGGTACGGCTGGAGCCGCGCCAGCGAAGGATTCATAGAGAGAAGCGGTTGGCGGTTAGCGGTTGGCGGTTAGCGGAAGTCGGAAGAGAGAGCGACCTTCTCATTCTCTGCGGTCCAGCGATTCACTGAGACGTGCTGCAAGTCTTTCGCGCGCGGCGGCGTCAAGGCGGCTGCCTTTTTCGCCGGTGACGTAGAACACGTCTTCGGCGCGCTCGCCGACGGTCATGATCTTCGAGGTGTAGATCTCGACGCGTTCGTTCATGAACACCTTGGCAACCTGTGACAGCAGGCCGGGGCGGTCGCCGGCGATGAGTTCGACGATGGTGCGCTGGTTGACCGGGTCGTCGACGAAGGTGATCTGCGTTGCCGTCGTGAACATCCGCACCTGGCGGGGTGCGCGTCGCGTCACAGTGGCCACGCGGGAGTCATCGGGCTTCGACAGTTCGTGGGCGAGTTGCTGCTCGATATCGCGGATGCGGCCGAGGTCGGTGAGCTCGGCGCCCGTGTCTTCGAGAACGTGGTAGACGTCGACGCTGAAGCCATCGGCTGTCGGCGTGATGCGTGCGTCGACGATGTTCAGGCCCAGCTGGTCCAGAAGGGCGGTGGTGCGCGCGAAGCTGTGCTGTGTTTGCGGCGTGTAGGTCGAGATGCCGGTACCGCCGCGACCAGACTGCTGTTGCACTGACACGATCGATGAGCGCTCGTCGAGTTTGACCTCGCACAGCAGTTGCGTGTGCCAGGCAATCTCTTCGGGCATGTGCCGCAGGAAGTAGGCGTCCGTGAAACGCTGCCACACTTCATCGACCTTCGTTCCGGCAACGCCTGCGCGGGTGAGAAGCTCGCGTGCCTTCGCCTGCGTTTCCGCGATCAGCTCGTCCTGATCGATCGGGCTTTCCAGTCCGCGGCGCAGTGCCTGCTTCGTCCGCTCGTAGAACTCGGAGAAGAGCGACGCTTTCCAGTTGTTCCACAGCTTCGGATTGGTGCCGCGCACGTCGGAGACGGTCAGCACATAGAGATAATCGAGGTGGGTCTGGTCGCCGACGTGCTTGGCGAACTCGTGCAGGACCTTCGGATCGCTGATGTCCTTCTTCTGTGCGGTGACGGACAGAATGAGGTGATTGCGAACGAGCCACGCGACGAGTCGCGCGTCGTAGCGCGACAGCCCTTGCTCGAGACAGAACGCCTCGGCGTCCACTGAACCGAGCTCGGAGTGATCGCCGCCGCGTCCCTTGGCGATGTCGTGGAAGATTGCCGCGAGATAGGCCAGCTCCGGCTTCGGCAGCGACTGCATGATCCGCGACAGGGCGGGGAATTCGTGGTCGTACTTCGGCATCGCCAGTCGACGCAGGTTGCTGACCACGAACAGGGTGTGTGCATCGACCGTGTACGCATGGAACAGGTCGTACTGCATTCGCCCGACGATTCGACCGAACGCAGGAATGTAGCGGCCAAGCACACCGTACAGGTTCATCCGCCGCAGCTCATGAGTTACGCCCACCGGTGCGCTCAGGATCTCGAAGAACAGGCGATGGTTGCGCGGGTGCTGGCGGAACTCTTCGTCGATCAGCCACAGATGACGTGTGACCTGGCGGATGGTCGACGCCCGTACGCCGCGGATCTGCGGGTGCTGTTCGATGACCACGAACAGTTCGAGCAGCGCCGACGGGTAGCGATCGAAGACATCCTCGTTCGTGACTTCGACGTAGTCGTTGCGGATCTGGAAGCGCGGATTGACCGGCACGGGGGGCAGGTGCGCATCGGACAGGATGGCTTCGCGAAAAAGCTGCAGCAGCATTTCGTTCAGCAGGCTGACGTCCATCGCCGTGCGGTAGTACCGCTGCATGAACTGTTCGACCGCGAGCGTGTACGTCGCGTCTTCGTAGCCGAACATCTTCGCGAGCTTGATCTGGTGATCGAACAGCAGGCGATCTTCGCGACGGTTCGTCAGTACGTGCAGCGCGAACCGGACTTTCCACAGGAATGACTGCGCGGTCTTCAGCTTGCGCAGCTCGCTCCGCGTCAGGAAGCCGTGATCCACCAGCTCATCGAGCGAGTCGGCATTGAAATGGCGCTTGGCGACCCAGCCGATCGTCTGGATGTCGCGCAGACCCCCCGGACTCGATTTGACGTTCGGTTCGAGGTTGTAGGCAGTATCGTGATAGCGATGATGACGCGCCGTCTGTTCCGCGACCTTCGCTTCGAAAAAATCACGCGTCGGCCACACACGTTCTGGTGCGAGTGCGCGTCGCATCGCGTCGAACAGCTGTTCCGGACCGGTGAGCAGGCGCGCTTCGATCATCGTCGTGGCGACGCTTACGTCGGCAGCGGCTTCGCGCTGACAGTCGTCGATCGTCCGGACGCTGTGACCGACCTCGAGGCCGATGTCCCACATGAACGTGAGGAAGCGTTCGAGATTCGCCTGCCAGGGCATCGATTCGCTCTTCGGCAGCAGAATCATGATGTCGATGTCGGAGCACAGGTTCAGCTCGCCTCGGCCGTAGCCGCCCACGGAGATCAATGCGACATCGCGTGCGCCGACATGCTGGGCCCAGGCGGTCTTCAGCAGCATGTCGACGAGCCGGGCGCGGTCGCGCACCAGGCGTTCGACCGGTTCGTCGTCCAGGAAGCGCTGCTTGAGGCGATTGTCGCCCTCGGTCAGCGCGGAGCGGAACGCTGCGATGTCCTGACCACTCTGCGCAGCGGCCAGCGTCTGCTGCAGACTGTTCAGATAGTCCCACGGCGGATCGCTGACGGTCGTCGACAGTTCTTCGAGATCTTCGGGCGTGACAACGGGCATGAGGTCGTTCGGTCGTTATTGGCTCGAGCGCTCTGCCGCGCAGAGCGTAAGCACTTCATATCCGGATTCTGTTACGAGGACGGTGTGCTCCCACTGAGCCGACAGCGAGTGGTCCTTGGTGACGACCGTCCAGCCATCGGCGAGCAGCTTCACGTCCCGTTTGCCGGCGTTGATCATGGGCTCGACCGTGAAAGTCATGCCCGGCGCCAGCTCCAGCCCCGGTTCGCGCTGCCGATAATGCAACACCTGCGGATCTTCGTGAAATATTCGGCCGATCCCATGTCCGCAATATTCGCGCACGATCGAGAGGTGCAGCGGATCGATCATCGTCTGGATGGCCGAACCGATGTCACCGATGCGGGCTCCGGGACGGATCTGCCGGATGCCGGTCCACATGGCCTGATGGGTGACGTCCATGAGTCTTTGCGCGGCGGGCGCCACTTTGCCGACGGCGAACATCCGGCTCGTGTCGCCGTGCCAGCCGTCTTTGATGACGGTGACGTCGATGTTGATGATGTCGCCCTGCTTGAGACGGCGATCGCCCGGGATGCCGTGGCAGACGACATGGTTGACGGACGTGCAGACCGATTTCGGGAACCCCCGGTAATTGAGCGGGGCAGGGATGGCGCGCTGCACATTCACGATGTATTCGTGGCAGCGGTCGTTGATCTCGTCCGTGGTGGCGCCCGCAACGACGTGCGGGGCGATCATGTCGAGAACGTCGGCTGCCAGCCGCCCGGCCTCGCGCATGCCTTCCTGTTCGGCGGGGGTTTTGATGGTCACCTGCATGTCGGGGTCAGATTCAGTTACGGATTAGGGGAAACCGGCAGTCCCGGCCACGATCGGCCGGCCGCCGGGGCGGCAGGCCGCGTCAGGCGGCAGTATGAGGGTCGGGACGCCGGATGGAAGCCCCGGATCGAAGTCCGGGATCAGGAATTCACCGGGCCGGAGCCGGTTACTTTCCGGGAAAAAACTTGTGGCTGATCATTGAGTTTATGGTATAAAGCGCGCGCTTTTTTGGCAACGAATCGTCCTTAACCATCTCTCACACTGGCCGTCACGTGCGGCGGGGTGCCTGGGAAAACCGCACAGGGCTCGTCCCTGAACGGATTCTTCAGGTCGCCGTATGGGACCAGTGGAGGCTCAACCCCTTTAGGAGTTTGCTATGTCCGGCATGTCCATGCGACAGATGCTGGAAGCGGGCGTCCATTTCGGACACCAGACCCGCTTCTGGAACCCCAAGATGGCTCAGTTCATCTTCGGCGAACGTAACCGAATCCATATCATCAATCTCGAGAAGACGCTGCCCATGTACAACGAGGCGGCGACCTTCATCCGCCAGGTTGTCGCCGACGGCGGCAAGGTGCTCTTCGTCGGCACCAAGCGCTCGGCCCGCGAAGCCATCAAGACCGAAGCTGCCCGTTGCGGCATGCCTTACGTCAGCCATCGCTGGCTCGGCGGCATGCTCACCAACTTCAAGACCGTCCGTCAGTCGATCAAGCGCCTCACGTCGCTCGATGAATCGGCTGCGAACGGCACCCTCGAACAGCACAGCAAGCGCGAAGCGCAGGGCCTGCGCCGCGAGCGCGAGAAGCTCGAGCGCAGCCTCGGCGGCATCAAGGACATGGAGTCCCTCCCGGACGTCCTGTTCGTGATCGACGTCGGTCATGAGCGCATTGCGATCCACGAAGCCAAGAAGCTGGGTATCCCGGTCGTCGCGGTCGTCGACACGAATTGCGCGCCGGACGACGTCGATTTCGTCATCCCGGGCAACGATGACGCCATGCGCGCCATCCAGCTCTACGGCGCGGGCATTGCCGACGCAGTGATCGAAGGCCGGTCGTCGGCCCCCGAAGTGCCGGCTGGCGAAGACGAGTTCGTCGAGCTCGATGCGGAAGGCAAGCCGAAGCCGAAGGCTGCGGCAGGTGCTGCACCGGCCGCACGTCGCGGCGGTGGCAAGGCCGCAGCTGTCAAGAAGAAGGCCGCTACCCGCAAGCGTCCGTCGCCGGACGAGATTCCGGCTGCACCGGCTGCAGACCTGGATGACGTCGATTCCGACACCAGCGCCGCCGATGTGATGGCGAGCCGTCGCGCTTCCCTGCGCAAGCCTGCTACGCCGACCGCGGAGTGATTCATGGCCGTTACAGCTGAAGCAGTGAAGCAGCTCCGCGAGCGCACCGGCGCGGGGATGATGGAGTGCAAGAAGGCACTCACCGAGACCAACGGTGATCTGGACGCCGCGGCGGAGCTGATGCGCAAGGCGGGCCTCGCGAAGGCCGACAAGAAGGCTGCCCGCGTTGCCGCCGAAGGCGTGATCGTCATCGAGCGCTCGGCCGATGCGAAGCGCGCCGCGATCGTCGAAGTGAATTGCGAAACCGACTTCGTCGCCCGCGAGAACGACTTCAAGGGATTCGCCACCAGCGTTGCCAAGGCTGCGCTCGCCCAGCGTCCCGCGTCGCTCGAAGCGCTGCTGGCTGCCAAGTCCGAGAGCGGTTCGACGCTCGATGAAGTCCGTCGCGCACTGATCGCCAAGATCGGCGAGAACATCAGCGTGCGTCGCTTCGACCTCGTCGAGTCGCCTGTCGTCATTGGTGCGTACCTGCACGGATCGCGCATCGGTGCACTCGTCTCCCTGACGAAGGGCGAAGAGGCGACGGCGAAGGACATCGCGATGCACGTCGCCGCGATCAATCCGCCGCACGTGTCTTCGGCCGAGATTCCGGCCGACCTGGTCGCCAAGGAAAAGGAAATCCACACGGAGACGACCAAGGCCGATCCGAAGCTCGCCGGCAAGCCGGAAGCGATCATCGCGAAGGCGGTGGAAGGCAAGATCCGCAAGTGGATGAGCGAGATCACGCTGCTCGGCCAGCCGTTCGTGAAGGACGACAAGCAGAGCGTCGAGCAATACCTCAAGCAGGCGGGCGCGGAAGTGGCCTCGTTCGTGCGTTACGAGGTAGGCGCCGGCATCGAGAAGAAGCAGGAAGACTTTGCCGAGGAAGTCAGGAAGCAGGTGGAGAATTCCAAGGCTCCACCGGCGAAGTGATTCATCGGTCGTGATTGAGAGAACCCCGCCCCGGCGGGGTTCTCTATAATGGGCGCCGGAAGTGGCGCCAGGGCGGACGCGAAATCCTCGTCGCCGGATCGGCCCCGGCCCTCTTCAGCATCCGGCTTCCAGGCAGGACTATGACCGAAACCAGCAAATCCACAGCAACGACCACGCTTCCCACCGGCCAGGGCCTGCGCCGGATTCTCCTCAAACTGTCAGGCGAAGCGCTGATGGGGGAGGAGGACTACGGGATCGATCCGAAAGTGCTCAAGCGCGTCGCGGTAGAGATCCGCGAAGTCATGAGTCTCGGGCTGCAGGTTGCGGTGGTGATCGGCGGCGGCAACATCTTCCGCGGCGCCGGTCTGGCAAGATCGGGTATGGATCGGGTGACGGGCGACCACATGGGTATGCTCGCCACGGTCATGAACTCGCTTGCAATGCAGGATGCGGTCGAAGGTCTTGGCATGCATGCCCGCGTGATGTCCGCGATCCGCATCAACGAAGTCTGCGAGGAATACATCCGTCGTCGTGCCGTGCGCCACCTCGAGAAGGGTCGCGTCACGATTCTCGCCGCCGGAACGGGTAACCCGTTTTTCACCACGGACACCGCGGCCAGCCTGCGTGCGATCGAGATCAATGCCGACCTGCTGCTCAAGGCGACGAAGGTCAACGGCATTTACTCCGACGATCCGATGAAGAATCCAGCCGCCACGCGCTACCAGCGCCTGACGTTCGACAAGGTCCTGACGGATCGGCTGAACGTGATGGATGCGACCGCGATCGTCATGTGCCGGGACAACAACCTGCCGCTCAGGGTGTTCGACATGACCAAGCCCGGTGAACTGATGCGCATCGTGCGCGGGGAAGATGTGGGAACGCTGGTAACGAATTCATAGCCTGGTGGGCCGTCGCGTGCCGGGATGAAGAGGCACGCCGCTTCGCGCTAACCTTCCGAACCTACGCGCACACGCGTACCGATTCCGGAGACCTCGATGATCAACGATCTCAAGAAAGACGCCGCCGAACGCATGACGAAATGCGTGCTGGCCCTCAAGAACGAACTGAAGAAGCTGCGCACCGGCCGTGCGCACCCGAGCCTGCTCGAGCACATCCGGGTCGAGTACTACGGCAACGAAGTGCCGCTCAACCAGGTTGCGAACGTTGCACAGGAAGATGCCCGGACCCTCACCGTGACCCCGTGGGAAAAGAACATGGTGCAGGTGATCGAGAAGGCCATCATGAAGTCCGATCTCGGGCTCATGCCGAACACGGCGGGCACCGTGATCCGCGTGCCGATGCCGCCGCTGACCGAAGAGCGTCGCCGCGACCTGACGAAGGTCGTGCGTCATGAAGCCGAGAACGCGCGTGTCGCCGTGCGCAATGTGCGCCGTGACGTGATGTCCGATCTCAAGGACGCGCTCAAGGAAAAGCTCGTGTCGCAGGACGACGATCGTCGTGCGCAGGACGACGTGCAGAAGCTCACGGACAAGTACGTCGCCGAGATCGACCAGGTGCTGGCCGACAAGGAAAAGGAACTGATGCAGGTCTGACCTGCACAGCCTGCGATCGTCCGTTCATGGCCCCGCCTGCGACCAGTTCGAAATCCAAGCCGTCCGGTGTGCTGCCGCGCCACGTGGCAGTCATCATGGATGGGAATGGTCGCTGGGCGTCCAAACGCGCGCTGCCGCGCCCGGCGGGTCACCGCATGGGTGTGAAGGCGGTCAAGCAGACCGTGGAAGGATGCGCAAAGCGCGGCATCGAAGTGCTTACGCTGTTCGCGTTCTCGAGCGAGAACTGGCAGCGTCCCCGCGAAGAAGTGTCGATGCTCATGAACCGCTTCCTCGAAGCACTCGACAACGAAGTCGATGACCTGCACAAGAACAGCATCCGGCTGCGGTTCATAGGCCGGCTCGATCAACTGTCGACGGCGCTGCGCGATCGGATGCATGCCGCGGAGGCGCTCACCGCCGCGAATTCGCGCATGACGCTCGTGATCGCGATTGCGTATGGCGGGCGCTGGGACATCGCGGCGGCTGCACAGTCGCTTGCGCGGCAATGTCTCGCCGGCGAGCGCAGCGTCGACAGCATCGATGAAGCTGCGATCTCCGGCGGTGTCGCGCTGGCCGGGCTTCCCGATCCGGATCTGTTCATCCGCACGGGCGGCGAGCATCGCATCAGCAACTTCCTGCTCTGGAATCTCGCGTACACCGAGCTCTATTTCTGCGATGTGCTCTGGCCCGATTTTGGCGATGACGAGCTCAGTGCAGCTCTCGAACATTTCGCCAGCCGGCAGCGCCGATTCGGGCTGACGTCTTCGCAGGTCGAGTTGCGCTGATGCTGAAGCAGCGCATCATCACGGCCCTGTTGCTTGCGCCGCTCGCGGTGCTCGTGATCCTCTGGACGCCCCACACGGTGACGATGGCTGTATTCGCCGTGCTGGTTGTGGCGGGCGCGTGGGAATGGGCTGCGTTCCCCGGTTGGAACTCCGCGCCTGCACGCATTGCCTACGCGGGACTCATGGCCGCCGGCATCGCTGCGCTGTGGACGTCGATGCCTGAAAGTCCTCGCCTCGACGTCGTGATCGATGTTGCGATGCTGTGGTGGCTGGCGGCGCTGGCGTGGATCGCCTTCATGCCCATGCGCATGAATCGCGCGATTGCCGCAGTCGCTGGCTTTCTGGTTCTGTTGCCGGTGTGGCTCGCGCTGGTGCGGTTGCATGGCAGGGATCCTCATCTCGTCCTGTTCCTGGTCCTCGTCGTCGTCGCGGCTGACGTGGGCGCATACTTTGCGGGTCGCGCCTTCGGCAAGCACAAGCTTGCGCCCCGCGTCAGCCCAGCAAAGACGTGGGAAGGCGTTTTCGGCGGACTTGCTGCGTCGGCGTTGATGGCCGGCGTCGGTGTTTACTGGTTCGACGTCACGCCTGGACCGTTCCTCGCGCTGTGTCTGGTGGTCGTCGTGGCATCCATCGTGGGCGATCTCACCGAAAGCCTGTTCAAGCGGCACGCCGGTCTGAAGGACAGCGGCAGCCTGCTGCCTGGGCACGGCGGTGTGCTCGATCGTGTCGACAGCGTCACTGCTGCCGCTCCCGTGTTCGTCTTCGGGCTCGAATGGCTCGGGCGGCTGTCATGACGCGCGCACGGCCGATGCGGGTTGCCGTGCTCGGTTCGACGGGCAGCATCGGGATCAGCACGCTCGATGTGCTAGCACGCCACCCCGAACGGTTCACGGTCTTCGCGCTGACTGCCCACGTCAACGCAGCGCGCCTGCGTGAACAATGTTTAATCCATCGACCCGCCTATGCGGCTGTCTCTGCCCCGGCTGCAGCAAGCAAACTCGAGGCCGAGTTGCGGGAGGCGGGGGTAGCGACGCGTGTACTCTGTGGTGAAGATGCGCTGTGCGAGATCGCGGCACACGAGGATGTCGACACTGTCATGGCCGGCATCGTCGGTGCCGCGGGCCTGCGCTCGAGCCTTGCGGCAGCCCGGGCAGGCAAGCGGATTCTGCTCGCGAACAAGGAAGCGCTCGTCATGTCGGGCCCACTGTTCATGCAGGCTGTACGCGAAGGCGGTGCGACGCTCCTGCCCGTGGACAGCGAGCACAATGCGATTTTCCAATGCATGCCTTCCAGCGCACGAACGGGCACCCGGTGCGAAGGCGTCACGCGCGTATTGCTCACCGCATCCGGCGGTCCCTTTCTGCGGACGCCTCGTGATGCATTGCGAGGGGTCACGGCCGATCAGGCCTGTGCGCATCCCCGCTGGGTGATGGGCCGCAAGATTTCCGTGGATTCCGCAACGCTGATGAACAAGGGGCTCGAGCTCATCGAAGCCTGCCTGCTGTTCGACCTGCCGCCATCGCAGGTGGAAGTCGTCGTGCATCCGCAGAGCATCGTCCATTCCCTGGTGGAATTTTGCGACGGTTCGATGCTCGCGCAGCTGGGAAACCCTGACATGCGCACACCGATCGCCCACGCACTCGGCTGGCCGCAGCGCATTCCCTCCGGTGTAGAATTGCTGGATATTGTGCGGGTCGGGCGGCTCGATTTCGAAGCCCCTGACCTGGAACGGTTTCCATGCCTGGGCCTCGCTCGGCGCGCTGCCGAAGCAGGGGGTACGGCTCCGGCAGTGCTGAACGCCGCCAATGAGGTGGCTGTCGGCGCTTTTCTGGCCGGCCAGCTGCCGTTCGTGGAAATCCCCGCAATCATCGAACAGATCCTGTCGCAGCACAGCGTGCGTTCAGTCAGCTCGCTGCAGGATGTGATGACGGCCGATGCCTGGGCGCGCGCGCAGACGCAGACCCGGCTGGGTGTGACCGCCGGCGTAGCCGCGGGAGTGTGCGCATGATTTCAACTGACAGTCCGGGCGAGGTCCTTCTCGCCATCCTCACGTTCGTGGTCGCGATCGGCATTCTCGTCGCGGTGCACGAATTCGGACATTTCTGGGTGGCGCGGAAGCTCGGCATCAAGGTGCTGCGTTTCTCGATCGGCTTCGGCAAGCCGCTGTGGCAGCGCGTCGCCGGCGAAGACCGCGTCGAATATGTCATCGCGGCGATTCCGCTCGGCGGCTACGTCAGGCTCCTCGATGAACGCGAGGGCGACGTCGATCCGCGCGAGGTGCATCGTTCGTTCAATCGCGCGCCGGTATGGAAGCGCGTTGCCGTGCTCCTTGCCGGACCGGCGTTCAATCTCGTTTTCGCCGTGCTGATGTACTGGATTCTCTTCGTCGCCGGCGTGCCGACGTTGAAGCCGATCGTCGGTGAAGTCACTCCCGACTCCATTGCCGCGCGCGCGGGACTCAGGTCCGAGGACACGATCCTTTCCGTCGACGGCAAACCCGTCGCCACACTCGAATCAGCCCTGATCGGGACGCTTGACGATCTCATCGACGACGGCACGATCACGATGCGCGTGCAGGGTCGCGACGGCTCCGAGCGCGACGTAATCATGGACACCGGTGAGCGCCGTCGCGCGCTCACGCAAGCGGACACGATGCTGCCCGGACTGGGTTTCGACTTCTGGCGGGCGAAAGAGCAGACCCTCATCGGCGATTTCGACGAAACCAGCGTCGCCAAGGCGGCGGGTCTGGCCAAGGGCGACCGGATTGTCGGCGTGGACCAACAGCCGGTGTCCGATTTCCAGCAACTGTCGCAACTGATTTCGCCGGCAGCCAACCGTCAGGTCACCGTGACCGTCGAGCGTGGCACCGAGCGGCTGGATTTCCAGGTGACACCGCGGGCCGACATCGTTGACGGCAAGACGGTCGGACGCCTCGGCATCAAGTCGACAGGCAAGCCTTCCGACTCCGATCTGGCCATGACGGAGCGCATGCGCACCGTTCAGAAATCCGGCCCGATCGCGGCGATCGGGGAAGCGGCCGCGAAAACCCTGGATACCTCGCTGTTTACGCTGCGGATCGTCGGTCGCATCGTGACGGGCGATGTCTCCCTGAAGAACATTTCCGGCCCCATCGCGATTGCCGAGACAACGGGTTTCGCGGCGCGGCAGGGATGGCGTACATTTTTCAATACGCTGGCGCTGATCAGCATCAGCCTCGGTGTCCTGAACCTTCTGCCCATCCCGATCCTGGACGGCGGGCAGGTCGTCTATCAGCTTGCGGAACTGGTGAAGGGAAAACCGGTCTCAGAGCGTGCACAACTGTTCGGCCAGCAGATCGGCATTGCCGTGCTGATCCTCATGATGTCGCTGGCCTTCTATAACGACATCGCGCGGCATCTGGCCCCCTGACCGGTTTTTGAAGGCCCACTACTGATGCGTTTGAGAACAATTATTCACGCGACGCTCGCGGTCGCGGCAAGTACCGCAGTCGCTGCCTGGCCGGTCGCTGCCACGGCCCAGAGCTCCGGCTTCACCGTCGGTGATATCCGGATCGAAGGTCTGCAGCGAATCTCGGAAGGTACGGTCTACAACTATCTGCCGGTGAACATCGGCGACCAGCTGGATCCGCGCCGCGTCGCCGAGTCCATGCGCGCCCTGTACGCGACGGGCTTTTTCCGTGACGTCGAAATGCGACGCGACGGCGGCACGCTCGTGATCGCGGTCGTCGAGCGCCCCTCGATCGAGAGCTTCGAGATCAAGGGCAACAAGGACATCAAGACCGAAGACCTGCAGCGGTCGCTGCGCAACGTCGGTCTCGCGACGGGCAAGACATTCGACCAGTCAGTGCTCGATGAGGTGAAGCAGTACCTCACCGACCAGTACTTCTCGCGAGGCAAGTACGCTGTGCGCGTCGACGCGAAGGTCGAAGAAGTGCCCGGCAACAAGGTCAAGATCGCGATCGATATCAACGAAGGCAAGCGCGCGCGCATTCGCCAGATCAATATCGCGGGCAACACGGCGTTCCCCGACGAGGATCTGCAGGAAGGCTTCGAGCTGAAGACGCCGAACTGGCTCTCCTGGTATCGCCAGGACGATCGCTATGCGCGTGAAGCGCTGTCCGGCGACCTCGAAAAGCTGCGCTCGTACTACATGGACCGCGGCTACGCGAACTTCGCCGTCACCTCGACGCAGGTGGCCATCGCGCCGGAGAAGGACGACATCTTCGTCACGGTGAACGTGAACGAAGGCGACGTCTTCAAGGTGTCGGAGGTCAAGCTCGCCGGCAACATGGTGATTCCGGAATCCGAGCTGCGCCGACTGATCCTGATCCAGCCGGGCGACACGTATTCACGCAAGTTCATCACGGCAACGACCGAAGCGATGAAGCTGCGTCTCGGGTTCGACGGCTACGCATTCGCGACCATCGATCCGGTGCCGCAGGCGAACAACGAGACGAAGGAGATCTCGCTTACCTTCGTCGTCGACCCGAAGAATCGCGTGTACGTGCGCCGCGTGAACTTCAACGGTACGACCGGTGTGAACGACGAAGTATTCCGCCGCGAAATGCGCCAGCTCGAAGGCGCGTATCTGTCGAACACGGCAGTCGAGCGCTCGAAGCAGCGTATCCAGCGTCTGCCGTTCATCGAGAAGGTGGAGGTCGAGAACACGCCGGTGCCGGGCGCCGCCGATCTCGTCGATGTCGACTTTGAGATCAAGGAAGGCTTGCCGGGCCAGTTCGGCGGCGGCGTCGGCTATTCGGAGTCGCAGTCCGTGATCCTGAACGGTAGTTTCACGCACTCGAATTTCATGGGCACGGGCAATCGCGTTCAGGCCGAAATCAACTCGGGCAAGTATGCGAAGAGCTACAGCTTCTCGCACACCGATCCTTACACGACGATCGACGGTGTGCGTCGCACGGTCTCGCTCGGGTATCGCGACGTCACGCAGTTCACGTCCGCGACGTCGGACTTCGACACGACGACGGCGACCCTCGGTATCGGTTATGACTATCCGATCACCGAGTACCAGTACCTGAGCTTCGGCTTGTCGGCGCAGCAGGCCGAACTGGCGACGACCTCCCTGGGCAGCGCCGCGGAAGCGAACGACTGGGTGCAGAACAACGGCAACCCGAGAACCGAGTGCTTGTCGCAGACCGATCTGACGGTGCCTTGCAGCGAGTATCCGAACTACAGCCTGTTCCGGTCCAAGTTCCGCACGTTCGAGCTGAACACGGGCTGGAGCTTCGACTCGCGCAACCGCACGATCTTTGCGACTTCCGGAACGCGCCAGCGCCTGTCGCTCAGCTACACGTTGCCGGGCAGCGAGGTCGAATTCTGGACGGTGTCGTACGACCTGCTGAAGTTCATCCCGATCTGGCGCGACTTCAAGCTGATGTTCAACATCGAAGCGGCTTATGGTGAACCGCTGGGCGATACGACCGGTCTGCCGCCTTATCGTCAGTATTTTGCCGGCGGTCCGGATTCGGTCCGCGGCTTCCGCGAAAGCCGCCTGGGTCCGAAGGACAGCTTCGGTCGCCCGTACGGCGGTAACATCAAAACCGTTGCGCAGACGGAACTGCTGCTGCCGATGCCTGAAAAATGGCGCAACAGCGCGCGGTTCAGCCTGTTCTACGACATCGGCAACGTATTCTCGAACCAGGACATCAACTTCGTCGGCCCCCCGGACGTGAACGGGGTCCAGCATCCGGTCGACTACAAGTTCAGCTATGATGAGCTTCGTCAGTCAGCGGGCGTGGCCGTGCAGTGGCTTGCGCCGCTCGGTGTCTTCCGGTTCAGCTACGCCATCCCGCTCAATGACGAACGCGGGGATACGGCGACCCGGTACGGGGACGAAACCGAAGGGTTCCAGTTCTCGATCGGGCAGGCGTTCTGATTCCGATTACTACTATTTCGCCCCTATTGCGCCACAAGGGTTCATTGCACATGGCACGTTCGAGCATTTTTGGCCTCCTGTTCACGACCAGCCTGGCATTGCTGGCGCCTCTCGGCGTCGCTCAGGCACAGATGAAGATCGCCGTGGTCAACGTTCCGCGGCTCCTCGAGGAGGCGCCTCAGGCCAAGGCCGCCATGCAGGCACTCCAGGACGAGTTTGCCCCGCGGCAGCGCGCCATCGTGGCGCAGCAGAAGGACCTGAAGACGAAGGAAGAGAAGCTGCAGCGCGACGGCGCCGTGATGGCGGAGAACGAGCGTCGCAACGCGGAAAAGGATCTGCGCGACGGTCAGCGTGAAATGGCCCGCAAGCAGAACGAATACGTCGAAGACCTGAACCTGCGCCGCAACGAGGAGCTGGGCAAGCTGCAGCGTTCCCTGCTGCAGGAAGTACAGGTCTTCGCTCGCCAGGCCAACTACGACGTCGTGCTCGGCGACGGCGTGCTGTACGTCAACGAGTCGATGGACATCACGGCGCAGGTCCTGAGCGGCCTGCAGGCCCGCTACAAGTCGGGTGCCCCGGCGAAGCCCGCGGCAACCGCGCCCGTGAAGCCGGCCACGCCGCCGGCCAAGCAATAACGGCCGATTCGCGACGCCGCCGCGGCGCCTATGAGTACGCCCCCCAAAGGAACCACGCTGGGGGAACTGGCCGTTCGCTTCGGCTGCACGCTGAAGGGTGATCCGGATCTTCGGGTGACGCATGTCGCGGCGCTCGAAGATGCGGATCCCACAGCGGTCACCTTCCTCGCCAATCCGAAATATCGGCGACATCTCGGGCAGACCCGCGCCGGGGCTGTCATCGTCGATGCGCGCCTCGCGGATGCTTGTCCCGGGGCCGCGCTGATCGCCCAGAATCCTTACGCCACTTATGCGCGCATAGCCGCCGTGCTTCATCCGGAGCCCGTGGCTCCTCCCGGAGTTCATCCGTCGGCGGTCGTCGATGGCTCGGCGACCATAGACCCCACGGCTTCGGTCGGTCCGCGTGCCGTGATCGAAGCGGGTGTGTCGATCGGTCCACGAGTCGTCATCGGGCCGGGAAGCGTCGTGATGCGCGGTACACGGATCGGTGCCGACACTCGACTGGTCGCGAATGTCACGCTGTGCCACGACGTGGTCCTGGGAGAGCGGTGCGTGCTGCACCCGGGGTCGGTGATCGGCGCGGACGGATTCGGGCTTGCGCCCGAACGAGGGCAGTGGATCAGGGTGCCGCAGGTCGGCGCAGTCACCATCGGCAACGATGTCGACGTCGGTGCAAGCACGACCATCGATCGCGGCGCCATCGGCGACACCGTCATCAGCGACGGGGTCAAGCTCGACAACCAGATCCAGATCGGCCACAACGTGCAGATCGGAGCCCATACGGCGATTGCGGGCTGCAGCGGCGTTGCTGGAAGTGCCGTGATCGGCAAGCGCTGCATGATCGGCGGGATGGTGGGGGTCGCCGGGCACCTGACGATATGCGACGACGTGTTCGTGACCGGGCAATCGTTCGTTTCCAGCAGTATCCGCAAGCCCGGGTACTACTCGAGTGGACTACCCATCGACGAAACCGCCAGATTCCGCAAGAATGCGGCGCGTTTCAGCCAGCTCGACGAGCTGGCTCGCGACGTACGCCGCCTGCGCAAGCTCGCGGGCGGGGAGGAAGGGCCGGAAGCCGGAGCGGACGACCTGCCGGCCGCCGAAGACGACAGCAAGTAGCATCAGGCAAGCAAGGGGAACGAATGACTGAAGCCGGCAAGACGGAGCAGGGCGAACAGATCCTGACGATGGACATCAACGAGGTGCTGCGCCGGCTGCCGCACCGCTATCCGTTTCTGCTCGTCGATCGGGTGCAGGAGTGCATCGCCGGCAAGTCGATCCGGGCGCTCAAGAACGTCACCTTCAACGAGCACTTCTTTCCCGGGCACTTTCCCCATCGTCCCGTGTTCCCGGGCGTCATGATTCTCGAAGCGCTGGCGCAGACCGCGGGCATCCTCGCGTTCGTCACTGCCGGCGTCTATCCCGATTCCGAGCGGCCGATGTATTTCGTCGGCATCGACAACGCGCGTTTCCGCCGCCCCGTCGAGCCTGGCGATCAGCTCATCCTGAAAGCGACGCTCGAGCGCTCGATGCGCGGCATCTGGAAGTTCGCGACAGTCGCCGAGGTGAACGGCGAAGAAGTCACGAGCGCCTCGATGATGGTCGCTCCGGGAACAGGATCGAAGTAACCGCCAACCGCTTTCGCATGGCAATTCATCCAACAGCACTGATCGCCTCCGACGCCGAGATCGCTCCCGATGTCGAAATCGGCGCGTACACCGTCGTCGGCCCCGGGGTGAAGATCGGACCGGAATGCTGGATCGGGCCGCACGTCGTCATCGACGGGCCGACGACCATCGGCCGCGCGAACAAGATTTTCCAGTTCGCATCCATCGGCGCGGCGCCCCAGGACCTCAAGTACAAGGGCGAACCGACGCGGCTGGAGATCGGCGACCGCAACGTCTTCCGCGAGAACTGCACGATCAATCGCGGCACGACGAAGGACCAGCTCGTCACCCGCATCGACAGCGACAACCTGTTCATGGCCGGGTCGCATGTCGGTCACGATTGCATCATCGGCTCGCATTGCGTGTTTGCGAACTACGCGACGCTCGGCGGTCACGTCGAGATGGGCGACTGGGTGCACCTCGGCGGATTCGCTGGCGTGCATCAGTTCTGCAAGATCGGCGCTCACGCATTCATCGCGAACAACACGGCCGTCACGCGCGATGTGCCGCCGTACGTGATGGCGGTTGGCCGACCAGCCGAGCCGCACAGCGTGAATGCGGAAGGCCTGAAGCGCCGCGGCTTCACCGCGGACCAGATCCGCAACATCCGCAAGGCGTACCGCGTGCTGTATCGATCCAAGCTCAAGCTCGTCGATGCCACCGAAGAGTTGGGTGCACTCGTCGCCGAACAGCCCGAGCTGAAGGCCTTCGTCGACTTCCTCAATGACACGACGCCGCGGCGAGAGCGGGTCGGAATCGTCAGGTAGAAGCGGTTGGCGGTTAGCGGTTAGTCCAGAGGCGCAGAGGCCGGGAACACAAAGCTGACCTCGACGTACCGCTTCCAGAGCAGGAATCAATTCCTCCGTGTCCGAACTACCCGCTGACCGCCAACCGCTAACCGCTTCTCCTCCTTTAATCGTGCTCGTCGCCGGCGAAACCTCCGGCGACAACCTCGGCGCGAAACTCATCCATGCGCTGAAGGAGCGTCTTCCGAACGCGCGATTCGCCGGCATTGCCGGTCCGAGAATGATCGCCGAGGGCTGCGAGCCCTGGGAGCGCGTCGAAAGCCTCTCCGTGATGGGGCTTTTCGAGATCATTCCGCATCTGCCGCGGCTGTTCCGGATCCGCCGGATGCTGATCGATCGGCTGCTGGCGAATCCGCCGGACGTGTACGTCGGCGTCGATGCCAAGGAGTTCAACCTGCGGCTGGCGCCGAAGCTCAAGGAGCGCGGCATTCCCGTCGTTCAGTACGTGAGTCCACAGGTGTGGGCCTGGCGCCAGGGGCGCGTGAAAACGATCGGGCGCGCGGTCGATCTCGTCCTCTGCCTGCTGCCGTTCGAGAGCAAGTTCTACGATGCCCATCAGGTGAAAGCCGAGTTCGTCGGCCATCCGCTCGCTGATCAGATTCCGCTGACGCTGGATCCCGTGGAGGCGCGCCGCGCGCTCGGGGTTCCGGAAGCCGGCACCTACATCGCCCTGCTTCCAGGGAGTCGCGGCGGCGAAGTGGGGCGGCTTGGGCCGGACTTCGCAGCGACTGTCGCGTGGTTCAAACGACAGCGCCCGGACATCCGCTTCATCTCGGCGATGGCCAGCGCGAAAGTCCGTCAGAGTTTCGAGCACGCGCTCGCGGCAGCGGGCGTGAGCGATCGGGTTCAGCTCTTCGACGGCCAGGCGCAGAACGTGATGGCGGCGAGCGACGCCATCCTGCTCGCGTCAGGAACGGCAACGCTGGAAGCAACGCTCGTGAAACGACCGATGGTCGTGGCGTATCGCTTGAGCTGGCTCACAAGTTTCCTTCTCAAGCACTTGAAACTGTTCAAGGCTCCGTTCTTCGCGCAACCGAACCTGCTGGCCGGCCGCCAGATCGTCCCAGAGCACTTCAACGACGAAGTGCGCGCCGACGTGCTGGGACCGGCCCTGCTGGCTCAATTGGAGCGTGCCGATCGCGCCGACCTCGTGCAAACTTTCACCCAGATCCACCAGACGTTGCGGCGCGATGCGAGCGCGCGGGCGGCGGAGGCGATCGTCCAACTGATCAGCGGGCAGCGGAAGGGGTGAGCGATAGATGGCAGGCGCACGAGGTCGCACGGGACCGCAGCCAACGTCGTTGGCGCTCGCGTTGAACAAGCCTGGACTGGTTGCAGGCGTCGACGAGGCAGGGCGGGGCCCGCTGGCAGGACCGGTGGTAGCCGCTGCAGTCGTTCTGAACCCCAGGCGCCGGATTCACGGTATTCGCGATTCCAAGGAACTCGAAGCGGAAGAGCGTGAAGAGCTCGCCGTGAAGATCCGCCGCTACGCGCTCGCCTGGTCGGTCGCCTGGGCCGACGTCGAAGAGATCGATTGTCTCAACATCCTCGAGGCGACTTATCTAGCGATGCGCCGTGCGTTGATGGGCCTTAGCATCTGCCCCGACCACGTCGAAATCGACGGTAACCGCTGCCCGTCGTTCGTCGGGCTTCGCCTGGATTGCACGTTCGAGGCGATCATCGATGGTGACGCCTTGCGTTCGTCCATCGGCGCTGCGTCGATCCTCGCGAAAGTGCGCCGCGACCAGATGATGGTCGAGTACGACCGCCTCTATCCGCAATACGGCTTCGCAGGCCATAAAGGCTACGGAACCCCGCAGCACTGCATGGTCCTCGAGAGCATCGGACCATCACCGATTCACCGGCGCAGCTTCGAACCTGTCCGCGTCGCTGCGCAGCTTCGTTGCGCGTGAAAGTCGTGAGCGTCAGAGCGTTGGCGCAGATCAGGCAGAAACCTTGCACGGCACTCGTCTTCACTCCGAACCAACCGCTAACCGCTAACCGCTAACCGCTTCTTTCCTCATGTCCTTCGTTCATCTCCATCTGCACACCGAGTACTCGCTGGTCGACAGCGTCGTACGCATCACGCCGGAAGGCGAGGGCAGCGTCGGTCTGATGGACGCTGCTGCGCGTGCAGGCATGCCGGCAGTGGGGCTCACGGACCAGAGCAATCTGTTCGCGATGGTGAAGTTCTACAAGGCCGCCCAGTCGGCGGGCGTGAAGCCGGTGATCGGCGTCGATCTGCTGGTGCGGGAAATCGGCGAGCGGGTCGAACCGTCACGTCTCGTGCTCCTGTGCCAGAACGACGTCGGTTACAAGAACCTGACCCGGCTCGTCAGTCGCTCGTACCTGGAAGGCCAGCAGAAGGGTCGTGCGACGATCGATCGAAGCTGGCTGACTGTCGACAACATGAAGGGACTCATCGCGCTGTCCGCTGCGGGCGAGGGCGACGTTGGTCGAGCCATCAGCAGCGGCAAGCGTGATGTCGCGACCGCGCTGCTGCAGCAGTGGCTCGATCTCTTCGGTAATCGTTACTACATCGAGCTGCAGCGCATCGGTCGCGAAGGCGAGGAACGATACATTCGCGGTGCCCTCGAGCTCGCTGTCGAGCATGGCGTCCCCGTCGTTGCGACGAACGACGTGCGTTTCGTCCGGCGCGAAGATTTCCAGGCGCACGAGGCGCGTGTCTGCATTCATGAAGGCATGCTGCTCGACGATCCGAAGCGTCCGCGGCGCTACACGGAAGAGCAGTACCTGAAGTCTCCGCAGGAGATGGCGCATCTCTTCCGCGATATTCCGGAAGCGCTCGCGAACAGCGTCGAGATCGCACGACGGTGCAGTCTCGAGCTGACGCTGGGCAAGTCGGTCCTGCCGGCGTACCCGGTGCCGTCGCAGATGACGACGGAAGAATTCCTGCGCGAAGAATCGGCTCGCGGCCTGGTGCGCCGGCTGGAGCAGCTCGCTGCGCAGCCTCCAGTTGGGCGCCCGATCCCGAAGGAGGAGTACGAGTCGCGGCTGGAGATCGAGCTCGGCGTCATCTGCCAGATGGGCTTCGCGGGCTACTTCCTCATCGTCGCGGACTTCATTCGCTGGGCGCGCGAGAATGGCGTGCCCGTCGGTCCTGGCCGCGGTTCCGGCGCCGGATCGCTCGTTGCGTATGCACTCGCGATCACCGATCTCGATCCGCTGCAGTACGACCTCCTGTTCGAGCGCTTCCTGAATCCGGAACGCGTATCGATGCCCGACTTCGACGTCGATTTCTGCATGGATGGTCGCGATCGCGTCATCGACTACGTCTCGACTCGCTACGGCCGCGAACGCGTTTCGCAGATCATCACTTACGGCACGATGGCGGCGAAGGCCGTGGTGCGCGACGTCGCGCGTGTGTATGGCCTGAGCTACGGATTCGCGGACTCGATCGCCAAGCTGATTCCGTTCGAGCTGGGCATCACGTTGAAGGATGCGCTCGAGAAAGAGCCGGAGCTCAAGCGTCGCTACGACGCGGAAGAGGAGACCCGCGGCGTCATCGATATGGCGATGTCGCTGGAAGGATTGGTCCGCAACGCAGGCATGCATGCCGGTGGCGTCGTGATCGCGCCTTCGGTGCTCACCGACTTCGCGCCTCTCTTCTGCGACGAGGAAGGCAACAGCGTCGTCACGCAGTTCGACAAGGACGACGTGGAAGCGGCGGGCCTGGTGAAGTTCGACTTCCTTGGTCTGCGCACGCTCACGATCATCGACTGGGCGGTCAAGACGATCAATGAAGAGCGCGCCCGCAAGGGTCAGCCGCCGCTCGATGTGAACGCGCTGCCGGTCGCCGATACGCCCGCCTTCGATCTGCTCAAGCGCTGCGAAACGACAGCGGTCTTCCAGCTCGAATCGCGCGGCATGAAGGACCTCATCCGGCGACTGCAGCCGGACTGTTTCGAAGACATCGTGGCGCTAGTGGCACTCTTCCGCCCCGGTCCGCTGCAATCGGGCATGGTGGACGACTTCATCGCCCGCAAGCACGGCAAGACCACCGGACCGATCGACTATCTGCATCCCGATCTGCAGCCGGTGCTGCAGCCGACGTATGGCGTGATCCTGTACCAGGAGCAGGTCATGCAGATCGCTCAGGTGCTGGCCGGCTATTCGCTCGGCGGCGCCGATCTGCTGCGACGCGCGATGGGCAAGAAGAAGCCCGAGGAAATGGCGAAGCAGCGCTCCATCTTCCTCACCGGCGCGGTGGGGCGGCAGGTACCGGAGCCCGTCGCGGCGCACATCTTCGACCTGATGGAGAAGTTCGCGGGCTACGGCTTCAACAAGTCGCACTCGGCGGCTTACGCGTTGCTGTCGTACCAGACGGCATGGCTCAAGGCTCACTATCCCTCGGCGTTCATGGCCGCGGTGCTCTCGTCCGATATGGACAAGACCGACAAGGTCGTGACGCTCATCGACGAGGCGCGCCGCATGCGTCTCAAGGTCGAACCCCCCGATGTGAATCACTCGCAGTACATGTTCACGGTCTCGGGCGAGCGCAGCATTCGATATGGCCTCGGCGCGATCAAAGGCGTCGGTCAGTCCGTCGTCGAGATGTTCGTCGCCGAGCGCGAGGCTCACGGCCCGTATCGCGATCTGCCGGACCTGTGCCGCCGCAGTGATCAGAGCAAGCTCAATCGACGAGTGCTCGAGGCGCTGATCCGTTCAGGCGCTACCGACTCGCTCGGTGCGAACCGCGCGACGCTCATGCACGCGCTGCCGCAGTCGATGCAGCTCGCGGATCAGACCATCAAGGCACGCGTCGTCGGACAGAACGACATGTTCGGCCTGATGGACACGACGCCGAGTGCTCCCGCCGTCGTGACCACCGAGACGCTGCCCGACTGGAGCCGACGCGTCCGGCTCGATGGCGAGCGCGACACGCTCGGCCTGTATCTCACGGGACATCCGTTCGAGGAGTACGAAGAGGAAGTCCGTCCCATCATCAGCGGGCGCATCGTCGACGTAACCGGCGATCGCCCCGTCGTGCAGGAAGGCGGCTTCCAGTTCCGCGGCAAGCCGGCAACGATAGCCGGTATGGTGTTCGATCTCGGCAAGCGCGGCAGCCGCATGATCTTCACCATGGACGACCGCAGCGGTCGTCTCGAAGCCTCGATGTTCGAGGACGTCTACCAGCAATACCGCACGCAGATCGCCAAGAGCGCGATCCTGATCGTCGAAGGCTCGCTGCGGTTCGATGAGTTCATCGAAGGCTGGCGCCTCACCGCCAAGCGTGTCATCGACATCGACCAGGCTCGTGAACAGCACGCTCGCCGCCTGGTCCTGCGCTGGCCGGTCGATGCCAGTCCGAATTTCGTTCGCACGCTCGAGCAGACGCTGCGACCCTACCGCGGCGGCAAGTGCAGTGTCGCCATTCGCTACGCCAGTTCTGCAGCGCGAGCAGACCTGGTGCTCTCGGAAGAGTGGTCGGTCAAACCGACCCGCGAGCTCACCGAGAAACTTTCGCAATTGCTGGGCAATGATGGGTTGCGGCTGATCTACGCGCACCGCTCGGAATACTGAGAGGCCGGAGTTTCACACGCAGTTCACGGAGCACACGGAGATTGATTCGAAGGTGATCCGTACTCGTAATCTCCGTGAGCTCCGTGAACTGCGTGTGAAATCCGGTCTCCGCCGTTTAAGATGCGCGGATGCCCTCCAGTCGTCTGATCGCGCTCATCGCCGGTAATTTCTTCGTCGCGACCAGCTTCATGAGCGTCGGTGGCCTGCTCGACGAGATCGCCACCTCGCTGCAGATTTCGATCGAGAAAGCGGGCTTGCTGATCGCAGCCTTCGGGATCTCAGCTGCCATCTGTGCCCCGGTGCTCGCCACTGTCGGCTCCCACATCGATCGTCGCCGTCTTCTGACCGCATCGATGGCGGTGTGCGCCCTTGCGAATCTCGCGACTGCGCTCGGTCACTCCTACGACCAGTTGTTGTGGGCTCGCGTTCTCGCGGCCGTCACTTCCGCTGTCTACACACCGCAGGTTGCGGCGACTGTGAGCATGCTCGTGCCGGAAAGTGAGCGTGCACCAACACTCGGCAAACTCATGGTCGGCTGGGCGATCGGTTCCGTAATCGGCAACCCGCTGTCCGTGATGATCGGCAGCAGCTTCGGCTGGCGCGCGTCGTTCGTGTTCATCGGTCTCTCGAGCGCTGTCATCGCCGTCTTCGTCTGGTTCTCGATTCCGAAGGGTGTGCGCGTCCCGCCGTTGAGCCTCGAACGCTGGTACCAGGTGTTCAAGTCGCCTGCGTTGCGATGGCTCACCGCGGCAACGGCCCTGACCAACGTCGGCAGCAGCGTGATGTTCAGTTTCCTTGCGCCGGTGATGAAGGCAGTCCAGGGTGTGACGGGCGCGACACTCGCGGCGCTGTTCTTCGTGTCGGGCGTCGGGGGATTGATCGGCAACGTGCTGAGCGTGCGACTCGTGCGAAAGATCGGCGCAGCGAATGTTGCCTACAAGTGCAACGTCGTCGCAGCGATCATGCTGGCGTTGTGGCCGCTGGCATCGCATTGGCTCGTGCTCATCTTCGTCGTGCAGTTTCTCTGGAGTCTCGGCGGAGCAGGATTTCCGGCCGTCCAGCAGGCTCGCCTCGTGGCAGTTGCGCCGGTGCTTGCGGCTGCGACGATTGCGCTCAACTCGTCGGTGACTTACCTCGGCGGGTCGGCCGGCGCGACCATCGGCTCGACGGCATGGACGTTGCTCTCGCCGCGCTTCATCCCGTGGGTGGGACTCGTGTTCATCCTCGCCGCACTCGTGTGCTCTGTGAAGGGTGAGCGAGCGTCGCGGGAACTGGAAGGGACTTCGTAGCACCCGGAACAACCCGTAGGGCGAGGCGTTCATGAGTTGATGAGCGCCGGCGACGCACAGTCCGTTTTTTCCCGAACGCCGCGATGGGTGTGGATCGTCAGCGTGATCGCGCTGGCAGTGGTCGTTCTCATCATTCTCTGGGACTGGAACTGGTTCAAAGGACCGGTCGAGCGGCGCGTGTCGGAAGCGACGGGCCGCGAGTTCCAGATCCGCGGCGATCTCGATGTGGATCTCGGATGGCATCCGCGCATCACGGCGAACGATCTGCATTTCTCCAACGCGCGCTGGTCCGAAGATCGCGAGATGGCTGCGGTGAAGTCCCTCGACTTCAGGATCTCCCTGGGACCGCTGCTGCGGGGCAATGTCGAGTTGCCGTACCTCGCGCTCGATGAGCCTCGGTTGCGCCTCGAACGCAACGAGAAGGGCGAGGGCAACTGGACATTCGGCAAGCGCGAGCGAACCGAACCGGGACAACTGCCGCGGATCGGCCAGCTTCTGATCACGGAAGGTCGTGTCGCCTTTCACGAGCCTGTGCTCAAGACGGATGTGAAGCTCGACGTGCGCAGCGGCAAGGCGGGGAAATCCGGCGAGCGTGCGCCGTTGCTTGCGGAAGGGACAGGAAGCTGGCGCGGGAATCCGTTCCAGCTCGAAGGACGCGTCGACTCTCCGCTGGACTTTCAGGACAAGGAGAGACCCTATCGGATGGATGTGAAGGCGAGGGCGGGTCAGACACGTGCTCACGCGAGCGGTGCTCTGCTCGGGCAGCTTCAGCTCGAGAACTTCAACGTGAATTTCGATCTGACGGGCGCGAATCTCGCCGACCTCTACGACCAGGTCGGCATTGCGCTGCCGGAGACGCCGCCCTATGCGCTCAAGGGGCAGCTCGACCGTGAAGGCGATGTGTGGAGCTATCGGAAGTTCACCGGAAAGGTAGGTGACAGCGATGTGTCCGGCGACGCCTCGATCGACATCGGCGGCGATCGTCCCAAGCTGACGGCAACGCTGGTGTCCAAGCGCCTCGACTTCGACGATCTCGCGGGACTCGTCGGCGCTCCGCAATCCACGAAGGACGGCGAGACGACCGCGAAAGAACAGAGGGCCGAGGCTGAGAAGGAGAAGGCGAAGCCGACTGTACTCCCGGACGATCCATTCCGGCTCGACAAGCTTCGGGTGATGGATGCGGACGTTACGCTTACCGCGGAGCAGATCGATGCGCCGAAGCTCCCGCTCGAGAAAATGAAGACGCACCTCGTGCTGACGGATGGTGTACTCGAACTGAAGCCACTCGATTTCGGTGTCGCGGGCGGCACCATCGCATCGCGTGTGACGCTCGATGCCCGCCAGCCGTCGATTCAGACGACGTTTGTCGCTGAAGTCCGCGGACTCGAGCTGCCGAAGCTGTTCCCGACAGTGGAGATCACCAAGAAGGCAGCCGGCAAACTATCCGGCGTGACTGCGCTTACCGCGCAGGGCAACTCGATCGCGCACATGATGGGCAGCGCCAATGGCGATATCGGGTTGATCGTGGGGCAGGGGCGAATCAGCAACCTGCTCGTGGAGCTGGCGGGCCTGGACATCGCCGAATCGCTGAAGTACCTGCTCGACAAGGATCGCGAAATTCCGCTGCGCTGTGCTTACGCGGATTTCAAGATCGTCGATGGGGAGATGACGACGCGGGGCCTGGCGTTCGATACGACGGACACCGTGATATTCGGCGAAGGCGACGTCAACCTGCGTCGCGAAGCGCTCGACATGCGCTTGCTGCCGCAACCGAAGGACAAGAGCCCGATCTCGTTGCGCGTGCCGCTGCGAATCGGCGGCACGTTCAAGGATCCTTCTTTCCGGCCCGAGGCCGGGCCACTCATCGCTCGGACAGCGGCAGCGGCGGCGCTCTACACGCTGACGCCGCCGGCCGCATTGCTTGCATTGATCGAGACAGGGCCGGGCGAGAGCATTGATTGCGGGCCTGCTGCAGCTCACGGTTCGTGAGAGCTCGCAGCTCGCAGCTCGTCGCTCATCGCCACATAGCTATTCGCCCTTCACCGCCTCGACCTGAATCTCCAGCTTCACTTCCTGGTGAAAGCCGAACGACTTGCCGTAGGTGACGCCGAAGTCTTCCCGATTGATCGTCGCGGAAGCATTCGCGCCGCAGGTGTCCTTCTTGTTCATCGGGTTCTGCTTGCACAGGAAGCTGTCGATCTTCAGCTTCACCGGCTTCGTGACGCCATGCAGTTCGAGCGTGCCGTCGACTTCCGTGGGCTTGCCGCCCTTGAAGCCAGCGAGCTTGCCCGTGTAGGTGGCCGTCGGATACTTCGCGACGTCGAAGATCTCCGGCGACTTCGCATGATCATTGAGCTTGTCGTTGCCGAAGTCGATCGACGCCATGTCGACCTTCACATCCACTGTCCCGCTCTGCGCCTGGGCGTCGTAGGTGATTTTCCCAGACGTGCTGTTCAGCTTGCCGCGCCACGTGGAGAGGCCGCCGAAATGATCGGCTTCGAAGCTCGGATAGGTGTGATTCGAGTCGATCGTGTAGGTGACCGGCGCTGCAAGCGCGGCAGAACCGATGATCGAAGCGGCGGCGGAGGCGAGGAAAGCGGTGCGGATCTTCATGCGGGAACTCCTTGGATGCGGCTGGCCGTTCGAGCCAGACCCGGCATCTTCGGCAATCCGGCGCCCGATGGGAATCCGCAAAGACGGAATAAGTGTTATCACCCGCCGGCGCGCTTCGCTTTCCAGCCTCGTTTGGTCAGTTCCTCGACCAGTCGATCGCGATGGTCGCCCTGGATCTCGATGCGTCCGTTCTCGACACCGCCGCCGCTGCCGCACTTCTTCTTGAGCTCGGTGGCCAGCGTTTCCAGTTCTGCCGCAGGGAGGCCGAGACCGGTGACCACGGTGACGCCCTTGCCCTTGCGTCCCTGGGTCTCCCGACTGACACGCACGACACCGTCGGACGAGGTCTTTCCCGGCGTGCCCTTCTTGCACACACAGCCTGCGACAGGCCGAAGACAATTCGGACACCGTTCGCCGACATCGGTGGAGTAGACGATTCCGCCGCCGTCAGCGACGCGGGGTTTCTTGGGAGGGGCGCTCATGGGCGCCGCAGTGTTCTACAGCTGTGATTCCGGAGCAAGAAGAACCAGAGGAAGAATTTTCCACGGGGTACACGGGGATCACGGAGTCGATCCGAGAGAAGACATTCATCTGTTCTAACTTCTTCCCCGTGATCCCCGTGGAGAATCTTCCTCTTATTCCGCTTCCTCAGGACCGGACCCGATCTCGATAAGCAACGCACTGCGCGATGACGCGCCGGTACTCGTCGACGTCGACTTCACGCTCGGAGCAGGGGAGCAGCAGGGAGCCGTCACTCTTGAAGTTGCCGTCCCACTCCATCAGTTCCGTGTCGGCCCAGCGGCTCGAGTACTGGCGAAGCTTCGTGTCGTCCATGCGGTCGAAGTACGCGCGCAGGTTGAAGCTGGTCTCGTCCATGGCCTCGCTGGTCGGATCCTGTTCGAAATTCCACGCGGGCTGGGCGATGGACATGCTTACTCCTCGATCTTTGCCGGTCGGGTCGAGCGATCTTCGATGAGTTCGATCGCGACCTGGTCCGGCCCCTCGATGAAGGCGAATCGTAGCTGACCGTCCGCGATGCTCACGGGTTCGGCAGTGATTTTGACGCCGTTCTTGCGCAGTCGATCGAGTGTGGCGTCGAGATCGGCTACCGAGAAGCCGAGATGGTCGACGACCCGGCCGCGCGTGGTGACGAAGCCCTCGCGACCTTTCCAGGCGTCCGGCGCGGCTGCGCGGACGTACTCGATCGGATAGATGATCATGCTGACGTGCCCGGCGGTCACGAAGGCGGCAGGGGCGATCTGGATACCCCGGAACTCGCGCTTCTGGCTCTGGGCGAAGATGCGCCAGCCGAAGTTCCGCGCATACCACGCGCCCGCGGCAGGCGCATCCGCGCTGAACATGTGCACGTGGCCGAAGTTGTGATGATTCGCGGTGTTGAGCTCGATCAGCGCGCCGTCCGGGCCGGCGACATAGGCGTAGTAGAAGGGCCGGCTGCCGCCCGTCATGGCGGTGATGTCCGTGATTGGCGTTGCGAACTTCGTGCCGCTGTCGACCTGCTTCTGATAGGTCGTCTGCATGTCTTCCGCGCCCCAGCCGATGTGCCAGATGCTGGAGATCAACTCGGAGGGTGGAGGTGCGGAGACCTTGCTGAACAGCAGCCACGAATCACCGGTCCAGACAGCATCGCCCAGGCCGGCGAACTTCTCTTTCCGCGCTTTGAACTTGGTCGTGTAGAAGTCGACCGCCGTCGCAGGGTCGATCGAGTTCAAGTGCACATGGTGAAACTGCGCGGAGGGCGCCGCGGGTTGCGGCTCCTCCGCCGTCGCCACAGCGGAGCCCAACAGCGCGCACGCCAGCAGGCAGGATGCGTGGAGTCTGGCGCTGAAGCGCTTCACGAGCGTTCTCCGCGTTCTAGTCGTTGGCACGCACCCAGCCATACGCAGCGTTCTGGCGCTGCCCGCCATTCTCGAGGTACGCCACTTTCGCTTTCGAGATACCGTCGGCCGGGATCGCATTGCGTTTCGCCTTGACGTCCACGTTGTAAAGCTTCGCGGCGTTGAGGCCGAGGATCTTCGCCTTGTCCTCGTTCGTGAGTTTCGAGTAGCCGAATTTCTCGCAGAACTCATCCGAGATATTGAAGCGCTTGAAGGCTTCGATCGCCCATTGCGGCGACCCGAACCACAGACAGTCCGTGCCCCATACGACGTGGTCGGAACCGTAGTTCTTGATGTTCTTGCCGATGCCGTGCATGCACAGCACCGGGTCGGCGATCACGAGGGCGTTGAAGAAGCTGCCGAGCTCCGGATAGATGTTGTTGATCTTCGGATTGCGCTTCTTGATGTCCATCAGGATCGAATGCCACTCGAAATCGCCCGTGACCGGATCGAACTTGTTGCTGTCGAGATAGTTCGGCTCGCTCGGGCCGTGCTTGATCGCCGAGTGATAGACGACGAAGTTGAAGTCGGGGTTCTGCAGCGCCGCCTTCTCGAGATCCTTCGGATTGGCGAGATGTCCGAGCTGGCGCGACTGGTACGAATAACCCTTGTGTACGCTGATGAGTTTCATGCCGCGCTTGCGTGATTCCTCGTAGAACCACATTGCGTTGTCGTCATCGCACTGGAAGCCGTTGCCGGTGCGGCCGGGGTCGGTGTGGCAGTACCACTTCCAGGAGTCGATCTTGTACTTCTCGAGCTCGCGCTCCATCTGTTCGATGGTCGCTGCCTTGTCGATGCGATTGTTGGCCTTGTCCCAGTAATGATTCGGCGCGAGATTGCCCTGGCACAGCGCACGCTGCGACCCGGCCATTTCGTTGATCTCGCGCTTCTTCTCGCCCATCAGCCAGCTCGGAAGAATGGCGAAGGGCGGGTTGCGCTCCGCGCCTTCGAGCACACGGCCGTCGGGTGCGCGCTGATTCTCACGCGTCGGCACGCCGGAGATGACGACCATGTTCGTCTCGCTGTCGAAGAACATCTCCTTGACGAAGTTCTTGAAGCTGTACGACTCGACATCGTCCTTGAGGCTGAAGCCCATGTTCCGGGCGGTCTCGCTGTTGCGGAAGTTCAGGGCGATGCCGTTGGTGAAGTGGGCCTGCACGTCGATCACGAAGTACTCGCCCTTCGGATACTTCTCCTCGACGGCCGCGACTTCGAAGGTCTCGGCGTCGCTGACGTCGAACACCTTGCCGTAGACGCGGTTGGATGCCGCGAAGCAGGTGGCGAGGCCCATGGAGCTGGCCATGAACGTGCGGCGGTCGACGTTGAGCTTCCTGGCCCGCTCCGCGGACATCTCGCCGATCAGGTGCTCGAGCTGCTTCTGCCGCTCGTTCTGCGGGCGCGGAACGTATTCCTCGTTCGACACCGATTGGGTGGGAAGCGGCGAGTCGACGCCCTTCTTCAGATCGCGCTCGATCTTGCGAATCCACATGTCGAAACCCTCGGCGGTGCAAACGGTGTATCAGGCGATGCGTATTCTAGGCGTCGATGACGGTCGGTCATTATCACGCTTGACGATTATTTGCAGTGCTCGTCATAGTCGTCGCATGAGCAGATCGTCAGCCGGGGGGTGGACGGTTGCCAAAGCAACTGTCGCGTTGTGCGTGGCGCTTGTCGCTCGCCCGGCGCATCCGCACGCGGGTGCCGATGCAGTCGAACCCGATGCCACGGCTCTCATGGAGCTCGGTCGGCTTCAGTACGCGCAGCGCGAATTCGCCTCGGCCCAGGTGAGCTTCAGCCGGGCGGTCGAGCAGATCGAACGAGCGCACGATCCGCTCGCGAGCGAACTGATCGAGCCCTTGGTTGCACTGGGCGATGCGCAGGTCGGCGCAGGTCGCTTCGAGCAGGCGAGCCAGTCATTCGCTCGCGCGGTGTCGATCGTCCGGCGCGAAGGCGGAGTGAACGATGCACGGCAGCTCGTGCCGCTGGAAAAGATGGCGGATGCGCAGGCCTTCTCAGGCCAGATGCAGGCGGCGGCAGGCAGTCTCAAATACTTCGAGCGGGTGAGCGAGGCGACGTACGGGGCGCAGTCCCGACCGTTTGGCGAGAAGCTGACCCGGGTTGCGGACCGGTTGTGCCAGTTCGGATTCTATTTCGATGGCCGATCGCGGCATCGACGCGCGCTTGGGATTCTCGACGGCGCGGACACAGCGGAGATCGACGCCTTGCGGTCGACCGCCCGATGCAATCTCTACGAGATCTCCGCGTTCGCGATCGTGACACCCGCACAGCTTCCGGAACAGTTGCGCGGCGTCGCGGGTCGACCACAACACTTCAATGCGGACAGCACGTCATTCCGCACGAACGTCGTAAGGCTCATGCGGTACGAGTCGGAGCAGGCGCTCACACGGGCGGCCCGGCTTGCATTGGCCTCCGAGACGATGCCTGCGTCCGAGAAGGTCCAAGTGCTGCTGGAAGCAGGTGACTGGTTCCAGATGAGGGACCATGTCCGCACGGCGCGTGGTTACTACGAGCAGGTCCTGCTGTTGATGAGGACGGGCGACGACGCCCGGACGACCCTGCTCTCATCGCCGGTGATGCTCATGTACGCACCGCCGCCGTTGTCGTTGCTGAACGAGTTCGAGCGCAGCGAGGCCACCACCCGGAGGTTCGTGGTGGCGCAGTTCGAAGTGCGGGCCGACGGACGCGTCCAGAGCGAGCGCGTCATCGCGCGCGATGCGACGAAGACGATGGTCGACGAGACCCTGAGCGCGCTGCGCGCGGCCCGGTATCGGCCGCGCTTCGTGAACGGCAAGCCGGAGGACACGCTCAAAGTGACGTACCGGCAGATCTTCCTGCAATAGCTACGCGAACGCGGAATAGACTGCTGTGCGCAACTCACGGCGCAGCGGATAGGTCGTCGATGGCATGAGCTGCGTCATGAAGATGACGATCATGTCCTCGTGCGGGTCGACCCAGAAGTACGTGCTCGCCATGCCGCCCCACGAGTAATCGCCGATGCTGCCCGGGAGCAGCGAGCGGGCCGGATTCAGCGTGACGGAGAATCCCAGCCCGAAGCCAACCCCGGCGTAGGCTGTTTCGCTGAACAGCGAGACGGACAGATCGGGCAGCTCTTTGCCGTCGGGAAGGTGATTGCTCGTCATGAGCTCGAGCGTCTTCGGGCTGAGGATGCGCACGCCGTCCAGCGTACCGCCGCCGATGAGCATGCGGCAGAAGCGCAGATAGTCGCCGAGTGTGGAGATGAGACCGCCACCGCCGGAAACGAAATGCGGCGTCTTCAGGAAAGGACTGCGCTGCGGGTCGTCTTGAAGACGCATGCCGCCTTCGGGCGTCGCGGCGTAGCAGGCTGCAAGACGGCTCTGCTTGTCGGGCGGCACCGAGAAGTCGGTGTCCTTCATGCCGAGCGGATCGAGGATGCGGCTGCGCAGGAACTGTTCGAACGGCTGGCCGGAGATCTTGCCGACGAGATAGCCGAGGACGTCCGTTGCAACCGAGTAATTCCAGACCGTGCCGGGCGAGAACTCCAGGGGCAGCGTTGCAAGCGTGTCGATCATGCCGTCGAGCGTCACGGCACCGCTCGTGTAGTCGTCCAGACGAAGACGCCGGTAGGCCGCGTCGACGTTCGTGCGCTGCTGGAATCCGTAGGTGAGACCGGAAGTGTGGCGCAGGAGATCGACGATCAGCATCGGTCGCTGCGGTCGATGCGTCTTGAACGTGCCGATGAATCCGCCGTCGTAGACCCCGAGATCCCGCCACTGGGGAATGTACTTGTGCACCGGCTCATCCAGCGCCACGAGGCCATCCTCGACGAGCATCATGAAGGCAACGCTCGTGATCGGCTTCGTCATCGAGTAGATCCGGAAAAGCGTGTCCTCGGTGACCTTCTGCTGGCGCTCGATGTCCCGCTGCCCGAGTGCGCTCAGGTGCGCGATCTCGCCGCGTCGCTGGATCAGTGTGAGAGCGCAGGGCAGGCGGCCGGTCTCCAGATAGCGGCTCTGCAGGAAGCGGTCGAGGTGCTGCAGACGGGACGGAACGAATCCGGCGGCTTCGGGGCGAATCTGCATTGCGGTTTCCCTCAGATCTTCGACGTCTTCTGCGTTTCGGCCATGAAGATATAGACCAGCAGCGAGATGAACACGCAGCCGGTGACGTACCAGTAGAACAGCGACTCGTGGCCGATGTTCTTCAGCCACAGCGCGATGTACTCCGCTGTCCCGCCGAATAGCGACACGGCGATCGCGTAGGGGAGGCCGACACCGAGCGCGCGGATCTCGACGGGGAACAGCTCGGCCTTCACGACGGCGCTGATCGAACTATAGAACGAGGAGATGAACAGGCCGGTCATCACGAGGGCGAAGGCCATCCACGCGCTATGCGTGTTCTCGAGAGCGCTCAGCAACGGCAGCGTGCCGACGAGCGCCATGATGCCGAACGCGATGAGCATCGGTCGGCGACCGATCCGATCCGAAAGGGCGCCCATCAGCGGCTGCAGCAGCATGAAGACGAACAGGCTGCCGGCGGAAACCAGCGTGGACTCGCCCTTGGTGAGCCCTACTGTGTTCACGAGAAACTTCTGCATGTAGTTCGTGAACACGTAGAAGAACAGCGTGCCGCCCATGGTGAGCCCAATGACCGTGAGAGTTTCACGCGGGTGCTGGAGCAGCACGCGGACATGGCCCGCCTCCTTACGATGAATCTTCTGACCCTCCGAGAACGACTCCGTCTCCGCGAGATTCCGGCGCAGCCACAACGCGACGAGCGCGGCGATCGCGCCGATGAAGAACGGAATGCGCCAGCCCCAGGCGTCGAGCTGCTCGGCGGTAAGGAATACGAACTGCAGAAGCAGCAGCACCGCGAGCGCGAGCAGCTGACCCATCACCAGCGTGACGTACAGAATTCCCGAATAGAAGCCGCGACTCTCCTTCGAGGCGATCTCGCTCATGTAGGTGGCGCTCGTGCCGTATTCGCCGCCGACGCTGAAGCCTTGCAGGATACGTGCGATGACCAGCAGTGTGGGTGCCGCGATTCCTATGGTTGCGTAGCCGGGCGTGACCGCGATCAGCAGCGATCCGGCGCACATGAGCAGCACCGAGAGGGTGAGAGCGGCCTTGCGTCCCCGACGATCCGCGTAGCGACCCATGACCCAGCCGCCGATCGGCCGCACGAGAAATCCGACCGCGAAGATCGCCGCGACGTTGAGGAGCTTGGCGGTCTGATTGCCTTCAGGGAAGAACGAGTGTGCGAAATAGATGGCGAACGCCGAGTACGTGTACCAGTCATACCACTCGACCAGGTTGCCGACGGAGCCGCCGAAGACCGATCGCAGTTGGCGCTTTCGCTGTTCAGTCGCCGCAGGGGAGGTGGTCAAGGATGCGCCGCTTTACTTGTTCTTGGAGCGCGGATGGTGACGTAGCGAACCTCGCGACGTAAAGAGTCGAGGCAAAAACAAAAGTCGGGAACGAACACGGGGACGGCCGATGAGTGCCGTCCCCACGTTGTTTTCCGCTATGCGAAGCAATCAGTGACGATCGCGAACCTCCTGCGGGTCGTGCTCACGGGCGCGTCGCTTTGCCTCTTCCTCGGCCTGCTCGATGTCGCGTTCCTCGCTCGCGTTCACATCGCCCGCACGCTCGATTTCCTCGCGGCCACGCGGGGAGTTCACGAACTCGCGAGTTGCCTCGCGATAGTGACGATCCGCTGTCTTGTTGCCTTCGCCTTCGTTGGCGCCCGAGCGCGCCTCTTCCTTACGCGGTTTGGGTTTCGGTGGGTTCTTGCTCGCCATGATGCTTTCTCCATCGAGTCATCGGTACACCCAGATCGAACGCCTGCGGTCGGGGTGGGTTCCGGTACGCATTCCGAGCAGCGGATGCTGTAAGGTGTGTGGCCAGGCCCTGTCAGAAATAGCCCGAACGGCCGCGGGCGCGTCGCACAAGGGACTCGAGGAACTTGCGGATATCAGGTGTGTACTGGATTCTCGCTGCCATCTTTCTGTTGATTGCCCTTGCCGTGCCGAAGCTGCGGCCCGTCGGTATTCTCGGCAGTGTCGTGTTGGGCCTCATGCTCGGCTGGGGCATGGTGCAAAGGTTGCGCACGCAGCCGCCTGACACTGCCAGTGTCCGTGGCAGCCCGTCGTCACCGACAAGTGCGGTCAGGGCGTTCCCGCTGGAATCGCTCGACGCGAAGGACCTGCGCATCGCGGGCAACGGCGCGCCTTTCGAAGTCCGGGGGCGCGTTACGAATCGGTCGCCGGATCTGCGCCTGCGATCGTTCACGGTGATGATTTCGCGGCGCGACTGCTTCGACGGGTCTCTCGATCCGAGCGGGTGCTCGGTGCTCTGGGAGAGCCGGCAGTGGGTCGAGCTCTCGCTGGCGGCAGGTGAGAGCCGCGATTTCGTCAGCTCCTTCTGGACCCGCGGCGAAGTGCCGCGCGCGCGCGGGCGCATTCAGGACAAGATCGATGTCGTTGCTGCTGACGGTGAGCTGGCGCCGCGGATTGAAGCGGAACAGCCGGGAGCGTAGCCGCTGCCGTCATTCCCGCGAAAGCGGGAATCCATGCCTTGTTCCGGATGGATTCCCGCTTTCGCGGGAATGACGAGGGGCGGCGCTTTCGCGGGAATGACAGATCAAATCCCGTTCTGCCACGTGCTCGGCAGCCCGGTCCGCTCGATCGCCTCTTCGATGCGCAGGCACGCGTCGCGCGCTTCAGGCTGGTTGCGCAGGCTGCGGGCGATGGAGTTCAGGAATGTCCCGATGACGCGGGTATTCGGGTGAGCGGCGGAGAGTTCGGCTTCGACGCGATCCATCAGTTCAAACATGTCGTCCTGGTCGCACGAAGGGAAGGTCATGGTGCCGACCGCGTCATGCACGGCGGCCAGGGCCTGGTGTATTTCAGTCAGCGCCTGAGTGTCCACGAAGGCTACTGTGGACCTCGGGATAGCGGTCCGCAAGCATCGAAACCCGCGGGCGGATCGCATCTTCATTGCGGCGCCGCAGCGCGATGCATAAGCTCGCCGCTTTCGGCCTGAGCAGACTTCGCATGCGGATATTGCTGCCTTACCTGATCGCCGGCTGGTCCGGCTTCTTCGTCATGGCCGTCGAGCTGCTCGGCGGACGGTTGCTGGCACCGACCTTCGGCAGCAGCATCTATGTCTGGGGTGCGATCATCACCATCTTCATGCTGGCGTTGTCGCTGGGTTATCTCGCCGGAGGCCGATATTCGATGCATGCACCGAATGTGCGTCGTCTCGGCGCGTTGCTGCTGATCGCCGCCGCGACGGTCGTGCCGATCCTGCTTTTCGGCGAAGCGATGCTCGATGCTGTCGCGATCGCAGTGCCCGATCCGCGTTTCGGGTCGCTGCTTGCGTCTCTCGCCCTGTTCGGCGTGCCGACGTTCTTCTCGGGAATGATCTCGCCCTATGCCGTGCGGCTGCTCGTGCACGACCCCCGCAACGCGGGACGTCATGCGGGTCAGCTCTATTTCGTTTCGACGTTCGGGAGCGCTGCCGGAACGTTGCTCACGTCGTTCTATTTCGTGCTGATCCTCGAGGTGAACCAGATCCTCATCAGCCTGCTCGCGATATCGGCGGTGATCGGGATGACGGCGGTGATGCAGAAGGGTGATGAGGTGCAGGCGTGATCTTCAGGATTTCCATGGTGCTGGTTGCCCTGGCGGCCGCAGCCGCAGTGCACGCTGATTCGCCCAGGCTGCTGCACTCGGAGCGATCGCTCTATCGCGAAGTGCTCGTATATCAAACGGGTGATCAGCGTTGCATGTGCTTCACTCGTAACTGCCGCGTGGGGCGGCAGTCCTGCATGGACATGAAGCACCCTGATCATTTCGAGCTGAATTACACGCGCATGATGCTGGGCGCGCTCTACCTCAAGCCCCAGCCGCGCTCGGTGCTCGTCATCGGCCTCGGCGGCGGCACGCTGCCTCGGGCGCTCGTTCGGTTGCTGCCGGATGTGTCGATCGACAGTGTCGAGATTGATCCTGCGGTGGTGCGTGTCGCGGAGAAGTACTTTGATTTCTCGCCGAGCGAGCGCTCTCGCGTCGCCGAGCAGGACGGGCGCGTCTTCGTGAAGCGGGCGATCCGCGAGAGGCGCCGCTACGATCTCATCATGCTCGATGCGTTCGACCACGAGTACATTCCCGAGCACCTGCTGACCCAGGAATTTCTTCGCGAGGTGAAATCGTTGCTTGCTCCGGACGGTGTGCTCGCGGCGAACACATTCTCATCGAGCCGGCTCTACAGTCACGAGTCGGTCACGTATGCGTCGGTGTTCGGCACCTTCTACAACCTGAAGCGTGAGAACCGCGTGATCTTCGCAACCAATGGGACGCTGCCGGATCTCCCGACGATTGCGACCAACAGCCGCATTCACGAAGCGAAGCTCAGGACGTTCGGAATCGAGACGGAAACGCTGCTGCCGCTGTTTTCCACGCGGGCGGACTGGAACGCGAAAGCGCGGGTACTGACGGATCAGTACTCGCCGGCGAATCTGCTGAATCTGGAGTAAGCGCGCTCCGTCATTCCCGCGAACGCGGGAATCCATCCGGAAGTCCGTCATTCCCGCGAAAGCGGGAATCCATCTGTTGGCGAAGATGGATCCCGCGTGCGCGGGGACGACGATGCCGCAACGTTTCGAGATCCCCGCTTTCGCGGGGATGACAGGGGCTTCGCCCCGTCAATTCACACGCCCGCTCAGCTTCTCCAGCTTCTCCAGGGCGATATTCACATCCTGCAGCGTCGGGATCGGGCTTTCGCCGCCGGTCATGTTCTCGTTCGTCGCGGTCGAAAGCAGCTCTGCGTCTTTCTTCCACGATTCGAGAATGGCGCGCTTGGCATCGACGTCCAGCTTCGGGTCGCGAAGCACATCCATGGGCGTCTTGAACTGGCGGCTAGGATCGGCAATGGCGTCGTCGGTGCGGTCCTGTTGCTGACTCATGCGGATTTTCCTCAATCGCGGCGGGAGAGCAGACCGACCAGCAGCGCGACACCGGCGGCCACGCCGATCACACTCCAGGAATGATCGCGCACGTAGCTGTCCGTGTGACGGGCGATGCGACGTACGCGCCGCTGCATCTTGCGGTCGTACAGATGATCGACGACGTTGTGCAGAGATTTCTCGGTACGTGCGCGGGCTTCCTGCACGCGATCGCCGGTGACCTCGGCCGTCGCTTTCAATAGCGCCTCGGTGTCGCGGGCCACGGCCTGCAGATCTCTGCGCAGATCTCTCATCGGGGATTGCAAAGCGCTGCCGTTTCTCATGGCGGGACCTCCTTCAAATGCTGGGCGTTATCACTTACGCAACGTACGGGGCCGTGCGCGGTTCCCGCTAGGCGGCGTGCCGAACGCCAGCTACGCTGTGCGCATCGCGTAACGATCGGCGAGCGACTCATGCCAGCGACAAAGCGCAAATCGTCCAGCAAGGCCAAGCGCGCCCCCGCGCGCCGCAAGACGCCCAAAAAGGCAGCACCCCGCAGCCGGGGCATACAGCCCGAGGATTGCCGGATCGACGAGCTTCCGCCGGAAGCCGCCGAGGTGGCGAAGCGAGTCGAGCAGGAAGGCGGCGCCATCGTCGGGCGCTACTACGAACCGCTCGGCCGCAATCCGCTGCTGCTCGCGGCGCTGCCGATCGACAGCGTCGAACCGACTCCCTTCCAGCGCGATCTGTCGGACGCGCATCACAAGAAGCTGTCGGAAGTGATCGACCGGACAGGGCTGTTCCTCGATCCCGTCATCGCGATCACCGCACCTGGCCAGGGCTTCTGGACGCCGAACGGTCGCCATCGCCTCGAGGCACTGCGTCGGCTCGGAGCGAAGTCGATCATCGCGCTCGTGGTGCCGAAGCGGGAGATCGCGTGGCAGATCCTCGCGCTGAATACCGAGAAGGCCCACAACCTGCGCGAACGGTCCCTCGAAGTCATCCGTATTTACAAGGGGCTGCTCGAAGAGGATGCGAGCCGTGCCGAGAAGGATTTCTCGTTCTACCTGGAAGACCCGGCCCTGGTCACGCTGGGACTCTGCTACGAGCGCAAAGGCAATTTCGCCGGCGGCGCCTACCACTCCATTCTGCGGCGACTGATGGAGTTCTCCACGGATCCGATCCGCAAGGCGATCGCCGGGCACGAGAAGACGGCGGAGAAGCTGTTCGAGCTCGACACGATGGTGACCGAGGCCGTCGACAAGCTGAAGGAGCGTGGCCTGGTCAGTCCGTATCTGCGTGCATTCGTCGTCGCTCGCATCAATCCTTTGCGCTGGATCAAGGATGAGCCGCCGCCGCTCGCGGAGGTGCTGAAAACGATGCGCGACCGTGCCGCGAAGTTCAACGCCGACAAAGTGAACCAGCAGGACCTGGCGCGCAGCGGCGGAGTGCCGGACGAGACCGGTTGAGAGTCACGGGTCCGGCACGAAGCTCGCCGGGAACGGTACGGCAACGTGATCCTTCACCGGCCTCTGCTTTCGCGGCAGCACGCCCTGCGCGACGAGGTTGCGATACGAGTCGTAGTAGATCGATATCGTTTCATCGGGCGTCGACGATTCGCGGCGGAAATCGACGTACTGCGCGGGTGACGACTCGCGCTGTCCGTGTCCCGTGCCGAGGTTCGCATCATCGCGCTGCCGCGATAGTTCGGCATCGCCGGATTGCGATCGCGCTGCTGGCGCTTCGGCACCTTGCTCCATGGGCGGGTTGAACGATGGTCGATGAATGCGTTCGCGAAACAGCGCGACCCCGATCACGCCGACGTTGTCGGGCCGGCCCGTGCGTGCTGCGTAGGAATCGGGCAGGGCGGTGAAGTAGAACGTCGCCACCTCATCCATGCTCTTGCGCCAACCCTCGACTGACACGCAATCCCAGCGCTCGAGCACGTAGCCTTGCTGGCTCGTCGCTGCCGTCTGTCCGCTGATCACATTCACACCGTCGACGCTCGTGACAGCGAGCACACGTTGCTGCGAATGATTGCGCACCCGGATCTCGTATTGATGGCCAGGCTCGCCGGCGACGTACAGGCGCCCACGATGTTCGTGGACCGACAGGAATCGATTCGCGGTCCGGTCGTAGAGCTCGACAGCGGCCAACGAGCCCGCACGAGCAGCAAAGGGCAGGGCGAACAGCAGGGCGAGCGCCAGCAAGCGAATCATTGAAGGCTCCGTCAGAGTAGGTCTGACGGTATCAACGACGAAGGTCTGGGAAAGGGTTAGAGAGCCTGCTAGCCCGCCAGCCGGCTTCTTTCTCTCCTCGGCTTCCTGTACGCCAGGTACTGCGGCGTCCACATATGCGCTGCAATCCGGCGCGACAATTCTTCCTCGGTGCACGGCTCGGCGAGTCCGAGTCGCTGCGCCTCGCGCGCAACGGCCAATGCGACTTGCCGCGAAACTTCGCGAATCGTCTGCAGGCCTGGGAGCAGCGGTGCTTCTATGTTCTGTCTTGCCGGGGAGAACTCACTAAGAGCCCGCGCGGCGGCGACGAACATTGAATCGGTGACGCGTTGTGCCTGGGCCGCGATCACGCCGAGGCCAACGCCCGGGAAAATGTACGCGTTGTTGCACTGTGCGATCCGGATGCGGCGATCGCCGTGAATGACGTCCTCGAAAGGGCTGCCGGTTGCGACGAGCGCGCGGCCGTCGCTCCACGCAATCATGTCCGCCGGCAAGCCCTCGCATTTCGATGTCGGGTTCGACAGGGGGAAGATGATCGGGCGCGCCGTGTGCCGCGCCATTTCGCGCACGACGTTTTCGTCGAAGGCGCGCGGCTGTGCGGCTGTACCGATCAGGATCGTCGGATGCACATGCTTCACAACGTCGAGCAGCGTGATCGACTGGCGGTCACTGACTTGCCAGTTCACTGTCTCATCGACGGCCCGCGCGTACTCGCGTTTGAATGGCTCGAGGTCGGTGCGCCCGGAATGAACGAGTCCCTGGCTGTCGACGAGCCAGATGCGCGAGCGGGCCGATGCTTCGGATAGTCCTTCGGCCTGCAGGGCTGTGACGAGCTGACTCGTGATGCCGGTGGCGGCTGAGCCCGCTCCCAGCAGAACAATGCGCTGGTCGCCCAGCGTCGAGCGGTTTGCAGCGACCGCTGCCAGCGCGGCCGCAAGCGTGACGGCTCCGGTGCCCTGGATGTCGTCGTTGAAGGTGCAGAGGCGATTGCGATATCGCTCGAGCAGCCGTGCCGCGTTGTTCTTCGCGAAGTCTTCCCACTGCAGGAGCACCTTCGGAAAGCGCCGCTGCACGGCGGCGACGAAGGCTTCGATGAAATCGTCGTAGTCCCGGCCGCGAATACGCTCGTGCCGCTCGCCGAGGTAGAGCGGATCGTCGAGCAGGTCGCGATTGTTGGTGCCGATGTCCAGCACGATGGGCAGCGTCACCGACGGATGAATGCCGGCGCAGACCGTGTAGAGCGAAAGCTTGCCAACGGGGATCCCCATGCCGCCGATGCCCAGATCGCCCAGGCCAAGAATGCGCTCGCCGTCGGTGACGACGATGACTTGCACGTCAGCCTCACCGACATTCGCGAGGATCTCGTCGATGTTGTGGCGCTGGGAGTAGGGGATGTAGACGCCGCGCGGCCGATGGTAAATGCGGCTGTACGACTGGCAGGCGGCGCCGACGACGGGCGTGTAGATGATCGGCATCAGCTCGGCGAGATGCTTGCTGAGCAATCCGTAGAACGCGGTCTCGTTACGATCCTGGAGTGCGGTCAGGTGCATGTACCGCTCGAGGTCGGTGGTCTTGCTGCGGTAGACGCCGTAGATGCGCTCGAGCTGGACTTCGAGGGTCGAAACCCCGGAGGGGAGCAGGCCGGTCAGTCCGAATTCGCGGCGTTCGGCCTCCGTGAACGCGCTGCCCTTGTTCAGGATCGGGTGTTCCAGGAGCAGGTGCCCGGTCAGGGAAGTCTCAATGTATTCAGTCCCGTGGACGGGATCGCGCCGGATCTCGAATAGCTTGTCCAAGACTCCCCCGGTTGTATGCAATTCTGATGGGTCGCGGATAGTACCCTGTCCGAGGGGGTCTGAAAGGCCCCGGCGCATCTGGCGTTTGCCAGCCGGGCAATCTCCCGTTATGTTCCGCGCTGCTTTCGCGAGGGACCTGATGCCCGTATGGCAATGAATTTTCTGGACTTCGAGCAGCCGATCGCCGAGCTCGAAGCCAAAATCGATGAACTGAAGTTCGTCTCGAACGACGCCGAAGTGAACATCGGCGAGGAAATCGCGCGCCTGCGCGCGAAGAGCCGGACGCTCACGACCAGCATCTTCTCGAATCTGACCCAGTGGCAGATCGCGCAGCTCGCCCGTCATCCGCAGCGTCCCTACACGCTCGATTACATCTCGGCCATCCTGACCGACTTCCAGGAACTGCACGGCGACCGCATGTACGCGGACGATCACGCCATCGTCGGCGGCCCGGCGCGGCTCGACGGTCGACCTGTGATGATCATCGGTCATCAGAAGGGCCGCGATACGAAGGAGCGCGTGCGTCGCAACTACGGCATGCCGAAGCCCGAGGGCTATCGCAAGGCGCTGCGCCTGATGCACATGGCTGAGCGCTTCCAGATGCCGCTCATCACATTCATCGACACGTCAGGCGCGTATCCGGGCGTCGGCGCGGAAGAACGCGGACAGAGCGAGGCGATCGCGCGCAATCTGTTCGAGATGTCGACGCTGCGTGTGCCGATCATCAGCGTCGTGATCGGCGAAGGCGGTTCGGGCGGCGCGCTGGCGATCGGCGTATGCGACCGGCTGCTGATGCTTCAGTACAGCGTGTACTCGGTGATTTCTCCCGAAGGCTGCGCGGGCATTCTCTGGCGCAGCGCGGACAAGAAGGATCTCGCGGCCGAAGCGATGGGCATCAGCGCGGAGCGCATTGCGAAGCTCGGTGTCGTCGACGAAGTCATCAAGGAGCCGCTGGGCGGCGCGCATCGCGATCCGCAGGTCATGGCGGACAACCTCAAGGAAACGCTCCTGCGTCAGTTGAAGGATCTGGAGTCGCTCAGCGTCGACCAGCTCCTCGCGAACCGCGACAAGCGGCTGCGCGGCTACGGAGTGTTCAGCGAAGGATGAGGGCCTCGTAGCGACGAGCGCGCCGTCCGATACTGGTGGCCATGTCGCTCAGCCCAGCCTCCGTTCTCTCCGGTCTCAAAGCCGCCTTGCCTGCCCAGGCTGGCGGCGATATCTGCGTCGGGTTCAGCGGCGGGCTCGATTCCACGGTTCTGGTTGCAGCGCTGGCGCAGGCACGCCAGGTCGAACCTTCGCTGCGACTTCGCGCCATTCATATCGATCATCAGTTGCAGCCTCAGTCAGCGGCGTGGGATGAGCATTGCCGCTCCATCGCGAACGCGCTGGACGTCGAGTATCGATCCTGTCGGGTTACCGTCGTGCTGGATCCCGAAGAGGGACCCGAGGCATCGGCTCGCGCGGCGCGATACCAGGCGCTGCAATCCCTGTTGCGACCCGGCGAAACGCTGGTGACCGCTCATCACGCCGACGATCAGCTCGAGACCCTGCTGCTCGCGCTGATGCGAGGCGCTGGAACCCGGGGGCTCGCCGGTATGCCTGCCTGCCAACCGCTCGGGATCGGGTGGCACGCCCGGCCGTTGCTCGAGTTCACTCGCGCGGAGCTGGAAGCGTGGGGCAGGGCGCAGGGATTGCGCTGGATCGACGATCCGACCAACGGCGACAGTCGCTTCAGCCGGAATTTCGTGCGGACCGAGATCGTTCCCCTTCTGCGCACTCGATGGCCCGCGGCTGCGTCCAATGCGTCGAGAGCGGCGGCGCATCTGGCGGAGGGCGCGGAGCTGCTCGATGAACTCGCGGCGATCGACTGCAGCCCGGCACTGGTCGGCAGCTGCCTCGCGGTCGATGTTCTGGCGGCGTTGTCTCCCGCGAGACGGAGGAATGCGCTTCGATACTGGCTGCGGCAGCGCGGCGTGCGGTCGCCATCGACACGAAAGCTCTCGGCACTCGAACACGACATGCTCGTCGCCGATCCGGACCGCTCGCCGGTCGTCGATTGGGACGGTTACGAGATCAGGCGCTTCCGGGGTCTGCTTTACGCGGATCGAGAGCTTCCGCGGACGGCAGCGACGCCCCGGGAGTGGGATTGGCGGGAGTCGCTCGTGCTGCCGCCGGGACTGGGCACATTACGTACTGCGAACACCGGCGGGTCAGGGTTGTCCGCAGCTGCGCTGCCGCCGACGCTGCGAGTGGATTTCAGGCACGGCGGCGAAGCGATCCGTCCCGCCGGACACGATCATCATCGGACGCTGAAGAATCTGCTGCAGGAAGCGGATATTTTGCCGTGGTGGCGTAGTCGGGTTCCGCTCATCTGGGCGGGCGACCGGCTCGCGGCCGTGGGCGATCTGTGGATCGCGGATGAATTCGCGACTCACGACGAACGAAGCGGCGTGCGGATCGTCTGGGACGAACGTCCGTGGATCGTCGCCATGCGCTGAAGCCGCGCACGCGAAAAAAATCTCGTCGTCGATACGGCGTTCAGCGGTTTGCTTCTTTCATCGATCGGACGATTCCGATAAACTGCTCTCCCGTCGTGAGTGCGGCGGTGCGCGGCCAGCGCATCGACGTTTTCTCTTACTCTCTTCATCGACGGTGCCCCGATGACTCGTTATATCTGTGTGACTGGCGGTGTCGTTTCCTCATTGGGAAAGGGCATCGCCGCAGCGTCGTTGGGCGCCATTCTCGAGGCGCGCGGTCTCAAGGTCAGCATGGTGAAGCTGGATCCCTACATCAACGTGGATCCGGGCACCATGAGTCCCTTTCAGCATGGTGAAGTGTTCGTCACGAACGACGGCACCGAAACCGACCTGGATCTCGGGCACTACGAACGCTTCGTGCGCACGACGACGTCGCGCAACAGCAACTTCACGACCGGTCGCATCTACGAGCGCGTGATCGCGAAGGAACGTCGCGGCGACTACCTGGGCGCGACAGTTCAAGTCATTCCTCACATCACGGACGAGATCAAGCACTGCATCCGCATGGGTGCGGGCGATGCGGACGTGTGCATGGTCGAGATCGGCGGTACGGTCGGCGACATCGAATCGCTGCCCTTCCTCGAAGCGATCCGCCAGCTCGGCGTCGAGATGGGCCGCAACAACGTCCTGTACATGCACCTGACGCTCGTTCCGTACATCCCGAGCTCGGGTGAGATCAAGACGAAGCCGACGCAGCACTCGGTCAAGGAACTGCGGTCGATCGGTATCCAGCCGGACATCCTGCTGTGCCGTTCGCAGAACGCGATCCCGGACGAGCAGCGCCGCAAGATCGCGCTGTTCACGAACGTGGAAGAGCGTGCTGTCATCTCGGCCGTGGATGCGGACGACATCTACAAGATTCCGATGCTGCTGCACGAGCAGCAGCTCGACAGCATCGTCGTCGACAAGCTCCGTCTGGAAGTGAAACCGGCCGATCTCAGCGAGTGGCGCCGTGTCGTCGCCGCGAAGACGAATCCGGATACGACGGTCAACATCGCGATGGTCGGCAAGTACGTCAACCTGCGCGACGCGTACATTTCGCTCAGCGAGGCGCTGACTCACGCAGGTCTCGCGACGCGCACCCGCGTCAACATCCAGTTCATCGAGGCGACCGATGTCGAGAAGCACGGGACCGGCTGCCTGGAAGGAGTCGACGCCGTTCTCGTCCCGGGCGGCTTCGGCGAGCGCGGCATCGAAGGCAAGATTCTCGCGATCCGTTACGCCCGCGAGCATCAGATTCCGTACCTGGGCATCTGCCTGGGAATGCAGCTCGCGATCATCGAGTACTCGCGCAACGTCGCCGGTCTCGAAGGTGCGCATTCGACTGAGTTCAACCGCAGCGCGCCGCATCCGGTGATCGCTCTGATCAGCGAGTGGCAGGACAACAAGGGTACGGTCGAGCAGCGCACGGAGAAGTCGGATCTCGGCGGCACGATGCGTCTCGGAGCGCAGGAAGTGCGGCTGTCCCACGGCTCGCGCGCCCACCAGATTTACGGTTCGGACGTGATCGCCGAGCGTCATCGTCATCGCTTCGAGTTCAACAACCGCTATCTGCAGAAGATCATGAATGCGGGCCTGCGCTTCTCCGGCTTCTCGCGCGATGGCCTGGTGGAAATGATCGAACTGCCGGCGCATCCGTTCTTCGTGGCCAGCCAGTTCCATCCGGAATTCCGTTCGACGCCCCGCGATGGTCACCCGCTGTTCACCGGCTTCATCAAGGCGGCACGGGCATATCATCAGGAGCAGATGCCGGCTGCTGCGAATGGATGAGAGTGGCGTGAGGCTCGAGCCTCGAGGCTTGAGCCCGGAGGCGGCGCCCTCATTCTGGCTCGAGCCGCGAGCCTCAAACCTCGTGCCCCTTTGACGTTCACGCCGAGCCAATACCCATGCGCCTCCTCAATTTCGACGTCGGTCCCGACAAACCCTTCTTCCTCATCGCCGGCCCCTGCGTCGTCGAGAGCGAAGGCCTGGTGCTCGATACGGCTGGGAAGCTCAAGGAGATGACCACCCGGTTGGGCATCCCCTTCATCTTCAAATCGTCCTTCGACAAGGCGAACCGCTCGTCGTCGAAGAGCTATCGCGGGCCCGGCATGGAAGAAGGGCTGCGGATTCTGTCCGAGGTGAAGCGTCAGCTCGGTCTGCCTGTGCTGACCGACGTTCACGAAGACACGCCGATGGCTGAAGTCGCCTCGGTCGTGGACGTGCTGCAGACGCCGGCGTTCCTGGCGCGCCAGACCAATTTCATCCTCAACGTCTGCTCGCACAACCGCCCGGTGAACATCAAGAAGGGCCAGTTCCTCTCGCCATGGGAAATGCAGAACGTCGTCGACAAGGCGAAGTCGACCGGCAATCAGCAGATCATGGTCTGCGAGCGCGGCTTCAGCTTCGGCTACAACAACCTGGTCTCCGACATGCGATCGCTGTCGGTGATGCGTGAGACCGGCTGCCCGGTCGTGTTCGACGCGACGCACTCGGTGCAGTTGCCCGGTGGCAAGGGCACAGCTTCGGGTGGTCAGCGAGAGTTCGTCCCCGTACTGGCGCGCGCAGCGATGGCAGCAGGGATCTCGGGCATCTTCATGGAAACACACCCGGACCCGGACAAAGCGTTGTCCGACGGTCCAAACGCCTGGCCGCTGCCGCGCATGGAGTCGCTGCTGACGACGCTGCAGGCCATCGACAAGACAGTCAAATCCAAGCCTTACGAGGAAAGCCTGCTATGAGCAAGATCGTCGACATCCGCGGCCGCGAGATCATCGATTCCCGCGGCAATCCCACCGTGGAGGCCGATGTTCTTCTGGAGTCCGGCGCCAAAGGCCGCGCGGCCGTGCCGTCGGGTGCATCCACGGGAACGCGCGAAGCCGTCGAGCTTCGTGACGGTGACAAGGGACGGTATCTGGGCAAGGGCGTCACCAAAGCGGTCGCCAACGTCAATGGCGATCTGAAGAAGCTGCTCGTGGGCAAAGAGGCCGCCGATCAGGTTGCGATCGATGAGGCGATGATCAAGCTCGACGGGACGGACTCGAAGTCGCGTCTCGGTGCGAATGCGCTGCTGGCGGTCTCGCTCGCGAACGCACACGCAGTGGCCAGCGAGAAGAAGCAATCGCTGTTCCGTCTGCTCGGCGGTCCCGGCCCCAAGACGTTGCCGGTGCCGATGATGAACATCATCAACGGCGGCGCGCATGCGGACAACAGCGTCGATATCCAGGAATTCATGATTCTTCCGGTCGGTGCGCCGTCGCTGTCGGAAGCAGTGCGCTACGGCGCTGAGATCTTCCACACACTCAAGAAGGTGCTGCACGAGCGCAAGCTCGCCACCGCGGTCGGCGACGAAGGCGGCTTTGCTCCCGACCTGCCGTCGAACGAAGCGGCGCTCGAGACGATCCTCGAAGCGATCGATCGCGCGGGCTACAAGGCAGGCAAGCAGATCTTCCTCGGCCTCGATGTCGCGAGTTCCGAGTTCTTCTCGGGCGGCGTCTACAACCTCGAGTCCGAAGGTCGCAAGTTCACATCGGCACAGTTCGTCGACTACCTCGCGGGCCTCGCCGGCCGTTATCCCATCGTCACGATCGAAGACGGCATGGCGGAGGGCGATTGGGACGGCTGGTCGCTCCTGACGCAGCGCCTCGGCAAGCAGGTTCAGCTCGTGGGCGACGATCTGTTCGTCACCAACACCAAGATCCTGCAGGAAGGCATCAGCAAGAAGATCGCCAACGCGATCCTGATTAAGCCCAACCAGATCGGCACGCTCACCGAAACGCTGGCGGCCATCAACATGGCTGCTGACGCTGGCTACGCGTCGGTCGTGTCGCATCGTTCGGGCGAAACCGAAGACTCGACCATCGCGGACATCTCGGTGGCGACGCGCGCGACGCAGATCAAGACCGGCTCGCTCTCGCGTTCGGATCGCATCGCGAAGTACAACCAGCTGCTGCGCATCGAAGCGGAGTTGGGTGCCGAGGCACGCTACGCCGGTGTCGAAGCGTTCCCGGTTCCGTTGCCCGGCATTTCCTGCTAGAACACTGGCCTCATGAAGTTCCTGGCCGCCGGACTGCTCGCTCTGCTGGTGCTGTTGCAGTACCGGTTGTGGCTGGGCGACGGCGGCATGCGGGAAGTGGCGACGTTGCGCAAAGAGATCGAAGTGCAACAGGCGGAAAACGACACGCTGCGCGAGCGCAACCGGACGCTCGCGGCGGAAGTGCAGGACCTGAAGAAGGGCACGGTCGCGATCGAGGAACGTGCCCGGACGGACTTGGGGATGGTCGGCCAGCGTGAGACTTTCTACCAAGTAGTCACGCCGCGCGAGGCGCCGCCTCCCGCGGAGAACGAAGAAGTGCAGGAGCCGCGCGTCGCCGAAGCGCGCAAGCAGCGATAGCAGGAAGGTTGACCCTTCCGCCTTCCATGTCTGACTCATTCAAGTTCTGGGCGGTGATTCCTGCCGCGGGCCGCGCCCGGCGGATGGGTGAAACCGCGTCCCCGAAGCAATACCTGACGATCGCGGGTCGCTCGGTGCTCGAATGGTCGCTGTCGCCGATCCTGGCGCGTGACGACTGTGCTGGCATCGTCGTTGCGATTGCCGCCGACGATACGCATTGGTCACGCCTGCCCATTGCTCGCGATCCCAGGGTGCGCACGACAGTGGGCGGCACCGAACGCGCCCATTCCGTCCTGGCGGGACTGCGGACGCTATCTCTCAGCGATAGCGAGTTCGTACTGGTTCACGATGCGGCCCGGCCCTGTCTTGCGGCGGACGAGTTGTCAGGATTGATCGAAGCCGTTCGGAATGATCCGGTCGGCGGATTGCTCGCGGCGCCGGTCGTAGACACGATCAAGCGGGCGGACAGCGAAGGTCGGGTTGCCGAAACGGTGAGCCGTGAAAGCCTCTGGCGCGCCCTGACGCCGCAGATGTTCCGCTTCGGCACCCTGTATCGCGCATTGACTGCGGCCCAGCAGCAGGGTGTCGCTGTGACCGACGAGGCGCAGGCGGTCGAGCGCTCGGGCCTTCGCCCGCGAATCGTGGCGGGCAGGACGGACAATCTGAAAATCACGCTGCCCGAGGATCTCATCCGGGCGGAGCGCATCCTCCAAGAGATGCAGTCCAGCGGAGGACGACGATGACGACAGGCCTGCGGATCGGGCAGGGCTACGACGTGCATGCCTTCGAGGCCGGCGATCATGTGACGCTCGGCGGCGTGCGGATTCCTCATTCACAGGGGATCCGGGCGCATTCGGACGGCGACGTCGTCCTGCATGCGCTTTGCGACGCGCTGTTCGGCGCCGCGGGCCTGGGCGACATCGGCATGCATTTTCCGGATACCGATCCTCAATGGCGCGGAGCCGACAGCCGCCAGTTCCTGCGCCACGCGAAGCTGCTGCTGGAGCGCCAGGGCCTTGCGATCGTGAACGTCGATGTGACCGTGCTTGCCGAGGCACCGCGCCTCGGCAAGCATCGCGAAACGATGCGCTCGAACATCAGCGCCGATCTCGGACTGGATCAGGCTCGCGTCAACATCAAGGCCACGACGAGCGAAGGTCTCGGCTTCATCGGCCAGCGCCAGGGTATTGCCTGTCATGCGATCGCCCTGATCGAACAAACCTCCGGGGCCAAATGAATCCGCTCGATCTGCCTTGCGCCTGGGGCGCACCGCCCGTTCGAGGCCGCGTGCGTGTTTCTCCCGAAGACTTCGTGGTGCGGGAGTGGCTCGGCTTCGCCGCGGACGGCGACGGCGATCATTGGTTGCTGACGGTCCGCAAGCGCGGCGCGAATACACATTGGGTCGCGAAGCAGCTCGGCAAGCTCGCCCAGATTCACCCTCGCGACGTTGGCTTCGCCGGACTGAAGGATCGCGACGCGGTGACAGAACAGGCTTTCACGATTCCGGTGCGCTCCGCGATGACGGGCGACTGGGCCGGTGTCAGCGGCGACGGCTTCGAAGTCGTCGCGGCCGAACGCCATCGTCGCAAGCTCAAGCGCGGGGCGTTGCGCGGCAATGATTTCGAGATCGTCGTCAGGGATCTTGCGGGGGATCGAGCGGCACTCGATGGGCGTTGCAAGCTCATTGCCGCGCAGGGGGTGCCGAATTACTTCGGGCCGCAGCGATTCGGCAACGACGGCGCCAATCTGACTCGCGCGCGCCAGTGGTTCAGCGGCGAAAGGGAATTGCACGATCGCTTCGAACGAGGCTTCGCGCTGTCGGCGGCGCGTTCCGCGATCTTCAACGCCGTGGCGGCCGAGCGCGTTCGCAATGGCACATGGAATCAGCTGCAGGCGGGCGACGTCGCCAACCTCGATGGAAGCAATAGCGTTTTCAAGGTCGACGCACTCGATGAGGTGCTGCGGGATCGCTGCGACCGCATGGACATCCATCCGACAGGGCCGCTGTGGGGCAGGGGCGAACTGGTTTCGCAGGGCGAAGTCGCATCGCTCGAACGACGGGTCGCGGACGCCGAGGGTTCGCTCGCATCAGGCCTGGCGACGACGGATCTCGACCAGGAGCGGCGGTCGCTGCGAATGCGTCTCGCCGAATTCGCCTGGGCCCTGGAAGGGCCGGATCTTCGATTGCGCTTCCGTCTTTCGCGCGGCGTGTTTGCCACTGCGGTGCTGCACGAGATTCTCGAAGACGCTTTCTCGCAAGTGCATCCGGAATCGGACGAGTAAGGTCCGCAAGTCAGAAGAGAGGATTTCACACGGAGTTCACGGAGATCTCGAAAGCAGATCGACGATTTCGTTGTGGATCCGGCTTCAGCCGGACGTTATCGCCCCCGGGCGATGCTTCGCTGACGTCCGACTGAAGTCGGACCCACAGGAAGAACGCGCTAGCGTCTGGCCTTCAGCAGCACGTAGACCGCGCCGCTGCCGCCATCGACCGAGCGTGCCGATCCGAACGCGAGGACCGCGTCGGTGTATTGCAGCCAGCGATTGACGATGTTCTTGAGCACCGGGCCGCGAGGACCGGAACGCTTGCCCTTGCCGTGGATGATGCGTACGCATTGCATGTTGCGTTGAACTGCATCGGCGATGAATTCTCGCAGCGCGGCCTTGGCCTGTGCGCCGTTCATGCCGTGCAGATCGATCTCGGCATCGACCGCGTAGTGACCCCTTCGCAGCTTGACGAGGACTTCCTCCGGGACGTGAGGGCGACGAAACATCAGCTCATCGCCGGTGGCGAGCAGGGATTCATCGGCGGGCGGCAGCAGGCTCTCCTTGAGGACTTCGGTCTGGTCGAGACGCGTGAAACGCGCCTCGGGCTGCGGTTTGGGCGATTCCGGTGCGGCCTGTCCCTGCGGCAGGCGCTTGACTTCGCGCATCGCCTCGAGGAAGAGGTCCTTGTCGGGATCGTCGGGTGTGCTCATGTCGCTGATCTGCCGTGACGTTTCCAGTATAGTTTGCCGCGCGCAATGCTTGGCGTTGCGACAATCCCTGAACGCGAGGCGGTGGCCGGCGGTTGCGCAATTCTCCTGCGCACGCGCCGCAAGCAGACCTCGCGCAGGCCCGAACGATTCGGCGTGACGACGACTGGCCAAGTGTGAAGATTCTCATCAGCAACGACGACGGTTATCGCGCTGAAGGATTGCGCGTATTGCGCGAATCGCTCGCGCCGCTCGCGGAAGTCACTGTCGTCGCCCCCGACCGCAATCGCAGCGGCGCAAGCAACTCGCTGACACTCGATGTGCCGCTGCGCGTTTTTCCGTACGACACCGACTGTCACGTCGTTGTCAGCGGCACACCCACCGACTGCGTCCATCTCGCGATCTCGGGCCTGTTCGAACACGAGCACGACATGGTGGTCTCCGGCATCAACGAAGGCGCGAACCTCGGTGATGACGTGCTCTATTCAGGCACGGTCGCCGCAGCGATCGAAGGTCGCTTCCTCGGGCTCTCGGCCATCGCGGTTTCGCTGGTCACGCGCCCAGGTTCCGGTCAGCACTACGCGACCGCCGGGCGCATCGCCGCCGAACTCGTCATGCGCATCCAGCGATCACCACTGCATCAGGCCACGATCCTCAACGTGAATGTGCCCGACCTGCCTTATGAAGAGCTGAAGGGCTGCAAGGCAACGCGCCTCGGCTACCGGCATCGCTCCGAACCGATCGTGCGTTCCGAAGATCCTCGCGGACGCCCTGTGTATTGGGTGGGGCCGCCGGGAGTCGGTCAGGACGCAGGCGACGGCACTGACTTCGACGCTGTCGCGAACGGATACGTGTCCGTGACTCCGCTGCAGATCGATCTCACGCGTCATTCGATGCTCGAAGACATCGGCAACTGGCTGCGCGGGCGCGAAGCATGAAGCCGCCGCCCGGAAAGCCTCCCGTGCCCCCGATGCCCCAGTCACATGGCGTGCCCAATGGCGCGTCCAACGGAGCGCGCCACAACGGTATCGGCATGACGTCGGCACGCACACGCGAGCGTCTCGTGCAGCGTCTGCGCGATCAGGGCATCACAAATCCATTGGTGCTCGAGCAGATCCGCAACGTGCCGCGCCACCTGTTCGTCGATGAGGCGCTGGCGACGCGGGCTTACGAAGACACCGCGCTGCCGATCGGGCTGGGGCAGACGATTTCGCAGCCCTATGTCGTCGCACGGATGACAGAAGCGCTGATCGAAGGCACGGCGCCTCGCAAAGTGCTGGAGATTGGAACGGGCTGCGGCTACCAGACCACGGTTCTCGCGCCCTTCGTCAAATTCCTGTACAGCATCGAACGCATCAGTGCGCTGCTCGAGCGGGCCCGGTCGAGGTTGAAGGAACTCGACATCCGCAATGTCCATTTGCGTCATGGCGACGGCTTCAAAGGCTGGGTCGCGCACGCGCCCTATGACGGCATTCTGATGGCGGCAGCGCCGCTGGCCATTCCGGAGGCATTGTTCGCGCAGTTGGGCCAGGGCGGGCGACTGATTGCCCCGGTCGGGCCGGAAGGCAGGCAGCAACTCGTGCGCATCACGAGGCGCGGAGATGATTTTCATACCGAGACATTGGGTCTCGTGAGCTTCGTGCCGTTGCTCAAGGGCCTTGGGTGAGCCAGGCGGGATGAGCCGATGGTGAGGGACAGGTGACGAGTGACGGGTGACGGGAACAAGACGCGCAACTTCGGATCCCGCACGTCGCTGGTCACACACGTTTCGCGTTGCTTCCTCGTCGTGTTCCTTCTCGCGGTGGGCGGTTGCGCATCCGAGCCCACGCGACCCGCGTCCTACACAGTGAAGCGGGGCGACACGCTGTACTCCATTGCATGGAAGCACGGTGTGGACTATCAGCAGCTCGCTCGCTGGAACGGCATCGGGCGCGACTATGTGATTCATCCCGGCCAGGTGCTTCGTCTCACGCCCGCAGGCGGCACGCGCACCGCGACTCCATCGCCATCGGCGAAATCCGCCGCTCCACGTCAAAGTGCGCCGCGAGCACCACCCCGAGCAGCGCCGGTGCCCAGCGGGCCGCCGATCAAATGGCAATGGCCCGTGGATGAGGGCAAGGTCACACTTACGACGCGGCCCAATGGCGGCCAGGGTCTCACCGTCGAAGGCAAGCCGGGGCAGGACATCAGGGCTGCGGCCACGGGCAAGGTCGTCTACACCGGTACCGGTCTGCTTGGTTACGGCCAGCTCATCATCGTTAAGCACAGCGAAACGTACCTGAGCGCGTACGGCCATACGCAGTCGGTCGCCGTGCGCGAAGGGGATGATGTCAAGTCGGGTCAGCGCATCGCGACCATGGGCGCGGGCCCGCAAGGCTCGCCGATGCTGTATTTCGAGATCCGCATCGATGGTTCGCCGACCAATCCCATGTCGTTGCTCCCGCAACGCCGTTGACCGGGTCAACAGTGGTGGTGCGTTCAGGGCCTTCAGGAAAAAGAGCAACGCGCGCTGACAAGGCGCCTCAATTGTCCGAGTCATCATGTCCCGAGGGCGCATCGAAAGATGGTCCGATCATTGCAACTGCAACTATTCGTGCAGGGAGTAGTTGCAAGTGGTCGATACGTATGTCTAACATCCGCCCCCAACGTCGCATGCCAGAGACAGCTGCAGGGTAACCGGTAGAAGACGCGGGGGCGGAGGGGGATTCGAGGAAACAGCGCGAAGAAGAACAAAACGAAAAAAAGAAGAATACTTCGTCAAGTGAATGTTCCTCGCGAACACGCAACGACGAGTTGGTCGAACGAACTTCAGTCCCTCGCGTCTTCTCCCGGTTGTCCTCAACCGGGAGAAGACCAGATAAAAGTCGCAAGAAAAATCTCTCGATCATTTCCATCGAGAGAAGACAAAGAAGGCAGATCTCCCGTTCAACGGGAGACCAAATAATAACAAGTCACCCGGCCGTTCTTCGGCCGGGAATTCTTCCCCGGCGATCAGTCCCGCTCAGCGTTCAGTCCTGAAGGAACAGGGCGGCAACGACGCGTCGATCCTCGCTCACGAGCACGTTGTAGGTTCTGCATGCGGCGCCCGTGTCCATCACCTCGCAGCCCACTCCTCGTGACAGCAAGCGCGCAAGCAGGCTCGTGGGTGGAAACTTCTGCCGGGAGCCGGAGCCGAGCACGACGATCTCCGGTTCGAGCGCAAAGATCGGTTCCAGGTCCTCCGCGGTGAGATCGTCGATCCGTTGCGGGCGCCAGTCAGTCACCATCTTGTCGGCACGGAGCAGGCAGCTGCTCGTCACGGTCTGTTCGCCCACGCGAATTTCGCCGGGGCCGTACGCCCGGATGAGGTGGATGCTGCCAATGCTGTCGTCGGTCAGTTTCATTCCGTTACGATAGCGCACCTTCGTTGAGTTCCGCGGTGCGATGTCACGACTTCCCCTGTCCCAATTGACTTGGGTGACGCTGGTGGGTGACGTCGATCCACCGACCGCGGCATCCGGGCTTTCCTCAACCGTCCTGGCGCGCCTCGCCGGTCGCGGCTCCGTACGGTTCGCGTGGAATCGCGCCGACATCGATACCTCGCTTCGTCCCTGGCAGCGAGGACTGCTGCATTCATTGCAGCTTCCGGAGGCGGGGTACTCGAGTGCACCAATTTCCGTGCTTGGTCACGGGCATCGTGAGGCCGCCCCGATGTGGATGCACGCCGAGCCGGTTCATTTCGCTGCGGGCCTGGACCGTCTGAGCTTCCTCGATCTGCAGGGCGCTGCTCCCGTGACCGGGGAGGAACGGGCTGCGCTGTTCGATACTTTGCAGCGAGAGTTCTCGTCCGGCGACTTCACGCTGCACGCATTGGGTGGCGACTGGTTCCTGCGCTCGAGTTCGCTCGTGCAGATCGCCACGTCGCCTCCTGACGCCGCAGCGGCGAATGAACTGCGCTCGGCGATGCCGCGGGGCAAGGACTCGGCGGTGCTGCATCGAACGATGACGGAATTGCAGATGATGCTCCACGAGCACCCGGTGAACGAGAAGCGGGCGCGGTTCGGTGCGCCGGCGATCAACGCACTCTGGCTGTGGGGCGCGGGCTCTCAGAATGAGATGCCGTCTCCGTCATCGCTTCCGGTAGCATTCGGCAGTGACGCTTTCCTCCTGGGCCTCTACCGCTTGATCGACCGAAAACCGGATCCACTACCTTCCAGCGCGCTTGAGTTGCTGCCGGCGATCGCGAAGCAGGATCGTGCTCTCATCGTAGCGACCGGGCAGGAGCTTTCTGTTCTGGAATCGCGCTGGATCGAGCCGCTGGTGACCGCGCTTCGCTCCGGAACAATCGGTCGTCTGGATCTGGTCCTCGGGGAGTGGCACATCGAAGCGACGCGCAGTGCGCTGCGGAAATTCTGGCGCAAGCCATGGCCGCCGACACAATGGGAGCGCACGTGACGTCTCGAGCCATCCGACGTCGCGAAACCGCGAGCGCGGACCTATCGGGCGAACTGCATCCTCTGCTGAGGCGCCTCTACGCTGCGCGCGGCATCACGTCCGCCGATGAACTTGCCTTGACGCTCGACCAACTGATCCCGATCAGCCAGCTCGGCGGTATCAGCGAGGCAGTGGACCTGCTGTGCCGCCACTTCGTCCGTGGCAGCCATATCGTCGTCGTGGGAGATTTCGATGCCGACGGCGCGACGAGCACGGCCCTCGTCGTGCGTCAGTTGTCGCGCCTGGGATTCGCGAAGGTGGGCTTCATCGTCCCGAACCGGTTCGAGTACGGTTACGGTCTCACGCCCGAGATCGTGCGGCTCGCGGCGCAGCAGGGGCCTCAGCTCATCGTGACGGTCGACAATGGCATCGCAAGTCACGCGGGCGTGCTCGAAGCGCAATCGCTCGGAATCGAAACGTTGGTGACGGATCATCACCTCCCGGCAGCCACGTTGCCTGCTGCCGCGGCGATCGTGAATCCCAATGCGCCTGGTGATGGCTTTCCCAGCAAGGCGCTCGCGGGCGTCGGAGTAGCGTTCTATCTGATGGCCGCGTTGACGCGCGAAATGCAGGCACGCGGTCTCAATCCGAAGCCGCCGCCAGTCGCGGATCTGCTCGATCTGGTGGCGCTTGGCACGGTCGCCGATCTCGTGCCGCTGGATCGCAACAATCGAGTCCTCGTCCAACAAGGCCTGCGGCGTATTCGCGCGGGACGTTGCGTGCCGGGCATTCGCGCATTGCTGGAGAGCTCGAATCGTTCCGCGGCGTCGGTCGTCGCGACGGATCTCGGCTTCCAGATCGGCCCGCGATTGAATGCGGCGGGTCGGCTCGACGACATGAGCGTAGGAATCCAGTGCCTGCTGACGGACGACGAACCGACAGCGAGGATGCTGGCGGGTCGCCTCGCTCAGCTCAATCACGATCGCAAGGAGCTGGAGCTGCAGATGCAGCAGGAAGCGATGCTCGTCGTCGCCGACATGCGCGATGATGCGTCGCTGCCGCTCGGACTGTGCCTGTTCGATGAAACCTGGCATCAGGGAGTCGTGGGTCTCGTCGCGTCTCGCGTGAAGGAACGTGTCCACAGGCCGGTGATTGCGCTGGCGCGAGCGGACGAGAAGTCGCTGAAGGGCTCCGCGCGTTCTGTACCCAACGTTCACATCCGCGATGTGCTCGATGCAGTCGCGAGCCGCCATCCCGGCTTGATCGACAAGTTCGGCGGTCACGCGATGGCTGCCGGCCTTACGCTGCCGGCGGCGCGACTGGCGGAGTTCCAGCAGGCGTTCGATGAGGAAGTATCGCGCTGGATGACGCACGACGATGCGACCGGCGTCGTTCACTCCGACGGCGAGCTGACCCGCGACGAGCTCACGCTCGATGTCGCTCATCTGCTGCGCGAATCAGGCCCCTGGGGGCAGGCTTTTCCTGAGCCCCTCTTCGACGGCGAGTTCGTCGTCCGCGCAGTCCGCGTGCTCGGCGAACGCCACCTGAAGATGGAAGTCCTGCGGGACGACCAACTTTGCGACGCCATCGCCTTCCGGTATTTCGATCACGCGGATTCCCCCCAGGTCGAACCCGGCCAGCGCGTCCGGTTGGCCTATCGCCTCGACGTGAACCAGTACAACGGGACCGAACGGCTGCAACTGGTGGTGGAGTATCTTGAGAGAAGCGGTTAGCGGTTAGCGGTTGGCGGTTAGCCAGAGTCGGAAGAGGATCGTCATTCCCGCGCACGCGGGAATCCATCTTGGCCAAGGCATGGATTCCCGCTTTCGCGGGAATGACGAGCTCTTTTCCCGTTCTGAACCAACCGCCAACCGCCAACCGCCAACCGCTTCTCTCCGTGCTACCATCGCCGCCCTTCGATCCCGTCCCAGTGCCCCATGGAAGTCAATCAGATCCGCCGTACCCTCGACGACCTCTCCGAGCGCAGCGAAGCCCTCCGGAGGTTTCTTTGACTACGACAACAAGCATGAGCGACTGACGGAAGTCAGCCGCGAACTGGAAGATCCGGGGATCTGGAATACGCCCGACCGGGCGCAGGAGCTGGGGCGCGAGCGCGCCAAGCTCGATTCGATCGTTACCACGCTGGATGGAATCCGCAACGGGCTCGGTGATGCGAGCGAGCTGCTGGACCTGGCCGTTGAGGAGAACGACGAATCCACCGTGCGCGATGTGCAGGGCGATCTCGCCGCCATCGAGCAGGACGTCAAGAAGCTCGAGTTCCAGCGCATGTTCCCGGGCGAGATGGATCCGCACAGCGCGTTCCTGGATATCCAGGCGGGCGCGGGCGGCACCGAAGCTCAGGACTGGGCGCAGATGCTGATGCGCATGTATCTGCGCTGGGGTGAAGCGCACGGCTTCAAGACCGAGCTCGTCGACGTCAGCGATGGCGAAGTGGCGGGCATCAAGGGCGCGACGATCAACTTCACTGGCGACTACGCCTACGGCTGGTTGCGCACAGAGACGGGCGTGCATCGGCTGGTACGCAAATCGCCGTTCGATTCCAACGCACGCCGTCACACGTCGTTCGCTTCGGTGTTCGTGTCGCCGGAAATCGATGAAGACATCGAGATCTCGATCAACCCGGCGGACCTGAAGACCGACGTCTATCGTTCGAGCGGTGCCGGCGGTCAGCACGTCAACAAGACGGAATCCGCCGTCCGTATCACGCACATGCCGACGGGCATTGTGGTGGCGTGTCAGGCGGAGCGCAGCCAGCACAAGAACCGCGACAAGGCGATGAAGATGCTGAAGGCGAAGCTCTACGAGCTCGAAGTCAACAAGCGCAACGCCGCCGCGAAGGTCCTCGAAGACTCGAAGTCGGACGTGAGCTGGGGCAACCAGATCCGTTCGTACGTGCTCGACCAGTCGCGCATCAAGGATCTGCGGACCAACGTCGAAGTCGGCAATACGACGGCCGTGCTCGACGGCGATCTGGATCAGTTCCTCGAAGCCAGCTTGAAGCAGGGTCTGTAAGTAACGCCATGACCGACTCAACCCGACCTCCCGACGACAAGGGCAGCCAGCCCCCCATCGACGAAAACAAGCTCATCGCGGAGCGTCGCGCCAAGCTCGACAAGCTGCGCAGCGGTGGCGCCGTGGCGTTCCCGAACGATTTCCGTCGCGATGCGCTCGCCGACCAGTTGCTCACTGCTTACGGCGATCGCGCGCCCGAGTGGTTCGACCAGAATGCCGTTCCGGTGAAGGTCGGCGGACGCATGATGGCCAAGCGCATCATGGGCAAGGCGAGCTTCGCGAAGATCATGGACCGCTCGGGCCAGATCCAATTATTCCTCCAGCGCGATTCGCTCGGCGAGGTCTACGAGGACTTCAAGGGCTGGGACGTCGGCGACGTGCTCGGCGCCGAAGGCGTGCTGTTCAAGACGAAGACGGGTGAACTGTCGGTACGCGTGGACAAGATCCGCCTGCTCACGAAGTCGCTGCGTCCGCTGCCTGACAAGTGGCACGGCCTCTCGGATCAGGAAACGCGCTATCGGCAGCGCTACGTGGATCTGATCATCAGCCCGGACAGCCGCACGGTATTTCAGAAGCGCACGCGCGTCATCAAGTTCCTGCGCGACTTCCTCGATTCGCTCGGCTTCATGGAAGTCGAGACGCCGATGATGCAGCAGATCGCGGGCGGCGCTGCGGCGCGGCCTTTCATCACGCATCACAACGCGCTCGACATGCAGCTCTATCTGCGCATCGCGCCGGAGCTGTATCTCAAGCGCCTGGTCGTCGGCGGGTTCGAACGCGTCTACGAGATCAATCGCAACTTCCGCAACGAAGGCATATCGACGCGGCACAACCCGGAGTTCACGATGCTCGAGCTGTACCAGGCGTATGCCGACTACAGCGATCTCATGAGCCTCGTCGAGCAGATGTGCCAGGGCATCTGCGATGCGATCCATGGTTCGCGAGTCGTCGAGTACCAGGGGCAGACGTTCGACTTCGGTCAGCCGTTCCGTCGGGTGACCGTCGAAGACCTCGTGGTGCATTTCAATCAAGGCATCGAGCGCGGCAAGCTGCGTGATGTGGACTACCTGCGCACACAGTGCGACCGGCTCGGCATCAAGTATTCGCCGGCGGACGGCGCCGGCAAGCTGCAGATCGAGATCTTCGAGAAGACGGCGGAGCATGAGTTGCACGCGCCGACATTCGTGTATGCGTATCCGGCGGAAGTATCACCGCTCGCCCGGCGCAACAACACGGATCCCTTCATCACCGATCGCTTCGAGTTCTTCGTCGGCGGGCGCGAGATCGCGAACGGGTTCTCGGAGCTCAACGATCCGGAAGATCAGGCGGCGCGTTTCCAGGATCAGCTTGCGCGTAAAACGGCGGGCGACGAAGAGGCGATGCAGTACGACGCCGACTACGTTCGCGCGCTCGAGTACGGCTTGCCGCCGACTGCGGGATTGGGCGTGGGCATCGATCGGCTGGTGATGCTGTTCACGAACTCGCCGTCCATCCGTGACGTGTTGTTGTTCCCGTACATGCGGCCTGAATAGGGCGCTACGCGACTTCGTACGGAAGCGGCTTGCGGTGCAGGCTCGAATCCTCGATGTCCGCGAGCTGCAGCGCGTGGTCGGCCTGAGTCAGGCTGATCACAGCGAGAAGTTCGCAGCCGTCTGCTGTGGCAACACTGTCGACGACATCTCCAGCGTGCCCTCCGGTGGCATCGAGGATGCGCGTGCCCGGGGCGGGCGCTTTGCATCGGGCCGCGAAGCGCAGAGTGCGTCTCTTCACCGTGCCGCGGAAGTGGGTGCGGGCAATGATTTCCTGTCCGGTGTAGCAGCCTTTCTCGAAACTGATCCCACCCAGCAGATCGAGATTCAGCATCTGGGCGACGAACTGTTCCTGCGTGCCTGCGTAGACTTGCGTCAGGCCCGCTTCGATGTCCCCAAGGTGCCAGCGCGTTTCTGCCGCCGCATCCGCGGTCAGGGCCGTATCGGCGGGGGCGATGAAGAGCGTGCGAGAGGGCGAACCCGGCCAGGCGATCAGGCTGGTCTGCGCTCTTTGCTCGTGAGCCCGCGGCGTCGGCAGCACGGCATCGAATGAACCGCCGAGCACGAACTTTTCGGCCCCATTCTCGACCTTCACCTTCGAGCGCAGTACGTACTTGCGCAGACGCGCGACTGTCGCGTCAAGAATCTCGCGTGGCACCAGCAGCACGACACCATCCGTGCGTTCGGCGATCCACAACACAGCCTGCACGCGGCCCTGGGAAGAGTTGCAGCTCGCCAGTTCGATACGCGAGGTTGTCAGCGCGTCCAGGTCGAAGCTGAGCTGCCCCTGCAGATAGGTGCGCGCGTCCGCCCCGGTGACGGAGATGAGGCCCAGTCGCGTCAATGCGAAGGCGGGAGTGACCGGAAAATCGTTCATTCGCTAAATCCGAAACGACCCATCGTGACTTGAGATACCCGGAAGGTTCCGTGGTTTCAGGCCTTCTGGCAGACTACGACGCCATGCCTAGCAGCCGCCAGGAAAGCCCTTCGAACGTCGCCACGACGCCCGTCACGGATGCGGGTGCGACGCCAGTTTCCCACATTGCAGCACAGCCGGTGGCAGAGCATGCCGCGGCCCCCATCGAGATCGGCGGACGTGAGGGGCCCGAGCCCACGCGGTTCGGCGACTGGGAAAAGCGCGGCCGCTGTATCGACTTCTGATTTGTGAGCCGTCCAACATGAGCACGCCAACAAAATACACGCGACCGCTGTCGCCGTTCATGCCGCTCTATCGGTGGCAGTACACGATGACGCTGTCGATCCTGCATCGCGTGACCGGATGCGCACTGAGTGTCGGAGCGCTGTTGCTCGTCTACTGGCTCGTTGCAGCCGCTTCGGGCGCGGAGGTCTACGCGAAGGCGCAGACGTTCTTCGCCCATCCCTTCATTCGTTTCACCCTGATCGTCTTCTCCTTCAGTTTCTTCTACCACCTGCTGAACGGCGTGCGTCACCTGTCCTGGGACGTTGGCCATGGATTCGAAAAGAAGATCGCGCGCGCGAGCGGGTGGGTCGCATTCCTCGGTGCGGTAGCGCTGACGGCATTCTTCTGGTTCCTGATCGTCGGCCGCGGAGGTGCGGCATGAGCCTGCGCAGCCCGATCGGTCGCGTGCTGGGCCTTGGCTCGGCGAAGGAAGGCGTTTCGCACTGGTGGTCGCAGCGTGTCACCGCGGTGGCGCTGGTCCTGCTGACGCTCTGGTTTGCATCCGCGCTACTTCGGCTCGGCGATTTCAGCCATGCCGCCGTCATCGCCTGGATTGCAATGCCCTTCAACGCAGTGCTGCTGTCGCTGCTGATCGGCACCGCGCTCTATCACTCGCAGCTCGGCGTGCAGGTCGTCGTCGAAGACTATGTCGTCGGTCACGGGCTCAAGGTCGTGACGCTGCTGTTGCTGAATTTCCTTCATATTGCACTGGCGGCTCTGGGCATCTTCTCTGTCCTGCGCATCGCCTTCGGAGCGGCGCCATGAGCGCATATCAGTTCATCGATCACTACTACGACGTCGTCGTCGTCGGTGCCGGCGGCGCCGGCCTGCGCGCGACTTTCGGTCTGGCGCACTCGGGTCTGTCGACGGCCTGCATCACGAAAGTTTTTCCGACTCGCAGCCACACTGTCGCTGCGCAGGGCGGCATCAGCGCGGCGCTCGGCAACATGGGCGAGGACGATTGGCGCTGGCACATGTACGACACCGTCAAGGGCTCCGACTGGCTCGGCGACCAGGACGCGATCGAGTTCATGTGCAAGGAAGCGCCCGGTGCGGTGATCGAACTGGAGCACTACGGTGTGCCGTTCTCGCGGACCGAGGACGGTCGCATCTATCAGCGTCCGTTCGGTGGCATGACCACGCGTTACGGCCAGGGCACTGCGCAGCGTACGTGCGCGGCCGCGGATCGTACCGGTCACGCGATGCTTCACACGCTGTACCAGCAGGCGCTGCGCCATGAAGCGCAGTTCTTCATCGAATACTTCGCTGTCGACCTGATCATGGAGAAGGGTGAATGCCGCGGCGTCGTTGCTATCAACATGGCGGACGGCACGGTGCATCGCTTCCTGGGTCACCAGACCGTTCTCGCCACGGGCGGCTACGGTCGCGCTTATTTCTCATGCACGTCTGCTCACACTTGCACGGGTGACGGCGGCGGCATGGTGCTGCGCGCGGGCCTGCCGATGCAGGACATGGAGTTCGTGCAGTTCCATCCGACGGGTATCTACGGCGCCGGCTGCCTCATCACCGAAGGTGTGCGAGGCGAGGGCGGAATTCTGCGCAACTCGGCAGGCGAGCGCTTCATGGAGCGCTATGCGCCGAACGCCAAGGACCTCGCATCGCGCGACGTCGTCAGCCGTGCGATGACAATCGAGATCCGCGAAGGTCGCGGCGTCGGTCCGCACAAAGATCACATCTACCTGCACCTCGAACACCTCGGCGGCGACACGATTCACGAGAAGCTCCCGGGCATCGCGGAGACGGCGAAGATCTTCTCCGGCGTCGATGTCACGAAGCAGCCGATTCCAGTGCTGCCCACGGTCCACTACAACATGGGCGGCGTACCGGCGAACTATCACGGCGAAGTCGTGACGCTGAAGGATGGCCAGCCCGACACCGTCGTGCCGGGGCTCATGGCTGTCGGCGAGGCAGCATGCGTGTCCGTGCACGGCGCGAATCGCCTCGGTTCGAACTCGCTGCTCGACCTGGTCGTGTTCGGTCGCGAAGCCGCGCGCTACTGCGCGGAGATCGTGAAGCCCGGCACGAAGCATCGGCCGCTGGCGACGGATGCGGGCGAGCTTGCAGTCACGCGTATCGACAAGTTCCGCAACGCGAAGGGCTCACTACGCACTGCCGACATCCGCCTCAGCATGCAGAAAGTCATGCAGGGACACGCCGCCGTGTTCCGCACCGGCGAGTCGCTGCAGGAAGGCGTGCAGAAGCTGTCCGAAGTGTTCAACTCGTTCGCCGAAGTAAATGTCAGCGATCGCGGCATGGTCTGGAACACCGACCTGATCGAAACCCTGGAGCTCGACAATCTCCTGGGCCAGGCGGTCGCGACGATGCATTCGGCGCTCAACCGCCAGGAAAGCCGCGGTGCGCACGCTCGCGAAGACTTCCCGAATCGCGATGACCAGAACTGGATGAAGCACACGCTCGCCTGGGTCAGCGACCATGGCGACGTGCAGCTCAACTACCGCCCGGTGCACCTGAATACGCTGACGAGCGACGTCGAGCCGATTCCGCCGAAGGCGAGAGTGTATTGAGAGAAGCCGCGAGCAATTAGCTGCGAGCGATCAGCCAGAAGTTCAGAGCCAAATCAGAACCGAGTCGATCATGGCCCAATTCCGCTTACCTGCGAACTCAAAGATCAAGCCGGGCAAGGCGTTCAAGGCTGCCGCGGACGCGAAGAGCGTGCGGACCTTCCGCATCTACCGCTTCGATCCCGAGACGGGCGAGAACCCGCGCGTCGACACGTACGAGGTCGATATGGCGGCCTGCGGGCCGATGGTTCTCGACGCGTTGATCAAGATCAAGAACGAAGTCGATCCGACGCTGACGTTCCGTCGCTCGTGCCGCGAAGGCATCTGCGGATCGTGCGCGATGAACATCGACGGGCTCAACACGCTGGCCTGCACGAAGGCCTGCGAAGACGTGCGTGGCGACGTGAAGATCTATCCGCTGCCTCACATGCCGGTGGTGAAGGATCTGGTTCCCGATCTGACGAACTTCTACGCGCAGTACGCTTCCGTGAAGCCCTGGCTGCAGACGCGAACGCCGGCACCGCCGGATCGCGAGCGCCTGCAGTCGAAGGAAGACCAGGAGAAGATCGACCGGCCGTCGGCCTGCATCCTGTGCGCATGCTGCTCGACCTCGTGTCCGAGCTACTGGTGGAACAGCGATCGTTATCTCGGGCCCGCGGCGCTGCTGGCTGCGTACCGCTGGATCATCGACACGCGCGACGAAGCGACCGGCGAGCGTCTCGATGCCCTCGAGGATCCGTTCAAGCTCTATCGCTGCCACACGATCATGAATTGCACGGAAGCGTGCCCGAAGGACCTGAATCCGGCCCGCGCCATCGCCGAGATCAAGAAGCTCATTGCCGAACGCCGTCACTGAGAATCTCGGAAGGCACCGTGGATAGCGCAGAGTCAGGCGGCACCCAGGCCGTGCAATATCCGCTGTCGGCGTCCATCGCGCGGTTGCGGTGGCGCTGCCGTCGGGGCATGCGCGAGCTCGACGTCGTCCTGCAGCGCTACCTCGAGACCCGCTATACGACCGCCCCCCTCGCGGAGCAGCAGGCCTTCGAACAACTGCTCGACGAACAGGACCCTCAATTGCTCGCCTACCTCATGGGCAGGGAACGGCCCCAGGATCCGCTGCAGGCCAATGTCATCGCACGGCTCGCCGACCCTGGCGTCTGATCTGCGCACCCGTCGGGCCGAGTCGGCCTGCGCGGCCTTGCTCATCGCGCTCGGCTCGTCGGCACCGGCCCTGATCGGTCCGCTCGCAACCACCGGGCTCAAAATCACTTGCGCCGTTGCTCTGGCCGCCGTGCTCGCGGTCGCTTTCCGGCGCGCAGGCTGGCTGGGTGGGGGCGGGGCACTGACCCGGATGGTCTGGCGGGGCGACGGTGGCTGGACGCTGACCTTCCGGAGCGGCCGCCAGGTCGAAGCGGCGCTGGATGGCAGCACCAGAATGAGTCCAGCCGCCATCTGGCTGCACTGGGCGCTCGACGGCGCCGGACCCCGGACGCGATCCCTGCTACTGATCCCCGGCGACCTGCCGGAGACCGATTTCAGGCGCCTGCTGGTCCGCCTGAGGCTGGATCAGTCAGAATGCGCGCCGACCGCGCAGCAGACGGATCCGACCCTTACATGACTTCCCATTGGCCCGAACAGGCCCCGACCTATCCCTGTGATGTACTTCGCATTCGCGAAGGTTACGAAGCTGCCTGCGCGCCGAACTTTCCGGGGACACGCCGGTCTATCCGAGCAGCCTTGGTCGGGCGGCGGAGCTTCGGTTTGGCGCCCGTCCCTGGGGTTGCGGGTCAATGATCCAGGACGACAATGATCAGCAACTTGTCGAGCGGGTGCAGAAGGGCGACAAATCGGCCTTCGACCTGCTGGTGCGCAAGTATCAGCACCGTGTGCTGAAGCTGGTGGGCCGGTTCGTGCACGACGCCGCGGAGGCGGAGGACGTCGCCCAGGAAGCTTTCCTGAAGGCTTACCGGGCGTTGCCTGCGTTTCGCGGCGATAGCGCGTTCTACACATGGCTGTATCGCATCGCGATCAATACGGCCAAGAACACGCTGGTGTCGAACCGAAGACGGCCGGTGGATTTCGACCTGGACCTGCAGGACCCGGAACAGCACGACCGTCAGGCGAGATTGAAGGACGCAGACACCCCGGAGGGCGTTCTGCTCACTGATGAGATCCGCGGTGTCGTGGAACACGCGCTGGAGCAGTTGCCCGAGGACCTGAGGACGGCGATCGTCCTGCGCGAACTCGAGGGGCTGTCTTACGAGGAGATTGCCGAGGCGATGGACTGCCCGGTCGGAACGGTTCGCTCGCGGATATTCCGCGCACGCGAAGCCATCGACAAAAAGCTGAAACCGTTGTTGGATTAGCGGTCGGCATGTATCGGGACCCGATTGGCGTTCGAGCCTGGAAGTAATGCGTCTATGACTGATCCGGTGAAAGAGCAGCTGTCGGCCTGCCTGGACGGCGAGCTCCCCGAGGCGGAACTCGGGCTGCTGCTGAAGCAACTGCAGCGCGACCCGCAGTTGCGGCAGTCCATGGGAAGCTATTCCCTCATCGGCGAGGCCATGAGAGGTCCCGGCGCGGTCAGGGCGTCGAGCGGATTCGCCGACCGGATCGCGGCGGCAATCGCCGAAGAGCCCATCGCGAACGCTCCGGCAAGGAAAGTTACGGCGGTGCCGCGCTGGATGCGTCCGGCAACCGGTTTCGCGGTAGCCGCCGGTGTCGCGGCGGTCGCGGTGGTGTCGCTCCAGCCGGCGACGATCCCGACCCAGCAGGTCGCAGGCACCCAGACCATCGCAACGACCATCGAAACCGCCGACCAGGCGATCGCCCCGAGCTACACGGTCCCGACCAACGTCGAAGGCACTGGATCGGCCTTCATTCCCGCCGCGCGGCTGACGAATTACGTCGTTGCCCACAGCGAATACTCATCCCCCCTCGGCCGTCGCACCGTGTTGAGCGGCGTGCTCTCCGAAGACGACGACGACCAGGAAGAGGAGTCGGTGCTGGTGACCGGTACCCCGCAGGAATCGACGGCGCCGGCCGCTGAATCCGCAGGACCCCGCCGTTGATGTCCCGTCTGCGCTACTGCCTGATTGCCACTTTGTGCGCCGTGGTCTTCCCGGCGCACGCGAGCGATCCCGAGGCTCGCGCCTGGCTCGAGCGCATGTCCCGCGCCTTGTCCAGTCAGAACTACGACGGACGTTTCTTCCATCTGCGCCAGTCCAAGTCCGAGTCGATGCGCATCATTCATCGCGTCGACAAGGGCAAGATCACCGAACGGCTGGTTTCCCTCGACGGCAGCGGTCGCGAAATCGTCCGCAATGAAACCGAAGTCATCTGCTTTCTCCCCGACAAGCGCCTGGTGCTCGTCGAAAAGCGCACCGACGAGAATTCGCTGATCTCGGCGCTGCCGGTCTACAACGAAGAGCTCGAGTCGCTGTACAAGATCGAGCGCTCCGGCCGCGTCGTGAAGGCGCTGGGCCGCCGGACGCAGATCATCGAAGTGCGTCCCCGGGACCAGTACCGCTACGGCTATCGGCTGTGGCTCGACCAGGAAACGGCGATGCCGCTCAAGTCACAGCTGTGTGACAGCAACGGCAACGTGATCGAACAGATCCTGTTCGCCGAGCTGAATCTGCGCGACCGCATCCCGGCGGATGAGCTGAAAGCGTCCATCACGGGCGAAGGCTTCAAGTGGGTCCGGCAGGACGACACCGTTCCGCCGCGCATGGCGAACGCCATGATGGGTTGGAGTGTTGCCCGGTTGCCGGCGGGGTTCCGGCTGACGACCTGGCGGATCCAGGTCATTGCCGGCTCCCCGACACCTGTCCGCCACCTTGTGTATTCGGATGGTCTCGCGTCGGTTTCCGTATTCATCGAACCGCGCAACTCCCAGGCTGCGCCGATGCACGGCCTGGCGAAGGTTGGCGCGGCGTTCGCGTTCTCGCGTGACCTCGACGGTCACCAGGTGACGGCCGTGGGCGAGGTGCCCGCCGCCACGGTCCAGGCGATCGCTGACGGAGTGAGGCGCCAGGAGGAGGAATCGCAGTCCGCGCCGCAACAGATCCTGCCTCTGCCGGCCGAACCCCCGCCGGTTTCGCGCTGAATCCCGGTCGATCCCGCACGCTGGCCCCGGGGTAAGCCCCTCCTCATATGGTCCGATGGACGGTCTATACCCGCACGGGCTGCACCCTCTGCGAAGAGCTGATGGTCCAGCTGGCCGAGGTCCTGGGCGAGGCTGCCTCGGACGTGGCGGTCATCGACATCGCCGATGATCCCGAACTGGAAGCCCGCTACGGCCGGCGCATCCCGGTGCTCATGGCCGACGACGACTTCGTGTGTTCGTACCGGCTCGACCTGGACCGGGTCAGGGGCTACCTGAGACAGGGGGGGTGACCCCGTTCTTCCGCGGCAGGTCAGGTTCATCAGCTGCCTCACAGCCGCGATGCGGCATTCCGCTATAATCCGCCGCCGTTTGGCCGTCGCCTGGCCCTGTTAAGCCCTCCTGATGAAGCTGATCCGCAATTTTTCCATCATCGCGCACGTCGATCACGGCAAGTCCACGCTCGCCGACCGTTTCATCCAGCTCTGCGGCGGCCTCGAGGCCCGCGAAATGGAAAACCAGGTTCTCGACTCGATGGACCTGGAGCGAGAGCGCGGGATCACCATCAAGGCGCAGGCCGTGTCGTTGCGATTCCGCTCGCGCGACGGCGAGACCTATCAGCTGAATCTGATCGACACCCCCGGGCACGTCGACTTCTCGTACGAAGTGTCCCGTTCGCTCGCTGCCTGCGAAGGGGCGTTGCTGGTCGTCGATGCGGCGCAGGGTGTCGAAGCCCAGAGCGTCGCGAACTGCTACACCGCGCTCGAGCAGGGACTCGAAGTGGTGCCGGTGCTGAACAAGATCGATCTGCCGTCGGCCGAACCGGACCGGGTCATCAAGGAGATCGAGGAAATCATCGGGATCGAGGCGCACGACGCGCTGAGAGTGAGCGCCAAGACGGGTGAGGGCGTACAGGACCTGCTGGAAGAGCTCGTGCGGCGGATTCCCGCGCCGAAGGGCGACCCCGACGGTCCGCTGCAGGCGCTCATCATCGACTCCTGGTTCGACAACTACGTCGGCGTCGTCTCGCTGGTTCGCGTGATGAACGGTTCGCTCAAGACGGGCGCGAAGATCCGCGTGTGGTCGACGGGCCGCGCTCACCAGGTCGACAAGCTCGGCCGGTTCACGCCGAAGTCACTGGCGGCGGACGCGCTGTACACGGGAGAGGTCGGTTTCGTCATTGCCGGCATCAAGGAGATCAACGGCGCGCCCGTGGGCGACACGATCACGCTCGACTCACGGCCGAGCGATGCAGCGCTGGAAGGATTCAAGCAAGTGCAGCCGCGCGTGTTCGCGGGTGTCTTCCCGGTGAACACCGAGGACTACGAATCGTTCCGCGACGCGCTGGCGAAGCTCAAGTTGAACGACTCGGCGTTGCACTACGAACCTGAAGTGTCGACCGCGCTCGGCTTCGGTTTCCGCTGCGGATTCCTTGGCCTGCTGCACATGGACATCGTCCAGGAGCGGCTCGAGCGCGAATACAACCTCGACCTGATCACGAGCGCGCCGACAGTGGTGTACGAAATCCTGCGTACCGACGGCACGCTGGAATACGTCGACAATCCGGCGAAGCTTCCGCCCAGCAACGAGATCGGCGATCTGCGCGAGCCGATCATCACCGCCAACATCCTCCTGCCACCGGAGCACGTGGGCGCGGTCATCAAGCTCTGTACGGAGAAGCGCGGCAAGCAGACCAAGATGCTGTACGTCGGCAACCAGGTGTCGATGCAGTACGAAATGCCGCTTGCGGAAGTCGTGCTCGACTTCTTCGACCGGCTCAAGTCGGTCAGCCGTGGCTACGCGTCGTTCGACTACGAATTCAACCGCTTTGAGACGGCGCCTCTTGTTCGCCTGGACGTGCTGATCAACGGTGATCGCGTCGATGCGCTTTCGATCATCGTCCACCGTGAGAACGCGTATCACCGCGGGCGCGAACTGGTGGACAAGATGCAGGAACTGATTCCGCGACAGATGTTCGAGGTCGCGGTGCAGGCGGCGATCGGCAGCCAGATCGTCGCGCGCGCCAGCGTCAAGGCCCTGCGCAAGAACGTGCTGGCCAAGTGCTATGGCGGCGACCTCTCGCGCAAGCGCAAACTCCTGGAGAAGCAGAAGGAAGGCAAGAAGCGCATGAAGCAGGTCGGCAGCGTGGAAATTCCGCAGGAAGCCTTCCTTGCGGTCCTCAAGATCGGCAAGGACAAGTGATCATGATCTTCGACTTCTCGTTCATCCTCACCGTCGCGACGCTGGTCACGGGCGTCATCTGGGGGCTCGACGCGTGGCTCTGGAAGCCGCGCCGGCTGGAACGCGCCGCTGCCGCGGGCACGCCCGCCGAGAACGTGCGCGAACCCATCGTCGTCGAGTACGCCCGATCATTCTTCCCGGTCATCCTGATCGTGCTCGTGATCCGGTCCTTCCTGTTCGAGCCGTTCCGCATTCCGTCCGATTCCATGATGCCGACGCTGCTGGACGGCGATTTCATATTTGTGAACAAGTTCGCCTACGGTTTGCGCCTGCCTGTGGTCAATTCCAAAGTCGTCGATATCGGCGCTCCGAAGCGAGGCGATGTCATCGTGTTCCGGCTGCCTTCCGACCCCTCGGTGAACTACATCAAGCGGCTCGTGGGATTGCCGGGGGATCACATCTCGGTCCGCAGGCAGCGCGTGTTCATCAACAACGTGCCGGTACCAGTGACGCTCGATGGCACGTATGAAGGGCCCCGCAACACGGGAGTCCAGGCCGACGCGCAGCAGGGTATCGAGAGTCTGGACGGGGTCGATCACCGGGTATTGTTCATCCCGGAACGCACGGAGAGTTCGCGCGACTACGATCAGGTCGTGCCCGCGAACCAGTACTTCTTCATGGGCGACAATCGCGACAACAGCCGCGACAGCCGCTTCCCGGAAGTGGGTTTCGTGCCCGAAGAGAATCTGGTCGGCAAGGCCGTTCGAATCTGGCTCAATTGGGACCTGCCCGATGCGCCGATCTGGAACCGGATCGGCGATGCGATCAAGTAGCGGCCGGCGCGCCAGCGCGTGGGTCGATGGAATCCGAACAAACCTACAACAAGGCTAACGCAGGAGTCATCGCATGTTCGCTCGTCAGCGTGGTGCAACGTTCCTCGGCATGATGACCATCGTGGCCATCATTGGCTTTGCCCTCTATGCCGGCATTCGCCTTCTGCCGCTGTACCTCGAGTACATGGCAGTCGTGCGTTCCCTGGACCAGGTCGCCTCGGAGCACGCCAACGACCCGACTTCGCCGCAGCAGTTGCTGATCTCCCTCAATCGTCGCTGGACGGTCGAAGACATCCAGAGCATCGACCCGAAGGAAATCGAGATCAAACGGTCGCCGGCGGGGTTCACGATGCGCGCTGAATACCGCGCCGAAGCGCCGTTCGTGGCGAACGTGTCGCTGGTCGTCGATTTCGACAAGAGCGTCGATGTCAAGCAATAGCCCTGCGAGCGGAGCGGCACGGTGAAGGCCGCTGCCGCGTGGTTCGAGGAAGCGCTGGGTTACGCTTGCCGGGACGCTGCACTGCTGGAAGCTGCGCTGACGCATCGCAGCGCCGGCGGTCCCCATAACGAACGACTGGAATTCCTGGGCGACGCCGTCCTCAACTGCGTCGTCGCGCGGCTCGTCTTCCGCGAGTTCGCCGCTGCCGATGAAGGTGATCTCTCCAGGTTCAGGGCTAGCCTCGTCAGTGGCGAGGCGCTGGCGGTCATCGCTCTCGAGATCGATCTTGGACAGTACGTCCGCCTCGGATCGGGCGAGCTCAAGTCGGGAGGCTTCAGGCGCAAGTCGATTCTTGCCGACGCGCTGGAAGCGCTGTTCGGAGCCGTTTACCTCGACGGCGGCTTCGACGCCGCGGAACGGGTCATCGAACGGCTTTTCATCCCCAGGCTGGATCGGCTGCCCTCGGCGGCCGAACTGAAGGATCCCAAGACCCGTCTCCAGGAAGCGGTCCAGGCGAAGGGATTGCCGCTGCCCGGATACACGGTCGAATCCATCAGCGGAGAAGCGCACAATCAGGTCTTCCAGGTGAGCTGCTCCGTCGACGCTTTGGGTCTTCGGGCAGTCGGCGTCGGGCCCAGCCGCCGCCGCGCCGAGCAGGCTGCAGCCAGCGAAGTGTTGAGTGCGTTGCCCAAGGCATCCGTGCGCTCGCCGCCGGTACAGGAAGCGCCGGTTCAACCGGGCAGCCCCGAGATCAATTCTTCAGATACGACGAGTTCCTAGAGTCCCGATGAACGACCACGAGGTCAACGATCCCGCGCCCCCCGAAAGCGGCGTCAGTCCCGATTTCCGTTGCGGCTTCGCCGCGATCGTCGGGCGGCCGAACGTAGGCAAGTCGACGCTGCTCAATGCGCTGCTCGAGCGCAAGGTCAGTATCGTGAGCCCGAAGCCGCAGACCACGCGGCATCGCATTCTCGGCATCCGCAGCAGCGAGCAGTCGCAGATCATTTTCGTCGACACGCCCGGGCTGCACTCAGGCGGCAAGCGCGCGATGAACCGGCACATGAATCGTGCCGCGGTGATGTCGTTGAACGATGCCGATGTGAACCTGTTCGTCATCGAGGCGCTGCGCTGGATCGATGAGGATCAGCGGATCCTGGAGCAGCTCGTGCAGCGCGGGCGGCCGATCATTCTTGCCGTGAACAAGGTCGACAGAGTGACGCCCCGCGAGCGTCTGCTCCCTTACATGGAAGAGCTGAGCCGCAAGGCGCACTTTGCGGAAGTCGTTCCTCTGTCAGGGTTGAAGAAGAGCAACATCGCGGTCGTTCCCGAACTGATCGCAAAGCATCTGCCGCTGTCGCCGCCGCATTTCCCGCTGGACCAGGTGACCGACCGCAGCCCGCAATTCCAGGCATCGGAGATCATTCGCGAGAAGCTGACGCTCCGGCTGCACCAGGAGCTGCCCTACGGCCTGACCGTGGAGATCGAACGTTTCGCGGAAGAGGAGGGCCGGTTGATGATCAATGCGGTCATCTGGGTGGAGCGCACCGGTCAGAAAGCCATCGTCATCGGCCAGGGCGGCGAACAGCTGAAGGAAGTAGGGCGCTCGGCCCGCCTGGAGATGGCCGAACTGTTCGGCCGCCCGGTGCATCTCGAGCTGTGGGTGAAGGTCAAAGAGAACTGGTCGGACAGCGAGCAGGCGCTGCGGCAGCTGGGATACGAATCATGACAATCGGCGAGCGACGAGCTGTGAGCGACGAGCCGGCAGGCTGAGCTCGCCCGGTCCCGTTGTCGTCGCCATGCCCGCGCAGATCCTCCTCCAGCCCTCGTACGTCCTCCACCACCGTCCGTATCGCGATACCAGCCGTATTCTCGAGCTGTTCACGCGCGACCACGGCAGGGTGAGCGTATTCGCCCGTGGAGCGCGGGGCGGCGGACGCAAGGGCGCATCGCCAATGTCGATGCTGCAGCCGTTCAATCGCCTCCTGGTGTCGTGGAGTGCGGGCGCCGAGGCCGGCACCCTGACAGCGGTCGAGTTCGATGGCGCCTATTCCATTCTTCCTCCCGACCGGCTCGTGAGCGCTTCCTATCTCAGCGAGTTGCTGCTCAAGCTCTTTGTACGCCACGATCCTCACCCGGATGTGTTCGAGCTCTACGCGCAAAGCATCGATGCCCTGAAGGCCTCACCTGATCCTTTGCCGGTGCTGAGGCTGTTCGAGAAACGGCTGCTCGAGGCCATCGGCTACGGACTGGCGCTCACACACGATGTCGCAACGGGTGCTCCAATCGATCCCGGGCTCGAATACCACTACAGGATCGAGCAAGGTGCAGTGGCGGTTCAGGGCGTTGCGGAAGGCGCCACCCTCTATTCAGGAACCGCGCTGCTGGCGCTTGCATCGGAGTCGCTCGACGACGCGGCCACCTGTCAGGAGGTGCGGAGCCTCTTGCGAGCGGCTCTGGATCGCGTGCTGGACGGCTGCGAACTCAAGAGCCGGCAAGTCATGCTGGCGCTGCGCAACCGGGACCGCACCCGCTGACCCGAATGCACATTCGGGGCCGAGCCGATATGCTCTCACCCGTCACCCGTCACCCGTCACCCGTCATGCTCCATCTCGGTGTCAACGTCGATCATGTGGCCACGCTGCGTCAGGCACGCCGCACCACCTATCCCGATCCGCTCTTTGCTGCGCTGGTCGCCGAGCAGAGCGGGGCGGACAGCATCACGATTCATCTGCGCGAAGATCGCCGGCACATCCAGGATCGGGATGTGCACCTGTGTCAGCAGGCGTTGCAGACTCGCGTCAATTTCGAGATGGCCGCGACGGAGGAAATGGTTCGGATCGCGTGCGAAGTGAAACCGGCCGATTGCTGTCTCGTGCCCGAGAAGCGCACTGAAGTGACGACCGAGGGCGGCCTCGATGTGATCGGTCAGGAAGCCGCGCTCAAGCCCATCGTTGCCAGGCTGAAGGCAGCGGGTATTCGCGTGTCGCTGTTCATCGATCCGGAAGTGGCACAGCTCGATGCGGCTGTGCGAGTGGGCGCGCCGGTCGTCGAATTGCACACAGGTGCGTACGCGGACGCCATAGGCGAAGCTCGGGCTCGCGAGCTCACGCGCGTCCAGCATGCGGCCAGACACGGTGCCAGAGTCGGGCTGACGGTCCACGCCGGCCACGGTTTGAACTATCACAACGTGCAGCCCATTGCGGCGATTCCCGAGATCGTGGAACTGAACATCGGACACGCGATCGTCGCGCGGGCTGTGATCGATGGCATGCGCGTCGCGGTGTCCGAGATGAAGCGTCTGATGCTGCAGGCGCGCGGCGAATGATTCACGGCATCGGCACCGATGTCGTTCAGGTCGAGCGCATCGCTCGCATCTTCGAGCGGCATGGCGAGCGCTTCGTCGAGCATCTCCTCATGCCGCAGGAAGAAGCGGCATTCCGCGACCACAAGCGTCCGGTCAGGTTTCTCGCGATGCGTTTCGCGGCGAAGGAAGCCGTCGTAAAGGCGATGGGAACCGGATTCGCCCACGGCATGTGGCTCCGCGACTGCGGCGTCGCCGCCAACGATTTCGGCAAGCCCGAGATCATCTGGTCCGATCGCGGCCGCGAACGCTGCGGCCAGCTCGGCATCGGCGAAGGCCATGTAACCCTGACCGACGAAGCCGGCCTCGTGGTCGCCGTCGCCGTACTGATGAAAGACGTGAACGGACGGCAGGCAGCCGACAGTGCAAAATAGCGCCGGCTCTTCCGCGTTCTGACCATCCGCCATCCGCCAGTCACTTCTTCCTATGCCTGTTTTTGCCTTCGATATCGAAACCATCCCTGACGTCGAGCTGGGTCGCCGGGTCTATGACCTCGACGGGCTGAGCGACAAGGAAGTCGGCTACGTCATGCAGGCCAAACGCCGCGAGGCGACCGGCAGCGAGTTCCTCTCGTACGAGCAGCAGCGCGTGATCACGATCTCCGTGGCATTGCGCACCGGCGATACGTTCAAGGTGTGGTCGCTCGGCGATCCCGGCGCGCCGGAAGCCGAGCTCATCCAGAGATTCTTCGACGGCATCGAGAAGTACACGCCCGATCTGGTTTCGTGGAATGGCGGCGGCTTCGATCTGCCGGTGCTGCACTATCGCGCCATGCGTCACGGCATCCAGGCGCCGCGCTATTGGGAGACGGGCAACGAGGACCAGGCTTTCCGGTTCAACAACTATCTGAATCGCTATCACACCCGCCACCTCGATCTGATGGACGTGCTGTCGAGCTTCCAGTCGCGGGCCAGGGTCAGCCTGCAGGCGGCGGCAATGCTGCTCGGTCTGCCCGGGAAGCTCGGGATGAGCGGCGACAAGGTGTGGGATGCCTATCTCGCGGGCCAGATCGACGAGATCCGCAACTACTGCGAAACCGACGTGCTCAACACGTTCCTCGTGTACCTGCGATTCGAGCTGATGCGGGGCATGTTGTCGCGCGACGAGTATCACCACGAATGCGAGCGCGTGCGCGCCGCGTTGCGTGCACAGGCAAAGCCGCACTTCGAGGAATTCCTCGCGGCGTGGCAAGAGGTCCAGGTTTGAGCAGACGATCACGCGGAGCGCGACTGCCGGCGGCTCCACAGATTTCCGTCATCGAGGATCTGTCGCACGAAGGTCGCGGCGTCACGCACCTGAACGGCAAGGTCGTCTTCGTCGAAGACGCATTGCCGGGCGAGCGCGTCGAGTGGGTCATGACGAAGCGTGGCCCGAACTTCGACGATGCCCGGCTCGGGAAGGTGCTGGAGCCATCCCCGGATCGTGTCGAACCGCGCTGCCAGCACTTCGGGGTTTGCGGCGGCTGCGCGCTCCAGCACCTGTCGGCCGGCAAGCAGATCGAGTTCAAGCAGCGGCAGCTCATCGATGGCCTCACGCGAATCGGCAAGGTCACTGCGGGCGAGATCCTGCCGCCTCTGCAGGCCGACAGCTGGAATTATCGAAGGCGCGCGCGCCTGGCGGCTCGCTGGGTGCCGAAGAAGGATCGCGTCGTAGTCGGGTTCAAGGAACGCTCCACTAGCTACATCGCCCATCTGCAGCGTTGCGAGATCCTTCGCGCACCGGTCGACGCACTGATTCCCGCGCTGTCCCAGCTGCTGACGTCTCTGAGCATTCGCAATCGACTGCCGCAGATCGAAGTCGCCGTCGCTGACGATGCGGTCGCGCTCGTGATCCGCGTGCTCGAACCGCTCACCGAAATGGATCTGGAACATCTGCGCAAGTTCGAGCGCGACAACGCACTGATCCTGTACTTGCAGCCCGGCGGCTACGAAACCGTCGCGCCATTGAGCGGCAACGCTCCCGCGTTGAGCTATCGATTGCCCCAGTTCGACGTCACCATCCAGTTTCAGCCCACGGACTTCGTGCAGGTGAACGGCGCATTGAACGAGGCGATGATCGATAGGGTCATGAAGCTGCTCGAACCGGCGCCGACAGAATCTGTTCTCGACCTCTTCTGCGGGCTGGGTAATTTCTCGCTGCCGCTGGCGCGCCTCGCGAAGGAAGTCGTGGGCGTGGAGGGCGAGGCGGGCCTCGTCGCGCGCGCCCGCGAGAACGCACAACGAAACGGTCTCACGAACGCCGAGTTCTTCACCGGCAACCTCGCCGCGCCCGATGTGAATCAGGAACGCTGGGCGAAACGCCGCTACGACAAAGTACTGCTCGATCCACCCCGCGCTGGCGCCGAGGAAGTCCTGCCCGTCGTCGCCGCATCCGGCGCGAAACGTCTGGTTTACGTTTCGTGCCACCCCGGCACCCTCGCACGCGACGCCGGCATCCTCGTCCGTGAACACGGCTTCAAACTCACTGCCGCCGGCGTCATGGACATGTTCCCCCACACCGCCCACGTCGAATCCGTCGCCGTCTTCACTCGGTGAATATCTTCTGATCTGGCTAACCGCCAACCGCCAACCGCTTCTCCTTATGGCTCTCGAAATCGAACGCAAATTCCTCGTCCGCTCCGATGAGTGGCGTGTGCAAGTGCAGAGCCGCGAACTGCTGAAGCAGGGCTACCTCACATCGGGCGCCGCGTGTTCGATTCGCGCCCGAGTCGCCGGCGAGCAAGCGTGGCTCAACATCAAGGCAAAACGCTCGGGCATGACTCGCCTGGAATTCGAGTACCCCATCCCTCGGGCCGATGCCGATGAAATCCTCAGCGAACTGTGCAATGGTCCCTTGCTGGAAAAGTATCGTCATCGCATTCCCGCGGGTGAGCTCGCCTGGGAGATCGATGAATTCCTCGGCGCCAATGCGGGATTGATCGTCGCTGAGATCGAGTTGCCCAGCGAACAGGCGCAGTTCACACGACCGCCCTGGCTGGGTGAGGAAGTGACCGACGACGTGCGGTACTACAATTTCAATCTGGCGCTGAAGCCGTATCGGGAGTGGGTATGAAAAGAGGCTTGAGGCTTGAGGCTCGTGGCTCGAGCCAGAAGGGGCAAATGACCTGGCCATCTGACCGGGGCTCACGCCTCACGCCTCGCGCCTCGAGCCTCGGGTTCCGCGTATGACTCTCGGCCCCCTCATGATCGACGTCGCCGGGCTCGAGCTCACAGCCGAGGACCGGGACCTGCTGGCGCATCCCCTGGTGGGCGGGTGCATCCTCTTTACCCGCAATTTCGCGAGCATCGAGCAGCTGGAAGCACTAGTGGCCAGCATCCGGGCGGTCAGGACGCCGCCGTTGCTCGTGGCGGTCGACCACGAAGGGGGGCGGGTACAGCGCTTCCGGAAGGACTTCACGGTCCTGCCGCCCATGAGGACGATCGGCCGACAGTACGACATCGATCCGGCCGCGGGGCGTCAGCTTGCCCGGCAGTGCGGATGGCTCCTCGCCGCCGAGTGCCTGGCTGTAGGGATCGATATGAGCTTCGCCCCGGTCGTGGACCTCGACTACGGGATGAGCTCGGTCATCGGGGACCGGGCCTTTCACCGCAATCCCAGGGTGGTTGCCGAGCTGGCCATCGCCTTCGCGAACGGCATGAAGGACGCCGGTATGTCCGCGACGGCCAAGCATTTTCCGGGTCATGGAGCGGTCGTCCCGGACTCCCATGTTGCGATGCCCGTCGACCGTCGGCCCCTGGCCGACATGGACGACGATATCTACCCGTACGAGCGGATGATCGACAACGGGCTGGCCTCGGTCATGGCGGCGCATGTGGTCTTTGCTGAAGTCGACCCGCTTCCTGCAGGGTTTTCCCGTCGCTGGCTTCAGGATGAGCTGCGCGGGAGGCTCCGGTTCGGCGGGGCGATCTTCTCCGATGACCTATCAATGGCGGGTGCCGGCGTCGTCGGGGACATGCCGGAACGCGTTCGAGCCGCGCTTGCAGCCGGCTGCGACATCGTCCCCATCTGCAACAATCGCCAAGGTGTGCTCCAAGTCATCGATTCTTTGCGGGGAAGCGGAGATCCTCTGAGCCATATTCGATTGGCGCGTCTGCACGGCAGGCAGGGAACAGACCGGATCGCTTTGCGCGGGACGGCCGACTGGCAAACCTGCGAGCAGGCGATCAAGGGCACGATGGACCGGCCGGATCTGAGGCTGGACGCGTAGGGTCAGGCGCATAAGGGTCAAAGGCGATCCGTTTCGGTTGTGACGATGAGCACGGTAGATCCAAATCTGTTCAAGACCATGGTGGAGACGGCTCCCGAGGCAGTCGCCCTCTGTGAAGCCACGTCCGGCCACTGGCACGTGACCTATGTGAATCCCGCGATGGAGCATCTGACCGGCTATAAGGCCGATGCCATGCTCGGTCGCAATCTGCGATTCCTGCAGGCCGAGGACCACGACCAGGAAGGCCTGGACCGAATCCGCGAAGCCCTGCGCGACGGCAACAGCTGCCGCGCGACGTTGCGCAACTACCGCAGTGACGGCACCCAGTTCTGGAACGAGGTCGTCCTGGCGCCGTTGCGCAGTCCGGAAGGGCAGATCACTCACTACGCCAGCTTCCACCGTGAAGCAGGTGTGACCCGCACGGAGGCTCGCCCGGAAGCGCGCGATCCGTCGATGAATACGCAGACCATGCTGGCGTATCTGCGGGACGACAAGCTGACCGGCCTGCTGCGCCGGCCTTACTTCGAAGAACTGATCAAGCGCGATTGGGGCCTGGCGCAGCGCGAGTCGCGCCGCCTGAGCTTCCTCGTCTTCGATCTCGACAACTATTCCCACTATCGCGACGTGTTCGGCCGGCAGGGATCGGATCAATCGTTCCGTCGCGTCGCGCGCGTCGTAGGTGGATGTTTCCGCCGCGCCAGCGATCTCTGCGGCCGCTTCGATGAAGACCAGATTGCAGCGCTCACCACGGGGCTCGATCTGTCGCAGGCATCGAAGCTCGCGGAAGCTGTGCTCGCGCGGGTGCGCGATCTCGCGATCCACCATCCGCGTTCCAGCGTTTCGCGCTACGTGACTGCCAGCGCGGGTGTCGTTTCTCTCGTGCCGCCGCACGATGCTCCGCCCAACAAGATCTATCAGGCCGCCATCAAGGCCCTGAAGGATGCGAAGGATCTGGGCCGGAACCGGGTAGTGAGCAGGGAGTGCGAGTAAGGCACGTTCCTCGTCACTCCCGCGCAGGCGGGAGTCCGTCCTTGATCCGAATGGATTCCCGCTTTCGCGGGAATGACACTGCCGGCGCGACTTCCTAAGTCGCCGGCGTCACCAGCGCGATCACGCCGAACTTCGGATGATCGATGTAGTGCCGCTCATTACTTCGCATCCGGCGCGTCTGGCGCAGCACGTATCGTTCGCCGTTTCCTTCCAGCACCAGGTCCATCGTGAGATGCAGATAGCGTCCACGTGAGAGCGCCACGCGCCCCGTCAATCCTGATCCCGGCGTTGCCTGCGAATCGATCGACATGTAGTGAGCTTCCGTGCGCGGAAAGCCAGGCTGTGTCCAGCCGAAATGGGCGAGCGGCTGATAACCGCGGCTGCGGCGCAGGGAATCAGCGATTGCGGAGAGCTTGATCCTCGCCGCAGGGAGCGCAGGGAAAGTTTCCGTCGCCGTCGCAACCGGCGGCGGTGGAGGAACCTCGACCGCTGCACCGGGCGTGCTTTCTTCATCGCCGAGCGGTGAGTTCTGCGTCAGTCCCGATTCCTGTCCCCAATCTTCGGCGGAAGCGCCGCCCGTCAGGTTGCGGAAGATGACGAGTTCGACATCGTAGGACTGTAGTCCTGACTGCTGCGCGCCCGCCGACCCCACCATCAATGCCAGGGCGGCCAGCGCCGCTGTCTTCACGATGCCGAGCTTGTTCATGCTTCGAGTGTATCAAGAGTCCCGGAAGGTCGGCCGCGTCATTTCCGCTTCGGAGGCGCGGCCGGCGGTGGCTTCTTGCCGAGCGCGTCGATCAATTGCACGGCGGTTTCGAACCGGCGTTCGTCCGTCTCCAGCTTGAGCGTGAAGCGCAGTTTCACGCCGCCTTCGAGTCGATGCGTGCGCGCATTCTGCTGCACGTAACGGATCAGGACGCCTGGATCGACCCGAGTGTCGGACTCGAACGTGACCGATCCGCCGCCCGGACCGATGTCCATCTTGCGCAGTCCCAGCTCCTTCGCCGCGAGCTTCAGCTCGGCGATGCGGAAGAGATTCTTCGCCTGCGGCGGCAACAGGCCGAAGCGATCGATCATCTCCACCTGCATCTCGCGCAACTCGTCGTTCGTCGGTGCGGCAGCGATGCGCTTGTAGAGGACCAGTCGCAGGTGAACGTCCGGCAAGTAGTCGTCAGGCAGAAGCGCTGGCAGATGCAGGTCGACTTCGGGTCCCTGGTGCATGGCGCCTTCGAGATCGGGGACCTTGCCCGACTTCAGCGCGTTCACGGCTCGCTCCAGCATCTCCATGTAGAGCGCGTAGCCGATCTCCTGTATCTGGCCCGTCTGCTCCTCCCCGAGCAGCTCGCCGGCACCGCGGATCTCGAGATCGTGCGTCGCAAGCGTGAAGCCCGCGCCCAGGTCTTCGAGAGATTCGATGGCTTCGAGCCGCTTCGCTGCATCGCCCGTCATCACATTGCGTGGCGGCGTCATCAGGTAGGCGTACGCCTGGTGATGAGAGCGGCCGACGCGACCGCGCAGCTGATGGAGCTGGGCGAGGCCGAGCTTGTCGGCGCGATCGATGATGATCGTGTTGGCCGAAGGCACGTCGATGCCGCTTTCGACGATCGTCGTGCAGACGAGCAGGTTCGTGCGCTGATGATAGAAATCGAGCATGACCTGCTCGAGCTCCCGCTCCCGCATCTGTCCGTGGCCGATCGCGATTCGCGCTTCGGGCACGATCTCCGCCAGTGCCTTTGCCGTGCGCTCGATCGTCTCGACGGCGTTGTGAACGAAATAGATCTGACCGCCACGGCGGATTTCGCGCAGGCAGGCCTCGCGGATCGTTGCAGGGTCCCACTGCGAGACGAACGTCTTGATCGACAGACGCGACACTGGCGGCGTCGTGATCAGTGACAACTCGCGCAGGCCGCCCATCGCCATGTTCAACGTGCGCGGGATCGGCGTCGCGGTGAGTGTCAGCACATCCACTTCGGCGCGCAGTTGCTTCAGGCGTTCCTTGTCCTTGACGCCGAAGCGATGTTCTTCGTCGATGATCACGAGGCCGAGGCGCGCGAACTTGATGCCCGTTTGAAGCAGGCGATGCGTGCCGACGACGATGTCGACCTTGCCCTGCTCGAGGCCCTGCAGCACCTGGTCGACTTCTTTCGTGCTGCGAAAGCGCGATAGCGATTCGACTTTCACGGGCCAGTCGGCGAACCGGTCGGCGAATGTCTGGTAGTGCTGCTGCGCCAGCAGGGTCGTAGGCACGAGCACTACGACTTGCTTGCCGGCCTGTACCGCGACGAACGCGGCGCGCAGTGCGACTTCCGTCTTGCCGAAGCCGACGTCGCCGCAGACGACGCGATCCATCGGGCGGCCGCTGGCGAGATCGGCGACGACGGCCTCGATGGCCTGGGCCTGGTCCGGTGTCTCTTCGAACTTGAACTGCGCTTCGAAGGCGCGAAGGTCGTCCTCGTTCGCGGCGAGTTGTTCGCCCTGGCGCGCGGCGCGGCGCGAATACAAGTCGAGCAATTCAGCCGCCGTGTCGCGAATGCGCTGCGCCGCCTTCTTCTTCGCCTTTTGCCACGCATCCGTGCCCAGCTTGTGCAGCGGAGCGGATTCCGCCGGCGAGCCGGTGTAGCGGCTGATGAGGTCGAGCGCGTGAACCGGCACGTACAGCTTGTCGTTATCGGCGTACTCGAGCACCAGGAATTCGCTGGTGAGGCCGCCGACGTCCAGCGTCTGCAATCCAAGGAACCGACCGACGCCGTAGTGTTCGTGAACGACGGGCGAGCCTGCGCGCAGGTCGGTCAGGTCGCGAATGATTTTTTCAGGATCGCGCTCGGGTCGGCGTCGCCGGCGCTCCTGTCGGGCGCGTTCGCCGAAGAGCTGTTCCTCGGCAATCAGTGCGAGATGCGGCCGTTCGAGGACGAGACCGGTCGAGATCGGCGAGACCGTGATGGCGAGAGGCGCATCGCTGTCGCGGAAGGCGGGCCAGTGATCGACGAGCGCGGGCGCGACCATCCGCTTGCGCAGCACGTCGAGCAGCATCTCGCGGCGACCCGCGGATTCCGCGGCGATCAATACGCGTCCCTGGAACTCCGAGAGGAAGGCAGTCAGTCCCCGAGCGGGATCATCGCTGCGTTGATCGACACGCAGATGCGGCGGCGCCTTCGTTCCGAAATTCTGGAAGGGCAACGTCTGTGTCAGTGGATCGAGCTCCACTCGCGACAGGTCGATGCGCCGGAAGGCCGTGCGGCGTTGCATGACCTCGGCTGGCGGCATGAACACTTCATTCGGGGCGAGGATCGGACGCGATGCGTCGTGGCCGCGCTGGTCGTACCGGATCTGGATCTCCGAGAACGCCTGTCCCGCGAGCGCTTCCATGTCGATGTCGGCAGCGATCAGCGTGTTCGGTGGCAGGTACTCGAACAGCGTCGCGCTCGTGTCGAAGAACAGCGGCAGGTAGTACTCGATGCCCGCTGGCGGCGCGCCTTCCGCGATGTCCTGGTAGAGCGACATCTTGGTGAGATCGCCGGGAAAGCGAATGCGGAAGCGGCGCTTGAACGCCTGGATGCCGTCCGCCGTCAGCGGAAACTCCCGGGCGGGCAGCAGGCGCAAGGCCTTCACCTTGTCGCCCGAGCGTTGCGTCTCGGGATCGAAGATGCGGATGCTCTCGACCTCATCGTCGAACAGATCGATGCGATAGGGCGTCGCGCTGCCCATCGGGAACAGGTCGATCAGCGACCCGCGCACCGCGAACTCGCCCGGTGCGATGACCTGCGAGCTCGCGACGTAGCCGGCGCCAACGAGGCGCTCACGAAACTTCTCGACATCGAGCCGTTCCTGCGTCGAGAGATCGAATGCATGCGCATCGATATACGTGTGCGGCGGGAGCCGCTGCAGAAGGGTTTCGAGATCGATGATGACGATGCCCTTGGTCAGCCGCGGCAGCGCGGCCAGCATGCGCAGGCGCTGCGAGACGATGTCAGGATGCGGCGAGAACAGGTCGTAAGGCAGCGTCTCCCAGTCCGGGAAACTCTCGATGTACATCCCGGGCTCGGAGAAGAAGCGAAGCTCGTCTTCGTAGCGACTCGCCTGCCGGGCGTCGGCTGCGATGACCAGCACGGGCGCGGAGGATCGCCGGGCCGCTTCCGCCAGCGACAGTGAAGTCGCTGATCCGTAGAGCTGGCCCCAGCGAACATGGATCTGGGCTTTGCTGGGAAGAAGGAGTTCGTCGTTCAGTGGCATCTTGAGGACGTCGTCGATTCGCAATGACAAATGACAGCACTCGGGCAGACGCGCACTGCGTCCCCGAAGGCGGGCGAGGGTATCAGTTGGGGGAGAACCGGAAAAGAAAAAGGCCCGACGTTGTCGGGGCACCAAAAAGAAAAGGCCCGACATTGTCGGGGCACCAAAAAGAAAAGGCCCGACATTGTCGGGCCTGGCCTCATTCCGCTCTGGCTAGCCGGCTAACGGCTGGCTGGCCAATCTTGCTTCAGCTCTTCACCACCGTGTGCAGCACGATGTTGTTCTCGAAGTACACCACGTAGGCGGGATATTCCCAGCGTGTGATCGGCGGTTGCCCGACGGCGGGTTCCCGATTGGAAGGGGCGCCGAACGTCGCTTCGACCTTTTCCATCGACATGCCGCGGGACGGCGTCGATCCGGTCGATGACGTCGAGGCGGGCATCTGCAATTCGTCCGCATGTACAGCTGCTGCGCTGCCGACGAGGGCAGCAAAGGCGGCAGCGAGAATGCTAATCCGGGGCGCAGCGCGCATGGTCAGTCCTCCAGGAAACGACGCAGCCACTGTATAGCAGCCCTTACATAACGGCCAAGCGCAGGCCCGTCATTTGGTGTCGCAGTTCACACTTTCCAGTAGACCGCATACCGCTCGTCGAACACCCGGTGCAGGGGCACCAGGGTGAGAGGGGTCGCCTGGCCCGTCGCCTGGAATTCGAGCGGCCGTCCCGCGACCGGGCGCAACCAGTTCGACGGGTCGTCGGATCCTCCAACGATTGCGGGCGCGGCTACCGGATCGGAGGTGTACTCCGGGATCGTGCGTGGTTTCGTTGGTCCCGCCCGAAGATTGTCCTTGGTGAGTCCCGCCGCGCCGAGTCGACCTGCGAGAACGATCGGCCCGTACATGACGGCGCGCAAGGTGGGATCGTCCGGAATCACCGCGTAGTGCAAGCGCATCGGCAGGCGAACCTCCAGCACATCGCCGTCGCGCCAGCGTCGATCGACGACGAAGTAGCTGCCCGGTGAAGCGAAGCCATCGAGTGCCCGTCCGTTGAGCGATGCGGAGCCGCCCTGAACCCACGAGGGAACGCGCACCCGCAAGGGCATCGCCGTCGGACGCTTCAGATGAACTGTCAGGCGAACGGTATCGGAGTCGGGGAAGCGAGTTTCCTGCGTGAGGCGCACATCCTTCTCTGCCCACGTCACCGTCGAAGGCACGAAGAGATTCACGAACACGCCGCGCTCGTCATGGAAATAGATGCTGTCGCCGAGCTTGGCGAACGATTCGGCCATGCTGCCCGTGCAGCACCAGAAATCGTGCAGCGGCGTACCGAAGAGCTTCCAGAAACCACTTTGCAGCGGGACGTAATAGAGCTTGTCGCCATCGCTCGGGTGCTGCACGCCGAGAATGCCGTTGTAGTAGGCGCGCTCGTAGTAGTCGGCGGCTCGTGCGTCGCCCGTCCACTGGAAGAGGTGCCGCGTCAGCTTCTGCATGTTGTACGTGACGCAGCACTCCTGCGTGTAGCCGGAAAGCTCCTTCGCGAGTTGGCCCGGCGGCGTATTCCACGATTCGCCGCTGCTCGTGCCGCCTGTGCAGAAGCAGCGTCGTTCGGTGACGGTGTGCCAGAAGTAGCCCGCAACGTTCTGGAGACGACGATCGCCGGTGACTTCGTAGCCGCGTGCAGCGCCGATGACTTTGGGGATCGTCGTGTTCACGTGCAGTCCCTGCAGTTCGTCACGACCCGCGGCGAGCGGTGCGAAGACGCGTTCGTGGTCGAAGCGGCGCGCGAGCTCCGTCCACTTCGCGTCTTTCGTGACAGCGCCGAGGTTGTACAGCAGCTCGTTCATACCGCCGTATTCGCGCTCGAGCACGCGAGCCATGTGATCTTCGCTCAGAGGCTGAGTCCACGCGGCAGTCCATTTCGCCATGCCGAGCAGCGTCTGCAGGGCTGCTTCGTTGCCGCTGAGCGTGTACGAGTCCAGCAGACCCGCCATGATCTTGTGGAGCGTGTAGAAGGGCGCCCACGCGGGCTTGCCGGCACGCAGCCGGTCGAACAGTTCTTCGGGGAAAGCGCTGAGAAAGCCGTTGCCCAGCGCTGCCTGGCATTTCGCAAGTTCGGTGACCATGAGATCGCCGCGTGCTCGGACTTCAGCATCACCAGTCTGCGCCGCCAGCAGTGCGCAGGCAGACAGGTAATGGCCGGTAAAGTGGCCGCGCAGTTCATTGTCGGGTGCTTCCCATCCGCCGAGCGGCTCCGCCGTGCTCGGAAGGCCAGCTGTCAGGCGAAACATGTGGAGCAAGCGATCGGGATCGAGCTCCAAGAGATAGCGTCGGTTGACCTGCGCGGCTTCCAGTGCCGGGCCCGCCCCGAGACGAACATCCTTGAGATCGAAAGGCTGCAGCGGATTGTGAATGGTGGTGACTTGGCCCGAGGCTTGTCCGAGCGACGTTGCGGGCCAGAGCGGCAGCGAGGCTGTGCCGAATGCCGCGGCGACAAAGGTACGTCGAGGGATCCGAAGCGTCATGCGGGTGCCCATGCAAGGACTGTCGCGGCAGCTTACGCGAAAGCGGTCGTATTTCGTGACTGGATTTTTTTTCCGCGCCGGGAGATAACGATGGCGGCGGCCCGGCGATGAAGATACGAAAAGCTACGCCGGGTGATGCCGAACCGCTCCCTTGCCATGCGAGCTCGTCGTGACTGCCACTGCCCAGATACTGCTGAGCGTTCTCGTCGTTCTGGCCGCGTACTTCGCCTGGCGCTGGTGGCGCGCCGCGAATGCCAGCATGCGCCAGGGAGAGCCGGCGAAGCCCGGCCTCCTGCGAGTCGCGATCGGCTTCGTCACGAACTTCTTCGACACGCTCGGCATCGGGTCATTTGCTCCCACGACCTCGGTGTTCAAGTTCCTGCGCGTCGTTCCCGACGAGCTGATTCCGGGAACGCTGAACGTCGGGCACGTGATCCCGACCGTCGCGCAGGCGTTGATTTTTATCGCGGTGGTCGACGTCGATCCGACGACGTTGACCGGCATGATCGCGTCGGCGGTCCTCGGGGCGTGGTTGGGCGCGGGAATCGTGTCGAAGTTGCCGAGGCGCGCGATCCAGATCTCGATGGGCTTCGCGCTGCTCGTTGCCGCGACGCTTTTCCTCATGAGCAATCTCGAGCTGCTGCCACGGGGCGGCGAAGCGATCGGCCTCACCGGGGTGAATCTCGCCATCGCCATCGCGATCAACTTCGTGCTGGGCGCGTTGATGACGCTCGGCATCGGTCTGTACGCACCGTGCCTGATCCTCGTCAGCCTGCTTGGCATGAATCCGATCACCGCGTTCCCGATCATGATGGGTTCCTGCGGATTCCTGATGCCGGTCGCGGGCGTGCGCTTCGTCGGATGCAACCGGTACGATCTGCGCGCAGCCCTGGGCTTGCTCATCGGCGGAGTGCCGGCCGTGTTGCTTGCGGCTTTCGTGGTGAAACAGCTTCCCCTGGTCTGGCTGCGCTGGCTGGTCGTATTCGTCACCCTCTACGCTGCTGCACTCATGCTGCGGGCTGCCTTCGCCAGGCGTGCGGATTGAACGGAACCGTCGCCCCTGTCCGCGGTCCGCAGTATCAGCGGTGATCGTGGAACCCCTATAATCCTTCGCGCATTCGGTCGCGGCGAGTCGGATTCCGATCAGCGGCGACGTCCCACAAGAATCTCCCCCAGGTTGTCTCTACCCGCCGACGCATGTTTCATCCGCTGCCCCTGTTCATCGGCATGCGCTACGTGCGAAGCCGCAGCCGCGGTTTCTTCGTGTCGTTCATCAGCTGGATCTCGATGCTCGGCATCTGCGTCGGGGTGACCGCGCTCATCACGATCATCTCGGTCATGAATGGCCTGGAGAGCGAGTTGCGCACGCGGCTGCTGAGCCCGGCGTCGCATGCAACGCTTTCCGGCACGCCCGAGCGCATGCGCGACTGGCAAAGCCTGGCCGAGAAGGCCCGCACTGAACCGGGCGTCACGGGTGCCGCGCCGTTCCTCGATCTTCAGGGCATGGTCGGCCGCGGCCAGGAGTTGCGGCCCGCGCTGATTCGCGGCATCGATCCGCAACTGGAATCCCAGGTATCGGACATCAGCAAGCACATGACGGCGGGCTCGCTCGATCTGTTGGTGCCGGGCGAGCAGCGCATCGTGCTGGGCGCGGGCCTGGCCTGGACGCTCGAAGTCCAGATCGGGGATGAGATCACCGCGCTCGTGCCGACGAAGGCAGCGGCAGGCGAGGGCATGCTGGCCGGCATCGATCTGACGCCACGGATCCAGACTTTCACCGTGGTCGGCATCTTCGAGGTGGGCTTGCAGGAGCACGACACATTGCTCGCGCTCATCAACCTGTCCGACGCCGCGGCGTTCGCTGGCACTGAGGGTTCGCCGGCCGGTCTGCGGCTCAAGTTCGCGGATGTGTTTGCCGCACCGTCACGGGTGGGCGAGATCGCGCGGACGCTCGGCGGTGATCTGGAGACCAGCGACTGGTCGATCGAGAACGCCAGCTACTTCCGGGCGATCGGCATCGAAAAGAAGATGATGTCGATCATCCTCATGCTCGTCGTCGCCGTTGCGGCATTCAACACGGTGTCGGCGCTCGTGATGGTCGTGAACGAAAAGCGCACCGACATCGCGATCCTGCGCACAGTCGGCCTCACGCCGCGATCCGTCGTCGCCATCTTCATCACGCAAGGCGTCGTGATCGGATGGTTCGGGGCGTTGCTCGGATGCGGACTCGGCCTGTTGCTGGCATTCAACGTGGAGACGATCGTGCCGGTGCTCGAGCGGACGCTGGGCATCCACATCTTCGATCCCACGGTTTACTACATCACGCAGGTGCCTTCGGAGGTTCACTGGCCGCAGGTCATCGCGATCACCCTGACCGCGCTGGTCCTGACCGTGCTGGCAACGATCTATCCCGCCATCCGTGGCGCAGCGACCGAGCCCGCGGAGGCGCTGCGTTATGAGTAGCTACGAGCTTCTCATCGGACGACGCTATCTCCGCGCGAGCAGCGGAAATCGATTCATTTCGTTCATCTCGATCATTTCGATGCTCGGCGTGGCGATCGGCGTCGCCGTGCTGATCGTCGTGCTTTCCGTGATGAACGGCTTCGAGCAGGAACTGCGGGGCCGGATATTGAGCCTGACGTCCCACGCGACGATCAGCGGTTTCGGATCCGGCATCGCCGACTGGCAGACGCTAGCCGCGAAAGCACGCGAGAACCCCGAGATCGCTGAAGCCGTTCCGTACGTGGAGGACCAGGTCCTGCTCGTGACCGGCAGCAAGAGCAGCGGTGCTTCAGTCACTGGTGTTCTTCCGGAGGAGGAGCGGAAGGTTGCCGCGATCGCGGACAAGATGTCCAAGGGCTCCTTCGATGCGCTGGCAGCGGGCGAGTACGGAATCGTGCTCGGCGCGGAGCTCGCGAAGGCGCTCGGAGTCGACGTCGGTGGTCGCGTGGTCATAGCAACGTCGCAGCCCGTCGTTACGCCAGCCGGCATCATGCCCCGCATGCGAGGCTTCAAGGTGGTCGGGATCTTCTCGTCGGGCATGTACGAGTTCGATCGCAATCTCGCCTACGTGCACATGAGCGACGCAGCCCGGCTGTATCGCATGGGTGATCAGGTCACTGGCTTGAGGCTGAAGCTGAACGACATGTTCACCGCACCGCGCGTGGTGCGCGATCTTGCGATGTCCTTCGGTGGCGGGTACTACGTCGACGACTGGACGCGCAAGCATGCGAACTTCTTCCGCGCGATCCAGCTCACCAAGTCCGTGATGTTCGTCATCCTGCTGCTGGTCGTCGGAGTCGCGGCTTTCAACATCATCTCCACGCTGGTGATGGTCGTGAAGGACAAGCAGTCGGACATCGCGATCCTGCGCACGGTGGGCGCGACGCCCCGAAGCATTCTGGGAATCTTCGTCGTCCAGGGCACGACGATCGGGCTGATCGGCACGCTGTGCGGTGTGGCGCTCGGTGTGCTGATTTCGGTGAATCTGGAAAGCCTGGTTCACGGCCTCGAGAGTCTGCTCGGCATCCAGTTCATGGACGCGAAGGTTTACTTCATGAGCGATCTGCCCGCGGCGGTGCAGTGGCCGGATGTGTTGAAGATCAGCGCCACCGCGTTCGGGTTGTGCTGTCTGTCGACGCTGTACCCGTCGTGGCGTGCCGCCAAGACACAGCCCGCGCAGGCGTTGCGACATGAGTAGCCAGGCGCAGGTCGCGAGCAATGAGCTGCGACCGAGAATCAGTTGGAGCAAGAGTTCATGACCGGAAGCGATCGGCAACCAGCATCGGCAGCCTCTGGCTCACGCCTCGAGCCCCTAGCCTCGAGCCCCACCGCGGTGCTGTCCGTCACCGGGCTCACGAAGCATTTCCAGCAGGGCGACACGCGGGTCGATGTGCTCAAGGGAGTCGATCTCGACGTGGCGGCGGGTGAGCGCCTGGCGATCGTCGGTGCTTCAGGTTCGGGCAAGACGACGCTGCTGCAGTTGCTGGGCGGGCTCGATCTGCCAAGCTCCGGCAAGGTCACGCTGATGGGACAGGCGGTGGGCGATCTGAGCGATGCGGCCCGCGGCGAGCTGCGCAACCAGGCGCTCGGCTTCGTCTATCAGTTCCATCATCTTCTTCCGGAGTTCACGGCGCTGGAGAACGTGGCGATGCCGCTGCTGATCCGCCGCACGCCGGTAAATGAGGCAAAGGAGCGGGCGCGAGAGCTGCTCAACCGTGTCGGCCTGAGCGCGCGTGTGGATCATCGACCTGCGCAGTTGTCAGGTGGCGAGAGACAACGTACCGCTGTCGCTCGTGCGCTCGTGACGCGACCGAGCGTCGTGCTGGCCGACGAACCCACGGGAAATCTCGATGGCAACAATGCGCGGCAGGTGTTCGAGCTGATGCTCGAGCTCAATCGTGAGTTCGGTACTGCGCTCGTGATCGTGACTCACGCGCCCGAGCTCGCGGCGAAGCTGCAGAGAACGAAAACACTGGAGGACGGCAGGCTGGTCTGAGTCGTCGCGTGTGACCTGCCTCAGAGCCGCTGGTCGGGTTCCCGCCGCGTGCCTTTTCTCTCGTGATACTTGAGCACCAGTCCCAGGTGCCAGATGCCGCCCAGCAGGATGTAACCCGCGAGCGCCGTGAGCGTGCCCATGACGAGACAACCCAGCAGGAAGGGTTTCCAGATCGGCAGCAGCTCGGTTGACAGCCAGTCCCAGCTCAGCTCGAAGTGCATGGGCTGGGGATCCAGGCCCAGCAGCGTGCATCCAACCAGGTACGCGAAAACATACAGCGGCACGATCGTCAGCGGATTCGTCAGCAGCGTGCCCATGATCGCGGCGGGGACGTTCAATCGCAGCGTCAGTGCAAGAATCGCTGCCAGCAGCATGTGAATCGGCAGCGGCAGGAATGCGAGGAACAGACCGAGCGCGAAAGCGCGGGTCACATGCTTTCTGTTCAACGACCAGTAGACCGGATGCTCCAGCAGCAGCCGGAACGGTCGCATGAACCAGCGCTCCTTCCACTTGTGTCGCTGGCGGCTTAGGGGTTTGAAGAATCTTCGAGGCATTTGTCACAGAAATACGATGAGACCGTCGCGCCCGGTACGGCACAGTGAGGCGTCCCGGCGCGACGGCGTAAGACCGCCAGTATCGCACGCGCCGAATCGGGCTTGCTTCGTTCCGCACGGAGGCGGACATGCTGCGAATCGGCGTTGCATTCCTTGCCGGCCACGTACTGGTTCATCTGCTGCCGGCTTTGCCCGCGGTGTGGCCCTGGCTGGCCATCGTCGCGATCCTGTTGGCGGCGGCGCTGTGGCTGCGCTCGGTCGTCGCCGTCGCCGTGCTCATCGGCGTTTCCCTCGCGTGGTTCCATGCCACCCAGCGATTGGCGGAGGACCTGCCCCAGGCTCTCGAAGGTATCGACCTGGTCGTCGTGGGAGACATCGCATCGCTGCCCGATGCGACGGCGACCGACGTTCAGTTCGAGCTCGCTGTCCTCGAGGGCCCCGCGGGTGTTCCGCCGAAACTGCGTCTCGCCTGGTACGACGGCGCACAACGGCCTTTGCCGGGAGAACGCTGGCGCTTCGTCGTGCGCCTCAAGCGGCGCAACGGCTTCGCCAACCCGGGTGGTTTCGACTACGAGGCGCAACTCCTGCACCAGGGAATCGGTGCGACGGGCTACGTTCGCAGCGACGATCGAAACAGGCGATTGCTGCCCGCGCAAACGGCGTACGCGGTGCTTCGTGTTCGGGGGTGGCTGGCGGAACGAATAGGCGCTGCCGTCGGAAACGAGCCGATGCTCGGCATCCTGCAGGGCCTTGCCGTGGGAGAGACACAGGCGATGTCCGTCGAGCAATGGAGGGTGTTCGCTGCAACGGGCACGACGCACCTCATGGCCATCTCCGGGCTGCATATCACGATGATCGCGACGCTTGCCGCGTGGCTGGGCGGTCGGATCGTGCACTGGCCCGGCGCTCAGCAACTTCGGCTGACCGCGATTCACGGGCAGGTCGCCTGCGGTGGATTGGCAGCGATGATCTACTCGATCCTCGCGGGCTTGTCGGTTCCGACACAGCGAACGCTTGCGATGCTGTGCATTGCTTTTGCTGCGCGCGCAGTGAGGCGAGAGATCGGGATCGGGTGGATCATGGGCGCGGCGCTCGTTGCTGTGCTGCTGGTGGATCCATTCGCACCGCTGGCAGTCGGCACGTGGCTTTCGTTCGGAGCGGTCGGCGTCATTCTGCTGGCCACCGCGGGCCGACGCGGCAGGGAAGGGACGATAGGAAATTTCGCGCGCGTGCAGATCGCTGTAACGCTTGGTTTGCTGCCGGTCGTTGCCGCCGCCTTTGGCAGTATTTCCCTGGTCTCACCGATTGCGAATGCGCTTGCCGTACCGCTCTTTACATTGATCATCGTGCCAATGGTGCTGGTAGGCGCTTTCCTCGCTGCGTTGTGGCTGCCTTCGGGCGCGGTTGTGCTCAAGTGCGTCGCATACCTGCTGCGATTCATGTGGCCAGGGCTCGAGTGGTTTGCGACGTGGCCGCTCGCGCTCTGGCATCTGCCGCAGATTCCATTGCCAGCGCATGTCGCGATGCTTTTTGGGGCGCTGCTGCTCGTTCTTCCCGGCATCTTCCCGATGCGGCTCGCGGCTACGGTGCTTTGTCTGCCGGCTCTGCTGTGGCGCCCAGAGTCTCTGCGACCCGGTGAGTTCGATCTGACACTGCTCGATGTGGGACAAGGACTCGCTGCTGTCGTGCGCACCCGGTCGCGAGTGCTGGTCTTCGATACCGGTCCCGCGTTCCGCAGCGGACGCGACACCGGCGAGCTGGTTGTACTGCCGTATCTTCGCAGCCAGGGCGTCCGGACCATCGATACGCTCGTCGTCAGTCACGGCGACCTCGATCACCAGGGCGGCATGGAGTCGACCGCGAAGGGATTGCCAGTGCGACGGTGGCTCGCGGGACCTTCCGTTGCCGCCAGGGGCCGCATTATCGAGATTTGTGTCCGCGGGCAGCAGTGGATCTGGGATGGCGTGAGATTCGAGGTGCTGCATCCTGCCGCCGGCGTTTCCGGAAGCGACAACGAGTCGTCCTGCGTGCTGCGAATCGCCGGTCCCGGCGGCAGTGCGCTGCTCACCGGTGACATTCAGCGCGAGGGCGAGGAGGCGATCGTGTCGGCGGGACTCGCACAGACAGACGTGGTCGTGGCTCCCCACCATGGGAGCCGGACGTCTTCGACGCCGGCGCTGGTCGAGGCCACTGATCCCTCGTGGGTGCTGTTTGCTGCCGGCTATCGCAACCGCTGGGGATTTCCGAAGGAGGATGTCGTCGAACGCTGGCGCGAGAACGGGGCGCAGACGCTGGCGACGCCGCAGAGCGGAGCGATCTCGCTGGTCGTGGGCGCGGCCGGCATCGCGGCGCCGGGAGAATTTCGCAGGGATCACCCTCGATACTGGCGCACGCGCGCCCCGGGTTTGCCCTGATCTGCAGTCCGCCCTGATCGGCAGGCAGGGACCCGCGCGAAGGCCACGAGCCGCCACCGGATTGCCTTAATCGACTGTCAGGATCGCCGCCAGCCCGATGCTATCGGTCAATGCTAGTATTCGAGGCTCGACAACAAGGCCGACAAGACCCAAGCACCTGCATGTTTGAAATCGTCAAAGCCGGCGGCATCGTCATGGTGCCGATCATCCTGGCATCGATCGTCGCAGCCGCCATCTTCCTCGAACGGCTCTGGACCCTGCAGGGGAGACGCGTGGTCCCCGCGGAACTCACCGACAAGGTCTGGAAGTGGGTCGAGCAGAACCAGATCACCGACAAACATATCCAGGCGCTGCAGCAGAATTCCGCGCTGGGCAAGATTCTCGCCGCGGGACTCGCCAATCGGCACCGCGACCGGGCAATCATCAAGGAAGCGATCGAAGACGCGGGGCGGCACGTGGTCCACGAACTGGATCGCTTCATCAGTACGCTCGGTACCATCGCATCCGTGTCGCCGCTGCTCGGGCTGCTGGGCACCGTGACCGGCATGATCAAGACGTTCAACACGCTCTCGACGGCCGGAGCCGGCAATCCGATGGCGCTGGCAGGCGGTATCGCCGAAGCGCTGATCACGACCGCGGCCGGTCTGACCGTCGCGATCCCGGCGCTGCTGGCCTACAAGTATCTGCGCGGGCGCGTCACCACGCTGGTGGTGAAGATGGAAAAAGAGGCCATCAAGCTCGTGCACGCAATCGAAGCGGGGGCGGTCGTATGAACCTGCGGCCGTCCTCGCACGAGGAACCGGATCTGAACCTGACATCGCTGATCGATGTCGTGCTGCTGCTGCTGATCTTCTTCATGGTGTCGACGACCTTCGTCGACGAATCGCGGATCGAACTGCAGTTGCCGCAGGCGAGCACGGAAGCGCCGCCGCAGATGAAGAGCGCTCCGATCGAGGTCACCATCACGGCCTCGGGCGAGTATCGCGTCAACGGCAAGACGCTGCTCAACAACAGTCCTGCCACGTTGTCCGCGGCAATTTCCAAGCTCGCCGGACAGGAGCGCGACAACCCGGTGACCATCCGGGCCGATGCCCGGACGACGCATCAATCGGTCGTGACGGCAATGGATGTCGTCGGCCGGCTGGGTTTCCGCGGCATCAACATGGCGACGATCAACGATCCCGGCGCCACGACGCCCTGAACGCTGCCGCCATCCTGTCACCATGGCACCGACCGAACACGGATCGAAGCTGACGGCGCACGGCCCGTGGCAGGTTTACAGGCGGCTCCTGACCTATCTGCGGCCGCACCGGTCGATGTTCGCGCTCGGCATCCTGGGAGCCGCGATCTACTCCGCGAGCATGCTCGGGTTCACGCTGTTCGCGAAGTACTTCGGTGACGGCACGTTCGAGAACCGCGATCCGCGGACGATCGTGCTGCTGCCAATCGCGCTGATTACACTGTTCTTCTTCCGCGGCCTGGGGGATTTCACGCAGACGTACTGCATGGGATACGTCGGCCGGCGAATCGTCAAACGCCTGCGATCCCAGATCTTCGAGCGCATCACGCAGCTGCCGATCGGCTACTACGATCGCAATTCGTCGGGGACGCTGTTGTCCCGGCTGACGTACAACACCGAGCAGGTGGGGCAGGCCTCGACGGATTCGATCACGATCGCGGTGCGTGAGGCGCTGACGCTGTTCGGCTCGATCTTCCTGCTGTTCTACCTGAATCCAAGGCTTGCGCTGATCACGCTGACGATGGGGCCCGTGATCGCCTGGCTCGTGACGATCATCAATCGCAGGTTCCGCCGCTACAGCCGCCGCATCCAGGACTCGATGGGCGACGTTACGAGCGTCGCGAAGGAAACGCTCGAAGCCCCGCGCGTGATCAAGGTCTACAACGCGCAGACCTACAAGAACGAGCAGTTCGAACGGGTCAACGAACACAATCGCCGTTCCCACATGCGGCTGGTGCTGACGAAGGGACTCTCGAATCCCGTCGTGCAGATGGTCATGTCGTTCGGCTCGGCGTTCGTGCTCTCGATCGCGATCTCGGATGCAATCAGCAATCGCATGACGATGGGCGATCTGCTGGCGTTCCTCGTGGCGCTCGTGCAGATCGCGCAGCCGCTGCGCAGCCTGGTCAATGTCGCGGGCCCGATCCAGCAGGGCATTGCCGCCGGTGAAAGCATATTCGATCTCATCGATGAGCCGGCCGAGGTCGATGGCGGATCGCTGCGGCCCGAGCGAGTGCGGGGGGAGATCGATTTCAAGGACGTCACGTTCTCCTATCCCGCAGGGAAGGGAGCGGCGTTGCACGGCGTGAGCCTGCGCGTCGCGCGAGGAGAGATGGTCGCGATCGTGGGCAAGTCGGGCAGCGGGAAGTCGACGCTGGTCAATCTGATTCCGCGGTTCTATGACGTCGATGCCGGGACCGTGCGGATCGATGGGCACGATGTGCGCGAGTATCAGCTCAACGGGCTGCGTGACCAGATCGCACTCGTGAGCCAGGATGTCGTGCTCTTCAACGACACCATTCGCGCGAACATCGCCTTCGGGCGCGATGTGCCGGCGGCCGCTATCGAAAGCGCCGCCCAGGCTGCGCATGCACTGGAGTTCATTCGCGAGATGCCGGTTGGTCTCGACACGGTCGTCGGCGATCGCGGCGTGCTGCTCTCGGGCGGCCAGCGCCAGCGGATTTCGATTGCGCGAGCGTTGCTGAAGAACGCGCCGATCCTGATTCTCGACGAGGCGACGTCGGCGCTCGACACGGAATCCGAGCGTCTCATCCAGGGCGCGCTGGAGGAGCTGATGCACAACCGGACGACGCTCGTGATCGCCCACCGCCTGTCGACGGTCGAGAAGGCGGATCGCATCGTCGTGATGGATGCGGGACGCATCGTCGAGTCCGGCACCCATGCCGAGCTGATGGCGCTCGACGGTCAATACGCCACGCTGTACCGCATGCAGTTCAACGTCTGACCCCATGGCTTCGCAAGGCGACCTGACGCTCCAGCGACTGTGGTACGAGGGACGGTCCCGCTGGCTGCTGATCGTCCTGTTTCCGCTATCCCTGCTGTTCCGTCTGGTTGCCGCTGTGAGGCGCATCGGCTATCGCAGCGGCATCTTGCAAGTCCGCCATGTGAGCCGCCCGCTCATCGTGGTCGGCAACATCACGGTGGGCGGCACCGGCAAAACACCTTTTGTGATGTGGCTGACGCAGTTCCTGCAGGCTCAGGGGCGGCGAGTCGGTGTCGTCCTGCGGGGCTATGGCGGAGATTCTGCTCACTGGCCGCGCGATGTTCATGCGGAGACGCCGACCAGTGAAGTCGGCGACGAAGCCGTTCTGCATGCGCTGAGGACGGGAGCGATCGTCGTTGCCGGACCCGATCGGGTTGCGGCGGCTGCCCGGGCCATCGAACTCGGTGCCGAGATCGTGGTTTGCGACGATGGGCTGCAGCACTATCGCCTTGGCCGCGATGCAGAGATCGCAGTTGCGGATGCCCAGCGCGGCTTCGGCAATCAACTGCTGTTGCCAGCAGGACCATTGCGGGAGCCGGTGTCGAGACTGCGATCCGTCGACCTGCTCGTGAAGACGCTGCGATCCGCTTCGCCGTCTCAGCCGCTCGTTGTCGGCCTTGCAGAGATCGTCGCTCAGGCGCACGTCGGCGATGCGATCGGCCTCGCGACCCGCAGGACACGTTCGCTCGAATCGTTTCGCGGCACGCGCGTGCACGCTATCGCGGGTATTGGCAACCCGCAGGCGTTCTTCACGAGTCTTCGCGATGCGGGGCTCGACATCATCGAGCATCCCCATCCGGATCATGTCGCATTGAAGCGCGAGGACATCGTGTTCGATGACGTCGCGCCGGTGGTGATGACGGAAAAGGACGCCGTCAAATGCCGGACCTGGGCCGACGAGCGCCATTGGGCGGTCCGGCTGGAAACGGTGGTCAGTCCCGAAGACAGTGCACGCGTGAGTCGCCTGATCGAGACTGTAATGCGATCACACGCCGGGACGCGGTAAGCTCGCGTCATGGACACGAAGCTGCTCGATATTCTTGCTTGCCCGGTGTGCAAAGGTCCGCTGCAGTACTCGCGGGCGAAGCAGGTGCTGGTTTGCCGTGCGGATCGTCTCGCGTATCCAGTGCGCGACGATATTCCCGTGATGCTCGAGGAAGAGGCGCAACGCCTCGAGCCCCAGGACGAATTGCTCAAGAACTGAAGCGGGCGTCGTCATGTCGTTCAAGGTTGTCATTCCCGCGCGCTACGCTTCGACACGGCTGCCTGCGAAGGCGCTCGCTGATATTGCAGGCAAGCCGATGATCCAGTGGGTGATCGCCGCAGCGAGCCGGAGCCGCGCTTCAGAAGTGCTGGTCGCCACGGACGACGCGCGTGTCGCGGAGCTGGCCGTCGATCCGTCGGGCCGAAAGATCGGCGTGATGACGCGAGCGGATCATCAATCCGGCACGGATCGTATCGCCGAGGTCGCGAACCAGCGGAACTGGCCCGACGATCTCATCGTCGTGAATGTGCAGGGCGACGAACCGCAGTTGCCTCCCGCGCTCGTCGATCAGGTTGCGGCGCTGCTCGAGCAGAACGCGCGCGCGCATATCGCGACGCTCTCGACTCCGATCACCAGCCTGCATGAGTTCATGGACCCGAACGTCGTGAAGGTGACGACCGCGCGGGGCGGGGCTGCGCTCTATTTCAGTCGGGCGCCGATTCCGTGGCATCGCGACGGCGCGCGTGAGGGATTGCAGAGCCAGACGAGCATCCTTGGCGCACAGCGACATCTTGGAATCTATGCGTACCGGGTGGGCGCGTTGCGTGCGATGACGGCGCTGCCGCCGAGTGATCTCGAAGTTCTCGAGAGGCTCGAGCAGTTACGCGCGCTGCAGGCGGGCATGCAGATCGTCGTCGGGATTGCGGGCCAGGTTCCTGGCGTCGGCGTCGATACGCCGGAGGATCTCGAGCGAGTGCGGGCGCAGCTCGTCTGATTGCTACTGATCGGCGTCGATACGCATCAGGTCGCGATGATGCGCGGTCTCCAGGACATCGCCATCCCACCGCACGAGCACGTATCCCTGGTCGAGGATCCTGAGCACGGTACCTTTGGGAAACTCGGGGCGCGTCGTCGATGCAACGCGATGTCCTTCGGCGATTGCACGCGGAACGGATGCGTCGCTCATGCGAAAAGGAATCCCCCGATGCCTTGTTGTGCTGTCAATTGTCGGCCGGCACCGGCGCGGACTGTAGTGCGGCCTTCTACCTAAGGTTTCGGCTGACGGGTCGGGCCTCGGTTTCCATTGGCTTATGCTCGTACGATCGATTCGTACGGTGTCCCCGCGAGAGTCAGGTCATATGCGCATCCTCTTCGTCTGCATGGGCAATATCTGCCGCTCTCCGACGGCGGAAGGCGTGTTCCGTCGGTTGCTGGCGGAGCGGCAGCTCGAGTCGCTGATCGAGGTGGACTCCGCGGGTACGCACGACTATCACGTCGGCGAGCCGCCCGATCCGCGATCCGTCGAGGCGGCCCGGCGCCGCGGTGTCGATCTTTCCAGCCTGCGCGCGCGGGTCGTGGAGCGACATGACGTCGACCGATTCGATCTCATCGTGGCGATGGACGAGCAGAACCTGGGCGAGCTGCGGAGCCTGTTCGATCGATCGCAGCATCATCGCCTCGCGCTGATGATGAGCTATGCGCCGCATACGGGACGGAATGCGGTTCCGGATCCCTACTACGGCGGACCAAAAGGATTCGAAGAAGTGCTCGACCTGCTGGAGCAGGCCGCCGATGGATTGTTGGGCGAAGTGCTGCGGCGCTCCGGTCGGTCGGATTAAAGCGAGATCAAGAGTTTCACACGGAGTTCACGGAGTGCACGGAGATCGAAGGGCAGGACGGGCAAGGTTTTCTTCTCCGTGCTCTCCGTGAACTCCGTGTGAAATCCGGTTTCCGAAAAGAAGAAGGGCCAGCATTGCTGGCCCTTCTGATTTCGATACAAGACTGTCAGGTCTCACTCCTCGCGACGAGCTCCACCGGATCCGCCCCACGAGCTCGAGCTGCTGCCCGGGCCTGATGACCAGACCGTGTAGTGAGAAGCGTCACCGCGCGGCGCATTGTCTGCGTTTCCCGAGTCCGAAGGCTCGGAGCGAGGTGCCGGAGGCGGGGGAGGAGGCGTATCCGAGCGAGCGGGTGCGGACTCATGACTGCTTGGCGCCGGCAGATCGAAACTCTGCTGGGGCGCTTCTGCACGCGGCTGCGAGGCCCGAGGCTCGTGCGATTCGCCCGACGATTCGCGCGGTGCTTCCTCCGATTCGCCGCCCGCGCCGCCGACTACTGCACCGGCTGCACCTGCATCGTCTCCGCGACCACGGCCGCCACGACGGCGGCGTCCACGACGGCTGCGACCCGAACGTTCGCCGCGCTGACCATCGCCACCCGCAGCCGCTTGATCCGGACCCGCAGGCCGCTCAGCACGCTCAGGACGTGGTGTCTGCTGTGCCTGATCTGGACGCTGCTCAGGACGCTGTTCGGGCCGTTGCTGGCCCTGAGGCTGCTGCGTGCGTGCCTGCGCCTGCTTTTGACTCTCGTGTCGCGATTCGCCGCCCTGTTCGCGCGGCTTGCGATCGTGTCGCTGCTGACCGTCGCGTCGCGCGTCCTGGCCATGGCGATCCTTGTGCTCGCCCTTGCCTTCATGACGCGGGCGATCGCGGTCGCGACCGTCTCGTCCGTGGCCACGATCACGATCACGGTCGCGGCCATGGCGTCCTTCGTGACGGTCCCGTCGGCCATCACGCGAACTGCGCTGCTGCGGCACTTCCTTCGGCGCTTCGACTGGTCGGCCCGCGCCGCCAAAGAAGAATCGCCAGAACTTCACGAAAATGCCGATCTGTTCGACGGGCTGTACTGGAGCCGCGACGGGAGCAGCGGCCTCGAGCGCAATGCTGGCCGGTGCGGGAATGCTCGGCAGCGACGCGGCTACGACGGCTGGGACCGGAGCGGCTTCGCGAACCACTGCAGCCGATTCCTGCACCGTCACAGTCGGTGCGACCGGGATCTGGTGGCTGACGCCGCTGTTCTCCGGGAACTGGGCTTCGTCGTCGCGAACGCGCCGGATCTCGTACGCAGGCGTTTCCATGTACTTGTTCGGGACCAGCACGACCTCGGCGCTGCTCTTGGTCTCGATGTTGTTGAGCCAGTCACGCTTCTCGTTCATGAGATACGTGGCGACTTCGACCGGCAGCTGTGCGATGACTTTGACCGTGCGGTCCTTGCGTGCTTCTTCGCCGATCAGGCGAAGCAGTGCGAGCGCCAGCGACTCGACGCCGCGGATCGTTCCCATGCCGTTACAGCGCGGGCAGTTGATGTGCGCAGCTTCGCCGATGGACGGTCGCAGGCGCTGGCGTGACAACTCGAGCAGGCCGAACCGCGAAATCCGGCCGATCTGGATGCGGGCGCGGTCCTGCTTCACCGCATCACGCAGGCGATCCTCGACGGCGCGCTGATTCTTCTGCGACTCCATGTCGATGAAGTCGATGACGATCAGCCCGCCCAGGTCGCGCAGGCGCAGCTGGCGTGCGATTTCGTCGGCAGCTTCGAGGTTGGTGTTGAGCGCCGTGGTTTCGATATCGCCGCCGCGGGTTGCACGAGCGGAGTTGATGTCGATGGAGACCAGCGCTTCCGTCGGGTCGATGACGATCGAGCCGCCGGACGGCAGGTTGACCTTGTGCGAGTGCGCCGACTCGATCTGGTTCTCGATCTGGAAGCGCGTGAAGAGTGGAACCGAGTCTTCGTAGAGCTTCAGCTTGCGCAGGCTCGCCGGCATGAAGCGCTGCATGTACTGCTGCGCTTCGTTGAAGACTTCCTGGTTGTCGACGAGGATTTCGCCGATGTCATCCGCGAGGTAGTCGCGCAGCGCCCGGATGATCGCCTTCGACTCCTGATAGATCAGGAAGGGGCCCGGACGGCCTTCGGCGGCCTGGGAGACGGCGTTCCAGACTTCCTTGAGGTTATCGAGATCCCACTGCAGTTCTTCGGCGGAGCGGCCGACGCCGGCAGTGCGGACGATTGCGCCCATGCCGTCGGGAATCTGGACCTGGTCGAGCGCTTCGCGCAGCTGCTCGCGGTCTTCGCCTTCGATGCGTCGGGAAACGCCGCCTGCGCGGGCGTTGTTCGGCATGAGAACCAGGAACCGGCCGGCGAGGCTGATGAACGTGGTCAGCGCCGCACCCTTGTTGCCGCGTTCTTCCTTTTCGACCTGGACCAGGAGCTCCTGGCCTTCATCGAGCAGCTCGCGGATGTTGCGGCCGCCTGGCGCGCCGCCGTTCTTGAAGAACTCCTTCGAAACTTCCTTCAGCGGCAGGAAGCCATGACGCTCCGCGCCGTAGTCGACGAAGCAGGCTTCGAGGCTGGGTTCGACGCGGGTGATGCGTCCTTTGTAGACGTTGGATTTCTTCTGTTCTTTGGAGGGGATTTCTATATCGAGGTCGTAAATTCTCTGTCCATCAACCAGTGCAACACGCAACTCTTCTTCCTGAGTTGCATTGACGAGCATTCGCTTCATGAGACCCTTCTGAATATTCAAGGGCCATGCAATCGCGCCAGGCGGACGCCAGCGGAGGAGCAAAGGATTGATCGGAAATGGAGGTCATCCGACGGTTACTGGCGCAGGTTGTGGGACCGCGCTTTGTTTTAATCCTGCCACTCATGCCTCAAGGGCCCGCTCATGGGCGCTTTCGTCGACCCGGATCCCGAGTTGCGGGTCCGGCATCGCCGTTCGCGCGGCCGAGCGATGGTCCATCCACGGGACCTGATGAACCGGCGGTCCAGGAGATGAGGAGCGGGGCAGTGCGATCTCGTTCGATCGCGCCAAACCTGCAGGCGCCGGTCGGAGCAGAGTCTTCAACGATCGGCGCGGACATCGTCCATGGATCTCGACAGAGGCAGATCCCGTCAGGACCAACTAAGATGCAGCGCCCTTGCGGTTGACCCCCTTGCGAATCGCAGGGGACATAGGCCTTAGCGCTGCGTTGGTGCCTGAGTCCGGCAGGTCAGTTGTTGGGGTGACCTGCGGACACAGCGAAAAATCGCCGTGGAATATAGCAGGCCATCTTTTCTCAATCAATGGCTTACACCACTTTGCCGTCCCGAGATCGAATGCCCCCGAAACCGCGCGAGAAGACAGGCGCGCCTTCGCCGACTGAGGGCGGATCCAGTCCCCCGGCAACTCCAGCAGCGCCGAAAGTTGCCTACGTGACGGCCGAGGAGGGAGACGCGGGGCAGCGGATCGACAATTTCCTGCTGCGGATTCTGAAGGACGCGCCGCGAAGCCTCGTTTACCGGATCCTGCGCAGCGGCGAAGTGCGGGTGAACAGTTCCCGCGTCGGCCCCGAGTATCGGCTCGTGCTCGGCGATCGGGTGCGAGTGCCGCCGGTCCGGATCAAGCCACGCGAACAGACAGATGCGCCTTCGCGATCCCTGCGCGATTTCATTACCGCCGCGGTGATTCACGAAGATCGCGATCTCATCGTGGTGAACAAGCCTGCCGGCGTTGCGGTGCACGGAGGCAGCGGTCTCAGTTTCGGCGTGATCGAAGCGCTGCGGGCGGCGCATCCGGAACTGAAGGAGCTCGAGCTCGTGCATCGACTCGATCGCGAAACGAGCGGCTGCCTGCTGATCGCCAAGCGCAGAGCCGTGTTGCGGGATCTGCACGCCAAACTGCGCGAGCGGGACATGGAGAAGCGCTACTTTGCGCTGGTGGTCGGCCGCTGGCCGTACGGCGCGAAGACGATCGATCTGCCGCTGAAGACGAACCTGAAGCAAGGCGGCGAACGCGTCGTCCGCGTGCATGCGGAAGGACAGGAAGCGATCACCACGTTCACGCCCGTGCAGCATTTCGCGAAGCTAGCGACATTGCTCGATGTGGATCTGGGTACCGGCCGGACTCACCAGATCCGCGTCCACGCCGCGCATGCGGGACATCCGGTTGCGGGCGATGAGAAGTACGGCGATCGCGAGAAGGATGCCTTGCTCAAGCCCTTTGGATTGAACCGCATGTTCCTGCATTCCCATTCGCTCACGTTCGAGCGCAATGGCGAGCCGTTCACGGTATCGGCGCCGCTGTCCGAGGAGCTTCAGTCGGTGCTGGATCGACTCGCTGAGAACGCTGGTTCGCGGGGCGCTAAAGGGAAGGCGTGACGACGCCGATTTACGGCAGCTGAAATCCCGCCCGCCGCAACGCCGCGGAAACCCAGATGAGCGGCAGTCCGATCAGCGCGGTCGGATCCTGTGTTTCGATCCGGTCGAAGAGCGTGATGCCGAGAGCCTCGACCTTGAAAGCGCCTGCCGAGTTCACTGGACGTTCGCGCGCGACGTAGCGGTCGATTTCCTCGTGGCTCAATTTCCGGAAGTGAACGGTCGTGTGGTCCAGGTGGCCCTCATTGGCGCCTGTATCCGAATGGACCAGGTGCACGGCCGTATAGAAAGTCAGGCTGTGGCCGCTGAACGCCCGCAGCTGCTCGATGGCCCGTTCGGGGTTTCCCGGCTTCCCGATGACTTCCCGGCCGAAAACGGCGAGCTGATCCGATCCCAGGACGACGCTGCCCCGATGGCGGTGCGCCACTGCCTCGGCCTTGGCCCGGGCGAGGCGGGCGACCAGGTCGATCGGGGTTTCGCCCGGCAGGGCTGACTCATCCACGTCCGGAGCCGCCACCGTAAAGCGAATACCGAAGCGTTCCAGCAGTTGTCGGCGGTACTGGGAGGTCGAAGCCAGGACGAGTCGGGGATGGGCGGACGGGGCGGAGAGGCGGGACATTGACGTAAACACTCCGGTTCGAGCTTTTTGTTACCCAGGGATCGACAGGCGATCTCCTAGAAAAACAAGCATTTATCAGGCTTTTTCTTTTGACAGCCCGGGGGGTCGCCGCTAGTATACGCGCCCCATGTCGCGACCCCAGGGCGTCAACAAGGGCGTCAAAACCGGCTCGGCCGGCAATACCGTCGACGCCACGATCTGCGCGCATGCGGGAACCACGATTGAGCGGCGTTACACCGCAGCCGAAATGCAGCGGCTGCGTGAGGCGGGTGCGCAGGACGGCACGGCCTTCACCGCTATTTTCGGGTTCTCGCAGCTCGAAGGTCGCGTCGCTATCGATGGCGAGCTCGAGGGTGTCGTGGTGCTGACGTGTCAGCGCTGCATGAGACCGTTCGAATGGCAGTTGCAGGAGCAGTTTCAGGTGGTCCTCGTTCGCACCGAGGCCGATCTGGAACAGGAGTCGGCGAACTACGAGGCGATCGTAGCGGATCCGGCGCATGTCGATCTGCTGACGCTGACCGAAGATCAGGCGCTGCTGGCATTGCCGCTAGTGCCGAAGCACGAAGCGGACGACTGCGACGTTGCCGAAGCACCGGCGGCGCCGGAAGATGCGCGGACAGCGACGCAAGGGACGACAGACGCGAAGGTCGAAGACAAGCCGACGACTCAGCGACCCTTTGGAAATTTGCGGGATCTGATGCGCGGGCAATGAAGCGCCCGCCGCGCGGATCGCAGCGACGACGACAGACAAAGATTTTTACGGAGTGATTCAGTCATGCCAGTCCAGAAGAGCCGAAGAACCCCCTCTACCCGCGGCATGCGTCGCGCGCACGACAAGCTGAGCAAGCCTGCCGTGTCGGTCGACCAGACCTCGGGCGAAACGCATTCGCGCCACCGCATCACGCCGGACGGTTTCTACCGCGGCAAGAAAGTCATCGCGAGCCGCACGAAGTCCGAAGAGTAATTCTCGAGCGTGCCGCAATCCCTGCGGCACGCTGTCCTGACGACTCCTTCCCACCCCTTGGCCAGCCGCCGACCGATCACGATCGCAGTGGACGCAATGGGAGGCGATCACGGCCCTGTCGTGACCGTCCCTGCGTCGCTGGACGCGCTCGCCCTTGAACAGGACCTGCGCATCGTCCTGGTCGGGAAGATCGATGCCATCAACGCGCATCTGCGCGATGGCAGCAGCCGCTTCGGCGACAGAATCACCCTGCGCGAAGCCTCGCAGGTCGTCACCATGGATGAGAAGCCGCAGGACGCCCTGCGGAAGAAGAAGGACTCGTCGATGCGCGTCGCCATCGACCTGGTGAAGGCCGGTGAAGCAGACGCCTGCGTGAGCGCGGGCAACACCGGCGCTCTCATGGCCACGGGCAGGTTCGTTCTGAAGACCGTCGAAGGGATCGATCGCCCGGCGATCATCTCGAGAATCCGTTCGCGCCACGGCCATACCCAGATGCTCGATCTCGGCGCGAACTCGGAGTGCACTGCCGAGCATCTTTTCCAGTTCGCTGTGATGGGATCCGTCGTCGCATCCGACATGCACGGCATCGCGAATCCACGCGTGGGCATCCTCAACATCGGTGAAGAGGAAACGAAGGGTGACAGCGTCGTGCAGGAAGCGGCGCGACTGCTCGGCGCGAGCAAGCTCAACTACATCGGCTTCGTGGAAGGCAACGACATTTTCTCGGGCGAGGTCGACGTCGTCGTCACCGACGGTTTCACCGGCAACGTGGCCCTCAAGTCGATGGAAGGGCTCGTCAATATGCTCGTCGGCGCGCTCAAGACCGAATACACGCGCAATCCGCTGCGCTATCTCGGAGCACTCGCGTCGTGGCCGGTGATCCGGGCGCTGCGCCGCGAGTTCGATCCGAGGAACTACAACGGCGCCAGCATGGTTGGACTCACGGGCGTCGTCATCAAGAGCCATGGCAGCGCGGACGTCGTGTCGTTCGGCAATGCGATTCGTGTCGCGCTGATCGAAGCCCAGAAGGGCGTCCCGACCCAGATCAGCGATTTGCTGAAAGCGCAGCTGCAGTAGCTCGCATTTCCGACAGGGAGAGGGAACTTCTGCCTGTCAGTGATGGCCATGTCATGGGTCTCTACTTGAATCGCGCATTTACGCGACGTTGTCATAGACAGACCCGAGCCAAGCTTTCTAGACTCGACCTTATGTCATCCAATCGATTTTCAGCGCTGATCGGCCTTTTTGCAGGCTTCGCACTCGCGGGAACCGCCTCCGCGGCGACCTACGCCATCCAGGGCACCGACACGGTCCTCGGTGAGATCCAGACGGTCACGGCCAAGTACGAAGACACGTTCCTCGAACTGGGCCGTCGCTACGGCGTGGGTTACGAGGAGATCGTGGCGGCGAATCCCGGTGTCGATCCCTGGCTGCCGGGCGAGGGGACGCAGGTTGTCATTCCGTCGCGCTACATCCTTCCCGAAGCACCTCGCGAAGGGATCATCGTCAGCCTGGCGGAGCATCGCCTCTACTATTTCCCGAAAGTGAAGGGCGATGAGACGCCTACCGTCATCACCTATCCGATCAGCGTCGGCAAGATGGACTGGAAGACGCCTCTGGGACTGACGCGCATCACCGATAAGCGCACGAAGCCGATCTGGTATCCGCCCGAGTCAGTGCGCAAGGAGCATGCTGCCGATGGGCGTCCGCTGCCGAAGGCAGTGCCGGCCGGTCCGGACAATCCGCTGGGCAATTACGCGATGCGCCTCGGGATTCCCGGCGGCGCATATCTGATTCACGGGACCAACAATCCCGCGGGCGTGGGCATGCAGGTGACTCACGGCTGCATCCGCATGTACCCCGAGGACATCGAACAGTTCTTCAAGATGGTCGCCGTCAGCACGCCCGTGCGGATCGTCCATCAGCCGTACAAGATGGGCTGGAAGGGGCAGGAGCTCTACATGGAAGTGCATGCGCCTCTGCAGGGCCAGGAAGAAGTGGGCGAGTTGCACAGCCTCACGCAGATCACGCGTCTGCTCGTGTCTGCAACGCAGGATCGCACCGTCGCCATCGACTGGGCGCGGGCTGAGCAGGCATTCAACAGCGCGACGGGAATTCCCGAGCCCGTCATGCTGGGCGCTGCCACATCGCAGCTCGTCGATACGCCGTAACACGCAGTCGGTCGACTGCAGCGGCCACGGTCGCAACGTGGCTTGTACGCATCGGCAGTTTCTTCTCCAGGCCCATCGTCCGCGACTGGTAGACTTGCTGCGCGGGCCCCGCGGTTCGAGGCTATCCTTTCCACCGAGTTAGTCCATGGCTGAGGCTGTGGGGTCCGCCTTTCATCAACGATCGATCTCGTGATCGATCGTCTCGTCGCTCCAGCACGCAAATCCCAAAGTGCGGACGACTTCTTCTCTTCCCAGATTCTCTCCCCCAAAAAGAAAACGCCGCGCAGAGCGCGGCGTTCTCGAATCGATCGGAAATTCTTGCCGAATTACTTCGACACGGACTTCTTGAATGCGCGATCGATCTTTTCGTTGGTGGCGTCACAGCAGGCCTGGCTGGCCTGTGCAGCCTGCAGAGCCTGGTTGGCAGCACTCTGCGCGCTGTCAGCCGACGACTTTGCGGACTGAGCGGCGCTGGCAGCGGCATCAGCAGCAGCCTTGGCAGCTGCGGCGTCCTGCACCGCCTTGTCAGCCGTCGCCTTGATCTCATCGACATACTTCTGCGATACGCAGCCGCTTGCCGAAACGAGAACGAGGGCAGCAACGCCTGCCTTCAGCGTGGTGGAGATGACGTTCTTCATGATTTCTTTCCCCTTCTTCTGGGTCGGACAAAAAAGGACCGGAGCGAAAATTTCACGCCTCTTAATCCGCGAGACTTATGGCTTGTTCCCGCAGGTATCGCCTCGGAAGCCTTTTATTTGTAAAAGCTGCCAGGCCGAGTCGAGCGCGGAGGATACAAGATTGATGGACAACGATAAAGCTTATGTCGGAAGCGTCGTTGGCATGCGACAGATAACCAGTGCCCACCAGGGCACCATGATCAGCGCTTCGGGCCATTGATCGGCGTCGAGCTATCGAAGCTGATTCCACGTCTGTCTGCCAGCAGGCTTTCGGCAGTTCATCGCCAGCCGCGTCATACCGCCCGCTGCCCCTGGAAGATATATGTACTGCGCGCATTGCTCGTCGGTCGTGATCTCGCGCGCTATGAGAGGAATCGTGCCGTGAAGCGCGGCTGCGGCTGGTATCGCAACCCCTCCAACAGCGAATGCGGAGACAGGGTCGTCAGGATCCAGGGCAATCCGATCCTTCTCGTCGAAGAGTCCATCGCCGCTCACGTCCAGCGACGGATGGGCCTGCGTCGACACCGCATCTCCTGAAAGCGGGTCCAGGACCATCGCCCAGGTCAGCGGCGAGCCGCAGCGATTCTGGGTAGATACCTGGGTGAGGAATACGACTCGCGAATCGCGCAGCGCGGGTTCGCTGGCAAATGACTCCCTGCGTGCCCCGGACAGCAGGTCCAGATACCAGCCATTACCCAGATCGCGAGCAGTCGCTGCGTCGATGATCCGGACAAGCGGAACGCTGCTGGTCGCAGCCGGCTTTGCCTCGCGGGCGATCTTTCGTGGTCGAAGATCGGTGCGGTGGAGCGGCGTACCGGCGTCTATCACGCCATAGAAGGTTTGATCGACGCTGGCGCCAATATCAGTGGCCGTGGCATCGCCGCCCGCACCGAAGAGAATGACCGTGTCCATGCCCCTTGGCCCGCGTGCGACCTCCGGCCGCATAAGGATGGGCTGGGCACGCTCCGCACTGTCCGTGGCGCGGAAGAGCGGCCTGCCGCTGAGTGCGATCTTCCAATCCGCGCCCGACGGTTCCGACAGATCGAATTTCCAGAGATTGCCGAAGGCGTCACCCGCGTAGACGTATTCGATGCGCCTGTCGCCGTCGATATCCACAGCGGCCGGTGTGGAGAGTCCGTTCGGGCTGTCGGCAACCGCACCGGAATCATCGGGGATCGCTTCGATCTTTCGCAGCAGGCTTCCGGTCGCGATGTCGACGACGAACAGAACCGCTTTGCCGTTCGCGGTGGTCCGGGCGCGATCCTGTCCATTGCCGAAGATGGCCACCCATTTGCCGCTCCTCAGTTGGGCAACGACCGGACGGCTATGGCTCACGCCAAGATCTGCATCCGCGAATTCCCACAGGACCACGCTCGATGGATTGGACTCGGCGCTTGCGAAGGTCGCGGGGTTGGTGACATCGAGGGCCACGATGCTGCGGCTCGCGCTGAGACCGCTGACCAGCACGGTTCGCCACGCGTTGTTGATGATTGCGTCGCCTACGGCGGGCGGCTCGATTGCTGCCTTTTGTTGTCGCCGCTGTTGAACTGCGTCCGGCGCCAGAAAGGACGCGCTCGGAATGTACGTGAACACTTCGGCCCCACTGCTCGCATCGAGGGCGCGCAACGAGCCGTCTGCGGCTGCAGCGTAGATCATTGCCTTGCGACGAGCCTGCGCCTCTGCGAACGCGCTGTAAGTGGCCACTTCCTGTCCCTGGCGATTGCGACCGTTGGGTGCACCCACCAGAGTGATCGACACGGGTTGCTCCATGCCGGCGCCGTTCCGGAGCGCCTGCATCGTTACTTCATCGTCGCCCAGCTGGCGCTTGCGCTCGTCGTCCAGCGACTGCCAATCAAGGGCAATGGGTGAGCCGTCGGAGTTCATGACGAGGACTTGTCGCTTCGTCGATGGTGCAGCGGCCGAATCCCAATCGACGTTCGTTGAATCGGGGAAGCGAAGGGTGAGGGCGGATACGCGCGCTGATTCAGCTGCGGCGGTTTGCGCCGTGTAGAGGGTCCTTCGTCCATTTGACGCGCTCCCGAGCGCCATCGCGGTGATCGGAGCGGTTGAGAGGCACTCCATCGCTTCCTGCTGTGCTTGTGCTGCATGGCCCGGCGCGAAGTGCGCCAGGCAGGCAGCGAGAGCAGCGACACGCAGGGAGGCGCTCATCGTCATTCTCTGCGTTGCGCGAACGTGCTCTGCACGACGATCGGCGCACTGTCGTCCGGGCGTGCCATCGCCGTAACGCGGTAATACGTGCTCGTCGCGTCGATCCCGCCGGGAGAGAGTGCCAGGCTGTCGCCGACATCGTCGATTTCTTCGACGACGAAGTACGCTTCCATGACCGGAGCTTCCGTATCGTCCGCTGTGTAGCGCCAACCGTGGCGTTTCCACCAGTCCGCGGATTCGTAGGGCGGGGAGGGAGGCAGTGCCCCGCGTGCATAGATGGAGCAGCGCTGTTGCGCGCAGGCCGCCGACGCGGCCTGCAACGAACGTTCACCAGCCCGGAGTGCCGCCTCGGCGGTCTGAAAGGCCACGTCCCGAATCTGCAGGCCTGTGGCCATTCGCTCATGCGAACGGCTCGCCTGGCTCGCGCCCAGCGCGAACAAGGTGAGAGCGAGCAGCACCACCATGCTCACCGCGAGCACCGCGCCTTGCTGCTTCGATTGGCTGCTGAATGCCGTTCTCATCATCACGCGCCTCAGTACACCGGTTCTCTTGCGCGGATGGATGCAGTTGCAGTCAGTACCTCGCGAGCGTAGTGATCGCTTGTGGAGACAGAGACGTCGAGCAGCGGGTGCTCGCGTTCGATCAGTGTCGTTCCGGGCTCGGCGGATCGGATCAGTAGTCCGACCTTGATGCTCAGGACTTCCCGCCAGTCACGGACCGCATCGGCTGCGACGTAGTCATCGACGACGGAATCGGATGTTGTATCCACGCCGAACAGGATCTGCATCTGCTCGATATCCTGCGCGATCTCCTGGGGCTTGCGCGCGCCGACACGCTTCCACAACGACGTCACCTCTCCAGATCGGGCGACGTAGTAGATCGCTGTGTCGACTGCTACGGCTTCGGCGCCCGCGCGAAATGCGTAGCCCAGCGAATCACTGAGATTGACTGGCGTGCCGTCGCTGGTGCTCGCCGAATGTGCAATGCGACTCTCTTCGTGCGAGCTCACGGCGAAATAGACCTCAGCGTCGCAGTCGTAAACAAGCGCTGTGTCGCCGGGCCGCAGAGTGTCCTTGCCTGTTAGGTCCAGCGAGTCCGTGGTAGCTGTCATCGCTGATTGAAGTCTGAGCGGTTGCGCTCCGGTGCGAGCACCGCGCAGCAAGAGCACGTCGCTGCCAGCGAGCGCCTCTGGAATCAGTGCGGGTTCGATGGAGGGAGTCCATGCGGTGGAGGCTGATGCCTGATAGCCACGAACCGCGCCGTCGAGGAAGTCCCAGCGCGGATCACTGGCTGCTTCGAGCGTCGATCCGATATGCGAGGGCTCCTTCGCACATCCGCCAGATCCGGCGGAGCGTATGGCGCGCACGACCTCGTCGAGCGCGCGGCGGCCATTCTCCTGCACGCTCGCCAGATTCTCGGTGGCGTTGGAGGTAGAGCGTGAGCTCACGAAGATCGCACCGACCCCGACCAGCAACATTCCTGTGAGCGCGAGCGCAACGATCACTTCAATGAGACTGAAACCGGCTGCGGTCCCAGCGAGATCGGGTGGGACGGGCCGCACGTTAGAGCTCTGCCCTCAGGGTCAGGACTCCGGGCCCCGCGGCTGCATTGCCCGTGCGCGGACCCCATCGAACGCTCACGGTGATGACATTGGTGCCCTGTGTGCGCTCGACAGCGCCGGCGGCGGCATCAGGGCCGCCCGGCAGGATGCGGTCGATCTCTGACTGCCAGGCAAGGAGATCGGCTGTCGCGCGCTCTCCGTTGGCCTGAGTGCCGTTGAAGGTGATCGCGCTGTACTCGTCGTTCAGGAAGCCGGTGCGATTTGCCCGGATGCAATCGAGCATGGAGGAGGCGAGCGAGCTCGCTTGCAGACGGTGATAAGCCTCCTGGTTGCTGCGGAGGCCAACGAACTGCAGCGCTGCGATCCCAAGGAGACCGACCGCGGTCGAGACGAGCGTGACGAGCACTTCGACGAGCGTTGCGCCTGTCTGTCGTCGTCGCGTCGTTACCTTGGCATGGGCAAGCATTGGCGTCTGCGGAGGGACTGAGCGAGCACTCTACCGTCAACGAGCCGCGACTTGCGCATCGTAGCGACAGGCGGCAGCGCCACGCTGACAGAAGGCCGCGTAGCGGCTCGATCCGCCCGGACAGTCGAAGGAACCCGTCAGTGCGGCTGCCTCATTTGCCCCAGCATTCGGTCGCCGGCTTCGAGCCGGTCACATCCTTCACGCCCGCGTTGCTGAGTGTGAGCGTTCCGCACTCATCGTTGTCCATCGGGCCGCCGGCGACGGGGATCGCGCGCAACACGAAGGTGCTCGCCGTGGGACTGTCATCACCGTCGACCACCACGATGGTGTACTTGCCGCCGCCGTCCTTTGGTGACTGCGTAACCGGCAGATCAGCGTCGGTGATGTCGTTACCGGCGCTGTCCTGATTGTAGCGATTGGCGGCCGTGTAGTTGCGCTCCAGGAACTGGGCATTCTCCAGCAGCGCCGTCTTTGCCTCGGCGCGCGCCGACCGCTTGACGTACTGACGATAGGACGGATAGCCGACCGAAGCGATGATCGCGATGATGGTCACCACGATCATCAGTTCGATCAGAGTAAACCCACGCTGTGTCTGTTTCATCGTTGAGTGCTCGGCGGCCTAGCGGATCTGGATCCACGAACGCTTGATGACCGTCGTCGCAGGCGGGGGTTCCTCTTCCTCTTCGCCGCAACCTCCAGCCGTAAGGCACAAGCCCTGCGCAAGGAGCTTGTCGCGCGTGCCAGCGAGTTCGGCGTACGTGACGTCCGAATCTCCGCCTTCCTCAGTACCCTGAATCAGGGCAGCGACGTTGGCCAGACCGAAGTCCGAGTAACTGACGCCGCTCACGAAGACATCCTCGGCATCGCGGTTGTTGACGACGGGTGTGTCGGAGTCGTCGAAGGCGCCGTCGTCGTTGGTATCGAACACCACCTGGTTCATCGAACCGCCGTTCTCGAACGACAGCGCGTAGAGGAAGCTGTAGCCGCCCGGTTCGCAGGGGTCGGTCGTCGGAATGACCGAGCCGAAAATCACTGCACTCTGCACTACCTGCGCCGCGTGCACGATGCGTTCACCCAACGTGGGATCGCTGCCGCCATCAAGCAGGTCCAGGTACCAGCCTCGCTGACCGGTCGGTGCCGGACCCCAGTCCACGCTGTTGTTGGTGACGGAGCGGATGATCCCCGCGGCGTTGAACAACGACTGTTGATAGTCAAATGTCTGCGCGCGCAGGTTGGCGCGTGTGGGCACGGTCGTCGTGCCGTCGTCCCAGATCCCGTAGAAGGTCTGTCTCGCATCGTTCGTGACGTCGGCGGCATTGACGTAACGTCCAGTGCCGAACAGCAGCAGCTGTCCGCCTTGCGTTGGATGCGGCAGTACCTTGGGCTGCGCCGTAATGGGCTGCGCCAGGTTGGCGGTGGTGCCGTCGGTCGCACGGAAGAGGCGACGGACGGACCACGCGGTCGGGAGGGCACCGCTCACATTGAACCGCCACATGTTGCCCAACAAGTCACCCGCGTAGATCGTGTCGATCATGCGATCGTTATTGGTGTCAACGAGCGCGGGCGTTGACAGACCATTCGATTCATCGCCCGAAGTGTTGCTCGCCTGAATCTTCCTGATCAGCGCACCGGTCTGCAGGTTGACGATGTATAGGAATGCGCCGCCATTTGTGCTGCTGTAGCCGTTGCCGAACACGGCAACCCAGGTACCGTTGGCGAGCTTGCCGATCTGCGGACGGCTATAAGTGAAGCCAAGATCGTTTGACGGCAGGCCGCCCGTTCTCGGGTCGTCCAATGCGTTGAATTCCCAGAGGACGTCCGATTCATCGAAGTTTTCCGGGTCCGTAACGTCGAGCGCATAGACGGCCTTGCCACCCGCATTCAACCCAGCGACGACGACGGTCCGCCACTCGTTGTTAAGATAGGCATCGCCATACTGGATACTGCCGTCCGCGAAGTACTTGTGGGAGTACGAGGGGTCGGTCAGCAGGGAGAGCTTCGGGAAGACGGCTTCGGGAATATAAGAGAACTGTTCCCGTCCGCCGAATTCGCCTTCCGTCCGGATGCCGTACATGCGACCGTCATTCGATCCGACGTACACCATGCCGGGGCGTGTGCCGTTGTTGGCGAGGTACGCGGCGTATGTCGTGCCGGCGTCACCCGCGAGTGCGCCGTATCCGAAATCCTTGTCCTTCACATACGCAGGGTCGGAGTTGACGATGTCACCCATGACATTGCGTTCCTCGGAACCGACGAACTTGGGGCGTTCGCGGTACAGGCCACCGGTCCTGTTGCGATCCTTCGTCATGTCACCGCGCAACCATGCAAGGCGATCGGCGCACAGCCCATCGTTACCGCCCGATATGTTGGTATTGAGGGCAAGCCGCTGGGCAGCGCTCAGGTCTGAACACTGCTCGAACGCGATGCCTTGAGTGCCGTTGTGCGTAAAGATCGAGCGCTCGTCTGCGTCCGGGATCTCCTGTGCGGCATCCCATGCTGGATCGGTTGTGTCCACTTTGCCACGCGCCATCAGTTCGAACGCCAGCAGCGTGCCGCTCCAGTTGGCGCCGAACTTGGCCTGGAAGAGCAGTGCGCCTGTCTTGAGGCTGGTGGCGTTGGCAGACAATGCCGCCGAGGTACCCTCGGCCTTCTGGATGTCGTTCAGCGCCTCTACGAAAGCTGTGCTTAGGTCTGTCGGGCTTTCAGCGCTGAAGAAGCGACCGCGACTGTTGATTGCGGTGTGCCACAGGTCGGCGACGTTCGCCGCCTTGTCATTGCCCGGCACAGGCCATGGCAGTGAGCCGTTGGCGAGAGAGGAGTAGCTGCCGCCGTACATGTCTGTCTGCCACGTCAGGTTCTCTCTTTCGAGGTAACCGGTCAGTCCGAGGCCAATGGTGAAATTCACCATGTGCTGCCACGTTGCCGGATTCTTCCTCGGATCCCAGTACTCGGTGTTCGGCGCGTTTTCTGCGACCTCCGATTTGATGCGATTGGGGAGACTCGAGCGCAGGTCCGACGCCCAGTAATCGAATGCCAGGTCAGACAGCGTGGGGCTGTTGCCATCGCGGTAAGGCGCTGCAGGGGTGTATCTCTTGCCGTCCGGCAGGTCGCGGGCAGTGCCGTCTTCATTGTCGGCTGACACGGTGGCGTTCCAGATACCGTCCGTCATGAGTACGTGGAAGTTGCGGCGGCACGCCAGTTCACCGGAATTCGACGTGCTGAAATCATTGTCATAGGGGCCGTTTTCGCCCGAGACCCCGTAGTACTCTCCCGCTCGCTGCAACGCAGCCGGGAGAGGTGTTCCGTTGGCTGTTGGAAGCCGCGTGACCCAGTTGAAGAAGTTGGTCTTGTGAGTGCCGGTGAACGGGCGGATGGCGTTGCTGACGCCCGCTGCGCCACCCCAGCCTGCGCAATTGTTGATGACGAAGTTCGTGGCCGAACCACGACAGCTGTTGAGGGCCTGCCAACCGACGCGTACATCCGGGTTCAAAGTTGCAAAGGAGACAGTCGTCGCTGTCTGGGTCGCCAGATTTCGTGTGCGCGCGAAGGAGAACCAGTTCGCGAAGTTGTACTTCTGGTCGTCGACGTCAACGTCAGTGTCGCCATCCCAATCCTGGGTGGCCACCGTATCCTCGACAAAACGGATTTCGTAACAGTCGTCATCCGCCTTCTTCTGAGCGTCGGTCCCGGTGCAAGCCGCATCAGTACCGACATAGACGTAGTAGTAGGCCGGGACAGCAAAGTCCGCGTTGCGGCAACCGTTGTTGTTGGTGCACGTTCTGGTCGACGTCCACCAGTTCGTGCTGTTGCGTCGCAGTTCGCATCTTCCCGCGGAGCATCGCAGATCATTGTCGTGCGGACTCATGTAGCTTTCCGAGCCGGCCGTGGCGTTCGTCGGAAAGTTGAGAATCGAAGTCGCCCGATACTGCGTTCTCAGATCAACGGTGCCGAGTCCGCCAGTGGTGCGTTGATCGAAGCCGTTTCTCCACGCCGCATCGAAGGACGTTCCGCGATCGGTGCCGTCCTCGTTCTTGGCGGGAACGTAACGCTTTGCCGGGTTGTAGTAGATCGGATTGCTGTTGGCGGACTGGACTGTTCGGCGGTTGAGCAGTGTGCAGTCGTACCCGGCGACGTTCTCTCCACGCGCGTTGGTGGTGTCGCAAAGGTCTGGAACGTAGGCGCGCTGCATACTGCCCGAGTCGTCGAGCGTGACGATGAGGTTGGGTGCTACCTGCTGCGCCAGGAACAGCGGGGAATCGGCCAGCGGCACAGCTCCCTGCGAGGGTGCTGCAGCTAGCACGAATGTCGCTGCACAGGCGGCGTAGATGGTTTTCACGAAGCGTGCTGTTCCCATGGGAATCACTCTCGATGCTTCAAGGAGGTGTTGAGAATCCGATCTCGGATTGCAGGATGACGACTGCATCTTCAGTGCCGCCTACCGCCCGGGCCGTTATGCGAAATATCTGGATCGTGCCGTCAGGCACTTTGCGTTCGATCACGTACTGAGGCTGTTCAGCCAGCGCGCCGGGAGCGCCGGCGCCCGGCAGCTCGGTCTCAGGTTCGTATCTGGATGCTGTCTCGCACGGCGCAGCCGTTCCCGCGAAACATGCATCCCAGAACGCCACGTCATTGCCGTTGGCTGGGTCGAACGCCTGGACAGCATCACGAAAGGCCTGGACCTGCAGTCGATTCTCGGCGTCCCGCAGAGCTGCCTCCGCGGCCTGCAGAGCGAGGTCGCGATCACGTGTGCCGCCCGCCATACGTTCCTGCATGTTCGTCACATTGGCCACGGTCACGCCCAGCATCGCCATGATGACGAGGAAGATCAGGGCGACGAGGAGGCTGGCGCCGCGTTCACGCCGGGCGAGGTGCGTGGTGCGCATCATCGGTTCCTCAACTTGATCACGTGCGTGAAGACTTTTCGCAGGCGTCGATCACCGGCAAGCGTCGCGTCGGCGGCATCGGCATCCAACGGGAGGTTGAACCGGTACGTCTGCGGTTCTGGGAGGACGTTGTCCTCGACCGTGCGCATCAGCAGGCTGATGTGCACGCTGGTGACGCTGCGCCAGCGTTCTTCCGCAGTGCCCGGAATCGCCGCATCGCTTTCGACTTCCTCTGCGGTGAGGTATGGGCTCGGGTCGAAATCATCGGGAATTGCGTCGCCGTTGGTGTCGACGGCGTAGGTGACCTGCATGTCCTCGACGCCCTCAACCAGTTCTTCGTCGACCGTTGTGCCGGTCGAGGTCAGGGAGGTGCGAAATAGGGCGGGCTGCCCGGCGACATTGGTGGCGACCCGGTACGTGTTGGCGCTCAGCCGATAGAGGCGGGAGCCTGCTGCTGTCGTGAAGGTGAAGGCTGCTCCGCCGCTGCCCAACGCCGACGCGTGTGTGACCACAGCTCCGGTCGCCGTCGACGCGGGAAACACCGCGACGTGGCTGCAGTCGGTGGCGACCGTGAGACCGCCGGTGGCGAGACCCGATGAGCCGAGAGTGAATGAACCGGCGGCGTGACCAACCACCATGTATTCCTTCGAGACGTCGGCGTGCAGTACGCGCAGGCCATCGCTGTCCTCGAAACCGGTTTCGCCCTGCTCGATGCCGACCAGCGGGCGTTCCATGAGATTGGCGTACCAGGTGGTTGCGTAGTTGGTGACCGTATTCGCCGAAGTCTTGTAGGCGCACCCCGTTGCCCCGGTCATCCGCAGGTCGTTGCCGATGATCTCGAAAGCAAACCGCGCGCCCTCCTGCAGCCGGGCGAGTGAGTCCTGAGTCCGGTACGTCTTGGTCGTTCCGATGTAGATCCAACCGACCGCGGCCACCGTCACGAGCCCGAGCGCCATCGCGATCATCAGCTCGACCAGGCTCATGCCGAGCATGCGAACCTTGAGCCGCGGGGTCATGGTGTGCCTCCCAGATGGGAAACGGTGGTAAAGGAGCTCTCGCCGTTGTCCCAGCGGATTTCGATCGTCACTTCGCCGCCGGGGGCTGTTTCGATCACACCGACGCCATCCGGAAGCGCATCCGCCAACATCATCGTCCATTCGGTGCAGTCGTAGAGCGCAACGCCAGTCGCGCTTGGCGCAAAGGTCGGTTCGGTGCCTGGCGCGTAGGGGTCGATCGCGTACTGTCCCGTCCGTGCCGCGTTGATGTTGGCGCGCATCCGGTCGAGTATGTCGTCCGCGAGGATCGTGGCCTGGCTGCGGTAATAAGCCGTATTCGTGTTGCGAAGGCTCGAGGCCATCAGCCCGGCGGTACCGAGCAGGGCGACCGAGAGCACGCCGACGGACACCATGACTTCGATCAACGAGAAGCCACGCGACCGCCGCATCGAGGTGGCGTTGCTGATCATGATCCGCTCTCGCACGTGGTGATGTTCCCGCTCGCGTCGTTGTTGGGGACGCCGTCTTCGTCGGCATCAGTTGCGACACGCGGCCGCATGGGAGTGATCACAACGGCACGGGCGCCGTTGATTCTTCCCTGATTGCAGATAACGAAGAGCCCGGTGCTTTCGGTGCTGCCGTCCGCCTTGTAGGTGAGGCCGTCAGGGAAAGCTTCGCCGTCGATCGAGTAGTTCGCGCTCACCGGCCCCTGGGCCTTGAGCACGCGTTCGTTTTCGTCCGCTGCATTTCTTTCGCCATTGCCGTCGAGATCGGCGAATGTGATCCAGCCCTCGCTCCAGGTGCCGCCGCAGGCACTGCTGTTGGTGCTCGGACAGATCACTACGGGTCTGCCGCGGCGGACTGCTTCGCTGCGCGCCAGATTGATGCTCGAGATGAGCTCGTTCGCGTACGTCGACAGCTCGTTCCTGATCCGGATTTCCCGGAACGACGGAGCGGCAAGCCCGATGAGGAGGGCCGCCACCGAAAGAGTGACCATCAGTTCGATGAGCGTGAACCCGCGAACCGCGTTTGGCGCTCGAATGACGGAGATGTTGTTCATGGCGTCGCGAATATAGGGGGTGACGATTGGGGTCGGGTGTCCGTCCGACCGGCGGTCGGAAGGTTGGGACGATCGGCAGATGCAGAGCGGGCGAGTGACATTTCTGTCAAATCATAGGCGCGACGCGCTTCGAGCGCGATGAGACGCTTCAGTCTTTTTTCTCATCCGGATCGCTGCAAAGTGTGATTTGCAACACACTTCTTGCGTTCGATGCGAGTGCTGTATATATTCACAGCCACTGTCCATCTATCCAGACGCACCATGAGCGAACTGACACCACGCCAACGAGAAATCCTGAAGCTGATCCAGGAAGCGGTCGCGGATTCGGGAATGCCGCCGACGCGCGCGGAGATTGCCGAAGCCTTCGGGTTCAAGTCGCCGAATGCCGCTGAAGAACATCTGCGGGCACTCCAGCGCAAAGGCGTCATCGATCTCATTCCTGGCGCCTCGCGCGGCATCCAGTTGAAAGATTCTCTTCGCGAGCAGATGGGCCTGCCTCTGATTGGTCGAGTTGCAGCGGGTAGGCCCATCCTCGCGGAAGAACATATCGAGACGCACCTGCAGATCGATCCGAAGATCTTCCAGCCGCGCGCTCACTATCTGTTGAAGGTGCGCGGAATGAGTATGAAGGACATCGGCATCCTCGACGGCGACCTCGTCGCGGTGCATCGCACGCCCGATGTGCGCAGCCGGCAGGTCGTCGTGGCGCGCCTCGACAACGAAGTCACCGTGAAGCGCTATAAGCAGGAAGGAAAGATCGTGTGGCTCCTCCCCGAGAACGAAGAGTTCGAGCCGATCAAGGTCGATCTGAAGGAGCAGTCACTCACCATCGAAGGCGTCGTAGTGGGCGTCCTGCGCCAGGGCAAGACGAAAGGGATGTTTCAGTAGGTTTTTTGCGAACGCCGTTGCAGTTCGCGGATGCCGTTCGCCGCTACAGTTCGATCGCGGACCAGGAAGGACCGCGTACTCCGCGCCCGGCCCTGAGTCAGGGTGCGGAGACAAGGATGTCTCGAGTTCTGACTTTTCCGTTGGAAAGGAGCGGAAAAGAGGGAAAGAAAAACGGCCGCGCGATGCGGCCGTTTTTTTGTTGGTGGAGGCGGCGGAGGCTGGATCGGTGCAATCGCTGGTGCCTTCGGCGGCGGCCGAGCGACTGGCGGCCCCGTGAGTGCAAGCACGATGTATCGCGTCAACGAGCTCGAGCCCGAGTTCTTCAAGCCGAACACGGACGGCAAGGTCGTACCGCTCTCGAAGATGCGTGGCATGGGCGGCGGCAACGTGACGAACAACTTCACCATCACCACGCCAAACGGATCAATGTCCGCGCAGACTCGTCAGCAGCTCATGGCCGACCTTGCGAGCGGCATGGCTTCGGCGAATCGCCGCAACAACTGATGCAAGTCCCCGACCTCCCGCCGGAGATTTGCGCGCTGTGCCGTGCTTCAACGCCCGATCACTGGCTGCACGATCTATTCAACTACTGCCCGCACACTCGCACGGCGGTCATCAGGAGACGCACAGAGCCAGGCTGGACCGTGCAGAGGGGAGTGTCGAAGCGGAAGGCGGGCGAGGTTCTAAAGCTGGTGGAGGCCACGTTCGCGAAGCTTGCAGCGAAGCATGGGAACACCTCCGTTGAGCACGACCGGCTCGTGCAGCGGGTGCGGAATGCGGACATCCGGGCCTAGGACGGGAGTCACGCACCGTCTCTCGATCCCGACATTGGACGAGGGCAGGGGGCGCAGTACAAAGTAATTGGGCAAGACCAGGAAGAGGCTAGCCGCGAGGGCGTTTTGCGTTCGCGTCGGAGGTTGGACCGTTGCGCCGGTTCAACCTCCTTACGGGCTTTCACACCCGCACCGTTCTCTCTCCGGCACCACGGGGCCAGCACCTCTTCCGGGCAAGCCGCTCGAGCAGCTTGCGGTTGGGATCGTGCGCTAATTGCGATGTCGCTGGAAATCGTCGGTATGCGACGACAACATGATGCAGAGCTGATTCCGAAAAGCGACACATTGCACGTGGCCGGCGGCGGGGACCACGAAAGCGAAACTAGCTTGCAGCTCTTACACCATCGCTATGCGTGGCCGCAGCGAATGTCTCATTGAGACGCTCGAGAGTTTCCCTTTCCGATTGGCTGATTCGCGGAGCCGGCGTCAGTACGAACTGCTGGCAGTAGGTGTACCTGGACCGACCCAACGTCTGGGCCATGAAGCTTGCCCGCGCCATGATTCCTATGATGCCGGGTCTGGCGAGGTCCCATATCCTAGAGTTCTCGTTGAGGAACTCTTGCAATAGCGCCACCGCGCCTTCTCGGATCTCGCCCTCGGTGCGGACTGTCAGCACTGAAAACCTGGGATTGAGGTGACGGCTCAGGTCGAATGCCACAATGCCGTTGGCGCCGCTCTTCAAGGCGGGTTTCAGATCCTTCTGAGCATTGCAGAAGTTGCGCTCTATCGCACGCACATCCGGACTCCACAGTCGCTTGCACTGGATCGCAACGTCCCGCCGGCCAAACGCAACTCCAACATCTGCGTTCGACGGGAAGGTTGGCGTCTGACCACCAGCCGCCAGACGCTCTGCTATCAGCAACTCGAATGCAAGGTTGCGAGCAGCGTTCGAGGAAGTGGCAGGATTCTCGGCCAGATAGGAGAGCGGCCCACCTGCGACGGATTGCAGGCGCTTGCTAACGGCAGCGTCAAACTTACCGCTCAGCCCTTGGGAAATGGCGATGATCTCGCGCGCCTCATACAGTGCATTCGCAATCTCGGTGAGTCGGCCGTCCAATTTAGATAGATCCCCTCCCGAGTGCGCAGAGACCAGTTCGCTGAGGCTCCTCACGTACCGACCGAACCGACCGGCGCTTACGTTCGCTCCGCATCGGTCCAGCCAAGCACATGCGCTGACCAAGTCAGCCTCTATCTGCGCGAAGGTGTCTGTGGAGAAGTACCCGGGCATCCCGTCGTCAGTTCATTTCGGAGTTTCGCCGGCGCGTCACACGTATTCCGAGTAGGCCAATACCGAGCAGGGCGAAGCTCCCGGGTTCGGGCACCTTCCTGAACATCGTCACATCGTAGGTGTAGCGAAGAGCTTCACCGGTTGGAGCTGCCCAGATCGCAACGTTGAAGTGCGGCCCACCGATGATGCCGGGAATGTTCGTGAGGTTATCGACGAGCATGAGCGACGACAGCGTCGAGTCGGGGCAGGCGACACTGCAGCGCTTGTCTATGTAGATCGAAAACAGGCGGCCGTCGTCGGCTTGAGTGCTGGCGCCAAGGAACCAATCGGTTGCAGTACTGGTATCGATTCGCGTGTATGCGTTCAACCATGCGCCGCCAATGTTATTTGAGGTGAAATGGTCGCCATCGTTGAACGTCGCATCGACGGAGAGGACGGCGGCATCGAATCGATTCTGGATCGAGCTTCCCGACGAGCTGCTTGACTCGCTGGAGTACGACAGCTCGGCGTCACTCTCGAAGGTGACATAGCCGTGGATTGACGCGATTGGTAGCGGCTCGCCGGTGCCGTGAAGTATGTCGACGAGCTTGGCGTTGAACTCGTACGTAATCGGAATCGCGAGCGTCATGGCAGGCAGGAGTGAAGCAACAAGCGCAAGCGCAAACCTGAACATAGCGGAGCCCCCCGTAGTCAGGCGTGATCCATCTTTCGTCGGCGCGTCACGACGCCAAGCAATCCGATGCCGAGCAATGCAAAAGTCGAGGGCTCCGGCACCTGTCGGAAGGTATGCACGTCGTAGATCCATGTTAGATCCGGTGCCGCGCCTTCGCTGACGGTGATTGTGATCGACTTGGTGAGCATGTCGGGGATGTTGAACCAGTCGTCTTGCGCCAGGTACATGCCTAGCGATGCATCGGGACAGTCAACCGTCGCGCAGGAGCCCCACAGATAGAAGCCGAAGCGCCGTCCGTCATTGAGCGCGGCAGTGAAGCCACCGTCCATCTCGCGCCACTCTGGGCTGTTCGGCCCGTACTGCTCAAAGCCAGCAGCGCCTGTGCCAGGTACGGCGGTGAAGTGGCCGTCAACGACGTTGAGGCTCAGCGACTCGATCGCGGGGCCGTACCGCGTGTACCCATCGCGAGAATCCGTCAGCACAGCATCCGAGTTGATCGTGATGGTGCCGCTCATCGGCACCGGTCCAGGCATGTACTGCTCTGCGTACGGGATGCGCGCGGCAAAGATGCCGCTGAACTCGAAAGTGATTGGCACCGCCGCGGCGGCTCCCGGCAATAGAAGGGCACAGAGCATCAGTGCTTTCGTGCGCATCGTCAGAATCCCCGGTTGTAGGTTGGGCAGGTCCAATCACTTCTTGCTGGGTCGACGCCGCGCGGCGGCTCCGAGCAGTCCGAGCACGAGCAGGCCAAGAGTGGAAGGCTCCGGCACTTTGCGGAACGTGGTTGCCGTGTAGACCTGCAACACTGTTGGGTCGAGCAGCGCGTTACGCACGCGTAGGACGACGCCGAGGCCGGCGTACATTCCGTGAACATCGTTGAGATCGGCATTCGCGAGCAACGATTCAAAAGTCGAGTCGAGGCAGTTATCGGGCGGAATACACCGGCGGTCATAGGAGAATGAGAAGTACCTTCCGTCGATCGACTGTGCTTGGGTTCCAGCCGCGTATTCGACGACTGGTGATTGATCGTTCCAGAAGTTCTTGTAGGTAGCTCCCGTGCTCGACGTTCCGCCAGCGACGTAGAGCTCGTCGGATCCGAACTCCATGTAGGCGGAGAGCAAAGCGCCGTCGTAGCTGTTCCACTCCGTGCCAGATTTATTGGTGTAGTCGATAGGGTCAGTGCTATCGGTTACGACAGGATTGGTCTCGAACGTAATGTAGCCGTGTGCTGGCCCGGGGTTCTCAACGCCTTGCGATACCTCGAGCAATGCGGTGAATTCATACGTCACCGGAATTGCAAGAGCTGAAGCGGACGCAAGCAGCGCCGCCGCCCCGAGCGCGAACTGTGTTCTGCGCATTTGGACATCCCTGAGTGTTGTTGTTAGTCGGTGCGGCTTCCGACGCTGCATCGCCGATGCCTGTTTTCAGCACGAGCCGAACAATCAGCCGGTTACGCAACTAGTAGCTATCGCCCCCGCGAGGGGGTGTAAATTCGGCCGACGTAATGCCTTCACTGCAAGTCAGCAACATAGGCAACGGCGCTATCTGTCTTGGCAGGGTCTTTTGTCGCAGCAGCGTGTCGGCTCGCTACCGCCGATACATCTCCCAGTCTTAGTGCCGGGTCCACGGCACGAATCCTCACGAACACACGCAGCCTCGTCTTTGCTCGCGAAGAACTGCGGACCGTAGCGGCGACAGCGCAGAAGCCAGCGCGGTCCAGTGAAACTGCGGTAACCGGTCGCGACGTATAGTGCGGCCAGGCGGTGAAGGGGAGCCCGCTTCAAATGTCCGAGTTTAGCAGGCTGGCCTTAGGGCGCTTGTTCATTCGTTCGACGATCGCCGCGGGTTCGAATCCCGCCACCGCTGCCTCCCCGCAGAGATTCGCAGGCAGCGTGACGTTGGCTGAGCGCGCCCATACGCAACACGGGCTAGTGCCGCTTCTCATCTGGATCGACAGTCCACGCCGCACTTGCGCGCTAGGGTCAATCGCCCGCTTGAGTTCCGTCTCCAACTATTCGCGCACGACGGGGTCTGTAGTGCGCCGGATCTTCCTCGCGCACGAATTCGACGTAGTCCCTGGCCGGTATTGGCGTTGGGCCTCGTCCAGGAGCGGAGGCCGCCTAGTCTGCTACGATTTCCACGGTCTCGTCTCCGAGAGCCCGCGCTCTGCGGAAGACAATTGACGGATGCTCGCGGAACACGTGTCGGATCCGCTGCTTCACTTCGTCGGGAGTCTTGTCGCCGAACGTGATTGCTGAAATCGGCCCAGGTTCAGGGCACAGGCGCTCACCCTGTCGAGTGAGGATTCGCCATTCCTTCTCAAACTCGTACCTTCTGAGCTTCGGCCGAAAGAGCTTGTTCAGAACGATGTCCCGGGATTCAAGCCTCAGCAGTCCATAGTCGTGTTGCGGCAGCTCGTCGAAATACTGCGTGTCTACGGCAAGTGTTCGCGAATCACGCAGTTCAACCGTCTCCGGATCCATGCGCCAGTCATATTCTATGCAGTAGCCGGAAAAATCCGCTCCGTACTCTTTCCACATGCGATGACTCTGTCCATCGGCGCACAGGCTGTAACAGCCAACGGCTGCTGCGAAGGTCATGAGTTGGTCGACAAAGCCATCCAGTTCAGCTTTCTGTTCTGGGGTGGGCTCGACTGGACCAGTCGGACCCTCCATAACCAATGCGAACGGTATGAACTGCACCTCGCCATGCGGCCCGTGCATCGGGAACTGGACCAGATTGCGCCACCGTACAGCTAGTTCGATCTTGGGGCGCAGTTTGCCGTCGTATTCGTCGACCAATCGAGCAAACGATGGAAACCACACTTTCCTTTGCTCCAGCGCACTTAGGTCGTCGGCGTTGCCGGCTCGGTACTTGTAGAGAAACTTGGGCATGAGCCGAACTTCGGCACGCAAAAGTTTTTCGTAGTGCTGCCGTCTGGCTTCTAGTTCGTCTGATTGGTCGTCCTGCATGTCCATGCCTCCCACTCAGTTGCCGCCCTGTGCCCTTTATTGCACGGACCTGCGGTCGAGCTCGAGTTTCCATGCATCAATCAACTCGATCGCAGCCAACCGATCAAGGCCGCGAAGCTTGTCCATCCGCAGGATCCAATTGTCATTCAGATCAGTGATCGGACGTTCGCGCAGCAACCGATCGAGCGTCTCCCCGCATTCCGTCGGCAACGAGTTGATCAGCGCCATCGGACCGGGTTTCGCGAGGTCGTCGATGATTCCTGGTACTCGGCGACCAGGCGGTCGAAGTCGTCCATGGCCTGCTTCCTTGCATTGTCGTATCGTGGATGCGGGCCGCGCTCCACCATGGAAACCTTTGCCAGATCGCCCTGAGCAAGACAGGACTTCTGTTTGCCATCCCAAGGCTTAACCGAGGTTCCGGGGCGCTCCAGCAAGGGGGTGTGAAGCGCGGCCCGGTTCCTAGATTTGCACACTTTCGGGACGGGACCGCAACCAGTTGTCCGCGAAGCCCCCAAATCGCCAGCAACGGGCAGCCGTCCAGCAGGATCTAACAGCGGCACCTGTAGAACGTCGATCGCACCTCGACTAATAGTGCGACTTCGTCACGGCGGCGGAAAAAACGTGACATGGCGACGAATAGAAAAACCCCGCCTGACGGCCCGGCGGGGCTTCGGTCTCACGAAGCCGGGGGGACTTGCCTGGGGTCTGCGGACATTCTCCAGTGAACTCTACCCATGCTGGGCGGTCGGACTACATCGGTAACAATGCCCCTGTAGCTCAGCGGATAGAGCGCCCTTCTCGTAAAGGGGAGACGCGGGTTCGATTCCCGCCAGGATTCGAAGGCCCTGCCCGGCAATAGCAGGGCCTTTTCCATCCGTCGCGCTGTCCAGCTTCTAGAATCGAGCGTCTACCTTGGTACGCGCGCCCAGCGTTTCTTCCGCTTCCGCAGAATTCAAGCGGGGGGCTGGTCGCCCCCGTCGGTCACGGCCAGCTGGGATCCGCCATGCTGGCCGCCAGGGCATCACGCAGCCGCTCCTGCGCGTCGCCGAGCTCACGATAGTGCTTCGTGCCCCAGACCTGCTCGATGGCTGAGTTGAGCGATCGCCAATCCTCTTTGCGAGCAATCTGCTCGAGTCGCTGACGCAAAGGGTGCCGATCTGGCATAGCGTGAATATCTGCTGGATCCGCCCCTGTCGGCCTTCCAGCGCGACGAGCATCTCCACGGTCGGTCGGGCTTCGCGATCCTCTCGCGGTCCCCGACCCTTGAGACAGTCCTCGTAGATGTCGATCAGCGCCTCGGCTTCGAACGGAAGGGGTCGCGACGCGCCCGCGCGCTCGGCTGACCGTCCACGTTCGAAGGAATCACCGAACGTACAGCCCCTGAGCGGTTGGACGCTGGCTAGGAAGGCCCGCACGAAGTTCGCGTTATCGGCGGCGATGCCGTCCTCGATCGTCTTGAGTTTGCTGCGAGGGTGCTTGCCTTCACCGCCGGCGGGTGTCTTTCACACATTGGACACCACCCGATAGCGACGGCGAACTAGGAGGGCGCCGATCGCCATGATGGCGAGCAGCAAGAAGGTCAGGACGCCGCGGTCCTGGGAATCGTCGACTGGATAGGGCATGGTCATCTCCGCTTGTGGGCTGAAAAATGCAACAGCGCCAAGCGCAGACGGGATGATGGTCGGCATGATGGGTAGCCCGCCGAAGCGGGCGTAACCAACTGATCTACAAGGGAAGTGGTGGAGGCGGCGGGAATCGAACCCGCGTCCGTAAGCACTACGCTACAAGATCTACATGCTTAGCCCATTCTTTAGTTCTCACCATGCGCTACCCGAAGGGCAGGGAAGACGCACAGCCAGCTTCAGTGTCGTTTAGCGATACAGCCTGGAGCACACTGGATCGCGAGCTTGTGAGCGCGTCCCCCGATTCTGGATGCACAAGCACATACCAGGCGAGGGTTAGGCGGGATTAAGCCGCCAGAGCGTAGTTGTCTTCGTTTGCAACTATAAAGTTTGTAAGCAGTTTTACGAGTTACTTACAACTCGGCATGCACCTGGAGTTTCGCCACCCACGTCGAAGCCGGTCGCCCCCAAGAGCAAGGGTAGTGTAGGGGCGGAACGCTCAAACGCAAGGGCGGAAAGCGCAGAAGTTTTCCACGGGGGACACGGGGAGCCGGGGGCAGATACATGCAGGCTTGACCCCCGTGATCCCCGTGCCCCCCGTGGAGATCTTCTTCTTCCGCGCTCGCTTCGCCGACCGCATGAAGCAGTCAGTTACTTCGCCGAGGCGAAATCCTGATTCGCCTTCCAGATGACGTATTGCCGCGCGGCGTCTGCATCGGCTTCGCTCAGGACAGGTGCGAAGCTGACCATGCCACGATCTTTGCGCGCGCCGTTGATCACGACTTCCTTCCACGCCGCTGCGTCGCGATTGATTGCAGACCAGCGCAGGTCGGGCAGCACGCCGCCGCCGACGGCGGAGTCGCCGTGACAGACGGAGCAATGCGTGTGATACACCGCAATGCCGTGCTCGATGAGTTTCTTGTCCTTCGATGCTTCGGGTGGCTGCACGGGAGCGGCGGCGGCAACCGGTTCCGGCAGTTGTCCGGTCGCGCCCAATTTGAAAGCAAGGACACGGCTGCGATTGATCGCGGGCCCGCCTTTGCGCGATGCGTCTCCGCCCGAGATGGCGTATGTGCCGCCCCAGCCGGCGACAACGACGACGTATTGTTCATCGCCGATCGCGTATGTCGCGGGAGCCGCGACGATTCCGGTTTGCGCCGGGAAGGACCACAGCTTCGTGCCGTCTGCCGCGTTGTACGCGACGAACTCTCCGCCGACGTTGCCCTGGAAGACGAGATTGCCCGCGGTCGACAGGATGCCGCCGTTCCATGCGCCTGGATGTTCGACGGTCCATCGCGCTTCCTGTTTCACGGGATCCCATGCCTTCAAGTAGCCGCGAACCGTGCTGAGTGCCGCGGCTTTCACCTGCGGATCATCCGGCATACGAACTGCCACTTTGTCGATGCCGATGTTGAATCCCATCGACTCGGGCTTGTACTTGCTGTCGTGCATGTACACGAACCCCACGTCCTGCGCGGGAATGTAGACGAGCCCTGTCTGCGGGCTGTACGACATCGGGTGCCAGTTGTGCGCGCCATACGGCCCGGGCATCGCGATGAACGGCATCTTGTGATCAGTGAATCGCGCTTCCTTCGTTTCGACCGGACGGCCTGTCTTCATGTCGATCTCGGTCGCCCAGTTCACCTGCACGAAAGGCTTCGCCGAGAGGAGGGCCCCGTTGGTGCGATCGATCACGTAGAAGAATCCGTTCTTCGGTGCCTGCATCAGCACCTTGCGCGGCTGACCTTCGAGCTCGATGTCCGCGAGGATGATGTGCTGGGTTGCGGTGAAGTCCCACGTTTCGCCCGGCGTCGACTGATAGTGCCAGGCGTATTCGCCGGTCTCGGGTTTGATCGCAACGATCGAGCTGAGATACAGGTTGTCGCCGCCGCCGGGGCTTCGATACTGCTGATTCCAGGGCGAGCCGTTGCCGACGCCGATATAAAGGAGATCGAGGTCGGGGTCGTAGGCCATCGAATCCCACACCGTGCCGCCGCCGCCGAGCTTCCACCATTCGCCGTTCCAGGTCTTGGCTGCCTTTTCCAGGTGAGCGCCTTCGAATGGTTTCGACGGGTCGCCCGGTACTGTGTAGAAGCGCCACAGCAATTTGCCGTCCGCGGGATCGTAAGCAGAGACGTAGCCGCGTACACCGAGCTCAGCGCCGCCGTTGCCGATGATCACCCTGTCTTTGACGATGCGCGGAGCGCCCGTGATCGTGTACGGCTGCGATTGATCAACGGTGACGACTGACCACACTTCCTTGCCGGTCGCCGCATCGAGAGCGATGAGGCGGCCGTCGAGTGCGCCGAGATACAGTCGGCCTTTGTGAGCCGCGACACCGCGATTCACAGTGTCGCAGCACGCTTTGACGCCGAATTCTCCCGGGACTCTCGGATCGTATTGCCACAGAAGTTTGCCGGTCGCGGCATCGATGGCCTGCACCTTGCTCCAGGCGCTCGTGGAGTACATGACGCCATCGATGATCAGCGGCGTTGCTTCCTGGCCGCGATGCGTGTCGAGGTCGAGCGACCACGCGAGACCGAGTTGCTTCACGGTCCCGGCGTTGATCCTGTCGAGCGGCGAGAAGCGCTGTTCGGAGTAAGTGCGTCCGTGGGTCAGCCAGTTCGCGGGATCGTTGTCCGCCTGGATGATTCGGACTGCATCCACTTTGGCGGCGGATGGAGGCGCCGCGGCTTCGGTGGTTTCCGGTGCTTTGTTCTGACACGCGGAGCAGACAACTACGGCCAGCAGGCTGGCAAGCGCTCTCTTCGTCACGACGGTCCCCCGATGTGGGCTTGGACCGTGCCGGCCCGTACCCGTTTTTCTAGTCGGGGTCACGATACCGCCGGCAGGGGACTCCGGCAACGGGGGAGAATGGAATCAGCGCGAGTGCTTCATCAGCCGCGACTTCTCGCGCTGCCAGTCACGCTCGCGAGAGGTGTCGCGCTTGTCGTGTTCCTTCTTGCCCTTGGCGAGTCCGAGACGCAGCTTGACCTTGCCGTTCTTCCAATACAGCTCGAGCGGAATCAGCGTGTAGCCGCGACGCTCGACCGCACCGATCAGGCGGCTGAGTTCGGCGCGATTGAGCAGGAGCTTGCGAGTACGGATCGGATCCGGGATCACGTGAGTGGACGCGGTCGGCAGTGCCGATATGTGCGCCCCGAACATGAACGCCTCGCCATCCTTCAGGAAGACGTAGGCTTCCTTGATCTGCGCCCGGCCGGCACGCAGGCTCTTGACCTCCCATCCCATCAGCGACAGGCCGGCTTCATACGTCTCTTCGATGAAGTAGTCGTATCGCGCACGGCGATTGTCCGCGATGAGCGGATTGTCGTCCGATTTGGCCTTTTTGCCTTGCTTCGCGTTCATAGGGGTCGCGGATTGTAGCCGCACGGGCGCACTCATGACGAAAATAGTGCCCGCAAAGGAGTGCCAGTGCGGCAGCGGCAAAGTACGATCGCGCCGTCATCCGCCATTGTCAGCTTCCATGCGTCACGTCGAGCGCAGCGCGCTGGTTCCTTACACACCCGCCCAGATGTTCGCGCTCGTCTCGGACATCGAGCGGTATCCGGATTTCGTGCCCTGGGTTTCCGCGGCCCGGTTGATCGAACGCACGGACAAAGAAGTCATCGGCGAGCTCGAGATGGAGCGGTCGGGGCTCAAAGAGAAGTTCACGACGCGCAACATCCTGAGTCCCCCGGACAGCATGGAGCTGCGGCTCGTGAACGGTCCGTTCAAATTGCTCGAGGGTCGCTGGAGTTTCGAGCCGATCGGGGAGCGGGGTACGCGCATCGGCCTGTCGATCCGGTTCGAGTTCGCCAATCCGATGCTCTCCCTGATGTTGTCGAAGACGTTCGAAAAGAGCTGCGCGCAGCTGGTTGATTCGTTCGTCGCGCGTGCCCGTGCCGTCTATGGAACCAGCAACGCCTGATCAGATTTCCGTGCGTGTCGTGTACGCGTTGCCCGAGCGGCAATCGATCGTCACGGTTCGAATCGCGGAGGGGAGCAGCGTGATCGACGCTGTGCGGAAATCGGGCTTGCTGGAGCGATATCCCGACGCGGCGCGAGTGCCGCTCAATGTTGCGATCTTCGGGCGGGTCGTCGCGGTGGAGGAGCGATTGCGCGATGGCGATCGGGTCGAGATCCTGCGGCCGCTGATCGTCGATCCCAAGCAGGCGCGCCGACAGGCAGCGGCGCGCACGAAGCCGAAGTCCTAGCTCGCCTTCTCCGCGGTCTGAGCTGTCGCCGCGCCATCCTTTTCCGAGGCTTTGTCGGAGCGATCCACCCGCACGACCTTGTCTTCCTCGAAGTAGACCGTGAACTGGCGATGGATGGGGTCGGCCAGCCGGCCTCTCTTCAGGTAATAGATATAGTCCCAGCGCTGCGTCTCGAAGGGGTCCGCGACCATCGGCGTTCCGAGCAGGGCACGGACCTGAACGCGAGTCATTCCGACCGCAACGCGATCGACGTCCTTCGGTTCGAGGAAGTTGCCCTGCTGGATGTCGATGCGGTGCACGCATCCCGCGCCGCCAATCAGTGCGGTCGTCAGCAATGCGGCAACGATCAGCTTGCGTGCGGTCATTCGATCAACCTCGAACTCGATCGCCGCCTGCGCCATTTTCGGGGTGGAGCAGCTGCGGCGGGTGCGTGATAATGCGGCCGGCATGATACTCAAAAGCGCGTTGGCGCGCTGCTGCCGGCCGTTTGCGGTGTAGCCCCAGACGCCGCCTCACATGCAATTTGCGGCGTTGCCTTAGGGCAAAGACACGGGAATCGAGAGGATCAGACACGTGGAAAGCAACGATCTGCGCCGGGCCGGACTCAAAGTCACCCTGCCGCGCATCAAGATTCTGGAGATTCTCGGCACGGCGCAGCCGCGCCACATGAGTGCTGAAGATATCTACAAGCATCTCCTCGAATCCCACGAAGACATCGGCCTCGCCACCGTCTATCGCGTGCTGACCCAGTTCGAGGCGGCGGGCCTCGTGACCCGGCACCATTTCGAAGGCACGACGGCTGTCTTCGAGCTGAACGAGGGCGAGCATCACGATCACATCGTCTGTCTGGACTGCGGCCGCGTCGAAGAGTTCATGGACGCGGGCATCGAGGCGCGTCAGAAAGAGATCGCGGGCAAGTTCGGCTACCAGCTCGTGGATCACTCCATGATCCTGTACGGACGCTGCAAGCGGCCGGGCTGTCCGTCCCACGACAACCCCCGCACGAAGTCTTGATCAGTTGGCCTGATCAGCGGGATTTTCGTTTCGCGCGTCCGGCCGGACGGGCCGGCGTTGCGGTGACCTGAAGCATTTCCGCTGCGTGCGCCCGGGCCCGGTCGGTGATGTCGACACCGCCCAGCATGCGTGCGATTTCTTCCACGCGCTCGCTCATCGTCAGCGGATGCAGCGACGTTCGCGTCGTCTTGCCGTCCGTCAGTTTGCTGACACGCACATGGCCATGTGCCTGGCTCGCGACCTGCGGCAGATGCGTCACGCAAAGCACCTGCGTGCGATCTCCCAGAGTCCGCAGCTGTCGTCCGACGATCTCGGCCACACCGCCACCAACACCGGCGTCGACTTCGTCGAAGACCAGGCAGGGCAGGGTTTCGGTTTGCGCGGCAGCAACCTGAATCGCCAGGCTGATACGCGAGAGCTCACCGCCTGAGGCGACCTTCGCCAACGGTCGCGGCGGCTGACCGGGGTTGGCGCTGACTAAGAATTCGATGTCGTCGGCGCCGTACTGCGTTGCGTCTTCCGGCGCGAGCGCCGTGATCTGCACCTGGAATTTTCCGCCCGGCATGCCGAGGGTCTGCATCAACGCACTGACACGTTCGCTCAAGTCTTTCGCGGCGGCCTTGCGTGCGGTGCTCAGTTTCGTGCAGGCGCTTTGAAAGCGCCTGGCGGCTTCCTTCAATCGCGCTTCGATGCTCTCGAGCGACGCCTCCAGCTTCTCCAGGCGCTCGAGCTCTTCGGTGAGCTCCGCTTGCGTCGCAATGAGCGCCGCCGGTTCGACTCGATGCTTGCGTGCCAGGGTTTCGATCGCCGCCAGTCGCTGCTCGACCCATTCCTGCCGACCGGGGTCCGCGTCGAGGCTGGATTCGTACCGTTCGACGGACTCGACGCCTTCACGCAGCGCAATCAGCGATTCGTCGATGAGTCGCGCAATGGGGGTGAACTGCGGGTCCAGATCGCCCAGTGTTCGTGCAATGGTCAGTGCACGCGAGACGGACTGCTCGGCACTGACGTCTTCCGTTTCGCGCAGCAACTGAACGATGTTGCGGGCGCCTTCCGCGAGCTTGCCGCGTTGGGAAAGCCGCACGCTTTCAGCAGCGAGCTCATCGATCTCGCCGGCCTTGAGATCGAGCGCGTTCAGCTCGGTCAGGTGGTATCGCAGCATTTCCAGGCGCGCATCGCGATCCTTGGCGGACGCAGCGGCTTCGTCGCGTTCCTGGCGCAGCGAATTCATCGTGCGCCACTGTTCGGTGACGGCGCGCACCAGCGGATCGTAGTCGCCATTCCGATCGAGCAGGTCGCGCTGCGCAGCGCGGCGCATGAGCGACTGGTATTCCATCTGGCCATGAACGTCGAGCAGCGTTTCGCCGAGCTGCCGCAGTGATTGAACCGACATCGATTGTCCGTTCACGTAGCCGCGCGAACGACCATCGCTGCCGACGACACGCCTCAGGACACATTCGCCGTCGTGCTCGATCGCTTGTTCGTTGAGCCAATCGAGGGCCGCGCTGTTGCCTTCCACGCCGAATGTCGCGGAAACCTCCGCGCGTTCGGTTCCATGCCGGACGACTTCAGCGCCGGCGCGGCCGCCGGCCGCGACGAGCAGTGCGTCGACGAGAATGGACTTGCCGGCGCCGGTTTCGCCGGTGAGGACGGTCAGGCCATTACCCAGTTCCAGTTCGACAGCATCGATGATCGCGAAATCGCGTATCTGTATATGAGTGAGCACGCAGCGTTCCTGTCAGTCCGTGGCACTGCCCGGCATCATGCGATCGCCCCGGCCCCAGCGAAGCTTGGAGCGGAGGATTCTGTAGTAGTCGTGATCGGGCGGATGCAGGAGCGTGACATTCGAGCTGGCGCGTGTCACCACGAGGCGATCGCCCACGAGCAGTTCGCCGAGCGAGACGCCGTCGCAGATCACCTGGGCATTCGCATCGGGCCGCTCGACGAGTCGCACTTCGATCGACGAGGAACTGCGGATCACGATCGGCCGGTCTGACAGCGTATGTGGACAGATCGGCGCGAGAACGACGGCGTCGAGTTCCGGGTACAGGATCGGGCCGCCGCAGGAAAGTGCGTAAGCGGTCGATCCGGTCGCGGTTGCGATGACGAGGCCGTCGCCGCCGTGACTGTTGACATACCGGCCGTCGATCCAGGTTTCGAAATCGAGCATTCGCCCGGTCTGCCATTTCTGGACGACGACATCGTTCAGTGCCTGGCTTTCGGCTACTTCAGTTCCGCGGATCAGCTTCGCTTGCAGCATCGCGCGGTTGTCCTTCACGTAACGCCCTTCGAGGACGTCGTCGAGCCGCTCGCGAATGTCCGCCGGGCTGATGTCCGCAAGGAAGCCGAGGCGACCGCGGTTCACACCCAGCACCGGAATGCCGTAAGGCGCAGCGAGCCGGGCAGCATTCAGCATCGTGCCATCGCCGCCGACCGCGACGATCAGCTCGACTTCGCTGCCGAGGGTCTGTTCCGGATGGCGCTCGATCGGCAGGGATCCGAAATCGACTTCGGTGTCCGAACCGAGCAGGACGCGTCGCTTGCGGCTGTGCAGATGAGCCGCAAGGATCAGGATCGATTCGCTCACCCGCGCATCCTGATGATTGCCGACGAGAGCGATGGATTTGAATTGCTGCGGAGCGGGTGACATGGCGCTCCTTTTAGCATGCGGCAGTAACCGCCGTGCACTCACAATGTGGGCCAGAAGAGGACGTGGCAAGGTGGGAGCGACGTCGCTTGACACGGCGACCGGCCGTGCTAGTTTCGCCGCGCATCCCGCGAATGGATGCAAAAAACCTTCTGTCACATGGGTTTGACGGTTCCGGTGCTTCGAGAGTGCTTCGATAGATAGATGAGCCCAGAGACTGGCGAAGACCTCCTGAACGAACGCGCCCAGCAGCTGCTGAAGCGACTGGTCGAGCATTACATTCGTGACGGCCAGCCCGTGGGGTCGCGTACGCTGTCGCGCGACGTCGGATTGACGTTGAGCGCCGCGACGATCCGCAACGTCATGGCGGATCTCGAAGCGCTGGGATTCGTGACATCCCCGCACACCTCGGCCGGACGCGTGCCGACCGACAAGGGCTACCGCTTCTTCGTCGATACGCTGCTCAAGTACGAGCCGCTCGAGCAGGCGAAGGTCGTGCAGATCCAGAGCCACCTGGGTGAGCACGTCGACAATCCCAAGGCACTGGTCGCTGCCGCATCGCGGATGCTTTCGAGCGTGACGCGGATGGCCGGTGTGGTGACGCTTCCGAGGCAGAGCCACGCCGCGCTCAGCCAGATCGAGTTCATTCCGCTCTCCGACAACCGCGTCCTCGCGGTCCTCGTGGTCAACGGCCGCGAGGTCCAGAACCGGATCCTGCAGCTCGAACGCCGGTACTCGGCCGACGAGTTGCGCCGTGCATCGAACTACTTGAACCAGGAACTGGCCGGCAAGGAGTTGAGCGTCATCCGGGATCACCTGGTCGCCCAGCTCAAGGAAACCCGCGAGACCCTCAATCAGCTGATGCTCGATGCGATCCTGCTCGCGCAGCAGGTCGTCGACGTTCCGCCGGCCACGGGCAGGATGGAATACGTCATGGCGGGCGAGACCAATCTGATGAACTTCGCGGAGCTGTCCAGCGTCGAGAAGCTGCGGCGCCTGTTCGATGCCTTCACCCAGCAGCGGGACATTCTCAATCTGCTGGACAACAGCCTGCGGGCCGAAGGCGTGCAGATCTTCATCGGCCACGAATCCGGCCACACCATCCTGGACGATTGCAGTATCGTCACGGCCCCGTACACGCTGGACCAGGAAGTCGTCGGGGTGCTGGGGGTCATCGGACCGACGCGGATGGCTTACGAACGGGTCATCCCCATCGTCGATATCACCGCGAAACTGCTGGGTTCTGCGCTGAACCAGCGGTCTTGAATTCGCGGCGCCCAGCCGCAGATTCCCAACAATGAGACTTCCGGCCGCCACGGCCGCGAACGAGTATTGCCCGGGCCCGCAGGGGGCGTCGGATTTGCTTCGTGACCAGATCTGTCTTGTGATTTTGAGGAGATGAGCAGACATGACCGCTGAGTTCCCGCCCTCCGACCAGGCGCCCGCAGGCGTCGACGTCGCGGCCTTGCAGGCTTCCCTCGAAGCGGCCGAGGGTCGCGCCCTGGAGAGCAAAGACCTGTACATGCGCGCGCTCGCCGAGCTGGAAAATGTGCGCAAGCGTTCTGCCCGAGAGGTCGAGCAGGCCCACAAGTTCGCCATCGACCGTTTCGCCAATGACCTGGTCGCCGTGAAGGACAGCCTCGAGCTCGGCGTCGATGCCGCGGGCACGATCGACACGCTCCGGGCGGGCAGCGAAGCGACGCTGAAACTTCTCAGCAAGGCCTTCGAGAAGGCCGGCGTCGTCGAGATCTCTCCCCAGGGCGAAATGTTCAACCCGGAGCTGCACGAGGCCATGGTGGCCCAGCCCTCCGCGGAGCACGTGCCGAATTCCGTTTTGCAGGTCGTGCAGAAGGGCTACCAGCTCAACGGTCGCCTGTTGCGTCCGGCCCGCGTCATCGTGGCGCGCGAGCCGTGATTTCTGGCATGAAATATCAATGAGTTACGGATCATTCCTGAAGCATTGCAGCTCCAGGAAACCGGCGCCGAAGTCACCGCACTTTGTTGCGATCGTGCCTTGAAACGCTGCGGCCGATCCGCATCTAGTTGGCCAGTTATTCCAGTTTCGTATCTTTGAATTCGAACGCTTTCTTAGGAGTTGTGGACCATGGGTAAAGTCATCGGCATCGATCTCGGCACGACGAACTCGTGCGTCGCGATCATGGAAGGCGGCAAGCCGCGTGTGATCGAGAACAGCGAAGGTGATCGCACCACGCCGTCGATCGTCGCCTTCACCAAGGACGAGGAAGTGCTGGTCGGCCAGTCGGCCAAGCGCCAGGCCGTCACCAATCCCCAGAACACCCTGTTCGCCATCAAGCGTCTGATCGGCCGTCGCTTCGAAGACGACGTCGTGCAGAAGGACGTCGGCATGGTTCCGTACAAGATCGCGAAGGCCGACAACGGCGATGCCTGGGTCGAAGTGCAGGGCAAGAAGATGGCGCCGCCGGAAGTCTCGGCGCGCGTGCTCATGAAGATGAAGAAGACGGCCGAGGATTTCCTCGGCGAGCCGGTGACCGAAGCTGTCGTCACCGTGCCTGCGTACTTCAATGATTCGCAGCGCCAGGCGACGAAGGACGCCGGCCGCATCGCTGGCCTGAACGTGAAGCGCATCATCAACGAGCCGACGGCGGCTGCGCTCGCGTACGGCATGGACAAGCAGGGCGGCGACCGCAAGATCGCGGTGTACGACCTGGGCGGCGGCACGTTCGATATCTCCATCATCGAAGTCGCGGACGTCGACGGTGAGCGCCAGTTCGAAGTGCTCGCGACCAACGGCGACACGTTCCTCGGCGGCGAGGACTTCGACAAGATCATCATCGACTACCTCGGCGAAGAGTTCAAAAAGGAAAGCGGCGTCGACGTGCGTCGTGATCCGCTCGCCCTGCAGCGCCTGAAGGAAGCCGCGGAGAAGGCGAAGATCGAGCTGTCGTCGAGCCAGCAGACCGAAGTGAACCTGCCGTACATCACGGCGGACGCGTCGGGTCCGAAGCACCTCAACATCAAGCTCACCCGCGCCAAGCTCGAGTCGCTCGTCGAGGTGCTGGTTCAGCGCACGATCGAGCCGTGCAAGATCGCGGTGAAGGATGCCGGTCTCGCGCTGAAGGATATCTCCGAGGTCATCCTGGTCGGCGGTCAGACCCGCATGCCGCTCGTGCAGAAGGCCGTGAAGGATTACTTCGGCCAGGAGCCGCGCAAGGACGTGAACCCCGATGAAGCGGTCGCCGTGGGCGCCGCGATTCAGGGCGGCGTGCTCTCCGGTGAAGTGAAGGACGTGCTGCTCCTCGACGTGACGCCGCTGTCGCTGGGTATCGAAACCCTCGGCGGCGTGCTGACCAAGCTGATCGAGAAGAACACCACGATTCCGACCAAGGCGAATCAGACGTTCTCGACGGCCGACGACAACCAGGGCGCCGTGACCATTCACGTGCTCCAGGGTGAGCGTCAGCGCGCCGTCGACAACAAGTCGCTGGGCCAGTTCAACCTCGAAGGCATTCCGCCGGCTCCCCGCGGCATGCCGCAGATCGAAGTCACGTTCGACATCGATGCGAACGGCATCCTGAACGTGTCGGCGAAGGACAAGGCCACCGGCAAGGAACAGAAGATCGTCATCAAGGCGTCGAGCGGTCTGTCCGACGACGACATCAAGCGGATGGTCGCGGATGCCGAGTCGCACGCCGAAGAGGATCGCAAGTTCCGCGAGCTCGTCGAGTCGCGCAACAAGGCCGATGCGCTGATCCATCAGAGCGAGAAGGCGATGAAGGATCTGGGCGAGAAGGTGCAGGCGGCCGATCGCGCGAAGATCGAATCGGCGGTGTCGGACCTCAAGAAGGCGATCGGCGGCGACGACAAGGACATCATCGACAAGAAGGCTGCGGCGCTGGCTGAAGCTTCGGGCGCGATTGCACAGCAGGCCTACGCACAGGCAAACGCCGGTGCTTCGGCGGAAGGTGCCGCGTCCGGCGGTGCGGGTCAGGCCGGCGGCAAGCAGGACGACGTCCTGGACGCCGAGTTCGAAGAGGTCAAGGACAAGAAGGCCGGCAACTGATAAAACCGGTTGGCCGTTGACGGTTGACGGTCGATGGCCAGAATAGACGTGAGTCCCTCTCCTGTTTCGACGGGAGAGGGATTTTTTGCAAAGGCTGATGCGGAAATGAAACTACAACAGACTGGCTCCGGGCGGTTTGCATCCGGCCGTCCACCATCAACCGTCCGTCGTCAACACGAAGTCTGATGTCCAAGCGCGACTACTACCTCGTCCTCGAGGTTTCCCGAACGGCGACCGAGGCCGAGCTCAAGAAGGCCTATCGTCGCCTGGCGATGAAGTATCACCCGGACCGCAATCCGGACGATCACGAGGCCGAAGAGAAATTCAAGGAAGCGAAAGAAGCCTATGAGGTCCTGACGGACGCTCAGAAGCGCGCCATCTACGATCAGCACGGCCACGAGGGACTCGCGGCACGTGGTGGCGGCGGCGGGTTCGGTGCGGGCGATGCCTTCAGCGATATTTTCGGTGATGTGTTCGGCGACATCTTCGGCGGCGGACGCCGCGGCGGACGCCAGCAGGTGTTTCGCGGAGCCGACCTTCGCTACGACCTCGAACTCGATCTCGAACAGGCCGTGTTCGGCCACGACTCCACCGTCGAATTCACCACGCTGGGTGAGTGTGAGCCCTGCAAAGGCAGCGGCGCCGCACCCGGTTCCAAGGCCGCAACCTGCGAGACTTGCAATGGTGTTGGCCAGGTTCGCATGCAGCAAGGCTTCTTCGCTGTTCAGCAGACGTGCCCGCGATGCAAGGGGCGTGGCCAGATCATCACGCAGCCCTGCGACAGCTGCCTCGGGCAGGGTCGCCTCCGGCGCAGCAAGACTCTCTCGGTCAAGGTCCCGCCCGGTGTCGACAATGGCGACCGGATTCGTCTGGCGGGCGAGGGCGAGGCAGGGCGCAACGGTGGCCCGGCCGGCGATCTGTATGTCGAGATCCGCGTTCGCGAGCATGCGATCTTCGAACGCGACGGCAGCCATCTTTCGTGCGAAGTCCCCGTGAGTTTCGTTACGGCTGCCCTGGGGGGCACGGTCGAAGTCCCGACGCTCGGCGGCAACGTCGAACTGAAGGTCCCGAACGAAACGCAGTCAGGTCGCGTATTCCGCTTGCGCGAGAAGGGCGTGAAGCCTGTGCGCGGCGGGGCGGTCGGCGATCTGTTCTGCCGCATCGTCGTCGAGACGCCCGTGAATCTCACCGAGGAACAGCGCGAGATGCTCAGGCAGTTCGACTCGACGATGCGCACGAGCTCGCACAACCACAGTCCGCGCGAGCGCACCTGGCTCGACGGCGTGAAGCGTTTCTTCGGCACGATGAGAAGCTGACCGATGACGAATCCCGCCCTGCGTGTTGCGATTCTCGGTGTCAGCGGTCGGATGGGGCGCGCGCTGCTGTCTGCAATCGATGAAAGACCGGAAGCGAAGCTCACGGGAGCCAGCGCATCGCCTTCCAGCCAGTGGAATGGCAAGGATGCCGGCGAACCTTTCGGCAGCACGCGTCGCGGAGTGACGATCAGTGGCGACGTCGCGCTCGCCATTCGCGACGCTGATGTGGCGATCGACTTCACGCTGCCGGAAGCGACGGCCGGCAACCTGCGCGCTTGCGTGGCTGCCGGACGCCCGGTGGTCATTGGCACGACAGGTCATGACGAAGCGGCTCGCCAGGAAATCGCTCGGGCGGCCGAGAGAATCCCGGTCATCAGCGCTCCGAACATGAGCCTCGGCGTGAACCTGTTGCTGAAGCTCGTTGAAATGACTGCAGCCAGGCTGGACGCCGGCTACGACATCGAGATCTTCGAGGCCCACCATCGCAACAAGAAGGATGCGCCGTCAGGGACTGCGCTCGCGCTCGGCCGGTCGGCGGCGCAGGGACGCGGGGTGTCTCTGGATGCCGTGGCCGAGATGGCGCGCGAAGGCAATACAGGCGCCCGCGGTCGTGGCGCCATCGGATTCTCGGTATTTCGCGGCGGGGACGTAGTGGGCGACCACACAGTGACGTTCGCAGGCATCGGCGAGCGCATTGAATTGACGCATCGCGCCAGCGACCGCATGGCTTTCGCGCGGGGCGCAGTCGCCGCGGCGGCTTGGCTCGCGGGACGCAAGCCGGGCCTGTACTCGATGCAGGACGTGCTTGGATTGAATGACCGGTGAGATGAAGCCGCTGTTATGTGCATGCGGGTTTTTCTTCTTCCCTCACCTGACTCACTCGCGTAGACTGCCGCCTTCAGCACGTGGCGATATTTTTGTTCAGCGGGATGGGCCAAGCCTTTCCCGCTGTTCGCGTACGCGCCTGAAATTCACTGATTAGGAGCTGATGTGACAACACCAGCTGTACTCGCGCTTGAGGACGGTACGGTTTTCTCTGGCCGCTCGATCGGCGCAAAGGGCAATACGACGGGCGAGGTGGTTTTCAATACCGCCATGACCGGCTATCAGGAGATCCTGACCGATCCCTCGTATTGCAGACAGATTGTCACTCTCACATACCCGCACATCGGCAACACCGGCGCCAATCCCGAGGATCTGGAAGCCGCGTCGATCTATGCCGCGGGGTTGATCATTCGCGATCTGCCCGAAGTGCACGCCAACTGGCGTTCGGCGGAGTCCCTCGAGAGTTTCCTGCAGAAGGGCAAAGTCGTCGCGATCGCCGACATCGACACTCGCAAGCTCACGCGAATCCTCCGGGAGAAGGGCGCGCTGGCCGGCTGCATCATGACGGGCGAGAAAGCGGACGCGAACGCGGCGGTTCACGCCGCACGCAAATTCCCCGGCCTGAAAGGCATGGACCTCGCGAAGGTCGTCTCCACCAAGAAGACCTACCAGTGGAACGAGGGCACGAACTGGGCGCTGGAGCAGGGGCCCAAGGCTCGCCCGGGTCAGCGCGTCCACGTCGTCGCTTACGACTTCGGTATCAAGCGCAACATCCTGCGCTCCCTGTCCGACTACGGCTGCCGCGTCACTGTGGTGCCGGCGCAGACGCCCGCTGAAAAAGTGCTGGCTCTGAATCCGGACGGCATCTTCCTGTCGAATGGCCCCGGCGATCCGGAGCCGTGCACCTACGCGATCGAGGCGATCCGCAAGTTCCTGGAAACGGACATTCCCGTTTTCGGTATCTGCCTGGGCCACCAGCTGCTCGGCCTCGCGAGCGACGCCAAGACCGTGAAGATGAAGTTCGGGCACCACGGCGCGAATCATCCGGTGCTCGATATCGGGACCGGCCGCGTGCTGATCTCCAGCCAGAACCATGGTTTCGCCGTCGACGAGACCACGCTCGGTCAGAACGTGAAGGTGACGCACAAGTCGCTCTTCGACGGCTCCCTGCAAGGCATCGAGCGCACCGATCGACCGGCTTTCAGCTTCCAGGGACATCCGGAAGCGAGCCCGGGCCCGCACGAAGTGCGCGCTCTGTTCGGCAAGTTCGTCTCGATGATCAATGAACGACTGAATGCGCAGACCGCGGCGAAGGACGCCTCGCGTCGTGTCGCTGAACGCTGATTGCCACTACATCAAGAGTTGAGATGCCCAAGCGTACCGACATCCAGAGCATCCTGATCATTGGCGCCGGCCCGATCGTCATCGGCCAGGCGTGCGAGTTCGATTATTCAGGCGCGCAGGCCTGCAAAGCGCTCAAGGAGGAGGGCTACCGCGTCATCCTGGTGAACTCCAATCCGGCGACCATCATGACGGACCCGGAAACGGCGGATGTCATCTACATCGAGCCGGTCAACTGGCGCGCCGTCGAACGCATCATCGAGAAAGAGAAGCCCGACGCGCTGCTGCCCACGATGGGTGGCCAGACGGCGCTCAACTGCGCGCTCGACCTCGTGCGCGAAGGTGTGCTCGAGAAGCACGGCGTCGAGCTGATCGCCGCTTCGCGCGAAGCGATCGACATGGCTGAGGATCGCGAACGTTTCCGCAACGCGATGCGCGAGATCGGCCTCGAATCGCCGCGATCCCGGATCGCTCACAGCATGGAAGAGGCGCTCGCGGCCCAGGCCGAGATCGGCTTTCCGACCGTCATTCGTCCGTCGTTCACAATGGGCGGCTCGGGCGGCGGCATTGCCTACAACCGCGAAGAGTTCGAACAGATCGTCGAGCGCGGTCTCGACGCTTCGCCAACGAGCGAAGTGCTGCTCGAAGAGTCGGTGATCGGCTGGAAGGAATTCGAGATGGAAGTGGTCCGCGACCGCGCGGACAACTGCATCATCATCTGCTCGATCGAGAACTTCGATCCGATGGGCGTGCACACGGGCGACTCGATCACCGTCGCGCCAGCACAGACGCTGACGGACAAGGAATATCAGCGCATGCGCAACGCATCCATCGCGGTGCTGCGCAAGATCGGCGTCGAATGCGGCGGCTCGAACGTCCAGTTCGCGGTCAGCCCGGACGACGGACGGCTGCTGGTCATCGAGATGAATCCGCGCGTGTCGCGATCCTCGGCGCTGGCTTCGAAGGCCACCGGATTCCCGATCGCGAAGGTCGCCGCGAAGCTTGCGGTGGGCTACACGCTAGATGAGCTGAAGAACGACATCACCGGCGGTGCCACGCCGGCGTCGTTCGAGCCGACCATCGACTACGTCGTCACGAAGATCCCGCGTTTCACGTTCGAGAAATTCCCCGGCGCCAACGATCGCCTGACGACGCAGATGAAGTCGGTCGGCGAAGCAATGGCGATCGGTCGCACGTTCCAGGAATCGCTGCAGAAGGCGCTGCGCAGCCTCGAGACCGGCGCGGACGGCCTCGATCCGATCGTCAAGCTCCCGCTCAGCGATGAAGAGCGTCAGCGCGTTCGCGAAGAACTGCGCATGCCGGGGCCACATCGCATCCGCTACGCCGCCGATGCCCTGCGCGCCGGCTGGTCGCTGGAAGAGGTCTACTCGCTTTCGAAGATCGATCGCTGGTTCCTCGCGCAGATCGCCGACCTGATTCGCGAGGAACAAACGGTGCAGGCCAAAGGGTTGGAAGCATTCGATCGCGACCGCGTCCGGACGCTCAAGCGCAAGGGATTCTCCGATCGCCGTCTTGCGACGCTGCTGGGTATCGATGAGGCCAGTGTTCGCCGGCGCCGCACGACGTTCGGTGTGCGGCCCGTCTACAAGCGCGTCGACACCTGCGCCGCGGAGTTCGCAACTTCCACCGCGTACATGTATTCGACGTACGACGAGGAGTGCGAGTCCAATCCGTCCGACCGCAAGAAGATCATGATCCTGGGCGGCGGGCCCAACCGGATCGGGCAGGGCATCGAATTCGATTACTGCTGTGTCCACGCCGCGCTCGCGCTTCGTGACGCCGGCTACGAAACCATCATGGTCAACTGCAATCCGGAGACGGTGTCGACCGACTACGACACGTCGGATCGCCTGTACTTCGAGCCGCTGACGTTTGAAGACGTGATGGAGATCATAGAGAAGGAGAAGCCGGCCGGCGTGATCGTGCAGTACGGCGGCCAGACGCCGCTGAAGCTGTGCCGCGCGCTCGAAGCGGCAGGCGCACCGATCATCGGTACGACGCCCGATGCCATCGACGTTGCGGAAGACCGCGAACGTTTCCAGCAGCTCGTACAGAACCTCGGCCTCAAGCAGCCGCCGAACTGTACCGCGCGGACCGAAGACCAGGCGATCACGATGTCGAAGACGATCGGCTTCCCGCTCGTCGTGCGGCCTTCGTACGTCCTGGGCGGACGCGCGATGGAGGTCGTCTTCAACGAAGACGATCTGCGCATATACATGACGGACGCGGTGAAGGTGTCGAACGACAGCCCCGTGCTGCTCGACAGGTTCCTCGACCTCGCGATCGAAGTGGACGTCGACGCGATCTGCGACGGCGAGGACGTTTTCATCGGCGGAATCATGGAGCACGTCGAACAGGCGGGCGTCCATTCCGGCGACTCGGCATGTTCACTGCCGCCCAACAGCCTGAGTGAGGAGCTGCAGACCGAACTGCGTGAGCAGACGCGGAAGCTCGCTCGTGGGCTCAACGTCGTTGGTCTGATGAACATCCAGTTCGCGATCCAGAACGGGATCGTCTACATCCTGGAAGTGAATCCGCGTGCCTCCCGCACGGTGCCGTTCGTGTCGAAGGCAACGGGCGTGCCGATCGCAAAAATGGCCGCGCGCGTGATGTCGGGCAGCAAGCTCAAGGAGCTTGGACTGACCACCGAGCGCGTGCCGAAGTTCTTCTCGGTCAAGGAAGCCGTCTTCCCGTTCGCGAAATTCCCCGAGTCCGATCCGATCCTCGGACCGGAAATGAAGTCGACGGGCGAAGTGATGGGCACGGGTCGTTCGTTCGGCGAAGCCTACGCGAAGGCGCAGCTTGCGTCGGGCGTGACGTTGCCGACGCGCGGCGTCTGCCTGATCAGCGTGCGTGAGCGCGACAAGCCGTCCGCAGTGATGCTTGCCCGCCGACTCGTCGCGCAGGGATTCGAGATCGTGGCGACCGAGGGCACGGCGAAAGCGATTACGGATGCCGGTATTGCGTGCCGTCGCGCGAACAAGGTTCGCGAGGGTCGGCCGCACATCGTCGACATGATCAAGAACGATGAGATTTCGCTGATCGTCAACACGACGGAAGGCAAGCAGGCCATCTTCGAATCGCGCTCCATCCGGCGCGAAGCGGTCCACAAGCGAGTGACCTACTACACGACGGTGACGGCAGGTCTCGCCACCTGCGACGCCATCGCACACATCAACGAGACGGACGTGAACCGTCTCCAGGATCTGCATCAAGAGGTGGCATCGTGAAGCGGATGCCTTTGACGTTGAAGGGCGCGGAGCGCCTGCGGGCCGAGTTGAAGCGCCTCAAGACCGAGGATCGTCCGCGCGTCATCCAGGCGATCGCGGAAGCGCGCAGTCATGGCGACCTGAGCGAAAACGCGGAGTACCACGCCGCACGCGAACAGCAGAGCTTCATCGAAGGGCGGATCAAGGACGTCGAGGCCCACCTGTCGAACTCCGAGATCATCGACATCACCCGCGTCGTCGCGAACGGCAAGGTCGTCTTCGGCGCGACGGTCAACCTGGAAGACCAGGATGACGGCAACAAGGTGGTCTACCAGATTGTTGGAGACGCCGAGGCCGACATCAAGAACGGCTGGATTTCCGTGTCCTCCCCCATCGCGCGCGCGCTCGTCGGCAAGTCCGAGGGAGATATCGTCGACGTCGTGGCGCCGAACGGCACTCGTTCCTACGAGATCATGTCGGTCAAATACGTCTGACCGCGATCCCGGCGGCGGTAAGGTCCACGATGCTGTCCCGCGCGGCCTTTATCCTCGTTGCCTTCTGGGCAGGCAGCCTCTGGACGATCTGCGGCATCGTCGCTCCTTCCTTGTTCGCCATCCTCGAAGACCGCCGGCTTGCCGGGCAACTGGCTGGTCGTTTCTTCCACATCGAAACCTGGATCGGCGTCGGGATCGGCGGGTTGCTGCTCGTGCTGAGCTTTGCCGGAAAGATCACGGTGCCGCGGCTGTGGGTTGCGCTGGCCGCCGGCTTCCCGCTGGCGAGCTACCTGATTCTGGGGCCGCTGATGTCTCAGGCTCGCGCCGCGGGAGATATGGCGCGGTTCGGCATGTTGCACGGCGTCTCGGCCGTGCTGTTCCTTGGCGCCTGCCTGAGCGTGCTGGTATTGCTCTGGAAGCTCAGTCGGCCGGCAGGATGATCTTCGGCTTGTCCTTGTGGGGTCGATAGAAGACCCCGACGTTCCCGATCCGCTGCACCAGGGTGCTCGTCGTCTGCCGGGTCAGCTGTTCGAAGATCGCATCGCGTTCCTCGCGATCCCCGACCCGGGCGCGCACCTTCACGAGCTCGTGGGCGGAGAGGGCGGTATCCAGTTCTTTCGTCACGCCCTCTGACAGTCCGCCCTGACCGATCAGGACGATCGGGTCGCGACTGTGGGCGAGGCCGCGCAGATGCTTGCGCTGCTTTTCCGAGAGCGTTTTCGTCATTCCTGCCAGGGTCCTGCGAAGCGGGGCCGTAACGTATCAAATCGATCGATGGTCCGCTGTCCAAGTCAGCCGTTGCCTCATCCCGCGGATCGCGCAAGTGCTGTAGTTAAGGGGGGCGTTGTCTTGCAATGCCGGAGATCGTCCCCACCCTGTCGGGCATGACCGTTCGACTGGCCCCACGACTGCTGCATCTGCCTGAACCGGAAATGGATTTTCGCATTACGGCGGCAGAGGACGTCGGGTCTGCCGGAAAGCCTGCGCCGTGAGGTCAGTCAGCCGACGCGGGGCTGCTGATCATCCCGGTCGCGGAGGCGCGGACAACCGGCAGAAAGTCGGCGTTCGGCGCTTTGACGGCGACTTCGCAGGATCTGTGACCGGTTCTGGCTTTGGCGGCGGAGAATGTAGTAGTGTCAAACGCATACGCCATTCTTTTGCGGATGCTTTTTGCGTCAGCCCGACCCGCCCGCCGTCGCGAGTAGTTCGAGTGCATGAACTCGCTGCGAATGTCCCCGCAGATGTATTGAGTGTTTGAGCTGACCGCCTCCTTAAGCATTTCGAGAGAAGGTTTCTGAGGAATCGACCTTGAACGACCTTGCCAAGAACATAGTCCTCTGGATCGTCATCGCCGTGGTCGTCGCTACGGTCGTGAGCAACTTCAGCACGCGCGCCGGTGCGGATGCGCCGCTCAAGTACTCGGCGTTCCTCGAAGAGGTCCGGACCGGAAGCGTCGACGAAGTCACCTTCAAGGGCGACCAGCTCAAGGGCACGCGCAAGAACGGCGAGAAGTTCATCGTCAACAATCCCGAGACCGATTACACCGACCTGATCGGTGCGCTCGAGAAGGCGAACATCACTTTCAGCAAGGAACCGGCCGAACGGCAGTCCCTGCTCACCCAGCTCCTGATTTCCTCGTTCCCGATCCTGCTGCTCATCGCAGTCTGGGTCTACTTCATGCGCCAGATGCAGGGAGGAGCGGGCGGCCGTGGGGCGATGTCCTTCGGCAAGAGCCGGGCCCGATTGCTGGGAGAGGACCAGGTGCAGGTCACGTTCGCCGACGTCGCTGGTGTCGACGAGGCGAAGGAAGAAGTGGTCGAGATCGTCGAGTTCCTCAAGGACCCGGCCAAGTTCCAGCGCCTCGGCGGCAAGATTCCGCGCGGCGTGCTGATGGTGGGCTCGCCCGGTACCGGCAAGACGCTGCTCGCCCGCGCCATCGCTGGTGAAGCGAAGGTGCCGTTCTTCACGATCTCGGGCTCCGACTTCGTCGAAATGTTCGTCGGCGTCGGCGCCTCACGCGTCCGCGACATGTTCGAGCAGGCCAAGAAGCATGCTCCGTGCATCATCTTCATCGACGAAATCGATGCCGTGGGTCGTCATCGCGGCGCCGGCCTCGGCGGCGGTCACGATGAGCGTGAGCAGACCCTCAACCAGCTGCTCGTCGAAATGGACGGCTTCGAAGGCACGGAAGGTGTGATCGTCATTGCCGCGACGAATCGCCCCGACGTGCTCGATCCGGCGTTGCTGCGTCCGGGCCGCTTCGATCGCCAGGTCGTGGTGCCGCTGCCCGATGTCCGCGGTCGCGAACAGATCCTCAAGGTTCACATGCGCAAGCTGCCGCTGGCGGAAGACGTTCGCCCGCAGGTCATTGCGCGCGGCACGCCGGGATTCTCGGGCGCTGATCTCGCGAACCTCGTGAACGAGGCCGCGCTGTTCGCTGCCCGCGCCAACCGCCGCACCGTCTCGATGGACGAGTTCGAGCGCGCCAAGGACAAGATCATGATGGGCGCCGAGCGCCGCTCCATGGTGATGGACGACCAGGAGAAGAAGCTCACCGCGTATCACGAGGCGGGTCACGCCATCGTCGGTCTGTCGGTGCCCGAGCACGATCCGGTCTACAAGGTCACGATCATTCCTCGCGGCCGTGCGCTGGGTGTCACGATGTTCCTGCCCGAGCAGGACCGCTACAGCATCAGCAAGCGCCGCCTCGAGAGCAAGATCGCGACGCTGTTCGGCGGCCGTCTCGCCGAAGAGATGATCTTCGGGCCGGAGTCGGTGACCACCGGCGCATCGAACGACATCGAGCGTGCGACCGAGATCGCCCGCAACATGGTGACTCGCTGGGGTCTGTCCGACCGCCTCGGTCCGCTCACGTACAGCGAAGAATCGGGTGAAGTGTTCCTGGGTCGCTCCGTGACCCAGCACAAGCATGTTTCGGATGTGACCGCGCATGCGATCGATGAAGAGGTCCGCAGCCTCATCGATTCGAACTACAAGCATGCGAAGAGCATTCTCGAGAAGCACCTCGACAAGCTGCACAAGATGGCCGAAGCGCTGATCAAGTTCGAGACCATCGATGAGAATCAGATCAAGGACATCATGCAGGGTCGCGATCCGCAGCCGCCCGCGGGCTGGGACGACAATGCGCCACCGATGGGCAAGAGTCGCGATCGCGGCGAAACGCCCGAATCGCCGATCGGCAAGCCGGCCAGCCAGCACTAACGAGGTCCGGACCACTTCAGTCCACGCAATGCCGGCGCAGAGCCGGCATTGTCGTTTCTGGTCCATCCACACGCTCCATGTATCTTCGCTGCGGCAAGCACACGCTCGACCTGTCGACGCCCGTCGTCATGGGCATCCTCAACGTCACGCCGGATTCGTTTTCCGACGGTGGGCGCTACGTGAACGTCGATCGCGCGCTGGAGCATGCGCGGACGATGATTGATGGCGGTGCCCGCATCATCGACGTTGGCGGTGAGTCCACCCGACCCGGAGCTCAGGCGGTAGACGAACAAGAAGAGATCCGCCGCGTCGTTCCGCTGATGGAGGCGCTGGCCGCACAGACGAAGGCGATCGTTTCCGTGGACACCAGCAAGGCAGCTGTCATTCGAGCAGCGCTGCAAGCGGGTGCTTCGATGGTCAACGATGTTCGCGCGTTGAGGGAGGAGGGGGCGCTGGAAGCGGTTGCAGCCAGCGACGCTGGCGTCTGTCTCATGCACATGCAGGGCGAGCCGCGCACCATGCAGTCCGATCCGCAATACATCGATGTGGTCGCCGAAGTGAAGCGCTTTCTGGCCGACCGGGTGGGGGCGTGCGTGGCCGCCGGCATCGGCCGCGACCGGATCGTGCTCGATCCAGGCATCGGCTTCGGCAAGCGTGTGGAGCACAATATGCAGTTGCTGGCCGCGCTGCCCGATTTGCTGGAATTGCGACTGCCGCTCTTGATCGGCGTGTCGCGAAAGTCGATGTTTGCGACACTATTGGGCCGGTCCGTCGAGCAGCGTCTGGCGGGTGGACTGGCGCTCGCGGTGTCTTCGGTGCTCGCAGGGGCAAGCGTGCTGAGAGTGCACGACGTCGCGGAGACCGTGGACGCGGTAAAGATGGCCGCGGAACTGAAGAAATCGGGTTACCGGATCTGAACAGAATGCTCGAGGGAGAACGATTGTGAGCCGCAAGTATTTCGGCACCGATGGCGTGCGTGGACATGTCGGTCACCATCCGATGACTGTCGACTTCGCGTTGCGACTGGCCAGTTCCGCCGCGCGCGTGCTCGCGCCAAACGGCGGAACAGTGCTGGTGGGCAAAGACACGCGGCTGTCGGGGTACATGTTCGAAGCGGCGCTCGAAGCCGGCTTCGTGGCGGCCGGCGTCGATGTGATCCTGATGGGCCCGCTGCCGACGCCGGGCGTCGCGTATCTCACGAAGCGTTTCGAGTGCGACTTCGGGGTCGTGATCAGCGCTTCGCACAATCTCTACGAAGACAACGGCATCAAGTTCTTCGACATGAACGGCGGCAAGCTGTCGGACGAGATCGAAGCGGAGATCGAACGACACCTCGAGGAGCCGCCGGTCACGCGCACGTCGGGCGAGCTGGGCAAGGCGACGCGCATGGACAAGTCGCGCGTGCGTTACCAGGAATTCTGCGCATCGACGGTGCCCGGCCTGGATCTGAGCGACTTCAAGATCGTCATCGATTGCGCGAATGGCGCCGGCTACAAAGTGGGTCCCCGGATTCTCGCGGACCTCGGCGCGGAGATCGTCCCGATTGGATGCTCTCCGAACGGCCGCAACATCAACCTCAACTGTGGTTCGACTTCGCCTGAGCTGCTGCAGCTCACCGTGCCGGGCGTGCGGTCGCAAGTCGGCATCGCGCTCGACGGCGACGGCGATCGGCTGGTGATGGTCGATCACCTCGGACGCCTGGTCGATGGCGATCAACTGCTCTACATCATTGCGCGCGCGCGTCACGAGCAGAAGTTGTTGACGGGTCCGGTGGTCGGCACCGTGATGAGCAATCTCGGTCTCGAGCATGCGCTCGGCAAACTCGGCGTTGCCTTCCGGCGCGCCAAGGTCGGCGACCGGTATGTCATGGAGATGCTCAAGGCATCGGGCGGCATTCTGGGCGGAGAAACGTCGGGACACCTGTTGTGTCTGGACCGGACCACCACGGGCGATGCGCTGATCAGTGCGCTGCAGGTCCTCGCGATCATGAAGCAGACGGGTTGCAGTCTCGCGGAACTGGCCGCGCCGATGCCGAAGTACCCGCAGGTCCTCGAGAACGTACGCATGGCGCGCAAACTCGATGTTTCGGCGTCGCCGGCCATCCAGGAGGCGGTGTCGCTTGCTGAGCGGAAGCTCGGGGAGAACGGCAGGATCGTGCTGAGGGCTTCCGGTACGGAACCTGTGATCCGGGTCATGGTCGAGGGAAGCGATGAGAAGCTGGTTCGCGACCTGGCGAAGAGCCTGGCTGCGTCGGTTGCCGCGGCGGCCCAGGTCGCCTGAAGGTCGTTTGATTTCCCTGTGGGTCACCGTTAAGCTGCCGCGCCCTTTTTGAGGGGCAGGTTCGTTCGACGGTAACGCGCTGAACATTTTTTCTTTAGTTTTTTCTCTGGGACTCAAGGACTAACGATGCGTCGGCCCTTCGTCGCCGGGAACTGGAAAATGCACGGAACGCGTGCTGAGAACGCGGATCTGCTGGAAGCGGTGCTGGAAGGACTGCCTGCACAGCCGACGGCTGAGATCGCGGTCTGTCCGCCGTTCGTCTACCTCTGGGAGGCGGGCCGCCTGCTGAAGCAGTCGAGCGTGGCCCTCGGCGCGCAGTCGGTCTGCGCGGAGCCGATAGGTGCCTTCACCGGCGAAGTGTCGGGCGCGATGCTCAAGGATGTCGGTTGCCGCTATGTGATCGTTGGTCACTCGGAGCGGCGGGCGCATTACAAGGAAGACGACGCACTGGTCGCCCGGAAGTTTCTGGCGGCGCAGTCGCACGGATTGATTCCGATCCTGTGCGTGGGCGAGACGCTGGACGAGCGTGAGCGCGGTGCAACGACCCAGGTCGTTTCGCGGCAGCTCGGTGCGGTGCTCGATCTGGCGGGTGTGCAGGCGATGCAGAAGGCAGTGCTTGCGTACGAACCCGTCTGGGCGATCGGCACGGGAAAGAATGCTTCGCCGGCGCAGGCGCAGGAAGTGCACGTGCACATCCGGTCTGTCGTCGCGGCACGAGAAGGTGCCAACGATGGTAAGATCGCGGGCGCTCTGAGGATCCTGTACGGCGGCAGCGTCAAGGCAGGGAACGCGAGCGAGATTTTTTCGATGCCTGATGTGGATGGCGGCCTGATCGGCGGCGCGTCCCTCAAGGCGGATGAATTTTTGAAGATCTGCGCAGCCGCGCAGGTTCATTGAGACAGGCGCGAAAGCGACTTTATATATGAACTGGGTACATACAGCAGTCATCGTGCTGCACGTCCTGATTGCCGCGGGCATCGTGGGTCTCGTGCTGCTCCAGCGCGGCAAGGGTGCCGATGCCGGTGCGGGCTTCGGGGCTGGCGCGTCCGGCACGGTATTCGGCGCTCGCGGTGCCGCGTCGTTCCTTTCGCGGACGACTGCGACGCTCGCAGCACTGTTCTTCGCAACGAATCTCGCGCTGGCGTACATGGGTGACCGCAAGCCCGATGCGCCGAGCAGCGTGATGGACCGCGTGCAGACGCAGTCCCAGACCGATACGGCGAGCGATGTGCCGGCACTTCCGGCCACGCCGCCGGCTTCGACGCAGGACGTCGAAGCACCCGCAGCGCCCTCGCAGCAGGAGCCGCAACAATAAGAAGACCGCTTGCAGCGGCCTTGCACCGGGAACGATTTCACCTCCGGTGCGGATGTGGTGGAACTGGTAGACACGCTACTTTGAGGTGGTAGTGGAGCAATCCGTGGAGGTTCGAGTCCTCTCATCCGCACCAATTTCTTCTCTCGCGACCTGAACGCTTCATGCCTTCGGGTCGGGCCGGCACGTCCACCGCCGGTATTCTTCCAGTCGCACCGGTACATGCTGCCGGTGCGCGATTCCTCTTCAACCTTCCAGGTCTTGGCTGCGAGCTGTGAGCGATGAGCGTGCGAGCCAGAGGGCCGAGTGCGCTCACTCGTCTGGTTTGTGGCTCATAGCTCGTCGCTCACCGCTCGCAGCCGGTCTTTTGTCTCCGCCCCGCGTTGCATTTCGTTCTCAACTCGCGTCGATCGCAGCACCGCGAGCCGAGTCTCCGGTGGCCCTCGACGTACGTGTTTGTAACGAGGCCGTCGCGGTGCAATCAAAGGGTTACTGCGTCGCAACGTCCCTGATACAATCCGCGCCCGGTGCCGGGCCCGGCACCGTGAGTTCAGTGTGATGCTGCAAAACTACGTACCCATCCTGATCTTCCTGGGCGTTGCCACCGCGCTCGGTTCAGTGCTCATAGGACTGGGCTTCCTGTTCGGCCCGCGTCGGCCCGACAGCGAAAAGCTTTCCGCATATGAATGCGGCTTCGAGCCGTTCTCCGATGCCCGCATGAAGTTCGACGTGCGTTACTACCTCGTCGCCATTCTCTTCATCGTTTTCGATCTCGAAATCGCCTTCCTGTTTCCCTGGGCCGTTTCGCTCGGAACCACCGGCACTGCTGGGCTGATCGCGATGGGATTCTTCCTGCTGATTCTGGTCGTGGGCTTCGTCTACGAGTGGAAGAAGGGCGCACTCGAATGGGATTGACCGCTCCTACCGCCGAAACGCCCGATGCGGTTCCGCCGCAGCGTGGCTTCGTAACGACTTCGGTCGACAAGCTCGTCAACTGGGCGCGTACTGGTTCGATGTGGCCGATGACTTTCGGTCTCGCCTGCTGCGCCGTCGAGATGATGCATGCCGGTGCCGCGCGCTATGACCTCGACCGCTTCGGTGTCGTGTTCCGCCCGAGCCCGCGTCAGTCCGACGTGATGATCGTCGCCGGCACGCTCGTCAACAAGATGGCTCCGGCGCTGCGCAAGGTTTACGACCAGATGCCGGAACCGCGCTGGGTGATTTCGATGGGTTCGTGCGCGAATGGCGGTGGCTACTACCACTATTCGTACGCTGTCGTTCGCGGCTGCGATCGCATCGTCCCCGTCGACGTGTACGTCCCCGGTTGCCCGCCGACCGCAGAAGCCCTGCTGTACGGCATCCTGCAGCTGCAGAACAAGATCCGCCGCACCAGCACGATCGCCCGCTAAGAACATCATGCCTTCACGCAGCGAGACCCTGGCCTCGAAACTGACTGCGCGCTTCGGCGAACGGTTGCGTTCGCTTCCCGCCGTTGCCGGCGACGTCGCGTGCGAGGTCAAGAGCGATCAACTCCTGAGCGTCTGCCGCGAACTGCGCGACGATGCCGAGTTCAAGTTCGAGCAGCTGATGGATCTCAGCGGCGTCGACTATCTCGACTATGGCCGCGAGGAATGGAGCACGTACGGCTCGACCGCGACAGGTTTCAGCCGCGGTGTGAATCGCGCACGCACGATCGTGACCGAGCCGCGCCCTGGTCGTTTCGCTGTCAGCTATCAGCTGCTGTCGGTGACTCACAACTGGCGCCTGCGTCTGCGTTGTTTCGCGATCGACGGCGAGCCGCCTCTGATCGATTCGGTCAACGACATCTGGGCCTCCGCGAACTGGTATGAGCGCGAGACGTTCGATCTCTACGGCATCCTGTTCCAGGGGCATCCGGATCTGCGCCGCATCCTGACCGACTACGGATTCATCGGTCATCCGTTCCGCAAGGATTTCCCGCTGATCGGCAACGTGGAAGTGAAGTACGACACCGCCAAGGGGCGCGTCGTCTATCAGCCGGTGAGCATCGAACCGCGCACGCTCGTGCCGCGTGTCATTCGTGAAGACAACCGCTACGACCAGGGACTGAAGGACGTCCCGGTCGGCGCGCAGGTGGAGTCGGGTTCCCGTGGCTGAGATTCGCAATTTCACACTGAATTTCGGACCGCAGCATCCGGCGGCGCACGGCGTGCTGCGCCTGGTGCTCGAGATGGATGGCGAAGTCATCCAGAAGGCGGATCCGCACGTCGGCCTGCTGCATCGGGGAACCGAGAAGCTCGCCGAGTCGAAGCCGTTCAACCAGTCGATCGGGTACATGGATCGCCTCGACTACGTGTCGATGATGTGCAACGAGCACGCTTACGTGATGGCGATCGAGAAGCTGCTCGGCATCACGCCGCCCCTTCGCGCCCAGTACATCCGGGTGATGTTCGATGAGATCACGCGCATCCTGAATCACCTGATGTGGCTCGGTGCCCACGGCCTCGACATCGGCGCGATGACGGTCTTCCTCTATGCATTCCGCGAGCGCGAAGATCTGATGGACTGCTACGAAGCGGTTTCGGGCACGCGCATGCACGCGACTTACTACCGGCCGGGCGGGGTCTATCGCGATCTGCCGGATTCGATGCCGCGCTACCAGGCGTCGAAGTGGCGCACGCAGAAGGACGTGGATCGCCTGAACGAGAATCGCAGCGGCACCATGCTGGATTTCATTCAGGACTTCACCGAGCGCTTCCCGGCATGCGTGGACGAATATGAAACGCTGCTGACCGACAACCGCATCTGGAAGCAGCGCACGGTGAACATCGGCGTCGTCACGCCGGAGCGTGCCCTGCAACTGGGTTTCAGTGGTCCGATGATCCGCGGCTCCGGCATCGCATGGGACCTGCGCAAGAAGCAGCCATACGACGTCTACGATCGCATGGACTTCGACATTCCGGTCGGCGTGAACGGCGACTGCTACGACCGCTATCTCGTCCGTGTCGAGGAGATGCGCCAATCGAATCGCATCGTGCGTCAGTGCGTTGACTGGCTGAAGCAGAATCCCGGCCCGGTGATGACGTCCGATCACAAGATCTCCGCGCCGAAGCGCGAAGAGATGAAGGACGACATGGAATCGCTGATTCACCACTTCAAGCTGTTCACTGAAGGCTACTGCGTCCCCGAAGGTGAAGCGTACGCGGCGGTCGAAGCGCCGAAGGGTGAGTTCGGCATCTATCTGGTATCGGACGGCGCCAACAAGCCTTATCGACTCAAGTGCCGCGCGCCTGGCTTCCCGCATCTCGCCTCGCTGGAGGAGATGACCAAGGGCCATCTGCTCGCGGACGTCGTCGCCGTGATCGGCACGCAGGACATCGTATTCGGGGAAATCGACCGGTGAGTGATCCGACCCACAGCCCGCCCGCAGGCGGCGGCCTTTCCGAGCATGCGCGGCATGAGATCGATCACTGGCTGACGAAGTTTCCGCCGGATCGCAAGCGCTCGGCTGTCCTTGCCGCGTTGCGTACCGTGCAGCACGAGAACAACGGCTACCTGACCAAGGAATCGATGGACGCCGTGGCCGAGTATCTCGGCCTGCCGCCGATCCAGGTCTACGAGGTCGCGACGTTCTACTCGATGTTCGAGACCAAGCCGGTCGGGCGTCATGCCATTTCCGTCTGCACGAACATTTCCTGCATGCTTTGCGGCGGCGACGACATCCTCGCGCACGTCGAAAAGAGACTCGGCATCAAGGTGGGAGAGAGCACGGTTGACGGACGCTTCTACCTGAAGAAGGAAGAAGAGTGTCTCGCCGCGTGCAACAACGCGCCGATGATGATGGTCGACCACGTCTACTACGAGAATCTCACGACCGAGAAGGTCGACGAGATTCTTGATCGCCACAAGTAATCGTATGACATCGAAGTACGCAGCCAATCAGGTGTGCTTTGAACCGCTGGGCCTCGAGCGGTCGTGGGAGCTCGCGACCTATCGCAGCATCGGCGGCTATGACGCCTGGGAAAAGATCCTGCGCGAAAAGACCCCGCGCGAGCAGATCATCGAGGAAGTGAAAGCTTCCGGTCTGCGCGGCCGCGGCGGCGCCGGCTTCCCGACAGGCATGAAGTGGAGCTTCATGCCTCGCAACGCACCCGGTCAGAAGTACGCCGTGTGCAACTCGGACGAGAGCGAGCCGGGTACCTGCCACGATCGCGACATCCTGCGTTACAACCCGCATTCCCTGATCGAGGGAATGGCGATCGGCGGTTACTGCATGGGCGCGACCGTCGGCTACAACTACATTCGCGGTGAGTTCCTCGAAGAGCCGGTGCCGCGATTCGAAGAAGCGCTGAAGGAAGCGTACGCAGCGGGCCTGCTGGGCAAGAACGTTCAGGGCTCGGGTATCGATTTCGATCTGTACACCTACATCGGCGCCGGCGCGTACATCTGCGGTGAAGAGACCGCGCTGCTCGAATCGCTCGAAGGCAAGCAGGGTCGTCCGCGCTTCAAGCCGCCGTTCCCCGCGAACTTCGGTCTCTACGGCAAGCCCACGACGATCAACAACACGCAGAGCTACGCCTCGGTGCCGACCATCCTGCGCAAGGGCGCGAAGTGGTTCGTTGATCTGGGCGTCGCGAATTCCGCCGGCACGATGATTTTTTCCGTGTCGGGCCACGTCAACAAGCCGCAGAACATCGAGCTGCCGCTCGGTGTTCCTTTCAAGGACCTGCTCGAGATCTGCGGCGGCGTTCGCGGCGGTCGCAAGCTGAAGGCTGTGATTCCAGGCGGCGTCTCCGTGCCTGTCGTGCCCGGCGACACGATGATGGCCGCGAATCTGGACTACGACTCGGTCAAGAAGGCGGGTTCGGCGCTCGGCACCGGTTCGCTGATCGTGATGGACGAGACGACCTGCATGGTCAAGACGCTCGAACGCATCACGCGCTTCTACTACGCGGAGTCCTGCGGCCAGTGCACGCCGTGCCGCGAAGGTACCGGCTGGATGAACCGCGTCGTGAAGCGGATCCTGGCGGGGCAGGGCAAGAAGGCCGACCTCGACATGCTGGTCGACGTGGCGAACAAGATCGAAGGCCACACGATCTGCGCATTCGGCGATGCTTCGGCCTGGCCGGTGCAGAGCTTCATGAAACATTACCGGCACGAGTTCGAATACATGATCGAACACGGCCACAGCATCGTCGAGCGCGACAAGCGCCGCGCAGCGTGACGAGCCCATTCAAGACATGAGTACTCCTGCTCCAGCACCGAGTGACGAGGTCAACATCGAGGTCAATGGCGTGCCGATGAAGGCGCGCAAGGGCCAGATGCTGATCCAGGTAACCGACGCGAACGAAATCTACGTTCCGCGCTTCTGCTATCACGAGAAGCTGCCCATCGCGGCCAACTGCCGCATGTGCCTCGTCGAAGTCGAGAAAGCGCCGAAGCCGATGCCTGCGTGCGCGACGCCCGTCGCTGAGGGCATGAAGATCTTCACGAAGTCACCGAAGGCCATCGCGGCGCAGAAGTCGGTGATGGAATTCCTGCTGATCAATCACCCGCTCGATTGCCCGATCTGCGATCAGGGCGGCGAGTGCGAGCTGCAGGACCTCGCAATGGGCTTCGGCCGCGACGTGTCGCGGTACAACGAGCGCAAGCGCGTCGTCAAAGACAAAAACCTCGGGCCGCTCGTGTCCACCGACATGACCCGCTGCATTCACTGCACGCGTTGTGTGCGGTTCACGCAGGACGTGCAGGGGTTCCAGGAACTCGGCACTGTCGGTCGCGGCGAGAGCACGGAGATCGGCACGTTCATCGAGAAGAGCGTCGATCACGAGCTGTCGGCCAACATCATCGATCTCTGCCCGGTGGGTGCGTTGAACAACAAGCCGTACCGTTACCGGGCGCGCGCGTGGGAGATGACGCAGCATCCGCTCGTGTCTCCGCACGACAGCGTCGGCACCAACATCTACGCGCACGTCCTGCGCGGCAAGGTAATGCGCATCGTTCCGCGTCCGAACGAAGAAGTGAACGAAACCTGGATCGCCGATCGCGACCGTTTCTCCTTCCAGGGCGTCTACAGCGAAGATCGTCTGCAGAAGCCGCTGATTCGCGAGAACGGCGTGTGGCAGGAAACGGATTGGGAAACCGCGCTCGCGATTACCGCCGAGCGCCTCGGCCGCGTCGCGAAGCAGCACGGTGGTGCACAGATCGGTGCGCTGGCATCTCCGAGCTCCACGCTCGAAGAGCTGTATCTGCTGGCAAAGCTCGCCCGCGGCCTGGGAACGGCGAACATCGATCATCGTCTGCGCCGCAGCGACTTTCGCGATGAAGCGAGTGATCCGGTCGCACCGTTGCTCGGCTGTTCGATCGCCGAGCTCGAGCAGGCGAATGCCGTCCTCGTCGTCGGTGCAAACCTGCGCAAGGACGTGCCGATCATCGCCCACCGCATCCGCAAGGCTGCGATCGCGAAGGGTGCGAAGGTTTCCTTCGTCAATCCGCAGCGCTATGAGTATCTCTTCCCGGTGGCGAACTACTGCGCGTCCAACGGACTGCACATGTTCGATCATCTCGTTGGAATCGCAGCAGCGGCGGCTGCCGCAACCGGCAAGTCGGCGCCGGAATCGGTCGCAGCCCTGGTCGTGAGCGCTCAGCCTTCCGATGCGCACAAGGCGATCGCTGCACAGCTTTCAGATGGCTCGCGGCGGCTCGTCCTGCTCGGCGCGATCGCGCAGCGCGATCCCGCGTTCGCCGATCTTCGTCTCGTTGCAGCGGCTATCGCCGAGCTGACAGGCGCGACGCTGGGCTATCTGCCGGAAGGTGGCAACGCAGTTGGCGCGCACATGGCCGGCGTGCTTCCGGGTCGATCGACCGGCGGCAAGGCTGTGCAGGCCGCGGGTCTGAACGTCGCGGACATGTTTGCGGCACGGTTGAAGGCATACATCGTGCTGGGCGGTATCGAGCCGCAACACGACATCGCGTCGCCCGCTGCGCTCGAAGCCTTCAAGTCCGCTGAGTTCGTCGTCGCGCTGTCGCCGTATGCGACTGCGAAGGAATATGCACACGTCGTGCTGCCGATCGGCACGTTCGCCGAAACATCGGGCACGTATGTGAACCTCGAAGGGCGCTGGCAGAGTGTGCCGGGCGCTGCGAAGCCTGTGGGCGAGTCGCGGCCGGCCTGGAAGGTGTTGCGCGTCCTCGGCAACCTCTCGAATCTGCCGGCTTTCGACTACGTCAGCAGCGATCAGATCGCCGATGAAGTGCGCAAGCAGGTCGCGGAGGGGAGCGGTGCAGCGCCGAAGGCGGCGGCCCGTACGCTGCAATCGAAGCTGGCACTGGCCGCGCCGCCAGCGGGCAATGATGTACCGCTGTACCAGATCGACGCGGTGGTCCGTCGTTCGCCGGCCCTGCAGGAAACGCAAGAAGCTCAACGCGGGCAGGGCGAAGCATGATTCCGGAATTCGCCGCCAATCTCCTGTCGTTCCTGCCCGAGTGGATGCAGGCTGTCGTCTACTATGGCGTCATCGCGGTCATGCTGTTCATCAGCGTGATTCTGCTCATGGCCTTCCTGACGCTGGCCGAGCGGCGCGTGATCGGTTCGATCCAGGCGCGCATCGGCCCGAACCGCGTCGGCCCGTTCGGCATCCTGCAGCCGTTCGCGGACGTGCTGAAGCTGCTGGTCAAAGAAATCGTCATCCCGGAGAAGTCGAACAAGTTCCTGTTCATTCTTGCGCCGCTGCTCGCGCTGATTCCGGCGCTGTGCACGTGGGCGGTAATGCCGTTGTGGCCGGGCTTCACCGTCGCTGACATCAACGCGGGGTTGCTCTACATCCTCGCGCTCACGTCGGCCGGTGTGTACGGCGTCATCCTGGCTGGCTGGGCGACGAACTCGAAGTACGCATTTCTTGGCGCCATGCGCGCCGCGGCGCAGATGGTTGCCTACGAGATCGCGATGGGCTTCGCGCTCGTCGGCGTGGTAATGGCCGCGGGCTCGCTCAATCTCGGCGAGATCATCGAGGCTCAGCGGGGCGGATTCTTCAGCTTCTACGTGTGGTGGCTGCTGCCGCTGTTCGTCGTCTATTTCATCTCGGGCCTCGCGGAGACCAACCGCGCGCCGTTCGACGTGGTCGAAGGCGAATCGGAAATCGTCGCCGGCTTCCACGTCGAGTACTCGGGCATGGCGTTCGCCGTGTTCTTCGTCGCCGAGTACGTGAACATGATCCTGATCTCGGCGCTGACGTCGGTGTTCTTCTTCGGCGGCTGGCTGTCGCCGTTCGAAGGCTGGACGTTCATGCCCGCGTTCCTGCAGGCGCCGCACTTCCTGTGGTTCTTCGCGAAGATCTCGTTCTTCCTGTTCTGCTTCCTGTGGTTCCGCGCCACGTTCCCGCGCTATCGCTACGACCAGATCATGCGGCTCGGCTGGAAGATCTTCATCCCGGTGACCCTGGTGTGGATCTTCGTCGAGGCCATCCTCGTGTACTACAAGATCGGTCCGTGGGCAGCGTGAGGTCGACGCCATGAAAACACCTGCCAGTTTCTTCAAGACGTTCTTCCTGACCGAGTTGCTGGTCGGGCTTGCCGTGACCATGCGCCAGTTCGTGTTCAAGCCGAACGTGACGGTGCAGTACCCGGAAGAGAAGACACCGCAATCGCCGCGCTTCCGTGGCCTGCACGCGCAGCGCCGCTATCCGAACGGCCAGGAACGCTGCATCGCCTGCAAGCTCTGCGAAGCGGTGTGTCCGGCGCTCGCGATCACGATCGAGTCGGATGTAGCCGCTGACGGTACCCGCCGCACGACGCGCTACGACATCGATCTCTTCAAGTGCATCTACTGCGGGTTCTGCGAAGAGGCCTGCCCGGTGGACGCGATCGTCGAGACTCGCATCCACGAGTACCACATGGAGAATCGCGGCGAGAACATCATGACCAAGGACAAGCTGCTCGCCGTCGGCGAGCGCTACGAAGCCATGATCGCAGCGGACAAGGCCGCGGACGCGCGCTATCGCTAAGGCGCGAAGCGGTTGGCGGTTAGCGGCTAGACTGAGTGATGAGAAGCGGAGTCATCAGGAATGGTTTTTCGGCGGGGTAGACGCTGTGTTGCTATCCGCCGGTTACTTCTGAAGCTATGACAATTACAGAGATTCTTTTTTACGCCTTCTCTGCCGTGCTCGTGGTCGCGGCGTTGGGTGTCATTACGGCCCGTAATCCCGTGCACGCGGCGCTGTTCCTCGTGTTTGCGTTCTTCAACAGCGCAATCATATGGCTGCTGCTCGAGGCGGAGTTCCTCGCCATCGTGCTGGTGCTCGTCTACGTCGGCGCGGTGATGGTGCTGTTCCTGTTCGTCGTCATGATGCTCGACGTCGACGTCGCGAAGATGCGGGAAGGCTTCACTCGCTACGCGCCGCTCGGAATCATCATCGCGGTGCTGGTCGTCGTCGAGATCGGCAGTGTCGTGTGGGTGAAGCAGCTCGAAGGCATTTCTGAAGCCGCAGTCACCGTGACGCCCGATGGTTACAGCAACACTCGCGCGCTCGGTGAGTTGCTATACACCAAGTATCTCTATCCGTTCGAACTGGCTGCAGTGCTTCTGCTGCTCGCGATCGTCGCGGCGATCGTGCTGACGATGCGCCAGCGCACCGGCCTGAAGGCGCAGGACGTTGCGGCGCAGGTCTCGGTGCGTGCTCGTGACCGGATCCGGATCGTGAAGATGGATGCGGAGAAGGAAGTGGCGACCCCACCGGAGAGTCAGTCACCGGGGAGCCAGCCATGATCACGCTCGAAAGCGTCCTGATGCTCGGCGGCCTGCTGTTCGCGCTCAGCGTGGCAGGCATCTTCATCAACCGGAAGAACGTGATCCTGCTGCTCATGTGCATCGAGCTCATGCTGCTGGCGGTGAACTTCAATTTCGTCGCCTTCGCCCGCCACCTGGGCGATCTCGACGGCCAGGTGTTCGTGTTCTTCATCATGACGGTCGCCGCCGCGGAATCGGCCATTGGCCTGGCGATCCTCGTCGTGCTGTTCCGCGAACGGCGGAACATCGACGTCGAACAGCTCGACACGATGAAGGGTTGAACCAAGAATGATTTCGCAATCCACTCTTCTCACGATCGTTCTCGCGCCGCTCCTGGCGGCGATCGTCGCCGGCCTGGCAGGGCGGGTCATCGGCCGCATCGGTGCGCATAGCGTCACCATCGCGGGCGTCGCGCTTTCCTGCGGATTGTCGATCTGGGTATTGAAGATGCTCATCGACGGCGCGCCGGTCTTCAACGAGAGCGTCTATACCTGGCTGGTCAGCGACAACGTCCGGATGGAAGTCGGCTTCCTGGTCGACAAGCTGTCGGCGCTGATGATGGTCGTCGTGACGTTCGTGTCGCTGTGCGTGCACGTCTACACGATCGGCTACATGCACGACGATCCGGGCTACCAGCGCTTCTTCTCGTACATCTCGCTGTTCACGTTCTCGATGCTCATGCTCGTGATGTCGAACAACTTCCTGCAGCTGTTCTTCGGCTGGGAAGCGGTGGGTGTCGTGTCGTACCTGCTGATCGGGTTCTGGTACACGCGTCCGTCGGCGATCTTCGCGAACATGAAGGCGTTCCTGGTGAACCGCGTCGGCGACTTCGGGTTCATTCTCGGCATCGCAGGCATCGTCTACTACACGGGCTCGCTCGATTACGCGACGGTGTTCGGGATGCGTGATGCGATCGCCGCGAACACGATGGAGATCGTTCCCAATCTCGAATGGCAGGCGATCACTGTCGTGTGCATCTGCCTGTTCATCGGTGCGATGGGCAAGTCCGCACAGGTTCCGCTGCATGTGTGGCTGCCTGACTCGATGGAAGGCCCGACGCCGATCTCCGCGCTCATCCACGCCGCAACGATGGTCACCGCCGGCATCTTCATGGTGGCGCGCATGTCGCCGCTGTTCGAACTGTCGGAAACCGCGCTGTCGACGGTTCTGATCATCGGCGCGACAACCGCCTTCTTCATGGGCCTGCTGGGTCTCGTGAACAACGACATCAAGCGGGTGGTTGCGTACTCGACGCTCTCGCAGCTCGGCTACATGACCGTTGCACTCGGCGTTTCGGCCTATGCAGGCGCGATCTTCCACCTGATGACGCATGCATTCTTCAAGGCGCTGCTGTTCCTCGCGGCGGGCTCGGTGATCATCGCGATGCATCACGAGCAAGACATGCGGAAGATGGGCGGACTGAAGAAGTACCTGCCGATCACTTACTGGACGTCCCTGATCGGTTCGCTGGCGCTGATCGGCTTCCCCGGCACTTCAGGCTTCTTCTCGAAGGATGCGCTGATCGAAGCGGTGCATGCATCGCACATTCCGGGCGCGACCTACGCGTACTGGTGCGTGTTCCTCGGCGTGTTCATCACGGCGTTCTACAGCTTCCGCCTCGTGTTCATGACGTTCCATGGCGAGGAGCGCTTCGGGCACGCGCATCACGACGATCATGCGCATGATTCGCATGGACATGATTCGCACGGTCACGGGCACGGCGATCACAAGCCGCATGAGAGCCCGTGGGTCGTGACGGTGCCGCTGATCCTGCTGGCGATTCCCTCGCTGTTCATCGGCTGGTTCACGATCGGGCCGGTGCTGTTCGGTGATTACTTCGGCGAGGCGATCTTCGTGTCCGAGTCGCGTGACGTGCTCGGCCACATCGGCGAGGAATTCCACGGCCCGGCCGGGTTCGTTGTCCACGCCATGAAGGCGGCGCCGGTCTACCTGGCGTTGCTGGGCGTGCTGGCGGCCTGGTATCTCTACATCAAGCGTCCCGACCTGCCGGGCAAGATCGCGGAGAAGTTCTCGGCGGTCTACAAGCTGCTGGCGAACAAGTTCTACTTCGACGAGATCTACCAGGCAGTGTTTGCCAAGGGCAGCCGCAACCTGGGGACTGCGCTTTGGCGCGTCGGCGATGTCGCGATCATCGATGGAACAGCGGTGAACGGCTCGGCGCGCGTCGTTGGCTGGATGTCCGGTGTGATGCGGCACCTGCAGTCGGGGTACCTGTATCACTACGCCTTCGCAATGATCATCGGGCTGTCGGCTCTGCTCGCGTGGTATGTGCTGCGCTGATCGTCAAGCAACAAGAATCTAGCTCGTCATGCAACTTACCTGGCCCATTCTGAGCGTTCTGATCTGGCTGCCCATCCTCGGCGGCGTGGCGCTGCTCGTCCTCGGCGATCGCGGAATCGCGCTCGGCCGCTGGGTGGCGCTCGCGACGACGGCGGTGACTTTCGGGATCTCGACGCTGCTGTACACGAATTTCGACATGGCGACTGCCGAGATGCAGTTCGTCGAGCGGGCAGCCTGGATTCCCGCGTTCAACTCCTGGTACGCGCTGGGTGTCGACGGCATCGCGACGCCGCTCATCATCCTGACGACGTTCATCACGCCGCTCGTGGTGATCGCCGCGTGGACAGTGATCGAGAAGCGGCCGGCCCAGTACTACGCCGCGTTCCTGATTCTCGAGGGATTGATGGTAGGCGTGTTCGCGGCGACCGACGCGCTGCTGTTCTACGTACTCTGGGAAGCCATGCTCATCCCGATGTTCATCATCATCGGCGTGTGGGGTGGGGCGCGCCGTGTCTACGCAACGATCAAGTTCTTCCTCTACACCTTCCTCGGCTCCGTGCTGATGCTGGTGTCGTTGATCTACATGTACATGAAGACGTGCGACGCAGGGCAGTGCAGCTATGCGATCGCCGATTTCCAGGAGCTGCCGCTCGCGCTGAATGCGCAGATCCTGATCTTCATCTCCTTCATGCTGGCGTTCGCGGTGAAGGTGCCGATGTGGCCGGTGCACACCTGGTTGCCCGATGCGCACGTCGAAGCGCCGACCGGCGGTTCGGTCATCCTGGCGGCGATCATGCTGAAGATGGGTGGCTACGGCTTCCTGCGCTTCTCGCTGCCGATCACGCCGGACGCCAGTGCCGAGCTCGACTGGCTCGTGATCTCGCTGTCGCTGATCGCGGTTGTCTACATCGGTTTCGTGGCGCTCGTGCAGCAGGACATGAAGAAGCTCATCGCTTACTCATCGATCGCGCACATGGGCTTCGTGACGCTGGGTTCGTTCCTCGCATTCGATCTTCTCCAGGTCAATGGCGATACGCGCGGCGCTGCGATGGGTATCGACGGCGCGATGGTGCAGATGATTTCTCACGGCTTGATTTCGGGCGCGATGTTCTTCTGCGTCGGCGTGCTGTACGACCGCGTGCACAGCCGCGAGATCAGCTCGTACGGCGGTGTCGTCAACACGATGCCGACGTTCGCGGCATTCGCCGTGCTGTTCGCGCTCGCAAACTCGGGTCTGCCGGCAACATCCGGCTTCGTGGGCGAGTTCCTGGTCATCATCGCCAGCTTCCGTGCCGACTTCTGGTACGCATTCCTTGCGGCCATGACGTTGATCCTCGGCGCCGCTTACACGTTGTGGCTGGTGAAGCGAGTGATCTTCGGTGCGGTAGCGAACGACGATGTGGCCGCGCTGAAGGATCTGAACGGACGCGAGTTCTTCGTGCTCGGCGTTCTGGGTGTCGCGGTCCTGCTGCTGGGCATCTGGCCCGCGCCGCTGCTCGATGTGATGCGTCCGACTGTTGAGCATCTCGTTCAGCAGATCACTGTTTCGAAACTCTAAAGCCGAACGTCTGCCATGTCGGAACCTGTCATCGCCAATCTGAATCTTGCAGCCGCATCGGCCGAGATCTTCATGGTCTCCGCCATCTGCGTGATCCTGCTCGTGGACGTGTTCCTGAGTGAGCGGTCGCGCTGGGTGACGTACGCACTCTCGCTGCTTGCTCTCGTGGGAGTGGCTTGCGTCACGGTGAGCAACGGTGTCGATGGCCGGGTATCGGCGTTCGACGGCTCGTTCGTGGCCGATCCGCTGGGCGACCTGCTCAAACTGTTCGCGTACGGCACGGTGGCCGTTGCGTTCATGTACTCACATGACTACCTGCGTCGGCGCGGCCTGTTCAAGGGCGAATACTTCATTCTCGGGCTGACGGCATTGCTGGGCATCATGGTGATGATCTCGGCGGGCAGCCTGATCACCGTCTACCTTGGTGTCGAACTGCTCTCGCTGTCGCTCTACGCGATGGTCGCGTTCGATCGAGACTCGGGCGTCGCCGCGGAGTCGGCGATGAAGTACTTCGTCCTCGGCGCCATCGCGTCGGGCACGCTGCTGTATGGATTCTCGATCGTCTACGGTCTCACCGGAACGCTGCAGCTGGATGAGCTCGCCGTAGCGGTGCGCGAAGTCGGTGCCGACAAGCTGGGCCTGATCTTCGGTCTCGCATTCATCATTGCCGGCGTGGCCTTCAAGTTCGGCGCCGTGCCATTCCATATGTGGGTGCCGGACGTCTATCACGGCGCGCCGACGCCGGTGACGCTGTTCATCGGCACCGCACCGAAGATCGCCTCGTACATCCTGGCGATCCGCGTTCTCGCCGAAGGCCTCGATGCGATGGTGGCGACCTGGCAGAGCATGCTCATCGCGCTGGCCGTCCTGTCGATGATCATCGGCAACGTCGTCGCGATCGCGCAGACCAATCTCAAGCGCATGCTCGCGTACTCGACGATCTCGCACGTCGGTTTCATCCTTCTTGGAATTCTCGCCGGCACGGCCGAGGGCTATCGCGCGTCGCTGTTCTACACGCTCGCTTACGTGATCATGGCGATCGGTTCGTTCGGCATGATCCTGCTGCTGTCGCGTGCCGGCTTCGAGGCTGACCGGATCGACGACTTCCGCGGCCTCAACCGCAAGAGCCCGTGGTTCGCGGCCATGATGATGATGCTCATGTTCAGCACTGCCGGCGTTCCGCCGTTCGTCGGTTTCTGGGCAAAGATCGCGGTGCTCGGCGCCATCGTGGATGTGGGGCTGGTCTGGCTCGCCGCGGTCGCGGTGGTGCTGTCCGTGGTCGCGGCCTTCTACTACCTGCGGGTGGTGAAGGTCATGTACTTCGATGAACCCACCGACTCGGTGGCGGTGGAGGGCGGCGGCACTGTCCGGGCATTGCTGACGCTCAACGGCCTGGCCGTCCTGGTCCTTGGAATCTTCCCGGGCGCCCTCATTGACCTGTGTGCGCGGGCACTGCCCTGATCGAACGGAAAGTCGGTCGGGCGGCATGATCCTCGGGCTGTTCATCGGCCCGGAAGGCGCCTCTGAAATCGTTCCAGGGTCGTCCTTCTTCTTGTAATACCGATTCTTGGCCCTTACAATCCGCGCCCTCTGTTGCGGGGTGGAGCAGTCTGGCAGCTCGTCGGGCTCATAACCCGAAGGTCGCAGGTTCAAATCCTGCCCCCGCTACCATCTAAACCCCCTTGCCTCTGGAGCAACGCTCCGGGGGCAAGGGTACCGGTGGCCCAGACCTCTGCTCCCTTACCGCTGCCTTTCCCGTGCAGCGTTATCCTCCCGGTCCAAATCTCGGCGAGCACAAGCCGCGCTGAACCGCTGGCCTCGGCGTTGCCTTCGATACCTGCGATGAGCTGATCGCGATATAGCTCTGCGCCGCGTACCAGCATGGGCAGAATCTGCGCTGTGCGCTTACCTTGCGCACGCGGCGCAGTTAGCTGCGACCGCTTTGCTTCCGTGCGCTCGATGACCGCCATCAAATCTTCAGCAGTCATATCCGGATCGCCGTTCTTCAGTCGTGTCCGTAGGCGCGCCAACCGTTCCTCGAGCGCTGCCAGCTCGGCAGGGCGAGTGGCTTCATTCGCCGTCGCCGCTTCGAGCTGCTCCGCGTAGTAGCGTTCCATGCGCTTGGCCATCTCCTTGATCCGAGCCGGGGCGAGTAGATCGTCCATGACCACGTCCATCAGGTTCTTCTCTACCTTCGCCCGTTGCACACGCAGCTTGTTCTTGCATGCGTTGCCATACAGGTACGAGGAGCATCCGTAGGCGCGCTTGTCGAGCAGCACATAGCTCGCGCCACAATGCCCGCAGAAGAGCAGGCCGCTGAAGAGATACTTGGCCTTGCCTCCGGAGCGCAGACGCGTGTCGTCGCCTAGGCGGGTCTTACGTTGGGCCTTATGCCACTGCTCATCGGTGACGATGCGTGCAGACTCATCGCGGTGCCGTATCCATTCAGATTCAGGGCGCTCGCGGCGCAATCGCTTGCCGGTGTCTGGATCCTTGATCCATTCCGACATGTTCCACAGTATCTCGCCCCGGTAGAGCGGATTGAGGAGGATTGCGCGCACGCCGGAAGCCATCCATCCTGAGGCTCGGCGTTTTGTTCGGGCCCAGGCAGAACCGGGCGAGGGCACCTTCCGTTCGTTGAGCCGCGACGCAATGTCCTTGCAGCTCGCACCCTCCGCATGTCGCTTGAAAATTTCCCGGACAACCTTCGCCTGCGCCCCATTCACCGTGCGCTGGCCATCCTTCGTGCTGTAACCATAAGCCTTGCCGCCCGTGAGCTGCTTAGCCTTTGCTCGCATCTCCAGTGCGGAGAACGTTCTGGCCCGCACCATTTGTACGAAGGACTCGCTAACGATGCCCTCGACGCCGGCTTGCATGCTGGCAACTGCAGAGTCCGAATCGAAGTTGTTTGCAATACCAATGACACGCACCTTGCGGAACTTGAGGCGCTTGATGGTCGGCGCCAAATCTTGCGAGCGCATGAAGCGGTCGGTGTGCTGCACTAGGATCACGTCCACATGTCCGGCCTTGGCTTCGGCCATTAGCTTCAGATAGCCCGGCCTGTTGCCGGTGGCCGTGCCGCTGATGCCGTCGTCGATGTGCTTCGCGACGATCCTCCACTTCTGCTTCTTGGCGTACTCGGTACAAACCCGAACCTGATCCGTGATGCTTGATGGACTCTGTTTGTCGGTGCTGTAGCGAGCGTAGATAGCGGCTCTCATCGGCGCGCGCTCCCCTTGCTGGAGAACTTGTGTCCACGCGACACGAGAAACTCTCGCAGAGCGCGCCGCATCAGGTACTGCTGCGTCCGCTCCTCCTTCTCCGCTTCTTTTCGCAATGCATCGCCGATCTCCGGCAGTACGTAGACGGAGAGCAGCTTGGTGAACTTCTTTGGTTGATACTTGGGCACGGCACATTCCTCGTATCGGGTAAAATACCGGGTATATTATAGGTATCTTACCTATTAAAAAACAATAGCTTACGAGCTTCATGGCGTTGTAGGTGGTTAGTGGCCTACAATGACGGCAGGCGGGAGCCAGCCCTAGAGGCTCCGTAACAACTAAAACAGGCGGCCGGGCGGTTGAACCTCGCCCGAGTTTGAGTCAGAAGAACTCGCCGCACGCGCCGCTAGGTTCAAAGACAGCGTCTCGCCGATTCCGTCGTCCACCCGCAAATTCCAGCTGCTGTTCCGCGGCACGGGTGAGGTGCGTCTATCGCGAGCTGCTGCGCGTTGGAGCCTCCTAACATGGCACGCAAAACGGGCAAGCCCCGCTCAGTCCCCCTCACTACGTCGGCGATCGCTCGAAAGATCAACAGAAGCGAGAACACGACACGTCAACTTCTAGATCGTGGAGTCATTCCGTGCCGCCGTGATTCCGGCGGACGGCGAATCGCGGAGGCGTCCGACGTAGACGCCTATCTCGAATCTCACAAGTGCGCATGAGCGGCGTTCGCTATGAATCGCGAACAACTGCTCGACGAGCTGGCGTGGTGCTACGCACGCGCCGCCGTTGACCGACTCATCAAACAACAATCGGAGAACCGCACATGGCCGCAACCAAAGCCAAGCGCTCAAAGCGCAAAGCCTCAGCGCCCAAATCGCTCCCAGAGTGGCAGACACGCGACTACTTCGCGAGCGACCGGCGCTACAACGAAGAGCGTAAGAAAGCGCTGATCGATCTCGCGAAGAAGTTCGACGACAAGGAAGTTGAGGAATGGAGCGTTCTGGCTGAGTCGGTCTACAGAGAGCTCACCCCGATCATTGGTTCAGATGTACTGCTCGCCTCGATGCGACGGCACATCGCTTTCTATGCACAGGACTTCGCTGCGAATGTGGCCGAAGCGCTTCTGGATGAAATCCACGCAGCGATAACTTCTCACAACCTGCAGGAACGTGATCGTGTATCCGCTGAGTACGGTGCAGCGTTGCGGCGCCGCTCGAAGAAAGCGGGAGGTGCGCGATGAACACACAGCAGTGGCTTCTGAAGAATCGGGCGGAGGACTACGGCACCGACCGCATCGATCTCGACGGGTCGCTGGGCGTGTGCGCCAGCGTCGAGCACGCACATAGCGGCTTCACTGAAGCGAAGGACCATCCGTACGTGCTTCGCAATCGACACACGCTCGAACGCATCGTCGTAATCGGTGGCGGTCCGCTCGTGGAATCCGAACTCAAGCGGAAGATGACGTTGCACGCGGTACGGCATTGGGTCGGGCTCGGTTGGTCTCATCAATTTCGCGCTAAGGCCGAACAGGACCCGGAGCACGAATGGTCCATCGTGGAGACGCAATGGTGTCAGCGCAATTCGCTGCGCTACCTCATCGGCTACTGCGACCCGGTCGCACCCGAGTGGCCTAACTTCCGCGTGCCGCGTGGTCTGGAGCTTCGCAATCTCCTCATGCAACTCCGCAACGAAGGCTTGCCGGTGTCGCCTCTCGACCTCGACTCACCGCGCTTCCGCGCCAGTCACTAACAACAAGGGTCAGCAATGAAGGGTTTTGCGCGACGAACACTGAACTGGAACGAACTGGGCTCACCGAAGCTGTCTGAGTGGGCTCGAGCCTACCTTGAGGAACGCGACATCTCTTTGACCGAGGCTCGCGAATGCAATCTGAGGTCGTTAGATGCCGAGCAGACCGCTGCGCTGTGGCCCGCGTGCAAGAGCGAATCACTTTTGGTGCCGTATTCGGACGACTACGGTACTGCGCGGATCGCATCGCCGCCGAATGGCGACGACAAGTTCCGATCTACAACCGGAGCGATTCAGCTATTCAAGCCGCGTAACCTGCGAGCCAAGAAGAGCAAGTCGCTGTACATCATCGAGGGGCCGATCAAGGCCGTCGCCGCTGCCGCACAGGGATTGGACGTGCGTGGCATCGGTGGATGCTGGAACTGGCAACGCCATCGGCGGCCGATACCTGGTCTGCGCAAGCTGCGTGTCGGCGACCGATCCGTCATACCGGTATTCGATGCCGACATCACGGAGAACAACAGCGTACTACTGGCCTATCTGCTTCTGGGTGACTGGCTCCTGAAGCAGGGTGCGCGTGTGAAGCATCTGCGCATCCCGAGCGCCAAGGGACGACACACCGGCATCGATGACTTCCTGGCGTCTAAGGGTCTCGGTGCATTCAAGAAGCTCACCCGGCATGACTGGGATAGCGAAGAGTTGGAACGGCTGCGCACGTCAGTCATGCAGACGACGGAAGGCGGTCTCGCTGCGCGCTTCGTGATGAGCTATGCCGACGACGTGCGATATGACCCCAAGGAAGATGAGTGGTTCTGTTGGAACGGGAAGCTCTGGGTACCGCAGGCGAGAGGGAGACCGGCCGATGCAGTTGAGGCGATGAAGGCGGAGGTGCGTCGCATCGTTACCGAGGCCAACGCAGTGCCGAATGCGGAGCGTCGAAAGCGAATGCTCGTATGGGGTGCGAAGTGCGACAACAACGGCACCGTCAAGGGCGCGATGGCGCTGGCCAGCACGGACATGCGGATTCGATTGAACCGGGCCAAGCTTGATAGTGATCCGCACTTGCTCGGCACAGCGAATGGAGTTCTCGATCTGCGCACAAGGCAGATCGTCGAGAGCAATCGAGACGACTATGTCACCCGCAGAGTGGTCGTGCCCTACGATCCCGATGCAAAGTGCCCGACGTGGAAGCGGTTCCTAGCGGACGTGCTCTGTACAGCGGAGACCGTGACCAGAGGTAAGAAGCGCACGACGAGATACCGCACGCACTGGGGTCTAGTTAACTTCATTCGCCGCTTCGCAGGCTATCTCCTGTATGGCGGCAATCCGGATCGCCTCATCTTCTTTCTGTATGGCGAGGGTCGCAACGGTAAGAGCGTGTTCATCGAAACGCTGCTCGAACTGATGGGCGACTACGGTATCGCAGCCAAGTCCGAGCTGTTGATGCAGAACGGAGCGCTGCGCGATTCCGAGAGCGCCCAGCCCTTCATGCTGCGTCTGCGTGACACGCGCTACATCACCGCATCGGAAGTCAAAGAAGGGATGGCGCTTGATCCTTCCACTGTAAAGACACTGACCGGCGGCGATGTGATGACGTGTCGCGGTCTGCGGTCCTTGCCCGTTCAGTTCACCGTGCTCGGTAAAGTGGTCGTGCGCTGTAACAACCGCGTCGTTATCGACGGCGGCGATCAGGCGTTATGGGATCGAGTTGTAGAGATTCCATTCAATCGACGCATTGCGGACGCAGAGCAGGACAAGAGCCTGCGACAGAAGCTGCGTGCCGAACTGCCCGGCATTCTGGCTTGGGCGGTTCGAGGTTACGCAGACTACGCCGACGAGGGAGCACTGAAGCTGCCCGCAATCGTTCGCAAGCAAGTAGCCGATTACCGCTACGCAATGGATTCGCTTTCGCAGTGGATGGACGAGTGCGTCCAACTCGATACCGCTGCCAAGACACTCAGTAGCGACGTGCGGTCGAGCTACGAAAGATGGTGTGAGCGGCAGGCGATGGAGCGGCAATCGGTGATCGTTCCCGTATCGAGACTAGAGCTAAACAAGAAACTCGAAGCATCAGGCTTCGTGAGGAAGGAATCGCACAGTCAGACCAAATGGTTCGGTCTGCGACTGAAGGTGGCGGAATGAATCAAGGGTGGCGGTGGGCGGCATGGGTGCTTGCGATGGCATTTACTCTCTATATCGATCTCTTAAGCAGCAAATGGCAAATGAAGCACCCGCGCCACCACCACCACCAACGCGATTTCGGGAGGGGAGTGATGGACGCTAGAGCGTCGCGTTTCGAGGAGCCCGCGTCAGGTGAATTTTGTCGCGCCGGTCTTTCTCTGGGACGTCAAATATCCAATCAGCTTTTGAGGAGAAACCATTGAGCAAGCTCGCACTGGCAGCCGCGCCTCCGAAACCGGGATTGAGTCCACCACCTCCCGACGATTTGCGCAAGGAAACGAAAGCGCTGTGGAACTCACTGGTGAAAGGCTTTGGCCTGTATGACCCGGCCTCCTTGAGCATCCTCGCCGATGCGCTGCGTGCCGACGACGCCATCGCCGAGCACCGGGCGGTACTGCAACGCGCGGGGCGCCGCGGCAAGAAAGATGCGCGTGGAGTGCGTCGAGCCCATCCGAGCGAGAAGCAAATTGTCGAGCTGACGAAGCTGAAGCTCAGTTGCTTTCGCATGCTGAAGATCGACTTCGCGCCCGGCGGACGACGGTGAGCCGCTTCTATCGCACATGGATGAGCCACGACGGCGGCAGTCACTACGACACTCAAGCTATGACGGAGAGATACGTGACACGCGATCTCCACGAATGTCGTCCAGCCCACTCACTACCAGAAGGCCAGACCGCCGAGAACCACATTCCGGAGGGTGTCGATCACTGGTACGCGCTGATCCTTCTCGCCGACATGACGTTGCGCGGTGATCGAGCGCGACGTGTATGGGAGCGCCATCGCGAAGCTGCGATAGCGGAATGGATCAAGGTGGCCCCAGGTACGCGCCCGAAGTTCTGGTGGACGTACGACGCGCCGGAGCCACTGCCCAAGGGCGAGTCGCAAGCCGCGTATCTCGCAAGACACAACCTACTTACGCCTGTCGAGAAGCGAAGGCTTCCGCAGGCCGCACGTGAACTGAAACCGCAACTCAAGGTGATTCAATGAGCATCGACAAAGATCAATTCCGCGATGGGTTCAAAGCCCGTCTGCAATCACTGGCAGAGGCCGCCGAATCGAAGGCCGTACTGGAGCCGCTCGACATCGGCGGCATCTTCCTCGCCATCGGTACAACCATGCTGTCCCGCCAACTCGGTGAGGAACAGACCATCAAGTACCTGCGTGAGCTGGCCACCGAATACGAAACGACGAAAGCGGCACCTGCCAGCCAGTTGAACTGACTTCCAGTCCACGCAATCGCTGCGTGTCGATTCCGTTGGTTGCCAGCGTGACGCTGTGCGGCCGGTCGTTCGTGATGAACGAGAGCGGAGTGTCGACGTGCTTCGAGCGCGAGGACGAACCGCATGAGTGTGGCGAGGAGATGTGCCGCACCGTGCGAAGCCTTACTGCGATGCCAGTCGTGACGCTGGCGCGGGAGGAATCATTACCTCTTTGGAGTAATCGCAATGCCAAGTGCAATTCAACAGATGATCAGCCGTGTCGAAGACATCGCTGAGAGTTTTCAGAAGTTCAAGAAATCGTACGATGAGCGCGTCGAGGACATCGAAAAGCGACTCGGAGATCGCGTCGATGATCTGGACGAGCGAGTGACCGGACGGGAGGCGCTGGAAGCGAAGGAAGGCGCGCCGCATCCGTCACTCCTGACGGGCGGCGCTTCCGAGGCGAAGGCTCGCAAGGCGTTCAACGAGTACCTTCACAAGAACGATCCCAGTCTGCTGGCGGAGTTCGAGTCGAAGGACTTCAGCATCGCCGGTGGTGTCGCCACCGGATCGGCGACGGTGCCCGAAGTTATCGCTTCGATGTTGTATCAGCGTGCGGTCGATGAGGCTCCGCTGATCAACGAGGTCACCGTGACTCCGTCGAGCACCGGCGACTACAAGCGCAACCAGAATCGCAAAGGAATGGAATCTGGTTGGGTCGGTGAGACGGATACGCGTACCAAGACCGGCACGCCGACGCTGCGTCTCACGACTCCTCCGGGCGGCGAGGTGTACGCCTACCCGAAGGCGACGAGCTGGAGCGTGCAGGACAGCATGTTCGATCTCGGCTCACTGCTCATCGGCGATGCGGGTGAGGAGTTCGGCTCCAAGCTCGAGGACTCAATCCTGTTCGGCAACGGCACCAACAAGCCGGAAGGCATGTTGTACGTGACGCCGACCACGCAGACCGATGCGAGCAATGCGCGTGCGGCGAACGTGCTGCGGTATGTCACCGCGGTCGGAAGCCCGAACACGTTGGACGCCGACGTGCTCATCAACGCGTTGTTCGATCTCAAGGCCGCATACCGCCGGAACGCGGCATGGGTCATGAACTCGGTGACGCTGGCGTACTGCCGCAAGCTGAAGGACTTGGAAGGACGCTACATCTTCACTGAGCCGAACAACGATCCGTCTGCCCCGGATGGCCGCATCTTCGGCAAGCGTGTCGTGACCAGCGAAAAGATGCAGGACGTGGGTGCCGGTGCGGGCAACTTCCCGATTCTGGTCGGTGACCTCAAGCGTGGCTATGAGCGTGTGGACGTGGGCTCGATGCTCATCACGCGCGACGACAACATCACCGAACCGGGCTTCGTGAAGTGGTACATGCGCCGTCGGCATCTGGGACGCATCCTGGATAACGACGCGGTGCGTGCGATCCGCACGTAACTAGTTGCTGGAAGCGCTGCGTTCTTCCAATCGCGCAGCGGCGGGGTCAGTCGTGAGTGCCCGTGCATAGAAATAACCGCGACCGCCGACAGACGAATCTCCTTTTGCTGTGATCCGTGTCGTCGTGGTCGGCAGCTCGGGGCGTGGTCTTACTCCACGGATCACGCCCCGTAGTTTCTGCCTTAGATTGCGTGGAGTCGTTGGAGTACGCAGGGTTGTGTGTGTTTGCGTTGTGATGCGTGTGTTTGTGTGTGTTCGCGTTGTGACGCGTGTGTTTGTGTGTGTTCGCGTGGTGATGCGTGTGTTTGTGTGCGTTCGCGTTGTGATAGATGGCTCAACATTGAGCCACATGAAGGCGCCTTCACTGACAGTAGAGCATCTGTCTAGAAGACAGAGAGTCATCTACGCAAACTGGACTTGAATTTGACGAATCGCTCAGTATCTTTGGTGACCTGCGCTCCCGCTTCGTTCGGAGTAGCTCGACGCCCGGTTAACGAAACTGGGAAGGCGAATGGTTGACTCAACAACCAAGCGGCCAACGGCGATGACGAACGGCACGAGCCGACACCGCGGTTACCCCTGACCAATGACGTCTACGGATTTCAGATTGCAATGCAGGTGGCGGGGTGGGGGCGCAGCGCTTTCATGTCTAGAGCAAGATCGGAAACAGGGACGTTGCAGCTTTGTCAGCATAAGGGACGTACTGTGGCTTCGATGGAAATCCTGACGCGCGCGTAGGCCGCGCAAAGAACAACACTCAGCACGAAGGACGATACATGCCGGACCCCGTAGTTCCTTTTTACCTAGACTGGAAGTTCTGGTCTTTCTTCACCGCTGCATTGGCACTGCTGCTCTCGCAGCTACCACCTATTCATCATTGGTTCCGCAGTTCGAAGATTGTCGTCGACACGTACACGATGATTCATGTGACGCACAAGATCGGCAATCCGAATGCGCAACTGCAGCTGAGCGTACGAAACACTGGTCGAAGAACGGTGCGGATTCTCGGCTTGGAGCTTCGGTTCAAGCGCGGGGACTCGGTGTTCGTGCTGCCTGCAATCAATGCGGCGGAGCTGCAGAATGATCGGCCGGTAATGTTGGGTTCTTTTCGACTGAAGGTCGACGAGGAATGGTCACGTATCGTGAACTTCTTTCCCATACTCTCGCGGCAGGATGATCGATCCCTTAGATTGGCGATGAGTCAGATTCGCGCGGATATCGTCAGCAAGCGCGCTGGCTTGCCTCAGAATGCTCCAGAAGTGGCGGCGGACCAGGCGGTCGTGGCGCCCTTGCTTGCAATGTTCAATTCCAAGTTCTGCTGGCTACCCGGCGAGTACGATCTGGATTTGGTTGTGAAGACAGAGCCCGCGGGTGTGGCCGACACGATGCGGCTCAGGTTTACGTTGTTCGAGTCCGATTCGGATGAGATGGAGAAGTATGCCGAGAAGTATCAATTCGGGTATGACCTGCTAATGAATCACGCCGATCATCAAGGGATACTGGCAAACATATCGCCTCGCTCTGCGTAGACAAAGAAGAATGGAGGCTGCGACGCTATGGCAATAAAGCCATTCAACTGGTTGTGCCCGCACTGTCAGCACAACGTGACCATCTCCGATAACCTGTATTCGGAGGACACACACTACTTACATATCTCTAATAGCTCCGGCCAGCTCGCACTGAGGAGCAGATTTTTTGTCTGCCCTAATCAGGAGTGCAGGAAGGTAACGCTTAAGGCGGCTCTGTACCTCTGGGAGCGTCAGTACAACGAGAACAGGGTACAGACTCCTGCACAGAAGCACTGGGACCTTGTCCCATCTTCCGACGCGCGACCGTTTCCGGAGTACGTGCCCAAGGCAATCCGTATTGACTATGAGGAGGCGTGCCTCATACGCGCTCTGAGTCCTAAGGCGGCTGCGACACTCGCTCGCCGTACCCTTCAAGGGATACTGCGCGACTTCTATGGCGTTAAGGCTGGTCGACTCGTAGACGAGATCGAGTCACTCAAAGCGAAGATGGATCCAGAGTTATTGGACGCGATCCATGCGGTTCGAAAGGTGGGCAACATAGGAGCCCACATGGAAGCCGACATAGATGTAATCGTGGACGTCGATCCCGGTGAGGCGCAGCTGTTGATAGAGCTGGTCGAGACAATGATCGAGGAAACCTATGAGCGCCGCGAACAACGAAAGACCAGACTCCAGAAGGTCACGGACCTTGCGGCGGCGAAGGAGCAGGATCGCAAGGCTGCTCCCGTGAAAACCCCCAGTCCCTGAGCGGGTACCGGCTCAGCATAGGGTTGCAACCGGGGCTCCCAGCACCCACTCAAGGGTCTACCCGGCCGCTCAGGGGCCGTCTGAGGCGTCGGGTAGCCCCAAAACCGGCGGTTGTGCTAGGCAGCGCATACATTTACACTGCGCGCCCTCTGAGCGGACCGGCCTAGCGCACCCGCACCCTTACCGGTAAGCCGGGGGGTGTAGGGCAAAGCGGGCCCCCGCTACCACTTCCTTCCAGGACCCAGGTCCTTCAAGGAGTTGAACAGAGGCCCTGCAGACGAGGGCCAAAGGACGCCGGGGCGGGTCCGTGGTGGACACGCCGGCGAGGAAGGGATGATCGCGAGAATGGGCCTTGGGCCCATTTTTCGTTTCTGGGACTGGGAAAACGGGCCATTTGAACGACGGAGGTGACCGGATGCTGCGAGACCAGCTGATCGAGCTGCTGCAGCCTGTCGTGGTCAACCTCGGTTACGAGTTGTGGGAACTCGAGTACGCGGCCCGTTCGGGCGGCGGTTTGCTGCGTTTGTATATCGATTCGCCCCAGGGGATCACGCTGGAGGACTGCGAGCGCGTCAGCCGCGCCGTCAGCGCGGCCATGGACGAGGACGATCCGATCACCGGCCAGTACACGCTCGAGGTGTCGTCGCCGGGTCTGGATCGGGTGCTGCGCACCGCGGAGCACTTTGCCCGGTTCAGCGGTGAGCGGGTGAAAGTCGAGACCACGAATGCCATCAACGGCCGCAAGCGGTTTGCGGGACGCCTGACGGGCGTCAGCGATGGACAGATTGCGCTGGAAATCGAAGGTGGCCTGATCCGGCTGCCGATTGACGGAATACACAAGGCGCGGGTTGCGCCGGAATCCTGACCGGGACCAACGCCGGAGTTCGCACGATGAACAAAGAAATTCTGATGGTCGTGGATGCCGTTTCGAACGAGAAGGGCGTCGACAAGGAAATCATATTCGAGGCGCTCGAAGCGGCGCTCGCGTCCGCCACACGCCGCCGGCATGGCGAAGGCATCGACGTGCGCGTGTCCATCAATCGCAAGACCGGTGACTACGACACGTGGCGTCGCTGGAAGGTCTTTGCCGACGATTCGACCGAGCTCGAATTCCCCGAGAGCGAACTGCGTCTCGAAGACGCGATCGATGTGTCGAAGGAGGCGGAAGTCGGTGGCTTCGTCGAAGTCCCGATGGAGTCCGTGGCCTTCGGACGCATTGCGGCCCAGACGGCGAAGCAGGTCATCGTGCAGAAGGTGCGCGAAGCTGAACGCGCGCAGGTCGTCGATGAATATCAGAGCCGCGCCGGTACGCTGGTGTCCGGCATCGTGAAGCGCGTCGATCGCAATGGCGTGTTCGTTGACCTCGGCGCGAATGCCGAGGGCTTTGTGCCGCGCGACCAGATGATTCCGCGCGAGCCGATTCGTGCGCAGGACCGCATCAAGGCTTTCCTGAAGGAAGTTCGCTCGGAGCCGCGTGGCCCGCAGCTGTTCCTGTCGCGCACCGCGCCGGAATTCCTGATCGAGCTCTTCAAGCTCGAAGTGCCGGAAGTCGGCCAGAGCATGATCAATATCCTCGGTGCGGCCCGCGATCCGGGTGTCCGCGCCAAGATCGCCGTGAAGAGCAACGACAGCCGCATCGATCCGGTCGGTGCTTGCGTCGGTATGCGCGGCTCGCGTGTGCAGGCCGTCTCGAACGAGATCGCCGGCGAGCGCGTCGACATCATTCCTTTCGACGAGAATCCCGCGCAGTTCGTCATCAATGCGATGGCGCCCGCCGAAGTCGTGTCGATCGTCGTCGACGAAGATTCGCACTCGATGGACATCGCGGTGACGGAAGAGAAGCTGTCGCAGGCCATCGGTCGCGGCGGCCAGAACATCCGTCTTGCGAGCGAGCTGACGGGCTGGGAACTCAACGTGATGACCGAAGCTGCCGCCGTCGAGAAGAGCGAAGGCGAGTCGCGCAAGCTGGTCGAGCTGTTCCAGAAGCAGCTCGACGTGGATGAAGAAGTTGCACAGATTCTGGTGAGCGAAGGATTCTCGACGGTCGAGGAAATCGCCTATGTCCCGGCTTCCGAGCTGGCGGGCATCGAGGAGTTCGACGAAGAGATCATCAAGGAGCTGCGCAACCGTGCTCGCGATGTGCTGCTGACGCAGGCCATCGCGAGCGAGGAACAGATCGACGGCGCGGAGCCTGCACAGGACCTGCTCGAGGTCGATGGAATGGACAAGGAGCTGGCGCTCGTGCTCGCCAGCAAGGGAATCGTGACCCGCGAAGATCTCGCGGAACAGGCCATCGACGACCTGATCGAGATCGACGGCATCGATTCGGATCGCGCCGGGGCGTTGATCATGGCGGCGCGCAAGCACTGGTTCGATTCCACCGCGGGCCAGCAGGCCTGAAGAAAGGAATACGACCGGGTATGTTGATCTCGCCCCGAAGCAACGATCTGAGCACTGAACTCACGTGCAGCAAGCGCGCTTGCGCTGCATGCATCCTGAGTGCTCGCGTGCAGGTGGCGAAGGGCGAGGAGCGGGAGGGCGGTTCATGGCGGATGTGACAGTCACTCAATTTGCCGAGGTACTGAAAGTACCGGTCGAGCGTCTGCTGACGCAGCTCGACGAAGCTGGCATTCATGTGTCCGGCGCCGATGCGACCATCAGCGATGAAGCGAAGATGGAGCTGCTGACGTTCCTGCGCCGTTCGCACGGCCGGACGACCGAAGCGACATCGCCGCGCAAGATCACGCTGCAGCGCAAGTCGCAGGGCGAAATCAAGGTTGCCTCGGCGCAAGGTCGTGCACGCACGGTCAACGTCGAAGTGCGCACCAAGAAGACGTATCTCAATCGCAGCGCCCTGCAGCAGCCGGCCCGCCCTCAGCCCGAGGAAGCCGAGCCTCCCAAGCCTGAGGTCGTCCAGACCGAGGAAGAGGTACGGCAGGCCCAGGAGCAGGCCGCCGCAAACGAAGCGAAGCAGAAAGAAGATCAGCAGCGCGAAGCAGAGCAGCGCGAAGCTTCCATGCGCAAGCGCATGGAAGATGAGGCTCGTCATCTCGCCGAAGAAGAAGCCCGTCTGCGCGCCGAGGAAGAGACGCGTCGCCAGATCGAGGCGCGTATCGCCGAAGAGCGCAAGCAGGCTGCTGCGAAAGTCACGACCGAAGCGCCGAAGCGTCCGGAAAACCGCGACAATCGCGAGGCCAAAGGCTTCCAGCGCACCGAACTGCACGTGTCCAGCGATGCGAGTGCACGCTTCAAGAAGAAGAAGCAGCACCAGCAGCAGTCCAAGTCGCGTCGTCCTGTGCAGGTCAACGTGGCGAGCCAGCATGGCTTCGAGCGTCCTGCCGCACCGGTGAAGCGTGACGTTCAGATCGGCGAGACCGTGACGGTCGCCGAGCTGGCACAGCGCATGGCCGTGAAGGCGAACGAAGTCATCAAGGTCATGATGAACATGGGCGTGATGGCGACCATCAATCAGCCCATCGACCAGGACACCGCGGTGCTTGTGATCGAAGAGCTGGGTCACAGCGCCGTCGTCGTGAAGGAAAATGCGATCGAGGACGAACTGCAGGTCACGGATTCGTCGCATGAGCTGACGTCGCGCCCGCCGGTCGTGACCGTCATGGGTCACGTCGACCACGGCAAGACCTCGCTGCTCGACTACATCCGCCGCACGAAGGTCGCTTCGGGCGAAGCCGGTGGCATCACGCAGCACATCGGCGCTTATCACGTCGAAACACCGAAGGGCACCATCACCTTCCTGGATACGCCGGGCCACGCCGCGTTCACCGCGATGCGTGCACGTGGCGCGCAGGTGACGGACATCGTCATCCTGGTCGTCGCTGCGGATGACGGCGTCATGCCGCAGACAGCGGAAGCGATCCAGCACGCTCGCGCAGCTGAAGTGCCGATCGTCGTCGCGGTCAACAAGATCGACAAGCACGACAAGGATCTCGACCGGGTCAAGAACGACCTGGCGAAGCACAACGTCATTCCGGAAGAGTGGGGCGGCGACACGCAGTTCGCGTATGTGTCCGCCAAGACCGGTGAAGGTATCGATGCGCTGCTCGAAGCCGTACTGCTGCAGGCGGACGTGCTGGAGCTCAAGGCTCCGCGCGATGGTCTCGCCGCGGGTGTCGTCATCGAGTCCACGATGGAAAAGGGTCGCGGCGCCGTTGCAACCGTGCTCGTGAAGCGCGGCGTGCTCAAGCCCGGCGATCCGATCATCGCAGGCCAGGAATTCGGTCGCGTTCGCGCGATGTTCGACGAGACGGGCAAGGCCGTGGAAGAAGCCGGACCTTCGCTGCCGGTCGTCGTCCTCGGTTTGTCCGGTGCGCCAAATGCCGGCGACGATCTGCTGGTAGTCGAGAGCGAGCGCAAGGCTCGCGAAGTCGCCCTCTATCGACAGGGCAAGTTCCGCGACACCAAGCTGGCCAAGCAGGGCCCGGCGAAGATCGAGGACATGATGTCGCAGATGGGCGATGGCAAGACAGCCAGCGTCCAGGTCGTGCTGAAGGCGGACGTGCAGGGCAGCGCGGAAGCGCTGCGCGATGCGCTGACCAAGCTCAGCACCGACGAGGTGTCGGTCAAGGTCGTGTCGAGCGGCGTCGGCGGTATCACCGAGTCCGACGTCACGCTGGCGCAGGCTTCGAACGCCCGCATCATCGGTTTCAATGTTCGCGCCGACAGCTCGGCCCGCAACATGATCAAGGAGTCGGGGATCGACGTTCGCTACTACAGCGTCATCTACGAAGCGATCGACGATGTGCGCAGCGCCCTCTCGGGCATGCTCGCTCCGGAGGTCAAGGAACAGATCGTGGGCCTCGCGGAGGTTCGCGATGTCTTCCGCTCGAGCAAGTTCGGCACGGTCGCCGGCTGTATCGTGGTCGACGGCTACGTGCGCCGGAACAATCCGATCCGCGTGCTGCGCGAGAACGTCGTGATCTTCGAGGGTGCGCTCGAATCGCTGCGTCGCTTCAAGGACGACGTCAACGAAGTTCGCGCCGGTACCGAGTGCGGTATCGCCGTTCAGAACTACAACGACGTGCGTGTCGGCGACCAGATCGAATGCTTCGCCCGTTTCGAGGTAGCGCGCACGGTCTAGTGCGCTGAAACGATGCCGAAGCGGTCGAAAAGCAGCAGCAAGGCGTTTCCACGCCACCGTCGCGTCGCGCAGCAGATCCAGCGTGCGCTCAGCGATCTGATCCGGCGCGAGATCCGCGACCCGCGCCTCGGGATGCTGACGCTGACCGAGGTCCGGGTGTCGAGCGATCTCAGCTACGCGACGGTCTATTACTCTGTTCTCAACGCGAATCGCGAAGAAGCGCACGAAGTGCTGATTGCAGCGGCCGACATTCTTCGCGGGCCGCTCGGTCGCGCGCTGGGATTGCGCCATGCACCGGAGCTGCGCTTCGTGGCGGATGAGCTCATCGAGAGCGGAGCGCATCTGTCCGCGCTCATCAGCAAAGCGGTCAACGATGATGTCGCGCGTCATGTCGATGAACCCGAGGCCGACGAAGCCGACGAGGCGGGCGACACCGACGACGACGAGCAGGACGACAGCGAAGAGTCCGACCGGCGCTGATCATGTCGCGCCGCTTTCATCGCGACGTCGACGGCATCCTGCTGCTCGACAAGCCGCTGGGCCTTTCATCGAACGCTGCTCTGCAACAGGCGCGTGTGCTTTTCGGTGCGCGCAAGGCGGGACATGCCGGCAGCCTGGATCCGCTCGCGTCCGGTTTGCTGCCGATTTGTTTCGGCCAGGCCACGAAGGTGTGCGGCCGGTTGCTGGATGCGAGCAAGACCTACCTGGTCGACGTTCAGCTCGGTGCCCGGACGGAATCGCTGGACTGCGAGACGGAAGTCATCGAGCGTGCGCCGGTGCCCGCGCTGGACGACGCGGCCGTGGACAAGGTTCTGGAAAGTTTTCTCGGTGAGCAGGATCAGGTGCCGCCGATGCATTCGGCGCTCAAGTTCCAGGGTCAGCGCCTGTACGAACTGGCGCGGCGTGGCGAATCGATCGAGCGAACCCCCCGGCGGATCACGATTCATTCGATCCAGCGACGCCGCCTCGAAGGCGACCGTCTCGAGTTCGAGGTGAGCTGTTCCAAGGGCACCTACATCCGGTCGCTTGCGGCGGATATCGCCAGCCGCCTGGGAACGCTGGGGTATCTGGCCGGGTTGCGGCGGTCTTCGGTCGAGCCTTTCGCAGGCTTGACGATGTACACCCTCGAACAGCTCGAGACGAGCCGGTCGCGTGACGGCCAGGCGGACCTCGACAGGCTGTTGCTCGGAGCCGACTTTGCCTTTGGCGAGCTCGGCCCGGTGCACCTGGACGGCGAGGCCACCCGCGTCCTGCTGCTGGGGCAGCCTGTTCAGGCAATGGAGCCTGCGGGACCGGGGACCGCCCGGGCCTATGACCCACAGGGCCGCTTTCTGGGCCTCGTTGAGGGACAACCTGATGGCCGGGTCAGGCCAGTCCGGCTGTTCGTGGCGGTTGTCGACCCCAGCCCGCCAGCGTGACCGGCAGCCCGAGGCCTGCCCGGCCGTTCCGGGCATCGCGGTCTTCGCGTAGGCCTCGGATTTCACGGGTTTTTGGCTTGAGATCGATCAGGTCGCGCGAGTAGAATGCGCGGCTCTTAAAACGGCCCCCAAACTGAAACGAATTTAGGACTGAAGCAAGATGTCATTGTCGACCGAGCAAAAGGGCGGAATCGTCCAGCAATATCGCCGCAACGCGAACGACACCGGTTCGCCGGAAGTGCAGATTGCGCTGCTGTCGGCGCGCATCAACGAGCTGGGTGATCACTTCACCTCGCACAAGCGCGATCACGCATCGCGTCGCGGACTGCTGAAGATGGTCAATCAGCGCCGCAAGCTCCTCGACTATCTCAAGAACAGCGCGCCCGATCGCTATCAGACGATCGTCGCCAGCCTCGGTCTGCGCCGCTGATCTTCCGCACGGATGACGTCCCAATGCCTCGGTCATTGGCGGTCATCCGGCTCCCCGACAACCCAGTCCTGAATATTCCGCGTTCGTAGGAAGCATCGTGAGCGCCATCAAGAAAACTTTCTCTTACGGTCAGCATCAAGTCACAGTCGAAACGGGTGAAATCGCCCGCCAGGCTGACGGTGCTGTACTCGTCTCCATGGGCGATACCGTCGTGCTCGTCACGGCAGTGGCCCGCAAGAAGGCCGATCCCAACAAGGACTTCTTCCCCCTGACGGTCAACTACGTCGAGAAGACGTACGCAGCAGGCCGTATCCCCGGTGGTTTCTTCAAGCGTGAAGGCCGTCCGTCCGAAAAGGAAACGCTGACCTCGCGCCTGATCGATCGTCCGATCCGGCCGCTGTTCCCGGAAGGCTTCTTCAACGAAGTGCAGGTCGTGGCGACGGTCGTCTCCGTCAACCCCGACATCGATCCGGATATTCCCGCGATGATCGGTGCCTCCGCGGCGCTCGCGCTCTCGGGCGTGCCGTTCCAGGGTCCGATCGGCGCAGCCCGCGTCGGTTACATCGACGGCCAGTACGTGCTGAATCCGACCAACACGCAGCTCAAGACCTCGAAGCTCGATCTCGTCGTCGCCGGTACTTCTGAAGCGGTGCTGATGGTCGAGTCGGAAGCCGATCAGCTTTCCGAAGAAGTCATGCTCGGCGCCGTGGTCTTCGGCCACGACCAGCAGCAGGCTGCGATCAAGGTCATCAACGAACTGAAGGCTGAAGCCGGCAAGGCTGCCTGGGACTGGAAGGCCGCTGACGCGAATGCCGCGCTCGAAGCCGCGGTCGCCGGACAGGCCGAAGCAGCGCTCTCCGATGCCTACAAGGTCATCGAGAAGCAGGCCCGCCAGGCCCGTGTGTCGGATGCCAAGGTCGCAGCGCTGAATGCGCTGACGAGCGGCGAGAACCCCGTTCATTCCGCGGATGAAGTGTCCAAGGAACTCGGCAACCTCGAATACCGCATCGTGCGTCGCCGCGTGATCGCGGGCGACCCGCGTATCGACGGCCGCGACATGAAGACGGTTCGTCCGATCTCGATCCGCACCGGCGTTCTGCCACGTACGCACGGATCGGCGCTGTTCACGCGCGGCGAGACCCAGGCCCTCGTCGTCACGACGCTCGGCACGGGCCGTGATGCGCAGATCATCGATGCGCTCGCCGGCGAGCGCAAAGAACCGTTCATGCTCCACTACAACTTCCCGCCGTTCAGCGTCGGTGAGACCGGCATGATCGGTTCGCCGAAGCGTCGCGAAATCGGCCACGGCAATCTCGCGCGTCGCGGCATCTGGGCCGTGATGCCGGATATGACGACGTTCCCGTACGTCATCCGCGTCGTGTCGGAAATCCTGGAATCGAACGGCTCGAGCTCGATGGCCAGCGTCTGCGGCACCAGCCTCGCGCTGATGGATGCGGGCGTGCCGATCAAGGCTGCAGTTGCCGGTGTGGCGATGGGCCTCGTGAAGGAAGGCGACAAGTTCCAGGTCCTCACCGACATCCTGGGTGACGAAGATCACCTCGGCGACATGGACTTCAAGGTGGCCGGCAGCCGCACGGGCGTGACCGCGCTGCAGATGGACATCAAGATCAACGGCATCACCAAGGAAATCATGCAGGTCGCGCTGGAGCAGGCAAAGGCCGGCCGTCTGCACATCCTCGGCGAGATGGACAAGGTTCTCTCCGCGCCTCGCGCCAAGATGTCCGAGTGGGCGCCTTCGATCATCACGATCAAGATCGACCCCGAGAAGATCCGCGAAGTCATCGGCAAGGGCGGTGCGGTCATCCGCGCCATCACGGAAGAGACCGGCACGTCGATCGACATCGAAAACGACGGCACGGTCAAGATCGCATCGGTCGACGGCGCTTCGGGTCGCGAAGCCCAGCGTCGCATCGAGCTGATCACGGCTGAAGTCGAAGTGGGTCGCATCTATGAAGGTCGCGTCGCACGCCTGATGGACTTCGGCGCATTCGTGACGATCCTCCCGGGCAAGGACGGCCTCGTGCACATTTCGCAGATCTCCAACGAGCGCGTCGAGCGCGTCAGCGACAAGCTGAAGGAAGGCGACGTCGTCCGCGTGAAGGTGCTGGAAGTCGATCGCCAGGGTCGCGTGCGTCTGAGCATGCGCGACGTCGACGCGGCGTAAGTCGCTAGTCGCTGGAAACAAAAAGGCGCTGTCGAATCCGACAGCGCCTTTTTTATTGCCCTGAATCTGGCTGGCAGCTAGTGGCTAGCTGGCTAGCCGGCTTCCCGTCACATCCTCTTCTCGTGCGCCTCATCCGCCGCGTCGTCTTCCCGCTCCTTGACGCGTGAGCCCACCGCGCCGCCGCTCATGGCCCGGAAAATATCTTCCTGGATCGCCCGCCAGCGTTCGAGATTCTTCTGCGTCAGTGCAGCGATCGAATCGAATGCGTCGCTGCCGCGCAGGTTCTCGCGTATCTGCTGTTGCTGGGTTGCCAGAAGCTTCAGGCTTTGTTCGAGGTAGCTGCCGACGAAGCTCTGCATGGCGCCGCCGTAGGAACGGATCACCTGCGAGAGGAAGTCCTGGCTCATGAGCGGCTCGCCGACATGCTCCTGTTCGGCGATGACCTGCAGCAGGATCGACCGGGTGATGTCTTCCTGCGATTTCTTGTCGATGACGACGAAGTCGACTTTGTCCATCACGAGACGCCGGATATCGGCCAGCGTGATGTACCGGCTCTCCACCGTGTCGTAGAGACGACGGTTGGGATATTTCTTGATGACTCTCGGCTCGATCATGGATGCTCCCGAAAACCGTTAGGAGCCAAGGAACCGGTCAACTCAAGGCACAGCCATACTAACTCCATCTGCTGCGGCGTGCCTAATGCGGCGCACCTCAGCCGACCGGAGCTTCTGCCGACCGGATCCGACGCAGCGGTTCGAGTCGCCATTGCCCCATCGCCCAGTTCCATAGCGTGGCCGGGTCTGCTTCACGCAGCTCAGCCGGTGGTCCCTGACGCAGGAACTGGAGCGCCCGCCACAATTCTCGTCCCGGATGGTCGAGATCGACAGCCGCTGCCCCTGCGGATTTGGACAGTTTGACCCCATGGCTATCCGTTGCTACCGGCAAATGTGCGTACGTAGGGGTGGGGAGAGCGAGACAGCGCTGCAGGAGAATCTGACGCGGCGTGCTGTCGAGCAGATCGGCCCCGCGAACGACGTGCGTGATGCCCTGGTCGGCATCGTCGACCACGACTGCCAGCTGGTAGGCAAACAGCTCATCGCGGCGGCGGATGACGAAGTCGCCGATCTCGGCGCTCACATCGACTGAGATCAGCCCTTGAATTCCATCGTCGAACGCAACCGGGCCGGGCGGCGCCCTGAACCGATACGCGAGCTGCCGCTCAGGGGCGCGAACACCGTCGCGACACCATCCGGGATAGCGCAAGTCATCCCCTGTGGCGGAGTCAACCACGGCGGCAAGGATTTCGCTGCGACTGCAGGAGCATGGATATGCCATTCCCTGAGCCAATAGTTGCTCGAGCGCAGCTTCGTAGAGCACCGTGCGCGCGCTCTGACGCACGATAGACTCATTCCACTCGAAACCCAGTCTCCCGAGCGCGTGAACGATCGCATCGGCGCTGCCCGGCACTTCCCGCGGCCGATCGATGTCTTCCATGCGAACGATCCAGGCGCCGTCCGCGGACCGCGCGTCCAGATAGCTGGCAACGGCGGCGACCAGCGAGCCGAAGTGCAGAAGGCCAGTGGGAGAAGGGGCGAATCGGCCGCGGTAGGCTGGCCGCTGGCGACTGGCTGCTGGCAACTGGCCGGAGTTCAGAGGGCCAGAGTTCAGAGGGGAGTCGCTCTTGGGACTAACGCAAGTCGTGGAAGGAGTTCCGGCGCTGGCCGGCTGCCATGGGCGGCAGCCGGTAGCGGATCTGGTCTAGCGGTAACGGTCGTCCCGATCGCCGTACTGCTTTTCACGGCGCTCGCGGCGTTCCTGGGCTTCGATCGACAGCGTGGCGACCGGGCGGGCTTCGAGCCGCTTCACGCCGATCTCTTCGCCGGTCTCGTTGCAATAGCCGTAGCTGCCGTCCTCGATGCGCTTCAGCGCTTCGTCGATCTTGCGGATCAGCTTGCGCTCGCGGTCGCGGGTTCTGAGCTCGAGACTGAACTCGGATTCCTGCGTGGCGCGGTCGTTCGGGTCGGGGAAGTTCGCCGCCTCGTCCTTCATGTGCAGCACGGTGCGATCGACTTCCTGCATCAGGTCGCGCTTCCACGTCTCCAGAATGTTCCGGAAGTGGTCCAGCTGCTCCTTGTTCATGTACTGCTCGCCACGGCGAGCGACGTACGGCTTTACGTTGCGGGGTCCGGCAAGCAGGCTGCTGCTCATCGATTCCTGGGCTTCGCCGTCCTCGTCGTTGTTCGAGGCGGTTTCGGCCAAACGGGTCGCTGCGGGTCTTGAGAGCATCGGGTCTCTGGGTCTCGGTTCGGGCTTGGGTGCCGGTGCGGCAGCCGCCGCGGGGGCGGGTTTGGCCGCTGCCGTCGGTGCTTTCACGGGCGCTGCTGGTTTGGCTGCGGGTTTTGCAACAGGTTTCGCCGCGGGGGCGGCAGCAGGCTTGCTGCGGGCCGCAGCAACGACGGGTTTCTTCGCGGGTGCTGCTTTCTTTACCGCGGGAGCCTTTTTCACGACGGTCTTCTTGGCCTTGGTCGCCTTGGCTGCCGGTTTTTTCGCGGCCATCTCAGGAAGCCTCCACCGCCGCTCGCTCGCATCGCCGTGACGCTTGCGGGCGGTCAAGTTGCAAACGTCGATTCCAAACGAGGGCCGCGATTATACAGACGCGGCTCAGTACGTACAGCGAAAGAAAACGCCTGATTTTCCAGCGCCTCGCGCGCGTCGCGGAACCCACGCGCTTTCGTGGCGCCTTCGTGGGGCCTTGCATTTGCAAGGCCTTGCACGACGCAGTTGACAAGCCGCATGGACTGTCGATCGTCAGCGACAGGCTGCTAGTTTCCCGGATACTTTTTGGGGCTGCGTGCGTCGAACCGATTCCGTACACTACGGCGCCAACTCTGCTCTCATGCGAATTCATTCAAGCGGATAAAGGTTCCGGCATCGATGCAGGCGCGCCCGCCCGGCTCGAACGAGCCAGTGGCCGCGCGCCGCGCGGCTTGACGCAGAGCGTGCCGCGCAAACCGATGCAAGCGATGCCGACTCAGGAGCGCAATGCGACTTAACAAGATCAAACTGGCCGGGTTCAAGTCATTCGTCGACCCGACCGCAGTCAACCTTCCCGGCAACCTCATCGGTGTCGTCGGGCCGAACGGGTGCGGCAAGTCCAACATCATCGACGCCGTGCGCTGGGTCATGGGTGAGATCTCCGCGAAGCACCTGCGCGGCGATTCGATGGCCGATGTCGTCTTCAACGGATCGAGTTCGCGCAAGCCCGTGGGTACCGCTTCGGTGGAACTCGTGTTCGACAACTCGGACGGCACACTTGCCGGTCAGTATGCGGGTTACAGCGAAGTCTCGCTGAAGCGCGTCGTTTCGCGCGACGGTACGTCGGCGTACTTCCTGAACGGCATCCGCTGTCGCCGCAAAGACATTACGCAGCTGTTCCTGGGCACGGGCCTCGGTTCGCGCAGCTACGCCATCATCGAGCAGGGCATGATCTCGCGCGTCATCGAAGCGCGCCCCGAGGAGCTGCGTGGATTCATCGAAGAGGCTGCCGGCATCTCCAAGTACAAGGAGCGCCGCCGCGAGACCGAGAACCGCATTTCGCACACGAAGGAAAACCTCGAGCGCCTGAGCGACGTCCGCGAGGAAGTCGACAAGCAGTTGCGCCACTTGCAGCGCCAGGCTGCAACGGCGCGCCGCTACCAGACCCTCAAGCAGGACGAGCGCAAGCTCACAGCCGAACTGCTCGCGCTGCGACTGAAGGTCATCGACCAGGATTCGCAGACGAAGGAAGGCATCCTGCGCGAGCGGGACACGGAGATGCAGGCTGCGATCGCCGATCTGCGCTCCATCGAGTCGGCTATCGAGACGACGCGTGAGGACTTCACCGAGAAGTCGGAAGCGCTGAATGGCGTGCAGGGCCGGTACTACCAGATCGGCGCCGAGATCTCGCGGACGGAACAGTCGATCCAGCACGGCCGCGAACTGCGCCAGCGCCAGAAGACAGATCTCGAACAGGCAGAGCAGGGCGCCTCCGAGGCGACACTGCACCTGACGCGCGATCAGACCCAGATCGACGAGTTGCGTCGTGAACTCGAGCAGCTCGAGCCCGGCCTCGGGGCCGCACGAGACCGCGAGCGCGCTTCGGCGGAAGCACTGGCAGCGGTCGAAGAGTCCATGCAGGACTGGCAGGAACGCTGGGAAGACTTCAATCGCGAGTCGCGCACGGCCAGCGAAAAGACGCAGGTCGAACGCGCGCGCATCGAACAGCTCGAGCACCAGCTCGAACGCCTGCGCAATCAGCGCGAGCGCCTTGCATCCGAACTGCAGACACTCGGTACTGCGGACATCGAGATGAAGATCGCGACCCTGCAGGCCCAGGAAGAGCAGGCAATGCTCTCGGGCGAAACGGCAGCCGCGCAGCTGCAGTCGGTCGGCGAAGAGCTCCAGCAGCTGCGGGAGCGCGAACGCCAGGTCGTTGCCGCCGCTGATACCAATCGCAAGCAGCTGCAGGAAGCGCAGGGTCGCTTCATGTCGTTGCAGGCGCTGCAGCAGGCGGCGCTCGGCCTCGCCCAGGGCAAAGTGACGCAGTGGCTCGAAGCGAACTCGCTCGCGTCGCGTCCGCGCCTCGGCCAGCAGCTCGTGGTCGAACCGGGTTGGGAACGCGCCGTCGAAACGGTGCTGGGCTCCTATCTGGAATCGGTGTCGGTCGATGCGATCGACTCGATCGCCACGCAGCTCGATTCGCTGCAGGTCGGTTCGGTCAGCTTCTTCGCCAGCAGCGGCGCATCGCACGCAACCAACGATCCGAGCCGGCTTCTGGCCAGGGTTCAGGGCCCGTCCGCGATTTCAGCGCTGCTCACCGGTATCGTTGCTGTCGATTCACTGTCCGAAGCACTGTCGCTGCGCAATTCGCTGGCCGACGGTGAGTCCGTCATCACCCGCGACGGCATCTGGATCGGCCGGGACTGGCTGCGTGTCAGCCGCGACAAGGATGTGCACGCCGGCGTCATCGGGCGTGAGAAGGAGATGCGCGAACTGCGTGACGCAGTGAGCTCCGCCGAAGAGCGCCAGGAAAGCCTGCAGGGTGAGGGCGCCGAAATCCGCGAGCGCCTCGTGTCGCTCGAAACGCGCCGCGATTCCCTGCAGAGCGACGTGAACCGATTGCATCGATCGCACAGCGAGCTGAGCTCGCAGGCGACTGCATTGAAGAGCAAGGCGGAGCAGACCGCCGAGCGCGCGCGGAAGATCGAAGCCGAAACGGCCGAGCTCCAGGGCGATCACGAGCGTGCCGAAGCCTCCGTCGAGACGGCTCGCGGACGCCTCGAGGAAGGCCTCGAACAGATGGCCGAGTTCGAATCGACTCGTACCGATCTCGAGCGCGAACGCGACGAGCTGCGCCAGAACCTCGGCTACAAGCGCTCACAGGCGCAGACCGACCGCGATGGTGCCCAGGAAGTGGCGATCAAAGTCGAATCGAAGCGTTCCGCCCTGACCTCCATCTCCGCCGGCCTCGAACGCCTGCGCACGCAGCTCGAACAGTTGCAGTCACGCCGCGATGAGTTGACGCGCCAGTTGTCGGAAGGCGAGGCGCCTCTGGAGGCGCTGGCTGGAAAGCTCGAAGAGTTCCTGCAGCAACGCATCGGCGTCGAAGAGGAGCTCAAGCAGGCGCGCGAGGCGCTGGAGACCGCGGAAGGCCGGATGCGCACGCTCGATCAGCGGCGTGTCGAGACGGAAACCAGCGTCGACGAAGCCCGTGGAAGGCTCGAAGACGTCCGCATGGCGGCTCAGGAACTCAAGGTGCGTCGCGAAACGCTGCACGAGCAGTTCAAGGCCACGCAATTCGATCTCGAGACGATCTACCAGGAGATGGCGCCGGAAGCGGACGTGGGCGCCTGGGAACAGACACTGGTGGATCTCACGCAGAAGATCGACCGCCTCGGCCAGGTGAACCTCGCGGCGATCGACGAGTTCAAGGAACAGTCGGAGCGCAAGGAGTACCTCGACCGGCAGTTCAAGGATCTCACCGAGGCGCTCGAGACGCTCGAAGCCGCGATCCGCAAGATCGATCGCGAAACGCGGTCGCGCTTCCAGGACACGTTCGATCGCGTCAACGCCGGCCTGAAGGAGCGCTTCCCGCGACTCTTCGGCGGTGGTCACGCCTATCTCGAACTTGCCGGCGAAGACATTCTCAGCGCAGGCGTGTCGATCATGGCGCGGCCCCCGGGCAAGCGGAACAGCACGATCAATCAGCTGTCCGGCGGCGAGAAGGCGCTGACGGCCGTTGCGCTGGTGTTCTCGATCTTCGAACTGAATCCCGCACCGTTCTGTCTGCTGGACGAAGTGGACGCGCCGCTGGACGACAACAACGTCGGCCGCTTCTGCGACACGGTGAAGGAAATGTCGAGCCGGGTGCAGTTCATCTTCATCACGCACAACAAGACGACGATGGAGCTGGCTTCGCAGCTCATCGGTGTGACCATGCACGAGCCGGGTGTGTCGCGTCTCGTGGCGGTCGACGTCGATGAGGCGATGCGGATGGCGGCTATGTGACGAGCCCCACGGCCTCCCTATGAACGACCTTCGCTGGATCCTGATCGCGTTCGGTGCCCTGCTGCTGGTGGGCATCTACTTCTGGGGACGGCGCGGCGACAAGCGGGCGGCCAGTCCTGCAAACCCCGTCGCGCCGGCACGTGGGCGTCCCGAGCCATCGCTCGAACCCGCGCCGGCGGCACCTGACTTCAGTGCCTACTCGGCGCCCGACTACGACGAGGAGCCGGACCTCGAGCCACGGGACTTCGACGAAGTCGACGAACCGGTTCAGGTCAGCCCGCGCCAGGAACTTCCGAAGCCGCCGCAGCAGTTTCAGCCGGCGACTCCCCGCGTCACTGATTCAGCAATCCGACGGGGCCGCGTCGAGCCCACGTTCAGCGATGGTGATGCGTCACCGGTGTCCGCGGTGATGCCCGAGCCCGATGAGATTGATCCCGGCCTGACTGTCGAACTGCCGGACCGCGAGCCCGCCAGTGCGCCGACGCTCGGCATGAGCAGCACGCCGCAGCCGAAGCGGATCGAACGTCGCAAGATCATCGCGCTGCGCCTGGCGGCACCTTCACAGCGTTTCGTAGGCGCGTCGCTGCGCCAGGCGCTCGAAGGAGAGTCGCTGCAGTTCGGCCGCTACGACGTCTTTCATAGGCTCCACGATGATGGCGTCAGCATCTTCAGCGTAGCAAGCATGATGGAGCCCGGGACATTCGATCTCGAGCGCATGCCCGCGCAACAGTATTCCGGCGTGACGATGTTCGCGCAGTTGCCGGGTCCGGTACCCGGCGTCCATGCGTTGCAGGATCTCGTCGCCTGCGGCAAGCGCCTGCAGGAGACCCTCGGCGGGACGTTGCAGGACGAGCGTGGAGTTCCGCTGACGGTGCATCGCATCGACCGGCTGCGGCAGGAAGTCGTGGACTTCGAGCGTGCGCAGGCGCGCGATGCCGGCCAGCGGTTCTCCGAGCGTCCCTCTCTTTAGACACTTCCGGCGGTAAGGCCTCGTTCATGTCCGCATCCGCGACGGCGAAGAAGCGCATTCAGGAACTGCGCGAAGCACTCGAACGCTACAACTATCGCTATCACGTCCTCGACGATCCGGAAGTGTCGGATGCGGAGTACGACCGGCGCCTGCGCGAATTGCAGCAGCTCGAGAGCGAGCATCCGCAACTGGTGACCCCGGATTCACCGACACAGCGTGTCGGTGCGACGCCGGTCGGCGAACTGAATGAAGTCGTTCACTCGACGCCGATGTTGTCGCTCGACAATGCCTTCACTGAAGAGGATCTCGTCAACTTCGACCGTCGCGTGCGTGAGCGACTCGACGACGTAGAGAGCGTCGAGTACTGCGCCGAGCCGAAGCTCGACGGTCTCGCGGTCAGCTTCCGGTATGAAGCCGGTCAGCTCGTGCAGGCAGCGACGCGAGGCGACGGCACCCGCGGCGAAGATGTCACGCACAACGTTCGTACCATCAAGTCGGTACCGGTGCGATTGCGCGGCGACTATCCGGAGCTGCTGGAAGTGCGCGGCGAAGTCTTCATGACGATCGCCGGCTTCAAAGCCATGAACGAGAAGGCCGTGGCGGCAGGGGAGAAGGTCTTTGTCAACCCGCGCAACGCGGCGGCCGGCAGCATTCGCCAGCTGGATCCTCGTCTCACGGCGAGTCGGCCCCTGGACGCGTACTTCTACAGCGTCGGAGAAACCCGGGGCTGGAAGTTGCCGCCGAAGCACAGCGAATCGCTCGAACAGTTGCGCGAATGGGGATTGCGAATTTCACCGTTGGTGAAGGTAGTGCAGGGCGCGCAGGGTTGTCTCGAGTACTACCGGGATATCGGCGAGCGACGCAGCTCGCTGCCATATGAGATCGACGGCGTCGTCTACAAGGTGAATCGCCTGCAGCAGCAACGCGATCTGGGTTTCGTTTCGCGCGCCCCGCGGTGGGCGATAGCACATAAATTTCCTGCGCACGAAGAGAACACCATCGTTCGCGGTGTCGAGTTCCAGGTTGGTCGGACCGGCGCGTTGACTCCGGTCGCGCGGCTCGAGCCAGTGTTCGTCGGCGGCGTCACAGTCAGCAACGCAACGTTGCACAACATGGACGAGGTGCGGCGCAAGGACATTCGCATCGGCGATACCGTGGTCATCCGGCGCGCCGGCGATGTGATCCCGGAAGTCGTCAAGGTGATCCTCGACCGTCGCCCATCGGATGCGAGCGAAGTCCAGTTGCCCGAGAAATGTCCGATCTGTGCTTCGGATGTCGAACGGGTGGAGGGCGAGGCGGTGGCGCGGTGTACGGGCGGTCTGTTCTGTCCCGCGCAGCGCAAGGAAGCACTGCGGCACTTCGCATCGCGCCGGGCGCTCGATATCGAAGGGCTGGGCAGCAAGCTGATCGAGCAGTTGGTCGACAGCGAGATGGTGAAGACGCCGGCGGATATCTATCGACTGACCGAAACGCAGTTGACCGAGCTCGAACGGATGGGGGAGAAGTCCGCTCAGAAGCTGCTCGAGCAGATCGGGCAATCGAAGACCAAGGCAACGCTCTCGCGATTGCTGTACGGGCTGGGCATCCGGGACGTCGGCGAATCCACGGCGCTGGCACTCGCGAACCATTTCGGTTCGTTGAGTGCGCTCATGAGTGCGGACGAAGAGAAGATCCAGGAAGTGCCTGACATCGGTCCTGTCGTCGCGAAGCATGTGCGCAACTTCTTCTCGCAGCCTCACAACCTCGAAGTGATCGACGAGCTGCGGACGAAATTCGGGATAGATCCCACAGTCGCGCCGCGCCCATCCGGCAGTGCCGAAGGTGCGCTGACCGGCAAGACCTTCGTACTGACCGGCACGCTCGAAAGCATGAGTCGCGATCAGGCGTCCGATCGCATCACGGCGCTCGGAGGCAAAGTTTCCGGGAGCGTGTCGAAAAAGACGACGTACGTCGTTGCAGGTGCTGAGGCCGGCTCTAAGCTGGCGAAAGCCCAGGAACTCGGTGTGGAGGTTCTGGACGAGGCGGGGCTGATCCAGCTGCTGCAATCGACCTGATCCGGTTCGAGGAGAAGCCGAGCATGAAATGTCCGAGCTGCAAGACCGCGAATCTGCTGCCGACGATGATCGAGGAATATCTGCCGGCGATGGGCTGCGAAAGCTGCCATGGCAGCCTGGTTTCGCTGCTCTATTACAGGCACTGGGCGGAGACGCAGAAGCCTGTCGCGACACCGGCGGGAGCTGCAGCGGCGGTGGACGCCGCGGACACCACGACCGCAATCACTTGTCCGAAGTGCAGCCGCATCATGACCAAGTTCAGGATCGCGGGCGATATCGTCAATCGCGTCGATGTCTGCGCCTCGTGCGACGAAGCGTGGCTCGACAAGGGCGAATGGGAGCTGCTCGAATCGCTGCAGCTCAGTCTCAAGGTGACGTCGATCTTCTCGGATGCGTGGCAGCGCAGAATCCGCCAGGAGAGCAGCGACGAGACGCGCCGCAGTATCCTGGTGCGAATGATCGGCGAGGAGGCAACGAAGCGGGTGGAAGAGTTCCGCAACTGGCTTGCCGACAACAAGCACAAGCCGGAGATCCTGGCTTTTCTCTACCGGCGGCGCTGAGCCGCGGGATGCTGGCCGGCATTGCAGCCGGCCAGCGTCGATCGGCAATCCGCGTCAGATCTTCTTTTCGATCTTCGCGGTCTTCTTCAGTTCTTCCAGGTAAGTCTGCAGGCGCTTGCGTTCGACGAGCGTCTTGACGCGATCCTTCACTTCTTCGAAGGCCGGCGGTGCCGGTGCGCGCGATTCCTCGAGGCGGATGACGTGCCAGCCGAACTGGCTCTGCACCGGCGCGGCGGTGGTCTGGCCGGGCTGCAGGCTCACGACTGCGTCGGCGAACGGCTTCACCATCGTGTCGAGCGTGAACCAGCCGAGATCGCCACCGCCTTCCTTGGAAGAGTCCTTCGACTTTTCCTTGGCCAGCTTGGCGAAGTCGGCGCCGCCATTGAGCTGCACGATGATCGCATCGGCGGCCGCCTTGTCGTCGACCAGGATGTGACGGGCGTGATACTCGCGCGGCATCGCCGCGACCTGCGCGTCGTATTCCGGCTTGAGCTCCGCGTCGGTCACCGGATGCTCTTCGAGGTACTTCTTCAGGCCGGCATCGACGACGACGTCCATGCGGGCGAGGGCGAGCTTGTCGGCAACGGCAGGGTCCTTCGCGACGCCGGCCTTTTCAGCGGCCTCCGCGGCCAGCTGCATGCTGATGAGCTGGTCGAGCACCTGCGACTTCTGTTCCTCGGTGAGCTCCTGTCCCGGCTGGCGCTGGAACTTCGCAACGTAGAGATCGAATTGCGACTTGGTGATGGGCTTGCCGTTGACCGTGGCGACGGATTCGCCTACCGGGGCGGCGGCTTTGCCGCACGCGGCAAGCAGCAGCATCGGAACGAACAAGGCGAACGCGGAAACGCGGTTTTTCATAGGGTCCTCAGGTTGGAATTTCAGGAATTGGAGCGGGCTTCAGCCGGCGTCAACGCGGAGATGCCCAGCGCATGGATGTCGGTCTGCATCAAATCGCCAAGAGAGCGGTAAACGAGCTGGTGGCGCTGCACGGTTCGCAGGCCTTCGAAATCCTCGGACACGACGCGGACGCGGAAGTGCCCCCGGCCATCGCGCGCGCCCGCATGCCCGGCGTGCAGATGGCTGTCGTCGATGAGCTCGATCTCATCCGTGTTCAGGTTGGCGCGCAGTTGCGCACGAATGCGTTCGACGCGTGTCATGAAGCTTCCGGTGCTAGCCAGCTCTGGGAGCGTCGGCCTTGGGAGCGTCCTCTGGCGGCATCTTCGAGGCGAGCCAGAATCCCTGCAGCAATGCGAATACGAGGGTGAGTCCGATGACGCCGAAGACCTTGAACTTCGCCCACACGTCCGTGCTGAAGTTGAACATCACGTAGAGATTGATGAATCCCAGCGCGAGGAAGAAGGCGGCCCACATCATGTTGAGACGGATCCACAGAGGGCGATCGAGCGTCACGTTGCCCTCGAGCATCCGCTGGATCATCGGGCGCTCACCGACGAACTGGCTGATCAGGAATCCGGCGGCGAACAGCCAGTTCACGATCGACACCTTCCACTTGATGAAGGCTTCGTCATGGATCCACAGCGTGAGCCCGCCGAAAACGAGCACGAGCCCGGCCGATATGAGCACCATCGAGCTGACTTTGCGATGCCGGATCCACTGAATCGTCGTCTGGACGAGGACGGCCACGATGAGGACACCGGTCGCCACGAAAATATCGGCGAACTTGTACGCGACGAAGAAGGCGATCAGCGGGAAAAAGTCGAACAGCAGTTGCATGGGCCGGGGCCGTCTGAGGGGCGGGTATGATACCCGGATGGTTGGCGTCCATCCCGTCAACTGTCAACTTCACCAATGCCCAGCCGTTTCTTCGAAATTCACCCCAGGGATCCTCAGCCGCGCCTCATCCGGCAGGCGGCTGAGATCATGCGTGAGGGCGGAATCGTCGTTTACCCGACAGACTCGTGCTACGCGCTCGGCTGTCATATAGGCGACAAGGAGGCGATGGAGCGTATCTCGCGAATCCGCGAGACCGACAAGCATCACCAGTTCACGCTCGTCTGCCGCGATCTCTCGGAGATCGCCAAGTACGCGCGCGTGAACAATCAGCAATACAGGACGCTGAAGGCGTTCACGCCGGGCCCGTATACATTCATCCTGCCGGCGACCCGGGAAACCCCGAAGCGCCTGCAGAACCCGAAACGCAGCACGATCGGCATCCGTGTTCCGGACCATGTCGTGCCGCGGCTGCTCCTGGCGGAGCTGGGCGAGCCGATCATGAGCTCGACGCTGCTGCTGCCTGGCGACGATCTGCCGATGACGGACGCTCAGGAAATCCAGGAGCGCCTGCAGCACCAAGTGGATGCCGTCATCGACGGCGGCAACTGCGGCCACGAGCCGTCGAGCGTCGTGGACCTGGCGGGCGCGGCGCCGGTCGTGGTGCGGCGGGGAAAAGGCGACGTCAGCGCCTTCGAATGACCCCCTTCGAATGGCCATCTCGATTGACATGGGGCGCCGATGGCGCAGTCAAGCTGCGTATAATGCCCCGCCGTCAAAATCGCCCGTCGGAATCGCCTGCGGATTGCATGCGTGGCCGGTTCAAGAAGACGGCGTAAGACACTGAATTACAACTTGAGAGCATCACTCACCCCGATGCGTGGATGCGCGCCGCGGGTGATTGAAGGGATCCGCTTTGAGCGCAACCAGTACCAGCAATCGTCGTGTTCTTTCAGGCATGCGCCCGACGGGTGCTCTGCACCTGGGTAACTACCACGGCGCCCTGAAGAACTGGACGGAGCTTCAGTACCAGTACGAGTGCTATTTCTTCGTCGCCGACATCCACGCCCTGACCACGGGCTACGACGATACGTCGAACATCGAGCAGAACACCTGGGAGATCGTGATCGACTGGCTGGCCGCGGGACTCAATCCCGCCAACGCGACGATCTTCATCCAGTCGCGCGTGCCGGAGCATTCCGAGCTGCACCTGCTGCTGTCGATGATCACGCCGCTCAGCTGGCTCGAGCGTGTACCGACATACAAGGACCAGCAGGAACAGCTGCGCGACAAGGATCTCGCGACGTACGGCTTTCTGGGCTACCCGCTGCTGCAGAGCGCGGACATCCTCCTGTACAAGGCCGCCTACGTGCCTGTCGGCGAAGATCAGATCGCGCATGTCGAGATCACTCGCGAGGTCGCACGACGGTTCAATCACGTGTACGGTCGTGAGCGCGACTTCGAGGCGAAGGTCGAGAAGGCCATCAAGAGCCTCGGCAGCCGCAACGGCACCCAGTACAAGGAGCTGCGCCGTCTGTACCAGGAGCAAGGTGACGAGAAGTCCCTGGAGAAGGCGCACGCACTGCTTGCCGGCAATGCGCGCCTGACCCTCGCGGATCGGGAACGCCTGCTCGGCTACCTGGAAGGCACGGGCCGCAGCATTCTCGTCGAACCCGAAGCGCTGCTGACGGCAACGCCGAAAGTGCCCGGGCTCGATGGTCGCAAGATGTCGAAGTCCTACGGCAACACGATCGGTCTGCGCGAAGATCCGGACTCGGTCGCCAAGAAGCTGAAGGGAATGGTGACGGATCCGGCCCGCGTGCGCCGCACTGATCCGGGCGATCCCGACAAGTGTCCCGTGTGGGATCTGCACAAGATCTACTCGGACGCGCCGACGAAGGAATGGGTCCAGCAGGGCTGCCGCAGCGCCGGGATCGGTTGCCTCGATTGCAAGAAGCGCGTCGCCGACGTGCTGGTCGCCGAGATCACGGCGATCCGTGCACGTGCGGCCGAATATGAGGAGAATCGCGACCTCGTCCGGGGCATCATCGCCGAGGGTTGCGAGAAGGCGCGCGACGTCGCGCGACAGACCCTGGAAGAAGTCCATCAGGCGATGGGCATGAATTACCGATGAAGTTCTCGCTAGAATGAAACCTGAATTGAAACTTGTAGAAGATACTGGGTCCCAGCTCGAGCCCGATGGGTTCGAGTTCGATCCGCCGCCGCAGCAGCAGGAGATGCCTTTTGCTGTCGTCGATGGCGAGCCGGTCACCCAGCTGCCGCGCGATCTGTACATTCCGCCCGATGCATTGCAGGTGTTCCTCGAAGCGTTCGAGGGGCCGCTCGATCTGCTGCTGTATCTCATCCGCCGGCAGAATCTCGACATCCTCGATATTCCGATCGCGGAGATCACGCGGCAGTACATGAAGTACATCGACGTGATGTCGGAGCTGCAGCTGGAGCTCGCCGGCGAGTATCTGCTGATGGCTGCGATGCTCGCCGAGATCAAGTCGCGCATGTTGTTGCCGCGGCCGCCGTCGGTCGAGGGCAGCGACGAGGAAGATCCACGCGCCGAGCTCGTGCGTCGTCTGCAGGAATACGAGCGTTTCAAGCAGGCAGCGGAAGACATCGATCGGCTCCCGCGCATGGAGCGCGACACGATGCCGACTTCGGCGGAGCTCACCGAGCGCAAGGTCGTGAAGATCGTGCCGCAGGTGACGCTGCAGGAAATGCTGATGGCGCTGAAGGACGTGATGAGCCGCGCCGAAATGTTCGCGCACCATCACGTGCATCGCGATCGGCTGTCGGTTCGCCAGCGCATGTCCGACATCCTCAGCTCGCTGAGGGAGTCCGCGTTCGTCGACTTCACGCGGTTGTTCCGCCCCGAAGAAGGTCGCATGGGCGTGACCGTGACGTTCAGCGCGATCCTGGAACTGATGAAGGAAGGTTTGATCGAGATCGTCCAGGCCGAGCCGTATGCGCCGCTGCACGTGCGGCCGGCGTCGGGCTCGCGCCACCTCAAAGTAGTGAGCGACAACGACGCAACTGAAGCGCTCGCTGAGGCAGATGCGGAGAACGAAGCGGCGCTCGCACAGCCCGCGCTTCCGGACGAGAACGTCGTCGAAGACGAGGAAGTCGACGATCTTCTGGCTGAAGAGGATCCCGCCGCGACCGATTCCGCAGCTGTTGGCGATGAAGTCGCGGCCGCGGATGTCGAGAACGAAGCGGCGCTCGCGCAGCCGGCGTTGCCCGATGAAGATGTTCTCGACGACGAGGACTTCGAGGAAGCCCTCGACGAGGACGCGTCGGAAGGTGACGCGGACGTCGAGAATCTCGAGGCGCTGGCCCAGCCCGAGCTGCCCGAGGAGGATTCGGCCGTGACTGAAGAGGCCGCCGTCGAAGATTCTTCGACAACCGAAACCGAGGCTGCGTCGGAGCCCATCATCGACGATCCCGGTGTCGACGACGCCGGGTCGCCCGAGACCGACAGTGTGACCGAGGCACCGGTCGACGATGAAAATCGAGAGCGCGACGACGCGACGGAACAGAAGTAAGGCTTTCGACGACGGTCGAGGCAATCAGCAGCGCCGGTCGAAGCCGGCCTGGACGGTGAGAAGTCAATGAACGAACAGGATCTCAAGCACATCATCGAAGCGACGCTCCTGGCGGCTGGCCGGCCCGTGACGACCCAGCAGCTGCTCGATCTCTTCGATGAGCGCGACCGCCCGACCCCGGAGCAGTTGCAGGCATCGATCGATCTGCTGATCGCGGACTATGAGTCGCGTGGCATCGAGGTCATGCAGGTCGCGAGCGGCTGGCGCATTCAGGTGCGTCCGCGCGCTATCGATGTGGTGTCGCGGCTTTGGCAGGAGCGTCCCGCGCGCTATTCACGCGCGCTGCTCGAAACGCTGGCTCTGGTGGCGTATCGCCAGCCGATCACTCGCAGCGAGATCGAAGAGATCCGCGGCGTCTCGATCAGCTCGACGATCATGCGGACGATGCAGGAGCGCAACTGGATTCGCGTCGTCGGCCACCGTGAAGTGCCGGGCCGTCCTGAATTGCTCGGCACGACCCGCGAGTTCCTCGATTACTTCGGCCTGAAGAGTCTCGACCAGCTGCCGACGCTCGCCGATCTGCGCGACGTCGAGAACATCGGCGTGCAGCTCGAACTGCCGGCGGGCGAGGCCACTGCAGCAGCAGCCGAAGCAGAAGGCGAGACGCAGGCGGAAGCAGTTGCGGACGGCCAATACGAAGCTGGTGAATCCGAGGCCACCGCGGAAGATCCGGAGCTCTCGGCGGACGCCGAAGAGGGCGAAGAAGTCGCGCAAGAAGACAGCGACGACAGCGAGACTCCGACGCTCGTGGCCTCCGGCGAGGCCGAGGCGGATGAACAGTCGGCCGTTCGCGAACCGCCCAGCGAGTAATGAGTAGCGAATCCGAGCGTCTGCACAAACTGCTGGCGCAGCACGGTCTCGGTTCGCGCCGCGAAGTCGAGAAATGGATGCTGGCCGGCCGTGTCATGCTGAACGGCAAGCCGGCGCAGCCGGGCGATCGATATCGCGATGGCGACCGTGTCGTTCTCGACGGCCAGGATGTCACCAGCCGCCTGAAGACCACGGCGGGCAAAGCCTCCGTGCTTGCCTATCACAAGCCCCAGGGACAACCCGTTCAGCCGGCATCCGCTGGCGAAGAATCATCCGCGGAAGAGTCAGTGATGGAACGACTCCCGGCGGTGCGCGGTGCGCGCTGGCTCGTGATCAACACGATGCAGCCGGGAGACAGCGGACTCCTGATGGTGACGAGCGACGGCAGGCTCGCTGACGGATTGCGTCGGCGCGCGGAACAGATTCCCTCGGCATACGTCGCGCGCGTGCTGGTTCCGGAGCCGGAATTCGATCCGGAGACGCTTCCCCGGATGGTGCAGTTCAATGATCAGCCCGTCGCTTTCGAGAGCATCGAGCCTGCTGGCGGCGAGGGAACGAATCGATGGTTTCGCGTCGAAGCGGCACATTCGCATCGGCGTGCCGCGGTCCGTGCCTTGTTCGAAACCCACGGGCTCAAAGTCAGTCGCGTGATCCAGGTGAAGTTCGCCGACATAGAGTTGCCCCGCGAACTGCCGCGTGGCAAGCACAAGGCGCTGACCGATCAGCAAGTCGCGCGGCTTTACGAATACGCGGAGATGGAGCAGCCGGTTGCAGCACCGCCGCCTCGGCGTGCGCCGAGAAGAGCAGCGGATCGGCAGCGGAAGAAGCGCGCGCGATAGCAGTCTTGTCACTCCCGCGCAGGCGGGAGTCCATCCGGATGGATTCCCGCTTTCGCGGGAATGACTGAGGTCAGCAGGTTACTGCGCGTCGAAGCTCTGGCCGCTGATACCGCGACTATCCGGCCCGAACAGGTAGAGATAGGCCGCCACGATGGCATCCGGATCGGCGAGCGTCGCGCGATCTTCGGCCGGATATGCCTGCAGTCGCATGTTCGTTCGCACTTTTCCCGGATTGATGCTGTTCACGCGGATACCAGGCTGCTCGAGCTCATCGGCCAGCATTCGCATGAGGCCTTCGCTCGCCCACTTGGACGCAAGGTAGGCGCCCCAGAAAGCGCGGGGTCGCGGCACGACGCCGCTCGATGTGAACACGATCGATGCGTCCGGCGAGCGACGCAGCAGCGGCAGGCATTTCTGCGTGAGTACGAAAGGCACGTTCGCGTTGACGTGCATCGTCCGCATCCACTTCGCGACTTCGTAGTGCTCGACGGGCGCCCGCTCGCCGAGCATGCCTGCGTTGTGCAACAGGACATCCAGCCTGCCGAACTCCTTCTCCATCGCTGCGACGAGCGCGTCGTATTCGGCGGGGCCGGCCTTCTCGAGATCGAGCGGCAGAATCGAAGGCCGCGGGCCATTCGCCGCCACGATACTGTCGTAGACGGCCTCGAGGCGCTTCACGTTGCGCCCGTGCAGGACGACTTGCGCGCCATGAGCGGCAGCGGCTCTGGCAACCGAACGGCCGATGCCGTCGCTTGCGCCGGTGATCAGAACGACACGATCGCGCAGGGCGTCGGTGGCTGGTTTGTAAGTACGGGGATCGAGCATGGCGGAACGATGAGTTGAGTGAATGAGGCCAGTCGGAGATCAGCGTGCGCGTCGTGCGGCACGCCAGGCTGTCCATGGCTTTTCGATCGCGCCCAGCTCGACACGCTGGGTCGCAACGTCGTAGTCGAGCGCGGCGATGCGATCCAGTAGTCGGCGATGCAGAGCGGCAAGCACGATCGGCGGGCGCAAGTATGCCTTGCCGGCACCGGCAGGGACATCGAGATCGGGGGCGATGGCCTCGCGGAACTTCACGAGCACGCCGCGCACGACCGGGCTGACCTCTCGGGCCCGTAGATCTTCGATATGCACGGAGGCTTCCTCCAGCAGATCGAGCGGCAGATAGAGCCGTCCGTCGTACGCGTCCTGACGGGTATCCCTGAGCATCTCTGCCTGTCGAATGCCAGCGCCAAGCCGGTTTGCCAGCGTGCGGTCTTCTTTGCTCAATTCCGCGGGAGCCAGAACCTCCGCGATCAATTCCTGGATCGTGCCGCCGCTGCGACTCGAATAGGCACGCAGCTCGCGAAGGTTCAGAAACGTCATCCGCGCGAGATCCATATCGGCGGCGACGATCAGCTCGTGCAGCCGGGCGAAGGCCTTGCGGTCGACACGATCGACGGCACCAAGGATGCGGGTCGCCGGATGCTGGGCGTTGCGATTGACGAGGCGATCGATCTCCTGTCGCCACCATTGCAGCCGCGTGTGGGCGACATCGTGATTGGGGCTCTGGGCCGACTCGCGGATCTCCGCATCGATCACATACAGCGCGGTGACGATCTCCCTATGCTCTGGCGGCGTGTAGAGCAGGGAGAAATAGCGCATCGAGCCGGCGGGTGCGGCTTTGTTGACGAGCGCGTCGTCGAGAGCGGACGTCATCGGAACACGGAAGTGATGCGGCGAAGTTGCGAGGCAGTCCGCGCCCATCCGGCTGTCGTCACTTCGTCACCCCGTCGCCTTGGTCACGGCTTGGCTGCGGCAAGCCATTCAGCTCGAGCTGACTCTCCGGCTCCCGCAATTGCGGATCGCGCGCGAGCTTGTCGATGGGTTCGACGGATTCGATCTCGCGCTCGGGTCTGACGCCGAGCTCGGTGAATTTCCGAGCGCCCGGCAGCACCTGGCGTTCGAGAGAACCCACCGCGCTGTTGAAGGCATCTACGCCGAGACCGAGGTTGCGGCCGAGCCGGCTCAAGTGACCGGTGAACACGACGAGGCGCTTGTACAGATCTTCGGCGAGCGTCCTGATCGTTTCGGCGTTCTGCGCGAGCGCCGTCTGGCGCCAGCCGTAAGCGACCGTCTTGAGCAGCGCGACGAAGCTCGACGGCGTCGCGATGATCACGTTCTGGCGGATCGCATCCTCGAGCAGGTTCGGCAGTTCGGCGAGCGCGGCGGAGAGGAACTGATCGCCGGGAATGAAGAGGATCACGAAGTCCGGGCTGTTCTCGAACTGGCTCCAGTAACTCTTCGAGCCCAGTTGCCGGACGCGTTCGCTGAGCGCCTGTGAATGTCTGCGCAATGCGATGCCGCGCTGCTCGTCGGTGACGGCGTCCACCGCTTCGAGATACGCATCGAGCGGGGTCTTCACATCGACGACGAGATCGCGGCCGTCGGGCATGTGAACGATCATGTCGGGGCGCAACGCGCCGTCCGACGTTCGCACGTGGACCTGCTCGTTGAAGTCGCAGTGCTCGACCATGCCCGCGAGCTCGGCCAGCCGGCGCAGAGTCATCTCGCCCCATTGGCCGCGGACTTCCGGCCGCCGCAACGCATTCACGAGCGTGCGGGTCTCGCGCTGCAAGGCCTGCTGGCCCAGCGTCACCGCTTCCAGGGAGGTGCGCAGGCTGCCGAAGCTTTCGGCGCGCTCCTTCTCGATGCGCTGCAGTTGTTGCTCGGTCTTGCCGAGCGCTTCGCGAATCGGCGTCAGCATCGTTTCAATGGCCTTCTCGCGCTGCGCGAGCGCGGCGACCGCGGTTTGCTGGTGCTGCCCGAGGTGTTCGCGTGCGAGCTTCAGGAAGACTTCGCTGTTGGATTTCAGCGAGGCACCCGCCACATCGTTGAACACACTCTGGAGCCGTTCCATAGTTCGCTCGGCAGCGACCTGCCGTTCGCGTTCCAGCTGCTCCTCTGTCTTCACCTGCGAACGCAGGACTGCGATCTCGACGTGCAGCGCCTCGCTGCGTCGCCGGGCGCGCAGCATGGCAACCAATGCGCCCAGCAACGCACCAGCGGCCACACACACCGCAGCCAACAGCAGATTCGAAGTAGTCAGGGACAAGTGTTACCGCCTCGGGTTCTCTTCCAGCTAACCGCCAACCGCTAACCGCTAACCGCTTCTCTCCGTAGATGCATCATGTAGTTCACATGGACGTTGCCGCTCAGCGTCGCCGTGTTGCGAAAGGCGTCGTAGTCGAGCCCGGTGATGTCAACGAGATCCAGGTGAGCCGCCCGAGCCCAGCGAGAGAGTTCGGCGGGCCGAATGAATCGGGAATACGTGTGCGTTCCGCGTTCCAGCAGGCCCAGAACGTATTCGGCGCCCACGATGGCGAGCAGCCACGATTTCAGGTTGCGGTTGAGCGTCGAGATCACGACTTCGCCACCAGGCTTAACGAGCGTACGAAGCGCCGCGAGGACGCTGGCGGGTTCGGGCACGTGCTCCAGCATCTCGAGGCAGGTGACGACGTCGTAGGCGCCAGGGGAATGGGCGGCATGAACTTCCGCCGACTCGCGGATGTAGCGGATAGTGAGGTTCGACTGCAGAGCGTGAAGCTCCGCGACTTCGATGGTTGCCGTGCCGAGATCGATACCGGTGACTTCCGCGCCGCGCCGCGCCATCGCTTCACTCAGCAGTCCGCCGCCGCAGCCGACATCGAGCACTCGCTTGCCGCGCAGGCCCCCGACACGAGCATCGATGTAGTCGAGCCGCACAGGATTCAGAACATGCAACGGACGGAATTCGCCGTGCGGATCCCACCAGCGTTGAGCCGTGGCGTCGAACCGCGCGATCTCCGCGGGGTCGTGATTGCTTGCTGCCTGAACCATGATGTCCGGGTCCTCAGGATCGGGTCGGAGCGATGCGGGCCTGCCAGCGCTGCGCTCGTTGAAGTACGTCGTCGATGTCCATCTGCGTGAGCCGGCCGTCGGCGACCAGGCGACGCCCGGCGACCCAGACATCGCTGACCTGGTCGCGGGAAATCGAGTGCACGATCTGCACGGCCGGGTCGTAGACGGGTTGAGAGTGGGGGCGGGCGAGATCGATGCAACACAGGTCCGCCCATTTGCCGGGTTCGATCGAGCCGATTGCGTCACCGAGTCCGAGTGCCTGCGCTCCGCTCAGTGTGGCGGCGCGCAGCCAATCGTGCGCGGTCATGGGCGGAGACCCGTCCATCTGCCAGACGATGACGCCGGTCTCCAGCAAGGCCGCGGTGCGCATCTCGTCGAGCAGGCTCAGATCGTTGTTGCTCGCCGCGCCATCGGTGCCCAGCGCGATGTTGACGCCGCGTGCGCGGATGGCCCGGATCGGAGACACGCCGTTGCCCAGCTTCAGATTCGATTGCGGGCAATGAACGATATGGATGCCGCCGCGTGCGGCCCGATCGAGATCCTCGTCATCCAGATGCACCATGTGGACCGCTGCCAGCAGCGGCGACAGCAGACCCAGCCGGTCGAGCCGGGCCAGCGTGCGTTCTCCGTCCCGGACCGCGTCGAGATGGCTCTCGTTCACGTGCATCGTCATCGGCAGATCGAGCTCGTCGGCTGCGCGCCGCACGCGCAGCAGCGTTTCATCCGTCAGCGCCGCGGGGGAGTAGGGCGCGAAAGCCGTCGTGATCAGAGGGTCGTCACGATATTCGTCGTGCAGCCGTGAGCCTTTGTCCATGTATTCATCGGCGGACTCGGCCCACAGCGTCGCGGCATCGAGCACGGGCAGTCCGATGCAGGCGCGAATGCGCGCCGCGGACGCCGTGTGGGCGACGATTTCAGGGAAGAGGTGCATGTCGGCAAAGCACGTCGTGCCGCTGGTGAGCATGTCGGCAATCGCCAGTTCGGTCCCGTCACGAACGTATTCGGCGTCGATCCACTGGCGCTCGAGCGGCCAGACCTGGGCTTTGAGCCAATGATCGAGCGATGAGCTTTCGGCAGCCCCACGCAGCAGGACCATCGCGGCGTGAGTGTGCGCATTGACGAGTCCGGGGAGCAGGACGTGATCGGGGCGATCGATCGTCTGATCCGCGGCAAAACGCTGCAAAGCCTGCTCCCGGGGCTCGATGGCGACGATCCGGCCCTGACGGATTGCGACCGCATGGTTTTCGAGCGCGCGGTCGCGGGGCTCGACGGGTATCACCCAGCGCGCCGTTATCAGCGTGTCGACGTGTTCCATGCAGGTCCTGAAAAAACCACTCGAAGGGCGCCCCGTCCGGCGAGGTCGCCCCCGTCCGGCGAGGTCGCGAAGACGCGCGAAGTATAGCTTGGAGATGCTTCCGGCAGTTCGGATGAGCAGCTCGCTGTGGTACCATTTGCCACTTCACTACCCCGGGTTTGTCCTTCGGATTTGCCCTCGAGAAGCTTCAGGGCAGCGATGACTGCGCGGGGTAGAAAACAGACTGGCCGGATGCCTCCTGCGCAACAGCGTTGTTGACGCGACCTGGGGCGGTTCTCGCGGTCTCAAACGAGTCGAATCGCACAGCATGGCCGAAATCGCGCGCGAAATACTGCACGTCAACCTCGAAGACGAGATGCGCAAGTCGTATCTCGACTATGCGATGAGCGTCATCGTCGGGCGCGCGCTCCCCGATGTCCGTGACGGCCTGAAACCGGTCCATCGCCGCATCCTGTTCGCCATGCACGAAAGCAACAACGTGCATTCGCGGCCCTATGTGAAATGCGCGCGCGTCGTCGGCGACGTGATGGGCAAGTACCACCCGCATGGCGATGCGGCCATCTACGACGCGCTCGTGCGTCTCGCCCAGCCTTTCTCGTTGCGGTACCTGCTGGTCGACGGCCAGGGCAACTTCGGTTCAGTCGACGGCGATCCGCCGGCCGCGCAGCGTTACACCGAATCGCGCATGACGTCGCTCGCGTCGGAGCTGCTCGCCGACATCGACCGCGAGACGGTCGACTTCCAGCCGAACTACGACGGCAAGGAGTCCGAGCCGACGGTCCTGCCGACGCGTGTGCCGAATCTCCTGATCAACGGTTCATCGGGTATCGCCGTCGGCATGGCGACCAACATTCCGCCGCACAACCTGGGCGAAGTGGTCAGCGCCTGTATCGCTCTCATCGACGATCCGAATCTCTCGATCGCCACATTGATGCAGTACATCCCGGGGCCGGATCTGCCCACCGCCGGCATCATCAACGGCACGAAGGAGATCGTCAGTGCCTACCTGACGGGGCGCGGCCGCATGTACATGCGCGCCCGTACGACGGTCGAAGAAGATGACAAGGGCCGGCAGGCCATCATCATCACCGAGCTGCCGTACCAGGTGAACAAGGCGCGCCTGATCGAGCGGATTGCCGAGTTAGTGCGCGAGAAGGTGATCGACGGCATCGCCGGCGACGGTCTGCGCGACGAGTCCGATAAAGACGGCATGCGCATCGTCATCGAGCTGAAGCGCGGTGAAGTCGCGGACGTGCTGCTGAACAACCTGTACAAGCACACGCCGCTCGAGTCCGTGTTCGGCATCAACATGGTGGCTCTGCAGGACGGACAGCCGAAGCTGTTCAACCTGAAAGAGATGCTGGAAGCATTCCTGCGGCATCGGCGCGAAGTCGTCACCCGCCGGACGATTTTCGATCTGCGCAAGGCGCGCGATCGCGCTCATATCCTCGAAGGCCAGGCCGTTGCACTGGCGAACATCGACGAAGTCATCGCGGTCATCAAGGCATCGCCGACGCCTCCGGAGGCGAAGGTCGCCCTGATGGAGCGTTTGTGGTCGTCGGGCTCCGTGCCGCAGATGCTGGAACGGGCAGGGCAGGTCGTCACGCGACCGCGCGGTCTCGCCGAGGAATTCGGTCTGGTGGAAGGCGGCTATCGCCTCTCGGACGTCCAGGCACAGGCCATTCTCGACCTGCGGCTGCATCGCCTCACGGGGCTGGAGCAGGACAAGATCTGGGCAGAATTCCAGGAACTGCTCGAACAGATCCGCGACCTCGAAGACATCCTCGCCCGTCCGGAACGCCTGCTGATGGTGATCCGCGCGGAGCTCGAGGACATCCGTGCGAAGTACGGCGACAAGCGCCGCACCGAGATCAACCAGGATCACTCCGATCTCACGATCGAAGACCTGATCGAACAGCAGGACGTCGTCGTCACGCTGTCGCACGGCGGCTATGCGAAGGCACAGCCCGTAACTGCGTATCAGGCGCAGCGTCGCGGTGGTCGCGGCAAGGCTGCGACGACGGTGAAGGACGAAGACTTCATCGACAAGCTCTTCGTCGCCAACACGCACGACACGCTGCTGTGTTTCTCCAGCAGCGGCAAGATGTACTGGCTCAAGGTGTATCAGCTGCCGCAGGCGAGCCGCGGTTCGCGCGGCAAGCCGATCGTGAATCTGCTGCCGCTGCAGGAAGGCGAGCGCATCAACGCGGTGCTGCCGATCCACGAATTCGAAGAGAACAAGTTCGTCTTCATGGTGACCGCGAACGGCACGGTGAAGAAGACGTCGCTCGAAGCATTCTCGCGTCCGCGCCAGGCGGGCATCATCGCGATCGAGCTGGATCAGAACGACAGGCTCGTCGGCGTCGATATCACCGACGGCAGCCGTCACATCATCCTGTGTTCGAGCGGTGGCAAGGCGATTCGCTTCGACGAGAACGACGTCCGCCCGATGGGCCGCAATGCGGCCGGCGTGCGTGGTATCCGCTTGCCGGAAGGCGAGGAAGTGATCTCGCTGATCACGCTGCGCGAGGGCATGGTGCTGACGGCCTCCCAGAACGGATACGGCAAGCGCACGCCCGTGGAAGATTTCCCGGTCCATGGCCGCGGCGGCCAGGGCGTCATCGCCTTGCAGATCAGCGAGCGCAATGGCCGCATGGTCGGCGCGCTGCAAGTGCGTGACGACGATGAAATCATGCTCATCAGCTCGAGCGGCACGCTCGTCCGCACGCCCGTCAGCGATGTTTCGCAGCAGGGCCGCAATACGCAGGGCGTGCGCCTGATCCGTCTCGACGAAGGCGATCGCCTCGTCGGTCTCGAACGGATCATCGCCGAAACCGGCGAAGGCGACGACGGCGGCGAACCCGCCGCCGAGTAATCCCCTCTCCCGAAAACCCGATCACACCATCAATCTGTCCCGAAATGCGCGTATACAATTTCAGCCCCGGCCCCGCGGTCCTGCCCCAGGAAGTTCTCGAACAGGCTCGCGAAGAGCTGCTCGACTGGCGTGGCACGGGCATGTCGGTGATGGAGATGAGCCATCGCGGCAAGGCGTTCATCTCGATCGCTGAAGCAGCGGAAGCTGACCTGCGGGAGCTGCTCGCGATTCCATCGAACTACAAAGTGCTGTTCCTGCAGGGCGGCGCGATGGCGCAGTTCGCCGGCGTTGCGATGAACCTGTCGAACAAGGACAGCGTCGTCGACTACGTGAATACCGGCGCATGGTCCAAGAAGGCCATCGGCGAAGCGAAGCAGTACGCAAAAGTGAATGTGGCCGCCGACGCCGGCGAGCCGTACGCATCGATTCCCGCATTTGCTTCGTGGAACCGCAGCGCGGATGCGGCCTATCTGCACTACACGCCGAACGAGACGATCGGCGGTGTCGAGTTCCACTACGTGCCGGACGTGGGCAACGTGCCGCTGGTCGCGGACATGTCGTCGACGATTCTCTCCCGACCGATCGACGTGTCGAAGTTCGGCCTGATCTATGCGGGTGCGCAGAAGAACATCGGCCCGGCCGGGCTCACGCTCGTGATCGTGCGCGACGACCTGCTCGGCAAGGCGCGGCCCGAAACACCGTCGTTCATGAACTATGCGCAGATGGCGAAGGAAGGCTCGATGCTGAACACGCCGCCGACCTTCGCGTGGTATCTCTCCGGACTCGTGTTCCAGTGGCTGAAGAAGAACGGCGGGCTCAAGGCGATGGGTGAGCGCAACCGCGCCAAAGCGGAGCTGCTCTACAACGCGATCGATGGGTCGGGTTTCTACCGCAACCCGGTCGCGAAGGACGCGCGTTCGTGGATGAACGTTCCGTTCACGCTCGCCAAGCCGGAGCTCGACAAGACCTTCACGACGGAAGCAAAGAGTGCCGGTCTCGTGACGCTCGAAGGGCATCGGTCCGTCGGCGGCATGCGGGCCAGCATCTATAACGCGATGCCGGTCGAAGGCGTCAAGGCGCTGGTCGATTTCATGAACGACTTCGCAAGGAAGCACGGATGACATTCCGCGTCCTGACGCTCAACAACATCTCCGTCCGCGGGCTCGACCGTTTTCCCCGGGACCGCTACGAAGTCGCTTCCGAGATCGGTCATCCCGATGCTGTGCTGGTGCGGTCGGCTGACATGCACGAGATGTCGCTACCCGAGAGCGTCAAGGCGATCGCGCGCGCAGGCGCGGGAACGAACAACATCCCTGTCGGCAAGTTCTCGAAGCTCGGCGTGCCCGTATTCAATGCGCCGGGCGCCAACGCGAATGCCGTGAAGGAACTGGTCATCGCAGGCTTGTTCCTCGCTGCCCGAAACATCTGCCCGGCCTGGGAGTACGTCCGGGGCCTCAAAGGCAACGACGACCAGCTCGATGAGGCGGTCGAGAAGGGCAAGAAGAAGTTCGTCGGCTATGAGCTGCCGGGCCGCACGCTGGGCGTCATTGGTCTCGGTGCGATCGGCGTCGAGGTTGCAAATACCGCGCATGCACTTGGCATGCACGTGCTCGGCTTCGATCCGCAGATCACGGTGCAGCGTGCCTGGCAGTTGTCATCGGGCGTCGAGCAGGCGTTGTCGCTGGACGATCTTTTCTCCCGCTGCGACATGGTCACGGTCCACGTGCCGCTCATCGATGCGACGAAGCACCTGGTCAATGCGAACCGGCTGCGACTGCTGAAGGATCGCGGCGTCATTCTGAACTTCGCCCGCGCAGGGATCGTCGACGAGGCTGCAATCATCGAGTCGCTGGATGCGGGCAAGCTCAGTGCGTACGTCTGCGATTTCCCCACGGCACGAGTGAAAGATCATCCGAGAGTCGTCGCATTGCCGCATCTCGGCGCCTCGACGGGCGAAGCCGAAGAGAATTGTGCCGTCATGGTGGCAGACACGCTGCGGGATTTCCTGGAGAACGGCAACGTCCGCAACAGCGTGAATTTCCCCGAGGCTGTGCTGCCGCGTACGCCTGGCGCCGCACGAATTGCGATCGCGAACGAGAACGTTCCGAACATGGTCGGCCAGATCTCGACCGCGCTCGCGGCCGCCAACCTGAACATCGCCGATCTGCTCAACAAGTCACGGGGCGATCTCGCCTACACGTTGATCGACATCGACGGTGCCGTGCCGGATTCGGTGATCGGCCAGTTGCGCGGCATCGACGGCGTATTGACCGTCCGCAAGGTGTAGTCGTGCCCGGACCGAAGAAGAAGACCGCGAAGACTAAGCGCGCGCAGCCCAAGGCAACGCCGGCCGCTGACATTCAGTCGTTTCGCGAACGCATCGATGGTATCGACACGCAGATTCACCAGCTGCTGAACGAGCGCGCACGCGTCGCAAAGCAGGTGGGGGCATCGAAGGTCGCGCAGGGGCTGCATACCGCGGACTTCTATCGGCCCGAACGCGAGGCGCAGGTGCTGCGCAAAGCGATCGAACGCAACGAGGGTCCGCTGCGCAACGAAGAGATCGTGCGGCTCTTCCGCGAGATCATGTCTGCCTGCCTCGCGCAGGAAGAGCCCCTCAAGGTGGCGTTCCTGGGCCCGGAAGGCACGTTCTCGCAGCAGGCGGTGCTCAAGCATTTCGGTCATTCGGTGCGTGCACTGCCGATGGGCGAGATCCGCGAAGTCTTCGAAGAAGTACAGGCGGGCCACGCGGATTTCGGCGTCGTGCCGGTCGAGAATTCGACCGAGGGCACGGTCAACCACACGCTCGACATGTTCCTGATGTCGCCGCTCAAGATATGCGGCGAAGTCGAGCTGCGGATCCATCAGCACCTGCTCGGCAAGATGTCCGGCTTACCTGCCATCTCGCGTGTGTGCTCGCACCAGCAGTCGCTTGCACAATGCAGGCAGTGGCTCGATGAGCATCTTCCGGGCGTCGAGCGCATCGCAGCGAGCAGCAATGCCGAGGCAGCACGTCGCGCACGTGACGAAGACGGCACCGCTGCAATCGCAGGCCAGACGGCCGCTGAAGTGTACGGACTCAACCTGATCGCCCACGACATCGAGGATCGGCCGGACAACACGACCCGCTTCCTCGTGATCGGCCGCAAACCGTTCGATGCCAGCGGGAACGACAAGACCACGCTGCTGTTCTCGGCGGGCGACACGCAATCGCCCGGCACGTTGCACCGCCTTCTCACGCCGCTGGCACAGAACAACATCAGCATGACGCGGATCGAATCGCGTCCATCGCGCAAGCACAAATGGGACTACGTGTTCTTCATCGACGTGCAGGGCCACGCGAGCGAATCGCCGCTGAAGGAGGCGCTCGAGGCGCTGAAGAAGCAGGCGTCGCTGTTTCGGGTGCTGGGGTCGTATCCGTGTGCGGTGCTGTAAGAGGCTGGTAGCGATGAGCTGCGAGCGAGTAGCCAGAACCTGAAATCCGGCATATGTTGATCGTTGTCGTCTGGTCATTGTCCGGCTCGCCGCTCACAGCTCGCTGCTCATAGCTCGTATATATGCCCGACCCCTCCCAACTCGCTGCCGCCTCCGTCCGCACTCTTGCGCCTTACGTTCCGGGCAAGCCGATCGAAGAGCTGGAGCGCGAGTACGGCATTCGCGACATCATCAAGCTCGCGTCGAATGAGAATCCGCTGGGCCCGGGCGCGAAGGCGCGGGCGGCGATCGCGGCCGCTTCGACTGAAATCGGCCTCTATCCCGATGGCGGCGGGTTTGTGCTCAAGCAGGCACTTGCCCGGAAGCTGGGTTGCGCGAACGACGGCATCACGCTGGGGAACGGCTCCAACGATGTGCTGGTGATGCTGGCGGAGACGTTCCTCACGCAGGGCGTCGAAGCTGTGTACTCGCAGTACGCATTCGCTGTTTATCCGATCGCGGTTCAGGCGACGGGAGCAACCGCGCGCGTGGCGCCGGCGCTTCCCGAATCGCATCCGATGGCGCTGGGACACGATCTCGATGCCATGGCCGCACTGGTGAATGACCGTACGCGCCTGGTGTTCGTCGCCAATCCGAACAATCCGACCGGAACCTGGGTGGAGGCCGCGCCGCTGAAGCAATTCATTGCGGGGCTGCCGGCCAATGTCATCGTCGTCGTCGACGAGGCATACATCGAGTATGCCCAGGACGAATGTGACCAGGACGGCGGTTTCCCGGACACGAGCCGCTGGCTCCAGGAATTTCCGAACCTCGTCGTCGTGCGGACTTTTTCCAAGGCATACGGGCTCGCTGGACTGCGCGTCGGCTATGCGCTCTCGAGTCCTGCGATTGCCGGGTTGTTGAATCGCGTGCGCCAGGCCTTCAACGTCAACTCCATCGCCATGGCCGCCGCCGTGGCTGCGCTCGACGACACAGAGCATCTGCAGAAGTCAGCGAAGTTGAATCGGGACGGCATGCATCAACTGGAGGCGGGCCTCGATCAGATGAAGGTTCGCCGCTATCCATCGCGAGGCAACTTCGTCCTCGTCGATTGCGCTCGGCCGGTCGGCCCCGTGTACGAATCCATGCTGCGCCAGGGAGTCATTGTGCGTCCGGTCGGCAACTATCAGCTGCCGACGCACCTGCGTCTGACGATCGGAACGCACTCCCAGAATGAGCGTATGCTCGGCGCGCTGCGACAAGCTCTTGGTTCCTGAAAACTTTCCGAAGATGTCCCACTACATTGTTCAGCCCGTGCAGGGCGCCGCGGGTTCGATTCGCGTCCCTGGCGACAAGTCCGTTTCACATCGTGCGTTGATGCTCGGCGGCATTGCCGATGGCGTCACCGAAGTCAGGGGCTTTCTCGAAAGCGAGGATTGCCTCGCGACGATGAAAGCCATGAGCGCGCTGGGCGTGGTCATCGAGCGACCGGGCGTGCAGGAAGTTCGCGTGCGCGGCGTGGGCATGAAGGGACTGCGCGCCGCGACGCATGCACTCGACATGGGCAATTCCGGAACGGCGATGCGTCTGATGACCGGCCTGCTGAGCGGCCAGGCATTCGACAGCGAACTGATCGGCGATTCGTCGCTGATGCAGCGGCCGATGGAGCGTGCAGCGACGCCGCTGCGCCAGATGGGCGCGCGAATCGCGACCCTCAATGGCAGGCCGCCCGTGAAGATTTCCGGCGGATCGAATCTCAACGGCATCCGGTATGAACTGCCGGTGGCGAGCGCCCAGGTGAAGTCCGCGGTGCTTCTCGCGGGGCTCTATGCGAAGGGCACGACAACGGTCATCGAGCCGGCCGTAACCCGTGATCACACCGAGCGCATGTTGCTGGGATTCGGCTGCGCGATCGACGTCGCGAACGGCGAGATTCGTCTCGAGCCGCCCGCTCGCCTGAACGCCTGCTCGCTGGAAGTGCCCGGCGATTTCTCGTCCAGCGCGTTCTTCCTCGTCGCCGGTTCGATCAGCCGCGGATCGGGACTCACGATCAAGGGTGTCGGCATCAACCCGACGCGCACAGGCATGCTCGACATCCTCGCGCTGATGGGCGCGGACCTTCGGGTCGTCAATCACCGCACTGCCGGTGCCGAGCCGGTCGCCGATATCGAAGTGCGCCCGGCGAAGCTCAAAGGCATTCACGTGCCCGAGCATCTCGTGCCGCTGGCGATCGACGAATTCCCGGCGCTGTTCGTCGCAGCCGCCTGCGCCGACGGTGAAACCGTCGTGACGGGAGCCGAGGAATTGCGCGTGAAGGAGAGCGACCGCATCGCCGTCATGGCCGAGGGGCTGCGCGCGATGGGGGTCGATTGCGAAGTGCTCCCCGACGGCATGCGGATCCAGGGGCGGCCCGAAGGGCATGCCTTCAGCGGCGGCAAGATCGACAGCCATGGCGACCATCGCATCGCCATGTCGTTCACGGTGGCCAGCCTGCGGTCGGCGGGCCCGATCGAGATCGCAGACGTCGCGAATGTCGCGACCTCATTCCCGGGCTTCCTTCAGACCGCCCGGTCGGCCGGGCTCGATCTGGTCGAACGGCCCTGACCCCGGCCCTGAGCAATGACGCCGCCGGCCGCCGTTCTGACGATCGATGGACCCAGCGGGTCCGGTAAGGGAACGGTCGCCCGGCGGGTAGCCGACGAACTGGGCTGGCACCTGCTGGACAGCGGGGCCCTCTACCGGCTGGTGGCATACGCCGCGCTGTCCCGGTCAGTCCCCCTGGACGATGAGGCCAGGACGGCCGAGATTGCCCGGACCCTGGCGGTCCGGTTCGGCGCGGATGCCGGTGGAAACGAGCAGATCTGGCTCGATGGCAGCGAGGTCAGCCGGGAGATCCGGACCGAGCGGGCGGGGGACGGGGCCTCCCGCGTGGCCGCCATCCCGGCGGTCAGAGCGGCTCTGGTGGCGCGTCAGAGGGCGTTTGCCCAAGCTCCGGGGCTGGTTGCCGACGGTCGGGACATGGGCACGGTCATTTTCCCGGAGGCGACGCTCAAGATTTACCTCACGGCAAGCGCCGAAGAACGGGCCCGGCGTCGCTATAACCAGTTGAAAGACAAGGGTCTCGGTGCTAACCTCGCCGCCCTTTCGCAGGAGATCGCCGAGCGCGATCGGCGCGACGCAAGCCGCCCGATAGCCCCGCTCAGGCCCGCCGACGACGCCCAGATCATAGATTCCACTTCTATGAGCATCGATGCGGTCGTCGCACGCGTGCTCGAGCTGGCAGCAGAGCGGTTCCCGGGAAAGATTTAGAAGAAGGCTTGAGCCGCGAGGCTCGAGGCGTGAGCCAGAAGTCGAGCGGAAGCTCCAGTCCACAGCTGAGACAGCAGTTCTTGGCGACTTCTGGCTCAAGCCTCGTACCTTGAGCCTCACGCCCTTGTTTTCGTAGGTGCCGCGCCGGATGTGCGGTTCGATTCAACAACCCCTCGCTGGTGAAGGATCACGGCAAGGATCAGCGGGTCCTTTGTGACCCCGGAAGTACTCATGACCGAAAGTTTTGCGCAACTGTTCGAAGAAAGCCTGGCCTCCCAGAAGATCAAGCCGGGTGCCATCCTCAACGCGCAGGTGATGGAAGTCGGATCCGACTACGTCATCGTGAACGCGGGCCTCAAGAGCGAGGCCGTCATCTCCGTTGACCAGTTCAAGAACGAACGCGGCGAAGTCGAAGTCGCGGCCGGCGACACGGTTGAAGTCGCACTGGACAGCGTCGAAGACGGTTCGGGCGAAACCCGCCTGTCGCGCGAGAAGGCCAAGCGTGCACGCACGTGGTCGCGCCTCGAACAGGCATTCGAGAAGCAGGAAGTCGTCAAGGGCATCATCAATGGCCGCGTCAAGGGCGGCTTCACGGTCGAGATCGATTTCGTCCGCGCGTTCCTTCCCGGTTCGCTCGTCGACGTTCGTCCCGTCCGCGATCCTTCCTACCTCGAAGGCAAGGTCCTCGAATTCAAGGTCATCAAGCTCGACCAGAAGCGCAACAACGTCGTCGTTTCGCGCCGTGCGGTCGTCGAGCAGGAATACAGCGCCGAGCGTTCGGAGCTGCTCGAGAAGCTGCAGGAAGGCGCAGTGGTGCGCGGCTCGGTCAAGAACCTCACCGACTACGGTGCGTTCGTCGACCTGGGCGGCATCGACGGCCTGCTGCACATCACCGACATGGCGTGGAAGCGCGTCAAGCATCCGTCGGAAGTCGTCAACGTCGGCGACGAAATCGATGTGCGCATCCTGAAGTTCGATCGCGAGCGCCAGCGCGTCAGCCTCGGTATCAAGCAGCTCGGTAACGATCCGTGGCAGCAGATCGGCCGCCGCTATCCGACCGGCACGCGGCTGTTCGGTAAGGTGACGAACATTGCGGATTACGGCTGCTTCGTCGAGATCGAAGAAGGCGTGGAAGGTCTCGTGCACGTCTCCGAGATGGACTGGACGAACAAGAACGTCAGCCCGTCCAAGGTCGTCCACATCGGCCAGGAAGTGGAAGTCATGGTGCTCGACATCGACGAAGAGCGCCGTCGTATTTCCCTCGGCATCAAGCAGTGCCAGTCGAATCCGTGGAAGGACTTCTCGGACAACTTCAACCGCGGCGACCGCGTCAGCGGCCAGATCAAGTCGATCACCGACTTCGGTATCTTCATTGGTCTGTCCGGCGGCATCGACGGTCTCGTGCACCTCTCCGACATCTCCTGGGACATCCCGGGCGAGGAAGCGGTGCGCAATTACCAGAAGGGTCAGCAGGTCGAAGCCATGGTGCTGTCGATCGATCCGGAGCGCGAACGCATTTCGCTGGGCATCAAGCAGCTCGCGAAGGATCCGTTCTCGACCTGGATCGCCGAGCATCCGAAGGGCACGATCGTGAGGGGCAAAGTCCGCGAAGTCGACGCCAAGGGTGCGATCATCGACCTCGGCGGCGGCGTCGAAGGCCATCTGCGCGCTTCCGAGCTGTCGCGTGACCGCGTCGAAGACGCGCGCACGGTTCTCAAGGTCGACGACGAGGTGGAAGCCAAGTTCACCAACGTCGATCGCAAGAGCCGCACGATTGCTCTGTCGATCAAGGCTAAGGAAATTCACGAAGAGAACGAGGCGGTGCAAGGTTATCGCGCCGGGGAGTCTTCGAGTGGAACGAGCCTGGGCGACCTGCTGAAGGAGCACATCGGCGGTCAGGACAACTGATCACGCCGTCGGCGCAGGTGTACGCGAACCGTGCATCTGCGCCGCGTCCCTTGGGTCCGTCGATCCGGGGCGTTGACGGTGGAAGAACAACAACGGGCCCGAGCATGACCAAATCGGAACTCATCGAGCTCATTGCAGCAAAACAAAAGCATCTGCCCGCGAAGGACGTCGAACTTGCGGTGAAGCAGGTGCTCGAGATCATGAGCGATGCACTCGCTCAGGGTCAGCGCATCGAGATTCGCGGCTTCGGCAGTTTCTCGCTGCATTTCCGTCCGCCGCGTCAGGGACGCAATCCCAAGACCGGCGAAACCGTTGCGCTGTCGGGGAAGAACGTTCCTCACTTCAAGCCCGGCAAGGACCTGCGTGAACGCGTGAACGACGGAGCGGGCAACGCAATCCGCGATTGATCGCCGGCGACACCGGTCGTGGCCCCATGCGACGCGTCTTATTCATCGGCTCCCTTTGTCTTGCAGCGCTGCTCGCGCTGCTGATCAGCGCGACCAATCCCAGTCGCGTTGAAATCGAGCTCGCCTTCGGCCGGCTCGTTTCTCCCCTCGGACTCGCACTGGTCATCGCCTTCACGCTGGGACTGCTTTGCGGCCTCGCGGGCCGGATGTATTGGGTTGCCGAACTCCTCACCGAACGCGGTCGCCTGCGGCGTGCGTTGCGAATGGCCGAAGCGAGCGCCCGCTCGAACGCAGCGGCGGAAGACAGCGCGGAATAAGCATCTGAGTCCGACTGAACGGCAATGCCTTCCAGTCCGAGCTGGTGTCTAGCTGACTAACCGCTTTTCTGCTCCCTTCCTTCAGTAATTCAGAACCGCGCCCCCTTCCTACTCCGCCACACTCCCGCTGCCGGTTGCGAAACGCTCCGGTGGTTCGATTCAACTTCAGGAAAAATCCAGGCAGGGAGACGCCATGTTCACTTCCAGTTCTATCTCGCAGGCAACGCGCCGCTCGATCCAGGTTCTGATCGCCAGTCTGTTCCCGATCCTCGCGTGGGCGGGGCCGGTCGATATCAACAAGGCGGATGCCGCCACCATCGCCAGGGAGCTGCAGGGCATCGGCCTGAGCAAGGCACAGGCCATCGTCTCCTACCGGGAGAAAAACGGTGCCTTCAAGAGTGTCGATGAGCTGTCCAAGGTCAAGGGCATCGGTGCCAAGACGCTGGAACGCAACCGGGCCAATATCCGGCTGGACGGCGCGGACAAGAAACCGGGCTGATTTTCTGCCGCTGCAGGCAACTTTCTGCGCCGCAAGATCGTTGCAGACCGGATGACGTCCATGTGAGATGGGCGTCATCCGGCCAGAACGACGCTTGCGATATGATGCCGCGTCGATATCAACGGAGGCGTGGCAGTGACCCAGGCGAAAGACATCAGAACGGCCGTATTTCCGGTCGCAGGTCGTGGTACCCGATTCCTTCCGGCAACGAAGGCGAGCCCGAAGGAGATGTTGCCGATCGTCGACAAGCCGTTGATCCAGTACGCAGCCGAAGAAGCCCTTGCTGCGGGTGCTCGCAAGCTCGTCTTCATCACGGGCAGCTCCAAGCGGGCCATCGAGGACCACTTCGACAGCGACCACGAACTCGAGGAGGCGCTCGAGGCGCAGGGCAAGATGGAACTGCTCAAGGCGTTGAAGAAAATCGTTCCGTCCTGGGCGAGCTGCATCTACATCCGTCAGCCGTCGCCGCTGGGTCTGGGGCACGCAGTGTGGTGCGCGAAGCCTGTCGTCGGTAACGAACCGTTCTTCGTTCACCTCGCTGACGACCTGATTGACGCCGCGACGCCTTGCCTCAGGCAGATGGCTGCGGTGCATGCAGAGCGCGGTGGCAGCGTTCTTGGTGTGGAGCAGGTGCCGCGCAACGAGACGGACAAGTACGGCATCGTTGCGACCGACGAAGCCGACGGCCGCATCAGCAGGGTCAAGCAGATCGTCGAAAAGCCCCGTCCCCAGAATGCGCCTTCGACGCTCGCGGTTGTCGGTCGCTATCTGTTGTCGCCGACGATTTTCGACAAGCTCGAGCGCACCGGCCGTGGTGCCGGCGGCGAGATTCAGCTCACCGATGCCATCGCGGACCTATTGGCCGACGAGCCGGTGTACGCCTACGAATTCGAAGGACGCCGCTACGATTGCGGCAGCAAGATCGGCTATCTGCAGGCGACGGTCGAGTACGGTCTCAAGCACGAGGCACTCGGCGCGAAGTTCAGCGAGTACCTGGTGAAGCTTGCGAACGGGTTGCCGGGCGCGAAGCAGTAGGATCCAGATCGGTGGCCGTTGATCGGCGCGGCCACCAACCCTCGCACCGTTCAGGTCCGCGTGCGCTGACAAGCGGCGCTCGCGACCTTCCTCAGCGGCACTACGCGGTTTTCCGCTTGCAGGAAAACCCCGGTCCGCGCCGATAATCCATCGCGCCGATAAATTCATCTCCCATTATTCGCTCCGAGGCTGACATGTCCGGCCAACCCTCGCCCCAGAACCAGGCGCTGCATGAGCGTCGCAATGCCGCCATTTCACGCGGCATGTCGACGATGCTTCCGGTCTACGTGAAGCGCGCACAGAACGCCGAGTTGTGGGATGAGGACGGCCGGCGCTACGTCGACTTCGCGGGCGGCATCGCCGTCGTCAACACTGGTCACGTGCATCCGCGCGTGAAGGAAGCGGTGCTGGAGCAGCTCGACGCATTCACGCACACATGCGTGATGATCACGCCGTATCGCGTAGCGGTGGAGCTGGCGGAGAAACTCAATTCACTCGTCCCGGGTCCATCGCCCAAGAAGACCATGTTCGTGACGACGGGTGCGGAGGCGGTCGAGAACGCAATCAAGATCGCACGCGCCCATACCGGTCGTCCGGCGGTCATCGCGTTCGGCGGCGGCTTCCATGGACGAACCTTCATGGCGATGGCACTGACCGGCAAGGTCACGCCGTACAAGGTGGGCTTCGGCCCGTTCCCTGGTGACGTTTTCCATGCGCCGTTTCCGATCGAGTATCACGGCGTCAGCGTCGAGGAGAGCCTCGCCGCTATCGATCAGCTGTTCAAGTATGTCGTCGAACCATCGCGCGTGGCAGCGATCATCGTGGAGCCGGTATTGGGCGAGGGTGGGTTCTACGCAGCTCCGAAGGAGTTCCTCCAGCAGCTGCGCAAGCTGTGCGATCAGCATGGCATCGTGTTCATCGCGGACGAGATCCAGACGGGTTTCGGGCGCACCGGTCGCATGTTCGCGATGGAACATCACGGAATCGAAGCGGATCTCACGACGATGGCCAAGAGCCTGGCGGGCGGGTTCCCGCTCGCGGCGATCGTCGGCAAGTCGAACCTCATGGATGCGCCGGTCACCGGCGGTCTGGGTGGAACGTACGCTGCATCGCCCGTCGGCTGTGCCGCTGCGCTTGCCGTCATCGATGTGATGCAGAAGGAGAATCTCTGCCAACGGGCCGAGCAGATCGGTGTCCGCGTGAAGGCGCGGCTGGGCGCGCTGCAGAAGTCGCTTTCGTGCATCGGCGATGTGCGCGGGCCCGGGGCAATGATTGCCATGGAGCTGGTGAAGAATCGCGATGCGCACTCTCCCGATGCGGATCTCGCAAAGGCGCTCGTGCAGCGTTCCGCTCAGAATGGATTGGTGCTGCTGTCGTGCGGCGTCTACAGCAACGTGATTCGTTTCCTGATGCCGCTGACGGCGTCGGACGCGATCATCGATGAAGGGCTCGACATCCTCGAGCGCTCGCTGCGAGAGATCGTCGGTTGAGTTAGACGTTCGCGGCGCGCGACGTTCGCCGAAGAGCGCGCCGCCATCTCGCCAGGAGGGAGGCGAGCACGAGCATTTCCGAGCCCATCGTTCCACCGCCACCACCACCTCCAGAGCTGGGAGGAGGCGGAGTGGGAGGTGGCGGCGGAGCCGGAGTCGCGAGCGCAGCGTCCTCGATGTCCTGAGCGCCTGTATCGTCCGTTACCGTCAACCTCAGGGTGAACTGGGTGGCTGCGCCGATCTGCAGCGTCGTGCTGGCCTGCGTGGGTGCGATGATCGTTGGTGCCGCGCCGCTGAGATTCTCGATCGACCATTGATAGGACGCGACGCTGCGACCGTTCGCCGCGAAGCTCTGGCTGCCATCGATCGAGATCGTCGTGTTCGTTGCGACAGTTCCGTCCCTGCGCAGGATCGCGAAGGGTCGCTGGGCGGCGGCGACCGCTGCGGCTGTGTTCAACATGCCGGCACCGCAGGTCCGGGTGGTGCAGTTGCACTCGCTGGCCTGAAGATCGGTCGCGCCGATCGGAACGTGACAGGTCGGAATGCTGCTGTCGCCGCTGACGGGGAAGGTGGTGGCTGTCTGCTTCAGCAACGTAATCAGTTGTGCAGGCGTGAGCTGACTGTTGATCGATCTCATGAGCGCAACGGATGATGCAGCCTGCGGCGCTGAGAAGCTCGTGCCGACGTTGTAGTTGAGCTGGTCGGTGAAGTTCGGTGCGAGCGGCGCCGTGTCGCCGCTGTCGGAAGCGACGACGATCGAGAACAGGCAGGGCTGTCCGAAGCCTGTGTTCACACAGTTGCCGCCCGGTGCCGCGATGCTGACCTCGGTGCCGAGATTGCTGAATCCCACCTTCGTGCCGATGTGGCGAATGCCGGCGACGCCGAGCACGCCTGCGCAGTTCGCCGGTACGCTGACAGGTCCACCCTCGTTGCCCGCTGAGGCGACGACGAGGATGCCTCGCGAAGTGATTTCATCGACGGCGGATTGATAGGCCTGGGTGCAGATGCCATCTCCGCCAAGGCTCATGTTGATGACGTTTGCGGGTGTGGGGTTCGTCGGAACGCCGGGGACATCCAGTCCCGCTGCCCATCGCATGCCGGCGATGATGTCTGAATCGAAGCCGCCGCACTTGCCCAGCACACGCACTGGAAGCACTCGCGTGTTCCAGCCGGCGCCCGCGACGCCGATGGCGTTGTTCGTGGACCCGGCAATGAGTCCTGAGACACGCGTTCCGTGCCAGGAGCTGTCGCTCGTTTCGCAGTTGCTGAGCTCGGGTTGCGCCAGGTCCTGCGTCGATATCCAGTCGCCCGGGTCACTGGGGTCGGCGTCGCGACCGTCGCCATCGTTCGCGACGATGACCCGGCTGATGAAGTCGTATCCCGCAAGCACTTTGCCACCGGATTCCACTCGCCCCAGATCCGGATGCTCGAAGCGCACACCGGTATCGAGGACGGCGACCACGATGGCGCTGCTGCCCGTCGTGATGTCCCAGGCCTGATCGGTGCGCGTCGCCGACGGCTGATCGCCGAGCAGGTACCACTGAGTGGTGAGGAGCGGATCGTTGGTGAGCGCATGAGCGTGCCGACGAATGTCGGGCGCGGCATAGAGCACGTCGGGATCGCTCTCGATCCGCTCGAGTGCTTCTTGCAGGTCGTTGCCTTCGAGTGCGCGCTGCAGTTGCAGGACTTCCAGCGCCGGGCCAATCGATTGACCCGCGGTCACTGCGACGCCGAGTTCTGTCGACAGCTTCTGTCGCCACGCGAGCGTCGCTGCGGAGCGCTTGCGCTGGACGATGATCCGGTCCGCAGCTGACGAAGCAGGCCGGCTCGAACGTGAGAACACGCCGTTGTATTCCTCGGCCGCAAGAACAGACGGCGCCCACTGCAGCGCGGAGGCGGCGAGCAGGGTGACAGCAAAAGATCTTACGAGCGCCCGCATGATTCCATCCGATGACGCAAGCCTGCTGGGTAAGTGAACGTCAACGCGTTTTCAGTTCAGTCAGCAGTGTAAGCCCCGGTCCGAGGGGCAGTACAGGAATGCGTCACGGTTGCCGTAGGCGGGCATTCGTGCGAGCTTCGCCGGATCAGTCGCAATACGCAGACGACGAACAGGGGGACGAATGAGCGATGCAACTCTGGTGATCGCCCGGCGTGACGCAGGGGTTCTGACGCTCACGCTGAATCGACCCGACAGCCTGAATGCGCTGAACGGTCCGTTGTTGCAGCAGTTGCGCGCTGCGCTGGAGGAAGCCGCGGAGACGCAAGACGTCGGAGCGGTGGTGCTCACTGGCGCTGGACGTGCGTTCAGTTCCGGCGGAGATCTGCGTGAAGGGGCGACGAGTCGACCCGCCGGCGCGGAGTCATCAGGCGCCGGCGGTTTCGAGGATTGGTCCGATCGTTTGCGTGCCGTCATGGAATGCTCGCGCATCCTCCACCGCATGCCCAAGCCGACGATCGCCATGGTTCGTGGCGCCGCGGCTGGCGCAGGTCTCGCGTTGGCTGCGGCTTGCGATCTGAGGATTGCCTCGGAGTCGGCGGTGTTCACGACCGCTTTCGTCAAAGTCGGCTTCTCCGGCGACTTCGGCATCACGTACTTCCTGACCCGGCTCGTCGGAACGGCGCGCGCTCGCGAGCTGATGTACCTGAGCGAGAAAATCGCTTCATCCGAAGCGCTCCGCATCGGCCTCGTGAACCGTGTTGTCGCCGAGACTGAACTGGAGTCGACCACAGCAACACTGGCGGGGCAGATCGGCAATGGCCCCCGCGTTGCCTATCGCTACATGAAGCGAAATCTCAATGCGGCGGAGGAAGGCTCCCTGGAAGAACTGCTGGATCTCGAGGCCCAGCACCTGACTCGGACGCGCATGACCGAGGATCACAAGGAAGCCGTCGCAGCCTTCCTCCAGAAGCGTCCGGCCGCTTTCAAGGGCCGTTAGGCGACCTTATCGGTGACGCAGTTCACGCGATTGGCGCGGGAGGCTGGTCACAATGGGGGCTTAGGCCCTTTGGTCCACGCTTGCGCCGGGCCGCTGGGGTTTCGGCGCGTTCCGCGTTTGCGGGTAGCGCGTCGGGTAATATTGAACGCGTCCATGGGTTCTCTTGCAGGTATCTGAAGATGTCCCGTCCTACGGTCGTGCAGCTGAATTTCCAGGAGTTCAAGAAGGCGCTGGAAAACGCCGTCGCGCAGGGAACGCGCATCATCCCGCGCGAGAAGGATCGCTGGGAGGCTTATGTCGCTGCGAACCGCGTTCGCGAGCTCAATTTCCAGGCCTACGCCCGCGGCAAGTACGAGAACCTGGAGGCGGTGATCATCGATGCCGGCCCGCCCTGGGGCGGCTACTACATGTGGTCCGCGGCGGAGGAGGTGGTCCTGCGCTGGGAGCGGCCGCCAGAACAATAAGCGGAAAGCGCCCTGGCTTGAACGGGCAATCGTAAGAACGGCCGACACCTCAATTTGGAGAGTTGTGTCATTGGCCGGACGCGCCGGCTTTGTGTTAGATAGCGCCCACCCCGGGTAGGAAATCCGCAGGCGACCACCGTGAGCAGAAAGATAACGCTGAAGAGTCCGTTGGCCGCTGACCAGCTCTTGATCCGCTCCGCGACTGTGACCGAACAGCTCGGTCAGCCGTTCGAGATCGACCTGGAACTGCTGAGCCCGGACGAGAACATCGACTTCGACAAGCTGCTGGGCAAGGAGATCACGCTGGGTGTCGGTCTCGACAGCGGATCGAGCCGTTACTTCCATGCGTTCATCGCCGAATTCGGACAGGTGGGCCGCCTCGGTGAATACGCAACCTATCGTGCGCGTGCCGTGCCGTGGTTGTGGTTCCTGACCCGCACGGCCAACTGCCGCATCTTCCAGAACAAATCCGTCCCCGAGATCATCAAGCAGGTGTTCCGCGATCGCGGCTACACCAACATCAAGGACGCACTGACCAAGACGTATCGAACACGTGAGTACTGCGTGCAGTACCGCGAGACCGATTTCAACTTCGTGCAGCGCCTGATGGAAGAAGAGGGCATCTACTACTTCTTCACTCACACCGAAAGCACGCACACGCTCGTGCTGGCCGATTCCTACAGCGGTCACAGCCAGTATCCCGATTACGGCACGATCGAATACTTCCCGCCGTCGGACAACGCGATCCGCGAGAAGGATCACATCCACGACTGGCAGCGCCAGCGCAACGTGCAGCCCGGCAAGTACGTGGTCATGGACTATGACTTCCAGAAGCCGCGTGCGGTGCTCAAGACGCAGTACGTACAGAAGCGCAACTTCCCGAAGTCCGATTCAGAGGTGTTCGATTATCCGGGCGGCTTCATCGTCAGCACCGATGGCGATCACTACGCTCGCGCGCGTCTCGAATCGCTGCAGTCGCAGTACGAGCGGATGAACGGCGTGGGCAATGCTCGCGGACTCGCGACGGGCTCGCTGTTCAAGCTCAGCGGCTATCCGCGCAAGGATCAGAACAAGGAGTATCTGATCACGAGCGCGACGCATCGCGTCCATGCAGGCGACTATCAGTCGGGGACAGGCGGCACGGCGGACGATTACACCTGCTCGTTCGAATCGATCGATGCGAAGGAGCCCTTCCGCGCACCGATCACGACGCGCAAGCCCATCGTCGGTGGGCCGCAGACGGCCACGGTGACCGGGCCGGGCGGCGAAGAGATTCACACGGACAAGTACGGCCGCGTGAAAGTGCAGTTCCACTGGGATCGCGAAGGCCAGCGTGACGAGAAGAGCTCGTGCTGGGTGCGCGTATCGCAGATCTGGGCGGGCAAGAACTGGGGCTGGATGTCGATCCCGCGCATGGGACAGGAGGTCGTCGTCGACTTCCTGGAGGGCGATCCGGACCAGCCGTTGATCACGGGCCGCGTCTACAACGCGGACAACATGCCGCCGTTCGAGCTGCCGGCCAACAAGACCCAGTCGGGTTTGCGGACGCGCAGCACGCTGAACGGCACGCCGGCGAACTTCAACGAGCTGCGCTTCGAGGACAAGAAGGGCTCGGAGCAGGTGTATCTCCACGCGGAGAAGAACCAGGACATCGAGGTCGAGGCCGACGAAACGCACTGGGTCGGCCACAACCGCGCGAAGACGATCGACAATGACGAGACCACGCACGTCAAGCACGACCGCACGGAGACCGTCGACAACAACGAGAGCATCACCATCGGTGTGAACCGCACGGAGAACGTCGGCTCCAACGAATCGATCACGATCGGCTCCAATCGAACGGAGAACGTCGGCGCGGACGAATCGATCACTGTCGGGAGCAACCGGACTGAGTCCGTCGGTTCCAACGAAACCGTCAGCATCGGCAGCAATCAGTCGATCACGGTCGGCAGCAACCGCACGCTCGACGTCGGCGGCAACGAGACGACCACGGTCGGCGGCAATCGCGACGAGACGGTGGCGAAGAACGAGTCAGTGTCGGTCGGCAAATCGCGCACCGTTTCGATCGGCGAGAACGACGGCCTCTCGGTCGGCAAGCAGCTGGTGATCGACGTCGCGGATCAGATCGTCATCAAGACGGGCTCGGCCAGCATCACGATGAAGAAGGACGGCACGATCGTCATCAAGGGCAAGGACATCACCCTCGACGGCAGCGGCAAGATCAACGTGAAGGCGTCGAGCGACGTCGTGGTGAAGGGCAGCAAGATCACGCAGAACTGATCGCCCCAACGAAGATCAGCGGCGATCAGCGACGTCAGCCGGCCCAGGATTCGGGTTCGAACCAGGTCAGGCTATCGATCCCCCGGCTCTCGATGAAGCGCCGGACGCGCTCGTGAACCAGCACTGCGCTGGTGTTCTCCGCGAGCCGGAAGATCAGCAGATCACGCGATTTCTCCGGCTGCACGGTCAGCGACGTGAAGTCCGCGGAGATCAGCCGATCCTCGACGTCAGGATTGAACTGCGATTCCGCCATGTTCGCGGCGGCGACCGCTCCCACGATGTTCACGCAGAGGTAGAAGTCGGCCGGTGCGCCGTTCTGTGGATTCGCGATCCGTGTTTCATAGACCTGCAGATTGTCCACGCCGGCGGACTGCAATGCCGTCACCAGTCGTCGGCTCATGAGGGGCAGGGGATTCCACGTGAGCTCGGGGTAGATGCGCTCCGGCGCCTTGCTGTCGATCTTCGTCTGCAGCTCCAGCACGTCGGTCGGCGGGTGGAAGTCGCTGTCCTCGTGGTCCGGCGAGAAGGCCATGCCCATCTGCCAGCATTCCTTGTTGTCGGCATCCGACTCGAGCTTGAACTGCAGCGGTCCCGCTCCCGCCATGCACTTGAGAACGAAGTAGTTCGACACTGGGTTCGACACTGGGCTTTCCTTCCTCGGCTTCGTCGCGGGTCACGGAGTGTGGTCGTTGAACCAGGCGTGCACCCAACCCGACGTATAGATGTTGGCCGCGGTGACGATCTTCCTGCCTTTTCGGGTACCGAGTGTCTTGTTCGTTCGCGTCAGGTAGCCCTTGAAGAAGTCGCTGGCATTCTTCAGGCGGCCGACGATGCCGTAGGGCGGTCCGACTTCGTTCTTGGACATGCCTGACGGACGCGCGGCCTTTTCGCATTGCTTGCAGTTCTTGATGGCCCCGGAGTGCATCTTCTTGTACGCCGCGGCCATCTTCCGCAGATAGTCCTGCACTTCGTTGCTGTAGTCCTCGTGGCGGTCGTGGAACTGACCGCCGCTCGCATCCATGGCGGCCTTGACGTAGGCCCACTTCGGATTGCCTGCAGCGACGCTGTGATTCTTTCCGGCGAGCATGAAGGCCTTCTTCTTCGCGCGGCCGAGCGCGCGCTTCAAGGCCTCTGACGCTTCTTCTTCGTCGTCATCGTCTCCTGAGTCCCACGCGTCTGGTGAAAGATCGAGCGCGTCGACCCATGACTGGTTGGCCTTGGCGTTGTTGCGTCGGGCGGTGACCTTGTCGCTCCAGACCTGCACGCCGACCTTGCCGCCGCCGACTGCGTAGTTGCCCGGAAGCCAGACACCGTTGTGGCTGCCGTTCACGTTGTAAGCGACGTTGCCCCACACCTTGGAGCCGCTGACAGCCGCCGGTGCGGCGCTCTTGCCGTTGCGGAAGTCCTGCTGCTCGCCCTTCTTGCACATGTACTTGAGGATCTCGTGGCCCTTCAGCGATTCCTGCGCAGGGACGAGGTGATGCGCGGCGCAAGTCAGCGGGTAGGGCAGCGGATCGCCGTCCTCGCTGAGCTTGGCGTATTCGCCATTGACCTTGATGAGCACCGAAACGAGGCGGCGCTTCTTTGGGCGCTTGCGCGGGTCGCCTTCCTTGGTGCCTTTGCGGAGCGGCCCGTCCGACTTCGACTCGTGCGAGATGCCGATGCCGGCCGTCATGTTGTCGCCGAGCGTCGTGCCTATACCGCCGAGCTCGTTCTTCTCTTTCGGATCGGGCGGCTTGTGCGAGAACGGGCACTTCGCCTCTTCGGCCGAGTCGGGAATCACCACCGTGACGAGTTCGCCGATTTCCATGGCTTCAGCCCATGCCGTTCTTGTCGTTGTGGAAGAGCGGATCCGCCAGCCGGCAGACGTTCTTGCCTTCGAATTTGATGTCGAACGAGTACATCATGTACTCGCAGGTGCCCTTGATCTTGTTGCTCATCACGCCCATGGCGGACCCGGCTTCATCGCCGGTGGACATCATGTATTTCGCGTCCTTGGTCATCGGCATCTGGCCGTCGGTCTTCACCGAGGTCGGGCCCGACGAGGTGTCCGCCGACTTGCCGATGTTGGGGTATGGAATCGGAACGGGACCCGCCGGGGTCGGCGTCTTGCACACGTCCGGGAAGATCGGGCTCATGCCGCTGCTGCCCTTATGGGCAACACCGCGCAGATTGGCGAATACGGTACCTGGCATGACTAAAGGTCTTCCTGGTTCGGTTCAGGCCGTTGTCGATAGTAGAGCACACGCTCGCGGTTCGTGATCGGACGCAGCCCACACCAATGCAGGTCCGCTCCGGCTGCTGTCGCCCATCGACTGGGCGGCGAGCGCCATCAGAATCGCTCCCGTAGCGGCACCGGCATCGCCGTACTTGTCGGCGGGATGCTCCATGAGCATCGCTGGGGCAAAGAAATCCCGATGACGCATGTGGGCCACGCCCCAGAGCTTGGCGTCGAAGCCCTCGCCGTTGAATCCAGCAAAAGTCACACCGACGGGCGGGCTCTTGCCGACCTGGTTGCGCAATGCGGCGAGCGCTTCCGCCAGGCCTTCGCCGCGCGCAGGCGCAGTTCCGTATCGGTGTCCCGGATCGTTGAAACTGGCGACGCCCCGGACCGCGATCCCGGCTGCGGCTGAATCGGGCGCCTGCAGGAGCAGGAACGCGGCACCCTCGCCAGGGATGAACCCATCCATGATGTGCGGGCCGAGAACCCGGCCTTCATCGACCAGCAGGCTGAGCAGTTTGAGATCGAGGAAGGTGTCGACACCGCCGACGATCACCGGCGTCGAAGGATCGCTAGCCAATGCCTGCAACCCGGCTTCGAGTGCGAGCAGTGCGGCAGCGCGTCCCTGCGGGACGACGAGGCTGCGGCTGTGGTCGATGGGAACGCCCGTCAGAGAGTGCAGATACTGCGGCAGGTGACGCAGCCAAGGCGCTTCAGTCGGTGCCAGTCGCGGCACACCGAGAAACAAACGCAGGGGTGCGCTCTTGTCGCAGTCGAGTCCTTGCAGCGCGGGTGTTGCCAGTCGCAGCAACCTCCGACCGCGACTGGGGAGCGGCAATTGATCGATGTCAGGCGACAAAGGACCGAGCGCGTCTTCGGGCACGAGCCCCATCTGGATCGCATCGAAATTCCGATCCATCACATGAGAATCTGAAATGCGCGCGATACCGGCGCGTGCGCTGGCCCACGTCTGCGCACTTCCGCGGCCGATGGCGCAAAGAACGTTCGTCGAAGTGATCACTGCCTTCATGCGCGCGAACGTCCTGTCAGTCCGACGATGACCTTCTGGACTTTGAGCACCTGCCGGTCGCAAGGCACAGTTGCGCGCCAGCTCATGCAGAGCCGATTCTCATCGGGCTCGATCAGCAGTGTTTCCAGATTGGCGGTCGGGTGCTGAGGCGAGCCTGCAACCACGACCTCGATCTGAAGCGGTGACTGCGGCACGGCGAACGACAGCGGTCCGTCGGGCAGCACACCATGGATCTCGACGGGTTCGCCGCCCTGGAGATAACGATCGAATGCAAACTCCGGCGGGGCGCTCTGAAGAAAGCGCGGGTCGAAATCGGAGGGCAGATAGGGAGCACGCGTGCGCTGCCAGTTCTCGTCGTAAGTGCCAGCGAAGGATCGGCGCGGCAGCCACGACGCTGAAACCGGAGCGAAGCAGCACGGAGACGAAAGCTGCCCGACCTTCTGAAGCGCAGCGGATGCATCTTCGAGATTTGGAACAGGTTGCTGGCGCATCTCGCCGGCACTGCGTTCGCCAGCGAAACCGCACCCGACGGGATTTCGTTCCTCCGCCAGCAGGCGGTCGGGCAGGCGATGAAAACCACCGTACGCGCGCTCCCACGTCAGCGGCATCGCAGCGAACGGCTGCGGTGCGCTCGGCGTTCCGTCGGCTTGCCACGTCCGATCGCCCGTGACGAGCAGCTCGCGCCGGCGTTCGGCAACAGACATCGCCACCTTCATTCTCGCCGTTGGACGTCCTTCAGGCGCACGCGCGTGGCCGATCAAGAGAACATCCGTTCCCGGCTTGCCGATGTGCATTTCAGAGGCGACCCGCAGGCTCGAGAGAGCGGGGTCGCCGTAGTACTCGTCCGCCATCGCGACCGGCACTTGCTCGGGTGCGAGTGCAATGCTGGGTCGCATGTGCACCGTCGCCTTGATGACGATGTGCAGCGTGTCGATTCCCGCACGATCCGGCAGTACCGCGAGGCTGGCCTTGAAGGGAGTGTTGTTCTGGAGTTGCAGCAAGATCAGCGCGCTCCGAGCAACTGCCGGCCACGGGCCATCATTGCCCGCTGCCGTTGAGCGAAGGCGCGAGGCTCGACGTCGTACTGGCCCTTCGAGTGAGCCGCGAGATTCAGGATGAGGTCGGGGCGTCGCAGCATGGGACCGCGCTCGATGGCGGTCAGCAGCGTTTCGACACTCAGCGGTCGCCCGCCGATGTAGCGCACTTCGGGCTCGAAGCGCGCGGCGTTCTTCTGCCAGTGCGCCCGCACTGCTGTTTCGTCCGGCAACGGCCACACGGATTCGGCGGAGGGGACGAGGTTGACGTCCAGATCGTCAGCTTCGAACGCCGGCGTTTCCGGGGGCGGTTCGACAGCGGCCAGATGATCGCGCACGAGGTCGGCGCCCGTGATGTGGCAATAAGCTTCGCCGGCTGCGCGAGCCAGCTTCTCGTGTTTCATTCCCTGGAGGCAGTATTCGACTGCTTGTCGCGTACCGATGTGCCCGAGTGCCCACAAGGCCTGCGATTGAAGCTGCGGCACCCGCAGCGCGGCGTGGACCATTGAACTGTGTTCGGCGGTGCCCAGCATCGCAACGAATCTCAGGATCGGGCCGCCGAGTTCGCCGGGAGCGTTCGCCAGATCGACGGCTGCGTTCCAGGCAGTCGCAGATTGCCGAGCGAGCCCGCTCTCGATGGCGGTCAGCCGAACGCTCACGTCCTTTGCTCGCAGACCGGCGGCGATCCAGTCCTCGAGGTGTTCTTCGGGCAGATGACGGGCAGCGCGCAGCGCAATGACCTGGTGCTCGGGAGTGTTCGTTTCGAAGGCGGCGGTCATCTCTTCGGCGGGCTTTGCACTGCGTGACGTCTTCAGCCGGCACAAAGCGGCCGTATGAGCTCCGCTTTTTCTGCCGAGTACGCCAGCCACAGCGCTCAGAACCGGATTGGAAGCTGCGACCTCGAGCGCACGGATCATTGCCGCCAGCCGCGCATCCTGTGCTTCGCCGATCGCGTCGGTCAAAGCCCGGCAGATCTCCGTGCTGGTTCCGGCCGCAAGCGCTGCCGTTGCCGCAGTTACCCGGCGGAGATCATCGGAAAGCAAATGAGGCGTGCAGAGCGCGACCAGTCCGTCGCCGGCAACACGCACGCCCGCGAGCGATCCGTGCAGCCGGTCTTCGGTCCACGACCAGATCTCGTCGAGATTGCGCGTGAGACTCGTGAGCTCGCTTTCCCAGCGTGCCCAGAGAAACGTGGCTTCATCGAAACTTTCCTCCACCAGGTCCGGCAGAGGTGAGCGTGCAGAAGGCACTGATGACATGCAGCGTCGTGCGGCTCAGTTGATCTGGACCTGGCCGCCCTTGATGCGGTTGGTGCCTTCGGAATGAGTTTCGACGTAGGTGCCGCGAATGACGATGCGGCCGTTGCGCCGGAGCGTGAGCGAGGCCTGGCCGCATTGAAGGACGATCTCGTCCTTGCCCACGACGCGTACCCGCTTGCCGTCGACGTCGGCCTCCACGATGGTCGATTTCGTTTCAGGCATCGGTGCGCTGATCAGGCCCACGACGATGGGCAGCAGCGGGTCTCCGCTCTCGAACACCAGGACGGCAGGCTGCTTGTTCGAAACGGCCGCTGCGATCGCATCGGGCGTCAGCGGCGTAGCCAGTCGAGCGGCTCGCGGTCCATGCGGGGAGGCCGGAAAGTCCACCATCACGGAAGCCGCGGAGTCCTCGCTATGCGCGGCGACGATCCAGCCGATGGTGGCGGGCATCGAGGCCGGCAGAGCCGGCACTGGACGGGCGAGCCGCTCCGGATCGCGCCGGCGCTCCGAGAAGAGGGCTGTCACTTTCGTCCCTTTTTTGCGCATAGAAGTCCCGCCGGTGTTCTTCTGACTGTGCCACCTCGATGAACCGAGCAGCAGCGCGCCGATTCAATACCACGCCAATGTGACCGGTCAAGGTAACTGCACTCATGTACGCATGAACCGCTCGGGCGCGCATGGCGCATGCACGGAAGTCCTAAGTCGGTGGTTTCTCGATTTGTGACCTGCCGCTTAGGTCGCGGCCCAATCACGCGACACTCTGGTCTATCATGCCCGGTCTGTCCGATCGGCCGTTGCGATGGACGAGAAGGGAACGGTACAGTCACGAGATGTCTTCCAACTCATTGCAGGCGATTGTTTTTCTGCGATAAATCCACCCACTTCCGATGCAGCTCACACTCGAAGTCATCAGTCCGAACGGCGACCTGCTGGGAAGCAATCGCCGCAAGGTCGTGGGTCCGGAAGGGGCACAGATCGGGCGCTCCAAAGAGAGCGATTGGGTCATCAACGACCAGTACATCTCGCGCATCCATGCCCGCGTGCGCTACGTCAACGGCGCCTTCTACATCGAAGGCCTAGGTCGAAATCCGCTCGCCATCAACGATCCCGAACAGACGATCCCGAACAACGAGCCGAACCTGCTGCGCAACGGCGATCGCTTCTTTCTCGACCAGTACGAGATCAAGGTGACCATGTCGGGCGGCAGTGCGGCTGCCGGCCTGATCCCCGACGACCCGTTCTCGCCTGGCGCAGGCGCCGGATCCGCATCGGCCGCGGTTCCTCATTCGTGGAGTGCCGGCGGCGGCTCTCTCGACCTGAATATCAACGACGGCACGGCCGAAGCGGACTCGAATCTCGACCCGCTGGCGTTGCTCGGTGGATCCGCACCGAAACAGCCCGTCGTTGCGCCGGTCAACCTGAGCCAGCGTTCCGTTCTCGAAGACAGTTTCAGCGCGCCGACGCCTGTGGCAGCGCCTCCGCCATCGCCCACACCGAAGGCCGCGGGTGGCGGCGGCAGGATTCCTGATTCGTGGGAGAACTCGTCCGGGTTCACCCAGATGGGGCAGCAGCCGGCAGCGCCGCCGCCCCCGCCACCTGTTCGCCGACCGGCGCCACCTACTGCTCAACGAACAGCAGCAGCGCCGGCGCCCGTATCCGAACCGAAGCGCACTGACGATTCCATTCCAGATACCTGGGACAAGGGGCGCACTCGCATCGAGACTGCAGGTTCGGCCACTGAGAAGCTGCCGCCGATCGCGCAGTTCGTTCAGGACGCTGCCGAGACCCAGAAGACTGCCCACCTCGGTCAGAAGCCCCGCATTCCGACACCAGCTGCACCGCCGCCGGTGTCACATACCGTGAGACGTCCCGTCGAAGAGGCGTTGCCAATTGCGCCAGCAGTCGCGCCGCCTCCGGTTCGCGCCCCAATGGAACCCGCCGCGGCGGGTCAGGGCAGCGTCGATCTCGAAGAGTTGCTGCGCGCTGCCGGCGTGCCTGCATCGCAGATGTCGCCTGAGATGGCGCGCGAACTCGGCCAGGTCGTCCGCATCGTCGTGCAGGGCCTGATGGAAGTCCTGCAGTCGCGAGCGGAGATCAAGTCGCAGCTGCGCATGTCGATGACACGCATGCAGCCGACTGAAAACAATCCGCTGAAGTTCTCGCCGAATGTCGAAGCCGCGCTGCACACGCTGCTCGTCGAGCGCAATCGTGGCTACTTGCCCACGGTCCGCGCGTTCCAGGAAGCGCTGACGGACATCCGCAATCACCAGATTGCAGTGCTTTCGGGCATTCGCACCGCGTACAACTCGATGATCGAGCAGTTCGATCCGGAGAAGATCGACGAGGAAGTCGAGAGGCAGTCGAAGCGCGGCGGCCTGCTGAATCTGGGCGGCAAGGGCGGGAAGTTTCGTGATCAGTACGTGGAGCAGTTCCAGAGCATCGCCAACGATCCCGATGAAAGCTTCAAGCGGCTCTTCGGCGAATATTTCGCTCAGGCCTATGAAGAGCAGATGGATCGTCTGAAAGCGGCGTCGCGCACGTCCGGCGGCCAATGAGCAGCAACAAGTAGCAGCGGGTTTCACGGTCAAGAATCAAGACGCGGAGAGCGCCAAATGAAATGGGGTTGGAAGTCCTGGGTTGTGGTTGCCGCCGCTGCGATGCTGGCCGCCGGGTGTGGTTCGGCGCCGCCGAAGCCGGCAGCGGCGAAGGCGACGATCACCGCGTCGGCCGATGTGAATCCCGACCGTGAAGGGCGCGCGTCGCCGGTGCATGTGCGCATCTTCCAGCTCAAGGAGGACGGCGCCTTCATGGGGTCCGATTTCTGGGCGTTGGTCGACAAGGAGCAGGAGACGCTCGGTCCGGCCCTCGTGCAGCGCCTCGAGTTCGATCTCACACCCTCTGAGTCGAAGGAGTTCGAGCTCAAGATATCGCCCGACGCGCGCGTGCTGGGAGTGATGGCGGAATACGCCGACTATCGCAACGCCCAGTGGCGAGTCGTGGCGCAGGCACCGAACAAGACGTTGCTCGACCTGGTGAAGAAAGACCGGGTCACGTTCGAGATCGGGAAAGACAAGGTCGGCATCGCAGTCGGCGACTGATGGGCTCACTTCCTCATGTCATCCAACAACAAAGTCGTCTGGTCGGAAGGCCTGTTCCTGCGGCCGCAGCACTTCCAGCAGCATGATCGCTACCTGGAGCGCTTCATCGAGGGCCGCACCGCGAGCCTTCGCAGCAATTCGTGGGGCCTGACCGAGATCCAGATCGAGCGCGATCTGCTCGCGATCGGCAAGCTGGGCCTCAAGCGCGCCAGCGGCATCTTCCCGGACGGCACGCCGTTCTCGATGCCGGATGACGATTCGTTGCCTTCGCCCATCGAGCTGAACGCCCAGATCCGCGACAAAGTCGTGTCGCTCGCCATCCCCGTGCGCAAGGAAGGTGCACGCGAATCCGACCGGCGCGATGTCGTCGACGGTGTAGTCCGGTATCGCACGAGAGACTTCGACGCGAAGGACATCGCCGGCGACTCGGGTGGCCAGCACTCACTGGAAGTGGCATGCCTGCGAGCGAAGCTGCTGCTCGCCGACGAGCCGCACGAGGATTACGCCGTCATTCCGGTGGCGCACATCATCGAATGCCGCGCTGATCGCATGGTCGTCCTCGACGATCGATTCATTCCCACGGTCGCCAACGCGAAGCAGGCATCGATCCTGTCGACGTTCATGACGGAAGTGCAGGGACTCCTGCATCAGCGCGGTGAAGCGCTCGCCGCCCGCGCTGTAGCCAGCGGCCGCAGCGGTTCAGCGGAAATCGCGGACTTCCTCATGCTGCAGGCCGTCAATCGCTACGAGCCCGTCGTCACGCATCTCGCGCAAGGCGGCCTCGTGCATCCCGAAGATCTGTACCGGCTCTGTCTCGAGATCGTCGGTGATCTGTCGACGCTCACGACCGAAGCGCGGCGGCCGCCGAAGCTTCCGCAGTACCAGCACACGAACCTGCGCGCCTGTTACGAACCGCTGATGGCGGCGCTGCGTGCGTGCTTCGCGGTGGTGCTCAAGCAGAACGCTGTCCAGATTCCCCTCGAGAAGAAGCGCTTCAACATCTCCGTGGGTGTCGTCGCGGATCGGAGCTTGTTCGACGACGCGGCGTTCATTCTCGCGGCGCGTGCCGATGTCGCGGCTGAATCGATCCGTCGCGATTTCCCCGCGCAAGTGACGCTGGCGTCGGTCGAGAAGATCGCGAAGCTGGTGAACGAGCACATTCCCGGTATTCCGCTGCAAGCATTGGCTGTGGCGCCGCGACAGATTCCATTCCACGCCGGGTTCACCTACTTCGAGCTCGACCGGGGCAGCGCGCTCTTCCGCGAGTTGAAAGCAGGCGGCGGCATTGCCTTGCACATTCCAGACTCGTTTCCGGGGCTGGCGATGGAGATGTGGGCGATCAGAGGAAGCGGTTAGCGGATAGCGGATAGCGGATAGGCAGATCCGAGGCCGCCATCTGCAATTCAACGCCCGCCGCCAACTGCAACCGTTTCTCGAGAAAACTTCGTGGCCAACGACTTCGACGATCCTTTTGCACCCGCCGACGGCACGGTCATGCGGCCGCGACCCGGTGGTCCCCGCCGTCCGGCGGCACCAGGAGTTGATGCGCCCCGGGCGCCGGCGCCGCGCCAGGAGTTCGCGCCGCCGCCCAGTGGTGGCAATCTCGCTGTGTCCGATTTCATATCGGGCGGACGCAATCCGATCCTGCAGGCGGCGGGTCCGCTCATTGCAGTCGCTTCGCGAATGCAATCGACCGTCGCGAACGCGGATATCAACGCGCTTCGCAGCCAGGCAATGCAGGACGTGCGTCAGTTCGACGACCGGCTGAGAGCCGCGGGTGTTGTCCCTGAGGATGCGCTCGTCGCACGCTACGTGATCTGTACTTTCTTCGACTCAGCTGTGCTCAACACGCCGTGGGGTGCGCAGAGCGACTGGTCGGGACAGTCGCTGCTGGTGATGTTCCACAAGGAAAAGTCGGGCGGCGAGAAGTTCTTCCAGATCCTCGATCGGCTGTGTGCGCAGCCCGGCCGCTACATCGACCTGATCGAATTGCAGTACGTGTGTCTCGCGCTCGGCTACGAAGGCATGTATCGCATCGATGATCGCGGCGCGGCGCGACTCGCTGAGCTGCAGCATCGCATCGGCAAGATCGTCCGCGACGCGCGGCAGATCAAGGACGAAGAGCTCTCCATCCATTGGCGCGGCGTCGAAGACAAGCGCAACCCGATCTTCCGCTACATCCCCTGGTGGATCGTTGCCTGCGTCGGTCTCGCGGTTCTCGTGATTGCCTTCGTCATCTATGTCGCCCGATTGAATAGCGCAGCTGAGCCCGTGATGGCGGCGCTGTCGCAGCCGAGCGTGCAGGTCGAATACACCGCCCCGGTGAGTCGTGCGAACAGGCTGAAACAGCTGCTGGCCCCACAGGAAGCGGCCGGTCAGCTGACGGTCGAGGACTTCGGGGACAAGACCGTCGTCACGTTGATCTCGAGCAACCTGTTCCGCTCGGGCAGCGCGCAACTCAATCCCCAGTACAACGAGACGATCGCGGCGATCGCGAACGGCTTGAACCAGGTGCCGGGCAAGGTGGTCATCGTCGGTCATACAGACGACCAGCCGGTGCGCTCGCTGCAGTTCGCCGACAACTTCGAGCTGTCGCGCGAGCGCGCGGTCGCTGTCGCGAACCTGCTGAAGCAGTCCATCAACAATTTCGGGCGTGTGGAGTGGGTGGGAGTCGGATCGACGCAGCCGCGCTACGAGCCAGCAAGCACCGCTGAGAACCGCGCGCGCAACCGGCGCGTGGAAATCGTCAGCGTCGATGAAGGTGCGGCGCAATGAAAGCGATCTTCGGCATTTTCACCAAGCGCTGGTTCCTGCTGACGCTGGCGATCATCCTGCTGTCGCTGGTGATCTGGTACGGCGGTCCGTATCTCGCGTTCGGTACCCTGCGGCCGTTCGACACTGTCACTGAGCGGCTGGTCGCCATCGGCGTGCTCGTGCTGCTCATCGTGCTCTGGACGGTGTTGAAGCAGATCAAAGCGAAACGCGCCACGAACCAGCTCGCGAAGGACATGACAGCGGGCGCGGAGAAGCAGGGCAAGGGCGCCCAGGATGCCGCGCAACTGCGTGCGAGATTCGACGAAGCGCTCGCGGCGCTGCGCGAATCGAAAGGCAAGTCCGTCAGCCTGTACGAGCTGCCGTGGTACGTGATCATCGGTCCGCCGGGCGCCGGCAAGACCACTGTCATTGCCAACTCGGGCCTCAACTTTCCGCTGTCGAAGAAGTTCGGCAAGGAAGCGCTGCGCGGTGTGGGCGGCACCCGCAACTGCGACTGGTGGTTCACCGACGAAGCGATTCTCCTGGACACCGCCGGCCGCTACACGACGCAGGATTCGGACAGTGAAGCCGACCAGTCCGGCTGGATCGAGTTCCTGAACCTGCTTCGCAAGCATCGCGGACGTCGCCCGATCAACGGCGTGATCGTCGCCATCAGCGCGTCCGACTTGTTGTCGATGAACGAGAGCGATCGTCGTCGTCACGTCGAGGCGGTGCGTCGCCGTCTCGAGGAATTGAACCGCGAACTGAAGATCAGCCTGCCGCTGTACTTCTTCCTCACGAAGCTCGACCTGATTGCCGGCTTCACCGAGTTCTTCGACGACCTGAACCAGGAAGGGCGGGCACAGGTCTGGGGCATGACGTTCCCGATCGACCTGTCCCGCTCCGGCGACGCCGCTGCGAAAATCGCCAGCGAGTTCGACCTGCTCGCGGAGCGCCTCAACTCGCGATTGATGCTGCGTCTCGAGAGCGAGCGCGATGTGCGCCGTCGTGCGCTGATCTTCTCGTTCCCCCGCCAGTTCGCGGCGTTGCGCCGTTCCCTCAACGATTTCGCGACGGATGCGTTCGCATCGAGCGGCCAGCAGAAGATCCAGTTGCGCGGCGTCTATTTCACGAGCGGCACGCAGGAAGGCACGCCCGTCGATCGCATGCTCGGCACGCTGGCGCGCGCTTTCGGGCTCAATGTCCGCGGCGCTGTCGTCCAGTCGGGGCAGGGGCGTGCGTACTTCATCCAGCGGCTGCTGAAGGAAATCCTGTTCAAGGAATCCGGACTCGCCGGCGTCAACCGCGCCATGGAAATGCGCCAGGCGCTGACGAACGGCGCGATCTACATCGGTGTCGTGCTCGCAATCGTGATCGGCCTCGTCGTGTTCTCGATCAGCTACCAGCGCAATCGCGCGTACCTCGCCGATGTGGCGAAGGTCACGGACGAGTTGAAGGCGGTTCCGCCGCCACCACCGATGAGTCCGTTCACCGCGGGTCTCGACCGGCTGGACATGCTGGACAAGGTCATCCAGGTCGCGGATCAGTATCAGCAGGATGTGCCGCTCAGCATGCGCTGGGGCCTGTATCAGGGTCGCTCCGTGTCGAACGCCGCGCACGACGCGTACGTTCGCGAACTCAACGCGAGCATGTTGCCGGGCGTCGCCGATCATTTCCGCAATCGTCTCGCGGGATTCGCGGGAGAACCAGACAAGCTCTACGAGTATCTGAAGGCCTATCTGATGCTCGGGATGCCGGATCATCTCGATCGCGACCAGCTGGGATTCATCAGCCGCTTCGAGTGGCAGCGCGAGTTCGGCAGCGATCCGGCGACGCTCGAACGCGTGACGAAGCATTTCGACGCTTTGATTGCCGACGAAGATCGCATCCAGCCCGTGAAACTCGACGATGAAATCGTGGAGCGTGCACGCAATTCGCTGAAGCAGGCTTCGCTGCCCGTGCTCATGTACAGCCGGCTGAAACTGACGTACGCCGACGATACGGCCGACTCGATCGACCTCGGCCGGGAGATCGGTCTCGGCGGCGACACCGTCTTCGTCCGCAAGAGCGGACGAAGCCTGTCCGAACCGATGCCGGGCCTCTACACGAAGGCGGCGTTCAAGCAGATCAGTCTCACCGGTCAGCTCGAGCTCGTCCGCGGCTTCGTTGCCGACAACTGGGTGTTCGGCGGCGACATCGCGGATGCCGCTCGCTCGCCGCAGCTCATGTCGCAGTTCATGAAGCTCTACGAGGACGACTACATCAGCACGTGGGATACGTTGATGAAGGACCTCACGCTACGGAGCACGACGAGCACGCAGGACGCGGCTCAGCTATGGGGATTGCTCGGTGCACCGACGTCGCCGCTGCGTCGCCTGCTCGAAGTCGTGACCGCCAACACGATGCTCATCGAGCCGCAGCAGAAGCCCGATGCGGCGGACAAAGCCAAGTCGGCTCTCACCAGCACGCTGGGCAAGGTGTTCGGCAGTCCGCAGCAGGGCGCGGCTGCGGCACCTCCCGGCACGCGCACGACGAAGCATTTCGAATCGATTCACAAGCTGGTCACTGGCTCGCCGGCGCCGATCGATCTGACGCTGCAGAAGTTCGCCTCGATCCAGGGTGTGCTGGCGGAAGTGAATGCCCTCGGCGGTCCGCCGCCGCTGGAAACGGCTAGCCGCCTGTCGATGGCGATCAAAGATCTCGAAACGCATGCGAAGACGCTGCCCGGTCCGGTCGACGGGCTGGTCTCGCGGGCAACGGGGAAGGGCGCTTCGGTGGCGACAGCGACCATCGGCAGCGATTTCTCAGCGCGCTATCGGCAGCAAGTCGTCGCTGAGTGTCAGGAGCTGGGTGCAGGGAAATATCCGCTGGCGCAGGGCAGCGCAGTCGATCTGCCGCTGGCCGACTTCGGCCGCCTCTTCGCCCCGAGCGGTACGTTCGACAACTTCTTCAAGGGCACGATGCAGAGTTTCGTCGACACCAATCGCCCGGTCTGGCGTTGGAAGCCGGAAGCGGCCTCCATCGGTGGCGGCGCAAGCGTGCCGGCGCAGTTCCAGCGAGCCTCACGCATTGGCCTCACGTACTTCCCAGCAGCGGGTGGAATGCCGGAAGTGCGTTTCACCGTGACGCCGGACTCTCTCGACGCCGGCGCAACACGCATGACGTTCGAAGTCGACGGCCAGACACTCGAGTATCGACACGGTCCGCAGCGCGCGATCGCAATGGTGTGGCCAGGACCTTCGCCGGGCCAGGCAGCAATCACGCTCGAAGAGAAGGGCGGCGGTCGCCCAAACATCGTGGAGCAGGGCCCCTGGGCGCTCTACCGGCTGCTCGGCAAGGCGCAATTCGAAGCACAAACGGAAACGCGCTTCCTCGCGACCTATACGCTGAACGGCAAGACCATCCGCCTCATCGTGCAAGCGAACTCGTCCCGCAACCCGTTCGCACGCGACGTCCTCCACGGCTTCAACTGCCAGGGCTGATCAGAAGAAGGCAATAGCGGATAGCGGATGGTGAATAGAGCCATGAACAGACAGAACCTGCCGGCACGCTATTCCCCCTATCCGCCATCCGCTAGTCACTTCCATATGTCCCGTATTGCCTGGTTCGGCAAGCTGCCCAGTCATGGAGACTTCCTGCAGCGCCGTGCGCCCGAAGAGTTCATCAACATCTGGGATCCGTGGCTGCAGGAGTGCATGGCGCAGAGTCGCCAGCAGCTCGGGCAGGGATGGCTCGACATCTATCTCACGAGCCCGGTGTGGCGGTTCTTCCTCGGTGGCGGCGTCATCAGCGCGTCAAGCTACGCCGGTATCGTGTTGCCGAGTGTCGATCGCGTAGGTCGCTATTTTCCGCTGACGGTGTTTGCCGAGCTTCCCGCCGACCTGCCGCCGATGGCCGTCGTGATTCATGGCCGTGAATGGCTCAAGACGGTCGAGGCGCTGGCGTTGCACGCACTGCAATCCGAGGAGTTCGAGGTCGACCAGTTCGACGAGGCGATCCAGGCCAGCGGGGAGTCGCTGGCGAACGTGGAGCAGTATTTTGCGATGAGCCTGGGCGATGCCTTTCCTGCCGCGGCTTCGCATTGGCGCGTGCCGATGATCTCCGTGGATCGGGTCGCCGCGTCGCTGATCGATCCGTTGATGGAACTCGTCGGCCGCCATCTGCAGCCGATGTCGTTGTGGTGGACCGATGGATCCGAGGATGTCGCGGCGAGCTGCCTGCTCGTGAAATCGCTACCGGAGCCGGCTCGATTCACTGCGATGCTCGACGGCAACTGGGAGGCGGGCGGCTGGTCCGGCGACGCCGGTGACCTCGTGCTGCAGCCGAAGGCAGAGTTCCAGTACTCGATTGCCTCGGCGGGCATTACGGATACCGGGCCCGTGCGCAAGATGAACCAGGACCGCTTCCTGGAACGACCCGAAGAAGGACTCTGGGCGGTCGCCGATGGCATGGGCGGGCATAGCCGCGGCGAGTACGCGAGCCAGCTGGCCGTTGATGTGCTTGCGTCGCTCGAGCCGACTGCGACTGTCAGTGCTGCACTTCAGGCGTCGCGAGTCGCTCTTAGCCGCGCCAACGACGACCTGGTGCGATCGGCTTTGAGCACATCGCCGTCCGACCGAAGCGGCAGCACCATCGTGGTGCTATGCATGCGTCAGCAGGAATGGGGTGTCCTCTGGGCGGGCGACAGCCGGGCGTATCTGCTTCGTGACGGTACTTTGCGGGGCGTTACGCGGGACCATTCCGTGGGCGCCGGAGCCCCGGAAGATTTCGATGAGCTCAACCCAGCGCCGAGCGGCGGGGAACTGACGCGGGCCCTGGGCGGCCACGACACGTTGTTGCTGGATCACCGGGCGGGTCACCTGCATCCCGGAGATCGCTTTCTCCTGTGCAGCGATGGACTGCACGGTCCGCTGAGTCATCAGCAGCTGCAGGAAATTCTTGGCGCCGGAATGGACGCGCAAGCCACTGCCGAGCGCCTGCTCGATGCCGCAGCCCAAGGCGGGTCTCGCGACAACATCACTGCGGTCGTGGTCGATGTCGTCGCCGGTTGAGCCGGTTTGCCGCGGTTTGTCGCGTCATAATCTGTATCGGCGTACGATGCGCGCAACGCGTGGGCTCCCTGTGGCGGTCGTTGTGACCTGTGTAACGGTCCGACCTCACGAACATCAGCTACAACGCGCGACTCGTTTCCCGCAGGCGCCGAAAAGAGCAGCAAACGAAAATGGCAGTCCTCGATCTTGACACGCTGTTGAAGCCGGTCTCGGACAGCGCTCCGTGCGGCACCGACATGGAGTACGAAGCGCCGTTTCTCGCGCTGCAAGAGCTCGCGCGCGGCAAACCCGAACAAGTCATCGGCGACAAGGTCCGGCCCGCCCAGGACCCGCCGTGGGGCAAGGTGCGTGAAGCCGCGGAGGAAATCTTCGGCTCGACGAAAGACCTGCGCGCCGCAGGCATCCTGCACATCGCACTGCTCAAGACTTCTGGCCTAGCCGGGCTCGATGCCGGCCTGGGACTCATGCGTAACATGCTCGAGCGCTACTGGGACACGCTGTTCCCGTTGCTCGACGCGGAAGATGACAACGATCCGACGTTCCGGGTGAATTCGCTCATCGCAGCGCTGGTCAGCGACGACGCGCTGGCGACGCTTCGCCTGGCGCCGCTCGTCGAGTCGCGCCAATTCGGCAAACACTCGTTGCGGGCGTACCGGATAGCCACAGGCACGTTGAACGTGGATGCTGCCGAGGGCGTCGACCCCGCGCAGGAGCTGGCGCGCATCGAAGGGGCCTTCAGCGACATTCCGACGGAGGCACTGACGGCGACGGCGGGACTGATCAACAGCGCAAGCGATCATCTGAACGGGATCCAGCATGTGCTGCTGGACAAAGCCGACGGGATTCCCGACGACCTGAAGCCGCTCGCGGCCGATCTGCGCGAGATGAAGGGTCTTCTGGATGCACAGCTGGCCAAGCGAGGAGTTGGCGCAGGGGACGCGGAGGCTGCCGGCGAAGGCGGCGCGGAGGCTGGCGAAGGCGGACAGACTCAGGCATCTCAACCGATCAGCGGGACGATCCGCAATCGGTCAGACGTCATAACGACCATCGACAAAATCTGCGACTACTATGCCAGGGTGGAGCCCTCCAGCCCGGTCCCGCTTTTGCTGCAGCGGGCGAAGCGGCTGGTGAACAAGGACTTCATGGACATCCTCCGGGACCTCACGCCGAATGGCGTGTCTGAAGCGGAACTCATTGGCGGGCTTGAGAAAAGGGATTAGTGAAGCGTAGAGTACCCGCGGCGCAGGCGGGGCGGTCCGGAAGGGGCATCACCGATATTCGTGGTGCACTTTCATGCAACAAATTTTTTACTCCCCACTGGGGTAATCCGGGAGATTCGCGTGGCTAAAGAAAGCGGTCAGAAGTTCATCGCGCGTAACCGCGCACCGCGGGTGCAGATCGAGTACGACCTCGAGACCAACGGCGCGATGCAGAAGAAGCAGATCCCATTCGTGATGGGAGTGCTGGCGGATCTTTCCGGCAAGTCGGCCGAGGAGCTGCCCGAGATCGAGCAGCGCAAGGCGCTCGAGATCGACATGGACAATTTCGACAGCCGCCTGAAGGCCATGAAGCCTCGGGTCACGTTCGCTGTTCCGAACAAGCTCACGGGCGAAGGCCAGCTCGCCGTCGACGTGACGTTCGAGAGCATGGACGACTTCTCGCCGGCGGCGATCGCGAAGAAGGTCGAGCCGCTCGCGAAGCTGCTCGAAGCGCGCACGCAGCTGTCGAACCTCGTCACGTACATGGACGGCAAGGCCGGCGCCGAGAAGCTGATCACCAAGGCGCTCCAGGATCCGGCACTGCTGCAGTCCCTCGCTTCGGCTCCGAAGCCCGCTGAATGACGCGGCGCTTGATCTAACATTTTTCGAGGAGTTTCACGATGGCCGAAGCCAAGAGCGCCGGACAGCAACAAACCGGCACCGTCGAAGCGGGCGATTTCCAGTCGCTGCTGACGAAAGAATTCCGCCCCAAAACCGATCGCGCGCGCGAACAGGTCGAATCGGCAGTCAAGACGCTTGCCGAGCACGTCCTCCAGGACAAGGACCTGATCGCCGACGACGCCGTCAACTCGATCAACGCGATCATCGCCGAGATCGACAAGAAGCTGACGGACCAGATCAACGCGATCATGCACCACGCGGACTTCCAGCAGATGGAAGGCACCTGGCGCGGCCTCAAGCATCTCGTGTTCAACACCGAGTCGAGCGAGACGCTGAAGATCAAGATCTTCAACGTGTCCAAGAAAGAGCTCGGCAAGACGCTCAAGCGCTACCCGGGCACGTCGTGGGACCAGAGCCCGATCTTCAAGAAGGTCTACGAAGAAGAGTACGGCACCATCGGCGGCGATCCGTTCGGCTGTCTGGTCGGTGACTACTACTTCGATCATTCGCCACAGGACGTCGAGCTCCTGCGCGGCATGGGCCAGATCGCTTCGGCGGCGCATGCGCCGTTCATCACGGCGGCCGCTCCGACGCTCATGGGCTTCGACTCCTGGCAGGAACTGTCGAATCCCCGCGATCTCAGCAAGATCTTCTCGACGGGCGAGTACGCTGCATGGCGTTCGCTGCGTGATTCCGACGATTCGCGCTACATCGGGCTCACGATGCCGCGCTTCCTGTCGCGTCTGCCTTATGGCGCGAAGACGGAGCCGGTCGAAGAGTTCGCGTTCGAGGAAGATACATCGGCGGCTGATTCGTCGAAGTACACCTGGTCGAACGCTGCTTACGCCATGGCGACCAACATCAACAAGTCGTTTGCCATGTACGGCTGGTGCACTCGTATCCGCGGCGTGGAGTCGGGCGGCACGGTCGCCGGCCTGCCGACGCACACGTTCCCGTCGGACGACGGCGGCGTCGACATGAAGTGCCCGACCGAAATCTCGATCACGGATCGTCGCGAAGCGGAGCTCGCGAAGAACGGCATGATGCCGCTGCTGCATCGGAAGAACTCGGATGAGGCAGTCTTCATCGGCGCGCAGTCGCTGCAGAAGCCCGCGGAATTCGAGTCGGCGGAAGCCACGGCCAACGCAGCGCTCGCGGCGCGTCTGCCGTACATGTTCGCTTGCTCGCGCTTCGCTCACTACCTCAAGTGCATCGTTCGCGACAAGATCGGTTCGTTCAAGGAACGCGCCGACATGGAGAAGTGGCTGTCGAACTGGATCCTGAATTATGTCGACGGCGATCCTCAGAACTCCTCGGAAGACATCAAGGCGCGCAAGCCGCTGGCTGGCGCCGAAGTCGAAGTGAAGGAAGTGGAAGGGAAGCCCGGCTATTACTCAGCGGTGTTCCGCCTGCGTCCGCACTACCAGCTCGAAGGTCTGACTGTGTCGCTGCGCCTCGTTTCCAGGTTGTCGGGTGGAAAATAATCCGACACAGAAAAAGGGCGATCAGTTTCACAACTACGTTCGATTCGGTCCTCTAATCTGCGCCCACGCTTCAACAAAGCGTCAGGTGGTAACAAGTTCAACGGCTAGCCGACGAAGGGAGCAAACAGACAATGGCAATTGATACATTTCTCAAGCTGGGCGCACTGAAGGGTGAATCCCAGGTCAAGGGTTTCGAAGACCAGATCCAGGTCCTCGCATGGAGCTGGGGCATGTCGCAGAGCGGTACGACGCATCACGGCACTGGTGGCGGCGCCGGCAAAGTGAACGTTCAGGACCTGAGCTTCACTCACTTCCTCGACGCTTCTTCCCCGTCCCTGATGCTCGCCTGCTGCAAAGGCACGCACTATCCCGAAGCGACCCTCACGATGCGCAAGGCCGGTGGCGATCCGCTGCCGTACCTGGTCATCAAGCTGAAGGACATCATCATCACGTCCGTGTCGGGTGGCGGCAGCGGCGGTGAAGATCAGCAGACCGAGAACGTCACGATGAATTTCGCGGCCTTCGAAGTTTCCTACCAGCCGCAGGACAACAAGGGTGCCAAGAAGGGCGGCGCCATCGAAATCAAGTACGACATCGCGAAGAACGACTGATCCCGTTTTTCGTAAGCCCATCCACCTGCGCCCTTCAGTGCTAAATGCACTGAGGGGCGCATTACTGAATGACACCTCCTTATGTCGCCTGAAGAAAGCGTCCGTGCCGGTAATCTTTCGCAGGCACTGCAGGACCTGCAGCAGCGGGTTCGCGGCAACCCTGGCGACTTCAAGAGCCGTATTTTTCTCTACCAGCTCCTGGCCGTTCTCGGTCAATGGGAGCGGGCAGCCACCCAGCTCAAGGTGGCTTCGGACCTCGATCCCAGCACGTTGATCCTCGCCCAGATCGGTCGACAGGCCCTTCAGGCTGAGCAGTTGCGGGCGAGGGTATTCGCAGGCGGCACGACGCCGCTGCTGATGGGTGAACCCGAAGGCTGGATCGCACTGCTGCTCGAAGCGCTGCGACTCTCGGCGGAAGGGCACTACGAAAAGGCTGCGGAATTGCGTGGACAGGCGCTCGAAGGCGCGCCGACGACGCCGGGCACGATCAACGGCGAGAAGTTCGAGTGGATCGCCGACGCCGACTCGCGCATCGGCCCCTGTCTCGAAGTCATCGTCGACGGCAAATACTTCTGGGTGCCGTTCAGCAAGATCAAATCACTGCGCATGGAGCCGCCGGCGGATCTGCAGGACACGGTCTGGCTGCAGACCATCGTGACCTGGACCAACCAGGGACAGGTGCCGGCGCTCATCCCCACGCGCTACGTGGGCAGTGAGTCCGGCGACGACATCGTGAAGCTTTCGCGCCGCACCGACTGGACGGCGCATCCAGCGGACACGTACTTCGGACTCGGCCAGCGCATGTTCGCAACGGACGCGGGCGAGTATCCGCTGCTCGAAGTCCGCGAGATCGTCTTCAACGCAGAAGCGGCTGGTGGCTGAGCTCCTTCCTCAAGAACGACTGCAACCGTCGCTGCTCGACCGGCTGACGGACGATGCGCCCGATGCGAAGGAAGAGGGGCGCGACAAGCGCGTTCTCGGGCTTTCGCAGTTGCGCCAGAGTGTCCTTCGGGACGTGGCGTGGCTTCTCAATACCGTCCATCTGCACGCGAGCCAGGATCTGAGCGACTACTCCGAAGTCGCCAGCTCGACCATCAATTACGGCATCCCCGACCTCGCTGGCACGTCGGCTGTCGGCCGCAATACGATGGCGCTGGAGCGAGCCGTACGGCAGTCGGTGCTCAATTTCGAACCGCGAATCCTGCCCGACACGCTCAAGGTGACGGTGCGTATCGAGCCCGAACAGATGACGCGCCACGCGATGCTGTTCATCATCGAAGGGCAGCTCTGGGCGCAGCCCGTGCCGCTCAGTCTCTATCTCAAGACCGAACTCGATCTGGAAACCGGAGCGGTGACGGTCGCCGAATCGACGCGCTAGCCATGGACCCGAAGATCCTTCGTTACTACAACCGGGAGCTCCAGCACGTCCGCGAGATGGGCGCCGAGTTCGCGCGTGAGTATCCGAAGATCGCAGGCCGCCTCGGGCTCGAAGGCTTCGAGTGCGCCGATCCGTACGTCGAGCGCTTGCTCGAAGGCTTTGCGTATCTCGCGGCGCGCGTGCAATTGAAAGTCGATGCCGAGTTTCCGACCTTCACACAGCACCTGCTCCAGATCATCTATCCGCACTATCTTGCGCCGACGCCTTCGATGGCAATCGCGCAATTCCAGCCCGACCTCAAGGAAGCAGGCCTCGCGCTCGGTTACAAGATTCCGCGCGGTACGGCGATGCGGTCGATCATCGGCAAGGACGACCGGACTCCTTGTGACTACCGCACGGCGCACGATCTGAATTTGTGGCCGCTCGAGGTGAAGGAGGCGAAGTACTTCAGTTCGACGGCGGGTCTGGCCGCGATCGGCATCACGCCACCCGAGGGCGTTCGTGCCGGTTTGCGCCTGACGTTCCGCGCAACGGCTGGTGTACCGCTGTCTGCGCTGGCGCTCGACAACCTGACGCTGCATATCAGCGGTGCCGACGAACTGCCGGGCACGCTGTATGAAGCGATCTTCGCGAACAACCAGGGCTTCGCGGTTCGCGCGCCCAACAGCCGCACCGGCATTCACTCGCGGGACCGAACGAAGCTCGAGCGATGCGGCTTCGAGGATACCGAAGCACTGATTCCCTACGGCCGGCGATCGTTCCAGGGCTATCGATTGCTGCACGAGTACTTCGCGTTCCCGGAGCGGTTCCTGTTCTTCACGCTCAACGGGCTCGGCACCGCGGTTCGCGCGTTGCCCGGCAATGAGTTCGAAGTCGTCATCCTGCTGAATCGCGCGCTCGCCTGGCTCGAGGCGGCGGTTTCAGGCGACAACTTCAGGCTCTTCTGTACGCCGATCATCAATCTCGTCGACAAACGCGCCGACCGCATCCATCTGGATGGCGTGCAGCACGAGTATCAGATCGTCGCGGACCGCACGCGGCCCGTGGACTTCGAGATCTACGATGTCGTGCGCGCGGAAGGGTATGGATCGGGAACCGAGCCCGAAGTCTTCTTCGAGCCGTTCTACTCGAGCACCGAAGCAACGTGGCACGGGCGCCAGAAAGCGTTCTTCACGATACGTCGCGAGCCGCGAGCCCTTTCGTCGAAGCAGCGGGCACAAGGGCCACGGTCGAGCTACATCGGCAGCGAGGTGTTCATTTCCCTCGTCGATGCCGATCAGGCGCCGTATGCGAGCAACTTGCGGCAGCTGGGCCTAGAGGTCGTGTGTACGAATCGCGATCTGCCCCTGCACATGCCGATCGGCAAAGGCCAGACGGACTTTACTGTCGATATCGGTGCGCCGTTGACTTCGATCCGTTGCATTGCGGGCCCGACCAAGCCGCGCGAATCGACTGTCTATGGTGAGTACGCGTGGCGCGTGCTCAGTCACTTGTCACTGAATTACCTGTCGTTGCTCGAGTCGGCTTCGAAGGAAGGCGCAACGGCGCTGCGAGAGATGCTGTTGCTGTACAGCGATCCGCACGACGTTGCTGTTCAGCGGCAGATCGACGGTGTCCGTGAGATCCATGCGCGGCCGACGACAGGTCGCTTGCCGGCCGGCGGACCGGTCTCCTATGTGCGAGGACTCGATATCCAGCTGACTTGTGAGGATGCAGCGTTTCAGGGGCAGGGCCCGTTCGTGCTCGGTGCCGTGCTGGATGAGTTCCTGCGCCGGCACGTGGCGCTGAACAGTTTCACGCGTCTGACGCTCAAGACGCTCAATCGCGGCGAGGTGATGAGATGGCCAGCGAGACAGGGCCAGCGTCAAATCCTCTGAGCGACCTGTCGGCGCTGCAGGAGCGACCGTACGCCTTCGACTTCTTCGAAGCGATGCGGCGCGTCGAATGCGCGTGGCGCGATATGCCACGTCTCGGTACGGCGACGCGCCCCACGGACGAACCCGTTCGACTGGGCCAGCAGCCTTCGCTCGATTTCCCTCCATCGATGCTCGCGAGCGTCGAGACGACGCACGGCAACCGGCTCAAGGTGCTGGGCTATTTCTTCGGTCTCTACGGACCGAACGGTCCGCTGCCGCTGCATCTCACCGAATACATCCACGACCGCATCACGAATTCGCGCGACAACACCGTTGCTGCGTTCTCTGATGTGTTTCATCACCGCATGCTCGAGCTGTTTTATCGGGCGTGGGCCAACGTGCGGCCGACGGTGCACTTCGATCGTCCCGATACGGACCAGTTTGCGACCTATGTGGCGTCACTCGCGGGTTTTGCGAGCCCGGCGCTGCGCAATGCCGATGCATGGCCAGACCGAGCGAAGCTCTATTTCGCCGGTTCGCTCGCGGCGGGAGCAAAGACCAAGACCGGACTCGAGTCGCTGCTTTCCGAATACCTCAATCTTGACGTGAGCATCGAAGAATGCGTCGGCGAATGGCTTTCGGTCGTGGGGCCTGAACAGATGCGACTGGGCGATCCGCAGACGGGCATGCTCGGGCAGAGCGTCCTCGGCGCCCGTGTGTGGAGCGTGCAGCACAAGATTCGGCTCGTGATCGGACCGATCGAGCTCGGCGACCTGCTGCAGTACCTACCGGGCAGCCCGAGCCTGAACCGGCTGCGCGCGGCAGTCATGAACTACCTGGGTTTCGAGTATGCGTGGGATCTGCAGTTCATCGTTCGTCGGGCGCATGTTCCCGGGGCGAAGCTCGGGCAGTTCGGGCACCTGGGCTGGACGACGTGGATGGCGCCGGAGCATGACGGCGCGGATCTCGACGAAGTGATCATCGACGTATCGGAACAGCCGCATTGAGAAGTAGATAGCGGATAGCGGATGGTGACTGGTTCGGATGGGACCCGTCATCACGGAATCAAAGCAATCGGGAGCGAAAAATGGCGGAAATCAGTCGTGGAGCCTTGTTCGGAAAGTTGAACAAGGTCGCATACAAGGCCATCGATAGCGCAACAGTGTTCTGCAAGTTGCGCGGCAATCCCAGCGTGGAGCTCACGCACTGGATCCATCAGATCCTGCAGCTTCAGGATTCCGATCTGCATCGGATCCTGAAGCAGTACGCCTGCAATCCGTCGCGGATCGCCGAGGGCATCACCGACGCACTCGAGAAGTTGCCTCGCGGCGCGAACATGGTCGACCTGTCGTCGAATGTCGAAGAGGCAGTCGAGCGCGGCTGGGTCTACGCGACGCTCATGTTCGGCGAAGCGCAGGTGCGCACCGGCTATCTCATCGTCGGCATTCTCAACACACGCCATCTGCGTCATGCGCTCAGCCAGGTCTCTGCTGAGTTCGACAAGATCAAGCTCGAGCATCTCAGCGACAACTTCGCCCAGGTCGTGGGCGGATCACCGGAGGATGCTCAGACGGCGAGCGATGGGTTCGCAATGGGTGGCGGTGCCGCTCCGGGCGAAGTGAGCGGCGCGGTGCCTTCTGCCCAGCTCGGCAAGCAGGAAGCCCTCAAACAATTCACGATCGATCTCACCGAGCAGGCGCGCTCAGGCAAGCTGGACCCGATCGTCGGGCGCGACAACGAGATCCGGCAGGTCGTCGACATCCTGATGCGTCGCCGCCAGAACAATCCAATCCTCACCGGTGAAGCCGGCGTCGGCAAGACGGCGGTCGTCGAAGGCTTCGCACAACGAATCGTTCAGGGCGACGTTCCGCCTCCGTTGAAGGACGTTGCTTTGCGCACGCTCGACGTTGGTCTGCTGCAGGCCGGCGCCAGCATGAAGGGCGAGTTCGAGAACCGCCTGCGTCAGGTCATCGAGGAAGTTCAGGCCTCGCCGAAGCCCATCATCCTGTTCATCGACGAGGCACACACACTCGTAGGCGCAGGCGGCGCAGCGGGCACTGGCGATGCGGCAAACCTGCTGAAGCCCGCACTGGCTCGCGGCAATCTGCGCACCATCGGCGCCACGACGTGGGCCGAATACAAGAAGTACATCGAGAAGGATCCCGCTCTGACCCGGCGTTTCCAGGTCGTGCAGGTGGACGAGCCGAGCGAAGAGAAGGCGATTCTCATGATGCGCGGCGTCGCCTCGACGATGGAGAAACACCATCGCGTCCAGGTTCTGGATGAGGCGCTCGAGGCAGCAGTCAAGCTTTCGCATCGCTACATCCCCGCACGACAGCTCCCGGACAAGTCGGTGAGCCTGCTCGACACCGCATGTGCACGCGTGGCAGTCAGTCAGCACGCAGTGCCGGCCGAAGTGGACGATAGCCGCAAGCGCATCGTCGCACTCGAAACTGAGCTCAGCATCATCGGCCGCGAGAAGTCCGTCGGTGTGAACGTCGAGGCGCGTGAGAAGGAAGCGAGCGGCAAGCTGACCGCGGAGAAAGCGAACCTCGAGAAGCTCGAGGCGGCGTGGAAGAAGGAAAAGGATCTCGTCGACCAGATTCTCGAAATCCGGTCACGCCTGCGCGGCGATGCTTCGAAGGTCGAAGGCACGGGCAGCAAACTCGAAGCTGCAGCCGAAGCGGCCGTAGCTCCCGCACTCTCGGATGCGGAGCGCACCGATGCGCTCGCGAAGCTCAACGATCTACAGAAGCAGCTTTCCGAAGTGCAGGGTGAGCGTCCTCTGATCCTTCCGAGCGTCGACTATCAGGCGGTCGGATCGGTCGTCGCGGACTGGACCGGCATTCCGGTGGGCCGCATGGCCCGCAACGAGATCGATACGGTCATGCGCCTCGGCGAGATCCTGAGTCAGCGCGTCATAGGTCAGCGCCACGCGCACGACATGATCGCCAAGCGCATTCAGACCTCACGGGCGAGCCTCGATAACCCGAACAAGCCGATCGGCGTGTTCATGCTCGCTGGCACGTCGGGCGTCGGCAAGACCGAAACCGCACTGGCCCTGGCGGAAGCGCTCTACGGCGGCGAACAGAACGTCGTCACCATCAACATGAGCGAGTTCCAGGAAGCGCACACCGTCTCCACGCTGAAGGGCGCGCCTCCGGGATACGTGGGTTATGGCGAAGGCGGCGTGCTCACTGAAGCCGTGCGTCGCAAACCGTACAGCGTCGTGCTGCTCGACGAGGTCGAGAAGGCCCATCCGGACGTCCACGAGATCTTCTTCCAGGTCTTCGACAAGGGCGTCATGGAGGACGGCGAAGGGCGGATGATCGATTTCAAGAACACGCTCATCCTGCTGACGACCAACGTCGGTTCCGAGCTCATCATGAACATGTGCAAGGATCCCGAGCTGGTGCCGGAACCCGATGCGATCGCGAAGGCGCTGCGTCCTGATCTTCTGAAAGTGTTTCCGGCGGCGCTGCTCGGCCGTATCGTCACGATTCCGTTCTTCCCGCTGTCGGATGTGATGCTGCATGAGATCATTCGCCTGCAGCTCGGCCGCATCCAGAAGCGCATCGCGCACAATCACAAGATCCCGTTCACGTACACGGACGAGGTGCTCAAGCTCGTCGCGAGCCGGTGCACGGAGCTCGAGAGCGGCGGCCGCATGATCGATGCGATCCTCACGAACACGATGCTGCCGCGGATCAGCCAGGAATTCCTGACGCGCATGATGGAAGGCACGGCGGCGAAGAAGGTCGCTGTCAGCGTCGCGAACGGAGATTTCGCATACCAGTTCGAGTGATGGTGGGCCGCGTTCCGGCTCGTATCGTTTGCAAGGTCGCGTGCATCAGCAGTGATGCACGCGGCAGCAAGCCCGGTCGGGCGGCATGACTGTCATCAACGGCCTGTGGATCGGCGACGCCTTGTCGCCGCTGGCGCGAGCTTGCGTTCAGTCCTTCCTCGTCAAGGGCTACGGCTTTCATCTGTACTGCTATGGGTCCGTCGCTAATGTGCCCGGGCAGTGCGTGCTGCGCGACGCCGCGCAAGTCCTCCCCCAAAGCAGCATCATTCGTTACTCACGCGGGCCGGGTAAAGGCAGCGTCGCCCTCTTTGCGAACATGTTTCGCTACAAGCTGCTCCATGAGTCCGGCGGCTGGTGGAGCGATCTCGACATGTTCTGTCTCACTGACGCGCTGCCGGACGCTGGCATCGTCCTGGCTCAGGAGGATGCCCAGGGGCTCAACTGCGCGATCATGCGGTTCCCGGCAGGGCACGAGGTCCTGCGCCTCGCCTACGAGGAGTGCGCGCGGCGTGGCGACGATGTGGAATGGGGCGACACTGGGCCGAGGCTGCTATCGGAACTCGCCCTGCGCTTCGATCTGGGTGAAGCCGTTTTTCCGAAGCACGTTTTCTATCCCATTCACTACAAGCAGTTCTGGATCGTGTTCGATCCGAGGCGGACGGCGACGGCAGCTGAGATGATTCGCCGGGCCGCATGCATTCATTTGTGGAACAACATGATCAGTCGCTCGACGCTGCAACTGTCGATTCTCCCACCCGAAGGCAGCCTGTTGCGGAATCTCTATGAATGGACGATCGGTACGGATGGGTTCACGCAGGAGTACGTGCTGGCGCCGGATTGCCCGCCAGACGAACTCGGCTTGCGTGTAATTCAGCGCTGAGGCGCGTCCAACGATGGCGCGAGTCAGCGGGTTGTGGATTGGGTCGCCGTTGTCGCCGCTCGAGCGAGCGTGCATCGCGTCGTTCCTCACCCGGGGACATCAATTCGATCTCTTTACCTACGAGGAGATCCCCGGTGTGCCGGACGGCTGTCGCGTGCTGGATGCTGCCGAGGTTTTGCCGCGCGAGCGAGTGTTCGCTCATAGCGCCGGCGTAGGGCGGGGAAGCGTTGCAGCATTCTCGGATTGCTTCCGCTATGAACTGCTGTACCGGCATGGCGGGTGGTGGGTGGATCTCGACGTTTTCTGTCTCACCGATTCATTGCCCGACGCAGGCTTTGTCGTGGGTCGTCAGGGACCCACGATCATCAACAGCGCGATATTGCGGGCGCCGGCGGGACATCCCGTGGTCGCGGCAGCTCGTTCCGCGTGCGAGACGAAGTCTTCGGAAGTCGAATGGGGTGAACTCGGCCCCGACCTGCTGACCCGGCTCATGAGGCAGCATGGGCTCGATGCAACTGCTTTTCCGCCGGAAGTTTTCTATCCCGTGGATTGGCAGCACTACTGGGCCGTCCTCGATCCGCGTCGCGCAGCCGATGTGCTGAATCGCATGCGTTCAGCGGCGTGCATTCACCTGTGGAACGAAATGTTGCGCAGGATCCAGTTCGACAAGAACGTCCTGCCGCCGCAGGGGAGCGTGCTGCGGAGCCTGTACGAGGCTTCGATCGGAGTGTCGGAGTTCACTCACGAGTACGCACTGGCCGTGGATTGTGCGCCGAATGCGTTGCAACTCGAGATCAGGTCGAGGTGCCCGGAACCGGGCGTTCCGGGCACCTTTACGCATCAGTAGATGTAGACGGCTCCTGAGCCCTGACTGCAGTTGCTTCCGGCACCGTTGCAGTCGTCGAGCTGATTGCCGTTCAGTCCAGTCGCGCCGCTTTCCTCGTCCGGTGCACCGATGGCCAGCGAGCTGCCGTTGCTGTTGATGGCCAGGTCATAGGCGAACTGATCGCCGAGCTCGGGGTTGGATGCCTTGATGTAGTTCCGCTGCGTCCAGGCGTTTCCGCTGCCAGTGAAGAGGTATGCAGCGCCCGATCCCGATTGCGCGGTGTCCCGCACAGTGCCCAGGCCGGCTGTGCCGCTGTCGTCGTAGGGTGCGCTGACCAGCAACGTCGAGCCATCGCCGCTCAATGCCACCACCTGGCCGAACGAGTTGAACTCGCCGACATCCGTGCCGACGACCGTGGTCAACAGCGCCGGTGCGCCTGCCGCGAGATTGAACAGGAAGACAGCGCCTGTTTGCTGCACCGGATCGCCTGGGTTCGCGCCAGGGACAGTCTGATTGGGGGCCCCGACGGCCAGCGTCGCTCCGTCATGCGATATGGACACCGAAGAGCCGAACGATGCGTATTGCACAGGGGTATCGGCGGTGATGGTGTCGCTGTATGCCCAGCTTCCGCCCGATCGCGTGTACCGATACACAGCGCCGATATCGACTTCCATACCCACATCCTGGCCCGACGCGCCCACGACCAGCGTGGTCCCCTGATTGCTCAATGCCAGCGTCGTGCCGAAGTATGCGAAGTCCGAGGGCGTCGGCGACGCAACTGTCGCGACACGACTCCAGCTACCGGATGCCAGGGTGAATACCTGTGCCTGACCGGAGTAGCTCGTCGTGCCGGAAATGCTGTAGTAGGGGAGACCCACCGCCACTGCGGCACCGTCCGGACTGATCGCAACCGCGGATCCGAACCGATCTGAGATCGCGGGAGCTGCACTTTTGAGATACGCGGTTTGCGTCCAGCTCGTCCCGTTGCGCGCAAAGACGTACCCCGCGCCGGAGCTCACGACGGAGTTGTCCGCCTCATTGCCCGTACCGCTGTCTTCGAAGGCCGCGCCCACGACCAGCGTATTGCCGTCTGCGCTGATGCTCACCGATCCACCGAACTCGTCGTAGTCCTGTGCATTGGAGGCAGTCAGGGTGACCGGAACAGACCAGGTCGTGCCCGTGCGGGTGTAGACGAGCACGATGCCCGAGTAAGGCGTGGCAGTTGCGCCGTTGTATGGCATGCCCACGGCCAGTGTATTGCCGTCGGCGCTCAGGGCCACAGCTACTCCGAACGAGGCGTAGTCCCGCTGCTCTGGAGCCTTCAGATATCCGATCAGAGGCACACTCAAGCCGGCCAGAGTCATCGTTGCGGACTGAGTGCACCCGGCCGCGTTGCAGGCGGCGATCGCGTAACCGGCATCCGCCCAGTCCTCAAGAGACACTACGATGTCGATGTTGGCTGTCTTCGCGCTCGCCGGGAGATCCGCTCCCACTTGCGCGAAGGTTCCACCCCCGGTCGCATCCTTCATGATGCGATAGCTCGTAGCACCCGTGACCGACGTCCAGTCAGCCCGCAGGGTCTTGTATTCGCTGCTGAGGGTAGCGCGGGGAGCGGCAGGCGGAGAGAGATCGTCATCGACGATCGTCACGAGCACCTGGCTCGTCGAGCCGAGGACGGCGCTGTTGGTCGGGCTCGACAACGTGAGCTGCAGGGTCTCATCCGGCTCGTCTGTCGTGTCGTTGACGATCGCGACAGTGACGGTCTTCGCGGCGCTGTCGCCAGCGGCGAAGTTCACGGTGCTGTTCACAGCGGCGTAGTCCGCCGGGCTGGTCGCTGTCCCGTTCGTGCTGCTCACCGTCACGCTGACAGCGCCGTCCGAGCCGGCCGTTCGAGTGATGGTGATGGTCGCGTTGCCGGCATTCTCGTTGATCGAAACGGAAGGCGCGCTGAACTGCAGCTGCCCCGGGTTGCGCGGCGTCGAGCCACCGCCGCCGTTGCCTGTCCCAGTACTTGTGTCGACGCCGGTGCTCTCAGTCGTCTCGCCTTCGTCGCCGCAGCCGCTCAGCAGCACGGACAACGTCGCCACCGCGAGCCATTTGATCGACGTGTGGATCGATGTGTATTTCATGTCGGTATCCCTGATGCGGCGGATTCCCTCGAATCCGCCTTCGTTGTTCTGGAGGTTCTCAGCGGAACGTATGCTGGATACGCAATCCGATCGTGAAATCCTGGAAGTCGACCGCGTCGTACGCCTCCAGGCGCTGATACTCGAAGTAGCCCGAGATGTCGTACGGGAACTGCGCGGACATGCCCGCCGCAATACGGAAGTACGAATCGTCCGGCTCATCCGTGATCACGATGATCGGCGGTGTCGGATCGGCGGAGGACGCGAACGGATCCGCCGCGAAGCGCACGCTGAACACTTCGGTCGCATCCTCGAACTCGCGGACGAACGTGCCGCGCAGATGCGGAATCAGGACGCCCCAGCTCGTCTTGAAGACATACGACACGCGCAATCCCGCGTTACCCGTTGCCGACTCGTAGTCCTGGTCGTTGTACGCCAGGTTGAGACCCCCTGCGCCAGTCTCGGCGAACGCATCGATATCCGTGTCGACGTAGAAGTAGCCCAACGTCGGAGAGATCGTGAATCCGCCGGCGATGATGTCGTAGCCGACGGAGACACCGCCGCTCAACGACTGGCCGCTGGTGGAGCCCAGCGCATTGCGATCGATGTCCGTGCCGCTTTCTTCATAGGCGATGCGACGGACCGAGTCGTAGTCCGCATCCGTGTAGTTGAACACGCCGTCGAAGTAGAAGTTGCCGAGGTAGGCCGAGCCGTAAACGGAGCCGCTCAGGGCCTTGGTTTCAAGATTGCCCTGGCCGCCCGAGGCGAAATCGAGATCGGACTGGCCGTAGCCGATGGACAGGCCGGCGACTGCGGATTCGCCGAAACGATAGTCGACGCCGCCAGTGAATCCCCACTGATCGGACTCGAAGCCGTCGTCGGAGGCGGTCTCGTCTTTCTCGCCGCTGCCGTAGTTGCCGCGCAGCCAGAAACCAAGGCGGTTGTCGAGGAGGCCGCCGGGCTCATCCGCGCTGGCGCCGCCGCCGAAAACTTTCTTGAGGCTTTCGGTGACTTGCTCTGCGGAGACGTACTTGTCGCCGATGCGCAGGCTAAGGCCGGCAACGGACGTTCCCCGCTCGCCCGCACGCAGCGACAGCAAGCGATCCATCACACCCTGGTACTGGGTCTGCGAGAACAGCAGCGCCTGCGTGCGCATGGCGTTGATGTCCTGCGCGCCGAGCTCTTCGAGGGCCTGCTGCTGATTCGCAGTGCTCTCGTCGTTGATGATGCCGCGGCACCGGTTCAGCAGGTCTTCCTGTTCCGGAGAGAGTTCCGATCCGCCTTCGCCCTGGCCGATGCTGAGATCTTCCAGTCGCACGCAGAGGTCATCGAGATTTTTGGCGACCTCCCGCTCGTTTGGCTTGAGGTTCAGGTCCGCGAGTTCGGGATCGGTGGGCGGAGGCGCGGCCGCACCCACGGTGATGACTGCGGTATCGCTGGCCGTATTGCCCGAATTGTCCGTAACGACCAGCGTGATCTGGCTGACGCCGTCCGGCAGGGCGACATTGGGAAGCGTGGGGCTCTCGCTGGTGCCGAGCGGCGTGTTGCCGTCGCGGAACCACTGATACGTCGTGATCGTGCCGTCGGGATCGGTGGACCCCGAACCATCGAGCGTCACGAGCTCGCCCGGCTGGCTGTCCGTGTCCACGATCGTGCGATCGGCACCGGCATTGGCAGTGGGTGCCTGGCTGGCCTGGATCGTGATGGTTACGAGATCCGTCGCCGTGAGGGTGCTCGATGACGACGAGGAGCTGCCGTCGTCTTCGGTAATGGTCAGCAGGATCTGGTTTACGCCGTCCGGCAAGCGCACGTTGGGGTTGGCACCCGTGGCGATCTGCACCCCCTGCGCGTTCGTCCACACGTATGAGCTGATGAAGGTCTGGCCCGGCACCGATGACTGCGATGCGCGGCCATCGAGCGTTATACCTTCTCCAGGCAGGCCGTCGGTGTCGCGCACGGTCTGGTCTGGGCCGGCTTCGGCGACCTGGGCGGAAGCCGTTGGGGACATGAAGTACATCGGCGCGACGGCCGCTGAAGCCACCAGCGTCCGGCGGATGGCCTTGGTCAGCTCCGCACCTTTCTTGGGCTTATCCACTGTTCCTGTTCTCCCGTATCGATTCGAATTGATTCTTTTCGAACGCAATCAGCGTTCAGCGTCATCGGCACGCCGATAAACGGATCGTCCGACATGTCTCAGGCGGATACGAGTGTCCAAATAGACACCCAGCCCCGCTTGGGCGGCGAGCTCGCAGAAGTAGTAGTCCTCCGAAAGGAACTCGCCGTTGAGCATCCCCGTAGGGAAAAAGTGACGAATGCGGCCTTCGTTCATCGGGTAGTCGGGGATCTGGCCGTGCGCCACCATCTTCTCGAAGGCGCTCCTCTCGATTCGAAGGAAGCCGGTACCCATCCGGCGCACCCGCCTGTAGTCGGGGTGGCCCGGCACGGGCGGCAGATCTTCGGGCTGCGGCGCGCACACCCATTTCAGCGAGGCCGACTTGCGAGGGTAGAGACCGCCCGTTATGGCAAATGGTGAGGCCAGCAGGCGCTCCAGGTCGGCGCGGGTGAATCCGATGTCGCCGTCGATGAAGACGAGGGTCGTGCAGTCCGAGGCCAGGAACTGTGCGGCCAGCAGGTCGCGGGCGCGTGAAATGTTGGCCTGACCTTCGAGGCAGGTCCATCCGGCATAGAGGCCGTGGGCTTCGAGCAGTCCATTGATGAACTCTCGCTCTGCACTACCGGTGTGCAGCGGCGTGGCCAGCAGTGCCTTCATTTTGGTCCTGGAGGTACGAGCCGTACGCCGATGGATGAAGAGCGGAAGCCTACTATATTTCGACGGTACTCAGGGAATTCCGCAACGAAATGAACGAGTGGTGACACGCCGATGTCACAGCCCAAGTGACATGTGTGTGACCTGCCCGATTCCAGAAACAAGATGCGGAGGTACCGATCATGGCAATGACTGCAAGTGCTGCTGTCGAAGGCGATCCCATCATCGAGATGAACACGACGCCGCTCATCGATGTGCTGCTCGTCCTTCTGATCATGTTCATCATCACGCTGCCGATCCTGACGCATTCGACATCGCTCCAGCTCCAGGGCATCAGTGGAGGGCCTGTTCCGGAGACCGTCTACGTCGACATCGACTTCGACGGGGCGATCGTGTGGAACGGCACGCTCGTCAGGGACTTCAACGAGCTCGAAAGTTACTTCCGGCACGAAGGCGCCAAAGCCACGCCGCCGGATCTACAGGTCCGTCCCGATCGCCGCGCTCAGTACGACACCGTGGCGCGAGTGCTGGCCCTGGCCCAGCGCAATGGGATGACGCGCATTGGCGTCAGCGGGGGTGTCGACGAGCGCTGAGCCTGCTTGACCCGTCCCGGCGTTGCGGCCAGAGTCTGAAGGACTCATCGCCGGGACTCTCCCATGCATCACCCCGATCCGAAGCGCTATCAACAACGCATGCCCTATGCCCGCTGCGGCCGCAGCGGTCTGAAACTGCCGCGGATCTCGCTGGGGTTGTGGCAGAACTTCGGCGGCAGCGTGGTGCGCGACAACGCCCGCGAAATGGTGCTGAAGGCGTTCGATCGCGGCATCACGCATTTTGATCTGGCGAACAACTACGGTCCGCCGCCCGGTTCGGCGGAAGAGAACTTCGGCCGCATCCTCGCAACCGATCTCGCGTCCCATCGCGATGAGCTGATCATCTCCACGAAGGCCGGCTATCTGATGTGGGACGGCCCCTATGGCGAGTGGGGCTCGCGCAAGTATCTGCTTTCGAGCCTCGACCAGAGCTTGAAGCGCATGGGGCTCGACTACGTCGACATCTTCTATTCGCATCGAGTCGATCCCGATACGCCGCTCGAAGAAACCATGGGCGCGCTCGATACAGCGGTGCGCAGCGGCCGGGCGCTGTACGTGGGCATTTCTTCGTATGGCCCGGAGAAGACGCGCGAGGCCGCGGCGATTCTTCGGGATCTCAAGACGCCATTCATCATTCATCAGCCGTCGTATTCACTGCTGAATCGCTGGATCGAAGACGGCCTGCTCGATGTGCTCGACGAGGAAGGCGTCGGCTGCATCGTGTTCTCACCGCTGGCCCAGGGCCTGCTGAGCGATCGCTATCTCAACGGCGTTCCCGACGCCTCACGCGCCTCGCAGGGCGGCTCGTTCAGCAGGGAATTGCTGAACGAACGCAACCTGTCGAACGTTCGCGCTCTCAACGACATCGCGCGCCGCCGCGGGCAGACGCTCGCGCAACTCGCAATTTCGTGGGTATTGCGCCGACCCACCGTGACGAGTGCACTGATCGGCGCCAGCCGCTGGGCCCAGATCGAGGAATGCCTCGGCGCGTTGGAAAACACGCGTTTCGACGCCTCTGAACTGGCCGAAATCGACCGCTACGCGCTGGATGGGAGCCTGAATATATGGGCGACGAGTAGCGGTTAGCGGTTGGCGGTTGGCGGTTAGCAAGAGACCGAACAGATAGGAAACGGGCCGATACTCAATACAGGCGCCGGCCCCGATTCCTTGGCTGACCTCAGCCGGCGCTCCATGTAGCATACGCACCCCCGCGCGTCCCTCGGACCGCGCCCCCTGTGCTGAGACACCAGCCGCAAAAGCGGTTAGTTCCTCTTTTCCCACTAACCGCCAACCGCCAACCGCTAACCGCTTCTCCTTATGCTTTCTACTTCCAACGTCTCCATCCAGTTCGGCGCGAAACCGCTTTTCGAGGGCGTCACGGTCAAGTTCGGCGATGGCAATCGCTATGGACTGATCGGCGCGAACGGCAGCGGCAAGTCGACGTTCATGAAGATTCTGAGCGGCGAGCTCGAGCAGTCGAGCGGCGAAGTGATGCTTCAGGCCGGCCTGCGTCTCGGCAAGCTGAATCAGAACCAGTTTGCGTACGAAGACGAGCGCGTCCTCGACGTCGTCCTGCAGGGTCATCAGGAGATGTGGCACGCAATGAAGGAACGCGACCTCATCTACGCCGATGCGCATGCGAGCGATGAGGACTACATGAAGGCGGCGGAACTCGAAGCGAAGTTCGCCGAGTACGGCGGCTACGATGCCGAGTCCCGTGCGGCTGCGATTCTCGTCGACGCCGGTATCGAGGAGTCGTATCACAACGGCCCGATGCGCGAAGTCGCTCCCGGCCTCAAGGTTCGCGTGCTGCTGGCGCAGGCGTTGTTCTCGAATCCCGACGTGCTGCTGCTCGATGAGCCGACGAACAACCTGGACATCAATTCGATCCGCTGGCTCGAGGACGTGCTGAACAAGTACGACACGACCATGATCATCATCAGTCACGACCGGCACTTCCTGAACCAGGTGTGCACGCACATGGCCGATCTGGATTTCGGTCAGATCAAGATCTGGCCGGGCAACTACGACGATTTCATGCTCGCATCCGTGCAGGCACGTGCGCGAGTCGAAGCTGCGAACGCGAAGGCGAAAGACCGCATCTCCGAACTGCAGGAATTCGTCCGGCGCTTCTCGGCGAATGCATCGAAGGCGCGACAGGCGACATCGCGTGCGCGGCAGATCGAGAAGATCAAGGTCGAGGAGGTCAAGCCCTCGTCACGACAGAACCCGTACATCCGTTTCGAACAGACCAAGAAGCTGTATCGCAACGCGGTGACGATCGAGCACATGGGATTCACCTATCCCGGTGCGAGTACTCCGATCTTCAACAACGTCACTCTCAACGTCGAAGCGGAAGAACGCATTGCCATCGTCGGTGCGAACGGCGTCGGCAAGACGACGCTGTTGCGCCTGCTGGCCGGCAACCTCACGCCGACAAAAGGTCGCATCACGTGGGTCGAGAACGCGAACGTCGGCTACATGCCGCAGGACCCGCAGGCCGACTTCGCCAAGAAGGTCGATCTGTTCACGTGGATGAGCGACTGGCGCGCGAAGAGCGATGACGATCAGGTCGTGCGTGGGACGCTGGGGCGCCTGCTGTTCTCGGGCGATGAGATCCGCAAATCCGTGAGCGTGCTCTCCGGCGGCGAGAAAGGCCGCATGATCTACGGCAAGCTCATGCTGTCGCGACCGAACGTGCTGCTGCTCGACGAACCGACGAACCACATGGACATGGAAACGATCGAGTCGCTGCAGATGGGTCTCGAAAAATATCCCGGCACGCTCGTCTTCGTGTCCCACGACCGCGAATTCGTGGGCTCGCTGGCGAATCGCATCATCGAAGTCCGCGCCGACGGCACGCTGGTCGACTTCAAGGGCAGCTACGATGAGTACTTGCGGTCGCAGGGGATTGCGGCCTGATCATTCCTCTTCCTGAGGAGAACCCCGATGCCTTGAAGCGGAGCAACCCGCTTCACGCGCAATTCCCTCACGAGCGAAGGAAAAATAATTCCGTTGACACTCCTGTCCGCGCCATAGCACTTTCGCGCCCACAGTTGGTAGCCGCCATCAGCTCGCGCTGTGCGGCTATCCAGGGAACAAGACGAATAAGCTACGGAGCGCTGTCCTGCTCACGGAAGTGCAGCGCATCGATGGGAGGTTCTGATGATCTCGCGATCCTCATGGAGTGGCGCTCCACGCACTCGTGCGTCTGTTGTCAAAGCAGCATGGGGCGTCGCGCTGCTCGTCGCCTTCATGAGCGCGCCTGGCGTATTCGCCAGCAACACCACGACGTACACCTACGACGCGCTGGGGCGCCTGACGACTGTCACCGGCAGCGCCAAGGGATCTGTCGCTACATACGACTACGACGCTGCGGGGAATCGCACGCAGACAACGTCGAAGTCGGAATCGGTTGCACCATCCGCGCCGACTGGCCTGAGCGCTACCGTCGCATCAGCCTCACAGGTCAACCTTTCATGGTCTGCGTCGACGGATACCGGAGGTTCCGGCATTGCCGGCTACAGGATCTATCGCAACGGATCGCAGGTCGGCACGAGCCCGACCACGTCGTATTCGGATTCGCCGCTGACGGACGCCACGACCTACACCTATCGCGTCGCGGCTTACGATATCGCGGGCAACTTGTCAGCACAGTCGAGCGCGGCGACTGCGACTACACCTGATGCGACGGCTCCGACGGTGCCGACGGGACTGGCAGGCTCGGCTCCATCGTCTACGCAAGTGAATCTGAGCTGGACCGCATCGACGGACAACGTCGCTGTCGCGGGCTACCGAATCTACCGAAACGGCAGTTTGCTGGTTTCGACGGGTCAGACCAGCTATACGGATTCCACCGTCTCTGGCACCGTGGCGTACAGCTACACCGTGGCTGCATACGACGCGGTCGGGAATCTGTCCGGGCAGTCCGCCGCAAGGAATGTGACCACCCCGGACTCCATCGCGCCATCGGTGCCGACGGGACTGAGCGCGACGCCGGCATCGCAGACGCAGATCAACCTTTCGTGGTCGCCATCGACCGATACTGGCGGGTCCGGTCTTTCCGGTTACCGGATCTATCGCAATGGGTCGCTGATTGGCACGAGTGCAACCAACTCGTACTCCAACTCCTCGCTCACGCCTGCCACGACGTACAGCTACAGCGTGGCGGCCTACGACGCCGCCGGCAACGCATCCGCGCAGTCGGGCACGGTGTCGGCCACGACACCTGACAGCACTGCTCCTTCCGTTCCCACAGGGCTAACTGGTTCGGCAGCATCCGCGTCACTAGTCAACCTGAGCTGGTCGGCCTCGTCGGACAACGTAGGCGTCACTGGCTATCGAATCTATCGCGGCGGCAGCCAGATCGGCACGAGTGCTACCACTTCGTACGCGGACTCGACAGTCGTCGGCAGTACGACCTACAGCTACACAGTGGCGGCTCATGACGCAGCCGGAAATGTTTCGGGTCAGTCCGCTGTGAAGAACATTGCGACGCCGGACGTGACTGCTCCGTCGACGCCGACAGGATTGTCCGCTGCAGCAGCGGGCCCGTCGCGAATCAATCTGTCCTGGAGCGCATCCAGCGACACGGGCGGTTCTGGTCTTGCGGGCTATCGGATTTACCGCGGCGGTTCGCTGGTCACGAGCACTGCGGCGACGAGCTACAGCGACACGGGGCTCGCTGCCAGCACGAGCTATTCCTACACCGTTGCTGCGTACGACAACGCGGGCAACGCCTCGGGTGAGTCGAATACCGCCAGTGCAACGACGTTGCCGCCGGTGGTCGCATCTTTGAGCACGAGCACCTGGCGCTGGTTGAAGCGCGGATCCAACCCAACGCAGATCGATGCGGCCGTCGTGTGCACCGGTTCCGGCGGCACCGGCTCCGGCTACACCTATGCGTGGCAGTGGGTCTCTGGAGACACGGAGACGTCAGCGATCTCTCCGACGTCGAACAACACTCGCTGGTCGCGCACGGTCCCGTACATCAACGCAACGTACACGTCTGTGTGGCGTTGTCTCGTGACCGACGGTGGTGGCAACACCGGGCAGAGCAACGTCACGGTGAACTTCGTGATGAACACGCTGCAATGAGCGGCAAGTTCCTCGGGCTCGAATCCAAAGAAAGCTTGGTGCGGCTAAGGATGGACAAGAAGATGAATCGTCACACTGCGAAAGTCCTGGCAGTCATTACAGCTGCGATGGCGTTCAGCACGGCGTTGCGCGCTCAGGTCGTCGACGTTCCTGACGTCATCTCGCCGTTGCGGGAGGAGACAGATCGCAACGGCGTGAATGTGATCGGCGGCAAACTGACCATCGATGTTCCGGTTCTGTCAGTGCCGGGCGCACCGAATCTGAAGTTCGATCGGGTCCAGAACGTGACTCCCTACGTCAAAGGGAAGATGTCGGGCAGCGTCGGCGAATATGCCAACGGCAACTATTCGGTTCAGACAGGAACGGGTACCTCAGAAGGCTTCCAGTGTCTCGATGACGCGTGCCAGAGCGTCACCGGAACCGGCTCCACGCTGGTCGGTAACGGTCCTTTCAGATTTCGCCAGACGAAGACCGGTGCGGTCTTCTTCTTCAACCTGAAGCACATCAAGACGACCGGTTCGAATCCGAACACGGTGCTGTATTACGCCTCGAGCATCACCTACCCGAACGGCGAGACGATCACCTTCACCTATGACACGGCGATGCTGGGTGGGCTGACTTACTACCGCCCGACGCAGATCACGAGCAACCTCGGATTCTTCATCACCATTGCCTACCATGGAAACACGATAGGGGTCGACGACTGGAACAGCCCCAGTGTGGCGGCCATATATGCAAGTGCTGACCCCGCGACGCCCCTGGGGCGACTCACTTACGCCACTTCCAACGGGACTACTACGATCACCGATCTGGGTGGCAGGACGTACTACTGCCAGGGCTGCATCAACTCGATGCACACCTACCTCGAGACCGCCAGCGGCATGTTCCAACTCCCGGGCGAGGGAACCGCGTCGCGGCAAGTCGTCAACGTGCCGAGCAAGCCGCTCGTGTCCTCGGTGACGAAAGATGGCGTTACGTGGAACTACACCTATACCAATCTACGCAATGCCACGACGCTGCAGACGTATCTGTACGACCGACTGACGGTGACCGGTCCGAATGGCTACAACGTTGCGTACAACATGGTCGATCACCACGAGCGTAACGCGCTCAGCAGCATCACGGATTCGATCGGGCGCTCTACGGCCTACCACTACGATTTCGCCTATCGCGTGATTCGTGCTGTCTACCCGGAAAGCAACGAAGCAAGCGTTGCATATGACGACTACGGGAACATCACTTCGCGCACTTTGACTGCGAAGCCTGGCTCCGGGCTGGCAGCTATATCGGAAAGCGCCTACTACGATACGACTAGCTGCGCCGTCGTCTCCGGTGGCCCGCTGTGCTATCGGCCGGTGTGGTTCAGGGATGCCCGCAATAAGCAGACCGACTTCGTTTACAACGCGGCTGGTCAATTAACGGAGCGAACCGATCCGGCCGACGCCAATGGGGTCAGGCGTAAGACGTATATCGAGTACGAGACGTCGACAGGCGTGAGCCGCAAGGAGGCAGTTCGAGTCTGCGGTGACACGACGACGTGCGGTACGCCAGCGGAGGCGCGCACGGAGTACGAATACTGGGGCAACACGCTGCTTCCGAGCGTCGTTCGCCGCATCGATGCGGCACGCAGCGAGAGCCTCGAAACCCATTACTCGTATGACGCGGCGGGGCGAATGCTGAGCGAGGATGGCCCCTTGCCGGGAACTTCGGATGCGAAGTACTTCCGCTACGATGTTCATGGTCGCAAGAAGTGGGAAATCGGGCCCGCTGGCTCGAACGGGCTGCGCAACGCAAGCTACTTCGAGTATCGCAACTCGGACGACCAACTGCTCTACACCGAGTCAGGTACGGTCACCGATCCTTCAAGCACATCGCTCACCGTCTACACCCGCACTGACGTGACCTATGACAGCCGTCGCAATCCGTCGAGCGAGGCAATCTCCGCTTCCGGGACGACATACAGCCTGATACAGCGTTCGTTCGACGATGCCGGGCGGCCCGAGTGCGAAGCGCGTCGCATGAATCCTGCCGCCTTCACGTCGTTACCTGGCGCTTGCACGCTGGGTACTGAAGGAGGCTTTGGTCCGGACCGAATCACGCGCAAAGTTCACAACGCCGCGGGCGAACTCCTCGTTGTGCAGCGAGCCTACGGCACTCCGCTCCAGCAGAACTACGCCACGTACACGTACAGTGCGAACGGCAAACGAGCGACTGTTACTGACGCCAACGGCAATCGCGCAGAAATGCGCTACGACGGGCATGATCGCCAGAATCGCTGGGTGTTCCCGTCTAAGACGACACCTGGGTCCGTCAACGAGAGCGACTACGAAAGTTACACGTACGACGCCGCGGGCAATCGCCTGTCGCTAAGGAAGCGCGATGGTCAGACGCTGACCTATAACTACGACGGCCGCAATCGAGTCTCGCTGAAGACTGTTCCGAGTTCAGCCACCGGGGCGGCGGGCTATGCCGTCCACTACGGATACGACGTGGATGGTCTGCAATTGTTCGCCCGTTTCGGCTCGACTTCCGGAGTCGGCATCACCAATGTTTATGACGGATTTGGACGGCTTCGGACGTCCACCAACAACATGGGCGGCGTCAGCCGCATGCTCACCTCCGATTACGATGCTGGCAGTCGCCGCAACCGGTTGACGTTCCCCGACAGCAACTACTTCACTTTCAACCACGATGGGGCAGGTCGGCTCACCGGCATTCTCGAAAGTGGCGCGACGACGGTAGCCGACTTCTTTTACGACGACTTGGGCCGGCGCGCAGATGCGTGGGTCGGCGGCGCCGTGATGAGCAACGAGTACGATTCGATCTCACGTCTGTCGGCGCTGGCGCATGAACTCTCTGGCACGGCGGCCGATCAGATTCTGACGTTCGGCTACAACCCAGCATCGCAGGTCATCACGCGAGGCGAGAGCAACGATGCCTACGTGAACATTACGCCGGATACGCCTGCTCGCAGCTACAACGTCAATGGCCTCAACCAGTACACGAGTGTCGCTGGTTCGGTTCACACGTACGACCTGAATGGCAATCTCACCTCAGGCAATCTCACCCCAGAGGGCGTAACGAACTTTGTCTACGACGCTGAGAACCGGCTGGTGTCGGCGAGCGGTGCGAAGAACGCAACGTTGGCGTATGACCCGATGGGAAGGTTATTTCAGATTTCGGGCGGAGGTAGCACCACGCAGTTTCTGTACGACGGTGACAAGCTTGTGGCCGAGTACAGCGGTGGCGCCCTGATGCGCCGATATGTGCACGGCGCCGGAGTCGACGAGCCCTTGCTATGGTACGAAGGCGCGGGCCTCACCACACGACGCGGTCTCTTCGCCAATCATCAGGGTTCGATCGTGGCGGTGGCCGACGCGAATGGTGGGGTGGTTGGGGTCAATGCCTATGATGCTTATGGCGTGCCCGGCCGACCTGGGGCCGGCAACATAGGGAGATTTCAGTACACGGGGCAAATTTGGTTGGCGGAGCTGGAGCTGTATCACTACAAGGCGAGGTTCTATTCGGCGACGCTGGGGAGGTTCTTGCAGACGGATCCGATTGGCTATGATGACAACACCAACCTCTATGCGTATGTGGGCAATGACCCAATAAACAGCATGGATCCGAGCGGGACATGCGATACGGGCACGAACATAAAGGGCGCCGCAGCATCCGACTGCAAGGTGGATGAGTCCTATGCGTTTGCAGAGGCGATGGCCGCCTCGCGGAAAGAGCAGGCAGACAATAAAGCGGCTGAGCAGCAAAGTCAGTACAGCGTTGACAAGGCGGTTGACCGTCTAAATAGCTGCGCTACCGCTCAGTCCCAAGGTGTTTGCGCGACACGAGTTCGAGAGGCGGTCGAAGCGGGAGGGATTGCTCTCGATAGGACCACATATGCGAAAGACTATGGACCTTCACTTGAGAAGGCAGGGTTCCGACAGTTGGACGTCGGCCCGGACTATCAACCCCAAAAGGGAGACATCGTGGTCATGCAGGGAATCTCCACCCGACCCGAAGGTCATATGCAGATGAACAACGGCGAGCGATGGGTCTCGGATTTCAATCAGAGACTAAACACAAGGCCAGGTGCTATCTGGCCAGGACCTGGTTATGAAAGGGAGCGGCCAAGTTATGAAGTTTATCGTTACGGCCCTTAGCTTCATGTGGGCACTAGCTGCGTGCGCGGAAGCTATTCCAATGCAGGACCCGCTTCTTGCATTGAGCTTCGATCCTGGCCATGTAAAGTTCGAGGCTGCTCCGGATGTGGTGCTAACAGCGGAGAAGAAAAAAAGAGGAACTTGGTATCTATTTGCTAAGTACGCAGACGAGAAGATTGCGAATCGGAGTTACCTTTTGGTTTCAGGCATGGTCGAGGTATATGGAGATACTTCTCCGCAACGAGTGATTGGAGCGGAACCTGATTTTGGCTTTGTGGCGCAGTGCGACGGCATGCAATGCCGAGTACTAGGAGTTCCGGACAGAATGTTCGACGATCTTGGTTTGCCGCATCATGCCGTTGTCGGACTAGCCACAGATGCAGTTAGCAGGTTGATCACGGCATTTGGTGGTAAAGATCATCTTCAGAAGAAGCTTGATGACCTCGCGTCTGCTGCCGAGGGGTTCTATATACCGGCTGAAATGTCGCGTGCTCTTCAGGCCGCTGGGCTCGATATGAAGGCGTGGAAGACGGGATAGAGGTGTACCGCAGTTCACACCCCTCTTGCTGGAAGTTGCAGGAGCGATGCGGCGATCCAGCGGCTTCGGTCCTGGGCCCGTAGATGCGTACGTTTCTATCAGCGCTACACGAAGTGGCGTTCTACATTGCGGGGCAAGGCTCGGAGTCTTCGCCGTCACTTCCTCTTCACCCTAAACCCCAACAACACATTCCCCGGCGGCTGCCTGAAACCGCCATAGCCCGATCCCACGAACAGCATGCCGTCACCCGCAAACACCGAGTGGCTATCGATGCCACCGCCCTTGCCGGGAATCCCATTCACAGTTTCGAAGTCGCGCAGCGTGTCGTATTGCCACACGATGTCGCCAGTTGCCGCATCGTAGATGTAGATGCGGCCGTCGAGCGCGCCAGCGACAACTGATTTGTCCACCACCAGCGGCGCCGCAGAAAGACCGTACTTCTCATGGCACAGGTCGTAGCGTTTGTCGCGACCATTCGAGCAGTCCGGCGTCACGGGTTTGCGCCACGCAACCTTGCCCGTATCGATGTTCACCGCGTTCATACCAGGTTCGGGCACATAGCTGCCCGCGGCTGCAAACGGATCGTTGATCGGCGCAAACACTCGCTCGTCATCGACGGCGATTCCCCAATGAATGCCGCCAAGCGGGGTGCCGTGTCCGAATGTCTGGCGCCAGAGCACGCGACCTTTGTCATCCGGATCGAGCGCCCAGAGATCGCCTGATTTCTGACCGGCGAGGAGAACGTCCTTGCCATTCGGACGCCGTGAGATGACGACCCCGGCGCCGAAGTCGTAGTCCTTCAGCACACTGTCTTCAGGCTTCGGGCAGTTCGGTCCGGATTTCGCAGAATCAGCCTGACAGCCGAGGTGCCACACGTCTTTGGCAAGCGCCTGGAAACTCCATTTGAGGTCGCCCGTCGCGAGATCGATCGCGAGAATCGCATCGCTCGTCGTCGTTGCAGGCAGCGATGTGTTCTGTCCCGTCGCTGCGTACGTCACGGATCGTTTCTCATCGACGGAAGGTGTCGACCAGATCGGCGCACCGGAAGGACCGCGCAACTTGACGCCGGTCGGGCTCGTCTTGCCGGTGTATTGCGCGTCCTCCATCGTGTGCGCAGTCCAGAGCTTGTTGCCGGTGACGGCATCGAGTGCGACGACAGCGCCGTGTCCAGTGCAGCACTCGAACGTCGGGTTCGCGCCGCTGCCCACACCTGATGATGAGACCGGGACGATCACGCGGTCCTTGTAGAGCACGGCGGCGCCGGTGATCTGACCTTGTTTGTCGTGTCTTCCTTCAGCCTTCCACAGCAGCGCGCCTGTCTTCGCATCGAGTGAGTGGATGTTCGCTCTGGCGTCGCCGAAGATGATTGCCTTCTTGCCGCTCGTGCCGAGTTCGCCGTACGAGACGGAGGAGCGCAACGGAACGCCTGCATCGTAAGCCCACTTCACACAGGCTGTACGCGTGTCGAGCGCAAGCAGTTTCCCAGCCTGGCCCGCGGAGAAGAACATCGTCGAGCCCACGATCACCGGCGACGCGCGCAGCGATGTGGTCTTCGGGAATGCGATTGCCCACGCCAGTTCGAGGTTGGGGAGATCCGCACTCTTGAGACCAGCCTGAGTCGCTGTGAGCCGCCGACTGTTGCGGTGATCCGTGCCGAACATCGACATCGACGCTGGCTGAGTCAGATCGACGTCGCGTGCGTCCGGTTTGCACATCATGCCGGCGACCCAATCCGCGGGCGCCGCATCGGGTGCTGCGAGATAGCCGAGGAGATCCGGGAACTGCTCCTTCGGAACGATCGCGCCTTGCTGCTGCATCACGCCTTCTGTCAGCACTTGCCGCAGATGCTGTGCATTCATCTGCTGCAACGCCGAGAGCGCAGGCGCACGCGTTGCCGGCTGCGCGTGGCATGCGGCGCAGTAGGTGTCGTAGACCTTCTTGCCGGGATGATCGGCCCGCAGTTCCTGAGCAAGAGCGGGCGCGATCGAGGCAGCGGAGAGGAGCGTTGCGAGCGCGATCGTTTTGGTTTTCATGTTCGGGTTTGTACAAGAAGTCCTGGTCCGCGCTACGACAAGAAAGGTCAGTGCCCGCTCGAGGGTGGCGCATCGCTAACCATCGATACTTGTTCATATTTGACGAACCTTCACACGGCCCGCGAATAGACTGCGCCCCGTCGAGTCCAGCGGATGGCCCGCTGACTCATCCCGATTCTCGTCTTGGGGGAGCGCATGAAATATCTGTCTCGCGCAAAGAGGATTCTGCAGGTCGGCAGCGTCGCTGTGGCGATCGCAGCATCGGCCACGGTCGCTACGGCGGCGGAGTGGTCGAAGCCGGTTCTGGCGAAGGGTTACAAGGTGCCGCGCACGGCCGACGGTCATCCTGATTTCCAGGGCAACTGGACCAACGCTTCGCTGACATCGCTCGAGAGACCGGCTCAGTTCGGCGATCGCCTCGTGCTCACGCCTGAGGAAGCAGCACAGATCGAAGGCACTGCGGCGGACCACGTGGAGAAGAATGCTCTGCCGACCGATCCGAAGCTCGGCATCCAGGATCTGCCGAAGGATTGCGGTTACGGTTTCTCCGGCACGAACTGCGGCTACAACAATTTCTGGGTGGATCGCGGCAGCCAGGTGACGCGCGTCAACGGCGAAGCGCGCAGCTCATTCCTCGTCTATCCGAAGAACGGACGTCTGCCTGCGGTGCTGCCGGAAGCGCGTCAACGTCTCGCGGCGAAGTCTGCAGCGTTCCGCAAGGGCGCGGGTCCGGTCGACGGTCCCGAGATTCGTTCTCTCGGCGAACGCTGCCTGATGTCCTTCGGTTCGAGCGCGGGCCCGCCGATGACACCGCAGATGTACAACAACACGTACACGATCGTGCAGAGCAAAGACACGGTCATGATTCTGGTCGAGATGGTCCATGACACTCGCATCGTGAAGCTCAATGCGGATCACGCTCCGGCCGGCATCAAGAAGTGGATGGGCGATTCAGTGGGCCGCTGGGAGGGTGACACGCTCGTCGTCGAGACGACGAACCTTCACCCGCAGCAGTCCATTCGCGGTGCGAACGAGAACGTGAAGGTCACCGAGCGCTTCACCCGCGTCGCTCCCGATCAGATCCTGTATCAGTTCAAGGTCGAGGACCCGACGGTCTGGGCCGATGTCTGGATGGGCGAAGAGATCATGAGCGCGACCAACGAGAAGCTCTACGAGTACGCGTGCCATGAAGGCAACTATGCGTTGCCGGGCATCCTGGCTGGCGCACGTGAGGAAGAGCGCGTTGCGGCCGAGAAGGGCCAGGCCCTGCGCAAGAAGACGGCCGCCGAGGTCGAGAAGGAACTGGAAGGCGAGTAAGTCTCGAGTCGATCGATCCCGAAACGCGCGGGCCTGGCAACGGGCTCGCGCGTTTTTTTCTTTTATGCGTCGGCGCGTTCCCGCCGTCGTCGTTTACCGATCTTGCGGCGTCGAGGGAGAACGCTTGTCGGGCTCGTCCTGGATCGGGCCTGCCTCGCCGATCGGCGGTGAAGCTGCCGGGGCAGGCGCTTCTGTCGAACCTTCGACCAGACCTTCGACCAGACCCTCGACTTGAGGCGCAACTGCAGGATCAGGGGCCGACGCGGCAGCGGGCGCGACCGGCGGCGCGACCTTGTCGGGCGGCGGTGGACTCGAAGGCGGAATCATCAGCGTGGCCGTGACCGCCACGATAGCGACCGCACCGAACGCCACGACAGCGAAACGATTGCTCACGAGCGATCTCCGTAGCTCACGGGTCCGAGTCCGAAGTCTGCGCTGTCTCAGGGGACAGAAGCCACCCTGAATTTGCGGTCCTGCTCCAGGGGATGGGCTTGGATATACTCACCTGCAAAATTTGCAGGGACAAGGGAGGCCTCGACCGTCATTCCCGCGAACGCGGGAATCCATCCGGTTTCAGGAAAGATGGGCACCCGCCTGCGCGGGTGCGACGGGGTGGCGCGACGCAAAAACACCACGCGAGCTGAGCATAATGCGCCACAACAGGAGGGGAGCTAAATGACTGCGATTGGGGTTGGCGTCGTCGCGCTGCTGCTGGTCTGGGCCGTTTTCGCTTACAACCGCCTGGTTCGACTTCGTAACCAGGTGCGCACGGCGTGGGCCGATATCGATGTCCAGCTCACGCGCCGTCACGATCTCGTTCCCCAACTCGTGTCCGCGGTCAAAGGCTACGCCGACCATGAGCGCGCGGTTCTCGACGCGGTGACGACGCTGCGTTCGCAGGCGATCGGACTCAACAGCCCTGCGCGACTTGCCCAGGTCGAGTCCGCGCTCGAGCAGGCATTGAGCCGGGTCTTCGCGTTGCGCGAGGCCTATCCCGATCTCAAGGCAAGCGAGAACTTCGCCCAGCTGCAGCGGGATCTCGTCGAGGTCGAGGAGCACCTGCAGTACGCGCGCCGCTTCTACAACGGTGCCGTCAGGGACTACAACGACACGGTCCAGCGTGTGCCGGACCTGATCGTTGCTCGCAGCGGCAACTTCCACGCCGCCGAGTTCTATCAAGCAAAGGATGAGGAGCGTCCTGCCGTGCGCGTGGAGGTGACGCAATGATTCGTTGCCTGGTAGTGCTGGCAGCCCTCGTCGCCAGCTGGACGACGGCGACCGCCGACGAGCGCATTCTTCGCTACGACATCGATATCCAGATCCGCGCCGATGGTGCACTGGATGTGGCTGAACACATCACGGTGAACGTCGAGGGAAATCAGATCCGGCGCGGCATCTACCGCGATTTCCCCACGCGCTATCGCGATCGCTACGGAAACAAGGTCGTCGTCGGTCTGGAAGTCCTGGGTGTCGAACGCAATGGGCAGGCGGAACCGTGGTTCACCGAGAACCTCGGCAACGGCGTTCGCATCAACACGGGCAATGATGATTTTCTGCCCGCGCCGGCCGAGCACACATTCACGCTGCGTTACCGGACGACGCGGCAGCTCGGTTTCTTCGAGAATCACGACGAGCTCTACTGGAACGCGATCGGCACGGGCTGGATTTTTCCGGTCATGACCGCGCAAGTCGAGGCGCGCTTGCCTGCGCCCGCACCGAGCAGCGAGATGAGTGTCGAGGCCTACACAGGCGTGCAGGGCGCCAAAGGTCAGAACTACACAGCGCAGATCGTGCAGGACGGCGTGGCGCGCTGGAACCTGAGGCAACCGCTGGCGCCCTACGAAGGATTGACGATCGTTCTCACCTTCCCGAAGGGAATCGTGGCGCAGCCTTCGAGCACCCAGCGCGCTGCGTGGTTGTTGAAGGACAACGCCGGTGTGTTGATCGCACTGATCGGCACGATCCTCCTCATCGTCTTCTGTGTGCGCGAATGGCGCCGTGTAGGACGCGATCCGAGCAAGGGCATCATCATCGCGCGCTATGAACCACCGGAAGGCTTCAGCGCGGCGAGCCTTCGCTACATGCAGCGCATGAGCTACGACAATCTCTGCTTCTCAGCGGCCGTGCTGACCCTCGCGGTGTCGGGATGTCTGCGGATCGTCAGGGATTCAAAACTGTTCAAGGACGAATGGCGGCTCGAGCGCGAGCCGGGCGCCGCATCGGGCGCCGAGAACGAGAAGCTGCTCAGCCGGCTCTTCCGCGGCACACAATCCCTGGTGTTGAAGAACACGAACGCATCGACGGTCTCCGGCGCGATGGCGGCGCATTCGAGTGCGCTCAGCCGCGCAATGAAGCCGAAGTATTTCCAGCTCAATGGTTTCAGTATCGCCAAGGCCGTCGGCATCGCGGTCATCACGTTCGTCGTTGCGTTGATGGTGGCGCAGGGCGCGGGCATCATCGCGATCGTCGCACTGTGTGTTCTTTCGGTCGTGACGGTCATCGTCTTCGCGTTCCTGGTGCGTGCGCCGACGATCGAGGGCAGGAAGCTTCTCGACGAGATCGAAGGGCTCAAGCTATATCTGAGTGTCGCGGAACGCGATGAGCTCGCGCGCGTTAGTGGGCCTGGCGAACCGCCAGCGCTGGATGCGAAGCGCTACGAAACCCTGCTGCCTTACGCCGTGGCGCTCGAAGTCGAGGAGGCGTGGACGAAGAAGTTCACACTCGCCGTGGGTGCTGCCGCTGCGGTAGCAACGGCAAACAATATCGGTTGGTATCGCGGTGGTAATGTCGGTGACCTGGGCAGCCTGTCGCGCGCCGTCGGCAGCAGCCTGAGTTCCCAGATTGCGTCGTCAGCCAGCGCGCCAGGTAGCTCGTCAGGCTCCGGCGGCGGCGGTTCTTCGGGTGGCGGCGGTGGTGGCGGTGGTGGCGGCGGTCGATAGTGGAGCGAGCGATGACGAATGCAGTGGCGGATGTCGGACTGATCGGGCTGGCGGTGATGGGCGAAAATCTCGCGCTCAACATGGAGAGCCGCGGCTTTCAGGTGGCGGTCTACAACCGCACGACGGCGCGAGTGGACGATTTCATCGCCGGCCGTGCCGCCGGCAAGAAGTTCACCGGTGCGCATAGTCCGCAGGAACTCGTCGCTGCACTGAAGGCGCCCCGGAAGATCGTGATGCTCGTAAAGGCGGGCAAGCCCGTCGATGAGCTCATCGAACAGTTGCTGCCGCTGCTTTCGCCGGGCGATATTCTCATCGACGGCGGCAACAGCCTTTTCACCGACACGATCCGGCGCACGCGCCGCGTCGAGGAGGCGGGGATGCTCTTCGTCGGCTCCGGCGTATCCGGCGGCGAAGAAGGTGCCCTGAACGGACCGTCGCTGATGCCGGGCGGCAGTCCGGCGGCCTGGCCGCACATCAAGCCGATCTTTCAGGCCATCTGTGCGCGCACGCCGGAGGGCGATCCGTGCTGCGACTGGATGGGCGAGAACGGCGCCGGGCACTTCGTGAAGATGGTGCACAACGGCATCGAGTACGGCGACATGCAGCTCATCGGCGAAACCTACGACGTGATGAAGCGCGTGCTCGGCATGAACAACGAAGAGATGCACGCCGTCTTCGCCGAGTGGAATCGCGGTGAGCTCGACAGCTATCTCATCGAGATCACGCGCGACATCCTCGCGTTTCGTGACTCCAACGGCGAAGCGACAGTTGACGTCATTCTCGACGCGGCCGGCCAGAAGGGAACCGGCAAGTGGACCGTCGTGGAAGCGCTCGATGAGGGGGTGCCGCTCACGCTGATCGGCGAAGCTGTATTCGCCCGCTCACTGTCGGCCGAAAAAGAAGCCCGCGCAAAAGCGGCGCCGCAACTGAACGTCGCAACACCGTCCTACCAGGGCGATCGCAAGCGCCTGGTCGACGACCTGCGTCAGGCGCTGTACGCGGCGAAAATCGTGAGCTATGCGCAGGGCTACCTGCTGCTTCGCAGCGCAGCGAAAGCCTATCAGTGGAACATCAACTACGGCGGCATCGCGCTCGTCTGGCGCGGCGGCTGCATCATCCGGTCCGCCTTTCTCGGCGACATCAAGAAGGCATTCGATCGCAATCCGCAGCTCGACAACCTGCTGCTGGACAACTTCTTCAAGGATGCAGTTGTCGGCAGGCACGAAGCCTGGCGCCGGGTGATCGTCGCAGCCGTAGAAAGCGGCATTCCCGTGCCGTGCCTGAGTGCTGCACTTGCGTATTTCGATGGCTATCGCTCGGGCCGCCTCCCCGCAAACCTGCTGCAGGCCCAGCGTGACTACTTCGGCGCCCACACCTACGAGCGCGTCGATCAACCCCGCGGCAAGTTCTTCCACACCGACTGGACGGGACACGGCGGGGCGACGACCTCGCGTTCATATAGCGCCTGAGTGCTCCGTCATCCCCGGGTTCGCGGGAATGACGGGGCGGATTACGTCATATCCATTCTGACTAACCGCTAACCGCCAACCGCCAACCGCTTCCTCTAGCTCTTTCGTACCATTCTCGCGTTTCCGCACGTGGCCGAGCATTGCTCCAGTCCCGCCCCGGAGCGCTCATGGAAGCAGTCGACAGTCCGCTGTTCAGGCCGGTCAGTATCGGCAAGCTGACGCTGCCGGGCCGTCTGATCAAGACCGCGACGGCGGAGACGCGCGCGAGTCACGATGGCTTCGTGACGCCGGAGCTTCTGCAGTTCTACATTCCGATCGCGCAGGGCGGCACGCCGCTCATCATCACCGGCAACATCTATGTTTGCCGGGCAGGGAAGTCCGCCCCGCGACAACTCGGTGCGGACGATGACGACAAGATCCCCGGACTCAAGCAACTCACTGATGCAGTCCATGCGCATGGGGCGCGCATGTTTGCGCAGATCAATCACTGCGGCCGGCAGGTCGTGCCGGACTTCGCGGGACTGACCGAAGCGGTTTCAGCTTCCGCTGTCAAAGAGCTTGTGACGGGAACGTTGCCGCGCGAGTTGTCGCTCTCCGAAATCGAGCGAGTGATCGCCAACTATGCAAGTGCGGCGTGGCGCTGCAAGCAGGCGGGATTCGATGGTGTGCAGATCCATGCGGCCAACGGCTATCTCATGAGCCAGTTCCTCACGCCGCACACGAACCGCCGCACGGACCGCTACGGCGGTTCGTTCGACCAGCGACTCAGCATGCTGCGCGATGTGTTTCGGGCGATACGCGCGCGAGTAGGCCCGGATTTCCCGATCATTCTCAAGATGAACGGCAGCGACGACCTGCCGCTGCGCCATGGATTGAAGACGCCGGATCTCGTGCGCATTGCCGAAGCGATGGCTGCTGAGGGTGTCGACGCAGTGGAGATTTCCGTCGGTCACTACGAGTCCGGAATGCCGATGGTCCACGGCACGTTCGGCAGATGCCTGCGCAACATGACTCAGGGCGGCATGCGCTATCTGCCGTTCGTTCGGCGCTGGGGCTTCCGGATCTTCTGGCCCGTACTTGCCTTGCTGTTCGATCTGCTGTGGCCGAGGCGCGAAGGTTTCAATCTTGCGTACGCTCGTCAGTTCCGGCGGAAACTTTCGATTCCCGTGATCTGTGTCGGAGGCTTCCGGACGCGGGCTTCGATGGAGGCTGCGATCTCGGATCAGGGATGCGACATCGTATCGGCGGGGCGGCCCTTCCTGGCCGATCCGCTTTTCTATCGCCACATACAGCGCAATGAGCCCGGTCCGCGCTGCCTGGATTGCAATGCATGCATCGGGCATCTCGGCGCACAGCCTGCCGACTGCTATCACCCGACTGTGCGGGCGCAGAAGGACGCGATGCTCGCCCGCCTGCTGTAGAGATCGCGCAACCTGCGACAGGTAGGAGCACTCACCGCCGAACGCTAGTGCACATTCCTGACCGGGTTTGAGAGATCGCCGTACATTCCACGACGGACAAAGCAGGTATGCTGCAAGCCCGCCTTCGTCCGTTCGGGTTGATCAGCCTTGGAATCCCCAATTTCGTCTTCGGCGCCGTCAGTTACCGCACGGCCCGCGCGGTCCTTTTGTACCTGCGTGCTCCTGCTCGCCACCGGGCTTGCGTTTCAATCGGCTCACGCAGAGGGCGGCCGCGACAACGTTCGCCTGAGCTGGGGCCATTCGTCCGAGACGGATCTCACTACCGCTGTCTGGGGGGACTACGAGGCCTCGGAGGAAGGCGAGTACATGATCGCCGGCAGCTGGGGACGCCAGCTCAGTCCCGCGATGTTCGGCTGGCCGATTGAACTGACCGGCAACGTGGGATTGCAGTGGGTCAACTCGCACGGCCTGCAGGATGACGGGTACGGCATCAACGCTTACATCAAGGCCCACTATTCGTGGCGCCTGCCCTGGACGCAGAAGCGCGTGCGCTTCGGGCTCGGCGAGGGACTGAGTTATCTAACGGAGATCCCGCTCGCCGAGCAGCGCGACTTCCTCAAGAAGGGCGAGGACGTCACTTCCGAGAAACTGATGAACTACGTCGAGTGGACCATCGACGTCCCTCTGCGCCAGTTCGGCCCGCTCGACAACCTCATCAGCAAGGAGATCGACGAAGTCTACTTCGGCTTCTTCATCTTCCACCGCTCGAGCGTCTTCGGACTCTTTGCCGAGACGAAGGGTGGAATCAACTTCATGGGGTTTGGGTTCGAGGCGAGATACTGAAGAGGCGGTGAGCCATGAACGACGAGCTGTGAGCCAGAAGCAGGAGTTCGTCCTTATGGCTCATCGCTCGCCGCTCGTCGCTTCCTAGCTGGCTTCGCTGAACAACTCCTCCTGCGACGGCTCCTTCTTCTTGTCGTCGTCGGAATTGTCCTCCTTCACGTTCCGATACCGGATCACTCCGAAGACCATTTCGTCCCAGGTCTGTTCGCCCCAGGTAACCGTGCGGTTCGGGTCGGGGTTCGCTTTGTTCTGCGAGGAGTTGTCGAATACCTGGGTGTAGATGATCTTCGTGCCCGCCGGAACGGTCAGCGGTTTCACCAGGTCGTAGGTCGATTGCCAGTTGAAGTCGTAGTTGGGGACGTTCAGCAGCATTTCTTCGCGGCCGTCGGGGTACTTCGCCAGGAAGCTGGCTGACTTGCCGCGGAAGTGCGCGTGCGGGTGGAGGCTGAACAGGACAGCGTCCTGATCAAGGACGCGTTCAGCTGTTTCGGTGTGCACCTTCGTGTTGGACGGAATCTTCAGGCGCGGCTGCGCGAAGATCAGGCTGCGGAAGTTGTACTTCGGCGGTTCCTTCATGAAGTACAGGCCGAGCTTCGTCACATCCGTCAGCTCCTGGCCGTTCGGCGTGAAGTGCATCTGGAAATGAATCGTCGTGCCGGCCTTCAGCAGAATGCCGTTCTCCGCGGGGATTTCCAGCGGCTCGGCGCCGGGCACATAGTTGTAGAGACTCGTAGCGCCGCGGCGCTCACCGCCCGCGGACGCGATGATGTGATGGAGCACGGCGCGCTGGCCGGGCAGATAGTCGATTGCGCGGATCCAGACATCGTGATCGAGCGGATTCTTCACCTGCACCATCTGGTACGGGATGACGCCTGTCGCCGGTGTCGTGAACGCCGGTGTTTCAATGATGAGGTCCGGTTCGCCGAGCGGCCAGGCCGGCCAATCCTTGCGCTGCGCCTTCAGCGGATCGGCGCCTTCGCCGCGCGGGGCACCGGCTTCGATCCAGTGAACGAGCGTGCGTGCCTCTTCGACACTCAGGCCGCGGTCGTTGCTGAAGGTGCTGTAGTGAGGATCGGCATGCCACGGGGGCATGCGCTGTGTACGAACGACTTCGCGGATCATCGGTGAGAAGCCGCGCACCATCTCGTAGCTGCTCATCTGCCACGGACCGATACCGCCTTCGCGGTGGCAGGCGACGCACTTTTCCTCGAGCATCGGCGCAATGGTCTTCGCATACGAGATCTTGGCGTGCTCACTCACGCGTGCGCGCTCTGGTAGTTTGATCTCGCAGCCTGTTGCAGCGGTGGAGGCCGCTGGCTTCTGACCGGCGATCACCGCATCCACTGCACCGGCGATGCCTGCGGGAGCGCCGTGATACGCGACTTTGAAGCCCTTCGTGTCGATGACGACGGCTTCGCCATTGCGAGTGACGCCGAGCGCTTCTGCAATGATCTGCGTGTCGTCGACAAGAACAGGAAGCGTGATGCCGGCGGCTTTCGTCTTCTTGACGATCGCCTCGCGCGAGTCGGAAAGGTTCGCGTTCAGCAGCAGGAATTCGACATTCGGATATTTGCCGCGCAGGCCTTCGAGTGCCTTCGCTGCATCCGTCGATGCGTCGCAGCCGTTGCCCTGCGTCAGCAGTACGACAGCCTTCATGTCCGAGAGATAGTAGAACTCGCGCGAGACACCCTGGTGATCGGTCAGGCGGAAGTTGTCGACGACGTCGCCCGTCTGCAGCGCGAGAGCCGCGCCAGAGAGCAGACTCGATGCGCAGAACAGACTCGACGCGGTCAGCACAGTCGCCACGTGCCTGTGAATCGATGACATTCCAGTAGCCCTCACAAGGTCTTGTTGTGTTCGCAATGATCGAAAGCGTGCCTCAGAGTTTGCGCTCCGTGCGAGGGGAGCAGTGCAAAGGTTTGTAATGGCAGGTGGTTCCCGAGGGAACACCGGACGGTGTGCGTCGTACACTTGCGCAATGCCAGCGATTAGGGGATGAGATGAAGTCGCGCGTAACGATATTGCTGTGGATGTTTCTGCCGGTTGTTGCGTCCGCGGCTGATTACAAGGCTCCGCGCCTGCCCGACGGAACGCCGGACCTGCAGGGTGTGTGGACGAATGCGACGCAGACACCGCTCGAGCGGCCCGCGGAGCTGGGCAATCGCCGCGCACTCACCGAAGAGGAAGCGATCGCCATCGAGAAGAAGGCTCGCGGTGCAGTGGCCGCCGATGCAGCACCGAGTGATCCCAGCAAACAGATCGAGGCCGGCGCGCTTCCGCCCGTCGGGAACTACAACCTGTTCTGGACGGATCGCGGGATGACCGCGGCCGTCATCGATGGCGAGTACCGATCGTCGATCATCGTCGATCCGCCCAACGGAAGAATTCCGGTGCGCAGCGACGGCAGCAGTCGCCTTGCAGCTCGCATGCGCGGTGAGTCGGCAGCTGACGGACCGGAGCAGCGTCCTCTCGGTGAACGGTGCCTGCTTTCGTTCGGTTCGTCGGCAGGGCCGCCGATGCTGCCGACGATGTACAACAGCTACTACCAGATCGTGCAGTCGCCCGGGCACGTGATGATCCTCGTGGAGATGGTGCACGACGTACGGATGATCCGGATCGGCGGCGAGCATCCGCCGGCATCCCTGCGCAAATGGATGGGTGATTCGATCGGCCGCTGGGAAGGGGACACGCTCGTCGTGGAGACCACGAACTTCCGGCCGGACCAGAGTTTTCGTGGATCGAGCGAGAACGTAGTCATCACCGAACGCTTCAGGCGCGTCGCTGCCGACAAGATCGACTACCAGTTCACGATCGAGGACCCGACGGTCTTCGGATCGAAATTCACGGGTGAGCTGCCTTTCATCGCCGCGGACGTGAATATCTACGAATACGCGTGCCACGAGGGCAACTATGCGCTGCCCGGAATTCTTGCGGCCGAACGCGAGAAGGAGAAGGCGGAAGCTGCCGCGAAGCAGGCGAAGAAGTAGCATCGCAGGGATGAAGACGATTCGCGCGATTCTCATCCTGGCGGGCTCGCTGCTGGCGAGCCTGTCCTTTGCAAGCACCGTCACCACCCGGGAATTCGATTCACCGTCGCTGCAACGGAAATGGAGCTACATCGCGTATCTCCCGACGGGCTACGACAGCTCCGACCTGCGCTATCCCGTCCTGTATCTCCTCCACGGCAATGCCCAGAAGGCGTACGACTGGGTCGCGTCCGGCCAGATACAGCAGACAGCCGATCGGTTGATCGCCGAGGGAAAGATGCCGCCGGCAGTCATCGTGATCCCGGAAGCGGGCACGACCTGGTTCGTCGACCGCAAGGAGAAGATGGAAACCGCGGTGATCCACGATCTGCTCCCGGAGGTTCAGCAGCGCTTTCGTACGATCGAACGCAGGGAAGGCAGGGTGGTCGCAGGGCTGTCGATGGGCGGTTTCGGCGCGATGCGATTCGCGATGAAGTATCCGGAGCTGTTTGCCGCGGCCGGGCTGTTGTCGCCCGCCATCTACGCGGATGAGCCGCCGGCGAACTCATCGGCGCGTCGCGTCGGCGTCTTCGGCACTCCGGAGTTCGATGCGCAGATCTGGCGCAGTCTCAACTATCCGGGCCTCTGGGACGCGTACCTGGCGAAGAACCTGCCGGTACCCATGTACATCGACTCCGGCGACGATGATCAGTTTTTCATCGAGGAAGCCGCCGTCGAGTTCTATTCGAAACTGCGCCGGAACAAGCAGCCGGCGCAGTTGCGCATCGTGGATGGCGGGCACTCCTGGAATGTGTGGTCCGTCACGATCGGCGATGCGTTGCCATTCCTCTTTCGATTCGCCGCCGCGCCCACGCCAAAGTAGGAAGCTGCGCACGACTGCGCGCGGAACGTTTCATTCCCACTCCGGGATAGGGCGATCCCCGATCGTTTCGGCCCGCCTGCGGGTCGTTCTGTCAAATCTTCCGGACTTACGTCGTGTTTTCGAATGACGCGGTGGAGCCGATCCTCCAATGCCGTCAACATCTTGCGGCACTGCGATGGATCTCGCCCCAAGAACGAAGCCGAAGCCGCGAAGATGCTGATTGCGATCACCTGCCTGAGTCTTCTCGCCGCCGCCGGTATCGCCGGCTGGGCCCTGAGCGTCCGTGGACGGCTCAGGTCGCTGAGCGAGCAGCACGCAGACATTGAAGCGCGCCATCGAGAGCTGCTCGAGCAGACGGAGCATGGCAGCGCACTTCGCCGGAAGATCGAGGCGCAGCTGCTCGAGAAACAGGATCATCTCGACAAGCTCGCGCATCACGATCAGCTGACTGGCCTGCCGAACCGGCTGTTCCTTGCGGCCCATCTCCCGATCGCCATGGAAGAAGCGCGCAAGCGCAAGCTTCCGCTCGCCGTCCTGTTCCTCGATCTCGATCGCTTCAAGCACGTGAACGATACGTTCGGTCACGAGGTCGGCGACAAGCTCCTGCGGACCGTTGCTCAACGTGTTAAGGATGCTGTGAGGGCAGAGGACGTCGTCGTCCGAATGGGCGGCGACGAATTCGTCGTCATCCTGACGGCGGTGAAGAGCGCGCAGGTGAACGAGACCGCGGCCCGCATCACTGCCACCCTGAATGCTCCGATCGTCATCGACGGCAAGCCGCTGGTCACGACTGCCAGCGTCGGTGTGAGTCTCTATCCGCGCGATGGCGAGGATGTCGGTTCGCTGCTGCGGCATTCGGACACGGCCATGTATCAGGCCAAGGAGCGCGGGCGGAACAACTTCCAGGTGTTCAGCCCGGTGATGGACAGCAAGCTGAAGGAGCGGGTGGCCATCGAGGCGAGCCTGCGCGATGCGCTGGAGAAGTCGCGCATCGAAGTTCACTACCAGCCGCTCATCGACATCGAGACCCGCCGCGTCGTGACGCTCGAGGCCCTCGTGCGCTGGAAGGACCCGGAAGAAGGCTACATTTCGCCGACGCGGTTCATTCCGATCGCCGAGGAAACCGGACTCATCGTGCCGCTGGGGGACTTCGTGCTCCAGCGCGTGATCTCGGATATGGCGAGCTGGCGCAAGCAGGGCTCGGTGCTGGTGCCCGTGGCGGTGAATGTTTCAGCAGCGCAGTTGCAGCGTGCGAGCCTGCGGGCACGCATCGAAGAACTGACGCGGGCCAGCGATCTTTCACCGTCGATGCTCCAGATCGAGCTCACCGAGAGCGCGATGTTCGAACAGCAGGACTCGCGACAGGATGATTCGGGGACCGACGAAGTCAGCGAGCTGCGCACGTTGGGCGTGCGGGTCGCCATCGATGACTTCGGTACCGGCTACTCGAGCTTGAGCTACCTCAAGCGCTGGCGTGTCGACTGCTTGAAGATCGACCGCAGCTTCATTCGCGATCTCGTTACCGATACGAACGATCACGCCATCGTTGCAGCGATCCTCGCAATGGCGCAGCACCTGCGGATCAAGGTCATCGCTGAAGGCGTGGAAACCTGGTCGCAGCTGGAAGCGCTGCGTCGGCTGGGATGCCGGTACGCTCAGGGGTATCTGTTCGCGGAGCCGGGCTCCGCGGCTCGGGCTCGTGATTTCCTCAATGGGCACCGCATCGGGTTGCCAGATGTCGAGACCGATCTGCTGAAGGTTGCGGCCCGCGCCTAAGCCCCTCCGTCATTCCCGCGAACGCGGGAATCCATCTTCTTCGATGCATGGATGCCCGCTTTCGCGGGTATGACGCCATGCTCCAGGATGACTCCCTGTGCGGACGTCCTTAGTATGGCCCCATGGCCATCACCCTCTACGGCATCAAGAACTGCGACACCATGAAGAAGGCCAGGACCTGGCTGGATGAGCATGGCATCGCGTATGAATTCCACGACTACAAGGCCGCCGGCATCGACCGGGCCCATCTCGAGCGCTGGTGCCAGGCCCTCGGCTGGGAGATCGTTCTGAACCGGTCAGGCACGACATTCCGCAAGCTGCCGGAGTCCGATCGCACCGATCTCGACGAGCGCAAAGCTATTGCGCTCATGCTGGCTCAGCCGTCGATGGTCAAGCGACCTGTGCTGGAGAAGGGCAACGAGCTGTTGATCGGCTTCAAGCCGGCGCAGTACCAGGCGGCCCTCGCGCCCTGATGGATTCGCGATGAATTCGTAGAACAACCCGGCGCAGCCGGACAACAGAAGGGGAGAACGATGGTGCCGAATATCATGACGCCCGTGCTGGCGTTGATCCTGTGGACGTTCGTGATCTGGTTCTGGCTGTACGCGACGCGCCTGCCGGCGATGAAAGCCGCGCGGATCGATCCGAAAATCATCAAGCGCAAGCAGGATCTCGATCCGCTGCCGGTGTCGGTGCAGCAGATCGCGGACAACTACAATCACCTTCACGAGCAGCCGACGGTCTTCTATGCGCTCGTGATCTACTCCCATCTCGTCGGAGTGGCCGACGGACTCAACGTTGCGCTGGCATGGACCTACGTTGGCCTGCGAGTGGTTCATTCACTGATTCAGTGCACGTCGAACTTCGTGCCGGTGAGGTTCTTCGTGTTCGCGGGTGCGAGCCTGGTGCTGATGGCGATCGCGGTCAGGAATGTGATTGCGCTGCTGGCGGTGTAGGACGAGGAGCGTCATTCCCGCGAAAGCGGGAATCCATCCGGGCCAAAGGCATGGATCCCCGCTTCCGCGGGGATGACGGGTTCAGGTCCGCACCGCCACATACAACGCCGGATCCAGCCACGCCTCAATCGCGTCATCGAACCGAAAAACCTTCGGTCCGACGCGGTCGGGGCGGAATCCGCGCTGCATGCACGCGTCGATGGCGCCGTCGTGGCCGGCACGACAATCCGGCCTCGCGACGCGCCATGTGATTCCCTTGTGATACATCGCGAGCATCGGCAGCGGCGGGGCGCTGAACGGCGGCGCGACGCTGGTCACCAACGCATCCGGTGCGCATCGTTGAACGGCATCCGCAAGGATTTCCGGATCGCTGGCGCCGTCGACAACGACGTCATAGCCAGCCTCCGTCGACGCAATGCTCTGGTGCGTGGTTGCGCCATACGCCTCTGCGATAGCGCGGCGGGAGCTATCCGTATCCACGTAGTCCACGCTGCTTGCGCCGAGCGAGACTGCGAGGCCCGCGGCGTATAGCGAGATAACAGGACAGGGACCGGCAGTCACGAGAACGCGTCCTGCCGGTCGCACGGCAAGTTGTGGAGCAACCGCGCGCCATGCGTCTGTAGCCATGTCTGCAAGACCGATCGCAGGTACCGGGTCCATTCCAGGTGGGAGCGGTACTAGCATCGCCTCTGCAAAGGGCACGCGAATCCGCTCAGAAAGCGCGCCGCCATAGTTACCCACTCGGCCCATGCCATAGCTCGCACCGAAGGGAACGCTGGTGCAGCGGCTCGTCGCTCCACGCTTGCAGGGAGCGCATTGACCGCACGAGATCTGAGCCGCGACGAATACTCGCTGGCCGACGCTGAACATGCGTCCGGCACGATCCCCCAGTTCGACGATCTCGCCGATGATCTCGTGACCGATGGGTTCGCCGGCGGCAAGTGGCATGCGGCCAGCGAGATACAGACGGTCCAGGTCGCAGCGCCCGACGACGACAGGTCTTACGACCGCTTCGTCCGGACCCTGCACGCGCGCGTCGGCGACCTCGCGCCATTCGAGTTGTCCGGGCGCGAGGAAGACGACGTGCTTCATGACTCAGCTCCCGCGGGTGATCGGCATCGCGACATTCGCATCAGGCCGGCCTGCGTGCATCGCGAGCTCCATCTTTGCGATGGCATTGCGATGAACTTCGTCCGGGCCGTCGGCGAGACGCAGCGTGCGCTGCCCGGCCCACAGCTTTGCGAGCGGGAATTCGTCGCTGACGCCGCCGCCGCCGTGCGCCTGGATCGCCCAGTCGATCACCTGGAGCGTCATGCTCGGCACGATCACCTTGATCATGGCGATTTCCTTGCGCGCGACTTTGTTGCCGACCGTGTCCATCATGTACGCGGCTTTGAGCACCATGAGTCGTGCCTGGTCGATCGTGCAGCGTGCTTCAGCGATTCGTTCGTGCCATACGGACTGCGAGGAGATCGGCTTGCCGAACGCCACGCGCGACTGCAGACGCTTGCACATGAGCTCCAGCGCGCGTTCAGCGACGCCGATCGACCGCATGCAATGATGAATGCGGCCCGGGCCGAGGCGGCCCTGCGCGATCTCGAAACCACGACCTTCGCCGAGGAGAATGCTCTCGACCGGCACTCGCACGTCCTTCAGATCGACTTCCGCGTGGCCGTGAGGCGCATCGTCGTAGCCGAAGACAGGGAGGTGGCGCATGACGGTGATTCCCGGTGCATCTGAAGGCACGAGGATCATCGACTGCTGTTCGTGGCGTCCGGCCTCGAGATTGGTCTTCCCCATCAGCACGTAGACTTTGCAGCGCGGGTCATTCGCGCCGCTGGACCACCATTTGCGGCCGTTTATGACGTAGTGCCTGCCGTCGCGTCGGATGCTGCATTCGATGTTCGTCGCATCGGAGGAGGCGACCGCGGGTTCGGTCATCAGGAACGCTGAGCGGATCTTTCCGGCGAGCAGTGGCTCGAGCCATTCGTCTTTCTGCGCTTCCGTGCCGTAGCGCTCGATCGTCTCCATGTTGCCTGTATCGGGTGCCGAGCAATTGAAGACTTCCGGCGACCAGGGCACGCGGCCCATGATTTCGCACAGAGGGGCGTATTCGAGATTAGACAGGCCCTGCGGCGCGCGAGGCGAGCGGGGCAGGAAGAGATTCCAGAGTCCGGCGTCGCGCGCCTTCGGCTTCAGTTCCTCGATGACTTTCACCGGCACCCAGACGTTGCCGTTGCGGCGATTCGTCGCGATTTCGTGCTCATAGGCCTTTTCGCTGGGATAGATGTGGTCGTCCATGAAGCGCAGGAGCCGGGCCTGGAGCTCACGGACGCGGGGGCTGTAGTCGAATTCCATGGGACACCTGTGTTGCGAAGTTGGGGCAGGCCGCGGGACAGAGGGACCGCCAAGCAGTACGATTCTTGCCACTACCTTGCAGCCGTCGCCTGCCCAACGCCAATGCAATCTCTGCATGGCGGAAAATGAGCGTTGCGAATGGCCGCGGAGACCGGAAGATGCAGTTGTCCCGGATCGATCTGAACCTGTTCACCGTCTTCGACGCGATCTATCGCGAAGGCGGGATTACCCCCGCGAGCCGGCGATTGCACCTCTCTCAGCCCGCCGTCAGTCATGCGCTGGCGCGCCTGCGCGAATTGCTGGATGACCCTCTGTTCGAGCGCCACGGCAACGCCATGGTGCCGACACCCAAGGCAAGAGCGCTCGCCGCCACGATCGGCCGTTCCCTGGGCTCGCTGGAGCACATGATGCAGTTCGCCGGTCAGTTCGATCCGGCGACCAGCGACCGCACGTTCACGATGGCTGTGCGCGAAGCCATCGAGATCTCATTCCTGCCAGCGTTGACGAAGCGGGTGCGCCAGGAAGCCCCTGGCGTCGATATCGCGGCCGTGAGAATCGAGCGGCGCGATCTCGAGGAGGATCTGCAGAGCGGCGAACTCGATATCGGGATCGATGTGGGGTTGCCGCTGTCGCTGGAGGTTCGCCGCGAGGGCATCAGTGCGGAGCCGCTCGTGGTCGTGGTCCGGCCAGGGCACCCCGTCATCGGCGACTCGCTCGACATAGAAACCTATCTCGCGATGGATCACGTGCTGGTGACAGGTCGCCGTCACGGCGGCGGGTACGAAGACGTCGTGCTGAACCGCATGGGCTTCTCTCGGCGAATTCGCGTGCGCTGCCAGCAGCATGTCGCTGCGAGCGAGATCGTCAGTCATTCGGATCTGATCGTAACCATGACACGCAATCAGGCAGACCTTGCGAATCGTCACACGTCGAATCGCGTGTTGCCGTTTCCAGGCGAGGCGTCGCCGCTGGAGAGCTTCGTGTACTGGCACGCGAACGTGAACGACGATCCGGCGAATCTGTGGTTTCGGCGCCTGGTGCTGGAGGCGCTTGGGGGGAGGGGGGAACTCGTCATTCCCGCCTAAGCGGGAATCCAGCTTCTCCGTCATTCCCGCGTACGGGGGAATCCATCCGGGCCAGAGGCATGGATCCCCGCTTTCGCGGGGATGACGGAGCTGGGGTCCCCGCTTTCGCGGGGATGACGGAGCTGGGGTCCTCGCTTTCGCGGGGACGACGGGCTGTCACTCCTTCTTCGGCAGCGGCTTCGGCGACCCCACCAACCCATCAGGTCGCGCCACTTCGAGCATCTTCTTGTAAGCCGGCCGGCTCTCGACCTTCTGCTTCCATGTGGCGACGTTGGGGAATTCCGCGAGATCGACGACGTTCATTCCGGCCGCAAAGTTCGTCGGGAAGAGCATCATGATGTCGGCCGCCGAGAAGTTGCTGCCGCCGAAGTAGGGGTTCTTCGCGAGGAACGCATCCGCGAACTTCAGCACGGCTTCGGAGTCGACGAGCTTGTAGCCGAGGTTGGGCTTCTGCACGTTGAGCATTTCCACGCGGTAGTCGGCGATGACGCGTGATGCGAATGAGCCTTCAGCGAAGTGCATCCACTGCAGGTAGTACGCGTAGTCAGCAGAGTCGACCGGCGGCACGAGGCCTTGGCCACCTTCGCGCGCGAGGATGAGCTCGATGATTGCGCCCGATTCCACCATCACGAGGTCGCCGTAACGCACGGTGGGAGCAACGGGCATCAGCGGGCTGATTTCGCGGATCGTGGCCATCGACCCGACGATGTTGCCGCGCTTGTATTCGAGCTGATACGGGCGTCCGATTTCCTCGCAGAGCCAGACGAGCCGTTCCGACCGGCGTCCTTCGATGTGGTAGATCGTCAGTGGCGCCAGCTTGGTATCGGCGGCGGCCAGTGCCGTCGTCCCCGTCATCGAAAGCGCAGTGAGCATCGTGAGGCACAGAGTCCGCAGCAACGAACGCATGGAAGATCCCCCGGTTTGAGATGTTGTCGGCCTGCGCGACCATACCATTCCCGGCGTGAAACTGGTTACGCTCTCATCATGACGACCCATCGATTCTTTCCGACGCTCGTGCACACCGCCCGGCTGAGCCAGGCGGGATGGCGCGCTTTCAATCAGCGCCTGCTTCGTGAGTGTCTGCAGCTTCGCGAGGACGACGAAGCCGGTCAGCGCTGGTCGAAGAAGAACTATCCGGGCGGCTATACGTCCTATAACTCGGTTGCGCAGATGCAGCGTGTGTCGCCCACATTCGCCGCTCTGCAGCGCAGACTGGATCGGCATGTGAAGAGCTTCGTGCGCAAGCTCGAACTGGACGTCGAGAACCGACCTCTCGTCATGACCGATTGCTGGGTGAACATCATGCCGCGGCAGGTTGTACACAGCCTGCATCTGCACCCGCTGTCGACGATCAGCGGCACGTACTATGTGCAGACGCCGAAGGGATCGCCCGGCATCAAGTTCGAGGATCCGAGGCTGGATCGTTTCATGGGGGCGCCGCCGCGCAAAGTCGACGCGCGCCCCGAGAACCGTCCGTGGGTTGTGCTGCCGGCGGAAGCAGGGAATTTCGTGCTGTTCGAAAGCTGGCTGCGGCATGAAGTTGCACCCAATCCAGTCGCGGCCGAGCGGATCAGTATCAGTTTCAACTACGGATGGTTCTGAGGACGCCTCCGTCATTGCCGCGGAAGCAGGAGTCCATCCCTGTGCGGCGGAACTCTCTCTCGATCATCCGTCTCTCATACGCGACCAACCGTTCCGCCATTGCCCGCATCTATGTGACGATGCGCGCAATCTCAGTTCTCCGTCCGAGGCCCTCCGCATGATTCGCAGACTCTTTTGCTTCATCGCCCTGACGGCGATCAGCTTCTCGTCCATCGCCGCGGACACCGGCTGGCTCGAAGAGAGCAACCGGAACGCGCAGATCCTCCTGGACATCACCGCGAAGTACGGCCCCGAAGGCGCGACGTCGCTCGGTATCGAAGGGCACGACAAGGAAGTATTCGATGTGAAGCCGCGATTCAGCGAACGGCAGGAGGCCGATCTGGAAGCGGCGGTCACGCGGCTCGAGGCGTTACGGGCCGGCGCGACCGATGCGCGTGTGCGTCAGGATCTCGACATCCTCGTCAAGGCCGCTCGCGATCAGCGCACGTCGCTGCAGCTCAACCGGAAATACCTGCTGCCGTTCTTCGATCTGCCGCAGGCCATATACAGCGGATTCCAGAATCTGCTGGATTCGCGAGTAGCGAAAGATCGGCAGAAGGATGCCGTAGTTCGCCTGCGTCGCTATGTCGGTCGCGAAAGCGGATATGAGCCAGTCACGGTTCTCGCACGCCAGCGCTATGAAGAAGCAGCGACGAATCCCGCGTTGCTCGGCCCATGGGTCGTCGAAGCGGAGCAGTATCTGGACAACCAGGACCGCTACCTGGAAGGCATCGAAACGCTGCTGAAGGAGAGCGGCCTCAAGGGCTGGCAAGCCGACATGAAGACGCTGCGCAAGCAGGTCGACGAATACGGCAAGTGGGCGCGTGCAACGGTGATCCCACATGCACGCAAGACGAGTCAGCTCCCAGCTGAGCTCTACGCGAACAACCTCAAGCAGTTCGGCGTCGAGGCGGATCCGCGCGAACTGATCGATCGCGCGATGGCGAACTACGGCCAGACGCGCAGCGAGATCGAAACTGTCGCGAAGACGATTGCCGATCAACGCGGCTGGAAGATCGACAGCTACCGCGATGTCATCCGCAAGCTCAAGACGGAACGCATTCCGAACGACAAGTTGCTCGAGGTCTACTACGCAAGGCTGGAGACCATAGAAGGCATCGTCCGGCGCGAGAACATCGTGACGCTGCCCAATCGGAAAGCCGTCATCCGGCTGGGCACGGAGGCGGAATCGACCGCGAGTCCTGCGCCGCACATCGATCCCCCGCGGCTGATCGGCAACACGGGCGAACCCGCCGAGTTCGTCCTGCCGACGCGCAACCCGAATGCCAAGCCCGGTGCGGAGATGGACGATTTCAACTACGACGCGATCGCATGGACGCTGACGGCGCATGAAGCCCGTCCGGGCCATGAACTGCAGTTCGCGGCGATGATGGAGCGGGGCGTATCGACAGCCCGCGTCGTATACGCGTTCAACAGCGCGAACGTCGAAGGCTGGGCGCTCTATGCCGAGGCGCTGATGAAGGAATATCTGCCGCCGGAAGGCCAGCTCGGTGCGCTGCAGATGCGAATGATGCGGCAGGCACGGGCTTTCCTCGATCCGATGCTCAACCTCGGTCTGATGGAGCCGGAAGCCGCGCAGCGCTTCCTGATGGACGAGGTGATGCTCTCAGAGCCGATGGCGAAGCAGGAAGTGGATCGCTACACGTTCAACGCACCCGGCCAGGCGACGTCGTATTACTACGGGTACTCGAAGCTCGATGCGTTGCGCACGAAGGTGGAACTGCTCCTGCGCGACAAGTTCTCGGAGAAGCCGTACCACGATTTCCTGATCGGGCAGGGGTTGCTGCCGTTCGATCTGCTGGAGAAGGCGGTGATGGAGGAGTTCATTCCCGGCGTGAAGTGAGCCCTCTGTCATTTCCGCGAACGCGGGAATCCATCCGGTCTGCGGGATGGGCTCAGAGACGAGATGCACTCCCGCATGCGCGGGAGGACGCCATGTCTGCTGCACCAGCCTTCACTTGTCGTCTTTCTTCACGAAGTTCGTCACCTGCGTCACCGACCCCAGCAACGCCGCGATCGCTGCAAGCGCCGTCGACAGGATCTGCAGGGTACTTCCCGCGAGCGCCATGAGTCCCACGGCGACGAGCACGCCCAGTAACAGCAGTGGTTTGCGGATGCGATTCCAGGTGCTGCCGCGGGCTTCGTCGGCCCACAGGCGCTGGTCGCCTTTGAATTCCGCGAGCTCGGGCGCGATGCGTGCGAATTCGGCGAAACCGCCGTCCGTGATGACTGGCCAGGGCCGCAAGCGGATGTAGCCGCGATAGAGCAATTGCTCGATGACGCTGGTGTTCTCCGGATTCGCGTACTGCCCCGTTGCCAGCTGGTGCAGCAGCTGCCGCTGATCCGCGTTCAGTCCTGTCCAGAGCGAGCGATAGCGCGGTTCGCAAAGCACCTTGCGGATGTCGGCGGCATCCTTCTCGGTAAAGCGGGCCCCGGCCTGCGCACGCGCGCGATCGATACTGAGTTCGGCTGCAAGCAGTTCATCGAACGGGAATGCCTGTCCGGGCGGCGGTGGCAGATGCCTCACGGCGAACGGGATGTAGATGCCGAACATCCTGCGTGCGGTCATCGAAGCCAGCATGACGATGATCAGAAGCATCACGGCACCCAACGCAACCGCCAGTTCGATGGTCGACCATTGTTCGTGATGGTCGAGCTCCGGCGTCCGCAGAAGCGGCGAGCGACGGCTGTGCGATCCGTCGCTGGTTGCCAGTACACGCAGCATTCTTCCGTCGACGGTGCGGACGATGCGCTGCACGCTCGCGCGCATCATCCGATCGCTTTCGTCGCTGCCGGAGCCGAGCGCGGCCGATGGACGCGTCCCTTGTCGTTGCTGCGGGCTGGTCGCTGTTGTGATGCGCCAGATCGTACGTCGCACGCTGCCAAGCTCCGGTGGTCCCGCTGCATCGATCCAGGGCATTGCGGGAAGCGCGGTGACCATCCACAGCGTCGAGCGGTCCCGGTCCGGATCGATCGTCGCGACCATGCCGGGCACTGGCAGCGTGCGGGAAAGGGTGGCCGCATCGGGATAGCGCGAGTTGCGCTCGGGTGTCTTCGGGACCCAGCGGCGCAGGTCGCTGTTCATGATGCGTGAGCGCTGTTCGATGTCCGCGGCCGTCTGGACCAGGGCGCTGCGCAGATAGGTCTGCATCGACACATCCTGGAAGCGCACCGCGACGACTGCTGTCGGGATGACGACAAGAACACCGAGCGTGGCCACTGCGCTCCATGAGTAGAACAGACGATAGAGCCGTGGATCGGAGATCGGCACCTGGATGCGAGGCACCAGAGTCAGAAGCGCGGCGACGATCGCGCCCGCCGCGGCAACGCCCGCTGATGCCGTCCACTCTGCAGCGTGCAACCGGGAGATCAGTGCGGTGATGAACAGACCGCCGCAGATCGTCAGTCCTACCGCGATGCGCGGATAGTGATTTCGCCATTCCCACTGCGGCCAGATCGCGGCGAGCAGCTGTCTGTCGGGGCGTACGCTGCCCAGGAAAATCGTTGCGATCAGGGCCGCGATGATGAGGGTTACGGCGGCGATGCAGGTCGCCAGCGTTGCGATCGCTGCATCGAGCGACACGTTGCTGAGCACTCGTGTCGGGTAGAACACGGCGACGCCCCACGGGGTGCCGCTCAACGGTCGATAGTAGAAGCGATGCGCTTCGCCGCCGTACTTGCCGTCGAAATGGTCATCGAGCGAGATGCGTCGTGCCGACGTGCGTGTGCGCAGAACACCCTGCAGCTGCGCGTTCAGTTCCGTTTCGACCAGGAAATTCTCGCTCAGGCTGCGTTCGTCATCCGAGTGGAAGATCACCTGACCGTTCTCGCGATTGATCACCGCGAAGCGCAGGAGGGGCGGACGAACCGATGCCGTGAGTCCGTACGCACGCGTATCACCGATGATGAAGCCATCGAGGTCGGACCTCTCCGTGCCGCTCGGGATGGCGATCTGCAGGACGCGAGCGGCATCGGATCGATTGAACAGGCGCTGGGCGACGTAACGGGTGCCGCTGTCTTCATTGCGACCGGCGAGCCAGCCCTGGCCCTCGCGCAATGCCTTGACGTACTCGCGATTGCCGACGTTGAGATGCTGCTTGACCGGCACTTCGCCGAACGCCGTGATTCTGGGTTCAATGCTCGAGCCGTCCGCCGCGAGAAACACTGCCGTGCGCAGCGGTGACCAGTTCTTCAGCACCGTTCGTTCGCCAGCGAGCGGATACGTGAGGAAGAGCCTGCAGACAGGATCGTCCTTGTTGTGCGATGCGCGCGCATAGTGAATCTGGCGCCGGCCCGGCTCGATGCGGATCGGCGCCCGCTTGAGCATCGAGCAAGTGGGGCTGCTGCCAGCGAGCTTGCGATAGAACGACAGCAACTGGACGTTTTCGGCCAGCTCGCCCTGCAGATAATTCTCGATGCCGGCTGCGTAGTGTTCGGCCGCGCGATCGGCCCAGATCTCCGTCTTCAGCTTGCTCCAGACCCAGACCGCGCATGTCGTGAGCACGACCGGGATGAGGGCGAGCGACACAATGACAGCGAATACCTGGAATCCCGAGATCGCGGTGTGCGGCGTCGAGAAGCGAAGGCCGATGAAGGGCCACAGGAGAACACCGAGCAGGACCACGGTCGTGATCGCGAGTGTGCCCTCGGGCCCCAGGGCATCCGCGACCTGCTGGCCCAGGTTCTCCCGCTTCAGGCCGATGAGGTAGAGCGTAGGCTGGGGCGTTGCGATGGACGCGTCGCTTGCATCGCCCGTTGTCTTGCTGTTGGCGTTCGAAACGCGCGTTGCGTAGGTCGGAGTGACAGGCAGTATCGATACGACGTAGTTCGCTCCGCCGATGGTCTGCCGGAACGCGACGGCAAGGAACGGGGCAGGGAACGAACGTTGAGCTTTCTGCTCCGCCTTGGTGTCCCAGAAGTTTCGCACGCTTGCAGGATCGAGGAGATCGGCGCCGCGCAGCAGCAACGTGCGCGCATCCGCGACGAGGCTGTTCGCCAATGCATCGGGCTGCAGTTCGATCAGCGAGCGATCGGCAGTGCGGCCAGTGACGCTTGCCAGGACTTCGCCCGTGGGAATGGCGAACAGGACCTGGTCGAAGTAGCGCTGAGCGACGAACGCGGGCAGGTGCTGTTGCAGGCTGCCATGAATCTCGAGGAGGCACGACACGCCCGTTTGCCCCTTCGACGGGCGCGCAATCGTCGTGATCGAACGCACCGTGAAGCGGCGCTTGGGGTCGTCCAGCTCGATTCGGAATTGATCGCGCCAGACGTCGCTGGTGGCCTTGGACGAGGCGGTCGGGTCGGCAGTGCTGGTGAACTCGAGTCCCTGCAGATCGAGCTTGGCCAGATATTGCAGCCGGTCTTCCCGCTCGACGTTGCAGTCCGTGGTCTTGAACAACGATTCGGGGACGAGCGTGAGCAGGCTCGCCATCGCACCCTGCATGTTGTCGAACTGCCGCGCGACTTCGCCGAGCACGCGGAATGCACGCTCTTCCTGGAACGCGCTGCCTTTGATGTACGCGAGCCCGAAGTAACCGACCATCGTCAGAACGACAATCAGCAGCGCGGTCGCCATCATCGGCATCCACGTGACGCGAGCCCGCGCGAGCAAGGAGCCGTCAGTGGTATCCGGCTTGGCGCTCATGGTGTTGCCCGATGCACGATGCGCATGTGAACTGCGTCGGCATGAATCTCCTGCGAGTCCTTGCAGCGCAAGCAGTTTCGGCGGAGTGTCGCACTGCTGCAATTGAACGAACGGGTACTGGATTCGAAGTCACAAGCGCGTTGATATACCAACGTCACCTTGCGGAGCGGGCGTCATGAACGGACTTCACGGCACCTTCGACTATTCGGTCAGAAGCGCTGCGATTGCTGCAATCGCAGCGCGAGGGCGTGCACTGGCGTGCAATGTGTCCCCGCAGATCGGTCTCGGCGTCCAGCACATCGGTTTCGTGGCGCTTCGAGGCCTCGAGAGCTGCATTGCTGCCGAATTCACGCAGTCCGAGCGGTTGCAGAGACTGCGGGCGATCGAGTCGTTCGCCGACCGCCTGCACGACGTGCGCGGCCAGAGCGAAGTTGCCGAAATGGTCTTCGGGCCCGTGGCGCACCATCACACGGTCAGCCTGGGATCGAAGTGGGCCGGGATCTCGCGGGTCGATGCCCGCCGTATTCTCGCAATCTGCCTGACGACGCAGGCGACGCGACGCATCGCGATTCTCGACGCGGATGAAACGGCAAGCGATACGTCAGGTGAATTCCTTGTACTCGACGACGTGAGCTGGGCTGCGCATCGCCCGAGTTGGTCCGTCGGCCATGACGATTGTCGGTGGCGTCTGCTTCGTGTCGCGCCGCTCCTCGCTGTTCTGCATGTCTCAGCGGCAGGCTCCAACGGACCGGCGGGATTGCTCGCGGAGTTTCGCGCGGCCAACGATGCGGCGCTCAGCTGGGCGCTTGAGAAGTGCGGTCCGGACTCGCTCGTCGGCGCGTTGTTTCACACGGGGTTGTGCGAAGGGAAGCTGCGGGAGCTGGCGAACGATCCGGCGAGCTGGGGCTCGCTGCCTGCGCAACTGCAGCGATTGCTGCTGATGTTCGATGGCCTCTCTCGCGACGAGCGCCAAAGCTATCGCGAGATCATTCTAGGGGCCGCAAGGGCGGCCGCGACGGCAGCAAGAGAGCGGGTGCTCTTCAGTCGGCGCGGATCACTCGAAGCGGAGCGGCAGGCGCTCGATGACATCGCACAAGTCGTGCGACTGCCATCGATGCACGCCGACGTTACTTCGACGGCTTCGGCCTGAACGCGAGAAGCACGTTGCCGGGCACCTGGCCGAACATTCCATAGCCGGAGTTCACGAACAGGTATCCATTGCCGGCCGCGATCGAGGCGGCGTCGATGGAGCCGCCTTTGGCGTCGACGCCGTTGGCCGTCTGGAATTTCTGTGCGGTGTCGAACTTGAAGAGCACGTTGCCTGTCTTCACGTCGTGCACGCGCAGGAAGCCGTCGAGGCCGCCAGTGACGAGTCCGCCATCGATGACCGCGGGGGCTGCCGAGAGCCCGATGTTGGTATCGCAGCTCTTCACCCGCTCCTTCCGGTCACCGCTGCAGTCCGGCTCGGCAACATAGGTCCAGAGAACTTCACCCGTATCGACCTTCACTGCATGCACGCCGGGCTTCTGAACGCCCGTCTGTCCGCGCATGCCGTAAGGGCGGTTGATCGGCGCGAACACGCGCTCGCCGTCGTATGCGATGCCCCAGTGAATCCCGCCCAGCGGTGAGCCTTCGCCGAAGTCCTGGCGCCAGGTGACCTTGCCCGTGTCTGGATCCAGTGCCCAGAGGGTTCCCGACTTCTGACCGGCGAGCACGATGTCGGCTCCGTTCGAGCGCTTACCCACGATGACGGAGGCGCCGAAATCGACGTCGCGATTCACCGATTCGCGCGGGCAGTTCAGGCCCTTCTTCTCACCGAAGCAGCCGCTGAGGAAAATGTCGTTCGCGGTCGCCTGGAAGTGCCAGCGAATGCTGCCATCCTTCAGGTCGATCGCCAGGATCGCATCAGTCGTCGGCGCCGCGGGTTCGGACGTTGCCTCACCCGTGCCGACGTACAGCACGCCGCGCTTCTCGTCGATGGCGGGGGAGTTCCAGATCGGCGCACCAGACGGACCGAGCAGCATCCTGCCGTCACCACGATCGCGGATGGGCTTCGCTTCCTCCATCGTGTGGGCAGTCCAGATCTTCGCTCCGGTCTTCGCATCGAGCGCCGTCACCGCGCCGTGCGTGATGCAGCATTCGTGGTTGTCGTTGCCGCCGACGGAGATTTCGTACTGGGAGATCGGTACGTAGACACGATCCTTGTGAAGGATCGGGGTGCCCGTCGTCAGAGAGAACCGATACAGACCAACGTGAGTCTTCCAGAGTCGCTCGCCTGTGCGCGCGTCGAGCATGTGCGTGTTCGAACTGAGGTCGGAGAACACCAGCACCTTTCGTTTGGAATCCGGCAACTCTCCATAGGTGGGAGAGGTGCGCAACGGCGACTCGTGTTCGTAGACCCACTGCACGCACGGTTTCGGCGTGGATACATCGATAGCGAACAGACGCGAGAGTTCGGGGACCGGATAGAAGAGCGTCTTGCCGACGATAGCGGGTTGCGACCGCATGGTCGTGGCCTTCGGAAAGCCGATTGCCCAGGCGAGTTCGAGATTGGAGAGGTCAGCGGTCTTGAGTCCTGCCTGCGCCGCCGTGAGATGCCGGTGATTCTTTTCGTCGAAGCCGAAACCGTAGACCGTCGGTGCCGCGGAGAGATCGGGTGTACGGCGATCCGCTGGGCACATGAAGTCGGCAATCCAGCTGTCGCTCGCAGCCTGAGCGCCGACCAGGTATTCGACGAGTGTTGCGCGTTCCTTCGGGGACAGCGCTGAAGCCTGCGCCTGCATCTTTCCCTGGGTCAGCGCGTAGTCGATCGTCTGGTAGCGCATCGCCTTCAGCGTGTCGAGCGATGGCGATCGGGTCGCCTCTGGATTGTTGTGGCACATCGCGCACGCGCGATCGTAGATCGCCTTGCCGGGATGGGCCGGTGCCGCGGCAGGCGGCGCGTCGGCAGCGAGCGCAGTTGAGAAGTAAACGGAAACGGTCAGCGCCAATGCATGCGCCACGCCAAGAGACTGGAATCTCACAGCAACCCCCGGGGCTCGAATTATTCTGATCCTCGAGGATCGTAGCAGAGCGATCTCGCGCACTGCGTCGGGCGCGGAGTGGTTGTCGATTCTTGACGTTGTTTGGGCGATGGATCGCGCCCGCGCGCGACCTTTTTGCAATTCTTCGCGATAAGCTCCGGCCGACGACGGGAGCGGCGATACAGCCGCCCCATTTCTCGGGGGTGTGAGATGACGAACGCTTTGCTCGTGAGAGCCGGTCTTGTCGCGGTCCTGATCGCTGCTTCAGGTGCGGCGGTTGGCGCGGATCAGGGCGCGAAGGGATGGAAGGTCCCGCGAACGGCCGACGGTCATCCCGATCTGCAAGGCAACTGGACGAACGCGACGCTCACGCCGCTCGAGCGCGACGCGAAATTCGGCGACCGCCTGGCGCTGTCGAAGGAAGAAGCACAGAGCGTCGAGAACACTGAAGCCGAGGCCAATGAACGGGCCAACGCACCAACCGATCCGAAACTCGGCATCAAAGATCTGCCGCATGACTGCGGTCGCGGTTTCACCGGTGTGAACTGCGGGTACAACAGCTTCTGGGTCGATCCCGGCACGCAAGTCATGCAACTGAACGGCGAATACCGGACGTCGATGATCGTCGATCCGCCGAACGGTAAAGTGCCGCCGTTGCTGCCTGAAGCCCAAAAGGCAATGGCGGCCCGCATGGCGGCGTTTCGAGGGGGTGGCGGTTCCGCCGACGGTCCGGAAGCACGCTCACTCGGCGAACGCTGCATTCTCTCGTTCGGATCGAGCGCCGGCCCGCCGATGATTCCACTGCTCTACAACAACAACTACCAGATCGTTCAGAACAAGGACACGGTCGTCATCCTCGTGGAGATGGTGCACGACGCGCGCATCGTGCGATTGGGCGGGACGCACAACCCGTCAGATATCCGCAAGTGGATGGGGGATTCCATCGGTCGCTGGGAAGGCGACACGCTCGTCGTCGAGACGACCCACTTCCGCAGGCAGCAGGTGTTTCGCGGCGCTTCCGAGAATCTGAAAGTCACGGAGCGCTTCACGCGCGTCGAACCGGGCAAGATTCTCTACGAGTTCCAGATCGACGATCCGACGACATTCACGAAGCCTTGGCGTGCGCAGATCGCGATGAACCAGACGAACGAGAAGATCTACGAATACGCCTGTCACGAAGGCAACTATGCGCTGCCGGGCATTCTCGCCGGTGCGCGTGAAGCGGAGCGCCAGGCAGCGGCGGGAGAGGGCGCGAAGAAACAGTAAAGAAGGTTGGCGGTTGACGGTCAGGCGACTCCGGCCGTCACCGCTTCCTCTTCCACAACACTTCCTGCCCATTCTCATGTCGCGCCAATACGCGCGCGACAACGAAGAGCAGATCGGATAGCCGGTTCAGGTACTGCGGCACTTCGGTCGCGACGGATTCTGTCTCCATCAGGCGCCAGACTTCCCGCTCAGCGCGGCGCGTAATCGTTCGAGCGAGATGGCAGGCCGCTGCAGCGGGGCCGCCGCCCGGCAGGATGAATTCCTTCAGCATCGGCAGGGGTTCATTGAGCTTGTCGAGCTCCTGCTCGAGCCGATCGATCTGCGGCTGAGTGATCGCGCGATAGCCGGGGACAGCGAGCTCGCCGCCGAGATCGAACAGGTCGTGCTGAATCTCCGTCAGCAACTCCACGAGGTTCACCGGCAGGCCCGCTACGGCGAGTGTCATGCCGATCGCGCTGTTGGCTTCATCCACAGCGCCGTATGCCTCGATGCGGCCGTGCGTCTTCGGCACCCGCGTTCCGTCGCCGAGGCCCGTCGTGCCGGTATCGCCAGTGCGCGTGTAGATCTTGCTGAGTCGGTGGCCCATGACGTGTGTATCGATGTAGTGAAGATCAGGCTTTGCGTTCGAGGCCGATGCTGAACAGCTCGATGAACCGTTCGGCAATCTCTGCGGCTGTGAGTGCCTCGTCGCTGCGATACCAGTGAGCGATCCAGTTCAACGCGCCGGCAATCGCGAACGCTGCCATCTTTTCATCGAACTTTCGCAGCGACCCGTCGCGCGCACCCTCGCGGATCAAGCCGCGCAGGCCCTGGTCGATCTCCGACTTGAGGCTCTTCACCTTCCTGCTCATCGCCGGGCTCAGGTCCTGGTTCTCGGCCTGAACCATGCACCAGCCGAAATCAGAGGTGATCGCCTCGGCATAGCGGGCCATCACGATGCCGAGCCGCTCGCGCGCCGAGAGCTTCGTTGAGCCGACCTCGTCGAACGCTTCCATGATCTGTCGCAGTCCCGCTCGAAAGCATTCGAACAGCAGCTGCTCCTTGTTCTGGACGTAGTGATAGACAGTCGGCTTCGTGACGTTGAGCTCAGCGGCGATGTCATCGAGCGAAGTGTTGTGATAGCCGCGCGCCCGGAACGCTCTCGCGGCCGTTTGAATGACCGCATCGCGCTTGCGTTCACGATCCCGGACACGTGAATTGACTGGCGACCACAGCGCGGTCGCCTCGGGCGTCGCGGCACTCGCGGAGGAGGGTTTCCTGACTGCGTTGTCTCTTGTCGATCGACCGGCCACTCGTGAGCTCCATCGCGGATTCGCGAAGATCATACCCGTGCATTGACGCGCTGCGCCAACCGTCCGACCGTCGCATTTGACCGGATCGGGGCGCGCTAAATATACTCACCAGTATAGTCTATACGGTGAAGTACCTTCACCGCCTTTTTGCGGCCGGCCCTGAGCCGGAGCCCCCACGAGGTGCCGCCGAGATGAGTACTGCTGCTGCGCTTGCCCGCACTGTTCCCGCCGGCACCGAGGCCGCTGATCGCGCCAACAGGCCATTGCGCTTCGTCACCGCGGCATCGCTGTTCGACGGCCACGATGCCGCGATCAACATGATCCGCCGCCTGCTGCAATCGCACGGGGCGGAAGTCGTGCACCTGGGCCACAACCGCAGCGTCGCCGAGATCGTGCGCGCGGCGATCCAGGAGGACGCGGATGCGATTGCCGTTTCGTCCTACCAGGGCGGGCACAACGAATACTTCGCGTACATGGTCGACATGCTGCGCGAGAAGGGTGTCGAGCACATTCGCGTCATCGTCGGCGGCGGCGGGACGATCGCACCCCACGAAGTCGAGGCGCTCGAGAAGCATGGCGTCGAACGGATCTATACGCCGGAAGACGGCCGTCGGCTCGGACTCGACGGGATGATCGATGATGTCTTCAAGCGTGTGAGCTCAGTGGCCCGGCCGGCATATTCCTTCGGACCGCTGAACGTCCGCGATCATCATTCGATCGCGCAGGCCATTTCCGCGCTCGAAGCGACCGGTGAGGATACGAGCGACGATCCGATCCGGCGGGCGATCGCGAAAACGAAGACACGCACCCCGGTCATCGGGTTGACCGGCACGGGCGGCGCGGGCAAGTCGAGCCTGAACGATGAGTTGCTGCAACGCTTCGTGCGTCATTTCCCCGATCGCAATATCGCTGTCGTAGCCATGGATCCAACGCGCCGACGCTCGGGCGGCGCGCTGCTCGGTGACCGCATCCGCATGAACGCCCTGTCGGCGGGCAATGTCTTCATGCGCTCGCTGGCAACGCGCCGTCAGAATCTCGCGACAAGTGCGGTGCTCAAGGATGCAATCGGCCTGCTGCGGCTTGCGAACTTCGACCTCATCATCGTCGAGACCGCCGGCATCGGTCAGTCGGACACGGAGATCACTGATCTCGTCGATGTCTCCGCTTACGTGATGACCAGTGAGTACGGTGCGGCGAGCCAGCTCGAGAAGATCGACATGCTGGACTTCGCCGATGTCATCGTGCTGAACAAGTTCGAGAAGCGTGGCGCCGAAGACGCGTTGCGCGATGTTCGGAAGCAGTGGCGTCGCAATCATCGCGAGCGTGCACAGCTCCCGGACAGTGAGCTGCCGGTGTTCCCGACGATCGCCAGCCGATTCAATGATCCGGGCGTGAACAAGCTGTTCGCGGAGCTATGTCGCCAGATCGATCGGAAGGTCCCGCCGGAAGGCAGCGCCCGCACCTGGACGGTGGGCGACGTAGGCCCGACGGAGTTCGTTTCGCGCGATCCGCTCATTCCCGCGCCCCGCAGTCGCTACCTGGCGGAGATTGCCACTGGCGGACGTCGTGCCAACGAGCACGTTGAGCGGGCAGCCGATGCTGCCCGGCGAGCGTTCGGACTCTATGAATCCCTGAGGGCCTTGCACGATGCCCGTCTGCCGGGGCCCCTGGATCGATTCGATGATGCGGCGTTGAACGAGGCGGCGGCGGATCAGACGCGTCGCCAGCTTCGCAGCGAATACAACGCCGCACTGGATGCGGTCGGCCACGAAGGCATTGGCGAACTGAAGCGCTGGCCGCAGCGCGTTCGCGGAGTCAGTGACGAGCAGTACACGTATCGCGTTCGTGATCGCGACGTGATGGGCGACAACTACACGACCTCACTGAGCGGCAACCCGATGCCGAAGATCGCGGCACCGCAGTTCCGCGATTGGGGCGAAACGCTGCGCTTCATCCTCGGCGAGAACCTGCCCGGCAGCTATCCTTACACGGCAGGTGTCTATCCCTACCGTCGCGAAGAAGAGGATCCCATCCGCATGTTCGCGGGCGAGGGTGGACCGGAGCGGACGAACCGGCGCTTCCACTATCTTGCGAAAGGCCATGGGGCCACGCGTCTGTCGACGGCCTTCGATTCGACGACGTTGTACGGCGAAGATCCCGATACGCGGCCTGACATCTACGGACGCACGGGAAATTCCGGTGTTTCCATTGCGACGCTCGACGACATGAAGAAGCTCTATTCGGGCTTCGATCTGTGCGCACCGACGACGTCGGTTTCGATGACCATCAATGGCCCGGCACCGATGCTGCTCGCCATGTTCATGAATACGGCCATCGACCAGCGCGTCGAGCGTTTCCTGCGAGCCGAGGGACGCTGGGCCGCGGCGGAGAAGCGCATCGTCGAATTGCGTCAGGGCATGGCGGACGCGGTTCCGCATTACAACGGCGACCTTCCGGAAGGCCACGACGGGTCGGGCGTCAATCTCCTGGGAATCACCAGCGATCAGCTCATCGCAGCGGGAGTGCTGAGTGCGGAAGAGCACGCGCGCCTGAGTGCCGAAGCATTGTCGCTCGTGCGCGGCACCGTGCAGGCGGACATCCTCAAGGAAGACCAGGCGCAGAACACGTGCATCTTCTCGACTGAGTTCGCGCTTCGCATGATGGGTGACGTGCAGCAGTACTTCATCGAGCGGAAAGTCCGCAACTTCTACTCGGTGTCGATCTCGGGGTATCACATCGCCGAGGCCGGCGCGAACCCGATCAGCCAGCTCGCATTCACGCTCGCGAATGGTTTCACCATCGCCGAGTACTATCTTGCGCGCGGGATGAAGATCGATGACTTCGCGCCGAACCTGTCGTTCTTCTTCTCGAACGGCATGGATCCGGAGTACGCAGTCATCGGTCGTGTTGCCCGCCGCATCTGGGCACGGGCGATGAAGGATCGCTACGGCGCGGGTGCGCGCAGCCAGATGCTCAAGTACCACATCCAGACTTCCGGTCGCTCGCTGCACGCGCAGGAAATCCAGTTCAACGACATCCGCACGACCTTGCAGGCGATGTATGCGCTCTTCGACAACTGCAATTCGCTGCACACGAATGCCTACGACGAGGCGCTGACGACTCCAACCGAGGAGAGCGTGCGCCGCGCGGTCGCGATCCAGCTCATCATCAATCGCGAGCTCGGCCTCAACAAGAACCAGAACCCCTGGCAGGGCTCGTTCTTCATGGAGTACCTGACGAACCTCGTGGAGGAAGCCGTCTACAAGGAATTCGAGTCGCTCTCGGAGCGCGGCGGTGTGCTCGGCGCGATGGAAACGATGTATCAGCGCAGCCGCATCCAGGAAGAGAGCATGCACTACGAGAAGCTCAAGCACGACGGCACGCTGCCTTTGATCGGCGTCAACACGTTCCTCAGCGAGAAGCCCGAGAGCGAGCAGGCAAAGAGCGTCGCGCTGATTCGTTCGACGGATGACGAGAAGGATTTCCAGGTGGCCGCCGTGCGTGGCTTCCAGCTGCGAAATTCTTCGAAGTCGGCTGCGGCGCTCGCGAAACTGCAGGCTGTCGCGACTTCCGGCGGCAACGTCTTTGGCGAACTGATGAATGCCGTCAAAGTCTGCTCGCTCGGCCAGATTTCCCGCGCCCTGTATGACGTCGGCGGCCAGTACCGACGCAGCATGTAAGCACCGCTACTCATCAAGTTCTCTTTCAGCCAGGCTCAGCCATGTACAAAGCCCCCCTCAAAGATCTTCGTTTCGTGATGCACAACCTGCTCGGCGATGACCAGCTGGCCGGCTTGCCAGGGCTCGAAGAGTATTCGCCGGACTTCACCGACTCGGTGCTCGAAGAAGCGGGCAAGTTCGCGGAGGAAGTGCTGCAGCCGATCAATCGCGTTGGCGATACGCGCGGCGCGAAATGGACGGCCGAGGGCGTCGTGATGCCGCCGGAGTTCAAAGATGCGTACGCGCAGTTTGCGGCTGGTGGGTGGGCCCAGCTGCGTGCGTCGCCGGAGCATGGTGGACAGGGCGCGCCGACGATGCTTGGCACCGCGGTCGAGGAGCTTTGGGCCTCCGCCAATCTTGCGTTCAAGCTCTGCCCGATGCTCTCGCAGAGCGCTGTCGAGGCGATCGAGCGTTGCGGCACGCCGCAACAGAAGGAGACGTACCTGCCGAAGATGATCAGCGGTGAATGGACGGGCACGATGGTGCTCACCGAACCGCAGGCCGGGTCGGATCTTGCGGCAATTCGCACGCGTGCGGTGCGCGAAGGCGATCACTACCGACTCCATGGCAGCAAGATCTTCATCACGTACGGCGACCACGATCTTACGAGCAATACGATTCACCTCGTGCTCGGAAGAGTCGAGGGGGCGCCGGCTGGCGTGAAGGGCATTTCGCTGTTCATCGTGCCAAAGGTCCTGGTGAAGGCGGACGGCAGCCTCGGCGAACGCAACGACGTGCGCTGCGTCTCCATCGAACACAAACTGGGCATTCATGGCAGCCCGACCTGTGTGCTTTCTTTCGGCGACAAGCAGGGCGCAGTGGCCTATCTCGTCGGCGAAGAGAATCGCGGCCTCGAATACATGTTCATCATGATGAACGCCGCACGTCTGTCCGTCGGCCTCGAAGGCTATGCGCTTGCGGAGCGTTCGTATCAGCACGCGCTGGCCTACGCACGCACGAGAGTGCAGGGCCGGCCGGGCGGCAAGAGCGGCCCAGCCGAAGGCAAGCCGCTGCCGATCGCGTATCACCAGGACATCAAGCGGATGCTCCTCACGATGAAGGGCTATGCGGACGCGGCCCGCGCCATCGCGCTCTACGCCGCCCTGCAACTCGACCTCGGTCGTCGTCACACCGACGAGTCAATGCGCGCTGCTGCACAGTCACGCGGCGATCTGTTGATTCCGATCGTGAAGGGCTGGTCGACCGAAATGGGTCTGCTTGCGACGTCGCTCGGCGTCCAGATCCACGGCGGCATGGGATTCATTGAAGAGACCGGCGCAGCGCAGTACTACCGCGACGTTCGCATCACGACCATTTACGAAGGAACGACGGGGATTCAGGCCGGCGACCTCATTGGCCGCAAGGTCGGCCGCGATGCAGGCGCCGCAATGAACGCGCTGATCGCCGACATGCTGTCCGACCTGGATTCACTCAAGGGAACGCCGATTGGTGCCGCAGCCATCGACGCTGTCCGGAAGCTGCGCGAAGCAACACAGGATCTGCTCGACGCGCATCGTCGCGGTCCGGAGCAACCGCAGGCAGTCGCCGTGCCCTATCTGCTGCTGTGCGGCTTCGCGATCGGCGGCTGGCTCATGGCGAAGTCCGACGACCTGACGCGAAAGAACGTGACCAACGACGCGGAGTTCAACCGCAGCAAGCAGCAGATCGCACGTGCGTATGTGGAGCACATTCTGCCGCAGGCGCAAGCGTATGCGGCAGTGGTGAAGTCGGGGTCGACCAGCATCGTCGACGCCGACCCGGCGTTGTTCTGATCGATCTCTACTGTGGGTCCGGCCCTGCGCTGACGCGCTGACGTCCGACTAAAGTCGGACCCACAACAAGAGAGGCGGCTCCTGTAGCATCTCCGCAATGTCCGCGCGCGAAGCTTACCCTCACCGCATCGTCTGTCTGACCGAAGAGACGACGGAGACGCTGTACCTCCTCGAGGAGGACTGGCGGATCGTCGGCATTTCCGGATTCACGGTGCGTCCCGCACGCGCCCGTCGAGAGAAGCCCAAAGTCTCCGCTTTCATCAGCGCGAAGATCGACAAGATCCTCGAGCTCGAGCCCGATCTCGTTCTGGGTTTCTCCGATCTGCAGGCCGACATCGCCGCGGAGCTCATCCGGAACGGTGTCAACGTGCATGTCTTCAATCATCGCGATGTCGCCGGGATCTTCACGATGATCCGGATGCTCGGCGGCATGGTGGGTTGCGAAGCCCGCGCGAACCAGCTGTGCGAACGTCTCGCCGCCGGATTGGACGAGATTCATGCGGCCGCGGCGCAGTTTCCAGTGCGTCCCCGTGTCTACTTCGAAGAATGGGATGTGCCCCTGATCGTTGGCAGCCGATGGGTGTCGGAACTGGTGCAGATCGCGGGAGGCGAGGAGTGCTTCCCACAATACGCGGTCGAATCGCTGGGCAAGAACCGGATCATTGCCGATGAATCCGCGGTGATCCGCGCAGCGCCGCAAATCATCTTCGGTTCGTGGTGCGGCAAGAAATTCCGGCCGCGGATCGTGCGAGACCGGTCGGGGTGGCAGGACATTCCTGCCGTGGCCGACGATGAGCTGCACGAAATCAAATCACCGATCATCCTGCAGCCCGGCCCCGCGGCGTTGACGGACGGCGTGCGCGAGATCCATCGGCTGATCGCCGCCTGGTGTCGGAAACAGGCGGACGTTCCCCATGCTGTAACACGCGCCGTCCCCCGGTAAGTCGGTCGCGGTCCGTGCGATAATCCGCGCCGATTCATTCGGAGCCCTCGATTCCCGTGTTCATTCATGCATCAGCCGAGTACGTGCCGGAGCGCGTCGTCGACAATGAGTATTTCAGCGCGCTGACAGGGCGGCCGACGACTTGGTTCGAGCAATTGACCGGCATCCGCCAGCGGCGCCGGGCTGCCCAGGGCGAGAACGCGAACACGATGGCGATCGCGGCGGTGGAGAATCTGGTGCGCCAGTCACCGGACGTCCTCCAGGGCGTCGACCTGATCATCGGCGCGTCATATACGCCGTGGGACACGATCGGGACGATTGCTCACGTCGTCCAGAAGCATTTCCGTATTCACAACGCTCGTGCGCTGTATCTCTCGACGGCCTGCTCATCGTTCATCGATGCGCTCGAAGTGGTCGCCGCGTACTTCCTGTCCGGTCGTGCTTCGAAGGCCATCGTCATCGCGGTCGAGCACAACAGCCTCTATTCGCGCGATAGCGACGACAAGTCGGGACATCTGTGGGGCGACGGCGCAGCCGCACTCGTCGTGACGAAGGACCGAAGCGGGCAGGGCATCGAGATCGTGGACGTTCGCGCCGTCGGGCGTGGCGATCTCGGTCGGGGCCCGGAAGGCATCCAGATGGTCCCGCACCAGGACGGCCTGGTGATGCTCTATGGCAAGGACATTTTCATGCATGCCTGCCGCGAAATGGTCGCGGCCGCGCAGAACATCCTGCAGGGCAACGGCCTCGACATCGATGCCGTGCAACTCGTGATTCCTCATCAGGCCAACAAGCGCATCATCGATTGCGTCACCGAACATCTGAAGATGCCGGCCGAACGTGTCGCGCTGACGATTCAGGAACTGGGCAACACAGGCTGCGCGAGCGTCGCGATCACGTATCACCGGAACTGGCAGAGGCTTGCCCGGGGACAGGTTGGAGTGATCGTGACGTTTGGCGGCGGCTATTCGGCGGGGGCGGCGTTGCTTCGGGGATGAAGAGCGAAGAGCTTAGAGTTTCACACGGAGTTCACGGAGATATGCGGAGAAGAAGCTTTCCTGCAACTCCGTGGCCTCCGTGAACTCCGTGTGAAACTCTTCCCTCTTCACGCCTTAGTCAAAGGCAGCGCCGTAGTCTCCTTGATCGGCGCCAGCGCGATCGACGAGTTGACGACCTGGACGCCGGGAAAACGCGACAGGTAGTCGAGATAGAACGCCTCGTACGCCTTGATGTCGCGGGTGACGATCCGCAGCAGGAAGTCCGTTTCTCCCAGCATCGTGTAGCACTCGAGGATTTCGGGATGCTTGCGCACCGCCTGCTTGAATTTCTCGATCGCGTCACGTCCCTGGCTCGACAGCCGCACGGTCGCGAAGACCATCACCGTCAGACCGACCGCCTCCCGATCCAGCAAGGCGACCCGCTGGCGGATGATTCCTTCCTCTTCCAGTCGCGAGATGCGCCGCCACGCCGTGGTGGCGGTGAGGCCCACCTGCTCGGCGATTTCTGCTGCGGAGGCATTGCCGTTTTGCTGCAGGACGTCGAGGATTCGCAGGTCCATGGGGTCGAGGTCGCGTTGCGTCATCTGCTGCATCATTCATTGCACGAATTGTGCGATCCTGAAAGAAGTGTTTCAGAACCGGGGGTTCCGGAGCAAGTTTTGGCAATAAGTCCGCGCCCGGCCGGGCGTAACCTGCGCAGCGGCCAGAACGCCCGAGAACCCGGCCCAGAACCCGAATGACGATCGAAGGAGTTGTGCCTCCATGCCCTCAGCTTCACGTCTGCATGTCCCGCATCCGCCCGCCCGTCCCGGCGAACAGGCGGACTTCAGTTACCTGAAGCTCGCGCCCGCGGGCAGCGTTGCCCGACCCGACACGCGCGCTCCGGCCGATCAGGTTGCACACCTCGCGACGACGCTCGTCCGCGTGCTCGACGAGAATCACCGGGCCGTGGGTCCCTGGGATCCGCATCTCGAGCCCACTGAACTTCAAATCGGTCTGCGTCACATGATGACGACGCGCGCGCTCGACGATCGGATGCAGAAGGCACAGCGTCAGGGAAAGGTCTCTTTCTATATCCGCTCCATGGGCGAAGAGGCCGTATCGGTTGCAGCGGCGATGGCGCTGCGGCCCGGCGACATGCTCTTTCCGTCGTACCGCCAGCAGGGTCTGCACATTGCACGCGGCCGCAACGTGATGGACCTGATGTGCCAGTGCCTGTCGAATTCGAAGGACATGTGCAAAGGCCGGCAGATGCCGATCATGTATCACTGGGGCGGCGGCAACATCTTCTCCGTTTCCGGAAATCTCACGACGCAAGTGCCGCAGGCCGTTGGCTGGGCGATGGCCGCGGCGATCAAGGGCGAAGACCACATCGCTGCGACCTGGACGGGCGAGGGCGCGACTGCCGAAGCCGATTTCCATCACGCAATGACTTTTGCCGCGGTCTACCGGGCACCGGTGATCATCAACGTCGTCAACAATCAGTGGGCGATCTCGACTTTCCAGGGATTCGCAGGCGGTGAGCAGCAGACATTCGCAGCTCGCGGACCGGGCTACGGCATTCCTGGCGTACGTGTCGATGGCAACGACTACCTTGCTGTCAACGCCGTTACGCAGTGGGCTGCCGAGCGAGCGCGCACAGGCGCCGGTGCAACACTGATCGAGCACGTGACCTACCGCGCCGGCCCGCACTCGACCAGCGACGATCCCTCTCGCTATCGCCCGAAGGACGAATTCAAGTCGTTCCCGCTCGGCGACCCGATCGAAAGACTCAAGCATCACCTGATCGCGCTCGGTGCGTGGTCGGAGGAGCAGCACCGGGCTCTCGAGCAGGAACTCGAAGCCCTCGTGTCGGAGCAGTGGAAGGAGTCAGTGTCCTACGGAACGATGACGGAAGGCCCGTCACTCGACCCGGACACACTCTTCGACGACGTGTTCAAGGAAGTCCCGGACCATCTCGAGCGCCAGCGCGAAGAAATGCGCAAGTTGCGCGGCGCCTAATCCGCGCTCTGGCTGACCGCTAACCGCCAACCGCTAACCGCTTCGGGATCGACAATGCCTCAAATGAACATGGTGCAGGCCCTGAACTCGGCCATGGATGTGATGCTGGGCCGGGACAACTCCGTGGTCGTGATGGGCCAGGACGTCGGCTACTTCGGCGGTGTTTTCCGCGTCACCGATGGTTTGCAACGCAAGTACGGTGAGCATCGCGTGATCGACATGCCCATCGCGGAGGGCGGCATCATCGCCACGGCGATCGGCATGGGTGTGAATGGATTGCGGCCGGTGTCCGAGATCCAGTTCGCCGACTACATCTATCCCGCGTTCGACCAGGTGGCGAGTGAGCTCGCCCGACTGCGCTACCGCACGGCCGGTGACTACTTCGCGCCGGTGACCGTGCGCGTTCCCGCGGGCGGTGGCATTCGCGGCGGCCAGACCCATTCGCAGAGCCCGGAGGCGCTGTTCGCGCACATCTGCGGTATCAAGGTCGTGATGCCGTCGAACCCGTACGACGCGAAAGGCCTGCTGATTTCGTCGATCGAAGACGATGATCCCGTGATTTTCTTCGAGCCGAAGCGCCTCTACAACGGCCCGTTCGACGGCGATCCGAACAAGCCGGCGATTCCGTGGAGCACGCATCCCAAAGGCGAAGTGCCGGACGGTCACTACAAGGTGCCGATCGGCCAGGCGGAAATCGTGCGCCCAGGTGCGGAAGTGACGGTGATCACATACGGCACGCTCGTGCATGTCGCCGAAGCGGCGGCGAAGGCAAGTGGTATCGATGCGGAAATCATCGACCTGCGCTCGATCGTCCCGCTCGATGTCGAAACCATCGCGACGTCGGTGAAGAAGACAGGCCGTTGCGTGATCGTTCACGAAGCAACGCGCTTCAGCGGCTTCGGCGCTGAACTCGCTGCGACCCTCCAGGAAGAATGCTTCTGGCACCTTGAAGCGCCGATCGAACGCGTCACCGGCTGGGATACGCCGTATCCTCACGCTTTCGAGTGGGAGTATTTCCCCGGGCAGGCGCGCATCATCGCGGCGCTGAAGAAAGTGAAGGCGGGCGTATGAGCCGTTATACCTTCAAGATGCCGGATCTCGGCGAAGGCACTGTCGCGGCCGAGCTCGTGGCCGTTCACATCAAGCCGGGCGATGTCGTCAAGGAAGAGCAGATCATCCTCGACGTGATGACCGAGAAGGCGACTGTCGAAGTGCCGGCGCCGGTTTCCGGTCGTGTGATCTCGATCGCTGGTGCTCCCGGCGACAGCATCCCGGTAGGTGCCGAGCTCATCGTGTTCGAAACCGATGCGTCCGTGAAGGAAGAGGCGGCACCCGTCGCTGCGGCAGCGCCGGTGGCAGCCGAGAAGAAGGCCGTTGCAACGAAGCGCGAAGCAGAGCCAGCCAAACCCGCAGGTCGCGTAATGGCTTCGCCGGCAACGCGTCGGCGCGCCCACGAAGCCGGCGTCGAACTGAGTCAGGTCGAAGGATCGGGCCCTGGCGGACGCATCCTGAAGGACGACTTCGAGCGCTTCGTCGAGCAGCGTACAGCGAAAGCACAGCCGGCCAGGCCGAGTGCCGCGCCGACTGGTGCGGACGTCGAAGAGGTGCCGGTCATCGGTATCCGGCGCGTCATCGCGCAGCGCATGACCCAAACGGTGCAGACGATTCCGCATTTCTCGTACGTCGAGGAGATCGACGTCACCGAGCTCGAGGCGTTGCGGATGCATTTGAACTCGAAGCTGCCGAAGGGTGCGGCTTCCTATACCTACCTGCCGTTCCTTGCGCTGGCACTCGCCCGAGTCCTGCCACAGTTCCCGCAATGCAACGTGCGCTACGACGCCGAGCGGAATGTGCTGCAGCGGTATCGCCCGTTGCACCTGGGAATCGCAACCCAGACGCCGGATGGCCTCAAGGTGCCTGTCGTGCGCAACGTCGAGCAGAAGACGCTCGCCGAAGTGGCGCAGGAAATCCGTCGTGTCAGCGAAGCCGCACGCAACAACAAGGCCACGCGGGATGAGTTGTCAGGCTCGACGCTGACTCTTACCAGCCTCGGCAAGCTCGGCGGCATCGCGTCGACGCCGATCATCAACGCGCCGGAGGTGTCGATCATCGGCATCAACAAGGCCATCGAGCGGCCGGTCGTGCTGCGGGGCGCCATTACCGTCCGCCGCATGATGAACATTTCGAGCTCGTTCGATCATCGCTTCGTCGATGGTCATGACGCCGCATCGCTGGTCCAGGCCACCAAGGAATGCCTGGAGCATCCGGCGACGATCTTCGCGACGTTGTAATCCGTATCCCCGTCACTCCCGCGAACGCGGGAGTCCATCCCGCATCCAGCATGGATTCCCGCTTTCGCGGGAATGACGAGGCTTCCCTTCCGTACGATGGCCTGCCCCCCGCCATCGTCGTATTCATGGCAGGGTGACTGGCCTCACGTTCTTTCGCGATCAGCACGGACCGCGAGGCGGCCACGCAGTCGATTCGCACGCTGCTTCGAACAACGATCAAGCCCGCAGAGCGTCGTGCTCTCGTACCAGGGCCGGTACGTGCGACATGCCGCCGCGCTGACACAGATTCTTGCCGAAGCGGCGCACGGATCGCGGCCGGATATGGACTACGAGGCAGGCGATTTCATGCGAAGCACACACCTTGGCGCTCGATCGGCTGGCTGCAAGCGCAGCTCTCCCCACCTCGCACTCGCCGTAGCGCGCACGGCGTCGTGGAAGTCGCTGGCGTGGCAGTTGCCTGCCATCGCTGCGCTTCTCGCGTTCGGGCACGAGACACGGGCGCAGACAGCGCCTGTCGACGGAAGCCTCGTCGAGATCTCGGAAATCGCCGGCTACAACGCTCTCGAGCGCGCTGCCGCCCGGGCGAACCAGGCGTCTTACAACCGACTTGCAGGCGTGTGCGGCAACGGCGTCGGTGAAGGGTGTACGGCAGGCGATCTGGTCGTCTTCGAGGAAACCCGGGAACTGGTCGAGACCGCGAACGAGCTGCTCGGCTCCGGCTCGACCCGTTACAGCCTTGGCCTCGACACACAGGGCCTGGGTTTCGCGCTGCGATGGACCGCGGCGGAAGAAATGGCGGGGCAGGGATCCGCTACGACGAGGTTCGCGGCGAGTCAGTTGTCCGCGCTTGCGACGCGGCTGTCCGTGCTGCGATGGGGTGTCTCCGGACTGCGCACGGTCAACAACGAATCGAGCGACGCGACCGACATCCGTCTCGCGGGTCTGAATCGTCCGACGCAGGGCGGCGCGAGCGCCGATGTACCGGACGACTTTCCGCGCTGGGGTTCGTTCGTCGACGGCAGCTTCGGTTATGGCTCGAAGGACCCGACGGATCTCGAAGACGCTTTCGATTTCGACGGCAGCGAGGTCACCATAGGCGTCGACTATCGGTTCACGCCATGGCTCGTCGCAGGTGTCATGGTCGGTTATTCGACCAAGGAGATCGACTTCGACTCCTCGCTGAGTATCGTCGATGGCGGCATCAAGTCGGACGGCTTCAGTGGCCTGTTGTTCGGCATGCTGGAGGGTGAAAGGAGCTACCTGTCGGCGTCAGTCGGCATGCAGAGTCTCGCGCACGACACGACACGCCGCATCACGTACCCCTCTTTGAATCCGACCGTCGCTTCCGCTGACAGCACGGCCCGCAGCAGCGCGGACAGCTCCGCGATTCTCGCCACCCTCAATGCCGGCTATTCGTTCCGGTTTGGCGCCTTCTCAGTCGATCCGGTCGTGGACGTCGTCTACTCCGATACGACCATCGACGGCTTCACTGAAACGTCCACCAGCAACATCAACCCGGGCACCGGCAACGACCCGTTCAACCTGCAGGTCGGCGAGCAGTCGATCGAATCCTTCGACGTCGCGCCGTCGCTCAAGATGCAGTACGTGTTCACCCCCAGTTTCGGCGTGCTGATTCCGTATCTCGTCGGTCGCTACCACTTCGAGCTGTCGGACGATGCTCGCGTGATCTCAGCGCGGTACGCCGATGCTCTTGGGCAGCTCTTTGCCGTGGAGGGGACGGATTTCGCCGTGAGTACCGACGTTCCGGACGACGAGTACTACACGCTGGCCGGCGGATTCAGTTTCGTGCTGCCGCACGGTTTCAACGGTTTCGTGCAGTACCTCGAGGTCTTCGACTACGAGGCTTACTCGGATTCAGTGATCACAGCCGGCTTCCGATTCGAATTCTAAGCGCGGGAGACACGCATGAGCCTCAGGATCTGCAGGGCAACGACAGTGTGCTTGGCAGCATGGCTCGCTGCCTGCAGCGGACTGAGCGACGTCGGCAACCAGGAAAAAGACGACGCGCCGCCGATCGCCGATGCGGTGGTGCTCAACCAGCCGTACAGCAAGGATGCTGCGGGAAAGGTAACGACACGAGTGCGTTCAGGCGCCGAGGTCTTCCTGAGCGGCAACGACAGCGACGGTGTCGTCGTGCCGGTGCTGAAACTCGAATGGACGCTGGTGACGACGGGCGCCGTCGCCAACCAGGTGCAACTCGTCGATCGCAACAGTACGACCGTCAGTTTCAAAGCGCCTCAGGTGACAGCCGACACGACGCTGCAGTTTCGCTTGACGGTGACCGACTCGAACGGTGCCACGGATCAGGCCGATGTCGATGTCACCGTCGTCGCCGTAGCCGATCCGGACCGGTTCCTCACGCATCTGCAGGCACCGCAGAAGTTCACGCTCGTAGCTGTTGCCGACAGCACGACGGCACTGACCGCTGATGTTCCCTTCGACATCCGCATGCAGCGGACCATCTCCTACATTGATCTGCGTGGCCTGCAGAGAACCGCGACGCCGCCAGCGGAAACTCTGCGCGGGACGTGGCTCGCCACAGAGGGCGCTGGCGCGAGCTGTGATGACTATCAGAACCCCCGGTTCTCGGTGGAACTGCCGAAGCTCGACGTAAATGCGATCTCCGCAGCGGTGAGAGCTGATCGCAATCGCACCGCCAGCGAACTGCCGGACCTGTCGAGAATCGACAGCGCCACAACCGAAGTGAGTCTCTCGATCACGCAAACTGGCGCGGCGCTGCCGGCGGGCCGGCAAGCGCTGCTCTGTATCCGCGACGCTTCCGGCAACTTGCTGCCCGACACCGCACAGCAATCCCTGACTGGAAAGCCGCCGATGACAGGCAGCTTCCTGAGTTCTGTCGCCGTCAATGCGGATCGGCTGATGGGTGATCTGACAGGACCGGCTGGCCGCACGATCGATACGCGCGACTCTGCTCAGAAGTACTACGACACGATCGACGATCCTGTTGCTGCCCAGCGCAAGCGCAGCTTCCTCGGCTGGCTGAAAGAGAACGGCTTCATCGGCGCCGATGCGACATCGCTGCAATGGTCGCAAGTCGAAGCCGGATCGACGGCGCATGCGGTGTACGTGAACAACTTCGATCTCGGCTTCGGTCGCGACATGTACGCGCGCAGATTCGATTGCGTGAATCCGCGAAGCACGACGGGCGAGTGCGTGGCGTCCGTCGTCGTGAACTACAGCAGCATGGAGAATGCCGCGAAGAAGCTGGATCCGATTCTTGCCGTCGCAATGGAATACACGGTGACGCCGTACAGCCAGGGCAAGAAGGTCGTCAAGTTCTACACCTACGCCCCGAACGAGACCAGCGGCGACTTCGATCAGATTCACAGCGTCGACCTCGATGGCCGCGGCGAGAAGTTCATGCCCGGCGCCTGCACGATCTGCCACGGCGGCACGCCGCAAGGGATCGATGCGCAGAACCCTGATCTCTACGCGGCGGGCGGCGATGTGAACTCGTCGTTCCTTCCCTGGGACCTGGACTCGTTCCTGTACTCGGATTCGCAAGCGGCAGCCTGGGTGCCGGACCCGACAGATGCCACCGAGAACTCCTTGCATTCGCGGTACAAGCGCACCCCGCAGGAGTCGCAGTTCCGTGAGTTGAACCGGCTCGCATATCAAACCTACGTGGACGATCCGGCGCGTCCGGGTCGCCATGATCTGGCGCGGGATCTCGTCGAAACCTGGTATGGCGACGCCGTCGATGGACCGACATTCCAGAATCGTGTGCCGGCGGAATGGAGCGCTGACGCGGCCGCTCAGAACATCTACCGAACCGTGTTTGCGCAGCATTGCCGTATGTGTCACGTCGCACACGTGCCGAACGTGAGTACCCAGACGGGCGAATACCAGCCGTATGTCGGCTGCAACGCGACGCCGCGCATCACTCAGTACGGCAGCAACTCTCCAGGGCAGATCGCGTTCGGTTGTTACGATCAGTTCGTCGCCGCGGGGAATCTGATCTCCGTGCTGCAGAGAGGCGTCATGCCGAACGCGCGGCTCACGATGGATCGTTACTGGGTCAGCGGCTCCGGTGACAGTCCCGCCAAAGTTCTCGCTACGCACCTGCAGTCGGTCACGGGACGCACGGACCTTCTCAATAACGCTGGAAACCCGGTGCCACCCGGGCGACCCGTGCTCGACGTCGAGATCAACGACAATCAGTACGAGAACACACCGATCGAGGTTGCCCGGAACGCGCCGGTCCAGATAGATGGCGCCGACAGCCAACTCGCTGCGACTTACGCCTGGGATCTGTGCCTGCTGCGCGAGGGAGCAACTGATTGCTCAGCGCTGCCGCTTGTTGGCGGCAGCACATCGCAGCCGTCATTCACGCCGCGTGCGGCAGGTGACTATCGGCTGACGCTGACGGCCACGAGCACGCTCGGTGCGACGGCAACTCAGACCTATACGGCCCGTGTACTCAACCGGCTGCCAAACATCGCGAGCTGCCCGACGGAACAGGGCGCAGCGAACAACGTCCAGCAGCCGATTTCTCTCGCTACCTGCATTCAGGACGGCGACGGCGTGAGCACTGTTCAGATCCAGAACCCGACGACGATGCAGTGGGTGAGCAGCATCACCAACACGGCGTATCAGGCGGCGGTGTCGGGCAAAGTAATCAACTTCACTCACGCGCTTACCGCGATTGCTCCCGCGGCGCTCAACTATCGAGTCTGCGACGAGGATCCCGCCGACTGCGCGACAGGCCTGATCACTGTGAACATTGACAGCACGCTCGCAACGACGGGTGACCAGTTCGATGCATGCATCTCGAACGACATCGATGACGATTGCAACGTGTTGCCGCTGACGATTGCGGTCAACACGCTGCTGGCAAACGACACCGTGCTGCCCAGCAATGATGCGGTCACGCTTACGATCCTGAATCAGCCGGCTCAAGGCATCGTGTCGCCGACGACAGCAGTGCGTAACGAGTCGATCGAGTACTCGTCCACGACCGTCAATTGCGACGTGACCGGTGCCAACATCTCGAACGGCACGACGCCGTGTACTGGTGCGCGCTTCCGGTACATGCTGACATCGGGAGACGGCTCGACGGATTCGAACGAGTCGGAGATCGTGGTTCGTGTCCGGGCGACTACATCGTTCTCACTGACCGCAACTGGCGTTACCCCGTTGAACACGACCTTCGCGGCATGCCAAGGCTGTCACCAGACGGGTGGCATAGGCGACGACGCATGGGTTCGTGACGCCAACAATGCCACGAACAGCTACAACAGCATCAATGGCAGCGGTTTGCTCGACGGCGCGACGCCCGAGGACGCACCGATCTACAGCGCACCCTGCCTGGGGACCGGGCACGGAACGGGCTTCCTGAACGCAGACCAGTGCGAAGTGGTGCTGCAATGGGTGAGGGAGGGCGCGAACCTGCGCTAGTTGCACCTGAGGTTTCACTTCTCGAACGCGCCCGCTCCGGGTAGCCTCTGGCCCGGATGCACGAGAAGAAAGAATTGGCGGCATTGCAACGGACCCGCAACCCATAACCGTTGTCGACGGCGATGACATCGCCTTCAGTCGCGTGGAGAACGCGGAGGGGTTCTCACAGTCGCGGGTCGGCCAGATCACCCAGGACGACAAGGGATTCATGTGGTTCGGGACGCAGTACGGCCTGATCCGTTTTGACGGCTATGGCTACACGGCGTTTGCGCCCGATGCGCGCACGCAGAACCAGCTGAGTGGCGTCTTCATACACGCGATCCTGAAGGACCGTTCCGGGCGGCTTTGGGTCGCCAGCGATTTGCCGAAGTACTCGGCTCGTCAGCTTCAAGAGTTTCTTCAGATCCTGGTGTCGAACGTTGTCCACGTAGATGAGGATGGTGGGAGACACGCGGCTGGCGACTCCATTGCGCGGGCTTATCCCAGCGAGGTCGCGATCAAGGCTCTTGAGAAGCTGGCGACCGGTCATCCCCGCGACAAGCACGTCGCGTTCGTTGGATTGGACGTCCTTTACCATCGGGTTGACCCAGACCTGCTGCCGCGCGTACTTGCGCTGCACGGCCAGTTACTCGCTTCGCAAGAGGAATGGTTTCGCAAGGCCTGAGGAGCGAAGGAAAGCTTCGAGGCGTCAGACACGAGTTGGCAGGGCGCACAGCCGTGCCAGAGACTGTCCGTCCCGTCTTGCGAGCAAATCTAGAGAGGTGGCTCCCCGGGCCGGACTCGAACCAGCGACCAACGGATTAACAGTCCGTCGCTCTACCACTGAGCTACCGGGGAACAGGTGGGAAATCGAAGGCGCGCGATTCTGCGGAAAGCACCCTCAGGGTGTCAAGGCAAGATGCCGCAAGCCAGTGAAAACCTTAGGAAGCGCGCCAGATCTGGCGGTGCGATCGGCCGCTAGGCAGCCTGGGCCGCCCGCAACGCCCGGTCGATCCGCTTCAGCGCTTCTTCTAGCGTCTGCATGCTGCAGGCGTATGAAAGTCGCATGTGGCCCGGAGCGCCGAATCCGCTGCCCGGGACGACCGCGACCCCGCCGTGGTTCAGCAGGTATTCCGCGAATGCGTTGTCGTCCTTGGCGCCGACCAGCTTGAGGGCGGCTTCGACATTTGCGAACGCGTAGAAGGTGCCGGCGCCTGGCAGGCATGACACGCCGGTGAGCTTGTTGAGTCCGTCCACCACGAAGTCGTGGCGCTGCTTGAAGTGACGATTCATCTCGCGCACTTCGGCCTGATCGCCGCTCAGGGCGACGACGGACGCCTTCTGCGCGATCGATGAGGCGTTGGAGGTGCTCTGGCCCTGGATCGTCGCCATGGCCGTCACGATTTCGGCGGGGCCGCCGCAATAGCCGATACGCCAGCCGGTCATCGCATAGGCCTTCGATACGCCGTTCGTCGTCACGACGCGGTCGTACAGATCAGGGCAGACCTGGGCGATCGTCGTGAAAGGCTCCGGCGCCCAGTAGATGTGCTCGTACATGTCGTCGGTGCAGATCACCACTTGCGGGTGTCGCGACAGCACTCGGCCCAACGCTCGCAGCTCGGCGGCGGTGTAAGCCGCGCCGGTTGGATTGCTGGGGCTGTTGAGGATGAACAGTCGCGTCTTCGGCGTGATGGCAGCTTCGAGCTGCGCCGGCGTGATCTTGTAGCCCTGTTCGGGTCCCGCGTACGGCGTCACGGGGATGCCGTCGGCGAGCATCACCATGTCGGGATACGAAACCCAGTACGGGGCAGGGATGACGACTTCGTCGCCGCTGTCGATGAGCGCGAGGATGAGATTGAAGATCGTCTGCTTCGCGCCGGTGGAGACGAGGATCTGGCTGCGCTTGTAATCGAGGCTGTTCTCGCGCTTGAACTTCGCAATGATTGCGTCTTTCAGCTCGGCGTTGCCTTCGACCGGCGTGTAACGCGTGAATCCCTTGCGAATGGCTTCGATGCCCGCGTCAGCGATGTGTCGCGGCGTATCGAAGTCCGGCTCGCCCGCGCCGAGACTGATGATGTCCTTGCCCTCTGCCTTCAACTGGGCAACGCGCCCGGTGAGAGCGACCGTGGGGGAGGGCTTGACGCGCTGCACGCGCTTGGAGACTGCTAGACTCACTTCGAGCACCGGAAGGCTGGCCAGGACGGAAATTTCGCGGCCATTCTAGTCGGTCGGTGCCGGCCGCTGGGTCATTTTTCTTCCCTGACAGCCCGTGGCAGGTTTGACTGACAAGCTTGCGGCACTCCCATCCCGCCCCCATTTCAGTCCTCCATGAACGATACAGCGACCAAAGATGCGGGATTCCGGCTTGCCGGCGATTACAAACCCTCGGGCGACCAGCCCGGCGCCATCGCGAAACTCGTCGATGGGATCGAATCCGGTCTGTCGCACCAGACGCTTCTGGGCGTCACTGGCTCGGGCAAGACCTTCACGATCGCGAACGTCATCGAACGCGTGCAGCGGCCCGCACTCGTGCTGGCGCACAACAAGACGCTGGCAGCCCAGCTCTACGGCGAGTTCAAGGAGTTCTTCCCGAACAATGCCGTCGAGTACTTCGTCTCGTACTACGACTATTACCAGCCCGAGGCTTACGTTCCGTCGTCAGACACTTACATAGAGAAGGACTCCTCGGTCAACGAACACATCGAGCAGATGCGACTGTCCGCCACAAAAGCGCTGCTCGAACGACCGGACGTGATCATCGTTGCGACAGTGTCGGCGATCTACGGCCTGGGCGACCCGTCCTCGTACCTGGAAATGGTGCTGCATCTCGCACGCGGCGATCGAATCGATCAGCGCAAGATCCTGCGTCGCCTGGCCGACATGCAGTACAAGCGCAATGAGATGGAGCTCACGCAAGCGACTTACCGTGTTCGCGGCGACATCGTCGACATCTTCCCCGCGGAATCCGAGCGGGAAGCGCTGCGCGTCGAGCTGTTCGACGACGAGATCGAATCACTAACCATGTTCGATCCGCTCACGGGCGAGGTGCTGCGCAAGGTGCCGCGCTTCACCGTGTTCCCGGGCACACACTATGTGACGCCGAAGGAAAGGCTGATTCGCGCGGTGGATGAGATTCGCGACGAGCTGCATGACCGTCTGCAGATTCTCAAGGCCGGCGGCAAGCTCGTCGAAGCGCAGCGTCTGGAGCAGCGCACGCGCTTCGATCTCGAGATGATCAAGGAGATGGGTTACTGCAACGGCATCGAGAACTACTCGCGGTTTCTTTCCGGCCGTGCCCCCGGAGAACCGCCACCCTGCCTGTTCGACTATCTGCCGGGTAACTCACTGCTCGTCGTCGACGAGAGCCACCAGACGATTCCGCAGCTCGGTGCGATGTACAAGGGTGACCGATCGCGCAAGGAGACGCTGGTCGAATACGGCTTTCGGATGCCGTCGGCGCTCGACAACCGGCCGCTGCGGTTCGACGAATGGGAAAAAGCCGCGCCGCAGATGATTTTCGTGTCGGCGACGCCGGGAAACTACGAATCGCAACACTCAGGGGCCGTCGTCGAACAGCTCGTCCGCCCGACCGGCCTCGTGGATCCAGAAGTCACGATCCGTCCAGTGCGGACGCAGGTGGACGATGTGCTGTCCGAGATTCGTATCGCGGTCGCCAGCAACGAGCGCGTATTGATCACGACACTCACGAAGCGCATGTCGGAGGACCTGACGGAGTATCTCGACGAGCACAAGGTGAAAGTGCGCTACCTGCACTCCGACATCGACACCGTGGAACGCATGGAGATCATTCGTGATCTGCGCCTCGGGAAGTTCGACGTCCTCGTCGGCATCAACCTGCTGCGTGAAGGCCTCGACATGCCTGAAGTCTCGCTGGTTGCGATCCTCGACGCGGACAAGGAAGGATTTCTGCGCTCGGAGAACTCGCTGATCCAGACGATCGGCCGCGCGGCGCGCCACCTGAACGGTCGCGCAATCCTCTATGCCGACAAGATCACGGGCTCGATCCAGAAAGCGATCGACGAAACGAACCGCCGCCGGCAGAAGCAGATCGAGTTCAATACGACGCATGGCATCACACCCCGCGGCATTCAGAAGGCTGTCGCGGACATCATGGAAGGGGCGTACGTCGCACCGGAATTCCGGAGCGCGAAGGTCGCCGAACCCGCCAGCGATTACCGGTCGCTGACGCCGGAGCAGGCAATCAAGCGCATCAAGAAGCTGGAGCAGGACATGCTCAAGCACGCCCGCAACCTCGAGTTCGAAGAGGCGGCGCGGCTGCGAGATGAGATCCAGAAGCTCAGGAACGTGGAGCTGGGATTGCCGCCGGGGTTGAAGGCGGGCTAAGACATTCCCGGAGCGCTCTGCCTCGTTTATCCCGCCGCCGTCGACCGGGTCAGACCTGGACTCCCGCGTGCGCCGGAGTGACGGACCACTGTCATTCCCGCGAACGCGGGAATCCATCCGAGTGCTGAAGTCCTGAATCAGAGACTTACACCGCTTCCTTGCCTTGCCTCTGTGGCGACGCATCGCTATCCTTGCGCACCCTTTTTCCTGCGCGCGTAGCTCAGCGGTAGAGCATCACCTTGACATGGTGGGGGTCACAGGTTCGATCCCTGTCGCGCGCACCAATCGATCAACGAGCGACGCCTTAGCGTCGCTTTTTTTTCTCGGCCGAGCCCCTAAGTACTGACTGTATGCCTGTCATTACCCTTCCCGACGGCAGCCAACGGACCTATCCGGGGGCGACCACAGTAGCCCAGATCGCGGCCGACATCGGCCCGGGACTGGCGAAGGCTGCTGTTGCCGGGAAAGTCGACGGCACGCTGGTCGACGCATCGGATCCGATCGAGAAGGATGCGAAGGTCCAGATCATCACGCCGAAGGACCAGGAAGGTCTCGAGATCATCCGCCATTCGTTCGCGCACTTGCTGGGTCATGCGCTCAAGCAGCTGTACCCGACGGCGAAGATGGTGATCGGCCCGGTCATCGACGATGGCTTCTTCTATGACATCGCGTACGAGCGGCCCTTTACGCCGGCCGACCTCGAAGCGATCGAAGCGCGCATGCGCGAACTGATCGTGAAGGACTACGACGTCATCAAGAAAATGACGCCGCGCGATGAAGTCATCCGCGTGTTCAAGGAACGCGGCGAGGACTACAAGCTGCGCCTGGTCGAGGACATGCCCAACGAAAAAGCGATGGGCCTTTACCACCACGAAGAATACGTCGACATGTGTCGCGGCCCGCACGTGCCGAACACCCGGTTCCTGCGGGCGTTCAAGCTGACGAAGCTGGCGGGTGCTTATTGGCGCGGCGATTCGCGTAACGAGATGCTTCAGCGCATCTACGGCACCGCGTGGACAGATGAGAAGGCGCTGAAGGCCTATCTCACCCGTCTCGAAGAAGCCGAGAAGCGCGATCACCGCAAGATCGGCAAGGAAATGGACCTGTTCCATTTCCAGGAAGAGGCGCCGGGCGCCGTGTTCTGGCACCCGAAGGGCTGGTCGCTGTTCCAGTCCCTGATCGCCTACATGCGCAAGTACCAGTCAGCCGCTGGCTGGCAGGAGGTCAGCGCGCCCGAAGTCATCGACCAGAAGCTCTGGGAACGGTCGGGCCACCTCGAAACCTTCGGCGAGAACATGTTCTTCGTGAAGGTGCCGGAGGAGCGCAAGTACTGCCTCAAGCCGATGAATTGCCCGGGTCACGTGCAGATTTTCAACCAGGGCCTGAAGAGCTACCGCGACCTGCCGGTGCGCTTCTCTGAATTCGGCAAGGTTCATCGCTATGAGCCGTCGGGTGCGTTGCACGGGCTCATGCGCGTTCGGGCGTTCACCCAGGACGACGGGCATGCCTTCTGCGCGATGGAGCAGTTGCTGGACGAGGCGGTCGCCCAGACCAAATTGATCCTGGGGCTGTATTCGGAATTCGGTTTCGAGGATGTCCGGATCAAGTTCTCGGATCGCCCCCCGAAACGGGTCGGCTCGGATGAGGTGTGGGATAAGGCTGAGGAAGCGCTCAAGGCTGCCCTGACCCAGCTCAACCTCGAATTCACCCAGAATCCGGGCGAGGGCGCCTTCTACGGACCCAAGCTGGAATTCGTGCTTCGCGATGCCATCGGCCGCGATTGGCAGTGCGGAACGCTGCAAGTCGACCTGAACATGCCGGGTCGCCTGGGCGCCACCTATATCGGCGAGGACGGTCAGAAGCACGTGCCGGTCATGCTCCACCGGGCCCTTTTCGGCTCGCTCGAGCGTTTCACCGGTATCCTGATCGAGCATTTCGCCGGAAAGCTGCCCACCTGGCTTGCCCCAGTCCAGGCTGTAATCCTGAACATCACGGACGGCCAGGCCGAGTACGTGAGCAAGGTCACTGAAAGCCTGAGAAATCAGGGGCTTCGCGTGACTTCGGACTTGCGCAATGAAAAGGTCGGCTTTAAAATCCGCGAGCACACGCTGCAGCGCGTTCCGTACCTATTGGTAGCAGGGGATCGCGAGGCAGGATCGAACTCTCTGGCCGTGCGCACCCGCAGTGGTAAAGATCTCGGCGCGATGTCCGTAGACGTCATCGCGCAGAAGCTTGCCGACGAAATCGCGAGCCGCGGCCGGACCAATCTGGAGGTATGACGCATCGCTGCTCCCATTGCTAAGCGCGTAAGGCGCAATGAAGAAATCACGTCGCCGAAGCTGCGCATCATCGACGCAAACGGCGCACAGGCAGGCGTGATGACACGCTTCGACGCTCTCGCTATGGCTCAGGCCGCGGAGCTGGATCTGGTGGAGGTGTCGCCCACGGCGGATCCACCGGTGTGTCGCATCATGGATTTCGGAAAGTTCTTGTTCGAACAGAACAAGAAGGCGCATGCAGCGAAGCGCAAGCAGAAGCAGATTCAGATCAAGGAAGTGAAGTTTCGCCCAGGGACGGAAGAGGGCGACTATCAGGTGAAGCTACGAAACCTGATTCGCTTTCTCCAGGAAGGAGACAAGGCCAAGGTCACGCTGCGGTTTCGCGGCCGTGAAATGGCGCATCAGGAAGTCGGTCGCGAACTTCTGGGTCGGGTACAGGCGGATCTGGCGGCACACGCCCAGGTCGAACAGAACCCGATGATGGAAGGCCGGCAGATGGTCATGATGTTCGGACCGAAGAAGAAGTAAGGAACGCTTCTTAAGTCCGATGACAAAAAAGTGAGCAGCGGTCTCACCGGCGCGAGCTGGTAGTCGCTGTCCCGCCTCGAGAGGCGCAGTTCGCGTAGTAACGAACGGCGTACTCCAAAGGCTAAACAAGTTGGAGTTTTTGCAATGCCCAAGTTGAAGACCAACCGGGCAGCGGCGAAGCGTTTTCGCGCCACTGCCAAGGGATTCAAGCGATCCCAGTCCCATCGTCGTCACATCCTGACCAGCAAGACGAGCAAGCGTAAGCGCCAGCTTCGCGCACCGAGCATGGTGTCGAAGCAGGATCTTGGCCGTCTCGATGCATTGCTGCCGCACGCGAAGTAAGGAGTGACCCATGGCACGCGTTAAGAGAGGCGTCATCGCTGGCGCCCGTCACAAGAAAATCCTCAAGAAGGCGAAGGGCTACTACAACGCCCGTCGCAAAGTCTTCCGCGCCGCGAAGCAGGCAGTCATCAAGGCTGGCCAGTATGCGTACCGCGACCGCAAGACGAACAAGCGCAACTTCCGCGCACTGTGGATCACGCGCATCAATGCTGAAGCGCGCGTTCACGGCCTGTCGTACAGCAAGCTGATCGCCGGCCTCACGAAGGCAGGTATCGCGATCGATCGCCGCGTCCTCGCGGACATCGCGATGAACGACGCAGCTGCGTTCGGCGTGCTGGCGCAGAAGGCGAAGGACGCTCTGCCCCAGGCAGCCTGAGGTCTGAAGATGAGGCTCGAGCTTTAGGGCTCGAGCCTCATTGCGTTTGTGGGACCACATAAAGAGCCGACGTCAGCCTCGGCGATACCGCATGACTGAACCGCAACAAGATCTGCAAGCACTGGTTGACGCCGCGCGCGCAGAGATCGCGGCCTGTTCCTCCATTGAAGACCTCGAAACCATCCGCGTCCGCTTGCTGGGCAAGAAGGGCGAAATCACCGAGCAGCTCAAGTCGCTTGGCGCGATGCCGGCGGACGTCCGCAAGAGCGCCGGTGCCAAGATCAACGAAGCGAAGAATGCACTGAGCACCGCGCTCGACGAGCGTCGGGCCGTCCTCGAAGCGCAGAAGCTGGCCGACCAGCTCGCCTCCGACGCGGTCGACGTTACGTTGCCGGGCCGCGGTCAATCGACCGGTGGTCTGCATCCCGTCACTCGCGTGCGCCGTCGCATCGAGCAGATCTTTCGCAATGCCGGCTTCACGATCGAAGACGGCCCGGAGATCGAAGACGAGTGGCACAACTTCGAAGCGCTCAACATCCCCGCCAATCATCCGGCGCGGGCGATGCACGACACTTTCTATTTCCCTGACGGCCGGCTCCTGCGCACGCACACATCGCCGGTGCAGATCCGCGCGATGAAGGACCGCAAGCCGCCGTTCCGCGTGATCGCGCCAGGTCGCGTCTATCGTTGCGACTCCGACATGACGCACACACCGATGTTTCACCAGGTCGAAGGCCTGGTCGTTGACGAAGGCATCACGTTCGCGAACCTGAAGGCCGTGCTGCACGGTTTCATGAAGTCGCTGTTCGAGAAGGACGTGAAGATGCGGCTGCGGCCGTCGTACTTCCCGTTCACCGAGCCTTCGGCTGAAGTGGATATCTCCTGTGTCTCCTGCGGCGGCACCGGTTGCCGCGTCTGCAAGAACACCGGCTGGGTCGAAGTCGCCGGCTGCGGCGTCGTTCATCCGAACGTCCTGCGCGCCGTGGGTGTCGATCCGGAGCGTTACACGGGCTACGCGTTCGGCATGGGTATCGATCGTCTGACCATGCTTCGTTACAACGTGAACGACATCCGCCTGTACTTCGAGAACGACCTGCGCTTCCTCAAGCAGTTTGCATGAAAGAGGAGCGGTTAGCGGTTAGCGGTTGGCGGTTAGTCAGAATGCGGACGTTCGCCCGTTCGTCTGCCGCACGCTGTTTCCGATTTCTTGCCAACCGCCAACCGCCAACCGCCAACCGCTTCTCCTTATGAAAATCAGCTTGAACTGGCTCCGCGACTGGGTCGACACCGGCAACGACGTTCCGGCGCTCGCCCATCAGCTGACGATGGCGGGTCTCGAGATCGAAGGCATCCATCGTGCTGGTCCGGAACTTTCCGGCATCGTGGTGGGTGAAGTTCTCGCGGTCGAGAAGCATCCTGACGCTGAGAAACTCAACGTCTGCCGCGTATCGAATGGTCGCGAAGAGCTGCAGATCGTTTGCGGTGCACCGAACGTCCGTGCCGGCATGAAGGCGCCGCTGGCGCTGATCGGCGCGAAACTGCCGAACGGCACTGAGATCAAGAAGGCGAAGCTTCGTGGGGTCGAGTCGAACGGCATGCTGTGCTCGGCACGCGAGCTCGGCTTGAGCGAAGAGAGCAGTGGTTTGCTCGATCTGCCGCAGCATGTGACGACCGGCCAGGATCTCGTCGCTGCCTTGCAGCTCGACGACACGATCCTCGAAGTGAATCTCACGCCGAACCGCGGCGACTGCATGAGTGTTGCCGGCATCGCGCGCGAAGCCGCAGCAGCCAGAGCGACGCCGCTGAAGGGCCCGGAGTTCAAGCCCGTTGCCCCAGCCATCACCGATACGTTCCCGGTCCGTCTCGAAGCAACGGCCGCGTGCCCGAAATTCGCCGGTCGTGTCATTCGCGGCATCAACATCGGCGCGAAGTCGCCCTGGTGGATGCAGGAGCGCCTGCGTCGCGCCGGCCTGCGCCCGATCAGCGCTGTCGTCGATGTCACCAACTACGTGATGCTTGAGCTCGGTCAGCCGATGCATGCATACGATCTCGGTCAGCTCAGCGGTTCGATCGTCGTTCGCAGCGCGCGGGCAGGCGAGAAGTTGAAGCTCCTCGACGGTCGCACGATCGAGCTCACACCCGACATCGCGGTCATCGCGGATGAAAAAGTAGCGCTCGGCATGGCCGGCGTCATGGGCGGCGAGGACTCAGGTATCAGCGACGCGACGAAGGATGTGTTCCTCGAAGTCGCGTTCTTCGAGCCGGACGCAGTTGCCGGCCGTGGCCGTCGTTATGGTCTGATCACGGATGCCTCGCAGCGCTTCGAGCGCGGCGTGGATCCGCAATTGCAGGAACGGGCCATCGAGCGTGCCACCCAACTGCTGCTCGAATGCGCGGGGGGACAGGCCGGGCCGACGGTCGTGACTCGCCATGACGGTTTTGCCCCACGTCGATCGGCTATCACGCTGCGTCATCGCCGTGTGCGACACGTTCTCGGCGTGCAGTTGTCCGATGACACCGTGCTGGATTGTCTGCGTCGTCTGAACATGGAGATCGAGGCAGCTCCGGGCGATGACCTCAGGGCGTCATGGCTCGTGACCCCGCCGTCGTGGCGCTTCGATATCCATATCGAGGAAGACCTGATCGAAGAAGTTGCGCGCCTCTACGGCTTCGACAACATCCCGGAACAGGATGCGATCGGCGATCAGGCGATCCTGCCTTGGACGGAAACCCGGGTTCGCAACGAACGCGCCGCCGATCTGCTCGTCGCGCGCGGGTATCACGAAGCGATCACTTACACGTTCACGGATGCACAGTCGCAGTCCGTGCTGTTCGGCGAGACCGCTCTGGCGCTGTCGAATCCGATCTCCGCGGAACTTGGCGTCATGCGTCTGTCGTTGTGGCCGGGACTGGTGCATGCGGCGCGCGAGAATCATCGCCGTCAGCAGCATCGCGTTCGCCTGTTCGAAATCGGCCGGCGCTTTGCCTCGAAGACGGGTGCCGAGACCGAAATGATCGCGGGCGTTGCGTCCGGTTCCGCATTGGCGGAGCAGTGGGGCGCGGAGACCGCGAAAGTGGATTTCTTCGACGTGAAGGCAGACGTCGAAGCCCTGATCGCGTTGTCCGATGACGCGGACGCGTTCCGTTTTACTGCTGAGAAGCACCCGGCGTTGCATCCGGGACAATCCGCGAGGCTCTGGCGGGGCGATCGGCCGGTGGGCTGGATCGGCGCGCTTCATCCTCAGCATCTCAAGGCGCTGGATTTGACATATCCGCTCTACGTCTTCGAACTGGAAGTCGCCGGCGTGCTCGCGGCACGTGTTCCGGAGTTTCGCGAGATTTCGAAATACCCCGCCATCCGTCGCGATGTTGCCGTGATCGTCGATGAAGCGATTCCGGTCGAGGCGCTCGAATCGGCGATCCGCAAGAGCGCGGGGACGTTGCTGACGGACGTAAGCGTACTTTCGGTCTATCGCGGCAAGCAGTTTGAGAAAGGCAAGAAAAGCATAGCCTTAGGTCTGCAATTGCAGGATACTTCCCGCACCCTGACTGACCACGATGCCGATGCGATCGTGGCGCAGGTGGTGGATGCCTTAAGCCACCAGCTCAACGCCACGATACGAGACAAATAATCATGGCACTCACAAAGGCCGAGATCGCGGAAGCGTTATTCGATCAATTGGGGCTCAACAAGCGCGAAGCCCGCGAACTCGTGGACCTGTTCTTCGAGGAGCTGCGTGCATCGTTGTCGAATGGGGAGCAGGTCAAACTGTCCGGCTTCGGTAATTTCGATCTTCGTGACAAGAATCAGCGGCCCGGTCGCAATCCCAAGACAGGCGAAGAGATTCCCATCAGCGCCCGTCGTGTGGTCACATTCCGTCCGGGACAAAAACTGAAGGCACGAGTCGAGGCCTATGCTGGAAGCAGGCAATAACAGCGAACTCCCCGCGATCCCTGGCAAACGCTACTTCACCATCGGTGAAGTCAGCGAGCTGTGCGGCGTCAAACCGCACGTGCTGCGCTACTGGGAGCAGGAATTCCCGCAGCTGAAGCCGGTCAAGCGGCGCGGCAACCGTCGCTACTATCAACGTCAGGACGTCCTGGTGATTCGCCAGATCCGCAGCCTGCTCTACGAGCAGGGCTTCACGATCGGCGGCGCACGCAATCGCCTTCAGGGCGATGAGGCCCGCGACGATGTGTCGCAGGCGCAGCAGATCGTGCGTCAGTTGCGGACAGAGCTGGAAGAGATCCTGCGCATTCTGCGCAGATGAAGAAGTAGATAGCGGATAGCGGATGGTGACTAGGCAATCCGCGGAATTGGGCGCGAGAGTGGCCCCTCTGACTAACCGCCAACCGCTAGTCACTTCTCTTAGAATTGGTCGGGGCGAGAGGATTCGAACCTCCGACCCCTTGCACCCCATGCAAGTGCGCTACCAGGCTGCGCCACGCCCCGACCGAAAGGCGGCGCGAATCATACTCGAAGATGTCACCGGGCTGCAGCCATTTCCGGCGTTCTCCCGGCCCAGGGCCCGGGCCCGACCAGCAAATCGACGACAGGTCGCAACTCACCAAAGAACACACACGGCCGCCGGTGCAATCGGCTAAATTAGCGCCGCTTTTTCGGACTGTGGCGCAGGGAAGCCCACCGTATCCTGAGCTTCCAAGCGAACGCACATTGTCCAACACGCGCATTCAATCGATGGGCCTCGCCAAGGCGCCGATCAGCCGGCTGCTTTTCGTGTTGCTGTGCGCGCTCGCTACGCATTTCGCCTGGGCCGCACAGCCGGCAGCGACACCCCAACAGCATCCCGCGCAGGCGATCGTCGAGCAGGCCGCGGTCGCGATGCGGACCGATCCGGAATCCAGCCGACGTGATGCCGAGCAGGCGCTTGGCATTCTGAAACGCCAACCCGATGCGGATATCGAGATTCGTGCCCGTCTGATCCTCTGCGACTACCAGTCCGAACGCGATACCGCCGCCGCGGAAGAGCAGATCACGGTCATTCGTTCGTTGCTGTGGCAGTCGCGCCGCGCCGGATTGCGTGCGGGCATGATGGATTGCGAAGGTCAGATCGCCGAGACGGCAGGCAACAACGATCGCGCGCGGGAGTTCTACGAAAGCGCCGTCAGCATCGCGACAGAAGCGAATGATCGGGAAATGCTCGCGGCAGCGCTCTTTTCACGCGGTTACCTGCTCGGACTGCAGGGGCAATACGCGGCCGGACTGAACGATCTGCGGCGCGCCCAGGGCATCTACGACGATCTGAAGTTGCCGCAGCACGCGCTGACCGCCATCAACGGCATCGCGATCCTCTATAACCGCATGGGCGATTACGAGCAGGCTCGCCACATGTACACGCAGGCGCTGAAGGCTCAGCGTGATGCGGGCTTGCTGAGAGAGCAGGGCGTTACACTGCACAACCTCGGTCGCGCCTACGAGAATCTCAAGCAGTGGGCCGCCGCGAGAACTTCGTTTCAGGGCGCGCTCGATATCAGCCGCCAGCTGAACTACCCGCGAGCCGAGGCATACGCGCTGCGTGGGCTCGCCGCCGTTGAGAATGGTCTCGGCAATCCGAAGACGGCCCTCGAGATCCTGCAGCGGGCGCAGGCCTTGCAGAAGGACACGCCCGACGCGCGTCTCGAAGCACAGATCAATCTCGCACGCGGAATTGCGCTGCATCAGCTGAAGCGTCTGCCGGAGGCCGTTGCCGCGCTGGAGGAAGCGCTGCAGGTATTCCGACAGGCCGCATCGCTGAGCGAGTTGCGTGCAACGTACTCGGAGCTGGCGGTGACGTACTCCGAGATGGGTAACTGGCGTGCCGGGTTCGGCTTCCTGGACCGCGCGAGCGAAACGGCTGAACGCCAGTTCCGCAATCAGATCGATCAGCGTTTCGCGACTCTCAAGATCGAGTTCGATACGCTCGCGAAAGAGAAGGAAAATGCGCTCCTCACGCGAGAGAACGAGGCCAACGAGAAGGCGCTGGCGCAGGAGCGACGCGCAAGCAACCTGCAGTTTGTCGTCATCGTGCTGACTGTCGTTCTCGCGGCAGTGCTGTTCGCTCTCGCGCTGCATCAGCGTCGTACGTCGATCCGGATGCACACGCTCGCGATGACGGACGAGCTGACGAGCGTTCCCAATCGCCGTGCGGTGTTCGCGCGGCTCGAACCCGTGCTCTCGCAGAGTCGCGTGCCGGCGTCGGTGCTCATCATCGACATCGATCACTTCAAGAGCATCAACGACCAGCACGGACATGCCGAGGGCGATTCAGCCCTCAAGCTGGTGGCCGCGGGGCTGCGGGACGCTGTGCGCGAACCTTCGTTTGTCGGCCGGTTGGGTGGCGAAGAGTTCATCGCCGTCCTCCCCGCATCCGACACGGCGCAGGCCTGCGAGGTCGCGGAATCGATCCGCACGCAGATCATGGCGATCGATTCCCTGCCGTGGCTGAAGGATCGGAAGATCACGGTCAGCATCGGCGTATCCACTTCGGTCCCGGGAACCGATACGCCCGGTACCATGTTGCATCGGGCAGATGCTGCGCTGTACGAGGCGAAGCGTGGCGGCCGCAACTGCGTCAAGGTCACTCAGAACGGCCACGCGAGCGCGAAGGGCAGCGGAAAAGCCGAGCCTGATGTAGGCACCGGGTCCATCGAGTACGCCTGATCGCCATCATGCGGCGCTGGCAGTTCTGGATCGACCGCGGCGGCACATTCACCGACATCGTCGCGCGAAGTCCGGGCGGCCGGTTCATCACCCGAAAGCTTCTCTCCGAGCATCCTGAGCGTTACCGGGACGCCGCCGTGCAGGGCATTCGGGAGCTGCTCGAATGCAGCGCGGGCGAGCCTCTGCCCGTCGGGCGGATCGAAGTTGTCCGCATGGGCACGACTGTCGCAACCAATGCCCTGCTCGAGCGCAAGGGCGAGCGAACGTTGCTCCTCGTCACGCGCGGCTTTCGTGATGCGTTGCGCATCGGCTACCAGCATCGGCCGCACCTCTTCGTTCGCAAGATCGACCTGCCGTCGATGCTCTACGAGTCCGTCATCGAAGTGGACGAGCGCATCGATGCCCACGGCAGGACCGTGCGTGAGCTCGACGCAGCCGCCGCGCGGCCGCTCCTGCAAGCCGCCTTTGACAATGGGATTCGCAGCTGCGCCATCGTGCTCATGCACGGCTATCGCTATCCGTTTCACGAGCAGCTTCTCGCGAGTCTGGCGAAGCAGATCGGTTTCACGCAGATCTCGACATCGCATGAAGTCAGTCCGCTGATGAAATTCGTGTCGCGCGGCGATACCACAGTCGTCGATGCGTACCTTTCGCCGGTTCTGAGACGTTACGTCGATCGCGTGGCTGGAGAACTGCCTGGAGTGAAGCTGCAATTCATGCAGTCGTCCGGCGGGCTCGTCGATGCGCATCGATTCCAGGGTAAAGACGCCATTCTCTCCGGCCCCGCCGGCGGCATCGTTGGCGCAGCTCGCGCGGCCGGGATGGCAGGCTTCGACCGCATCATCGGCTTCGACATGGGCGGAACATCGACGGATGTCGCCCACTATGCCGGTGAATATGAAAGAGCCTTCGATACGGAGGTCGCTGGCATCCGCTTGCGTGCGCCTCTGATGCAGATTCACACGGTTGCAGCCGGAGGCGGTTCGATCTGCCATTTCGACGGCGTCCGGTTGCGCGTCGGGCCTGAATCGGCGGGCGCCAATCCGGGGCCGGCCGCGTATCGGCGCAATGGACCGTTGACGGTAACCGACTGCAATGTGCTGCTCGGACGGATTCGCCCCGAGCGATTCCCGGCGGTGTTCGGCCCGAATGGAAACGAATCGCTCGATGCAGATATCGTGCGCAGCAAGTTCTCGGCGCTCGCGCAGGAGATGACGAGCGCGACGGGCACGCTACACACTTCGGAGCAGATCGCGGCGGGCTGCATGCGCATCGCGGTCGAGAACATGGCCAATGCCATCAAGAAGATCTCAGTACAGCGCGGCCACGATGTCACGGACTACACGCTGACCTGTTTCGGTGGCGCTGCCGGGCAGCATGCCTGCCTGGTCGCTGATGCGCTTGGAATGCAAACCGTGTTCCTTCATCCGCTCGCCGGCGTCCTTTCCGCTTATGGCATCGGTCTCGCGGACGTCATCGCCATGAAGCAGCAGGCCGCGGAGGCCGTGCTCGATTCTGCAAGCCTCGCTGCCGCGCTCGGCGCGTTCGGCGAACTGGATGCGCAGTCGCGCAACGAACTCCTGGAGCAGGGAATCGGCGCGGAACGAGTGCGCCTCGTGCGACGGCTTGCTCTCAAGTACGAGGGCACGGATACGACCCTGCAGCTTCCGGCGCCCTCGGACGCCGACAACATTGGTGAGCTGGTCGCTGCTTTCGAATCGCTCTATCGGACGCGCTACGGATTTCTGATGCCCTCGCGTCGTCTCGTCATCGAGTCGATCCTGGTGGAGGCGGTGGGTGTGAGTATCGATGACGCATCGACGACGATGAACATGGCGGAGACAGGCGCGAGTCACCAGAACGATACGGGCCGCGTCTACCTCGACGGTCAGTGGCAGTCAGTGCCGTTCCTTGCGCGCGCGACGCTGAGCCCCGGCGATGCGATCGACGGTCCGGCAATCATTTTCGAGTCGAACACAACGACTGTCGTCGAGAGCGGATGGCAGGCGCAGGTCGATTCCGGGATGGCGCTGATCCTGCGTCGTGTCACGGTCGCGAAGCGCGAACGGGCAGCGGGCACGCAGGCAGATCCCGTGCTGCTCGAAGTTTTCAACAATCTGTTCATGTCGATCGCCGAACAGATGGGCGTGACGCTGGCAAACACCGCCACGTCGGTCAATATCAAGGAGCGACTGGATTTCTCCTGCGCACTGTTCGACACACAGGGAAATCTCATTGCCAATGCGCCGCACATGCCGGTGCACCTGGGCTCGATGGGGGAATCGGTGCAGGAGATCCTGCGTCGCCGGGCAGGGACGATGACAGCGGGCGATGCCTTCGTGCTGAACGCTCCGTATGCAGGTGGCACTCACTTGCCGGATGTCACCGTCGTCATGCCCGTTTTCGACCGGACCAGCGATACACCGGCCTTCTTCGTCGCTGCTCGCGGGCATCACGCGGACATCGGCGGCATCACGCCCGGCTCGATGCCATCGAACTCGACTCATATCGAGGAAGAGGGCGTTCTTCTCGACAACGTCCAGATCGTTTCGGGCGGCGAGCTTCTCGAAGACTCGGTCCGCTCGATGCTGTCCGCCGGTCGCTATCCAGCCCGCAACGTCGAACAGAACCTGGCTGATCTGAGAGCGCAGGTTGCCGCATGCCAGAAAGGCGCTGCCGAGTTGCTCCAGATGTGCAAGCACTACGGCATCGATGTCGTGCGCGCGTACATGCAGCACGTACAGAACAATGCCGAGGAGGCGGTGCGCCGGGTGATCGGCGCGTTGAGGGACTCGACGTTCGAATGCGAGATGGACAGCGGCGCTCGCATCAAGGTTGCCATCCGCATCGACCGCGACCGCCGCGAGGCGACCATCGACTTCACCGGCACGAGCGAGCAGCGGTCCGACAACTTCAACGCGCCCCGTTCCGTGACGCGAGCAGCAGTGCTCTACGTGTTCAGGACGCTGGTCGATGACGCAATCCCCATGAACGCGGGCTGCCTCGTGCCCCTCCAGCTCATCGTGCCCGAAGGATCGATGCTGAACCCCCGCTATCCGGCCGCGGTCGTCGCGGGCAACGTCGAGACATCGCAGATCGTCACGGACTGTCTCTATGGCGCACTGGGTGTGCTGGCAGCGAGCCAGGGGACGATGAACAACTTCACGTTCGGGGATCGGGAGCATCAGTACTACGAAACCATCTGTGGCGGTTCGGGCGCGGGCCCTGGCTTCAGCGGGACTGACGCCGTTCAGACGCACATGACAAACTCGCGGCTGACCGATCCCGAAGTGCTCGAATGGCGATTCCCGGTTCGACTGGATTCGTTCGCCATTCGGCGCAGTTCGGGCGGCACGGGTCGATATCGCGGAGGTGACGGCGTCGAGCGGCGTATTCGCTTCCTCAAGCCAATGACTGCAGTGCTGCTTGCGAACCGCCGTCGCACGGCGCCGTTCGGCCTCGAAGGCGCCGACGCGGCGCTCAGCGGTCGCAACTGGATCGAGCGTGTCGACGGAACCCGCGAAACGTTCGGGGCGACGCACGAAGCGCGGATGCAGGCAGGTGATGTGTTCGTGATCCAGACACCCGGCGGCGGGGGATATGGGGCGAAGTAGATAGCGGATGGCGGATAGACTGAAGAAGGCGACAGAAGAAATGACGCAGAGTCAGCGCGCTGAAACTCCGGATTCTGATCATCCGCCATCCGCTGTCCGCCATCGCCTTCGATTCCCGATTGCAAGCGTCATCGGAACGACGCTCGAGTATTACGACTTCGCGGTCTACAACACGCTTGCCGCACTGATCTTCAGCCAGATCTTCTTTCCGTCGTTCGATCCGGTCACGGGAACCATTTTGGCGTTCTCGACGTTCGCCGTCGGCTATCTTTCGCGGCCCTTCGGCGGCTTCGTCTTCGGCCATCTCGGCGATCGTTACGGCCGACGCTTCGTGCTCGTGGCGACGCTGCTTCTCATGGGCGTTACGACAGCACTCATGGGACTGCTCCCGACCTACGCGGCTGCCGGCATCCTCAGCCCCATCCTCCTGGTCGTGCTGCGATTCGTTCAAGGCGCGGCGCTGGGGGGCGAGTGGGCCGGCGCCGTGCTGTTGTCGATGGAGCACGGTGACGACGCGAAGCGCGGCCGGAACGGCTCCTGGGCCCAGATGGGTCCCTCGCTTGGGACATTGCTCGCGACAGGTTCGATCGCTGCGCTGACATTGCTCCTGACGCCGGAGCAGTTCCTCGACTGGGGATGGCGCCTGCCGTTCTTTGCGAGCGTGATTCTCGTGGGATTCGGTTTGTGGATTCGCGTTGGCGTGAGCGAGACGCCGCCGTTCCTGAAGCTTGCGCAGGCGGGCGGCCCGTCGAAGGCGCCTGTCGCCGAAGTGTTTCGCTCGCACTGGCCCTCGCTGCTGCGAGGCGGCGGTGCCCGCGTCGGTCCGGACGTTCTCTACTCGCTCACTGCCGTGTTCTCGCTCAGCTACCTGACGAGCACGCTCGGCGAGTCGCGGACGCTGGCGCTGGTCGCGCTCTCGATCGGCGGCGCCTGTAACGCCTTGACGATCCCATTGTTCGGCTCGCTGTCCGACCGGTTTGGGCGGCGCACTATCTATGGCATCGGTGTAGCGGTGGGCCTCGTCTGGATCGTAGCTCTGTTTCCGATGCTGAAGACCGGTACGCCCGCCGTAATCATTGCCGCGATCAGTGCGGGTCTCGTCATTCACGCATGCATGTACGGTCCCCAGGCAGCTTTCATTGCCGAGCAGTTCCCGGCGCGAGTTCGCTACGCTGGTTCTTCGCTGGCATACACGCTTGCGGGAATCGTCGGCGGTGGCATCGCGCCACTGATGTTTGCCAGCCTGCTGCGCGCCTACGAAACGTACTGGTCGGTCGTTGCCTATACCGCAGTGGCACTTCTGATCACTGCGGTGGTGCTCAAGATGTCTCGCCCTTCCGGCGGCACGAAGGAACTTGCCTGACGCCGCAGTCGTTGCGAGACAGTCGCACCAGATTGCAGGAGCGGGGTCGGTCCGTGGAAAACTTACACTTGGCTCCGCATAGGCGCGGAACCATTGCGAAACCGCGCGTGTCCGACCGCCCAAACCGGGCGTGGTATAAGGGCGCGCAATGAAATCGGGCATGGGTTACAACGCGGTGCGATGGGTTCGTGCCGATATGTGCGAGCTGCGATGACGGAAGCGGTCGTGGCAGGCGTACGCACGCACCTCAGGAAAGCATCGCTTCGATGGATCACGATCTGCATGACGAGCGTCACGGTGCTCGTCGCGGGCACGACGACATCGGCCGCCGAAGTGGCTGAGGTGGTCGTCGAACGTTCCCGCTCGGTCGCGCCCGATCGCGACGCCGATCCGGTGCTCAACAATCTCGAGCGCCGCACCTTCCGCTACTTCTGGAACACCACCAATCGCAGCAACGGCATGGTGCCGGACCGATATCCGTCGCCGTCCTTCGCAAGCATCGCGGCGGTGGGTTTCGGACTGACTGCGTATGTCGCAGGCGCCGAACGCGGCTATGTGTCTCGAGCGCAGGCTCGCCTGCGCGTCGTTCGCACTCTGAGATTCCTCGACCAGCTCAAGCAGGGGCCCGAAGAGACCGGCGTCGCGGGCTACAAGGGATTCTTCTATCACTTTCTCGACATGCAGACGGGGCATCGATACGAGACCACGGAGCTGTCGACCGTCGATACCGCTCTGCTGCTCGGCGGTGTGTTGCTCTGCCAGTCGTACTTCGATCGCCAGGAGCGCATCGAAGCGGAGATTCGCGAACTGGCGGACAAGATCTATCGTCGCGTGGACTGGCAGTGGGCCCAGAATCGGCCGCCGATCATCTCGCACGGCTGGCGTCCGGAGACCGGCTTCCTGCGTTTCGACTGGCGCGGCTACAACGAGGCGATGCTGCTCTACGTTCTCGCGCTCGGATCGCCGACGTACCCGGTGGGATCGGAAGCCTGGGACGAGTGGCTGAAGACGTACAAGGATCACTGGGGCAAGTTCAACGGCCAGGAATTCCTGTCGTTCGGCCCGCACTTCGGCCACCAGTACTCGCACGTATGGATCGACTTTCGCGGCATCCAGGATGAGTTCATGCGCTCGAAGGGCATCGACTACTTCGAGAACAGCCGCCGCGCGACCTACGCCCAGCGCAACTACGCGACCGAGAACCCGTTGCGCTGGCGCGGCTACGACAGCGAAATCTGGGGGCTGTCGGCGTCGGACGGTCCCGCCGATACGGTTCAGATCTTCAACAACGAAGAGCGCGGCTTCTTCACATACTCCGCCCGTGCCACAGCCGCGCCGCAGATCGTCGACGATGGCACGATCGCGCCCACCGCCGCGGTGGCATCGATCGCCTTTGCACCCGAGATCGTGATTCCCACGATTCGTGCTTTCCGCGCGCGCTTCGGCGAACATCTGTATCAGCGCTATGGTTTCCTGGATTCGGTGAATCAGAGCTTCACATACAAGGATGTGACGCTCAGGCACGGCAAGGTCGTCGACGGGATCGGCTGGATCGCCAGCGACTATCTCGGCATCGACCAGGGACCCATCGTGGCGATGATCGAGAACTACCGCTCCGAGGTCATCTGGAGAACCATGCAACGCAATCCCTACATTCGCCGCGGTCTGGAGCGGGCTGGATTCACCGGCGGATGGCTTTCGGCACCGACGCCGCCGCCCCCGCCAGCACCCATCGAACCCTGATTCGAGAGTGTCGTGAGTCGCGGCTCGTCGTTGCAGCTGTCGCGCAGAACGGTGCTCGCGGGCCTGGCGGGCGCTGCGGTGTCGGGTTGCGGCGGGACGCGTAGCAAGGAAGTCGTCCGGTTCTGGGCGTTCGGGCGCGAAGGCGAAGCAACCGCGGAGTTGCTCGAAGAATTTCACGCGCGACATCCGGACACCGAAGTCGAAATCCAGCGCCTGCCCTGGATCTCCGCCCACGAGAAGCTTCTCACTGCCTACGCTGGCGAAACCCTTCCCGACGTCTGTCAGCTCGGCAACACCTGGGTACCTGAGTTCGCCGCGCTCGATGCACTCGAGCCGATCGACGAGGCGGTTCGAACCTCCGGCATCGTCGAGCAACAGGATTTCTTCGAAGGGACCTTCAACGCCAATCGCATCGACAGCGTGCTGTATGGCATTCCGTGGTACGTCGACACCCGGCTTCTGTATTACCGGACGGATCTGCTGAAGCAGGCGGGTTTCGATCATCCGCCGGCGGATTGGGCGGAATGGTCCGCGATGATGGGCGCGATCAAGTCGCTCGTAGGCCCGGATCGTTACTCCGTGCTGCTGCCGCTCAACGAGTTCGAGCCGTTGCTGGTACTGGCCCTGCAGCAGCCGTCCGAGTTGCTCCGCGACGAAGGACGCTGGGGGAATTTCCGCAGTCCCGACTTTCATCGGACGCTGTCTTTCTACGCGGATATTTTCGAGCGCGGCTGGGCTCCGCGCATGAGCAACACCCAGTTATCGAATGTATGGGACGAGTTCGGCAACGGACTTTTCTCGTTCTACATCTCCGGCCCCTGGAACATCGCGGAGTTCAACAAGCGGATGCCGGCGGAACTGAAGGACGCCTGGATGACCGCTCCGATGCCTGGGCCGGAAGGGCCAGGGTTGTCCTCGGCTGGCGGCGGCGCGCTCGTCGTCATGAAAACAGCGCGGAACAAGGAAGGCGCGTGGAAGCTGATCGAGTATCTGTCCGAGCCGCAGACCCAGCAGCGCTTCTACGAACTGACGGGAAACATTCCACCGCGACGAACATCGTGGCAGTTGCCTGCACTCGAACGGTCGCCGTATGCGCGCGCCTACTACACACAGCTCGACAGGCTTCGCTCGCCACCGAAGGTGCCCGAGTGGGAGCGAATCGTCACCGAGATGCGGCTGGCGTCCGAGCGCGTCGTGTACGGTCGGGCGACGGTGGATGGTGCGACCGTGCAACTCGACGCGACGACCGATGCGATCCTCGAGAAACGTCGCTGGATGATGAGCAGAGGCGGAGGCAAGGCGTGAAAGTTGCGCGGGCAGGGTGGTGGTTCGTCGCGCCGGCGCTGATGGTGCTCGCCGTGTTCTTCTTTATTCCTGTCCTCGCCGCGTTCGCGATGAGCCTGACGGACTTCGATCTCTACGCGCTCGCCGACTATGACAACCTCCGGTTCGTCGGCTTCCACAACTACGTCACGCTGCTCACGCAGCCGCTGTTCTGGAAGGCGCTTGGCAACACGTTCTATTTCGTCATCCTGGGTGTGCCGCTGTCGCTGGGAGCGTCTCTGGGAGCCGCGCTGCTGGTCAACTCCAAGCTCGCGCGATTCAAGAACGTCTATCGAACGATCTATTTCGCCCCAGTCGTGACGACGATGGTCGCGGTGGCCGTCGTGTGGCGATACATTTTTCACACGCGCTACGGCTTCCTGAACTACGTGCTCGGCTGGTTCGGGATCGATCCGATCGACTGGATGGGTGATCCGCACTGGTCGATGCCAGCCATCGTGATCCTCGCGATCTGGAAGAACTTCGGCTACAACATGATCATTCTGCTCGCCGCGCTGCAGAGCATTCCCGAAGATCTCTACGAAGCGGCCCGCATCGACGGCGCATCGGGCTGGCAGCTCTTCCGCCACGTGACGCTCCCCGGACTTGCGCCCGTGCTGCTGCTCGTGAGCATTCTCACGATGACGGGCTACTTCCAACTATTCGCCGAACCGTATGTCATGACGGAAGGCGGACCGCTGCAAAGCACGTTGAGCGTGCTCTATTTCATGTACGAGGAAGGCTTCAAGTGGTGGAGCCTTGGCCGCGCATCGGCAGTGGCGTTCCTGCTGTTCGTGCTCATGTTCGCCATCACACTGCTGCAGCTGCGGCTCGCGCGTCGGCAGGTGAACGCATGAGAAAGCCTGTCGCCACGTTCTGGGTCAACGCAGCACTGCTCACCGGGGCGATCGTCACGGCGTTTCCCCTCGTGTGGATGATATCGGTCTCGTTCATGCCGACAGGCGCGGCAGGACACTATCCGCCGCCGATGCTGCCGAGCGAGCCGACGCTCGACAACTACAGGCAGATGTTCGCGAAGCACAGCGCCGGTCGGTACATGTTCAACAGCGCATTCGTGGCGACCTGCGTGACGCTGATCTCGCTGTGCTTCAACACGATGGCGGGCTACGCGTTCGCCAAGTTGCGATTCCGTGGGCGCGAATGGCTCTTTCGCGCAATGCTCGGAGCGCTGGTGATTCCCGGCCAGGTTGCAATGATCCCGCTCTTCGCGCTGGTGAAGGAGCTGGGCCTCGTCAGCAGCTACGGCGGCGTGATCGTTCCCGCGATGGCGAGCATCTTCGGCATTTTCCTCGTCAGGCAGTACGCGCTGTCGATCCCGGAGGATCTGCTGGAGGCCGCGCGCATCGATGGGGCCAGCGAATGGCGCATCTTCCGGTCCATCGTCGTGCCGCTGCTCAAGCCGATCCTGATCACGCTCGGCATCCTGACCTTCCTCGGCACCTGGAATGACTTCATGTGGCCGTTGATCGTGCTGAGCTCGCAGAAGCTCTACACGCTGCCGGTTGCATTGGCGGGCTTGTCGCGCGAGTACGTGCAGGACAACGAGCTCATGATGGCCGGGGCAGTGATCACGACCGTTCCGGTCCTGGTGCTTTTCCTGGCGCTGCAGCGTTACTACATCGCCGGCATCCTGGCCGGGAGCGTCAAGGGCTGATCATGAACGGCGTCATCGCGAGCTTGTTGTCGACTTTGCTTTTCATACCGGGAGCGCTGATGAGTGCGACTCAAGCACCCCAGACGGACTTGCGAGTGCTGGACGAGTTCGCGGACGTCAGCGTCTGGACGCCCGTCGAATCCGATGGTGTCAGTGCGTCGGTTCACAAGGCGCGCGGCATCGAAGGCGATGCATTGGTGCTCGAGTTCGATTTCAACAAGACAGCCGGCTATGCCGCGGCCGTTCGCAAGCTGCCGGTCGAGTTGCCGGACGACTATGAGATCTCGTTCTGGATGCGGGGCGAGGCTGGGCAGAACCACTTCGAGGTGAAGTTCGTCGACGCATCGGGCGACAACGTGTGGTGGTTCCGGCGGCCGAACTACAAGTTCTCCGGCGACTGGCAGAACATTCGCATCAAACGCCGGCAGATCGAGTTTGCGTGGGGACCCACCAACGACAAGAAGCTGCGGCGGTTCTCTTCCATCGAGTTTGTCGTGAGTGCTGGAGCGCAGGGCGGTGCAGGGAATCTGTGGTTCGATCGACTGGCATTGAAGCCGGTGGTTCGCCAGGAAGTAACCGCCAAGCCTGTCGTGAAGGCCACATCTGAACGAGCGGGGAATCCTGCGGCTGCGATTCTGGATGGCAAGGACACGTCGGGCTGGCGCAGCCAGCGCGTCGCGGGCAAACCCCAGGTACTCACCATCGATCTCCAGGAAGTGAAGGAGTTCGGCGGGCTCGAGATCGACTGGCTGCGCAACCAGCAGGCAACGCAGTACACGATCGACCTGTCCGTCGACGGCAACGCGTGGAAGACGGTGCGGACGGTGACGGCGGGCAACGGCGGTCGCGATTCCCATCTGTTGCCCGAATCCGAAGCGCGCTGGATACGACTGACCATTCCCGATCAGGGTCGCGATGTCGGCATCTCGGAGCTGCACGTTCGCGATCTCGAGTTCGGTGCCTCGCCGAATGCTTTCGTGCAGGCGCTGGCCAAGCAGAGCAAGCGAGGATGCTATCCACGGGCGTTCTACGACGAGCAGCTCTACTGGACGCTGATCGGCGTCGATGGCGATTCGGAGGAAGCATTGTTCTCGGAGGATGGCGCGATCGAAGCCCGCAAGGCCGGTTACTCCATCGAGCCCTTCATCCTGTCCGGCAAGGAACTGATTACCTGGGCCGACGTGAAGGCGACGCAATCGCTGGCGGAACGCTATCTTCCGATTCCCACCGTTCAATGGCGCCACCCACAAGTCGATCTGTCGATTACGGCGCTGTCGGGAGGTGAGCGTGGCGATGCGCACACTCGCATGACTTATCGCGTGACCAATCCCGGTACTTCGGCACGGAAGCTCACGCTCGCCCTCGCGGTGCGTCCGTTCCAGGTCAATCCGCCAGCGCAGTTCCTGAACACAGCGGGGGGCTTCACGCCGATCCAGGATCTGGCCTGGGAAAACGGCGCGGTTCGCGTCGACGGGATCGCATCGGTCCTGCCCCAGACGGCGCCGCGAACCTTCGTTGCCATGCCATTCGATGCCGATTCGCCCTGCGAGTGGCTGACGTCGCAAGTGAAGGCGACGTCGGTGCACGATGAGACTGGCTTCGCGACGGGTGCGCTTCTCTATGATCTCGACCTTGCCGCCGGTGCGTCGACGGACATCGTTCTCGACCTGCCGCAGCATGCGCAGCGCGATCGTCCAGTGCAGGCGCTTGCCCCACAAACGGAAGAGACGGTGAGAACGCAGTGGCGCGAGAAGCTCAATCGCGTTCAGCTCGATCTGCCGAAGGACGGCAAGGTCTGGTTCGACACGCTGCGGACGTCGCTGGCCCATGTGCTGATCAATCGCGACGGCCCGGGACTTCAGCCGGGATCTCGATCCTATGAGCGCTCCTGGATACGCGACGGAGCGATGACTTCGGAGTTGCTGCTTCGCATGGGCCACGGCGATGTCGCGAAGGAGTTTCTGCTCTGGTATGCCGACTACCAGTTCGCGAACGGCAAGATTCCCTGTTGTGTCGATGTGCGCGGTGCCGACCCGGTGCCGGAGAACGACAGCGGGGGCGAATTCCTGTTCCTGGTGAGCGAACTCTATCGTTACACCGGTGACAAGGAGTTGCTGCGCAAGATGTGGCCGCGCGTGGTCAATGCAGTGGCGTTCATGGACAAGCTGCGGCAGTCGGAACGCACTGAAGCGAACAAGCAGGGCGATCGGCGTGCGTTCTACGGCTTGATGCCCGCTTCGATCAGTCACGAAGGCTATTCGGCCAAGCCGATGCATTCATACTGGGACGACTTCTGGGCGCTGACTGGCTACGAGGCAGCGGTGAAGATCGCACGCGCACTCGATGAGAAGGCCGAGATGCGGACGTTCATCACCTCGCGGGATGAGTTCCGGTCCGATCTGTACCGCTCGCTGCAGGTCGCGATGGCCATGCACAAGATCGACTATCTCCCTGGCGCGGCCGAGCTCGGCGACTTCGACGCGACTTCCACGTCCATCGCCTTGTCTCCGGGTGGCGAGCAGCAGATGTTGCCGCCAACCGCCCTGATGGCGACGTTCGAACGCTACTGGGACAACTTCGACAAGCGCCGCGCCGATACCAGCTGGGATGCATACACGCCATACGAGCTTCGCAACCTGGGAACATTCATTCGGCTGGGCTGGCGCGATCGTGCGCACGAACTGCTCGAGTTCTTCATGAACGATCGTCGTCCCGGTGACTGGAATCAGTGGGCCGAAGTCGTCGGGCGCGAAGTGCGGAAGACGCGCTTCATCGGCGACATGCCGCACGGATGGGTCGCATCCGACTATGGGCGTTCGCTCCTCGACATGTTCGCGTACGAACGGCCTGCCGACGATACCTTGGTTCTGATGGCAGGCGTGCCGAAGACATGGATCGAGAAGGACGGCTTTGCGGTTCGTGACCTGCGAACGCCTTATGGGCTGCTGAGCTACTCGTTCAAAGTCGAAGGCAGGGTCCGGGTTCTAGAGATCGAGAAGATGCTGCTGCCGCTCGGCGGGATCGCAGTGAGCTGGCCGGAACGTCCTCCAGGCGGTCAGACCATCAAAGCTGGCACTGCCCGCTGGTTCGGAGAGGAACTGCGCGTCGGGTCGCTGCCTTTCAGGATCGAGTTCTCGGAATGAGGAGACAAGAGTTGCACACGGAGGTCACGGAGACCACGGAGCGGAAGACCATCAGTTTCCCACTCTCCGATCTCCGTGCTCTCCGTGAACTCCGTGTGAAATTCCGTCGTCTCTCAGAAAAGGACAGCGCCGTTCGAAGCGATGACGCCGGAGTAGAACGTCGCGCTGGCCTTCGGCGTGCGCTTCTGGGTGGCATAGTCGACGTGGATGATGCCGAAGCGCTTCGAGTAACCAAGCGCCCATTCGAAGTTGTCGAGCATCGACCATGCGAAATAGCCGCGCACATCGACTCCCGCGCGCATTGCATCGTGGACGGCGCGGATGTGAGTGCGGAAGTATTCGACACGTCGCGGATCGTCCAGCACGTCTCCTGCAGCCGTCGCTGGATCGGCGAAGGCGGCGCCGTTCTCGGTGACATAGATCGGCGGCGCGCCGTATCTATCCTTGATCCACAGAAGGGTGTCGGTGAGCCCTTGCGGAAAAACTTCCCAGCCCATTTCGGTGTGAGCCACCTGCGATTGGCGTACAGGCGCGGCTCGCAGCGGCCAGGCGCCGGGATCGTTTCGAACGACGGCGCGCGTGTAGTAGTTGAGACCGATGAAATCGATGGGCTGACGGATCTGTTCGACATCGGACGCCGGCCAATCAGGCCAGGCCTCGCCGAAGACGTCACGCAGCTCCTCGGGATAACGACCCAGCATCGCGGGTTCGATGAACTGGCGATTCATCTGAGCTTCCGCCCGACGGGTGGCCGCGACGTCCTCGCTCGACGTGCTCGCTGGATACTTGGGCTCGATGTTGACCACCAGCCCGATCTGGTGACGACCTGTTGCGCGATAAGCCTGAACCGCCGCGCCATGGGCGCGCATCAGATTGTGCGTGGCGATCGGTGCTTCGAACAGGCTGCGATGGCCCGGCGCCGCGGTGCCGTGCAGGTAGCCATTGTCCGAAACGACCCAGGGCTCGTTCAGTGTCGCCCACAGCTTGATGCGATCGTCGAAGCGGCGAAAGACGCTCTCGGCGTAGTCGGCAAACCAGCCCGCGATATCGCGATTCAGCCAGCCGCCGCGGTCATCGAGCGCGACGGGCAAGTCCCAGTGGAAGAGCGTGGCAGTCGGCTGAATGCCTTTCTCCAGCAACCGGTCGACGAGCCGCTCGTAGAATCCCAGGCCGGCGGGATTCACACGGCCCGTGCCTTCGGGAAGAATGCGGCTCCACGCGATGCTGAACCGGTAGGCCTGCAGGCCGAGCTGCTTCATCAGCTCGATGTCGCTCTCGTAGCGCCGATAGTGATCGCAGGCGATGTCGCCGTTCTCATCGTTCACGACGCGGCCGCGCGTGTGGCTGAAGCGATGCCACACGTTCATGCCCGCGCCGTCGGCAAGCGGCGATCCTTCGATCTGGTAGGCCGAGGTCGCGCAGCCCCAGACGAAGTCGTCGGGGAAGCGGTTGGTGGGAACGGTCATGGGGATCCGGGCCATGGGAATTCGAGTGTACATGCACGCGTCGAACGGACGCATGTGATCTGAGGAAACGGCATGGCCGAAGTCGCGCTTCGATCGGTGCGTAAGGTTTACAACAACGGCCACGTTGCCGTTGCAGGCGCCGATGTCGCTATCGGTGACGGCGAACTGCTCGTGCTGGTCGGTCCATCCGGCTGCGGCAAGAGCACATTGCTGCGCATGATCGCCGGTCTCGAAGAGGTGACCCAGGGAACGATTCACATCGGCAATCAGGACGTGACGCAACTCGAGCCACGCGATCGCGACATCGCGATGGTGTTTCAGAGCTATGCGCTCTATCCGCACATGACGGTGGCGGAGAACCTCGGCTTCGGATTGAAGCTGCGCGGGTACAGTGCGGCTGACATCGCGGCCCGCGTGACGAAGTCGGCCGCGATGCTCGAACTGGAAGCGCTGCTCGATCGGCTGCCCAAGCAACTGTCAGGCGGCCAGCGACAGCGCGTCGCATTGGGAAGGGCGCTTGTGCGCCAGCCGCAGGTCTTCCTGCTGGATGAGCCGCTGTCGAATCTCGATGCGAGATTGCGCACGACGACGCGAACGGAAATCGCCCGGCTGCATCGTTCGCTGGGCACGACGATGATCTATGTGACTCACGACCAGGTCGAAGCCATGACGCTCGGGCAGCGCATCGTCGTCATGAATCACGGCGTGGTCCAGCAGATCGATACACCCATGAGGATTTACGCGCATCCGGCCAATCTGTTCGTGGCCGGATTCCTCGGCAATCCTGCGATGAATCTATGGCGCGGGCAGCTGAAGGCGGAAGGAAGTCTGTTGCACCTGACGAAACAGGGCCATGTGCTGTCGCTCGGGAGCAGCGCTGCGCGTGTCAACGGAAGAACCGATGTGGTCGTCGGTGTGCGGCCCGAGAACGTGCATCGCATCTCGGCGCACGACCTCTCGCATGGGATTCGCTTCGAAGCCGCCGTCGACCTCGTTGAATCCGTCGGCAGCGAAGCGTTCATCCATGCCCGGCATGGTGATTGGACGGTGGTGGTCAGAGTGTCGCCGCACGACTTGCCTGCGGCGGGTGCGACCGTGACGCTCGGGATCGCGCCGGAGAGCCTGCATTTCTTCGATGCGGAGACGGGCGGAAGAATCGACTGAACCAGCTGCCGTCATTCCCGCGAAAGCGGGAATCCATCCGATCCGGCCGGATGGACTCCCGCTTTCGCGGGAGTGACGAGCATCAGCTGGACTCCCGCCTGTGGGGGGAGGTCGCTTACTCCAGCCCCGGCACCGGAAAGCGCGCACACAGTCCGCGCACCTCATCGTGGATTCCTTCCAGCGTCTTCTGATCCTCATGTGCCCGCATCGCGCGCGTCATGAAGTCAGCCACCAGGACCATCTCGGCTTCGCCGAGCCCTCGCGTCGTCATTGCCGGCGTGCCCAGCCGGATACCGCTCGGCCGCAGCGGCGGACGAGGATCATCGGGAATGACCTGCTTGTTGACCGTGAGGCCCGCAACGTCGAGCGCTGCTTCCGCGACGCGGCCATCGATGCCGAACGATTGAATGGTGTCGATCACCAGCAAGTGATTCTCGGTGCCACCGGTGATGAGTTTGCAACCTCGCTGCAGCAGCTCGGCGGCGAGACGCTGTGCGTTGCGGATTACCTGCTGCGCGTAGGCTTTGAAAGCAGGCTCGGCCGCCAGCTTCAGCGTCACTGCGATACCTGCCACGGCGTTCATGTGCGGACCGCCCTGCATTCCAGGAAACACCGCCTGATCGATGCGCTGTGCGAGCGATGACTTGCACAGAATCAAACCGCCGCGTGGACCGCGCAGCGACTTGTGGGTCGTCGTCGTCACGATGTCGAAGCCTGCGTCGATCGGATTCGCGAGGGCGCCGCCAGCGATGAGGCCGCCGATGTGTGAAACGTCGGCCATGGTCAATGCGCCGACTTCGTCGGCGATCGCACGAAAGCGAGCGTAGTCCAGCTCTCGCGGATACGAAGAGTGACCGCAGAGCACGATCTTCGGCCGCACGTCGAGCGCGAGCGAACGGACATGGTCGTAGTCGATGTGGCCGTCGGGCGGCGATGTCTTGTAGCGAACGAAGTTGAAGATCTTGCCCATCGCGGACACCGGCGCGCCGTGCGTCAGATGGCCGCCGTGCGAAAGATCCATCGCCAGTACCGTGTCCCCGGGCTGAAGGCACGCCATGTAGACCGCCTGGTTCATCGGCGATCCGCTCAGCGGTTGCACGTTCGCATGTTCGGCCCGAAAGAGCTGTTTTGCGCGCTCGACAGCAAGCGTTTCGATCCGGTCGGTGTAGGCCTGGCCGCCGTAATAGCGCCGCCCCGGATAGCCCTCGGCGTACTTGTTCGCGAATACGCTGCCATTGGTCGCGTAGACCTCGGGGAACGCATAGTTTTCCGAGGGAATCAGTTCCAGTCCTTCGCGCTGACGGCGTTCCTCGCCGATGATCGCCGCGTGGACATCCGGATCCGAAGACCTGAGAAGCTCGAGTGTGGATTGCATGCCGGCTCGCTCCTGAAGAAGGGGACATTGAGTGCCCAGGCGAGCGGCGGTCGGCAGGAGGGGCTCCCGCGGGCGTGCTTCCCGATGGTTATCCATCTACGCCAGTTACACGCTTGACCCCATCGTACGTGAAGCCTTCCGGCGAGCGCAATCGTGCGTCGCGACGTGCGTGAAGATTCGTGGCGCAGTAGCCAGTCCGCCGACCTTCGGTAACAATCCGGCGGCTATCGGGCCACGAGCACGCCAATGCCACTGAACTACGAAAACCTGATGAACATGCAGTTCGAGCCGGTCATCGCGGACTACTCGAAGAAGGACACCATCCTCTATGCACTGGGCCTCGGCGTAGGCGCCGCGGATCCATTCGACCCGGCCGAGCTCAAGTACGTCTACGAACGCAAGCTCGTCGCACTTCCCATGATGGCTGTGACGCTGGGCGCCGGTGCGATGCGGCTGGCGGACCCGAAGTTCGGCGTCAACTACACGATGCTGCTGCACGGCGAGCAGACGCTGCAGGTTCACAAGCCGCTGCCCGTCGAAGGAACGTTCATCAGCGAATCGAAGATCGACGAGATCTACGACAAGGGCGCAGCGAAAGGCGCCGTCATGTACTTCACGCGCAAGCTGTACGAGAAGGCGAGCGGTGATCTTCTCGTGACGATGTGCAACGTCGTGTTCCTGCGGGCCGACGGCGGCTTCGGCGGCAAGAGCGATGGCGCACCGAAGCTGCGTGCAGTGCCGTCTGATCGACCGGCGGATCTGCAGGTGCCGATTCATGCATCGCTGAACCAGGCGCTGATCTACCGGCTGTCGGGCGACTACAACCCGTTGCACATCGATCCGGAGGTGGCGAAACAGGCCGGCTTCGATCGGCCGATCCTTCATGGACTCGGCGCCTACGGAATGGTCGGTCGCGCGTTGATCAAGGCGCTGTGCGCCGACGATCCGGCGCGGATGAAGCGCCTCGACGTGCGATTCAGCAGCCCGGTCTATCCGGGGGAGCCGCTGCACGCAGAGGTGTGGCACATGGGCAGCGGCGACGCCGCATTCAGGCTGATCGCCACGAATCGCAAAGTGGTCGTCGAAGACTTCGGGCGTTTCGAATATTCCTGAAGAAGTAGATAGCGGATGGCGGATGGTGAATAGTCGGACCGGACCGCCGGACTCCGCTATTCACCATCCGCTATCCGCCATCCGCTTCCCGAGGTGACCATGGCTTTCTCCGCCTGTGGCGTCGTCACGATCACCACTGACTTCGGGCATCAGGGTCCCTTCGTCGCGACGATGAAGGGGCAGATGCTGGGCCGGTTCGCCGACGCCAAAATCATCGACGTCACCCACGAGGTCCCGGTCTACTGGCCGGCCGAGGCGGGGTTCTGGCTTTCCCGGGCGTATCCCTATTTCCCAGTTGGCAGCGTGCACGTGGCCGTCGTCGACCCGGGGGTCGGCACGAAGCGGGACATCATTGCCGTGGAGGCTGACGGACACGGCTTCCTGGCCCCGGACAATGGCCTGCTGGCTCCAGTAATCGGCCGGGCGAAGTCGGCCCAGATCTATCGGCTGGACCTGCAGGCCGCCCGGAACCGGTTTCACCTGCCGGCGCCAAGCGCCACCTTCCACGGCCGGGACATATTTGCGCCGATCGCCGCCGAACTGGCCGCTGGACGGGCCTCATTGGCCGATCTGGGGCCGGTTCTCAAGGAGATCGTGCCGGCCTGGGTGGACGAGCCGGCGGTGACGGGTGACCAGGTCAGCGGGGTCATCATCACGATGGATCACTTCGGGAATCTCATCACGAACATCGATGCCCGCCTGATCGAGCGGTTCGCTCACCCGGTCGTCCGGACCTCCGGCCACAGTTTCCCCTTGAGACGCACCTACGGGGACGTACGGCCGGGCCAGTACCTCGCCCTGATCAATTCCTTCGGTGTGGTCGAGATCGCCAGGGCCGAGCAGAGCGCGGCCGAGGGGCTGGGACTGGGCCGCGGCGCGCCCGTTGTGGTCGCCAACCAGGGACATCCCCTGATCACCTGAAGGGTCGCCTGAAAGCCATTGAATTGGCGGGCGGACGAACCATTTACGAGGCATCGGTCCAACCTTCGGGAATTGCCGCGAAACGGCCATTGAAAACCGCCGCGCATCGTATATAGTCCGCAGGCCGCGGCACCCCGCGAGTGCCGATGTAGTTGATTTATCAGGATTTTTCGAGGAATCACCCCAGGAATCATCATGGTGGAGAGAGACGACGAACACTTCGATATCGATGATGACTTCGTCGCTGAGAGCGACGAGGAACAGAACTTCGATCGATTCATCGACAAAGTGGACCGCCGCGCGCGCCCCAGCGCCGCCAAAGATGCGAAAAAGGGCAAGGCCGCATGGAGCAAACTCGAAGACGTTCTGGCCGAACGCCGGCTTAAGAAAGAGCTCCTCGATTTCGAGGACGAAGAATAGTCTCAACGCGGTGACCTGACGCCGGACAACGGCGGAGGTCACCTTGCGCTGCCTGTGTCGGCAACACAGGCGCTGATGGATTGCGCCACGCAGTCCCGCCGGATTCGAAGCAAATGGGGATTCCAATGACGATCGCTGATTCCGCTCCGGGGGCTTCTCCCGGGAATTCGCCGTGGGTGGTGCTCAAGTTCGGTGGCACGAGCGTGTCGTCCGCGGCCAATTGGAAAAACGTCGCCGCCGTGCTGCGCGATCGTCTTGCCGAGGGGCTGCGTCCTGTCGTGGTGCATTCCGCGCTCTCTGGCATCACTGACAGGCTCGAACAGCTGTTGTCACTCGCGCTGACCGGAGCCTGGCAGCCGGTGATGGCGCAGATCGAACAGCGTCACCGCGATCTCGCCCGCGACCTCGGCATCGTTCCTTCTCCGGATCTCGAGGATCAGTTCAAGCGACTGCACCAGATCGCCGCGGGTATTTCCCTCGTCGGCGAAGTGAGCGAGCGTTTGCATGCCCGCGTCATGGCTCAGGGCGAGCTCATGGCAACGCGTCTCGGCGCAGCGTTCCTCACCGCGCAGGGGCTCGATGTTCAGTGGGTCGACGTGCGCACCGTGCTGAAGGCCGAACAGCGTCGCAATGCGAACGTGCGTTCGAGCTATCTCTCGGCGACCTGTGCATACGAGCCCGACGTCGAGCTGCAGCGTCGCTGGTCGTCACCAGGCACCGTCTGGATCACACAGGGTTTCATTGCGAGCGACGACAAGGGCGACACGGTTCTTCTTGGTCGCGGCGGTTCCGACACTTCCGGCAGCTACCTCGCCGCGAAATTGCAGGCGCGCCGACTGGAGATCTGGACCGACGTGCCGGGCATGTTCAGCGCGAATCCCCGTTCAGTCACGACCGCCCGGCTGCTGCGAGCGCTCGAATACGACGAAGCACAGGAAATCGCCAGCAGCGGAGCGAAGGTGCTGCACCCGCGCTGCATCATGCCGGTGAAGCAGTACGCTATTCCGCTTTACGTCTTCGCGACACAGACGCCGAAGCTCGAGGGCACGGTCATCACGGCGCAGGGCGGCAACATCGCCGCTCAGGTGAAGGCCGTCACGATCAAGAAGAACATCACGCTCGTCTCGATGGAAACGGTCGGGATGTGGCATTCGGTGGGCTTCCTCGCCGATGCCTTCCAGGTGTTCAAGGATCACGGCATCTCCATCGACCTCGTGTCGACTTCGGAGACGAGCGTCACTGTGTCGCTCGATCCTGCTGCGAATACGCTGACCAAGGCCGCCATGGACGCGCTCACGCTCGACCTCGGCAAGATCTGCCGCGTGCAGGTCATCGGACCTTGCGCCGCGGTGAGCCTCGTCGGTCGCAACATCCGCGCGATTCTTCACCGGCTCGGCGATGCGCTCGAGCTCTTCGAAGAACAGAAGATCTATCTCGTCACCCAGGCGGCAAACGATCTCAACATCACGTTCGTGATCGACGAAGAGCAGGGCGACCGGCTCGTGTCGCGACTGCACGAGATCGCCATCCGCAAGATGACGGCGGATCGCGTCCTGGGTCCGACGTGGGAAGAGCTGTACGGCGGCGCAAGCAAGGTCACCGACACGTCGACGCAGTGGTGGCACGTCCGTCGCAATGAGCTTGTAGAGCTGGGCCGCAAGAACGGCGCCGCGTTTGTCTACGATCGCAACACGCTCAAGGGCAAGGCGCAGGCGCTGAAGGCGCTTCCGGGCATCGACGGCGTGTTCTACGCGCTCAAGGCGAACTGGCATCCCGAGATCCTCAAGCTGTTCCACGACGAAGGACTCGGCTTCGAATGCGTCTCGCGCAACGAAGTCGAGCACGTCATGCGGACGCTGCCGGGGCTCGATCGCAAGCGAATCCTCTTCACGCCGAATTTCGCGCCGCGCGACGAATACGTCTGGGGACTCGAGCAGGGCATCTGGGTCACGCTCGACAACCTGCATCCGCTCAAGGCGTGGCCGGAGCTGTTCAAGGGCAAGGACGTTTTCGTTCGTATCGATACGGGCTACGGGCGCGGCCATCACGACAAGGTCCGCACAGCAGGCGTGCATTCGAAGTTCGGCGTTCCGCTCTTCGAAATGGAGGAGCTGACCCGGCTCATCAACGCATCGGGCGCGCGCGTGGTTGGACTGCACGCTCACACGGGCAGCGGCGTGTTCAACGTCGACAACTGGCAGTCGGTTGGCGAGACCCTCACGGGCCTCACTCAGCGCTTCCCGGATGTCCACACAGTGGATCTCGGTGGTGGTCTGGGCGTACCGGAACGCCTCGGCCAGCAGGGAGTCGTGCTGACGGAGTTCGCTTCCGCTCTCAGCGCACTGAAGGCGGCTCATCCGAAGCTCACCCTCTGGATCGAGCCGGGTCGCTATCTCGTCGCTGAGGCTGGTGTGCTGCTCGCACAGGTCACGCAGCTGAAGGGCAAGGGCGAAGTGCAATATGTCGGCGTGGCGACCGGCATGAACTCGCTCATTCGTCCGGCGCTCTACGGTTCGCATCACGAGATCCTGAATCTCAGCCGCCTCGACGCGCTGGCGACGGAAGTCGTCAACGTCGTCGGTCCGATCTGCGAATCCGGCGATCAGCTCGGTCTCGATCGATTGCTGCCGCCGACTCAGGAAGGCGATGTTCTGCTGATCGCAACGGCGGGCGCATACGGCCGTGCGATGTCGTCGACATACAACCTGCGCGAACCGGCGAAAGAGTTCCTCATCTAGGCCCCGCGCAAGCGGTGACGGATAGTGAAGGGCGGTGCACAATGAACGCACCGCCCTCAGCACCGTCACTCTCATGCAATTCGAAGTTCTCGCAGAAGGACTGCAGTTTCCCGAAGGCCCCGTCGCGATGGATGACGGATCAGTCATCCTCGTCGAGATCGCGCGCGGCACTTTGACGCGCGTCTGGAATGGCCGCACCGAAGTCATTGCGAACCTCGGCGGCGGACCGAACGGTGCCGCGGTCGGCCCCGACGGCGCCGTCTACGTGTGCAACAACGGCGGCTTTCAATGGCACAACGTCAATGGCCTGCTGTATCCCGGCCAGGCGGCGAAGGACTACACCACGGGGCGCATCGAGCGGGTGAATCTGGCCACCGGTACGTTCGAGCGCGTTTACGATTCCTTCGACGGCGAAAGGCTCGGCGGGCCGAACGATCTCGTGTTCGATCGCGAGGGCGGCTTGTGGTTTACCGATCTGGGCAAGCGCTTTTCGCGTAGTCGCGATCACAGCGGTCTCTTCCACGCCAGGCCGGACGGCTCTCATTTGCATCGCGCCGTTTATCACGCTGTGTCACTCAACGGCGTGGGATTGTCGCCGGATGAGAAGGTCGTCTACTGCAACGACACAGACACGGGGAAGCTGTGGGCCTTCGACATCGCGTCGCCCGGGAAGCTCGTGCCGTTCGTTCCCGGCGGTCCGCGCGGACGTGTCGTTTGCACGCTGCCCAATCATCAGCTGCTCGACAGTCTCGCCGTGGAGGAGAACGGCAACGTGTGTTCGGCGACGCTGCTGAACGGAGGCATCACCGTTTTTCGGCCGGATGGTTCCTTCGAACACGAGGCGTTTCCGGATCCGTTGACGACGAACATCTGCTTCGGCGGGGCTGACATGCGCGATGCGTACATCACGCTGTCGGCGACCGGGAAGCTCGTCAAGGCACGCTGGCCGCGACCCGGCCTGAAATTGAACTACAACGCGTGACGATCAGGGCTTGGCGCGATGACGCTGCTCGAGCTCGGCAACGACAGTGGCCAGCGACAATCCCCGATTCTTGAGCAGCAGCGCGAGATGAAAGATCAGATCGGCTGACTCGCTGACGAGCCGCTCGTCTGCTTGTGTGACTGCTGCCAGCGCTACTTCGACACCTTCTTCACCCACCTTCTGTGCGATGCGCGTGGTGCCTTCGGACCAGAGTCGGGCCGTATAACTGCCCTCGGGCCGATCGGCGATACGCTGGGCGAGCACCGACTCGAGCCTCGCTAGGAATGAGAGGCCGGCGGCTTCGGAGCGGATGTCATCGCCGAAGCAACTATCGGTGCCGTTGTGGCACGTCGGTCCCTCGGGGCGCGCTGTAATGAGCAGTGAATCCTTGTCGCAATCCTCCGCGACGGCCACGACGCTGAGGAAGTGGCCTGAAGTTTCGCCCTTGGTCCAGAGACGATTCTTGCTGCGGCTGAAGAACGTCACGCGACCGCTCTCCAGCGTCGTCCGCAGCGCTTCAGCATTCATGAAGCCCAGCATCAGCACCTGCCCGGTAGCGCAATCCTGAACGATTGCCGGCAGGAGACCGTCGCCTTTCTCCCAGTCGAGCGTTCTGATCTGCGCAAGATTCATGGCCGGATCTCGATTGCGCGACCGCGCAGGTATTGCTTGAGGTCGGGGATGGCGATGGCGCCCGTATGGAAGACGCTTGCCGCCAGAGCACCGTCGACGCGAGCGTCAGCGAACACAGCTTCAAAATGCTCCGGCGCACCGGCGCCGCCTGACGCAATGAGCGGCACCCGGCAGAGATTCCTCACCGCGCGCAGTTGCTCGATGTCGTAGCCTTTGCGCACTCCGTCGCTGGCCATGCAATTGAGTACGATCTCGCCGGCCCCGCGTTCCTGGACTTCGCGAACCCAGTCGAGGGTAAGACGCGCCGTATTGCGCGTGCGCGATGGATCGCCTGTGAACTGATAGACGTGATACGCGCCTTCCACCGTCTGGCTGTCGATGCCGACGACGACGCACTGCGCTCCGAAGCGAGCATTCAGTCGTGAGATGAGATCGGGATCCGCGAGGGCGGGGGAGTTGATCGACACCTTCTCGGCGCCCTCGCCGAGCACTTCTTCGGCGTCCTCCACGGAACGAATGCCGCCGGCGACACAGAAGGGAATGTCGAGAATGCGAGCGACGCGACTCACCCAGCTGCGATCGACCGATCGACCGTCGGGACTCGCTGTGATGTCGTAGAACACGAGCTCGTCCGCGCCTTCGTCGCGATAGCGCGTCGCAAGCTCGAGGATGTCGCCCACGACCACATGGTCGCGGAAGCGAACGCCTTTGACGACCTGGCCGTCCCTTACGTCGAGGCAGGGGATGATGCGTTTGGCAAGAATGGCCGCAGCTCCTCGGAAGAAATGCGCTTCTCCAGCATCGCCTTGCCGCTGATCACGGCAGCGACGCCGCAGTCGCGCAAGGCATGCAGGTCTCGAGCGTTGCTTACGCCGCCTGAGGCCTGCCACTGCAGTTCTGGAAAGCGGCGCACCGCCTCCGCGTACAACTCACAGTTGGGGCCCGTCAGCGCGCCGTCGCGCGAGATGTCGGTGCAGAGCACATGAGCCAGCCCGACTTTCATGAATTGGTCGACCGCCTGCCAGAGAACGGTGTCGCTCGTCTTCTGCCAGCCATGCGTCGTCAGCAACGGCATGCCGGCGGAGTCGATACGCACGTCGAAGGCCAGCACGATACGTTTCGGGTCGACCTGCGTCATCCAGCGCATGACATCGTCCGGCGCTGTGACTGCGACACTGCCGACGACAGCGCGCTCGACGCCGGTGGCGAGAATGTCTTTCACTCGATCAAGCGTACGCAGGCCGCCGCCGACCTGCAGGATCGCACGACCGCGAGCGACAAGGTCCGCGACGATAGCCCGGTTCTGCTGGTTGCCGTCGCGAGCACCGTCGAGATCCACGACGTGGACCCGTCGCGCACCGAGCGACAGATAGTGATCCAGCACCTGGGCCGGTTCGTTGGAGTAGACGGTTTCCGCCGCGAAGTCGCCCTGGAAGAGCCGCACGCAGCGCCCGTCCTTCAGATCGATAGCAGGAATCAGTTCCATGGATCGAGTCCTTTCGTTCCTACAGTTGCACGAAGTTGCGCAGCAGTTGCGCACCGATGCGCGCCGACCGCTCCGGGTGAAACTGCGCACCATAGACGTTGCCGCGGCGGACGACTGCCGCGAACGGATCGCCGTACTGGGTCGTTGCAAGCGTCAGCTCACTGACGGGGGCCGCGTAGCTATGCACGAAGTAGACGTAGTCTCCAGGCCGGATGTCATTCAGCAATGAGGTTTTTCCGTTGAACTCGAGTTGATTCCAGCCCATGTGGGGTACGGGCAAATTGTCGCGATCGGGCAGTCGCCGAACGCGGCCCGGCAATAGTCCGAGGCACTGCACATCGCCTTCTTCTGATGAATCGAACAGAAGCTGCATGCCGACGCAGATGCCGAGAACCGGTTGTTTGAGTCCGCGGATCGTTTCGACGAGTCCTGCCTTCTGCAGACGGCCCATGCAGTCGGCTGCGGCGCCGACGCCGGGCAGGATCACGTGACTGGCCGCGCGCAGCTTCTCAGGATCGGTGGTCAACTCCGCGGGAACACCGAGACGTTCCATCGCAAGTTCGAGAGACGCGATGTTCGCGCCGCCGCTGTCGATGATGGCAACTCCGTTCGTCACAGCGTTCCCTTCGTGCTCGGCAGCTCGGAGCCTTCGATGCGGATCGCCTGACGCAACGCGCGTCCGACCCCTTTGAAACAGCCTTCGATCATGTGATGCGTGTTCTCGCCCGTGACCTTGATATTGATCGCGGCGCCCAGCGTGTCCGCAAGTGAGCGGAAGAAATGCGGCACGAGCTCGGTGGGCAACTGCCCGACGGAGTCGCGACCGAACTGGCCCTCGAAGACGAAGTAGGCCCGGCCCGACAGATCGATTGCGACCTGCGCGAGCGCTTCGTCCATGGCCAGCAGGAATCCATAGCGCTGAATGCCACGCTTGTCACCAAGCGCAGCGCGCAGTGCCTGTCCGAGCGCCAGCGCGCAATCTTCGACAGTGTGATGCTCATCGATGTGCAGATCGCCTTTGCACGTGAGCTGCAGCGAGAACCCGCCGTGCTTCGCGATCTGCTCCAGCATGTGATCGAAGAAGCCCAGTCCGGTGGTCACGTGGATCGGCGACTCCGCGTCGAGGTTCACGGCCACGCGGATATCCGTCTCCTTGGTCTTGCGATCGATGGTTGCCGTGCGCTGCGAGCGAGTCAGCTTCGCGGCGATCTCGGGCCATCCTTCGTCCGGACCGATACGCAGACCCGTGACTCCGATGTTGCGGGCAAGCTCGAGGTCCGTTTCACGGTCGCCGATCACATAGCTGTGAGTCAGATCGAGCGAGTTCGCCTCGAGATACGCCTCGAGCAGCCCTGTTTTGGGCTTGCGGCAGGCACATCCATCCGTGGGAAAGTGCGGACAGATGAACTCCGCCTCGAACGAGATTCCCTGCGATGAAAGCAGTCGCTGCAGGAACTCGTGCGGTTCGCGAAAAGAGGGTTCGGGAAAGCTTTGCGTACCCAGTCCGTCCTGGTTGCTCACCATGACGAACGTGTAGCCCGCATCGCGAAGCGCGAGAAGGGCGGGAACAACACCCGCCACCAGCCGGAACTTCTGCAGGCTGTCGATCTGATAGTCGGCCGGCTCTTCGATGATCGTGCCGTCCCGATCGATGAAAAGGACCCTTTTTGCGCTCATGCGGCGTCTCCGGAAACAGCGCCAGGCAGTCGCTCGAGCGTACGAAGCAGACGAGCGTTCTGCTCTGGCGTGCCGACGGACACGCGGACGCAATCAGCCAGCAATGGGTTCGATCGCAAGTCGCGGATGATAAGCCCGCCCGACATCGCGGCATCCAGCACGCCTTTCACGTCGACACACTGGAGCAGCAGGAAATTCGAATCGCTGCGCCAAACCCTGCGCACCGCCGGCACTGCGGCCAATGCGTTCAGAAGAACTTCGCGCTCGCGCAAAATGGTCTGGATGCGTGCCTGAGCCTCTGCGCGGTGTGAAGCGTCAGTGCAGAGCAGGACGGACTCGATGGTGTGAGTCGGCAGGGCATACGGCGTGATGACGCCGGAAAGCAACGCGACGATGTCCTTGTGGGCAAGCAAAGCGCCGCAACGTGCTCCCGCCAGCGCGTACGCCTTGGAAAGCGTGCGCAGTACGACGAGATTCTCGAATCGGGCCAGCGCGGGGACGATGCTCTCGACACCCGCGAACTCGATATAGGCTTCGTCGACGACGACGATCGCCTTGTCAGTCAGCTTCGAACAAAGAGTTTCGATGGCAGCGCGATCCAGCAGATTGCCCGTGGGGTTGTTCGGTGAGCAGACGAAGACCAGCTTGACCTTGTCATTCCAGGCCGCGAGGACTCGTTCCACATCAAGGGCATAGCCGCGCTCTTTCAGCAGCGGCACCTCGACGACGCCCGCGCCTTGAATGCGCGCGGACACCTTGTACATGCCGAACGTCGGCGGACAGATCATGATGCTGTCTTCGCCGGCTCGGCAGAACGCGCGTACGAGCAGATCGATGCCTTCATCGCTGCCGCGACCCGCGAGGACATTGTCGGGAGCGGTTCCGTAGAGCTCAGCGAGATGCTCGATCAGCTCTTGCGGTTGCGGCTCTGGATATCGATTCAGGCCGGCAGCACTGTCTTCCTGCGAAGCGCGCCAGGGCATTTCGTTGGCGTGCATCCGCTCGAATGCCGGCTCCCAGGCTGCATGTTCGTACGGCCGAAGCGTCAGGATCTCCGGGCGAGCGAGTTGAAGGACGCTGATCATGGCCGGGCCGCCGCTTCGAGATGACGCAGCCGCACCTGGACTGCGTTGGCATGCGCATCGAGACCTTCGAGCTGGGCGATCGTCACAGCAGTCGGGCCCAGATCGCGCAGGCCTTCGTCGCTCAGTTCCTGGACGGTGATCCGCTTCATGAAGTCCGTCATCGAGAGACCGCTGTATGCGCGTGCGAAACCGTAGGTCGGCAGCACGTGGTTCGTCCCGCTGCAGTAGTCACCCATCGTTTCCGGAGTCCAGGTGCCGAGGAATACAGAGCCGGCGTTTCGGATCTTCGGCAGCCAGGCGCGGGCATTGCGGGTTTGAACGATCAGATGCTCCGGGGCGTAGCTGTTGCTGACGTCGAAGGCGACGTCGAGCGAATCCACAACGAAGATCCGTGCGTGGGCGATGGACTTGCGCAGCGTGCTCTCGCGATCCAGTCGTTGCATCTGCTGCTCGAGCTGCAACAACGTTTCCTGGGCCAGTGTCTTCGAGGTCGTCACGAGAATCGCTTGTGCATCGATGCTGTGCTCGGCCTGGGCGAGCAGGTCGGCGGCGACGAACTCGGCGCGGGCCGACTCATCCGCGATGACCAGAACTTCCGAGGGGCCGGCCGGCAAGTCGAGCGCTGCTCCGTCTGCGTCGTTGGCCGCGAGCAGCTTCGCTGCTGTGACCCACGCGTTGCCCGGACCGAACACTTTATCGACCTTCGGGATTGTGTGCGTTCCGTAGGCCATCGCTGCAATCGCTTGTGCGCCGCCGACTTTGAAGATTCGTTCGACACCGCAGAGGCGGGCAGCAACCAGCACAGCGGGATCGGCGGTGCCGTCCTTGCGCGGCGGAGTACACACAATTCGTGTCGGACAACCCGCGATCCTCGCGGGTACAGCCAACATGATCGCTGCCGAGGGCAGGGGGGCTACACCGGCGGGAACATAGAGTCCGACTGAATCAATGGGACGATAGTGGCGTTCACATACGACGCCCGGTGATGTCTCGATTCTGATTGGGTCAGCGAGTTGCGCAACATGGAAGCGGCTGACATTCGCAATCGCGCGATGCAGCGCTGCCAGCTGATCTTCATTGAGGGCCGCGGCGGCGCTCGTGAACTCAGCGTCGCTCACCTGCAGCGCCGCCAGATCGACGCCATCGAAGCGTTGCGTGTACTCGAGAAGTGCTGTGTCACCACGCGCTCGCACGTCCGCGATGATCTGGCGAACCGATGCGTTCAAGGCGTCCACGTTCTCTTGCGCGGGACGCTGCAGCGCCTTGAGACGATCGCTCGCGGATAGCTGCGACCAGTCGAGGAGGGCTGGAAGCGTCATGCGAGCATCTTCTCGACAGGCAACACGAGAATCGCGCTGGCGCCGGCACCTTTGAGGCCTTCGAGCGTCTCCCAGAACACATTCTCGCGGCAAACGGCGTGCACCGCGACTTTGTCGCCGGCGCCGTCGAGCGGCATGATCGTCGGTGATTCGCTGCCGGGCAGAAGCTTGCGGATCTCGGCGAGCTTCTCGCGAGGCGCATGCAGCATGATGTACTTGCTCTCCTTGACCTGCTGCACGCCGTCGATGCGCATCGTCAGGCGATGAATCCATTCCTGCTTTTCCATGGTCACGGGCACAGGCGTGCTGATGATGGCAGCCTGACTCTCCATCACGGTTTCCGCTTCGGACAGGTGATTGGCAATGAGTGTCGAGCCGGTGGAAACGAGATCGCAGATGAAATCCGCGCGACCGAGGCGAGGCGCGATTTCCACCGCGCCCGACATCGTCACGACTTCGGCCTGCACATCGCGTTCACGAAGGAAGCGGGCGAGGATGTTCGGATAAGTCGTTGCGATGCGTTTGCCGCGGAGCGAGCTGGCATCCTTGTACTCCGTGCCATCGGGCACGGCGATGGACAGCCGGCACTTGCCGTAGTCCAGAACCATCACCTGTTCGAAGAGGGGGGAAACGCCACGCGTCTGGAAGGACAGGCGCTTCTCTTCGATGACGTTGAGTCCGACGATGCCGAGATCGCAGACGTCCTGCTGCACGAGATCCGGAATGTCATCGTCGCGCACGAACAGCACATCGAGCGGCATGTTCTCGCCGTAGCACATCAGCTGATCTTTGCCGCGGCTGTACTTGAGCCCGCAGCGCGCGAGCAGGTCGAGGGAGTTCTCGGTGAGGCGGCCGGATTTCTGCAAGGCCACTTTGAGGCGCGATGATTTATCCATGATGTGATCTGCCTCAGCCCACGCGGCTTTCTTTCAGTCGGCCAGCAGCCAGGGAATAGCCGCCATTGCCGTTCGTAAGGTAGCGAGCGACCCTGCCGATGGTCGTGACACTCACGCCGGTCTGCTTGTGGATCTCACGATACGGAACGCCTTCCTGCAGAAGGCCCACTACGGCCCAACGATCCGCGAGCGCCTGAAGCTCGGCGGGCGTGCACAGGTCCCGGAAGAAGGACCGACATTCATCGACGCTCTTGAGCGTCAGGACGGCAGCGAATAGGGATCGCTCCGCCAGCGCTTCCTGGCGCGGCGTTACCAATCGGTGTTCTTTCATGACCCGGGATCGGTGGGAGGAATGTATTAATGTACTAGCGTGCTAGTACATTAATACCCGGCGCGTCGGGCCGTCAACCTCAGTTTGCGCACCGCGATGAGGCATTCCCGCAAAACACCCCGGTTTCGTGATGTCCATGCAGTTGATTTCCTTGACGCTTCGCGGTCGGGGCCCATAGACTTCTCGCCGCTCATCGAGACCGGCGGAGGGTAAGGCCCTTGGAAGCCGGGGCAACCGTCGAGGCTAACCACCTCGAAAAGGTGCCAACTCCTGCGGAGACCGTCAGGTCCCGACAGATGAGTTGCTGGGAAGCTGCGTCATTCCTTTGCCGGAATGGGGCAGATGGTCCACAGCGACCTGCCACTACGGGTACTCCGTGGGGTTTCTGCGATGCGCGAAACCTTGATTCCGCCCCCAGCACGGGCGCGGAATGAATTGGAGTACTTGCTGCATGAACGCTTTGACTCAGCCGGCCGCACTGGACGTCGCGCCTGCTGCATCCATTCCCGAAGCCGTGGAATCCGCGACACGCGAGGGCGTGCTCGAGATCCCGGGCGCGTTCAAACTTCATCTCGGCGGCCACATCGATCAGATGAAAGTCGCGTGGCGTCTCGTCGGCGATGACGCAGCTCCCGTCGTTGCGGCCCTGGGCGGCATCTCCGCAGGTCGTTTCGTCACCGGGAACACGCCACGAGGCTGGTGGAGTGAAATCGTCGGGCCGGGCAGTGCGCTGGATACGCGACGCTGTCGAGTGCTCGGTTTCGATTTCCTCGGCGGCAGCGGACAGACCACAGGCCCACGACGCGATCAGTCAAATTTCCCCTCCATCAGCGCCTACGATCAGGCAGCCGTTCTGGCTCATCTCATCGAACACCTGAAGCTGGGATCGGTCCAGGCCGTCGTCGGCGCTTCTTATGGCGGAATGGTCGCGCTGGCCTTCGCGGAACGCTTTCCTCAGCTCACTCGACGCATCGTCGTGATCAGTGCCGCAGACCGTTCTCATCCGATGGCGACAGCGTGGCGCAGCGTCCAGCGCGCGACTGTTCGCTATGCGTTGAAGAAGAACGACGGCCCTGAAGGGCTGCGACTCGCGCGCGCGCTGGCGATGGCGACGTATCGCAGCCCGGCTGAATTCGCAGTTCGTTTCGACGCCGAGCCCGAGAGAATCGACGGGCGTTTCCAGTTTCCGGTCGAAACCTATCTCCTGGCCCGCGGCGATGCGTATGCGGCGTCCTATCTCCCCGAAGCATTCCTGTGCTTGTCGGAATCGATCGACCTGCATCGCGTCGACCCGGCTCGCATCACGGTACCCACGACGCTCGTCGCGGTACGCGAGGATCAGCTCGTGCCTCTCTGTGACGTCCAGCGACTGCAATCGTCGCTCGCCGGTCCCGCAGAGATCGTGGAGATCTCCTCACTGTATGGTCACGACGCCTTCCTGAAGGAAGGCGCCGTATTGCAACCCGTTTTCGAACGCGCCCTGGGATTTTCCGAGCAAGCACGATGAGCGACAGTTTCAGTTCCGCTACCCGCGCGGTGAGAGCCGCACTCGAGTCCGACACTCAGCACAATGCGGTCGTACCGCCCATTCATCTGACGTCGACGTACGCATTCAAGGCCTTCGGCGAGAAAGGCGCGTACGACTACACGCGTTCCGGCAACCCCACGCGCGACGCGCTGGGCGAAGCGATCGCTGAGCTCGAAGGCGCGGCGGGGGCGGTCATCACGGCGTCCGGCATGGCTGCGGTCACGCTCGCGACGCACCTGCTGGAGAGCAACGATCTCCTCATAGCGCCTCACGATTGCTACGGCGGCACCTATCGGCTTTTCGACGCGCTCGCGAAGCGCGGCTCGATCCGGGTCGAATTCGTGGATCAGACCGATGCACGTGCCCTGGATGCCGCACTGGCGAAGAAGCCGCGTCTCGTATGGATCGAAACGCCCAGCAATCCACTGCTGCGTATCGTCGACATCAGGAGCATCGCAACGAAAGCTCACGCTGCGGGCGCGCTTCTACTGGTGGACAACACCTTCCTGTCGCCGGGCTGGCAGCTGCCGATCGCGCTCGGTGCGGATCTGGTGTTGCATTCGACGACGAAGTACCTCAACGGTCACAGCGACGTCGTTGGCGGTGCCGTCGCGTCAGCGACTCGCGAACTGCACGAAAAGCTAGTGTGGTGGGCGAACTGTATCGGCGTGACTGGTGCTCCATTCGACAGCTACCTGACGCTGCGCGGACTGCGCACGCTTCATGCGCGGCTATCCGTCCACGGCGACAATGCGCAGCGCATTGCTCAGCTTCTCGATGCCCATCCGGCTGTGCAGAAGGTGTTCTTCCCGGGGCTCGCGCATCATCCGCAGCACGAGATTGCGAAGCGCCAGCAGTCCGGCTTCGGCGCCATGGTCAGCTTTGAACTCAAGGGCGGCGTTCCGCAGGCACGCGCATTCCTCGATGGCCTGCGATGCTTCTCGCTGGCGGAGTCGCTTGGCGGCGTCGAGAGCCTGGTGGCGCATCCGGCCAGCATGACTCATGCAGGAATGGCGGCAGAAGCAAGATCGCGTGCGGGCATCTCCGATTCCTTGTTGCGACTCTCTGTCGGAATCGAAAGTGCGGACGACTTGCTGCGCGATCTGCAGAGTGGTCTTGATCGCGCTCAACGTATCTGAAGAAGCGCGAACGCAGTGACTGCCTCCCGGCAGTCTGTGTACTCTGTGCAGTCTCCAGGGGCTGCCCAAAGAAACGTGAACAGAGTACACATGAAGACCAAAGTCACCGAACTGCTCGGTATCCGCTATCCGATCATTCAGGGCGGCATGCAGTGGGTTGGCACTGCCGAGCTTGCATCGGCGGTTTCGAACGCAGGCGGTCTCGGCATTCTCACGGCGCTCACGCAGCCGACACCCGATGATCTGCGGCGCGAGATCGAGCGCTGCCGCACGATGACCGACAAGCCGTTCGGGGTGAATCTCACGATCCTGCCGGCCATCACACCTCCGCCTTATGCGGAATACATGCGCGCCATCATCGAGAGCGGGATCAAGATCGTCGAGACCGCGGGTAACAGCCCCAAGAATTTCATCGGCGAGTTCAAGCAGCACGGCATCAAGGTCGTGCACAAGTGCACATCGGTGCGCCACGCGCTTTCCGCCGAACGCTACGGCGTCGACATCGTCAGCATCGACGGGTTCGAATGCGCCGGTCATCCGGGTGAAGATGATGTCCCCAACATGATTCTGATTCCGGCGGCCGTCGCGGCACTCAAGATTCCCGTCGTGGCATCCGGCGGAATCGGTGATGGTCGCGGTATGGCCGCGGCATTCGCGCTGGGTGCGCAAGGCATCAACATGGGCACCCGGTTCATGTGCACGAAGGAAGCTCCGGTGCACGACAACGTGAAGCAGGCGCTCGTTCAGGCTACTGAGCGGGACACGAATCTGATGTTCAGGACGATGCACAACACTGCACGGGTCTTCAAGAATGCGATTTCGGAAGAAGTCGTCGCAATGGAGAAGCGCGGTGCGAAGTTCGAGGAGGTCAGGCACCTCGTTGCCGGCGCGCGCGGCAAGGTTGCTTTGAAGAACGGTGACGTGAACGACGGCGTCGTCAGCGCCGGGATGGTGATCGGCCTGATTCACGACGTGCCGAGCTGCGCCGAGCTGATCGATCGCATCGTGAGCGAATGTCGTCAGCATCTGGGCGCGGCGACGGCGATGGTCGCTGTCTAGCGAGGTCGCATGAACTATTCAGCTATTCGCTACGAAGTCGTCGACGGCATCCTGACGCTCACGCTCAATCGCCCTGACCAGCTCAATGCGTTCACGCCACAGATGGCGGAGGAGCTGATCAGCGCATTCACGCACGCGAGCGATGACGACGCTGTGCGCGGAATCATCGTGACGGGCGCCGGGAAGGCCTTCTGCGCGGGCATGGATCTGTCGGCGCCTGGGAATGTTTTCGGTCTCGATGAGTCGCAGCAGCCGACGCTGGACGACATGCATGAGCGCCTCGACGACCCGGCGATCGTGAAGGGTGTGCGTGACACTGGCGGTCGCGTGACGCTCGCGATTTTCAACTGCAAGAAGCCGGTGATCGCTGCGATCAATGGCGCGGCAGTCGGCATCGGCGCGACCATGACGCTCGCGATGGACATTCGCCTCGCCTCGGACAAAGCGCGCATCGGATTCGTGTTCGGCAAGATCGGCATCGTGCCGGAAGCATGCTCGTCGTGGTTCCTGCCCAGGATCGTCGGGATTTCGCAGGCGCTCGAGTGGGTCTACACGGCGGACATCATCGACGCGAACGAAGCGCAGCGTGGTGGATTGGTGAAATCCGTGATCGCGCCCGAACAGCTCCTCGACGAAGCGCGGAAACTGCTTCGACGCATCATCGACAACCGTTCACCCGTCGCGATCGCACTCGCAAGACAGATGCTGTATCGAAACACCGCGCAGCCTCATCCGCTCGAAGCGCATCGAATCGATTCGCTCGCGATGTTCTACACGAGCGTCAACGATGGGAAGGAGGGCGTGCAGTCGTTTCGCGAGAAGCGCGCCCCCGAATTCAAGTCGAGCGCATCGCGCGACTTGCCGCCGTTCTACGAAGAATGGACGCGCGAGCCGCGCTGAGAAAACCGCACGCAAAAAAATAGGCCGGCTCTTCGCCGGCCTTGATGTGGCAACTTAGAAGCGCGGTCGTGGCGATATCGGCGTGAGCCGTCATCGACCTTGGGGACTAACCCGACACGAGCCCTGTTTCCACCAAAGACACCTCGACCGTAGTGGTCGAGACATGGAGATTTGCCCGAAGGCGGAAGCACCGGCAGAGATCGAATCACCGGGGCGGACAAATCATAACCGTCCCGCCGGGGTTTGTGGCAAGAAAATTTGCCGCACCCGGAGGGGTTCGATTCCCCCTGAGATATCAGGGCTTTACGGCGTTTACTGCAGGATTCGCTTGACGACTTCGTCGCCCGCTTCGCGCGTGCTCCTGGCCGCGCCGCCAGCCGCGATATCGGCCGTTCTGAGGCCCGCCGCGACGGCGTCGGCCACAGCTTTTTCAACCACTTGCGCCTCGGCCGGCAGCTCCAGGGAGTGCCTCAGGAGCATGCCGACGCTCAGGATGGTGCCGAGCGGATTGGCGATTCCCCGGCCGGCAATGTCCGGGGCGGAACCGTGGATCGGCTCGTAAACCCCGAGGCGGCCAGCGCCCAGGGAGGCCGACGGAAGCAGGCCGAGCGACCCGGCCAGCATCGAAGCTTCATCCGTCAGGATGTCGCCGAACATGTTCTCGGTAAGCATCACATCGAAGCTCGCAGGCTTGCGGATGAGATGCATCGCCGCTGAATCGACGAGCATGTGTTCGAGCTTTATGTCGGCGAATTCTTCGTTGAGGACGCGCTCGACAGTGCTGCGCCACAGGCGCGAAGTTTCCAGCACGTTTGCCTTGTCAACGGACACGATGGACTTGCGCCGATTGCGCGCGAGCCTGCCTGCGACTCGCGTCACGCGTTCGATCTCTTCGACCGTGTAAGTGCAGAGATCGCTTGCCGCATCGGCTGTGCGGCGTTTCTCGCCGAAGTAGATGCCGCCGGTGAGTTCTCGCACGACCATGATGTCGGTGCCCTTCAACACCTCAGGCTTGAGCGGCGAAGCGTCGAGGAGCGAAGGATGCAGCGTCACCGGACGCAGGTTCGCGAACAGTCCGAGGCCCTTGCGCAACGCGAGCAGCCCCTGCTCGGGCCGGATCTTCGCATTCGGATCCGACCATTTCGGTCCGCCGACCGCGCCCAGCAGAACTGCGTCAGCGGTGCCGCAAGCGGAGAGAGTGGAGGCGGGCAGTGCGGATTGCGTGGCATCGATGGCAGCACCCCCGATGAGATGCGCCTCGAACTTGAAATCGTGACCGAAGCGGCTCGCAACCGCCTCCAGCACACGGACGCCTTCATGAGTGACTTCGGGGCCGATGCCATCGCCGGCGAGGACAACGATCTTTGCGTGCATGCTATGCGCGGCCCTGTTCGAATTTCGTGATCGCGTCCGAGCGACTGAGCAGGAATCCCATTTCGTCGGTGCCGTTCAGCAGGCAGTAGCGGGCGAAACCTTCGATGGGGAACTGGACGCTCGTTCCTGTCGGAAGCGTGAGTGTCGATGTTTCGAGATCGATGCGCAGCTGCGCACCGGGATTGTCGAGCAGCCATTGGTGAGTGGCTTCGTCGACGACGATCGGCAGCAGGCCGTTCTTGAGCGAGTTGCTGCGGAATATATCGGCGATCTCCGTGCTGATGACGGCACGAAAGCCATAGTCGAGCAAAGCCCACGGCGCGTGTTCACGCGACGACCCGCAACCAAAGTTGCGTCCGCCGACGAGAATCGCGCAGCCGGAAGATTCAGGCCGATTGAGGATGAAGTCGCTCTTGGGCGCACCGGAGGCTTCGTAGCGCCAGTCCGAGAATGCAAGCTTGCCCAGGCCCTCCTTGGTCGTCGTCGTGAGGAAGCGCGCCGGAATGATCTGGTCGGTGTCGATGTTCGTGAATGGCAGGACGACGGTCCGCGATTCGATGGTGCGTATGGGTTGCATGGTGAACTCAGCCCAGGAAATCACGCGGATCGGTGACTCGTCCGGTAATGGCAGCCGCGGCAGCGGTCGCAGGACTCGCCAGCAAGGTTCTTGCACCCGTGCCCTGGCGGCCTTCGAAGTTGCGGTTGCTCGTGCTGACTGCGTACTGGCCTTTGGCGACGAGGTCGCCATTCATGCCGATGCACATCGAGCAGCCGGACTCCCGCCACTCTGCGCCGGCATCAGTGAAGATCTTCGCGAGGCCGCGGGCTTCCGCCTCACGCTTGATCTGCTGTGAACCGGGAACGATCAGGGCTCGCACGCCGTCGGCCACTCGGCGGCCTCGCATGACCTTCGCAGCGAGCTCGAGATCGGAGAGGCGGGCGTTCGTGCAGCTGCCGACGAACACGACCTGAATCGGCTTGCCGATCAGTTTCTCGCCGCCGGAGAGGCCCATGTAAGCGAGCGACTTCGCGTGGACGGCGTCGTTCGCTCGCTCCGGTACAGAGCCGCTGATCGGTACGACCATGCCGGGGTGGGTGCCGTACGAAATCATCGGTTCCAGCGAGGTCGCGTCGATCTCTACGACACGATCGAAACGTGCGCCCGGATCCGAAGGCAGCTTGCGCCATTCGGCGACTGCCTTGTCCCACGCCGTGCCTTGCGGTGCGAAGCGGCGTCCCTTGAGGTAGGCGAATGTCGTTTCATCGGGAGCGATCATGCCGGCGCGTGCACCGGCTTCGATCGACATGTTGCAGACCGTCATGCGCTCGTCCATCGACAGCGCTTCGATGGCTGAGCCGCGATATTCGATGACGTGGCCGGTGCCGCCCGACACGCCGATCTTGCCGATGATCGCCAGAATCAGATCCTTCGCGGTCACGCTTTCGGGCAAGCGGCCCTTCACTTCGATTGCAAGCGTCTTCGGACGACGCTGCAGCAGGCACTGTGTGGCGAGCACATGGCCGACTTCCGTCGTGCCGATACCGAAGGCGAGGGCGCCGAAAGCGCCATGCGTGGCCGTGTGACTGTCGCCGCACACGATCGTCTTGCCGGGCTGCGTTGCGCCCAGCTCCGGACCGATCACGTGGACGATGCCGCGCTGGTCGCTCCCGAGGCCGAGCAGCTCCACACCGAACTCGCCGCAGTTCTTCTCGAGCTCCTTGACCTGGCGGGCCGCGGATTCGACCTTGATGGGTACCCGACCGAAGATTTCATCTGGATCGGTCGGAGTCGAATGATCCATCGTCGCCAGCGTGCGATCGGTCCGCCGGACCTTCAGGCCCTGTTCGCGCAGCAGCGAGAACGCCTGCGGCGAGGTGACTTCGTGGACCAGGTGAAGATCGATGTAGAGAACGGCGGGCGTATCCGCGGTCTCCGGAACGACCTCGTGCTGTTCCCAGACCTTCTCGAAGAGTGTCTTTGCGTTCATGGATTCGATGCGGCCGCGACGGTCGAGAAGAGGATGCCGAGGGAGCGGTCGGGCCTGCCTGACGATTCGTCAGCCCGGCATCGCCGCCCGCGATGGGCTCAGGCGCCGACCGCCACGTTTTTCCGGTCGGAACAGGATTCGAGCCAGCCCCACTTGTCCGGGGTCTTGCCGTTGAACAGGCCGAAGAACGCGGACTGCAGCGTTTCAGTCACCGGACCGCGCTTGCCGGCGCCGATCTGGATGTGGTCGACGGAGCGGACCGGCGTGATCTCCGCGGCCGTACCCGTCAGGAAGATTTCATCGGCGAGATAGAGCAGTTCGCGCGGAATCGCCTGCTCACGCACTTCGAAGCCGTGCACCCGGGCCAGCTTCACGACGCTGTCACGCGTGATGCCCTGCAGAATCGAGTTGGCGATCGCCGGTGTGTAGATCACGCCATCGCGGATCAGGAACAGGTTCTCGCCCGCGCCTTCGCTCACCGTGCCATCGGTGCTCAGACCGATGCCTTCGGCAAAGCCGAGTCGCTTCGCTTCCATGCTGATGAGCTGGCTCGACAGGTAGTTGCCTGCTGCTTTGCCCATCGCCGGAATGGTGTTCGGCGCGAGTCTCTGCCACGACGACACGCAGACGTCGATGCCGTTCTCGAGGCCTTCGGCGCCGAGGTATGCGCCCCACTCGAATGCAGCAACGACAGTCTCGACAGGAGGCGGGTTCTTCGGCGCGACACCGATTTCACCGTAGCCACGAAACGCGAACGGGCGCAGATACGCGCCACGGTTCAGTTCGTTGCTGACGATGATCTCCTTGCAGGCCGCGCTGATGTCGTCGAAGGAGTAGGGGATGTCGATGCGGTAGATCTTGGCCGAATCGAACAGGCGCTTCGTGTGATCGGTCAGCCGGAAAATGATCGGGCCATTGGCGGTCGGATACGAACGGACGCCTTCGAAAACCGTCGAGCCGTAGTGCAGCGCATGCGCCAGCACGTGCACGGTCGCTTTCTCCCAGGGAACGAGCTTGCCGTTCTGCCAGATGTACTTGGCGGCACTGATGGGCATGGGAGTGCTCCTTCGAAGGATCTTGGCGTCAAAAGATCAGGAAATGGATGTCCGGCGGCCAGCGCAGCCGGACATCCCGTACGCGGATCAGGCGTTTTCCTGCAGCCACGGCATGCGGTCGCGCAGCTTCACGCCGACCTTCTCGATCTTGTGCTTCAGGTCCTGGTTCATGAGCTTGTTGTACTTCTTGCGGCCGCTCTTGTTCTCGCTCATCCACTGGCGCGCGAACTTGCCGTCCTGGATTTCCTTGAGGACCTTCTTCATTTCCTTCTTGGTGCCCTTGTTCACGATGCGCGGGCCGCGCGTGAGATCGCCGTACTTCGCCGTCTCGGAGATGAACTTGTGCATCTTCGCGAGGCCGCCTTCGTGCAGCAGGTCGACGATCAGCTTCAGTTCGTGCAGAACTTCGTAGTACGCGACTTCGGGTTGATAACCGGCTTCGACGAGCGTCTCGAAACCCTTCACGACGAGCTCCGTCGTGCCGCCGCACAGCACGACCTGTTCGCCGAACAGATCCGTCTCGGTCTCTTCCGCGAACGTCGTCTTCAGCACGCCGCCACGGGTGCCGCCGATGCCATGAGCGTAGGCGAGGGCGTTGTCCTTCGCCTTGCGCGTCGCATCCTGGTAGACCGCGAGCAGGCAGGGCACGCCGCGACCCTGTTCGTACTGGCGACGCACGAGGCCGCCCGGGCCCTTCGGTGCGATCAGCACGACATCGAGATCCTTGCGCGGCTTGATGAGGCCGAAGTGCACGTTGAATCCGTGCGCGAAGAGAATCGTCGTGCCTTTGGCGATGTTGCCGATGACATCCTTGTACAGATCCTTCTGAGTCAGATCCGGTGTCAGGAAGGCGATCAATGCAGCACCTTTCACCGCTTCAGCAGGTTCGGCGACCGCAAGGCCGTCCTTCTTCGCATTGCCCCAGCTGGCGCCACTCTTGCGCACGCCTACAACGACGTCGAAACCACTGTCCTTGAGGTTCAGTGCGTGCGCGCGGCCCTGGCTGCCATAGCCGAGGATTGCGATGCGCGCGCCCTTGAGGGCGGCTTTCTTGACGTCCTTCTGCGAATAAATCTGCATGTGCGCTCCTGAAGCGTGTTCGAAACAGAATCAAAATAAAGAACCCCGCCTCGGGCGCGGCCGGTGCGGGGTTCGTTGTGCGAATTCGTGGCTGCCCGTTCTGACCGACGATTACTCACCGCTGTCCGGTTGCGGCTACACAACCTGATCGATCCGGAAAGGGCGCGGGAAGCAAGACGGTCTGATAAATCAGGCGGATAGCAACATAGCGCCACTTTGCTTGTCAACCCCTTGTACACAATCGACCCAGCACGAAATGCGATGCTTCCATCGCAGCCCGCGATGCATCGCCATCCGCGCCGCATCACAGATGCAGAAATAGGACAGCGCCTGCGCGTACCATCCGCTAACCGCTAACCGCTAACCGCTGTCCTAGATGCTCACGACCGAGTCGCACGCCGGATCTGTTCCCATTCACCTCGTCCACGAGGAAACGTTCGAGGCCTGGCGAGCGGGGCAGAGCGAGGTCGTTCGCAACTGGCTCGTCGCGAACGCTTTCAAGGGCGAGCGCTTCAAGATCGTTCTGATTCCCGGCGAACAAGGCACGCCCGCCGCCGTCGTCGTCGGATTGGGGCGTCGCCCTGCACGCGATGAATTCAGTTGCTGGCAATCGGCGGGATTGCCCGATCGCCTGCCGGATGGTCGATACCACTTGGCTCAGTCACTCTCTGACGCCGCTGCGACGCAGTTTGCGTTTGGCTGGCTCTACGGCCAGTACCGGTTCGAACGATATCGTCGTGCGGCGCCTGCGCGTGCGATCTCACTGCAGGTTCCCGCCAATGTCGATATCGCAGAGCTCGAGCGATTGCGTGCGGCGTCAGCTCTCGCGCGCGACCTCGTCAACACGCCTGCGAACGACATGACTCCCGAAGCGCTCGCGAATGCAGCGCTGGAGGTTGCGCGTCGTTACGAATGCAGGCATCGCGTAGTGGTCGGCGATGCGCTCCTCAGCGAACGATTCCCTGCTGTGCACGCCGTCGGCCGCGCCAGCGCAGTCGCACCGCGGCTGATCGATTTTGAATGGGGAAATGCGGCCCATCCGAAGGTGACGCTAGTGGGCAAGGGCGTTTGCTTTGATTCCGGCGGCCTCGACATCAAGCCGGCAGCATCAATGATTCTCATGAAAAAGGATCTTGGGGGCGCCGCCGCGGTACTCGGCCTCGCTCAATCGATCATGGATGCGAAGCTGCCCGTGCGACTGCGCGTGATCGTGCCGGCTGTCGAGAACGCAATCTCCGCGAACGCTTTCCGGCCCGGCGATGTCATCGCGACTCGCAAGGGCTTGTCGGTCGAGATCGGCAATACCGACGCCGAAGGCCGGCTGATTCTCTGCGACGGACTTGCGCTCGCCGATGAAGAGAAGCCCGATCTGCTCATCGACATGGCCACGCTGACCGGTGCCGCTCGTGTCGCACTGGGGCCGGAGCTGCCGGCCTTGTTCGCAAGTGATGATGCGATGGCGGCGGAACTGGTGAAGGTCGGACTCGCCGAATCCGATCCGCTGTGGCATCTGCCGCTCTGGCCCGGCTACGACGATGAGCTGTCGAGCAAGATCGCGGACCTGAACAATGTATCCGCATCGGGATTCTCGGGTGCGATCATTGCGGCGCTGTTCCTGAAGCGGTTCGTAAGCGAAGCGCGCGCATGGCTGCACATCGATCTGTATTCGTGGAACGGCAAGGATCGTCCCGGCCGGCCCGTCGGCGCTGAAGCACAGTGCATTCGTGCGCTCTACGCGTTCCTCAAAGCGCGTTACGTCCGTTGAGCGAGCCCGCCGCTAATTCCGCCGCCGCACAACCGGTCTGGCTCGGTGGGCGCGATCTTGCATTCCTGATCGGCATCAACCTGATCTGGGGCCTGAACCTGATTGCCTCGAAGATCGGCGTCGGGCAGTTCCCGCCGATCCTGTTCACGGCGCTGCGTTTCGGATCCGTCGCGCTGGTCCTGATTCCGTTCCTGCGCATCCATCCCGGCCAGATGCGGACACTCGCCTGCGCGGCTCTGCTCACCGGACCCGCGGCATTCGCGCTGCTGTTCCTTGGCGTCTACCTCGTCAAGGACGCATCGATGGTCGCCATCGCGAGCCAGCTGGGAGTGCCGATCTCGACGCTGCTCTCCGTGTGGCTGCTCGGCGAAACCATTCGCTGGCGGCGCCGGCTCGGCATCGTGCTCGCGTTCGGGGGCATCGCGATCATCGGGTTCGATCCGAGAGCGTTCGATTATTGGGAAGGCCTGATGCTCGTCGTGGCATCGTGCTTCTTCGGTTCACTCGGCCTGATCTTCGTCAAGCGCATGAAGAACATCAAAGCGCTGGAATTGCAGGCGTGGATCGCGATCGTCGGCGGCCCGGTACTGCTGCTTCTCAGCCTCATCCTGGAAGACAATCAGTGGAACGCGGTGGTGAACGCGGACTTGAGCGGCTGGTCGGCACTTGCATTCACGACTGTCATGTCGAGCCTCATCGCGCACACCGGCTGGTACTACCTGGTCAGCCGCTATCCCGTAACGAGCCTTTCGCCGCTGACATTGCTGTCACCTCTGTTCGGAGTGTTCTTCGGTGTAACGCTGCTGCACGACCAGCTGACAGCACGAATGCTCATCGGCGGCGCGGTGACGCTCGCCGGCGTGCTGATCGTGTTGCTGCGCGAGCATCGCATCGCGGATACCGGCACGTAGCCATGTGGACGCACGAACTCGCCGCCGTGTAGAAAGCGCTCTGTCATACTCCCCACTCCCTTTACGACCTGCAGAACCCCTCGATCCCATGAGCCAGCGCACTTCGAAGAAGCCTGCACGCCAGCCACGCAACAAAGACTCCGCACGCCGTTACTCGAGCGTCGTCGTCGACGGTTACGCACAAGCACCGAGCCGCGCAATGCTGCGCGCCGTCGGCTACAAGGACGCCGATTTCCGCAAGCCCGCCATCGGTGTTGCCTCGACGTGGAGCGATCTCACTCCCTGCAACATGCACATAGACAAGCTTGCGAAGGCCGCCGCGACCGCCATCGACAAGGCAGGCGGCAAGAGCACGACGTTCGGCACGATCACCGTGTCCGACGGTATTTCGAACGGCACACCGGGCATGCGCTATTCGCTCGTGTCGCGCGAAGTGATCGCGGACTCGATCGAGACGGTCTCGGGAGCCCAGGGCTTCGATGGCGTCATTGCGATCGGCGGCTGCGACAAGAACATGCCCGGTTGCATGATGGCGCTCGCCCGCCTGGATCGTCCGGCGATCTTCGTCTACGGCGGCACGATCAAGCCCGGCAAGCAGCGTCGCGACATCATTTCAGTCTTCGAAGCCGTCGGTGCACGCGCCGCGGGCAAGATCAGCGAGAAGGATCTGCTGGAGATCGAACGCACGGCCATTCCGGGGCCGGGCAGCTGCGGCGGCATGTACACGGCGAACACGATGGCATCGGCGATCGAAGCGCTCGGCATGAGCCTGCCCAACAGCTCCGCTCAGGAAGCGGTGTCGGGCAAGAAGCTCGACGACTGCAAGGCCGCGGGCAAGGCGATATTGCAGCTCGTGAAGGCGGACGTGAGGCCGTCGCAGATCCTGACGCGCAAGGCGTTCGAGAACGCGATCACTGTCGCCATCGCGCTCGGCGGTTCGACGAACGTCGTGCTGCATCTGCTCGCGATCGCGCACGCGACAGGCGTTCCGCTGGAGCTCGACGACTTCACCAGGATCGGCAAGCGTGTGCCCGTGCTCGCGGATCTGCGCCCGAGCGGCAAATACGCGATGTCGGAGCTGGTGAAGATCGGCGGCATTCAGCCGTTGATGAAGACGCTGCTCGCGCGCGGACTGCTGCACGGTGAATGCCTGACGGTCACGGGCAAGACGCTCGCGCAGAATCTCAAGTCCGTGAAGCCGTATCCGAAGAACCAGGACATCGTTCATGCGTTCGACGATCCGATCAAGCCGGACAGCCATCTCGTCGTGCTGTACGGCAACGTCGCTCCCGAAGGTTCAGTCGCCAAGATCACCGGCAAGGAAGGACTCTCGTTCACCGGACGCGCCCGGGTATTCGACGGCGAAGAGAACGCGCTGCAAGCGATCCTCGACGGCGTCGTCGTCGAAGGCGACGTCGTCGTCATCCGCTTCGAAGGCCCGAGGGGCGGCCCAGGTATGCGCGAGATGTTGAGTCCGACGAGCGCGATCGCCGGCCGCGGACTCGCGGGCAAAGTCGCGTTGATCACGGACGGCAGATTCTCCGGCGGCAGCCGTGGTTTCGTCGTCGGTCACATCGCGCCGGAAGCGGCAGTCGGCGGACCCATCGGCCTAGTGCGTGATGGCGACGAGATCACGATCGATGCCGTGCAGCGCGAAATCCGCTGCGATGTGAGCGACGCCGAGCTCGCTGAACGCCGGAAATCATGGAAGGCACCGGAACCCTATGCACGCCGCGGTGTACTGGCGAAGTACGCACGTAGCGTCAGCAGCGCCTCCCAGGGCGCAGTGACCGACGCCGAATGACGATGACACCCACGCTGCTGCTGAATCAGAGCCAGGTCCTCGCCGCGATCGACATGCGCGAGGCGCTGGTCGCGGTGGAAGAAATCTTCCGGCTCCATGGTCGCCGGCAGGTGCAGATGCCGTCGAAGGTCTACCTCGATCTGCCGGGTGGCGATGTGCGCGCGATGCCCGCATACGCGCCGCCGCTGGGTTTCGCCTCGATCAAGAACATCAACATGCATCCCGGCAACCGCGACGTGCCGTCCATCATCGGCACGCTGACGTTGTTCGACCCGCCGACCGGTGTGCCGCTGGCGATCATGGATGCGACAGCGATCACGAGGCTGCGAACGGGCGCCGCTGCCGGTGTCGCAACGCGATTGCTCGCGCGTGCGGATGCCACCGTGCTGTCGGTGATCGGCGCGGGAAATCAGGCGCTGACACAGATCGAAGCGGTCCTCGCCGTGCGGCCGCGAATCGATCGCGTCGTGATCTACGATCTCGATGCAGACCGTGCGAATCGCCTTGCGAGATCAGCGACTGATCGGTTCAAGGTCGTGATGCACGTTGCCGGTTCCGTGGAAGAGGCGGTGAGGGCAGCGGATGTGCTGACGACGATCACGCCTGCTCGCGCACCGATCGTTGCCGCTGAGTGGGTGAAGCCGGGTACGCACATCAACGCCATCGGTGCGGATGCAGCGGGCAAGCAGGAACTGGAATCGCAACTGACGACGTCCGCCAAAGTGGTCGTCGATGAAATGGATCAAGCCACGCACAGCGGCGAGGTCAATGTCCCTGTTTCGCAGGGTTTGCTGGAGCCCAGCGCGATCTACGCGGAGCTCGGCCACATCGCTGCGAGTGCGAAACCCGGTCGCCTCAGCGCCACGGAGATCACGATCTTCGACTCGACCGGCCTGGCGTTGCAGGACCTGGCCTGCGCGGCGTACGTTTACCGCAAGGTGAAAGCGGCCGGCGACGCGCCTGCCAGCTTCGATTTCCTGGCTTGATCACTCGATCATCTCATCACGGCACAGCCATGTCCCAGATCGAAATCGTCGAAGTCGGACCCCGCGACGGGCTGCAAAGCGAACCCGACGTGCTTGCGACATCGATCAAGCTCGAGTTGATCGAGCGGCTCATTGCCGCCGGCGTGCGGCGCGTCGAAGTCGCCAGCTTCGTCAACCCGAAGCGCGTGCCGCAGATGGCTGACGCTGAAGCGGTGCTCGCGGGACTGCCGCGCCGAAGCGACGTCCAGTACGTGGGGCTCGTCCTCAATCGCAAGGGTTTCGATCGCGCGCAGGCAGCGGGTTGCACCGAGATCGGCATGGTCACCGCGGCGACCGACAGCTTCGCTCAGCGCAATCAGGGTGCCAGCACAGAGGAAACGGTTCGCGCCTGGGAGGAGATCGCGCCGCTGGCACATGCAGCAGGCATTCGAGCTCAGATCACCATTTCAGTCGCGTTCGGATGTCCGTTCGAAGGTGAGGTACCGATGGATCGTGTCGTGGCGCTCGCAACGCGGTTGTCGCAGGCGGCGCCCGTCGAACTGGCGATCGCTGACACGATCGGAGTCGCTGTGCCGACTCAGGTCACCGAACTCGTCGGGCGAATCCGACAAGCCGTGCCGGGCTTGCCTCTGCGATGTCACTTCCACAACACGCGCAACACGGCGGTCGCCAATGCTTACGCCGCCGTCTCGGCGGGCGTAAGGACGCTTGATTCGAGTGTAGGGGGAATCGGGGGGTGCCCGTTCGCCCCCAATGCGACCGGTAACGTGGCCACCGAGGATCTGGTGTACATGCTGTCGAGGGCGGGCTTCGACACTGGCATCGATCTGAACAAGCTCATCGGCGTCGGGCACTGGCTCCAGGAGCAGAGGGGCCGGCCGTTGCCCAGCATGGTTTCCAGGGCGGGCGGATTCCCTAAATCTATCAGCTAGATAGCGCCTCTTATGCCAGTGATTCCGTAGCCGCGTTCAGCCGGCTGCTGACCCGCGCCCCGACCTCCCTTCCTGCCGTTCCATAGGGGCTTGTGTGCAGCCCTGTCGTGACCCTCTGTCAGGCGTATACACTCGCGCCATCGGCCCCTAGCGGGCTCTCAATGTTTTTGAAGGAAGATCATGGCTAAAGCAGTGGACAAGGCCTATCAGACGGTGCGCGAACGCATCGTCCGGGGCGTCTATCCGGCATCGTCACGAATCACCGAACAAGAAGTCGCAGCCGCCGCGGGCGTGAGCCGGACACCCGTTCGCGAGGCTCTGCGCAAGTTGCACGCGGAAGGATTGCTCGAGTTCATCCCCCACCAGGGCGCCATCGTCACCGAATGGACGAATGAAGACCGCGACGACGTGTTCGAGTTGCGGGCCCTGCTCGAATCGTACGGCGCGGCACGTGCTGCCCGCCGGATGACCGCGGAGGCAATCGCGGAATTGCGCCAGCTCGCCGAGGATCAGTACCACGAGACCCTGAGCAAGCGCGAAGGTTACCTGGAGCGCATCGGCGATCTGAACAGCCAGTTCCATCGCCGGATCCAGGAGTGCTCGGGCAGCTCGCGGCTGGTGGGTGCACTGTCGTCGTTGATCGAAGCGCAGCTCATGATGAAGACGTTCGAGTCCTATCACGACGAGGATCTGATCCGCAGCGCTTCGCATCACCTCGAGATCGTTCGCGCCCTCGAGGCGCGCGACCCCGATTGGGCTGCCGCGCTGATGCGTTCGCACATCCTCGGTGCCCGCGGCGCACTGCGACTCCTGTAGTAAGCAAGAAGCGGATGGCGGATAGCGGATGGCTGATAGTACGCTGTCTCGCTATCCGTCGGATCGGGTCATCACCCATCCGCCATCCGCTATCCGCCATCCAACTTCGGAGATCTCCCATGACGATCAAAGTCGGCGACAAGATGCCGTCCGGAACCCTCACGCTCATCACGAAGGACGGCCCGCAGAAGGTCACGGCGGATGAGTACTTCAGCGGCAAAAAGGTCGTGCTCTTTTCAGTGCCGGGCGCGTTCACTCCCACCTGCGATGCCAAGCATCTGCCCGGATTCGTCGAGCAGGCCGCGAACCTGAAAGGCAAGGGCGTCGCGAAGATCGCCTGCCTGTCCGTGAACGACGCGTTCGTGATGAAGGCCTGGGGCAAGGCGCAGAACACCGACGACAAGGTCGACATGCTGGCCGACGGCAACGCCGAATACACCAAGGCCCTCGGCCTCGATTTCGACGCCTCCGGATTCGGCATGGGCACCCGCGGTCAGCGTTTCGCGATCGTCGTCGAGAACGGCGTCGTGAAGCAGCTGAACGTGGAAGCGAAAGGGGAGTTCAAGGTGTCGAGTGCGGAGTACGTTTTAGGTCAGCTGTGAGCGACGAGCTACGAGCTGTGAGGCAGAAAAGAACAAGGGGGCGATTTCTCGCCCCCTTGGCTTTTCGTCTGGTGCTTCCTGGGCTGGCTCGCGGCTCATCGCTCGCCGCTCGCCGCCGGTTTCATCCCAGCGCCTTCTCCAGCTCGGGGATGACCGTGAACAAGTCTCCCACCAGCCCCACATCCGCCACCTCAAAAATCGGTGCTTCCGCATCCTTGTTGATGGCAACGATCGTGCGCGCATCCTTGATTCCCGTCAGGTGCTGGATGGCGCCCGAGATGCCCACGGCAACATAGAGTTCGGGAGCGATGATCTTGCCGGTCTGACCGACCTGCAGATCGTTGGGGGCGTAGCCGGCGTCGACCGCGGCGCGCGAAGCACCTACGCCAGCGCCGAGCTTGTCGGCGAGTCCGTAGATGATCTTGAAGTTGTCGGCACTGCCGACGGCGCGGCCGCCTGACACGACACGTGCGGCAGTCTGCAGATCCGGACGGCCGGTGGCTGCAGCGGAGCGTGTCACGAAGCGCGTGTGCGTCGGAATCTCTGCATTCACTGCTGCAGCTTCGACGGCTGCGCTGCCGCCTTCGCCGACGGCCTGGAATGAAGCAACACGTACGGTTGCGACGACCTTCTTATCCTTCGCGGCTTCGACCGTGATGATCGCGTTGCCCGCGTAGATCGGGCGACGGAAGGTATATGCCGAGTCGGCAGCCATGATGTCGCTCAGCTGGCCGACGCCGAGGAGGGCGGCGACGCGCGGCATCAGATCCTTGCCGAAGGTCGTGGAGGGGCCGAAGACGTGCGTGTAGTTCGCAGCAGCTGCGGCAATCTGAGGCGCGAGAACGGCGGCGAGCGGCTCGGCGTTCGCGGCGTTCTCGACCTTCAGGACTTTCTTCACGCCCTGAAGCTTCGCTGCCTGGTCCGCAACGGCGGATGCATCCGCGGCAAGGACCACGACATCGATTTCGGCGCCGCTGATGGCGCTGGCGCACGCAACGCACTTCGCGGTGGCGGGATTGAGTTTGCCGCCGGCATGTTCGGCGACGACGAGAATCTTGGTCATTAGATCAACCCCTTCTGCTTGAGCACGGCAACGAGTTCTCCGACGTCCTTGACCATCACCCCCTTCGAACGGCCCGCGGGCGCTTCGTACTTGAGCGTCTTGAACTGGCTGCCGGCATCGATGCCGAGCTCGGCGATCGGCAGGGTGTCGAGCGGCTTCTTCTTCGCCTTCATGATGTCCGGCAGCTTCACGTAGCGCGGCTCGTTGAGGCGCAGGTCGGTGGTGATGACGGCGGGCAGATCGACTTCGATGGTCTCGAGGCCGGCGTCGACTTCACGGGTGACCTTGGCACGGCCGCTGTCGAGCTCGACCTTCGATGCAAACGTGGCTTGCGGACGATTCCAGAGCGCTGCCAGCATCTGGCCGGTCTGGTTGTTGTCGTCGTCGATGCCCTGCTTGCCGAGCAGCACGATCTGCGGGCCTTCCTTCTCGATCAGCTTCAGGAACGCCTTGGCGGCGGCCAGGGGTTCAACCGGAGCATCGCTCTGCACGAGGATTGCGCGATCGGCGCCCATGGCGAGGCCGGTGCGCAGCTGCTGCTGGGTATCGGCGGGACCGATGCTGGCGACGATGACTTCCGTCGCTCCGCCTTTTTCCTTGATCCGCAGGGCTTCTTCGAGCGCAATCTCGTCGAACGGATTGATGCTCATCTTCACGCCTTCGGTCACGACGCCCGTGCCGTCGGGTTTCACGCGGACGCGGACGTTGTAGTCCACGACGCGCTTGAGGCCAACCAGAATCTTGCTCACGCCACACTCCAGTTCATTTGGATTGCGAAAAAAAGCCGGAAACAGGGCTCGAAACGCCGCCCTTCGCGCCCGCCGGGCAACGGCGGGGCAAACTAATGGAACGCTGGCCCGGAGTCAAACCATCGCCAGCGCGCTGCAGCGAACTTTACTCATTGATCGGCCGGGAAATTCCGTAAGTCGGAACGCACCGCAAAAAGACCGGCCGTGCGCTCGCGCGGCGGGTGGGTAAACTGGCGGCCCGTTCGCCCATGGACCCGCTCGCAACGTATGCCTGACGCACTCGGACCGCGCCTCAAGGTCGGTGTCATTACGCCGGCCACCAACACCATCGTTCAGCCGGAGTTCGACGCCATGCGGCCGTCGGGGATTTCGAACCAGCTGACGAGAGTGGTCATTCCGGATACGCCAGTCGATACGGAAGAAGAGTTCACCCGCATGATGAGCACCGTGCGCGCGTCCGTGGAAACGGCGATCGACACGGTAATGGCCTGCGCGCCGTCCACGGTGATCATGGCCATGACCGCGGAAACCTTCTGGGAAGGGACGATGGATGCGAACGCGCTGCAGACACACCTCGAGGCGCGTGCTCACGTGAAGGTCGTGCTGGGGGCCCAGGCGTGCCAGGCCGCTATCCAGCGCTACGGCGGCATCCGGAAGATCAGCGTGATCACGCCGTACATGCCCTCCGGCGATGCGCAGGTCCGCCGCTCGTTCACCGACGTCGGGTTCGAGGTGGTCAACCTGCTCGGACTCAAGAGCAACAGCCCGCTCCTGATGGGGCACGAATCCCCGGAACGCCTGCGTCGCGCCGTCCGCGAGGTCGACGACCCCAGCGTCGAACTGATCCTGCAGGTCGGCACCAATCTCGGCTTTTCCCGGGTCGCCGCCGAAGCCGAGCGCTGGCTCGGCAAGCCCGTCCTGGCGGTCAACACCTGCACCTACTGGCACGCACTGCGCAGCAACGGCATCGAAGACAGGATTGAGGGGTTTGGGTCGTTGTTGATGGAGCACTGAAGAAGCCAGCTAGCCGGCTAGCCATTAGCCAGCTAGCCAAACAAGAACTCCGATCTCCTCTCTGGCTAGCTGGCTAGCCGGCTAATGGCTAGCTGGCTTCTTCACTGTGATTCCCCCCACAGAAGCCCGCTGTGCCGGGCGCCGCCGCGCTGTATTCTGTTATCTTCCGGCCATCTAGCAGTCATCTCGGCTTTCGAGCTCAGTCCATGCGCACCATCCGTCCCAGCTCCGGTCTCGCCAACGTCCGCTACGAAATTCGTGGGGATCTGGCGCGGCGAGCCAATGAGATGGAGCGGATGGGGCACGACATCATCGCGCTCAACATCGGCAATCCCGGGGTGTTCGGGTTCCGGACGCCGGAGACGATGCGGCTCGCGATGATCGAGAACCTGCGCTCGAGCGAGGCGTACTGCCATCAGAAGGGCATCTTCCCGGCGCGCGAAGCTGTGGTCATGCAGCAGCAGAGTCGCGGTGTGCGCGGTGTGACGGCCGAAGAGGTCTACATGGGCAACGGCGTGAGCGAGCTCATCGATCTCGTGCTGCGCGCACTGCTGTCGACTGACGATGAAGTGCTCGTTCCGAGCCCCGACTATCCGTTGTGGACTGCGGCGGTGAACCTGAATCGCGGACGGGCCGTTCACTACCCGTGTCGGCCTGAGAATGGTTTCGAGCCCGATCCGAAGGACATCGAAGCCCTGATCACGAGCCGGACGCGCGCGATCGTCGTCATCAATCCGAACAATCCCACGGGCGCGGTTTACTCGCGCGCCACACTCGAAGCGATCGCACGGATCGCAGAGAAGCATCATCTCGTCGTGTTCAGCGACGAGATCTACGATCAGATTCTCTACGACAACGCCGAGTTCGTGCCGATGGCGACGCTCGTTCACGGCACGCTGTGCGCGACGCTTTCCGGACTGTCGAAGGTGTATCGCGCCTGCGGTTACCGTGTCGGCTGGGTGTCGTTCTCGGGTGAAGTCGAGCCGGCGCGCGAATACCTGGCGGCACTCGACAAGCTGTCGTCGCTGCGTCTTTGCAGCAACGTCCCCGGGCAGTGGGCCGTGCAGACGGCGCTCGGCGGCTATCAGAGCATCTACGAACTCACGCGGCCCGGCGGTCGCCTGTTCCAGTCCCGCAAAGCCATTCTCGACGGCGTCGCTGCCAGCAAGTATCTGCAGGTCTGCGCACCGCGCGGCGCGATCTACGCGTTCATCGGCATCAAGGAAGGCGTTCTGCCGGAGTTCTCGGATCAGCAGTTCGCGATGGATCTGTTGCAGCACAAGCATGTGCTGCTGGCGCCGGGCACGAGCTTCAACGCGCCGTACAAGACGCATTTCCGCATCACCAACCTCCCGACGTCGGAAGTGATCGCCGATGTGTTCGGTCGTGTGGAAGAGCTGCTCGACAGCTACGCGTCGGGCGCAGAGCCCGCGACGCGAGCGCCCGCGCTGAAGATGGTCCGCAGCTGACCAGCGACGAACGTCCGGGTGGTGAGGAGGCGATGAGCGTTTCATCGCGCTCTGGCATCATCACTGCCTCGTTTCGTCACTCGTCCACGGACCTTGTCCCTCAACCTCCTACTGCAACAAGGCGTCACCGTCCTCACTGCTAGCCGCCGTCTGGCGCACGCGGTGCGGCTGAGTTTTGCCAATGAGGCGCGGAAGGCCGGCGAGAGTGTCTGGCTGACCCCCAAGGCACTGCCCTGGGATTCATGGCTGCGCCAGCAGTACATCGCGTCTCGTTCGGCGCGCGCACGCATTCTTCGACCGGCACAGGCTCGCGTGCTCTGGGACGAGATCGTCTCCACGAGCCCCGCAGCGAGCGACCTGCTCAATCCTTCCAGCGCGGCGCGACTCGCGGCCCGCAGCTGGCGACGACTGCACGACTACCTGATTCCCGTCGAAGCACTGCTGCCATCTGAAGCGCCGGAAGCACAAGCGCTGCTCTCATGGTGTCGCGAGTATCAGCGCCGCTGCCAGAAGCTGGAGACGCTGGATGACAGCCGCCTTTCGCAATGGGCGTTCGATTCCGGTTTCGTGCCGACGGAGAAGATCGCGATCGCCGGGTTCGATTCGACCACACCCGCGATGTCGCGACTGCTCGATCGGTGGCATGCGGCGGGTCAGCTCGTCGATGCTGGAATCCAGGCAGCCGATTCAGGCGCGGCGAAACTTCTTGGCGCGGCGGACGCAGCGACGGAGATCGAGCTGACGGCTCAGTGGGCACGCGATCAGGTGCGGGCGGGCGCGACCAACGTCGGGGTGATCGTTCCCGACCTGCAGCAGCGCAGGGACGAGATCCAGCGCGTGTTCGAAGATGTGCTGGCGCCCGGCGCGCGACACACGCAGGCCGCCGCAATATCGCTGCCGGTGGTGATTGCGGCGCCCGGGCCCCTGGCTGGTTATCCGTTGGTCGATGCTGCATTGCTGATCCTGCGGATCGCGTTGGGCGATGTGTCGAGCGCGCAGGCAGGCCGCATTCTGCGATCGCCGTTTCTCAGGGGCGGCGAATCGGAGCGAGCAGCCCGCGCGCACGCCGACTTTCGTCTGCGAGAGGATCAACGCGATCGCTGGGACTGGTTCAAGCTCGAGCGCTGGGCCGCGCAGACGCATTGCGATCAACTGAATCTCGCGGCACGCGATCTGAATGTACTTCTACGCGAAGGTCCTTCGACAGCAACTCCGAGCGAGTGGGCCGAGCGATTTCACAGACTCTGGCTGACGCTGGGCTGGCCGGGCGAACGGACATTGAGCAGCGTCGAGTACCAGACGCTGGAGAAATTCCAGGAGGTCCTGGCTGACTTCGGCGCGCTCGACCTGGTGATGGGCCGGATCGGTCTGGGACGCGCACTTTCGCGCCTGCAGGACCTGGTCAACGACACACCTTTCGAACCGGAGACCACAGCCGCCGCGATCACCGTCATCGATGCAGCTACCAGCGCTGGAATGAAGTTCGATGCGCTGTGGGTATGTGGCCTCGATGCCGATCGGTGGCCGGCGCCCGTGTCACCCGATCCCCTGATTCCGCTCGAGTTGCAGCGCGCCGCGCGAGTACCGGAAGCATCGGCAGCGGACGTTCTCGACCACGCTCGTGTGCAGTTGCGGCGATGGCTCACTTGCTCGCCCGTGGTCGTACTCAGCTGGCCGGAACGCGATGGCGATATCGAGCTGAATCGAAGTCCGCTGCTTGCCGGACTCGAGGAGAGCGAAGCCGGCCCGGTCAATGCGGTGGGCGCTTCACTGCGACGACAGTTGTTCGAGAATCGCCCGGTCCTTGAATCCTTGCGGGACGATCGCGCGCCTGCGTTGCCGCCCCAGGCCGCAAGAGGTGGCGCACGCACGCTCGAACTGCAATCGCGTTGTCCGTTCCGCGCTCAAGGCGAAGTCCGCTTGCGGGCGCCGCAGTTTCCGCGAATCTCTCTAGGTATCCAGCCCGTCGATCGGGGCGCAATTCTCCACAGCGTGCTCGCCGACGTTTGGGGCGCGCTGCGAAGCCGCGACCAACTCCTTGCCATCGATGACGCGGAACTCGCACGACGCATCCGCGACAGCGCGCAGCGTCATACGATGGAGGCAGTCGCTCCCGATACGCCGTCGCGCACACGGCTCGCGATGCTCGAGATCGAAAGCGTTACTCAGCTCGTAGGCAGGCTGATGGTCCAGGAGCGACTGCGCCCGCCTTTCACGGTCGAGCTCGCGGAGACATCGGAGCAGTACGAGATCGGCGGGCTGTCGATCACGCTGCGCCCCGATCGCATCGATGTGCTCGAAGGCGGTGGACAATTGCTGATCGACTACAAGCTCGGTGATTCGCACCAGCCCCGCAAGTGGCTCGATGCAGTGCCGGGCAGGCCGCCGCGCCCCCAGTTGCCTCTCTACGGCCTTGCGCACGCGGAGCGGTTGAGTGCGCTCGCATACGCAGTGCTGGCGCCAGCATCGGTCGAGTATCGTGGCTGGAGCAACGGCACGCCCGTAGGCAGCGGCATCGTGCCGTATCCGATGGGCCTGCGCATCGATCTGGGCGATCCGGCGGACTGGGATGCGCTCATGCATCACTGGCGCTTCACGCTGACGCGGCTCGCGGAGCGCTACGTCGCCGGCGATGCGGTCGTCGATCCACTCCCGCAGGAATGTGCGACGTGCCACCTGAGCACGCTCTGCCGCATTCACGAGGCACCAGCTGCTGAAGGCGAGGAGGGCGTCACCGATGACGAGTGATGCTTCAGCCCGCGCCGCTGCGCTCGATCCACAACGATCGTTCATCGTTCAGGCACCTGCGGGATCGGGCAAGACGGAACTGTTGACGCAGCGCTATCTGCGGCTGCTGGCGACCGTCGAATCGCCTGAGCAGATCCTTGCAATCACGTTCACGCGCAAAGCCGCCGCGGAGATGCGATCGCGAATCCTTCTCGCACTGGATGCCGCGCAAGGAGCGCCGCCGGAGTCGCCGCACAAGCGATCGACGTGGGAACTTGCCAGAGCAGTTCGCAACACGGACGCACGCCACGGCTGGCGATTGACCGAACATCCCGCGCGACTACGCATCCAGACGATCGATGCCTTGAACGCTTCGCTCGCGCGGAGATTGCCGGTGCTCGCAGGAACCGGCGCGGCATTGGAGCCTACGACTGATCCCCGGCCTTTCTATGATGCTGCGGGCCAGCGCCTCGTCGAGCGACTTGGCGACAACTCCGCCGTGGCGGAGCGGCTCGAAGTTCTCGTGGTCCATCTCGGCAACCGTGTCGACCGGCTGGTAGAGCTTCTGAGCGACCTGCTTGCGAAGCGCGATCAGTGGCTGCATCCGATCGTGAATGCGAACGCGCGAGAGAATCTGAGGTTCGTGCTTGAGAGCACGCTCAAGCGCATCGTCGAACGGCATCTGACGCTGCTGTGCGAAGGACTGGGTGACGTCCGGCGACGCGAGCTGTTCGATCTCTTGCAGTATGCCGCGGGGAATCTTCTCGGCGGCGATCTCGACCCGGTGCGTCGGGCGCTGCTGGAAAGCTGTCTGTCACGGCCCGCGGCTCCGGATGCCACTAGCGAATCGCTGGACGCGTGGCGCGCGCTGGTCGCAATGCTGTTCAAAAAGAACACGAAGGGCGAGCTGTACGAGACCGTCACGAAGGTGCACGGATTTCCGACGACCAACCGCGACCGCAAGGAGCAAATGCTGTCGGCGCTGCGCTGGCTGGGCACGCATCCGGCGCTTTGCGAACGATTGTTCGAGCTGCGGACGCTTCCCGATGCGACGTACAGCGACGAGCAGTGGCGTGCGTTACAGGCGCTGCTCGACCTGCTGCCCGTTGCAGTCGCCGAACTCCAGCTCGAATTCCAGGGGCAGGGCAAAGCGGACTACGTCGAAGTCGCATTGAGGGCATTGCGTGCGCTTGGTACTCCCGACGAACCCACGGATCTCGCGCTCGCGTTCGACTATCGGCTGCAGCACATCCTCGTCGATGAATTCCAGGACACGTCCTTCGCGCAACTCGACCTGCTCGAGCGACTGACGGGTGGCTGGCAGCAAGGTGATGGCCGCACGCTCTTCTGCGTCGGCGATCCGATGCAGTCCATCTACCGTTTCCGCCAGGCGGAGGTGGGACTCTTCATCGGGCTGCAGCAGAAAGGATTGGGCCACCTGCAACTGGAGCCGCTCAGGCTCGAAGCGAATTTCCGTTCCCTGCCCGTGATCGTGAATTGGGTCAACACGACATTCCCCGACGTGCTCGCACCGGAAAACGATGCCGAGCAGGGTGCTGTTCGATACAGCGCGAGCACAGCGGCTCTCGCCGGCGATGCGGGCGGCGTTCACGTTCACGCATTCGTGAACACAGACCCACGTGCCGAAGCACAGAAGGTCACTTCAATCGTCCGCGACTCCCTGCAACAGGATCTCGAAGGACGAATTGCCATCCTGGTGACGGCAAGAACGCACGTCGAACTCATCGCGCAGCATCTTGCTGCCGCCGGCGTGGAGTTTCGCGCTGTCGAGATCGAGCAGTTGCGCGAGCGCCCCGTAGTGCAGGATCTGATTGCGCTCACACGTGCACTTGTTCATCTCGCGGATCGCACCGCCTGGTTCGCGGTTCTGCGGGCTCCCTGGTGCGGCCTGACGCTGGCGGACCTGCATGCGCTCGCGGCACACGGGAGTTTCGTGCTGGAGGAAGGCATCAGGGCAGAGCTCGACGCGGGCAGCCTGTCAGAGAATGGGCAGTCGCGATTGAGTCGCGTGCACGAGATCCTGAGTGCCGCTCTTCAGGAACGTGGTCGCTGGCCGCTCCGGATCTGGGTAGAGCGAACCTGGAACGCGCTCGGCGGGCCCGCAACGCTCTCACGCCAGAGCGATCTCGATGATGCTCAATCCTTCTTCGGCCGCCTCGACGATATCGAAGTCGCCGGCGATCTGGAGGATGTCGCGCGACTGGAGGAGCAGCTCGACCGGTTGTTCGCGAGCGGCCAGACGCATGGCGACGCCCGTGTCGAGATCATGACGATCCATGCCGCGAAAGGTCTCGAGTTCGAGACCGTCATCCTGCCGGGTCTGCAGCGACAGATGCGCACGGAAGATCGCGAGCTGCTGCGCTGGACGCGAATCGCAGGCGAGGGCGGAGGAATGGTCTTTGCTCCCGTCAAGGCAGAGGGCAGCGAAGGCGACCCCGTCTACCGTTGGATCGAGTTGCTCGAGCGTCAACGTATCATCAGGGAGCGCGGACGACTGCTCTACGTCGCAGCGACGCGCGCGAAGCATTCCCTGCACTTGCTGGGCACTGTGCAGGCCCGTGACCGCGGCGGTGAGCTCACGCTGCGCGAACCGACAAAGGGGTCGATGCTTCGCATGCTGTGGCATGCCGTGGCCCCGTACTTCGATGCAGAAGCACCGAGCGCGCCAGCGTCGTCGCCCGCGTCTGCCGCTCCAATGCAGCAGCTGCATCGCGTGCCGCTCGACTGGACGCCACCTGCCGCCGAGAAGCCGCTGCACGTCACCGCCGCACCCATCGTCGATCTGGAAGCCGAACGACCGATCTTCGACTGGGTCTCCGAGACGAGCCGGCACGTCGGCACGCTCGTGCATCGGGAGCTGGAACGGATGTGCACATCGAGCGATTCGGCACCCGCATCCCGCAGTCGGCTGCTGCTGGAGCTCGCAGAGCTCGGTGTGCCTCCGGATCGTTGTGAGAGCGGGAGCGATCGAGTGATCGCAGCCCTCCAGCACACGCTGAGCGACAAACGGGGTCGATGGGTACTGGGTCTGGACGGAGGAATCCAGGACGCCGCTTCCGAGCTCGCACTCAGCGGCGTCCTCGCCGGAAGCATCGTCGAAGGCATCATCGACCGGACGTTCGTCGACGAGCAGGGGACCCGCTGGGTGATCGACTTCAAGACGAGCACCCACGAAGGCGGCGGCCGCTCAGCCTTCCTCGACGAAGAAGTCGCCCGCTACCGCCACCAGCTCCTGCGCTACGCCTCCCTCATGCGACTCTATCGGCCTAAGCAAACCGTCCGCGCAGCCCTCTATTTCCCACTCATGCGCGAATGGCGCGAAGTCCCCCTGGACGAAAAACGCCAACTGGACTGGCTCACCTGATCTCCGCTGCCTCTGGCCAGCAGCCAGTCGCCAGCAGCCTCTTGTCCTTACTGCCTTCTCTCTGGCTCATCGCTCATCGCTTGCAGCTTCCCCTAGCTTCCCAGCAGCATCTTCACCAAATTCGGCATCCCCGCCCCCTGATGCATCCGATCGCGCTTCAGATCGGTACATGCCCCCAGCAGGATGTCCTTCACGCGATCGGGATAGCCTATGAACTCCTTCCGTGCGGACAGGAAGCATGCGACGACGCCGGAAACGTGCGGCGCCGCCATGCTCGTGCCGCTCATGGCTACGTACATGCTGTTGCGAGTCATGTTCTTCGTCGCTTTGGCACCTGCCCGGCATGAAACGATGCGCTCACCGGGCGCGACGAGGTCCGGCTTGCAGCGGCCATCGGCTGTCGGGCCGCGCGAACTGAAGTACGAAATGCCATAGAGGTGCGGCTTCGACTTGTGGATCGACCCGACGGCAATGGCTTCGTCGAGATTGGCCGGGTCGCCGATCGAGAGATCGGTGTTCAGGCCGATCACCTCGTCACCCTGCTGAAGCTCGAGATAGCCCTCGTTGCCCGCCGCCAGCACGACGACGACACCCTGCCGCCAGAGCTTGCGCAACTGCTTGCAGATCGGCGTGTCACCGCAGCCGAAAGCTTCGGGATCGAACGAACCGCCGAGGCTGAGATTCACGCCGTGAACGACGAGCGAAGCCGAGTTGCGGTTCATTTCGAAGATGTGATCGAGCGCCTTGATGATCTTGGCATCCGTGCCGCGCCCGTCGTCATCGAGCACCTTGTACGAGTTCAACCGGACGGTCGGCGCAATGCCGCTGATGCCGAAGTCGCGCATGCCCCCCGCAATGATTCCCGCGACGTGAGTGCCGTGGCCGTTGCGGTCGACACCCAGCTTGGGATGGCTTTTCGGATTCCATTCGGCGATGGCACCCGGCTTGAGACAGTCATAGACACGACCGATGTTCGAGCAATCGGTGCCGTAGCCGAAGTGGGGATGCAGCGGGTCGATGCCGGTATCCAGCACTGCCCACGTGATCCCCTGGCCGCGTGAATCGTAGCCGCGATGCGCGGTCGCGCATTGCAGGACGTTGATGGACTGATCGAGGAGGGCGCGTTTGCGCGCATTGCGGAAGACGCGGTAGACGGAGTTGAGATGCAGCTCCGCCGACATCCGCTCGACTTCGGAGCGCGTCAATCGAGCGGCGACGTAGCCAGACAACGCCTCCAGATCGACATCATCCGGTGTCAGCTTCGGCTTCGCCGTTCGCAGCGAGCTGGTGATCCAGCGGACCACGTCCGTACGAACCTCGTCGGCGGCGCGTGACTGGCCGGGACTGTCCCACTGGTCGCGCAGCTCGATGAGCACGGCGTGCCGTTCTTCCTGGGCACCGCCTTCCATCTGCCCGACGAGATCCCGTGCAATCGTGAACGGCGCAATTCGTTGGAACAGATCACGGTCGATCGCATCGCGCACAGGGCCGCGAACCTCGGAGAGCCGCAGATAGCCGCTGCCTGAATGCGGATCCTTGGGCGAATCGGCGTTCCATTGCACGAAGTCCTCCACGCCGACACCGTTCGTCGATGAGTAGTCGCCGCTCAGGCGCTTGTCGGCGCAAACCGGATCGAGAGGATCGGCGACATTCACCCAGCGCTTCACGACGGCCGGTACCGCGAGTCCCTTCTTCTGGTTCGTGATGACCTTGAGCTGATCCTGGACTTCCTGCAGCCCGAGAGGAGAGCCGATGGTCACGAGCAGATCGATCTCGACACCGTCGGCGGCTGTCAGGCTGCTCAGCGCCTCATACGCAATCATCGACCCCTGGCTGTGAGCAATGACGATGAATGGGCCTCCGCCCGTACGCAGGCGCGACAGCACGCTCTCACGCATGATCTCGCGGCGCTCTTTGATGAACAGGAATTCGTGAACGTCCTTGAGGAACGCTTTCGTGATGCGGCGGGAAATAAACTCCCGCAGCGGGGCAGGCAGAGGAAGCACTCTCAAGTGATAGTCAGCAGCGTCCAGGCCTTCAACCGGCGCTGCTCCGCGCAAGGTTCTCTCCGCGATGCGCTCGAGTACCGCGCGTTCCTGCTTCTTCTGTGCATCCTCAGGCAGCAGCGGCTCAACGCCCTCGGAAGGATCCGCCAGGGCTCGAATGGCTACAGCGCCCGCCGCCGCCGATGCCACATCCTGCGTGGCGTCAGCCATCTTGCACGAGGCCTTGACGGGGTCCGGGTAGAACATCCGATTGACCCAGTAGGCGAGCCGGCTGCGCTCGCCCAGGTTGAAACCGAACAGCGCGTCGTCCCATTGGCACTTGAGAACTTCGGCCGCGGGTTTGTTACCGATGCCGTGAACGTAAAGGATCGTCTTCGCACGACCCGCGTTCGGCTCGTCACCCGCGCGTTTGATCGAAACAGATGCCGCGCTGGACGCTTTTCGGGTCGATGCCGCGGCCGGACGCTTCTTCTTCGTCGTTGGGGTTCCGCGCTTGCCTGCCATGATGTTGCTCCTTTGAACATAAAGAGACTGGCCGGCGCAGCATGTGCCCTGCGGAGCTGCGCCGGCAGTGTACGAAAGGGGACTGGAGCGCCGCGGATCGGCTTGTGATGCCGGTCACACTCCGACGGCGCTTATGTTCAGAGCATCGCGACGCGAACGTCGATGCACCTGACACCGCGGATTTCCCGGGAGATTCCGCTTTCTTGCGAATCAGGCAGTTACGCCGCTGGCCCGATTGCTGCAATGAAGACTGCGAGAATCGCAGCCCGGGATCGGGCTCGAGAATGAAAACTTCAGGAGACGAACTGCAATGAAGCTGCTCGGTAAGACACTCACGGCCGTCGCACTGGCGTGCACCTCGCTGGCCGCGAATGCCGCCTACATCACGACCTTCACCAGTGGCATGACCACACAGGTCGCCGGTGCAACGGTTTACGACTTCGAGAACGGCAAGCCGGCGAACTACACGGGTGCCGGAAGCGTCATCAACTTTTCGTCCTCCACCACGGCCGCACCGGCCGGCGATTCGACGTACTACTACAGCGTCGCGTATCCGGATCAGACGGGCATCGGCACGTTCAACGCCGGCAACGGCACTGCGTACGACTACTTCGGCCTGTACTGGGGCTCGATCGACGATTACAACTCGCTCAAGTTCTACAGCAACGGTTCGCTCGTCGCGACGATCACCGGCCTCGACGTCATTGCCACCGGCACTTCGCTCGGCAACCAGACGGCGGCCGGCTCGAACCGCTACGTCAACTTCTTCTTCGACACGACGTTCGATCGCATCGATTTCCTGACCACGAACTACGCTTTCGAGATGGACAATCATGCTTTCGCCCGCACGACGAACGTTCCGGAACCTGCGACGCTCGGGTTGCTCGGCATGGGCCTGCTCGGCGCGAGCCTGGTCCGCCGCCGCAAACGCTGAACGGTTCTCCCTGCCGGTCGGCGTGAAGAACCCGCCCTCGTGGCGGGTTTTTCTTTTCAGAGTTTCACCATCACGTGGCGCACGACGCTGTAGTCCTCGAGCGCATACATCGAAAGATCCTTGCCGTACCCCGAGCGTTTCATGCCGCCGTGCGGCATTTCGCTGACCAGCATGAAGTGTGTGTTGATCCACGTGCAGCCGTACTGCAACCGCGACGCGACGCGCATCGCCTTGCCCACATCGTTCGTCCATACGGAGGAGGCGAGGCCGTAGTCGGAGTCGTTGGCCCATGTGATCGCCTGATCCGCATCCTTGAAACGGGTCACCGAGACGACCGGGCCGAAGACTTCGCGCTTCACGATTTCATCGGTCTGCTTCGCTCCGGCGATGATGGTCGGCTCATAGAAGAAGCCACCGCCGCCGCGGACCTTGCCGCCTGTGGTGACCTCGATGTGTTTCTTCTCCGCGGCCCTTTCGACGAAGCCCGCGACGCGGGATCGCTGCTTGGCGCTGATCAGTGGGCCCATCTCGACGCCTTCGTCCTTCTGTTTGCCGACCTTGATCGAAGCCACGGCGCTCGTCAGGTCCGCGACGAGCTTGTCGTAGATTTTCGGTCCCGCATAGATTCGACAGGCCGCGGTGCAATCCTGTCCCGCGTTGTAGAAACCAAACGTGCGCACTCCGCTGACGACAGACTCGACATCCGCGTCGTCGAACACGATGACCGGTGCCTTGCCGCCCAGTTCGAGGTGCGTTCGCTTGATGCTCTTCGACGCAGCCTGCAAGACCTTCTCGCCGGTCCCCACGTCCCCGGTCAGCGAAATCATGGACACTCGCGGCTGCGCGATCAGCGATGCGCCGACCGACGCGCCCCGCCCGTAAATCACGTTGACGACACCCGGCGGGAAGATCTCGGCGAACTTCTCCGCCAGCTTCAGCGCCGTCAGCGGCGTCTGTTCCGAGGGTTTGATGACGACCGTGTTTCCGGCCGCCAGTGCGGGGGACAGCTTCCAGGCAGCCATCATCAACGGGTAGTTCCACGGCGCGATGGAGGCAACGACGCCGATCGGATCGCGACGGATCATGCTCGTGAAGCCGGGCAGGTACTCGCCAGCAACGGCGGCATGCTGGGCTCGAGCGGCGCCGGCGAAGAAGCGGAACACGTCCGCGATGGCCGGAATCTCATCCGCCAGCACGGACGCATAAGGCTTGCCGCAGTTCTGCGATTCCAGCCGCGCGTATTCTTCTCCATCGGCCTCGATGTGATCCGCGATCCTGAGAAGCAGGGCAGCGCGATCCTTCGGCACGGTCGCGGACCAGCCGTCGAACGCCTTCGCGGCCGCTTCCACCGCCGCCTCGATCTGTTCGTCGGATGCTTCCGCGATGGACGTGATCACCTTGCCCGTCGCGGGATCGAGCACTTCCTCTTTCGCGCCTTTGCCGGCGACGAACCTACCGTTGATGAGCAGCTTGGTGTTCATGTCGACCTCGGATGCGGACTCAGAAATTTCACACGGAGTTCACGGAGTACACGGAGATCGGAGAGGGCATTCTTTCGGAGCTTCCAATCTCCGTGGTCTCCGTGAACTCCGTGTGAAACTCCGTCTCATGATCTCTCCTCCGTCGGACGCGTCAGATAGTACGCCAGCAGGATCGGGATCAGCGTCACGATCATGACGACGACAGCGACCACGTTGGTGATCGGTCGTTCGCGCGGACGGAACAGCTCGTTGAAAAACCAGATCGGCAGCGTTCTTTCGTGCCCCGCGGTGAACAGCGTGACGATGATCTCGTCGAACGACAGGGCGAACGCGAGCATGCCTCCGGCAAGCAATGCCGTTGCGGCGTGAGGCAGCACGATGTGCCTGAATGTCTGGAACCCGTCGGCACCGAGATCCATCGACGCCTCGATCCAGTTCTGCGGCATGCGACGCAACCGGGCGACGAAGTTGTTGTAGACGATCACGACACAGAATGTCGTATGTCCTACGACGATGGTCCAGAACCCAGGGTCGATACGTGCCGCCTTGATGGCGGCCAGCAGCGCGAGGCCGGTGACGATGCCGGGAAGCGCGATCGGCAGGACGAGCATGAAAGTGATCGCTTCCTTTCCCCAGAAGCGCGAACGCGACATCGCCAGCGCCGTCAACGATCCGAGAATCATGGCCAGCAGGGTCGCAAGCGCTGCAACGCTCAATGATAGGCGCATCGCTGCCCAGATGTCGCTTCGTGCAAGCGCTGCTTCGAACCAGCGCAGTGTTACACCCGGCAGCGGAAATGCATACGTCCGATCGTCGGTCGTGAATGCGTAGAGAATGATCACCAGCACCGGTACATTCAGAAACGCGAGACCGACGAACGCGCCGATGCGCGTACCGAGCGACGGCCGATTCAGTGCGCTGCGGCTCATCTCGTGCCCCTAGAGCGCATCGAATGCTCCTGCGCGCTTGGCAAGCGTGAGGTAGATCATGATCAGCACGATGGGCACGACTGAGAAGGCCGCGGCCAACGGAATGTTTCCGGCAGTACCTTGCTGCTGATACACCATCATGCCGATGAAGTACCCCGGCGCGCCCACGACGCTCGGGATGATGTAATCGCCCAACGTGAGCGAGAACGTGAACACTGAACCTGCAGCCAGTCCTGGCAGCGCGAGCGGCACCACGACATTCCGGAATGTTTGCGACGGTCTCGCCCCAAGGTCCGCGGAAGCTTGCAGCAACGATTCCGGAACACGCTCCAACGCGGCTGCCAGCGGCAGAATCATGTAGGGCAGCCACATGTAGACGAACACGATGAACATGCCGAGATACGACGAGGCGAGCGAAGGTCCGCCGACAGCGGGCAGCCGCAACACGGCTTCGAGCACTGGCGTCAACCCGAGCGTATCGACGAACCAGCTCAGGATGCCTTGCTTCGCGAGGATCAGTCGCCACGCGTAGACTTTCACCAAGTAGCTCGTCCACATCGGCAGCATCACGCCGACGTAGAAAAGCGCCTTCATTCGCGGCGAGGCGTAACGCGCCATGTAGTTGGCGACGGGAAATGCGATCACCGCGCAAGCGATAGTCACAGCGACTGCCATCACCAGCGTGCGAACAATGATGTCGATATGCGCTGGCTGCGTAAGCACCTGCTTGAAGGTTGCCAGTGTCGGTTCGTAGACGATCTTCGCCGTGAACTCGTCGATCGCGTAGAAGCTGTTGGCCAGCAGCGTGAACAGTGAGCCCAGGTACACCGTGCCGAACCACAGAAGCGGCGGGAGCAACAGCAGGCTGAGATAGAAGCCCGGTCGCCCATGGAGAAACGTCGACGCTCGACGCGACCAGCCAGCCTGCAAGGGCGCTGAGGCCGCGAAGGCGTTCATGCAGCGGGCTCGCTGCGGAGCTGCACCGCATCGCTGGCGGTCCACGATAGAACCACCGCGCAGCCGGGTGCGAATCGTCCGTTCCCGGAGTGTTCGGAAACCGCTGCCGCGAAGATCTCACCTGTATCGAGTTGTACCTGGCAGCGGCTCATTGCGCCGTGATACTGAACATCCAGCAGCTTGCCATTGCAGCGGATGACATTGTCGTCCTGCGACTCGCCCGGCAATGCGATGCGGATGTTCTCGGCACGAATTGCGAACGGTTCAGCACTTCCCATCAGGCGGCGTGCGAGCTCACCTTCAGCCACGTTGGCACTGCCGACGAACCGCGCAACAAACGAAGTCGCCGGACGCGTGTAAAGCATGCGCGGCGTATCCAGCTGTTCGATGCGGCCCTGATTGAAGACGGCAACGCGGTCGGCCATCGACAGCGCTTCGCCCTGGTCGTGCGTGACGAAAATGAATGTGATGCCGAGCTGGCGCTGGAGGTTTTTCAGTTCGATCTGCATCTCTTCGCGCAGCTTCAGGTCCAGCGCGCCGAGGGGCTCGTCCAGCAGCAGCACTCGTGGCTTGTTGATGAGCGCGCGAGCGAGCGACACGCGCTGGCGCTGCCCGCCGGATAGCTGCGAAGGTCGGCGCTGAGCCAGTGCACCGAGCTTCACCAGTTCGAGCATCTCCATGGCGCGGCGCGTTTGCTCCGCGCCGGCGACTTTGCGTACCCGCAGCCCGTAGGCCACGTTCTCAAGCACGCTCATGTGAGGGAAGAGGGCGTAGTCCTGGAACACCGTGTTGACGTCGCGCTCGTAAGGAGGGCGCGACGTGACATCCTGTCCGTCGAGCAACACCGCACCGCTGTCGGGCGCTTCGAATCCTGCAATCAGTCGCAGGCACGTGGTCTTGCCCGAGCCGGACGGTCCCAGCATGGCGAAGAACTCGCCGGTCGCAATCCGCAGCGACACGCCATTGACCGCTCGCACGTCACCGTAGACGCGCGAGACATCTTTGAACTCAATGGCGGAAGTCATGCGGGAAAGAAGCGGAGTTCACACGGAGCTCACGGAGGCCACGGAGATCTGAAGAACCTCTGATGGCTCCGTGATCTCCGTGAACTCCGTGTGAAATCTCGGGTCCTGAGCTATCTCCCGCCCATGATGGCTACGTAATCAGTCGCCCAGCGACTGTAGGGGATGCAGGCGTCGCCCTGGGTTGCGCAGCGAGCTTCCGGCGTGCGCCAGAAGTGGATCTTGTCGAAGTTCTCGAAGCCGTTGTTCTTGCAGCCTTCTGCGCCCAGCAGGTCGTTGCCGTTGCAGGCGGCGGGCACGACTGGCAGCGAGCCGAACCACGAGGCGACATCCCCCTGGACCTTCGCGCTGATCGACCATTCCATCCACTTGTAAGCACAGTTCGGGTGCTTGGCCTGCGTGTGGAGCATCGTCGTGTCGGCCCAACCCGTTGCGCCCTCGGCCGGCACCGTGCTCGCGACCGGCTGCTTGTTGGCGACGAGCGTGTTCACCTGGAAAGGCCACGAGCTCGACGCGACGACGCCCTCGTTGGTGAAGTCCTGGACCTGAACGTTGGCGTCATGCCAGTAGCGCTGCACCAGCGGATGCTGGCCGCGAAGCAGCTCCAACGCCGCTGTGTACTGCGCTTCAGTCAGTTCGTACGGGTCCTTGATGCCGAGATCCGGCTTCGTGCTCATGAGATAGAGCGCGGCATCGGCGATGTAGATCGGTCCGTCGTACGCCTGGATGCGTCCCTTGTTGCTCTTGCCGTCCCCAAGCTTCTGATCCGCGAACAGCACGCCCCAGGTGGTGGGCGCGGTCTTGAAGACGTTCGTGTTGTACATGAGCACGTTGGGGCCCCATTGATAAGGCACGCCGTAGTGCTTCCCGTCCACGAAATGCCACGGCGCTTCCTTCAGGCGCGGGTCGAGCGTTTCGTACGAAGGGATCCTGGTAACGTCCACCGGCTGCACGGTGCCGCCGCGAATCAGTCGCAACGACGCATCGCCCGAGGCCGTGACGAGGTCGTAGCCCCCTTGCGTCATCAGCGAGACCATCTCATCCGACGTTCCGGCGGTCTTCACATTGACCTTGCAGCCGGTGTCCGTTTCGAACTTGCTGACCCAGTCGTAGTTCTTGTCGGTTTCACCGCGTTCGATGTAGCCAGGCCAGGCCACAATATCGACTTGTCCTTCCAGCGCCGCGGTGGCAGTGGCCGCCGGAGCGGTCGCAGCGGGGGGTTCCGGCTCCTTCTTGCCGCAAGCGGTCACCGCGAGTGCAATGGAAGCCATGAGCAACAGACGAGCAGACGGATCGATGGCAGATCGCATAAAGACTCCCCGTTGGATTTGATCTTGGGATCACGCGGACTTGAGATGCGACTCATCCCCGGCCGCCGCTGGCTTGAGGATTCGAAGGAGAGTGTAGCGCCGCGACGGGGAGTGTCGTCTACATCGTGCCGGCGAGAGAGAAGGGACGCCGTCCTTGCGCGTCGGGCTCGCCGAGGAATCGCAACGAGTCCGTAATCGAGGATCCGGCCTCAGGGCGGGCGGCGATCGAGCCTTCGATCAGGTAACTGCGGTCGGGTTTGAGCCGGATATTGCCGGCGATCTCCATCGGGCCGCCCTGATCGGACAGGGCACCGACGAGTTCCTCACCCGCTGCGTCAGGGGGGAAGATCACTTTATAGCTGCCCATGTTGGCCGGTCTGCGCGCGGGACCCGTGAGGTCGAGGACGTCGGCCGTCCCGTCCAACTCTACGGGCCAGCCGTTCTCCAGTACGAGTTTCGTCATCTTGGCGTTGATCGTGCCGGTCCAGCCGGGCGCTGCCGAAGGCGGCAATGCGGAAAGCGGCATGGACGCCGTCAGATCCGTGAGCGTGAGCTTTCCGCCCGTCATCGGAACCGACAGACCGGTCTCAACGAAGCCATCGCGGCGAGCGACCTTCAGATCGACGCTGAGACGTCCGATGAAGAGCGGCAGTGCGTGCAGGTTCCAGGAGACATTGCCAAGCTGGGTTGGACCGATCTGGACGATCTGCGCACGTCCATTCCAGGCGGTGCCTTCGACACCGGCGATTGCGATCGGGGGCGGGAGCCGCGACAGAATGACGCTGGCGGGCAGCGTCACGATCACGAGCACCAGGTAAGTGACAATACCGAGCGCGGCCAGCGGCCAGATTCTTTTCATGCGGGAGGGAGAATCAGCTCGCGGCCCGGTTCAACACGAGATTCGCATTGACCAGCCCCGAGCGCGACGTGCGATCAAAGGAGGCCGATTCGATGCTGATGGCGTGGACCTGCTGGAGATTGCCCAGGCACTTCACCAGCACGTCGAATGCTGCCGATTCGAGCCGCACGCGGATGCCCGTCTCACCGTTCGGTGTCTGGCCCGTCAACGAAGTGCCGAGCCCGCATTCACGTGCAGTGCGGTCGACGAGGACGACGAGCGATTCGCCAGTGGGCGCGGCACCGATCGGCTGATTGGCACCAAGCGTCTGAAGCTCGCCCGCCACGCTGCGCATGTAAGCGAGGTCGCTTTCCTTGCGCGCGACACGCTCGCTCCGGTCGTGCAGCGTCTTGTAGAACGGCGCGAGCGCGAACGTATAGAGCGCGGCCAGAACGACGAGGACCGCGCCGCCCGAGACGATCGCGCGTTCGCGCGGCTTGAGGGAATTGAACCAGTCCTTGATCTTCTGCATGGCGTCGCGTCCTTGATCAGGTCCCGGTCTGCTTGAACTTCATGCGGCCTTCCACCTTGGAATCGCGTGGATTGGCGGACTGAATTTCAGCGACGAGCCCGCGCTCCGAAGCCACATGCTGGATCTTGTCCAGCTCATCGACCGAAGTCGCGTAGATGCGCACGTCGGTCGTGTTGTCGCGATAGGAAAGCGCTTCGACGGTCACTCCGGGGGTCTGCGCGATCGCGTCTCGCAGGACGCCCATCGTCGTCATCATGCCGCCGCTGACTTCGCCGCCGCCGCGCAGTGCACTGAGGCGCATTTCGAATTGCTTACGCGCCTCGAGGGGATCCGGAATCGGCGCGCCCGGCATGGTTTGCTGATAGAGCTGGGCGATCTCGGTGTCGAGGCGCGCTTCATCGCGCTTGAGATCGACGATCTGCCACGCCTTGACCGCGAAATGAGCCACCAGGAAGACACCCGCCAGAATCGCTGCGTAACGCCAGGGCTGGAACGACAGCCGCAGCTTCGTCTTCTGCGCATAAGCGCCTTGCAGCAAGTTGATCGATGAACCCTGCATCACGTTCGCAGCGAGCAACGGCAGCGGGCCGTCGGGCAACAGCTTGAGCTGCAGACTCGCGGTGAACTCACGCAGACCCTCGAAAAGGTCGCGGTCGCGCTCGTACACGTCTTCGGTCAGGTAGATCGTTACGTGCTCACGCGAATCATCGCCCGCTGCAAGCGCGAGCTGCACGGCTTCGATCAGTGGCTGAACATCGAGCACAGCGCCCTGACCGGACTCGCGCTTCACGAATACGCGTGCGCCGTCTACGAGCAACGTGACGCCGTTGGGAGTAACGGGGAGGGCAGTGGTCTCCGCGTATATCGCATCTGCATGAAGATTCGCCGCGCTGAGTGCGTCGCGCCATGTATCCATCTGATCGCGAGCAACGGCGGCGACGGGTGTGCCGGGACGATCATCCCGCTTGCCCACGGCGAAATGCAGGTCCTCGATGTCGGTCGCCATCTGCTCTTCGAGCGCGAAGGGAACGACCTGCAAGAGCTTCGCGCCGCTCTTCACCGGCAATACGGGCTCGGCGAGATAGACGTCGGTGCCTGGAACGATGACGATCACCCGGCGCCCACCGCTAAACGCAGCGGCATTCGCAAGCGGGCCTGATTGAACGTTGCCATGCCGCGCCCCAGTGCTGTCGACCGCGAGCCATTGCGCGATCCAGCCATCGGCGACATCGGCAGGCTTGGAGGCAGCGTTGAGTCGGATGACCAGAGCTTCTGTCATCAGGCGGTTCCGAAGCTTCTTAGAATGGGGCTGACCAGGTTCGACTGGCCGGTGCGGTACAACAGACTGTACAGGGTGAACTGGGTAGTGCCAATAGTGACCCAGATGTTCGCGCGGAAGTAATTGCTGCTTTCGCCGATGACATTGCCCTCGGTCAGCTGGCTCTTCTTGCCTGCTTCCAGGGGGAATTCCTGCAGGCTCGGATAGCAGCGCTGTTTGCGAAGCTCGATCACGTTCTCGCGCGCAAGCGTGAACTCGCGGTTGCCGCCGAGCAGCGCATCGAGCACCTCCGGCGACGCAGTGCAGAGATTGATCTTGGCGCCGACCGGTAGTGCGGTAACGAACGGCTCGAGCCTTCGATAGCGTTCGATCCCGAAGTCATGCAGGGCAAGCAACTCGCTCGCACGCGTGATGCGCATGTTCGGCGGACGATAGGCCGGCGTCAGCGACGTGTAGACGCTGTCTTCCGCGCCGTCGGGAAAACCGGGATCCAGATCACTGTCGAGCCAGTCGACGATCATGTCGGCCCATTTCTCTTCGAGCTCGAGGATGCCGAGAAGCAACTTGAATCGCTCGACGGCTTCATCGTCCCGCACGAGCGTGCCGTTCTCGAACTTCACCAGGCTGTTGAGATTGAAACGTCCCTGCATGTCTTCGAGGCCACCGGAAACTTCGCCGCCATCGACGGGGATCGGCGGCATCGGCATCGCCCATTCCTCCGTGAAATCGTCGACCTTCGAACCGCCGAGAGTGTCCTTCCTGAGGATGTCGGCGGCCCACGCTTCCGCCCCCATGGCGATCTGGAAACCCTGGTCCAGTGAGAACATCGTGACGGTGCGGCGTTGATCGAGGTAACCCTTGAATCCGACGTTGACCGCAAGGATCGTGGCGAGCGCAACGACCAGCACTGCCGTGATCAATGCAACGCCGCGCTGTGTTCCGCGCCTGATGAGCGACGACGGGTTCATCCACCCACCTCCACCAGCCGCTTGATCTCGCCCCAGTCTTCCAGCTCGAGCGTGATTTCGACTGCGAGCGGTCGTGCCGTCCGCACATTCACACCTGAGTATCCGAGCGGCGGCCATTGATCCTTCCAGTCACGATCGGCGCCGAGGTAGCGCACCGACACACTCTTGACCTTGTCGAGCAGCACCACGCTCACGGGCTCGACGGTCTGTGTGCGGTCCAGCACATGCCAGTATTCGCGCACGAGATCGGTATCTTCGAGCCGATAGGACACGCGCTGGAGCGTCGACCGGGGAACGCCAGCCGGATTGCTCCAGCCGGAGTGTGTGAGTTCAATCGCGTCATCCGTGCCCTTGGTGGCGCGCAGTGCCGGCTGCAGTTCCTCGCCCATGGCCGGACGCACTGCGCGAGGCTCCAATGTTTCGAAATCCTGTGTCATCCGCATGACAGCAGCCTGGATAGCACGAGTCCTTTTTGCGCCTTCGTCGATACGCTCGCTCTGTGACATGAGCTGGCTGTAGCCACCCAGCGCAAGCATGCCGACGAGGGCGAAGATCGCGACCGCGACGAGGATCTCCAGCAGCGTGAAGCCGCTACTGCGTGTGACAGAGTGCGGTGCGGTGCCCATCACTCGCTCGGCTCCGGTTGCGGAGGAGGCTCACCGCCGTCGCCCGGTTCGGGTGAAGTCGGCGGCTCCGGCGGCTGCTCGTTGTCCTTGCCATCGTCCTTCTTGTCGTCGTCCTTCTTGTCGTCGTCCTTTCCACCGTTCTCGCCGCCGTTCTGTTCTTCGTCCGACGACTGCCACATCACGATCGTGCTGCCGGGCTGGGCAAGCGCGGCGCCATAGAAACCGGTCACGGTGGCGAGCGAGGAATTCTCGTCCGCATCCTCCAGACGGACACTGATGTCGATGCGTCGCACGCTTTCGACCGGTGTCTGCGTCACTTCCATCGTCCAGCGCCAGCGGCGATCCGCCATCTCGACTTCGTCGGACGACTTGTCGATCTTCGGCGGTGACTGCGACAGACGCGCCTGCGTCAGCTGGTTCATGGCGACCCAGTGCGCGAGCGTCTTGTCGCGAATGTAACTGCTGTTGCTCGCCGTCTGGCTCACGGCTTCGATCACGCCGAGCATGCCGAGCGCCACGATCACGAGCGCGGCGAGGACTTCCAGGAGGGTGAAGCCGAGGATTCGAATGCGCATGTCAGCGTCTCGCCTTGGTCGCATCGCGTTTGTCTTTCTCGTCTTCCGGCGGCTTGGTCTGCGCAACGACCTGCCAGGGCTCGGTGTCTTCGCGCTTCTCGAGGCGCAGATCGGTGTCGGGCAGGACTTCCACGCGCCACTTCGCAGGCTCGGAATCTCTTTCGAGTTGCAACTCGAAAGGCATGATATCGCCGCTCGACAGCACCATGATCTGCGGCGGCCATTTCTTGTCTTCGTCGCGGTCTCCGCGATCCACCGCGCCGTCACGCTTCATCACGATCTCTCGCGATTCGACCCACAGCCGGAAGCGCAGGCCCTCGGGCAATTCGCGAGTTGCGAACAGCCGGTCGCCTTCCATCGGCATCCACCGATTCTCTCGTCCGTCGAACCGCAGAAACTCATAGCCCCTGGTGGAGACGAACATGCCGAGGTCCAGGCCCTGAAGCTCCATCTCTTCGCGCGCCTGCTGCAACACGGCCCAGACGCGTTCCATTTCTTCCTGCGATTCCCGATCGCGCCCGAGGATGTTCACTGAGAGCGTCGCCGCGGAGACGATCACGCCGATCACTACGATGACGACGAGGATCTCCATCAACGTGAAGCCCGCTGCGTCGCGCGGGAATGCGCGACAGCCAGTGATCGGGAGAGAAGGGCGAATGCCTGGCATTCAGAGGTGACCAGCGCAATCGCCGGTCGGCGGGTTCAGAAAATTTCTGGCGTCTATGTCACTGCAGGGTCCAGTTGCCGACGTCGGTGTTGATGCCTTCGCCGCCTTCCTGGTTGTCTGCGCCGAGCGTGAACAGGTCATACTCGCCGTGCTCGCCGGGGCTACGGTACTGGTAATCGTTGCCCCAGGGATCTTTCGGCACCGACTTCATGTATTCGCGCCAGTTACGCACGGTCGTGTCGTTCGGCCGGGTCGAGAGCGCGGTCAATCCCTGTTCGGTGGTCGGATACTTGAAGTTGTCCATCCGGAACATGCTCAGCGCGGTATCGAAGTTGCGGATGTCCTGCTTCACCTTCGCGGCATTGGCATCGTCGATGCGGCTGATGACGTTCGGCGCCACAATGGCCGCAAGGATGCCGAGAATCACCACCACCACCATGATTTCGATGAGGGTGAAGCCACGCGCGCGGCGCGGATCGCGAATTGCAGGGGAGATGCTGAGGGTCATGTCATTCAGTCCTTATCTATAGACGATCGGCGGTCATGGCCGATGCGGCGCGCCGGATCATAACAAAGCACAATGAAATCATGAGTGAAGGTCGCCCGAGCCCGACAGTTTCAGCGGTGTCCGAGCCGGCCGCCGGCGTTCTGCGGGCCCTCTGGCTGGTTGGACTGACGGCGGGGGTTTCAGTTCTGCTGGCGCTGGGCGGAGAGGGCGCTCGTCTTGCGCTGCGTTATGAGCGTGAGGCCGTGTTTGCGGGCGAGTGGTGGCGGCTGCTGACGGGGCATTTCGTTCATGGCGGGCTGGCGCATCTCCTATTAAATGTGGCGGGCCTCGGCTTGATCGCGGGGCTGTTTCCCCGTGACTACTCCCTCAGGCAGTGGCTGATCGTGGGCTCCGCGAGCATCGCCGCGATCGACCTCGGGTTTGTTCTTTTTGAGCCACAACTCACCTGGTATGTGGGTCTTTCCGGCCTGTTGCACGGCGCACTGGCCGCGGGGGCAGTGAGCTGGTGGAGGCATGAATCCAGGCTGCTCGCGGGATCCCTGAGCGCGGTGCTGGTCGGCAAACTGGCCTGGGAACAATGGCGCGGTGCGCTGCCACTTTCTGGCGACATGAACGTGATCGTCGATGCCCATCTCTACGGTGCACTCGGAGGCTTGCTGGCGGGATTAGGGATCTGCCTGTACTTGCAACGCTGGTCACTGCGCCCCCGATCGCTATAATCGCGCGCCGTTTTTCTCGACAGGACTCACTCGATGGCGTTTGCGTTCGTGTTTCCGGGCCAGGGTTCGCAATCTATCGGCATGCTCAGCGCACTCGCGAGCGCCGAACCTCTCGTGCAGGAGACATTCGCCGAAGCTTCGTCGGTGCTCGGCTACGACTTGTGGAAGCTCTGTCAGGAAGGCCCGGAGGAACTGCTCGGGCAGACGGAGCGCACGCAGCCCGCGATGCTCGCTGCCGGCATTGCCACCTGGCGCGTCTGGCGCAAGCACGGCGGCCTGTTGCCCTCGGCAATGGCCGGACACAGCCTCGGTGAATACTCCGCACTCGTTGCCGCGGGCGCTCTCGATTTCGCCACTGCGATTGCGCTCGTGCAGTTTCGCGGCCAGGCGATGCAGGCCGCGGTTCCCGCAGGGCAGGGTGCAATGGCGGCAATCCTCGGTGCCGAAGATGCCGACATCGACGCTGCGTGTCGCGAAGCAGCACAAGGCGAGATCGTGCAGCCAGCGAACTTCAATTCGCCGGGGCAGATCGTGATCGCCGGCAGCGCCGCCGCAGTCGATCGCGCGATCGAGATCCTGAAGGCCAAAGGCGCGAAGCGCGCCATCAAACTCCCGGTCAGCGTCCCTTCGCACAGTCCGTTGATGGCTCCTGCTGCCGAAAAATTGGGCCAGCGACTGAAGGACATCCAGTTCAACACGCCCGCTGTGAAGGACATCTACACCGTCGATGTGCGCAAGCACGGCGATGCCGACAGCATCCGCGGAGCGCTCGTGCAGCAGCTCGTCGGGCCGGTGCGGTGGACGCAGACGATCCAGGCGATGGTCGCGAGCGGCGTTAAGGTGATCGTCGAGTGCGGTCCGGGGCGGGTGCTGACCGGCCTCAATCGCCGCATCGAAAAGAACAAGGAGATCGCGATGCTCGCGATCGAAGACAGCGATTCGCTGCAGGCCGCGTTGAAGGCGTGCGTGGAGTAAACATGACGGCGACCATGACAGGTGACATCGCGCTCGTGACCGGCGCGTCACGCGGCATCGGCAAGGCCATCGCGCTCGAGCTCGCGAAACAGGGCGCGACCGTGATCGGCACCGCAACCAGCGAAGGCGGCGCCCAGGGCATTACTCAGTGGCTGGGTGAAGGCGGTTTCAAGGGCCGCGGCCTCGTGCTCAATGTTGCCCAGCAGGAATCTGTGGATGCGCTGCTGAAGGACATCGAAGCTAAAGAAGGCGCGCCGACGATACTCGTGAACAACGCGGGCATCACCCGCGACAACCTGCTCCTGCGCATGAAGCCGGAGGAGTGGGACGACATCATGAATACGAACCTCGCTTCCGTGTACCGGCTGTCCAAAGCCGTCCTGCGCGGGATGATGAAGGCCCGGCGCGGCCGCATCATCAGCATCGCCTCCGTCGTCGGTGTCATGGGCAACGCAGGTCAGACGAATTACGCCGCAGCGAAGGCCGGCATCATCGGATTCAGCAAATCGCTGGCCCGGGAGGTCGGATCACGCGCCATCACCGTGAACGTTGTGGCCCCCGGTTTCATCGCTACCGATATGACGGCGCAACTTGCGGCGGAACAGCAACAACAGCTGGCCAGCCAGGTCGCGCTGGGCCGTCTTGGGGCACCCGAGGACATCGCGCACGCAGTCGCATTCCTGGCTTCCCCGCTCGCCGGTTACATCACGGGGGAGACGCTCCACGTGAACGGCGGCATGTACATGATCTGAGCGTGTCAAGTCGTTGTTATCGAATCGTTTTCGAAAATGTTGGCCGCTTCAGTCACTTAACTTAGAATACGCCCCCCGTGCGACCCTCCCAACAAATAAAAGGGTCGGTCTTTCGAAGGGTTTCAAGCAGTCTCACAGAGGACTCGTACAGCAATGAGCAGTATTGAACAGCAGGTTAAAGCCATCGTCGCCGAACAGTTGGGCGTGAAGGAAGAAGAGGTCACCAACGACGCTTCCTTCGTCGACGACCTGGGCGCCGACTCACTCGACACCGTCGAGCTGGTGATGGCGCTGGAAGAAGAGTTCGAAACCGAGATTCCCGACGAAGATGCCGAGAAGATCACCACCGTGCAGCAAGCGATCGATTACATCACCGAGCGCCGCGCACAGGCCTGAACCCCTGGTGCGCGACCCGTCGGGCTCGCGCACACTCAGGTAGCAGGTCGATCAGCCACGGATGGCAGTGCGGCCAACCGTTTCTCTCCTGCATCGCCATCACTTCCGAGGTAAACGCTTGTCCAAGCGACGCGTCGTTATCACTGGCCTTGGCATCATTTCACCGGTCGGCAGCACCGTTGAATCGGCGTGGCAGAACGTGCTCGCCGGCAAGAGCGGCATCGGCCCGATCAAGACTTTCGATGTCAGCGCGTTTCCAGTGCGCTTCCACGGACCGGTGGCGGACTTCGATGCGGAGAAATACCTCCCCGCGAAAGAGCTGCGGCGCATGGATCCTTTCATGCACTACGGCTACGCCGCGGCGATCGAGGCATTCAAGGATTCCGGTATCACGGTGACCGAAGCGAACTCTCCGCGCATCGGAGTGGCGATGGGTGCGGGCATCGGCGGCCTGCATACGATCGAAGAGAACTACGAGAAGTACATCGAGACGCACAGCCCGAAGAAGATTTCGCCGTTCTTCGTGCCCGGCAGCATCATCAACATGATCTCCGGCCACGTCTCGATCCAGCTCAAGCTCACGGGCCCCAATATCGCGACGGTCACAGCGTGCACGACCTCGACGCACGCTATCGGTCTTGCAGCTCGCCTCATTCAGTACGGCGACGCTGACGTCATGATCGCGGGTGCCGGTGAGATGGCGACGACGCCGCTCGGTCTCGGCAGCTTCTGCCAGGCTCGCGCGCTGTCGACGCGCAATGACGATCCGCAGGCCGCAAGTCGTCCCTGGGATCGCGATCGCGATGGATTCGTGTTGTCGGATGGCGCAGGCGCGCTGACGCTCGAAGAGTACGAGCACGCGAAGGCACGCGGCGCACGTATCTACGCAGAGCTCGTCGGCTTCGGCATGAGCGGCGATGCCCATCACATCACGGCGCCCCCGGATGACGGCGAAGGCGCGCGACTCGCGATGGCGAACGCGCTGCGCGACGCCGGCCTGAATCAGAGCGACGTTCAGTACATCAATGCTCATGCGACTTCGACTGATCTCGGCGATCGCGCGGAGACGCTCGCTATGAAGCGTTGTTTCGGCGATCACGTACAGAAGATCGCAGTGAGCTCGACCAAGTCGATGACTGGTCATCTGCTCGGCGCTGCCGGCGCCGTGGAAGCCATCTTCTCCGTGCTCGCGATTCGCGACCAGGTCGCGCCGCCGACGATCAACCTCGACAATCCGGGCGAAGGTTGCGATCTGGACTACGTGCCGAAGACGGCCCGCAAGATGCCGATCAAGGTCGCCCTGTCGAATTCCTTCGGTTTCGGCGGCACGAACGGCAGTCTCATCTTCCGCAAGCTCGACTGATCCGCAATGAACCCCGCGCCGGCGGTCAGACCTGTCACGGTCTCGCCGACCCTGCTTCTGGCGCTTCACGCTGCGCGGCCCGATCGTTATCCCGCGCTGTTTGAGAGCGCTGCGTCCGGGGAGCCTCTCGGCCGTTTCGATATTCTCTTTGCCTTTCCCGGCGATCGGCTCACGCTGCGCGACGGCGATCGTCTGAGTCACACGGGTTCGGAAACGCGTGGCTCATTCCTTCAGCACCTCGACGACTGGTGGCAGCGCGAACGAACCGCATTGTTCGATTCGCCGTTGCCGTTTCGAGGCGGTTGGCTCGTGTATCTCGGTTACGAACTCGCGGGTCAGATCGAGCCGCGGCTTCGCTTGCCGCCGACGCCGGGTGTGATCGCTGATGCCGTGCGCATTCCCGCTGCGATCATTCACGAACGCGACACCGGACGTGGCTTCGCGATTGCCGAGCGAGGGCGCGAAGGGCTCCTGGATGCGATGGAGGCCGATCTCGCCAATGCGGGCGCCATCGCCCAGGCTCCGCCTGATCTTCTGCAGGGAACGATCGACGAAGATCCCGCCGAGGATTACCTGCGTGCCGTCGAGCGTGCCCTCGAATACATCCAGGCCGGCGACATCTATCAGGCGAATCTGTCGCGCGGCTGGCGTGCGGACCTGCATCCGAAAACCCAGCCGTTTCATCTGTACGAACGACTGCGCAAAACGAATCCGGGCCCGTTCTGCGCTCTGGCCGTCCTCGGTGAGAACGCCGTCGTCAGCTCGTCTCCAGAGCGACTCGTCTCCGTCCATGACCGGTGGATTCAGACGCGTCCGATCGCGGGTACGCGGCCGAGAGGGCGCGATGCTTCATCCGATCAGGATCTCGCTCGCGAACTTCACGGCCATCCGAAGGAGCGGGCCGAACACGTCATGCTCATCGACCTGGAGCGCAACGACCTGGGCCGCGTCTGCGAGGCAGGCACTGTGCACGTCGACGAGTTCATGACGATCGAGTCGTACGCGCACGTTCATCACATCGTTTCCAACATCCGTGGTCGACTGCGCGCGGACGTAACGCCCGGACAGGCACTTGCGGCTGTGTTTCCCGGAGGCACGATTACCGGTTGCCCCAAGGTGCGCTGCATGGAAATCATCGCTGAACTCGAACACGCGGCGCGGGGCGCATACACTGGCTCCCTCGGCTATCTGAACACCGACGGCAGCATGGATTTCAACATCCTGATCCGGTCACTCGAAATACGCGGCAGGCAGGTTTCGCTGCGTGCGGGTGCCGGCATCGTGGCGGACTCTGTCCCGGAGCGGGAGCTCGACGAGTCACGCGCCAAGGCTCGTGGCGTCCTGCGTGCACTTTCCGGAGAGATCGCGTGACCGTCGTGGCCTTATGCGACGGCTCGATCGTTCAGGACCCGGCGCACGCCGTAGCTGTCGATGATCGCGGACTGAACTACGGCGACGGCCTGTTCGAAACGGCGTTGTTGCGCGATGGAATGGTGCGATTTGCCGACGCGCATCTGCAACGCCTCGAGCAAGGATGCAATCGACTGGGCATCCGCTTCTCGCGCTCCGATGTCGAGCGAGATATTGCCCGGATCGCGTCCGAGGCCCGGGAAGGCGTTCTGAAGGTCGTCGTCACACGCGGTGTCGGAGGGCGAGGGTACCGAGGCGATCCCTCAGCGCCGACGCGAAGGATCGTGACTCTGCATCCGTTGCCATCCAGCTATCCGGTCGAAGGGCTCACCGTTCGCTGGTGTGAACTGCGGTTGAGCCGTAATCCCCTGCTGGCGGGCATGAAGCATCTCAATCGACTGGAACAGGTGCTGGCGCAGAACGAATGGCAGGATCCGGATGTCGCCGAAGGATTGATGCTCGACACCGAAGGCGAGCTTGTCTGCGGAACATCGAGCAACGTATTCATCGTTCGCAACGGCGCTTTGCTCACCCCTGACCTGAAGTTCAGCGGCGTACGCGGCGTAATGCGAGCACAGGTACTGCGAGCGGCGCAGCAACTCGGCTGGACGAGCAGTGAGGAACCGCTCTGGCCACACGATCTCGATGATGTGAGTGAAGTGTTCGTGACCAACGCGGTGCGAGGTATTCGGTCGGTGGCCGCCCTCGAGGATCATCGCTGGGAGAGCACTGCGGTCGCAGGCCAGCTTCGACAGGTGTTGCTCTCGTGATTCGCAAGCTCTTGCGCATCGTCGCAGCGCTGATCTTCATCGCTGGCATCGTCGCGGTGGTGATCGCCTGGCGCGCGAATGTATGGCTGCAGACCCCGATCGAAGGGCTCAGCGAGATCTCGACATTCGAGGTCGAGCGAGGCGGGTCGCTTCGCACGGTCGCCTCGCAACTCAATGGTCGAGGATGGCTCGATCAACCGAACGTGTGGATCGCGTGGGCACGTCTGACCGGGCGAGCCGGCGGACTGAAGGCGGGTGAGTACGAAATTGCACCGGGACTGTCACCTCGCGCGTTGCTCGATCGCTTGAGCTCGGGGGATGTGGTCCTGCATGCGATCACGTTCATCGAAGGTTCGCGCTTTGCCGAGATCCGCAAGCAGCTCGCGAAGCATCCGGCTGTGGCGCAGAAGGCCGCGACCATGAGCAGTGAAGACCTGATGCGTGATCTCGGCGCACCGGGCGCTCACCCTGAAGGGCAGTTCTTTCCGGATACCTATCACTTCGCGCGCGGTACCAGCGACCTGGAGCTGCTGGGCATCGCGTATCGCCGAATGCAGTCGGAACTAGACGCCGCATGGGCAGCACGAGCGCCGGATCTGCCGCTCGCGACGAAATACGAGGCGCTGATCCTGGCGTCAGTCGTCGAAAAGGAAACCGCCCTCGACAGTGAACGGCCACAGATCGCCGGTGTATTCATCGAACGGCTGAAGCGCGGCATGCGCCTGCAGACGGACCCGACCGTGATCTACGGTATCGGCGAGAACTACGACGGCAACATCCGCCGCGCAGATCTTCTGCGCGATACGCCCTATAACACGTATACGCGCTCGGGTTTGCCGCCGACGCCGATCGCACTGGCGGGTGCGGACTCGATCCGGGCAGCTGTTCAGCCGAAAATGACCGGCGCACTGTTCTTCGTAGCCACCGGCCGCGGCGACGGCAGCCATCATTTCTCGGCGACACTGGAGGAGCACAACGCGGCTGTGCAACGATACCTCCGGCAATTGCGCCAGCAACGGTCGCCGCAGCGTTGATCGATATGCGAGGGAAATTCATCACCATCGAGGGCGGCGAAGGCGTGGGAAAATCCACGCAGATCGCGTTCGTCCGCGAATGGCTGCTCGCACAGGGGCGCGAGACTGTCTTCACGCGTGAACCCGGAGGTACGCCGCGCGCGGAACGTCTTCGGGAGCTCCTGCTGGAAAACTCGGGCGAAACGATGCCCGACGAATGCGAGCTGTTGATGGTATTCGCCGCACGGTCGACGCATCTGGCCAACGTGATTCGCCCCGCACTGGAACGCGGTGCATGGGTAGTGTGCGACCGGTTTACGGATGCCACGTACGCATATCAGGGAGGAGGGCGCGGGATGGATGTATCGCAGATCGCGACGCTCGAGCAGTGGGTGCAGAAGGACCTGCGGCCCGATCTGACCCTTCTGCTGGATGCGCCGCTCGATCTGACTTCCTCTCGTGCCCAGCATCGAAACACGACGATCGGAACGACTGATCGGTTCGAGCGCGAACAGCGGGAATTTTTCGAGCGCGTTCGCTCGACCTATCGGGCGCGCGCTCAGCGCGAACCGAACCGCATAGTGGTGATCGATGCGTCGGTGGAACGCGACCAGGTGAGCGCGTCGATCCGCGCGGCGATTGAAAAGCATTTGTTCTGAACATTCATGGCCGAAGAAACCGTCTCCTCAATCCCGGCTCCCCGCATCCTTCCATGGCACGCGAGCGCAATCGATCAGGCTCGCACGGCCTGGTCCGCGAGCCGCTTCCCGCACGCCATTCTCCTGCAGGGCGCGGAAGGCCTTGGCAAGCGCCAACTCGCGTCCTGGCTGGTGGCTGCGGTTCTTTGCGAAACGTCGGGAGCCGGCCCGCTTCAGTTCTGCGGCAAATGTGCGAGCTGCCAGCTCATCGCCGCGGGTTCCCATCCGGACCGTTACTGGATCGATCCAGAGGAAGACAAGCAGCAGATCTCGGTCGACCAGATCCGCGAAATGACCGGTCGCCTGACCCAGACCAGTTACCGGCACGGCTATAAGGTGGCTATCGTCGAGCCCGCGCACCAGATGACGATCAGCGCGGCAAACAGCCTGCTAAAGACGCTGGAGGAACCGACGCCGCGCAGCGTGCTCATCCTCGTCACTTCGCGTCCGTCGGGATTGCCCGCTACGGTCCGCAGCCGATGTCAGAAGATGGTCGTTCATGGTCCATCGTCCACGGAAGCCATCGAATGGCTGCGCCAGGAAAGTGGTGCCGAAGCCGATCCGCAGCTCCTGGAGTTCACCGGCAACGCTCCGTTGCGGGCACTCGAACTGGCCCAGGAGGGCCGTTTCGACGCCTTGAACGAGGGCATGCAGAAGTCCCTGGGGCAGCTGCTTGCGGGGCGGTCGGATGTGACGCAGCTCGCAGCGGAATGGGATACCAAGGACGCGAAGCCACAGCTTCCCTACAGGCTAACGTGGCTGGACCTGTGGCTGACATCGGTCGCCAGGGCGGCAATTGGTGGAAGTGCCGATCTGTTCACGTTCCCGGCGAGATCGCCGCACTTGCCAAGTCTGCCGGCCGCGTTGAACATAAGTGCTCTTTACGCTGTGGTGGATCAGGTCCGGGCCCTCAAATCCCAACTGACCCGCACGGCCTTGCAGCGGGAGTTGGCGATCGAATCGTTGCTTCACTCGGTGCTGCAGGTTCTCGGTCCGGCTCCGGCGGCCCGACGATGAGATCGGCCACGAGGAATTTCTGAGGTAGCGAGCGGATGGTGATGCGGCAGCCAACCAGCAAGCCGGGCTTGCTGACCCTGACGATCAAGGACAAGAGCGCCTTGTACCTTGCCTATATGCCGTTCGTGAAAAACGGCGGCCTGTTCATTCCGACGAACAGCAACTATCGCCTGGGCGATGAAGTTTTCATGCTGCTCAACCTGATGGGCGAGGACGAGAAGCTGCCCGTCGCCGGCCGCGTGATCTGGATGACGCCCAAGGGCGCGCAGGGAAAGCGAACCGCCGGCATCGGCGTGCAGTTCAGCGAACAGGATCGCGGCAACACCCAGCGCAAGATCGAAGGCTATCTGGCCGGCGCGCTGGGCGGGGACAAGCCGACGCACACGATGTAGTTTAGGGCCTGTTTTCTCCCGTTTCTGATCGGCGTCGGTTGGTTACTTTTCTTTTCGTTTCCCTTCTAGATCTGTAAGTCAGCGGGCAAGCAATTCTAGATAGCTTGTGCAGTCTTCCGAACAGGGCCGCCTTCGCGGCCCTGTCTAGTTCGGCCACCCGCTCAAAGACAAAGGTTGTCCTTGTTGAGTTTGTAGCAACTCGCTGCGGGAGGCGGTGTCCCGCGTACGTGAACTTCGGAACTGCTATCCCGGAAGTTCTCCGGGAACAAGGCAAGGCAAAGCTGGCCGCCTCGTTGCGAGGGATATAGGATTCCCTCGAATCCGGCATCGCGCACTAAACGCCCGAAGATTTGACTCGGAGCAGGAATGCCATAGTTCTGGGGTTCCTCACGCCAGCTAGGCGGAGCGAGGAGCAAGTTCCTCAACATCACCACTGTCGTAACCAGTGTCCGCTGCGGAAACTTGTGCTTTTTTGCGTAAGCGATGGTGTCGGAAGAGAGATTGAATCTCTTGATGATGTCGACAAAGGGACGCAAACGCCTCATTTCTCGTAAATCGAGAACTTCATCGACGTGACCGTGGAGCGGGAACGTCGTGAACGCGTCGGGGCTTCGCAACGCAAACTCGTATGTTGAGAGCCTATCCTCCCGTGCTGATCGCGCTACACCAAATTTCTCAATCCGCGCTGTCTCTTCATCCTGTCCAATGTATAAGCAAGGGAAGGACTGACCGCGTGCTCGGTCGAGAGTCTCGCCGATGTTGAATCGTTGCCCAATGCCCTTAAGACTCCCTGCCGGCGACAACGGCGTATTGCTCCACGTCCAATCCGTGACACGGCACCAGTCGGGAATAAGATTGATCGAAGTTGGCTCCACGGCCTGGAGCGCCGCCAGTAGCGCATTCCGGTGAGTAGTTCGTTGAGCTTCGAGATCGAAATAGACACGGTCACGGTACGTCTGATCAGTGACTGACAATGCGTCCCACCGATCGATATCGGCAGCGGTGTATAGATCCAGAAGTGCCGATGTCCGCAGGGGCGGCGGTGTTCTTGTTTTTTTTGGACGATTGCGTCGCGTCACTTAGGCACTTAGTGGTTCTCTGGTCGCGACTTTGCCATCTGTTCAGCGTTTCGGGCTGCCTGTTCAGCCTCTCGGGCTTCCAATACAAAGTTGAGTAGCCGCTTATATCGGCCCGCGCGAATCATTGTGCGCGGCGAGATGTTTCCGAGCATTGGATTGGCTAGTTCAAACCAAAGGCCAACTTTATGCGCATCGCCCCTGAAGAACTCAGCTACTAAGTTTGCAATGTTGGCGAGTTCATGCAGGCGCTCGGCCATTGGGCGAGGGATGTTGACGTCAAATCGTACCGACGCAGGAGAGACATCACTGATCTTACTAAGATCAGCCTTGCTGAGATGCCAGAGTTCGGCGATTCGCTTGTAATCAGCGACGCCATCATTGCTCCACAACTTCAGAATATCGGGCGCAATGTGCTGGCCCAGATCATGGCGGCGAACTTGGATACTAGTCATGACGGGTTCCTGATGAGCCAACAGCCTACCATGTCTCAACCACGGTTAAACCATGACAAAAGTTCCAGTTCTCCTAGATAGTCTGCCTAGTCGTCTGAGAACAATGGGCTACGGGTTCAACCTAGCCTAGAAACTGAGGAAATCCATCTCGGGTTACAAAATTGGGACATTTTTGGGAGTTTCTAGGCTAATTGCAGGCTAGCCGACCCACGCGATGTAGGTCTGAGCTTCGCTGCCTCGGGCGTGTGGCGTTCTGATTCCCTTCATCTGCGACGTTCTGGGAGCAGAAGAATAGGTTCCCTGCAGATTGGGCAGGCGCGGCAAGAGCGGTTATATAGCGCTGGGAACAGGGAGCACTCAATGGCGAAACGCGAGAAGACGTTGCGAGTACTAATGCGCCGGGGCACAGACGTGCGCGAGCTGCTCCAAATCTCCCGGATGAGCGATGAAACCTATCAAGCTACGGCTCCGGGAGAGATTGGTCATCGGAGCTACAAAGAAAGCGGCAGACTGCATACAAAGTTCAAGCCTCAGGGCGCGTCTCACAATCGGGATTGGTACGGTGACATACGCCACATTCCGCCGCCTGATGAGCTTGTACATGCGGAGCCCCTCGAGACATTTACCATAGACAATGACCCCGATTGGTTCAGCAGCTCTGCGTCGCCCCTGAAGCCGTATAGCGGTCGCGGAGCAGACAAGATCGTAGAAATTGATACCAGCGAGTTGCCAACGAGCTGCGTGATCGGTGCTGCTGTAGGCGTAGTCGGCACGGGTGGAGACAACGCACTAGATGCGCATTCAGCTTCGATGTGTGGGGATATCTATGAGGAGATAAGGCGCGAAATCGTGAAGACCGCTGGTCCAGCGCTGTTTTGCCTCGTAGTTGGGCTCAAAGATGGGGTCGACCTCGATCGACTCCCAGAGGGTACAAAAATCGGCGTCAGCGGGGCATTCACTCGCGGCACCGCCTCGCGAACATCCGGTAGCCATAAGATGCGCCATGGACAGCATTTCGCCATCTTGTCTGCGCGACCTCTCTTCGGTGACAACCCGAATTCCCCATACTTGGTTGCCGCAGGGCCACGCCTAGAGATGTGCACGTGTAAGAGTGGCCGGCGCTTCAAGCACTGCCATGGTCGAGCTGAGGCGCCTACCAAAAGTCTTGCGAGCTGGAGCTATCCAACGCTTGTTATCACAGAGAACGATGAAGGCAATTGGTTGATCAGTGTCGAACCCGCGCCGTTGACGTGAGAGGCGCGTTGCACGAGGGTACTCTTCGGATACCGCTACTTCTTGACGATATCCGTCGTCAGCAACCCGCCCTTCAACACCGACGCGTGAAATCCTCGCTCCGACAGGATGTACGCGCCTGCTGAGCTGCGACGGCCCGTATCGCAGCAGACGACGTAGTGGGCATCGCGCTCGAGCGATTTCAGCTTGAGACGGATGAAGTACAGCGGCAGGTTGATCGCGCCTTCGAAATGGTAATTGTCGAACTCGCTGGGTAAGCGCACATCCAGCCACTTGCTGCCGCGCGCGACCATCGCCTTCGCCTGCTCGTAGTCGACCCATTGCAGCATCGGCTCGTTGAGCAGCGTGCGGAAATCTTCCTTCCCGAGACGCATCAACGTACCGTCGGTGATCATCTGGACATTCGCGTTGCGCTTGGCGTCCGAGATCAGCGCTTCCTCGCCGAAGGTGTCGCCCATTCCGAGTTCGGCGAGCTTGATGCCCTGCTTGTTGAGCGGGGTCTCGCGAATCACGGCGCACTTGCCTTTCACGATCACGTAGAAGAAATCGCCGTCGTCACCCTGGCGGATCACGAATTCGCCGGCTTTGAAATCCATGCGCTGCATGCGAATGAAGATCGCCTGGATGTTCGCGGGCGGAACCTTGTGCATCGCCTTGGTCTGTAGGAGGGTGGTCATCCAGTCGTCGCCGGTTGGCGCATCTTCCTGATGCTTGAGCTCGTTGACCTCGTAGCTGCCGGTCTGATCCCAGGTCAGCATGACATCGAGCATGTCGCTGTCCACGGTGAGGAACTCGATCCGATCGGAAACGACGCGCGCGCTGTAGCGCCGGGGCAAGGAGGGAGCGATAGGGTTGCGCGCCTCGGGTGAGCCGCCGCGCAGCATCAACACGGTGCGGCCTTCGTGCATCAGCTCGATCACGCCACTGACGAGATAGTACGTGCGCTTGTCGGTATCGCCTTCCTTGAAGAGCATCCGACCGGTCCCGAGCTCTCTCAGGACGGCTTTGCGGGCAAGCGAATGAAGATTCTCCGACTTCAATCCATCCAGGGGCGAGAACGAGCGTAAGAGACTGAGTTCGAGCGGCTTGCTCTCCATTGGTCTACCAATTCACCTGGCGGTCGGACTGGATATCAGGGTGCAGGAGCTGCACCCACAGGGCATCGTAGCACAGGGCTTTTTGCCGTAACTCCGGCGCGCCCGTATTGCAGCGCGCCTGCAATTATCGTAGCGACTGCCATCCGGCATCGGGCGCAAAACGTCCGCCATGCGTCTGCTGCAGCTCCTGCAGACGTGTCACGACGGCCTCGACCCCACGGCTCTTCGCGTACTGAATCGGCCCACCGCGAAACGGCGCGAAACCCGCACCGAAGATCGCCCCGGCGTCGACCAGGTCAGCATCTTCGACGACACCTTCGCGCAGCACCGCAACGGCCTCGTTGACGAGCGACAGCAGCAATCGATCCTGCAGGTCCGCAGGAGCCTTCTGGCCCGTGATATCCGGCTTCTGGGGCTTGTCGTTCTGCCATTTGTAGAACCCTTCGCCCGTCTTCTTGCCGAACTTCTTCGCGTCGTAGAGCTTCTGCAGCGTCGGCGGAGCCGCTGCGCTATCCGACTGCAGGAAGACCTTGCCCACACTCATTGCGACATCGAGCCCCACGACGTCCGCGAGTTCGATCGGTCCCATCGGCATCCCGAAGTCTTCAGCGGCGCGGTCGATGAGGGGCAGCGGAACGCCTTCCTCCGCCGCACGAATCGCTTCGCTGAGATAAGGCATGAGCACGCGATTCACGAGGAATCCGGGCGAGCTCATGCAGACGATCGCCAGCTTGTCGATCTGGCGGGCGAACGCCAGCGCGCGTTGAACGACCGTGGGATCGGTGTCCTTCGTGCGAATGACTTCGACCAGCGGCATGCGCGCCACGGGGTTGAAGAAGTGCAATCCGACCAGCCGAGTCGGCGTCGCCAGTTTCTGGGACAACTGCTCGAGCACGATGCTGGACGTGTTCGTTGCCAGCACCGCATCAGCCTTCATTCGCGGTTCGAGACGTGCGTAGAGATCCTGCTTCGCCTGCAGATTCTCGAAGATCGCCTCGATTACCACATCCGCATCGGGAACGCCGTTCCCTTCGACATCTGCCTTGAGGCGCGCGAGTGTCTCGTCTCTCTTGGCCTGATCGGGATAGCGCTTGTCGATGAACGCCTTGGCACGTTCCATCGCCGGCGTGATGTATTTCATCTCGCGATCCTGGAGCGTGACGGTGAGGCCGCGGACGGCACACCACGTAGCGATGTCGCCGCCCATCACGCCGGCACCGACTACATGCACATGCTTCGCCGGAGGCAGATTCGATTTGCCGCCCGCCTTGAGTCGCTCCTGCAGGAAGAACACTCGTACGAGGTTGCGTGACGTTTCCGTGCACAGCAGCTTGCCCATCGAGCGCGCTTCGGCGTCGTACGCTTGTTCACCGTGCCCGCCGTGGCGTTGCCACAGTTCGATCATTGCGTAGGGCGCCGGGTAGTGATCCGGTCGCGCGCGCTTCGCCACCTGCGCACGCATCTGACCCGCGAGAATGGGTCTCACGATGCCGGAGTTCAGCAGTCGATTCTTGAAACCGGTCGTGCGCAGAGGAGGGGGATTCAGCGCGATTCGCTTCGCGGCTTCGTTCAGCTCCGCAGGCGGTGCGAGCCGGTCGACGAGCCCCAGCTCGAGTGCCTTCTTCGGCCGGATCGAGCGCCCTGTCAGCATCAGATCCATCGCTGCAATCGGTCCGGCCAACTGCACAGCCCGTACGGTGCCGCCCAATCCCGGATGCACGCCCAGCATCACCTCCGGGAAGCCCAGCGTGATCGACGCATCGTCAGCAACAACTCGATACTTGCAGGCAAGCGCCAACTCGAGACCACCGCCGAGCGCAAACCCATTGATCGCGGCAACCGTCGGGCACGGCAGCGCTTCGAGACGATCCAGGACCTGCTGACCCTGTCGGATCATCTGGTACGCCTGATCCGGATCCTGGATGCCGACGAATTCCTTGATGTCCGCTCCCGCCACGAATCCATTCTTCTTCGCGGAAGTGATGATCAAAGCCTTCGGCGGCGATCGATGAAACTCTTCGATTCGCGCGCTGAGCTCTTCCATCACGGCTCGCGACAAGCTGTTCGCGGACGCATCCGCCTTGTCTGCGGCAAGCCAGGCGATGCCGGATTCGTCCGTCGTCAACGTCCAGTTCGACGCAGTGTCGTGCGCTGGCATGGAAACCTCGTGCAGCAGAAGAATCGCACCGTCAGACGGGCTGGCGGCGCACGTTGAAGTCGCAGATCAGCGGGCGATGATCCGAGAAGCGAATGTCCGGAATGTCGAAATGCGTGATCTCGATGCCGTTCGAATACAGGATGAAATCGAGTTCCTTGCGCGGGTTGCGGGCAGGGTAGGAGGGCAGACCGAGGCGGTTGGCGCTCTTCAGGCCGGAAGCCTCCATGAAGAGATAGATCTCGTGATCTCCCCAGAACGTGTTGAAGTCCCCTGCCACGATGACCGGCTTGCTGGCGCGCTTGACCAGCTCGTGCAGATGACGCAGCTGATCGTGCCGATGCCGGAATTTGAGCGACAGATGCACCAGGAAGATCGCAACGTCTTCGAGTTCGAGCTCGATGATCAGGCGTTTGATGCCCGTTTCGAAATAATGGAAACGTTCGCCTTCGACGCGCGGCGCCGCGAGGAACGCGTTGCCTTGCTTGCGCACGATGGGAAGGAACTGGTTGAAGGACGATGCACCGTACTTGCACTCGTACATCGAATAGTGACCGAGTGCGTTCGCGATCTGCGTCGCCTGATTCACGAGGCCCGTACGGATCGAGCCCGTGTCCACTTCGATCAGACCGACCAGGTCGGGATCCAGCGATTTCAGGTAGGCCGTCAGGCGCTCGAGGATGCGGGTATTGCTGCGAAGGTACCCGGCACCTGGAATGGGCAGGTGAAACGCCGGGCCCGTGCCGGTCGCGTACCGGATGTTGTACAGAACGAAGCGCATCTTGAGGGGAAGTAACCGCGGAACAGCGGAAAATCGCAGCGCCGCATTCTATAGCAGGCCTCGCAAATAAGCTGTCCGAGGGACCCTCAATCGCACCGCCCAACCCATTCCTGGTGCTCGCAACGGACCGGTTCTCGATTACTATTCGGTCAAATACCGGTATTCATGCGACATGCCGGTGCACAGGAGTGGAACCTTGAGCGGCATTTCTCAGCAGAATCCGGTGCGCCTGTTCGTGAGCCATTGCTTCGAACCCGCGGAAGACTACGACCGCGTTTTCGAGTACCTCGAAAGCTCCCATAACTTCTATTACAAGAATTGCAGCCGTCCGGACCTCAAAGTCACCGACCGCGAGGCCATGAAGGAAGAGATCCGCAAGCAGATCATGCTCTCAGAGATCGTGATCGTGCCGTCGGGTCTCTATGACCGATATCGTGAGGTGATTGATTTCACGGTCGCCTGCGCCAAAGGCCTCGAGAAGCCCGTGGTCGTACTGGAGTCATTCGGCGTGAAGCAGAAAATTCCGGTCCAGCTGGAAGCGCTGGGTGACGAGATCATCGAATGGAACGAACGTTCGATCGCCGACGCCATTCGCCGCCAGGCCCGTCACGAAGAGACGGCGCGCTGGGATGTCATCGACTTCAAGATGGACTGAAAAGCTTTGGGCGGAGCCTCGGAATCAATCGTCGTTGGAGTTCACAGCCCGCAGCTTCGGCGGACGCTGGAACATCTGAGCGCGGGCAACCGCACCCAGCATATCGACGATACGTCCAGCAATGCGTCCGGCCTCGATGTCGGACATCTTGCGAACAGTGGCTTGTTCGGCTGTTTCACCGCGCAGCGGCCGCACACACGACATACACGTCGTGACTGAGCAGAATTCTTCGCGAATTTCCTTCGGCAACTCGTCCTGATCGATCTTCACGAGGTGCGTGCGATACGCATCCACCAGGCGCTGTTTGATCGGCCCGCTGGAAGCCAGGATGGCTGTCGCCGCGAAAAAATTCTCCCAGACGCTGCTCATTGCATCTTTCTCCCGCGTTGAAACGGAGCGATGAACTTGTGTTGCCGAATTCTGCTGCTCGTTGAAAGCGAGGATAAGCAGAAAGGCGCCAATGCTGAGAATCTACTTTAAGTTCGCCGGTGATCTTTTCTGTTGGTCACTCAAGCGACTAGCGTCGGAATATACACCTGCGACTATCAAAGGCAACGGGGAAACCTGGCGGATGTGTGCGGATGGGCGTATTTGTTAATGCGCATAATGTATATTATGACAAATCTAGTATAAAGCTGATCGGGTCGAGTTTCGCTACTTCACCGTCGGGGCCTCCGCTCACTTTGGCCGCTTGAAGATATACACCCCACTGGCCGAGACGTTGGCCAATTCCCATCCGTCCCGACCACGATTGTCCAGCATATTCTCCAGCGAACCGAGCCCGCCGCTGAATGAACGCACATAGTAGCGCCAGCGCAGGTTCCGGTTGGTCCTCTGTTTGAAGGTGTACACGCCACTGGCCGAGACGTTGGCGAGTTCCCACCCGGCGGAGCCGCGATTGTCCAGCAGGTTGTCCAGTGCACCCACGTCGCCGCTGAACGAATCCACGTTGTAACGCCAGGTCAGGTTCTGGTTCGTGCGCCGCTTGAAGATATACGTGCCGCTGGCGGAGACGTTGGCGAGTTCCCAGCCGCTGGCGCCGCGATTGTCCAGCAGATTCTCGAGCGCACCCACATCGCCGCTGAAAGCATCCGCGTTGTAACGCCAGCCCAGGTTCTGATCCGCCCGCTGCTTGAAGATATAGACGCCGCTGGCGGAGACGTTGGCCAGTTCCCAGCCGCTGGCGCCGCGATTGTCCAGCAGGTTTTCGAGCGCACCGATGTTGCCGCTGAACGCGTCGACGTTGTAACGCCAGATGAGACTCTGATCCGCGCGCTGCTTGAAGATATAGACGCCGCTGGCGGAGACGTTCGCCAGTTCCCACTCGCTGGCGCCGCGATTGTCCAGCAGGTTCTCCAGCGCACTCACCCCGCCGCTGAACATGTCCACGTTGTAGCGCCAGTACCTGGACGACTGCTTCACCAGGACGGAGCCCAGAACACGGCTGTGCTGTTGGCCAGGGACTTCCACGGCGAGTATTCCAATGCGGGAGCCGCCTGGCGTCGGGCTCTGCCAGCCATCGATGATCACGGGCAGCGACGTGGTATTGGATGCACCAGCTCGAAACCAGTCGCTCCTGGTCGTCGTGCGCACGGCTCCGTGGTTACCACCGATCGTAAGTTCCGGCATGCCACCTGCCCCTGCTGCATCCACGCGACAGTCCACATCCAATACAGTCGTTGAGCCGTGATTGATCTTGAGCTTGCATGGAACGTCCGCAGCTGCTGTCTGGACGTCGGGCAGCGTCACCACAGGCACAGACGCGGCCATCACGGGATCGTGGCCCGCGGTGACCGTCAGTGCGACTGCTTGGTAAGGGTCGACACCCAGTAGTGCTTCGGCATCCGCGCCAGACCGCATCGAGCTCGCACTGAACAGCACGACATGCGGCAGTCCGATCCCACGTAGTTGGTTGAGTGCGTCACCCGGGTCGAGTGCTTCGCCCTCGCTTTCACGAACCACCAGCATCACGTAGTCCTGATGCTTGAGCAGCGTGTCGTGAACTGCTGTCTGTGTGAAATATTTCACTGGGTCGCTTGCGCTCGCGCCAGTCTCATCCGCTGGTGCAAGTCCGGGATCCAGCAGACACCACACCCTCTGTCGCTCGCATGCTTCCACGATTCGGAGCAGCCCTGCGCCATCGACCGAGGGAGGAACGACTCGCACCGCATTGCTGCCATCTGCGATGCGGCTTCGAATCGCAGCGTCAAAATCGGTTGAAGTTCCTGAGAGCGGATCTTCCCCGGACTCAGGTGCGACGGACGCCGAGGACCTCGATGAGCAGTCCTGGCCGCTTGCGGGTGGCGTTCGGGAACTCTGGCTGACGTTGATTCTCTTGTAGGCCCTGATGCCCGGCGCCTGCCAGATGCCGGTGATCTGATCGTAGATCGGACATCCAGAGCTGTTCGCAGGCGCCTGGATGATGAGCCCAGCTGCGCTCCTCGACACCATGAACTTGCCCTGGTCGCGGAACGTGAAGCGGAGATTCTCGGAGGTGATTTCCAAGTTGCGCGTTTCTCCGTTCCGGCTGAGTGCAACAAGGGCGGGCGCGTCGAACGTAGCGACGATGCCGTCTGCGGCGGCAACGATGTCGGGTTCATTCACAACAAGCGGCTCAATTGCGACTCGCAGCTCGATCGCTTCACCGCGGCCGTCGATGAGCTGCCCTTCGCTCGCCGACGCCGACGCGAAGACATTCTGCGTGAGTATCAGGCTGCCGAGGGCTGATGCCACGAATAGCGATGCATGGGGATTGCTCATTGCCAGTCTCCTTCCAGCGTCCTATGGCGCAGGGCGAATTCCGTGCGCCCTCTTCCCCTCACTGCTCAACTGGGGCAGATGCACGCGGCACAGTTGGCGGGCACGGCTTCTTCGCCCGACGCTGCGGAATCAGCACGACTGCGCGGGTCTGCGTGCCGTCATCTGCCTGCGCCGCAATCCAGGCGGCATCGTTGATCGAATAGCCGGTGATGATCTGACCTACGGGTTCGGAACTCGACCGATCGACGAGCGTATTCAGATCCTGCACGCCATTGCGACGGTCCCAGAGGTAACCGTAGTCCGAACCCCAACCGACTACCTGATCGCGTGCGTTGATGTCCTTCGCTGAACCGTCAGGGACGTTGAAGAAGACGAGTCCGCCCTGCCGCGACCAGAAGAAGCTGTCGAATCCGGCATTCGACTCCATAGATCCGACGACGTGGCCACGATTGTTGACGGCATAAGCGGCTATTGCGTACCAGCCATCTCGGCCCGGTTCCCACAGCAGCTCGAGCCCCGTCGCGCGCGTCCACACGAAGGCGTTGGACTGAAACCCGAACGTACTGAACCCAACGACCGTGCCCGCATCGTTCAAGCCGAGTGCTGTCGATGCCGGGTAGGGCGAGTCGAGGGTGCCGAGGTCGATCGCATTGCCATTTCGTTCGAGCAGATATCCTCGGTCGATCGGATTGGCCGGCCGTCTGTTGCTGCTCCCCGTGATGTCGCCGCGTCGATTGATGCCGGTCGCGTAGTGACTGGCGCCCTCCACAAAGGGAATGCTCAGCGCCTCGATCTCGCCATTGCGATGCCAACGCACCGAGTGCTCCATGAACTCTGCTTGATTCATCGATACGCCGACGATCTCGCCCCGGTCGTTGATGTCCGCTGCCGATCCCATATCGTCTCCCTCCAGCAGCGGCAGCTTGCGCATGCCCGTTTCAGCGCTCCATACGAAGGGCAGCGGACGGCCATCGGAGACGTAGTAGCCCACGATATGATTGCGATTGTTGATTGCCGTGGGCGTTGCGTACGCCCCGGGTGCCGAGTCACCAAGACCGTATGCACAATACTGTGTCGTCCGTGGCTTGATCTGCTCCGGCTGTGAAGCGTGTGCCACTGACACGCAGGTCAACCCAACGACGGCGATGCCCACGTAGACGTTCATGGCGGCTCTCCTTGCTGGTCACGCATCCGCTGATCGCACGCGATCATGGCAACACCGCGTTCCTTCGCAATGAGGGACTGCCGGGAGGGATTTGGCTGACAGGCCCGGAACCATGGAAGCATCGCTTCACGACTTCTGCGAATTCGACATTGGACTCATCTACCCGCCTCGCGGATACTCCGCGGCCGCTCGCGAGCATGGGCAATGGGGCTCTTTCCTCGCCGGCGGTTCCAATGGATCGAACAGCAGTAGAACAACGAGCACCTGGCGGTCTGGCCGTCATCAGGCACTGGATCAGTACCTTCTGGCCGGCACCGGTTCTGGTCGACACGCGCGAACGTGCTCGAGCCTTCGCGGGCGCTGGAATCGGCATCCTCCTGACCGCCTGGCTCGGGTTATTGCTGCCAGATCCCGCAGGCTTGTGGCTCGTTGCACCTCTGGGAGCCAGTGCCGTTCTGGTATTCGCGGTGCCCGCCAGTCCTCTCGCGCAGCCGTGGTCGGTGATCGGCGGAAATACGATCTCTGCGCTCGTCGGCATCGCGTGCGTCCTTCTTATCCCTGATCAGAGGCTCGCAGCAGCGGCGGCAGTGGCACTCGCGATCGCCCTGATGTTCCCACTGCGATGTCTTCATCCGCCTGGCGGCGCGAGTGCTTTGTTTGCGGTGCTCAGTCACCAGACGGAGTTTTCGTTCGCGCTGACGCCGGTGCTGTTCAACTCAGTCGTACTGGTGCTCGCCGGGATCGTCTACAACTCGCTTACGGGCAGGCGGTACCCGCACGTGCAGCTCTCCCCTGCTTCCACTGGCCTCCTGCTCTCTCGATTCACATCGTCTGATCTCGATACGGCCCTCGCTCACTACAACCAGGTGCTCGACGTCAGCCGCGACGATCTCGAGGAGCTGCTGCATCACGCGGAGCTGGCTGCTTATCACCGCAATCTCGGCGAGCTGCGCTGCTCAGACGTCATGTCCACGCAACCCATTGCGGTCGAGTTCGGTACGACACTGCGGCAAGCGTGGGCGTTACTGCGTGAGCATCGCATCAAGGCGTTGCCTGTCATAGACAAAAGCCGTCGACTGGTCGGCATCGTTACCGTGGCCGACTTCATGCGACACGTGGATCTGGATGCGCATGACGAGATTGGTGCGCGGTTGCGTTCGCTCGTGAAGTTGTCGGGTCTCACACACTCCGACAAGCCGGAGGTCGTCGGTCAGATCATGACCCGGCAAGTGCGCGTCGCGTCTGACGACCGGCACGTCATGGAGCTGATGCCGCTGTTCTCGGATGGCGGTCACCATCACATCCCGATCATCGACGCGCAGAACCGTCTCGTCGGCATCATCACACAGACGGATCTGATGCGGGCTCTGTACAAGGCCGTTCGGCCCTGACTGTCAGAGCATCGCGAAGAGCCCCAATGGATTGTGGGTTCGTGCGATGCTGACGATGAATCCGTAAACGAGCAGCGCGCCGATCCAGCAGAACGCCTGCTGGCGTCGATTCTTTGCGCGCTTCAGCGCGAAGCTGCCCAGCACGATATAGACAACCAGCAGCAGTACCTTCGCGGTCAGCCAGCCGTTCGCAAATGGCATCTGGTGCAGGATCGTCGCGAGCATCAGCGCAGCGGTGAGCAATACCGTGTCGACGGTATAGCTGAGATACCGCAGAGGCGCGGCCATCGTCCAGCGAGCGCCAAGCAGTTGCGCGCCGCCTCTCAGGAAGAACAACACTCCGCTCGCGATGACTGCCGCAACGTGGACCCATTTGATCTGCAGATAGAACTCAGCCATCGATTCAACCCGTGCGTCCGTCCACCCGAGGCGTCAGATAGATCCAGCTGGAGCGCGCGACCCAGGGAATGAACGCCAGCACCCAGCCGATCGCCGCCAGCACCTGCCAGAACATCGCGTCCGGCATCGTTTCAGCAACGATGCGCAGGATTGCCACACCCTGCACCAGTACGAACGCAACCGCGGCGACAGCTCCGAGAACGAGCGGTCGACCCGAGTGTCCTTGCGTTACTCGCGTCACCATCGCAACCAGGAGACTGCCGAAGAAGCCGATGAACAGCGCATGAGCCGGTGCTCGACCGAGTATGAATGCACCGCTGATCGCGTACCAGGCGCTCTGAATGGCATAGAGCGCGAACGAGATCGGCAGCCACGCAAAGCCGACGAACAGGACGCGCAACAGCGCAGGCATTTGTCGGCGAGGCCACCACTTGAACAGCAGCCAGGAGCAATGCACAGCCAGTAGCCCGGCTGGTAGCCAGATCCATGCGTAGCCATGCCGGATCTCGAGATACAGCTGTCCCAGCGCGGCGGCCCAGACGAACGCCAGACTCCAGAGCGGACGGTCGGTCTGATAGCCAGGCAGCGCCGAGCTCGCGAAGAATGGAATCATGCGGTGACAGACGGTGAAGTAGATCGGCAGCAGGAGCCCGATACTGCCGATCTTGATCGTCGCGAACATCCATCGGGCATCGAAGGTCGCAAGGAAAGCTGCGTACATCAGCAAGCCGCAAAGACCGAATGTGAGCGCGAGGACACAGCTCACCGAATGCCAATCCTTTGCCGAGTGAACATAGACGAGTTTCGCGAGCAACCAGAGACCGACACTCCAGCTCAGAATCGTGATCGCGGCCGCAGCCTGCATCACTGGCAGGCCCGCTGCCGCGCCGATCAGCGTGAGCAACTGGCCGCCTACGAGCCCAAGACCCACCGGCACGTAGTGCTTGCGCTCGAACGCAGGCAAACCCATCCACCGAGGGAACACAGTCAGAAGAAACCCGAAGATGAAAGCCGGCAGCACGTAGTACTGCATGACGACGGCGTGCAGCCAGCCGGCCGGCACAACTGGCTGCGTGATGTCGAACACGTTCCATCGCGCATCGATCAGCCACAGCGTCCATGCGGCCATTGCCAGCAGCACATTCGTGGCACCGATGAGGAACAGCAAGCGATGCGGGGCGGCTGCGAGTTGCTTCAGCAGGGCCGCAGGAACGAAGGCACCTGTCGAATCGGCTGAGATGTTCTGGTTGTTCATCGTCATCCTCACTTGCAACCGCCCTCTTCGGGCACCTACGCCCTGCTCTTCGCCACATCGCCCGCCAGCTCCGGTGCACGCTCACGCTTCGGTGCAATCCAGAGCCGGACGACGAACAGCGCAAGGGACAGCGCGCCGACACTGAAGAGCGTGTCGCCAGGAACGCGCATCCACACGAGCAGCTGGATGATCGGTTGCTGCATCAGGTCAGCAGACCGCGCATACCAGTAGCCGTGCTCGATTGCCGCACTGAGCTGGATCACACCGATGGGTAGCAGCGTGAACAAGGCCATTCCGGCGAGACCGATGTTGAGCGACCAGAACGCGGTCCTCAGGAGCTTCTCGTTCCAGACGAGGTTCGGCTTCAGACCGCGGAGGCAGAACAGCATCAGTCCGATTCCGAGAAAGCCATACACGCCGAACAGCGCGGTATGGCCATGGAGCGGAGTGAGGTTCAGACCCTGCATGTAGTACAGGGGCAGCGGCGGGTTGATGAGGAAGCCGAACAAGCCTGCACCGACCACGTTCCAGAACGCGACTGCGGTGAAGAACAGGATCGGCCAGCGATACCGCTGCATCCACGGTGTCGCAGAACCCAGCTTGAAGGTCTGATAGGCCTCGAAACCGACGAATGCCAGGGGCACGACTTCGAGTGCCGAGAAGCTCGCACCCAGCGCGATGACGGCTGTCGGCGTTCCGGTGAAGTACAGGTGATGAAGCGTTCCAAGCACACCACCGGACAGGAACACGATAGTTGCGAAGAGCACAGCCACAGTCGCAGTCGACACCCGAAGCAGGCCCAGGCGAGTGAACAGGAACGCGATCACCGCCGTCGCGAACACTTCGAAGAAGCCTTCGACCCAGAGATGCACGACCCACCAGCGCCAGTACTCGACCATCGACAGGTGGGTGTGCTCGCCCCACATCAAGCCGGCTGCGTAGAACAGGCCGATGCAGACGGTGGAGAGGAAGAGCAGCACGATGATCGACTTCGACTCACCTCCCTTGCGGATTGCCGGCAGGAGAGCGCGACCCACGAGCGTGAGCCACAGGCACAGTCCCACGAACAGGAAGATCTGCCAGAAGCGGCCGAGATCGACGTATTCCCAGCCCTGGTGGCCAAACCAGAAGTTCTTCGCGAGTCCGAGCTTCTGCATGACCGCGAGCCATTGGCCCGTGAAGGCGCCGACTACGATGATCAGCAAGCAGGCAAACAGGAAGTTCACACCGAACCGCTGATACTTCGGCTCATGACCCGAGATCGCCGGTCCAATGTAGAGGCCCATGCCGAGCCATGCGGTCGCGATCCACAGCACCGCGAGTTGTGTGTGCCAGGTGCGTGAGAGCGAGTACGGCAGGTAGTTGGAAAGTGCGAAGCCGTAGGCCTCCTGCCCTTCCACTTGGTAGTGCGCGGTGATCGCGCCCAGGAGGATCTGCGTCAGGAACAACGCGATCACGAGCCAGAAGTACTTCGCGGTTGCACGCATCGACGGCGTGACAGCAATCGAAGCCAGGGGGTCAGTCGCAGGAAATGTCACCGGCTCTTCCTCGCGATGACGCGCGTGATGCCAGCCTAGCAAGGCGATACCCGCGATCAGGAACAGCACGCTGAACACGGTCCATAGCAGCAGTTGACCCGGAGGCTGGTTGCCAACGAGTTCGTCGTGCGGCCAATTGTTCGTGTAGGTGACGTCCTGCCCCGGGCGCACAGTTACCGCGGACCACGACGTCCACCAGATGAAGGCCGTGAGAACGTGACGGTGATCAGCGTCCAGCACCGTGTCGTTCTTCATCGCGTAGGCTTTGCGCAGCTCCAGCAGCTTCGGATCGTTGCCGAACAGCGAGGTGTAGTGCTCAGCGACCTGCTTGATGGCCGCTGCGCGATCGGTCGGAATAACGACCGTATCGGTTTCCGGGTTGTAAGTGTTCTCTCGAATCTGCGGCTGCAGACGCGCGACGAAACCCGCCTGCACATCCGGCGCGAGCTGCGCGTAGTCCTTCGATGTGGCGCGCCGCGCTTCGATATCGAGCCATGCGAGTGCTTCGCGATGCAGCCAATCCGCAGTCCAGTCCGGTGCGACGTAGCTGCCGTGACCCCAGATCGATCCCAGCTGCTGTCCGCCGATCGATTGCCAGACCTGCCGGCCTTTCTCGATATCGGCGCGGGTGTAGACCGTCGCTCCCTCGTTCGTTACCACCGCCGCGGGGATTGGCGGCATCACACGATGGATTTCTCCACCGACCCATAACAGCACGGTGAACGAGGCCAGCAGCAGCAAGGCCAGACCACCCCATAGCTTCTTGTTCGCACTCATGACACGCATCTCCTCGGATGATGAGCAGATGCTGAGCGCGGGGGGCGTTCGGTGCCCTGATCCAGATCAAGTGGAAGTGGGGTAAGAAGGAACCTTCGGAAAGTGCGAGCGATATTCTTGATTGTGGTCCGACTTCAGTCGGACGTCAGCGCGCCAGCGCCTCGTCACTCCCGCGCAAGCGGGAGTCCATCTTCACTAACCCAGATGGATTCCCGCGTTCGCGGGAATGACGGAGGGGGCCTGTCGGCCTTACGTCCGGCTAAAGCCGGACCCACAACTCGGACGAGCGCGACCTTCTGGTTGTGGGTCCGACTTCAGTCGGACGTCAGCGCGCCAGCGCCTCGTCACTCCCGCGCACGCAGGAGTCCATCTTCACTAATCCAGATGGATTCCCGCGTTCGCGGGAATGACGGAGGGGGCCTGTCGGCCTTACGTCCGGCTAAAGCCGGACCCACAACTCGGACGAGCGCGACCTTCTGGTTGTGGGTCCGACTTCAGTCGGACGTCAGCGCGCCAGCGCCTCGTCACTCCCGCGCAAGCGGGAGTCCATCTTCACTAACCCAGATGGATTCCCGCGTTCGCGGGAATGACGGAGAGGCCTGTCGGCCTTACGTCCGGCTGAAGCCGGACCCACACGGGGAATCACTCCCGCAGAATGCTCCTTGACAGCTCCTCCAGCCGCGCGCGATCGAGAATCTCGATCTCCCTTCGATCGACGCGCAACAGCCCCTCGTCCTGAAAGCGTCGGAAAACCCGGCTGACGCTCTCGGACGCCAGGCGCAGATAGTTCGCGATGTCAGTCCGGCTCATCGTGAGCAGGAATCGATTCGGTGAAAACCCTCGCGAGGCGTAGCGCCGTGACAATCCCATGAGGAATGCGGCGGTCCGTTCGTCCGCGCTGTAATTGCCCGACAGCAGCGCTGCCTTACCGATGTCTTCACTGAGCAATTTGAACAGCTGCTGCTGCAGGCCAGGCATGCGTGTCGCAAGCGCAGCCATCGTTGGAAAGGAGAACCAGCACAGTAGCACTGAGTCGAGCGAAACGGCATTGCAGGGATAGCGGGAATGAGAAATCGCGTTCAGCCCGATGATCTCGCCCGGCAGGAAGAATCCCTGGACCTGTTCGCGACCATTGGCATCCGTGACATACGTCTTCACGGTTCCCGAACGCACGGCTGCAATGGCGTTGAACGGGTCGCCTTCGCGGAACAGGTGCTCGCCTTCCTTGAACGGTCCGACGTGCTCGACGAGGACGTGGAGTTCCTTGAGATGCGACTTGTCGTAGCCGCTCTGCATGCACGCAGCCGAGAACGCGCAGGTACTGCAGAAATGCAGATCGTCGCCGTCGTCGGCCATCGCCCCCGTTTTGCGGGACGGCGCCGTCATGCAGAAACCTGCCCGCATGTCGCTGAAAGACTCAGATCACCCGCGAGTATCGTGGGGTGGCCGCGGCCGCTTGTTGCAGGTAGTTGTCGAAGCACATCGCGATGATACGCAACAGCATCCGTCCGCGCGACGTCGAAACCACGCGGTGGGGCTCGAGGATGACCAGGCCATCCGCCTCCAGGGCCTGCAGGCGCGGGAACGCGTCGGCGAAGTACTGGTGGAAGTCGATGACATAGCGGCGCTCGATGCGATCGATGTCGATCTCGCCCTGGCACATCAGCTGCTGAATGACCTCGGAACGGATCATGTCATCGGCGCTCATGCGCAGGCCCCGCCATACCGGGATGCGCCCTTGATCCACGCCGAGTTCCCAGCTCGTCAGGTCTCGCGGACTCTGGCTGAAGCTGTCGCCGACGTGGCTGATCGCACTGACACCGAGGCCGATCAGGTCGCAATCCGCATGCGTCGTATAGCCCATGAAATTCCGATGCAGCTTGCCTTCCTCCTGGGCCTTGGAGAGATCGTCCTCGGGCAATGCGAAGTGATCCATCCCGATATAGCGGTAGCCGGCGCCCGACAGCTTCTCGATCGCCACCTGCAGGAGGGCCAGCTTCGTCTGCGCATCCGGCAGATCGACTTCCTCGATCTGACGTTGCGCCTTGAACAGCGAAGGCATGTGAGCGTAACCGTAGATCGCCAGTCGATCCGGCCGTGCCGCGAGCACCGTATCGAGCGTACGAGAGAATCCAGCGAGCGTTTGCTTCGGCAGGCCGTAGATCAGATCGACATTGACCGAACGAAAGCCGCTCGCGCGACAACGCTCGATCACGTCGAGGGTCTGTTCGACGCTCTGGATCCTGTTGACCGCCCGTTGCACGTCGGGATCGAAGTCCTGAACACCGAGGCTGGCGCGGTTCAGGCCGATCCGTCCATAGGCCTCGATATCGCCGGCCTGGATGAATCTCGGATCGATCTCGATGGAGAAGTCGCGGGCGGCGGTCGAGCTGAAGGTGAAATGGCGCGACAGGCTGCTGAACAGCTGCTCCAGATGATGCGGTCGCAGGAAGTTCGGAGTTCCGCCGCCGAGATGAATCTGCACGACTTCGCGGTCCCGATCGAAGAGACACGACACGGTCTCTACCTGCCGCAGCAGCCGTTCCAGATACGGTTCAGCGCGATTCGTATCGCGTGTGATGATCCGGGTACAACCGCAGTAGAAGCACGGGCTGAAGCAGTAAGGCACGTGAACGTAGAGCGAGAGCTGTCGCGGGATCAGATCTGCGTTGCTCAGCAGCGCCTGCTCGCGGAAAGCGCACTCGTCGAACCGGGCGTCGAACTGCGGCGCAGTCGGGTACGACGTATAGCGCGGACCGGGTTTGTCGTAGCGGACGAGTAGCTCGCGGTCGAAAGGCGGGATGGTGTTCATGGGACCAGTGTCAGCTTGCTCGCGCAGCTGCGCACTGATCTAGGTCAATCGAACACCGTCTGTGACGTATGTCGCAGTGCAGGTTCTACTGCGTATCGCGCACGCGGAAGCCCTCATCACTCGTTCCGGCACAAAGCCCCAGACTGCCTGCACCTAAGAACGCTGGCGAAATCATGGCACCGCTGCTGTGTGTTACCTATCGGAACGTCGAGCCGCTTCCTCAGATCGAGGAAGGCATCTCGAAGTTTGCAGAAGACCTGGTTCGTGTGTGTGATTCGATCACACGATGCGAATTGCTGATAGGCCGATCGCCGAGCCCTGCATCGCAGGGCGGCACGTGGTTCGTTCGCGCCACGCTGCACGTGTTCGAGCATTCGATCGGCGTCGTGCGATTTCAGCCCGATCTTCTCGATGGCGGTGCACTGAGAATCGCGTTGCGCGAAATCCTCGCGCAGGCGGCTACCGAGCTGTCGGTGATTTCACGCGAACACCATGGATGTGGTTGTGGCGGACAGTGCGAGGTCGCCTCCGCGCCCTCCGTTACTTCCGCATAGGCGTCTCCGTCACTGTGGGTTCGACTTCAGTCGGACATCGGCGCGCCAGCGCTTCCGTCACGCCCGCGCACGCGGGAGTCCATCTTCACCTGTCACACCGCCTCGCCGACCGGATGGATTCCCGCGTTCGCGGGAATGACGGAGGGGGCCTATCGGCCTCACGTCCGGCTAAAGCCGGACCCACACTCCGACAACCGCTACCTTCTTGCTGTGGGTCCGACTTCAGTCGGACGTCGGCGCGCTAGCGCTTCCGTCACGCCCGCGCACGCGGGAGTTCATCTTCACCTGTCACACCGCCTCGCCGACCGGATGGATTCCCGCGTTCGCGGGAATGACGGAGGGGGCCTATCGGCCTCACGTCCGGCTAAAGCCGGACCCACACTCCGACAACCGCTACCTTCTTGCTGTGGGTCCGACTTCAGTCGGACGTCAGCGCGCTAGCGCTTCCGTCATTCCCGCGCACGCGGGAGTCCATCTTCACCTGTCACACCCCTCGCCGACCGGATGGATTCCCGCGTTCGCGGGAATGACGGAGGGGGCCTGTCGGCCTCACGTCCGGCTAAGCCGACGACTAGGAACTCTTACCGCCCTCTTCCCAACGCCTTGCTCACGTCCGCCACAAACTCCTGATCCGGCTTCCCCAGCACGGTAGTCTGTTTCTCGATAGCGCCCTGAGGTCCGAGCAAGCTGATCACGCTCGTATGGTTGTACTGACCATCGGGCAACTGCCGATACTGAACGTTCAGTGCCGCGGCCAGCAGACGCACGTCATCCTTGGAAATCCGCGCCATCGTCCATCGCTTCGAATCCAGTCGCCGCTGCTTCGCTAGCGCCGCGAGCGCGTCCGGCGTGTCGTGCTCCGGGTCGATGGACACCATCAGCACACGCAGATTCGAGCGCTCCGCCTCAGGAATCGATGACTCGATCGCCCGGAGCGTATCGATGAGCAGCGGACAAGCCATGGGACAGCGCCCATAGAACATCGTGACGAGCACGACATGGCCTCGATACACATCGAACTGTCGAGACGCCCCCGCCTGATTCGTGAGCGTCAGATCGAGTTCGTAGAGCGAAGGTGAGACGGGCTCGGCCGGCGCGGCTTGCGCGATCAAGCCGAGGGTCAGCGAAAACAGGGATGACAGGCAGAACCGCTTCAGCGTACGCATCGGAATCCCATCGTGGCAGTAGTGAACTCGGCCTTGAGACTGGAGAGCATCGCGATCCGCATCAACGTCGCGTACTGCTCTTTCTGTTCCATCGTCAGTGCACCGGGACCACAGAACCGGGTGTCGTCAGCTTCCGCTTGCTGGCGGTTATCGCCGGCGACCATCAGGCCGTTGTAGTCCTCGACCCATTCCCAGACGACGCCGTGAAGATCGCGAACACCGTGAATATTCGCCGGCCGCGATCCAACATCAGGCAAAGCACCTGCCGGCTGCGAATACCAGGCAAGGATCTGCTGTGTCCAGCGTGGATCGTTGCGTGCATCGGCCTTCGATTCGTTCGCTGCGGCAGCCCATTCCCATTCGTACCAGGTCGGCAATCTCGCTTCTCGCGACTCGCAGTACGCACGCGCTGCGTACCAGCTCACTCGAATGACGGGCTGATTGCGCTCTGCGGCGACAGGCGTCGTCGGTGTCTGCCAATGCGCCAGATACTGCGGATCCGCCATCAGTCTGGATACGCGATCGCGGCGCCACTTCGGATTCGCCGCCACGAACGCAGCGAACTGGGCATTCGTGACCGGCACGGCATCCATCTCGAACGACGCCACACGCACGCGATTCTTTCCCGGCGCGACGGGCAATACCGATTCGAACTCACCGGCAGCGACCCGCATCATGGCGGGTCGCTGGGTTCCCTCGGCCCTGAGATTCGCCGCGAACCCCGAAGCCCATGCCAGGCTCAGCGCAGCGGCGACGATGAGCGTCTTCATGACTAGCTCCTGGTTCAGTGCGCCGCGCCTTCCGCCCGCTTGGTGCCGGCCCGAGTGGTCTTCACCTGCGCGGCATCGATCGCCGGACCGCTGTTGCCCCAGCTGTTGTTCACGAACGTGAGGATGTTCGCGATCTCGTCGTCGTTGAGCTGGCTCATCGGCGGCATCACGGAGTTGTAGGTCGCTCCGTTCACCTTGACCGGCCCGTTCAATCCGTTGAGCACGATCTCGATGGCTCTCGCGGGGTTCTCCGTGAGGAAGTCGGACTTCGCGAGTGGCGGGAACACGTTCGGCAGACCCGCGCCGTTGTCCTGGTGGCACACCGAGCAGGTTCCCTTGTAGAGCGCGGCACCGGCTTCGATCTGCTGTGCCTTCGTCAATGTTCCCTTGGCGCGTGCTTCCTGGGCGGTTGCGACGGATGCAAGGCTCTCGAGCTTGTCGCCGATGTAAACCTCGTCCTGTTCCTTGCCCGAGTAGATATCGGCGCGCTTGTCGCCGCTGACCTCGAGCATCGCGAGGGCGCCCTTGTTGAACGCGCGGAAGATCGAGTGATCGACCATCACATACGTACCGGGCACCTCGGTATGGAACTCCACCGTGGCGGCACCCCCTGCGGGAATCAGAGTGGTCTGGACGTTCTCCTGGTAGCGGGTACCCCCTTCGTACTGCACCTTGTCGAAGATCTCGCCGATGACATGGAAGCTGGACACGAGATTCGGTCCGCCGTTGCCGACGAACATGCGCACGCTCTCGTTCGTCTTCGTCTTGAGCGCGCGCGGTCCGGTGAGCGCCGATTCGGAGCCGTTGAACAGCACGTAGGTCGGATGCTCATCGATCGCCTTCTGCATGTCGAAGGCCTGGTAGCCTTTCTCGCGATACTTGCCGACCGTGTAGAAATCGCCCTGCATCACGTAGAACTCGTGATCGACTTTGGACAGGCCCTCGGGCGGCTCCACGAGAATCAGGCCATACATGCCGTTCGCTACGTGCATGCCGACAGGCGCGGTCGCGCAGTGGTAGACGTAGAGGCCTTGATTCAGTGCCTTGAAAGTGAACTGAGATTGATGGCCGGGAGCAGTGAAGCTTGAAGCGGCACCACCGCCGGGACCCGTCACTCCGTGCAGGTCGATGTTGTGCGGCATCTTGCTGGACGGATGATTCTTCAGGTGAAACTCGACGGTATCGCCCTGCCGCACCCGGATGAAGCTGCCCGGTACCGTGCCGCCGAAAGTCCAGAACGTGTACTTCACGCCTTCGGAGATCTCGAGGTCGAGCTCCTTCACTTCGAGCTCGACGATCACTTTCGCCGGATAGTTGCGAGCGGTCGGCGGCGGAACGTTTGGTGGATTCGTCAGCACAGCATTGATCGGCTCACCCTGCGGCGCCCCGAAGTCGCCTTTGCGCGATCCGCCCGTATCGAGCAGCACGCCGCTCGCATGCGCAGACGCCACCGGCTGCTGTGCGCTCTCCTTGCCGCAGCCTGAGAGCACGAGCCCGACCGCGATGGCCAGGCAGAAGGATTTGTAGTTCGACATGGACTGCCACTCCGCTGCGACGCTGACAGGCGTCTTTGGAGTGCAGGAAAACAGAGCTTCGCGACAGCACCAATGCGGAGTGCCTCGTAACCATTCAGGGATGTTCGCAGACGTGAATCGCAGCAAGCTTTGCTTGATCCAGGTCAAGGCAACGCGTCTGGATCAGGCGCATTGGTGCAATCCGGCAACCGTGCGTCATTCCGCGCAGGCGGGAATCCATCCCGTCCCATTGTGGGTCCGACTTCAGTCGGACGTCAGCGCGCCAGCGCATCCGTCACTCCCGCGCACGCGGGAGTCCATCTTCGCCTGTCACACCGCCTTGCTGACCGGATGGATTCCCGCGTTCGCGGAATGACAGATGGCCTGTCGGCCTTACGTCCGGCTGAAGCCGGACCCACAGGGTGATACAGCGCTTCTCACAGAGCTTCGTATCTCACATTCCTCACCGCCACCTCCCCCTTCCCCGCCGCATAAATCGCCGGCCTCAAACTCAGGAAATCCCCCGCGACGTTGTGGTGGTAGCCGGAGACTTCCATCTGCACGCCGTACTTCGTCCAGGCCTTGCCGTCGACGCTGTGATGGATCGTGACGATGTGTCTGTCATTCGTAATACGCATGTGCAGTCGACGGCCGATACCAGCAGGCTTGGCACCGCGGCGTTCAAGTCCATAGCGATGCATCACGAAGCGCTCGTCGTCGAAGCCGAGCCCGACGTACAGCCGTCGGTTGTAGAACAGCAGCAGACCAGCGCGCGCCGTATCGTCCACTTCCAGGTCCACCTGCACGCGATACGACTGATCGCCAGCGATGAAGCATATCGGGGAGCAATCGTGCGGCTCCGTGCCCTTGGCCCGCAGCTTCAACATGCCGTCCGCGATGGAAACGCGATCCATCTCTTGCGCGCCGGGATCGTAGAAGCCCCACTGGATGCCGAACTTGTTCTTCGTGAAGTCGTCGGAAAGCGCGAGCCCATGCGTTTGTGGACGACTGCGACCGGGCTTGCGGATCGGGCGCGAGAGATCTCCGCCCGTGGCTTTGAACCAGCCGTCCGCCGTCCATTCGATAGGATCGAGGAGCGTCTGGCGCCCCAGTGTCCAGAATCCGTTCTCGTACCCGTGGTACATCATCCACCAGCTGCCATCCGGTCCTTCGACGAGCGTCGCATGACCTCGCGACCACCACTTCTCATTCGCGCTCTGCGTGCGTACGAGCGGGTTGCCCGGAGCATCTTCCCAGGGACCCTGGATCGACTTCGATCGCGCAGCGATCACCATGTGGCCTGTAGGCGGCCCAGCCGTCCCGCCGACAGCGGTAATGAGATAGAACCACTCCCCGCGCCGCGTGATCTTCGGTCCTTCCGGTGAGAACGACTCGACGTCCCAATCGTCGGGATAGCGCCACGGGTCGTAGACGTGCTCGACGGCTCCCACGGTCGCAAGGCCATCGTCGGTGAGGCGCACCCGATCGCCGCTGCTCAGGAACAGGTACCGCTTCCCGTCTTCGCCGACCGCATGGCCGGGATCGATGTGATCGGGAAGCTTGAGGTCGATAGGCTCGCTCCACGGGCCTGCGATGTCATCGGCATGGATGACGTAAGTCGATCTGTACGTCGGTGTTCGCGCGGGGATGTAGACGTAGAAGCGGCTGCCATGCTTGATCAGCTCCGGCGCCCAGACGGAGCCGATCGGCGTACGCAGTGCCGCGGTGACGGGCCGCCAGTTGATGAGGTCGCGCGAGTGCCAGATCACGATGCCCGGATAGGCATCGAACGACGAGAACGTCATGTAGTAATCGTCACCGTCCCTGAGGATCGACGGGTCGGCGTGATCGCCCGACATCACCGGATTCAGGAACGTCTGATCGCCCCGGTCCGCCTTGCGCTGGTTCTCGATGCCCCGCGTCCATTGCAGCGATGACCATGACGATGCGCAATCCTTCGCACCTGCTTCAGCGGCAACGCCTTCGGTCGGAAGACTCGCACTCGTGGCGCCGGCTGCGGCACCGAACAGCATCGTCTTGAGGGTCTGTCTTCGTGAGTACATGCGCTTGCGCCTCCCAGCTGGAGGGTAGCAAGACGCGGCGGGTCAGGGACAGAGTCCCTGCAACGCCTCGGCGAAGTCCGTCGGCTTCACGATCAGCACGTCGCAAGGCAGATGCTCGAGCACATCTTCCGCGGTGCTGCCGATGAAGATCCGCTTCAATCCGCGTCGCGACAGTGCGCCCATCGTCAGAATGTCCGCACCGAGTTGACGCGTAGCCTGGGGAAGCAACTGGGCAGGGCCGCCGAGCTGCACGTGAATGCGGTCAGGGCTGATCTCGAACCGCCGGGTGACCTCGGTCACTTGTCTGACCTTCGCGCTCTGCTCCGCCTTCAGGTCTTCCTCTGACACTGCCAGCGCGGTCGGCGGTTCGCTGCTGACCGCAGCGGCAATGATGCTCACCGGCACGTACGCATGCAGCGCATGCAGTTCGCCGCCCAGATGCTTCGCGAAGCAGTTCGCCTGATCGAGAATCTGGTCATCGAGCGTCGATGGCTTGTCGTTCGTGTGACCTGGATCGACCGCCGCAAAGATCCGCGGCGGCTGTCGCCATGCCGCGGGCTTCGTCAGCAGCAACGGCACGGGACACGCCCGAATCAGCTGCCAGTCCGTATTGTTCAGGAAGGTTCGCTGCGCCAGCGAATGGTGGTGCGTGTCTTTCACCACCAGCGACACGGTCGCGCGGCGGATCTTCTCCACCAGCTTTTCCCACAGCGGATCGCCGAGGTCTATTTCGGTGACAACGTCGATCCCTTCTTCACGCAGGGGCCGGGCGAGCTTTTCGAGGAACAGTTTGAGATCCAGCGATCCGTGCCCGCTGCCGCGCGAAAGCCTCGCCTCGCGGACCGCACGCGTCTCGCAGACGTAGAGCTCGATGCGGGCCCTGGCCTTCGAGGCCAGCGCAGCCGCCTTCTCGACGGCGGCATGCTGCTGCGTCGTGGGATCGACGATGACGAGAATGCTGGTGATCGCGTTCATGACGCCTCTCTTAGTCGCCGGCTGTGCCGTCCTGGTCGAGTCGCGTGCGATCGCGAGTCGGCCCGCGCATGCGGGAAAGGTAGTCGGCAACAGCAGTCAGCTCATCGATGTCCAGACTGTCGAGGAATCGAACCAGGTCCGGTTCGACATTGTGGCGATGCCACGTTGCCAGGCTGCGCGACTGGCGCAGGAGATACGAATAGTGCTGATTGCGCAGTGACGGCACGAAGCCGTCATCGTCGCCACGACCGTCTTCCTCGTGGCAGCTCGCACACTGTTCCTGAAAGATCGCCTCGCCGAGCTCGACGCCCTCACCGTCGCCCGTCTCCTGGAACGCCGCTACCGGCAGGGAATTCAGATGAGCGGCAACATCGACCCAATCCTGTGGCTGGGTCAGCCCGCTTCGCGCCAGGGCGGCATGCATCGGTTCGCTTTCACGTTCGAGCTCCGTGAAGTCGGCGAGCTGCTTGATGAGATAAGCGCGTCGTTGACCCGCCAGCGACGGAATGACGCGGACGGAATCGCCGAGAGCGTCGGGCCCGTGGCAGCTGCTGCAATTCTTCGCATACAGGCGTCCGCCGCGAGCCGGGTTGCGGTCGAGCTGCAGTGCTGTCTGGACGAGACGATCGACCTGCGCCGGCGATGCCCTCGCAGGCTGCGGCAGCATCTGCGCACCCGACGCAGCGAGCACCAGCAGTGTGATCGTCGGACCGGAGAGCTTGGCCATGGCGGATCCTTGAGGCGGAATGTCATGGTCCGCCGAGCCGGGCAAGGCCTGTATCGGGAGAACCTCGTAACGAAACCGCAGATTCCCCGGTACCCCTGATCGGCCCGGCCAACCATCCTGCATGCCCAAGCTGGTCGGTGCCCGGGCTTGTTGCGGCACGCCCGCCGCCCGATGCAATCTTCGGCTACGGAAACCAACAGGACGCAGGGTCCAACGACGTGACCACCCGGCAAACGCCCGCACCGCCTTCTCCGGACGACCCTTCAGCCCGGCTCGTGGAGGAACTGCTGCAGATCGCGCGGCTCTCGGCACTCGAAGAAATGGCGAGTGGATTCGCGCACGAGCTGAATCAGCCCATCGGCGCGATCACGACGTTCGCCCAGGCGGGCCAGCGTATGCTCGACCGCCCGCAGCCGATGGTCCAGCCCGCGCTCGAAGTGCTCCGTCACGTCAGCAACGAAGCGCTCAAGGCGGGCGAAGGCATTCACCGGATACGCAAACTGTTCGGGCCGACCCACACGGCGCGGGCGGAATCAGTGGTGGCCGATGTCGTGAACGAACTGCTGCCCGTCCTGCAATTGCTCGCAAAACGCTACGCAACGATCGTGTCGGTCGAAGTCGCGCAGAGCATTCCGGTCGTGACGATCGATCCCCGACGGATTCAGCACGTGCTGTACACGCTGGTGCAGAATGCGCTCGAGGCGCAGGGCGATACCGCGGACAGGCAGGTCCGCATCGAACTCTGCGGCGATCGCTACTCCGCCACGGTGAGCGTCATCGATCGGGGCAGCGGCATTCCGGACGATGTCCGCAATCACCTGTTCCGCCCGTTCTTCACGACCAAGCCCAATGGCACCGGCCTCGGGCTTGCTTCGAGCCGCGCCATCGTCGAAGAGCACGACGGCACCATTGGATTCGACAATATAGCCGGCGGCGGCACGCGATTCTGGTTTCGCCTGCCCGCTACCGCAGGAGCTTCTTGATGCCCGGACAGACGCAGCAGCGTGACGACAAGCGCAAGCCGACGGTCTTCATCGTCGACGATGACGAGGGCATGCGCCGCGCACTTTCCCTGCTGATGACGACGGTTGGCTACAACGCCTCCGCATTCGCACGCCCTTCCGAGTTCCTGTCTCGTTTCGATGCCTCTGCTGCCGGCTGCCTCGTGCTCGACGTGCGGATGCCGGAAATGAGCGGGCTCGAAGTTCAGCAACAGTTGAATCGCTCGGGAGCGATGATTCCGGTCATCCTGATCACCGGCCATGGCGACATTCCGATGGCGGTCCAGGCCATGAAGGACGGCGCTTTCGACTTCCTGCAGAAGCCCTTCCGCGATCAGGACCTGCTCGACCGCATCAACGCCGCGATCAAGCTCGACGGGGAGAACCGTCAGATCGTGGAAAAGCACGCCGATCTGCGGCGCCGCGAGGAATCGCTCACTGCGCGGGAACGTGAAGTCATGGCGCTCGTCGTGGATGGACGCGCCAACAAGGTGATAGCAATCGACCTGGGCCTCAGTGAGCGGACGGTCGAGATCCATCGCGCCAACGTGATGGAGAAGATGGGCGCGCGATCCGTGGCGCATCTGGTGAAGATGCAGCTGATCCTGAGTGGGGAAGCAAACTGATCCGTCACTCCCGCGTGTAACCCGTCACTCCCGCGAACGCGGGAGTCCATCTTCGTCGGCATGGATTCCCGCTTTCGCGGGAATGACGGAGTTACCCCGTCAGCTCCTCGATCGCCGCCATCAGCGCGTTCGTATCAACGGGCTTCCCCAGAAACCTGCAGTTCGGGATCGGCGCGCGGATCGACCGCAGCAGCGACGGCAGGTCGCCGCTCAGTACGACACCCGGTACATCGCGGCCGAGCCGCTCGCGAAGACGCAGGAGCAGCTCCAGTCCCGTGTGGTTCACATCGAGGTGATAGTCCGCGATCACGACATCGCCTGGCTCGATGCCCTCGAACAGCTTCTCTGCTTCGGCTGCCGACGCAGCACACAGCGTCTCGTGTCCTTCAAGCCTCAGGAACAGGGCGGTTGCAGTGCGAACGCCGTCGTTGTCCTCGACGAGCATCAAGCGAGGCTTGTGGGCACCGCCGGACACCGTTCCCGCAGCGCGTGCTTCGGTGCTGGCCGCGTAACCTCTGCTCACGCTGTGCGACGGAATGTGGATCCGGGCCTGAGTCCCCTCGCCCACCTTCGATGACACCCTGACCTGGAAGCCGAGCAGCCGGGCAACTTCCTTCACGATCGCGAGCCCAAGCCCAACACCCATGCGCTTGGTCCCGTGCGTATCGACCTGGTAATACTCATCGAAGATGCGTTCGAGCTTATCGGCGGGAATGCCGATGCCCGTGTCTTCGACGACGATCGTCACGCCTTCTCCATCGCGGCCGGCAGTCAATCCGACCCGGCCAGCATCCGTGTACTTCAGCGCGTTGCCGAGAAGATTCTCGAGCAACTGCTGGAACAGGGTACGGTCGGTGGTCAACACGATGTCGCTGACATCGATATGCAGCTGTATGCCTCGCGTTTGCGCGACGGATGCGAAGCTGGATCGCAGCTCCTCGAAGACTTCCGTCAGTCTCACGTCGCCCTTCACGGGCTCGATGGAGCCCGACTCCAGCCGGCTGATATCGAGCAACGCGTTGAGCAGGCGGGTCATGCTCTCGATGGCCTGGCCCTGCTGCTCGAGCAAGTACTTCGACGACTCCTCCGGGACCGTCTTCAGCAGCGCAGCGTTGAGCAGGCGGATGGTCTGCATGGGCTGGCGCAGGTCGTGACTCGCCGTGGCGAGGAAGCGGCTCTTGGCGCGATTCGCCCGATCCGCTTCCACGCGCGCGGCGACCAGTTCTTCATTGATGCGCCGTCGTTCCGTCATGTCGCGGATGGCGGCGGCCACGAACAGTCGATCGCCGATGCGGAACGGCGCGAGACGGATCCCCGCCGAGAACTCCGAACCATCGGCCCGCAGGGCGAAGAGATCCGCGATGCGCGCGCCCATCTCCCGATTGTTCGGATGGTTCAGAAAGCCGCCGACGTGCTGGCCATGACGGCCGCGGAAGCGTTCAGGAACCAGCGAATCCACGGATTTTCCGACGAGCGCCTCGGGGCGATGCCCAAACAGCTGGGCAACAGTCTCGTTCGCAAAGCGGATCAGCCCTCGATCGTCGATCACGATCAGGGCGTCGGGCGAGAAGCGCAGCAGGTGCTGGGTGATTTCGTTCAGTTCTTCCATGCTGGAAGCGATGTCCCGAAGCCGGTGCTCGCCGGCTTTGCGTCAAAAGTATGCATCCGAATGCTGCACAAGCAAATCGGGTTGCGGCTGAGTCTGCCGCATCCCTCCGACCATTTGCGGCTACCCCTTAATAGCCACGGGTAGACCTTATTCAGCCCGCATCGGGCCGCAGGCACGCTGGACGCACACTTTCCAGCGCATTCCTGCCGTGCTTCCCATCTTTGATCCGGAACTGATCCGACGCTACGACCGCAACGGTCCGCGTTATACGTCCTACCCGACGGCGCCGCAGTTTCATGCGGGCTTCGACACGCAGGCGTACCGGACCGCTGCGCTCCTGAGCAACAGCTCCGCTGTGCCGCTCTCGATCTACGTTCATGTGCCGTTCTGCGCTAATCCCTGCTTCTACTGCGGCTGCAATCGGGTCATTACGCGCAACCGCGATCAGGCCGCCCGGTACGTCAAGGCATTGTCAGCCGAGATCGGCATGCATGGCCGGCTCTTTCATCACCATCGTCCCGTGGAGCAGCTCCATTTCGGCGGCGGCACGCCTACGTTCCTCACGCTCGACCAGATCACCGAGATCATGAGACGTCTCCGCACGGACTTCATGCTGATCGACACACCCGAGCGCGAGTACGGGATGGAGATTGATCCGCGCACCGTCGATCGGGAAACGATCGAAGGGCTTGCCCAGCTGGGATTCAATCGCATCAGCCTCGGCGTCCAGGATTTCGATCCGCACGTCCAGGAGGCTGTGAACCGGATCCAGAGCATCGAGCAGACCCGTGAAGTCGTCGAGCATGCGCGCCGGTCCGGGATTCAGCAGATCGGCTTCGACCTGATCTACGGCCTGCCGCGCCAGACACCGGAGCGGTTCGGAAACACCGTGCGCGAAGTCATCGACATCCGTCCGACGCGAATCGCGGTGTACGGCTACGCGCATCTCCCGGAAGTCTTCAAAGCGCAGCGTCAGATCCGTCGCTCCGAATTGCCCACGTCGGCCGAGCGGCTGGCACTGCTGCGGCTCACCGTCGATCAGCTCACCCAAGCGGGCTATGTCTACATCGGCATGGATCACTTTGCCCTGCCGGACGACAAGCTCGTTCACGCACTTGCCGCCGGCACCCTGCACCGCAATTTCCAGGGCTACTCGTCGCACGCGCAGTGCGACCTGATAGGCATGGGCGTGAGCGCGATCGGCAATGTAGGCGACACGTATTCCCAGAACCTGAAGGATCTCGGGGCGTACTACACCGCGGTCGAACACCGGCAGTTCGCGATCTGCAAGGGACTCAAGCTGAATGCCGACGACCGCGTTCGCCGCGACGTCATCCAGCAGCTGATGTGCAATGGTCGCGTCGAGTACTCGCGAATCCAGGCGAATCATTGCATCGACTTTCCCGCGTACTTCGCCAGCGAGCTCACCAACCTCGCGCCGATGCAGACGGACGGACTGCTCAGGGCTACGGACGATTCGATTGAGGTCAGCGACAAGGGCCGCCTGCTCGTTCGCAACATCGCCATGGCGTTCGACGCGTATATGCGGCCCCGACCGGCGGGCTACTCGGCGGCGATCTGACCCAGAACTGAAAGGCGAAGAATCGGATTCTCCACGGGGGTCACGGGGATCAGCGGGGCGGAAGGAATGCTTCCGGACAGCTGGACTCCTGCTGTGGTGCCCGGCTGAAGCCGGACCCACAGGAAGAGGATCTGCCTCGAATTCAGGTATCGCCCGATGTCGCGAACGAGAACCCGTTCTCATCTTTCCCGCGCGACCCCCGATCACTGAGGGGTACCGCGCAGTCTCTATCGGGCTCCCCGTAATTTCTTCGCGAAGGCCAACCGCTACTGTGCACCCGCAGCGATGCATCGCTGTTCAACATGGGATGGCATGGGGCTTTCGATGAGCGATACGACGACAACGGGCCGCGCCACGTACAACGATCGTGTCGTACGTCAGTTTGCAATCATGACAGTGGTCTGGGGCATCGTCGGCATGGCCGTCGGCGTCCTGATCGCCGCACAGCTTCTATGGCCGGCGCTGAATTTCGACCTGCCGTTTCTCACCTACAGCCGCCTCAGGCCGCTGCATACCAACGCGGTCATCTTCGCGTTCGGCGGCTCCGCTCTCTTCGCGACCTCGTACTACATCGTGCAGCGGACCTGCCATGCGCGACTCTTCAGTGACCGCCTGGCGGCGTTCACGTTCTGGGGATGGCAGGTCGTCATCGTAGCCGCGGCCATCACCCTGCCGCTCGGTATCACGCAGAGCAAGGAATACGCGGAGCTCGAGTGGCCGATCGACCTGTTGATCGCCGTCGTGTGGGTCGCATATGCCGTCGTGTTCTTCGGCACGATCGTCAAGCGCCAGGTCAAGCACATCTACGTCGCCAACTGGTTCTTCGCGGCGTACATCATCACGATCGCCGTTCTGCACATCGTCAACAACATCGCCATTCCCGTCTCGCCGACCAAGTCGTATGTCGTCTACGCCGGCGTGGTCGATGCGATGGTGCAATGGTGGTACGGCCACAACGCGGTGGGCTTCTTCCTGACCGCCGGCTTCCTCGGAATGATGTACTACTTCGTGCCGAAGCAGGTCGGCCGGCCGGTCTACTCGTACCGCCTTTCGATCGTGCACTTCTGGGCGCTCATCTCGATCTACATGTGGGCCGGCCCGCATCACCTGCACTACACGTCGCTGCCTGACTGGGCGCAGTCGCTCGGCATGGTGTTCTCGCTGATCCTGCTTGCGCCGTCGTGGGGCGGGATGCTCAACGGCTTCATGACGATGTCGGGCTCGTGGCACAAGCTGCGCACGGATCCGATTCTCAAGTTCCTCGTCGTCTCGCTGTCTTTCTACGGCATGTCGACCTTCGAGGGACCGATGATGTCGATCAAGACCGTGAATGCCCTCTCGCACTACACCGACTGGACGATCGGCCACGTGCACTCCGGCGCGCTCGGCTGGGTTGCCTTCATCAGCATCGCTTCGCTCTACGCCCTGATCCCGAAGCTCTTCGGCAAGACGCAGATGTGGAGCGTGCGATTGATGGACGCGCATTTCTGGATCGCGACCATCGGCATCGTGCTGTACGTCACCTCGATGTGGATCGCCGGTGTCATGCAGGGCCTCATGTGGCGCGCAATGAACGACGACGGCACGCTGACCTACACGTTCGTCGAATCCCTGAAGGCCACCTATCCCTACTACGCGGTGCGACTCGCAGGCGGCGTCCTGTTCCTCGCTGGCATGGTGATCATGGCCTACAACGTGATGCGCACAGTCCGCGAGACCAAGCCGGTCGATGTCGCCGTGCTCGCGCCCGCCTGATTCCCAGCGAAGGTCTTCCATGAGTCACGAGATCATCGAGAAACGCATCGGCCTGATGGGCGCCCTGATCGCGATCGTCATCAGCATCGGCGGCCTGGTCGAAATTGCACCGCTGTACGCGCAGCGATCGGTCGTCGAGCCGGCGCCCGGTGTGAAACCCTACCCACCGCTCGCACTCGAAGGCCGCGACGTCTACGTGCGTGAAGGCTGCTACAACTGCCACTCGCAGATGGTGCGGCCATTGCCCGCCGAAACCGAACGCTATGGCCACTACTCACTGGCGGGCGAAGCGGTTTACGACCATCCGTTCCAGTTCGGCTCGAAGCGAACCGGTCCCGATCTCGCGCGTGTCGGCGGACGCTACTCCGACGAATGGCAGCGCCTTCATCTGATCAATCCGCGCGACGTCGTTCCCGAATCGAACATGCCTGGATTTCCCTGGCTCGCGGAACGCCAGCTCGATGCGGCGCTGACACAGACGAAGATGCGGTCGCTGCAGGCGATCGGCGTTCCCTACAGCGCCGACGAGATCGCGGCGGCGCCTGAGGCTGTCACTGGCAAGACCGAGATGGATGCACTCATCGCGTATCTGCAGGGACTGCGATTCATCAACCCGCCCGCCGCGGAGGGGCAGCAATGACTCTCGGACTCTTTCGTGGACTGCTGACGGCAACGCTGTTCCTCGCCTTCATCACATTGTGGATTTGGGCGTGGAGCAAGCGGCGCGAACCCGAGTTCAAGGCCGCGGCGATGCTCGCGCTCACCAACGACGAGCCGGTGAATACCCGGAGCGACGCATCATGATGAGCGAACGCGTCAGTCTCTTCATCATCGCCTTCACGGTCATCAACGTACTTGCGTGCGTCTGGTTGCTGTGGTGGACAGCGAAGTCGCGGGGACCCCAGGCGCCCGAGGGCAGTGCCGAGCCGGCGCGCGTGGGCCATGTCTGGGACGGTGATCTCGAGGAGTACAACAACCCGCTGCCTCGCTGGTGGCTGTGGCTCTTCGTCATCACCGTGATCTTCGGCGCCGCGTATCTGTATGTCTTCCCCGGTCTCGGCAACTTCGCTGGGTCCAAACAGTGGTCCTCAGTCGGTGCGTACGAAGCGCAGGCCCGGGAGCGTGAAGCTCGGCTCGAGCAGCAGTTCGCCGGCATTCACTCCGTCTCCCTGGCAGAGTTGTCGAAAGATCCCGCGGCAATGAGCACCGCCCGTAACCTGTTCGGAGCGAACTGCTCGACCTGCCATGGATCGGATGCTCGTGGCGCCCAGGGCTTCCCGAATCTCGCCGACAACGATTGGCTGTGGGGCGGCGCGGAAAGCACGATTTATGAGTCGATCGCCAACGGTCGTCGCTCGGCAATGCCGGCACTCGGAACAGTGCTCGGACGCGAAGGACTGAACGAAGTCGCCTCGTACGTCGTCAGCCTGAGCGGAGTGCAGGCCCCCGCCGACTGGATCGCTGCCGGCAAAGAGCGGTTCGCCACACTGTGCGCCGCCTGCCATGGTGCAGATGCCAAGGGCAACGCTGTCCTAGGTGCACCGAATCTGACAGACAGCATCTGGCTGTTCGGCGGCGACTTCGCGACCGTGCGCACAACCATCGAGAATGGCCGTAACAGCACGATGCCCGCGCACGCGAGCCTGCTCGGCGATACGCGAGTGAAGCTGCTCGCTGCCTATGTCTACAGCCTCTCGGCGCAGGAACGGGTAGCAGACGAGACGACAGTCCATGGAGGTACGGGCGGTGACGCTTCACCTTGAGCGTCCGAATCCGCGCGCACGTCGCTGGCCCATGATGCGCCGCGACGTCGCGATCCTGTTGTGGGCATCATTCCTCGCGGCCTGCGTTGCGACGATGTTCTTCTTCGCGATGTTCGATCCGCTGCTCCTTGCTCACGACGACGCGCCCCCGCGCTGGCTGAGCGATCGCATGACGGGCTACACCTGCGGTTTCTTCTTTTTCTGGTTCATCGGCGCCACTGCGAGCTTCCTGACGGCCTTCCTGATCGACGCGCGTGCTGACGGCCGCGACGAGGTTTGATCATGGCGGCCGGTCCCCAGGATGTCCGTCTCTACGAGGCGCAACAGAAGATCTATCCGCGCGAGGTTTCGGGACGCTTCAACACGCTGCGCGTGATCGCTGTGTGTGTGCTGCTCGGCCTGTTCTATGCTCTTCCTTGGCTGCAATGGGATGGCCACCAGGCGATTCTGTTCGATCTGCCGCACCGCAAATTCCATATCCTCGGCCTGACCTTCTTCCCGCAGGACTTCTACCTCCTGACATGGCTGCTCGTCATCGCAGCACTGTCCCTGTTCTTCTTCACCGCACTCGCGGGCCGCCTGTGGTGCGGCTACGCATGTCCGCAAACGGTATGGACAGAGATCTTCGTGTGGATGGAGCGCCTCTTCGAGGGCAACCGGCTGCAGCGGATGAAGCTCGATGACGCGCCGTGGTCCGCTCGGAAGATTCTTCGCAAGGGCGGCAAGCAGGCGGCATGGCTGACATTCGCCTTCGTCACGGGCATCACTTTCGTCGGCTACTTCACTCCTGTTCGCGAACTGATCCCCGCGACGTTCTCCGCGTCGCTCGGCGGATGGGAAACGTTCTGGGTGTTGTTCTACGGCTTTGCCACATACGGCAACGCGGGCTACATGCGCGAGCAGGTCTGCAAGTACATGTGTCCTTACGCGAGATTCCAGGGCGCAATGTTCGACCGGAACACGCTGCTCATCTCCTACGATACAGTCCGTGGCGAACCGCGCGGATCGCGACGGCGCGGTTCTGATGCCCGCGACCAGGGACTGGGTGATTGCATCGACTGCACCCTTTGCGTTCAGGTCTGCCCCACTGGCATCGACATCCGCAAAGGATTGCAGCTCGAATGCATCGCGTGCGCGGCCTGCATCGATGCCTGTGACGACGTCATGGACCGCATGCAGGCGCCGCGTGGGCTGATTCGCTATGCGACGCACACCTCGATGGCCGGCGGCAAGACCAAGGTGGCTCGTCCGCGGACACTGATCTACGGATCGGTCCTACTGCTGCTGATAATCGGCTTCGGCATTGCCGTCGGCCAGCGACGTCTCATCGAGGTCGACGTCCTGCGTGATCGCAATGCGCTTTATCGGCAGAGCGCGGATGGCCACATCGAGAACGTCTACACGCTGCGCTTCGTCAACAAGGACGAGAACGCTCACTCGTTGAAGCTCGACGTCCGGGGGCTGGAGGGCGCCGAGGTCGACACCGACGCTCCGGCGCTCGCTGTAGGTGCCGGCCAGATCCTCAGCGTTCCCGTTCGCGTGCGCGTTCCCGCCGGACAGGTCAGCGGCGGCCATGACATCGAGGTCGTGGCCTCGGCGACCGATCAGTCGGGTATCGAAGTCAGCGCATCCGCGCGCTTCATGGCGCCGGTGAAGAAGTGAGTGCCACCTGCTTCCATTGCAATGAGCCGCTTGGGACATCGAAGCTGACGGCGATCGTCGGCGATCGCGACGAGCCAGTGTGCTGCGCGGGCTGTCGTGCTGTTGCCGAGCTCATCGCTGGCGCGGGGTTCTCCCAGTACTACGCCGTCCGTTCTCAAGCTCCTTCGCGACCGGAAGCCGCGTTGCTGCAGGCAGACACCTGGAGTGCCTTCGAGAACCCGGCGGTTGCAGCGACGATCACGCAACGTACCGGCGACACGGACGCGGTTACCCTCGGAATCGATGGATTGCGTTGCGCCGCATGTGCCTGGTTGATCGACAAGGTGGTCGGTGCCCTCGACGGCGTGCAGGAAGTGTCCACGAACCTGGCGACGGGTCGCGTGCACGTTCGATGGCGGAATTCGCGTCTGAGCCTCGCCGAGGTGATGCGTGCGATCGCACGGGCTGGCTACCGACCCTTCCCACCGGGCGACCTCAGTATTGCCGAGCACCAGCAGAGCGAACGGCGTTCGTCACTTCGCCACCTGGCCGTCGCAGCGTTCGGCATGATGCAGGTGATGATGTTCGCCGTCGCCAGCTACAGCGCCGAGCTCAATGGCGAGATCATCGATCCGGAACTGCTCTCCTTTTTCTCACTCGTCAGCATGCTGGTCGCAACGCCGGTCATGTTCTATACGGGCATGCCGATTCTCAGTGGCGCCGTGCGAAGCGTGCGATTGCGAACGATCAGCATGGATGTGCCGGTCGCATCGGCCCTCGTACTGGCCTACGGCGCGAGCGTCTACAGCACGTTGACCGGACGACTCGGCGACCTGTACTTCGACTCGGTCACGATGTTCATCTTCTTCGTCACGCTAGGACGCTTTGTGCAGATGAGCGTTCGACATCGCACGACGGGCATTACCGATGCACTCGCACGACAGATGCCGTCGGTCGCCCATCGGATTCGCGATGGGGTTGCCGAAAGCATTCCAGCGGCGTCCCTCGCGCTCGGTGACATCGTGCTGGTGAAACGCGGCGAAATCGTGCCGGCCGACGGCGCCCTGATCGACGACGAGGCCAGTGTGGACGAGTCGTTGCTGACGGGCGAATCGCTGGCGGTCCGGCGTATGCGAGGCGCCGTCATCACCGGCGGGAGTCTCAATGTCGGTCATCCGTTCTCGATGCGACTGACGGCGGCACCGAGCCAATCAGTCGTCGCACACATCGTAGCGCTGCTCGAACGCGCACAGGGCCAACGGCCTGTGATTTCTGCGGCGGCGGATCGCGCCTCGCGACGCTTCCTGATCGCGGTCATCGTCTCGGCGGTTGCCACGGCGGCGGGCTGGATGATCGTCGACTCTTCCCAGGCCTTCGGCGCGACGCTGGCGGTGCTGGTCGTTGCATGCCCGTGCGCGTTCGCTATCGCGATGCCTGCAGCGACGTCCGCCGGGATCGCCGCCCTCGCGCGCAAGGGCGTGCTTGTGAGCAATCCCGCCGCGCTGGAAGCACTTGCAGCCGTCGACCGGGCTGTAGTCGACAAGACGGGAACGCTGACGCACGGACGGTTGCGCATTGCTCGGACACACGTCGCTCCAGGTGTCGACAGGATCTGGTGCCAGACTATGGCCGCTGCACTGGAGAGCTCGTCCGAGCATCCGATCGCGAAGGCGTTCCGGCTCGAATCCAGTGACCTGCCGGCGACGAACAACGTGCGCGTCCACGCCGGACTGGGTATCGAGGGCATTGTCCACGGCACGCAGTACCGACTCGGCACCCGCAAGTTCATATCGTTGCCGATCGATGTTCTTCCCGATCCCCAGCCAGCGAGCACGGTAGTCCTGCTCGCCGACGAGCATCGGATCCTCGCGCAGTTCGAACTCCAGGATGAGCTGCGTTCCACTGCTCCGGCCTGCGTGAACTCTCTGGGCAACCACGGCATCGCCACGGCGATCCTGAGTGGGGACCGGCTCAGCGCCGTTGAAGCCGTCGGCGACTCTTGCGGCATTTCCGAGCGACACGCCGCCTGTTCACCGGAAGAGAAGCTCGAGCGCTTGCGAGCACTTCAGTCCCAGGGTCACCGGGTGCTCGCCGTCGGAGACGGCGTCAATGACGCGCCCCTGCTTGGCGCTGCAGACGTTTCCGTCGCGATGGGACGCGGGACGGCCCTGGCTCATTCGAGCGCGGACATGATCCTCATGAACGAGGATCTGCGCGCCCTGCCGGCCGCGATTGATTTCACACGGCGCGTCCGTCGAATCGTTCGTCAGAATCTGTTCTGGGCGGCAGCCTACAACTTCGGATCGTTGCCGCTGGCTGCGTTCGGCCTCGTTCCGCCGTGGGTGGCCGCGCTCGGCATGTCCCTGAGCTCGATTCTGGTGATCGCAAACGCGACACGGCTGTTGCCGAAACGGTCGGCCGCCGAGCGTTCGAGGTTCTCCTCGAGCCGCGGCAGTTCCCTTCCTGCACAGGCGTACGGATCATGAGCATTCTTTTCACTCTCATCCCGCTCAGCCTCCTCCTCGTCGTGTTCGCCGGCTGGGCCTTCTTCTGGGCGGTCGATCGCGGCCAGTTCGACGATCTCGATTCGCCGGCGTGGGAGATCCTGTCCGACAACGCCACGGACAAAGAGCCGGAAGAATGACCGAGGTGGCCTCCATCAGCCTCGTCGCGGCAGTGCTTGCGGGCCTTGCAGGCAGCGGCCATTGCTTCGCCATGTGCGGAGGGATGGCCGGCGCGCTTGGCATGCGAGCTGCGAAGGCCGAGACGGGATCGGCACGAATGGCTCATACGCTGCTCTATCAGACGGGAAGATTGAGTGGCTACGCGATAGCCGGAGCCCTGTGCGGCGGGCTGGGTTCATCGCTGCAACTGATCTCGGCGGGAACGCCCCTGTTCACCGCGCTTCGCGTCGGCAGCGGCATTCTGATCCTTCTGGTGGCCGCCCGCCTCGCGTTGCGATGGAATCTGCTGGGGTGGCTCGAGCGGCTCGGGGCCCGTTTGTGGACCGTCATACGGCCTGTCGCTGCGCGCAGCGCGGGCCGTGTCACCAAGCTGGATTCGCTGACCCTGGGACTGCTCTGGGGTTGGCTGCCTTGCGGCCTCGTGTACTCGATGCTGCTCTTCGCGGCGATGAGCCACGACGCCCTCGCCGGCGCGGCGATCATGATCGCGTATGGGCTCGGCACGATGCCTTCGATGCTCGGCACGTCCTTGTTCGCGGGTCAGTTGCAGAATGCCCTTGCTCGTCCCTTCGCGCGTGCCGCGAGTGCTGCGCTCCTCACCGGCTTCGGTCTGTGGATGATCGTTGCGGCTGCGCTGCCGGGTCACAGCATCGCTGGCCTCTACTGCCTGAACTGAGGCGCTCGGGTCGAGCGCCAGAGCGGATGGACTCCCGCGTTCGCGGGAGTGACGGGAAGCAGCAGTCTTTTGTGGGACCCACAAGAAGAGATACGCCGGCGCTTGTCACAGCGCCGGCGTATCCAGCTTCACTGATCGACCGATCAGTTGCTCGCCGAGATGCGGGCTCCCGATCCCGGCGGTACCGCCGTGAACGTCACTTCCTGTCCCGCCGTCGCCGACAGTGCACGCAGTTGCGAGTCGCTGATGTTCGCGCCGCCATCATCGGGCGACCACGTGCCGCTCGAGACTTCGTACAGGTAGCCGCGCGTCAATCCGCCCACTGCAACCTTCGCGACGAGATCGCACTCCCTGACGCTGCCGCCGAGGACTTGCGACACGAACGGAGCACGAGCCCTTGCGATCAACAGATCGATGCGCGGATTCACGGCCGGACCGTTCGTGTTGGTCAGCGTGATCTGCTGACCGACGATCGGTGCGAGGTCCGTATCGAACGCCAGCGTATACGCCTCCAGATTCTTGAGCGTCGCCCTGTCCGGGATACCCACGTTCGGTCCGAGCAGGTTGTTCCGGAACACCACCGCGCTCAGGAATCGCTCGACCGTGTCGACGACACCGTCGTTCGTCAGGCCGAAGCCACGGACCTGGTCGCCCAGGTTGCCGCTCTCCGGCAGATCGAAGAAGCGCGAATCCGGGAAGCCGAACATACCGACCTTCGTGTAGATGTTGCGCAGGTGCGGGATCTTGAAGATCTGTGTGATCCCCTCGAAGCTCGCCCGGCCATCGGTGCCGAAGAAGCCCTTCGACGCGTCGACGACATGGCAGCCGTTGCAGGTGAAGCCGTTGTCCTCGCCGATCGCGATACCGTCGGAGCGGCGGCTCCCGAAGTAGAAGGCCGCACCGGCCGCTTGCGCCGCGGTCAGCGAGTTATCGAGATTGCGGACCGGATTCGGCGGCAGTTGCACCTGCAGCTGGAAATCCGTGAACTTCTGCATCTCATCGCGGGTGGGCATCGTCGCCCTGCCCAGCAGCCCTTCGAAAGCCACGATGAAGTTCATGAACGACAGTTCGGAATCGAACGGCGGCTGCGTCCGCGTATCGACGCCAAAGAAGCCGTTCGCGCGATCCCCGCGCCAGTGCATCGCGCCGGCGTTCACCATGCCGCGAAGGGTTTGCGTGGTCATCGGGCCCTTCATCGGATGGAATTCATCCGGGTTGCCGGTGCCGTTGATCAGCGAGCCAGGGAACGTCGTCACCGTCTGGAACAGCAGCAGTTCGATCGACGTCGCCAGACGCTTCGGGATCGGGTTGGAGGTCACGACGTCGTCCGGATTACCCAGATCCCACCCGAGCTCGTCCTTGTCGCCGAAGATGTGGCAGCTCGCGCACGAGGCTTCGCCGTTGGCCGAGGAGAACGAGGCGTCGTAGAGGAACCTGCGTCCCTGCACCACGCTCGCGGGCTCCGGATTCGGCAACGCGATGTTGGAGACCTGCGCCTTGTTCGCGAGATTGATCGCCTTCACGGAGTTGTCGAAACGCGTCATCACGTAGAGGCGATTGCGGGCCTCATCGAGAATCAGGCCGCTCGGACCGCCGCCGCCCACGCTGATGTAGTTCGCGCTGGTGGTCTTCGGGTCGAACGTGTTGTTCTCGAGCGCGGCCGTGTCGAACACACCGATCTTGCTCGAACCGAACGCTGCGACGTACAGCTTCTGACCATTGCTGCTGACGACCATATCGAGCGGCGTCGAGAGACTATGATTCTTCGTGGTCGGATCGAAACCCGATTCGTTGGCCAGCAGGCTGTAGTTGATGTGCTTGTTCAGATGGCGCGGCGCGATCGTCGATCCCGAGAGCACCGTGATGCGCATCTGAGCCAGGTTGCCCTGGACCGTGCTGCCGCCCTTGATGCCCGGACCTTCGAAGCGCGTCATGTTCTGCGCATCGCTGTTGCTGACATAGACCTTGCCGCTCACCGGATTGGTGGCCATGTTGAACAGCGTGGTGCCGACGCCGGTGTAGAACGCCGTTTGCGCCAGCGTATTCGCATTGATCGCGAACACGTCTTTGTCCGGCAGCTTGAAGCGGATGGCGTTGTTCCAGCTGCGTCCAAGGGTGTCCTCCCAGCGGCTGCGCGACTTGTTGAACTTCACGATCAGGCCGACTTCGGGCGCGAGCTTACCCTCCGCGTTCGTCCTCGGGCCTGCCATGCCGCCAGGCATGCCAGTGTTGAGCAGCGGCGGATTGTCCTCGAGCACGAGGCACGGCAGGAACGTCACGAAGCCGTCGCAGACGGATTCGAGATTCACAGGAGCCGTCTGGTTGCCCGAGCTCAGGACCGCGGCATAGACCGTCTGTCGATCCGGGCTCACGGTGAGCGCGCGAGGCGTATCCCCAAACAAGGAAACGATTCGCATCGGCGTGCCGCCGACTGTCGTCCCGAGGCTGGCGGGATTGAAGACCCAGACGTCCGCGCGAGGAATGCCCGGCGTCGTGAGCTGCGGATCTCCCGCACCCGGAACACCTGCGATCGATGAGTGAGTCCGGTGCTGGCCTCGATGCGCCGTCGTCACGAACGCGTAATTGTTCGTGCCGGCGAACACGATGTCGCGAGGCTCATCGCCAACAAGCAGCGTCCGTGTGACACGCGGCGTGCCGCTCAAGGACACGACGCTGATGCTGTCGGAGAGATGGTTGACCACCCAGACCTCAGTGGCACTGCGGACCGCTACCGCCACAGGCTCCAGGCCGACAGGCACACGAGCTGTGTGCGTCAGTCCGGTCGCGGTGATGGAGAAGATCTCGAGTGAGTTGTTGGGCGTGTTGACTGCGAACAGCCGCGTGCCGTCCGCGGATCGTGCCAGCGGCCGTACATGACCGCTCTCGAAGGTGATGAAGTCCGGTGATTGGGCGAATGCGGGCGCCGATATCCCTAGCGCCGCGATCGCGCCCAGCAGCGTCGATGCGATGGAAGTCCCCCTGCTCATATGCCTCTCCATTCCGATGGGTGTTGGTCTTGAATGGCCAAGCGGGCACGCCCGCATGGGTGCCACGGGATACTAGGAGGGCGCTTTCAGGCACACACCCTCCGATCGGAGGGGCGAGGCGCGAATTGGCAATGGGACGGTGAGTACGGACTTGACGGCCTGCGTCACCCGCGAAAGCGGCAGTCCATCTGAACTGCAGCCTCTGTCACTCCCGCGAAAGCGGGAGTCCATCTCGTACGCCCAAATGGATTCCCGTTTTCGCGGGAATGACATGGTTCATCCGTGGGTCCGACTTCAGTCGGACCCACAGCAGGAACGCCGACCGATCGCCTCTCAGTCGATCAGCCGCAACTCCCTGGCTCTCACCAGCGCTCCGGTTCGCGTATTCACATCGAGCTTCGTGAAAACATTCTTCAGATGCCACTTGGCCGTGGACAGCGTGATCCGGGAATGGTCACTGATCTGCTGATTGCTCAGGCCCTGGGCGAGCAGCTTGAGGATGTCGACCTCGCGATCGGTCAGCGGCTCGAGTGGCAGCGGCGATCGTACGGAGATCTCCGCACGCGATGCAGGCTTGTCCACGAAGACGTTGTCGAACTTGCGCAAGTAGTGCGCCGGAAGCACGCACCGCAACCGCCTCTGTTCGATGCTCATCCGGACGAGCTGCGTCAGCGCCGGCGTCTCATCGAACACACCGCGCGTGAATCCATGCCCCCGTGTCAGCGAAAGTGCGCGGTCCAAGGCGTCAAAGGCTGCGGCCGGCTGTCCGTCCTGCCACAAACAACACGCGAGCAGCGCTTCCAGTCGCGTTTCTCGATAGACGTACTGCACGCTTCGAGCGGCATCGCGCAACACCCGCAGTATTGTTGTCGCCTCCGCCTGACGACCGGTGGCGATCAGCCACGTCGCATACGCCGCTCCATAGCGTTCCCATGCCTCGTCATACGGCCGCGGCTGGTTCCACTCCTGCCGCCCCGCCATCGCTATCAGTCCAGCTTCAGTTGCAACCGATCGAGCGCGCTCCAACTGCCCCGATCGTAGCGCGAGCAGGATCTCCTCGCCGATCACCTGCGCCAGAAAGCGATGATGCGTGCCTCCTTCGAGAACACTGTGCAGGTAGTCGAGCAGGCGGCGTGCCTCTTCCGTTTGACCTGCGATGGCTTTCGTTCGCGCCAGCGTGACGTACGCTGCCGTACAGTTCTCGATGGTCGACGCCACGGAAAGAAGCGGTAAGACCTCCACGCACAAGGCTTCCGCCTCGGCCAGCCGATTCTCCTCGTAGCGGATGTAGGCCAGTGCGGTCGCCGCGTTCATCCACGCAGGATTGCGCCGGCCGCTTCCCACGGCCGCATACATCTCCTCACAACGATTCGTCGCCGCACGCATGTCCCCTTGAGCGCGATCGGCCAGCGATGCCACGACATCCGCGTAGCCGGCGCCGTAGTTACCCGCGTGCCGCAGGATCTCTCGCGCACGGATGGCTACCCTGCGCGCGGCATCGAACTGGTTGTGTCGCAATCGCATGTAGGCTTGAAGCGTAAGCAGCGTGCCCGTAAGGAACGCATCTGCGCTTGCTGGAAGTCCGCCCGAATCCTCCACGTCCAGTGTGCCTTCAGTATCGGACAGCACCGCGTACATGGTCTGGAGCAGGCGCATGCTTCCCGCTTCCGAAGGATCCAACTGATCGCCGCGAACCTCTTGTAGTTCCCTGAGCGTTGCCGCTGCTTCGTCGAATCGGCGGCACAGGATGAGTGCCGCGATGTAGGAGCGGCACACGGCCACCTCTTTCAGCATCTCGGAGCGCGACAGCCTCTCGCTCCAGCGCAGAACCTCCGGGATCTCGCCGCTTTGAAGCCACTGGGCGGTGCAATGCGCCAGCAACTCCCCTCGCCATGCATCGTTGCGAGAGGCGAAGGCATGCTGGAGCGCCTCTTCGTAGAGATGATGTTCGGCGAACCAGCGACTCGCGCGCTCATGCAGCGCCGCGAGCCGCCCTGCTCCGTCGCTTCGAGCGCTGCCGCGCAAGAAATCGAGGAACAGCGTGTGATACCTGTACCAATGGCGATGACTGTCGAGCGGCTGGATGAACAACTGCGCTCGTTCCAGGTGCTCCAGCATTGCCTGGCTCTCGCACGTTTCAAGCAGCGCATCGCAAAGTTCGCCGGTCATCCGGTCCACGACGCTGCTCACCAGCAGGAACTCACGCACCGCCGGTGACTGTTCCTGGAGAACCGATTCGCCCAGGTAGCGTGCGACCTCGACGTGTGAGCCCGCAAAGCTCTCCAGCCCATCTGCGCAAGGCTGTTCGCAGGCGAGTAGCGCGAGCTTTGCTCCCGCGATCCAGCCCTCGGTCCGGTCGCGAATGCAATCGGCCTCATGCATCGACAGCGAGCGGCCACAGAGACCACGCGCCAGCTCCACTATCTGGGGTGAGTCGAACTTCAGGTCCTCAGCGCTCAGAAATCCGAGCTGGCCCTCGAGTCTGAGACTGCCAAGACTGAGCTCGGGCATGCATCGGCCGGCAATGACCCAGCGCACATAGCCGGGGGAACGGCGCAGCATCAGATCGAACGCGCGTACGAGCAAAGGCGCCTTCAGGCACTGGAAATCGTCGATCACGATCGTCAGCGGCGCATCGAGTTGGTTCAGCCGCTCGATGAAACTGAGCGTTGCGGAATCGATCAGGGCAGGCTCGGCAAGCTCCTCGCGCCGGCCGACGATCCACGCATCGAACGCCGGAGCCGCACTACGCACCGTGCCGATGAGATAGCTGAACAGCCGCGCGGGATCAGCGTCCTGCTCGTCCAGCGAGAGCCAGGCGATCGCATCTGTGGATGCTCGGTGCGCATGCCATTGCGACAGCAGCGTCGTCTTGCCTGAACCGATCGGCGCACACAGGAGCGTGAGTCGGCGCTGCGACAATGTGTCGAGTGACGCGATCAACGAAGCGCGCTCCACCAGAAGCATCGTTTGCAACGGTGGCTTGAGCTTCGAGTTGATCAGATGCGGCGAACCGAGGTCGCTGCCGATCCGCGACGAAGATGGTGTATGCGCTGGCTCCGCATACGCGGCTGCGCTCTGCCCCCTGAGCTGGTTTCGCACCGTTTTCTACGCCGGACGTGCAGATGCTCCAGGCGCGAAGAAAGGGCGTCACTTTCCTCCTACGCGCTTGTGCGTACTCACGCGCCATGCGGTGTGGACTTATGTCCACTCGCGCACGTCGCGCACCCCCTTTGACTCGAGACTGACTGCGACTCGAGATTGACTCGTCAACCGCATCGGCGCGATGAACGCCGGGCGCCGTCGATTATGCCGCTGTGCGCGAACGGAGTCATAAGGGGTGACCCCGGAAACGGGGAAAACTTCGGCGGGGAGATCGCCGCGGAGACTGCAATCCGGAACTGGAGGACAGGAAGGAGCCGATTCGGCCGTGTCGCTGTCGCGATGACGTCCGGCTAAAGCCGGACCCACAGCAAGAGGCCGCATCGCGCCTCTGCGTGTGGGTCCCACTTTAGTGGGGCGTCAGGCCGACAGCCTCGGATCAGGCAGCGTTCGCCTGCGAAACCGGCGCCGAGCTGCGAATCAGGTGATCGAACGCGCTGAGCGCTGCCTTCGACCCCTCGCCCATCGCGATCACGATCTGCTTGTACGGCGTCGTCGTCGCATCGCCAGCCGCGAACACGCCCGGTAGCGAAGTCGCACCCCGTGCGTCGACTTCGATCTCGCCGCGTCCGCTCAGCGCCACCGAACCTCTCAACCAATCCGTGTTCGGGAGCAGCCCGATCTGTACGAACACGCCTTCGAGCTCGATCCGATGCTGGTCGCCGCTGCTGCGGTCCTTGTAGCTGAGCGCATTCACCTTGCCGCTCTCGCCGTGCACTTCTGTCGTCTGTGCCGATAGAATGACACGAACGTTCGGCAGGCTGCGGAGCTTGCGCTGAAGGACTTCGTCAGCGCGCAACTTGCCGTCGAACTCGATCAGCGTGACGTGAGCAACGATACCCGCCAGATCGATCGCTGCTTCAACGCCCGAGTTGCCACCACCGATGACCGCGACGCGCTTGCCCTTGAACAGCGGGCCATCACAATGCGGGCAGTACGCCACTCCACGACCGCGGTATTCCCGCTCGCCGGGCACGTTCATCTCACGCCAGCGAGCGCCAGTGGCAACCACAACGCTGCGACTGCGCAGGGCCGCGCCGCTCGCGAGCTTCACAGTAATCAGACCATCAGCGTCAGCCGGCACGAGTTGCTCGGCACGCTGCAGATTCATGATGTCGACCTCGTAGGCCTTGACGTGCTCCTCCAGAGCCGCCGCCATTTTCGGGCCCTCGGTCTGCTTCACTGAAATGAAATTCTCTATGCCGAGCGTGTCGAGCACCTGGCCACCGAAGCGCTCCGCAACCACGCCGGTCTTGACGCCCTTGCGGGCGGCATACACAGCTGCCGCAGCACCAGCAGGACCACCGCCGACGATGAGCACATCGAACGTGCCCTTCGCATTGATCTGCTCGGCCTGTCGCGCATCGGCGTTCGTGTCGACCTTCGCCAGGATTTCCTCGATGGACATGCGTCCCTGTCCGAGCTCCTTGCCGTTCAGGAACACCATCGGCACCGCCAGTACCTGGCGGGTCTCCACTTCCTTCTGGAACACAGCACCATCGATCATGGTGCTCGTGACGTTCGGGTTGAGCACGGCCATCAGATTCAGCGCCTGGACGACGTCCGGGCAGTTGTGACAGCTCAGAGAGATGAATATTTCGAACTTGAGCTCGCCGCGCAGCGACTTGATCTGCTCGATCACTGCCGCATCGACTTTCGGCGGGTAGCCGCCCGCCTGCAACAGTGCGAGCACGAGCGACGTGAATTCATGCCCCATCGGCACGCCTGCGAAGCGGATCTTGATGTCATGGCCCGGGCTGCCGACTGAGAACGACGGCTTGCGCTCGTCATCGCCGATCTCACTGAGTGAAATCAACGGCGACAGCGTGGCGATGTCGCGCAACAGGTCGCGCATCTCGATTGAAGCATCGCCCTCGCCCAGTGACGCCACGAGTTCGACAGGCCGCGTGAGCCTTTCGAGATAGGTCTGGAGCTGTTGGCGAAGCGTTGCATCGAGCATGGTTTCTCCGAATTGAAATCTTGCGGTCGGGGCTGAGTCCTCCCCGTTGAGGGGGAGGACTCAGCGACCAGTCTGTGCTCGTCACCCCCGCGAACGCGGGGGTCCATCTAGAGGAACTTGATGGATTCCCGCGTGCGCGGGAATGACAGCCGGCTCAGATCTTGCCGACCAGGTCCAGCGAGGGAGCCAGCGTCTTCTGACCAGGCGTCCACTTGGCCGGGCAGACTTCACCCGGGTGAGCAGCAACGTACTGGGCAGCCTGCACCTTGCGGAGCAGTTCCTTGGCGTCGCGGCCGATACCGAGATCGTTGATCTCAGCGACCTTGATCTGGCCTTCCGGATTCACGAGGAACGTGCCGCGCAGCGCGAGGCCTTCTTCCTCGATCAGCACGCCGAAGTTGCGGCTGATGGCGTGGGTCGGATCACCGAGCATCGGATACTGGATCTTCTTGATCGTTTCCGAAGCGTCGTGCCACGCCTTGTGGGTGAAGTGCGTATCCGTCGACACGCTGTAAACCTCGACGCCGAGCTTCTTGAACTCGGAGTACAGGTCGGCCACGTCACCCAGCTCGGTCGGGCAGACGAAGGTGAAGTCGGCGGGATAGAAGAAGAACACCGACCACTTGCCCTTGAGGTCCGCATCCGACACCGGCACGAACTTGCCGTTGTGGTAGGCCGTGGTCTTGAAAGGCTTGAGGGTCGTATTGATCAAAGAACTCATCGACAACGTCTCCTTGGGTTAATGGCAGTACCTGGAGAGGAACCCCCAGGCGACGGTGCATAAGATAATTGCTGCGGCGCCAAAGGGCCAGTCGATGGTTTCGTACAGGTCGATAGGCAACTCCTATCAGAAGAAGGCGATGACGGATGGTGACTAGCCGGACATCTGACCAGTCACTGCGCCTGCCTGATCACTCCCGCTGCTCGGTAATTGCCAGCAGAAGGGTTCTGGATGTGCTGCCGCTGATCTGAAGCGTGAGAGGCGCACCGGGAGCCACGTTGAATTCCACGCTCTTTCGCAGCGGCGCGCAGTTGTGGCTGCCGGTGTGGCGTACGGATTTCACTGCGTTGGAGCCACTCAACACGTCGACCCAGGCGGCCTCGCTGAGCGTCACCCGGAGCGTGCCGGTCGTCGGCGAAAGATTGAGCAGGCCGCCATAGGACCCATCGGCCACCGTGATCTTTTCCGGGGCGACGACGAATTTTGCCGCGGACTGATCGACCAGCAGCAAGCTGTAAGCCTTTCCGGATCCCGCTGTCGGCATCTTGTCAGTCGACGCTGCAGCCGCCAGCGGAATCGGCTGACCCTTGAGGACGGCGAGTTCCTTCGCAACATCGAAGGCGAAGCCGGTACAACCGCTCGTCATCGCCTCGCGCGACGCCAGCACGGCGAATCCAGCCTTCCTGAATACCTGGCTCGCCGCGTCGCTACGCAGGAACTTCACGTAGTCGCCGGCCGACGCGCCCGCCGACTTCGTCAAACCGATCGGATAGGTGATGGGAGCGTGTGTGTTTTCCGGGAATACGTCGACCAGTCGCACTTTCGATTCGGCTGCCGCATCGGTCGCATAAACGATGCCGAGCGGTGCTTCGCCGCGAGCGACATAGCTCAGAGCAACGCGAACGTTCTCTGCCCGGGCCAATCGCGGCTCCAGCGCGCCCCAGACCCCCAGGGAGCTCAGTGCGGCCTTCGCATACTTTCCAGCGGGGACGGAATCGGGATCACCGACCGCCAGACGGCCTCTTTCACCAAGGACTGCGATTATGGGCGCCCCAGGCACCAGCTTGATCGCTGCTGAGCTGTCGCCCGGAGCGATCAGTACGAGGCGATTGCCCAACAGATCCGACCTCGACCCCGCTTTGATGAAGCCCCGGCTGTCGAGATAGTCCATCCATTCCTGGTCGGCGGATACGAACACATCGACACGCGCGCCGGATTCGATCTGCTTCGCCAGCGCGGAGCTGGCCGCGAAGGACAGCTTCACCGGAACACCGGTTGATTGCGTATAGGCATCGCTGATTTTCTGGAGACTGTCCGTCAGGGACGCCGCGGCGAAGACCAGCAGCGGTTCCCTGGCCTGTTCGGCCGCAAAGGTGGGCCTCAGCGTCAGTCCAAGGATCAGGACGGCCAGCCACATCAATCGGGAGCGAAAAGTCATGTCACACCTCGACGGTTCGATCGGCGCCGGCTTGGCGCCGTGACGCTACTGCGTTACGTTCGTTGCTTCGCTTCGGGAGAGCCTTCGAATGAGCAAGCTTCGAGTCACGCTGCGGGTCGACTTCGACCGCAACAACGCCATCGGACCCGGGAAAATCGCGCTGCTCGAAAAGATGCGCGAATACGGCTCCCTCTCCCAGGCCGCCAAGGCACTCGACATGAGCTATCGGCGCGCGTGGCAGCTCCTCAACAGCCTTAACCAATCCTTCCGCGAACCGCTCGTGGTGACCGCCATCGGCGGCAGCGGCGGCGGCGGCTCCACACTCACCGCGCTGGGCGAATCGATGATCGCCACTTACCGCGATTTCGAGGAAGCGATGAATGCACGGGCGGACAAGCAGTTCGGCCCGTTTCTGAAGAACGTCAGCGGAGGGGCCGCGAACGCACGCCGTCCGGTTTCCAGATCTCAACAGGGAACAGCGCGCAAGTCTCGTCGACATTGAACGTCTCGCCTTCTGGAGCGCGAAAGCGCGCTCTGAACCAGCCGCCAACCGCTTCTAAAAGAACGCCTTGAACTTCGCGAACCACGTCCGTCCCTGCTCCGGGTACCCATACGCCAGCTGGTAGTTTTCGTCCGCCAGATTGCGTCCGCCGACCGCGACTTCCCAGTGTTCCGCAGCGTACTGGAACTGCAAGTTCGCCAGCGTGTAGCTGCCGACCTCAATATAGCCGCCGCCTGTTACGTCGCTCCATCGATCGTCGGCGATTTCCACGCTCGGCGTGATCGTGAACGACTCCCAGGGCTGATAGGCCAGGAACAGGAAAGCCTGGTTCGACGGCGTGCCCGTCGGCCGGAAATTCGGCTGCAACGGATCGACGATCCTGCGTTCGAGGTAAGTGTAGTTGCCTCCGACACGCAGTTGCGGCAACACATGGGCATCGCCGGACAGCTCGATGCCGTAATACTCGCCATCGCCGACATTCTGCGCCTGGGTCAGTTGCGGCGGTCCTGCGCTGACGACGACGGTCTGAATCATGTCAGCCACATCGTTGTAGAAGATGGCGGCTGACAGACTGCTTCGCTCACCGAGGGCCGCCTCCCATCCGATCTCGTAGTTCGTGCCTCGTTCGGACTCGAGATCAGGATTGGGCACAGCGGTACCGAATCGCGTGCTGTATCGCTCGAAGATCGTCGGGAATCGAGTGCGCGACGAGATGCTTCCATACAGCCGCGCTCCATCCGCGTAGCGCCAGTGAACGGCGCCCTGCGCGTTCACTGCATCGCTGCCACCGGTCGGATAGCCGAACAATGCCTGCGTGGTGTTGTACTCCTGCGCCCGCTTGAGATCGTTCTTGTCGTAGCTGATCCCAAGCACGACATCGATCGCCGCAGTGGCCTTGAATGTGTTCTCGAGCGCGACGGACCAGGTGTCTTCGAGCGTTTCCTGCAAGGGTTCCACTGAACTCAATGTCGGATGCGTCGGGCGGTTGTAGTTGCGCTCCGTATGCTTGTCGCGGCGGTAGTGAACGACTGCGCGCAGCGTGTCGCGATCGGTGAGCGACATGCCGGCCTCGATACTTCCGCCGTATCCCGTATCGTCGTAGATGCTGCGAAAGCGGCCGTTCGCGGACTGTGTCGCGTAAGTGGCGTTGTCGTACGCGTACAGCGCATTGTCGAACGTGTTGTAAAACAGGCGCGTCTTGAGATACGCATTCGATCCAAGCTGCGTATTCGACAGCCAGTAGAGATTCTCGATGTCCCACCACGGCCAGCGCCAATAGCTGTTCGGAGGATTGGGTGGATTGTTGAAGACGTTGAGCGGAGCACCCTTGCTGCCCGACTGCGATGTGTAGCTCAGGCTGTACTCGTCAGTCTCGTTCGGAGTGAAACCGACCTTCGCATTCACGCGCCAGTCGCGATTGTCGGAGCCGTTTCGTTCGCCGCCGTCTTCGATCGCCGTGGGCTGGAAGTCGTCGGATACGCTCCAGTGATCACGGTCGAGATAGCTGCCGCTGGCCTGCGCGTAGAACTTGTGCTGCCGCGTACCGACCCGCGCTGCCGCGAGCCAGCCTTGATCATCGCTGTCCGCACCGAACAGGCCGGCCTGCACTTCCCCCTCGAACTTCTCGGTCGGTTTCCGGGTAACCAGGTTGATCGCACCGCCGAGACCACCGGGGCCGTCGATCACGGACGCATAGCCTTTCTGAATCTGGATCTGCGCAAGATCGTCGGTCAGGAAGCGGCTGAAATCGAGCCGGTTGTCAGCGGGAAGATAGACGCGGATGCCGTCGATCGACAGCGGAACCTGCCAGCGACCGTACCCTCGCACGAGGATGTCGTGTTCGTTGCGACGACCGTTGCTGTCGAAGGTGCTCGTCACGCCGGCTACGAGCTTGACGGCTTCATCGAGCGTGCTGCGATTGAAGCTCCAGATCTCTTTGCGGTCGACGATGGCATCGGTCAGAACATCCTCGGCGACCCTTGTCGCGGTGACCGTGATCTCCCCGAGCGTGAACGTCCCATCCTCGGCGCCTGCCATCGACCCATGAGCGAGCGCCGGCAACGCCAGCAATGCAGCGACTTTCTTCACCTGTCCTCCCGTTGGATGCGCGCGGGAGGATACCTTGCGCTATATCCGTATGGCTATAGCGATGCTTGCGCAAGGACGCACCGGATATCGTCAGCGTTCGTGAAGAAGGCTCGTGGAAGATAGGAGCGGACGGAGAAAGTCCGTCCGCCCCTGCGCTGGAATCAGCGTGTCGGCGCGATATCGGCCCGATGCCCCTTCAATCCGTAGTGTGCGATGAAGAGGTAGCACACCGCGGGGATGATGAAGGAGTACAGCAGGTTCATATCGGCGAAGTAGCCCTGGATCAGCGGCACGATCGCGCCGCCCACGATCGCCATGCACAGAACGCCGGAAGCAGCGCCCGTGTGCTTGCCCAGACCTTCGATGGCGAGCGTGAAGATCGTCGGGAACATGATCGAATTGAACAGGCCGATGGCGAGCAATGCCCACATCGCCGTCTTGCCGGCAAAGAGCATCACGATCACCAGCAGAACGATCGCGGCAACAGCGTTGAACGCGAGCACCTTGCCCGGCTTCACGTATCGCATCACCCACGCACCGATGAACCGGCCGACCATCGCGCCGCCCCAGTAGTACGAAAGGTATTTGCCTGCCGTCTGCTCGCTCAGGCCGGCGATGTCCGGATTCGCCATGAAATTGACCGCGAAGCTGCCGATCGACACTTCCGCGCCGACGTAGACGAAGATGCCGACCGCACCCAGAACCAGGTGCCGATAGCCCCACACGCTGTCGTGATGCTGATGCGCACCGCCGGCGGCGGACGCTTCCGCGGAGGGTTCCTGCGCTTCGATCTGCGGCAACTTCACGATCGCAATCAGCACTGCGATCACGAACAACGTCGCGGCGAGCACAAGGTACGGACCCTGCACCGTCGCGGCTTCCGCAGCCTTGTCAGCCACCGGATCGCCTGAAGGCGTGATCGTCGACAGGATCAGCACGGAGCCGAGGAACGGTCCGATCGTCGTACCGAGCGAATTGAACGCCTGCGTCAGCGTGAGTCGGCTCGACGCGGTCCGCGGCGGACCGAGAATCGCGACGTACGGATTGGCGGCGACCTGCAGCAGCGTAATGCCCGAGGCGAGCACGAACAGCGCACCGAGGAAGAACGGATACGACTGCGATCCCGCTGCCGGGTAAAACAGCAGGCAGCCGATGCCGGCCGTCGAGAGGCCGATGATGATTCCGCGCTTGTACCCCGCCCTTTCCACGAGCAGTCCGGACGGGATCGACATGACGAAGTACGCGCCAAAGAAACAGAACTGGATCAGCATCACCTTGAAGTAAGTCAGCGAGAACGCCGCTTTCAGGTGCGGAATCAGGATGTCGTTGAGTGAAGTGATCAGTCCCCACATGAAGAACAGGGACGTCAGAACGATCAGGGCGGCAAGGTAACTGGTTTCTGTTCGGCTCTCACTGACTGCGGATGTTGTTGTGCTCGTTGACTGGTAGGCCATATTGGTCTCTCGAGTGCATTGCTATCCCCCACGAACGCGCACACCAGCCCGCCTGAAGCGGGTGCGGTGCGGCGCCCGGGATCTTACCCCAGCTGACAACGCAATCATTCCGTCAGGCAGCAATGCGCCGGCTTTTTTTCTGCACCAGAAATGAACGAGGCGCGGATGAACCCGCGCCCCGCCTCTGCCGCGACCGATGTGATCAGCGAATCTGGCCGCGCGTTTCGCCGCCAGGGAACTGATCCGTATGGACGTTTGCGTAAGCAACGCCGGAACGGATAGCCCGTAACAGATCCGCGAAATCGCCGGCCGTCACGCCCTGACCCGCCGGCCCGATCACGTCAGTCATCGCGATCGTCCCGGAGACTTCCGCCGGTGCCGGCGGACAAGCCTGCGTTCCAGCGGGTCCGTTGCCCAGGTTGCTGCAAAGGAAAACGCTGATGCCGCCGTTCACGCCGAATTGACCGACGTGGATGTGGCTCTGTGTTACCGCTCCCTGCAGATTCTCGTAGCTGATCGTGTACTCGATCGTGCCCGCCTCGTCGTCGATGACGGCCTTGAAGAATCCACTCGCGGGCGTCGTGACGGCCGGCACTTCCTGAATGCTGGTCAGCCGCGCCCGAACCACTTCTTCGCGTTTGTGTTTGTCGTGGGCAACCGCCGATCCGGCGCCGATGACGACGACAGCCATTCCGGCCAGGATCCCTGCCAGGGACGAGGTCAATCGAACCTTCATGAGACTTCCCTCCTCGCAATGTCATGACGACGCGGACCCGGTCGGGTCCGCAACCTGCGACGCCGCTGGCACGACCCCGACCCTTGGACTTGGGGGGTCAGCCGCCGCCAGCGATTACGCCGAGGTGAGTGCGGGGGAAGAAGTGAATTGTTCGATGAGGAGCGCGATTGCGCTGACGCCGCTATACGTAGCGACGACCAGGCCGAGCGTCTGCGGGACTTCCGGCCATAGTTGATGGCTGCCCAGGGCAAGCACCAGGGTGGCGGCAAGCCTGATCCACTCCAGCCAGCGACCATGACGCTGCCCCTCGAGCCATGCGCCCTGGGCATAGAACGAGATGCAGAACCAGAGGAACGCCGCGATCGCGAAGGAGTAAGGGAACCGGTCGACAACGCCGAGCAGCCACAAGGACCCTACTGTCAGCAGCCAGAACTGGATGAAGACATACGTCTTGCCGAAGGTCGTGGCGGGAGGATCGAACTTGCCCGGGCTCTTCCAGGCATAGGGCTGTGCGTCGCCCGCCAGGTCCGCCGGCACCCAGGCCGGCGGCATGAACCAGATCCTCAGCTTGTCGACCCAGCTGCGCGTGCGCCAGGCGAGGCGCGCCGTGTCGTGCCAGAAATGCAGATTCGCCCAGAGCGGATTCCAGCTCTTGAGCCCGGACGTGATGCCGTACTCGCACGGCACCTCGGGCATCTCGTCCTTGAAGGTGCCGAACATGCGATCCCAGAGAATGAAAACGCCGCCGTAGTTCTTGTCGAGATACTCCGGGTTCCGTGCGTGATGGACCCGGTGATTGGAAGGCGTGACGAGAATCCATTCGAGCGGACCGAGGCGCCGGATGTGTTCGGTGTGCACCCAGAACTGGTAGATGAGGTTCAGGCTGCCGACCGTCACGACAACGGCCGCCGGGACGCCTGCAAGAAACAGCGGGATGTAGAAAACGAATCCGATGTAGTCGGTGCCGGTCTGCCGCAGCGCCGTGCTGAGATTGAACTCCTCGCTCTGATGATGCGCCACGTGCGACGCCCACATGATGCGCCACTCGTGACCGAAGCGATGCTTCCAGTAGTAGCAGAAATCATAGGCGACGAAAGCCGCAACCCACTGCCACGCGGATTCCATCGACCACTGCGGCAAGCCCATCCATTTCACGAGCGCGCCGAAGACGACGCCCGCAAAGCCGAGCTTGAGAATGTCGACGAGCCGGCTGAGCACGCCGAGCTGCAGGCTGTTGACGGTGTCGTTCAGCCGATACGTCTGCTTCTTAGCGAGCAGGCCGTACAGGTATTCCAGCGCCATCGCCAGAATGAAGAACGGAATGGCGACCTCGACGTAGTTCATGACACGCGAGCTTCCCCCGAAGATCGATGCCCTAGTTTCCGCTTCTCGCCCGCACGAGGCGAGCGCGGATTTTTCTTACGCAGCGCCCGGGGCAATGCTCACGCACTGCCCCGGGGTCTCGCTTGTCGTCAGAATCTCTGGCCGAACCGCAGGCCGACGGTCCGCGGCTCGTTCGTCACGATGTAGACCTCCTCGCCGCAAACCGCCTCGGCGCATTGTGCAAAGCGATAAAGCTCCGCACGCTCGTCGAACGCATTGCTGATGAAGAGCTCGAACGTCATGCCGTTCTCCGTCGCCACTCCGGCGGTGAAGTCCGCGATGGTGTAGCTCGGCAGACTGCCGATGATGGATTGCTCGTAGACGCGCAGATCGGATTTGCGCTCACCCGAATAGACCACCGAACCCTGCACGTGGCCCTCCAGCGAGCCGATCGGGAACCCGTAACGGGCCGTCAGATTGCCCTTGAATTCAGGCGTGACAGGCAATTCGGTGCCTTTCGGCGCCTCAGGATCAGGGCAGTCCGTCTCGGGGTTGTTGTTCGCGTCGACGAATCCGCAGTAGCTCTCGGTGAGCTCCGACTCGAGGAACGCGACACCGCCCGACAGCGTGAGTCCAGACGTCACGGCAAAGCTCAGATCAGCCTCGATACCGCGGATCTCCGCCTGGTTCGCGTTCTTGATTTCCGTCAGGCCGTTGGCACCGAGCAGCGAGAACTGGAAGTCCTCCCACTCCTGCTGGAAGATCGCGCCGTTGAAGCGGACGCGGTTGTCCGCCCACGTCGTTTTCCAGCCGATCTCGTAGTTGGTCAGGTAATCCGCCTTGTAGGGCGGCAGCGTACCGCGGCGATTGATGCCGCCCGGCCGGAACCCGCGCGACCAGGTCGCGTAGATCATGCGGTCATCATCGATACGGTAGGAAAGGTTGACCTTGCCGATCGTGCCGTCGTCCTTGGTGGTCTTGTCGAGGTTCTTGCAGGGCGCGCCATTGAAGGGATTCGGATCGAAGCACGCCGCCTCGCCCGTCGATCCGCTGAATCCCGCGCCGAAGCCGAAGAAGCCTTCGAGCGAGTTCTCGTACTTGAAGTACCGCAGACCGCCGGTCGCCGTCAGCTTGTCCGTGATGTCGAAGCTCAGTTCGCCGAACGCCGCATAGTCGCGATCGACGCGATCCTGCTTCGTCAGCCACAGCGTGTCTTCCCAGCCTGACACGGAGATGTCCGCGCCGAGGTCTTGGATCAGGTAGCGCTGTTCGATGTCATGTTCCTGGCGCTGCATGAACAGGCCGCCGACGAAACGGACGCGCTTCTCGGAATCCGTCGAAATGCGCAACTCATGGCTCTGCCGGTTGTAGCGGTCCTTGCCCTGGATGTACTGCGACGGATCGATGAGATTGCCGTCGTCGTCCATGATGTACGCGCCGTACCCGTAGAGCACGTCATAGAAATACGAGTAGTCGGAGTAGTCCGAGTTCGTGTCGACGTCGCGCTTCAGGTAGGAACCCGAATACACGAGATCCAGGTTGCTGATCCGGCCTTCGACCGTCAGAGCCGCCTGGACCCAGGTGTCGTCCGAATCCTCCGGGAACATGTGAGTCAGGTCGAGCTCACCGACCGTGGAATCGTAGCCGAAGCTGCCCTCGGCCTTCTGGTTCTGGGCCATGACGGTCGGCGTGATCGTCCAGTTGTCACCGAGATCGACGCGCAGCGCCACGCGTGCGCCGTAGGTCTCCACGTCGTTGTAGTCGTCCTTGGCGCGATCGAAGTTGTCGGCCGTGACACCCGAGCTTGGGAAGGTTCGCGTGCCTGCGACATTGTCGATATAGCCGGCATCCTTGCGCGCCCAGCCAACGAGGCGGATCGCCGCGGTGTCGGAGATCGGCAGATTGGCGAAGCCTTCGACTGTGTAGCCGTTGCCGCCTTCGGCAACCGTATTGCCCTCGATGTCGTAGCCCGCGGCGAACTTACCCGGATCCGGCTTGTTCGTGATGATACGCAGCGTGCCGGCCTGCGAGCTCGCGCCGTACAGCGTGCCTTGCGGACCTGCGAGCGCTTCGACGCGAGCGATGTCGTACAGATGTACATCGAGTGCGCCCTGGATCGTGGTGATGGGCTGTTCGTCGAGGTAGATGCCGACGCTCGGCAGTGAACCCGAGTGATTGCCGTCACCGCCGCTTGCGACGCCGCGCATGTAGACGGCCGCGAAGCCAGGCGCGATCGTCTGATACGACACGCTGGGCAGATACTTCACGTAGTCGTTGAAGTCGGAGATGCCCAGTTCCTCGATCTTGGCGGTGCCCAGCGCCTGGATGCTGAGCGGCACCTCCTGGAGATCTTCCTGGCGTTTCTGCGCGGTCACGATCACGTTCTCGAGAACCACGTTGCTCTGTTCCTGTGACAGTGCACCGGGACTGGTTGCCAGCAGTGCCGCGGCCAGCGGCATGCTCGTGGCGACTGCCCGCCCCTTGAGCGCCTGCAGGCGCTTCAGTTTGCGAGATCTGCTGCGTGTCATCTTCTTGGTCTCCCCATGTCGTTCGAATGAAAAAGGCTTGCGGTCGTCAGAGCTGCGGCACCGAAGGATACGTATCGAGCACCGGACCGAGCGCCTTCTTCAGCGGATCGAGCCAGGACTCGTAGTGACGCCAGTGATCGACCGCGTCGCGAAAAATCGGTTGGCGAACCTGCTCGGCGCTGGCGGTTCGCACCGCGCGGTCGTTCTCGTAGAAACGAAGGCAGCGCTCGTCGAAAGGCAGGCCGCAATAGTCGAGCAGCCGCCGCACCTCGGATTCCGTATCGGATACGAGCTGCTCGTAGATCACGCGATGCACTCGGCCCGGCAGCACTTCGTCGAAGTGCGCCATCAGTTGGACGTAGTCGTGGTAGTAGCGCCCTATGTCCACGAGTCCGTAGCTGAAATGCTGACCGCGGGCAAAGTGCTGTTTGAAGCCTGAAAAACAGCAGCCCAGCGGATGCCGGCGCGCATCGATGATCCGCGCATTCGGCAGGATCAGGTGAATCAGTCCGGTATGCGCGAAGTTGTTCGGCATCTTGTCGATGAAGAACGGCGCATCGGTCTTGCGTTGAATCCGTGTCTGCGACAGGTACTGCTCGCCGAGTGCTTTCAGCTCATCGCCGCTGAGTGCGGCCAGCACTTCCGGATACCTGGACACTTCCTGCTTCGTCTTGCGTCCGCCGAGTACGCGCGCAATGCCGGTGATGTCCGGCAACTCCATCGTGCCTTCGACCAGCGGATGACTGGACAGGATCTGCTCGAGCAGTGTCGAGCCGGAACGCGGCAGTCCGACGATGAAGATTGGATCGCGCGCCTGGCTGCCCGATCCCGCGCGCTCGGCGAAGAATTCCCGGGTGAAGAGCCGCCGCGAGCGCGCGGCATTCGCAGAGTTCTCGTCCGGATCGTAGTCGATCGCGGCCTTGCGCAGCTCGTTGCCCCGGGCGTAGTGCTCGAAGGACTGGGCGTACTCCTTGGCGTCTTCGAGCGCCTTGCCCATGGCGAAATGAAAATGGAAGCGGTCCTCGTCCGAAATATCGGAGCGCGACACCTGCCGCCGCATCGAATCGAGCTCGGCCGGCGTGAACCTGAATGTCTTCAGGTTTGCGAGGCTCCAGTAGGCCTCGCCGAGATGCGGCGTGATCTCGATGCTCTTTCGATAGGCCCCTATGCAGTCGTCGATCCGTCCCGCCGTTTTCAGAGCGTGCCCATAGCTCATCCACCCCTTTGCCTGACGAGGGTAGCGTGCAAGGACGTCGGCATAGATCGCGATGGCCGACTCGTAGTCGCCCAGTCGCGCAAGGATTGCCGCCTTCAGATTGCGATAGCCGGGATTGCTGGGGTCACGCGCCAGCGCCAGGTCGATCTGCTTCAGCGCTTCAGGCGACCGATTCTGCCGGTGCAGCACGACAGCGTAGTTGTGTCGTGCGGACAGGAAATCGGGTGCCAGTTCAAGGCACCGGGCAAGGAGATTCTCGGCGTCGCCGTAGCGACCCAGACGCGAGGCCACCTCCGCGAACATCCGGATAGCGGCAACGTCGGTCGGATGCTGATGCAGGTACTCCCGCAGAATGGCTTCCGCGTGAGCGATGCGATTCTCGACCAGCGCAGCACCAGCCTGAAGCAAGCGCGGATTACGCGATGCGTACCGGATGCTCTGACCATGAGCGTGCTCCGACGCCGCCGAGTCCCCGGCCGCCGACAGGTGATCGGCCAGGGCGCGCCAGGCATCGGGCAGATCCGGTTTGAGACCGACGGCGGTCCGCAAAGCTGCGACGGCAGCCTCGGCCTCGCCGACTGCCCCCAGCGCCAGACCCAGCTCATAGTGCGTTTGCGCCGAACGGGGTTGCTGCTCCGCAAGAGAACGCAGCGTCGCCACGGCCGCGGTGCCCTCGCCGTTCAGGCGCGATGCAATCCCGAGCAGGAGCATGGCTTGCGGATGCCGGGGAACGGCTTTCAGAATCTCACGCGCCTGTTCGGCAGCGAGCACCGGTTCGCGGTCGAGCAGCCGCGCGGTATGGGTCAGCGCTTCTTGCAGCGTGCCGATCGGATCAGGGGAGCTCATGACAACCGCCCGGGGAGAGAGCGTCGACCCAGCCGGCGTCCGAACGCTTGCGCGCTTCGCCGCTGCCGCCGACTCGGGATCATCGTCGATGACTCGCTCAGGACACTCCCCGTCTTCTTTTCCCCACGCCCGCTTCTTCGGATGCGCAGCGCGGTGCCAGATGGACCGTTCCGGCGACGCTCGCCGGAGGCCGGTATGAAGGCTAACCATCGGCATCAACAGAGGCAAGGCGCATCTGGCAACGCTGGACAGAATCGCTTGTATGCATTGCGGCCTTGCGTGGTACAGCGGCAACATGCGTCTCCCCGATGGCTTCTTATGACCGAGGCATGACGATGGTTCACTGGCAATGGTGCCACCTCAGCGACCTGTCGCCGCGACGGCTCTACGCGCTGATGGCCGTTCGCGTGGAGGTTTTCGTCGTCGAGCAGAACTGCCCGTACCAGGACCTGGACGGCCTCGACCTGGAAGCGAGACACCTGATCGGCTGGTCGGGCGACAAGATCGCCGCCTATCTTCGGCTGCTCGGTCCCAACACCCGGTTCACGGAGCCATCGCTTGGGCGAGTCCTGACCACCCAGTCCTTCCGGGGAACCGGGATCGGCAAGGAGCTCATGGAAGTGGCCTTGCGCGAGGTGGATGCGCGGCATTCGACCGCGAGCTTCCGCATCAGCGCCCAGTCGCACCTCCAGCGATTCTACGGAACGTTCGGCTTCGTCACTGACTCGGACGAATATCTCGAAGACGGCATCCCGCACATCGAAATGCTGCGCCCTCCCCGCGACGCGCTCTAGAAACTTTTTCTCACATCGCTGCATCAAACTGCTTATTGCCGTGTTCTGACCTCAAGCGGCCGGCAATGCAGGGAACCTCCATCGGCCCGCCGAGGGAGATGTATGGCAGCGCGATCAGGATTGTTGCGACTGGCTGCGGGGATCGTGTTCCTCGCTGGCCTGCTGGCGTTCGACGCCCGCGCATCGAATGAGCCGGTCGAGGCCGTCTGGAAGGTTCAGCGACTGACTTTCCAGTACCGCGGCGACAGCACCTTCTATACATGCGGCGGCCTGCGCCAGAAACTGGAAGTCATCCTGACCCGCCTCGGTGCGCACGAAAGCCTCAGGCTCAACGGCTTTGCCTGCAACGAGCAGGTCGGGAACGTGGTCTTTCAGATCACGCTCGCCTCTCCTGTTCTGGCCACTGAAGAGAACGTGCGAGCCCTCACCACCTACACGTCGGAGCAGGAACTCATCGCGCGCACCCGGGGCCAAAGCCTGCCCAGCGCAGAAGACATCCAGCGCTTCCCCGCCCACTGGGAAACCATTTCATTCGCGCGCGACAGGCGCATGCGAATCGAGCCGGGCGATTGCGAACTGGTTCGTCAGCTGACTCGCTCGATCCTTCCCTACCTCACCGTGCAAGTCGTCGAGGATCGACTGCACTGCTCTTCGTTCGGCAACATGCATCGACCGCGACTCATCGTCGCCGCACTCGTGCCCTCGCCTTCGCGATGAGATCGCTGGCGCACTGAGTTGAACCAGCACCACACGCGCGATCACTTACGTCCGTAAGCACCGTTACACGAACGCAACGCCGCTCGAGGCTCGTTCGTGTCCATTCGCCGGACGCAGGGGAACACAATGCGCGTTCACGCTCATCGCATCGTCATGACTTTCTTGTTCGCGACGCTCGCTGCCTGCGGCGGCAGTGGAGGCGGCTACGGAGGCGGGGGCGACCCGCCGCCTCCGCCACCTCCGGCTGCACCGACGATCACGCTCGCAGCACTTCCGTCGGGCTCACTGAATCGATCCGCCACGCTCACAGCCTCTGTCACAGCAGCAGCAGGCGTCACACGCGTGGAATTCCTCGTCGACAGTTCGACGATCGCCACGGTGACGACGTCTCCCTACACGACCACATGGGACACATCAGGCGTGAGCGACGGCAATCACACGCTCACCGCGCGTGTCACTGACGCGGCAGGGGCCACCGCGACAACGCCAGCAGTTACGGTCGCTGTCAACAATCATCCCGTCATCGAGGTAACACTGTCGCCGAACGAGACATTGCCCCGCCCGAACTCCACTGCCAGCGGTACGGGAGAACTTACCTTCAACCTCATCGATCGCACGGTGACGGGCGGCGTGACGGTCTCGGGCATCACGGCCACGCTCGCCCATATTCACGACGCATTCGCGGGCAGTGCGGGACCCGTGATCGTCAACTTCGTCCAGAGCGGATCGAATCCCAATCGATGGGATGCGCAGGCGGGAGCGGTGCTCACGGAGGAACAGATCAACGGGCTGTTCGCCGGCCGCCTCTACGTGAACGTGCACTCCGCCGCCTACCCGGCTGGCGAGATCCGGGGACAGATTCAGCCGGAGAACATCACGCTCGTGCTCACTGACCTGACCGGGGGTGCTGTCGTTCCAGCCGTGACTACATCAGCGAGCGCGACAGCGGCGACCACTGTCGACGCGAAAGCCAGCACCGCGACTGTGCACATCGTCGCCAGCGGCGTCGACGATGCGACCGATGCTCACGTCCACAAGGCCGCTGCTGGCGCCAACAACGCCACAGCGCTGCTCACGCTCGCCAAGGATGGGGCTGCACCGGGGCACTGGTTCGTCGAACTTGCACCGGTCACTGCGGCTGATCGCACAGACTTCGATGGCAACGGCTGGTATGCCGACATTCACACACCTGCGAACGCCGGCGGCGAACTGCGCGGTCAGATCACTCCGAATCCAGCCCCCCCGCCGCCGCCCGCGACGACACTCACTGAACTTCAGAACACGATCTTTACGCCGCGCTGCTCTGGATGTCATACGGGCGGTGGCGGCTCACTCCCGTCGTCGATGAATCTTTCGTCGACAGGCGCGACATTCGCGGCACTGGTCGGCGTCGCGAGTGTGCAGCAACCATCGCTGCAGCGCGTGCAGCCCAATAGCGTGGGGAACAGTTACATCATCCGCAAACTCGAAGGTACCGCAGGCATCAGCGGCAGCCGCATGCCGTTGGGCGGACCGTTCCTCGATCAGGACACCATCGATGAAGTGAAATCGTGGATTGAGGCGGGGGCGTTGAATAATTGAAGAGGCGGTGAGCGGTGAGCGGTGAGCGGCGAGCCAGAGGAAAGACAGAGAGTGCTTCCTCTGGCTCGTCGCTCACCGCTCGTCGCTCACTGCTTCCTCTTCCCCACCCACTCCTTCACTCTGCCCTCGAGCACCTCCAGCGGAATGGCTCCGCCGAGGAGCACAACATCGTGGAACTCGCGGACGTTGAACTTCTCACCCAGTGCCGCTTCTGCTTCGCGTCGCAGGGCGCGGATCTTCAACTCGCCGATCTTGTAGGCGAGTGCCTGGCCGGGCCACGAGATATAGCGCTCGAGCTCGGTCTGGATATTGTGGGTCGAGAGCGCTGAGTTCTCGGTGAAGCAGCGCCGCGCCTGCTCGATGTCCCATCCCAGCCAGTGAATGCCCGTGTCGGCAACCAGGCGGCACGCGCGCCACATTTCGTAAGAATAGCGACCGAACATTTCGTACGAGTCGCGATAGATGCCCATCTCTTCGCCCAGGAACTCCGAATAGAGACCCCAGCCCTCTACGAAGGCGGTCGGGCCGGAGTTGCGACGGAAGTACGGCAGGCCATCGAGTTCCTGGGCCAGCGCGATCTGCAAGTGATGACCGGGTACCGCCTCGTGCACCGTCAGTGCCGGCAGCTCATAGAGCGCCCGTTGATCGAGCTTCGAAGTGTTGACGATATAGCCGCCTGGTTGGCCGAGCTTCATGCTGCCGCCCCAGTAGCGGCCCGTCGTATAGCCTTCCGCCATTTCAGGCGGAACGGGACGCACGTCGTAGGTCAGCCTCGGCAGCGTGTTGAAGAGTGGCGGCAGTCCGCCATCCGCGCGCTTCGCGATCTCGCTGGCCTTCTCGAGCAGCTCCTGCGCGGTGCGTGGATAGAACTTCGGATCGGTCCGCAGCATCCGCAGGAACTCGGCGAAGCTGCCTTTGAATCCTGTCTGGGCAATCGTCTTTTCCATGAGACCACGGATTCGCGCCACTTCGGACTGGCCGAGCTTGTGGATTTCATCCGGCGTCATGGCGGTCGTGGTTTCGCGCCGCGCGAGAAAGCGATAGCTCTCCTCTCCTCCCGCCACTGAGCGCCATGCGATCGCCGGACGAGCGGCAGGCACGTATTCCTTCGCGAGGAAGTCCGCGAACGCCTTCTGGGCGGGACCGATCCGCTCAGTTACAAGCTTGAGCGCCTTCGCGCGATACTCATCCTGCGCACTCTTCGGGATGCTCGCCGGCATCTTCTGGAACGGGAGCAGCAACGCGCTGTCCGCGGGCTTCGTCGCAGCTTGCTGTCGTGCCACATCGAGGACGCGATCGACGACGATGCGTGGCTGGGTGAATTTCGTCTTGATGCCGCGGCGCAGGTTCGCGACGTTCTGATCGTAGAACGCCGGCAGCGCATCGAGTCGCGCGAGCCATGCATCGGCATCCTCACGTGAAGCGATCACCGAAGTGCGCGCCACATAGTCCGCCAGCGTATGGAAGCCATCGTCATTCTGGAAGGCGATGCGCGAGAAATCGAAACCGGTTTCTTCGATCGACGTGGCGATGGCATGGGAGGCCAGCGTGCGATTGAGCCCTGACTCCTGCGACAGCTGCCCGGCGTCGATCGCATCGAGGCGCTTGCCGACCGCGGCGAGCTCATCGCTCATGCGCTTCTCGAACTGCGGACTGACATCCGGCCAACGACGCAGCGCCTCGCGATCGCCCTCCGAACCGGACGTGATCGGATCGATCGTGCGATCGATACGCTCGTAGTCGGCAAGTGCGCGCGCGAGCTCGATCTCTGCAGCGTTCTGTTGCGCCTGCCCCAGCACGACAGCGGGCATCAGCACGACAGCCAGGGAAAGGATGCGAAGCGTTCGGTTCATGTTGTTCTCCGAGAAACTCCGCGCATATTGCCACCGGGAGCCGTGAATACGAACTGCGATGCGATGGCTCGGTGTATACAGAAGGCCGCGAGCGGCGAGCCATGAGCTATGAGCCAGCTACGTTCCGGCGTCTGGCTCGCCACTCATCGCTCGCTGCTTGCGGCCATCTGCCTTCAGAACGGCGGCGCTTCCTGCGAGGGTGCCGTCTTCAGTGCTCCGACCTCTTCGTCGACGAAGCGATAGCGAACGTTGCCGTAGATCATTTCCTGCCAGCTCTGCTCGCCCCACCGGACTTCGATGTTCGGATCGGGGTTCGCCTTGTTCTGCGACGAGTTGTCGTAGACCGTGTCATAGATCAGGGTCGTGCCCTTGGGCAGCAGCTTCGGTTCCTTCAGCTCGTAGGCGGTCTGCCAGTTGAAGTCGTACTTCGGCACATTGAGCAGGATTTCCTCGCGACCATCCGGATAGCGCGCGACGTATTTCGACGCGATGCCGCGATAGTGCGAATGCGCGGTCAGCGTATAGATCAGCACATCCCGATCGAACGTGCGCGGCGGCGCGACGATCCGGTGTTCCTTCGTATTCGCCGGGATCTTCAGGAACGGATCGAGCAGCACCATCTGTCGCAGCGGATACTTCGGCGGAGCGTCCATGAAATACAGGCCGACCTTCGTCGCATCCGTCGCCGTCTTGCCCGCCGCCGTGTAGTGCACCTGGAAACGGAAGTTCATGTCCTTCGGCACGAAGACGCCGGTCTGCGGAGGAAATCGCACGATGTCGCCGCCGGGCACGTAGCCGGCGAGGTAGGTGTCACGCAGCGCGGCTGCCCCGCTCACGTTTCCAGTGGCGCGAGTCGCATAGGCGAGGATGTGATGAACCACCGAACGTTCGGTGGGATTGAACGCTACAGCGCTCACCCACACGTCGCGGCCCGTCGTGTTCTTCACGATCGGATTCTGGTATTCGATCGTCCCGGTCGCGGGGACTTCGAACGCAGGAATCTCCACGATGAGATCCGGCTGGCCACCCACCCATTCCGGCCAGTCATTCTTCTGGCTGAGGAGTGGATCGGCGCCTTCGCCGCGCGGCGCGCCCGCCTCGATCCAGTGAACCAGTGCTTTCGCCTGCTCTTCGCTCAGGGAGCGATCGTGGTTGAACACGCCGTAATGCGGATCAGCGTGCCAGGGCGGCATGCGCTGCGTCCGGACGACTTCGCGAATCATCGGCGCGAATCCGCGGATCATTTCGTAGCTCGTCATCTGCCACGGACCGATGCCGCCGGCCCGGTGACAGGTAACGCACTTCTCTTCGAGCATCGGCGCGATGGTCTTCACATAGGAGATCTTCGCGTGCGCGTTGCGTTTGCCGAGCTCAGGCAGCATCACGGCGCAACCCTTCATCGCCGCCTTGCTCGTCTTGACCGGTGCGCCGGCCAGCAGCGCATCCACTGCATCTTTGGCATAGCTCGCGCCCTCCGCTTCGACCGGGCCGCGATAGGCAACCTTCCAGCCCTGCGGATCGATCACGAGCGCTTCGCCGGCTTGCGTCGCGTTGAGCGATTCGCCGATGAGCCGCAGCTCGTCGATGAGGATCGGCACATTCGTCGATGCCTGCGTTGCCTTGAGCACGCTTTCACGGCTCTGCGCCGAGTTCAGCATCAATACCGTAACGCCGCGCGCCTGGTAGTCATCGCGGAGCTTGTTCAGCTTTGGAATCGCCGCATCGGACGCCGCGCAGTCGTTGGACTGCACCATGAGCACGACGGCTTTCATGTCGGAAAGATAGTAGAGCTCGTGCGACTTGCCCGTCTGATCGTTCAGCCGGAAGTTGTCCGCCGTGTCGCCGGCATTCAAAGCGAATGCCTGACCGGCGCAGAGCATCGCTCCCAGCAACCCAGCGAAAGTTCGCGCACGCGAAAGAATGTTCATTGATACCCCCTGTCGAATCTCGAACCGCGGGAGTGTGCGTGCCGGCTTCGAGGGGTGTCTATCGACCGACTGAAAGGGAGCGCAAAGATTCGTCCACGCCAAACCGCATGGCGCAACTTGCGTATCGGGACGACACGATCAGTGGGGTTTTGCCTGTGTGAACTCAGGCCGGCTTGGCTTCGGGGAGCTTGCGCACCATCGAGCGATACGTCGAGCGAGCCTTCCGCAGCGCTTCACCCGGCGTCGTTGCCGCACCGCTCGAGCTCGCGCGCCACAGCGACCGCTGCGTCGCCGGATCGATCAGGTAAAGAATCAGATCGCCCTCGCGGCCGACGCCGGGCGGGCGCTGTTCGCCGACAGGCGCCGGCGTGTTGCCGGAGCTCCCATCGAACACCGTCGTGTCGACCGGGTTGATGTGTTTGCTCAGGTCCTGTTCGACGGCTGCTGTCATCGTGGTGCGACTCACGGCGCCCAGAACGACCAGCACATCGGCGGGCTCGGATCCCGTCACTTCGCGATAGCCGCGACTCTGCAGCGCGCCGACGGCGGCTGCCCGCAATTCGCTGCTGACTTTGGCGCGCTGATCATCGGTGATCTGTTCCGGGAAGACGTAGCGCTCTTCCTGCACCTTGAAGGTCTGGAATGCCGGCAGCGCACCGGGGTCGCCGGCCATTTCTATGGGATCGCTTGCGCAAGCGCCCAGCAGCAGTGAGATCGTTGCGATCGGGGTCAGTATTTTTTTCGTTGTCACTTGAGATCCACATCCAGTTCGTAGTCGACCTTGCCTACCTGTTTCGCCTGCGAGCGCAGCAGTACGAGGCGCACCGTGTAGGTTCCGTTCCCGGGCGCGACGCCTTCCCAGCTCGTGGTGCCGTCGATGAAATTGCTGTACACGGCGGGCCCGGTCTTCACTGTCGGCGCAAACACGGGCGCCAGCAGATCGATCCCGATCCAGGGCGACAGCTCCGACGACAGCGAGAGCTTCACCTTCTGGCCCTTGCGGGCATCGAACGTGTACTCGTGCTTGCCAGGGCCGACCAGCCGCCCCTGGACCCGCGCGCGCTTCGCATCATCGAAAGCCAGCTCCGCGATCCTGACTTCGGCCTTGGCTTTCTCCTGGACGAACGCGACCTTCTCCTGGGCTCCGGCGACACTCAGTACGCCAGCCGCACCGATTCCCGCCGCAACAACGAGTCCCATCGACCAACCGATCAACTTGCGCGTCATGACACACCTCTGTGGCCATGAATCGACCATTCAGCGTTCCGGTTCCCTGGAGCCCAGCGCCATCCCCGCGAAAGCGGGGATGACAGATTTCCGCCTGCTCGCTAGTAGGCGCGCGAGCGACCTATCGGAGCAATGAGTACTTTGGGAACAGCGGATCGGCCGGTCGAATCCGCGCGGACCGGGCGCCTGCCTTACAGCCAGCGAACCACGCCGTCCGTCGGCGCGGGAATCAGAGGACCTGCTGCAGCGAGCGTCCCGAGATAGAGCAGCGCGACAATGTGATCCTCGGCGGCCAACCCGAGCGCCTGTTTCACTGACGGGTCATAGGCGGCGCCGCCCGTCTTCCACATCGAGCCGTAGCCCAGTCCGTGGGCAGCAAGCATCATGTTCTGGGCCGCCGCACCGACGGCCAGGATCTGCTCGATTTCGGGAATCTTGCCCTTCGTGGGATGCGCCGCGACGACGACGATCGTCGGTGCACGCATCGGCTTGTTGCGCTCGGCTTCCAGCTGATCCGGCGTCGCGCCCGGCATCTTGGCCAACAACAGGTTCGCCATGGCATCGGCCAACACCTTCCGCGAGTCGCCTTCGAGGACGACGAAGCGCCAAGGGCGCAAACGACCGTGATCCGGCGCCCGCACTCCCGCGGCGATGATGCGCTCCAGATCCTCTCTCTTGGGGCCAGGCGCGGTCAGCTTGGATGCGGAGGTCCGCGATTCGATGCCGGTCAGCAGATCCATTGGGAGTCCATCTATTTGAGCTTTCGAACCTGCATCGCCAGATGCAGGCGGTCGCCACGCATCGTGCACATGGCAATGTCGACGCCATTGTCGACCGCCCAGGTGCGCGACAGCGCTTGCGAAGGCAGATAGACCGGTAGCTTGAACTGAGTGTCGATCTGAATGCCGTCCGGCGGCAGATGGACTGCAGCGGCGCCGAGACAGCGGCCCAACGACCACATCCCGTGCGCGACGGCCTGTTTGAAGCCGAACATCGCCGCGGTGCGCGCCGTCAGATGAATTGGATTGAAGTCACCCGAGACGCGCGCATACCGCCAGCCGGTGTTCTCCCGGATCTCGAGCGTCTGGGTATCGGTGCCTTCCTGCGGATGCGCCGAGCGCTCGATCGACGGGCGCTTGCCGCCTTCGGTCTTCGTCGGCGTATTGCCGCGCGCGAACATCGTGCTGATTTCCTCCCATACGACTTGCCCGTCGCGTTCGTAGCGCGTCGTGAAGTCGTACTCCTGCCCTGCGTCCGTGAGCCGCAGGGTGTCGAAATGGACCGTCAGCCGCAGCGGTGCTTTTGCATCGATGGCGCGGAATACCCGGATCGTGTTCCTCAGATGAATCAACCCGAGGACTTTCACGGGGAATCCCTGTGCGATGAACAGCTGCATGTGCATCGGCATCGCCACTGCATGCAGATACGCAGGCGGCAGATGGGCTGCAGCCGGCACGCCGCAGACATCGCGATACTGTTGCAGATGGCGTTCCGAGAGCTTCACCGTACGCGCCTCGAGCTCGATCGGCGTAACCGTCGTGCCCGCGGGTGCGATGTACGGCTTCTTGCCGAGCAAAACCCGGACGTATGCCGGCACCATCGAGGGCAGACCGGCGAATGAAATCTTGGCGGTGGCTGGCATCAGGAACGGGTGAGCTTAAGGAACGGTGCGATCGATGACGATCTGCAATGTGCCTGTGTCCTTGCTGAAATCATAGTCGGCTTCCCCGTAGAAATCGCCGCTGCGTTCCTGCGGGGCACCGCTCAGGGATAGCCGCGCGACGACACGCACGCGAGGCACCGTTGCAATCGTTCGGGTAGGCATCATGGCATCCGCTTCGCTCAATTCCACGGTCAGAGGAACGGCTGTGGAGCTGTGACGTTCCACGGCCAGCGGCGGTCCGCCGGCTTCTGGATCCCTTGCGACGATGAACAACGGCGTGGACCCCTTCAGCTGCTGCTGAACCGAGGGTGCGATGCTGACTGCGACGCGAATCACTCGCGCATGGTCGGCAACCGGCGCAGCTGCTGACGCGGACGAGCCGCCTTCGGCCGGTGCGCCCATCTGCTCATTCAATGCCTGAATCTGCCGTTCGAGGACCGTGCGCAACTCCGGAGGGGGGGTCTGGGCCAGCAGGGCTTGCAGCCGATCGCGGCCAAGCTTCAGATCGCCGGCTTGCAGCGCCGCAATACTTCCGTACCAGAGCGCCTTCGGATTGTTGGGTGCTTTGCGCAGTGCCGCGTCGATCAACTCGCCGGCGCGACCTGACAGCGAGCCCTGGTCCATCAGGGCGAGCGCCTCTCCCAACCCGATCACCGCTTCGATGTTCTCGCCGTTCGTCAACGTGTAAGCCTGCTGGTAGGCATCCACCGCGCGACCGAAACGCTGCAATGTCGTGTAGGAACGGCCGAGCAGAAGCCAGCCCTGCACATCCTCCGGATTGGCCGCGAGCTTGGCCTCGAGGCGTCCGAGCATTTCATCGACGTTCGCGCTTTCCTGTGCCGCGGTTTCGACGGCGTTCCAATCCCAGTTGCTCAGATGCCCATACATCGCCGTCGCGAGGCCGGCCACGGCGAGCACGACGATTGCACTGGAAACGCGGCGCTCCCTCTGCGTGGCGACCTTGTCCACCGCGGGCTGCGGACGCCACAGCGGCAACGTCACCCACACGAGCACCGCCAGCAACAGGATTCCACAAACGATATAGAACGCCGTCATGGAGCACCCGAGCCGCGAGCGCGATCGTCTTCAGGCAGATCGTCGTCGGGGAGCTTCGACTTGCGGAGGATCACGACGACCGCGATCACGCCGCCGCCAAGCACAAGCAGCGCGGGTGCTGCCCACAGCAGCCATGTATTCGACTTCACCGGTGGCCGATAGAGGACGTAGTCGCCGTAGCGATCCGTCATGTACGTCATGATTTCGGCGTCGGTCTTGCCTGCGGCGATGAGTTCGCGCAACTGCCGGCGCAGATCTTCCGCAAGCGAAGCATTGGAATCGGCAATCGTCTCGCTGCGGCATTGCAGGCAGCGCAGCTCGCGGGCAATGCGCTCATAGCGTGCTTGCTGCGCTGGATCCGCGAACGCAGGCGCCGTATCGATGGCGTGCGCAAACGACGCCAGCAGCATGCACGCGAGCACGGCCGCACAGATTCTCATCGCGACACCGCCTGCTGCTTCAGCAAAGGAAGGAACTCACGCTCCCAGATTTCGACGGTCAGCGGCGCCACGTGCTTGTGAATGACGTTGCCTGCTGAATCGACCAGGAATGTCTCCGGAGCGCCGTAAACGCCCCAGTCGATGGCGACGCGCCCTTCCTGGTCGAAGGCGGTGACGACGTAGGGGTTGCCGAGCTCGCGCAGCCATTGCTGCGCAAGGTCCCTCTCGTCCTTCCAGTTCAGGCCCACGATCGGGACTTCACCGCGGGCGGCAATCGCAAGCAACGCGTCGTGCTCCTGACGGCAGCCGACGCACCAGGTCGCCCACACGTTCAGCACGTAGGGCTGGCCGGCGAAATCCTTGTTCGACACGGTTTGCGTGGGATCGTCGACACGCGGCAGCGAGAATGCCGGCGCGGGTTTGCCGAGTAGCGGCGACGGCAACGTCTGCTTGTCACGGCCGAGCCCGACGAAGAAGAACGCAACGAGCGCGGCCAGCAGTCCGACTGGAATCAGGTATCGAAGCATCGTTTAAACAGTCTTTACGTCAGCGGCGGCGACGGCATCGTCGGCCGTCACCCGCTTGCGATAGCGCCGGTCGAATGCGGCAATGAGGCCACCCAGTGCCATGGTGAAGGCGCCCATCCAGATGAACCTCACCATCGGCTTGTACTGCAGGCGCAGGCTCCATGAACCATCGCCCAGCGGCTCACCCATGGACACGAGCAGGTGTCGCGTCAGACCGGAATCGATGCCCGCTTCGGTCATCGGGTTCTTCTGCACGCGATAGATGCGCTTCTGCGGGTGCAGCACTGCGATCTCCTTGCCATCGCGCGTGATCCGGATCTCCGCTTCGGTCGCCTCGTAGTTCGGGCCTTTTACGTCGCTGAGCTTTGTCATCGTGAACTGGAATCCGGAAAGCTCTGCCGTCTGCCCGGGGCGCAAGCTCAGGTCCATCTCCTGGCGATACGACTGGGTCGTCGCGACGCCGAGCACGAAGACAGCCAGACCGAAGTGCGCAACGCTCATGCCGATGACGCCTGCCGACAGCGAATGGCCTTTGCGCAGGCGCGACACCGGATCAACGAGCGCCGAGAGGCCGACCCAGAATGCGAGGCTGAATCCGATCACGGTCATGACGGAATGCCAGCCATACGCAACGAGCGCGAGTGCGATTCCCGCGACCACTGAGACTGCGAGCAGCACGAGAAGAAGCCCCTTCGTGCGCCCGAAATCGGCTTTCTTCCACCCGGCGTGCATGCCGGGTGCAAGCAGCACGACCATCGGCAGCATCGGAATGAGGAAAGCAATGTCGAAGTACGGCGGACCAACGGAGATCTTCCCGAGATTCAACGCATCGAGAAACATCGGATACAGCGTGCCGAGCAGGATCAGCAGAGTCGCTCCGACGAGCAGGACGTTGTTGATGAGCAGGAACGACTCGCGCGATACGGGCGCGAAACCGGTGTTCGTCCGGAACAGCGGCGCGCGCCACGCGTACAAGCCGAGTGCCGATCCCGCGCACAAGCCCAGGAACGTGAGGATGAACAAGCCTCGACCCGGATCGCTCGCGAACGCATGGACGGACTCGACGACACCGGAACGAACGAGGAACGTTCCGAGCACCGATAGCGAGAACGCGGTGATCGACAGCAGCAGCGTCCAGCTCTTGAAGAGTCCGCGCTTTTCCGTGACCGCAAGCGAGTGAATCAGCGCCGTGCCGACCAGCCAGGGCATGAACGATGCATTCTCGACAGCGTCCCAGAACCACCAGCCGCCCCAGCCAAGCTCGTAATACGCCCACCAACTGCCCAGGGTGATGCCGCAAGTGAGGAAGACCCACGCCACGTTGGTCCACGGCCTGACCCAGCGCGCCCATACTGAATCGAGCTTGCCCTCGAGCATGGCCGCGACAGCGAACGCAAACGGCACTGACATGCCGATATAGCCGATGTACTGCATCGGCGGATGAATGATGAGACCAGGATCCTGCAGCAGCGGATTCAGATCGCGGCCGTCCACCGCGGCTGGCCAGAGTCGCTCGAACGGACTCGACGTCGTGAGAATGAAGAGTGCGAAGCCCGCGCTGATCAGGCCAAGCACACCGAGGACGCGGCTCGTGACCACATCGGGAATCGAGCGGCTGAATATGGAGACGGCAAGTGTCCACGTCGCTTGCGCCAGCAGCCACAGGAGCAGCGAGCCTTCATGCGCACCCCAGGTCGCAGCCAGTCGATATATCGTCGGCAACTCGGAGTTCGAGTTTTGCGCGACATACAACACGGAGAAATCGTTGACGTAGAACGCGTGCATGAGACACGCGAACGAAACGGCAGTGAGAACGAAGTGCCCGACGACTGCATTGCGCGTCAGCGCAATCCAGTGCGGCTTGCGATAGACGGCGCCCGCGAGCCCGAAGAACGCCTGCGGCAGCGTCAGGCAGAACGCGAGGATCAGTGCGAAATGGCCTAGCTCAACACTCATAAAGAAGAAACGGTTAGCGGTTAGCGGTTGGCGGTTGGCAAGAAGCCGGACGTGAGGAGATAGATCGGCGACCGCGCGTGCTCATTGCCCACCCGCCTCCTTCTGATGCTGTTTCTTGAGCGTGTCCGCGACGTCCGGCGGCATGTAGTTCTCGTCGTGTTTCGCGAGAACTTCCTCGGCGACGAAATCTCCGCCTGGCGCGAGCTTGCCTCGGGCGACGATGCCCTGCCCCTCGCGGAACAGATCGGGAAGCACGCCGCTGTATCTCACTTTGACGTTGTGAGCGAAGTCCGTGAGGATGAAAGTGGCTTCCATGCTGCCGGCAGGCCGCTGAAAGCTTCCTTCCGTGACCATGCCGCCGACCCGGAAAGTCCGATCGGCAGGTGCCTTGCCCGCCGATACATCCGACGGCGAATAGAAATAGAGAAGGTTTTCCTGGAATGCGTTGAGCGCGAACGCGGCCGCGGTGCCGACGCCGATCACCATCAGTCCGACGAGAAGCATGCGACGCTGACGAGCCGTCACGATGGGTTCTCCGCGACGGCCATTTGTGCGCCCATCTGGGCCCGGCGGCGCGCCTTCTCCTGCGCGAGCTGCAACTGACGACGACCGGCCCACTCCATCCCGACGAGCACAATGGCTGTCAGGCCGTAGCAGGACCAGACGTAGGGAGCATAACCCCCCATATGAAGAAACTCGCTCAAGTTCATGATTTAAGACTGCTTTCAGCAAGCCATGCAGTATTGCGCTCCCGCAGCAGGATCTCTCCTCGAACCCGGTTGCACAGGATTGCGCCGAAGTAGAGCACAAACGCGAGGAGCAGGACCAACAGCGGCCACACCATCGACCCTGCGATGGCGGATTTGCTGGTCACGGAAATGCTGGGACCCTGATGAAGGCTGTTCCACCATTCGACTGAGTACTTCACGATCGGCACGTTCACCACGCCCACGATCGCGAGGATCGCGCTGGCCCGATCCGCCCGCTGGATATCGTCGAACGACGCTCGCAGTGCCATGTAGCCGAGATAGAGAAAGAGAAGGATCAGCTCGGAAGTCAGTCGCGGATCCCACTCCCACCAGGTGCCCCACATGGGCTTGCCCCAGATCGATCCGGTCACGAGCGCCAGCACGGTGAACCAGGCACCGAGCGGCGCGCAGCTCGCTGCAACCGCATGCGCGAGCTTCATCCGCCAGATGAGCCCGATCGCGGCGGCGACTGCCATCATCACGTAGACCATCAACGACAGCGATGCGCTTGGCACGTGCACATAGATGATGCGGAATGCGTCCTTCTGCTGGTAATCCGCGGGCGCCATGACCAGGCCACCGTAGACGCCGATCACCATCAGCGCGATGGCGGGCCATAGCAACCACGGACGCCAGAGTCCGAGCAGACGGTAGGCGTGGGGTGGGGAGGCGAGTTGGTAGAACCAGAGCCACATAGGAGGAGCGGTTAGCGGTTAGCGGTTAGCGGTTGGCGGGAGGCCGGAAACGAACCAGTCGAGAGGTGACACATCTTCATGCGATCTCCTTTTGAACCAACCGCCATCCTGTTCTCATGATTCGACGCTGATGCGCATTGCCGCGGCCATGGCTACGGGGCCGAGGCTGATGAAGAGCAGCAGCATTGCTGCCAGCAAGTTTAGCGGACCCGTCGCCGACTCGCCGTGCATGGCGAGATCGACGGCCCGGGCGCCGAAAATGAGGATGGGCATCTCGAGCGGGAGGACCAGCAGGGCCAGCAATACGCTGCCCCGGCGCACGCTCACGGTGAGCGCGGCGCCGATCCCGCCAAGGACACTCAGGCACCCTGTGCCGAGCGCCAGCGAACCCACCAGAACAGGCCACGCCGACTCGGGCATGCCCAAGGCATAGCCGACCAGCGGCGCCATGATCACCAGCGGCAAGCCTGCCAGCAGCCAGTGCGCGAGGGTCTTCGCCAGCAACATCAGCGACAACGGCTGTCCAGACAACGTCCACTGCTCCATCGTTCCGTCGTCGACATCGGGGCGGAACAAAGATTCCAGCGCGAGCAGCGAGGCAAGCATCGCCGCTACCCAGACGATGCCGGGTGCGATCCCGCGCAACTCATCGAGCGACGGGCTGATGGCGAGCGGGAACAATGTCGTGACGATCACGAAGAAGACGAGCGGCTGGATCACCTGATCCCAATGCCGGAATGCGAGCCTGAGGTCGCGTGCGAGCACCAATCCCATGAGCGATCCGACGCCGGGCTGCATCAATGAAGCTCCAGCGTGCGCACGCCGCTTCGACCTGCCAGCAACGATTGATGAGCAGCGGTGAGGATCATTCCACCCTCCTCCAGGTGCGTCGCCATGCAGCGCTCGAACAGCGCGATGCCGCCTACGTCCAGGTTCGTGATCGGCTCATCGAGAATCCACAGTGCCGGGCGAGTGAGCAGGATTCGCGCGATCGCGACGCGGCGCTTCTGCCCAGCTGACAGCGATCGCACCGGAAGGTCGCGACAATGCGGGATCTCCACGCGCGCGAGCGCCTGATCGATTTCCTCGGAGGTGACCGAGCGGCGTATCCCGACACCGAACAGCAGGTTCTCGCGCGCGGTCAGGTCGACCTTGAGCGCATTCACATGCGCGAGGTACGCAAGCTCTGAGTGATAAGTGTCGCGTTGGGCAGCGATCGGCTGGTGGCGCCAGAAGATCTCGCCGGACTCCACCGGGAGCAGGCCGGCCGCACAGCGCAACAGGCTGGTCTTGCCCACTCCGTTCGGTCCCGCGACCTGCAGCAATTCGCCCGGCTCCACGGCGAAGGAAACGTTGCGAAGCAGATGCCGCTCACCTCGCCACAGGTGCAGTCCGCGAACCTCTAGTTTTGCTCCGCTTGCGGAAGCGTTAGGCATGCCGGATGGATTCGTCGTTGGAATCGGCGCAAGAACGGTGTTCAGTCTAACAGATGCGTCGTATTCGTCCGGCGATGCAGCACGCCGAGGCCGCGAGTTAGAATTCCGTGCGCGTCGATGACGGCACGGCGGTGTGGCGGAATTGGTAGACGCAGCAGACTTAAAATTTGCCGACGAATAGTCGTACCGGTTCGATTCCGGTCACCGCCACCAATCTTGCCACGTGCCTTGTGCGCGCAGCGCGCTACCTATTCGGTTCGACAGGTGCCGAACCGCAGGGAGCAGAAAAATTCAGGATGAGGAGCGGATTTTGGAGGCGCCGGCCGGAATTGAACCGGCGTACGCGGTTTTGCAGACCGCTGCGTAACCACTCCGCCACGGCGCCCACGATTGCAGGGTACCAGAAGCGCAAAACCCCGGGCTGGAAGAACCCGGGGTTTGCCTGGAAATCTGGAGCGGGAAAAGGGGCTCGAACCCTCGACCTCAACCTTGGCAAGGTTGCGCTCTACCAACTGAGCTATTCCCGCAGGTCGCTTGAAAGCGGCCGCTATTCTAGAGCCGGAACCCGCACTGTCAAGGTAAAAGACCGCCCTTCACGCGATACGTTCCGCCGCTTCCTTGGAATGATTCACTGAAGGGGCGTGTCGCTCAGCGCCGGCCACGCCGCGCGCAGGTAGACGACCATCGACCACAAGGTCAGTGCTGCGGCCGCGACGAGGCAGGCCAGCCCCAGCTCGAACGCCGGAATGAACCAGACGTCGCTGCGAAAGAGCATCATCGACAGGCCGGTCATCTGGAAGATCGTCTTCCACTTGCCCAATGACGATACGGCGACCTTCCCGCGCTTGCCCAGCTCCGCCATCCATTCACGCAGTGCCGAGATGGTGATTTCCCTGCCGACGATCACCGCCGCCGTCAGTGTGATCAGTACATGCGGATCGAAATGGATGAACTTCAGCGCGGGCGGATCGTGGCTGACGAGCAGGATGAGGGCCACGGCCACCATCAACTTGTCGGCGACCGGATCCAGGAATGCTCCCAGCGCGGACGTCTGCCCGAGCTTGCGCGCCAGGTAGCCATCGAGCGAATCGGTGATCGCAGCCAGGATGAAGACGCTGGCCGCCGCTGGGTTCGACCACTCGTAGGGCAGATAGAAGAGCACCACGACAAGCGGAATCATGACGATCCGCGCAAACGTCAGCGTGTTGGCGATGGGAAAACTCACTGCACGCCCACTCTAGCCGCCCGCATGCAGCGTTTCATAGATGCTCTCTGCGAGTTTGCGGCTGATGCCATGCACCTTCTCGAGGTCCTCGATGCCCGCCCGGGTAACGCCCTGCAGGCCACCGAACTGCCGCAGCAGCTCGCGACGCTTGCGCGGCCCGAGACCCGGCACGGTTTCGAGAACGGATTGCGTGCGCGCTTTGGCGCGTCGATGACGATGACCGGCGATGGCAAAGCGATGCGCTTCGTCACGAATTCTCTGGATGAGATGCAAAGCGGAGGAATCCGGCGGCAGTATAGTGGGCAGGTCCTGATGCGCCAAGAACAGCCGCTCCTGGCCCGGCTTGCGATCCGCGCCTTTCGCGACGCCAGCGATCGTGACACCGGTGATCTCGAGCTCCTGCAGCACATCGATCGCCTGAGCGAGCTGGCCCGGTCCGCCGTCGATCAGCAGCAGATCGGGCATCGGCACTTCACCTTTCTTGATGCGCGCGTATCGTCGCGTCAGCGCCTGTCGCATCGCTCCGTAGTCATCGCCGGGCTCGATCCCATCGATATTGAAGCGCCGGTAGTCCGCCTTGATCGGCCCCTCCGGCCCGAACACCACGCAGGACGCGACTGCGCGCTCGCCCATCGTGTGGCTGATGTCGAAACACTCGATACGTGCCGGTATCGAAGGAAGCGACAGCGCCGTCGCAACGCCCTGCAACTGTTCAGCCGTCGTCGCCTCCGTCGCCTGCCGCATCCGCAGACCGATGTCGGCGTTCGTGTGAGCCATCTCCAGCCAGCGCGCCCGCACTCCCCGCACGCTGCTGCGGATCTTCACCGTCTTCCCCATGCGCTCGGTCAGCGTGGCTTCCAGAAGATCGGCATCTTCGATCGGCTCGCTGATCACGATCTCATCGGGCGCTTCGCGGCCCATGTAGTACTGGACCAGGAAGCCGGACAGCAGCTCTCCCGCTTCCGCGAGACCAGCGCGCGGGAAGAAGTTGTTGCTGCCGAGATTGCGTCCGCCGCGGACGAACACGATCGAGACGCAATGTTCGCCAGCGTTCGACACGAGCGCGACCGCATCGATGTCGTTGCTCGTGTTGCGGGTGACCGCCTGCACTGAATGAATGGCCTTGATGCCATGGATCTGGTCGCGCAGCCGCGCCGCCCGCTCGAACTCGAGCTGCTGCGCCGCCTGCTCCATGCGCTGCGCGAGATCGTCGAGCAACTCCGCCCCTCTTCCTTCGAGCACCTTCATGGCGTCGCTGACATCCTGCGCGTAGGCGTCCTTGGCGATCAGCTCGACGCACGGCCCGGAACAGCGCTTGATCTGGTGCTGCAGGCACGGGCGCGAGCGATTCGCAAAAAAGGAGTCGCTGCAGGGACGCAGCAGGAACAGCTTCTGCAGCAGCAACAGCGTCTCGCGCGTCGCCTTCGCATTGGGATACGGACCGAAGAACTTGCCCGGCATCCGGCTGCGACTGCCGCGGTAGAAACTGATTCGCGGATAATCGTGATCGGTCGAGATGTAGAGATACGGAAAGCTCTTGTCGTCGCGCAGCGCGACGTTGTACCGGGGCTTGTGCCGCTTGATCAGGTTGTATTCGAGCAGCAGCGCCTCGGTCTCGGACGCCGTGACAGTGACCTCGACATTGGAGATCTGCGCGACCATCGCCATGGTCTTCGCCGTCTGCGCCTTGCCCACGAAGTACGTGGTCAGCCGGTTCTTCAGGTTCCTGGCCTTGCCGACGTACAGCACCTCGCCGTCGGCCGCGATCATCCGGTACACGCCGGGACGCTGGCTGACATTCGCAAGGAACGGCTTGGAATCGAAATCGGGCATGGCGGGAATTCTAGCCCACCGCCCTCGCCGGCCCCTGTCAGTGTTTCCGGGCAATCAGCTCGGCGACACGCGCGAACACGGCGTCGAACATTTCCTCGGTCAGCCGGCGCGTCTGGGTGTTGTATCGACTGCAATGGTAAGAGTCGACCAGCGTCATGCCGCGCGGCAGGGCGTGCTCCGCGGCGTGCGCAAACTTGAACGCCGATGGCTTCAGCCCCAGTGCCTGCAGCGCGGCGTTGTGCCCGATGGATCCCAGCGCCAGCAGTACCGAGCCCTCGGGGACCTGGGCCAGTTCGGCCTCGATGTAACGCAGGCAGTTGCGGATCTCGGCGGGTAGCGGCTTGTTCTCCGGCGGCACGCATTTCACCGAGTTGGTGATGCGGCAATTGATGAGCTTCAACCCGTCGTCAGCGGCGATCGACTCCGGGCGGCTGGCGAATCCGTACTTGTGCAGCGTGCGATAGAGCAGCAACCCCGCATGGTCGCCCGTGAATGGACGAGCTGTGGCATTCGCGCCGTGAAAGCCCGGCGCAAGTCCAACGATGATGAATTGCGCTTTCGGATCGCCGAACGGAGGCACCGGAAGACAGTAGTAGTCCGGATACTCCTCGCGCCCCTGCGCCAGGAACTCCGCAAGCCGCGGGCAGAGTGTGCAGCTCCGATCGAATATCACGCCGTCCGACGGCCACAGTTCCGCGCTCCGCGGATTCGATTTGGGGACAGAAACCTGAGCGAGAGTACGGCGCGGCGGCGCGCGCTTCTTTGGGTTGGACATGCCGGGCAGTGTACCCCGCGCCAAACAGGAACGGCCCCGCCGGACGGTCGCCGGCGACTCAGCGCCGGCGGCTCTCCAGCAGCTCGACCAGAAATCCGTCCGGATCCTTCACGAGCGCATACACCAGATTCTGGGATTCGACCTGCGTGGGCGGCTTGACGACACGAACACCAGCCGCCTGCAACCGCTCGATCATTCCTGCGATGTCTGGAACGTTGAAGATGATGCGGCTGAATGCATTGCCGCGCTCATAGGGTTTGTCGCGATTGGCGTCGTGCATGAGGATGATCCCCGCGCCAGGCGCGCTGACCGCGGACTCGCAGCCGAGCAGTGTCTCGGTGATGCCGTTGCCGAGATCGATGGAGCCTTGCCGGCTCATGCCCAGCAAGCCGATGTAGAAATCGCACGAGCGCTCGACGTCCGGCACGTTGAAGCTCACGTATTGAAGGTGCATGGCGATCTCCCACAGAGGATTCTTTACGGCCGCTCGGCGCTGAACACACCCGCCGACGAGCCTTCCTTGATCGTTCCCTGCAATGCTCCGTCCGCCTGCAGAGTCCCGCTGTACTCCACGCGGATCGGGCGACCTTCATACTGGGTGTCATATTCAAAGGACACGTTGTCGCCTTCGATACGGCCTCTCGCCTGCAGCGTTGCGCCCTGGGAAATGGCGCACGGCCCCTTGATCCTGTCGCCGCTCTGCCTGAATCCGCAAACCACGCTGTATTGCATCGATGAAGTGAAGCCGACGTTGAGTATCCACGGTGTCATCTCACCGACGGTCAGCACGCTTTGCGGAGTCGCTTCGAACCTGCCTTCCGATTGATCGGCCATGACGGTGCCCTTGAAGGAACCGTCCGACTGCACGCGGCCCCGATAGTCGAGGGTGAGTCCGGTACCCTGGTACTCGGTCTTGTATTTGAACTGCATGGACTTCTCGTTGAGTCTGCCGTTGGCCCTCAGCAACGGCTCTCGAATGCCGAGACAGGGTCCGGAGAGCGTCTGGTCGTCGCCGATGAAAAAGCAGCTCAGCGTGTATTTCAGGTCTCCGAACTCGCCTTTGACGATCCAGTTTCCCGCGAACTTGCTCTCTGCCGAAGGCGCGGCCGGCGCGGGTGCATCGGCCATGGCGAGACCCGCCGTGAGCGATGCCGTCAATGCGCAGGCTCGAATGATCTTCATGGTTGTTCCTCTGGTGGTCGTTGTTCTGAAGGTGGGCATACGCCCCCGGTCGGCGCTGTACACTCGCGCCGGGTAGGGCAACTCCAGCGGAAAGTGGCCGCCTCAGTCAAGTGATTGAACAATGAAAAAACGTGCCTTCATCAAGGGGGCGGTTCTGGGTGCCGGCGGGTTCATCGCCGAAGCGCTCGGCGCTGCATCGACTCACACCGAGAATGAGAAACCTGCCGTGGAAGCAGCCTTGGAGCCCGAACTGGTTATTTGCGATCCGCATCATCATCTGTGGGATCGTCCGGGCGATCGCTATCTGCTCGACGATCTGCGTCGCGACACCGCTGGACACAAGGTGACGCAGTCGGTCTTCGTGGAATGCTATTCGGGATATCGAACCACCGGACCCGCACACCTCCGCCCGCTAGGCGAGACTGAGTATGTGGAAAAGATCGCGAACGCCGGTGCTTCCGACGGCCATGCCACGCAGATCCGGGGCATCGTGAGCTTCGCCGATCTGATGCTCGGCAAGAATGTCGACGAGGTGCTGTCGAGCCACGTCGCGGCCAGCAAGCGGTTGCGCGGCATTCGCCATCCCACCGCGTCCGATCCCGCCAATCCCGATTCCTACCGCAAACCGCCGCTCCACATGCTGAAAGACACGACCTTTCGCGAGGGTTTCGCGTGCCTGAGAAAGCATGGCTTGAGTTTCGATGCCTGGATCTATCATCCGCAGATCCTGGAGCTGGCCGATCTGGCCAATGCATTCCCGGACACCACGATCATCCTGGATCACATCGGCGCGCCGCTCGGCATCGGCAGGTTCGCGGGTCAACGCGAAGCAGTGTTCGCCGACTGGCGGCACAGCATCGCGACGCTCGCTCAATGCCCGAATGTCGTGGTCAAGCTCGGTGGTCTCGGCATGCCACTTTGCGGCATGGGATGGGTGGGGAAGCCTCCGTCCTCGAGCGAACTGGCCGCCGTCACCGCACCTTACTATCTGTACTGCATCGAGAAGTTCGGCGTCGAACGGTGCATGTTCGAGAGCAACTTCCCCGTCGACAAGGCGTCCTACCCGTATGTCGTGCTGTGGAATTCATTCAAGCGAATGACGCGGGATCTTTCCAAGTCCGAACGCGCCGCGCTGTTTCACGACACGGCCGCGCGGGTCTATCGGCTCTGATCCGCACAAACGAAAAGACCGGTTGTCGCCAACCGGCCTTTCGTGAACCGCTGCCCTGGCGGGCTACCAACCGCTGATCAGAACTGATTCATCGTGTTGTGCTTGCCACCGGCCTTGAGCGCGGCTTCACCGGCGAAGTACTCCTTGTGATCGTCGCCGATGTCCGAGCCGGACATGTTCTGATGCTTGACGCAGGCGATGCCCTCGCGGATCTCCTTGCGCTGCACGCCTGCGACGTACGCGAGCATGCCCTCTTCGCCGAAGTATCCCTTCGCCAGGTTGTCGGTGGACAACGCGGCAGTGTGATACGTCGGCAGGGTGATCAAGTGGTGGAAGATACCCGCGTCGCGCGACGCATCACGCTGGAAGCTCTGAATGCGACGATCCGCTTCCTTCGACAGCTCGGAAGCGTCGTAGTCTGCGTTCATCAGTTTGGCGCGATCGTAGGCCGACACGTCCTTGCCGTCCTTGCTCCAGGCATCGAACACCTGCTGACGGAAGTTCAGCGTCCAGTTGAACGACGGGCTGTTGTTGTAGACCAGCTTCGCGTTCGGCACGACCGTGCGAATGCGATCCACCATGCCCTTGATCTGGCCGATGTGCGGCTTCTCGGTTTCGATCCACAGCATGTCGGCGCCGTTCTGCAGGCTCGTGATGCAGTCGAGCACGCAACGATCTTCACCGGTGCCGCTGCGGAACTGGAACAGGTTGCTGGGCAGGCGCTTCGGACGCAGCAGCTTGCCGCCGCGATTGATGATGACGTCGCCGTTCTGCATCGTGGCCGGCGTCACCTCTTCGCAATCCAGGAAGCTGTTGTACTGATCGCCGAGATCGCCCGGTTCGCGCGTGTAGGCGATCTGCTTGGTCAGGCCGGCACCCAGGGAGTCGGTGCGGGCAACGATGACGCCGTCGTCGACGCCGAGCTCCATGAACGCATAGCGCACGGCGCGGATCTTCGCGAGAAAGTCTTCATGCGGCACGGTGACCTTGCCGTCCTGGTGACCGCACTGCTTCTCATCGGAGACCTGGTTTTCGATCTGGATGCAGCAGGCGCCGGCTTCGATCATCTGCTTGGCCAGCAGGTAGGTCGCCTCGGCGTTACCAAAGCCGGCATCGATGTCGGCGATGATCGGCACGACGTGCGTCTGGAAATTGTCGATGCGGTTCAGCAGGTCTTTTTCCTTCGCCGCATCTTTCGCGTCACGAGCCGCGTCGAGATCGCGGAACAGACCACCGAGCTCGCGAGCATCCGCCTGACGCAGGAACGTGTAGAGCTCCGCGATCAGCGCCGAAACCGACGTCTTCTCGTGCATGGACTGATCGGGCAGCGGGCCAAAGTCGGAGCGCAATGCCGCCACCATCCAGCCCGACAGGTACAGGTAACGACGCTGGGTCGACCCGTGATGCTTCTTGATGGAGATCAGCTTCTGCTGACCGATGAAGCCGTGCCAGCAGCCCAGTGACTGCGTGTACTTGCCGGCGTCCTTGTCATACGCAGCCATGTCCTCGCGCATGATCTTCGCGGTGTAACGCGCGATATCCAGCCCCGTCTTGAAACGGTTCTGCAGGCGCATGCGGGCCACGTATTCGGGGCTGATCGCATTCCAGCTCGGGCCGTTCTTGGCGATCACCGCACCGGCTTGATCGGCAGTGTTTGCATAGTTCGACACAACGTACTCCTATCGATGAATCACGAATTCCGGCGAGGCCATGTCCGACATGCAGGTGTCGGTTCTGACAGGTGGCGCGAATTGAGATGAACCATAGCCCGTCGTGATTCCGACGTAAAATATATGTCGCGAGACCTATCGATATTTGATAGATATGCCTCGTATGGAACTACGACATCTGCGCTATTTCATTACGGTGGCTGAAGAAGGCCACATCACCCGGGCCGCTGAACGGCTCGGCATGCAGCAACCGCCCCTGAGCCAGCAGATCCGCGCGCTGGAACGGGAGCTGGATGTGCAGCTTTTTCGGCGCAAACCACGGGGTGTCGAGCTGACGGACGCTGGAACCGCGTTCCTCGAACGGGCACGTTCGATCCTGGAAGAGGTCGACCGGGCCTTCGCCACGGCCCGTCGTACGGCCCGCGGAGAGCAGGGTCGCGTGGTCGTCGGATTCACCGGTTCGGCACCGTTTCATCCATTCGTCCCACGTGTCATCCGGGCCTTCCGCGAGATGTATCCGCTCGTATCGCTCGTCCTGGAGGAAAGCGGCAGCAGCGAGCTCGTGCAGGGTCTGCACAACGAAGACATCGACGCCGCATTCATCCGCTCGCCAGTGGCCGATGTGGTGGGGCTGGTCGTCAAGCCCCTGCTCGAAGAAGACATGCTGGTCGCCCTCCCCGCCGGCCACGCTCTTGCCCGCGAGACGGAGGATCGCGCCCTCCCGCTGTCGGCGTTGGCGAATGAGATCTTCATTCTCTATAAGCGGCCCGGCGGCCCTGGGCTCTACGACACCATCATCACGGCGTGTCGCGGCGCCGGCTTCAGCCCGCGAGTCGGTCAGGAAGCGCCCCGGATCATCTCGACACTGAATCTGGTTGCCGCAGGCCTCGGCGTGTCCGTCGTGCCCGCTTCACTCAGGCGACTGCAAATGGACGGCGTCGTGTATCGAAGGCTGTCAGGCAGCGCGGAGCTGAAGGCGCCGCTGATTCTTGCTTGCCGCCCAGGCGAAAACTCCGCGGCCGTGCAGCGCTTCCTCGATCTCGTGCAACGCCCCGCGGAATCCGTAGCCAGCGACAATTGACCCGTGCCGTCCTTGCTGCTGCTCAACAAGCCGTTTCAGGTGCTCACCCAGTTCACGAGCACCGACGGCAAAGCCACGCTCAAGGACTTCGTCGATGCACCCGGCATGTATCCGGCCGGCCGTCTCGACTACGACAGTGAAGGATTGGTACTGTTGACCGACTGGGACGCGCTGCAGACACGACTCGCCGATCCGCGCTGGAAGGTGTCGAAGACTTACTGCGTGCAGGTCGAAGGAACCGCGACCGATGCGCAGCTCGAACCTCTGCGCCGCGGCGTTCAACTCAACGATGGACTGACAATGCCGGCTGAAGCGGAGCTGCTCGCCGAGCCTGACTGGCTCTGGCCTCGCAATCCGCCCATTCGCGAACGCAAGGCGATTCCGACGAGCTGGATTTCTCTCACGATCCGCGAAGGCCGCAATCGGCAAGTGCGACGCATGACAGCCGCGGTCAACCTGCCGACGTTGCGATTGATTCGTTTGTCTGCCGGCCCCTGGACGCTGGCTGGTCTGGCACCAGGTGAGTCGCGGCGGGTCGATCAGGCCGAAGTGCTCGAGTTCATGAGCACGGACCGGAGTCGAAAATCTCCACGGGGATCACGGGGTTCACAGGGTTAAGGGCCAGATTTCTTTTTCTATCGAGTTCCTTACTCTTCCCCGTGGTCCCCGTGCACCCCGTGGAAAATCCTCTTCCTCACTTCCTCGTCGGCGGATGCAGCCCTGCGATACGCATCGCGAGCTCAAGTGCCTGTTCGTAGTTGAGCCGCGGATCGACCTGCGACTTGTACGCACGCGCCAGATCCGCGTCCGTCAGGCCACGCGCGCCGCCCGTGCACTCGGTGACGTCTTCGCCCGTAAGCTCGAAATGCACACCGCCGAGCCAGGTCCCCATCTCGCGATGGATCCGGAACGAGGATTCCAGCTCGTTCACGATGTTGTCGAAGCGGCGGGTCTTGAGACCCGAGCTCGACGTCTCCGTGTTGCCATGCATCGGGTCGCACATCCAGAGCACCGGGCTGCCCGTCGCACGCACTGCCTGAATCAACGGCGGCAGTCGCTTGTCGATCTCCTTCGCACCCATGCGATGAATGAGCACGATGCGGCCCGGCTCGTTGTTCGGATTGATCGTCGCGAGCAGGCCCTGCACCCACTCGGCGCTCATCGACGGCCCGACTTTGATGCCGAGTGGATTGGCGATACCGCGGAAGAATTCGACGTGCGCGCCATCGAGAGCCGCCGTACGCATGCCGATCCACGGCATGTGGGTCGACAGGTTGTACCAGCGCTGCTGCCGCTCGATGAATCGTGTCTGCGCCTGCTCGTAGTGCAGATGCAGGCCTTCGTGGCTCGTGTAGAACTCCACGCGATTCATTTCATGGATCGGGCGCCGGCTCGTCGCCTCGAAGAAATCGAGGGCATCGGAAATCGAATGGACGATCTTCTCGTACGCGGCCTTGAGCGGCGAATGACGCACGAAATCGAGGTCCCAGTACTCCGGGTGATGCAGGTCGGCAAATCCGCCATCGACGAGAGCTCGAACGAAATTGATCGTGAGACCGGCACGCTCATAGCCCCGCAGCAACAATTGCGGATCGGGTTCGCGCTCCACGGCCGTGAAGCCGGGGCGGTTCACATTCGCGCCGCGATAACACGGCAGCGTGACGCCATCTCGTGTCTCGGTATCCGCTGAACGCGGCTTCGCGTACTGACCGGCCATGCGTCCGACGCGAACGATCGGCTTCTTGAGGCCGTGCAGCAGCACGAGGCTCATCTGCAGAAGGATCTTCAGCTTCTTGGCGATCTTGTCCGATTCGCAATCGTCAAAACTCTCGGCGCAGTCGCCGCCCTGGAGAACGAACCGCTCACCGCGCTGTGCGGCGGCAATGTGCTCCTTCAGGGCCTCGATCTCCCACGACACGACGATGGGCGGCAGCCGCGACAGCTCCGCGACGACACCGTCGAGTACCGCCTTGTCGGCGTAAGTCGGTTGCTGCGCCGCCGGCTTGCTCTGCCAGCTGGCGGGATGCCACTCGACCAGGTGAGGACTGCGCGTCATGGAAACCGGTTGCCTTACATATCAATGAGTCGGGCGATGCTAGCACCCGCCATCGCACTGCAAAAGGCGGCGAGCCCCAACTTGCATACACTAACGGACTTTGATTTACAGAACGCCGTCGCGCGCCTTAAATGGCCGCCCTCACCCCTCCCCGCGACGGAGCTTTCATGCACAAAGTGCTCATTCTTGGCGCCGGTAAGATCGGCGCGCTCATCTCAGGACTGCTGGCGGAGTCCGGCTCGTACTTCGTCCACCTCGCCGATGTCAGCGGCGCAGCCGCGGAATCCGTGGTGAAAGCGCACGGACTGAAGAACCTTCAGGCGCACGCCCTCGACGCCGCGGACGCAAAAGCACTCGATGCACAACTGCGCGATCACCCGGTCGACGCAGTCATCTCCGGTCTGCCGTTCTATTGCAACGTCGCAGTTGCCGAAGCCGCGCGCCGCGCCGGTATACATTACTTCGATCTCACCGAAGACGTCGAAGTCACGCGCGCCGTTCGCAAGATCGCGGAAGGCTCGGCACAGGCGTTCGTTCCCCAGAGTGGACTGGCGCCCGGATTCATCTCGATCGCCGCCAATGAGCTGATCGGCCACTTCGACGAACTGCGAACGGTGAAGCTGCGCGTCGGTGCACTGCCGCAGCATCCGCACAACGTCCTCAAGTACTCGCTGACCTGGTCCACCGAAGGTCTGATCAACGAGTACGGCAATCCGTGCGAAGCGATCGTCGACGGTCGCCTCATCGAAGCAGCGCCGCTCGAAGGGCTCGAGGAGATCGAGCTCGACGGCACGCTCTACGAAGCGTTCAACACCTCCGGCGGCCTCGGCTCCCTCGGCGAAACGTACGGCACGCGCGTGAAGAACATGGACTACAAGACCATGCGCTACCCGGGCCACTGTGAGCAGATGCGTCTTCTGATGAACGATCTGAAGCTGAATCACGATCGCGGCACCTTGAAGCGCATCCTCGAAAACGCCGTGCCGCAGACGTTGCAGGACGTCGTCATCGTTTACGTCGCCGTTACGGGCACACAGGACGGCGATCTGCGCGAAGAGAGCTACGTCAACAAGGTCTATCCGCAGATGATCGCGGGCCGACTGTGGTCGGCGATCCAGGTCACGACGGCCTCCGGCATCACCGCGGTCGTCGATCTCGTCCTGAACGGCAAGGGCAAGTACAAGGGCTTCGTGCGGCAGGAAGACTTCCGACTGCTCGACGTCCTTGAGAATCGCTTCGGGAAGCACTATGCAAGTGGTGCCGCCGGCAAGGAAATCTCCGCACAGATGGTCGTCAGCGGCCGCACAGGTCATCAGCGCACAGCACGGGCACGATAATGCAGAACGTTTTCAAAGCTCTCGAACTCGGCGAGCTCAATGCCGGGTCATGGTCAGCCGACGGCGGCTGGTCGAAGGACGCTTCGGCTCCCATCATCGAGTCGGTCAATCCCGCAACGGGCGAACTCCTCGGCCGCGTGCAGACCGCATCGGCTGCCGACTACGAGCGCATCATTCGCAGCTCGCGTGAGGTATTCGACAAGTGGCGCATGGTGCCGGCGCCGAAGCGCGGTGAGCTGGTTCGTCTCGTCGGCGACGAGCTTCGCGCGAACAAGGATGCGCTCGGCACGCTCGTCACGCTCGAGATGGGCAAGATCAAGCCCGAAGGTGACGGCGAAGTGCAGGAGATGATCGACATCGCCGACTTCGCGGTCGGCCAGTCGCGCATGCTCTACGGCAGCACGATGCATTCGGAGCGCCCCCGCCATCGGATGTACGAGCAGTGGCATCCGCTCGGCGTCGTCGGAATCATCAGCGCCTTCAACTTCCCTGTCGCTGTCTGGTCATGGAATTCCTTCCTCGCTGCCATCTGCGGCGACGTCTCCATCTGGAAGCCATCGCCCAAGACTCCGCTGACGGCCATTGCCGTGCAGCGCCTCGTCAACCGCGTGCTGTCGAAGCACGGCTTCCCCGGCATCTTCCAGATGTTCATCAGCGCGGGTAACGACCTCGCCGAAAAGTTCGTGGACGATCGTCGCGTCGATCTCGTCTCCTTCACGGGTTCCACGGCTGTCGGTCGCAAGGTCGGCGAGCGTGTTTCCGCGCGCCTCGGCAAGAGCCTGCTCGAGCTTGGCGGCAACAACGCGATCATCGTCGACGAATTCGCGAACCTCGATCTCGCCGTTCCGTCGATTGTCTTCGGCGCCGTCGGCACTGCCGGTCAGCGCTGCACCAGCACGCGCCGGGTCTTCGTGCACGAATCGAAAGCGCGTGATCTCGAACAGCGCCTGCTGCGGGCCTATTCGCAGGTCCGTATCGGCAACCCGATGGAGAAAGGCATCCTGATGGGTCCGCTGATCGACAAGTCGGCGGTCGAGCGCTACCAGTCGGCAATCGCGGCAGCGAAGCGCGACGGTGGTACCGTGCTTTGCGGCGACAAGGTGCTCCCGGGTCCCGGCAACTACGTCGAGCCGACGATCGTCCGCACGAAGCACGAGTCGCCCATCGTCAGGACCGAAACCTTCGGACCGATCCTGTACCTCATCGAGTACCGCAATCTCGATGATGCGATCGCCATGCACAACAGCGTCGATCATGGCCTGTCGTCGGCGATCTTCACGGACAACATGCAGCACGCAGAGCGCTTCCTGGCGGCAACGGGCAGCGACTGCGGCATCGCGAACGTGAACATCGGTACGTCTGGCGCCGAAATCGGCGGTGCGTTCGGCGGCGAAAAGGACACCGGCGGCGGTCGCGAGTCCGGTTCGGATTCGTGGAAGGCGTACATGCGCCGTCAGACGAACACCATCAACTGGAGCCCGGAACTCCCGCTCGCCCAGGGCATCGACTTCAAGGTCGCTCCCTGACGTAGCTCCCCCAGGTCACGGAGCCGCCATGGCTCCGTGACTCTCTTTCAGACTCGTCGCGATTCCGCTCGCGCGAGTTCCAGCTGATCCGCCAGTCTCTTGTCCGATACCGGCGTCGCCGTTCGCAGATCCTGCGCAAACAGCGAGACGCGGAATTCTTCGATCATCCATTGCAGCCGATCGAGCTCGATTCGCGCCCCGTGGGCGTGAGACATCTTTTCGAGATCGCGAGACGCTTTCGCGAACGGTGTGATCCGATTCGCGAGCTCGGCATCGCGCTTGAAATTGCCACCGACCTTGTCCAGGCGACGCGTCAGCGCTTTCAGATAGCGCGGCAGATGAGACCACAGCAGGCGCGGCACATCGCGGGGGAAGCCAGGTGGAATCAGCGAGTTCAGCTGTGCGGTCGTATCGTCGACGACGGCAGCGAACGCCGGGCCCTTCAATCCCGAGAGCTTCTCGCGCGCCGCACGCATCTGCGTCAGCAGCTCGATGACATGCGTGGCGAGCCGATCGACGTGGTCACCGAATTGTGCCCGCTTTCGATCGATCAACTGCTGAAACTCCGGCTCGGTTCGCGGAAGCGGCGCGGCCTCGGAAAGGAAGCACTCGGCGAAGGCCATCTCGGCAAGACTATCTGGCAGCGGACGACCGGCGTTAAGACCCTGCCCGAGCAGAACGAGCTCCCGCCGATCCGCAAATCGTTTGCGCGCGTACTTGAATTGCTCGGGCAACGCGAGCACCGCGAGCCGCAGCACGCCTTCCCACAGCAATGACTCCGCCTCCTGCGGGCTCTTTGCTTCGATCACTTCGACACTGTCGCCACGATCGCGCAGCGTCGGATACACGGTGAAGCGCAAACCGCTTCGCTCGACCTCCTGGGTCGCCGGCAGCTCGCCGAAATCCCAGCTGCGATGTTTCGACGCCGCAAGCTCACGAGCAACCGCGCGCGTATCGGAATGCTTCGCACGGAGGCTGCGCTTCAGTTCAGTCAGATCGCGGCCTTCACCAATCCGCTTACCCTGCAGATCCATGACACGAATGTTGAACCTGAGCGCGTCGGGCACCGGAAGCGAGGCTACTTCCTGCCCCGAGATTGCTTCGCCGCTGGCACGGGTGATCCACGCGGCGACGGCTGCATTGAAGTCGATCTGATGCTGAAGTTCCTTGGTCGCTCTTGCCGCGTATTCGGGCACCGGAACGAGTGTCTTGCGGATCGGCTTGGGCAGCGAACGAAAGACAGCCGTCACCTTCTCCTCGCGCCAACCTGGAATCAGCCACGCGAGCTGACCTGCCTCGAGTGAACCGATCAACGGCTCGGGGACGGTGATCGTTACGCCATCGTCGGGCAGCGACGGCTCGAATCGATACTCGAGCGGCAGCTGATTGCCGGCGACATCGAGCTTGTCCGGGAAGTTGCTCGCCGTCACGTCCTCGACCGAGCGACGGGTGAGATCGGCCAGCGTCATCTTCAACGCGGCACCATGCCGACTTGCCGGGTCCTTCAGCCATCGTTCCATTGCCGCGATGGAGTTGATCTCGGGCGGCAAGCGCGACAGGTAGAAATCGCTCTGCGCCTGTTCATCGATCAGGATGTCACGGCGGCGGATCTTCGCTTCCATGCGCTCGACCTGTGCCTTCAACGCACGGTTCTCCGCAAGGAACGGCGCGCGCAGGCGCGACCGGCCTTCAATCAATGCCTCACGAACGAAGATCTCCTGCGCTTCGCGCGGCGCCACGTTGCCGTAGTTCACCCGCCGACGAGCAGCGAGCGTCAGGCCGTAGAGCGACGTCGATTCAAAGGCCGCGACGAATCCCCGCTCCTCCACCCAGTGCGGCTCGCTGTAGTTGCGTTTGACCAGGTGCTGACCGGCAGCTTCGATCCACTGGGGCTCGACGGCCGCGACCATTCGTGCGTAGAGACGCGTCGTTTCCATGAGGCTTGCCGCCACTACCCACTTGGGCGGTTTAGACGACAGCGGCGTACCTGGCGCAATTACGAAGCGCGTGCCGCGCGCACCCTCATACTCCCGCCGCTCATCGAGGATGCCGATGCCGCCTAGAAAACCCGTGAGGATCGCCTGGTGCAGATCGCCGTACTCGGCGGCCACCTGATTCGCCGGCAGCTTCAGCTCTTCGACGATATCGCCGAGCTGACGATGCAGCTCCTGCCATTCGCGCATCCTCAGGAATGACAGGAAATTCTCGCGGCACCATTTCCGCAGTTGATTGCCGGACAACGCCGCGCTCTGGTCGTTGAACAGCTTCCACAGATTCAGGATCGTGACGAAGTCCGAGCGCTGATCCGCGTAAGTCGCATGCCGCTGATCCGCCTGCTGCTGCGCATCTGACGGGCGCTCGCGCGGATCCTGGCTGGCAAGGAATGCACTCAGCACCAGCATCTCCGTCACACAGTTGTGATGGCCTGCCGCGATGAGCATGCGCGCCAGTCGCGGATCGACCGGCAGCGCCGCAATCTGCTTGCCGAGGCTGGTCACGCGACGGTCGTCGTCGACTGCCTTCAGCTCCTGAAGGAGTCGGTAGCCGTCATTGATCAACCGCGTATCCGGCGGATCGACGAACGGAAAATCCTCGGGCTCACCCAGCCCGAGCGTCGCCATCTGCAGGATGACGCTCGCCAGGTTCGTTCGCAGGATTTCAGGCGGCGTGAACTCCGGCCTTTGCAGGAACTCGTCTTCGGCGAACAGGCGAATGCAGATGCCCTCCGCTTCGCGGCCGCAGCGTCCTTTGCGTTGATCCGCGCTGGCCTGCGAAACAGGCTCGATCGGCAGACGCTGAACTTTTCCGCGTACGCTGTACCGACTGATGCGCGCGAGACCTGAGTCGATCACATAGCGAATACCTGGCACCGTGAGCGATGTTTCCGCGACGTTGGTCGCGAGCACGACCCGGCGCTGGGTGTGGCGCTCGAAGATGCGTTCCTGATCGCGTGTCGAGAGGCGCGAATACAACGGCAGGATTTCCGTGTGGTGAAGCTTCGCTTTGCCCAGCTCATCCGCGGCGTCGCGAATCTGCTTCTCGCCCGGCAGGAACACGAGCACATCGCCACGCGAATCGCGATCGAGCTCCCGCACCGCATTCACGACGCCTTCCGGCAACGACAGTTCCGTTTCTTCGTCGTCGCCGATCAGCGGCCGATATCGCACTTCGACCGGATAGCTGCGGCCAGAGACCTCGATCACCGGCGCGCCACCGAAGAAATCCGCGAACCGCTGTGGATCGATAGTCGCCGACGTGATGATGATTCGCAGGTCGGGTCGCTGCGGCAGCAGGCGCTTCAGGACGCCCAGGAGGAAATCGATGTTGAGGTTGCGCTCATGCGCCTCGTCGATGATCAGCGTGTCGTAGCGCCGCAGCTGCCGATCGTTTTCGATCTCACGCAGCAGGATGCCGTCCGTCATCAGCTTCACGCGGCAATCCGGTCCGGTGCGATCGGTGAAGCGCACTTGATACCCCACTGCACCACCGACTGTGGTCGCGAGCTCCACTGCGAGGCGATCCGCGATCGCTCGCGCAGCGATACGCCGAGGCTGCGTGTGACCAATCATGCCGAACGCACCCCGTCCGGCTTCGAGGCAGATCTTCGGCAACTGCGTCGTCTTTCCCGAACCGGTCGCGCCGCAGACAACGATCACCTGACGGCTCGACAGTGCTCGCGCGATTTCCTCGCGGTGCGCGGTGATGGGCAGTTCAGGATCGAAGTCGAGCCGCAGCGGGAGTCCGCGCAAGCGTTCGACTTGTGCCGCGGACCTGGCGATCGACTCGCTCAGCGCAGCAATCACCCGCTCGAAATCGCCGCCGACGTTCTTGCGTCCGAACAGGCGATCGAGCTCGCGTGAGAGCCGCGCACGGTCAGCGTGCCGCGTGAGCTGCAGTTGCTCGCGCAGCGCCAGCAGCTTTTCGCTGACGGACCGCGGGGAAAGTGAATCGGGCGTCGAACTGGACACGGGAAACGAAACTGACCGGCCAAAACGGGCCGGCATTGTAATTTCAAATGGGCGGCAGACGTATCTCGATCAGAGCCCCGCCCAAAGCGGATTCGCCGATATGCAGGGTGCCGCCATTGAGTTTGGCGACCTCGCGCACGACGGAGAGGCCGATTCCCTGCCCACTGACCCGTTCGTCGAGCCGCGCGCCTCGATCGAGGACGCGGGCACGCTCCGCCTCCGGAATACCCGGCCCATCGTCTTCGACGATCAACTGCAGGCCATCACGACGGGCCGCGGGGCTCGCCAGCCGATTCGCCGTCAGCCGGACCCGGCTCTTTGCCCACTTGAACGCGTTGTCGAGCAGGTTGCCCGCCATCTCCGACAGGTCTTCCCGATCGCCGAAGTACATGCAGCCTTCAGCCACACTCAAATCGCACACGATGCCGCGATCCATGTACACCTTGAGCAGCGCGCCTCGCAGTGCTTCCAATGCTGCTCTTACATCGACGGGTGCGGTTCCCAATCCCGTACCGCCTGACGCCGCTGCACGCTTGAGCTGGTACTTCACGATGTCGTCCATGCGTCCGACCTGCTCGTCGAGTTGGCGCGCGATGGTCAACTTGCTCGCCTCCGAGGCGCCGAGAAGGTTTCGCATGACGGCGAGCGGCGTCTTGAAGCTGTGGGCAAGATTCCCGAGCGTATTGCGATAGCGCTGCAGCCGGTCGCGCTCGCTGCGCAACAGCGTATTGAGATTGGTGGTGATGCCCAGCAGCTCGCGGGGATAACCTCCTCCCAGCTCAGTCATCTCTCCGACTTCGATCGCTTCGATCTCGCGCTCGACGCGCCTGAGCGGTGCAAGCAGGCGGCGCAGCAGAATCGCAAGGCCGCCCAGCAACAGCAGCATCAGTACGCTGAACCAGCCGAACAGCTGCACGCGGAATCGGTTCAGCTGTGCGTAGTAGGGATCGCGGCTCTCTGCCACGCTGTAGACGAATGAGCGCTTCTTGCGGTTGTTGAATTCCCATTCGATGCCGCGACTCAAAGCGAGCACGACCGTGCCATCAGCGCTGCGCAGTTCTCCGAAACGACGCTCGCCCGTTTTCAGCGCAGGCGCAAAATCAAGGCCGGTGCCCGCGAGCGAAGGCGAACGCCAGCTGCGATAACCGTCGCTGCGCACGATCTCTCCGTAGAGCCCCGATCCCGGATTGTTGAACCGGATTTCCGCGAGTTGCGGCGCCGGCTGCAGGCCGCCGTTGGTATCTTCGTCCGACGCCGTGATCAGCGCGAGGAGCTGGATCTCCAGCCGATCGCGCACCGATCGCTCCGCGAGATCGCGAAACACCAGGTCGAGCGCGACGATCGTGATGCCGAAGAACACGACGAGCAGCACGCTGACGGACGCCAGCAGTCGGGTGCTTAGCGAGTGCGGCTGCATCTAGAGCCAGAAGCCGGAATCTCCACGGGGGACACGGGGATCACGGGGCAGAAAAAATTTCTGAAGAATGGAATCGCCATGAAGATTCTGGATTGAGCGCGCCCTAATTGTTCTTTGGCTCTTACCCTGTGATCCCCGTGTCCCCCGTGGAGATCTCCATTCCGGCATTCCGCACGCCCTCAGGCGCTGTCCCTCTGCAGCGCGAAGCGGTATCCGCGTCCCCGCAGCGTCTCGATGGGCTTGATGGTGTCGTCGGGATCGAGCTTGCGGCGCAGGCGGCCGATGAAGACCTCGATCGTGTTGCTGTCACGGTCGAAGTCCTGCGCGTACAGACGATCGGTGAGCTCGGCTTTTGAAATGACTTCGCCGGCGCGATGGATCAGGTATTCGAGAATGCGGTATTCGAAGCTGGTCAGCTCGACGCGCTTGCCGTTGACGGACACTTCCTGCGTACGCGGGTCGAGCGCCACGGGGCCGCAACGCAGCACCGGTTGTGCCCATCCGCCGGACCGGCGCAACAGCGCCTGGGCCCGTGCGAGGAGCTCCTCGAAATGAAAGGGTTTGGCAACGTAGTCGTCCGCACCCGCCTGCAGGCCTTCGACCTTTTCCTGCCAGCGATCACGCGCCGTCAGGATCAGGATCGGATAGGACTTGGACTCGGCGCGGAGTTTGCGGATCAGCTCGAGGCCCGGGAGCTTCGGCAACCCGAGATCGACCACGGCGAGATCGAGCGCGTATTCGCGCCCACAGTAGAGGCCTTCCTCGCCGTCGGCTGCCTGGTCCACGGTGAAGCCGGCTTCCTTGAATTGCTCCGCGAGCGATTCACGCAACGCGGCTTCGTCCTCGACAACCAGTACACGCATCAGTACATCTGCCCGGTCTGAGCATCGACCTGCACGGTCCAGACCCTGCCATCGCCGCTGAGCAGCCGGATGTGGTAGACGACGCGGTCGCCGCTGACGGACTGCTGCGTCTTGACGGCCTTCGCGCGGTAGCGACTCTCAGCCATGTTGACGGCCTGGTCGAGCGACACGCGGGGGCGCTCCGCCTGCCTGTCGCTGCGCGGTCGTTTCTCGATGAGATTCTGCGCGTTCGCAACCGGCGTCCCGACGGCCAGGACGAGCGCCGCAAACAAAGCCAGAATCGAAAAGCGGGATCGCATGGGGGCGGTAGTTTACGGTCGATGGGGTGCGGATTCACACCCCATCGACCCCTCAAATCAGCCTTCGGCCGGTGCGACGGCCACACGGACCCGGATCTTGGCGCCCGGATCGTAAGCCATGCGGGTGGTGTACTCGCGGCCGTTGTACTCGTACGTCACCCGGTAACCCTCGATGCGCTCCTCGTACTGGTCCTCGTAGCGGACCTCGCAGCGCTGTACGACTTCCTGAGTCGAGTTTCCCTGAGCGCGGCGCGCGCTGTCATAACCCACGCCCGCACCGATGGCGGCACCGGCGATCGTCGCCGCATCATTTCCACGGCCGCTACCGAACTGGTGTCCGATCACACCGCCAATGATGCCGCCGAGCAGGGTCCGGCCGCCCACCGAGGGATCGGAAATGTGCGGACGCGATTCGACGGTCTCGTCCCAGCACTCACGGCGCGGCGTCTCGACTCGCACCTGGCGCACGATCGGCTCCGAGCGCACGACCGGGGCGTAGTCGTAGCCGTCATCGTAGGAGCGGTTGTGACGCGAATTGGACCACGGCGGCGGCGCTGCCAGCGCGGCAGTCGTCACGCTCAATCCAACCAGAATCACGAGGGCTCGCCCGACAGTCGCCATGTTCTTCTCTCCCTCCCGGCGGAAATGGAGCCGGGCATGGGAGACACGATAGGGTTCAGGCTCTGAATGGAGACTGAATCCCCTGCGGACCCGGCGGTGTGACGCCGGTGACGAAAAGTGACGCCGTCATTTGCCTTCGCGCTTTGCTTCGTCCCAGAGGCTGTCCATTTCCTCGAGCGTCGATTCCTTCGGGGTTTTCCCCTGCTCGTTCAGGCGCCGTTCAATATGGCGGAAGCGGCGCTCGAACTTGGCGTTCGTGAGTCGCAAGGCATTCTCGGGGTCGATCTTCAGGTATCTGCAGACGTTGACCAGGCAGAACAGGAGATCGCCGAGCTCCTGCTCGACTTCCTTCGGGTCCGCGCCTGTCGCGATCTCTTGTCGGAGCTCGCCGATTTCCTCCTGAACCTTGTCGATTGCGCCGGAAACGTCGGCCCATTCGAAACCCACCTGCGCGGCACGCTTGCCGAGCTTGTTCGCACGAGTAAGTGCGGGCAAGCCGACGGGGACGTCATCGAGAACGCTGTCATGCAAAGCCGCACGCTCACGCCGCTTCTGTTCTTCCCAGGCGATCGTCTGCTGCTCCGCGTCCGCGATCGTGGCCGTGCCGAACACGTGCGGGTGACGTCGCTCCATCTTGTCGCAGATCGCCGCGACGACGTCATCGAATGCGAAGGCACCCTGCTCTTTCGCAAGCTGCGAATGAAAGGCGATCTGGAACAGCAGGTCGCCGAGTTCGTCACGCAACTGCGGCAGATTGTTGCGCTCGATCGCGTCGGCGACTTCGTATGCTTCTTCGATGGTATACGGCGCGATGGTGGAGAAATTCTGCTGCAGATCCCACGGACAGCCGCGCCGCGGATCCCGCAACCGGGCCATGATCTCGAGAAGACGCGTGATGGGCATGGGATCGGTCCGTGTGAGTGAATGACGCGCGTTGGCTCACGCTTGCCGAAGCAGCCGGTAGAACGCCATCAGCATGCCCGCGGTCGCACCCCAGATGCGATGGCTGCCGAACGGGATGTCATAGACCTGGACGGAAGCATCACCGATCTTGCGTTCGCGCGAGAGATGATTCGCTTCGTCGAGCACATGCGACAGCGGTACTTCGAAGGCGGAATCGACTTCGCGCTGATCGAGCTTGAGCGCAAACCCCGGACGCACGAACCCGACGACCGGCGTCACCCAGAATCCCGTGAGAATGACGTGCGGCTCCATGTAGCCCACGACCTGAACGAAATCGCGGGACAGGCCGATCTCTTCTTCCGTTTCGCGCAACGCTGTCGCGCCCGGGCCGTCGTCCGTGAGCTCGACCTTGCCGCCGGGAAAACTGATCTGGCCGGCATGATTCTTGAGCTGCGCCGATCGCTGCGTGAGCAGCACCGAAAGCCCTTCCTCGCGATCGATGATCGGCACAAGGACCGCCGCCGGGACCGGCGAGGCCGGATAGAACTGGCGCACGATCGAAGTCGCCTCGGGCGCCATGCCTCCGGGCAGCGCCGCGCTGAAATCCGTAGGGGGTCGAGAGCCTCTGAGCTTCTCCTCGATCAGACCCCGAAGCGCGATGCGATCCTGAGCGATCAACCGCCACCCTCGGCCTTCACGCCGCCTCGTGTCAGTTCGCGCGGGTCGAGCAAGCGGTTCAGCTCTTCTTCGGAAAGCTTCGTGTTCTCCGCGGCGACGTCCCGCACGGAACGTTTCTCCGCATACGCCTGCTTCGCGATCTTCGCGCCCAGTTCGTAACCGATCACCGGGTTCAGCGCCGTGATGAGAATGGGATTGCGCTCGAGCGCCGCGTCCACCGCCGTTTGATTCACCGTGAACCCGCCAATCGCCGCGTCCGCCAGAACGCGTGCCCCGTTCGACAGCAGATCGACACTCTGCAGCAGATTGTGAGCGATCACCGGGAGCATCACGTTGAGCTGGAAATTGCCGGACTGGCCCGCGATCGTGATCGTCGTGTCGTTGCCGATCACCTGCGCCGCGACCATCGCAACGGCTTCCGGGATGACCGGATTGACCTTGCCCGGCATGATGCTGCTGCCCGGCTGTAACGCAGGCAGCGAGATCTCGCCGAGGCCCGCCAGCGGACCGCTGTTCATCCAGCGCAGGTCGTTCGCAATCTTCGTCAGCGACACCGCGAGTGTCTTCAGCTGTCCCGAGAGCTCTACTGCTGCATCCTGCGATGACAGCGATTCGAAGTAGTTCGTGCTCGCGCGCAGTTCGAGACCACTCTTCACCGACAGGTAGCGCGCCGCCAATGTCGCGAACTTCGGATCGGCGTTGATTCCGGTTCCCACCGCAGTGCCGCCCAGCGCGATCTGCTGCAGGCGCGGCCGGCAATCCATGACTCGCGCCGTCCCGTGCTCAATCTGCGCATGCCAGCCGCTCATTTCCTGGCCGAACGTCACCGGCATCGCATCCATCAGATGCGTGCGGCCGGTCTTCACGATGTCGCCGATCTCGCCGATGCGCCGGCTGATCACGGCGTTCAGATACGCCAGCGCCGGCAACAGGTGCTGCTCGACCGCCAGCAATGCGCTCAGATGAATCGCCGTCGGAATGACGTCGTTCGAGCTCTGGCTCATGTTGACGTGATCGTTCGGATGCACCGGGAGGCCCGCAAAGCGGCTCGCCAGGCGCGCGATCACCTCGTTCGCATTCATGTTGCTGCTGGTGCCCGACCCCGTCTGGAACACATCGACGGGGAATTGCGAATCGTGCTTGCCTTCGATGACCTCGAGGCTCGCCTTCTGAATGGCGCCGGCCCGCTTCGGATCGAGCGCGTCCAGTTCGAGATTCGCCGTTGCGGCGGCCCACTTGATGAGGCCGAGCGCGCGAATGAAATCGCGCGGCATCCTCAGGCCGCTGATGGGGAAGTTCTCGACTGCGCGTTGCGTCTGCGGCCCCCAGAGGGCGTCCGCGGGCACCTTCAGTTCGCCGAGACTGTCATGCTCGATCCGAAAACCGCTTTGCGTCACAAGGACTCCGTCGAATCGCATTGTCCAGGAACGTTCCCGCAGGGATTTGCGCGAAGCGCGCAGCCGGGAGCGTGCGGTATGATTCTACAATGAACATCCACCTCCTGAACGCCATCTCCCCCATCGATGGCCGCTATGCGGACAAGTGCGCCGAACTGCGGCCGCTTTTCAGCGAGCGCGGCCTGATCCGTCAGCGTGTCCGCGTCGAAGCCCTCTGGTTGAAGGCCCTGGCCGCCGAGGCCGCCATTCCCGAATTGCGCGGTCTGCCGGCCGAAGCCATCACGATCCTCGATACGCTCGCCGCCGCGCTTACTGATGCGGATGCGGTCGAAGTCAAACGCATCGAGCGCGAGACCAATCATGACGTGAAGGCGGTCGAATACTTCGTGAAGAGCCGCCTCGATGGCGTGCCGGCCTGGCGGTCGCGCCGCGAGTTCGTGCACTTCGCCTGCACTTCCGAAGACATCAACAATCTCAGCTACGCGCTGATGCTGAAGGAAGCCCGCGATCAGGTGCTGTTGCCGCGTCTGGATACTCTGATCTCGCGCCTGCGCACGCTGGCGCACGCCAATGCCGAAGTACCGATGATGTCCCGTACCCACGGCCAGCCCGCCACACCGACGACGCTTGGCAAGGAAGTCGCGAATTTCGTTTACCGCTTGCAACGCCAACGACTGCGCTTCGCCGCGGTCACGATCGAGGGCAAGATCAATGGCGCTGTGGGCAACTTCAATGCACACCTGGTCGCGTATCCGAACGTCGACTGGCCGTCCCTCGGCTCACGATTCGTCGAATCGCTGGGCCTGACCTGGAATCCCTATACGACCCAGATCGAGCCGCACGACTGGAACGCCGAGTACTTCGACGCGCTCGCCCGCATCAACACGATCCTCGTCGATTTGTGCCGCGATTTCTGGGGCTACATCTCGCTCGGGTATTTCCGCCAGCGCGTCGTCGCGGGGGAAGTCGGCTCCTCGACGATGCCGCACAAGGTCAATCCGATCGATTTCGAGAATGGCGAGGGCAACCTCGGGCTCGCAAACGCGATGCTGCGGTTCCTGGCCGACAAGCTTCCGGTGTCCCGCTGGCAGCGCGATCTCACCGACTCGACGGTGCTGCGCAACGTCGGCGTGGCCGTCAGTCACTCGCTCATCGCCTGGCGCTCGATCGAGCGTGGACTGGAGCGCGTGGATGTGGACGCCAGACAGCTGGCTGCCGACCTGGATGCAAACTGGGAGCTGCTCGCCGAACCGATCCAGACTGTCATGCGGCGCTTCGGGGTCGAGAATGCCTATGAGCAGCTGAAATCCCTGACGCGGGGACAGCGGATCGACGCCGTCGCAATGCGGCAGTTCATCGAAGGATTGGCCATTCCGCCAGAGGCAAAAGCCCTGCTGCTGGAGCTCACCCCCGCCACCTACACTGGGGTCGCGGGCCAACTGGCCAGGAACGTCTGACTTTCGCCCGGGTGCCCTTTCCGACCGTGGCATGCTAATGTGGAGCCGCGTCACAATTTGGTCGTAAGGGCGCGGATATACTCACAAAATGTCTTTGAGACCCGACCTTACCGTCGCTGCGGTCATCGAACACGATGGCCAGTTCCTGCTCGTCGAAGAACGGGTGGGCAATGCCATGGTGTTCAACCAGCCTGCCGGCCATGTCGAGCGCGGTGAAGAGCTCATCGCCGCCGTGATTCGCGAAACGCTGGAAGAGACCGCCTGGACTTTCCGTCCGGACGCACTCACCGGCATCTACCTCTGGGACCAGCCGGAAAAGCAGCGCAGCTTCCTGCGCTTCACGTTCTGCGGCCAGGTGACCAGCCACGACCCGCATCGCCGCCTCGATCGCGGCATCGAGCGTGCGTTGTGGATGAGCCGCGCACAGATCGTGATGCGCTCGTCCCGCCTTCGCAGCCCCATGGTGCTGCGATGTATCGACGACTATCTCGAAGGCCGTCGCTATCCGATGGAAGTCGTGCAACACATGCTTCGGACGATTACCACGGGCGGCGTGGATGATCGCCGTGCCCGTGGCGACGAGCTGCCGATCATCGACCGTCTTTCGTAAGTTCCGCTGCTGCGGCATCCTGCCGTGGCGTTCCCTTCCTTCCGTAGTCCATGGCCTCTCCTCTCGTCATCGTCGGCATGTCTGGCGGCGTCGACTCTTCAGTCGCTGCCTGGTCGCTCCTGCAGCAGGGATACGAGGTGCAGGGGCTCTTCATGAGCAACTGGGACGAGGATGAGGACGGATACTGCACCGCTGCACAGGACTACCAGGATGCTCGCAGCGTCTGCGAGAGCATCGGCATTCCGCTGCACAAGGTCAGCTTCGCGGGCGAGTATCGCGAGCGCGTCTTCGCGTACTTCCTCGATGAATATCGCGCGGGCCGCACACCGAATCCCGATGTGCTCTGCAATCGCGAGATCAAGTTCGGCGTCTGCTTCGACTACGCGCGACGGCTCGGGGCCGAATGGGTTGCGACAGGCCACTACGCACGCGTCACGCATGGCGATCGACCTCGGCTGTTGAAAGCGGTCGACGGCGAGAAGGACCAGAGCTACTTCCTCCATGCGATGCCGGCGTCGGCGCTGTCGCGCACGCTCTTTCCGATCGGCGATCGACACAAAGACGAGATCCGTCGGATCGCGCGTGATCTGACGCTGCCGGTGTTCGACAAGAAGGACAGCACCGGCATCTGCTTCATCGGCGAGCGTCCGTTCGCGGAGTTCCTGTCGCACTACTTGCCCGCTCAGCCAGGCGATATCGAGACGCCGCAGGGCGAGAAACTCGGGCGCCACCAGGGACTGATGTTCTACACGCTCGGACAGCGCCAGGGCCTGCGCATTGGGGGAAAAGCTGATGCCACGGAAGCGCCCTGGTACGTCGCGCGCAAAGATCTCGCACGTAATGTGCTGATTGCCGTCCAGGGACATGACCATGAGGCGCTGCTGAGCGATTCACTCATCGCATCGCAGCTGACCTGGGTGGCCGGCGCACCGCCGGCTCAGCAGTTCGAATGCACAGCGAAGGTGCGTTATCGGCAGCCTGATCAGCCGTGCGCCGTCTCGGTTCGCCCCGACGGCAGCGTCGAGGTGCGATTCACCACGCCCCAGAGGGCCGTTACGCCCGGCCAGTACGCCGTTTTCTACGCCGGCGAGGAGTGCCTGGGCGGCGGAGTCATCGAGTCGATCCAGCGCGAATCCGGCACCGAATCGACGTCGCGCGACAAGACTGATTTGGCTGCGTATTGACTGTCCTTGCGGGTCAGACGAGGCCCATCGGGTTGCCAGACTTTCTCGATATTGCAACGCGCATTTCGATGCGGCCGGAGATCTCCTTTGCCCTTGTAGCCGCTATAATCCGCCGCGATTTAAACGGGGGCCCCAATCACTTCGGCACCCGCCCTTTTTCCTCCCGGAGGACGCATGAAAGACTCGTTCAAGGCGCGCACGACGCTCGCTAGCGGCAGCAACAACTTCGAAATCTTCAGCCTGGCCGCGCTGAAGGACCGCAACGTCGCACGCCTGCCCTATTCCCTGAAGATCCTGCTCGAGAACCTGCTTCGCTTCGAAGACGGCGTGAACGTCACGCGCGCGGACATCGATGCGTTGGTGAGCTGGGATCCGAAGGCTGCTCCTTCCTACGAGATCTCCTTCACGCCCAGCCGCGTGATCATGCAGGACTTCACCGGTGTGCCCGCGGTCGTCGATCTCGCCGCGATGCGCGAGGCGATGATCAAGCTCGGCGGCAATGCCGATGAAATCAATCCGCTGTCGCCGGCCGAACTGGTCATCGACCACTCGGTGCAGGTCGACGCTTACGGCACCGCCGACTCGCTCGCCAAGAACACGGCCATCGAGTTCGGTCGCAACACCGAACGTTATGAGTTCCTGCGCTGGGGCCAGACCGCGTTCCGCAACTTCAAGGTCGTCCCGCCGAACACCGGCATCGTTCACCAGGTGAACATCGAACACCTCGCACGCGTCGTGTTCGACTCGGAGAAGGACGGCGTGCGCTGGGCGTATCCGGACACGCTCGTGGGCACCGACTCCCACACGACGATGGTCAACGGCCTGGGCGTGCTCGGCTGGGGCGTCGGCGGTATCGAAGCCGAAGCAGCAATGCTCGGTCAGCCGGTCACGATGCTCATCCCGCACGTCATCGGCTTCAAGCTCATCGGCAACCTGCCGGCGGGTGCAACAGCCACCGACCTCGTGCTCACGGTCACCGAAATGCTTCGCAAGAAGGGCGTGGTCGACAAGTTCGTCGAGTTCTACGGCGACGGCCTCGCCAATCTTCCGCTCGCCGATCGCGCGACGATCGCGAACATGGCGCCGGAATTCGGCAGCACCTGCGGCATCTTCCCGATCGACAACGAAACGCTGCGCTACCTCGAACTGACCGGCCGCAATGCCGATCAGATCGAGCTCGTGAAGCAGTACGCGAAGCATCAGGGCATGTGGCGTGAAGACGGCGCGGCTCCTGCTGACTACACCGACGTTCTCGAGCTCGATCTCGGCACCGTGGAGCCTTCGCTCGCCGGTCCGAAGCGCCCGCAGGATCGCGTGCCGCTGCGCACCGCAAAGCAGGTGTACCAGTCCGCTTTCGTCAAGATGGGCGAAGAGCGCAAACAAAAGAATCCGACGGCAACGGGCACGGGCTCGACGACGATGGATGGCAAGTCTTTCGACGTGACCGACGGCGCCGTGCTGATCGCGGCGATCACGAGCTGCACCAACACGTCGAATCCCGCTGTGCTCATCGCTGCCGGCTTGCTGGCTCGCGCGGCGCGCAAGCGCGGCCTGACGTCGAAGCCCTGGGTGAAGACCAGCCTCGCGCCCGGCTCGCGCGTCGTGACGGACTATCTGGCGAAGGCCGGCCTCGCGCCGGATCTCGAAGCACTCGGCTTCTACACCGTCGGCTACGGCTGCACGACCTGCATCGGCAACTCCGGCCCGCTGCGTCCTGAGATCTCGACTGCGGTGAAGACTGGAGATGTCGTCGCCTGCTCCGTGCTCTCGGGCAACCGCAACTTCGAAGGCCGCGTGCATCCGGAAGTAAAGATGAACTTCCTCGCATCACCGCCGCTGGTCGTGGCCTACGCGCTGGCCGGCACGCTGAATCTCGATCTCACGACCGAACCCCTGGGCACCGGCAGCGACGGCAAGCCGGTCTACCTCAAGGACATCTGGCCGACGCCAGCCGAGATCCAGGAGTTCATCTCGAAGTCCGTCGACTCGACGATGTTCCGCAAGGGCTACGCCAGCGTGTTCACGGGTGACGAGAACTGGAATTCGATCCGCCTGCCGGCGGGCAAGATCTACGCGTGGAACGACAAGTCCACGTACGTGAAGAACCCGCCGTACTTCGTCGGCATGACGATGAAGCCGAACTCCATCGCGGATATCCGCGCCGCACGCGTTCTCGCGCTGCTCGGAGACTCGGTAACGACAGATCATATTTCGCCCGCGGGTGACATCTCCAAGTCGAGCCCGGCTGCGAAATACCTCGTCGCGCAGGGTGTGCAGCCGGTGGACTTCAACTCCTACGGCGCTCGCCGCGGCAACCATGAAGTCATGATGCGCGGCACCTTCGCCAACATCCGTCTGCGCAACCAGCTTGCGCCTGGCACGGAGGGCGGCGTGACTGTTCACGTGCCGAGTGGTGAGCAGATGAGCATCTTCGACGCTGCGATGCGCTACAAGCAGGAAGGCACGCCGCTGATCGTGATCGCCGGCAAGGAATACGGCACGGGCTCATCGCGTGACTGGGCCGCCAAGGGCACGATGCTGCTGGGCGCTCGCGCGGTCATCACCGAGAGCTTCGAGCGCATCCATCGCTCGAACCTGATCGGCATGGGCGTGCTGCCGCTGCAGTTCAAGGAAGGCCAGAACGCTCAGTCGCTCGGCCTCACGGGCAAGGAAAGCTACGAGATCATCGGACTGAACGGCGGCGCGGCGAAGGTCGTGACCGTCGTGGCAACGCCGGATTCCGGTGCGCCGATCAAGTTCGAAGTTCGCGTCCGCATCGACACGCCGAAGGAACGCGAGTACTTCCAGCATGGCGGCATCCTGCACTACGTGCTGCGCCAGCTGGCGGGCGCCGGCAAGGCAGCCTGATCCGCACAACGGAAAAGGCCAGCGACGATCGAAAAGGGGGAGCTCTGCTCCCCCTTTTCTTTTGTATCCCTGTCGCCATTCGCCGAAGGCCCCGCCATTGAACGGCGCATGACGGCCAGCCGATAATCGCCGTCCAGGTTCTTTCCGGAGTTCGCCATGACCGAGCACATCCGCGTCACCGTCGAAGATCGCGTCATGCGAATTGCGTTCAATCGCCCAGAGAAAAAGAACGCGATCACCAACGCGATGTATGTGGCCATGGGCGAAGCGCTGACTCGTGCCGAGAGCGATCCGCAGATCCGTGCCGTCCTGTTCGAGGCCGAAGGCGACGCCTTCACCGCAGGCAACGATCTCGCCGATTTTGCCGCTGTTGCAGCCGGCAAGATGGCGCGCAGCGAAATGAAGGCACACGTATTTCTCGAAGCACTCGCGCGCGGCCAGAAACCATACGTTGCCGCGGTGCAGGGCTTCGCGGTTGGCGTCGGCGTCACGATGCTCATGCATTGCGATCTCGTCTACATCGCTGACGACGCGAAGCTGACGACTCCCTTCGTCAATCTCGCGCTCGTTCCCGAAGCAGCATCGAGCTGGCTCATCCCGGCCCGCATCGGACATGCCCGGGCGTTTGCCATGTTCGCGCTCGGTGAACCTGTCGACGGTCGCACCGCGGCTTCGATCGGAATCGCCAACGCTTCACTACCCGTCAGCGAGGTGCGCGCGAAAGCGTGGGCCGCCGCGCAGGCTCTGGCTTCACGGCCCCTGGGCGCAGTGCAGGCGACGAAGAAGCTCATGCGTGACGCTGCGGCGATCTCCGCAGTCATGAGCCGCGAAGGCGAAATCTTCGGTCAGCGACTGCAGACGGCGGAAGCTGCTGAAGCGTTCCGCGCTTTTGCCGAACGTCGCGCACCGGACTTCTCCAAGGTTTCAGGCTGACCAACCCAGGCGATCAGGGACGATCACGATCATGCAAACACCATTCGCTACCCCACTGCAGGACAACGGCGATCTCCTGGTCGGACCGCTCAGAGGGCCGCGCCAGATGCTCGCGGCACAGCAGTACGACAATCACACGTCGATTCACGACGATGCGACCGCGCAGAAGCTCGGCTTCAAAGGCGGGACCATCGAAGGCCCGACGCACTTCAGCCAGTTCGTTCCGCTGTGCGTTGCGACGTGGGGCGTTCGCTGGCTCGAACAGGGCTGCCTGTCAGCGCACTACCGCAATCCCTGCTTCGAGGGCGAGCAGGTCCGCGCGTTCCTTGCGAAACCAAAGGATGGCGCCACACAGACGACGATCTGGATGCAGCGCGAGGACGGCACGGAGATTCTGCGCGGCACGGCATCCGTCGGTGAGAGCAATCCGCCGTCGGCGCTGGAGCAGCGTATCTCTCAGCTCGAACCACCGGAGAAGCTCGTCATCCTGCGCGACGTGCGCGTCGGCATGCGAACAGCCCGCCAGCGAGTCCGCATGGGATTCGATCAGCACATGGGCGATCTCTATCCGTTCACGCTCGCCGACAAGCTCAGGGTCATCACGGAAACTTCCCCGTGGTACACCGCGGACGGAGCAACAGCTTCGCCGTGGAAGAAGCCAGTCATTCCCGTCGAGATGATCAGCGTGCTGTTGAACCACGCTCGCGACACGAAGCCCTTCCCCGTCCATGGCCCCGTTGTCGGGCTCTTCGCCGATCAGGAAATCCGCCTCATCAAGGGACCTCTGTTCGTCGGCGAAGAGTACGAGATCGACCGCGAGGTCGTGGCCCTGAGCGGCAGCCGGCGAACGGAGAGCATGTGGATTCGCACGCGCGTCATGCGTCCGGGAACAGATGAGGTCGTCGCAGCGATGCTGCTGAACTCGGCGTCACTGAAGGATTCGTACGCGAACTACGCCGCGGATCTGGCGCGGCTCTGAGCCCCTGTCATTCCCGCGAAAGCGGGAATCCATCCGGATATGAGGCATGGATTCCCGCTTTCGCGGGAATGACGAAGGCTACGCTCGCGGGAAGACGGACACTACGCTTCAGCGTCCCTGCCGCTTCATCGGCGGCCGGCCCGTGCTCTTGGTGTTCTTCCCGAAGCGTGCCTGCTGCTGGATCCGCTTCATCAACTGCAGATGCTGAGGCGGCGGCAACTCCGGCTCGTCCTCGACACTCCACTGTTCCTTGAACGCGCGCATCGCCTCTTCCTGAACTCCGGCATGCCGGCTGGACAGCATCAGGGACGACGGAGCGCACACGCGAGCGCGGATCAGACCGAGGTCTTCAGCGGCATGGAAGAGGCTCGGATACCAGCTCTGCCAGGTCGGCAGCAGCTGCTCCACCTGCTCACGCAGGCTCTGCCGCTGTGGAATGTCCGCAACCGTGTTCATCACTTAGTTGTACCACGGACTTTGTTGCGGGTTGAACCCATGAAAACCCGAATTTTCGCCCCGACCGCGGCTGCAGTGGAGCACCGCGTCACACATTGGTATCGTGCCGATGACCCCATCGGCACCTGGAGGCCGCATGACATCGGCTGCTCGCGCACCTACGCAGGGAACGTGCCTTTGCGGCGCCGTTCGCTACGAAATCGACGGCCCCTTCACAATGGTGGTGCATTGCCATTGTTCAATGTGCCGCAAGCATCACGGCGGATCGTTCGCCACCTTTGCCGCCGCGCCGCTGATGGGATTTCGCTGGATCAGCGGAGCCGACCACATCACCGTGCATGAGTCATCCGAGAAAGGCCGGCGATATTCCTGCAAGACCTGCGGCTCCGTCACACCGATGGTGATGAAAGAGCTCGATCAGGTAATCGTCCCCGCCGGCAATCTCGAAGGAAGTCCCGACATCCAGCCATCCGCTCATTGGTTCGTGACGTCGAAGGCGCCCTGGCACACGATCACGGACTCGTTGCCCCAGCACGAAGAGTATCCGGAAGAGTTCGGTATCACAGGCGTGACGCGCACACCTGTCGAACCCAGGCCGGGAATAGTCGCGGGCAGCTGCCTGTGCGGCGATGTGGCCTACGAAGTGTCGGGTCCCTTCCTGCGCATGGTGAACTGTCATTGCACACGCTGCCGGCGCGGACGAAGCAGCGCACACGCGACGAACCTCGTGTGCAAGATCGACCATCTGCGGCTTGTGCGTGGCGAAGGCAACGTCGTGCGCTACAAAGTTCCGGACGCGCGATTTTTCACCGTCGGCTTCTGCCGCCGCTGCGGAGGAGCCGCACCTCATGTCTCAGCAGAACGGGGTATCGCCCTCATCCCCGCCGGTTCGCTGGACTGCGATCCTGGCCTACGCCCGCAAGCTCACATCTTCGTGAAGTCAGGCGCGAACTGGTTCCGCATCACCGACGACCTGCCTCAGTTCGCGGAGGCGATGCCCTGACAGTGAGCCGCCACGACGATCATCGGCCCAGCAGTTGTTCGAGAACATCCGCGGCGGGCCTGCCGAATCGCCGTGCGAGTCGCCTCACCAGATCGATGTTGACGGGCACCGTCGCGCTCCTGAGCGCATAACGCGCATCGGCGACATCCTGGGGTCCTCCAGCGAAGCACTTCATGGCAATGAAGTCTTCGAGGCCGATCACGCGAACCGAGCTGCCTGCAAACGGTACGTCGATGGAGCGCGCAAAGGCTTGCTTGTCCAGGCCGCGAAGCCCGGCAAGCAGATCCACCCGGTTACGGTGCCGATCGCTCAGTGCAAGCAAAGCCGGAATAGGATCGTCCGCGTCCCCACGGCGCAGATCGGTGTCGAATCCCGCCTTCCTGAACACGCGTTCCAGCTGAGCAAGCTTCCCTATGCTGACGGCGATGAGGGCATCGGCGTCCAGCGTTGCGCGGACTGAACCGTGCACCGCTGCTGCCATGGCACCCACGACGGCGTATTCGATTTCCTGCTCGACCAGTACGACCGCAACGTCCATGAGGAGCAGCGGCGATTGGCCGGGCCCGTCAGCTTTCATGAGGATCGTTTACCAGCGCGATGCAGCGCGCCGACAAGCTGACTGTGCTTCAAATGAGCGTTCAGACGCTCCTCTGGTGTCATCTGCCGCGCGCTCTCGAGCAATGCATCGCGCGCCTCGTCAGCAAGCCTGGAGCGAGAACTCGTGCGTGTACTCTCGACATTACCCACGAACGCTCCCGCCTCCTCAGGCGCCTCTCCGATCTGCAGCGTCATCGGCAAACCCGCTCGAACTGCAACGCGAATCAGCAGCTCGAGTGACACACCGGCCACCCGGCCATTCAAGATCTTGCTCAGCGTTGGCTGGGGAATACGCAACCGTTTCGCAGCCACAGTCTGATTGAGCTGCTGCCTGCCCAGATGGCGTGCGAGCTGCAACGCCACATCGGTACGCAGCGCGTGGACGGTCTTGATGTCGGTTTGAGCCGTCATAGTATATTAACTATAACCTTATCGAATTACATATGAAAGCATCATCGACGAATCGGCCCAACCCATTGATTCCCGTAGCCTCAACCGCGCTCTGCGCACGCGTGTACAAGTCATGCGTCCATCGGCTTGCGACTATCGCCTCGACTCGATCATCGGAGCGCGATATGAAGTGGCTGGCCAGTTTGTGCGTTCTCATCCTCTGCGCTGTCGCACACAGCACCTCATCCGCGAGCGATGCTGCAAGCGCGAGCACCGAGTACGTTTCCGTCAAGGGTGTACGCATCGCGTACCGGTCGATCGGAGACGGCGCTCCCCTCCTTCTCGCCACCCGGCTCCGCGGGACGATCGACACCTGGGATCCGCTCTTTCTCGATCTGCTGGCCCGGAAGCACCGCGTCATCACGTTCGACTATCCGGGGATCGGTTACTCCGAAGGATCGATGCCTGACGATCTCGGCGCCGTGGCATCGACAGTCGCCAGTCTGGCCGCGGAGCTGAAGCTGAAATCCTTCACGATCGTTGGATGGTCATGGGGCGGACTGGTCGCGCAGACGCTTGCCGTCGAGCATCCGCAGCTGATCGATGCCGTCATATTGATCGCCACCAACCCGCCCGGCGAAGTGCCCTACCCTGCCAGCAAAGCGTTCCTGGATCGGGCGATGAAGCCAGTCAATGATCTGGCGGACGAAGAGGTGCTGTTCTTCGAACCTGCCGACGCCGACAGTCGCGCCGCGGCGAAGCGCTCGCACGAGAGAATCCATGCCCGCTCCGGCGTCACCGAACACATTCCGTCGCGCATGGAGCAATTCCAGCCCTATTTCGTCGCGGCGCAATCGTTCAGAGCAGACAAGGCGGATCTGCGTGGTCGTTTCAGTTCCTCATCGGTTCCAAAGCTGCTGATCACTGGAGACAACGACACCAGCACGCCCGGCCAGAACTGGTTCCCGTTGATGCGCCAGCTGCGCAACGTGCAGCTCATCATGTACTCCCAGACCGGACATGCACCGCAGCATCAGCACCCGGAACGGAGCGTAAGTCACATCGAGACATTCCTGCTTCAGAAACACAGCAAGTGATGTCGCGCTGCCGCAGATCGGAGACGGCGTGAACACGCCGTCTCCGTGAATCGGGCTATCCCGCTTCCACCGCGTCATCGTCTCCATACCAGTTCAAGCGCCGCGTCGCGATCATCACGCCAGCCAGTGCGACGAAGAGAATGATTGCGCCCATCAGCAGTGCGTAGTCCTCGGACAGCACGAGCATGTAGAGCAGACCGTACACGATCGCCATCGCGGTGCCTGCGACAGTCCCGCGTACCCTGCTTCTCAGAACACCCGCGATGTAGACGCCGATCAGGGCAACCAACGCGCAGGCAGCAATGAGATACGCCAGCCAGAAGCTCAGGTGCTCGGACAGCGCGATCAGCAGCAGATAGAACACGCTGAGCGCAAGGCCGACCAGCAGATACTGCAATGGATGAATGCGCATGCGGCTCACCTGCTCCCATGCAAAGAAGGTCAGAAACGTGAGCGCAATGAACAGCAGCGCGTACTTGATCGCACGTTCGCCGCGCTGGTAGGCATCGACCGCCTGATACAGCCCCACGCCGAGCGCGGACCCCACCACGGTTTCGTCCGCGACTTCGTAGCGCGTGAAGGCCTGCCGATACGAGCGGTTCAGCTCCAGCACCTGCCAGCGCGCACTGAATCCCTGGTCGCTGATCGACCGCTCGACCGGCAGGAACGCGCCCTGGAACGACGGATGAGGCCAATCGGATTGCAGCGCGACTGTCGTAGTGCTTCCCAGCGGCAGTACGGAGAGAGCGCGGCTGCCGGCGATGACGGTGTTGAATGCGAACTTCACCGGGTTGGTGCCGCCGGAGATAGTCCCAGGATCGATCGTGGCTTCTACTCCCCGATACAACCCCTGCCCCGCCGGACCGAACTTCACGTCAGTCCCGGCAAATCGCGCGAGCCCCACTTCGCGCAGGCTGCGTACGTCCGACAGCGGCAAACGCAGTCGCGCCTGATCCCATCGATACGTCACTCCAGGCTGATCGAGCAACGGCTTCAGCGCTTGCGGATCGAAATGCCCGTTGATGCGGACACTCGCCAGGTAGACTGGCACGGCATAGATACCGACGTAGCGCGGCTCGCTTTCGAGATTGAGGTCGACATCCACATCGAGCGAGGCCGGCAGCAGATACAGATCGCTCGGTACGATCCTCGTCTTGCCGTCTTCCGTCACTGACCTTTCCGTCGGAAGCACGAAGATCGGACCGCCGACCGTCAGGTCTCCGCCCCAGCCCTCCGCAACCTTCGAATACGCCTGCTCACGCGACATCGAACGCTCGGTAACGAGACCGCGCAGCATCATCAGCGGCACCAGCAGCAACAGGACAATTGCGCCGATCACGAACGCTTTCCACCCCACTGAGCCCGAGGCTCGAAACCCGATTGCCATGATGAACTCCCCTTATGACGATTCTTGACACCGCCATCAGCGTGACCCGCCAATCGGGCATTCCCGGGAGCGAATTCGGGCGAACTAGGGGCAGGCCGCGCGCATTCCGTAACTGCAGGGGAATCGCGAGGAGTGAGAGTGTTCTCCGGGCGTGATAATTTGCACCCGGCGCAGGTCTCTTCAGGTGTAAGAGATCCTCTGCAGGAGTTCGAGAATGTTGATCAAACGTCCCCGTCCCGGCGATTCAGCAGGCATCCTGCCCTCGCAAATCACTGCGGAAGGCACGTACCTCAGCCGCAGGACGCTGCTGCAGGCGGCGCTCGCAGCTGGAGTCACAGGCATCGGAGCCGCGTGGCCGGAGCCCGCCTCCGCCACGACGGATCTGACGTTCAAGCGCAACGAGGCATTCAGTACGACGGAGGCGCCAAATTCCTACGAGGACGTCACCGGCTACAACAATTTCTATGAGTTCGGCACGGGCAAGTCGGACCCTGCCGCCAACTCCGGCCGCTTCAAGCCAACACCCTGGACAGTGACCATCTCCGGCGAGGCAGAGACGACAGGCAAGTTCACGCTCGAAGATTTCCTGAAGCCGCACGCGCTCGAAGAACGCGTCTACCGCCTGCGGTGCGTCGAAGCCTGGTCGATGGTCATCCCGTGGGTCGGCGTGCCTCTGGGCGACGTGCTGAAACGCTTCAAGCCGACGTCGAAGGCAAAGTACGTCGCATTCAAGACGGTGATGCGTCCGAGCGAAATGCCAGGGCAGCGCTACGCCGTACTGGATTGGCCGTACGTGGAGGGGCTGCGAATCGACGAAGCGATGAATCCGTTGTCATTGCTCGCAGTCGGCGTTTACGGCAAGACGCTTCCAAACCAGAACGGCGCGCCGCTGCGGCTCGTGACGCCCTGGAAGTACGGTTTCAAGGGCATCAAGTCGATCGTCGAGATCAGTTTCACGGAGAAGGAACCGCCGACCTCCTGGAATATCTCCGCATCGCACGAGTACGGTTTCTACGCAAACGTGAATCCGAACGTCGATCATCCACGCTGGAGCCAGGCCCGCGAGCGACGAATCGGTGCCGGCCTGTTCAACGCAAGAATTCCGACCCAGATGTTCAACGGCTACGAGAAGGAAGTGGCGGGCTTGTATCGGGGGATGGATCTGGCGAAGAACTACTGAAGAAGCCCGCCAGCTGGCTAGCCACTAGCTGGTAGCCAGAAGAAGAACAGGCATGCCGTCCGCGACGATCGTCAAGCGAGTCATCAAACCAGCGATTTTTGTGCTGTGCTCGTTGCCGCTCGCATGGCTGGCGCTGCGAGCGTTCGGTGTCGCCGGTTCGCTCGGCGCCAATCCCGTCGAAGAGATCCAGGACACGCTCGGTGAGTGGGGATTGCGGTTGCTCGTGATCACGCTTGCCGTCACGCCGCTTCGTGACTGGTTCAACGCGCCGTGGCTGATCCTTCTGCGCCGCATGCTCGGCGTGTTCGCATTCGCCTACGTGCTGCTGCACTTCCTGACGTGGCTGATCCTCGATCAGGGGCTCTACTGGCCCGGCATTCTGCCGGACATCGCGAAGCGCCCTTTCATCACGATCGGCTTCGCGGCGCTGCTGCTTCTCATCCCGCTCGCGGTCACTTCGACGAATGCGATGATGCGCCGCCTCGGCAAGCGCTGGAAATCACTGCACCGACTGATCTACATCATCGTGCCCCTGGGCGTGTGGCACTACTGGTGGCAGGTGAAGGCGGATATTCGCGAGCCGCTGATCTACGCGGCGATCGTGGCAGTGCTGCTGGGATGGCGATTCTGGAAAGCAAAGCGCCGACGGTCCGTCACTCCCGCGCACGCGGGAGTCCCTTCTGATCCGCCGGATGGACTCCCGCCTGCGCGGGAGTGACGGAATCTCTGGGCTACGGGCTAGCCGGCTTCTCCCTCACATCGACGTCCGCACCGTCCACAGCTCCGGAAAGAACCTCAACTCCAGCGCCTTCGCGAGATACGACACCCCGCCCGTGCCTCCCGTGCCTCGCTTGTAGCCGATGATCCGCTCGACCGTCTTCATGTGACTGAAGCGCCACAGCTGGAACTTCATGTCGAGGTCGACGAGCTTCTCGGCCAGCTCGTACAGGTCCCAGTGATCGTCGATGCTGTGATACACGGCAAGCCACGCAGCCGTCACTTGCTTGCTCGGCTGATACGGCTGCGACCAGTCGCGATCGAGGTACTCCTGCGGGATCTCGAAGCCGCGACGGCTGAGCAGCCGCAGTGATTCGTCGTAGAGACTTGGGCTGCGCAACGTGCGGGTCAGTGCTTCATAGGCCTGCGGATCCCGCTTGTGCACTTCGACCATGTCCGCGTTCTTGTTGCCGATGATGAACTCGAGCATGCGGTACTGGTACGACTGAAAGCCCGAGGCGCGACCGAGCTGATTGCGGAACGCGGAGTATTCCGCCGGCGTCATCGTCGCAAGCACGTCCCACGACTGCGTCAGCTGCGCCTGGATCCGCGCGACACGCGACAGCATCTTGAATGACGGCCCCAGGTCGTCCCGGCGGATGTGATCGAGTGCGCCAGTCAGCTCATGCAGGCACAGCTTCATCCACAGCTCCGACGCCTGGTGGATGACGATGAAGAGCATCTCATCGTGTTCGTATGAGTTCGGCTGCTGCGCGCTCAGGATCTTGTCGAGCTGCAGGTACTGCCCGTAGCTCTTCGATTCGCCGAGATCCCAGTAGACCTGCTCGTCCGAGAGATCGACGGGCTTCATCGAGCCGCTGTCGTGCGATTTTTCCGTCATGTGAACATCCATCCGGGCACCCGCTGCCAGCCCTGGAGCAGTTCGCGATCCAGCCGGCGATAGTCCGGCTCGAGCGCCTCGACCTGCGACCAGAAACGGCGCGAGTGATTCATGTGGCGTGTGTGGCTCAATTCATGGATCAGGAGATACCGCATCACCGCCGGGTCCTGGAACATCGCGCAGACATTCAGGCTGATCGTGCCGCTGGCGGAGCAACTGCCCCAGCGGGTTCGCTGCCTGCGGATCTGTATCCGTTCGAACCGGAATCCATGCCGGTCGGCGATTTCACCGAGTACGCGTCCCAGCTCGACGTGGGCAAGGTCCATCAGCCAGCGCTGGATCGCCCTGGCGACGCGCTGTTCATTGTCGAGCACGCCGGCCACGATCAGCTTGTTCGCGTCGACGGCAACGGCACGGATCTCCGAACTCGCCGTTCGGCGATAGTCCACGATCAACGTCCGATCGATGGCGGCCAGGTGAATCCGCGAAGGCGTCGTTTCGGCGGCAACGCCGCTGACCGTCGAAAGATCGGCAACGCGGTCGTCGATCCAGCGTCGATGCATGCCGACGAATCGTTCGATCGTCATCGGCGAAGCGCCCGGCGGAACGACCACCTCGACGCGGCCGCCGGGATAGACCCGTACGGACAGGCGTCGCGCGCGACGGCTCACACGGACTTGCCAGCGATCTCCGAGATCCCGTGCGTCGAACAGTTGCAGTTGTGCCGAGGGCGGCGCCAATCGACTCATGGCGGGAGTATAGATCGATCGCCTATTTCGGTCTCGCGGCAGCGGTCTGCAGCAGCTCCTGCGCCTTGCGGTAGTCCGGAGCGATGACCAGCGCCCGCTCGATCGCGTCCCGGGCTGCCAGAGAATCGCCGCGCTGCAGATAGTTCTCGCCCAGCATGACGAGCGCTTCTGCTTGCCCCCAGTCCGGCTTACCCGGACGCGTGGGCGGCGCATGCTCGAAGGCCGCGACCAAGGCGCGCAGCTTCTCCGTGTGGGCAGCGGGACTCGCGGCATCCTTCTGCGCGCACAGCGTTTCGATCAGCAGGATGCGGGGATTTTGCGGGTCGAGTTCCTTTGCAGTACGCAGCGACTTGCCCGCGCAACTGCTGGACATGAGGGCCGACCCGAAGGAGGCGCAGACAGCGTCGATTGCATACGCTTCCGCCATTCGCCGGTCCTTTTCGACGGCGAGATCGGCCTGACGGTCGCATGCCTGGGCGGCCTTCGAAACACTGCTTCGGCTCGATGCGCGCCCTGCCGCGGCTTCTTCCGCACTGGTTTGTGCGAGTTTCCAGTAGCCGTACGCCGCGTAGTACTCCTTGAGCCCCGGCTGGTTCGAGGGCGGCTGAAGCTGCGAGATCAATCCGATCGCCTGCTCGAGCGCGCGAACGTCCGCCGTGTAGAAGGCGTAGTGAAGACGGGCGGCGGCATCGTCGAGCTCGGACGCCTCGTCGGCATGGGCCTGCAGCGTCGGTATACATAGCCCGACGAACATGAACCCGATTGCGCGCAAGACCTGCATGCACGAACTCCGCTGAATGCTTTCCACTACAATCTGCCGCCGATTTCGCCGACGATAACATACGCGGCTTTTGCCCCCGGTGAATGTAGCCAGTGAATGTAGCCAGTGAATGCAGCCAGTGAAGTAGCCAGCCGGCCTCCCGAGCTCGTCGACATCGGACTGAATCTCGCTCACGACAGTTTCGATGCGGACCGGGGGGCGGTGATCGAGAACGCAATCGCCGCCGGCGTGACACGAATGGTGATCACCGGCAGTTCGCTGGCCAGCACCCATGCGGCCATCGACCTGGTGCGCCGCTATCCGACGCACATGCGGGGAACGGCCGGCGTTCATCCGCATCACGCGACCGATCTGACACCGGAGCAATTGGCGCAATTTTCGACACTGGCCGCGCAGCCCGAGATCGTCGCGGTCGGTGAATGCGGACTCGACTACTTCCGCGACTTCTCGCCGCGTGACGCGCAACGCCGTGCCTTCGAGCAGCAACTGGAACTCGCCACAGCTGCGCGCAAGCCAGTCTTCCTGCACGAACGCGATGCGCATGAAGACTTCGTCACGATCCTGCGCAAGTTCCGTCCGCGACTCACGGGCGGCGTCGCCCATTGCTTCACGGGCACCGTCGACCAGGCCAGGGCTTACCTCGATCTCGATCTGTACGTCGGTATCACGGGCTGGATCTGCGACGAGCGACGCGGCCTGCACCTGCGCGAAGTCGTACGGCATATTCCGGCGAATCGCCTGCTGATCGAGACCGACGCACCGTACCTGCTGCCGCGCGATCTGGATCCGAAGCCCAAGAGCCGTCGCAACGAACCTGTTTACCTGCCGCACGTGCTCGAAACGATTGCACGAGCACGCGGCGAATCCGTCGCATCGCTTGCGGAAGCGACGACGCGCAACGCACTGACCCTCTTTGACTGGAAGGCGGAGACACCGGGATGAACACTCAACGTCTGAAGCAGTACATCGACAAAGTCTGGGACGATTCCATCGTGCCGACGCTCTGCGACTACATCCGCATTCCCAACAAGTCGCAGAACTTTGATCCCCAGTGGGCCGAGCACGGTCACATGGACCGCGCTGCCGAACTGATGCGCAAGTGGTGCGAAGCGAATGCCCTGCCCGGCATGAAGGTCGAGGTCCTGCGGCTTCCCGGCCGCACGCCCGTGCTGCTCATCGAAGTACCGGGCACGGTCGAAGACACCGTCCTCATGTACGGTCACATGGACAAGCAACCGGAGTTCACCGGCTGGATGGAAGGCCTCGATCCGTGGACGCCAGTCATTCGCAACGGGCGACTGTACGGTCGCGGCGGAGCCGACGATGGCTACGCAGTGTTCGGCTCGCTGCTCGCGTTGCGTGCGCTGGCCGATCAGAACATCCCGTTCGCACGCAGCGTGATCCTCATCGAAGCCGGCGAAGAAAGCGGCAGCCCTGACCTGCCCGCGTACATCGATGCGCTTGCGGATCGCGTCGGCGAACCCTCGCTCGTCGTCTGCCTCGATGCCGAGTGCAGCAACTACGATCAGTTCTGGTGTACGACTTCGCTTCGCGGCAATCTCATCGGCACACTGCGAGTGGAAGTCCTTCGCGAGGGCGTCCACTCGGGCATGGCGAGCGGCATTGCTGCTTCCAGCTTCCGCATCGCTCGACAGCTTCTCGCCCGCGTCGAGGATGCCGCGACGGGCAAGATCCTCATCGATGCGCTGCACGGCTCGATTCCTCCTGATCGACAGAAGCAAGCCCTCGCAGCGGGCAAAACCCTCGGCGCCGTCGTCCACCAGAAGATTCCGTTCGTCGATGGCATGCGGCCGATGTCGGACGATCCGTCCGAGCTGCTGCTCAACAGCACGTGGCGACCGACGCTGTCCGTTACCGGCGTCGGCGGCATTCCGCCCATCAGCAGCGCGGGCAACGTGCTGCGACCGAAAACGGAGTTCGTGCTGTCGTTCCGCCTGCCCCCGGGCGTCGATCCGCAGAAGGCCGCGATCGCGGTGAAAGAGACGATCGAGCGCGACCCGCCTTACGGCGCGCACGTCACATTCGAGATCGAATCCAGCATGGGCGGCTGGAATGCTCCATCGACCGAACCCTGGCTCGAAGCGGCGATCCAGTCGGCATCGAAGAATTTCTTCGGCCACGACGCGATGTACATGGGAACCGGCGGCAGCATCCCGTTCATGGGAATGCTGAGCGAGAAATTTCCGCGGACGCAGTTCCTGGTGACCGGAGTACTAGGCCCGCATTCGAATGCACACGGACCGAATGAGTTTCTCGATATCGAGACGGGGAAGAGAGTAACGGCCTGTGTGGCGCAGGTGGTGGAGGAGCATGGGAAACGGAGACGATGAGCGAGGCAGCAGCTTCCTTCTCACGCCGCCAGCGGATTCGGCTCCGCGTGCTTCTTCACATTCTCCCAGACATTGCCGAACGCGGCCGTGATGTTGCCGCGGACTTTGTCGACGACGGGGAATTCATCGGCGAGGTCGTCGATGCGAAGCACGTTGCGGGGTTTGCCTTTCGGGAAGTTGCCGCGCTGGGTGAAGATCACGCGGCCTTCGACCGGCACATCGCCGATCAGGAGTTTTACCGCGGCCATGCGGTCGTAGAGGGCATGCTGCGGATTCGCAAAGGTGTAGCGGCGCTTCTTGCCGATCGCAGTCCACTCGAGCATCTGCTCGCCGCCGAACACCGCGCCCGGCAGGTCCAGCAGATCGGCCACGAGGACGCCGCGCTGCGTGAGCAGCACGTAGTTGACGTGGATCTGCCCGCCGTTGCCGTTCGGCAGCAGGACGTTCTTCAGCATCTCGTAGCCGACGCTCGCGATCGTGGCGTCGATCGCACGGCGCTCACGGTACGCCTGGATCTTCAGGAAGATCCAGACGAGCAGCGCGATGACGAGCAGCGCGCCGGCAACCGGCCAGGCCCAGGGGGGAATTTCGGTCGGCAATGGCATGCTCAAGGGTTCTGCAACTGCGCCCGTAACGCCTGAAGTGTAGGTTCCAGTTCCTTTTCCTGCCGCGGCAGCGACAACAGCCGCGCCAGGCTCTCCGGTATCTCGACCTTGCGGCCGATCTGCGGCTCGACGATATCGTTGAACTTCGCCGGATGGGCCGTCGATACGATAACCCAGTCGCCCCGCACGCCGCGCGCCAGGAGCCGGCGGAATACTTTGGCAGAAGTCGCTGTGTGCGGACACCACACCTGCCCCAGTTCGTGCGAGTCACGGCGGATGGTCGAACGGATCTCGATGTCGTCGACGCTCGATGCGCCGATCTGGCTCTGCAGTTCCTCGAAATCCGGGTGCAGGGCGCGCAGGCGCTCCATGTTGCTCGGATTTCCGACGTCCATGGCGGAGGCCAGGGTCGGGACGCTCGGACGCGGCTCCCATTCGCCGGTCCGCAGATACTCGGTCACCGTCTGATTGGCGTTCGTGGCCAGCACGATCTCACCGATCGGCAAGCCGGCATGCCGTGCCCAGATGCAGGCCAGAGAGTTGCCAAGGTTGCCGGCGGGAATGATGAAGTTCGCGCGCCGACCGTTCTGGCGCCACAACTCGAGCCCTGCGTACGCGTAGTAGACCATCTGCGGCAGCAGCCGCCCGACGTTGATGCTGTTTGCCGAAGACAGCTGGTGGGTCTCGGCGATCGCGGGATCGAGGAATGCCTCTTTGACCATGCGCTGGCAGTCGTCGAACGTACCGTGCACCGCGAATGTCCGGACGTTGCCTCCCCAGCATGCGAGCTGCTGCGCCTGGCGTTCCGACACGAGACCCTTCGGATAGAGAACGACGACGTCGACCCAGGGACGATTGTGGAATGCCGCGGCTACCGCCCCGCCAGTGTCTCCCGACGTTGCAACGAGGATTGTAAGTTTGCGTGGTGCGCCGCGACGAATCCGTTCCAGCGTTTCGGCAAGGAATCGTGCGCCGAAATCCTTGAACGCGGACGTCGGACCGTGGAAGAGCTCGAGTACCCACATCGGCGCGGGCGCGTCTGAAACCGGCGCGATGGGCACCGGGAAGTCGAAAGCCGCTTTGCAGATCGATTTCAGCTCGCCGGCGATCATTGGATCGCCCGCCGCGAACGGCGCAATCAATCGCTCGGCAATGTCCGGCAGCGCCGTCAGGCCGTCGAACTGATGCGGAACGAAATGCGGAAACGATTCGGGCACGAACAAGCCGCCGTCCGGCGCAATGCCCTGCGCAATGGCTTCACCGAGCAACACGCGGTGTTGCGGACTGCGGGTACTGAGGTACTGCATGAAGAAGTGAATGGCGGATAGTCAGAGGTTGTCGCGTGAAGGCTCGCTGATCGCGGAATGGGTGGCAGACGGGTGGCAATCGCGCTCCGCCTATCCGCCATCCACTATCCGTGCTCCCGACGGATCGAGCGTCGAAATCCAGGCGTCTGAATCGAGCTTGTACGCGGCGAAAGCAGCGACCATCGCGTCGCGGATCGCGGTCGCCTGCGGCTCTTCGCACCAGGCAAAAACGGTCGGGCCGGCGCCGGAGATCGAGCATCCCAGTGCCCCATGCTTCAGTGCCGCATCCTTCACGGCCTGGAAGCCGGGGATCAGCACCTTGCGCTGCGGTTCGATGATGACGTCTTCGAGCGATTCGCGGATCAGTCTCAGGTCGCCGGTGAAGCATCCGGTGAGGAACCCGGCGAGGTTCGCCGACTGCCAGATCACGTTCGACAGATCGATGGAGCGATTCAGGATCTCGCGAGCGGCGCGCGTCGACAGCGTCATGTGCGGATGAACCAGCACGCAGCGCACCGAAGGAGGCACGGGAATCTGCTTCACGTTCGGATTGTCGATACCGACAGTCAGCACCAGCCCACCGAACAGCGACGGCGCGATGTTGTCGACGTGCACGGAGCCGCTCGCCACTTCCTCGCCCTTCATGGCGAACTTGAGCAGCTCGAGCTTCGTGAGCGACTTCGGCAGCAAGGCATTCGCGGCAACGACACCTGCCACCGCGGACGCGGCCGAACCGCCGAGACCCGAGCCCAGCGGAATGCCCTTCTCGATCTCGAGCTCGATACCGAAATCGAGCTTCAGGTCGCGGACCATGCTGAGCACCGCCATGCCGGCCGTGTTCTTCTCGGGCTCGCGCGGCAGATCGCAGACCAGTCCCCCGATCGACGCGATGCGAACGCCGGGCTCGGCGATACGGCGAGCAGTGACGCGATCACCGATCGTCTGGAAGCTGTGCCCGAGCACATCGAAGCCGACAGCGACGTTGCCGATACTCGCGGGTGCGAATGCGGTTGCGGAGTTCTTCATCAGAGTTTGGCGCCCAGGTACGCGCACACGCGCAGGAGGTCGCCGAAGATGCCACCAGCGGTGACCTCAGGACCGGCGCCCGGCCCCTGCACCACCAGCGGATTCTCGTTGTAGCGCCGCGTCAGGAACCGCACGACGTTGTCAGTGAGATTGATGTTGGCGAACGTGTGCGAGCGCTCGAGCTCGACGAGGCCGACAGAGGCCTTGCCCGTGGCTGCATCGAGTGAACCGACGTATCGCAACACACGATCACGCTCGCGCGCGGCCTTCAGGCGCTGCGCCATCGGAGCGTCGAACTCAGGCAGCCGCTCGAGGAATTCTTCCGGACCGCATGCCTTGAGGGCCGGCGGCACCAGGCCTTCGAGCTGCACGTCCGCGAGTTCGAGGCGCAGCCCCATCTCGCGTCCGAGGATGATCAGCTTGCGGGCAAAGTCGACACCGGAAAGGTCATCGCGCGGATCCGGCTCGGTATAGCCCTTGGCTTTCGCCGCCCGGACGATCGACGAGAACGGCTCGGAGCCGTCCCACACATTGAAGAGATACGCCAGCGTGCCCGAGAGGATGCCTTCGATGCGGCGGATTTCGTCGCCGGTGTCACGAAGGTCGCGCAGCGTCTGGATGATCGGCAGGCCCGCGCCCACGGTCGCTTCGTAGAGATAGTGCGAACTGCCCTGCTTGCGGGCTTCCTGGAAACGCGCGTACAGCTCGAGATCGCCGCTGTTGCCCTTCTTGTTGGGAGTAACGACGTGAATGCCTGCCGCAAGCCATTCCGGATAGCGCGCCGCGATGTCCGCGCTGGACGAGCAATCGATGATGATCGCGTGCGGCATGTGATCCGCATGAATGTGCTCCGCGAACCGCGTGAGATCCGCAGGTTCACCCGTCGCGCTCACCGCCTCGCGCCAACGGCCGAGGGGGACTTCGACGTTGGAAAGATGCATGCGCTTCGACGACATGATGCCGCGGACGCGCAGGTCCACCTTTAGGTCGCGCGACAGACGTTCGATCTGCGACGCCATCTGATCCAGCAACACGCCGCCGACGAGCCCCGGGCCGATGAGGCCGATCGAAACCGTGTGCGGCGAAAGATAGAAACTCGAATGCACCGATCGCAACGCGCGCGACGAATGCTTGCCGTCGATCACGACGGAGATGTTGCGCTCCGATGCGCCTTGCGCGATAGCTCGAACGCTGACCGCCGCGCTGCCCAGCGCGCTGAACACCTTCGCAGCGACGCCGTGCGATCCCGCCATGCCGTCGCCAACGACCGCGAGGATGCTGCAGGCCGTCGTGACTTCGACGCTCTGGATCTGACCCTGGCGCAGTTCGCTGTCGAACGCTTCGCGAACCACGGCTTCGGCGCGCGTCGCTTCGCTTTCGGGGATGGCGAAGCAGATTGAATGCTCCGAGCTGCCCTGCGAGATCAGGATGACGGAAATGCCGTGATCGCGCAGCGCACCGAACAGGCGATGCGCCGTCCCGGGAACGCCGATCATGCCAGCGCCTTCCAGATTCACGAGCGCGCAACGATCGATCGACGTGATGCCTTTGACCGCCAGCTGCGATGTCGGATTCGCACAGATGAGGGTTCCCAGCTTCTCTGGCGCAAACGTGTTGCGGATCCAGATCGGGATGCCCTTGAGTACGGCGGGCGCCATCGTCTGCGGATGGATGACTTTCGCGCCGAAGTACGCGAGCTCCATCGCCTCGTTATAAGAGAGCGAGTCGATGACTTTCGCATCGGGGACGAGTCGCGGATCGGCGCTCAGGACGCCATCGACGTCCGTCCAGATCACGATTTCACCCGCATCGAGCAGTGCGCCGAAGATCGAACCGGAGAAATCGCTGCCGTTGCGACCGAGCGTGGTCTGCAGACCGCGAGCGTCCCTGGCAATGAATCCCGTGATGATCAGGGTGACGGGCTGGTCGCGCGGCACGGCCTTGGCGATGTTGGCCTCCGATACGTCCCAGCGAACGGCGGGTCCGAGCGGGCCCCATTCGACAGAAACGATCTCGCGCGCATCGAGCCATTCGACACGACCCGGGCGCTTGCCCCGCGCCCGGAGATAGGCGGAGAAAAGCCGGGTGGACCAGATTTCGCCGTAGCCCGCGATGAGGTCGCGAACGGTCTGCGAGGCCGCGCGAATGAGCCGCACGGTGTGCAGGATGCTCGCGATATCGCGCAGGTCCTGCTCGAAGCTCGTCAGAAACTGGGCGCGGGGATCGCCGGACAGCAGCGTCTCGGCAATGACGTGATGGCGTTTGCGGATCTCGTCGATGCGGCGGTCGACGCCGTCATCCTGCCGCTCGGCAGCCGCGACCACATTGAGCAGCGCGTCGGTAATGCCGCGGCACGCGGAAAGCACGACGCCCAGGCGTGGATTCGGATCCTCTTCGAGAATCCTGGCCACGCGCTCCATGCACACTGCATCGGCGACGCTCGAACCGCCGAATTTATGAACTCGCCACCGATCCACTTCTTGTCAATCTCGTATAGCCGGCCGGTCCCAACGCCCTGCCGTGCATCCCCGCCGCGCAGAGACCCGGCCCGTGCATCGCGATCTACACAGGAGCCAGGAAATCACATTCCGGGAATGCGCGGACGTTGGGAGGCCGACACTCTACTGACAGCCCTTTCGGGCGGCAAGCACGGGCCGCACAGCCCGTAAATTCAGCGTCCGCCCGAGATCAGGCCATCCGGCTGGCCGAAGGCAATGACGGTGCCGTTCGTGTCGTCCTCACCGGGCATCGGTGGGAACCCGGGCCGGGCGAAGCAGATGGTCTCCGCCGGATCGGGCTGCGCCGCGGGCAGAGCCAGCGGGTTGAGATAGATCACCCGCGCCGGACCGATCTGGATGACGTCCCCATCCTTGAGAACCCGACGCAGGATGCGCCGCGAGCTCAGCAGGACGCCGTTGGTGCTGCCGAGATCGAGCAGCAGGTCCTGGTGATCGTGCCGGACGATCAGAGCGTGATACCGGCTGACGAAAACCGAGTCGATCCGGATGTCGGCTTCCTCGCCCCGCCCTACCAGCATGCGGTCGTGATCGAGGATGAGCTCACGATCCGGTGCGCCTTGCATCGAAAGAATGAGCTTGCCGCAGATCTGCGCGGCCTCGCCCTTGTGGCGATTCGATTCCACCGGAGCTGCCGGCACCCTGCTCTGCCAGCCGAGTTCAGCGATCGCCCGATTCAGCGCCTCGGGAGTGACCGAGTCGGCACCATCTTCTGCCGCGCACGCGAGAGCGCGTGCACCGAGCCGGTTGATCTGCCGGGGGATGCCTCCTGTACAGGCGTGGATACGGGACATCAGCGTATGCGGCATCAGAACGTCGGGATTCGCTGCGCCTGCAGCACGCAGTCGGTGAGCGATATATGCCGCCGCCTGGTCTTCGGTCAGCGCTCCGAGCGTGAACCGATTGATGCCGCCCGCCAGCAACTCGATCATCTTGGGCGACTCGATCACGCGATTGAGCGCCGGCTGGCCGAGCAGCAATACCTTCAGCACACGACGCCCTTCGACCTCGACAGCCGCGAGATAGCGCAGCTCCTCGAGCACCGATGGATGCATTTCCTGCGGGTTCTCGACCACGAGCAGGCAGACGCGGCTCATCGACGCCTGGTGATGCAGGAAGCGTTCGAGCAGGCGACGACGATCCGTCTTGTCGCTGTCTTCGAGCGCGAAGCCGTACTGGCGCAGCACCTCGAGCAGGAAATCGCGCGGACTGAGACTTTCCTTGCTGACGGCCGCGGCGACGATGCGTTCGTCGAGGCTATGCAGCAGTCGGCTGATCAGCAGGCTCTTGCCGCAGCCGTGGCTGGCAGTGACGACACCGAGACGTGCTCGCGTCCACAGCAGCTGGCCCATGAACTCCAGCGCACGCAGATGCTGATCGCTCGGAAAGAAGAAAGCGTCGTCCACGCAGTCAGCAAACGGCGCGCTGCTCAGCCCTAATGGCAGTTCAGTGGAAAGCGCGGTGGGCTGTGGCTGCGTGGTCATGAATCGGAGCTGGTGGCCTGAACTGAACTCAATCGACGACCCGAGGACAGCTCGGGAGACTGGTGCCACGGCAAGTCGCTCCGTGCGAGGTCCGCTGATCCGGAGTCGGCTGCTGATCGTCCTGAAAGAGTGGCGATAACTCTTTGATTGTTCGGAGCAATTCTCTTATAGGGGAATCACCGAACGTTCATTGAGTCGACAATAAACGCTCAATGTGACCAGTACAAGAGAAACGGCAAAAGTCTCCGGCACTTGTCGGTAATTTCATATTCGCGGATTCCGCGTAACGACCGCGATTGCCCGAACGGGAAATGGTGGGTTGGGAGGGAATCGAACCCTCGACCAGCGGATTAAAAGTCCGATGCTCTACCGACTGAGCTACCAACCCGGAGGAAGCTTGTTAGCCGGCTAGCCATGAGCCAGCTAGCCAGAACAAAGAGGCCAGACCCGCATTTCGATGCGGTACCGGCAGCCAGTCGCTGCCACCCGTCCCCTTGGGGGCGCGCATGATACCGGAACATGCCCGCGAGTTCATCGTACGTAGCGGGTTGGATCGGCGGCGCCTGCTGCAGCAAATCCCTCACGCCGCAACCGGCAGGCATCGCAACGCCCGCATGCGCGACCGTCGTCGTCTGCCTGGTAACAGGACACCGTCATTCCATAATCGACGCCCAGTTCAAGGCCTTTGCGGATGATCTGGGCCTTTGTCATGTCGATCAGCGGCGCGCTGATCCGGAAATGCACAGTGCCTTCGACTCCGCTGCGCGTCGCCAGGTTCGCCAGGCGTTCGTAGGCATCGACGAAGGCAGGTCGGCAGTCGGGATAGCCCGAGTAATCGACGGCGTTCACGCCGATGCAGATCTGCTCCGCGTCGAGGACTTCGGCCCACGCGAGCGCAAGCGACAACATCACCGTGTTGCGGGCCGGCACATAGGTGACAGGAATGCCGGACTGCGGTGTTTCGGGAACCGCGATGCTCGCATCCGTCAGCGCCGAACCGCCGATGCCGCCGAGATCGACGCGCATCACCCGGTGTTCCGCGGCACCCAGCGCTTTCGCGACGCGGGCTGCGGCATTCAATTCGGCGTGATGACGCTGACCGTAGTCGACGCTGAGCGCATAGCACTCGAAGCCCTCGGCGCGGGCAATCGCCAACGCGGTGGTGGAATCGAGTCCGCCTGAGACGAGAACAACGGTCCGCTTCATGATGTCACTTCGTTACGGGATCGGGGCCGAAGGCGCTGCACGTAGCAGGCCAGCCCGCGGCTTCAGCGCCCCGGCGTATCGCCCCACAGATACTTGTGCAGCTGCACCTGGAAACGCACGGGCAAACGCTCGTCGATGATCCATTGCGCGAGGTCGCGCCCCTCGACCTGCTGATAGCTCGGGCTGAACAGCACCGTGCAGCGGTCCGGCAATGCCTCGCGTCGCACGAAATCGCGCGCCCATTCGAAATCGCCGCGGCTGCAGATCACGAATTTCACCTGTTCATCGGCTCGCAGCAGCGCCAGATTGTCGGTTCGATTGCGCGCTTCCTCGCCGCTGTCCGGCGTCTTCATATCGACGACGCGCGTGACACGCGGATCCACCGGGCTCACATCGATGGCGCCGCTGGTTTCAATGGACACCCGATAGCCGGCGTCACACAGCGCGGTGAGGAGCGGAATACATGCCTTCTGTGCAAGTGGCTCGCCGCCCGTCACGCATACGTGACGCGCACCGTAAGACGCCACGCGTTCCAGCACTTGCTCCAGCGTGAACCATTCGCCGCCATGGAACGCATAAGCCGTATCGCAGTACTGGCAGCGAAGCGGACATCCCGTCAGGCGCACGAACACGGTCGGCCAGCCAACGGCGTCAGCTTCGCCCTGGATGGACAGGAAGATTTCAGTGAGCTTGAGACGGACGGACATGAAGACGGTGACGGGTGACGGGTGACCAGTGACGAGAGGCGACGAAGAACGTGACGGGCACGGGCAGCGACGCCCAGCACCCGTCACTCGTCACTCTTTCTCTATCGTCCTTCGCTCTCCATCTTGGCCAGACGCTGGCTGGCCAATCGCGCGGCCGTCGTGTCGGCGTATTGCTTCACGACCTGATCGAGAGCGGTGCGAGCTTCGCCCCAGTTCTTCAGCTCGTAGTTGCAGTAGCCGATCTTCAGCAAGGCGTCCGGCGTCTTGCGCGAATCAGGATACTTCTCGAGCACCGTGCGGAACGCACGCAACGCATCCGGATACTGCTTCGTGACGTAGTGAGCTTCGCCGAGCCAGTACTGCGCATTGTCGGAGAGACCGCTTCCCGGGAACTTCACGAGAAATTCCTTGAAGGCCGCGGCGGCTTCCGTGTACTTGCCGTCCTTCAGCAGGTCGAACGCAGCCTGATAGTTCGCGCGATCGTCGCCCTGCGGCACGGGCAAGCTGCTCGTCGGCGCGGCGCCGAGGGCTGCGCCGGCCGCCGCTCCACCTTCAACGGATGCGAGCCGACGATCGAGATCGCCGTACATGTCGCGCTGCTGGTCCTGGGTCCGCGTCGCGTTGTGCTGCAGCTCTTCGAGCTGTCCGCGCAGGATGCGCACTTCGTTCTGCGAGGCCTCGATCCGCTGCGACAGGTCCAGCAGGCTCTGATTCGCCAGCACACGCTCGATTCGCAGCAGACGGCTGTCCAGATCGCTCAGCTTCTGCACCACCGGATCAGCTTCCGGTGGTGTCGAAGCACAGCCGCCCAGCGCGCCGAGCGCTGCAATGAGCAGGACCGAACGGTTACGAACGCGGATCATCGGGTCGGCACCAGCTCCACGCGACGGTTCTTCGCGTACGCTGCCTCGTCGCTGCCCGACACGGCCGGACGCTCTTCGCCGTAGCTCACGGTGGTGAGCTGCGCCTCATTCACGCCCTGGAGCAGCAGCGCACGACGCACGGACTGTGCACGACGCTCACCCAGACCGATGTTGTATTCGCGCGAGCCGCGCTCGTCGGAGTGCCCTTCCAGACGCAGCTTCCGGGAGGCGCTGCCGTTCAGGAACTGGGCATGCGCGGTAACGATGGCCACGTACTCCGGCTTGATATCAGCACGGTCGTAGTCGAAGAAGATCACGGTGCCCGTGCGCTTGAGTGCTTCGATCGCCTGCTGTTCGGCACCGAGTGCCGAGGTGCCCACATCGTTGCCCGTCGACGTGCCCGTGCTGGCGCCGGTATCGGTCGGGGTCGGGCCGGAATCCGGCAGCGTTTCGGGCTTCTTCGGACAGCCGCTCAACGCCACTGCACTCACGAGAATCGCAACCAACTGCACTGCTCGCATCAAGCTCTCCTGCGGGAAAAGTCCCGGTCGATCCGTTGTCGCAGGCCGGGATTCGCGGGATTTCCCGCATCCGAGCCGCAAATTTGCGCGAAATTCTGCCACAAGCGCTCGAGCACGACCACGTTTACGCTGGATTTGCCCGTCATTTCTTCTTCGGGAACGGGCCCCACACGGGCTCACGCACATCCCCGGTGCTCGCCGCCAGCTTCTGCTGCACGCGACCGTCGATCGACACAGTCGCGAGCACGCCTCTGCCGCGATCCTGAGTCGCATAGATGATCGTCGCACCATTAGGCGCGAAGCTCGGACTCTCGTCCTGCCGCCCTTGTGACAACACCTGCACCGCTTTGGTTGCAAGATCGATCGTCGCGATCCGGTAGTTGCCCCGATCCAGATACACGACGGACATCTGCTTGCCGTCCGGCGACATCCGGGGGCGCGCGTTGTACGAGCCGTCGAAGGTCACCCGCGTCGCCTTGTTCGGCAGATCCGGATCGACCTCATAGATCTGAGGACTGCCGGCCCGGTCCGAGTTGAAATACAGCTTGCGGCCGTCAGTCGACCACTCGGGCTCGGTATCGATGCCCGGATCGAAGGTCATGCGCGTCAGAACCTGGCTTGCCAGATCGAGCGTGTAGACATCGACGTCGCCATCCTTGCGCGAGAGGGTCAACGCAAGCTTGCGACCATCGGGCGACCAGGCGGGAGCGCCATTGATACCGGCGCGAGCCGAAACACGGCGGCGTTCGCCCGTTGCGAGAGTCTGCACGTAGATCGCGGATGCTTTGCTCTCGAAGGAGACGTAAGCGAGGCTCGCGCCGTCGGGCGACCAGGCCGGTGACATCAAGGGTTCGGTCGAATTCGCGATGATCTGCTGATTCTCACCGTCCGCGTCCGAAACGATGAGTTTGTAGCGCTGCTGCGGCGGCGTCCCTTCGGCGCTGATGAACGCGACACGGGTCGAGAACGCGCCCGGAATGCCGGTGAGCTGCTCGAAGATGATGTCCGAGATGCGGTGAGCCATCGCACGCATCCCGCGCGTGTTCGCGGTGAGACGCTGACCAGTCAGTCTCTGACCGGTGAGAACGTTGTAGAGCTCGAACTGCGCGGCGTAGCGATCGGCGCCGTCCGGCGTCACCTTGCCCACAGCGATGAAGTCCGACTTGAGGTAGCGCCAGTCCTGGAAACGGATCTGGTCGCCGGCCGTGGGACGATCGACCATGTCGCGCCGGTCGAGCGGTGCGAAGCGGCCGCTGCGCTGCAGATCGGCCGCGACGACTTCAGCCACGTCGAAAGGGGCTGCGCCCTGCGATTCCCAGCCGAACGGCACGATCGCGATCGGGACCGCATTCTCCTGGCCGCGGGTGATTTCGACTACGAGTTGGGCCTGGGCTGCGACAGCGGCAAGCGCCAGCGCGAAACCCAATACCGCTCGCGAGAAAAGATGTGCCATCAAGAGTCTCCTTCCAGTCGCTCTCCCGCCGCGGACAAGGGTCACTCGGCGGGTTTGAAAATCAGAATCAGATTGCGCTCGAACAGGCGCGGATCGGACGGCGGCGGCAGCGGCGAAGCGCGCAGCACGGCCTGTTCGATCGACTGCCTCACCGCTGAATCGCCATTGCACTGCTCAACCTTGGCCGACAGCACGACTCCGTTCGGAGATTGCGCCACCCGAATGGTGCACTCGAGGCCCTGCCGGGCCGACGGGGGGCGGTTCCAGTTCCGCTCGATCTGCTGTTGGATCATGGCCACATACTGATTGAAGGCGGTCGAGCCGCGCGCCTGCATGACGCCCTCTTCTTCCGCCAACTGACGCTGCAGTTCGGCTTCGCGGGACGCCTGCAGTTTCGCGTCTTCCGCCGCCTTGCGACGCTGCGCTTCTTCCTTCTGTTTGCGCTCGATCTCCGCAACACGCTGGCGCTCCGCCTCTGCCTTCTTCTGGCGGTCGGCTTGCGCTTTCTTCTGTTGCTCGGCCTCGGCCTGGCGTTTGCGTTCCGCCTCCTGGCGCTGGACCATCATCTGCTCTTCGGCGACGCGCTTCTGCTCTTCCTCTTGCCGGCGCTGGGTTTCAACCTGACGCTCCTGCTCGGCCCGTTGTTCCGCTTCGCGCTGCGCCGTCTGTTCCTGCTGGCGACGCTGTTCCTCTTCGCGCTCGCGCTGCTGAGCCCGCTGACGCTCGCGTTCCTGTTCCTGGCGCCTGCTGGCAGCACCGATCTGCGACGCATCGATCACGACCGCCTGGATCGCAAGCTGCGGCGGCGGCGCATTGCGTGACATCTGGATCATCGTCAATCCGAAGATGCCGGCGAACACGGCGTGCAGCAGCGCTGCGCCGAGCAGGAATCGCCAGTTGGTTTTGAAGTAATCAGCCATCGTCAGAGCGCAAATCGCTTCGCCCGTGCCCTCATTGCTTCTTCTGCTGCGCCCGTTTGGCGTCCGCGGGGTCAGTGACGAAGCCCACCTTCTCCGCACCCGCCTGCTGCAGCAACACCATTCCCTCCACGACGCGTCCGTACGGCACACTGCGGTCGGCTTTCACCAGCACTCCCGTCTTTGGATCGCGTCTGAGCACAGCCGATACGCGATCCACTACTGCCGCATCGTCGATGGGCGTCTCCTCGTCCTTGCCGATGTTCAGGTAGAAGTTGCCCGACTTGTCGACGCCGAGAATCAGCAGCTGCTGCTCGCTCATGTCCTGCGGCAACGGCTCCGCCCCCGCTTTGGGCAGCTCGACCTTGATACCCTGCGTGAGCATCGGCGCAGTGATCATGAAAATGATCAGCAGCACCAGCATCACGTCGATGTACGGAACGACGTTGATCTCTGCCATCAAACGCTTGCCGCGGCGCGCCGGGGTCATGCGTGTGCCTCGGAAGCGGCTGCAGCGGGCGTGCCCCGGCCCGACGCATGGCGCTGCAGGATCGAGGACAGCTCTTCGACGAAGGTGTCGTAGCGCGTTTCGATGCGCGTCACCTGGTCGGCGTACCGGTTGTACGCAATCACGGCCGGGATCGCGGCAAACAGACCCATGGCGGTCGCGATCAGCGCTTCCGCGATGCCGGGCGCGACCATCGCCAGCGTGGCCTGCTGCACGTTACCCAGCCCGTGGAAGGCATTCATGATGCCCCACACCGTGCCGAACAGGCCGACGTACGGGCTGGTCGAGCCGATCGTCGCCAGCATCGACAGGCTGTGCTCGAGGCGATCGCTCTCCTTCAGCAGCGCGACCTTCATGCCGCGGCGCGCACCTTCGAGGAGCGGGCCTTGCGTAACGCCCTGCTGGCGCAATCGCGAGAACTCGCGGAAGCCCTGCTCGAAGATGCTCTCCATGCCCTTCGTTACGCGCCGGCTCTGATCGATGGCCTTGAACATGGCCGACAGATCGCCGCCCGACCAGAACACTTCCTCGAACCGGTCCGCGTCGGCCCGTGCGCGGCGCAGCTCCGAGCGCTTGCGCAGCATGATCGACCATGACACGACCGATGCCAGCAGCAGCAGTGCCATCACGATTTGCACGATGAAGCTGGCATTCAGGACCAGCTCAAGGGGCGACAAATCACCTGCCATTACGACTCTCCCGACACTGTCATCTGTTGAACAAGGCTGTCCGGCAGCGCCCGCGGCCGGAACTTCGTTGCGTCCAGGCATGCCACACGGACCGTTCCGGTGACCAGCAGTTCCCGATCGGATGCTTCAGTGGTGCGCGTAATTTCCTGCCGGAACGTCAGGCTGACCTTCGTCCATTTCTCGATCTCGCAGCTCACATGCAGCAGATCTCCGTAGCGCGCCGGCCGCTGGAAATGGCTCGCGGCATCCACGACGACGAACATCAGCCCGTGATCGCGCTGCAGAGGCCCCTGCTCGATACCGAGCGCGCGCAGCCATTCCGACCGCGCACGTTCCATGAACTTCAGATAGTTCGCGTAGTAGACGATGCCGCCGGCATCTGTATCTTCCCAGTAGACCCTCACTGGCCAGCTGAAGAAGTTCGCCACGGGGCCGCTCAAAAAAGGTCTCCAGTCACGCCGCCGCGATCCGGCACCTTGAGCCCGAAATGCAAGTAGGCGTTTCTGGTGGCCACTCGACCCCGCGCCGTCCGCATGACGAATCCCTGCTGGATCAGGAACGGCTCGATCACATCTTCGATGGTGCCGCGTTCCTCGCCGAGCGCGGCCGCGAGGCTCTCGACGCCGACCGGGCCGCCGTCGAATTTCTCGATGATGGTCAGCAGGAGCTTGCGGTCCATCACGTCGAAACCGAGCGGATCGACATCGAGCATGTTCAGCGCCGCCTGGGCCACTTCGTCCGTCACGTGTCCGCCCGCCTTAACCTCCGCGTAGTCTCTTACGCGACGTAACAACCGATTCGCGATACGCGGGGTTCCTCTCGAGCGCTGGGCGATGCGCATCGCGCCGCCGGCGTCCGTGTGCACCCCGAGAATCGAGGCCGAGCGTTCGACGATCCGCTGCAGTTCCTGCTGATCGTAGAACTCCAGCCGCTGCACGATCCCGAACCGGTCGCGCAATGGCGACGTCAGCAGGCCCGCCCGCGTGGTCGCGCCCACCAGCGTGAAGGGCTGCAGATCGAGCTTGATCGAACGGGCACCGGGACCTTCGCCGATCATGATGTCGAGCTGAAAGTCTTCCATCGCGGGATAGAGGATCTCCTCGACGATGGGGCTCAGGCGATGGATCTCATCGACGAACAGCACGTCGTTCGGCTGCAGGTTCGTGAGCAGGGCCGCGAGATCTCCCGGCCGCTCGATCACCGGACCGGACGTCTGCTTGAGATTGACCTGCAGTTCATTCGCGATGATGTTCGCGAGCGTCGTCTTGCCGAGCCCGGGCGGCCCGAAGATCAGGACGTGATCGAGCGCTTCACGGCGCTTGCGGGCAGCCTCGATGAAGATCTCCATCTGCGTCTTGACGCTCGACTGCCCGACGTAGTCCGCCAGCCGCTTCGGGCGCACTGCCCGATCGAAGACGTCCTCGTCGCCCTGCGGGGTCGCTGAAATGACGCGATCCGTCATGGGCTCTTGTCCGTCAGTGTCATGTCCGCTGGTGTCATGCTACTTCGCCGCTGCAACCTGCAGCGCGCCTCGAATCAGTTCTTCCGTCGTCCGGGCCCCCGGATCGACTGCCTTGAGCAGTCGCGTCACTTCCGCCGGCTTGTAGCCGAGTGCCACGAGCGCGCTGAACGCCTCGGCTTGCGCACCGTTGCCCGCGGTCGCCACGGCGCCTGCGGCAATCGGTACCGCCGTATCCAGTCCCGTCAGATTCTTGATGCGATCGCGCATCTCGATGAGCAGCCGCTCCGCGGTCTTGCGACCGACGCCCGGAATCTTCACCAGCGTGTCCGCATCCTGCGCCTCGATGCAAAGCAGGAAGCTGTCGACTGTCATGCCCGACAGCAGCGCCAGGGCCAGCTTCGGCCCGACGTTCGATACCTTGATCAGCTCGCGAAACAGCCGGCGCTCGCGTTCGCTGCCGAAGCCGAAGAGCACGTGGGCGTCTTCGCGAACGACGAGATGCGTGAACAGGCTGACGTCCGATCCGACCGGCGGCAGTACATAGAACGTCGACATCGGCGCTTCGACTTCATAGCCCACCCCGCCCACGTCGATCAGCAGCTGCGGGGGATGTTTTGCCGTCAACCGGCCGCGCAGGAATCCGATCATCAGCCGCCCGCCGTGATGAGGCTGTGCACCTTGCGCGAATGCGCATGGCACAGCGCGATCGCCAGCGCGTCAGCCGCATCAGCCCCGAGGGGGCCGGAAATGTTGAGCAACTTCTTCACCATCAACTGGACCTGTTCCTTCTGTGCGCTGCCGGTGCCGACGACCGCGAGCTTCACGGCGCGAGGGGCGTACTCGTAAACGCGGGGCCGGGCGGCAAACGTCGCGCTCAACGCGGCGCCTCGTGCCTGCCCCAGCTTGAGTGCGCTGTCGGCATTGCGGTGCATGAACACGCCTTCGATCGCTACCTCATCGGGGCGAAAGTCCTGCGTCAGGCGCTCGACGGCGAGGAAGATCTCCTGCAGGCGCTGCGCGAGCGAGCTGCCTTCCGTCTTGATCGTGCCGCTCACGAGATACGAAATGCGCCCGGCATTCGTTTCGACCACGGCATAACCCGTACGCAGCGAACCGGGATCGAGACCGAGAATGCGGACCTGGGGCGGCAGCACACGGTTACGGACCGGTTGCATGCCGGTTCCCGCCCGTGCGGGGACACTGACACGGCCCGAGGCATCCGGCTCGGCAAGACCCAGTTCGGCAAGACTTCGCGGTCGCCTGAGCCTGCGCAAGGAATCTCCGCTCCCATCCTCGAGTTTTGAAGCCGGTATGATACGGCAAAGGCCGCGCCCCTGACGATGCGGCATGTGATCGTGATGCAGCCCGCCGACCCGCTTCCACAATCCTCCGCAAGCACGCCCGTTCTCTCGCGCGAGGCACGGGACTACCTCGAGCAGATCGCAACGAGCGATACGGGGCGGATTGCAGTCCGGCGCGCTCAGGCAATTGCCGATGTCGTTGCCGGTTTCACCGACGACCAGGACATGCGCAATGGAGCGGCGCTGCTGCCTCTGCTCGAGACTGGACTCATTGCCGAGGAGCGCGCGCCGGCTGTTTTCGGCGACACGGCGGCCCGCATAGCGACCGAGCTCGTCAGGATCGGTTCCCTCGGACTCTCCGGCCCGCGCCAGGCGGACAGTGCGCTGACCGCGAATCAGGCGGAAGCGCTGCGCAAGATGCTGCTGGCGATCGTCACCGACCCGCGTCTCGTCCTCATCAAGCTGGCGGCGCAACTGACGCTTCTTCGCGAAAGCAAGGACGCGCCCGTTGCCGAACGGGAGCGGATTGCACGGGAGACGCGCGACATCTATGCGCCGCTCGCCAATCGTCTCGGCGTGTGGCAGATCAAGTGGGAGCTTGAGGACCTGAGCTTCCGCTATCTCGACCCGGCCAACTACAAGCTGGTCGCGGGCTGGCTCGCGGCCAAACGAGCGGACCGCGAGCGCTATATCGAGGAAGTCATCTCACAGCTGCGCACGGAGCTGGCGCGGGTTCACATCAAGGGTGAAGTCGCCGGCCGCCCGAAGCACATCTTCAGCATCTGGCGGAAGATGCAGCGCAAGGGCCTTTCGTTCGATCAGCTCTACGACATCCGCGCAGTGCGAATCCTCGTCGACTCGATTGCGGACTGCTATGCGGCGCTCGGTGTCGTGCACAGCCTGTGGCCGTACATCCCGGGTGAGTTCGACGACTACATCGCCACGCCGAAGGACAACCTCTATCGCTCGCTTCACACCGCCGTCATCGGCCCGGGCAAGCTGCCGGTCGAGATCCAGATCCGCACCCGCGAGATGCACGAGCATGCGGAGCTCGGCGTTGCAGCCCACTGGAAATACAAGGAAGGCGGCAAGCGCAACGCAGCGTATGAACAGAAGATCGTCTGGCTGCGCCAGATCCTCGAGCCCGCGGACCGCGAAGGCCAGGAAACGAACGACGACTTCCTCGATCGCGTGCGCTCCGAAGTATTCGAGGATCGCGTCTATGCGCTTTCTCCTCGCGGTGAGGTGATCGAACTGCCCAAGGGCGCGACGCCGCTGGACTTCGCGTATCACGTGCACACCGATCTGGGTCACCGGTGCCGCGGCGCGAAGGTGAATGGCCGCATGGTGCCGTTGAACCAGCCCCTCGCGAACGGCGACCAGGTGGAAATCATCACCGCGAAGCAGCCGAATCCAAGCCGCGACTGGCTGGTGCCGTCGCTCGGCTACCTCGTGTCCCAGCGCAATCGCAGCAAGGTGCGCTCCTGGTTCCGCAAGCTGGACGAGGAACAGAACCGGCAGCAGGGGCGGCAGATCCTCGAACGTGAACTGCAACGACTCGCGATTCACAGCCTGTCGCTCGCGGAACTGGTGACGGAGTTCAAGTTCGACACGCCGGAACAGCTGTACCAGGCAATCGGCGAAGGCGACGTCACCGCGGCCCAGATCACCGGCGCCATCCTGCGCCGTGCCCGGCCGCAGGAGTTGCCGTCTCCCATTCCCCGCAAGCCGACGATTGCGACCAAAGCGCCCGAAGGCATCACCATCGAAGGCGTCGGCGACTTGTTGTCGCACTTCGCCCGCTGCTGCGGCCCCGTCCCGCCGGAATCCATCATGGGCTACATCACGCTCGGACGCGGTGTGAGCATCCATCGCCAGGACTGCGTGAGCCTCAAGCGCCTGCAGCAGGAGCACCCGGAGCGGCTCATCGCGGTCGAATGGGGCTCGGGCAGCGACCGCTCATTCCCCGTCGAGATCAACGTCCGTGCATTCGACCGGCGCGGCCTGGTGCGCGACATCACCGGCGTGCTCGCGGATTCCAAGATCAACATCCAGGGCATGAATACCGTCACCGACGAAGCGGACGGCATCGCGGACATCAACCTGCGCATCACTGTGCAGGACCTGGAAGAGCTGTCGCGCGTCCTCGGCAGGGTTCAGGGCCTGCCGAACATCCTGAGCGCCCGTCGCAAAGCCTGACCCCGGTCACACTGCCGGCGGAAATACCTGCGTTGGTTGTTCAACAACCCGCCGCCGAGAGCTATTCTGTGCCCGCAAGGAGACGACGATCTCCGGTGAGATAAACGAAACGAACTGGGAGGTTCCATGCTTTCATATTCATCCGCCCTGCGCGGCGGCATCATCGCGTGCGCGTTCATGGCATTGGCCGGCTGCGCACCCTCTTCCTATCGCGTCAAGGCGCCTACGCCTTCGGGCATGAAGTACGAAGCGGTACGCCCGAGCCAGGCTCAGCTTTCATTCATCGACGATCGCAAGGGCGATGAGAGAATCTTCCACGGCGGCGTACTCGCGGCCACTCTGAACGTCGGTGATGCTCCTCTCGACGGGCCCCAGTTCCTGTCGCTGAGCGTCAAGGAGGAGCTCGCTTCCCGGGGCATTCCAGTTGCGGTCAGTGTCGGCGACAACGGCCTCTCGCGAGTGAACGTGCGCACGTTCCGCATCCAGAATCATCGTGTGAACGCCTATTCGCCCTTCGTCACGTTCACGCTGATCAGCGCGGAGCTCGATACCGGAACCGACAGACGGCGCATCGGCGTCTTCGTCAAGCGCGGCAAGGTACCCGTCTGGTCGTTCGACGAGATCGTCGAGCCGACCTTCAATCAGCCGCTTTCGGTGGCGGTCAAGGAGTTCTCCACCAAGATCGCGAACTCGCTGTTCGACTACCGCGCAAGCGACGCGGCCGTCGACGGCCTCGTCACCAAGCTGGCCACGCGCACGCCCGACAGCTTTCTCGATGTCTATTCCCTCGGCTTCACGAACAATCCCCGTGCCGTGGAGACGCTGGCAAAACTGACGAAGGACGAAGATGAATATGTCCGCCTGGCTGCGATCTCATCGCTCGGCAATCTCAGCGCAGCGGATCAACTGCCGCTCCTGAAGACGCTGTACGCCAACAAGGACGGCTTGTGGCAGGACCGTGCGATGGCAATCAAGGCCATCGGCGATCTGAACACGGTCGAATCGCGCGACTTCCTCGTTGCGGAGATGAAGCGCCTCGAACTGCAGTCCGGCGACAAGGAATCGGTCTGGACGACGCAGGTCATCGGACTCTATCTGTGAAACCGGCCCTCGCAGGCAAACGCGCCTGCGTCGTCGCACTGGTCATCGCGCTGGGGGGATGCATTTCCCTCCAGCCGGTGAACTATCGGCCCCGTTACGCGAACTACAACCTTCTTGCCGGTCAGTCGCTGTGTGCCGCAGCGATCGGCAAGACGAGCGTGGCAAGCCCCTCGCTGAATGAAATCGGGCTGCGCGGGGCAACGCTCGTCTCTCCGGTCGAGAACTCGTTCGGTGCGTTCGTGGGTTCCGCGCTCGAGGAGGAACTGGGGCACGCCGGGCTTTACGATTCGGCTTCGACCCGCAGGATCGACGTCGCACTGACCGAGAATCGGATCGATCCCTCCACTGGGACGGGAATGGGCCGAATGGCGGCCACGTTCACTGTGAGCAGTGCAGGCAGCGATCCGGTGTTCTCGAAATCTGTCGACGCGCGACGCGAGTGGCCTTCGTCGTTCTTCGGTGTAACCGCGGTCGATCAGGCTCGCATTCAGCACGGGCAACTGGTGGCCGACCTGCTGCACAAGCTCTTCCAGGATCCTGCCTTTATTGACGCGTTGCGCTGTCCGGCGCGTGGATAGGGCTACGCGCCGACCGCTTCTTCGAGCGCATTGCCGCCCTGCGCGCGCAAGGCGGAGACAACGAGCACAGCGTGCCCCGCGACCAGCACGCCGGCCATGAAACCGTAGGTTGCGAGACCCGACAGAAGCCGCCGGACAGGATTGCTGAACACGTCAGCCGTCATCCATCCGAGCGCCGCCACGAGCAGAGCCGCAACCACGCAGCCGGCGACAACTCGCTTATCGACGTGCCGTTCCCAGCGATTCCGCACGCTCAGCCAAAGGCTGAGCAGCAGTGGCTGGAGAGACGCTCTCATCATTGCCCTGTCGGTGCGCTCGCCCGGCGGCGCACCTGGCGCAGACCATACAGCGCCACGATGATTGCAAGCGTCACGAGCAGCGCATACAGCTGAGTGATCCCGCCCTCTGCTTCGTTGTTCACAGTCTCGTAGAACAGCCAGGAGATCGCCGCGCACGAGAGCACAGGCACGGTCGGACCGCCGGGAATGACGAAGGGATCACCGTCGCTGCGAACATCACGCCGGCGCAGAATCAGCGTCGATGCCGAGCACAGGAAGTACAACGCCAGCGCCGCGAGATTGGCAAAGATCGTCAGCCACTCGAAACGCCCCACGATCGCGATGACCGTCACCATGCCGCCGTAGATGACGATCGCGGTGTTCGGCGTCCGATAGTGCGGATCGACGCGCGTCAGCACCGATGGCAGAAAGCCATCGCGGCTCATCGCGAACAAGCCACGAGGTTCCGACAGTACGTTCGCGGTGAGGTAGCCGAACATCGAAACGAGTGCCGCTGCAATCATCATCGTCCGTGCCGTCGGTCCAAGCGCAACACCTGCTGCTTCCGCAAGCGGCGTGCGGCCAGTGTTCGCGAGATCGAGGCCCATGATGCCGAGCGCCACGAACTGGATGGCCAGGTACAACACTGTCGCTGCACCGAGCGCGAGAAGAATCGCCACCGGCACTGTGCGTGAGTTGTTTCGGACTTCTCCGCTGGGGATGGTCGCGCCTTCGATGCCCGAGAACGCAAAGATCATGATGCCGGCCGACCCCAGCACCGTGCTCATATCGGGCACGGTGGTCCAGGCCAGATTGTCGCCCTTCACGAAGAAGGCGCCGATGATCACGAACAGCAGCAGCGGCAACAGCTTCAACAAAGTGATGCCTTCGAGCACACGTGCACTGTTGCGCACACCGCGCACGTTGATCGCCACGAGCGCGCCGACGATGACCACGATCAATACTTTGGACACCCACACTGGCGGCGAAACATCCACGAGCGCGAACAGTGAGCGCACGAAGCCGTTGAAGATCGCGGAAGCCGCAAACATTCCTGTCGTGAAGACCAGGCACCCTGCGACAAACCCGAAGAACGGCCCCATCGCCGTCTCGACATACGCGTAGGCGCCGCCTGTTGCGGAGACGCGGCTGCCGTTCTCCGCAAAGCACAGGACGACCAGGCCGATGACGATCGCACACGCAACGTAAGCGAGCGGCGCAGCCGTACCAAGTGCGAGCACAGCGGTTGCTGGCAGAAGGAAAATGCCGCTGCCGACGGTGTAGTTGAAGATATTCGCCGCGAGCTGGCGGACGCCGAGCTCTCGTGACAGCAAGGCATCGGGATTGCCGGTGCCGGGTGCGGGTGTCGTCATGCGTTGCTGCGCCCTCGTTCTTCTTGTGAAGATCCGGGGGAAAGTAGCACAGAAGGAAGCCGGCTAGCCGGCTGGCCCGGCGTCAGCCTCCGTCGGGCGGATTCGTCCCGACGGCGAGCTGCGTCAGCTCTTCTTCCGTGACCTGGCTGCCGCGAAGAACATCCTCGGCCCTGCGCACCTGGTCGCCGGGGACCTGGACCCTGAACGACAGCGAGAGCCCAGGAACCGGTACGTTCGCCTTGAGACGGGCCGGAATGCCTTCGGATTGCAGCAGACCGATCAGGACCTGCGCCGACGCCTCGCTGGTCGGCATGGCCACGGTCTGCCAGTCTTCCGATGTCATCGGGCCTCGCGTCAGCGGTTCGGGAAGTCGATGGCGATCTTGTCGGCGGCCAGGGCTGCTTCGTGCAGCGCTTCCGACAACGTCGGGTGAGCGTGAATCGTACGCTGCAGGTCTTCCGTGCTGGCCGAGTATTCCATCGCCAGGACCGCCTCGGCGATCAGCTCGCCCGCCATCGGTCCGATGATGTGGATGCCGAGGATCTCGTCGTCATCCGTCGCGGAAACGACCTTCACGAAGCCCGCGGTCGCTTCCATCGCGCGAGCACGGCCTGCCGCAGCGAATGGGAATGAACCCACCTTGTAGGCGCGGCCGCTCTTCTTGACCTCTTCTTCGGTCTGGCCGACCCACGCGATCTCCGGAGCTGTGTAGATCACCGACGGGATGACTTTGTAGTTCACCTCGCCGTACTTGCCAGCGATGAGATCGGCGACCACCACGCCCTCTTCCTTGCCCTTGTGCGCGAGCATCGGGCCGCGAACGAGATCGCCCACCGCCCACACGTTTGCTGCACTGGTGCGGCATTCATGATCGACCTTCACGAAGCCACGCTCATCGACTTCGACGCCCGTGCCTTCACCGAGGAGATCCTTGGTGTACGGACGGCGGCCGATGGCCACGATGACCTTGTCGACTTCGAGCGTCTGTTCGCCGTTCGCGTCGGAGTACTTGAGCTTCACGCCGCCCTTCGACTTGTCCGCGCCGCTCACTTTCGCGCCGAGACGGATGTCGAGACCCTGCTTCTTGAACTGCTTGAGCGCTTCCTTCGATACCGCGCCGTCAGCCATCGGCAGGAAGGTATCGAGCGCTTCGAGAACGACGACTTCAGCGCCGAGGCGCTTCCACACGCTGCCGAGCTCCAGTCCGATGACACCGGCGCCGATGACGCCGAGGCGCTTCGGCACAGCCTGAAGCTCGAGAGCACCCCAGGAATCGATGACCTGCTCACCATCGAACGGCAGGCTCTTCAGTTCCGTCGGGATCGAGCCTGCCGCGAGAATGATGTGCTTCGCGGTGAGCTCTTCCTTCTTGCCATCCTTGCCCGTGAACTCGACGCGATTGCCGGAGAGCAGCTTGCCGTGCCCCTGCAGCGGCGTCACGCCGGCTGCTTTGAACAGCGAGCTGATGCCGGCGGTCGACTGCTTCACGATGGTCGCACGACGCTTCTGCATGGTCGGAACGTCGACTTCGACGTTGGCGACCTTGATGCCGTGCACCGCGAACTCATGCTGCGTGCGATGGAAGAGCTCCGAAGACTCGAGCAGCGCCTTGGACGGAATACAGCCGGCGTTCAAGCACGTACCGCCGAAGGCATAGCTGCCATCCTTGTTCTGCCACTCGTCGATGCACGCGACCTTGAGCTTGTTCTGCGCGGCACGGATTGCAGCCGGATATCCGGCGGGACCGCCGCCGATCACGATGACGTCGTACTGAGACATGGGGGCTCCAAAAGAAGCGGCTAACAACTAAGCGTTAGCTGCTAGCCGGAAATCCAAATTCAAGGCCACTCTGATTCTGGCTGATAGCTCGTCGCTCGCAGCTCATAGCCTGTTATAGCTGAAGCAACAGCCGCGCCGGGTCTTCCAGCGCTTCCTTGATCGCGACCAGGAACTGCACCGAGTCCTTGCCGTCGACGATCCGGTGATCGTAGGTCAGCGCGAGGTACATCATCGGGCGGATCTTGATCTCGCCGTTGATGACCATCGGGCGGTCCTGGACCTTGTGCATGCCGAGGATCGCGACCTGCGGAGGGTTCAGGATCGGCGTCGACATCAGCGAACCGAACACGCCGCCGTTGGTGATCGTGAACGTGCCGCCGGTCAGCTCTTCGAGCGTGATCGAGCCTTCGCGCGCGCGAGTTGCGTACGCACCGACGCCCTTCTCGATTTCGGCGTAGCTCATCGCTTCGGCATTGCGCAGCACCGGCACCATCAGGCCGCGTTCGGTGGAGACCGCGACGCCGATGTCGTAGTACTCGTGATAGATGATGTCGTTGCCGTCGATCGATGCGTTGACCGCCGGGAACTTGCGCAGCGCTTCGATCGCTGCCTTGATGAAGAACGACGAGAAGCCGAGCTTCACGCCGTGGGTCTTCTCGAATTTGTCCTTGTAACGGGCGCGGATCGCGTTCACTTCGGTCAGGTCGACTTCATTGAACGTCGTCAGCAGCGCCGCGGTCGACTGCGCCTGCAGCAGACGCTCGGCGATGCGAGCGCGCAGACGGGTCATCGGTACACGCTGTTCGTTGCGCGAGCCCACGGCAGCCGGCAGCTTGGCTGCCGGTGCGGCCTTGGCCGGAGCAGCAGAACCGGATTCCTTGCCGGCGAGATGCTGAATCACATCGCCTTTGCTCACCCGGCCATCGCGGCCACTGCCGGCGATCTGCGATGCATCGAGCTTGTTCTCTTCCACGAGGCGCTTGGCGGACGGTGCGAGCTTGCCACCGGTTGCAGCCGCGGCCTTCGTTTCAGCAGCAGCGGACTTTGCTTCCGCAGCCGGTGCCGCCTTCACTTCGACGGCGCCGCCTTCAGCGGCTTCGAGGATCGCGAGCACCTGGCCCGCCTGCACTGTCGTTCCGTTCTGAACCTTGATTTCCTTCAGCACGCCGCCCGACGGCGCCGGCACTTCCAGCACGACCTTGTCGGTTTCGAGATCGACGAGATTCTCATCGCGCGTGATCTTGTCGCCCGGCTTCTTGTGCCACGACACAAGCGTCGCGTCGGTGACGGACTCGGGCAGTTGCGGAACTTTGACTTCGATGCTCATTGAACTAGTTCTTCCTGTTGGCGGCGGCCTTCAAGCGAGTTGTCTGCCGCAATGATTCTTCGGTGCTGGTCGAACGCAGCGCTGCGTCCACGAGGCCCTGCTGCTGTTCGACGTGCACCTTGAAGATGCCGGTCGCCGGCGCCGCTGCCGGTGCACGACCCGCGTACAACAACTGATGATCCGCCGAGAGCGGTTCGTGCAGGCGATGCCGGATCTGGTACCAGCCGCCCTGGTTCTGCGGCTCTTCCTGGCACCACACGATCTCGCGCGCGTTGGAGTACTTACGGACGATCGCTGCGTACTCCTCCGCAGGAAACGGATACAGCTGCTCGACACGGACGATCGCGACGTTGTGGATCGCGTCCGAGCGACGCGAGTCGAGCAGGTCGAAGTAGACCTTGCCGGAACAGAACACGACCCGCGTGATCTTCGACGGCTGGATGTCGTCGACTTCGTCGATGATGTTGCGGAAGCTGCCGCGCGTCAGGTCTTCGAGCGAGGACACCGACAGCTTGTGGCGCAGCAGGCTCTTCGGCGTCATGACGATGAGCGGCTTGCGGAAGTTCTGCAGCATCTGCCGGCGCAGCATGTGGAACATCTGGGCCGGTGTCGAGGGAACGACGACCTGCATGTTGTGCTCGGCGCACAGCTGCAGGAAGCGCTCGAGACGAGCCGAGGAATGTTCCGGACCCTGGCCTTCGTAGCCGTGCGGTAGGAATAACGTGAGTCCGCAGAGGCGGCCCCACTTCGCCTCACCCGAGCTGATGAACTGGTCGATGATGACCTGGGCACCATTGGCGAAGTCGCCGAACTGACCTTCCCAGATCGTTAGGCAGTTGGGTTCAGTGGTCGAGAAGCCGTACTCGAAGCCCATCACGGCTTCTTCCGAGAGCAGCGAGTCGATGACTGTGAATCGCGGCTGGCTGGAAGCCAGGTTCTCGAGCGGAATATAAGAGTCGCCCGTGTTCTGGTCGTGCCACACCGCATGGCGGTGGAAGAACGTGCCACGGCCGCTGTCCTGGCCTGTGATGCGGACTTCGTAGCCCTCGGTCAGCAGCGATGCGTAGGCCAGGGTCTCCGCGTAGCCCCAGTCGAGCGGCGCCTGACCGGCATTCATCTTCTCGCGCGTCTGGACGATGTTCGCGACCTGACGGTGCAGCATGAAGTTCGACGGGAACGTCGTGAGCTTCTCGCCCAGCTCGCGCAGCTTTTCGATGCGCACGCCGGTCGGAACCTGTTCGCTCCAGTCGGCGCGATGAAACTTGGTCCAGTCCACCGTGTGCTTGTTGCCGATCATGCCGAGCGCGTGCTTGACGGTCGACTTGCCTTCATCGAGCGTGCGGCGATATGACTCGACCATCGCATCCGCGTCGCTCATCTTGATGACGCCTTCGCCGACGAGCTTCTCCGCATAGCGCTGACGAGTAGTCGACTGCTGGCGGATCTGCTGATACATCACAGGCTGAGTCGCTGCCGGCTCATCCGCTTCGTTGTGACCGCGGCGGCGGTAGCACACGAGATCGATCACGACGTCCTTGTGGAACTTCATGCGGTAGTCGAGCGCGAGCCGCGTCACGAACAGCACGGCTTCCGGATCGTCGCCGTTCACGTGGAAGATCGGCGCTTCGATGATCTTCGCGACGTCCGAGCAGTAGAGCGTCGAACGCGCGTCCTCGGGCTTGGAGATCGTGAAGCCGACCTGGTTGTTGATGATGATGTGCACGCTGCCGCCGGTGTAGAAACCGCGTGCCTGCGAGAGCTGCAGCGTTTCCATCACGACGCCCTGCCCCGCGAACGCCGCATCGCCGTGCAGCAGGATCGGGATGACCTTGTCGCCTTGCTCGTCATTGCGACGCAGTTGGCGCGAGCGCACCGAGCCTTCGACCACGGGGCTCACGACTTCGAGATGCGACGGATTGAACGCCAGCGCCACGTGGACATTGCCGCCGGGCGTACGGATGTCGGTCGAGAAGCCCTTGTGATACTTCACGTCGCCCGAACCCTGCATGTGGTTCGTGTCGTACGTGCCTTCGAATTCGGAGAACATCACCTGCGGCGACTTGCCCACGACGTTCACGAGAACGTTGAGGCGGCCGCGGTGGGCCATGCCGATGATCATTTCTTCGACGCCGTTCTGACCGCCCTGCTGGATCAGGTCGTCGAGCATCGGGATCAGCGCTTCGCCGCCTTCCAGCGAGAAACGCTTCTGCGCCGGGTATTTGGTTGCGAAATAGAGCTCGAGGCCTTCGGCGGCGGTGAGCTGCTGGAGGAACGTCTTCTTCTCGTCGGTGCTGAAGCCGCTGCGGATGCGCCCCGCCTGGAAGCGGTCCTGCAGCCACAGGCGCTCCGCGGAGTTCGACACGTGGGCGAATTCGGCGCCGATGGTGCCGCAGTAAATCTGCTTGAGCTGAGCAATGATGTCTCGCAGCTTCATGCGCTTCGGAATCGCTTCGGTGCGGCTGCCCGTATAGAACTCGGTGTCCAGATCCGCGTTCGACAGACCGAAGTGCTTCAGCTCGAGCACTTCAGGCACCGGCCGGCGCATGAGGCCGAGCGGATCGATATCCGCAACCAGATGCCCGCGGTTGGAATAGACCTGGACGAGTCTCGCGACGGCCGCCTGTTTGACGGAAGCGTCGGGAGTCGACGCACCAGCGCTGGCCGGGGCCGCGCCGGGTCGTACTTCGCGCGCTCGCTGGGCGAGTGCTTCGCGGATCGGAACGTGTGCCGTATCGCCGCTGGCCTTGAGGCCCGCGAAGTACTCGCGCCATTTCGGCGCTACGGACGAGGGATCCGAGAGATAGTCTTCGTAAAGGGATTCGATGTAGGGGGCATTTTCCGCACCCAGAAGTGAGTTCTGGGGGGAAGCTCGACCGGAGTCGATCTTAGAGTCGCTCATTGCGCTCGCAAGTTCCTGTTCCGACTGAAGAAAGCTGAATCGAACCGGCGGCTTACACGGCCGCAAAAGGGCGCGTAGTGTAGCCGAACAGTGCTGCAGATGAGAATGCTGTGGGTCGGTGAGTTGCTGATTGGTTCACATACCGACCTGATTGGTTTCGATGCCGACCGTTTCAAGTACGCACAAAGACGAACGGCGCGCACCTTTCGATGCGCGCCGTCGCTTTCTGGGGGTCCGACTTCAGCCGGACCCACTGCGCGAGACAGGATCAGCGAGCCTGTCCGAGGCCCTCTTCGATCCGGCGCACGATGTCGATGAGTCGTGGCCGCACCTCGGTCATGAGGTACTCCTCGGAGACCTTGAACGCGGGTGCACCGCAGTTGATCGCCATCGGCGGCAGGCCATTGCCCGGCCGGAATCCGCAGGCAATGCCGTTCACGTCGGGCTGCCACTCGCCGAACGAGCCGCACACGCCCGATTCGCTCCACATCGTGAGCGACTTTTCGATGCCCTGCTTGATCCCCGGCCACGCGAGATGATCGAGCTCGCGGATCTGCTCGAGCAGGTCTGCGCGCTCAGTGTCCGAGCACACGGCCAGGTAGGCGCGACCGATCGCAGAGGTGGCCAGCGGCAAGCGCATGCCGACTTCGCTGTTGAGCGAGAGCACCGCGTTGCCCTTGCAGACTTCGACGTAAACCATGCTGAGCCGCTGGCGTGCACCCAGAGATACCGAGGTACCGGTCAGGTCCGCGAGTTCCTGCATCAGCGGACGCGCGAGATCGCGTACTTCGAATCGGCCGAGCACTGCGCTTCCCAGCGCGAGGGTTGCCGTGCCGAGTCGGTACTTGCCCGATTCCTTCACGTAGTGGAGGTAGCCGAGCTTCGTCAGCGTATAAGTGAGCCGCGACACCGTCGATTTCGGCAGCCTGCAGCGCTCCGAAATATCCTGGTTGCCCAGCAGCCGGCTGCCGCTGCGGAAACACGACAGTACGTCGAGTCCGCGTGACAGTGCCGTCACGAAGTGCCGATCCTGCTTGCCGACGTGCGGCTTGACTGCCGCAGGTTGGGCACTGGTCTGCGCCAGCTTGGTCATTTCCGATGCTCCCGTCGCCATAGGTGTATCCGCCTTGAGTTCTATGCCGTTGATCCTGAAACCGTCGTACTGATTCGAAAAAAAACGGTCAACCCCGCGCCATCTCGGCTTCCTGCAACACGCGCCACTGCACCTTGCCGGTTGCCGACTTGGGCAACGCGTCGACGAACTCGACGATGCGCGGGTGCTTGTAGGTCGCCATGTTCTGGCGCGTCCACTCGATGATCTCGTTCTCGCTGACAGCGCCGCGATGCGTAGCGCGCAGCACGACGACGGCTTTCACCGTTTCGCCGCGATGCGCATCCTTCGCCGCGATCACGCACGCTTCCTGGATCGCGGGATGCTGATACATCTGCGCCTCGATCTCGGCCGGCCACACTTTGAAGCCCGACGCGTTGATCATGCGTTTGAGGCGATCGACCAGGAAGAAATAGCCGTCGTCGTCGACATAGCCGAGGTCGCCCGTGCGGAAGAAGGGCTTGCCGCCGATATCGACGAACGCTGCTTTCGTCGCTTCCTCGTTGCGCCAGTAGCCCTGGAATACCTGCGGACCGTTCGTGACGATCTCGCCCACCTTGTTCGGCGGCAGTTCCTGGAAGGTCTCCGGATCGATGATCTTCGAATCCGTGTTGAACACGGGAATGCCGAGGCACTGCCGTTTGGGCCGATCGACCGGGTTGATATGCGAAGGCGCAATCGTTTCCGTCAGGCCGTAGCCCTCGACGTAGGGCGAACCGATCATCTGCTGCAGCCGCTCACCGACCGCGGCCGGCATCGCCGCGCCGCCGCCGGAAACCTGGATCAGCGATGACAGGTCGTATTCAGCGAGCTTCGGATTCGCTAGGAAGTCGATGACCATCGTCGCGATCGCGGTCCACGACATGAGCTTGTAGCGCTCGATCAGCTCAGCCGCCGTTTCGCGATCCCAGCGGCACATCAGCACGATGCTGCTGCCGTGATAGAGCGGACCGTTCATGCCGCCCTGCATGCTCGTCACATGGAAGAACGGCAGCACGACGAGCTGCGTCGTGTCGGGCGTACCACCGAACCAGAGACGATTCGTCACGAGCGTGTGCATGACATTCGCGTGCGAAAGCATGCAGCCCTTCGGCCGGCCCGTGGTGCCGGAGCTGTATGGAATGACGCAAAGATCGTCGGGACCCGCGGTGAGCGGTCCCGGGCTCAGATTCCTGGCGAGCGCTTCGACCCACAATGTCGTGTTCGACGCCGAGATCTGCTGGCGCGGAGTGGATACCGCTTCCGGCAAACGGATGGTCGTGGGCTCAGTCACGTAATCGGCATAAGCCGCCACGACCGCGTGATCGACATGCTTGCCGATGAGCGGCTGCAACTGCGGGAAGACTTCCTGCGCCACGAGCGCGGTGCGTGCGCCGCTGTCTTCCAGATAGTGTTCGAGCTCGCCGGTCACGCTCATCGGGCTGACGGGCACCACGACCGCATTGGCGCGAACGATCGCGTAGTACGCAACGATGAACTGCGGGCTGTTCTGCATCACCAGCAGGACGCGGTCGCCCTTTTTCACACCACACTTCTGTTCGAGGAAACCCGCGAGGCGCTCGGTCTGGTCCTTGAACTGCGAGAACGTGAGTGCCGTGCCATAGAAGATCAGGAACGGCTTGTCCGGATACCGGGCCGCGGAGACTTCGGCGTTGTAATAGATGTTGGTCGCTGGCGGCGTGATGTTCTGTGGCAGCGATTTGGGCCAGAATTCGAAATGCTTGCGGGACATGCTCCCCTTTCCCCCGTACGAAAAATCGGTCCGGAATCCGTGCCGCACGCGTTACTGGAATAATATTCCACGCTGCGGGCGAACATTCTGCGCGCGGGAAGCTATCACACCTCCTCGGCACTCACCAAGAGTCGCCGCTTCGAAAAATGGGAATCGCGACGTTATGGCAAAGCGGGCCGTGTATAGCGTTTCCCCGAGCCCCCGTGGAGGCCTTTTCGAATCTTTGCCCGGTTGCGGCGCTTCACGCGCGTCCCTATGATTCCCGCCCGCTAGGGAAATTAACATTCCGCATAGCAGCGTCGTTCCACTCTACAGAGCGCACCTAATGGACCTGAATTTCAATGCCGAAGAACTGGCCTTCCGCGAGGAAGTCCGCACCTTCCTGCGCGAAAAGCTGCCGGCCGACATCGCCAAGCAGATCAAGTCGGGCCTGCCGATCCGGGCGCAGGACTACACGCGCTGGCAGAAAATTCTTCATGAGCGCGGCTGGGGCGCACCGAGTTGGCCGAAGCAGTTCGGCGGCACGGGATGGGGTCCGGTGCAACTGCACATCTACGACGAAGAAGCCGCCGCTGCCGGTGCGCCGCGCACGATTCCGTTCGGCCTCAAAATGGTCGCTCCCGTCATCATGGCATTCGGCAATCCGGCGCAGCAGCAACGTTTCCTGCCCCGCATCCTGAGCGGCGAAGACTGGTGGTGCCAGGGCTACTCCGAGCCAGGCGCCGGTTCCGACCTGGCCTCGCTCAAGACGCGCGCGGAGCGACAGGGCGATCACTACATCGTCAACGGCCAGAAGACCTGGAACACGCTCGGCCAGCATGCCGACTGGATCTTCTGCCTCGTTCGCAGCGATCCGAATGCGCCGAAGCAGCAGCAGGGCATCTCCTTCCTGCTCATCGACATGAAGACGCCCGGCATCACCGTGCGGCCGATCATCACGATGGACGGCGCGCATGAAGTGAACGAAGTCTGGTTCGAGAACGTGAAGGTCCCCGTGGAGAATCGCGTCGGCGAGGAGAACAAAGGGTGGACCTACGCGAAGTTCCTGCTCGGCCACGAGCGCACGAACATCGCTGGCGTCGGCGCATCGAAGCGCGAACTGGAACGGTTGAAGGCGATTGCGTCGAAGGAACTCAAGAACGGCAAGCCGCTCATCGAGGATCCGCTCTTCGCTTCGCGCGTCGCGCAGGTCGAGATCGATCTCATCGCCCTGGAGATCACCAACCTGCGCGCATTGGCGCAGGAAGCGGAGAAGCACGCGCCGGGGCCAGAAGCGTCAGTGCTGAAGATCAAGGGAACGGAAATCCAGCAGGCACTGACCGAGCTGATGATGTACGCCGTCGGTCCATATGCCCTTCCCTTCGGCCGCGCGTCGAGTGAGGAAGGCGACCTGCGCACAGTCGCGGGGCCTGACTATGCGGGACCGCTGGCCGCCACCTACTGCAACTTCCGCAAGGTGACGATCTACGGCGGCTCGAACGAAATTCAGCGCAACATCATTTCCCAGATGATCCTGGGTCTTTAACGAACCGTTCGCGAACAGCCGAAGAGAGCATCATGGATTTCAATTTCACCGAAGAACAGCAACTGCTCGCCGACACCGTGCGGCGTTTCGTGCGCGAGGGCTATTCGTTCGAACATCGCCGCGAGATCCTCAAGTCGGCGGACGGCTGGAGCCGCGACTCGTGGAACGAACTGGCCGGACTCGGCCTCACGGCACTCAACGTGCCCGAAGCCCACGGCGGGCTGAATGCCGGCCCCGTGGACACCATGCTCGTCATGAACGCGCTCGGCGAAGGTCTCGTGGTTGAACCGTTCCTGGCAGCCGCGGTGGTTACGCCTGCGCTCCTTTCCCGTCTCAACGACGAGAAGGCTGCAGCGGACCTTTTCCCCGGCATCGCCACTGGCGAGCGCATCGTGATTTTTGCGCACCAGGAACCAGGCACTCGTGGCGAAACGAGCCACGTCACGACCCGCGCCGAGAAAAGCGGCGACGGCTACGTGATCGACGGCTACAAGAACGTCGTATCGCATGGTGGCGCTGCCGATGAACTCCTCGTCAGCGCACGTACCAGCGGCAAGCCGACCGACGCGGATGGAATCTCCATCTTCCGCGTGGACCCGAAGGCAACTGGCGTGGCAGTAAAGACGTACAAGACGATCGACGGCCAGACGGCGGCGGATGTCGAACTCAAGGGCGTGAAGGTGCCTGCGTCGAGTCTCGTCGGTGCGGCTGGCAAGGCGCACTCGGCGATCGAAGGCACGTACGAAGTCGCAATCAGCGCGCTGTGCGCGGAAGCGGTCGGCATCATGAAGGCCGTGAACGCGACGACGCTCGAGTACACGAAGTCGCGCAAGCAGTTCGGTGTGCCGATCGCGAAGTTCCAGGTGCTGCAGCACCGGATGGCCGACATGTTCCTGCACAGCGAGCAGGCACTGTCGATGAGCTACCTGGCCGCCATCAAGTGCACGGATCCGGATCGCAACGAGCGCGTGCGCAGTCTTTCAGCAGCGAAAGTCGTCGTTGGCCAATCGGCGCGCTTCGTGGGCCAGCAGGCGATCCAGTTGCACGGCGGCATGGGCATGACGGATGAGCTCATGGTCAGCCATCATTTCAAGCGCCTCACCGCGATCGATCTGACGCTCGGCGACACGGACTTCCATACGCAGCGGTTCATTGCGACGCCGGCGGGCTGAGAGGCCTCTGTAGTCCTGTTGTGGGTCCGACTTTAGTCGGACGTTATGCGAAGCATGCCTTCGGCATGACGTCCGGCTGTGACCAACGGAAATCCCCTCGGGGAAAGCCGGACCCACAACCAGAGGCCACTACTTCCGCTTCTCCTCCTCCCTCGCCCCCGCCAGGATGCCTGGCAACGCGTAGTTGCCTTCGTGGCATGCGTACTCGAACACGCGATCAGTCGTCGCATCGAGGCTCATCTCTCCGCGCCAGGGCTGCTTGTAGTTCTCCGGGTCGGTAACCGAGTACTCGTACAGGATCTGCCCCAGGGATTCCCGCGTAAAACGCTCGACGACGACGGCCTGCCGCGAGAGGCTGATCATTCCGTTCGCATGCAATGGATGAAAGTTCGTGGTCTCGACGACCAGCGTCTCCCCATCCCACCGGCCGATCGAATCGCCGTGAAGCAGCCCGATTCTCGAGTCGACGTGTTTGCCGCCTATGCGGACGATGCGCGCGTAGTTGTTCATCTCCGCGCGGATCAGAAGCACGTCGCCTGACTGAACGATCTCGTAGTTGTTGTTGTAGAGATAGTTCGTCATCGGCGGGCCGGCATTGCCGCTGTTGATGACGCAGCGCTCGCCCAGCGGCCGTGCTTCCGGCCCATCGAAATTGGCCCGGCCTTCGAGACTGCGGGCTTCTTTGTACGGAATCTGCCCGTCGGTGGGATCCACGATCCACGACGTCCGATGCGTGCCCTTGACGACACTGAACTTCATGCCCGGATCGATCCAGAACGCGTTGTAGCCGCGGCCGCGGCGAAGGTCCGAGCCATCGAAGGAAGTGCTCTGCGACTGCGCGTCGTCATCGCGCTGCCTGACCACCTGCGGATGAGTGTTCGTCGCCTCCTCCACTTCTTCAGGCGCGAGGACCAGGCTCTTGTAGCGCGATGCGCGCTGCAGGGAAGTAATCGAGGCGTTGCTCCAGTTGCCTTCGAAACTGGGCCGGCCGCCACTCGTTCTCGGAATGTCTTGAGCCGGCACTGACGCCACGAACAGACTGGCCGCTGCCGCGATCGCGAGACTTTGCGTGAGCCGCTTCGCCATCGATCCCCCACCATGGTCGGTTTTCCCTCAAGCGGTCACAGTGTAGCGAGGAGTGTCGTTCGGACTCCTTATAGATGTGTCAACGCACCGCCTCCGCGATCAACGGCTTCAACTGCTGTTCCAGGCTCACCGCGAAGCTCACGATCCCCGAGCTGTTGTTCCTGAGCTCCATCCCGAGGATCGCGAAGTAGCCTGACTGGCGATCGATCCAGGGCGTGAAACCGAATGCACCGGGCGATGAGAAATCCGCGCAGCCCGTCGCGGGCGTCGAGCATTCGAGCCACGCCGTGAGGCCATAACGAAACGCGAAACCATTGCCGACCGCGGGCGACTGCCCGATCACCACATCGGGATAGGGTTCGCGGTTCTGCAGATCGAACAGCGTTGGCTGCATCAAGGCACTGCCCTGCCAGCGACCTTTATCGAATATGAACTGCAGGATCCGACCGTATTCGTTCATCGACATGCGCAGACCGCCGGCGATCAGCGGATTCGTCGTGCCGTCGGCCTGGAGCGGCTGACTGTAGAAACGGATGTCGGCCGGCAAGGCGAGCGGCTGAAGCAGTTCCGCGGCGAAGATGTCGTTCCACGCAGATCCCACTCGAACCTCCGCCATGCGCGCAGCGACCTGCAGGTGTGTGCTGCCGTAGTCGAATCGCGTGCCCGGCGTCGCCACGAGATCCTGTTGCTCGATGGTATCGACGCATTGCGCCAGGGTCAGGTTCGCGACGACGGTGCAGAGATTCTCGGGACCAAGACCGGAGGTGAATGAGAGCAGGTGCCGCACCGTGATCGTGCCCTTCTCGCCCGTCCAGCCGAGCACTTCGCCCGTAGTCGAATCGAGCGAGAGATAGCCCTTGTCGATCAGCCGGAAGATCGTCGTGCCCGCCACCATCTTTGATGCGGAAGCAATCGCCACGCGCTGATCGGCACTGAACGTGCCGTACATGCGCTCGAAGACCTTCGCGCCGGACGCATCGTAGATTGCGAGCCCCATCCCGCTCATGCCCTGGGTCACGAATGCCGCGTTCGCCGCTGCATCGACCTGTGCAAATGCGCTCGCGGGCGGTTGCGGTTCTGGCTCATCGGGCGAATCACCAGAACCGCCGCCCGAGCAGCCTGCGAGCAGGCTGAACATCATCAACAAGACCGGAATCGCGGGATCGGGGAGTCGGCGACCGATGGGCAGCATGCGAGGTGTCCAGGTATCACGAGGATTCCCGAGTAACGCGCGATGACGATTTCGGATGACAGAAATTACCGACGGCCGGCATCCGCTGTGACGTTGAAGGTTCCGACTGGCCGAACGACCAATTGTGCGCTTCACGCACGGACCCGAAGAATCGCGGCGATCCGCCCAAACGATCCACCCAGGGACATCGCCGGGGACATTCGCACATGACGATCCCGTATCGCGGCACCGCTCGCGTGCCAGGTCCGCTCGGCGTTCTCTCGAATGGCGGCTCCGGACACACACCCGGACCCATCGGCACGCTGTGGCAGAAGAAAACACCGCAGAATCCGCCCAATCAGGTCAAAGCATCCGGCAAGCGAACCGTCATGCCGGGACCCGCGAACGACAATACGGGCAAGAACGTTCACGCGATCACATGGCCTCTGTACGGCTCGAAGAAGACGCCGATTCACACCGACGTGAAGCAGTCGCCCCATCTAGCGAACTGCCCCGTCGCATCGATCCTCGCCGCGCTGGCGTTCACCCAGAACGGCAGAACATTGCTGCAAGCGATGGTGAGTGAGACGCAGACAGCCACGATCACCGACGTTTCCGGACTGGACGCCGACGCACTCGCGAGCCCGCCCGCAGGCGGCCAGGTGACTTCAGCGCGCTACTTCACCGTCAAGCTGCCCGGCGGCACGCGAGAAGTCAGCGATGTGCTCTACACGACCGATCACGACAAGGGCTGGTCGCCCATCTATATGACTGACCCGCATGAAGGCGCCATCTGGAGCGCCGTGATCGAGAAAGCACTCGCGGTGCAGCTCGGCAGCTACGAACAGTTCGATGCTTCGAACCTGTCCGCAAACGACTTCTGGGAAAAGCTCGTCGGCAAGAAGCCCGGCGGCTTTGCGATCACCAAGGACACTGACCTCAATCAGATTCTCAAGACAGCCAAGGCCGCGACGGGAACCGCAACGATCGGTGCATCGAAGGACAGCGGCACGGACACGCGAATCATCACCGAGTTCCATGGCTTCGCGGTGCTCGGCGTCGAGAGCGGCAAGGTCAAACTGTACGATCCGGCGAAAACCAAGACCTTCAGTATCACCGCGCAGGAGTTCAGACAGAACTTCCAGGCGATTCTGTTCCAGAACTGATTCGGCAATCCCGGAAGTCCGCCCTGCGACCAACACTGTATTCGCGCGAGCGGCTTGAGCAAACGCCTGATCGATCGCAATCTGTGATCGCCAACGTCACGACGCACATCACAACTTTGCGCGTGCGAATGAACCTGTCAGCGAAACGCTTGCCCAACGTTGCGTATCACAAACGCGAGGCAAGGCATCGTGGTTTGTTTGTGGCTCCACACACATCGCATCGAGACGGCGCTGAAGAAGTTCTTCGATCACCGCATCCAGCCTTCTCAGCGTCATCTGCTGAGAAAGTCCGCAGCGGAAGCTCGACGGGACAATGCGACTGCGCGCGAAGCAGCGGCCGGCCTCATGGAATCGATCATCTTCGATGCAGCGGACGCGGCGGAACCGCAGTTCGCGGCCTTCGTGAAGGCAAAGATCGATCGGTGGATTGACGCAATGCAGGCGAAATCACTGACCCGCGACAACGCGATGCGTGTCGCTCGCGTGTATGCGTACATGCGTGGAGTGTCCGCGGCTCAAGCATCCGCCTTTGCACGCCGTACGATCTACGAATGGATGGAGAGCGGCTTCCTGTCCGAAGATGGAACGCACGCGTTCGGCGATGATCTGCGGCACGCGCTGGCATTCCGTTTCCGCTTCGAAGATCTCGAGGGCGGGCCTGAGCAACCCGCCTGAATCCGGACTCAGAGCGTCCCGGGTTCGACGGCGTCGATGGGTTCGAATGGGCTGATCCGCCAGCTTTCCGGCTGCGCCTGGTCCGCGCCCGCTCGCAGGTGGGCTCGCATCAGCAGCTCCTGGGACCCTTCGGGCGTTCCCCAGCTCACGACAAGACTGCCGTCACCATCTGTGCTCACCTGGATGGCAGTCTGATAGACCGATGACGTCGTCGTGACGAACCTTCGGCTCGCTTCGATCAACGCGAGCGCTCCGTCATTCGAGACGCCCGGGCTCGCGCTGTAGACCACGCCGCGGGCCCATTGGTTCTCTGCATTCGATGGTAATCACCCGCGAAACTCAGTCACTCCCTCTGCGTGGGATCTGCTAAAAATCATCCGGACAGCACGCGTCGGTCCGACGACTGCTGCGAATCGATCGGTTGTCACCTCTCCCGGAGGCATCTCATGGCTGCAATGGATTGTGGCGAAGCACGCCCAATGGATTCGCGCAAGGCCGCCGCCCGACCCCCGCTCCCCCACTCCGCCCCGTACCTTGCCTCGACAACACGTGGATGGACCGTTCAGGAATCCACGACACCCTCCATGGAGGAACTCCTCGAGCGGTTCAGCGATGCACGCTGCTTCCTCGAATGCGCCGTTCACTCATTGAGCGCCCGAGACGCGGGCTCGTACGCAGGACCCGAGTTCGTCTGCCTGGTCCATGGACTGAATCTGCTGCGGTCGGTGTACAACGACCTCGATACGCATCTGCTCACCGTCGCTGATGCTCGCGAGCGCGATCAACAGTAAGAACAGGGACCGCGCGGGCCTGAGTGGCGGGCCACAGGAGCGCTAGGTCGAGCAACGTGGAATGGCTTTCTTGAAGCGCAGCTCGCAAGCAAGTCGGCATGACCGGAGATGGGATCTCGCCTGAGTGAGATACTTCTCGATCGTGAGCTCGCTCAGGCGCAATCGCTGCGCAGCTTCGGCGTACGAGTAGCCCTCGATCTTGTGCGCGACGAGAACGGCGCGGTGAGTCCGCGGCAGCTGACTCAGGAATCGCTCGAGGTCATCCTCGATCGCAACGTGCTCGATTGCCTGGTCGGATGCATCGGGACTCAGCAAGTCCTCGACGCTGTCGGGATCGACCGCCACTTCGCGCCGCGCCCTGGCAAAGAAGTCGGCCAGGACGTGATTTGCAATCGCGAAGAGATAGCGACGGGGATGCTCCAGCACCTGGCCTCTGTACGCACTCAGGAAGCGCGCACAGACTTCCTGAGTGAGATCTTCGGCATCCGACGACCGCAGATAGAGTCGACGCCCGAGGAAGCGGCGGATCGCCGCGTAGTGCTCGAGCACCACTGCATTGGCGCCGGGCAACCCGTGACCCGCTTCCTGGCCTGCCTCTCCAGACGTCTGCATGGGCGAGCTACCGACGAACACCGGCCGATCGCCGACGCCGCGGCAACGCACCGGACCGCAACGCGCGGATCAGGGGTTCGAGACAGGCCGCGTCAAGACGATGAATCGCGTCCTTGATCAGTCTCAGCGCCATCGCCAGCACATCGGCGGATCCCGGTTGATGCCGGTTCTCCTGCTCTGCTGACATGAGCGCTGCGTGCAGACAACCGAGCATGGACTCGGCCTGGCTCAGCCGTCCTCGCTCGGTGTCGATCGCTTCCTGCAGCGAAACAGGCTCGACAGCTTCCGGCTGTGCGCCTGTCCCGATCGCGTCGGCGACCACTGTCTGTCCGTTTCCGTTCCGTCGAACCTTGCGGGCGCGCGTGCCCGTCGTAGACTGTGGCTTAGCCATCGTCTTACCTCTTGCTAGGTAGGGCTGTGGTTAGGCGCCGGCGGTGCTGTTATCACCGCCGGTTGCCGTCTCAAAGCACCGAACTAACCCAGAACTCTTCTGCCTGCGTTCCTTCGCATCGTCGCAACACGCACGGCAATGAATGATGACTATAGTCCGTCGACCATTAGTCTGCAAGGCAGATATGGTGTGGCTATATGGCTACACAACCGCTGCAGAATGCATTCGGAAAAGTGTTGCGCGAGTACCGGCTGAAGGCCGGCTTTTCGCAGGAAGGCCTCGCCGATGAAGCAGGCTGCGACCGCACGTTCATCGGGATGCTCGAGCGCGGTCAGCGCCAGCCGACGCTCGAGACATTGTTCAAACTGTCGAAGGCTTTGAACGTCGCCGCGGCGACGCTCGTTTCCCGGACGGCGTCCGAGTGGAAGGAATAGCGACTCTTCGAGCTCGCTTCAGTTGACCCGACGCTCCCGTCCCGCCCAGTACGGCTCCCGCAGCACGCGGCGCAGTATCTTTCCTGAAGGCCCACGCGGCAGTTCCTTTACGAACTCGATCGACTTGGGTGCCTTGAACGCGGCAATCCGCGTTCGCGCGAAAGCGATGATGTCCTGCGGATCCGGGCTCATCCCCGGTCTGGGCACGACGATCGCCTTGACGGCCTCGCCCCACTTCCCGTCGGGCACGCCGATGACCGCGACTTCCTGCACGGCTGGATGACCGTAGATCGCATTCTCGACTTCGGCGGGATAAATGTTCTCGGCACCCGACACGATCATGTCCTTGAACCGGTCGTGGATGTAGAGATAGCCATCATCATCCAGGTAGCCCGCATCGCCGGTGCGCAACCAGCCATCCGCGCTGACGGTGTGCGCGGTCGCATAAGAGTTGTTCCAGTAGCCGACCATGTTGGCCACCGAACGGGTTTCGACTTCACCGACCTGTCCGTTGGGCAGCGGCTCACGCGTCTCCGCATCGACGATGCGGATTTCCACGCCGGGCATGGGAATACCCGCAGCGCGCATCCGCGCATTGCCGGCTGGATCGTGATCCTGAGGCGGCAGGTAGACGATGGTGCCGCAGGTCTCCGTCATTCCATACTGCTGACAGAAACCGCAACCGAAGACTTCGGTCGCTTCGCGCAGCAAGTCGAGCGCAATCGGCGACGCTCCATACAGGATGTGCCGCAAGCCGCTGTAGTCGATCTGGCGAACGCGAGGCTGAAGCAGCAGCATCTGCAGCGCCGTGGGAACGACGAACAGTCTGGAGACACCCTGATGCTCAATGGCGTCGAGCACCTGCGACGGAATGAACTCACGCTGGATGATCGAGCGGGCGCCATTGAAGAATCCGACGATTGCCCAGCCGATTCCCCCGATGTGCCCGACCGGCAGGGCCACGAGATTCACGTCGCCTTCGAGCCATTCGTTCCAATCCATGCGTGCGCGCATGCCTTCGCGGCGACCGCTCAGGAGGTTGCGATGACTGAGCATCGCTCCCTTGGGATGACCTGTCGTGCCTGAGGTGTAGAGCTGCAGGGCAACGGCCGCGGGATCGACCCTGTTTGCGACTACACCCGCGGAAGCGGCGTCTCGCCATCGCCGGTAATCGGTCCAGCCGTCACGAGATTCCATCGTGATCAGCTGGCCGGTGCGAGGAACGACGCGGCGCAATCGATCGAGCTTGTCGAACTGATCCGAACCGACGAAGAGCGACGTCACCTGCGCATCGTCGAGGATCTGCTGCACCTCATCGAAGGCGAGGCGCCATTGGACGGGAACGAGTACGGCCCCGATCTTGGCGACACCGAACATCAGCTCGAAGACTTCGTCGGTGCCCTTGCCGACGAACGCAACGCGATCCCCCGCTTTGCATCCAGCGGCTGCGAGCGCGCTGGCAACCCTGTCGCTCCCGGCGTCGAGCGCCGCCCAGGACGTCTCACGACCCTCGAAGGACATGGCGACCGCGTCGGGACAGCGGCGCGCGTGATAGCGCACGATGTCGCCGATCGTCGGCATGGCATCGAAGTCGAGGATCAGAGGCTCGCCCCGGACGGTGGTTGTGCTGCTCACTGCTAGAAGTTGATTCCAAAGGTCGCACCATACGTACGCGGCGGGCTCGGAAAGCGCACGACGACGTTGGCGTTGCTCGCGACGGCGCTCCAATAGTACTCGTCGAGCGCGTTGCGGGACCAGAGCGTGAACGACCAGCGATCGTCGACGCTGCGCAATCCGATGCTCGCGTTCACCGTTGCGTACGACGGGATCTTGTAGAGATCGATGTCTTCGAAGATGGTGTTCGACTCGGTCTGGTAGCGGCCGTTCAGGGTCATCTGCAGCGCCAAGCCGCTGGTCACAGGACGGTCGTAGATGAAGGAAAGGCTGCCCTGCCATTCCGGGCTGTAGATGAACTCGGCGCCGTCGTAGTTCTGGGGCTGTCCCGCCGCGTTGGTCCCGACGTAGTCCTCGACTTCGGTCTGCAGCCACAGTACGGCGCCTGCTATCGTGAAGCCGTCGACGGGCTGCCACGTGAGATCGGCATCCACTCCGTACGCGTTCGATTCCGGCAAGTTGTCGAGTCGCGTCAATGCCGTGTAGATCGGATCCGCGAAGTAGGTGCTGATCTGTTTGTCTTCATAGTCATAGAAGAAGACGGACAGATTGGCCTGCACGGTCTGATTCGCCAACGTCGACTTGGTCCCGATCTCGTAGGCCGTGAGCAACTCCTGCCTCACGGGTGCATTCTGCCTCGCGAGATTCGCCGCATTGATGGGCGTCGTCCCCGCTTTCGCTCCGCGAGAAACAGACGTGTACAGAAGTGTGCCGTCGACCGGCGCCCAGTCGAGCGCGACCCGCCAGGACACGTTGTCCTCGTCGAGCGTCGAAACGATCTCACCGAATGAACCGGCGACGGGATCGAACGTATTGCACTGCCCTTCCGTGATGGGCGCCGCAAACACGCCGTACGCCTGGAAGTACAGCGCACGGTTGACGACATTCACGTTGGGAAGCATGTTGCCGTTGAAGTCGCGCGAGCAGCCGCGGTACTCCTGCTTGTCCTCGGTGTAGCGAACGCCGGTGGTGAGCTTCAGCGCATCGGTCAGCCGCCAGTCCGCATTGGCGAAGACGCTCCAAGTCGTCGTTTCGATGTGACCTTCATCGACATACGTCCGGAAAGCCTGTGACAGCTGAGCCGACGTATAGCCGCAGCAGTTGAAGGGCGTCGCCAGCAGCGGCTGCCCGACTGTGCGAATGAGCGAGACATTGGCGTTCTGGCCCAGCAACGTCCGGTTGCTGTCGAGGATCTTGTCGTTGGCGTAATACGCGCCGACGAGCCAGTTCATGCGTTCGGTCTCGCCTTCAAGATGGAAGTCCTCGGCGAGCGATTCGATCTTGCCGACGGTGTTCTGCAGCAGGATCTCGTACGGCGCTCCGCTCCAGTCCGACAGCGCATTGCGTTCGAACTCGTTGTAGCTCGTCAGCGAGACCAGCTTCATGCTGTCCGTCAGCTCCTGGTCGAGCCGCAGCTTGACCGCGGTGAACGGATTGTCTTCGCGCAGCGGTCCGCTGAGCCCGAGTCCCGTACCGATATCCGAAGCTCGTCTCGACTCCGGCGCCCAGTCCGCATCTGTCGCGTCGCTGGGCTGATTCGCAGCGATGTAGCTGACGAGGCCCGGCGCATTGAATGGGCTGCTGGCAGTTGCCGGCGTGAAGCCGATTCCCTGCCCTGCTACCGTGTCTGCTTCGTTCTTCCACCACGTCGCCGACAGATCGATGTGCGTGCTGTCGGTGGGCTGCATCGCCAGCGAGCCCCGCACGCCGTAGCGTTTGATTTCGCCAAGCGTCTCGTCACGGCTATTGCTCTCCTGCCATCCCTCGCCGCTCTGCTCGCCGCGCACAGCGATGCGCATCTGCACCCGCTCTGAAAGCGGCCCAGAGACGTATCCGCCGGCGTTGACGGTCTCGTAGTTGCCGACGTCCGCGGTAACACCCGCCTGAAATTCGGACGTTGGCTTCGCGGTCACGAAGTTGATGAGTCCAGCGGTCGTGTTGCGACCGTACAGCGTGCCCTGCGGGCCCTTCAGTACCTCGACCCGCTCGAGATCCATGAGCGGCCCGGTGTTCATGATCGGATACGCATACGCGACTTCGTCGACATACGTGCCGACAGTCGAGGTCGCGGAAAGATTGATGGTGTTGAATCCGATGCCGCGCAGCGTGTACGTGGGCACGCCCTGATAACTCTGCGACACCGTGAAGCTCGGCACGACCGTCGTCAGGTCTTTGACATCATCGACACGCAGCGCCTCGAGTGCCGCGGCACCGAATGCCTGGATTGATAGCCCGACATCATTGATCGATTCCGCGCGACGCTGCGCAGTGACGATCACTTCCTCCAGACCACCCGTATTTTCGACCTCTTGAGCGTGGGCAGTCACGATGCCGCCGATTGCAGCGACACAGGCCAGTGGCACTGCCAGTGACACAGCGGTCGATGAGAATCTCTTTGAAACCATGTTCCCCCCCAGGAAGTGCGTCGTCCGATGATCGAGGCGGACCTGGGCTCTGACCGGGTCAGTGCCGGCAAGCCCTTGTTTTGTGAGTATCCGTTTGCACGATTGCACAGCCCGAGTCGGGCTGAATAGCTGTTAGTTCTGATAGTGCCGCGTCGCTCCCGTAGGCAGATCGCCTGAAGCGCCGGGACCCCGGTAGAGATGGTTGGCGGGCAATCCCATTCGCCGGCTCGCCAGCGTCGGTGGGAAGTTGGGGATCGGCAGCCGCTCCAGCGCGGCGCCCAGATTCTTCAACAGGCTCCGCTCCCATCGCCGCAGCTTCCATGCCGCGCCGTGCAGCGCCAGGCGCTCCCTCAGCCATTCAGGCAGGAGATCGACGCCAGCGCGCAGCATCATCGATTGGAGCGGCCGCAGGAACCATGGCACGGCCGGAGTCCGCTTCACGATACCCAGGAACTGTTGAACGATCGGATGCGCCTCGAGATGCGGCTGCAACTTCTCGAACAGCTGGCGCTGCTCAGCCTGCGATTGCGGCGCCCCATGGGCGAGAAACAGCCTGGCCGAGGCAACGGACTCCTTGTAGAAGCGGTCTCGCTGTACGTCCGTCAGTGGCCGGCAATACGCCGCATACGCCTCCATGAAACCGTAGCTCACCGTGCACTGCACCCAGTCCAGAAGTTCTGGATCGTTCGCCCGGTACGGTGTCCCTTTCGGTGTTTTCCCTTCGACGCGCGCATGCATGGCAACGACTCCACGGATGAGCTTCTCCGCCACCTCGACGGGCGCGTAAACGCTCACGTGTGCCATGAGCCCCGTCCGCTCCATGCGGGTCAGCGGATCTGTCGGGAATATCGAGTGCTCCCAGACACCCGTGCGCACCCGCTCCTCCGCCAGCTCCAGCAATACGGCGGTAATCCCGCCAACGAAGAGCGCGACGGGATTCTTGAAGACGTGCCAGTGCAGCGAGTCCTGGCTGTACAGGGCCGGCGCGCCCTGGGGGTGCAGGAAATCCACTTTGGGCAAGGGGCGTTTGGACATGGCTTCTCGCGCTGCTTCTCGTCGTGGAGCCATCCTTTGCGCCCCCACCGGCCCTTGCAAGCTATCGGATCAGATAGGGGTAGGGATTTTCAGCGACCCGCCTGGAATTCGTCCGAACGGACGACGTTCCGCCCGGCCTGACTGTTAGGCTGACCTTCAATATAGAGAGACTCCGCCAGGTGCACAGCCGGGCCGGGGGTCCGACCCAGTTTGGGACTGCATCGCGTCGGGGGACGTGCAATGAGCGCGCTGCCACAAAGCTCGTGCGAGCTGGGAATCATCGAGATCGCACAGGAGATCACTGCCATAGGCAGAACGATCGGCCTGCCCATGATTGCGACATGTGCCGACATCAGCAGCGCACGACCCGTGACCATCGGCGACAACACGCCCGTCGCCACGCTGTTCGAGTTTGCCAACGATGCGCATGAGTACTGGCTGCAGAGCGACCTCGCGCTCGGGAACGCCATCATCACGATCATTCGCTGGACCGCCGAGCCGTTCTACTACGATCGCGGCACTATCGGCGGCTGGCGACCCTTGCGCATTGCCCCGGAGCTCGAGCGCGAAAAGGACCGGATGACGCTGAGCATTCGCGGCGCGATCGTCGCCCCCATTCATCTGCCGGGAGGCGTCGTCGGCGGCGTCGTGTGGGCGACAGACGAACCTCATGGCCGGGTACCCGACATCTTCGACAAGCACGCGGCAAGACTGCATGTACTTGCGTTGCGGTTCATATCGGCTTGCAACGCTGCGATGTACGGTGAACCCAGCATCCGTTCCTACCGGCTGACGCGACGCGAAGTTCAGTGCCTGAAGCTCGCTGCCGCGGGCAAGACCGACGAGGAAATCTCGATCATCCTGGATGTCTCCATCCCGACGGTGCGGTTCCATCTCAAGAAAGCCGGCTGCAAGCTCGGCGAGAATGGCCGCATGCGCATCGTTCATCACGCAGCGGCCCTCGGCTTCGTCAGCATGCGGCTGCAGTAGTCGGCGCGTTCGACCAAAGCATTCTATTCGTGTCGCTGTTACCACGGTCGCACCTTCCGGACGCGACGCACAGCTGTTGATCTTGATAGCAGTCAGAGCGCTGATGTGTCGCTAGGATCCGGCCCGCGCGATGGGATTCCGGAGGGCTCATGGCAGGACGCTCGGATCGAACCGCAGTCACGACCGACGACGAGAGCGTCGCGACGATAACAAGCCCCAGCCGACGGTCGTTTCTTCAATACTCGCTGGCGGGCTCCGCAACACTGGTGATGGGCAGCACCTTCGTTGGCGACGAAGCCGCTGCTTCGATCTCGTTGCCGGAACTCGGTGAGATTCTCGACTTCCCCGACGTGATCGCGCTTGCCGAGGCTCCTTACGCCAGCAATCTCCTGCTCGAAATCACCACAGGCAACCGCGTGCGCTTCGAGCTGCCCCGGCTCGACAAGGGCCAGGGAATCGCCACGGCGTTCGCGATGCTGATCGCGGACGAACTCGATTCCGACTACGAGCGTACCGACGTCACACTGAGCGATCGTCGCGCGGATCGCCCTTTCTCCATCACCGGTAACTCGGCCGCAATCCGTGCGCTGTGGGACCCCGTCCGCAGTCTCTGTGCCCATGCGCGAGCACGCCTCGTGACGGCAGCAGCGCTCCGCTGGAGTGTCAGAGCAAGCAGCCTGCGAACATCGCAATCAAGCGTCATCGCGACCGACGGCCGCATCGCGACGTACGGCGAACTCAGTGCGGAAGCTGCGCGAGTAGCGATTCCGCTGATCCCGGTCACGCCGAAGCCCGTCAGCCAGTACAAAATCGTCGGCACGAAGCGGGCACGCAAGAACGCTCGCGCGATCGTTACAGGCACGGAAAAGTACACGCTGGACACCAGTGTCGCGGGTGCGATGCCAACGGTCGTTGCGCGAGCGCCGGACATCGGTGGATCTGTGCTCTCCTGGAATGGTGCTGTCGCTGCCTCCATGCCAGGTGTCATCGGCATCGTACCGATTCCAAACGGTATTGCCGTCACGGCACAAACGTTCAAACAGGCATTCGATGCGCGCGATGCGCTTCAGATCAGCTGGCGCCCTGGACCAGTTCGCGGCCAGTCCGACGCGGGCATGCGCAACACACTACGGCAGATCAACACGCCTCTGACGCCAGTACTGCCGCTCGTCGGCTCACTCAGCGCGACGTTCGAGTTTCCGTATCTCGCCCACGCAATGATGGAAGTGATGTCGGCGGTCGCCGATGTGCGCGATCAGTCCGCGGAGATCTGGTACGCGTCGCAGTCACCGAACTTTGTCGCTGCACAGGTCGCTCAGTCGACTGGCATCCCCGCATCCAAAGTGAAGATCCACATTCCCTTCGCGGGCGGATCTTTCGGGCGGCGCTTGTTCGGCGAAGCGGCTGTCGAAGCCGCACTCGTCTCGAAGGCGTTGCGCATGCCGGTGAAGCTGATGTGGACGCGCAACGATGACATGCGACACGGCCGCTTCCGCCCGCTATCCCGTTGCGACATCCGTGCATCCTGGCTCGCCGGCGCGACGCTTTCGTACGAACACCACATCGCGGCCGCACGCAACGACTTCAGGCATGGCCTCGGCGACGCCCTGACTGCCGCCGGCGTCAACGTCGTTCCGGACCTGTTCAACCAGGTCGGCTTCATCACGATGATCTCATTGCCCTATCGCTTCGGGAACACGAGCAGCAAGCTCGTCGAGAAGGAACTCGGTGTTCCTACCGCCAGCTGGCGCTCCGTGTACTCGGGCGTCATGACGGTCGCCAATGAAATCTTCATCGATGAGATGGCGCGCATCCGACGATACGATGAAGTCGACTTCCGCCTGCGCCATCTGGACTCAGCGGCTGCGGAGCGTTGCCTGCGGTATGTCGCTGCTGCAGGTGCGTGGGGACGCACGATGCCGCGCGGACAGGCACAGGGCGTCGCCGTCCACGCGGAGTATCGCTCGGCAGTCGCATACCTCGTTGAGATCGACACCACAGGCCCGGAGCCGCGCCTGCTGAAGGCGTACTGCGCCGTCGACGTTGGTGTCCCAGTCAACGTCAGCGGACTGCAGGCGCAGATGCAAGGGTCATTGATCGACGGGTGGTCGGTGATGTTTCGGGCCGGCAATCACGTCGACGATGGCCGGATTCGCGAAGGCAGTTTCGGCGATTTCCACTGGGCGCGCATGCGTCACGCGCCCGTCACGACACAAGTACACGTATTCCCCGCTGAAGGCAGCAACGCGGAACCCGGTGGCGCCGGCGAGCTAGGTATCACGGCTGCCGCCGCCGCATGCGTGAACGCGTATGCGCGTGCGACGAAAACACAGCCACGCCGGTTTCCGGTCCAGGAGTACGACTGATGCCCCAGTACGTGTTGAAGGTGAACGGCGACGAGCATGTCATCGACGCACCTAACGACATGCCGCTCCTGTACGTGCTGCGTGACCGCCTTGGAATCACAGGGCCGAAGTACGGTTGCGGTGTCGGCATCTGCGGCGCCTGCACGAGCCATGTAGGCAACAGTGTCGCCCGGCCCTGCATCGTTCGCATCGACAGCGTCGGCGCGCAGGAAGTCACCACCATCGAAGGACTCGCAACGGGTGACGTGCTCCATCCAGTCCAGCAGGCATGGATCGATGAGGATGTCGCGCAATGCGGCTTCTGTCAGCCCGGCCAGATCATGACGGCTGTCGCCCTGCTCGCGCAGATCGCGAATCCGACGGATGCGGACATCGACGCCGCCATGTCCGAGAACGTCTGCCGCTGCGGCACTTATGTGCGCATCCGGGCCGCGATCAAGCGTGCCGCGGCAGCACTGCAGCAAGCGTGAGCGCGAGCTTCGCGATCCGCACCGTTTCGAACAACAACAACAATGTTTCATCACCAAAGCACAACCAAGGGGGTATCAGATGAGCTCGAAGGACCATCGAGCGCGTTACAGACTGCAACGCGCTTCAGCTTTCATCGTCCTGGGACTTGCAGCCAGTCTCGAGGTCAGTGCGCAGGGCGCACCGGACCTCATCAAGAGCAGCCGTGGCGGCTCTCAACTCTGGGACTACTGCGCAGGTAAGACCGACGCCACCGTATTGCCCGCGGATCCGCGAACGCTCGTGAAGGCCGGTATCAGCACCGGCCGCGCGGTCGCTTTCAACGCGTTCTGGAAGGATTGCCACACCGATCCGGTGGCAGTGCAGGAAGCGGGGCACCCGAAGACGTGCGGCGAGCTACGTCAGCGCTTCTATCGCGGTGACGGCCTGCTCGACACGGGTTCCCGCACTGTCGCCGCGCTCTTCACAGGAAACGATCCGACGACAGCCTCTTCACTGTTCGGCGCAGCTACGCTGACAGCCGCGCAGTACAACTCGTTGTGGCGCAGCTGGGACGGCTTCCTGCTTCGTCCCGACAACTTCGATGATCTCGTCGCGGAGCGGTACGGCTCCGTCTTCGGACCGGGACGCAATCCGTATCCCAAACCCTTCGAAGATCCGAACCGTACGAACGGCGGCACCGGTCGCTTGCCGGAGATGTTCACTCAGCTTCGCAATCCTGACGGATCGTGGAGCGGGCGAATCGGCGTTACCTGTCACGCGTGTCACAGCGGCGCGGCGAACGGAACGCAGACCCCGGGCAGCGGCAGCAGTCTCCAGGATCTTCACATGCTCCTGCGCGATGCTGTACCGCTCGGCTATCTGCCATCGCTCGCGTCACTCGCGAACCTGACGCGCACTCGCGGCACGAACAACGCGAGCGACATCAACCTCGCTTTCCTGTTTCCCGACGAAGGCCTGATCCCGCTCGATGTTGCGCTCGGCGTGGTCGCATCGGGTTCGACAGCCTCCATGGACACACCAGCCTGGTGGAACATGGGCCATCGTCCGGTGAAGTTCGTCGATGGCGTCTTTCCGATGGATGCGCCGCGCGTCGACATGGTCTTCTACACACCGGCGTTCGGCCTCTTCGGCTCGCTCGGCGGGCCATTGTCAGAAGCCGGTCAGGACTGGATGCGCGCGCACGGTCCGGACGCGAATACATGGGTCGAGTCTCTGAAGTCGCCGGTGTATCCGGGAACGATCGATACGGCGCTCGCGGAACAAGGAGCTGTGCTGTTCCATACGCTCAATCTCTGGGCGTCGGGCCGCAACAATCCCGTGCCCAAGCCGAACGAAGGCAATGGTTCGTGCGCAAGCTGCCACGGAGCCTACGCACCGCGATACGTGAATGATCCCACGTTCCTCGCATCACCGGCGCTCGAGGGAATGGCCTCATACATCACTCCGCAGCGGATCATCCAGACCGACATCGTGCGACAGCGGACGAACAACGAGGCAGTGCAGATTGCTGGTGCGAACAACTTCTTTGGATATCCGACCACCGCCGGTACCGCGAACGATTGCGGCCCGCAGAATCGCGCGGATCTGCGCGGCAATCGCGAGCTGGGCTATCTCGCCCCGCCGCTCTATGGTGTATGGGCAACTGCGCCGTACATGCACAACGGCTCGGTGCCGAACGTGTGGGAAATCCTGAAGCCGTCGGATCGCAAGCCGCTGTGGAAGCGCAAGTCCAAAGCGCCGCGCTGGGATCAGACCGGCCGGGCGATCATGGGATACGACACGAGCATGGCGGCATACGACACAGGAAAGCTGGGCTGGAAGTATGACGTCATCCAGTGCAGGAACCCCTCGCTCCTGGATCCCCTGCCGTCACCGTACCTGCGCTGCGATCCGAACGACGATCTGCTGCTGTCGTGGTACGACAGGCTGCTTACGGATCTCTATGGCAACGTGATCCTTGCCTGGAACGTGCTGTTCCCGCCGACGATCACGAATACGGACATCGAGAACCGCAAGATCTACAACAGCTACATGTTCGGCCAGGGGAACGGTGGCCACACCTTCAATTCGGTGCTCACCGACAACGAGCGCAAGGCGCTCGTCGAGTACATGAAGACTCTGTAGTCCCTGGTCAGTGGGACGGGTGCGTGACAGCACTCGTCCCACCTGCACGTCCGTCATCCCCGCGAAAGCGGGGCAGTCGCTTCGATCGGGGAGGCTTTCCTCTCCCTGAACACCACCGCGAAGATGACGGCAGTCGCGAAAGCGAGCCCGGCAGGAATGAGCCAGATCGTCTTCCAGTCGTGCGCACCGGCGGCCAGCGTGTTCGCGACGTAAACGGAATTCGCGAACAGCGCGCCGATCGCCATGCCGACTCCCAGCGTGATCAGCGCCAGGAACGATTGCGCCCGGGCCCTGGTTTCCGGTCCGAACGTACGATCGACATAGATCTGGCCGGCGACGAAGAAGAAGTCATAGCAGATGCCATGCAGCAGGATGCCGACGAGCAGCACGGGCATCACCGGGCCGAGACTCGTCACGCCGTACGCAAACATCACGTAACGAACCGCCCAGGCGATCATACCGATGACCATCACCCATTTGATGCCCAGGCGCAGAAGCAGGAGCGGCAGCAGGAGCAAGAATGCCATCTCTGACATCTGGCCCAGCGTCTGAATCGCTGCCGCACGATCGACACCCGATTCGACGAGGTAGGTGTTGGTGTACGCGTAGTAGAACGACAGCGGAATCGTCGTCATCAGCGAGGCGACGATGAAGATCACGAACAGCCTGCCGCCGCCTTTCAGCGCGTCGAGGCCGAGCAATCGGACGGGATTGATCGGCTCCCACACCGCACGCGGCGGAGTGCTCGGCAGAGTGAAACTGTAGAGCCCGTAGAACAGCGACGCGCCCGCCGAGATCAGGATCGGGATATTGGTCTGTTCGAGCCGCGCGAAGCCAATGCCAAGACCCGCCACGATCCAGCCCAGGGTGCCGAAGACACGAATCGTCGGAAATTCCTTCGTCGTGTCACTGGAGGCGTTGAAGGCGATCGTCGTCGAGAGCGGCAGCGTCGGCATGTAGAAGATCATGTAGACGAGCACCGCGAGCACGACCTGCTGCGGATCCGAGCCTGGCCCCAGCGTCGACACGTAGAAGAGGCAGGCCGCGCCGCAGAGATGCAGCACTCCCATGACTTTCTCCGCCGAGAAATAGCGATCGGCGATCACCCCGATGAACAGGGGCGCGAGGATCGCGGCATAGCCCTGCGTCGCATATACCTGACCGATGATGTCGTCGAAGCCGTTGGTCGCCAGCAGCGTGCCCAGCGGCACCCACCAGGCGCCCCAGACGAAGTACTGCACGAACATCATCAGCGACAGGCGAAACCGTGTATTCGCGTTCATTGTTCTCGTTCTCCCGAATCAACGCCGTACGCTGACTTCCCTGAACCAGACGACGTCTTTGTCGCCGTGATTCTGCAGGCCGATGTACCCTGACTTCTGACGCGGACCGCGCTCCGGCTCGTAGGGTTTGGTGCGCTCCGGTACCGCATCGCCTTCGCGAAAATCCGTCACGACCGCGCCGTTGACCGTCACGACGGTTCGATCGCCGTCGAGCTTGATCTCCATCGTGTTCCACTCACGCACTTGCGGTTTCGCCTTCGCTTTGGTGAAGGAGTACAGGACGCCCGTGCGGTGGAAATCGTCCTCGCTGTCGTCGATCTGGACTTCGTAACCCTTGTTCACCGGCATCCACGGCTCACCCGGTTCCGTCGGGATGCGGATGAACACACCCGCGTTCCCGCCTCCCTGAGCCTGGGCACGGTAGACGATGCGCAATGTCGTATCGCCGAACTTCTCACGCGTGAACCAAAGCAGCCCCATGCCGCCTTCGGTCCGGAGCGTGCCGTCTTCGATGACGAAGCGGCCCGGCCCCACGTGCGTCCAGCCCTCGAGATCCTTGCCATTGAAGAGCGGGCGCCATTGGCCCGTATCGTGTGCGGATGAAGTCATGGCGGATCCCATGATGAGAACAACCACCAACGCGCAGCGCGGGAACATGTTCAAGTCGAACTCCTTGCGCAACTACAAAGAGACCCAAGCCGCATTTCGCTGGCTGGACGAAACGGCTGCCTGAATGAACTGAACACCGCGCACACCGTCAGCGACAGTGGGCACGAGCAACGCACCGCCGCTCGCGGCCCTGCCTTCCTTCGACGCGACGATGAGGTCAGCTGCGTCGGAATAAATCTGCGCGAACGCTTCGATGTAGCCCTCGGGATGGCCCGACGGCACACGAACCGCCGCCTTGGCCCAGGCGCCCAGACCCGGGCCGCCGCGCGTGAGAATTCTCGGCTGTTCGCCGACGGGTGCGAACCGCAACTGGTTCGGAGTTTCCTGTGACCATTCGAGACCCGCCTTCGCACCGTACACGCGAATGCGCAAGCCGTTCTCGTTGCCGGGCGCGACCTGGCTGGCCCAGAGCGAAGCCCGTGCGCCGTTCGCGAAGCGCATCAGCATCTGGCCGTTGTCATCGAGCCGGCGCCCCGGCACTGCGATCGAAAGATCCGCTGCCAGTTGCGTGACACGCATGCCCGTCATGAACTCTGTCAGATGAAACGCGTGAGTCCCGATATCGCCGATCGCACCGGCCATGCCGCTGCGCTCGGGATCGACGCGCCAAGTTGCCTGCTTGTTGCCGGTAGCCTCGACGGGCGTCGCGAGCCAGTCCTGCGCGTACTCTGTCTGCACGACTCGGATATCGCCCAGCTCGCCGCTCGCGATCATCTCCTTCGCCTGGCGCACCAGCGGATAGCCGCTGTAGTTGTACGTCACGGCGAATACTCGCTTCGTCTGCCCGACGAGGTGCGAAAGCTCTTCTGCATGTGCAAGCGTCGTGGTCAGCGGCTTGTCGCAGATCACGTGAAAGCCGGCTTCAAGGCAGCGCTTCGCCGGGTCGTAGTGCAGGTGGTTGGGCGTTACGACAGCGACGACGTCGACGCGATCCGGGCGATTCCGCTCCGTCCGCAACATGTCATCGAGCGTCGCGTAACAACGCTCTGGCGCGAGGCGCAGGTCAGCACCGCTGTCGCGTGAACGTTGAGGATCGGACGAAAACACGCCCCCGACCAGCTCGTAGCGATCATCCAGGCGCGCAGCCATGCGATGCACGGCACCGATGAAGGCGCCGCGACCACCGCCGATCATCGCAAGTCTCAATCTCGATGCAGCCACTACTCGAGCCCCAGCATCCGACGGTTTGCGGCCGCATCCGTGCCGGCGCTTGCGAAGTCGTCGAACGCTTTGTCGGCCGTGCGAATCAGATGGCGCTGAATGAACGGCGCACCTTCGGCCGCGCCCTGCTCCGGATGCTTGATGCAGCATTCCCATTCCAGCACCGCCCAGCCGTCATAGCCGTACTGCGTGAGCTTCGAGAAGATGCCGGTGAAATCGACCTGCCCATCACCCAGTGAACGGAACCGGCCCGCGCGGTCGATCCATGATTCATAACCGCCATACACGCCCTGCCGCGCATTCGGCCGGAACTCGGCGTCCTTCACATGGAAGATCTTGATGTGCGGATGATAGACATCGATGAAGCCGAGATAGTCGAGCTGCTGCAGCACGAAGTGGCTCGGATCGTAGAGAAGATGGCAGCGCGGGTGATTGCCGACGTTCTCGAGGAAGCGCTCGAACGTGGCGCCGTCGAAGAGGTCCTCGCCCGGATGAATCTCGTAACACACATCGACGCCCGCGGTGTCGAAGGCATCGAGAATCGGTCGCCAGCGACGCGCCAGCTCTTCGAACGCAGCTTCGATCAGTCCCGCCGGACGCTGCGGCCACGGATACAGATACGGCCACGCCAATGCGCCTGAGAAAGTCGCATGCGCCTTCAATCCGAGTCGCTGCGACGCGCGAGCTGCTTTGAGCAACTGGCCGACAGCCCATTCCTGCCGACCGCGCGGATTGCCGCGAAGCGACGCTGGCGCGAAACCGCCGAACGCTTCGTCATAAGCCGGATGTACGGCGACCAGCTGGCCTTGCAGATGCGTCGACAGCTCCGTGATCGCAAGTCCTTCCTCGGCGAGCGTGCCTTTGATCTCATCGCAGTACGTGTCGCTTTCAGCCGCGCGATCCAGATCGAACAGACGAGCTTCCCACGTCGGAATCTGCACGCCCTTGTAGCCGAGCCCCGCCGCCCAGCGCCCGATGCTGCGCAGGTCGTTGAATGGAGGTTCGGCACCCGCGAACTGCGCCAGGAAGATTCCCGGCCCTTTGATCATGGCCATGTGGCGCCCCCGGATCAGGCGAGCTTGCTCAGATAGTCGAAGCTGAGCTTGATGGCCTCGAGCGGGCTGCGCTCGAAGTTCTCCTGCTCGACGAAGTAGTGCTTGATCTGGCCCGGCTTCGCCGCGCCGAAGAATGCTTTCCAGTCGATCCTGCCGCTGCCGACTTCGGTCGTCTGCGCATTCAGCTCGATCGTCTCCTTTGCGTCCTTGCGGATGTCTTTCACGTGCAGCAGCGAGATGCGGTCCGAATGCTTCTTCAGATACTTCACCGGATCCACGCCGGCGGTTGCGACCCACGCGATGTCGAGCTCGATCGTGACCAGCTTCGGATCGGTGATGCGAATCATCTCGTCCATTGCGACGACGCCGTCGTACGAACGGAATTCGATGTTGTGATTGTGATAGCCGAAACGCAGTCCCGCCTTGTGCGCGAGCTCGCCGAAGCGATTCAGCTGATCGGCGTTCCACTTCCAGTCATCGAGCGTCATGCCAGCAGCCAGCGATCCGGTGGGGATCGATCGCGCATCCGCGGTCGACGGGAAGGAACAGACGAGGTACTCCGCGCCGACCGCTTTCGCATAGTCGATTCGCTCCTGCGCCTTCGTCTGCAGGTCGCGCATGTTCGTGTGCATGCTGGGGACGGCAATGCCGCACTCAGCGGCCAGCTTGCGCATCTCGGCGGCCGACAGCGGCGGCGGGCCTGCCAGCTCGAGCTCTCGATACCCGGCGTCCGCGATCGCTCTGACCGTGCCGGGAAAATCCTTAGCGGCGGCCTCGCGTACGGTGTAGATCTGCAGGCCGATGGGCAATCCCAGGGGGCCCTTGGCGGAACTGGACGCTGAAGCGCCCGCGGGCAGGCAGGTCATCGCTGCCATTGCCATGGAAGAACTCTGCAAAAAACGGCGTCGCGTCCACATAGCGCCCCCTCGGTCGGACTCATCGGTGTTCTTTCTGCCAGAATAAATCCGTACAGCCGGGTCTGTATATCGACACGTTTAGTTCGGACATCGACGAAAAGAGGCAGACATGCTTCCCTGGCTCAACCTGGGCCTGCCGCGGACAACGTCGCCCGCGCAGACCAATCATGCGCTCAATCTGAGCAGCTACCTGGCGCGGCTGGTCGCTTCGGGCCAGGCCACGTCCCGTTCGGAGCTGGCCCGCGTCACCGGTCTCGCCCGCTCCACCGTCTCCGAACATCTGCTGCCCCTGCTGCGGATCGGCCTTATCGCCGAGCACGAGGCCGAAGCCGGCGCACGAGGCAGACCGCCTTCAGTCCTTACGCTGAATCCTCAGGCAGGCGTCATTCTGGCCGCCGACATTGGCGCTGCAAAAGGGCGACTCGCGATTGCGGACTTCGGTCAGCACTTCATCGTCGAGCGATCGATCCAGACGGACGTGGCACGCGGTCCCGATACGGTGCTCGCCGAAGTTCGCACGGCATTCCTGCAAATGCTCGCAGAACGTCAGATCGATGCGCGCAATGTGCGACTGATCGTAGTCGGCCTTCCTGCCCCGGTCGATTTCGCGAGCGGCATGCCAGTCCGGCCGCCGATCATGCCGGGCTGGGACAACTATCCCGTTCCCGCCTCTTTCCAACAGGAATTCTCCGCGCCGGTGCTCGTCGACAACGACGTGAACCTGATGGCGCTCGGCGAAGCGCGCTGCCGCCCCGCTACACAATGTCCGCTGCTGTACGTCAAAGCGTCGACCGGCATCGGCTGCGGCATCGTGACGCACGATGGCCAATTGCATCGCGGTGCCGACGGCGCGGCAGGTGATATCGGCCACGTTCGCGTGCCAGGGCATGAAGAACCCTGTCGTTGCGGCGCGTACGGCTGCATCGAGGCGTTCGCCTCGTACGGCGCAATCCTGCGTAAGGTGGGTGGCGATGTCGGCGGCGATCCCGGTGAAGCACAACTCTCAGCGCTGGTGAGAACCGCCGCAGGTGAGATCGGCGAAGTAATCGCGATGCTCGTGCATTTCTTCAATCCGGCCGTGATCGTACTCGGTGGCCGGATGACGCAATTCGGCGATGAGATGCTGGCCGGCGTGCGGTCCGTTGTCTATCGCCGTGCCTTGCCGCTCGCGACGCGCAAGCTTTCCGTCGAACTGTCTACGCTTGGCAACCGCGCCGGCATCATCGGTGCGGTTGTCCTCGGCGTCGAGCATGTGCTGTCGCCGCAAGGATTGCGGTCGATGATGCCGACGACGGAGTGAGAACGCAGTCGTCGTCCCCACGCAGGCAGAGGGGATCGTCATCCCCGCGCAGGCGGGGATCCACCTTATGGGTTCGCATCGAAGCATGGATTCCCGCTTACGCGGGAATGACGGTTACTTCCCAGCGTACGCGCACTGCGCCGGCACTGACTTCACGTAATAACTCTTGTAGTTCGACGCCTTGCGATCCATGCAGCCCGCGAGGTTGAGCAGCTCGACTTTGCGGAACTCGATCGGGTGCGACTCGCTCTGCAGGGCGATGTATCCGCCTTCGATCAGCTGACCATCAGGCTTCGCCGCGGGCTCGAACTCGTTCACGGCACCGCCGCCATACTGGGGCTTGGAATACTCGAGCACCGTCTTGCCGTCGATGATGTGGGCGATTCGCTCGCTGCCGAGGACCAGCAATTCGGCTCGCACCCACTGATCGCCATCGTACGTCGCGGAAGCAGAGTTCAAACAGTGCGTCGGCAAGAGAGCGCCATTGTGGATGACTTCGGTCCCCGGCGTGCAGACATTGAGCGTCGGGCGCGCCTTGCCGTCGCTGAGCCCGCCAAGGAACTGGGCTTCGATCGAAATCGGGAAGTTCTGCGCCACCGTCATGGTTTTCGGATCCTGCGAATGCACCATCACTCCGCTGTTGCGCAGTGCCCAGGCGCCGGGACCCTGCGGTGCCTGTTCGCCGATGAACCGATACTCGATGACGAGGCGGTAGTAGTTGAACGGCTTCTCGTAGAACAGGTGGCCGAACTGACCTTCGAACGCCTTGTAGCCGTCATAGCTGACCTGCAATGCGCCATCGGCGACCCGAAACGTATTCGCGTAGTTGTCGCCCAGTTTGTGATGGGTGAGTTTCGGCGTCCAGCCGGTCAGATCGCGTCCGTTGAAGAGCCGAATCCATTCTTCGTCGTTCGGGGCGGCTTCGCTGCCGACGCACAGGGATAACAGGACGAGGACTGCGGGCAGGGTTCGCGCAACGATCACTGGAGCTGTCTCGCGGAACGCCGACGCTGGCGCTCCTACAGCATAGCCAACATTGCGCACCGGAACACCCGCCCCTCAATTGCGTCGTCAATAGTTCGGCGCCCGACGTAATTTGCGGGGCTTCAATGTGGGATTCGCTTCGCGTTACAGTCGCCGCTCTCAGGGGTCAGAACGAGCACCGGCAGTGGCGCCAGACAAAAATGACACGTACGACGCGATCGTCGTCGGTACCGGCATCAGCGGCGGATGGGCCGCCAAGGAACTGACTGAAAAAGGCCTGAAAACGCTGGTCCTCGACCGCGGACGGATGGTGCGTCATGGCGAATATCCCACCGCCACGAAAGAGGTGTGGGAACTGCCCTACGGCGGTCGCGCCACCCAGGAAGATCTGCAGCGCCACGCAACGGCGGCGCGCACCAACTACGTCGTGACGCAGGCCACGAAGCACTGGTGGGTCGACGACAACGAACATCCTTACGGGGAAACCAAGCGCTTCGACTGGGTCCGCGGCTATCACGTGGGCGGTCGTTCGCTGCTGTGGGGACGCCAGTCGTATCGCTGGAGTCCGATGGATTTCGAGGCCAACGCGAAAGACGGCATCGCCGTCGACTGGCCGATCCGGTACGCCGACCTCGAACCCTGGTATGACCATGTCGAACGCTTCATCGGCGTCAGCGGCCAGTCCGAGGGGCTCGCCCAGCTGCCGGACAGTACGTTCCTGCCCCCGATGGAAATGAACTGCGTCGAAAAGCACTTCAAGCAGTCGATGTCGACGAACTTCCGTCGCACGATGACGATCGGTCGCACGGCGCATCTCACCGCACCGCTCACCCATGCGCATAGTCCGCAACGCGGCACTTGCCAGACCCGCAACTTGTGCATTCGCGGCTGCCCGCTGGGCGCTTACTTCAGCAGCAACTCAAGCACCCTGCCCGCTGCGGAGAAGACAGGCAACATGACGCTGCGTCCGAACAGCGTCGTGTCTGAGCTCATTTACGACGAAGCGAACGGGCGTGCCAGCGGCGTGCGCGTCCTCGACGCGGAGACCGGCGAGCAGCTCGAGTTCAAAGCACGCGTGATCTTCCTCTGCGCTTCTACGTTCGGCACCGCGCACATCCTGATGAACTCGACGTCCAGTCGCTTCCCCAACGGCTTCGGCAACGACAGCGGCGAGCTGGGCTGCAACATCATGGATCATCATCTGCAGGTCGGCGCCTCCGCTCTCGTGGAGGGCTTCGACGATCAGTACTACGTCGGCACGCGTCCCAACGGCGTCTACGTGCCGCGATTCGTCAACATCGGCAAAGACAAGCGTTCGTACATTCGCGGCTTCGGTTATCAGGGCGGCGCTTCGCGACGCAACTGGACACGACTGATGAATGACCCGGTGCTGGGCGAGGAACTCAAGCAGAAAGCGTCCGAGCCCGGTCCGTGGACCATGGGCCTCGGCGGCTTCGGCGAGATCCTTCCCTATCACCACAATCGCGTCACGCTGAATCGCGACCGCAAGGACAAGCACGGCCTGCCGACGCTCACCTTCGACTGCGAAATCGGCGAGAACGAACGACTGATGCGCATCGACATGGCGAACGAGGCCGCAACGATGCTCGAAGCCGCGGGCTACAAGAACGTCCGCGCACTCGATCGCGGGTACAGCATGGGCCTGGGAATTCACGAGATGGGCACGGCGCGCATGGGCCGCGATCCAAAAACCTCGGTGCTCAACTCGTGGAACCAGGTGCACGCCTGTACGAACGTCTACGTTACCGACGGTTCGTGCATGACTTCGGCCGCGTGCCAGAACCCGTCACTGACCTACATGGCCTTGACCGCGCGCGCTGTCGATCACGCGGTCCAAGAACTGAAACGCATGAACATCTGATGGCGCAACCCGCATGAATCGTCGCGAAGCAATCCAACGCGTCGCCTTGCTGATGGGCGGCGCGATCTCCGGTCCCGCGCTTCTGGGCGTCCTCAACGGATGCACTCCAAAGAAGGCAGCGGAAGCAAAGTCGCTGTTCCTCTCGGGCGAACAGCTGTCGCTGGTTGGCGAGGTCGCGGAGATTACGATCCCGCGCACCGACACACCAGGCGCAAAGGACGTCGGCATACCGGCCTTCATCGACCTGATGCTCAAGGATGTCTATCCGAAGGCCGATCAGGATCGCTACCTTGCCGGGCTCGAAGCATTCGACTCGCAGGCGCGCCAGCAGCACAACCGTGGCTTCATGCAACTGGAACCCGAGCAGCGAGTCGCGCTGGTCCGAGGCGCAACCGAAGCGGCTCTCGCTGCTGAGGCCGCAAACACTGGCCCTGCCGCCCTGCCACGGCCATTTGTGCTCATGACGCGCGAGATGACCCTCCTCGGCTTCTTCCTGTCGCAGCCTGGTGCAACTCAGGTCCTGCAATACAACCCGATGCCCGGTCCGTTCCGCGGTTGCGTGCCGCTGAAGGAAGCAGGCAATGGCAAGACCTTCGCAACTGAACAGGTCCAGCGGTTCTGAAGATGAGCAAACTGACGCGACGCAACGTGATTGCCAGCACCGCCCTTCTCGCGTCGGGAGTTGCAGGCGCTGCAACGACCGGCAATGCAGCGAGCGGCAAGCGCTACCTGGTGCATCACGCTCTGTTCTGGCTGAAAAATCCGGGCTCGGAGAAAGACCGGGCGCGCCTGATCGAGGGCCTGAAAACGCTGCGACAGATCGAAGTCATCCGCGCCCTGCATATCGGTGTCCCCGCCAGCACGGAAAAGCGGGAAGTCGTCGACTCGAGCTTCGACGTCTCGGAAGTGATGTTCTTCGACGACGAAGCCGCGCAAAGCGCCTATCAGTCGCATCCCATCCACCAGAAGTTCGTCGAGCAGTGCTCGCACTTGTGGCAGAAGGTGGTCGTGTACGACGCGATGGACCTGTAACTTCCGCCCCGCCCTCCGTCACACCGCGAACGCGGGTCACTTCATCGGCTGCCGTATGACGGTCTTCCACTTCGCTGGATCCGCCCGGCGGATGTCGCTCAGATAAATTTCATGGTGCTTGCCGGTCAGCCCGGAACGTTGCTCGATGAAGGCATGGACCCGCTGAATCGTGGGCCCTTCTTCAGTGAACGGGCCCACATGCAGTATCTGAGCACATGACCCTTCGGTGAAATCCTCGAGCCTGAGCGCATCCACGGCAGCGAGTGCCTTCTTTCGCTTCACTTCCAGCATGGCCGACTGGAGCACGGCCGCCTCCACGAAGTCGGGCTGCATGATCATCATCGTCCACTGCCACTTCGACCGGTCGTTCGCGACGAAAGCGGACATGTCGTCCGACCACCAGAGACCTTCGAGAGGCATGACGGCATAGTCGAGCGCCTGGGTGCTCTTCTTCACCATGAATTTCGCGGTGTAAGAAACGGAGAACAGCGCCTCGACCGCAGCCGAATAGGCCGGCGATGTGTTCGGATCGCCTTCGCCATCGATCATCAGGAATCGGAATGTCGGAACGTCGACCTGAACCACGTCCTTGGACGGTGGCAGATACAGGTGCCTGAGCTCTTTCTTGAGATCGACCTTCGGCATTCGGGCTCCTGTCGATGTGCTACTTTCCGCCGCCAATCGCTGACCAGTTTGTTGGGAGATCACGCACCGTGTCACTAGTCCTCTATGGCCATCCGTTCTCGTCGTACACGCAGAAGGTGCTCATCGCGCTGTACGAGAACGGCACGCCCTTCGAGTTCCGCTCTCTCGGACCCGACACGCCGCAGAATGCGGCGGAGTGGCTGCAGCGCTGGCCCTTGCAGAAGTTTCCTCTGCTGGTGGACGACGGCCATAGCGTGGTCGAGACCAGTATCATCATCGAGTACCTGCAACTGCAGCACCCGGGCCCGGTACGCCTGTTGCCGGCAGATCCGATGGCCGCACTCGACGTGCGTTTCTTCGATCGCTTCTTCGATCTCCACATCATGGACCCTGTGCAGTTTGCCGTGGCCGGCGTTCTGCAGCGAATTCCATTGAAGCCCGAGGAAGGATTGGCGCAGGCCCGCGAGAGACTCGAACGAGCCTACGCATGGATCGAAACTCAGCTGGTCGACAAGACCTGGGCTACCGGCGCGAGCTTCACGCTCGCCGACTGTGCCGCCGCACCGTCTTTGTTCTATGCCGACTGGACGCACCGGATCTCGGACACGTATCCATTGCTGCAAGCCTATCGGGCACGCCTGCTCGCGCGTCCCTCGTTCGCTCGTGCCGTGGATGAAGCGCGGCAGTATCGACCGCTGTTTCCGTTGGGAGCGCCGGATCGGGATTGAGCGCCCTGGTCGCTCAGTTGGCGGTTCTCACGAGCTCCACTTCGTCGACAACCATCTTCCAGTCGTTGCCATCCTGATAGGGTGGCTTTGCGACGACGAACGTCGTTGCCATGGGGCCGACTCCCACTTCGAAGTCGTGGCCGGTGAATCCCTTGAGCGGCCCTTCGACGGATGTAGTGGCGCCGGCCTTCAGTCGCTTGTACCTGACGGACCCATCCTGCGTGATGAGCAGATACATCGTCTTCGACTGCCATTCACCGACGTAGGACGCCTTGTCGGGAGGGACTGGCTTGCCGCAACTGATCAACGAACCCATGAGGGTCAGCAGAACCAGCAGTTTGGTGAGCTTCACGGTTTGGTCGGCCTTGGCGGGTAGCTGAGATTTTCTCCTGATCGACCCGTGAGCAAGCCTACCAGTTGCCGACCATTGCCTGCGCAAAACCGTCAATCCCTGAGCGGATTCCACGGCCCGTCGGTCGTCTGCTTGTCAGTCGATACTCCGATGCTACAATTTGCGCCCTCTTCAGCATCGGTGGGGCTGTAGCTCAGCTGGGAGAGCGCCTCGTTCGCAATGAGGAGGTCAGGGGTTCGATCCCCCTCAGCTCCACCAACTTCTTAAAGAAGCGGATGGCGGATAGCGGATGGTGACTAGGGCCGAACAAGGTGCTATCGCGCCGCGCCCGTGATTCTTGGCTTTCCTGACCAGTCACCATCCGCTATCCCACTTCCCGATTGCCCCCGTAGCTCAGTGGATAGAGCGACCGCCTCCTAAGCGGTAGGTCGCAGGTTCAACTCCTGCCGGGGGCACCATTCCGGGAAATCCCGCTAACCCGCTGAAATGCCTGGGGCTCCCGCAGGTCCTGGTTTCAGCGCTCGCCTACCACCGTCACGATGACCTCACGGGAATGCCCGCGGTGCCGGTGTTCCCACAGATAGATCCCCTGCCAGGTGCCCAGCATCAGGCGGCCATCGGCGATCGGGACGGACAAAGTAGTGTTCGTCAGGACACTGCGGATATGGGCCGGCATGTCATCCGGACCCTCGGCGTCGTGCTCGTAGTCCGGGCTGCCGTCCGGGGCGATGCGCTGCATGAAACTCTCGAGATCCCGGCCGACCGCCGGGTCGGCGTTCTCTGAAATCAGCAGCGACGCGCTGGTGTGACGTACGAAGACGTTGCACAAGCCGTTGTCGATGCGCGCGGTGCTGACGACGTTCGCGACCCGTTCGGTCAGGGATTCGAAACCGCGACCGCGCGTCTGGATCCGGAGGAGCTCGCGAAACACCATCGGCGTTCAGTACCGCAGTCGCATGACCTTCTTCTTCGAGATCTGCGGCAGGAACAGGATGAACATGGCGTCGTACTCATCCTCGCGCAACTCGACCTTCTCCCCGCTCAGCGCTTCGATGAGCGCGGGCACGGTCGTCGAATTGCCCGAGACGAGCACGTACTCACCGCGATGCGAACGCAGGATCTTGCGCGGCAGATCGTTCCACGTCGCCGCGGGTATGACGTTCAACGGCAATGCGAGCGTCTCGGACAGCGGCGTGACTGTCTGCTGCGTTCGCTTCAGCTCAGATGCGAAGATCGCGTCGATGCCGCGGACAGGCCGCGCTTGCGACAGCATCTTTGCGAGACGCGCAGCACGCTCCCGGCCATCGACGCTCAGACCCGGATCCGGGTCTGTTCCGACCTCCGTCTCTGCATGCCGAACTACAACGACAACTGTCGTCGCACGCGCATCGAACAGCCACGCGGCCGCGGCAACAACGGCAATAAAGACCAGGACCGGAAACAGCAGCGGGAAAAAGAAGGGACGGCGGCGGAGCTTCTCGAGATCGCTATTCATCGGCCGATCATAACAAAGCGGGTTGACCGCCGTCGGTTTCAGACGGCCGGCTGTGGCCGGGAACCTGTTTTCCTCAGCTCATGAGCGGAACAGACGCGTGTACTGGGTTTCATGTCGTGCGCTGGCGACGGACTGCATGACCGAGCAGTAACCGATGTCCTCATCCGCCAGTTCCAGGGCACTCGCCGCCGCAGCCTCCAATGAGGGAATGAGCTTGTGGAGGATGCGCTGTCCCGCGCTTTGCCCGAGGGGCACGAGCTTCACCGCCGCCAGCACCTGGTTCTCCGTCCACGCCCACGAATATGCGTGCAGTGTTTCGACCTTGCCGACGCCGGACTGCACGCAGGCTTTCGCAAACACAGCCGCATAGCCGAGCGTCTCGGGCTTACGAAGGTCGATGTCTGCATGAAGCTCCCGCAGAACTCTGATGAGGGCCTGTCCCAGATGCCTGTCTTCCGCTCGCAGTTCTTCCGTCTCACGCGAAGCGATCAGCAATGCATTCCAGCGTTGCGTTGCTGTGTGATCGTCCTTCGCCGCCGCGTCATGAAGCCTTGCCAGGATCGGCAGGTCCAGCGTTCCAAGCACACCTCGCGCGAGACCGCCCATCCAGTCATGAGCTGTCGCTTCATCGCGCACCCAGCCTGCTTCGATCGCGTACTCGAGCCCTTGAGAAAAATGAAACGCGCCGATCGGCAGTGCCGGGCTCGCCAGATGCAGGATGCGCAGAAGTTGATGCATCGGATGGACGCCGCGGCGGCTGAATTACTTCATCCCGACGCCGCGAATGATCGAATGGTCGTCCGCGTGGCCGTGCGAGTGCCCGCCGTAAGCGCCGCCCTCCGGTTCGAATGGAGCTCGTTCGGCCTCTACCGCCAGCCCGAGACCTCGGACCATTTCATCGAGCACATGGTCTTGCTGATAACGCAGCCATCCGAACCCGATCTGCAATGCGACGTGACGATTCCCCAGGTGATAAGCCGCGCGCGCAAGCTGCAATGCGTCTGAGGAACGAACTGTCGAAACGGCCTCTTCCGCCGCAACGACTTCGATGACCCGGCCATCATCGCTCAGCAGCCGATCGCCGCCGCGCAAGACCGAGCCGCGTTCGAGGAACAGGCCTGCTTCCTCACCGCTCGACAGCGTCGCGCGCAATCGGCTCTTGCTGCGTTCCTGGAACGGGAGAATCAACTGCAGTGTCGCCGGCGGCCGGTCGGGAAGTTTTCTGGAAACGTTGAGCATTGAACCCGATCTGACAATCAGAAGAGGAAGTATCGCTGCGCCAGCGGCAGTTTCGTCGCCGGCTCGCAGGTGAGTAACTGTCCATCCGCACGAACCTGATAGGTCTGCGAGTCCACTTCGATGCGCGGCTGGTAGTCATTGAGAACGAGATCAGACTTGCCGAGACTGCGCGTCCCCTTCACCGCCACCAGCCGCTTGCGTAGCTTGAGCCGCTCGCCCATGCCGCGATCGAGACCCGCTTGCGACACGAAGCTGACCGACGTCGCAGCGCGAGCGCCGCCCAATGCACCGAACATCGGCCGGTAGTGCACCGGTTGCGGCGTCGGAATCGAAGCGTTCGGATCGCCCATCGGCGCTGCGAGAATCATCCCGCCCTTGATGATCAATGCAGTCTTCGCGCCGAAGAAGGCCGGCTTCCACAGCACGATGTCCGCAAGCTTGCCGACTTCGATCGACCCGACTTCGTGCGCGATGCCGTGCGTCAGCGCCGGATTGATCGCGTACTTCGCGATGTAGCGACGGACACGGAAATTGTCGTTCCGCGCATTGTCCTGCGGCAGAGAACCGCGCTGCATCTTCATCTTGTGCGCTGTCTGCCAGGTTCGCGTAATGACCTCGCCGATGCGGCCCATGGCCTGCGAGTCCGACGAGATCATCGAGAACGCGCCCAGGTCGTGAAGAATGTCTTCCGCGGCAATGGTCTCGCGACGGATGCGCGATTCCGCAAACGCGACGTCCTCCGCGATTCCCGGATCGAGGTGGTGACAGACCATCAGCATGTCGAGATGCTCATCGACGGTGTTGATGGTGTACGGACGTGTCGGGTTGGTGGACGATGGAAGAACGTTCGGCTCGCCGCAGGCCCGAATGATGTCCGGAGCATGGCCACCGCCGGCGCCCTCCGTGTGATACGTGTGAATCGTGCGGCCCTTGAATGCGGCGAATGTGTCTTCCACGAAACCTGATTCGTTCAGCGTGTCGGTGTGAATCGCGACCTGAACGTCGTACTTCTCCGCAACCGACAGGCATGCGTCGATCGCGGCGGGTGTCGTGCCCCAGTCCTCGTGGAGCTTCAGCCCCATCACACCCGCTTCGACCTGTTCCGCAATCGGCGCAACGAGGCTCGCGTTGCCCTTTCCGAGCAAGCCGAAGTTGATGGGCAATTCCTCGATCGCCTCGTACATGCGATCGATGAACCACGGACCCGGTGTACAGGTAGTTGCGCTCGTACCGGCGGCCGGCCCGGTCCCACCGCCGATCATCGTCGTGATCCCGGCCATCATCGCTTCTTCCACCTGCTGAGGGCAGATGAAGTGAATGTGCGCGTCGATCGCACCCGGCGTCGCGATCAACCCTTCTCCCGCGATGACTTCGGTACCGGCACCAACGACGATCGTGACGCCCGGTTGCACATCGGGATTCCCGCCCTTGCCGATGCCGACAATCCGCCCGTCCTTGATGCCGATGTCCGCTTTGACGATGCCCCAGTGGTCGACGATCAACGCATTCGTGATGATGGTATCGACGACCTCGGCCGAGACGCGCTGGCTCTGCCCCATTCCATCCCGAATGACTTTGCCGCCGCCGAACTTGACCTCTTCGCCATGGATCGTGAAATCACGCTCGACTTCAATGATGAGGTCCGTGTCCGCCAGTCGCACGCGATCGCCGACAGTCGGGCCGTACATCTCTGCATAAGCGCGTCGATCGATGCGGGTGCTCACAGTTTCCCCATGATTCTCTGGTTGAACCCGTAGACGACGCGGTCACCGCCATAAGCCACGAGTTCGACTTCGCGAATCTGTCCGGGCTCGAAGCGAACGGCGGTGCCTGCGGCGATGTTCAGCCGGAAACCACGCGCGGCATCGCGGTCGAACTGCAGTGCGCTGTTCGTTTCGTGAAAGTGGTAATGCGAGCCGACCTGGATCGGACGATCGCCGGTGTTCGCGACCTTGACGCGAACCGTGGGGCGACCGACGTTGATCTCGATGTCGCCGGACTCGGTGAAGAATTCGCCTGGAATCATAAGGAGAAGCGGTTAGCGGTTAGCGGTTGGCGGTTAGTGAGAGAAGACGGGCATAGAGTCATGGGATCGGGTGGTGAACGGTGACGAGCTTCGTGCCATCGGGGAAAGTGGCTTCGACCTGGACGTCGGGGATCATTTCGGGGACGCCTTCCATTACGTCGTCGCGGCTGAGGATTGTCGTGCCGTAGCTCATGAGCTCGGCGACTGACCGGCCGTCGCGGGCGCCTTCCATGATCGCTGCGGAAATCAACGCCACGGCTTCAGGGTAGTTGAGCTTCAAGCCACGCGCCTTGCGTCGCTCGGCGACGAGTGCCGCGGTGAAGATGAGCAGCTTATCCTTCTCTCTCGGCGTCAGATCCACAATGCTCCCCAGAATTCGATCATCCCACTCTTCCTCTGGCTACCAGCTAGTAGCCAGCCTGCTAACCGGCTTCCTCTCACGTCGCCCATATCCGCGGCAACACCGCCGGCCTTCCGATCAGCTCCGGCCTCAGCATCCGCCACATCGCAATGAACAGGCGCCGCACAGGTTCAGCCTGTGCGCCGAGCGCGCGACACACTAGCACTCCATCGACCAGGGTCACGGCGCTTTCAACGTCGTGCGCTGAGGCGCTGCGTGCCGCCTCTCGCATCGATGTAGTGGCCGGATACGCAAGCAATGTCCCGACGGCATCGAAGCCTGCCAATCCCCAGCGCGCAGTTCGCTCGGGGCCCGTTCCATCGAGACGCATGCGATCGATGAAGAGCGGCAGCTCATCTCGCCACAGCTCGAGATTCAGCCGCAGCTCGCCTGCATCGAATGCCTCCTGGCGGGCAGGCAATCCCAGACATGGAATCTCCCAGCCAATGAATCGCGATTGGGCATCCAGCTGAACACGCGTCTCGCTGCGCACGCGGGCGCCGCGATAGAAGATGGTCTCCTGTGGCAGCCACTCCAGCGTCGAAGCACTCAGCACCAGGTGCTGGGACTGCATCGCGAAGCGACCGTCGCTGCGATAGAACTTCGTTGCGGCTGGTGTCGTAATCAGCGAGTGCGCTCCGCGTTCAACGTTCATCTCGAGTCCGAGGTGATCGCCACCAACGACGCCGCCCGGCGGATGCACGAGATAGGTGTGGCAAGGGCCGCCTTCAGGATGGAAGGCGCGCTGCACGACGAGCGGTCCATGATGCTGTCGCTCGGACAGATACGTCTGCCCGCCACGCTCTGTGAACCGGAGCTTCAGATGCGCGCACCACCCTTGCGCCGCCGTTGCTGCCGGGATGCTGGCCATGCGCTAGACCGTCAGATGATGCCGCACGAGATCGTCCGTTAGCCCTGCGATGCGGTCCGCGGCAACGATGCGCCCCTTGTCGATGATCCGGAACTCGCTGGCGACGCGACGGGCGAAAGGCAGCTTCTGTTCGACGAGCAGCACAGTCAGGTTCGCCTCCTTGTTGAGTCGCAGGATGATATCCCCGATCTCATGGACGATGTTGGGCTGAATGCCCTCGGTGGGTTCATCGAGAATGAGGAGCTTCGGCTCCAGTACCATCGCCCGCCCGATCGCCAGTTGCTGCTGCTGGCCGCCCGACAGGTCGCCGCCACGGCGCCGCAGCATCTTCTTCAGTACGGGAAACATCGTGAAGATCTGCTCCGGGATCTCCTTCAGCTTGCCGCGGCTCGCGGACAACCCGATGCGCAGGTTCTCTTCGACCGTCAGCTGCGAAAAGATCTCGCGGCCCTGGGGAACGTAGCCGACGCCCAGCCTCGCCCGCCGGTCAGCCGAAATCTTTCGCAGGTCCGTGTCGTCGTACAGCAACTCGCCCGACACCGTCGGCAGCAGCCCCATGATGCATTTCAGCAGCGTGGTCTTCCCCATGCCATTGCGTCCCATCAGGCATGTGCAGGAACCCGTCGGCACGGTCATGTCCACATCCCAGAGGATGTGGCTGCCGCCGTAAAACTGATTGAGAGATTTGATGGTCAGCATGACAGCTAGTGCAATGGCTCCTCATTCGCCCAGGTAGACCTCGACGACCTTCGCGTCGTTCTGCACCTGGTCCATCGTCCCCTCCGCGAGAACGTGACCTTCGTGCAGGACGGTGACCTTGCGCGCGATCGAGCGTACGAAGTTCATATCGTGCTCGACGACGACAACGGAGTGCTGACCCTCCAGCGACAGCAGCAGCTCGGCGGTTCGCTCCACTTCTTGCGGCGTCATGCCCGCGACAGGTTCGTCGACGAGAAGCATCTGCGCGTCCTGCATCAGGAGCATGCCGATCTCCAGCCACTGCTTCTGGCCGTGGGACAACACACCGGCGCGTGTGTCACGGCGGTCCTGCAACCGCACTGTCTCGAGAACGTGATCGATCCGATCGCGCTGCACTGCCGTCAGCGGACTGAACAGCGTGGCCCAGATCGACTTGTTGCCGGCCGCCGCCAGCTCGAGATTCTCCAGCACAGTGTGCTGCTCGAAGACGGTGGGCTTCTGAAACTTGCGGCCGATGCCTGCTTCCGCGATCTGCGGTTCCGTGAGCGTCAGCAGATCGATGGTCTGGCCGAACCAGGCCGATCCGGCGTCAGGACGCGTCTTGCCGGTGATCACGTCCATCATGGTCGTCTTGCCGGCGCCATTGGGGCCGATAATGCAGCGCAGTTCTCCAGCGTCGACATAGAGCGTCAACGCGTTCAGCGCCTTGAAGCCATCGAAGCTGACGGTGATGTCCTCGAGATAGAGGATCGTCCCGTGCGTCGTATCAGGTGCTATCGGTCGCTCGCTGCGTGCGCCCGTTCCGAAGACCTTCTGCCATCCCTGCCGCAATGCCGTCGATGCGTTCATGCTTTCGCCGCCTCCGGCACGGGTTCCCGGCTTCCGGGAGTAAAGCGGTCCGCAAGGCCGACGACTCCGCGCGGCAGGAAAAGCGTGACCAGCACGAACAGCGCTCCGAGCGCGTACAGCCAGAACTCCGGCACAGCGGCAGTGAAGTAGCTCTTCGCGTAGTTGACGATGACCGCGCCGGCGACTGCGCCGTAAAGCGTCCCACGACCGCCTACCGCCACCCAGATCACCACTTCAATGGAGTTGATCGGCTGGAACTCGCTCGGATTGATGATGCCGACTTGCGGCACATACAACGCTCCGGCGATTCCCGCCAGCACTGCGGAGAAGGTGAACACCCAAAGTTTGTACGACTCCACACGATAGCCGATGAAGCGCGTCCGGCTCTCCGCATCGCGAATCGCCTGCACAACCCGGCCCGCTCGCGACAGCGTGATGTAGCGGCAGGCCAGATAGCCCAGGCCCAGAGCGATCGCCGAAGCAACGAACAGTCCGACGCGTGTCCCCGGCTGGTTGATGCCGAACCCGAGAATGTCCTTGAAATCGGTGAGCCCGTTGTTGCCGCCAAAGCCCATGTCATTGCGGAAGAACGCCAGCATCAGCGCATACGTCAGCGCCTGCGTGATGATCGAGAGATAGACACCCGTCACGCGCGAGCGGAAGGCGAGCCAGCCGAACAGCAACGCAAGCAGGCCCGGCACGAGAATCACCATGAGCGCGGCGAACCAGAACATGTCGAAGCCTTGCCAGAACCAGGGCAGTTCCTTCCAGTTCAGGAAGACCATGAAATCGGGCAGGATCGGATCGGCATAGACACCGCGCGTGCCGATCTGACGCATCAGGTACATGCCCATCGCGTAGCCGCCGAGCGCGAAGAACGCCGCATGACCGAGACTGAGGATGCCGCAGTAGCCCCAGACCAGATCGACCGCCACCGCGAGCAGCGCGTACGTCATGTACTTGCCGATCAGCGTCATCGTGTACGACGACAGGTGCAGCGGCGAGCCGGCGTCGAATGTCAGATGCAGCACTGGAACGAGAACAGCCGTCGCAACCAGCACCGACAGGAAGATCCTGGTTCCGCGCTCTCCCAGCAACGACTCCATCAGTGGTGTACTTGGCTTCATCATCCCTCGGCGGCGCGGCCCTTCTGCGGGAACAGTCCGCGCGGCCGTCGTTGAATGAACAGGATCAATGCAATCAGAACCAGGATCTTCGCAAGCACTGCGCCGGCGAACGGTTCCAGTACCTTGTTGATGACGCCGAGCGACATGCCGCCGATGAGCGTGCCCCAGAGATTCGCGACGCCGCCGAAGACGACGACCATGAAGGAATCGATGATGTACTGCTGGCCGAGGTTTGGACCGACGTTCGTCAATTGACTCAGCGCGACGCCCGCCACGCCGGCGATGCCGGAGCCGAGACCGAACGTCAGCGCATCGACCCACTCAGTGCGAACGCCCATGGATTTGGCCATCGCACGGTTCTGAGCCACGGCGCGGACCTTCAGTCCAAGCGTCGTCTTCTTCAGCACGATCAGCAGCACTGTGAAGACGACTGCGGTGAAGAGGATCACGTACAGGCGATTGTAGGTAATCGAAAGCGCTTCATTGATCTGCCACGAACCGGCCATCCATGCGGGCGTCTCCACCGGGCGATTGTTGGCCGTGAAGATGTCGCGGACGATCTGCTGGAGAATCAGGCTGACGCCGAACGTTGCAAGGAGCGTCTCGAGCGGCCGACCATAAAGGAACCGGACGACGCCGCGCTCGATGAGTATCCCCACCGTACCCGCCACGAGAAACGCCATCGGGATCGCGACCACCACCGAAGCGCCGATGTGCGAAGGCATCAGCAGTTGCATGACGTAGGTGGTGTAGGCGCCGAGCATGATCAGCTCGCCATGCGCCATGTTGATGACACCCATCACTCCGAACGTGATTGCGAGTCCGATCGCGGCAAGGACGAGCACCGATCCCAGGCTCAGCCCGAAGAACAGCGTCTCGACCCCGCCATAGATGCTTCGCCAGTTGTCGATATTGCGCACGGTCGCGGCGGCGGCTGCTCGCACCTGGTCGTCGGGTTCGTTGAATGCCCCATCGTCGCCGCGACCGGTGAGTTCCTTCAGGCGGTTGTAGACATCGGGACTCAGGCTGTCTTCGAGCCGCACAGCCGCTGCAAGACGAACTGCCGCGTCCTCATTGTCGAGATCCGCCAGCGCGAGACCCGTCTCGATGGCACTCCGCACCTTGCTGTCCGATTCTTCCGCGACTCGCTGCCGCAGAATCAGGACACCATCCTCATCCAGGGTCCGAAGCATCTCGCTCACCGCCGCGAGTCGTACCTCCGCGTCCGGATCCGACAGGTCGAACCCGGCGATCAGTCCCCTGAGCGCCTTGCGAAGCTGATTGTTCGTCGTGATCTTCGTGAATTCATCGGCCGGAGCCGATCCGGCGGCTTGCAACATCAGCGGATCTGTCAGCGCGAGACCCTCCTCCCCCTCCGTAACGATGAAGATCCGTTGATCGGCATCGCGCGTATGCAGATTGCCTTCGAGCAGTGCACTCAGCACCGGGCGTGCGTTGGGATGGCGCGTCGCCGCGATTGCGGCGATGACCTGTTGCTTCTCCTGAAAGCTGGCGGTGGCCAGCGGCTTCAGTGCTTGCGCAAACGTTTCATTGGCATCGGCGGCACTCGCGATCGAAGGCAACAGCGCCAGCATCGTCATGAATGCCAGAACGAAGCGGCTCCGCACTGAGGTCTGTCGATCCGGTCTCGTCAAAGGACGGCTCCATCGTTGGGTTGCCATCGGGCTGCACGATCTGTTCCAGAAGTCGTCATTCCCGCGGAAGCGGGAATCCATGCCTTTCTTCCGGATGGATCTCGCGTACGCGGGGATGACGATGGCTAGCCGGCTAGCTGACTATCCAGCTAGCCGGCTTCCTCATCACTCGTAGTTCTGCCCCGAGCACTTCTTCGTCTTCGTGTTGTAGTTGCCGCACTTGAGCGTGACCCAGTCGGCTTCGATGTCCTTGCTGCCCGGCAGGTAGTCGGACCAGGCGTCGCCCGGGACGAGACCCTCGGTCTTCCACACCACATCGAACTGCCCGTCGGCACGGATCTCACCGATGAACACGGGCTTTGTCAGGTGATGATTCGCGAGCATCTTCGCGGTGCCGCCGGTCATGTTGGGCACTTCGATGCCGATCATTGCGTCGGTGACCTTGGCCACGTCGATGGTCTTGGCCTTCTCGACGGCCTTCACCCACATGTTGAAGCCGATGACGTGCGCTTCCATCGGATCGTTGGTCACGCGCTTCGGATTCTTGGTGTAGGCGTGCCATTCCTTGATGAACGACTTGTTGACCGGTGTGCTGATGCTCTCGAAGTAGTTCCAGGCGGCCAGGTGGCCGACCAGAGGCTTCGTGTCGATGCCCGAGAGCTCCTCTTCACCGACCGAGAAGGCCACGACCGGAATGTCCTCCGCCGAGATCTTCTGATTGCCGAGCTCCTTGTAGAACGGCACGTTCGCGTCACCGTTGATCGTCGAGACGACGGCCGTCTTCTTCCCCGCTGAGCCGAATTTCTTGATGTCCGCCACGATGCTCTGCCAGTCGGAGTGACCGAACGGCGTGTAGTTGATCAGGATGTCTTCCTGCTTCACGCCCTTCGCCTTGAGATAGGCCTCGAGGATCTTGTTGGTCGTGCGCGGATAGACGTAGTCCGTGCCGGCGAGCACCCAGCGCTTCACGCCGATGTCCTTCATCAGGTAGTCGACGGCGGGAATCGCCTGCTGGTTCGGTGCCGCGCCGGTGTAGAAGACGTTCTTCGACGATTCCTCGCCTTCGTACTGCACCGGGTAGAACAGCAAACCATTGTTCTTCTCGAACACCGGCAGCACGGACTTGCGTGACACCGACGTCCAGCACCCGAAGACGACGGCCACCTTGTCCTTCACCAGCAACTGTTCCGCCTTCTCGGCGAAGAGCGGCCAGTTCGACGCCGGATCGACGACGACCGCTTCGAGCTTCTTGCCCAGCACGCCGCCTTTCTTGTTCTGCTGCTCGATCATCATCAGCACGGTGTCTTTGAGCGTCGTCTCGGAGATCGCCATCGTTCCCGACAGCGAATGAAGCACGCCCACCTTGATGGTGTCCGCCGCCTGCGCCGCGCTCGCGGCGATGAATGAAATTGCAGCCGCGAGTCCTGCCAGGCCGCGCACCCTGCGTCGATTGTTCATGATTCGATTCCTCGTTGATGAAAGCCAACCGCGTCGTCACTCCCGCGAAAGCGGGAGTCCATGCCTTTGCTCGGATGGATTCCCGCTTGCGCGGGAATGACGGAGCCTCGTCTTAGATCTGAACCTGCAACCCCAGCCCGATCTCCGTGCCGCCGCCCTCACCTTCCAGGTCCTGATCGATGTAGAAGAGATGCACGCGCGCGTTCTGGCCCTTGATGATGTAGTTCAGGTTGAGTTCCAGCGTCTCCAGGTCGGCGTCGCCGTCGACGAATCCGTAGGTAGTTTCGCCGTACTTCGCGAGCACCTGGAATCGCCCGATCCCCACGACCTGCGGGAACATGTAAGCGCCGAGCAGGTAGTAGCCGTCGCTATCCGCATCGAAGCCGCCTACATATCCCTGCGGCGCCTCGTAGTCGGCGTACTGCGCTTCGACTGTGACGACACCGCCACCGCCAAGCTTCTTCTCGAGCAGGAAGTCGCCGGTGTAGCCGAGACTGGTTCCGACCTTCTGCGCAGCGAGGCCGACTGCCAGCAGATCCTTCTCGCCGTAGTACGAACCATTGAGGTAGTACCCGCCCTCCGGATCCCAGAAATCGAGTTGGACGCGACCGGCATAGAGGACATCTGAATCGCCGCGCGTCTGCGGCACGTCGAACGCGCCGAACGACACCTTGGCCATCCCGAACTGGCCCCAGTACATGACGCCATCATCGCGACCGGTCGTCTCGAAGAGGTAGCCGTCCTGAACGCCATCGCGATAGACGCCCCAGTTGCTCGCGTAGTAAGGGCCGTAGAGGTTCGCGCGATCGCTCGGGGGCAGGAAGCGGCCGGCCCAGATGTTGAACTGATCGGAGAACGCGAACTGGATCGCGGCGTCGATGACGTCGACTTCCTCGCCGTTGTACTCCGTGTTGAACATCACGCTGATCGTGTCGGTCGCTTTGCCGCTGATGTAGATGCGCGCACTGTCGAGCTCGAAGTCGTCGATGGTCTCGTCGGCCCCGTCGATATCAATCGATGAGAAATTCGTGCGCACACCGGCGCCGACCGAGATCGGTGGCAGATTGATGTCCGCCGCCATCACAGCGGGAAGCGGCGACGCGAGAAGTGCGGCACCGAGCGAGAGCGCAGCGGCTCCGGGCCTCGTGAAACGGTTTGCTGATTGCTGACGCATGAACGTGGATTCCTTTGCGATGTTGTTTGCGAGCGTTCGGCTCGTGCCAGGTCGTTCCTCGGCTCGAACGCTACGGGTGAGCCCCCATCGCGGGTACGGGGCATTTGACGTACGCGCATGGGCCATTTGACGTAGGCGCGCTGTTGGCCATCGCGGTGATCTAGTAAGGTGCAGCCGCGTTTCGAGACGCACCGGAAGGCAGCATGAAGAGGGCGCGAGGCGCGAGGCTCGAGGCTCGAGCCAGAGAAAAAGAACGCGCGATGCGAGCGCAGAGGTCTGTCGCACGCTGGCACACGCTTTGCTAACAAGATGAACACAGGGTGAGGCGTGCTCTCAGCGGAAGAGTTCGCGCCTCAAGTCTCAAGCCTCGAGCCGAGCACTCAGAACCGCAGAGCGAACGGCTGAGACCAACAAATGACGGCCAGACAACGAATCGTTCGCGAACGCCGGCAGTACAACCAGTGGGTTGCCAGCCAGACACTCGAGGACTACGCGCTGCGCTACACAGCCGAGCGCGCTCGGCGCTCGACGTTCAGCGTCGGCAACACCGCGTTGGGGCCGATCGCGTTCCTTGCCTGCGAGGCGATCGGCGGCGGCATCACCCTCGCCTACGGATTCGCGAATGCCGCGTGGGCCATCGCCGCCTTCTCGATTCTCATGTTCCTGATCGGACTGCCCATCGCTTACTACGCCGCGAAGGATGGCGTGGACCTCGATCTCCTCACACGCGGCGCCGGCTTCGGCTACATGGGCTCGACCATCACGTCGCTCATCTATGCGTCGTTCACGTTCCTACTGTTTGCGTTCGAAGCCAGCATCCTGTCCATGGCCCTGACCATGATGTTCGACATCCCGCTCTGGGTGGCCCACATCATCAGTTCGCTCGTGGTGATCCCGATTGCGATCTACGGCATCAGCCTCATCAGCAAGATGCAGATCCTGACGCAGCCGATCTGGTTGATCCTGCAGTTCCTGCCGTTGATCTACCTGGCCTGGAATCATTCAGCGGAGGTCGGCCAGTGGACCGGCTACGCCGGACGCGAAGGAGCGCCCGACGGCTCGGTGGACTTCCTGCTCTTCGGCATGGCGGCTTCAGTCCTGCTTTCGCTGCTGCCACAGATCGGCGAGCAGGTCGATTACCTGCGATTCATGCCGAAGCGAACGAAGGAGAATCGCGCCGGCTGGTGGACTGCGCTGCTCACGACGGGGCCAGGCTGGATTCTCATGGGAGCGTTCAAGCTCCTCGCGGGGTCGTTCCTCGCGTTTCTGGCCATCAAACACGGTGTCGCGGTCGAACAGGCCGACGAACCGACGGAGATGTACTTCGTCGCCTTCCGTGAAACGGTGCAGTCGCCGACCGTTGCATTGATCCTCATGGGGATATTCGTCATCGTCTGCCAGCTCAAGATCAACGTGACGAACGCCTACGCGGGATCGATCGCCTGGTCGAATTTCTTCTCCCGCCTGACCCACAGTCATCCGGGCCGGGTCGTCTGGCTCGTGTTCAATGTCCTCGTTGCGCTGCTGCTGATGCAGACCGGCATCTTCAGTGTGATCGAGAGCATCCTGCTCATCTATGCGAACTTCGCCGCCGGATGGATCGGCGCGCTCACCGCCGACCTCGTCATCAACAAGCCCCTCGGATTCAGCCCGAAGCATATCGAGTTCAAACGCGCACACCTCTACGACATCAACCCGGTCGGCGTCGGCGCGTTGTTCATCTCTGTCGTGCTGTCGACACTGTCGTTCATCGGCACTTTCGGCAACGTCGCGCAGATCCTCTCGCCTTTCGTCGCCCTCTTCAGCGGCTTCATCACAGCACCGCTGATCGCGTGGGCGACACGCGGCCGGTACTACATCGCCCGTTCCCCGTCGGGCTTGCCCGATGGCGCCGAGTTGCGATGCACGATCTGCGAGAACACATTCGAGCGGGCCGACGTCGCCATGTGTCCTGCGTACTCCGGCCCGATCTGTTCGCTGTGCTGCACGCTCGAGGCACGTTGCCGCGACATGTGCAAGACCGAAAGCCGCTTCAACGAGCAACTACGCCGCTTCCTCGCTACTGCGTTGCCCGCCCGAGCGGCGACTGCGCTCAATACACGCGGCGGCCAGTTCGTCGGGCTGCTGCTGCTGTTCAATCTCGCCATCGGCACGATGCTGGCGCTGATCTATCACCAGTCGGGCAACTCAGCGGCGGAACGCGAGATCATCGGCACGACGCTCTGGGTCGTCTTCCTCAGTCTGCTCGTGCTCTCCGGCATCGCAGCGTGGATCATCGTGCTGGCGCACGAAAGCCGGCGGGCTGCCGAAACCGAATCGGCACGCCAGACCAGCATGCTCATGGACGAAATCGAGGCACACAAGCGAACCGACAAGGCGCTGCAGAAGGCGAAGGAAGTTGCGGAGGCGGCGAATCTCGCGAAGACGCGTTACATCGTCGGGGTGAGTCATGAGATCCGCACGCCGCTCAACTCCATCTTCGGTTACGCGCAGTTGCTCGAACGCGGGATCGCCGGCCCCTCCGACAACGCAGTGCGTGTGATCCGGCGCAGCGCGGAACACCTGACGAACCTGATCGACGGCCTCCTCGATGTCTCGAAGATCGAGAACGGCATGCTGCGACTCAATCGGGATCAGGTAAAGCTGGTCGAGTTCCTCGACCAGATCGTCGACATGTTCAGGCTCCAGGCAGCCGCGAAGGGCATCGACTTCCGCTACCAACGCCCGCCTCACCTGCCGGCCTACGTACACACCGACCAGAAGCGGCTACGGCAGATCCTGATCAACCTCCTGTCGAACGCGATCAAATACACCGAGCAGGGACACGCGAGCCTCGTCGTTCGGTATCGCAACCAGGTCGCGGAGTTCGAGATCTCCGATACCGGCATCGGCATTCCGGCCGAGGACCTCGAACGCGTGTTCGAACCGTTCGAGCGCGGCAACGCACCACGTGTGCGCGCGATTCCGGGTACGGGACTCGGCCTCACGATTACCAAGCTGCTCACTCAGATCATGGGCGGCGAAATCCTGCCGCGAAGCACACCTGGCGTCGGCACGACATTCACGGTGCGACTGCTGCTGTCAGAGGCCATGCATGGCGTGAAGGACGACACCGTCCCCGGCCCCGTCAGCGACCACGACGGTCCGCAACTCACCGTGTTGCTCATCGATGACGATCCGCAGCATCTCGACATGATGCGGACGCTGCTCCAACCGCTTCGCTTTCGCATACTGACTGCGCCGGACGGCGCAACCGGCCTGCGGCTCGCTGCGGAGCATGGCCCGAACCTCGCGATGGTCGACATCTCGCTCCCCGACATGACTGGCTGGGAGATCGCCGAATTGCTGCGAACCGCGAACACACGGACACGCATCGTCATGGTCTCCGCGAATGCGCACGAGTACCACCCGGGCGGTGGCGAAGGCGCGGTACACGATGCGTTCGTCATGAAGCCGATCGACATGCGGGCAATGCTCGAATGCATCGGCAAGGTGATGGGCTTGAAGTGGACCTACGACGCTCCGCACCTGCCCGCCACGGCAGAGGCCGCAACGAATCTTCTGCCGCAGCATTCACGCCATCACCTCGACGACCTCTACCAGCTCGGCCGCATCGGCCATGTGCGCGGCATCCAGGCGAAGCTGCGCCAGATGGAGGAAGAGGACACGGCGAACGCCCCTGTCGCCAAGCAGCTGCGAGGCCTGGTGGCCAATTTCGATCTCAAGCGATACATGAACGTTGTGGAGGCGATGCGCAATCATGGCTAACGAAGCACTGCGCCGCGATACGGTTCTCGTCGTCGACGACACGCCCGAAACGCTCGGCTTTCTGACCGACACGCTCGATCACGCAGGCTTCACCGTGCTCATCGCGACCGACGGCGAAGCCGCGCTCGACCTGGTCGATCAGATCACACCGGATCTCGTTCTGATGGATGCGGTGATGCCAGGCATGAACGGTTTCGAAGCCTGTCGCCGGCTCAAGCGCGAGAAGCTGCTCGCACAGCTCCCCGTCATCTTCATGACGGGCCTGAGCCAGACGGAGCATGTCGTCGAAGGACTGGCCGCGGGCGGTGTCGACTACGTGACCAAGCCGATCGTTGTCGATGAATTGCTGGCGCGCATTCGCGTGCACCTCGCGAACGCCCGCATCGCCCATGGAACACACGCCGCGCTCGATGCGACGGGCCGCTTTCTCCTCGCCACCGACCGACGCGGTCGCCTGCTCTGGTGTACTCCGAAGGCGCGGCAACTCCTCTCGGAGCTGTTTCCCGCGCAAGGCGACCAGAACGCCACCCTGCCACCGGAACTCATCACGCAACTGATGCAGTTGCGCCAGGACGGTGCGAAGCCCAGCACGCGATCGCATCTTGCGGTCGGCGGCCGAAGACTGGAAATCTCGATGCTCAGCTCACTCGGCCCGGATGAGCTCCTGTTTCGCCTGACCGAACTCGTGACCGGCAGCGAAGAACAGGTCCTCCAGCAATCGTTGTCACTGACCTCGCGCGAATCCGAGGTCCTGCTCTGGATCAGCCGCGGCAAGTCGAACCGCGAAATCGGTGAGATCCTGACCATCAGTCCGCGCACAGTCAACAAACACCTGGAGCAGGTATTCGTGAAGCTCGGCGTGGAGAACCGGGCGTCGGCGGCGGCGCGGGCGGTGAAGACGTTGGGAAGCAGGCTAGCCAGCTAGCAGGTACCCAGAGTCGCTTGCGCTCCGGATCTCGCACTGACGCGGTCATTCCCGCGAAAGCGGGAATCCATCTTCGCCAAGACATGGATCCCCGCTTTCGCGGGGATGACGGGTCTCTCTCTTCTCTGGCTAGCTGGCTCTCTTCAACATCCCCTGCCTCTCAATAAACGCCGTCACCTGGTCCAGTCCCTGGCCCGTCTTCAGGTTCGTGAATACGAACGGCTTGTCGCCGCGCATCTTGCGGGCGTCGCGGTCCATGACTTCGAGAGAGGCGCCTACGTGGGGCGCGAGATCGATCTTGTTGATGATCAGAAGATCGGATCGCATGATCCCGGGCCCGCCCTTGCGCGGGATCTTGTCGCCTGCGGCGACATCGATCACGTAGAGGGTCAGGTCCGAGAGCTCCGGACTGAAGGTAGCCGCGAGATTGTCTCCGCCGCTTTCGACAATGATCATGTCGAGGCCGCTGAAATCCTTCATCAGCTGATCGATCGCGGCCAGATTCATGGACGCGTCTTCGCGAATGGCCGTATGCGGACAGCCGCCGGTCTCGACGCCACGGATGCGTTCGGCGGGCAACGCCTGGCTGCGGATCAGGAATTCGCAGTCTTCACGGGTGTAGATGTCATTCGTCACCACTGCGATGTTGAAGTCATCGCGCATCCGCTTGCACAGCGAATCGACGAGCGCCGTCTTGCCCGATCCGACTGGACCACCGACACCTACGCGCAGAACATCGCTATTCGCCATCGCCCTCTCCAGCACCGGGACGACAGGATGATACGACGTCCGTCTCGGCAATCCGACTGCGTCAAATGACTTATGGCACCATCGGCACTTGCTGGCGAGAGCGGCGTTGATGCGAGCCACTGCGGCAGAATGAGACTGGAAGGCGAACAGGAGGGACCATGCATCGTCTGAGCGCGCTGATCCTGGCCGCCTTGTGCGGCCTGCCCTTTGGACCTGGCTACGCGTGCCAGCGTGGGTCGGACGAGACAGCGTTTGACAAAGTGGCACCCACCGCGAGCGACATCATTGCCGTTCAGGTCGAAGCACTGGTGCTCGAGGCGGAGCACCTTCCCGACTGGCACCATGTTCGCGGCAAGATCCGCGTCCTGAAGCATTACCGGGGATCAGCTCGCTTTACGGAGCTGCGGTACCTGAATTCCATGTGCGGCGGCCTGCGCATGGATGTGGGAGGCATCTACCTGATCGCTACGAATTCCCCAGGCCCTTCAATTGAGCTGAATGTGCTGGAAGCACCAGTACTGCAGATCCGCGGGCCCTACCCCGCCGACCCGGAAGTCGTTCTGCGTCTGGACGCCTCCGTGAAGCGGCTCATGGCGGCGCTGCAGGGAGAGGCCGATTTTCAGATCACGACACCCGCGGCGCGATACGGACTCCAGAGAGACACTCAACCGCCGCCGCGCGTACCTCATCCGGATGAGTTCAAGGACGAATGACGGCTGCATTCGATACCGCCACCGTCCGTTTCCCGATCCAGCTCCCAAGCAGTTCGAAATAGCCCTCCGCCGTGCGACCGATCGGCTGCAGGCCGCCCGGGCCGTTCTTCACTGCGATCATTCCGTGATCGGCATTTGGAAACACGTTGATCTCCAGAGGAACGCCGCTCGCTTGCAGTTCCCGCAGACGCGCGAGCGTTCCATCGATGGGCGCTTCGGTGTCGTCACCGGCCAGTATCCACAACTGCGGGACCTTGATGCTCGCGATCGCGGGCAGCGTGTCGTACTCGATGTCGTAAGGATGATCGAAGTACTCCTTCCACTTGCCCATCTCCTCCCTGGGCGTTGCCATCAGCGCCGATGAGTAGTCGCCGCCGATATCCTTGAACCAGGGCTCCTTGCCGTACGCCGCCTTGAGGCGCTCGAGTTCGTCGAATCCTTCCGTGAAGCGGGATACCATGACGCGCGTCGTCGCACGATGAATCTCCTCGCCCTTGGCGAGAACGTCCGCGCCGTAGCCCTTCCCCTTCAACGACTGCGCCATCTCCTCCTGGTCTTCACCGGACATCGGGACAGCCAGCCCATAACTCACCACCACGAAGTCGACAGGCGCTTTCGTCGCGGCCACCGGCGCGACCCATCCTCCCTGACTTTCGCCCATGACGCCCACGGGCACGCCCTTCATGCCGGGCTGGGCACGCACGGCATTCACCGCCGCCGCCAGATCGTCGGCGAGCATTCCGATGTGCATGCTGAACTGCCCGGTCGAGCGGCCGGTACCGGCCTTGTCGAACACGAAGACCGCAATGTCCTCGAGCGGCAGCAAGTGCTGGACGAAGTTGTCGGTCACTGCCGAATCGCGACCGCTCCCGTACTGCAGGACCACGACCGCACGAGGCTTCTTCCTCAACGGCGCGACGAGTTCTCCGTAGAGATTCGCATCGCCACTTTTGAAGGTAACCGGCGTCGTCGGCAGCGCGATCTTCTTTCCCGTCAGCGCCGGAGCGTCGTGCCGCTGAAATCGGACCTTCTCGCCGTCGCACCTGACGCGCAGCGTGACGGGCTCGCGAACCGACCATCCCTCACCCGACTCATATCCGCCGGCAACCGGATAAAGCTTGCCGGATGTGCCATCGAGGAAGCGATAGCGCAGGTTCTGTTCATTGCTCGGCTGAATCACGAACCTGGCGCCATCCGCAAGCTCGTAGGCGCCGGACTGACATCGCGCACCGGGCGCGACCTCGCTGGCGTGAATCGGGAAAGCAATGCCGGTCGCCAACAGCAGAACAACGGTTCGCATCTCTTTGTCGCCTCGATCGCAGGACCATGGAGGCGATTCTGACGCGCGAACCCCCGGGAGGGTTGCGGACACGCGAACCAATTGTCGCGCGTTCCCCTGAATGCTAGGTCTGCGGCTGCAACCGCCGCGTCACATCGCGAAATTCCGCCTCAGTCAATCGAATACAGCTCTTGGACAGACCCCGGGCACTGCAGACGTACTTCGTATGCGCCACTTGTGGCGGCTCGCGCCACTGCAGGGCTGGATTGCAGCCACCGAGCATGGGAAGCAGCACTGCGAATCGGAACAGAATCCGTCGATCGAATCCGGCATTCATATCTCGCACCCCGCATGTGACGTTACGGGATAACTAGATAGGTCTCCTTCGCGCTTCCAGAAAGGAGTATGGGACGAGCCTCATCCGCGCGCGGACGAACGTCATTGTCCAGCGATTGCGTTGCTCATCATGCCGAGCAGCCGTGGCCGGAACGCGCGACCGATGGTAAGTTGCGTGCCATCGTGCAATACGGCCATCTGCTCGCCTCGCGACCACGGCAACAGCTGTCTGATGCGCTCGACGTTGACGATGGCTGAGCGATGCAGTCGCACGAATTGCTCTGGATCGAGTTTCTCGTCGAAGGCGGTCAGTGTTTCGCGCAACAAGTAAGTCTCGCGTCCGACGTGCAGCGTGACGTAGTTGCCCGACGCTTCGAGCCAGTCGATCTCGGTCGCCTTGAGGAACACGAGACGTCCCGCCGTGGTGACGACGACGCGTTGCAGGAATCTCCTGCGTTCCGGACGCACCGCACGCATCACCTCCTGCAGGTCCGCCCGTGCCTGCGCCGGCTTCTCCAACTCCCTGCGCACGCGGTCGAGGGCACGACGAAACCGATCTTCATCGAACGGCTTCAGGAGATAGTCGAGTGCCTGCGCGTCGAAGGCCCTGAGTGCGTACTCCTGGTGCGCGGTTGCGAACACGACGATCGGCATCGCATCGACACCGATCGCCTCGATGACATCGAATCCGTCGAGACCGGACATCTGCACATCGAGGAAAGCGACATCGGGCGACAGCGTCGAGATGGCTTCGATCGCCTCATCGCCGGTCGAGCACGCCCGCAGGATCTCGAAATCCGCTTCGGTGCCAAGCAGCGTCGCGATCCGCTTCCTGGCCCACGGCTCGTCGTCGATGATCACCGTTCGAATCTTCATGAGCGACCTCTGCAACCTCCGGTGCCGGGCTGCCGGCACTTTGGAAGGGAATATCCGCGGTTACGGTGACGCCAGCCGGAACGCGCGATTCGAGACGGAACGCGTGGTTGCGCGGATAAAGCTGGTCCAGGCGCTTGCGAGAATTGGTGATGCCGACGCCCTCGCGGCGTGCCTGCACAGGCGGCAGACCACAGCCGTCGTCGCTCACGACGAGGATCAGCCGATCGTCGACGCGCTGCGCGGAGATCGTGATGACGCCGTTCTTGCGAGGAGGCGCGAGCCCATGCTTCACGCAGTTCTCCACCAGCGGCTGCAGGAAGAGCGCTGGTACGAGCGCATCGAGCGCCTCGGGTGCAACCACGATCTCGGTGGCAAGCCTTTCACCAAAACGCACGCGCTCGATCTCCAGGTAAGCGCGTACGAAATCGAGCTCCTCGGCGAGCCGGACCTCGTGCCGGCCGATGTTGGCCAGCGTGAGACGGAGCAACTCGCTCAGGCGACTGATCATGCGATCGGCGCTCTTCGTGTCCTCGTGCATCATCGCCGAGATGGTATGGAGCGTGTTGAACAGGAAGTGCGGCTGCAGCTGCGACTTGAGCACTTCGAGCTGCAACTGGGCAACCTGACGCTCTCGCTCCTGATACTTGCGAAAATAGTCGAAGGCCTGCGTGAAACCGACCACCGCCCAGTAGGTCAGCAGGTTCGGATGAAAGCGGTAGAAAAGCGGCCCGCCGACGTCGTTCCATGCGTGGCAGACGACTGCATAGAGCATCGAATGACCCACTGAGAACGCAAGGCAGGCCGGAATGTGCGCGAGCAATGCCGTCTGCCATCGACGGCGTTCGAACGGAAACCGCCGCGTGAGAACCACGATGGCGGGAATGAACAGCAGGGCGATGGCGGAATTGACGACCGTGAGCTGCAAGGTCTCGCGCCAGGAGATCGGCGCGTTGCGCAGGTAAAAAGTCAGGTACGCCTCGGGCGCAAACAGCAACGACAGCGCCGCCCACCCGAAGATGAACAGTACCCATCTGCCCCAGCGCTCGTTGAACAGGCGGCCGCCCATGGCCGGCACTCTGGACCCTTTCCGGCCGCGACGGAAGCGCATGGGGCGAACGTCATCCGCAGCGGGATGAACGTCATCGGCGCGACGCTTCAGAAGTAGGTCTGCAGCGCCTTCGCGTCGTAGTCGCGCAGCTCAGCGTGACGCTCCGCCTTCACCTTGACCGCCCACTCCGGGTCCTGCAGCAACGCGCGACCCACAGCGACGAGATCGAACTCGCCGCGATCCAGGCGCTCGACGACTTCGTCGAGCTTGCCGGCGCTCGACCCTTCGCCGCGGAACGCACCGGTGAATTCAGACGTAAGGCCGACAGAGCCCACGCTGATCGTGGGAAGGCCCGACAGCTTCTTGACCCATCCCGCGAGATTGAGACCCTTCGGCCCATCGACCTGCGGGAACTCGGGTTCGAGAATGCGTCGCTGCGAGCAGTGAATCGCATCGACACCTGCATCGACGAGGACGCGTATCCAGCGCTCGAGCTCCGCCGGCGTGATCGCAACCTTTGCGCCGTAGTCGACCGACTTCCACTGCGAGATGCGGATGATGACCGGCAGGTCGCCGACAGCAACACGGCAACGACGAATCGCCTCGGCAGCAAACTCCGCACGCTTCTCGATTGAACCACCGAAGCGATCCGTGCGCTGGTTGGTGCGCTCCCAGAAGAACTCGTCGATCAGGTACGCATGAGCACCGTGCAGCTCGACGCAATCGAAGCCGAGCCGCTTGGCATCGGCGGCAGCGTCGGCGTACGCCTGCGCCATGTCGAGAACCTCGGCCTCGGTCGGTTCCTCGTCGACCTTCTTTCCCTGCAGCGTGATGCCCGACGGGCCATCGCAAGGCGCATCCGGAAAATGTCCCGTGCCAGGCTTGCGGCTCATTCCCTGGTGCCAGATCTGCGGTCCCATCTTGCCGCCCGCGGCATGGACTGCATCGATCACGCTCTTCCAACCTGTGAGCGCCTGATCACCCCAGAACAACGGAATGTTCGCGTCATTCGAAGCGCCCCGACGTCGCGTCAGCGTGCCCTCGGAGAGAATCAGCCCGACTTCCGCAGCGGCGCGCCTCTCGTAGTACGCGACGTTGTCGTTGTTCGGGAATCCTCCGGGCGACCGCGAACGGGTCATCGGTGCCATGACGATACGATTCTTCAGTTCCATCCCTCGCAGGCGGAACGGGCGAAACAGCGGGGCATTGTCAGTCATGAGGGCGTTCGAGTTGGAATTGTGTGCGGCGATTCTAGCGAGTCCGGTCGCCTTGGCACCGGGCTGCGGTGGTGAGGATTTGTCAGGGCTGGACAGATCGCGATCGAAGCGGGACTGCCCCTACGCCCAATCCACCGTTCCAGCCGACGTAGACATAACCTGCGTCCGTTGAAACCACGCCGCCGGGGTAGTCTGGCACGCGTGGAAAGCGATCTGTCAGGACGTACGTGCCCGTGGGCCGGGTCCGGAGCACGGCGAGATCGTTATCGAAGACAGCAACAGTCAATCCGGTAGCGGCATTCACGTGGAAACTGCCCTCCCGATTCCCCCGATAGCTGGCCTGCAGCTCCCGCGAATCAGTCAACCGGTACGTTTTCGGGCCGGATGTAGTCAGCGTGCGCGCGGCACCGCCCAGCATCGACGCGGGATTGAAGCCTTCATTCAATCGGGTCTGCATGACCTTTTTCGGCCTGCACGGATCTCGCACATCGAACAGCGTCACGTCCCTGACGTCATCGGCGAGTGCGAGCAGCGGTTCATCCGGAAAGGAGGCGAAGCCCGCGGCGGAAACGGGCCTGCCGTACCTCGTCTGACCGAACGAGTTGCTGCACTTCATTGCCGGAGCATCAGAGCCCACGTCATAGACGAGGAGCCCTCGGGAAAGACCAGTCCGCGATTGACGCTCCTGCAGATAGAGCGTGCGCCCGTCCGCAGCTAGATGCATCGTCGTGAAATCCCCCTCGACCTGCGTCAGCAGCGAAGGTTCAGCCGCGTTGGAAACATCCAGCACGCTGAGCCCGTACTTCCTGTCTCGCGCGGACGCCTGGTTCGCCAGCTCGATGAAGTAAATGCGCTTGCCGTCCGGGCTCAGCGCGAGATCAGCGACACGAACACCCGGGACCACACCGACGACCCGGGGCTGATCCGGCGTCGCGATCGAAATCAGATGCAGACCGGTGGTCGGCCCACTGGGGCCTTTCCACGGTGTGACGACGGCAACCAGCAGATCGCTGCGGCCGCGTGGCGTTGCAAGCCTTTCCACGTAACCGTCGATCTTCAGCGTCGACGAGAGGCCATGATCACGCACCGACTCATCGGGATCACTGGAATACATCGGCGCAGCGGCGCCCTGCCCGAGCGAAGCCAAGTACCGGACATTGTCCTGGCGCTCGCCCATGACCGCGTAGTCGTACGCGTTGAATCCGAGGTCATCCCGCGCGTCGACGGGTGCGCCCGCACCCAGCAGGATTTTGAGCATGCGCTCGTCGCTATTCTGCGCGGCATGCATCAGCGTTGAGCGGCGGGTGTGCCGCAACTCAGCGTAGACGCACGCGTCGTCGTCCGGTCTCAATTCCGTTGCGGATTTGTAAGTGTGGCGCACATCCGCTCCATGACGGATGAGCAACTCCACCGCCGCGTGATTCCCCTCGCCAATGGCGTAGAACAACGCCGTCTTGCCGAACTCATTCGCAGCATCGACGGGATATTGCTTGCCGAGAAGATATTCGACGTTGGGCAGTTCGTTCAGCGCCAGCGAAAGCAATGGTTCCGGAACCGCGCCTCGCCGCGTCGGCTGTTCTCGCGGCAACTGCTCCTCGATCGCGGCCACGACGCTGACAGGTTGATCGTGGATCAACGCGATTCGCAGCGCCTGTTCGACGTCCGCCGTGTTGAGACCCTTCAAGGCGTCACGGACCTGTGCCGGATCGATTGGCCCGGCACGCAGCACGTCGAACACTGCGCGCTCCTTGTGCTTTGCGGTGTCAGGTGCGCTGCCCGCCGCTCTGTTCACTACCGTGCCCAACGCGCGCTTTGCGGCTGCGCCAGCCTCCGCCTGCGACAGCCCAAACTCGCTCCTGTACACGTTCACCAGTTGTGCTGCGGCCTTGTCGAACTCGCGCGCGAACTCTTCATGCATCGCTCGATTGACGAGGCTGCGCTCGGACCATTGCCGGAAGTAGGTGGCCGTACCGGAATCATCCTCCTGAGCGAACGCTGTCCAGTCCGCACTCCCTGCCGTCGTCGGCCACGCCGGCAACGTCCTCGGCGAGATGCCTCCTTCCGCCAGACGCAGGTGGTAGTACCGCCAGTGCGCGTGAACGATGGAGCCCGTGCATTCGGAGCTGTCCTCATTTCGGATTGCTTCGGCCAGGCCGAGCAGCACTCTCATGAAGTCGCGCTCATTCAGGCTGCCGGGGCATCGATAGTTCACATCTGTCGGTGAACCATGCCCGCTGCCGAGATCAATGCCATCGCGAAAGATCCGGCGAGGCCAGCGCTGCATGTCTTCGCAAGTAACGAACTTGTCGGCCAAGGGATCGAGCTCGTCGATCCTTGTCTTGTACTTCTCCTTCAGGCACGCGGCGTCGGTGCAACGATTGCGCACATCACGCAACCATTGAAGCTGCTCGCGGGTCAGCCGCTCGACTTCCGCCGGTGCCAACCCCTGCTTCGAGACGGTGTAGGCCTCACCGAGCCGGGCATCGAGATCCGACAACTCCGTGTCGCCGCAGATCAGCTTCTCGGTCCTCGATCGTGCCTGTGTGCAATCGAAGCTTGCAGCCTGGACCGAAATGCATCCAAGCAAGCACAGCACGACGCCGATGCTTGCAAAGCGAGTCGCGATCATCCGGCAAGCACGTCACGACTCGACGGATTCCTGGCGAACTGCGCGCTCGCGAACGGACATGTTGCAAGCAGCTTGGTCTGCGTCGCACGAGCCCATTCCACGGTGGCGTCGAACAGGCGCCGGCCTACTCCCTGTCCAGCGAGGCTGTCGTCGACCTCGGTGTGATCGATGATGACCAGGGTGTCGTTCGCACGGCTGTAAGTCATCTGCGCCAGGCGGCGGCCGTTCTCTTCGATGAAGAAGGCGCCGCGGCGTTCGATCTCTTCATGGGCGATAGCATGGTTCATGAGCGTATGACAGCCGAAATACGCGACCCTGTCCATCGTGCGGGCACATCGCCTGCTTCGAACTCAGCCCATGGAACGCGTGAGCCGCATGAGCGGCCGCCCCATGCGGATGAGCTCGCCCTCCTTCACTGCATCGGCCAGCTCCAGCCCACGCGGAGCCACGACAACGATGGTCGAGCCCTGCTCGAACCAACCCATCTCCTGACCCTTCGACAGGCGCGCGCTGACCTGGTGAACACTGGGGCCGGCGCGCTTCATGTGCAGCGTCGTATCCAGGAAATGCAATCGGATGCTCGCGACCAGGATCGCACCGATCGGTACGAGGGCGATCACGTGGCCGCTCGGCCGCAAGCGAACGAGCACGACGGCCCGCTCATTGCGGCAGTACACGCGAGGCACTCGCTTCAGCGTCGCTGGGTTCACATTCCATGTATCGCCGTGAAAGTGCGTCACGCTATGCACCTGGCAATCGTAGGGAGCATGGAAGCGGTGATACATGCTCGACTTGAGGCGCAGCGTGGCAAAGCTGCCTCCCCGGAATCTGTCGGCAAGACCGTCATCGCCCAGCAACTCCGCCAGCTCGTACTTCAGGCCCTTGGCCTGGAGCAACAGACCATTGGTGATCCTGCCGCACGCGGCGACCATGCCGTCGCTCGGCGACGTGAAGGTTTGCGGATCAGGGTCGATCGGGCGAGCACCTTCCTTCAACTCCCGCGTGAAGCAGTCGCGCATGCTCCGGAAGCTCGTTGCACGTGCCTCGCTCAGATCCAGATCGGAGAACATTCTCCATATCCCGATACTCGTGCGTGCGACGAGCGGGTTTTCGATCCGGCTGAGGCGACCGATCATACGGGTCAGCCATCGTCGCGGGACCAGGTTGGTCAGAGCAAAGTTGATGTCTTCCTGGTCGAAGATCCGGGATCTCACGCTCTGGGTTCGCGTCTTCATGGATCTGTAAGAATTCCTGCGTATTTTCCGCCGAGGTTTCTTTATCCGGCGCACCCATCATCCCGTTCATTTATTACGTTCTCGGTGCAGTGGCCGTGGTGTGGTTGCTCTACAAGGCGCAGCTGCGCCTGGAGCTGTCGCTCGCCAAGCATCGTTCCCTCGCCGGTCATCCCCGAAACTCGCGACGGCTCTCACGGCTCATCCCGTTCTACGAATATCCCCAGGAGCAAGTGCTGGCGGTCGACGGCGCGACGCCCGAGGTGAGTGAGCGCCGCCGGCTGGGGCTGCGAAAACTGGAGACCTTGTTCACGGAACGCTTCAATCGTTCGCGCGCGCTGACTCGGCAGACGAAGAACAGCGTTTCCGACCTTCGCTTCACCGGCAAGTACCGCGTGCCGTTTCAGTTCCGCCGCCTTCTGCGCGGACTGACCGCCGGGTCGTTCCTTCAGTCCTCGAGCGGCGTCACGGTCACCGACCTCGACGGCAATCAGTTCTTCGATCTGACCGGTTCCTACGGCGTGAATCTCTTCGGCTACGACTTCTACCGGCAGTGCATCGAACGAGCCGTGGAGCACGCCCGGGACCTCGGGCCCGTTCTTGGCTCCTACCACCCGCTCGTCGCGCTCAACGCGCAACGGCTGCGCGAGATCTCGCAGCTTGACGAAGTCTCTTTCCACATGTCCGGCACCCAGGCAGTGATGCAGGCAGTGCGCCTCGCTCGCTATCACACAGGGCGTACGCATGTCGTGACGTTCTGCGGCGCGTATCACGGTTGGTGGGGCGATGTGCAACCTGGCGTCGGCAACCCGATCGCTGCGCGGCAGACCTACACGCTCGCAGAGATGAGCGAGGCCACGCTGCGGGTCCTGCGTCGACGCAAAGACATCGCGTGCGTTCTCGTCAACCCGCTTCAGGCGCTGCACCCGAATACTCCCGCGCCAAGCGATTCCACGCTCGTCGACAGTTCTCGCAAGGCGCACTTCGATCGGGTCGCGTACACCGTTTGGCTCGAGCAACTGCGTCGGGTGTGCACTCGGGCTGGCATCGTGCTCATCTTCGATGAAGTGTTCGTCGGGTTCCGGCTCGCACGCGGAGGCGCCCAGGAATACTTCGGCGTTCGCGCGGACATGGTCACGTACGGAAAGACTCTGGGCGGCGGCCTGCCGATCGGCGCTCTGTGCGGTCGTGCACACCTGATGAAGCGCTACCGAGACGAGCGCCCGGCCGACATCTGCTTTGCCCGAGGCACATTCAACTCACATCCCTATGTCATGGCGGCCGCTCACGAGTTCCTGAACCGGATCGCGGATGACAACGTCGCGACACTCTATGCGACGCTCGATGAAACCTGGGATGAACGTGCCCGACGCATCAACGCCCGGCTGGAGCAATCGGCAGTGCCGGTACGGATCGCCAACCTGTCTTCGATCTGGACGATCTGCTACACGAAGCCTGCATGCTACAACTGGATGTTCCAGTTCTATCTTCGCGCCGAAGGACTCGCACTGAGCTGGGTCGGGACGGGCCGGCTCATCTTCAGCCTGGATTACACCGACGCCGACTTCGGCGCCGTCGTCGATCGCTTCGTCGCCGCCGCGAAGGCGATGCAGGCTGACGGCTGGTCGGATGGCCCTGCCACCAGCAATCAGCAGATCCGGCGCCGCATCTCCCGCGAGATACTGCGGCACCGGTTCGGCTTCAGCTCGACTGCTCCTGCCGGGGAGAAGGCGCTCAGGTCTGTCCCCCCCGCGAAAGCGGAAATCCATGCCTTTTCACGAAATCGCCATCAAGGCATCTTCACTCGCAGCGGCATCGGCACGGGCATGGAACGATCCGGCATCACGGCCATTTCCGGCGCGGTCAACCCTGTCACCAGATCAGGGATGCGCACTGCATTGCCAGTCCCGAAGCTGATGTTCGCGGCAGCACCGATGAGAATCGACCACGCGCCGCTGCGCTCATCCGCCATGCGTCGATACTTGTCGGCAGGCGCATCGCCGAAGATCTCGTTGAGCATGACGTCGTCGCCGCCCCCGTGACTCCCCTCGCCCGACCACGGCTGCAGATCCTTCGGTGCACCTCGCAGCGGGATGATGCGGGTTCGAACCGCATCTGAACTGCTCTGCTCCGCGCTCGCGCCGGCAACGCCGGCCTGCTCGACGATCTCGTGCTCGATGCGTCCCTTCGTGCCGTTGAACGCGATGCGGTAGCCCTCCCAGGAGTTGAACGCGTTCAGGGAGTAGTTGAGCGTCGCGCCGCTGTTGTAGCGCACGATGACGCTCATCGTGTCTTCGATATCGATCTGGGGACGGAACACGCACTGGTCGCGGAAGTAGCCGTCGTATTGCTCGTTGTCGAGATACAGGGCCTTCAATCCCGTGTCCGCGGCCAGATCGAAGTAGAACGTGCAGCTCGCCTTCTCCGGACACGTTCGGCAACGCTCGTGCGAACCCTTGAGCCCCATCCGCTTCGCCATCGACGGTGTGTAGAAGTCACGCTTGCCCACTGCCATCACGGTGTCTGGCTGCGCGCTCAGCCACCAGTTCACCAGATCGAAGTGATGAGTAGCCTTGTGAACCATCAGGCCGCCGGAAGTCGCCTTGTGGCTGTGCCAGCGACGGAAGTAGTCGGCGCCGTGCACGGTGTTGAGAAGCCATTGGAAATCCACCGACAGCACCTCGCCGATGGCGCCGCTCATCAGCAGATCCTTGACCTGCGTTCGCGGCGGAGAATATCGATAGTTGAACGTCACTCGGACATGCCGCCCGTTGCGCTTGCACGCATCCAGAATCCGCTGCGCCTTCTCCGACGTCGTCGTCATCGGCTTTTCGGTGATGACATCGCATCCCGCGTCCAGCGCCCGCACGACGTACCCGTCGTGATACGCGTCAGGCGTCGTGACGATGACGGCATGAGGCTTCGTTTCGCGGATCATGCGATCGAAGTCAGCAGCGGCATATCCAGCCGGAGCCGTTCCCGTCGCTGCAGCGATCGTTTTCGCTGCGAGCGCGAGACGCCCGGCGTTCGTGTCACACAACCCCACGATGGAATTTCCCTCACTGAATCTGCCCGTGATGGCACCCGTGAACATCCTCGCCCGCGAACCGAGCCCCACCACCGCAAAGCGCCGGCGCTCCTGTGTCGCTGCATATATAGGAGCCGCCAGCCCCAGTGCCGCAACGCCCGCGGACTTGAGCAACGTCCGCCGGTCGATCGTGTCTGAAGTCAGTTCGGTCATCGGCTCTCCCTCACTGTCCACTCTCGTTCGCTCACGCGACGCTACCACTGCGGCGTGCGCTGAGGAAGATTCTTCGTCTCGTTGCCGAGTCATCGAAATCGCTGCAGACTCGACTCCATGCATCGAGCATTGTTGTCGCTGGCGCTCCTCTCGCTCCTCGTGCCGGCCTTTGCGGAGGATTCGCCGCCCGCCGCACCGATCGATCGCCATGCGCTCGTCTCGCGACATCATCCAACGCTGACACGCATCGATCCCGCATCGCCATTCATGGTGGGCAACGGGAACATTGCGTTCACCGCGGACATCACGGGCCTGCAGACATTCCAGGAGCAGTACTCACAGCTCGTGCCGTTGATGACTCAGGCGCAGTGGGCCTGGCACAGCTTTCCGAACCCTGGCGGCTATACCTATGAGAGCAGCCTGGTGCCGATCGATATTCGCGGCACGACCCTCCGGTACCCGTGGTTGCACGATTGGTCTCAAGCGAGCCGGCCCAACATCGCATGGCTTCGCGAGAACCCGCATCGCTTCTCGCTGGGCCGGCTCTCGCTGCTTCTGCGATCCGCTGATGGCGAAGAGGCGCGCTTCGAACAGCTTCGGGGAACGAGCCAGACACTCGACTTGTGGCGAGGCGCCCTGCTCAGCCGCTTCGAGTTCGAGAACGAAGAAGTGCGTGTCGAAACACGAATGCATCCCGACTTGGATATGCTGATCGTGACTCTGCGCGGTGCCGCGATTGCGGCCGGGCGGCTCGGAGTCACCTTGAGATTTCCTGGGGTCGCTACACAGCTCAATCCGGACCCGGCGGATTGGTCGCACCCGAAGCGGCATCGAACGTCAATCAGGCATCGCGACACGCGCACGCTATCGCTCGAACGCAATGTGGACTCGACGCGCTACTACGCGATCGCCGCCGCCGATTGCGACGTCACCTTCACCGAACGCGGCCCACATGCGTACGACATCCTGCCGACGGCAAGGCAGGATGTCATGACAGTGATGATTCTTTTCTCGCCCGACTCGTCGCGGACCGATTTACCAGACTCAGCGAACGCTCGAAACGCAGTCACCGACCATTGGCAGCGCTACTGGAGCGCCGGTGGAATGGTGGATCTGAGCGGGAGCACGGACCCTCGCGCTACTGAACTCGAGCGGCGTATCGTCCTGTCGCAATACCTCATGGCGGTCAACGCCTCCGGGTCTTTGCCTCCGCAAGAGGAAGGATTGTTCTCCAACAGCTGGAACGGGAAATTCCACCTGGAGATGCATCTATGGCATGCGGCTCACTTTGCCGCGTGGGGACGCTCGCAGCTCCTCGAACGCAGCATGGGCTGGTATCAGCAGCAACTACCGGCGGCAAAGGCACGAGCGCGTGACATGGGCGTCCGCGGCGCATGGTGGCCGAAGATGGTCGGGCCCGAGGGCCGGGAGAGCCCCAGCACCATCAATCCTTTCATCATGTGGCAGCAGCCGCATCCGATCTTTCTCGCGGAGCTGATCTATCGCGATCAACACAGGCCAGCGACGCTGCAGCGTTATCGCGAACTGGTCTTCGAGACGGCGGAGATGCTTGCAAGCGCCGTCCATCTGGACACGAAGCACGATCGATACGTTCTGGGTCCGCCGATCATTCCGGCACAAGAAGTCTTTCCGCCACTCTCGACATTCAATCCCGCTTTCGAGCTCGAGTACTTTCGTTTCGGCCTCGAGACCGCACAACGCTGGCGTGAGCGGCTGGGCGCGCAACGCGAGCCGCACTGGGACAAAGTACTGGCAAAGCTCTCACCGTTGCCGCAGCAAGACGGTTTGTATCTCCCGACAGAATCGTCCCCGCAGTTCTGGAGCGAGGCGCGCGCGCAACGCTGCTCCACTGGTCGCACTGATGCTCAATGCCTGAACCGCGATCACCCATCCTTTCTCGGCGCTCTGGGTTTGCTGCCCGGCACGAGCGTGGATCGCGATGTCATGCGTCGAACGCTGCGCACCGTCGAATCCGACTGGGATTTACGCCAGACGTGGGGATGGGATCATCCGCTGATGGCGATGACCGCGACTCGTCTGCGCGAGCCGGAGAAGGCGCTGCAATTCCTCCTCACAGACTCTGCGAACTTTCAGTTTGGCCAGGCAGGCATGACGCCACGGGCTCATCTTGAAACGAACGCAGGCACAGTGAAGTATCAGCGCGTCGCCGAAACCTATTTCCCATCCAACGGCGGGCTGCTGCTCGCCGTCGCGCTCATGGCTGCCGGCTGGGATGGAGAGGAATCGCCAACACCGGGGTTTCCCGAGAATGGGAAGTGGAAGGTGAAGGTCGAAGGAGTGAGGTCGCTGCCGTGAACTAGTAGATCTTCAAGCCACCGTAACGCTTGCGAATCCTCCGGGCGAGCGCCTGATAGCCGGCGAGGAAGCTCACACCAGCAGCTCCCACGAGCGCGAGTGGCCAGATCCACGCCGCGTTTCGTGAGCTCGTGAGAGGCTGCGTAGTGAGCCGAGGCTCCTCTTGATGTTCCTCAACGTCGGGAGGAATCGTCGCCTGGGTCGGCGCCGGTTCTGCAACTCTCGTTGTTTGCGCTGCTCGCAGTTCGGTCAGTTGCGCCTGCAAGGCCGCTGCCTCGCTCTTCAGCCGGAGAATTTCATCCGCAGCCTTCTTCTCCGCTGCCGCCACCGCCGCCTTCTGCCCACCCTGCAACTCGCGCAATCGCGCAGCCGCCGGCATTTCAGCAGTCAAATAACTTGCGCCGACCCAGCCTTCGCGCCCGTCACTCAGTCGTACACGCACGTAGGTCCCGCTGGTTTCGATCTCCCCGATCGCATCACCTGTCTCGATGGTTGCAACCCGCGCGCTGGCGGAGTCAGGCTCAGCGTAGACGTTCAGGACGAGTTTGTCGGAGACGTAGCGTCGTGGGAGCGCCGCCGCTTGCGCGGCCGCGTCGGGCTGCGATTGGGCGGGGTCCTGAGCGACGGCGATGCCAGCGCCAGTGGCCAGTGCGCACGCAGTCAGCAGGAGGCAGCAGGTGTGATGCTTCATGCCGAGGATGCTTTCAGAGTCCGGATGAGCGGGCAACCTGCCGTCCCGAAGCAACAGTCTCGCTAGCACTCAAGTGCCGCTGAAAGTCGGCTGCGAGAAGACAGATCCGACGGCAGTCGGACCGGGAATCGCGACAATCTCGTTGCACGGGAATATGGCGGAAGGGGTGGGATTCGAACCCACGGTCCTCGTGAGAGGACGCCGGTTTTCAAGACCGGTGCATTCAACCGCTCTGCCACCCTTCCGAGATCTGCATTCCGTGCTGGCGCTCTGATGGCGCCAGATGGACTCCCGCCTGCGCGGGAGTGACAGACGAAGCCCGCGGGCCGAGCAGGCCGCGGCGGGCGCGCATTGTCACTATTCCTGACCGGCAGGACAAGCCGTAGCCATTGATTTTCCGGCGGTTAGCACCATTTTCCACAGGCGTGGACAGTGGGCCGCAAGCTGTTGTTAGAATGGCCGCCAAGTGGGCGTTGACGCGAACTCGCGACAGTGGCCGCGGTCGAAACGGTTCGGACAATCAGAGGAGATACGTTGCGATGCAGACTTATCCGGCCAATGCCGCCAGTACCACGACACGTGGTTCGGCGCTGACGACCAACAAGGTTCTCCGAAACACCTACTTGCTGCTCGGTGCGACGCTGGCGTTCAGCGCGCTGATGGCTGGCGTGTCCATGGCGTTGAACGTTCCGTTCATGGGCCTGTGGATGCTGCTGCCCTACTTCGGCATCCTGTTCGCGATCCACAAGACCCAGGACAGCGCCTGGGGCATCTTCTGGGTGTTCGCCCTCACCGGCTTCATGGGCCTGACCCTCGGCCCGATCCTGAATGCCTATCTGACCTTCCTGCCGAACGGCTCGCAGATCATCATGACCGCGCTCGGTGCGACGGCCGCGGTGTTCCTCGGCTTGTCCGCTTACGCAGTGAAGAGTGAGCGCGACTTCAGCTTCATGGGTGGCTTCCTGATGGTCGGCCTGATCGGCGCCTTCGTGCTCGGTCTCGTCGCCTTCTTCTTCGAGCTGTCCACGCTGTCGCTGGTGGTGTCCGGTCTCTTCGTCCTGCTGAGCAGCGGCCTGATCCTGTATCAGACCAGCCAGATCATCCACGGCGGCGAGACGAACTACATCCTGGCCACCGTGACGCTGTACGTGAGCATCTACAACCTGTTCACGAGCCTGCTGCACCTGCTGGGTGCGGCGTCGGATGATTGAAGTGAAAGAAGGGCTGGCTGACTGACCGGTCAGCTGGCTTTCTGGCCAGAACAAAAAGGGCGCTGCTTCCGCAGCGCCCTTTTTCTTTGTGAGTCTCGTTGTGGGTCCGGCTAAGCCGGACCCACAGGTAGAACGGAGTCAGCCCCTCGCGATCTTCTCAAGGCCGCCCATGTACGGCCGCAGGACTGTAGGCACTGCGACGCTGCCGTCTTCCTGCTGATAGTTCTCGATGACCGCGACGAGCGCGCGGCCAGCGGCTACGCCTGAGCCGTTCAACGTGTGGAGCAGCTCGGGCTTGCCGGTTTCGGGATTGCGCCAGCGGGCCTGCATGCGACGAGCCTGGAAGGACTCGAAGTTCGAGCACGAAGAAATCTCTCGGTACGCTTGCTGGCCCGGGAGCCAGACCTCGAGGTCGTAGGTCTTCGCGGAACCGAAGCCGATGTCACCGGCGCACAGAGCGACGACGCGATAAGGCAATTCGAGGCGCTTCAGCACCTCTTCCGCGTTGCGCGTCAGCAGCTCGTGCTCCGCGTTCGAATCCTGCGGGCGGACCAGGTGAACGAGCTCGACCTTCTCGAACTGGTGCTGGCGAATCAACCCGCGCGTGTCCTTGCCGTAGGAACCGGCTTCGGAGCGGAAGCACGGAGTGTGCGCGGTATAGCGCAACGGCAGGTCAGCCGCTTCGACGATGGTGTCGCGAACGAGGTTCGTGACCGGTACTTCGGCGGTCGGGATGAGATACAGCTTCTGCTCGCCGGTGACGCCGAACAGATCCGCTTCGAACTTCGGCAGGTTTCCCGTGCCGAGCAGCGATTGCGGATTGACGAGGTACGGCACGTACACTTCGCGGTAGCCGTGCTCCGTCGTATGCAGATCGAGCATGAACTGGATCAGCGCCCGCTGCAGTCGGGCAATCGGTCCGCCCAGCACGGCGAAGCGCGCGCCTGAGATCTTTCCCGCGGCTGCGAAATCGATCTGACCGAGCTTCTCGCCGATCTCGACATGGTCGCGCGGCTTGAACTCGAATTTGCGCGGATCACCCCAGCGACGGATCTCCTTGTTGGCGCTTTCGTCACGGCCCTCCGGCACGCTGTCCTGCAGCGTGTTCGGGATGCCCAGCGTGATGTCATCGAGCTGGCCCTGCACAGCAGCCAGCTCACCCTCGGCCTTGGTCAACTCCTCGCCGAGCGTTTCGACCTGCTTGAGCAGCGGCGCGATGTCCTGGCCCTGTGCTTTCGCCTTGCCGACCGACTTCGCATTCACATTGCGCTCGTTGCGAAGCTCATCGACGCGCAACTGCCACTTGCGACGCGACTCTTCGAGCGATGACAGGCGCGCGACGTCCAGCACAAAACCACGACGTGCGAGGTTGGCGGCAATGGCAGCAGGATCGGTACGAAGGAGCTTGGGATCGAGCATAGAGAGGAAGTGACTGGCGGTTGGCGGTTGGCGGTTAGTTTAAGAGACGGACGTGAGACAGGGATAGCCGGCAGGCGCCATTCACTGGCCGGAGTCCGTTGAGCCCTTCTTTCTGCGGCGTTCCAGGGCTTCAGCGATCTTTATCTCTAGGCCGCGGGGGACTGGGCGGTAGTATTGCGCCGGTTCCATTTCGTCCGGGAAGTACCTCTCGCCGGCTGCGTAGGCGTCGGGCTCGTTATGGGCGTAACGGTAGTTCTTGCCGTAGCCGAGTTCTTTCATCAGCCGGGTCGGTGCGTTGCGCAGATGCAGCGGCACGTCGAGGGAGCCGCGGCGTTTCGCGTCTTCCATGGCCTCGCCGAATGCGACGTAGACGGCATTGCTCTTGGCCGTACAGGCCATGAAGACGACGGCCTGGGCGATCGCGAGCTCGCCCTCGGGACTGCCGAGACGTTCGTAAACCTCGCACGCTTCCAGCGCCATAGTGAGTGTGCGGGGATCCGCGTTGCCGATGTCTTCGGATGCCATCCGAAGAACGCGTCGCGCGATGTAACGCGGATCGCAGCCGCCATCCAGCATGCGGCACAGCCAGTACAACGCTGCGTCCGGATCGGAGCCGCGGACTGATTTGTGCAGCGCCGATATCTGGTCGTAGAAGGCTTCGCCCTGCTTGTCGAAGCGGCGCAACCCGCCTGCGGCGACTTCGTTGGCGATAGCTTCCGTGAGGTGCGGCGGTTCGGTTGCTCCCGCGAGATCGATCGCGAGCTCGAGCATGTTCAGGGCGCGCCTTGCGTCGCCGTCCGCTGCGGTCGCCATCAGCTGCAGCGCGTTCTCATCGACCGCGAGATCGGATTGCTGCAGCTTCAGCGCACGATCGAGCACGCCTCGCAGATCCTGCGCGGTCAGCGAACGAAGGACGTACACGCGTGCGCGCGATAACAATGCGTTGTTCAACTCGAACGACGGGTTCTCCGTCGTGGCACCGACGAAGACGAGCGTGCCGTCCTCGACCCATGGCAGAAAAGCATCCTGCTGGGCCTTGTTGAAACGATGGACTTCGTCGAGGAACAGGACGGTTCTGCGGCCAGATTCGCGTCGCGCTTCGGCGGCCTGTTCGGCAGCGGCGCGGATGTCCTTGACGCCCGCCATGACGGCGGACAGCGCGATGAAGTTCGCGCTGCAACGAAGCGCAACGAGTCGCGCAAGCGTCGTCTTGCCCGTTCCCGGCGGACCCCAGAGGATCATCGAATGCAGGTGCCCACCTTCGAGCATGCGACGCAACGGCTTGCCCGGACCGAGCAGATGCGCCTGTCCGACATACTCATCGATCGTCGCCGGCCGCATCCGGTCGGCAAGCGGTCGAGGATCAGTCGCTGGTGGTAGCTGCGCGGCCACGAGCCCACCCATCGATCCATTGCGCCCAGCCGCCGAGGCCGAGCAGCGAAAGCGTCAAACCAATGCCGACGCCGATCGAATTCGCGATGACATCGCGAACGTCGGCAGTGCGACCGAGGTGCATTGCTCCTTGCGCCAGCTCGATCGCTACGCCCAAGAGCAGCAGCGCCACCGCAATCAACGTGTAGCGAGAGCGTGGGTAGAGTCCTGCGAACCAGATCATGAGAAATGCATACAGCGCAGCGTGCTCGATCTTATCGCTGACGTGGGTAACCGGCAGGTTCTTGCCCGGCAACAGACACACCACGATCGCGATGATGATCCACGCCCAACCGAAAACGAGCCACCAGCGCGGGTGCCTGACCGGCAGCATCAAGGTTTTCCTGGAGCAGCAGCGTCGGATGCATCGCCGATCACGTCGGCGCCGGGAGGCACTTTGAACGTGAAGCGCGATGGGTCGAGCGGCGCATTCTTCTCGACGTCGCTGAATTCGAGCGTCGTGATCTGACCGAGCTTGTCCGCCAGCTGCATGAACTTCAGCACCTCACCGGAGAAACCGAGCCGCACCCACTTGAAGTCGGTGTCGTTGCGCTTCGGTTCCATCATGACCCACTGCGCCATCGTGTCCTGCGAAGTTTTTGTGACCGTGAAGTTGTCCGCGAGTTTCCCTTCGCCGCTCAGAAGCATCGCCGGCGTCGCCGACAACGAGTCCGTGAGACGGCGAACGGTGACCTGCTCGAGATCCGGATCGTAGAGCCAGATGCGCGAGCCGTCGGAGACGATGAGCTGCTCGTGCGGTTCCTTGTAATCCCAGCGAAAGCGGTTCGGCCGGCGAATGGCCAGCATGCCGCTCGACTGATCCGTCACCTGCCCCTTGCTGTCCGTGAGCGTCTGCTTGAACTGCGCTTCGAGACTCTGCAGGTTGCCGAGCAGCTTCTCGACGCGTTGATACGCTTCGGCGTTGTCGGCTGCGAACGCGCCGAACGAAACGAGAGTCAGCAGCAGCGCGCCGGCTGCGCGCCTTGCGGCGGTATGAAACTTCATGGAGTACCTATTCGGCGTCAGGCGGTGCGGGCGCGAGCACTTCGCGCGATCCGTTCGACTGCAGCGGACCAACGAGACCGGCCGCTTCCATCGTCTCGATCATGCGAGCCGCGCGGTTGTAGCCGATCTTCAGGCGGCGCTGGACGCCCGAGATGGACGCCTTGCGGCTCTCGAGCACGATGCGTACCGCCTGGTCGTAGAGCGGATCCTGCTCGCCGTCGCCACCCTCGCCGCCTTCGCCACCCTCGGATTCGCCGGGAAGACCCGGAATCGGGGTGCTCGGACCATCGAGAATTTCCTGGACGTAGGCGGGCGGGCCCGAGCCCTTCAGGCCACCGACGACGCGATGCACTTCCGCGTCAGAAACGAATGCGCCGTGAACACGAACCGGCACTGAAGTACCCGGCTGCAGGAACAGCATGTCGCCGTGACCCAGCAGCTGCTCCGCGCCCATCTGATCGAGAATCGTGCGCGAGTCGACCTTCGCCGACACCTGGAACGCGATTCGCGTCGGGATGTTGGCTTTGATGAGACCCGTGATCACGTCGACCGACGGACGCTGCGTCGCGAGGATCAGGTGAATGCCCGAAGCACGCGCCTTCTGCGCGAGACGCGCGATCAACTCTTCCACCTTCTTGCCGACGATCATCATCATGTCGGCCAGCTCGTCGACGATCACGACGATGAACGGCAGCGGCTCGAGCATCGGAATGTCTTCCGGATTGCCCTCGGGGCCGAGATGCTTCATGAGCAACGGATCGCGGATCGGCCGGCCGGCCTCCTGCTCTTCCTTGATCTTGCGATTGAAGCCCGCGAGGTTACGGACGCCGAGCGCAGCCATCAGCTGATAACGCCGTTCCATCTCGGCCACACACCAGCGCAGCGCGTTGGCGGCTTCCTTCATGTCCGTCACGACCGGCGCGAGCAGATGCGGAATGCCTTCGTACACCGACAGTTCCAGCATCTTCGGATCGATCATGATCATGCGGACATGCTCGGCCGTTGCTTTGTAGAGCAGCGACAGCACCATCGCATTGACCGCGGTCGATTTACCCGAACCCGTCGTACCCCCGACCAGCAGGTGCGGCATGCGGGCGAGGTCCGCGACAACCGGCAAGCCGGCGATGTCCTTGCCCAGCACGAGCGCGAGCGACGACGTCATTTCGTCGTACGTCTTCGACTTGATGATCTCGCCGAGTGTCACGAGCTCGCGCTTCTCATTCGGAATTTCGAGACCGACGGTCGACTTGCCCGGAATGACTTCGACCACGCGCACACTGATCGCGGACAGCGCGCGCGCAAGGTCCTTCGCGAGATTGCTGATCTGGCTGACCTTCACGCCGGGCGCCAGACGCAGCTCGAATCGTGTGATGACCGGACCGGGGTGAACCTCGACCACTTCCGCTTCGACGCCGAAATCACGCAGCTTGAGCTCGACGAGGCGGGACATCGCTTCGAGGGCTTCAGCCGAGTAGCCGACGATCTGCGGCGGCGGATCGTCGAGCAGCGACAGCGGCGGTAGTTCCTTCGAGGTCGGCTTGTCGAAGAGCGCAACCTGGCGCTCCTTCTCGACGCGCTCGCTCTTCTCGACCTTCGGCACGACGGGTTCGATCTTGGGCGGCGGACGCGCGGCGACGCGCTTCTGCTCTTCGCGGATCACCTCGGAGCGCGCTTCCTTCACTTCGCGGCCCTGTTTGATCTCGCGCGCGGTGGTGATCTTGCCGGTGGCCCATTCGATCAGCTTGAGGGTCGCGCGACCGGTGCGATCCATGATCTCGATCCAGGACACGCCGGCGAACAGCGAAACACCCGCAAGCCACAGCGCGAGCAACAGCAGCGTTGCGCCGAGGAAGCTCAGGCTGTGCTCGAGTCCGCGGCCAGCGAACTCACCGAGCACGCCTCCCGCCGAGTTCGGATAGTCATTCGCGTTGAAATGCAGGCTGGCGAGGCCGCAGCTGGTGACGAGCGTGAGGATGAAGCCGCTGATACGAAACGCGAGCGTTGCCCGCGACTGCGCGTCTTCCTTGCCCCGCTCCTGGTAGAGCAGCCAGCCGGCAAAGCCGATCATGATGGGGAACAGGAACGACGGGGCGCCGAACAGCATGACCAGCAAGCCCGACAGATGCGCACCGAAGGGACCGATGACGTTCGAGATCGGGCCCGGCTCACCGGTTGTCGCAAAGGAAGGATCGTTGCGGTCGTAGCTCAGGAGCGCCGCAAGGACGATGAGCGCGAGCGCGCCGAACACCCAGAGCGCGCCTTCGCGCAACGACCGGATGACCGTCGAACCGAGCCGCATGCCGTTGCGCGCATTGCCCCCGCGAGTTGGTGCTGAACTTGCCAAAACCCTCGATACCTCATGCGCGCTTCAAGCGCGCCAATCGTCCAGGAAATATACAGGTAACAGGTTGATACTTATAGAACTGCCGGACGCTGTCAGGGAATTCCCGCGCTCGGTGCCAGTGGAACTTCACTGATGCCCGCAACTGCCCGATCGTTCTGATTGAAGCAGTCTATTTTGCCGCCAAGTAGTCCATTCCTTACCATTGCTTCCTTGCGGTCGCGTCCCTCGCGCCGTTCGAACTCAACGAGGTAGATGATACATGAGCACCCCCCGCCACTCCCGTGTCCTGATCCTGGGCTCCGGCCCTGCGGGCTACGCGGCTGCGGTCTATGCAGCGCGCGCGAACCGCAAGCCACTGCTCATCACAGGCCTGGAGGAAGGCGGCCAGCTCATGACTACCACCGAGGTCGACAACTGGCCGGGTGACCCGCACGGCCTGACGGGCCCGGGACTGATGGAGCGCATGCGCAAGCATGCCGAGCGCTTCAACACTGAAGTCGTGAACGATCACATCAACAAAGTGGATCTCAAGCAGCGGCCGTTCCGGCTGGAAGGCGATCGTGGCGTGTACACCTGCGACGCGCTGATCATCGCTACCGGCGCAACCGCGAAGTACCTGGGATTGCCTTCGGAAGAAGCCTTCCGCGGCCGCGGTGTATCTGCCTGCGCGACCTGCGACGGATTCTTCTTCAAGAACCAGAAGGTCGCCGTCGTCGGCGGCGGCAACACCGCGGTCGAGGAAGCGCTGTACCTCTCGAACATCGCTTCGCACGTAACGCTGGTTCACCGCCGCGATTCGCTTCGCTCGGAAAAGATCCTTCAGGATCATCTCTTCGAACGCGAACGCGCGGGCAAGGTGAAGATCCTCTGGAATCATTCGGTCGATGAAGTGCTCGGCGACGACACGGGCGTCAACGGCCTGCGGATCGCGAATGTCCACAATCAGCTGAAGCATGACCTCGACGTGTCCGGTGTCTTCATTGCCGTCGGCCATGCGCCGAACACGCAGCTCTTTGCCGACCAGCTCGAGACGAAGAACGGCTATCTCATCGTGCAGTCCGGCCTGAGCGGCAACGCGACGCAGACCAGCATTCCCGGCGTCTTCGCGGCGGGCGACGTGGCCGATCACGTCTATCGGCAGGCGATTACTTCCGCTGGTACGGGCTGCATGGCGGCGCTCGACGCCGACAAGTATCTCGACCAGGTCGACGCCAAAGCGAAGCACTGAGGCGGCGTGCGAACGCGGTTCCTGAATTCCATCGACCGCGTTTCACCGGCGCAATGGAACGCGCTCGATCCCACCGAGCACCCATTCCTGCGCCACGAGTTCATCGCGGCGCTGGAATCGGCGCATTGCGTCGGCGCCGCGACGGGTTGGTCGCCGCACCACCTGCTGATCGAAGACGATGCCGGACAGTTGCTGGGCGCCGCGCCCGGCTACCTGAAGACTCATTCGTGGGGTGAGTTCGTTTTCGACTGGAGCTGGGCACGCGCTTACAACGAAGCCGGACTGGACTACTACCCGAAGCTCGTCAGCATGACGCCCTTCACTCCCGCCGGCGCGCCTCACTTGCTGGTCAAGGCGGGAGCGGACGAACAAGCCGTCCGCGATCGGCTGGTTCGTGGGCTTCTCGATACGGCACGTGACCAGAAGCTGTCGTCGGTGCACGTGCTGTTCATCGCCGAGACCGATCGCCGATCGCTCACCGAGGCCGGATTTCTCTGGCGCCAGGACTGCCAGTTTCACTGGCACAACCGGGGTTACACGACGTTCGACGATTTCCTGGCGACTTTCCGCGCCGAGAAGCGCAAGAAAGCCCTTCGGGAGCGCCGTCGTGTGCGCGAAGGTGGGGTCACCTACCGCACGTTGTCCGGTCGCGAGATGACAGATGAGCTGTGGGAGGTGGCATTCGCCTTCTCCGCCCGAACGTTCGCGCTGCACGGCCACGAGCACTATCTGAACGTCGCGTTCTTCAAGCAGCTTTCGCGTTCTTTGCCGGATGCGGTGATGGTGAAGCTCGCGATGCTGCAGGACCATCCGATCGCGGCCGCGATCTTCTTCAAGAGCCGCGACACGCTCTATGGCCGCTACTGGGGCGCCGCCGCGAATTTCGATTCGCTGCATTTCGAGACGTGCTACTTCCAGGGCATCGAGTACTGCATCGAGCACGGCTTGCAGCATTTCGAACCGGGAACCCAGGGTGAACACAAGGTCGCCCGGGGATTCGAACCCGAGACGACATGGTCGGGGCACTGGATTGCCGACAGCCGCTTCCGGCGCGCAATCGATCAGTACCTCTCGCAGGAACGGACGGCGGTCGATCAGTACGCGCAGAGCGTTCGGGATCATGTGCCGTTCCGGAGGGAGTGACGGGCCCTTCGCGTCATTCCCGCGAACGCGGGAATCCATGTCTCGCCGCTTCCGGACAGGATGGATCCCCGCTTTCGCGGGGATGACGAAGCGGGTGACGAGACAACTGCCCCTCGCCTTCCCGTGTACACTCAACCCACTACAGCAGCTTCCGAACGGAGTTCATCGTGAGAGGCTCCATCGTATGGCTTTCGGAGCGGGACTCGCCGGATACCTTTCCGCCGGTCGACAATGCCTTGCGCGAGCCCGACGGCCTGCTGGCCGCGGGCGGTGACCTTTCACCCACTCGCCTGATCGCCGCCTATCGGCGCGGCATCTTTCCCTGGTACTCGCAGGGCCAGCCGATCCTCTGGTGGTGTCCCGATCCCCGAGCCGTTCTGTTCCCGGCTGAGTTCAAGCTGTCGCGGAGCCTCGCCAAGACCCTGCGCAACAAAGGCTTCGAGACGCGGCTCGATTCCGACTTCACCCAGGTCATCCAATCCTGCGGCAGCAGCGCCATCCGGCCGGGCGGCACGTGGCTGTCACCGGAAATGCAGGCCGCTTACCAGTCGATGCACGAGCTGGGATACGCGCACTCGGTGGAGACCTGGTACGAGGGCCGTTTGGTGGGCGGCCTGTACGGAGTCGCGATCGGACGCGTCTTCTTCGGCGAATCGATGTTCAGCACCGAGCGCGACGCCTCCAAGGTGGCGCTGAGCCGGCTGTGCAGCGAGCTGGCGGAGCGCGATTTCCACATGATCGACTGCCAGATGGCCACCCCCCACCTGATGAGTCTCGGTGCACAGCTCATCCCTCGCACGCATTTCATCCGCCAACTCTCTGAACACACAGTCGGCGGTGCCGCGCCCGTGCGCTGGGCCTGAAGTTGAGAAACGCCGCCGCGCCCACATTGTCGTTGGGCCGGCGCAACGACACCCGGTATACCCGCCAGCCCGCTTCGTAGGCGCTTGCCCCGCACCGAGTCCGCCGCTGTGGCTTCGTTGCAATGGGATCAGCGTTTATGCACAATTCGCGCGCTTCCGGGCCAGCCCCGGGTAATTTTCATAAGAGAGTGCATGGCAAAAGAGGATGCAATTCAGATGGAAGGTCGTGTCATCGACACGCTTCCCAACACGACCTTTCGCGTGCAGCTCACGAACGGCCACACGGTGACGGCGCACATCTCGGGAAAGATGCGCAAGAACTACATCCGTATCCTGACGGGCGACCAGGTCACGGTAGAGCTCACGCCCTACGACCTGACCAAGGGCCGCATCGTCTATCGCGGCAAGTAAAGCCAGAACCAGAAAACAAAAAGGCCGGCAATGCCGGCCTTTTTCGTTTCTGACGGTCAACCGTCAATTTTCTATCAGCTTCCTTCCAGCAGCGGCTGTTCGCTGTCCGCGCGGACCTCCACCTTCAGCTTGTCGTCGTCGCCCATGGTGACGAACGCATGGCCGCCGCCCACGAGCTTGCCGAACAGCAGCTCCTCGGCCAGCGGGCGCTTGATGCCTTCCTGGATCACGCGTGCCATCGGACGCGCACCCATCTTCGGATCGTAGCCCTTGCGGGTCAGCCATTCGCGGGCGGAATCGTCGACGTGGAGCTGCACGCCCTTCTGTTCGAGCTGCGCTTCCACTTCCACCAGCATCTTGTCGACGACGCGCTGAATGGTGCGCGGGTCGAGACCGCTGAACTGGATGATCGCATCGAGGCGGTTCCGGAACTCCGGCGAGAACAGCCGACGGATCGCTTCCATTCCGTCCGTGGCGTGATCCTGCTGCGTGAAGCCGATCGACGGGCGGTTCATTTCGAACGCGCCAGCGTTGGTCGTCATCACGATGACCACGTGGCGGAAGTCCGCTTTGCGGCCGTTGTTGTCTGTGAGCGTGCCGTGGTCCATCACCTGCAGCAGCAGGTTGAAGACGTCCGGGTGCGCCTTCTCGACCTCATCGAGCAACAGCACCGAGTGCGGATGCTTGTTGATCGCCTCGGTCAGCAATCCACCCTGGTCGAACCCGACATAGCCCGGAGGCGCGCCGATGAGCCGCGAAACCGTGTGGCGCTCCATGTATTCGGACATGTCGAAGCGGATCAGCTCGACACCGAGCGCGATCGCCAGCTGACGGGTCACTTCGGTCTTGCCGACGCCCGTGGGACCGGCGAACAGGAACGAACCGACCGGCTTGCGCTGGTCGCCCAGACCCGAGCGCGACATCTTGATGGAGGCCGCGAGCGTCTCGATCGCCGGATCCTGGCCGTAAATCACGAGCTTGAGGTTGCGCTCGAGGTTCTTCAGCACATCGCGGTCCGTCTTGGAGACGTTCTTTGCCGGGATACGCGCGATCCGAGCGACTACGTCCTCGATCATCGGCGTCGTGACCAGTGTTTCGCGCTCTTCCTGCGGCTTGAGGCGCAGGCGCGCACCGGCTTCGTCGATCACGTCGATGGCCTTGTCCGGCAACTGACGGTCGTTGATGTGCCGGGCGGCGAGCTCTGCCGCCGCGGTCAGAGCGTCATCGGCGTACTTGATGCCGTGATGCTCCTCGAAGCGGGTGCGCAGGCCGCGCAGGATCTCGATGGTTTCAGCAACCGACGGCTCGACGATGTCGATCTTCTGGAAGCGACGCGCCAGCGCGTGATCTTTCTCGAAGATGCCGCGGTATTCGGCGTAAGTCGTCGAGCCGATGCAGCGCAGCTCGCCGTTCGCGAGCGCGGGCTTGATCAGGTTCGACGCATCCATTACGCCGCCGGAAGCAGCGCCTGCACCGATGACGGTGTGGATCTCGTCGATGAAGAGAATCGAACCGGGCGTCTTCTTGAGCTCGGAGAGCACGCTCTTCAGCCGCTTCTCGAAGTCGCCGCGATACTTCGTGCCCGCGATGAGCGCGCCCATGTCGAGCGAGAACACCGTGCTGTCGGCCAGCACGTCCGGGACTTTGCCTTCGATGATCAGCCGCGCCAGCCCTTCGACGAGGGCCGTCTTGCCGACGCCCGCCTCGCCCACGTACAGCGGGTTGTTCTTGCGGCGGCGGCACAGGATCTCGATGGTCCGTTCGATCTCGATGCGACGGCCGATGAGCGGGTCGATGCGACCTTCCTGGGCCAGCTTGTTCAGGTTGGTCGTGTACTTCTCGAGAGCGGTGCCGCCCTCGCCTTCGCGCTCACCTTCGGGCGACGCCACCGACTCGTCCTTCTCGGGACGGTCCTCGGCGATCTTCGAGAGGCCATGGGCGATGTAGTTGACGACGTCCAGGCGCGCCACGTCCTGCATCGACAGCAGGTAGGCCGCGTGGGAATGCTTTTCGCTGAAGATCGCCACGAGCACGTTGGCCGTGGTGACTTCCTTCTTGCCGCTCGACTGGACGTGGAAGACCGCCCGCTGCAGCACCCGCTGGAATCCGAGCGTGGGCTGAACTTCGCGGTCGTCGTCGTCCTTGAGGCGCGGCGTGGTCTGATCGATGAAATCCTTCAGGTCCTTGCGCAACCGTACGACGTCGGCGCCGCACGCACGAAGAATCTCTCTCACCTTGGGGGTGTCGACGATCGCCAGCAGCAGGTGCTCGACGGTCATGAATTCATGACGCGCTTCGCGGGCTGACTGGAAAGCCTCGTTGAGACAGATTTCAAGTTCGCTGCTTAACACTTCGGTGTCTCAGTTCTCTTCCATCGTGCACAACAACGGATGTTGGTGCTGCTGTGAATACGTAGTGACCTGTGCAACTTTCGTCTCGGCGATCTCGAAAGTGAAGACGCCGCAGACGCCCTTGCCTCGCGTGTGTACCTCCAGCATGACGCGCGTGGCGGTCGTTCGATCCATCCCGAAAATGCCCTCCAGCACCTCCACGACGAACTCCATCGGCGTGTAATCATCGTTCAGCAGAATGACGCGAAACAGTGGCGGTCGCTTGAGGCGAGGTTCGGCCTCTTCGGTGACCAGCCCACGTTCATGCTGTGTTCGCTCTTCACTCATTCAGCTTCGACAGATGTATCCGGATCGATTCGAAAACGTGCGCGCAAAACCGCGGGCACGACTCTTTATAGGGTGGAACGTCCGACAATACAAGGCGGCATCCCACGCAACTAAGTTCCCGATACTGAAGGCGAAACTGCCCGCCTTTTCTACGTCGATCGGCGCGGAAAACGCAGACCCAGTTCACGTTAATGAAGGCTGTTTCACCCGAGACAAGTGTCCGGAGCGTATACCCGTGAATTGGATTCGATGTCGGGCGCCCGCGACGCACCATCCCGTCGGCGGGACGAGTCGACGGCTCTGCTCACGCAATTCGCGGGGAACTCGCCGGCCGCGAGGAACTTCTTCATGCGACTGACGCAGAACGGAAACAGCGCGAGGGAGTTTTCATCAATGAGAACAATCTCTTGTGACCCCCTAGTGCGACTACGTATGATGGCGCGCTCTGTAACGTGCGACCGCGAGTACGACCGGTCACGCTCAGAGTGGGGTCTTAAGAGCAGAACGACGATTCAAACCTGATGCCGCTTCCAGCCAGCCTGCGCGCCTTCGAGAACCTGACGCCACAGCAGTGGCTCGACCGCGCGTCGCGGACGTTGCCGCAGGCGCTGACGGTCGTTCTCGTCATTGCGATTGCCTGGCAGCTCGTCCAGCTCACGTGGCTGCTGCTCGATCGTGACGAATCCGCCGTCGCACCCATCGTTGCACCGCCGATGAATCAGACGCAGTCGCAGTCTCGCGGTCCTGACGTTCAGGCAATTGCCGACGCCCATCTGTTCGGTACGGTCGAAGTCCAGAACGCCGTCGACCCCGCGAACGCGCCGCCGACGCAGGCCAACCTGGTGCTGTCGGCGGTCTTCGCCACGAACGATCCGTCGAAGGGGCTTGCGATCATCGGCGAGTCGGCGGCCTCCGCGAATGTCTATACCGTGGGTCAGGCCGTGCGACCCGGCGTGACACTTCACGCTGTTTACGCGGACCGCGTGATCCTGGATCGCAGTGGCAACCTCGAAGCCCTGGCCCTTCCGACCCAGAACCTGGCAGGCGTGCAGATGTCGAGGGCGCCGGCGCCCCGCCAGCAATCTCAATTCCAGGAGAACCTCCGCCGGATCGCGGAATCCAATCCGGGCGCGTTCGCCGAAATCGTGCGTCCGCAACCGGTCTTCGCGAACGGCGTCCAGCGTGGGTACCGCGTCTATCCGGGACGCAATCGACAGCAGTTCGCCCGGCTCGGCCTGCAGCCAGGCGACCTGGTGCTTGCCATCAACGGCACGGCGCTCGACGACCCGGCGCGTGGCATGGAGATCTTCAATACCATGGGGACCTCGGACCGCGTCACGGTGACAGTTGAACGTAATGGGCAATCTCAGGATCTGACGTTGAACACCGCGCAGGTGTCGCTGCCCGAAGCGAATCCTCCTCCCGGACCCGGTGGCGAGCCACAGGGCGGAATGGGTCGCGGAGCCGTGAACCAGCAGGTGCCGCCCGCCGGCCCCGATACACAATGAGCGCAGCATGACCAGCAAGGACTGTGCATGACGATTCCTATGACAACAAAGCGCAGCCGGTCGGGCAGTGGTCGCCGCAAGGCCGGGCCGTTGCTCGGCGCATTCGTCCTGATGCTGACCTGGTCGGCCGGACATACGCAGCAGCAGCAACAGCAGACCATCACGCCGAACTTCAAGGATGCCGACCTCGCGCTGGTCATCCAGGCCGTTCAGTCCATCACCGGCAAGACGTTCATCATCGATCCGCGCGTGCGCGCGCAAGTGACAATCCTTTCGTCCACGCCGATGACGGCGGATGCGTTCTACAACGCGTTCCTGTCGGTGCTGCAAGTCCATGACTTCGTCGCCGTGCCGTCGGGCAACATCATCAAGATCGTGCCGGCCCAGAACTCGCGCTACATGCCGGGCAACGACCTGCCGAATCGAGTGAGCTCGTCTTCGGACGAGATCGTCACCCAGGTGATCGCCGTCAAGAATGTGAACGCGGCGAACCTGGTGCCTGCGCTGCGTCCGCTGCTGCCGCAGGGCGCTCACTTCGTGGCTCACCAGAGCTCCAACACCCTGATCGTGTCGGACCGCGCGTCGAACGTGAACCGCATGATGCGCATCATCGAGCGCATCGACCAGGCCGGTGACGAGGAAGTCGAGATCATCCGCCTCGAGAATGCGAGCGCCGCCGAAATCGTCCGCGTGGTGAACACGCTGTACACCGGTCCGGCTGCACAGCAGGAAGCGGCCACTTCGGCCGTGAAAGTCGTCGCTGATGATCGAACCAACAGCGTGCTGCTGTCGGGTGAAAAGAACAAGCGATTGCAGATGCGCGCACTCATCGCCCATCTCGATACGCCGCTCGAAGCCGGTGGCGATACTCAGGTTCGCTACCTGCGCTACGCCGATGCGGAAACACTCGCAGGCAAGCTGAAAGAACAGATCACAGGCATCGTCCAGGCAACTCCAGGCGCACCGCCGGCACCGGGCGGCGCTGGCGGCGGCAGCTCTGGCGCCGATCGTGGCGTCACGATCTGGTCCGATACCCAGAACAACGCACTGATCGTTACCGCACCGCCGAAGGTGATGCGATCGATCATGTCCGTCGTCGACAAGCTCGATATTCGCCGCCCGCAGGTGCTGATCGAAGCGATCCTGGTGGAAATGAACATCACCAAGGCCTCGGAACTGGGCGTGAACTGGGCCGTCGGCAACACGGACTCCGACAGCACGGTGCCGATCGGCACATTCAATCAGCCCGTGGGCAACGCGAGCATCGGCAGCATCGCAGCGGCGATCGACAACCCCGCCCTGCTGGCGACCGCCGGCCTGCCGACAGGCCTCACGCTCGGTGCCGGACGATTCCTGGACGACGGGACGAACTTCGCCATCCTGCTGCGCGCGCTGCGCTCCGATGGCAACTCGAACATCCTGCAGACGCCTTCGGTGACGACGCTCGACAACGAAGAAGCCGAGATCAAGGTCGCCCAGGAAGTGCCGTTCGTGACCGGCCAGTTCACCAGCACGGGCAGCAACAACAACAACGGTTCGGTGAATCCGTTCCAGACCATCCAGCGCGAAGAAGTCGGCACGATCCTGAAGATCACGCCGCAGATCAACGAGAGCGATTCGATCACGCTCAAGATCGAACAGGAATCCTCGGATCTCGCGCCCTCCGCCACCGCGGCCTCGGGCGCGGTCGACCTGATCACGAACAAGCGCACGATCAGCACCAAAGTCATGGCGGAAGACGGCGGCATCATCGTGCTCGGCGGCCTCATCCGCGATGCTGCGATCGAGGGCGAGAACAAGGTGCCGATCCTCGGCTCGATCCCAATCATCGGCGAGTTGTTCAAGACCCGCAGCGGCAGCAAGGAAAAGCGCAACCTGATGGTGTTCATCCGCCCGACGATCCTGCGCGATGGCGTCCAGGCGGCGATCGAGACGAACGCAAAGTACAACCTGATGCGCAACCAGCAGCTGCAGCGTCGCAACGGCAAGGTCAACCTCCTGCCCGGCGAGCGTCAGCCGCTCCTGCCGCCGATCGAAGACCTGTCGCGCTATGCCGATCCGACCGCCGGAGCGGCACCGCCCGCGCCGAACACCGAAACATCCACGCCACCGGTGCAAACCGCTCCGCTGACGCCACCGCCCGAGACCACGCAGGGCCCGCCTCTGGCGCCGCCCCCTGCCACGGGCGAAGTCCCGCCGCAGCAGCCGCAGTAAAGCGGCTCGCTGCGACCCTGCCTTAGGAGAAATCCATGAGCGCAGCAGACACTGATGCTTTGTCGCTGGTGCCGGATCCGCCGCCCGCCGCTCCCGCCCCTGCCACGTCGCAATTGTCTTTTGCCTTCTGCAAACGTCACGGCGTACTCATCCAGCGCATCGAGGATGGCATCGCGGAAGCGGTCTATCGCTCGGGCGCCCAGCCTTCGAGCATCGCTGAAGTTCGCCGCGTGCTCGGCATCCCGCTGCAATTGCGCCGGGTCGACACCGACCAGTTCGACGAGCTCCTGCGCCGCCACTACGAAGGCGGCACGAACACCGCGATGCAGATGGTCGAAGGTTTTGAAGACAGCACCGACCTCGCGCATCTTGCGCAGGATCTGCCCGAACCTTCGGACCTGCTCGAAAGCGACGATCACGCGCCGATCATCAAGCTGATCAACGCGATCCTCACGCAGGCCGTGAAGGACAACGCGTCCGACATTCACATCGAACCGTTCGAGAACCGGCTCGTCGTACGTTTTCGCGTCGACGGCGTGTTGCGCGAAGCGTTGCAGTCGCGTCGTGCCGTGGCGCCGCTGGTCGTGTCGCGTATCAAGGTCATGTCGAAGCTCGACATCGCCGAGAAGCGCCTGCCGCAGGACGGCCGCATTTCCCTGCGTATCGCCGGGCGCGCAGTCGACGTTCGCGTCTCCACGATCCCAGCCGGCCACGGCGAACGCGTCGTGCTGCGTCTGCTCGACAAGCAGGCGGGCCGCCTGGAGCTCAATTCGCTCGGCATGGATCCGCGCACCCAGAAGCTGATGGACGAGCTGATCCACAAGCCGCACGGAATTCTGCTCGTCACGGGTCCGACCGGCTCCGGCAAGACGACGACGCTGTACTCGTCGCTGGAACGGATCAACGACAACACGCGCAACATCATGACGGTCGAGGATCCGATCGAGTACTACATCGACGGCATCGGCCAGACGCAGGTCAACACCAAGGTCGAAATGACATTCGCCCGCGGCCTGCGCGCCATCCTGCGCCAGGATCCGGACGTGGTGATGGTCGGCGAAATCCGCGACCTCGAAACCGCTCACATCGCCGTCCAGGCATCGCTGACCGGCCACCTGGTGCTCTCGACGCTGCACACCAACACAGCCGTCGGCGCAGTTACCCGTCTGCGTGACATGGGTGTCGAACCCTTCCTGCTTTCCTCCAGTCTCGTCGGCGTGCTCGCTCAGCGACTCGTCCGCGTTCTCAACCCGGAGACGAAGGAAGCCTATGAGGCCGGCGAGTACGAACGGCGCCTGCTGAACATTCCGCCGAATGCGCCTTCGCCAAAGCTCTATCGACCCGGGGTCGAAACCGCCAACGGCTTCAAGGGCCGCACCGGCATTTACGAGCTCGTGGTGATCGACGATGCGATGCGCACGATGATCCATGACGGCGCCAGCGAGCAGGAAATGGAACGTCATGCCCGCACCCTGACCCCGAGCATTCGCGACGACGGTCGCGCCAAGATCACGTCCGGCGTGACGACGATCGAGGAAGTGCTGCGGGTTACGAGGGAGGACTGAGACTGGGCGCCTTCGAATACACCGCCGTCGACGCTACTGGTCGCGAACGCAAGGGCGTCCTCGAGGGTGATACCGCCCGCCAGGTCCGCCAGTTGCTGCGCGACCAGAATCTGTTCCCCGTCAGCCTCAACGAGGTTGCCCAACAGGAAAAGAAGCAGCAGCGAAGCACATCCCTCGTAACGGTGCGCCGCGGCGTCTCGGCCGCCGATCTGTCTCTTCTGACGCGGCAGCTGGCCACGCTGGTGCATTCAGGCCTGCCGCTGGATGAAGCGTTGCAGGCCGTCGCCGAACAGACCGAGAAGCCGCGCATCAAGAGCGTCGTGCTCGGCGTCCGGGCAAAAGTGCTGGAAGGTCACACGTTGGCCGACGGCCTATCGGACTTTCCGCGCGTCTTCCCCGAGATCTACCGGGCGACCGTCGCCGCGGGCGAACAATCCGGACATCTCGATACGGTCCTCGAGCGCCTCTCGGACTACACGGAAAGCCGGGAGCAGCTTCGCAGCCGCACACTCAACGCAATGCTCTACCCGGTTCTGCTGTTCGTCGTGTGCAGCGGCATCGTCTCGCTGCTGCTGACGTTCGTGGTGCCGCGCATCGTGAAGCAGTTCGAGAACTCGAAGACCGCACTGCCGCTGCTGACCGAGATCCTGATCGCGATCTCGAACTTCGCCCGCGACTGGGGCCTGCTCGTGCTCGTCGCACTGGGATTGGGCATCTGGCTTTTCCGACGCTGGCTGCGCAATCCGGAAGCGCGCAAGCGCTGGCATGCCTTTCTCCTGCGCATGCCGCTCGTAGGGAAAGTCGTACGAGGCACCAATACGGCGCGATTCGCGCGTACGCTTGCAACGCTGACGTCCAGCGCCGTGCCGGTGCTCGAGGCGCTGCGCATCTCGGGCGAAGTCGTAACAAATCTGCCGATGCGCCACGCGGTGCACGAAGCCGCTTCGCGCGTGCGGGAAGGCGCCGCCATCGGTCGATCGCTTGCCGCGACGAAAATGTTTCCACCGATGATGATCCACCTGATCTCGAGCGGCGAAACCAGCGGTGAGCTCGAGACCATGCTGGATCGCGCTGCGACGAATCAGGAACGCGAAATGGATGCGATCCTCGGGACATTCGTGGGACTCCTCGGCCCCCTGATGATCCTGGTCATGGGCGGGTTCGTGCTGCTGATCGTGCTGGCAATGTTGTTGCCGATTTTTCAGCTCAATCAGCTTATTGCGTAGCGACACCCCGGCGCGTCGAATTCGCGCGTCGCGATTGCGCGCGTCACATCAGTCGTGAACCGCGTCTTGTTGCTTTGAAATCACTCTTGCGCGGTGCGCGGCAATCCCTTTATATATTTCCGCAAGCAACCAGCAGCTCACTTTCGTTTCACCGCACTCCCATCGACCTGCATCGGTACCGGGAATGATCGAGAAGCCGGAAGAGGATTTCGACGGCGATGAAGATGACGCCGTCGCAGATGCGGATGATCCCGTCCTGGATCATCTGCTCGATGATTTCGACAAGCGCAAGAAGCCCGCGCCGCGCACCGGCGAACCGGCACTACGCCGGCTGGAACGTCGTCGCGAGGAAATGGAAACCGCGGCGCAACTTTCGGACATCGACGATTACGACATCGACGAGCCGGGTGCTGCCCGGCGCCGGCGGAAGTAGGAACCGGATTTCACACGGAGTTCACGGAGAGCACGGAGTCCGACACAGAAATTTCCTGTCTCCGTGATCTCCGTGAACTCCGTGTGAAACTCCGGCGTCTTCTCTACTTCTTCAGCGCCTTCGCGAACGCCTCAGCCATGAGGCCGCCGCCGACCGGTTCCGGTTCGCGCTGCGGTGCACGCTGTGGGCGCGAGTCGCGCCGTGGTCCGGAACTCTGATTCTCAGCAGGGCGACTGCCGCGGGGAGCAGCCTCGTCGAGCTTCATCGTGAGGGCGATGCGCTTGCGCGCGACGTCGACCTCCAGCACTTTCACTTTGACCACGTCGCCCGCTTTGACGACCTCGCGCGGGTCCTTGATGAACTTGTGCGACATCATCGAGATGTGCACCAGGCCGTCCTGGTGGACGCCGATGTCGACGAACGCACCGAAGTTCGTCACGTTGGTCACGACGCCTTCGAGCAGCATTCCCGGCTGCAGGTCCTTCAGCTCCTCGACGCCTTCCTTGAATGCCGCTGTCTTGAACTCGGGGCGCGGATCGCGACCGGGCTTCTCCAGTTCGCGCAGGATGTCTTTCACGGTCGGCAGGCCGAATGTGTCGTCCGTGAACCGGCCCGGATCGAGACGCTTCAGCGCCGATGAGTCCGACATCACGTCTTTGATCGGACGCTTCAGCTCCGCGAGGATGCGCTCGACGACCGGATACGCTTCCGGATGCACCGCCGAGCTGTCGAGAGGGTTGCTTCCCTCGACGACCCGAAGGAAGCCGGCGGCCTGTTCGAAAGCCTTCGGTCCGAGACGGGTGACCTTCTTCAGCGCCGACCGGTCGGCGAAGGCGCCGTTCTCGTTCCGGTGCTTGACGATGTTCTCGGCCAGCGTCGTCGTCAGGCCCGACACGCGGGCAAGCAATGCGGGCGACGCTGTGTTTACGTCCACGCCCACGGCGTTCACGCAGTCTTCGACGATGCCATCGAGCGAACGCGCGAGCCGCGACTGATTCACGTCGTGCTGGTACTGGCCGACACCGATCGACTTAGGGTCGATCTTCACGAGCTCTGCCAGCGGGTCCTGCAATCGACGCGCAATCGAAACGGCGCCACGCAGGCTGACATCGAGATCCGGCAGTTCCTTCGATGCCAGTTCGGACGCTGAGTAGACGGATGCGCCGGCCTCGGAAACGACGACCTTCGTCAGTTTCGCGTCGCCGAGCCGTTTGATGAGCTCAGCGGTGAGCCGATCCGTCTCGCGCGATGCCGTCCCGTTGCCGATGCCGATCAGTTCGACCTTGTGCTTCTTCACGAGCACCGCAAGCGCATGCAGCGTGCCTTCGAGATCGTTGCGCGGCGGGAATGGATAGACCGTCGAGGTGTCCAGCACTTTGCCCGTGCGATCGACGAGCGCCACTTTGACGCCGGTGCGAATGCCGGGATCGAGGCCCATCGTCACTCGTGCACCGGCCGGTGCAGCGAGCAACAGATCCTTCAGGTTGCTGCCGAAGACGCGGATGGCCTCTTCTTCCGCCAGCTCACGCAGCGCCGTGAACAGCTCGGCTTCGAGCTGCCAGGCAACCTTCACCTGCCAGGTCCAGCGCACCGTTTCCTTCAGCCAGGCATCCCCGGGGCGACCCTGGTCGGCTACTGAATAGCGCGCGGCTATCTTCAGCTCGCAGGCGTTGAGCGGCGGCAAGGCGGCCTTCTCCGCCGGAACGAGTTCCTCGGGAAGCTTGAGCGCAAGCTTGAGCATTTCCTCCGTGCGGCCGCGGAAGAGCGCCAGCGCGCGGTGCGACGGGATCGCCTTGATCGGCTCTTTGTAATCGAAGTAGTCGCGGAACTTCGCGCCCGCCTCTTCCTTGCCTTCAGCGACCGCCGAAACCATCACGGCGTTGTCGTGGAGCCAGGTGCGCAGCGATCCGATCAGTTCGGCGTCCTCGGCGAACTTCTCGGTGAGGATCTGCCGGGCGCCATCCAGCGCGGCCTTCGCGTCGGGCACGCCCGGATTGTCGCCATTCTCGGTCTTGAAGGGTTCGCGCAGGTATTTCGCTGCTTCGACGGCGGGCGTCAGGGTCGGATTGCCCAGCAACGCGTCCGCCAGCGGTTCGAGACCCGCCTCGCGAGCGATCTGCGCCTTGGTGCGCCGCTTTGGTTTGTACGGCAGGTACAGATCTTCCAGACGCTGCTTGCTGTCGGCCGCTTCGATGCTGGCCCGCAACGCCGGCGTCAGTTTGTTCTGTTCCTCGATACTCTTCAGAATGGCCGTGCGACGCTCTTCGAGCTCGCGCAGATACACGAGCCGCTCGCTCAGCGTACGAAGCTGAGTGTCGTCGAGCCCGCCGGTCGCCTCCTTGCGGTAACGCGCGATGAAGGGGACCGTGGCACCCTCGTCGATCAGAGCGACGGTGGCGGCGACCTGGATGGGTTTGACTGCAAGCTCTGCGGCAATGCGCGATTCGATGGACGGGAGCATGAACGCTTCGGCGGATCACAATCAGAATAAAGGGGCGCGAACTATGCAGAAGCCCTCAGCGGCCAACAAGACTTGCCAAAGCCGGCCAACCGTGATGGCGCCGGACGGTCGTCCCTGAGCTGGCCGACGGATGCACCGGCATGTGTAAGGGCCAGGACAGACCATCGCAAGTCACTGATTTATCAGGGCCTCGCCCTGAACGAATCGGCCCCTTTCACACGCGTGTAACTTTCCGCGCTCCGGTTGGGTTTTCGTCTTAAACGACGACAGTACAGTGGCTAAACCAACTTGGGACAAAGGGCGTTCAGGAGACTTTGCAGGCTTCATGCGTGCATATCAGGACATGGTGTTTTCGACGGCCGCGCGGATGACCGGTAACGACGCGCAGGCCGAAGACATTGCGCAGGAAGTCTTTCTCAAGGCGTACGAGAACTTCGACCAGCTTCGTGAGAGCCCGACGGCGGGCGGCTGGCTGAAGACGGTAGCCACGAATCTCACGCTGAATCACCTGTCCCGTTACCGCAAGCGCTGGCGGTTCTTCTCGGAGATGCGCGACGAAAGCGACGGCGACGATGCGCCGGAAATCGACTTCGCCGCTCCCGAGGAACTGTTGCCGGGGCTCGATGCGGAGCAAAGACGCGAAGTGATCGAACGCGCATTGCAGAAGCTGCCCGACCATCATCGGCTGCCCCTGGTGCTCTATCACTTCGAAGAGATGCCTTACGAGGAGATCGCGGCGAAGCTGCAGATCTCCCTCGCGAAGGTGAAGGTCGACATCCTGCGGGCGCGACGCGCGCTCGCCAAGTCACTCGCGCTTAGCGAGCTTCACGCGGAACCCCTGACATCGCAATGACACACACCAACCCCAACGATCGTCTCGAGCAGCTCACCGCTGCCGTGCTGCGCGAGCTTCCCGCTCGCCGCGCGCCGCGGACGCTGGAGGCGCGCGTATTCGCGGAAATCGAACGCCGTGCTGCTAAGCCCTGGTGGCAGTCCAGTTTCATGGAATGGCCGGCGCTCGTTCGCATCCTCTTCGTGCTGGCCAGCATCGTGACCGGCGTACTGGCCGTTCGCGGCTCGACCTGGCTGTTCGGCGAATCGTCGAGCGCCCTGTCCGGTATCGAATCCAATCTGAGTCCCGCTGCGTCGTCGGTGAAGACGACCTTCCACATCTTCCACTCGGTTGCCGACAGCATCCCCAGCTTCTGGATCTACAGCGGGCTGGCGCTGATGGCAGTCATGTATCTCGCCCTGTTCGGCATCGGCGCTGCCGCCTATCGCACCCTTCACGCGAATCGCTGAATGAATACTCTCAATACCCCCATCATGAACCTGCGTAGCTTCCCTTTTGGCGACCTGATGCGCGGCGCATTGCTGGCACTGGTCGGTTCGCTGGCCCTGCCCGCACTGGCGGCGCAGGAAACTCCGCCTTCTCCACCCTCCCCCTCGGTCGAAGTGGAAACACCTCAACCGCAGGCCGATGACTCCGGCGTGAAAGTGGAAGTCGAAGTCGACGATTTCGACAAGGACTTCGACGAAGCCTTCAACCGGCGATCGCACGATCACAGCGTCATCGTCAAATTCGACGACGCGAACGTCGCGGAGCACGAAACTGTCGATGCGGTCGTCTCCATCGGCGGATCATCGACGGTTGCCGGCACGGTCCGCGAAGCAGTCGTTTCGATCTTCGGCAACACGAGAGTGACCGGACCCGTCGGCGACGGCGCAGTGGCCATCTTCGGCGACGTCTACGTGAACAGCAGAGTTCGCGGCGACGTCGCCGCCATCTTCGGCAACGTCGAACTGGGCCCTGAAGCGCGCATCGGCGGCGAGCTCGTCGTGGTCAGCGGATCGCTCGTCCGTGATCCCGCTGCAACGGTCGATCGCGGCGTCCAGCAGGTGACGCTGCCCTTCGACTTCGGCCGCTTCGAATGGCTTCGTCCGTGGATCAAGCACTGCTTCCTCTACGCCCGTCCGCTCGCACTCGAACCGGGTCTGGGCTGGGCCTGGACGCTCGCGTTCGGATTCCTGACGCTCTACGTCCTGCTGGCGCTGATGTTCTCGAACGCCGTCGAGAAGTGCGTGACCACCATCGAGACCCGTCCGGGTCAGACACTGGTCGCGTCTATCCTCACCGTCCTCGCGAGCCCGATCTTGACGGTGCTGCTGGCCGTCACGGTCATCGGCGCGGTGCTGATTCCCTTCTTCTGGGTGGGACTCTTCGTCGCGGGACTCTTCGGCAAGACAGTCATCCTTGCAGCGCTCGGCCGTCGCCTCACCCGCGCGTTCGGCAGTGGTTCACCGCAGGGGGACGTCGCCATCGCGGTTGTCGTCGGCGGACTCATCGTGCTGGGTCTCTACATGGTGCCGGTGGTCGGGTTCATCGCCTACAAAGTCATCGGCATCCTGGGGTTGGGCACGATCGCATACACCTTGCTGCTCGCCGCCCAGGCGAAGCGCCAGGAGTCCGAAGCGCTCGCAGCAGCAGCGGCTCCTGCTCCGCTCGCTCCTTCGGCAGTCAGCGTCGACACTTCAGGTGCAACACCCGAAATGTCAGCAGCGGGCTCGAGCGCCGACGCAGGCGCAGGCGCAGCTGCCGCAGCACAGCCGGCCGCATCGGCGAGCGCGGCGGCGGCTGAGCCCGCAATTCCGGAAACCGCATTGCCTCGCGCCGGCTTCTGGATCCGCATGGGCGCGTTGCTGGTCGACATGATCCTGGTCGGCGTGGTATTCAGCATGCTCCGGGGCGATGATGCATTTCTGCCGGTGCTCGCCGCCTACGGCGCGATCATGTGGAAGCTGAAGGGCACGACTGTCGGCGGCATCCTGTTCAACCTGAAGATCGTGCGCGCCGATGGCCGCCCGGTCGACTGGCCTACGTCCATCGTGCGTGCCCTTAGCTGCTTCCTCTCGCTCGTGGTCGCCGGCCTCGGCTTCATCTGGATCGCCTTCGACAAGGATCGTCAGGCATGGCACGACAAGATCGCCGGAACGCTCGTGGTGCGTACGACCAAGGGTGTGGCGCTTCTGTAAGTCGTCGTAGAATCCGCACTCCGACGAACGGAGTGCGGAGTTGACCAGCGATTCCTCAAACACCTTTGCCGATCCATCGGGCGAAGGAGCGCGTACCGACATCCGGGCGCACATCGAACGCCACATCGGACCGGTAGGCAAAGTCTTCCACGAGCAGGACTCGCTCCTGACCGTCGATATCCTCTCGGTGCCCGCCGCGATCGATCGGCCGGTGCACATGCTGTTCACGGCCGGCATGAGCGATCGCGCGATGAATACCGGCGGCCGCAGGAACGCGCCGCAGCACATCGAGCTGATGATGACGCTGCCGGAGACCTGGAAGCTTGACAGTCTCGGCGCCGCAGATCCCGAATACTGGCCCATCCGCGTGCTCGCTCAATTGGCGCGCGAGCCTCTGCGTCGCGGCACTGCGCTTGGCTGGGGGGACACAGTTGCCAATGGCGAACCGCCGATCCCGTACGCAAAAGGCACCGCGCTCTGTGGTGTGATCATTGCCCCGTCGCTGCTGGTCCCGAAGGATTTCTATCAGCTGGACGTTGACCGCCGGCACATCGAGTTCTACGCCGCAATTCCGCTGTATCGCGAGGAGCTCAAGCTCCGGGCCGACGAAGGAATGGAGACGCTGCTCACGCGGCTGCTGGAACACCGCGTCAACGATCTGGTGGATCCGCGCCGGCGGAATGTGACGAAGAAGCTGTTTGGGTTGTTTTGAGGCAGATGGACTCCCGCGTGCGCCGCAGTGACTGCAGTTGTCATTCCCGCGAAAGCGGGAATCCATCCGGACGAAGATGGACTCCCGCGTGCGCGGGAGTGACGGAGCCGGAGCCTTCTACTTCACCGGCGGCGGCACACTCCCCTTCGGCCACAGCAGCCACATCTTTCCCTGCTGCTTCATGCGACCCGCGGACTCCGTTGCCGCGGGACCAAAGCCCCAGAAGAAGTCCCCTCGATTGATCCCGCGAATCGCACCGCCCGTATCCTGAGCAATCATGAGCCGTTTGAGCGGCTGATCCGAATTCGGCTGAGTCGTCGCGAGGAACACGGGCGCGCCGAGTGGAATGAACTGGGGATCGACCGCAAGCGAGCGCCCCGCGGTCAGCGGTACGCCCAATGCGCCCTTCGGACCGAGCGTGGGATCGTCGATACGTTCTTCGCGGAAGAACACGACGCTCGGGTTGGCGTTCAGGACTTCATCCTTGCGCTCCGGATGCTTGGCGACCCAGCGACGAATCTCCTGCGCCGACGCCTGATCGAGCGTCATCTCGCCCTGGTCGACGAGATAGCGGCCGATCGACCGATAGGGATGACCGTTCTGATCCGCGTAGGCGATGCGAATCATCGTGCCGTCGCCGAGCTGCACGCGACCCGAGCCCTGAACCTCCAGAAAGAATGCATCCACCGCGTTGTCGACCCAGATCAGTTCCTTGCCCTTCAACGACGGCGCACTGCTGGTCTCTCCGCGGGTGAAGTAAGGCACGACCTTTTTCCCGACGACACGTCCCCGCACGCGCTTGCCCTTCAGCTCGGGAAACAGCTCCGTGAGATCGACGGTCAGCAGATCGTCCGGCGGCGCATACAGCGGCACTGCGAAAGCCTGACTTGGCTTGCGCGATCCGCGAAGCAGCGGTTCGTAGTAACCCGTGATCAGTCCGCTATCGACGACCTGATGCAGGCCGGCCGTCTGCACGACGCGGTACGGCGTGAAATGGGTTTCGAAGAAGCTGCGCGGCGACGGGTTCGATTGCGCCGCCGCGCAAACGGTCTGCCATTCCGCACGGCTGCCGATCGCGCGGCAACTGCGTTCGAAGGCAGTCCACGCATCCTGGACCGAGTCGCCGTTCCAGCCATCGACCTTCCCCCACTCCACAGGCTCGTAGCGAACCTGCGGCTTGGCTGGCGGTGGCGGTTCAGGAGGCGTCGTGACGCACGCCTGCAGCAGGCAGGCAATGACGATCAGCGAAAACAGGCGTGGCGCGAACCGGGGCATTCGAAACGTTCCTTCTCATCGTCGAACGGGTCGAAGTATGCCTGCGATCGCGCCGCTTGCCTGCCCGTCGCCACCTCGCGTCACAACGATTCGCGCGCGGCCCATGTGCTCACGCTGCCTTCATGAAGCGCGGCGTAGATCTCATCGCGCAGCTCGTTGGCCTGGACCGATGTCAGTGTTCGACTGAGATCGCGGATGACGAGGCGCAGGAGCACGTTCTTCTGGTCCGCGCTCATTCCCAATCTGCGGCGCGCCGCCAACGAGAGATCCCACCACGACGTTTCGCTCATCACGCTGATCTCCTCGAGCGCATTGCTGCGGCTTCCCAGCACGCCGCGAACTTTGTCTCCCAGCTCTTCCGCGGTCGCCGTCGACGCGACAGCGATGGAGAGATCACGCTGGATCGCCGGCTGCGACGACACGGGATGCCACGGATCGAGATCGAGCATCTGCTTTGTGATACGCGGATCGTCGGAACGCAGCACGCGGATATCGTCGATGCCTTTGCGGAGCATGAGCATGCGGTCGAGCCCGATGCCCATCGCAAGCCCGGAATGATCCTGCAGACCAGCGGCGTCGAGCACCGCTGACGCCGCCAGTCCGCATTCGAGGATCTCGACCCAGCGGCCGTTCACCTGCGCATGCACTTCGAGCCCGTCCTGAGTGTATGGATGCACCGCCGGATCGAGGCGAACCGGCGCGCCGGGCAACATGGCCCCCGTCACCGCCAGAATCATTCCTTCGAGATCCTCACGACGCATCTTGCCGCGGGTGACTCGCCACAGGTCGAGCTGATGCGGCTCGCCGACATGAAGCCTGTCGATGGCATCGCGCCGATACGTAAGGCCAGGGCACGCGATGAGGACATCATCGTACTGAGCGGCGGCGAGCATCTTCAGGGCACCCGGGATCATGGCTGACGTCTGTGTCCGCAGCAGCAACTGGTCGGTGAGATACCGCGTATAGCGCGCATCGCGCGCCACACCGTCCGTCGGATACTGAAGTTCGTCGTAGTTCGCGGCTACGGGCACGAGCGCCGGCGCTCGATAGACGATCGCGGTGGATTGCCACAAGGCCGTGAGCGCACTGATGGCCCCTTGCACCAGAATCTGCATCGCATGCGGCCCCCACGCCGCATCGGTGAGATCGCGCACATCCAGCGCACGGCGGTAAGCAGCAGCATCAAGAAGAGACATGACACACCTCGGATTCGGTTGAAGTTCGGGAACGCGCTGCGCGAGCAGCAGACGAAGCGAACCCCCGCACCAGGATCAGGCGGTCAGTCGTTCAGGGAAGGATCAGTGAAGGATTAGTGAACAGATCCGCACACACCGGAACGCCCGACGCCTGAAACAGGCCGGGGGCCGGTAAATCGAAAGGTGTGCGTGCCGGAAAGCATGGCTTGAATGTAGCGGGGAACCGGGGGCCGAGGCAAGCGGCCGCCACCCGCTCAATGCCTGAAATCGATCCGGTGATCGCTTGGCACGCAGAAGATATCGATCGGGCTCGAGCGGCCGCGCAGGATCATCGGCGGCAGGGCGAGCGGAACGATATCGATGCCGGATCCGTCCAGGGAACGCAGCACGGCTTCGGAGAACAGCATCTCCCCTGCCCGTGCCCGCTGCGCCAGACGAGCGGCGACGTTCACGGTGTCGCCGATGATCGTGTAGTTCATGTAGGAGGCCGAGCCGACGTTGCCGGCAATGACTTCGCCGACGTTGATGCCGATCCCGAGACCGGTTTCGATGTCGTGCGATATTTTCCATCGACCCGCCAGCTCGCCGAAGCGCAGCAGCATCTGGCGCGCGGCGGCGATCGCACGCTGCGGCCCATCCGCCTGTTCGACCGGCACGCCGAATCCGATCAGCAGGCTGTCGCCCGCCATGCTGAAGATCGTACCGTCGTACTCGAACGCGACGTCCGTCAGCAGGCTGAAGAATTCATTCAGGAGCGAGACGACTTCCGTGGGCGCCAGGCGCTCGGACAGCGCAGTGAACCCACGCATGTCGGCGAACATGACCGCAGCAGCGCTTCGCGTGTTCGCGCCCGTCAGCATGGAATCGCGCAGATCCGGGTTCTCCAGAATCCGGTCCGCCACCTTCGGGGAAATGTAACGGCGGAACGCAGCACGAATCGCTTCGCGCCGCTTCACTTCTTCGGCGAGCTGTTCCGCGGCCAGCTGCCTGCGGGAAGCTGCGGCGCGCAGCAAGCCATGGACGCGAACCAGGAACTCGTCACGCCGGATCTGCTGGGTGAGGAAGTCGTCGACACCGGCGTCGAAGGCGGCGAGCCGCGACTTCGACGTTCGGGACAGCGCGAGGATCGGGAGGGAGACCGTGGCCGGGTTGACCTTGAGGCCGCGGCACATGTCGGCGAGTGCTTTCGACTCGCCGTCGATCGCGACCACGATCAGGTCGGGCATCCGCGCCGCAACACTGCCGATGACCTGGTCCGGAGACACGACGTCGTCGATGACGATGTCGGAGCCTTCCAGCATTCGGATCAAGAGCGCATGGCTTTCGGCGCGCTCGCCGACGAACAACGCTCTGAAGGAGCCTCGCATCCAACCTCCCGCAACCGGCGACGATCCATTTCTTTGTGGACTTCTGCGCCGTCGCGAGGAGAGAGCTTAATTCTTTACCAGACCGGCTACAAACTCCTGCACGGGCAGAGATTCGAGTCTTGCACGGTCGGCGAAGAGCGTTTTGATCGATTCGGCCTGCTTCGGGGAGAAATGCGCGGTGACCGACTGCTCGAATTTCTTCCGCAGGACCGGAATTCCTTCCTCGCGCCGCTTGCTATGCCCGATCGGATAGTCGATGGCGATGCGGGGCGTCGATGAGCCGTCGTTGAAGAATACCTGCACGGCGTTACCGATATACCGCTTGTCCGGTGCGTAGTACTCCTGAGTGAACGTGGTGTTTTCCAACACCTGAGTCCTGACGCGAAGACCGTCGATGCGCAGATCCGCCGCGACAGAGTCTTCGTAGTCCTCCGCTGTGAGCCGGCCGAAGAGGAGCGCGACTGCGACCATGTACTGGATGCAATGGTCGCGATCGGCCGGATTGGCGAGCGGACCCGTCTTGTCGATGATGCGGACGCCCGATTCCTGCGTTTCGATGACGACCCGGTCGATGTGGTCGAGCCGGTCCTGGACGAGAGGGTGCAGCGCGATGGCCGCTTCGACCGCGGTCTGTCCGTGAAACTCGGCCGGATACGAGATCTTGAACAGGATGTTCTCCATCACGTAGCTGCCGAACCGCTGCGGGTACGCCAGCGCCTTGCCATCGAACAGAACGTCCTGAAATCCCCAGGTCTTCGCAGTCAGCGCGGACGGATAACCCATCTCGCCCGCCATCGCCATCAATGCATGGCGGACGGCACGGCTGGTCGCATCGCCCGCTGCCCAGCTCTTGCGCGACCCCGTGTTCGGCGCGTGCCGATAGGTCCGCAACGCGCCACCGTCGACCCACGCATTGGAAACCGCATTGATGATCTGCTCGCGCGTGCCGCTCAGCATTGCTGTCGTTACCGCGGTCGAAGCGACCCGCACGAGCAGGACATGATCCAGGCCGACGCGATTGAAACTGTTCTCGAGCGCGGTCACGCCCTGGATCTCGTGTGCCTTGATCATCGCGGTGAGGAGATCGCGCACGGTCAGCGACTTCTGCCCGAGCGTGACGTTGCGGCGCGACAGGTAGTCGGCCACCGAAAGAATGCCGCCGAGATTGTCGGAAGGATGGCCCCACTCCGCCGCCAGCCACGTATCGTTGAAATCCAGCCAGCGGACCATCGCGCCGATGTTGAACGCTGCCTGCACGGGATCGAGCTCATACGAAGTCCCCGGCACGCGCGCACCGCCAGGCATGGTCGCGCCGGGCACCACCGGGCCGAGCAACTTCGTGCAGGCCGGATACTTCAACGCCTGGAATCCGCAGGCGAGCGTATCCATCAGGCAATAGAACGCGGTCTCGTAGGCCAGCTCGCTCTCGACGCGATAGGACAGCGCGTACTCGGCGATATCGACCAGCACCTGGTCGGGCGGCGGCCGATGAGCGGATTTGATGTCGTGGGACATCAGCGCATCACTTCCTCTGATCGAGCGGCACGAACTTCAGGTTCTCCGGCCCCGTGTAATTTGCACTCGGGCGGATGATCTTGCCGTCGATGCGCTGTTCGATCACATGGGCCGACCATCCGGTGGTTCGCGCAATCACGAACAGCGGCGTGAACATCGCGGTCGGCACCCCCATCTGGTAGTACGAGACCGCGGAGAACCAGTCGAGATTCGGGAACATGTTCTTCGCGTCCTTCATCACGGCTTCCAGGCGCTCGGCGATGCTGAACATCTTCATGTCGCCGCTTTCCTGCGCGAGCTTGCGGGCGACTTCCTTGATGACCTGGTTGCGCGGATCGGAAATCGTGTAGACGGGATGACCGAAACCGATCACGACTTCCTTGTTCGCGACGCGCGCGCGGATGTCCTTCTCGGCTTCATCAGGCGTCTCGTAGCGCTGCTGGATGTCGAAGGCGACCTCGTTGGCTCCGCCGTGCTTCGGCCCGCGAAGCGCACCGATCGCGCCTGTGATCGCGGAGTAGATATCCGAACCTGTGCCCGCGATCACGCGCCCGGTGAACGTCGACGCGTTGAACTCATGCTCCGCGTAAAGAATGAGCGACGTGTGCATCGCATGCACCCAGTCCATCGACGGCCGCTCCTGGTGGAGCAGATGCAGGAAATGCCCGCCGATCGAATCGTCGTCGGTTTCCACCTCGATGCGACGACCGGCGTGGCTGAAGTGATACCAGTAGATGAGCATCGAACCGAGGCTGGCGATCAGCCGGTCGGCGATGTCGCGCGCTCCGGCGATGTTGTGATCGTCCTTTTCGGGCAGCAGGCAGCCGAGAGCGGATACGCCCGTTCGCATCACATCCATCGGGTGACTCGCCGGCGGTAGCTGCTCGAGCACGGCTTTCACCGCGGCCGGCAACGAACGCAATGCTTTGAGCTTCGCCTTGTACCCGGCCAGCTCGGCGTGGTTCGGCAGCTTGCCGTGAATCAGAAGGAAGGCGATTTCCTCGAACTCGGAAGTCGTGGCGATATCGAGGATGTCGTAGCCACGGTAGTGAAGATCGTTGCCGCTGCGTCCTACGGTGCACAGCGCGGTGTTCCCCGCCGTCACACCCGACAAAGCAACGGATTTCTTCGGCTTGAAGCCGGCAGTCGGTTCGCTCATGACCACTCCCCTAAAGTCGATCGTGGGCTCGCAAAGTTGCGGCGCATCGTACCGGGATTGCGGGTCCAACTCCACGAAGGGTCGTGGAGGGGTCATGAGGGATTGCCCATGAAAAAAGCCCGTCGGACGATCACTCGTCCGGCGGGCCTGTCTCGCATCACGCCTGTCTGGCGCGAATCAGTTCGTCACGACTTCGATGCGACGCGGCTTGGCCTTCGCCTGCTTCGGAATCGTCACTTCGAGAATGCCGTCGCGTCCCTTGGCATTCACCGCAGCGGCATCGACCGTATCCGGCAGCGTAAAGCGCCGATGGAAGCGGCCGTTGGGACGCTCGCGGCGGCTGCGCTCGACATCGTTGCCGACGGCTTCCGCAGGACGCTCACCGGTGATCGTCAGCACGCCCTGATCGAGCGTGATGTCGATCGCGCTGGCGTTGACGCCAGGGACGTCGAACTTGAGCACGAAGCGGTCGCCGTACTCGACGATATCCGCCGCCGGGATCCAGTCAGCAGTGGCCGAAGATCCCACTTCCGCATTCGCCGCCGTCTGCGTGTCGAAGATGCGGTTGATCTGACGATGCAGCTGATTCAGTGCATCCCACGGTTCATAGCGTGCAAGCGCCATAGTCGTACTCTCCATTAGAAAAAATACCAGGTTGGTTGACGAAGGGTTCCGCACCCTCTTGCCCCAAGACGTGTGGCTGGCCCGAAGGATTTCAAGCGCCTTCCGTGCACAATCTGTTCAGGCGCGTCCTGTACACTGCGACGCCATGAATCTTCCGGGCAGGAACATGCTGAAGCGGTTCGCGATCCTCGGCGCATTTGCGCTCGCCGCCCTCCCCGCCGCGGCTGCGACCTACGACGCGCACTACCGCGCGGAAGTAAAGCCCGAAGCAGGAACGATTCACATCGAGCTCAGGTTGTCCGGCGAGAAGCTGCCGAGCCGCGTCGAGCTGCACATCGATCCGAAGCGTCATCGCAATTTCACTTCGACCGACAAGCTCGGAATCGCCGAGCGCACCGTGACGTGGCGACCCACCGGAAAGTTCTCGCGGCTCAACTACGATTTCGTCGTCAATCATGAGCGCTCCTCCGGCCGCTACGATTCGCTGCTCGCCAAGGATTGGGCGCTTTTCCGCGCCGACAAGATGGTGCCGCGAATCAGCGCGACTGCGGTGCGCGGCCTGGAGTCGCGTGCGACGCTGGAGTTCGTGCTGCCGAGTGAATGGACTGCGGTCAGCGCCTACGCCGAAGACAAGGCGAATCAGAAGGCGGGCACGGTTCGCATCGACGACCCCACGAGACGTTTCGATCGGCCGGAAGGCTGGATGCTCATAGGCAAGCTCGGAAAGCGCAGCGAGCTGATCGGCGGCGTTCAGACCATCGTTGCGGCACCCGCGGGAGACGCGGCGCGTCGACAGGACATGCTTTCGTTCCTGAACTGGAATCTGCCGCACCTGCTCAACGTGTTCCCCAACTTTCCGCCGCGCGTGCTGGTCGCATCCGCCGGCGACCCGATGTGGCGCGGCGGATTGTCCGGACCGTCATCGCTTTTCATTCATGCCGACCGGCCGCTGATCAGCGAGAACCGCACGAGCACGCTGCTGCACGAGCTCGTTCACGTCGCGATGGGCATTCGTGCTGATGAGGAGAGCGACTGGATCGTCGAAGGCTTCGCCGAGTACTACTCGATCGAAACGTTGCGGCGCTCAGGCGGCATCGGCAAGCAGCGCTATGAAGAGGCATTGCGTCGCTTGCAGCAGTGGGGCAAGCGATCGCCCAACCTTTTCGATTCCCAGTCTTCCGGGGCGACGACTGCGCGCGCGGTGATTGCACTCAAGCTCGTCGACGACGAGATTCGCCTGGCGACCTCAGGCAAGGCCAGCCTCGATGACGTGGCTCGTGAACTGGCGCATCGCGGTGGAATCATCGATCTGCAGACGCTGCAGTCGATCGCGCAGAAAGTTGCGGGGCAGCCGCTCAAGTCGCTCGAGCGGAAGGTGTTGACGAATCCGTGACCGGTCATTCCCGCGCCCGCTGTCATTCCCGCGACGGCGCGAATCCATCTTGTCCAAGGCATGGATTCCCGCTTTCGCGGGGATGACAGGCAATCAGCCGGCCCCCTTCCCCGTCACCAGCTCCGCAATCTTCAACGCCGTCTGCAGCGCACGAAGGCCGTCCTCGCCCGTGACGACCGGCGGCGTCTTCTCGCGAATGGCTTTCAGAAACGCCGCGATCTCATCGCGAAGCGCATCGCCCTGATCGAACGACTCTTCCTCGATCGAGACCTGGGCCGGCGATTCCACCGGTGCCGCATCCTTCTTGCGGATCACCGTGAGAATCTTCTGCTGCATATCGATCGACAGATAGGCGTCGTCCTGGAAGATCCGGATCTTCCGTTCCTGCTTGAGACTCACACGGCTCGCGGTGGTGTTGGCGACGCAGCCTCCTTCAAACCGGATGCGCGCGTTGACGATGTCGATCTCACCTGAAAACACCTGCGCACCCACGGCATCGATGCTTTCAATCGGCCGGCCCACGAGCTCCTGAATCAGGTCGATGTCGTGGATCATCAGATCCAGCACGACGCTGACGTCCGTTCCGCGCTGCTTGAAAGGCGCGAGCCGGTGGGATTCGACGAAGCGAGGCGTCTGCAGGCGATTCACCGCCGCAACGATCGCGGGATTGAAACGCTCGAGATGCCCGACCTGGAGTACGCATCCCTTGCGGGCCGCGAGCGCCACCATTTCCGTTGCTTCCTGGACGGTCGTTGCGATCGGCTTTTCCACGAGCACATGAATGCCGCGCTCAAGCGCCGCGCAGGCGACGGCGTGATGCAGCGGCGTCGGCACGGCAATGCTGATGGCATCGACACGGTCGAGCACGTCGCGATAGTCGGTCACGGCTTCGACGCCGAGCTCCTCCGCAACCTTCCGGGCGGATTCCGCATTTGCATCCGCGACGGCCACGAGGTTCGAGCCTTCGAGCTGGCGGTACTTCTGCGCGTGAAACCGTCCCAGATAGCCGACGCCGATGACCGCCGTCCTGAGGCTCTTCGAATCGCTCATGCCTGTCCCCGGAGAGAATGTGTCCGGCCGCGATCATACGCTCGGTGCCAAAATGCTCGGTGTAAGATGCGCGCGCCACTCCAGGAGCCCCCTTTCCTTCCTCATGACGAGCAATCACCGACTCCGCTTCGAACTGATCGTCGCCAGCGTGCTGCTGGGCCTGGGGCTCTTCGCGCTTCCCGGCGTCATTTTCTGGGTTGGGACCTCGTTGCTGGGGCCCTATGGCCAGGGCACCGGCGTGGGCACCTTCTACGGTGACTTCTACGGAGATCTGGCGTCGGGCGTGGGCCGCGCCTGGGCGCTCGCACTGGGTCCGCTGGTGGTGGTGTCTCTGATTCGCCTGCTGTTCGTGAAACGCCGCGCCGAGGGAACTGGCGCGGAGCAGGAGGTCCCTGCTGCGCCGCCGCAGCCCCCAACGCAGGATCAGCGCCGCGTGGAGCCCCGCGTCAGCCTGGAATGACGCTTTTCCAAGGGGAAGTGGAAGGTTTTCCGACACGCATACTTGAATGAACGGCGGGCGTGACCGGCGTCACAGTTTGAGCAATCGGCGGTGAGCGACGCCGAGGCGGGAGGTAAGCTCTTCCCCACAACAAGTAGATTCTGCTGATTGTTTTACCGGGAAGACGCCTATGTGGTTCGCCAGACTCTTCGGCGGACGCGATGATGGAAGGGACGATGAGCTGCCGACCGCGGTCGCACCCCTTCCACCGCCTGCAACGTCCGTCACGACAACGAAGACCGCCGCTCCCGCGCCTGCCAAGCCGGCCAAGGGCAAGGGTGGTTTCGACCCCTACAACAGCGGTGCTTTCGAACGCCGCAACGCCTGGGGCAGCGTCAAGCGCCGCTCATAATCGCCCGCCGCAGTCGCCTCGTCGTGTCTGCGGTCCCAGTTCATTGACCGCCGCCGCTCCCGCCGCGTACGCTCGATCCATTCGCATCGGTGTCAGGGGGTTAGCGATTGGATTCGCCGTGGTTTGAAGCAAAAAGCCCGATCGGGCGTCGTGCCCGCGGCGTTTTCGGGAAATCCATCCCTGCCCCACGCGGTTTTGGGGCTTTCCCTCATGTCCCTGAAGTCATCGGGGCCAGTAAAACGCAACTGTGAGCGCGACGGCGACCCACATTGCGATCTGCGCGGCCCAACGCCAGTTCAGCTCCTTGAGACTGCTGTACAGACTCAGGCCCGACACGATCGACAGCGCCGCGAACATGCCGCTACTGCGCAGCAACGGTCCGAATTCCGTGGCTAACTGCGGATGACGCCCCTGCAGGACCAGATAGATGACCAGGACAGCGCACAGTCCGAACGTGATGGCCGCGGCGGAGCCGAACAGGATGGCATTGAGGACGGCGAGTGGTCGCATCGGAAACGTTCCTGGCGCAGATGACTCTATGGAAGAAGACACCTGCTCGAAGTCCGCTGACTTGAGTCGTACCCCGTCGAACCGTTAGGTTCGACGTTGCAACCGGTGCCCGCCCTCGGGCGTTGGCCCGACAGACTGAGGATGTGAAACAGTGTACCAGCCCTCGCGTGAGACCCAGCCCAGCAACAGCACCGGCAGCGCGCCGCGTCGCTTCACTTTGCTGTTCAGTCTGCCTGCATTGCTCATCGCGTGTGCCCTGCTCGCCGGGACCGCACAGGCCCCCGTTGCCAACGCAGTTGCGACGGCATCGACGCAGGATCTGACTCCGACCGAACGCCAGCGCCGCGTCAGCAAGCTGGTCAGCAACGTCATCGAGCGCTCGCACTATCGCCAGTCGCCGATCAACGATCCGGTCTCCGCCCTCGTCCTCGACCGCTACATCGAACAGCTCGACGGCGGGCGCAGCTACTTCCTCGCGAGCGACATCGCCGAATTCGAACGCTATCGGTACCAGCTCGACGACGCAGTCGTGTCCGGCAAGCTCGAACCCGTGTTCGCGATCTTCAATCGCTTCCAGGTCCGCAACCGCGAGCGCATCAACTACGCCCTCGAACTGCTCAAGACCGAGCCGAATTTCACCGTCGATGAGTACTTCGAGTTCGACCGCGAGAAAGCTCCGTGGGCCAAGAGCCAGGTGGAACTCAACGAAATCTGGCGCCAGCGAGTGAAAAACGATGCGCTATCCCTGATGCTCACCGAGAAGCCGTGGGCCGAATCACGCGACGTGCTGCAGAAGCGCTACGAGCGCGTATTGAAGCGCACCGAGCAGGTCACGAGCGACGACATCTTCGAAGTGTTCATGAACGCCTTCGCGCATGTCTTCGACCCGCACTCGAGCTACTTCTCGCCGCGCAACTCCGAGGAGTACCGCATCCAGATGAGCCTGTCGTACGAAGGCATCGGTGCTTCGCTGCAGCTCGTGGATGACTACGTGACCGTGCTCAACGTACTGCCCGGCGGCGCCGCTGCTGCAAGCGGCCAGATCAACGTCAATGATCGCATCGTTGCCGTCGGCGAAGGCAAGAGCGGCAAACCCACCGACGTGGTCGGCTGGCGCCTCGACGATGTAGTCCAGCTCATCCGCGGCAAGATCAACACGGTCGTTCACCTGCAGATCCTCCCGGCCGGCGCAACACCCGGCTCGCCGATGAAGGACATCTTCCTGACCCGCAACAAGGTGACGCTCGAAGCGCAGGCTTCGAAGAAGGAAATCCGCAAGGTGAAGCGCGATGACCGCGAACTCACCGTCGGCGTCATCAACGTGCCGAGCTTCTACCAGGACTTCGAAGCGAAGTCGGCTGGCGAGAAGGACTACCGCAGTACCACTCGCGATGTGCGCAAGCTCATCGAGGAGCTCAAGACCGAACACATGGACGCGCTCGTGATGGACCTACGCGGCAACGGCGGTGGCCATCTGACCGAAGCCACTGCGTTGTCGGGGCTCTTCATCCCGGGTGGCCCGATCGTGCAGTTGCGCGAAACCGGCGGCCGCGTGGAAGTCCTCGACGATCCGGAGCCCAGCATCGCGTGGGACGGCCCGATGATCGTTCTGGTCGATCGCTTCAGTGCGTCGGCTTCGGAAATTTTCGCTGCCGCGATCCAGGACTACGGCCGCGGCGTCGTTGTGGGCCAGCAGACCTACGGCAAGGGTTCAGTGCAGAACCTGTATCCGCTCGATCGCTACGCACTCGGACCTGAACCCGGCTTCGGCCAGCTCACGGTGACGATCGGCAAGTACTATCGCGTGACGGGCGAAAGCACTCAGCACCGCGGCGTACAGCCTGACATCTCGATGCCGACCGCAATCAGCCCCGAAGAAGTCGGTGAAAGCACCCGCGAGAGCGCCCTGCCCTGGGATCGCATTCGTCCCGTGGAATTCGGCCGCGAAGGCCCGCTCACACAGGCCATTGCGACACTCGAACAGTCTCACCAGCGTCGCATCGCGCAGGACGCGGACTTCGTGTCGCTGCTCGGCGATCTGGATTCATTCGAGAAGGTTCGCACGCAGAAGAAGGTGTCGCTGAACCTGCAGAAGCGGATCGAGGAGCGCGAGACGCTCGAGAAGGAACGCCTCGCTCGCGAGAACACCCGTCGCGCGGCACACGGCCAGGCGCCGCTCGCGAAGCTGTCGGACCTCAACTCCAACGAGGCTCCCGATCCCACGCTCGCGGAAGCAGCGCAGATCGCAGCAGACATGAACGGAATCGGCAGCCTGTACCTGTCGAAGCTGAAGACGGAAAACAGCGCCAGCCCGGCGACGCCGTAAGGACAGTGCGGGATGAATGGCTGACCATTCATCCCGCATCCCCTCGTTCGAAGGCTATTTCAGCAGGACCTCGTAAAGGTCCCAGTAGTCGTCCACCAGGACGTTGATCCCCGCCCGATTGATGCTTTCGAGCCCCGACACCGGTGATGTCGGCGGCGACAGCGTGCCGATCGAATCCGTCAAAGGCGTCGTGTCCGCATCGCTGCGGTAGCTCGCTTTCGCGCGCAGTGAATCCGTGTGCTCCTTGAGCCCCGCGAGATCCTCGCTCTCACGTCCTGCGATGCTGTGTGCTTCACGGAGCAACGCCATCAGCCGCACGCAGTCCTCGCGACTCCCGTAACGCATCTCGAAGACGGCCTTGGCTGTCGCCTCCTTCGCGAGCAGCGCCAATCCACCCGTCGAGAGCTGGCTGACCATCTGCTGTGCGTAGGCGATGACCGCCGTATTGACGATGCGCTTGCCGTCGATGGACATGCCAGGAAACTCGGACGGTTGCTGGTCCTCGATTGCCGCCCGATCGTCGGAAACGTCCGTGACGCGTGTAGCGGCCGTGTCCCACTGGTTGCGCACGACTTCCAGCTCGTCAGCCAGGCGCCTGCGCCGGAAGTAATTCCAGAAGCCGCGCATCGAGGCGAGGCGCGCTTCCATCTCCTTCATCTGACCTTCGAGCTTCTGGGCCTCGTTGCGCGCTTCACCGACGCGTCGATCGAAGTCCGCCAGCTGCCGGCGGCGCGTCTGATCGAATTCGATGAGCTGCCTTCGCCGCTCGCGATCCTGCTGCTGGTTCTGCAGATGCTCGGCAAAGCGGGCCAGCCGCGCCGCGCACGCTTTCCAGAGCGCTCGAAGCTGAAAGTAGACCAGCGCGTGGGTCGCAGCGTCCGGATCTCCCAGGTGCTGCTGAAGTTCCTCCATGCGTTCGCCCGCACGCAGAACCGCGGCTTCCTGCTTCTTCAGTTCCTCGATCAGCTCGTAGCGTTCGTTCTGGAGCCGGACGAGTTCTTTCTTGAGCTCCGCGCGATTCCAGTAGAGCTGCAGCAGCCGCTCGTCTTCAGCAGACTGCCGATTGCCCTGAAGGAGTTGTCCCAGCCGTTCGGAGATGCCCATGAGGATAGGCTTGAGCGACGGCGGTGCTGGATGAGGATGATGTCGGGATCAGCGCGCCAGAGCAGGCGTCGCCCCGAATCGATGGCCACGCTCGACGCAGTAGTCGAGCCATTTGTTCAGCATGACGTTGCGCAGCCAGCGCTCGCCGAGTGCACGCGCGAGTCCCGAACGGATCGATTCGAGGATGGCATGACGATGCCAGCGGGCGCAGGACTGGACTTCCGCAAGTCGCGCGTCGTGATAGACGCGGATCTGCAGGTCCGGATCGGCGAGCGACGCCATCTCCTGCTCGAAGATGTAAGTCAGCGTCACCGTCGTGGTGTAACGGCTGCGCTCTTCGACTTTCAGATGCAGCGGGCAATCGCCGTCGACGGCTGAGATCAGACGGCCTTCGACGGCGGAGAGATCTTCGATCAGCCAGCCGAGGCGAATGTAGTTGCTCTCATACAGCGACATCAGACTCACGAAGCTGGCAGGCCGTGCCCGCCAGCTCACTGCGCAGTCTGTATCTGTCGGCAGCTCAGCAACGTTCATGGATCGAATATAACACAGCGATTTCGCGCGCCGGCCACGTGCATGAGACGTGTGTCACGGTCGCAGCCGCCGCTCCACGCCGGTTTTGTCGAGAATGCGACTTGCGATCTCTTCGATCGAGCACTCGGTGGTGTTGATATAGGGAATGCCGTAGCGCTTGAACAATCCCTCCGCTGCCCTCAGTTCATATTCGACTTGCGCGGGAGACGCGTAGCGGCTGTTCGGCTTGCGCTCATTGCGAATCTGCTGCAGGCGCTCGGGCGCGATCGTGAGCCCGTAGAGTTTCTTTTCGTAGCGGATCAGCGACTGCGGCAGGCGCCCCGACTCGAACTCCTCGTCGGCGAACGGATAGTTCCCGGCGAATATGCCGTACTGGAGCGCCATGTAGAGGCAGGTCGGCGTCTTGCCCGATCGGGAAACTCCGACAAGTATCAGGTCGGCCCGGTCGTAGTCGTGGGCGACCGCGCCGTCGTCGTTGGCCAACGCAAAATTGGTGGCATTGATACGTAATGTATATGCCCCGAGGTCCTGCATGCCGTGCGCCTTGCCCTGGGCGCGCGACGATTTGACCTTGAGCTCGAGCTCCAGCGGACCGAGGAAGGCGTCGAAGAAGTCGAGAAAGAGGCCATTGGCCAGCTTGATGATTTCGCGCAGGTCCTCCTGCACCAGAGTACTGAAAATGACGGGGCGCACGCCCTCGTTTTCCGCGGTGGCGTTGATCCTCCGGACCGCCTCCTCCGCCTTGTCAAGGGTGGATATAAATGGCAGAGTCACCTGTCGAAATGCCTGCCCGTCGAACTGCGTGAGCAGACTGTGACCCATCGTCTCCGCGGTCACCCCCGTCTGGTCCGACACGAAAAATACCGTTCGTCTTTCCATTGATCACCTGGCCGTTGATCTCACTGGCCAGCGATGGTTCTGGCCGGGAATTCTGTTGAATGCCGGGGCCGCTTTAGCGCTCCCACGAAACTCTATGCCCTATCGAACGTTCTTCAGCGGGCCGCGTTCGTCGTAGAATCGCCGCCCCGACGACGTTTCACCAGTGTTCCATCCCCGCAAGGCGTAGATCAAGAGGACTTCCTTTGACTGCTTACATCCTGCCCTTCGAGAAAGTGGGCCGACACGATGTCGATACCGTGGGCGGCAAGAATTCATCGCTGGGTGAAATGATCAGCCACCTCGCCAAGCTCGGCGTCACCGTGCCGGGCGGCTTCGCGACGACGGCCCAGGCCTATCGCGATTTCATCGCCCATGACGGGCTGGCGGGGCGCATCTCGCAGGCCCTCGCCTCCCTCGATGTCGATGACGTCGAGAAGCTGACCACGGTCGGCGGCCAGATCCGCGAATGGATCCTCGCGACGCCGTTCCAGCCACGGCTCGAGAAAGAAATCCTCGAAGCGTTCGAGCAGATGAGCGGCGGCCGCGACATCGCCGTTGCAGTGCGATCGTCGGCGACAGCGGAAGACCTTCCGGACGCATCATTCGCAGGCCAGCAGGAAACGTTCCTGAACGTGCGCGGGCGCGATGCATTGCTCAAGTGCGTGCACGAAGTCTTCGCTTCGCTCTTCAACGATCGCGCGATTGCGTATCGCGTGCACCAGGGCTTCGCCCACGACCAGGTCGCGCTCTCCGCGGGCATTCAGTTCATGGTTCGTTCGGATGTCGGCTCCAGCGGCGTGATGTTCACGCTCGACACGGACTCCGGTTTCCGCAACGTCGTCTTCATCACTGCCTCCTACGGCCTCGGCGAAACCGTGGTTCAGGGCGCCGTGAATCCGGACGAGTTCTACGTGTACAAGCCTGCGATTCGTGCAGGACACGAAGCGGTATTACGCCGGACGCTCGGCGCGAAAGCGATCAAGATGGTCTACGCCGCGCCGGGCAGTGCCGCACGCGTGACCACCGTCGACGTGCCGAACGAAGATCGGCGCCGTTTCTCGATCACTGACGAAGACGTACTCCACCTTTCGAAACAGGCGCTCATCATCGAGGAGCACTATGGCTGCCCGATGGACATCGAGTGGGGCAAGGACGGGGAGACCGGCAAGATCTACATCCTGCAGGCCCGGCCCGAAACCGTGCAGAGCCGCGCGGGTCGCAGCGTGCAGCGCTTCTCGCTGAAGGGCAAGAAGACGAAAGTGCTCGCCACCGGCCGCTCGATCGGTCAGCGCATCGGCGCGGGCCCCGCCCGCATCATTCGCGATGTGAAGGAAATGACGCGCGTTCAGAGCGGCGACGTCCTGGTCGCGGACATGACGGATCCGGACTGGGAACCCGTGATGAAGCGCGCTTCCGCGATCGTGACGAATCGCGGCGGCCGCACGTGCCACGCAGCGATCATCGCGCGAGAGCTCGGTATTCCCGCCGTGGTCGGCTGTACTGACGCCACCGAGACGATTCGCGAAGGCGCGGGCGTCACCGTTTCGTGCGCCGAAGGCGACACGGGCTTCGTCTACGAAGGCGAGCTGCCGTTCGAGCAGAAGCTCATCGAGCTGGATGCCCTGCCCTCGATCCCGACGAAGATCATGATGAACGTCGGCAATCCCGATCGTGCATTCGACTTCGCCGGCATCCCGAACAAGGGCGTCGGCCTCGCTCGCCTCGAGTTCATCATCAATCGCATGATCGGCGTGCATCCGCGCGCACTGCTCGAGTTCGATCGCCTGTCGCAGGACTTGCAGGTGACCATTCGCCGCCAGATGGCGGGTTACTCCGATCCGGTATCGTTCTACGTCGATAAGCTGTGTGAAGGCATCGGCACCATCGCAGCCGCGTTCGCTCCAGAGCCGGTGATCGTGCGTCTGTCCGACTTCAAGTCGAACGAATACGCGAATCTCATCGGCGGCCCGCAGTACGAACCGCACGAGGAGAACCCGATGATCGGGTTCCGTGGCGCATCGCGTTATATCGATGAAGCGTTCCGCCCCTGCTTCGAGCTCGAGTGCCGCGCCCTCAAGCGTGTACGCGAGAAGATGGGCCTGACGAACGTTCAGGTCATGGTGCCGTTCGTCCGCACGCTGAAGGAAGCCGAGCAGGTCACGCAGTTGCTGGCAGCGAACGGGCTGGCACGCGGCCAGAACGGACTCAAGGTCATCATGATGTGCGAGCTGCCGACGAATGCGCTGCTCGCTGATCGCTACCTCGAGTTCTTCGACGGCATGTCGATCGGTTCGAACGACATGACGCAGCTGACACTCGGCCTCGATCGCGACTCCGCGATCATTGCCAAGCTCTTCGACGAACGCGATGACGCGGTGAAGGCGCTGCTCAAGATGGCGATCGATGCGTGCCGCAAATCAGGCAAATACATCGGCATCTGCGGCCAGGGCCCTTCGGATCACCCGGATCTCGCACGCTGGCTGGTCGAGCAGGGGATCGAGAGCATGTCGCTCAATCCGGATACCGTCGTCGAGACGTGGCTGTTCCTGGCGGGCAACAAGGTCTGAGAGCAGGGCAAGAGAGCCGGATTTCACACGGAGTTCACGGAGACCATGGAGAGAGGACAATGTCTGTCTGACCTCCTGATCTCCGTACCCTCGGTGAACTCCGTGTGAAACTCCTGGCCGTGTTCAGGTCTTGCCGAAGACCAGGAGCCGGTTCTTCGCTGGCATCGAGTGGTCGGCGAGGACCCCGAGACCGTTGCGGCGGCCCAGCTCGAACAATGCCCGATCGTCGCGAATACCCATCACGGGATCCCGCGAGCGCAGCATCTCATCGAATGCGCGATTGGAATCGCTGGTGAACTCGCCATTGCGGTTGAACGGTCCGTACAGGCAGAACCGGCCTCCTGCCTCCAGCACGCGGCCTACTCCCACGAACATCGCTTCGACGGCGGGCCAGCCCATGATGTGGGCCGTGTTTGCACTGAAGGCATAGTCGGCCTTCGTCAGGGGCCACTCGGCCTGCAGCACATCGAGCGCCAACGGTCCTTTCAGATTCGGCAGCGCGGCCTCGTCCAACCACTGGCGAATTCCTTCCAGGTTCTCCTCGCGGTCGGTCGACGTCCACTGGAGGTGCGGCAGCGCCTGAGCGAAATGCACTGCGTGCTGCCCGGTCCCCGCACCGATCTCCAGCACGACACCGGGCCGGAGAAACCAGCCTTTCAGTACGGCGAGAATCGGGTCCTTGTTGCGGTCGCAGGCCTCTGAATGAGGCCGGGCCGTCATTGCACTCTCAGTCACGGTACTCGCAGGAAATGCGTGCGGTAGTGGGCCAGTTCGCGGATCGAGTCGCGAATGTCATCGAGCGCCAGGTGCGTGGAAGCCTTCTGGAAGCCCGTGGCGACTTCCGGCGCCCAGCGCTTGGCCAGCTCTTTGAGGGTGCTTACATCCAGGTTGCGGTAGTGGAAGTACCGCTCGAGATCCTTCATCTCCCGCGCCAGGAAGCGTCGATCCTGGCAGATGCTGTTGCCGCACATCGGGGAAACACCGGGCTCGATCCAGACGCGCAGGAACTCGATCGTGCGCCTCTCCGCCTCCGCTGCGTTCACGGCGCTGGCCCGGACGCGTGCGCTCAGCCCTGACGCCGCGTGCTGCCTGCGATTCCAGTCATCCATCGCATCGAGCGTCGCATCGCTCTGGTGAATGGCGATGACGGGCCCTTCGGCGAGCGTGTTCAGATGTTTGTCGGTGACGACCGTGGCGATCTCGATGATGCGATCGGACTCGGGCTTGAGCCCGGTCATCTCCAGGTCGATCCAGATCAGCCGGGTCGGGTCACGGTCGCTCACAGCGAAACCTCGGAAATAGGTGCGTTGCCCATGATAACAGCAGCCGCTAAGCTCTCATCGGGCGCATTTCTGCACGAATTTTCCCATACATACAAGAACGTCATGCATTGGTTCACAACGCTGTTCGCGCTCATGCTGCTGGCCTCGACCCTGTTGCGCAGCTGGCTGAACCAGCGGCAGATCGCGGCCGTCAGTGCACATCGGGACGAAGTGCCGAAGGCCTTCGAATCCCAGGTCGACATCGATTCCCATCGCAAGGCCGCCGACTACACGGTGGCGCTCGCGGGGCTCAATCGCTGGGACCTGCTTCTGGACGCAATCCTTGCTCTCTTTCTCACCCTCGGCGGAGGCCTGGACTACATCGACCGGGCATGGCAACCCGCTGGATTGCCCCTGGCATGGCACGGGACGGCTGTCGTCCTCTCGACGCTGCTCATGATCTCCGCGATCGGCATGCCGCTGAGCATCTACCGAACGTTCGGCGTCGAGGCCCGCTTCGGCTTCAATCGCATGACGGTCGGCCTGTTCCTCGTGGATCTGCTCAAGGGCCTGGCGCTCACGCTGATTCTCGGCGGTCCACTCGTGTTCGTCATTCTGTACCTGATGCAGAAAGCCGGAACGCTCTGGTGGCTGTACGCTGCTTTCGTCTGGATCGGATTCACGCTCTTCATCACCTGGGCCTGGCCGACCTTCATCGCGCCGCTCTTCAACAAGTTCGTTCCGCTCGCCGATGAGGCGCTCAAGCAACGCACCGAGGATCTACTTGCGCGTTGCGGCTTCTCCTCGAAAGGTGTCTTCGTCATGGACGGCTCGCGCCGCAGCGTGCACGGGAACGCCTACTTCACCGGGGTCGGTCGCAACAAGCGCATTGTATTTTTCGATACGCTGATCGAGCGCCTGCAGGGGCCCGAGATCGAAGCCGTGCTGGCCCATGAACTGGGGCATTTCCGGCTGCATCACGTCCGCTCACGACTGATCCTCTCGCTGTTCTTCGGCATCGGGGGATTCGCCTTGCTCGGCGCGCTCACGGCATGGCCTGATTTCTATCGGGCGCTCGGTGTGAGCATGCCGACGCCCCACGCTGCCCTGCTTCTTTTCATGCTGGTACTTCCGTCCTTCACTTTCTTCCTCACACCGGTCGGCGCGTGGTGGTCACGCAAGCACGAGTTCGAGGCGGATGAGTTCGCGGCGAAGTTCTCCGACGCCAGCAAGCTGGCGGAAGCCCTGGTGAAGCTCTATCGCGACAACGCCACCACGCTCACACCCGATCGGCTGCACTCGACCTTCTACGATTCACACCCGCCCGCGCTTGTGCGCATCGCGCGCCTGCAAGCCCTGGCGACTCGGCAGGCCTGAGGCAGCAGGGAGCACGCTGGCATGACATTCATGAATACGCCGGTCGAGTTCACTGCACGTGTCGTCGAGTCGTTCGGACGACGAGCGATCGTGCGCACAGCGGACGGGGAACGCCTGCCCGCCGAGCTCTTTGGCAAGCGGCTCTCGATCGTGTGTGGCGACGAAGTCAACGTGCGTATGCCGCGACCGGTAGCTGCAGCGGCCGGCGATGAGCCCCGAATCGTGTCCGTACAGCCGCGTCGCACGCTGCTGCAGCGAACCGACAGCCGGGGCCGCAACGAGCCGCTCGCATCGAACCTCACATTGCTCGCGATCGTCGTCGCCCCCGAGCCGCCGACCGATCCTTACATGGTGGATCGCTATCTCGCCGGCGCCGCCTATGCCCATATCGATGGCGCGATCGTAGTGAACAAGTCGGATCTCGACTCTTCGTCCACGCTCGGCGAAGCCGTCGAAGAGTATCGACGCGCAGGCTATCCGGTACTCACCGTCTCGGCATTGAACAGCCATGCCATCGACGATTTGCGCGCATTCCTCAAGGGCAAGACGACCATGTTCGCCGGTCAGTCGGGTGTCGGAAAATCGACGCTCACGAACGCGTTGATCCCTGACCTCGAGCGGCAGACGCGCACGCTGTCCGACTCGACGGGCGAAGGACGACACACGACGGTCTCCACCGCTCTCTTCAGGATGCCCGGAGGCGGTGAACTGATCGATTCGCCAGGTGTTCGCGACTTCGCCCCCGCTCTCGTCAGCGATGCGGTCGTTCAGAGGGGTTGGCCGGAAATCGTCGCAGCCGCACCGCAATGCCGGTTTGCGAACTGCCTGCATCTTCGCGAGCCGGGATGTGCAGTGATTGCGGGTATCGACGCAGGCACGTTGTCCGCGCGCCGCTATGAGAGCTACAAGCGGCTGCTGAACATCATGCGTGATCTGGCGCCGGATTATGAGAGGCGGAAGTAGAGGCTGGCTTGGTAAGCCGACCCGATCGGATGGATTCCCGCTTGCGCGGGAATGACGGATTCCGCGGGAATGACGGCGTCAAAGCACCTGGCGGCCCGCGAGCGCGTGAGCCAGCGTCCCGCCATCGACGTATTCGAGCTCACCACCCACGGGGACGCCATGGGCGATGCGGCTCGACTTGATCTGCTTGCGGCCAGCGATCTCTGAGATCACATGAGCCGTGGCATCACCTTCAACGGTCGCGTTGGTCGCGAGAATCACTTCCTTGATTTCGCCTTCCTTCAGCAGCGCTTCGAGCTCGGAGAATCCCAGCTCGTTCGGGCCGATGCCGTCGAGCGGCGACAGATGCCCCATCAGCACGAAATAGCAACCGCGATAGCTTCCTGATTGCTCGATAGCCGCCACGTCAGCCGGCGACTCGACCACGCAGAGCAATGAACGATCGCGGCTGGACGAGGCACAGATCGGGCACAGCTCCGACTCGGCGAACATGCGGCAGCGCTGGCAACGCCCGATCCCTTCGACCGCCTTCTGCAACGCTTCCGCGATCGCCGCGGCACCGTTGCGATCCTTCTCGAGCAGATGGAACGCCATCCGCTGAGCCGACTTCGGTCCGACACCGGGCAGGCAGCGCAGCGTTTCGATGAGGCGGGTGAGCGTTGGAGGATAAATCATCAGAAGAGAAGCGGTTGGCGGTTAGCGGTTGGCGGTTGGCGAGAAGGGAGAAAATGCGAACCGCTCACTTGCTCGCGCATCGCGCGGATGTTCACTGGACCATCCACCGCTGCTCTCAGAAAGGGAGTTTCATGCCGGGAGGAAGATTCAGGCCGCCCATGAGGGAAGACATCTTTTCCTGGGAGGTGCGTTCGATTTTCTGGACGGCGTCGTTGATTGCGGCGGCGACGAGGTCTTCGAGCATTTCCTTGTCGTCGCTCGAGATGATCGACGGGTCGAGTGTCACGCGCAGCGCCTGATGCTTGCCGGTCATCGTCACCTTCGCCATGCCGCCACCCGCTTCGCCGGTGACCTCCATGCTGGCGATTTCCTGCTGCGCGCGCTGCATGTTGGCTTGCAGCTGCTGCGCCTGTTTCATCATGTTGCCGATATTGCCTTTCATGGGTACCCCATTCATTCGCTGGGTCTGACGGAATCCGGTTGAACAGTTGCGCCGAATACATCGCGCATCGCGCGGATATTCGGATCTTCATCGATGCTTCGACGGGCGTTCTGCATGCGGTCGTCCGCTGCGGCCCGCTGCTGTCGCGCAGGCGTGTCACTCGCTGCGCCGACCGTATTGATTTCGAGCTTTACTTCCTCGCCGAGGTACGCGGACAGCGCCTGGGCGAGCTTTTCTTCGAGCGCCGGTCGCCGGAACGTTTCGCCTTCCGCGTCGAGATTCAGGCGCACTTTGCCGGGCTCGCGACCGATGAGGACGCTGTGCGCAGCGAGCTGACTCACTGGCCCGTTCAGATTGAGCGCCGCCACGATTGCACTCCATTCGGTCGCGACTGCCGATGCCTTCTGCGGCCGCGCCGTTGCTGCCGGGGCAGAACGCGATGTCGATCCGGTCGCTACCGACGTCGGCGTCGGGACCGTCGTTGATGCTGCGGACGTGCCCGCATCCGCGAGACCGAATGCCAGCATGCGCAACAACACCATCTCGAACCCAGCTCTCGAGTCCGGTGCGAGTTCGAGGTCGCGACGACCGATGATCGCGGTCTGATAGAACAGCTGCGTATCCTCCGGCGTCAGCGTTGTGGCGAGCCGCCGGAATGCGTCGATGTCTTCCGCCTCGTCCAGCTCCAGATCGGGCACCGCTTGCAGCAGCGCAACCTTCTGCAGGACGGCGGCGAGCTCCGCGAGCACATCTCGATATTCGGGCGCGCGTTCGTCGAGTTGCGCCACACAGTCGAGAACCTTTCGCGCGTCCCGCGAAACGACCGCTTCGATGATGCCGAACACTTGCGATCGATCGAGCGTGCCCAGCATCGTGCGCGTATCTTCCGCGGTGAGCTTCGCGCCGCCGAAAGCAATCACCTGGTCGAGCAGGCTCAGCGCGTCGCGCATGCTGCCCTCCGCTGCCCTGGCCACCAGCCGCAGCGCGTCTGGCTCGAAATCCAGGTTCTCGGCCTGCGCGATCTCCGTCAGGCGCTTCATGATCATCCCGGGCGGAAAGCGCTTCAGGCTGAATTGCAGACAGCGCGACAGCACTGTGACCGGAAGCTTCTGGGGATCGGTCGTCGCCAGCAGGAATTTCACGTGCGGCGGCGGTTCTTCGAGCGTCTTCAGCAGCGCGTTGAACGAGTGCGCCGACAGCATGTGCACTTCGTCGATCAGATAGACCTTGTATCGCCCGCGAGTCGGTGCGTACTGAACGTTATCGAGCAGCTCGCGAGTGTCATCGACCTTCGTACGCGACGCGGCGTCCACCTCGATCAAATCGACGAAACGACCTTCATCGATTTCCTTACAGGCGGCGCATTTGCCGCAAGGCGTGGCGGTGACGCCCGTTTCGCAGTTCAGCGATTTCGCCAGGATGCGCGCGATCGTCGTCTTGCCGACCCCGCGCGTGCCCGTGAACAGGAACGCGTGATGCACCCTGCCCGTCTCCAGCGCGTTCGTGAGCGCGCGCATGACGTGCTCCTGGCCGGCCAGTTCGCCGAAATTGCGCGGCCGCCATTTGCGGGCAAGAGCGAGATAGGACATTTTGAGGAAGCGGATGGCGGATAGCGGATGGTGACTAGTCAGACCCGAAAAACTGACGGCCTCTCGAGCCGAGCCGCAGTTTACCTGTTCATGTCCGGTTCCGGGCTCTGACCATTCACCATCCGCTATCCGCTATTGCCTTCCGCATTGGAGACGGCCCGCGCCGGCACCTCTCCGGCACCCGATATCACCGTTACCGTTGCTCCCTTCCGGGCCTGGCGGGGTTCACGGCTGATCGTCGCGGAGAAACCGACGCGAGCCGCCATGGAACCTTACCGGCGGCGTCGGGCCGGGCGGCCCGAAAGTGGGCGCGCAGCATAGCAAGAAGAAGCGGTTAGCGGTTGGCGGTTAGCGGTTAGTCGGAGAAAGAAGGGGGCCGGCTCTAACCGCTATCCCCTGCCCTTGTATGGCGGGACGCCTTGATCGGGGATCCATATGTCGGCAGGGGGTTGGCCGGTTTGCCAGAACACGTCGATCGGGATGCCGCCACGGGGATACCAGTAGCCGCCGATCCGCAGCCAGTGCGGTGTCAGGAACTTCACCAGGCGATCGCCGATGCCTACGGTGCAATCTTCATGGAATGCGCCGTGATTGCGGAACGAGCCGAGGTAGAGCTTGAGGGATTTGCTCTCCACCAGCCATTTTCTCGGCACGTAGTCGATCACGAGATGGGCGAAGTCGGGCTGGCCGGTCACCGGACAGAGCGAGGTGAACTCGGGTGCCGTGAAACGGGTGAGATAGAGCTTGTCAGGGTGCGGATTGGGCACGCGCTCGAGCGTTGCCTCTTCCGGAGATTGCGGCCACGGCACATCGCGCCCCAATTGCGTAGGCGCGGCGCGCTTGGGCGAAGATTTACGTTGCGGCACTCTATGCTCCGAAAGAGAGATTCTCTCGCTGATCAGATGGACTCCCGCTTGCGCGGGAGTGACGACCGTCAACTGTCGACCGTCAACTGTCAACTCTCCAGTTACAAGTTTTCCGAAGCGTAGTCGGCAAGCCGCGAGCGTTCGCCTCGTGTCAGTGTCACGTGGCCGGAATGCTCCCAGCCGCTGAAGCGATTGACGACGTACGTCAGGCCTGACGTGGTTTCTGTCAGGTACGGCGTATCGATCTGCGCGATGTTGCCGAGGCAGACGAGCTTCGTTCCCGGGCCTGCGCGCGTGACCAGCGCCTTCATCTGCTTCGGCGTGAGATTCTGGGCTTCATCGAGAATCAGGAAGCGGTTGAGGAAGGTACGGCCGCGCATGAAGTTGAGCGAACGGATCTTGATTCTGTTGCGCAGCAGATCGTTAGTCGCTGCCCTGCCCCAGTTGCCGCCTTCCTGGCTCTGTGTCAGCACCTCGAGGTTGTCCATCAGCGCGCCCATCCAGGGCTCCATCTTCTCCTCCTCGGTACCCGGGAGGAAGCCGATGTCCTCGCCCAGCGGAATCGTCACGCGCGTCATGATGATCTCGCTGTAACGATTGCTCTCGAGCGTCTGAGCAAGACCGGCCGCCAGCGTCAGCAACGTCTTGCCCGTGCCGGCGGGACCCAGGACCGTCACGAAGTCGATCTCGGGATCCAGCAGCAAATTCAGCGCGAAGTTCTGCTCGCGGTTGCGGGCAGTGATTCCCCAGATGCCGTGACGCTCGTTGCGATAGTCGCGCACGAGTTCCAGCACCGCGCCGTTGCCGTCGATCCGGCGCACTATCGCCTCAAGGCCGTTCGAATCGCGCTGATACAGAAACTGGTTCACGTGCCAGTCGCGGACCATCGGCCCCTGCACCCGATAGAACGTATGCGCGTGGTCCTGCCACGAGTGCATGTTCTTGCCGTGCTTGTCCCAGAAATTCGCAGGCAGCTCGAGTACACCGGTGTAAAGCAGGTCCGCGTCTTCGATCGTCTTGTCGCTGTAGTAGTCCTCGGCCTGCACACCGATGATCGAGGCCTTGATGCGCAGATTGATGTCCTTCGACACCAGGGTGACGCGCGTCTGCGGATGTTCGCGCTGCAATGCGAGCGCCTGGCCGAGGATCGCGTTGTCGGCGCCATGCCCTGGGAGCGTGGCGGGCAACCCGCCGGTCAGCACCTTCGTCTGGAAGAAGAGCCGCCCGGTCGGGCGTTTCTTGTTGCCGTTGGCGTTGCTCGTCGTCGGCAGCGGCAGGCCGTTGTCGATCTGCGCCTTAGTCGCATTCGCCATGAGCTCGTCGAGGAAGCGACTCACCTGCCGCACGTTTCGTGCCGCTTCCGACAAGCCCTTCTTACCGGCGTCGAGCTCCTCGAGCACGATCATCGGTATGTAGATGTCGTGTTCCTCGAAGCGAAAAATCGCGGTGGGATCGTGCATCAGCACGTTCGTGTCGAGCACGAAGATCCGTCGTTCCCGACTCTTGCTCGCGCGCGCGGTCTTGCGGCCGCGGCGGGCTTCGCTGGTGTCGCCTTTGGTCATGGCTTACTGAACAGCTCCGTGGATGAGGTTGAAGAGATCATCGAACAGGCTCGACAGGCGACTTGTCGTGGGTGATCGCGAGCGTCCGCATTCGCGGGCACTAGAGATCCTTGACTGCAGCAAGCACCTCCTGCACATGTCCGGGCACTTTCACTTTACGCCACTCACGTTTCAGTACGCCTTCCTCGTCGATGAGGAACGTACTGCGCTCGACGCCCATGTATTTGCGCCCGTACATGCTCTTTTCCTTGTAGACCTCGAACAGATCGCAGACGGCGTGATCCTCGTCGGCGAGCAGCTCGAAGGGAAAGGACATCTTCTCCTTGAATTTCTCATGCGACTTCAGCGAATCCGGCGATACGCCGACGATGACGGCGCCCGCCTTCTTGAAATCCGCATGGAGATCGCGGAAGGCCACGCCTTCCGTCGTACAGCCCGGCGTGTTGTCGCGCGGGTAGAAATAGATGACGAGTTTTTTGCCGACGACATCCGCCGGCTTGAAAGTCCTGCCGCCGGTCGACGGCAGCGAGAAGGTGGGGATCTTCTTGTCCAGCTTCGCGGATCGGGTCGGCATTGCGCGACAGGCAATCCTTATCTAGGACTTCAGGGGTTCAAGAATAGCATCGAGATTGAACTGATCGCAGAAATCCATGAACTCTTCACGCAACGCTGCGATGTGAATCTTGGCCGGGATGTGCGCGACCAGTTGCACGGAAAACATCGGCGCGCCGGTGTGCGCGGCGGCATAGCTGCGGCTGTTGAGCTCGGCGATGTCGATCCCGCGCGAGCTGAAGAACCCGGCGAGATTGAATACGATGCCCGGCTGGTCGAGGCAGACGACATCGACCGAGTAGGTAACGACGTCCTTGCGCTGCGGGCGCTGTTCGGTGCGCCGCAGGCTGACGGTGATGCCCGTCGAATCGCTGAGCTTCTTGAGCTCCGTTTCCAGCTTCGCCAGCGTGTGCCAGTTGCCCGACACGAGCAGCAACATCGCGAACTCGCTGCCCAGCGCGCTCATGCGGCTGTCGTGAATGTTGCCCGAGCAGTCGAGCACGACACGGGTCAGGTCATAGACCAGTCCGGTCCGATCGCTGCCCAGTGCGGAAATGACGATGAATTGCATCCTACGGAATCGGCGCTGACAGCAGGCGCAAAAGAGTGAGCGAATAAGTTAACCGCATGCGAGTGTACAGCCTCGCGTAGCGGCGATCTATTCGCTTGTTGTCTCGCGTCGCGGACCCTAAAACCCGCTTGCGCGCGCATGACGACGGCCAGTACGATCTTTGTCTCCCGCGGATTTCCAAGGATTCCCATGTTCAGCGGCAGTATCGTGGCGATCGTCACGCCGATGCAGGCGGACGGCGCAGTGGACTATGGCGCGCTCGATCGCCTGATCCAGTTCCATCTCGACAACGGCACCGACGGCATCGTCTCGGTCGGCACGACGGGCGAATCCGCCACGCTCGATGTCGAAGAGCACATCGAAGTCGTCCGCCGCACCGTCGAGAAGGCCGCCAAACGCATCCCTGTAATCGCCGGTACCGGCGCGAATTCCACGACTGAAGCGATCGAGCTCACGCGGCGAGCGAAGGACGTCGGAGCCGATGCTTGCCTGCTCGTCACGCCGTACTACAACAAGCCCACCCAGGAAGGCCTGTACCAGCACTACAAGAAGATCGCGGAAGCCGTGAAGATTCCGCTCGTCCTGTACAACGTGCCGGGCCGCACGGCTTGCGATATGCAGCCTGAAACCGTCGCGCGCCTGGCAAGCGTCCCCGGCATCGTCGGCCTGAAGGAAGCCACGGGCTCCATGGATCGCAATCGCCGCCTGATCTCGATGGTGGGCGACAAGCTCGCGCTGCTGAGCGGCGACGACGACATTGCGGTCGAAAGCACCCTCGCCGGCTTCCGCGGGGTCATCTCCGTGACCGCCAATGTCGCCCCCCGTGCCATGCACAGCGCGATCGCAGCCGCATTGGCCGGCAACCCGGACGAAGCACGCCGCATCAACGACACTTTAATTCCGCTGCATAAGACATTGTTTCTGGAGTCAAATCCGATCCCGGCCAAGTGGGCCCTCGCCCGCATGGGCCTGATGGGCGACGGAATCAGGCTTCCCCTGACCCCGTTCGCCAGCCAGTACCACCGCCAGGTCATCGACGCTTTGCAGACCGCCGGAATCGCGTTCGCCTAGGTCCGTTTGCGTGGGCCTAGGGGCGACGTGTAACCTTCGCGCCCCAGCGATTTTCCTGCCGCGGAAAGGTGGCCGAGTGGTCGAAGGCGCTGGACTGGAATTCCAGTAACATCTTCACGGGTGTTCGTGGGTTCGAATCCCACCCTTTCCGCCATTTCAAGGACTTGCGAGGCCGGCTTCACGTCGGTTCTCGCTGCCTTTTGCTCATTTGCCTCGATTTGTTTCCATTTGGTTTCCACTTTTTTTGGAAGCCCCACGAGCGCCGCCATCCGGTCGCTCGCGCCCTGCCGCGCCTTCGGGACCGCGCTCGCATAGATCGTGAGCGTGATCTGCACGTTCGCATGCCCGAGCGCCTTCGACACCGTGACGATGTTCACGCCGGCCTCGAGCAGGTTGCTCGCGAACGAGTGCCGAAGGTCATGAAAGCGCACGGGCCGAAGACCCGCGCGCTCAAGTGCCGGGCGCAGTCCTCGCTGCAAGAGCGCACTGCCCTGCATCGGTTTGCCAAGCACCGAAGGGCACACAAGATCATGCTCGTTGACGCCGATGCGCTTCTGCCACGGCTCGAGCAACGCCAGTAGAGCAGCCGGCAGCTCAATCGTGCGCTGACTCGCTCGCGTCTTGGGCACGAAGAAGACGCCGCGACGCTGCTGCCGACGGATGTTCGCGGTGTGGCCCACCCAGTCGATGTCACTCCACTTGAGGCCCACCACTTCCCCGATGCGAAGTCCGCAGAAAACCGCGAGCGCGATCGGGACGCGATACGGATCGAGGGCGTGCGCGAGGAGCGCCGACAGCTCTGCCGGTGCGAGAATGTTCTCGGCGATGACGCGCGACTCATCGCCCTGGGTCGCCCGCAGCTTGTCGATCCGCGCCGCCACGTTGCCGACCAGCACCTTGTGGTCCTGCGCGTAGCCGAAGATCGACACCAGGATCCCCAGGCACTTGTTGATGGTGCGCGGACCGGGTCGCAGGGGCTTCAACACCGCGCTGGGATTCGTCGCTTGGAGTTGAAGGCGCTTCTCATCGCGCGCCTGGACGATGCAGTCCGGCAGCACCTCCGCACGCAAGGCGGCACGAAAGCACTCGATGTCGAAACGTGAGATCACCTCCACCTTGCGGGTGCCGAAGTACGGCAGCAAGTAACACTCGAGCATCGTTTCGTAGTCTGAGCGCGTCGATTGACCGACGCGCACCTTGCTCGCGAGCCACTGCTGGGCCAGTTCGCGGAAACTCGGTCGAAGGCGTTCGGGGAGATAGGTTTGGCCGCGCACCTGCGCGAGGCGCTGTTGCAGCAGTTCCTCCGCGGCGCGTTTCTCGAATGCAGCGCTGTCGAATGGGCCCTGCGGCGCTTCGATCCGTCGACGCTGGTGCTGGTCGCGGAAGTCTGCGACCCAACGACCGCGATTCTTGCGAACGACTGCCATGCACTACTCCGCAAACTGCCCCTGAGGACGCGATGTAGCCGAGAAAGCAAGACTGCGGTGTTCGACGCAGCGCCGGGACGCATCATGCATCGCTTCACTCGAACGAAGATCGCGCACTCTGTCTAGACGGTTCTAGGCATTTAAGTCGGGATCGGAATTGCGCCCCAGGATGGGATAGCCCGTGGTCTTGACCTCGCGGCGCTTGAACGCCTCACATCCCATGACTTCTGCGAAGTCAAAGCGCACGTAGCGTCCGTACTTGTGAAATGGGATGCGACGCTCCCGCGCCTGGTTCATCCACCAGGTCGCCGGGATGCCAGTGCGCGCTTCGAGCTGCGCGGCATCCAGCAACTGCGCGGGTGCGGGACCGTCTGTCGATCCTGCCGAAGACTCTTGCAGCAAATGCTGGTCGAAGAGTTTTTTCGGTAGCTTGAGCGTTCCGATGCCCGGCAACGCTACGATGACGACGGAGGGGTCCGCGAGCGCATTCTCGAGTGCCAGGTTGCGGCGGTTCCACGCAGCTCGATCAAGTCCGTTCGATGTCTTGCCGTGCATAGCCGAGTCTCCGTGGCAACGGTGTCGAATCGCTACGCTCGTCCCTCCCTTCACCACTCGCGCTTTCCGAAAAGCGCAACCGCTCATGCATCGCGGTCACTCACGTGGTGTGGCTACGATGAACCCAGGACGAGAGATCACGGGATAAGTATTGCGCCGGCGAAACGCAAAGTATCGTTGAGTTTCAACGCAAAACTGGTCAAAACCTCACTGCGGAGGGCTATTGATCACATCGTCCCGCGTGAGCTGCGAGCAAAGGCGCATCGCCCTTGCGAGTCGGGCGCGCAACGCGCGCGCGTACCTATGCGGTTGCTCGGCATCTCACCCTTCACTTGGTAAACAGTCCCATAGGATGTGCATTCTCGACATGAAGCTGCACCATGCGCGTAGTAACGCCCACTAGCTGCATTTCTCGACCTAGTTCGCATGTGCAGCCCACCAAAACGCCCAAATGGCACTCAGAACCAGGCCGATGTGAGCTACAGTCGGTGCGAAGTAGCGTGAGCCGCCCATGTTCCCAAAGCGAAAGATAAACACAAACGTTACAACGCAGCCGAACGCTGCACCGACGAATGGAGCCGACCAAGCCAGGAATAGAGTGCCTGATGGCGCAGAGCCGTCAAACACAAGTCCAATGACCAAGAAGGCTACGAAATAGACGGCCGCGACGACGCCGTAGTAGTGGGCAAGCCGAAAGTGACGCTTAGCCATAGGCGATACAACGCTGCGCATAAGCCGCGAGCAAAGGCGCTTCGCCGTAGTGAGTCGGGTGTGCGCAGCTCACGTACTTCATGCGCTTGTTAGAACGCATTGCTCCTCCTCCCCTGCGCTTTCCGATACAACGATATGACCTTCGCACGCGCCTCACGGTACAACTGAACAAAGTGCAGGACGGTGCCGATCAGGCCCAGCAGCACTCCGAGCATAACAACGAATATGGCGCCCTTAAGCTCGAGCACAAAGCCAAGCACGAATCCTATAGAGGTAATCGCGAACCCAGCCAAGCCGATTTGACCTGCTGGCTTTCTCCGGACCAAAAGATTCTAGGAAATGGCTTCTTCCGGACGTGGTTGTGACAACTGCTGTTTGAACTGGAACGGCGTCAGGTTCTTGAGACTGGAGTGCGGCCTGACCTCGTTGTAGTGCCGCCGCCAGTTCTCGATCACGATCTTCGCATCGACTCGATTGCGAAACCACTCCATCGACAAGCACTCATCACGGAACTTGCCGTTGAAGGATTCATTGGCGCCGTTCTGCCATGGCTTACCCGGATCGATAAGCGCGGTTTCGATCTTCTCGTGCGTGAGCCAGCGCAGAATGGCACGAGACAGAAACTCCGAGCCATTGTCGGATCGCAGGTATCTCGGCGCCCCATGTACGCTGACGAGCTTGGCGAGAACCTCGATCACCCGGTTACTTCGGATACTGCCGGCAACATCAATCGCCAGCGCCTCGCGCGTGAACTCGTCGATGATGGTGAGGCACTTGAGTTGCTGGCCGTTGGCGCAGGCGTCGAACACAAAGTCATAGGCCCACATCTGGCCCATGCCGGTCGGTGCCAATGGCCGCGGCCGGCATGCCGCAATACGCCGGCGTGGCCGCTTCCTCGGTACTTGAAGCCCCGCGCAGCGCCACAGGCGGTGGACTCGATCGGCGCTCATCGAGTAGCCGAGACGATCCAGGAATACTTGAACGCGTCGATAGCCGAACCGTGGGTATTGCATGGAGAGCTCCCGCAGGTGGGTCAGGATCGGCGCATCCTTCGCCGCCAGGCGTGATCGGTAGTGCAGCGCTGAGCGCGCCACCGACAACAATCCACACGCCCTTCGCCACGAGACTCCGCGCGCGTGAGCATAAGCGACCTGAGAACGTCGCACACGCGCGCTTACCATTTTTTTCGACTGATCTCCTTCATCACGTCGATCTCAAGGTCACGATCGGCGAGCAGCTTCTTCAGCTTCGCGTTCTCCTGCTCGAGTTGGCGCAATCGCTTCACGTCCACGCTCTCGAGCTTGCCGAATCGCTTGCGCCAGGCGTAGATCGTGGCGTCCGAGATCCCGTGCTTCTTGGCGACGTCGGCCACCGGCGCGGCATCCGCCTCACGCAGAATCCGCACCATCTGCTCTTCGGTGAATCGGGTCTTCTTCATGACTCCCTCGCTTGCCCTTGGGAGCCATCTTCTCAAGAATCAGCTGGTCCGAAAAACGCCTAGCAGGTCACTGATTGCTGCGCTGGCTTCTTCGTTCATGACGCCCAACGTCCCGCGTGAGCCGCGAGCACAGTCGCCTCGCCTGTGCGAGTCGAGCGCACACCGTGCGCGGGCTCGACGCGGTTGTTAGGCATCATTGTCGCTTCCTGTAGTCCGGCAACGCCCAATGTTTCTCTGCGTACCACACATGCACGAAGTTTTCGTAAGCCCGAGCACGCAACCCAGGGATGATCGTCGTTTGCGCACCGCGCTCTGACGTGATCCTTCCGTCTTCGACAATGTACGTCGATTCGTGTTCGCAATTGTGGCATTCAAGCACGACGGCCGAAGCCTCCGTCGAGCTCTTCGGACACCTATCCAGGAAAGTCTCGACCCCAAGCGCTTGGCCGCAATTGGGGCATGCAATCGAAGGACTCATGATGCCTAACGCTACCGTTAACCCGGAGCCGCGTCTTCGCGGCGATCGGGTTGAACGGATTGTTGGGCTTCTCCAGTTGCCAAGGAAACGACAACCTTCGTGTCATTGGCGCCGCCAAACGCGGTCTTGAGCTGCTGGAGTACGAACTCGACACGCACGTCTCGCCCTATCCGGAACTCGCTGCGTGCTGCGCTTGGCTCCAGCTCGCACATCCAGATTGATTCGGTTCCATCCGGTTCTCTCAACTGGAACTCGGCAGGTCCTTCACCATGCTGGCCGGGCCAAAACCCAGACACGACGCCTTCTCGAGTCTGCAACCTCAATACTCCGTTTCGAATCTGGCTCCACCATTCCTCGGAGCCGATGAGCCCATGCGTCGTTTTCAATCCGGTCACCCCGGAACTCAGAGACGCTCTCTGCAGGGCAGCGATAGTCGCTGCATCGGTCTTCAGTTCATAGATCTTCTTCATGCAGCCCAACGCTGCCCATCACGCGCGTGCGTTTCGCACGTCGCGTGCATGGGCTTGTTGGACCTTCTACGGTACAGGGCCGACATCCATTCCGTCATATGAATTCAAACTCATCTTTGAAGCCAAGGCGTGCAACTCTTGATTCCTGGCATGAAGCGATTCGACGGTGTGAGTCTCTATCTTCTCAACATGCAGCCACCATCGAGCAGAAGCCGCCGCATCTGCTCTCTCGGAGAGATCCACGACTCTATATCCCATTACCTCTAGCTGCTCACCGGCTCTGCGAAGCGGCTCCGGTGTCTTGTTCGTAAAGAAGTAACCCCACAGCAGCGGCCCATCGACGTTCCACGGTGCATCTCGCCGCATGGAGTCAAACATGGATTGAAGCTGCGATTTGCTGATGGGCGGAGCTGTCTGACCCACGGATGTCGCGGCCAATACGAGACCAACAAGTAGCGAGGCGATCTTCTTCATGTCTTCTCTCTGGGGTCCAACGCCACCCATAACGCGCGTGCGTCTTCGCACGTCGCGTTGATGGGTTTGTTGGGCATGCCTTGATTGCGCTTCGCATCCGGCCTACCTCCACTGATACGACCAGCAGCAGGCCAGAGCATTGATTGCCACGCTGTCCAGCTCTGGAAATTTCTTGGCTAGCATTGCTTCGAACACCTTCTGTTCTTTAGCCAATTCGCGGCTAGACCATTCAGCCGGCGGATGATCTTCCTCCAGATACTTCTTGATCCGCGTCAGCTTCTGCTCATGATCATGCGGGAAAGCCTGCTTCATCCGATCCATCTGACCGATCGGCTGATACCCGCCGGTTGGCCCGGCTCCAAGATAGACTCTGATTGCTGCGCTGGCTTCTTCGTTCATGACGCCCAACGCTGCGGCTAACACGCGAGCAAAGTGCATCGCACTTTGCGAGTCGAGCACGCAACGCGTGCGTTGTTGAGCCGCTTGTTGGGCAACACACCGTCACTCATTTTGAAGCACGACCCTTCGATGATCTGCGATTCTTCGCTGGTATAGCACGCGACCGACGGAAATAGACTGTTAGCGAGGGGTGAAGGCCATCGGTTGTTACCTCCGTGTGAAGGATGAGGTCCTGCACCTCAACAGGCCCAAGCCTTTCGAGGCTTCCTGCAACACGACGTAAAAGGGAGACGACATCACTTTGTCCCGGTCCAACAGGATTCGCTTGCGAGAAGTGTTCGGCAGTCCACGTCTTTACTTTCTTTGTCATTCTGGTTTCACGCCCAACGCCGCGCATAAGCCGCGAGAAACGGCGCTTCGCCGTTGCGAGTCGGGCGCACGTAGTGCGCGAACTTGATGCGCTTGTTATAACTCATGATCCGCGGCGCTTGTATGAACCGGCCGGTGTGGCTCGATGACCATGAAAGTATTCGCACTGCCCTAAGGTCGAGACGTTGATTGACGATGTATCGACAAAGCGAAGAAGCAGAAAGCAGGCAACAGGAGTGGTTTCGTCGCTCTTACCTTTGTCTGATACTTCAAGGAAGGCCACGCACGACCAAGGGTGCGGGACAACGAGTTCACCGCTGAAATCGCCGACGGTTCCTTGCGCACCGTCGTCGAAAGGTTTCGGTGCCCAATAGCTGCTCAGAGCGATCGAATACGACGCACGGGACGAGGCACTGACAATCAGCTTGTTCGAAGTGAAACCCGGAGCGGCGGCAGCTTCGTACTCGCCTGCGAGAGATTCTTGTGCCGGGCACGTGACGGTCGTGGCGACGCTCACTTGCGCGACGGCAGCCAGCAATGGCGCGAGTACAATTTTCTTCATGAGTTATAACGCTTCGCGTAAGCCGCCAGCAAAAGCGCCTCGCTTTTGCTGGTCGGGCGGGCGCAGCCCGCGAACTTGACGCGATTGTTAGCCATCAAACAACTCTTCAGATTGCTCATCGATGGCTACCAGGCCGAGCGCTTTGGCGACTCGCTCAACAACCGCCCGCTCGCAATGCGACATGTGCAACATCCGAACGTCATCGGTGCCTGCCACCAAGAACATGAATTCGGCCTCTTCTGACCGACCGTGCCAACAGTTGCCCGGCCCTTCCTTCCAGCGCACCGAGGGGACGGCTTGGCTGATCGATGTCTTGACGCTCTCTACTTGGCCTACTGTTTCAGACAACGCTGCAAGCGCTTCCAAGCCCGCCTTCGCCTCTCCTTTCATCAAGATGTAGTCGTAGCTCATACCTTTCCTTTGATGGCTAACGTGAAGGTGAGCCGCCCTGTTATCCCTCATATTCCACTTCGGGTATCACCAGCCCAGCGCCAAAGCCTGGCTTGGTAAGCCTTCCGATCGCCGGTAGGCCATCCGAAAGCCAAGCAACACACTCTTCCAACGTTGCGCCACGCCATGTCCCATAGGCACCGTGGCACCCACGCTTCTTCTCCAAGCCTTTGGCGGTCCGACGAACTTCGCGCCGGCAGTCCCCACTCTCGGGGTCGGGAGTGAAGATCTCGGCCTCGACTGGGAGAGCGGCCAGCAGCGGCTCAAGCTGCGATACCAGGAGAGGGCAGGTGATTTCGACGAAACCGGCAAATCGACGGCCCGGCGTAGCCACGATGCCAAAGTTGCGCAAGTTCATGAGGGATAACGCTGCCCATCACGCGCGTGCGTCTTCGCACGTCGCGTGCATGGGCTTGTTGGATGTCTTCACTGAGGTTGCCATTGCTTCAATTCTTCCGTTCTCGCCCGGATCGCTCGCTCGGTGTCATTTGCCACTACAAGGCGGCCGGAAGAGCCTCCTTCTTGAGCATATACGAACTGCACCGCAGCCTCTCTGTAGTCAGACCAAGCCGCTTGGGCCTTCTCTAATGCCTCTCGCACCTCGGGGTCGAGCCGAGCCGCCAGATTGTCCAGCACGGACTCCATCTCCTTCCGCGCGTTCTCGACTGCCTCAGCAGCACAGGCAATATCCTCAAACACGCCGTACTCGTTTCGTTCGCACGCAAGAACTGCCGTCGAAACTGCCCAGAGCCCCGTCGCGAGTAGTACTCTCATTCCCGATCTCTCACATCCAACGCCGTTGTTAAGCCGCGTGCGTCTTCGCACGTCGGCCCTTGAACAACTTGTTAGCGGCTGCCACGTGTAGGTAGCTCGACGTCCCAATGTGCGCAAGCAAGTGCGGCCCCTGCGATAAGTGCAAAAGACAAGATCACCCAGAACCCGGCATCCAATATATAGCGAAACCCTGCCACGGAAACCTGGCTTTGCGAGAGCGGCACAGGCGCACGGCGCACGATGGCTGTGAAGGTCGCATGTAACGCCACGAAGATCAGCGATTGAATCGCAGGAATGGTCAAAAGCAACGCCGGACCTGTCCGTGTTTCCACTGGGAAGTATCCCATCAGGGCGATGAGACCGAGCGCGGCAAGAACAGCAAGGAACAGCCAAACTCTACGGCGCCAGGAGCCGTCAATGAGCATCGATCTTGCTCGGCCAATCAGCATGGACAGAGGTACGGCAACAACGAACATCAGTGCCACCCAACGCCCCAATCTCTTCTCTCCTCTGACCGCTAACGCCGTGGGTAAGCCGCGAACAAGGTGCATCGCACCTTGTGAGTCGGGTGCGCAGCGCGCACGGACTTGACCCACTTGTTAGGCATTCCGCCTCGCTAGCCAGCCACCGCAGAAGGCTGAAAGCACTGCACCAACAAAGACTGCCAACCCCACCGCCGTCGTTGAAACGAGATTAACAGCTTCTCGATCGACAACCATGAACACGAGTGTGGGCGCAGCCACCAGCGCCGCTGCGTACACTCCTCGAAGCGGTGACACTGAATCACCGATGCGCGCAGCAAGAGCCCCTGCAATTCCGAACACTACAGCGAGATAGATCAGCAATAGCACAACCCCTCTGGGATCTACGAGGCATTCATAGGCATCGAGGCCGAACACTGGTTCTGTCGGATACCGAAGGGGATAGGCCGCGCGCAATGGGCAGTTGCCCCATCCGCTAGGATCGTAGGCGGGAGACGGTGCAAAGAAAATTCCCGCACTTGCGAAGAGCGTACCCCCGACCAGCCCTAAGACACCTGCGGTTCTCATTCTTCGATGCCTAACGCTCACATTAACCCGCCGACACTGCGCTGGCGCAGTGTGAACCGCAAGGCGCATGCCTTGCGGCGGTCGGCGTTGAATGTGTTGTTAGATGTTTCTTTCTGCATTGTCTACCGCCAGAGCCGCAGCTTCCTGCTTGATCAGCCGAAGCGCATCAATGAGTGCGCCGACATTGTCTGGATGGATGAAGATGCAGGGATAGTCCTCTGAAACCTTTGCTTTGGTCTGGCGAATACAAACCCTTCCACCAATGGTTGGGTAGATCTCGAGCTTGTCGCCATGCCCATCGACGTACTCAGGGCCGTCACGATCTGGGTGGGTTTTGCTGCTCATAACATCTAACGTCCCGTTAACCCGGAGCCGCGTCTTCGCGGCGATCGGGTTGAACGGATTGTTCGGCGATCTCAGATTGGACGCTCATGCTGGCAGTTGTTCCAGTCTTGAACTGCTTGGTCGTCAATGATGAGTGTCGGTTTTGGCAAGAAGCCGATGAAGCAGTCTTTGATTCCAAGATCGTTAGCAACCGACTGCGCATACTCTGCTCCGCCCGTGCTCCATAGGTAAAGAGTTGCGCCTTCCGCGTGAAGCTGACGGACGCGCCCGACAACACGTGGGATTGGTATTCGTTTCGTGCCTACCCAGCGAACCAATGTGTCGTCGACGTCAACATACACGACCATTCCGATTCTTCCTTCAAGCCGAACGCCGTGGGTAAGCCGCGAACAAGGTGCGAAGCACCTTGTGAGTCGGGCGCGCAGTGCGCGCGGACTTGACCCACTTGTTAGGTGGCAGCGCGCTGTTCGAACGTTCCAACTTGTTCCCCCAGGTGCAGCCTGACGCTGCTTCCGCTAACCACAATTCTTGGCTCATCAGATGGCCCTAGCTTGAGCCGCACTGGACCGGCAGCTGCGAACTGCGTGGGAAGGAAGTAGCTTCTACTCCCACCGTTGTACTCGATCTCCCATTCGGTCGTCTCGTACGGCAGTTCGACCTGAAGCAGTTCTATTCTCGCGCCCTCCACATGTATCTCGCAGTCGTATAGCGGGACTAACCGCGGATTGTTACCAACTGCTCGGGAGTACGCGGGCTGCTGCGAGAAGATGAGGGCCACATAGCCTTCCCTCTCTTGAATCGCGCGTACTACTGCCGGATCGAGGTCTACTACGTCGCCAACAGATTCCATTCTTGCCACCTAACGCCACGGCTGTGCCGCGAGCAACGGCGCTTCGCCGTTGCGAGTCGGAACCAGCCGTTTGTTAGGTGACGTCTTCATTGTTGGACTAAAACCGTGCAATGCAAATATATGCCTAATCGATCGGGCACCCCACCTCTTGTGCAAATTCAGTTAGAACACCGACCTGGTCAAAGGAAAAGAACATGGGCCCAGCAGAAATCTCTGTTTCCGATTCGCGAATCGAGAGGTCGGTAAAGTTCTGCTCGAGAAATTTGCGCACGTCGGTTCTCGTGGATTCGCCCTCCTTGAGCCTAGCGCCGATCAGTTTCCACACGGCCTCCGCCCTCGCCTCGTCACGCTTTGAGCATTGATAGTGCTCAATCGCCTCGCGGCCCTCGGGTGACAGCACGCCCACACTGACGAGCGCCACCGCAAGTACCGCAATCAGTGCAGATGCCCTTGCGATCTTGGACCAGCGGCTGCGCATCTGCATTCGTCACCTAACGCTGCCGTTAACCCGGCGCGCGCGTTCTCGCGCGCGGTCGGGTTGAACGGCTTGTTGGGCCTGAACTGCGGCGCCACTTGACGCCAAAATAGACTGCCGCCGCCAGTGAGCCGGCAAGCAATGCGTAGCCCCAGTATTGATCTTCTCTTTCCCACGTACGCATTTCGCTGAGACCAAAGATCTCGCGACCATTGACCGTTAATCCGTGGACCCAAGCGATGCGCAGATTCCCATTTAGAATAGGCGAGTCGGGTTGGGCAAGTTCGCTCTTCATCACCAAGACGCTGATAGCGGCACCCGGTTCGAAGCCAGGTGGAAGTACCTTCTCCATCGCATATCTATATAGAGAAGGGTCCACTCTGAAATCTAACTCGCTTTCAGCCAGTTTGAAGCGCAGCGTCGGCGACTTGCGGCGACCGAACACCTCGTGTTCCTTCAATGTTCCCGAGACTGTCACATGCTCAAGAGCGGTAGAGTCATTCCGGTCAAGCCAGACAAGAGCGGCGCAGAAGAGAACAAAGCCACATGAGACTACGAATTCCCGGAACGCACGGTGCTTTGAGTTCGTTTCCATCAGGCCCAACGCCATTGTTAAGCCGCGCGCGTCTTCGCGCGTCGGCACTTGAACAACTTGTTAGGTGTCCCCGCCACTAAATCCACTCCAGAATGCCCAAGGAACATAGAGTACGGTGAGCACAACGGTCGCCCGCGCCAGAAAGCACCACAGTGGACTCGAGTTGGCCGCACAACGCCAGATGGCCACGTTCAGCCAGACATGGAAGGCCATCAGCGGCAGACAGAGCAATAACACTGCGTACGAAGGAAGCCTTTCACTGGTCTTCTCGAATGCGTAACTCAAGGCATTGCCACCGATTACACCGTATATCCAAAACACAAGCCACAGCGGCTCGAGGCCCGACCAGGCGGCGCGGAGTGATCCCGGATGGTCGACCTCTTGACTTGCTGTGCTACTCACTACATCACCTAGACAGTATGACTTCCGCTGTGGGTAGTGCTGACCCCCACGAAGGCCGCAACGCGGGTTAGCGTAGAGCCAGAGCCGCAGGAGCGAGGTGTGGACCTGACGCTCATTGCGCGGTCTCTTCAATGGAGGTCAGCATGCGTAACGATAGCACCGTCTTTGTCGGGTTGGACGTCCACCAGAAGTCGATCGTTGCGGCTTACGCAGTGGATGCGGCAGAGCCCGAGGACCTCGGCAATATCGGTATTTTGCAGCGCGATCTGGATCGCTTATGTCAGCAGATGCGCCGTAAGGCGCAGACGGTTCGCTTCGTCTATGAAGCGGGTCCCTGCGGCTATGCGGTCTATCGCTACCTCACGGGCAAGGGCTTCGACTGCACGGTGTGCGCTCCCTCGCTGATTGCCCGCAAGCCCGGGGATCGGGTCAAGACCGATCAGCGCGATGCGCGCAAGCTGGTGCGGGCACTGCGCATGAACGATCTGTCGGCCGTGCACGTTCCTGACGCCACCGATGAAGCATTCCGTGATCTGGTGCGGGTGTGGAGCGCGGCACGTCAGGACCTGGCCAAAGCCAAGCAGCGGTTGAAGTCCTTCCTGCTCGTGCACGATGTGCGCTATGCCGGTACCGCCAACTGGAGTGAAGCGCATCGGCGTTGGCTGGCGAGGTTCGTCTTCAAGGAGACGAACTCGCAGCTCGCCTTCCAGGAACACCTGCATGCGATCAACGATCGTCTCGCGCAGTGCGAGCGAGTCGAAGCCTTGCTGCGTGAATCAGCCGTTTACTGGCGCTTCTACCCGGCCATTCTTGCTCTCCAGGCGCTGCGTGGCGTGCAGTTCAAGGTCGCGGTCGGACTCATTGCCGAGATTGGCGAGATCTCCCGCTTCGCCTCGGCGCCGCAGTTGATGGCCTGGTTGGGGCTGACTCCAAGTGAGCACTCCACCTGCGAGCGCCGTCGCCAGGGCGCGATCACCAGGTGCGGCAACGCGAACGCACGGCGGTTGCTTGTTGAGGCCGCCTGGGCGTATCGCTATCCGCCGAAGGTGAGCCCTTCCATCCAGCAGCGACATGCGGGCTTGCCCAAAGTGATCCTTGAGCGCGCTTGGGACGCTCAGCTGCGTCTGTGCAAACGCTTCCGCAAACTCACCGCCCGCGGCAAACCGCACAACGTGGCGCTGGTCGCGGTGGCGCGCGAGCTCGCGGGCTTCATCTGGGACATCGGGCGAATGAGCGCGCCGACCAAGGTCGCGCACTAAACTTTGATTCGGTTATTGAAGCAGGAGATCGAGTCTGCTGTCGGCGGCGCAGCCCCGGTAAGGTGCGCAACCCGCAACGGCGTTACGCGACGGACGTGTTCCGACTCGCGCTTCTAGAGGCGCGGCAGGCGCACAGACGGATCACAGCACTGCGGTAACCAACCCGCGAATATCAGCATGATCTACCGTCGATGAGTGCTGGCTGCGCCGCTCACAGCAGACTCGATGACCGTCATGACGTAGCCAAAGAATCGCTTCGATCAACTCACCGCCACACTTGACGGCGGAAGTCATATCAACGCCGTGGGTAAGCCGCGAACAAGGTGCATCGCACCTTGTGAGTCGGGTGCGCAGCGCGCACGGACTTGACCCACTTGTTAGGCATTCCGCCTCGCTAGCCAGCCACCGCAGAAGGCTGAAAGCACTGCACCAACAAAGACTGCCAACCCCACCGCCGTCGTTGAAACGAGATTAACAGCTTCTCGATCGACAACCATGAACACGAGTGTGGGCGCAGCCACCAGCGCCGCTGCGTACACTCCTCGAAGCGGTGACACTGAATCACCGATGCGCGCAGCAAGAGCCCCTGCAATTCCGAACACTACAGCGAGATAGATCAGCAATAGCACAACCCCTCTGGGATCTACGAGGCATTCATAGGCATCGAGGCCGAACACTGGTTCTGTCGGATACCGAAGGGGATAGGCCGCGCGCAATGGGCAGTTGCCCCATCCGCTAGGATCGTAGGCGGGAGACGGTGCAAAGAAAATTCCCGCACTTGCGAAGAGCGTACCCCCGACCAGCCCTAAGACACCTGCGGTTCTCATTCTTCGATGCCTAACGCTACCCATCACGCGCGTGCGTTTCGCACGTCGCGTGCATGGGTTTGTTGGCCATCCCGGTACAGAGGCGGGCCCAGAAGCTGCGCCGCGCGACGATGGGCACGATGACTGAACCGACTGCAATGATGATGTAGAGCAACCAAACAGCCGCCCCATAGACCCAAGAAACCGCGGTGGGAACGGCTTCGTGGCCTTCATACTGAAGCTGCGGCGATAAATAGGTTCCGAAGAGCTCGAAAGGCAAGGAGACCACCATGAAGATGCCTGCCACTCCGTAGACAACTACGGCACAAGCTATAACGAATCTTGCTTTTAATTTCGGTCGAGCACCCGGCCACCATGCCACGACGGCAGCAGCTATGAGAGGAAACGCAGCAGCCCCCATTGCCAACAGGCCCAGCCCGAACGCCAAGAGATAGTCTCTAAGTTCCATCAGATTTGATCTGGCCAACGCCGTTGTTAAGCCGCGTGCGTCTTCGCACGTCGGCTCTTGAACAACTTGTTAGCCGCGATTCCAGACTTCGTAGGTGTCGTACACATACCTCACCGATACGGTGGCGATTGATCCGTCGGCCTCAGATCTTCCGAATCGTAGCTCAAGGCCGCGATGTTGTTCCTCAAAGCTCCACATCCAGAATGTGCACCCCAGTCTGCTCCATGCATCCCATGTACAGGAGGAGTCGAACGTGCTGCCAAGGCCCCTGACCGAGTCCGGATGAAACGGTTTGCCTTGCAGCTTCTTGATGGTGGCTGCTGCCACGAACTCGGGCGTCATAGCATTGTCTTGAATGCTGTAGCCGTCTAGACCCAGCTCGAACGCCACATGCTGGAACGTAGGCATGCATCCGCACGCTGCTTGCCATTGGACGGAGCTGCCGCAGCCGAGCAAGACCGCACACAACAGGATGAGTCGCTTGCTTCCGCGCATATCCTTCTTCTCCGGCTAACGTACCGTTAACCCGGAGCCGCGTCTTCGCGGCGATCGGGTTGAACGGATTGTTGGATTGCTCCCCGCCAACCTCGCTGCAGCGAGTACGCAGCCCCGAACGAGACCACGAGCAACCAGAAGCTCTTGAGTTCGTAGAAATGGACAGCTACGAACTGATTGATTTGATCGTTGCACTGCCACGTTTCGTAGTTGAAGCTGCCACCAAGGTCCAAGCATGTACCCGGAGCCGTCCACACGCGAAAGAATAGAACGGCCGCGCCGACGACAATGCCCCAAGCAACGAACTTCACCGACCTCCTAAGGATGTTCTTCATGCAATCCAACGCCACTGCTCACGCGCCGCGCTTTGCGCGGTCGCGTGCAGCAATTTGTTGGGCTCTGTTTCCACGTGCATCGCATCCTCTTCGCTACGTGAAGGCAACTGCCAAGACAATGACCAACACGACTATTGCCCAGCCGACCCACTCACGGGCCGTAAAAAGGCGTCCGTTGCGCCTGTGTTTGTCTTTGTCCAGAACAATAGGCCACAGCAGAAGGTAGTGGTGCCACGGACGCCGAACGCGCTCTTTCTGTGCCTCGTTCCCGCTCCGACCGTTGTCGCCTTGCGCCTTAATCTGCGCTGCCACCTCTGGCTCCAAGCTCCATGTCATTTTGCAATTGCAGCCTTCTACAGGGCACTCCATCCATCCTTCCGTCGGAGGAGAACCATACCCGCACAATCTGTGCGGATTGAAGAGATGCCCGCACTGGTTGCACAGTTCGTCGGCACCTGGAACCTTATCCGGCGGCACGCTCATCTCTGGCTTTACTCTTAAGCCCAACTTGATTTAGACAGCACCAGCCTGCCGTTAAACCTGGCGACCAGGCGATAAACCTGGACCAGGTCACGATCGCAAACTTTAGTGCCCATTGTAATTTTTGACGCCGCCATCGTTCGTCAGCCTACCTAAATTCCAGACAATCCGCCTCGTCTCCACCCGCCGGCGAGACCGGCTGCGATTAAACCTGGCGCTATCCGTTAAACCTTGCCGATGGATTCCTGGTTTTTGCCATAAGAACCATTGATCTCGATCGCCATACCTGTATATAACAACAGCACTAACCGTCCCCACCGGAGGTCAGCATGGATAGTCGACCTGGGCAACGTCCGCCACTGCGCGCCGCGCGACTGCTGGACCAAGTGCGCGAACGCGTGCGCTACCTTCACTACAGCCTGCGCACCGAAGAGGCGTACGTTTATTGGGTACGTCGCTTCGTCCGCTTCCATGGCATTCGTCATCCACGCACGCTGGGCGCCACAGACGTCGAGCGATTCCTGTCTGACCTCGCCGTCCAGCGAAACGCGTCACCTTCGACGCACAAGCAGGCCTTGGCCGCCCTGCTCTTCTTGTATCGACAGGTCCTGGATATCGACCTGCCCTGGATGCAGCAGATCGGCCGCCCCAAGTCGCAGCCCCGCATTCCCGTCGTTCTGTCCCGATTGGAGATCGCGGCGCTACTTCAATCCATGGAACCGAACGATCGACTGATCGCTCAGGTGCTGTATGGCATGGGGCTGCGACTGATGGAGTGCTTGCGCCTGCGCGTCAAGGACGTCGATTTCGACCGTAAGGTCGTTGTCGTGCGGGAAGGCAAAGGCGGCAAGGATCGCGTGGTGATGCTTCCCGCGGCGCTCGAGACATCACTGCGCGACCAGCTCAAGGTATCGCGCGCGTTGTGGGCTGATGATCGGGCTCAGGGTCATCCCGGTGTCGAACTGCCCGACGCGCTCGCGCGCAAGTACCCGAATGCGCCGCTGGCGTGGACTTGGCATTGGGTCTTTCCAGCACCTGCGCTGTCCACCGATCCCAGAACCGGAATTCGACGCCGCCATCATCGATACGAGCAAACCGTCGGCCGCGCGATCGCGCGAGCAGCCGCCAGCGCACGGATAGAGAAGAAAGTGACAGCCCACACGCTGCGCCATTCGTTCGCGACTCACCTGCTCGATGCCGGCGTCGACATTCGTCGAGTACAGGAACTACTCGGGCACAGCGACGTCAGCACGACGATGATCTACACCCACGTGCTGCCCTCCTCGGCAGCGGGGACTCGAAGTCCCCTGGACGTCCTGCCGGACAGCCCAGCAACGCCTCCCGCAGATAGAGACGATCAGGTAAGAGAACCAACCGCGACATACAACTCAATGGCCTCGGACAGCGGCACAGGGAGCTTCTGCTGGCGAAACTGTGTTTCCACTTGGTTTCCAAACCAGCAGAATTCCAGGTCACTGAGCATCACTTCTCATCAACCAGATTGTCGCTAACCCGTTGTCTTCGCTCAGGTCGACATCTGCTTGTTGACCGATGCCCACACTTGGAATTCCAGTAACACCTTCACGGGTGTTCGTGGGTTCGAATCCCACCGACGACGACATCAACGCACAGGAGCCTTGTTGTTAGTCCAGCGCCGATCGTTCGCTAGAGCGCTTCTTCACAGGTCGCGCGCGCACCCGAGGACTTGAATAGAAGCACTCCTTCGCGAGACCTTAGATGGCTCACCAAATAGGCCGACAGTTCCGCTGCGTCCGACATCGACTGTTCATGCGCCTGGGACGGGCTGGACGTATAGATCGCCACGCGCACGCACGCGGCAAACCCGGACACAGTCACCGCGGCCCTATGAGCTCCCCAGAATTCGGCCCCAATGAACCCATCCTTGCGCATCAGCGGCGGCGGGTTAAGCGTGAGCTTGAAGTTCAGTAGCTCAAGTGCTGCGGCAATCTCGTTCAAGGCATCCTTCGCATCTGCAGCGGGCAATGAGAATGCGAACTGGGTATCCGGCCTCACCCAGGTCGCGGCAGCATCGCCAGCGCTGAGCAGCAGCAACGTTGCAAACAGTATCGGGGCAACTCTACTCATCTTTGGCCCTCCACCGTCGCGAATGAGCCGCGAGCAAAGTGCGCGGCGGTCGGAATTGGAGTACGACGCTGAAACTGTCTTGGTTTCCAATTGATTCACGCAGGCAGCGGGAGTGCCTCATCAATGTTGCGTGCACTGCGTCGTCTGAACCGGCGGGATCTCTACATCGCACCAATGATGTTGAGGAACGCGCCTTCGTGCCTGAAGCTCAGGTCGGTCAGGTCGTCCGAGAAATCCGTGAAGTTGTAGCCTATGCCAACCTTCACGTGATCCCCGAGTTGGCGATACACCGCCGCGAGCGCGCCGCTGCGCTGCTCGTTCAGATCGGTCATATCGAGCATGCGTCCTTCGATCAACCCCTCCCAGAGGCCGAACGTCAGGTCGGTGCGCACGATGTAGAGGTGCGCGCGATTGTCGAAGAACTGCCGGTCTTCCCGGTCCAGGCTCACCTGCCCGAGTCGATACGCATACTTTCCGCCCAGCGACCAGCGATCGGTGATGTCATAGGTCACGTCGAGTGCCCCGACGTGGCTCTTCTGGATGAACTGCGCTGGCAGGTGCTGCGGCGTCACCTGCTCGGTCGTCGGCACGTTGAAGAAGTACGTGTACTTGGCCAGTGCATTTAGGCGATCGTGCGCGACGGGGCGATATCCGTATCCGATCACGGCTTCCGTGTAACCACCGTCGTAGAACTGCCCGAGCGAGCTGGTGCTGTCGGCATGATTGAACTTGCCAAGCACGCGCCAGTCGGGCGTGAGCTGATACTTGAAAGCGTTGCGATAGAGCCAGGTCGTCCGCTCCGCCATCGTCTGGTCCGGCTGCTGCGTCTTGTCGAGGCGATACTCGACCGCGCTCGAGAATTGTACGGTCTCGAAGCCGTACCCGACGCTGACGCCACCCGCTTCGCGATCGATCTTCGAACCGGTACGCTGGTCGACCAGGGATCCGATGTCGGTGTTAGCGCTCAGGTTCCAGCGATCGTTCGGCGCAAGGCTCATGCCGGTCGCATGCGTGAGTCCGGAAGTCGATTCGGTTTCCTGGTAGCGCTGCTCCAGATACACGCTGCTCGCATCCGACAGTTTGCGCTTCACACCTGAGATCAGGTTGCCACGCTCCCCGTGCAGGCCATTGTCCGTGCGCTCATTCTCGAGCGCATAGTTCAGATACAGGCTCGTGCGTTCGGAGTACTGGTAGTTCGTGCCCACTCTGGCGCCCGGGCCGAGGTCGCCATCGGAGACTTCCAAGTCCGCACGGAATCGGTCGGTGAACCGGTATGCGCCACCGACGCCGACGCGACTATCCTCTTCACGCTCCGCTGACTTCGACAATGTTTCCTGCACGAAGCCATAGGTGCGCCAGGTCGAGCGTGAGTCGTAGCCGAGCTGCACGACCGCATCTGTGCGTTCGCCCTGCTGCAGGTTCAACGGCGTCAGCGTGCCGTCATACTCACGCTCGTCCTTGCGCACACCCGTGCTGATGTCCCAACGCTCGGTGATCTGGTAGCCCACATCGAGCTCCTGGGCATTCACCGAGTAACCCTGATCCTGTTCCCTCTGGTCGGCCTTCGCCCGCAGCCGCACACCAAACGGCAGTTCCGTATTCAGAGTGCCGCCCTGGTATTTCGTGTCCGTCAGCGCCGTCAGGCCTGGCGCCGAGTAGCCCGCACCCTGCGACTGCGTGTACAGCGTGATGCGACCCGGCAGTGCCTCGGTGAACTCGCCGAACCCAATGCTCAGGTCCGCTCGCCATGCAGTCGCGTCAGCATCATCGAACCCCGTGGAGGAATCGCCGACGAAGTCGAACCCGCCATCGCTCGAGTACAGCGAGCTCGACACCAGACCCTCGCTTTGCGCCCCCTGGACCTTCAGGAAGGTGTCGGCACTCATCCGTACCGTCACATCGGCGCCGTTCAATGTGCTGTCGCTCGTGCCTTCTTCATTGGTACTCGCAGTCAGGCCGATCCTCAGGTAGTCGTTGATCCAGTAGTGCGCCTGCCCACCGGTCGCCATGGCGTCGATCTCGTCGAAGCCCGGCGTGTATTCGTAGCGAACCACGAGGTGCGCCTCGTCACCGCTCAGCCCACCCGTGCGGACGAGCAAGCCGTCGTCGACGGTGGAGTTGAGCGGCTCGGCGAGGAGAATGCGTCCCTGCAGGTAGTCGACGTCGTAGTCGAGGATCGGTTGCAGGTTCTTCACACCTGTGACGAGCCCAGAGTCTTTGTCGCGCAACTCGATGCGTACACGCTCCGAACCCACGAGGATGTCCTGGTTACGCAGGAAATAGAGCGAACCACCAGTACCGCGGAACTCCTCGCGACTCGCGAGCGTGCCGGGTTCGGCAGCAAAGCCATCGATCGCCGCCCGCTGCTCACCGAAGCTTGTCGTGGCTTCCGTTTCAAAGTGGAGATTGCCGCCGTACAAGCCGCGGTCGACGTGCGCCAGTTCGTTGCCCATGTAGCTGATCCGGAAGTTGCCCCACAGCGCATGGTTCTGATCGCGATTGACCTTCACGTAGAACTTGCCGAGCGTCGGCGCCACTTCCTCGACAATCGCATCGTCGCCGAAGGTCGGATAGTGGTAATCGGGATCGATGCGGCGGAACAGCGAGTCCGGCGACTTGTCGAGGAAGTTGCTGAAGAGATCCTTCACGGGCCCCTCACGGGTGTCCGCGCTTGCGGTGAGTCCCCAGTGTTCGCTGAACTTGCCGTTGATGTAGAACGCAAGGCGACCGTCGAGCGTCGAGTCATAATCGTACGGCGTGTTCTCGCCCTGCAACAGGTCGACCGGACCGCGTGCCCGGTGCTCGGACACGGTGACGTCGGCGAGGCCGAGATAGAACCAGTCGTCGCGCTCGAACTTCAGATCGCGCAGATACATCGAACCGTTTCCACCTTCGTCGAGCACGGCGACTTCGACCGTGTGCATGCCCGAAGGCAGCACTTCTTCCGCAACGAAGCTGCCGCTGTGGTCGACCGGCACCTGCCGGCCCGCGACCCAGACCGTGTGCTGCGCCGGGATGCCGGTGCCCCGCACTTTCACCGTCCCGCTGCCGAGGCGAATATTGCTGACGGACAACGCGTTGTCGCCATAGCCCGCGAGCAGTTCCTGATCGCGCCGCTGCTTCACCTTCTCCTGGTCGGGTTCGACTTCGCCTGCATGGCCGTATACGAGCCACAGAGGCTGCGGGACCGTTTCATCGAAATTTCCCTTCGTGTCGTACGCCCTCAGGACGTACTTCAGATCGCGTGCCGGCGCCGCAACGACGCCGGAAGTCGGCACCCATTCCGCGAAGCCGTTGGCATCGAACGGGATGACGTCGAGCGGATGCGCCTGGGGCGATTGATCGGCAGTGAAGATGCGAACCTCCGACCGTTCGATGAACGCGGAGTAGTTCGCGTACATGCGGAAGCGCACCGGATCGCCGATGTAGCGTGGTTCAACCGGCGACGTCGTTTTCGCTTCGCCGGCAGCTTCGCCAGCGGACATTGCTGGCTCGTCCCCAGCGGCGGTAGCCGGCTCCGTTGGTGCGTCGGTCAATGCTTCCTCATCACCGTGCGCCGCGACTTCCTGCTCGTCCTCCTCAGAAGGAGACTCGCTGGGCTCTGCATCTGGCGCCTCGGTCTCGGCATCCTGCACACCAGCGTCATCCGCTGGTGCTGCCTGCGGGACTTCCCCTGCAATGGCGGCATCCCGCAACACAATCGTCGACGGAGCTGCAGCAACACTGAGCCGCCGGCTCGATGACAGGCTGTCGAACTGGAACTGGATATCTGCTTCCTCCAGCGCGACGTCCGTACAGCGCTGGATGTCCGCGGAGCTGCGCTTCGGATCATCGATCGGTTTGCCGTCGACGGTGATTCGCATGAGGTTCAGGGCGAATGGATCTTCCGGCGACAGCTCGCGCGTGAGCTTCGTGATATCGACACCATCGAGGTCATCGACCACGGCACGCTCGTCGTAGACCACCTGCACTACGACGTGCGAGGTCTCGCCCTGCGTGAAGCCTGCATTGACTACGTCGTCGGAGTGCACGTACCCGCGACCTTCGTGCTCTGCCTGTTCGGGAGTGAGTGCCATCTGCTCGCGGATCGTCTCCATCGCCCGCCGTGCCCGCGCGGCGGACAGGCCGATGTCGTCGCCGTACACGCTGGCCGTCCTGCGATCGATGCGCTCGTTCTTTGTGTAGCCGACAAAGCGCAGGCGAACATTGGTCTTGCCATCGACGTCAGCCATCGCACGCCGCAACTGATCGACGTACCCCGCGGGAATCACGGCCCTGCCCCCCTCGAGTTCGAGCGGCGCAATACGGCCCCAGGCCGGATCGTGGACCTTCGTCACCATCGCGGCATCGCTGTCCTTCGGGCACAGCTGCACATCCTCCGGCATCTCCTGCAACGGATCGTCATGCCAGAACTCCACCTCGACGCGCCGATTGAACGCACGCCCCTGCGCGGTCGCGTTGGATGCCAGCGGCAATGCCTCGCCGCGCCCGTCGCTCGCAACTGCCGTCATCGGCAGTCCCAGCCGCCCCTGGATATCGAGCGCCACGCGCTGCGCACGAGCCTTCGAGAGCGCGAGATGCGTTCCATAGATCCGCTCGTCGCGACCCGCCAGAGGCAAGTCGTCGGTGAAACCTGTGAATTTCACCACCACGTTCTGCTTGTCCTGGAGGTTGAGCAGCGTCTTGCGCACCTGCGCAACGAATGCGTCGGTGACCTGGACGCCTTCTTCCGTATAGCGCAGCGCCGGCACGAGGTTTCTGATGCGGGCTCGGCGTGCGTGGCCTTCCACGAATCGCATTCTGCAGACTGTTTCCATGCGGCAAACCTTCATGCGCCGGAAGTTCTCCCTGAGCAGAACCTCCTCCTCGCCGGCCCGGTGCCCCGTCGCGTCGTACCACACTTCAACTTCGACCCGACGATTGAGCGCGCGACCTTCATCCGTGAGATTGGTCGCCACCGGCTTTGCATCGCCGAACCATTCGTACGAGATCGCTTCTGGCCGCAGGTTCAGGCGGGACTTCAGGAACTCGGCCACCTCGCCCGCGCGCTCGCGCGACAGACCGGCATTGTCGCCGTAGCGCTGCGCCAGCATCCCTGACAGCGGCTGGTCGTCGGCGTGCCCCACAAGATGCAGCCGCACATTGCGGTGGTCACGCATGTCGTCGAGCACCTTGCGCAATGCCTCGATGTATTGAGGCGAAATGCCGGCAACGCCCGACTCGAAGCGGATCGGCGGGATCACGTTCCGGAGCTTGACCGTTTCGATCTCCTCCTTCGTGACCTGCGTCGCGATGATCATGTCGCCCGCCTCCCTGTTCACGCGGTCGGCATCGGACACCCATTGCGTGAGCGCCTCGTCCTTCGACAGCTGGCGCTCGACGGATTCGCCCAGTGCCTCCTCCTGGACGGATTGCGCCTGCGCGGACGCGATCGTCAGACCAATCGCAACGAAGAATGAGGCGCGCACGCTGCGGGTCGCGCCCTGCACGGACCTGTATTTCGTGTGCATCATTCGTTCACCTGCCCGAGTTCCTGCACGGCCGCGGGCTTCCTGGGTCCGCCGCGCCGCCAGAACACTTCCTGTTCGGTCGTGAGCTGGTAACAGGCGCCTGCAGGTCCAGCGGCACTCTCCTCGCCGCAAGCAGACGCAGAGATTCCCTTCCACGACTGCGTGATCTGCTTCTTCACCGCCGCCATGCGCTGATCGACGAGTTGCTTGTCTTCGAGATCAGCCATGTACGACAGGCGCAGAACGGCCGGGCCACGCTGCAGCTCTTCAAGGAGCAGGCTCAGGCGCGGCTGCCACTGCGGGCGCATGTTCGCCGTACCCGGCTCGAACACGGCGTCGGCAATGTCGAGCCCGATCACGCGATGGATCGAGGCACCGAAGTTGAATCGCAGCGCCTTGCCGCGGGTAGCGCGCAGCACCTTCACTTGCTCCGTCGACGCACGGAATCCGGCGGGAAGCGTCCGGTCATCGAGCTTCAGGACGAAATTGCTCCCGCGTCCCTCTCGCGGCACGACGGCGCAAGTGATGTGGAAGCGACCGAAGGCATCGGTAATCGCCGTCAGCCCGCGCGCGCTGACGAGGCGTACGCCTGACAGACCGCGTTCACCCGCATTCTGGATGCCATTGCGATTCGCATCGTCGAACACCTTGCCGGTGACATCCGTGCAATCGAATGTCGCATCCGGGATGACGCGCACGGTCGCCGCGCCTTCGTTCGACAACGGACTGTTGGTCAGCGCGTGCGATGCCTGGGCACGATTCGTGAACTCGCCTTCGCTGACACCAGCGCCTACCGCCAGCAGCAGCACGATCGAATGACGCTCCCTGCCATAGACAATGAGGTCATTCCAGGTGAGCACCCGGCCCACGAGCGTCGGCTCGACCGGCGTCCCATCGATGCGTGCCGACCCCTCGACGTAACGGAAGCCGGCCGGGAATCGGTCGGCCAGGGAAACATCGAACAGCGGCACGTCCGTCACGTTCGTGTACGTGATCGTGTACGGAATCATCTGGCCGCGCGTCACGCTGAACAGCGGCGTCGTCTTCGAGAGCTGCAGCACGCCCTGCAGGTCCGGATCGAGCGGGATGTGGTTGTTGAAAACCTGCGATGAGACCGGAATGGGCGCATCACTGAACGTGAAGTGCCTGTGGTACCGAGTGCCGGCGGTACGCGCGCGCACCGACGTTGGCGGTGCGAGTTCGGAGGCCTGCACCTCGCAGTGCTGGGCGGTCGCGATGACGGCGTCATCGGTGCTTGCCGGGCATGACGGCACAGAGAACGGACCCGTCGCAACGTCGGAGGCTGGCGGAATGATCTGCGACGGACCCGCGATGTAGCCGACAGCAGGAGCCCTAGCCTCGACGATGTAACTGCCGCCACTCGGACAGGCTGGATCCGAGAAGTTGAGATCGAACCGGTAGTAGCCGTACGGCAACGTCACCTGGTTCTGTTGCGCAGTGTCGTCGAAGCAGCTTGCTGGCAACGGTGTCTGGCTGCTTGCGTCCAGCATGGTGAGCGTGGCACCTGCAATCGGCGCACGCGTGATTGTGTTGTAGACGACGCCGTTCGGCTCGATCGGCAGGTTCACATTCAGGTAGTTGCTGCCCGACTGCACGACGATGTTGGTGATGCGCTGCAGGCCATTCGTGAAGACGGAATGTGCTCTGCCCAGCGCGGCCGTGGCCGTCCCGGCGCCCGGCGCCGTGAAGCGCAGCTCGTAGCGATAGTTGGTCGAAGCGTTGGGGGCGATCCCGCCGATCGCGTAGTTGCCCGAAGCATCGGTAACAGCAGAGTGAACGAGCTGGTCGTCGCGGTAGAGCCCGACCGTCCATCCCTCGAGCAACCTTTCCGCGGCATCGACCGTCTGGTTGAAGTTCGCGTCGTGCCACGCGGTGCCGCTCAGCATTGCGACGCCGACCATGCCGCCGATGTCGATCGCAACTGTCGCACTCGCCTGCCGCTGCGGTGTATTCCAATAGACCGTGCCCGTGTTCGTGACACGCGTGCCGATCGCGAGAGTGGAATTCAGGAGCGCGCGGAAACGCAGCGTGATCACGCGACCCGGCTGCAGGGCACCATAGGTCGTCGAATAGTCGGCAGTCAGTAGCGATCCCACGACGGTGATGCCAGTCGTCGAGCCGTTCATCGACCATGACTGATCCACAAACGACAGGTACCCCGGCGTCGGCATCGCGATGTCATCGCGGATCTCGACTGCATAGGCCGGCACGACGCCGACATTGGTAACCTGCACGACGTATTCGAGTGTCGCGCCCGCGATTGCATAGCCTCCGCCGACGACGCTCACGGCCTTGGTGATCCGCAGTTCCTGCAGGTTGCCGACGACAACGACTGTCGGCTCGGGTCCGGTCATGGGATTGCCGTCACCGTCGGTCAGCAGATCCGGCAGTTCCGCCGTGTCGACAACGGCCTGGTTTGAAATCACCGTGCCGGGCGGCACGCCGTCGTTGACGCGCAGGTCGAACTGCACGATGGCCGACTGTCCGCCCGGTGTCAGCGTGCCCTGCCCCGCTGCCGGCAGCGGCGGCGTCAGGTCGGATGAGCTGACAGCGATTCCTGCCACCAGAGGCGACACGCCGCCGTCGGGACGGCCTACCGGTTGTCCGTTCAGTGTCAGCGAGTCGGCAACGTATGTCGTGTTGGTGGGCACCGCATCGCGCAGCATGGCCATCGTGAGCGGCAACGAGCCATTGTTGTAGACGCGGATCGTGTAGCGCAGCACGTCGCCGGCATCAACGATGCCGGGCGACATGGAGTCAACCTGAAGCGCCGCCGCCTTGTCCGCAAAGAACCGGGGGACGATGCGAACGGTGTGTGCATCCTCATGGTCCACGACTGCTGTCGTGCCATCGGTGAGCGTGCGCGTGTAGGTGCTGCGGGCCGGATTGTTGGCGGCGGCGTTGTACCACTGAATCGCACCAGCCACATTGGTCAGCGGAACGTTGTACTGACTGCCGTCGTCGAGTTGCGTGCGGTAGCCGATGCGCAGGCGCTCACCGACGCCGATCACCGAAGCTAAGGTGATCGCATTGACCGTGAGCTGACAGGTCGCGCTGTCGTAGAGAAGCGAATAATCCGTGCCCTGCACCAGCGGGCCCTTGCCGGCGACCGGTGTAACACCGTCGGCTGCGAACACGCGCGCGCTCGTCACCTGCGGTGTGGTGTCGCACATGCCTCCGGTAGGACCATCGGGCAGGCGATCGAGCAGCGTCACGTTGAACGCCTCGACTGTGCCGGTGTTGCGCACGTCGAGCATGAAGTTGCCCCACTCGGCCGGGACCATCGTGGGCGGGCCGGACTTGTCCATTACCAGCGTAGGCGTGCCGGGCGGGATCGGCGGCGACGTGAATTCGCCGACCAGGCCGGAGCTGTTCGAGACGCCGCCTTCGCGCGTGATGTATTCGTTCGTCGGCTGGCCGTTGACGAGGAAGTTCAGCGACAGCGTGTACTCCATGCCGTCGACTTCGAAGGTCGTGGGCGTCGGTGACGCGACGATCGTCACGCGATCCGTGCAGCCTTCGTTGGGCGGCGTCGGGAAGGGACACGGCGTCTGGTCGTTCGGGGTCTCTACGTGGTTGAACGTGAATGTAAAGGTCAACGGCGGGCGCGGAGTGCCGTCCACGCTGATCGCGAGAACGACGTCGAGCTGGACTGACGACAGCCAGGGTTCGTCGACCACGTTGTTACGATGCGCGAACGATCCGAGGGAGAAGAATGGAATCGGCCCCGGCAACTGCAGGGGCGGCGGAGGCGAACCGATGAAGTCGTAACCGCTCTGGGGACCCGTCGTGATGCCCCAGTTGATGCTCGCGGCCGGACTGCCGTTGACCGCGACGGGATAACCCGGATCGCCTGGATTGCTCGCGTCGGTGACCGTCGGGTCGTGCCAGATGCCGGTCACGGACTGATAGGTGATCTCGGCCGCGGATGCTCTCTCCGCCGGACTCAGCACGAACAATGCAACCAGCAGGATCGCGATCCAGCTGTGCTTCGTTCCCGGACTGATTGTGACCCTTGATCTCATAACCCTCGTTCCATTCGCCTGCGAAGCAAGTCACGAACGGACCGAGGGAGTGTCCGCACGTCGGGTGCGGATTCCGGCGGTCCCGCTGTCGTGGAGCCCGCGAACGGGCTCGTTAGACCGGTGACTTTGCGTCGCCACCTTTCGGTGGCTTTGCCCTTGTCGATTGACTACGAAAGATCCAGCTTCGATTCCTCAACTGTCTCGTGCCGCTTCTCAGGCGGCGGGCAGGAAGTCGATCGGATAGAGAATGGTCAGCGCAGCCACATCCTTGGCACCGAAGTTGATCGTCTTCACGCGCTCGACGACCTGCGCGGACAGTTCCGGCGCATTCATGTCGGAGGCCTCGAGCTGGCACATCGACACGCTACCGTCCGGCTCGATCGTCAGCTTGAGCACCATCTGTCCGCGCAGCGTGGGGTCCTTGCGCAGCTCGCGGTTGTAGAGGCGGTACAACGCCGACTTGTAGCGGTCGAACACGATCTGGATTTCTTCATCGGTGCGCGAGTTCGCGACGCTGTCGCCGCTCAGCGGACGATCCGCACCAGGCCGGCCGATGCCGCCGATTGCGCTGGTCGCACGAGTGGTGGCCAAGCGGGTCATCCCGCCAGAGCCGCCATTGCCGCCGACACTGCGGCTGATCGATGCGAGGTTGATGCCACCGCTCGAGCCGGGTGCATTCGTCGTCAGCATCGCGCGCTGCGCAGGTCCTGCATCGCCCGCGCTGTTGATCTGCGCCTGCGAGCCGAGCCGCGACAACGCCTGCTCTTCCTGCACGCTCGCCAGTTTTTCGCGGAACGCGAGAATGCCCTGGTCCTTCGCCTCGGGCTCAACCACAGTGGGCTCGGGAACCTCAGTCTCGCGCTTCGCGACCTGGATCTTCGGCGCTTCCTTGGGCTTCTGCTGCTCAAGCTTCTCTTCGAGCTTCGGCTTCGGCATCTCGCGTGCCGGTGCTGGCGGCTTCGGCCGGGATTCGATCAGCAGGCGTACGACCCGCTCGGGGATTTCCACCTCCGGCTTCAGGATGCTCTGCGGCAGTTCGATGAACGGCACGACGAGCGCAAAGATGACGCACACGAGCAGCGCAGTCGCCACGTTCTTGCGGAACCGCTGGTCGTCCTCGCCGCCGCGACTCCAGGGCATGAATGCCTTGTAGGCCGGCAGCTTGCTGATCTCGCGTTCGACGATCCATTCCTGCTTGCGCCGCTCCTCCTCTTCGAGTGCTTCGAACAACACGTCTTCCATGAAGCCGGCGTGGCTTTCCTGCTGCCCGATGCGGTCGATGACATCCGCGCGGCGCGCTTCGATTTCACCGAGGCGCTGGCTGAACTGGTCGACGCGCATACGCACAGCGCGCACATGGTCTGCGCCTGCGCGGCTTTCGCCGCCAGCGCCCCAGAACACCGCGGCACCGCCGATGCCGGCCAACCTGTCGAGCGAGGTGCAGATATCGATGGCCAGGCGATGCTGTTCGCGCTCCATCGCAAGGCTTTCCAGTTCGGCATCGACGGCGCGCAGGTCACCCGTCAGCGCATCGAGCACCTGGCGCGCCTGCGCGAGTTCGGCCGCGAGCGCAGCCCGATTCTGTTCATCCGAGATGCTCTCCGCATCCGGCCTGGCGATGCCTTCTGATGCAACGGCATCGGGAATGTCGAGCACCGCCTGCAGATCGTCGATCTCGATATGTGCTTCAGCTCGCGACATTGGCGGGCTTCTCCTTCTGCAACACGGCCAGCGAGATCTTTCCGTACGAGGAAGAGCTGCAGGTGGCCATCACTCGCTTCACCACCTCGAACGGCAGGTTCTTGTCGGCGATCACAGTCACTTCACGCGACGACAGTTCCTCCGCTCCCACGGAACCTGCCAGCATTGGCCGCTCGAGAACTTCCCGCAGCGGTTCGACGAGCACCGTTGCCGAACTCTGGACTTCTGCAATCGTCGCGACCGGCTCGCCCTGTACGAAGAGGTGTTCTCTCGTGATCATCACGACGACCGAGCTCTCTGGCTTCACCTCCGCCGTGGACTGCGGAATCTCGACGCCTTTCGAGTTCTGCACGCTTTCCACTTCGGTGGAATAGATGAGCAGGAACGCGACCAGGACCGACATGATGTCGATCAGGGGGATCAGGTTGAGCTCGGCGTCTTCGCGCGGCTTCGATCGATTCAGGAGACTCATGCGACTGGTTTCCTCGATGTTCGAGAGGTTGGCTGAAGCGTCTTGCTCACGGCGCCTCACCGACGGCAATGCTGGTGAACAACTCCATCCTCGTTGCTGCACCCGCAGGCGCGCCGACTGTCGCTGCGGAAGCGGGTTCGGTCACTTCAGCGGCGCGGATCGCATCCATCGACTGAATCAGGTAGTCGTACTTCACATCGCGCACCAGCAGCACGGACGCATCCTTCGCGTCCGGATACTCCCGCTTCAGCGTCACTGCCATGTTGGTCAGCGCCTTGAAGTCGTACTCCCCGTCGACCTTGGGAATCGTCGCGATCAGCTGTGTGCCGTTCGTGAGTTCGAAACCCTCGTGACGCACGATGACTTCGAGCCGGAACGCCGGTGGCGTACCGGCACTGGTCGCGTTCTCGCTCGGCAGGTCGAGCTGCAGGATCGTGATGCGCGAGAACACTGCCGTCATCAGCAGGAACGTGACCAGCACCGTGAAGATGTCGATCATCGGCACGAGCAACAGCTCGACGGGCTTGCGCATGCGAGTCTTGTAGCTCGACTGCATGAGCGGTCCGTCATACGCGAACGAACGTGTGTAGTTGGATGGCATGACGGCTCCCTATGCCGCCTTCTGGTCTTTCTGCACCTGCGCCAGTTCGAGGCGCGTCTGCATCCGTGCAGACTGGCGGTCGCCGAGAAGCGTCAGAAACTTCATCGCCGCCGTCTCGAGGCCGCTGATGAGGTCGGCTGTCTTGGTTTGCAGGAACGCGTGGATGAACAGGAACGGAACGGCAACCATCAGGCCGAACGCCGTACAGTTCATCGCCTCCGAGATGCTGGCTGCGAGCAGGTTGGCCTTCTCGGCGGGATTCGCCGAAGCGACGGCGGTGAACGCGTGGATGAGACCGCTCACCGTACCGAGCAGGCCGAGCAGGGTCGCAAGGTTCGCGAACGTGCCGAGGTAGTGCGTGCGCTTCTCGAGCCGCGGAATGAGCTCCATCAGATTCGTGCGCATCGCCTTCTCGACGTCATCGACGCGACGGACCGCGCCTTGGCGCGCCAGGCCGACGGCCATCAACTGCGCGACCGCTGTTTCATCCTTGGCGGTCGCCTCACGCGCCTTGTCGAAATCACCTTCTGTCAGAACGGGCTCGATGGCATTCCAAGCCGCCCGGTTCTTGATGGAAAGCCGCGTCAGCGTCACGTAGCGCTCGACCGCGATGGCGGTCGCGACGGCGCCAACGAGCAGGATCGGGTACATGAATACGCCGCCCCGGACGAAGAAATCCACGATCGAGTAGAAAATGTCCACTGTTGCAGGCCTCTTTGGCTAACGATGAATCAAACGAATTTCACGTCGAGAATGCGCGCTCGCACCGGGCTCACTTCTTCGCGCCGGTCCGGATCTCGTAGTAGCTGAGCTGTCGCATGAAGACTTCCTTGTCGACGGGCTGCCGCCCATCGTCGAGGCTCTTCGCGATACCGAGCGTGTCGCCGAGCTGCGAGCTCTTCCACGGCACGATGACCAGCGCCTTCGGCGCTTCCTGATTGCCCAGGATCGACATGCCGGACAGTTCTTTCGCGCCGGAGTCCGTCGCATTCGCCGCCTTCGGTTTCGGTGCGGGCGTCGCTGCCGGCGCCGGGGTAGTTGCTATCGCCGCGACCGACGCGCTCGCTGTCGGCGGTTCGGCGGCGAGTGCTGAAGCGGCCACAAGCAGTGAACATGCGGGAATGACGAGTTTCTGGAACATGTGCTTCTCCTAGCGCGATGCCCGTGCATCCAGGTCGGCGAGCCACTTCGTGGTCTCGGCGTCGCCAGGCACGGCCTGCCGATACGCTTCGTAGTGCTGCCTCGCGCAGCTCAGGTCGGCGAGGTACACATCGCACAGGATCGCCAAGTTGCGCTGCGCGAAATGAAAGAGCGGGAACAGCTCGAGCGCCTTCTCGTAACTCGCACGCGCCTGGTCGAACTTGCCATCGCGCCGGTAGACCATGCCGAGTTCGTTGTACGCGATTGGGTGCCGCGGATTGAGCTGCACCGCTTTCTTCAGGCTCTCCTCTGCCTTCGTCAGCTCGCCCGCACGGGCGTAACCGATGCCGAGGTCGATGTGCGCAGCTGTCACGTTCGGCGCGCTCTCGATCACCTTGAGCAAGGCAGCAATGCCCTGCTCGTACTGATCCTGCTCGAGCAGGCGAACGGCGCTTTCGTACTCAGCGCGCACGGCGGGACTCACGCGAACGTCCTCCATGATCGTGAAGCCGGTTGCGTCCTGCTGGATGTCGACGCGCAGGGGCTGAACCGCCTTCTCTGTCTGCTTCGGCTTCTCACGCAGCGCGGGCGCCGAGCACGCGGCCAAGCAACAGGCGACCGCAAGCAGCGCGACACGACCCGGCATCGCAAAGCCCGTGTCAGTTTGCGATCGCATTGGCTGCTCCTGTTGCTGCGACGGGTATCGATGACGCCGGAGCAGAAGGCTGTGGCTCTGCGCCTGCGATCTCCGGTGCTGGTGCACCGGGCTGCGGCGCAACGCCGTCGAGCGGCGGCGCGGACGGTGTGCGATAGGCATAGCGGTCGATCGAACCGAGCAAGCCGCTGCTCATCTCCGCCTTTGCATAGCGGACTGGCATGAGCTGGGCCAGCTTCGCCAGGCTCTTCTCGATCCAGGCGTTGTAGATCCCGGAGCGGATGAGCTCGAGATTCTTCTCATGCACGCCGATCGCCTTCTCTTCGAACGGGAATGCGGTGTCCTCGAGTTCCAGCTCGTACTCCTGGAGTTGCGCTGCCTTCATGTTGCGCGGGCGCTCCGATTCCATGAGCGCGCGATTGAAACCGTAGTAGACCTCGGCCATGTAGAACGTCGCCGCTGCCGTCACTTCTCCGACCTGGTAGTCGACGAGCGCGCCGAGCGACTTCATCGTGGCGTCCATGAGCTTCTGCTTCTGTTGCAGGCTCTGTTCGAACGGCTGCACGAGCCGCGCCTGCGCGAACTGCTCATAGGACTTTTCCGCGAGCACGAGCGCCGAGCGGGCCGCGAGCGTGCGTGTTCGGTTGGTTCGCTCTGCACCTGCCGCCGCGTCGATGGCGACGATCTGCTTCAACTGCTCGTGGTAGAGCTGCTCGTTGTGCATTCCCTTGTAGATGTCCGCAATCTTGAAACGCGTTTCCACGCCAAGATCGACCGGCTTTGGGAATTCCTGGACGTAAGCGAGGTAAACCGCGAGAGCGCGGTCGGCACTCTTGGCCTGTTCGTGCAGATCGCCGGCGAGCAGCAGGGCTTCGCCACGCAGCTCCGGCTTGTCCGCCTCCGCAGCGATGCGCTCGTACTCGCTGGCTGCACGCGCCACCTGGCCGCTCTGGCGATACACGAAGGCAATCTGCTTCGTCGATTCGCGCTGCAACTCGTGCTCCGGATACGTCCGCCGGAAAGCCTCGAGCACTTCGGCAGCAGCAGTCCAGTCCTGGAGTCGGATGAGGGCCGCGCCCGCATCGTATTCAGCAGCTGCACGGATTTGCGAAGTTGGCGCCGCTTGCTTGATGCGCAGGAAGTGATCCGCCGCGGCCCGATAGTCCTGTGCCGTGTTCGCCTGCTCTCCCTGCTTGTAGATGGCAGCGGCGAGATTCTCGACCAGCGCCGCACGCTTCTCGTCGTTCCCGGGCACGAGTTCGAGCACGCGCGTGTAGGCGACTTCGGCCTGCGGATACTCGCCGAGCTCGACCGAAGCGTGCGCGGCAACCGTCCATGCCGCACGACGAATCGGCAGGTCCGCCGCGGGATAGCGTTCAAGCAGCTTCTGCGCGGTTGCGAGCGCTGGACGCAGGTCCTTGAGTTCATACAGGTCGTCGGCGGCGGCGCCGAGAACGTTCGGTGCGTGCTCGTGCGCCGGGAACGTGTCCGCGAACTTCAGCGAGCTCGCGATCGTGTCGCGCTTGATCTGCGGCTGGCGCTCCTCGGTCGCACCCTTCAGGTTCTCACGATGCGCAAAGATCGCCGCATAGCCGGCCGCAGCCGCCTTGTCGTGGATGGCGTAGTCATAGGCCGTACGCTCGTACTCGCGGGCCGCCTCGCCAAAGTTCTTCTCTTCGAGGAGCAGGTCTGCGAGCTGGTAGTTGATTGGCGGTGACTCGGCATCCTTCGGGAACGAAACGAGGAACTCGCGGTACCACTGCGACGCTTCACGGAAGTTCGCCGGCTTCTCCGCGCGCAGGTCTTCGCGCTGGTACTGCGCGTGGTAGTGGTTGGCGAGATCCTTCAGGTTGCTCTTGAGGTAACTGAGCACTTCAGGCGACTCGCCGATCTCGAAGTGCCGCCAGTACTGCCCCTGCAGCCCGTAGGTCTTCGCGAAGTCCTTCTTCGAATCGAGCACGAGCTTCTGGAAACCGCCCTTCGTGTAGATCTCGATCACCCGCATGCCGAAGTGCGGCGAGCTGCGATGGAATGGATAGAGACCGACGAACGACCTGTATGCATTCGCTGCGTCGTGGTAGCGCAGCTTGGTGAGATAGAACTCACCGAGGTTGCTGTAGATGCGGTCTTCGTACGTGCGGCTGCCCTTCGAGCCGAAGTATTCGCCGACGATCTCAGGACCACCGAGATTCGAGAAGCTCAGGCTGATGACCCGGAACGTGTCGGAAATGCGCCGCTCGTCGCCCTCTTCGTTCGTCGCATCGAAGTCGTAGCCGATGGACACCTTGTGGTCGAGCAGCGCGATGTAGCGGTCGAGCGCCTCGTCGTAGAACTCCTGCTTGTAGAGCGTCCAGCCGAGCTTGTAGAGCGCAAGCTCGTAGTACTCCGAGCGTGGGCCGAGTGCGATGATCGACGCATACGCGGGCTCCGCTTCGCGGAACTTGCGACGCGTGAAGAAGTATTCGGCGCGCCTGAACTGCACCTCATCGAGGTATCTCGACCCGGGATATGCAGCGATCATCCGTTGCATGGTTTCCATGGCCTCTTCGGTGCGCCCCAGCTCGTCGTAGGCGCGCGATTTCTGGTACAGCACCTTGTCGTTGTGCTCGTAGTTCGGATACTCGGCGAGCAGCTGGTCATAGAGCGCGATCGCCTCGAGCGGTCCGGACGCAGATTCCCCGGCCGCGCCGCTGGGCGTGCTCACGCTGAACCCCTGTTCGCTCGCTGCAACCGGCGTCTGCTGCGTCGCGCGGCGCTCGAAGTCATTCTGCGATTCCGACAGGTCGGCGATTCCAGCGGCCTGCGGGCGGGCGCTGTCTGTCGTACTGAGCGCCATGCGCTCGGGCGGCTGGGCTTGTACCGGCTTGGCCTGTGCCTGCCTGGCCGGCGCCGACTGGCGCCTTGCGCCAGCGGTGGAGGTCACTGGCGCGCCCACTGCAACGGCACTCGCATTCGTCGTGGGCTCGGGTGCTTCCATCTCGACCCACTTGCCGTCGCCAAGGATGCCGAACTGCTTCTCGACTTTGAGATCGGCGAGACGCCGCATCGCCTCGGGCGTAAGCGCAGTCTTCGGTGTTTCCTGCAGGTAGCGCTTGTAGCCTTCCATCGCCTTGTCGAGTCCCTGCTCGACTCGCACGTCTGCAGTGTCCGCTGCCACCTTGCGCAGTTCGGCGAGCGTCTGCCGATCTGGCGCAGGCGCGCAGCCGACCGCAAGGACAGGCGGGAGCATCAACGCAATGCGCAGTGGACGCTTCATTGCTGCACTCCCTCATCCGCCTGCGCACGAGTGGCCCTGTCGTAGCTGTCCGCAACCGCGTACCGCGCCTGGCTCTCGTACGACTCCAGCCGATCGCGGCGCAGGCCCAGCTCGGTGATCGCCACGATCTCGAGTACGTTCCCCTGGCGCGCCATGACGCGCGCAACCCGGGCCAGCTCATCATCGACACGGCGGCGCAGTCGGGTGATCGCGGTGTCGTAGCCCGTGTAGCCATGCACCGCCGCCTGGCGGGCGCGGACGAATGACTGGTACTGCGTCGTCATGCGCGCGATGTCGGCGTTCAGCTCCTCAAGATGCCGGTAGGCTGCGGTGAAACGCTCGTGATACTGCGTGCGCAGGTTCCACGTCAGCACGCCGTTCAGGCGTTCGGCGCGCTGCTGCAGCGCCTCGATGGCGGGCCCTTCCTGTGTCTTCAGCGCTGACTCGATCGCGTTGAGACGCTCGCGCACGATGCGCTCGTCCGCGGTCGCGAGGTAGTCCGGCCGCGGCATCGTCAGCATCCCTTGCAGCCGCTTCTCGATGTTCGTGCGCTGCTCCTGGCGCAGGCGGATCTGCGAGTCGAGTTCACGGAACTTCGCGTCGACTTCCGGAAGCAGTGGCTCGTAGTTGGCGCGGCGCTTCGCGATGACGTCCTCGAATGCAGCGAAACTGCCTTGCCAGGTTTCGAGCTTCCTGCGGACATCTTCGAGATCCAGGTAGTTCTGGAGTGCCGTCTGAAAATCGTGCGACGCCATGAGCGCCGTGAGGTAGTAGGTCTCCGGTGAATCCGGCAGATCGCGCAGGCGGATGACCCAGTCCTTGTCCTGCCTGATCTCTTCGCGCACGAGCGCCTTGAGGAACTTGCCGTCGCGAATGCTCTCGATCGATGCGTCGACGCGCTCGCGTTCATTGCGAAAGGTTTCGAGCGCGCGGCCGTACATGAGCGCCGAGCGGCCATGCACGTTCAGCTTGCCGTACGCATACGGCAGCGCCAGCAGCGCTTCCTGAACGGCGCCATCGGTTACATCACGATCAACCAGCACGCTCCACGGCACCACCGCCCGGTCGTACTGCTCTGCCGACATCGCAGCCCAGCCCGCGCGCAGCAGCGCCTGGTTCGAGTACGGCCCATCGAGTCGCACGCGATCGAACGAGAGCTGCGCACGATCGAAATCATTCGATTCGAACAACAGGTCCCCGAGAATCAGGTTGGATTTGTCCCTGATCGCCTTCGAGGCGTCGTCCCTGACTTTGACCTGGCCTGCGCGATTGAGTTGGTCGACCGCATCCTGCGAGCGCTTGTCCTGCAGCAGCGCGATACCGAGGTTGTACTCGGCAAAACCCGTCAGACCGTCAGCACCCTGCAGCGTCTTCAGCACGCCAACCGCATCGCCCGGGCGACCGCTGGCGAGGTAGACGTTGGCGCGCAGGAATTCGATCTCGTCCTCTATCCCAGCCGGGATGCGGCCGCTTATACGGTCGAGCGCACGTAGTGCTTCGTCGAGCTGGTCCTTCTGGAAATGGATTCGTGCGAGACGGAACGCCGCCTCGTTGCGGATCGCTTCGTCGACATTGCTCTCGAGCACGGCCTTGATGGCGCGACCAGCGCGATGGTGCATCCGGTAGTTGAGCTCGAAATCGCCGACGGAGAACTCCGCTTCGCCGATGTGGAAGTGCAGCGTGTCCAGCTCCGGCTCGTCGAGGTCATGATGCTGCCCGAGCTCTGCATCGAGGCGCTCGAGCGCTTCCAGGTACTGCCCCTGATGCGCGTAGTACAGCGCCTCGCCGAAGTGCAGGTCCTTCAGGTCGCCACCACGCGCTGCGCCTGCGACAGCAAGCAACGCTGCCACTGCCACACCGACATTGGTCTTGATCGTGCGCATCGTTTACCAATCCGAGACGGCGATGGACTTGCCCGAAGCCGGTCCGGCGAGCGTGATGCCGAGCAGCTTCGGCTCGATGCCCTTGTCCAGCGCGAAGCTCTGCGTCTGCGCGTAGTCTTTGCCGCCGTCGAGCTTGCCGATCACGGAGACGTCGAGCCGGTGCGAACCAGTCGGCAGGTTGCCCGTGTAGATTCGCTGGACACCGCCCTTCTGCAGCGCCTCGAGCTCTTTGAAGCTGTAGATGTAGTGGGCGGCCAGCTTGCCGTCGATCTGGATCTGGACCGCATCGACCCGCAGCGAATCGTCCTTGGCAAGCGCGATGAACAATGCGACGTGCGTGTTCGAGGGATACAGGAGCTTCTCTTCGAGACGTCGCAGCTCCGCATCGATGCTGAGCACGTCGGACTTGATCTCCTGCACCTGCTCATCGAGGCCCTTCATCTGCGCGCGATAGCTGTCGTCAGCGCAGCTCACGGAAAACCAGAGCGCACCGAGGGTGCTGAACGACAAGGTCCAGGAAATCTTTCGCATGTTGGTCGTCCGTTGAGTGACGGAAAAGATTCGGCTCAGTGAGAGCCAGGGATACCGCGCCAGGAGGTAGAGGCCGATGCGCATCCGCCATGGATGGGGCCGGCATGCGTGGCTGCCAGCGCCCACAGAGTGGGCTCGGCCACTGGGTTCGGCGTCATTGCCGTTGCAGCAAGTGCGCCGTGTGTCGAACACCGCACCGGCGTGCGTGTGTTCGCAATCATGCTCCGTCGAGTCATCAGCCACCTCCATTCACAGGGCACGCTTGCGCGTGGGATCGAGGTAGCCCGACTTCGAGTCGGACGTCGATTCCGGCGGTCCCGCTATCGTGGAGTGCCCGAGTCGAGCAGCTCGTTAGACCGGAGACTTTGCGTCGCCACCTTTCGATGGCTTTGCCCTTGTCGCTAAATCGAGGCGGACTTTGCTCGCAAGATCAGCCAGGAAGTTGTGAATCACGTCTCACAATTGCGGCGAAGATGTGGGGTGCGTCGCATTTTTTCTCGACCATTTTCCATAATTGACTCGCGGCGTCAGGAATCTCCCGAGGCGTTGACACGGCAACACACCGAAGACGGACTCTGCTTGTTCGCACAGGCTTCTCCGGTTTATGTATAGAGCCGAACTGCTTATGTCATGCCGACGTCCCCCCACTTTTCAGTAGCACGGTGATTAGAGTCCGACCCCAAGTGAGGAGGTTGGACGTGAAGAAGAAGCGATACACCGAGGAGCAGATCATCGGGTTCCTGCGGGCGGCCTCTCTCGCACACGCTCAGGTCGTCATCGGCAGGTGCTGGATATTTCCACCCTCCCGATCCGTTTCCACCCTCTGTTTCGTCCTTGGTGCGTCCCTAGTAAATGGATCACCCCCATGCCCAGAAAACCTGTCGTCCTCATCAATGTCCTGAAGGTCGAACCGAAGAAGCAGGAAGCGCTGATCGCGCTCTTGAAGCAAAACATCGACACAGTGGTCCGCAACCTCGACGGCTGGAAAACGAGCCGACTGATCGTCGCCGCAGACGGCGCGACAGTCGTCATCTGCTCCGAGTGGGAGACACCCGCCGCCTTCGAGGCGATGCGTGACGACCCGCGCATGAAAGCCTGTTTCCCCAAGATCCTGGAATTGGCGAGCGTCGACTCGATTGTGGGCGCGACTGTGCTAAGCGAAAGCCCGTGAGGACGGGCCAGACAAGTGAGCTTCCCTCACTCGAGCAGCAACTGGAGAATCACGATGGCTCGAATGGTAGTAATTTACCGCACGCCGAAGGACGTCGAAGCATTCGACCGACACTATTTCGACGTACACATACCGCTCGCCAAGAAACTTCCGGGTCTCAGGAAATACGAAATCAGTTACGGCCCTGTCGCAGTACTCGCCGGATCGACCGACGTCTATTTGATAGGGACGGTGCATTTCGACGACCTTGCGGCGATGAAAAGAGCATTCGAAAGCCCGGAAGGACAAGCAGCCGCAGCGGACCGTCAAGTCTATGCGCCCAACGACACGGGCGTTCAAATGTTCCTTTTTGAGGACCGGGAAGTTTGAACCCCGTCCACCTTCGATCGCCTCGGTGGGCGAGAGCGGCAAATGACGGCGAAACGGCCGGCTGCGGCTGACGCGGGTCGGAAAGACCGTAATACGAACGAAGAAGGATCGACGATGTCCATATCCAAAGCAGCTTTTGTCCTGGTCCACGGTGGTTGGCACAATCATTCGACGTGGGACAAGGTCGTACCCATGCTTGAAGCTCAGGGCTTCGCGGCTTTAACGATCGACCTTCCCGGCGCCGGGTTAAATGCAATCGCGCCAAAGTCGCTCAACCTTCGCCCATTCGACCCCGCTGTGTTCGCCGCCGAGCGGTCACCCGTCGCAGGCGTTACGCAGGAGGAACGGACGCAAGCGGTAGTCTCTTTGGTAAGAGAAGCTGCGTCGCTCGGCGACGGCAAAGTCATCCTGGTCGGTCACTCGGCCGGCGGGCTGACGATTTCAGCCGTCGCCGAGCAAGTTCCAGAGCTGCTCTTCGCTGTCGTGTATCTTAGTGGGTTCATGCTGCCGAACGGCATGCAGGTGTTCGAGATGCTCCAGCACGAGACCATGTCTTCGTCTCTAGGGCCCGGGCTGTTCGTGGGCAACCCCGCCGCCACCGGCGCGACGAGGATCAACACTGGATCATCCGACGACGCTTACAGATCGCGGCTCAAAGCCACGTTTTACGGCGACGTGTCGGAGTCGGATTTCGCGCTGGCAACGTCGCAACTTCATTGCGATGAACCGGTCGGCGCCGTAACTCCATCGGCAATCACGCCTGGAAGATTCGGCGCGGTGCCGCGCCACTACATCCGCTGCACACAGGATCGCGCGATTCCGTTGGCCGGCCAGGATCACATGATTGCGACGGTTGACGGCGCCATCGGCGGCAAGACAACTATCCACACATTGGAAAGCAGCCACTCGCCATTTCTGTCACAACCGGCCGCCCTGTCGAAAATTCTCATTGGAATTTCGGCGACTGACGATCGCCGTCGCTCTGCTGGTCTCGACACATGAACACAGACGAATTCGAGAATCGTCTGAAAGCATTCCGGCCACGCCTTCACCGCTACTGCGCACGCATGACAGGCTCGGCGGTCGACGGCGAGGATGTGTTGCAGGACGCACTGGTCAAGGCCCTGCGCGCGCAGGCCGACGGCACAAAGGTGGACAACTTCGAGGGTTGGCTGCTTCGAATCGCCCATCATGCGAGCCTCGACTTCCTGCGCGGCAAGTCCCGGAACCCGATCGTTCCGCTTACTGCAGACACCGAAGCGGCACCAATACCCGAGGCTGACATTGTCGCGGTCGGCGTTCAGACATTCCTGCAGCTACCTGAACTTCAGCGCTGCGCGGTGATCCTCAAGGATGTGCTGGGCCATTCGGTGGACGAGATCGCGAGCATCGCCGAATGCACGCCTGCCGCCGCCAAATCAGCGCTTCAACGCGGTCGCGTAGCACTGCGGCAACTCGCGCAGGCCTCCGATGACCCGCGGCTGCCGCTGATGTCCGATGTGGCCCGCAAGAAGATTGCGGACTATGTTCATCTGTTTCAGGTCGGCGATTTCGATGCGATTCGCGCCATGCTTGCCGATGACGTGAAGCTTGATCTGGTCAACCGGCTCCAGCTCGAAGGCCGCGACAAGATTGGCCACTATTTCACGCGCTATGCGGAAGTGAAGAAGTGGCGGTTCTCCTTCGGTGCGATTGAAGGGAAACCGGCAATGTTGGTCTTCGACAGTACCGGCCCGATGGAACGACCTGCGCATTTTGTCCTGATCGACTGGCGGTCAGACCAGATCATCGCGATCCGCGATTTCCTGTTCGCTCCTTATGCGCTCGAAGCCGTAGATTGGGTGCGGTTGGGCTAAACGGTGGTGGGCGAGTTATGAGCGACCACCCCGCAGACATCCCGAGAAAAATGGAGATCACCCATACCCACCCCGGGGCGTTCAACGGTAGTTCCTTCCGCATTCATATCGTGTATCTCTCATGCCGCGCTAGTGTCTGACACGCCTACTCCAGTGGCTTTCCAAAAGACGGATTGCAGTCTCTCTTGGAAAGATGACGTCTTTGAATGAACCGCCCGCCCGACATGGGGTTTCCGCCAGCCTGTTTTCCACGAACTCCAGATCCGCTTCGCCCCATTCCCGCTCTGGCAAGTAGTAAGGAATCGCTTTGGCGAAGTCGACCATCTGACCGGTTACCGAACGATCAACGGTCTTTCCGATACGCACAAGGGTCGAAGCCTGGACTTCCGAGACCAGTGCTGCTGCCTCAATTCCTAGGCGTTGAATACGCCCTTCAACTAGCACCGCCAAGCGCTGCGGCAATTCCTTGACATCTCTCGCGGCCGCAACAATGGCGAGGCGCGAAGCCGAACTTACAAGCAGCAACAACGGCCGCCGGTCGATCACGATGCGATTGACGTACCAATCTCCGAGTGCTGCCGAGGAAGCCGCAGGATCGCCAGCGATATCTGGCAGCAACCTCAGCACCTTCTGCGTCGCTCGTAGTACGACCATTCTTCCTCTCAGTTCGAAGCCCAACGCCATTGCTCACGCGCGTGCGTCTTCGCACGCGTGGAGCAATTTGTTGGGCCACCTTCATTTGGCAGCCGCCCCCCCCCCCGGAGAACCAGGCTGCGATAGATCGTTTCGTGGGATACGCGCATCGTCTCATCATCGGGATACGCAACCTTTAGCCAGCCACTGATCTGCTGCGGCGACCAGTCTATCAACAACTTATGCACCACCCGCTGGCGTAGCACTTCGTGACCGGCCTGCAAGACCGCCACCGCGTTGCCTTCGTGAATGGCGCCATCCGTCAGCCCGACCAGCATTTCAAGGCCGTCTTCCAGCGCCGGCAATGCGTCCAGGTCGAGTTCCAGATACGGTGTATGGCATAACCTTCACCTCAGAAGACTTTGCGCATGTACGCGACCATGGGGTCGACATCCTCGTCCGGTATTTTCGGAAGCGGAAAGCCGCGAACTTCGTTGATGAAGGCGAAGAACCGCTGATAGTGCCGAACCACATCCTCCAGCGACTGCGCCCTGTGATCATGGAAATACGGCGCGGTATCGTTGATGCCGCGCAACTGCGGGATGTCAAAGCGGTTGAAGACCTGATTGCCACCAACCGTCTCCAGTGCGTGAACGTCAGTGAGTACCGTGCCAGGGTCGCTTGAAAGGAGCTGCACACTGCCACCTGCCGGAAGGTCAATCGTGAAGCGCTGAGTCGGCAGATCGAACCCGATGCCATGGATCTCACTCGTCATTCCGCTCGGCAACGGATTTGACACACCGACGTTGATGGAGACGGGATTGGTGGTGCCATCGAATGGCGGAAAGATTCGGTTCTCCAGGTTCTTCACTTGCGCAGCACCTCCATGGCACTTCCCACAAAAGAGTTCGAATTTTTCCTTGCCCTGCTTCTCGAGTGCCGTGAGAGGTGGATCCACCTCCGGCGCTGCGAGACCCTCCACAAGGGCGGCAGCCACTCGCCGTGCGCCCGCATTGGCGAACAGCTGGCGCTCGAAGTAAGCAATGCTTTCCAAAAACTCTGGGGTCGGCTCGACGCTTGATTGCATGTGAGCCTTGAGCGCTGCCCTCGCCTGCTCCTCAAGCGTCGCAATGGTGCGATCCTGTTGGTACGGCGCTGTGAACTGGAGTCCGCTCAACGCAGGTACGGCCCGTGAAACGGTGACATGCGTGGCGTTCGGCGCATCGGTCAAGCGAACACGCGGCGGCAGCGGAACACGTACTTTGATGAGCGCTCGCGTTCGCAGCAGCGTGTAGTCGTCCTTCCCATCATCCGCGTCGATGTTGCGAAACAGCGGATCATCAGCACGAGGGTCAGTGCGAGGTGCCTCCTGCAATCGACGCCAGCGTGCTTCAACGGTATGCGGTGAGAGCGAGTACCCGTCATTGGGATTGTGGCACGTCGCGCACGACCTGCCGTTCCCTCCTGGAAACGGCGCAAAGAAATTTGTCGCGCCGGTGGTAGCCCTGCGTTTATCTTCAGCGGTGCTGCCGAACTCACCGCGCTCGATCGCCGCGATGATCGGCGGCAGCAGTGCGAATTCCGATAACCGAGACGTGGACATCGCGTTCGACGCGACCTGGTGATTGAGCATCGCGTCAGTGGCTTGCCCACACAGCGAGACAGCGAGCAGCGATACTGCAAGCAGGCCTTGCGTGCTGAAGTTTCTGAGTCTCACCGCCCGAGCGTTGCAGTGAAACTCGCGTGCGCCTACAGCGTCCGGTCATGCGTTGGCCACACCTTCGGACGGGGCAGTTTCCTATCTAAAGCAGGTGGCAGCCAGTTGACGCTTCCCCGCACGGAGCCGAGCGCGAGAACGCTCAGCGCTCGCGATACTGGCCGCTCGTTACGGGCTCGAGCCACCTGACCGTACTTCCCGCCGACGTTTCGGAAGCCGCCACGTGGGTCATGGCCTGTGTCGGCTTAGCTCCATGCCAATGCTTGACGCCTGGAGCGGTCCATACGACATCTCCTTTCTTGACCGCGCGAACCGGTTCTCCCTCAGCTTGCACCCAGCCCTCCCCGTCGGTCACCACCAGAAGCTGACCAATCGGGTGGACGTGCCAATGCGTGCGGGCGCCTGGCTGGAAGGTGACGGTCGCGCCACCGATGCGCGAGTCGCCGGTACCCTTGAACGAGGATGCAAGGGAAACCTCCCCTGTGAAATTGCTCACAGGAGCAGCGCGGGGCTCGGTGTTCGGTTCGAACACGGAGAGCCGGGGCGCATCGCCTGTCTTCCCGGTAGGTCGGCTACCGAAGACTTTGCCTGCGACCTCAACCGCGGTTGTGGCCTTGGGCAGACCTGCGTAGAAAGCAAGATGAGTGAGTGCCTCGTCGATCTGGATGGTAGACAGGCCATTGTCCAGGCCACGGCGAATTTGGAGCTCAAGCGCTGCGTCATCGCCATTCGCAGCCAGCGCAGCGATCGTGACGAGGCTGCGATCACGTGGGCTCAGATCGGGACTCCGCCATAGATCCGCGACCACTACGTCATTGATGAGTTGAGTGAGCTTTGCAGCACCGGAGACGCGCTCGCGTTCACCGCTGGGCGTTGCATGTACCTTGCGTGGCGGCTCCGGTGCCGCGATCTCAATCTTCCGCTCCCCGAATACTTCCTCCACCACATTGAGCGCTGACACTGCGTTGGGCCACCCCGAGTAGAAGGCAAGGTGCGTGACGACTGCGGCAACCTCGGTATGTTTGACGCCATTGGTGAGTGCACGATTCAGATGTCCCTTGAGCTGGGCCGTCTTGCCTGTCGAGATGAGAACGGACACGGTGACGAGACTTCGGTCCCGGGGCGCCAGCTCCGGCCGCAACCACACGTCACCGAACAAGACATCGTCCGTGTAGTTGGCAAGCGCCGGCGCAATCGCCTGCATGTTCTTGGGCGCAACAGAAGGACGCTCCTGTGCTTCCGCTACTGCGCTCGCGAGGATTGCGGCGACGGCTGTCGCAGTCATGAGTTTCATCGACAAATCTCCCACGATCACATCCAGGTTGAATGCCCTATCGCTATTGCCTCGCGCCTTGCTTGCCGGCGCGCTCACTGAGCCACTGCAGAATCAGATCCGCAATCTGCAGGCTGTTCCTGTCCTGCATGATCATGTGCGTGTTGCCACGGATGCCGCGATCCGCCGGGTCCAGCATCTGAGCGTCACCGCCAGCGGTCTTGAGTCGCTCGATGAGTTTCTGGCATTCCTCGAATCGCGCCTGCCATGTCGGCAGCGTCGGAAGCCCGGTCGGATTGGTCCGATGATCGCCAAAGACGACGAGGACCGGCACTGTTGCCAATGCCTTGACCTGATCATCTGTGTAGTTCGCCGGACATGTCCCGGGCTCCACGAGCACCAGCGCCTTGGTAACTTTCGGATCGAGGAGCGCCGCGGCCAGCGGGAACGAGCCCGACTGCGAGTGACCCACGAGGACCGCACCGTTCAGCTGTGTGGCGAGAGACGAAAGCGCTTTGATCGTCGGTGTCGGCGTTGGTAGCCCGCGGTTGAGGTCGGGTACCGCCTGCTTCGACAGTTCGTCAAGGGCTGCAACAGGAAATTGGTTGTCGTCGAACGCGACGCCAGGCTTCGGACCAAAGCGAAAATTCGTCCACACGTTCTCATCGCTGAAGCGAAACAGTTCCGGTTGGCTGGCAGGCGTGGCGGCGCCTGCACGCACATTATTGAAGGGCCCCTGGTTGAAGCCTGATCGCCCACGCCCGACCTGATCCGGTATGTAGACCGGATAGCCTTTGCGCACGAAGTACTCATCCCACCCCATGCGACCGTCCGGCGTGGTCTCCCACGTCTTGCCTGTCAGCGTGGCTCCGTGGACGAGCACCATCGGAAGATTGCCGCCCTGCTGCGGCACCATATAGCGCACATACATCTGATTGACGGTGATGTGTCCGCCGGGACCCAGGTTGCCGAGTTCGCCCTTCGTTTGTTCGACCTTCTCGCCGCCCACAAAGAAGCTGCCTTGTGCCTTCAGCACCAATGGCGTGCTGGAAGTCTGGAGCTCGCCCAAGCTCTGCGCCTGAGGCGACTTGACCGGCGAAACACAAGCCGCGACCAGGATGCCTGCGGTAATGAGGACCCTGTGTGCCGAAAAATGCGATCTGATACTCATGCGGTCACACCCCGGGAGGCGCTCATTGAGGTTATCGACCGGAGCACTATAGGACTCCCCGCACTAAACGATAAGGTGCTCTAATCGGCATGCAGTCATAAGGTGGACTAATCAATGCCGATTGAAAACTTCAACGACCTGGCATCGTTCGCCTCCGTGGCCAAGGAGCGCAGCTTTACGAAGGCCGCCGCAAAGTTGGGCGTTTCACAGTCGGCCTTGAGTCAGACGATTCGTGCGCTGGAAACACGTCTCGGGCTGCGCCTGCTGACAAGAACGACGCGCAGCGTTGCGCCGACGGAAGCGGGCGAAAGGCTGCTGAGCGCCATAGCGCCGCGCTTCGATGAAATCGAATCTGCATTGGCGTCGTTGAACGAACTGCGGGAAAAGCCTGCCGGCACCATCCGCATCACTGCCGGTGAGCACGCCGCGCTGACTGTCCTCCAGCCGGCGCTCGGAAAGTTTCTGCCGCAGTACCCGGATATCAAAGTCGAGATCATCGTCGACTATGGACTCACCGACATCGTGGCCGAGCGCTACGACGCGGGTGTGCGATTGGGCGAGCAGGTTGCCAAGAACATGATTGCAGTCCGCATCGGACCCGATATGCGCATGGCGGTCGTCGGTGCACCTTCGTACTTCGAGCGCCATGACATCCCCATGTCCCCTCAGGACCTGACGACACACAACTGCATCAACATGCGCCTGCCGACGTACGGCGGTCTCTTCCCCTGGGATCTTGAGAAGAATGGACGCGAGGTCAATGTTCGCGTTGAAGGGCAGCTGATCTTCAACAATTCGGCTCTGCGAGTCGTCTCGGCACTCCAGGGCCTCGGGCTCGCCTACATGCCCGAGGATCTCGCGCTTTCCCACATCACCAAGGGGAAGCTCATTCGAGTGCTCGAGGATTGGTGCCCGCCCTTCGCTGGATACCACCTCTACTATCCGAGCCGACGTCACCTGTCGGCGGCATTTGCATTGCTTGTTGACGCTCTGCGGTTTCGTGGGCGCTGATGTCCAAGAGCCGAGCAATGCCAGTTCGGCAATGCCGCGGATGGTTTGCGGCAAACACTCCCGCAACCTCCTGGATAAACGGACGAACGATCCCCGCGAAACTGGGGCGTATGACCGTGAGACGCCATCGAGGCTGCGGTGGCCGAGATTGCTAACGCCGGGCAGGCTCGTATCTACCTGCTTGGCTGAGAGCGCGCTCGCCGAGAGTTCCAGCACATGGCGCTCATACTCATGAGTGCGACCACCAGGATCCGTCAATTGAAAGTGCGGATTGCAGATATAGCTGCGAGGTGCGCTGCTCTCCTATGACCGTGACCAGGTAACGCCACTCTCCACGCACTTTTATCTGCCTCGGGCGGTACGCGCAACTAACATTTGTCGCGGGCTTTCGCGGCTCGAACGCCAACTCCTCCCGCGTACTCAACAAGCGTTCCTCTCCTTGCATACGCAGCAGCGCCGAACACCTCGGCGGACAATTCGTGCGTCGGAGTCCGGCGCTGGTGCGATCACTACTGGAACTGCGGCAGCAGAACGCTGTCGATCACGTAGATCAATCCATTGTCCGCCACGATCACGCGGCCCTGTACCTGCGCGTTGTTGATGCTCAGGCTGAAGCGGTCACGATCTCCATATACAACCTGCCCCTGAACGGTCTTCAGTTTCCACGGAATGAACGAATACCGAAGGTCCTTGCGGCCGGCAGTGACGTGATACGTAAGAACCGACGTCAAGGCCGCGGGATCAGCCAATAGGAAGTTCAGAATCCCCTCCGGGATTTTTGCGAATGCGCTGTTGGTCGGCGCAAACACTGTGAATGGCCCTGGTCCCTGCAGCGTCGAAACCAAATCGGCTGCCTGCAGCGCGGCGACCAGCGTTGAGAAGTCCGGATTCGAGACTGCGACATCGACGATCGTTCCATGGACCCGGGTGAGTCTTGTGAACTCGGGCCGCGGACTGTGCTCCTCGGCTTGGGCTGCGGTGAGGCACAGGATGGTGGACAGAAACACTGCGAGCAGCGAGCGATTGGCAAATGGCATGGCCGTCTCCTGTCGGGACAAGTAATAGAGAATTCTCGCGTCGAGCGAGCGCCTCCCCGCAGACTGTTCGCTGAGAAGTGCTGACTGGATTCAGGCTGGCGGCTTTTTGCCGAAGACAGGGCTCGTCCCCGCCGGTCGCGAAAGGATCAGCGCCGCACGTACCGCAGGCGGCGCTTCTCGGTCACAAGCGATTCCAGCGCGAGCCAGTCGCCTGCCTGTGAGTACCAGAGATCGATCTGCAGCGGCGGCGCGGTCTTGTCGGTACCGGTCAGCCGGTAGCGATTGGCAGCCACGCCATTCAGCTCTTCGGGACCGACGAACTGAACGTCCACGGTCAGGTACTCGCCGGTCTGCGGATTGAGCAGACGATCGGCTTCCAGAAACCCAGGATTCCAGTACGCAAAGGTCTGGACGCACGTCGCGGCGATACTCGTGGCATCGCCGCTTGCGGTGCTCGTGACGACGAACGCGGAGTCATGACGGTTCCCTGTCACCCTCAGCTTCTTGCCATTGTTATCAGTAGTCGCGTCCACGCGTTCGAGACACTTACCTTCCCACAGTTCGCGGGCACTGTGGCGGTAGCGGTACGCGTTGATAAACAGAAAGCGGATGTCGAACGATGCATCGCTGCGGATCTCGCGCACCGAATCGGTCTGGTGCATTTCGAATCGGTGCTCGCCGATGCGCTTGTCATCGAGGAAGACATCGAATTGCCACTCGCGCGTCGCGGCATGGGTCGGTGAGGGATCGAGCACGGCTGCCAGCACGAAGGCGACCGCTAGTGCGGTTGGTGTTTGCCGACTGAGATCGGTAACCGTCGACCCAGCCTGCTGTGGTTGCAGCCATCTGCGCGCGGCCACCGCCAGCGTGGCGAGACTGACAGCCCACGCGACGCCGATACCGGTCAGCGCAGGCCACTCCGGGATGACGGTCAAAGCGCCGAGCTTTGCGCCGCCCCAATAGGCAAGCGGTCCGCCGACCGCGCCGACGAGCGCCGCGGCCCATATCTGCTGAGTCACCCAGCGCATCGAGTGTCCCAGCGTGGTAGCAAACGCCATCCACAACGCCAGCATCCATAGAGGTTGCCCGCCCGGCAGCGCCGCGGCGGGTGCGAAAGAGATGCAACCGGCAAGCAGTAGCACGCTGTCAGTGACAAAGCCGACGACTGCAGCAACTCCGATAAGCAGGAGATCGACTCTTGCGCCACGGACGAGAACGAGGTGCGTGCAGATCGCAATGACTGCGGCCAGTACACCGATCCAGGCTGCGCCGCGAGCCGCACTCAGCACGCAGGCGAACCAGACGATCTGATAGGCGACGAAATTCCAAACGGTGCGCAGCACGCAATCACGTCCGCTGCGGTACCTTGGCGAAGCGGCTGACTTCATAGCCCTGCTCGCCCAGGCGCCTGAGGATCTGGTCGTAGGTTGCATCGGGCAGCATCTTGTCGCGCGCCAGTACCCAGCCATAGTTGCGCGAAGGATGACCGATAACCGCCCAGCGGTATTGTTCATCGAGATCAATGACAAGGTACTGCACGCTGATCAGACCGAAAAAGCGCACGCTCCAGCGGGCATTGGTCGTGGCGTCTTCGACTTTGGCCAGCGCCGACACCTTGCGCTCGAAGGGTGCGTCGGGTGAGCCGCGGCGACAGCTGAACCAATTGTCGATGCGGCCATCGGGGCGCAGGGCGTAACTTTCGACGGAGTCGAAGCAATTGCGCTCGGCGAAGTACGGAATGTTGGCAATCACGTACCAATCGCCCATGTACCGTGCGAGATCGACCTGCTTGACGGTGCGCAGCGGCTGCGACGGCGGGCTGTTGGCGCAAGCTGAGAGGAACATGGCGGCAACTAGAACGAGTGTGGTGGACTTCATGCTTGACCTTTGCGAAAGAGGTAATGCGATACGCCCCACTCAGTTCCATCTCGGTAGCCCCACAGCTCGGCGCACGCCATGAAAAACACGCGCCAGTAGTTCCACCAGCGTACCGCGTGGTGTGGTCCGTAGGTCGCGGCGAGAATCGGCGCGATGCGCCCGCGAGCATTGTCCATGTTTCGCAGCCACGCCTCGGCCGTTTTCTGGTAGTGCCGCCCATCCAATCGCCAATGCCGCTCGAGCCGCAAGTGCTCTTGGAAGTACAGCAGGGTGTCGTCGCTCGGCATGATGCCACCGGTGAAGAAGTGCCTGGCCATCCAGTCTGAATCGTCCCGCACGATGAATGGATAAGCGAACGAACGATGCGTGAAGATGTGCACGAAGAGGGTTCCGTCCGGATCGAGCCATCCGCAAATGCGCCTCAGCAATTCGCGATAGTTGCGCATGTGTTCGAACATCTCCACCGACACAACGCGATCGAAGTGCTGCCCGACGGGAAACTCCAGGCGGTTCACGTCGCAGGTGATGACTTCGATGTTGGCAAGGCGCCGCTCCCTGGCGCGCGACAGGATGAATTCACGCTGGCTGCGGGAATTGGATACGGCAACAAGCCGGCTGGAAGGAAAGCGCGCGGCCATGTGCAGCGTCAGAGAGCCCCAACCGCACCCCAGTTCCAGAATGCGGTCCCCATCCGCGAGTTCCGCACGCTGCACGGTGAGATCGAGCATGACCTGTTCGGCCTCGTCGAGGGTCGCTACACCGGGCTTGAAGCAGGCGCTTGAGTACTTGAGGTGCGGACCCAGCACGGCCTCGAAGAAGGCCGGCGGAACTTCGTAGTGCTGGTCGTTGGCCGCGTCAGCATGAGTGGCGATCGGACTGTGTCGCAATGTCTCCAGAAAGCTCATCAGGTGAGCCTGCTGCGCTTCCGGGTTACCGAGATCCTCATTGGCCAGCCGTTGCGCCAGAAGGCGTCGGATGCCGTGCCGGACCAGGAAGTCAGGCACGAGCCCTCTTTCGACCAGCGACATCGCTACCGTCATGACGTCCCTCGCTTCTTCAAACCCACCAACTGACTCGACTGAGGCGTTGCGCACCGAATGGAGAGCAGCTTCTTCGACTATTCGTCGGCACGGCGAATTCGGATTCACATGAATCCGGAACGTAACGTCGTACGAATAGTCGTACATGATCTCTTCCACCTCAGCGCCGCGTGGCGCACTCAGCTACACGGCGCGACTGCGCCGATGGTTCGACGCCACACCCGATGCGTCGGAGACCGGGGCTTCATGGCGTGACGATCCCATTGACTGGCTGCGGGTGGTGCCATTCGCCCTGATGCATGTCGCCTGCCTGGCGGTGGTATTCGTGGGCGCAAGCGCGATCGCTGTAACCGTGGCCGTCACCCTCTACTGGATCCGGATGTTCGCGGTGACGGCGTTCTACCACCGCTACTTTTCGCATCGATCGTTCAAGACATCGCGCGCGGCGCAGTTTGCGTTCGCAGTGCTCGGCGCCTCTGCGGTGCAGCGCGGCCCGCTGTGGTGGGCAGCCCATCACCGCCATCATCACGCGCACTCGGATCGCCCTGAGGATCCGCACTCGCCCGCCCAACATGGATTCTGGCGCGCCCACATGGGCTGGTTCCTGACGCGCAAAGGATTCTCTGCGGACCTGCACCGCGTGCGCGATCTGTCGCGATTCCCGGAGCTGCGCTGGCTCGACCGGTTCGATGTGCTAGTCCCCGTTGCACTTGCGGTTTTGCTCTTCGGGTTCGGCATCGCCCTCGAGCGTTGGGTTCCGGGGCTCGGTACCTCCGGCTCGCAGATGCTGGTGTGGGGATTTTTCATCTCAACAGTTGCCTGCTACCACGGCACGTACACCATCAACTCTCTGTGTCATCGCTTCGGACGCAAGCGCTATGAGACACACGACGACAGCCGAAACAACGCATGGCTGGCGCTGCTCACGCTGGGCGAGGGATGGCACAACAATCATCACCACTATCCCGCATCGGCGCGGCAGGGCTTCTATTGGTGGGAGGTCGATCTCACCTACTACGCACTCAAGGGGCTGGCACAGGTTGGCCTGATCTGGGACCTGAAGACCGTCCCAGTAGAGATCCGCGAGGATGTTTCACGCCGCCTGCGGAGAGTGCCATGAGGATCGCCATTGTCGGCGCAGGTGTCGCAGGCCTGACAGCAGCCTACAGGTTGCATCGCGATCACGAAATCGTTGTGTTCGAAGCCAACGACTACGCCGGCGGGCACACGGCGACTGTGGACGTCGAGCACCATGGGCAGCACTGGGCCATCGACACGGGCTTCATCGTGTTCAATGACTGGACCTATCCCCGCTTCATCGCGCTGCTCGAGGAACTCGGCGTCGCCTCGCAACCTTCGAACATGAGCTTCTCGGTGCGCTGCGAGCGCAGCGGCTTCGAGTACAACGGCACCTCGTTGAACACGCTGTTCGCGCAGCGTTCGAATGCCTTCCGGCCCGCGTTCCTGCGCATGCTTCTGGAGATCCTGCGATTCAACCGGGCTGCACGAACGGGCACGCTCGACGACTCCACGACGTTGCGCGAATACCTGGATGCCGGACGCTACTCGCACGACTTTCGCGATCGCTATCTCGTGCCGATGGGCCGCGCAGTCTGGTCGGCGACGGAAAGCGCCCTGCTCGGTTTTCCGGCCCGGTTCTTCATCGATTTCTTCCATCGCCACGGCTTCCTCAGCATCGACGAACGTCCTGTCTGGCGTGCCGTGCGCGGCGGCTCGCGCACATATGTAGAGCGACTCGTAAAACTCTTCACCGTGCGCATGAATACGCCCGTCGCCGGTGTGCGTCGCGATGCGGATGTCGTGTGGGTGCGCACGCGCCGAGGCGACATCGAGCGCTTCGACCAGGTCATCCTCGCCTGTCACAGCGATCAGGCGCTGGCTTTGCTGGAGGCACCGACGGATGCGGAGCGCAGGCTTCTCGGTGCCTTCGCGTATCAACGCAACGAAGTCGTGCTGCACACCGATGCAAGCCTGCTGCCTCGACGACCGCTGGCGCGCGCCGCCTGGAACTATCACATCCTGGCCCAGCCGCAGGCAGCGGCCGCAGTGACGTATGACATGAACGTGCTGCAGTCTTTGAGTGCAGCGGACCGTTTCATGGTGACACTCAACCACAGTGCCGCCATCGACCCCGCATCAATCCTGCGCACCTTCACGTACCACCACCCGGTCTACACACTGCAGGCCGTTGATGCGCAACGCCGCCTGGGCGAGATCAGCGGCCAGCAACGCACGTTCTACTGTGGCGCCTACTGGGCCAGCGGCTTTCACGAGGACGCTGTAGTAAGCGGTGAACGTGCTGCGGCTGACTTGATGGCCGCTGCGGCACGACCAATCGACACCGCGAAGCAGGTGCTCGCGTGAACAGTTGCCTTTACGTGGGCTCGGTGCGTCATCGGCGCTTCGCTCCGCGCCCCAACCGGTTTCACTACCGATTGTTCATGGCCTTCATCGACCTCGCCGAGCTGCCTCACGCGTTCGATAGCTTGTGGCTATGGTCAGCGCGTCATGCCGCCCCCGCGCGATTCCGTCGTGCCGACTACTACGGCGACCCGTCGCGTCCGCTCGATGTGTGCGTGCGCGAACTGGTCGAACAGCATGTAGGCGTGCGGCCGGAGGGCCCCATTCGCCTGCTCACGCATCTGCGCTACTTCGGCCACAACTTCAATCCCGTGAGCTTCTATTACGTCTATGACGCGAGCGGTGCTCGCGTTGACTACGTGGTCGCCGAGATCACCAACACACCCTGGAGGCAACGCCATACCTACGTCTTGCCCACCGACGCCGGCGAACGGCGTGTCGCAGGTCATGGTGGCGACGTGTGGCGCTGGCAATTCGACAAGGACTTTCACGTGTCACCGTTCCTGCCCATGGACATGCATTACGACTGGCGTTTCTGTGCGCCAGCGGAAGCGTTGTACGTCCACATGCAGACGCGCCACGCGGGTCAGCTGATGCTGGATGCGACGCTGAACCTGAGGCGCCGTGCGCTCACGCGCACCTCTGCGCTTGGTGCATTGCTGCGCTTTCCGCTCATGACTCTGAAAGTGTCCGCGCTCATCTACTGGCAGGCGCTCAAGCTGGCCCTACGTCGCACGCCGTTCTTCGCCCATCCTGGGAGTCTATCTCGATGAACTCAGAGGTTCGATCGGTTGCCATTGACGACGAGGGTCGGTCTGAACGCGGCAGCGCAGTCGTGATGCTGGCCCGCCGGCTAGTGCTCGCCAAGCTCGCCCGGATCCAGCACGGCGATGTCACGCTAATCGAGCCGGACGGGACGACGCACCGATTTGGCCAGTGCGATGACGAGTGCAAACTGCCCGTGACGATCCACTCAGACGATCCAGAACTGTTCGTGGATATTGCCTTCGGCGGCACCGTTGGCGCCGGTGAGGCCTACATGAAAGGCCGCTGGCGTTGCGACGATCTCGTGGCGCTGATCCGCCTCTTCATTCGCAATCGCGACGTCCTGACAGATGTCGACGGCGGCTGGTCTTGGTTGAGCCGGCCGTTGCTCGCGGCCTTCCACCACCTGCGGCGCAACACCAGGGCTGGCAGCTTACGCAACATTGCCGCGCACTACGATCTCGGCAACGATCTCTACAAACTCATGCTCGATGAGACCATGGCGTACTCCTGCGGCATCTTTCGTACGCCCGACAGTACGCTGTACGAGGCTTCGGTCGAGAAATTCGACGCCGCGTGCCGCAAGCTGCAGCTCGGGCCAAACGATCGCGTGCTCGAGATCGGCTGCGGGTGGGGTGGCTTTGCGCTGCATGCGGTCACACGCTACGGATGCCATGTGACTGCAACGACCATCTCTCGTCAGCAGTACGATCTGGCGCGACAGCGCATCGACGCGGCGGGAGTATCCGACCGTGTCACTCTGCTGCTGAGCGACTACCGTGACCTGCAGGGTCAGTTCGACAAGATCGTGTCGATCGAGATGATCGAGGCAGTCGGTGCCAATTACCTCGATACTTACACGGCCACATGCTCGCGCCTGCTGAAGCCGGACGGCGCGATGCTGCTGCAGGCGATCACGCTGCGGGACCAACTTTACCGGTCCGCGCTGCGCTCGGTCGATTTCATCCAGCGCTATATCTTTCCGGGCAGCTTCATCCCCTCGATCACGGCCATCCTGCAATCATTCGCCGCGCAGACCGATATGAAGGCGGTACACCTCGAAGACATTGGCCCACACTATGCAACGACATTGCGTCGCTGGCGGCAAGGGTTCACGGGTAACCTGAGCCAGGTGCGTCAGCTCGGCTATCCGGACACCTTCATCCGGATGTGGGAGTTTTATCTGTGCTATTGCGAGGGTGGCTTCCTGGAACGACAGCTCGGCGACGTTCAGATTCTCTTTGCCAAGCCCGGTTGTCGGTTACCTGTCGGGGCCTGACATGTCGTGAACACCAGCCAGCGTCTCAGGCGCGCTATACTCCCGATCCTGTACAAGGAGAACAAAGGGGATTGCGACGGTGATGTCGGTGTTGGCCCGCATCGCTCAAGGCGACAACACAGCATTCACCGAATGCATCGACCGCTATGGCGGCCTCGTGTGGTCGCTCGCCAGAAAGATGACCCGCAATGCCGCCGATGCGGAGGATGCAACGCAAGAGATTTTCCTGACGCTCTGGAAGCATGCCAGCCGCTTCGATCCCCAGAAGGGCTCAGAGGCCACCTTCATCGCCACAATTGCGCGGCGATCACTGATCGATCGATTGCGGCAGCGACAGCGCCGGCCTGTCGAAGTCCCGATGGACGATCTCGAGCCGCTGGCGTGGGTGGCGCCGTCGAATGGCGAGAACAGTTTGGAAGCCAGTCGCGCTGCGACCGCGCTGGCGGCATTGAGACCGGAGCAACAGCAAGTGATCTCGCTCGCGGTAGTCGAGGGCTTGTCACAGAGCGAGATAGCAGCGCAAACGGGAATGCCGCTCGGCACGGTCAAGACCCTGATGCGCCGCGGCCTGCTCGCAATACGGGCATTGCTCGGTGAGGTGCAGTCATGAGCACTTCCTGGCGCGACAACGACCTCCTGGTCGATCTACTCATCAAGGAAGCGACTGAGGGACTTACTCGCGACGAAGCTAGTGAGTTGCAGGCGCTTGCGCAGTCCCTGACAGCATCCGAACGAGCAGAGATCGAGAACACGGTAGCTGCGATCACTGTCGCTGCACATGCAGGCAGAGAACAGATGCCGCAGGCGCTGCGCGAACGTATCGTTGCTGCTGCGCCTGCGCGCGGTCCCGCATCAGCGGAAGTGGTCGGGCTCAAGCCCGCACGGATTCTGACGCGCACTCAGTCGGCGGCCGGTTGGTGGGTCGCTGCGGCTTGTTTCGTCCTGGCGGTACTTGGGTGGTGGCCGCGACTCATCGGCACCGGCTCTGAGATTGAATCCGTGGCGAAGACGGCTGGACAGCAGCGCACCGAACTGCTGGCCAGCGGCCGGGCGCTCGAAGTCTCGTGGGCCCCGCAGGAAGCCTCGCCAATCGTCGGCGATGTCGTGTTTGATCCAGTAACACAACGCGGTTTCTTGCGCTTCCGCGGCATCCCCGCCAACGACCCGCGCCTTGCCCAGTATCAGCTCTGGATCGCAGACGCTGGACGCGCCCAGCCGCAACCTGTCGACGGCGGTGTATTCGATGTCGCCCCCGATGGCAGCGGCGACGTGATCATTCCTTTCATCGCCAAATTGCCGGTCGGGAAACCCGCAGCATTCGTGGTCACACTGGAGCAACCGGGCGGCGTAGTAGTTTCGGGTCAGGAGCGGGTCATGGCGGTGGCGACCGTCGAGTCGGGCATTTGACTGTCCGTTCGCGAGCGTTGCCTCAATAACGCACCCGCCTTCGTCGCAGATACTGTACTGCACCGAGAGCCGCCAGCCGCGATTTCGCCGACAACTGCGATTCCCTTGCGCTCTTCAGAGCCAGGCGCGATCAGCGGTGAAATCAACTGTGAGCCAGAAGTTCGGCCATACGGCATTGAGCCGTTTGGCTATGTCCCGCCGGATCGCATCAGCCGCAGCAGTGTCGATTCGGGCATCCGGCGCGACCAGTACATGGATCTCGACGAAGCGCGCGCGACCAACCTTCGCGACATAACTCGAATAGTCGAGAAAACCACGCTCCCCCACGATGCCGTTCATTACGGCGTGCACCTGTTTGTCGAGATCGTCCGGTGCCACCTGCAAGACATCGCTCATCGAGCGCCATAGTCCGATGAGCGGCATTGGAAGCATGCAAAGTGCGATGGCCAACAGCGCGATGGCGTCCAGATAGGGTGTCCAGCCTTGATACCGGGTCCTGGCGAGTCCGGCGGCGATGGCAAAGCCGATCAGAAGCGCCAGGCTGAGAAATGCGCTCACCAGCCAGCTTCTGGCGTCGAGCCGCAGCATCGGAGATCGCAGCTTGCGGGCAAGGCGGCTCAGGTACAGCGTCATCGCAAGCCCGATGGTGGACAGGACACCCGCCCAAACCGCCGCCATGCCGTAAGCAACCTCATTTCCCCCGCCGGCCAGAGCGCCCACAGCATCGACGGCCGCATAGATGCATGCAACTACCAGGATGCTGTCGCGAAGCACAGCCACCAACGGCTCCAGATGCCAGTAGCCGTACTGAAAGCGGTGACTCGACCCGTGAGCGATCAGTCGCACCACGACCAACGAAACGACGGTGGGCACAACATCGACGAAGCTGTACATGCCGTCGAAAACAATCGCCTGAGAACCGGTGGCAAGTCCGCTCGCAATGCCGAGCACGCCAAGCAACAGGGTCAGGGCGATCGAGAACTTGAGCGTGGATTGCTCTACCTCAGAGGACATGCTTGCTGGCCTGGGTTCGAACTCGGACCCCTCAGCGCCTGTTCTTTTCATGAGCGCGCCCTGGGACGGCCCGGATTCTATTCCGCACCGATCGACCCTTCTATACGTAGGGACTACCGGGCATTGCAGCACAAAACGCGCGCCGCGCAACGCGCATTGCACGATTGCTCAGCGCGATCTCCGGCAGCTCGCGCTGTCCTCTAGGCTGCTTTCACCCGCCTCAACAATCATGTGCGACTTCTCGCCGACCGGAGCGAGCCGCCATCAGGGGGTCCGACGGCGAGCCGCGACCGGCGGCGAGAAGTCAGCGAATCGCGGCGAGGAACCACGCGTGCGCCATGGCACTTGCCTCATGCACGCTTCGAGTCAGGGGGCGATACAGAAGAGCTCCTGCACTCCACCTTCGAGCGCAGCCGCTGGCGATGGATTGTTGGTTGTACAAGCCCTGCCGTCGGCGGTGAAGCTGAAGTCGCGTGTGTACGTTCCCCGCAGCGGCATCGGATACACGACGAAACGCTTCTCGCCCGGAATGAAGCGGAACATACGGTCCGTCAGGTTCTCGTTGATCCAGATGTCTTGCGTCTGCGGGTGAACACCCAATGCGTAGGGCGCGGGCTCATATCCCTTCGCAAACTGCGGCAACGGATACAGCTCTGACGTGAACCCTTCGGCCGATGCAAAGTCCTTGGGTTTGAGGCGCGCCAGAATGCCGTCGGAGTAGCCCGTCAACCACAGCACGCCCTGTTTGTCGAAGCGCATGCGGCGCGGGCCTTTGACAGGCGACTGATATTCTTTGAGCTGCAGCGTGTTCGGATCGATGCGCCCGACCTTGTCACCGAACAGCCGCGTATACCAGATGGTGCCGTCGATGGGACTGACATCGATACCATAGGGCACGGTGACGAACGCCGTACCCAGAGATTTCACCGGCGGCAGATCGAGCACCTTCACTTCCCGGGTTTTCGGATCCAGCCGTCCGACCTGCTCGCTCTGCGAGATCGTAAACCAAGCGATGCCCTGCTTGTCGAAACGGATCGTGTGGGGATAGTTGGCCTTGCTGCCGATCTCGATCGACGGCTCCCATTGCATCGTCTTCGGATTGAAGACGCCGATGCGCGAGGTGAACGTATTCGTGGTGTACCACTTGCCGTCCGGTCCCAGAGCCAGCGAATGCGGACCGTTGACCACCGAACCGCTCATCGTGCCGACCGTCTGCGCTGGCTTGCTTTCCTTGGGATGAGGAAAGTATTTCGTCTGTCGAGTGGCGAGATCGGTCACAGCCATCAGATCCGAGGCCTGATCAACCGTGTAGACCAGACCATCCGCCGGGCTCACCGCGGCATCATGCGGCTGAGCGGACTTGGGCATGGGGTACTCGTAGACTTTCGCGGTGAACACCTCCGGGTCGATCGGGAACACGGGCCGAACCTTGAGCGGCTTGCCATCGAGCCCCTTTGAGAGGATGACGGCACGCTTCTCGCGCAGTTCCTTGTCGAAGTTGCCCAGATAGCGGTGCATGCGCTCGATCGTCCCGACCCAACCTTCCGGCGTGCGCGGGAAGCGGGTCAGCGAGTTGCCCAATGCATGACACGTCAGGCAGTCGCGTTGAAACTGGTACTTGGTGAAGGGTGAGTCCGGCGCCGTCTCGAACGGGAGCTGTCCGAAGTGATAGCCGGCTGGCAGGCTGTCCGAGATCTGCTGCGGATCGGTCATCCTCTTCATCTTGTAGTCGCGACTCGCGGCGTCGGACTGACCCAGTATCAATGTCTCCTTGAGATCCTCCAGATACGGCGAGCGCAGGCGAACCTCGAGCTTGCCGTTCAGAGCGGTCTGCAGCGAGAACAGACCCTGCGCGTTCGAATATACGACCTCCGAATTGCCATTCGGCACGGACTCGGTCACACGCACGATTACGCCCGCAACAGGCTTGCCTGCATCGTCCTTGATCGTACCCGTCAGTGTGCCGGCGCTTGCCGCTCCACCGACGGTCATCAGTGCGATCACAACAGATGCAGTTCGGTTCATGCTCAATACCTCGTCTCAACAGCGGATGGGAGACCTTCTCTGTCGCGCAGAGAAGGCCCCGATGCACTCTTAGTAGTTGTAGTTGAACTGCAGCGAGTAGCTACGCGACGGGAACATGAACCCCGCCGCCGCAGTATTCGGACCCGCTGCGGAGTTCGGGAAGATCGCGTTGAACTGAGGGAAGATCACGACCTCTTCATCCGTGACGTTGTTGGCCAGCAGCGCCACCTCCCACACGTCATCGCTGCTGCCGAGCCCAAGGCGCAGATTGGTGCGGATTGCCGAATCGCGGTCCAGGTTGGCGCTGGTGAACTCCTGGGCATCCTCGTAGATGTTGTACATCTCGGCCTTGACCAGCAGATTTCCCATCTCGACCTCGTAGCCGAGATGATTGGTGAAGTTCCAGTTCGCCCCCGGTAGCGTACCCACCTCCTCCGTGAAGTCGCCCGCCACGATGGGCTCGACGACCTTGCCTTCCACGTAGGCAACCGACAGGTCCCAGCGGAAGTTCTCGGTGATCAGGAACTGCGTATCCAGTTCCACGCCACGATAGTTGGTCTCGCCGGAGTTGCCCACGATGAAACCATCGGTGGTGTAGCGGCTGAACTGGCGATCGGTCACATCCAGGTAGAAGGCAGCCCAGTTCGCGACCAGACGGCCATCGACGAACTCGCCCTTGCCGCCCACTTCATATGACAGCAGTTCCTCGTCGTCGAACTCGAACTGCGCCGGGCCGGCGGCGGGGTTGTATTCGCCCGGTTCGTCACCTTGCGTACCCACTTCGTCGAAGCCGCCCGACTTGAATCCCTGGCTGACGCTGCCGTACAGCATGAAGTCATCGGAGAGGTTGTACTGCAGTTTCGCGGAGCCGATGACCTGGTCGCCGGAGCGATCTCCGGACAGATCATGTGCGAATTCATTCACGGCGTTGGCCAGCGGCACAGCACCGCCAATGGTCAGGACACGTTCGGCTTCCTTCTCTTCGTGCGTGTAGTTCGCACCCAGCGATACCGTCCATTTCTCGGCGAAGTGGATGTTCATGTTGCCGTAGATGGCCATCGTCTCGCCTTCCTGCGAGAAGCTGCGATTGGTGTCGGTATCCGCGACGCCAATCTGGGCGAAGTTGATGTTTCTCACTTCCAGCGACTGATGACTCTGCTGCTGATAGTAGAGACCGGCAACGTAGTCGACTTTGCCGCCAAGCGGCGATACCAGGCGGAACTCCTGACTGAAGACATCGAATTCCTCGGTGTCATCCTGGTTGAAGAGATCGGCGTTGATCAGATCGCCATCGCGCTTCTGCGTGAAGTCGTACTCGGAATAGCCGCTGATCGACAGCAGGTTGTGTTCACCCAGATCCCAATCCAGGGTCAACGTCGCGGACTCGCTGTCGGTGTCATCGAACATGCCCTCGGTCCAGCTCTGAACATAGGGGCCCTCGACGAGAGGTGACGCGCCCACCAGCGCGTTCACCATGGCGGGCGAAACGGCAGGGTTCAGCAGAAACTGCGCCGTGTCGTAGTTGAAGGTTCGATTCGGTTCGCCATCGATGCGACTGCGACCGGTTTCGAGCTTCAGCAGTGCCGAGAAGCTGTCGCTCGGCTGCCATTGCATGCTCAGGCGCACGGCGAGCTGCTCTTCATCGTCCGCGTCGATCGTGCCGCTATCGAGCACGTTCTTGAAATTGCCGTGGTCTTCCAGCTGGCGCACCGCGAGCCGCATCCCGAACGTATCGCTCAGCGGTCCGGACAGGAAGCCAACCACGTTGTAGCCGCCGTTCTGATAGCCCTCGTCGAGTGTGTAGGTGCCGCTGAAGCCGGCCTCGAACTTGTCGCCCGGCCGGGCGGACGCGACCATGAGTGCACCGCCGGTGGTGTTCTTGCCGAACAGATAACCCTGCGGACCTCGCAGCACCTGCACGTTCTCCACGTCCAGGAACGAAGTGGCACGGTACATGCGATCGCGTGGCTGATGAACCCCGTCGATGAACAAACCGACCGACTGCTCGAAACCGCCGTTATCAGCAGTGCCGACGCCGCGAATGCTGATGACGGTTACATTGGCTGCGTTGGTTACGCTGAGACTGGGAACGTAGTCGGACATGCCCGCGAAATCTTCGATGTTCAGCTGGGCAAGCTGCGCGCCCTCGACCACGGAGACGGCCACTGGCACGTCCTGGAGATTCTCTTCGCGCTTCTGCGCGGTAACGATGATCTCTTCGAGAGTGAATCCTTCGGTTCCAGCGTTCTGCGCCCAAACCGGACCCACTGCCACGGCCATTGCCGCACACAAAGGAATGCATGACTTTCTGCGCTGCTTCATAGTCCCCCGCTGACGAATCTCTCTTGACGTTGATCCACAGGCGCAGCTGTTGTCGTCGCGATACACCGCGACGCTTCCTTCAGGCGCGCTGATATCACCGACATTCCGGTCGGCTGCGTAAAAGTAGTCGCCTCGACAGGAAAAACTCAGTGACCGTTCCGGTCACGGCAGTGACAAATCCGGACAACGGTCGTTGCCAGCGCCGGCGTTGCGTTGGCCAGACATGTGCAGCCGCTGTCCACCCTCGACATGGCACTGACGCTCACATGCAATGAGACTGCGCCTCCATGACAAACCCTCATCCCTTCAGTCTTGCGGACAAGGCTGTCTTCGTGACCGGCGGCTCTTCGGGCATCGGCCTCGGCGTATGCGACCGCTTCCTGCAGGAAGGCGCCCGAGTCGTCGTGGCGGATATCCAGACTCCACCGGCACCGCTGCTCGCCGCCGGCGCGCTCCATCTGAGTGTCGATGTGTGCGACCGCTCTCAGGTCATCGAAGCATTCGCCAGAACTGAAGAAACCATCGGCAAACTGGATGTGATCATTCACAACGCCGGCAAGCCGGGCCGCAACGATCATCTGACGGATTCGGACGAGGCGGTTCTCGACAGCGTCGTAGGCCTGAACTTCTACGGGACGTACTACCTCCTGAAGTACGGCCCGCGACACATGCGCGACGGCGGATCCATCATCACGACCGCTTCCGTCGCGGGCCTGCAGCAGAACGAAGGCTTCTTCGACTACAGCGCAACGAAAGCCGCCACGATCAGCATGACGAAAACGGCGGCCGTCGAACTAGGTCTGCGCGGCATCCGCTGCAACTCAATCGCTCCAGGCCCAGTGAAAACTCCGATGCTGCCACCGCAGCACTACCTGAACACTTTGGCGAAGCACCTCTCCACCCTCGGTCGCATTGCCGAGGTGGACGATCTCGTCGGCGTGTATCACTTCCTCGCCAGCGATCAGAGCCGCTATATCACGGGTCAGACGATCGTCGTCGATGGCGGACGTCTCACCGGCTTTCGCAAGGCGGTGCTGAAAAGACTGGCGGATTGATCTGCCACGTTCTCAATAGTTGGGAAGGCGCGAGAAGACGGGCACCGGCGGCATCGCTTGGGGATCCGCGATCACGTCAATCAGCACCGATTCATCCGTTGCCAGCGCCTCGCGGATCACCCGCGCTGTGTCCTGTGCTTTTTCCAGCCGGATTCCCTGCACGCCGCAGGCGCGCGCGATCGCTGCGTGATCCACAGGCTCGAACTTGCAGACATTCGTATGTCTGCCGAGAAATGCATCTTCCGAGTGCAGCTGATAGCCCAGTACGGCGTTGTTCATCACGGCGATGACGACCCTGATGCCATGGCGTTTTGCAGTTTCGAGCTCTGACCAGACGTGGCCAAAGCCGCCGTCGCCGACAATGCAGACGACAGGCGTGGCGGGATTGCCAAGTCGTGCACCCATCGCCAGCGGGAAGCCCCACCCGAGCCCAGCCTGGCCGCGCGGCGTGATGAAGCGGCGACGCCCCTTCGCAGTGAGATAGTTTGCGACCCAGATGGAAGAGAAGCTTGCGTCCGCCACCACGATGTGGTCGTCAGCCAGCTGCTGCTCCAGCTCCGCCATGAACCGCTCCGGGCGGATGGGCGCCGCGTCTGATCGCGTGACTGTCGCGATTTCTTCCCGGTGGCGCAGCTTGCTCGCCGCTATCGTCGCTTCCAGTGCGGCTCGCCCCTCGCGTCGGCGCGTGAGCTCGCACGCCGCGAGTGTTGCATTCAAGGCACTCAACGTCAGCTTGGCATCGCCCGTGAGCCGCAGCGCCTCGTAGTTGCGTCCGATCTCGAGCGGATCGATATCGATGTGAATGTAACTAGCGTCGCGGGGCAGCAACTTCCAGGAATCGGTGCCGTTTTGATTGGTGCGATTTCCGATCAGGAGAATCACGTCCGCCTCGGTGATCAGGGGCTTCGCGAACCTGGTCATGCCGCGAGCCGCCATGTAGTAACCGATCACACCAATGGACAACGGATGTGTCTCATCCACCCCGCCCTTTCCCATCGTGCTCGTGGCGACGGGCAGATGCGCACCTTCTTGCAGTGCACGCAGTTCTTGCTGCGCTCCCGATCCGATCACGCCGCCGCCTGCGTACACGATCGGCGCCCGGGCATTGGCAATCAGCACGGCCGCCTCTGCGATCCGCTGCGGATCGGCTTGCGTGCGATCGAGTGGATAGTGACCCAGCCTCATGCGACGCGGCGCAGGCGGACGCTCTTCGGAATCCGCCAGCAACTCCATCGACACGAGCAGCACGGCGGGCCCCGGCCGGCCGCTTGCCGCCGCCGCGAACGCCATATCGACGTAGTCTTCAATGCGATCAGCGATATCTATGCGCTTGATCCACTTCGCCACGCCCTTGAAGAGCTCCAGCTGATCCAGTTCCTGAAACGCGTTGCGATCACGGGCTCGCGGACCGACGTCCTGCACGATCGCAACGATGGGGATGGAGGCGGACAGGCATTCCGCAAGGCCCGCCACCAGCAGCGTAGCCGCAGGCCCATTTTGCGCGGTGACGACCGGCACCTTGCCCGTCGCGCGAGCGTAGCCATCCGCCATGTAGGTGCCGGCATTCTCCTGCCGATAGCCAATCTGCTCGATTCCCAGATCTGCCGCCGCCAGGGTCAGCGAGGGTGGATTGCTCTGACCGAAGAGATACTCGACTCCGTGTCGTAGCAAGGCACGGGCAAAACGTTCCGCCGGCCGCATGGGCTGCATTGGTTCGGACACCTGGTTGGCCTCACTTCGTTTTGTGTCTGGGCGCGGGCAAGGCGAACGCGACGAGCGAATCGCCGAGCGGGCGTCCGAAGGCAATCTGCCCGCCCGCGGCGATCACGACATACTGGCGTCCGCGATGCATGAAGGTCATCGGCGCGGCCGAGCCATCGTGCGGCAACTCTGAGGTCCAGAGCTTCTCGCCCGTTGCACTGTCGAACGCGCGCAACCGCCGGTCGGTCGTTGCACCGATGAAGACGAGTCCGCTTTTCGTCAGCAATGGGCCGCCGAGGTTCGGTGTGCCCCAGTCGATCTCGAACGGCAGTTTCACCGGGCCCATCTCATGCGCGGACCCTAGCGTTCTCTGCCATCGGATGTCGCCCGATTCGAGATCGATTGCCGCGAGCTTGCCCCATGGCGGCGCCGAGCACGGAATGCCGAGCGGCGACAGGATCAATCCCATCACCACGGCGTACGGCGTGCCTTTCATCGCGTTCACCTGAGTGAATGCCGGATTCGCGTGACCCTGCGCATTCGCCTGATTGATCGGAACGAGTTGCCCGAACATCGCGACGTTGCTCAGATTGACGATCAGCAATTGCTCGGCCGACGAGACCGCGCCGCCGCCCCAGTTCATGCCACCCAGTGCACTGGGGTTATAGAGGGTCCGCTCCTTGCCGAGCGGTGTGTAGATGCCTTCGTTGTGCAGGGAGCGGATCGTTTCGGCACACTTTCCCTGATCCCAGAACGTCAGACCCCACGCGTCCTTCTCCGAAAGCCGATGCTGCAGAAGCGGCGCCGGTTTCACGGGAAAGGGCTGCGTCGGCGATGCGAGTTCGTTGTCGATGCGCGAGCGTGGGACGGGTCGCTCCTCGATCGGAAACAGCGATTCACCCGTTTCTCGATTGAACACGAACACCATGCCCTGCTTGGTGGTCTGCACCAGCGCCGGAATGGTTCTTCCGTCACGCCTGACATCCGTGAGAATCGGCTGCGACGGCGTGTCGTAGTCCCACAGATCGTGATGGACGAACTGGAAGTGCCAGAGCACTCTGCCGGTGGAGCCCTGCAGCGCCACGACTGAATTCGCGTAGCGATTGTCGCCAGGGCGGGCAACGCCGTAGTAGTCCGGCGAAGGCGAACTCGTGGGCACGAACACCATGTCGCGCGCCTCATCCACGGAGATGGGGGCCCAGACGTTGGCAGCCCCGCTTACGGATCGAGGATTCGCAGGCCAGCTGTCCGTCGACTGCTGCTGTTCAGGAATCGCACTGAACGACCAACGTAGCTCACCGGTGCGCACATCGAGTGCCAGCACCGTGCCGCTCGGCATGTTCGCGTGATTGAAATCCTCGACCTGGGATCCGACGATCAAGTTGCTTCCTGCAACGACGGGCGGCGAGGTGGAGAACACTGTGGGAATCCGCTCGTCCCACCCTTCCCGCTCATAGAGCTTCACCACACCGGCTTGCCCGAATTCGTTGCAGGGTCGGCCGGTGATGGCATCGATCGCCACGATGCGGCGGTCGATTACCGCCATGTACAGGCGTTGCTTGCATGCTTCCCCCGCCTGCTTGCCCGGGTCTTCCCACCAGGTGATGCCGCGGCACTTGAAGTGATTCCTGATCTTCGACTCATCGAGCTTCGAATCGAAGCGCCATTGTTCGACACCGGTTTCCGGATCGATGGCGACGATGCGTCCGAACGGACTGCACGTGACCAGCCTGCCGCCGGCGCGCTCCGGCAGGAACAACGGTGTCATCTGCAGGCTGTGTAGACCGCGAACGCTTTCGGGCTCTTTGAAATGGTAGGTCCACACCTGCTCCAGCTGGTCGACGTTCCTTTTGTCGATCTGTGTCAGCGAGGAGTAACGCTGCCCTCCTGCGTCACCGGCCGGAAACTCCCATTGAGCATCCGCCCCGTGGCTCGATGTACCAAAGATCGCCGCTGCGACGGCCGCAAGGATTCGTCTCACAGAGTCTCGCTGGGAATGAGTTGGTCAAAACCTGAACCCGGAAACGCGTCACATGCCAGTGCTTGCGGTTTCATGCTGCGTCGCGTGCGGACCGGCCGGCACGATGCGAGGTCATTCTTTGGGCTATCATTCCGCCGCGCAGTGTCGAAAACGGACGAGACAGTCACTTTCCCGGTCAGCGGGAAATCGCCCTGAGCACAACGCGGCACACTGATTAAAGAGACGATCCGTGGAAGACTACCGTCTGGCATCCAGCACCCTGTCCCCGTATCTGCGCACTGCCAGCGAGCTAGGCGTCGATCCGGCCGGGCTTCTCGCCGATCTGAATCTCAGCATCGATACCATCGAGACACCGCAATCGCGACTACCGCTGACCTGCTTCATGGAGGTCATCGATCGCCTCATCCAGACGTCGAGGAATGAATCGATCGGACTGCATTCGGCGAAGTATGTGGACGTCGGCAGCTACGACATCAACGGCTACATATCGATCAACTGCGCCAATCTGCTCGAGGCGCTGACGCTGACGTCGGAGTACTACCGCGTTCTTTCCGATCACAGAGTGCTCCATGTGACCGAAGGGCAGAAATATGTGACCTGCCACTGGAAGCTGGCGGAACGCAGCGACATCGCACAACGTAATTTTGCCGACAGCCTGCTGGCAACCTACGTCCGGTTCGGTCGCCTGAATCTGCAGATGGAGCGAGGCGTCGAGTTCGTCACCTTCAAGCACGCTGCCCCGAGGAGTGCACGGGCGTTGCAGCTCTACGAAGAAACTTTCAAGTGTCCGCTGCTCTTCGACCAGGAACAGTATTCGGTCGTCTTCGATCGTGCATTCCTGCGCAACACCCGCATCGCACGTGCCGACCCGGCGCTACGCGACGTACTGATCGGGCATGCGACAACACGCATTCGAAGTATCGAAACGACACCACCGTTCAGCCATGAGGTGAAGTCCCTGATCAGGAGGATGTTTCACGACAGCGCCCCGACCCGCGAAGACGTTGCCGATCGGCTGCATGTCGGCAGCCGAACGCTGCAGCGCCGTCTGCTGATGGAGGGTTCGTCCTACAAGGATGTCTTCAACGCCGTGCGTCTCGAACTCGCTGTTCAGTATCTGAAGGATGAATCGCTGTCGCTCGACGATGTGGCCGAGAAACTCGGCTTCAGCGAAACCCGCTCGCTACACCGCAGCTTCCGGCAATGGACCGGCAATACGCCCGGAGAGTTTCGCGCCAAAAGCGCGGCAGCGACGTCGAACTCATAGCCTGCTGCGCGAAGGCGCTAGTTCGCGTCGCCGCAATCGTTCCCTGCTTCTGTGGAGTGCGGTGGTCGTCGCCGGTCGCTGGCTGGGACTCATCTGAGCGTCGATGCACGACCGTCTTTGAACAAGAAGACGAAGACCAACACAGTGGATTGCGACTTCAGCGCAACGGGAGCGTAGCGGCTCCCGCGATCGCTCCCTGCTTCTGACGCTGCAGCAGCACGACCACGGAAGTCGCATCCGCAGGCAGCGAGGCCAAGGGTGCCTTCATCTGCTGTGGCGTGCCGTTCCATTTGCCGAGGCGTGAGAAGGAACGAACGATGTTGAATTCCTTCAGCTCGCGTCGTGCATTTTCGCCACGTGCCGGATGCGTGACGGCTGCATCGAGATAGGACACGAGATAGACGTCGAGTGTTTCGCGCCATCGCTCCGGCAACTCCACGATGAGGTTGTTGCCCGATCTCGAAAGCCTCATCATCAGCGAATCGCGCTGCTGAGCGAGTGCCTCGTTCATGGCGGTCCGGTTCGATCCTACGAGGCTGGTGTCGCCGCTCACTACCGCCTGCGGCGTGAAGGGGCCCGCACGAGAAAGACGGCGCGTATAGCCGCGCTGGCGTTGCGCCGCCGCTGGGATGGAGAAGCGATCCTTCCATCCCGGTTCATCCCAGTAGTCCACGTGATAGGCGAGCGCAATGATGCCGGGCCGCCGCGCCAGTTCACCGAGCAACTGGTCAGCCGGAGGACACGAACTGCAACCCTGCGAAGTGAACAGTTCGACGACGACAGGCGTGGCACCGGATGACACGCAGGGCGCGAGCGTCGCGGCTGCGACTACGAGGAACCGGACGATGCGGCACAGGCTGTTTCTCATGCGGTCGTAACTCTCGTGACCACGCATTCAGAGCCGATCAGAGCTGATCATGGAGGCGGTAGGCAAGCCAGCTCCACGCGCGCGCCCGCCAGGAGCGCTTTCGCCACTGAGCAAGCGTTATCTCGGAACTGCGCTTGAGATCTGCCTCAAATGCACTTCGCAACTGACTCGCGATATCACGATCAAGAATGCCGACGCCGACCTCCTCGTTCAATGCCAGCGATCGAGCGTCGAAGTTCGTGGAACCCACATGCGACCAGACTCCGTCGACGACGACGACCTTCTGATGCGGCAACGTGGGCTCGAACTCGTAGAGGCGTACGCCTGCGCGCAGCAGCGAATCGTACAGGTGGCAACCTGCATCGCGTACGAACGGACTGTCCGTGTGCTTACCCGGCACCATCAGGTGGACCGCCACGCCGCGGTCGACCATCTTGCCCAGCAACTCGCACACGCCATCGTCAGGAGCGAAGTAGGGATTCTGGATGATTACCTCACGGCGCGCCGATGCGATCGCAACCGTGTAGACAAGTGCCACGGACGACACCGTGTCGCCTGACGCGCTACTGAATACGTGTACGGGAACGGGTCCTTTGGCAGCCAGCGTCGGGAAGCAACCGGGACCGCAGGGAACGCGGTGCGTTTCTTCGATCCAGTTCTCCATGAACACCGCCTGCAGCGCCCGCACGACCGGACCCTCCAGGCGCACGGCCGTGTCACGCCAGTGCTCACGATCTTCGCCGCGACCCAGCCATTGGTCGGCGATGCCGTGGCCGAACACATAGCCGATCTCTCCGTCGATGATCAGAAGCTTGCGGTGCGTGCGCTGATTGAATCGGCGCAGGTTGACCAGACGCGCCTTGCAGTACTCCGCAAATTCAACCGGACCTTCTGCGAACCGTTTGAAACAGGCCTTGCCGGCACCCGAGGCACCGATGGCATCCACCAGCAGCCGCACTTTCACGTCCTGCTGCGCCTTGTCGCAAAGCAGCCGCTCGAACTGGTTCTCCAGGGTTCCCTTCGTCCAGACGAAACTCTCCAGGTGAACGGTGTGGCGCGCTGCTCGAATATCCGCCTGCATGGCGGGGAACAGTGCTCCATCCTGCAAGACCGCCACCGCGTTGCCTTCGTGAATGGCGCCATCCGTCAGCCCGGCGAGCGTTTCAAGGCCATCTTCCAGCGCCGGCAGCGCGTCCAGGTCGAGTTCCAGATACGGTGTATGACGCTGGTGCGCAAACAGCAGATATATGCGCGTGAGCAGCGCACCCAGCAGCATCCAAACGGCAAACACTGTGACACCACCTACCGGGCTTACGGTGTCCGCGAAACGCCCGCCTCGCCTGGAAAGTTCGTTCTGAAAACCCCGGCCTACACCGCCTGGCCTGCCAGGTGCTGGAATTGGCGAATGACGCCATAGATCTCGAGCCCAATTCCAGTGTCAAACTGCCTGCTCCTCATCGAGCACGACGGCAACGCCCAGTCCAAAGCCGTGTCCTTCATCGAAGAGCGGCTGCCAAGAATCGTTGCTTCGGCACGTTGCCACTGGGGGACCTGGCTACTCATCAGCAACGACAGCGTGGAAGAGCTGAGAAGACGATTGCCATCAACGTTCCTCCTTCGATGAACAGCCGCGCGAAGGCGAGGTAGTCGTCGACGGTGGACCGTAGACCTTGACCACCCGACACATATGTCATGCCCAAGGGACGACTCGGAAGCGTTGACTCACGCTGTTGGTGTGCGGATTGTGATCACGTGATTGCTGCTGTTCCAATACCGCATGATCGCGCGCAGCGAAGTCACGCACAGCCTCGCACCTTGAACGTCGTCCGTAAACGTTGCTTGCTCATTGCTCCCTCCTGCGCTGAAATCACGACCCTGAGGTACCCGCGATCCCGTGGAGACTTCAACTATCGATTTCGATCGACCTGGCGTTACAAGCGATTGCAACTGCGTTGAGATCAGGGCAATCGATAGGTCAGATTTGGCAAATCGATTTTTGTGATTTCAGTAGGAGTCTCGATGACGATGTCGTTGCGTTCATGGTTGGGACTGGTGTGCTCCGCCACCGCTTTGCTGGTTCTGGGTTGCGCGTCGTCTGGTCGGCAGGAGCCGGCTTCCGCTGGCGCATCGAATGCTCCGGCAACGCCGCACACCTCGAGTGCAAGCCCGCCGCCCGCAAGCAACGATGGCCACCCGGGTAAGGCGATCTACGATCGCGTGTGCGCCGCCTGCCATAACAATCCCGAAGCCACGCGTTCGCCGGGGCTCGATGCACTGCGCCAGATGCGTTTCTCGAACATCAACCATGCCTTGGTGGAAGGCAAGATGAAGCTGCAAGCCGCAAGCTTGAGCGACGCCGAGAAAAGAGCGGTGGCGGATTATCTGGCGGGTGCAGAGCAGGCGAACGATGCCTGGATCGCGAAGATGATGTGCCCGGCCGATCGTCGCGCCGTGGACGTGAGCCCGGCCGCAAGCGTCACGGGCTTCGGTTTCGATCCGCGCAATCACCGCCATCTGACGCAAGCACAGACTGGATTGAAGACGGGGGACTTCGCGAATCTCGAGCTCGCCTGGGCGCTGGCGTTCCCACGTGCGACGATGATGCGCTCGCAGCCGGTCGTCGTCGGCAATACCTTGTTCCTGCCCGTTGCCGAAGCCTTGCAGGTATACGCAATCGATATCAGCCAGAGCGAGCCCTGTCTCAAGTGGGTGTACAACAGTGCGTCGCCGTTGCGCTCGGGCGCAGCCTACGGCGAGATTGCCGGACGCAAAGTACTCGTCGTCAATGGTGCCGACGCGACGGTTCATGCAATCGATGCGTTGACAGGCACCAAGCTGTGGACACAGTCAGTGCGCCTGTTCTCACTCTCGATCGGTACCGGCACGCCGATCATTCATGACGATCGCGTCTACGTGCCCATCTCGCAATATGAAATCTCGGTGGCGCACGTCGATAACTTCGAGTGCTGCAAGACGCATGGTGGCGTCACGGCGCTCGATGGCAAGACCGGCGAGAAGCTGTGGACGATGCGTCCCATGCCGGATGCCCAACCGGTTCGCGACCGCGGCGACGGCAAGATGATCTGGGGGCCTTCCGGGGCGCCGATCTGGAATTCGCCGGCGATCGACGCGGAACGCGGTTTACTGTTCGTGGGCACGGGAGAAGCGACTTCGGAGCCCGCGACCAAGACGACGGATGCGATTCTCGCCGTCGACCTGAAGGACGGTTCGATTCGCTGGAGCTTTCAAGCCACTGCCAACGATATCTATCTGTCCGGCTGCGACACGTCCGCGGTGCCGCCGGGCGCACCGCCTCTGAAGCTTGGTCTGAATTGTCCGCCACCCCATTCAGTGAATCGCGATGCCGATTTCGGCGCCTCCGTGGTGCTCGGCAAACTCAAGGACGGCCGCGATGTCCTGTTCGCCGGTCAGAAATCCGGCACGGTGTGGGCGCTGAATCCGGATGACGGCAAGCTCATCTGGCGGCAGGACAGCTTCGGTCCAGGCTCGTCTCTCGGCGGCATTCACTGGGGCATCGCGTTCGACGGCGAGCGCGTGTACGCGCCGATCAATTTCCCCAACGGCTTCTATCCGTCGCCGGAAGTACAGCAAAAAGAAAAGCCCGGCATTCATGGGATCGATGCGAGCACCGGCAAGGTACTGTGGACATTCGCCGCCGAGCCCGACTGCAGCGTTGAGCGCAAGACTCGCCTGCGCACTTGCGAGAACATTGGTTTTTCGGGCGCGCCGACCGTGATTGACGGCGCCGTCGCGCAGGGCTCGAACGATGGTTATCTGCGCGTGTTCGACGCAAAGAGCGGCGCCGTGCTGTTCTCGTACGACACCGCCAGGAAGTTCTCGACGGTCAACGGCGTCCCGGGCGGAGGGGGCGCGATCGACAATGCGACCATCGTCGCAGCCAACGGGCAGCTCTTCGTCTCGTCGGGCTATGGCATGTTCGGGCAGCCGCCCGGGAACGTGTTGCTGGCGTTCCGGCCCAAGGGACGATGAGGTAAGCGCTCGGGCTCGTGACCTGCTGGCTTTTTGCGGACCAAAGGATTCTAGGAAATGGCTTCTTCCGGGCGTGGTTGTGACAACTGTTGTTTGAACTGATACGGCGTCAGGTTCTAGCGATTCGTTAGGCGGGCAACACCACAGGCTCGGTTGGAGGCCGAGTGAGCGCAATGAGCAGTGTGGCGCCTGCTGTCACCTCGATGCATCGGATGCCCCAGTCAAAGGCGTACCAGGAAGCCGCCCGGCGCTGCAGAGCCGAGTCCACAGTGTCACGGTAGCCTGTCGCGACGATGTCAGCAAAGAGAGGATCAAGGTAAGCGACAGTCACCACGCCGGCGAGCACGAAGACAGCTAGTGCCCCGAGCAGCAAGCTACGGCGCTGTGTCCGCCAATTGGCGATGATCGCCAGCAGAAAGAGCGCTCCGGTGATTGGCGGGACGGTTTGCCAGAAGACGCTACTGTCGTAGGGATACGCGCCATGCAGCACTGCAAGCGAGCGCGGGGGTGCAGAACTCACCGTTCGGGCAATGGTAGCGAGCGCAAAGAATCCCGCGCCGATCTGAATCAGGTAGCTTGCCGCCAGGGCGACGAGCGTGACGTTTGGTAGATGAGTCCTTCGCACAATCTTTCTCTGTGGGCTGCCAGCGGTCGAAGCGTCTGGCGGGATTCAATGAACGCTCTGATTCCGAATAACGTCCCGCGTGAGGCGTCAGAAAAAGCGCATCGCTTTTTCAAGTCAGTCGCGCACTGCGCGCAGACTCGACGCGATTGTAGCTGCCTTCTGCATCACAAGCCTAGAAGATGCTGCGCGAGATACGCCAGCGCGAGCAACAAGGCCAACCCGCCAAACAGGTAGACCCTGCTTGGGCATGGCTAGCGCCGCGCATAACTCGCCGCACAAGTGCGTAGCGCTTGGGCGGTCGGGCACGCAGTGCGTGCAGTGTTGATGCGCTTGTTAGGTGGCATCCGACTAACCAAACGGAGCCTCATCAGTTCGGAGAAATTTCCCTTCTCGGCTGTAAACGAACACATCCGCGTCTTGCCCCTTGTAGATGCAGCCTGTAGCGGGATGCTTCTCAGAAAGATAGAGACTGATCCTCACCGTGCCATCGGACTCCGCTTGGATTGAGAATGTGCAAACGCGCTGCGAATTGAGGCAGACATCCGCCCACCTTGAGCGGGCATCATCCAGCGCCGCTGATTGCGCGAAGTTGGATGGCACAGAACTATCGCAGCTCCAATAGTTGCTAGAACTTTGATAGAGAAGCTCCGCGGCGAAAGCCACACCAATTGCAATGACGAGCAGCACGAAAAGACCATCCAGAATCTTTCGTCCAGTCATCTTGTCGTAAGCTCCCCCGTCAAGGACACAACTCCAAAGTAGACTTTCCAGCGCTTGCTCGCCTCGGCATGAAGGTGAGGGGCGGCACCCGGCCGAGGCT
>NZ_JACHHZ010000002.1:0-1058918 GCF_014202975.1 Povalibacter uvarum
CCGTCGCCTCAATGAAAGGCCACGACAAACCTTAGGCTTCGAGACTCCAGCAGATACACTGGCTCGCAGTGTTGCATCGACCGTTTGACTCCGGTGAAGCCGGACCCACAACAAGAGACGCCCAAGCAAGGCCACGCTGTCACTGCCCGCTCGCCGAAACCTCAACCGCACTGCTGCGGCGTGTGCTCGGAGGCTGCGTTTCCCAGCGCCGCCAGACCCGCCGCAGGTGATGGGCAGAGCTGAAGCCCGCACGCTCGGCAACTCGCTCGATGTCGAGGCGGCTGTTCGCGAGCAGATCGCGCGCCAGCGCCACTCGCATGCGCTGCACGAAATCCAAAGGCGAGCATGCGGCATGCTCGGCGAAAAGCCTCGCGAGATTGCGCTCACTCATGCACGCAATCGACGCAAGGCGCTGCGACGACCAGTCGGCCGAGGGATCTTTCATCACGGCGTCCTGAACGCGATGAACGCCCGGATGAATGTGATTCCGGTGCATGAGCCAGGGCGACAGCTGCGGATCGTTGCCCGATCTGCGCATGTAGACCACGAGTTTGCGAGCGACCGTTGCCGCGGCCTGGTGCCCCAGGTGCTCGCCGATGACATGGAGCGCGAGATCCGTGCCGGCAGTGACACCAGCACTCGTCATCACGCGTCCGTCCTGGACGAAGATCCGGTTCGAATGGACGATAGCCGTCGGCTCGATGGCCGAGAGCTCCTCGATGTGCTCGTGATGGCTCGTGCACTCCCGACCCTGCAGCAATCCCGCCTTCGCGGCGATGACGCTGCCGGCGCAAACGCACATCAGTGTGACGGTCTCATTCTTCGCAACGAGCTTGAGCCAACGCATGAGCCGCTGGATCGGAAGACTGTCGAACCTCACTTCATTGCCGACGATGCCGGTGACCACGACGATGGAATCATCCGCAACCGCGTCGGGCAGCGACGGCAGCTTGTGGAGCTCGAGGCCCACGCCCGTCTTCAGATGCTCCACCGGCGCCACGAATTTCAGATCGTAGGTGTCGGGTACCAGACGGTTCGCCGATCGAAACGCTTCCGCTGCCCCTGCGACGTCCAGCAGGACCAGATCCGGAAGCATTGCGAAGTAGACCGTCCTCATGGGCGAACCGCGTCGGCCTTTACCACTTTGGCGAAGCGCCCGGCGAGGACCAACTGCGTCCGTTCGGCGATTTCCTCCGCCGAGAATATGCGGCCTGATTCCGCCACCATCGGAAACGTCAGCGTGGCATCGATCGCATAGGTCACGGAGTAACCCAGGTCCGATGCGTGGCGGGTGGTCGTCTCACAGCACTGCTCCGTGCGGATGCCCGTGATCACGAGTTGTTCGATGCCCTGCTCGCGCAGCCAATCATCCAGGGTCTGCCCGGCGCCATTGACGCCGAACATCGCTGAGTGGACAGCCTTCTGGAATGTGTCGGTCGGCTCGACATTCACGCCGGGCAGCGTGGAAATGTGGCCGGACGCCAGGGAGAAAGGATCGCTCGCATCCGTGCTGTCGACATGGAACACCTGCAGGACCGGCTGCCCGGCCGCGTGGAACCGGTCGATCAGTGACTGCACGCGCTGGCGGAAGGCAGGGACGCCGGCTTCGGTCCAGTACGGCCGATGCATGAAGGACTGCTGGACATCGATGACAATCAGGGCGGACTTCATGGCGCACCTCGGGGTTCGGATGCGCCATCTTCGCCCTGGGACCTAAGGCGTCACAAGGGGCCGGATCGTCACTGAGCGGTCAAAAACGGACAGGCCTTGCTTGCGGCTGTCAGGGCTTCGGCTGGGCTGCGAACTCCGTGTGCGCTCCCCCTTCCCATGCCGGCCAGTCGTCGAAGAAATCGACCACACCGGTCTGAAGCGAATACTCGGCACCGACCACGACGAGCCCGTCCCGCTTGATCAGGTCCTCGATCATTTCCGAGCCGTGGCGCAGGTGAGCAGCCGAGGCGCGGATATTTGCGCGCACTGCGTGATGCAGCAGCGCGTGCGGGTCGTTGCGCAGCGGAGTGTCGAGCAACTCTTCGACAGAGGGACGCACGCGGTCGACGATGGAACGCAGATGCGGCGATCGACCGCCCGAAGGCCGCTCGAGCTCCTCCAACGTGGCCTGGATCGCACCGCATTTCGAGTGACCGAGAACGACGACGAGCCGCGTGCCGAAGCGCTCAGCTGCGAATTCGACGCTGCCGATCTGCGACGGAGCCACGATGTTGCCGGCGACCCGGATGACGAACAGATCGCCAAGCCCCTGATCGAAGACGATCTCGGCGGGCACGCGGGAATCGGAACAGCCGAGAATGATCGCGAACGGTTCCTGCCCCGTCGCAAGCTCGTGGCGACGCGTCGTACTGGGCAAGGTCTGCGTGCTCCAGTCCTCGGAGACGAAACGGCGATTTCCTTCGCGCAGACGTTCAAGGGCTTCCCGGGCAGGGATCATCGGGGGTATGGCCTCCAGCAATTCGATGCGCCGCGATGATACTAGGAGGAAGCGGATGGCGGATAGCGGATGGCGGAGGGGCTGGACAAGAAGGAAACACGACTACAATCCGCCCCCCAGGATCAGGAAGGACGTTCCCATGACGATTCGACGTATCGAGTGTGGCCGGCGCATGAGCCAGGCGGTTGTGTTCAATGGCCTCGTGTATCTGGCCGGACAGGTCGCGTCGGAGGAAGCCAACGAGACCACGGTGGCGGGACAGACGCGCCTTGCGCTGGCGGAGATCGATCGCTTGCTCGCGGCCGCGGGCAGCAGCAAAGCCCACATCCTGTCAGCGTCCATCTGGCTCGCCAACATCGACACATTCAGCGAAATGAATTCGGTATGGGACGCGTGGGTAGCGCCGGGCGCGGCGCCGGCAAGAGCGACGGTGGAAGCGCGACTCGCCGGCCCGGAGTATCTCGTCGAAATCGCTGTGGTCGCGGCCGTGAGCGCCTGAGCGCGCTCACCACTCGAATCGGAAGCCGAGGTTGCCCTGCAGCGAGCGACTGTCGGTGTCGCCCAGGCCATCGCTCGAGGTGACACTCAGGTGCAGGCTGGAGCGCTCGCTCAGCTTGAGCGCAGCTCCCGCGGACACGTCGAGCCATTCACCCTCGAACAGCGTATCGAAGGTCGTTGAAGCGGAGTTCCCGGAGACCAGCGTCGTGCTTGCGTCGCCGACGAGTTCGCTCCAGTAGTTCGTCCTCAGCCACAGGTTGAGCGTCGAGGGGAGAATCTCCGCTTCCAGAGTAAGCCCTGCGCGCCCCGCAACGATGTCGCTCTCGTCGAAGCGGATTTCTGCGCCGACCGCCTGGGTGTCCGATTGCCGGATGTGCTGGGCGACGATCTGCAGCTGCGGCTGCAGCGACAGGCGCGATCCCATTGCGATTCGCCCTCCGCCCTCGATCGACGCGGCGAGAGACCACGCGTTCGTCACGGCGCCGTTGTCCTCGCTGGGCTGCAGTTCGAAGCCGGTCATGTATGTCCCCGCGAGCGCGGAGTCGACGTACCAGCGATCGTCCCGGTGCGTCCAGTAGGCGGCGAGGCTGTAAGCCCGCGCTTCGACCTGGCCTGCGCTGACGAAGTCGTCGCGCTGCGCGTCGGCACTCACCCGTCCGGCATTGAAAAAGACACCTGCGCGATCGTCGCTGTCCCGACTGTCCGAAAGGTGAATGTCCGTGCCCACCTGCAGACCCGTGTAGTCATAGTCGAAATTGGCGCCGTTCATCGCCGTCCCGCCGCCGTTGCGTTCGCCAGAGCGGTACCAGACGCGACCCCACTGACAACCAGACGCTGCGGTCCCGTCGCACGACTCGCGCAGATCTGCCCCATCGCGTTCCTGCAGCGAACTCATGAGCGACAGGCCATAGCCGTAAGTCATCGGTACGAGTGTCGTCGACAGTGACGCCATGTCACGGACCGGCGCGAGCGAACGCAGATACCAGCCCTGCGGATCGGTGTCATCCGCATCGCCGTGGAAGAGATCGTATCGATATGCACCGGCCATCACCGGCGCATCGAGCGTGAATGCATCGTCAGTCGTCGTCGCACCGTTGACCGTCTCGATCAACTGAATGCCGCTGCCCGTCGTTCTTGCGCCGAGGCCGCCCTCGTTGATGACTCGGATACGGGTCGTACCGGTCGCGCTGCCTCCGTCGATTTCGACGACGTCACTCTGTGAACTGTCGTCGCCCAGCGCGACGCGCATGTCGATGCGGCCGTTGTTGCCGACATAGTCGCCGCGAATTGCCAGGCGACCGAACGATGCTGCATTCACGCCCATGACACCGGCATTGCTGACATTGCCGATGACCTCATTGCCGTAGAACGCAGCGGCTGGCGCGATGGCGAGCACCTGTGTCGTGAGACGGTTCGCGAGCAACGTGCCGCTGTCGACATTGACGCCCATGGCAAACGCAGCATCCCCGCTCAGGGTTGCCGTGCCGCTGCCAAGCTTCATCAGAGTTTCGAAATCGACGACGCGAGTCGTGTCGAAGACCATGGCGTCCGCATTGTCGAGCACGATCGTGTCGCCGAGCGCGAGCTCATCGCCGCCATCGATCACCGCATCCAGCACCGCGCCGTCGCGCAGCCTGAGAAGATCGCTGCCGGCGCCCAGGCTGATACTGCCGTTCCCCGCGACAGTGCCGCTGATCGTCATCGAATCCGGACTGTCGCTGCCGAAGAAACTTCCGTCGACGTTGAGAATGGCGCCGCGATCCACCGACGTCGTTCTTGTATTCGCGGCACTGCCTGTCGAAGCGATACTCAACGTACCGGCGCTGACCGCCACCGTCGTAAAGCTCGAGACATCCGCGCCAAGGATGTTCAGCGTGCCGGCGCCTGTCTTGCTGAGCGTCTGGAATCCGGTGACGGCGCCCAGATCGGCGCTCGTCGCAATATTCGTATTGAACGTGTTGGTGCCGGCACCGCCTGCAACCGTGCCCACAATGCGCGTGTCGTCGTGAATCGTCAGTGTGTCGTCGCCGTCGCCGAGGTCGAACACACCAGTGCCGAGATCCAGCGTGCCGACTACGTCGAGCACGTCCGCGCCCTGCCCCAGATCGATCAGGCCAGTGCTGAGCGCGGTGCCCACCACGGTGAACAGATCGCCGGTCGCGCTGCCCCTGAACTCGCCCTCGATGCGCAGCGTTGCATCGGCCGCGACCGTCGTCGTCTGAACACCGCCGATCGAACCGCCCGCGCCGATACGCAATGCTCCCGCGTCGACAGCAACGCTGGAGAAGCTCGAAGGATCTATGCCCAGGATATCGAGCGTTCCGGCTCCGCTCTTGACGAGTGTCTGGAATCCCGTGATCGCGCCGAGCGTTGCCGTCCCCGCGATGTTCGTATTGAAAGCGTTGTTGCCTCCACCGCCGGCAACCGTGCCCTGAATGCTGGTGCCGTCGTGGATCATCAGTGTGTCGTCGCCGTCACCCAGGTCGAGCAGGGTCGTCTCGAGTGTGCCCGCGACATCGAGCAGATCGGCGCCATCGCCGAGGCTGCCCCCGGCTCGAAGCGTCGCGCCCGAGCCGACGACGATCGTGTTCGCACCGGCGCTGCCGGACACGATCGCCTGTGATCCCGAGGTGCCCTGCAGAAGTCCTCGAACGTCGAGCGTCGTCGCGTTCGACAGCGTGGCACGCGCAGTCTCGGTGATACCGCCAATCGAAAGTTCGCCCGCGGCAACACCGATGTCGACATAGTTGTGCGCGCCGCTGAGCGTCAGGGTTCCGGTGCTGCGCTTGTCGAGCGCTTCGAAGCCCGAGAGCGACGATCCATCGACCGCTCCGCCAGTCAAGTTCACGATCAGCGTGTCAGCGACGGCCTGCGCGCCACCATCGATGCGACCGACGATGCTGCTGCCATCTTCGAGCGTCACACTGTCATCGCCGCCACCGAGGCTCAGGACGCCTGCGCCCGTTCGCAACGTGCCGGCGATCGACACTGCGTCAGCGCCGTCCGCGAGATCGCCCGTTGCGCTCAGCATTGCACCATTCGCAATCGACATGGCATTCGCGCCCGCGCTGCCGGTGATCGTAGTTGTCGTCGAACCTGAAAGACCTTCGAGCGTCCCGGTGATCCGCAGGATGCCGCCATCGAGAATCGTGTTCGCTGCACCGACTTGCCCCCCAACAGCCAGCACGCCGGACACGAGCGAAAGGCTGTCGTAGGACTGCGCCCCCGTCAGCGCTGCGGACCCTGCGCCCTGCTTGATGAGGCGTTCGAAACCCGACAGCGTGGCACCGTCGAAACTCAGCGACGCGGCACTGTCGAGCACGACCGCATCTCCGGCGCTCTGTGCTCCGCCATCGATGGCTGCGGTAATCGCGGCTCCCTCACGAATCGTCAGCACATCGTCGCCCGCACCGAGATCGACGAGTCCGGCGCCGGAAACCGTGCCTTCGATCACCATCGAGTCATCGCCCGCGGTGCCGAGATAGCTTCCGTCGACATGCAGCGTACCGGCACTCTCGATGAGGGTCGTCGAAGGGTCGATCGTTGCCGCCACGGCGACATTCACGCGCCCCGTGCTCACCGTCACCGTGTTGAACACCGATGTACCCGGCCCGTTGATGTTCAGCGTTCCCGTTCCCGTCTTGATCAACGACTGAAATCCAGTCAGTGCATCCAGGTCGGCGATCCCGTTGATCGTTGTGTTCAATGTATTCGTGCCACTGCCGCCGGAGACCGTCCCGACGATCCGCGTGCCGTCCCGGGTCGTCAGCGTGTCGTCGCCGTCGCCGAGATCGAACGTGCCGCTGCCGAGATCGATCGACCCCACGACATCGAGCAGGTCATCACCCGCGCCCAGATCCAGCATGCCTGAGCCCGTCAGCGCGCCGGAGACCACGAATCGATCGTCGCCGCCGCTGCCGAAGAAGCTGCCGTCGACATTCAGCACTGCGAGCGAGTCGATCGTCGTGTCGGACACTCCGCTCAGGACTCCCGCAGCGGCGATGTTCACGGTGCCCTCGAGGCCCGTGAGCGTCGTGAAGACCGACGTTCCCGGCCCATTGATGTTGAGAGTGCCTGTACCGGTCTTCAGCAACGTCTGAAAGCCGGTGACTGTGGAGAGATCGGCCACCGTGTTGATGTTCGTATTGAAGGTATTGGTACCCGACCCGCCCACGACCGAACCCATGATGCTGCCGCCGTCGTCCAGGATCAGCGTGTCATCGCCATCACCCAGCGTGAGCGTCGCGGCACCTGTATCGAGTGTGCCCGCGAGCCGCAGAGTGTCCGTGCCATCGCCCGTGTCGCCGCCGGCCCGCAGCAATCCGCCGCCCGCCACTGTGATGAGATTCGCGCCAGCGCTTCCCGCGATCGACGTCGCGCTTCCGCCAGCCCGTACCGTGCCGAGCACTTCAAGCGTTGCGCCATCACTCAACGCGATGTTGGAAGAATCCAGCGATCCAGCGACCGACAATGTTCCCGCGTCGACTCTCGTAGTGCCGTAAGCGTGTACGCCGGCAAGTGTTGCCGTTCCGGCATTGATCTTGTCGAGCGCCTCGAAGCCGGTCAGTCGTGAGCCCGAGAGCGTCAAAGCGGCTGAGTTGTTCAGGACGACCCGGTCGACCGTTCCCTGCGAGCCGCCATCGATGCTCGAGGAAAGCACTGCGCCATCGTTCAACGTCAGTACGTCATCGCCCGCCGCGAGACCGATCGTACCGGACCCCGAGACCGTGCCGCCGATGCTCCACGAGTCGGCACCGCCGCTTCCCGAATAGGCGCCCGACACGTTGAGCGTCGCCCCGTTGCCGATCGATGCGTTGACCACGCCAGTGATGTTGCCTGTCGCGGCAACATTCAGCGTTCCTGTCTGGACATCCACAGCGGTGAACGCTGAAGTCGCCAGCCCATTGATATTGAGCACGCCACCACCGGTCTTGAGCAGCGTCTGGAATCCGGTGACCGCACCGAGATCCGCGGTCGTCGTGATGTCGGTGTTGAAAGTGTTGACACCTGTACCGCCCGTGACGGTGCCGAGGATGTTTGCGCTGTCGCGAACGGTAAGCGTGTCGTCACCATCGCCGAGATCGAACACGGCGGCGCCAAGATTCAGCGTACCCGCGACGTCGAGCAGATCGCTGCCGGCACCCAGCCCTCCGGTTGCGCGAAGCGTTCCGCCCGCTTCGATGACGACGGAGTTCGTTCCCGCGCTGCCTGTGATTGCGATTCCCGTCGTCGGTGACGCCTGTGTCGATCCCGAAACGCGTACCGTCGTATCGTTGGCCATCGTGAGCGTCGGCGCGGTGAGTGAGCCGCCGACGCTCAGCGTGCCTGCATTGAGGGTCGCGCCGGACGTAAACGTGTGCGCCCCGGTCAGGGTCGCGTTGCCGGTGTTCTGTTTGATGAGGCGCTCGAACGCCGTGATCGACGCCGCGTCGAGAGAAAGTGCCGCTGCGTTGTTCAGCGTCACGAGGTCGCCTGTGGAAGTATGAGCGCCGCCACTGATCCGGCCTGTGATGCCAGCTCCATCACTGAGCGTCAGCGTGTCGATGCCGCTGCCCAGATCGATCGTGCCCGCTCCAGACACCGTTCCCGCAACGGCGAACGTGTCGTTGCCGGTCGTGCCGGAGTATGTACCTGCGACATTCAGCGTCGCCCCGCTGCCGACCGTGCTGGTGACGACGCCCGTGATACTCGCCCCTGCGTTCACATTGAGCGTGCCGACGCTGGTGTTGACGCTGGTGAATCCGGTCGTCGCGCCAGTGACATTCAGCGCTCCCGCGCCGGTCTTGAGCAGCGTCTGGAACCCCGTAGCACTGCCCAGCGTCGCGGACGTCAGGATGTCGGTGTTGAACGTGTTGGTGCCGGTGCCGCCATTCACGGTGCCGACGATCGTTGCGCCCTCTCGCAGGGTGAACGTGTCATTGCCCGCGCCCAGCGTCAGCGTGCCTGCTCCAGTGTTCAGTGTGCCCGCAACATCGAGCACGTCATCACCGGAGTTCAGGTCGCCGGTCGCACGCAGCGTGGCGCCGCTCGCGATGCGCACAGTGTTTACGCCGGTCGTGGCACTGATCGTGCTGGTCGCTCCGGCAGCCGCGCCGGCAGTGCCCAGCACATCCAGTGTCGTGCCGTTGCTGAGCGCAATGGTCGGCGTCGTCAGAGTACCGCTCGCACGCAACGTTCCCGCAGTGATCGTCGTCGCGTTCGCGCTGACGGTGCCGTCGAGTTGCGTGGTCCCCGATCCGGCCTGGTTGATCGTGCCTGTCCCGTTGATGTTGCTGGTGACCGCAAGCGCATCCGAGCGCATGAAGCTCAGCGTGCCATTGTTCGTAACTGCGCCCGTGCCGAGGGTGCCCGATGTCCCGCCGTTGCCGATCTGCAGAGTCCCCGCGCTGATCGTCGTTGTGCCTGAGTAGGCATTGTTGCCAGCGAGAATCCAGCGGCCTGCGCCGCTCTTCGTCAGGCTGAGCGCACCGGTTCCGTTGTCGACCAATGCGCCGGCGAAGATGTTGCCGCTGAATGTACCCGTGAGCGTCAGCGCCCGAGCCTGATCCGCAAGATCGTAGGAAGCAGTTCCGTTCCAGGTCAGTGCGGCCGTTCCGCTGCCTTCGAGGATCGCGCCGCCGTCTTCGATGATGAAATTCCTGTCGGTACTGCGCGCAGCGCCTGTATAGCGCAACGTGCCGCCATCGAAGTTCAGGTTCCCGGCCGCATTGCTGGATGCGCCGATGTTGCTGGTGATACCACCGTTCTGAAGATTGCTCACGGCGAACACGCCGGCATTGAGCTCGAGCGCGCCAGTGAACGAGTTCGTGCCGCTCGCCGTCGTAACGCCCGCCCCGTCATGGCTCACGACGCCGGTTCCCGCGATCACGTTCGCCAGTGTCACTGCGTTGCTGCGATTGAGACTGAGCGCCGCGTTGTTCGTGATCGTCCCGGTGCCGGCGCTGCCGGTCGTTCCGCCGTTGCCGACTCGCAGCGTTCCGGCATTGACGATCGTGCCGCCGGTGTACGTGTTGTTGGCCGTCAGCGTCGTTGCACCCGCGCCGTTCTGGCGGACGCTGCCGGTGCCGCTGATCAGCTGGCCGAGCGAAAGCGCATCACTGCGATCGATCGCGAGCGTGCCGTTGTTCGTCACAGCACCGGTACCGAGCGTGCCGCTCGTACCGCCGCTGCCGACCTGCAGCGTGCCTGCGGCGATGGCAGTAGCGCCGTATGCGTTGGTCGCGGTCAGGATGGTCGTGCCGGTACCGGCTTGACGAAGCGTGCCGGTGCCGCTGACGACCTGGTTGAGCGCGTACGCGTCGCTGCGATTGATGGCGAACGTTGCGTTGTTCGTAATGTTGCCCGTGCCCGCATCACCCGTCGTACCGCCGTTGCCGATCTGCAGCGTGCCTGCCGTGACTACAGTACCGCCGGTGTAGGTGTTGCTAGCCGCGAGAGCGGTCGTTCCCGTACCGACTTGCCGCACGACACCGTTGCCGCTGATGGCGTTCGACACGATCGTCGTGTTCGTGCGATTCACCGCGAGCGTTGCGTTATTGATGACCGCACCGGTGCCCAGCGTTCCTGTCGTTCCGGCGGCGCCGATCTGCAGCGTGCCCGCATTGATCAGGGTGTCGCCGGCGTAGGTGTTCGCGCCGGTGAGCGACGTCGTGCCCGCTCCGTCCTGGCGGAGCGAACCGGTGCCGACGATGACGTTTGCCAGCGTCACCGCGTTGCTGCGATTCACTGCGAGCGTCGAATTGTTCGTGACGGCGCCTGTCCCGATCGCGCCAGTCGTGCCGCCGTTGCCGATCTGCAGTGTGCCGCTATTGACCTGCGTGCCGCCGCTGTACGTGTTGGCCGCTGTCAGTACGGTCGTACCCGAACCGTTCAGACGCACACTTCCGGTACCGCTGATCAACTGCCCGAGCGTGAGTGAGTCACTTCGATTGATCGCGAGTGCTGCGTTGTTCGTTACGGCACCGGTGCCCAGTGTGCCTGTCGCGCCGCCGTTGCCGACTTGCAGGACGCCTGCGCTGATCGTCGTAGCACCCGTGTAAGTGTTGTTGTTGGTCAATGCGAGCGTTCCGGTACCGGCCTTCGTGAGACCGCCTCCGGTGCCAGAGAGAACACCGCTCAACATTGCATCGATTGCCGCGGTGCCATCGTTGACAGTCACCGTGCGACTCGCTGCTCCCAGCGCAATGCCGTTGCGGAAGTCGACCATGCTGTCAGAGGCCGCGTGGCCGAAGATCAGCGATTGCGCGTTAGGCACGAAGCCCGCCGCTGTCCACGTCAGCGCTGCACCCGCGCCGCCGATATCGACGACCCGGTCGCCGCCGAATGCCGCGAATCCGCCGCCGGTCTGCCAGCGCACCCCATTGAGGAACTGCGTCGTGCCGATCGAGCGGGTGAAATCGCCGCTTGCACTCGTCAGTCCGAGCACGCCGCCGTTGAACACGAGCAGACTGCCCGGGCTCGCTGCACCCGACCCGAGTCCGCCGTAGAGCGCATTCGCGTCGTTGATCGCCAGGACGCCCGCGTCGATGCGCGTATCACCGCTGTAGAGATTGAGGCCGGACAGCGCCCAGACCCCGGTACCCGCCTTGATCACGCTGGTCCGTGCGCTCGCGGGATTGAAATCGGTCAGCGCGCCGGCGAACACATTGGCACCTGTGTTCGTACCGCCGAGAGTCAGCGTCGCTGCTCCGGTTGGCGTCATGGTGCCGGCCCAGGTGAGTGCGCCGGTGCCGCTCGATTCGATGCGCGGTGCCGTCGTGCCGGTGAAGTTTCGATCCGTACTCGCGGGATCGGCGCCGACGTAACGCAGTCCGCTATTGTTGAGGATCAGGTTCGACGCGGCGTTCGTGCTGGCACCGATGCCGCTAGCCAGTCCGCCATTCGCCAGCGACGTGACTTCGAGGGTGCCACCGGTAACGGAAGTCACTCCCGTATACGTATTCGCTGCCGTGAGCCGCCACAGGCCCGCATCAGCTTTCGTCAGAGCGAGCGTGCCGCCGTCGTTCTCGAGAAGACCATTGAAGATGTTTGCCGCGGTGTTCGTACCGCGCAGGACCAGCGTTCTAGCTCCACTGGCGATGTCAGCTGTGCCGTTCCAAACGAGCGCGCCCGTGCCGCTCGAAGCAATGTGAGCCTGGGTGGCCGCGCCGAAAGAGAAATTCCGCTCCGTGCTCTCGCCCGTTCCTGCGTAAGTGAGGATCGAGCTGTTCGCGTTGAATACAAGGTTCGATGCATCGCTCGATGCGGCGCCGAGACCGCCAGCAACACCGCCGTTGCCGATGGTATTCACGCGCACCACCGGCCCGTTGAGCGTCGTCACCCCCGCGTACGTATTGATGCCGCTCGCGAGAACGGTGCCAGCACCCGAGTAGGTCAGCGAGCCGTTGCTGATGGGTCCGCCCAGAATCACATCCGTGGCCGCGGATCCATTGTTGATCTGCAGTGTCCGCACATCGCCGTTCAGGTCGATCGGATTGCGCCAGTCGAGCGTCGCCGTGGAACCGGCCGAAGAAAGGATGAGTGTCTGGCCGTTGCCGAGAAATCCCGGCGTACCGCTCCAGATGAGCGTGTCGCCCACGCCGCCAAGGTTGACGATGCGTGTCGCACCAAGGGCTCCGAAGCCCGCGCTGCCTGTCCACTGCACCTCGTTCACACCCGTGCCCACGGCCCGGGTGAAATCGCCGGCATTCAACTCGACGATCGCACTGCCCGAGATCGCAAGATTGCTGTTCACGGACAGCGCATCGATGTTGCTCAGTCGCAGGGTCCCGGCGGTGATCGCCGTCAGACCGCTGTAGGTGTTGACGCCAGCGAGGATGAGCAGGCCCGTGCCGGTCTTGCGAAGTCCAGCGCTGCCATCGATGACCGCATTGATCGTCGCAGTCGTCGTGTTGACTGCGATCGTCGGGGTCACGCCCGCGAGAGTGAGAGCGCTTCCGGTGAGTGCGTAGTTGTTCGCACTGAAGGTGACGTTGTGAACGGTGATCGGCGTACCGATCGTCACGGTGCCGGCTGTGCCGCCGAACACGGCATCGCTCAGGGCGCCGTTGTTCCAGATGACGTGCGTCGTGCCGTTGAACCAGCGCGCGTCCGTCGTGTTCCAGACGTTGTTCGCGGGCGTCGCGCTATTGCCGGTGCCCGCGGTGGCGCCGTTGACGTCCCACGTCAGCGACTGCGCGTGCGCATAGGATCCGAGCGCAACTGCGCTCAGCGTCAGTGTCCATACCAGCGTGCGATGCGTCCGGGGCCCCCGCGTTGGGGTTGGGCAGTCCACCGACTCTGACAACAAAATGAACCCGCTCTCGCGCTGCTATGGATTGACATAGTCTGGCCCGTACGGGAAACCCGCATGCGAAGAGCGGTCACGTTTTCGACGTGGAAATATCAACAGATCCGGTGATTTGCGCCCGCCAAATGCGGCAATGGGTCACATCTGTAGGGAGTTTGCGGCCCGTGTCACGGTTTAGGGGGAATGATGCAGTGCGGCTAGGGCCAAGGGGCCATGAGCCGCGAGCTGTGAGCGACGAGCCAGAAGCAGATGTGTGTTCCGGCTCTGGCTCGCAGCTCATCGCTCACCGCTCGTAGCCTTCTTTAGAACAGCTCCCCGCCCCGCCCCTTCAACATCTGCGTCCGCACGAGCGGCACCGGCGGCCCGCCGTACGACAGGAACTGGTCGTGAAACTGCTTGATCGACTTGCCAGGATTCTCCGCCTGCCAGTCGCTGCGCAGTTTGCGGATCATGAGTTTGCCCATCGTGTAGTTGAGATAGGCCGGATCGTAGGTACCGCGAGCAGCCTGCTGTCTTGCGTTGCCCGCATCCTTGTACGCCTTCTCGACGAACATCTTTTCGCAGTCGGCAACGGTCATGCCCTGCGTGTGCAAGCCGATGGCGCAGACGTAGCGGACGTTACGCAGCAACGCGTTGAGCAGTTGGCCGATGTGTCGCTCCGGATCGTCCTTGGCAAGTCCTTCTTCGATCATCATCTCTTCGGTGTAGTGCGCCCAGCCTTCTGCGAAGGCATAACCCACCATCAGCTGGCCGAATCGCCATGAAGAGCGGTTCGAGTGCAGGAACTGCAGGAAGTGACCCGGCCACACCTCGTGAACCGAAGTGAAGAGCAGGTTTGCGTTGCCCGGGATGTACGCTTCCTGCTCGGCTTTCGTCCATTTCGGATCTGCCGGAGCGATGTAGTACACCGACGGCATGTTCTTTTCGTACGGCCCCGGAATGTTGATGTACGCGGCGTTCTGGGCGTTGTACGCAGGCGCCTCCTCGACCTTAGCTTCCTCGGTGCCGGGAATCGAGACGATGTCGTGATCGACGAGGAATTGCCGCAGCATCGGCAGCTGCGTGCGCGCTCCCGCGACGGCGCCACCTTCGGGCTTGTTGGCTTCCTGCTTTTGCACGCACGCCTTGATCGACGCATTCGGCAGATATTGCTTGCACGCATCCGCGAGCGCCGCGAGATTGCGTTCGAGATCGGCACGGCCGATCGCCTCGAGTCGATCGACAGGTGTCGTGACCCCTTCCGTCATACGCAGCATCGCCGCGAAGCGCTCGGGACCGAGAACGAAATCCTCTGTCGCCTGCGCGCGTTGGGATTCGAGCCAGCTCGCCATGTCGGCCATGGCCTTCGCGGCCGGCTCGAGAACCTGCTTCAACTCCGCCTGAAGCGATTCATCCTTCACGTCGGCGAAAACGGTCGGGATGTCCTTGCGATAGAAGTCGGCGAAGCCATTGAACCCGGCGACGCCGTAACCGATGAAGGTTCGCGGCATCGGTGTTTTCAGGTTCGCGCGAATCTGCGCGAGCGCACCGGGAATCGCCTTCGCGTAAGCATTGAACGCGCGCAGTCGTTGATCGAGCGGCGCATAGGGCACGGTCACGTACGTCGAAGGATCGAGACCATGATCGAAGTAATACGTGACATTGGTAAACGGGGATCGCGCGTCGCGGGTCCAGAACAGCTCCTTGTCGATGTACGCGATGACGTAATCGCGCTGGAACCGCTGATCGTGCGACAGCGACTCGTCGCTGAATCCGTCGGCCTCGGTGCGTGCCTTCTCGAGCCAGGCGACCGTCTTCTGGATGCCTTCAGCGCTCCAGTCCGGCAGCTGGCCATCGAACTCGTGCCTGCCCGACACGACGGCAAATGGCGGACTGCGCGTAAACGATTCTTCGATGAACTGATCGACGAAGCTCGGCCAGCTCGCCTGCTTCGATGCTTCCGCCGCCGGCGGTTGCGTTGCGGGCGCGGTCGGGCGATCGCAAGCGGACAGGCCGCCGAGCGCGAGCATGGAGAGACCGAACGGGAGCAGCGTTCGGCGGAATGCGTGAGTCATTGCGAAGCCTCTGATCCGATGACGAGAGGCGCATGATACTCACGACTCTGCAGCAGCAGAATCCTTGAATGCGGTGAGCCGAGATCGAAGAGCGATCGGCCACTCGCAGTAGCGAGTGGCCGATCGTGTCGTACAGGCTTCTAGAAGCCCAGGTGGAAGGACAGACCGTACGTGCGCGGCATGTTGGTCAGGTAACCGACACGCGCGCTGCGGCCGCGTTCGCGATCGAGCGCCAGGTACGCCTGCTCATCCCAGAGGTTGTTGACGAAGGCCGCCAGCTCCCACTGATCCTTGCGGACGCCGAAACGCAGATTGCCCAGGTCGTACGCGGGCAATTCGGCCCCGAACCGGATGAGCGAGGTGTTCGGCGCACCGTACGGAATCAGCCGCGCCGATCCTGGGAAGCCCGTCTGGCTGGTGATCACACCGAAGTTGTCGGTGTTGTCACCGAACTGCGAGAACGACGAGCCGACGTACTGCAGCGTCAGGTTGGCGAAGCCTTCCATGTCGCTGCTGAAGTCCACCGAGTAGCCGACGCTCGCAACCGCCTGCAGCTCCGGTGCAGTCGGCAACTGCTTGCCTTCCGCCAGGCCGCTGACGACGACAGTCTGCCCGCCGCTCGTCGAGGTCACGCTGGACTTGAGCTCCGCGTTCACCCATGTCGCTGCCAGACCGAAGTCCCAGTTGTCGTTCGGACGGGCGAACAGCTCCGCCTCGACACCGACGCTGCGGGCCTTCGGCACGTTGAACACGATGCGCGATGAGCACGTACCCGCATCCGTCGTCGCCTGCAGGTCTTCGATGTCGCTGTAGAACGCAGCCACGTTGAACGTCACGCGACGATCCGCGAACTGCATCTTCGCGCCCAGTTCGTAGTTCCAGACGGTCTCGTCCCCGAACGTCTGCTGGTTGCCGAAGATCAGCACGTCTTCCGGCGAGCACAGCGGCAGGTTGATCGGATCGTTGATGCCGCCGAGACGGAAGCCGCGCGAGACCTGAGCAGTGAGCTGCACGTCGTCGCTCGGATTGAAGGCCAGGATGGCACGCGGCGAGAATCCGTCGGAGCTCGTCGAACCGGGCAGATCCACGGTCGGATCGGCGAATGCACCGCCGAAGTTCAGGATGCGGTCTTCGTCGAAGTCGTAGTAGCGCACACCGGCGGTCAACGCCCACATGTCGCTGAAGTGCCACGTCGCTTCACCGAACAGCGCGAACTGCTTGAACTGGTAATCGAGACCCGAGAAGAACGGCGAGTCGGTCACGGCGTTCAGCGTCGAGTTGTCGATGCCCGTCGCGTCATCCCAGCCCGGCGTCGGCAGATACTGCGAGTAGTCGCGGTCGACGTCCTGGTAGAACGCACCGATCAGCCACTCGATCGGACCATCCGACGACGACGTCAGCCGGAATTCCTGGCTGAACGCCTTGAGCTTGGTTGTGTCGACGAGCGCCGAATCGAGCCGGACGATGTCGGGGAATCCGATATCGAAGCTCACGCTTCCGGTCAGCGACGTCGCATCGCGAGTGACGATCACTTCGCGATCGGTGTACGAACTGACAGAGGTCAGCGCCACGCGGCCGAAGTCGAACTCCATCTTGAGGTCGGCCAGCATGAAGTCGTCCTCGAGCCCTTCCTCGAGCTGCACGTACTGCTGACGATCGCCGATCGTGACGGCCGGCTGCGTCGTCGTGTACGGATTCGCGAGGATGTTGAACTCGTCGATGCGCGGGAAGCCATCAGTGTCGAGCTTCTGATACACGATGCGCGGCGTGATCGTGATGCTGTCGTTCGGCTGGATCGTGAGCGCGATGCGCCCGCCGGTCTTACTGCCGGTATCGACATCTTCGTCCACGACCTCGTTGTTGAGGCCCTTCACGTCCATGAAACCCTGCAGTTCGTTGTAGTAGCCAACGATGCGCAGTGCCGCGATCTCGCCCATCGGCAGATTGATTGCGCCTTTGACGGCGCCGCCAAAGCTCGTGTCGGAGCCATCCGCCGCCGACAACTCCACCGAGCCACCGAACTCACCGAGCTTCGGCTGTGCAGTGATGTAACGCAGCGTGCCCGAAAGCGATCCGGCGCCGAACAGCGTGCCCTGCGGGCCGCGCAGCACTTCGAATCGCTCGAGATCGAAGAAATCAAGATCCGGCGTGAACAGCGCGATCGAGATCGGCGATTCGTCCAGGTAGATGCCCACCTGCTCTTTCACGCCCGGCTGGTCGCGGATGACCTGTCCGGCGCTGATGCCGCGAATGGCGACCTGGCTCTGACCGGGGCCGAGATCCGCAATCGTGAGGCTCGCGAAGTTGCGCGCGAGATCGACGACGTTGGTGGCTCCGGAATCGCGAATCTGTTGTTCGCTCGCTGCCGCAACCGAGAACGGCACATCCTGCAACGCCGTTTCGCGCTTCTGCGCGGTGACGATGATCTCGTCGATGATGCTGCCTTCCTGGGCAAGAACGAGTGTCGGCGCCAGCAGCCCTGCAATCAGAATGCTCTTCTTGTGCATATCCATCCCCCTGCGCTTTTTGTGAGAGTCCAATCGATCTAAGGAAAATACCTCGCAATGAAAACGTAGACGGAGGATGGCATGCCGCCATCCTCCGTCAGGGAAGAACGACCTACCTCAGAAGCGGTAGATGGCCTTCGCATTCCAGAACTGACCGCGCGGATTGTGCTGGCTCTGCACATAGCCGTACAAGTCGTCATCACCGTTGCCCACTGCGAACGGCGGCCGCTCGTCGAAGGCGTTATCGAGGCCGAGCAGCAACTGCAGGTTATCGATACCCGTGTAACGGAACTGAAGATTCACTGTCGTGAACGAGCCTACGCTGCGCGTGGTTTCCGTGTCGTAGTCCAGCGTACCGTCGAAGTCCGCGTCCGGCATGTCCTGGAACGATCCGATGTAGTTCACGCTGGCATAGATGCCCCACGTGTCGTTGCCGAAATCGCCCCACAGCATGGCGCGATCTTCCGGATATTCGTATTCGCCCGCGAGCGAGCGGGTGACGAAATCCGTGCCGGCGGCGTTCAGCTCCACGCGATCGAAGTCCAGCAGATGCGTGTAGTTGAGGCCGAGACTCATCGTGCCGGGACCGACGTCGGTCGCGAAGCTCGCGCCGAGATCGAGGCCGCTGGTCGACTGCTCGTTGATGTTGACGAACGTGGTGTGGATTCTCTGCAGCGGGCCCAGCGTATCGCCGGCCAGCGGCGCACCGCGTTCGCAAACCTCGCTGACCTGGACGCCGCAGAACTCGGTGTACAGGAAGCCGAACGGCACCTGGTCGATCTTCTTTTCCTGCTTGATGTCCCAGTAGTCGAGCGAGAGGTTGATGTCCGCGGTCGGCTGCCATGCGACACCGACATTGAACGTCTCCGACTCTTCGGCCTCGAGGTTCGGGTTGCCCGCGAACACGAGGTTGTAGTCGGTCGATGCGCAATAGACGGGGTTATCGGCGCAACCGTAGGTATCGATGAAGAACTGCGACGACTCGGAGGGTCCGAGGCCGATCTGTGCGAGCGACGGCGCGCGGAAGCCGGTGCCCCACGAGGCGCGGAACGCGAGCTGGTCGATCGGTGCCCAACGGACAGCGAGCTTCGGGTTGGTCGTATTGCCGAAGTCACTGTAGTCGTCGTAACGCGCAGCCAGCGACAGCTCGAGGCTCTCCAGCACGGGCACGGAGAACTCGACGAACATCGCCCAGCTGTCGCGCGCCGCAGCGGCAGAAACCGCTTCGGTACCGAAGATCAGGCCGCGCTGGAACTGATCATCGGGAATGTCCGACACGCTCTCTTCGCGATACTCGGCGCCGGCAGCCATCTTCACGGGGCCGGCGGGAAGATCGAAGAGATCGCCTGTGATGCTGGCGTCGGCCATCGTGAGATCGGACTTGCCGCGACGAACGAGGTTGGTCGTGATCGCATCAATCACATCCTGCGGGTTCTGCACGCCGCCGAACGGGTTGTAGCGACCCGCGTTGATCTCGGTCTGGAGGAAGTCCGTGCGGACCCAGCCCATCGAACGATCGCCGCTCTGTTCCGACTTGCCGCGAGCGCGCTGGCCAGCGACTTCCCAGTCCCAGTCGCCGAAGCTGCCGCGCAGACCGAGGACGGCGCGCAGGTTGTCGCTTTCGATGTCCCACTGACGCGCACCGGCGTCGACCGTGCGATAGCGACCGATCTGAATCGTCGTTGCCGTCGGGAACGGGTTGTCCGGATGCGTGATCGGCACGGTGAGACCGGCGGTTTCATCCAGCGGCGTGGGAGCGCCCTGCGCGATGGAGTTGTTGTGCTGCACACCGACTTCCGTGAAGAGCTCGACGCCGCCGAAGTCCTGGTGCGCCAGCAGCAGCAGGCCGGTGCGCTCTGCTTCCGGAATCAGCAGGTTCCATGGACCGAAGTCGTAAAGGCAGGTCTGGCCTGCAACGCTGCCGGCGGGACACGCCGGATCGATCGTGGTTGTGCCGTTCACGATGAAGCGGCCCGGATAGCCGCGCGAAGAACGGAAGTCCTGGCCGCCCCGAGGTGTCTGATTCGCGGTACCGAAGTAGCCGCGTTCCGAGTTCGAGAGCGTGGTGTTCTTGAAGTAGTCGAAGATCAGGGTGACGTTGGAATCGTCATCGCCCATGCCCCACACGGCGGACATCGTCTTCTCGTCGTAGCTGCCTTCGGTGACCGCACCGTAGCCGCCGGAGATTTCGAGACCTTCGAAATCCTTGCGCAGGATGACGTTGACCACACCAGCGACCGCGTCGGAGCCATACACAGCGGACGAACCGTCCTTCAGCACTTCGACGCGCTCGATCGCCGCGACGGGGATCGAGTTGATGTCGACGAAATTCGTCGTCACGTTCTCCGCGAACGAGGAGATGGCAACGCGCCGGCCATTGACCAGCACGAGCGTCGCATCCGCACCGAGGCCACGAAGGCTGATCGATGACGTGCCGTTGGCGCTCGAGTCCTGGTTGTTGCCGCGGGTCGAGAAGGCGCCGTTGCCGTTGGCGGGCAGCTTCTCCATCAACTGCTGCAGGTTGCTGTAGCCGGATTTTTCGATGCTTGCGCGATCAACGGTGATCACCGGCGAAGGGTTCTCGAAATCCGATCCGCGTGCGATGCGCGAACCTGTCACGACGACTTCCTCGACGTCGGAAGAGTCGGCTGCATGTATACATGTTGCTGGAATCAGACAGAGCGAAGCCACGATCGCGCGATGGTTGGCGATGGCGCTGCGAATCGAGTTCGATGATTTCATTGTTGCGTGCTCCCCAAAGAAGTCGCGGACGCTAGCACTTATGTCGAGCGGCGCCAACTACGGATTTTTCATGGACGCACGAGCGCAAGCCGGACCTTGCGCGACCGACTGTGGCAGATATGCGACGAGCTGCGAGCTGCTTCGATCTAGAACAGGGAATGCAGCAGCTGGCGATAGGAGCCGGGAGAGATCAGAGCGACAAACAACAATCCCGTGATCGCGCCGCCGAGATGCGCATCGTGATTGATGCGGCCGTGCGGATGCTTCGACGAGTAGATCGTGTAGGCGAGATAACCGACCGCGAAGAGCGGCGCGGGGATCGGGACGGGAATCGGAATGATGTAGAGCGATTGATCGGGAAAGAAGACGATCGCGGCGAACAGCACGGCGGAAATTGCGCCCGACGCACCGAGAGATGCGTACTCGGGATGGTTGCGATGCTTGTACCAGGTCCCGGCATGACTCACGAGCAGGCCCGCGCTGTAGAGGATGACGAACCAGAAAGTGCCGATATAACGCTCCAGCGGAAACGCGAAGAAGTAGAACGTCATCATGTTGAAGATGAGATGCATCAGGTCGGCGTGCGTGAAGCCGCTGGCGACGACCGTCGCATATTGCTTACGCCGCAGCAGCCAGTACGGGCGGAAGAGACTCCAGTCGAGCAATCGCGGCGACTGATAGAGCGCGATGAGGCTGATGGCGATCGTGGCAAAGAAAATGGTGGTTGCTGCGGGACTGCCGGTGAAATTCACGGTGCTTGCCTTTGATCCTTGCTGAAACTTCGCGCTGACAGCGCAAGAATAGCGGAACTGGCGGCAGCACCTGCCAGCCAATAGCCGGCCAGCTGGCTATCGGCTGGCCTCCATCGCGTAGACCTTCCCATTGAGATCCACCGCATACACCACCCCATCCGCGATCAGCGGCGAAGCGCCGAAGCCCCACCCCTTGTTCCCGTCGATGATCTCTTTCGTCGGTGGCTCGAGATGGAGCCAGCGTGTCTCGCCGGTCTTGCGATCGATTGCCACGAGCGCGCCGCTGCGCGATCCGGGATATGCGCCGACACCTGCCGTGCCTGCGATCACGAGTTCGTCGCTCACAGCGGTCCGTGACCATGCCCATCCCGGCACGGGAGTTTTCCAGCGCAAGCTGCCATCCCTGATGTCGATCGCATAGACATTCGTTGCGTCGGAGGACCCGGTGTAAACGATGCCGTCGCGAACGACCGGTGGTGATTCGATCCATGAGAACCAGTAGTAGTGCTTCCATTGCTCCTTGCCGGTTGCGGCATCGAGCGCGATGAGCTCGTACGTGCGGCTGCCGACGAGGACGCGATCCCTGTCGACCACCACGTCGCCTCCGACAGGCAGCTTCGCGTCGTACATCCAGCGTTCCTTGCCATCACCGGCGGATACCGCACGAACTTTGCCGGCGAAGTCCGCGAATACGATCAGGTCGCGATACAGCGCGGGCGTAGCCGTCATCATGTCATCGGCGGTGAACTTCCATATCTGTCGGCCGCCCTCGACATCGAGCGCATACAGATTCTTGTCGCGGCTCGCGACATACACCCGTTTGCCGTCGGCGACGACGCTGGAACCGTAGCGATCCCAGCGCGAATTCTCTTCGGAAGCGGGAATGCGCGGAGGACTTCCGTCATCGATCCGTGCGCGCCACAGCTCGCGACCGCTGCGCTTGTCGAGTTTGTAGAGATAGCCTGAATCGGAAGTCACGTAGAGACCGTCGCCGATCACAGCGGGGCGCCCTTTGATGGGCTTGCCTGTCTCGAGTTTCCAGCGAATCTGTCCGGTCGCATCGATAGCGTGGAGCACGCCCGCATCGTTACCGGTGTAGATGAAGCCGGTCGACGCGTCTCGCTCCAATCCTGCCCATGCCGGGCTACCGGTTTCGACAGACCAGCGGACGCTTGGCGTGTCGATCTTCCATTGCGGTGGAGCGGGTTTCTCGTATGGAGAACTGCGGCGAAACTCGACCGGGATCTTATGGACCGGCACCGCATCCTTCGGCAGAACACCGCGAAGCGTGTCCTGCGAAACGTTGTAAGCGAGAGGAAACGAGAACGGCGCGGTGTCGAGCGAATCGCCGTTCATCGTCACGGTGCCCAACGGAAATTCGTAGCCACCGATGGCGACAATGGAAAGGCGCGCCGTCGGCTTTCCTTCGTGCTCGAGCAAGTGAAGCACGACCCGCGACGATTCACCCGCAAAGACGGGCTCAGCCGACCACCAGCCGGCGAGATCGGAAAACTTCGTTTCAGCGTTCGCGGTTGCAGCGAACACCCCGAGGAGAAACGCGACTCCCACCGTGACTCTGCGCACTGCTCAGCCCTCCTGCCGTTGCGCAGACAGTAAGAGCTACACAGTGACCGCGTCTGCGCCCAGACGCTCAGCGGATGGATGGATGAGACGAGACGTTGAGCCCGTCACTCCCGCGAAAGCGGGAGTGACGGCGCGCGCCCTCTGGCCGGCTGGCTTCTTCAATCTCCCAGCAGCTGCACCGCATCGATCTCATTCCATCCCGACACTGCGTTGGTAGCCAGCGTGATTCGCGCTCCCTTCGCCTTGTACGAAGTCTTTTCGAACGCGCGATCGAACCAGACGATGGTGCTCGGCGCGTACTGCTGATCGTCGACGCCCTGCCAGATCGTGTGCTTCGAGCCGTCTTCGGCGATCAGCTCGACCTTGATGATCGCGCCGGGGCTGTAGTTCTGGCGGATGCGGATCTGCGTTGCATTCACCGGCTTCGCGAAGCCGACTTCGAGCCATTCGATGCCTTTGTCCGGCGTCTCCGTCGCCCAGGAGTTGCCGTTATCGCCGTAGCGCTCGACGTTCGGCGCGCCTGTCGCCGACAGCGGCGCGTAGCCCTCCTTCGCATCCGGCTCCTTGTTGCCCGCGTATGTGGAGCTCGCGGTTGCCGACACGGCCCACTGGCCGCGACTGTCGGACGCGATGGCTTCTTCCGCGAGGGCGGCCTGGATCGCGGCCGCCTTTTCGTCAGTTGCAGCGGACTGTGCAGGTGCCGGCGCGGTCGCAGCCGGTGCGGGTGCATTCGACGCCGCTGTATCGGTTGCCGTCTGCGCGGGTTCTGCCGTCGCGGGGGCCTCTTCTTTCTTGCCGCATCCAGACGCGACCAATGCCAGGGACAGGGCGCATGCCCACTTCCAGTTCAGACTCATGGAAAGCTCCGCTACTTCGGTTGGAGTGATCTTCTGCGCGTCTTGCCGCGCGGTGAGGTAAAGGTCGCATCCGAAAGCACTTCGCGCAATGGCTCCCGGGGCCGATGGACGATGGCTCCTCAGGGTGATTCGACTCCAGTGCGTCGCGACGACACTGCCAGCCCTTCGAAACGGCCACACCGTTCCATCTCAAGGGCAATTCGTGAAAGGCAGATCTTCCGGGCGCCGACTGTCGGCGCCTTTGACATTGGGTATTGCCACCATCCTGGCGGCCGCGACGGCTCAGGCCGTGGGCATCGAACCGTTGCACGTCGAGCTCTCCGTCGAGGGCAAGCCCTTCCTCGCCGAAGGGTGCGAAGGCGGCGACTGGTCGATGACCTGGCGCGGCGAGTTGCCCGGCGAGTCCAACAACATCTCCGACCAGCTGATGAGCTACAGCAGCTTCGACTCAACGCACGAACAGCAATTCAACGGTCCGCCGGCAACCGTGACGGTGAAGCCCCTCATTTGCCGCGACAACAATGGGGCCATCGTTCTGCAGACATCGTGGAGCGGCGGCACCCGCTCGATTCGCGGCGTCGTCGCGCTCAAGAACGATCCGGGCATTCCGTCGCCATTCTTCGACTTCAGCGTCGAGGACGCGGGCACTTGCCACGTGAAGTCTTCCATGGGCACGCAGGTCCTGGATAACTCGCTGATCCAGGTGCGCGCACCGCTCATGTCCGCACTCGTGCCGGAGCTCAGCATCACGCGGGAAGAGATGGAACGCGGCTTCAGCAAGCAGTACCGCATCGAAGGCCAGGCGCTCGCGAGCGCGATGATGTGCATGGGCTCGGAGCTGAAGCGGGGCGAACTGCGCATCAGCTACAAGAGCAACGACAAGCAGCCGACGATCGGCTTGTCGGGATGCGCGAATCTGCCGCGTGGCGGAAGCACGAAAGTCGTGGCCAAAGTCGATCCGCCCGGCGGCAGCGTGAAGTTCTCAGTCGATCCCTCGTCGACAATCGGCCTGCAGCCATCCGGCACGACAGCGACTGCGACCGGTGCCACTCCGGGTCGCGCAACAATCAAAGGCGAGTACACCTACAACGGTCGAACGGCCACGGCAACGCTGCCCGCAAGCAGCGTTGAATTGCTGTCGGTCAACAGCGGCCAGTCGATCCCGAAGCTTGGGCTGCTCGGCGTGAACGGCAAACCGTCGTCGAAGGTGTACAGCTTCCCGTTCCAGTCGAATCCCGGCGACGCGGGCGATCTCCTCGTCTTCAAGGCGGAGAACCAGGCGATCGTCAGCCTCCTCACGCAACGCAGTTCGATCGGCATTCAGCCTGTTCGAGAAGGCCGCACACGCGTCCAGGCGATGACGACCTGCGGCGCTCCGGTAGGCGAACCATTCGAGATCGAGATCGCCACCTGCGATGACGACGTTCGCAGCGAACTGCAGCGTCGACAGGAAGAACTGATCCGCCGCGAGAAGGAGATCGTCAAGCGCATTACCCAGTTGACGGCGGATCCGGAATTCCAGCGCGCAGCCACCGAGATCAAGGAGAACACGATCAAGATGGCGGTGAAGACCGCCGAGCTGATCGCGGCAACGTTGACCGGCTCGCAAGCGACCGCTGTGAGCAAGGGCACAGCAAGCGGCCTTTCGCTGACTCAGATCGAGACGGCGCAGAACATCTGGAGTGTCGCCGACATCATCAATGACGGCGCCTCTGGCAACGCAAACTCGGCCATCGTCAGCACGTATGCGCTCTATCTGAACAGCTGGGCGGCATCAGCACTCAAGGGTGCGATCGACTCCGGCCTCGCCGCGCAGCAACTCGGCCAGGATCTCGGTTCCATCGCCGGCGTAGTTGAACAGCTCGAAGATCTCGAGCCGCGCCACGATGCGATCCGTCGCGATCTGTACGACGTGACCCGTCGCGTTCATCAATGCGACAAGCTGCCACCACCCGCGCCCCTGCCGCCACGACCTGACGGCAAGCGGCCGCCAGTGCCGCAGCCACAGCCGGTACCGCCTCCGGTAGAAATTCCGCCCGGCACGGAGATTCCGTCGGAGCCGGCACCTGTTCCGACGCCGCAACCGCCGGTCGAGCAGCCCCCGCCGCCAATCGTCGATCCGTCCCCGGGCACTGGCGGGGCGCGCTTGTGCGTACGCGAGAAGGAAGAATCGATGACTACGCAGGATCTGCGCGCCGTGCTCGAAGCGGTTTCGACTTTCCGCACGACGGCGCAACGTGCCCGCGAAGTGTTCGAGACCTTCCAGGCATCGCTGCGTGACCTGGAAGCGTCGATCTCGAAGGACGATGCGACCCGCTCCACTGCGTTCGATGCGTTCGTGCCGAGCTACAACGCGGCGGTCCAGGCGTACTTTGATATGGGCGAAGCAAGTCGCAAACAGGAGCAGCGTTTCGAGCCCTGCACGGCGGAGCTCGAGAAGCAGCCGCCGGCCATCGAGCGCCGCGCAGGCTGGAGTCAGGAAAACTGACACAGGCCGTGCGGACACGTCGGCGCCGCAGGAACTGGCGCCGACGATGGATCGTTGGGTTCAGCAACCCGACGCATCCACGAGGCCGCACGTGCGCAGAACGCCGAAAATCCGCAAGGGGCAAGCGTCCTGGCCGCTGTCACGCAGCGACTTCGAACAGCGGGCCCGACGTCGCTTCGCTGATCCCCGCTTCGACGCTGCTGGCGACACAGTCGACGAGATCATCGGGATCGCGTGGAAGAACTACCTCGATTCCCGCAAGGCGCCGGTGACGCGCAAGGCGGGCAAGCAGTACGCAGACCCGGACTACGACCTGTCGGTCGACTGGATCCAGAGTCGCCTAGGCATTGTCAAAGCTGCGCAGCAACATCGTCGCAAGAACGTTCGCTCGCGAATTCTGGTGATCTGCGCCGCTTCGCGCAACGACAAGACGTGTCCCGGCGAGATCTCCAAGACGTGGCGCCTCACTCAACTCGCCCGGCGCACGCTCGAGACCGCGAAGTGCGAAGTCGACCTGCTCGATCTGAGTCTGCTGTCGTCGGAATACGGGCGCGTGATCTATCCCTGCAAGGCCTGCGTATCCACTGCGATGCCGCTGTGTCACTGGCCGTGCTCGTGTTATCCGAATCATTCGCTGGGCCAGGTCAATGACTGGATGGCCGAGATCTACCCGCGCTGGGTCGCGGCGCATGGCGTCCTCATCATTACTCCCGTGTACTGGTATCAGGCGCCCTCGGGATTGAAGCTGATGATGGATCGGCTCGTGTGCGCGGACGGCGGCAATCCCGATCCGACGAGCACGCAGGGCAAGGACCCGAAGCTCGCGAAGGAAATCGAACTCAAAGGCTGGCACTACCCACGGCACCTCGCGGGCCGTGCGTTCGCTGTTGTAGTTCATGGCGACGCTGAGGGCGCTGACACGCTGCGGCGCTCACTCGCCGACTGGTTGACCGACATGGATCTCGTGCAGGCGGGTAGCGCGGCGCTGCTGGATCGCTACATCGGCTACTACGAGCCGTATGCGACAAGTCATGAAGCGCTCGACCGCGACACAGACATACAAGAAGAGGTCCGCAACGTTGCGCGCAGCCTGGCGAAGACCGTGCGGCAGATTCGCGGCGGTCGACGCGAACCGGATGAAGGGCTGAGAGATCCCAGACCGAAGTAGCGATCGTTATGCCATTACGGCGCAGTCTCTGACTGCGGCGCCGGACAGTACTGCCTCAGGAAGTCCTTATGACGCGGCATGCTGGTCACGCCCTGCGCGATGCTGCCCTTGAGCGAGTCGAGCGCGCGGCGCAGGCGCTGATCGCCGAGCATCGCTCCCATGTGGTGATGCTGCTTCGGCATGAGCCGCTGCCCGATCATCACGAACACCCACGATGAGACGGTGAAGAGATCTTCCGGTCCCTGATACGCATAGCCGCTCTCGCGAAACAGGGCGATCCGCTCAACCAGCGAATCGGGAATCTCCATGTCGCGGCAGGCACGCCAGAACGACGTATCGTCGCGTTCCGTCAGTTTGTAGTGGAGGATGATGAAATCGCGGATGCGCTCGAACTCCACGCGCGCGTGCTCGTTGTATCGCGCGCTGAGCGCCTCGAAGTCACCGGCGAACGGAAACATCTTGATGAGGCGCGTCACGCCGATCTGGATCAGATGAATGCTCGTGCTCTCCAGCGGTTCGACGAAGCCGCTCGAAAGACCGAGGGCAATGACGTTCTTGCCCCAGCTCTTGCGGCGTCGCCCTGTCACATAGCGGATGAGGCGTGGGTCGAAGAGCGGCGCGCCTTCCAGATTCGCGAGCAACTCCGTGCGTGCCTGCTCTTCGGATTGATGCGCGCTGCAGAAGACAAGCCCGTTGCCGACGCGGCTCTGCAACGGGATGCGCCATTGCCAGCCGGCAGTGCGCGCGATCGCACGGGTGTAGGGAAGAATGCGTTCAGTGGACCCGGTCTGCACGGCCAGCGCGCTGTCGGTCGGCAGCCAGTGCCGCCAGTCCTCGTAACCTGCCTTGAGCGTCTGTTCGATGAGCAGGCCACGGAATCCGGTGCAGTCGATGAACAGATCGCCTTCGACACGCTGTCCGCTTTCCAGCATGAGCGCGGTAACGTGTCCGCTCTCGGGGTCCTGCTCGACACGCGCGATCTTGCCCTCGATGCGCTTCACACCCTTCGGCTCGGACTTGGCGCGAAGGAACCGCGCATACAGGCTCGCATCGAGATGAAATGAAAAATTGATCGGTACCGTCTCCGAGAGAGCGAATTTCCCCGCCTCGGCTGCCTGATGCTCGAAACAGTATTCGCCGATGTCTCCGCCGAATCCCGCGGCCTTCGCCATGAGCCACATGTTGTGGAAGCCGCCCATCCAGGTCGATCTGCCGATCTCGCCGAAGGCATGGAAATAGCGATCGCCGAGGCGCGCCCAGTTCTCGAAGGCGATGCCGAGCTTGAAGCTCGCCTGCGTCTCGCGCATGAACTCGCGCTCATCGAGACCCAGCAGCGCGTTGAAGGTACGAATCGTGGGGATCGTCGACTCACCAACGCCGACGGTGCCGATCTCCTCCGACTCGACCAGCGTGATGTCGAGGAGCGGGCCCAACTGCTGCGCGAGTGCGGCGGCCGCCGTCCAGCCAGCAGTACCGCCTCCGGCGATGACGACGCGCTTTACTGGTCGAGTCTGCACGGGAATCCTTCAGCGATTGAGTCGTTGCAACAGATAGGCACGCAAGCGGCGCGCCCTCATTTCATCCATCGGCCCGAGATTGCCGCGTGCGGCCTCGGGAAGGTGCGCAGCTGCGCGGTCGGCCGGACCGAACACGTAGTAGTCGAACATCGCTCGCCACGCTCGCTTCTCCGGCTCGGAGCGGTCTCGCAGACTGAGCAGCGCATGCAGCAGCGTGTTCTGCGGCGTGTCCATGTATGAAGGTGACGTGTTCCACCAGTAGTTCACCATGACGTTGAAGGACTCGAGCGCGTCGACCTGATGCCACCACATCGCCGGGTAGAAGACGACGTCGCCGGGCTCGATATCGGCGACTTGCGCGGCCGCGAGTGCGTCACGCAGCTTCGGGAAACGCTCGAAGTCCGGCTCGCGGATGTTCGTCATCGTCACGACCTGGCCGCCAGGTGTCGGTTCCAGCGGGCCCGGGTAGAGGTTCTCGATCTGCTCCGGCGGAAACAGAGTGAACCGGCGCCGGCCGACCAGGCAGCAGGCGATGTTGTGCGACATGTCGTGATGCGCGAGCGCCGTCGTGCGATTGCCGATCCACGCCGACACGATCGGCGGACTGTCGGCGAACATCGGATGGTTGAGGACGAGATCGTTTTCGCCCCGGAATCCTGGGAGATAGGCGTCGACGTCAGTCGAGCCGATATAGAAAGAAGGCGCGTTGGCGTCATCGAGATGCGCAAGGACCCGGTCGAGATACTCATCGAGCAGCCCCCGGTCCGATTGGAAGTCGAGCCCCGTCACGTCCTGCGTGTAGCCGAACCGGCCTTTGAGTTCGGGGCGCGCAGTGAACGCGACGATGCGTCGACCCTTGTAGAACGATTTGAGATAGGCCGCGGCCGACTGAGGCGAATCGCACCGTGCCAGCGGCCACTCGCGCACCAAGCCCTTCAGGATCACGGGCCGACCGGCAGCCATGATTTCGTCGAACGGAACTGCGTCGGGCGCGACGCCTTCGAGCACCGGGGTCTTGCGAGTGATCTGCGTCACGAGTTCATCACACCGCCGCGCGCTTGCGGTTCTTGAGTTCGATGAGCCAGTTCACGTTACCAAGCGACGTGAGCGCGAGCATGGCGAGATGCAGGTAGCCCGGCTTGTGCAGCCGTTCGAGCTGCCCGCCATCGAGCTTGGCCAGACGATCCTGGCTGATCGTGAGGAAGCCCGGTACTTTGTAGCGCACGCCTTCGCTGATCTGGATCTCGAGCTCCATGGGCTCGATCAGTTGCGCCTCTTCCAGGGCCGCGAACATCGGCCCCGCAACCGCTGTCCCCTTATATATGAGCTGCAGTACCCGATTGGCGCGCTCCAGGTACGGTGAATTGCCGCCGTGACGCAGGAACACCGGCTCACCTTCGGTCTCGCTGACTCTCGAATGATCGAGATCGATGTGGATCACCGGCTCGCGAACCACTTCGCCATCCGCATCATTGTTACGGAACCCGATCATGAACGGTCCGCGCTGGAGAACGGCCGGCACATAGCGTCCGTTCCAGCCATTGTCAGTCAGGAACAGATTCTCATCCTTGTCGAGGCCCAGCAGCGCGACTGCCTGCAGATGACCTGCCGCGTCGCGGCGAAACAGAATCGGGTATTCGCGATGGGCGTAGATGAACTCGGTCGGAAAGATCGGAACGTTGTTGATGTTGTCGCCGAACTCGGCCGAGTGGCCCACCCGGACCCGAAGGTCCTTGTGCGCGATGTTGTCGAGCGGTACGGCCCTGGTCATCGTCTGATCTTCCCACGCGCCCTCTGGCAATCTGGTCGTCAGTTTGAGAGAGCGCGCCGCAGTTTTCCAGCGCGGCGCTGCGAATAGCGGCGCCAAATAAAATCAGGCCCATCGAGATGGGCCTGATCTTTCGGACGATCCTTCGCCCGAGGGAGAGAGGTGCTGGTTAGGGGGTGCCAACACCTCAATCCTGAGCGTCAGAACTTGTACCGCGCACCGATCGCGTAGCGCGGTGAAAGTTCGTACGCCCAAACCGTCATCCCCTCCTTGCGGCGATACTCGCGATGGTCCTCGCCGGTGAGGTTGATGCCTTCCGCAATCACCTGGAAGTGTTCGCCGAAGTCGTAGGAGACACTCGCATCGATCTGGCCGTAGTCGTCCGTGAACTGCGGACTGCGGCTGCCGCCCTGGTTCGTTGCGTTCAGGAACTTGTCGCGCCAGTTGTAGGCGAGACGTGCCGACCAGCCATAGTTTTCGAACATCAGCGTCAGATTCGCCGTGTCGGACAAGCCCACCAGAGCGAACTGGTTGGCGTCGGGATCCGAGCCGGCGTCCGCTTCGACGTCGCCGTTCACGATCGTGTAGCTGCCGGCAACGCCGAAGCCCGAGGCGCCGAAGAAGTGCTGGAACGCAAGCTCCCAGCCGAAGATGTTGCCTTCTTTGTCGTTGATCGGCTGCGACACACGGAACTGCATCTCCGGATCGGACGAATTCCCGGTGACGTCGTACAACGCCAGAATCTCGTCCACGTAGTCCTGTGGCAGCGCGCCATCTTCGAGATTCGCTTCGAACTCGGCCTGCGCGGCCGCAACGTTGCCGTTGTTGGCGTCGATGAGTGCGACCATCGTGAACAGGTTGGCGGGCGAGCGGTCGACGGCCAAGGTGTCGATCACGCCAAGCGCGGCGGCTGAGCGCGAACCAGGGACGCCTGCCGTCGGATCCAGCAAGCCGAACAGCGGCCGGGTGAACACGCCGTCACCCTGGAAGTTCTTCACCGTCTTGTCGAAGAAGCCCACGGACACGTAGCTGTCCTGCCCGTAGTACCACTCCAGCGAAATGTCGAAGTTCTCCGATTCGAGCGGCAGCAGGTTCGGGTTCTGCGACTCGCCACCGGTCTGACCACCGAGGACGGTGGGATTGTTCGGGGCGCGGGCCAGAGTGGACGCGAACAGATTGCCGTACGGCGCACGCGCGATCGTCTGGCTGTACGACATGCGGCCGACGACGGTGTCGGTGATGTCCAGCCTGAAGTCGATGTTGGGCAGCAGATGCTTGTAGTTGCCGTCGCCCGAGACGTTCTGCAGCTCCGACCCGTAGTCGATGATGAAGTCGTTGTCCGCGGTCCAACGGATGCCGGTGGGTACCGATTGCAGCGCGCTCGCTTTGACATCGGTCTCTTCATAGCGCAAGCCGCCGTTCACGGTGACCGGGCGATTCAGGAACTCGCTCCGCACCTGGAACTGCGCGTAGAAGGACATGATGTCCTCCTCCACCGTATTGTCCGTCGTGGCTACAGATACAGCGTTTCCGGCATCCTCGTAGACCGGGGTCAGCAATGAGTACAGACGCGTTGCGTCGGCGCGGAACGCTGTCTGCGCCTGACCGACCTGGTAGTCGTCAAAGCGGCAGGACAAGCAGAAGGTCTCGACCACACCAGGCGCATACAGCTCGATGTCACGCGGGTTCGACACACCCCATGTACCGAGGTCCTGCTGGGTAGTGCGGCTCTTCACGTGAACTTCGGTGCCGCGGTAGTTCGCGCCGAAGTCGAGGCGGCTGGTGTCGAAATCGAGCGAGTAACGCAGGTCGAATTCTTCGACGTCCATCTTCTGGCTGTTGGTGGCGCTGCGCGACACCTGCGAGCCGAGATCGCCGACGTCGATCACGCCGTTGTTGTTGCCCTTGACCGCATCGTTGAACGTATAGCTCTGCACCGGGAAACCGTCGCTGTTGTCCCAGCTGAGAGAGTGCTGCTGGATGATCGGTGCGGCAAAGGTGACGAAGGTCGCCGAATGACCCAGCGGATTGTTCGGCGTGGACTCGGCGGTGTCGAAGTGCGTATCGAACCGCAACGTGCCGTGGTCGTTGATCTCCCACTCGGCATTGAAGCCCACCGAATCCATCTCGTCTTTCTGCGCGCGGTAGGTCTGCTCGAAGCCCATGTCCTTCTGGCCGTTGTTGTTCTCCTGCATGAACAACGCCTGCGATACCGGGCCTTCGCCGTCGAACACGAGCTGATCGAACGGCGTCGCAAACCAGTTGGTCTGTTCGTAGCGCAGTTCTTCGGATTCGCTGTCGACGAACAGGTAGTCCAGGGTCAGCGTCATGGAATCGATGGGACGGAACTGCGCAACGAACTGGCCGTTGAGCCGCTCCTTGCTGAGATCCGAGAAGTCGTAGCGGCTGTCCTGAGGGATCGCGAACAGTTCACCGTCCGCGGGCGCATTGGTGTAGTTGTTTGGATTGCCGCCCGCGCGGACGATCGACGTGTTGGAGAAGAAGTCGTCGGCCCGGGCGACGACCCAGTCGTTGGTCTGGCCGATCGCAGCGCCCGAGTCACGCTTCTGGTAGGAACCGAACACAGCGAAGCCCAGGGACTCGTTGTCGTTCGTCCAGCTGAACAAGCCGCTCAGTTCGGGAGTGACGCTGTCACCCGAGTAGACGCTGCTGTCGTAGATGCCCTTCGCCGCGAAGGTCGCCTGGGTATCCGGGTTGTCGAACGGACGACGTGTCTGGATGTTGATCGTGGCGCCGATGCCGCCCGATGGCAGGATTGCCTGGCCGGTCTTGTAGACCTCGAGACCGGCAACCGACTCGGCGGCGATGTTCGAGAAGTCGAAGCTGCGGCCTTGTCCGCCGGAGTAGTTGTCGCGGTTGCCGTAGAGGTTCACCTCTGCCGTCGGCACCGTGCGGCCGTTCAATGTGATCAGGTTGTAGCCGGGGCCGAAGCCGCGGACAGTCACCTGCGAACCTTCACCGTTCGTGCGATCGATCGACACGCCGGGAATGCGCTGCAGCGATTCCGCGAGGTTCGTGTCCGGGAACTTGCCGATGTCTTCCGCGCTGATGGCATCCACGACACCGAAGGCGTCGCGTTTGATTTCCATCGAGTTGCGCAGACTTTCGCGCATGCCCGTGACCACGACTTCTTCGAGCTCCGAGCTCTTCGTGTCCTGGGCCAATGCAGGGTTGATCAGTACCGCGCCACCTACGATGGTGAACAGGGCCTTCGACTTGAACGAGCGACTCTTCGGATAGGTTTTCATTGAAATCTCCTCGACGCCGAAACTTTGCACTCAGGCTGAAACTTCAAAAGAGCCGTAAGCCAGCGGATTCGCGATCCCGGACGGGATCAGCCTCGATCGCGGAGTCCGCATGTCATGCGCTGTCATCTCTCGACGAACAGGCACGGCTACGGAGCAATCGCGATACGGGCCCGTGAGGGCTGGGTTCTGCCGTGGCGAAGCCCGCACCGAGCCATCGTCGGGGTGTGGGTTGACTGGTCAATGGCGCGGCCTGCGATCCTCGGGAAAGGATGGGCGCCCTTCTTGCCGTATGTCGGCATATTCATTCCCCCTGCAGTTAGTTCGTTCTTGCATTGCGCCGCCTTCGGCGCGCTGCTGCGGTATCCGTTTTTGGTACCGCTACCATCAGTCTTGCACTAACTGCCGGCGAATGTCCAGTACCCACTTATGCCGATGGGGAACGCCGCGCGATTCCTCGTGCGCGATGCGCTCACCGTCATACAAGTAATATAAATACCGCGCAACGGTGCGCTCATCGTTGCTAAGGCAACCAGGGTATCCGCGACGGAAAATCAGTCCGTGCTGCGCCGGCCTCGCACGCCGCGTCGTTCCTTGAGGGCGTAGAGACGAGTTGCAGCACTGAAGCCGTCGAGCCTGCGCGAATCGGTCCGGCGATCCTTGAACTTCAGATACCGGCATTCGCAGCGCTCGGGCATCGTGCAACCGTTCAGAGGCAAGGCGGGAGCTTCACGCGCGAGGAATCGATGCTCGCTGAATCTGCGAGCGATGCTGCAGCAGACGGCGCCGCGAAAGATGGCGATCGCCTGGTAGCGCGAGGACGCTGTCCGGGCAGGCTCCTGCGAATCCTTCTTGCGCAGATTCGACATCAGGGTCGAAAGAATCGAGAACCGCCGCGTAGCCATGAATCCCCCGCGAAACCGAGGGGATCAGATATAGCGAAGCGAATGCCCGCGGACTGCCAACTTCGTCACTATCCTGCTCCGCGGGCGCGGCTGCGTCAGGTTGCCGACCGTCTCATCCAGCCCGGTGCGGGCGCCGATTGCCTCGGCTTGTCGGGGAAGAAGCTGTCGTGCGTCGGGGCGGCATCGACCTGGGATGCGATGTTCCGCCGCATGGCAGCCATCACCTTCTTCACTTCCTCCCAGTTGCTGCCGTCGACCAAGGGATCGTAGGACTGCGGCGCGAGCCCCATTCCGTGCATGACGAAGAACCAGCTCAGCTCCACGAACACTTCGTGACGACGCTGGAAGATCCGACCGGTGCGCTTGTAGAGATCGATACGCTCGCGCAGATCCTCCGGGAGCTCGATCTGACGGCAGCGTCGCCAGTACTCGGTGTCGTCACGCTCCGTCGTGCAGTAGTGCAGGATGATGAAATCCCTGACCTTCTCGTACTCATCGATCACGGTCCGGTTGTAGTGCTCGATGTTCGCCGGGTCGAACTGCTTGTCGGGGAAGTGATCGAGCAGCGCGTACATGCCGCTGCAGACCAGATGGATGCTGGTCGACTCGAGCGGCTCGATGAATCCCGAAGCGAGCCCGAGCGCAACTACGTTCTTGTGCCAGAAGAGACGCCGGCGACCCGTGACGTACTTGATGAAGCGCGGGTCGGTGATCGGCTTCGCATCGCCGAGTTGGCCGAGCAGATCCTGCACGGCTTCTTCGTCTGTCGCGTGCTCGCTCGAGTAGACATAGCCCGTACCGATTCGATGCTGCAGGGGAATGCGCCACTGCCAGCCCGCGGGACGCGCCGTCGCCGTCGTGAAGGGGCGACGCGGAAGCTGACCTTCCACCTGGATGGCGACCGCACGATTATTCGGGATGAGCGGCGTCCAGTCGACATAGCCCGTCTTCAGCGTGCCCTCGATGAGCAGACCCCTGAAGCCCGTGCAGTCGATGAACAGATCGGCCTGCAGACGATCGCCTTCCTTGAACACCACCTCATCGATCATGCCGTCCGCGCGCTGCGTTACGCCGCTGACGTTGCGCTCGAGGCGCACGACTCCGAGGTGTTCAGAGTAGGCACGCAGGTACTTCGCGACGAGTCCCGCATCGAAATGCAGGGCGTAGCGCAGCGTCTGCGCGATGCCGAGCTTGTTGTCGGGATAGATGAACTTGTTCTGCTCGGCCATCGCAATTTCGAGATTGAAATGACTGAGATCGACGTCGAGACCCTGGGCACGGGCCTTGTGCCAGACGTGATAGAACGGCGCGCGATCGATGAAGACGCCGAAGGGGCCGAACGGATGCCAGTAGCGATGGCCGATGTGATGCCAGTCGTTGAACCGGATGCCGAGCTTGATCGTGCCCTGCACGTGCTCGATGAAATCGCTCTGATCGACGCCGAGGAATTTCAGGAAGTCGATGATGCCCGGAATCGTCGCCTCACCTACTCCGATGGTCGGGATGTCGGGCGATTCGACGAGGTGGATCGAGCAGGTGCGCCCCACCTTGCGTGCCAGCGCACTCGCAGCAATCCAGCCTGCGGTGCCGCCGCCGATGACGGCGATGCGTTGGATGCGATGGTCGGATTGCACGTGGTGCGCCCTTCTGTTGTGACTTCAGCTTCGCACAGGGATGCCGAAACAAGAAGGGCGGCCATCGCTGGCCGCCCTTTGCACCAGGTGCCTGTCTGACTCGCGTCAGAATCTCCCGCGAACACCCACGAGAATGCGCCGCGACCCCGAGTCGAAGGCGAACGGCAGATTCTCGAACTGCAGGTATTGGCTCGCGTCTTCCTCCGTCAGGTTGATCGCTTCGAGCGTTACACCGAGATAGTCGGTGAACTGGTAAGCGACCTGCGCATCCAGCTGACCGTAGTCCCGGTTCCACACACCCAGCGTGCGGGTGAGGCTCGTCGCATTGCCTGCTCCGTCGAACGTGGCATCCGGGAAGCCGAAGTTCGAGTCGAAGGACTTGTCGCGCCAGCCGTACGAGACACGGGCTTCGAATCCATGGTTCTGGTAGTAGACCTGCGTGTTGATCGCATGCTCTGCCACACCTGGAATCGGCAGCTCTGAATCGTAGTCGTTGGAGAACGGGGATTCCGAGTCGGAGTACGTGTAGTTCACGTTGAAGCCGAAGCCCATGTCGAACGCGTACTGGGCCGACAGTTCGATACCCTTGATCGAGCCGCCCTCGCCGTTGACCGGTACCTGCACGGGGCCTTCGCGGCCGCCTGCCTGGTCCATCACGAAGATCGACTGCGTCTCGACCGTGATGAACGAGTCGACTTCCTTCCAGAACGGCGTGACGGCGATGAGGCCCTGCGTCCCGAAGTAGTACTCGTAGCTCAGGTCGAACTGCGTGGCGCGATACGGATCGAGGCCCGGATTGCCGGTGCTGCCGTTCGTGAACCGGAAGAGGTTGAACGTCGGGCTGCCCGAGTCAGAGTCGCGGGTGAAGTTGGTCTCGAAGCCGCGGCCGAGCTGGAACAGATCCTGGCGAGCAACGACCTTGGCGGTCGAGAAGCGGACCTTGCTGTCTTCCGTCACGTCGAGAACGATGTTCGCGCTCGGCAGGATGTCGGTGTAGCTGCGCTCGATGGTGCGCGTCTCGAAGTCCTTCAGCACGCCGTTCCAGCTGTCCGTGCCCCAATAGGTCGGGTTCGGATTGGAGGCGGCGTTCTGATCCACCGTCAGTTCCGTACGCAGCACGCGCGCGCCGACGTTGATGTGGTAGCGATCCGTCGACTCGCCCACGTCGGCCATCAGGTACGCCGAGGTCGTTTTCTCTTCGACGCGGAACGTTTCGAGCGGCGAAGGGAAGAACGAGAACGGAGTATCGGGATAAAGATTCTGAATCCACGCAACCGCGTTGCCCATCTGAGCGCGATTCTGGACGAGCACGCTGCTCGTGCCCGCGTTGCCCGAGCTCCAGAATCCGTTGATCGTCTGCACGCGATCCGGATTGCTGTTGAACGTCTGATACGGCGTGATCAGAGCCGGCGAATTGCCGAACCGCTCGCAAGGGGCGTACTGGAAGTTCGCGCCAGCGGAGGCCGGGATTTCGCAGGACTTGTAGCCGATGGCGCCGTCCTGGAAGTAGCCGTACGGCGTCCAGTTCTGGCCGAACTGCGAACCGTCGAGCTCACCCTTGCCCGAGTAGTCGGCGAGATAGCGGCCGAACTCGTAGTCGATCTCACGTGATGTGAGACGCACGCCACCGGAGAAGGTTACGTTGCCTGCCTGGATGAACTCCGGATCGAACTCGATATCACCGCGGACGGCCCAGTTCTCAGCGTCGGTGGTGTCACCAAACACCCAGTGCGACTTGAAGAAGCCGTTCGCCGGATTCGTGTAGAGATCCTGGTTGCCCACGAGGGTGAACGACGGAATCGTGCCGTCATTGGCGTCGTACGTGAAGCGGTAGTTCGCAGGCGCCGCAGCGTTCGGAGCGAAGCCGACGCCGTTCGTGCCACGCACGGTGTACTGCGTGTAGCGAACGTCGTTGTTCGCGCTCGTGCTCTCCTGCTCGCCCTTCGAGTACGCAGCTCCCGCACTCGCACGCCAGCTGCCGCCGCCGTCGTACTTGAACGACAACTGGAAGTTGTCGGAGCTGATCTCCGTGTTCTTCACGAACGAGATCGCCTCTGCCGAGTTCGCGATCACCGTGCCGTGGATGAGCACGCCGTTGTCGTCGATCTCGTACGGCATCGTCGTGTCGAGACCGGGGCTCTCGGTGCCGAACGGGAATTTGACCGACGCTTCCTGAGTCAGGATGTCGAGATCGGAGTGGAACCACTGTGCGGTGAGTTCCGTGGACTCCGATGGGCGGAAGGACGCTGCGATCGAGTAGCCGAGACGTTCACGCTCTTCTTCGCGGTCGGTCGCGTAGCGATACTCCGGAGCGAAGTAGTTCGGAACGGTCAGACGGTCGGGGCGATCAGAGAAATCCCAGTCGCCGCGGTTCTGGCCGCCGAGCACGTCGGTCTGGAAGAGCTGCTTGTCGTAGGAGACCGAAGCGATCACCGCGAAGCGATCGCTGAATTCGTGGCCGACGACCAGTGCACCGAGCGGCTCCCAGCCTTCGCCGCTGTCGGCGTAACGCAGGTTGCCCGCTACGGTCGTGCCCTGCAGGTCGAAGGGACCGCGCGTCTTCAGGTCAATGATGCCGCCGAGACCCGTTTCAGCCTGCTTCGCGCTCGGCGACTTGTAGACGTCGATGCCGCCGAGCAGTTCGGATGGGACGCCTTCGAGCGAGTCGGTCTCGCGGAAGTTGCCTTCACCTTGTGTGTAGAGCTCGAGGCCGCTCAGGAAGATGTCGCCGTTCAACAGCGTGACGTTCTGATCGAGGCCGCGAATGCGGGCCTTCGTACCCTGACCGTTCGAGCGGTCGATCGAGACGCCGGGCAGACGCTGCAAGGACTCAGCGACGTTCTGATCCGGGAACTTGCCGATGTCCTCGGCCGACACGGATTCGATGATCTGGTTCGATTCGCGTTTGTTTTCCAGTGCATCGGCGAGCGATGCCCTGAATCCCGTGACGACCACTTCCTCGACGGCCTCGCCGGTGGCCGGCGTCGAAGTCGTCTGGGCGTGGGCAGCAGCGATCGTGGTCAGCGAGACCGCCGCTGTCATCCACGAGCTGCGCAGGTAACTCTTTCGGATCCGCATATCTTTGTCCCCCTGGTTGCAGTCTGAGTAGGTCCGTTGGAAATGCTGTCGGCAAACGTCTGCAACCGCAGGACCGCCGGCCGAACGCCTTACGCTCTCGAGCGGCCGAGGCCGCGCAGCACACGAGGGAAATGCTTGGAAAACGCTGCGATCGCGCGTTTCATCGGATCTTCCCCCATACCTGTTGCGAGCTTTCTTCGCGCGCAGCGATACCCGCACTCCGCTAACGGGAGTGTCGAACTTCGCTGCAGCGCCTGATCTTTCTTTCATGTCGGTGATCGACGCAGTGCTCCCTAGCGTCCTCAGCCGACCATGAATGCGATCTTGCGACCAAATGTCCATCGCTGTCAATTGCTTTTTGGCGATTGTGTCACGCAGCAGTTATTGCGACCTAGGGACCGGAAACAGCGACCGAGGCGGTTGCCAGGTTCCAGCCACGCAATGCGACGGTTGACCCCGCAACGGTCTGTGCCGGATAAGCAATGACAATCTCGCGGGACTCGCCGGGAAGCAGGGAAACGTAGTTGTCCGCGTAGTACGCCGGCAGGATGCGCTCGCCCTCCGCATCCAGAAGCGTCAACTTTATGGCCAGCGCGGGCGCCGTCCCTTTGTGCTCGATCCTTACGCGGATGCGCGTTTCGCCGCCTGCTTCCTCGGACGCCGCCTGTGCGGAAAGGCTTTGCGAAGGCATTGCCGCGAGCTTCCGATGCGCGCTCGCGTCACGCGCCTGCCAGTAGAAGTTCTCGGACACCAACCGGCCATCCTCGTCCGTGAGCTCGAGCTTCACCAGCACGACATCCTCGCGTTCCAAGTGGCTCGACAGCGCCAGCGGCTTCAGCGCAGTCGCAGCATTCGCCGCCGCATCGACCTTCTCCCGCCGCTCCTCGAGCAGTCGGTTGTCGAGACTGAGTACGCGTACGCGCAGCGACAGCCGGCGTGCGGCATTCCTGGTCGAATTCACGACCGAGAGCGAATAGTCAGGCAGATTCATCTGCGCGTGGATCGGCTCGCACGCCTTGCGCACGCCGTAGTAGGAAGCATGCGTGTCGTAGTCGGAGCTGTAGATCTGCCACGCATGGCTGGGCCATGCCGGGTGAGTCATCCAGAGCAGCCGGCCGCTGTTCTTCGTCCACAAGTGAGCATGGAAGCCTTCGAACATGGCGCGATGCGTTTCGTAGTTCATCATCTGCGCCTTGCGTTCGAAGTCCTCGAGGCTCGTCGGCGCACCGAATCTTTCCTCCAGGGTCTTCATGAACGTGGCTACGTCGCCGTTTCCGCCGTGATGCCAGTCGTGATACGCGAACGCGTCGCTGATCGGCCATTGATCTTCGGGCGGCGCCCAGGCACGGATCGATTCGAGCGTGGATAGCGATGGCGTGCCCACTTCAACCGAGAAGCCTTCTGCCAGCTCGGTGAAGTACTGCGCGGGAGGACGATAGTTGTACGGTCCGCTGCCCTGCAGGTTCACTCGATTGGAACTGCCGGTGAAATGCCGCGTACCATCGACCTCGGCCACGAGGTCCGCGAGGCCTTCGTTGAGAATGGGCTGCGGAACGCCTTCGTTGCGCCCGAACCAGAGCGCGATCGACGGGTGGTTTCGGTATCGCAGGATCGTATCGCGAGCGTTCTTGAGGAAGAGTGCCGGATCCTGCGGCTCGACCTGGAAGTCCTGAGTCGAGGCCCAGAAGTCGCTGAGCACGAGCAGGCCGTACTCGTCGGCGAGATCGAAGAAGGCGTCTTCGTAGTTGAGGCCGACCCAGTTGCGGATCGTGTTGAGATTCGCCTCGCGGTGCAGCCGGAAGTAGGGCTCGAGCCGGTCGCGCGAGATGCGCTTGCGGGAGTCGTCCATTCCCCAGTTCCCTCCCCGCGCGGCGATGCGCACTCCGTTGACCTTGAGCGCGAGATGCGGCGTCAGTGCGTCATCATCGATCTCCTTCACGGCGGGTGACTCCAGCGCACGGGGATAGAGCGATGCGGCCCACCCCTTCGGGCTCTTCTTCAGCGCCTCATGACGAACATCGATAAGGCGTTCGCCGCGGGAACTGCCGAGCGCGGTATCGACATCGACCCGCCTCAAACGACCTTTCTCATCGAACAGCGAGAGCTCATAGGTGATTTGCCGAACGCCAAAACGCAGCGCGCGACTGTCGGATCGCGTCGTCCCCTCATCGAATGCGAGTTGCAGGCGGTACAACTCCTGCTTGCCATAGCCGTTCGGCCACCACAGGCGCGGCTGCGACAGATTCAGCTCGGTGAACTCCTGTGGTGAGAGCGTGATCGAGTTTTCGCCCGGCGTGAGACTCACTGGCTTGCTGATGCGAACGTGATCGAACGAAGCCGTGAGCGTTCCCGACACCGGGGCCGAGGACAGATTCTGCAGCGGCACCCGAATGACGACGGAAGCTCGCGATGTGTCCGGGAGCGGCAACTGCGTTACGACCTGCGGATCCTTGATTCGCACGGATCCCGTGACGCTCAGCACTACGTCCTGCCACAACCCCGTGTTGCGGTCCCTGATGCCGGGAATCCAGTCCCAACCTTCGGTGGCGATGAACGTCGGACCGTCGAGCGCCATTGCGCCGCCGTTCTCGCCGGGTCCGGCCTTGATCGACTGCTCATGCGGAATGCCGGGATGCGGGGGCGGCGACACGCGCACGGCGAGCACGTTCACGGCGTCGCTGCGAACTTTCTCAGTGACGTCGAAAACACCGCGAACGAATGCGCCAGTGATTGCTCCGAGCGGCGCGCCGTTCAACCAGACTTCGGCCCGATAGTTGATGCCGTTGAAGGTCAGCGTGAAGCGTCTTCCGTCGACTGGAGCGGCGAACTCAGTCCGGTACCAGTAGTCCTGGCGCGCGAGCGTTTCCGGGATGGCCATATTGTTGAGGCCATAGTCCGGATCGGGGTAGACACCGCGGTTGACCAGCGTTGTCAGCACGGTCCCAGGGACAGTCGCCGGATGCCATGCGGAAACGTCCAGGCCGGCGCTCGAGATGACGCCGGGTTGCGCTTGAACACGCGGCGCTTCGACGAGGCGCCAGTCGCCGACTGACCATGTGTTTTCCGTCAGCTGCTTGAGCGCTGGCGTCGGCGAGTCGACCGCCGCGAGCGTTTTCGGGAATGCGGCTTTGCTGATCGGCAGCGTCCACGCCAATTGCGGCGACGAAAGCCCCGTCAGTTGTTTCACCTGCCATGGCCAGCCCACGGAGATGTCGGCGAAGTTGATTCGCTCGAACGCAGGCCTGGCTTTGAACAAGGCCTGGATCTCCACGGCAGCCAAGGCGCGCGATTGAACTGTGTACGCCGCGATCTCTCCGCCGAAATGGCGGCTGCGCGGCCAAGGTGAGTTCGTCGGAGCGACCTCCACGAACGGGCCAGCTGCGGGAATCGCCTTCTGTGTTGAAGACGCGGCAGAGCCGTCGACGAAGAGCTGGGCCCGGCTACCGTCGAACGTCGCTGCAATGAGATGCCATTCGCCCGCGGATATCGCCGCAGCTCCGGCAATTTCTTGCCCGGCGAGTCGCAGGAAAGGCTTGCCGTCCCGCAATCCGAGATAGCGGCCGCTATCCTGTGTTGGTTCACCAAGGCCACCGATGAGAACGGGCCCGTCCTGATGATCACTGCGCACCCACGCGTGGATCGTCCACGAGGCCTGCGACGTCAGAACGGGATTTCGGGCGTCCACGGCATCACGGATGCCCTCGCCGCCCTCCAGGAAACGAGCGTGGTATGGACCGATCTGGGCATGAACCGGCAAAGCGAGCCACAGGCTGCAAGCGAGCACGATCTGGCCCAGCACCCGGTTGTGAGTCCCGATCATCCGCCATCCCCCGCAATCGATCCGCGGCTCATGGCCACGGGTTGTTCGTTCTACCCGGATTCGCGCTACATTAATAAAACGATTTTCTTTATTCGTCAAACGGCGGGGATATGAACAGAGGATTGTTCCTGGCGAGCATCTCAAGCGCGGCCCTGGCCGGCTTGCTGTTCGGCTTTGATACGGCAGTGATTTCCGGAGTGACTGCGGATCTGCGCAACGTCTATTCGCTGTCACCCGCCGCGCTCGGCGCGACAGTGTCGAGTGCGCTGATCGGCACGTTGATCGGAGCGCTCTGCGCAGGCGTCGTCGGCGATCGTTACGGCAGCCGCGACGCGTTGCGATGGATGGCTGTGCTGTATCTGGTCTCGGGGCTGGGTTGCGCCGTCGCCTGGAACTGGCCTGCGCTGCTGATTTTCCGATTCATCGGCGGACTCGCCATCGGGGGCTCATCAGTACTGGCTCCGGTCTACATCGCGGAGATCGCGCCTCCCCAGCGGCGAGGCATGCTGGTCGGCTTGTTCCAGATCAACATCGTGGCCGGCATCCTCATTGCGTATCTCAGCAACTTTCTCGTCGGCCAGGTCATGCCGGACGAAGCCGAATGGCGCTGGAAGTTCGCTGTGACGATCGTTCCTGCAATGCTGCTGCTGGGGATGTTGCTGTACATCCCTCACAGTCCGCGCTGGCTGATTGCGAAGGGCCGTGCAGCGGAGGCGCTCGAAGCACTGCGACGAATCGGGATGCCCGATGCACGAGGCACTCTGGAAGAGATCCGCCAGTCGACGCATGCAACGTCGTCGAATCGATTGAGCTGGCACCAGCATCGCAAGCCGATCCTGCTCGCCGTGGCGATCGCCATGTTCAACCAGCTCGCTGGAATCAACGCGATCCTCTACTACCTCAACGACATCTTCGCCGCGGCCGGGTTCGGGAGGGTGTCGAGCGATCTGCAGGCTGTTGCTATCGGTGCAACGAACCTCGTCTTCACGCTGATCGCCATGCTCTTCATAGACAGAGTCGGTCGCCGCAGGCTCTTGCTGGTGGGCGCCGTCGGCATGTTCATCTGTCTGACGTTCGTAGCGGGAATCATGGGCATGGACCGCGGCCACGAATGGCTGATCGTCACGCTGATCGGCTTCATTGCGTTCTTCGCGTTCTCGCAAGGAGCCGTGATCTGGGTCTACATCAGCGAGATTTTCCCGACGCCGGTGCGGGCGCGAGGGCAGTCGATCGGCAGTTCGACACACTGGATCATGAATGCGCTGATCACGTTCCTGTTTCCGCTCGTCGCGGCACAGTCGAAAGCCGCGCCGTTCGCATTCTTCGCGGCGATGATGGTGCTGCAATTCCTTGTCGTACTGCGCTACTTCCCCGAAACCAAGGGCGCGAAACTCGAGGACATGGAAGCGCTCATGAATCGATGACTAGCCCGCTCGCTTCAGCGTGTGCTCGAACTCCGCGATTGCACAGGCGATGTGATAGAACGAGCTCGCCGGCGCCGGTTCTTCGACGAAGCTGCCATCCGGGTTCATCTTGTCGCGCCACAATCCGCGCAGCGGCGTGTCGAGATACTTCTGCAGCCCGCGCGCGGCCGCGACCGCCATGCTCCAGTATTCCTCCTGGCGCGTGACCTCGGCAGCAATGCACGCCGCTTTGAGACGTTCCGTCTGCGGCCAGAGGCGCGCAAGTGGATCGCGAACCGTTCCGTCCGAGAGCAGCGATGTGATCGCGACACCCCGACTCTGATCCACGCCCAGGCTTTCGCCGAACTGGATGATCTGCAGCGCCGGCTCGCGCGCCCGCGATTCGCCGGTGCGCTCGACCCATCGCAACAGCAGCCAGCCCCATTCGAACTGATGCCCTGGCTCGACGACGCGGCCTTCGTCGCCATCGACCGGCTGCCAGTCCGCGTCGAAGAACTCCCGGAGCAAACCCGAGTACGGATCGATGAATCGCGAGAGTGCGAGCTCGACGATATCGCTGGCGAGACGCTGCCATCTCGCATCGTGATCGAGGTCCATCCATGCAAGCGCGGATTCGAGCAAGTGCATGTGCGAATTGGACAGCAACGGCAGGATGCGCGGATTGGATTCTTCGAATCCGCCATTGGCGTTCTCCAGCTGCGCCTGAACCCGCTCGAGAAGATTGCGAGCGGCATCCCGCAGCCCATCATCATCGAGCGTGTCGTACGCAGCGGCGAGGCCCATCAGCGCGAACGCCTGATCGTAGAGAACGGCGCGATCGTCGGCGACCGAACCGTCGGCCGCCACGACCGTTCGCACCAGTCCATCGGGGCGAAAATACTTCTCGCGAAAGTAATCGAGCCCATGCCGCACTGCCTGTTCGTGCGGTCCGGCCCAGCCGAGCTCATCGGCAATGCTGTATGCGTAGATCTGACGCGGATGCAATCGTGCGCGACGACGCTCGCCGGTGGCGCTGCCGTCGATGCGCAGGCGTTCGTGAAATCCGCCTTGTTCGTGATCGGCGCCGCGGGACCACCACAGCGGATACGCGTCCTCGAGCAGCCAATGCTTCAACGCTTCGCAGATTTCGGTAGCTTCGGTGATCACGGACGACATCGACAGAACTCCCCAGGCATTGGACGCGCCAGTTTACTGGAGCCGTTGCGCGGCACGGCGCCGACGGACGTAATGAACCGTCGAGCCTTCAAGTTCGGGAACCAGTCGATATTTTTCGCGGCTCGTCGGCACTCCGCGACGGGCACAGCGGCCGCTCCGGCCCGATCGTCAGCGCCCGTTCTCTAGCGCCACAAACGCGCTGCACCACGCACGCCGGAGGAATCTCCCCAGCGGGCGGGTGCGATCTTCGCAGCCCAGGCATCCGAGAAGACATAGGGTCTCACCGCATCGGGAAGCCGCTCGTAGAGCTCGGCCACGTTCGACATCCCGCCGCCCAGCACGAAAGTGTCGGGATCGAGCACGTTGACGATCACCGCCATCGCGCGGCCGAGTCGGCCGATGTAGTGCTCGAATGCCACTCGGGCGCGTTCGTCGCCTTCACGCGCCGCGCGAACGATGGACTGCGCATCGGTTGCTGACCCACCTGATTGCGCGTAGTCGCGCTGCAGCCCGCTGCCCGACACCCAGGTTTCGAGACAGCCCCGCAGTCCACACCAGCATTTTGTTGCATCGAACTCTTCGCGCGTCGGCCATGGCAGCGGCATATGCCCCCACTCACCGCCGATTCCGTTGGCTCCTTCGACCAGCTGCCCATCGACCACGAAGCCGCCGCCGCAACCGGTTCCCAGAATGATTGCGAAGGTCACACGCGATCCTGCCGCCGCACCATCGACTGCTTCGGAAAGCGCAAGGCAGTTCGCGTCGTTCGCGAGGCGAATCTCGCGGCCCAGCGCTGCGGACAGATCTTCGTGAAACCGGCGTCCGTTCAAATACGTGGAATTGGCGTTGCGCATCACACCCGTACGCGGAGAGATGGAACCCGGTGTGCCGATGCCAATCGTGCCGCGCTTCCCGGCTTGCGACTCCGCGCTCGCGATCAGATCGCGCACGGTGCGGATCGACGCGTCATAAGTCCCCGGATTCGCGGCTCGCACCCGCGCAAGGAAATTTCCATCGGCGTCGAGGGCAGCGGCCTCGATTTTCGTCCCGCCGAAATCCACGCCGATTTCGATCGGGCGCGATTGCCCGTCAGCGGACTGCGCTTCACGAGTTACGGGAGTGGCGGCGGACGACATGGCGCGCAAGGCTACGTGGGCGTTTAATGAAAGTAAATTTGTTTATTGACACTAATCCAGGGCAGCCTTCATGAGGGCTGCCCGGGACGGCAGCAACAATTCGTTGAACGGCAGGATCGCCGCACCGATGGCCGGCGCATCCGCTGCCATCGCTGCACGCAACACAGGTGCAATCGCGGGAACATCGCCTGCACGCTTCCTGAGCCGCTGGTTGAGATGATCCGCCAGCCGGTCCACCAGGTCCGAGGGCAACCGGCCGCCAATGAAGACCGCCTTGGGATTCACCAGGCAGCTCACCGCAATCAGCGGATCGGTCAGGTAGTCGGCGGCATCATCCAGCCACGCGGTCACAGCGCCCTTGCCGGCTGTACTGAGGGCGCCGAGTTGCTCGGGTCGCGTGACCTTGTGGCCAGCCTGCGCGAGTTGCTCATATAGCGCAGACAGCGATACGACTTGCTGCAGCGAGTGCACTTGATTGCCTCGCCGCGTGCGCAGCGGCAGGAAACCAATCTCGCCGCTGCGTCCATCGGCGCCGCGGAAATAGTTCCCGTCGATCACAAGCCCGCCCCCGAGCGCCGCACTGATCAGGATGTAGAAAAAGCTGGGGCTGCGCAGGCCGTGACCGAACTGGAGTTCGCCGATCGCGGCCGCGGCAGCGTCATTCTCGACGAATACCGGCTGGGGAAGCACGTCGGCGAACAGCCGGTTCACATCCACGGTCTGCCAGACGCTGTACGTCGAGGGGCGATGCGGCAGATCGATGCGACCGAGATCATCCGGCAGAGCAATGCCCGTTCCGATGATCCGATCGCGCGGCAGCGTGCGCGACTTGAAAATGCCGTCGATCGATTTGCGGGCAAAAGCAACGACGTCGTTCGGCAGCGCGAAATCGATTTCCTCCGCGGCGCGTGCCCGCACATTCCCCAGAAAATCCAGGACGACGAGTGTCACATGATCGCGGTCGATGTTGACCCCGACGGAAAAGCAGCCATCGGGATTGATCGCGAGTCGCATCGCAGGCTGACCGCGACGGCCCTGCAGCTTGCCGACTTCGAGAATGAGATTCTCGTTCAGCAGCCGGTTCGTGATGTTGGCGATCGCCGGCGTCGTGAGTCCCGTCAGGTGCGCCAGGTCGACGCGTGTAATCGGTCCATTGACACGGATCGCCTGCAGCGTGACTCGCTGGTTGTAGTCACCAGCGCGCTCGAGATTGGTGCCCGCGAGACTTCCCCCGTGAGCACGGCGAACGCGACGTTGACGATCCGAACCCTGCATCCGACAGCTCCAGGAAACAGCGCAAGCGGATGTTCTCGATTGCATCACCCGCGCGAAGCACGTACTTTGCCTGACGATGACTTTCCCGGCTATTCCCCACGTTACCGCGGACGCTTCGCTCGCCCTCTTTCTCGATGTCGACGGAACGTTGCTCGAGATCGCGCCGACGCCGAACGCCGTGGTCGTTCCCGACTCTCTCAAGGAGCTGCTGGCAAGCCTGTCCGTGCGCCTCGATGGCGCACTGGCCCTCGTCAGCGGTCGGAGCATCGTCACGCTCGACAAGTTGTTTGCACCGCTGCGACTCGCTGCCGCGGGCATTCACGGGAGCGAACGTCGTGAAGCGAGCGGCTGCGTAGTCCGCCCCAGAGTCGATCTGGTGCGGTTCGCGGCAGCGCGAGATGCGCTCGCGGCGTGGACGAGCCGTCATCCGGGGACCTTGCTCGAGGACAAGGGCTCTGCGCTCGCGCTGCACTATCGGCTCGCTCCAAACCTCGAAGATGAAGCACATCGGGAAGCCCAGCTGGCGCTCGAACGTCTCGGGGGCACTCACGAACTGCAGCGGGGCAAATCGGTTGTCGAGCTGCGCCCCGCAGGTCACTCGAAAGGCAGCGCGATATCGGCGTTTCTCAGGGACGCGCCGTTCCTTGGCCGGTTTCCCATCTTCATCGGCGACGACGTCACCGACGAGGCAGGCTTTGCGATCGTGAACAAGCTCGGCGGCATGTCGATCCGCGTGGGCGCTTCGGCAGCGACTGCAGCGGCTCATCGACTCGACGGTGTCGATGACGTCATCGCGTGGCTGCAGGATTTCAATTCACGCTGACACCGGGAACGTCGGCCAGCGCTCAACGATGCTGCCTCCTTCGTAGACCGCGATATCCCCGAACTGCAGGAACACCGCTTCGCTCTGCGTCGGCCGGAAGAAGACATGGTCGTCCGGCTGCAGCGGGACCGATGCCGATCCGGTCAGCAGCTCCTGGTTGCTGGAACGCCCGTACAGATCGCTGAACTGCAATCCCGGCGGCGACACGGGCTTCGCAAGCCAATGTCCTCCGTAGATGAAGAATGCCCGTGCGGTGTTGGGATCCATGAAACGCCGCAGCCCCGTGAGCGACTCCAGCGCCGGAATCTGGGCCCGCGGCAACGACTTGATGACCGGTGTCGCGATGAAGCTCGCCGGCACGTGATGCGCCAGCGTATCGAGATCGAAATCGGTCGGCTTCACGAACGCGGATCCAACCGCGACCTCGTTGGCAGCCGTTCCCTTCGCGTGCATCGAGTAGGTCGGACTGCCCGCCGAATTCAGCACGAGCTGTTCGAAGCGGTCGCCGAGCGCCCCACGCATCGCATCAGCCATTGCCGCATAGTGCGACTGGCTCGATTTCCAGGCGCTTTCGACACCAGGCACCCGCGGAACATGGGCGTCATAACCCATCAGCCCGCTGATCTCGATCCTGGGTTCAGTTTGAGCCGCGTTCACCATCGCGAGCAACTCTTCCGGTGTCGTTGCTCCGCCTCGATGAATGCCGACATCGATCTCGAAGCTCACGCGCATCGGTCGGCTGCGTTCGCGAGCGAGTTGCATGTACTGCTCGAGCCTCGCGGGCGAATCGATCAGCCACTGCGGCTCAGCGAAATCCACGTCACCTGCCTGCATCGCGTCGTAGAACTCGCGTGCCGCCTGAACAGGCAGCGGTTTGCCGAGCAACATGTCGGCCTCCGCACCGCGCAGCGCCGTCTCTTGCAGCATGGCACCGTTGAAGACCATGAAGCGATCGACGGAGAGCGCGGTTGAGATCTCGTCGATCAACTTCGTACAGGGCAGCGATTTGACGACGACACGCAACGCGAGCTTCGTCCCCTCCAGCGTCTTCGCTACCGCCGCGACGTTCTCCTTCAACCGGGCCTTGTCGACAACAAGAACCGGCTGCGCGATACCGGCGTCACGCAACGCCTTCGACAGGTCCTGGAAGTACTGATCGTGCCCGCCGCCATGATCGGCTTTCCGTCCGAGCACCACGCCCGCCGCGGCAATCGCTCCAGCACCGATCAACACATTGCGACGGGTCAGAACGCGTGAGGTCATGACAGCACCGTCTTCAGGTAATCGTTGAGGAATCTGCCTTCCGGATCCAGTTCGCGGCGAACGTCCATTGCATCCCGCCACCGCGGATAGAGCGCTGCAAAATCCATCGCCTTCAACGTGTTCAGCTTGCCCCAATGCGGGCGGCCGCCGTGACGACGAAGGATCGGTTCGATGAGCTCGTGGAGGAACTGGTATTCGTCCTTGTACCAGGTATGTACCGCGATCGAGCCGCTCAGCCGCCCGAAGAACGGCGACAGCCAGGCATCGTCGGCCTCGATGACTCGCACTTCGATCGGGAAGAACACATCGGGACGATGCGTTTCGATCGCCTGCATGACTTCGCGCAACGCCTGCATCTGCGTTTCGAGCGGCAGGTGAAACTCCATTTCGTTGAAGCGGATCGGGCGATCGTTGGACAGCAGCTTCCAGCCCTCGTCGACCGCTTCCTCCGGCGGCAGATTCGCCATCGCCGACTGCGCCATCTGCCGGCGCGCTCGATTGGAGAATCCGAACAGATCGCGCAGCTGCTTGAGGCTCATGAGCCCTTCCGCATCCGTATCGGGACCGCGCGGCTGAACAGGTCGATCCGTCTCGTCGCATGCGATCACCGCCGCCAGTCCGGTGAACGGCACAGCGTAGAACTCGACATTGCGATGCTTGGCGATCAGCTCAGGCCATTGCGCGATCGCATCCTCGAGTTGCGCAACGTACGTTCGCTTCAGGATGCGAGTGAGAGGACGATTCTGCAGCTCGACGCGAGTGACCACGCCAAAGGCACCCAGCCCGACGCGTGCCGAATGGAATACTTCGGGACGGACTTGCGCCGAGCAATCGATGATCTCGCCGCTCGCTGTAATGAGACGCAGGCCCGTGACCTCGCCATGAATCGCCTTGAAGTTCCGGCCCGTGCCGTGCGTACCGGTGGCGATTGCGCCTCCGATTGATTGTTTGTTGATGTCCGGCAGGTTGGGCATCTCCTGTCCGATCGCGGCGAGCGCGGGGCCCACATCGCCCAGCCGAGTTCCCGCGAAGAACGTCGCGCGATGAGTAGCTGTGTCGTGCGCGATGAGGCCGGTTATGCCATCGAGTGTCATCAACGTGCCAACGGTTGGAACGAGCGGCATGAAGGAATGTCCCGAACCCACGACGCGAACGGGCAGAGGCCGTCGTGCAATCGCAGCTGCAAGCTCTTCTTCAGTCGCTGGCGCCCAGCGCTCCGCGGGGTACGAGGATTGAATGCCGGACCAGTTCCGCCACAGCAGCCGACCCTGGGCATCGACTTCGGGTGGACTCGGAGGCTCCGGCGTTTCGCGTGCGCGCCAACCAACGTAGCCCGCGCCGGCGCCGCCAGTGACAGCCACTGCGCCAAGCGTCATGAACATCGCCCGCCTCGAGATCATTCTGGACTCCCCGCCATGAACCGGATCAGCGCGTCATAGTCTTCGGGTGTGCATGCGAAACACTGTCCGCCGGGCGGCATCCCGTTCAAACCGCGGATAGTGCTGGAACGCAGCGTCTCGGCTCCCTTCGCCCACCGCACATCCCACGCGGCGCGGTCACCAACGATCGGCGCACCGCCGGCCCCGGTCGAATGGCAGGTGCGACAGGACTGCTGATAGAGCACTGCAAGACGCTGATCGGCCGGCAGCGCCGAGGACGCTTGCGGCGGTGCAGCGTTCGCTGTGGGCACAGCCTCCTCTTTAGCGCATCCGCTGCAGAGCAGGACAACACTCGCGGCAGCGGCCATGAAGTGTCGCGCGATCGAAGGGAATGAGAGTCTCATGTTGCGGCCTCGCCGGCGGCTTTGCGGTCCAGACGGTAGTGAATGCTATCGTTTGTCCCGGACCGGAGTCCAATTCCGGTGAGGGATTCCCGCCATGCACGAGCACGTCGAGTTGTAGGGGGCTGATCCCTTACAATCAGCATCTCGCTGGCCAGATGGTTCGCATGGCTACCCGTAAAGTCCGCTCCCGATCGCGGCGCGCTCCGCTGCGCGCCGCCCCGCAACAGGCCCGGTCGCTGCAGACCAGGGAACGGCTGCTCGACGTCGCCGGCGAATTGCTCGGCGAGGTCGGTATCGAGTCGATCACCACCAATCTGATCTGCGCGCGCGCCGGCATGACGCCGCCTGCGCTCTATCGCTACTTCAAGGACAAGTACGCCATTCTCGAAGCGCTGGGTCGCAGGCTCATGGAACGGCAGAATGCCGCGCTGTTCGAATGGCTCGAATCCAATCTCGACAATATGTCGGCTCCCTCGGGCGACCAGGTCGAGAAGATCCTGCAGGCGACGGCGGATGTCACCGCTTCCGAGCCGGGTGCCGTCTGGACGCTCCGCGCGCTGCGGGCGGTGCCGCAGCTTGCCCATATCCGCATCGAATCTCATCGCCTCGTCACCGACCGGCTGACCGAAGCGTTCGCACCGATGTTCCCGCAACTGTCGCGGCCGGTTCTCTGGCGCCGCGTGCGCATCTCCATCGAGCTGGGATTCGCAATCGACGAGATGCTCACGGAAGAGGATCGCATCAAGCGCAATGACCTTCTCCGCGAAGCCGCACGCGTCATGCGCTGGTCCCTGATCGACCCCGAGGACGCGAAGGCGACACCGAAGCGCCGCTCACGGTAAGCGCCACGGCGTTCAGGCTCCCGCGGCGAGCTGCCCCGTCGCATTCGACGTCTTTCTGAAGGGGATATCTGTTCGCATGAAAGTGGCGGATCGCCACACCCATTCGAGCGGACCGTAGTGGTGATGGCGGAACCACAGGTGCGCGAGCCAGATCTGCACGCCCCACAGGACGACACCCAACGCAGCGCTCATCGGTTGCCCGAGCCACGCGTACGCGCCGGCTCCGAACCCGTAGAAGAACGGAACCAGCAGCAGCGACTGGAGAACATAGATCGACAATGTCATGCGACCGCACGGCGCCAGTAGTCGCAGCACTCGCGCGACCGACTCCGATCGATAGAGAAGCACCAGCGCCATGACCGTCAGCAGCATCAGTGAAATGTTGGTGCAGGAATCCAGCAGCTGAGGAACGATCGGGTCCTTGAAAGCGCTGACGAGCGGCTTCCTGAGCATCAGCAGCACGCTCGCAAGCACCAGCAGCACGGCGAACGCGATTCGATGCGTCGATTTGTATCGCTCGAGCTCGGTGAAGAACGCTGCCCGGCCCAGCACGAAGCCGAGCACCGACAGGCCGACGATGTTCCAGAGGCGACCGCTGCCGATCATGAAACCCCATTTGCCGAGCTGTCCTTTCCAGGTATTCACGCGCAGCACGTCGAGGAATGAACCGGTGGCGTAGGTGTCCATGAGGGTGCCGTGAACACCTGGATCCCAGCTGAATTCGGCGGCGCGCAGGACCATCGTCGGACCCTGCAGGACGAAGAACGCGGCGATGAGAAGCAGAATCGCATTCCCACAGCGGTACAGCGGAACGAGCACCAGTCCAGTCACGGCGAGCACAGTCAGAATGTCGCCGCCGTAGACCAGGCTATGGAGATAACCGATGGCGAGCAGCACCATCAATCGCCACACGAAGCGCGCACGGAAGTCGACGCCGCGTCGCGCCTGTCCCTCCATCAGAATGTAGAAGCTGACACCGAACAGCAGGCCGAACATTGCGTACGCCTTGCCGCCGAACAGAAAGAACATCGTCGAATTGACGCTGCTGGAAACGGGATTCGCCCAGTAGAGCTCGTAGTACTCCACCATGTGGATGAGGAAGAGACCCATCAGCGCGTAGCCGCGCAGGGCATCGATCAGCTCGATGCGCTGTTGAGGACGGATGGCTCGCATGTCCAACCCTTTTTCTATGGTTATCGGGCGCGCCATCAGCATGCATGCCGTGCGCGATTGCCCTGTGCTCGATCGCCACTTGCCGTCCCCAGCGGCCGGGACATTGTGCACGCGCGGCGATTACAAATCACGTTCCCCGGCCGAGGGTGGTGCAACCCGCGGTCCACCGAACACTGACACACGTCCGGTCAATGGACCGATTCATTGCGGTGCGATACCGTCGGCTACATAGCCTTCGCACCGGACTGTTATGCCCGACCAGGTTTCACTGCCTCGCGCGCCGCGCATCGCGAAGGCGCTGCTGATTGCTGGCACGCTGATTCCCGCCGCGGTCTTCGCGGCGGATCGAAATCCGCCGAACCTGGAGGGAATCTGGACCGGCGGCACGCTTACGCCGATGGAGCGTCCGGCCCCGTTGCGCGACAAGGCGTTCATCACCCCCGAGGAAGTGGCGGCACAGCAGGCAAAGGCATCCGAGCGTTTCTGGGCTGCCGGCCATCAACCCCATGACGTCGGCCGCGACAACGACGCGTTCATCGACGATGACCTGGTGTTGCTCAGATCAGGACAGACGTCCCTGATCGTTCGCCCGGCGACCGGCATCGCCCCGTTGCGCCCCGAGGCGGAGCAGCGTCGACAGATCCATCTCAACGGCGTCGACTCTTATGAAACGATGAGCCAGTGGGATCGCTGCATCACGCGCGCGCCGACCGAGATTTTCCCCGTCGTCTACAACAACGCATACCAGATCGTGCAGACACCGACGCACATCGTGCTCTCGGCGGAGATGATTCACGACACGCGCATCATTCCGTTGGACGGACGCCCGCATGCCGATTCGCGGATCAAGACGTGGGCGGGCGACTCACGCGGCCGCTGGGAAGGCTCGACGCTCGTCGTCGAGACGCGCAACTTCAACGGACTTGGCTGGATCGCTACTGGCCAGACGGCGGGCCGCGTGCGCGGCGCGCCGTACAGCGAAGACATGCGAATCACGGAACGCTTCACGCTGACCGACCCCAAGACACTGCAATACGAGATCACGATCGACGATCCGAAGTACTACACCGAGCCGTGGACGATCTCGTTCCCCCTGCATCGCGACGATTCGTACGTGATGTACGAGTACGCCTGCCACGAAGGTAATCACGCCATCGAGCTCATTCTGCGCGGCGCTCGCGTGCAGGAGCAGAAGAAATAGAACCCGGCGTTGTCGTCATCCCCGCGCACGCGGGGATCCATGCTTTGTGCTCCTATCCCTCCTACCGCTGACCCTCCAACCTGAACGTAATCGGGATCTGCCTCCACAGCACCACGGGCACGCCGTCGCGAGTGCCGGGAATCAGCTTCCAGCGCTTGGCTTCGCGCATCGCGGATTCATCGAGCTTCGCGTGACCGCTCGATCGTTCGAGCCGTACTTCACCCACGCGTCCGTTCTCGAGCACTTGAACGGAAAGAATCACGGTGCCTTCGAAACCCGAACGGATGACTGCCGGCGGGTAGAGCGGTTCGCTCAACCCGCGACGCGGATCGATCTGCGGCCCGACTTCCACCGGGGCGGGGCGCACCGGTTCCGATGGCATGCCGATCGGCGGCTGCTCGCGCGCGACTGTCGAGACGATTCGAGGCGCGGTGTCCTGCTGATCGCTCACCGTTGGCGGCAGCGGGACATCGGGGACGTACACGGACTGCACGATCGGGTCGTCGATCCGCTGGGGAGGCGGTGGCGTCTGCTTCGGCGGGGACTCGACGACAAACGCGGCGGTCACATGATGCAGGTCACTGATGACGGACCGCGCCAATCCTGAAGTCAGCGCCCAGAAGAACCCGAGGTGGATGAGGGCAATGATCGCCAGCACCCAGCTGCGCGATGAATTGAAGGCATGAACGGGCGGAAATGCATTGATCGTTGTAGCCATGGGCGGCTCTCCTCCCCGTAGGGTTTGAGGTGCCCAGATACAAACGACAGCGGCAGCGCGGCCGGGTTAAGCCGCGGCATCGATTCGACGGGGTGTCAGGCGCTCAGTGCGGAGGGACGCGAAACCTGTTCCATCTCGTAGCCGAGCATTTCGCGGGTCACCGGATCGTGGATCGGGTTGCCGCGCCGGAATGCACCGGTCTGGACCGACTGATGACCGAAGGTGCTGCGCAGATCCGCCCGCTGCGACGACAGCGCGCCGTCCGCTTCGCGAATGAACACCTCGGGCCGCTCACCATCGACCAGCAACCAGCCAACCACTTCACAGTTCGTTTTCATGTCACAGCCCCTTTTGCTTGACGCACCCTGAGTAATGCAACGGGTGTGCCAGTCAGACAATTGACGCTGGATCAATCAGTTGAACACGCAGGCGGCGGCAGGCAGGCGTGACATTCTTTGTCACATGGCGACGCAGGCATCCATATTGTCAAATGGCGACGCCGAATGGAGACAGGAAGAAGGGGATAGCGGATAGCGGCTGGTGACTATCCATCCGGAACCAGTCACGGCCTATTCACCCTCCGCTATCCGCCATCCCCTTCTTCTGAACGCGACTTCGCCCTCCCGCTCGCTATCGAATTCCTGCGCGTAGCGATGGCCGGAGTAGACGGCGTGCGCGATCAGACCGGGAGCCAGGCTGTCGCCGATTGCGGTGACGGTCTCGATGCCAGCATCGCGCCACTGCGCTTCTGATGCGAGTAAGGATTGCTGCAGTTCGTCGTTCGGCAATCGCGCAGTGATCGTGAGCACCGAAGCGCAGGGCACCTGCTGGGTTCCGTCTGTGTAGACGCAGCTGAGCAGCGCGCCTTCGGGGCCGAACGATTTGAGATTGTGCGAGGTGACGAGTCGGACCCCGAGCTTGCGTAGACGTTTCTGGATGTGGCGGAACTCATGTGTGTAGGCCGTCCACGAAGCGACTGCATCGTCCGGTGTCACGTAGATCACTTCACGGCCGGCGGCGCGAAGCACTTCGGCGAGCACGCTTCCCATATAGAAGTAGTCGTCGTCGAACAGCAGCACCGGTCCCTCGGGAACGACGCCGCGCATGATGTCGTCCGGCGTGAATACATTCGGCCCTTCGAGGCCCGCGATGCCTGATCCGTTCGTCCTTCCGTAGCCATCGCGCCGCCAATGACAGCCCGTCGCCAGCACGACGCGCGGTGCTTCGAATCCCAGGATATCGTCCGCGGTCAACCGATTCTCGCGATAGATCGCGACGTTCGACATCTTGTTGATCTGCGACACGCGCCAGTCGCGGACGCGAGCCCATTCGGCGAGTCCCGGCAATCGCGCTTCGCGTGTCACCCGACCGCCGAGCTCGCGATCAGCCTCGGCAAGATGCACTTCATAGCCGCGCTGCCCGAGCGCCCTCGCCGCTTCAAGTCCCGACGGTCCCGCACCGACGATCAGCACTTTGCGATCACTGCGTTTTGTTTCGATGCGTTCCGGATGCCAGCCTTTGCGCCACTCCTCGCCCATCGTCGGGTTCTGAGTGCAACGGATCGGCGTGATCGTCATGTCCCCGGTGACGCAGATGTTGCAGCCGATGCATTCGCGAATATCGTCGCCGCGGCCTTCCTCGATCTTCTTCGGCAGGAACGGGTCGGCGATCGATGGACGCGCCGCACCGATGAAGTCGAGCACGCCGCGACGGATCTGGCTCACCATCGTGTCCGGCGACGTGAATCGACCGACGCCGACGACAGGCTTGCGCGTGATCTGCTTCACCCAATGCGTAAATGGCTCCTGGTAACCCTCGCGAGCGAATCGCGATGTCTGCGAGTCCATGTACCAGGCCGCGATGTTCACATCCCAGAGATCCGGCAGATCGGCGAGCAGATGCACGATCTCTTTCGCCTCTGACTCGGTCACGCCGTCCGCCCCCTGGAATTCTTCTGTCGCGAACCGGACTGCGACAGCGCACTTGTCGCCGACAGCATCCTTCGTGTCTTCGATCAGCTCGCGCAGAAGACGAACGCGATTCTCGAGCGTCCCGCCGTACTCGTCGGTGCGCTTGTTGCGCCGGCTCTGCAGGAAGTGCATCGCGAGCGACAGATCGTGCGCCGCATAGATGTAGATGATGTCGAAACCCGCGCGCTTCGCACGAAGAGCCGCATCGCGATGCCATCGTCGATACTCTCGGATGTCGTGCAGCGTCATCGCGCGCGCCTGATGCGGATAGCCGTACTTGAGCGGCTGGTGCGACGGGGCGATCGCGACTTCACGCGAATAGAGATTCGATGATGTCGGGCCGTTGTGCGTCAGTTCGATCGCGGCAAGCGCGCCGTGCGCGTGAACGCGCTCGCACATCAGGCTCAGCGCGGGAATGTCCTGGTCGTCCCACAGTCGGGCTTCGACGTAAGGCGACACATCCCCCGAGGGATGGATCTCGCATTCTTCCGTACTGACGACGGCCCAGCCTCCCTCGGCCTTCATCTCGCGCATCGCGGCATGCGCTTCGGGCATCGCATGCCCCATGCCGTTGCAATGCGGGACTTGATAGAAGCGGTTCCTGGCAGTGACCGGACCAATACGAACGGGTTCGAAAAGGATGTTGTAACGCGGATCGCGCATAGATCGAGTTTCAACCGGCAACGATGCCGGTTCAGGCAGGAGGATCGGAAAGGGTGCTGGGTGCAGCGAGGGGGCTGCGACGCCATTTCATCCAGAAATAGACCGGGAGTCCACCGGCAAGAAGAGCCATGCACCACCCGACGGCTTCGGCACCGGCGCCGTAGAGCGTCCAGAGAGAGTACGCCGCAGCGAGAGTGGCAACGACCAGCAGCACAACGAATTTCGTTCCTTGCACACCGAGTTCCCCGCGCCAGGCCAGCTTGAGCGCCGCGAGGGAGCACAGCAGATACATCACGAGGAAAGCCGCGGTCGCGATGAGGATGATGAACGTGAAGATCTTCACCATCGAATCGCTGTAGTTCATGAGAACGACGGGAGTGGCGAGCGCGCTCGTGATGCAGAGCGCCGCACCGGGCGTCCCATGCTTCGAGGTCCTGGCAAAGATGACCGGGAAAACGCCTTCGCGCGCGAGGACTCGCGGTATTTCGCCCTGCACCAGGATCCAGCCATTCAGCGCACCGACGCCGCTGATGAATGCGAACAGCGCGAGCGTGCTTGCTGCCCGATCGCCCCAGAAGATCCGGACCACGTCGGCGAACGGTGCATTGGATTCGGCAAGCTCGGTGCCGGGAATCAGCAGGATCACCGTGGTCGACGCGGCAACATAGACGACCGCGGCGATCAGCGTGCCAATGATCGTCGCGCGAGGAATCGTGCGTTGCGGATCGATCACGTCGTCGCTCGGCACGGTCGCCGATTCGAGCCCCAGTAACGCCCAGAGCGTCAGCGCGGCTGCAGCCGCGATCGCCGGGAAACTGAAAGGCTGAGGTTCGACACGAATAACCGCCGCGTCCTGATCGATGAAAAGGCTGCAGCCCAGGATGATCACAGCCGTCAGCGGCAGCAGCTTCAGAACGGTGGTGACGATCTGAAACGCACCGGCGTACTGCACGCCGCGCCAGTTGAGAAACGTGAGGATCCAGATGAGGGCGCAGGCCGTGAATGCCGGCGCACCGACGGTTGTCTTCAGTGCGGGAATCAGCTCAGCGAGGCTCGCGACCGAACCGATTGCGATCGCCGTGTTGCCGACCCAGGTCGACACCCAATAGCCCCAGGCCATGAGGAACCCTGCGAGCTCGCCGAAGGCAGCTCGCGGATAGACGTAGGGTCCGCCCGCTTGCGGATACGCCCGGGCCAGTCGCGCAAACACGTAGGCAAGCAGCAGCGCACCAGCCGCCGTCACCATCCAGCCGAAAACACTGTTCAATCCGTAAGGCGCCAGGGACGCTGGCAACAGGAAAACACCCGAACCGATGATGTTGCCCACGACCAGCGCGAGGCACATCCAGAAACCCATTTTCCCCGCACGGGCTGACTTGTCGTTGGAGTTGTTCATGTTCACCGCGCGCCGCGCTCATGCTTCAATGAAGCCAAGGAGACCGTCATGAACAAACTAACCCTTGTGGCGCTCGGTGTCGCCTCTTTTCTGCTGGCTGCGACGACGACGGCGGATCCCATCCGCGCACGCGGACTCGGCATCCCATTCGACGGAACGCCAGGCGTATACAACGCGATAACCGATGTACCTGGTGTCATCGTGGGCTACTCCACGCTCATCGACGGCTCAGGCGAACACGCAGTGCGCACTGGCGTAACAGCGATCCTGCCCCGCGGACGCGCCAGCAGCGAAAAGCCCGTATTCGCAGGCGTTTTCAGCCTGAACGGCAACGGCGAGATGACCGGTACGCACTGGATCGAGGAATCGGGAATGCTCGAAGGTCCGGTGATGCTGACGAATACGCACAGCGTCGGTGTCGTGCGCGATGCGGTCATCTCGTGGCGCATTCGTCAGGGCGGCGCCGATCCTTCCGGATACTGGTGGTCGCTGCCCGTCGTCGCCGAAACCTGGGACGGCGAGCTCAACGACATCAACGGATTCCATTTAAAGCCCGATCACGTGTTTGCGGCGCTGGATGCTGCGAAAGGCGGGGCGATCGCTGAAGGCAACGTCGGCGGCGGCACCGGCATGATCTGTCACGAGTTCAAGTGCGGCAGCGGCACGAGCTCACGCGTCGTCAAGATCGAAGACGCTTCGTATACCGTCGCCGCGTTCGTGCAGGCCAACTACGGAATCCGCAGCGAACTGCGCATCGCGGGTGTACCGGTCGGCAAGCATCTGCAGAACGACCTGGTCTGGTCGAAGCCGAAAGACCAGGGCTCGATCATCATCGTCGTCGCCACTGATGCACCCTTGCTGCCGCATCAGTTGAAGCGGCTCGCACGACGCGCCGCGATGGGGCTGGCTCGCAACGGCAGCTACGCAGGCAATGGTTCGGGCGACATCTTCGTCGCGTTCTCCACTGCGAATGAAAGCGCCAGCCCGGTGGCCATGAGCAATCTGCGCTCGCTCGGCAACGACCAGATGGATGGACTCTTCCTCGCCACGGTTCAGTCCGTCGAGGAAAGCATCATCAATGCGATGGTCGCCGCGCAAACGATGGTGGGCCGGGACGGCAACAGGGCGGTGGCCATCGATCACAAGGAACTGCAGAAGGTGATGAAGAGGTACGGGCGGTAAGCCCGCCGGCAGTCCGTCATCCCCGCGAAAGCGGGGATCCGTTCCGGGAGCAAGATGGATTCCCGCTTTCGCGGGAATGACGCGATCTCATCCTTCAGAGCTTCCCGCGAAACACTTCCCGCGCGGCCCCCAGATACTTCAGGGTCTCTTCCTTCTCTTCGTTGTCGTTGTAGTCGTCGCGAGCTTCGGCGGCGTCGATGACGCGATCCATCCATTGCACGAAGTACTGCGCGTCCGCGCCCGACTTCGGCGACTGGCCTGCAACGTCGATGTAGATCGGGCTCGTCGTCGCGTAGGGATACAGGTCAAGGATCAGCGGATTGGCGCCTTCATTCCAGGCGCGCAGCAGCACCCACCCGCTCGCTTCGAGGTCGATCTCTCCTACCATGTCCGCGCGCGTCCGGTCTTTGTCGAAGTGATGCGACGCAACGACGCGACCGTTCTGCACGATCTCGAGATGATCGATCGGTGCGATCGAACGCATCGAGGCCCTGTAGCGGAGTCGATGCTTGCCGGCCGGCAACGAGATCACGTCACCGATGTTGCGCTGGTCGATCTGTAACGCCAGCTGCGGCCCATTGCTCGCCACTGTGCGACCCGACTTCACCGCGGCCTTGAGCGCAGCAGGTGTCGTGGCTCCCTCGGTGTGCAGGTATGCACGGTTCATCCCGACCGGGCCGCGCAGGCTCGCATAGTTCGTCATCGCGTCGGTGCCAGACCCTGTGGGCACGCGGAATCCGAGATTCAGCAGGCGATACCACACTTCCGCCGTCGACTTGTGATCGGCGAACCCGACGACTTCGACGTAGTCCGCCTTGCCGAGCGCCGCGTCGGCAGGGAACGTGTGAGTGAGCGCCTTCTCTTTCTCCGGCACGATCGACCAGTCATAGGGATGCACGTAGCCGACGATGGCGTTCTGCGCATGAGCGAGATCGGCGATCACTCCATTGTGCGGATAAGGAGAAGTCAGCGCGCTGTGCTGGTAAGCGCTGAAGCCCGGTGTCAGATAGTGGTCGTCGAGATGCAGCAGTGCCATATGCCCCCAGAAGCTGGTGTGATACTCCTGCGACTGGTAGACGATGGTCCTGCCGTCGACGAACGGCTTGGTCGAGAACAAGCTGACGTCGGGAACGCGCTGCTCCTTGTTGACGATCGTGTTGTAGACGACATCGAGATTCTCCGCCTGCGCCTGCCGCGCGAGCGTCTGCAGCTCACTGCGATAGTGACCGCCGTAGTTCATGTGAACGTGCATGTCGGCTGTGATGCTGCGCGGTGCCCAAGCTGGCAGACGCAGCTCTTCAAGTCGCAGCGTCAGTTCGTTTGCGCCGGAGCTGCCTACCTTGATCGTCCGGTGAGCTGGTGTGTACTGCTGTCCACGCCACGCGGTCACAGCAACATCACCGAGCGGCACTTCGACTTCACAGACGTCCAGGCAGTGAAAGTATCTGGTCTCCTCTCGCTGCTGCTGAGGATCGAAGCCGTCGTCCGCATGAATCCATGCGTTGACCGGCGCATAGGCGCGTGCATCCGATCCGACCACACTGAGTCGGCCGGGAACATTCTTCCCAGACGCATCCGTGAGGCGAACCTTCAGCAGCGCGACGGGGCTGCGATGCTCGCGACGGACAGCGCGAATCTTCGTGCGCTTGCCACCCACCACTTCCTGCACCCACAACGACAGGTTGCCGTCCTCGTTGCTGACGTACGCGATCCGCCGGCCATCCGGCGACCAGCGTGCCTGCGTGACATCGAACTCGCCGAAAGTCAGCGGCAACGTCGCATCGCCGGAAAGCGTCGTCAGCCAGAGCTGATGCCACTGTCGCCCCTGGTAGCTGCTGTACAGCACTCGATCGCCATCGGGACCGACCTCCGGCTGTGCCCGCCAGCTCGTCTCTTCATTGTTGAAGCAGGTCGGTGCTGTAGTGCTGTCGGGCTCCGCGACACAGACACTGCCGCTTCCGTACGCGATTTCGCGATTCGACACGAAGACGAGGCGCTCTCCATCGGGCGTCCAAGAAGGATTGATCGTGTGATCGTGCGTCGAGTAGTAGTAGCGTGAGATCGCACTCTCCCGCGGCGGCAATGCGAACTTCGAGGCCGACAGCCCTTGATCGGCGATCTCCGCCACGAAGAGATTGAAGTGCCCCGTGTCCTTCGTCGATACATAGGCCAGCCGCTTTCCGTCCGGCGAGTATCGCGGCTGCAGATTCACATCGCTGCCGCTCGTGAGTTGAAGTTCTTTGCCAGTCGCAACATCCAGTCGCACGATCTGGATCGCATTCGCATGGTGACGCGTGAAGACGATGTGCCGGCCATCCGGCGACCAATCCGGCTGATAGTCATAGCCCGGACCCCGAGTGAGCTCCTGCGCGACATCGGCACCGATCGCCTGGCGCCAGAGCGATCCGGCCATGCTGTAGACGAGCGACTGTCCATCCGGCGAGAACGTCACACTCGAAGGCCCGCTCGTGAGCTGCGGCAACAGCATCTCGCGGAAGTAGTAGTTGTGCGGTAGCTGGATCTGCTTGAGCACCGCTTCCCTGGCGGCAAACGCAGGCGGCAGGGCCAGAAATCCCATCACCACAATCGAAACTACCGACCTCACGCCCACGCTTCTTCTCCTTCTTGTAGGGAGCCTCCGCCCGATTCCGTCACTCCCGCGTGCGCGGGAGTCCATCCGGATGGATCCCCGCTTTCGCGGGGATGACGAGCCTTCTTCCTCTGGCTGGCTAGCCGGCTGGCTCGCTACCGGCTAATGGCTTCATCCATCGACGACGCCAGAATAGCGACCGCCTCATCGACGTTCGCCTTCGTGATCATCAGCGGCGGCATGAACCGGATCGTGCTTTGCCCGCACGACAGCAGCAACAGTCCGTTGTGATACGCACGCGTGATGATTGCGTCAGTGAGCTTCGACGCCGGTACCTTCGTGTTGCGGTCTTCGACCAGTTCCATCCCGAGCATGAGCCCCTTGCCTCGCACGTGCCCGATGCAGGAGAAACGGCCCTGCAGGTCGCGCAGCTGGTTCATGAAGTAGGTACCGACCTCGGCGGCATTCGCCATGAACTCCTTCTCGACGAGATCGATCGTCGCGAGCGCCGCTGCACAACATAATGGATTGCCGCCGTATGTATTGCCGTGCGCGCCGCGCTGCCATTTCTCCATGATCTTCTTCTTCGCGACGACCATGCCGATCGGCAGTCCCGAGCCGAGGCCTTTCGCGAGCGACATGATGTCGGGCGCCACGCCGAAGTGTTCGCTCGCGAACATCTTGCCCGTGCGGCCGATGCCCGATTGCACTTCGTCGAAGATGAGCAGGATGCCGTGACGATCGCAGAGGTCGCGCAGGCCCTGCAGGAACCCTTCCGGTGGCACCAGGTAGCCGCCCTCACCCTGAATCGGCTCGATCAGGATCGCCGCGACTTCCGAAGGCGGCACATTCGACTTGAACAGCACGTTCTCAATGTAGTTCAGCACTGCCCCGCCCTGATCCTCGCCGGCGAACAGCGGGCGATACATGTTGGGGTACGGCACGTGCGTCACGCCCGGCATCGTCGGGAAGAAGCCCTTCTGCTGCGTGTACTTGCTCGATGTGAACGAAAGCGATCCCATCGTTCGGCCATGGAAGCCGCCGATGAATCCAATGAAGCGCGGCCGACCAGTCACGTAGCGCGCGAGCTTCAACGAGCCTTCGACCGCTTCCGTGCCGCTCTGGCAGAAGAAGCTCATCGTCGGTTCGCGCATCGGGCTCAGCGCATTCATCTTCTCCGCGAGTGCGGTCTGGCGTTCATGCCAGTAGTCGCTCGAGATATGAATGAACTCATCCGCGGCGTCCTTGATCGCCTTCACGACGGAGGGATGACTGTGCCCCGTCGAGCACACCGCGATACCGGCGGCGAAATCGAGAAAGCGATTGCCATCCACATCCCAGACTTCGGTGCCTTTGCCGTGCGACATCGCGAACGGATAGTCGCGAGGATAGGACGGCGACGTGACCAGCGCATCACGCTTCAGCAGTGCTTGCGCCTTCGGGCCGGGGAGCGGGGTCTTGATGTGAGGAGATTGCATGATGGTTCATTCAACGATGGTTTGCGATTGCTCGCGCATGTACTGCGCCAGGTAGTAGAACGATGCGATTGCCTTGCCCGTGTTGCCGGAGCCTTTCCAGCCGCCGAACGGCTGGTAGCCCGGCCATGCGCCGGTCGTCGCGCCCTGAGGGCGATTCGCGTAGGTAACACCGGCTTCGATGCGATCGAGGAAGGATTTCACTTCCTCATCGGAGCCGTAGACGCCTGCCGTGAGACCGAGATCCGAATCGTTCGCGAGATCGACGCCTTCATCGAGACTGCGAATGCGACGCCACATCAGGATGGGCAGGAACATCTCCTCGCGCCACAGCGCGTGATCCGCTGGCGCCTCGGCCAGCGTCGGAGTCACGAAGTAACCATTCGCGAAGGCGCCCTGCGTGAGAACTTCTCCTCCCGCCACGATCGTCGCGCCGCCGGTGCGGAGCTGCTCGACGTATCGCGCGTAGTCGCGCTGCGCCTTCTCGCTGACGACAGGGCCGAACCAGTTCTCTACACGCGTCGGATCACCGATGCCCAGCGCTGCGATCTTCGATCTCAGTTTCGCCACCAGCTCATCGGCAACCGCATCTTCCACGTACAGTCGCGAGAGCGCGGAGCATTTCTGTCCACCCATCCCGTAGGCGCTGCGAACGATGCCGGCAGCGGCCCGCTCGAGGTCTGCTTTCGCAGTCACGACACACGCGTTCTTGCCGCCCATCTCCGCGATGCACGGTCGCGGATAGCGGCCCTGGATCATCTGTCGCGCGATCTTCATGCCGACATCGTAAGAACCGGTGAACGTGACGCCCGCAGTGTGGGGATGCTGAATCAAGGCATCGCCGATCGCCGCGCTCGGACCGCTCAGATAGTTGAACACACCAGGCGGAAGACCTGCGTCGCGCAGACAGTCCGCGAGCAGGCGACCGGCCCACGGCGTCTCGCTCGCGCCTTTCAACACTACGGTATTGCCGGTAACGAGCGCTGCCGCGACCGGGCCACCGGCCAGCGCGAACGGGAAATTGAACGGTGTGATGACGACCCACACGCCGTACGGCTTCATAACGCTGCGATTGCGCGAAACCGCGTTGGGCAGAGGATCGTTCGGCAGGACGTGATCGAAGGACTGCTGCTTCTCGAAATCGTCGCAGTACACGGTGAAGAAATCCGCTGTCTCCTGCGTCTCACCGAGAGCTTCCATCCGGTTCTTGCCTACCTCGAGCGCGAGCGCCGCACTGATCTGGTAGACACGCTCTTCGATGAGCTGCGCCACCTTGCGAAGCAGCCGGGTTCGCTCGGCAACCGGCGTCGCTCGCCATTTCGGCAGCGCCGCCTTCGCGGCCTGCATGGCCCGATCCGCATCCGCGGCTGTCGCCTGTGAGAACGCGCCCAGCACGACATCGCGGTCGATCGGGCTTCGCTTGTCGCGATGCTGCTGCGCGTGAACGTCTTCGCCGTCGATATGCAGCGCGTGCTTTGCGCCGAGTTGCGAGCGCACTTCTTTCAGTGCCGCATCGAAACGCGAATGCATTTCGGGCGGCGGATCGAACATGGTGGAGTAGGTTAGTTTGTACATGGGCGAAGAGACGAGTGACGGGTGATGAGGGTTGTGATGCGCTGGAAAGTTGCGAGTGGCTGCAGCCCGTCACTCGCCGCCGGTCACCCGTCACCTCAGTTTCATTGCTCCAATCAGCGCATCCAGCAATGACACCGCATCCTGCAGTTCCTCTTCCTGAATGACGAGCGGCGGCGCGAGCAGGATCAGGTTGCCGCGGAAAGCGAGAGAAACATTTCGATCCAGGGCGGACTTCACGAGCTGTTTGAGCGCCGGATGCGCGTCGGGCCACGAGCTCAAAGGCTCCCGGGTGTTCCGGTCGCTCACCAACTCGATGACAGCGAACAGGCCGTCGCCGCCGCGAACATCGCCAATGATTGCATGCCGCGCCTGCAGCCCGCGCAGCGCCTCGAGCAACTGTGCGCCGAGGGCACGCGATCGCGCAATCAGGTTTTCATTCTCGTATGTTTCGAGCGCCGCGATGCCCGCGGCGCAAGAGAGCGGGTGTCCGCAGTAGGTCAGCCCGGTATACAACATCTCGTGTTCGAGCCGCTGAGCAACGCCTGCGGAAAGCACGACTGCACCGAGCGGCAGATGTGCGCCAGTGAGACCTTTCGCGAGCGTCATCAGATCGGGGCGCCCTGCTTCACCGTACCGCTGCCATGCGAACCACTCGCCGCAGCGACCGAAGCCGCTCATGACTTCATCCGCAATCAGGTACACGCCCTGCTCGCGAGTTCGCTTCCTGAGCAACGGCCAATAGTCCGGCGGTGCGACGATTCCATTCGTACCGGCATTCGGTTCCATCAAGACGGCGGAGACATCGCCATGAGTGTCGATTGCATCGGTCACTGCGCCCACGGCTCGCTCCGCACACTCCTCCGCGCTCGTGCTGCCAAAGGGACAGCGATATGCGTACGGGGGAGGCACATGCGTAATGCCGAAAGCTTCCGGATTCACCTGGTGCCGCGTGCGCGTGTCGCCGGACAATGCCATCGCCGCATAACTTGCGCCGTGATACGAACGATCGCGCGTGATGATCCGACCACGGGGTTTTCCCGACGCCTGGCGTGCGAACTTCACTGCATTCTCGTTCGCATCGGCGCCCGCGAGCGTGAAGAAAACGCGCCCGCCTTCGAATCCCGATTTCTCGAGCAGCATTTCGGCCAGCCGCGCCCGGGGCTTTGCGCCCCATGCGCTCGTCACGAAGCACAACTGCTGCGCCTGTGCACGAATCGCGGCAATGACGTGAGGATGCTGATGGCCGAGATTGCTGCACTCGGCGAGACTGCTCATGTCGAGAATGCGCCGGCCATCCTCGGTATGCAGCCAGGCGCCGGCGCCGCCGACGATCGTCGGTGCCGACCATTCGGATTGCTTGCACCAGCTGTGCAGAACAGTCTGCTGTTCTGGATACATGAAGGCCCCGGCCGCGCGGCAATGATGTGTTGCGGCGCGACTTCGGAGATGATTGCGCTCGCGATCGGCATCATAGGGCCTGTGGCCCGATTTTTCCTCTTGGGCGATGGAATCTGGCGGCGGAACAAGAATGAAAGTTCTCATACTCGGCAGCGGCGTGATCGGCGTGACCTCGGCCTGGTACCTGGCAGAGGCCGGCCATCAGGTCGAAGTCATCGATCGGCAGCCCGGCTCCGCGCTCGAAACCAGTTTTGCGAATGCGGGCGAAATCTCCCCCGGCTACGCGTCTCCGTGGGCCGGCCCCGGCATGCCGGTGAAAGCGCTGAAGTGGCTGTTCATGAAGCATTCGCCGCTGGTCGTGCGACCGAGCTTCGATCCGGCGCAGTGGCGCTGGATCCTGCAGATGCTCCGCAACTGCACGCTCGCGCGCTACCAGGTGAACAAGAGCCGCATGGTGCCGATCGCTGAGTACAGCCGCGACGTGCTTCGCCAGCTGCGTGCGGACACTCGCATCGCTTATGACGAGCGGTCGATGGGAACGCTGCAACTGTTCAGGACACAGAAGCAGCTCGATGGGTCCGCTGATGATGTCGCCGTTCTGAAGGAGCTCGGTGTTCCGTACGAAGTGCTCGATCCAGCCGGCTGCATCGCGGCCGAGCCCGGCCTCGCCGACGTCAGTAACCTCATCGTCGGCGGCCTGCGCCTGCCCGAGGATGAAACCGGCGATTGCCATCTGTTCACACAACGCCTCGCTGCAATGGCGGCGCAGCGCGGAGTCAGCTTCCAGTACGAAACGACCATCGAAGCCATCGAAACAGAAGGCGAACGCATCGGCGCCGTTCGCACATCGAAGGGCCGACTCCAGGCCGACGTCTATGTGATGGCCATGGGCAGCTTCTCGACACCGATGGCGCAGACGCTCGGGATTCGCTTGCCGGTCTATCCCGTGAAGGGCTACTCGATCACCGTGCCGATCACCAATGCGGCGAAGGCGCCCGTCTCGACCATCATGGACGAGAGCTACAAGGTCGCGATCACACGACTGGGTGATCGCATTCGTGTCGGCGGCACCGCGGAGCTCTCCGGCTTCAACCGTCGCTTGCATCCCGCACGACGCGAGACGCTCGAGCTTTCACTGCGCGGACTCTTTCCCTCCGCCGGCAACGTCGGCGAAGCCTCGTTCTGGACCGGCATGCGCCCGATGACACCGGACGGCACACCGATCGTCGGCCCGAGCCGCTATCGGAATCTCTTCTTCAACACGGGGCACGGCACGCTCGGCTGGACGATGGCGTGCGGATCGGGTCGCGTGATGGCGGACATGATCTCGGGACGCAAGCCCGATATCGATGCGACGGAGTTGAGCCTGCAGCGCTACGCGTGATCGCTTAGATCTGCGCGTAGCTCCCCATCACCGCCTTCAGCTCCAGGAACTCCTTGAATCCCTCGGCGCCCCACTCGCGACCATTGCCCGACTGCTTGTAGCCGCCGAAGGGCGCGTAGAGATCACGCGCCGCTCCGTTCAGGTGAACCATGCCGGTCCGCATTCTCGAAGCGACTCGACGCGCGCGCTCGAGATTGCGTGAGTGAACGTGACCGGAGAGTCCATAGACCGTGTCGTTGGCGACGCGCACTGCTTCCTCTTCCGTACGATAAGGAATCATCACGAGCACCGGCCCGAAGATCTCCTCGCGCGCGATCGTCATCTCATTGGTGACATCCGCGAAGATCGTGGGTCGCACCAGGTAGCCGCGATCGAAGCCTTCCGGCCGGCCCGTTCCGCCGATCACGACGCGCGCACCTTCGTCGATGCCACGTTGAATGAGCGCCTGGATCTTTTCGAACTGCACTTTGTTCGCGACGGGGCCCATCGTCACACCAGCGGCCTTCGGATCGCCCACTACGAGTTTCTGCGCCGTTGCTCTGGCGATCTCGACCGCCTGCTCGTATAGCTTCTCCGGCACGAGCATGCGCGAGGGCGCGTTACACGACTGGCCGCTGTTCGCCATCATCCATGTGACACCGCCACCGACCGCAGCCGTGAGATCCGCATCTTCGAGGATGATGTTGGCGGATTTTCCGCCCAGCTCCTGCGACACGCGTTTCACGGTGTCCGCGGCCGCTTTCGCGACTTGCACGCCTGCGCGCGTCGAGCCTGTGAACGAAACCATGTCGATGTCCGGATGCCGCGAAATAGCCTCGCCCACGGATGGACCATCGCCGTCGACGAGATTGAACACGCCGCGCGGCACACCTGCTTCAGCAAGGATCTCGGCAAAGATGTGCGCCGTGACTGGCGCGGTCTCGCTGGGCTTCAGCACGACCGTGCAGCCCGTCGCAAGCGCCGGCGCGACCTTGCAGCTGATCTGATTCAAGGGCCAGTTCCAGGGTGTGATCAGGCCGCAAACACCGATCGGCTCCCGCAGAAGCTGGGTGGTGCCCATACGCTCCTCGAACGGAAACTCCCTCAGGATCGCGAGTGCGGTCGAAAGATGCCGGAAGCCGCTGCCCGCCTGGGCTTGCACGGCAAGGTCCATCGGTGCGCCCATCTCGTCGGACACCGCCTCGGCGAGGCTCGGGATGGAAGCCTCGTACGCTCTGACGATTCTCTCGAGCAACGCGATGCGTTCCTCGCGCGACGTTCTCGAATATGTCTCGAATGCAGCGCGCGCCGCCTTGACCGCGTCATCGACATCATCTGCGTTGCCGCAAAGGATCTGTCCCGTGACCTCTTCCGTCATCGGGTTGACCACCTGCAACTCGCGGCGGCCGGCTGGCGACACCCACGATCCGTCGATGAAGAATTTCCTGCAGTCGTACATGAGAATCTCCGGAGAACCCGACGGACGCACGCATCCGCTCGCTCGTTTATACCCGTCGCGGAGAGCGGCTCGGTTGCCAACGGAGGTGACAGCGGTGTGCTGAAGACACCGCGCGATGGGAGCGGCGGCTAACGTGCCGTCCGTGAGAGCCGCTCGCGCAGTTGGCGCACCGACTCCTTCATCCTGGCATCGTTCTCGAATCGCCGGATGTGTCGCAATCCAAAGCGATAGCCGCGGCCAAAGAAGCGGCGTTTCACAGAGAGCTTGAAGAAGAGCGTCTCATGATAGTGGAGCACCAGCGCGTCATCCGCGACAGGCCAGTGGGCGTTCAGCAAGAACGTCTCGTACCAGACGAGCAACTGCCGATGGGCGATCCGCCGGAACTGACGGTCCAGCAGCACGAAGTCGTTCGACTCCTCGAACGGACAGTCCTGCGACGTGATGATCAGATAACCAGGACCCAGTTCGTACTGCGCCTCGATAATGAATCCTGGGATCGACGTTCCGGTGAACTCGCCGTCGAAGAACAAACGAGTCTCGCGCGGCCACTTCTCGTACGGCCCCGAATGCTTCTCCAGCGAGAATGACTGTGTACTGCGCATGGGTGACGGCAGTGGACAGAGTTGGCGGCCGTTTGTCTACTACACCTGCAGCGCCGCCGACGTCGGAACTTGCGGGCTGCGAACGTCTTTATCGATATCTCTTCGCTGGCGAGGACTCACCATGGTTGTGCGCATTTCGACTTCGCTCGTGAGCTTGTTCGTCTCCACACTGGCGCTTGCGCAGACCCCCGTCAAACCTACGAACCGCGCCGAAGCCGTTGCGATCATCGCGGACGCGCGCCGGATCGTCACGCCCGACGGCGTCGAGCGGGTCGAGAAGCTGCGCATCGGCGGCATCGATCAGTGGGTCTCCATCCGTGGCACCGATCGGCGCAATCCCGTGTTGCTCCACATTCATGGCGGACCAGGCTACGTCTCGATCCCGATGAGTTGGTGGTTCGGCCGGGGCTGGGAAGAGTACTTCACTGTCGTGCAGTGGGATCAACGCGCAGCCGGCAAGACGCACCTGCTGTCGGATCCGAAGGCCATCGAATCCACCGTGAATCGCGATCGCATGATCGCCGACGCCGAGGAAATGCTTGCCTGGGTCCGCAAGGAGTTCGGCAAGGAGAAAGTCTTCGTCATGGGCCATTCGTGGGGCAGCTACCTCGGCCTCGACCTGGCCCGGCGTCATCCGCGGCAACTGCACGCATATATAGGAGTGACCCAGATGGCGGACGCTCCCGAGAGCGAACGCCGCGGCTGGCAATTCGCTATCGACGCCGCGCGGCGCGAGGGGAACGCGGAGGCCATTCGAGAACTCGAGGCCATCGCGCCCTACTCGCCGCCCGGCACTGTCGTTCCGCTGAAGGATCTCTACACGCAGCGCAAATGGGTCGGCGCCTACGGCGGCGTGATGGCATATCGAAAAGACAACGCCGCTGATAGCGCGCTCGCGCGACTCTCGCCCGACTACACGGATGCCGAGATCACCAGAATCTGGGAGGGCAACAATTTCGCTGCTCCTTATCTGCTCCCGGAAGTCGTGAGCCTCGACATGAGCGGCATCAAACGACTCGACTGCCCGCTGATCCTCTTTCTCGGGCGCAAGGACATCAACGTGAACTCCGAGGTCGCGGCTGAATGGTTCGCGAAAGTCAAAGCGCCCCGGAAGCAGCTCGTCTGGTTCGAGCATTCCGCGCATATGCCGATGACGGAGGAGCCAGGGAAGTTCCTGGTGTCACTGGTGAGCCATGCGAGGCCGATCGCGGAACGAGCCGGAGACGTTGCGCGATAGCCGGATTGTTGTCCCGCTGTGGGTCTTACTGTGGGTCCGGCTTCAGCCGGACGTGATGCCGAAGGCATGCTTCGCATGACGTCCGGCTGAAGCCGGACCCACAAGAAGAAGCGCAGCCGGCGGTAACGGCTCCTGACCGCTACCGCCGGTTACCACCATTGGTTACGCCTGTCCCGCTGAAGGCACCGGCAACGTCGTTGCGGGATGTGATGCTGACTTCACCAACCCCGCCAGTCCGTCACCCGACAAGCCCACTTCCTTGATGAGCTGATCGACGACCGGTGCGTACGCCCGATACTTCAGCGCCGCACCGACTGCCTGCTCGGCGAGATTGCCGCTGCCTGCTGCCGGTGCTCCGTCGCCAGCCTGTGCGCCAGCGGCGCCGGTGTTGAGACCGTCGACCTGCATGATGCGGATCGAGTCGATACTCTGCATCGGCTTCACGGCCTGCTCGATGATCCGCGGCAGGCCCTGGATCAGCGCCAGCTTCTCCTGCAGCGAGATCTGCGCGTTCGAGAGCGTGTTGATGGCTTCGTTCAGCAAGCGCTTGCCGGCCGCTTCCGCTTCGTAGTTCTCGCGATTTGCCTTTGCGAGCGTACGGATTGCGTCGGCCTTCGCTTCCGAAGCTTCCTTCTCAGCCATCGCGGAGACCTTCACGCTGATCGCCTGGCGTTCGGCTTCCTGGGTCGCGATGACGAGCGTGACTTTCTTCTCGCGCTCTGCCTTGGCGACATCTTCGGCGGTCTTCACAGCCTGTTCCGACTTGACCGCTTCGGCGAGCGCCATGTTGGCGCTCGCCTGAGCCTTCGACTGCTCTTCGGACTTCTGTGCCACGGAGATCGCCTTGTTCTGCTCGGCGATCTGGGTCGCGCGCTGCTGCTCGATCGACGCGATCTGGACCTCACGCTCGGCTTCCACTTCGCGCTGACGCACCGCCTGCTGCTTGGCCACCTCGGCCTCGCGAATCTGCCGCTGCGCGACGATCTTCGCTTCCTCGGCTTCGCGCGTCTTCTCGGCTTGCACCTTGGCGACCGTCGCTGACTGCTCAGCCTCGCGGTTGGCAACTTCCTGTCCCTGCGCGAGCTCGGCGAACCGCTTCTGACGATCGATCTCGAGCTGCAACTGCTTCGCTTCGAAGTTCTTCTTCGAGATCGCGACCGTCGTGTCCTGCTCGATTTCGTTGCGCTCGCGGCTGCGGCGCTGTGTCTGCTCGGTGAGCCGCGTCAGGCCCTCGGCGTCGAATGCGTTGTTCGGATCGAAGAACTGCATGGCCGTCTGGTCGATGCGGGTGAGCGACACGCTCTCGAGCTCGAGACCGTTCTTGAGCAGGTCCTCGCTCACTGCGTTCTGCACGCCCTGGATGAAATCCTGGCGCTTGTCGAGCAGCTCCTGCATCGTCATCGACACAGCCGCTGCGCGCAGCGCATCGACGAACTTGTCCTCGACGAGTTGCGAGAGCTGATCCGGATCCATCGTGCGCTGACCGAGAGTCTGCGCCGCGTTGGCGATTCCTTCCTTCGTCGGGACGACTCGCACGAAGAACGCCACGACCACGTCGACACGCATGCGGTCTTTCGTGAAGAGCGAGTCCTTGCCGAACCGCGTGACCTCGAGCTTCAATGTATTCATGTTCACGAGAATGGTCTCGTGAAACACCGGCAGCACGAGCGCGCCGCCATCCATCACGATCTTCTGCCCGCCGAGACCGGTACGCACGAACGATCTCTCCTTCGAGGACCGGCGATACAGGCGGGAAAAGATGGTCACGATCACCAGGAAACCGAGAAAGCCGATGCCCGTGAGAATCAGCCATTCAGTCATCTGCGCCGTCAACATCCGTTTTACTCCCAGTAGTTAGAAATCCCAGAAACGAAATCCCAGAAACCCAGGCAACTCGCACGGCTCGTGCCGCTCTTGCGTCAAACCAGATCGGGCCACGGATTGACGACTCCGGCGAAGCGGCTTCCCGAGATCTGCTTCTTCAGCAGGATCTGCTCGCCGCTGCCGAACGTGACGCCCTCCGTTTCCGGCTCGACCATGATGTAGAGATTCTGGCCGTGCTCGTTCGCGACTCTCGCCTGCGCCGGGTAACCCGGACGCGCCGTGCCGCCAACCATCGTGGCGACGCGGCCGATCAGCGTTTCGAAAGACACCGCGAAGGTCTGATCCTGCGGAATGATCCGCGCAAGGCCGGCGCCGAGGATGCGAACGAAGGGAAGCGTTGCGAAGAAGGCCAGCGGCACCGAGATCAGCGTCGGCACCCACAGCCCGAAAATGCGGTTCGCGACCATGTTCAGCGCGAAGCCGGCCAGCGCGAACCCCATGAGGAAGAGCACGACGAGGACCAGGAACGGCACCCGCCCGACGTGCAGCCAGCCGAGGACGTTGTCGAAGGGTCCGTGAACGCTGTCCCAGGGATCAGGCAGCGCGCTCTGAAGCCATTCCGAAATATTCGCTCCGGCAACCATCGCGAGTCCTTCGACGACTGCAATGAGAAGCATGAGGAAAGTGGCGATGGTGAACGGCCATGTCTCTGCGGCGAATAGCACGGTTCTTATCCTTCCTTTGAGCGTTTACGACCCGCTGCGCACCGGCATATTGAACTGGGCCGCGGGCGGTTCGGCAAGGCGTTGCCGGTGAATGGCCACGGGTCACCGGTCAAAAAATGCGGCTGCTTTCCCGCGCCGAACCGATATTCTGTAAGCATCATGTCTGTCGCCATTCGTCCCTGTATCGCGCGGGATTTCGACTCGATTCTCGGGATCAATGCTGCGGCTGCGCCCAATGTCGCCCTGCTCGATCGGGCCGAGCTGCTGCGTCTGACGTCGATGAGCGGCGTATTCGTTGTCGCGGAAACGCGGGCGGGGATCGTTGGTTACGTCCTGGCGATGAACAGCAGCGCAAACTACGACGGCGAGGAGTTCCAGCATTTCCGCGCCTCATTGGCGCGGCCCTTTCTTTACATCGACCAGGTAGCCATATCGCTGGACGCGCGGCGATCCAGCGTGGCATCCGACTTGTACGCGCACGTCGAGGACCTGTGCGGATCGCGCGACGTAAGAATGCTGTGCTGCGAGGTCAACGTGGATCCGCCCAATCCGGTGTCGATGCGATTTCACGAGAAGCGTGGCTTCTCACGATTCGGCGAACTTGATACGAGCGATGGGCGGTGCGTAGCGTTGCTGGTAAAGGCCCTCAGCGAATCCTGAACGGCGGTCTGCGAAGCGCACCGCACGACGCCCCATCGATCCCACGCGCCTGGCCGCCGCGGACGAACTGCTCGTACAGCTTTCCGACACAGTCACTCCACTCTGTGTGCCCCCGATTGCGCAAGACCACTTCCGCGCGCTCGGTGAATCCCGGCGCAACGCGCTCGGTGAACCACAGAGGTGTCGCAGGATCGGTGTCACCCGAAACGAAGAGCGTCGGCACGGACGTGCGGACTGGATCGCGATAGTTCGCTGGAAGACGAACCGTCGGCCATTCCTTGCACGCCACCTCCTGCTGGCGGACGCGGTAGTCCCCGAGGAACGTGCCCTGCGATTGCGGCGCGACACTGGCCTCCTCCAGGAACGCGATGTCACCGCTGCAGGCGATCGCAAAGAAAAGCCCAAAGCTCACAGGGGATTCCGCCGAATCGCGACGGCTGGTGTCGGACAGGATCGTCTCGACGATCGGATTCCAGTTGCCGACGTACGCCTGATGGATGAACCACGGTACCTGCGCTGCAGTCTCCGCGCGATATAGCCTCGCGCGAAGCCATTCGACGAATCGGCCGCGTGGCAGCTGCGTTTCGACGGCTCCGCCGGGGACCGAGACCTTCACGCCCTTGTCGAGCCGCGTAAGCACCTCATTGAACTCGGCCCGCAGATTCGGAAACGCGGCGTGACACTCCGAATCGGCGGCGCAGGCGCCGAAGGTCTTCTCGAAGACGTCCTGCAGAGCCTTCGCCATCGGCAGCGGAATGACGACATCGAGAGGCACGACGCTGCCGAGATAGGCAGTTCGTGCGCTTTGCGGATGAGTCTTGAGAAAAATCTGGGCGGCGCGCGTTCCATAAGAACCAGCGAACAGATTCATGGGCCCATAACCGAGCTTCCTCCGGACGTACTCGAGATCATCCGCGAATCGCAGATAGGAGTACGCGCTCAGGTCCGCCGATGCGTGCTGCCGGGCGCAACGCCTCACTGCGGAGGGCGGAAAGAAATTCTGAAGATTCTCGGCCGCTTCCTCGTCGCGATACATATCGCAGTTCAACGCACTGGATCGTCCTGTTCCGCGCTGGTCGATCAGCACCAGGTCGCGCTTGTCGAGCAGCGATGCGAACTGCTCCGAGTAGTAGGCGGCGGCGCTGATCGCCTCCTCGCCAGGCCCGCCCATGAGTGGAACGATCGGGTCGGGAAGCGCCTGGCCGCTCCTGGCTGACACCACGACGACACTTATCTGGATTCGACGACCGCCCGGGCGCCCCGGATCCTCAAGGACCTCTATCGTCCCGCACCGCGCAGCTCGCTCGACATCAGGGACCCTGCAAGGTGAGAGCACGTCCGCTGCAAGGCTGTTCGCGCTGGCGAACATGCAAAGGACCAGCACGATACCGGCGGACGCACGCGATAAGCAGTTCATGTGGCAACTCCCGACGCTTGAAATCCTCAACGCCTGCAAAGGCCCCAAGATCCCGTTCTCTCGCCCGCCCGTGCTAGATTCCCCTCACCGACAAAGAGAACAGCACAGCCATGCGATCGAGCATTCTGCTTGCCTGCGTATGCGCCTTCCTCCTGGGTCCGCCGGCGATTCGCCCGGCTTTCGCGGCGGAAGCCTACTGGCGCTGCGCAGTGGGCCGGGTCGTCGTAGTGACGAACAGCAGCGGCGCACGCTGCGAACGGCTGCTGCGCGCAACGCTGCGGTACGAACAGGTGCTGATGGATTTCACCGGACTTGAAGCAGACACCGCGCTACCGCCGCTCACTCTTTACTCGCTGACTCGCGACGACGCAAAGCGTCTCATCTTCAAACCGGGGGAGCTGGAAGAACAGAAGCGTTCGCGCTCATATACGCACAGCAAGTACATGCCCTCCGCCGACGACGTCGTCGCGGTGATCGTGGACCAGCCCGGCGATGAGCCGCTGCAGTCGGCCCTCTTCATGTACGGGCAAGGCATGCTGTCCTCTCAGGCTGCACGGTCCTATCCCGCCTGGTACCAGCTCGGCATCGCCAATCTGCTGAATGGCCTCATCATGAAACCCGACGGCACGGTGCTGCTGAACCGAAATCCGATGTTCATGGCAGCCGTCGAGAACGGCAAGCGTCCCACGGAACGACTCGATCTGCCAAAGCTGCTCGAGGCAGTCCCGCAGAACCTCGCGCCCGCGGATTTCAATGAACTCGCCAGTCGCGCACATGCGTGGGCGCTGTTCGGCGTTCTGACCACTCCGGAGCGTCGCGAACGCTATCGCGAGCTGGCGATGCTCATGCGCCAGCGCACGCCAGCCGCAGAAGCAGTGCAGGAAGCTTTCGGTAAGCCTCTGCCAGAACTGCAGGCGGAGTTCGAGGCCAACCGCTGGCGCACTGAAGTTTCCTACCGACTGGAACCGCCCGCTTCGGCGCCTCCGGCGATCGACGGGCCGACGGCGATTCCTGCAGCCGATCTCACCGTTCTCATGGACCAACTCAAGCAACGCGCGACGAGCTGAGCATGAGTTCGTCGCACGGGCTCACTCGCCCGGCGGCTGAAGCGTGAACTCGATTCGCCTGTTCCGATCGACGATGAGTCCGCCATCCCGCAGTTCGAGCTCCGCCACCTGGATGAGCGTGCGTTGCTTCCAGTAGGGATCGGATGCCGCTTCGGGTTCGTTACCCTGATGCACGAAGTAGAAGATGAACGCGCGTTCCTGGTCGCCCGAACCGCTGACCACGACTTCCGGATGCTGACCCTTGTCGCGGTCGGTGGGCTCCGATCCGGGCCGCTCGAGAATGCGTGACGGCTGCTGCGTCCATGATGTTGCATCATATGAACTCAGTACGACCAATCCTTTCCACGCATCTGCGATCAGCCAATACTTCCCTTTGAAGCGGAAAACTTTCGGTCCTTCGGCCGCAGCCGGCATCACGGGCGATTTCCCGGTGCGCGTCCATCCCGACGGCGCATCGCTCTCCGCAACGAAGATGCCACTGTGGGCACGCTCGTCTTTGAACCAGAGACGGTAGCGGCTCCCAATCTTGACGACACTGGCATCGATGACACGCGATGAGCCCAGGTCGAGTACGTCCGCGCAGGCCCAGCGCTGCAGATCAGTGCTCGTGAGATGCACGATCCTGCTCGTGGCTTCCGGAATGCCCCAGCGATGAAAGACACCAGGGACGACAGTCAGCCACAGATGATAGGTGCCGGCTTCGTAGTAGGTCTCCGGTGCCCAAAGCGTCTCGCCCGTGCATTCCTTTGGAAATTCCGCCGTGCCTTGATAGCGCCAGTGCAGACCATCGTCAGAGCGCGCAATGCCGATGGGTGTCGCATGCACCCAGGCGACGTCTTTCGGGTCCTCCAGCCGCAGCGTGGCACGCCGGTTCGTGTAGAACATCTTCCATTCGCGTGCGCCGCGGTCGTAAATGATGGAAGCGTCGGCTGCGCCATCCATGATCGGATCGCGATAGAGCGGCTTGGGTGCGGGCGCAGCCACGGCATGCAAAGCCGCACTAGCCAGAAAGCACGCAAGTACTACTGCGGAGCTGAAGAATCGCTGCGACATGGACGCCTGTCGATCCAAAGCGGAAAGTCTCGAGTGTAGCTCTCCCATTCGGGGAGGTCGCGAGCGTGACGGATCCACTATGATCGGCGCGGCGCATATCGCGTCGCGACCTCGAGAGGGACGGCAGTCATGAACGAAAGCACCGGCAAACTGATCCTGAGGCTGGCGCTCGGCATCCTGATCCTGTTGCACGGCATCGCCAAGATGACCGGCGGCATTGGCTTCATCTCCGGTACGGTGCAGTCGGCGGGACTGCCGGCGTTCCTGGCATACGGCGTCTACGTGGGTGAAGTCATCGCGCCGATCATGGTGCTGATCGGCTGGCACTCCCGCATCGGGGCCGCGATCATTGCCGTCAACATGCTGTTCGCGATCGGGCTGGTGCATCGGGCGGAGTTCGGCAGCCTGAGCCAGACCGGCGGCTGGGCACTCGAGCTGCAGGGCATGTTCCTCTTCGTCGCCATAGCGCTCGTCCTGCTCGGACCTGGACGATTCAGCATCAACCAGAAGTGACCTGCCCCACGAGGGAGCTGGCTAGCCGTTAGCCAGAGAGAAGTACACGCCGTCATTCCCGCGAAAGCGGGAATCCATCTGGAAACAAGGCATCTGGATCCAGGCACGGACTCCCGCGTGCGCGGGAGTGACGGACAACCTGTGTCCGGTTCCTCGAATCTCCTGCGTCCGACCTGGCAAGAGCGGCGCATTCCGCACCGTCTTTTCCGGGCACAGTTGCCGCATCGCGGCGTCATGACTGCGCTCATACAGCATGGTCCTGAGGAGATTCTTCGATGAGCAGTCCAACCCCTTCCATCAGTCCGCCACGCCCGCGCCTGGCGCTCGTTCTCGGCAGCGGCGGTGTCCGCAGCATCGCTGCGCTGGGCATCGCCGACGTCCTTGCCCGCGAAGGGTTGCGACCCGATCTCGTCGTGGGCTGCAGCTCCGGGGCGATCTTCGGCGCGACGATCTCGATGGGGCTCGACAGCACGGATTCACTCGCTCTGGCAACGCGCCTCTGGTCCGCCGATCTCACCCAGAAGAAGCGCTGGAAGTCCTACGCGCAGCTCGTCGCGCCGCGGCTCATGGGCTTCGATGCGAACTTCTCCCTGCGCGACGCCTGCCTCATTGCGCATCGGATCGAGCAGGCATTCGGCGAACGCTGCCTGGAGAACTTGCCGACGCCTCTTCGGGTCGTCACCACCGACTCGATGACCGGTGAAGGCGTCGTGCTGCGCTCAGGCCTCGTGAGAGACGCATTGCGAGCGAGCATCGCACTGCCCTTCATTTTCCCGAGCGTGGAGATCGGCGGCCGTCGCCTGTCCGATGGCGTCGTCTCGAATCCGTTGCCGGTGTCTGTCGCGCAGGATGCGGAAGCAGTGATCGCTCTCGGGTTCCGCGGCTCGATGCCTCGTCGCATCGACAGGCCGTCACGCCTGATGGCGCAAGTCTCGACTGCGATGATCAACAACCTGCAGCAGTCACAGATGCGTGCCGCCATTGCGTCCGGTCAGCGCGTTCTCAACTTCGAACTGGACATCGATCGCCGCATCGGACTCTGGCAGACCTCCGCAATGCCGCGAATCTTCGAGGCGGGCCGGACCGCGGCGCAGCGTCGCCTCGGTGACATCCATGCATTGCTGGATGCCGCTGACCGACGAGCTGCGTAGCTCGGCGATCGCTCACGCGGCCCACGCGAGGGCTCGGGGATCAGTCCCCGAGCCCCTTTTGTTTCAGGCGCCTTCGAGCTGCGCCATGTAGGCAGAGACAGAGTGTGACTTCGTCTGCGGATGAATGAGCTCGCCGATCGCGTACGCCAGCAGCTCGTTCGTCCAGTTCTTGAACAGGTGGAACACTTCGGCCACCAGCTTGATGCACCGTTCGCGCTGCCCGGCATCGAGCGCAATCTCGGCCAGCTCACGATGATCGTCATGCCCCATCGAATGGCCCGTCTCCAGGTTGAAGTGGAAATCGCCGAGGTAGCGCAGCGACACGGACTCCTCCTGCTCGATCGCGCGCGCCAGGCGCGCAGTGAGAGCGAACAGGACGTTTCCGGTCTCCTCGATGGCTTCGATGATCACGAGGCGCTCGACCGGCGTCGCGTCGTACAGCAGGTGCGCAAGCTGTGCGCTCAGCATCCGGTTCACCTTGGTGCGATCGCTGTACAGCGAATGCAGCACGGCAGTAGTGGGCTTCGCCTGATCGAAACCGAGCGTCGTGTAATCCTCGAGGTACCACGGCCAGTGGTGGTCATCTTCGTACGTATGCGCATTCACCATCAGCTGGTGACGGTCGGTCGACTTCTCGTCGCGCATCACGTATTTGTTCAGATCGCCGAAGGCGAGAATGAACGGCGCCATGCAGGGATAGAACGACAGGCGCTCGCGGGGCGTCATCGAATCGTCGCGCATGAACTCGAACAGGGGCAGGTTGGCATAGGTTCTCTTCGCTTCGAAGATCGCCCTCATCACAGCACGCATCGTCGTCTCCGGTATTGATGGACACGAAGTCAGACGCGGGTAGTGCGGTGATCCGGACATGTCTGAAGGGCTATGAGCCGCGAGCGACGAGCTATGAGTCAGAAGTGTCTCCTCTGGCTCATAGCTCATAGCTCATAGCTTCCAAAAAAAAAATGCCGCGGCGAACACCGCCGCGGCCCAAGAGGTTCCAACGTTACGGGAGAGAGTTGGAACGGTCAGAAGCGGATGTTCGCCCTGGCGAAGTAGCGGCGACCGAGAACGTCATATGTCGATGGATCCGTGCCCATCTCGATGAAGGACGTGTACTGCGGCGGCTGCGTGTCTGCGAGATTCTCGACACCGACCATCAGGTTGATGCCTTCGGCGAACTGCCACGACACATTCGCGTCGAGGTAGGTTGTCGCCTTGGCACCGACCGTCGTGAACGGATCGTAGGACGCGTATTTGTTCTCCATCTCGGGCAAGTGACGCACGCGCAGGCCGACGCCCAGTGGACCGCGATTCCAGTCGGCATTGAGGAAGAGCTTGTAGTCCGGGAATGCACTGCCCACCGAGTCGCCGATCGTGCCGGTGAAGTCGATCTTCGGAATGGCCGGCACGTACTGCACCTCCCACTTCCGCAACCAGCTCGCCAGCATGTTCAGATTCACGCGGCCCGCATTGCCGAGATCGAGACCCCAGTCGATCTGAACGTCGATACCCGACGTGTTGAGCTCGGACACGTTCTCGGTTCCCTGGCTCGGCACCCAGGCACTACCGTTCGATGGTGCCCCGTTGGACAGAGTGCGTCGGTTGAGCGCCAGGCACGAGGGATCATTGGGGTCGAGGCCCGGATTGTTGCCCTGGAATCCGTAGCACAACAGCGCGATCTCGCCGGCAGGAACCGAGAAGATCGCATCCTTCAGCCGGATGTCGTAGTAGTCGACCGATGCGCGCAGATCGCTCAGCGCTCCGCTCCATGGGGAATCGAACACTACGCCGAAGGTGATCGTGTTCGCGCTCTCCTCCTGCAGATCCGGATTGCCGCCGCCGAATGTTTCGATCTGGCCGCCGTTGAACGAGAACGAATCGATGTTGGCCTCCGGAATTCCCTGGGCGACGCACAGTGCGCGAATGCCTCCGTTGCCGCCGTTCGCCACGTCCGCATTCGGTCCATTCATCCGCACCGCCGAGCTCACGGAGCACGGGTCTTCCAGCAGCGGCGGGTTGTTCTGGTCCGACGGGCTGAAGAGTTCGAAGATGCTGGGCGCACGTACTGCCTGCTGCCATGAAGCGCGGAATCGCACCGCGTCCACGGGCTGCCAGTTGCCTTCCACCTTGAAGGCTTCCGCCGATCCAATCGTTGAGTAGTCGGAGAGGCGGGCGCCAAGCGTCACGCTCAGTGATTTCGCAAAGCTCACATCGGTGAGCAGCGGCAGGTAGAGCTCGCCGAAGAATTCACTCACGTTGTAGTACCCGTCGAGTGCCGACTGCTGGTTGAATCCGACCAGGTCACCGCGAGACACGGCAAGGTCGGGCTTGAACGAGTACTTTTCTTCGCGCCAGGCTGCACCGACTGAGAACTGCGCTTCGCCAGCCGGCATGTCGAACGCCCGTCCACCGAAAGTCGCCTCCGCCATGGTGTGGTCGAGCGTCGTCCGGTTGGTGAAGTACGAACGCACGTAGTCGGCGCATGCAGCGGAAAGACCCGCGGGTCCCGTGAAGGGGTTGTAGCCGCCTGCGCACAGGCTCGCACCGCCATCCGTCGCGTTCAGCAACGCCTGCAATCGCGTGCGTGAGAGATCGTTGTTCAGCAGTGTCGCCTGACTCATCTGCGACGTCGCCGCGTAGGCATCCCAGTGCCACGCGCTGCCGACGTTGCCCTTGAAGCCGGCCAGGAACTGATAGACGTCGTACTCATCGAACGTCTGTCGCGGTCCGACGCCTTCCATGCGCTGGCGATAGCTGAACTCCGCGTTCGGGTTCGGCCGCGATGCGAGGAGCGTACGCAGATCTTCAGGGATGAATGGATTCGTGACGGGGATCGTGATCCGGCTCGCCGGAACAGCCGCGATCTGGCCGAGCGACTCGTAGGTCGTATAGAAGACCTGCGTGTAGGCATTGACGCTCTCCGACACGTCCAGGTCGCCGAACATCGCCAGATTCCAGCGCTCCATCGGCCGCGACAGCAGGTTCGGAGGACCGAAGTTGTAGCTGTACGCATCGGGATTGAATCCCGGCAGCGCGGTGTCGCCGCGAAAGTTCGCCACGGAGTTCGAGCCTGGGACGCCCGTACCCATGGTGAACAGCGTTCCGTCGGCGTTGAAGGCGATCTCCTGCCCGCGCGACACAGTGCCGGGTGCGAACCCGTAGCGGGCAAACACCTGATCCATCGCAGCCTGCGTATGTGAGTTGTTGCTCGCAAGCGAGTAGAGGCCTTCGGTGATCGTCGGCGATCCCTGCGGCACACTGCCGCCACGGCGCACGTCCATGACGACTTCGGAGAACTTCCTGTCGCCCTGGAGAATCTGGTCGCGTTCGCTGTACTGGATGCTGATCACCGCGTTGCCGCGGTCGTCCGCGAAGTTGCTGCCCAATGTGAATGCGGCATTCCATTCGCGGCCGTCGTTCAATGCGGTCTCACCGAAGCCCGTCTGGAACTCGACGCCTTCGAAGTTCTTCTTCATCGTGAAGTTGGTGACACCAGCGATTGCATCGGAGCCGTACACAGCAGAAGCACCGCCCGTAACGACCTCGACCCGCTCGATCAGAGCGGCCGGCACGATGTTGACATCGACGGTTCCGTTCGAGTTCGCCGGAGGCAGGCGTCGGCCGTTCAGCAGCACGAGGTTGCGATTGGTGCCGAGCCCGCGCAGATCGAGGTTCGCCTGACCGCCGTTCGCCGGATTGTTGGAGCTCGTGCTGATCGACGGCACGAACTGTGGCAACTGGTTGAGCACGCGCTCGATCGAGATCGCGCCCGTCTCGCTGAGCACATCGGCGTTGACGGAGGCGACCGGGCTGTCGGATGCGAAATCCGGCCGCTGAATGCGGGTTCCGGTGACTACGATCTCCTGGATGTTCTGATCCTGCGCGTTCGCAGGCGTTGCAAGTGCTGCCACCGCTGCGGCCAGCAGCGTCGTGCGCACTGCGTACTGAACAGCGCCTTGTCTGTCTGTCGTCTTCATTCCCCACTCCCACGTTTGAGCACCGCGTTGCGGTGCGTGATTCGAGTCGATACGTCGACACCGAATCAGACGCAGGATGGATGAAGATCCGGACAACGGTCAGCGCGAGCGCGACCAGCTCCACTGAAAGTCGATGCCGGCGCGCGATGCATCACGAAACTCACCGAAGAGCCCATCAGGGTCACCGTAGAATTTCTCCAGCGAGATGCCGACGGAAATGTTTGCCGATGCCTGCCAGGAGAGCCGCGCCTGCACTCCTCCATCACCGCGAGTCAGGCTGGAAAGCCACAGGGCCCGCAGCTTCCAGCTCTCGTTTCTGAAGGAGCGCTGGACGACGAGCGTCGCTTGTCGCTCGACCGGTTCGCGCGTCATGAACGGATCGACGGTCTGCAATCTCGATTCGAAGTACTGGACGGAGAGCAGCGTATTCGTCAACGCCGTATTGTCGACGCCGACGACGAACGCGAACTCGTCTGAAGCAAAGGCACGGTCGACATCGAGTGGGCTCTCGGTAATGAACCAGCGATCTGTCGAGTAACCAACCTCACCGCGCAATGTCGTGCTGCCGAAGGCATTCGAGAACGTCGCACCGAACAGGCGGCTGCGTTCATAGCGAGGCGCCAGCACAGGCCCTGCCTGCGTCGGCGCGATGAACGGCACCGGATCGTCGTAGTAGTGATAGAGATAGTTGAGCGTGACATCCCACCCGCCGACGAATGCGGACAGACGTGCGCCCGCGTCGCTGCCGTCTTCGACACCCTTCGGCCGCAGCGGCGGTCGCACTTCGATTGGACGTGTCGGACGCGGCACGAGCAACGGCGTGGTGATCGCGAACGCCGCGTTGCCCAGCGGGATCTCGTCGTAAGTCGGATCCGGCAGCCACAGCAACTGCAGTGTCGCAGGACCCACGGGCACTTCCGCTTTCAGCGTCCAGAGAGGAATTCGCCGATCCTGGGGGTCGGGCCAGATGAACTCGCGGAACGAGAAGGGATTGACGACATCGAGCACGCGCAGCCCATCCGCCTGGCCCCAGACGACCTGCTGCTTCCCCAATCGCAAGAAGGCCGGGCCGATGTGACCGTCGATGTAGAACTCGCGCAGTTCAGCGTCAGCTGTGTCGCTGAGTATCCAGCGGCGGTTGTAGCTGCTGCGTTCGTGCTGATCGGGCCGGCCCGGCTCAAGGCGATCCTGTGTGTCGGCCCGCACGCGTGCGACTGCGGTCAGTGACCAGCCGGAGTCAGATGAAATTCCGGCGTTGAGATCCACGGTCGCTTCCGCGGTCTGCAACTGGCGCGAATACTCTTCGGCTGCGGTATCGAGCCGGACGATCGCGGAAGACTGACCGTCGAGAGCAGGTGCTGATGTGGCGGCCAAGACAGCGACGAGCGCCGCCACCGAGCGCGTCACAGCCCCCGCTCCATCTGCTGCTGAGTGAACAGCGTGTCGGCGAGCTTCTGGTTGAATCGCACGTCGCGGAAGTCGATGCGGGTCCGATGGCCGGTTTTGTGATTGGCCACCTCGATCCGCATCGCCGACCAGATGCCGTTGACCTGCCTCACGTCACGATTCTCGACGGTCTTCAGCAACTGACCGGCGCGATCCCAGTACTCGATCCGCAGCGCCATGCCGGATTTCTCGTCGATCCACCAGTTCGCGCGTGAGTAGCCGAGTTGCGTGGCAACCGCTTCGCTCGAAGCCGTTCCTTCGATCACCGCACAGGCAGTGCCGTCGGCCTCGGAGCGGTCGATCAGCCGGAAGCGCCAGTCCTCGAGCGTTACGCGGCTGTCGTTGCGGATCTCGTCGTAGGTAAGATCGGTGCCGAGAAAATAGTCACCGCGATCCGCGGCGGGCACGCGACGCACCTTTCGTAGCGCTGGCAGGTACAGCCATTGGTCGCTGTCGTGTGCCGTATCCTGATAGTCGAACACCAGGAAAGCAGTGCCGCGCACATTCGCCGGCGACTGGTAGAAAATCGCCATTCGCCGCCCGTCCGCGACGTTCTTCCTGACAGCGCGTGCGACCTGCTCTCTCACCACACCGTGGCGATCGATGAGCTGGATATGGGCAACACGATCGACGCTTTCGCCTTCTTCGCGGGCTGCCACCACCGCCATGATCTTGTCCGCGTCGCCATCCTCGGCATTCGCTGTCTGCCCGCTGGCCATCCATATGCCGACCGCAATGACGAGCAAGGGCGCGAGGCGCTGGCTCAAAGCCGATGCATGAGGCAGATCGCGCCGCGATCGTTCGCTCACGAGCTTGAGGAGCGCCGGCAGAACTGTCAGCGCAGCAACGAATGCACCCACGATGGCAATGGACACCAGCACGCCGAACATGCGGATCGGCGGCGCGGCGGACAGTGTGACGATGCTGAATCCGATGCCAACGGCGACCGCGTTGAACAGGACGGCGCGGCCGGTGGACTGATAGACGTACATGACCTGGGCGTCGACGTCCGCGAATCGCGCTTTTGCCTTGCGGGCCCGCGAGATCATGTGAATGGCGAAGTCGATACCGAGACCGATCGCCACCGATGCGAACATCGAAGTCGCTACGCCGAGCCAGATGTCGCCGATCCCCATGGCGGCATAGACGAACAGCACCGAAACCACGAGCGGCGCGAGACACAGCAGACCGTCGCGAATCGAACGGAAGATGGCTACGCACATCAGCAGCACCGCCAGCGTCGAAGCAATCACGCTCCAGGCATGACCGGAGGCCACGGACTGGACCCACTCGTAGTCGAGCATCACTCTGCCGGTCAGCGTTGCTTTCGCCGTACCGTCCGCGAACTCGCGATCGATGAACTTCTGGGCGGCGTGAACGATGGCCTGCTGCTCGCTCCAGCGATCGGCTCGCAGGTACGTCCGGACCAGAGCCGTCGAACGACTCGAATCCACCAGCGACTGAAGCTCAGTGGGCGGCACCGAAGCCTGATAGACGAACAGAAGCTGCGCGATGAGCGCCGGGTCTTCGGGAATCTTCCAGGACAACGCCGCCCCACCGTCGACGGCTCGATTCAGCTGCTTGACGTAGTCGACGATCGAGATCGAACCTCCGACCTCGGGCAGCGATCGCAGATGCTTCTCGAGAGCTTCGATGCGCCGCAGAACTTCGGGCGCGAGCACGCCGTCCTCGTGATCCGTCTCGATGACGATGTCCAGCTGATTCGTTCCGGCCAGCGTCCGGTTGATCTCGCGATCGGCGATGTGGATCGCCTCGCTTTCGTTGAAGTTCTCGATGCGCGCGTGATCGACCTTCACGTTCGCCGCCTCGAACAACGCGGCGATGCAGAGGATCGCGCTGAGCAGCAGCACCATTCGCGGCGCCCGAATGACTCGGGCACCCAGCGCCATCATGGCGCGACTCATCGGGTCGGAGGCGGCGCCGGCGCTGCGCTCGATGAGGCGACTCGGTCGCTTCGGCAGCACCGCCATGAACGCCGGCAGGAACGACACCGTCAGCAGCCACGCAACCAGCACCCCGAAGGCGCCGAACAGTCCGAAGTAGCGGATCGGCGGCATCGTGCTGGTGACCCAGAGTGAGAAGAAGCCGGCGACCGTCGTGACCGCGGTGAGTGCGATCGGGCGCCAGACATTCCGGAGCGCATCGACGATGACATCATGATTCTCGGCGAACGGTCGTTCACGCTGCAGCGTGTAGTACTCGCCGAACACATGCATCGGCTCGGCAACGCTGATGCCGATGAGCACGACGATCATGCCGTTGGTAATCGCGTAGAACGGCACGTGACTCGCCGCCATCACCCCCAGCGTCGAGACGATCGTTGCCACGGCAATGACCATCGGCAACGCGGAACTGCGGATCGTCAGAAAGGCGCAGAACAGGATGAGAGTGACCGCAATTGCAGTGAACGGAACGAGCCGCCCGGCATCGCGATCGATGTAAGTGGAGAAGTAGCCCGTGATCGCACCGGCTCCGGCTACGAAGACCTCTTCGCCGCGAGGCCGGGCCATTGACTGCGTCAGGTCGAGCACCGCCCGGTACGTTTCGGCGGCGCGCGTTTCATCCAGCAACTCGGCCACGATGATCGTGGCCGTGCGGTCATGCGACACGAGAGTGCCGTCGTAGAGCGGCGAATCATTGATCGCCGCACGCAGCTTCTCGACGGTCGCGACATTGATCTCTCCCGCGGGCAGCAGCCGCTCGATCTCGATCCCCTCCTCGCCGCCCGCGATGGAGCTCTGGCTCACGAGACTCGTGATGCGATCCACATCGACGTTCGGAACGGACTCGAGGCGTTCGACCAGGTCGCGCACGAGCCGCAGACTGTCCGCGTTGAGGACACCGCCCGCATCGATTGGCGTCCTGACCGCGATGACGAGCGGCTCTTTGAGTCCGAAAGCATCAATGACGCGTTCCCGATACAGCAACGCGGGATTGTCGGGTTCGATGTACGCGTTGGCGGTCGTGTCTTTCTTCAGGCCGCCAGCGAGATACGCCGCAGTGCCGATCGACAGTGCGACGACAGCGAGCACGAGGTACCGCTGCGAAACGACGAATCGCAGCCAGCGTTCGATGGCACGATCGACGAACGCAGGCGCCTGCGAGGGAGTGTTGTGAGAAGGCATGGGAGGACTCCTATGCCTGTACAGACGCGGAAACGGGGCGAATCAGGACGGAGGGTGTACGAAAGCCGGCCAGACGGTAGACGCAGGAAAGATTCCGCAGGTCCTCTTGCTGTGGCCAGCAGCCAGGTGGCTAACGGCTTGCTACCAGCATTTCTCTTGCCTTCCTCGTTTCCGGATGCTCCTCCCCCACCGTCCCGGACAAATTTTCGACGGCTACCTTCAGCGCTGCTGCAGCCGCGGCTTCATCCCCTCGGGCCTTGTGCGCTTTTCCCTGCGCCAATGAAGCGAGGCCGAGCACATTCGATGGCTTGCTGCCAGCTCGAGTCTGCTCCGCAATTTCCACCGCACGAGCTGCATCCCGAAGGGCCTCGTCGAGATGGCCATCCACCAGTCCGAGGTTTGCTCGTTCTGCGTAAGCGCGGGCGAGTCCACCGACTACCGTTCCTCCGCGGACGAAGCCGTCGATCACCTGGGTGAAGAAGGCGCGCGCCTGGTCGTACTCCCCTCGCGCCATTCGCAATTTCGCAGTGACCAGAAGAACACGCAGACCGGCAGGCGTCGTGTCGGTCACGTAACCGTTGTCCGGGTCGTAGGGTTCGAGCACTTCCTCCGCGCGACGCAGATCGCCTTCGGCGATGGCCACTTCCGCCGCCACTGCGTCTGCGTAGGTAACCTGCCGCGCGTTGCCATCGGCGGATGCACGCTCCCGCATGAGCGCAAGATCGCGCTTCGCTTCCTCGTACCTGGCGAGCGAGAACAACGTCGTGCCTCGATTCCCGAGGAGAAATGGCGCAGGAACCCCGTCCGGTGAAAACAGCCGTGAAATATCGACGGCCTCTTTGAAGTGCCGGAGCGCCTCTTCCGGTTGCCCGGTACTGATGGAGAGAACACCCCAGTTGTTGAAAACGGTGAACGCGATGTTGCTCTTGTCGCGACCGGTGCGGCGGAGGATCGCGACAGCCTCCTCGTACTGGCGCTCCGCCTCGATCGATCTGCCGTTCAGTGCGTACGCATAGCCGAGGTCGCCGACGATGTTCGCCTTCAGCGTTCCGTCCTGGGTGGGCGTTATCGCGTGGACGCGATAGGTTTCCTGGATGTACTTGAGCGCACCAGGTGCGTCGTTGTTGTCGCGAGCAATGGTGGCGCGCTTGTGCAGACAGTACACGTGCAGGTCCGGCTCATCGGCCGCATTGGCGATGACTTCTTCGAGAATCTTCGTTGCTTCCGGCACACGACCGAGCGCCCCTATCGCGGCCGCGTACTTGCACTGCAGGGATTGAACCCGATGCGTACCGATGTCGAGATTTCCAGTGCGCTCCAGGGCGCGCGCGAGGACCGCCTCCGACTTTCCGTAGAGACCGTGAGAGTTGTACGTCGCCGCCACCGCATCTACCGCGAGCGAGTATTGCAACGGCGAAGTCTCCCAAAGGCTTTCGGCCATGGCCTCGCCTCGGGCCAGCAACTGGGTGAATGTCACGGCCTCGTCGTTGCCGACGCCTTCCGTGAACAGTCGTGTCCAGAATGCGTTCGACGCTTCGGCCTGCTCGAACGCGCGCAATGCGCGATCTCGTTCGCGAACCGCGACGCCTGCCTGCCATAGCGATACAACAGCACCTGCTGTCACCGCGATCAGCAACGCACTTCCGAGTCCGACCACTACCCGATAGCGCCGGACGAACTTTCGTGCCCGATAGCCGAAGGTGTCAGGCCGCGCGCTTACCGGAAGGTCGCGCCGATAGCGCCGAAGATCGTCGATGAATTCGGCAGTCGTCTCATATCGCGCGCGCGGATCCGTCTGCAGTGCTTTCGCCAGAATCGCATCGAGATCGCCCTTGAGGGCGCGCGCGCCATTCTGATCGACGACATCGAGAACTGACATGGGGGCAAGGCAGATGATCTCAGGCCGGCCCGTCACGTAGTCGCTGCGCTGATAAGGACTGCGACCGGACAGCAGCTCGAACAGGATCACACCCAGCGAGTACACATCCGTCGTAATGGTGGGCGACTCGCCGGCGAACTGTTCCGGCGCGGCATAACGTGGAGTGAAAGCTCGTGCACTCGACTGGCTTGCGGTCGCGCCGTCGGCTTCGAGCAGCCGGGCGATACCGAAGTCGAGCAGGTGGACATCGCCGCTTCGATCGACGAGCACGTTGGTCGGCTTCAGGTCCCGATGCACGATCAATCGTGCATGCGCATAAGCCACGGCGCGTGCAACCTGCTCGAACAGGGCCAGCCGTTGCCGCAAGGAGAGCGAATGCGTTCGTGCGTATTCGTCGAGCGTGACGCCGTCGACATACTCGATGGCGAGATAGGGCTGGCGATCGTCCGCGACACCGGCGTCATAGAGGCGAGCGATGCCCGGGTGTTCGAGCGCGGCCAGGATGTCCCGCTCGCGAATGAGCCGATCGCCGAGATCGGAATCCAGCAGCGAAACGCGCGGCAGTTTCAGCGCGACCTGCCGCTGCAGGGATCCGTCCGCGCGCTCGGCCAGCCAGACGGTGGACATGCCGCCTTCGCCGATCCTGCGGATGAGTCGATAGGGGCCGACCAGGTCGCCGGCGGAACGCTCGAAGGGCGAAGCAGCGACCAGGGGCGCGCGGCGCAGAATGTCCACGGTCTCGACCCCGGACTGACGGAACAGCATGTTTCGCAGCGTTTCCCGCACCGACTCGTACTCCGGCGGCAGCGATTCCATCCAGTCGCAGCGCTTCTCGGGTTCGAGGTCGAGCACCTCGTCCAGGAGTCGATTCAGCTTGATCCAGTCGGCGCCTGTCAGGCTCATGGGGAAAGCAGTCCGCGATCTTTCGGAGTCAGACGCGCTCGATGCGGGAAAGCGGACATCGATCGGCGTCTTTTTCTTGTCAGCGCAGGGTCGCGGTCAGCAGGAGCTTGGCTTTTTCCCAGTCCCGGCGGACGGTGCGATCCGCCACGCCGAGGGCTTCAGCGACCTCCGCCTCGGTCATGCCGGCGAAGAAACGCATCTCGACCACTTTGACCAGGCGATCGTCGACGGTCTGCAGCGCTTCGAGTGCATCGTTGATCCGGATCAATTCCTCGTCGGTCGCACGCACGTCTTCCGCGAATTGCGTGTCGAGCGGCACATGCTCCGCATCGCCGCCACGCCGTTCGGCCTGACGTTTCCGCGCGAAATCGACGATCACGGAACGCATGACGCGGCCGGCGTAGGAAAAGAAATGACCGCGATCGCTGCCCTGAAGCTGGCCGGCCTGGACGAATCGCAGGAAGCTTTCGTGAACGAGGACCGTCGTATCGAGCAGTGTGTTGCGGCCGCCGCTGTTGCGCAGCTGGGCTCGTGCCTGGCCGCGCAATTCGTCGTACGCGACAGCGAACAAACGTTCACGTGCGGCGGCATCGCCTTGTTGGGCACGCTGCAATAAATCGGCAAGTGGATCCACGACTGACACGCTCTCCCCTGACCCCGCGCGTGAGACCTCGTCCGCGCCCTCCGGGTTCCCCGCAAGTGAGACCGGAGCCTGCGTCGGGGCCAGCGGGGCTGACAACTAACTATAGTCAGATATCTCGGGCGTCGGTACCGATGTTCCTGCGGCGCAAGAGATCGGCAACGGTCAACCGGAGCAGATCGCGCGCGACTGGCGGATTTCGGACATGAGCGGCGAGCTGCAAGCGACGAGCGATGAGCCAGAAGGGAAAGCGCTTCTGGCTCACAGCTCGCAGCTCACCGCCGCACACATGCACGCCGTAAATGACCGCGCATTCCCATGCAGAATGAACGTTCAGCGTCGCGCACAAATTACGTTCTGTTAGCGATCATCGAGCGCGACGCGTAGTACATTGCCTCCTCAACAGCCGCGACGAAAGCTATGCTTGCGCGCGCAAGACGGGGGTCTGGTTGATGAACAGAAAACAGAAGGCGGCAGAACGACCGCTCAATGAGTATCCGATGCGCACGCTCGAGCGACCGGCGCCGAGCATCGAAGTGCGACAAGGCGATGACGGCATCGTCTATCTCTCCTGCGGCATTCCTTACGAGCCGGGATTGCCTTCGCTGATCGACTACTTCTCACGCTCCGTCGAACTGCGGCCCGATTCGACGTTTCTCGCGGAGCGCAAAGGCACTGACTGGCGTCGAGTGAGTTATCGCGAGGCCTGGCGCGATACCGGTGCAATTGCGACGTGGCTGATGCGCCAGGGTTTCGGACCCGATAGCGCACCCGTGATGATTCTTTCCGAGAACAGCATCGAGCACGCATTGCTCACGCTGGGTGCGCTGCGCGCTGGCGCGGCCGTCGTTCCCGTGTCGCCAACCTATTCCTTCGGCGCCGAACTCACGCGGCTCGGATATGCACTCGAGCTGATCGAGCCCGGCGTCGTATTCGCGCTCGACGGCGAACGTTATGGTCCGGCACTCGAGACGGCGCGCGCTCCCGGGCGCCGTCTCGTGACGGGCGCTGATCTCCGCGAGATGCTGAATGAGTACGATGAAGCCGCGGTGACGGAGCGACGCAAGGCGATCACCGAAGACACGATCGCAAAGATCCTGCTGACTTCAGGTTCGACAGGCCGCCCCAAAGGCGTCGTGAACACGCACGGCAATCTCGCTGCATCCGTGCAGATGATTCGTCTCGTGAGCGAACCGTTCACGCTCGAACGTCATCACGTCATCGTCGACTGGCTTCCCTGGCATCACACGTTCGGCGGCAACGCGCAGTTCAACGGCGTGCTTGCGAATGCGGGCACGCTCTATATCGATGATGGACGACCGATGCCGGGTCTGTTCGAGAAGACGATCGAGAATCTGCGCGACGTCTCGCCGAGTGGCTTCGGTTGCGTACCGGCCGTCTATGGGCTGCTCGCCGATGCGCTCGAGCGCGACGACGATTTCCGCCACAAGTTCTTCAAGAATCTGCGCTGGCTCTCCTACGGCGGAGCGTTGCTGCCGCAACCTCTGTGGGAACGCATTCAGCGATTGGCAGTGAAGGAGCTGGGCGAGCGCCTGCCCTTCGGCACCGGCTGGGGCATGACGGAAACATCCGCCACCGGAATCGCTGTGTATTGGAACACGGAGCGCACAGGCCTCGTGGGCCTGCCCCAGCCAGGGGTGACTCTCAAACTGCTCCCGGTCGGCGACCGGATCGAAGTCCGCATCAAGGGGCCTCACATCATGCCGCGCTATTACCGCAACGACGTACTCAACGCTGCCGCATTCGATGAAGAAGGATATTTCAAGACCGGCGATGCGGCGCGTTGGGTGGACGCGCGACGTCCGCTCGAGGGACTCGAGTTCGCAGGCCGTATCGCCGAAGACTTCAAGCTCCAGTCAGGCACATGGGTTCAAGGCAGCATTGTGCGACGCGACCTCGTCGCTGCGCTGCAGCCCTACGTCACCGACGCGGTCATCTGCGCACCCGACCAGCCTTGGCTGGGCGCGCTCGTGTGGCTCAATGTCGCGGACCAGGAGCCCATTCGCGCGGCGCTTGCGGCCAAGCTCGCGAACTTCAATCGTGCACGGCAAGGCGGAGCCAGCACAGTCTCGCGCCTGCTCGTGCTCACAGATCCGCCTTCGGCAGAAGCCGGTGAAGTGACGGATAAGCGTTCGATCAATCAGCGCCGCGTACTCGAACGGCGTGCCGACGACGTCAACGCGCTTTACGCACCGACACTGGACCCTCGCGTGGTCCTGCCGATCCAGGGAATTCAGCACGGTTGACCCCCTTGGGGAACGAGGGCTCACGGCTCGGCCCTCCGCTGCCTCCGTTCGTCGCAACGACTTTCGGGTCACTGCAACCTTTTTCGCGGAGGCTGCATCTCAAGGACATACGCTGCAATGAGCAGCAATTGTCCACCGAAGGGAGCACGCCATGTACACCATCATCGAGTTGAGCAACCGCACCGAGCGAGCAGTCTGTGCCGTTCTTTCCGTCACGATCGTCGCCGTCGTTCTGGCCCTGGGCGCCGCCGGCATCGAATCGACCGCACATCTGGACTACTCGGTCACGGTCACGCAGCTGTCGTAAGAGATCGCAAATTGCCGGCGCCATTGCTGATGTGCGCCGGCGGAAGTGCACACGTCATTCCCGCGAACGCGGAATCCATCAGATCGCGGCGCAGAGACGAGAACGGTCAGTGCCTGCACGACCCAGTGCCTGCAACACAGGGGCGTGAGAAGATCGCGGCAGTCATCCTGTCGTGATCCGTTCGATGAATCAGGCCGCACTCCGTTTCGACCTTCCCGATCCTCATCTGCTGGCGCTCCAGGTCGTCGAAGACGACATCGACGCGTATCAACACGTCAACAACGCCGTCTACGTGACCTGGTGCGATCGGGTCGCGTGGGATCATTCGGCTGCGCTCGGTCTTCCCATCGAGCGATGTCTCGAACTCGATCGAGGCATGGCGGTTGTGCGCACGGTGATCAACTATCTGCGGCCGGCGCTGCGCGGCGATGCGCTGCTGATCGCCACGTGGATTCTTCCCGCCGAAAGTCGCGTCTGTATCAGACGCCGCTTCCAGCTGCTTCGCACAAGTGACGGCACCACGTTGTCACGAGCAGAGGTCGAATATGCCTGTCTCGAACTATCGAGCGGTCGACCGACGCGCTGGCCTGCCGAGTTTCGACAACGCTATGTCGTTCGGCCTGCGGTCTTGGATGGACTCACGGAACTTGGCCCTGTCTGACGGTTAGCCACCCGCCTCCTTGGAGCATTGCCGCCGCAGTGCGCAAGCGAACTGCGTCATCGCATCCTGCCTGTCCTGTACGCTACCGAACATACCCGGAGCATTTGCCCTAGACTCAGTCGGGTGCGAGGAGAATCCACCATGACCGCGTCGACCCATGATCCTCTGCAGAATCACTTGCTGGCGGCACTGCCAGAGGCGGATTTCGATCGATTCCGATCCCACCTGAAACTGGTCCCGATGCCACTCGGTGAGGCGCTCTACGAGCCCGGCACGAGACTGCGATACGTCTATTTCCCTACGAACTCGATCGTTTCGTTGCTGTACGTCATGGCCGACGGAGCCTCAGCGGAGATCGCCGTCGTGGGCAACGAAGGCGTGATCGGTGTTTCGCTGTTCATGGGCGGCGAGACCACTCCGAGCCGCGCAGTCGTGCAAAGCGCCGGACATGCTTATCGGCTGCCGGGACAAGTTCTCAAGGAAGAGTTCACCCGGGCTGGGGCGATGCAGCATCTGCTGCTGCGCTACACCCAGGCTCTGCTGACTCAGATGGCCCAGACCGCCGTATGTAATCGACACCATTCGCTCGACCAGCAGCTGTGCCGATGGCTTCTGCTGAGCCTGGATCGCCTGTCTGCGAACGAACTGGTCATGACGCAGGAATTGATCGCCAACATGCTCGGCGTTCGGCGCGAAGGCGTTACGGAAGCTGCGGGGAATTTGCAGAAGGCCGGATTGATTCAATACAGCCGCGGGCGCATCACGGTGCTCGACCGACCCGGACTGGAGGCGCGCACCTGCGAGTGCTACGGCGTGGTCAAACGGGAATGCGACCGCCTGTTGCCGGGGTCCACTGCGCCCTGAGTCGCACTCAACCGAGCGCAGCAACTACGCTCCGAGAGTGCTTCACCGACCTACCGAATCAGGCGGGCGTAGTTCGCTGCGTCGACGAGACGGTCGTAGCGAAAGCCATTGAATACGAAGCTGCCGTTTTCGAAGGTGATCGCGAGTTCGAACATGAGCAGGTGATCGGTCACGCTCAACCCATCCACTGCATTGGGTACATCCACCGAGGTCAGTTGTTCTGCAACCGGTTCGACTGGACGGGCTTGCCGCGCTCGGACTACCGCAGCGTAGGCGACAGCATCCGCCAGGCGCTCATAGCAATACCCCTCGTACCTGTAGTAACGGCCATCGCGCACGATCGACAACTCGGTCATCAGATGCGCGTTCTCAGCCGTCGTGTTCTCAGCCGTCGTGTTCTCAGCCGTCATGAAGTCTCCGGGAGTGGCTCCGGTGCACGGCGATAGAGTCCCGCACTGCGCCGAGCATGCGACGACGCTAAACGAGCGTTGAGCATCAGTCTGTTCGCTGGCGCACTGTGAGCGCCCGCCGTCCAGTGTTCGTCAGCGTACCGACTCACGCTCGGCCCAACCGCAGAATCCGGGAGTGCTGCCACGGGAGAGTGAGATGAACTGTAAGGGCCTCCTGGAAACCTATCTGGACTGGACGCGGACCGGCCATGACGGCGTCGGTGACGCAGACGTTACTGACGTGGCCGATTCAGATCCCTCGTTCAGGCAGGGAGGCGCGCTGCTGAAGAAAAACAAGGAGAAGATCCGCGCATGGCGTCGTCGTGTCCTGCTGAGACGCGGGGCGCTCATGCGTGCCGAACTGGGCGCTGACGCGCAGAACTGCTCGCTTGCCATGCTGGATGAGAGAGGCGTCGTCGTTTCCTGGTACGGTCGTGCGTGTGAGTCGAATCTCGGTGACGACGCTGTGGTGGATCGTCCGCTATCACAGTTCTATGTAGCGACGGACATTGCGCTCAAGGAGCCTCGCAGGGACTTGCGTGCGGCCAGCATGGATGGTCGGATCAGGCGACAGGGGTGGCGACTCGGGGCGACTGGTGTCGCGTACTGGTGCACGACGGTGCTCGAATCCGTTCTGCTCCGCGACGGGCGATTGCAAGGTTTTTCCTGCGTGATGCGCGAGTCCAAGTATCCGTCGCAACTACCGCCCCGCGCTTCCCTTCTGCATGGACTCATCGTCAGAGACGAGGCGTCCGGTCGCGACGCTCCAATAAGCAGCCTCGCGCCCCTGCGCACCTGGGACCGAATGGCGAAAGCTCGTGACGCCGCGCGCCAGCGGCGGCTGTTCAGACTCTCGTGCCGAATGCGCACGTCGGAATTCGATCGATCGCTGCTGCGCGGTATGTTGATCGAGCTGCCCGTCGCGAGGAATAACCCGTGAGCAGAAGACTATCAACGGGGCTGCTGCTGGCGATCCTGTCTGGGGCCGTGCCCATTTCCCTCGCGGTTGCGGCCGAACCGGCTGCATTGCCGGAACACGCAAGAGCGAGTCGCTACGGAAGCGGTTGGGAATGCATGAGCGGATTCCGTCAGACCAGCGATGCCTGCGTGCAGATCGCAGTACCAGCCAATGCCTACATGGACTCTCTCGGACGTGGATGGCGATGCGATCGCGGTCATCTCAATACCGGCACCGCTTGCGTCGCCGTGAAGGTTCCGGAGAACGCGTATCTGGACGATTCCTTCGGCACCGGGTGGAGGTGCAACCGGGGCTATCGCGAGAAGGCTGGCGCCTGCGTGGCCGTAGAGATTCCTGACAACGCGTACCCCGTCGATTCATTCTATGGGTCGGGCTGGCGATGCAACCGCGGATTCAGAGCGGCGGGCTCCACTTGTCTACCCATCATCGTACCGGCGCAAGGATTTCTATCCCGCTCCGGGGACGATTGGGAATGCGACCGGGGCTATCGGAGAGAGGACTCCGCTTGCACCGCGGTGAGCCTTCCCGCGAACGCCCATCTCGACCCCTCGGGTGAGCGGTGGGAGTGCGACGAGGGATTTCACTCCCACGGACCTCAGTGCGTACGCGACTGGACGAGCGCATCTCCCTGAGCAGAGCCGCGCCGATCGACTGAGACAATCATTCTCAAGCCGGTGGTGGGGATCCGCGCTAAAGGGCGACCGCGGCCGATGAGTCAATGAGCATGGCCGAGCACGGGAACTCCACCTTCGACCTCGTCAGACTGCCGCAGGAGTTCGTCGATCGATTCACGAATCCGCTCGCGCGTTTCCTGAGTATCGAAACGCTCGGCGGCGCCGTGCTGCTCGTGGCCACGGTCGCTGCCCTTGCTCTCGCCAACTCCCCGTGGGCACAGGTCTTCGCGAATCTGTGGGAAACGTCCATCGGGTTGCGGTTCGGCCCGGTCGAATTCGCACGCTCGCTGAGGGACTGGATCAACGACGCGCTGATGACTCTCTTCTTCTTCCTCGTGGCGGTCGAACTCAAGCGCGAACTGGTCCTGGGAGAGTTGAGCAGCATGCGCGTCGCAGCACTGTCGATCTCTGCGGCAGTCGGCGGCATGCTGGTACCAGCGACGATCTATCTGTTCCTGCTGCCCGGGGCAGCGGGGTGGGGAGCCGTGATGGCGACCGACACCGCGTTCGTCATCGGCGCATTGGCGCTACTGGGTACGCGCATCCCGCAGACGCTGAGAGTGTTCATGCTTTCACTGGCGATAGTCGACGACATTGGCGCGATTCTCGTCGTCGCCGTCGCCTACAGCAATGACATCGTCTGGCCAGCCCTCCTCGGCGCTGGTGTTGCTATCGCTGCAATACCGGTAATGGCGCGGGCCGGCGTTCGCCGCGTGGGCGTCTACTTCATGGCCGGCTGCGTGGTCTGGCTCGCCTTCGATGCATCGGGCGTGCACGCCACTATTGCGGGCGTGATCGTGGGCCTCCTCACTCCGGCGCGCAGGTGGGTGAGTGACAAGCGGCTCTACGCCATACTCAATCAGGTCATAGCGCACCCGGACCCCGACGACAGTGGCCGTACGAAGGATCGTGAGACGCTGCAGGCTGCAGCGATTGCGGCCCGGGAGTCCCTCGCTCCTGTCGAGCGCGTTCAGATGACGCTTCACCCTTGGGTCGATTTCTTCGTCATGCCGCTGTTCGCCCTCGCCAATGCCGGACTACCACTGGCGGTGAGCCACCTGGACATCGCCGTGACCGCGGCAGTGACGGTGGCGCTGGTGGTCGGCAAACCCGTGGGCGTCCTGTCATTCTGCTGGCTCGCGGTGCGCACCGGTATCGCAATTCGCCCGGCGGAACTCACTTGGGGCGTCCTGGCCGGTGGCGGGGCCATCGCGGGCATCAGCTTCACGATGGCGCTGTTCATTGCCGACCTCGCGTTCCCGGACGACCTGCTCGACAGCGCGAAGATGGGCATTCTGCTCGCATCGGTTCTTGCCGCAGCGATCGGTCTCTCGCTGCTCGCTTGGTTCACGAAGCGCAAGCGCGCAGACACTGTGTGACGGGCGGTCGACCTCAGCCGGACGCCGAAGCCGCACGGAGGTGCAGAGGCGTCGTCGGACGGAGCCTCAGGGCGATCGTCGTGCCCAACCCATCCGTCGTTGGGGAGATCGTGAGGGCACCTCTCAGTTGCGTCGCGAAACTTCTGATGATCTTGAGCCCCATACCGGAACTCGCAGGGTCTTCAGGAATGCCGACGCCATCATCAGCGATCTGCAGTGTCAACGTGCTCTCGGCCGAACCGCAGAGGGTGACTGCGATCCTGCCGCCCGATCCCTTCGGGAACGCATGCTTGTACGCGTTCGTGACCGCCTCGTTGGCAAGCAATGCCAATGCGATTGCCTCATCTGCAGGAAGCCGCACCGGGTCTGTCGCAACAAGCAGCGTCACGCGCCCGGACGCGTCTGGAAAGGATTGTCGTATCGAGTCTCCCACCGCATCGAGCAACTGCGGCATCAGTATCGATTCCGCGCTGTCGACATCGGAGCAGAGCAGTTCATGAACCTTGGCCAGCAGCTGCAGCCTCTCATGACTCTCGTTCAGCGCAGCGCGTACTTCCTCGGAAGCAGTAGCACGTGCGTGTAGCGACAATACGCTCGCCGCGATCTGCAGGGTGTTCTTGACGCGATGATGCGCTTCCTGGACCACCGCTTGCTTCAGTTCGAGCGTCTGCAGCATTTCGCGCTCGGATTCCTCGGCGCGCTCCCGCAGGCTGCGCTCGAGATGAAGCTCATGAAGGAGCAGCTCACGCTGAGCTTTCTGGTGCGATTCGAACAGGACCAGCGCGTACCGGCGTTCCTTCGATTGCGCGAGGAGTCGCAGCGCAAGAACCGACTGAACGCCCAGCTGCTCCAGGATGCGCGCATCGCCAGCATCGAATCGTGATGAACGATCGTGATGGGTGACCCACAATGTGCCTAGCGGCATTCGCAGACTCTCGTGCAAGGGAACCACCAGAGTTTCGACAATGGCGGGCTGGATCCTGCGCATTTGCGCATGGACCTGCTCCGGGTTCGACACAAGGATGGTCTTCCCGGTACTGAGACAGAGATCGCACGGAGTCGAAACCTGAGGTGTGCCGCTTCCTTCATAGGGGGCCAGCATCCCGCTCAGCACCTCCCAGCACGCGATCTCCCGGCCCACCGCATTGTGTCGAAGCAGGCTTACGCCCGCGCTGCCGGCGTGGCACAAACGCCTGGCCCCTTCCAACAGCCGTCGAAGCGCGCCCAACGGGTCGTCGGCGAGGATCTGTGACAACGCGCGGAACTCCGCTGCCTCGGCAAGGAAATCGGGTGCGCGTTGCGCCGGGTGCATCTCCTCCTCTGTCACGAAGAGATCGATCCCTTGTCGCGCTAGATCAGCCGTCGCTGCAGTGCTCACGGATGTGACTCCTTGAGGCATCGGGTACCGAGTCGCCTTGTTGGGCCCCTGTCAGCTTCAGTGCCGCCGTTAGGTCAAAGTCGAACGCGCAAGTTAAGTCATCCTTTTCCCTCCCTCTGTACGGCAACGAACACATGAAGATGTGCATTTGCCGTGTTCGGCATCGCACATCGCCAGGAACGCCGAGGGCGGATAGTCGGGACTGCAACGATCCCATGCAGCGTTGCTGTGGGTCCGACGCATGCATTTGTACAGCACCACCAAGAGGCTCCATGACGTCATCACGGCATCCGCTGCCGGCCAATCGTTTGCTGGCTGCGCTATCCCTCCGAAGCCGTGAACGCTTCGTGGTGGATTGCGACCCGGTGAAGCTGACCTTCGCCGAGGTTCTTTGCGAGAGCGGTGAGCGGATCAACCAGGTCTATTTTCCGACGGAGGGCTTCGTCTCGCTGCTGACTCCACTCGACGACGGAGCGCGACTGGAGGTTGGAATCGTCGGCGACGAAGGTATGGTGGGTACGCCGTTGCTGCTCGGGGTGAACACATCGCCCCTGCAGGCCGTCGTGCAGGGCGCGGGAATCGCGCTGCGCATGAACGCCGCAGCATTTCGGAAACACTGCCGCCAGGATGACGAAATCCAGAAGCGTCTCAATCTCTACCTGCACGTCTCGATAAGGCAGCTAGCGCAGACAGCGGCATGTACTCGCTATCACTCGATAGAGCCGCGCCTGGCGCGGTGGCTGCTCATGAGCCGCGACCGCGCCCACGCTGACCAGTTTCATCTCACACACGAGTTCCTGGCCTACATGCTTGGTGTGCGGCGTGTCGGCGTCACGCAAGCTGCGCGTGGACTGCATGCGCGGGGATTCATCAGCTATATCCGCGGCAGTATCACGATCCTCGACAACACCGGACTGGAGAAGGTCTCCTGCTCATGCTACCGGCGTGGGAACGAGATGTATGAGCAGACGTTGGGCAAGCCTCGTGGTGGCAGAGCCCGCGCGGCAGGCGAACTCGCATCGTGAGATCGTTCAGGCGCTCCAAGCGCCACCGTGCAGCCAGGCTGCCACAGCCGATGAGTGAAGCCTTGGCCGCACTGCGCAAGGAACTTACTCGCTCGGGAAGCGACACAAGCGGTATGCTCTGAACTTCAGGAGCGCATCCATGCGAACCGCTGCTCTGATCATCGCGACGTTCACGCTATCAGCACTGGACGCTGACGCTGCTGATCCGGCGAAGCAGACCCCCATTCCTGATCATTGTCCGGTCACTCTTCCCACCGAGCCGCTATACGTGGCACCCGGTGAGGAGAAGGCCGTGGACCCGGCGCGTGGAATATTCCTGTATGGGACGGACGCCCTCTTTACGCAACTGGCCTCCGACGGGCGATGGACTGGGATCAAATCGGCGACCGGCACTCGCAACAAGTCTGCGTGGTTCCGCAAGGATGCGCAGTGGGGCGACGAGCGTCCTTATCAACTCGTTGTGACTGCGAAACGCATCGACGCCAATCGACCGATGATCACGGTTCCGCGAGTGACGAACATGCTCGTCGGCAAGGAACAGCAGGAAGTGGCAATGCTGCTTATGCTCGAACTCCCGGAGCGGGGCTGTTGGGAAGTGACGGGGAACTACAAGAGCGACTACCTGTCGTTCATCGTCTGGCTTGATTGAGCGGCACTAAGCGGAGACCGGATACAGTCTCGGAAACCAGCGCTCGATGACGTCGATCGGAAATCCGAGCCGAAGCGGTGCTTTGTGAGATTCCGAAACGAGCAGCTTCTTGTCCACGAGAGCGGAGATCACACGACGGGCAGTCCGCTCGCTGACGTCGATGAGCCTTGGAACCCGACCTCGCTCCAGCTCTCCCGACAACAACGCCTCTCGCAACAACGCAAAGCTGCGCTTTGGCAGGCGCTCGGCATCTTCTTCGTCGCGCACATACAGCTCAATACGACGTTGCAGTTCGGAAGGCTCCAGCAGCTCACGCATGTATCGAACCTGGTCGAGACAGCATTCCAGGAAGAACGCGCAGAAATCGATCAATGCGCTCTGCGACAAGGCACCGCGTCCATCGAGATCCCCTTTGCGGGCTTCATCCGCTGCCATCAGCAGGCGCTTGTAGTCCGCTGAACGACGCGCAAGGCCTCTGGAGATCGACCACAGAGCCGAACCGACGCCCAGGTCGAGCAACATCGCATGCGACATCAATCGCGTGACGCGGCCATTGCCATCGAGAAACGGATGGATCCACAGCAGTCGGTGGTGAGCAGCGGCGGCGGCGATGGCTTGCCGCGGTTTCGTGAGTCGTTCTGACGCATAGGCCTGCTCGAAGCGAGCCATGAACGCTGGCAAATCGTCCGCCGGCGGCGGGACGTGGCGACCTACGGCAACCGCACACTTACGCAGTTCTCCCGGAACAATCGCAAGGCGCTCGTGCGTATCGGGGTTCTCGATCGTGAGCAAGCTTTCTGGCAACCGCGAGCAGAATTCGCGGTGCGCCCATTCAATGAACGCGCGCGACGCCGGCGGCTTCGGAAAGTCCGTTCGTGCATCGATCATCCGCTGCACTTCGATGTGTGCGCGCGCCTCGAATTGCAGATCTCTCTTGTGCGGGTCCGCGGAGTAATCCTCGGCCAAAGCGCGATCGATATCGCGAGGGTGCGTGTTGTGGCCCTCGATCAGATTCGAGTAGTGGCAGTTCATTGACCGAACCAGCTCGGCCACCGACAGGCGAACAACTGGATGAAGTTGCCCGGAAAGTTCGCTGGCTTCCCGAGCCAGATCGAAGGCGAGGTTCTCCAGCGCTTCCGCGCCTTCTGCGGGCATCAATGGCTCCGCGGCCGCCGGCCTCAAAATGACCTCCGATCCGGGCCTTCGGATGGCCGGATTAGTGGCCGGAATAGTATCTTTGAAATCAACAAATTGGAATATTTTCAGATCCGGCGATGGCCGGATCTATGGCCGGATCCGGTGATCGCAGATCGGACGATCGCCGGGCCACGAGCTGACGCTGAAATACGTCAACCCGCGACGCTCATTGCTCCAGTGCCACGCGCTAGATCTACGAAGGACACCGGCGGGCAGTCTTCGAACTCAACCGACAAACGCAGCCGGCGACCTCACTGATCCGTCCGTCCACACGCCTCGCTCAATAGCGTACGAACGAAGACGCGACATGACCTGAGCTGTCGTCCCGTCAACCACACTGGAAGCCCGGACAAATCATGCCGTCCGCGGGCAATGCTGACGCGTCGTGTCGTGTTTGACTGCGACGATCAACGCGATCGGCAAACAGAGGGAATGGTGGCCAGGGTCGGAATCGAACCAACGACACGCGGATTTTCAGTCCGCTGCTCTACCAACTGAGCTACCTGGCCACGGTATGGGCAAGCGGGGCATGAGCCCCGGACTCGGGCCGGAAGGCCGGAGGGGCGCGTATTAAAACGGCGGGCCGCCGGGCCGTCAAGGAAAAGCCGGGAAAGGCTCGCCTTTGGGCGATTCGCTAACGACTAAGAGCAGGATTGTCCCAGACGGGCCGGACTTGGGTTGCTAGCCTCCAAGCGATGTATGGGTGACGTAAGTGGCTGTTTCGAAAGGGCGAGGATGGGCATTCTGGCGTGGTTCGCGCGGTTGCAACTTTGCAGTGGTACCAGACGTTCCAACGGACTGCCTGCGCCGCAGCGCGAACCCATATCCCGGCCCATACATATATAAGGAGCCACTTATGGCCAGCATCGGGAATACGACCGCGGCGTACCGCGCGCCGGCAGAATCCCTAGCCGACCGCTATTCGCGAATCCGCTCCACGTCGCTCGCCATCTGCGAACCGCTCGAGATCGAAGACTACGTCGTGCAGAGCATGCCCGATGCGAGTCCGGTGAAATGGCATCTCGCGCACACGAGCTGGTTCTTCGAACAGTTCGTGCTCAAGCCGCATGCGCGTGGTTACACGCCGTTCGATGAGCGCTTCGACTATCTCTTCAACTCGTACTACCAGGCGCTCGGTCCGATGCATCAGCGTCCTCGTCGCGGGCTGCTCACGCGGCCGACGGTGAATGAGGTCGTGAGCTACCGAAAGCACATCGACGATCACCTGCAGCAGTTGCTGGCGAGCGAAGACACCGCCGATCGCGTCGGCGAACTGGTGACGCTCGGTCTCAATCACGAGCAACAGCATCAGGAACTGATGCTCACCGATCTCAAGCACCTGCTCTCTTCGAATCCATTGCTGCCCGCCTATCGCCCGACGACCGCGAATCAGGTGTGGCAGCCTGTCGAACCGACTCGATTCGTCAGCTTCGACGGCGGCATCGGCGAGATCGGCGCAAGCGGCAAGCATTTCTGTTTCGACAACGAGATGCCGCGTCATCGCACGCTCGTTGAAGGTTACGCACTCGCCGATCGACTCGTGACGAATGCCGAATACCTGGAGTTCGTTCGCGACGGCGGCTATCGGCGGGCGGATTTCTGGCTCTCCGATGGCTGGTCGACGGTGACCAGCGAACAATGGACGCGGCCGCTGTACTGGTCCGAATCGCTGGATGCCGAGTTCACTTTGGCAGGACTGCAGCCGATCGACCCGGCGGCCGCGGTGTGTCACTTGAGTTATTTCGAAGCGGACGCATATGCCAGATGGATAGGCGCTCGCCTGCCTACGGAAGCGGAGTGGGAACTCGCCGCTGCGCGCAGCCACATCGACGGCAATCTGTTGCGCGATGTGGCGACGTCTTCCCTGCACCCGCGACCTGCCAGCGGCGGCGAGAAGCTCCGGCAGTTGTTTGGCGACGTGTGGGAGTGGACTGCTTCTCCCTACGTCGCATATCCCGGGTATCGCCCGGCGCCTGGCGCGCTGGGCGAGTACAACGGCAAGTTCATGTGCAGCCAGCTCGTGTTGCGTGGTGGCTCCTGCGTAACGCCCGCGGATCACGTACGCGAGACGTACCGGAACTTCTTCTACCCTCAAGCGCGTTGGCAGTTCATGGGGTTGCGTCTCGCACGCGACCTGTAGAACGCACAGTTTTCACGTCAGTTCGTCGAGGAATCACCGATGTCGAAGCGTCCCAATGCCCTTCCCGCCCCCAATGCCGACGCTCTGACGAGCAACGTTCTCGATGGTTTGCGCAAGACGCCGAAAGAGCTCTCGGCCGTCTGGTTCTACGACGAGTACGGTTCAACGCTCTTCGACAGTATCTGCGAACTGCCTGAGTACTACCTCACGCGGACGGAGCTCGGAATCATGCAGATGCACGCCGCAGAGATGGCCCAGATCATCGGGCCGCAGGCAGCACTGATCGAGTTCGGCAGCGGGACGAGCCAGAAGACACGATTGCTGCTCGACCATCTCGTGGCGCCGGTAGCGTACGTGCCGGTCGACATCGCGCGCGAACATCTGATCGAAGCTGCAGGCACGCTGGCACGCGACTATCCGACGCTGCAGATCGCGCCCGTGTGCGCTGACTTCACGCAGCCGTTTGACCTGCCGAAGCAGGTAGCGTCGGCGCAGAGGCGCGTCGTGTATTTCCCCGGCTCAACGCTCGGCAATTTCAGCCCGGAACAGGCGGCACAGTTGCTCGATCGGATGCACAAGATCGTGGGCAATGAAGGCGCGGTGCTCATCGGCATCGACCTGAAGAAGGATCTCAACGTGCTGCGCCGTGCTTACAACGATGCGGCCGGCGTCACGGCGGAGTTCAATCTCAACGCGCTGCGCCATATCAATCGCGAGATCGGTGCGAATTTTGACCTTCGCAATTTTCAGCACGAAGCCCTGTGGGTCGAGGATGCGAGCCGCATCGAGATGCACCTGATCAGCAAGCGCGATCAGACGGTCACCGTTGCAGGAACGCCGGTTCAGTTCCGCCGCGGTGAGCACATGCGGACGGAGTACTGTCACAAGTACACGCTGGAAGGGTTCGCGAATCTCGCAGCGACTGCCCAGCTCTCGGCAGTGCGGACCTGGACGGATGTGGAGAAGAAGTTCGCGGTGCAGTTGCTCGAGCCGAGAAAGCTGCAATGAAGGAAGCCAGCTAGCCGTTAGCCAGCTAGCTGCCAGCCAGAGTAAGCAACTGTGGCTCTCCGAATCTGGCTAGCCGGATAGCTGGCTAACGGCTAGCCGGCTCTCCTCGTGGCTTGTAAATCCGTTGCGTCGACGCCGGATACTTCGCCAGCGCCGCTGCCGGCCGCCGCGGCCGCTGCAGCAACTCGCCGCCACAATTCGGGCAACGCCCCTGCAGCGCGCCTTCCGTGCACTCACGACAGAACGTGCATTCGAATGTGCAGATCATGGCGTGTGTCGAATCCGGCGGCAGGTCCGTATTGCAGCACTCGCAGTTGGGTCGCAGTTGAAGCATCGGCCAGTCCCTCTGATTCGAGCCTGAAGCATACGCCGGCGGCGTGCCGCGAATCGGTCGATCCGCGTACACTTTCGGCCAGGGGGACTGCTGCATGGCCACACCGACCGGCGCTTCGCTTCGATTCTTTCCGGGGTTCAAGCCGCTGCATATCGACACGGGTGAGGTTCACATCAACGGCGTCGTGGGCGGCAGCGGGCCACCGTTGCTCTTGCTGCATGGATGGCCGCAAACGCTGCTGATCTGGCATCGCCTGGCACCACTGCTCGCAGAGCACTTCACTGTCGTTGCTACCGATCTGCGTGGCTACGGCGACAGCGGCAATCCTGCGGACGGCGTCAATCACGAAGGTCATTCGAAACGCGCGATGGCTCGCGACCAGGTGGCCGTCATGAAGGCGCTGGGTTACGAGCGATTCGCCATCGTGGGCCACGATCGTGGCGGGCGCGTGAGCCATCGACTCGCGCTCGATCATCCGGAGGCGGTCAATCGTGTCGCCGTGCTCGACATCGTTCCGACGCACACGGTTTATTCGACGGTCACGCGCGCCCTCGGCCTTGCCTACTTTCACTGGTTCCTGTTGCCGCAGCCCGCGCCCATGCCGGAGACCCTGCTCGGCAACAACCTCGAATTCTTTCTTCGATCCGGGCCGTTTCGCGGACTGATCCCTGGGGTCATTCCGGAAGAAGTGTTCGCGGAGTACCTGCGTTGCGGCAACGACCCCGCGACGCTTCACGCGATGTGCGAGGACTATCGTGCCGCTGCGACGATCGATCTCGAGCACGATCAGGCCGACCTCAATCGAAGAATCGAATGTCCGCTGCTCGTGCTGTGGGGCGCCCAGGGCGCGATGCACGCGCTTTACGACGTGCTGGCGACATGGCAGCCGCGAGCGACGCAAGTCAGCGGCAAGGCGCTGCCTTGCGGTCACTGGATGCCGGAGCAGTGCCCGCAAGTGTTGTATGAGGAGCTGATGGGCTTCTTGAGATAGCAAGAAGTCTGAGTTTCGCGTGTGGGACTTCTGCTGTGGGTCCGGCTTTAGCCGGACGTCTCCTCTCTCTAACCGCCAACCGCCAACCGCTAACCGCTCCTCCTAACCGAATACGGCCGCGCCGACGCCTTCGTCGCCCACTGCTTGTTCGGCCTCGCCTGCATGACGAAGCGCAACTCGCCTCCCTGCATGATTTCTTCATGCCGCAGGAACACGCGCGGCAGCGGCTCGCCGTTGAGACTGACCGAACCGATGTAGCGATTCGCGTCGCTGAGCCCTTCGGTCACGATGGTGAAGCGCCGACCGTTCGGCAGGTTCAGCGCCATCCTGTCCACGAACGGCCGGCCGATCACGTACTCGCCTGAACCGGGTGTCACGGGATAGAAGCCCATCGCCGTAAAGAAGAGCCACGCAGACATCTGACCGAGATCATCGTTGCCCGAGAGCCCTTCCGGACTCGCGTGGTACTGCGTTTCGACGATCTGCTTCAGTCGCTCCTGCGTCCGCCAGGGTTCGCCGGCGTAGGCATAGAGATAAGCGACGTGATGGCTCGGTTCATTGCCATGTGCGTAGTAACCGATCAGTCCGCTGATGTCCTCGACGTGCTCGAAGCTCTTGGCGTCCACCTTTGCGTCGAACAGCTCATCGAGCTTTGCGATGAAGCGCCGATTGCCGCCCATGAGTTCGATCAGACCCGCAGTGTCGTGCGGCACGTACCACGTGTACTGCCATGCGTTGCCTTCGGTGTAGTCGCCACCATAGCCTGCGACCGCGGGATCGAACGGTTCGCGGAAGCCTCCGTCACTCTTTCGTGCCCGCACGAATCCTGTCTTGCGATCGAAGACATTGCGCCAGTAGCCCGCCCGTCGATCGAACTGCTGCGCAATGTCCTTGCGGCCGAGCGACTCCGCCATGCGAGCGATCGTCCAGTCATCGTACGCGTACTCGAGCGTCTTCGATGCGCCCTCGCGCTCCTTGTCCGATGGCACCCAGCCTGTTCTGATGTAGTCGCCGAGCCCGGCGTAGCGTTCCTTCGATGCGCTGGCCACCATGGCTTCGAGAGCCTCGTCGGCGGGAAAGCCTCTTATGCCTTTCAAATAGGCATCGGCGATGACCGGTACCGCGTGATAACCGATCATCGTCCACGTTTCCTGCCCGTGGTATTGCCACACGGGCAGCAAACCATCGGGACTCGTGCGATAGGACGCCAGCAGCGAGCGCACGAACTCGTCGTTGTCTGCCTGCGGCCTGACCAGCGTCAGCAGCGGATGCAATGCGCGATACGTGTCCCACAGCGAAAACGTCGAGCGAAACGTGAACCCGTCCGCGCGATGCACACCGAGATCAGGACCGCGATAGGAGCCGTCCACATCCATGAAGACGCTGGGAGCCATCAGGCTGTGATACAGCGCGGTGTAAAGCATCTTTCGCATCGGCTCCGGCGCTTCGATGTCAGCGACACCGAGCGCTCCGCGCCACGCATCGGCAGCGGCTGCACGCTTCGCGTCGAAATCCCAGTTGGGTACTTCGGCATCGAGGTTGCGCAGCGCGTTCTCTTCGCTGACCGGTGAGAGGGCGACCTTCACAAGGAGCTGCGACGACTCGAGCCCCGCGAAATCGAAGACGGCAACGAGACCGCGGCCTTCGCGATAGTCGATGTCCGTTCGTGAGAACCAGGGCACGAAGTTCGGATCGTACTCGGGCTTGGTCTCCCGGTTGTGGAACGCATGCGCGCTGGATGGCGCCGAGAAACGCATCGCGAAATACAGCTGGCGACCACGCGCCCATCCACGGGTTTCCCGAAACCCCGTCACGGTACCGTCGGGCCGGACGCGAATGCGCGACCACAGAACCTTGCCCGGGTAGTCGTAGATGCTCGATCGCAAATCGACCAGCACGTGCGCAGGCTGGCCAGCGGGGAATGTGTAACGATGCAGGCCAACGCGAGTCGTCGCCGTCAGCTCCGCACGCACGTCGTAGTCGGAGAGCGTCACCGCGTAGTAGCCCGGCTCGGCGCGCTCAGTGTCGTGACTGAATCGCGAGCGATAACCCGATCGCGGCTGCTGCATGTCACCGGGCTCGAGTCGAACGTCGCCGCTGATCGGCGTGACGAGGACGTCGCCGAGATCGGAGTGACCCGAGCCGGAGAAATGGGTGTGCGAGAAGCCGAGGATCGTCGGATCGTTGTACTGGTAGCCGGCGGCCCAGGGATAGCTTTCCTTGAAGTACCGGGTCTGCGTGTCCGGACTGAGCTGCACCATGCCGAACGGCACGACGGCACCGGGGAAGGTGTGGCCGTTGCCCTGCGTGCCGATGAACGGATCCACCGAGCGATATGGTACGTCCGACTGCGCGATGACGAATGCGGGCAGCAGCGTTGCGGCGAGCGCGGTTGCACGCATCAGACGGCGAAGAAGCTGGGGCATCGCGAGGATTCCTGTTTTTTGCATGACACTGCGTCATTCCCGCGAAAGCGGAAATCCATCGTCCCCGGTCCCCGCGAAGATGGATCCCCGCCTGCGCGGGGATGACGGATTTCCAAGCCTACCGGACAGTCCGGACCACGGACACCGGACACATTGTGCGTGACAGTCGGACACTCGCGGACACCTCCGAGTAGCCGGCCCGACCGCTCACAGCGAAGCGCTGCTGCGCAAACGCTGGGTTTTTCGGCCTCTTTTGCGTCGTTCGTCGTGAATCCAAAGTTGGCACGACCCCTGCAATACGTAGCACGGGGCGTCCACACGGACGCATCGACACAAACTCAAGAGGTAATCGCCATGTTCGCCATCCAGGTCAATCCTTCGCTCGTCCGCACCGTCGTCTGCCTCGCACTCGCAGTGCTCATCGTCAGCGCCTCACTCGCCGTCGGCGCAATGGGCGTCGAGTCGATGGCTTCCGCTGCACGCGGCGTCGTCACGATCACGCAGATCGCGTGATGCGGCTCGCCAGATCGACATCCGGTTTTCCGTCTCGCAGGGAGCCGGATGTCGACTTCAGCCTGCCGCTGGCGTGGGCTCGTCGCTACAGGGGTTCCGACTTGCCGGAAATATCGGCGCGCAGGAAACGCTGGCCTTCGATTCTGAGCGCCTCCATCACTGCCGCACCGCTCGACTCATCGCGATGCGGATACACCTGGACGGCGACGACCCGTCGACCGTAGAGAGCGGTCACAGTCTCGACACGCGTGTGACCGACCAGGATGTTCGTTGCGCCGAAGGCGGCCAGCATCCGATTCACGTCTTCTGACGTCGCGACCTGTTCCGCGACGTCCGCGAAATAGCCGCGATACCACAGCGGCCCCGACCGACCCATCACAAAGCTCGCCTGCGACTGTCGCTCACCCTCGAGAGACACGCCGTTCAGAACATCTCGCAGGAGCGAGTTGATCTGGGCAAGCCCCAGCTTCCGTTCGACCAGCTCCGGCGAGATACCGCCGTGGAGACACAGGAAGTTGCCGATCTTCAGCACTGCCGGCCTCGTTCGCAGCCATTGCCCCAGCAACGTATCCGGACCGACGAGCTGCGCGTACGAGCTCGCACCGAGTGCATCGACAACGCGACCGTACTTCGGATTCAGGTAGCGCAGATCGCCGCCCATCACCATGGCTTCATGATTGCCGATCAGCAAATGCAAGCCGCCGCCGGCTTTCGCGGCCTGCGCCTGCAGTTCATAGAACAGCCAGAGAATCTCGATCTGGTTCGGTCCACGATCGAACACATCGCCCAGCACGACGACGTGGCCTTTGCCGAAAGACCATCGCATCGAGGCATCGACGATCTTCTGCTTCTGCAGCAGCTCGCCCAGGATCTGATACTCGCCATGCGTGTCAGCGATCACGAACAGCGCAGTCGTGCGCCCGAGCTTCACGGTGTCCGCTGCGATTTTCTCGGGGCCGCGGACACGAACCTGGAAAGCGGGAAGCGCTCCGACGGCGGCAACGGTGAATACTTCTCCGCCAGTGACCTTCCGGTCGATCACCTCCGGCGCCGCGGAATCACCAGCCACCGTGCGCGCGAGCCAGCTGCCATCTGGTTGAGCGATCAAATAGGGACCGTCCTGGAGCGGTGCGGCTCCGCAAGCCCACGCCGCCGCGAGCAGGAGCGAAGGAAGCCATCGGAGGCGGCGGACTGTCAGCATGATCGACACTCTTCGGGCCGTAAGGACGCCATTCTGCCGAATCCGACGGCTCCTGCGCGATACGGCCGCCCAGATGGCCCGTACGCGGCCGTTGCGGTGGCTCTTTCGGCGGATTTGCGCTTGCCAGCCGGCCCTTAGAGTGCAGGTCCTCGACGCGCGTACGCGCGCTCACCCCTCAAGGACTTTCATGAAGCTCTATTACCACCCGGTCTCGACGACGAGCCGCCCCATCATGCTGTTCGCCGCAGACAATCGCGTCGAGCTCGAGTATCAGCTCGTCGACATCGTGGCGGGCGAGCATGTGCAGCCCGCATTCGCCTCAATCAATCCCAATCAGGCAGTACCGGTCCTCGACGACGACGGCTTCCGACTCACCGAAAGCTCGGCGATTCTCAAGTACCTTGCGGATCGCGTCGGCTCTCGCGCCTATCCCATCGATCCGCGCCAGCGTGCCCGCGTCAACGAACGCATGGACTGGTTCAACACAGGTCTTTCGCGCGAGCTGTGCTACGGCTTCATCTATCCGCAACTGTTCCCGAATCATCAGCGTCCCGATGGACATGCGCAGCAGCAGACACTCGCCTGGGGCCGTACGAACGCGCTTCGCTGGCTGCAGGTTCTCGATGAACGATGGATCGGCCCGTACAACGACTATGTGTGCGGCAATCAGATCACGATCGCCGACTACTTCGGCATTGCATCGGTGACGCTCGGCGAGGCGGCGCACATCGACTTCAGTGCATGGCCGAACATTTCCCGCTGGATCGCGCGCATGAAGGATCGTCCGGCATGGTCCGTAGCGAACGACGCTTTCTACACCTACCTCGTGAAGCCGTACGTCAATGCTTCGTTCGAATCCCTCTCGCTGCAGGCGCGCGCTGCATGATCAGGGGACTTCATCACAACGCGTATCGGTGCCGGGACTCGGAACAGACGCGCCGGTTCTACGAAGACTTCCTCGGCTTGCCGCTCGCGAGTGCCCTGGAGATTCTCGAAACGTGCACCGGCCGGTCGGTCGAGGCGTTGCATACGTTCTACGAGCTCGATGACGGTTCGTACCTCGCATTCTTCGAAGTACCGGGCATGCCTTTCGAGTTCAAGACGCAACATGACTTCGACCTGCACATTGCGCTCGAGGTCGATGCGGAAGTGTTGCAGCCGATGTTCGACAAGGCGCGCATGGCAGGCCACGAAGTCCGGGGCATCAGCGATCACGGCTTCATCCGATCGATCTATCTGCGCGATCCGAACGGCTATGTCGTCGAGCTCACTGCTCGCGTCAACGGCCACGAGGGCGCCATGGATCCCAATCGCAACGGCGCCCGACAGGTTCTCTCCCGCTGGGCCACTCGCCATCCGGGACGGCCTGTAGGAAACGTGACCCGCCCGCAGTAAGCCGCATGCTGTGATCGGCATCACAATGATGCCGATCCATCGACACGCACCTCACGTTTCCGGTGCCTCCTCGTTGCGAGGCCCGCCCCCCGTCGATTACATAACATTTCCGCTGATTCGTCGGTGCGTGCGGGCGACGTGACGGATCTCACCGTCCTTGCGCGTGGGTCGCCGCGACAGCGAAACCAGGGTCCAGTTTTGCGGACCCGAGCCGTTGTCTCGACAAAATACTGTTTAAGGTGCGGGGATGAAATCGCGCGGGGTGATCGAAATACTGGCTGGCCAGGCGTCCGTCGTGGCGATCCTGGTGCTGGTGTTGTTCGTGTCCATCGCCGGCACGCCCCTGCTGCTGCAGAAGAAGGTCGTCGCGCAGCGCATCGGTGCCGATGTCGCGATCTCCAAAGCATATGCGATCACCGAGGCACTGCTGTCCAACGGCTCGCAGGGCAATCTGGACAAGGACGAGCGCTCCTTCACCTCGCGCCACCTTCCGAACGCGTTGACAGCGCCAGTCGAAACGGATGTCAGCGATCCGTTCATCACCGCAGCTGTCGCCAAGCTCAAAGCCAATCCGCAGCAGCCGCACATCGATTTCACCAACGCGGCCGGCCAGGTCTTCCTTCGCTACGCGGTGAACGATCGCGCCGGTGGCGTACTGCTCCTCAACCTGCCGCTCGATCGCGAGCGTGCCGTCATCGGCCGGCTCTTCGGTCAGTCCTACTTGTCCGCCAACGCTGTCGGCATGCTGATCGTTTCGCTGCTGCTGTTCGCCACCTTCGGCCTGCGCTTCTATCTGCGGGGCCTGATGCGTCTTCCGGAAGACCAGCGGCGCGCCATCATCAAGTCCGGACTCGACGATCAGCAGCAGCGGCGCAATCTGTTGCCGTGGATGCTGACGCTGTGTCTGCTGGTCTTCGCTTTCGATCTGATGAACACGATGGATGCCGTCGTCGGCATCGGCTACGTGCTCGCGGTCACGCTGAGCCTGTCGTCGAATCGACCCTGGCACGTGAATGTCGTTGCGGCTCTCGGTTGCGTGCTGCTGTTCGCGGCGCCGATCGCGTCCAGCTACGACGGGAGTTCGTGGGTCTACTTCGAGCACCACTCCGTCACCGTCTTCGCGATCCTCGTGACCGCGCTGTACGGCAGCGCTCACATGCGCAAGTCGCGCGCCGAGGCGATCGCGCTCGCGGAAGCTGCGCAGTCCAAGCACGAGACCGAAGAACTGAAGATCGCGTTGCAGCGCGTGGAGACCGCGGAGAACGAACGACGCAACACCGCCGAACGCATGACGATGGCGAACCAGGCGGCCGGCATTTCGATGTGGCACTGGGACGTCCGCAGCGACACCGTCACGGTGTCGGAAGACAGTCCGTTCGTTCACCGCATCGGCGGCGCTACCCGGTTCACGGGCAACGATTACGCGAACACCCTCGTCCACCCCGAGGACCAGTCTGCCTACAAGGCGATCTTCGTCTACGCATTGAAATCGCTGCCCGGCGGCGATGACCGCATCCAGCATCGCTATCGCGTGCTGCATGCCGACGGTCGGATCCAGCACTTCCAGTTCCATGGTCGCCTCATGCGCAATCGCAGCGGCGCGCTGCTGGGCGTGCTGGGTGTCGATTGGGAAGTCACGCGCGAAGAAGAAGCGTTCGAAGAGATTGCACGCCAGACCGAACAGCTCCGCGAAGTGCAGGCTCGACTGCAGCGTGCCGTCTCCGGCACGACCGACATCTTGTTCGAGATCGACGCCCGCAGCGGCAACTGCTGGGTATCGCCGCGCTTCTACGACCTGACCGGCTATGCCGACGGCGAACTGCCCACGACGGTGCAATCTCTCTACGCCATGATGCATCCGGACGACCGGTCGCTGATGGACGAAGTCACGCGCAGGCACTTCCGCGACCACACTCCTTTCGATATCGAGTATCGCCTCGTCTGCAAGGACGGGCGCATCGTGTGGATCCACAGCCGCGCAACCGCACAGCGCGACGAGAACGGCCGACCGACGTTGCTGTCGGGCTCGATGTTCGACGTCACGGAAGCCCGCGCTGCCCGCGAAGCCCTCGTGCGCGCGACCGAAGACGCAGAGGCTGCGAGCCGCGCGAAGAGCACGTTCCTCGCGACGATGAGCCACGAGATCCGCACGCCGATGAACGGCGTGATCGGCATGACCGGGCTGCTGCTCGACACCAATCTCGATCGCGTGCAGCGCGACTATGCGGAAACGATCCGTGCCAGCGCCGACTCGCTGCTGACGATCCTCAACGACATTCTCGACTTCTCGAAGATCGAGGCCGGCAAGCTCGACATCGAGAACATCGATCTCGATCTCAATCTGAACGTTGACGAAGTCGGCTCGCTGATGGCTTTCCAGGCCGCGGCCAAGGGCCTCGAGCTCGTCGTCAACGTGCGGCCGGAAGTGCCTCAGCACGTGATCGGCGATCCGCAGCGTATTCGCCAGTGCCTGCTGAACCTCGTCGGCAACGCGATCAAATTCACGCAGAGCGGCGAAGTCGTGCTCGAAGTGTGTTCGCTCGGGCGCCAGAGCGGCCGATCGCTCGTCCATTTCGAAGTCCGCGACACGGGTATCGGCGTCCCGCCCGAAACGCTCGCGAAACTCTTCCAGCCCTTCACGCAGGCGGACTCGTCGACCACGCGTCGCTTCGGCGGCACCGGCCTCGGCCTGTCGATCGTACGCAAGCTCGTCGAAATGATGGGCGGCCAGGTCGGCGCGCACAGCGAAGTCGGCAAGGGTTCGGCCTTCTGGTTCACGCTGCCGCTCGATTCCGCGTCGATGAGCAGCGACGAGAATCACGAGCCGGTGATGCCTCGCGGCAAGCGCGTCCTGCTCGTCGACGACAACGAAACCAATCGCCGCGTTCTGTCGGCACAGCTGCATCACGCGGGATACGACGTCGATGCGGCGGAATCCGCTGCTAGTGCGCTCGCTGTGCTGCGTGATCCCGACACCGCGCCGTTCGATGTTGTGGTGCTCGACTACCACATGCCCGACATGGACGGCGCGATGCTCGGCCAGGAGATCGTCAACGACCGCTCGATCCCGCCGGCACGCCTCGTATTGCTCACCTCGCTCGATCGCTCGGGCGATATCCAGAAGTTCGCGAACATCGGCTTCTCGGCCTATCTCACGAAACCCGTGCGCACGCGCGAACTTCTCGAGTGTCTCGAGAAGTCGCTCGCCCGCGATGCCCAGGACTGGCATATGCGCAGCCAGCCGATCATCACGCGCGGCACGCTGATCGCGAACGAAGTGCCGCGTCGCTACAGCGGGAAGGTTCTGCTGGTCGAAGACAATGCCATCAATCAACGCGTCGCACGGCGCTTCCTCGAACGCCTGGGTTGCGATGTCCACGTCGTCGGCGACGGCCAGCAGGCAGTCGATGCTTACCGCAAGGACTCGTGGGCGTTCGTGCTGATGGACATGCAGATGCCTGTGATGGACGGGCTCGAAGCCACACGGCGCATCCGCGAGATCGAAGCTGACGGAGCGCGCACACCGATCGTCGCTTTGACAGCGAACGCGATGATGGGCCAGCTCGAACGGTGCCTCGAAGCCGGCATGGACGACTATCTGACCAAGCCGCTCGATATCACGCGCCTGCAGGACGTACTGGATCGCTTCATGACCGCCGTGGCCCGTGAGGAGCAGATACTCGAAACCCCTGCCCCCTCAGGCACTGGCGAAGTATCGATGCGCACGCGCCTGAATGAGATCGCCGATGGCGATACGGAGTTCGCCGCCGAACTGGTGACGACCTTCATGCTCGGCGCCGAAGAAACCGTGCAGGAAATGAGAACCGCTGCGCGTGCAGGCGACCTTCAGGCACTCGCCCGTGCGGCTCACAAGCTCAAAGGTGCCGCAGGCAACCTGCACATCGAAGAACTCGCCAACATGGCGCAGACGATGGAATCGAGAGCCAAGGCCGGCGTCGGTGGCGCATGGGGCCAGGACATCGAGCGCATCGCGCAGGAATTTGCGCGGGTGTGCGAGGTGTTGCGAGGGATGGCGGACTCGCCGGCGATGGTCGCGAATCGCTGACGACGATTTCGCCGCCCCCCCTGTCATTCCCGCGAAGGCGGGAATGACGGTCACTGCCCCTTCGGCACGTACTCCGTCGGCTTCTCCGACCCTTCACCGAAGAAGAACTTCTCCATCTCCGCAACGAGGAACTTCCGCGCCTTCGGTTCGATCGGCGAGAGACGGTACTCGTTGATCAGCATCGTCTGGTGCTTGACCCAACGCTGCCACGCTTCCTTCGACACGTTGTCGTAGATGCGCTGGCCGAGCTCGCCTGGATAGGGCGGCTTGTCGAGGCCTTCCGCTTCGACGCCGAGCAACACGCATTTCACTGTTCTTGCCATGGCGGCAGTTAATCACAAGAGCGCGTCGGACGGCATCCCTATTCCTCCGCGATGCCCGCCTGCGCTCGCGCTTTGCGCGGAACGATGCGCAGCTTCGCGGTTGCAGTAGCGACGAGCACGCCTTCGCTGTCATGCAGCTCACCCGACGTTTCGCCGTAGCGATGATCCCGCGTGACGAGCTTGCTCGTCGCGATGAATGGCCCGATGCGGCCGGGCTTCACGAAGGTCACGTTGAGATTCACGGTCACTGCCGTCTGATCGGCGGGCAGTACGGTGTAGAGCGCGAGTGCCGTAGCGGAATCGAGCATCGCGGCAAGAAGTCCGCCCTGCACCGTTCCATGACGGTTCGCGAAGTCGGGCCGGGCCGTAAAACCCAGCCTGGCGCCGCCGTTCTCGGTATCGACGCTCAACACTTCGCGCCCGAGCAGTTCGGCGACGGGCGGCTGAAATTTCAGGATTTCGTCTTTGGTCATTCGGGTTGCGCTCGCGCGAGCATCGCGATGAGATCGACCGCGGGCTTCGCGAGACCGATCTTTGCAGGCCGCTTCGGGTCATACCAGAGATGACGATCGCCATCGGCAATGTCGCGTGACACTGGGCGCGCCCGCACGAGAATCGGATGCAGCGTCAGATCGAAGTGCGTGAACGAATGGTGATAGGCCCCGAGCGAGGTCTCCCGTTCCTGCAGCTTGCCGAGGCCGGCTGCATGGCTCTGTGCGCTTTCGGGCTCGTCGAACTGCGGGAACGTCCAGAGCCCTCCCCAGATGCCGGTGGGCGGGCGACGCTCGAGCAGAACCGCACCCTGCTCGTCCATCGCGATGACGGCGTAGGCGATGCGCTGCGGGCGTGCCTTCTTCGGCTTCGGCGTGGGCAGCGAAGATTGCCGATGCTCGATGCGCGCCACGCAATGCTCCTGCAAGGGGCACATCGTGCACAGCGGTCGTGAGCGCACGCAAAGCGTCGCGCCCAGATCCATGATCGCCTGCGTGTAGTTCCCGACACGCTCGGTTGGTGTGCACAGATCAGCGAGTCGCCAGAGTTCGCGCTCGACCTTCTGCTCGCCCGGAAATCCCTCGATTCCGAAATAGCGCGTCAGCACGCGCTTCACGTTGCCGTCGAGGATCGGGTGACGCTGCGCACGCGACAGCGCCAGGATCGCGCCTGCAGTGGAACGGCCTATGCCGGGCAATGCCTGAACCGCTTCCAGCGTCGAAGGAAACTCTCCGCTGAACTCTTTCACGATTGTCTGCGCTGCGCGATGCAGGTTGCGTGCGCGAGCGTAGTACCCGAGCCCGGTCCACAGATGCAGCACTTCATCGATCGGCGCGGCCGCCAGTGCACGTACCTCTGGAAAACGCTCCATGAAGCGCTCGTAGTAAGGGATCACAGTCGCGACTTGAGTCTGCTGCAGCATGATCTCCGACACCCAGACCCGATAGGGCGTGGTGTCGCGCTGCCACGGCAGATGTTTGCGACCGGCACGGTCGAACCAGGCGAGCAGGTTCGGCGCGAGGGTGCGGATAGCGTCGGACATGCGATCAATGACCTTGTTGCGAATCGGCTTTCGCTCTTGCTTCCACACCGCGAAAGAGATCGATGGTGCCGTCTTCGAGTGTCTCGAGCAGCCAGCGCCGGCCCGCAAAGGCGGGAATCCAGAAGTCGGGAACGATACTCGTGCGATAGCTCACGCGAGTCCGCCCGTCCGTCACGGACAGCATCATGCGCGTCTCCCCGAACTTCACATCGCTGCGCGACGCATCGGCTGTCGCGACCAGCTCCAGGGGCGATTCCTCGACTCGCTCGACCCGCTTCACGTTGCGGCAGAACGGCCCGAAGCACGCACGCACTATCGTCTCGAGTGTCGTCACATAGTCCGCCGGGCGATCGATGATCTTCGCTTCGAGGATGCGTGGATCGAGCTCGGTATAGCTCGTGTAGTCGCGAAGGACTGCCTGCACGCGATCGACGGGCGCATCGAGCAGCGCAACGAGCTCGTACTGGTAGTGCTTGTCGACATACGTGGCCTGGGAAAGCTCGATGTCGAGAGCGGAAGCTGCTGCCGGCAGCAGCAGTGACGCGGCGCTGCACCAGAACCACCCACCGGGCCGACTCTTCTCTCGCGTCGTCACCTCGTCACCCCGTCACCCGATCGCTCATCTGGTAAACAGATCCTTCAATTTCTCCCCGAGCTTCTCCTTGAGTTTCTCCTCTTCTTTTTTCAGTTCTTCCTTCACCCGGCCTTTCACGTAGTCATGGATGTCGGGACGGACTTTCGGATCGTCCAGCTTGCCAGTGACTTTCACGGGAATCTGGGCATCCACGAGATCCTGCATCTGCGAGGTGTCCGCGCCCTCCTTAGGAATCTTGAGCACGGTCGCCATGAGCTGGTAGTCGAGCGTGCTCTTCGGCAGATCGAGCGTGCCCTTGCCACCGATCTTCAGGTACTGCATCGACACATCGAGGTCGTTGTTCGACATGACGCCGTCCCTGAAAACACCGGTGCCGCGCAGCGCATCGAACGTCGTGCGGGCTGGCCCGGAGCGTTCCGGAACCGCTTCCTGCTTGAGCACAGCTCGCGCACGGCGGATTTCGTACCAGAGGTCGGCGCCTTCGAGCACGCCTTCGGCGACATTGAAATCGACGGTGCCGTTCAGCGTGTTCATCAGGTCGTCGGTGTTGCGGCCCGAGGCGGTGCCTTTGAAAGTCGCGCTGCCTTTGCCCGAGAAGCGTTCGCTCTCGAACATGTCCTTTAGCAATGGCGCGAACGCGACACTGTTGACCTGCTCGCTGAAGCTGACGCGCGCCGCATCCTTGCCCGCTTCGATGCCGATGTCGCCGCTATAAGTGCCGCCGTACATCGATGCTTCCGCCGGATTGAGGCGCACCTTGCCGTCGCGTGCATTCACGCCAAGACGCAGCTTCGAAAACTTCACGCCTGCGAAGATCGCTTCGCCGATTCGCAACTGGCCGCGTGCGTTCAGCGTGCGGAGCATCTCGATGGGAATTTCCGTTGGAGGCGCCTTCTCCGCCTTTTCCTCCCTGGCCGGCTTCGCAGCCTCCGCGGGCTTGGGCGCGAGGTAACGATCGGCATTGATGCGATCGACATCGAGATCGAAGCGCAGCGCCTTCGCCTCGAAATTGGCGATGCCGGCCTGACCCTTGGCGGTGGTGTCATCGAGCGTGAGCTGGACGTCCTCGAGGCCCGCCGAGTCCTTCGTGGCAACGACGTTGCCCGAGAAACTGAGCTGGCTGAACACCGCCGGATCGGCCGTCGCCGGCAGCTCGATACCGAGCTTCGGCAACCATTCCCTCGGGGAAATGCGCTCGAGGCGCAGCGGTCCGCGCAGCTGGGGCGCGTCCAGGATCTCCTTGCCTTGCAGGCCCCCGGTCAGCTTTGCGCCGGCGATTTCCGCACTAAATTCTGTCAAATCGAGCGTCTGCGTCTCCAGATTCGCGAGCAATTGCTGCGCCTGCACCGAGACCGGCACTCCTGCCGCGGGAAATCCGTCACCTTTCCAGGTCGTCGTCAGCGTCAGACCGTCAAGTTGGTGCACGCCGTGACCGATATCTGCAGAGAGGGACCGCGCGTGGAGCTGCACCGGTATGCCCTCAGGGGGATATCCCTGGCCTTGCACCGTCATGTCGATCCGAGGGTCGGCGAGGCGGTGTGTATTGCTTTCCAGATCCGCGGTAACAGTGGTCGCGACATGCACTTTGACCGACAGCGAGGCGTCCTGATCGAGCACGAAGCCGGTCTTCAGATCGAACGGCTCGCCGGAGGCCAGTCGCCCCGTTTCCAGATTGAAATCGCGCACGACGCGCCGCGACTTCTCCTTCCGGTTTTCCATCGTGACGGACGAGTTCGTGATCTCGAGCCCGGCAATCGTCGGCAGCTCGCCGCTGCCCGTTTCGGTCTGCGCCTGCGTTTCGTCGCGCTTGCCGAGATCTTCCCAGTTGTCGCGTCCCTGCTCGTCGGTGATGAGCCGAATCCGCGCACCGTCGAGTCTGATCTTGCCGACCTCGAGACGACCGCGCAGCAGAGGCAGCAGCCGCACGCTGACACGTGCGCCGTCGATCGAGACGAAGGGCTCGTCGCCGAAGCCGGGCGCATCGCTCAATGTGGCAGCACCCGTCTCGAGCGCGATCCACGGAAACACCGACAGCTTGAGATCGCCGGTCAGCGCAAGTTTGCGGCCCGTCCGGCTTTCCACGGCAGCCGAGATGTCGTCGCGATAGTCGTTCGGATCGACGAACAACATGACGCACACGACGAGCACGATGACGAGCGCCACCAGCGCGCCGAGAACGTAGCCTGCAATCTTCAGTACCCGCATCGGTCTTCCTCATGTCAGCGGACCGCGTCGGCGCATCGCGTACGACCGCCCCGTGGAGCGGTCGATTCTAGCAGGGGCCTTCGCCGTATCCGCCCCAGGGTCGCATTGTGACGACGCTGCTGTATGTCCTCGGCGGGGTGGCCGGAGGTTTCGCACTCGCGAGACTTGCGCCCGCCTTTTTGCGCCTGGGCAAGAACCGCAGGGTTGAGGCTGCGACCCCTGCCGCCGGTCCGCAGGAACGGCGCGATCTGCTCGAGCGACTCCACCTCACGACCCGGACTGCGGGCCTGGCAACCTGGGGCCTGGACCTGACGACCCGCGAACTCTCGATCGACGAACATCTTTGGTCCCTGTTCCGCGCTGCGCCCTCGACCGATGCGCGTGCGCTGCTCGAAATGGTCCTCGAAGAGGACCGGGCTTCCGTGCAGGCTGCTGTGGACGCAGCCGTGGCTGACGAAACGGGCAGTGTTTCATCGGTCCGCTATCGCATCCGCCGCGGCGACGGCGAAGAACGCTACATGCAGACCCACGTGCGGGCGCTGCGCGAAGGCGGAAAGGCTCCGCAACGCGTGCTCGGCGTCACCTGGGACGTCACTGACGATACCGTCCGTGCGTTGCAGATGGAGGAACACGCGGGCGACTTGCGCACGGTCGTCGAGCGATTCAACGCAGCGCTGCAGACCGCTGGCTTCTCGCCGTGGGAAATCGATGCGCGCACCGGCCGCTTCGTCTGGGCGGAGAATCGCATCTCGGCCTTCGGACTCGCCGATCTGCCGATCGCGGAGTATGGCGAAGCGCTCACGCGCATGATGCATCCCGATGATCGGGCGGACCTGATCGAAACGGGTCGTCGTGCGATCGCGGAGAACCGGCCGAGCTATTCGTATCGTTATCGGCTGATGCGACCCGATGGTCTCGTGCGGCACATGCAATCGCACGTTCGCATCATCCGCGACGGCGACGGACAGGCGATCCGCCTGCTCGGCTCGACGATCGACATCACGAACGAAGTGCAGACGAATGACCTGCTGCAGCGTCAGGCCGAGCAGGAACGCCTGCTGCTGGATCGCCTCAACATCGCGACCCAGGCCGCCGGCATCAGCTCGTGGGAAATCGATCTCGAGCAGCGTCGCTTCCTGTGGATCGAGAATCCGCTCGAAGGCGCGCTGATGCCGCAAGACGATTCGCTGGAATCGTTCGCGGAGCTGTTGCACGCGGAAGATCGCGGCCTGTTCATTCAAGCCGTGCAGCAGGCAGTGGCGCAGCGTCAGGAGCGCCTCTCCTACCGCTATCGTTCGAAGACGATCGACGGACGCTCACTGTACGCCCAGGTCAGCGCCCGCCTCGTCCTGAACGAAGCCGGCCGGGTCACCCGCCTGCTCGGCGTCACCTGGGATGTGACGCGCGAGGTCGAGGCCGCAAAGCAGCTCGAAGAGCAGGCTGCGCACGAGCGCATGCTGCTCGATCGTCTCAGCATCGCCACGCAGGTGGCCGACATCAGTTCGTGGCAGCTCGATCTGCGTACGCGCGAGTTCCTGTGGGTCGAGAACCCGATCCCGTCGCTGGTGTCCTCGGATGACCTGACGACGCTCAGTGTCGACCAGCTGTTCCGCGTCACGCATCCGGACGATCAGGACGTGGCGGCGAATGCGATCCGCAAGGCGATCGCGGCCCAGACCGACCGCATGTCCTATCGCTACCGCGCGATCGGCCCGTCCGGACAGACCGTGCACGTCCAGAACTACGCGAAGCTCATCTTCGACGAGCAGGGCCAGCCCGTCAGCCTGCTCGGCGCTTCCTGGGACGTCACCCGCGAAGTCGAGGCTTCGGAAAAACTGCAGCAGCAGGCGCAGCAGCTTCACGATGCCGAGCGCCGCCTGGAACGCGCCTCGCTGTCGAGCTCCGAGGGTCACTGGGAGTTCGACATTTCGTCGAGCATGCTCTGGATGTCCAAGAGCTATCACGCATTGCTTGGCTATGAGGACGGCGCGCTGCCGCGCAACGTCATGGAAGTCGAGGAGCACTATCTGCATCCCGACGACATCGAGCTCAGCCGCACGATCCTGAGAAATCACCTCGTCGCCGGCACCCCGTACGTGGTCGATCATCGCTTGCGGACTGCGTCCGGCGAGTATCGCTGGATCCGCACGCGCGGCAGCACCGAACGCGATGCACGGGGCGAGCCGCGCCGCATGTCCGGATCGATCCAGGACATTCACGAGCAGAAGCTCGCCGAAGATGCGCTCCAGCAGGCGCAGCAGCGCTTCGAACGTGCAATCGCCGGTACGCAGGACGGATTGTGGGAAATGGCGAGCGACGGCACCTCGTGGTCTTCGCCGCGACTCGCTCAACTGCTCGGATACCACCCGGAAGAGTTCGCCAACAACACGAGCTTCCTCAACGAACATTTGCATCCGCTGGACCAGGACGTCGTGGCCCATGCGACGCAGGCTCACCTCGAGCGCAATGAACCCTACGACGTGGAAGTCCGGTTGCGCACGCGTGAGGGCTCCTATCGCTGGTACCGTGCACGCGCACGTGCAGAAAAGAGCGTGGATGGGCTTGCTCAGCGTTTGTCGGGCTCACTGCAGGACGTGACGGAAGCACGACAGGCCCGCGACGAACTCGTGCGCGCCACCGCAGCCGCCGAGTCCGCCAATCGCGCGAAGAGCGAGTTCCTGGCCAACGTCAGCCATGAGATCCGCACGCCGATGAACGGCATCATCGGCATGACGGGCCTGTTGCTCGAGACGCCGCTCGACCGCACCCAGCGCGATTACGCAGAGACGATCCGCGGCAGTGCGGATTCGCTGCTCATCGTCATCAACGACATTCTCGACTTCTCCAAGATCGAAGCCGGCAAGCTCGACATCGAAGCGATCGAGCTCGACCTGCGCGCGAACGTGGAAGACGTCGGCGGCGCCATGGCGTTCCAGGCCGCCGCACGCAATCTCGAGCTGGTCGTGCATGTTCATCCGCAGGTGCCGCCGCGCGTCGTCGGCGATCCGCAGCGGCTGCGGCAGTGTCTGATCAATCTCGTCGGCAACGCGATCAAGTTCACGCGGCAGGGCGAGATCGTCATCGAAGTGTGCATGGTCGGCCGCCGCGACGGCAAAGTGCTCGTCCAGTTCGAAGTCCGCGATACGGGCATCGGCATCGCGCCCGAAACGCTCAAGTCACTGTTCCAGCCATTCGTACAGGCGGACTCTTCCACGACGCGCCACTTCGGCGGCACGGGGCTGGGACTGTCGATCGTGCGCCGGCTCGTCGAGATGATGGGCGGTGAAGTCGGCGTCGAAAGCGAACTCGGCAAGGGCTCGGTCTTCTGGTTCGTGCTCCCGCTCGAACAGGCGGACGAGCCCACGATGACGGTGCCGATCGACCTGGCGCGGCTCGGCCGACGCGTGCTCGTGGTCGACGATCAGGAAACCAATCGACGCGTGCTCGCGGGCCAACTCATGCACGCCGGCTACGAAGTCAGCCTCGCTGGCGGCGGCGAGGAAGCGCTGCGCCTCATGCGCATGGCGTCGAACGACGATCATCCGTTCGAGGTCGTGCTCGTCGACAACCGCATGCAGGACATGGACGGCGCGACGCTCGGCGAACGCATCAACCAGGACGAGTCGTTGTCGCAGGCCCGCATCATCGTGCTCACCTCGCTCGACCGTCATGGCGACATGAAGCGCTTCGCGTCGCTCGGTTTCGCCGGCTATCTCACCAAGCCGATTCGCGCCCGCGAGCTGTTCGAATGCATGGATCGCGTGCTTTCGCGTGATGCGAAGGAATGGCACATGCGCAGCCAGCCGATCGTCACTCGCGGCACGCTCACGAGCAACGAGAAAACGAAGCGCTACCAGGGTCACGTGCTCCTGGTCGAGGACAACGCGGTCAACCAGAAAGTCGCTGTGCGCTTCCTCGAACGGATGGGCTGCAAGGTCCGCGTCGCCGACAACGGCGCCGAAGGCGTCAAGGCCTGGCGCGACGGCCGCTTCGACATCGTGCTGATGGACCTGCAGATGCCGGTGATGGACGGCCTCACGGCGACGCGACGCATTCGCGAGGCCGAGAAGGAACTCAATCAGCGTGCAACGCCGATCGTGGCGCTCACCGCGAACGCCATGTCCGGTCAGCTCGAACGCTGCCTGGAAGCAGGCATGAACGGCTTCCTGTCGAAGCCGCTGGAGATCGCGCGCCTTCATGAAACGCTCGAACGATACGGCCTCGGCGTCGCGCCGGACGCCGCAGCCGCGGAGACCGCGCCGGTGAGTACCGAGAACGTTCCTGTGGAGCTTGCACGCCTGCACGAGCTCACCGCGGGCGATCCCGAGTTCGCCCAGGAGCTCGCATCGACCTTCATCTCGAGCGGCGAACAAGTGCTGCTCGAGATCCACGCCGCGCTGACGAGCCTCGATCGCGGCGCACTCACTCGCGCCGCGCACAAGTTGAAGGGCGCGAGTGCCAACATCTATGCGGAGCCGCTGCGCGTGCTGGCGTTCGAGCTGGAAACCAATGCGGTCAGCCTCGATCAGCCGCGACTGAAGGATCTGGTGTTGAGTCTGGATCTGGAGTTCCAGCGGGCTGCGCAGTTCCTGCATGCGCAGACGAGCGAAACGCGTGGGGCGCGCTCCGCTTAGTAGCGCTAGTCCATCGCTTCCATCGTCACGCGGTCGCGCCCAGCGGACTTGCTGGCATAGACGCCGGCATCGCAAGCAGCGATCAGCGCATCCAGCGTCGCGCCCTGCGGCGGTATCGCCTTCCAGCCCGAGACGCCGAAGCTCGCGGTTATCGGAAGTTGACCTACAGAGGCGGGACACGGCGTCGTGGCGATCTGTTCGCGCAGATGATTGGCTGCGGTCGTCGCATTGATCACGTTGGTCTCGGGCAGCACGATCACGAATTCTTCGCCGCCATAACGCGCGATCCAGTCCGCGGAACGCACGCCGGTCTGAAGCTGCGTAACGAACCACTTGAGCACTTCGTCGCCTACGAGATGGCCGTGGGTGTCGTTGATGCGTTTGAAGTGATCCACGTCGCACATGATCACGGCCAATTCCCGACCGTAGCGCGCCGAGCGGTCGATCTCGCGCGGCAGCTGTTCCATGAGGTAGCGGCGGTTGTACGCGCCCGTCAGCGGATCGGTAATCGAGATCCGACGGTTCTCTTCCATCGCGGCACGCAACGAGCGTTCCAGCGTCACGATGCGCTTGCCGGTCGTGAGTCGCGCGATGAGCTCGGGCTCGATCACAGGCTTGGTGAGATAGTCGTCCGCGCCCGATTGCAGGCCGGCCACGACGTTCTCGATGGAATCGCGGGCCGTCAGGAGGATCGTGTAGATGTAGCCCTGGGTTTCCGATTTACGCAGGGCGCTGCACAGGGCGATGCCGTCCATCTCAGGCATTTCCCAGTCCGTGATCAGGAGCTGGAAATCCCCGGTCTCGAGCTTGGCCAGCGCTTCCACGCCGTTCCCGGCCGTATCGACCTCGTACCCCGCCCGTTTGAGCAGCCGGGCAACGATCAGGCGCTGTGTTGGCTCGTCATCGACGAGAAGGATGCGCCACTGGGTCGGGGTTTTGTGTTCGGCACTGTTGACGGGTGCGACCATGCGGATCGCATCGTACTGTACTGCGCTGCAAAGGCCAACGTGGGATCTATCGTCACTCCCCGAGAACGCGGGAGTCCATCGGACGGATTCCCGCTTTCGCGGGGATGACGGACGAGCCCCCTTATTTGCAGATCTCCACGCCCCCGTTCAGCGTTTTCACGCGGACGCGGGCGCTGCCGTTGCCTTCCTTGAACCGCAGGGCATTGCCTGGCGCGAATTCGCGCGTGCGCACGGACTTCGGCCCGAAGCAATTATCGATCTCGCCGTTGAAGGTCTCGACATCGAATTCGACATTGACCGGCTGCTTGAACATGAAGCTCAGGTCGCCGTTGATCGCCTCGGCTTCCAGGCGCGCATCGGCACTCAGCATCGCGTGCAGATTCAGATTGCCGTTGGTGGTCTGGATCCGGCCCCGGCTGAGCGTCGGCATGCGGATCTGCATGTCGCCGGTCACCGTCTCCACGTTCAGCTCACCGGAAACATCGGAAAGATTCACGTCGCCGCTCACCGTGTTCACGGCAGTCCGGCTGGTCGTCCCGTGACCCGCGACGATCACATCGCCGCTGATCGTACGAACGGTGATTTCCTCGCCCCAGACCCGGGTGCTGATCGATCCGCTCACGGCCTGCAGGCGTTGCACGCCGCGCACGTCGGAGATGGTCTGGTCCGCACTCACCGTCTTCACCAGCAGTGTGCTGTCGCGCGGTACCTCGACGATCAGGTCGCTCGATCCGCTGCTGCTGCGGCCACGGCGAATGACGTTGATCGTCGTGCGCCCCTGGCTGCTCTGGACATCGAGCTTTTCGGTCTCGTCGTCCAGGTCGGCGTGGATCTGCACTTCGGCGCGATCCCAACCGCGCACCTGCACATCGCCGCTCGTGTTGATGATTTCGACTTCGCCGCGTGCGTCGGCCGGAACGGTCCGTTCGACGGTATCGGCGATCGCCGCATTGCCCGCACAGAGCGCCGCAATGACGAGCGTGAGTCGGAGTGAGGAAGCCATCGATCTCATAGACGGGTCTCGGGTTGATTCAAGGTCGGAACGCTCACGTGCGACACGCTCGCGAGCAACGCCAATTCGTTCTGGTACGTCGACAGCAGCAGTTCCTGCAGCAACGGATGATTCGGGTACTCGGCGAGCGTCGCCGAGATCTCACTGGCCGTACGACGCAGATCCGCGAGATTGCGTTCGAGCTTCGCCCGCGCGACCGGCGGTAACGTCGCTACCTGGCGCTGGAACTCTGCATCGAGTGCTTCGCGTGCACGCATGTACTCCGCGCCGAGCAAGGCCTGCCCGCCGAAGCTGGCCTGCTTCACGTCCACCGTGGAAGTCGTCAGCAACTGTTTCTGCGCCGATTCCCGTGCCAGCTGAATCTTTTCTTCGGCGGACCGCTGAGTAACGACATACGTCGTCACGGACGAGGCGATGACGAGCAGGAAACCAGCAGCAAGCCGCATCCAGCGGTGCGAAGGCGCTGCGGCAGGAGCCGGCGCCACCGCAGGCGTCGTCGCCTCGATGTCGGCACGAATCCCCGCCCACAGATCCCGCGACGGCGCCACATCCCGCGGCAGCGAGGCGAGCGCACGATCGAGGGGATCGTGACCAGGCCCGTTTGTGAAATTACCGCTCATGGCTGCTTCTCTGACTCTGAATCCGATCTGCTCTCTGTTCTGAACTAACCGCTAACCGCCAACCGCTAACCGCTTCCTTCCAATCCCATTCTTTCCCGCAGCAACTTCCGCCCTCTGTGCAACTGGGCCTTGCACGTGCCGACCGCGATTCCGAGCATGTCGGCGACTTCCTCGTGGCTGTAGCCATACACGGCTTGCAGCACCAGAACGTGTCGAGCGCCTTCGGGAAGGCCCGCTATCGCCCGCTCCACGTCCACCACTTCACCCGCATCGAACTCTCCGCCGCCGCCCAACCCGCTTTCCGCGGTCTCCTCGACATCCTCATCGCTCGTCTCGGTGCGCGTTCCGTGATTCCGGGCATACGTCAGCACCTCGTTCACCGCGATGCGATGCAGCCAAGTGCTGAACGCACTGCGTCCTTCGAACGCGCCCAGGTTCCGCCATGCCCGCACGAACGTCTGCTGGACGCAGTCTTCCGCGACATCCCGCCGACGACACATGCGCAGGCAGATGCCCATGATGCGGCTCGAGTGCAGCCGGTACAGCCGCTCGAACGAACGCATGTCTCCCCCACGGGCAGCCTCGACCAGCGCCGTGTCCGAGAGGGTGGGGCGATCAGCGTTCATCATCACCGGATTGTCGGCCCTTTTGGCGGCGCCGGATAACACTGTTGCCTCACCACGTCTGGTTCCATGCCCGCATCTGATTTCATCGCAATTCGTTGATTGGATGCGGGGGGGAGGCGGAAGGTTGGAAGGGATCCGTCATTCCCGCGAAAGCGGAATGCATCCTGCCCGAAAAGCATGGATTCCCGCTTTCGCGGGGATTACGGATCTGGCCGGGTAGCTTCAGGCCGTCTTATATCGCGCGTTCCAAGCTCTTACGGCCTCTTCCAGGGCCTGTCCCGGCATCGGGCGGCCGATGAAGTAGCCCTGGGCGCGATCGCAGCCGACGGAGTCCAGGAAGTCGAGGACCTCCTGGGTCTCGACCCCCTCGGCGCAGGCAGTCAGGCGGAGCTTGTGGGCCAGCAGGATCATGGTTTCGACCATGGTCCGGGCGTCCTCGTGAGCGAAGACGTCGCGCACGAAGGAGGTATCGATCTTCAGCTCGCTGAACGGCATGAGATACAGCTGCTTCAGCGAGGAATAGCCGGTGCCGAAGTCGTCGATCGACAGGCCGAAATTCTTGACGCGCATGCGGGTGAGCACATCCATGGTCGTGCCTGGATCGAACATCGCCGCGCTTTCAGTCACTTCGAAAATGATCCGGCGCGCGTCGGCGCCGATCTGCGCGGCCATTCGCGCGACCTGGTCGGGGAGCGCGAGGTCGTTCAGCAGCTGCGGGGAAAGATTCACGGCCACGGACAGGTGCAGACCGGCGGCATCCCATTCGCGGCATTGCGCGAGCGACACTTCCAGCACCTGTTCGGTGAGCTTCTTGATCAGCCCGTTGCGTTCCGCGAGCGGAATGAACCTCACGGGTGAAATCATGCCGAGCGTGGGATGTTCCCAGCGCGCGAGCGCTTCGACGCCTTCGACGATCCAGCTGCCGGGCGCGACTCGCGTTGCCTTCGGCTGGTAGTGAACGGAGATCTGGCGCTGATCGAGCGCGCTGGTCAGCGCAGCGAGCGTTACCGGTGTGTCGCTGCGCAGGCAGCGACGCAACGTCGCTTCGAGATCGCCAAGCATGATCGGCTTCTGCAACGCACCGAGCATGTTCAAGCCCTGCGCTTTGCCGAGTTGCTGCGCCGTCGCGAGAACGCGTTGATCCATGCCGCTGGCAACGAGCACGTGCGCCTTGCTGCCGCGCTCACCGAGATAGCGGAGCAACTCGATACCGTCGGCACCGGGCATCTGCAGGTCGAGCACCACGACGGTGGGCTGGAAATCCTGGACGGCACGCCGGAACGCATCCGGATCGGTGACGGCCAGCGCTTCGAATCCCATCGCCGCGGCGGCCTCGGAGATGAACTCGCACAGGTCTGGCTGATCGTCGATCACCAGCAGCTTGTTGGCCAGGTCAAGCAACTCGGATCTCCCGGTCGAGCACATGTCGCACGCGCATGGCCAGTTCTTCGTTTCTGTAGGGCTTGTGGATCACGTCGGCCGCGGAGATGCCGCCGCTGAGGACGGCGCTGTCCGCGTAACCGGTCGTGAACAGCACTTCGATATTCGGGCGCATTTCGCGCGCGCGACGCGCAAGCTCGGGACCGAGCGTGCCGCCGGGCATCATGACGTCGGTGAACAGCAGGTCGATGTGTTCCGAGCCGCTGAGGATGTTCAGTGCACGCTCGGCATTCGGCGCAGCGAGCGCGCGATAGCCGAACTGGGTCAATGCAGTCACGACCGTATCGCGCAGATCCGCATCGTCCTCGACCACCAGGATCGTTTCATGTCCCGTGGGCGCAATGCGCGTGATGATCGTGTCTTCGCGAACGACCTGTTCTTCGCGACAGCGCGGCAACAGGAGCTGCACGGTCGTGCCGCGACCTAGCTCGCTTGCGATCGTGGCGACGCCGCCCGCCTGCTCGGTGAAGCCGTGCACCATCGCAAGACCAAGGCCGCTGCCCTTGCCTGATTCCTTCGTCGTGAAGAACGGCTCGAACACGCGCGACAGCACTTCGGGCTCGATGCCCACGCCGTTGTCGCTGACGCTGACCGATACATATTCGCCCGGCTCGATCTGCGGATGCGTCAGCGTGAAGCTCGCGTCGAGGCGCACGTTCTGGGTCTTCACGGTGAGCCGGCCGCCGCGAGGCATCGCATCACGTGCATTGATCGCGAGGTTGAGGATCGCATTCTCGAACTGACCGGCATCGACACGGGTGTGCCACAGGTCGTGCGCCTGCACCATGCGTACTTCGATCGACTCGCCCAGGGTGCGCTGCATGAGGTCGGCGAGGCCCGTGAGCTGCCGATTCAGATCGACGACATTGGGGTCGAGAATCTGACGACGCGCCAGCGCCAGCAGGCGTCTCGTGAGATCCGCACCGCGCATAGCTGCGCGCATAGCGGTGTGAACTTTGCGCGCAAGATTCGGGTTGTCATCCACGCCGCGCTCGAGGAGCTGCAGGTTACCGAGTACGACACCGAGCAGGTTGTTGAAGTCGTGTGCAATGCCGCCAGTCAGCTGGCCGATCGCCTCCATCTTCTGCGCCTGCAGCAGCCGCGCTTCGAGACGCTTGATCTCGGTCAGGTCGTAAGAGATCGCGAAGAAGCCCCGCGGATCGCCCTTCGTTCCATCGGCGCGTTGCGCGAACTCGGGCACCAGGTGCATCTGCCAGTCGCGTGCGCGACCGTTGCGAGCAGTGCCGTGCTTGATCGTATCCGCTTCGCCTCGCAGCGCCGCGTCGACGTGTCCGGCAATCAATGCGTACTCTTCGGGCGTGTACAGCGTGTTCAACGGGCGGCCGATGCACTGCGCACGCGGCAGGTTCGCGAACTCTTCCACCGCCTGGTTGACGTACGTGATGACGCGCTGGCGATTGATGTACATGACCAGCGTCGGCATCGCGTTGAGCGTCAGCTCGTAGAAGTCACGCGTCTCGATGACCTGGCGTTCCGCGATGACGCGATCGGTGATGTCCTGGATCGTGCCGTGCAGGCGGATCGCCTCGCCGTTGCGGCGATCCGCTTTGACGATGAGCCGGACCCAGATATTGCGGCCGCGCGCACTGGTGAGCGGCAGCTGCAGAGTGGTGATCTCGCCTGTGCTCCCGACGTGAGCCAGCACACGCTGCAACTCGGCACGATCGGCGGGCGCGAAGAACGACTGGCAGCGCTCGGTGTCGAGCGGCGCGCCCAGCGGCAGGTCGTGAATCGCGTAAACGGAATCGGTCCAGAAGATGCGCTGGGTGGAAACGTCCATCTCCCAGCCGCCGACGAGTGCAGTCGCCTGCATGTCGCCGAGCAGACTGTCGAGGCGCACGCGCTCGCTGACGTCACGGAACGTCAGCACCATCCCGCCGGGACCGCTTTCGGGCGTGATCGGGACGACGCGGTATTCGACGGGGCGACGCTTGCCGTCTTTGCGACGGAGCATCGCGCCGACGCCGGTCATGATGTCGGTGGTGCCGCTGCGGCGGCGCACGACACGGCTCGACCGCTCATCCGAATCGTTGATGAGCTGTCGGTAGTTCTTGCCGAGGATTTCGTCGGGACTCTGGTACCCGAGCAGTTTGACGGCCGCTGGATTCGCGTACCGGACCGCTTCCGTGTGGTCGACTTCGAGGACGCCTTCGCCCGAGGCTTCGACGATGGCGCTGTCGCGGCGGATGGTGATTCCCGCGCGGATGAGTTCCCTTCGCAGATCACGCACCCGCCGTCGTTGCCAGAGGATGGCGCAGACGGCGGGTACGACGATGAGCAGGACGGTCGCGATGATCCCTGCGATCACACTCGGCTCGAGCACTGGTTGCAGGAAGCTCACCGCTACCCTTTAGTTACGTCCCTATCCTGCCCGGCATCATGCCTTTGGGCCGGGCTCCCTGCCTGCGTACCAGTTCACGGCATATTGCATAAGCTGTGCCGAGGTCCGCAAAGAGAGCTTGCGCTTGATTCTCTGGCGGTGCGATTCGACCGTTTTCACGCTCAGGTTGAGCGCTTCTGCGGTCTGGCGCGTGGACAAACCCTTACCGATCATGTGCAGAACCTGCAGTTCCCGGTTCGTCAGGCTGTCGATCGGGTTGGCGGAAATGTAGGCGCCGCCCGATGCGAACTTCTCGATCATGCTGTTGCCGACGGCTTCGCTCACGTAGATGCCGCCTTCCAGCACGCGACGCAGTGCGATCAGGAACTGATCGGACGCGGCCTGCTTCATGATGTAGCCGTTCGCGCCGGCCGACAGCATGCGCTCGGCGTAGATCGCCTCGTCGTGCATCGACAGCACGAGCAGCGGCAGCGACGGATAGTGGGCGCGCGCGTCCTTGACGAGTTCGAGTCCGTCGCCCTGCTTGAGCGACACATCGACGATCACGGCATCGGGTTCGAGTTCGCGGATCAGCGACTTCGCTTCGCGAGCCGTCTCGGTTTCGCCGCACACTTCGAGATCTGTTTCCGCCTCGATCAGGCGGCGCAGACCCTGGCGCACGATGGGATGGTCGTCCACGATCAGCACGCGACGCTTGCGGTCCTTCGGAACGCTCGTCGGCGGCTTGTGGACGGTCTTGAACAGTGTAGGCCCGAGGCTCATTGCATTACTCCATGAAAAGGCGTGGCAGCCTTCGCTGCAGCTACGCTTGGTCAATCACTCAACTCAAAATCGAACATCCTGATCGTGCTCTCACGATCCGTGATGAGGAAGCTAGAGAGGCGCGCGCGATTTGCGCACCTTGCCGACACGTACGCCCGCTGCGGTTTCGAGCGGACATTCGCACACGACCTTCGTACCGCTCGGCTCCGCTTCCTCGAAACTCACGTCCCCGCCAAGCATGCGGGCGCGATAGCACATGATCTTCAAACCCATTCCCGACGCATCCAGTGCGTCCTCCGGCATGCCGACGCCGTCGTCGGTGATCGACAGCCGCACCTTAGCGCGCGCGGTCGTGAGGTGCAGTCGTATTGACCGCGCCTTTCCATGCCGAACCGCGTTGCGCACTGCTTCCTGCGCAATGCGATACAAGTGATTCGCGAGCTCCGCACCGAGCGCGCTCTGTCCGCCCAGACGATGCGTAAAGACGGTCGGCACGCCATAAAGTTCTGTCGCGTGCATCGAAAGTCCTTCAAGCGCGTCCTGCAGCCCACCGCGTTCGAGATTCACGGGCGAAAGCCCGCGCGCCAACGCGCGAGTGCTTTCGATCGCGTTGTTCACGAGACGCGTGATGCCCTCGATTTCCGGCAATATCGGCGGATATTCCGTCGCCAATCGCCCGGCGAGTCCGCGCAGCATCAGCGCGACACCCGTCAGTTCCTGACCCAGCCCATCGTGCAGATCGTTGCCGATGCGGTACTGCTCTCGATTGACCGCCTGCAACACCGCACGTTCCAAATGCTTGCGCTCGCTCACGTCCTGGAGCACGAGCAAGCTCAGTGCGCGGCCTGCGATATCCAGTCCCGACAACACTCCCGCGGCAGCGAAGTGACCACCGTCGCGACGTCGTGCATCGAACTCCACGGTCATCGACCCGCTGCCTGCATGCGACAGCATCTGCCAACGCTCGCGCTGTCCGAACGGCCAGCCCGCGAGCGTGCTCATCTCTCGTCCGTTCAGCTCGCCGCGCACGTAGCCGAACATCGCATCGAACGCGGGGTTCGTCAGATCGATCACACCTCGCTCGTCGATGAGCGCGACGCCTTCCAGCATCGAATCGATCATTCGCGACTGCGTCGCGATCACCCGCTCCGCGTGCACCTGCTGCGTCGTTTCCGACCCGTGCACGATGAGTCCGATCACATCCTGCGCGCGACGGATCGCACTGACCCGCACGTCGAAGTACCGCGTGTGGCCCGGTGGATCCTCGAGCTCGCCCGTGTACGCGTCGGGCTTGCCCGTCGCCAGCACACCTCGCATCGTCGTCAGCGCGCGTTCCCGCACATGCGTCGGGAGATACTCGCTGACATGCGCACCTTCGAGCTGTTCGACGGTGCGGCCCGCTGTGCCGCGATTCGCGAACAGCGTCTTCAGGTCCCGATCGAGTACCACCACCAGCGCGGGCAGGGTCCCGATGAACTCCCGCAGTGCCTGCGTCGAACCCTGGAGGCGCGCCGCCAACTCAGCCTGATGATCATCGGCCGGTACGTCTGACACTTCGGAAGTCGCTAAGGTCGTCTTGCTCACGGGTCTCGCGGTCGTCGGTCTTGAAGCGAGCGCCCGGAAAGCCGGCCGACGCAGCGCCCTCAGCACACTGTCGCGGTTCTGCGAACTGCAAAGCGTTACAGCCACTTAGGCTGCATTTCACCGACAGGCATGTTGTTGTAGTCCGTCATTAGGGGGTATCAGCCAATCCCCTAATGTCTGGGGTGGCGCGACCGTGTTTGCCCGGATGGCGGTATTGCATCGCGTTTCAGGCGACGACTGGGAAGGGGCCCGTGGAAAGCGCCGGCCAATTCGTGCGGGCAAGCACGTACGTGTCGAATGGGTACTTACGTGGCAGCCCGGACCCCGAGCCGGGGCAATACCCCTCGCGGGCGCTATTCGCCGCCCTTACCCGATACCCATTGCGTGGCGTAACGGATCAGCTCGCTCGTGGACCGGAGGTTGAGCTTCTCGCGCATGTGGCGCCGGTGGGCGTCCACGGTCTTCATCGACAGGTCGAGCTGCTGGGAGATCTCACGGGTGCTGATACCGGCCCCAATGAGCTTGAAGACCTCCAGCTCGCGCTCCGTGAGCGCGGAGACGGGGTCTTCGTCCGAACCCGGGACGCGCCCCCGGGCGACCTGGCTCAGGAGCCTCTCGCCCATTGCGGCGCTGACGTGCTTCTGGCCGCGGGCAACCTTGCGCAACGCGCCGAGGAAATCCGTACCGGCCACGTTCTTCATGACATAACCACTGACTCCCAGTCGCAGGAGTCGCTCCGCGTAGAGCGCCTCTTCCTGCATGGAGAGCACCAGCACGCGGACGTCAGGGTGGTTTTCACGGATCCAGCGAACGAGTTCGACGCCGTCGTCGGCACCCAGTGCCAGATCGACCACGGCCACGTCCGGCTCGCGCCCATCGATCGCCGATCGCGCGTCGCCGGCCGAAGAGGCTTCTGCGATCAGCTCGAAATCAGGCTGCCCGGCGAGCAGCTGCTTCAGCCCTTCGCGGACGAAGGGGTGATCGTCGACGATCGCAATGCGTGTCTGATCCGTCATGGTTGCTCCGCAACGCCCTCAGTTTGTCCGTTGTTCCCTCACTGCCTCGATTGCGCGGGGCACCCTCGCCAGCGCAACTGCAGCGTACGCCCCCAGTCTGGGGTTGCACCAGTCGCCGGCAATCCCCATTTTCCACAGTCCCGGCACAGTGATAGCTTTGTGCGTCATCGCCTGGGGGTACGTGGTTGCCGACCGGCGGCGCCGGCCGGAAACCCGCGGAAGGTCATCGCGAACGCATGAAAAAGGAATCCGCCGCCTTGCGCTTCGTTCTGCTCGAGGACGATCCGAACGATGCCGAGCTGATCCAGCTCGAGCTGGCACGCAATGGCGTGCAGGTCGAGTGGTCGCACGTTGCCTCCAAACCCACGTTCCTCGATGCGCTGCAGGCCGGCGACAAGCCCGACCTCGTACTCGCGGACTACACGCTGCCCGGGTTCGACGGCCTCGCGGCGTTGAAGCTCGTTCTCGAGCTCTGTCCCGACGTGCCCTTCATCTTCGTTTCCGGCTCGCTCGGTGAAGAACGCGCGATCGAAGCACTGAAGAGCGGCGCCACCGACTACGTGCTCAAGGATCGGCTGCAACGCCTGCCCACCGTGGTCAATCGCGCGCTGACCGAAGCCCGCGAGCGACGCGAGCGACGTCAGGCTGAGGCCGCGCTGGAAGAACAACGCCTGCTGCTTGGCACGCTCATCGACAGCCTTCCCGAGATTGTCTACGCGGTCGATACCGAAGGCCGGCTCACCGTAGTGAATCGCGCGCTCCTCGACACACTGCGCAAGAAGCGCGAGAACGTGATCGGCAAGCGGCTCTCCGAGGTATGGCAGGAAGAGACGATCGTCGAAATCGAGGCGCAGGCGGCGAACACCATTCGCACCGGCCGGTCGCTGACGGATCAGGAACGCGCGTGGATCACAGCCGACGGCTCCGTCCGCTGGTTCACATTCACGCACGTGCCTCTGAGAGATCACGGCACAGTCAACGGACTCGTGTGCACCGTGCGTGAGATCACCAACCAGAAAGCGCTCGAGCAGGAGATCCTCGAGATCTCGAATCGCGAGCAGCGCCGTCTCGGCAGCGACCTGCACGACGGTCTCGGCCAGGAACTGACCGGACTGTCATTGCTGCTGAAAGGCCTGGAAATGCAGCTGTCGCGCGAAGCGCAGCAATACACCGCGCAGATCACGAAGATCACGGATCTGCTCGCGCATGCGATCCAGAGCACGCGTTCCCTTGCACGCGGTCTCGCGCCCGTGAACCTCGAGCGCGGCGGTCTGCCGGAAGCACTGAAGCACCTGGCGGCGCGCTGCACGGACATGTACAGCCTTCAATGCAGCTTCTCTTACGGCGGACAGAAGCTGCCGGATCTCGAAGAAGGCGCGGCGACGCACTTGTATCGCATCGCGCAAGAGGCGACGACGAATGCAGCTCGTTATGCGCGCGCCAAAGCGATCGACATCGATCTGCGCGCGAGCGGCCGCAAACTGCAGCTCACGATTACGGACGACGGCATCGGCCTTTCAGCCGGCCTCGCCCAGGGCCGACCCGGCATGGGCCTCAAGATCATGGAGTACCGCTCGCGCATGCTGGGCGGCACGATCAACTTCGACGAACCGGGAAAAGGCACGCGAATCGTGCTCTCCGCGCCGCTGCATCTGTTGCGGCAGACGAAGCCGAAGAGGTTGGCGGTGGGGGGATGAGGAGAGGGCCCGAGCCCTATTTCTTCCTGACCACCGGCACCAGCGTGTGATCCGCCCCATTCCACACATCGATGAACTGCTCCATCTCGCTGGCGGGCATCGCCGATGCGATGAAGTCGCCCTGGAGCGCGTCGCAGCCGGCCTGCTCGAGCATTTCGAACACGGGTGAGGTTTCGACGCCTTCCGCGCAGACGGTCAGCGAAAGGTTGTGGGCGAGGTCGATAATCGCGCGCACGACCGTTGCGGCGGCGCGGCCCGTGGGAATCTCGGAAATCAGCAGTCGATCGATCTTCACTTCACTGAACGGCATCTTGTAGAGCTGCGTCAGCGAAGACGTGCCTGTGCCGAAATCGTCGAGCGACAGGCCGACGCCGCGCACGCGCAGGCGCGTGAAGATGTCCATCACGAGATCCGGATCGTCGAGCGAGGCCGCTTCCGTCACTTCGAGCGTGAGCTGCTCGGCGGTCGCATCGAATTCGCGCAGGATCAGGCCGAGGCGGTCCGGGAACTCCAGGTCCTGGACGAGGCGCGGCGACAGATTCACGGCGACACCGAGATCGAGGTTGCGCTGGCGCCAGTGGCCGATCTGGCGAATCGCGTCGGTCAGCACGAAGTCCGTGACTCCGACGATCAGTCCTGAGCGCTCGGCCATCGGCAGGAACTCGCCCGGCGGCAGCAATCCCAGACGCGGGTGGCGCCAGCGGACGAGCGCTTCGGCCGTGCGCACCTGCCAGTCGTTGTTCGTACGAACGACCTTGGGCTGGTAGTGCACGACCAGCTCATGTTCGTCGATTGCCCGGGCCAGCTCATCGACAGTGAGGCGCTCACCGGGTTCGAGGTGGCGCGAGAGCAGCGATTCGATTTCCTCGAGCATCGCAGGCTTCTGCAGCGTGCCGAGCATCTTGAGCCCGAGCTGATCGCCGAGCTGGCGCGCGCTCACGATCACGCGCTGGTCCATGCCGCTGGCGAGCAGGATTCCGGCCGTCGTGCCGATTCGTCCGAGGTATCGCAGGGCCTCGATGCCATCCATTCCGGGCATCTGCAGATCGAGCAGGATCAGCGCCGGCTGGCGCTGCGAAAGCTGTTCACGGAAGGCTTCCGCGCTGTCGGCAGTAATGACTTCGCAGCCGACGCCTTCGCCGACCTGGACGATCAAATCGAGGAAATCGACTTCATCGTCGACTGCCAGCAGCAGATTGCGCTCACGCCGGGACACTTCTCATCTCCTCATTCTCATCCAGGATCGTCCGCACCTGGCGCGCCAGATCTTCCACGCGATACGGCTTGGTGAGCAACTGCAGTGTGCCGTCCAGCATGCCCCGATGAAGGATCGAGCTTTCGCTGAAGGCTGACGTCATCAGGATCTTCAGTCCGGGACGTCGTTCACGCAATTTGTCCACCAGCATCGGGCCGGGCAACCCGCCCGGCAGCATCACATCCGAAAAGACCAGCGCGATATCAGTATGTTGCATGAATTGCTCCAAAGCCTGATACCCATTGGCCGCCTCCAGCACCCGATAGCCGAGGCTATTCAGGATATCGACCGCAGTCGAGCGGACTTCAGCATTGTCTTCAACAACGAGAATTGTTTCCCAGCCTGACGGCATGTCGGAGGAGGGAGCGGCATCGCGCGGGAGGGCTTCAATGTCGCCCGGACAGCGGGGCAGAAACAATTGCACTGTAGTGCCCTTGCCCACCGTGCTGGTGATCCGGACGTGCCCGCCGGACTGGCGCACGAAGCCATAGACCATGGGCAGACCGAGGCCGCTGCCCTTGCCCACGTCCTTGGTCGTGAAGAACGGCTCGAACACGCGCTTCAGCGTGTCGGGCGGCATGCCGGTCCCGGTGTCGAGGACCTCCAGCACGGCGTATTCGCCGGGCTGCAATGAGCCTTCGCCGTTGAAACCCGAAGGTTCGACAGGCTGCGCACCCACGATCTCGTTGCGCGTACTCACGATGATCGCGCCGCCCTGAGGCATTGCATCGCGGGCATTGATGACCAGGTTCAGGATCGCGTTCTCGAGCTGGCCCGGATCGATCTTCACCGGCCACACCAGCGGCGCGCAGACCTGGCGGATTTCGATATCGCCGGTCAGGGACCGACGCAGCAGGTCGTACATGCCGCCGATCAGCGTGCCGAGGTCGACGACACGAGGCTCCAGCACCTGCTGGCGCGCGAATGCCAGCAGCCGGCGCGTGAGATCGGCGCCTCGCATGGCCGCCTTCATTGCCGTTTCAGCCTGATGCAGCAGACGCGGACTCTCCCGCAGCGACCGTGACAGCAGCTGCATGTTGCCGACGATGACAGCGAGGAGATTGTTGAAATCGTGCGCGATACCGCCGGTCAGCCGGCCGACCGCCTCCATCTTCTGGCTCTGTCGCAGCTCGGCTTCGAGCTGATGCTTCTCGGTGACGTCGCGAGCTGCGACGAAGCAGCCCTGCACTTCGCCGGCTTCATTGAAGTGCGGTACGAAGATGCCTTCGAGATCGACCAGCTGGCCGTCGGGACTGCGGAACTGCCCCTGCGATTCCACCATCCGCCCGTCGAGCGCCGCGCGAAAGCTTGGCCCGATGGCCGCGTAGCGACGCTCGCCGATCACATCGCCCACGGGCTGGCCGCGGGTAGACGCCAGCGGCAGCCGGAAGAACTGCTGGAACTGCCGGTTCGCGTACACGATGCGCTCGTCGCGATCGAGGTACGAAACGTACAGCGGCAGCGAGTCGAGAATCGTGCCGTAGAAATCCTGGCTGCGGCTCAATGCTTCTTCGGCCTCGATCTGCGCGGAGATGTCGCTGATCGATCCTGACAGTCGCAGGGGCCGGCCTGCAGCATCGCGATCCGCCTGACCCCGCATCCGGCACCACAGCACCGAGCCGCTGCGCGTAACCACGCGGCAGCGCAGATCGAGCTGCACCTGGTTCTCGAGATGACGGCGGATCTTGTGCAGCACAAGGGTGCGGTCATCGGCGTGCAGCACGTTCTGGAACGCGTTGAACGTGTCAGGAAAGTCCTCGTGCTCGTAGCCGATGATTTCCCGGAACCGCGATGCGTACCAGACGTGGCCGGTGAGCAAGTTCCACTCGTACATGCCGTCGGACGTACCGCGGACTGCGCGTTCCCAACGATCCTGCACTTCCGCTGCAAGCTGCATGTCGCGCTTGCGCCGCGTGATGTCGCGCAGCACGCCAACCATGCGCAGCGCTTTGCCATGCCCATCGCGACGAACGACGTCAGCTCTCGCGGCGAACCATCTTGTCTCGCCCGACGCAGTCACCAGCGAGTACTCGCATTCGAAGTGCGGCGTAGCGCCGTGGAAATGCTGTTCGAACTGCTCGAGCACCGACTGCTGATCTGACGGCAGCATCAAGCGGTCCGACAGACTCTCCCGCTTGAGCAGTTGCTGCGGATCGACGCCGAGCGACGTGCGCCAGTGGTCGTTGTAGTAGACCTCGTCGCGTTCGACGTTCCATTCCCACATCGACAGGGCACTGGCATCCATCGCGACTTGAAGGCGCGCTTCGCTCGTTCGCAACGACTCGCGTGTGCGGACCACGCGGGTGAGGTCTTCAAAGGTCAGGACGAGGTGGGGAGTTTCACCGGACCCTTCGAAAGGCTGCACGGCGACCCGGACCGGAATCGCACGACCATCGCGTGCGACGAGAACGATCTCGACAGTGCACGCTCTCGCGGAGCGCAAGGCCTGGTGGAACTGCTGCATCGAGTCCGCGTCGGTCGCGTCGCTGCAGAGAGAGAGCACGTGGCTGGCCAGGACCTCTTCGCGCTCATAGCCGGTCAGTTGGAGGAACGCCTTGTTGGCATGCGCAGGCCGATCGAAATCGCGCGCAGGCACGACCAGCACGCCCTGCGTCACCGCATCGAGCATGGCCAGACTGCCGGGAGGCGCTGACGAGACCGCCGTCATAGACCCCGCGTGGTTCCTCTGCGTGCAGGGGATACCCGCCCGCTCGTGGTGCTGAATGACATATCGCCTGTGAACTTGAATGGGATCGCCACCGCTCGCTCTCCGTTCTCCCAAAGAGACCGGGGGACATTCGCTCAAGGCGTGCGATCAGGGCGCGAGAGTGGCGGAAAACGCTGGCGGAAACTGTGTTCTGCAGCGCGTCGCGGAGGGAAGAAGGGAATGCCGGGTGGAGGGTCCCCCAGCGCGGAAGGGGCTGCTGGCGACTGGCTACTGGCCAGAAAGAGGAAGGGCCGGCCCTTTTGATTGGGCCAGCGGCCAGGGGCCAGTCGCCAGCGGTCCCGGGTCGATTATTGTCAAATCGACCCGTGACGCTTCATCGTGCCAGCCACCCGCCATCCACAGGGATGACCGTTCCGTGGACATAGTCGGAGGCGGCGGAGCTCAAGAACACCGCCGCCCCGCCCAGGTCGGACGGCCTTCCCCATCGCCCGGCTGGAATTCGGCCCAGGATGTCGCGGTTGCGCTGTTCGTCAGCGCGAAGCGCGGTGGTGTTGTTCGTCTCGAAGTAGCCGGGGGCGATCGCGTTCACGTTGATGCCGCGCGATGCCCATTCGTTGGCGAGCAGGCGCGTGATGCCGGCGAGGCCGCTCTTGCTGGCCGTGTACGAGGCCGTGCGGATGCCGCCCTGGAAAGACAGCATGGAAACGATGTTGATGACCTTGCCGCCGCGGCCGGTCTTCACCATCGACTGGGCGACTGCCTGCGCGAGGAAGAACGGCGTCTTCAGGTTCACGTCGAGGGCCGCATCCCAGTCGGCTTCCGTGAACACGAGCGCGTCGTTGCGACGAATGATGCCCGCATTGTTCACGAGGATGTCGACCTGACCAGTTGCTTCGATGGCCTGCGCGACGACGCGCTCAGCCTCGTGGCTGCGCTCGAGATCGGCATAGATCGAGTGGAACTTGCGGCCAAGGGCTTTGACTTCGCGCTCGGTGTCGGTGGCGCTCGAGCGGCCGACGGCAACGACGTCCGCGCCTGCCTGCGCCAATGCGATTGCGATGCCCTGCCCCAGGCCGGTATTGGCACCGGTTACCAGAGCGACTTTGCCTGCCAGCGAAAAGGGGTTGGAAGAACTCATTGGTTTCTCTGGGGACTCACTTCAACTGGCAGATGTCGAGGACGTTCATGTCGGTGTAGTCGAGGTTTTCCCCGCCCATCGCCCAGATGAAGCTGTAGTTCTTGGTGCCCGCGCCCATGTGGATCGACCACGGCGGCGACATCACCGCTTCTTCGTTGCGGATCACGATGCTGCGCGTGTCGTCCGGCTGACCCATGAAGTGCATGACGCACTGATCGCCCTGGCCTTCGAGATCGAAATAGAAGTAGACCTCGGATCGACGGTCGTGCAGGTGCGGGGGCATCGTGTTCCACACGCTGCCCGACTTGAGCACCGTGAGACCGAGCAGCAACTGCGAGGACTTGCAGGTCGCCGGAACGATGTACTGGTAGATCGTGCGCTCGTTCGACGTTTCGAGGCTGCCGCGCTCGAGCGGCACAGCCTTCGAAATCGAGATCTGCTGCGTTTCGAAGCGCGCGTGAGCGGGCGTCGAAACGATATAGAACTTGGCGGCCTGCCCCGCCGCGGCCGACTCGAACACGACATCCTTCGTGCCCATCGGGATGTAGAGGCCGTCCTTCGATCCAAGCTCATACGCCTTGCCGTCGACAGTCACGCGGCCAGCGGTCTTGCCGATGTTGATCACACCGAGCTCGCGGCGCTCGAGGAACGGCTTGCCGGCAGCGGATGCCGGCGCCGTCTGATCCGGAAGACGGAGTGCCTTGGTTTCAGGCATCGCGGCGCCGATCACGAAGCGCTCGTAGTGCGTGTAGTTCAACGTCAGCGTGTCGCTGGCGAACAGACCCTCGACCAGATAGCGATCGCGCAATTGCTGGTTGCTCGCCCCGTCCATCATGTCGGGGTGAGTCGCGTGATATGTCTTCTTGAACACGTCGGGGTCCTTCGGGCTGATCAGAGTTTGTAGGCCTGCTTCGGCAGGCGATAGGCGAGGTCGGCCGCCACTTCAGCCGCGTCCTCTTCGGAGATGCGATGCTCGGAGACGAGCCGGGCGAGCCACACGCAGTCCATGCGGCGTGCGAGATCGTGTCGCGCGGGGATCGACAGGAAAGCGCGCGTGTCGTCGTTGAAACCAACGGTGTTGTAAAAACCCGCGGTTTCGGTCGTGTACTCGCGGAAGCGCAGCATTCCTTCCGGGCTGTCGTGGAACCACCAGGACGGGCCGAGCTTCAGAACCGGGTAGTGGCCGGCGAGCGGTGCAAGCTCCCGGCTATAGGTCGTTTCATCCAGCGTGAACAGGATGACGCTCAGACGCGGATCGTTGCCGTAGCGATCGAGCAGCGGCTTGAGAGCGCGCACGTACTCCGTGGGATGCGGCACATCGGCGCCCTTGTCGCGGCCGAAGTGATCGAACACCCAGCGATTGTGATTGCGGAATGCGCCGGGATGGATCTGCATCACGAGCCCGTCATCGAGACTCATGCGCGCCATCTCGACGAGCATCGCCGCACGAAAGAGTTCGGCATCGGCAGCGCTGAAGTTGCCGGTGGTCACACGCGAGAACAAGCGCTCTGCTTCCGCAGTGCTCAGATCCGCAGTCGCCGCAGTGATGTGCCCGTGATCCGTCGATGTCGCGCCTGCGGCAGCGAACTGCGCGCGGCGTTTGCGATGTGCCTTGAGATAACCGGACCACGAATACGTATCCTCGCCCGTGATCTCGCTGAACTGATCGAGCGCGGTGCGGAACGATTCGTGCTCTGGATCGATCACTGCGTCGGGGCGATACGCCGTGATCACACGACCACGCCAACCGCTACGGGCGATCTCGTGATGATGATCGAGCGTGTCGATCGGCGACTCGGTGGTCGCGATCACTTCGATATTGAATCGCTCGAAAAGCGCACGCGGGAGAAACTCGGGCGTCGCGAGCTTCGCGCCGATCTCATCGAAATATCGGTCTGCCGTTTGCGCATCGAGGCGCACATCGAAACCGAAGACTTTCGCGAACACATAGTCGAGCCAGAGTGCGGACGGTGTGCCGCGAAACAGATGCTGATTGGCAGCGAACAATCGCCACGCCGCACGCGGGTCAGCCTTCGACGGCCCCTCACGTGAAGGCACACCGAGATCCGCCAGTGCGATGCCCTGGCTATAGAGCATTCGATAGAGATAGTGATCCGGCGCCAGCAGCAATTCCGTCGCGTTGCCGAACGGAGCATTCCGCGAAAACCATTGCGGGTCGGTGTGGCCGTGGGGACTCAGGATCGGCAAGTCGCGCACGAGCGCGTAGAGCCGTCGCGCGATTGCACGCGCGCCAGGGTCAGCCGGGAACAGCCGATCCTCGTGCAGTTGGAGTTTTCGTGTCATCGGTATGATGCTGCAGTGCGGGCCCGTAGTGTACGTTTCCCCCTCGGGCCTGTCCGCATGGTAACCGGTGTCATTTGCCGTGGGAAGGGACCTGGATCTCACATGCCCCGATCACCCGGATTGAGCCGCCGTTATGTCTTTGGGCGGCCGGAAGATTCCCGGACCACGAGGTGCGGGAAGAAGGTCGTCGCGGTGAGCGGCGGGCCTTCGAGCCCTGCGATCTTCGCCATCACGCGCTCCGCGGCGAGCCGCCCCATGTCGCGGATCGGTTGCCGCATCGTCGTCAATGACGGACACAGCCGCGATGCCAGCGGGCTGTCGTCGAATCCGACCACGGTGAGGTCATCGGGAATCTTGAGTCCGCGCAAGTACGCCGTTCGATAGACGCCCGCAGCCGTTTCGTCGTTACCGGCGAAGATCGCCGTCGGCCGCGGATTGCGTGACAGCAACAGCTCGGCGCATGCAGCGCCCGACTCGAACGTGTAGAGACCTTCGACGACGAATTCGGGCGGCATCGTCAGGCCGCGTTCGGCGAGCGCGTCGGAAAATCCGGTGAGTCGCTCGATCGAGGAACGATACGTCTGCGGTCCGATGATCATCGAAATACGCTTGTGGCCGAGCTTCCACAAATGCTCCGCCACTTCCGCCGCCGACTGGCGATCCATCGACAACACGAGGTTCTGCGGCTCATCGAGCGGCGCAGCGAGCACGCGGACGTACGGGCAATTCAGCTTCTGCAGCATCTCGGCAAGCGCCGAGTTCTCCGACACCGGCGGCAGCATGATGACGCCGTCGAGCTTCTGGCGGCTGATCAGCTCGCGGATCTCGGAAAGAAACTTCTCATTCGTGCGATCGCACGGATGCACGACGAGCTCGTATCCCTGGCGGCGCAGCGCACCCAGCGCGCCTTCCTGGATGTTGATGACGTACGGCGCATTCGGATTGTCGTAGATGAGCCCGATGAGGAACGAGCGCCGGAACGCAAGACCGCGCGCCTGCGGATCGGGTGTGTATCCGACGCGCTGCATGATCTCTGCGATTCGCGTGCGCGTGTCCTCGCGCACGAACGGCGATTCGTTGATGACCCGCGAAACGGTTTTCTTGGAAACGTTCGCGAGCCGCGCGATGTCGTTGATGGTGTGCTTGCGCGTCGGCTCTTCATGCCGCACCTGCGATGCTGCAGCAGGTTGCGTCGACACCGGCACTTTCCGCGAGGCTTTCTTGGCGGCCTTTTTGACCATGTTCAATTTGTTCTCATGACGCCCTCGCGTGCTGACTTACGCCCCCTGCACGCTGCAAGTCGTCGTGACCAACGATCTCCCTGTGAGCACAGTTTCACACAAAGCGCGGGGAGTCTCCCGTCGACAACGGGATTCAAAGCGCGTATGTGAATTCCGCGCCGTGCCGATGCCTTGCGCCTCGCATCATGACACCGGTTTCCCCCGGCGCTAAGATGCCCTATCGAACGCCTGACTTCCAGTCGATTGGACCTCATGAACAGCGCCCTGCCCGCCGCCTACCGCATCACGGCCCGCGATGATGTGGCCATTGCCCTGCGCGACCTGAATGTCGGCGAACAGATCACGATCGACGACCAGACCGTGACCCTGCGCGACCCTGTCGGACGCGGACATAAGTTCGCCGTGCGCGCGATCGCCGCATCGCAACCTGTCTGCAAATACGGCTGGCCGATCGGGCGGGCAAAGACCGACATTCCCGTAGGCGCACACGTGCACACGCACAACGTCAGCACGCGCCTCGCGGGACTCGATGAGTATCGGTATGAACCCGCAAGCGAATCCGCGCTGCAGGCTCAGTCCTCCTCGGCGACTTTCATGGGATATCGCAGGCCCGATGGTCGCGTTGGAACGCGCAACGAGATCTGGATCCTCTGCACGGTCGGCTGTGTCGGCAGAACCGCGGAGCGCATAGCGCGCCTCGCATCGCAGCGATTCGCCGGGCGTGTGGACGGAATTCACGCGTTCCCGCATCAATTCGGTTGCTCACAGCTCGGCGGCGACCTCGATCGCACGCGCAAGCTGACGGCGGCGCTCGCGTGCCATCCGAACGCCGGCGGCGTGCTCATCCTCGGACTGGGATGCGAATCGAACCAGCTCGACAAACTGCTCGCGGATATTCCCGCAAACCAGCGCGCGCATATCAAATCCTTCGCGGCGCAGTCGACCACCGACGAAACGCAAGCCGGATTGCAGGCGGTGGAAGAACTCGTGCAACTCGCTGAGCGCACGAAGCGCGAACCTTGCCCGCTGAGCACACTGTCGATCGGTCTCAAGTGCGGCGGATCCGACGGCTTCAGCGGCATCACCGCGAACCCGCTCGTCGGGCGCATTGCCGATCGCGTGACCGCTGCGGGCGGTGCAGCGATCCTCACGGAAATTCCTGAAGTCTTCGGCGCTGAGCGGCTGCTCATGCAGCGCGCTGCCAGCGAACAGGTGTTCGACGGCATCGTCAGCGTCGTGAACGACTTCAAGGACTACTTCATTCGCAATCACCAGCCCGTGCACGAGAATCCGTCGCCCGGCAACATCGCGGGCGGCATCACGACACTCGAAGAGAAGTCGCTGGGCGCGGTACAGAAGGGCGGCCATGCAACGGTGACGGAAGTCATCCGCTACGCCGAGCGCTCGAGCAAACCCGGCCTGACGTTGCTGGAGGCGCCAGGAAACGACGGCATCTCATCGACCGCATTGGTCGCCGCGGGCGCGACGATCGTCCTGTTCACCACGGGTCGCGGAACGCCGCTTGGATTTCCTGCCCCGACCCTCAAGATCAGCTCGAACTCCGCGCTGGCCCAGAACAAGCCTCACTGGATCGACTTCGACGCGGGCCGGCTGCTCGCGGGCGAGGATACCGAGCAAGTCACCGACGAGTTCCTGCAACTGATCATCGCAACTGCGTCGGGTCAGCCCGCCAGGAACGAGCTGAACGAAGAACGCGAGATCGCGATCTGGAAGGATGGAGTGACGCTCTAGCGAAGCAACGAGCCGGCATCGCTGCACGGGCTCGCAGCTCAAGTCATTTCAGCGCCGCGGGCAGCCATAGCGACAGCGCCGGAATGTAGATCACCAGCAGCAGCACGACGAAGGCCGCGAGATAGAACGGCCAGATCGAGCGCAATGCCTGAGTCACGCTGATACCGCCGATTGCCGTGCCCACGAACAGCACGGAGCCGACGGGCGGCGTGATGAGCCCGATGCCGGCGTTGAGGATCAGGATCACGCCGAAATGCACGGGATCGACGCCGAAGGCCTTTGCGACCGGCAGGAAGATCGGCGTACAGATGATGATCAGGGGCGCAAGATCCATGAACGTTCCGAGGATCAGCAGCGTGACCATGATCAGGAACAGGATCACGTACTTGTTGTCGGAGACCGAGGTCAGCGCTTCCACCGCTGCTGTGGGCACTTGCAAGTAGGCAAGCAGCCATCCGAACGACGCAGCCGCACCTATGACGAACAGGATCAGACCGGTCGTACGAACCGCACCTGCGCAAGTGTCGACGAAGTGTTTCCACGTGAGGCGGCGATACAGAAATCCTGTTACCAGCAACGCGTACGCCACAGCGATCGACGCGCTCTCGACGGCAGTGAAGATGCCGGCGCGAATACCGAAGAAGATCATCGCGACGAGCAGCAGGCCCGGAAGCGCGGAAACGAATCGCAAGAGCACTTCGCGGAATCCGGGGAATGCCTCGGTAGCATAGCCACGTCGGCGCGCAATCGCCCAGCCCGTCAGCATGAGTACCGCCGTCATTAGAAGCGCCGGAATCACACCGGCCGCAAACAGATCGGCGATCGAAATCGAACCGCCAGCAGAAGCCGAAAAGAGAATCAGGTTGTGCGATGGCGGCACGAGCAGGGCGACCAACGCTGCCGTGACGGACACGTTGACCGCGAAGTCGCGATCGAAACCGCGCTTGACCATCTGCGGGATCATCGCCCCACCGATCGCGGAAACGTCTGCGATCGCCGACCCAGAAACCCCGCCGAAGAACAGCGAAGCGAGCACGTTCACCTGCCCCAGCCCCCCGCGCTGATGTCCGACCAGCGAACTCGCGAAGGAGATCAGCCGTTCGGAGATGCCGCCGCGCATCATGAGCTCGCCGGCGAAAATGAACAGCGGGATTGCGATCAACGAAATCGTGCCGGCACCGGCCGCCGTCTGCTGTACGACGACGATCGCAGGCAGATCGAGATACAGCACCGTCGCCAACGAGGCGGCGATCAGCGAGAAGCCGACAGGCACGCCCATGATCAGCAGCACAGCGAAGACGAAGAACAGAATCGCAACAGCCATGGTTGTTTTCCGATGATCGTTCTTGTGGAAGGGGACCCGACCTATTCCGCCGCCGGCTGCTGTTCCGGCAGCGGTACCAATACGCGCTCGATGGCGAACAACGCGATGAGCGCTCCACCGACGCACAACGGCATGAAAGCGAACCCCTGCGGCAGCGGCGCACCCGCCATGCGATAGTCCCACGCGTCGATCATCATCTCGCCACCCCAGATCGCCAGCATGAGGCCCGTGCATGCCGCAATGAGGTTGGCGACGATCCGCAGCATGCGGCGCACAGGTGGGCGAGCCGATTCGACCAGGATGAAAAAGCCGAAGTGACGGCTCGAGCGAACACCGGCGGCCGCGCCGAACATCATCGTCGTCGCCATGAAGAACAGCGCCATCGGCTCAGTCCAGCTCGGCGCGGAGTTGAGCACGTAGCGGGCGAATACCTGCCACCCCTGAACCACCGCCATGCCGATGATCGATACCCCGGCAATCGCGACAGTCGCTGATGCAATGGGATTCAGCGCGGCGCTGAACTTCGATTTCGCTTCGGACATCGGTCCCCCGTCGCAACTGCGGCGTCAGGCCGCAGCACGCACCAGTTCGTAGAGTTGCTTCAGATCGCTGCGCGATGTGTATTTCTCGAGCACCGGTGCAGCGGCCCTATGGAAGGCGCCGCGGTCGATCTCATTGAAATTGACGCCGGCGGCCAGCACGGTCTCACGCGCCTCGGCTTCCATCTTGTCCCAGAGCTCACGCATGTGGGCGACGGACTCGCGCGCAGTCGACAGCACCAGCTCCCGATCTTGCGGCGCAAGTGCATCGAACGTTCGTCGCGACATCAGCAGAGCTTCGGGTGAATACGAGTGCTCGGAGTGTGAAATGAAGCGCGCGACTTCGTAGTGCCGGCTCGACTGGAAACTGCGCCAGTTGTTTTCGGCACCATCGATGAGATGAGTCTGCAACGCCGAGTACACCTCGCCAAAGGGCAGCGGCGTCGGCTCGGCACCCAGCGCCGTGACCATCTCGAGGAAGATGTCCGACGGCGGCACACGGACCTTCAGGCCATGCAGATCCTTGGGTTCGCGAATGGCACGCCGTACGTTGTAGAACGACCGCGAACCAGCATCGTAGATCGCGAGCCCCATGACATCGCGCTGTTCAAAGCCTTTCAGCACGATCTTGCCCGCTTCGCCATCGACGACACGCCGCATGTGATCGACTGAATCGAACACGTAAGGCAAAGCGAACAGCCGCGTGAGCGGAAACGGATTGTTCAGGGACGCGAAATTGACCCGCGTGATGTCGAGCGCGCCGAAGCGTGTGAGGTCGACTGTGTCACCTTCGCGGCCGAGCTGGCCCGCATAGTAGACACGGATCCGTAACCGTCCGCCTGTGAGCTCTTCGAGGCGCTTGCCGATCCAACGCACTGCTTCGACCGTCGGATAACCGCTCGGATGGACGTCAGCTGCCGTCATCAAGCCTTCTGTCGCAGCGCGTGCACCTGTTGCAAGCGCTACTCCCGCAGCGCTTGCACCGACGAGAAACCGGCGTCGATTCATCGTGTGCTCCCCGAATAGCGCTCAGCGCGAACGGCGCGGCAGAGGATCTCGCCGTACTCGCCGAACGACAGGCGCGACTCCTGGCCAATCCGGATGTCGTGGACGCCGGTGATCATGCCGGTCGAAATGTAGTCGCCCTTGCGCAGCGGACGCTTGCGCTGGGCGGCCTTGTTCAACGCGAAAGCCAGCGCTGCAAGCGGCGTTGCGGGAATGGCGATCTTGCCGCGGCCTGCGGATTGGCCGTCGATGAAGGTCTCCACCGCGAGCTCCTCCGTGCGCGTGCGCCAGTCGCCGATTTCGGCGCCCGCGATCACGCCCCAGTTGTTGCCGAAGTCGGAAATCACGGCACCGGGGCCGAGATCGTTCAACGTCGCGAGCGGACTGCTCGCAACTTCGACTCCGATGCAGACTTTGCCGACGAGCTGTGCCGCCTGCTCCGGCGTCCAGTCGATCTTGTCGACCGCCGCGTCGGCGCCGACGTAGACGCCGATCTCGGCTTCGACAGCGGCGAACCCGCCCTCGAAGATCGGGCAGGTCGCAACGTCGCCCGTTCCGACGACGTGGACGTTGCGGGCGAAGACCGGACCGATCAGGCGCTCTTCGGCGTATTGCACCTGCCACTGTGGGCCGATGCGCGCGACTTTCCAGCCGCACGGCGCGTCGGGCCACGCATCGATGGCAACATCCTGGATTCGGTACGCGGTGAGGAGATCCGGCGGAACGGTGCCCGGGTAGCTGGCCAGCGAACGTCCAGCCAGCCGCGCCTGCACGAACTGCCTGCTCGTGTTATCGATCGAATCGCTCAAACGCCCCCCGGCATAAGCAGTTTTAATCTCGTGGGGCTGTATATAGGAAACCGGTGTCATTTACAATTCAGGCGTCCGTCAAACCAAGGGTCGTCCGGGGGAATCTTCATGAAAATCAATGACTACGTGACTGGTATCGCTCTCGCAGACCGATTCGGCCGGGCGAGGATGATTCTGCTCGGATTTCTCATGATTCTGACGGGTTTCTCTTCTGTGCAGGCTGTACCCTCGCAGGTCGCATTCCCGGGCGCGCAAGGCTGGGCAGCACACACCGCGGGCGGCCGCGGCGGGAAGATCATTCGCGTGACGACCCTCGCTGCCGAGGGACCCGGATCGTTCATCGAGGCGATCATGACGAAGGGTCCGCGCATCGTCGTGTTCGAAGTCGGCGGCGTGATCGATCTGCAGAAGCGCGAACTGAGAATCACCGAACCGTTTCTCACGATCGCCGGCCAGACCGCACCCTCACCCGGCATCACGCTGATCAAGACCGGCATCGATCTCGCGACCCACGACGTGATCATCCAGCACATCCGCATTCGCACAGGCAGTGCCGGCGCGACGGTCAAGGACAACTGGGCGCCCGATTCGATCTCGACGATCAATGCGTACAACGTCATCGTCGATCATTGCTCGCTCACATGGGCGATCGACGAGAACCTGTCTGCCTCCGGACCGCGCTTCACGGGCAAAACGCCGGATGAATGGCGCAAGAACGTTTCGAATCGCCTGACTTACAGCAACAACATCATCGCGGAAGGACTGGCGCATTCGACACATCCGAAGGGCGAACACTCGAAGGGCTCTCTGATCCACGACAACGTCAACGACATCCTGATCATCGGCAATCTGTACGCGCACAACTACGAGCGCAATCCGCTGTTCAAGGGCGGCGTGCGCGGCATGGTGATCAACAACATCATCTACAATCCGGGGCCTCGCGCCGTGCACTACAACCTGATCCCGGAAGAGTGGTTCGGTCGCGACTATCAGAACGGCCAGATGACGCTGATCGGCAACGTACTGCGGGCCGGCCCTTCGACGCCGAAGGACCTCGCGCTGTTCATGATCGGCGGCTCGGGCGACATCGAGCTCTACGAAGAAGACAACATCGCCGTCGATCGCATCGGCAACTCGCTGCCGAAGTTCGGCCGCTACACGACGTCGAAAGCGCAGATTCTGCCGATGGCCAAACCCGCGTTGCCGTTCGCGGTCACACCGATTCGTGCGATCGACGTGGAAGAGTCAGTGATCCGCAACGCCGGCGCACGCCCCTGGGATCGCGATCCCATCGACGCCCGCATCGTCGCCGATACCGTCGAAGGTCGCGGCGAAATCATCAACAGCGAAGAACAAGTCGGCGGTTATCCCCAGTACAAGGAAACACGCCAGGCATTCAACGAAAAGGACTGGGATCTCGCGACGATGGTGCCGAAGGTGGCGCCGGTGAAAGGGAATATTCCGAGATAGCTTGCGCCGCTAGTACGTCCCGCGCTGGATATACGGCACCGACGCAAACAACTTGCGCTCGGCGCCGCGCGGGTCGTCGACGAGCTGCGACTGCGCGTCGAACACCATGGTTGAGCGGCGATCGAGTTCGTAAGGCCGCCACTGCGGCAGAGTTGAATGATTCGGACTGCCGGTTCGTGCGAATGCGATGAACGCATCACTCATCTGGTCCGCCGTGCGCTGTGCTTCCGCGGACGCCCCGGTCTGCGAGCCTGCCTGTGCGATGTTGTCGAACACCAGCGGAATGTCCATCGTGTGCATGGCACCGTATCGGCCACCGTCGAGCGGCGAGCGATAGTTGAGCTGATAGGCGAACACGGGCGAGCCCTGCGCGGCACGCAGTTCCGCTTCGATCACCGCTCCGCGCCACGAACGTCCTGCGGTCGTCGCCGCGAAGAAGACTTCCGTTGCGGTGTACTGGGGATAGAGTCGCCGATACTCGGCGACTACATATTCGGGACTGATGTCGACGTGAAGATGCGGCAGCAGTCGTTGCGGCAGTTCTTCCCACCTCAACTGCTGAATACCCGGCTCATTGCCGAGGAACGCGCGAGTCTCATCGCGGGTGTTGCCGATGATCATCGGGATCTGCGCGGACTGTGGCGGCGCATCCGGATAGAACGGATGACGCGGCAACGAAACCTGATCGAGCACCGGACCGAAGTACAACGCGCGGCCGATCATCGTCGCATCCGGCGCCCGCGTCGCTGCAACCAGATCAGCAATTGCAATGGTGTCGATTCGAGCGAGATCCGCCGCGGGAATTTTCAGCGCGTCGAGATAGGCGCTCGCTCGCAGCGTCGAACTGCGAGGGCCTGCGGCAGTGATCTGCTGACCGCTCATTGTCGCCGCGCGATGGAAGAGCCCGCGAGCCGCCGGCATCGCCATCAGCGTTGCGATCTTCGCGCCGCCTCCCGACTGGCCGAACACCATCACGCAATCCGGGTTGCCTCCGAACTCGGCGGCGTGATCGCGAACCCAGGTCAGCGCCTGCACGAGGTCGAGTAGACCGACATTGCCCGAAGCCTCGTACTCCGCGCCGCGAAGCCGACCCAGGTAGAGATGCCCGAACGCATTCAGTCGATGATTGACGGTGACCACAACGACGTCGCCGCGATGACACAGGCGGGTGCCGTCATAGATCGCGCTCGAACCCGAGCCTGAACTGAACTCACCGCCGTGGAAGTAGACCATCACCGCGCGCTTGGCACCGTCGCGCAACGCCGGTGTCCACACGTTGAGCACTAGACAGTCCTCGCTCATCGGCTCGGCCAGTCCTGGCTGCGGACAGGCGGGTCCATACTCGAGAGCGTCGCGCGCTCGCTTCCACGCAACCGGCGCCAACGCGGGGCGAAAGCGGCGCGATGAAGTGTCCGCGCCGTAGGGAATGCCCTTGAAGACATGCACTCCCTGCTCGACGGAGCCGTGAACTTTTCCAGAACGCGTGGTGGCCGTTGCATATCGGGTTGCAGCGAACGCGAACGAAGAGAAGGCGGCGAGCGCACCGGCGCTCACCCCGCGCAGCACATCACGGCGGGTAACGCGCGTCGAACTCATTGCCGGAATCCCTGGCTCACGAGCCAATCGCGGCAGCGATCGATCCAGCGATCCGGTGTCGTGGGATTATTCAATCCGAATCCGTGGCCGCCGGCTGGATAGACGATCAACTCCGTCGGCACCTTGTTCGCCTGGAGCGCTTCGAAGAACCGCAGGCTGTTGCCGACAGGCACACCGGCATCGTCGGCCGCGTGAACAATGAATGTGGGCGGCGTCCTGGCCGAGACATGAAGCTCGTTGGAGTACTTCGCGATGTCCGCATCCGAAGGCTCGTCTCCGAGCAGCATCTGCCTCGAGCCTGCGTGCACCAGCCCTTCCCGCATGGTGATTACAGGATAGATCAGCATCAGGAAATCCGGGCGAAGAACCTCGACCGGCACTCCCAGTGCGATCGGCTGGTCGAAATGCGTTGCAACGGTCGAAGCCAGATGGCCCCCTGCGGAGAACCCCATCATCCCGACGCGCGAGGGATCGATATTCCACTCCGCCGCACGGCGATGGACGACAGCCAACGCTTGTTGCGCGTCCTGCAGCGGACCCGTGGTGCGATCGCGCATGTGACGCGGATCGGGAGTCCGATACTTCAGCACGAACGCCGCGACGCCCATTTCGTTGAAGGCGCGCGCGACTGCGTGTCCTTCTTTCTCGATCGACACACCGCGATAGCTCCCTCCTGGAAGGACGATCACTCCCGCCCGCTTGGCATCCGGTGTTCGTGGCAGATAGACGGTCAGCGTCGGTCGGGAGATGTTGAGGCGAAAGAGGTGCGGCTCTGAAGGATCGCGGATGCGCTCCTCGTCGGGAGCGACGATGGCATTCGGAATGGCGCCGTCGTAGAGCGGAAGTTCCTGCTGCGAGAAGGCAGGGCTCATCGCAAGCAGACCCAGGATGCCGAGAAGCCTCGTACAGCGTTGCATCCGCTGCACGCGTTGCTCACTTCGCGGCGCTGGGCTTCGTCGCGGGCGGGTAGGCGACGATGACGACGAGGTCTTCGTCGCCCACCTGCCGGATGCCGACATCGGCGCCTTCATGCATGAACGTTGCACTGCCAGGACCCACCTCGATCGTCGTGTCATCTACTTGCAACTCGCCGCGCCCACCGACGACATAGTAGACCTCGTCGTGCGACAACACATGCATGCCGATGGACGCGCCGCGATGAAGCGCCCGCTTGCGGAAGATGACTTTCGCGTCCGTCACATCGTCGAAGTACCGATAAGCCGTCGTCATGCCGGTGCCTTCGTGAGGCCCTGGCTCTTCCCGAGTCACCGCCGAATCTTCCCGATGGAAGAATCGATTGCGAACGTGGCGCGATGCCTCCGGCTGGCTGGACACAGACTGCGCGGACACAGACGGCGGCGTCTCGGGCGCACAGGCGACGAGCATGCTCGCGACCGCCAGCATCAGACCGAGAATCAGGAAACCCTCCCCCGCCTTGCGAGAGAGGGTTTGCGTGCACCTGAGCAACCGACCCGTCTCGTCCCGATCAACGCCCTCGCGAGCCGCTCGGCCGAGGGAGAAGGGGTTGCGTCTGCTCTTCATCGGACTCACCAGTTGAAGGGACCTGCATCATTCTGCACCGATGCCGGCACATACTTCGTCAGCTCGTAACCGCTGATGAACACCGGCAGCCACTCCACCGTCGGGACGAGATCGGGATCGTTCACCGCGTTCCAGGCGGCAACCGGATCGAACACGTTCTTCACCGGTGTGCCGTTGAGCTGGTTGCCCTCGGCGTAGATCTGCGTGCCGTTGAAGCGGCCGATGAACTGGTCCGGCGTCACCGTCTTGTCGGTCTTGAAGAAGTTGCTCTCCGCGACGATCGACGATTCGATGCCCACGCCCCAGCTGTACTGATAGTTCGGCAGGCGTTCGATCTTGTAGTAGTTGTTGTAGATGTGAACCTGACCGTACCGGACGCGCGGCGCACGCTGGCCGATGCCGTCGAACAGATTGTGATGCAGCGTCACGCGCAACTTGCCTCTGTCGGCCGTCGCGCTGTCGGAGGAGCCGATCAGCATCATCTTGTCGTGATTGCGGAAGCGATTCCACGACACCGTGACGAGATCGGACGCGTTGGTGATATCGAGCAGACCGTCGTGGACCTGATACAGCACGCCGAAGTGATGCGGTTGATCCTGATCCTGCGTCGCCTTGTCCTCGAACGTGTTGTGATCGATCCAGACGTTGTTGGTGTCGCGCAGCGAGATCGAGTCGTACTGCGCGTTCCAGCTGCCCTGCGAACCGTCCGTTGGGCTCCACGCCGGGAAGCAATCGTAGGTGTCCTGGAATGTGATGTTGCGGATGATGATGTTGCTGCGACTGTTGAATACGTTCGCCGTGCCGCGCAGATCGAACCAGGCGCCGCGGATGACCGCGTACTTGTCGATGCCGACGATCGTGGTATTCGAACCCACACGGATGCGTACACGAGCCTGCTGCGCCTGTTGAGAGGCTACGCGCGCAGTCTCGAGCAGACCAACCGGATTCACCCTACCCCACACCGCAGGATCGTACGTCGCAAGGAATGACTCCAGCGTGTAGCCGTTGCGGTAGTAGTCCACACACGTGAGCGGGTTGTTGGCGTCGTCGACGTTGAAGTCGATCGTTCCCTTCACATAGATGATCTTCGGCTCGTTGGACGGATTCGATGGCGATGTCGACGACGTTACGCCGTTGTTGAGCGCCGCGATGAGCTCCGCGCGCGTGGTCACGGTATAGACCTGGGAAGGGACGGCAGCGGAGCCGCCGGTGACGCCGGTTCCCGCAGCCGCCCAGCCATCGGTTGGATCGAGCGTCAGGCGACCGAGATCGCAGGAAGGATCGGAATGAACGGGCGCGGCCATCGCCGCGGCAAAGACACAAACTGTGCGCAGATAATTTTTTGTAGTAGGCATGACGACATGCTCCCCCAGACAGTGTGATTGTTTGCGTGAGACGGTTTTGGATCGGCGGTGAGAGACCTCGAGAGGAATTACGGAGACAAAAAAGGCGTCGAGCCCGTGAGGACCCGACGCCAGCAGAGACTGAGGATCAGGGGGAACCTCAGAACTTGTAACGTGCACCCAGGAAGTACTGACGGCCCGTGTGGTGGTAGTACACCGAACGATCGGCCGTCGAGCTGATCCACTGATCTTCGAACTCGTCGGTCAGGTTCAGCGCCTCGAGCGTCAGATCGAGATGGTCGTTGACGGCCCAGCTGGTCGAGAAGTCGATGTTGAGCGTCTCGGCAGTGCCTTCGACGTCGTTCTGTCCGACAGCTTGCGCACCGAGGCCCGGGCTCTGGTTGCGACCAGGAACTGTCGTCAGGTACTCGTCGCGATACGCAGCCGAAACACGCGCGCTGAAGACGCCGTTGTCGTAGTAGAGCGTGGCATTCGCCGCGTTCTGCGACAGACCCGCGAGGGTTTCTTCGGCCACCACGGCGCCAGCCGTGTTGAGGTACTGCACCTCGGAGTCGACATACGTGTAGTTCAGGATCACGCCGAAGTCGCTCATGAAGCCCGGCAGGAAGGTGAACGGCTGCTGGTAGCTGACTTCCGCGCCCTTCAGATCGCCGCCCGGCGTGTTCGTCGGGACGTTGAAGCCCCAGCCGCTCAAGCAGGTTGCGGGATCCGTGATACCGGCGGCGGCGCACTGTGCGAGCGCGGCGCTGTCCGGCAGACCGAACGGGTTGTCGGAGAACGAGCCGGTCTCGCGAATCGTCTGCACGAAGCTGCCGATGTCCTTGTAGAACACAGCGAGGCTGACCATCGACTCATCGGCGAAGTACCACTCGAAGGCCAGGTCGTAAGCATCCGCTTCGAACGGCTCGAGGAACGGGTTACCGGCAGTCACAGTCTTGTTGTTACCGGCGATGCTCAGTGCGAGACCGGGGTTCAACTGGCCGAGGCCGGGACGCGTCATCACCTTCGCCGCGCCGAGGCGGATCAGGAATTCGTCGGTGATTTCGGCGACGAGGTTCAGCGACGGCAGCGTGTTGTCGTAGTCGTTCTCGATCGTCAGCAGCTGCGTGCCGCCGGTGAAGCGGGCCCAGCCAGTCGCTTCCTGAGCGGTCTCGACGTAGCGCACACCGACGTTGCCGCGCAGCGGGATGCTGCCGAGGTCGGCGCTGAATTCGAACTGCACGTAGCCGCCAGTGTCGTCTTCCGTCACGCCGAAGTTGTTGCCCAGATCGTTCGCCGTGCTGACGCCGTAGGCTTCATAGCCCTCGGGCGAGAGGCCGAACACGTCCATTCCGGCCTTCACATTCGGCACAACCCAGCTGAACGTCGTGCCGGCCGGCACGTTGAGGCTGGCATCGCTGAGATTCAGCAGCTGCGCGTAGCTCGAACGTGCAACGGCGCGCTGATCAGCAGAAGCGACTTCGCTCGCCTTGCGGGCGCTGGTGGTTTCGAACTCGTACGCCTTGTACTGAGCACCCACCTTCAGTGCCATCCGGTCGGACAGGTCCCACTTCAGATCGACACCGTAGTTGTCGAAAGTGTTGTCTGCCGTCTGGGGACGCTGACGGATTTCCTGCAGGCGCCAGGCTTCCGGATTCGTCACGTCGGCGGTGCCGTAGCTGAGCACCGGCAGACGCGAGCTGCCGCGATAGTCGAACACCACGCCATCGGCATCGTCGATGTCCCACAGGAACGTCGTCTGGATGGGGTTGTCGTGTTCCGACTTCGCCGTGCCCGCGAATGCAGTCAGGGTCAGCGTGTCGGTGAACTTGTGCTCGCCGCTCAGGGTGAACTGCGTGAACTTCGTTTCGAGTTCGTCGTAGCGCTGCTCCGAACGAACGTCGACGTCATTGAACACGCCGTAGACGATGCTGTTGCCATCGATCTGTGCATCGACGACGTCGACCGCATTCATGTTCGCGCTGAAGTTCGGCATTTCCAGGAACTGCTCGGTACGCGTCGACTGCAGGTCGGCGTACAGGGCATCGAACGTCAGCACCGTGGAATCAGCCGGGCTGAACTGCAACGAGGCCGTCACGCCCAGGCGCTCCTGGGTGTTCTCGTACATGTCATAGCGCGGGATACGCGGGCGGAACGCAGAGTTGAGCTGCGCAGCTGTCACGCTTGCGCCGGGCAGCACGGACGCCTGAGCGAAGCAGGCCGTGTTGACCGTGGTGCCGGTCGAGAACGGACAGTTGCCGGCAGGGTCCTGCCAGCGAACCGTGCTGGCGCCCGTGTCCTTGAACTCGCGATCCGAGTAAGCCACTGACAACAGTGCACCGAACTTGCCGTCGGCCCAGGTGTTGCTGATGAGCGCCGTTGCGCGCGGATCCACGTCTTCCTGCAGATCGTTGTAGCCGAGCTGCGCACCGGTTACGAAGGTGAGGCCGTCGTAGTCGAACGGACGGGCCACCGTCAGATCGACAGTCGCACCGAGCGAACCTTCTTCCTGATCAGCCGACGCCGTCTTGGCGACCTTGATCGAGTTGAAGAGCTCTGACGCGAAGATGTTGAAGTCGAACGCACGGTTGCGGTTCGTGCCGCCCGTTGCGTCGGTGCCGCCGGTCGTCGTCAGTGCTTCCATGCCGTTGATGCGTACACGCGTGAACTGCGGACCGAGACCGCGAACGGTGATCTGGCGACCTTCGCCGCCCTGGCGGGCAATCGAAACGCCGGGGATGCGCTGAATGGATTCAGCGAGGTTCTGGTCCGGGAAATCGGCAATGTCTTCAGCGACGATCGAGTCGACCGCGCCGATGGAATCGCGCTTGAGCTCGAGCGCTGCGTTCAAGCTCTCGCGGAAGCCGGTCACGATCACTTCTTCCACAGCACCGTCGGGCTGAGCTGCTTCCTGTGCGAATGCAGACATTCCGACGACTGAAACCGATGCAAGACCAAGGATCGCGCGAACGGATGCGCGAATGAGACCGCGATGACGATCGACTGCCAGCATGTGAGTTACTCCCCCATCGTTGCCACAAACGGAGGCAAGCCTGGTTGCAGCCAGCAACTCAGCGCTCGTTCCCCCGCACCGCGCCGCTTGGACGGCGCACTCTCTCGAACCAGGAAATCTGTCTTTCTTGACACCGGTAGCATGAAGCCACGACGCTATGAATGACACCGGTGACAATCACAGGCTAGCAGAGCACCATACGGCCGGCAAGACTGCATCTTTGGTGAATGTGCAACACGGTTTGCAATTCCCCGATGATGCGCCGCAAGAAATCGGCCGGATCTGTTGCATCGCCGCCAACATCACCGGCCTTCCGTGTTTCGGGGTAATTTCGTGCTCATGACCAGATCCATCCTTTGTTTTGGTGAAGTGCTGCTGCGGCTCTCCGCGCCAGGAAAGCAACTCCTCCTGCAGACCGGAGGACTCGAGGCGCATGTGGGCGGTGCGGAAGCGAACGTCGCTGTTTCGCTGAGCCGCTTCGGCCACAAGGCCGCAGTGGTGACGAGCCTGCCGGACAACGCGCTCGGTCACGCGTGCGTAGGCGAATTGCGTCGTCATGGCGTCGATACCGATCCGGTACGGTTCCGCGATGCGCGGATGGGCCTGTACTTCCTGACGCATGGTGCGGGGCAACGTCCGGCGGAAGTGCTGTATGACCGCGCGCAATCAGCGTTCGCCACAGCGCCCGCTGACAGTTACGACTGGGAAACGCTGCTGAAGGACACTCAGTGGCTGCACGTGTCTGGCATCACGCCCGCAGTCAGCACGGAAGGTGCTGACTCCGCGCTTCGCGCGGTGAAAGCCGCGCGCGCAGCAAACGTCAAAATTTCATTCGACTGCAATTTCCGCGCGCGACTGTGGGGGTCCCGTTCACCGCAAGCGCCCGGGATCCTGAGCGAGATCTGCCAGTACGCCGATCTCATCTTCGGCGACGATCGCGACATCGCCTTCATGCTGGGCTTCAAGTCCGATGATGCGAACGCGACTGAACGGCGTCGCAGGGCCGCGGCCATGGCTTTCGAAACATTCAGATCGCTGAAGTGGATCGCCTACACCGAACGCACTCGCCACAGCGTCGATACGCAGCAGCTCGCCGGTACGCTGCACTCGGCGAAGGAAGTGTTCACCACGCGTCCCTATCCGCTGCAGGGCATCGTGGATCGCATCGGCGCGGGAGATGCGTTCGCCGCAGGCATCCTGCATGGCCTTCTCAAAGGGATGACGCCGCAAGGCACCGTCGACTTCGCTACGGCCGCCGGATGCCTGAAACACACTGTGCCCGGGGACTTCAATCTGCTCGGCGTGAGTGACGTCGAACTGTTCCTTTCCGAAGTGCAGACCGACGTCCGTCGCTGACAAATTCGTCCTGACCGACGAGGCGCGGGACCCGTGCCTCTGACGTATCATCCGCCTCCCGTTTGCAGCAATTGCAGGCGCCTGTTCCACAGGCTCCGGAGGCCTCATGTACGACTTCAGAAAGTTCTTCATCGACGGCGCATGGGTCGCGCCTGCCGGACGCCGCGAGCACGACGTCATCAATCCGGCCACCGAGGAATCGGTGGGCAAAATCCTGCTGGGAGCACCGGAAGACGTGGATGCCGCAGTGAAGGCCGCGCGCCGCGCGTTCGAGAGCTTTTCTCAAACGTCGCGTGAGGAAAAGATCGCACTCTTCGAGCGCATCATTAAAGTTTTCCAATCGAATATGCCCCGCCTCGCCAAGGCGATCTCGGACGAGATGGGCGCGCCGATGAAGCTCGCGCTGAACGCGCAGGCCGGCAGTGGCCTCGGCCACTTCGCGACGACCCTCGCTGTCCTCAAGGACTTCGAATTCGAAGAGCAGCTGGGCAACACACGCATCACGCGCGAGCCCATCGGCGTATGCGGTCTGATCACGCCGTGGAACTGGCCGATCAACCAGATCGGCTGCAAGGTCGCGCCGGCACTCGCCGCGGGATGCACCGTTGTCCTGAAGCCGAGCGAAATCGCTCCGCTGAGCGCACACGTCTTCGCGGAAATCCTCGAGGAAGCCGGCGTGCCGAAGGGCGTGTTCAACATGGTCGATGGCGACGGCCCGGGTGTCGGCGAAGCGATCTCGCGCCATCCCGATATCGACATGGTCTCTTTCACCGGCTCGACGCGCGCGGGCGTGCTCGTTGCAAAAGCCGCTGCGGACACTGTGAAGCGCGTGTCGCAGGAACTCGGCGGCAAGTCCGCCAACATCATTCTCGAAGACGCCGACCTCAATGCGGCAATCAAGACTGGCGTCGTTTCGATGATGGCCAACACCGGCCAGTCCTGTAACGCACCGTCACGCATGCTCGTGCCGGCGAAGCTTTACGACGAAGCAGTGAAGATCGCGAAGGCCGTCGCAGAGAAGCCTGTGGTCGGCGATCCGAAAGCGGACAGCACGACGATGGGACCGGTCGCGAACAAGACCCAGTTCGACAAGATCCAGCGCCTGCTGCAGAAGGGCGTCGAAGAAGGCGCGACCGTCGTGATCGGCGGTCCGGGCCGACCCGCGGGGCTCGACAAGGGTTATTTCATCAAGCCGACGATCTTCTCCAACGTGAACAACGAAATGACGATCGCACGCGAAGAGATCTTCGGACCTGTGCTCGTCATGATTCCGTACAAGAGCGAAGAAGAGGCCGTCGCGATCGCGAACGATACGGTCTATGGACTCTCAGGCTACGTCTATTCCGGAAACACGGACAACGCCCGGCGCATCGCCCGCAAGCTGCGTGCCGGCATGGTCCACATCAACGGCGCACCGACCGACATCAACGCTCCGTTCGGCGGTTACAAGCAGTCCGGCAACGGACGCGAATGGGGCCGCGAGGGATTGAAGGAATTCCTCGAGACGAAGGCGATGCTGGGCTACGGGACCTGAACTATCGTCACTCCCGCGCAGGCGGGAGTCCATGCCTTGATCCGGATGGATTCCCGCTTTCGCGGGAATGACGGCAGCAGCGGAGAGTGCGCTATCTGATCGGCCCGCTCTCCGGATCCGGCGCTGGCGGCGGCGCCGACATCCGATCGTAGATCCGGCGCACCTTGATGCCGGACAGGATCGTGTCGCCGCCCCACGCGAGCACCGATTCGATCTGATCTGTCTTCTTGAGCCAGCGATACTTTTCGGTCACGCGCGGACCGCCACGCGCGCGACGCTCGATCACGAACCACTGGCCATCCCAGCCGACGTCCGAATCCGCGAGCGCTCCCTGCGGCATCGAGACCTGGCTCTGCGTTCCAGCATCGAACCGCCGCGCATCGACGGCGGACACGATGTCGATCTTCGTACCTGCCTGCGTGATGCTCATCGTGTCGCTGATGTTCAGCATCCGACGCAACTCATCGACGAAACGATTGCGTGCACGCTGCATTTGCGGCTGTGGCGGAGGCGTGGGCTGCTGCTCTGCGTCCTCTGATGGCGGCGGCGGAAGTGGCATGCCGATCGGAGGAATACCGAGCGGATCGATTTCCCGCGCGCGTCGCAGCCATTTCTCACGCTGCTTGCGTTCGTCCGCGAGTCGCTCCTGCAGCAGCGCTTCCGCGTCGTCGCTCAACGCGGCGTTGATCTTCCAGTGCCCGGTCAGATCCACGCCAGCGGGAGCTGCACCCTTGTAGGCCGCCAAGGACGGCGTCGCCGGGAGGAAGAGAATGCTCGCGACGATCAGTACGACGCGGATGCATGACGGCTTCATCGAGTACTGCGCTCCCGTCAGCGGCCGTGTCCGCATCCGGGCAACGCAAGCCGTGACTTCAGGTGCCTATCTGACCCGATGACCGCGGTACGCGCAACGTCGCCGATGTTTATGTCGCGTTTGGCGCCGTTGCAGCCGGCATGTCGAACTCGCCCTTGGTCGAAAAACGGGTGGCTCCGAATCCCGAGCCGCTCAGCTTGCCCTTCATTTCGTACTGGATTTTTCCGGGACCCGCGCCGCCCTGAAGCATGCCGATTGCCTGCCTGACCATACGGAAGGCGGAGATCGTCATCGGCACGGCAATCACTGACTCGCCGAAGCGCGGTACGCTGCCGCTCTCATCGCTGACGCCGCTCGCGAAGGTCTTGTCCTGGACCTCCATCTCGAGCGCCACGCCGTTGTAGTTCACAGGCGAATCGTTGGGATTCTGGACGCGCAGCTTGACGAGCAACCGCAGTTCCATGCCCTGCCCTTCCAGCGGTTCGATGCCCGCGACGGTGACCTGCAGCGGATCACGCCCCTGCAGGCTTGCGCAGCCCTGCAGCAACGCAACCACGAGAACGAACAGCACGACGGCATGGCGACGATGCATGACGAACACCTCCGGGTCAGGCAGCGTCATTCTCCCTGAATCGGCGTGGCAATCGTCCGTATCGACACTTACGGATCAGAGCCTACCGCGACGTCCATCGCTGCAATACCGCCGATACATCTGGTTCGCGCCGCATGGGCCTGGGTGTTGCCGCGGGCGTCTCCGAGAATCGCGGTGCCGGACTGGTTTGCAAAACGCCGTCCGCGTTCGAATAGACACCGCGCTCGGCCATGTGCGGATGAACCGACGCTTCTTCCGGCGTCAGAACCGGTGCGAAGCAAGCATCGGTGCCTTCCAGCAATGCGCACCACTCGGCGCGCGTACGTTGCGCAAAGAGCTCCGAGAACTTCGCGCGCAGCTCCGGCCACGTCCGACGCTGATAGCCGTTGGCGAATGAAGGATCCCCGGCAAGACCCAGCTTCGTCAGCAGCAGCTGATAGAACTTCGGCTCGAGACTGCCGACCGAAATGAAATGCCCGTCAGCGCAGCGATAGGTCGAATACCAGTGAGGACCATCGAGCAGGCTGGCCCCTCGCTCACTGACGAGTTGGCCGCTGGGCCGCAGGCCCAATATCAGATTCAGCATGTGCGCGCTGCCATCGACGATCGCGGCGTCGACGATCTGGCCACGCCCAGTGGCGCGCGCACTCATCACTGCCGAAAGCAGACCGATGGCGAGATAGAGCGCACCTCCGCCGATATCGCCGATGAGTGTCGGTGGCGCGAGCGGCGGGGTCCCAGGCTGACCCGAATACCAAAGCGCACCTGACAGCGCGATGTAGTTGAGGTCGTGACCCGCGACCGGCGCCAGCGGGCCCGTCTGCCCCCAGCCCGTCATGCGTCCGTAGACGAGCCGCGGATTGCGCCCGATACAAACGTCCGGCCCCAGCCCCAGACGTTCCATCACACCGGGACGCATCCCTTCGATCAATGCATCGCACTGTGCCGCGAGCGAGAGCACAGCTTCGACCCCTTCGGGCTTCTTGAGATCGACGACCACCGATCGCTTGCCGCGATTGAAGATCGCCTGCGGTCCCCTGCCTTGCGCTTCCGCCTCGATCCGCTCGACGACAACGACATCCGCTCCCAGGTCGGCGAGCAGCATGCCGCAGAAGGGACCCGGACCGATGCCGGCTACTTCGAGCACACGCAGACCCGCGAGCGGGCCTCGTTGATCAGCACTCATCGATGAGACCTCGGACAGCCATGACACGGCAGGATGCCAGTTTCCGCAGCGGAGTTCCCTCGTCCTATAAGAGGATATTTCCGACGGCGCGATGCCTGCCTTCAGGGCCTGGCAGTCAGCGGCGGCGGAAAATAAGTGCCCTGCACCACATCCTCGGCAGGCACATGGAACCGTAGATTGAGGTTGTAGCGCTTGCCCGCGGCCGTCGGCAGCCAGTTGGACTTCGCGATCCCATCCGGCAGCGTCGGCGCGAAAGCAATCGTGAGCGAGCCATCCGGATTGGGTTGCAAACGCGCGCTGTCGCCCAGCGAGAATCGGTTCAGATCATTGCCGATCACCTGGCGCGTCTCGGCATCGAGCACCATGACCGACCATCCTTGACTCGCCTTGGCGGAGGGCGGCGAGTCGGCATCGAACGTCTGCACGTACGCCTGACTTCCATCGAGCTTCTGATTCCCGAAGAACGTGACCTCGGTGTTGACGTTCGCCCACAGCGCGGCGAAGTTCATCATCGTCCGCCTGCGATAGTCGCTGCCGTAGTTGCCCGCTACCGCGGGATGCGACCAACCCTTCGACTTCGGACCTGGCGTCGCCAGCAATTCCTTCAACGTGGGCCAGCCTTCCTTCTCGATCCCCTCGCGAACGCGTTGCCGATGCACCTCCGCCTTCGCGAGTTCGGCGACTTTCGCGACCTGCGCACGAATCGACTCCATGCCGGCATTGATGTCCGGTTCGTCCGTCAGAATCTGCTGCGCCTGATCGAACAGCTCGACTCCCGGCAGCGCCTCGTCCGTGAAGAGCGGCACCTGGATGAACGACGGCGCCGCAATCTCCGCCGGGGCAGTGAGCTTGAACTGCTGCTGCAGACGCCGCGCGGTCGACGGATCAGAACCCAAACCGACGCGGGCAATAGCGCGAACCGATTTCACGGGCAGGTCGATGCGTCGCGCTCCATCGGGCGCTACAGCCGCGCTGTCTTTCAGGCACAGCGCGAACTTTCCGTGCGGCTGATCAGGAAACGTCCGCTCGTTGATGTTCACGAGCGTCTCGCCCCAGCCATTCACCATGTGCCATGTGTAGTAACGCTTGGTGATGCTGGGTACTTCGAGCAGGACGCAATGACGTTCGTCGACGGCGATCCACGCTTCCGAGTACGCGACGTCTAGCTCCGGCGATGACTGTGTCGTCTCTCCCGGTGTGCGGTGAACCAGCTGATTCCATTGGAACCCGCCCTGCTCGAAATCCAGGCGTTGCTGCCGCAGGACGAGGGCACGCCCTAGCAGATAGAGGTAGGCATCGCCGATTTCGTAAGGCGCCATCGCCGGGAGCGCCGCGACCGGGTCGGCGGGAGGCTGCTTTCCGCAGGCACTGAGAGACAGGATTGCAATGGCGACGGCCATCGCGCACGTGCGATCGAGTGGCATGTCTGTGTCCGGGATCCGCGTACGTCGTGCAGACGAATGGCCGCAGTCTACGCGCTCGCGGTCGCGGGCCGACAGGCGCGCACGGAATCGGCTTTGCGCGGGAATGACCGAGTGGTCACTCCCGCGCAGGGATGGCGGATTACTTCGCCTTGGCTTCGGCGCGGAAACGATGCAACAGCGGCTCCGTGTAGCCGTTCGGTTGCGCAACGCCTTCGACGATCAATGCACGTGCGGCGGCGAATGCCAGGTTGCCGGAAAGATTCGGCGCCATCGGACGATAGAGCGGATCACCTGCATTCTGGGTGTCGACCTTCGCAGCCATGCGCTGCAAGGCTGCGTCTACCTGTTCGATCGTGCACGCACCGTGCAGAAGCCAGTTGGCGATGTGTTGCGAGGAGATGCGCAGCGTCGCGCGATCTTCCATCAGTCCGATGTCGTGAATGTCAGGCACCTTCGAACAGCCGATCCCCTGGTCGATCCAGCGCACGACATAGCCGAGGATGCCCTGCGCATTGTTATCGAGCTCTTCGCGGATTTCTTCGGCTGTGAACTTCTGCCCCGAGTGCACCGGCACCGTGAGCAGCAGGTCGAGAGACGGAGTCGGCCGGTTCGCCAGCTCCTTCTGACGCGCGAACACATCGATCGAGTGATAGTGCAGAGCGTGCAGCGTCGCTGCGGTCGGGCTTGGAACCCACGCTGTCGAAGCGCCAGCCTGCGGATGTGCGATCTTCTGTTCGAGCATGTCCGCCATCCGATCGGGCGCTGCCCACATGCCCTTGCCGATCTGGCCGACGCCCGCGAGCCCGCACGAGAGTCCAATGTTCACGTTGCGATCCTCGTAGGCCTTGATCCAGGTCGACGATTTCATCGAACCCTTGCGGATCATCGGGCCGGCCTGCATCGACGTGTGCATTTCATCGCCGGTGCGATCGAGGAAGCCCGTGTTGATGAACACGATGCGATCCTTCACTGCTTCGATACACGCCGCGAGATTTGCCGACGTGCGACGCTCTTCGTCCATCAAGCCCAGTTTCAGTGTGTGACGCGCAAGCCCGAGCACATCTTCGACGGCATCGAACAGGCGATTCGCGAAGGCGGCCTCCTTCGGGCCATGCATCTTCGGCTTTACGATGTAGATCGATCCCTGCCGGCTGTTGCGATGGCGGCCGAGGCTCTTCAGATCGTGCACACCGATGAGCGAAGTCACGAGCGCATCGACAATACCTTCCGGCGCCTGCGACCCGTCCGCGAGCAGCACCGCCGGCGTCGTCATGAGATGTCCCACGTTGCGCACGAACAGCAGCGAGCGACCGGGCAACGTGAACGCGGCGCCGTTCGGCGCGAGCCACTTGCGATCGTCATCGAGCTTGCGCGTCACCTGGCGGCTGCCCTTCATGAACGTCGCCTCGAGATCGCCGCGCATCAGGCCGAGCCAGTTCGAATACGCAGCGACTTTGTCGTCCGCGTCGACAGCCGCAACGGAGTCCTCCAGGTCCACGATCGTCGTCAGCGCCGCCTCGAGAATCACGTCCGCAACGCCGGCGGGATCATCCTTGCCGATAGGATGCTGGCGATCGATGACGATTTCGATGCCGAGTCCGTGATGTCGCAGCAGCACGGCAGAGGGATTCGCGGGATCGCCGCGATAGCCAGCAAACAGGGAAGGATTCGCCAGCGCGGGTGAAAGGGCTCCGTTCACGACGGACCACTGCTTCACATCGGCATAGCTGCCGCTCGCGAGCGGCACCGATTGATCGAGGAATGCGCGAGCGCGTGCAATCACTTTCGCGCCGCGCTCGGCATCGTAGCCACCGGGCTTCGCCGTGCCCGGTAGAGCATCGGTGCCGTAGAACGCATCGTAGAGACTGCCCCATCGCGCATTCGCTGCGTTGAGCACGAAGCGATCGTTGAGTGACGGCACGACCAACTGCGCACCCGCCATGCGCGCCACTTCATCGTCGACGTTCCGACTGCCGACACGGAAAGGCGCGGGCTCTGGAGTGAGATAGCCCAGGTCGCGCAGCAGGGCCTGATACTTCGCTCCGTCGATGGGACCGCGATTCGCCTTGTGCCATTCATCGAGCCGCGCCTGAATGCGATCGCGTTCCGCGAGCAACGAGCGGTTCTCCGGTGCGAGGCGGTTCAATACGTCGGCGAAGCCTTTCCAGAAGTGATCGGCGGTGATACCGGTGCCTGGAAGCGCACGCTTTTCGATGAAGGTGGCGAGAGGTGCGGCGACGGAAATCCCTGCACGGGCGAGCATCTCGGTCATACGAATATCCCACTCCGGAACGCTGAAGGTATGCGGCGCGAAGCCAGTAAACTTAAGGCCCGGCGCAACGCGCGGGGCATTATGGGATGGTTCGTGCCCCTCGCCTATCCTCTCGCGGAGGCGTGATTCATATGAAATGAATATGGCAGGAGAGACCAGCTAGCCGGCTCCGCCTACTCATCGCCACCGATTTCGCTGGGATCCAGCGTGTGCCCCCAGGTCCGCTTCGCGTCGAGGTAGCGGCGGTTTGCTGCCGTGACCCCGGTGACGTGCTTCTCCGCGTGGATTTGATGCAGTCCGCCCTTCTGCAGGTCCGCAAGCTTGCGCGGGTTGTTGCTCATCAGCCGGACGGGACGGTCGCCTCGCAGATACAGAAGAATCGTGGCCGCGTCGGAGAAATCGCGGCTGTCGTCAGGCAGGCCGAGTGAGCGGTTGGCCTGATAGGTGTCCTGGCCGCAGTCCTGCAGCACGTACGTGACCGCCTTGGCCCACAGTCCGATGCCGCGCCCTTCGTGTCCGCTCATATATATGACGGCGCCCGTTCCTTCGGCATCGATTCGCTGAAACGCGCGCTCGAGTTGCGGTCCACATTCGCATCGCTTCGAACCGAACACATCGCCAGTCAGGCAGCACGAGTGCACGCGAACCAGCGGGCTCTCCGCACCGCGGAAATCGCCGAGCACGAGGACACTGTTGACGGACATGCTGTTGGACAACACGGAGAACAGGTGCTGCTTGCCCTCGCCGCGGAGCGAGTCGGCAATGCGATTTGCCTCCTGCAATTCCGTGTGGCGAACGAACGCGTACCATTGGAACGTGCGCTGCTCGCCGCCTATATCGATGGGCAGGGGAATCGGACCCAGCACGTTGAGGATGACGCCCTGCTTGAGGTCGGGCACCTCATTCGGATCGAGCGCGTTGCCCTGGGCGTCGATGCGGATCAGCTTCTGCTCAGCGACGAGACGAGCACGAACGGTGGGATCGATGTATGCGAACATCGCTGGATTCTAACCGGCGCACGCCGGCCGGCGACACCGGGCTTACGGCTACATTCCCGAATCAGGAACTTGCGCCGACGCCCGCTCGCGGAACATTGGGAATCCATGCGACGAGCGGCGCAAGCACGCGCGGGCGCCAGGACAGCGTGAACGTCACGATCAGCGCAGCCAGCGCGAGCAACATCACCCAGACGAGCGATGCCATCGAACCGTGATCGACCTTGAGACACAGCGATAGCGAAACGCCCAGCGCAACGACGGCGAGTACCCGCAGCATGCGCTTCACGCCGATCGTCTGAATCGATGTCTCGCGCACTTGCTGCCAATGCACATCCATCGCCAGCGCGAGCCAGCTGAAACTCAGGATGCAGCAGATCGCAGCGACGGCGAGCAGCGCCGGATCACGCATGCGCCGCCTCCGCTCCGCCCGATGATGTCTCCCGCTGTTCGATCGCGCCGATCTCGCGCAGTCGCAGACGACGCGCAGCGAACACAGCCAGCGCAGCAGCCGCCAACAGCGCCAGATCGAAGCCGGCGACTGGCCAGTAGGCCTCGCCAAGCGTCTTCAACAAGTGATCGCCAGTCGTGATCCAGTTGAGGACCACAGCGCCGACCGCAAGCACTGCGATGGCCCAGCACTGCTCACGCCAGGCAGGAGAAATGCGCGCCTGCTGTACCGGTGCGCTGCGAATTGCGGCGTGAACGAAGGCCGCAAGCCACGACAACCAGAACACGCTTTCCTCCCAGAATCCGCGATCCGGAAGGTCTGTCGGCAGCAGTCGGTTGCCGACCAGCATGCCTGCCGCAGCGATCACGATGCCCGTGACCGTCGACACGGCGACCGCGTCGGCCCAGCGTGCACCGCTGCTGCCGGATTTCGCGTGAGCGCGCTTGCGCTTCTCGACGAAGAAGATGAAGCCGGTCGCGATGCAGACGCAGCCCGCGAGTCCGCCGAGCACGTAGAGCCAACGAAGCATCCAGTGCTTGAAGTGTTGCAGATGCAGGCCCGTCATGAAGTCCGTCACGCCTTCGACGGCACTTGGCGGCGGATCTTCGCGAATGATTTCGCCTGTCGATCCCTTGAAATGAATGCCCTGGCCGGTCAGCGTCACGCGATCGGTGCCGGCGCGGTAGATGCTCACGTAGCTGTTCGCGTCGCCGATGTGATTCACGGCGAGGAAGCCGACCTCGCCGGTCATGTCCCGTGCGGCCCAGCGACGCTTCGCTTCGACGACCATCGCGTCGACTGACGCCAGCGGTGCAGGTACGCCGGCAGGATCGAATGCGAGCCCCGTGGCGGCTGCCTCCTCCTGAGCCTGCTTGAGCGCGACGTCTTCGAACATCGTTTCGCCGACCGGCAGGTAGATGCTGGCGAAGACGATCAATCCCGTCAGTGCGAAAAAGAAATGAAACGGCAGCGCGACGACGCCGGTGAGATTGTGCAGATCGAGCGCACTGCGCTGCGCCTGTTTGTTCGGCCTGAACGTAAAGAACTCGCGGAAGATCTTGCGATGCATGACCACGCCGCTCACCAGCGCCGCGAGCATCACGAGAGCTGCGAAGCCGACGATCCAGTAGCCGAGGTTCGCCCAATGCAGATGCAGGCTGTAGTGCAGCGGGTAGAAGAATTCGCTGCCGATCTTGAGCTGCTCATCGGACAGCTGCGCGCCCGAACGCGGATCGATCGTGATGTAGCCGTGTACGTGATCGCGCGGATCGTCCGGGTTATTCGTGATCGCGTACTCAGAGAACATCATGAGCACGGGATCGCGATGCGTCGTGTAGGCGCTGTAGCCCATCACCGGCTTCGATTCAGGCAACGGCCCGCCGACGCGATCCCGCGCCGCATCGAGCTCTTCTTCCAGCGGCTCCATCTTCTCGAAGATCGGCAGCAGCATCTTGTCGAAAGACGGCAGCACCTGCGGCTCGAAGCGCGTCTCGGGAATCGCCCAGCGGTCGATCTCCCGATCGAACACCGACAGCGCACCGAAGAAGAAGCACACCATCAGCACATAGCCGATGACCAGGCCGAACCAGGTATGCAGCCACGTCATCGACATTCGAAACGACTGGAACATCAGGCTCTCCGCGGTTCAGGCGATCGATCGCAGCAGCAGCCACGCGCCACCGGTCATCACTGCTCCGCCGCCCGCGAGGACGAGCCAGACGCGCGCGATGCTGGCCGTGACGAACGACCAGCAGAAAGCGACCAGGAAGACGACAAAGGCCAGGAGGTAAAGCAACGTCCGCGCCTCGTCGTACGGCATCCCCGTCGCGATACCCAACGCAATCCCTAACGTCGTGAATCCCCAGACAAAAAGCCAGCCGCCGCCGACCGCGCCGATGATGCGCAGGGCGATATGAAGGGGGCTCAGGGAAGGCGCTGAGGCACTCATGAGATCAGGAGGAGAACCGCGGGAGGCAAATGATAACGATTCTCAACTATAAACGGTTGGCTGGGGAGGCCACAACCGCGCCATGCGGGTTCCGGCGTTTGCTGTGGGCCCGGCTTCAGCCGGACTCATGCGAAGCGATGCTGCAGACGCCGCACCACTTCTTCTCGCCCGATCCGTTCGAACGCAACCTCGGCACGTTCAAGCGAGTACCGAACGAGGGCAATCTTTTCTACGGACTGATCCAGGACGGCAACGACCTATGGAACTCCGCCCTCTTCTGCGGCTCGTGCGCAGTGCTGCGGCGAGGTCCGCTCGAGGAAGTCGGCGGCATCGCCGTCGAGACCGTGACCGAAGATGCTCATACCGCGCTCAAGATGCATCGGCGCGGTTACACGACCGCCTATCTACGCGAAGTGCTGGCGGGTGGACTTGCCACGGAAAGTCTGTCCAGTCACATCGGCCAGCGCATTCGCTGGGCGCGCGGCATGGCTCAGATCTTCCGACTCGACAATCCGTTCCTGGGCAAGGGACTCAACTTCTTTCAGCGGCTCTGTTACTCGAACGCGATGCTGCACTTCTTCTCCGGCATTCCGCGGCTTGTGTTTCTGACGGCACCGCTGGCTTATCTGTTCTTCGAGTTCCACATCATCAACGCGTCCGCCGTCGGGCTCGAGGTCTGGGCAGCGGTGCCCTTCCGGACCTGTCCCGGTCGCAGCAACTCTGGGATAAAGCAAGCCTTCGTCACAGACACTTGCAGCACAGCGGACTGCACGCCCTGGACGGCGTGTGTCGACTCGATTTCAACGCAGACAGGAACAACCCCATGCTCGCACTGCGCCTGACCCGAGACATCATGACCACGGATTGTTGTCGCGGAGTGCTCGAGGTTCTCGACAGCGATGGCGAAACCGCCTCTCGACAGTTCACCATCGAGAAGCCCTTCATTCCCTCCGCCTCCGGCGGGAAAGCCGGAGAGCCCTTCAGATCCTGCGTCAGCCCTGGCGTGTACTCTCTGAGCCCGTTCGTTCGACCGAACGGCGACAAGGTCTGGGTGCTCTCCAATCCCGACCTCGATGTGTTCAAGCTGGATACGGACATTCCGGTCGCGCGCAAGGGCAAGGGGCGTTTCCTCATCCTCATCCATGCGGGCAATCGCGCGCGTGACGTCGTGGGCTGCATCGCACCGGGGTTGAGCCATCGCAAGGATTCAGACGGCACGCTCATGGTCACGAGTTCGCGCGAAGCGATGAAGGCGCTGCACAAAGCGCTGGATGGACGCCGCAATCTCGAGATAGAGATCATCAACCCTCCCGAAGCGCTCGAGTCACTCACAACCGCACGCGTGGCGATGCAGCCGACTGCCGCGGCCGCTCCCATGCTGGCGGGCGCAGCCACTGCCAACGTCCACAACTGGCTACGCGTCCCGCAGGGATCGAGACTCGTCATCCGCCTTGCAGGCACGACGACCACCACTTTGGTGACAGGCAGCGGCACTATCCGCAGCGACAACGCGCCACCGAGAAATTTCAGCGATCCCGAAGTTCAACCGGGCCCCCTGATCGTGCGGCTGAATGGCCAGGATTCCTGCACCGTCGTGCTCAACCTGCAATTCGCAAAGCAGGCGACAGCCGACGTGAAGGCATTCGTCGAAATGCCAGGAGGCGCGCACTTTCCCGACGACTACAACCAACAGTTCGCGCGTCCGCAGGGTGCCTCTGAAAGCATCCTGTTCAATGTCGTCACGGTCTGAAGAGGAACTCACCCGTGCGCATCGTTCAAATCGCAACAGGCGTCGCGTTGCTCTTGTCGGGCTCCCTGGCGATGGCCCAGGCCACGTGTATGGACACCGAGTCCTTCGACACCTGCTGGCAACGCCTCTATGACGCTGCAAAGGGTTCGAGCGACCTGAGCGGTGTCCCCGCGAAGCTGGCCGCAACCGAAATGAACGCGGCAAGAGCCCGGGCTGCAACGGCTCAGACGGGAGCGGACTCGGGAGGCACTGCAACGGCTTCCACGCTGACCGACCTGATTCCGTTGTTCGATGCGCTCGGTCTCATCGGCAACTCCGATCAAAGCGAAGGCACGCTCGCGTTCAATCTGAACTTCCTGCTCCCCGTGCAGGAGGCCGACAAGAACATGCAGCTGCAGCTTGTCGTGAACACTTCGCCTGAACCGCTCACGCAGCTTGTGGAAGCCTTTCCCGAAACCGTCCGGGCGGCACGCAACAGCGAGTTGCAGAAGGACATCGGGCCCTTCGGCGACTCGCGTGCAGAGCTCACATATTCTCTGGTGAACAGCCGGTTCGGTCGTGACTTCACCGTCGCTCGCGCCCAACTCGCGCCGATCTACGAAGGCGCGTGGGCACGAGTCGGAATGCCAATGATCGATGGCGCAAAACTCGATGCTCAACGAGCCGCGCTCACGCGCCTCGCACGCGACCCGGCGCCTGCGGCTCGGTCGGTGGCGACAACCACGCCTTTCGGTAGCTACCCCGCTGAACTGAACACTCTGCGGGACGAGCTGAAGCAGCACGCTGCCGCATCCGCCTCAGTGATCGGCGCGGCGACACTCGCGACGCAGAACGAGCTTGCGAGCCTGTCTCGTCTCGCCGCTTTGGTAGAACAGCAGCCCCAACTCCTCTTCTCGCTGTCGCACGATATTCGCGACGAAGTCGTGGGCCCCGAGAAGACCAGTGCCAAACTCACGTTCGAGACGACGCGATACAACCTGGGGGCGTTTCTTCGCGGCCCCGGCGCGATCTGCAAGAGCGGAGCCGTACAGTCGGGCCAGCAGGAATACGCAAGATGCATCAGTGCCCTGAACAGCTATGTCGACAGCACTGATGAAGCGCTGAAGACGCAGCCTCGCTGGAAACTTGGCGCCGCTTATCACCGCGTGAAAGCGATCAACTACAGCTATCCGGACGACAACGTCGCGCTGAATCTGCCGGAAACCGATCGCCTCGAGGTGACCGCCGGCTGGGGCCGCCCGCTCCAGCCAGTGAAGGACGCCGACCGCATCGACATCGAAGTCGGCTACGACAGCAACATCGACGGCGATACGAGCAACAAGGAGCGCTTGAAGGCAACCCTCACCTACACGCGCCGCGTGGGGGGCATGGACATGCCCTTCTCCATCGTCTACGCGAACAAGGATGAGTTCCTGGGCGAAGTCGACCACCAGATCAGCTTGAATCTGGGCATCAAGTTCCGGCCGCCGGTAAGCGCGCCGAAGTAGCGATTTCGCTCCGCACCACAGAAACCGGCTCCAATGGCCTGGCCGGCGGCGCGTCGCGACCGCCACGGGCAAGTCGACTCCATTCGCGGATATTGGAGCGGGTGATGGGAATCGAACCCACGTTAGTAGCTTGGGAAGCTACAGTTCTACCATTGAACTACACCCGCGCCGGAGACGGATTCTATGCACCGGCACGGGGAAGCGGCAAGAATGTCGGGTGAATCAGTCGAGGAGCCTTTCGGGTGAGATTCGATCTGCGGGATCTGGAGTTGTTCGTGGCCGTCGCCGAGGCGGGAAGCATTGCGCGGGCCGCTGAACGGTCGCACACGGTCGCGTCGGCCGTCAGCAAGCGCATTTCCGATCTGGAGGAAACGTTCGGGTCATCCCTGCTCGCGCGTGGCGCGAAGGGGGTCGAACTGACGGCTGCAGGGCACGCATTGCTGGTGCGCGCACGAGCGATGCTGAACCAGGCCAGGCAACTCGACGACGAGATGCGCCGTCACGCCTCCGGCACGCGCGGCTACGTGCGGGTCTTTGCGAACATTTCGGCCATCGTCGAGTTCCTGCCGGCGGCGCTGGCCTCGTTCGCGACGAAGCATCCGGATGTTCACGTCCATCTCGAAGAGCATCTGAGCTCGGCGATCGCGGTTGCAGTCGCCGACAATTCCGCCGACTTCGGCATCGTCGGAGAGCTGCCGGTGATCGATGGCCTGGAAACGATCCCCTTCCGTCACGACGAACTCGTACTCGTCACGCGACCGGATCATCCGCTGAGCACGCGCGATGTCGTGAGCTTCGCGGAGCTGACGGACCTGTCATTCATCGGCGTGCATGCAGGCAGCTCGCTGTACAACCTGCTGACACGCGCTGCGGCAAACCTCGACGCGACGATCAACTGGCGCATCCAGGTCACGAGCTTCGATGCGGCGTGCGCAATGGTTGCGGCCGGTCTCGGCATCAGCATCGTGCCCCGCGGCGCTACGACAGCCTACGTTCGATCGCTGTCGCTTCATGCCGTTCCTCTGAGCGACGGTTGGGCGCAGCGACAGTTGTTCCTTTGCACGCGGGCGGGAATTCCCCTGCATTCCGCAGCGCGTTTGCTCTTCGAACACCTGCGCGGGCAGGTCTGACGGACCGCTGCTATCATCGCGCGCCCTCGCGACGGCGCATCGACATGACTTCCGACGAATCCACGAATCCCCCTGGCGACGGCCCGAAGCGGCGCGCGGTCCGCAGCTTCGTCCTTCGCACCGGTCGTGCGACGGCGGGGCAGCAGCGTGCGCTCGTCGAACTGTGGCCTCAATACGGCATCGACTTCTCCAACGAACCGCTGGACGTGAACCGTGTCTTTCCGCGCGGCGCGCAGCGAATGATCGAGATCGGCTTCGGCAATGGCGAAGCGCTGCTCGAATATGCGCGTGACCATGCGGACATCGACTGTCTCGGCATCGAAGTCCACAGCCCCGGCGTGGGACACCTGTTGCTCCACTCGCAGACGGCATCGATCACGAACATTCGCGTGATGTGCCACGACGCCGTCGAGGTGCTGCAGCGACTTCCCGACGCATCGATCGATTTCGTCCACATCTTCTTCCCCGATCCGTGGCACAAGAAGCGACATCACAAGCGTCGCATCGTTCAGCCGCCCTTTGTTTCCCTGGTCGCGCGCATCATCAAACCAGGCGGCTTGTTTCGTCTCGCAACCGACTGGGAACACTACGCACTCCACATGCGCGAAGTACTCGACGCATCTTCCGAGTTCACCAACGTCGCCGGCGACCGCGGCTATGTCGATCGACCGCAGCTGCGTCCGCTCACTCGCTTCGAGAAGCGTGGACATCGATTGGGGCATGGCGTCTGGGATATGGAATACCGAAGAACGTGACGCAGTAACACGGAGGTCACGCTTCTTCGAGCCTCTGCCTTTGATGCTCTGCAGAAAAAATCCCACTTGAATCCCTGCGGGCACAGGCATACAACAGAGACGCCGACAGCTTCGCTGCCGACACATGCAGGCATGGATGTGTACGGAGGAATGTCATGACGTCGCCGAGTCCGGTCGTGGGTGATTGGTATCGCCGGATGGACGGCGCGCTGTTCGAAGTCGTCGCCATCGATCGGGACGACGGCACGGTCGAGGTGCAGCACTTCGACGGCACGGTCGAGGAGTTCGACCTCGAGTCGTGGGATGAGCAGCAGTTCGAAGAAGGGAAGGCGCCGGAGGACTGGAGCGGCTCCGTCGACATCGAACCCGAAGACTACGAAAACGAACGCGAGGTCACGGCCACGGGAATGTGGACCGACCCGCTCACCAGCCTGGATCGCGCCGAGACTTCCGGTTATTCGGAGTGGCCGACGCCGCGCGATCTGTAGAAACCACCGACCGTCTGCATTCGTCGAAGCACAGTTGCGTTTGGACTCAGTCCGTCCGCGGCTTTTCCGTGGCCGCCTTTCCGTTGGCTGTGGCTTCCACTTCGTCGACGAACCCGCCCCGGATCATGATCCAGAACAGCACGATGCCCGGCACAGCAATCAGCGTCGTCAGTAAGTAGAAATTCACGTAGCCCACGCGCTCGATCAGCCCTCCCGCCGTCGTGCCGGTCAGCACGCGGCCCACGATGCTCGCGGCTGCGGAGATCAGTGCGTACTGGCTCGCCGTGTAACGAAGGTCGCAAAGCGCCGAAAAATACGCGACCACGGTGACGCCACCGATGCCGCTGGCGATGTTTTCGAATCCGATCGCGCCGGCCATCGCCCAGTTCGAATGTCCCGTCGCCGCAAGACCAGCAAAGCTGAGATTGGAAAGCATCATCAAGACCAGGCTGATCAGCACCGAGCGCTTCATGCCAAGACGCGAGTACATCGCGCCGCCGATGAAGATACCGATGAGGTAGGCCCAGAAGCCGAACCCGACGTCGTAGATCGCGATCTCGTCGTTGGTGTAGTGGAGATCTTCGAAGAGCAGCCTGAAGGTCAGGTTCGCGAGCGTGTCGCCGATCTTGTGCAGCAGGATGAACAGCAGGACGAGCGCCGCACCGCGCCTGCGGAAGAACTCGAGAAGAGGCGCCAGCACCGAATCGGTCACCGCACTGATCCCGCGGCGAATGATCGGGTCGCGATGTCGTGCCGGCTCGCCGAGCACGAGGCCAACGGCCATCGCTGGCAACGCGAAGATTGCACAGGCGATATACGCAGCCTGCCAGCCGAGCCGAGCCGCAATGACCAGCGCCAGCGCACCGGCTGCAACCGAACCGATGCGCCATCCGTACTGCGACATCCCTGATCCGACGCCGAGCTGGCGCGGTTCGAGCGATTCGATCCGGTAAGCGTCGATGACGATGTCGTAAGTCGCGCCTGCTGCTCCGACCAGAATCGCGGCGACCGCTGTCGCCATGAGGCTGGCCTTGGGATCGACGAGCGCCAGGTTCACGATCGCCGCCATGGTGAGCACACCGATGAGCAGCAGCCACGAGACGCGCTGACCCAGCCTTCCGAGCAACGGCAGCCGCACGCCGTCAACGACCCAGGCCCAGAGCCACTTCAGGTTGTAGACCAGGAACGCCAGCGTGAAGGCCGTGACCGCACGCTTGTTGATGCCGTCCTGCGCAAGTCGCGTCGTGAGCGTGGAAGCGATCAGCGCGTAAGGCGCGCCCGAGGAGATCCCGAGAAACAACGCAGCAATCGGTGCTGATTCGGTGTACGGACGAATGGCCGCAGGCAGACGGGAGCGCCACCCCGTTGAGACTGTTGAGTTCAAATGACGTTATCCCGCGGCGCGCTCGTTGAATGCATTACGCGATGATGCCCAACGACATCGCAGCGCGAAAGCAAAACCCTCCGGCCCGACTTCAATGCCCGCCACAGCTTCTGTAGGCTATCCGCCAACCGCCAACCGCCAACCGCTTCTCCATGTCGTCATCCTTCATCAATCTCTGCCTCGAGCTCGGCGTCCTTCGCTTCGGGGAATTCAAACTCAAGTCGGGTCGGACGAGCCCTTACTTCTTCAACGCAGGGCTGTTCAACTCGGGACGAGCGCTTGCAGAGCTCGGGCGGTCTTACGCAGCAGCGATCCAGGGTGCAAAGCTCGAGTTCGATGTGCTCTTCGGCCCGGCGTACAAGGGCATTCCTCTCGTGAGCACGGCGGCTGTCGCGCTCGCCGATCATCATCAGCGCAACGTGCCGTGGAGCTTCAATCGCAAGGAGGCCAAGGATCATGGCGAAGGCGGAAACATCGTGGGGTCGCCGCTGCGAGGCCGCGTCCTGATCATCGACGATGTCATCACGGCCGGCACGGCGATCCGCGAATCCATCGACCTCATCCGCGCGGCGGGCGCAACGCCCGTCGGTGTCGTGCTGGCACTCGATCGTCAGGAGCGAGGCCAGACGGAGCGCTCGGCCGTCCAGGAAGTCGAGCAGGTATTGGGCCTGCCGGTGACCAGCATCCTGAAGCTCACCGACCTCATCTCGCACTTGAGCAGCCAGGGCGACGGGCAACAGCTGGCGGCCCTACAGCGTTATAGAAATGAGTACGGCGTCGCGCCCTGAGGGGCAATCCGGCCCATTCGGTTGACCTGACAAGGTCTGCCGGCCCTATAGTACCGATCTGTCCGAACCATAGAATCAGCCACATACCGCCCTTTCCGCACCTCCAGATGTCCATCGTGCGCCTGCTGTGCCTGTCCGCTCTGATCGCCGCCACGCTGCCGGCGGGAGTCGTCATGGCCGCGAGTTCCACAACGCGCGAAGCGTTCTATCGATGCAAGGACGGCGCCGGCCAGGTCCATTACGGTGACTCGAAGCCGAAGGAATGCGAGGGGCTGGATACGGAAGTGCTCAACAACAACGGCATGGTCGTTCGTGTCATCGAGGGCACTCAGTCGAAGGTCGCTCGCGAGCAACGCGAAGTCGGCGAAAAACGCATTCGTGCGGAACGCGACGCACGGTTGCAGCGCGACCGGATGCTGATGGAAACCTACCTTACGGTCGAGGATATCGAGCGGCTGCGCGATCAGCGCCTGGAACTACTCGATTCCCAGTACCGCGTGAACGAGCAGAACATCACGAACCTGCGCAACAGTCAGAGCCGCCTTGCGCAGCAGATCGCCCGCTTCAAGCCATACAGCGACAAGGCGAACGCTCCCCCGCTGCCCGATCACCTCGCCGAGGAGATGGTCAACACGGTGAACAACATGCGTGTCTATCAGGAAATGCTGGAGAAAACGCGCAAGGAACAGTCGGAGATCAAAACGACGTTCACCGCCGACATCGCCCGCTTCAAGGAGCTCAAGGGAATCAAATGACGAAGCTGTCCGGAGCGATTCGCTCCGGAGAGCTTCGTCATCCCCGCGAAAGCGGGGCTCCATCTTCCTCTTGCGGAGCGACTCCGAAAGCTCCGCTTCCCCGTCTCAGCCGCGTCCCGAACTTCCGAACCCGCCCGCACCGCGCTGCGACGCCTCGAATTCATTCACCACGTCGAACTCGACCTGGATCACGGGAACCACCACGAGCTGAGCAATCCGCTCACCCGGCTGGATGGTGAATGTCGTCTGACCGCGATTCCAGCACGAGACGAAGATCTGGCCCTGGTAGTCCGAGTCGATGAGCCCGACCAGATTGCCGAGCACGATGCCGTGCTTGTGCCCCAGTCCGGAGCGAGGCAGCACGATCGCCGCATAGCCCGCGTCTTCGAGATGAATGGCGATCCCCGAGGGGATCAGTTGCGTATCGCCCGGCTTCAGATCGAGCGATGCATCGATGCATGCACGCAAGTCGACGCCCGCCGAGCCGCTCGTTGCGTACTGCGGCAACGGATAGTCGCGACCGATGCGGGGATCGAGAATCTTGACCTGAAGTCGGCGGCGCGCGAAGGCTGGGGCAGTGACCCCGTCAGCGGGTGGCATGGATGGCGGATCGGTTCTGAATCGGAGTGGCTGCTGATTTTCCACGACTCCGATAGCGCTCCGCAATCACTGAGACGAGTTGCCGCGCCAGCGCCGACTTGCTGTTGAGCGTGAGCTCCTGTTTGCCGCCGCGCCAGTAGAGCGTCAGCGCGTTGTCGTCCTTGTCGAATGCCAGGCCCTCGCCCACCTTGTTGGCGGCGATCATGTCGAGATTCTTGGAATTGAGTTTCGTCAGTGCGTTCGCTTCGACGTTCTCGGTCTCCGCCGCAAAACCCACCAGGAAAGGTGGCGATTCACTCCGTCCGATCGTCGCCAGCACGTCCGGCGCACGGGACAACGCAAGCGTCATGTTGTCACTGGTCTTCTTGATCTTCTGACAGGCGACTTCGCTGCACTTGTAGTCGGAGACTGCGGCCGCGGCGATGAAGATGTCCGCGTCGGCGACCTGCTTCTGCACCGCCGCCAGCATCTGGTCCGCGGTTTCGACCGGAACGCGCTCGATGCCGGCCGGCGTTGGAATCTGTACTGGACCTGTCACCAGCACCACCGTCGCGCCGGCTTCGCGAGCCGCTTCGGCTACGGCATAACCCATCTTTCCCGAGCTGCGATTGCTGATGAATCGCACCGGATCGATTGCTTCGCGCGTCGGTCCAGCAGTGATCACGACCTTCAGCCCCGAGAGCACGCCCTCGACTGGGAGCGCTGCGTAGATCTCCTCAGCGATCTGCGTCGGCTCGAGCATTCGACCGACACCGACTTCGCCGCAGGCCTGTTCGCCACTCGCCGGGCCGAGGACTCGAACGCCGCGGTCCTTGAGCAGACGGACATTGGCCTGCGTGGCCGGATTCGCCCACATCTGGCGATTCATCGCGGGGGCGATGGTGATCTTCGCGGTCGTCGCGAGACACACCGTCGTCAAAAGATCTTCCGCAAAGCCATGCGCGAGTTTGGCGATGAAATCCGCAGTCGCGGGGGCAACGACGATCTCATCCGCCCATCGCGCGAGCTCGATGTGGCCCATGGCGGCTTCCGCGGCTTCGTCCCACAGATCCGTGCGCACGGGCCTGCCCGACACGGCTTGGAACGTCAGCGCCGTGACGAACTGCTGCGCGCCGCGCGACATTACGACCTGAACCTCGGCGCCGCGCTCAGCCAGACGCCGCACGAGATCCGGGCTCTTGTAAGCCGCGATGCCGCCAGTGACCCCGAGAAGGATTTTGCGAGCTGCACTCATGCTCAAGATTATGGGCGCGCACGCCGGACGGCGGCAAACGACCGGGGCGCATACCGGCATGCCGCCTGGGCATGGCTGGAGCAACGTTCCGGCGCGCATTTCCGGCGAAAACGCCCCGATTCGCGAGCTTCGCGCCGGGATGCGGACGGCAGAATCCCTATCTCGACCCGGACCGGCGGAGGGACCTCAAGGGAAATGGCGATTCGCGACTGGCCCACCGGAGAACGGCCCCGGGAAAAACTGCTCGACTGGGGACCTCAGGCGCTGACGGAGGCTGAACTGCTGGCCATCTTGATTCGAACGGGAACCAAGGGCGCCTCAGCCCTCGATATCTCCAGACGGCTGCTGACGCAATTCGGATCGCTGAGATGCCTGCTTACGGCGGAGCAGCACCGCGCCTGCTCCACCCGCGGGCTCGGGCCCGCGCGATACGCCGCCCTCCAGGCCGCGCTCGAGCTGGCCAGGCGGCACTATCAACAGCTCATGGTTGCCGGCTCCACGCTCGCAAACCCCTGCGCCACCAAGGAATTTCTGCGGATGCGACTGCGTGACCTGCCACACGAGGTGTTCTGTTGCGTCTATCTGGACAATCGAAACCGGGTCATCGGCTTCGATGAGCTGTTTCGGGGCACCATCGACGGCGCGAGCGTGCATCCCCGGGAGGTCGTGAAGGAAGCCCTGTCCCGGAACGCGGCAGCGGTCATCCTGGCGCACAACCACCCGTCCGGGGTCGCGGAGCCCAGCCAGGCCGACGAGCTGATTACCCGCCGTCTCAAACAGGCTCTGGCGCTGGTCGATATCCGGGTCCTCGATCACCTGATCGTGGGTGACGGGGTCTGCGAATCATTCGCGGAACGAGGCCTGCTTTGACGGGGGCCCGGGACGGGGGAGCCGGGAGAAAGAGGGCTTTGGCTCCTTGCCGGTCCGCAGTTCGGCTGGTATAAAGCGCGACTCATTTTTCCGGCCGACCAGCCGTTCCCGGCGGGTGGGCCTCTTAAGGAATCGCCATGTCCAGAGTCTGTCAGATCACCGGCAAGAAGCCGATGACCGGAAACCGCGTTTCGCACGCCAACAACAAGCGTCGTCGCCGCTTCCTGCCCAACCTGCACGTGCAGCGCTTCTGGCTCGAGAGTGAGCGTCGGTTCGTAAGCCTGCGCATCTCCAGCAATGGCCTGCGCACGATCGAGAAGAAGGGCATCGACAAAGTCGTTGCCGAACTGCGCGCCCAGGGCGTCGCGGTCTGAAGCGCCTGAGGAGCTAAGCCATGCGCGAAAAAGTGAAACTGCTGTCGACGGCCGGCACCGGCCACTTCTACACCACCACGAAGAACAAGCGCCTCCATCCGGACAAGATGGAAGTGAAGAAATTCGACCCGAAGGCGCGCAAGCACGTCGCCTACAAGGAAGCGAAGATCAAGTAATGAAAAGCCCGCCGAATGGCGGGCTTTTCATTTGCGCCGGTTCGCCCCGGCCTCATGGGTCTTCCAAACGAAAAACCCGCCTTCCGGCGGGTTTTTCATTTCCGGCCGCCGAAAGTCGACGGCCACTGATCAGCGCATCCTCACGCAGGCTGCATCGCGTAGCCACGCAGGCTGGCTGCGAAGTCCTGCAGCACCTTGATGCGGCTCGCTTCGGCCTGTGCGATCCATTCCTTCAGATGCTGCAGCAGTGATTCGTTGCTCATGTTCGAGCCGTTCCACAGCACGCGCAGGCGCTCGCGGAACTCGTGAACCGTCTGCAGGGCCTGGTTGTTCGCCAGCACTTCCTTCAGCTTCGACTGCGCAGCCTGATCGAGCAGCACCGGCTCGCGAACGAGCAGCTTCTTCACGCGTCGGCTTAGCTGGCCGCCCGCAGTGATCAGCTGTTCGCGGAACACGGGGATCGTCACGTTGCGCGAGTACTCGCGCAGCACGTGCATGCGATTCACGATCACGGCACGAACGGTTTCGAGATCGATGTGATTACGCGGAGCGACGTGCGCCGGCTCCGGAGCAACGCGCAGGACCTTCGCAAGACCGAACGTCTGGAAAATGCGGATGTAGAGCCAGCCGATATCGAATTCCCACCGATGGATCGAGAACTTCGCCGAGCTCGGGAACGCGTGGTGATTGTTGTGCAGCTCTTCGCCGGCAACGAGGAAGCCCCAGGGCATCACGTTGCGCGCGGCATCCGGGCACTCGAAATTGCGATAGCCGTAGTAGTGACCGATGCCGTTGATGACGCCGGCCGCCATCAGCGGATTCGCCAGCATCTGCACGGCCAGAATGATGATGCCCGGCACGCCGAACAGCACGAGATCGACGACCACCATGAGCGCGATGCCGAAGTTGCGATACTTCAGATAGACGTTGTGCTCCATCCAGTCGTCGGGTGTGCCGCGACCGAACTTCTCAGTCGTCTCGGGATTGCGCGCCTGCGCCTGGTACAGCTCCGCGCCTTCGAGCAGCACTTTCTTCAGACCGAAAATCACCGGGCTGTGCGGATCGTCCTTCGTTTCGCACTTCGCGTGATGCTTGCGGTGCACGGCCACCCATTCCTTGGTGACGATGCCCGAGCTCATCCACAGCCAGAAGCGGAAGATGTGCCGCAGTACCGGATGCAGATCGAGGCTGCGATGCGTCGCGTCGCGATGGAGATAGAGCGTGACGCCCATGAACGTGAACTGGACCATCAGGAAGGTCACGAGCACGTAGCCCCAGAAGCTAAGATTCAGAATTCCGTAGAGAAAGTCTAGGTTCACTGGTGGACCTGCGCGGAGTGCGAACGAAGGAGGGGGATTACGGAAAATCGAAGTGCGCGGACTATAACGGACACCCCCCGACCCCACAAATGAGCGAATCCCTGCACCGGGACCGAGGATTCGAGAATCGCCCTGCACCAATCCTCATACTGTGAAGGCGATCCCAGTTCGTTCAACCCCGCGCGCCCTAAAGATCCATGCCTGAACTTCCAGAAGTCGAAACGACGCGCCGCGGCATCGAACCGGCCGTCACCTCACGAGTCATCGAACGCGTCGTCGTAAGAGAACCGCGGCTGCGGTGGCGTGTGCCTGACGAACTGGTGGCGCTGGCGTCGGGGCAACGCGTACAGCAACTGCGCCGGCGGGCGAAATACCTGGTGTTCGATCTCGAGCGCGGTTCGATGATCCTGCACCTGGGAATGTCGGGCAGTCTGCGCGTGATGCCAGCAACAGCAGTGCCGTTATCACACGATCACGTCGACATCGTTCTCGACAGCGGTCAGTGCCTGCGCTTCAACGACCCACGACGTTTCGGCAGTCTCTTGTGGACAGTCGATGATCCTTTGAAGCATCCGCTGCTCATCCGGCTCGCACCGGAGCCGTTGTCCGAAGAATTTGACGCTGCGTACCTTGCTCGCGTGGCGAAAGGCCGCCGCGTTGCGATCAAGCAGCTGCTGATGAACAGCGCACTCGTCGTCGGCGTCGGCAATATCTACGCAAGCGAGGCACTCTTTCATGCGGGCATTCGTCCGCAGCGCAGCGCCGCGAAGATCCGGCAAGACGAATTCCCCGCGCTCGCTCGCTCGATCCGGAAGGTGCTGCGCGCAGCGATTCGCCAAGGGGGCACGACACTGCGCGACTACGTGAACGCCGACGGACAACCCGGCTACTTCCGGCAGAAGCTCTTCGTATATGAGCGCGAGGGCGAGCCCTGCCGGGTGTGCAAGACACCGATCAAACGAATGGTTCAGGGGCAGCGGGCGACGTACTACTGCCCGAAGTGTCAGAAGTGACGGCGCGGATGACGCTACGACTTCTGCGCTTTGCGTTTTTCCCAGGCCTGCTTGAGCGCCGCTTCCACGCTCGGATGCACGAACTTGCGGACGTTGCCGCCCAGGCTTGCGATCTCTCGCACGAGCGTCGATGAAATGAAGTTGAACTGTTCCGTCGGGGTCAGAAAGACGTAGTCGACTTTATCGGTGAGATGCCGGCTCATGGTGGCGAGCTGGAACTCGAACTCGAAGTCGGACACCGCGCGCAACCCGCGAACGACCACGCGCAATCCATGCTGGCGCGCGAAGTCCACGGTCAGTCCCGCGTAGCCGGTGACTTCGACGTTTGAAATATCCGCGAGCACTTCCTTCGCCAGGGCCACGCGATCTTCAAGCGGGAAAAGCGGCGCCTTGCCCGGATTCGCTGCGATCGCCACGACGACACGCTCGAAAATGTCGGCCGCCCGCCTCACGAGGTCGTAGTGACCGTTGGTAATCGGGTCGAACGTGCCGGGATACATCGCGCCGGTCATGGCTCACCTCAAGTCCAGAGAAGAATTCACGCGCAGCAGATGATAGCCGACTTGCCCCGCGCGCTTGCTTCTGTGCATGGACCACCCCGTCGGCAGTGTCGGCAAAGGTTTGTCAGCCGGGCATTCGAGATAGACGAACGCGCCGTCCGCCAACCACCCGGCCGTGAGCTTGCCGCAGGCCTTCTCCAGCAACTGCGATGCGAATGGCGGATCGAGGAACACGACATCGAAGGGCCGCGGTTTGCCATCGAGGAATCGCATCGCGTCCGTAACGTGGACTTCACCGCCCGATGCCTTGAGGTGCGCCAGGGTCTGCTGCAAATGCCGCCCTACTACGGCCTCTGAGTCCACGAAATGAACTTCGGCCGCGCCCCGTGACAGCGCTTCGAGTCCAAGCGCGCCGCTGCCGGCGAATAGATCGAGACAGCGCGCGTCGATGATCGAGTGCTGCAACCAGTTGAACAGCGTCTCGCGTACCCGATCGGGAGATGGCCGTAAAGCGGCTACCGGCGGGAACGTGATGGGCACGCTGCGCCAGCGGCCGCCGATGATTCTCAGGCGGTTGGACAGGGCTTTGCCTGCGCAAGCGGGCGACGTTCGTGGTTTCGTGGACCGGCTCATGGTCGATGGGTGTGAGAATTGGCCGCAAGCATAGCGCCTCGCGCGACACGCGTCGGACTCCACCGTTCGTGCTGCTAGAATTACCGCCCGCCCCCGATGTGACGTCCCCGCAGAATGTTCGGCTTCAAATCGAAGGCCGCCGACTCCGGCGCCGACAAACCAGGTTTGCTTCAGCGGCTGCGCGCCAAGCTCAACCGCGGCGATTCGTGGCTGACGTATGACCTCGCGAATCTCATTCCCGGCGGCAAGATCGACGAGAACGTTCTCGATGAGCTCGAGACGCGGCTGATCACGGCGGATGTCGGAGTCGAGACGACCGAACGCATCCTCTCGGGTCTGCGCAAACAGGTGGCCCGCAAGGAACTGGGCAATCTCGATGCCCTGCTGCAAGCGCTGCGCACCTCCTTGCTCTCGGTTCTGAAACCAGCCTCCGTCACGCTGACGATCGACCGGTCGATCACGCCGTTCGCGATCCTCGTCGTGGGCGTCAACGGAGCAGGCAAGACGACAACGATCGGCAAGCTGGCCCGACGCATGAAAGACCATGGACTCAAAGTCATGCTGTCGGCCGGGGACACGTTTCGTGCCGCCGCCGTGGAGCAGCTGCAGGTCTGGGGCGACCGCAATGGCGTTCCGGTCATCGCCCAGAGCGCGGGCACCGATCCCGCCGCAGTAGCGTTCGATGCCATGCAGGCGGCCAAAGCCCGCGGCATCGATGTATTGCTGGCCGATACCGCCGGCCGACTGCACACGCAGTCGAACCTCATGGAAGAACTGAAGAAGGTGAAGCGGGTGATGGGCCGGGTCGACGGACTGGCGCCCCACGAAGTGCTGCTCGTACTCGACGCGAGCCAGGGGCAAAATGCGCTCCAGCAAGCGCGCCTCTTCAACGAAGCCCTCGGTGTCACCGGCGTCGTGCTGACGAAGCTCGACGGCACCGCGAAAGGCGGTATCGTGTTCGCGCTTGCGAGCGAACTGAAACTGCCGATCCGCTTCATCGGCACCGGCGAGAGCGCCGAGGATTTCGATGAATTCGAACCGGAAGCCTTCGTCGATGCGCTGTTGAAACGCAAAGAGCAAGAATGATTCGTTTCGACCACGTCTTCAAACGCTATCCCAACGGCCGCGAAGCATTGAGCGATCTGTCGCTCGAGCTCGCGAGCGGCGAGATTGCGTTTCTCACGGGGCACTCGGGCGCGGGCAAGTCGAGCCTGCTCAAGTTGATTGCCCTGATCGAACGTCCCTCGCGCGGGCAGGTCATCGTCAACGGACAGAACGTAGGCTCCGTGCCGCGCTCGAAGATCCCCGCGTACCGGCGCCAGATCGGCGTCGTGTTCCAGGATCACAAGCTCCTGCACGATCGCACGATCTTCGACAACATCGCGTTGCCGCTGATCATCGCCGGCATCGGCACGAAGGAGATCGGCAAGCGTGTCCGTGCAGCGCTCGATCAGGTAGGCCTGCTGGGCCGCGAACAGAGCCGGCCACTCGAGCTCTCGACCGGCGAACAGCAGCGCGTCGGTATCGCACGCGCAGTGGTGAGCAAGCCGCCGATCCTGATCGCCGATGAGCCCACCGGCAATCTCGATCCCGATCTGTCGCTCGAAGTGATGAACATCTTTCGCCGCTTCAACGAAGTGGGCGTCACGGTGCTGATCGCGAGCCACGATCTCTACCTGCTCGAGCAGTTTCCAGTCCGCCGCATCCGGCTGGAAGGCGGAAAGATCGTCGACAGCGACGAAGCGCCGCAGAAGCTGCTCGATCCCGCCAGACTCATGGAGAACCGCAAGCCATGAGCGCCTGGATCACCCGCCATCTGCAAACGCTCATCGGCGCACTGGGTCGCCTTTCCGAGCAGAAGCTGGCGACGCTGCTGACGACCCTCGTCATCGGCATCGCGCTGGCACTGCCTGCGTGCCTGCATCTGCTGATCGCGAATGCACAGACAGCGACGGGAAACTGGAATCGCGCCGTCGACCTGTCGGTGTACATGAAGATCCCGACGTCGATCGACGAAGTTCGCCGGATCGCTGAACGCCTGCGACAGCGGCGTGACGTCAACGATGTGGAAGTCCTGACTGCTGACGAGGCGCTCAAGGAGTTCCGCCGCGATTCCGGCTTCGGAAGCGCTGTCGATGCGCTCACGGGAAACCCGCTGCCGCATTCGCTGATCGTGCACCCCAAATCGGAGTACGCGACCGCGGCGCATCTCGAAGAACTCGCGGGCGATATCCGGGCACTCCCGTCGGTCGACCTGGTGCAGCTCGACACGGCCTGGGTCAATCGCCTTCAGGCGATTCTGGAAGCCGTGCGCCGAGCCGTCTTTCTGACCGCGGCGTTCCTCGCGGTGGGCGTGATGGCCATCGTCGGTAATACGATCCGGCTGGATATCCAGAACCGGCGGGCCGAAATCGAGGTCACCAAGCTGGTCGGCGGCAGCGACGCGTTCGTCCGACGGCCGTTCCTCTACAGCGGATTCTGGTACGGGGTCGGAGGCGCGGTCATTGCCTGGCTTCTTACAACCATCGTGGTGGGTGTCCTGCGTGAGCCCGTCAGCCGCATTGCGGGGCTGTATGGCAGCGGCTTCACCGTGAGCGGGCTCGGCCTCCAGCCGACCCTGATCCTGCTCGGCAGCGGCGTATTCCTCGGCTGGCTGGGGTCTTACATCGCAGCGAGCCGGCACTTGAGGGAGATCGAGCCCAGCTAGAGGGGCTCACGAGGCTTGTGCCCCAGCTTCATCAATGACTTACGAAGCTGGAAACCTTTCTGCAATCAAGGCGTTAAGTCAGTCTTGAACGGCGCGTCGCCGACCCCACGATTAAGAACCTTTTAGGGCCTTAGCACTCCAACTTCGGGACTGCTAAATTCGTCGCCAAGGTTTCATTCTCTGGGCTGATTGCTGGAGGGGAATTTTCAATATGACAACTGCTACCGCGCTGGTTCGCTCGAATACGGATCTGGTCCTTGCCGGCCCGATCGGCAGCCTCGATGCCTATGTCGAGCGGGTGTCGCGGATCCCGGTCCTGACCCGGGAAGAAGAGTCGGCGCTCGCGAGCCGCTTTCACCAGGAAGGCGATCTCGACGCTGCCCGTAATCTGGTGCTCTCGCACCTTCGCTTCGTCGTCCACATCGCCCGCGGCTACAGCGGCTACGGCCTGCCGGTGGGCGACCTGATCCAGGAAGGTAACGTCGGTCTGATGAAGGCCGTGAAGCGCTTCGATCCGGGCGTGGGTGTACGACTGGTGTCGTTCGCCGTGCACTGGATCCGCGCCGAGATTCACGAGTACGTGCTGCGCAACTGGCGTCTGGTGAAGATCGCCACGACGAAGGCGCAGCGCAAGCTGTTCTTCAACCTGCGCAAGTCCAAGAAGAATCTGGGCTGGCTGACGGGCGCGGAGACGCAGGCGATCGCCAGGGAGCTCGGCGTGACCACCGCCGAAGTAACGGACATGGAACAGCGACTCAGCTCGCGCGACCTGTCCTTCGATCCGGCGCCCGACATGGACGATGAAGAAGGTTCGTACTCGCCTTCGTCGTATCTGCCGGCTCCGGAGTCGGATCCCTCTATCGCGGTCGAACGCGAACAGTGGGACGACGACACTTCCGATCGTCTCGCGAATGCGCTGGAAACGCTGGATGAACGCAGCCAGCACATCCTGCGCAGTCGCTGGATGACTGAAGAGAAGGCCACGCTGCACGAGCTTGCCGACAAGTACGGCGTATCCGCGGAACGCATTCGCCAGATCGAAGCGAACGCGATCAAGAAGCTGCGCGGCCTGGTGGGCGAACCCGCCTAAGGCCTGACAGTTTCTGCATCAAAGAAAAAGGGCCGGCTCTTGCGAGCCGGCCCTTTTCTTTTGCGGGTCCGATCAGCCCTTCGTCGTCACGGGCACGATCGTGAGCTCGACACGCCGGTTCGCAGAGCGACCCTGTTCGGTGTCGTTCGAAGCAACCGGATGACCTTCGCCCGCTCCGACCGTCATGAGTCGCTTGCCGTCGACGCCGTGGCTGCCGAGATAGCTGGCGACTGACTGTGCGCGACGCTGCGACAGAGCCTGGTTGTACTGGTCGGTGCCGGTGCTGTCGGTATGTCCGGCCACTTCGACGACAGTCTTGTTGTACTCCTTGAGCACCATCGAGACGCCGTCGAGCGCGTTGTAGAACTGCGCATTCAGATCCGAGCTGTTGGTCGCAAAGGTGATGCTGCTCGGCATGTTGAGCGTGATGTTGTCGCCCATGCGCGTGACGCTCACGCCCGTGCCCTCGAGCTTCTGGCGCAGTTTCGCTTCCTGCACGTCCATGTAGTAGCCCACGCCACCGCCCGTGATCGCACCCACACCCGCGCCGATCAGCGCGTTCTCGAGCTTGTCGCCCTTGGTCAGCAAGCCAACAACCGCACCTGCCGCGGCACCGATACCGGCGCCCTTCGCAGCTTTGCTCGTCTGCTCTTCACGCGTGTACGGATTCACCGTCGTACAGCCACTGACGAACGCGATGAGTACGCCGGCCGCGGCCAGCGAACGCGCGGAAATGAAACCCCGGGATTGCAGCAATCGTTTTTCCATAAAGTCACTCCTCAACACACCGACACCGTGTCAGCCTCGTCAATGGCGACTGAACACCCACTGAACTCAACAAGAGCGCGCTGGTTCCTCTTCCCGCCCGTCGCTCAGTAGCGAATCCCGAGCTGCCGGTAGACGAAGCTCAGCAGCCAAAGCGGACCGATCATCAGGAACTGCAGATCCTTGAAGAACGACGGCCGCTTGCCTTCGTAGTGATGACCTATGAACTGGCCGATCCAGGCAACGACGAACAGCCCGATGCAGATCGCCAGCAGCGAACCGGGAAGGCTCTCGAGTCCGACGACGGAAAGCACCACGAAGGCTGCAAATAGCACCATGCCGAGTGCGAGCGACCACGACATCGCGAAGTAATATAAAACCCCGGCGCCCAGCAGCAGGGTGGTCCAGTTGAGCCACGGGGAAATCTCGCGGAACGCGGCCGGCACGGGCACGGTCCAGAGCATCCCGGCAAGACTGATCACGATGACGGGCACGCAGATCCAGTGCAGCAGTTTGTTCGTATGGTTCTGGTGACTTTCGCCGTACTCACCGAGCCATTGATCGACTGTTTTCATTGTTGTGCTTCCCACGCGGATTGAGCTGCGCGAACGCTACCACGCGAGCGCCACGACCAGCAGCGAATTCGCTATGCAGCATTGACACAAGCTTGCAATGGCTCATCCTGCACTGCGTTATGCCGGGTTATCATGCGGCGGCAGGAGAGAGAAACACATGTCAGCAATCCTTCAGAATTCATCGAAAACATCCGTCGCCGAACTCGATCCGGTCGATCTCTACAACGTCCGCGCCATGCTCAGCGAGGAAGAACGCCTCGTGCAGGAGTCGGTCGCGAAATACGTCGACGATCAGGTCATCCCGATCATCGGCGAGTGCTTCGAGACTGAGCGTTTCCCCAAGGAACTCATTCCGGGAATCGCCGACCTCGGACTGCTCGGCAGCTCGATTCACGGTTACGGATGCGCGGGACTCAACGGCGTGTCCTACGGCCTCATCTGCCAGGAGCTTGAACGCGGCGATTCCGGTTTGCGCAGCTTCGTCTCCGTGCAGTCGAGCCTGTGCATGTATCCCATCTATGCATTCGGCAGTGAAGAGCAGAAGCAGCGCTGGCTCCCGGGCATGGCCAAGGGCGAAATCATCGGCTGCTTCGGGCTCACCGAACCGCATGGCGGCTCTGATCCCTCGAACATGAAGACTCACGCGCGCAAGCAGGGCAAGGATTGGGTGCTCAATGGCGCGAAGATGTGGATCACCAACGGCGCCATCGCGGACATCGCCGTCGTGTGGGCGATGACGGATGCCGGCATTCGCGGCTTCCTGGTCGAGAAGAACTTCAAGGGCTTCTCCGCCAGCGTGATCAAACACAAGATGAGCCTGCGCGCTTCGATCACGTCCGGCCTCTTCTTCGACAACGTCGTCGTTCCCGAAGAGAACGTGCTTCCCGGTGTCGTCGGCCTGAAGGGTCCGCTGTCGTGCCTCACGCAGGCCCGCTACGGCATCAGCTGGGGTGTCACTGGCGCAGCGCAGGCTTGCCTCACGCAGGTCATCGACTACTCCAAGTCGCGCATGCTGTTCGGCAAGTCCATCGCCTCGACGCAGGCCGTGCAGATTCGCCTCGCCGAGATGGCACGCAAGATCACCACCTCGCAGATGCTCTCGCTTCAGCTCGGTCGCCTGAAGGACCAGGGACTGATGGCGCCGACGCAGGTGTCGATGGCGAAGTGGCACAACACGCGTGCTGCAATCGAAGTGGCACGCGACGCACGCGACATCCTCGGCGGCGCCGGTATCAGCGTCGAGTACGTGCCGATCCGTCACGCACTCAACCTCGAGAGCGTGATCACGTACGAAGGCACCGAAACCGTCCATCAGCTCACCGTCGGCCGTGCGCTGACCGGGATCAACGCGTTCTGATCGCGCGAAGGCTCCGGGTGTGCCCGGAGCCTTCAGTTCTCACGGCGCGACCCACTCCGCCCGCTGCGGCTCCATCTCTTCCATCACCTGGGCAACGCGCATGCGTGGCAGCGGCACGCGCTCATCGAGACGCAGCGCTGCATCCCAGCTGACAATCAACGCCAGGAACGAAGCAATCGCCCAATAGATCTCGAGTCGCCGGCGTGCTGCCAGCGATTCACGCTGGCTCGACGAGGCCGGACGGGCAATGACTCGAGGCATCTGACTATTCACTATCCGCTCCCAAAGACTGAACCCGGGAGCTATTTCAGCCAGCGAGTGCGGCAGGCTTGCGCCGCTCGGTGCCGGGCTACGGGCGGATTGTGATCAATCGTGGCAGCCGGTTTCCTTGCTGCGCCGGGCGCTACACTCCGCACAACGCCCACGCCCTGGGCTGGAAGTGCCAGTCAGCCGGATTTCATCGCCTCATGAAGAAGCTCATTGCCATCGTCGAAGACGAGCCCGCCATCCGCGACAACTACGCCGCTGCTTTTCAGCGCAACGGCTACAGCGTCCGGACATACGGCACACGCAAAGAAGCCATCGAAGCTTTTCGCGGCCGGCTGCCCGATCTGGCCGTCATCGACGTCGGCCTCCACGATGAACCCGAGGGCGGCTTCGAGCTTTGCCGGGAGCTGCGCTCGATGTCCGCCGAGTTGCCGATCATCTTCCTCACGGCCCGCGACAGTGAGCTCGACGCCGTGTCGGGACTGCGCCTGGGCGCGGATGACTACCTCACGAAGGACCTGAGCCTGACGCATCTCATCGCGCGCGTCGTAGCGCTGTTCCGCCGCATCGATGCACTGACGCAGCCTTCGAATCGCGATCAGATCGTGACGCGCGGCCCGCTCGTCATCGATACGGCACGGTTGCATGCAACCTGGGAGGACAAGCCTCTCGGGCTGACCCTGACCGAGTTCTGGATCGTGCATGCACTCGCGAAGAATCCGGGGCACGTCAAGAACCGCCAGCAACTGATGGATGCGGCGAACGTCGTGCTCGACGACAATACGATCACATCGCACATCAAGCGGATCCGCCGGAAATTCCAGGCCATCGACGAATCGTTCGACAGCGTGGAGACGATGTACGGCATGGGTTATCGATGGAAGGAGTAGATCGTTTGCGCAAAGCGTTCGCGGGCTCAGCTCTGCCCCCCGCCCCTGCTGGCTAGTTGCTGGAAGCTAGCGGGCTAGCCGGCTACTCCTATGTCCCTGCGCATCAAGCTGCTGTTCCTAAGCCTGATGACTCTCATCCTGCCCTGGGCGGGATGGCAGTACGCGCAGCGTATGGAAACGACGCTGCGACACGGGCAGGAAGAATCGCTGATTACGACCGCGGACGTTCTGAGCAGGGTCGTCGCTTCCCAGCCGGAGCTGCTGTACCGATTCCCGGACGAGTTACGCGAGGGATTCGATCCTGCGCGCGGTGACCTGTTCGCGCCCTTGCTGTCGACGACACCGCTGCTCGATGGATTCGCGGACGAATGGCCCATTCCGTCACGTCCGGTGGCTGGCTTCGATGCCACCGCCGGCGTCCGGCTCGGCGTTTTCGGGCGCTACATGTATGCGTACTTTGAAACGCGCGATGCAGACGTTCGCTACGAAAACCCGACGGCTGAGTTCCCTGCCAGCGAGGGCACCACACGCGTCGTCTTCCTGACGCGGGATGAATTCGACCGCGAGCGCGCGTGGTCAATCACTGCGGTCGCTCCCGGCCCCGCGATCGCGCGCACCAGCGAAGTCGGGTCACCGTGGCGCACTTCGCCTGACGAGCTTCAACACATCACAGGTGTGTGGCGCGCCACAGCGGGCGGTTATGCAGTCGAGCTCAGAGTGCCGATTTCCATGTTTGGCGAGCAGCTGGCCGTGTTCGCGTTGAATCACGATGGGCTCGCGAGTCAGACACCCACTCTCGGCAAACTGCACACCGCGTCCGATGCATTGCGCGAGCGACTGGATCAGTACACGCCTCGCGGATTGCGCGTGTCGGTCGTCGATCAACGCGGATGGCTGCTTGCCCGCGCGGGTTCTGTCGAGATCGGCGGCTCGGCGGAATACGCAGCGTTGCGCCAGGATGAAGATGGCTTCGCACGCTCGATCTATCGCCGACTGTTCGGTGGACGCGATGCGGTCGTCGTTCCCTATGGATTGCCGTACGGCATGTGGGGCTCGCCGGTTGACGCCGCACGCCAGGGCGAGAACGCCGCGATCTGGTTCGAGCCCGCGGGCGGGGAGCCTTCATTGGTTCGAGCGGCGGTGCCAGTGCACTTCGGAGAACAGGTTCTCGCGGCCCTCGTTGTGGAGCAGCCTGCCGAACAACTGGCGGTTGTGCGCGAGGATGCGTTGACGAGATTGCTTAATCTCACACTGCTCGCAACGTTGTTCTCGGTAGTCATCACGCTCGCCTTTGCAGCGCGACTCTCTCAGCGCATTCGGCGGCTGAGCCGCGCCGTGGCGTCTGCACTCACGCCGGAAGGCCGGCTCGAGCCGCGAATCCCGGACACAAAGGCGCGTGATGAACTCGGCACACTCGCACGCAGCTACAGCACGCTATTGTCGCGCTTGAAGGAACACACGAGCTACCTGCAGACACTGGGCACGAAGCTCTCGCACGAACTGCGAACGCCGCTGACGATCGTCAGTTCGTCGCTCGACAATCTCGCCTCGGATGAGTCGCTGCCGCCGTCGTCGCAGAACTATCTGAATCGCGCACGCACGGGGACAGGCAGGCTGCACGCAATTCTGACAGCGATGACGGAAGCCAACCGCGTCGAACAGATCATCGATCACACCGAGCGGGTCGAATTCGATCTGGGCGAACTCGTACGCAATGTTGGCCAGGCATATTCGGCCACTTTCCCTCAGGTCCAGCTGGAAGCTCGCATCGCGGAGGGCCCGAATCCGTTCGCGGGTTCGCCCGATCTGATCGCGCAGATGCTCGACAAGCTGATGGATAACGCCGCCGACTTCTGCCCGCCCGGCGGCAAAGTCTCTCTCTCGCTCGACAGGTTGCCGGGGGAATACGTGCTGAGCTTGTCCAACGAGGGGCCTGCGCTGCCGCCGCATCTCGATGGCCGACTCTTTGAATCCCTGGTGAGCGCCCGGACCCAGCCGGACACCAAACCCCATCTCGGCCTGGGCTTGTACATCGTGCGGCTGATTGCCGAATCGCACCGTGGGTCCGTGTCCGCGGAAAACCTCCCCGATGGCAGCGGAGTCTGCGTATCCGTGCGACTGCCGGGCATTTAGGCACCGGGGGAATGTGACCCGCGTCGGGATTGTTTACACAACAGTCGCGAAAGCGTGTTGTGGAATCGCTACGGTACTTGTTAAGCCCCTGTTTCGAGGAGCATACTCCTGCAACTGGCACACCACGTGCTGTGGATAAGGCAACTGTAAGCGCGATTGGCGCAACAGTTCGGCAGAGAAGCGGGGATGGCACCGCAAGGGGAGTTGAGGACCAATAGCGAATAAGCGTCAGGACGACGCCCGCCGGGCAACCGGCAGCAGATTGCGATTGAAGCGACAGCAACGTTTCTAGATTTAGCCGGCGCAGGCGAACAACAAGAAGAGACGCCGGCCCAGGAAACGAAAGCCCCGCAGATGCGGGGCTTTTTTTTGGACCTGCGACTACGCCGCGGGCTACTTCTGCTTCCAGGCGCCGTCCTTGTCCTGGTAGTACCAGCCCGCCGATGCCTTGCTGCTCCAGCGTTCGGCGAATGTGGAGCGGATGTCGCTTTCCCATTCCGGATGACCGTTGGCGGTCGCGATCTCGCGGTAGAGATTTGCCCGATCGGCGTTCTCGTCGGAGACCAGCTTTCGCGCACCGTTGCGTTCTGGCAGCGGGATCAGATTCTGATCGCGCACTTCGACGAGGCCGTCGCGCGTCAGGCCGATCGCGCCCGAGTCGTAGTATTTCTTCAGCTGCGCGAAGCGCGCTTCCATCGACTGCGTGAGCTGGCGGACGGCGGGTGTCGCGATGTTCAGATCCGCCTGGGCATTCGCAGTGGGAATGATCAGATTGAGAACGGCCCCGGTCGCGGCGAGCAGCGTTTCGGCGGCGCCGTCGTACGCGTTCGTGCGCTTGTCACTCTTGCCCGAGCTCGTCTGGCTCTCGCCCCACACGTCCTCGATGATCTTGTCCGCAGCCTTCTCAGCGGCGGCAGCGGGGAAATACACGTTGATGGTGACGCACGCTGACAGCGCCAGGGTCAGCGCAGCGAGCTTGAGCGGCAGGTATCGCGACATGATCTCTTCCTCGTGTGATCGGTGGTACTCAGTGTGATTTGGCGCACTGAATGCCGAATGAATCGTACGCTCTGACTGTTCCGCGGTGCCAGCCCGACGTCGCTACTGCACGACGGGCCCTTCGGATTCGGTGATGGCGATCAACTGCCGGACGAGCCTTGGCCAGTCGACGCGCCGGGAACTGCCTATGACATCGATGCGCGGCAGGCCTTTGCCTTTGACGAGATAGTAACCACCGTTCGGCGCCGGAGCGACGCCGTCCATGTGGCACACGTCCTGCTCCAGGCGACACGACACGCCGAGCCGGTCGTAGTTGAACTCATCGAAGAATCGCATCACGCCGCTGGAAAGCGCGGCGGTAACCCCTGCTCCGCCACCGCCGATACTGCCGATGTTCTCTACCGCTCGCTGGCTGATTCGATGCCTCGAGCGATCGCCGGGCGGAGTGAAGAGGCGCGCGTCGAAGGCCACCGGAGTCCAGTTGAAGAGCTCGAGCCCCGAAATGGCGCCGGACAGACGCCCCGTCATGCCGCCAAAGGAGAAGGCGCCCGTTACGAGATTGAGATCCAGATTCTCGAGCGCGATGTTGGATCGGAAGCGCGGCCACTGACTGAAGGGCTGCTCGAGACGCAGATCGCTGATCCGCACTTCGCCGTCGAAGACCTGCGCGGTCAGTGTCGTGCCGAGCGTCACGATCCGATCTCGCATGCGCAGCTTGGAAATGTTGCCGCTGATCTTGCCGCCGAATTCAGGCCAGCCGAATGCCTGGCAGAGTTGCCGCACGCTGATCGGCTGGATGCTCGCATCGACCATGAAGGCAACCGTCGGCAGGCCGGCGTTGCGAATCCTGAAGCTCTCGACGGCGATCGCTCCGTCGAGCACGGGAATGTGCGCCGGTTGCAGCAGCCGAATCTGTCGACCCTGCGTATTGAAGTGCAGCTCGGTCGCGCCGAGGTCGAGGTTCAACAGGGTGCCCGAGGCCCAGCTGAGCGTCGAATTGGGGCTGCGCTGCGGAGGGGAATCCTCATCATCGTCGGATGAGGCGGAAGGTGCGTCGAGCCAGTGCCATTCACCGCTCAGTTCGTGCAGGACGAAGTTGCGGGCGCCATCGTCGAGACTGACTTTGTCGAAGCGCAGGCTCGCCTGCCGCGGCGTCCCGTCTTCGATCGACAACGCGGCACTCAGCGCACCCGATGTCTGCAGAGACTTGAAGCCCGTGTCCAGCAGAAGCGGCTGGAAGTAGCTCGTATACGCACCAGGGAATTGCAGCGATTGAAGATCGAAGCGCAATGCCCGCAGCGGTTGCTCCGCATCCAGGTCGATAGTGCCCTTCCCCGAACCCCTGGCTACCTCGCGATGATCGATCGCGAAGTGATCCACAACCAGTAAACCGGCATTCGTCCAGAGTCCGCGCGCGCTGGCTTCCAGCGGATGAACGCCCAGATCGAGGAAAATCGGCTGCGCATACGCCTGACCGGCGGCGGACTTGATCGTTGCTTCGTAGCGCCAGTCTGCTCCGGCACGCCCGAGTTTCGCGCGCAGCTCGAACGAGAGGCGATCGGCCGCAAGACTGCCCGATTCGTTGTTGCCAGTGAGCTCGCTCACCGTCGCTGTCACATCAGCAGCGCGCAACGCGGTGTCAGTACCTGATGCATTGATCGACGCAGTCACGAGGCCCGTCGCGGTCAATTCCGGAGCGGGCAACTGCCACTGCTTGGCGAGCTTCAGAGTCTCATCGAGTGGCAGTCGGGAAATGTCGGCGGTCGCGCGCCAGCCTGAATCGTTCAAAGCAGCAGCGAGGTTGATCTGCCCCTGGCCGACACGCAGTCCGCGCAGGTTCAGATCGAGCGCACCGGTCGTTCGCGCGTAGCGCACGTCGCCAGGCACCGTCTGAGAACCAAGAGAAGGGAGCGAAGCCACGATGCGCGCCTTCGCGCAGCGAATGACGTCGGCGGAAACTTCGAGCGCGGGACATTCGATCCGGACGTTCCGGAGTTCATCCTTGATCGAGCTCAACCGTAGCCGCGACACGGTAGCCGATACACCCGACGATCCTTCCGGCAGATCGGCCCGCACTACAACGCCTTGCGCACTCCAGCCGGCGCCTTCGATCTGCTCGACCTCGAGTTCGATCTCGTCGACTGCGCCGACCAGCGTCGCCATCGCCATCGCGAATAACGCAAGCGCAGTCAGCACTCCCCTTCGGCGGCAGCCAGTCGTGTCAGCGACGATTCGATTCATCGAATGGATGATGACGGGCGCACGCAACAGCGCCAAGTCGAGGAATACAGCCGTGTACGCCGGTTGTATGACTTCGAACCAACGAATACCGGTCCGAATTCGTCATTCGGGCAAATTGACAACGCTGTCAAATCCATGGGATTCTGACCCTGCGGGCCTTCCGGCTCAGCCAGATCAACATATTTCATCGGGGGATCGGACGATGGTGAACCTTGGGCTTCAGCGTGCCCGGCACGGCGCCGCGCTGGGCACAGCCGTGGCTATCGCATGCGCGCTCGCAGGGTGCGATCGGGAAACGAACGCGATGCCGACTCACGGCGCGACTCCGTCGGCGCAAGAAACCGCCGTCATCCATCCGGAACAGTGGCCGAAGCTCTCGCCACCGGTGCAGGACAGCCCCGCGCTGAATGCTCGTCTCGAAGCACTGCTCGCGTCTTTGTCGATCGAGGAGAAAGTCGGCCAGATCATCCAGGCAGACATCGGCAGCGTCACCCCCGACGACGTTCGCAAGTATCGGCTCGGCTCCGTGCTCAATGGCGGCAACTCCGGTCCTCACGGCGACGATCTCGCACCGGCGAAGAAATGGCTCGAACTCGCTGACGCATTCTACGAAGCGTCCATGGACACGAGCGGCAGTCACAAGGCGATCCCCATCATCTGGGGTTCGGACGCCATTCACGGCAACAACAACATCGTTGGCGCAACGATTTTCCCGCACAACATCGGACTCGGCGCGACGCGCAATCCCGAACTGATCAAGCGCATCGGCGAAGTCACTGCAATCGAGACGAGAATCAGCGGCCAGGAATGGACGTTCGCACCGACGCTCGCCGTCGTGCAGGACGTTCGCTGGGGACGCTCCTATGAGTCGTACTCCGAGCAGCCCGAAATCGTGCACGAATACGCGAGCGCAATGGTCCAGGGGCTCCAGGGCGAACCGGGATCACCTGAATTTCTGAAGGGCAAGCACGTCATCACGACAGCAAAGCATTTCGTCGGCGACGGCGGCACCTTCGAAGGACGCGATCAGGGCGACAATCGCGCGAGCGAAAAAGTTCTGCGTGACATCCACACCGCCGGCTACACCGCCGCGATCAACGCGGGCGCGCAATCTGTAATGGCTTCCTTCTCGAGCTGGCAGGGCGCCAAGGTGCACGGTCACAAGGGACTGCTCACCGATGTGCTCAAGGACCGCTTCGGCTTCGACGGCATCCTCGTCGGCGACTGGAATGCGCACGGCCAGGTCGATGGCTGCTCCACGACGAACTGCGCAGCAACGATCAATGCCGGACTCGACATGTTCATGGCACCCGATGGCTGGAGGGCGCTGTACGACAACACGCTCGCGCAGGCACGCTCGGGTGAGATTCCGATGGCACGCCTCGACGACGCCGTTCGGCGCATCCTGCGAGTGAAGCTGCGAGCCGGCCTTTTCGAAGCGGGTAAACCTTCGTCGCGCCCGCTGGCCGGTCAGTTCAACCTGCTCGGTGCTCCCGAGCATCGGTCTGTCGCTCGTCAGGCTGTGCGCGAATCGCTGGTGCTGCTCAAGAACGCAAAGCATGTGCTGCCGCTCAAACCGTCGATGAACGTTCTGGTCGTCGGCGACGGCGCGGACAACATCGCGAAGCAAAGCGGCGGCTGGTCGCTGACGTGGCAAGGCACGGGCGTGACCAACGCGAATTTCCCGAACGGCGAATCGATCTATTCCGGCATTCGCTCGGCCGTCAGGGCGGGCGGCGGTAAGGTCACGCTGAGCGCCAACGGTGATGTCAAAGGCAAACCCGATGTCGCCATCGTCGTGTTCGGCGAAGACCCTTACGCCGAATTCCAGGGCGACGTCGACACGCTCGAGTACAAGCCCGGCAACAAGGCGGATCTCGCGCTGCTCAGGAAGCTTCGTGAAGCGAACGTGCCCGTCGTCTCCGTATTCCTCTCGGGTCGGCCAATGTGGGTCAATCCGGAGCTGAATGCATCGGACGCATTCGTTGCCGCGTGGCTGCCAGGCACCGAGGGTGGTGGCGTCGCAGACGTGCTCTTCGCGAAGAACGACGGCACCGCCAACCATGACTTCAAGGGCAGGCTCTCCTTCGCATGGCCGCGCACGCCGGAACAGGTCACTGAAACGCGTGGAACGGAAGCGCCGCTCTTCGCATACGGCTTCGGACTTACGTATCGCGATACAGGCGAGCTCGACGCGCTGCCTGAAACCGTCGCACAACGTCGCGACGTCGCCTCGACACGCGAGTACTTCTCCGCAGGTCGCGCGGCGAATGGCTGGACGATCGCGCTCGCAGACGGTCAGAGCCGCCAACCGCTGCCGACAGGAATTGGCGCAACAGCGGACGGCGCGCTGAAGATCACAGCAATCGACCGGGGCGCGCAGGAAGACGCACGTCTGCTCAACTGGTCGGGCACGGGCTCCGCCAGCTTCATCATCGAGCGCAACGATCCGATCGACCTGCAACGCGAAGCCAACGGACAGCTGTCGCTCGTGTTCGACTATCGCGTCGACACGGCGCCTGCTGGCGGTGTGTCGCTCGGCGTCGAATGCCACGGCGGTGCCAACAAGTGCGCGAGCAGCATCCAGATCGAAGATCAGCTCCAGCGCGCTCCCAAGAAGGAATGGCAGCAGGCGCGCATTCTGCTGAGCTGCTTCCAGCAAGGCGGGGCCGATATGCGTGCGATCACGGCACCGATCGTGCTGTCGACGGCGGGTCCGTTGCAGCTGGGCATTGCGAACGTGCGGCTCGACACGGGACTTCAGGGCGCCGTGACCTGCCAGTAAAGCCCAGCAGTGAAGCCTGCCCTTGCTCGGACGCGTCGAGTGCCGAAGGAATCGAATGGCCGGACCCGGATCCATGATGTGGCCCGGGCCGCCGGCGTCGCGATCAAGACCGTATCGCGTGCACTGAACAACGAACCCAACGTTCGTCAGGACACGCGCGAGCGCATCCTGGAAACCGTCAAGCGGCTCAACTATCACCCGAGCTTGTCGGCCCGCGGGCTTGCCGGCCGCCGCTCGTATCTCATCGGCTTGATCTACGAAAATCCCAGCGCCAATTACCTGGTGGATGTGCAACACGGTGCGATGGCGCGCTGCCGCGAGGGACGCTTCCAGCTGCTGATGCACCAGGTCAGCGGCCGCGGCGAGGAGCTGGAACGCGACGTCATCGGACTCATCGATCAAACAGGAGTCGATGGCCTCATCGTGACAGCGCCGCTGTGTCAGTCGAACGAGCTGATCCGTACGCTCGATCGTCGCGAGATACCGTTCGTGCGCATGGCGCCGAACAAGATGCGTCACCGCACACCGTACGCGGACATGGATGATGAAGGTGCCGCGTATGAGATGACGGCCTACCTCATCGGCCTCGGGCATCGCCGCATCGGGTTCATCTCGGGCCACCCCGAACACTTCGCGAGCGGCCAGCGTCTCAACGGCTATCGCAAGGCGTTGAAGGCGCATCGCATCGCGTATCGAGCCAGCTACGTCCGGCAGGGCTTCTTCATCTTCGAGTCGGGCCTCGATGCCGCTCGCCAGCTGCTTGCGATGCCAGAGCCGCCCACGGCGATCTTCGCCAGCAACGACGACATGGCGGCGGGCGTTCTGATGGCGGCGCACGAGATGGGCATCGCCGTTCCGGATCAGCTCTCAGTGGCCGGTTTCGATGACACGTACATCGCGCGAACCGTGTGGCCGCGTCTCACGACCGTCCATCAGCCGAGCTACGACCTGGCCTACACGGCCGCCGATCTTCTCCTGCGCGTCCTGAGCAGCCAGCCGGCACCGAAGCCGGTGCGGCTGCCCTATCGCCTCGTATGCCGCGCTTCGACCGGGCTCACGGATGACAGCGATAGCCATTCCTGAGGGTCCAGCATCGCTCCGATGCGCGCTCCGCTTGCAACGCGGGTGACCCGGCACCGTCGCTGTACCTCCCCCCGCAGCCGGTCCGGGCCACTCGCGTTCTTTCCGGATTGATGTCCGTGAACCCGGACCCGTAAATCGGGTCCATGCGTTCGGAGTCAGGCAATTCCGCGGCGGACCTTGCGCCGGGCAGCGTTTGAGCAGGACAGTACCGCATGGGCGACCGAACCTTGACGTCATCGCGAGCGAAGCGGATCCGCGTCGCCGGCGTGTGCACGCTGCTGCTCACGCTGGCGGCCTGCACCGGAAGCTTCTTTTACAACCGGCTCGACACGCTCGCCGGGTGGTACCTGGGCTCGCTGGTCTCGCTGACCGACGGCCAGCGCATCCAGCTGCAGCACTGGCTATCGCAAACCCTCGCCTGGCATCGCCAGTCCGAGCTCAACCGTTATTCGCGCTTCCTGCGTGATCTTTCTGACCAGGTGATGCAGCCGGGCACGCCAGTGCGCTACGAAGAGACTCAAAAGCGCTTCCAGGGCTTCTGGGACGACCTCATCGAGAAGGCCACGCCTGATGCGACGACGCTCCTGCTGAGCCTGTCGCCCGAACAGGTGGACGAACTGGTCCGCAACATGGAAGAGAAAGCGCGCGAGCGCAGCGACGACGAAGGCAAACCAGAGAACTGGCACCGCGAACAGGCGAAGTCGCTCACTCGCTTCGTCAAGCGCTGGGCAGGCAGCGTCACGGACGAACAGAAGGCGCTCATTACCGCCGCGGCCGCGCAGGTCGAGCCGACACGCGATGAATGGCTGGCCAGCCAACAGGCCTGGCAACGCTCCCTGCGCGAGGCATTGCAGAAGCCGGCGGACGATCGCGCCGGTGCCGTCCAGCGCCTCCTGGAGAAGCCCGACAACCAGTGGACGCAGGAATATCACGACAAGTCGCAACGCAATCGCCAGCGTTATCTCGAGCTAGTAACCTCGCTGGATGCCACTTTCACGGATCGGCAACGCCAGCATCTGCGCGCGGAGCTGCTGAAACTGGCCCAGCAACTGGACACCATCGCCCGGGGGAAAACATGAACGCTCGTCTCGCCTGCGCTCTTGCGATCACGCTCGCACTCACTGCCTGTAGCCGCTCGGAGCCGCCTCCGCCGGCTGCGGAAACACCTCCCGCCGCTCATGCGGCTGCTCCCAGCGAAAGCACTGGCGAAAGCGCTGCGATCCAGGCCGCCCTGTCGAATTCTTCGCGCTTCGCCGGAGACGCTGGTGAAGACGCCTGGCGCAAGTCCGCGGATGTCCTTGCGTTCATGAATGTGCAGCCGGGCATGCACGTCGTCGACTATCTCGCCGGCGGCGGCTACTACACCGAGTTGCTTTCGACGCTCGTCGGACCCGAGGGTCGGGTCTACACATACAACAATGCCGAGTACACGAAGTACTCGGGCGATACGCCGGCGAAGCGCTACGCCAACAACCGTCTCGGCAACGTAGTAACAGTGACAGGTGCTCCGGAATCGCTCGCGATCGAACCGGGTTCGCTGGACGCGGCGCTGTTCGTCCAGTCGTATCACGACCTGCACTGGAAATCGAAAGATTGGTCGCCGACCGATCCGGCGAAGTCGCTCGCCGCTCTCGTAACGGCGCTGAAGCCGGGCGCGATCGTCGTGGTGGTGGACCATGTCGCCGTTGCCGGCAGCGATCCCGCGGTCGTCGTCGACTCGCTCCATCGCATCGATCCGGCGCTCGTGAGAAAGGACTTCGAAGCAGCGGGACTCGTCTTCGATGCGGAGAGCTCGATCCTGGCGAACTCCGCGGACGATCACACCAAGTCCGTGTTCGACGAGTCGATCCGCCACAAGACGGACCAGTTCGTCTACCGGTTCCGCAAGCCCTGACCTCGCCCGAGTCCGTCCGCTCCCTTCGCAAGAAGGGAGCGGACGCTCGCTATTCTTCGTCCACGGTCTTGTAAGCCTTCGCCAGCTCCTGCTGCTTGCGCGCCGGCACCGGATCGTAGTGACTCAGGTCCATCGTGAAGCTGCCCTCGCCGCCGGTGAGCGACTTGAGTCTCGACTGGTAATCGTTGATCTCCGCAAGCGGCACGAGCGCACTGATCCTCGTCTGCTGACCGCCTAACGCGCTGTTCCCGCTGATTCGTCCCCGGCGCGTCGCAAGATCCGCCGTGATGTCGCCCGTGCTCGCACTCGGCACCGTGATCTCGAGCCGCACGACAGGCTCGAGAATGATCGGACTGGCATCGCGAAACGCGTTCTGGAATGCGCGGCGACCGGCGGCGACAAAGGCCACCTCTTTCGAATCGACCGAGTGGTGCTTGCCGTCATAGACGATCACTCGCAGATCCTGCAATGGAAAGCCCGCGACGACGCCATCGTTCAGCGCCTGTCGAACACCCTTCTCGACCGCTGGAATGTATTGCCCCGGAATCGAACCTCCGACCACCTCATCGACGAACTCGAATCCCTGCCCTCGATCGAGCGGCTCGACACGCAAGAAGACTTCCCCGAACTGGCCGGCGCCGCCCGTCTGCTTCTTGTGTCGATGATGCCCTTCGGCGGGACGGGTGATGGTCTCGCGATAGGGGATGCTCGGCGTATGAGTCTTGCACTGCACGCCGTAGCGATCCTTCATGCGATCGAGCATCACGCGCAGATGCAGATCGCCCATGCCGTAGAGAACAGTTTCGTTCAGGCTCGCGTGATGCTCCACGCGCACGCACGGATCTTCCGCGACGAGTCGATGCAGCGCGTCTGAAAGCTTCTGTTCTTCGCCGCGCCGTTCGGGCTCGATGGCCACGCCCGCCATCGCCGGCGGAAAGCTGATCGACTTGAGATGGAAATTGTCCTCGTCGTGCGAGTCGTGCAGCACCGCATCGAAATGCAGCTCGTCGATCTTCGACACGGCGCCGATATCGCCCGGCGTCATCTGCGGCACTTCGACATGATCCTTGCCCTGCAGGCGATACAGATGCGCGACTTTGAACGGCTTGCGCGAATCGCCGATGTAGAGCTGCGACCCGTTGCGGATCGTGCCCTGGTGCACGCGGAAGACTCCCATGCGACCGACGAAGGGATCGATGCAGACCTTGAACACGTGTGCGATCACATGCTTCGCCGCATCGGGAGTGACCTGGACGCGTTCCGCTTCATCGCCGTCTCCCTTCAGGAAGGGCGGCGGATTCGCTTCGAACGGATTGGGCATCAGGCGCCCCACGATCTCGAGCAGTTCGGGAATGCCCGCGCCCGTCTCGGCGGACACGAAACACACCGGGATCAGATGGCCCTCGCGCAGGGCGCGCTCAAAAGGGTCGTGTAGCTGCTCCGGGGTGAGCTCCTCACCCTGCTCGAGATACAGCGCCATCAGCGCTTCGTCGACTTCGACGACCTGGTCGATGATCTGCGTATGCGCGGTCTCGACCGAAGAGAAATCCGCTTTGGCGGCGCCGGGCTTGAAGAAACAATCGACGACGCCGCGACCGTTGTCGCACGGCAGGTTGAGAGGCAGGCATTCGCGACCGAACGTTTCGCGCAGATCGGCCAGCACGCGTTCCGACTGCGCGTCGCGGCTGTCGATCTTGTTGATGATGATGAGCCTGCACAGGTCGCGATCGCGGGCGAAGTCCATCATCCGCTGCGTCATCGGCTCGATGCCGTTGACGGCGCTGACGACGATCGCCGCCGTTTCGACTGCTTCGAGGACGGTGAGCGCTCGACCGGCGAAGTCGGGATAGCCAGGGGTGTCGATCAGGTGAACGCGACGGCCGACGGCTTCGAAATTGACGATCGCCGCATCGAGCGAATGACCGATCTGTCGTTCCTGCGGATCGAAATCGCAGACGAGGGAGCCGCGCTCCTGACTGCCGCGACCGCGGATGGCGCCGGACTGCGCAAGCAGACTCTCCGCGAGGAGGGTCTTGCCCGCCCCGGCCTGCCCGACCAGGGCAATGTTGCGAATGTCCGCGGTGGAGTACGCCATCGTTGCCATCCTCCCGTCATTCTCGCGTCATCCTCACGCCTGGGCAGGATACGCCTGCGGAAGTAGATGGCGGATAGCGGATAGTGACTAGGCGCGACGCGCTCCAACCGCCGCCTCCATTGAGCCCGATCACTACACCGCTTACCCTATCGGCCATCCGCTATCCGCCATCCGCTTTCCGAGAAAATGACAACCAAGCGCGCCCTGATCGTGGACGACTCCCGCTCCGCCCGCGTCATCCTGAGCCGGATGCTGGAAGCCTACGATCTGCAGGTCGATGCAGCCGAGTCGGCCGAGCAGGCCCTCGAATACCTGCGGCAGAACCGGCCCGACGTGGTCTTCATGGACCACTTGATGCCCGGCATGGACGGCTTCCAGGCGATTCAGGCCATCAAGAGCAATCCCGACACGGCGACGATCCCGGTCATGATGTACACGTCCCAGGAGGGCGAGTTGTACGTGAGCCAGGCACGGGCGCTCGGAGCGGTGGGCGTGTTGCCCAAGACGGTCAAGCCCGGGGATGTGTCGCGAGTGCTGTATCAGCTCCATCTGCTGCCGGAGCGCCGCGAAGGTCGCAGCAATCTTTTCGAGTCCGAAGACAACGACGCCCCTCGCGCACCAGCACCTACGCCAGCGCCACAGCCGATGCCGGCACGAACACCCGCTGCCGCGCTCCGAACCGGGTCGCAGCCGGCCGTGCAGGTCGAGCGCGAGACGCGGACCCAGGTGGGCGAAGTCGAGACAGCCCTTCGCAATGCGATGGCACCGGCGCTGCGCGAGTACAACGCAGAACTGCGACGCTATATCGCGGCCAGCATGGAAGTCCTGACGCGAAAGATCGCGTCGGACAAACCTGCCGCGACGGATTCGGCAACGCCGGTTGCAGCACCAGAACGCGCACCGGAACCCGCTCCCGCACCGTCGCGCTGGCCCCTGCTGGCGGCCGTTGCAGCGGTAGCGCTGATTCCTACGATCGTTCTGTCAGTGCTTTACCTGGAAACGCTGCGCTCGACACGAGCGCTTACACAGTCCTACACGCGCCTCGCCGCGATCGCCGAAGAGCAGCAGGCGCAACTCACTGCACTCGCCGCAGCTCGCCCGACGACCGCGGAATTCGCGCAGGCTGTGACGACCGCGATCACGAACGCAGCGGATCGCGAACTGGTGCCGTACGGCGAAACGCCGCTCGCAGGTGCCCGGCTCGAGCATCTGCGCACGCTGATCGAGAAGCTGCGCACCGATGGATTCAAAGGCAAGGTCGTTGCCTCGTCGTTTGCCGGCGAGTATTGCCTGACCGGCAATGGCATCGAAGGCTACTCGATCGCGGCCGATGACCTGCCCGTCAAGCGTTGCGACCTGATCGGCAATCCGTTCGACGACAGCCTCACCTCCGCTCAGCGCCAGTCGCTGCCATTTGCGAACCTCGTGACGAGCATTCCGCAACAGACGGGCAACGCGCTCAGCGTGGAAGTCACGCATGGCGGCCGCACGCCAGCAGTTCCGTATCCCGAAGGCGACACACTGACGAAGACCACGGCGGGCGAGTGGAACAGGATCGCCGCCCAGAACAATCGCGTGGAGTTCGTGGCGAGCGCCGCGCAGTAACGCAACCTCATGCCACCCTGGCTGCTCTACGGCGCAAACGGCTACACCGGCGAACTGATCGCACGTGAAGCGGTGCGGCGCGGCATGAAGCCGCTGCTCGCCGGCCGGTCGAAACAGAAAATCGAGAAGCTGGCCGCCGAACTCGGCTGCCCGAGTGCCGTCTTCGACCTCGAGGATCACACAGCGCTCGTCGGTGCACTGTCGAATGTCGCTGCGGTGCTGCACTGCGCGGGACCCTTCTCCGCCACCGCGCGCTCGATGATGCAGGGCTGCCTCGCCACGCATGTTCACTACTTCGATATCACCGGCGAGATCCCCGTGTTCGAGCTCGCCCACAGCGTGCACGAAAAAGCGCGGCGCTCGGGAATCCTCATGTGTCCAGGTGTCGGCTTCGACGTAGTGCCCACCGACTGCCTGGCTCTGGCACTCAAGCAGGCGCTTCCCGACGCGACGCATCTTGCGCTCGGCTTCGACAGCAGATCCGGGCTGAGCAAGGGCACCGCGAAGACGACGGTCGAAATGGCTACCGACGGAGCGAAGGTCCGTCGCGACGGCACCATCGTCAGCGTTCCCCTGGCCTCGCAGACGCGGCGTATCGATTTCGGGAACGGCGAAAGACTCGCGGTCGGAATTCCCTGGGGTGATGTGAGCACGGCGTATTACACGACCGGCATTCCGAACATCGAAGTCTTCACCGCATCGACGCCGAAGGCGATCGCCCAGATGCGCCGCACCAATCTGTTCCGGGGCGTGTTGCGCACAAGATTCGTGCAATGGCTCGCGAAGTACAGCATCGACCGACGCCTGCAGCCGCCCAATCAGGCGCAGCGCGACAGCAATCCGAGCTTCGTGTGGGGCGAGGCGCGCAATGCGGCGGGCAAGACGGTGGCCGCGCGCGTAGTGACCGCGAACGGCTACGCACTGACTATTGCATCTTCGCTGGGTATCATCAGCCGGGTCCTGGAAACACAGCCCGCTCCTGGATTCATCACGCCCGGCCTGCTCATGGGCGCCGATTTCGTCACCTCGCTGCCGGGCTCATCGCAGATCCGACTCGACGCATGACCGATAGTCTCAGCGCTCCCCTGCCTACACCGACGACGCTCGACGATACACACGGCTTCAGCCCCCCGGCCTGGCTCGCGAACGCGCACCTGCAGTCGATTCTGCCGAGCCTGAAGCTCCGCCGTCCGCTGCTCGCGCGTCGCGCACGACATCTGCTCGCGTGCTCGAAGGATCAGATCCTCGATTGCGGCGACGGTGTGCGCCTCATGGGTCACTATTCGAGCCGTGCAGCGGCAGGTCACGCGCCGGCGAAGGATCTGGTGGTGCTTCTGCACGGATGGGAAGGCAGTGCCGATTCGCTGTACGTGCTTTCGCTCGGCAGCTACCTGTTCGATCGCGGCTGCGACATCTTCCGCCTGAACTTCCGCGACCACGGTCCTACGCATCATCTCAACGAAGACATCTTTCATTCGTGCCGCCTGGACGAAGTCGTCGGCGCGATTCGTTCGCTGCAGCAGGAACACTCCGATCAGCGACTGTCGGTTGCCGGCTTTTCTCTGGGCGGGAACTTCGCGCTGCGCACTGCGACCCGTGCGCCGAAAGCGGGACTCAAACTGGAACGCGCCATCGGCATCTGCCCGGTGCTTCGGCCGCACAGCACGATGGAGATCCTCGAGAACGGCCCGTTCATCTATCAGCAGTACTTCATCGGCAAGTGGAAGCGCTCGCTGAAGCTCAAGCAGAAGCTCTTCCCGAAGCGCTTCGATTTCCGTTCCATCCTGTCGCAGTCGAACATCCGCACGATGACCGAGGTGATGGTGGAGCGTTACAGCGAGTTCGGGAGTCTCGATGCGTATCTGAACGGTTACGCGATCACCGGCGATGTGATGGCCTCGCTCGAGGTCCCGAGCCACATCCTGTTTGCGATGAACGACCCGATCATTCCCGCACGCGATCTCAAGGACCTGGCGCGAACGAAGCACCTGCACGTTCACGAGATCCCCGGTGGCGGTCATTGCGGATTCATGGACCGATTGAATGCGGAGAGCTGGGCGGACCGGCAGGTGGCCAAGCTGATATGCGGGTGACGGGCAAACCGTCAGCTCACTTCATTCCCCCGCGGCCGGTCGCGTCTGCAAGCCCCGGAACTCCCGCAGCATCCGCCGCACTTCCATCGTCTGCACGAGTCGTGCGCCGCGCGAGGCGAGCTCCAGCGCCTGACGATATGAATTCACATCGTAGATCGCCCATCGCCAGGGACCGCGCCACAAGCGGGCATTGTTCTGCGTCAGCAACTGGTGATCGCAGAACACGTAGTCCGGCGCCAGCGACTCGCATTTGAGCGCGGACAGCGTGCTGTAGTCGGGAAGGATCCAGCCGACGCGGTACGACGATACCTGCCGCAGGTGATGAACCGTTGCAAGGTCCGCGGAAATGAGCACGCACTGACGCACGACGGGTTTCAGTACCTCGGACACGCGGCGCACGACCGCTTCGTGTCCGAAGGCCCTCAGGCTGGCCCGCTTGAGCTGTACGAATGCTGTGGCGGCCGGATGCGATTCGAGCAAGCTGACTGCTTGCGCGAGCGTCGGAATCCCCACGTCAGTGAAGCGCTTCTGAAAGCGCGATTCCTCGTTGACCGAAACCTCGCCGAGTTCGTCGAGGCTCATCTCGAGCGCGTGACGATCGATGCCCGCCGTGCGCTTGAGATCGGAGTCATGCAGCAGGATCGGCTGACGATCCGCCGAGAGCTGCACGTCGAATGCTATATGTCGAATGCCCAGATCGAGCGCAGAACGCAACGCCGGCAGCGTGTTCTCGGGGTACTCCGCTGCGTTGCCGCGATGAGCGATCAGATCGGGAATACGTTGGAGGAGTGTCGACATCCATGCCCACGGTCAACGGGACTTCGTCGCATCTTAACCTTGAGCAGCAGTCCGTGGCGCGGACCCGAAGGGCGTGCGTATGCGTTCACCGACAGCTACGCATTTGCCGCAGCGTCTGGTATGTCCCGACCCGGGCTCACGTATAAGAACCACATACCCCTATGAACATCGTGCATCTCGATCGCTCGGTCCGATGGTTGGTCGGCGTGATTCTCGTGGGGGTCCTGCAGGGATGTGGAGGAGGCGGCGGTTCTGATTCCGATCCGCCACCCCCGCCGCCGCCAGACACGGCAGCACCCAGTGTTCCCGGGAATGTGAGCGCGACGGCAGCGAGCAACTCGCGTATCGATCTGAGCTGGACCGCATCGACCGACACCGGCGGCTCCGGCCTCAGCGGCTATCGAATCTATCGCGATAACTCGGCAACCGCGCTGGCGACAGTCACCGCGCCCGCGACGACTTATGCGAACACGGGACTGACGGCGAGTACTCAGTACAGTTACACCGTGCGAGCTTTCGACGTGGCGGGCAACGAATCGGCGGCATCGACCGCAGCAAACGCAACGACGCAAGCCGATCCAGCGCCGGGCACGCCGGGGCTCGATACGCGGCCATCGAACACCACTTGCCGCGCATGGGATCGCCCCGCTTCGGGCTCGATCCAGCTGCAATCGTTCAGCTCGCTGACCTTCAGCTCATCGATCGCCATGCTGCAGGCACCGAACGACAACACGAACTGGTACGTCGTGGAGCAAGGCGGCACGATCAAGCGACTCAACACGTCGAACCTGAACAACTTCTCGACGTACGGAATGATCCCGGTGACTTCCGGCGGCGAGATGGGCCTGCTCGGCATGGCGTTCCATCCGGACTTCCCGACGGACAATCGAGTGTTCCTGTCGTACACGCTGCGAGTTGGAGGACAGCTCCTCTCCCGCATCTCTTCGTTCCCAAGCACGGCAACGGCGCTGGGCGCGACCGAAACGGTACTGCTGACGGTCAATCAGCCCGAGGACAATCACAACGGCGGCGACATTCATTTCGGACCGGACGGCTATCTCTACATCGGCCTCGGTGATGGTGGTGGCGGCGGCGATCAGCACGGCTCGATCGGCAACGGCCAGCGGCTCACGACGATGCTGGGCAAGATGCTGCGCATTGATGTCGACGGCAGCTCCCCTTACGCAATCCCCAGCGATAATCCTTTCGCGTCCGGCAGTCGCTGCCCGCCCGAAGGCCGCTCGAGCGGCAACTGTCCAGAGATCTACGCGTGGGGCTTCCGCAATCCATGGCGATGGAGCTTCGATCGCGGCAGCGGCGAACTGTGGGTCGCCGATGTGGGACAGGGCCAATGGGAAGAAGTGAACACGGTGGGCCGCGGCGGGAACTACGGGTGGCGCTGTCGCGAAGGCGCCCATGACTACTCCGCCGGAACCACGGGCTGTGATTCAGCGGCGCTGATCGATCCGGTGACTGAATACGATCACTCGCTCGGCACCGCCATCACGGGCGGCTACGTGTATCGCGGGCCGCAGAACACGACGCTGAAGGGCCGCTATCTTTTCGGGGATTCGGGCTCGGGTCGCATCTGGGCGTGGCTGCCTGAACGCGCAACGCCGCAGGCACCGCGCGCGCCGACGCAACTCGCTGACACCAGTCTGAGCATCGTGTCGTTCGGCGAAGGTAACGACGGCGAGTTGTACGTGGTCAACTACAACTCGCTCCATCGCATCGTCTTCCAGGCACCCGCTGGCGGCGGCACGGTACCAACATCGTTGAGCGCGACAGGCTGCGTGAGCGCGTCCGATGCGAAACAGCCCGCAGCCGGGCTCATTCCCTACGCCATCAACGCGCCTTTCTGGTCCGACGGCGCGACCAAGAATCGCTGGATCGGTCTGCCGGACGGACAGAACATCACCGTTCAATCGAGCAATGACTGGGACTTTCCGAACGGCACGGTCCTGATGAAGAATTTCACGGTGGGCACGCGCCTCATCGAGACGCGGCTCTTCATGCGCCATCCGAACGACAGCAGTTGGGGTGGTTACACGTACGCCTGGAACGACGCACAGACTGACGCGACACTCGTTACCGGCGGCACGACTCGCGACATCGGCAACGGCCAGCGCTGGATCTATCCGAGCGAGGGCCAGTGCGTTCAATGCCACACGAATGCGGCGGGCGGCTCACTTGGCCTCGAGACCGCGCAACTCAATCGTGACTTCCTCTATCCGCAAACCGGACGCACCGCGAATGAGTTGTTCACGCTGAACCACATTCAGACGCTGACGCCCGCGATCACCGATCCGGGTGCCCAGCCGCGCATGCCGGATCCGGCCGATACGAGCGCGTCGTTGAACGATCGTGCACGAGCCTATCTGCATACGAACTGCTCGCAGTGTCATCGTCAGGGCGGACCGACGCCGAGCACGATGGATCTTCGCTACACGACTCCACTCGCGCAGACGAATGCATGCAATGCGCCGCCTCAGGCCGGCGACATGGGCCTCGGCGCCTCCGCCCGGCTGATCGCCCCAGGGAATGCGACGAATTCGATCGTCGTGAATCGCGTCAACCGCCGCCGCGACGCGAACGCAATGCCGCCGGTGGGATCGGATCAGATCGACACAGCGGGAGTGGCGCTGCTGACGCAATGGATCAACGGAATGACGGGCTGTTGACAGTCGGTGGCACGACGACTGTCATCCCCGCGAAGGCGGGGATCCATCTGGTCCAACGGCATGGATTCCCGCTTTCGCGGGAATGACGACTGCGGTTCGCGGGGCCGACGAGTCGATCAGTCCTCTTTCCGCTTCTCATCGTAGTGAATGACGGGCTGTCCGCTCGTGACAGCCATTTCACCTTCGATCACCGCGCCCTGGGCGATTGCGATGCTGCGCGCTGTGACAGCGCCGTGGATGCGCGCGGTTTTGCGGATCTCCAGTTTCTCGCTGGCGATGATCTCGCCGTGCCATTCCCCTGCGACGACGACATTGGCCGCCTGCAGTCGTCCTTCCCACCGTCCGCCATCGGACAGCGTGACAGCGCCGCGCACCTTGCTGTCGCCGATGACGATGCCGCCGACGATCAGGTCGCCTTCGCAGTTCAGGTTGCCGGTCAGTGTCGTTCCGGCACCGATGAACGTCGGACTGCTCGCGATCTTGTCGGTCGCGCGGCGACGAAGGTTGTCGGCCATGAAGACTCTCCTGCTGCAAAAAGCAATTATTCACTCTGGCGATGTTTTGTTGTGTACCAGAAACGTCGCCAGTCGGCGTCATTCCCTGCCCCCGCTTCACCATCGTGTCCGAACGTGACAATCCTCGTCACCGCGGCCCAAGGGCTCCGCGTGGGTAAATCACTGATTGGCTTGGCCCTGAACCCATGGCACATGCCTTGCAATCATCGAGGCGTGCGCTGAACCGCCTTGCTCTTCCAATGAAGGCAACAGGTTCGCATTCAACGCCGCCAGCGTCTTCCCCGCGGGCGGCGTTTTTTTTGCCCGCCACTGACGCAGCTATGATGCAGCCTTCATCGTTACCGGGGCTTCCCATGCGTCGTCTGTCGCTCCTGTTGCTATTGCTGACATCGGTCGCGCACGCCCAGATCCCGGGGGCCGAGCGGATAGAGACGGTCACGCTCGGCAACGGCATGACGATCATCGTCTGGCCCGATCCCGACATTCCCAATGTGGCCCTGTACAACTGGGTGAAGGTCGGCAGCCGCAACGAAGTGCCCGGAATCACGGGTCTGGCGCACTTCTTCGAACACATGATGTTCAACGGCACCAGCACGCGCCCGCCCGGCAGTTTCGACAAGGAGCTCGAAGCGAACGGCGCGAACAACAACGCGTCCACGTCGAACGATGTGACGATCTACAAGGACTGGTTTCCGCGTGATGCCCTCGAGCTCGTGTTCGAGCTCGAGGCCGACCGGCTGCGCAACCTCGCCTTCGATCCGAAGGTCATCGAAAGCGAACGAGGTGTCGTCTACTCGGAGCGGCGACTGGGAGTGGACGACAGCAATGCCGGCCGTCTCATGGAACAGGTGCAGGCGACGGCGTACGTCGCGCATCCATACTCGATTCCCACTATCGGCTGGCCCTCGGATATCGAAGGCTGGACGGTCGACGATCTGAAGAAATTCTTCGCCACGCACTACGCGCCGAACAACTGCACGATGATCCTCGTCGGCGACGTCGATCCGAAAAAGGTGATCGCGCTGGCCCGCAAATACTTCGAACCGATTCCGCGCCAGGCGCCGCCCGAGCCGATTCGCACGAAGGAGCCCGAACAGCAAGGCGAGCGACGCGTGCTGGTCGAGGCTGACGCACAGACGCCGCTGCTGCAATTCGCGTATCACAGCATCGCGGGTTCCGATCCGCGCCTGCCCGCACTCGAACTGCTCCTGCGCATTCTCGTTGACGGCGATGCATCGCGTCTGCACCGCGCGCTCGTGGAAGAGCAGAAGGTCGCCATTTCGGCCGACGGCTATCTGGAAGCGGGTTTCGATCCCGGCCTGACGTGGCTGTTCCTGTCACTGCCCTCCAATGGCGATGTCGCCCAGGCGGAGAAGGCGCTCGACGCGGAGATCGATCGCATTCGCAAGGACGGTGTCACTGCTGCGGAGCTGAATCGCGCCCGCAGCCAAGTCATCGCCGATTTCTGGCGCGCGCTCGCGACTATCGATGGCAAGGCTGACCAGCTCGGTACTTATGCCGTGATGCGCGGCGGCTATCAGAAGCTGTTCGAAGCCCCTCGTGCGTACGAACAAGTCAGTCTCGAGGATGTGAAGAAGCTGGCCGCGGAGATTCTGCGACCAAGCAATCGAACAGTCGGCTTGCTGCGCGCAGCGACGAACGAGGAGAACAAGTGATGCGTGCCCCGCGATTCGTGAAATTGCTCGCATCGCTCGTAGCCGGAGTAACCGCGCTCATCAGCATGACGGCAGCCGCACAGTCGGCTGGCGTAAAGCTGCCGCCGTACGAACGCGTCGAATTGCGTAACGGAGCCGTCCTGCTCCTGATGGAACGCCACGACGTACCGCTGATCGCCGTCAACGCCGTGGTTCGCGGCGGCAGCGCAGTCGATCCTCAGGACCAGGCGGGGCTGTCGGGGCTGCTCGCGAACCTGCTGGAAAAGGGCGCGGGCAAACGCGACGCGGCGACTTTCGCGGACACGCTGGCCTCCGTCGGCGGTTTGCTTTCGGCTTCGGCCGGCACGGAAGGCATCGTGATCACCGGATCATTCCTGTCGCGCGATCAGAAGCTGATGGTCGAATTGCTCTCGGACGTTCTGCAGCGGCCGCAATTGACTGCCGCGCAGTTCGACTCGGTGCGCAACCGGCAGATCGAATTCATCCGTGCCGCGAAGGATTCCGAACTGGAGTCGCTCACTCCGCTCTACGGCAAGGCCGCGCTGTTCCCTGGTCATCCCTACGGCAAACCCGCGATCGGCAGTGAAGCCGGGCTCGCCGCGGCCACGCACGACGCACTCATGCGCCACTATCGCGATCAGTTCGGCGCCGACCGATTGATCCTTGCCGTGGTCGGCGACTTCAAAACGGGCGCGATGAAGCAGAGCCTCACGAGCGCGCTGAACGGCTGGCGGAAGGCAGGAGCAGAGCTACCCGTCATCACAGCCCCGTCGAAGGTCACCGGTCGTCGCGTGCTTCTCATCGACGCGCCCGAATCAGTGCAGTCGTATTTCTGGGCCGGCAATGTCGGCGTCGCGAGGAGCTACCGCGATCGCGCTGCGCTCGATGTCGTGAATACGCTCTTCGGTGGGCGGTTCACGTCGATGCTGAACAGCGAGCTGCGCATTCGCACCGGCCTCACTTACGGTGCCCGCTCGCGGTTCGACCGGTTTACTCAGCCCGGCCCCTGGCAGATGAGCTCGTACACGCAGACGAAGACCACCTTCGAGGCGATCGATCTTGCGTTCAGCGTTCTCGACCGGCTGCACAACGAGCGGATCGAACCGGCCCTGCTCGCCTCGGGCAAGACCTATGTTCAGGGTCAGTTCCCGCTCGCGCTGGAAACGACCAACGAGTGGGCCAGCGCACTGACCGACCTCGAGTTCTACAAGCTCGACCGCGGCTACATCGACGGCTATGCAGCATCGCTGGGGGCTGTCACGTCGGATGATGCTCAGCGGATGATCCGCGAGAACTTCCCCAGCTCCGACAACGTCATGCTGGTCGTCGTCGGCCAGGCCGCGGTCCTGCGCGAAGGCCTGCGGAAGTACGGGTCTGTGACGGAGATGAAGCTGAGCGATCCGCACTTCGCTGCAGCCCGCCGCTGACGGGGCGAGGAAAAACTTTCAGCTGCTGCGCAGGAGGAGTCGCCGCTCAGGCTCTGCCCGAAGCTGCGCTTGCGCACCTGTCTGATCGTCCGAAAGCGGCCCTCACGTAAATGTGTGATCCCCGTCACATTGGCGAAGAATCGCGACGCCCGGCGCGGGCCGCGGGGGCTCGAACCGGCCGCTTCGAGAGCCTCGCTTTTTCGGCATAAATCCGTGTTTTTCCGCTGGATTCGGGGTGTCGGCTGGCAACTTTTCCGACATGGACAAACGGTTTCGAGCGGCTAGACTCGCTTGATCCGCAACGCGCCTTTTTCCTGTATCCCGCGCGCCGCGGCCAACACGAGCATGCAGTACCGTCGCAGCGATTTCGATGTCACGAACACCGTGCAGGTGAGCTCGGCGGAAGCCGTGCGCCGCGCGGTCAGTGATCTTTATCGCCAGCAATGGCCGCACTATCCGTTCGACCGGATCGAGACCGCCTTTCGCGATTTCGAGCGGCTGTTCAACGGCCAGTTTCCTGGCTACTACGGCTGCGACACGGTCTATCACGATCTGCAACATTCGCTCGATGGCACGCTGGCGGTTGCACGTCTCGTCGTCGGTTACGATCGCAGCCACATCGCGGAAGAGCGGCTCGGTCCGGAACGCGCCATCCTCGCGGTCGTCATCGCCCTGTTCCATGACGCCGGCTACATCCGCCAGACCGACGATCAGACTCATCGCAACGGCGCCGAATTCACGCTGAGCCACGTCAGCCGCAGCGCCCAGTTCATCGGCCGCTACCTGCCGACGATCGGCATGGCGCAGTGGGTGCCGGTGGCAACGAAGGTCGTGCATTTCACCGGCTACGAAGTGCAGTTCGACCAGATCCGCCTCGACGACAACCGCGACCGCATCGTCGGTCACATCGTCGGTACGGGCGACCTCATCGCGCAGATGTCGGATCGCTGCTATCTCGAGAAGTGTCGCGACCGCCTCTATCCCGAATTCGTGCTCGGCGGCATCGCCATGCCGAGCGACCAGGCCGGCAATACTTCGGTGAAGTACCGCTCGGGGCTCGACGTGCTGCGCCAGACACCGGAGTTCGTCGAAGACGTGCGCCGCACGCGGCTCGATGGCGAGTTCGCGAGCCTCTACCAGCATCTCGAAGTGCTGTTCAACGGCCGCAATCCTTACATGGAAGCGATCCAGGCCAACCTGGACTACCTGAGCGAAGTGCTCCGCACCGGCAGCTGGCCGATGCTGCGCCGTGATCCGCCCTGCTTCACCTGGGAAAAAAATCCGGTCCAGAACATTCGTTCGCTGGTCCTGGGACACATCAAGCAGATGTGGAAGGGCTGAAGCGCGATCCGCCGGGATCGCCCTCGCTCAAGTTCACCCGCGTCCCCACGCTGGCCGACCGGGCCTCGGCCGGTTAGCCTTCCTTCATGCCTCTCATCGATCAGACGTTCATCCGCCTCGCGGTCGCCCTCGGCATCGGTCTGCTGATCGGCATCGAGCGCGAGCGCAAGAACGCTACCGAGGAAACCCGCGCGGCAGCGGGCGTACGAACGTTCACGCTCACATCGCTGGCGGGCGCCGTAAGCCTGCTGGTCGGCGGCGAAGCGACGTTCATCGCCTTCGGTGTCCTGGTCGGATTGCTCATTGCCGTCGGATATCGCCGCACTCGCGAACACGATCCCGGGATGACCAGTGAAATCGCGCAGGTCGCCGTCTTCCTGCTCGGCGGTATGTCGATGCGTGAACCACAGATCGCCGCCGCGCTCGCGGTGACGATCGCGATCCTTCTGGCCTCGCGCACAAAGCTGCATCACTTGATTCACAACACGCTCACCGATCAGGAGATCCGTGACGGACTGCTGCTGGCGGCGGCCGCCCTGATTGTGCTGCCCCTGACGCCCGAAGAAGCGGTCGACCCCTGGGGAGTGATCAAGCCGCGCCAGTTGTGGGCTCTCGCCGTGACAGTCATGGCAATCAACGGAGTCGGCTACGTAGCCGTTCGGGTACTCGGCCCGAAGCTGGGCCTCGCGCTGGCCGGCCTGTTCTCCGGGTTCGTCTCCAGCACCGCGACGATCGGCGCGATGGGAGCTCGCGCGAAAGAACAACCGCAGCTGCGACGAGGCGCGATTGCCGGAGCCGCCGCATCTTCCGTGGCAACGATCATCCAGCTCGCGATCGTCATCGGGCTGGTGAGCCTGCCGCTGCTGCGGCATCTTGCTCTGCCGCTGATCGCGGGCGGACTGATGGCGATTCTCTATGCGGCGCTGTTCACGTGGCGAAGCGCGAAGGACTCGGGCGAGCCGCACGGTCCGGCCGGCAGGCCCTTCAATCCCAAGACGGCGCTGATCTTCGTCGCGGTGATCGGTGCGGCTCTCGTTGCATCCGCCGTTCTCACGGAATGGCTCGGCCAGCGTGGACTCCTGCTGGCGAGTGCGCTTGCCGGACTCGGCGATGCCCACGCGTCCGCCATCTCCGCCGCGTCGCTGGCAGCCAATGAGCAAGTGGGGCTCGAGATGGCTGCCATTGCAGTTCTCGTCGGCGTGACGACGAACGCCGCGAGCAAGACCGTCGTCGCCTTCTCGCTGGGCGACAAGCGATATGGATTCGAGCTTGCGCCAGGGATCGTGCTCACCGTGGGTGCGGCCTGGGCTGCGTTGTTCGCTCAACGCTTTCTCGCCTGATTCCCGACTATCGCAGCAACGGCAACAGCCGCTACTCTTCGCGCCCCGGCATTTCGAAGACAACTACAAGCCATCATGACGTCGCAGTTTCCCCGCCTGGCCAGCCGCTTTCCCCGCAAACGCGCCTTCATCACGGGCGCCGGCAGCGGCCTCGGCCTCGCCATGGCCGAAGCGCTGGCCAAAGACGGCTGGTCGCTCGGTCTCTTCGACTTCAATCTTTCGCGACTCGCGACGGTCGAGGAGCAGCTCTCCTCCGCGGGCGTTTCGGTCGTCGCTTACCCGGGAGACGTCACGCACGCCGATGAACTGACTGTAGCCGTGAACACTTTCGCGACGGGGCGCGACGGGCTCGATCTGATGATCAACAACGCGGGCGTCGCATGCGCGGGCACACTGATGGAAACGACGCTCGACAACTGGCAGTGGATCATCAGCATCAACATGATGGGTGTCGTCCACGGTTGTCGCGCGGCGATTCCCCACCTGCAGCGCAATGGCAGCGGCCTGCTCATCAACGTCGCGAGTGCCGCGGCGTTCGCGTCGGCGCCGGGCATGGTCTCGTACAACGCGACCAAGGCCGCGGTGCTCTCGATCAGCGAATCTCTGTGCAATGAGCTGCGCCCGTCCGGAACCCAGGTGTCCGTCGTGATGCCCACTTACTTCAAGAGCGGATTGCTCGATTCGTTCCGCGGCAGCGCCGAGGCACGTTCTCTCGCCGAGCAGGTGATGGATCAGTCGGGCTACACATCCGTCGATGTGGCGCGTGATGTACTCACGCTGGCTGGCGCGGGCGAGACTTACATAGTGTTGCCTGCATCCGCCCGTGCCCTGTGGCGATTCAAGCGCTGGATGCCGCGCACGTTCCTCAAGAGCATCATCGCGATGCGGGAACGCATGCGCAGGCAGTGACCCCGCCCCGCACGCGGTTTTACATCATCTCGGTCCGTCGATTGCCAGCATGAATCTTGTATAGATTTCCGGCAGTCGCGCCAGGACATGCGGCTTGCCGGCGATGGCGCTCGACTCGATCACCTGCCGCAGCATCGACAGGCTGAACGATTCGAGAGCGGACACCGATACCGGGGCATAGCTCAGATGCCAGGGCTCCGGGCTGACGCTGCCGCGATCGGTGCGGTAGGGCCGGAAGAAACCGAACCTGAGCATGTTTGCATCCAGCCATCCCGTCAGCCGGCTGAAGATGCCACCCGTGCTGTATTCATCCGGCACGAGCTGAACGGAATATCCCTCCGGCACCGCCGCGGCATCGATCACGTCCATGTCGCTGCCCCAGTGATGCCGGCTTCCGCCCGGAATTGCGGACCACCAGAGAATCGCGTCCACCACATCGATATCGGCCAGCGTGCTGCGATCGATGGGCTGGCTGTTGCGGTCGTTCATCGGCCGCTCGCCATTCCACTTGCGGTTCCAGATGGTCAGCTGCGTTTCGAAATCCCGGAAGCTCGACCGGGCCGCCAGGTCGATGCCGTCATAAGCCGCCGCGTCGCGCATCGCAAGAAACGACGCTGCGACTTCGTAGTGCAGTATGCAGCGCGGGTGATTCAGTTCGACGACATGCGTACGCGCTCGTCCCGTCAGTTCGAGCTCATTCATTCCGATCTGTCCTTCTCAGCGTCTTCTAGAAAAATGGATGGGCGCGAGTATGTCAAAAAATCCGACAACCGTACTTTAGTTCAGTCATGGCCTGATTCGGCCCTTGCGGCGCACTGCGTGCCAAGAAAGCCCGCTATGATGTATGCGGTTTCAGCCGGCACGGCGGCTGCTACGCAAATCAGCAGTTTTCAGGGTCAAATACGAATTCATCCAGGTCTCGCGGCCATCAATACTAGCGCCGTCGAAGCCTGGCCACTTCGATGTATTGATGACAGGACGTTTGATGTGTCGCGATGACGCTCGGAAGCAGTAGTTGAGAGCAGCAGTTGAGAACGCACGGCCTCAGGATCAGATTACTCAGCATCGCCATCGCGGCGGGTCTGTGCATTACAGCCGTCCTGCTGTCGCTCGAGTATCTTGAGTATCGCAAGGCGGTCGCATCCACTGGCGTCAACGGCGAACGCTCACTGCTCGCGGCCGAGCGGCTGCGACTCGACAAGGAAGCGCACGACATCCTCGCTGCGAATGCCGCGCAACTCGAAGACGCCGTGCGACGCGGCAACGTCGCGAGAATCACGGAAATCGGCGACACGATCCTTGCCGTTCCGATCGTCACTTCGATCGCGGTGCTTCATGCCGATGGCGGCCGCCAGTACGCAAGCGAGAAGCACGACGCCTGGGTTGCAGGCCTCGCGCCCGAGGAGAAGCTCAGCGCAGAACGCGCCCTGAGTTCCGCCCCGAGTGCCCCGAGTGCTGCGCAAGGTTCTACACCGCAGGCAATCGCACGCATCGAAGTCGGACGCCAGGGCCTGCTCGAATCCGCGGCGGGTCTGCGCACACAGCTCGAAGATGTCGAGCGAACGGAATTTGGTCGCTGGGTGTGGATCATCGCGGCCGCGGGCCTCGTGATCACTGCCGTTCTCACGCTGGTTGCATGGCTGCTTGCCAGGAGACTCGAGCGGCCGATCATCGAACTCATCCGCTCGGCTGAGCGCATCGGCGAAGGCGACTACACGCGACCGCATGCGATCACGAGCAACGACGAGATGGCGGATCTCGAAATGGCGCTCGATCGCATGCGCCAGAACCTTCGCCAGACAACGATCACCAAGGACTATCTCAACAGCGTTCTCAACAGCATGAACGATGCGGTGCTCGTCACCTCGCCCGCGGGCGTGGTCACGCGCGCCAACGACGCCGCCGTCCGACTCTTCGGTTACAAAGAAGAAGAGATGCGCGGCAAGCCGTTCATCACGCTGATCGCGGAGACGGAGCGCGAGAACTTCTCTCTCGAAAGCTCCGCCGTTGAAACACGCGAGACCGTGATCGCGACCCGCAGCGGCCAGACGATTCCGGTTTCCCTGTCAGGCGCTCCGATTGCCGCCGACGATCCGCAGTTCGCTGGCACGATCTTCGTCGTTCGCAACATCACCGAGCGCAAGCGCGCAGAACGCCGTATCCGCTATCTCGCCCGCTACGACGCGCTGACCAAAGTCCCGAATCGCATGCAGTTCCAGCACATGCTGCAGCAGGCGATTGCGCGTGCACGCAAGGCCGATCGCGGCATCGTTCTGCTGTATCTCGACATGGACCGCTTCAAGGAGATCAACGACACGTTCGGTCACGCGGCGGGCGACCGCACGCTCGAAGTGCTCACTGAACGTCTGACGCGCATCCTGCCGCGCGAAGCGGTCGTCGGCCGGCTCGCGGGTGATGAGTTCGGCCTCTTCATCGAAGGTTTCAGCGAAGCCGAACACGAGCGCACCCAGGCGGCGAACCTCGCCCGCATGGTCCTCGCCGAAGTCGGCAAGGCCTACTACGTCGATGAGCAGGAAGTCTTCCTCACGGCGAGCGTCGGCATCGCTCTGTGTCCGAAGGACGCGGAGAACGTGATCGACCTGATCCGCAACGCCGATGCCGCGATGTATCACTCGAAGCAGAACGGCGGCAACAGCTTCGCGTTCTACTCGCCGGAGATGAATGCGGCGGCGGTCGAACGCCTGATGCTGCGAAGCAAGCTGCGCCGCGCCCTCGAACGCGATGAGCTGGTGATGTTCTATCAGCCGAAGGTCGATCTGCAGGATGGTCGCATCATCGGCGCCGAAGCCCTGCTGCGCTGGCGCCTGCCGGGCCACGGCGACATTCCGCCTTCCCAGTTCATTCCGCTCGCGGAGGAAACGAACCTCATCCTGGGCATCGGCGAGTGGGTACTCAATCGCGTGTGCGCGGACTATCGCCGGTGGACGGAGCGCGTACCGAATCCGGGCCGGGTTTCGATCAACCTGTCGCTGAAGCAGCTGCGCCAGGCAAGCTTCATCACTCGCTGCCGCGCCGTCTTCCGTCGCCACGAAGTGTCGCCGACCTGCTTCGAGCTCGAGATCACGGAAACGACGTTGATGGCCGATCCGAAGCGCACCATAAAGCTCCTCAACGAGCTCTATGCGATGGGACTGCATCTGTCGATCGATGACTTCGGCACCGGCTATTCCTCGCTCAGCGCGCTCCAGCAGTTCCCGATCAACACGCTCAAGATTGACCAGTCCTTCGTTCGCGATGCCGCCGTCAACCCCGACGACGCAACCATCGTTCGCACGATCATCGACATGGGCAAGGCCCTGGAAGTCGAAGTCGTTGCGGAAGGTGTCGAGAACGAAGAGCAGTTCAACCTCCTCCGGGCGCGCGGCTGCCACTACGCGCAAGGTCGTCTGTTCGGCGATGCGATGAGTTCCGACGAGTTCCTCGGGCTCCTGCAGGCACAGGCCAGCGGACGTTCGAAAGTCAGCAAGCTGTTCGCATAAGCAGCCTTCTGGCCCCCGGCCAGATTCGACGTCCCACTTCGGCGAATTCAGGCCTCAGGCGGTAGCCACCCGCCCAGCGGCCGGCTTATCCTCCGTCCCCTTTTTCTGGCCCGGTGTCAGTCGCCAGCCTCGCGTCATGCTTACTTTCAGTTCCCTTTCACTCCGCCGCGGTACCCGCCTCCTGATCAAGGACGCCTCGTTCACGATCTACCGTGGCGAGAAAGTGGGCATCGTCGGCAAGAATGGGACAGGCAAGTCGAGCCTGCTTGCCCTGATGCTGGGTGAGCTTCAGCCCGATGCGGGGAGCTTCGACCGTCCGTCCCAGCTCATCCTTGCCCACGTCGCCCAGGAACTCGACGCGACCGATCAGACCGCGATCGATTTCGTGATGGACGGCGATGCAGAACTGCGGACGACCGAGGAAGCAATCGCGCGAGCCGAGCAAACCAACGACGGCAACAAGCTCGGCGAACTGCATGCGCGATACGCGGCGATCGGCGGATACGACGCGCGCAGTCGTGCCGGCAAGCTTCTGCACGGCCTGGGCTTTGGACCCGAGGACGAGAACCGGGCGATCCGGGAGTTCTCCGGCGGCTGGCGTGTTCGCCTGAACGTTGCGCAGGCGCTGATGTGCCGTTCGGATCTGCTGCTGCTCGACGAACCCACCAACCACCTCGATCTCGATGCGGTCATCTGGCTCGAGGAATGGTTGCGCACTTATCCGGGCACGCTGCTCATGATCGCGCACGATCGCGAGTTCCTCGATCGAAGCGTGAACCGCATCGTGCACCTCGAGCAGGGCGCGGCGCGCATCTACACGGGCAACTATTCGAAGTTCGAAGAACAGCGCGCGGAGCAGCTCGCGCAACAGCAATCGATGTACGAGCGGCAGCAGCGCGAGATCAAGCACATGATGAGCTTCGTCGAACGCTTCAAAGCGAAGGCGAGCAAGGCCCGTCAGGCGCAGAGCCGCATCAAGGCGCTCGAGCGAATGGAGCGGATTGCACCCGCGCATGTCGATTCGGAGTTCGAGTTCTCGTTCCTGCCGCCCGACAAGCTGCCGCAACCGCTGCTGACGCTCGACGATCAGTCGGCAGGTTACGCCGATCGGATTGTTCTGAGCTCGATCGGCATGACGATAGCGCCCGGCAGCCGAATCGCGCTGCTGGGCCGCAACGGCGCTGGCAAATCCACGATGATGAAGCTGCTTGCCGGGGAACTGGCCTCCACGTCGGGCAAGCGAACTGAGGCACGCGACTTGCGCATCGGCTATTTCGCACAGCATCAGCTCGAGCAACTGTCGGTCGACGAATCGCCGCTTGCACATCTCAAGCGCCTTGGCGGCTCTGCCGCGGCTCGCGCCACCGAGCAGGAGTTGCGCAGCTTCCTCGGCAAGTTCGGATTCAGCGGCGATCGTGTATTCGAGCCCGTTGGTCCGTTCTCAGGCGGTGAGAAGGCCCGGCTGGTGCTCGCCTTGGTGAGCTACATCCGCCCCAATCTGTTGCTGCTGGATGAGCCGACGAACCATCTCGATCTCGAAATGCGCCAGGCGCTCGCGATCGCTCTGCAGGATTTCGACGCGGCTGTCGTGCTCGTCTCGCACGACCGGCATCTGCTGCGTGCAGTTGCCGACGAGCTCATCCTCGTCGACCAGGGAAAGGCTCGTGTCTTCGACGGCGACCTGGATGACTACGCGCGCTGGTTCACGACCCGCGAGCAACAGGAAGAGCAGGAGATCGAAGCAAAGAGCGGAGCGAACAGCGCGGAGCAGAAGAAACAGCGCAAACGCGAAGAAGCGGAGCAACGCAACCGACTCAGCGGTTTCAGGAGCCAGATCGCGAGGCTCGAGAAGGAGATGGCGAAACACCAGGGCGAGCTTGCGGAGCTCGAGTCTGCGCTCGCCTCACCCGAGATCTACCAGGAACAGAACAAGTCGCGCCTGCTGCAGCTGCTCGATTCACAGCGAACGCTGAAGCAGAAGCTGGAGACCGCCGAAACGGCTTGGCTCGAGGAGTCGGAGAAGCTCGAGAAGGCGGCGGCGGAGTTTTCCTAGTCGTCACTCCCGCGCAGGCGGGAGTCCATCTGAAGTCCGGATGGATTCCCGCTTGCGCGGGAATGACGACGAAGCTCACGCGCACGCGGAAGTGACGGCAGAAGGCCCCAGCTCAACGGCCGTCTTGTTCGACTGCCGGCGTCGCCTCGAACCACAGCTCGATCTGATAGCCATCCGGATCGCTGACGTACGCAAACGGACACCCCGGCGCGAATTCGCCGCGACGTATCAGTTTCCCGCCAGCTCGCACGACCTCGTTCACAGCCGCATCAATATCGTCCGGGCGCACCAGCCTGAATCCGAAGTGATCGATGCCGGCACGTTCCCCCGCGCGCAGCGGATCGAGCTCGAAAGCGATGACATCGTGCGCGCCCGGGCCGAGCACCTGCACTGAATCTGCATCGCGGTAGTACTCGCGAACGCCGAAAGCCTGCGAATAGAAGGCCAGCGAGCGGTCCAGATCGCCGACGGCCAGGCTCAGGTGCGTCAGGCCCAATGTCTTGATCACGACCCCCTCCTGCATCATGTGTTTGTGGAGATCCGTCAGCGTTGCCCCTGCAACGAGGACTTTGTGCTCTACTCGGCTCGAGTTTACGCGCCGCGCCTCGGGGGAGGTACGCACGATCGTGCGGCGGCCATCCGCCAAGAAGACAGACGACGAACTGTTCCGATGACCCAACAGAAAACCGGCATCGATCGCGCGCATCGCAAGGTCATTCTCGCCTCCTCGCTCGGCACGATGTTCGAGTGGTACGACTTCTACCTCTACGGCTCGCTCGCCGTCATCATCAGCAAGCAGTTCTTCACGGGCGTCAACGAGACCACGGCGTTCATTTTCGCGCTGCTCGCATTCGCTGCGGGCTTTGCCGTCCGCCCCTTCGGCGCGATCGTCTTCGGTCGACTCGGCGATCTCGCGGGACGCAAGCACACATTCCTCATCACCATCGTGATCATGGGCGTGGCGACGGCGCTCGTCGGCGTTCTGCCAACGTACTCTCAGATCGGCGTAGCGGCGCCGGTCATCCTCATCACGCTGCGCCTCGCTCAGGGCCTCGCGGTCGGCGGCGAGTACGGTGGAGCGGCGACATACATCGCGGAGCATGCGCCACCGGATCAACGCGGCTACTACACGAGCTGGATTCAGATTACGGCGGCGGCGGGAATGGTGCTGTCGTTGCTCGTCATTCTCGGCTGCCGCTGGATCATCGGCGATGAGTTCGAGACCTGGGGCTGGCGCGTGCCCTTCCTGCTTTCGATCATCCTGCTGTGCATCTCCGTATACATCCGGATGCAGCTGGAAGAATCGCCGGTGTTCCAGGAGATGCGTGCGGAAGGAAAGCTGTCGCGCTCGCCGCTCAGGGAGTCCGTTGCGCGCTGGAGCAACCTGAAGCTCGTGATCCTGTCGCTGTTCGGCGCGATGGCAGGACAGGCGGTCATCGGCTACGTGTCGCTCGTTTACATGAATTTGTTCCTCACCCAGACATTGAAAGTCGATGCATCGACTTCGAATCTGCTGGTCGCCGCGGGGCTAGGCGTCGCGGCACCGTTCTACATTCTCAGCGGCAAGATCTCCGACCGCATCGGCCGCAAGCCGCTCGTCGTGATCGGATGCGTGCTGGCGGCGCTGACGCTTTTCCCCATCTTCAAGGGACTCACGCACTATGCGAACCCGGCGATCGCCCAGGCACAGAACGACCATCCGGTAGTCGTCGTCGCCGATCCGGCTCGCTGCAGCTTCCAGTTCGATCCCGTCGGCGGTGCGAAATTCACGAGCGACTGCGACATCGCCAAGAGTGCGTTGGCCAGCATGCGCGTGCCCTACTCGAACCAGCCGATCGCGCAGGGAGAAGCGACGCACGTAAAGGTGGGCACAGCGATCATCGAATCGTTCGACGGCACGACGCTCGCGCCTGATGAGTTCAAGGCGCAGAGCATCCGATTCCGACACCAACTGACCGCAGCACTCGACGAAGCAGGCTATCCGTCGCATGCGGATCCCGCGCACATCAACTACGTGATGGTGTTCCTCCTGCTGTTCGTGATTTCGATCTACGGCGTCATGACCTACGGACCGATCGCCGCCTGGCTCGTCGAACTGTTCCCCGCGCAGATTCGCTACACATCGATGTCGCTGCCTTATCACATCGGCAACGGCTGGTTCGGCGGCTTCCTGCCCAGCATCGCGTTCGCGGTCATCGCCTACACCGGAGATATCTATTCGGGACTCTGGTATCCGGTGGTGATGTGCGTGGTGACGGCGGTGGTGGGGACGTTCTTGTTGAGGGATACGAAGGGGAGAGAGGCGAACTAGCGGTGAGCGATGAGCGATGAGCGATGAGCGATGAGCCAGAGTCAGAAACAAAAAGGCCTGCAAATGCAGGCCTCTTCGTTTGGCTCACAGCTCGTAGCTCGTAGCTCGTAGCTCGTAGCTCGTAGCTCACCGCTCGCAACCTCTTCTATCTCTTCTGCGCCTCTATCAACGCATCTCCCGCCGACAGCAGATACTTCTGCGGCCCGTCCGGCCCGAGGCATTGCGCCGCGGAGAACGCGCCATCGATCAGCAGCACCAGCTGATCGGTGAGCTCTTCGCGATCGCGAATATCTTCCATGCGATCCACGAGTCCGCGCACTCGACGGCGCAGCTCGACGGTCACGCCCGTCGCAATCTTGCGGGCCGGATGCTCGGGGTCCGGAAACTCCGCGGTGACGTTCATGAACGGGCAGCCACGATATTTGGGGCTGCTCACGAAACGCGCGATGCCAGCAAGTTCGGCGCGCAATTGCTCCCGCGGTGCCGGATCGCTGCGCTCGATCGTGCGGTCCCAGCCATGCCAGCGATCCTGCGCTTCCTGTTCCAGGACTGCGGCGATGAGCGCGTCCTTCGAGGGGAACCAGCGATAGAGGCTGGTCTTCGCGACGCCCGACTGCGCGACGACCGTATCGACGCCCACCGCTCGCGCGCCTTCTCGATAAAACAGCTCACGGGCGGTGTTCAGAAGCCGGTCCCGGACGCTTTCCGGAGTCCCCTCTTCACCTGGTTTGGCAGCCGCTCTTGGCATTGTTCACCTCGCATTTCCTACAGAGTGCTTGACACGCTACAGACCTGTACGTACTCTGACAACAGACAGGTCTGTAGCGTTCCTCAATTTAGCTTCTGAACCCGGCCAATTCAAGGCTAAGTCATTGTCGCAGCGCAACAGTCCGTCGAACCGTCGCGGGGCTCACGTGCAGTCTAGACCCCCGTACTGGGTCCCCGCGACGGATCCTTTTGATTCACCCGAGGGACTGACCATGACTTCCGCAAGCACTTGGGCCCGCGTGGGCACGCTGGCCACCATTTCCGCCTCCCTGCTGCTCCCCGCCTTCGCCAACGCCGAAGCCGTCTGCAAGCCTCACGTCGTCGAAAGCCAGACGAAGTTTCCGGTCCGCGCCCAGCTTCGCGGTCAGGAAGGCGTCGTCTACATCAACGTAAGAGTCGATGAGAACGGCCGGGCCGCCAGCACTGAACTCCATCAATCGAGCGGCTACCGCCTGCTGGATCGCGCTGCGAAACAGAGCGTCCAGGAAAACTGGGTCTTCGACGTCTCCGATTGCGTACGCAAGGACCTGCCCGCCAATCACCTGGTCGCGGTGGACTACCGTAACCAGGAATACCGATAAGTTACCCCCGGGTGACGACGCGACGTTTGATCGCGCTCGTCACCCGCGCTTTCCAAAGGACTAGGATAGCGACGCCAATCTCTGGCACTCACGGAGAAGCGTCATGAGCCTGCGTAGAACGATTGTCGCCGCGCTGCTGATCGCCACCAGTTCAGTGGCCATCGCAGGGCACTGCCCGATGGACATGAAACAGATCGACGATGCGCTCGCCGCCCACCCCGCGCTGAGCGCGGAGCAGCTCGCCGAAGTGAAGAAGTACCGCGCCGAAGGCGAGGCGCTTCACAAGGCCGGCAAGCATCAGGAATCGGTGGACACCCTGGCGAAAGCGAAGGCGATTCTGAAAATCTGAGACCGTGCCGTCATCCCCGCGAAAGCGGGCATCCATTCTCCGCGCGAAGATGGATCCCCGCTTGCGCGGGGATGACGCGGAGCGGCGATCGTCGTCTCACTGAATCACACCTTTCGCCCGCAGCGACGCCATCTCCTCATCCGATACATCCAGCCGCTCCCTCAGTACCGACTGCGTGTGTTGTCCCAGCGTCGGCGGAGCTGAGTGATACCGCGGCGGCGTGACCGACATCTTGATCGGGCTCGCGACCTGCGGCACCGAGCCCGACAGCGGATGCGGCAGATCGATGCGCATGTTGCGGCTTCGAACCTGCGGATGATCGAAAACCTGCGCGAGGTTGTTGATCGGACCTACCGGCACGCCCAGCGGCTCCAGCAGCGAAACCCATTCGTTCACGGTCCGCTGCAACAGTACTTTTTCGAGCAGGGGCACCAGCACTTCTCGATTGCGCACGCGATCGGCGTTCTTGCGGAAGCGATCGTCCTGCGCAAACGCGCATCCGGCGACCTCGCAGAACTTGGCGAACTGGCTGTCGTTGCCCACCGCGAGCACCAATTCGCCATCGGCTGCCTTGAATACCTGATATGGAACGATGTTCGCGTGCGCATTGCCCTGACGACGCGGCACCTTCCCCGCGATCAGATAGTTCATGTTCATGTTCGCGATGGTCGACACCTGCACGTCGAGCAGAGCCATGTCGATGTACTGCCCTTCACCTGTCTGCTCGCGATGAGCCAATGCGGCGAGCACCGCGATCGTGGAATACAGGCCGGTGGTGATGTCCGCGACCGCGACACCGACCTTCTGGGGACCGCCGCCCGGCAGATCATCACGCTCGCCCGTGATGCTCATCAGTCCGCCGATGCCCTGGATGATGAAATCGTAGCCAGCGACCTGGCGCATCGGGCCGGTCTGGCCGAATCCCGTGATCGAGCAGTAGATGAGCCCGGGATTGATCGCTTTCAGGTCTTCATAGGAAAGGCCGTACCGGGCGAGATCGCCGGCCTTGTAGTTCTCGAGGAGCACGTCGGACTGCGCCGCGAGCTGACGCAACAGCGCCTGCCCCTCGGGGCGTGAGATATCGAGCGCAACCGATTTCTTGCCGCGATTGGCCGCGAGGAAATAGGCCGCTTCGTGCGTATCCGCACCCGCTGAATCTTTCAGATAAGGAGGCCCCCAGCCGCGCGTATCGTCGCCGCTGCCGGGGCGCTCGATCTTGATGACATCCGCACCGAGGTCCGCAAAGATCTGGCCGGCCCAGGGCCCGGCCAGCACGCGGCTCATGTCCAGAACGCGAATATGTGAAAGCGCGCCACGGCGCGTGGCGGGGACGGGGGTCGTATTTTCCGAAGTCATACGCCGCAGTGTAATAAGCGCACGGAACGAATTCACGGCCGGATGTTCTGAAAGTCTCGGCAGCAAAGAAGGCCAGAAAAAAGGAGAGGTCCCATGCACCCGTCTGTCGCGATGGCTGACATGCCCAGGGTTACGATCCGCGCTGCTGCACTACTGATGATTTCGACCGCCGGCTACGCAGCGGAATCGCCCACCCCTCAGCCAATCGCGGTATCGACCCAGCGCACGCTCGACCTGCGGGCTCCCGACATCACCAGGATCTTCTCGCGGGAAGAAATCGATCGGGTGCTGCGCGCGACGCGCGATCCGGACACGATCGAGGAAGTCGAAGTCGCCCGCGAGCGAGCCAAGGACTTGCCGTCGGCCACACCCAATATCCCGGCCGGCATCATCGCGCCCTTCTGGGCACTCGCGAACCCAACGCAGGCCTGGCGTATTTTTCTGCCCCTGCCGCCCGACCAGGCCCGCGGGCTCGACGCGATGAAGGCGGACGCGACCGATTCGTATCGCCCGCCGGTCCTGCCGCCGCAGTAAGTTCCTTCGCGATCAGAAGAACGCGTTCATCTGCAGGAACGCGAGCTTGCGGTTCTGCAGATCGTTCTGGGGAATCCCGTCGTAGATGCGGACCCCGAGTCGCAACTGCAGGAACTGGATCGGCGTGTACTCCCACACCGCGCTGTAGCGATCCTGTTCGTCCTCGTCGACATCGTCGTCCGGCTCGAAGAATTCCGCAGTGATCTTCAGATTGTTGCCCTGGCTGATCAGCCAATTGGCTTCGAGCAGTCCGACCCATTGATTGCGCTCGCCCGCCGCGAAACCTTCGTCCTTCACATAGTCCGCTTCGGCGAGCCACGCGATCGGTCCTGTACGCATTCCCGCGAAAAGCCCGGCGAGCTGCCGCTCGCCGACGTCGGCATCGTTGAAGTTGTAGCTCGCGCCCAATCGCCAGACCGATTGCACAAACTCGACTCGGGCGCTGAACTGCTTGCCCTCATCGTCTTCCGGCCCGGCCGCCGTTCCGTTGGTGGCCGCGAACTGGGCGCTCCAGTGCGCGGTTTCGAGGCCGACTTCGACGCCGCGATCGGGCGTGTCGAAGTTGATCCCCGGCACCTGGCGAATGAACGCCGAGTCGTCCTCGAGCCGCAATCCGTACGGCAGGTACATCTGGCCCGCCTTCACGTACCACTGGCGATTGGCGAACCAGTACCGTCCGTACGCTTCGAGATTGCTGCTGCCGCCGGGCGCGACGCGCTGATCCAGATAGATCGCCAGCCGATCGGGGATCGCCGTGAGCTCCAGATACAGCCGCGCCTCATCGACGTCGAACGCGGACTGCGAATCCTGATTGGGCGTATCGACGTAAGTGCCGCTCGCCCTCAAGTTCGCGCCAACGGCGACAAAGCGATTGAGATTGCCGGTCCACTCCTCGCCCACGCCCAGATCGATCGCACGCGCCGGCAGCGACGTGCGTGCCCACGTGTTGCCGAACGCATTGCGCATCCCACCGCCTGAAGGATTCACATGGCAGGCCGCGCACTTGAGACCCTGCTGAACCGCGAAGTACGGCTCGCCCAGCGCGAGACCGCTGACCAGCGGGCACAACAGGCACAGGAAGCAAAGCAGGGCGACGCGTCCGTTCATCACAGCGTTCCTCCGATCTCGAAGTGAGCGACGAAATCGCCGCCGGCGGTGCCGTCGCCATCGCCGTCGATGACCTGCCCTGCCAGATCCATCGCGGGCACCGCGCCCGATCCGGCGATGACGAGGCGATAGCTGTCCGCGACCCACTGGTCCGGCATCTCGACAGCGATCACTGTCGGATCGAGAGAGCGGATTTCGATCCGTGCGCCGTCGACGACGACTTCGTTGCCCTCGTCGAAGCTGCCATCGCGGCCGCTGCGCATCAGCATCACGGTGTTTGCATCGACTCGCGACGTATCCAGTTCCATCGTCGCCTCGATGAGCAGCTCGTGCGGTGGCCTCGACACGATCGCGTTGTCGTCCGGAGAGATCGCCTGCAACGTCGCTGGCGAACCCTCACCTGCCGCGGCTGGTCGCTGTGCACCCTCGACGATCCACTGGCGAATCACTGCGATCGTCGCTTGGGGTAGCGGAGGCCCATTGAGCGGCATCCGGCCACCGATCGCCGCCGTGCCCTCGAGCTTCTGGATCAGGTAGCTCGCATCCGGATCACCCGGGCGAACGCGACGTAGCGCAGGCACTTCCACGCTCGGCGCATTGACGAGCATTGCGTAGGACGATGCGGCATCCAGGCGCAGACCGACCGGCGCCTGCGCACCCGCATGGCACTGAGTACAGATCGGAGTGAAAACGTTCTGCTGGATCGAATCGAATGTCGCCTCGAGCGGTGGCGGTCCCGCGTCGACGGGCCGCCCGTTCTCATCGAGTCCCTCGCCGTTGCCTGCGCAGCCGCCGAGCGCGAAAGAACATGCAACCGCGAGTGACGCCCATGCCCTGTCGTGCATCGCGCTCTCCTTGTGAATCGCATTCCCGAATCGGTGTCGCTACGTTGAGTGGCGAACCGAGCGCGGCCGGTTCAAGCGGCGACTCTTTTTTTCCGTGAGCTTTTGCAACCTCTCGCGCGCGCAGGCACCATTGCTGCCATTCTTCCTACAAGACTCGCCTTCCCGTGCAATTCGACGATGACCTGGTCGCCTTCCTGACGGGAGGCATTTCGATCGCACTCGCTTCACGCAACGCGTCGCTGGTGCCTTCGATCACCCGTGCGAAGGGATGTCGCGTCCTGCGTGGATCAACGGCGAAGCTGCGACTCTTCGTCTCAGCCGCGCAGGCTGGCGATTTTCTCGACGACATCCGCTCGACGAATACCGTGTCGGCCACGTTCACCCGGCCCGAGACCCATCGGACGCTGCAGTTCAAAGGCACTGATGCGCGCATCGACGTACTCGACTCAACGGATCGCGCGGCGCTTGCCGACGCAGTTGTCGCATTCGGATCAGTGATCTCACCGCTCGGATTTCCGCCGGACTTCATTCGCGCCTTCCTCGAAACCGACGGAGATGAAGTCGTCATCGAGTTCACGCCTACCGACGCGTTCCAGCAGACGCCGGGGCCGGCTGCGGGTGAGCGCCTGTGACCGTTACGCTCGCCGCCATCCGCGATTGCCTCGACGGACAGATACCCGCAGTCATCGCGACCTGTGACCTGCAGGGCATCCCGAACGGCAGCTATGTCTCGCAGGTCCACTTCGTCGATGCCGATCACATCGCGTTGTCGTTCCAGTTCTTCAACAAGACGCGACAGAACATCCTCGCGAATCCCGTAGCGACGGTAATGGTCGTGCATCCGCTCACGGCCGCGCGCTATCGACTGCATGTGCGTTACCTGCGAACCGAGAAGGAAGGACCGCTCTTCGAGAACATGAAGGCGAAGCTGGCGGGCATCGCGTCGCACACAGGCATGAGCGGCGTGTTCAAGCTGCAGGGCGCGGATGTCTATCGCGTGACTGCAGTCACTGCCGTGCTCGGACAGACCGTGCTGCCGACACCACCCCGCAAGAGTCTGCTCGCTGCGGTCCGTGTGTTCGCCGAAGCAACTCAGCGCTGGAATGAACTGAGCGACTTGCTCGACGGCGTGCTCGCCGAGATCCAGGCGCAACTCGGCGTCGGGCACTCGATGATTCTCTGGCTCGACGAAAGCGGCGAGCGGCTCTATCTCGTCGCGAGTCGCGGCTACGCACAATCCGGCGTGGGCTCGGAAATTCAGCTCGGCCAGGGCGTGATCGGTGTTGCCGCAAGCGCCCGCACGTCGATTCGCGTAACGCACGCGACCTCGGAGTACACGTACAGCCGTGCAGCGCGCGACAGCATCCGTCAGAGCCAGCTTGCCGATCGTCTCGAAGCGGAGATCCCATTGCCGGGACTACCGGCGGCGGGAAGTCAGCTGGCCGTGCCGATCACGGCTCGCGGTCAGTTGCTCGGTGTGCTGTATCTCGAGCACCCTGCCGATTCACAGTTCGGCTATGACGAAGAGGATGCCGTCGTCACGATGGCGCAACATCTCGGCCTCGCCGCATACATGCTCGGCCAGAGCGCAACCGCAAGCACCGAGCGTCCACGGGCGAAGCGCCGCGATCCGGTTCCCGAAGGCGCGGCTGTCGCGATCCGGCACTACGAAGCCGACGACACCATCTTCGTCGACGAGAATTACCTCATCAAAGGCGTCGCTGGCGCGATTCTCTGGAAGCTCCTGCGCGAGTACACCGAGCACTCGCGCCAGGAATTCACGAACCGCGAGTTGCGGATGGATCCGTCTCTGCCGCTGCCGGATCTCTCGAGCAATCTGGAGGCACGACTGATCCTGCTGCAGCGACGGCTCGCGGAGCGATGTCCGTGCCTGGGAATCGAGAAGACCGGCCGTGGTCGCTTTCGACTGATCGTCGCGCGGCCATTGAAACTGCTAGAGGCACGCTGAGCGTTGCGAGAGCGACGAACATGATCGCAATCCTTCAGGCAAGCGCCCGTTCCAGTTTGTAGAAGTCGCGCTGCGTCAGTACTTCCCGCGCAAGGCCCATCACCCGCTCGAACACTTCCGCAGGCGCACCCGCCTTCATTCCACCGAGCATGTGCGCGCGCTCATCAGCGTTGACGTGCGGAAGCATCCAGCGAAGACCCGCGAGCGATTGCTCTGGCGTCATCGATGCAACGATCCGATGCTCGATGTCGCGCATTTCCTCATCGCTGTAGTTGCGCGCCAGCGCCGCATGATTGTGAGTCTCCTCCACGGCCATGTGCTCGAAGTTCTCGGCGACGAACGTACTGAGATCGAGATAGATCTCGGCCGCCAGGATCACGCGCTTGGCACCGTTTGCCGCTTCGAACTGCGCGATCTGCTGCTGCAGCGTGCGAATCGCAACGATGTGGCCGACGTGATCCGCGGCAGTCTCGTCCGCGCCACCCGAAACGACCGCATCGATCGCCGGATGCACATACTCGTTCTCGTGCACGAGATGCCCTTCGCACATGGCGAGCAGGCCGCGCACCTGTTCGATGGCCTGGTTGCGTTCGCATTCGTCGTTCACGTCCATCCGTCCGACGCGCAACAGCGTGTCCGTCATGAACCCGCGCAGGCCCTTGTGGATCGCACGATAGATGTTGTAGCGGGAAGCCGTTTCGTCGCGCCACGCAGCAGCGCCGAGGTTGATGACAGCAGCCATGATTCGAATACTCCGTCAGAGATGATCGCCGCGACGCGGCCCTTGATATGGATCGTAGGCAGTCCCGCGCATCGGCATTACTAAAAGCGCCCTAAGGGAATACTAAGAAAATGCTAAGACGCCGGCCGGCGGGGTGGCGGCGTATGCGAGAATGCATCCATGAATGCATCGACCCGCGCACTCGACTCCGTTCCTTCCCGGATCCTTGCCCTTCAGGGCGGGTGCAATTTCCGCGATATCGGCGGCTACCACGGGGCCGAAGGCCGCGAGGTTCGCTGGGGCCGCGTCTACCGAACCGGCGTCCTGAGCTACTTCACCGAAATGGATCGCGATGTGCTGAAGCCGCTCGGCGTCCGTGCGATCTGCGATCTGCGTCGCGTCGAAGAGCGCGAGCGGGAACCCACGCGCTGGCCGGATGAAGCCGTTCACTTGATGCATTGGGAAGACGGCGACGCCCCGATGATCCGCACCTTCGCGGCAAACCGTCCCAAGACACCTGCCGGCATGCACGATTCCATGCTGGATCTCTATCACGCGCTGCCCGCATGGATGGCGCCGCGCATCCGGGGCTTCCTCGAATGCATCGCCTCAGGAAAGTCACCCGTCGTCGTTCATTGCGCGGCCGGCAAGGACCGCACGGGTGTCGCCGTTGCAGTGTTGTTGCACGCGCTGGGCGTCTCGCGCGACGTGATCATGCAGGACTACCTGCTCACGAACGACGCCGGCGATTTCGAACAGTTCATCACGTCCCAGCACGACAGCCAGCTCGGACTCGCCGTGAATCATCAGCCGCTGCTGGCAATGCCGGAGGAGATCCGCCGCATCCTGTTCGCAGCTCACGCCGACTATCTCGATGCTGCGTTCGAGCGGATCGATCGCGACTACGGTGGCATCGATGGCTACCTTAGTACCTCGGTACAGATCCACGACGACGCGCTGGCGCGGATTCGAGAGCACTTGCTCACAGAATCCGCATGAATACCCCCTAAGTGCCCCGCCGTAGCCTTGCCGGCCGTGCATACAACACCGCACAATCCTCACCGACACTCCTGGCGCGACTGGACCGGATAAGGCATCCATGCCGGCGGATGACCCACAGAACGAAGAATCGCTCGTCTCGCGAGTCCTGAGACAGGGCTACGGACGTTTGCGCTTTCCGGAACCGCTGGAAAGCGAGTTCCGCGCCGACCACCGCCTGAACACGTGGCGCTGGGTGCGCATGAGCGTCTACGTGGTGATCGGCACCAGCATCGGTTTTGCGATCATGGATCACTGGGTCATTCACTCCCAGAATTCCATTCCCGATTTCGTCCGCTTCGGCCTGCAGTTTCCGGTGCTGGCGATCGTCCTGATGGCGACGTTCAAACCGTTCTATCTGCGGTGGTTCGAACAGGCCATGCAGATCGGCGGTCCGCTCTTCGGCATTGGCAGCGTGCTGCTCGCGAGCTACGCGCAGCCGGAGCACACGGCACTCGTGGGTGCCCGGATACTGCTCGTCGCATTCTTCTACTACTTCATGTCGGGTCTGCGCGTAGCGCAGGCCCTCCGCTGCAACATCATCGTTCTGCTCGCCTTGATGACAGCCGGCGCCACCGGGCTGATGCGGTCGGAAGCGTGCATCTACTTGTCGTTCGCACTGGTCTGCGCCGCGATCATCGGCATGGCAGGCGCTTATGCGCTCGAGTACGCGAACCGGACCTCCTTCCTCGAGCGCAAGCTGCTCGTCGAAATCGCCGAGCTCGATGGACTCACGCGCCTGCTCAATCGACAGACATTCGAATCGCGCGTGCGCGACACCTGGCGGCGGGCGGTCGCAGAGCAGCGTGCGGTCACGGTATTCATGATCGACGTCGATCACTTCAAGCTCTACAACGATCACTACGGCCATCAGGCTGGTGACGACTGTCTGCGTCGTGTTGCAACCGCAGTGCGCACCGCCGTCGGCACCCGGGCGGGCGACTTCGTCGCGCGTTACGGCGGCGAAGAAATCATTGCCGTAGTGTTCGATCGAACGAACGCCGAAGCGGATGAGATCGCACGGCGCATCGTCGGTGACGTCGGCGCGCTGGCCATTCCTCACGCAAAGTCGATCGAGTGCACACGCGTCAGCGTCAGCGTCGGTGCTGCCACTCAGGTTCCGACGGTGGCCTCTTCCTACGACGGGATCGTGCGGCTCGCCGACGGAGCGCTCTATACCGCCAAACGGCAGGGGCGTGATCGCAGCATCGTAGTAGAAGCCAGAACCGTGGCCGTCGCCTGATCTGGCTTCCGACTGTGGGTCCGGCTTCAGCCGGACGTTATCGCCGGACGGCGATGCTTCGCATGACGTTCGACCAAAGTCGAATCCACAAGCAGAACCGCGCCGCCTGACTCGATCGGACTTTCACGGCCACACCGGTGGCGCGTATCCCAGCGTCAGCCCGAACGCCCATAGCAGAAACAACACCACTGGCACGTGCACGATGAACTGCACGACCGTGAACCCCACCACGTCGCGGGCACGCAGACCCAGGATTCCCAGCAGCGGCAGCATCCAGAAAGGATTGATGAGGTTGGGCAATGCTTCCGCGGCGTTGTAGACCTGCACCGTCCAACCCAGATTCACTTTGAGATCGATCGCGGCCTGCATCACGTAGGGGGCTTCGATGATCCATTTGCCGCCGCCCGACGGAATGAAGAAGCCGAGGACGGCGGAATAGATTCCCATCAGCACTGGGAATGTTTCGCGCGAGGCGGCCTCCGTGAAGAATGTCGCAAGGTGATGAGCGATGCTCGCGCCGTCGCTGCCCGCGGCGCCGGTGATGATTGCGGCGATGCCGCCATAGAGAGGGAACTGGATCAGTACACCGCTCACGCTCGGCACACCGCGATTCACCGTGTCGAGGAATGTCCGCGGCCGCCAGCAAAGCAGGAGCCCCAGCATCAGGAACAGGAAGTTGTAGGTGTTGAGGCTGGAGATCGCGACCGCTGCTCCCTTGCTCGCGAACTCGTTCACCAGCCACACCGCGCCGAGACCGGCGACGACGATGTTGAGAAACGGACTGTATTCCAGCCATTCGCCCGGTCGCGTCGGCGGCCGCGTATCGTGACGAACGGCTTCCGTCGTGAACCCCAGGTCGTCCGCTGTTCGTACATTCGCCGCGCGCGGAGCCGTCAGCCACGCGATCCAAAGCGTGATCACGATCAGCACCGCTGTCAGAGCGATCGATTGCCACAGAAAAATCGTCTCGGTGAAAGGAATCACCCCGGTGATCGCCAGCAGTGATGGCGGCATGCTCGCGGGATTGGCCTGCAATTGAGCGGCAGAGGATGACAGTCCCATCGCCCACACCGATCCCATACCGAGATACGCAGCCGCGCCGGCCGCGCGATAGTCCATCTGCAATCCCTTGCGGCGACCGAGAGCACGCACCAGCAGACTGCCGACGATCGAGCTCAATCCCCAGTGGATGAGCGACAGCAGCATGCTCACCAACGCGACCCAGCAGACCGCTCCGCGACCGGTAGTCGGCAGACTCGCGAGCCTATCGATCAATCGCTGGATCGGCGGCGAGCTCGCCACCACGTAGCCGCCGATGATGATGAAGCTCATCTGCATCGTGAAGGGAATGAGACTCCAGAACCCGTCACCGAAAGCCGCCGCGGTCGCTCGCGGCGAAGCGCCCAGCAAAAGCGCGGCGACGGCAACGATGGCAACCGCGAGCGCAGCGAAGACATACGCATCCGGAATCCATCGCTCGGACCAGGCGCAGCTGCGCAGGGCAAAGCGTTCGAGACGAGTCGTTGCTTCGGTCATGCGGACATCACTGTTGTTGTTCTGTGTTCCGGGCTAGCGCTCGGGCCATTTCCACGCAGGACGATCCTGCGCGCGCTGACCCGCCACGTGGGTTTCGCCGAACGACTTCTGCAGCAGGACCGCGCTACATCGCTCATCCTGTTCGAGTGTGGCGAGCAACCGAGTCGAGTGTGACACCACCCAAACCTGCGTGCGCTTCGATGCACCCGCGATCAGTCGCGCTAGCGCCGGCAACAGGTCGGGATGGAGGCTCGTTTCCGGTTCATTCAGCACCATGAGCGCCGGCGGCCGCGGAGTCAGCAGTGCCGCGATCCAGAGCAGGTAGCGCAGCGTGCCGTCGGAAAGCTCCGCCGAAGCCAGCGGACGGAGCAAACCGTGTTGCCGCATCAGTAACTCGAACCGGTCGCCGCCGTGGATTTCCACGCTCGCTCCGGGAAACGCATCCTCGACGGCCTGATCGAGCGCCGGGACGTCGCCGATCTCGCGAATCGTTTGCAGCGCCGCCGCGAGATCACGCCCATCGTTGCTCAGGACGGGCGTCCGCGTACCCAGTTGCTGCTGCCGAGCCGGTGCATCCGAGTCAGTGCGGAAGTGATCGTAGAAGCGCCAGCCGCGAATCTGTTCGCGCATTGCCAGGATCTCGGGCGCCCGCTCGGGATCGGCCACTTCGGTCAGCATGCTGTCGAAGCTCGCAACGCTGGAGCTGACTACGCGCCAATCGCCATCGGCTGTGCGCGTGCGGACCACGGGCCCGCGACGATCCACCAGCAGCGATGCCGGCCGATACGCAGGTCCCGCCCAGATGCACTCGCGCTTGATCTCAGGATCGCCCGCGAACATGGACAACGACGGCACGGGCAGACCGAGATCGATGGCATAGCTGAATGTTTCGCCGGCGAATCCCAGGCGCAGGCTCACGACATCGCGACGCGGCCCGCCCTGCACCGGATGCTCGCCGCTGCGCATCGCCCGACTGATCGTTTCAGGTCCGGCCCAGAGCGCTGAGCTCAGCCCGCCTTCGCGAGCGAGGGAGCCGACCACACCACCGCTTGCCGTTTCCGCGAGCAGGCGCAGTGCCCGGTAGAGATTGGACTTGCCGCAGCCGTTCTCGCCGCTGACCGCATTCAGCGCGCCAAGCGGCACGACCAGATCGCGCAGCGAACGATAGTTGGCAACTGCCAGCGTGGTCAGCATGCGCGAATTGTTGCACGATGGCCGCCGGTGCCAACAGCCGCGGGGATCTCATGAGCTTTCTGCCTGCACGGACCGCCTTTCGCTTCAGCCTGGCCGCCGGACTGATCGTTCTTGCGCTCAGCGTCTTCTCGATGCTCCAGCCACCGCCGCAACCCTGTGGATCGCTGCCAAAAAACTACGCGCCGATCATCGCGTTCGAGCTCGCGCGGACGCAGGCCGATCTCGATGCGATCTTCGGCAGCACCGAAGGCCCGTGCCGAACCGCGATGATCGAGAAGATGGATGCGGTCAACTGGGTCGACGCCCTGCTCTTCGTACCGATCTACGGCGCTTTCCTGCTGTTCTTCTTCACCGGCATGCGCGAAAGGGATCCGCGGCTCGGCAACGCCGGCATCGCGGCGAGCTGGATCGCGATCGTCGGCGACTACTTCGAGAACACCTGCCTGATGCAACTGACGCCATCGCTCGACGTGACGAGCATCTGGTTCACGTTGCTTCCGTGGGCAACCGGCATCAAGTGGCTCGCCCTGGGCATCGGATGTGGACTGGCCGCAGCGTTGTTCGCGACTCGATCACCCCGCAACGTCCTGCTCTGCCTGCTCTGCGTTCCCGGATTCCTCGTCTCAGTGGTGACGCTGATCGACCCCGCGAAGCTCGGCCCGTATCTCAGTCTCGCGATCGGCCTGGGCTGGCTCGCGTTCCTGATCGCCGCGGTAGTCGGCTCGTTCCGCCGCGTCGCTCAGTAGACGAACGGAATCAGGCGCCACGTTCTGCGCGTGTAGTCCTCATAGGCTTCGCCGAGCGAAGCCTTGAGCACTTGTTCTTCGATGTCGATACGGCGCAGGAACACGAACGTCACCGCGCTCATCATCACGATCAGCGACGCAACATTCCCCACGCAGATGCCGAGCCCGAAAAAGGCGACGAGTACACCGGTGTAGGAAGGATGACGGACGTAGCGATACGGCCCCGTGTCGATGACCTTGTGATCACGCGCCACGGCAACATCGACCGTGAAGTAGCGACCCAGATAGATGATCGAGAACCAGCGCAGCAACAGACCGAACGCAAAGATCGCCAACCCTGTCACGTAGAGCGCTTGCGTCATCGGGACCTGCGCCTGCGGCAGAAATTTCCACAGCAGCGTCGCGCCGAGCATGCCGAACAGAATCGTCCGCCAGATCTGGCGCAGCGATCCGCGATCGTCGCGAGTCTGCGTCGCTTCGCGACGCGAGCGCCGCAGAAAGGACAGCAATCCTTCGGAGACTCCGAATAGCAATCCGATCCACTGTGGTTCAGGAAGGGGCATGAAGGCTCCCTGTAGTTCAAGTGACGATACTCTATCGGCATAGCTTGATGCAGCGCGGCGTTCCGGGCGGCGCGCGATGAGCTGTGAGCTGTGAGGCAGAAAGAGATGGGCATTCTGGCTCGCCGCTCATCGCTCGCAGCTCATCGCCCCTCCGCGTCGAGCGCGCTGTGGAACCGTGCGCTCCTTCATGAGTTCCTTTCGCGAACCCGAAGCATTGGAGACGACCATGAAAGTCAAAGAAGCGATGACGCGTGACGTGCGCCTCGTCCGTCCCGACCAGACGATCCGGGAAGCGGCGCACCTGATGGCCGAGCTCGACATCGGCTGCCTGCCCGTCGAAGAGAATGATCGCATGGTCGGCATGATCACCGATCGCGATATCGCGGTCCGCGCCGTCTCCGAAGGCCGCGGCCCCCAGACCTCGGTTCGCGAAGTCATGTCGCGCGACGTGAAGTACTGCTACGACGACCAGTCAGTAGAAGAAATCACTCGCAACATGGCAGACATCCGTGTTCGCAGACTACCCGTCGTGGATCGCAACAAGCGACTCGTGGGTATTCTTTCTCTGGGTGATCTCGCCGTCGACGCAAGCGCACAGGACGAAGCTGGCGAAGCACTGGGCGGCATCTCGCGCCCGGGCGGACAGCATTCTCAATCGTCGGCCAGACACTGAAGCGAGCTGCCAGAGCCAGAAGGAGTCATCTTTCTGGCTCGAAGCTCACAGCTCGTGGCTCACAGCTTCCTCAAAGCACCTTCTCAATATCCCCCGCCAGATCCTCCGGCTTCGTCTGCGGCGCATACCGCGACTTCACCTGTCCCGTGCGATCGATCAGGAACTTGGTGAAGTTCCACTTGATGCCCTTGCTGCCGAGCAGGCCGGGAGCTTCGTCCTTGAGCCAGCGATAGAGCGGATGCGCCTGGTCGCCGTTGACGTCGACCTTCTCGAACATCGGGAAACTGACACCGTAGTTCTTTTCGCAGAAGGCGCCGATCTCGGTCGCGGAGCCCGGCTCCTGCTCTCCGAACTGGTTGCACGGAAAGCCGAGCACGACCAGGCCACGATCTGCAAAGCGCTTGTAGACCTCTTCGAGCCCCGCGTACTGCGGCGTGAATCCGCACTTGCTGGCCGTGTTGACGATCAGGAGTGCCCTCCCCGTGTATTGCTTCAACTGCACGGGCTTGCCATCGAGAGTGCGGGCTTCGAAATCGTAGGCGGTTGTCATGGTGGGTGCGAAAGCGGCTGAGAGTGAGGTGTAATGCGCGGATAAGTTCCGCCCTCACACGTTACACCTTCCGCCCCGCCGACCGAATACATGTCCGCCGCCTGGCACTACTTCGTCCTCTCCGCGCCCCTGTTCCTGATCGTCTTCGTCGGCTACCTGATCGGTCTGTGGCGACACTGGCCGCGTCGATGGACGTCGATCGCGTCGAAGCTGGTGTTCGCCGTGATCCTGCCTGCCCTGCTGTTCGGCATGATGAGCGATCTATCCGCGCTGCCGCCCGTCGATGCGCGCCTGCTCATCGCCTTCTTCGGCGGCTGCTTCATCGTGTTCGGCGTCGGCCGTCTGGTCGCGGCGCGAGTGTTCCAGCTCGACGGCGTATCGCAGTCTGTTTTCGCGCTCGGCGGCGTCTTCTCCAACAACGTGATGCTGGGGCTGCCGATTGCGAAGCTGACCCTCGGTGAAGCCGCTGTTCCCTCAGTGGCGCTGGTCCTGGTGTTCAACGCGCTGACGCTCTGGACGCTGGTGAGTATTTCGGTCGAATGGGCGCGGCACGGCTCGTTCACTGCGAAAGGGTTCGGCAAGACGGCGCTCAGCGTCGCGACGAATCCCCTGGTCGCGGCGATCGTCATCGGCACGCTCGTCGGGCTGTCCGGATACCGGTTGCCGGGGCCGGTCCGGCTGGTCCTGGACGGCATCGGATCGCTGGCTGCCCCCGCCGCTTTGCTGGTCCTCGGCCTGGGGCTCGCCGAGTACGGCATCCGGCGCGATTGGCGACTCAGCCTGTCGATGACCGGTTTGAAACTTCTCGTCCAGCCACTGGCGGTCTGGGCGCTCGGCGCAGCGATCGGCCTGCCCGCGCTGGAGCTGCAGGTCGTGGTGCTGCTGGCCTCGATGGCGGTTGGAGCCAACGTCTATCTGATGGCGGCCCAGTTCCAGACCCTGCAGGCACCCGTCGCCAGCAGCCTCGTCATCTCGACGGCCCTTGCGGCAATCTCCTCCCCGCTGCTCCTGGGGCTCATGCACGCGTTCGGCAGCTGAGCGGCAAAAGCCTTTGGCAGCAAGGCTCTGCGCTGCAATTAACCGTTGCGTAACGGCCTGTAACGTTGAATTCGGGAGGCGGACTGTCACGCTCGCGGCTCCCCTGAAAATTCACGAGCGCCGCGCATGTCTTCTTCACGTTTCTTGCGATCCCTGCTTCGTCCGGGCCTGTGCTGCTCCGCACTGGCGCTGACAACCGTCGCCGGCGCGGCCGACAACGAGGTGCTCGACGAAGTCGTCGTTTTCGCTCGGGGTGAAGCCCTCATCGGTTCCGCGGATGCGGCGAGCGAAGGCGCCGTCGGCGGCGCCGACCTGTCGGTGCGACCGCTGTTGCGAGTGGCGGAACTGCTCGAAGTAGTGCCCGGCCTCATCGCGGCGCAGCACTCCGGCAGCGGCAAGGCGAACCAGTACTTCCTCCGTGGGTTCAACCTCGATCACGGCACGGACTTCACCACGTACGTCGACGACATCCCGATGAACATGCGCACCCACGGCCATGGTCAGGGCTATCTGGATGTGAACGGCCTGATCCCCGAGACCATCGATCGCATCGACTACCGCAAGGGCACGTATCGCGCGGACGCCGGCGACTTCTCGATGGCCGGCTCGTCGTTCATGAGCACGGTGCGCCGCATCGATCCGTTCGTGTCGGCGGAAGCCGGCAGCTACGGCTGGCGCCGACTGGCGGCCGGCGGCTCCGTCGATTCCGGCGAAGGAACGTTCACCTTCGCGGGACAGCTCAAGAGCTACGACGGACCCTGGGAGCTGCCGGAAGACCTCGAACACACCTCCGTCTGGGGCAAGTACTCGCGCCCGACCTCGCTCGGCCAGCTCGAGGTCAATCTCTCCGGTTATCACGCCACGTGGGATCCGACCGAACAGATTCCCGAGCGCGCGATCGGCACGAGCGTGTGCGAAGACGAGTTCTGCGCACTCGATCCGACCGCTGTCGGCGAAACACTGCGCTGGATCGGTGGCGCGCGACTGACCGGCGACGGCTGGCGTGCATCGCTACACGCGCAGTACTACGACTGGCACATGCTGTCGAACCCGACGTACGACTATCAGATCGACCAGTTTGACCGGCGCTGGATCACAGGCGGCCGTTACGAGCAGACCTTCGAGCTCGCCGAAGCGTTCTCGCTCAACGCCGGCGTCGAGTTCCGTTACGACGACATCGGCAACGTCGGCCTGAATCACACTGAAGGCGGCGAATTCGTCGAACAGATCGCGCGGCACTTCGTGACCGAGGGTTCGATCGGCGTCTATTCCGAAGCGACGTGGAAGCCGACGGACAGCTTCCGCATCTTCGGCGGACTGCGCGGCGACTACTACGACTTCGACGTCACCGCACGCATGGCGGGTCTTCATGAAGGCAGCGACCACGACAGTGCCGCTTCGCCGAAGATCGGCACGGCCTGGACGGTCAGTGATCACGTCGAGGTTTACGCGAACTGGGGCGAGGGATTCCATTCGAACGATGCACGCGGCGTCGTGAATCCCGATACACCCGTGAAGGGCATCAGCAAGGGCGAAGGCAAAGAAGCCGGCGTACGCTTCGAGTTCGGTGATGCCCGCATCACGGCCACGTACTGGTGGCTCGATCTCGACAGCGAACTGAAGTTCGTCGGCGACTCGAACTCTGTTGAACCCGGCAACGCGACCGAGCGTCGTGGCTATGAGCTCGTCGGCTTCTGGCGTCCGATGCCATGGCTTGCTCTCGACGCCGTGTACACGGGCAGCCGCGCACGCTACGTGGACAGCCCGGGCGAGGATTACGTCGCAGGCGCCGTGGAGCACGCGGGCGAACTGGGCATCTCCGCCGTCAACGATCAATGGGAAGCGAGCCTGCGCGTGCGCTACCTCGGTGAGTACCCGCTCATTGAAGACAATTCATTGCGCGCCGATCCGGAAACGACGGTGAATCTTCGCGGCGCGTGGAAGCCCGGCAACTTCGTCGTCTATGCCGAAGTGCTGAACGTGCTCGATGAAGACGGCAAGGACATCGTGTACTACTACGGCGCGAACGTTCCCGGACTCGATCCTCCCGGCGAGCAGGTGGATGGACGGATGAGCCGCGCCGGTGAACCCAGGACGGTGAGAGCAGGCATCAAGTATCAGTTCTGAGCCACGCCACGTCATCCCCGCGAAAGCGGGGATCCATCTTGTGGAAGGCATGGATTCCCGCTTTCGCGGGAATGACTGCGGTGGCCCCGAAGGAGCGCTAGTCTTGCCGGATGACGCTCAGTGAACTGCTTTCCACATTGCCGCAAGTCGGGACCGTGCGCTGGATCGGCGTACGCCCCTCACGACGGGTTCCGATGGTGACTGCTGATGTCGTCGAAGCCCGCGCCGGTGCCGGTCTCACTGGCGATCGTTTCTCAGGGACGGCAGAGAGCAAGCGCCAGGTGACGCTGATTCAGGCCGAGCATCTCGAAACGATCGGGCGGCTCCTGCATCGCGATGCCGTCGACCCCGCGCTTCTTCGCCGCAACATCGTAGTCAGTGGCATCAACCTGCTCGCGCTCAACGGTGCACTGTTTCGTATCGGCAACGCGACCTTTGAAGGCACCGGTGGCTGCCATCCGTGCTCACGAATGGAAGAAGCGCTCGGGCCCGGCGGCTACAACGCAATGCGTGGCCACGGCGGAATCACGGCGAGAGTGATCGAGGCGGGCCTGATCCGCCTCGGCGACGAAGTCCGCCTCCTCCGCGGCGGTCAGCTGGGAAAGCACGAGAGCTGACCCGTCACTTCCTGTAGTTCACCACTTCCCTCAGATACTCGTAGTAGAAATCCACAGCGCGATTGAACGACTTCACCGCGATGCGCTCGTCCTGTCCATGTGCACGGATGTCGTCGCGTTCGATTGCTTCGCCGCCGACGATGTATGTCGGTAGTCCCGCGGCGCTCGTGTAGACACCGTCGGTTGCACCCGCCGCCATCGAAGTAATGACTGGCGTGCCTGGCCACATCTTGCCGGCGACTTTCCGCAGCGGCTCGATCACATCCTCGCGCAGGGGCGGCGGCTGGAATCCCTTCGCTGCCGGTGCGGTCTCGCGAATCTCACCGCCCGTCGCGATGTAGCTCACTTTGATCCGTGAGTCGTCCAGGACCTCGATCAGCGTCTGGCGGACTTCTTCCGGCGAATGGCCCGGCAGGATGCGGCAGTTCACAACCGCGTTCGCCTTCTGCGGCAAGGCATTGTTGGCGTGGCCGGCTTCCAGCCGCGTCGCCACGCAGGTGGTACGCACGATCGCGTGATCGATCGAATCCTTCGAGAGCCGTGCGATCGCCTGCTGATCTGGCGGCGTGGCGAGCATCGCCTTCAGATCGGTTGCACGCTGGCCCGTAGCGCGACTGGCGATCTGCTCGTAGTAGGCGCGCGTGACATTGTTCAGCTCGAACGGAAATTCGTACCGCGCGAGGCGCGTCAGTCCCTGCGATAGAGCGTAGATCGCATTCTCCGGCACCGGCAGCGAGCTGTGCCCGCCGGGATTTGTCGTCGAGAGCTGAAAGTCCGCGTAGACCTTCTCTGACGCCGTGACTTCCATCTGGACGGCTTTGCCGTTCTCGAGCAGCACGCCTCCGCCGTCATGGTTCAGAACGAACTCCGCGTCGATAAGATCGCGGCGGTTCTTCAGCAGCCAGTCGACACCGTTGTCGCCAGCGCCTTCCTCGTCGGCAGTGAGCGCCAGGATGATGTCGCGGTCGCTCCTGAACTTTTCCTTCTTCAGGCGGATCAGCGTCGCGGCCATGATGGCGTCGCCATCCTTCATGTCCTGCGTGCCGCGCCCGTAGAAGTAGCCGTCCTTCTCGACGAACTGGTAGGGATCGGTGGTCCAGTCCGAACGCCGCGCCTCGACCACGTCGAGGTGACCGATCAGCAGGACCGGCTTCTTGTGTCCGTTGCCGCGCAATCGGACCACGACGTTCTGCTTCCTGGGATTGGGGCCGGCGACGACAATGTCGCTTTCGGCGAACCCGGCGTCCTTCATGCGTTGCGCGATCGCGAGTGCCGCCGGCGTGCTGCCCTGTCCGGATTCGGACGTGTCGATCTCGATCAGCTCCTTGAAGATGCTGCGCGCGACCGCTCTCGATTCCTCGTTGGCATCCGCTGCCGCGTGGGCCGTTCCGTGCATCGTTGCAGCCACCAGTGCCGCGGAGACGACGATTCTTATCATTGGCGGATACCTCGGAACGGGGGGGCCAAGCATACCTCCCGGCGTCGAAGGACCGCCTGAGCAAAACCCTCTGTCGCCATGAGGCGGATCCATCAATAGAATCTGCCGCTCGCACGATCCGCCACGAGGGCACCAACGTGAACCGACTGTATGCATTGCTCCTGACCACGAGCGTCGCTGCGCTCAGCGCCTGCGGCTCAGGCTCCAGCTCCGGTGAGAAGGACGAGGTCGCGGTGATCCGCATGGATGGATCGAGCACGGTCTTTCCGATCGCCGAAGCCGTCGCGGAAGAATTCCAGACCTCCGGCGAGCACCGGGTCCGGGTCACCGCCGGCCTCTCGGGCACGGGCGGTGGATTCAAGAAACTGTGCCGCGGTGACATCGACGTAGCCAACGCTTCGCGGCCCATCCTGACCGAGGAGATGGAGAAGTGCCGCGCCGCCGGCATCAAGTATCTCGAACTGCCGATCGCCTTCGACGCCATCACGGTCGTCGTGCATCCCTCCAACGACTGGGTGACGTCGATCACGATGGACGATCTGAAGAAGATGTGGGAACCGGCCGCGCAAGGCGTGATCACGAACTGGAATCAGGTTCGCGCGGACTGGCCGGACACACGACTGATGCTCTTCGGTCCGGGTGCGGACTCGGGCACGTTCGACTACTTCACGGAAGCTGTCGCCCACAAAGCCAAGGCGAGCCGCGGCGACTACACGGCCAGCGAGGACGACAACGTGCTCGTGCAGGGGGTGGAGAACAACAAGAACGCGCTAGGTTATTTTGGCTACGCGTACTACGCGTCACACAAGGACCGCATGCGCGCGGTGCCGATCGAGACCGAGAAGGGCCCGGTGTTGCCGAGCATCGAAAGTGTCGTCGATGGCAGTTACCGCCCTCTCTCGCGCCCGCTGTTCATCTACGTGAAAGAGTCGTCGCTGCAGCAGCCGGAAGTCCGCAAGTTCGTCGAGTTCTACATCACCGAGGGCTCGAAACTCGCGCAGGAAGTCGGCTTCGTCCCTCTGCCGGCCGAAGCGACCACCATCGCACTCGAACACCTGAACAACAACCGGCTGGGCACCGTGTTCGGTGGCGTACCGCAGGTCGGCGTCACGATTCAGGATGTGCTGTCGCGGGACGCGACGCTCTAGGAGATCGGATTGCACACGCAGTTCACGGAGGGCACGGAGATCGAAGCGACTAAAGACTCTCTGCTCCGTGAACTCCGTGAACTCCGTGTGAAACTCCGGCTCTCAAACATCCCTTACTGACATCAGCACCCGTGCGCCTAGAGCGATCATCGCGACGCCGAATACGCGATCGATCCAGTGACTCATGGCGAGCAAGCGGCCGCGAATCGCATTGTGCGCGAACACAGTCGCGACGAGCGAAAACCACAGCCACTGCAGCACCATGATCCACACGCCGTAGATCGCAAGTGTCGCGAGCGGCAGATCCGGCGACAGCACGATTGTGAACAACGCCAGAAAATAAATCGGCGCCTTCGGATTGAATGCGTTGCAGAGGAAGCCGCCACCGATCTGCCGCCAGGCCGACCCCGACAGCGTCGGTGCCTGCGCACTCGAAGGCTCGCCACCGGGCTTGCTGCGATCGTCGCACTTTGCGGGCGTCGCCCGCAGGCCGCGCACACCCAGGTAGATGAGATAGCCGCCGCCCAGCATTTTGATCGCCGTCATCCACTCCACGGAGTGCGCGATGACTGCAGCGAGTCCAGCGGCTGAATACACGATGTGAATCGACAGGCCCAGCGCTATGCCGATGCTCGCGAGCAGACCCGCTCGGCGGCCATGGACGAGCGACTGCCGCGTCACGAGCGCGAAATCGGGCCCGGGCGACGCTGCCGCCAGCAGATGCGCGACGGTGATGACTGCGAAACCCTGCCAGAAATTCATGGCGTCTCCCCTGCCGATGCCGAGCCGACTATAAGCCAACTTCGGTTACACCCGCGAAGGGGGTGTCCATGCCTTTGGATACAAGATGGATTCCCGCGTACGCGGGAATGACGGAAAGCTCCGCGGGTCACCTCGATTACCCGCTATGCGGGGCCAGGCAGTTCCGCTAGTGTCGCCCGCTTGTAAACCTGCGACACGAGGTTCTTCCGATGACTCGATTCTGGCGGGCCGCCTGCGCGGCCATCATGTTCGGCTTGCTGGCGAACGGCGTCGCGCTCGCACAGGGCACGTCGCAGGACATCGACAAATTCTTCGATCGGTTCACGGACGAATGGGTTCGCGGCAACCCGGATCTCGCGACGAGCCTGCGCTACTTCAGCGGGGAAGAACAGCAGAAGCTCGAGCGGCAACTGACGCCGCAGACACGCGCCTACGACGAGCAGCGCATCGAGCTGGCCCGCAAGGGGCTCGCCGAGCTGCGCAAGTTCGATCGCTCGAAACTCGACGACACTCGGCGTCTCTCCGCCGATCTCATGGAGTGGCTGCTCAACGGCACCGTGCGATCGGAGAAGTACCTCGACTACTACTTCCCGCTGCAGCAGTTCGGCGGAGCCAACGTGAACATCGTCGAGACCTTCACGCTGCGACATCCGCTCGCGACCGCGCAGGATGCTGACAACTACATCGCGCGCCTGGCACTGGCGAACGATCGCATGGATGAAGCAGTGGCCGAATCGGAAGCGCTCGTGCGCAAGAACATGCTGCCGCCACGCTTCATCGTGCAGGCGACACTGGCTTCGATGAATACATTCGCCGACGCGCCCGCCGATCAGAATCCGCTGGTGACGACATTCGCGCAGAAGATCGCGACGATCAGCTCACTGTCGCCCGAGCAGCGCACTCAGCTTCAGGCGAAGGTCACATCGCTCGTCGAGAAGGAAATCTATCCTTCGTGGAAGAAGGCCATCGCGCTGCTGAAGCGCATCGAACCCAAGGCAACCGACGACGCGGGGCTGTGGCGTTTCAAGGGCGGCGATGAGGCGTACGCGAATGCGCTGGTCCGCTTCACCTCGACGACGCTCACACCCGAGGAGATTCACCAGATCGGCCTGCGGCAAGTCGCGAAGATCGAAGCCGAAATGGACGGCATCCTGCGCACGCTCGGTCGCACGGAAGGTTCCGTACGCGATCGCATGAAGAAGCTCGAAGACGACCTGCGTTATCCGGATCCGACGTCGGATGCGTCGCGCGAACAGATCATGAAGGACATCGATGTCCTCATGAAGGACGCCATCAAGCGAAGCGAACCCATGTTCGCCCGCATGCCGAAAACTCCCGTCATTGCGCAGCCATTCCCGCGCTTCCGCGAAGCCAGTGCGGCGGCGAACTACAACCGCGCACCCCTCGACGGATCGCGACCCGCGATCTTCCAGATGCCGCTGCGCGTGCAACGGATGACGAAGCTCGGATTGCGCACGCTCGTCTATCACGAGACGGTGCCGGGACATCATTTCCAGATCGCACTGGAGCAGGAGAACACCTCGCTGCCGCGCTTCCGCCAGTCGCGCGCCCTCGGCGGCATCTCAGCGATGTCCGAAGGCTGGGCACTCTATGCCGAGAAACTTGCGGCAGAGACTGGCTGGTATGAAGGCGATCCGGAAGGCCTGCTCGGTCAGTTGAGCGCCGAGCTGTGGCGCGCGCGACGTCTCGTCGTCGATACCGGACTGCACGCCAAGAAGTGGACGCGCCAGCAGGCCATCGACTACGGCATCGAGGCGAGCGAGATCGATCGCTACGTGGTCAATCCAGGGCAGGCCTGCTCGTACATGATCGGTCAGCTGCGCATTCTCGAGATGCGCGACCATGCCCGCGAGCAACTGGGCGACAAGTTCTCGCCGAAGGACTTCCATCGCGTCGTCCTCGACACGGGAACCATGCCGCTCGACACCCTTCAGAAAGAAGTGGAGGAATACGTCGTGTCGGTGAAGGGCAAGTAACCCGATCTTTCCCGGGCCCTCCCTGCTCCAGGGGAGGGCCTACTTCACCGGCATCGACACTGGCGCGCCGGCATCCTTGATGAAGAACACGAGCAGCTTCGCCGGCTGCGAGTCGCTGGCATTGCGCGACACGCTGTGGATGTCGGTCGGCGCTTCGTAGAACGTATCGCCCACCTTCAGCGTCATCTCCTTCCCTCCCGCTACCTGCATCACGACGTTGCCCTCGAGCACGTAGACGAACGTGTGCGCGTTGTGACGATGACTCGGCGATGCGCCGCCGGGCGCGTACTCGACAGTCAGCATCATGCCTTCCTTGCCGGGGAGATCGGGCAACGCTTTGGTCAGCAGTGGAGTGACCTTGGCGGGTGAAGGGGGTTCGGCAGCCGGGGCGGCGAACGACAACAACGCGGCGGCAGCGAGAGTGCTGGTACGAATGAGGTTCATGAGAGCTCCTGTAGCCGATCGGATCAGTTCCGGGGCTTGGTCACGACCGTGAATCCATCCGCGAAGTACTGCGTTTCGGCGAAACAGCTCGTCGGCACGCCTCGATGCTCGGTGTAGTGGAGCTGGATCTCCTGGCCGACCGCGCCCGACAGCTTCTTCGCCACCGCCTCATCGCGCACGCTGAAGTCCCAGAGCTGCGGGGCGACACCGCCGACAACGTACAGCGCCAGCTGGCCTTCGTAGGTCTTGCAGATCCAGCCCTTCTTCGAAAATTTGAGCAGCACACCGGCACGGTCGCCGTCGGAGTACGACCACGACAGCGAGAACCACGTCCACAACAGGACACCCGCGAGCAGCGCGGTCAGCGCGATCAGCATGAACTTCCGGAATCCGCCGCGACGACGAACGACCGCTTCCTGGACCATAAAGCTTCCTTCTTGTAGTGAATGTTGACGTCAGGACCGGATTCGACAACTGAAATCTAACGAGCGGCCGATCATACCGCCGCGTACGCACGCTGTCCGTTTCAGGCGTTTACCTCGCACGTCGCCGATCGTAGAGTCGTCGCATTCAACCTCGGAGGAATCATGAGCGAGTATCGGCTGTATTGCGTCGGCGAATCCGGCAATTGCTACAAGGTTGCCCTGATGCTGGAGCTTTGCCAGCTGCCGTGGAAGCCCGTCTTCGTCGACTACTTCGGCGGCGAAACGCGGGGTGAGGCCTTTCGGGACTCCCTCAACGAACTGGGCGAAGTGCCGATGCTCGAAGCCGAAGGCCTGCAGCTCACCCAGAGCGGCGCCATCCTGACCTGGCTCGCCGAGCGCACCGGCAAGTTCGGCGGCCGCAATGAAGCTGAGCGCATCGAAGTCCTGCGCTGGATCCTGTTCGACAACCACAAGTTCACGAGCTACTACGCCACGCTGCGCTGGCTGGTGGGCATCGAGAAGAAGGCCGATCCGGCAGTCGTGCAGTTCCTGCGCGGCCGCGCCGTCGGCGCATTCAAGATCGTCGACAAGCACTTGTCGACCCGCAAGTTCCTGCTCGGCGACGAACCGACCATCGCCGACTTCTCCCTCGTCGGCTATCACTACTTCGACGAGGAGACGAGCATCGATCGCAATGAGTTTCCGAATCTGCTCGCATGGACGCAGCGGATCCGGGCGCTTCCGGGATGGAAGCATCCGTACGAGTTGATGCCGAAGGGTCGAGCGGAGCACTGAGGCTCGCTTGCTGAGAGCCGGCAGGTACGACAGTATCGGGGGACAACTCGAACGAGATCCCCCGATGACTCATTCCGCTGGATTCTTCTCTTGCGCCGCGTTCTCGATGCTTCTGGCGTCGGGCGCCGGCGCCCAGACCGCAGAGCCCACGATCTACATCCACGCGGGCGCCTTGCTTGATCGTCCCGGAAGTGCCCCGCGCGGCGCGTCTACCGTCGTCGTGCGGGCAGGCAAGATCCAGGAAATCCGCGACGGTCATGCAGCTCCGGAAGCGGGCGCCCGCGTGGTCGATCTCAGCAGGCAGTTCGTACTGCCGGGCCTGATCGACATGCATGTGCACATCTTCAACGACGACGACAAGATGCGCAGCCGCATGGACGCGAACAATCGCGACTACGAGGATCTGCTGCTGATCGCGATCGATAACTCGCGACGTACGCTCGAAGCCGGGTTCACCACGGTGCGCGATCTCGGCTCGGACGCCCACGCGATTACGGCACTGCGCGACGGAATCGCACGCGGGGTCGTGGCGGGACCGACGATCGTACCCGCGGGACGCATGATCTCGATCACTGCCGGTCATGGCGATCCCGCGAACAGCGCCAATCGCGACATCGCGGCTCTGGGCCGCTCGCGTGCGAACAATCTCTGCAATGGCGCGGAGGATTGCCGCCGCGCAGTGCGAGAACAGATCGCACAGGGCGCTGAAGTCATCAAGTTCGCTGCGACCGGTGGCGTCAACAGCAACATTGCCGGTGGTCTGAATCAGCAGATGTTCGCGGACGAGATGAAAGCAATCGTCGATACCGCGCACCTGATGGGCCGCAAGGTCACCGCGCATGCGCACGGCCAGAACGGTATCAAGGCTGCGCTGGAAGCCGGCGTCGATTCGATCGAACATGGCACTTACACCGACGCGCAGACCAATGCGTTGTTCAAGAAGCAGAACGCCTGGCTGGTGCCGACGATGATTGCGCCGCACGCCGCGCTGGCGCAGGCACGGGCCGGTGCGCGTTCAGCGAATTCGCTCGTGAAGGCCGAGGAAGCCGCGGCAGCACACGGCAACAACATTGCCGCCGCGATCAAGGCGGGCGTGCATATCGCCTTCGGCACGGATACCGGCGTATCGGATCAGGGCAAGAACGCCGCCGAGTTTGCCCTCCTCGTGAAAGCGGGCATGACGCCGGGCGATGCGATTCGGGCAGCGACGATCGATGCGGCAACGTTGCTCGGTCGCGAGCACAGCCTGGGTTCACTGGAGCCTGGCAAGGACGCCGATATCATTGCCGTCACGGCCAACCCTCTCAATGACGTCACTGAGCTCGAGCGAGTGCGCTTCGTGATGCGTAAGGGCGTCGTTCACAGGCTCGACGGCCGCCGGCAGGCCTTTCCGCAGGACTGACGCGCCGCTGCGGCTGCCAGCGACTATCGATCCGTCATCGTCGTCTGCTGCGCGTAGATTCGCCGGATGTCGTCGATCGTATTCGCCTGCCCCACTGGCTTGTCCGGTCGATACGCTTTCACGCGCGCGAAGCGCAGCGCATAGCCGCCCGCATACTGCGAGCTCGATTGAATGTCGTTGAAGGCGATCTCCACGACGATCTCCGGACGAACGTAGACGGTGTAGCTGTCGCGCCGCACCTCGCGCGCCAGGAATTCCTTCGTCTGCCATTCAAGCATGCTGTCGGTGAGTCCCTTGAATGTCTTGCCCAGCATCACGAAGCCGCCGGCTGGATCGCGTGCCCCGAGATGCAGGTTGGACAACCATCCGTTGCGCCGCCCGCTGCCCCACTCGGCGGCGAGAACGACGAGATCGAGTGTGTGAACGTGCTTGATCTTGAGCCAGCCCGCACCGCGATTGCCGGCTTCGTAGGGTGAGTCGACCGCCTTCGCCATCACGCCCTCATGGCCTTTCGCGAGAACGCCGTCGTAGAAGGCGCGTGCTGCCGCTGCATCAGTAGTCGTGATGCGAGGAATGCGAATCCCGGCCGGCAGCGCCCTCTCCAGCGCTTCGAATCGCTCACGCGCCGGTCGGTCAGCCAGACTTTCACCATCGAGCTGCAGGCAATCGAAGAAGTACACATGGAGGGGCAGCTCGCGACGCATGGCGTCGACATCGAGCTTGCGGCCGAACCGCTTCATCGTGATCTGGAACGGCAGCGGGCGACCGTTCGAATCGAGCGCGACCGTTTCGCCGTCGAGCACGATTTCGCGCGCAGCGATACCGCGAATCGCCTCGACGACTTCGGGCACGGCGTCCGTGACATCATTGAGACTGCGCGTGAAGACTCGAATGGTGTCGTCCGACTTGTGAACCTGCACGCGGGCACCGTCGACTTTCCACTCGAACATGGCTTGGCCACCGAGTTGCTCCAGTGCGGTTTCGACGTCGGGTGCAGTCTGCGCCAGCATGGGCGCGATCGGCGACAGGACCTGAATCCGGAACTTCGCGAGCCCGGCACTGCCTTCGACGAGAGCCGCGCGAGCCAGCGTCCCTACCTGCTGCGAATACATCGCGGCGCGACGGACATCCGCGACAGGCAACGACGACGCCTCCGCGATGGCATCGACCATCAATCCCGCGAGTGCGCCCTGCCGCAACTCTCCGACCACGAGGCGTGACAGAAAGCTCTGTTCCTCCGCTGTCGCCCGCGACAGCAACGAGTCGAGTTGATTCTTGCGACGCGTGGCCGAACCCGCGCCGCGCGTCGTCATGATCTGCTCGATCGCTTGATCCACATCGAGCAATGTCAGCGAAGCCTCCTGCGCCGGAGCAGGCTGCGCCTGTCGAATCGCCGCATACCCGAGACCTATCTTGCCCTGCCGTATCTCGCCGGAGAGCCACAGGACCCCGATCTCGATCTCCTCAGGAGCGAGCGCGCGCAGGCATTGAGCGAGCTCACGCAGTTTCGCGAGGCGACTGCGCGTTCCGGCTACCCGATTGGAAGATGCGACGAGATCGGAGAACAGCATTCACCGGTACCATCGCTCACGCCGCTGCCCGAACTGCATCTCGAGCGCGATACCCAGTTCGGGACTCATCTCGCGCTCTTCGTCGAGACGCTCGCGCGGCCAGCCGACGCCGCCGCGCAGTTCGAGGAAGAGCCATTCGAAGCTCTCGAAGCGGCGACGCATGATCAGACGCACCGACGTTCGGGTGATCTGCACCTCGTTGTCGGTCGCACCTTCGATCTGTGCCTGCCACGCAAGACCCATCCTTTCTCCGACGCTCTGGAACAGCGTGACCTGTGAGTACCACTCGAGACCTGTTGTTTCCTCCGTGAACTTGCCGAGATTCGCCCAACGAACCAGGAAGCGATCGGACAACGCGCGATCGAGATGAAAGCGCGTGGTACTGCCGAAGCCTTCCGAGTTCTGCCAGAAAATGGTTTCACGGGCGCTGAATACGTAGTGCTCGGCGAACTCACGAATGATCTCGTAACGGGCGCGCGCATACGGATCGAGCGGCAGATCGAGTCGCACGCCGACACTCGCGTCGAAGTCGTTGCCCGTGCGCTTGGGGTTCGAATAGCCGAGACCGACGAGCACACTGTCGTCTTCGAGATCACCGAACTGGCGCGTCGGCAGGGCGTCGAAGTCGTCTTCGATGTCGCTGATGTAATCCTCTTCACCAACGCGACCCGCGAAAGCCGAGATGCTTTCGTCCCACTGCGGAAGCTGCAGACGGATGCGGAAGCGCAGGCGCGGATCGAATCCCTCGTAGTCGTCCCACAGGGCACCCGCCGACACCGTGCCGTACGTCTGCCTATAGTCCTCGTACATCATCTGGTCGCCGAAGAGTCCATCCAGCCAGGCAGAAGAGGCGCAGGCGGTGATCGACAGGCGTCGCCGGACGCGTTCAATAGTCGTGGGCGCGGATTCGTTCTGCATTTCTTCGCATACGTCCATGGCGCCCAGCTCTTCCGCGGTCGGCTTGACCGGCTCGACGGTCACGGGCGGCGCAGCGGCAGGCTGGGCAGCTTCGCTCGTAACCTCGGGCGGTGGCGGAGCGACTTCCGCAGGCTGCTCCGTCTGGGCATCGGCCCCTGCGCACAGAGTTGCGGCGGCAAACGCCACAAGGCCCGCGAGCATCACTCGTCCTTGGGCGAGCGCGCGCATACGGGCTAGACCGGAACCTGATTGTTGCCGCAACGAATGACCATGAACGACACCCTGTCCGCGCCGTTGGGGAGCGGTCCGAGAATCTGCACTCTTCCCTAAGTGTCCGTCAGAAAAAGTCGGCAGGACAGGGACAAGTTCCCTGGGGCAGCCGCGAGGGCCACGAGGGGATCAGACGATCCGGGCCTGGCGGCCCCAGTACGCGTCGCGCAGCAGCCTTTTGTAGAGCTTGCCGTTCGGATGGCGCGGCAATTCACGGGTGAATTCGATGAGGCGTGGAACTTTCACGTGGCTCAGCCGATCGCGGGCGAAGGTCATGAGCTCCTGGGCGAGAGCTGCGTCGGCGGCGGCGAAATCGACAGGCTGCACGACGGCAACGACCTTCTCTCCCATTTCGGCATCGGGCGCACCGACGACGGCGACATCCATCACCGCGGGATGCGTGATCAGCAGGTTCTCGATTTCCTGCGGGTAGATATTCACGCCGCCCGAGATGATCATGAACGCTTTGCGATCGGTGAGGAACAGATAGCCGTCTTCGTCGACGTAGCCGATATCACCGAGCGTGCTCCAGCCGTGCTGATTCCTGGACTCCTGTGTCTTGTCCGGCGCGTTGTGATACTCGAACGGCGGCGTGCCGCCGAAGTACACCGCGCCTTCGACACGCGGCCCGACGGGATCGCCTGACTCGTCGCAGATTTTCAGCTCCCCATACGCGGCGCGGCCGACGGATCCTTTCTTCTTGAGCCACTCGGCTGCGGTGATCGTGGTCATGCCGTTGCCTTCCGTGCCCGCGTAGTACTCGTACACGATCGGTCCCCACCAATCGATCATCTGCTGCTTCACTTCGACCGGACAAGGCGCGGCAGCATGAATCGCGAAGCGCAGGGACGATACGTCGTACCGGTCGCGCACCTGCGCCGGCAGACGCAGCAATCGCACGAAATGCGTGGGAACCCACTGTGCACTGCTGATGCGATACTTCTCGATCAGTGCGAGCGCCATCTCCGGATCGAAGGACTCCATGACGATCACTGTGCCGCCGAGCTGCTGCACCGTCATGCACCAGCGCAAGGGAGCAGCGTGATAGAGAGGCGCGGGCGAGAGATAGATGGCGTTCGAATCGAGACCGTACAGCTTGCGAACGAGCTGGGTGAGAATCTTCGGCGCGTCCACCGGGTCAGCAGGCAATGCGGCCTTGATGCCCTTGGGTCGGCCGGTCGTTCCCGACGAGTACAGCATGTCGGTGCCCGCGCTCTCATCGCTGACGGGTGTCGTCGGCATCGTTGCGCATGTCTCTTCCCACGAGCGCCATGAAGCAACCGCGCCGCCGACCATGAAAAACGCCAGATCGGAAAGCACCGGCCCGATCTGTTCGGCGAGTGACTTCAATGCAATCGACGTGATGAACACCTTCGCGCCGCAATCGCGCACGATGTATTCCGCTTCCGGCCCGGTGAGCTTCGACGAGATACACACGATGTAGAGCCCGGTTCTTTGCGTGGCCCATGCAATCTCGAGGTAGCGCGCATGATTCTCCAGGCACACCGCCACCACGTCGCCGCGCTTCAGGCCCAGCGAGCGGAACAGCTGCGCAGCCTGATTGGATCGCTCATCGAGCTCACGATAAGTAACGACCTCGCCGCTGCCAGCCATGATGTAGGCGGGCTTGTCGGGTTGTGTGCGAGCGTGAACGCTGGGATGCATGCCTACCCCTTCGAGGAATGTTGTACCGACTTCCCTGTGCGTCGATCGGCCACTGCACCCCCACGGGGGCGAGCCGAGATCCCGTTGACGAAAATATCGATGACATGGGCGACGTAGCGCTCACGGACCGCATCGCTCACGGTGCTGCGACCGGAGAAATGCTGCAAGGCATAGCGCGCATTGAACAGATGATCGCAGGCGCCGAGCACGCTCACGTAAAACAGCATCGGCTCGATGCTGCGGAACTCGCCGGCCCTGACGCCCTGGTCGAGAAGCTCGCGCTGCAGCTCCAGAACCGGATCGATGAATGTCTTCGTGATCTGCCGCGCCGCAGCGCTGTCCGCGCGACGGCTGTCCAGCAGTGAATGCAGCAGCCGGTTCAGGTACGGGCGGCGGTAGAAGTTGTTGATGATCCCGCCGATATGGCGCCGCAGCTTTTCCGTCGGCGACAGATCCTGCTGGAGCAGCTGCTGCAGATCCCTCAACGCAACGGCGCCATCCCGCTCCGCGAGCGCGAGCAGCAATCCGTCCTTGTTGCCGAAGTAGTACTTCACCAGCGCTGAGTTGAGCCCTGAGTGCTCGGCAAGTTCGCTCAGCGAAACATCCGTCGCGTGCCGGTCGCCCATGAGCTGCCCGGCCGTATCCAGCAACCGCTCCCGCGCATTGAAATCAGGCGCTTGGGCCATTTTCGCAATGCGGCCCGCGCGCCTGGGCGCACGACGGGCAGCTGGCTTGCGCACGCGCCGCGGATTCATGAACGATCGACCCCCCGTTTCCGAGTCAACACACACGCGTCAACTGGTTTCTTAACCGATTGATTAATTCTTTCGCATGGTGTCTATTAGCCGCACGAGATGCAAGCGCCGTCGATTCCTTGGCGCGCACCAACCGGGGGATTCATGAGTCAGGCATACATCGTCGCTGCCGCGAGAACTGCGGGAGCGCGCAAGGGCGGACGCCTGTCCGCATGGCATCCGGCGGACCTGGCCGGCAAGGTGCTAGATGCACTCCTCGATCGCGCCAAGGCGGACCCGGCGATCGTCGAAGACGTGATCATCGGCTGCGTCGGGCAAGTCGGCGAACAGGCACTCAATGTCGCGCGCAACGCAGTGCTCTCGTCACGATTGCCAGAGAGCGTCCCTGGCACGTCGGTCGACCGGCAATGCGGCTCGTCCCAACAGGCTTTGCATTTCGCCGCGCAAGCCGTGATGTCCGGAACGATGGACGTCGTGATCGCCGCCGGCGTGGAAAGCATGAGCCGCGTACCGATGGGCCTGTCGACGCAGCTGCCCGCAAAAAATGGTTTCGGCACGCCCACGGGCGTCCAGATGGGCGCGCGCTATCCGAACGTGCAGTTCAGTCAGTTCACTGGCGCTGAAATGGTGGCGGCGAAGTACGGCCTGTCGCGCGACTCGCTCGATGAGTACGCCCTGAACAGTCATCAGCGCGCGATCGCGGCCACGAAGGCGGGGCACTTCGAACGCGAGATCGTTCCGCTGGAGATCACATTGCCCGACGGCAGTCGCGACACGCACAAGATCGACGAGGGCATCCGATTCGACGCCAGCCTCGACGGCATTCGCAGCGTGAAGCTGCTCGTCGAAGGTGGCCGCATCACGGCAGCAACGTCGAGCCAGATCTGCGACGGCGCTTCAGGCCTGCTGATCGCCAATGAAAAGGGACTGAAGAAACTCGGCGTCCAGCCGCTCGCACGCATTCATCACATGAGCGTGATGGGACACGATCCGGTCATCATGCTCGAAGCCCCTCTGCCCGCAACCCAGCGTGCGCTCGAGAAAGCGGGCATGAAGATCGACGACATCGACCTGTTCGAAGTCAACGAGGCTTTCGCCTCCGTGCCCGTTGCCTGGCTGCAATACACCGGCGCCAATCCCGACCGCCTCAACGTCAACGGCGGCGCCATCGCACTCGGTCATCCATTGGGCGCCTCGGGCACCAAGCTCATGACGACGCTCGTCAACGCACTCCACCAACGCAACAAACGCTATGGCCTGCAGACGATGTGCGAAGGCGGCGGCATGGCGAATGTGACGATCGTCGAGAGAGTGTGATCACCCCGTTTCTTCATCACTTAAGCGCTTACTCATCATGAAACTAGACTCCTCCATTTCCGCCGTCATCACCGGCGGCGCTTCCGGTCTCGGTGCTTCGACGGCGCGTGCGCTTGCTGCTCACGGCGTGAAGGTCGCGCTCTTCGATATGAATGCCGACAAGGGCGAGGCGCTGGCCAAGGAACTCGGCGGCGTTTTCTGCAAGGTCAACGTCACATCGGATGCGGATGTGGATGCTGGCTTCGCGAAGGCTCGCACAGCGATCGGCCAGGAGCGCATCCTCATCAACTGCGCCGGCACGGGTAACGCGTTCAAGACCGCCAGCCGCGACAAGACGAGCGGCGAGATCAAGCACTTCCCGCTCGATGCGTTCAACATGATCATCCAGATCAATCTGATCGGAACGTTCCGCTGCATCGCGAAGTCCGCCGCCGGCATGATGTCGCTCGCCCCGGTCGATCAGTTCGGCGAACGCGGCGTCATCATCAACACCGCCTCGGTCGCCGCGGAAGATGGCCAGATGGGCCAGGCCGCCTACTCCGCATCGAAGGCCGGCGTCGTCGGCATGACGCTGCCGATCGCACGCGACCTGATGAGCGAAGGCATCCGCGTCAACACCATTCTCCCCGGCATCTTCGACACTCCGCTCATGCAGGGCGCCCCGGAGAACGTGAAGGCCGCACTCGCCGCGTCCGTCCCGTTCCCCAAGCGTCTCGGCGTCCCGGACGAATACGCATCGCTCGCCGTCGAGATGTGCCGCAACGGCTACTTCAACGGCGAAGACGTCCGCCTCGACGGCGCCATCCGCATGTCCCCGAGGTAAGCCGTCCCACTTCGTCATCCCCGCGAAAGCGGGGATCCATCCGGAACACAGGATGGATTCCCGCTTTCGCGGGAATGACGGAGCTAGTTCATCCTCTCTCCTTCCGCTCCGTACTCTCACCAACCGCCAACCGCTCCTCCTTCCCTTATGCGCCACCTCTTCGAACCCGAGCACGAACAATTCCGCGATTCCGCGCGCCGGTTCTTCCAGACGCAGATCGGCCCGAACGGCGAGCGGTGGCGCGATCAAGGCTTCGTCGATCGCGACGCGTTTCGCAAGGCCGGTGAACAGGGTTACCTCCTGATGTGGGCGGATCCCAAGTACGGCGGCGCTGGTGTCACCGATTTCCGCTACGAGCAGATCCTCATCGAGGAAAATGGCCGGCACGGCGAAGGCGGCTTCTTCATGACGCTGCACTCGCGACTGGTGGCCCCGTACATCGGCCACCTCGGCACCGAAGAGCAGAAGGCGCGATTGCTGCCGAAGTGCATCAGCGGCGAATCCATCCTCGGCATCGCGATGACCGAGCCTGGCGCAGGCAGCGATCTCGCGGGCATCAAGACGCGGGCGGAGGACAAAGGCGATCACTGGCTGCTGAACGGCTCGAAGATCTATATCTCCAACGGCCAGATCGGTGACGTTTTCATCGTCGTCGCCCGCACCGACCCCGAAAAGCGTCACGGCCTCGGACTCTTCATCGTCGAGCGCGGCATGGAAGGATTCGAGCGCGGTCGCAACCTGAAGAAGATGGGCCTGAAGGCGCAGGACACCTCAGAGCTGTTCTTCAACAACGTCAGAGTCCCGAAGACCAACGTGCTCGGCGAGCCGGGCAAGGGCTTCCACTTCCTCACGCATTTCCTCGCGGAGGAACGACTCATCACCGCCGCCGGCGCCATCACGCTCGCCCAGAACGCATTCGATGTGACGCTGCAGTTCGTCAAGGACCGCAAGGCTTTCGGCCAGCCCATCGGCACATTCCAGAATTCCCGGTTCAAGCTCGCGCAGATGCGTGCGGAAATCGATGCCATGCAGGTGTACGTCGATCACTGCGTGATCGAGCACAACGCCGGGCGGCTCGACCCGGTCGGCGCGGCGAAGGTCAAATTGCTGACCACCGAGCTCGAAGGCCGCGTCGTCGATGAATGCGTCCAGCTCCATGGCGGCGCCGGCTACATGGAGGAGTACCCGATCTGCCGCATGTACACGGGCGCCCGCATCAGCCGCATCCTCGCCGGCAGCAACGAAATCATGCGTGAAATCATCGGCCGCTCGCTGGAGCTCGACGATCGGAAGCTCAGCAAGAAATAGGGGAGCCACGTTGAGCTTGCTCTTGCGATCGGAGAAGATCCCCACGATCACCTCACGATCGTCAGACGACCGCAGCATGCCGACCGAACACGTCGACCGAGCCACCATCAGCGTTTGGCGCTGGCAGTGGATCATCGCCACGCTCATTCCCGCTGTCAGCGTTACGCTCATGCTCGTGAATTCGGGGCGAACGCCCTGGGGTGCGACCGGCGCCATTCTCCTCGCCGGTCTTCTCGTGACCTGGCTCTGGCCCACGGCGTACTACCGCCACCTTCGCTATGGCGCGGACGAGACCGGCATCGTCATCGAGCGCGGCGTTTTCTGGCGTTCGCGGATCGCATTGCCCCGGGTACGCATCCAGCACACCGACGTCTCGCAGGGACCGCTGCAGCGGCGCTATGGCGTCGGCACTCTGAAGCTCTACACCGCCGGAAGCCGGCACACGATGATCGAACTGTCAGGGCTTGCGCACGCTGACGCACTCTCGTTGCGCGATGCCCTGCTGGAAGGGAGCTCGGCCAGTGGCGTCTGAATCGCTGACGTTCGAGCCGCAGCATCGCCTGCATCCGCTGTCCTGGCTGTTCTCGCTCACCAACTACATCAAGAACTTCATCGTCCCGCTGGCATTCCTCGTTTTCCTTGGCGCGCGCGACGACGAGATGTGGGGACTGGTAGCCGTCGTGCCGCTACTCATCGGAGCGCTCTGGAAACAGTGGATCTATCGTTACGGGTTCGGGCCCCGTGGTCTCGTGATTCGCGACGGTCTGTTCTTCCGCAACGTTCGCCAGATCGACTATGCGCGGATCGAGAACATCGACATCGAGCGCGGCCTGTTGCACCGGCTCCTCGGAGTCGCCCAGGCCAGCATCGCGACATCCACGGGCGGCAAGGCTGAAGCATCCATTCGCGTTCTGAGCCTGGATGCAGTTCAGGAACTGCGCGAACAGGTCTTCAGTCATCGAGCAGAGAAAGCCGCTACCGGACAGCCCGCCCCGCAAGCAGTCGCCCCGACTGCCGACGAGGTGCTGTTGCGACTGCCGCCGATCGAGCTCGTGCGCTTCGGCCTCATCGACAATCGCGGGATGCTCGTCGTCGCCGCCCTCGTCGGCTTCCTCGCACAGGGCGGGGCTTTCGAGCTCGTGATGCGCAACGCAGCGAGCTGGCTCGATGCTCCACTGCACGACTTCGCCGCCCTGGGATTTGCGATGCAGGCAGCGATCGGCGTGTTCGGCCTGATTTCCGCGTTGATCGCCATGCGAATCCTGTCGGTCGCGATCGCCTTCGTGACGCTGTTTGATTTCACGCTGAGCCGCCACAGCGACGACTTTCGCGTTCATCATGGTTTGCTGACGCGGCTCGCACTGACACTGCGGGTGCGTCGCATCCAGTCCATTCACCAGACGCAGACGTTGCTGCATCGATTCTTCGGCCGGGTCTCCGTGCGAGTCGATCTCGCGGGCGACAGCGGGGTTTCCGAAGAAGGCAAACAGCAGTCGCAAACGCGCACGCGCTGGCTCGCGCCGATCTGTACTCCTGACATGGCGCAGACACTGATTGCCACCGCGCTGCCCGATGTCGATTTCACCGCGTCACCAAACTGGCAACCGCTAGCACCGCGTGCGCGCGGTCGCATCTTCCGCAAGAGCGTCTACTTCGGCGTGTTCTTCGCTGCGTTGACCGCACTGACACTGCACCTCGTGCCCGAAGCGCCATTCAGGCCGGGCATGGGATGGATTCCCGCCGTGCTCGCCGTCTTACTCCCGATCGCCTGGTGGCGGGCGCACGTGTTTGTCACGAATACCCGGTGGGCCCTGACGGACGACGCCGTGATGTTCCGCTACGGCTGGCTGACGCGACGTCTCATCGTCGCGCCGCGCAATCGGCTGCAGTCAGTGCATTTCGCGGAATCGCCCTTCGATCGTCGCCATCGCATGGCCAGTGTTTCCATCGACACGGCTGGCGGTGGCGCCATGCGCGACAACATCCACATCCCGTTTCTGCCCGAGCAGATCGCCCGGGCGCTGATGGTGCGGCTGTATCACTCGGAGATCGATCGCGGTCGCGTGCCCCAGGCATTGCCTCCGGCCTGACCTCAGTTCGCCACCCGGACCGGCAACGGCACATTGCACACATCGATGCGGCCCGCCGGCACTTTGTACCACTCGTCACGGCGATTGCGACGCGACTCGATCAGGTCCATGAACGTCGGGGTATCGGTGCGCAGCGCTTCGAGTTTCACGCGTTGCGACTCGGGAACATCAGCGGCCAGGCGGATGCTCGCGATCGGAACGTTGCGCTCCGGCTTCTCGTACATGCCCATCGGCGCCGGACCGCGCGGCAGAGCCGACAACAACTCGATCCCCTGAACGACTCGCCCGAGTACGGTGATGTTGCGATCGAGCTGGCGGGGCGCGTGTCCGATAACGACGTACAACTCCGTGCCGCCGCCGCTGTTTGCATCGTTGTCGCGACCCACACCGAGTACGCCGTAGCAGTGAACCGCCCACGCCGTATCGCCATCACGGGCAGCGGGGAACCCATCGACGAAGCCGGTCTGTGCGGCGTAAGCATCGACGTCAGGCAATGCGGTGAATGACAGCCCTTTGGCCGGTCGCGTGAACTCCGCCGGCAAAGTCTTCTTCGCGTTCCGCGGCTGGCGGGTATTGGTGGGGTCGCTCCACTGAACGACAAAGTTGTCCTGCACGCGCGTGATCGCGAGGCCATCGAAGTAGTTCTCGCGGACGAGTGCCCGCACGTTATCCGCATGTTGCGGTGCGAATTGCGGAGCCAGTTCGATGATCACCCGCCCGGACGACAACTCCAGATAGAGCGTGTTCGCCGGATCGATCGGTCGCCAGTCCGAGGGCTTCGCAGCCGCGAGCACCTCGGCCATCGTTTTGCCGGATGCGGCTTGCGCCGGTTGCAGGGAAAACGCGACGGCGACGATGGCGGCCGCGAGCAATGACCCTTTGGGGATGTTGTTGTGCATGGTTTTCAGGCGCTTAATGCCGTCAGTTCATGGATCGCAGATGATCTTAGCTGCTGCGACGCAACTCAACCCTTGCGTGCGGCAGCGGCACCCAGCCATCGCTCGCGAGGGAGAACGACTATGGCGCTCGAATTCAGCGAGATAGAGGCCGGCGGCAGGCGGATCCCGCTGTACCTGCTGCAGTTCGACAAGCAGGGCGCACCGAACAGCACCGCCACCCGGCAGGCACTGGTCGATGCGGTCCGCGCCCACGACTACCGCGACGTCTACATCTTCGCGCATGGATGGAACAACGGCTTCGACGATTCGCTCGAGCTGTTCCAGCGATTCTTCACCGGCTTTCTCGCAGCACGAACGGCCGATCCGGAATGGAAGCCGGTCTTCGTCGGCATCCAGTGGCCGAGTCTCGTGCTCGTGTTTCCGTGGGAAAAGGGGCCGCAGCTCGCCGGCGTCGACGAAGACAACGCGTTCCAGAAGGAAGCCATCGCGGATCTCGCGAGCGAGCTCGACAATGACCTCGCCCGACGATTCATCGCGCTTGCCGTGAAGGGTGGCGTAACCGCCGCCGAACAGAAGGAACTCGTGCAACTCGCACATGCGGCGCTGCATGGTGACTCCTTCGATGAGACCGGCGACTCGCTTCCCGATCCGGGCGATCTTCTCGACAGCTGGCGTGCGTTGCAGGCCAGCGATGCGGAAGCCATCGACGGCGAGTTCGGTTTCGCCGATGAGGATGGCGCGGGACCGCAGGCGGCGGGGCTCGAAGTTCTCGATCCTCGCAATCTCGTTCGGACGGCCACGGTCTATATGATGAAGGACCGGGCCGGCGTCATCGGCAATGTCGCGGTACGTCCGCTGCTCGAGGAGTTCGCAGCCGCGGGCGCCCGGATCCGCTTGATCGGCCATTCGTACGGCGCACGTGTCGTTCTCGCAGCGCTCTCGACCGCCAATCTTCAGCAGAAGGTCCGATCCGCGCTGCTGCTGCAGCCCGCGGTGAACCAGTTCTGCTTCGCCGAGGCCGGGCGCATCCCGAAGTCGCAGAAGGCGGGCGGCTTCAAGCCAGCGCTCGACCGACTGCAAGGGCCGCTCTACTCGACGTTCAGCGGCAAGGATTTCCCGCTGCACGAGACGTTTCACCTCGCCCTGCGCCGATCGAAGGATCTGGGGGAAGCCGAAATTGCGGCCGGTGCGCCTCCGAGCATCTACTGCGCACTGGGTGGATACGGGCCTTCGGGGCTCGCCGACGGCAGCGTGGTGAGAATGCAGATCCAGGACGCGGGCGCTTATGCGATTCCGCCGGGCTCACGGATCGTTGCCCTCGACGGAACACAAGGCCGGATCAACGGCCATGGAGATGTCACCAACCGCTACGCCTGCTGGGCGCTCGTCGACCAGGACCAGCGCGCCGTGTGATCGCCAGCGAGAGACTACTGTGAGCGCAATCTCAAACGTCGTTCGGCAGGTCCGGGATCGCCAGGGCACGCCGCTGCTGTTGTGTCGCATCCGGCTGGACTTCCCGTCGAACGACGCGCGCAAGCCGACGAACGTGGTCTTCGATCTTACGGTCGGCACCGAAACGATCGGCTCGATCTCGATTCCCGCGACGCAGATCGGAGTGCCGATGCGTTACTCCGAAGCGCGTCTGCTGAGAATGGCGGACTATCGATTGCCGCCATCGCTGCTGGACTACATGCGCGAGCGCCTGCCGCCGGATCAGCCGCTGTATCTCGCATTCGACTCGCCGAACGGCTACTTGCCCGGCGTGCCCTGGGAGAAGCTCGCGACCGTTGCACTGCGCCGTCCGATCCTGCGACTCGGTGTCGTGTCGGTTCGACCGGTGCTGCCGCAACAGACGATGGATGTCGTGTATTGCTGCAGCCTGCCGCCGAACGCGGGCATCTCGCCCGCTGTCGTCGTCACCGATTTCATCCGGCAATTGCCCCGCCAGCTGCCGCAACTCGCGCAGCTGCATGTGTTCACGCACCGATCCCTCACCAGCCTGTTGCAGCGGAAGATCGAATCGCTCGGACTCGGCGGACGCGTGGTCGTCTACACGCCGCCGGAAATGGCAATGTGTCCGATCGAAGGCGGCAGCAACACGCTGAGCGATGTGCCCGAGGTGTCGCAGATCCAGAATCCCTGGCTCCTCTGGATGCGCGACAGCCTGCGCCAGGTCTCCATCGACGGTGTGCACTTCGTCTGCACGGGCTATCTCGGCAGGACGAAGGCGGGACTGCGGCTGTCCGAAGCGCCGATGCAGACTGATCAGATGCGCTGTGCCGAGATCGTATCGACGCGGGAGCTCGCGATGTTCCTGCAACAGATCGGCGCGTGGTCGGTGGCCTTCAGCTCGCCGCCGTTCAACAGCTGCGATCTTGGGCTGCGCATGCTCTGCCACCAGATCTCGAGCTCGATCTCCGGTCCGACCGCCTTCCACGACATCGGGACCGACATCGATGCCAATGCGCTCTCCATGCTCTATCGCTACGTCTTCGTTCCCCAGGATGCGCCGCTGCCCGCCTCGCCGGCGCTGGCGCTCTCGACCCATCCTTCCTGGGCCGGCGTGGTGAATCAGCAATGGGACGACCGCATGGATCGGCTCGTCCGTGAATACACGGTGCTCGGACAAACCAACAGCGGCATCGAGCCGAACCCGGCGCCCGCGCCGTGGGTGACCGCGCAGCAACGCATTCTCGAAAAATCGATCTCGGACCTCGCGAATGAGCCAACCTCCCCGGCGGAGAAGGCTCGCGAGGACGGCATCCTCGCCGCTCTCAAGTTCACGAGCGATCTGCTCGCGAAGTACACCGGCCGCGGCGGCAATGACAAGGACTCGAGCGGAGGAACGACGTCATGAGTCGTGCCGTCATCCGCTTCCAGGATGCCGACGACGGTTCGGGCGTCTGGTTCTGTCTCGAGGCTTCGGGCAGCAAGCTCTCGCGGCTGGGCTGCAAGCCGAACGACAAGGCATTTCTCTTCGACGACGCCGCAACGATCGTGGGGGCTGGCGAAGCGCTGCGCGACAGCCTGCTGGTTCACCAGGGCATTTCCGGCCGGTTGAGCGAATGGATGAAGATGCAGGACAAGGATTTCCTGTCGTTGCAGCTGCAGATGGAGAGTACCGTCGCCGACCAGTTGCCGTGGGAGGCGCTCGTCGATCACAACAAATCGTTCCTGGCGCTCGATCTGCAGTCACCCGTAACCCGCGTGCTGCCAGCGGATCAGCAGGACCGGGTGCAACGCGAATTTCCTTTCGTTCCGCCGCTGCGGCTGGCCTGCGTGCTCGGTGCATGGTGGGAGAACGGCGGACTCGAACAGCAGACCCAGGAATGGGCGAGCATCAAAGCAGGACTCGCCGCCGCGGCGGCTCAGATGCCTGTCGTCGTAGCAGTCTTCAGTTGCGCCGCCGAACTCGAAGCGACGGTCATGGCCGACCCGCCGCCGGGCGTGACGGTGCAGTGGCACATCATCGCGGGGAATGCACCCGCTTTGCTCAGCGAGATCGCAACCTTTGCGCCGCACATCCTGCATCTCTACGCGCACGGCTCTTCGGGTGATCAGCAGTTCCTGTCCGTCAGTACGGCAGCGGATGTCGTTCAGAGCAGCGCTCACGGCTCCGTGCTTCTGACGGCCAAAGACATCCGCCAGATTGCCGATCGCGACCAGTACATCTGGGCCATCGCGCTGAACTGCTGCGACAGCGCCGCCAACACGATCGACGGGCGGCACTTTGCGTGGCAGCTCGTGAAGTTCGGCTTCCCTGCCGTGATCGCGATGCGCGAGCCGGTCAAGACGACCGAAACGCGCATCGTGAGCCGCTACTTCTACGAGGCCGCACTGCGTGCCCTGCATGAGATTCCCATCGGCGGCCGCAAGAACGTCGAGTGGGCGGGATTTCTGCAGCGAGTACGAATGGAGCTCGCGGGCGACAGCATCAAGGCAGCACAGAACAAACGCTGGCTGATCCCGGTGCTCTACGCACGCACCGATCCATTCCAGATCATCCGCTGCAAGCCCGACCTCGATCCGGCTGAGCGCATCCGCCTGCGCGCGCTGCGCGAAGAGCTGATCAAGCAGCGCGATGCGACGCTGCAGACGGTGCCCGCGGATCTGAAGGAACAGATCGAGAAGGTGTTCGAGCTGAAGCTGGGGGAGATTGATGCGCAGCTGATTTGAGGCCAGCCGGCTAGCCTGCCAGCTGTTAGCCGCTAGCCAGAAGCAAGAACTACCACCTCGAACATTCAGCGGCCGACGCTTCACCGCCATGACTGATCCCACTGCCCGCCCGGCTGAACTGCAGATCAATGCATGTATGAGCACTGGAGAGACTGTGCAGGGGGCGCTTGCGGCGAATACGGCGAAGTGGGCGCTTGGGAATCGGCCTTCGGCGATCGACAAGTTTCTGAAGCCGGCGGCGCCGGCGGATCCGAAGGATTGGCTCGATGAGCGCGTGGGCTGGGCATTGGTCGCGTTCGAGCGCACCGGCTTCAAGCCGGAGCAGTATGCGAACAACGAGGATCTTTGCGCACCGCTGCGGGCGCTTCTGCAGAAGCGCGAGAACGCAGTGGTGCTGCGGTTTCGCCCCGACTCCGACAAGCGATACACGCTGCTTCGCGATTATCGGAACAACAAGGATCTCGACATCGCCGGCAGTGCGATCGGCAAGGCCGCGGGACAGATACCGCGGCATCTGCTGCTGGTCGGCAAGCCGACCGCGGATCAGTTGCCATGGGCATTGCAGTACCTGCTGAGCGTCGGCCGCAGCGTCGGACGCCTGCCGTTCGATCCGCTGCACGATGAGGCGCTGCTTTCCCCGTACGTCACGGCGTGCCTCAACGACTGGGCCGACGCGAAGTGCAATGCTGGCGCGACTGTCACATGGGCTGTCGATCACAGTCCCGCGGACATCACGCATCTCATGCGGCGTTCGATTGCCGATGCGACATTCGAGAAGTACGTCGCCGATGACGATCTCAAGGCGGGCGCGCTTTGTCTCACCGACGAGCTCGCGACCCACGATCAGCTTCGCGAGCAACTGAAGCAGCGTTCGCCGGCGATGATCGTGACGACCAGCCACGGGATGACCGGCCCGATCGACGACCCTGCGCAGATGGCGGCACAACTCGGGCTGCTCGTCGATCATCATCACGCGCCTCTGCCACTCGATGCGTTGCTCAAGGAATGGCAACCCGATGGCGCGGTCTGGTACGCGCACGCCTGCTGTGCCGCCGGGAGTGACGATGGATCGCGATTCGCCGCATTGTTCGCCGATGGAACACCGGCGCAGCAGGTCCTCAAAGCTGTTGGCGAGCTCGGCGCGCAGGTCGCTCCGCTCCCTCTCGCACTGCTGACGGCGAAGAAGCCCGCTCGCGCCTTCCTCGGTCACATCGAGCCGACGTTCGACTGGACGCTGCGGCAGCCCGCAACCGGCCAGCTGCTGACCGCGACACTGGTGAATGCGCTGTACACGGAGATCTATCTCGGATCGCCGATCGGCCATGCGTTCAGAGGCTGGTACGGCGCTGCGGGGACCCACTACGCCGCGTGGGACGCTATCAAGCTGGGCTACGACGCGAAGGAATCCTCGAGTGCCGCGCTGCTCTATCACAATCTCGCCGCACGCGACGTGCAGACGCTGGTGCTGCTCGGCGATCCGGTGGTGCGACTGGTATCGGCGTAGGACGAACAACGATCTTCCTGCTGCGTTCTCCGTGAATTCCGTGTGAGACCTCTTCTCTCGCGGCTCAAAGCTCCGTAAACCCCTTCATCTGCGCCGCCACCCTGACGCGCTTGTAGCGGAACGTCCCGCGTTTGTACTTCTTCAGCCATCCGTCCGTCTCGTCGAGGAACACGCTCGCGTCCGAGCTGACGGCGGACTCTTCATCGCCCGCGCGCAGTGCATTGACCGATTCCATCACCGAACGGAAATAGTAGTGATGGAAGAGCCGGTTGAACTCCGTGTAGTAGATGTCCGCGACGCGCCGGTTGCCCCGGATGATGAGCATGTTCTCGTCGTTCTCGTTCTCCGACGGGATGCTGAAGTTCGCCGAGCCCGTGATGACGATCGGATCGTCGCCCAACGGGTCCGACAGCAGGAACTTCGAGTGGATGAAGCTCACATGCGTGTTGAGCCCCATCGAGCGGGCGCTCGTTTCCTTCGCCCATTGATGCAGCGGTGTTCGCAGGAAGGATCCCCATGCCTTGTAGACGTTGTTGCTCGCGTTGACGGCGATGAAAGGCTCCGAGCTGTTCTTGTTCGGCTTGTCCTGGCGCTCGAGCAGCAGGAAGCAGATCGCGTTGAGATCAGTGTTGTCCTTCAGCAGCGTTTTGAACTCCCTGGCGATGCCGAAAGCCAGCGTGATGCACGCCTGTTGTTTTGCGCTGTCGAGCAGATCGCCATAGAGCGTCATCGCGTTCACCCCGCGTCGCGGACTGAAAACGGGCGTTGCACCGTCGGGAATATCTGCCTTGGACGCAGGCAACGGCGTGAGCGCCTCGATTGCATCACGCAGCGCCGCATTGTGCGCCCGAACTGTCGAAGCATCGTCGCCTTCCGCTCCGCCGGGATCGGCACTCAGCAGTTGCCAGTAGTCGCGAAACGATCGCGCGACAGCAGCATTGCGCAGCCAGTGTCCAACATTCGTCTGTCCATGAATGCCGCCGTTCGAAAGATTCGTGGATCCCGTCCACACGGCCACCGGCCGCAGAGCCTTCGTTCTCAGCAGCACCATGAACTTGTTGTGCTGAATGCTCGACTTCCTCGCTTCCCGAAGAACGACAGCGCTGCGGGGAATTCCGGCTTGCGTGAGCATCGCCAGATTGTCGCCCCGAGGGAAATCGCTGCCGTTCTCGCCATCGCCATTCTTCTTGGCATCGAGGATGAGCTGTACTGAAGCGCCGCGATCCCTCGCTTTTCGCAACGCCTGTGCAACCGGCAGGTATCGAAACTCGTAGAAGCATCCGAGCAGCGTGTCGCCGCGCTTCGCTTGCGCAATGAACCCGAGCAATGCCTCGTCGAGCTCCCGGCTGAGCCATTGCGCGGCCTCGGCCTGCTTCTCGGGGGTCGGCTGTTCATCGGGCGGCAAGTTGCCGAATCGTCGTTCGTACGCCTGGCTGCTCGCAACGCCGCGATTGAAGAACACGTCGTGGGTACCGCGCGTGAACAGCCGCTCCGTTCGAACCCTGATCCGCAGCGGCGCCGCACTGCGATCGATGTTTCGCGGATCGCCCTTCAGCGGATGAAATACGTACTCGTAGACATGATCCGGCTTCGCCGTGAAATCGTCCCAGACGAAGCTCTGCACCGGATGCTCGTAGGTGCTGACGGAGAGATGCGGGCCCGGCTGTGGAATCACGGAAGGGAACACCTTGAACCCCGCCATGTAAAAGCGCTGGCCCTCCGCGCGATCGATGCGCTCGACCGCGAAGCCGAGCAGGCCGGTCGTGTTGGCCTGCTGCGAATCGATGGTGAACGACACCGTGTTGATGCCACTCACAGCGAACACCTGATACCCCGCCGTCCTGCGCGATCGGAATCTCATGCCGCTGATCTCGGGCTGCCGGGAAAATCAGCCTACGCCCGCCGCAATCCTGGACCAGTGGCCGAAGGGACGCACCGTACGGTTAACCCTTTGTTACAACCTCGCATGAACTCCGGGTGGTATCCGGGAGTACTGTATGCGGCCGACGCCGGTTGCCGACAACGGGGCGTTCGTGGGCACAATGCGGCCCTTCCGGGCCGTCCGTTCCGGCCGTTTCGTTCGTGGGGAGCTTCATGCCTCGAGGGGTTGGTCACCGACAGCAACGCATCGCCTGCTCGAGCATGCTGGCGATGGCGCTGATGCTATCCGGCTGTGACCGCAGTCAAACCGGCCCCGCCCAGAACACAGTGCAACGCGACACTGTTTCAGTCACGACCACCCTCGTCGCGTCGCGCGCGCTCAGCACGGAAATCGAAGCTGTCGGCACGGCACGCGCCAACGAGTCCGTCGACGTCACTTCGAAGAGCTCCAACATCGTGACTGCCGTCCGTTTCGACGAAGGTGACTTCGTGAAGCGCGGCCAGGTGCTCGTCGAGCTCGACAGTGCCGAGGCCCGTGCAGCCGTGGCCGAAGCCGAGGCCACGATGGCCGACAGCGAGAGCCAGTTCAATCGCAGCCGCGAACTGTTCGCGCAGAAGGCGTTGTCGATCTCGCAGCTCGATCAGATCGAAGCGACGCTGAAAGCCAATCGCGCCCGCGCCAACGCAGCAAACGCACGGCTTTCGGATACGGTCATCCGCGCCGGGTTCGATGGACGCACGGGCTTTCGCCGCGTGAGCATTGGCGGCCTCGTGAGCCCTGGCGCCGTCATCACGACCCTCGACGACACGTCGACCATCAAGCTCGATTTCACGGTGCCCGAAACGTACTTCTACCTGCTGAAGACCGGATTGCCGATCACGGCTCAGTCCGCCGGCCTGCCGAATCGCCCCTTCGAAGGTAAGGTGACCAACATCGATTCGCGCATCGATCCGGCCACGCGCTCCGTCACTGTCCGCGCGGAGATTCCGAATCGCGACGGCGCACTGCGCCCGGGCATGTTCATGACGGTGCTCCTGCAAGGCGCCGTCGCACAGACGCTCCTCGTTCCCGAGGCCGCCATCGTTCCGGAGCAAGGCCGTGCCTATGTCTTCGTGATCGATGGCAACGTCGCGGCGCGACGCGAAGTGAAGGTCGGTCGACGCCGCGTTGGCGAAGTCGAGATCGTCACCGGCCTCAAGGAAGGCGACCGGATCGTGGTCGACGGCACCCAGAATCTACGCGACGGCAGCCGCGTCAGCGAAAGCACACCGCCGGCCGAGGCACCGGTGAGCTCATGAGAATCTCCGAAACATCCGTGCGCCGCCCGGTGCTCGCGATCGTGATCAGCCTGCTGCTGATCATCTTCGGTCTCGTTTCGCTCGAGCGCCTCGCGGTTCGCGAGTATCCCGACGTCGACCGGCCGGTGGTTTCGGTGACGACGAGCTACAGCGGTGCATCGGCACAGGTGATCGAGACGAAGATCACACAGATCATCGAAGACTCCGTCGCAGGCATCGAAGGCATTCTCAAGATCGAGTCGGACAGCGAAGACGAGCGTTCGCAGGTGCGCATCGAGTTCGACATCAATCGCGACATGGACGCGGCCGCCAATGACGTTCGCGATCGCGTCGCCCGCGTGCTCGGCAGCCTGCCCGAGGAATCCGATCCGCCGGAAGTGATCAAAGCCGACGCCAGCGCCGAGGCGATCATGTTCCTCAACTTCAGCGTACCGACGATGTCGATGCTCGAAGTGACGGACTACGCCGAACGCAATCTCGTCGACCGCTTCTCGACAGTGCCTGGCGTTGCCCGCGTCACCATCGGCGGCGGTCGGCGCTACGCCATGCGCATCTGGGTCGATCGGCAGGCGCTCGCGGCCCGCCAGCTGACGGTTACGGATATCGAGGATGCCCTGCGTCGCGAGAACGTCGAGCTGCCCGCCGGCCGTCTGGAATCCGATACGCGCGAATTCTCGCTGCGCACGCTCGTTGGCCTCGACAACGAAGAGGATTTCCGCAACCTCGTAATTGCACGCGGCGAAGACGGCCACCTCGTGCGACTCGGCGAGGTCGCCAACGTTCAGCTCGGCGCGGAGAACGAACGCAACGACATGCGCCTGAATGGCAAGGCCGGCGTCGGCGTCGGCATCGAGGCGCAATCCAAAGGCAACACGCTCGATATCGTTCGGGGCGTTCGCGCCGAAGTGGAAAGGATCAAACCATCGCTGCCTCAAGGCGCCATCCTTGCGGTCAGCATGGACAACGGCGTGGCGATCGAAGCGGCGCTGCACGAAGTCGTCATCGCGATCGTGTTCGCACTCATCTCCGTACTCGGTGTGATCTACGCCTTCCTGGGCAGTCTGCGGGCAACGTTGATTCCGGCTGTCACCATTCCGGTGTCCATCATCGCCACCTTCACCGTGATGTACGCACTCGGGTACTCGGTGAACGTGCTGACATTGCTCGGGCTCGTGCTGGCGATCGGCCTGGTCGTCGACGATGCGATCGTCGTGCTCGAGAATGTGCATCGGCGTACCGAGCATGGCGAAGCGCCGCTCGTCGCCGCGGTCCGCGGCAGCCACGAGATAGGCTTCGCCGTGATCGCGACGACACTGACGCTTGCCGCGGCGTTCGTGCCGATCTCGTTCCTGCCGGGCGATCTCGGGCGATTGTTCCGCGAGTTCGGCTTCACGCTCGCCGCGTCAGTGCTGTTCTCAGCGGTCGTAGCACTGACTCTGACGCCGATGCTCGCATCGAAGCTCCCTGCCGATGCCCTGCAACGCGGCCGCGTTGCGCATGCCGTCGATCGTTTTTTCCAGCGGCTCTCCAATCTGTACGACCGGCGACTGCGCTCGCTGATCTCGCGTCCCTGGCTCGTCGTGGCCGCCGTGGGTGTTCTTTCGGCGCTCGGCGTGCTGACCTTCCGGTTCATCCCATCGGAATTCGCTCCGGTCGCCGACGTGGGCCGCGTGTTCATCACGATCGAAGGCCCGGAGGGTTCGAGCTTCCAGTACATGAACAACTACGCCCGCCAGCTCGAGGAAATCGTCTTCAGGGAGATGGACGAGCACGGCGACATCGACCGTGTGATGGTGCGGGTACCGAACGCGGGCGGCGGTTCGCAGACGGGCGATGTGAATTCGGCCCGGGCCGTGGTGATCCTCAAGGACTGGCACGATCGCAACCGGTCGGCGCGGGAGATCACACAATCGCTGCTCGTCGAAGCGCGCAAGCTGCCAGGCGTACGCGCTTCCGCCGGACAGCCCGGCAGTCTGGGACGACGCGGCTTCGGCCAGCCGGTCGAAGCGGTGATCGGCGGACCCGACTACGAAAGCCTGTCAGCGTGGCAAGCGAAGATTCTGCCGCTGGCGCAAGCGAATCCCGGTCTCGAGAACGTCGACACGAGCTACAAGGAACGCAAGCCCCAGATCCGCGTGTCGGTGGATCGCGATCGCGCCGCCGATCTTGGTGTCTCGCTCGAAACCGTGGGCCGTACGCTCGAAACCGTGCTCGGTTCGCGCGTCGTCACCCGCTACATCGATCGCGGTCGCGAATACGACGTCATGCTGCAGGCCCGCGACGATGCCCGTCAGACGCTCACGGATCTCACGAACATCCGCGTCCGCTCGAGCCGCACCGGCGAACTGATTCCGCTCGCGAACGTCGTGAGGCTCGAAGAAGTCTCGGGTGCCGTCGAGCTCGCGCGCTTCAATCGACTGCGGGCCGTCGAGATCCGCGCGAGTCTCGCGCCGGGTTACGAGATGGGCGAAGCCGTGCAATGGTTCAGGGACACGGTCGCGAAAGAGCTGCCTCCCGAAGCCACGCTGATGTGGGATGGTGAGACGGGCGAATTCACGCGCAGCGGCCAGCAGCTCCTCTTCACGTTCTTCTTTGCCCTCGCCATCGTCTATCTGGTGCTCGCGGCGCAGTTCGAGAGCTTCGTGCATCCGACGATCATCATGGTCACCGTGCCGCTGGCGCTCATCGGCGCTGTCTTCGGACTCAAGCTGTACGGGATGACGATCAACATCTTCAGTCAGATCGCGGTGATCCTGCTGATCGGCATCGCCGCGAAGAACGGCGTGCTGATCGTGGAATTCGCCAACCAGCTGCGCGATCGTGGAATCGAGTTCACGGAAGCCGTCGTGCAGGCCGCCGTCACGCGACTGCGACCTGTGTTGATGACGAGCCTGTGCACAGCGTTTGGCGCGCTGCCCTTCCTGTTTGCGACGGGCGCTGGCGCTGAGCAGCGCCGGCCGATCGGCATCGTCGTTTTCTACGGCACACTGGTGTCCGTGTTCCTCACGCTGCTCGCCGTGCCTGCGGTGTATTCGATCTTCGCGCGCAAGACCCGCTCTCCGCAGTATGTGAGCCGGATGGTCGACCGGATGATCGGCGATGCGCCGCCGGAGAAAGAGATCTCGGGATAGCGCAGCGCCTGCGTCACTCCCGCGCACCTCGTCATTCCCGCGAAAGCGGGAATCCATCCGGATCCCAGATGGATCCCCGCTTTCGCGGGGATGGCGACGCGGGCCCACATGCAACAAAACGGTTGCCTTTCTCCGACCCCGGCGCTATCGTGCAACTCGGAGGTTGCATATGAACGATCAAATCGAAAAGCGCATCGAACTGAAAGCCCCCGTGTCGCGCGTGTGGCGCGCACTCACCGATCATCGCGAATTCGGCGAATGGTTTCGGGTGAAGCTCGAAGGACCCTTCGTTCCCGGGCAGGTTTCGCGGGGCAACATCACGTATCCCGGCTACGAGCACGTGAAGTGGGAAGCCGTCGTGAAAGAGATGAAGCCCGAGAGTCTTTTCTCCTTCACGTGGCATCCCTACGCCGTCGATCCGAAGGTGGACTATTCGCAGGAGACGCCGACGCTCGTCGAGTTTCGCCTCGAGGAGACCGCGAGCGGCACCCTGCTGACCATCACTGAATCGGGCTTCGACAGGATTCCCGCGCATCGGCGCATGGAAGCACTGCGAATGAACGACGGCGGCTGGGCAGAGCAGACACGGAACATCGAGCGCCATGTCAGCCAGAAGCCGTAACACAGCCGCGAAGCGCGAAGCTTACGCTCCAGTGTTCGCAGCCCTCGGTGATGAAACCCGGCTGGCACTCATCGCCACATTGAGCACGGGCCAGCCGCGCTCGATCGCTCAGCTCACGGAAGGCACGGATCTCACGCGGCAGGCAGTGACGAAGCATCTGCGCGTACTCGAGAACGCGAGTCTCGTGCGTAGTGTAAAGACCGGACGTGAAAGCCTGTTCGAGTTCGATCCGACGCCGCTGCGCAGCGTCCGCGACTACGCCGACATGGTGTCGCAGCAGTGGGATGACGCCCTCGGCCGATTGAAGGCGTTCGTCGAGAGGTGATGCGCTATGCGAGCGAGACTGCTTTGCCGGTCCGGATCGAGTCGTAGATCGCCATCATGATGCGCACATCGCGCATGCCCTCCTCGCCCGACACTTTACTCGGTGTCTTGTTGAGGATGCACTGCGCGAAGTCGTCCATCTCGGCGGCGAACAGATCGATCGGCTCGAAGCGGATCTCCCTGCCGTCGCTGCGACGGCCGCGATTGCCGCCGTAGTAGAAGGCCGGATCGAGCTCGAACCAGCCGCGATCCGCCGTTCCGCGGAACCGCGCGATGCCGCCGAACTTGTAGCTGGTGCTGCAGTTGGCGACGACGCCGCTCGGAAACTTCGTCGTCCACACGATGGACTCGTCGACTTCGGCGAACTTCACCGGATCGGTCTTCGTCTCCATGGCCTGCACGAGGATAGGCTCCTCGCCCGTGAGGTAGCGCGTCGCTTGCAGCGCATAGATGCCGACATCCATGAGCGCACCGCCGCCGGCAAGATCACGCTTGAGGCGCCACTGCCCGGCCGCGCCGACGTCGATGGCGAATCCCGCCTCGATGAGATTGAGATTCCCGAACTCCTTCTCGCGCACGATGCGAATGCATTCGAGATGATGGGGGTCGTACTGGCAGCGATACGCCGTACCGAGCAGCGTGCCTGCAGCTTTGCACGCGTCGATCATCTGCTGACAACGCTCCACTGAAATCTCCAGCGGCTTCTCGCAGAAGACATGCTTGCCCGCCTTCGCCGACGCGATCGTGTGTTCGGCGTGCAGCGCATTGGGCGTGACGACGTACACGACATCGATGTCCTTGTTGTCGGCCATGCGATGCATGTCTTCGTACGCGTACACGCTGCGCTTCGGGATGTCGTACTTCTTCCGGAATTCTTCGGCTTTCGCGGGCGTGCTGGTCACGAGACCTGCAAGCCGGCAATGCTTGGAGTTCTTCGCCAGCGCCGGCGCGATCTGATTCTCGCTCAGGCTTCCGAGTCCGCAGATTGCGTACCCGAGCTTCCTCGACTCAGCGGCGCGTGCCCGGGTGACCGTGGTGCTTATGAATGGCGCGAGAACGGCAGCGGCCGCAGCACCTTCCAGGAAACGGCGTCGGGACTGATCGGTCATGGCACGGCCCGTGGTTCGAGGGTGACTGCGAGAGCAAACCCCGTCCGGGCGGCGCGCGTCAACTCTCTTTCATCATCTCCGTGTAGCGGCGCTGCATCTCCTCCGGCGTCACTTCTTCGATCTGGTGGCCCAGCAGCCATTCGTGGCCGAAGGGATCGCGAACGGTGCCCGATCGCTCGCCATAGAAAGCGTCGCTCGCAGGCCGCACGACAACGGCACCTGTCGCGACGGCGCGGGCGATCCACTCGTCCGCGCTGTCGACATGCAGATGGATCGCAAACGTCGTACCGCCCAGGCTCTCCGGGCCCACGATGCCGTACTCGGGGTATTCCTCGGAAAGCATCAGCACCGTGCCGCCGATCCTGAGCTCCGCGTGTCCTATCCGCCCGCCCGGCTCCGTGAGCCGGAACAGTTCTTCGGCGCCGAACGCCTTCTTGTAGAAGTCGATCGCATCAGCGGCACGCTTCACGCGCAGGTACGGGAAGACTTCGTGCACAGCGAATGAATCTGTCATGTCTCGCGTCCTATGAAGAGAGAAGGAGATCTCACACGGAGGTCACGGAGTTCAAGGAGATCGAAAAAGGCTCTTCTCCGACCTCCGCGAACTCTGTGAGCTCCGTGTGAAATCCGACTCCGAGTCTGAACTCACCCGCGCCGGAGCGATTGGAAAAAACCGCAACGTCAGCGCTCTTCCGGCGGCACTTGCGTATGCAGGGTGCTCCGACCCGCCATGGGCTCATAACTGCCCGGTGTGATGCCGATCAGCTCGCGAAAGTCGCGGTTCAGATGAGCCTGATCATAGTAGCCCGCGTCCGCCGCAATATCCGCGAGTGGACGATCACCGCGCGCGAGTTCGGCAGCCGCCTGACACAACCGCTGAACCCGCGCGTAGGACTTCGGTGTCAATCCGACCGCATCCGAGAACAACGTCGCGAACCGGCGTTCACCATAGCCCGTCTGCTCTCGGACGGCGGCCACCGGAGTTGCTGTCGCAGTTGAATCGAACCGCCGCAGTGCGAAGCTGACTGCGGGATGCACGAGCACCGGCCTCTGCAATCGCCAGAGAAATTCCCGTTCGAGGATCGCGAACATGGCCGCAGGCTCGCCGGCCTCGATCAGCTCCTCCCGCAGCGTCCGTGCACGAAGCCCCCACAGCGATTCGAGTGCGACGTGACGATCGCGCAGGTCCTTCGGCGGTACGCCGAGCAGCACCACCCCTGCCGGCAGGAAATGCACACCGACAACACGCGTGCGTTTGCGATCATCGAGCACGAACGAACGCGACTGCGGCCCATGCACGACAGCATCGCGGGTCGACCAGCCCACCGTGTCCTCGGGACTCGCGAACGTCCTGATCGGCTCGTCGAGCAGATTGAAGACGACATCGGCGCGCCCGCTCGGCAACGCGAACTCGCGGCGACGCCCAGGTGTATGCGTATCGCTGTACCAGAGGCAGGCAATGAATGCGTCGAGAGGCTGTGACGGGACGTGGCGGAGCATGGCCCATCACCTGCTCTTCAGAAACTCCAGCACCGCTGCATTCACCTGTTCCGGCCGCTCCTGCTGGATCCAGTGCCCCGCGCCTTCGATCATCACTTTCTTCACGCCGGGAACAGCCTGGCTCATGTGCTCGATGGCGATCTCGCCGCGTTTACCGGCGATGACCGGATCACGGGTTCCGGCAATGAACAGCGCCGGCTGGCGGATCTGCGCGTTGTGCCAGGGCGCGGTCAGCTCCCAGTTGCGATCGATGTTGCGGTAGAGATTCAGGCCGCCGCGAAAGCCCGTGCGCTGATACTCGGAGGCCATGCGTTCGACGTCCTTCTCGCGCAACCAGTCTGGAAGTTTTTCGGGAACGGCGAGGCGATCGAGAAAGCCGGTGCCGGCGGGCACGATCAACGGGTTCTGCCGATCGACCGGCACATTGCCCGAAACACCATAGAGCAGCTTGCGCATCGTGACGGGCACATCGCGCTCGAATTCCGTCTCCGCAACGCCCGGCGTCTGGAAGTAGAACCAGTAGTACTCCTGCATTCCGGCCTGTCGCAGCAGCGTGAGCGGCGGCTCGGCGGATCGCGGCCGATGCGGCACGCTCATTCCCACGACAGCCTTGAACAGATCTGGCCGCATCATCGCGGCGTTCCACGCGACAGGCGCACCCCAATCGTGGCCGATGATGATCGCTTCACGCTCGTTCAGTGCTTCCACGAGCGCGACCATGTCGCCGACCGTGTGCAGGATCGAATACGCGGACGCATCGGCCGGCGCCTCGGTCGCACCGAATCCACGCATGTCCGGAACGACCACGTGATAGCCCGCGTCAGCGAGCGCCGGCAGCTGATGGCGCCACGAGTACCAGAGTTCCGGCCAGCCATGACACATCAGGATCAGCGGCCCGCTGCCCTGCTCCGCGATGTGCATGCGGATACCGTTGATCTGGAGTTCGCGATGGGTGACAGACATATCACTTCCCCTTCGGCGCGTACGCGATGCACTCCACCTCGACCCGCGCACCCATCGCGAGACCGCTTGCGGCCAGTGCACTGCGTGCCGGGAACGGCTGCTTGAAGAACTCGCGATAGACAGTGTTGAAGGCGGGCCACTCGGCGATGTCGGCCAGGAACACGGTGCACTTCACGACGTCGCCAAGTGACGAACCGTTGCGCTCCAGGACATCCTTGATGTGCTGCAGCGTCTGTCGAGCCTCGGGTGCGATGCCGCCGGGCACCACTTTGCCGTCCTTGTCGCCGATCTGGCCGGCGAGGAACAGGAAATCTCCCGCCCGCACGGCTTCCGAGAACGGCAAGCCGCGCTCGAGGGATTCCTTGGTATTCAGGAACTCCGGCTTGGGGCGGTCGGCCGCCGCTGCAAGCGCGGAGGACAGGCCGAGAATCGCCACGAGACAGGCAGAGGAACGGAATGACATTGGCAGGCCTCCGGGTTTGCGATCGCAGGACGATGCAGCAGCGCGCGAATGGAGGCAAGCACCCGGCATCTGCTACCTTCCGGCAATGAGCTCCGTCGCCCTCTGGATCCTGGCCATCCTGCTGATGATCGTGGGTGCGCTCGGCATCATCCTGCCGGCGCTTCCCGGCATCCCGCTCATGTTCGCCGGCATGGTCGTCGCCGCCGCCATCGACGATTTCCAGAAGATCAGCTGGGTGACGCTGGGCGTGCTGGGGTTCCTGACGCTGCTCTCCGTCATCATCGAATTCGCCGCCTCGGCGCTTGGAGCCAAACACGTCGGCGCGAGCAAGCGTGCGATCTGGGGCGCCGTCATCGGCACGGTGGTCGGTCTCTTCTTCGGCATTCCGGGCTTGTTGTTCGGACCCTTTGTCGGCGCGCTCATCGGCGAACTCACCGTCCACGGGCGAGTCGATCAGGCGGGGCGCGTCGGCATCGCCACCTGGATCGGCCTCGTCTTCGGCACGCTGGCGAAGCTCGCGATCGCCTTCGCGATGCTCGGCATCTTCGTACTCGCCTACTTCATCGAATAACGATCGCGCTTTGGACAACCTGACGCATACCCTGGCCGGCGTCCTCGTCGGCGAAACGCTTTCCCGCGTGACCCGCTCGAGTCCGGAGGGTTTGCCGGAGCCGCAGCGTCGCAATCTCTTCGTCACATTGATGGCGATCGGCAGCAACGTGCCGGATCTCGATTTCCTGTCATCGGCCATCAGCGGCGACAAGCTCGAGTACATGCTCGAACACCGCGGTCACACCCATACGATCATCGGTGCGGTGATCGGCGCCGCGATCTTGTACGCGTGCTGTCTCCTCTGGTGTCGACTGCGAAAGCAGCAGCTCTCCAGCGCCGACCGGATTCAACTCGCCGGCATCTCACTGCTGGCACTGCTGCTGCATGTGACGATGGATTTCACGAACAACTACGGCGTGCATCCTCTCTGGCCGCTCTACAACGGCTGGCTGTACGGCGACACGGTCTTCATCTGGGAGCCTTTGCTCTGGTCGGCGGCCGCCCCGCTGGTTTTCATCCTGCGCACGAATCTTGCGCGCGCATTGATCGGTGCGCTGTTGCTCGCTGCGATCGGCGCATGCTTCGGCAGTGGCCTGGTGCCGACCGGATTCGCGATCTTCATGGTGGCGATCACCATCGCCATGCTCGTCGTCGGCCGACAGCTTCAGTCGAAGGCAGCGCTCTTCACGAGTATCGGGCTATGGCTGGCGATTACGCTCACGTTCGCCCTGAGTCGCATCAACGCCGAGTCGCAATTGCGTGCGTTCATTGCACAGCGATATCCGGGCGAGACCGTGCTCGATTACGTTCTCACGCCGATGCCCGCCGATCCTCTCTGCTGGAACGTCATGCTGCCGATGACGACAACCGATCGCTACATCGTGCGACACGGTGTCTGGGCGGTGGCACCGGGAATCGTGCCTGCGGATCGCTGCCCCGGACGCGGGTTGTTCAAAGAGATCACTGCACCGCTCGCCGCCGTGACTGACGCACCGTCACCCTCGATGGATTGGCAGGGCGAGATCGTGATGCCGCGCGATGAACTGTCGGCACTCGCGACGACGAACTGCGAAGCGGCTGCATTCCTGCAATTCGCGCGGGTGCCCTGGGCAATGCGCAAGGAAGAGAGCTGGATCGTCGGAGATTTACGCTACGACCGCGAGCCTGGACTCGGCTTCGCGGAACTCGAACTGGTGGACGGCGTGGTGAACTGTCCATCGCGGAAGCTGCCTTGGCTTCCGCCTCGATCAGACCTGCTTCGATGAAGCAGCGCTCACACGGAGCGCAAGACTCCGTGTGAGCATCGTGAAATTTCAGGTCTTGCGCTTGGCCGTGAAAGCGCCTTCGCCGAACGAACCGAACACAGCCTTGCCCTTCATCGTGCCATCGGGTTCGACCGTGCCGCTGTAGTCGATCTTCAGGTCCATGCCCTGGATGTTGATCGTGAAGCCGAACGCCACCGCGTTGCCTTCGAGCGTGCCGGTGTAATCGACGCTGCCCATCTGGCTCGTGACTTTGCCGGCGAGCGCGCCGCCCTTCTGCTGCACCGTCATGTCGGCATCCTGGGCGCCCATCTGGCTTTCGGTCGTCAGGATCCAGTTGCCGTTCAGATCGGGACCCTTCGGCTTCGGCGGTGTCGACGAGCAGGCGGCGATGAAGACCGCCACGGCAGCCAGGGCCAGCAGGCGTAACTTGTTCATGCGTGAGTTCCCCATTTCGATTTTGGATGCTGAGTCGGACCGGCGTCGTCACCGCGCCGTAACCCAAGTATGCCGGTACGCCGCCGCTCGCCGCAGCAGAGTTTCGGCTGATCGAAATGTGAAGATTCGCCAAGTGGCCGTCGATGCACACTTCGCCGTATCGAAGCCCCGGGAAAACCTCCATGCGATCCTTTGCCTATCTCGCACTTGCTGCCCTGCTCGCCTGCGCCCAGGCCGGCGCCGAAACTCCGGAGCAACTCGCACAGCAAGTGCGCGATGCCGAGAATGCTTTCGCGGATACGATGGCCCGTCGCGATCTCGAGCGCTTCGCTTCCCACCTCGCGGAAGACGCCGTGTTCTTCGCCGACACCCAGGCGCTGCGAGGCAAAGCGGCCGTCGTGGAGGGATGGAAGCCGTACTACCAGGGCGAGAAAGCCCCGTTCTCCTGGAAGTCCGAGACTGTCGAAGTCCTCCCATCGGGCCAGCTCGCGCACAGCAGCGGTCCCGTCTTCGATCCGCAGGGCCGAAAGGTCGCGACCTTCAACTCGATCTGGCGACGTAACCCCGATGGAACCTGGAAGGTCGTGTTCGACAAGGGCTGCAACGTCTGCAACTGCGGGAAGCCCTGAGTCTCACACCGGCCCGTTACAGTTTGTCACCAGCCTGCTATTGCAGGCGTCCGTGGCTTGCGTCTATAGATAGCGGGTCTCCCCAACGCCACGGACATCATCATGTCGAATAGCCTTCGAAGAAAGCCTGCTTTGCTCGTTGCCGCGGCCGTCGCCGTGGCCGCTCCGCTCGGAGCGCTCGTTGCGCACGACGACCACGCGCAGGGGATCTACAAGGTCCGTCACGACGAATATCACAAGCTGGGTGATGCATTTAAGGTCATCCGTGATCAGGTTCGCGCAAGCTCCCCGGATTCCGCCGCTATCAAGGACGCCGCGAAAGTCGTCAGCGATGCGTCAGTGAATCAGTTCAAGTGGTTCCCCGAAGGCTCCGGCCCGAAGACGGGTGTGAAGACGCGCGCCAAGGCAGAGATCTGGAGCAAGCCGCAGGATTTCGACGCCGCCCAGAAGCTCTTCGCCGAAGAAGCCAAGAAGCTGAACACCGCTGCCGGCAGCGGCGACGTTGCGCAGGTCCGCTCGCAGTTCGGCGAAGTGGGCAAGTCGTGCAAGAACTGCCACGACACGTTCAGGACGCCGGAAGACTGAGAAAAGTAGCCAGCTAGCCAGTTAGCCGGCTAGCCGGCTAGCCAGAGAAGAGGCGTCTCTTACTCTGGCTAGCTGGCTAGTTGACTAGCTGGCTAGTTGGCTCGCGGCCGCCTCATCCATGCCATCGTCTACCACCGCGCGCGTCTGGGATCTCCCCGTCCGCATCATCCACTGGCTCTTCGTCGTTCTGATCGCCGTCTCGTGGTGGACTGCTGAGAACAACGAGCTCGAGTATCACCGCTACAGCGGCTATGCGCTGCTGGGGCTGCTGGTGTTCCGCATCTACTGGGGTTTCGCGGGGACTCACACCGCGCGCTTCTCGAATTTCATTCGAGGCCCGGGCGCGATCGTGGAATATCTGCGCGGTGCTGGCCGTGTCGCGGGGCATAACCCGCTCGGTGCCCTCAGCGTCATCGTGCTCTTGCTGCTGCTCGCTGCGCAGGTCGGGCTGGGATTGTTCGCCGTCGACGTCGACGGGATCGAGTCCGGTCCGTTATCACATCTGGTGAGCTTCGACACCGGGCGAGAGTGTGCCGAGTTGCACGAGGATCTCTTCAATGTGCTGATCGGATTCGTCGTGGTGCACGTGGCTGCGGTGCTGTTCTATCTGTTCGTGAGGCGCGAGAACCTGATCGGCGCGATGATCCACGGCAAGCGCGAACTGCCGAGTGCCGCTGTCGTCCCGCAGGAACCCTTCCCGGTCGTGCGCTTCATCGTCGGCGTGATCCTCTCGGGCCTCGTTGTCTGGTACATCACGCGCGGGTAGGCTGATCTCCCTATGGAGATCCTGCTGTTCATCGTGGTCTTCGGCGCTCTGGCGTCGTTCGTCCTGTTCAATCTCTACCGCCGCGCGAAGCAGATCCATCGGCTGTTGAACGAAGGCGTGCCCGCCCAAGGCACGCTGGTCGCGAAGCGCCGCATCACGCAGAAGAGTCGTGCGCGCTTCATCTTCTCTTACGAATACGAAGCAGATGGTCGCCAGCGCAAAGGACGCTCCGTCGTTTCGCGCGAAGTGTTCGATGCGCATGCGGAAGGTCAGGCGCTGGCGGTCAGGTATCTTGCCAACAAGCCGTCCGTGTCCGCGCCGGAGTTCGTGCTGGAGAAGGCGCGGCAGGATCTGAAGCGGTGACGGAGCTGGCTCCGCTTGTGGGTCCGGCTTTAGCCGGACGTCATGCCGAAAGGCATGCTGCCGCATGACGTCCGACTGAAGTCGGACCCACAACAAGATGGATGACGGAGCAACCGTCTCGCAGTCACTCCCGCGAAAGCGGGAGTCCATCTGGGGCCGGATGGATTCTCCCCGCGGGGATTTCCGTTGGTCACCGCGCTCGCGGGAATGACAGAGGCGCTCTACCTCTACGGTGCTTTCCCCTCCAGCAACAACTCCCTCTCCTCCTGCAACTTCTGCCGCAAATACTCATCGCGCGACAGCCCGCCGGGAATCTCCGACATGGCCATGACATTCGTGACGATGGCGGCTTCACGCAGCTTGTAGAGCTCGAACATCGGATCGCGCCGCGATTCCCAGGCATCGCGACGACGATCGGATTCGACGCGATAACTGCGCTCGAGTGCGGCGATCTGCTCCGCCTGGGCAGCCGGATCGACAACGGATTCACGGATCAGGGCGGATTTCAGCAACAGAGCCTCGCCCGCTGAGAGTTCGCCGCGACTTTCATACTCGGCAACGTCCGTTCCGATCGACTTCGCTTCGCGCTGGCGATCGGCTGCGCTCATCGCGGGTGCTTGCGCAAAGAATCCCCTGACGCGCGCATGAAACGCGAGCCGCTCTTCTTGTGTCTTCGCGGGATCGTCGACGAGCTGCACCGGTGTGGCAGCATCGAGCTGCGCGGGCGATTGCGCTGATGATGACTCCGCTCTCGTTGCAACCGGTGACGTGATCGTCACCGGTTGCTTACTGTGATCCTGAACCGCGCGCCAACCGAACCATGCGAGGCCCGCTGCAACAGCAATCGACAGCGCGATGAGCGTCGCCCGCATCGCTTCAGAGCAAACCGTCCACCAGCGTGTAGATGAGATTCACCGGCTTCGCGCGATCCGCCGCATCGCTCGACTCGGAAGCGTCGAGCACCGGTCCCGTTCCTTCGAGCACGCTGTTGATGAAATGGCTCAGCTCGAGACCGCGCTCCTGGATGTCGCCGTTCTCGAAGTCGACGATCGTCGTGCAATGGCTCTCGTTGAGCGCCCGATACTGCGGGAAGTAGCCGCCGAAGTTCGGCAGCCCGTCGAGCGTCTGGCGCAAACGACCCGTGTCGACAGCCCATTTCGCGTGGATGAGCGCCTGCTTCGTCGCTGTGTCAGGCGCGTTCTGGATCTCGGGGAAGAAGCGCTCGTACGAATACGACGAGTAGTTCAGGTCCTTCCAGAAGTGCGTGTGACCGAGCCGATCGCCCGGGACCTTCGCCGACAACGCCGAATAGAACGTACCGAGATCGTTGCGCGTGAAGCCCGGCAATTGCGACTCGAGATACGGCAGCGGGCCCTGGTCGAGCCCCCACACCTGGCGGATCGTCGCATGCAGCAGGACTGACGGATATTGCTGCGGATTCGCACCCGCCGGCGCCGTGAACAGCGGACCGGAATCGTCGATCAGGTAACCGCGTGTCGGCGCGAGATCGCGGCGTACATGCGGGTAGTTGTTGATACTGCCCGTACCGCCGGCGCTGCATCCGGTCGAGAGCATCTGCGTGGGTCGCGGCAGATTGTTCTTCAGCCAGGCAACCACGGCACGCACGTTGCGGACGCCGTTGTGATGCCATACGAGAGGCGCGCTCTGCCCGGTCGGATCGCTGTAGACCGCAACACGATCGCCACCGTAGACGTCGCCCGTGCAATACGGCACGTACACCATGTTCCAGTTCTGCGTCTTCACCGCTGTCCAGGGATGCAGCCGTACGACGAACGGACTGACGAGACTGCTGCCCGGATTGAGCAGGCTCATGTAGTCATCGGGAATTCCGTTGGGATTACGCGCACCGCGAATGCCTCCCTGTCCGCTGCAGCTCGGGTAGTCCCAGCAGGCACCGCCGCCTTCCATGTAGACGATGGTGTTGCGCGTGTTCGGGACGCGATTGACGAAGAACTTGTAGGGAGAACCGTTACCGCACACCGACCCGGTCGACGGCGCGAGCTGGACTGTCTGCCACTGGTAGTAGGCGCCGCGACTGAATCCATCGGCGAATCCCGCGGGGTTCGGTTTCAGCGGATATGGGCCCTGTGTCTGCGAGGGCGTTACCGGATTGTCCGCACCCGGCGGGAAAGCAAGGTTGAGCAGAGTCTGGAAGGCCGAGTAGTCGCCCAGCTCCGCGCGAGCAGGCAGCGAGGACAGGAGCAGGGCGAACGACAACAACGTCACACGGAAGCCGATGCTGATCATGACGTATCCCCCGATCAGGCGTTTCGCGAGTAGAAAGCGTTTGTGTTCTTGGCGCGCGGAATCGTGAGCGCGCTGCACAAATCCTGTCAATTCGGGTCTTGCGAGGGTGGGGCGGGAGGAGTCGGAGAAGATTTTCCACGGGGAGCACGGGGTGCGGACACGGGGAGGATCGTGTTCTCAGAGCAGTTTTCTTTCCCCGTGATACCCCGTGCTCCCCGTGGAAAATCTTGTCTCCTCTCTCTCCGGACAGCCCGACGATGAGACCGGAGCTGAACCCCTGCTTACGACATTCCATGATCCGGCGCGAAGCATGCTGCAGGTCGTGGGCGCAAGGGTATAAGTGCGACTTCGCGCGTGATCCTGGCTGGCCACACCTGATCTACTGCGGGCTTACACGCCCCAACGCAACTACGTGCCCACCCTCCTGCACCGATTCCGTCCCCGCAGCCTTCGCCATTGCGTGCTCGCCATGCTCGCGATCGGCCTGCTTTTGCTGACAGCCACCCAGTATCTCGTCGCCGGTCGATTCGTCGAACGCCAGCTGCTGGAAATCGAATCCAGCGACGGCTTCTCGCGATTGCGCAGCCTGCACCACGCGATGGACCAACTGCAGGACGATCTCGCATCGACGGCCGTGGACTGGGCGTACTGGGACGCCACCTACGATTTCGCGGCCCACAAGCGCCCCAACTACATCGCGGACAATCTCGACGCGTCGACGCTGAAGCGGCTGCGGCTCGATTTCCTCGTGATCGTCGACCGGCAGGGTCGACCGATGTTCGCCCATTCGGTTTCCGGGGACGGCCGGCGCCTTACCGAAGCACCGTCCGACGTCGTCGGGATGGCCGCGCGAGAGGGCTCGCTCAGCGGCTACACGAATCCGTCGAGTGAACTGAACGGACTGGTCTCGACATCGGCCGGTCTGTACATGGTCAGCTCGCAACCCGTGCGCGCTACCGACACGACATTGCCTCCAGGCGGTCGCCTCGTCATGGGTCGCTCCGTCACCGGATTCATGATTCCGTCGCTGCGGCGGATCAGCGGCGAATCGCTCGAGGTCGGCGCATTCGATACGCACAGCGCCGATCAGCACCAGGTCCTGCGCGAGAGCGGTACCGACACGTTGATGCTGCACAACGGGTCCTTCGGTGGCTTCACTCCCCTGCTCGATCTCTGGGGCAAGCCGATCGCGCAGCTGCAACTGCGCATGGAGCGGCCCACGCAGATCATGTTGTTGGAAGCGCGACGCTATCTCTTCGGCGCGACGCTGATCGTCGGAATCATCTTCGCCGCAGCGGCACTGCTGCTGCTGCGCTCCAACCTTCTGCGGCCGATCGAACGCCTCGCCGAAGCCGTGCAGCAAATCGGCAAGGACGGCAATGCGGCAACGCGCCTGCCGACGTTCCGCACGAAGCACGAGTTCGCCACGCTGGCCGACTCCATCAACGGCATGCTGCAGAAGATCGAGCAGCAGCAGGTGATCCAACGCGACCGCGATGCCGCCGTCGAAGCGAATCGGCTGAAGTCCGAGTTCCTCGCGACGATGAGCCATGAAATCCGCACGCCGATGAACGGCGTGCTCGGGATGTGCGAACTGCTGCAGCGAACGGATCTCACATCGCGGCAGAAGCACCTGTCGGACACGATCCTGCGCTCGGCGCGCTCGCTGCTCGGCATCCTCAACGACGTGCTGGACTTCTCGAAGATCGAATCGGGCAAGCTCGAGCTCGAATGCGCCCCCTTCTCGCCAGGTGAGCTGATTCAGACGGCGACCGCACCGTTCCTGGCGAATGCGCAGACGAAGGGCCTGGAGTTCTCGGTTCGTATCGAAGGAGGCGTGCCGCCGCTCGCCATGGGCGATGAGCTGCGGCTGCGACAGATCATGAACAACCTGCTGAGCAATGCGGTCAAGTTCACTGAAGAAGGTTCCGTGTCCGTGTCGTGTGCCGCCACCGATCTCGATCGCGATCGCATCGAATTGCGCGTGACCGTCGCCGACACCGGTATCGGTATTGCGCATTCCGCGCAGCATCAGATCTTCGATCCGTTCGCGCAGGCAGCTTCCGATACCTCCCGCGTCTACGGCGGCACCGGCCTCGGTCTTGCGATCGTCCGGCGCCTCGTCAAGCTGATGGGCGGCGACATCCGCCTGCAGAGCCAGCCCGGCGTCGGTTCGACCTTCACGTTCACAGCCATCATGCGGCGCGCAGTCGATCTGCCGACGTTGCGTGCACTCGCGGAAGCGACTGGGCCTCGCTTCTCCGTCGCCAATGCGCCGGCAATTCTTCTGGCGGAAGACAACGCGGTGAACCGCGAAGTATTCACCGAAATGCTCGAGCACTTCGGGTGTCGCGTCACCGCCGTGGAGAACGGCGCTCAGGCAGTGGCAGCGGTCGCGGATCGATCGTTCGATGCCATCCTGATGGATTGCCAGATGCCCGTGATGGACGGTCACACGGCGACGACGGAGCTTCGGACACTGGAGCGGACGACCTCACAGAAGCCCGCCTTCATCATCGCGCTGACGGCCGATGCAACGCCGGAGAATCATCAGCGATGCATCGATGCCGGCATGGATGCTGTTGTCACCAAGCCGATTTCTCACGCGAGCCTGCGCGACGTCGTGATGCGCGCAGTCCGCGGCGTCGCGCCCTCAACCGCCTGACTATTTCCGATCGGGATACTTGGCGAGGATCTGCTCGACCGCCGCTTTGGCCTCCGCGTCGCTGAGGTCGGCGGAATCGAAGCCCGCGTCGATCGACCCGCTCCACACCTGTGCGTTCTTGTTCGAATCGATCACATCGAGCGTGAACGTTCCGTTCACCGCTTTCGGCTTCTTGCCGATCGGCAGGCTGATGCCGACACCACCAACCGTGCCGCCGGATCCACCGCCCATGCCGACACCGACGCGCGGTTTCGGTTGCGCGACCTCGTGCGTGCGAAGGCTGTAGGCGATGCGACAGTCGCCCTTGTCCGCGGCCTGCGTGTAACCCTTCGATTCCAGCGTCTGCATGACGACATTGCGTACGCGCTGGTCGGTGAGAGATGCCGCATCGCCTGTCGGCACCGGATTCCAGGTGAACGTCTGGCATGCCGGCAGCGCACCCTCGATGGTGTCGACACGCACGGGCGCCGGCGCTGTGGAAGCGCAACCCGCTGCCATCGCAGCGATGAGCAGCATCGTCGAACTACGCAAGCTGAAGGGATGCATTGTCGCTCCGTATAGACAGTTCAGAGTCTGAACGAACCAGAGGCGCTTCTGGATCCGTGAAATAGCGCACCCCGCCGGGAGCGGTCAAGCGATGCCACTGAAGCTGAATGGTCGTTCAGCTCCGTGCCGGTCGATCAGCGTCGTGGCGGCTTGCCCTTCTTCTTGTGCTTGCCGGTGGGACGCTCTCTTTCGAGTCTCTGCGCCTGCGTGCGCAATGCGAGGCTGATCTGCAACTGCTGGCCCGCGACGCGGACCTTCTGCAGGCTGCGGAAAATCTCCTTCGGCATGCCGCCGGGAAGATCGACGAAGCTGTGATCGTCGCGAATCACGACGCGGCCGATAAAGCGACCTTCGAGGCCGGCCTCGTTCGCAATCGCGCCGACGATGTTGGCGGGCTTCACACCGTGGACCTCGCCGACTTCCACACGATACGTCTGCAGCGCCTCGTCGTCATCGCGACGCTTGCGATCCTTGCGCTCGTGCGGTTCGAATTCGCGACGAGGTGCTTCCGGTGACCATTCGCGCTTGCTGCTCTGATCCTCCTTCTGACGAGACTCGCTGCGGGGTCGAGCTTCGCGCGCCTTCGGCTCAGCGCCGTCCAACTCTCGCTCGACGGACTTCGACTCGCGGGGCTTGGCATCCCGAGTCTTCGTATCCCGGAGCTTGCCCTCTCGCTGTGCCGGAGCACTCTCGTCCTTCGAACGACCGCGCGGTGAGTCGAGCAGGAGAGGCGTCTTGCCTTGAGCCATGCTGGCCAGCGCGGCCGCGATCTCGACGGCGGGTACGTTGTGTGTCTGTTCGTAACGCTCGATCAAGCTGCGATACGCATCCGCCTCGCCGGCGGCCAGCGCATCGGTGATTCGCTGGTTGAAGCGATTGACGCGCTGCTCGTTCACATCCTCGACAGTCGGCAGTTCCATCTGAGTGATGGCCTGCCGCGTGGCGCGCTCGATCACTCGCAGCATGTTCCGTTCGCGTGGCGCGATGAAGAGAATCGCGTCGCCGCTGCGGCCCGCGCGGCCCGTGCGACCGATGCGATGAACGTAGGACTCCGGATCGTAAGGCACATCGAAATTCACGACGTGACTCACGCGATCCACATCGAGACCGCGCGCCGCAACGTCCGTGGCCACGACGATGTCGATCTGGCCGGCCTTCAATCGCGCGATCGTGCGCTCACGCAGGTTCTGCGGGATGTCGCCGTTGAGCGGTTCAACCGCGAAACCGCGCGCTTCGAGACGTTCAGCGAGCTCAGTCGTGGCCTGCTTGGTGCGAGCAAAGACGATCATCGCATCGAACGTCTCTGCTTCCAGGATGCGCGTCAACGCATCGAGCTTGTGCATGCCGCTCACCATCCAGAACCGCTGGCGGATGCTGCTCGCGGTGCTGGTCTTGCTGCGGATCGTGACTTCAGCGGGCTTGCGCAGATGATTCTGCGCGATGCGGCGAACCTCCGCCGGCATGGTCGCGGAGAACAGCGCGATCTGCCGCGACTCGGGTGCCTGGCCGAGAATCCACTCGACGTCGTCGATGAAGCCCATGCGCAGCATCTCGTCGGCTTCATCGAGCACGAAGTAGCGCACGGCATTCAGCTTCAACGTACCGCGCTTCAGGTGATCCATCACACGACCGGGCGTTCCGACCACGACGTGCACGCCGCGACGCAGGCTCTGCAGCTGCGGTGTGTAACTCTGGCCGCCGTAGATCGGCATCACGTGAAAGCCTTTGAGATGCGTCGCATAACGCTGGAAGGCTTCCGCGACCTGAATCGCGAGTTCGCGTGTCGGCACGAGCACGAGCGCCTGCGGTTCACGCGAGTCGATGTCGATCTTCGACAGGATCGGCAGTGCGAACGCCGCCGTCTTGCCGGTCCCGGTCTGAGCCTGTCCGACGACGTCGACACCCGAAAGGATGTGGGGAATCGTCGCTGCCTGAATCGGCGAAGGCTGCTCGTAGCCGACATCGTTCAGCGCGGCCATCACCGGCTCGGCTAGTGAAAGGTCGCTGAAACTGATGGCGGCGCCATCGCTGGAGGAGGGAGTAGACACGGAAACCTCGGGAAATCGCGGGGCGGGAAGGAACGGGACAAAGCCCGCGGCAGAGGGCCGTTCCTTAAGGGGGCGGCGATTCTAGCCGTTTGGCCACTGTTTTTCCCAACTACGGCAAATACCTGCGGCTGCGGAGCTGGATTTCAGCCCGTCACCCCCGCGAAAGCGGGGGTCCATCCTGGAGCGACGGAATGGATTCCCGCGTTCGCGGGAATGATGAGGGGCGTACCTGAGAGCCTAGGGCTGGTACTCGAAATGCCACGGCTCATTGGGCATTTTGAGCGGCCCCACGAACTTCGTACTCGCGCCTCTTACCGCCCTCTCCAGCTTGCGGCCCCAGCCCTGCCCGACCCAGATGGGCCCGATGTCGCCGGTATCGGCACCGGCGACAACCCTGTTTCCCTGGTGGACCTGGAAGTCGATCGCGCGAGCACGGCCATGCAGCGAGAGCCCGGGAGCCGCCAGCGGCGGCGGTCGCTCCGGGACCCAGTCGTGCAGGAAATCCCGCAGCAGATTGCGGTTGGCTGGCGATGCCTTGGCCAGCCGGCTGCAGGCGGCACGCTCGAGATCGGCAGCAATCACGCCGACGGATTCGTTGCTGTTCCAGCGTTCGATCTGCACATCCAGGCTGCGCACATCCGTGTTCGCGTAAAGCTGATAGCCCGGGTTGTCCTTCTCGAACCTGGCGCGGATCTGCTCGATCTCCGCGAGCAGCGCGCGATACTCGGTGGACTCACGATAGTTGTCGATCTGCGCCTGCGTCCAGCTCCAGCGAGTCGCAATGGAATTTGCCGCACGCAGATATGATCGAAGCGCGAGCAACCGGCGACCGGTGCCTTCGATCCTGTCCACCGTCTGCAATATGTTCGGGTCCTGGGACTGCGCGAGCCGATCGATCTGCGCATCGACCCGCGACTGACTCACGCAGGCGGTCTCGCCGCTCGCGGCACTGGCGGCGATGACGAGCAGGATGCCCGCCAGCCATCTCATCGACTTACACCGAGGGCGCGTCTTTCTCGATCACGATCGTGCCGCGAAGCACGAGCGCGGCAATCGCACCCAGCGCAGCGAGCTGCGGCGCGAGCAGAGTACCGACGACGCCGACCGTAAGCGGCATGTCGACGATGACCCGCCCCTCTTCGTTCTTCACGATGAGCCGGCGCACGTTGCCGGCGTGAAGAATCTCCTTCACTTTGCCGAGCAGCGCATCGCCGCTGAACTGGAATTCTTCAGACTTGGTGTCGGGCATGGGAACCTCCGGCGCTCAACCAATCAACTCCTTCAACTTCGCGTGCCCCGTTCTCGACATCGGCAGCTTCTTGCCGTCGGCGAGAATCGCAAGCCAGCTGTCCTTGCCGTACAGATCAATGCGTGCGAGCCGCTCGATGTTCAAGATGAAGGAGCGATGGATTCGCACGAAACGCGAGGGATCGAGCTGCGCTTCGATGTCGCTCATCGTCTGCTGCTTGCGCAGGTGCCTGTCACCCGACGCGAACGACAGGTAGTCATCCTGGGCTTCGATGTAGTCGATTTTCTCTACGGGCAGCACGTGGACGCGTCCCTCGTGACGGATCAGCACGCGCTCGAGTGTCTTGCCTGGCGGGCGTGCAGCGGCGGCGAGTTCCGTTGGTGAGGGCTGCGGTGCGCGAGTGCGCAGACGTTCGGCTGCGCGCTCGACAGCGTCCTTGAGACGCGGCGGCTCGACGGGCTTCAGCAGGTAGTCGACGGCGTGAACCTCGAAGGCGCGCAATGCGTACTCGTCGAAGGCAGTACTGAAGATCACCGACGGCGCGCGATCGCCCAGCAATTCCAGCACTTCGAACCCGGACAGCTTGGGCATCTGGATATCGAGAAAGATCAGGTCCGGGTTCAGCTCTTCGCAGAGCTTCACTGCTTCGAACCCATTCGCCGCCTGACCAATGACTTCGACATCCGCCAGCTTGGACAGATGCTCGATCAGCAGCGACCGCGCCAGCGTCTCATCGTCAACCACCAGAACTCGCACGACTGACTCCTCAACTTGTGGCTGCCGCGGCCGGCAGCAGGATGGACACGCGGAAATGCTCTTCGCCCGCGTCGACATCGACGCTGGCGCGATGACCGCACAGCGTCTCTACGCGCGATCGTACATTGACGAGGCCCACGCCGGTGCTCCTCGAAGGCGGCCGATCCGGATCGCACGGATTCTCGACGACCAGTTCCACGAAGTTGTCGCGACGCCGCGCCCGAACGATCACCTCACCGCCTTCGAGCAGGTGCGCGACGCCGTGATGGACCGCATTCTCGACGAGGGGCTGCAACATGAGCGGCGGCACGGAAACCATCCGTACATCGTCTGCGATATCGAAGTTGGCGCGCAGTCGTTCCCCGAAGCGGACCCGCTCGATCGCGAGGAAGGTTTCGGCGAGCGATATCTCGTCCGCAAGCGAAATCGCCTTCTCACGGCCCAGGGTCAGGCTCTTGCGGAAGAACTGCGCCATCAGAAAGCACATGTGGCGCGCGGCTACGGTGTCGTTGCCGATCAGCGCCGCAACAGAATTGAGGCTGTTGAAGAGAAAGTGCGGATCGAGTTGCGCGCGCAGCGACTTGAGCTCGGCTTCACGCTGCAGCACCTGCGATTCGAGCGCACGGCGCTCGGCTTCGCGCGAACGCTGGAACGCCCAGAGCAGATAGTGACCGAGAACCGCCAGGGTGATTGCAATGCCGCCCGCGAAGACCATCAGCGGCAATGCGGCGAAGGCGCCGTCCGGATACGTTTCTCCGGCAGGCAGCAGGAACTGCGCCCATCCGTAAGCGATGCCAAGCCAGATCGACAGGGAGATGATGCCGGCGGCGAGCCAGAGCAATGCCATCCTCATCGGCGGCGTCCTATCCGGCGGCAGCAGCTGCACGAGGTACCAGAACGACAGCGACTGCAATCCCAGCAGGACCGCGAGCGGCACGGAGAACATCAACGACCAGTTCGCCGGCGCATTCCCGCCAAAGAACATGACGCCCGACAGCAGCAGCCCGAAGGCGATCCACACCCCCAGATAACCGAGCATCCGGGTCCGACTGGTAAGAATGGGGTGCATTGACGGAGAAGCGGTTGGCGGTTAGCGGTTGGCGGTTAGCAAGAGCCGGAGAGGGACCCGGAGCGGTGGCAGGCTGGCGAAAGAACGTTCAGCAAGGCCAGATCAGAAATCATGCGCGTCTCCCTTCTCGCTAACCGCCAACCGCCAACCGCTCCTCCTAATTCTTTACCTCGATCCCGCTCATCACGACGAACCCCGTGATGACCAGGTTCTTGGTGGGCACCGTGCTGGTCGGGCGGCGCTTGTCGACGAAGCCGCCCATGAGCGTGGCTACTTTGCTCGTGACCGTCCAATCCGGTGGGACGTAGATTTCCATGCCGCCCCAGAAGGCAAAGACTTCAATGGTCGCGGTGTCGCCTTCCATGCGTGCGTCCGTGAGATCGAGCTTGATGCCGGCCATCACGGCGCTGAGGTCGGCGCCCCGGAACGGGCGTGAGACGGGGCGCAGCTCCGTGCCGGACATCACCGCGAAAGACCGGACGAATTCGGAGTGTTCCTCGCCCGGGTGCAGGTCGGGAATCTCCGCGGGCTTGCCGTGAAACGCGCGCCACACCAGCGTGCTGCCGAGGGCGAGCAGGGCGAGCGGGAAAGCGAGCTGCCAGAAGTTGAGATCGACCCAGCCGATCTTGTCGGCGAAGACCCAGATGCCGACGCCGATGAAGACCCAGCCCCAGCGGTTGCTGCGCTTGTTGGTCTTCTGCATGACCATGCTCGAACCGACGAGCACGAAGATCAGCGGCCAGAAGAGACGGAAGGCCTGGCGGGTATCGATCCAGCCGAGATTGCCGGCGAGGAAGATCGCACCGAGCGCGATGATCCACAGGCCGACCAGCAGCCTCATCGAGAACAACGGATCGCGGCGCGGTGTTTCATCTTTCATGCGACACCCGATCGTTGTTCCCGTTCTTCGGGCCGGGCTCGCTGCCGTCGTCGCGAATGCAGAGCATCTCGGGGCCCGAGCCGATGATCATGTCGAGCCCATAGGCGATGACGAAAACGGGCCAGGCCGTGAACCAGCCGAGGCCGAAGAAATCGGTGATGCTGATCTGACAGTAGACGCCGGTCGCGAGCAGCCAGATGCCGCCGCTGCGATTGAGATGCCGGCTGGGTGCGACGACGGCGACGAGGCCGGGCACGATGAGGGCAACGGGCCAGTAGTCCCAGACAGCGATCGGCAGATTCCAGCCGAGGTTCAGGGCCAGCAGCAGCCCGCCGAGCACCACGAGCACGATGCCCATGGCGAGTGGCGAGCGGCGCCGGTAGCGGGGTTCATTCGGGCTCATTCAAAAGGTCTCCGGGCAGGCAGTCTGCTCCATGGGAGACACCTTACGAGCGGCGGCCCACCCCCGCCAGCAAACACCGGCAAACAGCCGGGCCGTACCGGTGAACCCGGTCCGGGCTACTGGGGCCGGAAGTTGGGGCGGTCGCGGTTGCCGGACTGGGAACGGCTGCTGTCGCCCGACCGGTTGCTGTTGCCCTGGTTGTTGTTCGACTGGCTGGGCTGCGGACGGGCGGCAGGCGGGGGATTGCTTCGCTCGATGCGCGGCTGCTGCGGCTGCGATCGTGGCTGCTCGGAGCGAGGCTGTTCGTATCGGGGCTGCGGCCGGGGTTGTTCAACCCTCGGTTGTGGCGATCGCGGCTGTTCGAAGCGCGGCTGCTGTTCCACGCGCTCTGGACGAGCCTGCTGTTGCGAGTTCGACCAGTTTCGTTGAGAGCGGTCTTCGCGCTGACGGGCTGCCTGATCCCTGAATACATCACGCGCATCCGGCACGCGCTCGGGCTGGCGCTCGAGACGATTCTCCGGCCGGTTCTGCGGACGGATCGACTCCTCATCCTGGCCGCCGCGCTGCAACCGCTGCTCTGCGTTGCCCCGCCACGATGGCTGCTGCGTCTGGCGATTGCCCGCATCGTTCTGCTGCTGCAGCGAATTCACGGGCGGTGCACTGCGATCCCGCTGGCGATCCTGCACCCACGACGGACGATCCGAGACCGAGCGCTCACGCGTCGACCGCGAAGACGCAGGAGCAGCCGGAGTGCGATCCGACGTCACCGCCTGCGAGCGATCCGGCCCGCCTCGCGATCGCCAGTTGTCCTGACTGCGCTCGGATTCGTGCTGATCGTGGCTGCGTGTAGCGTCCTTCGGCGGAGGATTGGCGTTGCCCGTCACCAGCTGCGAGCGGCCGATCGGCCTGCCGCCATTCGCTTCGATGGCGCGCTGTTCCGCATCGAACGGAATGCGCTGATTGAGGCCGCCGCGCGGACGCGGCGCCACGAGATCACGTGCTGTCTGATTCGGTCGATCCGGGATGCGACCCAGCGTGCGCGATGCGAAAACGCTGTCGCGATTCGGAGCGAGCGCCGGCGGACGCGAATCGTGATGCCAGCGCCGCAGATCTGACTGATCCACGCGGGTCCAGTGATTGTCGATGGGACGTCCGCCCATGAAGCGGTCGCGATCGACGATCGTCACGGCGCGCCCATCGCGACCGTACATATAGTCGAAGTTTCGCGGCCGGCCGTTGTAGAAATTGTTGATGTACGTGTTGTTGACGATGACCGTGTTCGACACGTTCACGTTGTTGAAGTAGCGGCGCGAGTAGCGATACCCCGGCACGTACACTTCGCGCGGCCCGAGGGGGAACCAGCCGACGCCGCTGCCGAAACCCACTGCAACGCTCACACCGGGGCTGCCGGCCCATGCAACGAGCGCAGGCGCATAGACGGGACGGATATGACGCGGACCCGGTACCCAGCACCAGCGGGATCGAACGTACGCCCAGCGACCGTAGTGAAACGGCGCGAACCCCCAGGGGGAATTGTCGACCCAGCTCCAGCCCCACGGCGACACCCAGACCCAGCGGCCGTAGCGATACGGCGCCCAGCCCGAGACGACGTAGGTCGGCTGCCACACGTAGCCGTAGCTCGGCTCGTTGACCCAGTAACCATGACGATCGAGATCTTCGTAGCCGACGACTTCGTTCGACACGTAGCGCGTCGACACCGGATTCTCGCTGATGCGATTGCGATCGTTGGCCCAGTCTTCGAACGCTGTGCGCGGACCCAGCGGCTCGATGCGCGCGGAGATCTCACTGGTGCCGTCGAACACGCCCTCTTCGCTCGTGTCGACACGCCAGGTCTTCGAACCGGCATTCACTTCCGCACCGCCGTTGCGGGTGCGCACGATCGTCTGATCACCCGCGCCGCTCGCTTCGATGCGGTATTCGCCGGGATGCAGGACTTCGACGACGCAGTTCGGCGTATCGATTTCGATGCGCTCGCTGTCGCCGCGGCGAAGCAGACGAATGTTGGCCGACCCTTCGGTCACCTCGAGGTGCAGCACATCGTCGTCGAGATCGACGATCGACACGCCGGTGTTTTCATCGAGATGGACGGTGGCGGAACCGACCTGCAACTCCGCGCGTCCGCCTTTGTCCACCCACACCCGGTCGCCGTTCGTGAGCGGACGATTCAACACGGCTTCGGCCCATTCTTCGGTACCGGCGGGTGCAAGCGAAACGTCGCCTTCCGTGTAGCTCAGGCGCGCGACTCGTCCGGGCGGATCCGCGACCTCTTCGGCCGTGGCCACCCCCGCGAGGCAGAGCAGACTGATGAGCAACAGGCTACGCATGATTCACCGTACGTTGAAACACCGTTCGATCAGTGACCAGTCAACGCCCTGCGGGCGTACCAAGTTCGAGGGCATCATCGATCCGCGCGGGTGAACTCAGAGTGAACGATTTCCGCTGCTAAACTGAACGGCGCCATGAATACCAGACCCATTCTCCGCGAACTCGCCGGAGTCGTCCTGATTCTGATGTCAGTCGGCGGATGCGGATCCCAACCTGAACGACCCAAGGAAGGCGCCCCCCAGCGTTCCACCAGTTCCGCGGTCCCGGACGCGCTGCTGGCTGACGCTATGCGGCGACATAATCAGGATCCGGCCCAGTCGCTCGCTTTGGTCGCCGAGGCGGCTGCCAAAGCGCCGAGCCGGCCCGATATCTTGTGGCTGTATGTGCAGCTCTGCGCGCGGGCGACGGGCTGCGAGCCCGAGGAAGCCGAGGCACGCCTGCGCAAGCTCGACCCCGACAATGCAGCGGCATGGCTCGGTGCGTTCACACGCACGCATGCGCGTCGCGATGTCGCGGCACAGAATGAAATTCTCGACGCGATGAGTCGTAAAGCGCGCTTTGATATCTACTGGAATTCGCTGGTATCGAAGATCACGCGCGCCGTCGGCCCCGCGCCTGTCCCTGAAACGTCACTGACCGAGCCGCTGACGACGACCATGAACGCAGTCATCGGCTGGCTCTCGGGCATTGCGTTGCCGAGTTTCGCACCCCTCGGCGACACATGCCTGAAGACGACGAATCCCGCGACGGCCGAGCGCTGCCGCGGCATCGCGAAAGCGCTGATGCAAGGCGACAGCATGATCGCGGGCGGCATGGGAATCAGCATCATGGAAAAAGTTGCGCAGCCCGCGAGCGAAGAGGCGATGGCGATGGTCACGCATCGCACCCGGTCCGCCTACCAGCTCGAAACCGCGGGCGCGATCGTCTCGGCACAAGTCGAACAGGACAAGTTCACCCGCGAAATGCTCGAGCTGATGAGCACGCTGCGCCGCGAGCAGGATGTCTATATTGCGATCATCCGGTGGGCGGGGAAGCCGCTGGAGCCGCAATAAGCGCCAGTCCTCTAGGCTGCCTTCTTCTCCTGCTGCGGCTCGCCGCCCAGCGCTTCTCTCAGGTCGCTTAGCATCTGCGTCAGCTCGCCCGTCATCAGCAGGAAATCGATGTCGAACTGTTCTTCCGGCGACACGGTTTCGTCGTCGGACTTCTCCTTGACCATCTCCAGGAACTCGACGCGCTTCACCTGCAGCTTGTCGGTAAGAACGAACGCGATGCGATCGCTCCACGTCAGGCCGAGCCGCGTCGGGTATTTGCCCGACGAAAGATGCGCCTGGATTTCCTTGGTCTCGAGCGGGTGACGCACGTAGCGAACAGTAGCCTTGGTCTTGTCGGCGGTCTGCAGTTCGAGATCCTGGTCGATCACGAAACGCAGCGGCGCGTCGCCCAGCGAAAGCCACGCACCCATCGAGGCATGGGGAACGAGCTGAGTCTCGAGGAACTGCACGGGCAGGCTGCCGAGCGTGTCGCGCAACGTTTCGACGAGTTCGTCGGCGCGCGCGCCGCCTGCAGCATCGACCACGAACCAGCCATTGGCCGGATCGATCCACGCGCGCGTGATGCGGCGACGCGATAGTGCGCGAGCACGCAGCTCTTCGGTCACTCGGTCCTTCAACTCGCGCATCTGCCGGCGCCCGACAGGGAATCCCTGCTGCTCCGCCAGCTCCGCGGCGCGCTCGTTCGTCACCTGCTTGATGATCGACGACGGCAGCAGCTTCTGCTCGACGCCGAGCGCGATCAGATGCTGACCGTTCGTCGTGTGCACGTAGCGCTGCGCCGGGCTCGAATGCACCCAGCCACGGCTGAACATCTCGAAACTGTTCGGCGCCTGCAGCGGACGATTGGAGAGGCGGCTCTCCAGTTCCACGGTGGGAATGGACCAGCCTTCAGGCAGGCGATAGATGATGAGATTCTTGAACCACATGGGGAGCTCGAGGCCGCGCAAAGCGCCGGAGTATACGGACTCGAAGCGGATAGCGGATAGCGGATGGTGACTGGACGGAGCGATCGCGCGGATGCTCTCAGGCGAATCAGTCACATGCGCGCTGACGAGAATGAAAAGCCTGAATTGACGCCGGAGTGGTTGCTATCCGGCTCTTTTTGCGAGCAGCACCGAATCCCCGAACTCGTGTGTCCGGAAATCCTCGCGATTCAGCGCTTCGTCCATCCGCGTGAGCGTGTCCGGTCCGGCGAACGCATGCAGCAGTTCATGATGACTCGTCCGCGGCTCATGCGTGCCGCTGAGGATCGTGTCCACGACACGCAGGCGGGTCGCAGTTGCGATTCGTTGATCGGCCATCGCGAGGCCTGGACGAATGCTCTCGCGTCCGCCGATCGCATGCTCGAGCGCGCGGACTACCGTAGTACCCACCGCGATGATGCGGCGCTTTCGAGTGAGCGCGCGATTGATCGCCGTCGCCGCGGTGAACGAAATTTCGTACGGTTCGTCGAACGGCAGGCGCGCATCCAGTGATGCATCGCCTGTCGAAGAAATGCCGGCGGCATGAGTAATCGTCGTGAACTCGATGCCGCGATGGCGCATCGCTGCCAGCAACTGCCAATCCAGAACGAATCCCGCGGACGGCGGTTCGTACGCAACCGGCATGCCCGCGATGGGCGTCCAGACATCCCACAACTCGAGTGGCTGCGAAACATGTGCGTACTGAATCGGCCGACCGTGTGCTGCGAGACCTGCCCAAAGCGCCGCGGGCGATCCGAAACGAATCGCCAGCAGTCGCGGATGGTCGAGCACTGCTTCGACATGGGCAGTCAGCGGCCCGAGCTCGAGCACATCGCCGACATCAAAGTGCGGCGGCGCTGCACGATGTTCGGTGCGCGTCCTGTAGTCGCCAGCCCCGAAGGCAACAGCGATGAATCGATGCAGGTCCTCACTCGCCAGCGAGCGCCGGCCGGCAAGCCGGAGCTCGATCGGCGATCGCGTCGGCGCATGCACTCCCTGCAGGCTTGCCGGCATCGTTGCTGCATCGTTGGCAACGACGAGATCACCCGCTTCGAGCAGGTCGATCAAGCCGGCCCTCGGCAGAACACGCATTCGACCGAGCTCATCGACATGCAGGAGCTTCGCGCCGAGCGGCCGTTGAATCGGCGCAGTCGCTGCCAGCATCAGGCAACTCCAGCCAGCTGACGCTCGGAGCTCGGCAGCAAGTCGACGACCGCCGCGATCACTTCGCGCGCCGACTCGTGCGGCGACTTGAGTTCGGCGCGATTCGCTTCGGGCACTGCGAGTGCGTGCAGCGGCGTATCCATGTCGCCGGGATCGAGCGCGAGGAATCGAACTCCTTCCGCTGCCAGCTCCTCGTTCCAGATGCGCGTCATGTGCGCCAGTGCCGCCTTGCTCGCACCGTAAGCACCCCAACGCGCATAGGCATTCACAGCGGCATCGCTCGAGATGTTGATCACTATCGCACCGCGCCCCTGGCGTGCCGATGCAGCAAGCGCACCGAGCACTGCGCGCGTCAGCCGGAATGGTCCGAGCACGTTCGTATCGAGTGCGCGCACGAAATCTTCGCATTCGGTGTCAGCAAGCAATGCGAGCGGCGTCGGCCCGAGGTCAGATGCATTGTTGATGAGGACGTCGAGCCCGCCGAGCGGCCCCAGCACCTGGAACGCGATGCGATGGATGTCCTGCTTCACGGAAACGTCGCCGACGATGCCGTGCGCACCGGGATGCAGACGCTCGACTTCGGCGACGCGCGTGCGAGTGCGAGCGACGAATGCAATCTGTGCTCCGCGCCGACTGAGCTCATCAACGAGCGCGGCGCCGAGCCCTGAAGTGCCGCCGGTGACGGCGACTCGCAGACCGCGGATCGGATCGTTGCCGGGTTGCTGCCCCTGAGTCATGTGTGGTCTCCTGTTCGATGAATCGATCATAGAGACCGTCGCCCGCCTGCCAACGGCGATGTCCGACGCATTGACGGAAGGTCACGATAATGGACACGCCCTGATGGACACCCCCGGCCAAGTCGTGTCGCACCTGTCGCGCAATCTGCTGGCGCTGCGACACGTACGCAATCTCACCCAGGAAGCGCTGGCGAAGACGGCCGGCGTACCGCGGTCGACCATTGCCAACCTCGAGTCCGGCAACGGCAATCCCTCGCTGACTGTGCTGCTCAAGGTGTCGAACGCACTCGAGGTGCCGCTCGATGAGCTCCTGGCCTCGCCGCGAGCGAAGGTTCGCAAATGGGAGAAGAGCGAGCTCGCATCGCAAAGCGCGGGCCGCGGCATCACGATCCGTTCGCTGATCACTGAGCGGATGCCGGAGGAATTGCTCAACGTCATGGAGTTCGCGCCCGGCGGTTCGATGCGCGGGTCGCCGCACCTCCCCGGCACACGTGAGTACTTCACCTGTCTCGGCGGGGAAGTGACGATCTTCGTCGCAGGCGAGCGCTACGATCTCGCCGCCGGCGACGTGCTCGCATTCCCTGGCAACCTGCCCCACTCGTACCGCAACCCCGACACACATCGTCCGGCTCACGGCGTGTCGGCGGTCATCCTGGCTCGGTCGGGAGTTTGAGGAGAAGAGCGGAGTTTCACACGGAGCTCACGGAGTTCACGGAGCCGAGATCTGAAGGCCAAGTCAGGCAGGCTCGGGCATCAGTCGATCGAATTTTTTTCCTTCCTCCGTGTACTCCGTGAACTCCGTGTGAAACTCCCAATCAAGAAACCTTGAGAACGAGCTTGCCGGTGTTCTCGCCCTTGAACAGCTTGAGCAGCGTTTCGGGGAAGGTCTCGATGCCGGTGACGACGTCTTCGCGGGATTTCAGTTGGCCGGCTTTCAGCCAGCCGCCCATTTCACGCATTGCTTCGGGATAGCGGTCCGCGTAGTCGAACACGACCATGCCCTTCATGCTCGCGCGATTGACCAGCAGCGACATGTAGTTCGAAGGGCCTTTCACGCCGCTCGTGCTGTTGTATTGCGATATGGCGCCGCAGATGACGATGCGTGCGTTGCGGGCAAGCTGCGTGAGCACTGCATCGAGGATGTCGCCGCCGACGTTGTCGAAGTAGACGTCGACGCCTTTCGGGCAATGCTGGCGGAGCGACTTCTTCACGTCTTCCGACTTGTAATCGACGGCACCATCGAAGCCGAGGTCGTTGACGAGGTAGTCGCACTTCTCTCGGCCGCCCGCAATGCCGACGACGCGACAGCCTTTGATCTTAGCGATCTGTCCGACGACCGTTCCGACAGCTCCGGCGGCTCCAGACACAACAACGGTCTCGCCCGGCTTTGGCTGGCCGATGTCGAGCAATCCGAAATAGGCAGTGAATCCCGGCATTCCGAGCGTGCCGAGATACGTGGGCAGCGGCGCGAGCGATGGGTCGACTTTCGTGAGCGCCTTGCCGTCGAGCGTCGCGTACTCCTGGATACCCAGCGTGCCGTAGACGTGATCACCCGTTTTGAAGCCTGCGTGCTTCGATGCGACGACCTCGCCGACGCCGCCGGCGCGCATCACTTCGCCGATCTGCACCGGCGGGATGTACGACTTGCCTTCGTTCATCCACCCGCGCATCGCGGGATCGAGGGAAAGATAGAGCGTGCGTACGAGAACCTCGTTGTCGCCCGGCTGGCGGACGGGCTCCTCGACGTAATTCCAGTCGGTGCGCTTGGGGGTGCCGACGGGTCGGGCGGCGAGACGGAACTGATGATTGGTCGTCATGGCGATGCTCCCCTGTTTTCCAGGGGAGCATATGCCATTTGTGGAACCCGGTCTGCGAGCACGGCGTGCGCCCGCAGGGCAGACATCGGTGTTCGAGCTATTCCTCTTCTTCCTCGTCGTCCGCCGGCTCTTCGTCCTGGTCCACGTCGCCTTCGTCCTCATCGCCGCAATCCGCGCTGACCCAGCGGCCGCTCAGCGTGCCCTTCATGGTGAAGGTTTCGGTGCCGTCGCTCATCTTGATGTCGAGCGTGCCATTCATCGTCTCGGGCGTCGGCGCCTGGATCTTCAGCACACCGGTGCCCTTGTAGTCGCCCTCACACACCAGCCGCGCTTCCTGCGAAGTGCGGGTCGTGTTCACGATCGTCTGTTTGCAGTCCTTCGTATTGGACGACGCGAACGGATTCTCCAGGTCCTTTGCCGTGATGCAGTCGCGGGACGTTTCGCGAATCGGACCCTTCGCCGCTTCAGCGGCCAGGTCGGCGCGCATCTTCGCGAGCTGCTCCGGTGTCAGTTTTTGTCTGAGCTCCTTCGGGACCGGCATGCCGCTGAACTGCAGGGACGACTTGGTCTCCCAAAGGCCGGTTTTCACGTTCAGCTTTTCGGCGCTGGACACCAGCGCCGGCGCCAGCACGCAGGCGAACGCGACGATCAGTAAGTTGCGAGTCATGAACGATCGAGTCATGGACGATCTCCGAGGGACAGTGAATGCATTCAACATTGTCGTCGAGGCTGCGCTGCCGTTCATGCGCCGATAGAGCCACGGGGAATACCCGATCGCGAAACTGCGCACCGGCGGCCAGGAACGCCCGATCCAAGACACGCGTTCCTCTTTCCATCTAGCGTAATCGGACCGCAAACCGGAGCAGGCCATGGCCACCCGCAATCGCAAGCTGTCGACCTATCGCGCCAAACGCGACTTTTCGAGGACTGCGGAGCCTAGCGGGGAACGACCGGTAAAAAAATCGCGGCAATTGCGATTTGTGATCCAGAAACATGCCGCCCGCCGGCTCCACTACGACCTGCGGCTCGAGCTCGGGGGCGTCTTCAAGTCCTGGGCGGTCACCCGCGGCCCGTCCGTCGACCCGAGGGACAAGCGACTGGCGGTGGAAGTCGAGGATCATCCGCTCGACTACGGCGATTTCGAAGGGAGGATTCCCGCCGGCCAGTACGGGGGCGGCATTGTGCAGATGTGGGATCGCGGCTACTGGACACCGCAAGGCGATCTCGATGCCCAAGCACAACTGAAGAAAGGCGACCTGAAGTTCTCGCTCGAAGGCGAACGTCTCCACGGGAGCTGGGTGCTCGTGCGGATGCGCAACGATCGCACCGGCGGCAAACGCACCAACTGGCTGCTCATCAAGCATCGCGATCAGTTCGCGCGCGAAGGCGCCGCAGCCGAGAAGCTGCTGGCGGAAGATCGTTCAGTAGCCTCCGGCCGCAGGATGGCCCAGATCGAGGCTGGCAAGGGCGCTGCGCCGAAGGCCTTCATGACCGGGAAAGGCAGAGCGAAGGCGGATGCGGTGTGGCGATCCAGCCGCGATGACACCGCGCCAGAACCAGCGAAGCGCAAAGCGGCCCGCAAGTCAGCGTCGCGATCGACGGCCCGAATGCCGCGGTTCATCGAGCCGCAGCTGTGCAAGCTCGTGGAGCGGCCACCGAACGATGCTAGCTGGGCGCACGAGGTCAAGTTCGACGGTTATCGATTGCAGCTGCGGATCCAGGATGGCGAAGCTGAACTGCGCACCCGCAAAGGTCTCGATTGGACCCACAAGTTTCCGCGGATCGCCGCGGCAGCTGCTTCGTTGCCGGACAGCATCATCGATGGAGAAGTCGCCGCGCTGGACGACAGCGGTTCGCCGGACTTTGCGGCGCTGCAGGCGGCACTATCCGACGGCGACACGGCCGACCTCATCTTCTTCGCTTTCGATCTGCTGTTCGCGGAGGGCGGGAACCTGCAGTGGCAACCGCTTCGCGATCGCAAGGCCCGACTGAAAACCCTGCTCGCCGACCAGAAGAAGGGCAGCCTGCTGCGCTACGTGGATCACTTTCAGACCGCGGGCGACGCGGTGCTCCAGTCCGCATGTCGAATGAACCTCGAGGGGATCATTTCGAAGCGACTCGATGCGCCCTATCGTTCGGGCCGTTCCGGCGACTGGACGAAATCGAAATGCCGCGCGGGTCATGAAGTCGTCATCGGCGGATGGACGCACGAAGCGGGACACTTGCGTTCGCTGCTCGTTGGCGTGCATCGCGGACGGCACCTCGTTCATGTCGGACGCGTCGGTACAGGTTTCGGCGGCAACAAGCTGCGGCAGTTGATGCCGCGTTTGAAAGCACTGAAAAGCAAAGTGAGTCCGTTCGGCGGCGACAACGCCCCGCGCGATGCACACGACATTCAGTGGGTGAAGCCGGATCTCGTGGCCGAAATCGAGTTCGCGGGCTGGACCGGCTCCGGCAACGTGCGGCAGGCGGCATTCAAGGGATTGCGCGCCGACAAACCTGCCGCGGAAGTCGAAGCCGAGAAACCCGCACCGGCCGAATCGACAGCCGTGGCGAAGCCCGCGCGAACTCGCCGCGGTGGCGGCAAGCGATCTGCCAGTGCCCGGTCCACAGCGGCCGGCCCGCCCACGGTCATGGGCGTTTCGATCTCGAGCCCGGACAAGCCGCTCTGGCCCGATGCGGGCGACGGCAGTCCGGCGACCAAACTCGACCTTGCGCAATACTTCGAAGCGGTCGGCGAATCGATGCTGCCGCACATCGAGGGCCGACCTTGTTCGATCCTTCGCGCACCCGACGGCATCGGCGACCAGATCTTCTTTCAGCGCCACGCGATGCCCGGGACGTCGAACCTGCTGACGCTCACGAAGATCGAAGGCGACAGCAAACCGTATCTGCAGATCGATCGCGTCGAGGCATTGATCGCAGTCGCGCAGACGGCGGGTATCGAGCTGCATCCATGGAACTGCCGACGCGGCTCGCCCGAAGTGCCCGGTCGCCTCGTGTTCGACCTGGATCCGGGTCCCGACGTCGAGTTCAGCGCGGTCGTCATGGCCGCCCGCGAACTGCATGATCGCCTCGAAGCGCTCGGCCTCGTTGCCTTCTGCAAGACCACGGGCGGCAAGGGCCTGCACGTCGTGACGCCGCTCGACAGCGACGGCAAGAAGGCGGTGACCTGGGCACAGGCGAAGGCATTCGCACAAGCTGTATGCGGACAGATGGCGGCGGACAGCCCTGATCGCTATCTCATCAACATGTCGAAGAAACTGCGCGGGGGAAAGATCTTCCTCGACTATCTGCGCAATGACCGAATGGCGACCGCCGTCGCACCGTTCTCGCCACGGGCGCGAGCAGGCGCAGCGGTATCGATGCCGATCGCGTGGACGCAGGTCAAGAGCGGGCTCGATCCCATGCGATACACGATCCGCTCAGCACCCGCGCTCATCCGCAAGAGCACGGCATGGGATGGCTACGACGAGGGCGCGAGACCGCTCATGCCCGCGATCAAGGAGATCATGGGGTCGGCGAAGACGCGGACGCGGGAAGCGAAGCACACTGGAGCACGCGTTTAGGCGGGCTTCAGGGACAACGTGTAACTTACCTCCATGTCATTGCCGCGCAAGCGGGAATCCATCCGGACAAAGACATGGATTCCCGCTTGCGCGGGAATGACGGATACCACGACTCACGACCGATGCCCTCATGCCACTCTTCGCGACACGACACATTCGCCTTCGCACACTCGCCGCCCTCTCGCTGTTCCTGGCGACCGCGAGCGCGAACGCCGCGCTCGTCGACGACGTCAACGACATCCGCATCAAGGGTTGCCGCAGCCGAGCAACACTGGCCCCACTGACGTCGAGCCGCGATCTGGACGCCGTCGCCAAGGAATGGGCCAAAGGGGGTCGGCTGAGCGACGCTCTGGAACGAACTGGCTACCGCGCGTTGAGTTCGGCATCGATGCGCATCGAAGGTGCGCCGAATCAACGCGCGATGCTCGCGGCGCTGGCCAAGAACTACTGCGACACATTGACGAATCCCGAATTCACGACAATTGGTGTTTCGCAGAAGTTTGCGGACGTCCACATCGTCATAGCTCTCCCCTTCAAAGCACCCACCACGCGCGACGCCGGAGCGATCGCCGCCGAGGTGCTCAGGTTGGTCAACGTCGCGCGCGGCCAGCCGCGACGATGCGGCAGCAAGAGCTTCGCTGCAGTGCCTCCGCTCACGGCATCGGCGATGCTTGATCGCACGGCATTGATCCACGCGCAGGATATGGCGGCGAAGAATTTCTTCGAACACCAGGGATCGGATGGACGCACCGTCGCCGCTCGTGCCACTCGCGTCGGCTACAACTGGCGCAGCATCGGAGAGAACATCGCCGCCGGCCCAACGACCGCGGAGATCGTCGTGAATGGCTGGCTGAACAGTCCCGGGCATTGCGCGAACATCATGGGCCAGACATTCACCGAGATGGGCATCGCGTTCGCCACCAGCTCGAAAAGTGATGCGGGTATTTACTGGGCCCAGGTGTTGGGCAGCCCGAGAATCTAGGAAGAAGATCTCCACGGGGGACACGGGGATCACGGGGGGAGAAGGTATCGATACAGAGACATCTTCCGCCCCCGTGGAACCCCGTGTTCCCGTGGAAATTCCGGCCGCTCTAGCGCTGCGCCGACGCTGACGCGGCGCCGTTGGCATCTGCACCTGCCTGCAACGCGATGCCATCGCGCGAGGCCTTCGCATTGCCATTCGCGGAACCACTGCCCTCGCCGCTCAGCGCCGCGGTCGGCAACGCGGGAGTGGAGCTGCTTTCACTCGGCGCGCTTTCGCTCGAGTTGCTGCCGAGTGCACTGGTGAGCGAACTTGCCGGGGGCGTCGATTCGCCCGAAGCAGTCGATGGCGTCGTCGCCAGATTTCCCAACATCGAACCCGACGACTGCGCGTTGCCACCGAGGAGTGCCGGAGCCGGCTCCATCGGAGTCGTGTTGGGTGTCGTGCTGTTCGCGGTGGAACCGAGCAGCGACTGAGTTGTGCCGGCATTGCCCGACGCCGCCTGCGTTGCGTTCGCGCCGGTCGAAGAGAGGGAACCCGCGGCGTTGGCAGCCGCATCGAGCTGACCGGTCGCGTTGACCTGCTTGGCCTGATCCGCAGCACCGCGTGCGGCGCTCGTTGCACCCTGAGCTGCGGAGCGTGTGCGCGTTCCGGTTTCCTGCAGCGACGAACGCGTGCGATCACGCGTGTTGCGCAACGAGCCGCCGACTTCATCCGTCGTGCGACGCAATCCGCCGGCGCGCAACTCGCCACCGATCGAGCCCATGCCGTTGCCTTGCGTCATCATGCCCATGTCCCGCATTCCGCCGGACAACGTGCCACCCAGGCCGCCCGTGAGATTGCCGCCCAGGCCCTGGGCATTCACCGACGCAGCCGCCATCACCGCCGCCATTGCCACACCGATACGGATCGAAGTTTTCATATGTCCTCCTCTGACCGCAGCCAATCTGCAGCCTTTGTAGAGAGGACGACCGGGAATTGGGATTTCTTCCCGGAGGATGAAGATTTTTCTCGTCACTCCCGCGAACGCGGAAGTCCACCTGGAGAAGCGGGATGGATTCCCGCTTTCGCGGGAATGCCAGATTTGGCGAGACTCGCCGGCATCCGCAACTGCGCCCCCACCAGGCCCTTTCCATAAATCCGGTCCTGGCCTTTCGATCCGAGATCGAGCGCATGACTCGCCAGCAACGCGATTGCGCTCGATGCCTTCGACACATCCGGTTCGTTGATCCGGGTGGCCAACAGCCCGGCGACGATCGGCGCCGCGAATGACGTGCCTCTCACGACAACGTATGCCTGCGCGAGCGTTGCCGCCGACATCTCCGCGCCCGGCGCGGCAAAAGCGACATGAGTTCCGCGACAGGCTTCGACGAGCACGCGATTGCGCGCATCGACTCCCGTGACACCGATCACACCCGGATAGGCGGCCGGATAGAGCGGTGGCGAACTCGGCCCATCATTCCCGACGGCCGCGACGATGACATGTCCGCGAGCAACGACGACGCGCACTACGCCTTCGAGAATCCGATTGGCGGGCCCGACCAGACTCACATTGATCACTGGAACGCGTTCGCGAGCCATCCAGGCGAATGCATCGACGACTGCATCGACCGCGCCGCCCGATGCCTGCCCGCAATAAACGTCGGCGCTGTAGAGCAACGCGTTCGGCGCGGCCCCATGAAAATCTCCCGCGGAGCCGACGAGCAGCGACGCGACCGCTGTTCCGTGCGCAGTGGGAATCGGCGCACTGCAACCATGTTGCTGAATGCTCGTTCCATTGAAGGCGGGATGCGCACCCTCCACGCCGCCATCGATGAGTCCGACCCGAATCCCGGCAGTGGGGGCCGTCGATGCAGCTTGAGCCGCAGTCGGCGCCGTTCCGGTGACTTCACCGCTCTCGAAATACAGATGATTGAAGTCGTAGGTGCCCTGCGGATCGATGCGCTGCAGATCACGGATTGCACGGCGAGTCGACACGCCCTCCGGCGCGCGCAGGATGACGACTTCGACATCGAGACCTTCGAGCACTCTTCGACGCGCGATCTCGAAACCTCGACCTTGCGCCTGCCGCAGAGCATCTTCCGTTGGCGACAACGCCGCAATCTCACTGCGGACTATCGGCGCACCCCGCGGATCGGCCTCGACGACGTCCCGGTTTCGCCGCAGCAGGTCACGCACTCGCAACTGGCGCAGTCGCTCAGGGTCGGCCAGCTCGAGCGTGCGATTCAGCGTGCCATCGACGTTGAGCGGCGTCTCTACGGGCAACTGCGGCAGCTGCACCTGAGGGAGGACCTGCGCGTGCACGAAACCCGGCAGCCCGGCCACGACGATCGCGGCCAGGACCCCTCTGCCCAACTTCATGAGAGATGCTTTCCGGCGCATACGACTCACTATACGCACGAGACCCGGGATTTCTTCCCGGGCCGCTTTCGATTTCGTGACGCTGTGCCGCCGGTCGGCGACAATTCCGCTTCGGGACGGAAGAAATCCCCGCTCCCGGTCGTCCTTCCAGTAACAGTGGTGACAGATGCCCACATCGGTCGATCAGGTCCGCGAGCAGCTCGTGGGCGCCTTGCCGCGCCTGCGACGGTTCGCCCGTACGCTGACACGCAATGTCGCGGACGCCGATGACCTGGTGCAGATCGCCGTGGAGCGAGCGCTGCTCAAGTTCGATCAATGGCGTCCGGAGTCGCGATTCGAGAGCTGGATGTTCGGGATCATTCGCAATGCGTGGATCGACGAAGTGCGCTCGCGACGCCGCCAGGATCGCGTGTTCCTCCCCGAGGAGAGCGGCGAGAACGTGGGCGACGCGAGCAACGAGGCACAGACAACGCGGTTGTCGATGCAGCGCGCATTGATGGCGTTGCCCGAAGAGCAGCGCGAGGCGATCGCGCTGGTGCTGATCGAAGGCCTTTCCTACAAGGAAGCCTCCGATCTGCTCGGGATTCCGATGGGAACTTTGACGAGTCGCCTCGCGCGTGGCCGCGAGGCAATGCAAGCCAACCTGAGTTGAAGACGATGAAGTTCAGCGATGAAATCCTGATGGCCTACGCAGACGGCGAGCTCGACGCCGCGACGCGCACCGCCATCGAGGAAGCGATGGCGAACGATCCGCGGATCGCACAGGCAATCGAGCGTCATCGCAGCCTGGGCCGCGATCTGCGCTCGGCGTTCGATCCGATGCTCGATGAGCCAATGCCAGAGAAGCTTGTGATTGCTGCGACCACGGCGCCGGCTACCAAGCCGGCGGATGTCGTATCGATCGACGGCGCTCGCCGGCCGATCAAGCGCAGCTGGTCATGGCCCGAGTGGGGCGCAATGGCAGCGAGCCTCCTGATAGGCATCGTCATCACCCGACTGGTCACGAGCACCGACGACAATGTTGTCGCCCGGGACGGCCACATGTTCGCCGCGGGCACACTGGCGAACGCACTCGATCAGCAGGCAAGCGGTGCGTCAAGCGAGTCCGGCGTTCACGTCGCTATCACTTATCGCGCGAAGTCCGGCGACTACTGCCGCACGTTCACGATGGCGGAGCCTGCTGAGGTTGCAGGCATCGCCTGTCGTCAGGGCGATCAATGGCGACTGGATACGCTGGCCGGCGGCGAAAGCACTGAAGCCAGCAGCAACTATCGAATGGCCGGGACTGCGATGCCGCCGGCGATTCTCCAGACGGTGCAGGACTCGATCGCCGGTGAGGCGCTCGATGCGGCGCAGGAAGCTGCCGCACGCGAACGGGGCTGGAAAGAATAGCGAGCCCTCCGGCGATGCCGGAGGGACTGGCTCAGGGTCAAGACGCCCGACTATTTCTCCAGCAAGCTGCGCAGCATCCACGCCGTCTTCTCATGCAGCTGGATGCGCTGCGTCAGCAGATCCGCCGTCGCCTCATCGCCGGCCTTCTCGGCCACCGGGAAAATCTTTCGGGCCGTGCGCACGACTGCTTCCTGGCCTTCGACCAGCTGGCGGATCATGTCCTCGGCCTTCGGCACGCCTTCCGCTTCCTTGATCGACGAGAGCTTGCCGAACTCGGCATAGCTGCCCGGCGCAAAGCTGCCGAGGGCGCGGATACGTTCGGCGATCAGGTCGACCGCGGTGGAAAGCTCGGTGTACTGGGTCTCGAACATGAGATGCAGCGTCTGGAACATCGGTCCAGTGACGTTCCAGTGAAACTTGTGCGTCTTGAGATAGAGCGTGTAGCTGTCGGCCAGCAGGTGCGACAGGCCTTCGGCCACTTTCACGCGTTGTTTTTCGGGAATGCCGATATCGATCTTCACGAGCCGTCTCCTCAATCAATGAAACATCAATGAAATATCCAAGCCTTCGATTCGTCGTTCCCGCGAAAGCGGGAATCCATCCGGATCGGACGGGATGGACTCCCGCCTGCGCGGGAGTGACGAAGACACCGTAACCGTACGCCGCGCCACTTCGCCGGTGCAACAGCCGGCAACGATAGCGGGCAGCGACAGAATCGATCTCTACGCCGCGTCGTGGCACACCGCTTCGATGTTGTGGCCGTCCGGATCGAGCACGAACGCGCCGTAGTAGTTCGCGTGATAGTGGGGACGCATGCCAGGCGGACCGTTGTCGCGCCCGCCCGCGGCGATCGCAGCCTCGTAGAACTTGTCGACCAGCCCGCGATTCGCGACCCGGAACGCGATGTGGATCGGCGGATCGTTCGGCTTGCCCTTGCCGATCCAGAAATCCGGCTTCGGCGGCACGCCGAACCCGGCCCCGGCGAAGCCGCCCGTATCTTCCGGCTTCAACTCCATCAACATCCGGTAGCCGATGGGCTCGAGCGCAGCGAGGTAGAACGCTTTGCTGCGGGCAAAGTCGCTGACCGAAAGTCCTGTGTGATCGATCATGGTCGTCCTCCTGGCGAAGCACCGACTTTAGCCCATCTGCATGGCGCCCCGTTTGTCTCCGCGTGCTGTGATGCATCCGGTGACACAAACGTCATCGGGCCGGCAGGGTTCCATTCGTTGGGCTGCGAACCTGCGACGGGCCGCACAGTGCGGCAGGCTCCGGCGTGGATGCCTGGAAGACTCGGCTACAATCCGCGCGACATGGACAACAACGAAGCGGACGCAACACCTCGCCGGCGGTTTCGCAAACGGTGGATCTTCTGGGGGTTCGTGGCGATCTGGGTGGCGGTCGGCCTCTGGCAGACCACCAAACCGATGCCAGCGGGCACCCAGCAGAAAACACCGCCCGTGGCAGTCGATGTCGCGAACGTGAAGTTCCTGGCGGACCTGACGTACAACGACCCTCGCGGCCAGCTCTTGTACGAACAGCGCGTCTTCGACCAGATCCTGCGGATCATCGATGAAGCGCAGACGTTCATCGTCGCCGACTTCTTCCTGTTCAACGACCTGATGGGAGCAGCCGATGCGCCGTACCGGACGCTGAGCCGCGAACTTGGCGATCGACTGATCGCGCGCAAGGCGGCGCAGCCGGGTTTGTCGGTCCTGCTCGTCACCGATCCGATCAACGACGTTTACGGCGGCGCCGAATCGCAGCTGCTGGAGCGGCTGCGCAATGCGGGCATCAACGTCGTCACGACCGACCTCGAAAAGCTGCGCGATTCGAACCCCGGCTATTCCTCGCTCTGGCGGATGTTCGGTCAGTGGTGGGGCAACTCGCCCGGCGGCGATGCGATGCCGAATCCTTTCGACACGGAGCCGGCGCGCGTGAGCTTTCGAAGCTGGCTGGCGCTCCTCAACTTCAAGGCGAATCATCGCAAGCTCATCGTCGCGGACCGTGCTGACAGTCAGGTCGTCGCGCTGGTGACCTCCGCCAATCCGCACGATGCGAGCAGCGCGCATTCCAACGTCGCGGTGGAGTTCGTGGGCGGACCCGCGCTCGATGTCGTCGAAAGCGAACTCGGGATCGCACGCTTCTCCGGTTGGGACGGCCACATCCTCGCTTCGGCGCCGGCTGCGGAGCCCGTTGCGCCAGAACGCGCGGTGCAGTTGTCCTTCATCACCGAGGGATCGATTCGCGATCACCTCGTGAACGCAATCGACCATGCGCGCAACGGTGATGCCGTTCGCATCGCCACGTTCTATCTGAGCGACCGCAAGGTCGTCGAATCGCTGCTGCAGGCCGCGAAGCGCAACGTATCGGTCCAGCTCATCCTCGATCCCAATCGCGACGCTTTCGGTCGCCAGAAGGATGGCGTCCCCAATCGACCCGTGGCCAACGAACTGGTCACGAAGAGCGACGGCCAGATACAGGTGCGCTGGTACCGGACGCACGGCGAGCAATTCCATACGAAGGTCGCGATGGTCACCCAGGGCGATCGCCTGATCGCATCCGTGGGCTCCGCCAACCTCACGCGCCGCAACATCGGCAACTACAACCTCGAAGCCAACGTCGCACTGGAGATGGGCAAGGACTCACCGCTCGCGCTCGAGATGGTCGCGTACTTCGACCGGCTCTGGACCAACCAGGGCCCGCCCGGCACGGAGTTCACCTCCGCCTTCGGCGTCTACGAAGACAAGGACTCACGCAGGTACTGGCGGTATCGGTTCATGGAAGCCACCGGGCTCAGTACTTTCTGATCCGAGAGGAAGGAGATTTCACACGGAGATCACGGAGTACACGGAGTTCGTCAGAGCCCGATCTTCTTGCCCTCCGTGAACTCCGTGTGAAATCCGACTCCGACTCCGACTCCGTATCCGCCTCTGATTCCCTCCCCGGTCGGCTTCTTGCATGGTGCACAATGCGCGCCTCCCGGAGACTGCCATGAACACCGTCGTCAAACCGATTACCCAGAACGCTGACATCCGCTACCTCGGCAAGCTGCTCGGGGATGTCATTCGCGCTTATGGCGGTAGCGAGCTGTTCCAGCGGATCGAGGGAATTCGCGCCAGCTCGGTCGATCGCTATCGCGGCATTGCGGATCCGACTGCGCTGGCGCGCGGTCTCGATGCGCTGAATCTCGACGACACGCTCGCCTTCGTGCGCAGCTTCATGCTGTTCTCGATGCTCGCGAACCTCGCTGAGGACCGGCAGGGACGGCTGAACGAATCGGGGCATGACGTCGCCTCCACGCTCAAGCATCTCGCTGAACAGGGAATCTCCGCGGAGCAGGCTGCGGTCCTGCTCGATCACTCGCTCATCGTGCCCGTGCTGACCGCGCATCCGACGGAAGTCATGCGCAAGAGCATGATCGATCATCGCAACCACATCGCCGAGCTGATGCGGCATCGCGACCTCGGACGACAGGAATCCCCCGAAGGCGATGACATCGAGCGGGCAATCCTGCGTCAGATCGCGCTGCTGTGGCAGACAAGACCGCTGCGGCGTGAACGCCTCTACGTTGCGGATGAAGTCGAGATCGCGCTGACGTATCTGCGGGACATCTTCCTGCCGGTGCTGCCAGCTCTGTATTCGCGATGGGAACGCGCGCTCGGTCATCGTCCGAAGAGCTTCCTGCGGCTCGGCAGCTGGATCGGCGGCGATCGCGACGGCAATCCGAACGTAGTCGCGGATTCGCTGCGCCTCGCACTCGGGCGCTCATCGCAGTCCGTGCTCGAGAGTTATCTCGATCATCTTCATGCGCTCGGCCAGGAACTGTCGCTCTCGACCGAGCTCGCAACCGCAAGCGATGCGGTGATGGCACTCGCCGAACAGAGTGCGGATGCGAGTCCCGGGCGCGCCGACGAGCCGTATCGTCGCGCGGTCATCGCGATCTACAACAGACTCGCGGCGACCTATCAGAGGCTGCAGGGTCATGTGCCGCCGCGGCCGGCCTCAGCGGCCGGCGAACCTTATGCGACTGCCGATGCGCTGCGAGCCGATCTGGTCGCGCTCGCTCTTTCGCTGCGCGAAGGCGGCGCCGGTTTGCTGGCGACAGGAGGCGCGCTCGGTCGATTGATCCGCGCAGTCGAGACTTTCGGATTTCATCTGGCGACGCTCGACCTGCGCCAGAACTCCGACGTGCACGCGCGGGTGGTTGCGGACCTGCTCAAGGTCGCGGGCGTCGCGAACGATTATCTGTCGCTCGATGAAGCAGGTCGTGTCGAGCTGCTGCGCCGAGAACTCGCGAGCGAGCGTCTGCTGGCCAGCCCGTTCGCTTCCTACGCGGATGAAACGAAGTCGGAGCTGTCCATCGTGCGCGCGGCTGCGCAGGCGCACGAGATGTACGGGCCCGCAGCGATCACGACGTACATCATCTCGAAGTGCGAGAGCGTGTCCGACATGCTCGAAGTGAACGTGCTGCTGAAGGAAGCCGGACTGTATCGCCCAGTCGATCCGGGTGCCGCGGCGATCATGGTCGTGCCGTTGTTCGAAACGATCGGCGATCTCGAGCGCTCCGCGAACATCATGCGCGCCTGGCTTGCGCTGCCCGAGATCCGTCAGGCCGCGGATCGGCGCGGATATCAGGAAGTGATGGTGGGCTACTCCGATTCGAACAAGGACGGTGGCTATCTCACGTCGGTGTGGAGCCTGAATCGCGCCACGCGCGAGCTCGCCGCTGCATTCGCGGAGACGCAGACGAAGATGCAGATCTTCCACGGTCGCGGCGGTGCCGTAGGTCGCGGCGGTGGCTCCTCGTTCGACGCGATCCGTGCGCAGCCGACGGGCACGGTTCAGGGCCGCATCCGCATCACTGAGCAAGGCGAAGTGATTGCAGCGAAGTACGGCACGAGAGAAGGAGCCGCACTGAATCTCGAGTCGATCGCGTCAGCAACGCTACTGTCGTCTGCTTCCACTGCACCAGCACCTGCGCAAGGGCCGTCTCGCTATGCACAGGCAATGGACTCGATCTCGAAGGGCGCATTCCGCGCGTATCGCGAACTCGTCTACGAAACAGACGGTTTCAAGACGTTCTTTCGGCAGATGACGCCGCTGCTCGAGATCGCGGAGCTGAAGATCGGCTCACGGCCGGCGTCGCGCACCAAGTCCGATCGCATCGAGGATCTGCGCGCAATTCCGTGGGTATTCAGCTGGGCACAGGCGCGCGTCATGTTGCCGGGCTGGTATGGCGTCGGCCATGCGCTGCATTCGTTCCCCGACCAGGCGTTGCTGCAAGAGATGGCGCAGGGCTGGCCGTTCTTCAAAGCAACGCTCGACAACCTGGAGATGGTGCTCGCGAAGTCCGACATGGCAATCGCGCAGCGCTACACGACGCTCGTGCAGGACGCCGCACTTGCCGAGCGCATCTTCGATCGCATTCGCAGCGGCTGGACCCAGACCCACGATTGCCTGCTCGGCATCACGGGTCAGTCGCGGTTGCTGGAGAAGAACCCGGTGCTTGATGCGTCGATCCGGCTGCGGCTGCCGTACATCGAGCCGCTCAATCTGCTGCAGGTGGAATTGCTCAAACGTCATCGGGCCGGCGAGACGGATGCCCGCGTGCGCGAAGGGATTCAGCTGTCGATCAACGCTGTCGCGACGGCGCTGCGCAACAGCGGTTGAACCTGGACCTGAAATCGGAGGCCCGGAACCGGATTCTCCACGGGGGGCACGGGGAATCACTCATGAAGATCATGAGTGGCGAGAACTAGACCCCGGCGCGTGTGTCAGGAGGGTTCGCTGCGCGATCGCGCGCAACTGCGTCCGCGGTTCGCTGGACCAGATCGAGTGAGAGCTGCTGCATCACTGATTCGAAGGCCGATGCGACCGAGCCGAGACGATTCTCCGTGGCGGGGCGCGTACCCGCGGCGGAGATCGTATCCACGAGTTTTCGGTCGCGTATCCGGATCAGCCGACCCACCAGGGTGACTCTCACCGTGGGAGCCGTGGCGGTACCGTACTCGGCCTGGAAATCGCGCACCTCCACGTCGAAGAGGTATTCGCCGGCAATGCGCGCCTGCTCGGCCGCGACACTGTGGAAGCGCTTCTGGTCGCCGAACGCCGCCACGAGGAACGACTGCACCGTCTCGACAACGCTGCCGCTCCACAGCGCGCCGCGGTAGTAGTCGAGCTCATGCCCCCGGATCGCTGCGATCTGATCGGTATCAAGACCCGGCGCAACGTCAGGCCTGCCGATCGACAAACTCACTTCCGAAGCCGCCGAGGAAACCGCTGCAGCCGCTGGCGCCGGCGGCGCAATCACGTAGCGCGTCGGCGCCGGCAGCTTGCTTTCGAACAGCGAGCCCCCGCAAGCGGACAGCAAAGTGAATAGCGCCACGACGACAGCACGCGAAGTCCGTTTCCGCCTCTTGCCAACCGCCAACCGCCAACCGCTAACCGCTTCTCTCATTTCGCTATCTCGATGCCGCTCACCGGCGGTTCATACAGGATCTGCGACGGGTTCTCCTGCAGGCTGCGCGACAGATCGCGGAATTCGCGCGCCGCCGATCGCGTCTCGCGCACGAGGCGTTCCAGTTCGAACAGTCCCGTGTTGGCGAAGTGTCCGAGCTGCACTTCGCTGTCGCGGCTGAGCCGATCGATTCGCGCGGACGCCTGCGCCAGATTGTCCGCGACGACACCGATCTTCTCGACCGCCTGCTTGATCTCCGGCCTGACGTCGGTCGTGATGCCGCGCAATCCTTCCGCCGCGGCGTGGATCTCCACGGCGGTCGCCTGCACTTCGGCGACCAGTGTCTCGATGTTGCGTGCGGTCGCTGGCAGTCCCTTGGAGGCTTCGCGGAGATTCGCCATCGTCTGCGAAAGGTTGTCGAGATTCTCGTCCGACAGGACCCGCCCCACCCGCTCGAGCAGGGAATTCGCTCGCGACATCAGCTCCGGAAGGCTCGCGATGAAAGTATCGAAATCGGAGGCGACGGATTCGATCACGGGATAGCGATGGCCCTGCTTGAGGTCCGCCGACTTGTTCACGTCGGGGACTTCCTTGAGATTCACGTACAGCAGTCCGGTGACGCCCTGCAGACCCAGGCTCGCGCGTGTAGCGGAGGAAATCGGCGCGGCGCGATCAATCTCCGCGACGACGACGACACGCCCCGGATTGTCGTGGTCGATATCGATGCGCCGGACGCGACCGACATCGACGCCGAGATAGCGCACGGGACCGCCACGCTCGAGGCCGCTCACGCTGCCGGCGAAATAGATCTCGTACAGCTCGTAGTCCTTGCGGTCGCGCGCATCCGTGTACCAGAGCACGAATCCCACGCCCATCGCGATGACGAGCAGGATGAAGGCACCGACGGCGACGTAGTTGGCTTCGCGTTCCATGGGAGAAGAGGCCGCGAGCCGCTAGCTGCGAGCCGCCAGCCAGAAGGAAGAGGCAAGAGCAGAGATCATTTTTCGTCCTTTGGGGCTTGCACCGCGCGGGCGCGCGGCCCATGAAAGTACTCTTGGATCCACGGATGGGGGTTGGCCATGATGCCTTCGAGCGTATCGGCCACGATTTTCTTGTCAATCAGCACGGCAACCCGGTCGCAGGTCGTGACCAGCGTATCCAGGTCGTGCGTGATCATGACGACCGTGAGATGCAGGCCGCGCTGCAGGTACAGCACGAGCTGGTCGAACTCCGCCGCCGAGATGGGGTCAAGCCCCGCGGTCGGCTCATCCAGGAACAACAGGGTCGGATCGAGGGCCAGCGCTCGTGCGAGCGCGGCTCGCTTGACCATGCCGCCGGACAGTTGCGACGGCAGTTTCGTACAAGCGTCCGCCGAAAGCCCGACCATCGCGAGGCGCAGCTTCGCGAGCGCATCGAGCGCTTCTTCCGATGCCTTGTAGTACTCATGAATCGGCAGCTGGATGTTCTGGGCAACCGTCAGCGAGCTGAAAAGCGCACCGTGCTGGAACGTGACGCCGTAACGACGCTTCACCGCCAGCAGTTCCTCATTGGACATCTTCATGATGTCCTTGCCCTCGATCAGCACCTCGCCCGCATTCGGCCGATGCAGCCCGAGCATCGTCCGCAGCAGCACCGACTTCCCGCTGCCCGATCCGCCCACGATACCGAGCACTTCGCCGGGATAGACGTCGAGACTGACGCCGTCGTGAACGACCTGGCGCCCGAAACGGTTGACGACGTTGCGCACCGAAATCACCGGGGCACCACGCGCAGCCGAATTGGCCGCTTCCTCCGGCCTCCTCACCCTCTGATTCTGTTGTCTCTCCGCCATCTGTCTCTGGCTCGCAGCTCGTCGCTACTTGCTCGCCGCCTCTTCAAAAATCCAGCTGCACATAAACCACCGCAAACACCGCATCCGCGAAGATCACCAGGAAGATCGATTGCACGACGGCAACGGTCGTCAACCGGCCGAGTTCCCTCGACGAGTCGCGCACCTGCATGCCGCGGTACGTGCCTACCATTGCGATGAGCAGCGCAAACACCGGCGCTTTGATCAGGCCGGCCCAGAACGTCGTCGGCGCCAGCGCCGCCTGCACGCGCGGGATGAACTGTGTGAGTGAGATATCGAGCAGCAAGGACGACAGCAGCGCACCCCCGGCCAATCCCATCGCATCGGCGATGATCGTGAGCAGCGGCAACGCGATGACCAATCCGATCACCCTCGGTAGTACGAGCACTTCGAAATAGTCGACGCCCATCGATTGCAACGCGTCGACTTCCTCATTGAGCCGCATGACGCCGATCTCGGCGGCAAACGCGCTGCCGGAACGACCTGCGACGATGATGGCGGTCAACAGCACGCCCATCTCGCGCAGCACCGCGATCGCAACGAGATCGACGGTGTAGATCTCCGCGCCGAACTGCTGCAATTGCTGAGCGCCGAGATACGCCACGATGACGCTGATCAGGAATGCGATCAGCGACACGATCGGGATCGCCTGGATGCCGGTCTCGTAGACGTGTCGCGCGATCGACGGAATGCGCAGGCTCCGCAAGCTGCGCAGCGAACGGCCGAGTGTCAGCGAAACGTGTCCGAAGAAGCCAACGGCGTCGCGAGTCTGGATCCCTTGCTGGACGGCACGCCGTCCGATCCACGCAAGGCCATCGCGCAGCGGCGCCGCATCCTCATCGGAAGTCCTGACCGGCGCGCATTCGCGTTCGGCCATCTCTTTGAGGAAATGGAACACTTCGGGCTGCTGGCCGGAAAACTCGACGTTCGCCCCGGCTGTGCGCAGCGCGTCGAGGCGCTGATGCAGGAGCCAGGCACCGGACATGTCGAATTTCGAGACGCCGCTGCCATCGACATGCACAGTGCCCTTGCCGTCGGCCGGTATTTCGGCCACCGCAGCCTCGACCTCGCGGATATTCTCGATACACCAGTCACCGCTCAGCCGCAGTGTCAGGGAATCGCCGGATTGTTGTGATTCGAGTAGCACGTGGCAGTCGGGTCCCGATCGGACGGGTCGCGTGGATCGTAGCAGAGGGCGCGCGGCCGCAGGGGAAGCCGACATCGCCGGGAACAAAGGCCCCCTCGCAGGCATCCTCTCCGGAATATCCACGGGGCAGCGCCGCGATTTGTATCGATGTGCTCAGCGTTTATCATCGCGACCCCTGCGCCGCCCTGACAATGCCCGGAGAGATGAATGACCGAGGTCACCGAGCTCCTCGACCAGACCTATTTCGACAACACCGTGTGGCAGTGGACCCTCGCCGCGGGCCTGTTGGTGGGTGTCTTCCTCGTGACGATGCTGATCCGGCGCATTGTTCGCGCACGCTATGAGCGACTGGCGGCGACGCCGCAGACCGAGCTGCTGGAACTGCCCTTCAAGGTGGCAAGCCACACGGGCGTGTTCTTCCTGATCATCCTTTCGCTCTACATCGCATCGACCGTTCTGACGCTGCCTCCGAAAGTCGCAAGGCTGCTGCTGACGCTGCTCACCATCAGCGCCTTCTGGCAGGTCGGCATCTGGATCAGCACGGCAGTCACGGCGTGGCTCATGCGCAAGCAGGCGGACGCCTTGCAGCACGATCGAGCGGCCGCGGGCTCCTTCGGCATCATCAGCTTCGTGGTGCGCGCGCTGATCTGGACGATCGTGCTGCTGCTCACTCTCGACAACCTCGGCGTCAATATCACAGCGCTCGTCACCGGCCTCGGCATCGGCGGCATAGCAGTCGCACTGGCCGTCCAGAACGTGCTGGGCGATCTGCTCGGGTCGCTGTCGATCACGCTCGATCGGCCGTTCGTCGTGGGCGACGCCATCGCGGTCGATGACATCAACGGCACGGTCGAACAGATCGGCATCAAGAGCGTGCGCCTGCGCAGCGTCAACGGTGAACAGATCGTCATGTCGAATGCGGATCTGCTGAAGAGCCGCCTGCGCAATTTCGGCAGAATGCGTGAGCGCCGCATTGCGTTCACCATCGGCGTCGCACTCGACTCGCCGCCCGACAGGCTCAAGAAGATTCCAGGCGCCCTGCGCGCAATCGTGGAATCGCACGAGAACACACGATTCGACCGCTCGCACTTCTCACGCATCGGTGCCGGTTCGCTCGATTTCGAAACGGTCTACTTCGTGACCACGCCCGCCTACGGGGTCTACATGGACATCCAGCAGGACATCAATCTGCGGATCATCGAGATGCTGGACAAGGAGGACCTCGAGCTCGCGGTTCCAGTGCAGCGTGTCTGGCAGCACGCTAACGCGGCCCTGGATGCCGGCCCCGAGGCCGATAAATAAGGAAGCGCGAGCGGCCTCAGCTCCCGTTTCCAATCGCCCTCACGCGCGTATCCGTTCCATCTGCCTTCTCCAGCGCCTCCACGAAGCGGCGTGACCACGATGCAATGTCGTTGCGCTTCAACGTCTGCAACATCGCAGCGTGACGTTCGCGCCGTTCCGGCAGCGGCATCGACAAGGCGGCCTGGATCGCATGACCCACCGCGCGACTGTCATAGGGATTCACGAGCAGCGCTGAATTGAGCTCTCGCGCGGCGCCGGCGAGCGTCGAGAGGACCAGGACACCGGGATCGTCCGCATTCTGGGCTGCGACGAATTCCTTCGCGACGAGGTTCATGCCGTCGCGCAGCGGCGTGACGATGCCCACATGCGCGGAGCGGAGCAGCCCCATGAGCGTCGAGTGCGGGAAGTTGCGATTCAGATACCGGATGGGTGTCCAGTCCGTATCGGCGAACCGGCCATTCGTTCGTCCGGCCGCCTGCTCGAGCGCCTGGCGAATCTCGACGTACGCTTTCACGTCGCTGCGCGACAGCGGCGCGATCTGCAGATAAGTGATGCGGCCGGAGTTCTCGGGATAGGTCTCGAGAAAGTGCTGATATGCGGAGAAGCGCTCCGGGAGTCCCTTGCTGTAGTCCAGCCGGTCGACACCCACCATCAGGTGGCGGCCCATGAGACTGTCGTACATGCGGCGGACCACATCCGACGACATGGCTTCGACCGCCTCGTTCTGCACGCTCGCGACGTCGACACCGATCGGGAACACGTCAGCCCGGAGCACCCTGTCGCCGACGCGAATGCGACCGTCGCTGCGGATCGCTTCCGCGCCGAACAGGTGCTCGATGCCCGAATAGAACGCCTTCAGGTCGTTCTGCGTCTGGAAGCCGACGACATCGTAGTGAGTGAGATCGCGCAGCAGCTCGGCATACGTCGGCAGCACGCGCAGCATTTCGATGTTGGGAAACGGAATGTGCAGGAAGAAGCCGAGCGGTCGACGCACTCCCGCTTCGCGCAGCTGCCGGCCGAGCGGGATCAGGTGATAGTCGTGCACCCAGATGAGATCGCGCTCCTGCAGCAGCGGCAGCAGCTTCTGCGCGAACAGACGATTCACCGACTCGTACGCGTCGCGCTCTTCGACGCTGTAGCGCATGCCTCGCAGGAAGTAATGAAACAGCGGCCACAGCATCTGGTTCGAGTAGCCGTTGTAGTAGAGCTCGAAGTCGCGCGTCCTGAGATCGATCGTCGCGTAGGTCACGCCGTCGCGAATGAGCTGATCCGGATCACCAGGCTCGTGGCCGATGGTGTCGCCGCCCCAGCCGAACCAGAGTCCGCCGGTGCGCTTCAGCGCGCTCAGCACCCCCACCGCCAGACCGCCTGGTGCCGCGGATTTGCGCGGCAGACTGATTCGATTCGATACACAGACCAGGCGGCTCATGCCGGGGGACCTCCGCTAATTCTTGTCGGGCCGCCCGAATCGGCCCGTCAGCAGAACCAAAGGGCTCGCAGTCCGGAATTGTTCCGTTGCAGCGCGGGCTCGCCTGACCCGCTGCCAGGCGCCTTCCCCGGACCGGATTCTCTTTTTGTTTCAGTCTGTTGCCGGCTTTCTGGCAGACGACGGGCGGGCCGGCGACCCGTTCCTTTGGAAGGAATTGTGCGCGCGGCCCGTTTCCCCCGGGCCGCGGGGTATCGAGTTGGTTAGAATTCGCGCCCCGTTTTGCGCGGTAACCCCACGATCAGCTGGAGCTTAGGAATCCCATGAAGAGTCCCGTCAATGTCGCGATCACCGGCGCCGCCGGCCAGATCGGCTATGCCCTCGCCTTCCGCGTTGCGTCAGGACAGATGCTGGGCCCCGATCAGCCCGTCAACCTGCACCTGCTCGAAATCACGCCGGCCCTGGGTTCGCTGCAGGGCGTGGTGATGGAGCTCAACGATTGCGCGTTCCCGACGCTCAACAAGATCGTCGCGACGGATGACGCCAAGGTCGCGTTCAAGGATTGCAACGTCGCACTGCTGGTCGGCGCGCGGCCCCGCGGCCCGGGCATGGAACGCAAGGACCTGCTCCTGGCGAATGCGCAGATCTTCTCGGCGCAGGGCAAGGCCCTCGATGCCGTCGCTGATCGCAACGTGCGCGTGCTCGTCGTCGGCAACCCCGCGAACACGAACTCGCTGATCGCACAGCGCAATGCACCGAACCTCAATGCACGCAACTTCACCGCGATGGTCCGCCTCGATCACAACCGCGCGCTGTCGCAGTTGTCCGAGAAGACCGGCGTGCACTTCAACAACATCCGCAAGGCGATCATCTGGGGCAATCACTCGGCGACGCAGTACCCCGATCTGCATCATGCGACCGTCGACGGCAAGCCCGCGCTCTCGCTCGTCGATCAGAAGTGGTACGCCGAGACGTTCATCCCCGTCGTGCAGCAGCGCGGCGCAGCGATCATCAAGGCGCGCGGCGCTTCTTCAGCAGCATCTGCTGCATCCGCTGCGATCGATCACGTTCGCGATTGGGTGAAGGGCACGGCCGATGGCGACTGGGTCAGCATGGGCGTGCCGTCGGATGGCAGCTATGGAATTCCTGCTGGCGTGATCTATGGTTTCCCGGTCACGTGCAAGAACGGCGATTACCAGATCGTGCAGGGCCTCAGCGTGAACGACTTCAGCCGCCAGCGGATGGAAGCGACGCACAAGGAATTGCTGGAAGAGCGCGACGGAGTGAAAGAGCTGATCTAAGAGGCGACTGGCTTCTGGCGGCTGGCCAGAAAATAGAAACGGCGAGCGTGACGAGAGTCACCTCGCCGTTTTCTTTTTGGCGCATCGATGCGCGATTTGTCACATCCACGCGTCGTAGCCGGATTGTCCGACAGTGATCGCGTTGCACTGCGCTTGCCGCTCGCGCAATCGCGAGCTAGTGTCACGACTCGTTCTACTCCGCTCTGGTCAGCCTGCCAGCAGCCAGTCGCCAGCGGCCCAATCCGAGGTTTCCTCCCGTGAGCAGCGTCATCTGGTTTCTCGTCTTCTTCATCGGCGCACTCGTCCTCGCCTATCAGCGCGTCTCGCTGCTGACTGCGACATTTACGTATGCAGCCGGTCTACTCGCGTACACGTGGTTCGGCGCCGGCAGCTTCGCGTGGCTGATCGCGTTGTGGGGGGTGCTCGCACTGCTCGTGCTCCTGAACATCGACGCATTCCGCGTCCGCTTCATCAGCCGTCCGTTCCTGCGCACGTACCGGCGCATGCTGCCGTCGATGTCGCAGACGGAGAAGGACGCGCTCGAAGCAGGCACGGTGTGGTGGGATGGCGAGTTGTTCACCGGCGGGCCGAACTGGGAAAAACTCATGTCCGCCGCGCCGCCGCGATTGTCCGCGGAGGAGCAGGCGTTCCTCGACGGACCGTGCGAAGAGCTCTGCCGGATGGTCGACGACTGGGACATCACTCACAAACGCGCCGATCTGCCGCCGCACATCTGGGATTACCTGAAGAGCAAAGGCTTCTTCGCGATGATCATCCCGAAGAAGTACGGCGGTCTCGAATTCTCCGCGTACGCTCACTCCTGCGTGCTCGTGAAGCTGTCGAGCCGCTCAGGCGTCGTTGCGTCGACCGTCGCGGTGCCGAACTCACTCGGCCCCGGTGAGTTGCTGTTGCACTACGGGACGGACGAACAGCGCAACTACTATCTGCCGCGCCTCGCGCGAGGCGAAGAGATTCCCTGCTTCGCGCTCACAGGTCCGCGCGCAGGTTCAGATGCGGGCTCGATCCCGGATACGGGCGTCGTCTGCAAGGGAATATATGAAGGCCGCGAGATCGTGGGTGTGCGCCTCAACTTCTCGAAGCGCTACATCACGCTCGCCCCGGTCGCGACAGTCGTCGGTCTCGCCTTCAAGCTGTTCGATCCGGACAAGCTGATCGGCGAGCGCACGGAGTACGGCATCACGTGCGCACTCATCCCGCGCAACACCGCAGGCGTAACGATCGGCCGTCGCCACTTCCCACTCAACAATCCGTTCCAGAACGGACCGATTCTCGGCAAGGACGTGTTCGTGCCGCTCGACTTCCTCATCGGCGGCATGAAGATGGCGGGCCAGGGCTGGCGCATGCTCGTCGAGCAGTTGTCGGTCGGCCGTTGTATCTCGCTGCCCTCGAGTGCGACGGGCGCTGCCAAGGCGGCCGTGTTCGCAACCGGCGCGTATGCGCGCATCCGCCGGCAGTTCAATACCTCCGTCGGTAACTTCGAAGGCGTCGGCGAAGTGATCGCGCGCATGGCCGGCTACACGTACATCGTCGATGCAGCACGCTCCGTTACGACGGGCGCAATCGACGGCGGCGAGAAGCCTTCCGTACCTGCCGCGATGCTGAAATTCCACGCAACCGAGTTCGCGCGTGTCATCGCCAACGATGCGATGGACGTGCACGGCGGCAAGGGCATCTGCCTCGGTCCGAAGAACTACCTGGGGCGAGGTTATGAAATGGTGCCGGTCGCCATCACAGTCGAAGGCGCGAACCTGCTCACGCGCAGTCTCATCATCTTCGGCCAGGGCGCGATCCGCTGCCATCCGTTCGTCCTGAAGGAAATGGAAGCGGCACGCGACAAGGACAAGCGGCGTGGTGTGAAGGAATTCGACAAGGCGCTCTTCGGACACATCGGCTTCACGATCAGCAACGCCGTTCGCTCGCTGGTGATGGCGCTGACGCTCGCCCGCTTCTCGAGCGTGCCGGAGGGCGGCGCGACGCAGCGCTACTTCCAGCACATCAACCGTTTCAGCGCCTCGTTCGCCTTCGCGACCGACGTGGCCATGCTGTCGCTCGGCGGTTACCTGAAGAAGAAGGAAAGCCTGTCGGCCCGCCTCGGCGACGTGCTCTCTTCGATGTATCTCGCCTCGATGGTGCTCAAGCACTATCACAACCAGGGCGCGAACGAAGAAGACCTGCCGCTCGTCGAATGGGCCTGCCGCAACCTGCTCTACCGCGCCCAGGAACAACTGCACAGCTTCCTGCGCAATTTCCCGATCCGCTTCCTCGCTGCGTTCATGCGCTTCTTCATTTTCCCGCGCGGCCAGACGTACCACGCGCCGAGCGATCCGCTCGGCCAGCGCATCGTCGATGCGGTCCTGCGTTCGACACCGGCTCGCGACCGGGCCACGCACGGCATCTACCGCACGGTCGAGCCGGGCAATCCGCTCGGCCTGTTGCACGAAGCGCTGGTGTTGGCAGACACTGCCGAGCCATTGGAGAAGCGCGTGAGAGTGGAAGGCGTGAAGACCGGTCGCATTACAGCACTCGACCTCCCCGGACAGATTCAGCAGGCGCTCGCCGCCGGCATCCTGTCCGAGACGGAGGCTGCCGTGCTGCGTGATTACGACCGGCGCGTCATGGATCTGATCCATGTCGACGACTTCGACACGAGCGAACTGGCAGCCGGCGTCGCCAAGGAAGACGTCCGGTTCGCGCGCGTCGGTAACGCTTGAACGGCCCGTCCCCGCCCGAGCCTCCCGTTTACGGCGGGGACCGCTGCCTCAATTGCGACGCAGTAGTCACCGGCGAATACTGCAGCCGCTGCGGCCAGCACGTGCAACACCACGTGCATTCAACGCCGAAGATGATCGGCGAATTCATCGAAGACCTGTTTCACGCCGATCATCGCGTCTGGCGCACGCTCAAGCCGCTGCTCTTCAATCCGGGATTCCTGACGACGGAGTATCTGCGCGGAAAGCGGGTCACTTATACGCCGCCTTTCCGGCTCTACATCGTTCTGTCGCTGATCTTCTTTCTGTTCACATCGCTCTCGGGATCGGGGGTCGCGGTTCCGACCACGATCCAGACCGACGCTGCCGCACCGGCCCCCGCCACCCCAGCTACTGATGCTCCGATCGATCCGGCAGCGCGACAACTGCTGGAGCAACTGATCTCCCGCGCACCCGAAGCGCAGCGGGAGCAAACGCGAAACCACGTGCTGAACGCACTGCGCGACGTCCCTGCGGCGCAGCAACGAGACGTCGTTACCAGCATCCTGACGCCGTGCAATTCGCAGGCGCTCGGCTGGATGCTTCCGGCCGAGGGAGCGAATCGCGAACGCGCGCTCGAAGCATGCCGCAACGTCTTTGCCGACAACGGCCAGCGATTCGGGACGGCGTTCTGGCATCACGTGCCGCACATGATGTTCATCTTCCTGCCCGTGATCGCGCTCTGGGCCAAGCTGCTCTATCTCGGCTCGCGCCGCTTCTACGCCGAACATCTGCTGTTCTTCGTGCACTTCCACGCGTTCGTCTTCCTCGCCATCACGCTCGGCAACGGGCTCGACTGGATATTCGGCTGGTTCAACGGCGAATGGCTCAGCAGCCTCGTCAATCTCGCCCTGACGGGCTACGTGCCCTGGTATCTGTATCGGGCGATGCGGCGCGTCTACGGCCAGAGCGGATTCGTGACTTTCCTCAAATTCGTGCTGCTCACTCTCTTCTATCTCGCGAGCCTGCTCCTGACGCTGGGCGGCCTCGTGATCTTCACCGCCCTGACGCTGCACTGATTCACGCTAGAATCCTCCGGGTAAGTTTCATTCCGAAACTTCGACCGGAGAAATCCAACAATGAAACGACTGTTCATTGCCGCAGCGCTCGCTGTCGGCGTCGCAGCCATCGCGGCTGCCCAGATCAAGCGGACCCCTTCGCCCGCGGGTGCGGAGCTCTATTTCATCGCGCCGGTCGATGGCGCGACGGTGACGAGCCCGATCACAGTGAAGTTCGGCCTGAAGGGCATGGGCGTCGTCCCTGCCGGCATCGCCTTCGACGGCGCGGGTCATCATCACCTGGTCGTGGACGCGGACCTGCCTCCGCTCGACAAGCCGATCCCCGCGGACGCCAATCACGTGCACTTCGGCAAGGGCCAGACGGAAACGACGCTCGAGCTGAAGCCTGGCAAGCACACGCTGCAGCTCTTGCTCGGTGACCAGATCCACGTGCCGCACGATCCAGCGGTGGTGTCGAAGAAGATCACGATCACGGTGAAGTGAGGCAGTGCCTTCCATCCTCCACGTCGACATGGATGCCTTCTACGCATCCGTCGAGCAGCTCGACAATCCCGAGCTGCGGGGGAAGCCTGTGATCGTGGGTGGGAGCGGCAATCGCGGCGTCGTCGCCGCCGCGAGCTATGAAGTGCGCAAATACGGCGTGCGGTCCGCGATGCCGACGCGCGACGCGATGCGGCGTTGTCCACACGCGATCTGCGTCCCGCCGCGGTTCGATCGCTACAAGTCCGTGTCGGCAACCGTGTTCGCCGTATTTCGCGAGTTCACGCCGCTGGTCGAAGGCTTGTCGCTCGATGAGGCCTTTCTCGATGTCACCGCGAGTCAGACCGCGCTCGGCTCCGCGGAGACGATCGCTCGCCGGATCAAAGCGCTGATCGTCGAACGCACCGGCTTGACGGCATCCGTCGGCGTGGCGCCGAACAAGCTCGTGGCCAAGATTGCGTCCGATCTGCGCAAGCCGGACGGTCTCGTTGTGGTGAGCCCGGAGTCGGTGACTGCCGTGCTCGATCCTTTGCCGATCCGGAAGCTCTTCGGCATCGGCGAAAAGACGGCCCCCCACCTGGAGCGGATCGGCATTCGTACGCTGGCGGATCTGCGCCAGGCGCCCGAAGCGGCGTTGCAACCCATCTTCGGACGCTACGCGTCGCGCATGAAGGCTCGTGCCGCGGGTATCGACGACCGGCCCGTGATCGCCGACTGGGATGAGAAGCAGATCAGTGCCGAAGAAACGTTCGACACCGATCTCACGGACCGAAAGCAATTGCATGCTGAACTGGCGGCACTCGCCGATCGGATGGCGACGCGGCTGCGCAGTCGCAACTGGCTCGCGGGCCAGGTGGTCGTCAAGATTCGCCGCAAGGACTTTCGCACGTACACGCGCCAGCAAGCCGTTCGCCCGCCGACGCAGGAAACGAAACCGCTCGCTGCGGCCGCCGCTGAGCTTCTCGACGAGTGGCTCGAAGATCAGCCCCGCGCAGCAATCCGACTGCTGGGTGTCGGCGCGCGCGATCTGACTGAAGCGTCGCAGCTCGATCTGTTCGCGGTCCCCGAAGCGCAGCGCAACCGCGAACTCGACGCGACCATCGATACGATTCGCGCGCGCTTTGGCTCTGACGCGCTGTCGCGCGCGAGCTCGTTGCGGCCCGGCAAGGCCGATCGAGACCAGCGCAAGCCCTGAGCAGGCGCTCACGCGCGCGGCGCATCCTGCCTTCGCCGCCGCAAGCTCAAGCGCGGCCGCGCGCCACGCACCAGTGATCCATCAAGTTCCGAGGCGATCAACTGATGCCCCAGAAGCTGGGCTGTCAGCAATCGCGGATCGGCTGAGGCAGCGAACCGCACCAGGTCCGGCCAGAACGCGGGGTTGTGCGGCCAGCGAGGCACGAGCAGGCCGGGATAGTCGAGCGCGATTCGCCGAAGGTGCCAGAGCGGCGCAGCCGCCAACTGCTCCTCGATGGCGCCCGGCATCGCAAACAACACGCGCGCCGCCAGCGGGTTCAGCTGCGAGATGTGCCACGCGAAGAACAGTGCGACTTCGCAGAACGCACTCTGCATCGAAGGGACGCCGTCGTCTCCATAGCGGTCGCCGGGATCGTCCGCGGATCCGCCACTGAGCGCTGCCCCCCAGAACCGGATGTCGTCGAAGCCGAGCGAGAAGAGCGTGTACGAACACCCGGCGAGCGCGCCGCGCGCCGCAGCGGAAAGCTGCGACAGTCCGTCGAGAACTTTGTCGCTCAACGATTCGGTCGATGGAGCCCGCTCCGCGAGCAGAAGCCGAACATAATCCAGATTGAGTTCCCGAGTGCGCAACAGCAGCGCGGGCCCGAGAACGGGCAGGCAGGTGCCGGGCACAACTTCCGTGTTGTGAGCAGACATACGAATCCTTGTACGAGTGTGGACGTCGGGGATTAGACAGGAGCCTTTACGGAGCGGTCAATCTCCTTGCAAACTAACCGTCGAAGCAGCGCATTCACGGATGAACCGCGGCTTCGCAACGAACTCATCGGCAAACCAACGGACAGGGAGAGTCCATGCAAATCAGCAACGATCTTTATTTTCGCGACCGGCGCCGTCACGACCTGGCGCTGCGCATGATCCGCCACGAAGCACGCACGTGCACCATCCGCTCCTGCACCGGATTGACCGACGACCGGATCCGCAGGCTCTACAAGACGTTCTCGCAGCATCGGTCCGGCGTCGCGGTCCGGCGGCGACGCGGCAAATCACCGCGACAAGCGCAGTATTTCACCCGCAACGTCGAGATCCAGTTCGAAGCATCGTGCCTCGGCAGCGTGCTGACCGCGTTCGATCTCGTGCATCGCCAGCGGCAAACCGGCGAAGACCACTCGCTCGCCTATGGACAGCGGTTCTGCGATGCGTACGAAACGCATCGGCAGCTCATGCACGACGCGCGCATCTCGTTCGAGCACGCATGGTTCCTGCTGCTTGCGCTCAGCCGGGGATCGACACTCAATGCCGCCCGATGCCGTCATTGCCAGAGCCGATACCTGCGCGACCGGATGAGTACGCTTCGGCGCGGCTGTCCCTTCTGCGAACTGAAGGCGAATGAAGCACAGTGCTCGACGACATCGCGCATCCGACGTCCTGTACGTATACGACCGTCGCTGCACTCGCTGCGGACGTGATCGAGGACTTCAACATGAACGCCATGTCGGTGGAGTAAAATCCTCACCGCCATGGCGTCGCCCCGAACGGTTCCCAATTTTCTTGCCGGCCCCTATCTCGAACGGCTCTCGCAGCTGCGCAAAGATGAGATGCAACTGCGCGCGGCACTCGAGAACCCCGCGACGCTCTTCGTACCCGTATGGCGCACTCAGAGCTTCGTCGCGCATCTGGATCAGGGCTTCGCGGCTCAGTTCGTAACGGGACTGACACACTTCGGGACAACCGAGACCCAGGAAGTCATTCTGCTCGGCGAGTTCCGCGGCCAGCTCTGCTTCGCGATCGAACTGCCGCCGGCGCAGACACCAGGGTTCGATCCGTCCGCCGAGTTCGTGGACCTGCGGGGCGTCGCGGGCGACCTCGTGCGGGACGAAGCCGGCGTGCTGGCATACGCGCGGGCCATGGTTCTCTGGCGCGAACGCCATCGCTTCTGCGGCCGCTGCGGTTCGCCGACCGTCTCGGCGGAAGGCGGTCACGTCCGTCGCTGCGGCAACGAGCAATGCGGCAATCAGCAGTTCCCGCGCATCGATCCCGCCGTCATCGTCCTCGTGACTGACGGCGAACGCGCACTGCTCGGGCGCCAAGCCGCCTGGCCCCCCGGCCGCTATTCGACGATCGCGGGCTTCGTCGAACCCGGTGAGAGTCTCGAAGACGCCGTCGCGCGCGAAGTCCGGGAAGAGACCGGCGTCGAGATCGACGCGGTCGACTATCACTCCTCCCAGCCCTGGCCCTTTCCCTCTTCGCTCATGCTCGGCTTCACTGCCCACGCATCGCGTACGGAGATTCGGCGAATGGACGACGAGCTGGAGGACGTTCGCTGGCTCACCCGGGCACAGATCGCCGCCGGCGAAGTGGCCCTGCCGACCACCCACTCCATCTCCTTCCGCCTCATCGAAGACTGGTACGACGCGGGCTCCGCGACACCCCTGCGGCAAGAGCCGCACGCCCGGCTCTGGACATCACCCGTCCGACCCACGCCGCCAAGGTAGCCTCCTGCCGCAGATCGGATCGGTACCGTAGAATCCGGCACCTGGACCCGTCGGGATTCAGCCCTGATTCGGCTTCCGTCTCTTACCATCCGCCAACCGCCAACCGCTAACCGCTTCTCCATGTGCCTACTCGTTCTTGCCTGGAAATCGCACCCCCGCTACCGCCTCGTGCTGGCGGGCAACCGCGATGAATTTCACGACCGCGCCGCCACGCCCTTGAACTGGTGGCAGGACGACCCGCGCATCCTCGGCGGACGCGATCTGAAGGCCAGCGGCACCTGGCTGGGCGTTGCGCGCTCGGGGCGATTCGGCGTCGTGACGAACTACCGCGACCTGCAGGCACCGGTCGAAGGCGCCCCGTCGCGCGGCAACCTGATTCCCCGCTTCCTCACCGGCGCGACCTCGCCGAAGGAATTCCTGGACGATCTGCGCGGCGCGGCGCTCCGCTACTCGGGCTTCAACCTGCTGGTCGGCGGCACACGGGCGCTCTACTACTTCTCGAACCGCGGCTCCAAAGCACCGACAGCACTCGCACCGGGCATCTACGGCCTGAGCAATCACCTGTTGGACACGCCGTGGCCCAAGCTCGCGCGAACGCGCGAACGGTTCTCGAAGCTGCTGGCGGAACCTGACCTCGCTGCCGACGATCTCTTTGCCATGCTCTCCGATCGCGAACAGGCGCCCGCCGACAACCTGCCCTCCACCGGCCTGCCGGCGGACTGGGAACGCGTCGTCTCGTCGCCCTTCATCGTCAACGAGCGCTATGGCACGCGTTGCTCGAGCCTGTTGCTGGTGGAACGCAATGGCCGCACCGTCCTTCACGAGCGGCGCTTCGATTCCGCCGGCGTGCAGACCGGCACGAGCCGGTTCGAGTTCACCAGCGCGGAAGTACCGGAAGTCTGGTTCGAAGCCGAAGATCCCAACGCCGTCACCGCTGCGGACACTTCGTTCGATTCATCGCCCGAATGATTCTATGCCGCATCCCGGGACCGCAGGGGTTCGCCGCGACGCGGAAGACTCGCCCTGCCATCCGGGTTGCGGCAAGCCTGCTGGCTGCGTTCGGCGCATGCGTTGCGCTGCCCGTTCACGCGAAGATCGCGATCGAGATCCCGGACACCACGCCGGCGATCGAAACCAACGTCCGCGCCTTCCTCAGTCTCACTCGCTATGCCGATCGAACGGACGTGACACCCGAAGTGATGTCGCGCCTGCAGCGCCGCATCGTTTCGGAAACACGCCGTGCGCTCGAACCGCTGGGCTACTACGAACCGGAAGTCACGCACGAAGTCGCTCGCAACGGCGAGGACTGGAAAGTCACGATTCACGTCACGCCCGGCCGTCCCGTCCGGCTGTCGGACGTGTCGGTGAACGTGACTGGACCGGGCAAGGATGAACGGGCGATTCACGAGATCCTGGAAGCGAAGGTCCTGAAGCCCGGACTGCGCCTCAACCATGGCACGTATGAGCTCGTCAAAGGTTCGCTGGTGCGCGCGGCGAAGAACGACGGCTACCTCGAAGCGAAGCTCACGAAGAATGAGCTGCTGATCGATCGCGAAGCACGCCGCGCCACCATCGTCATCGAAGTCGATACCGGCCAGCGGTATCACTACGGCAAGATCACGACCGAGCAGACCGTCATCACAGACGATGCGATGCGCCGGATGCTGCGCATGAAGGAAGGCGATCCGTACACGCTCGATTCGCTGCTGCGGACGCAGTACGTGCTCGACGACAGCCAGTACTTCAAGGCCGTGGACATCGACAGTGGTGACGCCGATCAGCAGGCCCGGACCGTGCCGATCACCGTGCGCGCTCAGCCGAATCGCCGCCATCGTTACGGGGCGAGCCTCGGCTATGCGACCGATACGCGGGCTCGCGGCAAGTTCACGTGGGATGACCGGCGCGTCAATGAACACGGCCACCGGGCGAAGGTGGAGCTCACCGCATCGTCGGTGCTCAACGAGATCTCCGGTCGCTACGTCATTCCGGTGATGGATGTCGCGCTGGAGAAGCTCGAGTTCGGCGCCGCGCTCCGCGATGAAGAGCTCGGCGATACGGAGAGCAGGCGCGCCGAGGTCGGCGCAGGGCTCACGCAAGTGATCGGACGCTGGCAACGCGTCATGTTCGTCACGCTGTCGCAGGAAGAAACGATCTTTCCGCCCGACTCCCCGGAACCCGACACCAACCAGTTCCTGATCATCCCCGGAATCAGTTTCGCCACGCTGCCAAGCTACGTGCTCGGCGGCAAGCGGCGACCTTACAGCGTCTATGCGGAACTTCGCGGATCTCCCGCGACGCTGGGTTCCGACGCGTCATTCCTGCAGTTCCGTTCGCAGGTCGAGCGCATCTATGCGATTTCGGAGCGCTGGAGCGCGCGCGGACGCCTGGAGTTCGGTACGAGCTGGGTCGAGGACTTCCAGGAGCTGCCGGCTTCGCAACGTTTCTTCGCGGGTGGCGATCGCAGCGTTCGCGGCTTTGGGTTGAACGAGCTTTCGCCGCTGGACTCCGCCGGCAACAGCATCGGCGGCCGGCACCTCGTCACCGGGACCCTGGAGGTCGAGCGCGCGCTGCCCCGCAACTTCGGGCTCGCCGTGTTCTCCGACTTCGGCAACGCCTTCAACAGTTTCGATGCGCCGGACATTCAGTACTCAGCCGGCCTCGGCGTCCGATGGCACATCGCAGTGGCCAGCTTCGGCGTGGACGTCGCCCAACCCTTGTCGATATCGGGTCGCAACCCTCGCGTGCACCTGTACATCTCGACCCTGTTCTAGCGAGCACGGATAACTAGAGACAGCGCAACGTCGTGCGGAAGTGGATATTCATCATCATCCTGGCAGTGCTGGTCGTGGCGCCGGTCGCGCTCATCGGCACGCTGCTGTACACGCCCGCCGGGCTGTCGATGGTCAGCTCGCAGCTGCATCGCCTCGAGCGCCTCGGCGTGCGCATCGAAGGACTCTCGGGAACGCTCGCCGGGACGATCCATGTCGATCGGTTCGAGCTCGATCATCCCAACGTCCACGTCGTCGTTCATGACATCACCTCGACGCTGCAGGTTCGCGAACTGATCCTGCAGACGATCCGGGTCTCCTCGCTCACCGCCCGCGACGCTCTGGTGGAAATCCGCGATGCGCCGCCATCGCCGCCGTCCACGAAGCCGATGCGCTTTCTGCCCAGCTTCCTGCGAATCGATGCACGCGGCTTGGACCTGGCAGGCGTCCGCTACGTGAATATCGACGGCACGGTCGTCGATGCGACGCGCGTTCGCGGCCGCGTGCGGATCAGCCCAAGGAATCTGCGCGGGCGCGATCTCATCGTCGAAGCACCGCAATTCGGGCTGACAGGGAACGTGCGATTGCGTGCGGGCCGGCCGCTGGGACTGGAAGGAAGAATCGACGGGCAAGTGCGCATGGAACGCGGCACCGAAGTCGCCGGCAGCGCGCAAGTCAGCGGCACGATCGATCAGCTCGCAATCCAGGCCACGGTGCTGCGGCCGAACGTTCTCAATGCCGAAGCAACACTCACCCGTCCGGAGAATCGCTGGCGCATTCAGGGCAACGTCGCATCGCCCGCGGTTTCGCTGGAACCGTGGATGGACGAGCCGCCGCTCTCGTTCCGCAACATCGCGCTGAACGTCGATGCGAGGCCGGAAGGAATTCGCGCAGCCGGCAACATAGGTGTGCCCGAGCTCTCCGGCCGCGATCTCACGATCGACGTGCAAGGGACGTACGCGCAGCGCGTGCTCGACATCGCGTCCGCGGATGTGGGCGTCAATGAAACCAGCGCGCGACTCCACGCAGCGGGCACGATCACTTTCGACGGCGACAAGCCGACGATCGAAGCGAAAGGAAACTGGACCGATCTGCAGTGGCCGCTCGACAAGGCGCCAGTCGTGAGCAGCAAGCAGGGCGAGATGACGCTCGCCGGCGAGTTGCCCTATGACTACACCGTCAACGCGCGGGTCTCGTTGCCGCCCGACCTCATGAAGACGGAAACGCCCGTCGAAGGTGACGTGCGGGCCCGCGGCGTGATCGCCTCGGACAACATTGCGATCGCCGAGTACACGTTGAATGCACTGGCAGGCTCCATGACGGGCTCGGCCTCACTGCAGTTTCCGGAACCGCGGGCGTGGAAGCTGGCAGTCGCCGCTACCGATGTCGATCCCACGCAGATTCACAAGGATTTCGGCGGCAGGCTCAGCTTCAAGCTCGACGCGCAGGGTCAGGGGTTCGACAAGCAGGCGCGCTTCGACGCGACGCTCGCGAACCTGACCGGAACGTTGCGTGGGCAGCCGGTCCGCGGCGCCGGGCGCGTTCAACGCACCCGCAACAGTTGGTCTGCCCATAACGTGCAACTGCACATGGGCGATGCGCGCCTGGCCGCCAATGGAACACTCGGCGACAGAGTCGATGCACGCGTCACGCTGAATGCGGGCTCGCTGCAGACATTCCTTCCCGACGCCCGGGGAAGCGTGAATCTCACCGCGACCGCGACGGGCTCCGTGAAGGCCCCGCATGTCATCGCGCACATCCGGGGCGAAGGCCTCGGCTACAACGAGTGGCGTGTCGCATCGATCACCGCGGACGGCGATGTCGACCTGGGCGGCCAGAATCCTTCGAACATAACGGTGGTTGCGCAATCGATCGGTACGACCGAGAAGCTCATCGATACGCTTCGTATCACCGGGGAAGGTGTCGCCGCGAATCATCGTGTGAACATCGACGTTACCGGCGTGGCTGACCCCACGTATCCCGATCCGCACGTGAACATGCGCATCGACGGACGGTACGCGAATCAGTCCTGGTCCGGCACGATGCTGGCCACCGACATCGCGGACGGTCGCAAGACGGGCGAGCCGCTCATCATGAAGGAGCCCGCGAACTTCCTCGTTGCCAAGGATCGCCTATCGCTCGAGCAGTTCTGTATCGCACTCGGCCACGGCCAGTTCTGCGCGGGAGGCCGCTGGCAACGCAACGGTCCGTGGGAAGGCGAAGTCTCGGGTTACGAGATTCCGATCGCCGCACTCCTTCCGCCGGCGGGCGCGGAGGCCGAGTATTCGGGACGCATCGAAGGCCGCGTGAAAGCATCGGGCGCGCCGAATCAGGCATGGCAAGCCGAGGCTGGCGCGCGAATCATCGATGCCGCCATCATCTACAAGCCGCAGGGCGCGGAACCGGAAACGCTGAATCTCGGCAACGGGGGTCTGTCCGGCACGGCGACGAATGCCGAAGTGAAGTTCTCACTCGGCGTGCAGGCTTTCGAAGACACGTTCCTGTACGCCAACGCACGCATTCAGCGAAACGGCAGCAATGATCTGATGAACCTCCCGCTCGCCGGCGACGTGCGTGCCCGTGCGGCGGACGCGAACATCCTGCCGATCTTCTTCACCGAGATCGACAACGCAGCAGGCTTGCTGACAGCGAACGTCGACGTCACCGGTTCCCTCGCGCGGCCGGAAATCACCGGCCGGATCGAGCTGGCGAACGGCGCGTTCGACTCGTATCGCGTGAACCTCGCGCTGCGCAAACTGAATCTGATCGCCAACCTGTCGAACAATCGCCTGGACTTCAAGGGATCCGGCAACGCGGGCGAAGGCGTGTTGAACGTCGGCGGCGATTTCCTGTGGGACCGCGGCGAGCTGCACGGCAACCTGACGCTCAACGGCGAGAATCTGCTGGTCGCCGACCTGCCCGAATATCGCGTCGTCGCCTCGCCCGATCTCAAGTTCCGCATCGATGCCAATGAGATCCATGTCGCGGGCGACGTCACCGTGCCGGAAGCGCGGATTCAACCCGTCAATCTCACTGGAGCCGTTCAGGTGTCGGACGATGCGCGCTACGTCGGCGAGACTCCCGCGGAGGAAGCCGGGCGTCTGCAAGTCCTGAGCGAAGTGCGGATCACAATGGGCAAAGACGTACGTGTCGATGCGTTCGGCCTGCAAGGCAGGATCGTTGGCGGCGTCGGCACCACCGTGCGCACGGGCGAGACCGCAGTCGGACGCGGCGAGCTCAGCGTGGCCGACGGGCGCTACGAAGCTTATGGACAGAAGCTCGACATCTCGCGCGGCCGATTGCTGTTCGATGCGTCGCCGCTCGATGATCCCGGTCTCGACATCGAAGCCCAGCGCAAGATCGAGGCGATCAAAGTCGGCATGAATGTGCGCGGCACGCTGCGTGATCCGCGACTGACCTTCTTCTCCGAGCCCTCGATGCCGCAGACCTCGATCATGTCGTACCTGCTCGTCGGCAAGGGCATCGACAGCATGCAGAGCGGTGATGCCGCGACGATCAGCTCCGCGAAAGACACGCTGGCCCTGCAAGGCGGCGGCCTGATCGCCTCGCAGATCGGGCGGCGCCTCGGCCTCGAGGAAGTCGGCGTCGAGAGCACCACGAATTCGGCCGGCCAGACCAACAGCGCACTCGTTCTCGGCAAATTCCTGTCGCCGCGACTCTTCATCAGCTATGGCATCTCGCTCACCGAATCGATCAACACCTTCAAGCTGCGCTACACCGTCAGTGACAAGTGGATCCTGAAGATGGAGGCCGGGGAAAATCAGAGCGCGGACGCGGAGTACACGATCGAGAGATGAGGCAGCGCGATGAAGGGATGACGCCGGGGGCGGAGCCTCTTATTCTTGTTCTCGCGTCGTCACCTCACCTTTCATACGTCCCGCCCTGCGGGACACGCCAATGACCTCATCCATTCCTTCCTGGTTCGCCCACGCCATCGAGCAACCGGTGCAGTCCAACTTCGCCGACGTCGACGGCGCAAGGATTCACTATCTCACCTGGAATGCGCACGAAACGCACAAGCCGGGGATGCTGCTCGCGCACGGTTTCCGAGCTCACGCGCGGTGGTGGTCGCTCATCGCCCCGTTCTTCACCGAGCATTTTCGCGTCGCTGCGCTCGACTTCGCGGGCATGGGCGACAGTGATCATCGCAAGGAATACAGCTCCGAGCGTTACGTGCACGATCTCGTCGGCGTCATCGAACACGCGGGGCTTTCACCGGTCACGCTGATCGGACACAGCTTCGGCGGCTCTCGGGTCGTGCGAGCTTGCGCTGATTTCCCGCACCTGATCGAACGCGCGGTCGTGATCGACAGCTTCATTCCCGTACCGGAACTCGTACGCCGTGGTCCGCCGCCGATGCAGCCGCGACCGAAGAATGTCTATCCGACATACGAAGCGGCGCGCGCCCGCTTCCGGCTCGTGCCGGAACACAACTGCACGGAGTCTTACATCCTCGACTACATCGCTCATCATTCGATGAAGCAGGTCGAAGGCGGCTGGGCCTGGAAGTTCGACGAACACTTCACGCCGCATCGCGACGATCCCGTCATCGAAGCCCAGCAGGCCGAAGAAGTGCTGAAACGCGTCAACGTCCCGATGACACTGATTTACGGCGAGAAGAGCATCGTGTCACCAGCACCGCTCGCACGAGCGATTGTAAAGAGGCTGTCCAAGGGCCGCGGTCCGATCGAGATTCCCGAGTCACATCATCATGTGTTGCTGGATCAGCCGTTGTCGCTGGTGTCGGCATTGAGGGCGGTGTTGAGTGGGCGGTGAGTTGTGAGCGACGAGCCCTCTCAATCAAACTCCGCCTCCCACGTCCGATTCAAATGATGCTCGTACATCCTTGCGATCTGCTTCGCCGTCGACCGCCCGGTTGAAAGCTCGGGCAATTCGCTCAGCGAGAAGAATTCCACGCCATCGGTTTCGTGGCTCGTGCGGGCTTCGCCACCCGTGATCTCGCAGATGAAGAATGCCTTCCAGGCGTGGAAGAGATACGGCGGGTGCTCGTGAAGATTGCGGTCGTAGAGCGCGGCGAGCTTCACGGCGCGGGCGGTGAAGCCGGTTTCCTGTTCGATTTCCTTCTCGACGGCGTGCGACGGACTGTCGTTCACGTCGGCCCAGCCGCCAGGCAGCGTCCATTTTCCGTCCGTCGTTTCCCGGACCAGCAGCACGCGATCGTCGCGAAAGATCGCGCCGCGCACGTCGATCTTCGGGGTGGCGTAGCCGTCCTCCACGAACCACACGCTGCGCAGTTTCTCCGCGGACTCGGGCGACTCAGCCGCGAGCAGCGTGGTCGCGATGTCGATGATCTCGCGATAACGCTCGCGATCGTATTCTTGCGGTGTGAAGTGCAGCCCGGATTGCGAGAGCGCGAGCAGGCGGCGGGCGAGGTCGAGATTCGTGGTCATGATGTAGACGTTCGAAGAAGTGGACACAGCTTCTACCGGCGTGAATCGACAGGCAACACTGTGTTGCCGCGACCCGATGCAACTGAACGCGCGGCGATGCTTCCGGTTGCACTATGATCACGCGCCGTCGCCCGATCCGATCCCATGAACACCCGCGCCTCCGCGCTGCCAGCCCCACAAACCGATCCCCGCGGCCTCATCGCGGCGGCGACTGCGTTCTTCATCTGGGGATTGTTGCCGCTCTATCTCAAGCTCCTGCAGGCAGTCCCTGTCCTGCAGCTGACCGCGCATCGTCTCAGCTGGGGCTGTGTATTCGCGCTCGGCTGGCTCGCGATCCGCGGCGAGATTGGGAACATCGGCCAGGCGCTGCGCGATCCCCGCGTCCGGCTCCGACTCTTCATCAGCGCTGCGCTGATCAGCGTCAACTGGATCACGTACGTCTGGGGCATCGCCAACAACCGGGTCGTCGAGACCAGCCTCGGTTATTTCATCAATCCGCTGGTGAACGTTCTTCTTGGTGTCGTGCTCCTGTCGGAACGCCTGAATCCGGCTCAATGGACCGCTGTCGCGATCGCCGCCATCGGCGTGACTTACCTGACGTGGAGCGCGGGTCATCCGCCATGGATCGCGTTGATCCTGGCGCTCTCGTTCGGTCTCTACGGCTTCGTTCGCAAAGTCGTGCAGGTCGACGCCCTCGCCGGCTTCGGCACTGAAACTCTGCTCCTGCTCCCGATCGGCATCGGTTACCTGATCTGGTGCGAAATCGCCGGCACGGGCGTCATGGGCCACATCGGCGTCGGCACGAACCTCCTGCTCGCAGTGGGGGGCCCTCTGACCGCCATCCCGCTGGTGCTGTTCGCCTTCGGCGCCCGCCGAATCCCCTACTCGACCGTCGGCCTGCTCCAGTACATCGGCCCCAGCATCCAGCTCCTGCTGGCCGTTTTCGTCTTCCACGAACCCTTCTCGGGCCCGAGAGTCGTGGGCTTCGCAATGATCTGGACCGCACTGGCGATTTATGCGGCGGATGGGGTGTGGCGGGCGAGGAAAGTGGCGAGATAAGACCGAGCGGCGAGCTGCCAGCAACGAGCCACCGCCCCCTCCTGTCCCTTCTGGCTCATGGCTCGTAGCTCACAGCTCATGCCTCGCAGCCTCCTCCCCTTGACTCTCTCTGCATATTTATGCAGAGTACGCGCGTTTTTATGCACTGCCCTCTGGCTCACCGCTCGTAGCTCACCGCTCACCGCTAAAGAATGGCCGCCGAACTCCGCCAGTCCGTCCCCCGTCGCGCCGCGATTCTCCGGATCATCCGGGAGTCGACCGTGCGCAATCAGGACGAGCTGGTAAAGGCGCTGCATAAGCAGGGGTTCGAAGCCACGCAATCCAGCGTGAGCCGGGATCTGCGCGAGCTGGGCGTGGCCAAGGCGGGCGATCACTACATTCCGCCGGCGGAAGAGCCGCTGCCGTCGAATCATTTCAGCGCCGTGACGAACTTCGTCGTCGAGGTGAAGACGGCAGGCGATGCGCTGACGGTCGTCAAGACCACGACAGGCACGGCGCAAAGCGTCGCCGTCGCCATCGACAGGTCCGACTGGCCGGAGGTCGTGGGGACGATTTCCGGCGATGACACCATTTTCGTCGCGACGGAAGACGCCCGCGCGCAGCGCAAGCTGCGTGAGCGCCTGCGCGAAATTTTCAGGATCTGAAATCGACGCCTCCTGCCCTCCCTCGCGGAGCGGGGGAGGGAAAGAACTTATTCATCGAGCAAACGAAACCATGACTGACACGCTTCCTGCCGGCTCCGAACCCATTCTGCTCGCCTTCTCCGGTGGCCTCGACACGTCGTTCCTCGTGCCCTGGCTCGCGGAGAACTACGGTCGTCCGATCATCACGGTCACCGTCGATACGGGCGGCATCGATGCCGACGCCGCGAAAGTGCTCGATCAGCGCGCACGCGCGCTCGGTGCGAAGGATCACATCCTCGTCGAGGCAAAGAAGGGCTACTTCGAGCAGGTGCTCAAGTACCTGATCATCGGCAACGTCAAGCGCGGCCAGATGTATCCGCTGTGCGTCGGCGCCGAGCGCGTCATGCAGGCGCAGACCATTGCTGAATGGGCGCGCAAGCTCGGCACGAAGATCGTGGCGCATGGCTGCACGGCTGCCGGCAACGACCAGGTGCGTTTCGAAGTCGCTCTGCGCACGCTCGCGCCGGAGCTCACGATCCTGGCACCCGTTCGCGACAAGGCTTTCAAGCGCCCCGAACAGCTCAAGTACCTCGAGGATCGTAAGCTCACGGTCCCGCCGTACGGTGCCGCGTATTCCGTGAATCGCGGCCTGTGGGGCGTGACGATCGGCGGCAAGGAAACGCTCACGTCCGAAGGCGGCATTCCCGATCATGCGTGGGTGTTGTCGAAGGATGCGTTCTCGAATCCGCAGGCGCCGGAATCGCACACGATCGGCTTCGAAAACGGCGTGCCGTCGAGCCTGGATGGCGTGACGCTCGAGCCGGTGTCGGTGATCGAGAAGCTCGAAGCCATCGGTGCGAAATTCGGCATCGGCCGCGGCATTCACCTCGGTGACACGATCATCGGCACGAAGGGTCGTGTCGCATTCGAAGCGCCGGCGGCCGATGTGCTCATCAGCGCCCATCGCGAGCTCGAAAAGCTCGTAATGACCGGCCGGCAGCAGCGCATCAAGGAAATGGTGGCAGGTCCGTATGGCGATCTCGTGCACGAGGGCCAGCATCTCGATCCCGTGTGTCGCGATATCGAAGCGCTGTTCGTGAACTCGCAGGCCCGCGTGACCGGCGACGTCAAAGTGCTGTACCGGCCCGGTAGCGCATTCGTCGAGGGAGTGACATCTCCCTACTCGATCATGGCCGCATCGAAAGGCGTCTATGGCGAAGCCGCGGGTGAATGGACCGCCGCCGACGCGCTCGGATTCTCGAAGATGGTTGGCTTGCCGGGGATGTTCTGGACCCGGGCCGGGAAGCGGTGACGGGCGGGAACGCCCTTACCCGTCACTCGTCACGTTGTTTTTAACTGCATAGGTGCAATCCACAAATGAAGACTGTCGTCGTCGACAAGATCGCTTCCATCACCCAGGCGCTGACGCTGGGTCATGAACTGCGCGTCGCCACCACCGATATTCCGTGCGAGGAAGGCGTGGTGCTGGTCGTTGAGATCCTGACCAACAAGTCGACCTACAACACGCTGGAACTGACCAGCGGCCGCATGGCGAAAGTCGCGAAGGGCGACGTCATCGTCGGTGCGCTCGGCCATCGGCAGGCGTTGTTCGGCTACTCGGGCCACCTGCCCGAAACCGTGAAGGAAGGCGACATCATTCAGGTGCTGAATATCGGCGGCGTGCTCGGTATCTGCGATTCGGCGAATCCTGAGAAGGGTCGTCCGTTCGATGCGCGCGTCCTGGGCGTCGTGCTGCAGTTCCCGTATCTCGGCGAACGCATCGGCGTGCCCGCCCGAGTCGGGTATCGCCGCCTCGACTACAACGCGACCTGCGAGACTCGCAATGTCCCTGTCGTCGCGCTCGCGGGTACCTGCATGGAAGCCGGCAAGACCGCCGCTGCCTGCGCGATCGTCGCACGCATGCGCCATCGCGGCTTGAACGTGCATGCATTCAAGGCCACTGGTGTATCGCTGCGTCGCGACATCCTCGCGATGGAAGACGCGGGCGCACGTCGCAGCATGATCTTCACTGACCTCGGTGTAGTGACGACGACCGCCAAGACGGGTCCGGCAATCACGCGCGCGCTGCTGACTGAAATGTCGCAGGGCGAGCCGGACGTCATCGTGTTCGAGCTCGGCGACGGCATTCTCGGCGCCTACGGCGTCGAGGCGATTCTCTCTTCGCCTGACATTCGCAAGTGCCTGACGAGCGTCGTGCTGTCGGCGAACGATCCGGTCGCGGCGTGGGGCGGCGTGAAGCTGCTGCGCGAGCAGTTCGGAATCGAACCGGCAGTCGTCACGGGTCCGGCGACGGACAACGCCGTCGGCGTGAACATCATCCGCGACAAGTTCGGCGTGGCCGCGTTCAACGCGATCACCGACGGCGCAGCGCTGGGCGATCGTGTGATCGAGTCGCTGAACCTGACGCCGAAGAGGGCGGTCGTCGAAGCGGAGTGAGAGGCGCTTTGGATGTCATTCCCGCGCAAGCGGGAATCCATCCGTTCCGATCAAGATGGACTCCCGCGTGCGCGGGAGTGACGGAGAGAGCCCAGGCGGGCGTGACGGAGAGAGTAGGGAGATGACTGAAAAGATTCCCGCGATTGTCCTCGGCGGCACCGGCTACGTGTCCGGCGAACTGCTGCGTCTGATTGCCGCGCATCCGTTCATCGAGCTGCGCGCGATCCTTTCGGACAGCCAGCCGGGCGAGGCGGTAGCGAAGTCGTTCGCTCACCTGGCCCCCGTGTACCCGGAGCTGAAGTTCTCGAGCCTGGAGCAGATCAAGGAGCTGGTCGGATCGCTGCCTGAATGCGCAATTCTGTCAGCCGCGCCGCATGGCGTTGCCGCGCAGCTCATCGACGACCTCCTCAAGGTCGCCGAAAGCAAGGGAACGAAGCCGCGCGTGATAGACATCTCCGCGGACTATCGCTACTCGACTGCGAGTGCGTACGAGGCGGTCTACAAGCACGCTCACGGTGCGCCATCGCGGATCGCGCAGTTCACTTGCGCGGTGCCTGAGCATCTCGACAAGCTCTCGACCCCGCATGTCGCGCATCCCGGCTGTTTCGCGACGGCCGTTCTGCTCTCGAGCGTGCCGCTGCTCAAGCTGGATCTCGTCGAGCCGCGACTCTTCGTCAGCGGCATCACGGGCAGCACCGGCTCGGGCCGCACGCCGGTCGCCGGCACCCATCATCCGCAGCGTCACAGCGATCTGTACGCGTACAACCCGCTTTCGCATCGGCACACGCCGGAGATCACGGCACTTGCACAGGCGGCGAGCGACGTCGCGGCGGAATTCAACTTCGTTCCGCATTCGGGACCGTTTGCACGCGGCATTCACGTGACGCTGCAAGCTGTCGCGAAGCGACCGATCAAGACCGCCGAGCTGCAGGACGCGCTCAAAGGCTTCTATCGCGGCAGGCCGTTCGTCCGCGTCGGCGCCGACATGCCGCACATCAAGGACATCGCAAGCAGCAACTACGCGTTTCTCAGCGCAGCCGCCAACGGCAGCAGCGTCGTGGTGATGTGTGCCGTCGATAATCTGACCAAAGGCGCTGCCGGCGGGGCCATGCAGTGGCTCAATCGCGTGTTCGGCTTCGAAGAAACGGCGGGCCTCACGGCACCTGCGCCCGGCTGGACGTAATCGTCACTCGGATCACGATCATGACAAACGTAGTCCCTCTTCGACCCTCCGCGACGCCTGCAGCGCCGCTGCAGGATCATCTCGCGCCCGTCTTCGCGCAGTTCCCGCTCGAAGTCGTCGATGCGCAGGGCGTCTCTCTGCACACGCCGGATGGCCGCAAAGTGCTCGATCTCTACGGCGGTCACGCCGTTGCCGCGCTGGGCTACAACCATCCGCGCTGGGTCGAAGCGCTCACCCAGCAGGCGCGCCAGCTCTGCTTTCAGAGCAACGCCGTGCCGCTCGACGTTCGTCGTCGCGCTGCGGCGAAGCTCGCGAACTTCTGCGGCCTGGGCCTCGACACGATCTTCTTCGTCAACTCAGGCGCGGAAGCGAATGAGAATGCGCTGAAGCTCGCCTTCAAGATGACCAACGGCACGGAAGTAATCGCGGTCGAAGGCAGCTTCCATGGCCGCACGGCGGCAGCAGGCGCAGTCACGTGGGGCGCCGAGAAGAAGTGGTACGGCTTTCCGGGCAAGCCCTTCGAAGTGAAGTTCATCAAGCCGAGCGAAGCGCACAAGCTCGCGACGATGGTGAACGATCGTACGGCTGCCGTGATCGTCGAACCGGTGCAGGGTGTCGCTGGCGCCCTCGACCTGCCGAAGGAATTCCTCCAGGCGCTGCGCACACGCTGCAGCGAGAACGGCTCGATCCTGATCTTCGACGAAGTGCAGTGCGGTGTCGGCCGCACGGGCTATCCCTTCGCCGCGAACATGTACGGCATCACGCCGGACATCATCACGACGGCGAAGGCGCTCGGCGCCGGCTTCCCGGTCTCCGCCGTGCTCGTCGCCGATCACGTCGCCGAGTACATGAAGATCGACTCGCTCGGCACGACTTTCGGCGCCGGTCCCATGGCCTGCGCCGTCGTCGAAGCCGTCATCGACATCATCGAATCGGAGAACCTGCTCGAGAACGTCCGCGCACGCTCCGCCGAGATCCGCGAGAAATGCGTCGTCGGCCCCGTCGTAGGAACCCAGGGCGCCGGCCTGTTGCTCGGCCTGCGCACGAGCCGTCCCGCCAAGGACGTCCAGGCAGAACTCCTGAAGCTCGACATCCTCACTGGCACCAGCGGCGATCCCAACGTCGTGCGCATCCTCGCGCCGTTCGTGCTGGGCAGTGAGCACGTGGAGCAATTGCGGGATGCGCTGAAGCGCATCGGCAAGTGATCGGATGATCACGCAAACAAACTACGAAGCACACTACTGGCACCTCATCACATAACGATATGAACCGCTTCCTCGACCTGGCCGATTTCCCCCGCGAGCAAGTCAAAGACCTGCTCGGGCTCGCTGCGCGACTGCAGCAACATCCGCAGCCGCAGGCTCTGGCAGGCAAAGTGCTGGGCCTGCTGTTCCTGAATCCGTCGTTGCGCACGCTCGCTTCCTTCCAGAGCGCGATCATGCGGCTTGGTGGAACGGCGGTGGTGATCACCCCGGGGCAAGGCACGTGGCAGATGGAAACGCGATCGGGCGCGATCATGAACGGCGCGGCGGCCGAGCACGTGCGCGAAGCGGTGCCAGTGCTCGCGTCCTACTGCGATGCGATCGGCATCCGCATGTTCGCCGAGGGTCGCAACCTCGCGGCGGATCTCGCCGAGACGGGCTTCAAGATGATGGCTGACCTTTGCGACAAGCCGCTCGTGAACATGGAATCAGCGGTCAGCCATCCCTGCCAGGCGCTCGCCGACTGGCACACGATGGACGAACTGCGCGTTCCGGAACGCGGCAAGTTCGTTCTGAGCTGGGCGAATCATCCGCGCGCCCTGCCGCTCGCGGTGCCGTCATCGACGGTCCACATGGCGGCGCAGCGAGGCATGGAGGTCGTCGTGCTTCGACCGGATGGATTTGCATTGCCGGACCAGATCATGGAAAAAGCGCGCCAGGCGGCGAAGGCTTCGGGCGGTTCGGTACGCGAGACCAACGATCGCTCCGAGGCGCTCGACGGCGCGCACGTGATCTACGCGAAGGAATGGGGCTCGCCGCAACACTACGGCGACAACGAAGCGGAGACGCGCCTGCGCGAGTACCTTAGCGACTGGTGCGTGAAGGACAACTGGTTCCGGACAACGGACCCCAACTGTCATTTCATGCATTGTCTGCCGGTTCGGCGTAACGTCGCGGTCGCCGACGAAGTGCTCGACGGTCCACGCAGCGTCGTGATCCGCGAGGCGTTCAATCGAATGGTGGTGCAGATGGCGGTGTTGTATCGCCTCTTGCGAGGATGAGCTACGAGCGGTGAGCGACGAGCAAGTAGCCCGAGTGTTTCTGGCTCATTGCTCTCAGCTCATTGCTCGCAGCCGGGTTTACTGTCGACAACTTTCTACAGAGGTGTTCCTTCCGTGCTCCGAACCGATCCTTCCGTTGCCATCCGCGCGCTGCGCAGCGCCGCGCCGTACATTCGCATGTACAAGGGCAAGGTGTTCGTCATCAAGGCCAGTGGCGGTGTGTTCGCCGACCTGGCTTCGACCCGGACGCTGATCGAACAGGTCGCGATCCTGCACCAGGTGGGCATCCGTGTCGTGCTCGTGCACGGCGGTGGTCCGCAGCTGACACAGATCCAGGAATCGCTGGGCATCAAGCCGCAGATCGTGGCGGGCCGGCGCGTGACCGATGAGAAATCCATCGAAGTCACGAGCATGGTGCTGAACGGTCTCGTGAACACGCAGATCCTCGGCATCTGTCGCGAGTTCGATATCGCGGCTGTCGGTGTGAGCGGCGTGGACGCGGGCCTCGTGCGCGCACACAAGCGTCCGCCGGTGAATGTCGAAGGCACGACCGTGGATTACGGCTTCGTCGGCGACATCGATCTCATCGACGCGAAAGTGCTGCAGCAGCTCCTCGACGACGGCCTGATGCCCGTTGTCAGCCCGGTGTCCGCCGATGACTCCGGTCAGTTGCTCAACATCAATGCCGACACCGTCGCCGCCGCCATCGGCGGCGCACTGAAGGCCGAGAAGCTCATGCTCTGCACCGGCGCGCCCGGCATCATGGAAGCGCTCGACGATCCGCGTTCGATCATCTCGTACACCGATCTGCAGGGCCTCAAGCGCCTCAAGGACCAGGGCAGCCTGAAGGACGGGATGCTGCCGAAGGCCAAGGCAATCGAAGACGCGATCCGCGGCGGCGTTCGTCGCGTGCACGTGATGTCATACAAGTCGCCCGACAGCATCCTCGCCGAAGTCTTCACGAACGAAGGCACCGGTACGCTGGTGGTCGAGAACATCAGCGCGCTGAGCGCGGCCGAACAACACGAATGAAGGAGAAGCGGTTGGCGGTTGGCGGTTGGCGGTTAGTTCAGAGGGGAGTCTCGCTCTTGCCTCTGTGCGCGCACCAATCGTTCGACGCTGCCTCTTCTCCGAACCAACCGCTAACCGCCAACCGCCAACCGCTACTTTCCTTATGACTCGTCTTTGGGATAAAGGCGCACCGCTCGATGAGCGTGTGCTGCGCTACACGGCCGGCGACGATCACGCGCTGGACAACCGGCTCGTTGCGTACGATGTGCGCGCGTCGATCGCACATGCGGAGATGCTGAACGCGCGAGGCCTGCTGTCTGCTGACGATCTCGTTGCGATTCGCGATGGACTCAACGCGATTGCGGCAGAGCATGCGCAAGGCCAGTGGCAGGTGCTGCTCGAGCATGAAGATGGTCAGACCGCGCTCGAAAGCCTGCTGACCGCGCGCATCGGCGAAGCCGGCAAGCGCGTTCACCTTGGTCGATCCCGGAACGACCAGGTGCTGACCGCTCTGCGGCTCTATTTGCGCGACGCGATCGACGAGCTCGAAGCACGTACGACCGCAGCTGCCGAAGCACTCGACGATCTGGCCAAGCGTGAAGGTGACCTCGCACTGCCTGGCTACACGCACATGCAGCAGGCGATGCCGAGCAGCGTCGCGCTGTGGGCTGGCGGCTTCGCCACCGAGTTGCGCGATGATGCTGCAGGGCTCGCGCAAGTAAAGCGCCGCGTCCAGAAGAGCCCGCTGGGCTCCGCTGCCGGCTATGGCTCGCCCAATCTCCCGATCGACCGCGAAGAGACCCGCAAGCGACTGGAATTCGCAGTCATCCACGAACCAGTAACGGCGGTGCAGCTCTCGCGCGGCAAAGCCGAAGCACAACTGCTCTTCGAGATCGCACTGGTGATGCAGGACGTCGGACGCCTCGCCTCCGATCTCATGCTGTTCTACACGCAGGAATTCTCGTTCGTCGAGCTGCCGGATGCTTTCACGACCGGCTCGTCGATCATGCCGCAGAAGCGCAACCCGGACGTGTTCGAACTGATCCGCGGCCGAACAGCAACCGCGCAGGCCTGCCTGCTCGAAGTGATGGGCATCGTCGCGAAACTCCCGTCCGGCTATCAACGCGATCTGCAGCTCATCAAGGTCCCGCTCTTCCGCGGCATCGACGTCTGCCTCGACACACTCGCGATCCTGCCTGCGGCACTCGCCGGCGTGCGCTTCCGCCGCGACCGCATCCACCTCGATCCTTCGATTCACGCCGCCGCGGAAGCCAACGAACTCGTCGTAAAGGAAGGCATTCCCTTCCGCGAGGCTTATCGCCGCGTAGGCGAGAAACTAAAGAAGAAGTAGGTAGCAGATGGCGGATAGTCAAACTCCGAGCCGGAGAGACGAGACGTCATCCCGAAACGCCGCTGCTTCCGATTCCGACCATCCGCTAACCGCCAACCGCTAACCGCTTCTCCTTATGCCCATCTGGTCCACCCCCATCACTCTCGAGCAGGTCCGATTCTTCGGCAAGTCGCTGCCGACGCATCTCGGTATCGAATTCACCGAGCTCGGCGATGACTTCATCCGCGCACGCATGCCCGTGGATGACCGCACGCGGCAGCCGTTCGGCATCCTGCACGGCGGCGCGTCGGTCGCTCTCGCGGAGACGCTCGGCAGCACCGGCGCAGGCCTGGTGATCGATCGGAATCAGTACCGTTGCGTCGGTCAGGAAATCAACGCGAATCATGTGCGGGCGGTGAAGGAAGGATTCGTCATCGGCACGGCGCGTCCGCTGCACATCGGCCGACGCAGTCACGTGTGGGAAATCCGGATTACGGATGAGCAGGATCGGCTGGTGTGCATCTCGCGCATCACGATGGCCGTCATCGACAAATAGCGCGTCGAATACGCCTACACGTCGATCCGTCGCCTGACGCTATACTCCGTCCGATGCGACCTACTCTCCCATCGGCCCTGCTTCTGGCTGCTTTGCTGCTCGCGGCCTGTGGTCAGAAGGGACCTCTGTACCGGGCCGACGAGACGGCGCAGGAAGTATCGGCGCCGGGAACAGCGCCCGGCACCGAGAGCGGAAAAAAGAAGACGCCGATTTTTCCTCCGGCGCCGCAATCGCAGAAGAATCCTTCGCCGCCGGTGCAGACGCCCACGCCGACGGACCCCACGCCCGCTCCGCCGGCCGTCGATCCAGACCGTCCTGCGACTCCGCCCCCTGGCCGCTAGTTTTTCCGGAACCCGGCACTCATGACCCAAGGCCGCAAGCTCGTCCTCGTCGACGGCTCTTCGTATCTCTATCGCGCATTCCATGCGCTGCCGCCGCTGACGAATTCGAAGGGCGAACCGACGGGCGCGGTCCTTGGCGTGCTCAACATGCTGCAGAAGCTCCTCAAGGAGGAGTCGCCGCAACTGATCGCGGTCGTCGTCGACGCGCCGGGCAAGACGTTTCGCGACGAGCTGTTCGAGGAATACAAGGCGACACGGCAACCGATGCCGGATGAGCTGCGCGCGCAGGTCCAGCCGCTGCTCGACTCCGTCAAAGCGATGGGCTTGCCGCTGCTGCGCATCGAAGGCGTCGAGGCAGACGACGTGATCGGCACGCTCGCAAGGCAGGCGGCCGCGCAAGGGATCGATGTGCTGATCTCGACGGGCGACAAGGACATGGCGCAGCTCGTCAATGAGCGCATCGGTCTCGTGAACACGATGACTGCCTCGCGGCTCGATCGTGCTGGCGTGAAGACCAAGTTCGACGTGTTCCCCGAACAGATCGTCGACTACCTCGCGCTGGTCGGCGACACCTCTGACAACATTCCCGGCGTGCCGAAGGTCGGCCCGAAGACGGCGGCCAAATGGCTGAACGAGTACCAGACGCTCGACGCATTGATCAGCAGTGCGGACGCAATCGCCGGAAAGGTGGGCGAGAGCCTGCGGGCCAGCCTCGGGAATCTCGAACTGTCCCGAAAGCTCGCGACGCTCGACTGCGATCTGAAGCTCGACATGACGCCGGAGTCGTTGGTCCGGCAGGAACCGGATATCGAACGACTGCGTGCGTTGTTCACACGACTCGAGCTGCGCTCCCTGCTTCGCAGCATCGTGGGCGGTGGCGATGCCGATGTCACGGAGGAAGCCTCCGCAGCGGTGGAAAGCGCCCTCGCGGAAACACCTAGCGCACCGCGCCCTCCTCGCAGCTACGAAACCGTCACGACGCCAGAAGCACTGCAGCGCTGGACTGAATCGCTGAAGGCGGCGGACCTGATCTCGATCGATGTCGTCACGACCGCCGCCGACTACATGCAGGCGCAGATCCTGGGCGTCGCGATCGCGATCGAACCCGGCAAGGCGGCCTACGTGCCGACGGGGCACGACTATCCCGGCGCACCCGACCAGCTCACGCTGGATGCGGTCCTTCAGTCGCTCAAGCCGGTTTTCGAGGCAGGCATTCCCGGGAAACTCGGTTACCAGCTCAAGTTCTGCGGCCATGTCCTGAAACGGCACGGCATCGAACTCAGGGGCATGCGCTTCGACGCCATGCTCGAGTCGTACGTCTGGAACAGCACGGCGACGCGTCACGAGATCGACGCCACGGCGAGGAAGTATCTCGGCATCGAGTTGATCGCATTCGAGAGTCTCGTCGGCAAGGGCGCCAAGCAGATCGGTTTCAATCAGGTCGCGCTCGACAAGGCCACGGAGTACTGCGCCGAAACCGTCGACATCGCACTGCAGCTGCACCAGGTGCTGTGGCCGAAGATCGAAACGACAGGTGAGCTCAAGTCGCTCTACGAGACCATCGAACAGCCGCTGGTGAACGTGTTGCTGCGGATGGAGCACACGGGCGTGCTGATCGACGGTGGCCAGTTGCGTCAGCAGAGCAGCGAGCTCGCGACGAAAATGCGCGAGATCGAAGCTCAGGCCCATGCGGTCGCCGGTGCACCGTTCTCTCTCGAATCGCCGAAGCAGCTTCAGGACGTGCTGTTCAACAAGCTCGGGTTGCCCGTGCTTGGGAAGACGCCCACCGGGCAGCCCTCCACGGCGGAGTCTGTCCTCGAAGAGCTCGCGGAGAGCTACGAGCTGCCGCGACTCGTCATGGACTATCGCGGCTTCGCGAAGCTCAAGTCGACGTACACCGACAAGCTGCCGTTGCAGATCAACCGCAACACCGGCCGCGTGCACACGTCATACGCGCAGGCGGTGGCGGCAACAGGGCGACTCTCGTCGCAGGATCCGAATCTGCAGAACATCCCGATCCGTTCGCAGGAAGGACGCCGCATCCGCCAGACGTTCATCGCACCGACGGGTCACTGCATCGTCGCCGCCGACTATTCGCAGATCGAGCTGCGCATCATGGCGCATCTGTCGGGCGACGCCGGCTTGCTGGCCGCGTTCGCCGAGGATCGCGACATCCACCAGGCGACTGCGGCGGAGGTGTTCGGCACGCCCTTCGCGGAGGTCACTGCGAATCAGCGCCGCTCGGCAAAAGCAGTGAACTTCGGATTGATCTACGGCATGTCGGCGTTCGGGCTGGCGCGCCAGCTCGGCATCGCGCGCGGCGAAGCGCAGAAGTACGTCGATCTGTATTTCGAGCGCTATCCCGGCGTGCGGCGCTACATGGATGAAACACGGCAACTTGCCCGTACACGCGGCTACGTCGAGACAGTGTTCGGACGCCGCCTGTATCTCAACGACATCACCTCGCGCAACGCAGCGCTGCGCCAGGCAGCCGAACGCGCCGCCATCAATGCGCCCATGCAGGGAACGGCGGCCGACATCATCAAGCGGGCGATGATCGACGTCGATCGCTGGCTCGTCGAATCGAAGATCGAAGCCAGGCTGATCATGCAGGTGCACGACGAGCTCGTGTTCGAGGTGCGCGACGATCTCAAGGACGATCTCATGCTGCGAGTCCGCACCATGATGGCAGCAGCCGCGAATCTCAGCGTGCCGCTCAAAGTGGACGCAGGAGCGGGCCGGAACTGGGACGAAGCCCACTGAACGAAACGGGCGTACGCATCGCCCGTTATGCAACCGTTCATGCGGTCAGTGCATTCTGTACGCACGTCGAGGTTTCTGGCCCAAAGGTTGTCACGGAGGCAACACAACATGCGTAAGTTCTCAACCCTGTCCGCGCTCCTGCTCGGTTCGACCCTCATGGCGAGTGCCGTGTCGCAAGCAGCGGACAACGGCATCTACATCGGCGCGGGCATCGGGCAATCGAATGTCGATATCGACGCTGGTGTCACTCAGATCGACGGCGACGACACCGGCTTCAAAGTGATCGCCGGGTTCCGCCCGCTCGACTGGTTCGGCGTCGAGGTCAACTACATCGATTTCGGCGAAGTGAGCGATTCCGGCGTGAATGTGGAATCGGATGCGTTGGCCGCTTACGCGGTCGGATTCCTGCCGCTGGGCCCGGTCGACCTGTTCGCCAAAGCCGGCGTCGCCAGTGCGGACACGAGCGTGGGAACGAGCCTGGGGCGGGTGTCGGACGACAGCACCGACTTCGCCTACGGAGCGGGCCTGCAGTTCCGGCTGCTCAGCCTCAGCGCCCGCATCGAATACGAGATCTTCGATCTCGAGGATGTGGACGACCTGAACATGATTTCGGTGGGGCTCACCTACACCTTCCTTTGAGCATCAGGGGTGCTTTTTCGTTGCTTTGCTGCAACAAATTGACGCCGACGCGGTGAAAACCGAGGCGTCTCCTGTGGTCACCACCTGACGCCTAAGAGGTTGAAAAACTCACGATTTCTTAATCAAACGCGACGCAAAATCTCGCGGAACTTTCCCGGGGGCCGCACGTCTCAACTAACGAGCGTCGGCCAGGACGCTCCCGTTCGCTGACCTCCCTGAGTGAACGGTAGCCCGGTCCATCCCCATGCCGGGTAACAACTGCCCCGATGGCCTTCGCGGCCATCGGGGTTCTTTTTTCCAGCCCCGTTTCTTAGCCGGACAGCTGTTTCAGGACCCATCCCCGGGCCTGGTCCAGGCCGGTCTTGGCGACCGCCGAGAACAACTGAACGGTCGCAATCGTCCCCGCCTCGGCTTCGACGGCCTTGAGGGTTCTGGCCGCCTCGCTGCGATTGAGCTTGTCGGCCTTGGTCAGCAGCAGATGCGCGGGCAGCGAGCGCTCACGGGCCAGGGCGAGCATCTGCCGATCGAAGTCCGTCACCCCACGGCGCGAATCCATCACGACGACCACGCCCGCCAGAGAACCGCGATTCTCCACGTAGCGGCTCAGCAGCTTGCGCCAGTGCTCCTGCATCTCGGGCGGTACTTTCGCGTAGCCGTAGCCGGGCAGGTCCGCCAGGCGATGACCGTTCGCCAGACCGAAGAAATTGATCAGCTGCGTGCGGCCCGGCGTCTTGCTCGTCCGGGCGAGGTCCTTGCGTCCGGTGATGGCGTTGAGGGCACTCGACTTCCCCGCGTTCGAGCGGCCGACGAAGGCGACTTCCTTGCCCTGGTCGGGCGGAAACTGGTGCGGTTGCCACGCGCTGATGAGGAACTGGGCTTCAGGGAATTGCGGCATCTGTATACGGGGCGAATGGTCGGCTGATGAGGAACGCCGCGTTGGCCGCGGCGGGCCGTAGTGTACAATTCCGCGCCTTTTGCGCCTTCCGGCTCGCGCATGGCTCGACCGGCGCGGCAGCCAAAATAATAGTTTGTGGAGTGTGACTGATGAAGTTTCAGCCGATCGTCCTGCTGTCTGCATTGTGCAGCCTGTCCGCGAGCATTCCGGCCTTCGCCGAAGGCACTGCTGAAGCCGGCCAGGCCAAGTCGAGCACGTGTGTTGCCTGCCACGGCGTCGATGGCAACAGCGTGAATCCGGAATGGCCGACGATCGCCGGCCAGCACGGCGAGTACATCGTGAAGCAGCTGAAGGCATTCAAGTCCGGCGCGCGCCAGAACGTGCTGATGAGCCCGATGGCAGCAGGCCTGTCGGATGCCGACATGGCCGATCTCGCAGCCTACTTCTCGTCGCAGACTGCCAATGGTCTCGAAGCGGATGCCGGCAAAGTGACTCTCGGCCAGCGCCTGTATCGCGCGGGCGATACCGAACGCGGCATTGCCGCCTGCACGTCCTGCCACGGCCCGAGCGGCCGCGGCAATCCGACGGCGCTCTATCCGTCGCTCCACGGCCAGCATGCGACGTATGTCGAAGCGCAGCTCAAGGCGTATCGCAGCGGAACCCGGCAGACCGATCAGAATCAGATGATGCGCGACGTGACGAAGCTGCTGACCGATGAGCAGATCGCAGCAGTCGCTGCCTACGTGCAGGGCCTGCGCTGATCCGCCCGGGTCTGCACGCCACATCCGATACGAGAGGACCGTCCGTGAACAGAATTGGCGCCGGTTTCGCTGCTTTGATGCTCATCGCGCTCGCCGCTTGCGGTAACAAGCAGGAGGCGCCGCCGGCGGAACAGACCGCACCAGCACAGACGGCGGCACCAGCTGCAAGCGAACCCGCCGCCGCGACACCGGGCGATGAAGCCGCCGCGCCTGCCGCGGAATCGCCGGCCACGCCGTCCGAAACGATCAGCGAAACCGACGACGGCGGTCAGGAAACGACGGCGGAAGCCGCGCCGTCGACCACTCAGCCTTCGTTGCGCCTCGGCGGCCCGTCGAATGCATCGCCGACCTCCGCTCAGTTCAAGGAAGGCGCGAACTACAGCAAGGTCGTCCCGAACCAGCCGACGAGCGTCGGTCCGGGCCGCGTCGAAGTCGTCGAAGTATTCTGGTACGGCTGCGGCCATTGCTTCGCGCTCGATCCGTCGATCGAATCCTGGCGCAGCAAGAGCAAGCCTTCGTACGTCGAGTTCGTCCGCATCCCCGCGATGTGGAATGAAACGACCCGCATGCATGCCCGCATGTTCTACACCGCCGAGCTGCTCGGCAAACTCGAAGAACTGCACGCCCCGATGTTTCGCGAGATCAACGTGAAGGGCAACCAGCTCAACACGGTCGACAAGATCACGGCGTTCTTCCGCCAGAACGGCGTGAACGCGGACGACTTCCAGAAGGCGTTCTCTTCGTTCGCCGTCGAGAGCAAGCTGCAGCGCGCCGATTTCCTCAACCGCCGCTATCGCATCGAGTCGGTGCCGACGGTCATCGTGAACGGCAAGTACCGCACGGATATCGGCATGGCCGGCGGCGAAGAACAGCTGTTCGGCCTGATCGGCGAACTCTCCGCCTCGGAACACGGCGGCTGAGATTCGCGCGCGCAGCGTGACGAAGCGGCGCCAGCGCTCATGCTGAAAGCCTTCGTCCAGCAGCCACAGGGACTCGCGAGCGTGGCGCTGGCCACGCCTGCCGAAGTTCCCGCGGATGTGGTCTGGATCGATCTGCTGGAACCCACTCCCGACGAAGAGAAGGCGGTCGAACAGATCCTGCGCATCGACGTCCCGACGCGCGAGGAAATGAAAGAGATCGAGACGTCCAATCGCCTCTACGAGGACAACGACGCGCTCTACATGACCGCGACCGTTGCCGCGAAGCTCGACACGTCCCGGCCGGAGATCACCGCGGTCACGTTCATCCTCTCGAACGGCAGACTGGTTACGAACCGCTACGTCGACACGAAGCCGTTCCAGCAGTTCATCGCGTACGCCGAGAAGCATCCGAACTCCTGTCAATCCGCGGTGGCCATCCTCGCGGGACTCATCGAGTCGTTCATCGAACGCATCGCCGACATTCTCGAACGCGTCGGCGGCGATCTCGATCTCGTTTCCGGCAGCATCTTCATGAGCCAGAACGGCACGCCGAAGAGCCGTGACCTGCGCGCGTTGATCGAGCGGATCGGCTTCAACGGCGAGCTCAATTCGAAGTCGCGCGAAAGTCTCGTGAGCCTGGGCCGGCTCGTGATGTTCGTTCAGCAGACCGGGCTGCTGCAGATGACCCAGGAGCAGCGCAGCCGGTTCAAGTCGATCAGCCGCGACGTCACGTCGCTCTCCGACCACGCGAGCTTTCTCGGCACCAAGGTCTCGTTCCTGCTCGAAGCCACCCTGGGCCTCATCAACCTCGAGCAGAACAACATCATCAAGATCTTCTCGGTCGCCGCCGTCATGTTCATGCCGCCCACCCTGATCGCGAGCATCTACGGCATGAACTTCCACCTGCTGCCGAGCTTCCCGGGCACCTACAGCAATTTCTTCTTCTCCCTCGGCCTGATGCTGACCTCGATGGGCGTAACCTATGCGCTCTTCAAGCGCAAAGGATGGCTGTGAAAGAGAAGCGGTTAGCGGTTGGCGGTTGGTTCAGAACCGGAAACTGCAGGACTGCACCGCGCGAACGTGGGATCTCGAGGTCATTCCTTCTGCTGTCCTATTCTTGCTAACCGCCAACCGCTAACCGCCAACCGCTCCTCCTATGTCTCACCCAATAACCAGCATGGCCCTGTTCTGCGATTTCGAGAACATCGCCCTCGGTGTGCGCGATGCGCAGTACGCCAAATTCGACATCGACCGCGTCCTGGAACGGCTGCTGCTCAAGGGCAGCATCGTCGTGAAGAAGGCGTACTGCGACTGGGATCGCTACAAGGAATTCAAGGCGCCGATGCACGAAGCGTCGTTCGAGCTCATCGAGATTCCGCACGTGCGCATGTCGGGCAAGAACTCGGCCGACATCCGCCTGGTCGTCGATGCGCTGGACCTGTGCTACACGAAGGCTCACGTCGACACGTTCGTCATCATCAGCGGCGACTCCGACTTCTCACCGCTCGTGAGCAAGCTGCGCGAGAACAACAAGACCGTGATCGGCGTCGGCGTGAAGAGCTCGACGTCGGATCTGCTGATCGCGAACTGCGACGAGTTCATTTTCTACGACGATCTCGTGCGCCAGAACGAGAAGAAGCAGCGCACGCGCCGCAAGACGGCGCCGAAGCAGCAGGCCGGCGCGCCGAAAGAACAGCCGAAAGCAGAGAAGACGGACGAAGACCGGCGCCAGGAAGCCTTCGATCTGGTGATGGACACCATCGAAGCGCTCGCGAGCGAACGCGATCAGGACGAGAAGATCTGGGGATCGATGGTCAAGCAGGCGCTCAAGCGCCGCAATCCCGGCTTCAACGAAACCTACTACGGCTTTCGCACCTTCAGCGATCTTCTCGAAGAAGCGAAAAAGCGGCGGCTGCTCGATCTCGAAGCCGACCAGAAATCCGGCGGCTTCGTCATCAAGCGCGTCAAGAGCAGCGGCGAGTAGCGCCGCTCACTCGGTCTTCCGTCGCAGCTGCAGATCGGTCACGGTGGGAAAGTGGTCCGACCCCAGTGCCGGGCCGCGACTCACGTGGAGCACCTCCCAGTGGTCGCTCGCGAGGCACTGATCGATGCGGATGGCGAGCGGCGCGAAGTGAGACGGCCACGTATTCACCAGACCGAGCCCGCGTGCGCAGTCGTGCAGCGGTGACTCGTCGAACGTGCGACGAAAGTTCTGCGACCACGAAGACACATTGAAGTCGCCGCCGATGAGCAGCGGCTCCGGCGTCTGCTCAGCCACCTTCACCAGTTGCTTCATCTCCGCATTGCGCAATCGCACGTTGTTGGGACCGATGGGCCAGTGCAGGTGAACGCCGACGACGGCAACCGGCTTGCCCTCCCAATCGATCACTGCTTTGGCGGCCAGCGCTCCGTACGGCGCGAGCTCGATGGTCTCCACTCGCTGGATCGGCCAGCGGCTGAAAATCACGGCGCCGTACGGATACCAGGACTTCGCATGCATGTGCGGATACGAGGGCAGTTGCGCAGCGAGCTGCTCGGCAGCGGCAAGCGTCGGCAACTCCTGGACGGCAATCACATCGGCGCGAAGGCTCTCGAGATAGCGACCGATGCCCGCGGCGTCCTGGTTGGTGTAGTACTGATTGAACGTGACGAAGCGGAATTCGCCGGACGTTGCGCGAGCGGACTGCAGCGGCGGCCAGCCTGTGTACGACACCACGCTGGCGCCGACGAGCAACGCGGTCGCAAGCACGAGCGCTCCACTGCGTGGGCGGCGTACCGAGAACAACACACCGGCGCTAACCAGCAGCGCGATCGCGTATTGCAGCCTGAAGTGCGAGAAGAGATCGAGCACCCACCACCAGTGACCGGCGAAGCCGATCAGAAAGCCGAACGAAGCGCTGAGCGCGGTCAGAAGGGCGAGGCGGGCAGTAATGCGAAGCGCCGCGCTGGCGCGCGGTGAAGGAGTCGTCACGGAGGAAAATCGGGGCTGCTTTGGAAGGGCGCCGTTATAGCGCCGTCCGGGCCGATGCGCTACCGACCGCTTCCGGACTTCAGGCGAGTTCTTTGCTTTCGCTGCGCCAACGGCTCGCGGGCATCCGGCCCCGTGCGTAGTACAACTCGAGCCGACGCACGCCCTTCATACGACGCGTCGAGCGTCGGACTTCGCGCAGGAGGCGAAGCAGCAACTGCTCATCGGATCGGGGACCCCCTGCCGCGTACTCTGCCGAAATGCTCAGGTGCAGCACGGCAATGTGCTCGAGATCGGGACGGGTGTAGATAGCGACGCCGACGGGACGTCCGGTCGCTGCTTCGACGGCGAACAGCGCCTGGGCTTCTTCCTGCATGCCGTCGATTCGTACACGAAGCCTATCGGCACCTTCCGGCACGATCTCGGGCGCGCCGAATGTCTCGACGGCATCCGCGATGCACGATGCGACGCGCGCCTGGCAGGAATTGAAGAACAGCAGCGACTCCAGCGCGAGCCGATGCTTCGTGAGCACATGAGAGCGAAATTCGATCTGATCACTCATGTCCCATTCCCGTCGTAGCCCCGTGACACTTCGAGTGCCGGCCCGCCTTCACGGGGCCGTTCGAATCGATCATGAACGTGCCCTTGGGGCCTTGTCGAGAGCTTTCGGCACCGGAACCCAGACGTAACTCGTTGCCGTTGCAACAAAAAATTCACCTTGTTGCCAAAGACCGACATGCCGGCCCCCACCCTAACCCTCGGGCACGAAAGCGAAAATGAGAACGGCGTGGCGCTGCTGGCCCGGGCCCTGTTGCAGGGGTGTCACGCCGCCGGAGGCGTTTTTCCGTGCTCCCGCCGCGTTTGACGTATCGGACAATGCCTGTGCCCGTCCGAAAACTTTGAACTGGCGCAAGTTTCCGATCTTTAAAAACGGGAACTGGTTCGAGCGTCGGGAATGAGCTTATTGTCATATACGTACACAGCAGCTTGCCTGCGGCTGGCGTCGTCGTGCCCGATTCGGGGGTGTCCGGCAGCAGGCGAAGGCGTGAACGATGCGGCCGGAAAAACGCCGCGGTACGCCGGAAACTCAAGGGTCATAGGGGAATCGTAATGGGCATCCTAGATCTCGGTCGATACAAGGGAATCGTGTGGGCAATCACAGGATTCCTGGTGGCGTTCATCGCCATTCTGGCGTTGAACCATGGCATCGCCGGCCTGTTCGCCGATGACGTGGCGGGCGTCAAATTCCTTTCGCAGATGCGCACGCAGCCTGCGGAAATCCAGGCAAACGCGCGCACGATCACCGAACGCCTGCAGGCGGGCGAGAAGGTCGATGACGCGATCGAGGCCCTGCGCAGCAGTGCAACCGCCTACGATCACGCATTCATCGGTCTCGCCGGCGGCATGGTCTCCGACAACTCCGGCGCAACGATCGGCGTCTCCGCGCTGAACGATGCCGAAGCGAAAGCGATGCTCGCCGACGGCGAGAAGGTGTGGAAGGAGTACAAGGCCAAGCTCGACCCGATCCTGCGCTTCTCCGGTTCGCCCTACGCCGCTGAAGCTCCTGCTCCCGCAGCCCCGGCTCCGACCGGCAAGAATGCTGCTGCAGCGCCCGCTGCCGAAAAGCCGGCCGGTGTGCAGCTCAGCCCGCGCGGTCGCCGCCTCCAGACGGCCCTCGTTGAATTGAACACATTCGCCGCGGCCTCTCAGGCCCAGCTTTCGCAGATCTCCACGAAGCTCGCCGGCCAGGTCGAAGAATCCAGCAAGGGCAACGCAGCACTGCTGCGCGGCGTGCAGATCGGCGGCTTGCTCGCCGCACTCGCACTGCTCGGCGCCCTCTTCTTCTATTTCGCGCGCAACCTGCGCAAGGAAGAAATGGTGTCGTCGCGGGCCCGTAAGGAAACCGCGGACATTCTGCGCACGGTGAATGAAGGTCTGTTCCTGCTCGACAAGGACCTGAAGCTCGGCAGCGAGCGTTCGATGGCGCTCAATACCATCTTCCGCAAGGAAGACTTCATGAACCTGACCTTCGACTCGCTGTTGAAGGACATCGTCCCCGAGAAGACGCTCAAGACCGCGATGGACTACGTCGCGCTGCTCTGGGGCGAGCGCGTCAACGAAAAGCTGGTCAAGACGATCAACCCGCTGAACGAAGTCGAAGTGCACTTCGACAACCCGGCCGGCGGTTTCGACACGCACTACCTCGAGTTCGATTTCAACCGCGTGAAATCCGACGGCTCGCTGTCGCACCTGCTGGTCACGGTGAACGACGTGACGAAGCGCGTGATGCTCTCGCGCGAACTGCAGGAATCGCAGGAAAAGGCCCAGGCCCAGCTCGACCTGCTGCTGCGCATCCTGCACGTCGAACCCGACAGCCTCACCGGCTTCCTCACCGACGCCGACGTGTCGCTCAAGATGGTCAACTCGATTCTCAAGGAGCCGGCTCGCGAAGAGACGGCGTTCCGCGCCAAGATCGACGGCATCTACCGCCAGGTCCATGCAGTCAAGGGCGAAGCTGCTGCGCTCGGCCTGAAGACGGTCGAACAGCGTGCGCATGCGTTCGAAGAATCCCTGAGCGACCTGAAGGGCCGCCCGACGCTGTCGGGCAGCGACTTCCTCCCGCTCGTCGTCAAGCTCGACGATCTGTTCAACCACCTCGCCCAGGTTCGCGAAATGCTGGGTCGTCTCGTCGACCTGCACCACGCCATCGCGGCGCGGCGTACGTCCGGCGGCGGTCAGGTCGAAGCGGCGAAGGTCGATCAGTGGCTCGCCGGCAAGCACGACCAGACGATGCAGATGAAGGCGCTGCCAACGCAGCAACCGCAACAGGAAGCGGAAGCCGCGGTCGGTCTCGAGCGGACGCTCGAAGATCTCGCCGCCCGCGTTGCCTCGTCGCATTCGAAGCAGGTATCGCTGAAGTGCACGGGCCTCACCGAAGTGCCCGAGTCCTACAAGCGCGCCGTCAAGGACATCACGATTCAGCTCGTGCGCAACGCAGTGGTGCACGGCATCGAGACACCGGACCAGAGAGTGAAGGCCCAGAAGTCGGAAACCGGCTTCCTCGGCGTCGAATTCACGCAGCGCGGCGAAGAAGGCTTCGAGCTCGTCGTTCAGGACGACGGTCGCGGCCTGCAGCTCGATCGCATCAAGGAAGTGGCCGTCGAGCGTGGACTGATCACGCCTGCACAGGCCGCATTGCTCGACCCGCGCCAGACGATGGCACTGATCTTCCGTCCGGGCTTCTCGACAGCGGATCGCGTCACGACGGACGCAGGACGCGGCGCAGGCATGGATCTCGTGCGCATTCTGGTTGCCGAACTTGGCGGGCGCGTCGGCCTGGCCTCGGCCGGCGGACGCTTCTCGAAGTTCAAGATCTGGTTGCCCTCGCCCTCGCGAGCGGTAGCTGCATAACTGGTCCGCGTCACGAACAAGTACAGCAAGAGGGATTTCAATGGCGGCTAACGCAAAGGCTGAACCGTTGACGAACGGTAAGCTCAAGCTCATGATCTGCGACGATTCGAACATAATCCGTCGCAAGATCGAGCGTGAACTGAAGATCGACCGCCTGCAGGTCATCGCCACCGCGGCGAATGGCAAGCTCGCCGTCGAAGCGTTCCGGAAGGAACCTGCCGATGTCGTGACCATGGACATCACGATGCCCGAGATGGATGGCATCGAATGCGTCGAGAATCTGGTCAAGATCAAACCCGACGTGCTGATCCTGATCATCTCGGCTTTGTCCGACAAGGCTACGGCCATCGAGGCCCTGAAGAAGGGTGCGAACGGTTTCCTCTGCAAGCCGTTCACGGATCGACAGCTGACAGAGGCGCTCGAAGAACTGCTTAGGGGCGCCGGCAATGATGACTAAAGTTGAACTCGAGACGTTCGTCGAAGGAACGACGAATTATTTCGCCACTGCAGCCAATCAGCCGGCTTCGGTGGGCTCGCCTTACATCGTCCAGGAAGGACGTCCGACCGTGCAGGAGTTCACCGGCCTCATCAGTATCGCGGGCAAGCGCCGCGGCATCGTTTATTTCACCGCTTCGCGTCCGATGCTCACCGTCATGCTCATGCGCATGGGCGAGACCGAGCTGACGCAGGAAAACATGTGCGATCTCGTGGGTGAAGTCGCCAACACGATCTCCGGCAACGCGCGCCGCGATTTCGGCAAGGACTTCATGATCTCCGTGCCGACGGTCGTCGCCGGCGAACCGGAGAAAATCGTCACCCCGGACAACACACGTTCGTTCGTCATCCCGATCAACTGGCGCAGCCACTCTGCGCAGCTGGTCGTCTGCCTGGAGTGATCAGATTCCAGGCAATCGCGGCACGACGTAAGTAACCGCTCCAAGACGCCTGCCGCTGATCAACCGATGCAATGCAACGCCGGCAACATGATGCAACCACAGGCGCTTTCAGCGCCGCCGGCGCGCTCTCTGGCAGTACTGTAGATGTCGTCGTGATCAGCGCGGACGACGCGCTGCTCACGACACTCCAGCAGTCCGCCGGTCCCGAACACGTTCTCTGGCACGCGCCCTCCGCGGAGGCCGCGGTCGAGCTTCTTCTTGGCGGCCATTGCGGCATCCTCATCGCCGACATGCAGGTCGTTCGCAGCGATTCTGCCGCGCTGTTTGAACGTCTCCAGACACAGTTCCCGGAACTCGTCATGCTCGCCACCGGGCGGCGCGACGAGGAAGGCGCCGTCGCCGGATTGATCAGCAAGGGCAGCGTCTATCGCTTCCTGCACAAGCCGGTGTCGCCTGCGCGCGCGAACCTCTTCCTCGCCACAGCAACACGGCGTTGCCACGAGCTTTCACAGACTGGTTCGTCGCCAGCGCTCGCCAGCGTCAAGCAGCTTGCGGAGCCCGCGAATCGAATCCCGGTGATTGGTGGCATCGCGGCCGCAGTGCTGCTCGCAGTCGCACTGACGGTGTACTTCACACGATCCGATGAACCCGCTGCGCCAAGTGCGTCGCCAGTTGCTACCGCGCCGACTGCGCCAACGTCAGCACAACCTGCTCGCTCGACCACCGAATTGCTCGAGAATGCCAGGCAGGCCTTCGATGCCGGTCGGTTGTCGGCACCTCCCAACGACAACGCGCTCGATCTCTATCGATCGGTCCTGGCCATCGAGGCCGACAACGCAACAGCCCAGACCGGTGTTCAGGACGTCCTGGATGCGCTCGAGCTGCAAGTCATGCAGGCACTGCAGGCCCGCAACGCGCCGAACGCCGCTCGCGCCCTCTCGGTGCTGCAGAGCGCGGATCCGACTCACCCTGAAATCGCTCCATTGCGAGAACAGTTGCTCGCGCTCTCGCGCTCCGCCCGGCCTGAGCCGGTCGTCGCCAAGCCGGCTGAACAGCGCAAGGCTTCGCCGACGCGTACGACACCGAATACGGATCTGGCTCGCACGCGCCTCGCAGCGGGCCGGCTCATCGAGCCGGCGGATGACAGCGCCCTCTTCCATCTGCGCGCAGCGCGCGATGCGAAAGAGGACGAGTCCGCGAACCGGATTCTCGCCACCGATCTGGGCGCTCGTCTGCTCGCGCAGGCGAGAGCGTCGATCGCAATCAGCGACGCCGCGCAGGCAAGGCAGGCATACGCTGCGGCTGTTGCGATCGATCGCGAGTTCGAGCTCGCGTTGCCTGATCTCGTCGAGGTCGGCGGTGAGCTGGATGATCTGAGCGCCGCGAGCGCTCAAGCGGCCAGCTCACGCGCAGTTGTCGAGCTGCTGGCGCCCGTCATCCGTTTGCGCGAAACCGGACAACTGATCCGGCCCGTGGGAAACAATGCATTCGATTCGCTCCAGCAGGTTGCGAGCCAGTATCCGAACGCAGCTGAAGTCCGCGCCGAGCAGCAGCGCCTCGCTTTCACACTCATCGACAACGCGCGCACGGCATTCGCCGCACGCGAACTCGAACAGGCTGAACTGCTGCTCGGGCGAGCCGAAGAGCTCGTGCCACGGATGTCCAGCACACGCTCCCTGCGCGATCAGATTGCGGCTGCGAAGGAAGAACGCGCGGCGGCCAGCCGCGTCCTGCAAGCGGCCGATCTGCCCCGCAAGCGCGAGGCCGCACCGATCTATCCGCCTGATGCCCAGCGCAAGGGAACGGAAGGCTGGGTCGACATCGAGTTCACGATTGGAATGGACGGCACGACACAGGAACTCGTCGTGCGTGAAGCACAGCCCGCCGGTGTCTTCGACAAAGCTGCGATCGATGCGTTGCGCAAGTGGCGCTTCGAACCGGTGATCCGCAACGGCGCTGCCGTGAACCAGCGCGCAGTGCTGAGGATGCGGTTCGCGCTGGATTGACCGTCAGCTTCCTTCCGGCTTCTTCCTGCCGCCGCGCTCATCCACTTCACCGCGATCGAATCGGCGGCCGAGCCACAAACCCAGCATTGCCCATACAGCCGCGACGCCTGCTCCCAGCATGGCGAGTGCCGCGGGGCCCCAGCCGATTCCCTCGAGCAATTTGTTGAGCTGAGCCGAGATGGCGTCGGCGCCGCGGTAGACAGGCACGTCGACCGTGTTCTTGGCCTTGTACTTCGTTTCCTTGTCGAGCGGGCTCCACAGCATCTCGCGGCCCGGTCGCACGAATGCGTATTCCATCGCACGACGCCCGATAACCACGACAGCCAGCACGGCGAGCGTGCCGGTCGCCGCCAGCGCAATGAACCCGCCGACCATGATCAACGGAATTGCGGTCACGAGCGCAACGACGCCGAAGCGCTTCGCGATGCGGCCGGTCAGGAAGATCTGCGACAGCACGGTCAGCGTCTGCACGATCCAGTCGAAGCGGGCGAAGATACGGGTGCGATCGGTGATCTCCGGGTAGTTGACTTCGACCAGCCGCAGCTGCTCGAAGTACAGCAACGTGTTCACTGCCGAAATGAACACGACGAAAAGTGCGATGCCCAGGATGTACGGCGATCGAAGGATCAGCGTGATGCCAGCGAAGATGTTGCCGCCTAGCGGCCGATCCTCAGTCACGGCCTTCGAACGGTCACGCCAGATTCCCAGCAGCACCCGCTGGCAGAGAATCGCAATCACGAAGGACGCCGCACCGACGAACAGCACACCGCTGTTGCCGATGGCGCTGACGCTGACGTCCGAAATGAGCGGCCCGGTGAGTGCGCCCGCGCTGCCGCCCGCCGCGATCACACCGAACAGCCGCTTGCTCTGCCCGCTGTCGAACAGCTCGAGCAGGAAGCTCCAGAAGATGGACAGCAGGAACAGGTTCACCACGCTGATGAACACATAGAAGAACTTGCCGGCGGCGGGATCGATCTGTTCGCCCCGCAACGCGAGGCCCGTCAGGACCAGCACCAGGGCGACGAACCCGTACATCGCGGGAAGGAAAATACTGCGGCGGACCCGCGCAACGATGAAGCCGAACGTCGGGATGATCGCGATCGACGCGATCGACGTGATGATCCAGAGGTCGGCCGTCTGGTCGCGGCCAATGATGGTGGCGATGGTCTCGCGGACGGGCCTGACGGAGAAGTAGCCCGCCCACATGAAGAAGAACAGGCCGAACGCGGCGACGACCGCCGACACTTCACGTGGCTCGATCGGAGCCAGTTTGCTGAGCAGCCGGCCGAGCGGGGACGTTGTTGTCGTAGCAGTCATCGATAACGATCCTCGGGCGGCTGGAAGCGGGCCTGAGGATTCTAAACGCAGCCGTGAGAGCGCCGCAGACAGATGCGGTCAAAAGTTGAAAGGCGGGGACGGGACGAGGGACCGGTTTGTAACCGCCGGGGCGAAGATCCCTCCGTTGCGAGGACCTCCGTGTGCTCCGTGAACTCCGTGTGAAATCCGGTCCCGGGTTTCAGCGCGCCCGCCTGGCGACGGGCGCGCTGCCGGTTACGGAATGGTCTTGCTCGCGACGTTCGACAGCGAGCTTTCGGATCCGGTATCGCTGTAGGCCTTCACTGCGAAGTACCAGGTGCCCGGTGCCAGCTGCTCGACCACATACGAGGTCAGGCTCGGATTCGCCAGCTGGACGGTCTGGTTGAGCGCGGAGGAGCTGGTGCCGTAGACGATGCGGTAGCCCGCGAGATTCGTCAGCGAGCTGCCGTCCGTGTTCTGGGTCGGCGCCGCCCACGACAGCGTCGCGCTGCCAAGCGCGACCGAGTTGGCCGCGATCGAGAACGCCGGGAGCGAAACGCTGTTGGTGCCGTCGCTCACGCTGATCACGATGCCCGTGGTGGTGCCGGAAGCCGAAGGCGTGCCGCTCAGACGGCCTGTCGTCGTGCTGAACGTGGCCCACGACGGCTTGTTCTGGATGCTGAAGGCGAGCGTCGCACCTTCCGGATCGCTGGCCGTCGGCTGGAAGCTGTAGCTGCTGTTCACGTTCACGGACGTCGCGGGTGTGCCAGAGATCGTCGGCGGGTTGTTGACCGGCGTGCTGCCGCCGCTGACCGTGATGCTGAAGGCCGCCAGCGAAGCCGTGGCCGTGCCATCGCTCACGCTGATGATGATGTTGCTGGCGGTGCCGGCTGCCGTCGGCGTGCCGTTCAGACGGCCCGTCGAGCTGCTGAACGTTGCCCAGGTCGGCTTGTTCTGGATCGTGAAGCCGAGCGACTGGCCGTCCGCGTCATTCGCGGTCGGCTGGAACGAGTAAGCGGTGCCCACCGTGGCCGTCGTGCCAGGCGTGCCGCTGATGGTCGGCGCGCGGTTCGGTGCCGCCTGCACGGTGATGGTGAACGCGGGCAGAGAGGCTGTGCTGCCGCCGTCGCTCACGCTGATGCCGATGTTCGCGTACGAACCCACCTGCGCCGCAGTCGGCGTGCCGGTCAGGCGACCCGTCGAGCTGCTGAACGTTGCCCACGTCGGCTTGTTCTGAATGCTCCACGTGAGCGTGTTGCCTTCGGCGTCCGTGGCGGTCGGCTGGAACGAATACGCCTGTCCCGCCTGCACGGAAGTCATCGGCGTGCCGCTGACGACGGGCGCGGTGTTGTTAGGCCCGCGAACGCTGATCGTGAATGCCGGAAGCGATGTAGTCGCCGTGCCATCGCTGACACTGATGACGATGTTGGCGTAGTTGCCGACGCGCTGCGTACCCGGCGTGCCGGTCAGAGTGCCCGAGGCGGTGCTGAAGCTCGCCCACGACGGACGGTTCGAAATCGAGAAGGTCAGCTGGTTGCCGTCGGCGTCGGCGGCCGTCGGCTGGAAGCTGTACGCAGTACCTGCAGTGACCGAAGCCGCCGGTGTGCCGCCGATGGTGGGCGGCGTGTTCGAGGCAGGCGGCGGCTGGCTGCGGCCGCGAATGCGGATCTTGAAGGGACCGATGGCGCGTTCGTCGCGGCCGTCAGTCACGGTGATCGTGATGTCCGAGCTCTCGCCGACATCGCCATCGGCCGGCACGCCGGTGAGCGCACCGGTCTCGACGTTGAACGTCGCCCACGAGGGCTTGTTGGTGATCTCGAACTCGAGGAAATCGTTGTCGGCGTCCTTCGCCGAGGGAACGAACGAATAGTCCTGGCCCGCTTCGATGTTCGTTTCCGGAACACCGCTGATCTCGGGCGGCTGATTCGGCGTCGGCGGCGGAGTGGCGGGCGGCGGCGTCTGCTCGACGGGCTCAGGAGTTGCTTCGTCGCCTTCGCCACCGCATGCGGCAAGAGCCGCTGCCATGGATACGACGAGCCACGCTTTCGCGAGATTCCTGATAATCGCCTTGCTCCCCAAACCCGCTATTGGATCCATGCCTGCACCCTGTTCTTGCTGGTAACCCCGCTATCCCGTGCAGCGCACGTTCGGACCGGAGGCTTTGCGTCCCCGCCTTTCGACGGGTTTGCCCTTAACAACTCGAATCGACATGGAGACGGCAACGATGTCGCTCCAGTCGCGCCGCTCGTCGTGCCTGCGGGAAACGGCAAATGCCGAAATCGCAGGCGCCGCGTAACGGCGTCTTCAGAAGGACCTTCGGGTGGGAGCGCTTGACGGATTAAGTCGAGCGGGATGACGAAAGAGGTCCAGACGGTCCTCTACCGGCAACCCCGCTATCCTGCACCGTGTGCTCGTGGACCGGAGGCTTTGCGTCCCCGCCTTGCAGCGGGTTTGCCCTTGTGAAGCGTGGTCGAGTAAACCTCACCGGAAATGCCTTTGCAATTGTCGTTGGCGGCCGACAGCTCAAGTCATTTCTAGCTTCACATAACAACGTCAAAGAACATAACGCGCGGAAGACAAGCACAACGTCCGCCACATGCGTACCGCACGTGAATTTCCTTTGCGAACGTTGTGCTCATAACGAGTCATCCGCGCGAAATCACTGCACCGTCTTGCTTGCGACGTTCGAGTTCGTGCTCTCCGCACCTGCACTCGTGTACGCGCGCACCGCGAAGTAGTACGTCGCCGGCGACAAACCTTCGATCATGTACGTCGAGAGGCTCGGGTTCGTGACGTTCACCACTTGCGTGAGTGCGGTTGCCGAAGTTCCGTAGTAGATGCGGTAACCGGCAAGATTCGTGAGCGAGGAACCGTCGGTGTTCTGCGAAGGCGCAACCCACGAAACCGTGGCGCTGCCGAGCGAAACCTGGTTCACCGCGATCGCGAATGCGGACAGCGAAGCGCTGGTCTTGCCGTCGCTGACGCTGATGACGATGCCGGAGAACGTGCCTGCGTCAGCAGCCGCCGGCGTACCGGAAAGCTGGCCGGTCGAGGTGCTGAAGGACGCCCACGACGGCTTGTTCGCAATCGAGAACGTCAGCGTGTCGCCATCGGCATCGGATGCGGTCGGACGGAAGCTGTATGCGCTGTTCGCGTTGACCGACGTGGACGGCGAGCCGGTGATCGTCGGGGCGCGATTCGCAGCGCCGTTGACCGTGATCGCGAACGCCGGCAGCGAAGTGCTCGTCTTGCCGTCGCTCACAGTGATGACGATGCCCGAGTGCGTCGCTGCTGCCGTCGGTGTGCCGCTCAGACGACCCGTGGTCGTGCTGAAGCTCGCCCACGTCGGCTTGTTGGCGATGCTGAAACCCAGCGTATCGCCGTCGGCGTCGCTGGCCGTCGGCTGGAAGCTGTACGCGGTGTTCACGCTGACAGCCGTGGTCGGTGAGCCGCTGATGGTCGGCGCGCGATTCGCAGTGCTGCCGACAGTGATGCTGAAGGCGGGCAACGAAGTGGTTGCCTTGCCGTCGCTCACGCGGATGACGATGCCCGAGAAGGTGCCGGACGCGCCCGGCGTGCCGCGAAGACGGCCCGTCGACGCGTTGAACGAAGCCCACGACGGCTTGTTCGAGATGGAGAACGTGAGCGTGTCGCCATCGGCGTCGCTCGCGGTGGGAGTGAACTGGTAGACGTTACGCAGCGCGACACTCGCCGGCGGCGTGCCGGAGATCGTCGGTGCGCGGTTCGCGGCAGTCGCGGGAACCACTTCGATCACGAAGCTCGGGCCGAGGATGCGATCGCTGTAATAGCCGGTCGCATTGATTAGGACGTTGCCCCAATAACCGGTGGTCGTCGGCGTGCCGTAGATGCGGCCCGTCGCGGGATCCTGGCTCATCCACGACGGGGGATTCCACATCGAGAACGTGAGCTTGATGTTCGACGGGTTGTAGACGGTCGGCGTGAACGAGAACGGCTTGCCGACTTCGGTGGGAGCCGGCGTCCCCGAAATGACGGGACGCGTCTGAGCACTGGCTGTGCCCATGCTCATCAGACCGACCAGGCACAGAATGAAAGCGACCCACGCTCTTGCGTGCGGCAGCCTGAAAAGAGAGGCGGAAAGGACCATGTGATACTCACTCCCGGATGCGACAAGAACTTGTCTTCACAAGGGAGCGAGCCGCACAGCTCGAGCCGCGGATAACCCGCGGTAAGCCGCACGCTATCTCACGACGAGACCGACACCATTCGCGCGTTGCTCGCGATGAAGAAGGTCTGCGCCGGCAACCCCGCTATCCGTTGCTCGCTGGAGCAATGGGACCGGAGGCTTTGCGTCGCCGTCTCTCGACGGTTATGCCCTTGTTCGACTGACGCAGTGTGCCCGGAGGCTCAATGCCGACCTATCGGGCTCCCCCCCATCGCTCGCGAGATGGGAGAGGGACCGGACATGAGGCGGAGGAGGACGGAGGAGGAGGTGGAAGGCAGCGGCGCGGAAGGGAGACAGGGGAAAGAGATGAGCGGAGGGCGATGAGCTACGAGCTATGAGCCCGGAAGGGACCGTGAGCCGGAGGGGATCGCAACTCCGGCTCCGGGTTTCTGGCTTGCAGCTCGCCGCTCGTCGCTCGCGGCTATTCCGGAAACTTGAACCCGTGCTGCCGCACGAGCCTCGTGCACGCGGTCGCCAGGTGCAGGTCGTACGCGACTCCCGCTCCGCGATTGATCTCGTCGATCGCTGCATCGATGCCGAGTGCCGGGCGATACGGTCGCGGTGAGGACATGGCTTCGACCACATCGGCGATCGCCAGGATGCGGGCTTCGATGAGGATCTCTTCGCCCTTCATGCCGCGCGGATAGCCGCTGCCATCGAAGCGTTCGTGGTGTTCGAAGATGATTTCGGCGACCGGCGCGCCGAAGTCGATGTTCGCGAGCAGCTTGGTGCCTTCTTCGACGTGAGAGCGCATCAGTGCGGTTTCCGCTTCATTGAGCGGGCCCGGACGCGCAAGGATCGACGGCGGTACGGCGACATTGCCCACGTCGTGCAGCAAAGCTGCGACGCGCAGTGCGTGCTGACGTTCGCCGTCGAGACCCGCTTCGCGCCCGAGCGCGACTGCGAGCGCGGCGACGCGACGTGCGGAACCAGCGGTATAGGGATCGTGCTTCTCGCTCAGCGCGAGCAGCGCGTCGATCATGCCCTGCAGGGCCACGTCTGTACGCTGCAGTGAGCTCAGCGTCTGACCGTGAGCGCGCTTCGCGTGCAGCATTCGCCACACTCCATCGCTCAGTGCGGACAGCGCGCGCTGATCGGCTTCGCCATAGCCTGCGTCGCGATTGGCGACACCCAGGACAGCAACCGCCTCTTCGCCGTCGACCATCGGCACGGCCACATAGCGCTGCAGATCGGGCAAACCATCGGGCTGCGGCTTCCAGGTGAGATCGTTGCTCGAAGTGGCATGACGCGAACGCACGCATTCCGCGAAGACGCTCATGCGCGCCATCTGGCGCGGCTCGGCGTTCGCCATGATCGTCTGCGCCTTCGCGCGGTCACGCCACGCGACCAGCGAAATGGTCTTGTCGGCGGGATGGACGAAGAAGAGGTACGCGAGCGGGCTGTCGGTCATTTCCGCCGCGTGCTCGACCACGCGCCGCACGATAGCGGACTCGTCGAACGACTCGGACTGGCGGAACAGGTCGATCAGGAATTCCTGCTGTTTCTGTTCCTGGCGCTGCGCGGAAGCCTCGCGCCGGCGCTGCGAAATATCGCGGATGACGAGGACGGTGTCGCCGGCGCCGCTGTCGATGCGACCCACGGTGACCTCGACGTCCATCAGCGAACCGTCGCGACGCTTGTGAGTTGCTTCGTATCGATCGCTGGCCTTGCGCGCGGCCTTCAGATCTTCGGCGCTCTGCTGCTCGATGTTCGACGCCGGCGTCTTCACGAGCTCTTCGCGCGCGTGGCCCGACATGCGGCAATACGCCTCATTCACTTCTAGGATGCGGCCTTCGCTGTCGAGCACCCAGCAGCCGTCGGACACGGCTTCGAGAATCGTGCGGCTCGACAGGGCCTGCTCCTGGGCCCGCTCCAGCCGCTTGCGCTCTTCGGCCACGTATTGCGTGAGATCGCAGGCGCTCACGAGATCGGCATTGCGGCCGTCGAATTCGATCGGGCGGCTCGCAAGCATCACCTGCAACGTCGATCCGTTCTTGCGCCGATGCGTGACAGTACCGCCGGAGTCAGCGGATGCAGGACTTGCTTCGAGCAACGCCGCGCCCTTTAACGCGAGAAACTCGGCTCGCGTATAGCCGTAAGCCGTCAACGCAGTATCGTTGACCGCGATGAAACCGCCGGTCGCCTGGTCGGCGATCCACATCGGCAGCGGATTAGATTCGAAGATGCGGCGGAAACGCGCCTCGCCCGAGGCGAGCCGCTGGTTGGTCGATTCGAGCTCGCCGATCTGATTGCGCAAGCGCGCCTGGACCTGTTGCGCGCGTTCGGTCGCAAGCGCGAGTGCCTGCTGTGCCCGCTCTGCAGCCTCGGAGCGCTGCACGGAGTTCTCGTCGAGCGCCTGGAGCTTCACGGTTGCGTTGTTGGCCTTGGCGGGCGCTGCGGCAGGTGCCGGGGCAGCGGCGACCAACTCATCGAGCACCTTCACGAGTGCCTCGGGCTGCTCAGTGCGGGAAAGGAAGCGTTCGGCACCGAGCTCGAGCGCAAAGCGCTCGTACTTCGGGTCGTCGTGACGGCGCGTGTAGAAGACGAATGGGATCGACTGCAGACGTTCGTCCTGTTTCCACTTGCGGCACAGAGCGAAGCCGTCCATCCGGGGCAGCACGATGTCGGAAACGACGGCATGCGGCGGCTCGCGACGAGCGGCATCGAGCGCTTCGAGACCGTTCGTGGCCTTCACGACCCGATGGCCGCGGGGAACCAGCAGCTTCTCCAGCGCGACCTGCTCGGACTCGCGCTCGTATGCAACCAGAATGACACCCATGCCCCGAAAACTCCTGGCCGTACGGGCCTGCCTGTCCGGACCGTCCTGCGGACGTGTAATCAGCGGGCGCGACCGTCCCACCGTGAGCGCCAATGCTCTCTTATGTCAGGCCGTAAGTATGCCGACCAAGTCCTTGATTCGCACGGTCGAGAGGGGGTGGGAGGCAGGAAAGGTGACGGGGAGCACAGGAGGAGGGCTCGGGGCGAGAGGCCTGGGGCGCGGGTCAGGCGGTGCCCTCAACGTCTGGCAGCCTTCTGGCCCGGGGCCCCAGCCCCGAGGCCCGAGCCCGGCTCATCCCAGCGCCCGATTCACCCTCATCCAGTACTGCCCCAGGATCGACACCTGGTCCGTGAACTGTTTGAAGTCCACGGGCTTCACGATGTAGCTGTTGGCGTGGCGTTCGTAGCTGCGGGTCATGTCCGATTCCTGGTCGGACGAGGACATGATCACGATGGGAATCGCGCGCAGCTGGGGGTCCGACTTGATGCGGGCGAGCACGTCGAGCCCGTCGATCTTGGGCATGTGCAGATCGAGCAGCATGAGGCGCGGCAAGCCTGACGGACGCTGTGCGTACTGGCCTTTGCGCAGCAGGTAATCGAGCGCTGCTTCGCCGTCCTGCACCCACACGATATTGCGGCTCACGCCGCCGAGTTCGAGGGCTCGCTTGGTCAGCTCGGCATCTGTCGCATTGTCATCGGCCAGCAGCACGTAACCGGAATGGGTCATGAAGCACCACGAGGGGCACGGGACCCGGGGCTCGGGGCCCGGGTTGAGATGGAGTCCGTCTCCCGCCCGGGCCCCAAGCCCCGAGCCCCTGGTTCACTGCGCGCGAGCGCAATGACGAAACCATACTCCCGCGCGACTTCGCGCAGGCGCTGGAATCTGCCGGACTGACCGCCATGTCCGGCTTCCATGTTCGTGTGCAGCAGCAACGGACTCTCGTTCGTCCGGCGCTCGCGCAATCGCGCGACCCATTTCGCGGGCTCGTAGTACTGCACCTGGCTGTCCCACAGCCCGGTGGTCACGAGCAGCGGCGGATAGTCCTGCGCGCGGACATTGTCATACGGCGAATACGAAAGCATGTAGCGATAGAAGTCCGCTTCGTTCGGATTGCCCCACTCGTCGTACTCGAGGGTCGTCAACGGAATGGACTCATCGAGCATGGTCGTCACGATATCGACGAATGGCACGTTCGCCACTGCACCTCCGTACAACTGCGGCGCCGTATTGATCACAGTGCCGATCAGCAGGCCACCGGCGCTGCCGCCGGACGCATAGATGCGACCGGCAGTGGCATAGCGTTGCGCGATGAGGAATTGCGTGACGTCGATGAAGTCCTGGAACGTGTTCCACTTGTTGAGCAGTCGCCCCGTGTCGTACCAGTGACGCCCCATCTCCTGCCCGCCGCGCACGTGCGCGATTGCGTAGATGAAGCCGCGATCCAGCAGCGAAAGTCGCGCCGAGCTGAAGGCCGGATCCATCGAGAGCCCGTACGAACCATACGCATAGAGAAACAGGGGCGCGGAGCCATCGCGCGGCGTGTCTTTTCGATACACGACTGAAACCGGCACGCGCTGGCCATCGCGGGCGTCAGCCCACAGGAATTCGCTCGCATAGTTCGCGGGATCGAACTCGCCCAGCACGGGTTCGCGCTTGAGCAACGTGCGATTGCCGCTGCGAATGTCGTAGTCGAACGTCGAGGTGGGCGTCGTCAGGGACGTGTACACGTAGCGCAGGACCGTCGAATCCATTTCCGGATTCGATCCGAGATGCATCGTGTAGGCCGGATCGTCGGCTGCCAGGTGGCGCGCCGGTTCACCCCAGCGCTGAAAGCGGATCTTGGAGAGTCCACCGGAGCGCTCGCTCACCGCGAGGAATTCGCGGAACAGCTCGAAGTCCTGCACCAGCACCTGCGGATCGTGCGGCACGATGCTCTCCCAGCGATCAGGACGGCCGTGATCGGCCCGGCTCGCCACGCCGACAGCGGCTACGCAGAAATTCTGGGCCTTCCAGTTGCTGCGCACGAAGAAGCGATCATCGAGATGGTCGACCTGGTACTCGTGATCTTCCTCGCGCGGTGCGAACACTTCGAAAGTCGTGCCGAGATCGTCCGCGGCGGCGAAGCGCCACTCGGACGACGTCGTGCTCTCCGATCCGATGAAGACATAGCGTTCCGATTTGCTGCGCTCGACCGCGAGGCCGAAGCTCTCATCGGGTTCCTCGTACACGACCGGATCGGGTTGCGAGGAACCGAGCAGATGCCGACGCACCCGCCGGCCCAGCAGCGTCACCGGATCTTTCTCGATGTAGAGGAAGGTGCGGTTGTCATCGAGCCACGCGATGTCGGCTTCCGCATTCTCGATGATGTCCGGCAGCAGTTCGCCCGTGCGCAGATCCTTCACGCGCAGCTGGAACTGCCGGCGGCCGACGGTATCGACGGCGTAGACCGTCAACTGGTTGTCGGGACTGACCTCGTAGTTCGCGAGCTGGAAGAAGGGATGACCTTCCGCCATCGCATTGCCGTCGAGCAGCACGACGGCTTCGCCGTCGTCGGCACCGTCGGCGCGACGCATGTAGATCGGATACTCGCGGCCCGTCTCATATCGCGCCCAGTACCAATAGCCGCGATACCTCGCGGGCACCGACGCATCGTCCTGCTTCAGGCGTCCGATGATTTCGCGATACACCGCTTCGATGAGCGGCTGGATGGGCTCGAGCACCGCATCCGTATGGGTGTTCTCCGCGCGCAGGTGGGCGATGACGTCGGCATCGCTGCGGGCATCGTCACGCAGCCAATAGTAGGGATCCTCCCGCGAGCCGTTGGGCGACTCGACGCGATGCGCGCGCATGACGGCTTTGGGAGGTGAGAGCAACGTCGATCCCCTGCGTCCGCATATGGATGCGGCCGAACTGAATGCTGCGTCCTTCTGGATTTTCCGGGTTACGACCGGGGAATGCCGGTCCTGCCAGATCGGTGCGCTATATAGCCCGGTCCGCGCGAAGCCGTAAATCGTCAACTCCCTCAATGCGGCCTCCCCTTTTCGGCGGTCCGCTGTCGCCAAAAGGTGACGTGCTCGGATGAAACCTGCCCGCCCTGGGACCACCATTCACCCATCCACTCGCCATTTCATAGGGCCCGGACAACACCGGCCCGGTGGCGGTAGGATTCGACCGCTGCGCTGCAAAGCGGCAAGCAGCGGCCCAGATAAGCGGTTGGGGACACAACGAAGACGACCGGGACCCGCTTGTACGAATTTCTGGGGTGCAGTTCACGCGGCTGGCCCGGAAAAGGCAGATGCAGGTCTCAGTCATCCGACTTTGCATAAGTAAGTATTAGAAACCAGCATGAAAGCCCCCGTAGGAGTGGGTAATGGCCAATGCGCATAACAGCCGTCCAGCGGGCGGCGAAGAAGTGAATCTGGAAATCGACGACACGCAGAGCGCGCGCATCCTGGGCGAAGAAGGCCATCAGCCTCCCGTCCTGGTGCTCAGCCGCGATGCCGGCCTCGTCGAAACCGTACGCAAGGCAGCGCCGCGCGGAGCGTCAGTCGCCCATGCACCGGATCTCGACCAGGTGGCGGACCGCCTGCCGAGCCTGAAGCCCGGCGTCCTGGTCGCCGACACGGCCAGCACCTCGGATGTTGCGGCACTGGTTGCCCAGCTCACGCAGCACTTCCCTGAACTCGTCGTGGTCGTTGCGGGCAAGCGCGAAGACAGCGCTTCGCTGATGCAGCTCACGGCCGCGGGACGCATCTTCCGCTTCCTGCTCACGCCGCTGTCGCATGGTCAGACTCGGCTCGCCCTCGAAGCCGCAATCACCCAGCACATCGACCTCAAGGCCGCTGGGCAGCGCCAGAGCTCAGGCGGTGCCGGCGAAACCGGCGGCAAGAACTACGTGATGACTTACGGCGCCCTCGCCGCGGGTCTGCTCATTCTCATCGGCGGTATCTGGTTCGGCATCAAGCAGTTCACCGGCAAGGAAGCGCCTGTCGAAACGCCGACCGCAACCGCACCGACCGAACAGCCTGGCGGCGTTCCCGAGAGGCCCGATCCCGTGCAGGCCGAGCTCGCGCTCGCGAAGGAAGCTTTCGATCAGGGCAAGTTCCTCGAACCGGCCGGCGAAAGCGCCCTCGACTTCTATCGCAGCGCGCTCACGCTGGATCCGGAAAGCCAGGCCGCGAAGGATGGTATACGTTCCGTCGTGGACAAGATTCTCGTCCGCGCGGAAACCGCACTCACGGCAGAGAAGCTCGAAGAAGCGATCCGTGCGATCGAAACTGCGCGCACTATCGATTCGACGCATCCGCGTCTGTCGTTCCTCGATACGCAGATCGCCCGCGAGCGCGAACGTCTGAAGCTCACGCAGGCGGCTGAAGTCGGTAGCCGCGTCCGCACGCTGGTCGCACAGGCAAACGATCGCATGGCCAACGGCCGTCTGATCACGCCGGCAAACGCGAGCGCCCGCGATTCGCTCGTCGAAGCGCGCCGCCTCGATCCGACCGACCCGAACGTCGTGCAGAGCATCCGCGAACTAAGTGCGCTGCTCACCGAAGAAGCCCGCAAGTCGCTCGCCGCAGGACGCGTCGACGAAGCGCAGGGCTACGTGAATGGCGCTCGCCAGCTCGGCTACGCAGGCGCAGCGCTCGCGACAGTTGAACGCTCGCTCGCTGATGCAACGCGCAGTGCAGCTCCCGCGGCTGCTGGCGCACGCCGTCCGGCGTCCGCTCCCGCGGCTGCCGGTCCGAACACCGACGCGCTCGTTGCCGAAGCCCGGCAGCGTCTCGCGGACGGCAAGCTGATCGATCCGCCGGGCGCCAGCGCGAAGGACTCGCTCCTCGCGATCGTCGCCGCGACGCCGAATCGTCCGGAAGTGGAAGAACTCTCGCGCGCCCTGTCGACCCGCTTGCTGAACTCGGGCAAGCAGGCCATGGCAGCGAAGGCATACGATCGTTCGGCACAGCTGATCGCGGGTGCCCGCGAAGTCGGAGCGCGCTACAACGAAGCGGGCATCGCACAGGCTGAAGCCGAGCTCCAGGCTGCACGAGAACAGACGGCACAGCAGACGAACGTCGTGTCCGCCGCAACGCTGAAGCGCACGCGCACGGTCAACCCGGTGTATCCGGAGTCGGCCCGCAAGCGCGGTGTCGAGGGCTGGGTGGAAATGGCATTCACGGTCACGCCGAACGGCACGGTCGAAGACGTCGAAGTTCGCAACGCGAGCCCGGCGGATGTGTTCGACGATGCCGCTGTCCGCGCGATCCGCCAGTGGCGCTTCGAGCCAGTCGAGCGCAATGGCCAGAAGGTGTCGCAGCGCGCGATGGTTCGCCTGCGCTTCGAACAGCAGCAGTAAGAAGATCGAAAAGAAAGGGCCCGCTGCTCGCGCAGCGGGCCCTTTTCTTTTCTGGGCCACTGGCTACTGGTCAACTGGCTGCTGGCCAGACCGAAGAGGACGGAAAAGAAGCGGAGTACTCTTCTCGTTTCTGGCCAGTAGCCAGCAGCCAGTCGCCAGCCGCCAATCTCACGCCGTCTGCAGCTTGCCGTCCCCCACCGTCACTGCAGCACGTGCCGGTGCCGCCTGCAGCGCCACCACAATCGCGATCACGATCAGGAACACGGGATATTCCCAGCCACCGTTCGCATTGCTGAAGACCCAGCCGTTGCCGATGTGCGCCCATGTCGCACCGATCAGCACGGGCACGAGAGCGAGCGCCACCCAGCGAGTGCGGATGCCGAGCACCAGCAGCACGCCACCGATCGCTTCCAGAGCAAAGACGACGTAGGCGAGCGATGACGGCAGGCCGAGCGACCCGAAGTACTGAGCGGTGCCTGCAAGCGTGAACGTGAAGTATTTCAGGATCACGCTGTGAGCGATGAACATGAGGCCGAGCGAAACGCGCAGCAAGGTATTGCCTGCACGCTGGGTATCGAAGTCGAACATGTTGAAATCTCCTTGAGTTGGATGTCTGTGATTCGGACGCGGACGAAGACGCGCTATGCCCTATTGGTCAACTTCGACCTCCAGTCCGGCGCTGCGCCAGGCGTCGAATCCGCCTTCCATCTCGACGACGGAGTAACCCGCGGTGGCAATCTCGACCGCGGCGGCCGCGCCGAGCTTGCAGTTCTGGCTGTAGCAATAAAGAACGTTCGTGCGGTCCTTCGAGAGCCCCGCCAGCGTGTGCCAGCGGCCTCGCGGCAAGTTGATCGCTCCGGGAATGTGGCCCGCGCGATAGTCCCCGGGCTCGCGCACGTCAACGACCGTAATGCGCTCGTTCCGCCGGATCTGGCCGTCGAGCTCCACCGGACCGGTGGTGTAAAGCAGCCGCTGCGCGAAGAACTCGCGAGCCTGATGCGGATCCTGGGTAACCATGACTTCGACCTCGGGCAGAATTCAGTGAGGTAGAAGGTAGGCCCGATGAAGCGCGGGATCATCGGGGTGGGGGGAATGGGATTTATTCCAGAGGCCAACCGGCCAGCTGGCTGACTGGCCGGCTGGCCAGAACAGAAAGTGGTGCGCATGGGGCTAGAATCAGCAACCGAACCCTCGGGGTCTCTGGCCAGTCGGCCAGTTGGCCGGTTTGCCAGCAGGCCACTCCATGCAATCCCTCACCGACATCGCCATCTTCGTCAAAGTCGTCGAGCTCTCGAGCTTCACTGCGGCAGCAGATGCGCTCGAGATGTCGCAGCCGGTCGTCAGCAAGGCGATCACGCGGCTGGAGGAGAAGCTCGGGGCGCGATTGCTCAATCGTACGACGCGGCGCCTGAGCCTGACCGAGGCGGGGTCGGAGCTGTACCGGCGCAGCGTGCGGGCGCTCGAAGAGATCGAGAACGCGGAGCTCGAAGTTGCGCGCTTTCAGACAGAGCCGCGCGGTACGTTGCGGGTATCGGCTCCGATGTCCTTCAGCATCCTGCAGCTCGGCGCGAAGCTGGATCGCTTCCTGGATCGCTATCCCGGCGTGACGATGGAGCTGAGTCTCGACGATCGTCGCATCGATCTCGTCGAAGAAGGGTTCGACGTGGCGATCCGCATCGCCAACCTGCGCGACTCGAGTCTCGTCGCACGCAAGATCGTTCCGTGCCGCCAGGTGCTCTGCGCATCACCCGCGTATCTGAAGAAGCACGGCACGCCGGAGCGGCCTGAAGATCTGCTGGAGCACAACTGCATCCTCTACTCCTTCCTCACGAACGCGCGCGAGTGGCGCCTCGTCGATGAGCAAGGCGAAACGCACGTCGTGCCGCTGAAGGGCTCACTGCAAACCAACAACGGTCTCGTGAACCGGGCCGCGTGCATCTCCGGCGTCGGCATCGTCATGCTGCCGACCTTCTACGTCGGTGATCAGCTGCGCTCGGGCGAGCTCGTCCCTATCCTGTGCAAATTCCGTCCAGTAGACATCGCCGTCTATGCCGTCTACCCAGAGCGCCGCAACCTGACGCCGAAAGTAAGAGCGTTCGTGGACTTTCTGGCCGAGACGTTTGGACCCGAGCCGGAGTGGGAGAAGGGGTGTCCGCTGGATTAGCGATGAGACCGAAGAACTGCCAATAGCGGCCTCCCTTCTGGCTCACCGCTCGCAGCTCGTCGCTCGCAGGCTTCCCTGCACCACCCCCGCCCCCCACTCCAGTGCACTCGCACCATCTGCGAGCGCAATAGCGTCCTCCAATCGCTCAACTCCCTGATTTCGCCTCTGGCATCCCCCTTGCACTGGACGCAAGTCGAGTTCAATGGAGTGATCGATGGACGGCCGGGCGACAAGACTGCAGCTGCTGAGTTTCGCGACGATTCCGATGCGCAATTTCCACTTCGCGTGGATGGCGTTCTTCGTCTGCTTCTTTGCGTGGTTCGCGGTCGCACCCCTCATGCCGGTGATCCGCGACGAACTGGGCCTTACGCGAGATCAGATCGCCAACATCAATATCGCGGCGGTCTGCGTCACCATCTTCGTGCGCCTGATCATCGGTCCGCTCTGCGACCGATTCGGTGCGCGGCTCGCTTACACGTGGCTGCTCGCGCTCGGCGCGATTCCGGTCATCGCCATTTCCTTCTCGCAGAGTTACGAAGCCTTCCTGTTCTGGCGCTTGTGCATCGGGGCGATCGGCGGCTCTTTCGTGATCACCCAGTTCCACACATCCGTGATGTTCGCGCCGAACATCGTCGGGACCGCGAACGCTACATCCGCGGGCTGGGGCAACGCCGGCGGCGGCGCTACGCAAGCCATCATGCCGCTCCTGCTTACCGCGCTGGTGTCGCTCGGCATCGAGCAGGCGCTCGGTTGGCGCATCGCGCTCTTCGTGCCTGGAATCATGATGCTCGTCATGGCGGTCGTGTACTACCGCTGCGCAAGTGATACGCCGTTCGGCAACCTGAGCGATCCGCGCGTGCGTCTCGCTGCGGGACAGGCTCAGCGCAGCAAAGGCCGTGAGTCGTTCATGCTCGCCGCCCGCGACTATCGCGTGTGGCTTCTCTTCGTGACGTACGGCGCCTGCTTCGGAGTGGAACTGACCATCCACAATCTGGCCGCCATCTACTTCGTGGATCGCTTCGGCCTGTCGGTCACATCCGCGGGTCTCTACGTCGGTTGCTTCGGTCTGCTCGCTCTCTTTGCGCGTGCGCTCGGTGGACTCGCTTCCGACCGCATCGCGAAGGGCAGCGGACTGCAAGGGCGCGTCAATCTGCTGTTCGCGCTGATTCTTGCCGAAGGCCTCGGCTTGCTCGCCTTCGCCGAGACCGTGAGCCCGATCCATGCTCTCGTCGTCCTGCTGATCTTCGGTCTCTTCACGCACATGGCGTGCGGTGCAACTTACGCGGTCATGCCGTTCGTGAATCGCAAGGCGATGGGTGGTGTCGCCGGCATCATCGGCGCTGGCGGCAACATGGGCGCCGTCGCCGCGGGCTTCCTGGTCAAGGGCTCGGCGAGCACGCAGACCGCGCTCTTCACGCTCGGCGTCATCGTCCTCGTCTGTTCTGTATGCGCGATCGCGGTTCGCTTCACGCAAGCGCAGAAGGACGAAGAACAGCGTCTCTATGAGGAAGCGATAGCGGCACGAGCAGCCGGCAGCGCGTCACGGGCTCTGCCGGAAGGCGCCGCCTCCTGACCCACTGATTCAAACCTGTCGCTGCTCCAACGTTGGGTGCAGCAACAGTTGCCGAGGGGCGCTTCGCGCCCGCCTGCCAGCCCGCAATGTCGCGGACGGAGCAGCAGCAACTGATCAGAACCTGATTTTCCGCGGGAACGCATCGATGCGTACCCCGTGATCGAGAATTTTTCTTGCGTACGAATCGCAGCGGAGTCTCCATGTCCACACGACGCAGACTGGTAGTCATCGGCAATGGCATGGTCGGTCAGCGCCTGCTCGACCGCCTCGTCGCCGAATCGCAGGACTTCGACATCACCGTGCTGTGCGAAGAACCCCGTGCCGCCTACGACCGCGTGCAATTGACGGCGTTCTTCTCAGGCAAGTCCGCGGAAGACCTGTCGCTGGTCACACCGGGGTTCTTCGATCATCACGGCATCAACATTCACTTCGAAGATTGCGCGACCCGCATCGATCGCAGCGCGAAGACCGTCACGACGTCGCAGGGCCGCACGATTGCCTACGACAAGCTCGTCCTCGCCACGGGGTCCTATCCGTTCGTGCCTCCCGTGCCCGGCCGCGACCGTCCGAACTGCTTCGTGTACCGGACGATCGAGGATCTGGAGGCGATCCGAGCCGCCGCGGCATCGAGCAAGGTGGGCGTCGTCATTGGCGGCGGCCTGCTGGGCCTCGAGGCAGCGAAGGCGCTGAAAGATCTGGGTCTGGCGACTCACGTCGTCGAGTTCGCTCCGCGGCTGATGGCGGTCCAGATCGATGACGGCGGCGGTCGCGTGTTGCGCCGGAAGATCTCCGACCTCGGTGTCGGCATTCACACCGGCAAGAACACCACCGAGATCGTCGACGGTGAAGGCGCGACGCACCGGATGAAATTCGCGGACGGCACCTTCCTCGACACCGATATGGTCGTGTTCTCCGCCGGCATCCGGCCGCGCGACGAGCTGGCACGCACCTGCGGTCTCGCCCTGGGCGAGCGCGGTGGCATCGTCATCGACAACAACTGCCAGACTTCCGATCCGGACATCTTTGCCGTCGGCGAATGCGCCCTCTGGAACGGCAAGCTCTACGGACTCGTCGCGCCCGGCTACCAGATGGCTCAGGTTTGCGTTGCGAGACTGATCGATCGCAACGAACCGCTCTTCACCGGCGCCGACATGAGCACCAAGCTCAAGCTGATGGGTGTCGACGTGGCATCGCTCGGCGATGCGCATTGCAGTTTCAGCAATGCCCGCTCGTACACGTTCGTCGACGAGCGCAAGCAGGTCTACAAGAAGCTCGTCGTGAACGAGGACGGCACCCGGTTGCTCGGAGGCATCCTGATTGGTGAAGCAGATGACTACGGCATCTGGCTGCAGATGATGCTCGACGGCACTGCGCTGCCGCAGCATCCGGAAGAGCTGATCGTTCCGGCCTTCGAAGGCAGCAAGAAGTCGGGCGCCACCGGCGTCGCGGCCCTGCCCGCTTCGGCGCAGATCTGCTCGTGCAACAACGTCACGAAAGGCGCGATCTGTTCGGCGATCGACGCCGGCTGCACGACGGTCGGTGCGTTGAAGTCTTCGACGAAGGCAGCGACTTCATGCGGCGGATGTACGTCGCTGCTCACGATGGTACTGAAAGCGGAGCTCGCCAGCCGCGGCGTTGCGGTCAACAACCATCTCTGCGAGCACTTCCCCTATTCCCGCCAGCAGCTCTTTCACCTGATCCGTGTCGGCGAGCTGAAGGCCTTCGACGCCGTGCTCGCGAAGCACGGTCGCGGCATGGGCTGCGACATCTGCAAACCCGCTGTCGCGTCGATCATGGCGTCGTGCTGGAACGAGTTCGTGCTGAAGCGCGACAAGGCGATCCTGCAGGACACCAACGACTACTTCCTCGCGAACATGCAGAAAGACGGCACCTATTCCGTCGTTCCGCGCGTGCCGGGCGGCGAGATCACGCCCGAGAAGCTGATCGTGCTCGGCGCGGTTGCACAGAAGTACGGCTTGTATACGAAGATCACCGGCGGCCAGCGCATCGATCTCTTCGGCGCACAGGTGCATCAGCTTCCTCTCATCTGGAAGGAACTGATCGATGCGGGATTCGAAACCGGACAGGCCTACGGAAAGTCCGTGCGCACGGTGAAGTCATGTGTCGGTTCGACCTGGTGCCGCTATGGCGTGCAGGACAGCGTGGGCTTCGCGATCGACATCGAGAATCGCTACAAGGGCCTGCGCGCGCCGCACAAGCTGAAGTTCGCGGTCTCTGGCTGTACGCGCGAATGCGCCGAGGCCCAGAGCAAGGACGTCGGCGTGATCGCCACCGAGAAGGGCTGGAATCTCTACGTCTGCGGCAACGGCGGCATGAAGCCGCGGCATGCCGATCTCCTCGCCTCGGATCTCGATTCGGCAACGCTGGTCCGCTATATCGACCGGTTCCTGATGTTCTACATCCGGACGGCGGATCGTCTGCAACGCACTTCGGTGTGGCTGGACAACCTCGAAGGCGGCCTCGATTACCTGAAGCAGGTGGTGCTCGACGACAAGCTGGGTGTCGCCGCCGAGCTCGAAGCAGACATGGAGCGCATCGTCGCGAGCTACGAGTGCGAATGGAAGAAGGCCGTCGAGGATCCGCAAACACTGAAGCGCTTCCGTCACTTCGTGAACAGCGACAGCACCGACGCGAATGTCGTCTTCATCCAGGAGCGCGGGCAGATCCGCCCGGCAACTACTGAAGAGCGCCGCGAACGCCAGAAGGAGGCCGTATGAAGACTTCGTCCAACTGGACCTTCGTCTGCGAGCTCGACGACATCCTGTCCGGCACCGGCGTAGCCGCGCTGATCGATGGACGGCAGCTCGCGATCTTCCGGGTCGGCGACAGCGTGTATGCGCTCGACAACTACGATCCCAACAGCGAAGCCAATGTGTTGTCGCGAGGCCTCGTCGGAGACATCCAGGGCGACCTCGTCGTCGCCTCGCCGATCTACAAGCACCATTTCAGCCTGATCAGCGGCCGCTGCCTGGAGGATCCTGACCAATCCGTGCACGCCTACCCCGCTCGCGTTACCGATGGTCGCGTGTGGGTTCGCAGCGTGCCTCTGCGGCCGGTTGCACGCACGCGCCATCTCGTCGTCATCGGCAACGGCATGGCAGGCATGCGCGTCGTCGAGGACCTGCTGCAGATTGCGCCGAACGCCTATCGTGTCACCGTCTTCGGCGCGGAGCCTCATCCCAACTACAACCGCATCCTTCTCTCGCCAGTGCTCGCAGGCGAGAAGCGCGTGGAAGACATCATTCTTCACTCGCTCGACTGGTATCGGGAGAAGGGCGTCACGCTGCACACCTCCGATCCCATCGTCTCCATCGATCGCGTGCGTCGCACTGTCCGCTCCCAAAGCGGCATCGAAGTACCTTACGACAGGCTCCTGATCGCTTCAGGTTCCAATCCCGTCATGCTGCCGATCCCGGGCAATGACCTGCCGGGAGTCGTGACTTTCCGCGATCTGCAGGATGTGGATGCGATGCTCGCGGCTACACGCACGCACAAGAAGGCTGTCGTCATCGGTGGCGGGCTGCTGGGACTCGAAGCCGCGAATGGCCTGCTGAAGCAAGGCATGGACGTCACAGTCGTACACATCTTCGACACGCTGATGGAACGACAGCTCGACCGCGCGGCCGCGGATCTGCTTCGCGAGTCGCTCGAGAAGCGTGGCCTGAAGTTCAGGATGCAGGCAAAGACAGTGGAGATACTGAGCACGGGGCATGAATGGCGAGGTACGAGCCAGACGGATTCCGAAGCTCACGCCGCGAGCCTCGCGCCTCGAGCCCGCGTCGCCGGCGTCTGCTTCGAGGACGGATCCGAACTGGAAGCCGACCTGGTTGTCATGGCTGTGGGCATCCGCCCGAACATCGATCTCGCGAAGGCCGCCGGCTTGCGCTGCGAGCGCGGTGTCCTCGTGAACGACACGATGCAGACATTCGACCCGAGCATCTATGCAGTCGGCGAATGCGTGCAGCATCGCAACAGCACTTACGGACTCGTCGCGCCGCTCTTCGATCAGGCCCGAGTCTGCGCAACCCACCTGGCTGAGTTCGGCATCGGGCACTACATGGGCTCGATGGTGTCGACGCAACTGAAGGTCACCGGCATCGACGTCTTCTCCGCCGGCGATTTCATCGGCGGTCCCACGAGCGAGGCGCTGGTCATGCGTGATGCGAGGCGCGGTATCTACAAGCGCATCGTGATCGAGAACAACAAAGTGCGCGGCGCAGTTCTGTACGGCGATGTGAAAGACGGCGCGTGGTACATGGAGCTCATGACGCAGGGACGCGATATCGGCCCGCTGCGGGACAAGCTCCTGTTCGGTTCCGCGTTCGCCGGGAAGGCGTGAGCGCTAAGTGATCCGTACAACCTGCCCTTACTGCGGCGTGGGCTGCGGCGTCCTCGCAAAACCCAGGGAGAATGGCGCGGGATTCGAGATCAGCGGCGATCCTCATCATCCTGCCAATCGCGGGCGCCTTTGCTCGAAGGGCTCCGCCCTGGGTGAAACGCTCGACCTCGACGGCAGACTTCTGTACCCGCGGATCGGCGAATCGCGTGTCACCTGGGATCAGGCGCTCGATCACGTCGCCTCGGGCTTCCGGCGCATCATCGATCAGCACGGCGCGGATTCGGTCGCCCTGTATGTTTCGGGGCAGTTGCTGACCGAGGACTACTACGTCGCCAACAAGCTGATGAAGGGATTCATCGGCACGGCGAACATCGACACCAACTCGCGACTCTGCATGTCGTCGGCCGTCGCCGGTCACAAACGCGCTTTCGGCGAAGACCTGGTGCCCATCTGCTACGACGACCTCGAGCTCGCGGACCTCGTCGTCCTCGTCGGTTCGAACACGGCGTGGTGCCACCCGATCCTCTTTCAGCGCATCACCGCGGCCAAGCAGCGCCGGCCGGAGATGAAGATCGTGGTGATCGATCCGCGTCGCACCGCCACTTGCGAGTTCGCCGACCTGCATCTTCCCATCCGCGCGGGAACCGACGTCTGGCTGTTCAACGGATTGCTCGCGTACCTGCATCAGCATGGCATCGTCGATACTCAGTTCGTCGAGCAACACACCGTCGACGCATCCCGGGCGCTGCTCGTCGCCGAAAACACGGCAGGTGATCTGCGTGCGGTCGCCAAGGCATGTCGCATCGATGAGCGGCAGCTGGCTGAGTTCTACGGGCTCTTCGCCCGTACGGCGAAGACGATCACCGCCTTCTCGCAGGGGGTGAACCAGTCGTCCGTGGGAACCGACAAGGTCAACGCGATCATCAACTGTCACCTGCTGACGGGACGCATCGGCAAGGAAGGGGCCGGGCCCTTCTCCGTGACGGGTCAGCCGAACGCCATGGGCGGACGCGAGGTCGGCGGACTTGCGAACATGCTCGCGGCCCACATGGAATTGGGCAACGCGCATCACCAGCGCATCGTGCAGGATTTCTGGCACAGCCCCACGATTGCTGACAAGCCCGGCCTGAAGGCCGTCGATCTTTTCGAAGCCATTCACGAGGGCAAGGTCAAGGCGGTGTGGATCATGGCCACGAATCCACTCGTCAGCCTGCCTGATGCCGATCGCGTGAAGCAGGCCTTGCAACGATGCGAGCTGGTGGTCGTCTCCGACTGCGTCGAGAAGACGGATACGAACGCCTGTGCGCACGTGCTGCTTCCCGCCGCTGGCTGGGGCGAGAAGGACGGCACGGTGACGAACTCGGACCGGCACATCTCCAGACAGCGCGCCTTCATGCCACTGTCAGGCGAAGCGAGGCCGGACTGGTGGATCATCAGCGAAGTCGCGAGGCGAATGGGGTTTGCACAGGGGTTCGACTTCTCCTCGCCTCACGAAGTCTTCGACGAACATGCACGACTCTCCGCCGCGGGCAACGACGACTCACGCGCGTTTCACATCGGCGGCCTGACCGGCCTCGATCGCGCCGCATACGACGAGATTTCGCCGGTGCAGTGGCCGTTACCCACGAAGGGGCACGCCGGCACCGCGCGACTGATGGAAGATGGACGTTTCTTCCATCCCGATCGCAAGGCCCGCATGGTGCCCACCACACCGCGCATGCCAGTGAACTCGACCGACCAGGAATTCCCGCTGGTGCTGAACACCGGCCGCATTCGCGATCAATGGCACACGATGACGCGCACGGGGAAATCACCTCGCCTCTCGACGCACATCGCTGAACCGTATGTCGACATGCACGCGCAGGATGCGTTGCTTACGGGCGCGAAGGAAGGCGAGCTCGTCCGTGTCTCGACGCGCTGGGGATCGCTCATCGCGAAACTCAAGGTCAGCGGAGAAATGCCGCGTGGGATGACGTTCGTACCGATCCACTGGAGCGATGCGTTCGCGTCGGATGCCCGTGTCGGCGCGCTGGTGAATCCCATCGTCGATCCCATTTCCGGCGAGCCCGAGCTCAAACACACGCCCGCGCGCGTCACTCCGTTCGTCGTGAGCTGGCAGGGCTTCATCCTGAGCCGCGAGTCGCTTCCGCAGCTCGATGTCACCTGGTGGACGGCAGCCCAGGGAGCCCAGTTTCATCGCTACGAGATTGCAGGTCGCCGCGTCTACGGCGACTGGTCGCGATGGGCGCGGCATCTGTTCGATGCGAAGCAGCCTCACGCCGACTGGCTCGAGTACTCCGACCCGAACGCTGGGATCTATCGCGCAGTGCTGCTCATCGATGATCGCATTTCGGCCTGTGTCTTCCTGTCACCGCGACAGGACCTGCCGTCACGCACCTGGCTTGCGGGCTTGTTTGCGAAGGAACGCATCAGCGGCCGGGATCGCGCGGGATTACTGGCGGGGCAGCCGGCGGATGCGAGCGCCGATACAGGGCCTATCGTTTGCTCTTGCTTCGGCGTCGGGCGCAACGCGATCTGCAACTCGATCGCACAACACAAGCTCACGACACCGCAGCAAGTCGGCGAGAAGCTCCGGGCGGGTACGAACTGTGGATCGTGCGTCGCCGAGATCAAGGTATTGATTGCGGAAGCGGCTGGCGGTTAGCGGCTGCCAAGAGAAGAGAGGCGGCCGAGCCGCCTCTTCCCGCCGGGTGCCCGTCAGCGGACACCCGTCACTCGTCACGTCCTCAATTGAAGCTCTTCCGCACGCCGATCTTGAACGTCCGGCCGAGCGGATTGCCCGTCAGCGGATCGTAGTTCAGCTCCATCAGCGCGAACGAAGGTTCTTCATCGAAGATGTTTTCCACGGTCGCCAGCAGCGTGACGTCGCCGGGCAGGTTCGTGCGATACGTCAGGTTGTGCAGGATCGTGGAATCCACCAGCGAATCGAGCGCCGGGTTGGTCACGTAGCGCTGGTCGCGATACTGATCGATGAAGTTCGCGGTCCAGCGGACGTTCTGGTTGCCGATGCTGAAGTCCACGTAGCCCTGTGCACGCCATTCCGGCAGCGCGTACAGCGTGGTTCCCTGATTCAGCTGGCCGGCACCGTCGAAGCCCTGCTGGAACACGACGCCGTTGATCATGAGCGTTTCGGTCTCGTACTTGTTGATCCACGTCGCGGTTGTGCCGACCGTCATGGAACCCCCGAGCACGTTGTCGAAGCGATAGTCGAACGTCATGTCGATGCCGTCGTTCACGAGACCCGCACCGTTGATGCTCGCGCGCGTGAGCTTGAGCACGTTGTTCGGATCGCACACGCCGCCGGCGAAATCGAAGTGTGCATCGAGCCACACCGGATCGACCGTCGCGCAGTTGTTCGGCGCCGTAGCACCACCCGTTGCGAAGTTCGGGAACACGATGTTCACGATGCCCGCGGAGGGTTCGACGGTGAGGAGCTTGTCGATATCGAAGCGCCAGTAATCGACGATCGCGCGGAAGTTGCCGACGTCGAGCATGAAGCCCGCCGTCCAGGTGAACGCCTCTTCCGGCTCGAGATCGGGATTGCCGACCGTGCCGACGGGGCGATTGCTGCCGAGCACCGACTGGAAGGCGATGGCTTCTTCAGGAAGCAGCGAAGTCTGCGGCGGAGCGCGGAACGTCGTGCCGGCGGATCCGCGGAGCGCGAGCCAGTCCGTCGCCTGCCAGCGCAGCGAAACCTTCGGGTCGAAGCTCGATCCGCCCTTGTCGCCATAGTCTTCGAAGCGCGCGGCGATCTGTGCGTTGAACGAATCGGTGATCGGCAGGCTCAATTCGCTGAACACCGCATAGATGCCGCGATCCAGCTTGCTGGCACTGTACGTCGCCAGGAAGTTGTACGGGCTTTCGTTCGGCGAGCAGGTCACGTCACCGTTCAGCAGCGTGTCCGGGCACGGCACCGTTGCCGCGTCGTTGTAGTAGTTGTTGCTCGATTCGGTCCAGTTGTGACGGTACTGAGCACCGGCGGCCCAACCGATCGCACCGCCCGGCAGCGTCAGTGGCATTTCACCGCTGAGCACGGCGTCGACTTCCAGCACACGCTGTTCGTTGACGTCCTCGCCCCAGAACTGCATCCAGTCGATCAGCTCCGGAGTGTTGATCACTGCCGCGTTGTAGCCTGGGTTCTCATAGCCCGTGACCGGATTGCTGGCCACGGCGTTCGAGAACGGGTTGAACCAGAGGCAGCCGTTCTGGCCGTAGGTGTTGTTCGCGATCGCGGCGGCGGCATCGCAGTTCGGTCCGCCCAGGCCGCGCAATGCGTACTGCAATCTGCCCGTGGAGATATCGAGATCCCGGCGCGTCACTTCGGAAGCGGCGTATGTCGTGGAAACAGCCCACGCAGTGCTGCCGAGCTCACCAGTGAGCTCAGCCGAGAAGCGGGCCTGCTGGCGCTCGTACTCCGCTTCGCCCGGGCCGTTGTCGAACGTCGGATTGCCGCCCGCGAAGAACGGACGCCACTGGTTGAGCACGATGTAGCCGCGTGCTGCGTTCACGGGCGTCAGCCCGGCAGCGCGGGCGGCGATGAAACCCGGGTTGTTCGATGGGATGTAGAACAGCGAGGTGCGTGCGGGATCAGCGAGCCCGTTGTCGTTACCGAGACCGAGCGCACCGCCGGATGCGGGTCCGGTTGCAGTTTCCGTCGGACGACGCGTCGTCGTGAACGACGGCGTGAACTTCGCTTCCGGCACATCGGTCATCGCGTAGAACGCTTCGACGTGCAGGCGCGTGGAGTCGGAGATGTCGAGGTTGTACTGCGTGAAGAGCCGGTAGGTGTTCTGTTCTTCGACGAGGTTCAGCCACGGCGTGTACTGCATCTGGCACTGCGTGCCTTCGTTCGCCGCTGTCGTCGGGCTGTCGATGCTGACGACGTCGCCGCCGAAAGCGGCACACGAGGGATCATGGAACTGCGTCGGCGAGAAGGCGAACGTTCCCGGCCCCGTTGCCAGCAGATAACGGAACGCGCCCGGATTCGATCCGGTGCTCCAGCCGCCGAGCGGATTCTCGGCACGCGATGTCAGCGCCCACTCGCGATCGCGAATCATCAGCTCCGAGCGATGGAAGTATTCGCCGGAGATGTAGAAGTCGGAGCGTTCGCCCGAAGTGCCCCAAGTGATCGACGCGGTGTAATCACCGTCCGAGTCTTCGATGTAGCGATAGTCGCCCGCGAGCTCGAGACCGTCGACGCGTTCCTTGGTGATGAAGTTCACGACGCCGCCGATGGCATCGGAACCGTAGGTGACCGCACCGCCGTCCTTCAGGATTTCGACGCGCGCGATGGCCGAGGAAGGCAGAAGGTTCGCGTCTTCGGAGGCGAGGCGCTTGCCGTTCAACAGCGTCAGCGTGCGCTCAGAGCCGAACCCGCGAAGGTTGATTGCGGCGGAGCCCTGCGCGGCCTGGCCGCGGCCTGAAGTGAACTGGTTGCTTTCGCCGATGATGCCGTTCATCACCGTCGTCGACTTCAGCATTTCGATCGCGGATGGAGCGCCCTGTTTCTCCAGTTCCTCGGCGCTGATGACTTCGACCGGCAGCGCCGCATCCTCGGCAGTGCCTTTGATATACGAACCGGTAACGATGACGACTTCTGCGATTTCGCTGGTCTGCGTCGTCTGCTGCGCAAACGCGGACCCCGCGACAACCACGCCAGTAGCTGCAAATAGAACGCGACGAATGCTCGCTCTGAGACTCGGACTCATTGTGACCCCCACTCGCCGGCGGACTCACGCCGGATTCTGTTGCGCCGTCTCCATTGCCGAAGACGGTCCCTCGACCTTCCCTGGAGCCCCTGCAGGGCGGAACGTGAAGCGAGGTGCTCGCGTCACGAGTTCCTTGATCTTGCTGGCATCAGTCTTCGCTGACGCAAAATGTCGTTCCGCGATACGGATGAAATTTCCGCGTTGGGGAATCGACAGGAGTGCGGCCGTGTTTATCGGTCGAGTGAAGGTGGGTCAATGACGCATCACGTTTCTAATCATGCGTAGACAGTTCTCGACAAAAGGTCGCCGTGGGCGACAAAAAGTTCTGAGCTGCGAGACAACTCGACTTCTCCGCTCGCGGACAGAAGGCGCGCGATACGGGAAACACCTAACGATGCGCAATCTTTCGGCTGAAGGCCGCACAGCAACCGAGGAGATGAGGATTCTCCGCGGGGATCGCGGGGAGACACGGGGCCGAACGGAATCGTGACGGACGAAATTTTTCTTATCCCCGTGCCCCCCGTGATCCCCGTGGAACTCCGACTCCGTTTCCGATGCCCGTTCCGACCGCTGGTTCTAGAAAAAAAAAGGGGCGGCCGAAGCCGCCCTCTTCCCGTGCTCACGCACGCGATCGACGTATCAGAACTTCTTCTCGAGGCCGATCTTGTAGTAACGACCGAGCGGATTGCCGATGAACGGCTCGTAGCTCAGATCGAGTCGCGCGAACGGCGGATCTTCGTCAGCGATGTTGAACACGGCCGCGGTCACCGTCGTCTGCGCCGGCAGCAGCAATCGATACACCAGGTCGAACGTGAGGAACGAGTCGACGTCATGACCCGGCGTGCCGACTGGCACGCTGGAGCGCGTGTCTTCCACGCCATCGATGTAGCGACTGGTGAGCCGGAAGTTGTGATGCTCCAGGCCCACATCGAAGTACGCCGAACCGCGCAGCTGCGGAATCGAACCGACCGTGCTGCCGCGCGTACCCGCGTAGTCGTCTTCGGGCTTGATCTGCACACCCTCGACGATCAGCGCGTCACGCTCGTAGCTCAGCGTGTAGCTCGCATCCGTGCCCACCGTGAACATGTCGGCGAATCGGAATGCGATCGAGGCATCGATGCCTTCGACGCGTTCTTCCGGGCCGTTGATCGTGTTCACTCGCGTGCGGATGAGGTTTGCCGCGGAGCAGGTGCCGGTCGCGAACGTCATGCGCGTCTGCAGCGCGTCGTACGCCGCGTTGTTGCACTGGTCGATCGGTGCCGTCGCGGTGCCGAAGAAGGCTTCGACCAGGTCCGTGCCGCCTTCGCCGCCGATCGGATCCGTGAACGTCACGTTCCAGTAGTCCGCTGTCGCTGTGAAGCCGCCCGCGTTCACCATGAAGCCGACGTTGAACGTATCTGCTTCCTCGGGCTTGAGATCGGGGTTGCCGTAGTTGTCATACGGCTTGTAGCCCGACACGCGCGAGGTAAACGCCAGCGTCGTCACGAAGCCATCGAGCAGCTGGTTCTGCAACGGTCCCCGGAAGGTCGTTCCGTAGGAGCCGCGGAATGCCAGCCAGTCGAGAGCTTGCCAGCGCAGGGACAGCTTCGGATTCGTCGTGGCACCGACGTTGCCGCCGTAGTCTTCGTAGCGCACGGCCAGCTGTGCCTGCAACGAATCGAACAGCGGCAGGCTGAGTTCGCCGAACACGCCGACGACGTCGCGAGTGAGATCCTGTTCGCGCAGCGGACCGAAGAACGTGAACACGCCGGACTGCGTCGTGCAGGACGTGTTGCCGTTGACCGGCGTGTCGACGCAGGGATTCAGCTCGATGTTGGTGAAGTCGTTGGTCTCGCGCTGGAAGCCTTCTTCGCGATACTGACTACCGAACGCCCAGCCGATGTTGCCGCCAGGCAGCGCGATGCCCATCTCGCCGTTGAACACCAAGTCCGCCGCGAAGAGCGTGCCCGTGTCCTTGTAGCCCAGGTCTTCGAACAGCCAGTTGAACAGCTCGTTGCTGTTCGTGTTCGCAATGTTCGCAACATAGGTCGCGTCGTTCTGCGCGCCGGTCGAGGGATTGAAGGCAAAGCCGGTCGAGAAAGGATTGAGCCACTCGCAACCGTTCGCACCCGCGGTGGTTCCCGTGCACGACGGGCCGCCGAGGCCGCTGAGTGCGCGCTGCAGACGATACGCAAGGATGTCCGGCGTGTTCGCTTCGCGCGTGTTCTCGCTGTACGTGAGGCCGAGGTCCCAGTTCACGGGTCCCAGTTCGCCGGTGAGGCCGGTCGATACGCGGAATCCGTCGAACAGACGCTCATCCTCCTTGCCTTCACCTGTCAGCGGATTGCCGCCGTTGCCCAGCGGCCGCCATTGCAGGCCGCTGGCGAAGACACTCGTGCGCGCCAGCACGTTCGCGCGCGTCGTTGGATCGAGGAAGGGCAGCAGCGCCTGCAGACCGGGGTTGTTGATCGGGATGACGTACGTCGGCGAGGAGATCGCTCCGCCGGGTCCCGGTGCCGGACCCTGATTCGGAGCATACGACGGCGACGAGTTCTCGCGCTTCGCATCGTGCACGCCGTACATCGCTTCGAGATGCCAGGAGACCGAGTCGCCGAAGTCCTTATTGAACTCCGCGTAGACCTGATAGTGCTCTTCGTCTTCGACCAGGTTGTCGAAGGTGATGTACTGGAACTGGCACTGCTGCGTCCCCGTGGCACTGGTCGTTGCGAGCCCGCCCAGTGCGACGCAACCGGGATCGCGGAACGCAGGCGCACCCGCGAGCGAGTACGTACCCGGGCTGCCGAACGATGACCAGCCGCCTTGCGGATTCTCGGTGATGGGTCGCACCGCCCAGTCGCGCTCGGTCGTGCTGAGTTCGGAACGGTGCCGATACCCGGCGGCCAGCATCATGTCCCAGCCTTCGCCCTGGTGACCCCAGACGACGTTGGCGTTGTAGTCACCGTCGGAACCGTCGATGTAGCTGTACGAGCCGTCGAGCGACAGGCCATCGAAGCCGGTCTTGGTGATGAAGTTGACGACACCGCCGATGGCGTCGGAACCGTAGGTCGCAGCCGCGCCGTCCTTCAGGACTTCGATGCGGCCGATCGCCGCCATGGGCAGCAGATTCGTGTCGACGCCGTTGCCCGTCGGAGACGCTGCGATGCGTCGTCCGTTCATGAGGACGAGCGTGCGCACGCCGCCGAGGCCGCGCAGGTTGATGTTGCCGCTGCCGGTCGATTGCGCGGAACCGAACTGGTTCGATTCGCCGACGACGCCCTGCACGGCCGGAATGGACTTCACGAGATCGATCATGCTCGGCGAGCCTTGCGCCGCGAGGTCGTCCGCTGTGAAGACGTCGACGGGCAGCGCCGCATCCTCGGCCGTGCCGCGGATGTACGAACCGGTGACGATGATGATCTCGGTGATCTCGGATGTATCACTGGTGCTCTGGGGCTCTGCGACTGCGGAGACGCTCGCCACCAGACCCGCCGTAAACAGAGCACGGCGAATGCTCGATCTCAGACTCGAACTCATTGGACCCCCATACCGGCTCGTGCCGGATTGACTCTTATCGACGCGGCCTCGAAGGCAGCGCTCTGTGGAGGGAACACAAAGGGGCTGGGCGCAGCTTCGGCCCGACGGTCCGCAGCGTTGTAGCCGTCTTCCTCGACTTGTCCATGGCAAATTCCTCTATGCAGAATGTTTATTCTGCATATCGTTGAATTTGAGCCACTACCCCCTCGAACTCCCTGATCATAGCCGCAAAGTGAACGTAGAAACCCTTACGTCCTCGTTGGGCTAAACCCTTGTACTGGAAGGGTGTCGTTCTGGTCAACGACGCAACGCGCTTTCACTGAAAAGATACGTCAACGTAGCTTACAGTTCGTATTGCTAACTGTTCTGCTGAATGGAACCATGGTTTTCGTGACCTGCGTGAGGCTCGCTTCTTTGTCTTCTTGTGGGTCCGGCTTCTGCCGGACGTCATGCCAGAGGCACAGCTCTTCAGGGCGGTTTCGCCGCTGCGGCCTGCGGCGCATGCGGGATCAGGTTCCGGATCGCGTTGCGATGACGTCCGGCTGAAGCCGGACCCACAATCAGACCCAACAAAAAGGGCGCCCCGGAACCCGGGGCGCCCTTGTTTCAGGACGCGATCTAGACGCTATCGACGCTCAGTCGCCGCCGAACTTCTTGCGCAGGCCGAGCTTGTACGTGCGACCGAAGGCGCTCGACGTGAAAGGGTCGTACGAGAGGTCCAGTCGTGCGAGCGATGGATCCTCGTCAGTGAAGTTCTCCACCGAAGCCGTCAGCGACATCTCCCACGGCAGCGTCACGAAGTAGTGCAGGTCGTGCATGATCGTGTCCTCGATCACCTTGCCCGCCGTAATGGCGACGCCACCGGTATCCGGAGTTGCGACGAACGGCGCCGTACGCTGATCGATGTAATCATCGATGTAGTTCATCGTGTACCGGATGTTGTGCGCACCGATGGCGTACTCGGCGAAGACCTGGCCCTTGATCTGCGGCAGCGGATACGCCGTCGTCTGGTAGTTCAGCTTGCCGGCTGCATCGAAGGGATTCGCGACCTGCTGTCCATCGATGAACGCCGCCGCGACGTCGTAGTCGAGCACGTACGTGGCGTTGATACCCAGCGTTGCGGTGCCGGCGAACATGTCCCAGGCGAACTCCGTGCTGAGATCCAGGCCGGTGGTCTTCACGCCAGGTCCGTTGATGCGCTGCCTGTCGACACGAATGATGTCGGCAGTGGCGCAGTTCGCGCCCGAGAAGGCGAATCGATACACGAGCGGATTCGCGAAGCTGCAGGTCGCCGCGCCGTTCGGGAACACGAAGTCCACCAGCGGCGTGAGCGGCTCGGAAACGATCGGCTTCTCGAAGTCGAACGACCAGTAGTCCAGCGAGGCGCTGAATCCACCGGCTTTGAGAATGGCGCCGACGTTGAACGTGGTCGCTTCTTCAGGCTTCAGGTCGGGATTGCCGAAGGTGCGCACGGCGCGGAACGTGCCGCGCACATCCTGCAGCGAAGTGATCGAGCCTTCGCTGATGTCGTTCTCCGTGGGTCCGCGGAAAGTCGTACCGACCGAACCGCGCAACGCGAGGGCGTCGGACAACTGCCATCGCAGCGACAGCTTGGGATCTGTCGTCGCACCGACGTTGCCGCCATAGTCTTCATAACGCACAGCGAGCTGTGCCTGGAAGTTGTCGGTGATGGGGACGCTCAGTTCTCCGAACACTGCATAGACGTCGCCGTCGAGATCCTCATCGAACGAACCACCCAGGAACGCCAGGCCGCCAGTCGGCGCTGCGAGCTGCGCCGGCGTACATGCACCCGGCCCGACGATTCCCGTCGAGATCGAGTTGACGCACGGCGTCACCGCGTAGTTGCTGAGATCGCTGTATCGGGATTCGAAGTGGTTGTCGCGGAACTGTCCGCCGAACGCCCACGCGATCTCGCCACCGCCCAGCTTCAGTCCCGTCGTGCCGTTGATCACCGCGTCGACGACCATCAGCTCCGTCGTCTGCTCCGTCCACACTTCCGGGAACATCCAGGCGATGAGCTCGGGATTGTCGTTGCTGACGGCGCTGTTGAACGTCGCGTTCGAGGCGCCCGTTACGGGATTGCCCGGAATCGCGTTGGAGAACGGGTTGTACCAGAAGCACCCGTTCGCGCCGGGCGTGTTCGCGGCAACATTGCAACCCGCGCCGCCGAGGCCGCGGAGTGCGAGCTGGTATCTGTTCACTGCCGTGTCACGGCCTTCGCGTCGTGCGTTCTCTTCCATGTACGTCACGGCGATATCCCAACCGAAGTTTTCGCCGATCTCACCCGAGAGCCCGGCCGACAGTCGCATGCCGTCGTAGTTTCTCGGGCCTTCCGACGAACCGTAGCCGAAAAGCGGATTGCCCCCGATGGCGAACGGACGATTTGCCACGATGAGCGCACCGGTCGCGTCCGCAGGAAACACACCGGGGTTCGATGCGATGAAGCTGTTCCAGGCAGGATGCGTGCGCGGTACGAAGAACCGTCCTGCGACGGGCGAGGTGCCGCCGGTAGCCAGCGACGTCGGCGTCTGCAGCATGGCGTAGCTGGGCGAGGTGCGATAGATCGGAACCTCGGTCTCGGCGTACAGGGCTTCGAAATGCAGGCTCGTTGAATCGGTGATGTCGAAGTCCGCGGAGCCGAACACCTGATACCGGTCTTCCTTCTCGGTCAGCGCGTCGAACAGCGTGTACTGCCAGCGGCAGACAGGCGTCGCTCCCGAAAGCGTCGGCACGCCGCCGAGATTCGCGCACTGAGGATCGCGGAATATCTGCGCGACCTGTGCACCCGCTGGCGTCAGCGGGATGAACGTCGAAGGGTTGCCCGCGGCGGAGTAGCCGCCCTGCGGATTGTCGAAGTAGCCCCTTCTCGCCCATTCGCGATCCTTGACGAACAGTTCGGAGCGATGCTGGTAGCCGGCCGCCAGCATGATGTTCAGACGATCGGTGCCGAAGCCATACGCGAGGTTGGCGGTGTAGTCGCCATCGGAGTCAGCGATGTACTTGTAGTCGGCGCCGATCTCGAAGCCGCGGAAGTTTTCCTTCGTGATGAAGTTCACGACGCCCGCGATGGCGTCGGATCCGTAAGTCGCGGCCGCGCCGTCCTTCAGGACTTCGACGCGCCCGATCGCCGCCATGGGAATCAGGTTGGTGTCGACCGCACCGGTGAACGGGTTGTTCACCATGCGCCGTCCGTTCAACAGGACAAGTGTTCTCTCCGGACCGAAACCGCGGAGGTTGACGCTGCCCGAGCCTTCCGAGCCCTGCGCACGCGCATCGAACTGGTTGGTATCGCCGAGCACGCCGCTGCTGACATTCAGAGACTTCAACAGCTCCACGGTCGTCGGCGCGCCGACCTTCTGCAGTTCCTCGGATGAGATGACGTCCACCGGCAGCGCCGCATCTTCGGGCGTGCCGCGAATGTACGAGCCAGTAACGATGACGACCTCGGCGACCTCGTTCACGTCCTGTGCCAACGCTGCACTGATCGTTGATGCGAGTACGCCGCAGGCGCCTGACATGATGAGCATGCGCTTTACGTTCATTTAAGACCCCCTTTTCACCGGATCGCGCCGGACTACTTTTCGTTGCGAAACCGCCATCGACGCACGCGTAGGTGCGAACGACGCCAATACAGGTTCACGCGAACGGCATTGCGCCATTCGCTTCGAAATCGACTGCGGGAAAGTGTTCGTGGAAAACAGGCAAAGGGCAGACGCCACGACAGCACGGTGTTCGGCCGTCGCGAACCGTTCGCATTCCTGGACATCGTGCGCCGCACTTCGTCCGGACCCCCTGTTCTTCCATCTATTTTTCTTCCTGTCTGCTTCGCGGACCGGTCGGTCAGCGATAGCTCAGTAATCGCGCGGTTCTGCCACGCGGATTCTGCTCCCTGTTTCCCAGTGCTTCCCCAACGACAACCTTGCGGTGAGCGTCGCTGGAATTTTCCTGTTCACTTCGAAGGTCTTTGTACGTTAACAAGTCAACGACGGTCAAGCAGTGTTGCCAACTTCCAACGGGAACAACGCTACGGTACGCATTTTCCGTCCCGCGCAGCGGATCGAGCGCCGTTGTCGTGACAACAGTGTCGGTATCTGCACAGATTGAGAGCACCGCGGGCCGTGCCGCCCGCGCGTTTCTCCGAACGGGAAAGTCAGTCCTGGTCCGTCGTGCTTCGATAACGGCGTCCGCCGACGACGAGGTCTCGCCAGGCGGGTGCCTGGGCCTTGAAGTCGCCCGCTTCGACACGGTCGGCGGCTTCGTTGGCTCCGTCGAGGCGGTAGGCCATCAGCACGTTGACCTTCGTCCAGCGGCCTTCCACCTGGCCATAGATCCACGCCAGCTGCCCTCGGACGAGGACGAACTCCGCGATGCCATCGTCGTTCATATCGACGAAGAATCCGGCGACCTTGGTCTGCGTATCCCCGAAACGCCATCCGTTGGCGGGATTCGCCAGATCCGTCTCGAGCGTGGCCAGGAGTTCGGCATCGATCGCACGACCGGCGGGCTCTCGCACCATGCCGGCCAGGTGCACATCGGTGTTGGCGAACTGGGCGTCCCACCGATTCTTGCGCTCGAGCAGGGCTGTTGCGCGCTTCCTGAGGGTTTGAGCCTGCGGATGATTTTCGATCCGCGAGATCTCGCGCAGGCGCTGCAGTCCGTAGGCGCCCGCGTTGAAGCGCAAGTATTCGAGCGGGGTGGATCTGACGTATACATTCTCGCCCGGCACTTTCGCTGCCAGGGCGAGCTTGAACTGACTGTTCGCAGCGATGCGATGAGGCGACAGCGCGGGCGTCAGCGCCAGCGCAATCACCGCGATGAGATAGAGCGCCGTCACGATGTTGACCGATGCGATGCCGCTCAACCATCGCTGACCATCGCGACAGGCGAGTCCGTAGCCGACGCTATACAGCAAGGCGGCGCCGGCAACGACACATGCCCAGAACCGCGACACGGTGAATCCGTACTCGTCGATCCGCAGCCACAGCGCGTAGAGCGCGGTGAGCGCAATGACGATCGTCAATGGAATCACGAAGCGCAGCGTGGCTGCGATCCTTCGCGGATACGGCGTCGACACCGAACCATCGCGATACGCTGCATTCACCAGCAGCACGGTTACTGCAACCAGCCAGAGCAGCCATGACGCCGCGATTGCCCGCTCGCCCGAGCCGATCATCGTGGGCAGCTTCGTGATCAGCGCTACCGTGAAGAGCGTGAGAATCAGACCGGCTACGAGTGCGAGCCACTTCAACACGCTCAGCACCTGCTCGAGCAGTACGCTGGTCAGTCTCTCGAGCGAGCCGATGAGATGCAGTGCGACGCCGAACACGATCGAAGTCACGGGATAGAAGAAGATCGGCTCTTCGAACAGCTCCTTGAAGAACTGCATGCCGAGCATCCTGAAGAGCTGCGCCCACAGCACCAGCAGCAACCAGAACAGCGCAGTGAAAGCGACCGCCTCCGCAAGCAGGAACTTGTTGTTCCATGCAGTGGCAAAGAGCCGCTCGTATCGCGGTCGCCAACGACCGTCGAGCAACCTGGCCTGCAGGAACGGCATTGCAAGCAGCCAGAGCACTCCTAGTACGAATGCCAGCGAGGCCCATTCGTCGACCCGTGGGTGGCGCGGATCGCCCTCCAGCATCACCGAACCGCCGAAGTGCCAGGCAGCGAAGAATGAGAAGACCGCGACAACCGCGATGGCCATCCATGCGAGCCGTTGCCGTGCGTGCTGCACCAGGAGCTGCACGGTCAACGGAGCGAAGATCGCGGCGGCATAAAGGGCGCTCAGCGCAGCGAGGTTCGTTGCCGGCCAGCGACCATCATCGATGCATATGTGCAGGAAGTAGAGACTCCATCCCTGGAGCGTTGCCGCAATCAGGATGACAGGGAGCTCTGCGCTGCCGCGAAGCAGATTCTTCCACGTGGACTGCCCGGTCATCGTTCGCCTCCTCTTTGACGACGACGCGGATTATCGCCATCCAGCGCCTGCAGAGGATGATCAATTGTGGCGGGACGGATCAGGAACAGGATCTGGACGCATGCGTTGCTCTTTCGTACCCACCGAAGGAGATGCGTCGTGCCCCGCGGCGACAAGTCGGCTACAAACAGCAGGAGCATCGGGCGGCGCATTGAGATTGTCGGCTCGACGCCGACCCCCGCGTCCTAGGGACTCGCAACCCCCGGAGAAGCTCATGACGAAGAATCCTTCCCTCGTTCCCGCCGTCGAGCTGGCGAACCGCAGCCGATTCCGCTTTCCCGGCGAGAGTGCCGAGTATCGACAGGCCCGTCAGGCATTGCTGGCGGAGGAGATAGAACTTCGCCGACACATCGAGCAGGTTGCGGAATTGCGCCGCACGCTGCCCCCGGGCCCCGAAGTCACGAAGCAGTATCGTTTCGAGGGCGAGCGCGGGCCGGTGACGCTCTCCGACCTGTTCGGCGACAAGCAGACGCTCGTCGTCTACACATATATGTACGGCCCGCAGCGCGAGCAGCCCTGCCCGATGTGCACTTCCCTGTTGAGCTCCTGGGATGGAGAAGTGCCCGACATCGAACAGCGCATCGCAATGGCGATCGTGGCGCGATCACCGTTCGAGCGACTCGTTGCCTTCAAGAAGAAGCGCGGCTGGCGCCATCTGAAGCTCTATTCCGATACGAGTGGTGAATTCAGCCGCGACTATCGGGCCATCACGCCGGAGGGCGGCGACGACGCGGGCTATCACGTGTTCACGCGCCGCGACGGGAAGATCCGGCATTTCTGGAGCGGCGAGATGGGTGGTGAGACGGCCGATCCCGGACAGGATCCGCGCGGGGCCCCGGACCTGATGCCAATCTGGACGATCCTCGACACGACGCCCGAGGGACGCGGCACGGACTGGTATCCGAGCCTCGAGTACCCGAAATAGCCCGGCTGGCCACGTCCGCAGCGCTGTTGTTCAATGACACGACGACAGTCACTGCGGACGTACGCCATGGCCGATATGAAGGAACTCCGGCGCCTCGCGCGCCAGGCGATGCTGGAGCGCGGATTCCTGCCGGAGTTTTCGCGAGCCGCGACCGATCAGGCGCAGCGGCTCGATGAAGCTATACCGGACGGGGCCATCCCGGACAGCGTTCGCGATCTACGGAAACTGCCGTGGATCTCGATCGACAACGACGAGTCGCTCGACCTCGATCAGCTCGCGACAGCCGAAGCGCTTGCGGATGGCACGCGCCTGCGCGTGGCCATCGCCGATGTCGATGCTCGCGTCCCTCACGGATCACCGATCGACGATCACGCACGAACCAACACGACGTCCATCTACACTGCCGCGCAGATCTTCCCGATGCTGCCCGAGCGGCTGTCGACCGATCTCACGTCGCTGGCCGATCGCAGCGAACGACTGGCAGTGATCGTCGAAATGATCGTCACGCCGGACGGCGCGATCGCTGGCTCGACGCTCTATCGCGCACTGGTTTTCAATCACGCGAAGCTCGCTTACAACAGCATCAGCGCATGGCTCGACGGCGGTGAACTTCCGGAGCGCTTGCGCGATATGCCTCATCTGCAGGAGCAGGTTCGTATTCAGGAGGCTGCGTCCAACGCGCTGCGCAATGCGCGAGCCGCACATGGCGCCATGAGCCTCGAGACGACGCAGGCAGAGACGGTTTTCACGGGCGGCGTCCTGAGCGACATGCGTCCCGCGACGAAGAATCGCGCGAGGGAGACGATCGAGGATCAGATGATCGCGGCCAATGGCGTCACGGCGCGATTTCTCGAAGAGCGCGGATTCGCGTCGATCCGTCGAATCCTCCACACGCCGCGACGTTGGGATCGCATCGTCGCGCTGGCCGCCAGCTTTGGCGATCGATTGCCGCAGACGCCCGACGTCATCGCGCTCAGCACATTCATGCAGCGCCGCCGGCAGGCCGATCCGGCGCGTTATGCCGATGTGTCGCTTTCCATCATCAAGATGCTCGGCTCGGGTGAATACGGCGTCGACGTGCCGGGCGAGGCGACGGAAGGCCACTTTGGTCTCGCGGTCAACGACTACACGCACTCGACGGCGCCGAATCGCCGCTTTCCGGATCTGGTCACTCAACGGCTACTGAAAGCCGCGCTCGCTGGCACACCCTCGCCGTACGATGTCGAAGCACTTCGCGCGATCGCCTCACACTGCACGAAGCGCGAAGACGATGCCGGGAAGGTGGAGCGGCAGGTCCGGAAATCCGCCGCCGCGATGCTGCTGCAATCACGCATCGGCCAGGAGTTCGATGCGATCGTAACCGGTGCCGCCGACAAGGGGACCTGGGTGCGCATCCATCGGCCGGCCGTGGAAGGCAAAGTCGTTCGGGGCGCCGCGGGGCTCGACGTTGGCGACCGGGCCCGCGTCCGGCTGATCGGCGTGAACGTCGAGCGCGGCTTCATCGACTTCGCCGCGGTCAACGACTGATTGCGGTTCTTGTCTTGCGCGCGGTGACGCGGAGACAGACACTCAGCGGCGGATCAACAACTCCAAAGAGGATGCTGCCATGACACGAATGTCACCGATGGGGATCGTGCTCGCGTTCTGTGGATTCAGTGCGCTCGCTCAGACACCGGCGGAAGTGACGCTCACCCGGCTCGATTGCGGCAACGGAGTGACGTCGTCGGACATCGCCTTCTTCTCCGACACGAACGCGTACGACGGCAAGAAGCAGGAACTCGTCGTGAGCTGCTACCTGATCAAGCACGGTGACGACTACCTGATCTGGGATACGGGCTATCCCGCCGCTGTTGCCGGAGCGACGGCCACTGGTCCGACTGCAAAATTCAATCTGGTCGAACAGCTTGCGCGAGTCAACGTGAAGCCCGAGCAGATCAAGTTCGTCGGCGTCAGTCACTATCACGGCGACCACATCGGTCAGGCAGGTTCTTTCCCGCAAGCGACCTTGCTGATCGGCAAGGGCGACTGGGATGCGCTCACATCGACGCCTCCTCCGCCAGGCGCGAATCCCGCGCCGGTGAAGCACTGGATCAGCGGTGGCGGCAAGTTCGAGGCCGTGCCGCGCGACAAGGACATCTTCGGCGATGGCACGGTGCGAATGCTCGATATGCCAGGCCACACGCCCGGCCATCATTCGCTGCTGGTGCGCCTGAAGGAGAAGGGCAACGTGCTGCTCACCGGCGATCTCGCGCACTTCCGCGAGAACTACGACAGCAACGGTGTGCCTGTCTTCAACACGAACCGCGCCGATACGCTGGCGTCGCTCGATCGCTTCAAGCAGATGGCGAAGAACCTGAATGCGACAGTGATCGTTCAGCACGACCCGCGCGATATCGAGAAACTGCCCGCGCTGCCGGGGTCGGCGAAGTAGCTCTCTTAGGTTCTCATCGAGCCTGCTGTTGCCACTGCGCCGCTTCGCGGGCGTGGCGGCTGCCGGGGGCGAAGCCCTGCCAGAACTCATCCACCTGGGCGAAGAGCTTCGCCGCTTCGTCGCGATTGCCCTGGGCGAGGGCAAGCCGGCCGCGGGCAACGACGATGTCGACCGCGACAGGTGTCGGTCGCTGCGAGACCTTCTGCTGAGCTGCTGACGCTGCCTGAAGCGTTTCGTCAGCAGCAGCGAACTCTTTCGCGGCGAACTGTGTTTCGCCCAGGCCCAGGAGTGCCGCGACGACGACACGCGAGGGTGGGCCTTGCGATGACAGCTCTTTGGCCTTCTCGAAGTGTGTTCGCGCAGTGACGAGGTCTTTCTTCGAAAGCGCCACGAAGCCCAGTCCATTGTGGGAATCGGCGACCGAGGGACCGGCGGGCGTCGACTGGAGATTCGCGGTCAGTACTTTCCGTGCTTCTTCCATGCGCCCGGCGAGCACCAGCGCGTTTCCGTAAGAAGACGTCGCATTGCTCAGCCAGGCAGTCCCGGTCGTGTCGAGCCGTCGGATGACTTCGACCGAAGTCTCGAGCTGCTTCACCGCTTCGTCGGTGCGTCGCGCCGCGGCGAGCGCGACGCCAAGCGTCGACTGAACGCGAGCGCGCGTGAGCTCCTCGCTCGACAGTTGCGTTGCCCGCTCGAGTGTCGCAACCGTCCCCTTCACATCGCCGAGCTTCATCTGTGCACGTGCGAGCCACGTGAGCTTGCTGACAACCGAATTCGCTTCGGAGCCGAAGATGCGTTCCGCACCGGCGACTGCCTTGTTCAGATGCTCGATGCCCTCCTCGAGCTGGCCCGAGTCGACGAGCGCGCGGCCGTACACATCTTCGGTTTCGACCAGCAGGTTGTCGCGGCCGCCGTCACCAAAATTCCTGATCGCACTTTCGTAAGCGATGCGCGCCGCCTTCAACCCCTCTTCCGCTTCTCCCATGAGCAGGTGTTCCTGCGCGAGCTGACGCATCGCGAGGATCGTTTCGGAATCGTTGTCGCCCAGCACCGGCCGCAGGACTTCGACAGCCTCACGCATCTCCGCCACGGCGCGCTTGCCATCGCCGCGCTCGCCGGCAATGAAGCCGCTGGAAACGAGAGCGCTCGAAAGCGCCCGGGCCCCTTCGCGCTGCATTCGATGCTCGCGAAGCACCGGCATCGCGGCCGCAATCTGCTTCTCGGCCTCGTCGTAGTTGCCCTGCTGGACGGCGATGCTGGCCAGCTGCGTACGGCCCGCGGCCACTTGCAGACTGTCGGCAGGCAGGACGCCATCAGCGTTCTTCAGCGCTCGCTCGAGCGTGGCTTTTGCTTCATCCAGCTGCTCGAGATTCGATTGCGCCTCCCCGACGATCAACAGAAGCTCAGCGGCATCGTGCGGCTGCGAGGCCATCTCGCGATCGATACGCTCCTTCGCGAAAGTCAGGAGCTGCGCGGCGGTGAGCTGCTTGTTGCCGGTGAAGAACGGATCGGCGGAACGAAAAATGGACGCCACGAAGTCCTTCACTTCTTCCGCGTGGCGTCGCTCTTCCTGCGCGATCCGAAGCTGCCATGTCGCAACGAGGAGGCCGGCGGCGAGAGCCACGACGACGGCACCGGCCGCGCCGACGACGAGGCGATGTTTGGCCGCGAACTTACGGAGTCGATAGCCAGCCGAATCCGGTTGTGCGAGCACGGGATCGCTGCGCAGGTAGCGCTCGAGATCGTCAGCGAAGGCCGCGGCTGTCCCGTATCGCTCGGAGGCCTCCTTCTTGAGCGCCTTCATCAGGATCGTGTCGAGGTCTCCGCGGAGCTCGCGAGCATCCGCTGCCTCGTGCGCGACGCTGCTCGGGCGATGAATCTCTACCGATAGAATTTCCCAGCTCGTGTTGGCTTCGCTCTTGAACGTGTAGGGCCGGTAGCCCGTGAAGATCTCGTACGCCACGAGCCCGAGCGAGTACACATCGCTCTCGGTCGTCACCGACTGGCCGAGGATCTGTTCCGGCGACGCGTACGCCGGCGTCAGCAGCATCGTGCCGAGTTGCGTCAGCGCCTTGTTCGCGGGATCGCCCTCCTCGATGAGCTTTGCGATACCGAAGTCGAGCAGGTGCACCTGCCCCGCCGCATCGATCAGCACGTTCGACGGCTTCAGATCGCGATGAACGATCAGATGCGAATGCGCATACGCCACGGCGCGCGCGATCTGGGCAATCAGCTGCACTCGTGTTCGCAGGTCGAGCACGTTCTCGCGGCAAAAGATGTCGATCGGTTTGCCTTCGATGTACTCGAGCGCGAGATAGGGCCGTCCGTCCGCCGTCACGCCCGCGTCGTACAGACGCGCAATGTTGGGATGCTCGAGCTGCGCGAGAATGTCGCGCTCCTGTGCAGCGCGATCGCTGAGCTTCGCGATCGCCCACCAATGCGGCAGCTTCAGTGCGACGCGCCGCTTGAGAACCGCGTCGTCACGTTCGGCGAGCCAGACCGAGCTCATGCCGCCGTCGCCGATCTTCTCGATCAACCTGTAGGGACCGACGATCGCGCCATTGAACGGCGCCGGCGCGAGCGACCCCCCCGGATGACGTCTGGTGTGCTCGGAGAGCGCAGCGATGAAATCGTCCGTCTCGTGCTTCGCCTGCTTCTGCAGCAGGCCGGCAACCGTTGGCCGCAAATGACTTTTGCTCGGATCGAGTGTATCGAGCCAGCGCCGACGCTCCTCTTCGGGGAGTTCGAGCGCGGTCTGCAGCAGCGACAGGAGATCTTTCAGGTCGCCGGGATCGAGGGGCTGCATCGGGAAGGCATCGCCGTGTTATTCGTCGTTGCGGCAATCGTCCGTGACGCGCGGCCCGATGACAAGCAAAGTCTCGCGGGTCGCAATTTACCTACACAGCCGCCCCGTCGCTTGTATTCAACTCCAGCTCAGGTCGTGACTGCGGAAGGGTGTGGAGCGAATACGTTTACCTGTGGCGTAGAAGATGGCGTTGGCGACCGCGGGCGGCACCGGCGGGCCCGCGGGCTCGCCCAGGCCGCCCCACTTGCTCCCGCCTGACAGCGCGAAGTGCACATCGACCTGCGGCATCTGATCGATTCGCAGCAGGTTGTAGGTGTCGAAGTTGGTGTTCGTGAACCGGCCTTCCTTCAGATCGAGACCACCGACCCATGCGTGCGACAACTCCCAGGCCGCACTGCCCTCGCATTGTTCGATGCCGCCGAGCGGATTGATGACGTGACCGCTGTCGACCACGATCACCAGCTTCTCGACATGCAACGCACCGCGACGCGAGACGGTGACAGTTGCGCAGGCGGCCGCGATCGAGCCGTGTGACTCGACGATACCGATACCCATGCCCTCGCCGCGCGGCAGATCCGTGCGGAAACCAGATTTCTCTTTCAGGGTAAGCAGCACTCGTTGCCAGTCGTCCATTCCCTTCGTCATCTCGATCCGCCAGTCGAGCGGATTCCAGCCGCCGGCGATCGCGACTTCATCGACGAAGGATTCCGTCATGAAGCCATGCTGTCCCGCGCCGGGCGCGCGATGAGTCGCCGTGGGAATGTGAGTCTTGCCGTTGTGTCGCTCGTGATGCCGGTTCGGCACTTTGTACGGCATGTTGCCGATCGAGTAGTCCGCATGCGCGGCTCCGATGCGCGGCATGCCGTCCTGCGTGAACCAGACGGAGCGCGTGAACCACGCGCTGGGCAAGCCTTTATCTCCGAGCAAAGCCTTGAAGGCGGTCATGTTCGGAGGGCGCTGCTTGTCGTGATTGATATCCTCTTCCCGCGACCAGACGACCTTCACGGGACGCTTGAGCTGGCGCGAAAGCTCCGCCGCCTGGCGAGTCACTGCGGTGTTGCCACCACCGCCGCCGCCGAAGCCGCCACCGAGAAAGACTGTGTGCACGAACACATCTTTCACATCCCGGCCTGTCTGGTCGGCCGCCAGCGTGAGCGCGAGCGATTGGTCCTGCGTCGGCGACCAGACATCGACACGACTGTCCGTCACGCTTACCGTCGCATTGATCGGCTCCATGCGGGCGTGCGTTTCCCACGGGCGGTGGTACTCCGCGGCGATGACTTTGCCGCCGGCACCGATCATCTCGATCGCATTCGCGCCGGTCGCGTTACTGACCTCACCGGGTTGTTCGAGAAGCTTGCGAGCCTCGGCCCATTGGCTCTCGGTGCTCGACTGCGCTGCGGGTCCGAAGTCCCACTCGATGGGCATGAGATCGAGCGCGGTCTTCGCGCGATACCAGGTGTCAGCGACGATCGCGACACCATTCTGCATGTCCGAGAAGGCAGTCTTGCCCGGCACTGCTTTCAGCTCGATGGCTGCGATGACACCCGGGCGCTGTTTCACCGCATCGAAACTGAAGCTCTTCAGCTTGCCCCATGGCACAGGACAGCATTTCACCGCGGCGTACACCATGCCCGGCAAGCGTGTGTCGATGGCAAAGGCGGCGCTGCCGTCGACCTTTCTCGGAATGTCCAGCCGTTGCTTCGATTGTCCGAGCAGCCACCATTGATCCGGCGTCTTGATCGCCGGCTCGGTCGGCAACTGGATCGCCGCTGCGGCCGTCGCGAACTCGGCGTAGGTGCCGGATCGCTTGCCGGACTTCAGCACGCCCAGCTTCGCTTCGACCGCCGAGCGATCGACGCGCCAGGCCTGCGCCGCTGCGGCTTTGAGACGTTCGCGTGCGGACGCACCGGCTTGCATGATGTGCGGGTGCTGTAACCGGACGAGTTGCGAACCGTGCGTCGTCATCACTTTGTATTCGCGCCCGCGGGTCAGATGCCGATTGGGATCGGCGAACACCGCCTGGATCTTCGACCAGTCGACGTTCAGCTCTTCCGCGATCATCATCGCGACCGACGTCAATGCGCCCTGCCCCATCTCCGTGTGCGGCACGCGAACGGTCACGACGCCATTGCGATCGATCGTGAGCCATGCGTTGATTTCGACTCCGTCCGTGGGCGTTTTCCACGGGTGGGCTTCGACGCTCGCAGCGTCTGCCCCGGGCACATGGAAACCGAGCAGCAGGCCACCGCCAGCAGCGACGGATGTCTGGATGAACGCGCGACGCGAAATCGTTGTCTGTGTCATGGCGTCGCTCACTCAGTCTGCATGAGCGCGGCTGCGCGACGAATGCCCTGACGGATGCGCAGGTACGTTCCGCATCGGCAGAGGTTGCCCGACATCGCGGCGTCGATTTCCTGATCCGAGGGATTGCGACGTCGCGCGAGCAGCGCAGCGGCCGCCATGATCTGGCCTGATTGGCAGTAGCCACATTGAGGCACGCCTGCTTCGATCCACGCGGCCTGCACCGGATGCAGCTGCCCTTTCGCAGTCAGACCTTCGATCGTCGTGATCCGCCGGCCGACCGCGGCGGAAACGGGAATGGCGCAGGACTTCACGGCCTGGCCGTCGAGATGCACGGTGCACACACCGCACTGAGCGATACCACAACCGAATTTCGTGCCGGTGAGACCGATGTTGTCGCGGAGTACCCAGAGCAGCGGCGTTTCCGGTTCAGTATCGACGGTGTGAGTTTCGCCGTTGATCTGCAGCGCAATGGCCATGAGCGTTTGCCTCCGCGACGAACAATGCAGGGCGGATACTAGTCCCGGTCTGGATGCCATCCAATAGAACGCAATATGAGTCGGTGCCCAGACATCGACCGGGCCCGGCATCTAAGGGTTCCCGGTCGATTCACCCGGCAGTCGTGTTGTCCTCAGCGCACCAGGGCCATTCCGTCAGGGCTGCCACCTGTCGGGATCGTGCGGGTTACCCGCAGCGCTTGCAGATCGACGACGGCAATGTGGTTGTCGCCAGAGACGGCGACGTAGGCGCGCTGATTGTCCGGAATGAGAATGCCGGTGGGCACGCGGCCGAGCTTGATCCGCGCGCGCTCGGTTCGCTTTGCCGCGTCGATCACGACCAGCTCGCCGCCGCTCAGGTCCGACACCAGGACGAGCTTGCCATCCGGCGTGAACTTCAGTCGATTGGAGCGTTTCGTTTTCGCGTCGAAAGTCTGAGTGACCTTCTTCGACGCGATCTCGATGATCGAGATACCGCCGTCGCGCGAGTGTGCGACCCAGAGCTCACGGCCGTCCGGAGATGTATCGAGCGCTTCCGGCCCTGCGCCTGCGCCAATGAGCGCCTGAGTCCATTGATCGTCGTCGCCGCGCTCGATCACGCTCACGTTGTTCGAACCCATGTTGGTGGTGAACAGCTTCGAGCCATCGCGCGACGCCAGCACCATGTGCGTGCCTTCCTGCGCCGTTTCGAATGTCCAATCGACGCGTTTCGACTGCGGATCGTAGCGACCGACGCGACGCGCCTGCTCGGCAGTGAAGTAGATCTTGTTCTTGAGCAGGGTCAGGCCGTGCGGGCGACGCAGGTCGCCGAGATCGACCCGTTCGAGTTCCTTGCGCGCGTTGACGTCGACAACGGAGAGACTGTTGCCGGGCGTACTCGCACCGTAGTTCGTCACGACGGCAATCTTCGCGTCAGCGGACAACTCGATTTCATGCGGCCCTTCGCCGGTCGCAATGGTTGCGCTCGTCTGGCCGGACTCGGGATCGATGAACGAGAGCGTCGCGTCGCTCTTGTTGAGGACGAGCAACTGGGCGGCGAGCGCCAGAGTGGGCAGGATCGACGCTGCGAAAACAAAGACTACGCGTTTCATGTCAGTCACCTCCTGGGGGAAGCGACTGTGCCGCCGGAGTGTGTCCGGCGGCAAGTGCCGAGAGCGGCTCGTTAGAACTTGTACCCGACGGTCACCGAGTAATTCGCCGGCGCGGCGTAGAAACCGACCTGGTACAGGCTGCCGATGTACTTCTCGTCGGTGATGTTGTCGGCATTCACTCGCACATAAGCGTTCGCGGTGATATCCCAGGCAGCGAACGCGTTCAAGGTTGCGTAGCTGTCCTGGCGGATAACACCGCCATTGGTGCTGTCAACGGTCCAGATGTCGCTCTGCCAGCGACCATTCAGGCCGAACTGGAGTTCCGGGAAGCTCGGGAGCTTCGAAGCCAGACTGAAATTGAGGGTCCGGCGCGGCACCCAGGTGTAGATCTCGGCGCCTTGCGGATCCTCGAGCTTGAGCGCGGTGAAGCCGAAGACGAGGTCGACATATTCGTTGGGGCGTCCGGTGGCTTCGACCTCGATGCCTTTCGATTCGACGTCCATGCCGACGTAGTAGTACTGCTGCGTCTCGGGATTCGTTCCGCCGTACGTCGCAAGATTTTCCTGTTCAGCCGTGAACAGCGCGAGCGTCGTCAGCAAGCGCTTCTCGAACCAGTCAGCTTTGACGCCGACTTCGTAGTTCACACCCTTCGACGGGTCGAGGTAGTTGCCGTCGAAGTCGTCCTGGTCCTGCGGCTGGTAGATGTCCGAGTAGCTTGCGTAGGCCAGCAAACTGTCGGTGATCCGGTAGGTCACGCCTGCGTACGGGCTCAGCTCGCTCTCGGTCTGATCGAAGCGTCCGCCGCCGCTCGGCATGCCTTCGCGATGGTATTCGGCCCAGTTGAAGCCGCCGATTGCAGTGAGCCGGTCGCTGAGCTCCAGACGCGTCGCGCCATAGGCGCGCTTCAGACGCTGATTCATCGTGCTGTCGACGATCGTCGGCTGCCATACCGGCTCGGGAACCACGTCGCCGGCGTAGGGAAACGCGGGAAGAATCGCGGCCCAGGCGGGATCGGAATCGAGCACAGGCCGCGTGAACTGCGTTCCCTGGCTGCGCGAATAGCTCAAACCGAGGATCGCCTCGTGAGTGCGCCCCCAGGCATCGAAATCACCATTGAGTGTGAGGTCGATGAGATTGGACTCGTCTTCGGTCGGCCAGCTGCCGGGCCACGGCAGCAACCCGGTGTTGTCCGGATTGAGGCCCGGGTCTTCCCAGTTCGTCAGCACATAGAAGAGCTGGCTGACGTCGTCATACGAGCGGTAGTTGTAAGTGAGCTTCGCGTCCCACGCGTCGGTGAGCGCGTACGTGAACTCTGCGAACGCAGTCTGGTGCTCGGTGTTCCAGTACGTCCAGTCCTGCGTCGTCGAAGAGCTGCGCGGGAATTCAGCCTGTGTGCCGTCCTTGTAGCTGAACACCAGGGCGCCCCACATGTTTCCATCGGTGTCCGCCTTCTGATGGGAGTATCCGACAGTCAGCGTGCCTCGCTCGCCGATCTGGCCGTCCACGACACCATAGAAATAGGTACGTTCGTTGTGCTTTCCGCGCAGCCACGAGTCGCCTTCCTCCGCGGCGGCCACGATGCGGCCGGCCCAGGAACCGCTCTCGGTGAACGGCGTCGAGTAGTCCGCCTCGATGCGCCTCGTGTCCCAGGAACCAATCGTCGCGCTGACGCCACCCTGCGTATCGTTCGTCGGACGCTTGCGCACGTAGTTGATCGTGCCGGCGGAATTGCCGACGCCGGTGAGCAACCCGTTGGCGCCGCGGATCACCTCGATTTTTTCGTAACCGAACGAATCGATCGCGCCGGTCACGATGCCCCAGTCGTTGGGCAGGCCGATGCCATCGATCTGTGTGTTCTTGATCTCGAAACCGCGCGACATGTAGTTCGTACGGTTGGTCTCCCATTCCTCGACATTGATGCCGGTAGCGAGCCGGAGCGCATCGTTGATGTTATCGGCGCCGAACCGCTCCATCTGGTCGGCCGTGACGACACTGATCGACTGCGGCGTCTCCACGATGTCGAGATCGAGACCGGTCGCGCCCTTGCTCACGCGATCGGCGCGCTTGGCCGTCACCAGCACGGCTTCGAGCACATTGTCATCTGCTGCCAACAGACCCTGAGCCGGTATCGCGACGCCGGCCACTGCAAGGGCGGCAACGGACCCCATCAATCTCGATCGCATGTTCAATCTCCCGTTCTGAGACGGGAATGATAATTGTTCTTATTTGCGATTCAAGTGCAATGAGCGTAACCCCTTCTTCCCGTGGAAGAAGGGGCCGATTGGCGTGGCAGGACTACTCGAGGTGATTTAGCTGATCCAGCCCGCCTTCCGCGCGTGGCGAGCGAGCCAGAGCCACAGGACGCCGAGCAGGAAGATGACCAGCGGGAACGGCACCGCGGCTGCGGCCCCGAGAACCTGCACCGCTTTCATCGGACCGAAGGTGTAGCCGAACTGCACGATGATCGCGACCAGGGAGATCGCGAACGCTGTCGATGACCATGACTTGCGCATCAGCAATCCGATTGCGCCCGCGAGCCCGCTGAAGATCGCAATCGCATAAATCGCGAAAACCCATTGCGGCCGCGACTCGTAGAGCTGCCGCTGCGCTTCGCTCATCTGCGAAAGCGCCGCCTCATCGGTCATGAGATCGGCGGTCCAGGCCATCACGCCGATCAGCATCCAGAGCAGTGCAATGACGGAAACGACCCAGTACCAGGTCGGCGGCTTCGTGGCGGGCGCAGTGGCGGTTACGGCAGCTTCCATACATCTCCCCTTTTTGTTGTCGGATCAACCGGGGATTGTGCTCGGGCCGCCACCGCACAGGCAACCGCCAACGTCAGACGCGACCCGGTACCCAGCTCGTTCCCGCGAGAGGAATATTCGCCATCGCCGCAGCTTCGACGGTCAGCGCCACGAGATCCTCGCGTTCGAGGTGATGCACGTCCTGCTTGCCGCACGCCCGCGCGATCGTCGTCAGCTCCATGTTCAGCGTCTTGAGATAGTTGCGGACGCGCTTCGCGCCAACTTCGGGCTGCAGGCGCAGTTCGAGCTTCGCATCCTGCGTGGTCACACCGACGGGGCAGCGGCCCGTGTGACAGTGATGGCAGAAGCCAGGCGCGGTGCCGAGAGCGTGATAGTCGCTCACTGCATCGACATGACGGCCGTCCTGGACGTAGGTGTGGCTGTTGCACCCGAGCGAGAACAGAATGCCTTGTCCGATCGACACGGCGTCCGCACCCATCGCAATCGCCTTCGCAACGTCCGCACCGCTGCGAATTCCGCCCGAGATGATGAGCTGCACTTTGCCTCGCATATTGAGGTCTTCGAGCGCGTCGACAGCCTGGCGCAGCGCCGCCAGGGTCGGAATGCCGACGTGCTCGATGAAGACAGTCTGCGTCGCAGCCGTGCCGCCCTGCATGCCATCGACGACGACGACATCCGCACCGGAATGCACGGCCAGCTTCACGTCATTGAAGACGCGCGTTGCGCCGACCTTCACATAGATCGGTTTCTCCCAATCGGTGATCTCACGCAGTTCCCGAATCTTGATCGCAAGATCATCGGGTCCGGTCCAGTCGGGATGACGGGACGCCGACCTCTGATCGACGCCTTCGGGCAGCGTGCGCATTTTCGCGACGCGCGGATTCACTTTCTGTCCGAGCAGCATTCCGCCGCCGCCGGGCTTCGCGCCCTGGCCGATCACGATCTCGATTGCGTCGGCACGGCGCACATCATCGGGATCGAAGCCGTAGCGCGACGGCAGGCACTGATACACCAGCGTCTTCGACGAATTCCGCTCTTCCGGCGTCATGCCGCCGTCGCCCGTCGTCGTCGACGTTCCCATTTCCGTTGCCGCCCGACCGAGCGCTTCCTTCACGTTTGCCGACAACGCACCGAAGCTCATCCCGGCGATGGTGATCGGAATCGCAAGCTCGATCGGCTTCGTAGCGAAACGCGTCCCCAGCAGCGTCTTCGTCGAGCACTTCTCCCGATACCCTTCGAGCGGATATCGCGACAACGACGCGCCGAGAAACACCAGATCGTCGAAATGCGGCAGTCGGCGCTTCGCGCCGAGACCGCGGATCTCGTACAACCCCGTCGCCGACGCCCGCTGCACGTAGTCGATGACGGAGCGGTCGAAGGTGGAAGAAGACTCCAGCGACAGGCCTGAGGGCGTCTGCCCCGGTGAGATTGTCATGCGTTCGGACACAGGGAACTCCGTCGGGAAGCCGTTGGCCGGCTAGCCACTAGCAGCTAGCCAGAAGAAAATGGGATCGCCAGTCCTATCCGGATCTGGCTAGCCGGCTAGCAGCTAGTTGGCTAGCCGGCTTCCTTCAGTATTCCTGCCCCGCCTCCGCATTCCAGTGATACAGCTTGCGCGCCGAGGCGACACGCCTGAACTCACTGGGATCGTGCTTGAAGCCGGCGACGGCAAGCAGCTCCGCGACGACTGCACGATCCGTATCCGTCGTCGGTTCGAACTGCGCGTCGGCGCCAAGCGATTTCACTTCGCCGCGAACATAAATCACCGCTTCATAGAGAGAATCGCCGAGTGCATCGCCCGCGCCGTCGCAGATCACCATGCGGCCGGCCTGAGCCATGAATGCGGAGAAGCTGCCGACGCTGCCGCCGACAACGATGTCCGCGCCTTTGAGCGAGATCCCGCAGCGAAGCGAAGCATCGCCTTCGATGACGAGCAGCCCGCCCCGCGCTGAGGCGCCCGCACTCGTCGAAGCGAAGCCACGGACACGCACGAGCCCTGACATCATGTTCTCTGCTGCACCGGGGCCAGCGTTGCCGTTTACGACTATGCGCGCGTGCTTGTTCATGCCCGCAACGTAGTAGCCGACGTGGCCGTTGATCTCGATATCGACCAGCGCGTTCATGCCCGCGGCGATCGAGTGCGCACCATCGGGGTTGTTCACGACAACCGTTGGCAACGAGTTCTCCGGCAGCTCCTTGTGCAGATACTGGTTGAGCTCGCGCACGCTGACGGCCGCGAGGTCGAACACTTTTCGCTGGCCGAAGCGACCCGTGGCGAGCCGCCAGTCCGCGATCTGCTTCGTTACACTTTCCATGCGTACACCTCCTGCGGCTTCGGCTCGAACAATCTGGCCTTGTGCACGCCGGGCAGATGAGCGAGCGACCGGAACTCGGACGCGATCGCCACGTAGTCGTCGGTCTCGGCCACGATTGCAGGCTTGCAGGCGAACGCGTCACGAACGATCGCGAGCTCGTCGTCCGTACCCATCAGGAATGTGTAGAAGCCATCGAGCTCTTCGAAGCCGCGCTGCACTGCTGTCTTGAGATCATCGCCTTCGCGCAGGCGCCATTCGAAGTAGCGGCACGCCGCTTCGGTGTCGTTGTCGGTCTCGAACTCGATGCCCAGCGGCTCGAGCTTGCGACGCACGAGATGCGGATTCGACAGCGAACCGTTATGCACCAGGCAGAAATCATGGCCCGCCGTAAAAGGATGCGCGTGGGCAGGTGTCACCGCCGATTCGGTCGCCATGCGTGTGTGACCGACGAGATGGGTTCCCTGCAGCTTCGCAAAGCCGTAGCGCTTGCAGATATCCGCCGGCGCGCCGATGTCTTTGTAGAGATCGATGCTGCGCCCGATCGAGAGCACCGCGATCTGCGGCAGCTTCTCGGCGATCCAGGCTTCGACGATGGATGGCGACGCAGTGCTCGTAAGCACCGCGTGATTGCCGGATGTGACCACGTCGAACTTCGCGTCGATCGCCATCCTCAGCTTCTGCAACAACCCTTTCCAGTCGACGACCTGTTCACCGGTGTAGAGACTGATCTTGTACGTCCCCTCCTCCACCGGCTCAGTGAACACGGCGAGCCCCGCGGAATCTGGCCCGCGCTCGGTCATGCCGATCATCATCGGGACCATGAGCTCGCCCAGACGGGGGCGAAGACCGGGATCTTTGAGTAACAGTCCGACGATGCCGCACATGGAACCTCGCAAGAGAGCTGTGAGCGGCGAGCCAGAATGCGTCCGGCTCATCGCTCGCCGCTCGTCGCTCATAGCCTCAGAAAAACTCCAGATACCTGCCCGTTTCCCAGTCAGAAACGTGCCTCGCATACTCGATCCACTCCATCCGCTTGAGCGTGATGAATTCCTTCGACAGCTCACTGCCGAGGGCGCCGCAGACGACTTCGTCGCTCTCGAGGGCGTTGATTGCCTCGAGAAGGTTCTGCGGCAGCAGGCCGATGCCATCGTCAGCCAGTTGGGCGGGCGAGTACTCGTACAGATTCCTGTTGTTCGGCTTGCCGGGATCGAGCTTGCGATCGACACCGTCGAGGCCGGCCGCGAGCAACGCCGCGCTGACGAGATAGGGATTGCAGCCCGCATCGGGCAATCGGAACTCGAGGCGTCCGCCGGGAATGCGAACGCACGCTGTGCGATTGTTGTCACCGTAGGCGATGTATGCGGGTGCCCACGTTGCGCCCGATAACGCACGCCCCACGACGAGGCGCTTGTACGAATTCACCGTCGGTGCACAGATCGCTGCCAGCGCGCGAGCGTGATGGAGGATGCCGGCGGTGAAGTGATATCCCATCTTCGACAGCGACAGCCCATTGCCGTCGCTCGCGTCGTGGAAGAGATTCTTCGTTTTGGCATCGCCGATCGACACATGGAAGTGAGCGCCGCTGCCCGTTCGATTCGAGAACGGCTTGGGCATGAAGCTCGCGATCATGCCGTGCTGGCGCGCGATCTCGCTCGCAGCCATTTTCACGAACGTAAAGTTGTCGGCGCTCTTCAGCGCATCCGCGTACGTGAAGTTCACTTCGAACTGTCCGTTCGCGTCCTCGTGGTCGATCTGATAGACGTCGATGCCGACGGCCCGCAGCGACGACACCATCTGATCGAGAAAATGCGTTGCACGCGACAGTCCCTTGTAGTCGTAGCAGGGTTTTTCGAGGCCGTCCGTTGCATCGAACGGCCCCAGTTTGCCCTCCGGGCTGCGCGCCAGGAGCATGAACTCGGGTTCGATCCCCGTGTAAAGCGTCATGCCTCGCGCAGCGAGCTTGTCGAGCTGCCGCTTCAATGCGACGCGCGAGCAGTAAGGATAGGGCTCGCCCTTGACGGTGCCGTTACACACCATCCGTGCGTAGCCAGGCATCCAGGGAATCACGCTCAGCGTCTCGGGATCACCTACGGCCATGTAGTCGGGACCGTGCGGCCCCATGCCGAATCCCCACAGCGCGAAGCCAGCGAAACCCGCGCCATCAGTGAGCACCATGTCGAGATGCTCGACGGGCACGGCCTTCGCTTTGGCCGCGCCATGAATGTCCACGAACTGCGCGAGTACGAACCGGATGTCGTTCTTGCGCAGGAACTCTTTTGCTGCCGCCGTGTTCATCGCGCGCCTCCAGGCGATTTCGTATCGATCAGATAAGGCCCGGCGACCTCGTTCAGCGACGACCAGACGTAGTCGCCGAAGGTGGGGTCGCACCAGAGTCGATAGCGACGTTGGGCGGCATTGCCCTGCGGTACGACGGTGACCGCAACGCCGATCATCAAAGTCATCACAGCCTCGCGCGCTTCCGCACGCAAGGCAGCGAAATTCACATTGCACATCTGCGCGAGGACATCGTCGGCAGCATCGCCAGCGATGACGAATGCGCAGTCTTCTCTCAAGACCGGATACACGCCAGGGATGTGAGCGGCGATCTCGGCCTGCAGCTTGCGAAGCGCATTGCCGTCGCCTCGCTCCAGCAGAAATTCACTCGCTCCGAGGCGGACGCAGATGTCCTGCTCATCGTCTCCTGTCACGCACCATGAGTTGGCGCGCTCGGGAAGTGGGATGCCTTGTTCCCCGAGCCATGCCGCCGCATTGGGTCCCTTGAACCCGATGCGCGCGAGATTCACGACCTGCTGCAAGGTAGCGCTCATGCAGCCACCCCGAACTTCTGGCGCTGATTGTCGTGATCGAAGAACGGGGTCGGGCACACCGTTGCGGTGACGGTCGACCCATCGGTCACGCGGAACGTAAGCTTCGTACCCAGCACTGCGAGCGACGGCTTGATCATCGCGAGGCCGATCGTCTTCCCGAGCGTGTTGGAATACGTGACGCTCGTGACGCGACCCGCGATCTCGCCGTTGTCGATGGCCAGGTGGCATTCCTTGAGCGCCGGCACAGCGTTTTCGATCTCGAACCCGACGAGCAATTGCCGCGGTCCGCGGCGCTCAAGCAACCGTAGGCTGCGCTGACCGATGAAGAAGGGCTTCTGCATGCGCACTGCCCAGCCCGCCTGCGCTTCGAACGGGTTGGTGAGGCCATCGGTGTCCTGCCCGATGATGAAGTGGCCTTTCTCCAGCCGCAGGACTCTCTGCGCTTCGACACCGAACAGACGCAAGTCGAACTTGCGGCCCTGCTCGACGAGGCCATCCCAGACGCGTTGCGCATGAGAGTGCGGCACGTGAATCTCATAGCCGAGCTCGCCGACGAACCCGACTCGCAGCAATCGCGCATTCGCTGCGCCGACGATGCCTTCACGTACACCAAGGTATGGGAACGCGCCGTCGTTGAGATTCACGGACGTCATCGCGCTCAGCAGATCGCGACTGCGCGGGCCCGCGAGATTGAAGGCAGCGCGATGGCCCGTGACGTTCACGAGCGAGCAGTTCAATCCCCAGAGCGCATTCAGTCGCAGCAGATCGCGATACACGCCGGCCGAACCGCCCGTCGTGGTCGTGAAATAGAAGCTTTCCTCGTGCAAGCGAGCGACGACACCGTCGTCGACGATCGTGCCGGCCTCATCCAGCAGCAAGCCGTAACGCGTCATCCCCACCTTGAGATCGGAATAGCGCCCTGCGTAGGCGCGATCGAGGAACGCACCTGCGTCCGGGCCATGGACCTCGATCTTGCCGAGCGTGCCGACATCGATGAGTCCGACGCTGTTGCGAACGACAGCCACTTCACCCGCGATGCATTGCTCGCGTGACTCGCCTTCACGCATGTAGTACTCGGGCCGGCGCCAGTTCCCTGCCAACATCCATACGGCGCCGGCGTCGCTGTGCCGCGGAGCGATCGGTGTCGCACGTTCCGGCGTGAAGCCGCGGCCCGCCAGATGCTTCATCGGCACCGGGTGGTACATCGGTCTCGCTGTCGTCAACCCCACCTGGTCCATCGACAGGCCGCGTTTGCCGGCGAGAATTCGCGCCGCATTGAGATTCGAATGCTTTCCCTGCGACGGACCCATACCCACAGTGGTGTAGCGCTTCAGCAGTTCGATGCTGTCGAATCCTTCGTGGATGGCGTTCTCGATGTCCTTGACCTGAAGGTCTTCGTCGAAGTCGATGAAGTCTTTTCCGCGCGGGTCCTGGCGCCGGTGCGGTGATGGCGCAACAGGCGATGAGCTGCGAGCGATGATCGATGACCCAGATGGCGGAACCGTGGCGGAGGCGAATTCTGCGGCAGCGCGGCCGGCCGTTCGACCTTCCATGCACGCTGCTTCGGCATTGAAGAGCCCATTGATCGCACCCGAGACAAAGCATCCGGCTGGCAGCTCGGATGGCAGATGCATCTGCGCCGCGTCGTCGAATGCAGTCTTGCCGCCGGCTTGCAGCAGCAGCTGCGCAGCTGCGGCCCACCCTCCGCTCATCAGGACGGCGTCACAGTCGATGCGTTCGCCCGCGAAATGGACGGCCGCAACGCAGCCCTCTGCATTTCTCTCTGCTTCGATGGGAGCGTCGCCAACGACAACCTTAACGCCACGCTGGATCAGCAGTGACGAGAGATCTGGCGCGACCGAAGTGGAGTTGAGCTCGACAATGTGAGCAATCGACAGGCCTGCGTCGAGCAACGCAACTGCCGCCTCATAGCCGGCACGGTGCGTCGTCACGACGAGGACTTTCCGCCCGACGGCGATCGAGTGACGCTGAAGCAATCGCTGTGCTGCGCCAGCCATGACGATGCCCGGCAGATCGTTGTTGTGGAATGCTATGGGCTGTTCGATCGCACCTGTTGCAAACACGATTGCGCCTGCGCGCACCTTGGTCATGCGATGCGGTTCGATGACGGCAGCCCAGCGATCGGCGTACACGCCGGCGACATACGAGCTCGTCAGCACATCGACGCCATCGGCGGAGTGCGCCGACACTCGCGTACTCTCGTCGACCAGCATCACCTTGGCGCCTGTAGCAGCGGCTGCGCGAGCCGCCGCTTCGCCAGCAACGCCGCCACCGATCACGAGCACGTCGCAGAATGCGTAGCGCTTCGGTGTTTGCAGGCGCGGTGCATCCACGGAGATCTGCCCGAGGCCGCTCAGATTGCGAATCAGCCTTTCCCAGCGAGGAAAGAACCGCTTGGAGTTGAATGCCTTGTAGTAGAAGCCGACGGGCAGGAACCGACCGAGCCGATCGATCCATTGCGCGCGATCGGACTGGAGACCGCCGACCGTGTTCACCGCGAGCACTTCCATCCCGTCCGCCAGCGGCGTGACGTCGCCGCGTACGTTCGGAACCGGGCCCACCTGGAATATCGCGTTCACATCATGATTGGCGAACGAGAGGATTCCGCGCGGACGGTGATACTTGAAGCTGCGGCCGAGAATCATCACACCTGCTGCCGAGAGCGCAGAAGTGATCGTGTCGCCCGCGAACCCCTCGTAGCGAACGCCTTCGAACGTGAAGGCAAGCGATCGCGTGCGATCGATCCATTCTCCTTCCCGCTGCGGCAGGCGATACATCATGCTCGATGCACCTCACGCAGCTTTTCGACAGGGTAGGTGTCGATCACGGCGTCACGCGCCGTATCACGCTCTGCGATGAACCAGTAGCCCGACGCGATGTGGCACCACCATTCGCGCTTCACGCCGGGAACGCCGCTGCGATTGAACACGTAGTCCGCCCATTGCGGGTCCGTGCACGCATCCGGATCGGGCATGTCACGCACTTCACCGGCGTAAGCGAATTCGCTCACGGGGCGGACGCCATTCAACGGGCAGCGTAGTTGCTTCATTCGCTCAATGCCCCACCGACGCCGCGCCTTTCTCGCCGGTCAGCTCGAAGCGCGCGAAGCGATCGAGACCGAAGCCAGCGATCAGCGGATGATTGCGACCCGTCGCGACTGTGTGACTCATCGTCTTGCCGCAGACCGGTGTCGCCTTGAACCCCCAGGTGCCCCAGCCGGCATCGAGATAGAAACCCTCGATCGGTGTAGTGCCCATGATCGGCGCGAAGTCCGGCGTCATGTCGGCGAGGCCCGCCCACTGGCGGACGATCTTCACCTCCGACAGGAACGGAAACAGATCGAGCATGTGAGCCGAAAGCGTTTCGGTGAAGTCGAGTGTCGAGCGCGTCTGGTGCACTTCGTAGGGATCGAGCGTCGAACCCATCACGAGCTCGCCGCGAGCGGTTTGCGAGACATACACGTGCAGCGAGCCCGACACGATGATCGGATCGAGCCAGGGTTTGATGGGCTCGGAGACCATCGCCTGCAACGGATGGATATAGATGGGCGAGCGCAGCCCGACCATCTCCAGCAAGCGCGGCGTGAATCCCGCGACTGCGCACAGTACTTTCGAAGTGCTGATGTAACCCCGGGTCGTTCGAACACCTTTGATGCGACCGGCTTCGACGTCGATGCCCGTCACTTCCGTTTCCTGGTGAATCTCGACGCCGCGCTGGTCTGCGCCGCGACCGTAGCCCCAAGCAACAGCATCGTGTCGCGCGATCGCTCCCGGCGCGTGATAGAGCGCGCCGAGCACTGGCGCGTGTCCGCCGCACTCTATGTCGATCATCGGGAGCGCATTCTTCACGTACGCCGCATCGACGACTTCCGATTTCACGCCGTAGTGCTTGTTCACTTCGGCGCGCCAGCGCATCGTGCGCATTGACGCATCCGTGTGGGCGAGCGTGAAATGCCCGCGCGTCGAATAGAAGAGATTCAGATCGAAGTCGGCCGACAGGTCCTGCCAGAGCCGCACGCTTTCGTCGTAGAACTGCACGCCCTCGGGCGTCAGGTAGTTGGAGCGGATGATCGTGGTGTTGCGCCCCGTATTGCCCCCGCCGATGTAACCCTTTTCGATGACTGCGATGTTGCGGACACCGTGATCGCGCGCGAGATAGTACGCAGCCGCCAGTCCATGCCCTCCGCCGCCGATGATGACGACGTCATAGCTGTCGCGCAGTCGCTCGTGTCGCCGGAACATGCGAGGTTCCGGATAGCGTTTCGACAGGCCGATGCGTAGGAGACGGAGCAAGCAGGGTGACGGGTGACGGGTGACGGGTGACGGGTGACGGGTGACGGACGGAAGATGCCAGACTCATTTACTGATGGTCAAATGATTTGCGTATAGGTTAAATAGCCGTCATGCCGAAAACGAAGGCCGTCGTCCCGGCCCCTGGACCCAGAGCAATTGCGCCAGCGGACCTCGCATCGAGTGTGGGCGCGGCGATTCGCCGTTTGCGGTCGGCGCAGGGACTTACGCTTTTGGAGGTGGCCGAGCGCGCGGAAATCAGCGCGGCGATGCTCAGCAGGCTGGAGACAGGCGCGGTCAGCCCGAGCCTCGAAACGATTGCGGCTGTCGCGGTGGCATTGGGCGCGGATCTACCGACGCTATTTCGGGGGCTGCAGGCACAACCGAGCGACGCGCAGCTCGTGCGCAAAGGCGAAGGATTGGAAGTCGTGCGGCGAGGAACGAAACGCGGCCACACCTACCATCTGCTCGCGTCGGACCGGGGTCCCCGCAAGACTTTCGAGCCGTTCCTCGTCACGCTGAACGACAAGAGCGAGATCTTTCCGGACTTCGAGCATCCGGGGACCGAAATGATCCACATGCTCGAAGGCTCCCTGCGGTACCGCCACGGCAGCGAGAGCTACCTGCTCAAACCCGGCGACACCCTGACGTTCAGCGGCGAAGTACCCCACGGACCGCAGAGCCTGATCAAGCTGCCGATCCGGTTCCTGTCGGTGATCGTGTACGGGGAAGGCGATCAGGCGATCAAGTGATCCCTTCCTTCGGCCCCAGCCCATCCTCCATCGCGCTCGTCAGCGGCTTCATGAAGAAAGAATCCTGCGGCATCAGCTGCGCCTTGATGTCGTGACGGGCAAGTGCGTCGGCGACGACTGGGCCGATGGCGGCAATCTGCGTTCGCTCCAGTGCGGACTTCACCAGCTCGAGCGGCCCGACGGCGAAAAGACGCTCGACCTGGGGCGTGCTGGTGAACGCAATCACGTCGACTTCGCCCGCCGCCATTCGAGTCATCAGCGCGCGAACGGCATCGTCGTCCGCCTTGTCTGCATAGATGTATGGAGCGACGGTACTGACCGTGGCTCCTGCTCCCGCAAGAAAGTCCATCAGCGGTCGATTCGGCTCGGTTCCATAGAGCTGCACGCCGATCTTGCGCGCAGCGAGGCTTCCCGAAGCCTTCAGCGCGGCGATGACGCCCTCGGTTGTCGGCGTTTCAGCGGCAATGTCGGGCTTGAGTCCCAGTTCGCGCAGCGCTTTCGCCGGCTTGGGTCCCCGGGTGGTCTTGCGGACCTTGGTAAGCGCGCGGATGAACTGGTCGCGAATGTCCGGCGCGTGCAGATCGATACAACGCAGGATCCGTCGCAATCCTTCTCCGGTCAGCAGAACGAGGTCGTGAAACTCCCCCGTATTGAACTGGCGGATCCAGGCCAGCACCGGCTGCGGATCGGGCGCATCGAGAATCGCGACCAGCGGACAGCGCAGCACGATCGCGCCGCGTCGCTCCAGCATCGCGGAGAAAACGTCGAGTTCACGGGTTTCAGGCACCGCGACCGTGCGGCCAGCGAGCGTTTGTTCCTGCATGGGACATCGGGTTTTGGCGGATGGCGGACACAGGCTAACTGGCTAGCTGGCTAGCTGGCTAGCTGGCTAGCAAAGGAGCCGAGCAGGCGTTTCCGCGCTCGGGCAAGGATTCGGAGTGAGTGGCGCGCCCGACTGGATTCGAACCAGTGACCCCTGCCTTCGGAGGGCAGTACTCTATCCAGCTGAGCTACGGGCGCGTGACTGGCGGGGTGCGAGATATTACGGGCCGCCCGCGGTGAGGTCCAACCTGATCCGGCCGCGGGCCAAGCTTCGAGGTTTGAGGGCAGGCACCGGGTCGTTATACTTGCGCGCCCTGTCCGGGCCGTCCCCTTGTTCTGGAGCCGCTGTGAGCGCTGCGCACGATAAGAAGTTCTTCAATACTTTCATGCTCGTCCTGGGCGTGCTGATCCTCATCGCCCTCGGCCTCTGGGCCCTGGCCCGCGTCGTCGCGGTCGATACCCAGGAAGCCAATGTGCATGCCGATCCGGCGATGCAGGCGGCTGTAAACGACCGTATCGCCCCCGTAGCCAAGGTTGCCGTCAGCGGGCAGGACAATTCGGCACTCGCTCCGGCGAAGCCGCAGGCCGCCGCGCCAGCCGCCGAGATTGGCGGTGAAGAGGTCTACAACATGGCTTGCGTCGCCTGCCACGGCGCCGGCGTCGCCGGCGCGCCGAAGTACGGCGACAAGGGCGCCTGGGGCCCGCGCCTCGCGAAGGGCGGCGACACGCTCCACAAGCACGCGATCGAGGGCTTCCAGGGCCAAGCCGGCTTCATGCCGCCGAAGGGTGGCCGCGTGGATCTCTCCGACAAGTCGATCATGAACGCCGTCGACTACATGATGGCTGCTGCGAAGTAAGCAGTTCACCGTCGCGACGGCGCAATCGCGCCGCCGCCGTTCCCCTGGTTGCGGTCGAAGCGCCGCAACGCAATTGCCTCGCTGACCTGCGCCGGCCCGATCTCCTCTTTCGAGGCGAGATCGGCAATCGTCCGCGCGACCTTCAGAATTCGATGATGGGCTCGAGCTGACAGCCCGAGCGCGGTCGTCGCCCGCTCGAGCGTCGCACGCGCGGATCCCTGCAGGCGACAATGCTCATGCACCTCCCGATTCGTGAGGCACGCGTTCGCTTTCCCCTGTCTCGTGATCTGCCGTTCCCTCGCACAACGCACGCGAACACTTACCGTCGCACTCGACTCCTCCTCCTGCGATGCGTAGAGAGCGGACGCCGCGGGCCGCGGCACTTCCACATGCATGTCGAGCCGATCCAGCAGCGGGCCGGAAATTTTCGCGCGGTAGCGTTCGACCTTCTCCTGACTGCAGCGACAGCGCGCGTCTCCCAGATAGCCGCAGGGACAAGGATTCATCGCGGCGATCAGCTGGAAGCGCGCAGGAAACTCGATCTGCTGTGACGCGCGCGAGATCGTGATGACGCCGTTCTCGAGCGGCTCACGCAGGACTTCGAGAACGCGACGACCAAACTCCGGCAGCTCATCGAGAAACAGGACTCCGTTGTGAGCGAGTGAGATCTCACCGGGCCGTGGAAAAGTCCCGCCTCCAACGAGTGCGATCGCGGAAGCCGTGTGGTGCGGATTACGAAAGGGCCGGAGCCGCCATTCATCAAGCCTGATCGAGCCGCCGCAAACGCTTCGCACAGCAGCGACTTCGAGCGCCTCGATCTCGGTCATCGGCGGAAGCAATCCGGGAAGACGCTGCGCGAGCATGCTTTTGCCCGTTCCCGGAGGACCTACGAACAACAACGAGTGTTGCCCGGCGGCCGCGATTTCCAGTGCGCGGCGCGCCTGCACCTGTCCTCGCACGTCACTCAGATCGATGCCGCTTTGCGGCGGCAGAGGCAATGGCTCGCCACAGCGAAATGCCAGGAGGCCCGACTGGGTGAGGTGCGCCGCAACTTCAAGCAAGTGCTTGGCCGTTGCGACCGGACATTGGGTGACGAGCAATGCCTCAGCTGCGTTCGACGGCGGCACGATGAGTTTGTGCCCGACCCGCGAAGCCGCCACCGCGGCAAGCAGCGCTCCTTTCACCGGCTGCAGTTCGCCGCTCAACGAAAGTTCGCCGTAGAACTCACAGCCAGCTGGACTCGCTGCCGGCAGTTGTCCCGACGCAAGCAGAATGCCGAGGGCGATCGGCAAATCGAATCGACCGCCCTCCTTCGGCAGATCCGCGGGCGAGAGATTCACGGTGATCCGCCCGGCGGGCATCTCGAAATTGCAGTTCGCAATCGCGGCCCGCACGCGATCCTTGCTTTCCTTCACGACCGCTTCGGGCAACCCGACGATCGCAAACGCAGGCAGCCCGTTGCCGATATCGACTTCGACGCGCACTTGCGGCGCTTCCATGCCGTGCTGCGCACGACTCAATACCGTCGCCATGGCCATTCCTTGGCCCTCCTTCAAGATGGTTCAAAGACTAAGAATTTCCACGGGGACCACGGGGATTCACGGGGCGGAAAAATCTGAAACGCGCTTGATGCCGTGCTTCAGCAGGCGATGGTTGAAATTGAGGATGTAGCCAACGCGTATTCCGCTCAACCGCAGATACGTGAGCAACTGCGCCACATGCGAAGCATCCACTCCGCTCATGGACTTGATCTCGAGGATCAGCGCGTCGCAAACGACAATGTCAGCGCGGTAGCCGACACCCAGGTCTATCCCTCTATAGGTGACGAAGATCGGGGCTTCGACCTGCACGTCCAGGCCGCGCGCCCGTAGTTCATACGCCAACGCGTGCTGATAGATGGATTCAAGCAACCCAGGACCCAGGATGCTGTGTACCGCCGTCGCTGCGGTGAGCGTCTCATCGATGATTTCGAGTAGACATTCCTTTGCCATAGCCGCCTCCTTGCAGCTTACGTACTCACACTTTGGATTCTCCCCGTGGATCCCCGTGATCCCCGTGGAGATTCTTAGTTCTTGCTCCCTTCCAGCTCCGCCAGACGCGCCTCCAGCGCTTCCAGTTTTTCACGGGTGCGACGCAGCACGCCTGCCTGCACATCGAACTCCTGGCGGGTCACCAGATCGAGCTTCGAGAGACCGGACTGGAGGACGGCTTTGAAGTTCGACTCCAGGTCGCGGCGGACGGCTGTGAGGCTTTCCGGAACGGCGGCGGAGAGGCGCCGGGCGAGGTCGTCGAGGGTTCTGGGATCCATGGAAAAAGCTCTGCGCGGTGAATGCCGCGAACTCTAGGGGTCGCATACAGACGTGGCAAGGCGCGCCGGCGCGCCTCGTACCTGATCACTCTTGCACCTTTTTCGCTGGCCGGCGACCCGTCCGCGGCGGCTATTTCCGGTCCGATCGCCTCAAATTGCGCTTCGGTGAAGCAACGCGCGGGAAATTCGCACCAGGGAAGTGCATCCCTTGTATCCCGCGAGGGCCGGGCCAGCGATCCGCCTAGCCGATTTCGTGGCACAGAAAGTGCATTTCCGATGCGGCGCGAAGCGACGGATCACTACGAAATCCTTGAGGCGCTCGTGCCCACGAATCTTCTGGAGCCGGAATGCGATGAAGTTGATAACCGCGATCATCAAGCCCTTCAAGCTGGATGACGTCCGTCAGGCCGTCGCGGATATCGGCGTTCAAGGCATCACGGTGACGGAAGTTCAGGGCTTCGGTCGCCAGCGCGGCCACACCGAGCTGTACCGGGGCGCCGAGTACAGGGTCGACTTCCTCCCCAAGACCAAGATCGAGCTGGCGGTCGACGACTCGATCGCCGAGCAGGTCGTCGAGGCGATCACCAATGTCGCCCGGACCGGAAAGATCGGCGACGGCAAGATTTTCGTGATCGATCTCGAGCAGGCGGTTCGCATCCGCACCGGCGAAACCGGCGTCGAGGCCGTTTAGTTTTTCGAAGAGCACCTCCTGGCAACCAAATAAATTCCCGTAGGAGAACGACAGTGAAAAGACCTTTGTCCACGAGCCGCGTGCTCACTTACCTGTGGAGCGTGGTGCTACTCGCACTTACGTTCATCGGGTCCGACATGGCGCTGGCACAGGACACGCCGCCCGGTGAGGCGACTGCAGCGGAAGCGACTGCAGCACCGGCGGAAGCTGCGCCGGCCGAGGCAGCCGCTGCCGAAGCAGCACCCGCGGAGGCCGCCGCTGCTCCCGCGCCGACCTTCAACAACGGCGATATCGCGTGGCTCATGGTCGCCACACTGCTCGTCATCATGATGGCCGTCCCCGGCCTCGCGCTGTTCTACGGCGGCATGGTCCGGTCGAAGAACATCCTGTCGGTCTCGATGCAGATCTTCGTGACCTTCAGCCTCCTCGCGGTGCTCTACGCGATCTACGGGTACAGCATCGCCTTCACGAACGGCAATGCGTTCTTCGGCGGCTTCGACCGGCTCTTCCTCTCGGGCCTGCTCAACGAGGACGGCAGCTTCGTCGCAGCCGCCACGTTCAGCAACGGCATCTACATTCCCGAAATGCTGTTCGTCGCGTTCCAGATGACCTTCGCCGCCATCACTCCCTGCCTCATCGTCGGCGCCTTCGCCGAACGCATGAAGTTCTCGGCGGTGCTGCTCTTCATGGTGCTGTGGTTCACTTTCGCCTACCTGCCGATCGCCCACATGGTCTGGTTCTGGGCCGGCCCGGATGCGGTTCGCGACGGCGCCGATGGCGCGGTGACCGCGGGCTATATCTTCCAGCAGGGTGCTCTCGACTTCGCCGGCGGCACGGTCGTGCACATCAACGCAGGCATTGCCGGTCTGATCGGCTGCATCCTGGTCGGCAAGCGCAAGGGTTACGGCGTCACTGCGATGCCGCCGCACAACGTGCCGCTGATCATGGTCGGCGCCGCACTGCTGTGGGTCGGCTGGTTCGGCTTCAACGTCGGGTCGAACCTCGAAGCGAATGCCTTCGCCTCGCAGGTCTTCCTGAACACCTTCATCGCCACCGGCGCGGCGGTCGTGGCCTGGACCTTCGGTGAATGGATCTTCCGTGGCACGCCGACCATGCTCGGTGCCGCCTCGGGCGCCATCGCCGGTCTCGTCGCCATCACCCCGGCCTGCGGCTGGGTCGGCCCGATGGGCGCGATCATCCTCGGCCTGCTGGCTGGTCTGGTCTGCCTCTTCGCGGTGACGAAGCTCAAGCACGCGCTCGGTTACGACGACTCGCTCGACGTCTTCGGTGTGCACTGCATCGGCGGCATCCTGGGCGCGATCCTGACGGGCGTGTTCAACGACCCGGCTCTGGGCGGCACGGGCATCTTCGACTACGTGAAGCAGGAGTGGGTCTACGCTGGCATGGGTGCGCAGGTCTGGTCGCAGACCAAGGGCGTGCTGATCACTGTCGTGTGGACCGGCGTCGTGTCCTTCATCGCCTACAAGATCGTCGACCTGGTGGTGGGGCTGCGCGTCAGCGAAGAAGCCGAAACCGAGGGTCTCGACACGGTCGAGCACGGCGAGCGCGGCTACAACCTCTGACCTGTCCATGCGGGGCCGGGTTGCCGGCCCCTCTTCCTCCAGACGGGCGCTTCGGCGCCCGTCTTTTTTTGTCCAGCGGAAGAGCGTGACGCACTCCTCAGTTGGGGATCCTCGCGGGACTGTCTTAATCCTGTCCGCAGGCCTTCCTGATAGACTCCGACGCGATCCGATTTACGGGCAGCGCCGCCCGCAAGTCACTGGAGCCGTTGATGAAACTGGTCACCGCGATCGTGAAGCCCTTCAAGGTCGACGAGGTTCGCGAAGCCCTGGCCGAAACGGGTGTCGCTGGCATAACAGTGACGGAGGTCAAGGGTTTTGGCCGCCAGCGCGGGCACACTGAGCTCTATCGTGGCGCCGAGTACGCGGTCGATTTCCTGCCCAAGTGCAAGATCGAGGTCGCGGTGGACGACGACCAGCTCGACCGGGTGGTCGAGGCGATCGCACAGGTCGCCCATACCGGTCGTATCGGCGACGGCAAGATTTTTGTTACGGCGCTCCCGAACGTGGTGCGCATCCGGACCGGCGAAACAGGTTCGCGGGCCATCTGACAACTGTTTGAACGACGATTCCGCTTTCGGTGGAGAAGGTCATGCTGCGATTTTCGATGTCACTCACCATTGCCGCGCTGGCATTGAGCGCCGGTATCGCGAGCGCCGACGTCTACAAGTTCACGGACGCGCAGGGCAACGTGCTCTACACCGACAAGCCTTCCACGCTGCCGGCCGAGCGGTTGAACGTCCAGTCGCGCAAGACCGACGTGATCGAAGCGCAGACCCGTCAGCAGGCGGAAATGGACCGCATGAAGGCGGCCGACGGCTCCCGCCAGGAGACGACAACCAAGCAGGCCGATCAGAAGTCCGCGAACGACTCGACCGCCAAGGACAAGGCCGATCGCTGCGTGAAAGCCCGCGAGCGCTACGAGAAGTACACGATGTCGCAGCGGCTGTTCGAGGAAACACCGAACGGCGGGCGCCGCTACCTCACCGATGAGGAGCTGTCGGGTGCACGCGCCGCGGCCAAGACCACCATGGACGAGCTCTGCAAGTAAGCCTTCTCCCGGTCCCCCACTCTCGGACTACCTGAGTCCGGGAAATTGCCCCGCAGCGCACCGGCACGCGTTCAAATCCGCGGCCGCCGGGACGTACAATCCGGCCGATTCATCGTCCCCTCTCCGGAGCGTCTGCTGCAGATGACCGCACCCGCCTTGAAGAAAATCGGCCTTATCGGGCTCGGCGCCATGGGCGTCGGCATGGCCCGCAATCTCCACAAGCACGGTCTGCTCGCCGGCGTCTGGAATCGCACGGCAAGCAAGACCCAGGCAGTCGCCCGGGAAACCGGATGCGTGGTCGCCCAGTCGCCGACAGACCTGGCACCGCTGTGCGATGCGATCGTTCTTTGCGTCTCGGCGGACGCCGACGTGCTCGGCGTGGTCGATGCCTTGTTGCCCAACATTCGCCGCGATGCCGTCGTGATCGACTGCTCGACTGTAAGCGCCGATACGGCCCGATCAGCAGCGCATCGTTTGCGTGAGCGCGGCGCGTTCTTCATCGACGCGCCCGTTTCCGGCGGCGTCGAAGGCGCACGCGATGGAGCCCTCGCGATCATGTGCGGCGGCGATGCGCAGGCCTTCGAGCGCGCGCGGCCCGTCCTCGAAGCCATGGGCAAGACCGTTACGCATTTCGGTGCGAGCGGCATGGGCCAGGCGGCGAAAGCCACGAATCAGATCATGTGCGCAGGCGTGATCCAGGCTGTCGCGGAAGCCATGGCCTTCGCGAAGGCCGAAGAGCTGCCGCTCGACAAGCTGATCGAAACACTCGGCAAGGGCGCGGGCTCGAGCTGGTACTTCGTGAATCGCGCTCCGAACATCGTCCGCGACAGTTATCCAGCCGGCTTCCGTGTCCGGCTGCACGACAAGGATCTGAAGATCTGCCGCGCCATGGCTGCGCGTCACGGCGTGCAACTGCCGTTGATCGAGATGACGCTCGTTCACTACCGGCGTCTCATCGAGCAGGGTCACGGCGACGAGGACATCTCGACGCTGTTCCATCTCAAGGATGCCTTGTTCGCCGCGGCGGCCAGCGACCCCAAACGGCTCGAGAACAAGTAGCAGAAGGCCGCGACGCCACTGACGTGAACGAACCTCGCGGCAATCAGGCGCGACTCATCCTGCCCGACTTCTGCTCGGGTCCAGCGGTTCTTGCCGTCGTCCTGATCACCGAGCTCGTCGCGATCATCTTCGCGATCGCACGCCAGGCGCTGCACGAGAACTTCTGGATCGACCTCGCGAGCTCGTCCCTCTTCCTGCTGTGGATCGGATTGGGCAGCTCCGCGATCCTGTGCCGCACACGTTCCTGGCTGCAGCGAATACCCGCGACGCGGGCGACCGCGATCGCGATCGCCATGCTCGTGGGCGTCGTGGGTGTGATCTCCGAGCTCGTCTATCAGATCGGCCTCGGCTGGACGTTCGGCCGGATCGAGCACAACCCGCTGTTCCCGGCGAATCACTGGGAGTTCCTGCTGCGAAACCTGGCCGTCGGGTTCATCGTGAGCGCACTCGCGCTGCGCTACTTCTATATCAGCGCGGAATGGAAGCGGAGCATCGAAATGGAAGCGCTCGCCCGCATTCGGGCGCTGCAGGCACGCATCCGGCCGCACTTCCTCTTCAACAGCATGAACACCATCGCGTCGCTCACGCGATCGAATCCGAGCAGCGCCGAACAGGCCGTTGAGGATCTCGCGGATCTGTTTCGCGCAAGCCTCGCCGAGGCCGACACGATGATCACGTTGCGCGAAGAGATCGACATCGCACGCACACACCAGCGAATCGAACAGCTGCGGCTCGGCGCACGCTTCGCCGTAAACTGGGATATCGATGAGCTGCCGATGCGGGCCAGCGTCCCCTGCCTCATCGTGCAGCCCCTGCTCGAGAACGCGGTGTACCACGGCATCGAGATGCTTCCCTCGGGAGGCACAGTGAACATCAGCGGCCGCGTCGCGAACGGACGCGTCGAGATCGAAGTGCGCAACCCGATTCCCGCACAGCTCGGCTACGGCGAACGCGAAGGCAATCGCATGGCGCTCGAGAACATCCGCCAGCGCCTCGAACTCGCCTGGCCGGGCCGGGCCGCCATCGAAACCCGCCAGGAAGGCGGTGAGTTTTCAGCTCGGCTCATCTTCCCGTATGCTGAAGGAGAAGCGGTTGGCGGTTAGCGGTTGGCGGTTGGTAAGAACCGGAACCCGACTGTGTAGAGTCTGATCCGACTCTTGCCAACCGCCAACCGCCAACCGCCAACCGCTTCTTTCCTTATGAATCTCCTGATCGTTGACGACGAAGGGCCCGCAAGAGAGCGGCTGCGGAGGCTGCTTGAAGAAATCGGTGACTGCACGACGATCGCCGAGGCCGGCAACGGTGAAGAAGCGCTCGCTTACTGCAGCGAGAAGCAGCCCGACATCGTGCTGCTCGACGTCCGCATGCCGGGATTGTCGGGGATCGAAGTCGCGCGCCACATCGATACGCTGCAGGATCCTCCCGCCGTCATCTTCACGACCGCATACGACCAATACGCCGTCGAGGCTTTCGAAACGGAAGCCGTCGGCTACCTGCTGAAACCGGTTCGCAAGGAGAAGCTCGCGCACGCGCTGCGTCACGCGGGTCGCATCTCACCGTCGCGTCTCGTCAAGGTTGCGCAATCTGCGAAGCTCGAGCATCGGCGCGAGCAGATCTGTGCACGACTGGGAGATCAGCTGAAGCTGATTCCGATCGCTGACATCTACTATTTCCTCGCCGACCAGAAATACATCACCGTCCGTCACAAGAACGGCGAGAGCCTGATCGACGAATCACTGAAGGCGCTGGCGGAAGAATTCTCCGCGGGCTTCGTGCGCATTCACAGGAACGCACTGGTCGCCGAGAACCAGATCTCCGCGGTGGAACGCACGGAAGAAGGCAAGTACAGCGTTCGCATGCGCGAATGTGGCGACGTGCTGGAAGTGAGCCGGCGGCATGCTGCGGAGCTGCTTCGGCGCATCCGCGGCGAATCCTGAAGGGAATCCGATCTCGTCCGTTGACTCAGCGAATCAGTCGCATGATGCGCTGACCCGCCGTCAGCAGAACGGCGCCGCGACCGGCCCACCGGAACAGACGCCGGGGCCCGATGATCGCCAGCAACGCAATCCCCCCGGTCACCAGCAACGGCTTTGCCGCGTAGCGACGCACGATGTTGAGGCCGTGATCGACTGTTCCCAGTCGCGATTCGATGCGATCCACCGTCTGCGCGAGCTCTGCTCGCTGTACGGCACTGTGAGCGCGAAGTGCGTTGCGTCGCTGAGCCAGGGTAAGTGTGCGTTCGCTCATAACCGTGCGCGGAGTTGATCGCGATCCTTCGCCAGCTCGGCCAATGTGGCATCGAGCATCGGCGGCTTGGCAGCGAGCTTGCGTTGCAACACCAGGCCACCGACGATGGCGATGAGCAGGAAGCCGAAGGTCGTCAGCAGTGCGGCGAGAATCCGGTGCGTATCCCAGAACGCAAAGATGATCGTCAGTGCGCCGAGGAACAGGGCCATCATCGCCGCGAACAACGCGATGAAGGACCAGATCAGCATCTGCGCGACCTGCTGCACTTCCTCCTGCAGTTCCGTCGTCAGCAACTGCAGGCGCGTGTGCGCGATCGCGACCAGTGTCGCAACGAAATTGCTCAGCGACTGGAACAGTCCCGTGACCGGTGCCGGATCGCGATCGGGAGACATGCCGTCCATCTGCATCGGATCCGCTTAACGGCGAGCGATCAGGATGCCGAGCACCAGGCCGATGCCTGCTGCGATGCCCACCGACTGCCAGGGATTGTCACGCACATACTCTTCGGTCGCGTCGGCGAGCTCGCGGGCGCGGCGCAACGCTTCCTCTTCCACCTCGGTGAGCCTTACCTTGGCCTGGCGCAGCGATTCTTCGGCGCGTGCACGGACTTCCTGGATCTTCTCGCCCGTCTGCGCAGAGGTAGCCTTCAGCAGGGCCTCCGCATCGTTGATGACCACTTTGAGATCTTCAACCAGCCGGTCGGCGGTCACTTCGCTGCTCATGTTCGATCCTCGTTTCCGGGTACTAGCGATGTACTTGGGGTGTGATCTGGTCCGCTTCACGCGCGAGCGCGCTGGCTTTGCAGGAGATTTCGGTCCGGGCATGGTATTCCGTGCCTCTAAAACTCAGCAACCCGGGAAGCGGCCGGAAAGGTCCCTCGTTCGCTCGGTACTTCCCGCAAGTGCCGGCCCGGCAAGTGTTAGCATTGCCGCGCTCTTCGCCACCAGCCACCACCGGGGTACGCAAATGGAGTTGTCGCCGCCTGCGATGACGAATGACCGATTCTATACGCGGACTTTCGCGCTGGTCGCATGCCTGGTGCTGGCGATCGCGCTCTACAAGATCATCACGCCGTTCCTCGGCCCGCTGATCTGGGCGATCTTCCTGGCGTTTCTCCTGCACCCACTGCATGTTCGCCTGACGCGCCGGCTGCGCAACCGTGCCCACCTTTCCGCCGGGCTGCTGACGTTCGGCATGCTGATTCTGTTCATCGGCCCTCTGGCCGGACTGAGCGCTGCGTTCGCCGCGCAGGTGAGTGATCTCGTTCGAGCTGCGCAGGAGACGCTCGCGGATCAGACGGCCTCCAACGTCTTCGACCTGAACAATGTTCCCTGGCTCAACGCGCCGTGGGTGCAGGACGGACTGCGCAGCCTCGAAAGCCTGTTCGGCATCGACACCACCGACCTCGTCGGATGGTTGCGGCAGGGGGCCAATCAGGTGCTGCACTGGCTTGCGTCGATGGGCGGCAAAGTATTCCTGGGCGCGATCGGCACCGTCATCGGCTTCGTGCTGATGATGTTCATGCTGTTCTTTTTCATCCGCGACGGCAGCGAGATGCTCACAACCGCCCGCGCGCTGATCCCGATGACCGAGGAGTACAAGACGCGCCTGTTCGATCACGTCGGTGCCGTCACACGCGCGATGGTGCTCGGCACGGGCTTGACTGCCCTGATCCAGGGCACGCTCGTCGGCATCGCATTCCTGATCGTCGGATTGCCTTCCGCGCTGGTCTTCGCCGTGATCGCCGTGCTGGCCTCGCTTCTGCCCTTCGGCGGCACGGCCCTCGTCTGGATACCCGCGGCCATCGTGCTCGCCGCGCAGGGCCGATGGGGCGCCACGATCTTCATGGTGATCTGGGGAGCGGTGCTCGTTTCGCTCGTCGACAACGTCGTGCGTCCGATGCTGGTCTCCGGTCGCGCCAACGTCGGCACGCTGACGGTGTTCATCGGCGTGCTCGGCGGACTCGCCGCGTTCGGCGCGATCGGCTTGTTCCTGGGGCCGGTCGTACTCGCACTGATCATCGCGCTCATCCGGCTGGTGCTCGAGGTTCGTCGCGTCGAAACGGTCGCGGCACAGCCCGTGCCTCCCGCACCGTCGCCGCCGCCCACCCCCTGAAATGTATGCGCATCGCAGGACGATGCGCCCGACTGCAACCACGATGACCGACAGCCCCTTGAGAATTGCAACTCGCCAGAGCCGACTCGCGCTCTGGCAGGCCGAGCACGTCGCCGCGCGACTGCGCGAAGCCCACCCCAACGTGAACGTAGTGCTCGTGCCGATGACCACGCAGGGCGATCGCGTGCTCGATCGTCCGCTCGCGCAGGTCGGCGGCAAGGGTCTCTTCATAAAGGAACTGGAAATCGCCATCGAGGAGAATCGTGCGGATATCGCCGTGCACTCCATGAAGGACGTGCCGAGCGAGCTGCCGCCGGGAATGAGCCTCGCCGCAATGCTGCCGCGCGCTGATGCGCGAGACGCATTCGTGTCGCGCCGGTTCAGCAACTATCGATCGCTGCCTCAGGGAGCGCGCGTAGGAACCTCCAGCCTGCGGCGACAGTGCCAGTTGAAGGCGATTCGGCCGGATCTCGAAGTCATCCCTCTGCGCGGCAACGTGGACACGCGGCTGCGCAAGCTCGATGAAGAACAGTACGACGCGATCATTCTCGCCGCCGCCGGCCTCATCCGGCTCGGATTCGCCGATCGCATCACGCACTACATCGACTTCGATCATTCACTCCCCGCTGTCGGCCAGGGGATCGTCGGCATTGAGTGCCGCAGCAACGATGAACGAAGCCTGCGGCTCGCCGGCGCGCTGGACGACGCCGTGTCGCGGCGCTGCTGCGAGGCCGAACGCGCATTCGCGTTGCGCTTGCAGGGAAGCTGCCAATCACCGATCGCGGGCTATGCGGAAGCGAGAGGCGCGGAGCTCGTTCTTCGTGGCGTCGTAGGCTCCGAAGATGGGGGCACCCTGTATCGCGGCACAGTGCAGGGCGTCGATCCAGTCGAGATCGGCATCCAGCTTGCGGATCGTCTGCTCTCAGCCGGCGCGGACGTGCTGCTCGCGGAACAACGGGCTCGGTCTGCTCAAGCGGGGACGAATTGATTCCTGCCGTGATTCCGCCGCTCAGCGGCTTGTCGGTGCTGGTCACACGCCCGCAACCGCAGAGTGATGTCCTTGCAGACCGCATCCGCGCATTGAGCGGCGAAGCTTTCGTTCTTCCCGCCATCCAGATCAGGCCGCTGGTCGCGACGGTCGCCGGGACGTACGACCTCGTCGTCTTCGTCAGCGTCAATGCCGTCGAGCATGGAGCGCGCCTGATCGTCCGCGGCGAGACGACGCGCATCGCTGCAATCGGCAAGACCACTGCCACGGCGCTCGCGGCAATCGATATCGCCGTCGACATCGTTCCGGAACGCGGCTTCACCAGCGAAGCGCTGCTGGCGCATCCGCAACTGACGCTGCAACCCGGATCGCGGGTACTGATCGTTCGAGGCGCCGGCGGACGCGAATTGCTGCAGCAGACCTTCAGCACCTCCGGGTTCATCGTCGAGACATTGGATGTCTACGAGCGCGCGCTCCCCGTCATCGATGAGAGCCTGCGCGACGAACTCGATGCGCGCTGGCTTGCCGGGGAAATCAACGCCGTAACGGCCACCAGTGTCGAGACCCTCGCAAACCTGAAGCTGCTGTTGAGCGAACGAAGCGTGGAGCTGCTTCGAACAACACCGCTGGTCGTTCCCAGCCCCCGGGTCTGCGAGGCCGCCGCGGAAATGGGATTGGTTGGGGAATGCATCGTCGCTGCGGGCGCGGACGATTCCTCCATCGTAGGCGCGTTGTCCCTGTGGCACGCGAGGGCCCGAACGCCCTGACCATCCGGGTCCCGTATTTGGCGCGTTGCAGGCCCTACTGCCATACTTGCCCGCCTGACACGACCCGCCACGCCCATGGCTGAGAACCTTCCAGACACTGCTTCTTCCGGTCTTCCTGCCGCACCCGTTCGCCGCGTGCGTTCGTTCAGCCGTTTCACCACGGCCGTTGCCGTTCTTGGCTTCGCCATTGGCGGGTATGCACTGTGGCGACTCGACAGCACGCGGGATCGCGTCGATGACCTGAATCGCCAGGTCGCACAGCTGGAATCGGGTCGAGAAGTCCTTCAAGCCGAGGTCCGCGCGCTCACGGAACGCGAACAGCTCGCGCGCCGGTCGATCGAGGAGCGGCTCGCCGCGCTGAGCGAGGCGCCGAAACAACTCCAGGAATTTGGGAACGCGCTGGAAGAGCTGCGAGGGCGCGCCGAAGGACCGGAGCGGGCATGGTCGCGCGCTGAAGCGTATTTCCTCATGGAGCTGGCTCAGCGACGGCTGACCCTCGATCGCGATATCGATACCGCCATCGTCGCGCTCGAAGCGGCCGATTCGCGACTGGCTTCGCTGCGCGATGCGTCACTCACGGATGTTCGTCAGCAGATCGCCCGCGAGATACAGGCGCTGCGCCAAGTGCGCCGGCCGGACATCACGGGCATTCTCGCTCGGCTGACCGATGCCGAAGAGCGGGCCGCCTCGGCGCCTGTGCTCGGCATCGTCGCGGTCGAAAGAACGACACGTGTCACCACGTTGCCCGAGGGCTTCTTCGCACGTGCCTGGGCCGTCGTCCGCAACACCTTTGCCGGCCTGGTCTCTGTTCGCAAGATCGACTCGCGTGGCGGCAATGTCATCACGCTCGAAGAGCAGTCGCTGCGGCGCCAGCACCTGCAGTTGCTTCTCTACTCCGCCAGAGCAGCGGTCGTTCGTCACGACAACACGGCCTACCGCAGCGCGCTTGCCGGTGCTCGTCAGTGGCTGGGTGAGTTCTTCGATCTGACCGATCCCGCCGCGGAAGCGCTGGCGAAGGATGTGCAGGCGCTCGAGCCGATCAACATCGATCCGCCGCTGCCCGATGTCTCGGGCTCCTCGCGGGCGCTGCAGCGACTGCTGCCCGCGCGACGTAACTCGCAATGAAGACGGGCATCTACATCGCGATCGCGCTGATCTGCGGTGCGTTGCTCGCGCACCTGTTGCTCGCCGATCCCGGTTACGTCGCGATCCGCTTCGCCGGCCATGTGATCGAGATGTCGGCGATCACGTTCGTCCTGCTCGCAATCACCGCATTCTTCCTCGTCCGCTGGGTGTGGAAGCTCATCAATGCCCGGCGGCTGTGGCGCGAAGGCCAGGAGCAACGCCGGCAGGATCGGGCTCGCCGCAGCCTCGCCCGCGGCCTTCTCGAAATGTCAGAGGGCGAGTGGTCCGCCTCGGAGCAGACGCTGGTCAACTCGGCGCGCGATGCAGAGTCGCCTGCTGCTCACTATCTGGTAGCGGCGCGCGCAGCAGATCTTCAGGGTGCCACACAACGCCGCGACGAACTGATCGCGAAGGCGCTCGAAGTCTCGGCGGATCGTCGTTCGCCCGCCTTGATCATGCAGGCGGAGATGCATCTGAAGCACAAGCAGTTCCAGGCGGCGCTGGAAACCCTCCATCAGCTCGAAGCAGGAGGTGAGAGCAGTGTGCGCGGCACGATGCTGACCGCCCGGATCCTTCGACAGATCGGCGATTGGGAAAAGCTTCAGGGGCTCGAACCGAAGTTGCGCACGACCCGGGGCGTGACAGCGGCGTTCGTGGATGAAACGGTCGCGCAGATCTACCTGGATCGCCTGCAGGCAGCGGGCCGCGCGAACGATTCAAAGGCGCTCGCGCAGGCCTGGAAGGAGCTGCCGAAGTCGTTGGCGCAGCGAGCCGAGATTGTCGTCGCTTACGCTCGTGCGGCCGCCGCTTGCGACGAAGTCGAGCTTGCGGAAACAGAGCTGCGGAAGTTCCTCGGCCGCCAATGGGACGAAGCCGCCGTGCTCGCTTATGGCGAGCTCGACACCGACGAGCCGCTCGTGACGCTCGAACGAGCCGAGCAATGGCTTCCAGAGCACAGCGAAGATGCGGCCCTGCTCTTCACCTGCGCGCGACATTCGATCCGTGCCGAGCTCTACGGCAAAGCGCGCAGCTATCTCGAAACGAGCATCGCGATCCGTCCGAGGCTCGAAGCCTGGCAATTGCTTGCCAATCTGTTCGAGCAACTCGGTGAACGCGATCGCGCAATCAAGGCGCTCACGGACGCGCTCGCACATGCAGTCGGTCGCCGCGCCGCGATGCCGAAGATCCGCGCCCGGCGCTGGGTCGATCGACGGCAAGCAGACAGGAGGAGGAACTGAAGCTGACGTCGGTGACGAGGCCCGCGCAACTCACTGACCTCGTCACTCCATCACCTCATGTCTTACACCCGCCTGACCCTGCTGCCATCGCAACAAGTCCTCTCGGTCGAGGAAGGCGAGACCATTCTCGATGCAGCGTTGCGCGCCGGGCTGAATCTGCCGCATAGCTGCAAGGGCGGCCATTGCGCGTCCTGCCGTGCACGGATCGTGTCGGGCGATGTTCGCTATCCGGGCATTCAACCTCTGGGTATTACGCCGGACGAAGCTCGGGCAGGCTACATCCTGTTGTGCCAGGCGCACGCCGCCAGCCCGGAGCTGAGTGTCGAGATTCGCGAGATCCGGCCGCCGACGCCGGAAGAGCGCATCCAGAGTCTGCCGTGCCGCATCGAGCACATGCAGGCACTCGCGCCAGGCGTCATGGCTGTGTTCCTGCGATTGCCCTCAACGGAGACGTTCACGTTCGTCGCGGGTCAGTATCTCGACATCATGCTGCCGCAGAACCGGCGGCGCAGTTTCTCGATTGCGAATCCGCCGCACGACGCCGAGTTCATCGAACTGCATATCCGCCGCGTCGCGGGCGGCGAGTTCACTCAGCAGCTCTTCACGGGAATGAAGGAAAAGACATTGCTGCGCATCGAAGGACCGCTCGGTCAATTCTGGTTCCGCGAAGAGTCGCCGCGGCCGGCGCTACTCATCGGCGGTGGCACCGGCTACGCGCCGTTGCGCGCGATGCTGCGCCACCTCCTCGAGCGTGGCGATCGTCGTCCGCTGCATCTTTACTGGGGCGCGCAGACGCGGGCCGATCTCTATGAAGACGCGATGCTGCGCGAGATGACGCAGCGATACCCCAACCTCACCTACACACCCGTCCTGTCGGCACCGAACGCCGTGGATGAATGGCAAGGCCGCACGGGGTGGATTCATGCGGCGGCTCACGAAGATCATCCGCAACTCGCCGACTTCGATGTCTACGCGAGCGGCCCGCCAGTGATGGTGGAAACCATCCGGCATCAATTCGTCAGCCAGGGCCTGCCCGCGAACCAGCTCTTCTTCGATTCCTTCGACTTCGCGCCGGATGCTCTCGAGAAGTTGCGTCAGACGATCCGCTCGCCTGACAACACTCCGTCTTCCTGAGTCGCGCGAATCGCACGCCGGCGCTGATTCCAGTGCCAGATGATCGGCGCGAGCACGAAATCATAGAACGCGGCTGCCGCCGGCTTCACGACCGGAAGCCGCAATACCCACGCGAGTACGCGCCACCCCGGCAGACCCGACCAGACTGCGTTGAGTGCATCCATTCCGCTGAGCATCTCGCCTGCCTTGCTCAGCACATAGACGCGTTTGCGTGCCGTGGCGAGATCAAGGCGGTAGCTCGCGATCAGATCCGTGCGCAACGAGACGTCGTCGAATCGCCACGCACGGCCATTGCGAGTCGCCAGACGACAGTACGTCCTCATCTCCGTGTCGCAGACCGGGCAGAGCGCGTCGTAGAGAACGTCCGCTGGCTCCGGTGCGGGCTGCCCGTACAGATCGCCGAGAGCGCCCCCCAGCTGCGGATACTGGAACTCGAAACCCGAGCACTCGGCATACATCGGGATCACTCTCTGGCCATCGACGAGCAGCTGCGCTCGTTCACCCAGTGCGAATCGCAGAAGATTCGCAGGCACCCGCAGCGTCAGGCCGGGACCGAACACTTCGCCCAACGTCTTGGCGAACTCATGCTGGCGAACCGGCGCAGGTGCCGTTGCGTTCACAGCGCCGCTGATGGCGTCATGAGCGACGCAGTGTTCGATCAATCGCACAGCGTCCTTGATGTGGATCCACGAGAGCCATTGATCCCCGCCGCCCATCACGGTGCAAGCACCGCATCGTGCGGCCAACGCCTGTTGTGGTAGCGCGCCCCCGTCCTTACCGAGCACGACGCCGAAGCGAAGGCGACACACGCGCACACCGTAAGCTTCCGCACGCTGCGCGGCCAATTCCCACACCTGACAGAGCTGCGACTGGAAGACGGTCTGTCCACGGTGGGCTTCCGTCAGCTCTTCGTCGCCTCGCACACCGTAGTAGCCAACAGCCGAAGCGCTGATGAGCACCTCGGGTTTGCGATCGAGTCGCGCGATCAGATCGATGAGTTTCTGCGTGATGTCGAGCCTGCTTTCGATCAGCACCTCCCGCCGCCGCTTCGACCATGCGCGATCGAAGATCGGCTCGCCCGCGAGATTCACGATGGCGTCGATGCACGTCGTGCTCTCGATCTCATAGAGCGAAGTGCAGACGCTCACATGCGGACCGTAGAGATCGTCCGCGCGACGTCGATTGCGGGTCAGCACGATGACCCGATCGCCCGAGGCGATCAGATGGCGGCAAAGATGCCGTCCGATGAAGCCCGTTGCTCCCGTGACCAGCAGCGTGCGCGCTTCAGTACGCGTACCCGCAAGGAGCGGGTGTCGCTGCCAGCGCGCCGGGCGCAGAGAACTGAAGGATGCAAAGAGCTGACCGATGTTCATGGCGCGACCTCGTCAATGAAACACGCCGTCCTGATCGAACATGCGACCGAACCAGCGATGGTCGGTCGTCATCGCGAAGCGAAAGTTGCCGTCGCCGAGATCCTCGTGCACGACATGAGTCTCTCCCGGCAGGAACCATTCCGGCAGATCGAAACGCAGCGGCCCGGCGCGGAAGAAGTAGCCCGTGCTCACGAAGTGCAATTCGCCCTGCTGCTCGAAAACCCGCAACCGCATGTGCAATCCCGCATTGAGACACTCGACCAGCAAGCCGTCATCATCGAGTTGCTTGGTGGAGCGCACGACGATGGGATGATCGGGAAATTCGTAACGCCGTTCCCACACGACGCCTGCCTCCGATTCGTACACGCGCACGTGCATCGGAACGTCGTTGCCGACGAGCGGCGCCACCGGAGTACCGATCAACCGGCACAAGTGTGCAAGGGCACGACCGCAAACCGATGCGTGAACTCTGGCGCGGCCCTGATAGATCGTGGCGGCGTCCGCATGAGCGTCATCGCCGAAGCGCGCCTGCACGGCTGCGGGCAATCGGTTCCAGGCTGCGTCTCCCAGCAGCTTCCGGAAATCCGGCCTGCGACCGCTGGCTTTGCCTGCTGCCCAGTCCCGGGCGTCCTGAAGGATTGCGATACCCATGGCGTGGCCTCTTCTTCTTCGACTCGACTCGTCGCCTCTCCCGTTCCGCCGGCGTCCGTAATTTCAGGAAAATCTGAAACCCGGCGCGAAAAAAACGCCTAGCCCACGATCTTCGCGACCCGCGTCCCCATGCGCATCAGCTTGAGCAGCGTGGGGCGCGGCATGCTGCGGATCTGGTCGTACCACCCGGTCATCTCTTCGAGAAATTCGAGCATGGTCGCGATACGCTCCTTCACCTGGTCGGGCGTTTCGGTATCACGCTTTGCTTCCTGCGCGCAGTCGCGCAGCATCTGCACCGTCGGATCGATCTCGCGGCGCTTGCGGCCATCCATGATGGTGGTCAGCACTTCCCAGATATCCTTGCGGGCCAGGAAATAGTCGCGGCGATCGCCGATGACGTGGGTAATGCTGACGAGGTCCCAGGTCTGCAGTTCCTTGAGACTCACGCTGACGTTCGAGCGGGCGATCGCAAGGGTCTCGGCGATGCCGTCGGCGGTCAGCGGTTCCGGGGACAGAAACAGCAATGCATGAATCTGTGCGACCGAGCGGCTGACGCCCCAGCGGCTCCCCATCTCGCCCCAATGCAGGACGCAGCGCTGAATGGTGGGGGTGAGCTTCATGAGTGGTCTGGAAAAACGGTTATTTCAGGAATGTCTGAAATTTACGGAAAGAGTGGGATGACTGTCAATGCGCGCAGTGCGTACCCGGCATGACTAGCGGCCGGCCTCATTCGCTGATCGTTGGATGCGGCTACGTGGGCGAGCGCCTGGCGCGAAAACTGTCGGCCGTACATGACATAACGGCGGTCGTCCGGTCGTCCGATCGCGCCGCCGAACTCAATGCGGCCGGCATTGCGACGGTCGCTGTGGACCTCGACCGCGTGCGCCTGGGCGCGTGGATCCCCGAGAAACTGGAGCAGGCCGCGATTTTCTATCTCGCCCCGCCTCCTCCCGCCGGAGAGAGCGACCTGCGGCTCGATCGTTTCCTGCAACTCGCGACAGTGCCGCCGCGCGCATTCGTCTACATGAGCACGACGGGCGTCTATGGCGATACCGACGGCGCACCCGTCGACGAAAGCAGCCTGATCCAGCCGCTAACGGATCGCGCGCGACGCAGAGTGAGCGCTGAAGAAATGACTCGCGTCTGGTGCACGGAGCGGCGCGTGCGGCGAATCGTCCTACGGGTGCCAGGGATCTACGGTCCCGGGCGCCTGCCGCTCGAAAGATTGCGCAAGCGCGAGCCGACGTTGCATCCCGACGATGCGGGGATCAGCAATCGCATCCACGTCGACGATCTGGTTGCCGCCTGCGTCGCGGCTGCCTTGAACACGGAGGCGCGCGGCGTCTACAACATCACCGACGGCAACTCCTGCAGCGCCACGGACTTCCTCGATCGCGTCTCCGCGTTGGCCGGCTTGCCGCAAGCACCGCGGGTCTCGATGGATGAAGCGCAACTGACCTTCAGCCCCGAGCGGCTGTCATTCCTGCACGAATCCCGTCGCGTGAGCAACGAGCGGATGCTGAAGCATCTGGGCGTGCAGTTGCGCTACGGGAATATCGACGAAGGAATCCGGCAGAGCCTGGAGGAAGAAAAGGCGCCCGCGCGGGAATGAGGCGGAAGGTCAGCGTCACACCCGCGAACGCGGGTGTCCATCTGATCGGCCACGGGAATGGATTCCCGCCTGCGCGGGAATGACGAGAACTTTCTAACCCGGCTGACTGCGCTTGCTTCCCAACCATTTGGTGATCGGTGCCCACTGCTCCCAGTCGGGCCGGGCCAGGTACTCAGGCAGCTCGAAAATCCCCATGCCGCGCTGGAAAGCGCGCAGGTAGTTGGTCGACTGCCGCAGCGAAGCGAGATACGGCACTTTCAGTTTGCCGAGATATGTATCGAGCTCTTCGAACATGAGGGTGTTCTCTCGGACGCGATTCGCAACGACCGCGAGCCGCGCCTGTTCGCGCTGAACTTTCCCCAGCTCGAGCAGCTCGCCCATGAAATGCGCGCACGCCTTCATGTCGATCGGCGACGGCATCACCGGCACGAGGATCGTTTCGGCACGACGCACGAGCTCGTTCATCTCTGATCCGTGAGTCCGGGCAGGCGCGTCGATGACGAGCACTTCGGTGTCCCGGGCAACGCCGCGTACGCCGTCGTCGTACGCCGGTACGCCCGTGATCTTCGGCAGATCGTCCGGACGCATCGCAAGCCAGTCGAGGCTCGTGCGCTGCGGGTCGTAGTCGGCGATCGCGACCTTGTATCCCTCGCCGGCAAACCAGGCAGCGACGTTCGTGGCGAGCGTGCTCTTGCCGCAGCCCCCCTTCGAATTCATAACCATCACATGGCGCATGAAATCCTCGCTTCGCGATCGGCAGGCGATGTCTTTGTGGGCGGTTGTTATTGTTCAAAGAGCCTTTTTCCGCCGGCTACGTTAAGGTGACGCCGTGGAAATGTCCACGCAGGAGACCCGTCATGGCCTTCGCGAATCCGCCGCCCGGCGACATCGCAGCCCTGCTTCGCGCCGCTCGCACGATCGCAGTCGTCGGCCTCTCGGATAACCCGCAACGCCCCAGCTACGAAGTGGCCTCCACGCTTCTCGACTACGGTTACCGCATCATCCCGGTCAATCCCGCGCTCGCCGTCTGGGAAGGCATTCGGGCGGTCCCCGACCTCGACCATCTGTCGGATGCGCTCGGTCCTGGCGAACAGGTCGACATCGTCGATGTCTTCAGGCAACCACAGCACGTGCCGCAAGTGGTCGACGACTGCATTCGCCTTGGTCTTCCCGCGCTATGGCTGCAGCTCGGTGTGATCGATGAGAAGGCAGCGGAGCGTGCTCGTACTGCTGGCATCGCCGTCGTGATGGACAAGTGCATCAAGGTGGAGAGGATGAGGATGGGGTGATGCTATTCTTCCCCCATGCTTCTGCGCTTCACCAAAATGCATGGCCTCGGAAACGACTTCATCGTTTTCGATGCGCCCTCCGATGATGCAGTCCCCGATGGCGCGGCACTGAAACAGCTGGCCGACCGCCGCACCGGGATCGGTTTCGATCAGGCGCTCGTCCTGCTCCCGCCGCGCGCGAAGGACACAGACGTCTACTACCGGATCTTCAACGCCGACGGTTCCGAAGTAGAACAGTGCGGCAATGGCGCACGCTGCGTCGGGAAGCTCGTGGCCGAGAAGCTGGCACGACAGGATCTGCACATGGACAGCCTCGGCGGCCGCGTCGATGTGCAGTTGCGGAAAGACGGACTCGTCTCCGTGGACATGGGCATTCCGGATTTCACGCCCGCCGCGGTCGGCTTCGACGCGACTCGGGAAGCGGATGTCTATCCGTTGCGTGTCGGCGAATCGGAACTGCAGATCAGCGCAGTCTCGATGGGCAACCCGCATGCAGTGATGCGCGTGCCGTCGGTGAGCGAAGCGCCCGTGGACACGCTCGGTCCGGCGGTAGAGAATCACCCGCGTTTCGCGAACCGGACCAACGTCGGGTTCCTGGAAGTCGTGAGCCGCACGCACATTCGCCTACGGGTGTTCGAGCGCGGCGTCGGAGAGACGCTCGCTTGCGGTACAGGTGCCTGCGCCGCCGTCGCTGTCGGACGCAGACTCGGTCTGCTCGATGAAGAGGTGACGGTCGATGCGCTCGGCGGACGACTGGTGATCCGCTGGCCCGGCCCGGGTGAGCATCTATGGATGACGGGCCCGGCGATCACGGTATTCGAAGGGACAGTGACGCTTTGAAAAGGGCCGGTCCGCCGTTGGCGGTTGACCGCCCGAAGAACCTGGCCGAGCGACGATTCTATTCAGGCCGGCAGCGGCCAACTGGCGACGGGGAACCCGTTCACGAGGTGCCATGAGCAAGCAAACAGTCCGCGGTGTCGAAGTCGACTCCCTCCCCGAGGAAGTCATTGCGGAGTATCTCCAGCACAACCCGGATTTCTTTGAGCGCCACTCCGGCCTCCTCGGCCGACTCAAGCTGCCTCACGGCAAAGGCGGATCGACGGTCTCGCTGGTCGAACGACAGGTATCGGTCCTGCGCGAGAAGCACGACAAGCTCGAATCGCACCTGCATGACCTCATCGCCGTCGCGCGCGACAACGACTCGCTCGCCGACAAGATCCACAAGCTTTCGCGACGCCTGATCCGGGCCCGCAATGCAGCGGGCGTCATCGACGCGCTCGAGTCCTCCCTGCGCGAAGACTTCGGCGCCTCCGAATGGCTGATCGTCCTGGCGCCCTCGGCCGAATCCGGGTTGCATGGCGTCACGAGCCGCCACCTTCGCGTCGTCGATCCGACCGCGGCCGAACTGAAAATGTTCGAAACGCTCTTCGCGTCGGGCAAGCCGCGCTGCGGCCAGATCCGCGACAGCCAGCGCGACTTCCTGTTCGGCACCGGCAGCGTGGAGATCGGCTCCGCGGCGCTGGTTCCGCTGGGCCCGCAAACATCCGCGGGCCTGCTCGCGATCGGCAGCCCGGACACGGATCGCTTCCATCCCGGGATGAGCACCGAATTCCTTGCACGGATCGGCGATCTCGTCAGCGAAGCGGTGGGAGCGTAGTCGCTCGCTGGCAGCGAGCGACGGCCAGCCAGCTGGCCTCCTCTCATGCTCGATTCCGCTCTCGCCTGGCTTCCCCGCTTCCTGACGCATCTTTCGTCCGAGCGTCGTCTCTCGTCGCACACGGACGTCAACTATCGTCGCGATCTCGAGCTGTTCGCGCAGTACTGCACGAAGAACGGCATCGACGACTGGGTGCGCGTCGACAGTCAGCACGTCCGGACCTTCGCCGCCAGTGAGTTCCGTCGCGGCCAGTCACCGCGAACGATCCAGCGCCGCTTGTCGGCCCTGCGCAGCTTCTGCAATTTCCTGCTGCGCGAATCCGTGCTGAAGTCGAACCCCGCGAGCGAAGTTCAGGCGCCCAAAGCGCGCAAACGTCTTCCGCAGACGGTGGACGCGGATCAGATGGCGCGCCTGCTCACCTTCCGAACGGATGACGAGCTGAGCGTCCGCGACAAGGCGATCATGGAGTTGTTCTACTCGTCGGGACTGCGCTTGTCCGAGCTCGTCGGACTCGACCTCGCCGACGTCGATCTGCGCGACCGCACCGTTCGGGTCACCGGCAAGGGCAACAAGACCCGCATGGTTCCCGTGGGTCGATACGCTGTGCAGGCGATCACCATCTGGCTCGGTGAACGCAGCGCGCTTGCCGCACCTGGCGAAGCGGCGATGTTCGTCTCTCAACGCGGCGGGCGCCTGCAACAACGTTCCATCCAGGTCCGCATCGAGCGCTGGGCGAAGCGCCAGGGCCTGGGCATTCATATGCACCCGCACATGTTCCGGCACTCCTTCGCGACCCATCTGCTCGAATCGAGCCAGGATCTGCGCGCCGTGCAGGAATTGCTCGGTCACGCCAATATTTCGACGACGCAGGTGTACACGCACCTTGATTTCCAGCATCTAGCCAAAATCTACGATCAGGCTCATCCGCGCGCGCGGCGTAAATCTTAAGAGTTTCACGCGGAGAGCAAGGAGAGCACGGAGGCAGAGATCGGAAATCAAGGATTCTGTCAGGCTTCCTTCTGCTCTAATCTGCGTGAACTCCGTGTAAAACCTCTGGCTCCTCATGAACCAATTCGAAGGCACAACGATTCTTTCGGTCCGTCGCGGCGGCACAGTGGTCATCGGCGGCGACGGACAAGTGTCGCTCGGTAACACTGTGATGAAGGGCAACGCCCGCAAGGTGCGGCGGCTGCACGAAGGCAAGGTGCTCGCCGGATTCGCTGGCGGAACCGCCGATGCCTTCACGCTCTTCGAGCGCTTCGAAGCGAAACTTCAGCAATACGGGAATCTGACTCGCGGTGCGATCGAGCTCGCAAAGGACTGGCGTTCTGATCGGAGCCTGCGCCGGCTCGAAGCACTGCTCTGCGTCGCCGACACCAAGAGCTCGTTCATCATCTCCGGCAACGGCGATGTCATCGAACCCGAGGACGACATCATGGCCATCGGCTCCGGCGGCTCTTACGCCCTCTCCGCGGCACGCGCCCTGATGCAGAACACGGAACTCGACGCACGCAATGTCGTCGAAAAATCTCTGAACATTGCGGCGGACATCTGCATCTATACAAACAGAAATCTCACGATCGAAGAGCTTTCGGAGAAGCGGTTAGCGGTTGGCGGTTAGCGGTTGGTTCAGAACAGAACTGCCGAACCGGAACGATGCCCCTGATTTCTTCTGACGAACCGCTAACCGCCAACCGCCAACCGCTTCTTCTTCCTATGTCATCCATGACCCCCCGAGAAATCGTTCAAGAACTCGACAAGCACATCGTTGGACAGGGCGATGCCAAGCGCTCTGTTGCCATCGCTTTGCGCAATCGATGGCGGCGCATGCAGGTGCCCGAAGCGCTGCGTTCCGAGATCACGCCGAAGAACATCCTCATGATCGGCCCGACCGGTGTCGGCAAGACCGAAATTGCACGACGGCTCGCGAAGCTTGCGCGCGCACCGTTCATCAAGGTTGAAGCCACGAAGTTCACCGAGGTCGGCTATGTCGGCCGCGAGGTCGACTCGATCATCAAGGACCTGATGGACGTCGCGGTGAAGATGACGCGCGAAGTCGAAGTCGAGAAAGTCCGGCACCGCGCGATGGATGCCGCGGAGGATCGGGTCCTGGACGCGTTGTTGCCGCGGCCGAAGTCGCTGGGCTTCGCGCCGGAACCCGAATCGCCGCCGCGGGATCAGGAGACGCGACAGAAATTCCGCAAGATGCTGCGTGAAGGCCAGCTCGATGATCGCGAGATCGAGATCGAAGTGCGTGCGCTGCCGATGGGTGTCGAAATCATGGCGCCGGCCGGCATGGAAGATCTCACGCAACAGCTGCAGGGCATGTTCGCCAATCTCGGCGGCAGCCGCACGAAGATGCGCAAGGTGAAAGTGCGCGAAGCCTTCAAGCTGCTGACCGACGAAGAAGCCGCGAGGATGATCAACGAGGAAGAGCTGAAGCTGCAGGCGCTGCAGAACGCCGAGCAGAACGGCATCGTCTTCATCGATGAGATCGACAAGATCGCGCGACGCCAGGAAACGCATGGCGCCGACGTGAGCCGCGAAGGCGTGCAGCGCGACCTGCTGCCGCTGGTCGAAGGCAGCACCGTGAGCACCAAGCACGGCATGGTGAAGACGGATCACATCCTGTTCATCGCGTCCGGCGCGTTCCACATGTCGAAGCCATCGGACCTGATTCCGGAGCTGCAGGGCCGCTTTCCGATTCGCGTCGAGCTGCAGGCGCTGAAGGTCGAAGATTTCATCCGCATCCTCACCGAGCCGGATGCCTCTCTCTGCACCCAGTACAAGGCATTGCTCGCAACGGAAGGCGTGAATCTCGACTTCGCCGACAGCGGCGTGCGCCGTCTCGCCGAAGTCGCCTTCCAGGTCAACGAACGCACGGAGAACATCGGTGCCCGCCGGCTGCACACCGTGCTCGAACGACTCCTCGAAACCCTCTCCTTCGACGCCGCCGATCGCAACGGCGCGAGCGTCACGGTCGATGCCACTTACGTCGACAAGTATCTCGGCGAACTGGTGAAGGATGAGGATCTGACGAGGTACATTCTCTGAGCAGGTAGCGACGAGCCAGGAATCCATGCCCCACCCCACGTCCCTCAAGCTTCGCACCAAATCCCGCCTGCTCGAAGTCACCTTCGACGACGGTTCGTCGTTCGAACTACCCTTCGAGTATCTGCGTGTGTATTCGCCTTCAGCCGAGGTGCGTGGGCACGGACCGGGGCAGGAGACGTTGCAGGTGGGCAAGCATGAGGTCGGTATCAAGGCCGCGGAGCCGATTGGAAACTACGCGGTTCGCCTCGTGTTCGATGACGGCCACGACACCGGCCTTTACACGTGGAGCTATCTGCATGAGCTCGGTCGGGAGCGCGAGCAGAAGTGGGCGAATTATCTCGCGCGCCTGAAAGATCTTGGGATTCCCCATCCTACACCGGCTCCGCGCCGCTGAACCTACGGCGCTTCGATCGTCCACCGGATATTCAGTCCGCTGACCGCGGCGTCGAATTCATCCAGCGTCATCAGATCGAGACAAGGCGTAGCTCCAGCGCGAGTGAGCCGGCCGCTCATCAGTTTGCGCGCGATCACGATTGCGGCGATGCATGGGATCTCGGGACCGTGACCTTCCAGCGCCGTGAGCATCCATCGCAGCCGCAGTTCGCGGCCCTCCGCGATTCCCTCGATATCCACGTGCATGCCACCGGCATCTGAGCCGAAAGGCAGAAGCCAGTCGCTCGCGTCACGCAGCCACTTCGCGGCCGGAGCCCAACTCTTGACGATGTGCCACCGCGCCAGCCACGACATGAGCCAGAGTGGCCACTGAATCACCGCCAGTTCGAGGCCGGCGTGAAACCGCACGCGATCCTTCACGCTGTAGCGTTGCGGAAACAGGGACAGATCCGGGACATCGCAGTTCCCGAACCAGCGCCATCCGAGTTCCGGATAGAACACGCGATGCTGGTCCTGCCAGCCGTACACATCGCGCCACGCGCCTTTCTCCCAACGCTTGAACGGCCTGCCGCAATAGCTCAGCACGGACTGCACCGTCGAGAGACCGCGCGGTGTCCGATTTCCGGGCGTGATGCCGATGGCGATGCTGTCGATCGAATCGAAGCGGTCGCGAAATCGATCCACGACCGCGGCTGACAACGCCGGCACAGTGCTGGCGCCGCTGACCACGAGCACGCCACGCTCGCGGGCAGCGGCATCGAGTGCGCCGATGCCGCAGACGAACTCCCTTCCGTCGGCAAGATCAATGTAGTGGGCACGCGCTTCGATGCACGCCTGCGCGACTTCCCTTGATTGGCCCTGGAAGGGACCGGCGGTGTGGATCACCAGATCGACGCGAAGCGCTGCCAGTCGGGCCGCAAGTTGTGGATCGTGCGTATCGAGGGCTATCCCTTGGAGTGTCGCCGCTTTGCCTCCCGGGCCGGCTGCGAACTCCCGCGCTCGACGCTCATCGCGGCCCGCGACGAGCAGATGACATTCCTCCATCGCCAGCGCCCTGACGATGCGTGCTCCAAAATTCCCGTACCCGCCGAGAACCAGAATTCGATAGGCCGGCTTCCCGGTCATGGCTACAATGCCCGTCTCTCATGAACACGAACGGCGACAACCGCAACCCGGCGGATACTACCGACTTCGGTTACCAGGAGGTTCCGAAGACCGAAAAAGCGGCGCGCGTGCGGGCTGTTTTCGAATCGGTCGCAGGCAACTATGACCTGATGAACGACCTGATGTCCGGCGGCGCCCACCGGGTCTGGAAACGGTTCACGCTCTCACAGACGGGCCTGCGTCCGGGTCAGCGTGCGCTCGACGTAGCAGGCGGAACTGGCGACATCGCCGCAGGCATGGCGCAGCAGGTCGGCAGCACCGGCCTCGTGCTGCTGACGGACATCAATGCCGCGATGCTCGCCGAAGGGCGCGACGCTCTCACGAATCGGGGGGTCGTCGGCAACGTGCGTTACTCGCTCGCGAACGCGGAGCGATTGCCCTTCCCGGATTCGAGCTTCGATTGCGTCACGATCGGCTTCGGCCTGCGCAACGTGACGGACAAGGCCGCCGCGCTGCGCTCGATGGCGCGAGTACTGAAGCCCGGCGGCCAGCTGCTCATCCTGGAGTTCTCGCACCCCGTCGCGCCCGGATTGAAACCGATCTACGACGCGTACTCCTTCTCGGTATTGCCATGGTTGGGAAAAGTCGTCGCGAAGGACGAAGCCAGCTATCGCTACCTCGCCGAATCCATCCGGCGCTTCCCCGAGCAGGAAGCACTTGTAGCGATGATGCAGGAAGCAGGACTCGACAACTGCAGGTATCACAACCTGAGCGGCGGCATCGTGGCGCTGCATCGGGGATATCGGCTGTGATCTCTCGGGCCATCCGGATCAAGGCATGGATCCCCGCCTGCGCGGGGATGACAAAGTAGTTCTTCCGATGCGCTTGACACCGCTCGAATCCGCGCTCAATCGCAACATCCTCGCGTCCTCCACGGCGCAGGGGCTGTGCCGGCGCCTAACGGGCAAGCATCTCGCGATCCGGTTCTCCGGCACGCCGCTCAGCATTCACTTCCGCAGCGACGGCGAGCGCATGGCACTCGACACGTCGGCGTCGGAACCGGCGAATGCAACGCTGACCGGCTCGCCGCTTTCGCTGCTGCAACTCGCCGGCGCTCGGCCCGAAGCTGCCGTGCAGACAGGCGCGGTTCACATCGAGGGTGACGCCGAAGTAGCACAGACCTTCAGCGAGCTGCTCAAGCACGCCCGCCCGGATCTCGAAGAAGAACTCTCGCGCGTCATCGGCGACGTCGCCGCTCATCAGGTCGGCAACTTCGCGCGATCGGCGCTCGCGTTCGGGCGCCGGACCGCCGACACGTTCGCGCAGAACGTCGCGGAGTATCTGCAGGAAGAAGGCCGCGATATTCCGACGCGCGTCGAGGCGGATGAGTTCATCGCCGGCGTCGACAAGCTGCGCGAGGACGCGGATCGTCTGGAAGCCAGGCTGGCCTTGCTCGAAGGCCGGAGAAAGAAGTGAACGACGGCACGATGACCGTCGCAATGTCCGACGCGGCGCATCCGACGCCCGACTCACGCTGATCGATTCCCATGCGACTTCGCGTTCTCAGCCGCCTCCTGCAGATCCAGCGTGTTCTCGTCCGTCACGGGCTCGACGAGATCATTCTCGCGACCCACCTGTTCCGGCCGCTGCGCTTTGCTTTCTACCTGTCGCCCGCCACGTGGTTCCGCCGCAGTCGCACGACGCCGCGGGCCCTTCGCTTGCGACTGGCGCTCGAGGAGCTCGGTCCGATCTTCATGAAGTTCGGCCAGACGCTGTCGACGCGACGCGATCTGCTGCCGCGCGATATCGCGGATGAACTGGAGAAGCTGCAGGATCGCGTGCCGCCATTCCCTGGCGAGCGGGCCAAAGCGATCGCGGAAGCCGCGTTCGAGAAACCCCTGAGCGAAGTCTTCGCGAGCTTCGATGAGAAGCCGCTCGCGGCCGCAACGATCGCGCAGGTGCATCCCGCGCAACTGCGCAGCGGCAAGGAAGTCGTCGTCAAGATCGTACGCCCGGGCATTCGGGACCAGATCGAGCTCGATATCGAAGTGATGTTCGCGCTGGCGCGCCTCGCGAACCGTTACTGGTCGCAGGCACATCGCCTGCGGCCAGTCGAGCTGGTGCGCGAGTACGAGAAAACAATCCTCGATGAGCTGAATCTCATGCGCGAGGCCGCGAACGCGCAACAGCTCCGCCGCAACTTCGCGGACTCACGTCTGCTGTACGTCCCCGAAGTCTATTGGGATTATTGCCGCAAGAACGTCATGGTGATGGAGCGCGTGAACGGAGTGCTCATCAACGACATTCCCGAGCTCGAGCGGCGCGGCGCGAACATCAAGCGTCTCGCCGAGAACGGCGTGGAGATCTTCTTCACGCAGGCGTTCCGCCACAACTTCTTCCATGCCGACATGCACCCGGGCAACATCTTCGTGCTGCTCGATGATCCGCAGCAACCGCGTTACGCGGCTGTGGATTTCGGCATCGTCGGAACACTCGACCCGCGCGATCAGCACTATCTCGCGGAGAACTTCCTCGCGTTCTTCGATCACGACTACCGACGGATCGCGCAGCTCCACATCGATTCCGGCTGGATTCCCGCCCACGTTCGCGTCGATGAACTCGAGTCCGCGGTACGCACGGTGTGCGAGCCGATCGCGAACAAGCCGCTGCGGGAGATTTCGTTCGGCCAGGTGCTGATCAGCCTGTTCGAGGCAGCGCAGCGCTTCGATGCCCAGATGCAGCCGCAGCTGATGCTGATCCAGAAGACGCTGCTGCAGATCGAAGGCGTCGGCCGCCAGCTCTATCCGGATCTCGATCTCTGGGAAACAGCACAGCCTCTTCTGCGGCAATGGATGCAGGAGCGCTACAGCCTGAAGTCGATGATGAAGCAGACCCGCGCGCAACTGCCGGGATTGATCGATTCGCTGCGTGCCGCTCCGCAGTTGCTGCAACAGGTCGTACAGCGCGCATCCGATGGCCGACTGAACGTGCCCGTCGCCTCGAAGGAGCTCGAAACGCTTCGCCAGGAAATTCGCGAGGACGGCCGTCGCCGGGACATCACTGTCATCTCGGCCATCGCGCTGCTCGGCGGATTGTTCTGGCTGGCACTCCATCGCGATCCGGTGTGGCCGGGCATCGCGCTCGTCGTCGGCAGTCTTGTCTCGCTGTGGTACTCCAGGAGATAGGAGAGGAGCCGGAGAGGAATCGGAGAAGAGCCGGAGAAGATTTTCCACGGGGAACACGGGGATCCACGGGGGAAGACAATGAAAAAGAACTGTCTCCGCGGATTCTCATGCGGGATTCATCCCCGTGGCTCCCCATGATCCCCGTGGAAATTCCGTCCTCTTATCTCTTCAGCTCGATCCACGTGGCAACGCCGACGGCGCAGCAAGCGCCATCCGCATCGAAGATCGCCGTGCCTGCGCGGTGTTTGCGACCCTCCACGCCGATCGACCAGCCTGTCACCACGCAGGGCTCATCGGCTTTCGGCAGGTGATCGATGCGAACCGCGAGTTCGCCGAGCAGCGCGGGATTCGGGCTGCAGGTTGCGAAGTAGCCGGGGCAATCGAGCGCGGCCCAGATGAACTCCGGTCGCACCTTGCCGCGCGAATCGGCGAGCGCTGCGTCGGGCTTCCACGGCGCGGCGAGCTGATTGGTGCCGGGTACCGAGCCCGGGAAGATCCGCAGTCCATCACCTTCCACGCGATCGGGCCCGCATACGAAGCAGCTCGGGAAGCCGTGCTTGCCGAAGCCGACGTAGTGATGCGACGCGCCCAGCGCTTCGACCCACGATGAAGGTGCCGGCGGCTGCGTCTGTACATCGCTGATCGCTGCAGTCGCAATCAGCACGCCATTCGAATGAGCGTCCCATCGATCGTCGGCGATTCTCGTGATGTCGATCGTCTGATCGATCGGTACGGGCTGTACCAGCCGTACCTTCACCGGCTCGCCGATCGCAATGGCGATCGCGCCGGTCGAGTAGCCGCCATTGCCCGAGTCGGGCGGCCCGTTGAAACGACGATCGATGACGATCTGTGTCATGTCGCTTGCTTCGGCGCGGGCTTCAGCAGACCCCAGACGACCGGCACCACGGAGATCACGATGATCGCGATCGTCACGATGCCGAAGTTGTTCTTGATGATCGGCACGTTGCCGAACAGGAATCCGCCCCAGATGAAGATCGTCATCCACGCGAATGCACCGACGAAGTTGTAAGCCGCAAAGCGGCGGCGCTGCATCATCCCGACGCCGGCGACGAACGGCGCGAACGTGCGGATGATCGGGATGAAACGCGACAGTACGATCGTCTTGCCGCCATGTTTCTCATAGAACGCCTGTGTGCGCAGCAGGTAGTCCTGCTTCATCCATTTGATACTGCCGCTGAACGCTCGCGGGCCGATCGCCCGCCCGATGCGGAAGTTCACCTCGTTGCCGAGAATCGCGGCGACCATCAGCAGCAGCCACAGCCACACCGCATTCAGGGTACCAGTGCTGTCGATCGCGGCGAGCGCACCGACCGCGAACAGCAGCGAGTCACCGGGCAGGAACGGAGTCACCACGAGCCCGGTTTCGCAGAAGATGATGAGGAACAGGATCGCGTAGATCCAGAAGTGATACTGCACCACCAGCTCCGTCAGATGACGGTCGAGATGCAACACGAAGTCGATGAACCAGTGAATCAGTTCCATAGCTCTACGCTGCCCCTTTGACCTGCGCGCGTCGCGGTTGATTACGCTCATCCACGAGCACGACCACGGGCTCGTGCCGTTCTGCTTCCGCTTCGGTGTATTGCGAGTAGGCACAGATGATGAGCAGATCGCCGACCATCGCCTTGCGGGCCGCCGCCCCATTCAGCGAGATCGCACCTGAACCGCGCGGCGCCTTGATGATGTAGGTCGAGAAGCGCTCGCCATTCGAAACGTTGTACAGCTCGATGTACTGATTGACGCGAAGACCGGACGCATCGAGCAGCCCCTCGTCGATGCCGCACGAGCCTTCGTAGTCGAGATCGGCTTGCGTCACGCGCACCCGGTGGAGCTTGGCCTGGAGCAGAGTCAGGAGCATGGATCGGAACCGCCTGTGGAAAAGCCGGCGACAGGCTACAGGGTCGTCATTACAACGGCCAGAAAGAAGCGCGGCACGTTCAATGTTCCCGCAGCTTGCGCACGAGACTTTCGAGATCGGTGTCGACGAGCAGCGCGGCACCGTGCCTCGGCCGCAGGAAGCCCTCCTCGATGCAGCGGTCGATGAAGGCGATCAGGGGGTCGTAATACCCCTCCTGGTTCAGCAGGCCGCAGGGCTTGCGATGCAGCTCGAGCTGCGTCCACGTCCACGCTTCGAACAGCTCGTCCATGGTGCCGATGCCGCCCGGCAGCGTCAGGAACGCGTCCGAAAGATCACCCATGACCTGCTTGCGCCGGGCCATCGTGTCGACGACGTGCAGCTCGGTCAGCCCGGAATGGCCGACCTCCTTGTCGAGCAGCAGCTGCGGAATGACGCCGACGACTCGGCCGCCGTCCGCCAGCGCCGCGTCAGCCAGGGCGCCCATCAGCCCGACCCGGCCGCCTCCATAGACCAGTGTGATGTTCTCGCGGGCGAGCAGTGCCCCCAGTTCGCGGGCGACTTTCAGGTAGCGCGGGTGATTGCCGGGGTTGGCGCCGCAGAAGACGCAAAGGGATTTCATGTCGGCATTCTACCCGTACGTTTATGTCAAACCTCCAGCGATCCACGGCTGCGCGGCCAGGAGCGATAACGCGCAGATCGGCCTCGGGAAAAGCCCGCATCCGACGCAGCGACGCAAGCTGTCGGTGTCGCGACGAATGAGAGGCGATTCGCACTTCCGGGCCGGCAGTCCCCGCAACCTGAGTTGTTGGACATTTATTCACTCAAGCTGCCTGCCGCACTGCCCGATAAGCCTGTCGGATGCACGCGGTTCGCCGCTACAGCCATTGAACATATGCAAGGCACGTACACCCCCTGGCTCGTCACTCTTTCGATCGCCGTGGCCGTCGTCGTTTCCTATACGGCGTTGAGCCTGGCTGCGCGCGTGGCGAATTCGCGAGGCCGCATCGCGACCGCGTGGGTCATCGGCGGCGCGGCTGTCATGGGCGTCGGTATCTGGTCGATGCACTTCATCGGCATGCTGGCCTTGTCGCTGCCGATCCGGCTGACGTATAGCCTCCCCATCACCGCGGTCTCGCTCGGCATCGCCATCGCTGCCTCCGCATTCGCCCTGAATTTCGCGAGCCGTTCGACGCTCGACATCAAAGGCCTGTCGCTCAGCGCGTTGTTGCTCGGCGCGGGCATCGCAGCGATGCACTACACCGGCATGGCCGGTGTCCGCATCGTCCCTGGCATCCAATATGAGCCCGGGCTGTTCCTCGCTTCGATCGGCATTGCGGTTTCCGCGTCGTTCGTCGCGCTATGGCTCTTCTTCCGGCTCCGCCGTGGCCAGTCCTGGCAGATGATGCTGGCGCGGGTAGGCGCAGCTGTCGTCATGGGTTTCGCGATCACCGGCATGCACTACACCGGCATGGCGGCTTCGAAGTTCGGTCTCGGTTCCTACTGCCTGCCTGGCGCAAGCCTGGACAACAAGTGGTTCGCAATCGCGCTGGCGGTATTCGCGTTCGGCGTCATGGCGATCGCCATCCTGACGGCGGTCTACGACGCCTGGTTGCATCAGCAGCAGCGAGACAGCGATGCTGCGATGGACCATCAGCGCCTGCGCTCGAGCCTCTCCGATGCGCTGACCGGCCTGCCGAACCGCGTGGCACTGGTCAGTGCCGCGGAAGACGCCATGGTCCGCGCGGACCGCAACGGTACCCAGATCGCACTGCTTGTGCTCGATGTCGATCGGCTCAAGGCGATCAACGATTCCCTCGGACATCAGGCCGGCGATGAAATGCTGCTCGAGCTGTCGCGCCGCCTGCGCAGCGTGCTGCGTCACAACGATATCCTTGCGCGTCTCGCGGGCGACGAGTTCACCATCGTCGCAACCGACATGCGCAGCGCGCACGCCGTCGAGACGGTAGTCGAGAAGGTGCTGGCGGCACTCGAGCAGAAGTTCGTCGTCTCGGGAGTGGAGGTTCATCCGTCGGTCAGTATCGGCATCAGCACCTACCCGCTCGACGGCAACTCGTTCGAGCTGCTGCTGCGTCGTGCGAACGCGGCGATGCGCTACACGAAGGACTCCGCACGCGGTGGCTACCGCTTCTATGCCGCGGAAATGAGCTCCTTCATCGACGATCGCCTCGCACTCGAAAGCGAGCTGCGCCGTGCGATCGAGACCGGCGAGCTCGAGATTCACTATCAGCCGAAGGTCGATATCCCGACGAACCGCGTTCGCAGCTGCGAGGCCCTCATTCGCTGGCGGCATCCGACGCGCGGCATGGTGTCGCCGATGACGTTTATTCCCGTCGCGGAAGAAACGGGACTCATCGTTCCTCTCGGCGAGTGGGTGCTGCGGCAAGCGTGCCTCCAGGTCCGGCACTGGATCGACACCGGAATGTCGCCCGTGCGCGTCGCGGTGAACCTGTCGGCGAAGCAGTTCCGCCAAGCCAATCTGCCGGCGATCGTTCAGTCCGCGCTGGCGGAGGCCCATCTCGAGCCGGGATTCATCGAGCTGGAGCTCACGGAGAGTGCGGTCATGCACGACCCCGAGGCCTCAGCGCAGACGCTCGCGACGCTGAGCGCGATGGGCGTGCATATCTCGATCGACGACTTCGGCACCGGCTACTCGAGCCTGAGCTACCTGCGCCGCTTCCCGCTCGATAAGCTGAAGATCGATCGCAGCTTCATTCGCGATCTGATGAAGAACCCCGACGACGTGTCGATCGTGAAAGCGATCATCTCGCTCGCGCACAGCCTGCGCCTGCGTGTCGTCGCTGAAGGCGTCGAGACCGCCGATCAGCTCGAATTCCTGCGCCAGCTCGGCTGCGATCAGTACCAGGGCTACTACTGCAGCCCTGCGGTAACTCCGGACGATTTCGCGGCGCTCATCCAGCGCCTGCGGGCAGAACGGCCGGAACTCACCGAAGCCGACATGCTGAGGACGCAGAGCAGGTTGTCGGCGTTCACGCCGGAAGTGGCGAACTGAGGCCACGAAGTTCGCCATCCCCGCGAAGGCGGGGATCCACTCTTTCAGATTCGGCCACGAAGTTCGCCATCCCCGCGAAGGCGGGGATCCATCTTGGTTGACGGCATGGATTCCCGCGTGCGCGGGAATGATGGGAGGCGGCGCCTCAGCCGCCGTGATACTTCTGGTGCAGCCGATTCATCCCTGCGATCCACCGATCGCGATCGGTCGCTTTGCGCTGCATGTACTCCACGACTTCAGCGTGCGGCAGGATCAGGAATTTCTCCGCGGCCAGCCCTGCGATCACTGCGTCCGCGACCTGTTCGGGTTCCATGATGCCGTTGACGCTCGCAACATCGCCTTCGTTGCCGGCGATCATGTCCGTGCGCACGGCCTGCGGGCACAGCACCGATACCTTGATGCCTTCGTGAGCGTGCGTGAGTGCGATCCACTCGGCCAGCGATACCGCCGCGTGCTTGGTGACGGCGTAGGTCACGCTGCCGATCTGTGAAAGCAATCCTGCGGCCGATGCTGTGTTCAGCAAGTATCCGCCGCCGCGTTTGATCATTCGCGGCACGAGGCAACGTGCTGCGTACACGTGTGCCATCAGATTTACATCCCAGATGGTTTGCCACGCGGAGTCGGGCGTTTCGAGTCCGCGGCCGATGCCGATGCCTGCGTTGGAGCAGAACAGATCGATCGGGCCGTGGTCGCCTTCGATTCCGTCGATGAAATCGACCAGCTCCGACTCGCGCCGAACGTCGACGCGTCGCCACGATCCGCCGATTTCCTTCGCGACGGCGACAGCGCGTTCTTCGTTGAGATCGGCGATCGCGACGTGACGCGCGCCCTCGGCAGCGAATCTTCTTGCGAGCGCACGGCCGATGCCGCTCGCGCCGCCGGTCACGGCGACGACTTTGTCCTTCACGATCATGCGAACTCCCCCGTCTCGTTGTTGTCGGGCGAGTATTGCACAGCTGTTTTCGAAGAAAGGTCAGTGCTCGTGATCGGTTGACCGCCGACCGCCCGTGCGACGCCGTTCCTTACCGCTCCACGGTGCAGCCATCAATCCTTCGTCGCTGCGTCGGCGCGGTCCGGAGCGACGATCGGCATGGTGCTTGAACTTGCAATCGCAGTGCGAGGTATCGCACGAGGGCAATGGCAACCGCGGGGCCTGAGTAGAGAGGTATCGCTTGCCCTTGAATCGGTGTACCGCGGCACACGCGTCTTTGCCCGGAATGATGGAGACCGCACGATACGGGCTGGGCGACGCCTTCGGCTTCTTTGCCGGAGGCGGCTTACTGGATTTGAATAGTGCGCCGAATGGCCACCACGGAGACTTCGACGCCATCGCTCCTCACTCGTCCCAACGCGACAGCGAAGCAATGCAACGCATTGCCCGCGAGTCTCAGAAAGGCATAGGAGGAAAGAATGTTCCCGTGAGCAGCGCGCTTACAATCGGTCGATGGTACCGACGCGAAATGGCGACGTAGGGAAAAGAAGGGATGCGAGAGGCTGTGAGCGGTGAGCTGCGAGCCGGAGACGAGAAGAACGGGCCGAGGCAGCGATTCTGGCTCATCGCTCATCGCCTCTGCATCGTCACATCCGCAGACTTCGCAGGAATGCCGCGGGATCTTCGCCGCGTTCGATGACTTCGACCAGCGCGGAGCCGACAATCACGCCATCCACATACGGCCCGATTCGCATCACTTGCTCGCGACTGCGAATGCCGAAACCTGCGCACACAGGGACCTTCGCCGCTTGCTTGAGGCGTGCGAAGTAATCGAGCACTTCTTGCGGCACAGCCACATTCTTGCCGGTGGTGCCCGTCATCGTGACGCCATACATGAATCCCTGGCCCGCGTCACAAAGCACTTTGACCCGGTCGGCTGGAGTCACGGGCGTGACGAACTGCACGAGAGCGACGCCATACTGGTTTAGTGCAGTGCGCAGATCGGAGCACTCTTCCAACGGCAGGTCCGGCACGATGAAGCCGGTGATACCCGCTTCAGCCGCAGCTTTCGGCAACTTGTCCAGACCGTACGCGAGGAGCGGATTGAGATAGCTCATCAGCAGCAACGGTGCGCGAGGCTTCGAAGCGGCGTTCGTCAGCTCGGAAAGAATCCATTGCAGCGACACCCCTTGTTCGAGCGCAGCCCGGCTCGAACGCTGCACCGTCGTGCCGTCCGCCATCGGATCGGTGAACGGAACGCCGATCTCGACGACGTCCGATGCCGACGCCACCGCATTGAGCAGAGCGATGAAGCCCTCGCGACGAGGAAAGCCCGCCGTGATGTACGCGACCATCGCCGGTCCGCCCTTTGCCCTGGCCTGGCGAATCGCCTCTGAAATCTGATTGCCGTGATGCATTTTTCTATCCGCTATCCGCCAGTCACTTCATTCTTCAACAATGTTTTCTGCAGCGTCGGCATGTCTTTGTCGCCGCGTCCCGAGAGTCCGATGAGAATTCGCTTGCCGGGATTCGCGCGGGCAAACCGCTTCGCGCCCGCCAGGGCGTGCGAAGACTCGATGGCAGGCAGGATGCCTTCGGCAGCGCAGCACTCGGCGAGTGCTTCCAGCGCATCGTCGTCATTCACCGCTTCGTACTGCACGCGTCCGATCGTTGCGAGCAACGCGTGTTCCGGGCCGACGCCGGGATAGTCGAGGCCGGCGGAAACCGAGTGCGTTTCCTGGATCTGGCCATTCGGATCCTGCAGCAAGAGCGAGTAGGTGCCCTGCAACACTCCGGGTGTGCCGTAGGCGATCGACGCTGCGTTCTGTCCCAGTCCGTTGCCGATGCCGCCCGCTTCGAGGCCCAGCAGCCTGACGTCGCGATCCTTGACGAACGGATGAAACAGGCCGATCGCGTTGGAACCGCCGCCGACGCAGGCAATCGCGATGTCGGGCAGCTTGCCCGTCTGGGTGAGCATCTGCTCGCGCGCTTCGCGACCGATCACAGACTGCAGTTCGCGAACGATGTATGGATACGGATGCGGGCCGATCGCAGAGCCGAGGCAATAGTACGTGCCGTTCGGATCGGACACCCAGTCGCGCAGTGCCTCATCGACCGCCGCGCGAAGCGTCTTGTCGCCGCTCGTCACCGGCATCACGGTCGCACCGAGCAACTTCATGCGGCCCACATTGGGTGCCTGCCGCTCCATGTCGATCGAACCCATGTAGACCGTGCACGGCATTCCGAGTCGTGCGCAGGCGGCTGCCGAAGCGACGCCGTGCTGGCCCGCGCCGGTCTCTGCGATCACACGCTTCGCGCCGAGCTTCTTCGCGAGCAGCACCTGTCCGATCGAGTTGTTGATCTTGTGCGCGCCCGTGTGCGCGAGATCCTCGCGCTTCAGCCACACCTCGGCACCCCAGCGCTTCGACAGGCCGCGTGCGTGCGTCAGCGGTGTCGGCCTGCCGACCCAACTGTTGAGCTCCGCATGAAACTCCGCGAGGAATTCTGGATTGCGCAGGAAGCGATCGACGCCTTCCTGCAGACGATTCAACGCCGGCACCAGCGTTTCGGGAACGTAACGGCCGCCGAACGGACCGAAGCGTCCACGCTCATCGGGATAGGCATCGTTCATAACCGCAGCCAGCACGGCCTGCGCATCGATATGGCTCACATCTGCTTTCATCTCTCGGACTCCGCTGCTTCGCGCGCTGTGCGCACGAACTGATGAATTCTCCCCCGATCCTTCACACCGGGACTGCGCTCGACACCGCTGCTGACATCGACACCGAACGGACCGACGCGGCGGATCGCATCCGCGACGTTGCCGGCGTTGAGCCCGCCCGCCAGGATGAGCTCGGTCCGACGTGCGACACCCGCCGCTTCCGCCCAATCCGTCGTCGTCCCCGTGCCGCTCGCCGGGCCTTCGAACAGAAGCCTTCGCGGCAACTCGTCCGGCACACGGCCGCTGCGCACGACGGGTGTGACGTTCAATCCGTCCGGGACGATCAATCCCCGCAGGTCTTCCGCATCCGTCTGCAGTACATCGGGACGGAAGACTTCCCAAACCTCATCCAGCAGCTCCTGCGATGGATGCTGCATCACCGCCACTCGCGGGATCTGAACGCCTCTCGCGAGCTCGACGGCTCGCTGCGGCGTGATCTGGCGCTTCGACGGTGCGAACACGAAGCCGATCGCATCCGCGCCTGCTTCGATCGCCGCTGCCAGTCCCTCTTCCGAAGTGAGTCCGCAGATCTTGATCCACAGCTTCATCGGCGCGGCGCAACGCGGGTCATTCGTCGTCGCCTCCCGTCGCGAGGCGGATCTGCCGGCTGCGCATGGCCATCGTGCGTTCGCGTCCGGCAGCCAGCATTTCTCCCAGCAGCTTGCGGGGATTCTGCGAGTGCATGAGCGTCGTGCCGACGAGCGCAACCTGGTAACCGATGTCGACGACGGTTCTGACGTCATCGAGCGAAGTCACGCCGCTTTCGGCGACGTGCGCATATCCCGGGGGCATCTGATCGATGAGCTCGGCAAGACGCCCGAGCTCGACGGTGAGCTTTTCGAGATCGCGGCAGTTCAGTCCGACGAGAATGCGCTCGTCATGCGCCTTGCGCAGCGCAAGGACTTCATGAGCTGTCTGCAAGTCCATTGCATCGAAGGCTTCGAGCAGCACGAACATCTTCAGCATCGCGGCGCAGTCGAGCAGCTCGGTGATCCGGCTGCGGTCGAGCATGCGCACGATGACCAGCACACCGCCGGCGCCCGCGGCGCGGGCTTCCATCACCTGATAGGGATCGACGAGAAAGTCCTTGCGCATCGCAGGGACATGCAGCGGCGCCAGGATTGCCGCCGCCTGCGACAGATGATCGAGCGAGCCGCCGAAGCGGGACGGTTCTGTGAGAACGGAAACCGCGCACGCACCGCCATGCGCGTAAGCCTGCACTCTCGCTTCGACGCCTGTCGTGTTCGCGGAGAGATCACCCGCCGAGGGTGAATGCAATTTGCACTCGGCGATGATGTCGAAGCTCTCGGGGCAGAGTTTCAGCTTCGGCGGTGGCGGCAGATCGGTGACCCGCGACCACAGTGCCTGTTCGGACTCACGCGCACGAGCTTGCTCCAGCCGAGCCATACTCGTTTGAGTCATCTCTGTGAGCAAACCAGTCATAGGAGGGCAGCGGTTGGCGGTTGGCGGTTAGCGGTTGGCGAGAACGGAGACATCGGCGAACTCACTGTGGACTGTCCTTTTCACTGTCTGCTCGCACCGAAGGCGCGGAGCTTATCCAGCAACGTTCGGGCCGCGCCGGTTTCGATGGCGTCCTCGGCCATGCGCGCTCCTTCGCGCGCTGACTGTGCCTTGCCCAGCAACTCCAGAACAAGTGCGGCTTGCAACACGATCGCATTGCGATGCGCGCTGCGGTCGCGGCCTTCGAGTACGGCTTGCAGATGCACGGCATTGTGCGCCGCATCGCCGCCTTTGAGCTCGTCCGCGGTGCAACGCGGCAGGCCGAACTCTTCCGCATCCCGCTCGTGTCGCGTGACCTTGCCGGGGCGAACATCGAACAGGGTGAAGGGACCTACCGGAGTTGCTTCATCCCAACCGGGATGGCCGTGCACTACATACGTGCGTTCGATGGGCATGCCCGCCAGCGCGTCGGCCATCAGCCCGGCCGCATCGATGTGGTATGCGCCGATCAGGTGATACGGAGGTGCCGCGGGATTCAGCAGCGGCCCGAGCACGTTGAAGACCGTCCGCACGCCGAGCGCCTGGCGAATCGGCATGATCATCTTCATCGCGGGATGAAAGTGCGGCGCGAAAAAAAATGTGAAGCCCGTCGCCGCGAGACATTCACCTGAAACGACTTCGTCCAGCGGCAGATTCAGGCCCAGGGCGCGAATCACGTCGGCGCTGCCGCTGCGGCTCGAGATCGAGCTGGTACCGTGCTTCGCAACCCGGATGCCCATCGAAGCGACCAGCAATGCGGCACCGGTCGAGAGATTGAAGCTGCCCGATCCATCGCCACCCGTGCCCACCATGTCGACGAGCGGCGATCCTGGCGGAAGTACCGGCCGTCGAGCGAGGCCACGCATCGTGGTCGCGAAGCCGCGCAACTCGTCTGCCGTTACTCCTTTCACCCGCAGCGCCGTCAACAGTGCGCCGGCCATCGCCGGTGCGGTGTTCGGATCTGTCAGCGCAACGAGCAAAGCCGATGCTTCATCCTGGGTGAGATTGCGCCGGTCGAGCAATCCCTCGAGCGTGTCGCGCAAGGAACTCATGCAATCTCCCGCCTGCCTGAACGCAGCTTGAGGAAGTTGCCCATCAGGACCGGTCCCTGCGGAGTCAGGACGCTTTCCGGGTGGAACTGCACGCCTTCGACAGCGAGTGTCTTGTGGCGCACGCCCATGATCTCCCCTTCATCGGTGCGGGCCGTCACTTCGAGCGCATCCGGCATCGATTGCGGCTGCGCGATGAGCGAGTGATAGCGACCGGCCTCGAACGGCTCCGGCATATCGACGAAGACACCGCGACCATCATGATGAACGAGCGAGGTCTTGCCGTGCATGAGGCGGCCGGCGCGGACGACTTTGCCGCCGAACACTTCGACCAGCGATTGGTGCCCGAGGCAGACGCCGAACACGGGCATTTCGCCCGCGAAAGCTTCGATCATCTTCATCGAGACGCCGGCTTCGTAAGGCGTGCCCGGTCCCGGCGAGATGCAAAGGTGTGACGGCTTCAGCGCCCGTGCTTCGTCGACCGAGATCTGGTCGTTGCGATGCACGAGCACATCCGCGCCGAGCACCATGAACGCCTGGACGAGGTTGTAGGTAAACGAATCGTAGTTGTCGATGAGCAGCAACCGCGGCTTCTGCGAAGAAGTCATAGTCCCTCCTCCGCCAATGCCAGTGCACGTCGCACGATCGCGCTCTTCGCAAGCACTTCCTGGTACTCCATCCGCGGCACGCTGTCGGCCACGATGCCGGCGCCTGCCTGATAACTGTAGGTGTCACCGCGAAAGACGATGGTGCGGATCGTGATCGCCTGGTCCATCGCGCCGCCGTTGCCGAAGTAGCCGACCGTGCCGCCGTAGAAGCCGCGCCGCACCGGTTCGAGCTCATCGATGATCTCCATCGCCCGAACCTTCGGCGCGCCGACGAGAGTGCCGGCCGGAAATGCGGCGGCGAACAGATCGAATGCATCCTTGCCCTGCGCCATCTCGCCTTTCACGCCGCTGACGATGTGCATCACGTGGCTGTAGCGCTCGATGTGGCGATACGGATTCACATGCACGCTGCCGGCGCGGGCAACGCGGCCCAGGTCGTTACGCGCGAGATCGACGAGCATGACGTGCTCGGCGTTCTCCTTCGGATCCGCAAGCAACTCCCGCTGCAGCGCTTCATCGTGCGCACTGTCCTCGCCGCGGGGGCGTGTTCCCGCGATCGGCCGCATCTCGGCGCGGCCATTCGACAGCTTCACGAGTGCCTCCGGCGAAGAACCCACGACGACGTAATCGCCAAGATCGCAGAAGTACATGTACGGCGATGGATTCAGCAATCGCAGCGCCCGATAGGTCTCGAAAGGCTCGAGGCTGCATTGACCGGAGAAGCGCACCGACAGCACGAGCTGGTAGACGTCGCCGGCTGCGATGTATTCCTTGGTGCGTGCAACGCCATTGAGGAATTCAGCCTCGCTGAGGCTGCCGATCGCGGGCGAATAGCTGATGCGTTTGTCGCTCGCGGGAATCGGTCCGCGCAGCGCCTGGATCACTTCCTTCCGCAGTGCGAGTCGTTCGCTTTCGCTGCCCGCGTGCAACAGCGCGACGCCGCGCGTCAGATGGTCGAACACGAGAATCGAACGCGGCGCGAGATAGTGCGCTTCCGGCGTCGCCTCCAGTGAGCGTGCCCGGTTCGGCAGGCGCTCGAAACGCCGCACGAGGTCGTAGCCCGCCACTCCGACGAGGCCACCAAGCAACGGCACGCCCGGGATCTGCGGCTGCGGCTGCGGCGCTTTTGCCAGCGCGGATCGCAACGCGTCCAGCAATTCCTGTTGATTCGCAGGCGCTCGGGTCGTCTGCCCGTCGACGGTCAAACCGCGCTCATCGAGGCGTACTTCCAGACAATCGCCGAATCCGATGAACGAGTAACGCGCGAGCCGCTCGCCGCCTTCGACGCTCTCCAGCAGAAACCGTGGCCGGAACGGCTTCAGCTTCAGGTAGGCCGAGACTGGTGTATCCAGGTCGGCGGCAATGTCGAAAGGAGGTTTCACGTTTTTCCAGTTCGCAGGCAATAAAAAACCCATCCCGGCTATTCGCTCGGAGATGGGTTTGTTGGGTTCGGCGGTTATCGGTTTTTAAGCGCGCAGCAGTCCAGCAGCCCTCTCCTTATGAGAGCCGCCACCACCAACGGTGTGACATTGTGGTCATGCGCGTATACATGGGCTGAGTATTACCGGCGGGCCGGAGGGGAGTCAAGGCTGGGAAAGGCGGCCCTATTTGATCAACCGAAGGTTGACCGGATACCGATACGGCACCCCCTCGCTCGCTTTCACCGCCGCGATGATCATGAAGACCAGATCGGCGAGGCTGAGCAGGAGCAGCAGCAGGAAGCCGACGGCGACGAGCATCAGGACCACGCACACGATGGCGGCGAGGAACACGGTGATCTGGAAATTGATCGCTTCCTTGCCCTGATCGTTCACGAACGGCATTTCGTCCTTCTTGATCAGCCACACGATCAGCGGGCCGAGAATGATGCCGATGCCGGTGAAGAAGCCCAGCAGTGCGCTCAGGTGCGCGCCGACAGCCCAATTGCGTTCTTCGGAGGTCGGAGAGGCAGGCACCGGTTGATTCATGGAAGCTCCCTGCGTGACGGGTGATGTGCAGGATGCGCCATTCGCTGCTGATACCGCAATACAACCGACATGCAGCTATCGTGTCCGTCTGGCCATCGTGATCGCTCACCGTGGCAGAATGCCGCGGACACTCTCGAACAACCATGAAACTCCAGCAACTGCGTTACCTCGCGGCCGTCGTTCAGAGCGGCCTCAACATCACGGCAGCCGCCGAGAAGCTGCATACGTCACAACCGGCGGTCAGCAAGCAGATCAAGCTGCTCGAAGACGAACTCGGCTTCCGCATCTTCGTCCGCAGCGGCCGAACGCTGACGAAAGTCACGCCGGCGGGTCAGCATGTCGTCGATCGCGCTGTCCGCGTGCTGCGCGAAGTCCAGAACATCAAGGGGATTTCCGACGAACACAAGGAAGAGGATCGCGGCACGCTGTCGATCGGTACGACGCACACGCAAGCGCGCTATGTATTGCCCGCGGTCATCCAGCAGTTCCGCTCACGCTATCCGAACGTGAAGCTGAATCTTCACCAGGGGACGTCGGAACAGATCGCCGAGATGGCCGCACTGGACCGGATCGACTTCGCGATTGCGACGGGATCGGACAACCTGTTCGGCAATCTCGTGCTGCTGCCCGCGTATCAATGGCACCGACACGTCGTCGTGCCGCTCGATCATCCGCTGGCCTCGGTCAGGAAGCCGACGCTGAAGCAGATCGCCGCGTATCCGATCGTCACGTACGTATTCAGCTTCACCGGGCCTTCGTCGCTGCAACAGCTCTTCTCGAAAGCCGGGCTGCCGCTCAACGTTGCGCTGACCGCACGCGATGCCGATGTCATCAAGACCTATGTTCGCCTTGGGCTCGGTGTCGGCATCGTTGCCGACGTTGCCGTCGATGCGCGAGAGGATCGCGACCTCGTCGCGATCGATGCATCGCACTTGTTCCCGATTCACACGACATGGATCGGCATTTCGCGAGGCGGTCTGCTGCGTCGCTACATGTACGACTTCATGCAACTCTTCGCGCCGCACCTCAATCGCCGGCTGGTCGATCGCGCCGTAGCCGCGGATTCGCAGGACGAAGTCGCTGCGCTCTTCCAGGATGTAAAAGTGCCAGTGCGGTGACTCGACCGTCACTGCGCCGGACGGGACGAGCAGCCTCGTCCGCGCCTCCGCGCTCATAGCTCACAGCTCGCAGCTGATAACCGCCAGTTCTGCGCACTCCGGGCGGCGCCCTCCCCGGTCCCCAACTCCTACCCGGACACCTCTTCTCATAACCACCTTGTCACCCCTTCGCGACTGATCGCTCACTGCCCTCTCCGTAGCATCTATTCCTGTATACGGCGCACGCACGCGCCGCCCGATAAATCAGGAGAGGGGAGTTCTATGCGTTCTTTGTATGGCGTGGCCGCAGCCGTCACGGTAGCGCTCGGCGGCGCGGTTTGCGGTGTCTCGCATGCCCAGACTGCCGCAGCGGATGCACAGGCGAACGATTCGCTCGAGAACATCATCGTGACGGCTCGTCGCCGTGAAGAGCAGGTGCAGGACGTTCCGCTCGCGATCTCCGTCGTGAATGCAGCTCAACTCGAGCAGACCGGCACATTCAACGTCGGCAAGCTCAGCCAGATCCAGCCGTCGATCCAGTTCTATTCGAGCAACCCGCGCAACTCCGCCGCGAACATCCGCGGTCTCGGTGCGCCATTCGGCCTGACGAACGACGGCATCGAGCAGGGCGTCGGCATCTACATCGACCAGGTCTACTATGCCCGCAGCGCCACTGCGACGTTCGACTTCCTCGACGTCGACCAGATCGAAATCCTGCGCGGCCCCCAGGGCACGCTGTACGGCAAGAACACCACGTCCGGCGCGATCAACGTGACCTCGCGCAAACCGAGCTTCACCCGTGAAGCGGATGCCGAGCTGACGTACGGCAACCTCGGCTTCGCCCAGGGCAAGGCGTCGATCTCCGGCCCTCTGATCGACGACAAGCTCGCGTTCCGTCTCGGCACGTCGTACACGCAGCGTGACGGCACGATCCGCAATGCGTACACGGGCGAAGACATCAACGAACAGGACAACCTGGGCTTCAAGGGCCAGCTGCTGTGGCAGCCGTCCGACGACCTCAGCGTGACGTTCTCGGCCGACTACACGCATTCCAATCCGCTCGGCTTCGGCCAGCTCTACGTGCGCACAGGTTCCACGCAGCGTCCTCTCAGCCGCCAGTACGCAGCGCTTGCGGCGGCTTCGAACAACTACCAGGTGCCGAGCACCGACCCGTTCGATCGCGTTACCGATCTCGATGCGAATCTCTCGGCGAAGCAGAACTTCGGCGGCGGTTCGGCGCTCGTCGAATGGGATGTCGGCCCGGGTCGATTCACCTCCGTGTCCGCGTATCGCAAGTGGGACTGGGTCCCGGCGAACGATCGTGACTTCATCGGCCTGCCGATCACGACGATCTCAGAGAACCCTTCGCAGCAGCGCCAGTGGACCCAGGAATTCCGCTACGCCGCCTCGAGTGAAAAGCTCGACTACGTGGCGGGGTTATACGGCTTCTATCAGACGATCGACACCAACGGCGTGCAGGAACAAGGCGAGCTTGCGAGCCGCTGGCTGCTGAGCGGTGCGAACGCGAACAACCCGGCGATCCTCGATGGACTGCGGGCTGAGAACGACATCGGCCTCAAGAACACGAGCGTCGCCGCATTCGGCCAGGTCACGTGGCACGTCACCGACGACCTGCGTCTGCAACCCGGCCTGCGCGTCAATTATGACAAGAAGGACGGCCGCTACATCGCAACGGTGACGAACTCGACCAACACACCGCTGACGCCTGCACAGCTGGGTGTGCTGGCGCCGCAGAACTACACGCCGAAGTTCGACGATACGAATATCTCCGGCGACTTTACGGTGAGCTACGACATCGCCGACAACGTGCTCGCCTACGGCACGTATGCGCGATCGTTCAAGTCTGGCGGTATCAATCTCTCCGGCCTGCCGCTCGATGCGAACAACCAGCCGATCACGGCGGTTGAAACCGTGAAACCTGAAACGGTCAATCATTACGAGGCTGGGCTCAAGACACAGTGGCTCGAGAATCGTGTCACTGCGAATCTCGCGCTGTTCTGGACCGAGATCGATGACTATCAGGCGACGGTGACCAACAGCCAGGCGAACGTGATTCGCGGATACCTGGCCAATGCAGAGCAGATCCGCGTTCGCGGTGTCGAGCTCGATCTCTCCACGCGCCCGCTCGATGGCCTCACGGTGTACGCGAACGGCGCGTACAACGATCACGAGTACACGAGCTTCCCGGATGCTCCATGCCCGCCGGAACTGTCGGGCGGTACCGCAGCCTCGGCGGCGAATCCTCCGAGCGCGCCGGGAACACCGGGCGGATTCAGCCCGCCGTCGTGCGACATCTCCGGCCAGTGGCTGCCGGGCATTTCGAAGTATTCCGCATCGTACGGCCTCCAGTACGACCTGCCGGTGGCAGCGCTCGGTCGCACCGGCAGCGTGTTCTTCGCGTTCGATGGCCTGTATCGCTCGGAGTTCTCATCGAATCCTTCGCGATCGGCCTACACCGACGTCGACGGCTATTCGCTCGCGAACTTCCGTGCCGGCATCAACATCGGCAACGGCTGGCAGGTCTACGGCTGGGCCCGCAATGCCTTCGATGAAGAGTATTTCGATTTCCTCTCCACGCAGTCGGGAAGCACGGGGCTCGTGATCGGGCAGCCGGGCGATCCGAGGACGTATGGAGTGACGGTGAGAGGATCGTTCTGAGCAAGGCTGTGAGCAACGAGCTGCGAGCTGTGAGCCAGACAGAGAGTCTTCCTCTGGCTACCAGCTCTTCGTCGCTCGCAGCTCGCGGCCTTTTCATCCTCGCGTCATCCACCCGTCACACAACTGCGGCAGGCTGAAGCGGCGCGTCGTGCGCCAAAATTTTCTCAGAGTCCAACCATGAGCTCACATACTCTCTCCAGACGACGAACTCTCCTTGCCGGCCTCGCGCTCGCCGCGACGATCGCGGCAGCACCTGCAGCGCAAGCTGCGACTACCACGCTACTCAACGTTTCGTACGATCCGACGCGCGAGCTGTACGAGGAGTACAACAAGGAATTCGCCAGGTACTGGAAGGCGAAGACCGGCGACGACGTCGACGTGAAGCAATCGCACGGCGGTTCGGGCAAGCAGGCGCGAACTGTCATCGACGGACTGCCCGCTGATGTCGTTACCCTCGCGCTCGCGGGCGACATCGATGCGCTGGTGACGAATGGAAAGCTGCTGCCGGTGAACTGGCAGTCGCGTTTGCCGCACAACAGCGCGCCTTACACCTCGACGATCGTGTTCCTCGTTCGTAAAGGCAATCCGAAAGGCATCAAGGACTGGAGCGATCTGATCAAGCCAGGCGTGCAGGTGATTACGCCGAATCCGAAAACGTCGGGCGGCGCGCGCTGGAACTATCTCGCAGGCTGGGCGTGGGCGCTGAAGCAGCCTGGCGGCAACGAAACGACGGCGAAGGAATACATCCGCAAGCTCTACAGGAACGTCCCCGTGCTCGACACCGGTGCCCGCGGTTCGACGACGACGTTCGTTCAACGCGGCATCGGCGATGTGCTGCTCGCGTGGGAGAACGAAGCGTTCCTGTCATTGAAGGAGGTCGGCGGCGACAAGGTCGAAATCGTCGCGCCTTCGCTGAGCATCCTGGCTGAACCGCCTGTCGCCGTCGTCGACAAGGTCGTGCTCAAGCGCGGAACACGCGACGTCGCGACCGAATACCTGCAGCACCTCTACAGCCCCGAAGCGCAGGAGATCATCGCCCGCAACTACTATCGCCCGATCGACGATAAGGTCGCCGCGAAGCACGCGAAGCAATTCCCCAAGATCAATCTCGTGACCATCGCGGACTTCGGCGGCTGGGAGAAGGCGCAGAAGACCCATTTCAATGATAGAGGGGTGTTTGATCAGATTTATGCGCCGGAGTGAGAGAAGCCAGCTAGTTGCTAGACGGTAGCCCGAGCGGAGACACCCGTCACTCCCGCGCACGCGGGAGTCCATCTTCAGAAAGGCATGGATTCCCGCTTTCGCGGGAATGACGTAAGCGGCAGTAGCCGGCTAGTCGTCTTCTTCCTTGTTCTCCTCCACCCTCTTCTTCAATTTCATCCACTCCTCGAGCTTCTTCAGGTCGGTGGGTTTGCGGGGGGTGGGAGGCGGAGGCTGGCCGGGCGCAGGGCGGACGTTCTTTCCTGGGGAGCCGGCGCTGTTGTATGGATTGAACCCGCCGCCGCTGCCTTTGGCGGGCGTGTTGTCGTATGGGTTGAAGCCGCCGCCCGGCAGGGGCGCCTTCTGGTCGCCTTCGAGACCTTCGGGCTTCTTGTGTCGCGCCGTTTCGGCGATCGAGAGGTCACCGAGGTCGAGCTTCTTGAGACGCTGGGTGCTGACGTCCCTGCTGTAGACGCCCGTTTCGAGCTGCCATTCCCAGGTCGGATTGCCTCGGGAATCGTAAGCCACGCGGCCCGATCGCTTGTCGGTGCCCTGCGAGCCGACCGCGGTGGGCGGTGCGCGCTCCGGCTTCTTGTCTTTCGGATCGGTCATAAGGAAAAAAGGATAGTGGACGATCTGTTCGATGCAGAGTAACCAGCCCCTGATTCTTTCCGAACTATCCGTACCCTGGTATCCGCAATCTCCTTTCGCCGGCAGGTATCCTGAAGATATCTGACAGAGGGTGACGGGAATAGACGGTATACCCGTCACCATGGAAATCGGGCGCAAAGATCCCCAGCTATAGGCATCCCAAGAAGCAATGCCGGCCGGCGACGTTCGTCCTGGCTCCACCGCCATCCTGATGACTTCCCGACACCCCCGACCCGCGACCGATAAGCCCGACCTGACCCGCGGCTTTCTTGGGGTCTTCGCTTACAGCCGGCGTGCCCTCGAGCTCGTCTGGACGACCAGCCGGCCACTGAGCATCACGTTCGCCCTCCTCACCTTGCTGGCCGGCGTGTTCCCGGCGGCCATTGCGTACGTCGGGTCGCTGATCGTCGATGCCGTCGTTGCTGCGATCCAGGCCAGCCCACAGACGCATGACGCGGCCAAGTGGCATGCGCTGGAGCTCGTCGTCGCCGAAGGGTTCCTGGTCGCCGGGCTGGCGGGCGCTCAGCGCGGCCTGTCGCTCTGCCAATCGCTGCTGCGGGCGCAACTCGGCCAGCGCGTCAATTCGATGATTCTGGAGAAGGCGCTCACGCTGGATCTGGCGCACTTCGAGAACTCGGAGTTCTACGACAAGCTCACTCGCGCGCGCCGCGAAGCATCGAGCCGGCCGTTGTCGCTCGTCACACGCACCTTCGGTCTCGGACAGAACGCCGTATCACTCATCAGCTACGCGGTGCTGCTGATTCACTTCTCGCCGTGGGCGGTTGCCGTTCTCATTCTTGCGGGACTGCCCGCGTTCATCGCCGAAGCAAAATTTTCTGGCGCCGCGTTCCGGCTGTTCCTGTGGCGTTCGCCAGAAACGCGCATGCAGCTCTATCTCGAAACGCTGCTCGCGCGCGAAGATCACGTAAAGGAAGTGAAGCTGTTCGGTCTCGGACCGCTGTTCCTGGATCGCTATCGAAGCATCTTCCGCAAGCTCTACAAGGAAGATCGCGATCTCACGGTCCGTCGCGACACCTGGGGCTTCTTCCTCGGGCTGATCGGCACGACGGCGCTGTACGGTGCTTATGCGTGGATCGCGCTTTCAGCCATTGCATCGCGCATCACGCTCGGACAGATGACGATGTATCTCATGCTGTTCCGGCAGGGTCAGTCGGCAGTGTCCGCGATCCTCTCGGCGATCAGCGGCATGTATGAAGACAACTTGTATCTCTCGACGCTCTACGACTACCTGGAAACGCCGATCGAGCGGGGCACCGGCACGCTCGTTCGCGGGCCCCAGCCAGCCGACGGCATTCGCTTCGAGCACGTCGGCTTCACCTATCCGGGCGCGGAGATGCCGACTCTCATCGACGTGAACCTGCACATCCGACCGGGGCAATCGCTCGCGCTGGTCGGCGAGAATGGCTCGGGCAAGACGACGCTCATCAAGCTGCTGACGCGCCTGTACCAGCCGACCTCGGGTCGCATCCTGCTCGATGGCCAGGATCTGCGCGACTGGGATGAGATCGCGCTGCGCGATCGCATCGGTGTGATCTTCCAGGATTTCACGCGCTATCAGTTGCTGTTCGGCGAGAACATCGGCGCCGGCGACGTGCAGCACTTCGCGGATGAGGCGCGCTGGCGCGAGGCTGGCGAGAAAGGCATGGCGACGGCGATCGCCGAATCATTGCCTGACGGCTACCGCACGCCGCTGGGCAAATGGTTCAACGATGGCCGCGAACTGTCCGGAGGACAGTGGCAGAAGATCGCACTGTCGCGCGCGTTCATGCGTTCTCGCGCCGACATTCTCGTTCTCGATGAGCCCACGGCCGCAATGGATGCGGCCGCCGAAGCCACGATCTTCGAGCACTTCCGCACGCTGACCCACGGACGCATCGCGATCCTGATTTCGCACCGGTTCTCCACCGTGCGCATGGCGGACAAGATCGTCGTTCTGCAGGACGGCCGCATCATCGAAGAAGGCAGTCACGAAGAGCTGATGCGCGTCGACAACGGGCATTACGCGCATCTGTTCTCGCTGCAGGCGAAAGGCTACAGATGAGCCGGAAGCTCATTAATTGAGACCCATGTCCCAGATCGCGTGATCGGGCGCTCACTCGTGACGTGAGAGGCAGCGATTGCTGGTCGGCGTAGGTAGTGTTCCGGCCCCGCATGAGCCCCGCCCTCCCTCTTCGCCGTTCGCTGCGTCGCTTCGCCTCGGGTGCGTTGTCGACGCTGCTTGCGTTCGCGGCCATGGAGGCCTCCGGCGCCTGCATGGTCAGCACCGATGCGGTGATGCGCGCGTATGACCGCCAGGTCGGTCGCGATCCCGCGGCTGTCGTAAGTGAAATTTCGACAAGACTGACGTCAGGTCAGGACACAGATCCTTTACAGCGCGCCGCGCTGTATGGAGTCCTCGCCGAGGCGTATGCGTCTCTCGAGCGCTACGCCGAAACGCGCGAAGCTGCCAACAAGGGGCTCGCATTGGTGAGCGACCCGCTCAATCCCGTTTACGTCAATCTTCTTCACTACGGCGCATCCAACAGCTTCGACGAGGAAACCCGTCCGCTCGCTTTCTCGCAGACACAGGCAGCGCTCGATGTGCAGCCGGCTGGTTCGTCCGCGCAAGCATGCCTGCTGACCGCGCTCGGCATCCTGGAACATTTCTCCGGTCGCACGGACCAGGCGAGCATCTATCTCACTCGCGCCTATCGGATGAGTGAAGGCGACGAGCGGGCCCCTCAGCGCATCATCGCCGCGGAAGTGCTGTCGATCGTAATGCGCGATCTGCATGACTTCTCGCAGGCACTCGCACTGAACAAGGAAGTGATCGGCTGGTACGAGCAGAACGCGCCGTTTCGCATCGCCGTGGCGCATTTCATGCGAGGCGCAATTTTTCGCGAGATCGGCAGCCACGCGGAGGCTCTGAAGGAGCTGGAGATCTCCCGCGAGCTCGGTGTCGAAGCGAACGACGCCATGGGGATCGCGTACGCCGATCAGCTCATGTGCGCCTCGAATGTCGACCTCGGCGCACTCGCTGTTGCGAGAAGGCAGTGCGGCAACGCGCTGCGGACTTTCACGGAAGCGGGTTCAATCGATCCGCGGAAGAAAGTACTGACCAATCTCGCTGAGATCGATCTGCTCGAGCACACGCCCGCCGCTGCGCTGGCACGACTCAATCAGGTGCTGGACCAGCAGGGGCGCGACATTGCACCTTTCCGGCTCGCGAAAGTCTATGAGCTGCGCGCGCAGGCCAACACTCAGCTCGGGCACGCCGACGCCGCCCTTGCGGACTACCAGGCCTACATGGATCGGTACAAGACGAGCACCGACGCGGAACGCGCGCGTGAAGCCGCGGCGCTGCGTGCACGATTCGAGACCGATCGGGAAATCGAACGCAATGCTTTCTTGCAGCGCGAATTGCAGAGCAAGAACGAAAAACTGCAGGCGCAGTCAGCGCGATTGCGCTGGATGATCGTGTCGGGTCTCGCCGGCACGGCGGTCATCGCGCTGCTCACGTACTTGCTCGTCACTGCCAAACGCAAGCGCGCCTTGCTCGCGCAATTGGCGCAACAGGACGATCTGACCGCGCTGCCGAACCGCCGCCGCACCTTGCAGCTCGCGACAGAAGCGTTCGACGTCACTCGCGCCTACCGCCAGCCGCTGACGATCGGCATTCTCGATCTCGATCACTTCAAGCAGATCAACGATCGCTTCGGTCACGCCACCGGCGACTTCGTACTCCAGGAATTCTCACGCATCGGACGCGAAGTGATCCGCGAGACCGACGTTCTGGGCCGCTGGGGCGGGGAGGAATTCCTGATCGTGCTGCCGAACACTACGCTCGACGTGGCGCTCGGCATCGTCGACCGTATCCGCGAAGCATCGACGCGCATCAAGGGCGCCGCTGCCACCGTCGAGTTGAAAGTCAGCCTCAGCGCCGGCCTCGCCACGAACGAAGGCGATCCCGTGCGCCTCGAAGAGATCATTGCCTCAGCCGACACCGCGCTCTACGAAGCCAAGAAGAGCGGCCGCGATGTCGTGCGCGTCTCGCAGGAAAGCTACGACGTCGCATCGACAGGCATCCGCAAGCGGCTCCGGCATGCGGGGATTGATCTGAAGACGGGGAGTCATCGGAAGACGTAGCTCCGTCACACCCGCGAAAGCGGGTGTCCATCCTTGTCGCTGGTCCAGATGGATTCCCGCTTTCGCGGGAATGACGAATGCTGGCAGCTACCGGCCAGCCGCCTCCATCAAATTGCTCCACGTCTCCGTCAACACATCCTCTCCGCTCTGCAGGAACCCTCGCAGCTCGGTCGGCTCTCCGGGCTTCAACTGCTTCACGCGCACCGTCATGCGCCATGCGCCCGTCGCGTCGAGGCGATAAGCATTGCTCTCCATGACCTCGCCGTTGGCTGGCGCGGAGACCACAGCTTTGACCGGCGCATCCGAGCCCAGCTTGTCGAGCTTCGGACCCGTGAAGTCGACGACATACTGCTGTTCGTTCGGTCCGAGCTCGGCGAAGCCGCGGCCGGCTCGCGATTGCACGACCCAGCCGCCGGGCGGACGCTGCTGTTCATCGCCCTGCCAGTGGAGCCGATAGGAATAGTCGAACGGCTGACCGACAGCCGGCGCCTTTTCCGGCACCCAGTACGCGACGATGTTGTCGTTCGTCTCATCGGGCGTGCTCAGTTGCACGAGCTCGACGCGACCCGGGCCCCACGAGCTGGTCGGCTCCACCCAGGCGCTCGGTCGCAGCTCATAGCGCGCTTCGCTGTCTTCGTAGCTGCTGAAGCTGCGATCGCGCTGCATGACACCGAAGCCGCGCAGCGATGGCATCGAGAACGATGTCGCCAGCACGCCCTTCGGATTGATCAGCGGGCGCCAGATCCACTCGCCGCTGCCCATCGCGACCATCAGCCCATCGGAGTCGTGCACCTCAGGACGAAAGTCGGTGCGATGCGGCTGGTTCTCGCCGAACTGATACATGCTCGTGAGCGGCGCAATCCCCAGCGTCGCGACAGGCGCACGCAGGAACAGGCGCGCACGGACATCCATGACCGTTTCCTTGCCGGGCCGGATGTCGAACTGATACGCGCCGCTTGCCCGCGGTGAATCGAGCAGCGCATAGACCGTCAGCGAGTCCGTGCTCTTCTCGGGTTTGACGAGCCAGAACTCGGTGAAGCGCGGAAACTCTTCGCCCTTGCCGCCGACGGTATCGAGCGCAAGGCCCCGCGCCGACAGCCCGTAACGCTGACCTGCGCCGAGTGCGCGGAAGTAGCTCGCACCAAGGAACACGACGAGTTCATCTTTGTACGCGCCCGAGTTCAGGGGATAGTGCGCGCGAAATCCCGCAAAACCCACATCGCCCCAGCGCTGCGGCGACAGCTTGTTCTGACCGTAGTCGAAATCCGCGCTGCGATAGCGCAGGTGCCGCACTGAGCTGCCCGCGACTTCGTTGATCAACACCGGCTCGGTCTGGAACTTGCCGAGATGAAAGAACATCACCTCGAACGACGCCGCATCGGATCGCCATAGCGCATGATCGGGACGAAAGCGGATGTCGCGATACTGATCGTACGTCAGCGCCGCGAGTTCCGCCGGCGGCTTGCGGCTCTCGGCCACATACGGCTTCTGCGCCTGCGCCCTCGCACGCTCCGCGACATCGTCGAATCCGAACGCATACGTCCGCGACGCGACCAGCATCGCGCAAAGACACGCGCCAAAGACCCTGCTCGCAAGTGAGTACCGATCGATCCGCGACATTGCATTCGCCCCAACGCTTGTTTCGGCGGAAGATAGCATGAGGCGGGAGGGCGCGAGGCTCGCGCCTCTCTACATCTGCCTGAACAGATGCAAATAGCTGCGGCTGACGGGCAACACATCCTCTCTGCCCTTCAGATGAATGTCAGCCGTTTCGTTCTCGCCGCGCGTCACATGACTGATCGCTTTCAGGCTCACGACCACGGACCGATGCACCTGCGCGAACTGTTCGGGATCCAGCTGTGTCGCCAGCTCCTTCAGGGGTGTGCGAATCACAGCCTCGCGAGACTGACCCTCTTCATCGCGCCAGGCCACGAGCGTGTACTTCTCATCTGAACGCAGGAAGTCGATGTCCTCCACCGGGATCAGCCGCACCGTCTGACCCACCGATGCACGAATCCATCGCAGGGACGCAGGTGCACTGCCCCGCTGCAGATTCGTCGCGAGCTGCTGCAGCAATGCCTCGGTATTCGCGGCAGGCTGCGAAGCGCGCAGCCGCTCCTGCAGCCGCGCTACAGTCTCCGCAAGGCGTGAAGGTTCGACGGGCTTCACCAGATAGTCGAGCACACCCTGCGCGAATGCCTGGACCGCGTACTGATCGAATGCCGTGACGAACACGAGATGAGCCCGCCGCCCGATGTGACGCGCCGCCTCGACGCCCGTCATGCCAGGCATGTGGACATCGAGAAAACAGATGTCCGGTTGCTGAGCTTCGAATTTGTCGACTGCCTCTCTGCCGTTGCGGGCCTGTGCGATCACTTCGAGTTCCGGCCACGCTTGTGCCAGCAGGCGCTGCAGCGCGTCGCGCAACAGCGGCTCGTCGTCAGCGATCAATGCCGTGGGTCGCTGGGGCGTCATGCCGCCACCTGTCGTGCCGGGAATTCGAGTTCGGCGCACACACCGTGCGGCTCGATCTCGCTCAGCCTCAACTGCGCCTCGGCACCGAATGCCAGCTGCAGGCGCTCACGCAACGTGGACAACCCGGTACCGAGACCAGCGCTCGTCGCTTTCATCCCAGCGCCGGTATCCGTTACTCGCGCGAGAACGCGGCCGTCGCGAATCCATACATCGACATCGATGCGGCCACCGACTTCACTCGGGTCGATGCCGTGACGCACTGCATTCTCGACGAGCGTCAGCAACGTCATGGGTGGGCACTGCAGCTTGCGTGCGGCCGGATCGATGTGCAGCCCGACCTGCAGTCGATCGGGCATGCGCATCTCCATCAGCTCCAGGTATGCACGCACCAGGTCCGTCTCCTGTCCGAGGGTCGTCGCTGTCTCGTGCATTCGCGGCACAGCGGCACGCAGGTACGCAATCAAACTGGCGAGCACCTTCGAGGCCTGCGGCGAGCCGGCATCGACGAGTGCCTGAACGTTCGCGAGCGTATTGAACAGGAAGTGCGGCTCGACCTGCGCCTGCAACAACCGCAATCGAGCATCGAGCGCCTGGCGCTCGAACTCGCTGCGCTCGAGCTCGAAGCCGAGCGCCTGCTCGCGAGCGAATGCGTCGCGCTGCTTCAACATCGCACCGACAGCGATCCACGGCGCGAACAGCACGCCTGTGAACGTCAGGCTCGCGTAGCCAATGACGCGCTTGCGATCCTTCTCGAACTCCGGGTTACCTCCCGTCGTGACGATGTAGGCCATCGCAGCCGCGACTGGAATAGCGGCAACGATGCCGAGGAGCTGCAATACCGACCGCGCGAGCCACACCGGCAACCGCCGTGGCCATTGCTCGAACAGGCCGAAAGCAAACATCGCCGCCAGTCCGACAATCACCGTCCGAGCGATGACGATCAGCATGGGCGATTCGTTCGGCAGCGCGAGGAAGAAGCCGAACACGGCACCGACGATGAGAGTGAAGCGCACGCGCGACCAGGCGAACAGCAACGCCAGACCGCGCGGTTTCACGGGGAGAGAGGACATGAACGGACTATATCCGAACCTCGCAGCCGCCCCTGGCCGGCCGTGTGCCTGATTCGGGGCGATTGCAGTCTTCCGTCAGGTACTGCCGCAGCCTGTCGGTCGAGGAGGCAATTCGTCGCATGATGAACGGGAGGGCCAGCCGGCCAGCTGGCCTCACGTCAACGAATTTCATCCTGACGCGTTACTCCCCACGTACCGCCGGCTCCGACCTTATGTTCCCTCAGTTTGCTACCCTCGGGAGCGGTCGTGTCACGCGAAGGAGTGGCTTCTGGATCGGGCTCGTGAGCTGGACAAGTTCCTCGCTGGCGTCGAACGGCGTGCGTTCCGGATCGCACGTATCGCGCTGCGCAATGACGACGACGCACTGGACGCCGTGCAGGACGCGATGTTCAAGCTTGCGCGCAACTACAGCGCCCGCCCCCCGGAGGAATGGGCGCCGCTGTTCTACCGGATCCTGCAGAACCGCATTCGCGACGGTCAGCGGCGGCGACAGGTCCGCAACCGCTTCTTCGCCTGGTTGCCGGGAGCGTCGGCGCGGGAAGATGAAGTCGATCCCGTGGAAACCGCGCCAGCCGACGAGGCGGGTGCGGTCGAGCGCCTCATGGCGAATGAAGCCCTTGGGCGACTCGAGCAATCGATCGCCCAGTTGCCGGCCCGGCAGCAGGAGGCCTTCATGCTGCGGGCGCTCGGGGGTTTCGACGTCGCGCAGACAGCTTCTGCCATGGGCTGCTCGGAAGGCAGCGTAAAGACGCATTACTCACGCGCAGTGCACACCCTGCGCGCCGAATTGGGAGACGCGTGGTGAGTGACGATCCGAAAACACCGCTCGAACAGCGCAGCAAGGCGCTCTTCGATGAAAGCGTCGAAGCGCTGCCCGCTCACATCCGCTCGAGGTTGACGCAGGCGCGGCATCGCGCGGTCGAACAGGCGCCGAGCAGCATCAGCCGGCGGATCTGGCTGCCCGCTGCGGGACTGACCGCGGCGGCGGTCGCAGCGGTCGTAGTGATCGCGCCGCGCGTGACCAACGAACGCTCCATCCCGGAGTCGTTCGCAGCAGCGGACGACATGGCAATGCTGCTCAACGACGACGACCTGGAGCTGATCGAGAACCTGGAGTTCTACGCCTGGATGGAAGAGGGCATGGATGCGACGGCCGCGCCGAACGATGGAAGCGACGATGCGCAAACCTGAACAGATCGATCGGCTCGGTGCGCTCGCGCTACTGATGGTTCCCGCGCTTGCGCTCAGCGCGGAGCCGGAGCCGCTGGACGAAGCTTTCCTCGACTACCTCGCCGAGCTGGAAGACGAGGACGATGACTGGACGTGGTTCGCGCAGGACGACGATGACGAAGCCGAAACGAAGAAAACGGCCGCCAAGCCCGCGCCCGAGAAGAAGGTGAAGCCATGAATCGGTTGCGACGCAATCTCGTGCTGATGCTGGTCGGCACCACGCTCGCCGGCACTTCGTTCGCGCAGAACACAGGACAGACAGACGGCGCCGGTGTCGCGTGGAATGAACTGAAGCCGGAACAACAGAAGCTGCTGAAGAACTTCGAACAGCGCTGGGGCGAACTGCCGCCGGAGCGGCAACGCAAACTCTCCGACGGCGCTTCGCGATGGAATGAGCTCACCCCAGAGCAGCGCCAGCAGACGCGCGCTCGCTTCAACGAATGGCAGAAGCTTCCGGAAGAACGGCGCGCTCGGATCCGCAAGCGCTACGGCGAGTTCCGTTCACTGCCGCCGGAAGAGAAGCAGCGGCTGCGCAAGAACTATAAACGCTTCCAGCAACTGAACCCCGAGCAGCGCAAACGACTGCGCGAGATGTGGCGCAACGCGACACCGGAGCAGCGCCAGCGCGTGCAGCAGCGGCTTCGAGAGCGGAAGCAGTGAAGAGGTAGGAGAAAGCGCCTACACGGGGTTTCACGGGGAAAGACCATGATGTTCGAGCAGGGTGCTGCCGTCTTCACGAGAAATCTCCCGCCTTATTATCCCGTGTACCCCGTGGGAAATCCGATGCCTTGTCTTGGCCTTCATGCACGTTGCATCAGCCCTTCAAGAGGACTGGCGCCGCGGCTGTCGGGGAAGACTTTCGATTCGAGATCGCTCTCGCTCACCGACAGGTGCGTCGCCAGAACTCCTTTGAACACGCTGCGCAGATCGAGCGTCGGTGCGAGATCGCGTCCCTGATGCAGCGACGAGGTTGCGAGACCCGGCCAATCAGCGATGACTTTACCGCCGTTCACAGCGCCGCCGACAAGGAAGGCGCACGTCGCGGTGCCGTGATCCGTGCCGCGAGTTCCGTTGACAGCGACGGTGCGGCCGAACTCCGTTACCACCATCACCGCAGTCCGGTTCCACGCGGGGCCGAGCGATACTCGCAGCGCGTCGAGACCTGAATCGAGGACACGCAGGCGGTTCACCAGTTGGCCCTGCTCGGCGCCCTGGTTCGCATGCGTGTCCCAGCCGCTCGCTTCGATGACTGCGATGCGCGCGCCATCATCGGTCACCAGCAAACGACCGGCGGCAGCAGCCAGCTGATTGAACTGGCCGAGTGGATCGCGCCCGCCGCCCTTCATGCCGCCCTCGGCAATTTCGTTCGAAGCCACGGCTGCCTGCAATCGCTCGGCGAAGTACGGTTCGGTCGAATACAGATCGGCGATCCGCTGCAACGTATCGGCATCCGCTTCGGGTAGGCGTGACGGTGCCCATGAGTTCACCTGGTTCTCGCCGCGCAGCACGAGCGGCAGGTTCTGCGAAAGCGCCACCGAGATCTGCTCCGTCGTCCTCATCCTCGCGGCCGGCAACACGCTCAACGCGCGATTGAGCCAACCGTCGCGCGCCACGCCTGGCCGGGTCGTGCCGTTCTCCAGCAGATCCTGGCCATCGAAATGCGATCGCTCGCGATAGGGCGAAGCCGCCGCATGGAACACGACGAGCTCCTTCGATCGATAGCGTTCATGCAACTGCGCAAGGCCGGGATTCAGAGCGAACAGGCCGTTCAGTCGCAGCGCCGGGGCAGTGATCGCAAGTGCACCGCGCTTCGTCGCGTAGTTCCCATCGCCGTACGGCGGCACGGCAGCGAGGCCATCGAGCGCACCCCGCAGGATGACGAGAACGAAGCGGGAATCGGTCGCCGCGTCTGCAAGCAGGAGGCGCGGTGTGAGCGCCGCCACCGACGCTCCGAACGCGGATTGGAGAAAGGTACGACGGAGCATATTCATCGCCTCATGAACTCCGGGCTCGCGAGCAACAAGGTCGTTCCCTGCGCGGCGCTTGCTGCACGAGAGATTGCAGTTCGCGTGCGTTCGTTGAGCGCTTCGCCGAGCGATTGAGCGGCAATGTCGAGAGGCTTTGCACGGGAGCGCAGTCGATCGCTCAGTTGCGTCGCCCACTCGATGCGTTTGAGCAATGCGTCGGGCCCATCCCACTGCGCGGCGGTGTCCGGCCAGCCCGCCGGTGAACCGGGCGTGTAGGGACGCTGGCCGAGCAGTTGAAACGGTGCGGCGATCTGCAACGGCTTGTCCGGCACGAAATCGAGCGCGCGGAAACTCGAGATCACGAACTCATGAGGTGTCTTGAATTTGCGCGGCGCGGCTTCCCACGCTTGCGGCAGCTCAATGACGGCGCGATGCACCGAGGGCAGATCGCCGTTGGTATCGCGAAAGACTTTTGCCACGTGGTCGACCGCCGCGAGAGGAGGCTCATCGGCGACGAAATGCCGGACGAGTTTCGTCGCGACGTGATTCGCGGTGGCTGGATGCCGCGCGAGATCGTTCAGCACTGCTTTCGCCTGTGCACCTCCGCTCTCGGAATAGCGCTTGCCGACGACTGTCTGAGCACCGGGCTCGTGCATGTTTTCGCGGAACTCGAATACACCGGGCTTGCCCTCCGCCAGCGGCCCGCGACTTCCACCGACCGACCATCCGGTGAGCACGCGCGCGAAGCTCGTGACATCCGCTTGTGTGTACCCGCCGTTCACTCCGAGCGTGTGCAGCTCAAGGATCTCGCGAGCGAGATTCTCGTTGATGTCCAGCTTGCGCTCTGCCTTGCGGGCACGACGCGAAGCGCGCTGCGCAAGCATCGAGTTCGGGCCGATCGATCCCTGGTTGTCGAGATACAGGATCATCGCCGGATGCGATTCCGCCGCGAGCAGCAGCTCGGCGAAACTCCCTGACAGGTGCGGCCGGATGGCTTCGTTCTCGAGCGTGCCCGCAAGCCCGGCCACGAGCGCCTTGTCGGCAGACACGGCGAAATGATTGCTCCAGAAATGCACGAGGCGCTCGCGGAACGGATCAGTGCTGGCAACGGCGACCTGGTAGCGCGCCGCAACCTGGTCGAGATACAGAGGAGCGAGCTTCTGGCGCACGTTCGCAACGGGATCGCGTTCCTTGTTGTCGCTGGCGGGTTCCGCGCGCGCCTCGCGCCGCATTTCTTGCAGCTCACGATAGGCTTCGAACGCCTGAGCCGAGGAAGGCAGAGCCCTGATCACCTGCGGCACCGCAACGTCGCGCTCGACCTGGCGCATCAGCCACTCGCGCGGGTCGCGACCGATGTCGGTAATTTCACCCGGCCGCGCACCGAGGCCGAACCGGTTCGCGGCAAGTACCGCCTGCAATGTCATGGCGCGCCCTGCACTGTATTTCGTTACGGTTCATGCAACGCGCGGGGACTCCCGCGGTTGACTGCTTTGTCACCGATATTCCCCCCGCCGGCGACTGAATCTTTACCGAACGCCCCGTACCTTCGCCCGTGCCTGATTTGCAACGATATGTTTTGTCGGCCGACGCCGGAACTCGCCCTCTTCCTACATCGTTCTCTCATCGCCGCGGACGCGCTGCCGCAGGCGATACCGAAAAGAGAGTTCAGCGCGGATTCGTCCCTGATGCTCATAGTCGGCTGACACGAGGAAACCCCATGCGCTGCTGGCTGCTCTTTCATCGCGAACTCGCACCCGACGTTCCAGAAGCCGCGGAAGTGATGCGCTTCCAGCAGGTCGCTGCGCGCCTCGGCATCGACCTGAAGGTGCTGCAGCCCCGCGACTTCGAACTGATCGTCGATTCGGCCGACAACTGGTCCGCGATCTATCAAGGCAAGTCTTTGCCGAAACCGGATCTGATCATTGCGCGCACCGGCAGCGAGACGAGTTACTTCACCCTCGCCGTGCTGCGTCACTTCGAGCGCCAGGGTGTCGCGATGGTGAACGGCCCGACGGCGATCGAATCGGTTGCCGATAAACTGCAGACGCTGCAGATCCTCTCGAGCGCGGGTCTGCCGATTCCGAAAACCATCCTCGGAAAATTTCCGGTCGACGTGGGTGTCGTCGAGCGCGAGCTCGGCTTCCCGGTCGTCGTGAAGACGCTCAAGGGCACGCGTGGCAACGGTGTGCTCCTGTGCAAGGACCGCGAACAGTTCGGCGATCTCGCGAACCTGCTCGACGGAGCCAGCCCGGGCGCCGACTTCATCTTCCAGCAGTACATCAAATCGAGTCACGGTCGCGACGTGCGAGTGCTCGTCGTGAACGGCAAGGCAGTGGCCGCGATGGAGCGCCGCTCGGCGGACGGCAGCTTCAAATCGAACATTTCGCTCGGTGGCATCGGTACGTGTTTCGACCCGCCGCCCGAGATGGCAGAACTTGCGGTACGCGTGACACGGGCACTGGGACTCGATGTCGCGGGCATCGACATCCTCTTCGATACCCACGGGTATCGCATCTGCGAAGCCAATTCATCGCCGGGTTTTCAGGGCCTCGAGAAGGCGTGCGGCATCAGCGTGCCCGATGCGATTTTTGCAGGCATGCGCGAACGCCTCGGCCTGCCATCGCGACCTCGCGGCAGCTCGTGGCGTCGCTTCATCAGTTCGTTGCGTCGTTCGCTCGGCGACACGCAACATCAGGCGGATTCAGCAAATCCCTGAACGTTCGACAACGCTGTCGTCACTCGCGCATCGATTTCGTGAACCAGTTGCCGCCTCTGGCGCGGCGTTAAGTGATTCCAAGTCTTGTCCGAGAAATTCCCCTCTGCTATCTGTGAGTGCGAAGGCGGAGGGAATTAGAAGGGATGAAGATCCTGCATCTGGAGGACAGCGCCAGCGATGCGCTGATCATCGAGCGGCGACTGCAGAAGGACGGTGTCCAGGCCGAGTTCATTCCGGCACGGTCCCGTGAAGAATTCATCCGCGCGCTCGAGACCGGCGGCTTCGATGTCGTCATCGTCGACAACGGCCTGCCGCGTTTCGACGCACGCGAGGCGATCTCGCTCTCGAAAGCCCGGTACGCAAATCTGCCGGTCATCGTGTGTTCCGGCGCAGCCCGCGAAGCCGATGTGAATGCAAGCTTCGCAGCCGGTGCCGACGACTACGTTCTCAAGGACTACGCGTGGCAACTCACCGCGGCCTTGCGACGAACCCAGAATGCCCGCGCCCCCCAATCTGTCCACCCGAGCCGGCCTGTCGACCCGAGCCGGCAGCACGCATCCATGTCGCGGCTCATCAACGTCGTGCAGGAGCTGTCGCTCGCCCGTGGACTGGATGCGATCGTCGAGATCGTGCGTCATGCCGCGCGTGAACTGACCGGCGCCGATGGCGCAACGTTCGTGCTGCGCGACGGCGACTATTGTTTCTACGTCGATGAAGACGCGATCTCACCGCTCTGGAAGGGCCAGCGCTTTCCGTTGCAGACCTGCGTGAGCGGCTGGGCAATGCTCAACGGCAGATCGACGGTCATCCCCGACATCTTCAAGGATCCTCGCGTGCCGGTGGACGCCTACCGCCCGACCTTCGTGCGCAGCATGGTCATGGTGCCGATCCGGACGAACGCGCCGATCGGTGCGATCGGCAACTACTGGGCGACTCAACACGAATGCACGGCCGAGGAGCTGATGCTGCTCGAGGCGCTCGCGAACACGACGGCGGTCGCCATGGAAAACGTGCAGATCTACTCCGATCTCGAGCGGCAGGTCCGCATCCGGACCAGGGAGCTGGAAGGCGCCAACCAGGAGCTCGAAGCGTTCTCGTCCGCGGTTTCGCACGATCTGCGTGCACCGCTGCGAGCGATGAACCTGGAGCTCGATCGCGCCCGCGGCGAAGACGATCCGGCGACCAGTATCGACAACCTGTTCGGACACACGCAGCGCATGAGCGACCTCATCGATGACCTGCTGAGGTTGTCGCGGATCAGCCGCGCCGAACTGGAAATGGAACCCGTCGACATCGCGGGCCTGGTGCGGGGGGCCCTCGCCCGCCTGAGCGCCGCGGACCCGGACCGGCAGGTCGATCAGGTCATCGAACCCGCCGAGCCCGTACAGGGGGACCTGGGCCTGCTCGGGGTCCTGGTCGAAAACCTGGTGTCCAATGCCTGGAAGTACTCCTCCCGCCAGCCACTGGCCCGGATCGAGTTCCGCTCGTTCCTGGATGAACAGGGACGACGGGTCTTCTGCGTCAGCGATAACGGCACCGGGTTCGACGAGCGGTATGCGGATCGGCTCTTCAAGCCGTTCTCGCGTCTGCACGGGGATCAGGAATTCCCGGGTGTCGGGATCGGGCTGGCAACGGTGCAGCGCATTGTCCAGCGGCATGGGGGCGAGGTCTGGGCCCGCAGCCGGCCCGGCGTGGGGACCCAGATGTACTTCGCGCTGGGAAATGCTTAAGGGAAAGGCCTGAAATTTCCGGCCGTTGCCCGTCCGCCGCCGGCCCCGTGGCGTTGACCATTACACGTCGAATACAGCTTTTATCCGGCCGCATCGGGTACGATTGCGCCGCCCGACTGCGCGCGAAGAATATCTTCGACCGAGCCACGTAAGCCGCGGCAAAGACTCGGGCCGCGCAATGGGCGCGCGCCCACGCTATTGAAGGAAGAGCCTGTGCATTACTCGACCGGTGCGCGCCGCGTTGCGTGCGTCGCATTGCTGTTGTCCCTCGCCGCTTGTTCCAGCGGCGGCGGCAGCGACAGCGAAACCTCCCGACAGATCGATCTCTCCACCAGTTCGCTGACGTTCAGCGCAGCGTCTCCGGCTGCCGCGGCCCCCGCGGCCCAGACGATTACCGCGACCTTCTCCGAAGGGGTCGTGAACGTCTCGGTCCTTCATACGGGCAACGGCATCGCGGACGTGGTGACAACCGTCAACGGCACGACGGCGCAAATCGTCGTTACGCCCGCTGCACCCTCGACCATCGGCGCGGGCTCGTACTCCGGCACGGTCGCCGTTACCGCTTACTTCTGCGCCGACTCGGCGTGCAGCCGTCTGCAAGCCGGTGGTTCGCGCACAGCGACGGTGAAGTATCAGGTTTCTCCCGTCATCGACTACGTCGCCCCGAACGTCGCTACGGCGGGTGTTTCGGCGACTGCAATCATCCGGGGCATCGGCTTCAGCGGCTTCCCCATCTCGGGCGTGAGGTTCGGCGGTACCGCCGCAACCTCGATGCTCTACATCAGCGACACTGAGGTCAGAGCGGTCTATCCGGCGCTCGCGGCAGGGAGCTACCCCGTTTCGCTGGATATCCCCGACCATCAGGGTGCGATCACGAGCACAGCGACACTCATTGCAGTCGACCCGGTCACGCGCGCGGCACAGACGCTCGCCTGGCCCGCAGGCGTCGGCGTCGTGAAGTCCCTTCGGCACGATGCGCAGCGCGATGCGTTGCTCGTCGCCACGGATATCAGCGGTGGCACGATCGTCCGCTATCCCTACGCCGGTGGCGCATGGGGCGCGCCGACGACAGCTGTTGTCACCAATCTGCAGGGTCTGTCTCTGACCGTCGATGCTGCGCAACTGCTGGCAGTGGCGAATACGCAGGTCGTGTCGGTCGATCCGGAGACTCTGGCTCGCGGCACGGCTATCGAAGCGCCGGCGCTCCCGACCAACAGCTTCCTGAAAAGCATCGAAGTCGCCAATACCAACCTCGCGCTGATCACGACCGGCATCGCCGAGAGCAAGGGGACGGAGCTGTACACGCTCGTCGTGCGAACCAACGCCATCACCAAGCTCGCGGCGAATTTCAACAACGGAACACTCGGAACGTCCGCCGATCGGTCGGTGATCAACCTGGTTCAGGGTGATCCGTCGCTCACGACCGCACCTGCCGTGGTTGCGTTCGCGGCGGGCAACGGGGGCATCTCGAACACAGGTATCGCCATCAATCAGAACACCATCGGGCCGGCGCTCGACAGGGAGGCGACACGACTCGTCCTCAATGGCTTGAACGTCTATGGCGCCAACTACGCGTTGTTGGGCAAGTTGCCGACGACGACGCTTGCGGTCGCACTGCGGCCGGACGGTAAGCGTGCCTTCACCTACGACAGCGCTGCGGGCGCGCTGCTCGTCTTCGACACCTCCACAACGAAGAATGGTGAAGCACTGCCGCAAGTGGGTGCCGCAGTACCGCTCGCTGGAGCACCCGGAGCGGGACCTAAGATGATCATCAGCGCGGACGGCCGCACGCTCTTCCTCGCGGGCGCGACCCAGCTCGTCGTTCAACCGACCCCGGATCAATAAGGCAGCCTTCATGAGAATCCTCATTCGCACTTCTGCCGCTGCCGTGGCAACCCTGCTGCTCGGCGGCACCGCATGGGCGGCCGATGATCGTGCGGTCGACTCGATGCATTTCGAATTCGACTTCTCCAGCATCAACAGCGACACGAAGGACAGCACCTCGGCGGGAACGCTGGGTGCGGATCTGATCGGCACTTTTCCGATCGGCTCCTACTTCGGCGCATCGCTCGCCGGCCACTACGCCAAGTCGACCGTTCGCACGCGTGACATCCTGGAAGACGAAACCGGCGAGCTGCCCGGCAGCAAGCCCTCGTGCAACTTCGACAGCTACGGCGGCGAAGCTGCGCTGTTCTTCCGGCTGCCGAAGTACGGCCGGATCGGGGGCGCCTATGCCAGCGGCACTCTCTCGCCGGATTGCGACGGCGATTCGTCGTTTCCCGTCACCGACAAGGACAAACTCGGCACGGACAGCTACCGCTACTTCGCCGAAGCGTACCTCTGGGACTTCACGGTCGGCGGCTCCTTCACGACCACGAAGCTCGAGGACGCGTCGGAATTCGAGACCACGGAGCTGCGCGCGAGCTGGTATCCGATCGACAGCCTGAAGATCGAACTGTCCGGCAACGATCTCTACGACGAGAACACGTACGCCATCCTTCTCGAACACCAGCCCGAAATGCTGGGCGATGGCTTCAGCGTCCAGCTCGGCTATTCGACGACGGACGAAGATCCGAAGACCAATACGTTCCGGATCGGGCTGTCCTACTTCTTCGGCGCCAAGGTGCCGCTGAAGATTCGCGATCGGCAGTTCCGCTGACGGTTGACGGGAGGAATTCATGAGCCGCAATGCCATCAACGCGCCCGGTGCCGCTGTCGTCGGCCCGTACTCGCACGCTGTAGAAGCCGCGGGCCTCGTGTTCTTCTCCGGCCAGACGCCGCTCGATCCGGCAACCGGAAAACTCGTGACCGGTTCGATCGGCGAACAGACCGCGCAATGCTTCCGGAATCTCTTCAGCGTCCTCGATGCCGCCGGCCTCACGCCCGCGGACGTCGTGAACGTGCAGGTCTACCTCACCGACATGAAGGACTTCGCGGCAATGAACGAAGTCTATGCAACGCAGTTCGCCAAGCCGTACCCCGCGCGAACGACGATCGGAGTCGCGAGCCTCCCGCTGGGAGCGCAGGTAGAGATTGGAATGACGGCGCGCACGCGAGGGGCGTACGCGGTTTGAAGAAGCTCATGCCCGCTTACTTGTTCGCCGCAATCCACCTGTCAATCTTCGCCTCCAGCACTCCCATCGGCAGTGCCCCGTCTCTCAGCACTTCCGTGTGGAACTGCTTGATGTCGAACTTGCCGCCGAGCGCTTTTTCGGCTTTCACGCGCATCTGACGAATCCGGATCTGGCCGATCTTGTAGCCGAGGGCCTGCGCCGGGTTCGCGATATAGCGTTCCACTTCTGCTTCGACGTCGCTCTTCGCCATCGATGAGTTGTCGAGCATGTATTGAATCGCTTTCTCGCGTGTCCAGCCCCGGGTGTGCAGGCCGGTATCGACGACGAGGCGCAGCGCACGAAGCATTTCATCGCTCAGGCGTCCGTAGTACTGATACGGATCGGTGAACAATCCCATCTCCTTGCCGATCGATTCCGCGTACAGCGCCCAGCCTTCGACGTAGGCCGTGTAGTTGCCGCCGAAGCGGCGGAAGCGCGGCAGCTCGGTGAGCTCCTGCTGAATCGAGATCTGGAAGTGATGACCCGGCGCGGCCTCGTGCAGCGACAACGTCTCCATGCCGAATTTCGGCTGCGCTTTCAGGTTGAAAGTGTTGACGTAGAAAATGCCCGGGCGCGATCCGTCGGCCGACGGCTGCTGATAGGAACCGCCGGCGGCGGATTCCGCGCGGAATGCTTCGACGGCCCGCACTTCGTAGTCCGCCTTCGGGAACAGCGAGAAGTACTTCGGCAGGACCGCGTCGATGCGGCGCTTCACGTCCTGGTAGCCCGCGATCAGATCGTCAGCCTTCGTGTAGTAGAACTTCGGATCGTCCTGCAGATACCGGAAGAACGCATTCAGGTCGCCCTTGAAGCCCACTTGCGTCTTCACCTGTTCCATCTCCGCGAGAATGCGCGCGACTTCCTTCAACCCGAGATCATGGATCTCATCGGGCGTCATCTCGGTCGTGGTGCTGTTCTTCACAAGGAAAGCGTACCAAGCCGGGCCATCGGGCAATGCGGTCCACGCAACCGTCGCGCGCGTCTTCGGCAGGTATTCGTCGCGAACGAAATCGTGCAGGCGCCGGTATGACGGATTGATCTTGCTCACGACCGCGTCCCGATACGCCTTCTCGAGTCGAGTGCGATCGGCCGCGGCGAAGCCATCGGGGAACTGCGTCACGGGCGTATAAAAGATGCTCTTCAGCGGATCCTCCGCGATCAGCGCCGCGAGCTGCTTCTGAACGTTCTGCATGACCACGCGCGGCTGCACCACGTTGCGTCTGATGCCTTCGCGCATATTGACGACAGCCTGATCGGACCAGGTGATGTAGTCGTTCATGCGCGCCAGAAACTGATCGTAGTCCTCGACCGTCTTGAACGGCTGCGCGCTGGTGGCCGACGCCAGCACCGGCATCAGCGTCGGGATGCTGAACATCTGATCGATCGGCAGCAGCTCCCCGGGAAACTTCGCGCTTTCGATCGACACCCGGCGTTCGTGCACGAAGATCTCCCAGCTCAGCCGATCTTCCGGCGACAACTTCTTGGGGTCGTACTTGAGCGCCGCATCGAGATAGCTGCGATCGACCTCGAGCGCCATGCGGATGAATTCCGGCGAGATGCTGTTCGTCAGCTTGTCGTCGTACCGGTCGTCACCGATGAACGTGGCCTGCAACGGCGACAGCTCCAGCGACTTCTCGAAGTAGTCGTCGAAGAGCTTGTTCAGTTCGGGCGATGCACCGGGCGCCGCGGCTTGAGCGAGCGAGAGCCCGGCGACTGCCAGCACCAGAGCGAACGTCGATTGGCGGAGAGCGCGCATAGAACCTCGAAGGGCAACAGACAATGAGCAATGAGCAATGAGCAATGAGCAATGAGCAATGAGCAATGAGCAATGAGCAAGAGTGCTTGCTGGGGCGAGCTGATGCAACCGGCGGCTGAACCGGCTGCGATCAGACGCGCGTCCGATGCGACGGTTGTCGCGGGAGTCCTGGGGTTACTTGTGGCTGTCACTCCCGCGAAAGCGGGAGTCCATGCCTCGATGCAGATGGATTCCCGCGTGCGCGGGAATGACGACCGGCTCCCCCTCACCGATACTTCAGCCCTGTCCCGGTATTGAAGATCACCACGCGATCGCTCGGGCCGATGAATTTTCTGTCACGCAACTGGCGCAGCGCCGCCCACGCGGCCCCACCCTCCGGACACACATCGATCCCCGACTTCGCCGCGAGTTCCGCTGTCGCGGACGCGATGTTGGCCTCATCGATGGCGATCGCAGTTCCGCCTGTCTCGCGCAGTGCGCGCACACAGAGGAAACCGCCCAGCGGCGATGGCACTCGCAAACCGTAGGCTTTCGTCTGCGCATTCGGCCAGGGTTCGGTCTTCTCGTTGCCCTCGTCGAACGCTTTGACGACGGGAGCGCAGCCGGCCGCCTGGACGGACACGAATCGCGGACGTCGATCCTGGTCGATCCAACCGAGCGCCGCCATTTCATTGAAGGCTTTCCACATGCCGATCAGGCCCGTGCCTCCGCCGGTCGGATACAGGATGACGTCAGGCACCTCGCCTTCGAACTGCTCGACGAGCTCGTACGCCATCGTCTTCTTGCCTTCGATGCGATAAGGCTCGCGCAGCGTCGATGCATCGAACGTGTCTTTCGGGCCGTGTTCGCGCAGGAATTTTCCAGCGTCGGCGATCGTTCCCTTCACGCGATGAATCGTCGCGCCATACAGCTCGCATTCGTCGAAGAAAGGCTTGGGCGTGTCGATCGGCATCGCAACAGTCACCGGAAGTCCCGCCCGCGCACCGTAGGCAGCCAGCGCGCCCGCCGCGTTTCCAGCGGAAGGCGCCGACAGTGCGCGAGCGCCGAGATGCTTCGCCATCGAAACCGCCAGAGCCATGCCGCGCGCCTTGAAGGAGCCGGTCGGGTTGCGCGCCTCGTCCTTCACCCACACGTTCGGCTCGACCGCGAGCAGAGGCGTATAGCCTTCGGCGAGCGTCGTCTCGTCTCCCTCGATCAGCGGCAGTACTTCGCGATAGCGCCACAGCGTCGGCACGCGCCCGACGACATCACTGCGCTTCCAGCGGATCGATGCCAGGTCGTAGTCGACACGCAGCGGCATGCCGCATTGCCGGCAGACGGTGAGCAGCGTGCGTGGATCGTGGGGAGTCTCGCAGGCGAAACAACGGACGCCCGAGAAGAAGGGGGACAGACGTATTGCACTCATGATTGCGGACTCGCTGCCGTCGATCGCCCGCTCGGGGCGCCGTAATTCGAGGCGTGCAATGTGCCCATGCGGGCCCGGCTGCGCAACTGGGTCACATTCGGGTCATGCGTGGAGAAATGTACGCAGAGACGCTGCGCTCTCGTTATTCCTTCGGACAGCAGCTACTGTTCAGCCTATGCAACTCGCCCGTCGTCTCGCACTCATCGCAGGCAGCTTCCTTATGTCCGCTGCCTGTATCGCTGTCGCCCACACGGTAGCGGAAGGCGATCAGGCGTTCGTCAGCGGCAGCGAAGGACCGCGGATCGTGCCCTTCATCTATCTGGGCGCGAAGCACATGGTCACCGGCTACGACCACCTGCTGTTCCTCGTCGGCGTCATCTTCTTTCTCTATCGACTGAAGGATGTGGCGCTCTACGTGACCCTCTTTGCGATCGGTCACAGCACCACGCTGCTCCTCGGCGTGCTGGCCGGCTGGCACGTGAACGCGTTTCTCGTTGACGCGATCATCGGCCTGTCCGTGGTGTACAAGGCGCTCGACAACATCAATGCCTTCCGCACCTGGTTCGGTATCGAACCCAATCCCCGCTTTGCCGTACTGTTCTTCGGCTTCTTCCACGGCCTCGGCCTCGCAACGAAATTGCAGGACCTGAACCTGCCGCGCAATGGCCTGGTGACGAACATGATCTCCTTCAACGTCGGCGTCGAGATCGGTCAGTTCCTCGCGCTCGGCGTGATCCTGCTGTTCATGAACTACTGGCGGCGGACGGCGAGCTTTCTGCGTCACGCCTATTTCACCAACGTGTTGCTGATGACCGCGGGATTCGTGCTCACCGGCTACCAGCTCAGCGGCTACTTCCTCACATGACCCACTCTTCAGAAACCACTCTCGCAGCGCCTCCGGCGAGCGCAATCACCGCCACCGGCAAGACGCTGCTCCTGAGCACGCTCGGCGCAGCCGCGGTTGCGGCGATCATCGTCGTCGGCGTGATCCTGCCCGCCGAGTACGGCATCGATCCGCTGCGCACGGGTCGCCTGCTCGGCCTCGATGAAATGGCGGCAGCGAAGGCAGTGGCCGCGAACCTCGGGGCCTCGGGGCCGATGCACGAACACGAGCGCAAGTTCTTCACGGGACGCGTCGAGATCGCAGTGAAGCCGCGGGAAGAGCTGGAATACAAGGCCCTGCTGGCCGCCGGCGAACCGATGCTCTACTCCTGGCGCGTGGAAGGCGGCCCGGTGTATTCCGAGTTCCACGGCGAACCCACCGAGGGCGAGTGGCCCGAGGGTTTCTATCAGAGCTACCAGATCAAGGAGTCGACCCCGGCCGAACATGGTTCGTTCGTTGCGCCCTTTACCGGCAACCACGGCTGGTACTGGCGCAATCTGAGCGATCAGCCGGTGACCATCGTGCTCGAGGCAAGCGGGTATTACACAAAGCTGCAGCGGATCGGAGGATAGCGACAGTAGCGCCGGGGCCTTTGAGTCGGGCCGCTGGCGACTGGCCAGAATCAAGAACCGCACATCAGCCCTTCTGGCCAGTCGCCAGCAGCCAGTCGCCAGCAGCCAGTCGCCAGCAGCCCTTCTCCACTGCCCAGTTGGCCCACGAACTTCCCCCCCGGGCATGGCAGAATACGGGTCTCCCCCGCTCATTTCCTGATGGAGAAGTAGATGCGTCTCGACGCTGTTTCGATCGGCCGCGATCCGCCCCGTGAAGTCAATGTCGTCGTCGAAGTTCCGGTGGGCGGCGAACCGATCAAGTACGAAATGGACAAGGCATCGGGAACGCTGGTCGTCGACCGCTTTCTCTACACGTCGATGCGCTATCCGGGCAATTACGGCTTCATCCCGCACACACTGTCGGATGACGGCGATCCTTGCGACGTACTGATCGCGAATCAGCGCGGCATCATTCCGGGCGCCCTCGTCGCCTGCCGGCCGGTCGGCGTGCTGAAGATGCAGGACGAAGCCGGCGGCGATGAAAAGATCATTGCGGTGCCCGTGCCCAGGCTGACGCGCCGCTACGAGAAGGTGCACAACTACACCGACCTGCCCGAAATCACGATCAAGCAGATCGAGCACTTCTTCGAGCACTACAAGGATCTCGAAACGACGAAGTGGGTCAAAGTGCTCGGCTGGGGCGATGCGGAAGAAGCCCAGCGCCTGATCGTCGAAGCGATTGACCGGGCGAAGAACGCCGCCAAGTAGTGCGAGACACCCATGTCGGTCACCTCCCTGCTGCAGCGCGACTCGATCTCCGTGATCGACTATCGCTGCGAAGCCGGGCCGGGTGACCGGCCGTTCACGGAACTGCACCGGCAGTTCTCGATCTCGTATGTGCGCCGCGGCAGCTTCGGCTGCGTCACGCGCGGTCACACATATGAGCTCGTCACCGGTTCGATTCTCATCGGCTCCCCTGGCGACGAGTACTGCTGCACTCACGAGCATCATGACGAAGGCGATGAATGCCTGTCGTTCCATCTCTCCCCCGCGCTGGTCGACACACTCGGCCCTCGCATCGAAGCTCTCTGGCGCAGCGGCAGTCTGCCTCCCCTACCCGAGCTGATGCTGCTCGGCGAGTTCGCGCAGACCATCGCTTCGGGCAACAGCGATGTGGCGCTCGACGAAGCAGGACTGCTGCTCGCGGCGCGCTATGTCGATGTGACGATGGGTCGACGACGCCAGCCGGTACGTGCACACGCCCGCGACCGCCGACGCGCGGTCGAAGCAGCGATGTGGATCGATGCCCACTCTCATCATGAGATCGACTTCGAGCAGGCTGCGCGGCACGTCGGTCTCAGCGCCTTTCATTTCCTGCGCCTGTTCGGACGGATCGTCGGCGTGACGCCGCATCAGTATCTGTTGCGATCGCGCCTGCGTCGCGCAGCCCGGCTGCTCGCCGATGAGGATCGGCAGATCACACAGATCGCTCTCGATGTCGGCTTCAACGACCTGTCGAATTTCGTGCGCACGTTCCATCGTGCCGCGGGCATGTCGCCGCGGGACTTCCGTCGCGCCTCGCGCGGTGATCGCAAGATTCTCCAAGAAGCACTGGGTGCACTGCGCCCAGCATGAGGCTCCTTTTCCAAGGGGCACATCATGTACGACCACATCGGTCTGCGCGTCAGCGATCTGGACGCCAGCATTCGTTTCTATCAGACGGCACTCAAGCCGCTCGGTATCGTTCTCTGCTCGACCTATGAAGGCGGCGCCGGCTTTGGACCTCCAGGCAAGCCGGGCCTGTGGCTGCACGCCGTGAAGCAGGCATCCGGCGGCACCCACGTTGCATTCGCCGCATCGAATCGCGCAGCGGTGTCAGCGTTCTACAGCGAAGGCCGCAGCGCCGGCGGCAAGGACAACGGCGAGCCTGGACTGCGGACGGATTACAGCCCGACCTACTACGCCGCGTTCCTCATCGATCCGGATGGGAACAACGTGGAGGCGGTGTGCCTGAAAGACGGTTGACGGTTGACGGTTGACGGTTGACGGTTGACGGTTGACGGTTGACGGTTGACGGTTGACGGTTAACGGTTGACGGTTAACGGTTGACGGTTGACGGTGAGAGAAGAACCTCTGGTTCTGGCCGTCAACCGTCAACTGCGGACCGTCAACCGATGATCACCCTGAACGGCGTTACGAAATCCTTCGACGGCGGAACGGCATTCGCCGTACGCAATGTGTCGTTCGAGGTGCCGGCGGGTGCGTTCGTCGCGATCGTCGGCGGTTCCGGTTCGGGCAAGACCACCACGCTGAAGACGATCAATCGTCTGATCGACGCCGATTCGGGCTCGATCGCGATCGAGGGAACGCCGATCCAGGCGATCGAGCCGCACGCGCTGCGCCGGCGTATCGGTTACGTGTTCCAGGGTATCGGACTCTTCCCGCACATGAACGTCGCGGCGAATATCGGTATCACGCCGCAGTTGCTTGGCTGGCGGACCGAGGAGATCCGCGCACGAACGATTGAGCTGCTCGATCTCGTCGATCTTCCGCGCGAGTTTGCGACACGCATGCCTTCAGAACTTTCCGGAGGCCAGCGCCAGCGCGTCGGTGTCGCGCGGGCGCTTGCGGCACGACCGTCGATCATGCTGATGGACGAACCCTTCGGCGCACTCGATCCGCTGACGCGCGATGCTCTGGGCGTGAACTATCGCCGCCTGCACGATCGGATGAAGCTCACCACGCTGATGGTGACGCACGATGTGCTCGAAGCCGTCCTGCTCGCCGATCGCATTCTCGTCATGCGGGCCGGCGAAATCGCAGCGGATGGTCCTCCGCGCGAGCTGCTGAACGATCATCCCGATATCGAAGTCCGTACGCTGATGGACATGCCGCGTCGCCAGAGCACGCGGGTGCAATCGCTGCTCGAGAACGGCGCGACGCACCGATGACCTCAGAAGCAAGTGCCTGGACCGCAGCGTGGCGGCTGCTGCCGGAATACGTGAGCGAACACGTAGTACTCAGCGCGTGCGCTCTCGCGCTCGGCCTGCTGATCAGCCTGCCGCTCACTGTACTTGCCGTTCGCTGCCCGCGAGTGCGCTGGCCTGTTCTGGCGTTCGCGAGCGTCATTCAAACCATCCCCAGCCTCGCCCTGCTGGCGTTGTTCTATCCGCTGCTGCTCGCGCTGTCGGCACTCACCCAGAAGCTCTGGGGCACGAGTTTTTCGGCGCTCGGTTTTCTTCCCTCGCTCCTGGCACTCACGCTGTACTCGATGCTGCCGATCATCCGCAACGGCGTGACAGCCATCGTGAATCTTCCGGCGCCGATCGTCGAAGCCGCGCGCGGTGTCGGAATGACGGACGCGCAGCGTTTGTGGCGAATCGAACTGCCATTGGCCACGCCCATGCTGATGGCTGGCGTGCGCACGGCAGCAGTCTGGGTCATCGGCGCAGCGACGCTGTCGACACCCGTCGGCCAGACGAGCCTGGGCAACTACATCTTCTCCGGGCTGCAGGTGGAGAACTGGGTGTCCGTGCTGTTCGGGTGCCTGGCGGCAGCGCTGCTCGCGCTGATCGTCGATCAACTGCTGGGCCTGATCGAAAGCGGCACCGCACGGCGAAGTCCGCTGCGAATCGTCCTTGGGGTTTCGATTCTGGTCGTGGGCTTTGCTTTCGCGGCATTACCGCGAATAGGCGGCTCCGCGACGGCCTACGTGATCGGCGCGAAGAATTTCTCGGAGCAATACATCCTCGCGGACCTCATCGCGCAGCGACTCGGACAGGCCGGCCACGCGTCGACCCAGAAGACGGGACTCGGCTCCGTCATCGCCTTCCGCGCCCTCTCGCGGGATGAGCTCGATGTCTACGTCGACTACTCAGGAACGCTCTGGGCGAATGTCATGCGCCGCACCGACACGCCTGCGCGCGAGGTTGTGCTGAAAGAACTGACAGTCTGGCTCGAGCGCGAGCACGGCATCGCGCTGCTCGGCTCGTTGGGATTCGAGAACGCCTATGCGCTTGCGATGCGCCGCGATCGTGCGGAAGCGCTTGGAATCCGCACTATCGATGATCTGGCCCGGCAGGCCGGCGCGCTACAGATGGGCAGCGACCTGGAATTCTTCGAACGCCCGGAGTGGCAGGCACTGCAGACGGCGTACGGCCTGACCTTCGCTGGCCGGCGCCAGTTCCAGCCGACGTTCATGTACAAGGCCGTTCGCGATGGCGAGGTCGATGTGATCTCCGCGTTCTCGAGCGATGGGCGCATTGCCGCGGACAATCTGATCGTGCTCGAAGATCCGCGTCAGGCAATCCTTCCCTATGACGCAGTGGTACTGCTTTCGCCGCGGCGCGCCAAGGATCCCGCGCTGCATCACGCCCTGGCATCCCTCATCGGCGCGGTCGATATCGAGTCCATGCGCGAGGCGAATCTCGAAGTGGACCGAGAAGTCGGCAAAATCCCCCCAGCGGAAGCCGCCACTCGGCTCGATTCCCGTCTCCGAAATGCAACACTCAGCCCATAGCGTGAGCGCTCGATAGGCGTTCGCCGCTTCGCTCTGACCCGCTTCGGCAGGCTTCAGCGTTCGTTCAACATCGATGCCGCACGCTCCCGGCTACCCGCGTACAAACCACGACGCGGCGGGCCGATCGACGGCCGTATGTTTTGAGCGACATTTGCACGCCGGGCGGGAAACTTATTTGATGGCATTGCGTTGATACGGATCGTCGACCCCCACGCGGCATTCGAGCCGCAGACCCTGAGTCCACCACGGAGTCCCGAATGCGAACTGCAGCCCCCCTCCTTGCGCTTCTGCTGGCAGGATCGCTTGCAGCCCACGCGGATCCGTCTGCACCGGAACGGGCATCCGGCGTACAGATCACCTTCGATTCCATCGATCGCAATGCCGATCGTCGCATCAGCCGCACCGAAGCCGGCTACTACAAGTACCTGATCGATCGCTTCGCATCGATCGATACCGACGGCGACGGTTTCATCAGCCGCGAAGAGCTCTACGCAAGCTTCACCGCGAGCAGCACGCAGTCCACCGCCGGACGCTGAAGCGCGCTGCTCCCTCCTCGAATCGTCACAGCGATCATCGTGATCGCTGAAGTAACGGCGCCTCTGGCATCATGATCCACGCCGCGCGAGCTCCGTGCGGTTCCCGTCGCCAGAGGTTTTCATGTCATCGCCCGAACAGAACTCCATCCTGACCATTGCCTTGCTCGCTGCCTTCGCCGACGGCTCGGGTGACGATCGCGAGCGTGCCGCCATCAAGGGCATTGCCGACTCGCTCGCCGGTGAACACGGAGCGCCGCAACTTCCGCAGCTCTATCAGGACGTGCTGCTCAAGCGCGTGAATCTGCAGAAGGCTGTCGCTGGACTCACGGAGACAGCGCATCGTCAGCTCGCTTACGAGATGGCCGTCTGCGTCTGCGATGCCGATGGGGCTGCGAACGCTCAGGAAGTGGCCTTCCTGAAGGAACTGCGCGCCGCGCTGTCTCTCGACGCGCAACAAGCGCAGCAGGTCGAACAGACCGCAGCCGCGCTCGTCGCGGCGCCGCTGACCGAAACCGCTGCATCGCCTCCGTCGCCTGCTGCATCCACGAGGTCGGATGCGGAACTCGACAAGTACATCTTCAATCACGCGCTCGTGAACGGCGCCATCGAGCTGCTGCCGCAGTCGCTCGCTTCGATGGCGATCATTCCGCTGCAGATGAAAATGGTCTATCGCATCGGTCAGAGCTACGGCGTGCAACTCGACAAGGGTCACATCAAGGAATTCCTGGCGACCGCCGGTGTGGGACTGACCTCGCAGTACGTGGAGCAGTTCGGCCGCAAATTGCTCGGCGGTCTCCTCGGCAGCGTTGCAGGCGGATTGGGACGGGGTGTCGGTAGTGTCGCGACGGGCGCTGCTTTCTCTTTCGCCACTACTTACGCACTGGGCCAGCTGGCAAAGCGCTACTACGCAGGCGGGCGGCAGATGAACACTGCTCTGTTGCAGAGCACGTATCAGTCGCTCCTCGGCGATGCTCGCCAGTTGCAGCAGCAGAATCTGACCCAGATCCGCGATCGGGCACGGACGCTGGATGTGGGGCAGGTGATGCAGATGGTGAAGAACTGAGCAGGCCACTGGCTAGCTGGTCCACAGCTTCCCTGCACCAACTACCGCTGGCAATCGTTCCGCACTGAGGTAGGCTGGGGATCAGGCATTTTTTGCCGAAAGACCATGTCGACCCATCCCGATTCCGACGATCTCGATCGTACCGACGAGCTGCCGCAGCTCGACGTTGTCGCCTACGAGGCTGCGCAGGGCGCAGCTCAGGCCAATGCTCATGGCGCCAATACTCATGACGCGCTGTCGACGACGGATACCTGGCTCGTCGATCCCGAGCCGGAGGGGTTCGTTGAAACACAGGTCCGGGGACGTGCGAACTGGCCGGCACCCGGCAGCGTCGATCTGTCGATCAACATCGACCGGATGCGCCAGCGCATCGCCGCGCTGGAATCGGACCTGGCGACGGCCCGGACGGCCCAGCATGAATTCGAAACGGCGAGCCGGATGCCGGACACGGAGCGCAGCGAGCTCTCATCGCGCATCTCGAACCTCGAAGCCGACAACGCCCACCTTCGCGAACAGCAGGCGATCTCGCATGCGCTGACGCAAAAGCTGCAGCAGCAACTACGCGAACAGGTCGAGACGCACAAGTCCCAGCTCGCGCATCTCGATAGCGCGCGCGAAGCGGATCGGCAGTCGGCCGAGGACCAGCGACTCTCGCTCGAACAGCAACTCGAACGCAGCACGGCCAACTTCACCTCGACTGCGGACGAACACGCGAAGCTGAAGGCAGCGCTCGAAGAGTCACGCGATCTCGCCGCCTCCCGCGCGCGACAGATCGACGAGTTGCAACGCACTGTCATCGCCGAGCACAGCAAGGCGCACGTGCTCGGCCGCAATCTCGCGGCGAAACTGGCTGACTACGACATCGTCTCGAGCATGGTCTCGCAGCGCAATTCGACGATCTCCGCGCTCGAGGGAATGCGCGATGAGCTCGCCGCCCAGCTGGAGCGGGCCTTCGCCGACGGACGCAATCTCACGACGTTGCTCGAACAGGCCAACCAGCGTGCCGGTGCGAGCGAGCGGCTTTCGGCCGAAGTCATGTCGCGCGACGAGAAGCTGTCCGAGCTGAACACGCAGATCGAAACGTTGCATCGCGAGCAGCAGGACAGCCTGCTGGCACGCACAGATCTCGAAAGGGCGATCAGCGAAGCGGAGGCGCGTGCAACAGCCGATGCTCAGCGCCAGCAGGCGCTCGCCGCGGAGATCGAAGGACTGAAAGGTTCGACCGCCGCCCTCATCGAGGAGCGGGACAAGCTGTCCGCGACCGTGAGCGAGCTCGAGCAGCGGGCAGCCGCGTTGGCGCAGGTATCGGAAGAACTGGACAGTGTGAAGCGGGATGCTGTGTCCGTCTGGTCGGAGCTGCAGTCGCAATCCGCCGCGTCAGCGACTCGGCAACAGGAACTGGCTTCATTGCAGCAGTCTCTGGAGCAACAGCGGCACGCGCGCGAGCAACTGCAAGCAGCCCTGCAGGATGCACAGCACAAGATCGAGCGCCTGCATGCCGTGTCCGCCGACGACACGCAGTTGCTCAACGAACGGACCACCGAGATCGCGGGCCTGAAGGGCGAGCTCGAGTCGGCCGCTGCCTCGATTCGCGGACTCGAGCACTCACTACAGGCGCGCAATACGCTGATCGACGATCTGCGAACCGAGATCCGCACGGCGCAGGAAGAGCGCGGCATCATGTCGGAGCAACTCAGCAAGGCGCGGACGCGGGTCAAGAGCATGACCCAGCAGATCTTCAATCGCGACAACCGCATCGCGACGCTCAAGGCGGATCTCGCTGTTCACATCGAAGCGCTGGCGTCGATCCGCCGCGACGTCGATGGAGCCGAAGCCGAGATCGCGACGCCCAAGGAAGAGATCATGGAGCGGTTCCTCGAGCCCGTCGGTCATGACGCCGAGCCGATCGCGCTCAACCGCAAAGTCATGACGATGGGTCGAACGAATGACAATGACATCTTCATTCCCTCGAAGATGATCAGCCGCCATCATGCGCGCCTGCTCGTCGGTCCAAATGCCGTGATCGTCGAGGACGCGGGCAGTACGAACGGCTGCTTCGTGAACGACCAGCAGATCAAGCAGCACGTGCTGCACGAGGGCGATGTGCTGACGATCGGCGATCTGAAGTTCCGCCTCAGCGTGCGCGCCGTGGGTGATCGCCGCGACAACGTCGTTCATCTCAACGAAGGCCGTCGTCACGACGACTGACGCAGTCTCGCCACTCGCTGTCGTTCTGCGCTACAGTCGCGCGCCGCAGGGCAAAGGGCCCTGCTGAACGGAGCGAGCTAGACACATGATTCAACTGTCCGTCGCGCGTATCGCGTCATGCGTCCTGGCACTGCTGATCGGCGTATCGAGCTTCACGGTTCACGCCCAGGATGGAGGCCGCGTCCTCGAGAGCCGCGATTTCAAGAGCCAGGTTCTCGGCAAGAGCGTCCGCTACAGCGTCTATCTGCCGGCCGGCTACGAGTCGAGCCCGACCCGTCACTATCCGACGGTGTACCTGCTGCATGGCATGCCCTTCGATCCCGTCGATTCGGAAACCGACTGGATCCAGCAGGGTTCGGCTGATCGACTCGTCGGCGAAGCGATCGCGAGCGGCCGGTTGCCGCCGATGATCCTCGTGATGCCCGATGCCGGCACGACCTGGTATTCGAACAGCGCGGACGGCAAAGTCCGTTACGAGGACATGCTGATCGAGGAGTTCATTCCCTTCGTCGATCGTACGTTCCGCACGCGGCCACAGCGCCTGTTCCGTTCGGCCGTCGGCCTGTCGATGGGCGGTTACGGTGCGATGATGCTGGCGATGCGTCATCCGACGCTGTTCAGCGGAGCGGCAGCGCTCTCTCCCGGCATTCGCACCGAACAGGAAATCATCGCGACCGACGATGCGTCCTGGCAGCGCTACTTCGGCCCGATCTACGGCGCGAACCTGCAAGGCGAGGCGCGTCTCAACGATGTCTGGCGCGCTCACTCGCCGCTCGCGCTGGCGAAGACGCTGCCGGTCGAACAGCTGAATCGCCAGCGCTGGTGGATCGACATGGGCGATGATGATTTCCTCTCCCAGGGCGGCGATGCGATGCATACGGTCCTGAAACAGCGCGGGATCAATCATGAGTATCGCGTGCGCGACGGCGGCCACACCTGGCTCTACTGGCGCACGGGACTCGTCGACGCGCTCGAGTTCGTCGCGGGCGCATACTGGTGATCTGAAGCGCGTTTCTGAACGAAACGCCTGAAAAATCCCGGCCCACGACGATACGCTGCCATTTGTAATCGCCTCCGGTGCATCCGCGCCGGAGGTCACGATGCGAAAGCTGCTGGTCGTTCTCAGCCTGGTGGGATCTGTTCTCCCGAGCGGGATTCCATTCGCGGCGAACGCGCCGCCACTGCTGCTCGCCAACATTTTTCGCGAAGACGCCGATCTCCCGAAGTACTGGGTGAGCGAGAAGTACGATGGCATCCGCGCGTACTGGAACGGCAGCGAGCTCGTTACACGCAACGGGAATGCCGTCCCGGCGCCCGGGTGGTTCACCGCGAACCTGCCTGACGTCCCGCTCGATGGCGAACTCTGGACAGGCCGCGGTCAGTTCGAAGCGCTGGCGCGCACCGTTCGCGATGTCATTCCCGACGAGGATGGCTGGCGCGCGGTGCGATACATGGTGTTCGATCTGCCGGCGCATCCCGGCACATTCGATCAGCGGCTGGCGGCGCTCGGGAAATTGCATCTCGTCGCACCGGCCGAGGTCGTGACGCAGTTCAGGGTCGCGGACCGCGACTCACTTGAACGAAAGCTGCGAGAGATCGTCGACGCCGGCGGCGAAGGACTGATGCTTCACCACGGCGATTCGTACTACGTCGCCGGACGCAGCGACGATCTGCTCAAACTCAAACCGACGCTCGATGCGGAAGCACGCGTCGTCGGTCACCTGCCCGGCAAAGGCAAGTACGAAGGCATGATGGGAGCGCTGCGGGTCGAACGGCCTGACGGCTTGCAATTCCTGCTGGGAACCGGCTTCTCCGACGAGCAACGGCGCAATCCGCCGGCGATCGGCAGCTGGGTGACGTACAGCTTCACGAGCCTGACGGCAAAAGGACAGCCGAGGTTTGCGAGATTCGTCAGGGTCGCCGGGAGTAGTACCCGTCAAACCACTCATTCCACGTCTTGCCTTCGTCCCTGGACTCGACAAAGTGCTGACGCACGCGACCGTCGGGCAATGCGGTCCAGATACCTCGCAGGAGTGAGGTTTGCTTCTTGTCGATGTCCTGCAGCGGCCCTTCCAGGATGAGCGAGCCGTCCTGCACCGTGCCGCTCATCTCGAGAATCACGCCCGGACTCACCCAGTTCTGTTTCCAGCGACGAGACAGCGGATCGTAGTAGTTCATGCTCATCCCGCCGTGGCCCGCGGCCGACTGCCATCGTTCGATGAGCACGCAGCCATTCTCTTCCGAAGTAATGGTGTTGTAGCCGGCCAGCTTGCCGCTGCCATCGCGTACCTCCCAGGTGCCCACCCAGAAGTCGAACTGTCGATGCGGCTCGCCATTGCATGCGGGCAACTGCGCTGGGAAGGCCGGCGACGACAGCAGAAGCGCCAGGCTCACGGCACTCGGCAGGGTTGCTCGCATGATCGTTTCCCGCGGGAGAGATCCATCGATCGTAAGCGTGGGGAATGCCCGGCGTGTCTCTCTGGCTGCGAATTTTCCAGGCCTTGACGACGCAAGGGCGAGTTCCCAGTCTATCCATCGTCATGCTGCTGCGATCGATGCCCGACCTCTCGCCTGCGAACCGATCCTTTCGGGAATGGTTCTATACGCGCTGGGGTCGCGAGAATTGCTTGATCCTGGGGCGCGCGCGCCACGCCGAGTACGCAAGGTTCCGGCAGCGCCTGTCGATCAAGATGGCTCGGGGCGGTGGCGAGCGTTACTTCCTCGACGGCCGCAGCGTCGCCGTCGACGATGACAGCTACCTGGTTTTGAACGATGGACGCAGCTACGGATCGCTGATCGACACGGACCAGGAAGTGGAGTCGTTCTCGATCTTCTTCCGGCCCGGCCTGCTCGAAGAAGTCTCCAGCGCAATGCGTGTGCCGATCGATGACATCCCCGCGTACTCCCATCGGTTTGCGGGCAGCATCGAGTTCGACGAGCAATTGCGCCCTCATGATCAGGCGGTATCGCCGGTCATGCGGTTCATTCGTCATCACATCCTCGATGGCGTCGATGACGATCGCTGGTACGAGGAGCAGCTTCACGTCCTTGCCGCACGACTGCTTGCGCAGCAACACCGAACGACGCAGGCGGTGCTGCGGCTCGACTGCGCGAAAGCATCCACGCGACAGGAGCTGCATCGTCGGGTCGGACTCGCGGCCGACTTCATGCAATCGAACTACGAGCGCGACATCGGCCTCGACGACATCGCCGCGGCGGCGTGCCTGTCGGTTCACCACTTCATGCGGCTGTTTCGTCGCGTTCACAGCATGACGCCCACGCAGTTCCTCTACCGCAAACGCGTCCAGGTCGCGCTTCGGCTGCTGCAGCAGTCGAACCTGCCGGCGCAGGACATCGCAAGTCGGGTCGGCTTCAACTCGCGGGCGACCTTCTATCGGCAACTGAAGCGCTGGCGCAACCAGACCCCCTAACCCGATCCGCCGTGCCGCAACGTTTGTAGAATACGAACGGCGGCAGCCTTCGCGGAGGATCTCTTGAGCGCTTCAATTCCAACCCCTATTGCCAATCGAGCGGGTCAGGCACTTATCTGCCTGGGGCTCGGGCTGGTGGTACTCGCGCTCGGCGGTTGCACGAAAAAGCCCGGCACGAGCGCTGAGTCGTCCTTTGGCCTTGCAGCCAACTATGCATCGCCCGCGCCGGCGATAGCAGCTCAGGCCACACGAAGGATCTCGGAGATCGCGGAAGACAGCTCGCTGGCCTATGAGCATTCCGTGTCCATCGAACTTCCCAAGGAAGTCCTGCCGAATCGGATGAAAGAGATCCAGAGCGCTTGCCAGAGTGATGCCCAGTCCGGCTGCACGTTGCTTGATGTCTCGATCAGTGCCAGCGAACGCGTCCCGAGCGGGAACCTGCGCATGCGCCTTGCCCCCGGAGGTGTCGAGCCTTTGCTCGAGGCCGCGTCGAAGGGCGGCGAGATCACTTCGCGCAATACTCATGCGGAGGACCTTGCCGAGTCTGTTGCCGATACCGAACGCAGACTTGCGCTGCTGACGGTGCACCGGGATCGGCTTGCTGAGTTCATGAAGGACAAGTCGCTGAAGGTGGAACAGCTGATCACTGTTTCCCGGGAACTGGCAGACGTGCAGACGCAGCTCGAGCAGGCCGCTACGACGCGAGCCAACCTCCGGCGCCGCATCGACACGGAACTGCTTACGATCTACTTCTCGGTTCCCGTCCAGGATTCCGCGGCTGAGCAATCGCCGATCTTCGATGCGTTGCGCGATTTCGGATCGACACTGCGCGAGACCTTCGGAATGGTCATCCGGTTCATCGCAACGCTGCTGCCGTGGCTGCTCGTGATCGTGCCGGGTCTAATCCTGATCCGTTGGCTCTGGCGACGGATCAGTCTGTGGCTGAATCGCCGCGAGCAACGCCCTGCATGACCGAACGGCTGCGGCTGGTCGTCTTCGATCTCGATGACGTGCTCGTGCATTTCCGGCCGCCGCGGCGGCTCGACTACCTGCATGCGCTCACCGGGCTCGCGCGCGAGCATCTGCACGAATCAATCTGGGCCTCCGACTTCGAGCCGGCAGCTGAGGCCGGCGCGTGGCCGGATCCGGATGACTACCTCGACGAGTTCAACAAGCGGATAGGCTATCGCGTAACCGTGCAGCAGTGGATCGAAGCACGACGTGCCGCAATGGAACTGCGGCCCGAGGTGCTCGACGTCGCTCGTTCACTGCGCGGCCGCGTCGAGCTCGCGCTGCTCACGAACAACGGCTCGCTGCTCAAGCGCTCGCTGCCTGATCTCGTGCCCGATGTGTGCGAGGTTTTCGCGCCGCGCGTGCATGCGTCCTGCGACTTCAATGCACGCAAGCCCGATCCCATCGTCTTCACGCGACTCCTCGAGCACTACGGTGTTTCCCCAGAGCAGGCCCTGCATATCGATGACTCCCTCGATTATGTGAACGGCGCGATCGCCGCCGGCCTTAAGGGTGTGGTTTTCCACGACGTGCATTCGCTGATCGAAGCCTTGGGCCAATTACTCAGTACCGATCGCGGCAAGTAACCAATGCAAGTTCCCGCGGGCAGGCCTATGCTCGCAGCTCATGGGGCGCTTCACCGGGCATGACGTTCAGTTCTTCACAAGCGATGCCGATCAGGTTCGCGCGGTAGCGCATTTCGTTCAGGAAGGCGTCGCCGCTTCGCACACCTGTATCGTGGTCTCGACGCCAGAGCGTCGAAAGCAGATCACTGAGGAGCTGCGGTCGCGAGGCATCGACGTCACTTCTCTGATTGCGCGCTACCAGTACATCGAGCTGGACGCGCGAACCCTCCTTTCCAGTTTTCTCATCGACGATCGTTGCGACCGCGAACACTTCCATCGGATGCTCGACACATTGATGCGCCAGGCGTCGTCGCGTGGTGCACCAGTGCGAGCTTACGGCGAGATGGTCAGCCTGCTGATCGAAGACGGCCTGCCCGAAACGGCGATCGAGCTCGAAGAGCTCTGGAATGAGCTGACCCGCCAACAGGAGCTGATGTTGTTCTGCGGCTATTCCGCGAGCGCTGCGGCCGCACCCGTCTGTTCGAGCCGCGTGAGGGAACGAATCTGCGCCCTCCATAGCCACGCGTGAAGAGTGAGGCGCCTCAAGCCTCGCGCCCCTCTGCCTCCTATATACTCCCGCTCCCTTTCGTCACCGGTGAGATCGACCTGTGGCTTCACTCACGCTTGGCACTCCCCTCGCCCCCTCCGGTACGCGCGTAATGCTGCTTGGCTCGGGTGAGCTGGGCAAGGAAGTGGCGATCGAGCTGCAGCGCTTCGGTTGCGAAGTGATCGCAGTCGACCGCTATCCGAATGCGCCGGCCATGCAGGTCGCTCATCGCTCGCATGTCATCAGCATGCTCGACGGCAGCGCGTTGCGGGCAGTGATCGAGAAAGAACGTCCGCGCCTGATCGTTCCCGAGATCGAAGCCATTGCGACGCCGACGCTGATCGAGCTCGAGACCGAAGGCTTCACGGTCATTCCGACAGCGCGCGCAGCTCGCCTGACGATGGATCGGGAAGGCATCCGCAGGCTCGCGGCCGAACACCTCAAGCTTCGAACATCGCCCTATCGCTTTGCGGACACCGAAGCGGAGTACCGCAACGCCGTGCACGAGCTCGGCATGCCGTGCGTCGTGAAGCCGGTGATGAGCTCGTCGGGCAAAGGACAGAGCGTCGTGAAGTCAGCGGCGGACATCGCGCATGCCTGGAGCTACTCGCAGCAGGGCGGCCGCGCTGGCGGCGGACGGATCATCGTCGAAGGCTTCATTCGCTTCGACTACGAGATCACGCTGCTCACGGTGCGCCATGGCGGCAAGACGAGCTTCTGCGATCCGATCGGGCACCTGCAGATCGACGGCGACTATCGTGAATCGTGGCAGCCCCAGCCGATGAGCGCCCTCGCGCTCGCCGAATCGAAGCATATCGCCGAAGCGATCACGACCGAGCTCGGCGGCAACGGACTCTTCGGCGTCGAGCTCTTCGTTGCGGGCGATACGATCTACTTCAGCGAAGTGTCGCCGCGCCCGCACGACACTGGGCTCGTGACGCTGATCTCGCAGGACCTGTCCGAGTTTGCATTGCATGCCCGCGCGATTCTCGGTTTGCCGATTCCGGTTATCCGACAGCGCGGTCCGGCAGCTTCGTGCGCGTTGCTGGTCGATGGGGACTCCGCCAACGTACGGTTTGAAAATGTTGAACGTGCGTTAACGGAACCTGACACAGCTATCCGGCTCTTCGGAAAACCGGAGGTGAGAGGCCATCGGCGCATGGGCGTATCGCTGGCACTCGGTGACAGCATCGACAGTGCACGCGCGAAGGCACGTGCAATGACGCAAGCGTTGCTCGACGGAGTGCGGCTGGACTGATTCGTGACGTCAAGTCACTTGCCCGTTCCCGGCAATCGGCTGCCTCGTCAGTCCCGATCCATGTAAGCTGCGCGCCTTGCGCAGCTCAGGGGATCTTTTCATGTCGAGCAGCCCCGCCACTGTTTCTTCGCCTATCGCCGACACGCGTACCTGGCTCACGCCAGTCGAGCTGTTGTTGCTCGGCGCCATCTGGGGCGCATCCTTCATGTTCATGCGAGTGTCGGCGAAAGACTTCGGCGCATTCGCACTGGTCGAAGTGCGAATCGCACTGGGTGCGCTGATCCTTCTCCCCTTCCTCTGGCGCGAGCGCGCACTCTTTACACGTTCGATCTGGTTGCGTGCCGCCGCAATCGGGACGATCAACACAGCGATTCCTTTCACCTTGTTCGCATGGGCAGCACAGCGTGCACCCGCCGGCATCGGCGCGATCAGCAATGCGACGGCCGCCATGTTCACAGCACTCGTTGCGTTCGCGCTCTACGGCGAACGCATCAGCCTGCGTCGAAGCATCGGCCTCGTGATCGGCTTCACCGGCGTCGTCGTTCTCGCGAGCGGCAAGACAGATGGCGACAGCGTCTGGCAGGCGGCATTGGCGGGCACATTCGCGGCGCTGCTCTATGGCTTCGGCGGCAACTTCCTGCGCCGCTATCTCGGAACACTTCCGCCCGCGGCAACCGCCGCTGCCACGCTGATCTGCGCGAGTGTCTTGCTTGCCCCGCTCGCGATTGCAACGTGGCCGCAGCAACCCATTCCGACAGTGTCATGGCTGAGTGCAATCGCATTGGGCGTACTCTGCACAGGCGTCGCCTACCTGCTCTACTACCGACTGATCTATCGCATCGGCGCAACGCGTGCATCAACGGTCACGTACCTGATTCCACTGTTCGGTGTCATGTGGGCCTGGCTGCTGCTCGATGAGCCGGTGACGACCAGCATGGCCATTGCCTGCACGCTGATCCTGGGCGGTGTCGCGTTGAGCCAGCAGCGAGCGGTGACTGCGAAGAAACCTTCATGAATGACCGCAACGCCACCGTTGCAGTAGTTGGCGCCGGAGACTTCATCGGCGCGGCCATCGCGAAGCGATTTGCGGCGGAAGGCTTTACGGTGTTCGCCGGTCGACGCAATGGAGACAAGCTCGCACCGTTGGTTGCGGAGATTGAAGCGACCGGCGGCCGGATCGTCGCTCGATCGCTCGACGCGCGCCAGGAAGAGCAGATCGTGCAGTTCCTCGCCGACGCGGATCGACACGCGCCGCTCGAAGTGTGCATCTTCAACGTCGGCGCGAATGTGAATTTCCCGCTGCTCGACACGACGGAGCGTGTGTTCCGCAAAGTCTGGGAGATGGCTTGCTACGGCGGATTTCTTTCGGCACGAGAAGCCGCACGCCTGATGCTGCCGCATGGCCGTGGGGCGATCTTCTTCACGGGCGCGACAGCGAGCCTTCGCGGCGGTATCGGTTACGCGGCCTTTGCGAGTGCCAAGTTCGGATTGCGGGCAGTGGCTCAGAGTGCGGCACGCGAGCTGGGACCCAAGAACATTCACGTCGCGCACCTGATTATCGATGCCGGTGTCGACACCGCGTGGGTACGAGAGCGAATCAAGTCGCAGCACGGTGAGGAAGCAGCAGCCAATCTGCCGCCCGATCAGCTCATGAAACCGGAGTCTGTGGCTGACGCCTATTGGCAGCTCTATCAGCAACCCCGGGATGCCTGGACTTTCGAACACGAGATCCGCCCGTTCGGCGAGAAGTGGTGAACCGCATGCGCAGCGTCGAGTTCCATTTCGATTTCGGCAGCCCGAACGCCTACCTGAGTCATCGGGTCATTCCCGCCATCGAGAAGCGAACCGGCGTCCGCTTCGAGTACGTGCCCGTTCTCCTCGGCGGTGTCTTCAAGCTCACCAGCAACCGCTCGCCGATCGAAAGCTTCGCGGGCGTCCGCAACAAGCTCGAATACCAGCAGCTCGAGATTCGTCGCTTCGTCGCGCGGCATGGCATCACGGATTTCAGGATGAACCCGCATTTCCCCGTGAACACACTGACGTTGATGCGCGGTGCCGTGGCGGCGCAGTCGCTAGGCGTGTATGAACGCTACGTCGAGGCGATGTTCCGCAACATGTGGGCGGAGCCGAAGAAGATGGATGATCCCGAAGTGCTCCGATCAGTGCTGAAGCACGAGGGCTTCGATGCGGAGCGCCTGATGGAACTGGCGCAGACCCAGGCAATCAAGGATCAGCTCGCCGCGAATACTGCGCGCTCAGTGGAGCGAGGGACATTCGGGTCGCCGACGTTCTTCGTGGGGGAGGAGATCTACTTTGGGAAGGACAAGCTGGGGGAAGTAGAGGAGAGCCTGCTGGCCGGCTAGCAATTAGCCGCAGAGAGTCTGGGTTCGCTGTGGGTCCGGCTTTAGCCGGACGTCATCGCCGCAGGCGATCTTGGTTGCGGGTCCGGCGAGCCGGACAGATCGCCTGTCGGCGATGGCTTCCGACTGAAGTCGGACCCACAGCAGGAGATCAGCGCGTCGCCGCGTCGAGGATCGTCCGTCGGATAACTGCCTCGAGCACATCCACCTTGTAAGCATTCCGCGATAGCGGCTTCGCCTTGCTCACCGCTGCTCGCGCCGCGCGGCGTGCGGCTTCCTCATCGACGCGGTGACCCAGCAGGATGGCTTCGGCTTCCGTCGCTCGCATCGGGGTTGGCGCAACCCAGCCGAGCGCGATCGCAATTGACTCCACTCGTGCATCCGACCCCCGGCGCAGTACGACGGCGACGTCGCAGAGAGGCCAATCGTAACTGTCTCGTTCGGTCTGCTTTCGATAAGCCGATTGAGTTCCATCAGCGAGAGCTGGAAGCGTGACCTGCGTGAGGATTTCCCCTTGCTGAAGCGCGGCGTCGCGGTCACGGCCAGGATCCGGCGGCAGGAGGAAGTCGCTAATCGCAACTGTGTGCTGGCCTCGCACCGACGAGAGCTGGACACGTGCGTCGTATGCTACGAGCGCCGTGGCTGGTGTCGATGCATGAACAAGGGGTGTCTGCTCCGTCGCAAAGATTCCGTGATACTGGTTCTCACCCTGTCGCACCGCTTCGGCGACATCCTCACCGCTGAAGTGTTCGTGCCTGAAATACCAGCATCTCGGTCGCTGCAGGAGATTGCCGCCGAGTGTCGCGACATTGCGGACCTGAGGCGTTGCGGCATGGCTCGCTGCTGCTGCGAGCGCGCCGTAGTGCTTCAGCACATTCGGATCGCTGCTGATCTGCGCGAGTGTCACGAGGGCACCCAGGTGCAGCGAACGTGAAGCATCGGTCTGGATTCCGTCGAGGCCTTGAATCGTCCGCAGGTTCACCACGCGCGCGGGCCGAAGGATGCCTTCCTTCATCAGGTCCAGTACATCCATGCCGCCTGCCTTGGCGATCACAGGTCGATCGTGCGTACTCTCAGCGAGCAGCCGCGATGCCTCGTCGACACTGGACGCGTCGATCCATTCGAAGCTGTTCATGCGTTGCCCCGCTCGTCCGGCGCTCTCAGCGCTGCCAGTACGTTTGCCGGCGTCAGCGGCAGGGTGAGTATTCTTTTTCCGGTTGCGTTGAAGAATGCGTTCGCGATCGCGGCGGCGGTCGCCACGTTCGCCGGCTCGGCGACCCCGCGCGCGTCGGTCGACGATTGACCGCCAAGCTGTTCGATCAGATGAACCTCGATCGCCGGCGTTTCGCGCGAACCCACGATCTTGTACTGATCGATATTCGCATTGAGCTGCACACCACTCGCGCCGTCGAGGTGCCGCTCCTCATACAGCGCGTAGCTCACGCCCTGAATCACGCCGCCGTAGATCTGGCTCTCGACGAGCTGCGGATTGATCGGCCGTCCGCAGTCGTGCACGGCCAGCACGCGCTCGACTTTCACGACACCCGTTTCGGTGTCGACGCTGATCTGCGCGAACTGGACGCCACCAATGCCGTGACGACTCAACTGAAAGTCACCGGCCGTGCGTGCGTAGCCTTCGTAGTCCGGCACGCGCCGCGAGCGCTGCACGATCGTGTCGATACGCGCTTCGCGAATCGCCTCACGAAAGCCCATCGACCGGGTCGGGCCCTCGACCTTTCCTCCTGAGAAAACAACCTCGCCCGGCTTGCATCCGAGCAGCGGCGCGATGTGTTTCGCGAGTTCCTGTGCAGCGCGGTAAGCGGCATTGCGTGCTGCCGGCGTCAGCGAGCTCGTCACGCGACTGCCACCCGATGGCGGCCCGGCGGGATAGCGGGAATCGCCAATGCGCGCGTCGATTTCCTCGGTGCGCAGGCCGAACTCCTCGGCGATGACCTGCGCAAATACCGTTCTCGTTCCGGTACCGATGTCCTGCGCGCTGCTGAACGCCTGCACAGTGCCGTCGCCGAGCACACGCACTTCGCATTCAGTGTCTTTGTGCACGATGTAGTACCACTGCGATTGCGCCATACCGACACCGCGCTTGATCGGCCCCGCATCTGCGTTGGTGGGACGACGCTTCTCCCAGCCGAAGCGTTGCGCGCCGCGATGGCGTTCGACCTTGCGCGCTTTGCTGTCGTCGACGTCGCGCGTGTCGATGCGATCGCGCAGTTCTATCGGATCGATGCCCAGCTTGTCCGCGATCTCGTCGATGGCCTGCTCCAGCGCGAAGATTCCCTGGACCTGACCCGGGCCGCGAAATGCAGCGGCTGGCCCGGCGTTGGTGAAGACATCGTAGTGCTCAGTCGAAACGTTCGAGCACGCGTAGAGCGTCGAGTGACACGAGCCGACGCCAGCCCCCGCCGCCACTCCGCCGGTGCCGAAGCTCCGCAACCGCACCGCTGTCAGCGTGCCATCGCGTTTCGCGCCGATCTTGAGCTGCTGCACCGTAGCGGGCCGGTTGCCGACCGTTACGTGCTCTTCTCTGCGATCGAGCATGAATCGCACTGGTGCGCGAGCCTTGCGGGAAAGATGAATCGCGAGCGCACCATAGTTCCCGATGCCGTACTTCGCGCCGAATCCACCGCCCGTGAATTCACTCAGCACGCGAACCTTCGCCGGGTCGAGACCGAAGATCTCGACGGCTTCATCGCGCACGCTCAGCGTGAACTGCGTCGAGGCGTAGAGCGTCAGTTCATCATCGCGCCAGTCGGCAACGATGCCGTGCGTCTCCATCGGCACATGCGTCTGGACCTGAGTGCGGTATTCGCGCTCGACGACGACTTCCGCGTCCGCGAAGCCCTGATCGACGTTGCCACGGGTATTCGTGGCGGGACCGCGAAGATTGCCCTTCTGATCGAGACCCTTCTGCGCCCCTCCGCCACCCGCCGTCGCGGGCTGCTCCGTCGGTCCGGGAAAGATCATCGGTGCATCCGGCTGCCGCGCTTCCTCCAGCGATACGACATGCGGCAACGGCTCATATTCGATCTGGACGAGGCTTGCCGCTTCCCGCGCTGCCCTCGCTGATGTCGCAGCGATACCCGCGATCGGTTGGCCGAGATAGCGTACCGTCGGATAGCGCTGCTTCGCCTCGTCTCCCGGATCGCGCAAGCTCGCGGTCATGAGCACGCGATCGAGGATGTGAACCGCACGCACTCCTGGATGACGTTCAGCCTTGCTCGTATCGATCGATCTGATTCTCGCGTGCGCCACCGTACTCGACACGGTGCAGCCGAAGAGCATGCCGTCGAGCTGCACATCGAACGTGTAGAGGGCCTGACCGGTCACCTTCTGTCGTGCGTCGAGACGCGGCGTGGGCTTCCCGACGACGGCGAGCTGATCGTTCGCCGGCCAGGGAGGTGGTTCGTCCTGGGGTACTTTTCGAACGACATCTCGCAGGGCGTCGCCGACAATGCCGTACTGAACGGACCGGTCGCTGGATGCGGGGTCGCTCACTTCTGCGCTTCCTTCGATCCGCTCACCGAGGCCGCCGCCGCCAGCGTCGCTTTGAACACATTGGGGTAGGTGCCGCATCGGCACAGATGTCCGCTCACGGCCTGCCTGACTTCGTCGAGCGTGCACTGTGGATTGCGCTCGACCAGCCGCGCGCAGCTCATGATCATGCCGGGCGTGCAGAAGCCGCATTGCAGGGCGTCGTGCTCGATGAAGGCCTCCTGCACCGGATGCAGCCGATCACCCTTCGAGAGACCTTCGATGGTGACGATCTTTCTGCCGCGCACATCGAGCGCGAACGTCATGCAGCTTGCGATCACGTCGCCGTCGAGCCAGACGGAGCATGCTGAACACGCACCGCGATCGCAGCCGATCTTCGTGCCCGTCAGACCAAGCGTGTTGCGCAGCACTTCGACCAGCGTCGTCGCGGGATCAACCTTCACCGCAACGCGCTGTCCATTGACGTCGAGATCGATTTCCAGCGGCTCGGGACCGACCAGCGACGGCGCGGTCGGGGGTTCGATTTTTCCGGCGTAGCTCATGACGAAGTATCGATGGGAATACGGTGGCGACAGATTACGCGCCTGAAAACGCAACGACCACCGTACAGTGAAGTTCCGCTGCGCAGCCGCAGCAGCGACGCATCAGGGATTGCGCAATCGGCATCCGCGCCGGGAATCGGCGACAATGCGTGCATGCAGTCGGTCCCGACAGAATCCGCTCACACCCTCCCGGCAGGTACCTTCGGCGCCTGGTTGAAGAGCACGCGCGCGTCGCTGCAGGGCGAAGGCGGATCGGATGTTCCTTGCGGCGACTGCGTCGGCTGCTGCGTCTCGTCCTATTTCATCCCGCTGCGGCCCAAGGACACGGCCGCGCTCCATGAGATCCCAGCGAAGTTCCTGTCGGCCACGCAGCCTCGCGGAAACTGGGTAATGGGGTATCGCGATGACGGTACGTGCCCGATGCTGCGCGATCGCAAGTGTTCGATCTACGCCCATCGGCCGCAGACCTGCCGCGACTACGACTGCCGGGTTTTCGCGGCAGCGGGCATGGAGGCCGGCGGGCCAGACAAATCAGTGATCAACGAACGCGTGCGCGCCTGGCGATTCACTTATGCCGACGAAGCAGATCACGCCGCGCATCGCGCAGTACAGGCTGCAGCAACGTTCATCCGCGAGAAGCGTGAGCATTTCCCGGGCGGACGCGCACCAACGGCACCGACTGGCGTCGCGGTGCTGGCGGTCAAGGTCTACGAGCTGTTTCTGGATGAAGCCGCCGAGCGGCGCGATGCGGAGGCGCTTGCGGCTGACGTCGTGAAGATGGCCCGGGCGTTTGACGCCGCTTCAACGGACCTGCGCTAGGGATTCGATCGATACGGCTCGGGAATCGGCGCGGTCGCTTTCTCGAGCTGGTAGTACAGCGTGACGATGCGCCACTCGCCGTTGTCTTTATAGAGCTGCAGGCTGTTCACGCCGATCGCGGTCGGTTCCTTCGCATTGCGGTCCTTGCGCGATTCCACGGTCGAGAAGACTTGCGCGAGCTCTTCGTAGCGATCGATCGAGCGATGCACTTCACGCTCGTAGAAACCTTCCGCGCTCGGTGAAGCGTACAGTTCGATGAACTCCTTCACCTCGAATACCCGCAGCTGCGGCTGGCCCGTCTTCGTGCTCACGCCGTAGATGCGGGCCTGCGGGTGGAATATCTCGCGCAGCGTTTTCACGTCGGCCGCTTTGCCTGGGTCGTTCGCCAGCGCTGCCCAGAGCTTGTCGACTGTTGTTTCGACGGAGTCGTCGGCACGTGCCAGCGTGCCGAACGCGATCATTGCCGCGAACAGTGCGAATCGGAGCTGCATCAATGAAAGCTCAGGTGCGCGAAACCGCCGCTGCTTCGACGGGCTTGCGGGCAGCCGCCGGAATGAGCTCGCGCCAGGACGGTGTCGTGCGGAACTCGATGTAGCGGAACGTGAACGCAGAGATCGCGAAGACGATCGCGAGGTAACCCGCGTAACCCAGCAATCCCGTATACATGGAATGCTTGAAATGCAGCTGCAAGATGCCGTGCCACATATAGAGGCTGTAGCACATCACGCCGAACAACTGCAGCCAGCGCCACTGCATGACACTGGCCCACCAGCGGGAAGCCGTGAGCAGGCCCAACGTCGCCGCCAGTACGCCGAGATCGACGAGATTGTTTGCGAAAGCGCCGCTGACCGGCGGGAGTGCGCCGAGGTAGCGGAATGCCCAGATCAGTGCGCCGCCGAGAACGAGCGCGCCGCCGATCCAGAGATGAGATGCATGAGCGCGAAAGCCGTTTCGATAAAGATGCGCCGCGAACATGCCGATGACGAACTCATCGAGCCGGCCGATGACAGAGTCGCTGATCGGGTTGAGGGGCGTTGCCGCGGAGCCGATCATGAGCTGGCCGCCGATCCGTACGACGAGCGCGAGGATGAGTGCGAGCACCAGACCTTTTCTCCAGCCGAGCTTGCGCACGCCAATCACCACGAGCGGGAACAGCACCGAGAACCAGATCTCCGCACCGAGTGACCACATCACCCAGTTGCCCGGCGGATAGAACATGCCCGGCACGAACGGATAGGTGCACGTCGCATACAGCAGCGCGACCTTGTAGAAGTACGGCTGGTTCGGCTGCAGGTCGGTCATGAAGACCAGCGAGACGATCCAGACGAATGTGTACAGCGGGATCAGGCGGATGAACCGGCGCCGATAGAACTCCCGGATGTCACCCTGGCTGCTCATGTGCCGCTTGCCTGACGCGTACGGCAGGTAGAGGACGAAGCCCGACAGGAAGAAGAACAGGTTGACGCCGAGCCAGCCGCTCGATGCGATCAGGTCGACCAGCCAAGGCGTCGAATTGTTCGCGGCGCCGTACTTGAAATAGTCGAAGAACGAATGATGGAAAATGGTGCCGAGGATCGCGAGACCTCGCAGACCATTGATGACACCCAGTCTATCCATGTAGTGAATCCGGCTCCCCGGCGCAAAAGTGCGCGGAGCGTAGGTTGCAGACCGACATCTCGCAACTTTTGTCGGCGTCCGGCCGCGGAGCGGGAGCGTCGGGGGCGAGAGCTATGCGTGTGGCCGGGGTCCGACGGACCGCGACCAGCCACGCTGTACAGGATGCCTGTCCCCATGGGACGGTGCATCGGCCGGAAGTCTAGGTCAGGGGGAGGGATTTGCCTAAAGGTCTCTTGCGAAAGCGTGATCGACCGCAACTTGCGGGGAATGACCCCGGTCGTAGAGGGGGCGCCAGGCCTCCCAGTCGATGTCGTCGAGACCGACGTCCTGCAGCACTTCGGGGAAATCGGCTCGGATCACGGCCACGACTTCATCCCGCCATTGTGCCCACGCATCGGGCCACATCTGCGTTACCTGTGCGGGTTGTGCCATCGTTGGCTCCTCGATCGCGAATACTGCCGAACCATCATTGAGATCCTGTGACACCGATCCGTGGCACCGATCAGTGCCGTGGCACTGGCCGTTCGAAACGCGCACGTGCAGTACTTGTTCCGGTCGTGCAAGGGGTGCGAAGCGTAAGGGAACTTCACGACGCGCGGACCCGCAACGCTCATCAGGCAAACCCTGCTGCAAGTGCTTTCAGTGGCTGAACCCGCTGTGTTTCTCAAGTTAGACGATTGATGTGACAACGTCAGTCGAACCGAAGTCACGAACGGGTCGTAAGGGCTGGTTCGCGCCCAATGATTCGTTCGGGGCCCAGAACGTTTCGTTCTGGGCGTTTCGTTCTGTTACCGCTATTTCACCCGGCGTCGACTGACTCGTCACCCTCGCGCGCATAGCCTTGCCTCCAGCGCATCGCAGTGCAGCGGACCCCGAGAGAACGTAGAACCATGCGCTTGAAGTCTTTCCTGCTGGCATTTGCCGGCGTGACGCTCAGCCACATCGCGTCAGGCGCCGATCTGCTCAACGCTTCGTACGATGTTTCGCGCGAGCTGTTCGATGACATCAATCCGGCTTTCATCGCTCAATGGAAAGCGAAGACCGGCGAGGAAGTGCGCATCCGCCAGTCGCATGGCGGCTCTTCGAAGCAAGCGCGATCGGTTGCGGACGGCTTGCCAGCCGATATCGTCACGTTCAATCAGGTCACGGACATCGAGCTGCTGGAGAAACGCGGTCTCGTCGCGACCGGGTGGCGACAACGCCTGCCGCACGGAGCATCGCCCTACTACTCGTTGCCCGTGCTGCTCGTGCGCGAAGGCAATCCAAAGAGGATTCGCGACTGGTCCGACCTGGTTCAGCCAGGGATTCAGGTCGTCTTCCCGAATCCGAAGACTTCCGGCAACGGCCGGTACACGTACCTCGCCGCATACGCTTACGCACTCGATCGATTCAAAGGCGACCGGACACAGGCGACTGCGTTCGTCGGCAAGCTGCTTGCGAACGTCCCCGTCTTCGACACAGGGGGGCGAGGTGCGAGCACCACGTTCATCGAGCGAGGCATCGGCGATGTGCTCGTGACGTTCGAATCGGAGATCACGGCGATCCGCAAGGAATATGGCAAGAGCAAGCTCGAGGCCGTGACGCCTTCGCTGAGTCTTCGCGCCGACTTCCCGGTCGCTGTCGTGGACAAGGTGGTCGACAAGAAGAGAACGCGGAAAGCGGCAACCGCCTACCTCGAGTTCCTGTTCTCACCGCAAGGCCAGGACATCATCGCAAAGCACTACAACCGGGTGGACGACCCTGCGGTCAGTCACCGATACGCGCAGCAGTTTCCGTCAGTGAAGCTGGTGACAGTGGATCAGGCGCTCGGCGGCTGGGAGGCCGTGAGCAAGGAGCACTTCGCGGACGGCGGGATTCTGGACCGCGCGTTGCTCAACGCACCGGCGCGCTGATTCAGGCAGGAAGCACCGTCGCTGCGACCGCGACCGTCGTGCTCACCACGAGTACCGCGCCGATAAACTTAGCGAAGACTCTTCCCAGGCCATCGTTGCTCGCGAGCGCTGGAGCATTCACTTCGACCGCTGCACCTTCGCGTGCTTCGAGCCGGAGCTTGTGAACGTAGCCGCTGCGATCCGGGCTTGCCCTGCGGTTGGACGGAATGACTGCAATGACGGGCATGACTGTCTCGTTCGGCTCGGAAGATTCGGAGTTTCGAGTCTAGACAGCGAGCGGTCACGGACGCAGTCGCAGCGCGGTTATGAATGGGTCACCAACTGTGCGGCCTCCGCCCTGGCGAACTGTGGCGTCTCAACGGCAATCCCCGGCGCTACGCTTGTTTCCTCTACAACAGCGGAGCCGTCGATGATCGTTCAACGTCTTGCAGCCTTTTCCAACGGCAACTCAGGCGGCAATCCCGCGGGCGTCGTCATTGCAGACACGCTGCCCTCGGTTGAAGAGATGCAGAGCATCGCCCGCGATGTTGGCTTTTCGGAGACCGCGTTCGCAGCGCCGAGCGGCGACCATTGGCGAGTCCGCTACTTCGCGCCGGAAGCCGAGGTGCCCTTCTGCGGTCACGCAACGATCGCGCTGGGTGCCGCGCTTGCGATGCGCGAAGGCGATGGCACGTTTCCGCTGCAGCTCAATCAAGGCAACATCTCCGTCGAAGGACGCACCCAGGGCGACTTCTACGCTGCCGCGCTGCAGTCGCCGCCGACGAGAAGCGCGATCGCCGACGATCAAACGAGCGCTCAGGCACTCGAGCTGTTCGGCCTGAGCAAGTCAGACCTCGACGCACGCATCCCTGTCGCACGCATTCACGGCGGCGCCGATCATCTGGTCATCATGCTCAAGGATCGCGCGACGCTCGCAGCGATGAAGTACGACTTCACGAAGGGCCAGTCACTGATGCAACGGGAAGGCTGGGTCACGGTGCTGCTCGGCTACGCTGAATCCGCGCAGCGCTTTCACACTCGGAACGCATTCGCCTTCGGCGGCGTGTACGAAGATCCAGCCACTGGCGCCTCGACCGCTGCGTTCTCAGGCTACCTTCGCGACCTGGGCTGGCCCCACGGCGGCCGCATCGAAGTCCATCAGGGCGACGACATGGGCGTGCCCTCGCGGCTGACGGCGCAGATCGGCGCGAAGAAAGGGGAGTCGATCAGGGTGTCGGGGACGGCGCGCGTCATTGGGTGAGCAGAGCAGTTTCGGAGATAGGAGAAGATTTTCCGGCTCCGGCTCCCGGCTCTTCCTTACTCCACCACCAACTTATACCCCGCCCCCGGAGTCGTCTGCAGCACCTGCGGTGTCGCGGGATCGTGCTCGAGTTTCTGTCGCAACCGATAGATCAACTGCTTCAGCGTCCGCCGTTCGCGCGAGGTTGCACGTCCCCACACATGATTGAGCAAACGTTCGGCGGTGACGGTTCTGCCGGGGCTCGTCATCAACAGATGCAGTGCCCTGAGCTCGAGCGGCGTCAGTCGGAACGGTTCGCCCGATCCGATGCGAAGGGTCTGCTGCTCGAGATCGAGATGGACGTTACCGGCGGCGAGCGAATCGGCGTTCATCGGCTCAGAGCGCCGCACGAGAGCACGAATGCGGGCGAGCAGTGCACGCGGACTGAATGGCTTGCGCACGTAGTCATCGGCGCCACTTTCGAGGGCACTGACCAGATCGTCCTCCTGGTCACGCACGGTGAGCATCATGATCGGCACCGTCGAGCGGCTGCGGATCTCGCGGCAGACTTCGAGGCCGTTCGGCGCCGGCATGTTGATGTCGAGCAGCACGAACTCGGGCGGCTCTTCCGCGAAGGAACGCAGTGCGCCGGAGCCGTCGTGTGCGGTGCGAACGTCGTAGCCCGCCTGACGCAGGGTGAAGCCGATCAGCGCGAGCAGATCGGCATCGTCATCCGCAATGAGCACCTTCAAGGGCCGGCTGACCTGAGGTTCGATGGCCATGATCAACCGCGCTCCGTCGCAAGCAATGCGGCGAGTTGCTCCGCGTGACCGCGCAGCTCGCCGACTGCCGTCGCTTCCCAATGATCGGCACGCAACATCGGACCGACGTAGAACAAGTGCGGACCGGGCCAGCCGTCGGCATCCATCACCGCGCCTTTGGGTCCCGTTCGCAGACCCAGGCCGAGCGGATCAGGCACACACAGCCCCCTCTCCAGCAAATTGCGCCAGAGCGGATCGTTCGAGCGCTCGATCGCGTAATCCGGGCCCGTGCAGTTCACCACCTGATCGACCGTCAGCGTTTCGGATTGCGCGGCATGCCGCGGACGCCACGTGACTTCGATCCGGCCCGCGCGGGCTTCGAAGCGCTGGATCCGGCCGGCGTGAATCTGCATCTGTCCGCCGTTACGCAGCGTCTCGATCCGCTGCAGCACGTCCGGTGGAAGGCGATGTCGATGGACTTCCCACTGCGCGCGCAGGTGCCGCATGAAGCGTTCGCGATCGCGCTCCGGCATGCGCTGCCAGATCGTCGGCGCCATGTGGCGCACGAAAGTGACTGCTTCGCGCCAGTCGCCTCCGCATCGCTCTGCTTCCGCCGCGAGCAGACGCACTGCGCTCGCCAGCCCCCGCAGCGATCGCGATGCCGCCAGCAGCAATGCATTGCCGTCGCCCTTGAATGCTTCGGGCCTGAAAGGCGTTTGTCGCGGCGGCAGCAATCCGTGACGCGACAGCGCGTGAATTCTTGGTGTCGTGTGACGATCCGCTGAAGCAACGTTCACGATGTCGGCCATCGTGAGACCGGTGCCGATCAGGAGCACCGATTGATGCCGCGCGAACTTCAGGTCCTGCGACCACGGATCCGCCACGTACGCCGGATTTCCGATGAGCGTTTTCGCTGCAGGAAGAGAAGCCGGTTTCGGATTGCCCAGCGCCAGCACGACATCGTCGGCGGTGAGTTTGCGTCCATCAGCGAGTTCGAGCTGCAGCGGCAAATGCCGCTCGAGGCGCCGCACTCCACTGACTTCGCCGCGCCAGATCTCCAGGCGGATATTGCTGGGTGCGCTCAGTTCGGCGGCAAGCAGCACCTGCTGAAGGTATTCCCCGTAGAGCGCCCTCGGCAGAAAGTCCTCACCGGTAGCCTTGGGAATGCGTTCCTGCGCAAAGTGGAGAAATTCCTTCGGTGCGAGGGAATTCGCCGACATGCGGCTTGCCGGCACGTTGAGCAGGTATGGGAACCGCCGTTCCGCGTACGCGACACCACGCCCGACCGTCTCCGATCGTTCGATCAGCACCAGTCGCGTGGGTCCCCGAGGCGGCCGACGCAGGAGATTCGCGGCCACCAGCGTGCCGCTGAAACCTCCGCCGACGATCGCGATCGTGCGCAGCAATCCCGCCAAGAAACACTCCACCTGAATCTGTCGCGGACAGACTAGGTGAAGGGCGGTATCAAGTAAGTAACTGCGAGGTTAGAGATTGGGAGCGGGTCCCGGTCATTCGACGACGAGCTTGTATCCCGCGCCCGGCGCCGTCTGCAGCATCTCCGGCGCCGCGGGATCGATCTCGATCTTCTGGCGCAGGCGATGCACGAGTTGCTTGAGGAGCTGGCGGTCACCCGATCCCTTGTGTCCCCACACCTGCATCAGCAGGCGATCGGAGCTCACCGTGTGACCGGCATTCGCGATCAGCATCTGCAACAGGCGCAGTTCGAGCTTCGTGAGGCGCACCGGCGGATTGCCGCCCACCTGCACCGTGTGTTCTTCGACATCCAGCTGCACGCGACCCGCTGCGAGCGGTGCCGAGTTCTCCATCCCTGCGCGACGCAGCAGCGCTTTCACCCGGGCCAGCAACGTTCTCGGGCTGAACGGCTTCGTAAGGTAGTCATCCGCGCCGAGTTCCAGGGCCTTCACGAGATCCTCTTCCTCGCCGCGCACGGTGAGCATCATCACCGGCACGCGCGATTTCGCACGGACGGCTTCGCACACCTGGAAACCGCTCGCACCCGGCATGTTGATGTCGAGAATGACGAGATCGGGTGATTCGGATTCGAACGCCTTGATCGCGCTCGGCCCGTCACCTGCCTTGACGACAAGATAACCCGCCTGCGAAAGCGTGAACGCGATCAGCGCGAGCAGGTCTTTGTCGTCGTCGGCGGAGAGGATTTTCATGAAGATGGAGCGACGTGGGTGACGGAAGTGACGACAGTCACTCCCGCCAGAATAAGATGTTGCGACGCAGGCTGTGCATACGAAAGTGGCATGTCGTGGTAACCGGTTCTGCCTTCGTCACTCAGGCTTCGCCTGCATCAGCTCCACCACGAACCTCGTTCGCCCTTCCCTGCGTTCCGCATGGATCGAGCCTTCGTGGCGATTGATGATGGATTTGACGATCCACAGACCGAGACCGAGGCCGCCCGGCTCGGGTTCCTGGTCGGGGCCGCGGTAGAAGCGTTCGAAGATCGAACCGCTCTCGATCTCCGGGACGCCGGCACCTTCGTCTTCGACCCAGGTCGTCACTGTGTGGCCCGTAGCCGAGGCGCCAATGCGAACGGTGCTGTCCTCGGGCGCGAACTTGCTGGCATTGGCCAGCAGGTTCACGAACACCTGCGTCAGTCGCGGGCCATCGCCGTCGACACGCGGCAGATCCTCCGGAATATCGAGGACCAGTGTCTGGCGGCGCTGCTTCAGCAACGCACCGATGAGGGCGTCCGCATCCTCGACGATCTCGGCGATCGCGACGCTCTGGTGCCGGATGCCGAGTTGCCCGGATTCGATGCGGACGCTTTCCAGCAGGTTGTCGATCAGGCGCGTGAGCCGCAGTGCACCGCGCTCGAGCGAGAGCACGAGCTCCTTCTGATCGGTGACGGACATCGTATCCATGCCTTCCCGCAGCAACTCGATCGAGGCGAGCTGCGCGGCAAGCGGTGTGCGGAATTCGTGTGAGATATTCGCAAGCACTGAATCGCGCGCACGGCGGACGCCTTCGAGCTCCGTTTCGTCACGAATGACCTGTACCTGCAGGTCGTCGACGGGTGCCGCGCTCGTGATGATGGTCGTGCGCGGCGTTCCTTCTCGGAGATTGAGCCTCTCGGTCGACTGCGCGCTGCCCTCGGAGCGAGCGTGCAGGATCGGGCAGTTGTTTTCGCACGGCCGCATGCCGTTCTCGGCACAGGGCTTCAGCACGTCGCCGCAGAAGCGGCCGATCGCTTCATGTGCCTGCACGCCGAGCAATCGCGCCGCTTGCGGGTTCAAGTAGCGAATGACACGGGACTTGTCGACCGCGTACACGCCCTCGACGATTCCGCCCAGGACCGCCTGTGCCTCCGCTTCGCGCCGTCGCAACGCACCCGTCAGTTCGACGAGGTTGTTGCGCATGTCTTCCATCGTGCGACCGAGCTTGCCGACCTCTTTGGTGCCGCCGACGGGGATCGATGTCGAGAAGTCACCGTGACCCAATCGCTCAGCCGCTTCGGTCAGCGTGCTGACGGGGCCGGTGACCTGCTGCCCAAGGATCACGCCCGCGAGAACCGCGAGCGCCGCCAGTACGATCGCGGTGATGATCAATCGCTTCACGAGGCTGCCAGTGGATTTGTCGATATCGCCGGCCGGCAGCCGCGCTTCGAGCAGCGCGATGGCTTCACCGGTGGATGCGAAGATGGGGAAGCTGGCGGCGTACAGGTCCGCATCGCCGATGCGCGCAACTGCGGAACGGCCATCGGACAATCCCGCGGAATGCAGCCGCGTGAAATCGTCGACGACGCGGTTGTTTACGAACGTCCGGTAGCTGATGAGATGAATGCCGAGTCCGACACGATCGCTGAGCAACCGTCCTAGCTTTTCATCCATCAGTCGAGCAACGAAGACGCGTCGCTCGGTTGCGCCCCCGACCTGCGCGGACGCACCGAGCACCGCACTCCCGGTGTTCGTCGGAACAGCGAGGAAACGCTCGCCCTGCTCCGTCGTTGCCTGCGCGATCTCCGCCCATGGCAAAGCAACGCCCGCCTGTGCGACGAGTGAGCGACCCTCGAATACCGCGCACGCAGTGATCGTGTCCGTATTGCATGAACGCCGCAGATAGGGACCGATGGCAGCCGCCTGGCGATCCGCCAGCAAGCGCTGCAACGTCGCCCGCTCAGCGACACTCTTCGCATGCGTCAGCGCGTCTTCACCGAAACGGCGCAGATCCTCGCGGGCCATCGCGCCAGCCAGCTGCACGCGCGACTTGCCCTGCTGGTCCGCCAGGTCCCGCAGCGAACCGATCGCGGAAATGGAAATGCCGCCCACGACCAGGATCACGATCAGCACGTTGATCGCGGCGATCCAGAACCCAAGGCTCGCACGCGACGTGTCGAGCTGGATGCGGTCGATGAATTCCTGGAGCCTGGAAAGCATGGAAGAAGCGGTTAGCGGTTAGCGGTTCGCGGTTGGTTCGGAATAGAGAGAGCTGGCGCACGCATAGCCGTTGGGTATCTCCGGCTCTGGTCCGGATCTGAACCAACCGCTGACCGCGAACCGCCAACCGCTTCGTCCGTCACGTCTTTTGTCTCCACTCGATCAGCGACTTGATGATCAATGTCAGGACCGCCAGCAGCGTGAGCAGTGAGGCGACCGCGAAGGCACCGACGAAATTGTATTCCTGGTAGAGGATTTCCACATGCAGCGGCATGGTCGTCGTCAGGCCGCGGATGTGGCCGGAGACCACGGAGACGGCGCCGAATTCGCCCATTGCACGAGCATTGCACAGGATCACGCCGTACAGCAGGCCCCAGCGGATCTTGGGCAGGGTCACGTGGAAGAAGGTCATGATGCCGCCGGCGCCGAGGGTGATGGCGGCCTCCTCTTCGTCGTTGCCCATCTGCTGCATCAACGGGATCAGTTCGCGGGCGACGTACGGGAACGTCACGAACATCGTCGCGAGGATGATGCCGGGCAGCGCGAAGACGATGCTGATGTCGTGCTCCTGCAGCCACAGGCCGAACCAGCCCTGCATGCCGAACAGCAGCACGTAGATCAGGCCGGAGATCACGGGCGACACCGCGATCGGCAGGTCGATCAGCGTGATCAGGATGCTCTTGCCCTTGAACTCGAACTTCGCGATGGCCCACGCAGCCGCGACGCCGAACACTGTGTTGGTCGGAACGACGATCGCCGCCGTGATCAGCGTCAGCCGGATCGCCGCAATCGTGTCGGGATCGGCGAAGCTGTTGAAGTACATCTCGAAGCCCTTGCTCAGCGCCGTCGCGAACACCGTGATGAGCGGTGCGAACAACAGGGCCGCAAGGAACAGCAGCGAGAGCGTGATGAACGCGCCCTTGATGACGGAGCTGACGAAAGTGTCGCGCCCCGGCCGGCTCGCGATCTCATCGAGCAGCGCTCTTGAAGGTCCACCGGCCATCAGGCGACTCCTCTCGGTTGTGGGTCCGACTTCAGTCGGACTCGCTGCGAGGATCGCCTGCGGCGATGACGTCCGGCTGAAGCCGGACCCACAACGGGAGGCCGATTCCGTCTCTGGCTATCCGCCATCCGCCATCCGCTATCCACTTCCATCTTCACCGCCCCGCCGCCACGTGTCGGCGACGCCCCCAGGTCTGCAGCAGGTTGATGGACAGCAGCATGACGAACGAGATGACGAGCATCAGGAAACCGATCGCCGCAGCGCCGACGTAGTCGAACTGTTCGAGCTTGATGACGATCAGCAGCGGTGCGATCTCGGTCTTCATCGGCAGGTTGCCGGCGATGAAGATGACCGAACCGTACTCACCCACGCCGCGCGCGAACGCCATCGTGAATCCGGTGAGCAGCGCGGGGGTAACCGTCGGCAGGATGATGCGCCGGAAGATCGTGAAGCGTCCCGCGCCGAGGGTTTCCGCCGCGTCCTCGAGATCGCGCTGCACCTCGACCAGCGCCGGCTGAATCGATCTCACGACGAACGGCAGGCCGATCAGCGTGAGCGCGACGACGACACCGATCCACGTGTAGGCCACCTTGATGCCGAACGGCGCGAGGTGCTCGCCGATCCAGCCGTTCTCCGCGAAGACTGCGGTCAGCGCGATACCCGACACGGCGGTCGGCAGCGCAAAAGGCATGTCGATCAGCGCATCGATCAGCTTGCGACCCGGAAAGTCGTAACGCACCAGCGTCCAGGCGATGACGAACCCGAAGATGCCGTTGAGCGTCGCCGCCAGCAGCGACGCGCCGAAGCTCAGACGAAACGACGCGAGCACGCGCGGATCGAACAGCACGTTCAGGAAATCATCCCAGCCCATCGTCGCCGTCTTCATCACGAGCGCCGCCAGCGGTATGAGCACCAGCGCGCAGAGGAAGAAGACAGAGAAGCCCAGCGTGAGGCCGAAGCCGGGAAGGATGGAGGGTTGGCGGAAAGAGGACATACGGACTAGCTGTGAGCGGTGAGCGATGAGCGGCGAGCCCGAAGTCCGTCATTGCCGCGCAAGCGGGAATCCATGCCTTTCGCCGAGATGGATTCCCGCGTGCGCGGGAATGACGAGTGGCTAGCGCGCATCACTGCGCCCCCGCCTGATAAATGCGATCAAACACTCCGCCATCCGCGAAGTGCTTCGCATGCGCCGCACTCCAGCCACCGAAGACTTCGTCGATCGTGAACGTCGGCAGCGTCGGGAACAGCTCGCCGTACTTGGCGAGGATCTCTGGCTTGCGCGGACGGAAATAGTGCTTCGCCGCGAGTTCCTGGCCTGCATCCGAATAGAGATGCTGCAGGTACGCTTCGGCGATCTGCCGGGTGCCGCGACGATCGACCACGGTGTCGACTACTGCGACGGGGGGCTCCGCGAGAATCGTGATCGACGGAATCACGATCTCGACTTTGTCGGGTCCAAGCTCCTTGAGTGCGAGCAGTGCCTCGTTCTCCCACGCAATCAGGACGTCACCGATCTCGCGCTGCACGAACGTATTCGTCGCGCCACGCGCGCCACTGTCGAGCACAGGCGTGTGACGATAGATTTCTCCGACGAATCTCTCCGCCGAAGCCTGCGCCTCTTCCACCTGCGCGGCGTTCGCGGGATCGTCGAGCTTCGACCAGTCGCCGAGCTGACGATGCAGCTCGTAGCCCCACGCCGCGAGATAGTTCCAGCGTGCTCCGCCGGACGTCTTCGGGTTCGGCGTCACTACGCTGACGCCCTCGCGAACGAGATCCGGCCAGTCGCGAATCTGCTTCGGATTGCCTTTGCGCACCAGGAACACGATCGTCGATGTGTAGGGCGCGCTGTTGTTGGGAAAGCGGGTCTGCCAGTTGGCGCCGAGCCGCTTGCCCTTCTCCTGGATGGAATTGATGTCGTAAGCGAGCGCTAGTGTCACGACATCCGCGTCGAGTCCGTCGATCACCGCGCGAGCCTGACTGCCCGAGCCGCTGTGCGACTGTTTGATCGTCACGCGCTGCCCTGTCTGCTGCTGCCATTGGCGCGCGAAATCCTCGTTGAAATCCCTGTAGAGCTCACGCGTCGGGTCGTAGCTGACATTGAGCAGCGTGACACTCTTGTCGTCGGAGGAACCACAGCCGGCGAGAGTGAGGATCGACAGCAGCGTGACGAACGCCGTGCGCAAGGATGGTGAGAGGTTCATCGCTCGTTCGCTCCGCTGGAGCCCGCCGGCCGATAGACGACCATGAGTGCGAAGGGCGGGGGGGTGGAAAACAGCGCCGCGAAGTTCTGATGCAGGTCGGCGAGATCGGAAATGCCCAGGATCAGCATCTGGTCCGGTGCGTCGTTCAGTTGCCGGCGCAGTTCTTCGGCGGCGGAACCGAATCGCAACTCCGTGCGCATTTCGAGACCATGCATCGCCTGCGCTTCGGAGCGTGCATCGAGCAATGTGCGCATGCCGACGGGCCGCTGAGTGTCCGATGCGCCCTCCGGCAGGATGCCCACGTAAACCGCTTCGGCTGAAACGTGCCGCAGCAGGCTGGCTGCAACCGCAAGCGTCGGTCGACGCGCCGCGTCGTTCGCCCAGTGAATGAGAACCCGCTGCGGCGGCAGCAACTGCTCCGGCAGCACGAGAACTTCAGCCGCGCCATTGCGCAGCAGCCATTCGATCTGCTTGGCCGTATCCACGCCAGGCGTGACGACGGCGACACCGGAGATCGGCGTTTCGGCATCGGTGCCCTCGGCAAGCGCGGGCTCCGTGCGCGTCGCGATGCGTGTCTTCATGCGACTCGCGAGTTCCGTCAGGAAAGGATGCGAGGCCAGGCGTTCCGCAGCGGCCTTCTGCGTGGCACACACCGTGTAGCTCGACAATGGCGTCGGCAATACGTGAATCCTGCGCACGCCAAGCGCGACCGATTGTCCGAGCGTCACCGGGAATGTGCGCTGCTCGTGCTGCGTCCGCGTCACCTCGAGCATCGCAGTACTCGCTGCAGCGTCACCGGGCGGTGTGATCTGTGCTTCCGCGGCGCCATTGGTCAATCGCACACGCAGTCGCTCGAGCGCGCCGGTGAACACCATCTCTTCGACCACACCGAGTCCCATGTAGTTGACGCGCAGATTGTCGCGCGTCGGCGCAAGCTCGATCTCTTCCGGACGAAGCACTGCAACGACTTCGTGCTCGCGCGTGCCATCGATCTTTTCGAGCGCACGAATGTTTACGGGCGTGGCACCGAAGCGAATGCCCTGCGCCGTCTGACGTGCCAGCAGCAGATTCGCGGCACCGAGGAACGTCGCGACGAATCGCGTTGCCGGTCGTGCGTAAAGCTCGTCGGGCTTGCCGCATTCGAGCAGCCGGCCGAGATTCATGACACCGATGCGATCCGCGAGCGCGAAAGCTTCTTCCTGGTCATGCGTCACCAGCACCGTGGTGATGTTCAGCTCACGCTGCACCTGGCGGATCGTGCGGCGCAGCTCTTCGCGGATCTTGGCATCGAGCGCACCGAACGGCTCGTCCAGCAGCAGTACCTGGGGCTTGTGAGCCAGCGCGCGTGCAACCGCCACTCGCTGCTGCTGGCCGCCGGACAACTGCGTCGGCAACCGGTCATCCATTCCTTCCAGAGCGACGAGCCGGAGCAGTTCCTTGCGACGGGCCAGCCGGTCAGCGGCTTTCATGCGGCGCACCCGCAAGGCAAACTCGATGTTGTCGCCGACGGTCATGTGCCGGAACAGCGCGTAGTTCTGGAACACCAGGCCGACGCCGCGCTGGCGGGCGGAAATATGCGTCACATCGCGACCGTGCAGCGCGATCCGGCCGTGATCGACCCCCGTCAACCCGGCGATGGCGCGCAGCAGCGTGCTCTTGCCGCTGCCGCTGGGACCGAGCAGTACGAAGAACTCGCCTTCGCCGACGTCCACCGAGACGTCATTGACTACGGGCGACCCCTGATACCGTTTGGTGACTTGATCGAGGGTAATGGACATAGGGGCGGCACTTTAGCGACCCGCGGGTAGTAAGGTCAGTCTCTGCCCGGTGACAAAACGGTTATAGAAGAGTGATCCGCCGATAACACTGCGGACGCTGGACGGGCGGTTGACCGTAGGCCATCGACGGTCGACAGTCCGAATGCCCTTGCAAACGCCCAACCGGACGAACGCTCAACGATGTCACTGCCTCCCTACGAAAAACTCGGCGCCTTCTATCTAGGCCGTGAAGTCGACCCGGCGACCGGGGCGGACAAGCCGGACCTCCTCTTATATGACTCGCGCGACCTGACGACCCACGCGGTCTGCGTGGGCATGACCGGGAGCGGCAAGACGGGTCTGTGCCTGTCGCTGCTCGAGGAAGCGGCGATCGACGGCATCCCGGCCATCGCGATCGACCCCAAGGGCGACATCGGCAACCTGCTGCTGACGTTCCCGCAACTGCGGCCGGAGGATTTCGAGCCCTGGGTCGATCCCGGTGAAGCCGCCCGCAAGGGTCAGACGACCCAAGCCTACGCCGCGGCGACCGCTGAAACATGGCGCAAGGGATTGGGCGACTGGGGCCAGGACGGCGAGCGGATCCAGCGCTTCCGCGATGCCGCGGATGTAGCGATCTATACGCCGGGCAGCACGACGGGCCGGCCGCTGTCCGTATTGCGTTCCTTCTCCGCGCCGCCCGCCGAGTTGCGACAGGACCCGAGCGCCCTGCGCGAGCGAATCGCGTCGACGGTTGCCGGGCTGCTGAGCCTGATCGGTGTCGATGCCGATCCGCTGCAAAGCCGCGAACACATCCTGCTTTCCACGCTGCTCGATCAGGCCTGGAGTGCCGGTCGCGATCTCGATCTCGCTGCATTGATCCAGAGCATCCAGAAGCCCGGGCTCGACAAGATCGGCGTCTTCGATCTCGAAACGTTCTATCCCGCGAAAGAACGCCTGCAGCTCGCGATGTCGCTCAACAACCTGATCGCGGCGCCGGGCTTTGCAGCATGGATGCAGGGCGAGGCACTCGATGTGCAGCGGCTGCTCTATACCGACGCCGGCAAGCCACGTATTGCCATCATCTCGATTGCCCATCTCAGCGATGCGGAGCGCATGTTCGTCGTCACGCTGCTGCTTGGCGAAGTCGTCGCATGGATGCGCCGGCAGTCGGGAACTTCGAGCCTGCGTGCACTGCTCTACATGGATGAGATCTTTGGCTACTTCCCGCCGACGGCGATGCCGCCGTCGAAGCAGCCGCTGCTGACGCTCATGAAGCAGGCACGCGCTTTCGGCCTTGGCGTCGTGCTCGCGACTCAGAATCCGGTCGATCTCGACTACAAGGGCCTGTCGAACGCGGGGACGTGGTTCATCGGCCGGCTGCAAACCGAACGCGACAAGGCACGCGTCATCGAAGGCCTGCTGAGCGCCGGCGAAGGCCTCGACAAGGCCGAGCTCGACAGCCTGCTTGCAAATCTCACGGGCCGGGTCTTCCTGATGCGCAATGCGCACGACGATGCGCCGGCGCTGTTCCGCACGCGATGGGCGCTGTCGTATCTGCGCGGCCCGCTCACGCTGCCGGAGATCGCGAAATTGACGCCGTCGCGGCCTGTCGAACAGCGCGCAGCCGCAGGCGCGCCGAGGGCCATGACTCCGGAAGCGGCAAGTTCAGCCGCGGGCAGCAGCAAACCTGTCGTTCCGGCGGGCATCGACGAGTACTACCTGCAACGTTCCTCGGGCGGCGCATGGACACCGCATCTGCTGGGAATCGCGCGCATGCACTTCGTAAATGCGCCGGCGGGCATCGATGTCTGGGAAACACGCTCGTATCTGCTCCCAATGGAGACGGACGACGATCCCAACTGGACCCAGGCCGAGTCCGCTGCCGACCTCAGCGATCAGCTGAAGAAGACCGCGACGGAGGGTGAGTACGCAGAAGCGCCCGCTGCCTTGCTTCGCGCCCAGAACTACAAGGCCTGGGAGAAGCAGCTCGAAGGCTACGTTTACGAATCCGCGGGCCTCGACGTCTTCCGCTGCCCTTCGATTGGCGCAACTTCCGCCGCCGGCATGACCGAAGCCGACTTCCGATCCCGTATTGCCCTGGGCCTGCGCGAGAAGCGTGATGCGGCTGTCGAAGCGCTGCGGAAGAAGTATGCGCCCCGCCTCACGACGCTCGAGGATCAGATTCGTCGCGCCGAAGACCGCGTCCGGCGGGAAAGCGCGCAGCTATCGGAACAGAAGATGTCGACCGCGATCTCCGTCGGCACGTCCATTCTCGGCGCGCTTCTTGGCCGCAAGAAAATCAGTGTCGGAAATGTGGGTCGCGTCGGCACCGCCGCTCGCAGCGCCGGCCGCATCGGTCGCGAAAGCGACGACGTCACCCGCGCGAACGAAAGCCTGGACGTGATCAAGCAGCGCTACACGGATCTGAGCAACGAGTTCGAACAGGAATCGAGCCGGCTGCAAGGCGAGTTCGATCCCGCAGCTGCGGTCGTCGATCGGGTTCAGGTCAAGCCGCGCAAAGCGGATATCGACGTGAAGAAGCTGGCGCTGGTTTGGGTGAGGTGAACGTTTGGGTGAGGTGAACGGAAGAAAGGGCGACGAAACGCTCGTCACCCTTTCTTCGCAGGCAGGCGGAAGCACTCCTGCTCGCGTCTCGCAGCTCGAACCTCGTGACCTTCCTCCTCAATCCGTCGCCACCCGCTGTCCCGGCTCTTCCGTGAAGATCAGCTCGACGCGGCGATTCTGCTGACGGCCAGCGGCGTTGTCGTTGCTCGCGACCGGGAAGCTTTCGCCCTTGCCCGTCGACGAGATCTGTCCACCGGAGACTCCCCGCTCCATCAGCGCCGCCTGAACAGACAGGGCGCGGTTCTGTGAGAGCTGCTGGTTGAACTCATCCGCACCGACGCTGTCCGTGTGACCTTCGATCACGACCTTGCGCGTCGGCTCTTCCTTCAGGGCACTCGCGAGACGATCGATCGTGCCGTACGCACCTGGCTTCAGCGTTGACTTGCCGGTATCGAAGAGCACGTCGCCCAGTGTCAGTACGAGGCCGCGGTCGGTCTTCTGCGCCTTCAGATCCTTGAGCTCCTGCTCGAGGCTCTGTGCACGCATACGCTGGGCGTCCGCTTCCCGTGCACGTGCCTGCACCAACACCTGCTGGCGTTCCTGCTCGCCCTTGGCTAGCTCTTCCTTTGCCTGCGCTTCGAGAATCTTCTCGTTTGCGATCTGTGCGTTGAGCGCCGCGACGGTCGCCTCGTAGCGGATGTCCGGTTCCTTCCCGCCCTGCTCCATCATGCGGTTGGCGGAATCAAGAGCCTTGCGCGCGTTCGAAACATTCTCGGCCGCGACACCGGCACGCGGAGAGCTTTCGATTTGTGGCACGACCGCGCGAGCGGTCTCCAGCTCGGCAATCGGCTGGTCGGGTGTCGAGCTGCAGGCACCGAGTACCGCAGCCACCGCTACAGCCAATGCTGCCCGCGGTATTACGTTGGATAGCAGTTTCATGGTCACAACCTCTTCAATTGAAATCGGTGGGCATCAGCGCGGCGTCGTGCCGGCGCGATCTGTTTCCTGTCGCAAGGTTTGGATGGAAGCCAGCAGCTCATCCGCAGCCTTGCGCGCACTCGCGTTCTGCGCCTTCGCGACTGCCAGCTGAGCATTCAGCTCCGCCTGGTTCGCATAGCGCTGCGCGGTGGTTTCGTTCTTGGCCTCCAGCGCCTTCTGCGCCTGTGCGTAGTTGTCCTTCGCCTGCTGCAGCTCAATGGCGCCGGCCTCGGACTTGCCGATAGAGGTTTCCGCCTGTTTCACGGCTGTCTCGCTGCGCGCGACCTGCTGTTTGGTCAAGTCCGATACACCGGCGCAGGCGCTCAGGCAAACGAGCGCCACCGTGCCGGCGATAAAAGATCCGAACGCTGTGTTCATGATGCGTCTCCACTGGTAGGCGCTTCGCCCAGCACGCCCGGTTGTAAGAGTTGAGGGTTATTCACCGATTTCTGAAGGATTGAACGCACACGGCGCAGGGCGGGTTCCGGTTGTTTACGCGCACGAATATGCTGATTCCGCCACACGACTTCCGGGTCTGCAGGATCGTCGGTAGAGTGCGGACATCCAGACGGGTTTCGACGGGATTGCAGAGCATGAGTCGACATCAGACATCGCGAGTGACTTCGATCTTTGCGCTCGCCCTCCTCACCGTAGCAACGATCGGCGGATGCAGCTCGCGCGTGTCCGAGCCGGTCGCCGGCCGCTATCGCGCTGTCCTCGAATTGCCAGGCGGCGATGCACCGTTCGGTCTCGACATTGCGCGCGAGGACGAGAAGACGGTTCTCTATCTGAGCAACGGCACCGAGCGTACGCGCGTCGCAAACGTGACGGTGCACGATGGCGAACTCTCAGCCGTGTTTCCCGGCTACGAGAACACGCTGCGAGCAAAGGTGTCGCGAGACGCGCTGGACGGCAACGTCACGCTGATCAAAGCGGGCGGCGTCGAGCAGGTGATCCCCTTCAGGGCGAAGCTCAACGAAACGTGGCGGTTCTATCCGGAATCGCTGACGGACAACCCCGACGTCGCAGGCAGATGGGAAGTTACGCTCACGGACAGCGAAGGCAAAGCCACGAAGGCCGTCGCGCTACTCGAGCAATCGCACGATCGCGTGAGCGGCACGGTGATGACGCCGACAGGCGATCATCGCTTCCTCGACGGCCAGATTCACGGCAACGAGCTGCAGCTCTCGACGTTCGCCGGCGGCCTCGCTTACCTCTACAAGCTGCAGGTCGTCGACGGCGCACTGCAGGGCGATTACTGGCAGGGCCTGAAGAGCCACGAACAGGTCGCTGCGAGCCGCAACGACAACGCCGAGCTCGAGCACATCGAGACGACGCTGAAGTCCGACGACCGCTTCAACTTCACGTTCAAGGATGTCGACGGCAACGACGTCGCGTTGAATGACGAACGCTTCCGCGGCAAGGTCGTCGTCGTGACTCTCGGCGGCACCTGGTGCCCGAACTGCCACGACGAAGCTGCGTTCCTCGTTCCCTACTACCGCGAGATCGAGGCGCAGGGCTTCGAGGTGATCGCGCTCATGTTCGAGCGTCACGGTGAGTTCGAGAAGGCGGCCACTGCTGTGCGTGGATTCCGTCGCGACCTCGGCATTCCGTACACGACGCTCATCGCCGGTGTTGCCGATGACGAAGATCCCGAACGCAAGCTGCCGACGCTCAGCGGTGTTTACGGCTATCCCACGGCGATCTTTGTCGATCGCACCGGGCACATCCGCAAGATCCACACCGGATTCTCCGGACCGGCGACGGGCAAGCACTACGACGAACAGATCGCCGACTTCAAGGCGCTGGTCGAACAGCTGCTGAAGGAACCGGCGACCGCGTCGTAGTCATCCGCCGAGGTCACTGTCATGGCACTGCGCGCAGGACTCATCGGATTCGGGCTGGCCGGACGCTATTTCCATGCACCGCTCATCGAAGCGGCAGGCTTCGAGCTGAGTGCTGTCGTCACGAGCCGTGCAAAGGATGTCCGCGACAATCATCCGCGCGCGGCCGTCGTGGACTCGGCGGACACTCTGATCGCGAGCGATGACATCGACGTCGTCGTGATCGCCTCGCCGAATCAGTTCCACTTCCCGCAGGCACGCGATGCCATCCTGGCCGGCAAGCATGTCATCGTCGACAAGCCGCTCAGCATCACTTCATCTGAAGCAGAGTCGCTCGCGGAGCTTGCCCGTGGCCACAACGTCAAGCTCGCCGCATTTCAGAACCGGCGCTGGGACAGCGACTTCCTGACGATCCAGTCCCTGCTCGCCCGCCAGCAGCTCGGCGAGGTCGTCTTCTATCGTGCGCGATGGGACCGTTTCCGTCCCACCGTCGCGGACCGCTGGCGCGAACGCCCCGAACCCGGCGGCGGGATCCTGTACGACCTCGGCTCTCATCTCATCGACCAGGCGCTTTGTCTGTTCGGCAAGCCGGACTGGCTCACAGCCGACGTCTTCATGCAACGCAAGGGCGCCGCCGTCGACGACGGTTTCGAGATCCTGATGGGGAAAGGCGCGCTCCGCATTTCTCTCGGCGTGAGCTCACTCGCCGCCGATGGCGATTGGCGTTACTGCCTGCATGGCACGAGCGGCTCCTTCTTCAAGCGCGGCCTCGATCCTCAGGAAGAACAGCTTCGCGCAGGCACACCGCCAGCGGCCGCTTCCTTTGGCGTCGAGCCGGAGAACCGCTGGGGAACGCTCACGAGGGACGCCGGGGCACGGACGATCGAATCCGCGCGCGGCACGTGGGTACGGTTCTATGAACGGATGCGCAGCGCAATCGAGAACAATGACCCCGAGCCGGTGACGGCGAGCGAGGCGGCGCTGATTCTGAGGGTGATCGAGGCGGCGCAGCGCAGCAGCAGCGAGGGACGACGCGTCGATCTTTGAAGCTCCGCCGGAGTCGATGACTTCACCGATCCCGGCGGGCGGTTTATTCTTGTTCGATTACCGGATCACCTGCGAACAAATCATGCCCTCCTTCGACATCGTCTCCGAGCTGAACGCGCACGAAGTGTCCAACGCGCTCGACCAGGCCAGCCGTGAAGTTTCCACGCGGTTCGACTTCAAGGGGACCAACGCAAAATTCGAACTGAAGGAATTCGTCATCACGATGACGGCGCAGGCCGACTTCCAGCTGAAGCAGATGCTCGACATCCTGCGCCTCAAGCTCAGCAAGCGCGGCATCGATGTGATGTGCATGAAGATCGACGATCCCGTCATGAGCGGCCAGACCGCCAAGCAGGTCGTCACCCTCCGAGAGGGCATCGACACGGAGCTCGGCAAGAAGATCCAGCGCCTGATCAAGGACTCGAAACTGAAAGTACAGGCCGCGATCCAGGACAAGCAGGTCCGCGTCACGGGCAAGAGCCGTGATGAGCTGCAGGAGACGATCGCGCTGATCCGGGGAGCGAAGCTGGAGTTGCCGTTTCAGTTCACGAACTTCAGGGATTGACGTCCTTCGAGTACGCCCGCCACTCCTTTCCCACGATCAACCTCGCGCCCCGCGTGAAGGTCATATACGACCACGCCCACTGGACCAGCACGATCACGCGATTGCGGAAACCGCTGAGGCGGTAGATGTGAACGAGCAGCCAGACCCACCAGGCCATCCAGCCTGAGAGCTTGAAGCCGAAGATTTCGCAGATGGCACGGCTGCGGCCGATCGTTGCCAGCTGGCCGAGGTTGCGATAGCGAAATGGAGTGCGCGCGCGGCCACGAAGATCGTTGTGAATCATGTCAGCGGCGTAGACGCCCTGCTGCATCGCTACGAGCGCGACGCCGGGCAGCGGCTTGCCGTCTTCGCCCGCGCTGTGTGCGAGATCGCCGGTGATGAACACTTCGGGGTGGTCCGGCACGGTGAGGTCGGGATTGACGACGACACGGCCGACCGAATCGAGCGGTACGCCGAGCGTTCGGCCGATGTCGGCCGCTCGCACGCCGGCGGCCCAAAGCACGGTCGATGCATTGATCTGTTCGTTGCCAATCACCACGCCTTCGCTGCTGACGTTCGTCACGCGCGCAGCAGTCCACACCTGCACACCTAGCGATTCGAGATCACGCATGGCGCGTGCGGCGAGTTTCGCATCGAAGGAAGGCAGAATCCTCGGACCGGCTTCGACGAGCATGACTCGGGTCTGCCGCGGATCGATGGCTCGAAAATCCCGCGCGAGCGTGTAGCGGCTCATCTCCCCGATCGCGCCTGCGAGTTCGACGCCGGTGGGCCCGCCGCCAACGACAACGAACGTCAGATGACGGCGACGGGTATCGGGGTTGCTTTCGCGTTCCGCCGCTTCGAAGGCCTCGAGAACGCGGCGACGGATTTCGGTCGCCTGCGGGAGATTCTTCAGGCCTGGCGCGTGCGCCTCCCATTCCTCGTGACCGAAGTACGCATGCTGGGCACCGCATGCGAGCAGCAGATAGTCATAGGGAAACTCGCCGCTGTCGGTGACAACACGCTTCGACGCGAGATCGATTCGTTCCGCGCTCGCCTTGATCACCCGCGCATTGCCGCGGGAAAGCAGACTGCGGATCGGCGCCGCGATCTCCGCCGGGCTGAGCGCAGCCATCGCAACCTGGTAGAGCAGCGGTTGAAAGAGATGATGGTTCTCACGATCGATGACCGTGATGTCGACATCCTTGAACTTGCGCATGCAACGCGCAGCGTTCAACCCGGCGAAACCTGCGCCGACGATGACGATCTTCTTCAAGGGATCACCCCGCTTTGCTTTGAACGCCGTTCATCCGCGCTCGCGCCCATTCGAGCACCGGCTCGACGCGCGGCGACACCAGCTTCATGGCGCCATCGAAATCGACCCAGCGGTACTCGTTGTGCTCCGGTCGACCCAGCTCTTCGATCACGGGCAACGTGACATCGGTGGTACGGGTGCGAGCGACGTAATAACGGGCGACCTTGCCGCGGCTGTAAGGACCGGTCTCGGTGTGATCCTGGCCCCAGACGAATTCGAGGTCTTCGATGAGCGATTCCTCGCGGACTTCGCGGATCGCGGCAGCAAGCGGCTCCTCACCGGATTCCACCATTCCTTTCGGAAAGTCCCAGTGATTGAAGGCACGCAACAACAGGAAGCGCCAGCCGTCGGAGGTCTCTCGCGCGACCACCACGCCGGCAGACAATCTCGTGGTACGGGGCATGGACGCAGTATAGCGGAAGGTCTTCGCCGCTCGAATGCACAACTGCGCGATCGACCAGCTGCTGCGGCAATCACGGATGCATACAGGCCGCGCCGCCCGGCGGCGACTGCGTCAATCGTCCTGCGGATTTCCATAGGGTGCGGCTATCGCTCATCCATGGCATGATGCCCTTGCCTCATACCCAGGAACTTGCCGCCGATTTCCCGATGAATCTCCGCGATCTGAAGTACTTCGTGGCGCTGGCCGACACACGCCACTTCGGCAAGGCCGCCGAGCGCTCGTTCGTGAGCCAGCCGACGCTGTCGGCCCAGATCAAGAAGCTGGAGAACTATCTCGGTGTACAACTGATCGAGCGGCAGCCCCGCAAGGTGACGCTGACCGAGACGGGGATGAAGATCCTGCCGGTCGCGCGCCGCATCCTGCAGGAAAGCGAAGAGATCGTTTCGCTCGCACGGCACGAACACGACCCGCTCGCCGGCAAGCTCAAGATCGCGCTCATTCCGACCATCGGCCCGTACCTGCTGCCGCTGATCACGCGGAAGCTTCGCAAACAGCTGCCGCGACTCAAGCTCATGCTCTATGAGTACCAGACCAACCCGCTGCTCGATCGTTTGCGTGACGGCGAGATCGAGCTCGGCATTCTCGCGCTGCCCGTGCCTCATGACGGGCTCGAAACGCGGCCATTGTACGAAGAGCCTTTCACGGTCGCCGTTCCGAACCAGCATGCTCTCGCCAAGCGCAACAACGTCAAGCTCGACGATCTCACGGGCGAGAATCTGCTGCTGCTCGAAGACGGCCACTGCCTGCGCGATCAGGCGCTCGACGTGTGCAGCAAGATCGATGTGAAGGAGAGCGAGGACTATCGGGCGACGAGCCTCGAAACGTTGCGTCAGATGGTCGCCGCCGGTCTCGGCATCACGTTGTTGCCAGAGCTCGCGACTCGCGGTCCGTTCGGCTCCGGACATGGGCTCACCGTCAAATCCTTCGCTCGACCCGTGCCGACGCGAACTGTCGGCGCGGTCTGGCGCAAGAGCAGTGCCCGCTCGGCGGCAATCGATGCGGTCTGCGAAATCATCCGCACGACGATGCAGGAGTGATTCGATGCGAAAGTGGCTAGCCGGCTTTGCGATGCTCGCCCTGGTGGCGTGTACCCAATCGCCGCAGTCCGGTATCGAAGTAAAGGATGCCTGGTCCCCGGCGGCACCACCGGGCGCCGCCGCCATCGCGGTGTACGCCAAGATCGTCGTGCACAAGGACGACACGCTGCTGAAAGTCTCCTCTTCGCGCGCTGCCGTTGCCGAAGTCCATAACACGTTCGAAGAAGGCGGCATGATGCGGATGCGTCCGGTCGGGCAACTCGACCTGAAGCGCGGCGAAGCCATAAGCCTCCAGCCCGGCGGCATGCACCTGATGCTGATGGGCGTGAGCGAGCCGCTTGCCCCTGGCGCCGCGCTGGATGTGACTTTTCATTTCGCGAACGCGGGCGACGTGACGGCAACCGCCGAAGTCACGGCTCCGGGCGAACCCGCGCATTAACCATTCCGTCATCCTTGTCGGCGAAGCGTGCCTTTCGGCATGACGTCCGGCTGAAGCCGGACCCACAGGAAGACTCGAACGCACTGGGCGTTTCTGTCATCCCCGCGGACGCGGGGATCCATCGGAGAAGACATGGATTCCCGCTTTCGCGGGAATGACATGGGCTTCCCTTTTCCTCCGAACCAACCGCCAACCGCTAACCGCCAACCGCTTCTCTCCGTGTCATCTATCCGTCATCGCTCCGTCACACACCGCCCCTAGCGTGCCCTCGCTTGAAAAATCATTACGAGGGGCATCTCCATGAAGGCTTTCCTGTCCGCACTGGCGCTCGGCGCCAGTGCGCTCCCTGCGGCTGCGTCTGGCGAACACGGACTGACGCTCAAGCCGCTCGATACCTATGAGTCCGGCATCTTTGCGGAGGGCGCTGCGGAAATCGTTGCCTGGGACGGCTACACACAGCGCATCTTCGTCGTGAACGCCGCGGCGGTGACCGTCGACGTTCTCGATGGCTCGAAGCCGAATGATCTGCGCAAGATCGATGCGATCGACGCCTCGGCCTTCGGCGGCTTCGCCAACAGCGTTGCAGTTCATGGAGATGTGCTGGCGGTCGCAATCGAATCCGCCGACAAGCAGGCCAACGGCCTCGTCGCCCTTTATCGAACGAAGGACCTCAAGCTGCTGAACACGGTTCCTGTCGGCGCGTTGCCCGACATGGTCACGTTCGATGAGACCGGCCGCTACATCCTGGTCGCCAACGAAGGCGAACCGAACGCCGACTACAGTGTCGATCCGGCGGGCTCGGTCAGCATCATCGACCTCAAGCGCGGCGCCAAGCACGCCACTGTCCGTCATGCGACGTTCGATGCATTCAACGACAAGGCGGATGAACTGCGTGCCGCGGGCGTTCGCCTCTACGGCCCGAACGCGACCGTAGCCCAGGACGTCGAGCCTGAATACATCACGACTTCCGGCGGCAAGGCATACGTGACGCTGCAGGAAGCGAATGCTGTCGCCGTCGTCGATATCGCCCGCGCAACCGTGACGAAGATCCTGCCGCTCGGCTACAAGGATCACAGCCTGCCCGGCAACGGCCTCGATCCGAGCGATCGCGACAGCGCCGTCGCCATCGCGAACTGGCCGGTGTTCGGCATCTATTCACCCGACGCCATCAACTCGTACAGCTATCGGGGCAAGACATATCTCGTCACCGCGAACGAAGGTGACACGCGCGCCTACGACACGTTCAACGAAGAAGTACGCGTTGGCGCGAGCGCGGTGAAGCTCGATGCGACGGCATTCCCGAACGCATCGGCCCTCAAGGCGAATGCAGCGCTGGGCCGTCTCACCGTCACCAACACGCTGGGCGACACCGACGGCGATGGCGACTACGACGCGCTCTACGTTCCTGGCGGCCGCTCCTTCTCGATCTGGAGCAGCGACGGCAAGCAGGTGTTCGACAGCGGCAGCGACTTCGAGTCGATCACCGCGAACCTCCTGCCGGGCGCTTTCAACAGCAATCACGAGGAACAGCCGAGCGCGGACACGCGCAGCGACAACAAGGGTCCGGAACCCGAAGGCCTGGCGATCGGCGAATACCTGGGCCGCACGTACGCCTTCGTCGGACTCGAGCGGACCAGCGGCGTCATGATCTATGACATCACCAATCCGCGCGATGTCACGTTCGTCGACTACGTCAATCGCCGCGACTTCACCGTGCCAGTGTGCATCACCGACGCCGAGGACGAATGCGCTGCCTCGAATCCGGCAGCCGGTGACCTGGGACCGGAAGGCCTGACGTTCGTGCCGTGGGACTGCAGCCCGACCGGCCGCCCGCTGCTGATCGTCGGCAATGAGATCAGCGGATCGACGACGGTTTACGAACTGGCGAGGAAGTAAGAGAAGCTGGCTAGCTGTTAGCCAGCCAGCCAGAGAGAGATTAAGGATCGACTCTGACTGTGGGTCCGGCTCAGCCGGACCCACAAGGCCGGCGTTCTGGCTAGTTGGCCAACGGCCGGCCGGCCAGCTGGCTTCCTTCCGATTTGCCGTGTCCCGCCTGACACCTATATATAGAGGGCTCTTCTCCGTCCGAGCCCTGCGATGCCGAACCCCGCCAATCCGCCCAGCATCGGCGACCTGCACGACGAACAGATCGTCGCCCTGCTGCGAACCGGGGCCCATGCGGCATTGCTGTCCGCATATTTCGGCGACATCGCCTATCGTGAGTTGAGCCAGCTGGCGCGGCTCGCGGCGATCCGGCGCAACGACAACGGCGATCCTGTCCTCATACTTCCCGGCGTGATGGGTTCGCGGCTGGAGGATTCGAGCGCATCGCCCGCCTCGCTGATCTGGCTGCATCCAGCAGCGATCGGCGAAGGCCTGCTGTCGCAACTCGCGCTGCCGGGTTCTCAATCGATGCGCGCGAGCGGCGTCATGTTGCCGGGATACCTCAAGCTGAAGTTGTCTCTCGAGAGCGCCGGCTTCAGGCCTCTCTTCCACCCGTTCGACTGGCGCAAGGATCTGCTCACGCTCGGTGATGAGCTTCTGGCGACCGTCGAGAAGCTCAAGGGCCCTGTGTCCGTCGTTGCCCACAGCATGGGTGGGGTCGTCGCGCGGGCTGCGCTGCGCAAGGACAAATCGCGGCGCATTGCGAAGCTGATCCAGCTCGGCGCACCGAACCGCGGATCGTTCGCACCAGTGCAGGCACTTCGCGCCGTCTATCCGACCGTCCGCAAGATTGCCGCGCTGGATTTTCGTCACACTGCCGAAGAGCTGGCGCGCGATGTGTTTCACACGCTTGCTGGCCTGTATCACCTGCTGCCGGACGGCGATCAGGATTTCTTCGACGTCGCACGTTGGCCGCGCGATCAGTTGGCGCCGAACGCCCAGATGCTCGCCGATGCGCGCACCGCTCGCGCATTGCTCGCACCCGCGGATGATCGGTGCTATCTCATCGCTGGCGTGAATCAGGAAACAGTCGTTGCGGCGGACCTGCGCGATTCGCAGTTCGAGTACACGATCCGGCGGGATGGTGATGGCACAGTTCCTCTCGCTCTCGCGCAATGGCGGGGAGCGCAGACCTGGTACGTCGAGGAGAATCACGGCGGGCTGACCAACAACAATTCCGTCCTGGCCGCCGTGGATGATCTCCTTCGCTCCGGCAGCACCTCACGCCTGACGGATCGCGCGCCAGCCACGGATCGCGATTCCGGTCGCCGCGTCACCGACGCGGAACTGCGTCGCGAGGCAGTGACAAAGGTGCGATGGGACACGCTGTCCCTCGACAGTCGACGCCGCATTCTCGATCCGGTGATCACGCCGGAGTTCAAGAAGGAAGTGGATAGCGGATAGCGGATGGTGACTGGTCAGAGAAGGCCATGCCTGATGCGCAGGCTATTCACTCACTAAGAGCCCTCGCTCGATTAAGTAAAGCGGCATTACGAAGCCGCTCATTCCGCGCTCAAGCCTGGGGAGCCCCGGACGATATCTGGCTTAGCGCCTCGGGTTTTCCCCGTCAGCCTTGCGTGAGCGGGGCGCGCTGCCTTCTCGTCACTCCCGCGAAAGCGGGAGTCCATCCGAAGCCCGGCATGGATTCCCGCGTGCGTGGGAATGACGGAATCGTTGCCAAGGAGAAATCGTGTCCTGGTCGCCCTCCACATCCCTGCTCCCGCACGCAGTCGCGCTCGCGACCACAGTGCTATTGAGCAGTTGCGGTGGCGGAGGTGGCGACGCTGCACCTGCGAGTCCGGCAACTGTCACTCCGCCGCTCCGTGCGGTCGAGCAGTCTGACCTTCAGATCGCGCAGTTGCTTTACACAGGAACGCCGCGAACACCTGTCGGTTTCGAGGAAGACGCACCGGGCGCGGGTCATGTCTCCACTGCTCACCTGAAGAACACCGATATCGATGCGTCGCTCGTCGCGTCGCAGCCGCAGTACGAGTTGTGTACTGATGACTGGAACGAAGCGCTCGCCTGGTCCGAGGCTCACGCGCAAAGCGCGTCGCAGTACGCGGACCTCGTGGTCACTGAAGACACATCGAAATACTTCGAGTTTGGGCGTTCGCGCGCCGGCGAGCCCGATCTCACCTTGCGGGAACGCGTCTTCAAGTGCACGTACGTGAACCGCACCAACGCTAACCTGCGCGTTGCGGAAGGCTCGGCCGGTCAACTCAATCATCGCCCGCTCACCGCGAATGAGCTGCAGTCTCTGGGTGAGTATCTGTGGCAGTTCACGAGCTACAACAACTTCGGTCATGCGGTGCTCAAGAGCAGCACCTCGAACGCCACGACATCGCTCTCACACACGCTCATCATTGCGAGCCTGGTTCGCGACGGATATTCCACCAACTGCGATCGCGTTGACGTAGTCGCCTGGCGCCATTCAGCGAGTACCGCTACCGGCGAGTTGCTGCTCGATCTCGAAACGCTATGGAGCTTCGGCGCTCGCGAGACTGCGGGCACAGCGACGCTCTGCAATCAGTAGTCCTCAGCAGATCCGCACGCGGATACCAGTCCGAGCACGCTCGCGCAATCCACGGCGGCTCCCCACAAGTAACGTTCCGCCGGTGCGGCATTCGCCGCCTCCCTTGAGGAACGTTCATGTCGCAGACCGCTGGCCGACCGAAACTAAGCGAGAAGGGCCTTCTGACTCCGGACAATTGCGTCGTTGCCATCATCGATCTGCAACCGCAGATGCTGTTCGGCGTCGCCAACTTCGATCGCCAGACGGTGATCAATAACAATCTCGTGCTCGCGAAGTCTGCCCGCGTGTTCGATGTTCCCGTCGTCCTGTCGACGGTTGAGACGAAGAGTTTCAGCGGCCTGATGTGGCCTCAGGTCCAGGCGGTGTTTCCGGACCAGGCGCCGATCGAGCGCTCGACCATGAATGCCTGGGACCATCGCGGTTTCGTGAGTGCGATTGAAAACACGGGCCGCAAGAAGATCGTTCTCGCGGGGCTCTGGACTGAAACCTGTGTCGCCCTGCCGACGATTCAGGCACTACACGACGGCTATGAGGTTTACGTCGTCGAGGACTGCTGCGGCGATGTCAGCGTCCTTTCTCACGAGAATGCAATGAAGCGCATTGTTCAGGCAGGCGCGAAACCGGTCACCGCGCTCTCCGTGATGCTGGAATGGCAGCGCGACTGGGCCGCTCGCGGCACTTACGATGCCGTGATGGACATAGTGAAGAATCATTGCGGCGCATACGGCGTCGGTGTCGAGTACGCGTACACGATGGTTCACGGCGCACCGGCAACCAAGTTCGCCGACTACATCGTCCCCATGCCCGCCGCTCACGAATAGATCGATAACAGCAGTTGTCGATGGGCCCTCGACTCAATCGGCGTGACTTGCTTGGCGGCGCGCTGGCCCTGGCGACAGTGCGCAGCGAATCGGCAATCGATCCATCCATGAGCGACCTGATCCTCCATGGCGGACGCGTTACGACGCTGGACCCGGCGCGTCCGGAAGTCAGTGCTGTTGCCATTCGCGATGGCCGCGTCGAGGCGATCGGCAGCGACAAGGACGTGCTCGCTCATCGAGGCCCGGCCACCCGGGTGATCGACCTGCGAGGGCGCCGGGCGATTCCCGGACTGAATGACAGTCACACGCACCCCATTCGCGGGGGGCTCAACTACAACATGGAGTTGCGCTGGGATGGCGTTGCGTCGCTCGCCGACGCGCTGCGGATGCTTCGGGAACAGGCACGCCGTACTCCGGCTCCGCAATGGGTTCGGGTCGTCGGCGGCTGGTCGCAGTTCCAGTTTGCTGAACGGCGCATGCCGACGCTCGCCGAGATCAACGCGGCGGCGCCGGATACGCCTGTCTTCGTACTTCACCTTTACGATCGTGCGCTCCTGAATGCGGCGGCGCTTCGCGCAGTGGGCTATTCGAAGGACACGCCGGATCCGCCAGGCGCTTCGATCGAACGCGACAAGTCCGGGAATCCAACGGGGCTGCTCATCGCGAAACCCAATGCCGCGATTCTCTACTCGACGCTGGCGAAGGGACCGAGGCTGGGCTTCGACGATCAGGTCAATTCCACTCGTCACTTCCTGCGGGAGTTGAATCGCCTCGGGATCACGAGCGTCATCGATGCGGGCGGCGGCTTCCAGAGCTATCCGGACGACTATCGGGTCATCGATGCACTGAATGCGAACGATCAGCTCACGGTGCGCATCGCCTACAACCTGTTCACGCAGCATCCGCAACGCGAGCTGGAAGACTTCACGACCTGGTCGAAGATGATCAAGCCCGGTCAGGGCAGCGATCTCTACCGCTTCAACGGCGCCGGCGAGATGCTGGTGTTCTCGGCAGCCGATTTCGAGGATTTCCTCGAACCCCGACCCGATCCGCCGGCGTCGATGGAGCAGGACCTGGCACGCGTGGTGCGCTTTCTCGCGGAACAGCGATGGCCGTTTCGCATGCACGCAACGTACAACGAATCGATCACCCGCATCCTCGGCGTGTTCGAAGCAGTCAATCGCGAGGTGCCGCTGGCGGGCCTGAACTGGATCATCGATCACGCGGAGACCATCGACACCCGCAACATCGATCGGGTCAAGGCTCTAGGCGGCGGCATCGCCATTCAGCATCGCATGGCATTCCAGGGCGAGTCCTTCGTGCAGCGCTACGGCGCGGAGAAGGCAGCGCAATCTCCGCCAGTGCGACAGATGCTCGCAGCCGGTGTGCCGGTCGGTGCAGGTACCGACGCGACACGCGTGGCGAGTTATAACCCGTGGGTATCCCTGTACTGGCTGGTCACGGGGCGCACCGTCGGCGGCCTGGCGCTTTACGACGAACGCAACCGGCTCGATCGCGAAACTGCCCTGCGACTGTGGACCGAAGGCAGTGCCTGGTTCTCATCGGAATCCGGTCGCAAGGGTCGATTGGTGCCGGGGCAGTTCGCGGATCTCGCGGTGCTCTCCGACGACTACTTCACCGTGCCCGACGAGTCGATCAAGAGCATCAGCGCCGTGCTGACTGTCGTTGGCGGTCGCATCGTGCACGGTGACGGACCTTTCAGATCGCTTGCGCCCGGGCTGCCGCCCGCATCGCCGGATTGGTCGCCGAATCGGCATCGCGAAACGCTGGGAGCACCAGCCATTGCCAGCACCACGCAAATCTCTCATCGCTGTGCCTTCGATCAGGTGAATGGCTCGGCTGGATCGTGGGGACCGGCGGGTTGCGCCTGCTTCGTCTTCTGAGGGCCAGGAACCATGAAGATTCTCGCTGGATTCGTTCTCGCCTTCGCCATCGGCGTCGTATGCCGATTGACGGACGTGCCCCTGCCGGCGCCGCCCGTGCTGATTGGTGCAGCGCTCGTCGTTGCGATGAGCACCGGCTACGTTCTCGTCGATCGCCTGGTCGCACGGCGCGCCGCCAGTCACCGCGACCTATGTGGGGGCCCCACCGGTGAGCAGGCATGAGTGAGGCGATCGGGCTGATCATGGGTCTTGCTATCGGTGCCGCGTGCCGGTGGTTCGACATTCCCGCCCCCGCGCCACCCCGCATCCCCGGCGCGCTGCTTGTCGTCGCAATGAGTGCCGGCTTTCTCGTTTGCGACTGGCTGCTGACCCGATAGCGCTATTCGCTGCGACCCGATCGCAAGGCATCCAGCGACAGATCCTTGAAGGTGTCCTGATCCGCTTTCATGCGGAACTTGATGTACGGGCCCTGCGCCGTGTATCTGCTCGCTTCGAAGTCATCGTCGCGGAACCCGTCGAAATTGTAGCCAACCGAGATCCACACGTTGCGTGCGATCACGATGCCCACATCGACGCCCATCGACACGTCGCTGACACCCGAGTCCATCGAGTTGAGCAGCGTCCCGTGGAAGCCAACATCCAGCCGGTCAGTCAGATCGCGCCGTGCGTCGATGCCATAAAGTCCCGACAGCCCGTCGTATCGCTCATCATCGAACGTGCTGCGCACGTATCTCGCGCCGAGCTGCAGGCCGAGTTGCGTCCGCGCATCGATCTGCCAGTTCGAATTCAGATTATTGATCACGCGTGCCGATTCGAACTCACCCAGCAGATCGCTGCGCGAGTCATGCTTGAGGTCGAGACGATCGAGAACGATCCAGGCGCTCGTCGCGGGGCGATACGCCCAGGCGAGCTGAACTTCGCCGGCCAGCATGTCCATGCCCGTCGCGAAGCTGCTGTCGAACATGTTGGCCGACAGCGCGAACGCATGGCCCGCGAGCGGCTCGCGATAGAAGCCACTCGACAGGACACGGCGATCCTCTTCGTCGGACCGCCGATTCTCGATCCGCGAGGTGAACGTCCAGAACTCGCTGCGATACATGGCGCCGACGAACGTCGTGGTGAAGTCGTTCGCGAGCGTCCCTGATGCCATCGGCACGTTGACGTTGAACGGCTCCAACCCGGCGCCGCGAATCGTCTGGCTCTGGTCGATACCGAAGTCGAAGTCCCAGCGCTCATTCAGCTTCCAGCCTTGCATGATGCCGAAGTTGGCGAACACGCGCGGACCGTACTCTGTCGCCTGCTGGCTCATGCTCGACTGAATCTGTGCGCGCTGCCAGGGCCGTGTGCGCACACCGACACGCGTCATGTCGGATTCGAAATTCTCGCCGTTTGCGTGTTCGTACTCTGCAAAGAAAGTGGTGCTCGCGCGGAAGTGATAGTCCACTCCCACCAGCGAACGCGACGGGAAATCGACGCTGGAGTTGCTTCCGAGTGGCACATCCTGGGACGCACGGAGCGTGATCAGGTCGCGGAAGAGATCGACGCTGCCATTCACGAAGGCCTGCTGCGATTCCGTGTCGCCGTTGGTGAGCCCGGTATCGGCAACGTGCCGCGCACCGACGCCAAGTGTGTAGTCGTCCATCTCGCGGCGAACTTCGGCACTGACGAGTTCGCGCTGCGCGCCCGTTCCCAGCACTTCCTGTCGATAGGTTTCGCCTTCGAGCGCCATGTGCTCCGAAACGCGATAGCGCGCATCAGCGCCGATCTTCCGTGTCCCGTCTTCGGAGCGCATCTGTTGTCCGAGCCCGAAGCCGGCTTCCTGCTCGCGTATGTAAACACGCGCATCGACCCGCTCCGTCACATGCTCGAGCTGTGTGAGATAGGCAGTCGCCTCCGCCGTTCCGGCGGGATCGTCGGATTCGCTGCGAGCCAGTTCTGCCTTCAGCTCGGTCGCCTCGCCGATCCGCCACCGCAGATCCGTCCCAGCCAGACGCGTATCGCCGGCGGTCGCGCCTTCCTGCAGGTACGTCGTGCCGACTTCGACGCGATCACCGGCAAACTTGACGGACGCGCGCCCGCCGCCCGTGACTTGCGATTCGCCGCCGCTCAGGACTTCGTACTCCGCGATGACGTAGACCGGATTGAAGTTCGGGTCGCGGCTCGGGACAGGCTGCTTGAAGAACAGCGTGCCGTTGAGATAGTCGACGCTGTAGTCGATGTACGGCGTGAGCTCACGCGACTCGACGACCACTTCACTGCGGAAGCGATCGCGGACTTCGAGCCGGATCTTGTCACTGTTCACGATCAACGGCCGGCGGGAGAGCCTGTACAGACCGGAGGTTCCGTCGCCCAGCAGCTCATCCCTGACGTAACCCTGCTCTGATTCGGCGGCGAAGGCCGTGTAGCCGAAGCGCTCGCCCGCATGCTCGGCCTTCAGACCGGTGAACGTACGGTTGTAGCGCGATAGCTCCGTCACGGTCATCGACGTCGTGAAGTCGCCGAACAGAGCGGCGAACTGCCGTCGCTCGACCTTCAGAAACAGCTTCTGCGCGGTAGCGGCTTCGAAGCGCTGCTCAGTCGCATCTGCGTAGAGCGTGTAGAAGCGGTCCGGTTCTACCGTGCCGCGCAGGCGATCCTTGGACTCGTCGTGGTCGCGCTCCGAGTCATACGCCAGCGTCAACAGGTACTCGCCCTTGATCGCTCCCTTGGCGAAGAATGCGATGCGATCCTGGTTGGCGTAGCCCTCCTCGAGCCCGGCATCGACCGCTGACTGCATGTTCTGACTGATCGTGTTGTACGCCGTCGTGCCTTCGGCGATGCCGACCAGGATCCAGTCGCGCGCACGCGGTTCGAGCCACACACGGATCTCCTGCTCCTGGCGCTCGTTCATTCGCAACCGGACGACCGCCGTTCCTGCTTGTGTCGTCGGCTCGAGCTCGAGTCTGACCAGGCCGTCCGCATCGACGTTGAAGGTCGGTTCGCGTGTGCCCACCGCGACCATCTTGTTGTCATCGCGCGATTCGACTTCCCACCACGAGCGGTAGGGCTCATCGATGCGCCAGCCGCCCAGCGTTCCAGGTCGCGCCGGCTTCCCATACGCATCGATCATTCGCAGCGCGATGACAGGCCGGGTGCGACCATCGGCGAGCAGTGTCGAAGCTTCACGGACAAGCTCCGCACGTACTGCGCCGCCGGCGTAGTGGACCGTGCGTTGGAGAGCGGCAACCTGTTCGTTCTGCTCATTCAGGACACGCGCGACCAGTCGATTGTCACCGTCCTTCAGATCCACGCCGCGCCAGCGACTCAATGCGATCGTTCCTTCGCGATTCGTCGACACGCCGTCGAAGTTGAGTGAGCTGACCGCAGCGCCGTTCACGGACAGCTCGACGCGCTGCGCCGGTGCGTGGCGAATGGCGATCTGCAAGCTCGGGATCGCAGGAATTTCACCCTCGACCGGCCAGACCCAGTCCGTTCCCGACGGCAACTGCTCGACGTCTATGTCACCGCGCTTCACTTCGACGGTCGCCTTCGGTTCGGCGGGCACCGTCACTCCTTCGATGACGCCAACCGTCGCGACCGGTGCCGATGCGGCACTTGCAGTACGCACCGAGAGTCCACCCGCCGCAACCACGCGCAGGCCCTCGATCGCGATCTCGACACGCCGATTGAGTGCGAGGCTCTGCGCGTCGTGACCAGCCGCCAGAGGCTCGTCCGAGCCACGACCCTCGACGGCAACGCGCGAAGGATCGATACCGAGACGCGATGTGAGGTAGTCCGCTACCGCCCTGGCCCGTGCGAGCGAAAGGGCATGATTGTCCGGATAGTCGACACGGCTTCGGGCCGCGATCAGCATGGAATCCGTATGGCCGATGGTCGTCAGCCGGAGGTGACTCACTCCGCGCCATTCCCCGACGATGCGATCGAGCTGGTCGCGATCGCTGGCCAGAATCTGCGTATCCAGCACATCGAACCGCGGCGAGAAGCGGTATGAAGCCGACTCGTAGAGCATGTCGCCGCGCAACGCAATGTTCTCCACCGCCGCCGTCATCTGGCCTGCCTGCGATGGCGAATCGAAGCGCGCGAGCGCCTTCACCGTGAGTGCACCGCTCGTCGCGGCATTGGCTGTCGTGTCGAACACCAGAACGGACTGGGCGATGATCGGCGACGGCAAAGTGAATGTGAGCACACCGTCGGTGACCGACGGATCGGCCGCCGGCGCGCCATTCACCTGGGCACTGCCAGGGAGGAAAGCGAGTCCCGAGGGCATCAGGATCATCGCGCGCGAATTGGAGATTTCAGGACCTGTCGCCTGCAGTGCCGCCGTGTGCCTCAGCGTCGCGGGATCGATCACCGACGTCTGGAACCGCAGGATGACTTCGCCCTTAGCCGGTTGCTTGCGCTGAAGCAGGAAGTCGCTGCGCCACAAGGCTCCGCCGCGCACATCGACGAACTGCGAGTACGCCGAGCCCGCCTGTCGAACGTTGCCGCTGCAGACCTGCGTGAGATGCGTTGACGGCACCGTCACCGTATCGAGCTGAACTACGTGCGAGCCCGGCGCGACGTCTTCGAAGTGATACTTGCCATCCGCGTCCGTCACGGAGTAGCGACCGTCTTCGAGATAGACACGGACGCCCGCGACGCCGGGTTGCTGATGAATCGACGCGCCGCACGAGCCCTCGACGACGCGACCCATCAGGATCGCCCGTTCACGGAAGAGTTCTTCGCGAAGCTGGATCGTTGCCTGCGCATCGTTCGACGAGATGCCGTCGGGGCCGCTCGCGCGCGCCGTGTTCACGAACTGCTTGCCGTTCGCGCCGACTGTGACCTCTACGACGTAGCGAATCTCGACGCGCTGACCCGCACCGAGACGGCCGTGGCTGAACGTCAGCGTGCGGCCATCCGGTGAGATCAGCGGATCAGCACCCACAGCGTCGCCGATGCGAGTGGAGCCTGTCCGATAGCGAGCGCCGGCAGGCAGGCGGTCGACAATGGTGACGCTGCCGATCGCTGCGTTGCTAGACGTGTTCTCGGCAACGAGCGTGTACTGGACGAAGTCACCCACGGCCGCGACTGTTGTCGTCGTGCTCTTGCGCATGAAGAGCTGAGTGGCAGCGGGATCGACAGGGACATCGATGGCTACCGTGGGACCCGCGTTCACGGTGAAGACGCGGCCGAACGAGCCATCCTGCAATCGATACGGCCCACCGGGCGTCCCGGCAAGGTCGGCAATGCTGAGTGCACTCGGGAAGGCATGGCCGGCAGGCGCATCGACTTCGATTCGATAGGTGCCAGGCGCAATCAACGGAAAGCGGAACGTTCCCGCGGGCATCGTGTACAGGGTGCCGCCGGCATCGGTCACGGCCTCGCCCGTCACCATCTCGGCGGGGTAGCGGCTGACTCCATCATCGCCATACACCGTCGCAAGCGTACCGCTCGATGCATCGACGAGTCGCACACGAGCACCGTCGATCGCTGCACCGGTGCTGGAGTCGAACACGAGACCGTAAGGATCGACCAGCGCGCTCGCGTTGCTCGTGTCTCGGGCATCGACAGGATCGACATAGATGGAGCGAATGGAGGTGTTGCGTGCGACTTCCAGAGAGCAATTGCCCGCAGTGGCCGTGCCCGTGCGAGTCTGAATGTAGCCGGCGAAGACGCCGGTGTTCGCGCCCGTTTCGGATAAGCGCAGGATTTCGGCGTCGCCGCCCGGGGTCGACACGCGCAGCTCCGCGATATCGACTGCGACAGCATCGCGATTCTGATCCGCGTCGGCGAGCTGCAGGAAGGCGGCTTCACCGCCGTGAAGCGACGACGTGCCGATCAACGCGATCGGTTGCGAAAGATCGATAGGATCGCCGGAAGAAGATTCCGGCGGTGCGAGCAACTGCATGCCGCTCGAAGACTGACATTGCGTTGCATAAACCTGGGTGGCCGTGCCCGATCCCATCGTTCCGGCGCGAAGAATAGACAGAGCGGAGACGGACGCAGCTGGCGTGATGACGGCGCTCACCGCATTGCTCGCGATGGACGAGCGGTTCGCGGCATCGCCGTAGGTCACGGTGGCAATGTTCTGGATCGTAGTGCCGGCGGGTGTCTGGGCGAGGGCCTGCGGCAGCCAAAAGAGAAACGCAGCCGCGATCAGCGGCTCCAGCCAGAAGGAATCGAAATTCCTCGTCCGCTGTGGGTCCGGCTTCAGCCGGACGTTATCGCCGCAGGCGATGCTTCGCTGACGTCCGACTGAAGTCGGACCCACAGGAGAAGTCCCCGCAAACGCGCCGAGGGCGGGACGGCTATTCACCGTCCCGCCCGCGTCGTGTGTCGGAGCTTCGTATGACGAACTGCGCATCAGCTCACGTTCCGGAGCTCGCTGCGCAGTGACGAAGGTTACGCATGTCGGCGCCAGCGTCCTTACTGCACCGTGACGCGGAACCGAACATTCGCGCTGCCGGCCGGCGCTACGCTCGGAATCGTCACAGCGATGCTGCTGACAGGCGTTCCCGTTGCCGATGCGTTGTCGCCATCACTCGACGAATCCGTCACGCCGGAGCCGTTGCGAAGCATCGAGCCTGCGACATATGCCGTATTCGCCGGGATCGAATCCGTCACCGCCACATCCGTCGCAGCCACGGTGCCGCCGTTGTTGACGGTGATCGTGTACTCGACGACCGCGCCCGGAATCGCTTTCGGATTCGTCGTGTTGTTGAACGGATCGGAGATGACGCTCACCGTCTTCGTGACGGTCAGCGACGCCGACTCGACCGTGTACTGGCTGTCGGCGAGTTCGGAAGCATCGCGACCCGCATCAGCGAACACGATGTCGACACCGGCTGTGTCAGCACCGCTCGTTTCCGTCAGCAGCGTGGCGCCGGCGCTACCAGCGGCAGCGGCCTGCACCTGCAATCGCACGCTCGCGAACTGGCCATTCGTCGCGCTGAGCGGGACCGTCGCGAGGACGAATACACGGACCGGCGTCGGCGAAGCGGCTGGCGCGATATCGCCGAGATTGCCGATGACGTCGGTTCCCGCCTCGTACGTGCCGTTGCCGTTGGCATCGACAGCTGTCGACAGCGTGAGTCCGTTCAGCGTGTCGTTGTTGCCGAAGACAGCGGTGGCGATGTCAGTCGCCGTGAGCCGGTAGCTCTGAATCGCGTTACCGGTGTTCGTGACTGTGAACGTGGTCACCACCGCGGTCTGACCGGGATTCGCGATCACGGCTGCCGTGTTCGTCGTCGTCACCGTCAGGTCGACGCGGTTATCGACGACGAACGCGACAGGCGCACTCGTGATCGCCGTCTGCGCCACGCCACCCACACTGTAGTTCACCGTCGCCGTGTTGCTGATCGACGTACCCGCGGTTGTTCCGACGGCATACGCGCTCTGCAGCACGCCCAGCGATGACAGCATCAACAGTGCGAGGCTGGCCTGTTTCAGGTGCCTGGCAATCGTCATTGGAGATCTCCTCGTTGATGAAATACACACGATCGGCAAGTGGAAACCCGTGCGCGCACTGCATCCCTGCCCGATATGCACTGCGCGATTTCGAATCGATCAGTCGACGCGCGCGCGATAGCGAACGAAGGCCGTCGAGCCCGGCGCGAATGACGCGGCGTAGCTCCAGCGAACCGCGCGGTACTCGTCAGGCTTCGCGGGTTGCACCGCGCCGTCGTGAGTCGACGTGAGCGCAGCGGCAGCCTTGAATTCCTTGCCGTCGACCGAGTAAGTGATATCGGTGCCCGTTCCCATCGCCGAGCTGGCGACATAGGTCATGTGCTCAGGCACGGGGTTCGCGATAACGACGTGCTCAACCGCTTTCGCGCACGTGTTCTTCGCCGTGATGGTCCAGACGACTTCACTGCCCGGCACCGGCTTGTCGAGCGGTACGAGACGCGTCGCCTTCTTCCCCTGCTCGTTGACGTACTGCTGCTCGCTCTCCGCGGTCGTCGTGAGCTCGATGCAGTTCTGCGCCCTGGCCGACGCCGACAGACACAACCCCAGCGTGACGGCCGCCATCAGTCCCTTCTGGCTCACGGCTCGCCGTTCGTCGCTCGTAGCTCTGCTCTTCATCTCGTTTCTCCTCTTCAATTGATCGTCACGGCGAACCGAATCGTCTGCGGCCCAGACGCCTGGGTGAGATCGCCGAGGTGGATGCGCACCTGTGAATCCGGTGCCGAAACGAACTCACCGACATCGCCGTCCGCGATGTCGCTGAGCACGGTACTGTTGAGTGCGAGCGTTCCCGGCACGTACGTCGTGTACGCGGGAATGGTGTCGCTGAAGATTGCGTCTGGCGCGGTGCCGCTGCCGTTCACGCTGACGACGATCTGGTAGTCGATGCGCGCCCCCGCTACTGGGCGCGAGCCTCCTGCCGGATCGACGATGGTCTGCGTCTTGACGGCGGCGACCTGCATTCTCGCGGCAACGTATTCGCCGAACACGATGCCTTGTGCCCCGCTCGTACCGACGAGTGCATCGACGCCGCCATCTCCTTGCGTCGCGAACAGCGATCCTGGTGTTCCCGTACCGGTACGCGCACGTGCAGTGAGCTGGCTTCGGCCGCGCGCTGTGTTCGCGACGTTTGCGGGAATGTCGTTGATCACCAGCACGCGAACGGCGGTATCAGGCGCGAGTGCCGGGTCATTGCTGCCGGCGACGTAGAGCGTGTCGGGAGGCGACAGGTCGTTGCTCGCATCGGTATCGAAGTAGATGTCGACGAGCGTCGGATCGAAGTCGTCGCCCACGATGCCGGCGCTCATCGCACCGAGATCGAACGTCTCCGTGCCGTTGCCGGTGTTCGTGATCGTGAAGACCAGTCCCCGGCGGGTCTCCCCGGCGGACACCGGAGTCGTCCCGCTGACTGTCACGACGACATCGAGAATCTCAGCGACGATCACCGTGACCGTGTTGGATGTCGCGGTCAGCGTCGGACCGCCAAACGTGTAGGTGGCCTGCGCTGTGCCCTGGATGCTGGTGCCGGCGTTGGTGCCAGCTGCGCGCACGGCAGCCGGAGCGGCGATGAACACCGCAACGAGCAGCCCAGCGAACAACCACGACCATCGCGAATGAACCACCAGAATCCTCCCCACTAGCCGGATCGGCCGGAGGCGACGATTCGATGGCTTCTTCCGTTCGCGTATGCGTCGGCTGCTACCCCTTGTGAATCGCCCCGGCAATCCCTGATGGCGCCGGATTCTGGTTAAGGGAATGACTGCCTTTGTGAGTGGGGTCGCACTTTGTCCGGCCCAGGCTCAAGTTTTGGAACGAACTGCCGAGCCCATCGCGCTTTAGGGCACGTTTCGAATGCGCTTACGCTCATCGCTCGAGCGGTTCTGAGAACTGGTTCGCGCTGCATTGTGTGTCGCATGCACGCCGATGCGCGTGATGCGCGCACACGAGACATAACATCGACGGTCTTCCGTCGCTTTCGCCATAACGGGCCGATTGGCGACGTGCATCGCGGACTCGGACGACGATCGACATAAGCGCGTCAATTTGTGAACGGTTCGGGGTGCGCCTGAGGGAAACGCTCAATAGGCTCCGCGCAATCCGGAATCTGCAGGATCATTCGTGCGCTCACCGTTCGCATCGCTTCTGATCTGTGTCCATTGCGCTGCCCTCGCCCTGCTGGGCTCGGCTGCGCATGCGGCAACGATCAGCGGGCGCGTGTTCGAGGACGTGAGTTATGGCGGCGGTGCCGGGCGTTCGCTCGCGGACGCCAGCGGTGTCGGCATCAACGGCGTTCGCGTCGAGCTGTACATACAGAGCGGCGCGAACTTCAACTACTCCACCGCGGCGACGACAGCGACGATCGCTGCGAATCCCGGCAGCTATTCGTTCACGGGCCTTTCGGCGGGCACTTATCGCGTTCGTGTCGTGAACGGCACGATCGATTCCTCGCGCGGTGGTTGCACCGCGAACTGCGTACCGGTGCAGACGTATCGTACCGACGCCAGCACGGGTACGGCGGCACCGGTGACGAATCGCGTCGGCGGTGAGAATCCTCTTCTTAGCGACGCACCGAACCGGACATCCGGCAATCTCGGCGCGCAGACCTCTGGTACGCAGACACCCCAATCCCTCGCGCCGGTCGCGCTGAGCTCCAGCTCCGCCGCGCTCGTCGTCGGCAATGTCGACTTCGGTTTCAACTTCAGCACGATCGTCAACACGAACGATCTGGCGAACTGCACACCTTCGGGGTCGTCGAGTTCCTTCTTCCCCTGCCAGGGAACGCTGCGCCAGTTTCTGATCAACTCCGATGTGCTCGGTGCGCTGGCTTCCCAGGCTGGCTCGGGGCAACTCGGCGGTGGCGCGACTTCATTGCCCGGGGGCAGCGAGTCGAGCATCTTCATGATTCCGTCGAGTCAGCTGACGAGCGGTGTCGCTGTCATCGCTCTCGCGGCGGCCCTGCCTGTCATCGATCGATCGAATGTTCGTCTGGATGCGACGACGCAGACAGTCAACATCGGCAACACCAACTCTGGCGTGTCCGGCACCGGCGGTATGGTCGGTGCGCTGAGCACGGCTTTTCCGCAGTTCGTTCGTCCGGAAGTGCAGATCGCTGACGCCACCTTCACACTGACGGGCAGCAACCAGGCGGTTCATGGCTTCGCGTTGCCGCGAGGCTCGATCGCCGTGTCCGGCGCGAACGCCATCGTTCGCGACAACTTCGTCGGTGTCGCGGCGAATGGCACAACGGACTCCGGCGACGCCATGGCGATCGTCTTCACCGGTGCGAATGCACAGATTCGCAGCAACTACGCAGCAGCCAACAATTCCGTGATCCGGGGCAACAGTCCCGGCGCGGGCTCGACTGTCAGTTTCAACGAAGTCATCCGCTCGTCTGTCACGCCCGGCAACACCTTCGACGGCATTCTTCTGATCGGCACCGCGACCGGCGTTCGCATCGAGAACAATCTCGCCCGCAACCAACCCGGTGCCGGCATCGAACTCGGCTTCGAAGGCGGCACGATGAGCAGCATCGTGATCACCAACAACACGGTTCGTCAGAACGGCTTCTCCGGATCGGGAGCTACACCGACGACGACACCGAGCGCGGAGCCCATCGGCATCGCGGCCTGGAACTACGTCGGCAGCAACGTAGAAATCTCACTGAACGTCATCGAAGAGAACGCGGGTCCCGGACTTCTGCTGAGCGACGTATCGAACACGCGCATTACGCGCAATCGCTTCGGCAACAATCGCGGCCTCGCGATCGATCTCAACGCGAACGACGCCGATCCGAACAGCGTCGGCAGCGGCCCGGGGCCGACGCTCAACGACACGAACGACTCCGACAGCGGCGCGAACGACCTGCTGAACTTCCCCGTAATCACCGCGGCGACGATCGCCAACGGCGAGTTCTCGCTCGCCGGCTTCGCTCAGCCCGGGGCAGCGATCGAGCTGTACGTCGCACAGCCCGACCCGACCGGCTTCGGCGAGGGACTCACCCATATAGGCACGTTCACCGAAGGCGTCGGCGATCTCGACAACGGCACCGGCAGCTATTCAGGGGCGATCAACGGCGTGAACCAGGGAGGCGATACCACGAACCGGTTTCTCTTCCGCGGTTCAGTTCCGGCAGGTATGACGGGCGGCCTCGTGCTGACGAGCACGGCGACACTGAGCGGGCGAACATCGGAGTTCGGCGGCAATGTCACAGTGACGACCGGCCCCAATCTCGTGACGCTGAAGACCGTGCAGGTCGATGCCGACCCGATCAACAACACAACCAATCCCAAGAGCATTCCAGGTGCGACCCAGCGCTACACGATCCGGCTGACCAACCAGGGCCCGGGAACCGTCGACAACAACACGGTGGAGATCGTCGACGCGATTCCGACGAATACGCTGTTCTGCAATCTCGCCGCGCCCGTCACGTTCACCAATGGCTCGCCCGTGAGCGGCCTGTCGTTCACATTCGCGACTCTCGGCAGCACGACGGACGACGTGGATTTCTCCAGCACCACGAGCGGCAATCCGGTCTGGAACTACACACCGGTCGCAAATGCCAACGGCTGCGACGCTGCGGTTCGCTACGTCAGAATCCGCCCCCGGGGCACGATGGCGGGCAGCAGCGGTTCGGGAAATCCTTACTTTGAAGTGCAGTTCAGGGTGAGGGTGCAGTGACGGAGGGTCTGGTGTCGGGTCGGCTCTCGTTGTGGGTCCGGCTTTAGCCGGACGTAATCGCCGGCAGGCGATGCTTCGCATGACGTCCGGCTAAAGCCGGACCCACAGCCGGAGTCGGCCACTGCCTCGTCATTCTTCCCCTCCCCGCCCATCGGGTATAGGCTAGCCCTCATCGATCCAGATGCGATGTCAACGAACATCGCACGATTGCGAGACGGGGGCGTGCGTAACGGTGGAACCGACCGATACCAGGAATCCTGACTACTTTCATCGCGTCGTCGATTGCCAATGGGCCTGTCCGGCCCACACCGACGTTCCCGAATACATCCGGCTCATCGCATTGGGAAAATTCACGGAGGCCTATATGGTCAACCGTGAGTCCAATGTTTTCCCCGGCATTCTCGGGCGGGTTTGCGACCGGCCCTGCGAACCGGCATGCCGGCGCGGACGCGTCGAGGAAAAGCCCGTCGCCATCTGCCGCCTGAAACGCGTTGCAGCGGATCACCGCGACGACGTCACGCAGTTCCTGCCTCGAGCCCCGCGACAGAAGAACGGCAAGCGCGTCGCCTGCATCGGTGCCGGTCCCGCGTCGCTCACCGTCGCGAACGACCTCATGCCGCTGGGCTATGACGTCACCATCTTCGAAAAGTGGGGAACGCCCGGCGGACTGATGCGCACGAACATTCCGTCGTTCCGCCTGCCCGCGAGCGTGCTGGCCGAAGAAATCGGCTACATCGTGGACATGGGCGTCGATCTTCGACTGGGGACACCGATCGAAAGTCTCAAAGCGCTGCTCGACTCGCGTGAGTTCGACGCCGTGTTCGTCGGCAGCGGTGCGCCAAAGGGCAAGGATCTGAGCCTCCCCGGCCGTCATGAAACCCAGGCAGTCGAAGACCATATCCACATCGGCATCGACTGGCTCGAATCCGTCGCCTTCGATCACATCAAGAGCATCGGCAAGCGGGTGTTGATCATCGGTGTCGGCAACACTGCCATGGACTGCTGCCGCTCTTCGCTGCGGCTCGGGGCCACCGAAGTGAAAGTGATGGCACGCAAGCCTCGCAACTTCTTCAAGGCTTCCGACTGGGAGCTCGAGGATGCGGAAGACGAGAACGTCGAGATCGTGATCAATCATGCGCCGAAGTCGTTCGTCGTCGAGAACGGCAAGCTCACGGGCATGATGTTCGACCGGATGGAGTACCAGCTCGACGGCAACAAGATCCTCTCGGAGAAGGTCGCGGGTGAAGTCTTCTTCCCCTGCGATGACGTGATTCTCGCGATCGGCCAGGAGAATGCCTTTCCCTGGATCGAGAACGATCTCGGCGTGGAGTTCGACAAGTGGCATGTGCCCAAAGTCGACAAGCTCACGTTCCAGTCATCGCGGCCCGATGTCTTCTTCGGTGGCGATGCGGCCTTCGGGCCGAAGAACATCATCTGGGCGGTCGAGCATGGTCACCAGGCGGCTATTTCGCTGCATCGATTCCTGCAGGGACAAAGCGTGCGCGAACGTCTGCCGGCGCTCCTCAATCTCTCCAGCCGCAAGATGGGCCTGCACGAGTGGTCGTACAAGAACGACTACAACCCGGTCGAGCGTCGGCTCATGCCGCACGTCGATCTCAAGGAGCGCTTCAAGAAGATCAACATCGAAGTGGAACTCGGCTTCAATGCCGAGCAGGCGGCTGCCGAAGTGCAGCGCTGCCTGAACTGCGACGTTCAAACGGTGTTCGACGCCAAGCTGTGCATCGAATGCGATGCGTGCATCGATATCTGCCCCGTCGATTGCCTGACGATGACTGCGAACCGGCCGGAAGAAGAACTGCGGCAGCACCTCAAGGCGCCGTCGCGCAACAAGACCCAGCCGCTGTTCGTGTCCTCTGCCTTGAAACATACAGCCCGCGTGATGGTCAAAGACGAAGACCTGTGCGTGCATTGCGGTCTATGCGCCGAGCGCTGCCCGACTGCCGCCTGGGACATGCAGAAGTCGACCATCAGTATCCCGCACGCGAGCGATGAGAGTCCTTCATGCACACCACCGCAAACGCTCAAGATCGCGTAAACGACTTCGTCCTCAAGCTCGCGAACGTCAATGGAACCGGCTCGGCCAGCGCGAATACGCTGCTGATGAAGTCCATGTTCCGGATGGGCATTCCGGTCATGGGCAAGAACTACTTCCCCTCGAACATCCAGGGCCTGCCGACCTGGTACGAGATCCGCGTCACCCGCGAGGCCTACGTCGCGCGATCCGGTCGCATCGACATCATGGTGGCGATGAATGCGGAGACGTATCAGCGCGACGTGCGCGAAGTGGATCCCGGCGGCTACCTGATCTACGACTCCAGCTGGCCGCGGCCGACGCTGCTGAAGCGGGACGACATCACAATTCTCGGCGTACCGCTCGCTCGCATGTGCAACGAGACGTTCAAGGGCGTGCGGGCCAGGATCTTGCTGAAGAACATCATGTACTCCGGCGTGCTCGCCGCACTGCTGGAGATCGATCTGGACGTAATGCGCGCGTTGCTGGCTGAGAGTTACTCGAGCAAAAAGTCGCTGCTCGACTCCAACACGCAGGCGCTCGAAATCGGCTACAACTACGCGCGCGAGCACTTCCCCTGTCCACTGCCGACGCGTGTCGCGCGCATGGACAAGACAGCGAATCACATTCTGATAGACGGCAATACGGCTGCGGCCCTCGGGTGTCTGTACGCAGGCGCGACCGTCGGCGCCTGGTATCCGATTACGCCTTCCACGTCCGTGATGGATGCCTTCAAGAGTTTCTGCCAGAAATGGCGGGTCGATCCCGAGACGGGCAAGAACAACTATCTCATCGTCCAGGCCGAGGACGAGCTCGCCGCGATCGGCGCGGTGATCGGCGCTTCATGGAACGGGGCGCGTGCATTCACGCCAACGAGCGGTCCCGGCATTTCGCTGATGAACGAGTTCATCGGCCTCGCCTACTACGCCGAGATCCCCGCAGTGCTGTTCGACATCCAACGTGTCGGCCCCTCGACGGGCATGCCGACACGGACTCAACAGGGCGACATCATGCTTGCTGCCTACGCGTCGCACGGCGATACGCGTCATGTGCTGCTCTTCCCCGCGAATCCAGAGGAATGCTTCCACCAGGCCATCGATGCCTTCGATCTCGCCGAGCGCCTGCAGACTCCTGTGTTCGTGCTGTCGGATCTCGACATCGGCATGAACGACTGGATGTGCCCGGTGCTCGACTGGGACGAGTCCTACAAGCCCGATCGCGGCAAAGTGCTGACGAAAGCGCAGATCGAGAACCTGCCGACGAAGTTTCATCGCTATCTCGATCTCGATGAAGACGCGATTCCCTATCGCACCCTGCCCGGGGTCCATCCGAAGGGCGCGTACTTCACTCGCGGTTCCGGCCACAACCAGTACGGCGGTTACACCGAAGACGCAGCGGAGTATCAGATCGTCCTGGATCGACTCCGTCGCAAGTTCGAGCGTGCGAAGTCACTGGTTCCGAAAGCCCTCATCGACGCCAGCGGCAACCAGGCCGCGATCGTGTCGGTCGGCAGCAGCGACGGCGCCGTCCGCGAAGCGCTCGACATCCTCAAGTCCCGCGGCGTCACGCTCGACTACATGCGTATCCGGGCGTTCCCGTTCGGCCCGGACGTCGAGAAGTTCCTCGCGTCCCACTCGCTGCTCTTCATCGTCGAACAGAATCGCGACGCCCAGCTGCGCAGCCTGCTGACCCTGGAAACCCCGATCGAGAAGCACAAACTGCGATCGATCCTCCACTACAGCGGCCTGCCGATCTCATCGAGCTGCATCGTGGATGGAGTGCTCGCCGAGCTCGGGAATGAGAAGCGGCTGGTGAACAGCGGCTGAGGACTGTGATGTTCCGCCTCCGTCATTCCGTGACTACTTCTGTCATTCCCGCTTTCGCGGGGATGACGGAACTCGCCTTCCTGGTCTTCTCTCGCCAACCGCTAACCGCCAACCGCTAACCGCTAACCGCTTCTCTCCTATGTCCTTCATCACCAAACCCAAAATCACCCACCCCGGCCTGCCGAAAAACGACATCGGCCTGACCCGGCGCGACTATGAAGGCGGCATGTCGACGTTGTGCGCCGGTTGTGGCCACGACTCCGTGACCGCAGCAGTCATCGAAGCGGTGTGGGGCCTGTCGATACGACCGGAGCAGCTGGCAAAACTCTCAGGTATCGGCTGCTCGTCGAAGACCACGGCCTATTTCGACAGCGGCGGTCACGGCTTCAACGGCGTTCACGGGCGCATGCCATCGATCGCAACGGGCGCGGCAGCGGCGAATCGCGATCTGTACTACGTCGGCATCTCCGGCGATGGCGACACGCTCTCGATCGGCTTCGGGCAGTTCGCGCACGCGATCCGCCGCAATGTGAACATGCTTTATCTCATCGAGAACAACGGCGTGTACGGCCTCACGAAGGGTCAGTTCTCCGCATCCGCCGACATCGGCTCGAAAGCGAAGCGCGGCGAGGAGAACAAGCAGCCGCCCGTCGACCCGGTGATGACTGCGCTCATGCTCGGCGCGACTTTCGTTGCCCGCAGTTTCTCCGGCGACAAGGAACAGCTCGTGCCGCTGATCAAGGCGGGACTGCGGCACAACGGATTCGCGCTGATCGATGTGCTGTCACCCTGTGTCACGTTCAACGATCACGAGGGATCGACGAAGAGCTACGAGTTCGTTCGCGACCACTACGATGAAGTCGTCCACGCCGACTTCGTTCCGCCCGCCACGGAGATTACGGCGCAGTATGCTGAAGGCCACGCGCTGCCGGTGACGTTGCACGACGGCAGCCGCATCCTCCTGCGCAAACTCGATCCTTCCTATGACCCGACCGACCGCACCCGTGCCATCGGCTATCTTCGCGAGAAGCTGCAGCAGGGAGAGCACGTCACAGGATTGATCTACGTCGACCAGAGCAGCAGCGATTTCCACGCCGTCAACAACACCACCGCGACGCCGCTCAACCAGATGGCGTACGAGAAGCTGACGCCGGGAAGGAAGGGGATGGAGAAGATCATGGGGCGGTATCGCTGACGTCGATTCACCGCCGCCGTACACTGTCCCCTCCGCCACACAGGACTGATCATGGACCGCAGGACTTCTATCTCGCTGATGACTGTTGGACTGGCTGCGGCAGGGGTCAGTACAACAGCAACTGCCCACGACAGCGGCGGAGTAAAGCTGATGGTTCTCTATGGTCATCCACCGAACGCCGAGGAATTCGAGAAGTACTACCTCGGCGTCCACATGCCGCTGGTCGCTGCCATGAAGGGCGCGCGCAGAATGGAAGCGGCCAGGTGTCTGCCCCAAGCTGATGGTTCCCCGCCGGCGTTCTACCGGGTGTTCGAGGCGTGGTTTGACAGCCCTGAACAGATGGCGGCTGTGTTCGATACGCCCGAGGGAAAAAAGGTGCGCGCGGACGTCCCCAACTTCGCTTCGGGAACCACCGTTACACGACTGGTCTGCAAGCTGGACTGAGCTGGAGGGCGTGCGTCCTCGTTAGACCTCGCCGGTATGTATCTCGCAGTCGTCACGGCACTGATGCTGGTGCTCGCAGTAGGGTCAATTGGGTTAGAGTCCTTCGTTGTCCTGCTCCTTTGACTCCCGTGAGCAACACGAATCTGAGCGTCGGTGCACGAGCAGCGTCCGGTGAACACACCTGCCGGCTCCTGCTTCGTCCGATTGGCGACATTCCAGGTGGACTCTGGTCCTGGTGGGTCTATGTCGATGGAAATGTGCACTCGAGGGGGCCGGGATCGCTGCGAAAGGATCCCGCCCATTGGTACGCATCCTTGTGTCCGGGCCCTCATCGTCTGGTGATCCGGAATGCACCTGGGACGGCCAACAGGATGGAGTCGAACGTCCTTGAGTTCCTCATCGAGGATCAAACCGAGATTGTTGTTGACGTGCGCTTCACGACGGAAGGAATACGGCTGAACTTTGCACAGGAAGGGATGTTGTCATCCACGGAGTAGTTCCGGACACTGTGCGTGCTCGCGCAGCGAATACCAGTAGATCAGCGCAGGCGACGCGCGGAGTGCAGGCGCCTGAGCACAAACGTTGGATATGACCAGTATGGAACGCGATCCTTCATTCGCCCGAGAGCTGTTGCTTCATGCGGAGCTGTCCGAGACGCTCCAGACTATCGAGATCGTCGTCTGGCTGATCTTTGCTCTGCTGCTGATCTCGAGAGTCCTTGCTTACATGGACGCGCGGAAGAAACAAGCGGAGAAAGAAAACACGGGTGTCGAATGGGGTACGCAGGTCGAGAGAGCCTACGACCGTGGGCGATATCAGGAGGCACTGGAGATCCTGGCCACCAGTGAACTGGTCTACCCAGGCTCCGCGCTCATCAAGTTCTGGCAGGGTCGGTGTCATTTTCGACTCGAAGCCTGGGAGAAGGCGGCGGAGAAGTTTCAGGAGTCCTGTCGCCTCGAGCCCTACTACCGCAAATCCGTGAAGGACTATATGGCCTTCATCGAGCTGAACGAACTTGTGCCCGGCGTTGAAGGCTATCTGGACAAGTAGCCGGAATGGACGCCACAGCGACGGCGCTGTGCGTCCGCCGCTCTGATTCGCAAGCAGAGAGAACCGGCCGTCCGCCGCTCGAAGTAGAATCGCGGGCAATCCCTGACAAGCGGACCAAGCCCGCACGCGGCGTGACGGAGGTGTAAGTGACGCATTCTCTCCTGGTGCCTGTCTTTGCCGCTTCGGTACTTCTCGCCTCGTGCAGCTCAACGAACGTCGCGCCTTCGCCTGATCCACGAGCGGAGTTGCTCGCCCTCCATGAGGAGGCCATGCGGGCTCATCGCGAGTCGAGCGCTGATCTGCTTCTGCGAGCAGACGCGCCTGACTATGTCTCCGCCAACCGGGGCCAGATCACGCAACCCAGTCTCGACGTGCGCCGGGAACGCTTCCGGCAGTACCTGGGAACGACTCGCTTCTCTGAGTACATCGATGTTGTTCCACCGATAGTGCGCGTATCCGACGATGGCAGCCTGGGCTGGGTCATCGTGCAAGTCCGGGCGACGGGAGTGCAAACCACGCAGGAGGGCGGCTCCAAACCGCTGGCGTTTGAATCAGCCTGGATAGAATTGTATGAACGCCGTGAAGGCAGTTGGTATCGGATCGGCAATGTCTCCAACTTCAGGCCCTAGACCCTCGAGCGGGTAGCACCATCGATGAGGGTCGACATTCCAGCGATCTACGAGAGCCTTCGCCCGATCCTGGTCGGGGTCCTCGGCAAGCGCACGGGAAATTCATAGCGGTATGTTCCCCGAACTCGACACTCCTCGGCTGCGGCTGACCCGCATCCACCCGGAAGATGCGAACGCCGTGTTCGAGTTGTTCTCGGACCCGAAAGTCGTGGAGTACTACGACCTCGAGCCTTTCTCCGCCATTGCCGAAGCAGAAAAGCTCATGGCGCTGTTTGAGTCCAGATACAGCTCGGGCTCGGGTATCCGCTGGGCTATCCGCGAACGCGAATCAGCCGATCTCATCGGCACGTGCGGCTTCAATACCTGGAGCCAGAAGATGCGCAACGGCGTCATCGGCTACGACCTGAGACCGTCGCATTGGGGCCGTGGCATGGTCACTGAAGCCATCGCGGCGATGTTGCATGCGGCTTTCACAGGTACGCTTCCGTGCGGGCCGCTGCACCGCATTCAAGCGGACACGATTCTCGGCAATACTGCCTCGGAGAGAGTCTTGCTGAAGCTTGGCTTCCGGGAAGAAGGCATTCGCCGGCATGCGGCATTCCTTCACGGCGCATACAAGGATATGAAATGCTTTGGGCTGCTTGCAGAGACTTGACCTGACACCTGAATCAGAATCCGTCGAGGGGAGAACCCATGTTCAATCATGTGATGATCGGATCGAACGACATCGAGCGTTCGAAGCGCTTCTATGATGCCGTGCTCGGCACGCTGGGAGCTGGCGAACCGCTGCGCAACACCGCGGCGTCGGGTCACGTGCGCATCTTCTATCGGCACGACGGAAGCACTTTCTGCGTGACTGAGCCCATCAATGGCGAAGAAGCGACGTATGCGAACGGCGGTACGATTGCGTTCAAATGCAGTTCTCCGGAGCAGGTCCGCGCGTTTCATGACACGGCGATTGCACACGGCGGCGCATCGATCGAAGACCCGCCGGGGCTGCGCGAAGGTGGTCTCGGCGCAATGCATCTCGCGTACGTGCGTGACCCGGACGGCAACAAGCTTTGCGCGATCTATCGCGTCAAGAAGGATCGCTGAGCTACTGCCCATCGCCTCATGACGAGCAAACACGACCTGATCCTGTTCGACCTCGACGGAACGCTGAGCGACCCGCTGGTCGGCTTTGCACGTTCCATGAACTACGCGCTCTCGCACTTCGGGCATGCGTCACTCGAGCTGTCGGCCTGCTCCGCCTACATCGGGCCGCCCCTCGAGGCGTCGTTCACGGCGATTACAGGAGTCACCTCGTCGAACCGGATCAGGGAGCTGATCGACAAGTATCGCGAACGTTACTCTGATATTGGCTTCTCGGAGAACACTCTCTACCCAGGTATCCAGGAAGCGATAAGGGAACTCGCAGAGTCGAATGTTCCTCTTGCCGTGTGCACGAGCAAGAGAAAGGACTTCGCGGAACGCATCCTCACGATGTTCGGACTTCGCGAGTACTTCATCTTCGTGAGCGGTGGTGATGTCGGCATCGAGAAGTGGCAGCAGATCGAGGGCATGTTGAAGCAAGGATCCGCCAGCGCGTCGAGCGTCATGGTGGGCGATCGATCCGTCGATATCACGTCCGCTCGCAGGAATGGCCTCTACTCCGGAGGCGTTCTCTGGGGCCATGGGTCGCGCACCGAGCTGGAGGACGAGCGGCCGAACTACTTGTTCTCTTCTCCGGCCGAGTTAGTGTCGCTCGTGTCGACTGACATTTGTCACGTTGGACTCTGATGCCGCGAAAGCGAAACCCGGTAGGTGTTGCCGCGGGGAGGCTGATCCTCGCCATCCAGAAGGAGCTGGAAGAATCCGTGAGCGAAACTGATGCGCGCCTCGCTCGCCAGGCCATGGATCGCGCCCATGTCCTGCTTCAGGCTTCTCAAAGCGCAGTCGTGTTCAATCTCCTCGATGGACGATCGGTTGAGGAGTACCTCGACGCGGCCTGGGTGGCAGCGCATCCAGCGGTCAAACTTGGCATCGAGGCGTTCGTGTCCGCGTTGAACGCGCATGAGGGCGTGTGAACAGCCGGCACGTTTGACCCCAGTGAGCTGACTAGAGCGTTAGCCACCATTTTGGGGAGGACTCATGCGCATCGTCAGCCATCACACTCTGGGGACCTGGGCTCTCGCGTTGGCCGCCACTTTCATCGCGGGCTGTGCCACCACCTATCAATCGCCGAGGCAACGGCTCTGGAAGAGCAGCGCGCCACTACCTGGTCAAGCCGGGCGGCCATGGATAGTGCGCGGTTGAAGACTGAAGCGGAGTCATTTCGTAAACTGCTTGCAGAGTTCGAGAAGCTGTGGAAAGGAGTCGTTGAGAATGAGGCTGGCAGGATCAGTAGCTGACGCTAGCTGGGCTGGACGGTCATCCGCTGCCGGCGCCGCGCTGCTGCTCGTGCTCCTGGGGTGCATCGCACAAGCTTCCGATGTCGATCTTGCTGCTTCAGCCATACCTGAAGAGGAATGCAACGCGTCCTCGCCTTGCCAACCGGCGAGCTTCCTGAAGTTCGGATCGTGGGTTCTCCAAAGCGCCAAGCTGATCGCCCGCTGCGACGGCTACCAGGCGATCGCCGTGCATGCGAATGGAACGGATATGCTGTTCCTGGATGAATCTGCCCGACCGGCGCCAGGCGCGACTCGCGCAGCTGAGCAGGGTATGCCGTTCGGTGAGTTCAACGAATATCACGCTGCCTATGACATCGAGTCAGTGTCCTGCGACGTGCTCGATCAGGGCAAAGTGAAGATCTCAGGAACGGCGTCGAACCATCATGACGACTCGAAGTTTCAGTTTCGTATCGTCGCCGACACGACGCGGCGCACTTACACGTATGAGGACACCACAGGACGAAGCAGCGCGGCGTATCGCTCGAACGAGCGGTGATGCCTCATGCGTGAACGCGCGGGTCGGGAGCAGGCTCGCCAGCACTTCAACGAAAGGATCGAGGTTACCCGATGCTCAAACGACTGCTGCTGATCATGACGATACTCATCTCGTGTGTCGGGTGCGATCAGGCCACCAAATCCATTGCGCGGACGCATTTGTCCGAAACACGGGCTGTGTCGCTCATGGGTGGCAGCGTCCGGCTTCAGCTCGCGAAGAACTACGGTGCATTTCTGAGCATTGGCGCGTCGATGCATGAAGACACGCGAAGCGCGATCTTGTCCGCCGGCGTAGCGACGATGCTTGTCGTGATGTTCGTGTACTGCCTCATCTCGACGCCCGGCAATCCACTGGTCGTGCCGGCATTGGCGATGGTCATCGGCGGTGGAGTGAGCAACCTCATCGATCGGCTGCTCCACGGGGGTTACGTGGTGGACTTCCTGAATCTCGGCGTGGGCTCGATCAGGACGGGCATATTCAACGTCGCTGATGTCTTCATCATGAGCGGCGTGTTGCTCCTGGTCGCGGGCGATTGGCTCACCAAGGGAATGCTGAAAAAGCACGTATGAGGACAAGCCAGGCTTGCACCGACCGTCGCGGGCAAACAATCTCGGCTGGAGCCAACGCTCGCATTCTCGTCATCCCCGATTGGCTGACACACGACGTTGCCACCGATGACGTTGCACGCCTGAAGGCGGCGGAAGGAACGGTCATGCGCATCCTCGAAATCGATACGCACGGCTATGTGTGGTTCGGGACGGACAATCTGGGTCGCTGGTTCTGTCTTCGACCCGAGGAAGTAGAGGTCGTGGCGTGACGCGCTCGCCGAACCGCGCTGTACGCAGCACGGACTGCACCGCGCTGGCCTGAGCGATGGGGCTCGATACTGTCGAACTGGTGATGGCAGTGGAGGATCATTTCCAGATCGAGATCCCTGACGACATCGCCACGACCCTCGATACGGTCGGGCTATTACACAAGTTCTTGGTATCGCAACTTCAGCGCAGGAGCCTTCTGCCCGTCGATCGGGCCAGAGTGTTCTGCGAGCTGCGCGACATCATCTGCCGTCAGTCTGGTGTCGAGCCCGAGAAAGTTGTGCCGGAAGCCTACTTCGTAAGAGATCTGCTTCTCGACTAGACGGCCTGAGAAAGACGAAACGTCGGACCGCGTGCAACTGCGAAAAAATGGGAGAGCAAGCCATGAAACGCGACAAATGGTTTGAGGCGAAATGGCGATATCTGCGGCGGTTCGGGCCGCTGGCGATCGCGGGACTGGTTGTGGCTGTGATCGGGTTTGCCATCAGTGCCCAATGGTTGGTGGCGATCGGCTTCCTGCTCACTGTGCCGTGGTTCCTCTGGGTCGTGCTGATCCCTATCTATCACTGGAAGGATCGCTATATTGGCGAGCGGACGACGCTCTGGGGCGCGCTCCTGGTCATCGAAACGTCTGGCTGGATGAAGATCGTGTACTGGTTTCGCCATGTGCTGCCGGACCGGAAGCGGGCCGGGAGATATGCGAATGTGGATTGAGCTCAGACGCCATGGATACCTTCGGAGATGGACATGGAATACGCATCGGCACTCGTGAAACTGAAGCCGGGATCGGATGACAAACTGGAGGAGTGGCGCCGCACGATCGCCTCACGACTCGAAGAGGCCGCAGCGACTTTGAAGGACGAGGACGTAAGCGTCGAGTCCTACTTCACTCTCGAGATCAACGGCGAGAAACACTTGCTCTGGTACCTGCGTGCGAAGTCGATCAGGCGCGTCTTCGAGCTGTCACGCCAGCTGAAGCACCCCATCGACAAATTCCACTACGAAATGATGGAGGCGATCACTGCTTCGGTGACCATGGCGAAGCCGCTGATCGACATTCCGCGTGACGCAGAGACATAGCGCGCGTGGGCGGACCGATAAATGCTGAAGCGTGGTATCGCTTGGCGTAAGGCATCCGATATTCGAGGAAAAGTCCGATGAAACGCACCTGGACGATCATTGGCGTCGCGGATGTGGCTCGCAGCTTCCGTTGGTATCAATCGCTGTTCGGGCAACCGCTGACTGCACCCGCGCATGATTTCTTCGGGCAGGTCCTGGATGCGGACGGGACGGTCCTGCTGTGCCTGCATCAATGGGGATCGCACGACCATCCGACCTTGAGCAGTCCTGATGTTGCCCAGCCGGGAAATGGTCTGCTGCTGTTCTTTCGCGTGGATGACTTCGCCGAAGCACTGAACAGGTCCCGGTCGCTTGCGGCGGCCCTCGAACTGGAACCGCAGCTGAATCCCAGCACTGGTACGAGAGAGTTCGCCCTGCGCGATCCGGACGGTTACTACGTCATGGTGAGTGCGCTGGCCGAGGGCTGATGTCGCCCAGCGTCATCGAGCGGTCATGCCTGCACGCCGAGTTCCCCTTGATCTCCACGCACTGAGCGGCCACGTCGAGCTGTTCCGGATTTCCGGGTCGGCGAAACGCGATGCCTCTGTCGAACGCTGGCTCGTCGGAGAGCCGACCGAGTTGCGATCCCTCGCAAAGCAGTGGTTCACCAGGATGCGTCGTTGCGGTGACGATGTCCGGGAAGGCATGCATGATGGCTGCCCCGTCGCCTGTGTCGAAGACGCTCCGTTCTGCTACGTCGATTCATTCACGCGGCACGTCAACGTCGGCTTCTTCTACGGCGCGATGCTCGAAGACGCCTCGGACCTCCTGGAGGGCGCAGGCAAGCGCATGCGGCATGTGAAGCTCAAAGCCGATCGTGAAGTGGATGTCGCAGCGCTGGGGAATCTGATCACGGCTGCGTATCTCGATCTCAAAGCGCGCCTGGCCGCGGAGCGCGATTCCACGACCGGGTAACATCAGCAGACGCCGAGATGGCCGCTTTGACCACGTGAGCCCGTCTCTAGAGTCGCGTACATGAGGAAACCAGATGAGCAGTCAGCGTATCCAGTCGATCCTGTCGATCTTTACGAGCCGCCTCGATACGTTGGGACACTTGCTTGTCAGAGCCGAGGAAACCTTCAAGGAGGCTTCATTCCTGCAACGTCGGCTCGCACCCGACATGGCGCCCTTCGGGACCCAGATCGCCTACACCTGCAACCAGCCCCGCAACTTCGCGCTCTGGGCACAAGGCAGGCCAGCAGACAACCTCGATCCCGACGTAGTGAGCATCGAGCAGGCGCGAATCTTCGTTCGCGAGACTCAGGCGCTGCTCGCGCAAGTTTCCTCGGAGGACTCGAAACTCGCTGAGCGGACGCGGATCGATCTCGCCCCGGGCCTCTACGCGCAGATGACGGGCCACGAATACGTCGACGATTTCCTGGTCCCGAACTTCTATTTCCACCTGGTCACCGCCTACGGCATTCTCAGAATGAGCGGAGTCGCGATCGGCAAGCGGGACTACATGCAGCACCTGCTGCCCTTGGTGAGGCAGGCCTAGGATCGATGGCGGGAGTGAACTCTTCCTTCGACAGTCTGCCGCGCGACTTCCCCGGCGGACGCCTTCGCAGGCTGCGAACGACCGATCTCGCCGCTTTCCAGGGTTACCGACAGATTCCCGACCTCGGTCGGTATCAGGGCTGGTCAGTGATGACCGATGCGGAGGCAACCGCATTCCTTGCAGAGATGAGCGCGGCGCCGATATTCACACCGGGCGAGTGGCTGCAACTTGGCATCGCCGAGCCCGAATCCGATGTTCTCATCGGGGACATCGGCATCCATGTCTCCGCCGACGGATTCACGGGGGAAATCGGTTTCACTCTTCAGCCCTCCGCACAGGGCCACGGAATCGCAACGGCTGCAGTACACGCAGCGTTGCAGATAGTGTTTGCAGCAACACCCGTTCAACGCGTTCTGGGCATCACTGACAGCAGGAATTCCGCGAGCGCTCGCCTGCTGGAGCGCACGGGCTTCAAACTTCAGGAGAGTCGCGGCGCGATGTTCCGCGGCGAGTCCTGCATCGAACAAGTGTACGTGCTGGCACGTGGCCGTCACTGACCACGGAACGGACTATCTACTCTATTCCTCGAACGAGCATTCATCCTCATGTCAAAGCTTCCCGAACGCGTCTACTTCGCGCTTGCCATCGTCGGCCTTGGGCTGACCTGGTACTTCAATTTTCTTTTCTTCGCGGGTGGCGGGAGCATCGCTCCTGACTCGTTCCTGCCCAGCGCGTTCGCGAATCCGTTGACCGCGTCGATCACCCTCGACGTGTACTGGTCGGCGCTGGTGTTCTCGATCTGGATCGTTACCGAGCGAAGCGCGCCGCTGGCGCCGGCACCGTGGATCTTCGTCGTGTTGTGCTTCGGTATCGGGCTGGCGTTTGCGCTTCCGTTGTATCTGGGGCGTCACGCGCAGCTGCGGCGTGTTGGAGCCGTAGCGTCCTAGCCGCCCCGGAGGATTTCCTCTTGCTGTGGGTCCGGCTTTAGCCGGACGGGATCCAAGGCATGGACTCCCGAGTGCGCGGGAGTGACGGAAGCAGAAATATTCATGATGTACTCTCGTCGCCCTTCGTGAGCGGAGCAACGCAGATTGAGCGCGGATATCACCGGGAGCGCAGAAGCAAGCGAGACGTCCGTCTCCTTCCGCGAGGCCCTGCGCTTCTGGGCCAAGCTCGGCTTCATCAGCTTCGGTGGACCCGCGGGCCAGATTGCGATCATGCATCGCGAACTGGTGGAGCTGAAACACTGGATCAGTGAAGAGCGATTCCTGCACGCACTGAATTTCTGCATGCTGCTGCCGGGTCCGGAGGCACAGCAACTCGCGACGTATATTGGCTGGCTGAAGCATGGGACGCGGGGCGGTATCGCGGCCGGTGTGCTCTTCGTGCTGCCCGGCTTCCTGTTGATCACGCTGATCAGCGTGCTGTACGTGAAGTTCCATTCCGTCGGCCCGGTCGAAGGCATCCTGTTCGGCTTGAAGGCCGCGGTGCTGGCCGTCGTGATCGAAGCGGTTGTGCGCATCGGGAGACGCGCTCTCAGGAATCGGTGCAGCTGGATCGTCGCTGGCCTGGCATTCCTTGGCATCTTTGTCTTTGCCGTCCCCTTCCCCGCCATCGTCTTCGCAGCTGCCATCGCCGGCTTTGCGCTGCATCGATGGCGACCGCAGTGGATCGCCGCTGATGCTTCCGCACCGGGGCCAACGATGCCAGTCGCACTCGCATCGCCCGGCCGAACGCTGCGCGTGCTGGTCGTGTGCATCACGCTGTGGGCAGCGCCTCTTCTCATCATTTACTCAGTGTTGGGAAGCTCCCACGTATTGATGCTCGAAGGACTCTTCTTCAGCAAGATGGCGGTCGTCACCTTCGGTGGCGCGTACGCGGTGCTTGCCTATGTGGCGCAGGAGGCCGTGACGGGTTATCGCTGGTTGTCGGCCGACGACATGCTGCAAGGCCTCGCGCTTGCAGAGACGACGCCTGGCCCATTGATTCTCGTGCTCACATTCGTCGGCTTTCTCGGCGCCTTCAATCATGCCGCACCCTTCGATCCGATCGTCGCCGGACTGCTTGGCGCATTCCTGACGACCTGGGTGACGTTCGTTCCGTGCTTCCTGTGGATCTTCCTCGGCGCTCCTCACATCGAGGGATTGCGTCGACGCCGTGCATTGTCTTCCGCACTCGCGATGGTCACGGCGGCCGTCGTGGGCGTCATCCTGAATCTCGCGATCTGGTTCGGCCTGCATGCGCTGTTCGGCAGCGTGCGAACGTGGAAGGGCTTCGGCATGACGGTTGCCTTGCCCGATGCTGCGTCGGTCGATCTCGCGGCCGTTGCCATTGCGGCGGCATCGGCAGTTGCCTTGTTGCGTCTGAGAGCTCCGATGCTGCTCGTCCTTGCAGCCAGCGCGGGCACCGGACTCATTCTCAAAGGCGGATAGGCACGCTCTCACGCGCGATGGCGTACACTCGATCGCATGGACAGTCAGTTCTGGATCGATCGCTGGGCGCGAAAAGAAATCGGCTTTCATCAGCGCGACTTCAATGGCTACCTGCGGAAGTACTGGCCATCACTGACCGTACCGCCCGCCGCGACGGTCTTCGTTCCTCTGTGCGGCAAGAGCCTCGACATGCACTGGCTGCATGAACGAGGTCATCCGGTCATCGGCATCGAGATCGCGAAGGAGGCCGTGGCGGATTTCTTCAAAGAATGGGGAGTCGACGCCCAGGTCACGCAATCCGGTCGATTCGAAAGCTGGCAAGCCGGAAAGATCACGATCCTGTGCGGCGATTTCTTCGATCTCACAGCTGCCGAGCTCGGTGATGTCCGCGCTGTGTTCGATCGCGCAGCGCTGATCGCGCTGCCGCCGTCGCTTCGCGAGGCTTATGCAAAGAAGCTGTGCGAAGTTCTTCCTCCCGGCACCGAGACCCTCCTGGTCACGGCGGACTATCCGCAACAGCAGATGTCAGGCCCGCCCTTCGCAGTGAGCGATGCGGAAGTGAGGAAGCTCTTCGCGGAAAGCAATATCCAGCAGCTGGACGATGTCGACGTGACGGACCTGCCCGACAACGCACGCTTCCGTCAGCGCGGCCTGACACGGCTCGTCGAACGGATCTATCGACTCGATTGATCACGGACAACAGCGCGACGCGAACCCATGAACGCGATCGCCGACGTTTGATGCGATAAGGGCGCCGTCCTGATCGGCGCAGAACAACAAGGGAGGATGATCCATGTCCGCACTTCGCATGGTGGCCGCTTCGCTGATCGCAGTCGTCGCGATCCCCGCGTGGGCAGTCGATGTTCCGGTGACTGCGCGCATCGATGAGGTAAAGGTCTACAGTGAAGGCGCGTCCGTCACCCGCAGATCCCAGATCACCATCCCGGCGGGAACGAATCGCCTGGTCTTCACCGGCTTGCCGGCGAGCATCGATACCGACACATTGCGGATCGCAGTCGCGAACCGCGACGTACGCCTCGGCGCGATCGAGGTCGAGCGCATCACCGACAAGGAGTTCGTGAATGCGCAGGAGCGGGAAATGCGCGAGCGCCTGCAGAAGCTGAACGATCAGGTCGCGGCCCTCCAGGACGACATCGCGACGGCCGAAACGCAACTCAAACTGATCGATTCGCTGGCGACGACGCCTGCCGGCACAGGCTCGAAGGCGGCTGTCGATGCAACCGCCCTCTCTTCCGTGCTGACGACGATGTCGACTTCGGCGGCCGCAGCGCGCAGCAAAGTCCGAGAGGCAAAGCTGCGCCAGCGCGAGATCAACAAGGACATCGAGAAGACGAACGCGGACCTGCAGAAGATCGCGACAGCTCGCAAGCAGACGTATGAGGTGCGCGCGTTCATCGAATCGCCGGCTGCTGTCGACGCTGCGGTCTCCGTCGAGTACGCAATGGAAGATGCTGAGTGGTCGTGGGTCTACGAGGCGAGACTCGACACCGTCGCGAAGCGAGTGACACTGTCGCGGCAGGCTTCCGTCGAGCAATCGAGCGGCGAGGACTGGAAGAATGCGACATTGACGCTGACTACCGCACGGCCCTCCGAGGACGCGGCGACGCCAGAAGTAGCATCGCTGTTTCTCGACCTCGCGGAGAAGGAAGCAAATCGGCGTCGGGCAGCGGCGCCTGCATCCGATGAAATGCAGGAGATTGTCGTGACGGGCACTCACCAACTGCACCGCGCGCCCGTAACGATTATCCAGACCGACTATCTTGCCGAGTACCGCATTCCCGGCCGCGTCACGCTCGATTCCGACGGCGAGCCGCGACTCTATCCCGTCGCGGAAGAGCAAGTGGATGTGACGCTTCGTGCCCGCATCGTCCCCACCGCAAGCCAGTCCGCGTTCCTGGAAGCTTTGTTCCGGTACGAAGGCAGTGCGCCGATCCAGGGCGGCGAATTGCAGCTCTATCGCGATGGCGCATTCGTCGGCAGAGCGTCCATCGAGTCGATGCTGCCGGGGGAGGACGTCCATCTTCCGTTCGGAGCCGACGAGCGCATCCAGGTCGTCGTGCGCGACGAGCCAAAGCAGTCGGGCGACCGCGGCCTCGTCAGCAAAACCCGTGTCGACGAACACAAACAGCGCTTCGAGATCACGAACTATCACTCGATGCCCATCGCCCTCGAAGTCGTCGATCGGATTCCGGTCGCGCAGAACAAGGACATTCGTGTCGAAGCGCTGAAAGGCGCAACAGACCCCACGACCCGCGATCTCGACGGGCAGTCCGGCGTGATGTTGTGGCAGATCACCGCGCAGCCGCGGCAGACGGCAACGATCCGGCACTACTATTCCGTCCGCTATCCGGCGGATCAGATCCTGTCGCGGCACGAATGACCGCATCGATTTTGTCGGCTGGCGTCACGTCCGATCGTCTTTGAGCGGCACCCCCAGCTCAAGAGGCCCTGCAATGCTGTACTCGATACTGATCTACGGCTCCGAGGATCGTGCCGCGGCCTGGACGGAGGCAGAGGAAAAGGAAGTCATGGATCGTCATGCCGCGCTGCGCGCTCAACTGCAATCGCAGGGGCGATTGGGACCCGTGATGCGGCTGGTGCCGCAGAAGGCCCGCACGGTTCGGCGCGGGCGCCCCACCAGCGAGATCACCGACGGACCGTACACCGAGACCAAGGAACAGCTGATGGGCTTGTATGTGATCGAGTGCGCTTCTTTCGAGGAAGCGCTGGCTGCCGTGAAACAGCTGGATTTCGACACGGGCGTGTTTGAGATTACACCGCTCGTTTACATGGATCCGGGCGCGTTGCCTGCCGTCACGCCGTAGCGCACGTCTGTCACTCAGGCGGGAGTCCATGCTTTGGCCCAGATGGATCCCCGCCCGCGCGGGGATGACGGAATTTCCCTTTCGGGATCACGTCCGGCTAAAGCCGGACCCACGGTACCTCGCCACAAGTAATACCATTGGCGCGAAGTGGCTTTGTGGGTGGGGATCGATGTCGATGAAGTCTGTCGCTCGTGCATGGCTGGCGTTCCTGTTGGTGTGGGTGCTCTCCTTCACCTCCTCTCAAACAGTAGCCGCCGCGTCTGCGAACACGCCTGCCCAAGCCATCCGCAACGACATCGACCTGTCGACCGAACGCATTCGCGATCCCTGCATCCTGGTCGATCGCGCATCGGGCACGTATTACATGGTCGCGACGAGCGATCGCGTCGGGCCGAACGGGCGCCCTGCGGTCGTGGCTTTCACCAGCAAGGATCTGAAGCGCTGGGCCGGCCCGCACGTCGTCTTCGAAATCCCTGAAGGGTTCTGGGCACAGAAAAGCATCTGGGCGCCCGAGCTTCACCACTACAACGGCAAGTACTATCTCTTCGCGACGTTCAGCAGCGACGAGTTGCTCCCCGAGCAGTGGCGCGACTGGCTGCCTCGCGTGAAGCGCGGCACGCAAGTGCTCGTGGCGGATTCTCCGCTCGGTCCCTTCAAGCCGTTCGCGAATGAATCGACGCTGCCGGCGGACATGATGACGCTCGATGGAACGCTGTGGGAGGAGGACGGCGTTCCCTACATGGTGTTCGCTCACGAATGGGTTCAGGTGAAGGACGGCACCATCGAATACGTGCCGATGAGAAAGGATCTGTCCGCGATCGCTGGCGAACCGAAGCGGCTCTTTCACGGCTCCGACGCACCGTGGGTAAGGAAGAACCTGGAGTTCGGATCGACGGTCACTGATGCGCCGTGGCTGTATCGCACGCGCACGGGCAAGCTGCTGATGCTCTGGTCGAGCTTCGGCACGGGGAACTACACGGTCGGTATCGCGACTTCGCAGTCAGGCAAGCTCGCTGGACCGTGGGTGCAGCAGGCGGAGCCGCTGTACTCGAAAGACGGCGGACATCCGATGCTTTTTCAGCGGCTTGATGGCCAGCTGATGATGATCCTGCACAGTCCGAACAAGCTGCGAGAGCGCGCATTGTTGTTCGAGGTCGCGGACCTCGGTGACACGCTGCGCCTCGAATCCTCGAAGTAGCACCACGAGCCTTAATACGATTCACGACGCCCGCGTTGATTCCGTGCGAATGACGAACTCTCTTAGGTGATCGCGCGTTGGGATACGTGCCGTGTCGCGGCACTTGGCCAATCACCGGAGGCGCTATGAACAAAGACACTCTTCAAGGCAACTTCACCCAGTTGAAGGGCAAGATCAAACAGCAGTGGGGCAAGCTCACTGACGATGAGATCGATCAGATGGAAGGTCACGCTGAAATCCTCGCCGGCAAGCTCCAGGAGCGCTACGGACTGGAACGCGAGGAAGCTGAGAAGCAGGCTAAGGAATTCCGCAAGACCAACAACTGGAACTGAGGCCGGCGCCCGAGTGGCGCTGCCTCAGGCGCGAGAGACACCCACGGATGGGTGTCCGCGCTTTGCACAACGATCGCATCGAGCATAGCCGAGCTGTTTGCGCATCCGATCCATCGAATCTTCTGGGTCGGCGTTCAACCGACTCCCCCGAGTGAAAGTGCCAGGAGATCGCCATGGCTGACATCAAGACGTTCACCACCACCCGTGGCGACGGCGGCGAGACGCATCAGCAAGTCCCGAAGCAGAGCAGCCATGATGCCGAAGGGCATCTGACGACGGACCAGGGCATCCGGATATCCGACAATCAGAACAGCCTGCGCTCCGGCGTTCGTGGCCCGACACTACTGGAGGACTTCGTCCTTCGGGAGAAGATCTTTCACTTCGATCACGAGCGCATTCCCGAACGCATCGTCCACGCACGCGGTAGCGGAGCGCATGGCTACTTCGAGACCTACGAATCCCTCTCCGATCTCACGCGAGCAGACCTGTTTCAAAAAGCTGGGCAGAAAACACCGGCCTTCGTCCGCTTCTCGACGGTGGCCGGTGGCGCCGGCTCGGTGGACACGCCGCGCGACGTGCGTGGGTTTGCCGTGAAGTTCTACACGGCGGCGGGCAACTTCGATCTCGTAGGCAACAATATCCCGGTGTTCTTCATCCAGGACGCGATGAAGTTCCCGGACCTGGTTCACTCCGTGAAGATGGAGTCCGATCGAGCCTTTCCGCAGGCAGCGAGCGCACACGACACCTTCTGGGATTTCGCGTCGCTGATGCCTGAAACTACCCACATGCTGATGTGGGCGATGTCCGATCGGACGCTGCCGCGGTCACTACGGACCATGCAGGGTTTCGGGGTTCACACATTCAAGCTGGTGAACGCCAGGGGCGGGGTGACATTCGTGAAATTTCACTGGAAGCCTCTCCTCGGAGTGCAGTCGACGCTGTGGGATGAGGCGCTCAAGCTCCAGGCAGCCGACAACGACTTCCATCGCCGTGATCTCTGGAACGCCATCGCGAAAGGCGACTTCCCTGAGTATGAGCTCGGCATTCAGACGTTCGACCAGAAGTTCGCCGACAGCCTGCCCTACGATGTCCTCGACGCCACCAAGATCATTCCGGAAGAACTGCGACCTGTGCGCCCCATTGGCAAACTCGTGCTCAATCGCAACCCGGACAACTTCTTCGCCGAGACCGAACAGGTCGCGTTCTGTCCAGCCAATATCGTTCCCGGCATCGACTTCACGAACGACCCGCTGCTGCAGGGCCGCCTCTTCAGTTATCTGGATACGCAGAAGTCGCGCCTCGGGACTGCCAACTTCCATCAGTTGCCGATCAATGCGCCGAAATGTCCGGTCATGAATTTCCAGCGGGACGGTCAGATGCAGATGAACGTCCCTACGGGTCGTGCCAACTATGAGCCCAACAGCCTCGGAGCTCATGGCGAAGACGGCGGACCACGAGAGTGCCCCGTCACAGGCTTCGTCTCTCACCGCGGCCGCGCCGAGGCGGATGAGCAAGGGGACAAGCTGCGGGTGCGCGCTGAACTTTTCGCCGATCACTACAGCCAGGCGCGTTTGTTCTGGCGATCATTGACCGACAACGAGCGCGCTCACGTCGCGTCCGCTTTCGTTTTCGAACTCTCCAAAGTGAAACTCGAGCAGATCCCCAGCCGTATGGTCGCGAACCTGCGCAACGTCGATGACGAGCTGGCGCAGCGGGTCGCGGACGGTTTGGGAATCGACTTGCCCCGGATGGCAAAGCCCGCACGCGAACCCATCGATCTCGATCCCAGCCCCGCACTCTCGATCCAGAGGAACATGATCGAAACGCTGAAAGGACGCAGCGTCGGGATCCTCTACGCGGACGGTTCCGACGGTGGGTCAGTCCAGCGCGTCGTCAAGGCCGTCAAGGATGCCGGTGGCACACCGGTCCTGATCGCACCAAAAATTGGCGGTGCCGAACTGTCCGACGGCAAGACACTCAAAGCCGACGGTCAGTTGGCAGGCACACCTTCCCAGACCGTTGACGCAGTCGCCATCGTCCTGTCCGAAGCGGGCTGCGCCGCGCTGATGAATGAGAGCGCCGCCGTACAGTTTGTCGCGGACGCCTTCGTACATCTCAAGGCGATCGGCGCGAGCATCGAGGCGAGACCATTGCTGGACAAAGCTGGTGTCGTTGCCGATGCGGGCGTATTGGGACTGGACAGGGCCTTCATAGCAGCGGCGAAGAAGCGCTTCTGGGAACGCGAGCCGCAAGTTCGAACATTGGCTTGAGCAGGAATCCCGAAGCGCTCAGTGCATGTGCAATCCGCCGTTCACCGAGAAGTCGGCGCCCGTTGCGAAGCCTGACTCATCTGACGCCAGCCACGCGACCATCGATGCGATCTCATCGGGCTCGCCGAGACGCTTCACTGGGATCGTACTGACGATCTTATCGAGCACTTCGGGGCGGATGGCGCGAACCATCGATGTGCCGATGTAGCCGGGCGATACGGTGTTCACCGTCACGCCCTTGCCCGCGACTTCCTGCGCGAGCGCCATCGTGAAGCCGTGAATGCCCGCTTTCGCGGTCGAGTAATTGGTCTGTCCGAACTGACCCTTCTGGCCGTTCACCGACGAGATGTTGATGATGCGGCCCCAGCGCCGCTCGAGCATGCCTTCGATGACCTGCTTAGTGACGTTGAACATGCTGTTGAGATTGGTGCCGATGACGTTCTCCCAATCCGCGCGCGACATCCTGTGGAACACAGAATCGCGCGTGATGCCGGCGTTGTTCACCAGCACATCGACGTGACCCACCTCGGCTTTCACTTTATCGAATGCCGCCTGTGTCGAATCCCAATCGGCGACGTTGCCCTCGGAGGCCACGATGTCATGGCCCTGCGCGCGCATTTCGGCGAGCCAGCTTTCTTTGCGCGCTGAATTGGGACCGCAGCCTGCGACTACGCGATAACCATCGCTCGCGAGACGTCTGCAGATTGCCGTGCCGATGCCGCCCATGCCCCCGGTGACGTATGCGATGCGCTGAACCATGCCGATGAACTCCGCGTGCGATTCCAGACCCCATGCGGAAGCTGCGACTCGCTCGCGTCCGTACCTTCCAGGGAGAGGGGATGGCCGCGGATTCGCGGCCGGCGCGCATCATACTTCGGTCGGGGACGCGGGTCGTGACGATCTGCTATTGCAATGCAGCGCGGTCCGTCATCCACCCTGAAGCAATCGCCGGAGTTTCAACAGAACGGCATCGGGCCGGTGGTACAGCTCGCGCCGGCTTACGATGACGATCCGATAGCCGAGCGATTCGAGAAACTTCGCCCTCGCCTGCGCCTCGGTCGCCGGCCGCGTCAGATCGACGACCAGCGCGTGCTCCGCGCAGACGTGATCGACAACGAAGGGACCGATCTCGCACTGGTTAGCGAAGCGGTAACTTCGCAGGCTTCGTGCCCGCAACAGTTGGGTGAGAGCCTCCTCGGAAGAATGGGCCGCGCGTTCGCGGACGAGGAGTTCAGTTCTGGGTCGATGTCGCAGTACGCCGGTGAGCATGCGGGGGAGAGTAGCCCCGTCGACGCGGCTGGGGATGCGGGAAAACTGGGATCAAACTAGAGAAAAGGACGCGAGTTTCACACGGAGTTCACGGAGTGCACGGAGGAACTCATTCTCGATCGTTCTTTTCTCTCCGTGAACTGCGTGATCTCCGTGTGAAATTCCGGAATCCGGCCGGCGCTTCTGTCACTCCCACGCGCGCCGGGTAGCGCCAGCCCACAATGCACACACCGGAGAAGAGCCCAGGCTCATCACGCGCCCTACGCGCCGATGACCCGAACCGTTCTGAATGCATCGCGGGTCGCGCGCCCACCGCAGCGCGTAGACGACCGGATCCATGCTCGATCCCATCAGGTTGTTCAGATGCTGCTGCCAGCGCTTCTTCGTGGTCATGATCGACTCCACAAGCCCAATCCTGTTCACCTTCGCAACGCCGTTCGGGCGAAGACGGTTCCTTCGTCCCTTGGTCAATCCATCGGCCTGACGAAGGGAGGGTTGAGGACAGCCCCCGATTCGTCTGGATTCGACGACAGAATCTGCGACCCACGTCGCACGGGGCGGCGCGGAACTTCAGAGAACCGCTGCCACTGGGGATGGGACCGCGGTTTGAGACGCAGGTTCAGCGATTGCTTGTCTGCTCTTACCGACGTGCTTAATCTAGCCGCAGAACAAGCACAATTTCAGCGGGTCGCACGATTGAACCAGGACGCAATCGCAGCGCTTATCGAGAAGCAATATGCAGGACTCCTTTCGTTGCTGCGCCGGAAACTCCGGGACGAGCAGCTGGCGCAGGATGCCCTGAATCAGGCCCTTGTGACCTCGCTCGAGCATGTGCAGGCGGGGCGAGTCGCCGACCCCTCGCTCATTGCCGGCTACGTGTTCCAGGTCGCCATGAACCAGATGCGCAACCATCGCCGCAAGATGGTCGAGCGCGCGGAGCGGCGGGCCGATCCGGAGATCGTCGATACCCTCCCCGACCTGCACACTTCGGCGGATAGCGAGATCGAGCCGGCCATGGCGGGCAAGGTACGGTCGGTGATCCAGTCGCTCCCGACCGCTCGCGACCGGGAGATCGTCAAGCGCTTCTATCTGGACGAGGAAGATAAGGACTCGATCTGCCGCGATCTGGGTCTGTCCGCGCTGCATTTCGACAAGGTGGTGTTCCGCGCCCGCCAGCGCATGCGAGCGCTGCTCGAGGCGGGCGGCATCCGGAAGCTGGATGTCTTTCCCAAGATTCTGCTGTGCCTGGCCGGATGACACTGGAGCGAAAGACCGGTGCGACGTCGGAGTCCTTTACAACAGATACCTTGCGGGGATGGGCAGCTTCCGAGGTGGTACACGAAGAGACAGGCGTACTGAAAGCTGATGGACCGTAAATACATCGATGATCATCACGTCGTGGCCCGGTACCTCGCCGACCAGCTGCCAGACGACGAACGCGCAGCCTTCGAGACGTACTATCTCGCGCACCCGGAAATCGTCCGGGAACTCGAGGCGACGGCCCGCTTCAAGGTCGGCCTCGGCCAGCTGCGGGAATCCGGCGAGCTGACCACCCTGCTGCAACACAAGCCCTGGTTTCGGCAGGAACGCTATCAGGCGCTCGCGGCATCCGTCGCCCTCGTTGCGATCGCGCTTTTTCTGTTCATCGGCCGCGCCCCTTCGCTTCAGCCGGTGCTCGTTGCTTCCGCAACGGCCCTGACGGACCGCCTGGGCGATCCGCTCGCGGTTGCGGCCAGCTACGACGTCATCCGTATGCGCAGCGCTTCCTCCGATCCCGACACCTATATCGAACTGCCCGCGTCCGCGCAGGTGATCCCGTTGCGCGTCGAGCCTCAGTTCGAAGCGCGGCCGGCCAGATATCGAATCAGGCTGCTCTCCGTCGGCAATCACGACTCGCTGTATGACGTCGGAACGATCGCGGGACTGACACCAGATCCATCCGATGGCTATATCTCCGTGTATCTGAACTCCGCGAGACTCGTGCACGGGCGCTACGCACTGATCCTTGCGGGCGATGCCGGCACCAGCGCGGAGAACGACGAGAGCTCGTTCCTCATTCAAGTCATCGATGGCACGCCATGAATGCCGCTCATGACCTGGTGCGCGCTGCTCCACGATCGGGCGAATAGAACGCGTCGAATCGTTTTCACGCTCGCTTCCTTCGACCTTCGTCGTGCACGTGACTGCATCGCAGCACGTCGCGCTCGCTTGCTCATTCTTTCGTGCGCGCCGCGAAGGGCTGCGGCTATGATCCGTGCCCCGCGTTCCGGCGAAATCACACACAGGGCATTTCCATGCAGTTCGAACACACAGAGAAAGTGAAGACGCTGATCGCGCGTCTCGAAGCGTTCTTCGAAGAACACATCTATCCGAACGAGCAGGCGGTTTCCGAATTCGTGAGGGGCCGCGAAGGCAAGGCGCGCTGGGAGCCGATTCCGATCGTCGAGAGCCTGAAGCCGAAGGCACGCGCCGCCGGCCTGTGGAACATGTTCCTGCCGCACTCCGACAGCGGTGCGGGTCTGACGAATCTCGAGTACTCGCCTCTGTGCGAGATCATGGGCCGTGTCGGCTGGTCGGGCGAAGTGTTCAACTGCTCCGCGCCCGACACCGGAAACATGGAGATTCTCGATCGCTTCGCCAGCGCCGCAAACAAGGAACGCTGGCTGAAGCCGCTGCTCAACGGTGAGATCCGTTCTGCGTTCTGCATGACCGAGCCGGCCGTCGCATCCTCCGACGCAACGAACATTTCCACGCGAATCGAACGCGACGGCGACTCCTATGTGATCAACGGCCGCAAGTGGTGGTCGTCGGGTGCGGGCGATACGCGCTGCGAAATCCTCGTCGTCATGGGCAAGAGCAATCCCGATGCGCCGAAGCACCAGCAGCAGTCGCAGATCCTCGTTCCAATGAAGACGCCTGGTGTGAAGGTGTTGCGCCAGTTGCCGGTGTTCGGCTTCGACGATGCTCCGCACGGCCATTCGGAGATCGTGTTCGAGAACGTGCGCGTCCCCGCGGACAACATCCTGCTCGGCGAAGGCCGCGGCTTCGAGATCGCACAGGCGCGCCTCGGGCCGGGCCGCATCCACCACTGCATGCGCAACATCGGTGTCGCTGAGCGTGTTCTGGAGAAAACGTGCAAGCGCCTGCTGTCGCGTGTCGCGTTCGGCAAGCCGATCGCGGATCAGTCGATCTGGCTCGAGCGCATCGCGAACTGCCGTGTCCAGATCGATCAGGCGCGCCTGCTCGTGCTGAATGCCGCCGACAAGATGGATCGACTCGGCAACAAGGCCGCGCGTCGCGAGATCGCGATGATCAAGGTTGCTGCACCGGCAATGCTGAACTTCGTCGTCGACTGGGCGATCCAGGCGCATGGTGCTGCCGGCGTAACGACGGACTTCGGCCTGGGTCACGTCGCGGCGAGCGCTCGCACAATGCGCATCGTCGACGGCCCGGATGAAGTCCATCGCAACCAGATCGGCAAGATGGAACTGGAAAAGTACAAACCCGCGAAGCAATAAGAGCCGAGAAAGGAGCCATCATGGCCGTTTCATCTTTGTTTGATCTGAAGGGCAAAGTCGCTGTCGTCACCGGCGCAACGCGCGGGATCGGGCTCGCGATTGCCGAACGAATGGCGGAGCACGGCGCGAAAGTCGTGGTCAGCAGCCGCAAGCTCGATGTCTGCGAGGAAGTCGTCAAAGGCATCAAGGCCAAGGGCGGCGAAGCGTTCGCGCACGCGTGCAACATCGGACGTAAGGAGGATCTGCAGGGTCTGGTGAATGCGACGATCCAGAAATGGGGCGGCATCGATGTGCTGGTCTGCAACGCCGCGGTGAATCCCTACTTCGGCCCGTCCATCGACATGCCGGATGACGCGTACGACAAGGTCATGAACTCCAACGTCCGCAGCAACTTCTGGCTGTGCAACATGGTGCTGCCGCAGATGGCGCAGCGCGGCGGCGGCTCGATCATCGTGATCTCGTCGATCGCAGGCTTGCTCGGCTCGCCGGCGCTCGGCGTCTACGGCATCTCAAAGGCGGCTGACATGGCGCTCGTGCGCAACCTCGCCGTCGAATGGGGTCCGAAGAACGTTCGCGCGAACTGCATCGCGCCGGGATTGGTGCGCACCGACTTTGCGAAGGCACTCTGGGAGAACCCGGAAACGTACGCGCACACCGTCAAGGCTTACCCGCTGCGTCGCATCGGTGAACCGGATGAAATCGCGGGCGCCGCGCTGTTCCTCGCGGGCCCGAGCGGGTCGTTCATGACGGGGCAGACGATCGTGATCGATGGCGGTGGAGTGATCGGGCGGGGATGAGAATCCGTCACTCCCGCGCACGCGGGAGTCCATGGCTTTGACGCTGATCGATGCAGATGGATTCCCGCGTGCGCGGGAATGACGGAATCCTCCCATGACCGACCCCACCCCAACTGGCGGCAGCGCCGTCCTCGTCCCCGTCCTCGAGAACAACCGCTTCGACGAGGACCTGTTGACGCGCTACCTCTCCCAGCGCGTCGACGGCTTCCGCGGCGAATGTCTCATTCGCCAGTTTCAGGGCGGCTTCTCCAATCCGACGTTTCATCTGCAGACCTCAGATCGTGCGTTCGTTCTTCGCAAGAAGCCGCCGGGGCAGCTGTTGCCATCGGCGCACGCCGTCGATCGCGAGTACAAGGTGATGAAGGCGTTGCAGGATACGGACGTGCCTGTGCCTCGTGTGCATCTGCTCTGCGAGGACGAGAGTGTCATCGGCACGATGTTTTACGTGATGGACTACGTCGAAGGACGCGTCTACACCGATCGCTTGCTGCCGGGCTGCTCCGCTGAGCAGCGAACGCAGATGTACGACGCGATGAACGATGTGCTCGCGAAACTGCATCGCGTGGACTATCGCGCGGTCGGACTCGATGACTTCGGCAAACCCAGCGGCTACGTGGCGCGCCAGGTCGCGCGCTGGTCGAAACAGTATCTGGCCTCGGCGATCGATGACACGCCGGCGATGAATCACCTGATGGAGTGGCTGCCCAAGCACTTGCCTTCGCAGGATGAGGCGACGATCGCGCACGGCGACTACCGTATCGGCAACCTGCTGTTTCATCCCACGCAGCCGCGCGTCGTCGCCGTGCTCGACTGGGAGCTGTCGACGATCGGCCATCCGCTCGGCGACCTGGCGTACTGCTGCAGCGCCTATCACCTTCCGGCAAGCAGTGGCCGCGGATTCGATGGCAATGACATCCAGGCGCTCGGCATTCCGACGGAAGCCCAGTTCCTGGAGGACTATCGTCGTCGCAGTGGCCGCGCCAACATCCCCGACTGGACGTTCTTCATCGTGTTCTCGCTGTTCCGCTCCGCCGGCATTCTCGCCGGCGTTTATCGGCGCAGCGTCGACGGCCAGGGTGTGGATGCACGCATGGCGCAGGCGAAAGCGGCGTATCAGGACATTGCAGCGAGGGCGTGGGAGATAGCGGAAGGAAGCTAGCTGGCCGGATGGCTGTTAGCCGGTGGCCAGAGATTCCGTCACTCCCGCGAGCGGGAGTCCACCTGAAGCAAAGGCATGGATTCCCGCCTTCGCGGGAATGACGTGTCAGGATGCTTCGCATGACGTCCGACTGAAGTCGGACCCACAGCAAGATGCGCCAGGCAGGCTCGCTCTGCGTCTGGCCAGTGACCAGCAGCCAGTCGCCAGCGGCCGCCTAGCCCTTGCTTCTTGGCACGAAGAAGAAGTCGCCCACTTCATGCCCAGCACCCTTGATCGATTTGAACTCGGGCTTCTGCACGAACTTGTTGGTTGCTGCAGCGACTTCCACGCGCTTGCTCAGACGGCTGAAGAGTTCGGGGCTCGAGAGAATGCCCGTGTTCGCTTCCAGCTCGTCGATGAATGCGCGAGCGAATACTGAGTTGCCACCGCCGCCGACATCGAGCACGGGAGCATCGCCGCCGGAAGTCAGCAGCAATCGCGCACGCTTCGGCAACTTGTAGGCGACGTAGTCCTTCGAGTAGCTGACCTTGTCGTTCATGAACAGATAACTCGGATCGGTCGAGAGCAATCCGGCATAGCAGGAGTCCGCAACCACCAGCACGCGCTTCGCCGGCAGACGACCGAGGTGGCCCGTGATCTGCTCATTCGGCACCCAGAAAGTGTCTTTCGGCGGAGCGTCCGCATTGACGGGCAGCCAGTAGCCGGCTTGTGCCTTGCCGCTGCCGCCGGCCAGTCTCTCGCCGTGACCTGCGTAGTAGATCAGCAGGTTGTCTTCGGGCTTCAGCACGGAGTTCAGGTCGTTGAGCGCCTTGAGCATCTGCACGTCGTCGGCGTCCTCGAGGATCTGCACATTGAAGCCGTATTTCTCCGCGAGGACGCGCGCGGCGCGCTGCACGTCCTGCTTCGGGGTCTGCAGACTCTCGACGGCCTGGTAGTTCTGGTTGCCGATGACGATTGCATAGTAGCGACCGAACTTCATGCCCGAAAGCGTGCGCTCATCGGCCACTGCCGGCAGCGGGGTGAGCTGCGTGCGCGTCTGCGGCGAACGCGTCGTCGGAATGCCTGCGAGGCGCTCCGCGCTCTTCTTCTTTTCAGCTTCGAGCTGCGCGATCCACTTCTTCAGTGCCTCGACTTCCTTGCTGTTGTCGGCCGTCTGTTGTGCAACGGGCTTCTTCGCGAGCTGCTCCTGGAGATCCTTCAGCTGCTTCTGCAGCAGCCCGAGCTGCGAGTCGCGCTCGCCGATCGCGGTTTCGAGTTCTTTGCGAAGCTCGTCCTGCTCGCGCTGCGCGGCGGACGTATAGATGAGACTGTCTTCGGACAGGCCCGATGCCTGCCGATACAGGTTGAGCGCCTTGAGCTGATCCTGCTGCACGCCCAAACCCTGCTCGTAAAGCGTGCCGAGATTGAAGATCGCGCGCGAGTAACCTTTGTCCGCAGCCTTCTGATACCACTCGGCGGCCTTCACGTAGTCCGGCTCGACGCCCATGCCGCGCTCGTAGATTTCACCGACGTTCGTCATCGCCTCGACGTCGCCGGTTTGCGCGGTGTCCATCCAGATGCGCAAGGCGGACTTGATGTCTGCGCGATCGTAAGCAACGTACTCGCCGCCGCGAATCGAACACTCCGATGCCGTGGTGCGGATGGGACGACGCTGAGTGAGGTATGTGGAGTTGCCGAGCTGGCGCACCTGGCCCGGCAGCAGGCAATCGACGATCTCGAGATCCGAGCGCTTGACCATGCCTTTGGTGGCCGCCGCTTTGTCCGAGGGCGTCGCCGCAGAGGCGACGACGAGAACGGCGGGCGCGAGCGTTACCACCGCGCGGAGCAGGAAATTCGTGAAGCGAGTCGGTCTCATCGAAGCCTCGTTCCCGTATGAGGATTACGTAAACCGGATGGCCCGGACTGGGCGCGGAGCCAGGTCCGTGACTGTCGACGTATTCGACGCCGATTGGCCAGCGATTTCAATGGAGACTGTGATCCAGGTCGCGCGTCATTGTCCTTTGGGACAGGCTGGCGATGAGCTGTGAGCGATGAGCAACGAGCCAGAACCAGAATGCAATTGGCTCATCGCTCGCAGCTCACAGCCAGCACGCCGCTGATTGACTTTGACCCCGCCGCAGGCGGCAATGGCAGGATGCTTCATCGACTTCTCCTCATTCCGATCGCACTGCTCCTTCATGCATGTGCGAGCCCCTCGCAACTCGTCGACCGCATCGCCAGCAAAGCCGAGCTTTCCCGCAGCGTAGTGATCGGTACCGGCTACCGGCACGTCGTGTACGCGAACGCGATCGCGACGACCGCAAGCGAAACAGTCTTCGTCTATATCGAAGGCGACGGTCGTCCCTGGAGGGGCACGCGGCCGGCGGCGGATCCGACGACTCGCAAACCTGTCGCACTGCAGCTGCTCGCGGAGACCCGCTTTCCGGGAATCTATGTGAGTCGTCCGTGCTACCAGGAAATGAACGACCCGGGATGCACGCCTTCCTCCTGGACCGACGCGCGCTACTCGGAGGCCATCGTGAGCAGCATGGCCAGCGCAATCGGCAAGGCATCCGGCGGCCGGAAACTCGTTCTGGTGGGCTACAGCGGCGGGGGCACACTCGCTCTGCTGCTCGCCGAACGGCTCGCTGACGTGCAGGGCGTGATCACGATCGGCGCCAACCTGGATACCGATGCGTGGACGACCAAACGCAACTTCCTGCCGCTCGCCGGTTCGATCAATCCCGCGATGAGCCAGCAGGCTCATCCGTGGCCGGAGATCCACCTGCAGGGTCAGCACGACATCATCGTTCCGCCTTCAACGACCGAACGCTACTTCGAAAGTTACCCCAGGGCCCAGCGCGAGCAGGTCGATGGGTTCGATCATGTGTGTTGTTGGGTGGAGGAATGGCGGCGGATGATCGAGGAAGCTGTTAGCCGGCTAGCCGCCAGCGGGTAGCCAGAGAACAGCGCAGCGATGCTGCTCGTCTTCATGTGGGTCCGGCTTCAGCCGGACGTCATGCCGAAGGCATGTCTCGTTGCCCGCCAGGGCAAGATCCGCAAACCAAGATCGCTGTCGCGATGACGTCCGGCTGAAGCCGGACCCACAGCCTGAGCCTCTGGCTAGCTAGCGGGCTAGCCGGCTTCTTGCTCCCACCGCCACATCGGGAAAATCCGAGAACACCGCATCGATCCCGAGTGCATAGAACTGCTGGTATTCATTCACCGGATCGTTGGCGTACTGCTTCGCGAGCGTCGCGGGCTCGCTGCGGAATGTGTAGGTGTGGACCTTGAGCCCCGCCTCGTGCGCCTGCTCGATGACGGTCGTCTGCAGCAGCGTGTCCTGCTGCACGTCGCGAAGGATCTGGCGTTTCCATGGCCCGATGGCAGTCGCATATTCCGCTACATCGCTGAACTGGCGCGGGACAGTGCCGCCTCGATCGTCCCGGTACTGCGGGATCTTCACTTCGATGACGCGCGTACCTGCAGTGTCGTAAACGAGCGCTCCATCATCCAGGAGCTGCACGAGCGGCAGTTTCGTCTTCGGCCGCAGGTACTGCAGGTTCGCGCTCTCGAAGGATTGAATGAACACCGGCCCGCCGGCGCGATCGAGCCCATGGCGGCGCAATGCGTCGAGGAGGCGGTCTTCGAGCGGTAGCTCCAGTGCGAGGTGATACGCGGGATGCTTCGTTTCCGGATAGACGCCGATGATTCTTCCGCGAGCCACGCTCTCCCGCTTTGCCAGCTCCAGAATTTCGTCGAACGTCGGAATCTGGAAGCGGCCATCGTATTCCTTCGATCGTGCGGGGTTCGACTGCACGGCCCGCAGCGACTTGATCTCCGCCAGCGTGAAATCGCTCGCGAAGAAAGCCGTCACCTGTGTGCCATCGAGATCGCGGGTCGAACGGCGCGCGGCGAACGCCGGTCGCGAACCAACGTCGGTCGTCGTGTCGAGCATCGGCTCGTGCCGCGCGATCAGATGTCCGTCTTTCGTTGCAACGAGATCCGGCTCGATGAAATCCGCCCCCTGCTCGATCGCGAGCAGGTACGACTCGAGCGTGTGCTCAGGCCGGTAACCCGACGCACCGCGATGTGCGATCACGAGCGGCGGCGCGCCATCCAGTGTTCGCCACTTCACGGGAGATTCACTCATGGCGACGGCGCTGAAGAGCCAGAGGCCGATCGCGATGCAGAGGCATGCTCGCATGCATGGGATATACAGAGAATCGGTGAAGGATTGGTTACGCGATCAGTCCACGAAAAAGTCCGGCAGGAACTCCTTGTTGCCCGGCGTCATCGCGTACTGATCGAGATTCGTTCCCGCCAGCACTTCATCGTCGATGAAGAAATTGCCGGTGGTTTCGCGCGCATCGCGCGTGAGCACCGCGTGCGCGGCATCCGCCATGATCTCCGGTTTGCGGCCGAGCTTGGGATTGGCCATGGGGATCACGTTGAGCGCGGCGGTTGCGATGACAGTGCGGGGCCAGAGCGCGTTCACGCCGATGCCGAACTGCTTCAGCTCGCCGGCCATGCCGAGCACGCACATGCTCATGCCGAACTTCGCCATCGTGTAAGCGACATGCGGCGCAAACCACCGCGTCTTCATGCTCAGCGGCGGTGAGAGATTCAGGATGTGCGGATTTCGGCCCGCCTGCGCGGACTGCTTCAGATACGGAATGCAGGCCTGCGAACACGCGAAGGTTCCGCGCACATTCACACCGAACATGAGATCGAAGCGCTTCATCGCCGTTTCCATCGTACCGGTCAGTTGGATGGCGCTGGCGTTGTTGACGAGGATGTCCACGCCGCCGAAATGCTCGGCGGTCTTCTTCACCGCTTCCGCGACTGCGTTCTCATCGCGGATGTCGACCTGCATGGGCAGTGCTTTGCCGCCCGCGGCTTCGATCTCCGCGGCTGCTGTGTGAATGGTGCCCGGCAGCTTCGGGTTCGGCTGATCCGTCTTGGAGGCAATGGCGATGTTGGCCCCGTCGCGGGCTGCGCGCAGAGCAATGGCGAGGCCGATGCCTCGGGAGGCGCCGGTGATGAAGAGAGTCTTTCCTTTGAGGGACATGGTCGCTCCGAAGGCCCTGCGGCTCGAGATGGGAAAGCTCGCAACCTACGCGCTTTCGTTTGGCATCGGCAATAGGGGCCGTTGCTTCCCGTCAGGGCCCGGCGAAGGCGGTCCAGGCGGTTCGCAGGATCAGCGCACTGACGACCACGATAAAGATCTTCCGCACCAGGACGCTGCCTCCGCGCAGCGCGAGCCGGGTTCCGGCCAGCGAACCGGCCACGTTGCAGATCGCCATGCCGAGCCCGACGTGCCAAAGCACATAACCGCGCGATGCGAAGTACGTGAGGGCCGCGGCGTTGGTCGCTACGTTCAGGACTCGGGCACACGCGGCTGCATTCAGAAAGTCAAATCCGTACAGGCGCACGAACACGAACATGAGGAAGCTGCCGGTGCCGGGTCCGAAGAATCCGTCATAGAAGCCGATTCCGGCGATCAGCAGTGCGCCGTGGAAATGATGGCGTCCTTCGAACGCCCGCGGTGCGTGATCGGCGCCGAGGTCCTTGCGTCGAATCAGGTAGATGAGAACGGCCACCAGCATGAGTGGGACCAGCGGCCGGAAGATCTCCGGCGCGACCCGAGTGGCAACCCACGCACCGAATAGCGAGGTGACGAGCACAGCCGCTGCAAGCGGAAGCAATGCGCGCCAGGGAATCGTGATCCGGCGGGCAAACCGCGCTACCGCGCTGGCCGTCCCGAAAATGCCGGAGAACTTGCTCGTGCCGAGCAGGTAAGGCGGCGGGACGTTGGGATAGACACCGAACAGCGCCGGCAACTGGATCAGACCACCGCCGCCCACCATCGAATCGATGAGTCCGGCACCGAAAGCGGCCACGAGCACGAGGGCCAGATCGGGGAAGGCGGACAGGTCGCTGATGGCGATCACATCGAAAAGCCGTGGGAGCAGGATTGTTCCGCTTCGCGAAAGCAATGGAAAGGTACAGTTGCGACGCAGGATCAACGACACGTCGGCTTCGATACCGCGTGTATCATCCGGACGCGAACGACACTCGCGCGAATCAAGCGCGACCATCCAGAAACGCGAAGGGGGATCCCATGCGAATCGCTCGATGCCACTGGCTCGCGGGCTTGCTGCTCGGTGCATTGCTGCCGGCAGCAGTTGCGATGGCGGCCGATACGCCCAAGGACATCTGGAACGACGTCGAACATCGCTACGCCGACTCCAGCGGTGTGCGCATCCACTACGCCGCTCTCGGCCAGGGACCCTTGGTGGTGATGATCCACGGCTTTCCGGACTTCTGGTATTCGTGGCGCGACCAGATGCAGGCGCTGGCGGCGAGCCAGTTCCGCGTTGTTGCAATCGACCAGCGCGGTTACAACCTCTCCGATAAACCGAAAGGTGTCGAAAGCTATCTGATGCCCAGGCTCGTCGACGATGTCGCTGCCGTCATCAAGGCAGAGCAGCAACCGAATGCAATCGTCGTTGGCCACGACTGGGGCGGCGCCGTCGCATGGAATGTCGCGATGAGCAAACCGGAGATCGTGCGACTGCTGGTGATTCTGAACCTGCCGCATCCCGCCGGTATCGGCCGCGAGATCGCAACGAACCCGGAACAGAAGAAGAACAGCGCATACGCTTTCAATTTCCAGAAGCCCGATGCGCACAAGCAGCTCACCGCGGAAGGACTCGCGCAGTGGGTGAAGAACCCGGCGGCACGCGTTCGCTATGTCGAAGCGTTCAAGCTCTCGGACTTCGAATCGATGCTCAACTACTACAAGGCCAACTATCCGCGACCCGACGCACCACCCGCGGCCACACCGCCCTCCTTTCCAAAAGTGAAGGCGCCGGTGCTCATGGTCCATGGCCTCGACGACAAGGCGCTCCTGCCCGGAGCATTGAGCGGCACATGGAACTGGGTCGAGAAGGATCTGACGCTGGTGACGATCCCGGGAGCGGGGCACTTCGTGCAGCAGGATGCAGCAGGAATGGTGAGCGAGACGATGGTGGATTGGCTGAGAAGAAGAGAGCCTGCTAGCCGGCTAGCTACTAGCCGGTAGCCAGAGGAGAGAGGAAGGAAACGGCTTCGTTGGCACCAAATGAAAAACGGCGCCGCAGTCACCCGCGGCGCCGTTCCTATTTCTGGCTAGCCGGCTAGCTGGCTACCAGCTAGCTGACTTCCTCAAAGCAATCCCGTGCGCCTCACGGCGCACGGGATTCTTCTCCCAACGATCAACTGGCCTATTAGTTGACCGTCTTGCTTGCAACGTTCGAGAGCGAGCTCTCGGCACCGCCCGACGTCAACGACTTCACTGCGAAGTAGTACGTCGCCGGCGACAGGTTCTCGATCACGTACGTCGACACGCTCGGGTTGTTGACCTGCACGGTCTGGTTCAACGAGTTCGAGCTCGTGCCGTAGTAGATACGGTAGCCGCTCAGATTGGTGAGCGACGAGCCGTCCGTGTTACGGGTCGGCGGCGTCCACGAGAGCGACGCAGTGCCGTTCGCCGTTGCGGTCACACTGATCGAGAAGGCCGACAGCGAAGCGGATGCTTTGCCATCGCTCACCTTGATCACGATGTTCGAGTACGTTCCGACCTGAGCGGCCGTCGGCGTGCCCGAGAGGCGACCGGTCGAAGCGCTGAACGTGGCCCACGACGGCTTGTTCGTGATGGTGAAGGTCAGCGAGTCGCCGTTGGCGTCGCTCGCGCTCGGCGTGAACGAATAGGCGCTGCCTGCCTTGATCGACGTCGTCGGCGTGCCGCTGATGCGCGGTGCCGTGTTAGACGAACCGGAGGACTTCACCTGGATCGTGAATGCCGGCAGCGATGCCGTCACCTTGCCGTCGCTCACCTTGATGACGATGTTCGAATACGTGCCCACGTGGCTGCTCGTCGGCGAACCCGACAGCTGGCCGGTGGACGTGCTGAAAGTCGCCCACGACGGACGGTTCGTGATCGTGAAGCCGAGCGAGTTGCCGTCCGGATCGGAAGCGGTCGGCCGGAAGCTGTAGGAACTGCCCACCGTCACCGACGTCGCCGGAGAACCTGAGATCGTCGGCGCACGATTCGAGCCGGACGACGACTTCACGGCGATCGAGAAGCGCGGCAGCGCTTTGGCATTCACGCCGTCCCACGCATAGATCTCGATGCTGGAGGAAGTACCCGCGCTCCTCGGCGTGCCGCTCAGCTTGCCGGTCGTGCGACTGAAAGTCGCCCACGACGGCTGGTTGCGGATACCGAAGCTCACGTACTTGCCTTCCGGATCGCGAGCCGAAGGCGTGAACGAATAAGCCTGACCGACGGTTGCTGTCGTCGACGGCGTGCCCGAGATCACGGGAGGTTTGTTGATTGCGGCATTGGCCAGGGGCATGAAGCCAGCGGCAGCGATGAACGCAAGAAGGAACCGTTGCACGCTGCCCGGTACGGTGCGCTGTGCGATAGACATGGAAGCGACCTCATCGTCTCAAGGACGCAGCCAGTCGCGGTGATCGGCTCCTGAAGGCTGCTGCGGAACTGCAGCAGCGGTTCGGGAGTTGCAGGGGACGTGATCGATACCGCAGCAGCGTGCACGCGCACGCCGATGGTGTTTCGGTAGCCCCGCCATCCTGCGCAACACTGCGCTGGACCGGTGGCTTTGCGTCCCCATCTCACGACGGGTTTGCCCTTTTCAAAACACGAAAGCTTCGCCAACCAACGAAGCACTCTTTGGTCCATGCAGGCGATTTGCGGCGAAGGTCCAGTGTTCCTTCGCGCCCGTGCAACCCGCTTGGTTGCGACGGCCGTCGTCTTTACCCCATCACTCCTGCATCTTCGTGAGATGCGCGCTGAACGTAGTGACGATCGGTTGCCTGCTTGGCGAGCGCGAGTAGACAAAGAAAAGCGTTATGTCGCAAATGTCTGAGTAGCCCGACAGACGGCTGAATTTTTTTCCGTCGCGTGCAGGACGCTTGACGGTGAATCGCGACAAGGTGTCTGAATCAGCAGGAATATCGATGTTCGGCAATTTCGCGCGTGCAGCGTCGTGCATGAAATCGATGCGCACTCAGGGAGTGTCTGATAAAAATTGCCGCGTGCAACTGAAGAAAAGATCACACGGCATGAATGTTCGCCGCGGGTGCGGTTACGAATCGGTCTGAAGGGATTCGTTGTATCGCGCGCAACTTCCTGCACGCGAGTCATCGCATTCGTCAGCCGAGAATCGCCTCGCGTCGATACAGACGGGTCGCGATCCAGATCAGGATGAGCCCCAGACCCAGAGTCGTTGCCACTGAGATCGCGACGTGAAGGGGATCGATGCCGTCGCCGCGCATCAGATCGGTCGCCAGCAGATGCTGGCTGAGACTCGGGATCGCCATGAGATTCGCGGTGGGCCGCGTGCCGTTCATCACGGCGAACATGATCGGCGCGAGCGGCACCATGAGCACGACGGACAACCATGTCTGCGCTTCGCGATTGCTGCGCGTAAACGACGCGACAACGGTCATGAGCCCAGCACCGAGCGGCACGAACGCGACCATCACGCCGAAGATCGCCAGCACGATCTTCGGGCCGAAGTTCGCCGACATGCCCAGCGCCTCCAGGGGCACGAACGACAGCGCGATGGCGGTCGCGACCAACGTCAGCAACAGCGACACGGCCATGAAGGCGCAGGTCGCCAGAATCTTCCCGACGATGAGCTGCGCGCGAGTGACCGGCAGTGACAGCAACGGCTCGAGCGAACCTCGTTCGCGTTCGCCGGCCGTGGTATCGATCGCCAGATAGAAGCCGCCTACCAGCATCGACATCAGGCAGAAGTAGGTCATCATGCCGAGGATCAGCACCGAGCGACCCGCCGGCGTCGCAACGTCGATGCCGCGCACTTCCACAGGCGTCATGACTTCCGGACCGATGCCACGCGCCAGCAGTCGCAGTGCCGCTGATTGCCGCCCATAGGCATCGAGGAGCCTTCTCGCACGTTCCGTCGTTCCGCCGGCCCGTGTATTCGCCGTATCCAGGACAAGATTCAGGGGCGCCGGTTCGCCGCGAGCGAGTTTCTCGCCATATGCGTCGGGCACGATGAGCACGAAGTTGTAGTCGCCGGAGCGCACTTTGGCGACTGCGTCGTCCGGGCCAAACGCCACGGATTCGATCTCGGCCCCGTGCTCGACGAGGAACTGCATCAGATTCGGTGCGCGCTCGGCACCGATCACCGGCAGCTTCAGCGGTTGCTCCTGATCGCGAACGGCGCGATTCGACGCGATGGTCGTCGTGAGCGCAAACAGCGCGGGGGCCAGCAGCACGCCGAAGAAGAAAGCGGAAAGCACCACGCGTCGGTCGCGCAGGTTCTCGAGCACTTCCTTGAGGAACACGGTGCCGAGGATGCTCATGCCGCATCCTCGGCAGCAGCCGCTGCCCGCACGAAGGCTTCCTCGAGATCGTTGGTTCCGAGTGCGGCGAGAATCTGCTCCGGTGTTCCCTGAGCTACGACACGCCCGCGCGCGATGATCACGATGTCGTCGCACAACGCGGCGACTTCCTGCATGACGTGACTGGAGAACAGCACACAACAACCGCTTTGCTTCAGTTCACGGATCATTTCGCGAAGCATGCGCACCGCGTTGACGTCGAGTCCGTTCGTCGGCTCATCGAGGATGACCGTCTTCGGCCGATGGATCAGTGCGCGGGCGAGAGCGACTTTCAATCGCTCACCCTGCGAGTAGCCCTTCGCGCGCCGGGAAGCGACGGCACTGATCCCCAACCGCTCGATCATCGCGTCGCACGCGTTCCTGAGCTCACTGCCTCTCAGGCCATGGAGTTTGCCGTAGTACTCGATGTTCTCGCGCCCGGTGAGCTGCACATAGAGTCCGCTCGAATGCGGCAGAACGCCAAGCGACTGCCGCACTGACAACGATTGCGTGGTGCAGTCATGTCCGTTCACGGTGGCTGAGCCGCTGTCGGCACGCATCACGGTGCTCAGAATGCGCAACGTCGTGGACTTGCCCGCTCCGTTGTGACCGAGCAGTCCCGTGATCCGACCGTCAGCCGCCGTGAAGGAAACATCATCGAGCGCCTGCACGGCACCGAAGTGTTTGCGGAGATTGGAGACGCGGATCATGGCCCCGCCCCCGTGAACGACAGCATGAACGGCGCAGGCTTCACACCGTCCAGGCACTTGGTCTCCACTGCCGTTGTGCCGCCACGTACGAATGCCGCCAACACGCGCGGCATGCACCCCGTGGCGAACTGGCCATGGCCCTGCCCCGCCAGCACAAGGTGCCGGCCGTTGGGATACGACGCGAGTGCACGCTGGCCGTACTCAGCAGGAGTCACGGGATCGTTGCTGCCCGAAAGAATCAGCACCGGCGCATCGCTCTTGAGCGGCGCGTTGAAATCGTCGTCGACGATGCCTCGCGGCCAGATATCGCAGACCGCACGCATGCCCACCATGAAGCTCGCTCCGAGGTAGGTTGCATCCAGCGATGCGGTCGAGACTTTCTCCAGGTCCCAGCGCGGAGCATCCTCGCTGCAGACGACAGCGAAGTGCATTCCATAAGAGAGCGCCTGCTCCATCGATCGCTTTACCATCATGTACTGCGCGACCATCGGCTCAGGCTGCTGCGCTGTCTGTGCCTGATGAATAAGAAGAGGCAGCAGCGATGCCGTCTCGTCGCTGTAGGTCAGCAGCCGGACGGCGGCATTGAGTTGCATCGGACCGAAGGAGGTCTGTTGCACTTGCGCGGTGAGCGGATCCGGCAGCTTCACCTGCAACGGCTGTCGTTGCAGTCGAGCGCGCAGCGCATCGAACTGCTCTTTCACGCTCGGGAAAGCCTTCGCGCAAAGCTTGTCATCCGCACAGTGCTGAAATACCGAGTCGAGCGCGTTCTGCGCGCGCAGGGCGATATCGGGACCGAGTGCCAGATCCACCGGAACGGCACCATCGAGAATCGCCGCGCGTACGCGCGACGGATAGCGACGCAGATAGTGCTGAGCGACCCGAGTGCCATACGACACCGAGTAGATCGAGAACGCCTCGTAGCCCAGGGCGGCGCGAACATCGTCGAGATCGCGTACAGCGACGCTCGTCGTATAGAAGCGAGGATCGCCCTGCAGCGTCGCAAGGCACTGGCGAGCGGCATCCTGCAGTTGCTGCGAGGCAGTGGTAAGAATTTCCGCGTCGTCGTCGAACGCGCAGTTCAACGCGTTGGACTGGCCGGTGCCGCGCTGATCGACGAGCACGATGTCGCGATCACGACGGATCGCCGCGAACGCCCCGCTTGCCGACGCATACACGTCGTTCGCTGCCTGACCCGGGCCGCCTGCAAGAATCACCAGAGCGTCTTTCTCCGGCTGCAATCGCAATGCAGGGATGACGGTCACACGCAATCTGATCCCGCGGCTGGCCGGATCGTCCCGATTCTCCGGCACCTCCATCCATCCGCAGCGGGCTGACGCAGTACCGCCCATCGCGCCGTCGATGCCGCATTCGGTCCAGTCAATCGGTCCGGCCGCGCCCGCTGCAAAACCGGAGGCGAGCAGCAGGCCTGCCGCGGCGCAAGAGAAAGCGGTATGGAATCGTCGACGTTTCTTCATGTTCGCCGGAGTACTTTCGACGCGTCGCAATGGTAGTCAGTAATGCCTGACCCTCGCTACTGGTGATTCTTTCGCCGAGCCGTTGGAACCAAGCGATGGGGTCATGGTCTTGTGCTGGCAGCGACACGCGGCTGAAGATACAGTCGCCGCGATTTCCAAGGGTCATTCTTCTCACCACGGAGTCCGCTCATGCGATTCATCAACGTGATTGCCGGTCTGGCGCTCGCGGCCGCGCCGCTGTCGGGAGCACTGGCGAAAGACGAGGCACTGGCCAAGGCCGTTGCGTCGCCCCATCGCACATCGACGCTGGTCGAACGCGACAAGGCCCGCAAGCCGCAGGAGGAACTCGAGTTCTTCGGCATCCGGCCCAACATGACAGTCGTCGAAATCGCACCAGGCGGCGGTTACTGGACCGAGATCCTGGCACCGTATCTGCACGACAAGGGCACGCTCTATATCGCGATCGCTCCCCGCGCCGCGAGCGAACGCGCCGCGACGCAGTACGACAACTGGAAGAAGAAAATCGACGAGAACGCGATCTACGGCAAAGTGAAGATCAGCGAGCTCGGCGGCGGCTCGTACAACATCGCCCCGGAGGGCTCCGCCGACATGGTCGTGACCTTCCGCAACGTCCACAACTGGATGGGTCAGGGAACGGCCGACCAGGTCTTCGCTTCGTTCTTCAAGGCGCTGAAGTCAGGCGGCGTGCTCGGCGTCGAGGAGCATCGGGCAAGCAACGACAAGCCGCAGGATCCGAAGGCGCAGAACGGCTACGTGCGCGAGGACTACACGATCGCGCTCGCCGAGAAGGCCGGCTTCAAGTACGTCGGCAAGTCCGAAATCCTGGCCAATCCGAAGGACACGAAGGACTGGGCACGTGGCGTCTGGACGCTGCCTCCGACCCTGGCGCTTGGCGATCAGGACCGCGAGAAGTACATTGCGATCGGCGAGGCGGACAACTTCGTGCTGAAGTTCGTGAAGCCCTGATGAAGCGTTGACGGTTGACGGTCGGAGAAAGAAGCCTGCTTCTGACCGTCGACAGTCCACCGTCAACCGGTTGCAGGAGGTCTCAATGCAAGACGACGTCAAAAAGTACCTCTGGTGGGGCATCCCCATCATTGTCGTGGCCGGCCTGGGAGCCGCGCTGTACTACGGGCGCAAGCACAAGGAAGCGCCCGTCGTTGCCGAGCAGGTGCGGACCGAGCCGGTCGCAACGGCACCCGATCAGCCGAGCAATCATCCGATCGACGCACCCTCAGCCGACAAGCCGCTGCCGTCCCTTGGCGAAAGCGACTCGGCCCTGCAGGAATCGCTCGCCGAAGTCTTTGGCCGGCCGCTCGAGCAGTTCCTCGTGCCGAAGAACATCGTTCGCCACGTCGTCGTCACCGTCGACAATCTCCCGCGCAAGAAGACGGCGATCCAGATGTGGCCGCTGCATCCGACCGGGGGGTTGCCACTGGTCGAAGGCCAGGACGATGCGCTCACACTGAGCGCACAGAATTCGACGCGCTACGCAACGCTGATGGCGATCGTACGCAACACCGACACACGCCAGGTGGCGGCGCTCTACAAGCGCTACTACCCGCTGTTCCAGGAGGCCTACACCGAGCTGGGCTACCCCGACGCTTACTTCAACAACAGGCTGGTCGAAGTCATCGACCATCTGTTGCAGACGCCGGAGGTCACGGGGCCCATCAAGCTCACGCAGCCCGGCGTCTTCTATCAGTATGCCGACCCGACACTCGAAGAACTCTCGGCGGGCCAGAAGCTGCTCATCCGCATGGGCAGCGAGAACGCATCGACGCTGAAGATGAAGCTGCGCGAATTGCGGCGAGAGGTAGCGAAGAGAGAGTGATGGACGGGTGTCATCCCCGCGCAGGCGGGTATTCATCTTTTTTCCAGTAGCGAGGGACGATGAGCAAAGCCCTCCTGACAATTGGCTTCCTGGCCGTGGGCTGCGCCACGGCAGCCGTGCATTTCCACGGCAAGATGAGCGACGCACAGACGCGCGTTCAGGAACTCGAAACACGCATCGCTGAACTCGAACGCACTGCAGGCAAACCCCGGCCTGCTCCCTTCGATGCGACCGCATCAGTACCGGCCGCCGAAGATGCGCCGGTCGCTCCCCCGCCGCCCGTTGCCAGTGCTCCGTCCCTCGTCGAGGCGAAACCCACAGCCGCCGATCCGGAGCGCAGGCAGGCCCGCGAGATGTTCATGCGCGAGCAGAAGATGCTGCTCAACGATCCCGAATACCGGGAGGCGATGCGAACGCGACATCGCATGAGCCTGAATCAGAACTACCCGGATCTCGCGGCGGACCTGGGCCTGACCCAGGAACAGACGGACGAGTTCATGGACCTGCTTGCCGATCAGCAGCTGCGCGCGACGAGCGGACTCGATCTCGCCGACGTCGACGGGTCCGATCCCGGTCGCCGCGAGCTTCTCCAGGCGAAGCTCGAGGAGCGCCGTCGCATGGACCAGGCCGAGCGGTTGCAGGTTCTCGGCGCGGATGGGATGCAGCGCTGGGAGGACTATCAGAAAACGATGGGCGCCCGCTTGCGGGTAAGCCAGCTCGACACCGCTTTCCAATCCGCCGGCATGCCGCTCTCCGATGATCAGCGCTCCCAGCTCAGGACTGCTTTGTCTGAACGCGAAAGACAGCGCGACGTTCGCGGATCGATGTTCGCGTCGAATGAGAGACCCACCTCTGAACAGATGACTCAGATGCGCGAGCAACAACTCGAACGAACGGAGCAGGAATTCGCCCGTTCGCGTGCCGCGGTCTCGCACATTCTCTCGACCGAGCAGATGCAGATTTACCAGCGCATGCACGAATCCGAGCTGACCTTGCAGCGGGCACAGCTGCGGCTGCAGCGCGCCAATGCCCAGTCCATGCAACGCGAAGGGTCCTAGTACCCGCCAGTGGCTGCTGAGTAAACGAACGTAAAGAAGCCGCTGCGCCGGTCTCCGCTCAGTACACTGCGGGGGCATGAAATTGCACCGCCTCATCCTCGCTTCCGGCACTGCGTCGCTCGGCGTGCTGTCGAGCGGCGCGTTCTCGAATACGCCTGCCCGCCCCGCCGATCAGATCTATCAAACCTATTGCGCGGTCTGTCATGCGACCGGCTGGAATGGCGCTCCCATCAACGGCATCAAGGACGATTGGGAATCACGCGCCGCCGCGGGCTTCGATTCAATGCTCAGGAACGTGAAGCAGGGTCTGAACACGATGCCGCCGATGGGCACCTGCATGGATTGCTCCGATGCGGAGTTGCAGGCGGCGATCGAAGAAATGATGAAGTTCTGAAGAAGAACGAGGGGGCCCGATGCGACACCGATCATTCGCACTACTCATCTGCGCGTGCGCGCTGCCCACGACAGCCTTCCCCGATACCGAATGGCGCTACTACGGCGGCAGCGCGGGCAGCGACAAATATTCGCCGGTGGCTCAGATCGACGCGTCGAACGTGAAACACCTCCAGCCGGCGTGGAGCTGGGTGAGTCCGGACGATGCGCTCGTGCCGACAGTAACGAAAGAGCGCCCCGGCTTCTTCAAGCCAACGCCCCTCATGATCGGCGGGGTGCTCTACACGAGCACCGGATTCAGTCAGGTCGCCGCGATCGACGCCGGCAGCGGCAAGACGATCTGGACGTTCGATCCGCAGGCGTATCTCGCCGGACGCAGGCCGGCGAACTCCGGCTGGCAGCATCGGGGCGTCGCGTATTGGGAAGGCCGCGTCGGCAATCGCACCGAGCGTCGCATCCTGATCGCAACGGGTACGGGCGAACTGATCGCGCTCGATGCGACCAGCGGTGCGCTGATCGATTCCTTCGGCAGGAACGGTCGCGTCGATGTGCAGGCCGCGCTGATTCGCCGCGAAGAGGATCGTCGCTTCGTCGGTTTCAATGCGCCGCCGATGATCGTGAATGACGTCGTCGTCCTCGGCTGTACGGTCTTCGATCGTCCCACCGCGCCGCAGATGCCCGCCGGACACATTCAGGCTTTCGACGTGCGCACCGGTGCTCCGAAGTGGATTTTCCACACCGTGCCCCAGGACAAGGAGCCCGGCGTCGAAACGTGGGGCAATGAGTCGTGGAAGTACTCCGGCAACACGAACGCGTGGGCGCCGATGAGCGCCGATCCCGAGCTCGGACTCGTGTATGTACCGGTCGGCACACCGACCAATGATTACTTCGGCGGCGATCGGCCCGGCAACAATCTCTACGCTGAGAGCCTGCTTGCTCTCGACGCCAGGACCGGCAAGCTCGCCTGGCATTTCCAGGGTGTGCATCACGGTCTGTGGGACTACGACTTCCCCGCGGCACCGACGCTCGCGGATATCACTGTCGACGGCAAGCGCATCAAAGCGATCGCGCAGATCAGCAAGCAGGGCTTCACGTATGTCTTCGATCGCGCGACCGGCAAGCCGGTATGGCCGATCGAGGAACGCGCGGTTCCTCAATCCACCGTTCCTGGCGAGAAGACCGCGGCGACGCAGCCCTTTCCGACGAAGCCGCCGCCTTTCGCCCGCCAGGGAATCACGACCGACGATCTCATCGACTTCACTCCGGAATTGCGGGCCGAGGCGATCAGGATCGCGAGCGAGTACACGATGGGCCCGCTCTTCACGCCGCCCACGATCGTTGGCGAGAACGGAAAGAAAGGCGTGTTGCAGGTACCGAGCGCCGCGGGCGGCGCGAACTGGGGCGGTTCGGCGTTCGATCCAGAACTCGGCTACCTGTATCTCGAGTCCGCGAACATCCTGTCGATGGCCGCTGTCGTAAAGGGCGATCCGGCGCGTCACAAGACGGCGTATCTGATCCAGAACCCGGTCGGCCCCTCAGGTCCGCAGGGATTGCCGTTGCTGAAGCCGCCTTATGGTGTCGTCACGGCAATCGATCTCAACAAGGGTGAGATCGCATGGCAGGTGGCACACGGCGACGGCCCACGCGATCACCCGTTGCTCAAGGCTCTGAACCTGCCGCCGCTCGGCGCATCGAGCCACACGTTCCTTTCGAGCGGCGGCCCGCTCGTAACGAAGTCGCTGTTGTTCGTGAACCAGGTGCAGACACGCAGCGACGGCCCGGGTTACTCCACGACCGAGTTCTTCATGCGGGCGTTCGACAAGAAAACCGGTGCCGTCGTGTGGGAACACAAAATGAAGGAGCCGCCGTTCGGCACGCCGATGACGTACGAGCTCAAAGGCAAGCAGTACGTCGTCGTTTCGACGGGTGGCGCGGGCGCGCCGGGGAAGCTGGTGGCGTTCGCGCTGCCGTGAGAAAAGAGGCAGAAGGATTCTCCACGGGGTAGGAGAAAAACAGTGAGAGAACGAGACCCTCTTCCTCAATGATCCGTTTCGTTTGTCTTACCCCGTGATCCCCGTGTACCCCGTGGAAAATCCTCTTCCACTCTTCCTTCCTCACTTCTTCCCACGCCGCAGCTCCGTCAACCGCTCCTCGAGGTACGACCCTGCCGTACAGCGATCGGACAGCACGACCTCCGGTCGCGGATGCAGGAACAGCGGCAACGATATGCGCGAGCGCCGTCGTGCTTCACCCGTAGGGTTCACGACGCGATGCGTCGTCGAACGGTAGTAGCCGCCCGATGCTTCCTGCAGCATATCGCCGAGATTGATGATCAGCGAACCCGGGTCGCAGGGAATGTCGACCCACTGCCCGCTCGAATCGAGCAACTGCAGGCCGCGCTCGTTCGAGGCCGGCAGCACCGTCAGCAGATTGATGTCCTCGTGCGCAGCCGCTCGCATCGCATCGTCGGTGCCATCGGGCAGCGGCGGGTAGCGCAGGATGCGCAGCAACGTATCCGGGCTGTTCGTGATCATCTGCGACAACGGCATGCGGAAACGCGAGCGGACTTCCGCGGGCGTGTGGCGCTCGACCCATTCGAGCAGTTCCGCCGCGAGCGTGCTGGCGAGCTGGAAATAGCGGCGCGCCGCATCCGACACTTCGGCCGGATATCGGCCCCATTCGTAGATGTGAAAGTATTCCTTCAGATCGCGGCGCGCATTTCCTTTCGCAGTCTCGGCGATCGCCTCCGAGAAGAACCCTTCACGACCCGCGCCTTCGACCAGGTAACTGAATTTCGCGTCGGTTCCGAAGAACGCGAGCCATTCGCGCATGATCTCTTCGATGAGCGAGTACGGCACCGGGTGATCGCGCAGCACGCCGAACCCCGTGCGTCGCAGCGATTCGGTGAACAACGCGGGTGCTTCAGGATCGGTGTAGGAAACGGCGACTAGAACAGGTTCCATGACGATTCCCTCTACGCGCCGAGCAGACCGCGGAGTCCGCGGCGGAACTGACTGACATCGACGCGCATCGCAATGCGCCAGTCGTGAAATCCTTCCGGACGTTGCTGCTGGGCCCCGCTCAGCTTCGCGAATGCGAGCGCCCTGAAGTCGACGATTGTCGCTCCCCAGCCGGGGCCCTGCGAAGTATCGATGGCCAGCGGCAGCAGTGGCGCCTCGACGATGAGATCTGGCGTCGAGAGTGCCATGACTGCGAGCAGGTCATGACAAGGGCATTGCGGCGCAGTGAAGGTCGAGCCGTACGTCCGGTAGAAACGCAGCGGCGCATCGAGAAAACGGGCTGCATGCGTCCGGTGCTGCGCGAGCAAATCGAACTCGGACTGAGTGAGCGTCGCCGCGTGAGTGACGTCGAGCCCGATCATCAACGGCGGATTCGTCCAGCCAGCGGCAACAACCATCGCCGCAGCCACCGGATCGCTCGCCACATTCGATTCGCCCGCAGGCAAAGCGTTGCCGCCCTCGCGCGCCGATCCCGCCATCGCAATGAGTTCGCGCACCTGGCCCGCCCAATCGGGATGACGCTCTACCGTGCGTGCGAGATTCGTCAGCGGTCCGATCGACACGACAGAAACGACGCCGGGCCGCGCCGCGCACAACCGGTACAGCAAACCATCGGCCGCTTCGAGTTTCGGTGTGGAAGCCGACTCGCCGGTCGTGGTGTCGCCGAGACCATCAGCGCCGTGAATGAAATCCGTGGAACGCAGCTTCGGAACGGGCCCGAGACGCGGGCCGCCGCCGACACCGACAGGGATATTGCTGCGACCCGCAGCCGCGAGCACCTTGAGCACGTTGCGTGCTGCAATCGCGGCGGGCACGACACCATCCACCGCAGTGACCGCAATCAGATCGATGCCCGGATCAGTGAGTGCCCACCACAACGCAGCCGCATCATCGACACCGCCATCGGTATCGATGATCACAGGCCGTGCAGTTGCTGAGCTCATTGGCAATCGGCTTCCTTGAGAGGGGAACGCTACGTGCCCTTGGCCTGTCATTCCCGCGAAAGCGGGAATCCGCGCCTTTCATCAGGATGGATCCCCGCTTTCGCGGGGATGACGGACGCCGAAGTTTACTTGCGCCGTCGGCATCGTGCAGCCGCACTCCTCTCTGGCTAGCCGGCTACCAGCTAGTGGCTAGCCGGCTTCTGCGTCAGCGATTGCCCGATCTTCCCTGATTCCTCGCCTGCCAGTTTCCGCCATCACGACGATTGCCATTGCGTCCCTGCTGCTGTCCCTGCCCCTGCTGGCCGCTACGCTGATTGCCATTGCCGCGGAAATCGCGCTGCTGCGAATTTCCGGAAGGCCGTCCGTCCCTCTGTCCGCCTCCCTGCGAATTGCCCTGCGGGCGACCCTGGCCGCGACGGCCCGATCGGTGACCGCCGTCGTTGGGACGTTGCGGCTGCTGCGGACGTGACTGCCGACGCGGATCTTGGTGCGGCGCGTATTCCTGCGATTCACGAGGAGCGACGCTGCGTCCGACCGGCGGTTCGGAAATCTGCGGGAGCTGGAGCTGCGGCACACGCTTGCCCAGCACGCGCTCGATGTCCTTGAGCAATCCCGACTCATCCGCCGAGACGAGCGACAGTGCAGCGCCGGTTGCGCCGGCACGGCCCGTGCGGCCGATACGATGCACGTAATCTTCCGGAACGTTCGGCAGTTCGTAGTTCACTACGTGCGGCAGCTCTTTGATATCGAGGCCGCGAGCAGCGACCTCTGTCGCCACGAGCGCGCGAATGTTGAATCCCTTGAAGTCCGCGAGCGCCTTCGTGCGCGCCGACTGACTTTTGTTGCCGTGGATCGCGGCCGCTTCGATGCCGTCGTCCTGCAACTGCTTGGTGAGGCGATTCGCACCGTGCTTCGTACGCGTGAATACGAGCACCTGCGACCAGTCGCCTTCGCGAATCAGGTGCGACAGCAATGCGCGCTTGCGATCCTTCTGCACGAGGTAGACGTTCTGCTCGACCGTGTCGACGGCCGCATTGCGACGTGCGACTTCGATCTCGACAGGCTGCTTGAGCAGGCCCTGCGCGAGCCGGCGAATGTCGTCCGAATACGTTGCCGAGAACAACAGGTTCTGGCGCTGCGAGGGCAGCAGCTTGATCACGCGACGGATGTCCGCGATGAATCCCATGTCGAGCATGCGATCGGCTTCATCGAGCACGAGCACCTGGACCTGCTTGAGATCCACGTTGCCCTGACCCGCGTGATCGAGGAGTCGACCCGGTGTCGCGACGAGGATGTCGGCACCGCGACGCAGCGCATCGATCTGGGGATTGATGCTCACTCCGCCGAAAATCGTGAGCGTGCGAAGGTTCAGGTACTTGCCGTAGCTCTTGATGCTGTCGGCGACCTGCGCTGCCAGTTCGCGCGTCGGCACGAGCACGACGGCCCGCGGTGAACGCGATGGATTCTGCGCGGCGTGAAGACGCTGCAGCAGCGGCAGTGTGAAACCGGCGGTCTTGCCGGTACCGGTCTGGGAACCGGCCAGGATGTCGCGCCCCGCGAGGATTTCCGGGATGACGCGCGCCTGAACGGGCGTGGGCTGCGTGTAGTTACGATCCGCGAGCGCACGGGTGAGTTCGGGCAGGAGCCCGAGAGAAGCAAATGGCATGACTTAAGGATTCCTCTACCGCACCTGCTCGCGAGCCGAAGCGTCGCGGGTCCAGTAAAGGCGGGAGACAAGTTCGAGACGGCCAGTGGGCCGTGAAATTCTCGACAAATGAACGAGCTGACCGGACGGCAGCTTGTATAGGCGGCGCGGACTCTACAGGGAATCGGAAAGGAATGCACTGAGGCATTCGCTCATACCGGAACATTTCCTACCGTCCGGGCATTTTTGGCACTGCTCAAGAATGCCGGCGCTGCTGTCGCGGCCCCCGGCAATGCAAGGTGCATCCGTTCGCCGGCGCGGCGGACCGGGGCATCGGGTCGGATTCATTCAGGCGGGTACGAACAACGCGATCAGTCGGCGAGGCAGCTGGAATGCGAGGCATCGCCGCTAACTAGTGCAAGCGACCATGTCATCGGTGCTGAAAACGCAACTGCCGCTCGATACTTGTGCCCAGGAGCCGATCCGGATTCCGGGGACGATCCAGCCTCACGGCGCGCTGATCGTCTGCCATCCGCAAAGCCTGACCGTGTTGCAGGCGAGCGTGAATTGCTCCGAGATCCTCGGCTGCGACGCACACATCATCGATCGACCGCTGCGCGAGATCTTCGGAGCTTCGCTGGCTGAAGAAGTCCGCCGCTGGCTCGACTCCCAGGACATCACTCTGCTGCGCACCACTTCGAGCGGCGCGAAGACGCTGCAGGTGCTCGGCCATCGAACGGCGCAAGGCATCATTCTCGAGTTCGAGGAACCGCCAGCGACGGAGAATGAAACGATCGGAGCGCTGTATCCGCGCATCGGCCGCTTCATGGACCAGCTGCAGGATCTGTCAGGCATTCAGGAAGCCTGCGCCGTGGCCGCGCGTGAATTCCGTCGCGTCAGCGGCTTCAACCGCATTCTCATCTATCGGTTCGATGCGGAATGGAATGGCGAAGTGCTCGCCGAAGACAGCGACGGTGTGCTGCCTTCGTATCTCGGGCTGCGATTTCCCGCATCCGACATTCCCGCGCAGGCGCGCGAGCTCTATCGCACCAACCGCTTGCGCCTGATTCCCGACGCGAACTACACGCCTGTGCCCGTTCATCCGAGCGCAAATCCTCTCGACAAGGCCTCGCTCGATCTGAGCCTCGCAGCGCTGCGCAGCGTCTCCCCCGTGCATCTGCAGTACATGCGAAACATGGGAACGCTCGCTTCCATGTCGATCTCGATCCTCGTCGAAGGGCGGCTCTGGGGACTGGTGTCGTGTCACAACGCGCAGCCGCGGCGAGTCAACGCGCAGATGCGGACTGCGTGCGATCTGCTGGGCACGATGCTCAGTCACCAGATCGCGTCGCGCGAACACAGTTCCTATGCGGCCGACCGCATCAGGCTCAAGCACCTGGAAGCGCAGCTGCTGGTCCATCTCACGACGGCGGAGTCGCCCTCTCGCGCGCTCGCGAGCCAGGGCCGGTTGTGGATGAACCTGACCGACGCGGCAGGCGCTGCCGTCATCACCGGCAACGAAGTCTTCGCATCCGGCGAGACACCTTCCGGGGACCGGCTGCGCAGCCTCGCTGACTGGATCGAAACGCAACACGGCGGCGATCAGTTCGTGACAGCCAATCTCGGCCAGCAGCAACCGGAGTTCGCGGACATTGCCGACGTGGCTAGCGGCGTGCTTGCCGTGTCGATCTCGCAGCTCCACCGCAGCTTCATTTTATGGTTCCGGCCGGAAGTGGTGCGCACCGTGCATTGGGCAGGTGATCCGCAGAAGGCCGTGCCGTCGACGACCGAACCGCTACGGCCGAGACACTCGTTCGCGAGCTGGGCCGAGCAGCAGCGATTGCGGGCGGAACCGTGGAGTCGCGCTCACATCGATGCCGCTCTCGATTTTCGCTCCGCGATGATCAACATCGTGCTACGACGTGCGGAAGAGCACGCCGCGCTGACCAGCCAGCTTCAGCGTACGAATCGCGAGCTCGAGTCGTTCTCGTACTCGATCAGCCACGATCTGCGTGCTCCATTCCGGCACATCGTCGGCTACACGCAATTGCTGCGGGATCGGGAAAAGAACCTGAGCGAGAAGGCGCAGCACTATCTCGAGAGCATCAATGAAGCGGCTGCCACAGCAGGCCAGCTCGTCGATGACCTGCTGAGCTTCTCGCATCTGGGACGCACTTCGCTCGCTCACGGCAACGTGGACATGAACAAGCTGCTGCAGGAAGTCCTGCGCACGGTCGAACCCGACATCCGCGAACGCCAGGTCGTATGGCAGCTCGAACGGCTTCCGTCCGCGTGGGGCGACGCAGCGATGCTGCGCCAGGCGCTGGTGAATCTGATCGGCAACGCAATCAAATACAGCCGTGACCGGACGCCCGCGACGATCAGCGTGCGCGGCGACGGCAACGAACGCGAATGCATCTACGAAGTCCGCGACAACGGCGTGGGCTTCGACATGCGGTACGTGCACAAACTGTTCGGCGTGTTCCAGCGCCTGCACCGGATGGAGGATTTCGAAGGCACCGGTATCGGTCTTGCCCTGACGAAACGCATCGTCGAACGCCACGGCGGCTGGATCAGCGCCGAGGGCGAAGTCGACCGCGGTGCCTGTTTCCGCTTTGCAATCCCAAGTCGGAAGGAGAGTTGAGCAATGGCTGACTTGCGACCGATCCTGCTGGTCGAAGACAACCCGAAAGACATCGAGCTGACGCTCGCCGCGCTCGCGAAATGTCAGCTCGCGAATTCCATCGTGCTGACCCGCGATGGCGCCGAAGCGCTGGACTACATCTATCGCCGCGGCGCTCATGCGGATCGCTACCCCGGTGATCCCGCAGTGGTGCTGCTCGACCTGAAGTTGCCGAAGGTCGACGGACTCGAGGTCCTCGAGCGGCTGAAGGGTGACGCGGACCATCGCCAGATTCCTGTCGTCATGCTGACGTCATCGCGGGAGGAAAGTGACCTCGTGCGCAGCTACGAGCTCGGCGTGAATGCGTTCGTGGTGAAGCCGGTCGATTTCAACGCGTTCTTCGAAGCGATCCAGGATCTCGGCATGTTCTGGGGCGTCCTGAACGAACCGCCGCCGCGCGGGCGCCATGGCAGCTGAAGCTCTCAATCTGCAGCGGCCGCTGCGCGTCCTCCTGCTGGAAGACAGCGACATCGACGCCGAGCTGCTGCTCGGCCATTTGTCGAAGGCTGGCATCGGCTGCGATCTCGAGCGCGCGACCAATCGCGAAGAGTTCCTGAACGCACTGCGTCCGGCGGAACTCGACATCATTCTCGCCGACTACTCGCTGCCGGATTTCGATGGCCTCACCGCACTCGACATGGTGCGCGAGCAGAGCCCGGATCTGCCGTTCATTTTTGTCTCCGGCGTCGTCGGCGAAGAGTTCGCCATCAATGCACTGCGTCGCGGCGCGACCGACTACGTGATGAAGCGAGGCCTGAACCGTCTCCCCGCCGCCGTCGATCGCGCCATCTCGGAAGCCCGCGAGAAGCAGGATCGCCTTCGCGCCGAACAGGCATTGCGGGTCAGCGAGTCGAGCACGCAGCTCGCGCTCGATGCAGCAGGGCTCGGCAAATGGGAGTACGACCCCGTTGCGGATACGTTGCACTGGGACGCGCGCTGCCGTGAGCTCTTCGGTCTCTCCACGTCAGAGAGCGTGGATCATGACCGCTTCTTCGCCCAGTGCCATGCGCTCGACCGTGAGCGCATCGAACGCGCATTGCGAGTTGCCATGGCGCCTGGCAGCACCGGCGAAGTCGCCGAAGAATGCCGGGTGATGCGCAGGACGGACGGCGACGAACGCTGGCTGTCGCTGGTCGGGCGCGCCTTCTTCGAAGACGGTGCCTGCACACGCTTTGTCGGCGTGGTTGCGGACATCACGCAACGCAAGCACCAGGAAGCCGACCTCCAGGAGCTCAACCAGACGCTCAAGGCGCGCGTCGCGCACCAGATCGCGGAACGTGACTACTTGTGGCAGCTGTCGCGGGATCTGCTTGCAGTGACAGATGCGGCCGGCGTACTGATCGAAATCAACCCGGCCTGGGAGTCGGCGCTCGGCTATCGACTGGATGCTGTGCCCGGCCGGCAGCTCGAATCATTCGTTCATCCGGACGATCTGTTCATCACTCGCGAAGCGATCGTGCGCACGATGCACGAGACGCTGCGACCGTTCGAGTGCCGCATGCGATCGGCCAATGGCACGTATCGCTCGATCTCGTGGTCCGCGACGCCGGGCCATGCCGGTATCTATCTGGTTGGTCGCGATGTAACCGAGGATCGCGAGGCGCAAGCCCGGCTTGCCCAGACCCAGGAAGCGTTACGGCAATCGCAGAAGATGGAAGCGGTGGGCCAGCTCACCGGAGGCGTTGCGCACGACTTCAACAACCTCCTGCAGATCGTCGTCGGCAATCTCGAAACGCTGCAGCGCAAGCTGCCCACGGAGTTGCCGCGTCTGCGCCGGGCAGCGGACCACGCAATGGCTGGCGCGCGACGTGCAGCGAACCTGACACAGCATCTGTTGGCGTTTTCGCGCCGCCAGCCGCTCGACCCGCGACCCGTTGCGATCAATCAGCTCGTCGAGAACATCTCCGAGATGCTGCGGCGAACGCTCGGCGAGCTCATCGAAGTTCACACCGAAATGGACACCGAGCTGTGGCTGGCCGAGATCGACGAGAACCAGCTCGAAGTAGCGCTCCTCAATCTCGCCGTCAATGCACGCGACGCCATGTCCGAAGGCGGCCGGCTGTCGATCGAAACGTTCAACGTCGATTTCAACGCGCTGCCCAACCTCTTCGATGCGGAGATCAGCGAAGGCGACTTCGTCGTGCTGCGAGTGCTCGATACGGGCAGCGGCATGACGCCGGAAGTGCTCGCGCATGCGTTCGAGCCGTTCTACACCACGAAGGGCATCGGCCAGGGGACCGGGCTCGGGCTCTCGCAGGTCTACGGATTCGTAACGCAATCCGGCGGCCAGGTGCGCATCACTTCGCAGGCCGGACTCGGAACGCAGATCACCATGTACTTCCCGCGCTATACGGGACCGATCGCGACAGCGGACGGGCCCATCGCAGCGACTGAGGATGAACAGCAAGTCACCGGCACGATCCTCGTCGTCGAAGACGATCCGGACGTGCGCGGCTACACCGTGGAAACCGTACGTGAGCTCGGCTACGAAGTGCTCGAAGCCCGCGATGGTCCCAGTGCATTGAAAGTGCTGAATCACGCGCCGCGAGGCACGGTGGACCTGCTCTTCACCGACGTCGTGCTTCCCGGTGGAATGGATGGCCAGCAGCTCGCCCGCGCCGCATCCGAACAGCATCCGTCGCTGAAGGTGCTGTTCGCGTCGGGCTATCCACGCGATGCCATCGTGCATCACGGCCGGCTCGATCCAGGCGTGCAGCTGATTCCGAAGCCGTTCGTGCAGGACGAGCTCGCTGCCCGCCTGCGACAGGTTCTCGATGACAACTCCGGCAATCGCTGAAATGAACGAACCCCACTCGCGTCGCAGCACCCTGAAGCAGGCCACCGATCATCTGCATCGCGAGCTCGACGGTATCGCATCGGGCTACGAACTGCGCGATGCCGATCACTACGCGGCGTTTCTCGAAGCGAGCGCGGGCCCCCTGATCGCACTCGAGCGCGTGCTCGAGTCCGCGGGAGTTGCCCAGTTGCTGCCCGATTGGTCGGAACGGCGGCGCGCTGACCTGCTGCTCGATGACCTGCGCCGCCTGGGGCGGCAGGCCACACCGCCGGTGCTGCGTCGTGCATCGCCGTCGCCATCGGAGATGTTCGGCGTTCTCTACGTGCTCGAAGGCTCCAGGCTTGGCGCACGGTGGCTCTATGCGCGTGTGTGCAGCAGCCCGGATGCGAAGGTCAGTGAAGCGCGCAGCTACCTCGCGGCTCACAATCCGTCGCTATGGCGTTCATTCCTCGAGATCCTCGAGTCGTCGCCGCACGCAACGGATGCGCAGGGAATGATCTCGGGCGCGCGCTATGCGTTCGTGTTGTTTCAGCGTTCGCTGGTGACGTTTGCGCCGGAGATCCCGAAGGGAAATTCCGTCACTCCCGCGTATGCGGGAGTCCATCCGGATCCGAGGCATGGACTCCCGCGTGCGCGGGAGTGACGGATGCTTCGCATAGCGCCCGGCTAGAGCCGGACCCTCGGCTGCTCACCGCTCGCAGCTCAGAGCCGGCGCCGCCAGGCGCCCCAGTATCCCTTCCAGCACCCGCCCCACTGCCAACAACTGCCTGTCCGCCCCAGTCACCGCAGCGAACTCCATTCCCACCGGCAGGCCACGCACCGTACCCGCAGGGAGCACGAGACTGGCGAGGCTCGCGACGCTGCCGAGTGCCGTATTCCTACCCATGACCTTGCGAATGGGCATCCGCTCTCCGGCCACCTCGAGTTCGAAGTTGTCGCCCAGGGGCGGCGGCGGTACCAGGATCGGCGGAAACGCGAGCGCGTCGATACGTTGCTCGGCGAAGAAGCCCTGCATGTCCGCGCGCAGCGCATCGCGCTGGCGAAGGGCCACTTCGTAGACCTCGTGACCTGGCGGCGCGGTTGTCTGGTAAAAAATCTTCAGATTGGGACTCATCTGATCGAGCAGTTGCTCGAACGAAATGCCGGTCGCCTGCTCGCGCAGGTACTTCGACATGCTGAGCATGTTCTCGTAGCCGATGATGATGCTCGCCGCTGTCAGCGCATGCTGCGCACTGGCCGGCAACTTCACATCGACGATCGATACGCCCGCTTCGCGCAAGCGTTGCAACGCCTGGTGAATCACGCGTTCGACCTCGCTATCGAGGCCGCCGAGAAGATCCGGCGCGACCCCCAGGCGCACATCGCCCGGCAAGCGAGTGGCCATCGACGAGAAGTCTCCCGTCACGACGCTGTCGAACAGTGTGAGATCCGCAACAGATCGCGCGAGTGGTCCAACCTGATCGAATTTGTCGAGCGTCAGCGCCATGATGCCCTGACCGGAATAGCGGCCGTAGGAAGGCCGGAAGCCCGCGATGCCGCACATGCTGGCAGGCACGCGGATCGAACCCAGCGTGTCCTCTGCAACAGCCAGTGGCGCGATGCGCGCCGCAACCGCAGCGCCGGAGCCGCCGCTGCTCCCACCCGGCACATGATCGACGTTGTGAGGATTGCGTACGGCACCGAAAGCGCCGTTGTTGCTCGTGTAACCGCGCGACAGTTCGTGGAGATTGGTCTTCCCCATGACGATCGCGCCGTGCGCCAGCAACGGCTTCAGTACCGCTGCATCGTCGAGTGGCCGGAAATCACGAAGAGCCCGCGTGCCGTTGGATGTCGGCAGCGAGGCTGTATCGACACTGTCCTTGACCGGAATCGGCAGGCCATGCAGCGCACCGCACGGCCGTCCGCCCGCTCGCGCGATATCGTGAGCACGAGCTGCTTCGAGGACCTGCTGAGCGTCGAGGGTTCGGAAGGCGTTAAGCGATTCCAGTCTGTGGGCCTGCGCTAGCAGTGCGTTTGCGTATCTCTCCGCGGAGACTTCACCGCGACTCATCGCCGCGACCGCGGCAGTTGCGTCGAGCTCGATCAGGCTGGCATCTTCGTTGCGCATGGTCCCGCTGAACTCCACGACCGCTCGTGACGAATCGTACGCCTTCCACTCAATGCCATGAACTCCACTTCAGACATCTTCGAGCCTGGATCCGCCGTTCGCATCGGCACATTGGCCGATATCAACGACGTCATCGGCAGCGCAATGAGCCAGGGCGGCCTGCTGCTGACCGAAGCGAATCTGACACCAGCCTTTCTGACGCTGCAGACGCGACTGGCCGGCGAACTGCTGCAGAAGTGCGTGAACTATGGAATCCGCATGGCGCTGGTGATGCCCGATCCCGCGGCGCATGGAGCACGCTGGGCAGAGCTTGCGCTCGAGCATCGCGTGCACCCGGTGATCAGGATGGTGGGGACGAGGGAGGAGGCGGTGCGGTGGCTGGTGGAACGAGCGTGAGCTCATCGTGGGTGCGGCATCTGGCTGTGGGTCCAGCCAAAGCCGGACCCACAGCCGGAACCGGATGGATTCCCGCTTTCGCGGGAATGACTCACAGCCGGAGCCTACTTCCGTGCCTGCGCCATGATCGCGAGCGGCCGGCCTTCCGGGTCCTTGAAGAATGCCATCCATTCCTCGGTGCCGTCGGCGTGCCTGTGGATCATGTGAGGCGCGGCGTCGAACTGGATGCCCCGTTCACCCAGTTCGCGATGGGCTGCCTGGATGTCCGGCACGCGAAGATACAGGATCGACTCGTCTGCCTTGACGCCGTGCTGGTCCGTCAGCATCAGTCGCGTGCCACCGCAATCGAAGAACGCGAGATGGCCGAACGTGTAGAGGTGCGGCAGGCCTAGCGTGCGACCGTACCAGTCGCTTGCTTCGCGAATGTCCCGGACCGTTCTTGCGATCTGCCCGATCGGACCGAGTTGCAGCGGTGCTTCCACGGGAATCTCCTTTGCAAGCGCACTGTCGCGCGGTGCACGGAACCAGCGGCGCATCTCGCTGCGGTCCGCGACACCAAGTTTCTCGCGAATGTTTCGAGCGTGATACTTCACTGCGTCGACGCTGACGCCCTGCCGCTTCGCGACGGCACGCTGAGTCATGCCATGCTGGATCGCATGCAGCGTGTGCCATTCCTTCGGCGTCAGCACGTCATCGTGAGCCGGGCGACCGCGGCGGGGACGCTTGTTCATGCGGCGATGCTAACGCCGGACGCTCTCATTTTCCCTACCCCGACGCCTTCTTCGTGGCCAGCGCGATCGGCAGGCCGACCAGGAACATGTGCACGAACAGGTTGATCGCAAAGAAGAGCGGCCGGAACACGAACGGATGCGGATACGCCGACAGCGGCAGCACGACCTGCGTCATGAACGGATACAGGATCGCACCGTAGATCAGGCCGGACACCACAGGCCGGCGAACGAGGAAGTCGAACCTGCGGCTGATGAGATAGAAGGCCGCGGCCATCATGAATGCGATGAGAAAGTGCAGCACGAAGCCCAGCACGGCAGTCGACGCACCTCCTTCATAGGCTCCCGGTCCGAGCAGGCCCGTTGCCACCGACTGCAGCAACCGCATCGGCGGCGTGCCCCGGAAAGCCGAGATCAGGATGGCGTAGGTGATATCGAGCGATCCCGCGATACCACCGCCAGCGAAAATGGCGAACAGTGCGGGATTCTTCCGTGTCTCACTATTCATGCCATCTCCTGGGTCACGCTCAGCCAGAGCCGGAGTTTCACACGGAGCTCACGGAGACCACGGAGAAGGAATTTTTCTCTCTCCGGAAACCTCCGTGAACTCCGTGAGCTCCGTGTGAAACTCCGGCTCTGTGAAACTCCGTCTCTGTGAATCTTCAGGCCTTCCGCCGGTACTGCACGAACGGCGAAAGAGTCGCGACTTTGTTGTAGAGCGCTTGCGCGGTGTGATTGTCATTCTCGGTATGCCAGTACACGCGCTTCACGCCGCGCGCATCGGCGGCTCGATAGACTGCTTCGATCAGCGCACGACCGGCACCAAGTCCGCGGACCGCCGGATCGACGAACAGGTCTTCGAGGTAGCAGTAGCCCTCGACGGACCAGGTCGACAGGTGGAAATGATAGTGGACGATCCCGATCACGCGATCGTCGCCATCGAGGGCGACGAATCCGTAGGGCTGCACCGACGGATCGATCAGCCGCTGCCACGTCGACTCCGTGATGTGAGCCGGAAGCTCGTAGCGGTAGAACTTGAGATAGCCGGCCCACAGCTCATCCCAGCGGGCGCGATCTGTGGCGCGCAGTTCACGAATTCGGGTCGCAGTCATCAGTGTTCCCAGCATCGGATTAGCGTGAAGGCATCGGATTCTGCGGCGGCTGCCCGCGCCGCACAACCTCGGCGCGCGTTTCGAAGACGCTTTGCGACAAACGCCCGTTTCGTAGCCCGCCAAACGCAGGCATGATCGGAGTTTCGTTCTACATGGAACGGTGGCTCCCGCATGACGCGCAATTCTTCCGGCCACATCCGCCTCACGTCGCATTCTTCCGGCGGACGGCCTAACAACTTCCCGATCACGTGGGGGGCACCGACCGCTCGCGAGCGTGGTCCCGTGATCGGCTCGATCGGCGGTAGTGCGGATCGCAACGTGATCGGCGCGCACGGCGGCGCGTATTCGATCTACCGTGCGCTCGCAGTCTCCGCCGGCGCATTGAAAGCAGGCATGCGTCCCGACCTGAAGGATACGGACCCCATCGTGCCGGTCGGCCCGCATCCGCAATGGGTCGGGAAGGAGAAGATCGTATCGCTCGATCCCTGGGGCCATCGCATCACCGAGGACTTCCGCGAAGAGATCGAACGCGGCGTCGACATTCGCCCGACGATCGCCATCACGAAGGCGCGACTGACATTGCCCGAGGTTCGCGAGGCGATCGCTGCCGGACGACTGCAGCAGGACGGAACGATCGTGCGCGACAACGCCGAAGTCGCGGTGATCAAGGCGGCGATAGAGCCCGTTTGGTATCTGCCGGGCGTGGCCGAACGCTTCGGCGTGAAAGAGTCGACGCTCCGGCGCACGCTGTTCGAACAGACGGGAGGCATGTATCCGGAGCTCGTGACGAGGCGCGACTTGCAGGTCTTCCTGCCGCCCATCGGCGGCATGACTCTATACATCTTCGGCGATCCGGCGGCGATTCACGACCCCGGACGGCGGCTCACCTGTCGAATCCACGACGAATGCAACGGTTCCGACGTGTTCGGCTCCGACATCTGCACGTGCCGGCCGTATCTCACTCACGGCATCGAGGAATGCATTCGCGAAGCGCAGGCGGGCGGCGCGGGGCTGATCGTCTACAACCGCAAGGAAGGTCGCGCACTCGGCGAGGTCACCAAGTTCCTTGTCTACAACGCGCGCAAACGTCAGCCGGGCGGCGACCAGGCATCGACGTACTTCGCGCGAACCGAATGCGTCGCGGGCGTGCAGGACGCCCGCTTTCAGCAGTTGATGCCCGATGTGCTCTACTGGCTCGGGATCACGCGCATCAACCGGCTCGTGTCGATGTCGAACATGAAGTACGACGCCCTGGTTGCAGCCGGCATCTCCGTCGATACGCGTGTGCCGATTCCGCCCGGACTCATTCCGCAGGATGCGAATGTGGAGATGGAAGCGAAGAAGGCCGCGGGCTACTTCGCGACCGACGAGGTCCCGCGCGATCCGGCGGAAGTCGTTGGGCGGGATCTGAAGGATTACTGAGACTTCGACTGTGAAAGCGACTGGAGCGAGACTCGCCTTTGGCGATGACGTCCGGCTAAAGCCGGACCCACAACCAGAGGCGGGCCACGGTTCTGGGTCGGACTCTGGCTGTGGGTCCGACTTCAGTCGGACGTCATCGCCGAAGGCGACGCTTCGCCTGGACTTACCCTCAGAAGCAGCCGGTGATCGGTGACTCACAAACAATCAGCACGTGAACTTCTTTCTGCCGCAGCGGTGCGTGACGCGGCGCGGCGCATGCTCCGGCATGCGCGAGAAGAACGGCTCATAGACTGGACTGTCGACGATGCACGCCTCGCACCCACTGCGGACTTCGTTGCCCGTGTGATCCGTGAACGTTACCCGACACTCGATGTCCCGTTTCACGCACGCTGGCGCCACTTCGTTTTCTCGGGACGAGATCTGTGGCGCGAGATCGAGTCGACTCATTCATGGCCTGATACCGCAGCGCGGGCACGCGCGGCGTTCGACCTCGCGATCACATCTGTGCTGCTCGATGCGGGCGCAGGTCCGGGCTGGCGATATCGCGATGCATTGACGGGCATCGAAGCCGCACGCTCCGAAGGTCTCGCGCTTGCGAGCCTGCGATGGTTCGCCGCGGGCGGTATGTCAGAGGCGGCGGACGATGCGTTGCGCGCCGATGCACATTCGCTGAAGAAGCTCGACGCCTCCGCGCTCCATGCCGCCTTTCAGGTCGATGCGACCAATCCTCTCGCCGGTGCCGAAGGGCGTGCGCAGCTGCTGAATCGGCTGGGGGCCGCTGCCGAGTCTCGACCCGATTTGTTTGCAACTGCGGATGTTCCGCGCCCGGGCGGGTTGTTCGATGCATTGGTCGCGCGGGCGGTGAACCGATCGCTGCCGGCATCGATGATCCTCGATGTGCTGCTCGACGCACTCGGCCCGATCTGGCGGAACCGACCGGCGCTGGAAGGAGTCTCGCTCGGCGATTGCTGGCCGCATCCGCAGGGTGGCTTCGTGCCGCTGCACAAATTGTCGCAATGGCTCGCCTATTCGCTCATCGAGCCGCTGCAGGCAGCAGGCATCGCTGTGCACGACATCGACGGACTCACGGGGCTCGCCGAGTATCGCAACGGCGGACTCTTTTTGGACATGGGCGCCCTCGTGCCGCGAGATGCGGACGCGATGACGGCGACTCACCAGGTCTCCGATCCCTTCGTCGTGGGCTGGCGCTCGCTGACCGTCGCGCTGCTGGATGAGCTCGCTCCGCTCGTGCGTTCGCGGCTGGGCGTCAGCGATGAAGCCTTCCCGCTCGCCAAACTGCTCGAAGGCGGCACCTGGGCCGCAGGTCGCGTGATCGCTCGCGAGCGACGCGCCGACGGCGGTCCACCTTTACGAATCGTCAGCGATGGAACGGTGTTCTGATGAATAACGTGACTGTGGTGGATCATCCGCTGGTGCAGCACAAGCTCGCACTGATGCGCGACAAGGACACCTCGACGAAGAGCTTCCGGCAGCTGACGCGCGAGATTGCGACTCTGCTGTGCTACGAAGTCACGCGCGATCTGTCGCTCGATGAGGTCGAGATCGAAACGCCGATCGCCGCGATGACCGCGCGGATGCTGTCCGGAAAGAAGCTCGTATTCGCACCGATCCTGCGTGCCGGCATGGGCTTGCTCGAAGGCATGCTCGAGCTCGTCCCCTCCGCTCGCGTCTCGCACATCGGCCTCTATCGCGACCCGGAAACGCTGGACGCCGTGGAGTACTACTTCAAAGCCCCGACGGACCTGCCCGACCGCCTCGTGATTACGATCGATCCCATGCTCGCGACCGGCAACACTGCGGTCGCCGCCATCGATCGATTGAAGGAACACGGTGCCGTCGACCTGCGCTACGTCTGCCTGCTCGCGACACCCACTGGACTAGCGAACCTGCAGCAACATCACCCGAATGTCCGCGTCTGGACCGCGGCAATCGACCACGGACTCAACGATCACGGCTACATCGTGCCGGGACTGGGAGATGCGGGGGATCGGTTGTATGGGACGAGATGAGCGAGCTGTGAGCGATGAGCGGCGAGCGAGACAAGAACAAGATTCGCCGGAGCGGCTCTGACCCTGACCCTGACTCTGGCTCGTAGCTCATCATCGCTCGTAGTTTCCTAGCTCATCACTTCCCCCAGCGGCAGCATCCCCTGCTGCAACTCAATCTGGCTCTGCCCCGCTGTGATCTTCTTGAACTCCGCGCGGCTCACGGACACGTAGCGATCATTGCCGCCGATCTCGACCTGGGGCCCCTCCGTCACGGCGCGGCCGTTGTCGTCCACGCGGACGACCATCGTCGCTTTGCGGCCGGTGTGGCAGATGGTTTTCAGCTCGACGAGATTGTCCGCCCATGCGAGCAGGTATCTGCTGCCTTCGAAGAGCTCGCCGCGGAAATCCGTCCGCAGGCCGTAGGCGAGCACGGGAATATTGAGGACATCGACGATATCGCTGAGCTGCCACACCTGGGCTTTGTTCAGGAACTGCGATTCGTCGACGAGGACGCAGTGCAGTGGGCCGCTGTGTTCGCGATCTTCGCGCACGATGGCGAGCAGATCGTCATCCGCACCGAACATGCGCCCGCGCGCGGAAATGCCGATACGGGATTTCACCGTGCCCGCCCCGAAGCGATCGTCGAGCCGCGGCGTCAGGATCAGCGTGCGCATGCCGCGCTCGTGATAGTTGTGCGCGCTCTGCAGCAGGTTGGTGGTCTTACCTGCATTCATCGTCGAATAGTAGAAGTACAGTTTGGCCATCGCGAGTTCGCCTCGATGTATGCCGACAGAGTACCTAGAAGAGGTCGGATTTCACACGGAGGCCACGGAGATCACGGAAATGCGAGCCCCGGAACGAGGTCGGAGCCGGGCTGCGGAGAGGATTTCCCGATGCCTTCTGCTCCGTGTTCCCCGTGAGCTCCGTGTGAAACCTCTTCTGCCGACTGCCACGTTCATGTGACACTTGGGCGAACTGGCACGCACAACAATCACACCTACATGACAGACATCCTCCGGGGTCTGCTGGGCCTGGCCGTTCTGCTCGCGATCGCCTACGCGCTCTCCATGAATCGAGGCGCGATCCGGCCGCGAGTCGTGTTTGCGGCGCTTGCGACGCAGATCGTGATCGGAGCGCTCGTGCTGTTCGTTCCCTGGGGCCGGGTTGCGCTCGCGGCGGCCGCGACGGGCGTGGGACACGTCATCGATTACGGCAACAAGGGCATCGAGTTCCTGTTCGGCGGGCTCGTGACCGCTCGGATGTTCGAAGTATTCGGTGACACTGGCTTCGTGTTCGCGTTCCGGGTACTGACCGCGATCATCTACGTGTCGGCACTGATCGCCGTGCTGTATCACCTGGGGATCATGCGCTGGATCGTGCTCGGCCTCGGCCTGCTGTTCCAGAAGCTGATCGGCGTCAGCAAGATCGAATCCTTCTCGGCCGTCACCACGATTTTCCTCGGGCAAAGCGAAATGCCGGCGGTGCTGAAGCCCTTCGCGAAGCAACTGCGCGGGCCGGAACTGTTCGCGATCATGAGCAGCGGCATGGCAGCCATCGCGGGCTCGCTGCTGGCGGGTTATTCGGGGCTGGGCGTGAAGCTGGAATACCTGCTCGCGGCCTCGTTCATGGCCATCCCCGGGGGATTGCTGTTCGCGAAGATCATCTGTCCGAGCACGGAGCCGAGCACGGTCCAGTTCGACAACATCCAGTTCGACGAGCATCCTTCGACGAACGTGATCGAGGCGGCAGCGTCGGGCGCGGCTGTCGGCATGCGCGTTGCGGTGAACGTAGGTGCCATGCTCGTCGCCTTCATCGGCCTGATCGCCCTGCTGAATGCGATGGTAGGCGGCGTGATGGGCTGGTTCGGTTATCCGGCGCTGAATCTCGAGACCCTGCTGGGCTACGCCTTCGCGCCCATCGCGTGGCTGATCGGCGTGCCGTGGGAGCACGCCGGCATCGCGGGCAACTTCATCGGCCAGAAGTTGATCCTCAACGAGTTCGTCGCGTACGTCTCGTTCGCGCCGTTCCTGAAAGATCCCGCCAGCGTCGTCGCCGCGGGACTCACGGTGCTCGATCCGAAAACGCTCGTCATCATTTCGTTCGCGCTCTGCGGCTTCGCGAACTTCTCCTCGATCGCGATCCTCGCGGGCGGCTTCGGTGCCGTGGCGCCCGAGCTGCGCCCGCAAGTCGCCCGATATGGCCTGCGCGTCGTCGCTGCCGCGACATTGTCGAACCTGGCGAGCGCGACGATCGCCGGCATCTTCCTCGGAGTGAGTCAGTGAAGACGATTCCGACCAAAGCGCTGGTCCGCGCCGCCAGGCACGCGCGCAAGCGCGCTTATGCGCCGTATTCCGGGTTCAAGGTCGGTGCTGCCGTCAGAACGCGGAACGGAAAAATTTTTGGCGGATGCAACGTCGAAAATGCGTCTTACGGTTTATGCAACTGCGCGGAACGCACCGCCCTCTTCTCGGCCATCGCCGCTGGATACAAGCGCGGCGACTTTACGCATCTCGCCGTCGTGGCGGCTACGGACGAACCTTGCGCGCCGTGTGGCGCATGCCGGCAGGTGATGTTCGAGCTCGGCGGCCCGAACCTGATCGTGGTGCAGTCGAATCTGAAGGGTGCGACGACTACCGCGAAGATGGATCAACTGCTGCCCAGTGCATTCGGTCCCGACTCGCTCACCTGAGCCGTACGGTCTGCACGGCGCGTCGCTCGCAACCGTATACATCTCTCGCCGCGGAGTGACCGCTCACATGTTGGTCGCGAGCAACAATCGCTGCGCGCTGCCGATTTGTCGCCGCGCCTGCGCCCATCCTTGCACTTTCATGACAGGGACTTTTGCCCCAACAGGATGCGTTTTGCGGTAGGGTACGCCCCGCGCGAAGCGATTCTGGCCACTTTCGATACGTCGCCGTCGCGCCTTCACCACGTAAACCCTTGAGATGAGCGCACGGATCGCCTTGTCATGAAGTTTGCATATGAGTGATGTGCAATTACAACGCGGCACGGCAAGACCCGTGACGCACAAAATCCATTCGCAGGTTCTCTGGAGGTTTGCCATGACGACGCCCCCCGGCATCGCTCGTGTTTCTGTTTCGACCGTTGGGTCGCGTATCGCATTTGTAGTCGCCGCGCTCGCCGCACCCTGTGGCGCCGCGTTTGCGCAGTCGACAGCCACGCGGATCGAGGAAGGCACGCTGACAGAGGTCGTCGTCTCCGCGACGCGAGTTCAGGGCACTGGCCTGATCCAGGCCGAAACCGCCCCCAAGGCGCGCACCACCGTCAGCGACGAATACATCGAGACGCAGATGGCGGGGCAGAGCGTGATCAACTCGCTCAACCTCGTTCCCGGCGTCAACTTCACCAACTCGGATCCCTACGGTTCGAGCGGCGGCAACCTGCGCATGCGCAGCTTCGACGGCAATCGTATTTCGCTGATGCTCGATGGCATCCAGCTGAACGACACCGGCAACTACGCCATGTACACGAACCAGCAGCTCGATCCGGAGATCATCGAGCGCGTCGCCGTGAACATGGGAACGACCGACGTCGACAGCCCGACGGCATCCGCAACGGGCGGCACGATCAACATCATCAGCGTACGGCCGAAGCACGATCCGGGCATGGCGGCGCAGGCTTCCTTCGGCAGCGACAGCTATCAGCGCTACTACCTGCGCGGTGACACTGGCGCGTTCGGTCCGTGGGATACCGAAGCACTGCTCGCGGTCTCCTACCAGCAGTACGACAAGTTCAAGGGCCCCGGCGAACTGGAGAAGACCCAGATCAATGGCCGCATCTATCAGGACCTGGGTGACGGCGACTTCATCAGCCTCGCCTTCCACGGCAACAAAAATCGCAACAACTTCTATCGCAACCTGAGCAAGGCCGAAATCGCAGCGAACGGCTACGATTTCGACAACGATCCGACGTGCACGCGGCCCGCACCGGGCGCCGGCGCGCAGAACGAAGCGACATCCGCCACCGGAACGACATCGCTCTGCACGAACTACTACAACGTGCGCAGCAATCCGTCGGACACGGCCAACATCCGCATGCAGTCGAGCTTCGGCCTGACCGACTCGCTGACCCTCACCGTCGATCCGTCGTTCCAGTACACGCTGGCCAACGGCGGCGGCATCACGGTGTTCGCGGAGAATGATCGGCGCCTGATCGGCACGGCGACGGGCGGCACGGATCTCAACGGCGACGGCGACCTGCTCGACCGCGTCAGCCTCTTCACGCCGAACAACACCAACACGCGCCGCTACAGCCTCAACTCGTCGCTGATCTGGGAGCTGAACGACACGAACATGCTGCGCCTCGGCTACACGCTCGACTACGGCAAGCATCGTCAGACCGGCCAGCACGGTCCGCTGCAGGCCGACGGCGATCCGGAGAACGTGTTTGCCGGCCGCCAGGGCCAGGCGATTCCGACTGCAGATGGCTCACAGCTGCGTGGCCGCGATCGCTACACGGTTGCGGAGTTGAACCAGGTATCGCTGAGCTACTCCGGCCGGTTGATGGACGAGAAGTTGCGCCTCAGCCTCGGCCTGCGCGCGCCGTTCTTCGAGCGCGAGCTGAACCAGTATTGCTTCACGCAGGTGTCCAACGGCACGCAGTACTGCACGACGCAGGTCCCCAATGCGGCGAATGCCCAGGGCTATGTGACCTTCCCGGGCGGCGGCACGACGACCTATCTCGCTCCGTACGATCGCACGGTGAAGTACGACAAGGTGCTCCCGAACGTGGGCCTGTCCTACGAGTTCGTGCCGGGCAACACCGTCTATACCAGCTACGCCAAGGGCTTCTCGGCGCCGCGCACCGACAACCTGTACAACGTGCAGATCCAGAACGTCGAGCCGGAGACGACCGATTCCATCGAGCTCGGCTATCGATATACGGGCAGCACGCTGATCGCCACCGCGGCCGCGTGGACCACGGATTTCCACAATCGCATCGTGTCCTCGTTCGATCCTGAGCTGGGCTACAGCGTGGATCGCAACGTCGGCGATGTGGATCTCTACGGCTTCGACGCTTCGCTGGGCTTCGACATCATCGAGAATCTGTCGCTGTACGGTTCCGCTTCGTACATTCACAGCGAAGTGCAGAACGACGTGCTGATCAGCCCCACCGTGGTCCTGCCGACGGAAGGCATGGAGCTCGTCGAGACGCCTGAATGGACGCTCGGCACCCGGCTGCAATACAAGATCGGCGGTGCCACCCTCGGCTTGCAGGGCAAATATGTCGCCGAGCGCTACGCCACGGACATCAACGATGAATCCGCACCGTCGTACACGGTGTTCGACGCCGATGCGCGCTACGACTTCGAGATGTTCGGCATGTCGTCGTTCATCCAGTTGAACGTGATCAACGTCGCCGACAAGGACTACCTGGGCAGCGTTGCGACGAGCCGCTTCGCATCGGCCACATCGCCGTTCGGTTCGGTGACACAGCCGCCGCTGTACTCGGTTGGTTCGCCTCGCACCTTCCAGGTGACGGTGAACGCGTCGTTCTGATGGAGTGCTGCTTGCGGCGGTCCGCGAGGATCGCCGCAAGCGCATTGTGCAGGTCGGCTACGCCGTCAGATTTCGGTACAGATGGATTCCCGCGTGCGCGGGAATGACGTCCGACTAAAGTCGGACCCACAGCAAGAATGCCGGATCATGCTTCGCTAACGCGAAGCATCCACCACGGGTTGGTACTTGCGGAAGTATTCGCTGCTCTCGAGAAGGTTGTTCGCGACGCTGTGGCGCATCTCCGTATCTTCCCCCGCCAGCCGCAACATCTCGTCGGCGGCACGACGCAGTCCCTTCACGGCGTCACGATTTCGCGGATGAAGGGCATACGCCGTGGCGTATTGGGTGACGGATTGCTCTATGGCCGGCGTCATTCCCTGCTTGTAGAACGCCCATTCCTTTTCGCCATCCTGCAGCGCCGCCGTTATCTGCTGCTGCGTCTCGGCCGGCAACTGCGCAAACGGAATCGCCGGGCTCGTCTCGAGATAGTTCTGGTACCAGAAGTATCCTGACGCGATTGCGAGCACGACCGCGGCCGCGAGCGACATCTTCTGCAGCATCGTGACGCCGCGGAAGAGCTTGAGGAATTCGCCCGCATCCTTCGGACGTTGTTTGCGATCGAAGGAAAGACAGCGCTCCAGCGCCTTCGCTTCGCGCAGCTTCAGCCCCTTCAGCGGTGGCGGCTTGATGCCGAGCTTGCGTGCTGAAGGCGCGCCGTGACGCTGATAGGGGTGATAGCCCGTGAGCAGTTCGTAGCCAATGATGCCGAGCGCGTACATGTCGTCCGCCGGATGCGGATCGACGCCGTCGATCATTTCATCGGTGGCGTACGCCTCGGTGTAGGCGCCCAGGCTGCCGGCGTCGAACACGTCCTTGTTCTCCGGCGTGACGGAGCTCGGCACGGCACGCGCGATACCGAAATCGAGAATCTTCGCCGTACCGTCTTCGGCAATGAATACGTTGCCCGGCTTCAGGTCCGAGTGAACGATGCCTTTGCGATGCGCGTACGCCAGACCTTCGGCGATGCCACGAATGATCGGCATCGCGATCTCCCGCTTGATGCCTTTGCCGCGTGCCTCGCGCACGATCGATTCGAGCGAGCGGCCCTTCAGCAGCTCCATCGTCATGTAGACGGTCTCGCCGTCGCGATCGAAGTCGAAGACAGTGACTACGTTCGGATGAGCGAGCGTCTGCGCCTTGCGTGCCTCGCGCTGCAGGGCGATGAACGATTGCGGATGCCGTTCGAAGTCCGCGTTCAGCACTTTCAGCGCGACGCGCGGATTCGGATCCTGGGCTTCTTCCTTGCGACGATCGATGGCGCCGAACACGAGGCCCATGCCGCCCTTGCCGAGCAGCATTTCGAGCACGAACCGTTTCTTCACGATCGAGCCAGGCTTGAGCTCGCCGCGACGCGGCTCGTCGGCCTCGTCCAGCGTCTGCACGAGACGCTCGCTGATGACCTCGGTCTTGTCGCTCGAATACTTGAGCGTTGCGGCGTAAGGGCTCAGTCCCTGGGTATCGACGTCAGCTTTCAGCGTGCGGGCGGCCGTCGGCGGAAACTGCTTCTGCGTTCTCACCGTCTCGTCCGCGTCGACAGCGCGCGTCGCGCTCGCACGGGTCTCGTCGGCGTCGGTGACCTCGATGCGGAGGGTGTCCGAAGGCGTCTGCAGCGTCTTGTCCGCCGCCGAGCGCATCTCCGTCGCGTCATCTTCGGTGGGCGCCGGGCGCACCAGCGTCTTGGCGACAAGTGGCTGCGCCATGCTGACCGTCCTTTCGACGGGCAAAACCTCGGTGGGCGAATGAACTTCGGTAGCGGAGTGAACGGCCGTGGGCGACGAAACCGCGGTGGGTTGCCGCATCGACGTTGCATCCGGATCGACGAGGGTCGAGTCCCCCATCGCCACCGTCTTGTCGGCTTCGACCTGCCGGATGGCGCGATCGATCGCGGCAAGCGCTGCGCGGGCCGCGGGATGCGGCAGTCGTCCGGCTGCGACGTCGGTCTGAACACGGGCAATGATCGCCGAACGCTGAAGCGGATTGGCGCGCGCAACGGCCTCGAGCTGCGCGGACGCGGCTTCCACAGTCAGTTGACCGCTCGCGAGCCCTGCAAGAATCTGATCGAGGGTTGAAGCCACTGCGCTGCGCTCTCCAAGGCCGATTGGTCGCCCGCCCGATCTCTTTTCAGCGGCTTCCCGCATCCGGCCGGTTGTTGTCTATCCCGCTTCGATCACGACGATCGTGACGTTGTCGCGCGCGCCCGCGGCGAGCGTCGCATCGAGCATAGCCTGAGCGGCCTCATGAACCGTGCCCTGCCCAAGCAGCCTCGCAATCTGCTCCGAGGACAACTCGCGCGTCAATCCGTCGGAACACAGCAGGTAGCGATCTCCCAGCCGGACGCGCTCGCGACGAACGTCGAGAACCAGGATGTCCTCCCCGCCCACGGCACGCATGATCGAGTGGTCTTCGTCGAGGTCGGTTTCGATATCCGCGAAGCGCGCGGCGATCTGCGCGGCCCAAGTGTGATCGACGGTCAGTTGGGCCAGCGTGCCGTGGCGCAATCGATAAGCGCGACTATCACCGGCCCACAGGATCGCGCACGACGTACGCTTCGCAACGAAGGCAACGACTGTGCTGCCGCTCTGCACCGGATTGATGGGGCGGACCGCTGCCGCATAGAGCACCGAATTGACGTGGCTCATGCGTCGCTGGATGTCGGTGACCGTCGCATCCATCGTGTCGCCGAACTTGAAGTTCGCGAGCGCCTCGCAGACCTTGCGGCTCGCGACATCACCTTCCATGTGGCCGCCCATGCCATCGGCGACGGCCCACAGATTCACGGCGGGACGGTCGACGAAGGCATCCTGGTTGGAGTTACGGACACGACCGGCGTGCGTGATCGCGGCCGAAACGTATTCGGGATGGATGTCTTCCTCGACGAGGGTATCTTCGAGCAATGCCGGTTTCCTTGAGCGTTGCCGGCGCTTAGCGGCGACCGCGCGACTTCAGTCGCTCGATCTGCTCTTCGTACGCTTTGGCGAATTCAGCGGCGAACAGCGTCTGAAAGCTCGTCTCGGCGTCCTTGGCGAGATCGGCATATTTGTCGCGATACAGGTCCCAGTAGCGCAGCTTGGCCGGCACGCCCAGGATCGAGCCCTTCTTCATCTGTCGATCGAAATCGTCCTGCAGGCGATTCGGATCGAACTTCGCGAGCATCGTTTCGAAAGCCAGGCGCATTGCGCTGAGCACGGCGGTCTGGTGATCGCGAACATCCTGCAACGCTTCCGCGAATGCCTCGGTCGGCTCGAGATAGGCGGAGTTCTGCCGCACCAGCAGGTTGTGGAACGCGTCGTCGGTGTTGGCCGAAAATTTGAGCGGGTTGTTGTTCGACGCTTTGAAGGTCGTGCTGCGAATGTGCAGCTCGTCCTTCAGCTGTTCGCGCGAACGCAGCACTTCCATCAGGCCGCCGACGGCCACACGCAGAATCTCGCCGCACGTTTGCGCGAGCTCGTCGGAGGGCTCGACGCCCTGCACCCCTGCGGCTGCAAGCAATTGCGCAAGCTGGCCGGAATCCTCGCTCTGCGCGGCATTCCGTGCGGGAGCCACGGACTTCTTCGGCGCACTCTGCGGCCTTTCTGGAATCGCGCGCGATGCCGGGCGCTCGTGCTGCGGCCGCGCTGCAACGACTTTCGGCTTCGGCGGTGGAGGCGGCTCGGGTGCCGACATCTCGCTCGCGCCGAACCATTGAGTCTCGTTCTTCGATTTCGGTGCCGCGGGCGGATCCGACATCTCGCTCATGCGGAACCACTGCGTTTCATTCGCGCGGCCCTCATCCGGACGATGGCGCGCCGGCATCGCTGCCGTCCGATCTTCCTCACCGGGCAGCGGGTCCGCGGATTCGATGAGCTCTTCGGGAGCCGGCATGCGCGGCGGCGGGCTGTCGCGCCGATCGGGCTTGCGCGGGCTGCGCTCGGCATGTCCCTGAAGAACCGCGAGCGGATCGTTCTTGGCCGCTTCGGCCACCGGCTCGTTCTCGATCGACACGGCGATCTGGTACGCGTCGATGAAGAGCACGTCGCCGTTCTTGAGTTGGTGCGCCTGGGTCCGCGAAAGCCGTGAGTCCGGCGAGTTGACGAAAACACCGTTCGTGCTGGTGTCCTCGACGAAGAAACGTCCGTTGAGATAGCGAATCAGCGCGTGCCGGCCCGAGACGTAAGGATCCGGAAAAACCCAGTCATTGTCGGGGAGGCGACCGATGGTGCCGCCAATGGCGTTGAACACCTTGCGCTTGGCGGCGCCGAGGTTCTGAGCCTGTTGCCCCATTACTTCCAATGTCAGGATCATGCGGGCTTACTAAACGAATATGGCTGGGCTTTCAACATGACGTCCGGATGCCACCTGGAAATCGAAAACCTGCCGGAACAAACGTTTTAAGGGGGTTCTATTGTTCGTTGCAGCGACCGGTCCGATGCAATGGACTAAAGCCGCAAGCGTGGCAGTATCGACTACAGCCGCGGCGCAATAATGCGCCCCAGCCCACAATTCATGCGGAGAAAGCCTGATGCCCCGACGCCCGAACCCGGTCCTGTCCCTGGCCGGCCTGGTCCTGGCCTGCTTTGTGGCGGGCGTCACATTCGGCGATGAGGCCCCAGGAAACCAGAGCGCAAGTGAGGCCACGCAGAGCCAGACCACGGAGGGCTACATCAACGCACCGCTGGCCGAGGTCTGGAGGATCTTCACGACCGCTGACGGGCTGCGTACAGCCGGTGTAGGACAGGCGGAGGTGGACCTGAGGGTGGGCGGCTCGATCCGCTCCCATGACGACCCCAGAGCGAAGCTGGGCGATCCGGAAACATGGGTCCGGGAGATCCTGGCCTACGACCCCCAGCGCATGCTGGCCTCCCACATACGACAGGCGCCGGCCCGTTTTCCCTACCGGAACGAGCTGGGCAATGTCTGGACGGTCACTTACTTCACCGCGTCGGGCGAGGACATGACCCACGTGAAGATCGTGGTCCTCGGCTATCGACCGGATGCGGCTTCGCAGGCCCTGAGGCAGTCGCTCGCGGAGGCGAATCGCCGTACCCTCGATACCGTGGCGAAGCGGTACTGGCCGAAGTGCAAACTGTGCACGACCGAACCGGCTGCCGACGCAGAAAAATAGACGGATTCCCGATATCAGCGGGCCTGGCACCATGGATCGCAAGTACATACAGAACGAGCACATCGTCGACCGCTACCTCGCGGGCGAGCTCACCGTCCGCGAAGCGCGCGACTTCGAGAAGTTCTGTCTCGAACATCCCGATTTCCTCAACAGCCTGCCGATCCCGGTGCGGCTGAAGGCGCGGCTGTCCCGGCGACCGCTCGAGGAAAGCGAAACCGGCATGTTCCCCGCCATTCCGTCGAGCGCGACGCGCGCCGCACTCGCTGCGAGCGATGAGGGCTTCGACGTTGACGAAGAGCAGGAGAAATGGGAGCGCAGCTCATCGAGCAGCGGCGGTGGCGTCAGTCGCACCGTGGTGATCGCGATGGGTGTGGCGTTGATCGCCGCGATCGGCGGCCTGATTGCTTACGCAATGCACGCCGGCGCGCTGTCGGACAAGCTGAAGCAGGCGCAGCGCGAACTGAAGGTGACGGAGATGCAGGCGCCGGCAAGCAAGCAGGCGTATCGCGTTCAACTCGCCCAATCGAAGCCGGGCCGCCCGACGCTGAGCCTGGGCTGGATGCAGCCGCCGCAGATGCTGGATCTGATCGTGCCCGTCGTCGAAGAGCCCTACGGCACGTTCCAGATCACGATCGACAAAGCCGACGGCACGCGCGTGATGCAGATCCATCGCATCGCCCGGGACTCCAACAAGGAGATCCGCCTCGGATTGAACTCGTCCGCCTTCGGGCCCGGCGACTATGTACTGAAGTTCGAGGGCTACACCTGGAAGGGCCAGTTGCAGCCGGCGGGATGGGTGGTTCTCGGGCTGGAGTGACAGCGCATCAGCCGCCTCTGAGGGTCGCAATCGGCGGATGATTCACCACCGATCTCGCCGCCCACGTCCCGCTCAATCCAACGAGCAACGCACCGCTGGCAAGACCGACGAGCCACACGAGCGGGTTCAAGGTGTACTTCAGATTGAACAGCTCTGTCGCGAGGAAATAGCCTGCGGCTGAAGCGCCGAACGCAGCCAGCGTTCCTGCGAGAAGACCGAGTGTCGTGAACTCCGCCGCCACGCCCTGGAGCACCGTCATGCGGCTCGCGCCCAGTGTGCGCAACATCGCGCTTTCATAGCGGCGTTCGTCGCGGGTCGACTGAATTGCCGCCAGCAGCACGGTGACGCCCGCGAGGAGCGTGAAGCCGAATACGTACTGGACCGCGAGCGTCGCTTTGTCCATCACGCCACGTACTTGCGCGAGGATCGCTTCGAGATCGATCGCAACGACTTCCGGAAACTGCCGGATGAAATCGTTGAGGATCGCGCGCTGGCCGGTGGGGATGTGCACGCTCGTGATCAACGTGCCGGTCGCCGCATCGAGCACGCCGGGCGAGAACACCATGAAGAAGTTGGGGCGGAAAGAATCCCACTTCACTTCGCGGAAGCTCGTGACTCTCGCTTTGACCGTCTCGCCGGCGACGTCGTAAGTCAGCTCGTCGCCGAGCTTGAGTCCCAGTGAGTTGGCGAGCTCGATCTCGACGGAAACCTGGGGGTCGGTCGTCGCATCGGTCCACCAGGTGCCCGCGACGATGCGGTTGTCCGTCTGCAGATCCTTGGCCCAGGTCAGATTGGCCTCGCGATCCAGGAAGTCGCGTCCGCGTTCATCCTTGATCGTCATGTTCGCGGTGTCGTCCTTGTTGATGCCTGTCAGTCGCGCACGAATCATCGGCACGAGCTGCGGCACCGCGACGTTGCGATCCGCCATGAACTGCTGGATCGCCGGCGCTTGGTCGGGGCGGATGTTGATCATGAAATGATTCGGCGCATCAGCGGGCAGGCTCGCGCGCCAGTCCTGCATCAGATCGTTGCGGACGAGCGCGAGCAGCAACAGCACCATGAGACCCAGTCCGAACGCGACGATCTGAATGATGCTGTCGCGGCCACGTCGCGCGATGTTCGCCATGCCGTAGCGCCATGCGACCCCAACACTGCCACGCAAGCCGCCAAGGACTCGCACGAGCAGCCAGCCGGCTGCGATCAGTACTGCGAACGTCGCTGCCGTCGCGGCGAGGACGTAGACAAGCAGCTTCGCATCGCGCAGCAGCCACGCGAGCAAGCCGACGAGTGCACCGATGGCCATGCCATACACAGTGATGTAGCGCAGGGGTGGCGGCTCGAGGTTGCGACGAAGCACGCGTGCCGGCGGAACGCTGCGCAATTGCAGCAACGGCGGCAATGCGAATCCCACCAGCATCAGAACCGACGTCATCAGACCGAGCCACATCGCATCGAGTGTCGGCGGCGGCAGGACGCCGCGCACGAGGTCCTTCACCAGGATCGCGATGCCAGCCTGAGCACCGAAGCCGATGGCGGTCCCGATCGCACCCGCGAGCAGGCCGATCATCAGCAGCTCGAGCACGCTGATCTGAAGCACGAGCGACTGCGGTGCGCCCATGCTCTTCATCAACGCCGCCGTGTCGAGATGCCGGACGACATAGCGTCGCGCCGCGATTGCGACGGCGATGGCCGCGAGCAGGATCGTGACAAGCGCGGACAGATTCAGGAAGCGACCGGCGCGATCGATGGCGGATCGGATCTGGGGACTCGCCTCCTCCAGGTCGACGATGCGCTCGCCGGCCTTCCGCCGCGTTTCGAGCTCCTGCTTGAGCGTCTTGATCGCGTTCGCATCCCCGGCGAACAACGCTGCGTAGGAGATCCGGCTTCCGGGCTGCACGAGACCCGTGGCGGGCAGATCCTCCATCCGCATCAGCATCGATGGCGCGAGATCGACGAACCCGGCGCCCTGGTCGGGGCGGTAATCGAGGATCTTCGTGATCGTGAACTCGGCGCTGCCGACGGTGATGCGATCACCCACGTTTGCGTTCAGCTGAGCAAGCATTCGCACCTCGGGCCACACCTCGCGCTCGCCCGGCATCGCATCGACTTCGTGCGCCTCGCCGAACGGAACGTCCGTGACCTTTACCCGACCGCGCAATGGGTATTTCGACGTCACTGCACGCAGCGCCGTCAGCGCCGTGTCGTCGCCTTTCAGCACGACACTCGGGAATGTTGCGAGCTCGGCGGTTACGAGCCCCCGCGAAGTCGCGAGCTCGAAGTACTCGCGATCGATCGGATTCGGCGATCGCACGCGCAGGTCCGCCGCAAGCACTTCACCCGCCTGCTGATCCACGGCGCCGCTTACGCGACTCGTGAAGAAGCCGACTGCCGTCAACGCCGACACGGCGACGAGCAGCGCGAGCGCGAGCACACCCAGCTCACCGGACTTGGCATCGCGGATCAGCGCCAGAAATGCGAGTCGTAGTGCTTTCATGTTCAGGCACGGATTCTTCGGAATGAAGAATCTCCACGGGGTACACGGGGAGCACGGGGCACTTCAGGAGATGACATCTTTCCGGTTCCGACCCCAGTGTTCCCCGTGTACCCCGTGGAAATTCCGAAACTCTTCAAGCCGCTGGCACGATGCGTCCCGCATCGATCCTGATCGTCCTGCCGCACCGACGCGCGATTGCAGGATCGTGCGTCACGACGACGAGCGTCGTCTGCGCGGCGCGGTTGAGATCGAACAGCAACTCGATGATGCGTTCACCCGTCGCTGCGTCGAGATTGCCGGTGGGCTCGTCGGCGAACAGCAGGGCCGGACGAGTCACGAAGGCGCGGGCGATCGCAACGCGTTGCTGCTCGCCGCCGGAAAGCTGCCGCGGATAGTGTTCTCGGCGAGCGGCGAGATTGACCTTGGCCAGTACGTCGGCGGCGGCTTCACGCGCGTTGCGCTGGCCGGCGAGCTCCAGCGGCAGCATCACGTTCTCGATCGCGGTGAGCGAGGGAACCAAGTGAAAGCTCTGGAACACAAATCCAACGTGACGAGCCCGAACCGCGGCGCGCCCATCTTCGTTCAGTGCGGTGAGCTCCGCGCCATTGAGCCAGACCTGCCCGCTCGAGGGTTCATCCAGACCCGCAAGCAGCGCCAGCAGCGTCGACTTTCCGGCACCAGAGGCGCCGATGATGGCGACGGTTTCTCCCGCTGCTATCGCCAGGTCGACTTCTGCCAGAATGGTCAGCGTCCCTTCGGGGCTGCTAACCTGCTTCGTGATTCGTTGTGCTCTGAGAACCGTGTCCGCAATGCTCATGCTGATTTTGAACGAGGCCGTTTGCGAAAGATGACTGGGGGTCAACTGTTACTTAGGTGCGCGGTCGCGATTTGGTTCGCACTCGTGCCGGGTGTCTTCGTGCAGGCGGCGGCGGACGCGGGTCCACAGCCTGTGATTCTCATCGTGGGGGACAGCCTCAGCGCCGGGTACGGCATCAGCGTCGACACCACGTGGGTGGCCCTGCTGCAGAAGCGCCTGTCCAGGGAAGGGTACGGTTATCGGGTGGTGAATGCCAGCGTGAGCGGCGAGACCACGGGCGGTGCCCGGACCCGGCTCGGGCGCGCACTCGAACTGCACAAGCCGGCACTCGTCATCCTCGAGCTCGGCGGCAACGACGGCCTGCGTGGTTTGCCGCTCAAACAGGTGCAGGGTAATTTTGCTGCGATGCTGGAGCAGGTCCGGGCCGCCAAGGCGCAATCTGTGCTCATCGCCATGCGCATTCCGTCCAACTACGGACCCGCTTATACCGAGCGCTTCCATGCGATCTACGGTGAGCTCGCGAAGATCTACTCCGTGCCCGTCGTGGACGGCTTCATGGAGAGCGTCGCGCTGAACGACAAGCTCATGCAGGCCGACGGCATTCATCCGAACGCGCAGGCGCAACCCATCCTGCTCGATGTCATATGGCCAACGCTCGAGCGCCAGCTCAAGAAATAGACGACGCCCTCGGGGGAACCATGAACAAGATCTGGCTCAAGAACTATCCCGCCGGTGTGCCCGCGCAGATCAATCCAGACGAATACCCGTCGCTCCAGGAGCTCATCGGCGAAGCGTGCCGCCAGTTCGCCGACCTGCCGGCCTATACGAGCATGGGGCGGACGCTCACCTACGGCGAGTACGCAAAGCAGGCAGAGTATTTCGCGGCCTGGCTGCAGCAGGGCGCCGGCCTGAAAAAGGGCGACCGGATCGCGCTGATGCTGCCGAACGTCCTGCAGTACCCCATCGCACTGTACGGAGCGATGCTCGCGGGACTGACGATCGTCAACACCAATCCGCTGTACACCGCCCGCGAGCTCGAGCATCAGCTCGTCGACTCCGGCGCGAAGGCGATCCTGATCCTCGAGAACTTCGCGCACACGCTCGATGAGGTCATCGAGCGCACGAATGTCGAAACGGTGATCACGACCGCGGTCGGCGATCGCCTGGGCTGGCCGAAGTCGGCGCTCGTGAATCTCGTGGTGCGTCATGTGCGCAAGCAGGTACCGAACTGGGAACTGCCCGGCTCGGTCCCTTTCAATTCGGCGCTCGAGCAGGGGCGCTACCTGCAGCTGACGCCAGTGCCGCTGACTCATGAAGACATCGCATTCCTGCAATACACGGGTGGCACGACCGGAGTTGCAAAGGGTGCGATGCTGACTCATCGCAACATGGTCGCGAACGTCCTGCAGTCAGCTGCGTGGATCGGCTCCGAAGCGCGGCCCGGCAAGGATGTCGTCATCACAGCGCTGCCGCTGTATCACATCTTCGCACTCACGGCGAACTGGATGGTCTTCGTGAAGTTCGGCGCGCACGGCATCCTCATCGCGAATCCGCGCGACTTCCCGTCGTTCGTGAAGGAGCTGAAGAAGTATCGCTTCAGCTACATGAGCGGTGTGAACACGCTTTTCAATGCGCTGCTGAACACGCCGGGATTCGAAAGCGTCGACTTCAGCGAGCTTCGCATCACGCTGGGGGGTGGCATGGCGGTGCAGAAGTCCGTTGCCGAACACTGGAAGAAGGTGACGGGCAACGTTCTGACCCAGGCGTGGGGTCTGACGGAGACATCGCCGGGTGCCTGCATCAATCCCTTCGGCATGGACTTCAATGGCTCGATCGGGCTGCCGATTCCTTCGACTGAGATCAGCATCCGCGACGACGACGGCAAGGAACTCGGCATCGGCGAGATCGGCGAGATCTGCGTGCGCGGACCCCAGGTCATGCGCGGTTATTGGAATCGCCCGGATGAGACGGCGAAGGTGATGATCGAGGAAGGACTCCTGCGCACGGGCGACATCGGACGGATAGACGACGAAGGTTTCGTCTACATCGAAGACCGCAAGAAGGACATGATCCTGGTCTCGGGCTTCAACGTGTATCCGAATGAAGTCGAAAGCGTCGCCGCGACCCATCCCGGTGTTCTCGAAGTCGCTGCGGTTGCGCAGCCGGACGAGCGATCCGGTGAAGTCGTCGCACTGTTCGTCGTTCGCAAGGATCCGAATCTGACCGAGCAGCAGCTGATCGATCATTGCAGGGCCGAGCTGACGGGCTACAAGGTGCCCAAGCACGTGTACTTCAGGAATGAGCTGCCGAAGACGAATGTGGGGAAGATCCTGCGCCGGGCATTGCGGGATGAGCTGCCGAAGGCGCCGAAGTAACACATAGACGTGAGCAGGCTGCGCGCCTCTTGCTGTAGGAAAGTACCCCCCGCGATCGGGTCACTCAGCGGTGATACTTCGGACTCAGCTCGTGCACGGCCGCGATCATCGCGCCGGCGTGCTCCGGGTTGATGGCCGGGTGAATCCCGTGGCCGAGATTGAAGACGTGCCCGTGCCCGTGCCCGTAGCTCTCCAGGACGCGGCCTACGTTTTCGCGGATCGTGGCGGGCGATGCGTAGAGCACGCTCGGATCGAGATTTCCCTGTAGTGCTTTTTGGTCGTTGACCGCGCGACGCGCGGTCGCGAGATCTGTTGTCCAGTCGACGCCCAGTGCATCGCAACCTGTCTGCGCCATCTCCGGCAACCACGCCCCACCGCCCTTCGTGAACAGGATAACCGGTACGCGCCGGCCCTCTCGCTCGCGCGTGAGCCCATCGACGATCTGTGCCATGTACTGCAGCGAGAATTCCCGATACAGCGCGGGCGTGAGCACTCCACCCCACGTATCGAAGATCATGACCGCTTGCGCGCCGGCCTCGATCTGCGCGTTCAGGTAGACGCGAGTCGAATCCGCGAGCAGCTTCAGCAATCGATGCAGTGTCTGAGGCTCCTCGAACATCATCGCTTTGATGCGGGCGAACTCGCGCGAGCTGCCGCCTTCGACGATGTAGGTACCGACCGTCCACGGACTGCCCGCGAAGCCGATCAGCGGCACGCGGCCCGCAAGCTCGCGCCGGATGAGGCTGACCGCATCGATCACGTAGCGCAGCTGTGTCGCCGGATCAGGGACGGCGAGCTTCGCAACATCCGCGGCGGAACGAACCGGTCGCTCGATGCGCGGTCCCTCTCCCGTCTCGAACTGAAGGCCAAGCCCCAGTGCGTGCGGAATCGTGAGGATATCGGAGAAGAGAATCGCCGCATCGAGCGGATAACGGGCGAGCGGCTGCAACGTGACCTCGCAGGCCAGCTCCGGTGTCATGCACAGCTTGAGGAAGCTTCCCGCCCGCTCGCGAGTAGCGCGGTACTCAGGGAGATAGCGCCCCGCCTGGCGCATCATCCAGACCGGCGTGCGGTCGACAGGCTGGCGCAACAGCGCGCGCAGGAAGACATCGTTCTTGAGATTCGTCATCGCATGTATCTCTGTCAGCTTCGCTTCGCCGGATCGAACAGGCGTTCGTACTCGACGATCGCGTAGCGGTCCGTCATGCCGGCAATGTAGTCGGCCACAGCACGGGCACGACCCGCATCTCCGGATTGCGCTTCCATGTCGCGCGCCGACTCGGCGTGCTCGGAGGGGAGCAGCTCCGGCCGCTTGAAGAAAGTATCGAACAAGCCCCGAATGACGGTGCTCGCCTTGTTCGTCATGCGCAGCACGCGATAGTGACGATAGACGTGATCGCGCAGATGCCGCTTCAGCTCGAGATGCTCGGCCCGCACGGCCTCGCTGAATCCAATGAGCGCGGTCGAATGATGGCGCACCGCGTCGACGTCGGCGGGCGCAGCTTCGCCGATCGCCGCTGACGATGTTTCGATCAGGTCCGTGACGACGTAGTTGATCATTCGCCGTACGACCTCGTGAATCAGGCGGCGATCGCTGACCTCAGGGTACGTCGCCAGGACGACATCGTGCTGGCGGCGGAAGACCGGCACTTCCCGCAGCTGTTCGATCGTGAGCAGCTGCGCGCGCAGACCATCGTCGAGATCGTGATTGTTGTAGGCGATCTCGTCCGCCAGGTTCGCTATCTGCGCTTCCAGCGACGGCTGCTCGCGACGGAGAAAGCGCTCGCCGACGTCGCCGAGCAACCGCGCATTATTGACGGAGCAGTGTTTGAGAATGCCCTCGCGCGTCTCGAACGTCAGATTCAGGCCGGGAAAAGCGGCGTAGCGCTCTTCGAGCTCATCGACGACGCGCAACGATTGGAGGTTGTGCTCGAAGCCACCGTAGTCGCGCATGCAATCGTTCAGTGCATCCTGCCCCGCGTGCCCGAACGGCGTGTGACCAAGATCGTGAGCAAGGCAGATCGCCTCGACCAGCGTCTCGTTCAACTGCAATGCGCGGGCGATCGTGCGGGCGATCTGCGCGACCTCGATCGAATGCGTCAGGCGCGTGCGGTACAGGTCGCCCTCGTGATTGACGAACACCTGCGTCTTGTAGACCAGGCGACGGAACGCGGTCGAATGAATGATGCGATCGCGGTCGCGCTGGAATTCGCCGCGAAACGACGGCGCAGGCTCCTTGAACCGGCGGCCCCGGGATTTCTCGTCGGAGGCGGCCCAGGCCGCGAGCTGCGTCGGTGTGGAATTCATGACCTGGCGATTCAGCCGAAGTGTTGCTTGAGCGTAGCTTCGAGCACTTCGTTTGGATAGTCGCTCACGATGTCGGCCTGGCCGAGCCGTCGCAGCAGCACCAGGCGCAGCTTGCGATCGAGCACTTTCTTGTCCATGCCCATGAGCTGGCGACCTTCGGCAGCGCCGATGCGAGGCGATTGCGTGGGCAACCCGAAGCGCGTGAGCAACTTGACCGTGCGGTCTCTGTCCGCGGCGGCGAGCCAGCCGAGTGCGGACGACATATCGGCCGCCATGACCATGCCGGCCGCGACTGCCTCGCCGTGCAGCCAGTTGCCGTAGCCCATGGCCGTTTCGATGGCGTGGCCGAACGTATGCCCGAGATTGAGGATTGCCCGCAATCCCTGTTCTCGCTCGTCGACACCTACTACTTCGGCTTTGATCTCGCACGACCGGCGGATCGCATGGATCAGCGCCGCATCAGCGCGCGAGAGCAGCGCTTCGACGTTGGCTTCCAGCCAGTCGAAGAACGCCGGGTCATAGATGAGCCCGTATTTGACGACTTCCGCGATGCCGGCGCGGTACTCGCGATCAGGCAACGTGGCCAGCGTCGAGGTATCGGCGATCACACAGCGCGGCTGATAGAACGCGCCGATCATGTTCTTGCCCTTCGGGTGATTGACGGCCGTCTTGCCGCCCACCGACGAATCGACCTGCGCCAGCAGCGTCGTCGGCACCTGCACGTAGTCGATACCGCGTTGATAACTGGCGGCTGCGAATCCCGCCATGTCGCCAACGACACCTCCACCGAGCGCGACGACTGCCGCATCTCGGTTCATCCGCGCGTCCATCAGCGCATCGAGAATCCGCGCATAGCTGTCGAGCGTCTTGAACTCCTCGCCATCGGGCAATGCCAGCGAAACGACCCGCTTGCCATCGAGAGCAGTCGTGAGCTTCGGGAGATAGAGCGACGCGATCGTCTCGTTCGTGACCACGAGGACATCCCGTGCGGTAACGTGCGAGCGCAGGAGCGAGGGATCGCTCAGCAGTCCCGGGCCGATCAGGATCGGATAGCTGCGGTCGCCCAGCTCGATGTCGACCTGTTCATGGCGTTGGGTCACGTCAGCACCGGGTCGCGAAGCAACTGCACGATTTCGTCGGCCACTGTGCGAACGTGGCGACCGTCGGTTTCCACTGTGATCGACGCGAGAGATTCATAGAGCGGAGCGCGTTGGGCCATGAGCTCCCGCAGACGGGTTTCCGGATCGTCGGTGTAGAGCAGCGGCCGCTGGCGGCCGTGACGCGTGCGCTCGAGCTGCTGGGCGATACCGGTCTTGAGATAGACGACGCGCCCCCGCTGCGCCAGGCAGGTGCGGTTCTGGTCGCGCAGAACAGCCCCGCCGCCCGTCGCCACGACCACGTTCTGCAGCTGGGTCAGGGAGTCGATCACCTCGCATTCGCGGTCACGGAATCCCGCCTCGCCTTCCTTTTCGAAGATGTACGGGATATCGACGCCGGTGCGGCGTTCGATCTCGACGTCACTGTCGTAAAAGCTCAAATGCAGCAGTCGCGCGAGCTGACGCCCGACGGCGGTTTTGCCGGAGCCCATCGGGCCGATGAGATAGACGTTGGAAATTTCGGACATACCAAAACAAAAGCGGCCGCATCACTGCGGCCGCTTATTGTCTGTCCAACGACTTGCGCGTGGCAAATCTTCGATCAGTACAGGTTCGTGCCCTCGCGCAGGATGCGCGGCGTCACGAAGATCAGCAGCTCGTCCTTGTTGTCGGTCTTCGAGGTCGACTTGAACAGGTAGCCCAGGCCCGGGATGTCACCCAGCCACGGCACTTTCTGTTCGACATCGCGACGTTCGGTCTCGAGGATGCCGCCGAGCACGACGGTCTGGCCGTCGTTGACCAGCACCTGGGTCGTGATCTCGCGCGTATCGATGCTGGGCACGAAGCCGCCCGTCGCGCTCGGAACCACCTGACCCACGCTGTCCTTGGCAACCACGAGGTCCAGGATCACGCGGTTGTCCGGAGTGATCTGCGGGGTCACCTTGAGGCTCAGGACGGCCTTCTTGAAAGTCGTCGTCGTGGCGCCGCTGGACGATGATTCCTGGTACGGAATTTCGACGCCCTGCTCGATGGACGCTTCACGCTGGTTGGCGGTCACGAGCGTCGGCTGCGAAACGATTTCGCCGCGGCCTTCGGCCTGCGCTGCCGACAGTTCGAGGTCGACGATGAAGTCCGAATCGAGGAAGGTCAGCGCCAGTGCGCCGGCCGGGTTTGCGACCGGCAGGTTCACCATGTAGCGCTCCGCGGCTTCGCCGATCGCGAGACCACCACGCGGATCGTTGGCGCCGGGGAACAGCACTGCCGTATCCGGAGCATCGAGGCCGCGATTGCTGATGAAGCCCTGGCCGTCGCTGCCGCCGACGTCCGTCGTCGTGGCGTTGACGCCGAACCGCACACCGAGGTCGCGGCTGAAGTCGTCGTTCACGATCACGATACGGGCTTCGATACGCACCTGGCGCACCGGGATATCCAGGGTCGCGACGAGGCGGCGGATGTCAGCCAGGCGATCAGACGTGTCCTGCAGCAGGAGCGTGTTGGTGCGCTCGTCGATCGTCACGCTGCCGCGCGGCGACAGGAGCGAGTTGTTGTTGCCGGACTTGATCAGGGCGGCGAGGTCGCCGGCCTTTGCATAGTTCACCTGCAGGAACTCGCTGCGCAGTGGTGCCAGCTCCTGGACTTCCTTGCGGGCCGCCAGGATTTCCTTCTCGCGGGCAGCGATTTCGGCGGCGGGGCCGACGAGCATCACGTTGCCTTCGCGGCGCATGTCGAGGCCCTTCGTGCGCATCACGATATCGAGGGCCTGATCCCACGGAACGTTCTGCAGGCGCAGCGTGACGTTGCCGGAGACCGTATCGGAAATGACCATGTTCTGGCCGCTGGTGTCAGCCAGCAGCTGCAGCACGGCGCGCGTCTCGATGTCCTGGAAGTTCAGCGTCAGGCGCTCACCCGTGTATTCCTTCTTCTCCTGCAGCTCGGGCGGGAGCTTCACGACCGGCTTCACTTCGATCGTGTAGACGTTGTCCGACTGGTAAGCGAGCTGCTCGTAGTCGCCCGTTGCAGCGATGACCAGGCGTGTGCCGTCACCTACCCGGAGTGCGTCCACGGAGTTGACCGGCGTCGCGAAGTCCACGACATCGAGGCGCTGCATCAGCGCTTCGGGCAACGTGGTCTTGGCGAAGTTGACGACGATGCGGCCGCCTTCCTGGCGCAGGTCGGCAGGCACCTTGGCGTCCGTCAGTTCGACGATGACGCGGCCCGAACCGTCCGAACCGCGGCGGAAATCGATGTTGTTCACGGCGCGGATGCCGCTCACGCCAGCTGCCGGACGGGTCGGAGCCACTGCCTGCGCCGTGGCGCTCGGGGAGTTGATCGAACCGCTGCGGCCCGGTGCGAGCGTGACCGTGATCGAGTTGCCTTGAACGCGCGTCTCGTAAGGAACGAGGCTGTCGACGTTAAGAACGACGCGGGTGCGGCCGTTGGCCTCCGCTACGTTTACCGTGTCGAGCGCACCCTGTTTCACGTCGATGCGACGCGACGACATGGCGACTGACGTGTCGGGCAGATCGAGCGCGATGCGCGCCGGATTGTCGACCGTGAACGTGAGCGGCTGCGGAGCGGTGTCGCTCAGACGCAGAGTCACCTCCACCTTGTTGCCGGCGAGGACGTTGGCCCGAATGTCTTCGAGACGATTCGAGCCCTGTGCCAGCGCGCTCTGGGCGGCTGCCAGGCCGAGCAGGACGCACGCGAGCCTGCGCAGGAACGCTGGGACTTCAGCCGTTGCAAGGCCGGCGCGAAGCGAAGATAGCGACAACATTCTTGATTTCTCCCTGAGACTCATTCGGTGAGCGCGAGCGCAGCCGGCCGCTCGATGTACCCGCCGACGCCGTCGGGCACGATCTCGATGACTGAAATTCGGGTGCCAGTAATGGAAATGACGCGACCGTCGTTCTGCCCCATGTAGTTTCCCGGCAGCACGCGGTGGACCAGTCCGTCCTTGCCTTGTACGAGTCCATAGTTCTTGCCGTCGAGCGCGAGCGTTCCGACCATCTTCATGCTGTCGATGGGGAACTGCTCCAGGAATTCCCGCGGACGCTTCGAATCCGGACGGATCGAGTTGGCGTCGGTCTGAGGAGCAGTCGGAACGAACGGCGAGCGCAGGCCGCCCGCGCTGTACGCGAAGGTTTCGTAAGGTTTGATCTCCGGCAGCGGCTCGATGCGCTCGCCGGGCTTGGCCTTGATCTCGGCGACTTTCTGCTGCAACTCATCCAGGTCGCCCGAGCATCCGCTCAGCCCCATGAGAATCGCGGCAGTGAGAAGTAACTTGTTGTGCGTCATGAGTGTGGCGCCTGTGATGTCCTTCGGTTACTTCTTTTTCTTCTTCGAGCTTTTCTTGCTCGCAGTTTCCGCCGGCTTCAATGCGGCCTGCTCTTCGTCGTCGAGATAGCGATACGTCTTCGCAGTCACGTCGAGCTGTAGCTGATCGGTGCCGCGTTCCCTGCCGACGGGGGCGATCGTCACGTTGTGCAGCGTCACGATGCGCGGGAGCGCCGCAATGCCGCTCACGAAAGCACCAATCGAGTGGAAGTTGCCGGTGAGGCGCATCCTGATCGGCAGCTCGGCATAGAAGTCCTTGTTCACCTGCGCGCCCGGCTGGAACAGCTTCTGGTCCAGACCCGCGCCGGCGCCCTGTTGGGAAATGTCGGTCAGCAGGTTCGGGACCTCGGTCTTGTTCGGCAGCTTTCGCAGCATGGCGCCGAAGGAGCGCTCGATTTCCTGCAACTGCGCCTTGTAGGCATCAAGGTTCGCGGCCTTGCGCGCCTTCTGCTCGAAGGTGGATGTCAGCGTGACCTCCTCGGCGCGCGCGCGATCGAGATCGGGCTTCTTCGACTTCCACACGAGGAAATAGACCATCAGGCACGCGGCAAGGATGAAGATGACGCCGATCGCGCCGAATCGGAAAGTCGCTGGCCAGCGGCCGACGTCGTTCGGATCGAGATTGCGGATGTCGTCCAGCACGTTGCTCATTTACCGGCCTCCTCGCGCGCCGGCGCGCGGTGCTGGCTCTGCGGCGTCAGCAGACGCCTTGAGATTGGGACTTTCCTGCGATGCGTTGAGCGTGAAATCCGATCCCGAGTCGCCGCTGCCCTTCGTCTCGAGGATGTCGAGCGCCGGATCGGCAAGCCAGTCCGAACCATCGAGGTTGCGCATGTAGTTCGAAACGCGCGAGCTCGACTGAGCCACGCCTTTCAACTGGATCTTGCGATTGTTCTGCGTGATCGACGTGAGATAGACGCCGTCAGGCAGCGTCTTCGCAATCTGGTCGAACAGGTGCACGACTTCGGCTCGGCTGCTTTCGAGCTGCTCGATGACCTGCATGCGCGCCACGAGGCGCTGCTTTTCCTGATCGAGGGCGAGGATTTCCGCGATCTGCTTGTCGAGCTTCGCGGTCTCGTCCTTGAGGTACTGGTTGCGCTCGTTCTGGCTGCTGATCGCGGAACTCATCTGCAAGTTCACGGCGAACGCGATCGCACCGGCGAATACGAGTGCGCCCACGGCGCCGACGCCGAATTCCTGGCGGCGCTGCTTGCGCTCGGCTTCACGCCACGGCAGTAGGTTGATTCTTGGCATATCAGTCGAAGCTCCGGAGCGCGAGGCCGCAGGCGGTCAGCAAGGCAGTGGCGTCCTTTTTCACGGATTGCGCCTTCGCCTTCTGGCTGACCTTCATCTGTCCGAGCGGATCGCCGCGCTGTGCGTCGATACCGACACGGCTCTGGATCATCTCCGCAGCGCCAGGAATGTTGGCGCAGCCGCCGCAGATCAGGATCTGTTCCGGCTGTTCGCGTCCTGCGCCCGAGGCGAGGAAGAACTGCAGCGAACGGCTGACCTGCTGACACATGTCATCGATGAACGGGCCGAGCACTTCGGTTTCATAGTTGCCGGGCAGTCCGCCTTCTTTCTTGGCGCGACCGGCTTCTTCCATGCTCAGGCCGTAGGTGCGCATCACTTCTTCGGTCAGCTGCTGACCGCCGAAAGCGAAGTCGCGGGTATAGATCACTTTGAGATCGCGCAGCACGCTGAACGTGGTGCTGCTGGCGCCGAAGTCGACGACCGCGAGCACGCGTCCCAAGCCGCCATCCGGCATCTGATGCGTGAGCAGGCGGCAGGCGTTTTCGAGCGCGAAGGCTTCGACGTCGACGATGCGGGCGGTCAGTCCGGCCGCCGCACAGGCCGCGATGCGCTGCTCGACGTTCTCCGAGCGCGTGGCGACCAGCAGGACATCGACCATTTCCGGATCTTTTTCCGACGGGCCGATCACTTCGTAATCGAAGCTCACTTCCTCCATCGGGAAGGGGATGTACTGGTCGGCCTGCATTTCGACCTGGCCCTCGAGCTCGTTTTCAGTGAGCGTCCGGGGCATCTGAATGACTTTGGTGATCGCTGCATCGCCGCTGATCGCGACGGCTGCTTCGCGGGCCCGCGCGCCTGAGCGCTTCACGGCACGCTTGATGGCATCGCCCACGGCGTTGGCATCGACGATCGCCTTCTCGTTGATCGAGTTCGGCGGAGTGGGCTCGGCGGCATAGGACTCCACTCGATACTGCCCACCGCTCATGCTGAGTTCGATCAGCTTGACCGAGGACGTGGTGATGTCCAGGCCCAGCAAGGGTCGCGATTTGGCTGTAAAGAGCACGCTAGTTCCCTTTGTCCATCAGATACTTAGGGGATGATCTGAGATTGCGCACGAAACACGGGTCGCAAATATATACAGCCGTGCGTTAAGTTGAATGTGAGGAGTCTCACGAAATACCATCGAGGCGAATGTGGAAGATTGTCGCGGTTATGTCGTTCTGACCCGGCCCGGCTGAGCTGTGTACGACAGCGGAACGAACGTAAACGCCGACGATCAAGGACTTGGAAGCGCGCTGAAGGACACCGCCAATGAATTGTCATTGTTGTACGGTGTGGAACGACCGGGCCTCCTCACTGCCTTAGCCCGTATCATCCCCCCGGCGACCCCGCTGTCCTGAGCCAGGACTCCCAAGAGCCCGAACCCGTAGACCGGAAGCTTTGCGTCCTCACCTTTCGATGAGTTTGCCCACTTGATCAGCGGCTACTATTGCATAGCCACCTTTTTGGTAGCAAGGACTTAGGTTCATTTGTTGTGATGCGACATTACCTTCCGGCCCCGCTTCGCTTCGGACTCGCCGCGCTCACCCTGGCCATCGCGGCGGCGGTGCTCGGCCTCTGCGGCGCCTATCAATATCTGCAGCCCGCACTGCCCGACGTCGCGGCGATCCGGGATATCCGGCTGCAAGTGCCGCTGCGTGTGTACAGCCGTGACGGCAAGCTGATCGCGCAGTTCGGCGAGCAGCGCCGCATCCCGCTCTCGTTCGAAGCGCTGCCGAAACAGATGGTCAACGCGGTGCTCGCGGCCGAGGACGACCGGTTCTTCCAGCACAGCGGCGTCGACTACCCCGGCCTCGCACGCGCGATCGTTCGCCACCTCATTTCCGGCGAGAAGGGCGAAGGCGGCAGCACGATCACGATGCAGCTGACGCGCGGCATCTTCCTCAGCCCGGAGAAGAGCTATCGCCGCAAGCTGCAGGAAATCTTTCTCACGCTGCGCATCGAGCAGCAGTTCAGCAAGCAGGAAATCCTGGCGCTGTACATGAACAAGATGTTCCTCGGTCAGCGCGCGTACGGTGTAGGCGCAGCATCCGAGGTGTACTTCGGCAAGACGGTCGATCAGCTCGACCTGCCGCAGATCGCGCTCATCGCGGGCACGTTCCGTCTGCCCTCGCGTGACAATCCCGTCGCGAATCCCGAACTCGCGAAGCATCGTCGCAGTTACGTGCTGCGACGCATGCGCGAGAAGAACTTCATCACCGCGGAAGAACAGCAGGCGGCGGATGCCTCGCCCGTCGAATCGAAGTTGCATGGGCCGGCGGTCGAAGTGGAAGCGCCCTACATCGCGGAGATGGTCCGCGCCGATCTCTACAACCGCCTCGGAACGGACGCATACACCGCAGGCTACGAGGTGGTGACGACGCTCGACAGCCGCCTGCAATCTTCCGCTGTTCGCTCTGTTCGTGCTGCGCTCGTCGAATACGATCAACGTCACGGCTATCGAGGTCCGTCGGGCCGCGTAACGGTGCCGGCGCAATCGAATGAAACGGAATGGTCGAAGCTGCTGGAGGATTTCCCCGAACGTGGCGGCCTGCATCCGGCGCTGATTCGCTCAGTCGAAGAACGAAGTGTGGTCGCGTGGTCGCGGGCGCACGGCCGGATCAATCTGCCGTGGACGGGACTCAGCTGGGCTCGTGCACCGCTGCCGGACGGCGGCGTTGGCCCCGCTCTGCAGCGAGCTTCCGACGTGCTTTCGGTCGGCGACATCGTCTACGTCGCGCAGGAACGCTCAGGCAGCTGGCGAATGGTTCAGGTGCCCGAAGCTCAGGGCGCCTTCGTTGCGATGGACCCGCAGGACGGCGGTATTTCCGCGCTCGTCGGCGGCTTCGACTATTTCTCGAGCAACTTCAATCGGGCCGTGCAGGCCAAGCGCCAGCCGGGATCGGCATTCAAACCGTTCCTCTACTCCGCTGCGCTCGAACATGGATTCACGCCGGCAAGCGTGATCAACGATGCGCCGCTCGTGATCGAGGATCCTTCGCTCGAAGCTGCGTGGCGACCGCAGAACAACACGCGCGAGTTCCGCGGACCGATGCGACTGCGCGAAGCGCTCGTCCGTTCGCGAAACCTCGTCTCGATTCGCGTCATGCACGCACTCGGTCCGGCCTACACGACGAAGTACATCGAGCGCTTCGGTTTTCCGGCGGAAAGCCTGCCGCGCAATCTGACGCTCGCACTTGGGACGGCGCAGGTGTCTCCGCTCGACATGGCGAGCGCTTATTCCGTCTTCGCCAACGGCGGCTATCGCGTCACGCCGTACTACATCGATCGCATCCTCGGCCCGGACGGCGGCACCGTGTACGAGTCGCAGCCGCGCATCGTCTGTCGCGAATGCGTCGAGCCGCCGCCCGATCCGAACGAGATGATCAACGTCAGCGCTGATGCGCCTGCTCCGGCGACGGTCGACGAGCGCAGCTGGGGCGGGTTGAGCTATCTGCCCGAGAAGCTCATCGCGCCACCGTCGATTTCTCCGCAGAACGATTTCCTGATGACCGACATGATGGCTGACGTTGTACGCCGGGGTACCGCCGTGCGCGCCATGCAGCTCAAGCGCAGCGATCTTGCGGGCAAGACGGGCACGACGAACGATCGTCGCGATGCCTGGTTCTGCGGCTACAACTCGCAGCTCGTCGGCGCCGCCTGGGTCGGTTTCGACCAGGAGCGTTCCCTCGGCCCGGGTGAAGAAGGCAGCCGCACGGCGCTCCCAATGTGGATCTATTTCATGAACGATGCGTTGCAAGGAGTGCCGGAGCTGCGACGCCCGCCGCCTCCGGGGCTCGTGACGATGCGCATCTCCGCCGATTCAGGCCTCGCGGCACGACCCGGCGAACCGAATGCCATCTTCGAGACCTTCATGGCTGGGCATCTGCCCGCGGAAGCGCAGGGCGAGGGCAATCCTGGCGACGGCACATCGCCAAGCGAACAAAGTAGTGACGAGCCGATCTTCTGACAGGTACTCTCGGTTCGTAAGCTCCGATCTGCTTTGCTGCGAGGATCGGAGCCCGACAGCATCGTGACGATGTGGCTGCTGCGGGAGGCGACATGAGCAAAAGAATGAATCCGCGTGCGGAGCAGCTGCGACAGGCGCTCGCGCAGGAAGCAGCCCGGATCATGTCGGAGCAAGGCATCGACGATTATCGCCTCGCGAAGCGCAAGGCAGCGGAGCGGTTGGGCGCCACGGATATCGCGGTGCTGCCCAAGAACACGGAGATCGAAGCCGCGCTCGCCGCGCATCAGCGGCTCTTCGAATCCGATCGACACTCCTCCGTCCTCGAGTCCGCGCGCAAGACGGCGCTGCAGGCGATGAAGTTGCTGAAGCAGTACGAGCCGCGGCTGGTGGGGCCGGTGCTCAGTGGCACCGCCTCCGCGCATTCAGAAGTGAACCTGCACCTCTTCGCCGATGGCGCCGAGACCGTCGCGCTCCATCTGATGGACCAGGGCATCCCGCACGAAATCCTGGAGCGACGGCTTCGATACGAGCCCGATCGCCTGGTGACGTATCCGGTGGTGCGATTCGTTGCCGGCAATCGCGAGATCGATGCGGTCGTGTTTCCCGTGAACGGCATTCGCCAATCGCCGGCGAGCCCGGTCGATGGCAAACCGATGCGTCGCGCTGATCGCGCCGAAGTGGAATCGCTGCTGAATGCCGATCCGCAGCCCGCGGGAGCAGGCTGGCTGTCCTGAGAAAAGACTGGAGTCCCGCGGTCTCTTACCGCTTGCTCATCTCGATGTAGTCACGACGTGCCGGACCCGTGTAGAGCTGACGGGGACGGCTGATCTTCATCGCCGGATCCGCAATCATCTCCTGCCAGTGCGCGACCCAGCCCACGGTGCGGGCGATCGCGAACATCACGGTGAACATCGACTGCGGAATGCCGATCGCGCTGTAGATGATGCCCGAGTAGAAATCCACGTTCGGATACAGCTTGCGCTCGACGAAGTACTCGTCCTTGAGTGCGATCTCTTCGAGCTTCAGCGCGAGCTCGAACAGCGGGTTGTCAGACTTGCCGAGCTTCGCGAGCACCTTGTGGCACATCGCGCGGATGATCGTCGCGCGCGGATCGAAGTTCTTGTAGACGCGATGACCGAAGCCCATGAGGCGGAAGTTGTCGTTCTTGTCCTTCGCCTTCGCGAGGAACTTCGGCACGTTCTCGACGGTGCCGATCTGCTCGAGCATCGCGAGCACCGCTTCGTTGGCACCGCCGTGAGCGGGACCCCACAGCGCGGAGATGCCCGAGGAAATCGCGGCGTACGGATTCGCGCCCGTGCTGCCCGCGAGACGAACGGTCGACGTGCTGGCGTTCTGCTCGTGATCCGCGTGCAGGATGAACAACAGATCGAGCGCCTGAGCCTGAACCGGATCGACGTTGTACTGTTCGCACGGCACGGCGAAGAACATGTGCAGCAGGTTCGAACAGTAGTCGAGATCATTGCGCGGATAGATGAACGGCTGGCCCAGTGAATGCTTGTAGGCCGCGGCTGCAATCGTTGGAATCTTCGCGATGATCCGGTGCGCGAAGATCTCCCGATGGCGCGGGTTATGGATGTCCATCGAGTCGTGATAGAACGCGGCCATCGAAGCGACGACGCCCGACAGCATCGCCATCGGATGCGCGTTGTACTGGAAGCCGTTGAAGAATCGCAGCAGCGATTCGTTGATCATCGTGTGATATTGGATCGCGTGCGTGAATTCGCCGATCTGATCGTTCGTCGGCAGCTCACCGTTGATCAGCAGATAGGCGACTTCGAGGAAGTTGCTCTTCTCCGCGAGCTGCTCGATCGGAATGCCCCGGTGCAGCAGGACGCCTTCGTCGCCGTCGATGAACGTGATCTTGCTCTCGCAGGCCGCGGTCGCCATGAACCCCGGGTCGAAGGTGAAGAGGCCGTGATCCTTGTGGAGATTCGCGACGCTGAGAACGTCAGGACCGAGCGTGCCGCTTCGCACTGCAGCGATCGATTTCTTGCCGGTGGAGAGGTCGGTCAGCTCGAACTTTTTCTCAGACATTTGCTTCGATTCCAGAACGCGAATGGGCGGCGCCAGGGCTTACGATTTTTGCAAGTGCAAACGGGAGGCGGAGACTTACACGAGCCCGCCGGCGAATCAAGCAGGGCGGCCCCGCCGGGGCCGCGCCATCCGCTGCTGGAATTTACTGAACGATCTTCAGCAACTGCCCGGTCTTCGGTTCCTTGTCCGGGTAGAGGTCGTTCAGCAGCCGCAGCTGCTGCGCTGGATACTTCTTGACGGGCGAATTCTTGGCCAACTCCTCGATCGATATGTTCGAGTTCACCCGGACCGTACGTATTTTGTATGGCTCCGCGAGGGCGAATTCATTGTCCTTCAAACGTCGGAAGGTCTTCGCGGTCGACATGAAGAGTGCGTCAGCAGTCGGCACATTCCCGGTCCCACGGCTCGCTCCCGCGAATATGTAAGCCAGGTTGTTGTAGTAGATGACCACGTAGCGGGCGGGCACGACCCCGAAGTCTGTTTTCGCGGAGCGGACCACGGCCGTGTAGCCCTGCAGTCCATTCACCTCGATCGCTTCACCCTGTCCCGCGTTCGAGCCGGACAGCAGGCGCGACAGAAATTCCTTCGGTCCCATGTTCGGCGGCGGCGCCTGGGTCTGCATCTGCAGAACGCTGTCCTTCTTTGGTGCAACCGCCATCACGCGGCGCGCCTGGTTCTCGACGGTCCAACCGGAGGGGAAGGCCACGGTGAAGCCGAAATTGGCGTGGTAGAACCGGTTGCCTTTCAGCACACCCTGCGCGCGGCTCGTGCCGACGGGCAGGCCTTCGATCATCTTCAGATAGCGCTCGCGACCCGGATCGACCTTGTCGCCTTCGCCCTTCAGCTTCTCCGCGGACTGCACCACTTCCCGCAGACGCTGGTCGTTGTCGGGATGCGTGGAGAACACGCCGTGATAGATGCGCGGCTCACGGTTCTCCTCGCGGGCACGCGCCATTTCGAACATCTCCTGGTTCTTGAGCAACCGGACCACGTCGATCATGTGCTCGGGTGCCAGTCCGGTTTTCTGCAGGTATTCCGCGCCGAGACGATCCGCTTCGAGTTCGTTGTCGCGGCCGTAACCACGAATGAGAGCGGCACCGGCGTAGCTGGCGAGGCCGGCGATGTCACCGCTGCCCGTGAAAATACCGACAGCCGCAGCACCGATGTTCGAGAGCGTCGACTGCGTCTGCTGCTTCACGGGATGCCGGGCCGTGATGTGGCCGACTTCATGACCGAGCACCGCGGCAAGCTCTGCCTCGGAGTTGAGGTAGTTCATGATGCCGCGAGTGATGTAGACGTAGCCGCCGCCGGTCGTGAACGCGTTGATCTCCTCGCTGTCCAGCACGGTGAACGTGTATTTCAACTCCGGCCGCTCGCCGGCTTTGGCGACTCGCTGGCCGACGTCGTTCACGTACTGCTGCAGGCGGATGTCGTCATAGGGCCCGCCGAACTGCTGCAGCATGAGCGGATGCACCTGCGCCGCCTTCTTCACCTCGGATTCCTCCGACGAAAAGACGAGATCGGGCCGGCCGCTGACGGGGTTCGTCGCGCACGACCCGAGCGTCATGACCGACGCAACGGCGAACAGTGCAGCGCGTGCAAGACGACTTGGTGACATGACGGCGACCCGCGGGTTGGAAGGCACCGGCGTTTTATAAACCGGTGTTCGAGGCCGTCACAAGCAGGGCGAGGGCTTTGCGATTCGCGCAGCGTGCGCGGTTGAAATGGCGGGAAAGTTCAGCGCAGGTTCAGCCGCCTTGCGGCCAAACGAAAAGGGCGCCGAAGCGCCCTTTCGTGTTCGATTGCTCGTCGGATCGCGCGACGCTCGGGCGTCGCGGCGGGATCAGCGGGCGTACTTCTTGCGGAACTTGTCGACGCGGCCGCCGGTGTCCACGATCTTCTGCTTGCCCGTGTAGAAGGGGTGGCAGTTCGAGCAGACTTCGATCTGCAGATCATGGCCGAGCGTCGAGCGCGTGACGAACGCGTTCCCGCAGCTGCAGGTCACGTTGGTGTCTTTGTACTCAGGATGAATTGCGGCTTTCATGATCCCATCGGGCGGTGCTCCGCCCCCTCGAAAAAAGGCGCGCAGTGTAGCGGCGCGCATTACAGGTCGCAAGGTAAATAGCGGCTCGATTGGCGAATTCAAGGACCCGGTCCGGGCGGCCTCCAGGTTATCCACAAAAGTTGTGGATAAGTCTGTGGATGGACCGATGCCGCAGGTGCAGCGTAAGCCACGGAAACGCCGCATCGTCACATTGGTTAAAATTTAGCCACCCATTTTCTAGTTGTTATATCAATGAGTTGCGTCTGTCATTTTACTTAGTGCTTGTAATGTCGTCATCAACGTGGCGCTGGCTCTGAGAAGGTTCCCGCGTGTGCATAACCCGCTTGTCACGTCCCCGGAAAAGCGGGTTACGTAAAAGGAAATTTGTGCGCCAGTTCACGAACTTGCGTGCTGGTTCAGACGACAGCAGGAGCCGATCCGGCCTCCGGCCCCGGGTTAGTCGGGCAGGAACAGACCGTGCAGCTCGTTGAGAAAGCGGGCGCCGAAATCCGTCGGCTTCCAGAAACCGGGGCTGACTTCCTCGAGCAGGCGCTTCTCGCCAGCGAGCTTGAGCGGCTGCGCAATCGCTGAGCGCGGCAAGCCCGTGCGCAACTCGAAGTGCGCGAGATCGAATCCGTCACGCAGTCTCAGCGCGTTGAGCATGTACTCGAAGGGCAATTCCGCAGCGGCAACGATCCGTCGCTCCACCAGGCGATCGGCAACAGCTCGCGACAGATACTCGCGCGGCTGACGATGCCGGGTGGTGCGTTCGACCGCACCCGCGTTAGTGAGCTTGCCGTGCGCGCCCGCACCCACGCCGATGTAGTCGCCGAATGTCCAGTAGTTCAGGTTGTGGGTGCAGCGTGAGCCAGCCTGCGCATAGGCCGAGACCTCGTACTGCTGGTAACCATGCGCGGCGAGGAGCGCCTGGCAATCCACCTGCATGTCCCAGGTCGCATCGTGATCCGGCAACGGCGGCGGCCGGTGATAGAACACGGTGCCCGGCTCGAGCGTGAGCTGATAGTGCGACAGATGACGCGGCCGCAGTTCGATCGCGGAACGCAGATCGGCCAGCGCTTCCTCGCGCGTCTGCTCCGGCAGGCCATACATGAGGTCGAGATTGAAATTTTCGAGCCCGGCCTGGGACAGCTCGTCGACGGCGCGAGCGATGTCATCGGTGCCGTGAATGCGTCCGAGAACCTTGAGGTGGCGGTCGTTGAAGCTCTGCGCACCCAGCGAGACTCGCGTGACGCCAGCGTCGCGATAGCCGCGAAATCGCCCGTGTTCGATCGTGCCGGGGTTCGCTTCGAGCGTGACCTCCAATCGACCGGTATCGCCGAATCGCGCCGCCACGCCTTCGAGGAAGCGACCGATTTCTTCCGGACTGAACAGGCTGGGCGTGCCCCCGCCGAAGAAGATCGACTCGAGCCGACGCCCGGCGACGACACTCAGATCGTGATCGAGATCTTCGAGAATCGCCTTCACGTAGTCGCGCTGCGGAATCTGATCGGGCGCGGTGTGCGAGTTGAAATCGCAGTACGGACACTTCCGCACGCACCACGGCAGATGCACATAGAGTGCGAGAGGAGGCGGCTGCAACACGGCGACCATCGTCAGATACCGTCGGAATCCGCGCCGGGATCCCGCTGCAGCTCCGCGACCAGCATTCGCAGCGCCTTGCCGCGATGACTGAGCAGATTCTTCTCGATGGCTGACAGCTCGGCGGCCGTCACGCCGGGTTTCACTTCGAAAATCGAGTCGTAGCCGAAACCACCCTCACCGCGCGGCGAATCGATGATCACACCTTCCCAGCTCGCCTGGCATATCACCGGTGATGCGTCGGTGTCCCATCGCATGAAGGCGAGCGCGCATCGATAACGCGCCGTGCGCTTTTCCGGTGGAACATCGCGCAGCTCATGCAGCAGTTTTTCGAGATTCTGCGTGTCGTTCGCGCCTTCGACCGCGTAGCGAGCGGAGTAGATGCCCGGCGCACCGCGCAATGCGTCGACCTCGATTCCTGAATCGTCGGCTATCGCAGGCAGACCCGACACGCGCGCCGCGTGACGTGCCTTGAGGATCGCGTTCTCGACGAACGACAGGCCGGTCTCATCGGCTGCCACACTCGTGAAGTGCGACTGCGGCAGCACTTCGACGCCGAGCGGTGCGAGCAACGCCTGAAGCTCACGGATTTTGCCGGCGTTGCCGGTTGCGAGGACGATGCGATTGGAGGCCATGAGCAGTGAGCCGCGAGCGTTGAGCCGGAGCGCTCAATCCTCGTTGAGTGCTTCCATCTGTTTTGCGAGCAACTGGCCGATGCCGTTTGCCGCGAGATTGAGCAATGCATCGAGCTCTTCGCGGCGAAACGCGTGGCCCTCCGCCGTGCCCTGGACTTCGATGAATCCGCCGCCGTTGTTCATGACGACATTCATGTCAGTCTCGGCGTCGGAGTCCTCGACGTAGTCGAGATCGAGCACCGGTACGCCTGCCCAGATACCGACGGAAACAGCAGCGACCTGGCCGTGAATCGGGCTTTCGCGCAGGACCCGCTTCTGGATGAGCGTGTTCACCGCATCGACCAGCGCCACGTAGCCGCCGGTAATCGAGGCCGTGCGCGTGCCGCCGTCCGCTTGCAGCACATCGCAATCGATCGTGATCGTGCGTTCGCCCAGCGCCTTCAGATCGACGACGGCTCGCAGCGCGCGGCCGATGAGACGCTGAATCTCCAGCGTGCGCCCGCCTTGTTTGCCTGTCGCCGCCTCTCGTCTTGCACGAGTGTGCGTCGCACGCGGCAGCATTCCGTATTCAGCCGTCACCCAGCCGCTGCCGCTGTTACGCAGGAATCCAGGAACGGTCTCTTCGACGCTCGCCGTGCACAACACGCGGGTATCGCCGAATTCCACCAGCACCGAACCTTCGGCGTGCCGGGTAAATTTTCGAGTGATGCGAACGGGCCGGAGCTGATCGCCCGTGCGGCCGCTGGGACGTGGTTTCATGTGGGGTCTCGAGGATTACGAATCGCGGGGGGTCGATGCGCCGCCGAATGGACGCATTGTCCATCCGCCATCCGCTATCCGCCATCCGCTTCTTTAGTTGCCGTTCCAGCGCAGAACGGCGGCTGTGGAGTTGTCGCTGAACGGGGCGGAAGCCTGAACAGCCCGGCGCCCGAGGGCTTCGAGCCATGCCCGCAGGTTCTCGGGGTCACTCTTGAAGAAAGCGGCGATGTCGCTGTCCTTCAGATTCGCCCAGATGCCGTCCGAGCACAGCAGGAGCACATCGCCCGACTGCAAAGCCTGGCGCCCGCTGATCGTCATTTCCGGAACCGCGGGATCTCCGCCCAGGCAGCATTCCACGAAATTGCGCATCGGATGCGTGGGAATCTCTTCTTCCGTGATCTTGCCTTCGCGCAGCAACAGCTCGACGTGGCTGTGGTCGCGGGTGCGTGTGTGAACGGCGCCGTTGCGGATCCAGTAGACCCGGCTGTCGCCGACATGAGCCCAGTAGGCAGCACCTTCCTGGACCAGGCAGATCGCGATCGTCGCTCGCGGGCGTGCATCGATGCTCTGGCCGCTGCCGAGCCGGGCCACATCGTCATGCGCCTTGCTCAGGGAGAGATGAAGGAAGCCGAGCGGGTCGAACAGCGGATGCTGCGACTGATGGAAGGAATCCAGCAGGCTCTTGAGCGCCGTGTCCGCCGCGCGACTGCCATCGGAATGGCCGCCCATTCCGTCGATCACGATCAGCAGCGCCGCCTTGTCGGTTGCCGCCACGGTGACGCGATCCTGGTTGTCCTCACGATCGCCGATCAGGCTTACTTCTGCGTGCTCAATCCGCAAGCGCGGGCTCCGGCCAAGAAGGCGGTTTGAAGCTGTTACACTTGGCGCCGCTTTATACACTGGCAAACGCTACCGCGTAAGACAGCTTTTGCCTTAATTCCCTCAGATCCCTCAGGAATTTTCGTCCAATGATTCGCAGCATGACAGGCTTCGCACGCCGCGAACGGCAGGGCCCGTGGGGCACGCTCGTCTGTGAACTGCGCACTGTCAATCACCGTTACCTTGAGATCTCGCTGCGCCTGCCCGACGACCTCAAGGCACTCGACAACGACGTGCGTCAAACCATTACGGCCGCGCTGCGTCGGGGCAAAGTCGACGCCAACCTCTATCTCAAATCGAGCGCCGGCACACAGCAATCCATCGAGATCGACACGGCGCTGCTCGATCAGCTCGCCGCTCGCGTGACAGAAGTGCGCTCGCGCCTCGCCGATACGGCGCAGCCGAATGCACTCGACCTGTTGCGCTGGCCCGGTGTGATTCGCAATGCGGATATCGATGCGAAACCCGTGCTGGCTGCGGCACTCGATGTTCTGAAAGAGGCCCTCACCGAACTCAACGACACGCGTCATCGTGAAGGCCAGCGCATCCGCGAGCTGCTGCTGAGCCGCTGCGTCGCGATGCGCGCCCAGGTGCAGAACGTGAAGACGCGCCTGCCGGAAATCTCGCAGCGCCTGCGCGATCGTATCGTCGAGCGGATCGCGCAGCTCGGCGTGACGCCCGACCAGGAACGACTCGAACAGGAACTCGTCCTGTACACGCACAAGATGGACGTGGACGAGGAAATGGACCGGCTCACCGCTCACCTCGACGAGGTCACCGGCGTCCTCGATTCTTCCGAACCCGCGGGACGGCGACTCGACTTCCTCATGCAGGAGCTCAATCGCGAAGCCAACACGCTTTCGTCGAAATCGCAGGACACCGAGACGACTCGGGCCGCGGTCGACATGAAGGTGATGATCGAGCAGATGCGGGAGCAGGTTCAGAATGTTGAATGAGAAGTGATCGGCGGTTGGCGGTTAGTGCGGATTCGGAAGCGCAAAGAGATGGGAAGCCAGGGGAAACTTTTTGTGGTTGCTGCGCCGTCGGGGGCGGGCAAGACGTCGCTCGTGAGGGCGTTGATGAAGCGCGTGCCCGATCTGCGGTTCTCGATTTCGTATACGACGCGCAGGCAGCGTGAGACCGAGAAGCACGAGCACGACTACTTCTTTGTCACGAGGGAACAGTTTCAGCAAAGGATCGATGCGGGTGACTTTCTCGAGCATGCGCAGGTGTTCGACAACTTCTACGGCACTTCACGTTCACAGGTGCAGGGCATCCTCGATTCGGGGCACAACGTGCTGCTGGAGATCGACTGGCAGGGAGCGCGGCAGATCCGTCGCGCGATGCCGCAGTCGCAATCGATCTTCATCCTGCCGCCTTCGCGGGCCGAGCTCGAGCGCCGGCTGCGGGATCGCAAGACCGACTCGGACGAGGTCATCGCCCGCCGGTTGCGCGATTCGATCGCGGACATGTCGCATTGGAACGAATTCGACTACGTAGTCGTTAACGATGACTTTGAACGGGCGGTGAACGACCTGCAGGCCATCGTCGAGGATCGGGGCGATGCTTTCCGCGCAACCCGATCCGAGCTGCAAACGCTGGTCCGTTCGCTGCTGGGTTAACCGCAACAGCATTTTTCGCCGGCGCGCACGATACTTCGTGATGCGCTGAACTCGCGGCCTCGCCATCGGACCAAGGTTACGACGGCGGTGCATCGTGCAACGCCGGTCGGAATCTTTCGATAAGGACCACGAGACATGAGCTGCACTCTGAACAACAGACTCCTTCGCAATGCCTTCCCCTGGTTGGGACTCACGCTGTGCGCATTCATCGTGCCGGCGGGTGCGTTCGCAGCCGAGGAGGCCAAACCACGCACGGTCGCTGTGTCGGGCCAGGGCGAAGTCCAGGCGGAACCCGACAAGGCCATCGTCACGCTCGGGGTGGAGTCGCGCAAACCGCGTCTCGAAGATGCCCGGGCGGAAGTGACGAAGACCGTCGAAGCCGTCCTCAAGCTGACCCGCGATCTGAAGATCGATCAGAAGAATGTGCGTGCGACGCGGATCAACGTGCAGCCGGAGTACAACTGGGACAACAACGCGCGCGAGCGCAACCTGATCGGCTACTACGTGTCGCGACAGGTCGAAGTCGATCTGCGCGATCTCGAGAAGCTGGGCACGCTGCTGGAGAAGTCCACGGATCTCGGCGTGAACCAGATGGGCGATCCGCGCCTCGATTCGAGCAAGCGCCGTGACCTCGAGCGCAGCGCACTCGCCAAGGCTGTCGAAGATGCGCGCCTGAATGCCGAGACGGTGGCCAAGGCTGCGGGTGCACGACTCGGCCCTGCCCGCACGATCTCCGCCAGCTCGGGCTTCGTCCCCGCGCCTGTCATGGAGCGCATGCAGAAGATGGCCATGTCCGCTGATTCGGGCGGCGCATCGCAGACATACCAGAGCGGCCAGATGACGTTCACCGGCAACGTCCAGGTCGAATACGACCTGATCGTCGGCCCGTGATCACGTTGTGATCGCATGAACGCCGGGCGCATTTCGATTCGGGCAGCACGCATCTCAGGCGTACTGCTCGCGTTGAATGCGCTCGTCGTCTACGGCATAGATATTCCGAAGCCGGCGGAGGCAGCTCCGCCGGCGGCACCTCCGCCCGCAAGCGTCGACGTGGCGCCGAGCGATGAGACTGCGTTCTACGAACGCCTCCAGTACGTCACGCACAAGCGCAACCTCGTCGGCCTCGGCATGGACGACGCGACGCTCAAATCGCTGGCCCTGGGATCGCCGGATACCACGATCGCCAGCCTGAGCTCGCGCAGCACCGGCGGCGACGTGAATGCGACCATCGCGCTCGTGCGCATCCAGCACTGGTGCAATCGCGTGTCTTCCGCCCGTCCAGGTAACGCGCAGGCGCAGGTGCAGAGACTCGCGTCGGTTCTGCCCGCGGAGCGGTTACCGAAGATGGCGGGTGTCTTCGCGGCCGAGCGCGCATACCAGGAAAAAGCCCGCGCCGGTTGCAGCAAGGCGCCGTTCGACTATCAGGGAATCGAGTCACGCCTGCGCGGCGCTGCGGAAGCAGGCGACCCCGCGAGCGCCACGGAACTCGCGCAGTTCGTCCGTGATCCTGCGAAACGCGAAGCGTTCCTCGAACAAGCCGCCGAGAAAAACTATCCGCCCGCGATGTATGCGCTCGCGACCAACCGGCTCGCAGCCGTGCAACGCAATCGATCGACCGAGAACGTGTCCTCGATCCGACTGTTGCTGAAACAGGCGGGACGCACGTTGCCGCGCGCGAAGGTCGATCTCGCGAATTGCATGGCGACGGGATGCGACGGTCATCCGGCGGATGGTCCTGGCGCCGCGCCGTTCGGCCTGGATGCGGCACGCGATGGCGAGCCGCTGGCTTTCACTTCGATGCTGCGCATGCCGTGGAGCGGCCGGCTCAACCGTGTGCAGATGCTGGGCTGGCAGTACTTCGGCAATCGTCTGAACGAAGAGGGCTGCACCGGCGACGGCTACGTCCAGAACGCGGTCGTCTTCGCGCAGTCGATCTCGATGCTCGAGAAAGGCGTACCGCCGAGCATGCTGCAGGAAGCCGCCGCGCAAGCAGAAACGCTCTGGCAGCAAAGCAGCGAGCGGGCGAAACGGGAACAGGGATGTGGTTGAAGAAGCTGTGAGCGATGAGCTGCGAGCGGTGAGCCGGAGGGCGGAACGGCGCGAACTCCTAGCTCCGGCTCACAGCTCGTAGCTCACAGCTCGTAGCTCACAGCTCGCCGCCTCTGCCTATGCCGCCACTCGATCAACGAGCAGAATCGTTCCATCCACTCCGGTGACCCTGGCCTTCGCCCCCGCCGGCAGATTCGGTCCCCGAACCGACCAGTCGCGATTGCCGAGACGGATCTTGCCCTGGCCGTTCTGCAGTGCCTGCTCCAGCACCACGACCTGACCAATGTGGCTGTGGCCCGTGCGATGGCTCGCGAGCGGGCTATCGAGCTCGCGTTGCCGCGCCCGGTACTGCATCCAGAAGTACACGGCGAAAACAGTCGTGGCGAAGATCGCAAACCAGATCATGGGGGTCCGTCAGGCAAAGCATCCGAAGGGTACGCAACCGCAGCGTAGCAAGCCCTGCAACCGGGAAACGATGAAGACAATCACAAACTTGCGACGTAACCCGCCGCGAACTTTACGGAATCCGAGCATCGGATCGAGGGGGCGCCAACGAGGTCAGCGGGCTTCCCTCAACCGGGGTCCGAGTCATCCCGCTCGCTGGGACCGGGCCGCTGCCGACTGGCGCTTCAGATGAACCAGCAAGAGCGAAATCGCAGCGGGGGTGACGCCCGGCACGCGGGCCGCCTGACCGATCGTCGATGGCCGCACGTCCCGCAGACGCTGCCGCACTTCGGTCGAAAGGCCGCGGACCTGCTCGAAATCCAGGCTAGCGGGCAGATGCGTCTCCTCGTGGCGGCGCTGCCGTTCGATCTCGTCCTGCTGGCGGTCGATGTAGCCCGTGTATTTGGCCTGCACTTCGAGCTGCTGCGTCACTTGTTCAATCAGGCGCTCATCCGCCTCGGGCAGCTTCATCCATTCCGGGCGGTCGACGCAGGGCAATTGCGCAAGCGCGCCGTACGACACTTCCGGCCGTCGCAGCAACGCATAAGCATGTGCTTCGCGCGGGAGCGCGGCGCCGAGCAGATCGATCGCCTGCGCTTCGGTGATCTGGTGCGGATGAATCACAGCGTCGTCGAGGCGCTGGGTCTCCTGCGCGATCAGCTCGCGCTTGCGTTCGAAGAACGTCCAGCGCTCGTCGTCGACGAGGCCCAGCTCGCGGCCCTTCTGCGTGAGGCGCAGATCGGCATTGTCTTCGCGCAGCAGCAAGCGGTACTCCGCGCGACTCGTGAACATGCGATAGGGCTCGCTCGTGCCCCGAGTGATCAGGTCGTCGACCAGCACGCCGATATACGCTTCATCGCGACGCGGCGACCAGGCTTCGCGTTCCTGAACCTGCAGCGACGCGTTGATGCCCGCGAGAATTCCCTGGGCCGCGGCTTCTTCGTAGCCTGTCGTGCCGTTGATCTGGCCGGCGAAGAACAATCCGCCGATGAACTTGGTTTCCAGGCTCGCCCGCAGGTCGCGCGGATCGAAGTAGTCGTACTCGATCGCGTAGCCGGGCCGCGTGATGTGCGCGTTCTCGAAGCCTCTGATCGAGCGCACCAGATCGAACTGCACGTCGAACGGCAGGCTCGTCGAAATGCCGTTCGGATAGATCTCGTGCGTCGTGAGCCCTTCCGGCTCGATGAAAATCTGATGCGAGGTCTTGTCCGCGAAACGATGGACCTTGTCTTCCACTGACGGGCAGTAGCGCGGACCGACGCCTTCGATCACACCCGTGAACATCGGCGAGCGATCGCAGCCCGCACGGATGATCTCGTGCGTGCGTTCATTGGTCGAGGTGATGTGACACGCGATCTGGCGCGGATGCTCGCTGCGTGTGCCCAGATAGGAAAACACAGGCGTTGGCGTATCGCCCGGCTGCTCGAGCAATCCTTCGTAGTTGATCGTGCGGCCATCGATGCGTGGCGGCGTACCCGTCTTCAGGCGTCCAACGCGGAACGGCAGTGCACGAAGCTTCTCCGCGAGCCGGTTCGACGGCGGATCGCCTGCGCGACCGCCCTGGTAATTCGTGAGGCCCACATGAATCTTTCCGCCGAGGAACGTGCCGACAGTGAGCACGACGGCGCGGGCACGAAACTCGATGCCCGTCTGCGTGATGACGCCGTGAACGCGATCCCCTTCGATGACGAGATCGGCCACTTCCTGCTGGAACAACGTGAGATTCGGCTGGTTCTCCAGCATCGAGCGAATCGCAGCCTTGTACAGCACTCGATCCGCTTGCGCGCGAGTGGCCCGCACCGCCGGCCCTTTGCTCGCATTCAGCGTACGAAACTGAATACCACCGCGATCCGCCGCGCGCGCCATGGCACCGCCCAGCGCATCGATTTCCTTTACGAGGTGACCCTTGCCGATCCCGCCGATCGCCGGATTGCAGCTCATCTGCCCCAGCGTCTCGATGCTCTGCGTCAGCAGCAGCGTGCGCGATCCCATCCGGGCAGCGGCAAGCGCAGCCTCGGTCCCGGCATGGCCGCCGCCGATGACGATGACGTCGAAATGGGAGGGGAAAAGCATGGGATAGAAGCGGTTAGCGGTTGGCGGTTGGCGGTTAGGCCGGAAAAAGAGGCGGGTATTCTAGGGCAGGTGGGGTGAGGGCCAAAATGAGGCGGAGCCGTAGGGACGGACTCCGCCGGCTCAGCGGGTACTCCGGCTAGTCACTTAGCCGATTCTGTCTCATGCCTGACGCGTTTGAGCAGGGCGAAGGACATGGCGACCAGCACGCCTACGCCGAGGATCAGCACGCCCCACAGGACGAACAGGCGTACTGGGGTCTTCTGGGGCAGGGGTTTGAACGCTACTTCGCCGCCCAGGGTATGGGGGGCACCGACACTGCCCTCGCCGATCATCTGGGACAGGTCCTTCTCGCTCACTCCCGCCAGAAGGCTGCCGCATTGCTGGATTGGCGCCGGCTCGGCGCGACGGCTGCCGAACGCCAGCGTGTAGGGCGAAGCGCCTTGTGCCAGGAATCGGACCTTTGCCGGCCGGTAGCCCAGTTCGAGGGATGGAGCGCGTGTGAGCGCCTGCGACGCGTCGGAGTAGACGACGCGCCAGTAGCGGTCGTGGTCGCCATCGATTTCCGCCGGCGGACTCGTGCGTCGCTCGCTTTCGGTCACGATCGAGTAGAACTCCCCGCTCCATCGATCCCGCCACGCGGCCTTCTCGTCCGCCCGGCTCTGAAGACTCACTCGCACCGAGGCGTTGTCGTGCGGTAGTACGAGTCGCGCGTAAGTCACCGGTGCGATGCGAGCCGCATCGAAGAGCAGCTCACCCGCATTGCCCGAGGCCACGGGATTCGCGTTGAACCACACTGGCTCCACCGACTGCGGTTGCTGCATCACTTCCGCGATGACCGCCGCGAGCTGCAGCGAAGGGCCGTCATCGGTGCGCACGACGCGCAGATACTGATAAGTCTGCAACGGCAGCGGGATGACCTTGCGCTGCAGTTGCTGGCCGTCTCGCGTCACACGCAACAGCGTCGTCGATGGAACGACGGATCGCCATTGATCGAGATCTTCGCTCGCCTCGATGCGCACGCTCGCCTGTGATGCGCCGTCCGGGCTCATCCAGTCGAACTCGATCGAGCGCAGCATGCCGCTCACGCTTCGGGCATCGATCACATGAGCCCATGTCTGCGTCTCGCCGGTCGTCGAGGGCGTCGCACCCTCTTCCTGCACGCGAACCTGCGTGCCCGAGGAGGTTTCCACTTCCACGGTCGCACCGTTCCCGCTGCCCGGTGCCGCTGCCTGCAGATCGAAGACCGGCAACGACGCGTTCATGATCACGGGCTGCACAGTTGCTGGCGATGCGCAGAATGCATGCGGCACCGCGGTGCCCTCGGCATTGAACACACGTACGTCGCCGAGATCGTCGCGAGTCGCCGTCTGGTACACGAAATCCGGCACCAGCACCTCAACAAGAGGCCGGCCTTCGTAGCTGAAGATGTCGACGCCCTGTGCGTAGTCGTCGGGCACTGGCGCCGCATTCGCACCAGCGCACAGCAGAGTGAAAGCAAGCAAGCCGACTTTCGATGTCATCGCGAGCGTCCTTTGATCTTTTCTATTCTCAGTCGCTGGGACGGATTGCAGGATCATTCAGTCGCCTCCCGACTCTCTCTCCTCGGCGGCAGCGGGGCGAAATAGCCCGTCACCAGGAACAGCACGCCGACGCTGAGGAACGACGCAATGCGGGCGATGGTGCCGATGCTCGAGAGATCGACAGCGAACAGCTTCACCACCACGACGGCCATCAGCCCCGCGCCGACGATCCACACGTAGCGCCACTTCTGGCGCGCGGCGACGGTCATGGCCGCGAAACCCAGCAATCCCCAGAAGATCGACAGCGACGCCTGGACGAGCGTCGAGTTGAGAATTCCAGTCAGCGTGGCCGGTGCGCCGAAGTTGTGATGCAGCGAACGAATCAGCGCCGCGTTCAGCCACAGGAAAACCAGTGCTGCGATCACGACGACCGGGCCTCGTTCATCGCTCCAGAGTTTCCCGCGTTCCAGGTGCCCGAGCGAAGTCCACCACAAGCCGATCGCGGCGAGACACAGCGCCACGCTCACATCGAGCGGATTCGCGAGCGGAATGTACGGCAGCCAGCCGGGGTCACCGATGTTCGTGAGATTCACGAACACGATCCACGCACTCACTACGACCACCAGCGGAATGGCAACGACGATGCGATAGGTCGATTCGTTCTGCGCCAGCGGCCACGGCGGAGCGAGCTGTTTGCGGCCCAGGAGCGCAAGCAATATCGCCGGCGCAAGCCCCCACGGCAGCACCGGCCAGACGCCGCTCGTGTGGTATTCGACCTGCCAGCTGACTTCCCATGCGGCTATCAGCGCGAGTGCCCAGAACGCACCGGCGTGCAGAGCCTGCTCGCCGATCCGCTGCGCATCGAGTCGGTCGCGATTGAGAAGGAACAACAATCCGTATTGGACCGCTAACAGCAGCAGCCAGCCGGATTCGCCCCATTCGCCGAACGGATGCCCGACGTGAGTCGCGTAGAGAAGGCAGAAGAGCGCTCCCAGCGCCGGCAGATACAGCGCGAAGGTTTGCGGCAGCGACCAACGGGCCTTGATGCCGATGAACGCCAGCAGCGCCGCAGTGAACGCCACGTAGATAAGCGTGCTGCCCATCACCGCGGTGGGCAGATAGCGGTCGATCTCATGCAGGCCGCCGAACAACCACCAGGCCAGCGCCCAGACCGCGAACAGCACTTCCGCACCGGCTTCGTAGACAGCCTGGCGTTCGCGATTGCGATGCCACCAGTAGCTGCTGAGCAAGCCTGATACCGCAAGCATCAGCGCGCCGAGATAGATGCTGTTGAACACGGCTTGCGTGCTCGTGAAGCGCGCCAGCCCCACGAAGAAGCCCAGTCCACCCACGATCTGGAGCAGCGCACCGAAGGCGCGTGGCAACCGGCGTTCCTGCCTCACGCCCAGCCAGAGCAATCCGACGCCCTCGACTGCCCACATCGCAGCAGTCGTCCGGGTGTCGAATGCGAGCGGGATCGCGAGGCTGGCGAAGACGACGCCCAGTGCGGCGAACGATTCGACCAGCAACCGGAACGTGTCGCGTCGCGTGCGCCACAACGTCCAGCCGAGAATCAAATAGAAGAACCCGAGAATCAAAGCGCTCCAGGCCAGCGCGTACTCGATCTTCGACACCAGCGTCGCATGCAGGGTGAATGCAACGACGGGCAGGCCGAACACCAGCGAGCCCGAGACGTAGCCCTTCAGGTTCGGCGGCTGACGCACGCAGTTGAGGATCGACACCGCGACATACATCAGGAAGAAGAGGATCAGGAAGAAATCAGTGGTGAAGAGATCGTTCGCCTCGTAGCCCGATGCTCGCCACAGGCCTGTGATCGTGAACGTGAACACGAAGCCGAGCACGTTGAGTACACGCCAGGTCCGGAACCACGCCACGGCGAACACGCCGAGATTCAGGATCGCGTAGTACGTGAACAGTGCGACGTGATTGCCGCTGCCGGTCGACACCATGATCGGCGCAAGGAATCCGCCCGCAGTACCGATGACCGCCAGCGCGAGTGCATTCTGCGCGACGGCCAGGATTGCGGCTGCCAGCGCGATCACGATCAGCAGGCCGAGGGCCAGGCTGAGTGGAATCAATCCATAAAGCCGGCTCGCGGCGAAAACCGTCAGATACAGACCGGCGACCGCACCGCCCTGAAGAAGCTGCGCATACGCCGGGCGTTTCTCGCGCAGGCGCCAGCCGAAGCCGAGCAGAACGAAGGCGCCGATCGCGAGACCGACGAATCGCAGCTCGATCGGAAACAGGCTGTTCTCCGCGGCGTACTTCGCGAGGAAGGCAGCTCCGAAAAAGAGAATGACGATGCCGATGCGGGCAAGCGGATTACCGCCTTTGAACCAGCGAATGAAATCGTTGATGCGCTCCTCGACGAACGAGGGCGGCGGCGGAGGCCTCGGTGTAGCGACAGGCCTCGCCGTAGGTGCGGGCGTCGTCGCTGCGACGCTCGCCGCGGGTGCGGGTTGAGCGGCGGGCGCGGGCATCACAGGTGAAACAGCTGTGTCGGACGCCTTGTCGAAGATCGGGGCACGACGCGGCTCGCTCGGACGCGGAGGCGCTTCCTGATGCGGCTGCTGTACCGGTTGCCTTGCTTTAGGCTCGCCCTCGAGCTCCGCGAGCCGCTCCGATTGCAGCTTCGTCACGGTACGCAGGTGCATCACCTGCGCCAGCAGGGCGCCGAGCATTGCGCCGATGATGAAGCCGGCGAAATCCTCCTGGATGCCCCCCACGAAGACGCCGAACACCAACGCCAGTACGAATGTCATTCCTTTCGATGAAGGCTTCTTGTCGGCCTGCATGTCGCCGCGTCCTCGCGTTGTTCTTCTAGGAGAGCAGTGTCACACAGAGCGCTCGGCGGAAGGAAATCCCGGCGGGCGGTATCAGGAGCCGATACGGAGAAGCTTGTGTCTTGCGACCCGCGGAGAGTGAATCACGCGGCCAGGGCAACCTGGACCCGATTGCGGCCAAACCGCTTCGCTGCGTACACCGCGGTATCCGCATGGGCGATCAGATGCTCGCCCCAGACGCCGAGCATGTCGCTCGTCGCGATGCCGATGCTGCAGGTGAGCTTGACCGGCTCGCCATAGCCTTCGACGCGAACTTCGGAGACGCGCTTGCGAATGCGCTCAGCGATCGGTTCGGCGGCCGATGCGTCCGCGCTGCTCAGGATCACGACGAACTCTTCGCCGCCATAACGGCCGACCACATCGGATTGCCGCAGCTCGGCCTGGATCGGCGCGATGATCGCGCGCAGGCACGCATCTCCCGCGAGATGTCCGTAGGAATCGTTGATCTGCTTGAAGTGATCGAGATCGATGAAGAGCAATGCGATCGGCAGGCCTCGCGCTTGTGCGCGCAGGCACGCGGCATCGAGGCGTTCGACGAGCGACCGGCGATTCAGGACACCGGTGAGCGGATCGGTCTGCGCACGCCGCTCCGCATCGCTCAGGGCCAGGCGCTGTTCGCGCAGTTTGTCCGCGACGCCCAATGCGATCAGCACCGCTGCGGCCACCATCGACAACGGCAGGCCATAGTAGAGCAGCCACTCCGCCCCTTCCGGATCGGTGACGAGCAGGCGGATCGACGTTGCGATCGTGAACGCTTCGAGCAATCCCCACGCAACGAGGAACCATCCCGCTGCCCGACTGCTCCTTCGCCACGCCAGGAACGCAACGACGAGCGTGAACACAGCAGCGAACAGGAACACGAGATTGCCGATCGCCGCCACGATCCCGCCGAGCCCGATGAGCTGAGCGAGGTTCGCGAACGCCAGCACGAAGAAGGTGCCGGCAAGCCACCCGAACGCAGTGTAAGCGCGCGGCAGGAATCGCTTCAGATCGGCGATCTCACGGACGAACAAGCACGCGACCGCGCCGCTCACCGCTGCAGTCACGTTCCATGTGTAACTCTGCACCGGCAAGAGCAACGACAGGCCTGGCCATTCGAATGCCTGTCCCGACAGGAACGCCATGTAGAGCGCCTGCAGCGAAAACAGCGACGCATAGAGCGCGAGCAGCTTGTCGGACAGCACGAACCAGATCAGGAAACCGGCGAGCGCCATCGCCATCAGGCCGCCGAACGTGATTGCAATCATGCGCGCGTGCTCGGCACCGCGGGCGAGCGTTGCGTCCAGCGTCGAGGCAGTGATGTGAAAGCCTTCCGAGCCCCGGCCTTGCGGATCCACTCTCAGATACAGCGCCCGCTGTCTGCTCAGCCCGTCGGGAAGAATGAAGACCGCTTCATGGGCCCCGCGGAAACCGGGCAGCGAGGTGGCTTGCGGCAGCGACGACACCTTGCCGTCGCGCTCGGACAAGAGCCGAAGGTGGAGATGCCGGCCCTTGTGAATGTTGAGCGTTGCGACCGCGTCAGGCGCGTAGTCGCTCGCCGGAACGAGCTTCAGCCAGAAGACGCCGCCGCCCTTGCGGGCTTCGCGATAGTCAAACGGCTTGAAATGGCTGTCGAGTGCGCCGCGCGCGACATCGTCGGCGCTGCGGTCTCCCGCTGCGTCGAGCATCTGAAGCTGGAATTCGGGTACGGAATCCGCGAACACAGTCGGGGACAGACCCGCGGCGAGGCATAACAGCCATACCGCAAGCAGGTGACGCACAGTTGCCTCCGGCGCGATGCCGCCGGGTCGCCCAACCCGTCGCGAATCGCGGCGCAGGAAAGTAGCGTACGGTGCGATTTCGGGCGAAGGCAAGACGTCAGGGTGTACGGGATTACCCATTGCACGCCGGGCGGCTTTGTGGTGACAGAATGCACCAGCACGGTGCCAGAACGGCCGGCCCCTACGTATATAAATGAATGGTCTCGCCCCCGGCGACCATCTGGACCGGCTTCTCGAAGCGCAGGCCCAGCTTCTCGAGCACGCGGATCGAGCCGCTGTTGTGCGGCGATACGATGGCAACGATTTTCCGCAGCCCAAGCTGCAGGCGGCCGTAGTCCATCACGGCCAGCGCCGCTTCGGTCGCGTAGCCCTTCGACCAGTACGCCGGCAGATAGGCGAATCCCACGTCGATCGCCTTCAGCGCCTCGCGGTTGATGAGCCCGCAGGTGCCGATCGGCTCCCCGGTCTGCCTGATCTCAACCATGTAGTGCCCGTAGCCGTTGCGCTCATAGCTCGCGATGTGACTGTCGAGCAGGAATTGGCGCGCTTGGTCGAGCGTTCGTACACCCTTGTCGCCGATGTTGGCGAAGAACGACGGATCGTTGAGCAGCGTCAGCATGAACGGCGCGTCGTCGACAGTGAGACGGCGCAGGATCAGACGCGGAGTTTCGAGAACGACGACGGCAGGCGGGCGAGAGAGATCGGATGTGCTCATGCCCAATCGTACGATGGCGCTGTTTGGGACGGAAATCCGCTTGCGGCGTGCACGCCCGCAATGCTATTTAGGTGCCTCCATTCTCACTGCAACCAGAGGGAGGCATCGATGAACACACCCATGCGCCTTCCGCACGTGGCCGGCACTCATTGAAGTCCGCGGGCCCGGGCGGGTCCGACACGTGTAGCTGACTCCGCTCACGCGGAGCGTATCCCTGGTTTGACAATGGAGCGGCGCGAGACTCGCGTCGGATCATCATGACGAGTTCGAAAGCCGAAGGCGCCAACGTCCTTCGCAAAGTCCTGTTCTTCACGTTTCGCCTGTGGAGCCGCCGCAAGGGGCTCACCGCAGCGATCGCTCTCGCGATGTCGTTCGCGACCCTGACGGAAATCTTCGTTCCGGTGTACGCGGGTCGGCTGATCGACGCGCTCGCGGGCGGCCCTGCGCAGGCGGACGCCGCCATGCTCGCTTTCGCCGCGATGGCTGCTCTGGGCCTGGTGATGGTGGGATTGCGCCACCTTGCATGGTGGTGCGTGGTACCACTGACGCTCAGCCTGATGAGCGAGGTCGCGCGCGATGCTTTCCACCGCGTGCAACGCTTCTCGACCGATTGGCATGCGAACAGCTTCGCGGGCTCGATCGTGCGCAAGATCACTCGAGGCATGTGGGCGCTCGATACGCTCGATGACGTTCTCCTGCTCGCGCTGTTGCCCTCGCTCGTCGTTCTCGTCGGCACGGTCGTGCTGCTTGGGATGCGCTGGCCTTTGATGGGCGTGGTGATGGCACTGGGTTCCATCGCGTACGTCGCAGTCACAGTCACTCTGGCGACCCGTGTCATCGCACCGGCCTCGCGGCTGTCGAATGCTCAGGACACGCGCATGGGCGGGGTGCTCGCGGATGCCCTTGGCTCGAACGCAGTCGTCAAAGCGTTCGGAGCGGAGCATCGGGAAGATGCCCGACTGGCGCGTGTGGTCGACAAGTGGTCGCGCCGTACCTGGCGTACCTGGATGCGTCACACGTGGAGCGGCAGCGGTCAGCTTCTGCTCCTGTGGGTCGTTCGCACAGCAGTGACTGCAACGGCGTTGTGGCTGTGGTGGAAAGGCCAGGCGACGCCGGGAGAGATCACGTACGTGCTCACGACCTACTTTGTGGTGCACGGCTACCTGCGCGAGATCGGCCAGCACGTGCATCACCTGCAGCGTGCGGTAAACGAGATGGAAGAGATGGTTCGTCTCTTCGATCAACCGCTGGGCGTCGCGGATGCGCCAGGTGCAAAACCGCTGCGTATCTCGGCAGGCGAAGTGCGCTTCGATCACGTGACTTTCGCTTACGCGGGTCATCACGTGCCGTTGTATCGCGATCTGACCGTGCGGATCGCCGCGGGTCAGCGCGTCGGTCTCGTCGGTCACTCCGGATCGGGCAAGACGACGTTCGTGAAGCTGATCCAGCGGCTGTACGACGTGAAGGACGGCCACGTGCTCATCGATGGCCAGGACGTTTCGCATGCGACGCAGGAGTCGCTGCGCACGCAGATCGCGATCGTGCAGCAGGAGCCGATCCTGTTTCATCGCAGCCTGGCGGAGAACATCGCGTACGCGCGACCGGACGCCACGCTGGCGCAGATCCAGCGCGCAGCCCGACTGGCGAACGCGCATGACTTCATCGAGCGCTTGCCTCGTGGCTATCAGACACTCGTGGGCGAACGTGGGGTGAAGCTGTCGGGCGGCGAGCGCCAGCGCGTCGCGCTCGCCCGTGCCTTCCTGGCGGATGCTCCCATCCTCATCCTCGATGAAGCGACGTCGAGTCTCGACTCGGAGTCCGAAGCGCTGATCCAGCAGGCGATGGAACGACTGATGGCGGGACGCACGTCGATCATCATTGCGCATCGCCTGTCGACGGTGCGCGCGGTGGATCGCATCCTCGTATTCGAACACGGACGCATCGTCGAAGACGGTGATCACGAGACGCTGCTCGAACGGCCGAACGGGCATTACCGGAGGTTGTTCGACCGGCAGTCGGGGGCGTTTGTGGGAGCAGAGGAGATGATTGGTTAGGAGGGGCCTCCTGGCCCTGTTGTCATTCCCGCGAAAGCGGGAATCCATGCTTCGGCAGGATGGATCCCCGCGTGTGCGGGGATGACGAGGGGTTAACGCTTCCGCCTGAAGCTCAGCGAGAACCCCTTCTCCTTCCCATCCGTCACCGCGACTTTCATCGTGTCCGCGCTCGTCGCGACGTACTCGAGGCGTTTCGGAAAGTCATGCGAAGCGTTCTCGAACACGAGCCGCTGCGGCTCGCACACGATGAGCTCGAACGCGATCGGCAAGCGGTTGTGCGCGACCTTCGAGATGTAGAACACGCCTTTCTCCATCCGCGCCAGCCGCAACGACTCACCGTCGATCTGCTTCCCGCCCTTCAGCGTCACGCCTTTGCCCTCGAAAGTCGCGTCGCTCAGCTGCCTCCAGGTTTCCGTGAAGGTCTTGTCGCCGTCGCGGCTTTCCCATTCGCCCAGCAACCAGTGGGCGACCTGCAATGAATCGCATGCGGCGGCGCCTGCCGTGTTCGAGAGCAGTACGCAGAACGTAAACGCGGCAATCGTTCGGAAAGCGGCTCGAATCATTTGTTTCTCCCTGTGCGCGGAGCCTACGACTGCATACGACGACCCGGCAATTCATTTCATCGCAGGCGGTTTGACTCCCGTCACGCGCTACGCCACTCTCGATCGCATCCAGAATTCGAATCGCGTCCTTCCCTCCGCGATCCAGCCTCGAGGTTTCCCGGTGCGTTTCATGCAACGTCTTCTTGCCGTCTTCGCTGTATTGCTCACCTTTACGGCGTTCGCCGCCGAGCCGGCTCGCCGGCCGCTCAACGCCGATGACATCAATGCGCTGCACGCTGTCGACGATCCGCAACTCTCGCCCGATGGCGATTGGGTCGCCTACACCGTTCGCACCGCCAACCTGGAAAAGGACAAGCGCACGACCCACGTCTGGATGACGAGTTGGGACGGCAAGCGCCAGATCCAGCTCACGAACTCCAAGGAGAGCGAACACACACCGCGCTGGAGCCCCGACGGGCGCTACGTCAGTTTCCTGTCGGCTCGAGGCGGGGAGGACGATCCCGATCAGCTCTGGCTGATGGATCGCAGCGGCGGCGAAGCGCAGGTCGTCACGTCGTTCAAGGGCGATGTCCTCGACTATGAATGGTCGCCCGACGGCAAGCGCATCGTGCTGGTGGTGATGGATGAAGATCCCTCAAGCGCGGCCGAAGCCAAGGACAAGACGGCGCCGCCGATCGTCATCGATCGCTTCTATTTCAAGGAGGACGAGACGGGCTATCTCGGCGCGCTTCGTCGGCACCTCTATCTCTTCGATGTCGCCACCCGCAAGACCGAAGCCCTGACTTCCGGTCGATTCGACGAAAGCTGGGCGACCTGGTCGCCGGATGGATCGCAGATTGCGTTCGTCAGCAAGCGCGGCCCGGATCCGGATCGCAGCAACGACAACGGTCTCTATGTCATCGCGCCGCGTGCCGGCAGCGAAGCGCGGCTCGTGACGACATTCCACGGCGATGCGGGCGATTCCGGTTGGATGACGACGCCTTCCTGGCGACCCGACGGTCGCTCCATCGTCCTGACCGTGGCGCGCGATCCGAAGCTCATCTATTACGCGAAGCAGGATCTCATGACCGTCTCGCTCGACGGCACCACGCGAGTGCTCACGAGCAATATCGATCGCAATCTGATTGCGCCGCGCTGGTCGCAGGACGGCAAGTCGATCTACGCGTTCATCGAAGACGATCGCAACCAGCACCTCGTGCGACTCGATCCGGCGACCGGCAAGCTCGATCGGATTCTCGAGGGCCGACGCGAAACGACGGCATTCGACCTCGGACCGAAGAATCGCATCGCGATCCTGGACAGCACGGTCGATCGTCCCGACGAAGTGTTTGCCGTCGAAAGCGGCAAGGCACGTGCACTCACTTCACACAACGATGCGTGGCTGAAGAGTGTGACGCTGGCTCGCACCGAGGAAGTGACCGTCCAGTCGAAGGACGGAACGCAGATCAGTGGCTTCATCGTGACACCGCCGGACTATGTCGCAGGGCGCCGCTATCCGACGATCCTGCAGATTCACGGCGGCCCTGTTTCGCAGTACGCGAATTCATTCATGCCGATGTGGCAGATCTTCGCCTCGCAAGGCTTTGTGGTCGTCGCAACGAATCCGCGCGGCAGTTCGGGACGCGGTGAGGCGTTCGCCGCCGCGATCTGGGCCGAGTGGGGCGGCAAGGACACCGATGACGTTCTTGCTGTGGTCGACTACGCCGTCAGCAAAGGGATCGCGGATCCGGCGCGGCTCGGCGTCGGCGGATGGAGCTACGGCGGCATTCTCACGAATTTCGTCATCACCAAGGATTCGCGCTTCAAGGCAGCAACGAGCGGTGCATCGATCGGCAACGCGCTCGCTGGCTACGGCACCGACATGTATGTGCGCGAGTACGAAGCGGAGCTCGGCACACCCTGGAAGAACCTCGACAACTATCTGCGCAATGCCTATCCGTTGCTGCATGCGGATCGGATCAAGACGCCGACGCTGTTCCTGTGCGGCGAAGCGGACTTCAACGTTCCTCTGCTGAACTCGGAGCAGATGTATCAGGCGCTGCGCAGCACCGGCATCGATACGCAGCTCATCATTTATCCCGGCCAGCATCATGGCTTGAGCAAGCCGAGCTACCTGAAGGATCGGATGCAGCGCTACCTGGGCTGGTTCGGCAAGTATCTGCGCGGCACGGAGTAATTTGTCGGACGGCGCCTACACCTCAACGATCGCCAAAGATCGGTACAAGTCCGAGGAACCGAAGCCTCGGGTGAGGTGTATTGAATGCAAACGAAGCAGCGGGCTTCGGTGTGTTTCGCGCGCGTATGTCAGATCCAACCACCGGGCAGACCAACTCAAAGGGGAACCACCTGCCGGCGAGTGCTGCCGCGTCCGATCCTGCAACAGTGCGACTGAGCGATCTGAAGATCGAGGCAACCGCCGACAGCGAGCCCATTACACAGGGTATCAATTCTCAGGGAATCAACGGCCAGGGCACTGACGGCGCAGCGAAGGAGAACGCCGACCTGCCGCCGCCTTCGATTGATGCGGTGCGCGAAATCGGCATGGCCACCGTGCTCAGCCGTCGCTACCTGATCGAACGGGCGATCGGCGCTGGCGGCACCTCGACCATCTTCAGCGCGCTCGATCGCCACCGCCTGCATGGCAACAGCGCCGATGCAATGGTCGCGGTGAAGGTCCTGCTTCCGGCGTATCGCTCGGATGACACGCGCATCCAGCGCCTCATCCGCGAGTTCCGCTACATGCAGCGACTCACGCACCCCGGCATCGCGCGAGTGTTCGATCTCGATTGCGACGACGGCGTGTGGTTCATGACGATGGAGCTGTTGCACGGCGAATCGCTGAGCCGGCGTCTGCATCATCAGCCGGAGAAGCGACTGGAGACGCAGGAAGCGCTGCGCATCCTGATCGAATGCAGCGAAGCGCTCCTTTGCGCTCATGAACACGGCGTCGTCCACGGCGACCTGAAGCCCGGCAATGTGTTCATCGATACGCGTGGCGCCGCGCACTTGCTCGACTTCGGCTCGGTTCCCGAGCAATCGGGGATGATCGTTCCCCTCCACGAAAGATTCGCGACACCGGCCTACGCCAGCCCGCAGATCCTGGAGGGCGAGATTGCGGAAGTGCGCGACGACCTGTTCAGCCTCGGGTGCCTCGCCTATCAGATCCTCAGCGGCCAGCATCCGTTCGCTCTCAAGTCCTCCCTCGACGTACGCGACGAGGGTGCGCGATTGACGTGGCTTCCGAGCATCCCCGCGCGTCATTTCGGCGTCATCGCGCGAATGCTTTCGTGGGAGCGGGACGAACGTCCCGCCAGCGCAAGGGAGTTCGTAGACTCCCTCAACGCCGCACAAGTACGTGCCAAGGCTGCGTATGCTCGTCAGCCTCGCACGCCGGAACCGGAGTATTCAGAGCCGGCTGCTGCAAGCGATGAGTCGTCGGCCGCTGATCCGTCGCCGTCGGCGCAACGCGAACATGAGTCAGAGTCGAAGCAACGCGAGAAGCGCCCGGCGACGTCGGAAGACATCGCGCGAGCGTTCGCGCAATTCGCGGGTGTCGTACCGGACAGCTGGGTCAGCCCAGATGAAAATCCGGCGCGGGTTGCATCGACAGCGGCTTCGGAGGAGGACCAGCCACGGGTGCGTTGGGGCAAGACGATTCCGCACGAACTGATCGATCCCAAGCCTCGCATCGACGGCTTTCAACCATCGGCCGCATCGCCTCCTGTCGGCGAACCCGAGACGATGGAAACGGAGCCGACGGAGGAGGTTCCAGAGCAGCCCCTCGCGAAACCGACCTGGCGCCATCGACTCTCGTGGTTGTCGCTGCGCCCCCGAACGCGCGAACGCATCGAGCCCGTTGTCGCCGCTGTGGTGGCGGAACCAATCAGCGAACCGCCGTCGATCGAGTCCGACAGCGAGCCGCAGGAAGAAGAGCCGCGGTCGGCGCCAACGCCCGAGCTGCAATGGCGCGGAGCGTGGCCTTCGAGCTGGGCAGCAATTGCAACACGGCTGCGGCAACTGCGACCGGCAACGAGCTTCCGGGTACGCAATGCGGCGCTCGCCTCAGCAACGCGGTCCGCTGCTCAACCGCGAAGCTCCGGGGCTCTGCCCGTTGCTCCCTCGTCCTGGATGCCGCAGGTCCGGATGGAGCAGCGCTTGTCCGTGCACTGGCCCGATCTGCATCTGATTCCTTCAGCGGCGTCGGAGCCGATCGTTCGATTCGACACGCGACTGCTGCCACAACCTCTTGTTGTCGCTGCAGCGGCCAGCCGGCGGGGGCCAGCGCCAGAACAGGCGGCGCCCATCGAGGAAACGCTGTCGACGCTCGAACCGGTTGTTGCTCTCGAACCATTCGTCGGACCGCGTCGCCCAAGTCGCGGTCGCAGAATCTTGTCCGCCGCAGCGGTCCAGGCACAGCGGTCGGGCACTCGCGTCCGCGATGGCTGGCGCACCGCCAGCGCGAGCACAGCAAGGATCGCCGCCTCGATTTCGGTGCCTCGAATTCCCTGGCGCCGCACGGTCGAGATGTGGCCCCACTGGCGTGAACTGCGCAGGAGTATCGGCTCGCTCTCCATCCAGCCGCGGCCGCAGTGGCGCGAAGCGATGCCGGTGTTGACGATCGCCGGCATCGCATTCTTCGCCGTGTTATTGCTGCAGCTATCCAGCGAAGTGCGATCGGATTTCAGTCTGCTTGCCGAACGCGAGCGGCAAAGCGAAGCGCGCCTGGCAGCGCTCGCGGACATGGAGATTTCCATCATCGAACCTGAGATCGTTGCATCGGCGGCGCCTGTCTTGCCGACCGCCGCTGTTGAACCCTCGCTGCCAGCCGCGTCCGGCGTGGTTTCGTTTCAATCGCGACGGGTGATCGTCGTTCATGGTCAGCAGATGGCTGCAATCAATCTGCTGCGAGAGCGCTCGACCGCGGGTGCCGCGCCCGTTCGATGGAGCATCGCACCCGGCACGGCAAAACCAGGCGTCGACTACGAGCTGCCGACACTTCAAACGGCGCGTTTCAACGACGGCCAGGACGTGCGCACGTTGTTCATTCCGATCAAGCCGTCGAGTTCGACCCGGGAACGACGCTTCACCATCAGGCTGCGAAAGACACCCGGAGCGCCAGCGTTCGGAGAGATTACGGAGACCGAAGTGGTGCTGAGAGGCAGCGCGGTGGTGTCGGTGGCGGCAAGATGACAGGAAACCCCTCGCGAGCTGGCTGTTAGCCAGCCAGAGAAGGAAGGCAGAGCATCCTGTTCTGGCTAGTGGCCAGCAGGCTAATGGCTAGCGGCTTCTGAGCTACGATCGCTGCATGGCGAGCGACAATCGGATTCTCATCGGTACCGCTTCCTGGACCGACGCGACCCTGCTCAAGAGCGGCAAGTTCTATCCCCGTGAAGTGAAGACTGCCGAGGCACGGCTTCGCTACTACTCCGCAGAGTTTCCGATCGTCGAGGTCGACAGCACTTACTACGCGATGCCGTCTGTTACGAACGCAGCGCTGTGGGCGGAGCGCACGCCCGACGACTTCGTGTTCAACATCAAAGTGTTTCGCCTCTTCACGCAGCACCAGACCGATCCAAAGGTGCTGCCTCCGAACGTGCGCGTCATGCTCGGCGAGTCGCAGTCCCGTCAGCTCTACTACAACGACCTTGGCGCAGAACTTCAGGATGAGCTGTGGCGGCAGTTCCACCTCTCGCTCGAGCCTCTGCGCAGTGCCGGCAAGCTGGGCGCGTTGCTGTTTCAGTTTCCAAAGTGGTTCCTGCCGAACCGCGGCAGCCGCGTCTACATGGAGCAGATTCGCCAGCGTCTCCCGGACCACACGATCGCGCTCGAGTTTCGCCACGAATCCTGGTTCGAGGGCAGACAACGCGACTCGATCCTGGCATTCGAACGCGAACTCGGCTTCTGCAACGTCATCGTGGACGAACCGCAACTCCCCGGCTCGATCCCGACGGTCTGGGAAGCCACGCTCCCCGGACTCGCCATGGTCCGGATGCACGGCCGCAACGCGGACACCTGGAATCTGAAGGGCCTCAAAGCCGCATCCGACCGATTCAACTACGACTACCGCGACGAAGAGCTGCGCGACTTCATCACTCCTGTCCGCCACCTCGGCGAGCAGGCCGAGAACGTCCACATGATCTTCAACAACAACATGGAGGATCAGGGCATCCGCAACGCCCGAACCATGCTCCGCCTCCTCTCGGATTCCCCCTAACCGCCAACCGCCAACCGCGAACCGCTGGCGTTATATACAGTCCCCGCTATCATCCCCGGGATGAACGCCCAGCTCGAAACCTCGCCCTCCTTCGGCCACCGCCTGAACGCAGAGCAATTGCGCGCCGCAACCCATGGCGCAGCGAATAGCCGCGGGGTCAGCGCCGGGCCATTGCTCATCATCGCCGGCGCCGGCACGGGCAAGACCAATACGCTCGCGCATCGCGTTGCGCATTTGCTCCTCAATCGGGTTTCGCCCGAGCGGATCCTGTTGCTCACGTTCACGCGACGCGCAGCGCAGGAAATGCTGCGACGCGCCGAGCTGATCGCCAACGAGACACTGCGGTCGCGGCCGACGATTTCCTTTCCGCCGAACGCAGCACGGCAACTCTGGTCCGGGACTTTTCACGCCATCGGCAATCGACTGTTGCGTGAACATGCGCACTCCCTGGGACTCGATCCCGCGTTCTCCGTGATCGATCGCGGCGATGCCGCGGATCTCATGGATTTTCTGCGCCAGGAACTTGGACTCACGAAAAAGGAGAAGCGCTTTCCGCGCAAGGACACCTGTCTTGCGATCTATTCGCACCGCGTGAATACACGCAATCCGCTGCAGAAGACGCTCGACGATATGTTCCCCTGGTGCAGCGAATGGGCTGAGGACCTGACGCGCCTCTATCGCAGATACGTCGAGACGAAGCAGGCGCAACAGCTCCTGGACTACGACGACCTGCTTCTCTACTGGCATGTGCTCGTGCAGGAGCCGCAGCTTGCCCGGGAAGTCGGCGACCGGTTCGATCATGTTCTGGTGGATGAATACCAGGATACGAACACGCTGCAGTCCGAGATCCTGCTCGCCATGAAACCCGAGGGCGCCGGTGTGTGTGTCGTCGGTGACGATGCCCAGGCAATCTATTCGTTCCGGGCCGCGACGGTGGACAACATCCTGGAGTTTCCGCAGCGGTTCTCGCCGCAGGCCGAGATCGTCACGCTCGAGCAGAACTATCGGTCCGTTCAGCCTGTGCTCGACGCAGCGAATGCGCTGATGCGCGATGCGGATCGGCAGTATCAGAAGGAGCTGCGTTCGGGGCATCGCTCACAACGCAAACCTCAGTACGTCACCGTCGAGGACGATCAGGCGCAGGCGTCCTACATCGTCGAGCAGATCCTGGCTGCACGAGAGCAGGGAACGTTGCTGCGCAAGCAGGCTGTACTCATGCGCAACTCGCATCACAGCGACGTCCTCGAACTGGAGCTCGTCCGGCGCAATATTCCCTATGCGAAGTACGGCGGACTCAAGTTCCTCGAGGCCGCGCATGTGAAGGATGTGCTCGCCGTGCTGCGCTGGCTCGACAATCCGCGCAATCGATTGGCCGCATTCCGTGTGCTGCAGCTCCTGCCGGGCTTCGGTCCGGCCCACGCCGATCGTTGCCTCAAAGTGTTCGAAGCGAGCGGCTACGCATTCGAAACCCTCGCGAAGTACCAGGTGCCTTCAGCCGCGAGCGAATGCTGGCCGAGCCTGATGTCGCTGATGGAGAAACTTAGCGGAACCACCGAATGGGCTGGCCAGATGCAGCAAGTGCGGCAATGGTATGAACCGCATCTGATGCGGCTCTACGACGCAGCGCCGGTTCGTGCGGGCGACGTCGATCAGCTCGAGAAAATTGCAACACAGTATGAAAGCCGCGAACGGTTCCTCACCGAGCTGACGCTCGATCCGCCTCAGGTCAGCAGCGATCTCTCCCGCGATCCGCTGCTCGACGAGGACTATCTCATTCTTTCCACGGTTCATTCGGCCAAGGGCCAGGAATGGGACAACGTATTCGTGCTGAATGTCGCCGACGGCAACTTCCCGAATGAACACGCAACGGGCAAGCCGGAAGCTATCGAGGAAGAGCGCCGCCTGCTCTACGTTGCGATGACGCGAGCCAAATTCGACCTGCACCTCATTGCGCCGCTGCGCTACTACGTCACGCAGCAGAGTCGCACTGGCGACAAGCACGTTTACGGCGCGCGCAGCCGCTTCATGACCGAAGATCTGTTGCGGAACTTTGAAATGAAGTCGTGGCCGCTGGCGACGGGGCGCGACGCTGGGCAGACGCAGTCGAAAGCGAAGATCGATGCGGGGCAGAAGTTGCGGGCGATGTGGGATTGAGAAGCCAGCTAGCGGGCCAGTACGGCGTCGATCTCCTGCTCGAACTCCTTCGCTCGCTCGTGGCCGACATGCATTTCGCCGATCGCGTCGGCTGCGATGCGGCCGTCAGGGCCGATGAGATAGAACGCCGGCCAGTAGAGATTCTTCATCGCGTTCCAGTACGAGTAGTCGGTGTCGAGCATGACGGGATGCGTGATGCCGAACTTCTCGACGGCCGCACGCACGTTCGCTGCGGAACGTTCCTGCGGCAACTCCGGTGTGTGCACGCTGATGACCACCAGTCCCTTGTCGGCGTAGCGCTCCTGCACACTCTTCACCCACGGAATCGAGCGCAGACAGTTGACGCATTCGAACGCCCAGAACTCCACCAGCACAGGCTTGCCTTTCAGATTTCTCAGGCGCAGCGGCTGCGAGTTGATCCAGTCCGCCGATCCGATATGCGTGAACTCCGGCGCGAGCGGCGCTCGTGCTTCCGCACTCGACAACGAAAGCGTGAGGAGAGCCATGAGCAACAACAGACGCATGTGCGAGCCCTGCAATGGTTCGATTCAATGAGGAAGACCGGCACAACCAAGGGTTTGTGACGGTCACCCTGACATTGTGGGCGCGGGATTGCGAACACAAGCGGCGGAGGTGGACACGATTGGCGGGTCCAAAGGGAGATGGATCCCCGCTTTCGCGGGGATGACGGTCCTTCGTTTCGTGCCGAGGCGTGGATCCCCGCTTTCGCGGGGATGACGTCGCTCGTATCCTCGCGACGTCAGCCTCTTGCGACGAAGCTGTCGATGATTCGTCCCAGTACGACCATCGGCACGCCGCCGCTCTTGACGACTGTGTCGTTGAACTGGCGCAGGTCGAACTTCGCGCCAAGCGACTTCTGCGCGCCGGCCCGCAGACGGTTGATCTCGCTGTGACCGACTTTGTAGCCGCACGCCTGGCCCGGCCATGCGCAGTAGCGATCCACTTCGCTGGTGACTTCTTCGACGCTCGAACCGTTCGTGGTCGCGAACCACTGGATCGCCTGCTCACGCGTCCAGCGCTTCGCGTGCAGGCCGGTATCGACGACGAGCCGGCAGGCGCGGAAAGCGATTGATTGCAGATAACCGAGGCGGCCGAACGGATCGTTGTCGTACACACCAAGCTCGTTCGCGAGCTGTTCGGCGTAAAGCGCCCAACCTTCCGAATACGCGTTGAACGCGAGGAGCGAACGGAAGAGCGGCATCTTGAACGTGTACTCGCCCTGCCACACGTGACCCGGAATCGATTCGTGGTACGTGAGCGTCGGCAGGTTGTACTTTGTCCAGATGGCGAGCGTATGCAGGTTGATCCAGAACTTGCCCGGCACCTTGCCGTCGATCGTGCCTGCGCCGCCGTACGCACCGGGAGCGCCGGGCTCGACCTCCGGAGGCATGCGCTTGATCTCGAGATTGCCCGGAACGAGCGTTGCGAATGCACGCGGCAACCGCTTTCGCATGTCCGCAACGCGCTCGTTGAGGAACTTCATCAGCTGCGCGCGGCCTTCGTCGCTCTCGGGGAAGCGGAACCGTTCCTGCTTGCCGAGCGCCGTCATCCGCTCGCCGACGGTGCCTTGCGTGAGGCCCTGCGCTTTCAGGATCGAGTCCATTTCCGATTGCAGCGCACGCAGTTCTTCCTGGCCGCGATCGTGAATCTGTTCCGGCGTCATCTGCGTCGTCGTCGCCGCCTTCAGCGTCCACGCGTAGTAAGCCTCGCCTTGCGGCAGCTTCCAGACACCTGCGTCGCTCGTGGCACGCTTGCGGTGCGCCTCAAGCTCAACGAACTGACGATTGAGGGCTGGCGAAACCTTGTCCGCGGCGATCTTCGACGCCTTCGCTGCGTAGTCGCCCGGCATCGCCTTCGTGCGCTTCGCCAATGCAGCAATCATCGACCAGTCCGACGGCTTGCCGTCGCGGGCGATCTTGAGTTGTCGCAGCGTCTTGTCGAGCAGGAAGTCCGGAGCGATCACGCCTTGCGCAGCGGCCGAGTGCAGACGTGCGGTCTCGCCATCGAGCTGACCCGCGTAGGCTTCCAGGCGAGCGAGGTACGCGTCGGCGTCTTCACGCGTGACGATCGTGTGCTGCTCCTCGAGCATCCCGGGGATCTCGAGAAAAGCGCCCGTGTTTTGCGCGACGACGTAGGGCGCATTGCGCCACGACCAGCTCAGATTGAGCAGCGCAACGTCACCGTAGGGAAACTTGAATCCTTCCGAAGCGAACTCGTGCGCCGTGCGCATCACATCGACATTGATGCGGGTGGCTTCGCTGAGACTCTTCGTGTCGATCGCTTTCAGGCGAGCGAGCCGATTCGCGACGCGTTGCGCGACTACTTGCTGACCAGCGGCGGACCGATCGGCGAGCTTCGCCTTCAGAGGAGCCCGCAGTCCGTTGTCGATACCCAGTCCCGTCGCGCTCTCGGGGTAATCGACCAGGAGTTCCTCGGCGAAGTCAGCCAGCAGCTTTTCCACCGACGCGTTGCTGTCCGCGGCAACTGCGGGCGCTGGCAGGTTCGCGGCAGCGATGGCGGCGCCCGTGCCCACGATGAATTCGCGGCGGCTGGTGGTCATCGAGAGAGCTCCTTCGATTCGGGAGCGCAATCATAGCCCCCGGACTCCGCCAAAGTGCGCCGGGACGGCCGCCAACGAAAAGAATTGCAATAGCCGACCCGCTGCGATTGCCCGAAGAGCTCGCGCTGCGCACGATTTGACCGGTCAACAGAAGAATGGCGCTCTTTCTACTAGGGGGATCCATGCGCAAGACAGCAGGATGGTCGCGTCGCGATGTTCTGGTGGGCGGCTCGGCGGCGATCGCGGGCTCGACGATGAGCCTGTTCGTGCCGCGTGCGGCCCGGGCAATCACCGAAGCGGAGATGTTCCCAACGGTCGAAACCCAGTACGGCAAAGTCCGCGGTGTCGAATGGAACGGCATCAAGACGTTCAAGGGCATCCGCTACGGTGCCTCGACCGCGGGCGCGAATCGATACCTGCCGCCCCGCGAACCGGCTTCGTGGACCGGTGTCTTCGATGCCTTCGACTATGGGCAGATCGCGCCGCAAACGCCGACCGATCGTCGCAGCCATTATTCAGGCCTGATCCTGTGGGATCGGCAGCCGGGCGGGATCGGCGAAGACTGTCTGGTATTGAATCTCTGGACGCCGAGCATCAACGACAACGCGAAGCGTGCGGTGCTCGTCGTGTTTCACGGCGGCGGTTTCGCCAGCGGTTCCGGCAACACGATCGGTTTCGATGGCGACCAGGCGGCGCGCTATGACGATGTCGTCGTCGTGAGCGTGAACCATCGCTTGTCTTCATTCGGCTTTCTTGGGCTCGGCGAGCTGGGTGCACCGCCCGAATTCAAGTACGCGGGCGTTGCCGGCGCACTCGATATGGTCGCCTCGCTGCGCTGGGTGAAGCAGAACATCGGCCGCTTCGGTGGCGATCCGGATCGCGTCATGGTCTTCGGTCAATCGGGCGGCGGCGCGAAGACCAGCACACTGCTCGCGATGCCCGGTGCGAAGGGACTCTTTCAGCGCGCGGGCGTGCAGAGTGGATCGGCGCTGCGTCTCATGACACAGGAAGCGGCCGTAACATCGGCGGAGAAGTTGCTCAACGTGCTTGGCATCGGCAAGGGCAACATCCGCGACTTGCAGAAACTGCCCTTCACGCAGTTGCTTGCGGCTCAAGCTACGGCTCAATCGGGATTCTCCCCCGTGATCGGCACCGACGCGTTGCCCCATCATCCGTTCGATCCGGTCGCGCCGCCGGAATCGGCCAACGTTCCGATCATCGTTGGCTACACACTCGACGATGCCGCGCTCAGCATGACGAACTTCGATCTCACCGAAGAGGGGCTGAAGGAACAGATCGGCAAGCAGCTCGGGCCGCAGGCGGATCGCGTCTACAAGATGTATCGCGATGCATTCCCGTCGGTGACGCCGTACCTGATCCAGGCACGCATCGCGACTGACCGGCGTTTCCGTCGCAGCGCGATCAAACAGGCCGAGCTGAAGGCGGCGCAGGGAACGGCACCTGTCTATTTCTACACGTGGGAATGGCCAGTCCCTGCATTCGACGGCAAATTCGGTGCGGTGCATGGCGTCGACGTGGGCGCCGCCATCCACGATTTCCGCGGCGCGATCAATGGCAGCGGCAGCAAGGATGGCAAGCAGCTCGTGGAGAGATTCGCCGCCGTGTGGACAGGCTTTGCGAAGGAGGGCGTACCGAAATCCGCACTCACCCCTGCATGGCCCGCTTACGATGCCGACAAGCGTGCCACGATGATCTTCGACGTCGACACCCGTGTCGCGAACGATCACCGGCGCGAGTTCCGCCTGCTGTGGGACGAGCTTGGCGCGACGACGGCGGGCGCTTAGTGCGCAGGCTCTGAACTCCTACTTGTGGGTCCGGCTTCAGCCGGACGTCATGCGAAGCATGCCTTCGGCGTGCGGCTAAAGTCGGACCCACAGCGGGAACCCCATCGTTACAGCAACGACGACGGCAGCGTCAGACCAGGACGCTCGTTGTCCCAGACGATGCTCATGATCTTCCACTGGCCACCCTCGTGGATGACGGTGAAGAAGTTCACGCCCCGGCCGTGACGCGTTTCCGTCGGGGATTTCCAGGTGAACTCATAAACGCTCGTGAGGCGAGCGACGTTACCGAAGATCAACGCCTCGTGAGTGAGCTCGACTTCCGAGAAGCGGACCTCCTGCAACAGCGATTCGACATTCGCGACGTACTCATCGAACGACATGATCTTCGCGAAGGGAGCGCCCGCTGCATCGAGCCCGGTGCGGACCACTCGCGCGTCCGTATGGTAGTAGTGCCGGATGCCCTGCCAATCGCGTTTTCCCGGCGCGGCGGAAACGACGGCATACAAGGCTCGCGTCATGTCGCGGAAATCGGTCGGTGCTGTCACGGTGATCAGGCTCCGGGCTGTCGGTTCTACACTATGCCGTGCGTCCTCCGGTCAGAGGTTAGAACAGCATGAAGCGAGCCCGCATCGTATTCGCGATCAGCACCGTGTTCTGCGCGACGATCTGCGTCGCGGCGGAGAGCATGCCTGCCGCGCCCCCCATTCAGACCGAGGATGTCGAGCGCTTCTTCCGCATCTACGAAGCAACCGAGGGTCGACCCACAGCCGAGGTGCTTCAGCGCGACTATCTGGATGCAGGATCGGAAGGATTGCATCAGCTCGCAAAGCTGCGGAATGTCACCGGCGTCCGCATCGCCGACATGATCGCCAAGAATCCGGCGATGTACGACAAGGCCCGCGAGTGCATGAAGGTGCTGCCACGCGTTCGCGAGCGGCTCACGGTCGCCCTAGGCTCGCTGGTGCGCCTGTATCCGCAGGCGCGAACACCACCGGTGACGATCGTCGTCGGGCGCGGTAAACCCGTGGGCGTCGCGGGTCCCGCGACGGGCATTCAGATCGGCCTGGAAGCGCTGTGCGCGACGGAATGGCTGAATCCCAATGTCGAGGATCGATTCGTGTTCGTGATCGCACACGAATACATTCACGTGCAGCAGTCAGCCGAGCTGGCCGAAAAGGCGAAGCCGACGGTTCTCGAGCTGTCGTTGCTGGAAGGGGCGGCGGAATTTGCTGCCGAACTGATCGCGGGTCGCGTTGCGTACTCGCAGGTCATGGCGTCGACAGCAGGCCGCGAGAAGGAGATCGAGACCGCATTCGTGGCCGAGATGGACAGCACGGATCTCTCCAACTGGCTGTACAACGGCACCGTCGAGAAGCCCGGCGATCTCGGGTACTGGGTCGGCTATCGGATCGCGCGAAGCTATTACCAGCACGCGACGGACAAACAGCAGGCGTTTCGGGAGATCCTGGAGATGGGCGATGCGAAGGCGTTGCTGGGGAAGAGTGGGTGGCGGCCGGGGATGAAGCTGTAGGCTCACCCCGTCATTCCCGCGCACGCGGGAATCCATCTTGCTCAAGGCATGGACTCCCGCGTGCGCGGGAGTAACGAAGTGGCCTAATCCTCGGGCCTCCGCCACAACCACACTGCAACGATGAACATCACTGCGGGTGCGCCGAATCGCAACCACGGCGATGTCACCGTGAATTGCAGAAAGACGGTACTCGCCGTCATCGCAAGCGTTGCGAAAATCTTTGCCCTGCGTGGCACGACTCCGCGCTCACGCCACGCCCGAATGTGGGGACCGTGAGTCGGATGGGCCAGGAGTCGCTGTTCGAGCGCGGGCCAGCCTCGCCCCGCAGCCCATGCCGCGAGGATGACGAACGGAACGGTCGGCAACACCGGCACAGCAATACCGATAACGCCGAGTGCCAGCGCAAGCACTGCACCGAGTCGCCAGAGAACGATCTGCGTCTGCCGGAGCATCCTGTTAGCGAGAATTCTTCTGTGAGTTCGACCTTGTGGGCGAACACCATACCAGCACTGCGCGCGGATTCCTTCGCCGCACGAAACACGCCATTTCGTTGACGAGGGATGGAGCCGCTCCCTACATTCACGACGCCAGCGGTGCCTGCTTTCGCGCAGGCTTGAAAGGGAATCCGGTGCGGTCTTTGACCTACTCCGGAGCTGCCCCGCAGCGGTAATCGGGAACGACCGGCGCCATCGCACTGGATCATGAGATCCGGGAAGCGGCGTCCAGTAGATCAACGATCCATTCGATCGTCCGCCCGTGAGTCCGAAGACCTGCCGCGGCCGTCACTGTCGGAATCGACAGCGGCGCACGGCTGTCGGGCTCTCTCGGGCGGAGCTGGCGGAACGCATGCGACATCCAGTCGCTGCGCTCTCCCTGCATTTTCCTGTGAAAGACCGATCCTGCTCGCGGGAGCGGAAGGCCACGATGCGCGCGTCGCTGGCAAGGCTCTCCGGCGGCATTGCGTCGTCGTGCCTTCACGTTCTCCGGGCGTTCTTTCCGGAGCAACGATCGTGTCAGTACGTTCGACCAATCTAGGCTTTCCGCGCATCGGCGCGCGACGTGAACTCAAGCAGGCGCTCGAACAGCATTGGAAGGGTGCGCTGTCCTTCCATCAGCTCGAGCAGATCGGAGCGCAACTGCGTGAGCGCCACTGGCGACTGCAGCAGGCACGCGGTCTCGATCACATCCCTTCGAACGACTTCTCATTCTACGATCACATCCTCGACCTGAGCTGCACGCTCGGTTGCGTGCCGCGCCGATACGGCTGGACCGGTGGGCCCGTCGATGCCGCCACTTACTTCGCAATGGCGCGCGGTCGCCAGATCGGTCGCGACGATGTCGTAGCGATGGAGATGTCGAAGTGGTTCGACACCAACTATCACTACCTCGTGCCGGAGTTCGGGCCCGACCAGACGTTTCGTCTCGCGTCGACCAAGGTCTTCGATGAGTACGCTCATGCGCGCAGCCTCGGCATCCAGACTCGCCCTGCAATCGTCGGTCCGCTGACGTACGCAATGATCGGCAAGACGGTGGACGGCGCTGACTACTGCCGCAGCTCGCTCATACCCGGCCTCGTCCCGGTGTACGCGGAGATCTTCGAACGCCTGCGATCGATGGGCGCGGACTGGGTGCAGATCGATGAGCCGGCGCTCTCGCTGGATCTGCCGCTGCCTTACCGGGAAGCGTGTACTGCGGCGTACGCGCAGTTGGCGACAGCCGCGCCCGGCTTGAGGATTCTGCTCGCGACCTACTTCGACAGTCTGCGCGACAATGCGCCGCTCGCCTTCTCGCTGCCTGTCGATGCTGTTCATATCGACCTGTGCCGGGGTTCGGGCCAGGCGAACACGGAGTCAAACGATCTCGAGCGCCTGCTGGAGGAAGCGCTCGCGCTCGTGGGGAGCAAGACGCTCTCGCTCGGACTCATCGATGGCCGCAATATCTGGAGGAACGACCTCGCCGCCTCCCTCAAGCACATCGAGTGGGCAGTTGCGCGACTCGGGGCGGATCGGGTGATGATCGCGCCGAGCTGTTCGCTGCTTCATACGCCGGTTGACCTCGAGGGTGAGGATCAGCTGGATCGCCAGGTCAAACGCTGGCTCGCCTTCGCCATCCAGAAGCTGGACGAGATCGCCACTCTGGCTAAGGGCGTGAATCGCGGGCGAGTGAGCATCGCTGCGGCACTGGCGGAAAGCGATGCCGTTGTCGAAGACCGCCGCACATCGGCACGAATTCACGACCCTCGCGTACAGCAGCGGTTGCGGGACATTGCTCCGTCGATGAAAGCGCGATCTTCATCGTTCGTGGAGCGCAATCCGGTGCAGCGCTCAGTGCTGAACCTGCCGCTGCTGCCGACAACGACGATCGGCTCGTTCCCGCAGACTGCCGTGATTCGCAAGGCCCGCGCGGCCTTCAAGCGCGGCGAGATGGATGAGGCAGAGTATCGGGACCAGATGCGAGCGGAGATCCGCGACGCAATCGATCGTCAGCATCGCCTCGGGCTCGACGTACTCGTGCACGGTGAGGCCGAGCGCAACGACATGGTGGAATACTTCGGCGAGCAGCTCGAAGGCTTCGCCTTCACGGGGAACGGCTGGGTTCAGTCGTACGGCTCGCGCTGTGTCAAACCGCCGATCATTTTCGGCGACGTTTCACGGCCGCGACCGATGACAGTCGAATGGACGACGTACGCGCAGAGCCTGACCAGGAAGGTCATGAAAGGCATGCTCAGCGGGCCGATCACGATTCTGCAGTGGTCGTTCGTGCGGGACGATCAGCCTCGCCGCATGACATCGCGGCAGATCGCGCTCGCGATCCGCGACGAAGTAGCCGACCTCGAGCGTGCTGGCATCCGCATCATTCAGATCGACGAAGCCGCATTGCGCGAAGGCCTGCCGCTGAGGCGCGCCGACTGGAAGCGATGGCTCGATGGAGCCGTCGATGATTTCCGACTGGCTGCCTGCGCGGTCGAGGACAGGACCCAGATCCACACGCACATGTGCTATTCCGAGTTCAACGACATCATGCCCGCGATTGCCGCGATGGATGCGGATGTCATTTCGATCGAGACTTCACGCTCTCACATGCAACTGCTCGATGCCTTCGTCGACTGGCGCTATCCGAACGAGATCGGCCCGGGTGTTTATGACATCCACTCCGCTCGCGTACCCACGGTCGATGAGATGGTTGCACTGCTTCGCAAAGCCCGCAGCGTGCTGACGGACGAGCAGCTCTGGATCAATCCGGATTGCGGCCTGAAGACGCGGGACTGGCCGGAAGTCGAGCAGGCGCTGGCGAACATGGTGGCGGCCGCGGAAGTGGTCAGGAAGGAGAGCTCTACAGCTCCAGCTCAACTTTTCCCGGCGAGCGCTCGACGATGACTTTTCCGTCCGCGGGGGACAGCTTGTACGTGAGATAGCAGACCGTGCGTGGATCTGTGAGAACGGACGGTGTGAACACTGCGACGACTTCTGATTTCTCGTGACGAGCCGAGTACGTGATCACACCGGGCATGCCGGCATCGCGCAGCTCCGCGCCTACGGACTGACAGTAGGAGTAGTTGTCGGAATGGAGCAGGTCGGGCTCAGTGCGGATTCGCGCGCGTAGATCGACGAGCAGCGCGTTGCATCGGATCAGATGCACGCGCCGCTCCTGGATGATCGGATCTTTGCTTTGCGCAGCAACCTCCGATGCCAGCGTGTTCTTGCGGAAGTGATGCACCGTTTCGCGAATCGATGTCTCGACGCAAGCAGCGCCGTACCACACCCCGTAGCGACCGGCTGAATAGCGGGAGCGCGAGGGATGCTCGAAGGGCCACTGGATGGCCGCGGCGATCGAGTCATTGATCGCCGCATCCTCGAAGGGCCGATGAATGATCGCCGGCTCCTGGTAGGGTTGCTTCGTGGTGAGCTCGTGGCGCACGAGCACTTGCGCATCGCGCGGATCGTCGACGAGGTCGGCGAACAGATCGATGCTCTTGCGCAGACTGACGATGTTGCGATGCCAGTCGCGTTGCGAATCCCGGGTGACTCGCAGTTCAGCGTCCCTGCCCCCGGTCATTCAGCCGCCGCGCATCCGATCGAGCGTGCCGCGAACCATGAGCAGGCCGGCGAAACCGAAACGGCGCACGACTTCCGTCGGCGTCGCGCCATCGAAGTTCGTGTTCGGCGAACCCATCCAGCCGCTCACGAGGTCCGGGTTGTGCGGATAGAGCAGCTTGAGCGACTTGTGAACACCGAGCAGGTGACCGACGCGTTCGAGGAGATCGCGGTTCGCCGCGAGCGCCTCGCCTCGTGCATAGCGTTGCAGTGCAATCCGATTGCTTTCGTTGAGACCCAGCAGCATGAGCTGGTCCGCGGCGGAGAGTTGCCACAGCTCGAAGAGCTTGGTGACGGCCCGAGCCAGGATCACCCTTTCATCGCGGGTCCGGGCCGGGTTACGAAGGTCGGCGTGCTGAGCATGCATGGAGGCAGCTCCCGTGTTAATTCACACGAGTAGGAATATAAATCACACACCGGTGGACTTTCAAGCCGGCAATCCGCAGGGAACCTGTCCTGACGGGCTTGCTTATGTGAAATAACTCATTCCAGCCGGGCCCCTGTGGCCATCAATGCATCCCGGCGCTCCCGGGGTCCGGGCGGCGTCCATTGATACATCCAGGTTTCCGTCAGCGGCTGGCCGTTCTTCTTGAGGAACAGCCGCAGGTCGATCGGGTCGGTGCTCTCGTCGGTGAGCCTGACGTCGAACATGGCCCGGAAACCGTCGATGGACCGCAACGGCCGGGCCGAGGTGATCTCGACCTGCCCGCGCGATGCACTGATCACGGGCTCCACGGTCGCGCCGGGAAGAATGGTCGCAAGCTCGCCGCCGTGGAAATCAATTGCGAATCGACCCGAGTAATAGCGACGCGGCTGACCGATGACGCCACCGATCCCGGTGCGCGTCGCCACGACGCGAGCGAGTGCCGACGAAAACGGTGTCTGCGTCGCCCAGTGCATGCGATACGCGAACAGCAGTTCACTCCCAGGCTGCAGCTTCGCGGCTGGATTCCAGAAGGCGACGATGTTGTCGTGCGTTTCATCCGGCGTTGGCAACTCGACGAGTTGCACCGCGCCCTTGCCCCACGCTCCTTTCGGTTCGATCCAGAGACTCGGGCGACGATCGTAGAACGCGCCATCGTCCTGGTAGTGCTCGAACACGCGATCCCGCTGCATGAGGCCGAAGCCGCGAGGATTCTCGTCCATGTACGAGCTCACCCGCACGCCCTGCGGGTTCACGACGGGGCGCCAGATCCATTCGCCGTTGCCCGTGAGAATCGACAGGCCATCGGAATCATGAATCTCGGGACGCCAGTCGTTGCTCATGCGTCGATCGTTCTCACCGCACTGGAACATGCTGGTGAGCGGTGCGATGCCTACGCGCTCGACGGGCTTGCGCGGATAGATCGCGGCGTCGACTTCCATGACCTGCGGCGATCCGGGTGTCACTTCGAAACGGTATGCACCTGCCGCGCTCGGTGAATCGAGCATTGCGTAGATCACGACGGTCCGCGCGTTCGAGGGCGGGCGCTCGAACCAGAACGACGTGAAGCGCGGGAACTCCTCGGGACCATTGATCGCAGTATCGAACGCGAGGGCGCGCGCAGAGATTCCATACTGCCGCGTGTCGTTGCTGATCGCACGAAAATAGCTTGCGCCCAGGAACGACATGACATCGGAGGCCCAGTTCGTCTGCGCCTGGATGTGAAAGCCCGCGTAGCTGAGATCGGCCGGTAGATCACGTGCCGTGATGCCGCTGCGTCCAAAATCGTAGTCCGCCGCGCGATAGAGCAGCTCGCGAGCCTCGCCATTCACGACTTCGTGCATGCGCACCGGTTCTTTGAAGGTGCGGCCGAGGTGATAGAACTGTACGCGAAAGCCGCCATCAGTATCGGCCCAGAGCGCGCGCTCGGGACGGAAGCGAAGCGACTGATACTGGTCGTAGTCGAGCCGCTGCAATTTCTCCGGCGCGAGTCTTCGAGGCGGCTCGTACGCGCTCGCAGCCAATGCACGAGCCTGACCTTTCAGCACGGCGTAGCTGAATGTCGCCGGTCGCGATTGCGCGGCGAGAAGGTGGGCAGTGGGCGAAACGGCGGAAAGCAGGAGGGCGGACTTGAGCAGGTCGCGGCGGTGAATCATCAGCAAGTGTCTTCGTGCGGCGGATAGGGGCGCGGATGGATATCCGCGAAGGGCAATAACCGCCACGGAGATGAAAGGTTCCCATCGCTTCGGTCGATCGACGAAGTTGTCGGGTGCTCGACGCCATGACGCGACAGTGATGTTGCGAACCCCTACTTCTCGCCGAATTCCTTCAAGTGCGACAACAACACGAGCACATCCTGTCGGTGAGTGGCCTTCGCGGTCAGCTTCGCGTAGTCGTTCAGCAGACGGGATGCCTCATTCAAGTGCAGCATGGCCAGGTTGTACTTCGCCTGCTCGTTGCGCGGATCGAGCCTCGTGGCAATTTCGAACCGCTCTCTTGCAGAGGAAACGTCGCCTTTGCGGTAAGCCAGAGCGCCGAGTCGCAGATGTCCCGGAACGAACCTCGGGTTCGCGGCGACCAGTCGCTCGTACTGCTGACGGGCGACATCGAACTTGCCGGATTGATAGTTGAGATCCGCCTGACGCGCGAGTTGCATGAGCTGCACACGCTCGCGATTCGGCGAACTGCTGCAGCTGGCGAGCAGTGCCAGCGCGGACAGCAGGAGCATTCGCGCGAAGATCGCCGTTCGGCCTCGACAGCTCACGACGCGTTCCGCAAGTTGAGTCGCAGCATGTCGCCCGCGTGGAGGTCGAATGCGCCAGCTCTTCCGGCCGCCAGTTCGAGCACGGCCTGAGTACCGCTCGGCGCGAGCGCGAGACAGTTGGGCCGGAGCCCATGAGCGATCTTCAGAATCCGTCCCTGGCCGTCGAGAAAGAGCGCATCGATGGGAAACCGCATGCACAGTGTGTGCACGCTGCCGCCCGGCTGCAGTAACAGCCCGTGATCGAGCGGCAGATCGCAATGGCCCAGCAATCCGACGAGCCGCCGGAAGAAGGTGCTCGCGATACACACATGATGCGCAATGGTGACGCCGCGATCTGATTCGACCGTTCCGGATTTCATGTGCATCCTCAGAAGATGTCGAACGCACCGGCCTCGATCAGTTGAATCACGATCGGAAAACCGATGATGATGAACGTGATCGGAAACAGCAGCGCGATCAGCGGGAACAACATCTTGACCGGCGCCTGATTCGCCAGCTTCTCGGCGCGCAGGAACCGTTCCTGTCGTCGCTGGCGGGCCTGATCGGCGAGAACATCACCCAGCGACCCACCGGTTTCCTCGGCCTGCGTCACTGACGCAACAAAGTTCGTCACTGCCGGGATCACGACGCGCGACGCGAGATGATCCAATGCGGCGCGGCGCGTCATGCCGGTGCGCGTCTCGCGCAGGTACCGCGAGAACTCCTGCCGCACGGGACCTTCGCGAAGCTGATCGATGGCTTGCTCCGCGGCGGCTGTGAACGTGAGACCCGCCTTCATCGCCAGGACGAGCACGTCGAGAAAGAAGGGAAACTCCTTCTCGAAGCGGCGCTGTCGTCGTCGGGTGGCATCGCGCAACCACAGATGGGGATACACGTAGGCGAAAGGGGCAACGCTGGCAGCTACGGCGATAAAGAAGGGATCGCGCACATCGAGTACGAAGATCACGCAGAGCGCGCCGGTAAGCCCTGCCACGAAAGTGAGACGTCGGACCACCAGAAACTCAGCGGGCGTGATGACATAGGCGAAACCCGCCGCATTGAGTTGTGTCTGCAGGACGTCGCGCTTGTGACCGGGCAGCGATTGATCCACTTCCGCGGCATACCAGCGGAAGGCTGGGCGCATCAGGCGCAGCAACAGAGGCAGTTCGTCACGCCAGGCTGCATCCCGATCCGCTGACTCCTTCGCATGACGTCGCAATGCGAGCGGCAGCAGCAGGAGCAGGCTGCATGCGAGGGCGGTGAAGGCTGGTGCGAGATAGGGCGACATGGTCGGATGGGATCGGCACTCAGACATCGATGTTCACAATCTTGCGGATCATCCACGCAGCGATGGCCATCATCACCGCAATCACGGCGAGCACGATCCAGCCGTACCACTGCGTGAAGAGCAGGCTCATCCGCTCTGGCTGCTGCTGATACAGAACGAAGCCGATGAAGATCGGCAGCATGCCGACGACCCAGCCCTGGGCGCGCCCCATCGAGGTCAGGGCATCGATCTTCCCCTCCATGTGTGCTTTCTCCTGCAGCGTGCGGGCGAGTGCTTCAAGCGTGTCCGCGAGATTGCCGCCGACCCGCCGCGATACATTGATCGCCGTGTTCATGAGATCGAGCTCCGGGGAATCGATGCGACCCCGCATCTCCGAGAGTGATTGCGCGAGAGGTCGTCCGATCCGATATTCGGCCAGTACGATCGTGAACTCCTGGGCGAGAGGAGCAGGCTGACGGGTGGAGAGCAGCTCGAGCCCCTTGGTCAGATTCGAGCCCGCACGAAGCGCCGATGACAGCGCGAGGAGGGCGTCCGGCAGCTGATACACGAAGGTTCGTGTGCGACGTCGCGCGAAGTAAGCCACAGCAAGGCGGGGTGCCACGACCGCAAATACCGTTCCCAGCAGTGCGCCCATGACCCCCATCAATCCATAGCCCGTCGACCCGAGGAGCGCCGTGAGCAGAAGGCTGCTGAGGAACAATCTCCCGGCATCGGCGACAACGAAGTTCTGCCGGAGGCTCGCTGTAGCGCGGAGGACGAAAGCGTTCTGGTAACTGACTGCCGCGCGACGCAACGCAAGCGTTGTCAGCAGCACGCTGAGGCAGACGCAGATGACCGCAGCAAGCCTCGCGCCCAACCCGCTTGCCGACAGCAGCGTGTTCATGCGAGTCCCCTTTGCGAAGCCGAAGCAGTTGCAAAGATCGATCGGTCGAGCGGGACACCCGCCTCGGCCAGCGCCTCATAGAACCGAGGCGCCTGGCCGCAACCGCGAAATGTTCCGACGATCTCACCGTTCGACCCGACACCTTGCTGTTTGAAAGCGAACAAGGGCTGCGTCAGGATGACGTCGCCTTCCATGCCATCGATCTCGATGATCGATGTGACGCGCCGACGCCCGTCGCTGAAGCGCGTCTGCTGGACGATGATGTCGACGGCTGATGCGATCTGCTCTCGGATCGCACGTACCGGCAGGTCCATGCCTGCCATCAACACCATCACTTCGAGGCGCGAAAGCAGATCACGGGGTGAGTTCGCATGCCCGGTCGTCATCGAACCGTCGTGTCCGGTGTTCATGGCCTGCAGCATGTCGAGTGCTTCGCCACCACGGCACTCGCCGACGATGATTCGATCCGGACGCATGCGCAGCGCGTTCCGCACCAGATCGCGGATCGTGATCTCGCCTCGGCCTTCCACGTTCGGCGGGCGTGCTTCGAGCGAGAGCACGTGAGGCTGTGCGAGCCGCAGCTCCGCCGCATCCTCGATCGTAACGATCCGTTCGCTGGCGCAGATCGATTCCGACAGAGCGTTGAGAAACGTGGTCTTGCCAGACCCCGTGCCACCTGAGACCAGAATATTCTTGCGATAGCGCACGCAGACCCGCAGGAACTCGCACATCGGTGGCGTAAGCGAACCCAGCTCGACCAGGCGATCCATCGACAACCGCTGGCGCGAGAACTTCCGGATCGTGAGGATCGGGCCTACCAGCGACAACGGCGGAATGATCGCGTTTACTCGTGACCCGTCGGGCAGTCGCGCATCCACCATCGGTACACCCTCATCGATGCGACGACCGAGGGGCGTGACGATCCGCTCGATCACGCGCATGAGTGATTCGTCGTTCGTGAATCGAGCTTGCGTTACGGCCAGCTGGCCGCGCCTTTCGATGTAGACCTGGCCTGGACCGTTCACCATCACTTCGGACACGGATTCATCCGACAGGAAGGGTTCGATGGGTCCATAGCCCATGATCTCCGCCGTCATCTCCGCGACAAATCGGGAGCGGTCGAGGTCGGGCGGCAGGGCCACGGCGCCGGATTCGATGATCGACTCGATCGCTTGCCGTGCTTCCCGGCGCAGATCCGCGCTCGCGAGTGTGTTGAGCGCAGTCCGGCGAAACAGGTCGAGCTCGCGCAGAACGAGCCGCTGCAGCTCCTCCTGCAGGACGCGCAACGATGCCACCGGCTCTGTGCATGATCGATCCGAGGCCACGGACGTGAGCGCCGCTGTCCGTATCACGACCGTCGTCTCCCCCTCCGTCACGGGCCTCTCGTCGATGAGGCTGCGCACGATCTTCAGTTCACAATCGCCGATCGAGAATGTGTCGCCGCCTCGCGCGGGCGCCGTGTCGGAAACGACAACGCCGTTGCGGCGAACAGAATCCGCGGCGCCGATATCGGTAAGAAGCGCTGCGTCCTCGGCGATACTGAGGAGGGCATGGCGCCGCGCCACGGAATCGTGACGCAAGCGAATGTCAGCACCGAATCCGCGGCCAATGCTGTAGCGGCCGACGTCGATCTGCCGCGTCTGCACAGGGCAGCCGGGAACTTGCAGCTGGATTTCGAGCACGGTCATCCCTGAGTGATGATTGTGAGTGCTGAGAATTGATCAGGCGTCAGTCCATCAACTTGAACTTGAGTGCCTCTTGCGACTTCTGCCTGAGCGACTCGTAGTGCTGCACGCCCGATCGGACCGCATCGGAATCCGTCGTGATGATCTGAGGCATCACGAGTACGACGAGCTCCGTTTCTCCGCGACGGAACTGGCGCGACTTGAACAGCTCACCGAGGATCGGGATCTGACCGAGGCCCGGCACTTTGACGACCGTCTTTGCATCCTCAGTGCTGAAAAGGCCGGCGATGACCATCGCCTCGCCGGACTGCACGTTCATCTCGGTGTTGGTCTTGCGCGTAGCGAATCCGGGAATGCCCAGCACTTCGATGCCCTTGTCCACGCTGCTGACTTCGACGTTGACCTTCGTGCGGATCAGGCCCGTCTCGTTGGTGCGCGGTTCGACATTCAGGATGATCCCGAACTCCTTGAAGATCACGTTGAGCGCGCCATCCTGGTTCTGGACCGGGATCGGTACTTCACCGCCGACGAGGAAATCTGCCTGACCACCGTCGATACACGTCAGTGTCGGCTCCGCCAGCAGTCGCGCATCGCCGCTGTTGACCAGCATGCGGATCACGGACTCCGCCGCAGTCGTCAGTGCGAAGTAGTTGTTCGAGGTCCCCAGCTCCAGCGGAAGCCCGTCGATGCCGTCGACGCCTGGAGGCACGATCCGGTAGTACGGATTGCTCACGAACTCCGACAAGGTCCCGAAGACTGGTCCGGGCACCACGTCCGCCCAGTCGATGCCGATGTCCTTCAGCGCTGACTTTTTGACTTCGATCAGCTTGGCCTTGATGAGGATCGTCGACTTCTGCTGGAGCGCCTCGCGTGGCACGAGCGCGGGTTCGGGAATGCCGAGGACTTTGACGAGGTAAGCGACACTGGAACCGTCGCGACTCCAGATCCGCAGATCCGTGAGCCCTTCTTGCTTGCCGAGCACGAGAATCTCCTGCGTATCGTCGAAGACTTTGATGTCGATGATCGCACCGTCGCCGGCAGCCACACGCCTCACGTTCGGATAGCGCATCAGCAAACTCTGGCCCGTGGGCAGGCTGAGCACACTGACCGGTGCGGTCTCGAGCGACGAGTCCGCGCGAACCATGGCACACGCGAGGAGATTCATGGCAAGAGGCGCGAGCACGCATTGTGATGAGTGCGGGTGATGCATCTCAGCCACCGCCCAGGATGATCTCGACGCGCTGTCTGGCGGGCGCAACCTTCGCTACCCGGTCGCCATGGATCAGCGAACGCTTGGTGATGCGTGCAATCTGGATCGATTGCTCATCCCGCGGCTGACGCAGCATGACGGTAATACGGCCGGCATCCTGTGCAAGCGTGATGCGCGCGGCGTTGTCCGGCGTAACAGACACGGTGACAGTGTTGAACTGGCGCGCGGGGCTCTTTTGATCGAGATACGCAGCATTGGTGAGCGTTCGAATACCCGTCGCGATCACTGGAACGTCGACGAGCAGCGGCATCGTGATGGCTTCGCTGCCGCTCGTCGTGGTGAAGAGAATATCGATGCGATCGCCCGGCGAGAGCATGCCGGAGATCGAGGCTTCGTCGTCGACCGGGAATGTCAGCGCTCGCATTCCGGGCGCGAGCTGCGACGAGAATCCCGCTGCAACATCCCGCGCCAGATGCGATTGCAGCACGGGCTCGCCGCTGCGCATGCCATGCGCCAGCACGCGCCCCGCCACATCGTTCCAATGACTTGCGAGGATGGCATCGGAGTGCAGGAAGTTGCGCGGTATCTCGCGAACCGCCACCGTCTGGCTCGAGAGGAACACACCAGGTCGCAGATCAGCGTTGGCGACTACCACTCGCAAGGGCTCATAGCGGGCATCGAGTTCCGATCGCCGTGCATTCACGGTGCCCTCTATATACCCATTGGCGAAGTACGCTGCCGCACCCCCGGCACCGAGCGCACCGACAACCATGAGCGTGGTGATCACGCTGCCTTTCATGGACTCATCCTCCCTGCATGGAACGCGTTCAGAACGGCACCATCAGTGCCCACGAGAACTCGGTGTGGTATTCCTGGATCAGGCGCAATACCGCGGGCGCGCCTTGCCATACAGCCATCAGTCCAAGCAGCACCGCGAGATACTCGGCTGCTCCCCAACCGCGCTGCTGTGTCTTGAAGGCTGCGAACGGTGCGATCACGATTTTCTCCACACGACAACGATGGCCGTCCTGGCCCGCTCGCTGCTATCCGGCTGAAACGTGACCAGTGCCTGTTGCGAACCGTACTGGGCTTCGATTACGACGCCGCGTCCCCGGCGCTCCATCGATTGCTGCCGCAGAATCTGCCAGCCTGCGCGCAGAAGCTCACCCGCGAACGCCTCCGCTTCGACGACCACCGTTCGTTGGCTCACGAAGCTCAGGTGCTCCGCCTCGATGCCTGCGTCTTCGTACTCCTGGCGACTCACCACTTGCGCGGTCGGAGGATGCGGGAACGCTGTTCGCCCCGGCGCAGTTGCGCTCTCAGGCAAGCCGCTCACCGTGATCGTCCCTTCGCATCCTCCGATCGTCGCGCGTGCCTCGATCGTGATGACGTGACTCACCGAACGGATTGCCAGCAGTCGATGAGTCCCGTTGGCCGTGCGGCGAAACTCACTGCGCCCCCAGCGGTGCGCCAGCGACTCGTAGTGGTCGAAGACGCGATCGGGATCGAGCCGCGATTGAAACGTCTTGAGCGTCATCGGCAATCCATTCATCCGCATGCTCGCGGCAACCCACTGGGCCTCACCCTGGGGTGGAGCCGGAACATCCGGCAGCGCTGCCGTGAGCTTCGCCAACATGCCGGCGTGCGACATCGGCATGAAGGCACAGCCGGCAAGCGACAGCATCAATAGCCGGGAGAGATGCTCGACCGATCCGCGCGCGGGCTTGTCGTTCTTCGATCTCATCGTTGTTCGACGTAGGCCGCAGGCAAATCGGATGATCGCGGACGCAGATCCGGTTCCCAGCCGAACTGACCCTCGCCGTACAAGGGCCGGCCTTTGCCGAGCGCCTGAAGTGCGATCGGTCGACCGGGCAGTTCGAACTGCTCCACGAGCTCGTTGACCGTGACTTCGTCGACGCGATGCCGCAGCTGCCGCTCGTCTCGAGCAGTCCAGGTGTCACTGAGGATCGCGCCGCGGGCTGTATGAACGACTTGTGATCGATCTCGGGCCTGCACATGAATGCGCTCACCGAGCGTCATCGGTCGACCAGCGAGCTCCCGCAATACCGGGCGGATACCGATCGCCACAGACGTCCCCGCATACGCGCGGCGGTTGAGGCTCAGGCTGTCGAGCCGCAGCAACCGCTGCAGTTCGCCGAGCAAGCCGTCGCCATAGGCGATCGCCGGCACGAACAGAACCCCGACATCGACCGGCGCGGGTTGGTCACTCGACTGATGCTCGATGGGAGCGCCTTCGTCGTTGTGATCGAGCAGGCGACGACGTTGCAGATCACGCCACAACGTGTTCTCCGTGACACCTTCGTCGCGGAGTTGTTCCACTGCCGTCAGCCCTGCGAGCGGATTGCCCAGAGTGCGATCCCGAGCTTCGAGCACGATGTCGTCCTCGCTCTTGCGATTCGATGTGCCGTCGCTGCGCCAGACCGTTCGCTCCCACAACGCGTAGCGCGCGGTATCAAATGTCTTGTGCTTGATGTCGAGCTGCTTTCCGAGCATCGGGATAGCGACGATGAACGGCGAGAGCGCGAGCAGAGACACGATGGTCTCCGCCATCGCATTCCCGCACTGAGTTCGCCAATGGCTGGCGCGGCTGCGTTTCATAGCCCGATCCCGGATTCGATCGGCACGAGTCGCGCATCCCAGAAGGGATTGAACAGGTTCGCATGCTCGCGTCGATTGGAACCCAGCGCTGCGAACGCGCTTCCCGTCGGACGGCGGAACGACACCTCCGCCATAGCAGCCACTGCGAGCGGTGACTCATTGGTGGCCAGTCCGAACTTGTCATGCGTGGCGACCCGCGACTGCTCCTTCGTCGCGAGCGCACCGATGCTCAGTACCGCGGCACTGGGGCGCCCCGCCACGTTGTAATACGACGGAACACCCTGGTAGTCCGAATCGAACTCGGAGGCGCGTGCTGTGCTGACTCGATCGCCGACACGCCTCCAGCTTCGCCACCCGAACACACCCAGGGTTCGATACTGCAGCTGATCGCGGGCTTGCCAGTCGGCGCCGTCTTCACTCTGTGATGTCGACGTGGAGCCCTGCTTGCGGATCTGGGCAGCGACGAGATTCTCCCGCCAGCCGCGCTCACCTGAAATCCAGCGGCGCAAGTCCGCGTTGGCTGCGAAACTCGTAGTGATGAGCTGGTTCACCGCGCCGCTGTCGTTGCTCGCTGTGTACCGCTCGACGAACGTCGGCACGTTGACGAGCTGCATCAGCACTTGCGCTTCGATCACGCGGCGCAGCGCGTCCGGCATCGCGCCGATCGCATCGCGGTCATTGATCCTGACATCGGGGTCCCACCGGCGCGCCGTCTGTTCCATCAGGTCGTTGAGATTGTTCAATGCCAGCGAGGCCTGCACCTCGACCTGCGCCGCGCGAAAATGGGTGTTCCAGCCGTCTATCGCGGGCACGAGCACTTGCGCGCCCTGCTCGGTGATCTCGCGGACTTCCTCGGCGACCTCTTCCACTGTGCTGACGTACTGGCCGACGTAGGGGATGTAGCGGGTGATCCTGTCCACATGCTGGATCGACTCATGGATGTAGCGGATCCAGCTGACGTACGAGACGAGGTGTCCGACGGCAGCATGATTGGCCACCATCGCGCGATTCGTGTACGCCATGAAGTTGAGATGGCGCGCCGTCCAGACTGCGCCACTGTAAGCAGCGGCGTCCGCGGCGTTCGCGACCTGAGACTTCTCCGTCACCTTCTGAGCCGTGTTGTACATCAGCACGAGCACCGCGCTCGCGATCAGCACACCGAACAGGGCGACCGGTGCAATCTGGCCGAGCTGGGGATGTCGCTCACGAAATGAAGTGCCTGAGGTGCGCGGGTCTGCCATGAACTCTCCTGGCGCTGCGCTCTGCCGAAAAAAGCCCTCCCCGCTTTCAGGGAGGGAATCGGGGAAACAGCGCTGCGAGTCGTGCCTAGGGGTTGCCACCTCCGCCGCCAGAATTCGTCTGCTGGTTGTACGTTGCGAGACTGTCTGCCTGCGCGGCGCGGGTCTGGGCTGTCGTCGCCGAGGATTGCGCGTCCTGGATATCCTGCGAGCCCGATTGCCCCGACATTTCCATGCTCATGCCGGCCATCTGGTTCTGCAGCGTGTCGCCGAACGCGGCGAACAGACCGATGCCGGCGACGGCCACGAGCGCCGTGATGATGATGTACTCACTCATGCCCTGGCCTCGCTGGTGTACAGCGCAAGCCTCCCTGTCCTGCCGAATCATGATGTCCTCCTTGACCGTGGCGCGTTGCTCAACGGTGCCGACCGTTGTGAGGCAAGCGTAGGCCGCCCGCGCCGGGACTCGACGGCCAATTTCTCTCCCGTTGATCCAGAAACGCATTCCGGTTGACGTCGCCCGTGCGGCATCGGTTATCGTCTCGCGATCCACTCTCCTGGAGCACAACAATGAAACCGATGAACCTCGTCGCAACGTTGCTCGCCGGCCTGGCGATCAGCTGCGTTGCGGGCGGAGCGGAAGAGCGTCCGATCGTTCTGAAGGCGAGTCATCTCTTCGACAGCAAGTCGGGCCGGCTGACCGATGGCGGTGTCGTCGTGATCCAGGGCGACCGCATCACCGCCATCGGTGGTGGCGCTACGCTTCCGGCGAATGCCCAGGTGATCGATCTCGGCAACGCGACGCTGCTGCCGGGCTTCATCGATGCGCACGTGCACCTCGGCAGCGAGCTGCAGAAGGATTTCTTCCGCGCGTTTCATACCAACATGTTTCGCTTTCCGGTCGAGCAGTCGCACTACGCAGCGCTGTATGCGAAGCGCACGCTCGATGCGGGCTTCACGACCGTGCGCAATCTCGGCGCATCCGATTTCGTCGACATCGGCCTGCGCAATGCGATCAATGCCGGTGTAACGCCCGGGCCGCGCATGATCACTGCCGCGCACTCGGTGGGTTCGACTGCCGGGCATTGCGACAACAGCCCCTTTCCGCCGGATCTCATCGAGCCTTCGGGCCCGATCGACGGTGTCTGCAACGGCGCCGACGAATGCCGGGCCGCCGTTCGCTATCAGATGAAGTGGGGCGCCGACGTCATCAAGATCTGTGCGTCGGGCGGCGTGTTGTCGGAGGCCGATCCGGTCGACGTGCCGCAGCTCACGACGGAAGAGCTCACCGCGATCATGTCCGAGGCGCACGCATGGAAGAAGAAGGTGGCCGCTCACAGCCACGGCGATGTCGCCGCGAAGCTGGCGATCGATGCCGGCGTCGACTCGATCGAGCATGCCAGCTTCCTGACCGAGCAGACGCTGCAGCTCATGAAGAGCAAGGGAACGTACCTGGTGCCCACCCGCCTCGCGGTCTATTGGGTGAACAAGGAAGCCGCGAACCTCCCGCCCGCGATCGCCGAAAAGGCACGGGCCGCGTACGCCGCGCATGAAAAGATGTTCCGCAGCGCACTAAAGATCGGGGTACCGATCGCGTTCGGTACCGACAGCGGCGTTTCTCCGCACGGCATGAATGCGAAGGAATTCGCATTGCTCACGGAAATCGGCATGACGCCGGCCGCGGCGCTGATCTCCGGTACCCGCGAATCCGCGAAGCTGCTCGGTGTCGACGCCGAAGTGGGCACACTCGAGACCGGCAAGTCCGCGGACATTGTCGCGGTTCCCGGCAACGTCCTCGAGAACATCGCGGCGACCGAAGCCCCGCTCTTCGTGATGAAGCGCGGCCAGATCGTCAAGCAACCCTGATCGCCCAGCAACCCGAGGCTGCCGATGAAGCTGCGTGCAATTGAATGGGCAATGCTCGCGCACTGTTGCGCGAGCCTGCTGCACTTCGCCCACAACGGCGTGTTCGTCGATGAGTATCCGAACCTGCCTGCATCGATCACGATCCCAGTCATCATCTGGACGTGGCTCGGCATCACTGCCATCGGCGTCGTTGGTTACATCGTGCTGAGGACAGGTCGAGAGATTGCGGGACTCGGGCTCATCGCCGCATACGCGGCATTCGGCTTCGACGGGTTTGCTCACTACAGTCTCGCGGCGATGGCCGCGCATACGGTCATGATGAACGTGACCATTTGGTCGGAGGCGATCACAGCGGTTGTGTTGCTACTCGTGGTGGGGAAGCGGTCGTTGAGGGTGTTTCACTCGCCGGTGGTGCGCTGAGAAATCCCCGGGGGGAAAGCCGGACCACAGGCGGAGGCTCCTATAGCAATGCGTTCGCTATCGGCACCGTAACGAACGCCAGCAGGATGCCAATCCCGAGCACCGTGTTCGCCAGCGTCGGCTCGAGATCGTTCTGAGTCGCCAGGATCGTCGCGGAGATCATCGGGGCCATCGCTGACTGCAGGACGGCGATCGTGAGGATCGCTCCTTCTACATGCAGCAACGAACCGGCGAGCCAGACGATCAGCGGCACCAGCAGCAGCTTCCAGCCCAGGCCCAGAGCAATCGCTCCCAGCTGACCCTTGCCGAAATGCAGTTTGAACTGCAGGCCGACCGAGAACAGCGCCAACGGCACCAGCGTCGCACCGATCCGCGCCAGGATTTCGTCGATCATCGTCGGCCAGCCGCCAGCCAGTGCAACGCAGATTCCTGCGAGCAGTGACATGAACGGTGGAAAGAACAGCACGCGGCGAACGATCGCGATCGGCGCGACGCTTTTGCCCGAGTACAGCGCCGCGACGATCGTGCCGCCGACGCCGAGCGCGAGGAACGTGCCGACCTGGTCGCCGAACAGAGCGAGCTTCAATCCTTCTTCGCCGCGCAGCGCTTCCACCATCGGGAAGCCGATGAAGGAAGTGTTGCCGAGACCGCAGACCAACGTCAGCGCACCGATGCGTCCCCGCGACCAATGCAGCGCCTTGCCGATGAGCGTGAAGAATCCCCAGGCGCCGAGGAACACGAACCACATCGCGGCAACGAGGAACCACAGATGCCAGTCGAGCCGCAGTTTCGGAATGAGATTCAGCACGAGCGCCGAGAACGCCACATTGATGACCCACCAGTTGAGACTGGGTGCGAGCGCCGCCGGCGGATTGGCAAAGCGGGCCACGAGCCAGCCCAGCAGCAGACACAATGCAAGAAGCAGCAGCGCGGACATGCAGCGTCGGTATTCGCGAGTGGACAGAAGCGGAGGCGCAGTCTATGGATGCCGGGATTCGCGCGTCCAGTCGCTGCGCGCCGCTGTCATTGGCTGCAGGAGATTGTCATGACCGTCCGCTACGAGATCTCGGGAACGACGGCGATCGTTGCTATCGATCGGCCCGCGCAGCGAAATGCCGTGGATCAGGAAACCGCCAGGCAACTCGCGGACGCGTTCCGGGCCTTCGACGCCGACGACGGCCTGCACGTGGCGATCCTGACAGGCTCTCAAGGTCACTTCTGCGCTGGCGCGGACCTCAAGGCGTACGCGGCAGGCGACCGCCGCAAGATCAGCGAACACGGCGATGGACCGATGGGCCCGACGCGCATGCGGTTGTCGAAGCCGGTGATCGCCGCGGTCGAGGGTTATGCGGTTGCCGGCGGCTGCGAGCTCGCCCTCTGGTGCGATCTGCGTGTTGCTTCCGAAACTGCCATCTTCGGCATCTTCTGTCGCCGCTTCGGCGTGCCGCTCATCGATCTCGGTACGGTGCGACTGCCGCGATTGATCGGACACAGCCGAGCGATGGATCTGATTCTCACGGGTCGCGAAGTGCATGCGCAGGAGGCGCTGGATATCGGTCTCGCGAATCGCCTCGTCCCGGCAGGCGACGCTCTCCGGGCAGCCCAGCAGCTCGCTTCACAGATCGCCGCGTTTCCGCAGAGCTGCATGCGCAACGATCGACGGTCGGCCATCGAGCAGTGGGGGCTCGATGAAGAAGGCGCGATGCGCAACGAGCTGCGACATGGGCTGGCAACCATCGAGTCGGGCGAATCCCGCTCCGGCGCCGCTGCCTTCGCTGCTGGTGCAGGAAGGCACGGAGGCGAACGCGGCAAGCCGTAGCGAGGCGCCAGAATCGCTATCAGGCCTCCAGCGTCGCAGAAGCCCGATAGACCGTCGCGATCGATACCGATGGCGTCCCCGCCGGCATCACCTTGGCCAGCACGGCTTCACGATGAACCTCATCGCGGGCGAGCCGCGTCAGCAGTGCAGAAGTTTCCGGACCGCTGAGACCGCGCGTGCGAACGGTGGCGAAGCATCGGCCCGGCCGCAGCAGCGCTTCGTCGATATCGCTGACGTTCGGCAGGTTCGTGGTGAAGATGATCTTCCTTCCCTGCGCGCGCACCACGCCATCCGCGATCGCCAGGAAGCGGTGCAGATCATGGTTGCCGTTGTTTCGCGCCAGCAGCAGGTGATCGGCATCCTCGATGACGAACGCGTCGTGCGAGCCGGTGATGAAGTCGACGAAGATTTCGTCGTTCTCCAGCGCCCGCTTGTCTCCCGTGTACATCACGTTCGCGCTCTTGTGCCGGCGCTTCGACATCTCGCCAAGAATCGCACGCACGAGCCGCGTCTTGCCGGTGCCCGGCGGCCCGAGCAGGATCAGCACCGTCTCGCTTGCATCGAGATAGCGACGAATGAAATTCTGCACCGGTTCCCGCAACGTCGGGTAGGCCTCATCGTAGATGGGCTCGACCGCGAGCTCATCGAACGAGGCGCTGCTCAGGCCCGAGCGGCTGTTCATGAAGTGCCAGTCGATCGTGAACATCTGGCTCGGTGAGTAGCGCTCACCGACGAGACGGAACAACGTATCACGCACTTCGTCCGCACGCGCCTTGCTCTCTGCCCAGATGCCGAAGGAGCAAGAGCAGTACTCCGCCTTGCGCCTGCCCTCCGCCTGCACGAAGACGCCCGGGCCGTCGAGCAACAGCGTTCCCTCGTCCATTCGCAACGCCGTCATACCCATGTGAAGCGCGAGATCGTCGAAGACGTCCTCGACCTTGCGACGGGTCGCGCATCGCACGGAGCGGCATATCGGGTAGCGCGCCGCAACGTTCTCGAGCGCACGAATCGCCCGCGTCTTGAGTACCGTATCCCCGAGATCGTAGAGCTCGTGGTGGAACGAGAGCCCCGCAGACAGAGAACGGCGGTCCTCCCGGCCGCACTCCGGATTCAGATTGTCGATGTCCATGTTGTTATCAGCCCTTGATGCAGATCACTTGCTTCAGCGTGTGAGCGACCTCGACCAGGTCGGTCTGGTTCGCCATCACCTCATCGATGTTCTTGTACGCCGCCGGGATCTCGTCCACGACGCCTCCGTCCTTGCGGCACTCCACCCCTTCGGTCTGCTTGGCCAGATCGAAGCGGTTGAAGCGTCGCTTCGCTTCCGTGCGACTCATGCGCCGGCCCGCTCCATGGGAACAGGAGCAGAACGACTCGGCATTGCCTTTGCCGCGGACGATGTACGAGCGAGCGCCCATGCTGCCCGGGATGATGCCGAGCTGGCCGTCGCGCGCACTGATCGCGCCCTTGCGGGTGATGAACAGCTTCTCGCCGAAATGCTGTTCGATCGCCACGTAGTTGTGATGGCAGTTGATCGCCTCGCCGTCCGTCCTGAACGGCGGAAGATGCTTCGCCAGCGCGTCCAGCACGAGCTTCATCATCATCGTGCGATTGAGCAGCGCGTAGTCCTGCGCCCAATCGACGGCTTCGACGTAGTCGTCGAACAGATCCGACCCCTCGCTGAAGTACGAAAGATCGCGGTCCGGCAGGTTCACCTGGTGACGGCGCATGTCCTTGCGCGCGGCTTCGATGAAGTAGCGCCCGAAGACATTGCCGATCCCTCGCGATCCCGAGTGCAGCATCACCCACACGCGCTGCGCCTCGTCGACACACAGTTCGATGAAGTGATTGCCGCCGCCCAGCGAGCCCAGCTGGCAGATCCACGTGCGCGCGAACTGGCGCTGCATCTTCATGATGCCGCCGTGCTTCTTCACGACGCTGTCGAGCCGATCACTCAGCGTGCGCGCCTGCCGCGCATGAGCGCTGCCGTGGACCTTGTCGGATTCGTGCTGATTGAATCCGACCGGTACCGCGCGCTCTATTTCACTGCGGATCTTCGCGAGATTGTCGGGAAGATCGGCGGCGGTGAGCGTCAGGCGCACGGCATTCATGCCGCAGCCGATGTCGACACCGACGGCCGCGGGAATAATGGCCTGCTTCGTTGCAATCACGCTGCCCACGGTCGCGCCGATGCCGTGATGCACATCGGGCATCGCAGCGACATGGCCGAACACGATCGGCAGTTGCGCGACATTGATCAGTTGCTGCATGGCGTCGTGCTCGATGTCTTTCGTGAAGACTTTGACGGGCACCCGGCCTTTGTTGAGAGTCAGTTGTACTGGCATGACAGAAAAATAGCCTTCTTGCGGCCAGCTGCTAACGGCTAGTCGCTGGTTTGCTGGCCCGCCAAAGACAAAACCCCTGGCAGGTTTCCCCGCCAGGGGTTTCGTGGAGCCATTCTGTCGCCAGAAGCGGCTTGTACACCTGACTTGGGGAGCGGACGCGCTCGTCCCAAGTCATCTCGTGAGAACTTTACGGCGCGTTGTTCAACTTGGTTTCGAGATTGTGCGGTGCAGACATTGTTGGCTCCAAGGCCGGGTTGAAGTATCCGGGGGCGCGCATGTTACTCAGCTTCGCCGATGAGTCAACCGGTAATTGACGATAGTCGTCCGGCGAATCGCGTTCAGGCGGGAGCGCCGAGCCGCGGCGCAGCGTTGCTGTGCGCTGAAATCACGTTCAGCAACTCGCGAGACACGCGCTCGTCGATCTCCGCGGCATGAGAGAGCTGTACGGGATATCTCACGACCGCTTCCACGCCATCCGGCGAGAAGCGCAGCTGGACCTGCGGCTGTGGGTCACCGGTTTCGTTCGACGAGGCGGCCTTCTGGATTTCCTGGCTCTGCCGCACGATGTCGTCACGGTAGTCGTTGAGCACGTCGTTCACTGCAGCCACCAGCTCATCCTTGATCACCGCGTAGTCGGCGCCCGGCGGGAGACTCAACGTAACGTCGTGCCACGCGAGGTTCACGCCCGCGATCTGTTTGAACAGGCCGCCCGATGCCTGGAAGATCACGGAATTCGCGAAAGCAACGACGCGGCCAGTCGGCGCTTGCAGCCCCTGACCGCCGAGCTCCATCAGATGCAGTCTCACCAGGCCCAGCTCGATGACTTCGCCGGTCACGCTACCGATCTGCACTCGATCACCGACGCGAATGCCGTACTTGCCGATGAGGAAGAAGTAGCCCACGACCGACACGAGCACGCTCTGCATGGCCACAGCCAGACCGGCCGTGATCAGGCCCGCGAAGGTTGCGAGCGAACCGAGCTCCGTCGCGAACGTCGATGCGGCGATGGCGACGACGAGGCACCAGATGACGATTCGTCTCAGCAGCAGGAAGCGTGAGCGCCGACGTGCATCGTGTACGTACCGGAAGACGGCGCGCTGCCACAGCTCGGCGGCACCGAACACGATCGCAAGCAACGCGGCGAAGAACAGAACTCGCATGCCGAGCGCTTTCAGTGCTTCGTAGTACTGGCGCTCCGTCGCGTCGCGCCAGCTCTTGAGGTTGTGGCGATACTGATCCAGAAGCACGCCGGCGCGGCTCAACGGGGTCAGCATCGACGAGGTCTGCTTGAACAGCCACGCGAGCGTGTCGTACTGATCGCGCATGGTCTTCAGGGTTGCGCTGTCGGTGTTGTCGGATTGCGCACCGAGCGCGTCGCCGCGTGCCGTCAAAGCTTTCAACTGCTCGAGGGGCGGGTTGCGGATCTGGGTGAACACTTCCTGCAGGTCCGCGGTGCGCTGATCGATCGCATCGATCGTTCGCATCTTTCCGGAAAGGCGGAAGACCGCAGCGGTCAGGTCCCAGATTCCGAACTGGCTGAACGACAGTGTTCCCGGCGTCGGAGTCGGCGCACTGGCCGCGGCAGCCGTCGCTGCGGCGGGCGTCGCGGCGCTCATGGAAGGAATCGAAGCGGCAATGGCGTCGATATGGGCCTTGAGCGTGTTCGCGCCAAACCCGCCGGCATCATTCTCGTGCTCGAACTGTTCCATGCTCGAGAGATAGTTGCGTCGCGCATTGAGCAGATCGAGTTCACGCTGGAGCACCGACACGCGGGTCGATGCGTTCTCTCTGTCATCGGCGGATGCGAGTTGACGCTTGGCTGCGTCCAGTTCGGCCTGCACCGACTGACGCTGCTCATCCAGGCGCCGCTGAATGCGGGCCAATGTCTGTGATCCCGAGTCCGTGTTCTGCTGCGCCTTGGCGCCCTCTTCGCTGCTGATGAGTTCGGCGTTCGCGCGCGCGATCTCGAAGGCGAGCGTCATGACTTTGTCCGCCGTCTGGCGATTGGCGTAGAGGATCAACAGGTCACTCGGCTGTGTCGACGCCTGCTGCTGCATGCCGAGCGTGCGATACCAGTCGACCGTTTCATCGAGCAGCTGGACGACCTGTTCGATCGTCATCACCGTCCGCGAATCCGCTGGCGCAGGCGGAGTTGGTGCCGTTTCTTCGGCAGCATGAACGCCGAGCGTCAGCAGCGCGATGGCGACGAGCAGTAACGGTTTTGCGGACATGGGCGATCCAGAGCAGACGGAAGCGCCGTATTCTGGCCTAAACAGTGACGGTCCGGGACATCGGTATTGTCGCTGGCGACCGACCTGCGCCTATGCGGAGGGCTGCTCCTCGTGCCGCCGCCGAGCCAGAAGCAATTGAAGCCGCACGCAATGCCGGGCTGCGAAGGCCCGGGCCTCGACCTCGTAGACATTGAACCAATAGCCGCGACGGAGAGACTCGACCAGGTACCGCCAGATCGTCAGCTTGCGCGGTTGCCATTGGCGAAGCACATGGAAGTACTCGTGGAGCAGAAGGTCCGGATCGCTCCAGAAATCCGCGGCCGAACCTCTCAGGAGAATGCGACCGCGCCGTGTTGTCGCGCGTGCGCCTGGATGCAGTGACGCATACAAGGAATGCTCGATGACGCGAACGTGCTCGACGCGCTCACCGAAGATGTCGCCCAGCGATCGGGCGATCACGGAAGGAGCGGCAACGCGGCGGCCGATGATCACGGCTGTCGGAGACTCGCTAGGCAGCGACGATATCGACAGTCAGTTCGCGCGGACAGCGGAGCGAATTGCTGACCAGGCAGTTTTGTTCTGCTTTTTCCAGCGCGTGCTGATATGCGTCGCGTTTGTCCAGCGTCGGTACGGTGAGCTTCGCGTGCAAGCGCATATGCGTGAACTGCGTGACGCCCTCGACTCGATCGAGCGTCCCGTCGACGGAGCACTCGAGCCGCTGCCATTCCAGCTTGGCGATGCGGGCCACCACCTTGAACGTCAGCAGGAAGCAGCTCGCTGCCGCACCGACCAGCAACGATTCTGGCGACCATTGGTCACCCGGCCCGTCGAACTCACGGGGCGAAGCTGAATGCAGATCCGGAAGCCCTTCTGCCTGAACGAGCGGCGATGCGTCCGATGTGACGCTCGCTACAACAGGATACGAATGGGGAAACGGCTTCAGAGTGTCATCCTCTGCGCGCCGCGGTTCGGCGCGTATCTATACCGAGAACGTTATACATCGGACAGCTTCCTGCATAGGCCGTCAGCAACGGAATGAAACCCAGGATACCCAACCATCGGATCGGCGCGGGCACGAGGAGCAGGAAGGCGAAGAACCCGATACCCATCGCCAGCCGCACGATGCGATCCGCGTTGCCGATGTTTTGTGTCATGAAAGTCTCCAGCAGGCCTGGTGGAGAGTTTTCCGCACGGGAGGATGAACGCGAATGCGGAGATCCTCGTAGGATCTCCGTAGGGCCGGCGGCGGGTTCAATCCCAATGCCGCGACACGGGCCAGGACGTGCGGGCTCCTGGCTGCTTCTTCAACTACGGGAATCCCCTGAACTTCGGTGAGCTCACCGTATTCCGGTCGCCGAACGATCATGCGAGCGTGATCTCGCAACGGCGGTTGCGCCGTTCAGAGGAGACCAGAATGAACGAATTCGTCGTCCCGGCAATGCAGGTCACTTTCCGCCACACCGATCACTCCGAAGCGCTCGAAGCGCGCATCCGCGAGCTCGCAGGCAAGCTGATCCGATTCCACGATCGCATCACCTCCTGCCGCGTCGTCGTCGACGGCCCGTCGCACAGCGAGCGTCATCGCGAGTTCGCCGTCTCGCTCGATGTGCTCTTTCCTGGAGGCGCGATCCACGCGAACAGCGGGCGGGCGTCGAGATCGGAACACTCCGATCCCTACATTGCGGCCAGGGATGCGTTTGAGAATGCGAAGCGGCAGTTGGTGAGCTGAAGGCTACTTGCCGATACAGAAACTCGAGAAAATTCTCCCCAACAGATCATCGGAGCTGAACTCTCCGGTGATCTCCGCAAGCGACTGCTGAGCCAGCCGCAGCTCTTCGGCCATCAGCTCGCCTGCGCGGCTTTCGGTGAGCTGGCGATGCGCTTCCTGCAGATGACGCTGGGTGTCTTTCAACGCTTCGAGATGGCGCCGGCGGGCGGATAGCGTGCCGCCTTCCGTTGCCTGATAGCCGACGCAGGCCTTCAGGTGTTCGCGCAGAAGGTCGATGCCCTCGCCGGTTGTCGCGGACAGGTACAGGCGCGGCGGTTGTGTTTCCTGAGTGCGTACGCTGCCGCCCGCGATATCGAGTTTGTTGAAGATCCAGGTGACGGGGACGTTCGTGGGCAACACGGAGGTCTCACGGCGAATCTCCTCGTCGTCCGCGCTGCGTGTCGCGTCGATGACGTACAGAATCCGGTCGGCACGCGACATCTCGACGTGTGCGCGACGGATACCCTCGGATTCGACTACATCAGCTTCCTCTCGCAGCCCAGCTGTATCCGCGATGTGAAGCGGCATGCCGTCGATGTGAATGCGCTCACGCAACACGTCGCGAGTTGTGCCAGGAATATCCGTGACGATCGCAGCATCGTAGCCCGCGAGGCGATTCAGCAAACTCGATTTGCCGGCGTTCGGTCGGCCCGCGATGACGACCGTCATGCCCTCGCGAAGCAGTGTGCCTTGCCGGGCGGTGCTGATGATCTGCCCGCAAAGCTCGAGCGTTCGATCGATGCGGTCGCGCAGCGCGGTGTCGGCAAGGAAGTCGATTTCTTCTTCCGGGAAATCGATCGCCGCTTCCACATGCATGCGGGCCTCGGTTACTGCTTCGGTCAGCGAATGAACGACGTCTGAGAATTCACCTTGCAGCGAACGCAACGCGGCACGCGCTGCCTGAGCGGAACCGCTGTCGATCAGATCCGCGATCGCTTCGGCCTGGGTGAGATCGATCTTGTCGTTGAGAAATGCGCGGCGGCTGAATTCACCGGGCTGCGCGATGCGCGCGCCGAGTTGCACGACACGCGCGAGCAGCATGTCGAGAACAATGTCGCCGCCATGCCCTTGCAGCTCGAGCACGTCTTCGCCGGTGAACGAAGCGGGTGCGGGGAAGTAGAGCGCGATACCGCCATCCAGCATTTCGCCATCAGCGTCGCGGAAGATACGAAGCGCGGCATGTCGAGGGGACGGCAGGTCGCCGAGCAATTCGGTCGCGATGCTGATGACCCTCGGACCTGATACGCGCACGACGCCGATGCCACCGCGGCCAGCGGCCGTGGCGACAGCAGCAATCGTGTCGGAGTCTGAGAGGTGTGCGGTCACGGCAGCGCTGATGTGGCTGGATCAAAGTGTAGCCACATCAGCATCTGACCGTCAGTCGCAGGCTCAACCGCTCTTCTTGGCGGCGTCCTCGGCGGCGACGAGCTTGTTGATGCGCCACTGCTGCGCGATCGACAGGAGCGTGTTCGTCAGCCAGTAGAGGACGAGACCGGCGGGGAACCAGGCCATGGTCCCGGCCATGATGATGGGCATGAAGGAGAAGATCTTCGCCTGGATCGGATCGGCGCTCGGCATCGGCTGCAGCTTGAACTGCGCGAACATCGCGACGCCCATCAGCACGGGCAGGATGAAGAACGGATCGCGCGTCGACAGATCGGTGATCCAGCCGAAGAACGGCGCCTGGCGCATCTCGACGCTTTCGAGCAGCACCCAGTAGAAGGCGAGGAAGAACGGAATCTGGATCAGGATCGGCAGGCATCCGGCGAGCGGGTTGATCTTCTCGCGCTTGTAGATCTCCATCATCTGCCGACCAAGCTGTTCGCGATCGTCCTTGTAGCGTTCCTGAATCGCCTTGATGCGGGGCGCGACGTTGCGCATCTTCGCCATCGAGCGGCCGCTCGCCGCGGTCAGCTTGTAGAAGACGAGCTTGATCAGGAAAGTCACGATGATGATCGCGAGGCCCCAGTTCTTGACGAAGCCATGGACCTGGTCGAGCAGCCAGAACAGCGGCTGCGCAATGATCGTCAGCTTGCCGTAGTCGGCCGTGAGTTCGAGTTTGGGTCCGGTGGTTTCGAGCTGCTGCTGGAGCTTCGGGCCGACGAACAACGTTTCCGTGAAAGCGCCGGTGGCACCCGCGGCAACAGTCTGCAGCGGCCCGCGATAAGAAAGCACGTAGTCGTTATCGGCGTCGACGCTCAGCTGATAGTCATAGGCCGCGCCCGCCGGCGGCACCGCCGCGGCGACGAAATGATGCTGCAGCGCTGCGACCCAGCCGCCGGTGATCGCGTTCTTGTAGTTGCGATCCTCGGCATCTTCGACATCGAGCTTGCGATAGGCCTTGCCGTCGTAGATGGCCGGGCCGCGATACGCGTAGGTCTCGACCTTGAAGTACGAACGCTCGACGTGTTCGTAGTGGCGGATGAGCTGAACGTAAGAAGCCGCGCGCCAGTCCGTCGCCGTCGCATTGTTGACGTCGTACTTGAGATCGATGCGATAGCTGCCCGGCTTGAAGACGTAGGTCTTCGTCACCGTGAGCCCCAGGCCGTCGGTCCATGTCAGCGGAACTTCGAGCTGGGTGTCGCCGGCGCTGAGTCGATATTCGTTGGCCGCAGCCTGATACGTCACTGCATGCGTCGGCTCGCTGCGCTGATCCGCGGCTCGTAGCCCGGAACGCGCGACATAGAGAGCGGCGCCGCCGGTATCGAAGAGTCGCACCGGAACACCCGGCTCATTCTTGACCTTCGGATACTTGAGCAGATCGGCGCGCTGCAGTTCGCCGCCGCGAGTGCTGATCTGCATATCGAGCACGTCAGTGACGACACGAATCGTCGGAGCTGCGGCAGCTGCGGCGGGCGCTTCAGGTCCGGCGACAGCGGGAGCCTGCGTGCTTGGTGCTGCGGGTGCGCCATCAGCGGCCGGCAGATCAGGCAGCGCTTCAGGCGCGGCTGGTTGTCCTGGTGCAGCCGGAGCTGTGACCTGAGCAGCGGGTGCGGGCGGCGGCGCGTAGTCACGCTGCCATGCGATGTAGTTCAGCCACAGCACGAGACCGAGAGCCGCCCACACAAAGAGTCTTTGGTTTTCCATGAGTGAATCGATTCCGGTCAGTGCGGCAGATGCGATGCGCAGCTCGTGTGGCTGGCGGCTTCGCAGGATGCGGGTTCAGACGTATTGGTATTGGAAGATCCGGCACGCGTCGAAGCGGGCACGGGATCGTAGCCGCCTGGATGCCAAGGATGACATCTCAGGATGCGCCGCGCGGCAAGATAAGTTCCCTTCATGGCGCCGTGGGCTTCGATCGCTTCTTCGGCGTAGCACGAACAGCTCGGATAGAAGCGGCAGTTCGGACCGAGCATCGGACTGATGAGATAGCGATAGCCGCGGATCAGCGCTTTCAGGACGATGCGCATGCGCGAACTACGGCCCGCCAATGCTTTTCGAGACTGCGCGCGATGGCGGGATTGTCCGCGTCGCGAGCCCCGCTGCGTGCATTGACGACGATGTCGACCGCGGGAAAGTCATGTTGATGCAGCCGGAACGATTCCCTGACGAGGCGCTTGATTCGATTGCGGCGGACCGCGCCCCCTATGATTCGGGCGGCGACGGATAAACCAAGTCGAGCCGTGGATCCCCCGTTCGGTCGCGCGAAGACGGCGAACATTGCATCGGCGGAACGTCTCGCATCTTTGTAGACGCGATCGAAGTCCGACTTATTGTGGAGACGTTGCGCCGGGGTAAATGGCCGGGCGGGTGCTTGCAAGAACAGCTTCGAACAGCGTGACGCCGGAGGCGGCGTCAGACGGTGAGGCGCTTGCGGCCCTTCGCGCGGCGACGGGAAAGCACCAGGCGACCGGCGCGGGTTGCCATGCGCGCACGGAAACCGTGAGTGCGGGCGCGATGAATCTTGCTGGGGTTGTAAGTGCGCTTCATGCTGCAATCTCGTGGCGCGAAAGTCGCGCTAAAACAAGCACATGGTGGGCCGAAAAGAAGGGCGGCAAAGGTACGCAGCGCCTCAGGTGATGTCAAGCGCGCGGTCGCTGAATTTCCGGGTGATTCACTGACTTTCGAGCTGTGGATAACTCGCGGCGCATCGGTATAGACTCGCGGCCTCTCGCGCCCCCGCTATGGAACGACTCGGCGCAGACCCATTTCATTGACGTTCTTGATCGACCGGTATCTTGGGGACGAGGTCCGGTGGGGGCGAAACCGTGCAGGGTTCGTTGTGGCATCACTGTCTTCGGCAACTGGAATCAGAGTTGCCCGAGCAGCAGTTCAATACCTGGATCCGGCCGCTGCAAGCGGTCGAGGAAGGCCGCGTCTTGCGGTTGCTGGCCCCGAATCGTTTCGTGGTCGACTGGGTGAATGCCAATGTCGCCCAGCGCATCTCCGAGCTCGTCGAACCGCTCTCGTCGCCCCCGGGATTGAGCATCATTGTCGAAGTTGGCTCCCGGATCGTCGCTAGTCCCATCAGTTCGACGCCTGTTGCCCCCAAGGGGTTCACGCGCGAGCCGCCCTCGGTGCTGGGAAGCCGGCTGAATCCGGATTTCACGTTCACGAATTTCGTCGAGGGCAAGAGCAACCAGCTCGCCCGCGCCGCAGCTCATCAGGTCGCGGAAAACCCTGGCCGCGCGTACAACCCGCTGTTCATCTACGGCGGCGTCGGCCTGGGCAAGACCCACCTCATGCACGCGGTTGGTAACGTCATTCGAGGCCGGAGCGATCGGGCCCGGGTGGCTTACGTGCACTCGGAGCGGTTCGTGAGCGACATGGTGAAGGCGCTCCAGCACAACACCATCAACGACTTCAAAGCCGCTTACCGCTCGCTCGATGCCCTCCTGATCGACGACATTCAGTTCTTCGCGAACAAGGATCGCTCCCAGGAAGAGTTCTTCCATACCTTCAACGCGCTGTTCGAAGGTCAGCAGCAGATCATCCTCACGTGCGATCGCTACCCGAAGGAAGTCGATGGTCTGGAGGAGCGGCTGAAGTCGCGCTTCGGCTGGGGCCTGACGGTTGCCATCGAGCCGCCCGAGCTCGAAACCTGCGTGGCGATTCTGATGAGCAAGGCCGCGGGCTCCGGAATCGAGTTGCCCGAGGAAGTCGCGTTCTTCATCGCTAAGCGGATCCGCTCGAACGTTCGTGAGCTGGAGGGTGCGCTGCGCAGAGTCGTGGCGAACTCGCAATTCACTGGCCGGCCGATCACGATGGATTTCGTGAAAGAAGCCCTGCGCGATCTGCTCGCGTTGCAGGATCGCCTCGTCACGATTGATAACATCCAGAAAACCGTCGCGGAGTACTACAAAATCCGGGTGGCGGATCTGCTCTCCAAACGCAGGAGCCGATCTATCGCGCGACCGCGTCAGCTGGCGATGGCTCTGGCGAAGGAGCTGACCAGCCACAGCTTGCCGGAGATCGGCGATGCTTTCGGGGGTCGGGACCACACGACCGTGATGCACGCGTGCCGCGTGATCAAGGAGTTGCGTGAGTCGCAGACACGGACGAACGAGGACTATCAAAACCTGTTGAGAACCCTGGCAGGTTGATTGTGGAAAACTTGTGAGCGTCGTGAGGATTCTTTTAATCCACAGGTGCTCAACAGCTTTGGGACAAACTGTTCGAGGCCTTATAGGCGGAGTTATTGAGAGCACAAGCTCCTGATTCGAAAGGGTGCGATTCGCTTATCCACAGAGTTGGGCGATCTCAATAATCATCATAAGTTTTAAATATCTAAATCATTAAATCTTTAAGACTCCACAGGTGAAGCGATGAAGTTCAGTGCTGGACGCGAAGCGATACTGGCTCCCCTGCAAGCAGTGATCGGCGTGGTCGAACGGCGGCAGACCATGCCCATTCTGGCGAACGTCCTGATCACGGGACGCGGGGATGAGTTGTCGCTGACCGCGACGGATCTGGAAGTCGAGCTCGTGGCAAAAACGAAGGTCACCCTGCAGCAAGCAGGTGAGATCACCGTTCCCGCTCGCAAGCTGCTCGACATCGTTCGCGCGTTGCCGGACCAGGCAACGGTGACGATTACGCTGGAAGGCGAGCGCGTCACCGTAAAGTCCGGCAAGAGCCGCTTCACGCTGACCACGCTGCCCGCGTCGGACTTCCCCTCCATCGAAGATATCCGTGCGGATCAGTCCTTCACGATCGGTCAGGCGGCGCTCAAGCGCCTGCTCGACAAGACGCATTTCTCGATGGCGCAGCAGGACGTCCGCTACTACCTGAACGGCATGTTGATGGAAATTGCTGGGAAAGTGCTGCGAACGGTCGCGACTGACGGACATCGACTGGCATACTGCGAAGCAGAGCTGGAGAAGGACGGGGGCAACACGCAGCAGGTCATCGTTCCTCGCAAAGGCGTCCTGGAGCTGCAGCGTCTGCTCGGCGCAGAGGGTACGGTGGAGCTCGCGGTGGGAACGAATCACGTTCGCGCCAGCATTGGCGAAATTCGCTTCACTTCGAAGCTCATTGACGGTCGTTTCCCGGAATACGGCCGGGTAATTCCGAACAATCCTCCCAAGCAGGTCAAGGCAGATCGCGACGCGTTGCGCGCGGCGCTCCAGCGAGCGGCCATTCTCTCGAATGAGAAGTACCGCGGCATTCGCCTGGCAGTGAAGGAGAACGCGCTGGTCCTGCAGTCTCACAACCCAGAGCAGGAAGAGGCCGAGGAAGAGATCGAAGTGAACTATGGCGGGGAGGAAGTCGAGATCGGCTTCAACGTGAACTATCTCCTCGACGCGTTGGCGGCAGTGGATGGCAACGAGGTTCAGCTTGGCCTGACTGACGCGAACAACAGCTGCCTGCTGACTTCGCCCGCCGTCGCCTCCGCCAAGTATGTGGTCATGCCGATGCGGCTGTAATCGGAAGGGCGGTGCTGGCCGGAATCGACATCGAGAACTTCCGCTGCATCGCACAGGCGCATCTGGAGTTCGATTCGCGAGGGACCGGCATCCTCGGTAATAACGGCTCGGGCAAGACGAGCTTGTTGGAAGCGATCTTCTTTCTGGGGCACGGACGCTCCCTACGCACGAATACCCGCGAGAAGCTTCTCAAGCGCGGAGCTGATTTTTTCCGCGTTGTTGGACGCCTCGAGACGCCGCGCGGCAAGTTGGTCGCCGGCGCCGAGTACACAAATGGCCAGACCCGATCCCGGCTGGCTGGCCAGGGGATCTCCAGCCTTTCGGAGATCGCCGAAGTTCTTCCCATCCAGTTGATCGACCCGAGCGTGCACCGCTTGGTTGAGGAGGGCTCTGCCCGCCGTCGGCGACTGCTCGACTGGGGAGTGTTCCACGTGAAACATGAGTTCCTGGTTTCATGGAGGCGGTACCAGCGGGCACTGCTGCAACGGAATGCGGCCCTGCGAGCCGGCGAAGGCCTGGCCGTCATCTCTGCATGGGAGAAGGAGATGGCCGAATGCGGTTCCGTCGTTGACCAGGAGCGTGCGGAATACGCGAGCAGGCTGAAGCCAATCTTCGAGGAGCTGGCATCCAGCCTCCTGCCGAACCGAGCTTCCTTTGACTATCGCCGCGGGTGGTCCGTGGATGAGTCACTGGCCGAATCGCTCGCATCCAAGCGGTCCCGGGACCTCCAGCTACGGACGACATCCACTGGGCCGCACAGGGCGGACCTTACCTTCAAGACGGAGGGGGTATTGGCTCGAGATCTCGTGTCGAGGGGTCAGCAGAAGATGCTGGCGTGCGCGTTCATCCTGGCTCAGGTCCGCCTGCGAGCCGAGACGGCCCCGACGCCGACCTGCCTGTTGCTGGACGATCCGGCTGCCGAGCTGGATGTGGATAATTTGGGGAAACTTCTTCGGGCGATCGAATCCGTGCCGTCTCAACTGATCGTCACATCGGTCACGGAAGCAGGGCTACGCGGCGTGAATATCCACAAAGTGTTTCACGTGGAACAAGGCGAATTCACCCCAATGCTATAATTCCGCCGTCCCAGATCCAGGTTGCACCATGGCAGATTCCGACGTCTACGACTCAAGCAAAATCAAGGTTTTGAAGGGCCTCGATGCCGTCCGGAAACGCCCCGGAATGTACATCGGTGACACCGATGACGGTACGGGTCTCCACCACATGGTCTTCGAGGTGGTGGACAACTCCATCGATGAAGCGCTGGCCGGTCACTGCTCGAATATCACCGTCACGGTGCATGCCGACCAGTCCGTCACCGTGGCCGATGACGGCCGTGGAATACCTGTGGATATCCATCCGGAGGAGGGCAGATCGGCCGCCGAGGTCATCATGACCATCCTCCACGCGGGCGGTAAGTTCGACGACTCTTCCTACAAGGTCTCCGGCGGTTTGCACGGCGTCGGGGTCTCGGTGGTCAACGCGCTGTCCGAGTACCTGCTCCTGACGATCCATCGCGAATCGAAGCTCTACAACCAGGAATACCGGCTGGGCGACCCCCAGGCACCGCTAGCGGAGACCGGGGTCACCGATAAGCGCGGCACGATCATCCGGTTCAAGCCGAGCGCCCAGATCTTCACGAACATCGAGTTCGACTACAACATTCTGGCCAAGCGCCTTCGCGAGTTGTCGTTCCTGAACTCGGGCGTTCGCATCGAGCTCATCGATGAGCGCGACGACAAGCGGGAAGTCTTCCAGTACGAAGGCGGCATCAGCGAGTTCGTCCGCTATCTGAATCGCAATCAGACGCCGATCCACGAATCGATCATCTGGTTCAGGAGCCAGCAGGACGCCGTCACCGTCGAGTTGGGACTGCAGTGGAACGACTCCTACCAGGAGAGCATGTACTCCTACACCAACAACATCCCGCAGAAGGACGGCGGCACGCACCTCGCGGGCTTCCGCAGCGCGCTGACCCGCACGCTGAATCACTACGTCGAAGAGCGGTACGCCGCGAAAGACAAGGTCGCGACCACAGGCGATGACGCGCGCGAAGGTCTGACCGCGATTCTTTCCGTGAAGATGCCCGATCCGAAGTTCTCCTCGCAGACCAAGGACAAGCTGGTCTCGTCCGAGATCAAAGGCATCGTGGAAGCCACGGTCGCCGCGAAGCTCGAAGAATTCCTTCTTGAGCATCCGGCCCAGGCCAAGGCGGTCGCTTCAAAGATCGTGGAAGCCGCGCGTGCGCGCGAGGCCGCCCGCAAGGCTCGCGAAATGACTCGCCGCAAGGGCGCGCTTGATCTCGCTGGGCTTCCCGGCAAGCTGGCGGATTGCCAGGAGAAGGATCCGGCGCTCTCCGAGATCTTCCTGGTCGAGGGTGATTCCGCAGGCGGCTCGGCCAAGCAGGGCCGCGATCGACGCACTCAGGCGATCCTGCCGCTGAAGGGCAAGATCCTGAACGTCGAGAAGGCTCGCTTCGACAAGATGCTGTCGTCGGCCGAAGTCGGAACGCTGATTACCGCCCTGGGTTGCGGCATCGGCGCTGACGACTTCAATCCCGACAAGCTGCGTTATCACCGCATCATCGTGATGACGGATGCCGACGTCGACGGCTCGCATATCCGCACCCTGCTGCTGACTTTCTTCTATCGCCAGATGCCGCAGCTGATCGAGCGCGGACACATCTACATCGCTCAGCCGCCGCTCTACAAACTCAAGAAGGGCAAGACCGAGCACTACGTGAAGGACGACACGGAGCTCAACGCGATGCTGCTCAACCACGCGTTGGAAGACGCGCGCCTGCATCCCGGCGCCAACCAGACGCCGCTCATGGGTTCAGCACTCGAAACGTTGGCGCGGCGCTGGATGGAAGTTTCCGCGATCATCCGTCGCTCCTCCCGCCGATACGATCAGCGTGTGCTCGAGCAACTGCTCTACACGCCCGAAGTCACGGTCGCGAATCACGACAGCCTCGAATGGCTCACCGATTGGGGCCGCCTCTTCGAAACGCAGTTGAACCTGCATGATGATGCCGGCCGTAAGTATCGCGTTCGCGTTCTCTCGGGTACCGACGGCGGAGCACCGAAACTTCTCGTTGCTCGCACGGAGCACGGCTCGACGAGCGAGAAGCACATTCATCGTGAGTTCTTCGAATCCGCGGAGTATCGCCGGATTGCGGAGTTGGGCCGCACGCTTTCAGGGCTGCTGCAGCCCGATGCGTACGTTGCTCGTGGCGATCTGCGCAACGACGTGGGCAGCTTCAAGCAGGCGATCGAATGGCTGCTCGAGCAAGCTCGCAAGGGCCAGACGATCCAGCGCTACAAGGGACTGGGCGAGATGAATCCCGATCAGCTCTGGGAAACGACCATCGACCCCAACTCGCGCCGGTTGATCCAGGTGCGTATCGAGGACGCTCTGGCCGCCAACGATATCTTCGCCACGCTCATGGGCGATCAGGTCGAGCCGCGCCGTGACTTCATCGAGCGCAACGCCCTGGCGGTCGCGAATCTCGATATTTAGTTTTATTAATTAATAGAGCGGTCTCAACGTCTGAATAAGCGCGAGCCCTACAGATAAATTGTACGAACTAGCTCGCCTTCGTCATGGAGGCGAGCTTTGCCTCGATCCAGGTCCGGACTTCCTCGTTGAGCTCGCGGGGATCACGTCCGGCAGCGTCGATCGGCGGACCAATCGCTACCTGAATCACCCCCGGCTTCTTGACCCAGCCGCGCCGCGGCCAGAACAGGCCCGCGTTGTGGGCCACCGGGATGATCTTGCAGCCAGCCCGCGACGCAAGCAGAGCACCACTCACCCCGTACTTACGCTTCTCTCCAGCCGCAACGCGAGTGCCTTCCGGGAAGACCAGGACCCACAGTCCGCTAGCCAGGCGCTCCTTGCCCTGCTCCACCACCTGGTTGACGGCCGATGCGCCCGCGCTGCGATTGATCGCGATCGGTCGCAGGAAGTGGAGAGCCCAGCCCACGAGCGGGATCCACATGAGCTCCCGCTTCAGCACCCAGGACTGCGGCGGGAAAATCCCCGCCTGGGCGATCGTTTCCCATGCGGACGAATGCTTCCACATCGAGACGTGCGCGCCCGGAATGATGTTCTCCGTTCCCTCGACCCGATAGCTGAGTCCGCAGCAGACCTTCAGCACCCACAGCTGCGTGTGCGACCAGCTGTTCGCAACGCGATAAAGCTGTTTGCTGGGAAGCCAGCTGAGCAGCAGCACGATGACGGCATAGATCGCGGTCCCGACAAACAGCCAGGTTGTGTAGACCAGCGATCGCAACAACTGCACGCGCAATTCCTCTTTGCTTCAGCCGGGCAGCCTGGAGAGATCCGCGATCTGCAGGAACACGCTGCGCAACCGCGACAGTAATGCCAGCCGGTTAGCACGTACTTCAGCATCGTCCGCCATGACCATGACGCCGTCGAAGAAGCGATCAACATCCTCGCGCAGACCAGCGAGGTGCGTGAGCGCCGCTGCGTACTCGCGCCGTGCGAGCAATGGATTCACGCCGCGCTCGGTCGCGATGACGTGCTCGAACAACGCGCGCTCAGCGGGGTCCTGCAAACGATCGGTCGAAACCGCGCCGGACACGGCCTCGGGAACTTTGCGCAGGATGTTCGCAATCCGCTTGTTGGCTGCCGACAGGGCTTGCGCCTCGGGCAGCGCCAGGAAGGACTTCAGTGCGTCGAGTCGTAGATCGATGTCGAGAGGTGAATGCGAGCGGCTGCCGAGCACCGCATCGAACATCTCGGTAGTGACACCCTGATCAGTCGCTTCGAGATATGAACCGCGCAACCGCTCCATGAGGTACGCCCAGATCTCCTCAACCGTTTCGGCGGGCGCGGGGATCGGCTGCTGCGCGACTGCCGTTTCGACCAGTTGATACAGGTCGATATCCAGCTTGCGCTCGACGCAGATTCGCAGCACGCCGAGCGCGGCGCGACGCAGGCCGAACGGATCGCGCGTGCCAGACGGCTTCTGGCCGATGCTGAAGATGCCGGCGATCGTATCGAGCTTGTCCGCCATCGACACCGCGATGCCCGTCGGCGTTTGCGGCAACTGATCGCCCGAGAATCGAGGCCAGTACTGTTCAGCGAGTGCCGCCGCGACCTCGGTGGGTTCACCGTCATGCGTCGCGTAGTACCGGCCCATCAATCCCTGAAGTTCGGGAAACTCGCCCACCATCGCGGTGAGCAGATCGCACTTGGAGAGCTTCGCGGCGCGCTGGGCCAGAGCCGCGTCGCCCCGAATGATGCTTGCGATATGAGACGCCAGCGCTTCGACACGGGTGGCCTTGTCGAACAGCGAGCCGAGCTTGCTCTGGAAGGTCACGGCCCTCAGCGCTTCGCAACGGTCTTCGAGACGCTGCTTGCGATCCGTCTCCCAGAAGAACGCGGCGTCCGCCAGGCGCGGCCGAACTACCCGTTCATTGCCGTCACGGACCTTGTCCGGATCGCGGCTCTCGATGTTCGCCACCGTGATGAATGCGTTGATCAACTTTCCATCGGGGCCGCGCACCGGGAAGTAGCGTTGATGCTCCTGCATGGTCGCGATCAGGACTTCCGGCGGCAGGTCCAGGAATCTCGCATCGAAGCGACCGGCGAGCGGGACGGGCCACTCGACGAGCGACGCCACTTCATCCAGCAGCGCCGGCTCGATCACCGCGGTGCCGCCGAGCGACTCGGCGATCGTGTTGACGCCGGTCCGGATCGATTCACGTCGCTGCGACGCATCGACTACGACGCGGCCTTTTTCAATGAGCGTCTCGGGATATTTGGCCGGGCTCGAAATCGCGATGGGCTGCGGCGCGTGAAACCGATGTCCTCGAGACTGCTTGCCGGCGGCAATGCCCAGAACGGTGGCTTCGACGACAGTCGAACCGAACAACATCACGATCCAGTGCACCGGCCGGACGAACTCCTGCTCGCCCGCGCCCCAGCGCATCCGCTTCGCGATCGGCAGCTCATTCAGCGACGTCGACACGATGCCCGGCAGCAGCGACGTCGTCGGTTCGCCCTTCTTCACGCCGACAAACTGCAGCACCTTGCCCTTCGGCCCGTCGACCTGCTGAAGCTGATCGAGGGTCACACCGCAGGACGCCGCGAATCCCAGGGCAGCCTTCGTCGGCTGGCCCGATGCGTCGAACGCGTTTGCCACCGCGGGCCCCTGCCGTTTGATCTCCTGATCCGGCTGGTGATCGGCCAGGGCGCCGACGCGAACGGCGAGGCGCCGAGGCGTAGCGAACCATTCGACCTCGCCGTGCTTCACGCCACTGGTGCCGAGCCCTTTCACGACGCCATCCGCAAAGGCCTGCGCCAGATTGAAGAGAGACTTCGGCGGCAGTTCTTCAGTACCGATCTCGACGAGAAAATCGCGCTTGCTCATGTCCGTCATGCTCCCGCTGCCGTACGCGCGAGCATCGGGAAGCCCAGCGCCTCGCGGGATTTGTAGTAGGTCTCGGCGACGCGCTTCGCCAGCGCGCGCACTCTCAATATGTATCCCTGGCGTTCCGTCACCGAGATCGCCTTGCGTGCGTCCAGAAGATTGAACGTGTGCGATGTCTTGAGCATCTGCTCATACGCGGGCAGAGCGAGCCCCTTCTCGAGCAGCATCTCGCACGCGCTCTCGTGCTCCTTGAAATGACGGAACAGCAGGTCCGTGTCGGCAAACTCGAAGTTGTACTTGGACTGCTCCACTTCGTTCTGGTGATACACGTCTCCATAGGTGACGCGTCCGAAGGGTCCGTCCGACCACACGATGTCGAAGATGCTCTCGACACCCTGCAGGTACATCGCGAGCCGCTCGAGACCGTAAGTGATCTCGCCCATGACGGGCCGGCAGTCGAGACCGCCGACCTGCTGGAAGTACGTGAACTGCGTGACCTCCATGCCGTTCAGCCAGATCTCCCAACCCAAGCCCCACGCGCCCAGCGTTGGCGATTCCCAGTTGTCTTCGACGAGCCGGATGTCGTGCGTCAGCGGATCGAATCCCAGACTGGCGAGCGAGCCGAGATAGAGATCGATGATGTTGTCGGGCGAGGGCTTCAGAACGACTTGGAACTGGTAGTAGTGCTGGAGGCGGAACGGGTTGTCGCCATAGCGGCCGTCTGTCGGGCGCCGGGACGGCTGCACATAGGCGGCGCTCCACGGTTCGGGGCCGACGGCTCGCAGCAGGGTCGCCGTATGGAAAGTGCCCGCGCCCATTTCCATGTCGTACGGCTGGAGGATGACGCACCCCTGCTTCGCCCAGTACGCCTGCAGGGCAAAGATCAGATCCTGGAAAGTCTTGGGAACGTCGGCTTTGGGGGCGGCCATGCAGGATCCTGGGCGGGCGGTTTGCCGTTCGCCGCGAAAAGGGCGGCTTCTGGCGCGAAAAGCGCGCGAGTATAGCGGCTCAGCCGGGCGGCTCACGAGCGGCGCTGATGCCCGGACGCGATGCCTGCGGGAGACCGGCCTGAGCCCATACGCACATTATCGGTGCATATGGTAGAAAATACGCACTATCATGGTGCCTATGCGGCGCCACGCCGGCGATCAACTCCGTCAAATCCAACGACTTGCGCCATGACGGTGCGATGGCATGGTTCCTGCAATTTTCGGGGCCCAGACTTCAATAAACCTACGGCGTCGTAACAGCGAGCGAGCCGGGGTCACTCAATCTCGCTGTTTACCGGAGGAGATCTCATGACGACGTCCGCTGAAGTCCTCAGCATGTTGAAAGAAAAGGAAGTCACCTTTGTTGACTTGCGCTTTACGGACACGCGCGGCAAGGAACAGCACGTAACCGTGCCCGCGCACACGATCGACGCGGGATTCTTCGACGACGGCAAGATGTTCGACGGGTCGTCCATCGCCGGCTGGAAGGGAATCAACGAGTCGGACATGGTCCTCATGCCGGACCCCACCACGGCCGTTCTGGATCCGTTCTTCGAAGAGAAGACGCTGATCATCCGCTGCGACGTCCTTGAACCCTCCACGATGCAGGGCTATGAGCGCGATCCGCGTTCCATCGGCAAGCGCGCCGAGGCCTATCTCAAGGCTTCAGGGATCGGCGAAAAGGCGCTGTTCGGCCCCGAAAACGAATTCTTCATTTTCGACAACGTGCGCTACGGCACGAACATGCAGGGCTCCTTCTTCGACATCGAATCCATCGAAGCCGCCTGGAGCTCGGGCAAGAATTACGAAGATGGCAACAAGGCTCACCGGCCCGGCGTGAAGGGCGGCTACTTCCCCGTCCCGCCGGTCGACTCGTTCCAGGATCTGCGTTCGGCGATGTGCCTCGCGCTCGAAGAGCTGGGCATGAAGGTCGAAGTGCATCACCACGAAGTCGCGACCGCCGGCCAGTGCGAAATCGGCGTGAACGCCAATACGCTGGTGCGCAAGGCCGATGAAGTGCAGATGCTCAAGTACGCGATCCACAACGTGGCTCACGCGTACGGCAAGACCGTGACGTTCATGCCGAAACCCCTGGTCGGCGACAACGGCAGCGGCATGCATGTTCACCAGTCGATCTCGAAGGACGGCAAGCCGCTCTTCGCGGGCGACAAATACGCCGGTCTGTCGGACCTGGCGCTCTACTACATCGGCGGCATCATCAAGCACGCCAAGGCGATCAACGCATTCACGAACGCCAGCACCAACAGCTACAAGCGCCTGGTGCCGGGTTTCGAAGCTCCGGTCATGCTGGCGTACTCCGCCCGTAACCGTTCTGCCTCCATCCGTATTCCGTGGGTTGCGAACCCCAAGGGTCGCCGCATCGAAGTGCGCTTCCCGGATTCGACGGCGAATCCGTACCTCGCGTTCTCCGCGATGCTCATGGCGGGTCTCGACGGCATCCAGAACAAGATCCATCCCGGCGAAGCCGCGGACAAGGATCTGTACGACCTGCCGCCGGAAGAAGCCAAGAACATTCCGGAAGTGTGTTACTCGCTGGAACAGGCCCTGGAAGCGCTCGACAAGGACCGCGCGTTCCTCAAGGCCGGCGGCGTGTTCACCGACGATGTGATCGACGCCTACATCGCGCTGAAGATGCAGGAAGTCACCAAGGTGCGTATGTCCACGCACCCGCTGGAATTCGAGTTGTACTACAGCGTCTGAGGTCGCGGACGCCGGGCTTTCCCGCCCGGCGTCCCTTCCCTCGTACTGCTGCGGTGACGGTGTTCACACTCTGCCGTCGCCGTTTTTGTCAGGCCGGAGCGAAGCGGATATGCTCGATCCCCATGCGCACTACGCTGTTGCTACTCGCCTTGCTCGCGGGCCCCGTGCTCGCCGCACAGACAGTGTGGAAGTGGGTGGACAGCAACGGTGTGACTCACTATGCCGATCGCCCGGTTCCCGGCGCGACCCGGGTCGAGCTGGCTACCGGCACCTCCCGGAGCGATTCAAGCACCCCCAGTTACACCGCTCCCTCGTCGAGCAGCTCCGAGTCGAACGATCCCGGCGAAGGCTACGCGACGCTCGAGATCACGAGCCCGGCGGACGACGAGACCCTCGTGAATACCGGTGGGACCGCGACGGTTCAGGTCAACATGCAGCCCGACCTGCTGTCCGGCCACTTGATCTTTCTCCAGCTCGACGGCCGCATCCTCCAGGACTATCCGCGCAATACGACGACGTTCAATTTGCGAGAAGTGCCGCGTGGCACGCACACCGTGGTTGCGGTCATCACGACCAGCACCGGTCAGCGCGTCCAGAGCAGTCCGCCCATCACGTTCCATGTGCGGCAGGAATCGGGAGCCCAGGCTCCGGTCGGTCCGTCGCTGCGCCCGCCGCCGAAGCCGCAACCGCGCGCCGGCAACAAGATGCCTACGTCGCAGCCGACCTATGCTGCGCTGAATCCGGTGCGCACCGCACCGATCGATCCGAAGACCAACAAGCCGGTCGTCACCAAGCCAGCGACCAGCAAGCCAACGCCGCCCAAAGCGCCGCAAGGCAAGTAGCCCTCCTCTCGCCCTCCATGCGCGAAGCGGCAACAGCCGCGTTCGCGTTCGTCCCTCTCGCTCGAGTCGGCGGGAGGTGACACCGCTTCATGGTCGCCCATCCTGCAAGTTTTCCGAAAGGCGCCGTGGCCGATCCCGATCGCATTCTTGATGGGCTGAGCACGAGCATCCTGATCGTGGATCAGGCGCAGGCGCTGCTCTATCTGAACGTCGCCGCCGAGACGCTCTTCGGCGTCAGCCGCAACCAGGTGCGCGGACGGCCGCTCGCGGAATTGCTCGTCGACTCCGCCGCTCTCTCCGAAGTGATCGACCGCGCGGTCGAAACGTGGCGACCGATCTCTCGCCGCGAACTTGCGCTGCGCTCCGTCTATGGCGACACCGAGCTCACTGTCGACTGCAATGTCGCTCCCTACGAAGAAGCAGGCACGCCTGCAGCCGTGCTGATCGAGATCAGCGATGGAACTCAGCATCAGCGCATCACGCGCGAGAACGCCCTCCTCACACAGATCGGCGGCAGCCGCGCGATGATTCGCCAGCTCGCGCACGAGATCAAAAATCCCCTCGGCGGATTGCGCGGTGCGGCCCAGTTGCTCGAACGCCAGCTGGCTGACGCCGCGATGCGCGAATACACGTCAGTGATCATCAGTGAGGCGGATCGTCTCGCGACACTCGTCGACACGCTGCTGGGCCCCGGCCATCACCCGCGCAAGGAGTCCGTGAACATCCACGAGCTCCTGCAACATGTCGGTCATCTGCTTGCCGCGGATGCGCCGCCTAATGTGTCGATCGAGCGCGACTACGATCCCAGTCTGCCGCCGCTGCTGCTCGATCGTCATCAGATCATCCAGGCCATGCTGAATCTCGGTCGCAACGCCGTGCAGGCGATCTCGCAGAACAAGTCCGCCGGCGGAAAGATCACTCTGCGCACGCGTGTGTTGACGAACGAGAACATCGGCACGCGTCGCTATCGACTCGTCGCGTGCGTGCAGTTCGAAGACACCGGCCCGGGTGTTCCCGAACATCTGCGCGACACCTTGTTCTATCCGCTCGTCACGGGTCGTCCCGACGGCACCGGCCTGGGTCTCGCCGTCGCGCAGGACCTGGTCAGTCGTCACGACGGACTGATCGAATTCGAAAGCCGCCCCGGTCTCACCACCTTCACCATCCTCCTGCCATTCCATGCTCCAGATGCCCGCAAAGCCTCTTAATGTCTGGCTCGTCGACGACGATGCTTCCATCCGCTGGGTGCTCGAGCGCGCGCTGCGCCAGGGTGGCATGGCGCCCACAGCGTTCGACCACGCGGACTCCGCGTTGGCTGCGCTACGCAGAGACAGGCCCGACGTACTCATCACCGACATCCGCATGCCCGGGCGCAGCGGTCTCGAACTGCTGACCGAGATCCACGACAGTCAGCCGCAACTCCCGGTCATCGTCATGACCGCGCACTCCGATCTCGACAGCGCGGTGGCCGCGTATCAAGGCGGAGCGTTCGAATATCTGCCGAAGCCCTTCGATATCGACCAGGCCGTCGATCTCGTGCGCCGCGCCGCGCAACAGAAGGAGCGCGTCGAAGAAGTCAGCACGGAGTCGCGCCGCATTCCGGAAATGCTCGGACAGGCGCCGGCGATGCAGGAAGTGTTTCGCGCGATCGGGCGCCTCTCGCGCTCGAGCATGACCGTGCTGATCACCGGCGAATCCGGTACCGGCAAAGAGCTGGTCGCACGGGCGCTGCATCGGCACAGCCCGCGCGCGAACAAGGCGTTCATTGCGCTGAACACATCTGCGTTCACTGCCGATCTGCTGGAGTCCGAACTGTTCGGCCATGAGAAGGGTTCGTTCACGGGCGCGGATGCATTGCGTCGCGGACGCTTCGAACAGGCCGACGGCGGCACCCTGTTCCTCGACGAGATCGGCGACATGTCGCCGCAGTTGCAGACCCGGCTGCTTCGCGTGCTCGCTGAAGGCGAGTTCTATCGCGTCGGCGGACAAGTACCCGTGCGTGTCGACGTGCGGGTTATCGCGGCAACACATCAGGCACTCGAAGATCGCGTCAAGCAGAACCTCTTCCGCGAAGATCTGCTGCACCGACTGAACGTGATCCGCATCGAAGTGCCGCCTCTGCGTCAGCGCCGCGAAGACATCCCGGAACTGATCCTTCACTATCTCGAAGCGGCAGCCATCGAACTCGGCGTCGAGTCGAAGACGCTGTCACCGGAAGCCATGGCGGTGCTGTCGACCTTCGACTGGCCGGGTAATGTTCGCCAGCTCGTGAATACTTGCCGCCGCCTGACTGTCACGGCGCCGGGTCGCGAGATCAAGTCGGAAGACATTCCCACGGATCTCGGCGGGGCGCCGGGACCGGCGAAGCTGCAGGACGAATGGACGCGACAGCTGACGAGTTGGGCGGAGAAGCGGCTCGCTGCCGGCGAAACGCCGCTGCTCGACGATGCAATGCCGGAGTTCGAGCGCACGCTCATTCGCGCAGCGCTGCGCAAAGCGGAAGGCGGCCGTCAGGAAGCGGCGCGGCTGCTCGGATGGGGTCGCAACACGCTCACCCGCAAGCTCAAAGAGCTGGCGATGGATGATGAGTGAACCAATCGCTGACCGCCGGGAATAGTCATCCGGCGGTCGCGCGCTTCTCCTGCTGCAGGGGCGGATGCGATGACGATGTGCCGATCAGATCGGACACGCTCCGCATGCCGTTGCGGGACAAGTAGTCCGCGATGCCCTGATTGATTTTCGGGCAGACGAGCGGGTCGTAGAAGAGCGCCGTGCCCACGCCGACGGCCGTAGCGCCAGCGATGATGAATTCCAGTGCATCGTTGGCGGAACAGATGCCGCCCTGCCCGATGATCGGAACGTTGTGCTTACGGGCAACTTCGTACACCTGATGCACTTTCAGCAGGGCGATCGGCTTGATCGCCGGGCCGGACAGTCCGCCCTGCACATTGCCGATGATCGGGCGACGCGTGTTCACGTCGATCGCCATTCCCATCACGGTGTTGATCACCGCAAGCGCATCGGTCCCGGCTTCGATGCAGTGCCTCGCGTTCTCGCGGATGTCCGTCTGATTCGGTGAGAGTTTTGTGATCAGCGGCTTCTTCGTCACCGCGCGACAGGCAGCGACGACGCGCGCGGACATCTCGGGATAATTGCCGAACTGCACGCCGCCTTCCTTGATGTTCGGACACGAGATGTTGATCTCGATCGCGTCGATCGGCGAATCCTCGAAGCGCCGCGTCACTTCGACGTAGTCCTCGATCGTCGAACCGCAGACGTTCGCGATGAAGCGCGTCTCGCTGAAATCGAGGGTCGGCAGGATCTTCGTGACGACGTGCTCGACACCGGGATTCTGCAGGCCGATCGCGTTCAGCATGCCCATCGGCGTCTCGTACACGCGGTGCGGCGGATTGCCGAGACGCGGTTCGCGAGTCGTGCCCTTCAGCACGATCCCCCCGGCGTGACGATTGGAGAATCCTTCAACGCGCGTGTATTCCTCGCCGAACCCGACGCAGCCCGACAACAGGACGATCGGTGAGTCGAACTTGAGGCCGCAGAAGTCGATGGGAAGCATGAGAAGGGGATAGCGGATAGCGGAGGGTGGCTAGTGGTGAATAGTGTAAGGAGGGAAGTGCTCCGCCGGTAGCCGGAGCTGCTTCGGGTGGCTTGCCGCGCAGCGATTCTGCACTATCCGCCATCCGCTATCCGCCATTCACTTCTGCAATGTTCCACATCATCCTGTATCAGCCTGAGATTCCGCCGAACACCGGCAACGTCATCCGCATGAGTGCCAACGCGGGGGCCCGGCTGCATCTGATTCGACCGATTGCCTTCGACCTGAGTGAGAAGGCGGTGCGGCGGGCGGGCATGGACTACGCGGAGCTGGCGCATGTCGAGCAATGGGATTCGCTCGGACAGTGTCTGACGGGCCTGAACTCACCCCGCTGGTTTGCGATCTCGACTCGAGGCGTGACCCGCTACGATCAGCCGCGGTTCGCGGAAGGCGACGCATTCGTCTTCGGGCCGGAGACGCGAGGATTGCCGCAGGAGATTCTCGAATTGTGCGAAGCGACACGCCGCCTGCGCATTCCGATGCGACCCGACAATCGCAGCCTGAATCTCTCGAACGCAGTGGCGGTGGTGACTTACGAGGCCTGGCGCCAGCTCGGATTCAAAGGCGCGGAGAAGATTTGAGGCTAGCCGCTTTCCGGCTTCAGCGCCCTGCTCATCAGCTCTTTGACAGCGTCCTTCGGCGCGACGCCTTCGTGGACGACGCGGTAGATCTGTTCGGAGATCGGCATCTCGACGTTCGAACGCATCGCAACTTCCCGCACCGCGCGGGCCGCGAGAACGCCTTCCACAACCTGCCCGATCGCCTTCTGCGCGGCGTCGATCCGCTCGCCGGCGGCGAGCGCGAGGCCGAAGCGACGATTGCGTGACTGGTTGTCCGTGCAGGTGAGCACGAGATCGCCGAGACCGGCGAGTCCCATGAACGTTTCCTTTCGGGCGCCGAGCGCGACGCCCAGTCTCGTCATTTCGACGAGGCCCCGGGTGATGAGCGCGATCCGGGTATTCGCGCCGAAACCGAGCCCGTCGGAAAGGCCGGCGCCGATGGCGAGCACGTTCTTGATGGCGCCACCGATTTCCACACCGATCACATCGGTCGATGTGTATGCGCGAAAGTTGAGCCCGGAAATTCGCTGCGCGAGCTCGCGGGCGAATACCTGGTCCTCGGCTGCGATGGTCATCGCGGTCGGCAGACCGGCACCGACTTCGCGTGCGAACGTCGGACCGGAAATCACAGCCGTAGGCACGTCGGAGCCGAGCACCTGACCCGCGACCTGGTGAGGAAGCAAACCCGTGGACAGCTCGAAACCCTTCGTCGCCCACGCAAGACGCATCCGGGCATGACGATGCGGCGCGATCTCCATGAGGAGGCCGCGCAGTGCATGACTGGGAACAGAGACGACGACGTCCCGATGCGTGCGCAGAACCGTCGCGAGGTCCGGCTCGATGCTCAGTGCATCAGGAAAACGCGCATCTGGGAGATAGCGCGCATTGCAACGCTCGCGTGCCAGTTCATCGAGATGGGAACGGTCCCGGCCCCACAGCGTGGTCTGGCAGCCGGTGCGGGCGAACTGGATCGCAAGCGCGGTGCCCCATGAACCGGCACCGAGCACTGCGATCCTGTCGCCAGCAGACGCCGGCGAGCCTTCTGTCTCCGGCGTGCTGCTCATCGCGGACCGCGTCGCAACGGCCTTAGTTGACCGCGCCCGCGGCGCCAGCAGCCTGCTGCTGGGCAGCCTGTGCCGCGGCCTGGGTGAAGAGAACTTCGAAATTCACCGGCGGCAGCAGGAACGGCGGGAAACCGCCCTTCGTCAGCAGGTCGGAAATGACCTGGCGCGCGTACGGCAGCAGGTAGTTCGGGCAGAAGATGCCGAGCAGGCGCTGCGCATCGGCGGCCGGCACATTGCGCATGCCGAAGGCTCCGGCCTGCTGTGCCTCGACGAGCCACACAGTCTTGTCCGCGGCCTTTGCTTCGACACGCACCGTGAGCACGACTTCCTTCATGTCGCCGCCCAGGTCGTTCACCGAAGTGTTGAGGTTCAGGTTGATCGTCGGATTCGCCGAGTTCGGCGCCACGCGCGGGCCGATCGGCGCTTCGAACGAAACGTCCTTCAGATAAACGGCCTGCGGGGCGAACTGCGGCGCATTCGGATCGACCTGCCCGTTGGTGGCCGAGGGGGGAACTTCGTCAACCATGATCGTGAGTCCTCGAGTCTACGTTTGAATAATCGTTCGCTGCGGATCGCGAACCTTTCGGAATCAGGATGTCTGCGCGAGCAGTGCGTCGAGTTCGCCCGAGCGGTCCAGCGCGGCCAGATCGTCGTATCCCCCGACATGTCTTTCGCCGATGAAGATCTGCGGCACCGTGCGGCGCCCGCCGCTGCGCTTCATCATCGTCTCGCGTTCGCGGTAGTCTTCGTCGACCTTGATCTCCTGCACCGCGACGCCTTTGCGTTCGAGCAGGTTGCGCGCCCGCTGACAGTAACCGCAGAACGCGGTCGAGTACATGACAACGGGAGCAGCGCTCATGACTGCTTTGCGTCCTTCTTGCCCTTCACGAGCGGCAGGTTTTCCTGGCGCCAGGTGCGCAGGCCGCCGCGGAGGGTCGCAACCTTGCTGAAGCCCAGCGTGCGCAATGCCTTGACCGCGCTCGCCGAGGCGAAGCCGTTCTCGCAGATCACGATGACGGGCTTCTCTTTGAACTTTTTCAGGCTCTCGCCGGCCCGTTCCGCCACTTCCTTCGCGGGAATGTTCCGGGAGTCGATGATGTGGCCGGTTTCGTATTCACCGGCGTCGCGGACGTCCAGCACGAGCGCGCCGCTGTTCGCGAGCCGCACCGCGTCCCCGGTAGCAATCAGCGACGAGCCCTTGGCGCGCTCACGGATCTCGATCACGATCGCGAGAACGGCGAGAATCGCAGCCGCTGCGATCAGAAAGGGATGATTGGTGGTGTATTCGAGAAAACGACTCATTGCTGCAGATCATCCGGCGCCGGTGTCGCGCGAACACGAATATGGGGGCGAAGCGCTTTTTTGGAAGGTGCCCGTCCCAGGACGCGCCTTCCGCGCCGTGCAAAGCCCCGCCCAAAAAAGGGCGCAAAGTATAGCAGCGCCGGCCCGACCGATACCCGCGGAGGCTGCGTTGGCGGCCTCCTCCGAGGCCCTGTCATAACAATGCGGGCCGGAGGGAAGGGTTTGCATCCACTGGCGGCACGACTGGTCATCTTCTGGATGACGCTGCTGCTGGGCAGTGGGGTCCTGGCTGCGGCGGATCCCGCGGCCAAGGAGGCGGAGCTCAAGCAGGTCCGAACCCGGATCGAGTCCATCCGCAAGTCCATTCATGCGGATGCCGAGAAGCGCGACGCACTGGCTGTCGAAGTCCGGAAGGCCGAACTGAATGTGCAATCGGCCCGCGAACGGCTTCAGGCCGTACGCGAACAGCGTGTCGCGGCCCAACAGCGCCTGCAGTCGCTGGAAAAAGAGCGGGCCGAAACCCAGCGCAGCATCGATGCCGAACGCGATGCGCTTGCGGGTGAGCTGCGCGTCGCGTACGTAAATGGCCGCCAGGAACAGCTGAAGTTGCTGCTGAACCAGCGCGATCCCGCGCAGCTCGGCCGCATGATGGCGTGGTACAGCTATTTCGGCCGGGCACGCGCCGAGCGGATTACTTCGATCAACGAACATCTCGCCCATCTCGACCTGCTGGCCGAGAACATCACGGAAGAAACGCGGAAACTGCAGGCGCTGGAGGCCGAGCAATCGAAGGAAGTCTCGTCGCTCGCGGGGGCGCGCGACACCCGCAAGCAGACGCTCGCCAAGGTCCAATCGACGCTGCGTAACCGCAGCGATCAGCTCGCCAAGGCCCAGCGCGAGGCGGCCGCGCTCGAAAAGCTGGTCGAGCAACTGCGCCGCGCGATCGAAGAATTCCCCGACCTCGGCGATCAACCTTTCGCCCGGGCGCGCGGTCGCCTGCCGTGGCCAGTGAAAGGGTCCGTCCTGGCGCGATTCGGCCAGCTGCGGTCGGGCGGGCCGCTCAAGTGGCAGGGAATGGTGATCGGTGCCGATCGCGGCTCCCAGGTGCGCGCCCCCTTCCCGGGGCGCGTTGTATACGCTGACTGGCTCCCGGGCCTCGGCCTGCTGATCGTGCTCGATCACGGGGGCGGCTTCATGAGCCTCTACGGCCACAACGAACAGCTCTACCGGCGTGTCGGCGACCGGGTTGCCGCGGGTGACCCGTTGGCTGCCGTCGGGGACGCCGCCGGTTTCGGCAAACCGGGCCTGTATCTGGAGATCCGGAAGGGGCGGCAGGCGCTCGATCCGGCTCCCTGGCTCGCGAAGCCGTGAGAATGGCTCGCGAAGCCGTGAGAATGGCTCGCGAAGCCGTGAGAAAGCGCTGACAAGCGCAACCGACCTCATGGGCGGCTGCCCGAAATCCCTCGGGAATTCGCGGGTCCAAGCCCCCGCAAAGACGCCCGGAAAAATCCCAGGATAGTGACTGAAGTCACGGGACGCACCGCATCCCGATGCGGCAATATGTCATCACCGCTTTGGGGCTCAAAACTGCGGCCGACTTCAAGGAAGCCCCGAGATCACAGGAAGATGATCAGATTTCACGCGGAGATGAAATAAGCCCTTCAACGGGGCGGGAAGCGCACACCGATGGCGACGATTCTCGACGACGATGACACGATCGAAGCGCAATCGCTGTCGACGTCGCTCGACCCTTACGGCCAGCTGATGAAGATGCTGATGCCGCGTGCGCTGTGCATCGCAATCTACGATCGCATGGCGACGCCGCTGTGGCTCTCGGATGGTTGCGAAGGTCCCGATCTGCCGCAGCTCGTCGAAGAAGCGCTCAACTCCGCCCGCAGCGCCGAACCCGATCCTTCCGAACGCGATGGCTTCGCGCGATCGTGGGAAGGCGATACCGCTTACGTTTTCATTCTGCGCGAAGGCAACGAGCTGCTCGGTGCCGTCGCGCTGTCCTGCCGCGACAGCGGCTCCGGCGGGCGACCGTTCTCGCTGATGCTCGGCTTGCTGCGTCCGGCGCTGCAGGTTCTGAACCGCGAGCTCGTCAGCCAGTACAACATCGGCGACCTGCAGAAAAATCTCACGCTGCGCGATGGCGACCTCGCGCTGCTCCTCGATGCCAACGGCTCGGCCGAAGGCGACGGCGATGATTTCGATCAGCTGCTGCGCAATTGCGTAACGCACCTGGACGGATCGCTTGGCGCATTGTTCGTGCCCGACAAGAAGATCGCGTTGTCCTATTCGGCAGCGGCCTCGCATCGCCGCAACGACAACGAGTTGCTCGATCGCACCCAGCGTCACCTCTTTGCGTGGGCCCAGGTGCAGCGTCGCACACTGACACTGAACAAGGCGCCGCCGAACAGCCCGCTCGGACCCCTGCCCTACAAGATCCTCGCGTGCCCGATCCGATACGGCACCCAGCCTGTGTCGGGCATCCTGCTTCTGTTCCGCCCGCACTCGGCAGCGGATTTCGATCTGCGCCAGGCGCGCATTCTCGAAATGATGGCGCGTCGCATCGCGTACGTGCTGCAGAACGCTTACGACCCGGCGACGGGCCTGCTCACACGACCTGCTTTCGAACAGCGCGCGCTTGCGACGCTGGCCGCGGGCGACCGACAGCATTGCGTGGGCTATGCCGACGTCGATCGCTTGCACGTGATCAACGACAACTACGGCATGCACGTCGGCGATCAGGTGCTCGAGCGGATCGCCGAAGCGATTCGCACGAATCTGCGGCCACAGATCCTGGCGTCACGAGTTTCGGGCGATCGCTTTGCCCTGTTTTTCCCGAATGCTTCGCTGCAGGAAGCTGAAGCCTTCCTGAGCACGGTCTGCCGTGCCGTCGGAGCCCTCGACTTCCGTCATGAAGGCCAGCGCATCGCGATTTCGGTGAGCTCCGGCCTCGCGATCGTTCCGCAGACGCGCTTCCCGCTTTCGCATGCACTCGCAACGGCCGAAGTTGCGTGCAAGGCGGCGAAAGATCGCGGCCGCGGTCGCGTAGAAACGTATCAGGAGCCGATCGAGGAGCCGGTTCACCAGGAAGTCGCCGCACCGATTCCTGAACTGGTCGACGAAGAGTTGCCGGAGATCGAAGTCGCTCACCATGAGCCGACGACGCCGTTGGGCGAACTGCGCGATGCCATCGCGAATGATCGCTTCCGCATGGAAGCTCAGCCGATCGTCACGCTGGACTCCCAGAACTCGCCGCGGCGCTTCGAGCTGCTGTTGCGCATGATCGACGGCGCCGGTGAGAGCATTGCACCGAACAAGTTCTTCGCCTCGGCGGAGCGCCACCAGATCGCGACGGACATCGATCGCTGGGTCGTGCAGTACGCGCTCGAGATCCTGTCGTCGGCGGCGCCGGCCCTGCAGGGGCTGGGCGCGCATTTCTCCATCAATCTTTCCGGCCAGTCTGTCGCAGCCGAAGACTTCCCGGGCTTCCTCGCGGCGAAGCTGCGTGAGTACGAGCTGCCGCCCGGCCTGCTTTCCTTTGAAATCTCCGAGACCGCCGCTGTTGCGAACATCGTGCGCGCGGAAACACTCATTCGGCGCGTGCAGGATCTCGGGCACGGCATCGCGCTCGACGATTTCGGACGCGGCCTTTCCTCGCTCAACTATCTCAAGTCGCTGCCTGTCTCCGATCTGAAGATCGACGGTGCGCTCGTGCGCACCCTTGCGACCAATGCGCGCTCGCAACAGACAGTGAAGGCGATCGTGCAGCTCGCCCGGTCGATGCAGCTCAAGACGACGGCAGAAAGCGTCGAGAGCGAAGCGATCCTTTCGTCGGTCGCGGGGCTGGGCGTCGACTACGTGCAGGGCTTTGCGATTGGACGGCCGCGGGCACTGGAAACCGTGCTTCAGGAGCTGTTGCGCGGCGCGCCAGGCCTGACCCGGGTGTCCGGTTCGCCGCTGATGTCGCGCCTGGCAGGTTGATTGTTCTACTGGGTCGATTCTGGCGCGATTTCAGGGAATACCTGTAGCCGGTAGCCGCCGTTGTCCCGACCCGGCGCTTGTACTATGGAAGTCAGGGCGACGTGCCTAAAGTTCGTTTCTTTCGCCTCAAGTTCGATTCGTAAGGGGTCCCGCAGGGATTTTTTGCTGATGAGCCGACTCTCCAAGCCATTCCGCGCACTGCTGCTCGTTGGGACTGGTGTGATGCTAGGCACGGGTCTCTCCGTTGGCCGCAGCGTCAAGGCTGAGCGCGAGATTCCGCCGCCGCCCAAGGCGACGGCCGAACAATCCGTGCCGTGGAGAGATGCACGCTTGCTGGCCGAAGTGCTCGAACTCGTCCGCAAGGACTACGTCGATGACATCTCCGATCAGGCCCTGATCGAAGCTGCGATCCGCGGTCTCGTTTCGGATCTCGATCCTCATTCCTCTTTCCTCGATCCCCAGGAGCTCGACGAAATCCGCATCAGCACCGCGGGCGAGTACTCGGGTGTGGGCATCGAAGTCGCTCTCGAGAACGGTGCCGTCAGCGTCGTGTCGCCGATCGAAGGTGGACCGGCCGAACGCGCGGGCGTGCTCGCAGGCGATCAGATCGTCGCGGTCGATGAAGTCCCCGTCAGCCTGGAGAACCTCAACGACACCATCGATCGGATGCGCGGCAAACCCGGCTCGACGGTGAAGATCACGATCGCGCGCAGCGAGATGCCGCAGCGCCTCGAGTTCACGCTGGCACGCGCGAACGTCCAGGTGCACAGCGTCAAACAGACGCTGCTCGAACCGGGATATGGCTACATCCAGATTTCGCATTTCAGCGAGAGCACGACGCCGGATGTGCAGAGGGCGCTGGCCAAGCTGAAGCAGCAGAGCGGCAGCGATCTGCGCGGACTCGTGCTGGACCTTCGCGACAACCCGGGCGGTCTGCTCGAAGCGGCGATCGGCGTATCGGACGTATTCCTCGAAGACGGCGTGATCGTCACCGCGAGCGGTCGTGCCGCCGACGCGCAGTTCGAAATGGACGCACAGCCGGGCGACGACATGAACGGCGCTCCCGTCGTTGTGCTCGTGAACGGCGGCTCGGCATCGGCGTCCGAGATCGTTGCCGGCGCACTCAAGGATCATCACCGCGCGAAGATCGTGGGTCAGCAGACTTACGGCAAGGGCTCGGTGCAGACCGTGATGCCGCTTTCCGACGGTCATGCGATCAAGCTCACGACGTCGCGGTACTACACGCCCTCCGGCGTTTCGATTCACAAAGTGGGCATCACGCCCGATGTCGTCATCGATGCGAAAGATGTCGCCAAGCGCGAAGGCGCGGTCGCGACGAGAGATCCGGCCTCCGACTACGAGCTGCGCCTGGCGCTCGACGTGTTGAAGGACGATTCCAAAAATTCCAACGGCCCGATCCGTCAGAGCCGATTGCCTTGAGGTTGCATGCGATCTTCGAGCAGCGCGACGAATGCCACGACCGGCTTCGCCAGCACGGCGCTGCTCTGGCTTGAGATCCTTGCGCTCGCGATCGGCGTCCTGCAGTTCGCGTTTGCTCCGAACACGGTTCAACAGCCTCTCGTTGTCGCCCTCGCGCTCGCCTTCCTGACTACCACCATCCTCATCGTGCGAACGGTGCCCGCGTTGCAGCGGCCCGCGTCGCGCCAGCATTGGATCGGCATCGTTTCCTGCGTCGTTTACGTCACGCTGGTTGCCGCAGCCACTGGTGCCGCTCACAGCGCGCTCGTCGCGCTCTATCTGATCCCGCTCGCCGCCATTGCACTCGCGTTCGGTCGCTGGTGGCTCGTTGCGCTGCTCGCACTCGTCATCGCGGGGCTGGGCATGTTGCTCGGCGCACTGACGCCCGGCGTCGCCATCCACAGTCCCGAGTTCGGGATGCTGATGCTGAGCAAGTTGTTGCCGGGCGTTGCGGTTGCGCTGATTCTCGGCGCGCTGATCGAACAGATGCAGACGGCCGTGCAGCGGATTTCAGATCTCGCCGCGAGCGATCCGCTGACGGGCTTGCTCAACGTGCGGTCGTTCGAAGACGTTCTGCAGCAGGAACATCGCAAGGCCGAGAGGTTCGGCCGTCCGTACACGCTGGTGATGGTCGACGTCGACAATCTCGCTGTCGTCAACGAATCGCTCGGGCACGATGCGGGCAGCCAGGTGATCGTTTCCGTGGCCGCCGCAATCGGCCGTTCGATTCGCGCATCCGACGTCGCGGCGCGGGTCGGCGGCGACGAATTCATCGTGCTCCTGAGCGAAACAGACGGCCCGACCGGCGGCCTCATCGCCCAGCGCATTCGCAACAACATCTACTCGAGCACGATTTCCGTCGCCAACCGGCTGATCCGCGCGAACGCGAGCGTCGGCACCGCGACGTTCCCGGAGGATCACCTGTATCCGAAGGAACTCATGATGCTCGTGGGTCAGCGCATGCAGCAGGATCGGGAGTTGCGTGCGGCGCAGGCGAAGTAGGGATCGCGTCGTCATCCCCGCGTACGCGGGGATCCATCTTTTGTTCAAGAATGGATTCCCGCCTTCGCGGGAATGACGGACAGCCTCAGCCGCCTGCGATCAGCGACCGGATCGCCCCCACCAGCGTCCCCACCAGGAACACGAAGATCGGGATGAACGTGAGCAGGAAGCCGAGCGACCGGCTCTTCGGATCACGGATGTAAGTGATCGCATAGACCGTTCGCCCGATGAGGAAAAGAGAGCCGATCCCGGCGGCCCACACCGGATTCCAGTAGTACGCATAGATCCACATCGACGGTACGAATAACAGCAGCTGCTCGGCGGTGTTCATATGGACGCGAAACCACCGGTCGAACATCTCATGACCCGTCGTGGCAGGCGCGGCGACGCCATAACGCTTGCGTGCCCGTCCCACCAGTATTCCCAGCAGCAGGAATTGAATGAGCGCGAGCGCAGTGACAATTGCGACGTAGTCCATGGGATCCCTCGTGAAGGCAGCCGTTGTAGTTTAGGTATGGCCGTGGGGAAGATTAGCCGAACGACCAGCGCGTGGGTATCGACACCACGCGACCAATGGTCGTTTGGGACGAAGGAATGATCCCGCTGGGATGAGGAGCGCGGAGCGAGTATCTTTCGCACCGCGAAGGTGCGGTGCCTTCCGCCATCGTATACAAGCGAGGCAGCACGATCATGACGGTCGAATCGCGATTGCAGTATCTGAGTGGCTTCGCGAACCACTTCGCCACCGAAGCACGCGCGGGTGCGCTGCCCGTGGGCCGCAACTCGCCGCAACGCGCCGCGTTCGGTTTGTATGCCGAGCAGTTCTCCGGCACGGCTTTCACTGCACCGCGCCACGCGAACCGCCGTTCCTGGCTCTATAGGATTCGACCAGCGGCGATGCACGGTGCATTCGAACGCATCACGGACGGCCTCGTGACGAACAGCTTCGATGAAGTCGAAACGTCGCCGAGTCAGCTGCGTTGGAGTCCGCTGCCTTTTCCGACGCAGCCGACGGATTTCGTCCAGGGCCTCACGACAGCCGGCGGCAACGGTTCGCCTGATGCGCAGAGCGGCTGCGCGATCTACTGGTACGTCGCGAATCGCTCGATGCAGGATCGCTTCTTCTACGACGCCGACGGTGAATTGTTGATCGTGCCGCAGCAGGGTCGCCTGCGCCTCGCCACCGAGCTCGGTGTCATCGAGATCGAGCCGCAGGAGATCGCAGTGATCCCACGCGGCCTGCGATTCCGCGTCGAGCTGCCCGACGGCCAGGCACGTGGTTACGTCTGCGAGAATTTCGGCGCGCCGTTTCGCCTTCCGGATCTCGGACCCATCGGGTCGAACGGTCTCGCGAATCCGCGCGATTTCGAATCGCCCGTTGCGTGGTACGAAGATCGCGAGGGCGATTTCGAGCTGGTCGCGAAGTTCCTCGGCCATCTCTGGGCGGCACGCATCGATCATTCGCCACTCGACGTCGTCGCCTGGCACGGCAACAACGCGCCCTACAAGTACGATCTGCGGCGCTTCAACACGATCGGCTCGATCAGCTTCGACCATCCCGATCCGTCCATCTTCCTCGTGCTGCAATCGCCCAGTGACACGCCCGGCGTCGACACGATCGACTTCGTGATCTTTCCGCCTCGCTGGCTGACGATGGAAGACACGTTCCGTCCGCCCTGGTTTCATCGCAACATCGCCAGCGAGTTCATGGGCCTGATCACCGGCATCTACGATGCGAAGGCCGAAGGCTTTGCACCGGGCGGTGCATCGCTTCACAACTGCATGAGCGGCCATGGGCCCGATGCAACGACGTTCGAACGTGCCAGCGCTGCGGACACGACCACGCCGCACAAGGTGAGCGACACGATGGCGTTCATGTTCGAAACGCGCCAGGTCATCCGGCCGACGCGTCATGCGCTCGCGCTTCCGCAACTCCAGTCCGACTACGCGCAGTGCTGGCACGGGCTGCGCAAGAACTTCCGTCCATGACATTGAACGACACACACGATCCGGCTCTGACGAGCTGGGTGGATTCCGCGAATCGCGCGGATGCGGATTTCCCGATCCAGAATCTGCCCTTTGCCGTCTTTCGACGTCGAGGCACGCAGGAAGCGTTTCGCGTCGGCGTCGCTATCGGCGACCAGATCGTGGATGTGCACGCGCTGCGAACGTTGCGCGTCATCACAGGAACGGCGAGCGATGCGCTCGAAGCAGCGCATGGCTCGACGCTCAATCGCTTCATGTCCGCTGGTGCGAGCGCATGGACGACATTGCGTGCCGCACTGGTGGGCATGCTGCGTGGCGACTCGTCTCACCGCGCAGCTGTCGAACCGACACTGGTGCCGCAGGCAATCGCGGAATACGCGTTGCCCGCGACGATCGGCGACTACACGGATTTCTATGCATCCGTTCATCACGCGACCGCGGTGGGCCGGCTCTTTCGCCCCGACAACCCACTGCTGCCGAACTACAAGTGGGTGCCGATCGCGTATCACGGCCGCTCATCGTCGATCTCGGTGTCCGGGGGTTCCGTGCGTCGTCCTCATGGACAACTGCTCGCGCCGGGCGCCGACAAGCCGCAGCTCGGACCGAGTCGCCGGCTCGACTATGAATTCGAAGTCGGCACGTTCATCGGTGTCGGCAACACGCTCGGGTCGCCGATCGCGATCGAGTCCGCCGAACAGCATGTCTTCGGGCTGTGCCTGCTCAACGACTGGTCCGCGCGCGACATTCAGGCGTGGGAATATCAGCCGCTCGGGCCGTTCCTCGCGAAGAACTTCGCGACGACGATCTCGCCCTGGATCGTGACGATGGAAGCGCTCGCGCCGTTTCGCACTTCCTGGCAACGGGCTGCCGAGGATCCGCAGCCACTGCCGTATCTCGATAGCCCGTCGCTTCGCAGTGGCGGTGCCATCGACATGGAACTCGAAGCGTTCCTCGAAACCAAGCGCATGCGCTCCGACAGCCGCCCGCCGCATCGTCTCTCACGTTCGAACTTCAGGCACTCGTACTGGACAGTCGGGCAGATGGTGGCGCATCACACGATCAACGGCTGCAATCTCTCAGCGGGCGATCTGCTCGGCAGCGGCACGCAATCGGGCCCACAGCCGGAAGAAGCAGGTTCGCTTCTCGAATTGACCAGCGGCGGCAAACTGCCTGTGCAGCTCCCGGCTGGCGAAACACGCACGTTTCTCGAAGACGGCGACAGCGTCATCTTCCGCGCCTGGTGCGAACGCGCTGGTCAGCGAAGGATCGGTTTCGGCGAAGCCAGGGCAACGATCAGCGGCTAGGCGCTCAATCCGCCGGAACATCGGCAATGAACGAACAGGGAAGAATCGATCCGCCGAAGCTGCCCGTCGCCCGGGTGATCGTGACCGCCCTCTGGCATTGCTGGAAATCGAGCCGGGCAATCCTCGCCGTCATGGTCCTGCCTGCGCTCGTCGTCGCGCTCGTGACATTCCTGATGTTCAGGAGCAGCGCATTGCCAGATGCTCCTGTGAGATGGGTGGCCCGCGGCATTCAGGTATTCGTATTGATCTTCGCAGCGGTGTCCTGTCACCGCGTGATCCTGCTGGGGCCTGAGTCGGTTCCCCGCTGGGGAGTCACCGGCTGGCATCGGCGCGAATGGGGATTCGTACTGCTTGCGCTGATCGTCGGGATTGCCTCGACCGCGTCATCGCTGGCCGGAGGCATTGCGGCCTCGATCGTGCTGATGATCCCCGTCAACCTGCTCGATGTGGCTTCGCAAAGCTGGATGATCTGGTGCACGGAGGCTTCCACGCTGATCGTGGGTGCCTACGTCATGGGCAGACTTTCGCTTGCGCTGCCCGCGATGGCCGTGGACGAGCCGATCAATCTCAGAGATGCGTGGCGACTGTCGAGCGGAAATGCAGTACGGCTCATGGTACTGGTCGCGGTCATCCCATGGCTGCTGCGATTCGCTGAGTCGCAGCTTGCCGCCATGTTTCAGTCGCCGGCGGATTACTGGACCGTAAGTACCGCTCTCTATCTGCTGCTTACGCCCTTGGAGATCGCGCTACTGTCCGTGTCGTACCGGGCGCTCAGGCCTGCTGCTTGAACGAGGCGAGCGAAGCCGGCGGCGGCAACCCAACTCATGCATCATCGACGTACTTGTCCACTCACGAACCGAGGGTCCTTCCATGACTGGCTTCATCCTTCGTTGCGCGATCGTGGCGCTGGGCTTGTGGTTCGCGACGAAAGTGCTGTCGGGGTTGCAGTTCGATACGGCTACGACGTTGCTCATCGCTGCGCTGCTGCTTGGCGTCGTGAACGCAATCATCCGCCCGATCGCCATCGTGCTGACGTTGCCGCTCACGCTCGTGACGCTGGGACTGTTCCTGATCGTGATCAACGCCGCGATGCTGGGTTTGGTCGCTCTGTTACTGAGCGGCTTCGCGATCAGCGGCTTCTGGACAGCGGTGGCTGCGTCGCTGATTGTCAGTGTCACTTCGTGGATTGCGTCCGGGCTGATCGGGAACAACGGGCGGATCGAAGTGATCAAGGGGAAATAGAACGAAAGCCAGCCAGCTGTTAGCCGGCTAGCAAGTAGCCAGAAGCGCTGTGGGTCCGGGTGAAGCCGGACCCACAACAAGAAACAGCCGCCGCCGACTAGTTGCTAACGGTGCCCTTCGCTCCGGACGCGCGGAACAGCAGCCAGCCTACGATGGCCAGGACCACCAGGCCAACGAACTGGTTGAAGTGGAACTGCTCCGGCAGTGCGAGGACGTCGGCTCGTTCGCTCAGCACGATCGGGATCGCGATGGCGATGCCCATCAGCGCTTCGCCGGTGATCAGGCCTGCGGAGAACAGCACGCCGGGACGGTGAACGCGGTCACGCAGCGATTCATCGTGAGTACCCACCACGCCGTGGCGCTTCTCGACGAAGTACGCGAGCAGTCCGCCGAGGAAGATCGGCACCATCAGCTCGAGCGGCAGATAGATACCGATAGCCGCTGCGAGCACCGGCACGCGGAAGCTGGAGTTGCGCGACTTCAGCCAGTTGTCGAAGGCGATCACGATCGCTCCGATCACGCCGCCGGCGATGATCATGTCCCAGGGTAATTTGCCGCCGAACAGTCCCTGCGCAACCGAAGCCATCAGTGTGGCCTGCGGCGCCTGCAGGGAGCCGGGGCGAGTCGGATCACCGATGCCGTACGCTTGCGCCAGCAGGTTCAGCACCGGCGCCATGATGAGCGCGCAGGAGAACGCGCCGATGCCCAGCATCACCTGCTGCTTCCACGGTGTCGCGCCGACGAGATAACCGGCCTTGAGATCCTGGAGATTGTCGCCGCCGACCGCAGCTGCGCAGCAGACCACTGCACCGATCATGATTGCGGCCACTGCGCCGATCTTCGAATCGCTGCCCAGCAGCAGCATCAAAACGGACGATGCAAACAGGATGGTGGCTATGGTGATGCCGGACACCGGGTTGTTCGACGAACCGACGAGACCCGCGAGATAGGCGGACACCGATACGAACAGGAAGCCGGCGACGATCATGATGATCGTCATCGGGATGCTCACGCCCCAGTTCTGAACGATCGCCTGGTACAAGCCGGCCAGCGGCAGCACGAACAGCATCAGGGCGATCAGCATCCACTTCATCGGCAGATCGCGTTCGGTCTCGGCGAGATTCGCGCCCGCACCCTTGCGGGCTGCTGCGATTCCGCTCCGGATGCCCGACAGCAGCGACCGGCGCAGCGAGAACAGCGTCCAGATGCCGCCGACCAGCATCGTGCCCACACCGAGGTACCGGATGCGATCGCCGCGGATGATCGCCGCCGCTTCTGCCGCAGTCTTGCCGATCACTTTGGCCGCAACTTCCGGATCGCCGTTGAGCAGGAACGCGTAATAGAACGGAATCGCGATGTTGTAAGCGAGGATGCTGCCGGAGAGGACGACGATGCCGATGTTGAGCCCGACGATGTAACCCACGCCGAGCAGCGCGGGCGACAGGCCCGTGCCCATGTAGCCGAGATACTTGCCGAAGAAGCCGGCGCCGGCTGCATTGTCAGGGATCATGCGCAAGCCGCTTTCCGCAGCCAGCTTGACCAGCGCGCCGATGCCCGCGGAGAGGCCCAGGATCTTCAGGCCCGGGCCCGGATTCTCACCGGCCTTGAGAACTTCCGCCGCTGCTTTGCCCTCGGGGAACGGCAGCGGCTGCTCGACGATCATCGAGCGGCGCAGCGGCACCGAGAACAACACGCCGAGCAGGCCACCGAGACCGGCAATCGCCAGCACCCAGGAGTATTTGAAGTCCTGCCAGTAGTTGAGAATGATCAGCGCCGGAATGGTGAAGATCACCCCGGCGGCGATGGACGAGCCCGCCGACGCGCCGGTCTGCACGATGTTGTTCTCGAGAATCGTGCCGCCGCCCAGCAACCTCAGAACGCCCATCGACACCACCGCTGCCGGGATCGCTGTTGCGATCGTCAGCCCCGCGAACAGACCGAGGTACGTGTTCGCCGCCGCGAGGACCATCGCGAGGATGATGGAGAGGATGATCGCGCGCGGCGTGAGTTGGGCCACGGGAGGTGTTGAGTTCATGGGTGATCCGATGATCCTGTGATCGTGGTGCGCCCCGACGCGCTGAGTGTTCTTCCTTTCGATTCTGCCATGATCACCGGATCACTCGATCACAGGATCACGCTGCGGGTGTCACCACCCGCAACTCTGCCCCTTGTTCTGCTCTTCCAGCCAGGCCAGGAGCGGTCCGAAGTATTCCGTAATCGCTGACGCGTCCATATCGCGGGTTCCCGTCAGTTTCTCCAGCGTGTCCTGCCACGGCTGGCTCTGGCCGAGCGCCAGCATCTCGCGGAAGCGCTTGCCTGCTTCGGCGTTGCCGTAGACCGAGCACTCGCTCAGTGGACCCTTGTGGCCGGCGGCATCACACAGCGCCTTGTGGAACTGGAACTGCAGGATGAACGACAGGAAGTAGCGCGTGTACGGCGTGTTGCCCGGGATGTGATATTTCGCACCCGGATCGAAATCCTCTTCGCTGCGCGGCACCGGTGCGGAGACACCCTGGTACTGCTCTCGCAGCTGCCACCATGCGGCGTTGTAGTTCTCGGGCTTCACCTCGCCGGAGAACACTTTCCAGCGCCACTCGTCGATCATCTTGCCGAACGGCAGGAACGCGATCTTGTCGAGCGCGAGCTTCATCTGCGTGTTGATCGTCGCTTCGTGACTCTGCTTCACCGGTCCCGCGAGGCCGATGCTGTGCAGGTACGCCGGCGTCATCGACAGATTCACCGTATCGCCGATCGCTTCGTGGAAGCCGTCGTGCGCGCCGCTCTGGAACAGGTACGGCTGATCCTTGTACGAGAGGTAGTAAAAGACGTGGCCGAGCTCGTGATACACCGTCATCAGGTGTTCCTGCGTCGGCTCGATGCACTGCTTGATGCGCACGTCCTCGTAGCTGTCCATCGACCATGCGCTCGCATGGCACTGAACGTCGCGATCGCGAGGCTGCTTGAGGAGTGAACGTTCCCAGAATGTCTGCGGCAGCTTCGGGAAGCCGAGCGAGACGTAGAAGTTCTCGGCCGACTGCGTGATTTTCACCGGGTCATACTTCTGCTTCACCAGCGCGTTGGTGACGTTGAGATCCGACACGCCGGGATACGGCTCGACCAGCGGATAGATCTCCGCCCACTGTTGCGCCCACATGTTGCCCAGCAGGTGCGCCGGAATCGGCTTGCCGTTCGGCACGCGTTCGGCGCCGTAAGTCTTCTGCAGCTTGCCGCGCACGTAGCAATGAAGCTGGCCGTAGAGCGGCTTCACCTGATCCCACAGGCGCGCGGCTTCTTTAGTGAAATCATCGGGCGGCATGTCGTAACCGGAGCGCCACATCGCGCCGAGATCCGAGTAGCCCAGCTCTCGCGAGCCTTCATTCGCGAGCTCGACGAAACGAACGTATTCCTTGCGGATCGGACGTGCCGTCGAATGCCAGCCGGTCCACGCATCGGTCAGTTCATCGTAGTTGCGGCTCTTCGCCATGATCTCGACGAGCTGGCCCTGGTCCTTGCACGACTCGGGACCTTGCGGGCAGTACTTCGCGGCGCCGTAGAGGCCTTCCATCTTCGATGTCGTCGCCGTGAGTTCGGCACGCTTCGCCGGATCCTTCGGCGCGGGTGCTGCGACGGCGAGCTTCAGCAAAGAGATCGAACGCGCGGTCGAGGGATCGAGTTGCTCGCTGGCGTACGCCTTCGACTGCTCGACAGCGTTGCCGAAGTATTCGAGGTAACGCTCGTTCGCCTTGGCGTTCAGGAACTCGGTGTCGGGATTGATGAACGTCGCATAGGCGAACCCTGCCGCTGCGAGCTCCTTGCCTTCCTCCTTCATTTCGTTGTTCACGCGAGCGACGAACTCGGTGGCGGATTCCTTCGGCGCCTGCGCTTCGACGGGGGCCTTGCTGCAGCCAGCGGCTGCGAGCAGCGCGATCGAAATCGCGCCGCTGAGGGTGAGACTCTTCTTCATCATGTTTACCCGGATCGTTTGTTACTTCACGCCGACCATGAGCTTCTTGACCGGCCTCGACAGCAGGAGGAGCACGACGCCCGCCGCACAGATGAAGATGACGAACTTCATGAACTGGCCCGGCATCGCCTGGACGTTGGTGGTTTCGAAAATCCCCGAGAGCAGGCCCGCGGACAGGTTGCCGAGCGAAGTGGCCAGGAACCACACGCCCATCATCTGGGAAACGAAGCGAGCCGGCGCGAGCTTGGTGACGTAGCTCAGGCCAACCGGGCTCAGGCACAGCTCACCGTAGGTGTGCAGCAGGTACGTGAGAATCAGCAGGTACGGCATCGCCTTGCCGCCATCCGACACGATGTTCGCGGCCCACACCATGAACACGAATCCGAGGCCGAGCATGATCAGGCCGAGGCCGAATTTCGCGGGCGCTGACGGATCGAGATTGCGCTTCGCGAGCGCCACCCAGAGCATCGAGAACGGTACGGCGAAGATCAGGATGAACATCGAGTTGAACGACTGGAACCAGGTCGTCGGGATTTCCCAGTTGCCGAGCCAGCCGATGGTGCGATCGACGTAGCGCTCGGCGAACAGGTTCAGCGATGCGCCCGTCTGTTCGAAGCCGGCCCAGAACAGCATGCAGCCGATGAACAGGAACAGGATCACGGCCATGCGCTTGCGCTCGGTCGTGTCGAGGCCCGCGAACAGGAAGATGTAAGCGAAGTAGCCGATGGCGACCGCAAAGAGAACAAAGCCCGTGGTCTGCGCGAGGGTGAGCGGATCGATCGTGTAGACGCCGGCGACCGCGAGCAGGTAGGCGACCAGGATGACGCCGACCATCGCGCCAACGATCATCCAGCTGTGCTTGCGATTCGAGGCGCTGTGTTCGCCGTGCGCGCCAGACATCTGCATTCCGGCATTGCCAAGGTAGTGCCCGAAGACCTTGAAGAAGATCAGCCCCATGATCATGAAGACAGCGCCCGCGGCGAACGCGACGTTCCAGCCGTAGGCCACACCCAGCAGTCCGGTCACGATGGGACCGAGAAAGCCGCCGATGTTGATGCCCATGTAGAAGATCGTGAAGCCGGCATCGCGGCGGCCACCGCCTTCCGGATACAGGTCGGCCACCATTGCGCTGACGTTCGGCTTGAGCATGCCGACGCCGCAGGTGATCACGATCAACCCACCGAAGAACGTCGACGGTGTGGAGCCCAGCGCAAGCAGCGCATTGCCGATCACGATGAGGACGCCGCCGTGCCACACCGCACGCCGTGCGCCGATGAGCCGGTCGGCGATCCAGCCGCCGGGCAGGCACAGGATGTAGGACGCGGAGATGTAGAGGCCGTAGATGGCGCTGGCGGTCTTGTCATCGAAGCCGAAACCGCCGCGCGCGGAATCGGCCAGGAACAGGATCAGCAACGCACGCATGCCGTAGTAGGTGAACCGTTCCCCCATCTCAGTGAGGAACAGTGTTGCCAGTCCGCGCGGGTGGCCGAAGATCTGCGGGCCCTGGGTGGAATCAGGCGTCGTCTGCGTCGGCTGGTTCATTATTGGCGAGGCTCCACGGACCCGGTTGGGACGCTCGAGCGCTGCGGCGCCGGCATCTGTTTAAGAGTTTTTGGATGTCAGCAGTGTGACAGCCGGGGGTGGAGTCTCACCGATATTCTCGGGCCGCGGCAAGGAGGCAAAGCCCGTGAACACCGCTGTCGTGCGTGTATACACGACCGATGAGAATGACCGGCCGCTCAGGTTGAGCACGTACGGGAAGAAAGCGGATTTCCCGCGGTCGGCAGGTCACTTCGAGAGGATCGCGCGGAATCGCGATCCAGCGGGAATCAGCCGTTCGCTTCCTGCTCCGCACGCTGCCGGGCGAGGCGGTTCTTCAGCAGGAGGCGGGCCATCACGATGCCGCCTTCGTAGAGGATGTACATGGGCACTGCCATGAACGATTGCGACAACGCATCGGGCGGCGTGAGGAACGCGGCGACGATGAAAATGCCGAGCACGACGTAACCGCGATTGCTCGTCATCGTTTCGATTTTCACGAGTCCGGTCGCCGCGAGCAGGACGGTGGCAATCGGAATCTCGAACGCGATGCCGAACGCGAAGAACAGCAGCAAGACGAAGTCGAGATAGTTCGACATGTCCGTCATGACTTGCACGCCGGTGGGTGCCGCGCTGGTCAGGAACGCGAACATGAGCGGGAACACGACGAAGTACGCGAACGCGACACCGGTATAAAACAGCACGATGCTCGAAACCACGAGCGGTACGGCGAAGCGCTTTTCATGCTTGTAAAGCCCGGGCGCGACGAATGCCCACGCCTGGTAGAGGACGTAAGGCATTGCGAGGAACAGCGCTGCGAGCAGCGCGAGTTTCAGCGGTGCCATGAACGGCGCGACGATGCTCGTGGCGATCATCGAAGTGCCTTGCGGCATTTTTTCGATGAGTGGCGTCGCGACGAGCGTGAACAGTTCATCCGAGTAGAGCGCGCACGGAATGAACACGACGAACACCGCGATCAGCGCGCGCAGCAGGCGATCGCGCAGCTCGATCAGATGCGAGATCAGCGAGCCTTCGGCGAGCGACTCGCGCTCCTGGTCGGCGCCACTCATTGCACGTTTTTCGTCGTCGGCGCTTCGTCCGCGGGAGGCGCGGGCTCGATGCCGGAGACATGTTTGTCGAGATCGAGACCCGGGCCGGAATGCGCGGGCGGTGCGGGCTCAGCCGCGGATTCCGCCGTCGGACCCGGCGTGGGCTCGATGGGATCGTTATAGGGCGGAGGATTGCCCGCCGACTGCCCGTAGCTCGTAGGCGGCGTGTTCTCCGATGCCGCGGGCGTGCTGTCCGGTGCCGCCCCTGGGTTCATCGGGCGCGAACGCGAAAGTTCATCCAGCGTCACTTCCTGTTCGAGCTGCGTGCGCAGCTGACGCGCCATGGCGCGCGCACGACCGGTCCAGCGGCCGACCTTCTGCGCGAGGCCGGGGAGTTTCTCGGGGCCGAGGACCAGCAGGGCCAGGCCGAGGATCAGGACAATCTCGGTGAAGCCAACTTCGAACATGGATAGCTTTCGGACTTGGGGTCCGGGACAAACCGGACGGAAGGGGCCCGACGACAGCCAGGCCCACGACGATCAGGCATTCTTGCTGCCGGACTTCGAGGCCGGCGTCGAATCGAAATCAGCATCCTTCTGGGCGGGCGCCGACAACTGCTTGTTGTCCTCTTCCTCGCCTTCGTTCATTGCCTTCTTGAAGCCTTTGACCGCACCGCCGAGGTCCGAGCCGATGCTCTTCAGACGCTTGGCGCCGAAGATGACGAGCGCGATCGCAAGGATGATCAGCAGCTCACGAAAACCGATACCCATTGCAATTCTCCGGGTGAAAACGCCGGCGGATCATACGCCGCGCCGGCAGACTATGAACGTGTCGTGTAGCAGACTTCACGTTCCCCGACACCTTACACCATCCACATTACATCGCCGTCACGGGCTCCACGCGTAGCCAGAAGGTGACAGGGCCGTCATTGATCAGGGACACGGCCATGTCCGCGCCGAACACGCCGGTTTGGACCACAGGATGGGTATTGCGTGCCCGTGAAACGAGGTAAGCGAAAAGCCTCTGTCCCTCTTCGGGCGCCGCTGCGGGAGTGAACCCCGGCCTGGTGCCCTTGCGGGTATCGGCCGCCAGCGTGAACTGCGAAACCAGCAGCAGGCCGCCGCCCACGTCCTGGACGCTGCGATTCATCCGGCCCTCGTCGTCGGGGAAAACACGGTACGTCAGGAGCCGCTCCAGCAACCGATCCGCCTGCTCCTCTTGGTCCCCGCGCTCCACCGCGACCAGAACGAGCAACCCCCGGTCGATCTTCCCGACCACCTCGCCGGCCACCGCCACGTCGGCCCGGCTCACTCTTTGTAGGAGTCCAATCATGGGCGGAGGATGGCATGTATTCGCTCGCATGCCGAGACGCTCCCCTAGTGCCAGGCAGGCGACACCTAGACCCACCAATGCTCGTGAAGAGCGTCAGAAGCGAAAGGAATTTCCCACACCTGCCTATGGATACTCGAACAATCCCAAGCAGTCGCCTGGCACCAAGGTCGGGAAGCCATTCTGGCCCGCAGCCAGTCGCCAGCTGCCCATCCGAGCCTCATAAGTGGCGGATAACAGCAAAATTTGGCGAAAAAATTAGCAGAGAGTGGCATCTTGAAGACCCACCTCCCGTCACCTCTCCCCTTATGTCCCATTCCTCCCTCGCCCATTAGGAACCGCCAACAACTCACTGAGCAGTCAAATATTCTTCGCCGCGCTGTCACCTGATCGTCACCGGCGGGGCCGACCCTGCGCGCCAAGATCGGCCACTCGCGAGGTGCGGCATGAGCCCCAATCCGCCCAAACCGGTGTTTCAGTTCCGCAGCGTCTTCATCTCGGACGTCCATCTCGGCTTTCGCGGCTGCAGCGCGGCGTACCTGCTCGATTTCCTGCGCTCGATCGAGACCGAGAACCTCTATCTCGTCGGCGACATCGTCGACATGTGGAGCCTGAAGAAATCCTTCTTCTGGCCGCAGGAGCACAACGACGTCATCCGCACGATTCTCGGTAAGGCAAAGCGCGGCACGCGCGTCATCTACATTCCGGGAAATCACGACAGCGTGTTCCGTGATTACGACGGAATGGTCTTCGGCAACGTGGAGATCCGGCGCGAGGCGGTGCACGAGACGGCCGACGGCCGTCGCTTCGTCGTGCTGCACGGAGACGAGTTCGACAGCGTCATCAAGGCGAGCCCGCTGCTCGAAGCAGCCGGCAATCGCGCCTACGCATTCGTGCTCCAGCTCAATCGCCTCGTGAACTTCTTCCGTCGCCGCTTCGGCTTTCCTTACTGGTCCATCGCTGCGTATCTCAAGCACAAGGTGAAGAACGCGGTGAAGTACATCGCGAACTTCGAGCAGGCGCTGGCCGACGAAGCGAAGCGTCGCGGAGTCGACGGCATGATCTGCGGTCACATTCATCGCGCCGAGATCACAGAGATCGATGGCGTGCTCTACTGCAACGACGGCGACTGGGTCGAGAGCTGCACCACGCTCACCGAAGACTTCAACGGTCGTCTCGCGTTGATGCGCTGGACGGAAACGCGCGAAGTCGTAGCGCATAGCGAAGTCATCGTGCCGATAGCGACCCCGCAGCCGCGCGCCGCGTGAAGATCGCAATCGTCACCGACGCCTGGTTTCCCCAGACCAACGGCGTCGTCAAAACGCTTTCCACGACCGCGGAACAATTGCGCGGCTTCGGTCACGACGTCTGCGTGATCGAGCCCGGTCAGTTCCGCACGTTTCCATGCCCGACGTATCCCGAAATTCGCCTGGCCTGGTTTCCGTACCGCCTGATCGATCGACTGCTTCGTGAGTTCGCTCCGGATGCGGTCCATATCGCAACCGAAGGGACATTGGGCGCGGCCGCGCGTCGGTGGTGTCGCAAGCAGCACATGCCTTTCACCACGTCGTATCACACACAGTTTCCCGAATACATTCGCGCGCGTGCACCGATCCCGCTGGCGATCAGCTATGCGCACTTGCGTGGTTTTCACGGTGGCGCTCGTCGCACGATGGTTGCCACGCCGGCGTTGCAGCGACAGCTCGAGGCGCGCGGCTTCCGCAATCTGGTCCGCTGGACTCGCGGCGTCGATGTCGATCTCTTCCGGCCCCGACCCAAGGAATATCTCTCCCTGCCGCGGCCGATTGCCGTCTATGTCGGGCGCGTCGCCGTCGAGAAGAACATCGAAGCGTTCCTGCGCATGGAATGGAAGGGCAGCAAACTGATCGTGGGCGATGGACCCGCGCGAAAGACTCTGCAGGAGAAATATCCGAACGCGACGTTCGTCGGCTTCAAGTACGGAGAGGAACTGGCGAGTCACGTCGCCGCGTCCGACGTCTTCGTGTTCCCCAGTCGCACCGATACGTTCGGACTCGTGCTGCTCGAGGCGATGGCATGCGGAGTTCCAGTCGCGGCGTATCCCGTAACGGGCCCGATCGACGTCGTGTTGCAAGGTGAAACCGGCGTGCTCGACGACGATCTGGCGATCGCGGCCGTAGAAGCATTGACGCTCGATCCGCAGGAATGCCGCGACTACGCACTCGCGCACACCTGGGAAGCGGCGACTCAACAATTCCTCACGAATCTCGCTCCGCGACCCGCGCTAGAGTCGGTCGTCGCAGCGACGAAACCTCTGTCACAGAACGCACAGCCAGCGCAGCGCTGACCCTGACGGAAGTCGGGTCGGCGACCTGACTCCCGGGCGATTGAGGCGTCGAAGCGACGTGCCGAGAACTGGCAGCACCTCACAGGGGACATCGCCATGCGAAACACAATGGATCGCCGCGTCTTTCTCGGCCGCACACTCGGCGTCGCCGCGTCGTCGCTGCTGCTGCCTTCGTTCTTCCATCGAGGCGCCTTCGCTGCATCGCCTGGTGCAGTGGTCGAAACATACGCGGGCAAGATTCGCGGCAGCGTGGTCAACGGCATTCATGTCTTCAAAGGCGTTCCGTACGGTGCCTCCACGACCGGCGCGAACCGCTTCATGCCCCCGAAGAAGCCGGCGCCTTGGACAGGCGTGAGGGACACACTCGAGTACGGATTCAGCTCGCCGCAACGCGACCCGGACCAGAAGCAGGGCGGTGCGCTGGCCGGTGCAGGCGCATTGATCGGCGACCTTAGCGGTCTGCCCGAGAGCGAAGACTGCCTCGTACTGAACATCTGGACGCCTGCCGTGAACGCTGGCGGCAAACGCCCCGTCATGTTCTGGTGTCACGGCGGCGGTTTCACCAGCGGCTCCGGATCGTCTCCCGGCTATGACGGAACGAATCTGTGCCTGCGCGGCGATGTGGTCGTCGTCGGCATCAATCATCGTCTCAACGCCGTGGGCTTCACGCACCTGGGCGATGTTGCCGGCGCCGAGTTCGCCCAGTCGGGCAACGTCGGCATGCTCGACATCGTTCACGCATTGCAATGGGTCAAGGAGAACATCGCGCAGTTCGGCGGCGATCCGGACACGGTGATGGCGTTCGGTGAATCAGGCGGCGGCCGCAAGGTGTCGATGCTGCAGGCAATGCCGGCAGCACAGGGTCTGTATCACCGCGCGATCATCCAGAGCGGGCCGGGCATCCGCATGATGACGCGCGAGAATGCTAACAGGACGACAGAGCTGCTGCTGGCGGAGCTCAGTATCCAGAAGGCGAAGGCGCGTGAGCTGCAGGGCGTGCCGATCGACGTCCTCATGCGCGCATATCACAAGGTTTCGCGCGATCCGCAGGCGATGGCTGCATCGGCGACGGGATTCTTTGCGCCCTTCGTGGACGGTGACGTCCTGCCCGCGCATCCGTTCGATCCGGTCGCACCTGCGATGTCCGCGGATATTCCATTGATGATCGGCTCGAATGCGACCGAAGCGACGCTGTTCCATGCCGGCGATCCAACCGCGTTCAATCTGGATGAAGCGGGGATGAAGCAGCGAGTGCAGCGACTACTGCGTGACAAGGCCGACGATGTGATCGCGGCGTACAAGGTGGCGAATCCGGGGGCGACGCCCTCGGATCTGTTCTTCCTCATCGAAACTGACCAGCGCTACGGAGTGCCGACGAAGGTGCTCGCTTCACGCAAAGCCGCGCTCAAACGGGGTCCGTGCTACGTGTATCGGTTCGACAAGACAACACCGGTCGCGGGCGGAAAGCTCAAGACGCCTCACGCGCTGGAAATTTCGTACGCGTTCGACAACACCACCAGCTCGGCACGGTTCACTGGAGGCGGTGCGGATGCGAAAGCACTTGCAGACAAGATGAGCGATGCGTGGATCGCGTTCGCCCGGACCGGCAATCCTAATGTGGCGAAGCTGCCTAGCTGGCCGGCCTATGACGCGGCGGAGCGGGCTACGATGCTTTTCAACGACGAGAGCAGGGTGGTGAAGGATCCGGGGAAGGAAACGCGCCTGGTGATGGAGAAGGCATTGGGGCTGGCGTGATGCGGCTTGCCGTCATTCCCGCGTAGGCGGGAATCCATCTTGATAAAGGCTTGGATTCCCGCGTTCGCGGGAATGACAGACTTCAGCGAAGCTGTTCCGCCCTCATCTGCGCGTCCCGCGCTTCGGTGTTCTTTCCTCTCGCCCGATACGACTCCGCGATGAGGCTCCATGCAGACGATTGCGCGCGCGGCGCATTCGCCGCCATCGACAATGCCTTGCGGCCCATGTTCTCCGCCTGGACGTAGTTGCCTTCGGCCTGACGCACTTTGCCGAGCTCGATCCACAACAGCGAGTTGTCGGGTTCGATGCGAAGCGCGCGCTCGATCGATGACGCCGCGACGGCGAAATTCTTCGATGCCAGCTGTGTCTGCGCCTGGCCGACGAGCGCACGCGACGCGGGGCTGAGCACCGGCTCGCGGACGACCGGGCCAGGCAATGGTTGCGGCTCTTCAATCGTAGGCGGCGTCGGAGCCGGCTGAGTTTCAACCGTGGGCGGCGCCTGCGTGGGCGGTACCGTCGTCGAAGGCGTCGTGGGTTGATAAGGCTTCGGCACTGCGCATGCGCCGAGCATCAGCGCCAGGACACCCGCGATTACAATTCTGTTCATCACCGGATAATACCTTGCCACCACTCCTTCGCGCGCTCGCCGATCTCCCCGAACACATTCGCTTCGCAGCCCGGTTTCATCGGCAGCTGTGTGCCCTGCGGCACCGCGATGACGACGAGCTCCTCGCCGCAGCCCGGCTTGGCGCCGTAGCCCGTCAGATATTCGATGTAGGTTTCCTGCAGACCCTCGGGCATCGGCATGCTGAGCGGTGTCGTGCTGATCGAACCCATCAGGCGCGACCACACGGCCAGCGATCCCGACGAGCCCGTCAATCCGGTCGGTGTGTTGTCGTCGTAGCCGATCCACACGACGGCGAGGTGGCTGCCCGAAAAACCGGCGAACCAGCTGTCGCGATAGTCAGACGACGTGCCGCTCTTCCCCGCAACGACCAGACCCGAAGGCAGATTCACACGCGCAGCGGCACCCGTGCCTCGCTCCATGACTTGTACGAGCATCTGGTTGACCTGGTACATGGCCTGCGGCGTCGCGACTGGCGTCACTTCCAGCGCGAAGGACTTGAGCGGCTTGCCTTCCGCGTCGAGCACGGATCGCACTGCGCGCAGCGGCGTATTGAAGCCGCCGCTAGCGAAGGCGTTGTAGAGCTGCGCGACTTCGAGCGGTGAGACGTCGAGCGAACCGAGCAGCACCGAAGGCAGCTGCGGCGGCTCTTCCTGGAGGCCGAGCACTTTGAATTCCTGGATCACCTTCGGCAGACCGACATCCATCCCCAGGCGCACTGTTGCAAGATTCATCGATTGCGCGAGCGCGCGCACGAGCGGAACCGGGCCATAGAACTCTTCCGAGTAGTTCTGCGGTTGCCAGGTCTTGCCCTTCGACAGCTTCACCTCGACCGGCCCGTCTTCGACGATCGAAGCCGCCGTGAAGTTGCCCGTCTCCATCGCGGCAAGATAGATCACCGGTTTGACGAGCGAGCCGATCGAGCGCTTTGCATCGAGTGCGCGATTGAAGCCCTCGAACGTGGCCTGTCGTCCGCCGACCATCGCGACGACTTCGCCGTTCTGCGGCGCTGTCACCACGACGACGCCTTCCAGTGGTTCGGGCTTCTTTTTCTTCTTCGCCTTTTCGAGGCGGTCGAGCTCCTGCGTCAGCGATTTCTCCGCGCGCGCCTGCACCAGCGGATCCAGCGTCGAGAAGATTCGAAGTCCCGCTTCGGTGAGATCCTCTTCGCGATAGTCGCGGCGCAGGGTGCGGCGAACGAGATCGAGGAACGCAGGGTAGTAGCTACCTGCCTGCGTGCCGGCGCGCACTACACCGAGCGGCTGCTTCATCGCCCGCTCGGCCGCCTTCGCATCGATGACCTTGTGCTCGGTCATTAGCTTCAGGATCAGGTCACGCCGTGCCTTCACGCGATCGGGATGCCGGCGCGGATCGTAATAGGAAGGCCCGCGCACGATTGCCACCAGCACCGCGACTTCCTGCAACTGCAGTTCGGCGAGCGGCTTGCCGAAATAGAACTGGCTCGCGAGTCCGAAGCCGTGAATGGCGCGCCGGCCGTCCTGCCCGAGATAGATCTCGTTGATATAGGCGTTCAGAAGGTCCGCTTTCTCGAAGTGCACTTCGAGCAGCATCGCCATCATCGCCTCTTCGATCTTGCGGCCCAGCGTGCGGCGATTGTCCAGGAAGTAACTCTTCACCAACTGCTGCGTGAGCGTCGAACCGCCCTGCTCGATCTGGCCCGCGCGCACGTTGACCCATGCGGCACGAACGATGGCGCTGAAGTTGACGCCGTGATGCGTATCGAACTTCCGGTCTTCGACGACTTTCAGCGCGGCCGGCAACAGGGGCGGCACTTCCTCCGGCGTGACGACGGCACGGTCTTCGCCATGAATCGGGAAGATGCTGCCGATGAGCAACGGGTCCATGCGGAAGATCGGCACGTCCTCGGCGCCGCTTGCGATCGACTCGATCGCGTTCGCGCCGGCCGTGACGCTTAGCGCCTGCGATTCCTGGATCGCATCGGGAAACTGGAAGCGCCGGCTGACGAAATCGATGCGCGAGCCTCGGCGTCGATAGCTGCCGGGTTCCTTCGGTGCATCGACGCGGTGATAGCCGAGCCGTCGCAGCTCTTGCTCGAATGCGTCCGCACCGAACGTCTGGCCGACATAGAGCTCAGTGGGCTGCGCGTATACCTGGGCCGGCAGCGTCCAGCGGCGGCCCTCGAACTGCGCGGTCACGATGCGATCGAGATACAGGATCCACGCCAGCAGCGCGATCAGGGCGACCCCGGCGACCAGCGCGCTGCCCACCAGGATCTGGCGCCGGAACTTCTTCAGCGTCGAACGGAATTTCGTGAGCTTCGGCATTACGTGTGGGTATTTTCAGGCTGACGCTTAAGCGGCCGCCGGGGACAAAGGTTCCGGCCGTGCTCGCCCGATCGCAAGATCGTGCCAGCGGATTCTGGCGAAAAGGTGGCGAATTCTGGTGTGACCGGGAAGCAGGGGCAAGCGTTCCCGGGAAGGCTCGAGCCCTCTTCTATCTCCTCCAGAACGTCGGCGAGATCAGCACCAGCAGCGGGAACACTTCCAGTCGTCCCAGCAGCATGGCGAGCACACAGATCCACTTGCCCGTATCCGTGAGACTCGTGAAGTTCGTGGCTACTTCGCCCAGGCCGGTGCCGGTGTTCGTCATGCAGGCGGCAATGGCGGAGAACGCCGTGACCTGGTCTTCGCCGGTGGCTAGCAGCGCCACCATCAGGATGCCGAACGCGATCACGTACACCGCGAAGAAGCCCCACACTGCATCGATCACGCGCATGTCCATCGGCTTGCGGCCGAGCTTCACCGGCAGTTCCGCGCTCGGGTGCACGAGCTGATTCACTTCGCGCTGACCCTGCTTGAGGATCAGCAGCCAGCGCACGATCTTCATGCCGCCGGAGGTCGATCCGGCGCAACCGCCGATGAATGCCGAGAGAATGATGATGACCGGCAACGCACCGGGCCAATGCGTGAAGTTGTCGGTGACGAAGCCCGATGTCGTTTGCATCGACACCGCCTGGAACAGCGCGAGCCGCAGCGCTTCGCCGGGCTCGTGAGCGAAACGGGTGTACCACAGCACCAGCGTGTAGAGCGCGACGCTGACGAACAGGATCCGCATGAATGCACCGAATTCCGGGTCCCGCAGGTAATCGCTCAGGCGCCGATGACGCCAGGCGAGGAAGTGCAGCGAGAAGTTCACGCCGCCGATGAACATGAAGATCACCGCGATCATCTCGATCACGGCGTTGTCGTAGTAGCCGATGCTTGCGTCGTGAGTCGAGTTGCCGCCGGTCGACACCGTCGTGAATGCATGCGCGACGGCATCGAACGGCGTCATGCCCGCCGCCCAGTAGGCGAGTCCGCAGGCTACGGTGAGGGCGAGATAGATGATCCACAGTGCCTTCGCTGTTTCAGTGATGCGCGGCGTGAGTTTGGAATCCTTCACTGGCCCGGGCGTTTCAGCGCGCAGCAGCTGCATGCCACCGACGCCCAGCATCGGCAGCAGCGCGACGGCGAGAACGACGATACCGATACCGCCCAGCCATTCGATCTGACTGCGGTAGTACAGCACCGACGGCGGCAGATCGTGCAGCGTCGGAAAGATGATCGCGCCCGTCGTCGTGAAGCCCGAGATCGCCTCGAACACCGCATCGGTGATCGTCATGTCGAGCTCGCTCGACAACAGCAGCGGCACCGAGCCGGCAATGCCGAGCACGACCCAGAACAGCGCGACGACAAGGAATCCATCGCGCAGCCGCAACTCCCGCACGCGCTTGCGCACCGGCCACCACGCAATCACTCCGAACACGAGCAACGCGACGAACGCGTCGAAGAACGGCTGCCAGTTCCCATCACCGAAGTGCAGCGACACGCCGATCGGCGGCAGCATGGTGAGGCTGAACAACATCAGCAGCATGCCGAGGATTCGCTGGACGACGAGGAAGTTCATGGGAAGAAGCCGCGAGCTATGAGCTGCGAGCGATGAGCCGGAGGGAAGCCCCCGGTTCTATTGCGGACGCCTGCATCTGCCGACGCTTCCATTCTTCACTCTGGCTCGCAGCTCGCAGCTCATCGCCCGTCGCTGTCTCCCTCATCTCCCCGCCCTCTTAGGCACATCAAACAGCCTTTCAACGGCCTCAATGTGCCTCCGATCCGTCAGAAACATGATCACGTGATCGTCGCGGTGGATCATCGTGTCGTGGTGGGCGATGAGGACTTCGTCGCCGCGGACGACGGCGCCGATGGTCGTGCCTTCGGGCAGCGGGATGTCTTCGATGCGCCGGCCGATGACGCGGCCTTCGCCCTGCGTGCCATGGGCGACCGCTTCGATGGCTTCGGCAGCGCCGCGGCGGAGTGAATGCACGCGCACGACGTCACCGCGACGAACGTGGGCGAGCAGTGAGCCGATGGTGACTTGCTGGGGAGAGAGCGCGACGTCGATCGTGCCGCTCTCGACCAGCTCCGCGTAGGCAGGGCGATTGATGAGCGCCATCACCTTGTGACAACCGAGCCGCTTCGCGAGCATCGCGGAGAGAATGTTGGCTTCCTCGGCGTTCGTGACGGCGACGAAGACGTCGGCGCTGTCGATGTTCTCTTCGAGGAGCAGGTCCTCATCGGCCGCGTCGCCATTGAGGACGATCGTGTTGCTGAGCTGTTCGGAGATACGTCGCGCACGGCGCTGGTCGCGCTCGATCAGCTTGACCTGGTGCTCGGCCTCGAGCGTCTGCGCGAGGCGGAAGCCGATGTTCCCTCCGCCCGCGATGACGACGCGCCGCACGGGATCCTCGAGGCGCTGCATCTCGTTCATCACCAGCCGGATGTCTTCGCGGGCCGCGATGAAGAAAACTTCGTCGCCGTGCTCGACGATCGTCTCACCGTGCGGCTTGACGCTGCGGCCGCCGCGATAGATCGCAGCGACGCGGGCATCGCGACCAGGAATGTGAGTCTGCAGCTGCTTCAGCTGCTGTCCTACCAGCGCGCCGCCTTTCAATGCCTTGACGCCGACCAGTCGCACGCGACCATCGGCGAAATCGAGCACCTGCAGGGCGCCCGGATATCGAATCAGCTTCACGACGTGATCGGTCACCAGCTGTTCGGGACTGATCGTGACGTCGACGGCGAAGGCGCGATCCTCGTCGGCAAATAGCTTCGAATGCCGCGTGTAGTCGGCCGACCGGATGCGAGCGATGCGCGTGGCATCGCGATTGAAGAGTGTGCGCACGATCTGGCAAGCGACCATGTTCACTTCGTCGCTGTTGGTCAGTGCGACGAAAACATCGGCATCCCTGGCACCCGCGGCCTCGAGCGTCGTCGGATACGCCCCGTTGCCGGAGAGCGTGCGGATGTCGAGACGATCCTGCAGATCCCGCAGCAGCTCGTCGTTGGTGTCGACGACCGTGACCTCGTTCGCTTCTTCGCGTGCAAGGTGCGTCGCTGCCGTGCGGCCGACCTGGCCGGCGCCGAGGATGATGATCTTCATAGGAAGCGGGGGAGCCGGTAGCGGGTAGCTGCTAGCCAGGGAAGATTGGGACGGCGGCGCATGATGGACTCTTGTTCTTGGTTCTGGCTAGCGGCTCATCGCTCGCTGCTTCGCGGCTCGCTCATACCGGCTCCAGATTCGCATACCCCAGCACCAGCGTCTTCATGCCGTGGCGTTCGAAGTTGATCTGGATGTGCGCATTGGAGCCGTCGCCTTCGACGTTGAATACGACGCCCTCCCCGAACTTCTGGTGGCGCACGCGCTGGCCCAGGCGAATGCCGCCGGGACGCTCTTCTTCCATCCGTCCGCTGCCCGACGATCTCGGAACATAGACCGGGCGCGATACCTGGATGCGCGGGCGGATCTCTTCGATGAACTCCGGCGGGATTTCCTTGATGAAACGCGACGGGGTGCCGTACGTATCGGTGCCGTGCAGGCGACGTTGCTCGGCATAGCTCATGAAGAGCTGCTTCATGGCGCGGGTCGTGCCCACGTAGCACAGACGTCGCTCTTCTTCGAGGCCGCCGACATCGGTGATCGATCGCTGGCTCGGGAACAGGCCGTCTTCCATGCCGCACATGAACACGATCGGGAACTCGAGGCCCTTTGCCGAGTGCAGCGTCATCATCTGCACGCCGTCTTCCCATTCGTCCGCCTGGTCTTCACCGGATTCGAGGACGGCGTGCGAGAGGAAGTTGGCGAGGGCCGGCATCTGCGCCGCCTCGTCTGGCTCGAAGCCGCGCGCAGCGGTGACCAATTCTTCGAGGTTCTCGACTTTCGCTTCGCCGCGATCGCCCTTGTCCTGCTTGTAGTACGCGACCAGGCCGGTGGCATTGATCACGTGATCGACCTGTTCGTGCAGCGGCAGGTTGCGCGTCTGCTGATCGAGCTGTTCTATCAGCACCAGGAAGCCGTGCAGGCTCTGGCCGAGTCGGTTGCCGAGCTCGCTGATGCATGCGCCTGCTGCCTGCCACATCGAGCAGGCATTCGCACGGGCGTAGTTGCGCACGGTATCGAGCGTCTTCGTGCCGATGCCGCGAGCGGGAAGGTTGACGATGCGTTCGAACGAAGCGTCATCGACGCGGTTGAAGATCAGCCGCAGGTATGCGAGCGCGTCCTTGATTTCCGCGCGCTCGAAGAATCGCAGGCCGCCGTAGACGCGATACGGAATGCGCGCAGCGAGCAACGCTTCTTCGAACGTTCGCGACTGCGCGTTGGAGCGATACAGGATCGCGCAATCAGAGCGCCGGCCGCCCTTGAGCGTCCAGTCACGCACGCGATTGACGACGAAGTCGGCCTCGTCGCGCTCATTGAACGCCGCATAGAGCCGCACGGGTTCACCGCGCTCGCCGCTCGTCCAGAGATTCTTGCCGAGGCGGCCGGTATTGTTGCTGATGAGCGCGTTCGCCGCTTCGAGAATGTTGCCGGTCGAACGATAGTTCTGTTCGAGCCGGAAGAGCTGCACACCGGGAAAGTCACGGCGGTACTGCTGCAGGTTCTCGACCTTGGCGCCGCGCCAGCGATAGATCGACTGATCGTCGTCGCCCACCGCGAACGGCACGCCCGTCGGGCCGACGAGGAGCTTCAGCCAGTCGTACTGGATCGTGTTGGTGTCCTGGAACTCGTCCACCAGCACGTGACGGAAGCGATTGCGATAGTGCGAAAGCACGTCGGGCCGATCGCGCAGCAGCTCATAGGCACGCAGCAGGAGCTCGGCGAAGTCGACGCTGCCGCTGCGATCGCACTGTTCCTGGTAGAGCTCGTACAGCTTGATGAACTGGCGGCGATTCGGATCGCCCTCGTCCTTCAGGTCCTTCGCGCGCAGGCCTTCATCCTTGCGGGCGTTGATGAACCACATGACCTCTTTCGGCACCCATCGCGACTCATCGAGCTCGAGTGACTTGATGATCTTGCGGATCGCCCGCAGCTGGTCGTCGGAGTCGATGATCTGGAAGGCCTGCGGCAAGTTGGTTTCGCGCCAATGCAGCCGCAGCAACCGATGGGCGATGCCATGGAAGGTGCCGATCCAGAGCGGCGCACTCGGCACGCCCAGCATCGATTCGATGCGGCCGCGCATTTCGCCCGCCGCTTTGTTGGTGAACGTGACGGCCAGAATGCCGTGCGGCGACACGTGCTCGACCTGCACGAGCCAGGCGACACGATGCGTCAGCACACGAGTCTTGCCGCTGCCCGCGCCGGCGAGAACCAGCGTCGGGGCAAGCGGCGCCGAGACCGCGGCGCGCTGTTCGTCGTTCAAGCCGGCAAGAAGGTGGGGAGCATCCATCGATTGGGCAGAGTCCGAAGAGAAGAGCCGAAGAGGGTTTCACACGCAGGTCACGGAGTTCACGGAGATTCAGGACCGGACGCGGTCGTGAGCCCGATTGCAGACTTCCTGCCTCCGTGTGCTCCGTGAACTCCGTGTGAAATCCGTTTCTCCGAAAGGGGGCGATTGTAGCTCGCCCGGACGGGCGTCACGAGTCGGACGGCCCGTGATTTGTTGGCGGAGGCCGCGGAGGGCGCGCTATTCTGTCGCAAACGACAACGATAGCGCTCGCGGCCCTTTTCTGGGAGGTTTGCAATGGCTCGCCGCCGGATCTCGTATCTGTCAGGGTTTGCCATCGGCCTTGCGCTCGTGGCGGCCGCCGGCTGCGGACGCAAGGAGAATGACGACGGCGGCACGCCACCGTCCCCACCCGCACCGTCGACCGCTGCCCCCGTTGCTGCAGAGCTTTCCTCCGGACCCGTCAATGAGCCTGCGGAATCGGGCCTCGCCATCAAACGCGCCATCGCCACGGCTGACGGCGATCATGCGATCGTGCGCGGCTGCGATGACAACGCTGATCTCTGGCTGATCGATGAGGGAGACGGCACTCTCACGCAGTTGCTGACCCAAGATGCGCAGTCGCTCTATATCGAAGCGTACGGAGAACGCAGCGCTGTTCCCGATGATCTGACTGCGGCGCGCGGACAGGCCGGCGTGTTCGTCCTCGAGCAATTGCTCTACGCGGGAGCGAGCGGCGAGGGCCGCGGTTGCAGCGCACCGGCGGCGGACTACGTCGTCACGGCGCGAGGCAATGAGCCTTTCTGGGCCGCAACGGTGACGACGACGGGCATGGTCTGGAAACAGCCGTCCGCACCGACGCAGATCACGCTCGGCGAACTGCAGTCGGAAGATGCCGAAGGCACGGTCAGCTATCGCGCCCGCGGCGAGGGTCACGCGCTCGAGCTGTTCGTGGACTTTCAGCCGTGTCGCGATTCGATGTCCGGGGAGTACTTCGCGTTCTCGGCGCGCGCCATCCTCGATGGCAAGGAATTCAAAGGGTGTGGTCGCGTCGGGAAACAGGACGCCCCGTAAACATCCGGCGCTGCCTGCGCTGCGTGTAACGGAACGCAGCGACCACGGCCAACGCGATCAGCGGCTCGGTGATCGACGCATGTCGCTGCGCTAGCCAGAGCTGCAGCAGTTCCGTGCCGATGACCAGCGCGAGCAGGATGCCGGCCGCGAGACGGAACGAGGTCTCCGCGTAGCGCAGCACCCACAGCACCGCCGCGAACAGGAAGATCGTTCCGAAAAAGCCGATCCAGTCGAAAGCCCGCAGCGTCGCCAGGAATCCCTGGTCGAACCAGACCAGGAACGGCCAGAAGTCGAACGCCGCCGATGTTGATTCGAAATGGAACGGCGCGAGGCGCTCGAACACGAAGACCATCAGAACCGCGCCCAGCAGCAGCAATCGTTTCGGGCCGGGTGTCATTCGATACATCAGCACGACCAGCGGCAGCAGAACGATCAGCGCGAGCAATTCCGACGGATCGAATGCCTGGTTTGCAACCACGAGCCGACCGACGAGAACCGCTGCGATCATGAGCAGCAATGCTTCGAGCGTCCGCATGCGGCTGACGAGCGACGACAACGCTTGCGTGATGACGAGCCAGTACGTGAGATAGATGAGCGTCAGGCCGATGTCGATCTGCGGGCGGAACAGCGGCTGCAGCGCAGCCTTCAGCTTCACCAGATCGAAATGCGGCACGAACGGCGCAAGCCGCCACAACAGCCACAACGCGAGCAGGAGCGCAGCCGAAGGATCCCGCTGCGGTTTCTCGGGTCGGCGCGGCAAATGCATCAATCCGCCGATCTTGTCCCACGCGACGCCGCCCGTAGCGCCTACCAGCGCACCGAGCGCATTCAAGGTCAGATCCGTGAGACTCGGCACCCGGATCGAGATGTAGACCTGCGCAACTTCGATCGCGAGCGACAATGCAGAGCCGATGGCCACGGCGAGCACCAGGGCGACACTTCTTCGCACGCGCGTATCGAGCCATAGGAAGAGACAGAATCCGAGCGGCAGATACAGCAGCACGTTGGCGATGCGATCGCCACGGCCAGCCCTCGCCCACGAAAGTTCACGCAGCGCTTCGAGAAGACTGCCGCCCTCGATCGCATCCGGTTTGAAATTGAACGGATACAGCGAGCCGTACGCGATCAGCGCGATCACGGCGAGCAGCAGCCAGAGGATGAGCGGGCGGGAGCGGGGGAGCACGGCGGAAAGGTACTGCATGGCCGGCTGGCCGGCCAGTTACTCCCGGGGCTGCTCGTCGCTCACCGCCTAGATCCTGATCTTCACATAGTGATCCAGCAGCAGTGCCGCGAACAGCAGTGCCAGGTACGTGATCGAGAAGCTGAACGTCCGCATCGGCAGTCGCGCGTCCGTTCGCATCTTGAGCTGCGAGGCTCGCACCAGGAAGAAGCCGCCGAGGACCAGTGCGGCTGCGAGGTAGATCAGGCCGCTCATGCCCGTGAGATACGGCAGCAACGTCACGATCACCAGCAGGATCGTGTAGAGCAGGATGTGCAGTCGGGTGAAGTCGGTGCTGTAGGCGACGGGCAGCATCGGAATGCCAGCCTTCGCATATTCATCGCGGCGGGCGATGGCGAGTGCCCAGAAATGTGGCGGCGTCCACGTGAAGATGATCAGAAACAACAGGAGCGCGTACGGATCGACGTGGCCCGTCACGGCGGTCCAGCCCAGCACCGGCGGAGCAGCGCCCGCGGCACCACCGATGACGATGTTCTGCGGCGTCGCGTGTTTCAGCCACACCGTATAGATGACCGCATAACCGATCAGCGAGCAGAACGTCAGCGTCGCGGTGAGCAGATTCACCCAACCCCACAGCAGCGTCATGGAAATGACGGCAAGGATCGCTGCGTAAGTCAGCGCCTGGCGTTCAGTGACATGTCCTGTCGGCAGCGGACGATTCTTAGTGCGCGCCATCTGCGCATCGAATCGACGGTCGAGGACGTGATTGATCGCGGCAGCCGAAGAAGCCGCGAGACCAATGCCGAGCGTGCCGAACAGCAATGCCGCCGGCGGAGGCAATCCGGGCGCGGCGAGGAACATGCCGACGATCGCGGTGAACACGATCAGCATCACGACCCGCGGCTTGCCGAGTTCGTAGTAGTCGCGCCAGGAGGCGTGCTGAGGGGAGGCCGAAGGTTCCATGTCGCTCAACTAAAGGCGCGACGACAGCGGCCGCAGCAGACGATTGATTCTGACGACGCTGAGCAGCAGCAGCGCTGCGACTCCGTTGTGCGCCGTCGCGAGTATCAGCGGCAGTGCGCGCATCACCATCACTGGGCCGAGGATGAGTTGCACAACGAGGATCGCGCCGATGATTGCACCGGCGACCCGTACCGAAGTATTTCGTCCCTTGCGCCACGCCTGCACGGCCAGCACGCCGAGCATGAGCGCAGTGACAATGGCACCGAGACGGTGAACGAAATGAATCGCAACCCGCGCCGGGTGATCGAGCACGCCGCCTTCATAGTCGATGCCGAGGCCGCGCCAGAGGACGAATGCGTCCTTCATGTCCATCTCGGGCCACGCGACGTTCTGGCATGTCGGGAAATCAGGGCACGCGAGCGCGGCGTAATTGCTGCTGGTCCAGCCGCCCAGTGCAATCTGCAGCACGAGGACGACGAGGCCGGCCAGCGCGAATCGCCGCACGCCCGTTTCCTCCTTCACCCGCGTCCTGCGCTCGGGTTCCATCGCAAGCCAGGTGAGCACGCAGAGCGTGGCGAGACCCCCGAGCAGGTGAAGCACCACGATGAGCGGCTTCAGCAGCAGCGTCACGGTCCACATGCCGAGCAGCCCCTGGAAGATCACGAGCCCGACCAGCGCGATGGGCAGCGCTACGGGCTGATTGGCATCCTTGCGATTGGCGATCGCGAGTCCCGCGAGCACGACGCACAACAGGCCGAGCGTCGATGCGAAATACCGGTGCACCATTTCCTTCACGGCCTTGTGGTACTCGAACGGCCGGTGCGGAAAGGCTTCGTTGATGGCGGCGACGTTCTGAGCGGCCTGATCAGCGGTCAGATGACCGTAGCAGCCGGGCCAGTCCGGACAGCCGAGCCCAGCGGCGCTCAGGCGGACCCAGGCGCCGAGCACGACGACAACCAGGGTGAGCAGCACGCCCGCCAGTGCGAGGCGGCGAAACAGTCTCAGGCGCGAAGTCATGTCGCGGGGGCGCTCCCCGCCGGATCAGGGCTCGGCAGCTGGGCCCGCGGCGAGGCAGGGGATTGAGGGACCATCATGGAACGGGATCGTGTCAGGAAGGCAGACCGGCTTCGGCCGGGAAGTCTTATAGCGGGAGAGGGCCTTCCTGAAAAGGTTTCTGTGGGATTTCGCCGGCCAGATCCGGGCCGGGCGCCGGACGGGTTTGCTGCGCGGTCTCGCGAGCCGCGCCGGGGTCGGAACTCACCAGGCTCGTCACCGCCGGTGCGGCCATTGCCACGACGATGATGATCGGCACGAGCGCCCAGAAAACTTCGGCTGTGGCGTTGCGTGGCCGCTCTGCTTCAGCCGCGGCACGGCGGAACGTCGCGATCGAGTGAATCATGCGCGCGAAGACCGCGGCTGTGACGAGCACACATACCCACAGCGCGGCGCTGGTCAGGCCGGAAGCGGTGATTTCAGTCATGGTGCACGGGCGCGGGCTGGAAGACTTCCTGTCCGAACGACGCGAGTCGCGTCAGGAACGTGTAGTCGCCTTCGATCGCCATGAGTCCGATCAGCACGAGCAAGGCGAGGGGCGGCGTGAGGATCGCGAGCTTGAGTCCGAGCCGCTCCCATTTCATGTGCATGAAGACCGCGATGATGAATCCCGCCTTCAGCAGCATGAAGATGATGATGAGCGTCCAGCGCGTGTAACCCTGCACGCGGAAGTAGTCGACCGCGTACGAGAACGCGCTGAGCACGAACAGCAGTCCCCAGATCCACAGGTAGAGTTTGATCGGATGCTGTTGCCCGTCGCCGCCGTGAGCGGCTGCATGCGCCGCGGGGGCGTGTCCGGAATGAGCAGCGTGGTCCATGGTCACTCCTACCAGAGATAGAAGAACGCGAAGATGAAGACCCAGACGAGATCGACGAAGTGCCAGTACAGGCCGGCCACTTCGACGGTTTCGTAGGTGCCCTTGCGATCGTAGAAGCCGTTGAGCACGCGGATCGCGACGACGGTGAGATAGATCACGCCGCCGCTCACGTGCAGTCCGTGGAAACCGGTGATCATGAAGAATGCGGAACCGAACTGGGCGGCGCCAAACGGATTGCCCCAGGGACGCACGCCTTCCATGATGAGCTTGGTCCATTCGAAGGCCTGCATCCCGACGAAGGTGAGGCCGAGCGCGGCGGTCGCGAACATCAGCATCGCCGTGCGCTTGCGGTCGCGCCGATAGCCGAAGTTCACCGCCATCGCCATCGTGCCGCTGCTCGTGATCAGCACCATCGTCATGATGGCGATGAGCAGCAGCGGAATGCTCTTGCCCGCAACCGTGAGCGCGAACACTTCGCTGGGATTCGGCCATGGCACCGTGGTCGACATCCGCACGTTCATGTAGCCCGTGAGGAAGCACGAGAATATGAAGGTGTCACTCAGCAGGAAGATCCACATCATGGCCTTCCCCCACGGCACGGGGAACGCCTGCTTGTCGGCGGACCAGTCGGCGGTTACGCCGCCCAACCCCTCCGGCATCGTCATCGGCTGCTGGGACATTCTTGATTCCCCTCTTGCTAACCGCTCGCTAACCGCCAACCGCTTCCGGCATCGCACAGTCTGTCGAACACGAACTGACTATCGATCGAGTGCGTCAGCAGCAGCGCGAACACCACCAGCCACACGAAAAGCAGGTAGTGCCAGTAGACAGTGCACAGCTCGACGCTGAGACGAAATTTGCGCGTGAGCTCGAGCGCCTGATCGGTGTGCTGTTCGCCGGCTTGCGCGCGCATCCGCAGCAACATGCGGCCCCAGACGTACATGCCACCGATCACGTGGAGTGCGTGCATCAGCGTGAGCAGATAGAAGAAGGCGACCGCCGGATTGTGGGGCTGGAAGTAGCCCGAGATGATCATCAGTCGCCAGGCCAGGATCTGGCCGACGAGGAACGCAATCGTCATGACACCGGCGACTTTCAGCGCATCGCGCGTACGTTTGCTATCGCCCTTCGACACGTTGGCCCGGGCCCACTGCATCGCGACGCTGCCGAGGATCAGCACCGCTGTGTTGATCCACAGGATCAAAGGCTCGGGAAAAGGCTTCCAGTCCGATGCGACGCCGTTGTGACCCATCCGCATGAAGAACGCGGAAATGAAGAGTGCGAACAGGGACGAGATGACGCCCAGGAAGATCCATAGGCCGATGCGGGCGGGCGGCGTGCGATGCTCAGGATCGACGTCGGCGCCCGCAGGCAATGCCTCCCAGGAACGCGCGCGAAACCGGCTGACGAGCAACAGCCAGACGACGATGCCCGTGAACAATGCCCCGTATGCGACAGTCAGGCTCACGCTTTCACTCCGTGATCGCGACCCGCGGGCACGCTGCCATCAGGCGGCTGGTTCTGCGGAATGAAGTCGTTCGGCGCGCCGGGCACGTTGTAGTCGTAGGCCCAGCGATGAACGACCGGCAGATCCTTGCCCCAGTTGCCATGTTTCGGCGGCGTGTCTGGCGTCTGCCACTCCAGTGACGTTGCACGCCACGGGTTGCCGCCGGCGGGTTTGCCGTGGAAGTACGACCACACGAGATTGAAGAGGAAGATCAGCTGCACCGCGGCGACGAACACGGCCGAGATGCTGATCCACTCGTTCGCGATGTGCACGGACGGCGAAATGAAGTCGATGCTGTCGCTGTAGGCGTAGTAGCGACGCGGCACGCCGAGAATGCCGAGATAGTGCATCGGCAGATAGATCGCGTAGGTGCCGAGGAACGTCGCCCAGAAATGAATCTTGCCGAGCCGCTCATCGAACATGCGGCCCGTGATCTTCGGATACCAGTGATAGATCGCGCCGAAGACCACGAGGATCGGCGATACGCCCATCACCATGTGGAAATGCGCAACGACGAAGTAGGTGCCTGACAGCGGCACATCGACAGTCACGTTGCCGAGGAAGAGGCCTGTGAGGCCGCCGTTGACGAAGGTGAAGATGAAGCCGATGGCGAACAGCATCGGGACCGTGAGATGGACGTCGCCGCGCCAGATCGTGAGCACCCAGTTGTAGACCTTGATGGCGGTCGGGACGGCAATGATCAGCGTCGTCGTCGCGAAGAAGAATCCGAAGTAGGGATTCATGCCGCTGATGTACATGTGGTGGGCCCAGACCACGAAGCTCAGGCAAGCAATGGCGAGGATCGCCCACACCATCATGCGATAGCCGAAGATGTTGCGGCGTGCATGTGTGCTCAGCAGATCGGACACGATGCCGAAGGCGGGCAGCGCAACGATGTAGACCTCCGGGTGACCGAAGAACCAGAACAGATGCTGGAACAGCAGCGGGCTGCCGCCGCTGTGCTTCAGATTCTCTCCCATGGAGCTCACCGCCGGCAGGAAGAAGCTCGTTCCCACGACGCTGTCGAGCGTCATCATGATCGCGGACACGAACAGTGCCGGGAACGCGAGTAGACCGAGGATCGACGCACTGAAGATGCCCCACACCGACAACGGCATGCGCATGAACGTCATGCCGCGGCAGCGGGCCTGCAGCACCGTCGTCACGTAGTTGAGGCCGCCCATCGTGAACGCGACGATGAAGATCGCGAGCGAGGCGAGCATGCAGATGATGCCCCACGTCGCGCCCGGCGTTCCGGGCAGGATCGCTTGCGGCGGATAGAGCGTCCAGCCAGCGCCCGTCGGTCCGCCGGGAACGAACAACCCGGCGACGAGCACGAGCACGGCGAGCAGGTAGAACCAGAAGCTCAGCATATTCATGTACGGGAACACCATGTCCCGCGAACCGAGCATGAGCGGAATGAGATAGTTGCCGAAGCCGCCGAGGAACAGCGCGGTCAGCAGGTAGATCACCATGATCATTCCGTGCATGGTGATGAACTGGTAGTAATGATCCGGCGTGATCAGCTTGAACGTATCGGGGAAGCCCAGCTGCAGCCGCATCAGCACGGACATCACGAGCGCGACGAGGCCGATCGCGATCGCCACGACCGCGTACTGGATCGCGATGACTTTGTGATCCTGACTCCAGATGTACTTCCTGATGAACGACTGCGGATCGTGCAGCTCGTGTTCATGATCGCGGTCGGCAATTGCCACGTAGGCCATGTCGATTCCTCTTGAGCCAGCTAGCAAGCCAGCCCGCTAGCAGGCTAGCTTGCTTCTCAAAGCGTATGAACGTAGTCGAGGACGTCACTGATGGCTTTCTCGTCGGCGAGCACCTTCGCCATCGATGCCATCTGGGCGCCGCGGAAATCCTGCGGATGCTTGCCGCGAATACCTTCGCGGAAGTTCTGCATCTGCCGCTGCATGTACCAGTCGCTCATGTTCGCGAGCCGGGGTGCGTTCGTGGCCCAGATGCCCTGCCCTTGCGTGCCGTGACAGTTCGCGCACGTCGCATACAGAGTCTTGCCGCGCTCGGGATCGCCGAGCACGCTGGCGGGCGGGCGCGCTTCCTCGAGCGATGCGATGTACTCGACGACATCGCGGATCGCAGTGTCGTCGGCCAGCATTGCGGCAAACGGCGCCATCTGCTTGCCGTAGATGTCGTTCTCGTGGGTGCCGCGAACGCCGTTGCGGAAATCGCGCAATTGCTGGGCGAGGTACCACTTGCCCTGCCCGCTCAGCTTCGGCGCGTTGAGCTCACGATTGCCTTCGGCCTGTGCCCCATGGCACGTCGTGCAAGTCGCGAACAGCGTCTTGCCGGTTTCGGCGTTGCCAGTGAGCTCGGCCTGAGTCTTCGAGAAGGTCGGCTGCGCCGCGAGCCAGGTGTCGTAGTCCTTCTGCTCATCGACGACGACGCGTCCGCGCATGGCGAAGTGCGCCATGCCGCAGAGCTGTTCGCACAGCGCGTCGAAAGAACCCGTGCGGGTCGGCGTGAGCCAGAAGTAAGTAACCATTCCCGGGACGACGTCCATCTTCACGCGGAACTGCGGTACCGCGAACTGATGGTTCACGTCCTTCGACCGCAGGAGCATTTTCACGGGCTTGTCGAGCGGCAGGTGCAGTTCCGGACTCGCGACGAGCACGTCGTCCTGACCGGCCTGGTCGCCCGGATCCATGCCGAAGGGATTGTCGATGCTGACGAACCGGATATCGGTCTTGCCGAGTGCTTCATCCTTACCCGGGAGTCGATAGCTCCAGTTCCATTGCTGGCCGAGCACTTCGACCTCAGCAGCTTCGTCGGGGACGGTCACGAACTTCGCCCACACTGACAGCCCCGGCGCGAGCATCGCCGCGATGCCGACCGACGTCACGATCGTGAGCCACCATTCGAGCTTTTTGTTCTCAGGCTCGTAGTGCGCTTTCTCACCGCCTGCGCGATGGCGGTAACGAATGACTGCGTACGCCAGGAACAGGTTCACCGCGACGAACACGATGCCTGTCACCCAGAAGGTGACGTGCACCGTGTCGTCCATCATCTGCCAGTTGGAGGCGATGGGGGTGAACCACCACGGACTCAGGAAGTGAAAGAGAACCGTGCCGATGACCAACAGGATCAGCGCTATCGCAATCGCCATGTTTCATCCCTCTTCTGTGAGCCAGTCCGGGCGAGGACCAACCGGGGATTTCGCTAAACCGTCGTGGATTTGACCTGTGGCTGCGCCTGTGCAGGTTCCGCGACGCGTGCGACCTTGCTGAAGGGATTGATGAAGTGCGAGTCGACGGCGACGAGCTCCGCGTCCGGGTGACGCTCCTTCATCATCCTGCGCACCACCTCTTCCTGATGCTTGCGCACGTAGACGAGGACGAGATACTTCCCGCCCGCAATATCGTCATGGAATCGCGTGAGCTTTTTGTTCTCTGTCGCAATGCCCGTCAGGCCGCCCTCCCAGGCGCCGAAGAGCGTCGCGGCACCGACCAGAATGACGTAGACGAAGGTCGGCACCTGTACGTCGGCGCCGAACGGACGGAAATACATGAGAAGGCCGATACCGATGAGGCCGACGATGAAGCCCAGCGCGGCGCCGATGAAGCCGTCGCGGACGACGTCGAGCGTTTCGAGATAGTTGCTCGAGTGGATGTGCTGCTTCTTGAGCCCCGATTCGTCGCGACTGATGACGTGCAGGTAAAAGTCGCTCACTCCCACCTGGTGCAGATCATCGGAAACGTCCTGCGTGCAGGACAGGCTCGGCGACAGAAAGTACAGGCACTTCATGGCATCCCCCGGCTAGTAATTGTTCAGCGGCTCAGCAAGCACTACCTCGTCGATCGTTCCCAATGCCTTGTCTGCCCATGACGCAGCGCACAATGCACGGTCGCGCGGGGCAGCGGGGGATGTCAGACGGATCTGTCGGAAGACGATGCGGCAGTGCGATCCGGAAGGATATTCACTGCAGCAACCCTGCCAATCCCTCGTTGACAACGCCACGGTTGAGTCGTCCACGGCGAAGTCGATCCGAGTGTCGCACAGGGATTTTTGCTTGGGAAGCGCGGCAAAGCGCTGCCGCCGCCCAGGCCGGGCGGCGGCGGATAGCGGAAAACCGCTACGGATTAACCGATGTGGGACAGCTTCAGCAGCTTCTTGAGGTCTTCCAGCAGGCCCTTCCGGGGCGCCTGGGGGTCATAACTCATCATCAGGTTTCCCAGCGGATCGACGATGTAGATGCGGCCCGTTGTCGCAGTTGCAGCACCGTCGGGGAAGCTCGCGAGCATTTGCTGCCCTGCAGCGCCCTCGGCCTTCGCAGTGATGAGGCCCACGTGCTCGGTGCCTAGATATTGATCGTCGCAGCAGTTGGCCGTCGCCAGGAAAACTCGCTGCACCCGCGTCATGTCGTCGTTGAGCGCGAGGCGCGTCTGACGCATGAGGACAAGCGCTTCGCGGCAGCGCGCATCGCATTGGCCGTCGCCGACGTACACGAGATTCCATTTGCCGTGCAGGCCCTGCGTGTCGAGCTTCTTGCCGTCGGTCGTCTCGAGTTCGACTTGCGGCAGCGGGCGCGCGGGGTGAATGAGATCGCCGCGGTTCGTAGAGCCGGCAGGTCGCCAGTTCAGGCCGAGATAGTGACCGCCGTAGTAGAGGGCGAACGCGAGCAGCAAGGGTCCGAAGAACACGCCCACGAGGATCCACGCCTGGCTGCGTGGACGTCGCCGTGCCGGATCGACCGCGGATTCAGGAGCCTTGGACTCGGTCATCGTCTTTCCTTCGCAAACTGAGAATCACGTAAATCACCAGGGCGGCGGCCGCGAACGCGAACCACTGGACTGCGTAGGCGATGTGCCGCTCGGGTCCGAACGGTAGTCGCACTTCGGTACTGCGCTCGTAGCCGTCGGGCTGATCCGGATCGAGCAGCACTAGTCCTGGCAAGAGCGGACGGTTCAGCGCCTGCTGCGCGGCCTGCGCCGTTGGGAAGTTCATCACTCGCGGCCAAGGCGCGGAGGCGTCGGTCGGTGCTTCGCCGAGCGCCATGCCGGCTCGCGGCAGCGAATCGATTCGACCCGCGATCGTGCGCTCCGCGGTATCAACGCTGATGTCGGGAATCTCGCTGCGCGTAACTCCAGGCTCACGCCAACCCCGGTCGATCAGTATCCAGCCGCCTGACGACAGCTCGATCGGCGTCGCAACGCGATAGCCTGGTCGCCCATGCCGCGACGGCATGTTGTCGAGCAGAATCTGATGCCCATCGTCGTAGCGGCCCTTCAGTCGCACGTGCTGATACTGGGCGAGCGTCGCTGCATTCGCAGCGTCGAGATCCACCGTGGCGTGGGCGCCCGCTTCGTACTGGGCGATGAGTCCGCGCTTCTCCGCTGCTCGACCGAGCTGCCAGAACCCAAGCCAGCTGAAGGCCCCGATTCCTGCGAGCGTCAGCAGGGTCGCGAAGATCGTCGGAGAGAAACGCCGGCTGCCGATGCGCATGCGCACGATATACTTCGGGCCCTTCTTCAGGCCGTACCGCCGACTGTCATGCCCATTTTCAAGATCTTAGTGCTCGTCTGCCTGATCGGCATCGTCTTCAGCCTGGGCTCGGCCATGTATCACATGATGACCGACAAGGGCGATTCGAAAAAAATGGTGAAGGCGCTGACGATCCGTGTCGCGCTGTCGGTCGGTCTGTTCATCCTGCTGCTGATCGCCTGGGCGAATGGGCTGATTCAGCCGCATGGCATTGGCCGGTAGGCCGAGGCGATGTGAACCGATGATCGAGTGATCCGGTGATCCAGCAAGGCAGTCGCTCTTGCGAGATCTCCTGATCACCCGATCACCTCATCACCGGCTCATCAGAGCCAGTAAACAAACACGAACAGAATTAGCCACACCACGTCCACGAAGTGCCAGTACCACGCCACGCCTTCGAACGCGAAGTGGTGGGTCGGAGTGAAGTGGCCCTTCAGGCAGCGGAACCAGATGACCGTCAGCATGATGGCGCCGACGGTCACGTGGAAACCGTGGAAGCCGGTCAGCATGAAGAACGTCGAGCCGTACACGCCGCTGCCGAGCGTCAGGTTGAGCTCGTGGTACGCGTGCATGTATTCCTCGGCCTGCAGCACGATGAACAGGAAGCCGAGCAGGAAGGTCGCCGCAAGGAAGATGTTCAGGACCTTGCGGTTGCCGGCTTTCAGCGCGTGGTGCGCGATCGTGATCGTGACGCCCGACAGCAGCAGGATCGCGGTGTTGATAGCGGGAAGACCGAAAGCCGGGATGACTTCGAAGTCACCGCCGACGTCCGCCGGACCGTTGCTCGGCCACGCATTCTCATAGTCCTTCCACAAGAGCAGGTTCGTGAAAACCTTCACGCCCTCGCCGCCCAGCCAGGGAATCGAGAACTGCCGGGCATAGAAGAGCGCGCCGAAGAAGGCGGCGAAGAACATCACTTCGGAGAAGATGAACCACATCATCCCCATGCGGAAGGAGCGGTCGACGGCCTCGTTGTAGAGGCGGCTCTCGCTCTCCCGGATCACGTCGCCGAACCAGCGGACGAACATGAAGACCACCATCGCAAGTCCAAGGGCGAAGACCCAGGGTCCGGCGTTGACGTGGTTCAGCCAGAGCGCGACGCCGACGACCGTCGTGAACAGCGATACGGATCCGACGATCGGCCACGGGCTGCTGTGGGGAACGTAGTATTTGTCCGACGGCGCGTGTGAAGTTTGTGCGTGAGCCATAGTCGTTGTCGGTTCTCGGTTAGCCAGTCATTTGCAAAAGCCGCTGGCCGGCAGCTATCAGCCGCCAGCAGAAAAAATCAGTTCGCGGCGACCTTCGCCGGCGCGTCGTACATCGAGTACGCGAGTGTCACGCGATCGATGTTTGTCGGCAGCTTCGGGTCGACGATGAAACGTACGGTCATGTCGCGCTCCTCATCGCCGCCAAAGTGCTGCGGCGTGAAGCAGAAACATTCGGTCTTGTGGAAGTACTGCGTCGCCTGCAGCGGCGCCACGCTCGGCACCGCGAGTGCGGTCACTTCCTTCGATCGCAGATTCTTCGCGTGGAACTTCGCCTCGTACAGCCGGCCCGGCTGCACTTTCAGGCTGCCCGCCTCCGGTCGGAATTCCCATTCGCCGTATGTAGGCGCCGCCGAGACGAACTCGACGGTGACCTCGCGATTCTCCACCGGCGCTTCGATGACCTCGGCCGCTTTGGCGAGCTTCGTGCGATCACCATAGCCCGTGACGTCGCAGAGCACGCGATACAACGGCACCAGCGCGAACCCGAACGCGAAGCTGCCTGCGGCGAAGATCCACAGGTTGCGCGTGAGCTTGCGGTTCTGTTGCCTGATCGTGGTCACGTGCTTCTCATCTCGAGTTCAGCACACCCAGCAGAATGAATCCTGCGTAGAACGCGAGCGCCAGCAGCGACGTCCACAGGGCTGTCCTGCGGATGCCGCGCTTGCGATCGGCTTCGTTGATCTCCACGGCCATGGACTACTTCACTTCCGGCGCGACTTCGAAGCTGTGATACGGCGGCGGCGAGCTCAGCGTCCACTCGAGGCCATGCGGCGTCGCGGTGTCCCACACCTTGGCCGATGCCTTCACGCCGCCACGCGCGGTCTGCCACACGATGTAGGCGAACAGCAGCTGCGAGAGACCGAAGCCGAACGCGCCGATCGAGGAGACCATGTTCCAGTCGGCGAACTGCGTCGAGTAATCCGGAATACGACGCGGCATGCCCGCGAGACCCAGGAAGTGCTGCGGGAAGAACAGCACGTTCACGAAGATCGTCGAGAGCCAGAAGTGCCACGTGGCGAGCTTGTTGTTGTACATGTGGCCGGTCCACTTCGGCAGCCAGTAGTACACGGCGGCCATGATGCCGAAAATCGCGCCCGGCACGAGGACGTAGTGGAAGTGCGCCACGACGAAGTACGTGTCGTGATACTGGAAGTCGGCCGGCACGATCGCGAGCATCAGGCCCGAGAAGCCGCCGATCGTGAACAGGAACAGGAAGGACAGCGCGAACAGCATCGGCGGTTCGAAGCTGATCGAGCCCTTGAACATGGTCGCGGTCCAGTTGAACACCTTCACGCCCGTCGGCACGGCGATCAGCATCGTCGCCAGCATGAAGAACAGCTGGCCGGCGAGCGGCATGCCGACCGTGAACATGTGGTGCGCCCACACGATGAACGACAGGAAGGCGATCGAGGCGGTCGCGTACACCATCGCGTCATAGCCGAACAGCGGCTTGCGCGAGAACGTCGGGATGATCTCCGAGACCACGCCGAACGCCGGCAGGATCATGATGTAGACCTCGGGATGCCCGAAGAACCAGAAGATGTGCTGGAACATCACGGGATCGCCGCCGCCGGCTGCTTCGAAGAACGTCGTGCCGAAGTAGTGATCCGTGAGCAGCATCGTCACGGCGCCCGCGAGCACCGGCATCACGGCGACCAGCAGGTACGCAGTGATCAGCCAGCTCCACACGAAGAGCGGCATCTTCAGCAGCGACATGCCAGGTGCGCGCATGTTCATGATCGTCACGACCACGTTGATCGCGCCCATGATCGACGAGGCACCCATCAGGTGGACGGCGAAGATCAGCATCGGGAATGACGTGCCGTTCTGCAGGACCAGCGGCGGATACATCGTCCAGCCGCCTGCCGGTGCGCCGCCCGGGACGAACAGCGTCGAGAGCAGCAGCGTGAATGCGAACGGCATGATCCAGAAGCTGAAGTTGTTCATGCGCGGCAGCGCCATGTCCGGCGCGCCGATCTGCAGCGGCACCATCCAGTTCGCCAGACCGACGAACGCCGGCATCACGGCGCCGAAGATCATGACCAGCGCGTGCATCGTCGTCATCGAGTTGAAGAACATCGGATCGACGAGCTGCAGGCCCGGCTGGAACAGCTCGGCGCGGATGACCAGCGCCATCGTTCCGCCGACGAAGAACATGATCAGGCTGAACACCAGGTACATCGTCCCGATGTCCTTGTGATTCGTCGCGTAGACCCAGCGGCGCCAGCCCTTCTCCGGGCCGTGGTGGTCGTGAGAGTGGTCGTCTGCGTGATGAGCAGCTTCGTGCGTGTGTGCCATGAACTCTTACTCCGCCTTCGCAACGACTTCAGTCGCCGCGCCATCATTGATCTTCTCGACTGCGGCCTGGGCCGGCGCGCTTTCGCCGCCCTGCTGTGCCTTCAGCCATGCTTCGTATTCGGCCTTCGGTCTCACGTCCACGACGACCGGCATGAAGCCGTGGTCGCGGCCGCACAGTTCGGCGCACTGGCCGCGATAGATGCCCGGCTCTTCGGCGTTGAACCACAGTTCATTCACGAAGCCCGGGATCGCGTCCTTCTTCATGCCGAAGGCAGGCACCCACCACGCATGGATCACGTCAGCCGACGTGAGCAGCACGCGGACCTTCGTGTCCTCCGGGACGACGAGTGGCTTGTCGACGTTGAGCAGGTAGTGCTCGACGGTCTGCGGATCGATGCCCGAATCGAGCTGGCGGGCAGCGTCGCTGTCGCGAGCGAGCGTGGAGAAGAAGCTGACCTTCTGATCGAGGTACTCGTACTGCCACTTCCACTGATAGCCGGTCACCTTGATGGTGAGCTCGGAGTTGCGCGTGTCTTCGATGCGGATCAGCGTTTCGGCGGCGGGAATCGCCATGCCGACGAGGATCGCGACGGGAATGATCGTCCAGACGATCTCCGCCCGGGTGCTGTGATCGAACTTGGCCGGGACCGCGCCCTGCGAGTGCCGGAATTTGACGATCGAGTAGATCATCATGCCGAAGACCGCGAACGCGATGATCACGCAGATCCAGAAGATCAGCATGTGCAGCCCGTGGATGTCGCGGCTCAGCTCCGTGACGCCGACGGGCATGTTGAGGTCCCAGGCCGCGAGCGCAGCTCCTACCGGCAAACACGCCATGACACTGGCTGCGACGCTGGCCGCGGCGTATTTCAGAATCTTCGACATTGTCGCCAATGCTCCCATTGCTTCTTTCTGTGGGCGATGCGATTCGCCCGCGATTACGCCCCACAGCCCAGTTTCACCTGAGCGCGGGCGACTCATTCACATTCCCCACCAGTTGCTTGAGACGGACCGCGAGACTGCGACGCTCGTCTTCTGTGAGAAACCTGCCCACTTCGCAGACGCGGCCGTGCGACTCAAGAATGAGTCGACTTGGATGCAGCGCCGTCGGCGGGGCGTGGAGTTTAACCTTCGACCAATGACGAGGAAATACCGAGTGCTGCTCGGATTGCCCGCCGTGCCGCTGGATTACGACGGATTCTTCACTGATCGTGATGGTTTCGCGCTCCTGCCCCTTGCGCATCGAGGCGCGGACCGCCCAGGTCAGCAGGCCAATCTCGAGTCCGGCGAACGGGAGGACGGGCCAGTAGCCCTGCACAGCGAAAAGAGCCGCGACGCCGAAGGTGCTGGCAGCGATCGATGCGATGAAGATCCGCGCCGTCCGGGGCGTGAGCGAGCAACGAGGCGACAACACGAACCGGCGCACCTCATCCCCGGCGATGCCAGGCGAAGGTGGGCTCAACTGGGGCCCCAAGGCGATGCCGGGATTCATCGTGGGTGGGGTGCGAGCGGCGGCCAGCGGAACGGGGCCGCTATGCTAGTCGCCAACCCTCAGGGGCGCAACGCACAAATCCCGGATGGGAAAGGAGTTTTCGGCAGTTGGCGAGGCGGGATGCCTGGTCGTGCCCGGAGGCTCGAGTCGATTCGGCGGGGCAGTTGCCCGGGATGGCAATTCGACCTTGCGGGGAGATCACGCCAGGTTGCTCCCGATGCGCAGTGAAGATTAAATAAACCTGACTACTAGCTCAGTGTCGATAATCAGAAACCGGCTTATTGTTCAAATAAATCTGACTATGGCCCTCGCCGTCCGATGCTGGTCACCGGGACCCGGGTCTCCCCGCGATCGCTCGCCCCGCCTCGCCGCGTCTGCCCCGCCCAGGCGTGGCCATACACGATCTCCAGCGTCACGGGCAGAACGTTCTCTACCAGCGCGCGATCGCAGGCCTCCCGAAGCCGCTGACCAGCGGAGCGCCCCGTGAGATGCCGGGGCCGCCCCTGCGCCTGGTTCGTCGACCCGGTGCGGCGAAGTTCGCCGAAGAGTGTCTCGACGTTCGAGTAAGTAATCGTCAGTCGTTCGGTGTCCATGACGGGCTCGGCGAATCCCGTGCGCACGAGCGCGTCGCCGAGATCGTGCATGTCGATGAAGCGGTGAACATGTGTGCGCTCGTCGACTGCGGCCCACGCACCGCGCAGCTCGCGTAAGGAGTCCGGTCCGAGGCTCGCGAAGGTCAGCAAGCCGTTCGGCCGGAGCACGCGGCGGGATTCCCTGAAAATCGCATCGGGGTCATTGCACCACTGCAGCATCAGGTTGCTGAAGACGAGATCGGCCGATTCGCGCGCCAGCGGCAGTCGCGCGGCGTCGGCTGCCACGCGCTGGAACCGCCGAAACAGGCGCTGCTTCTTGCGCGCTTCCCGCAGCATCGCCGTCGAGAGATCGACAGCAACCACTCGCGCGCGCGGGTAGCGATCCTTGAGCGCGCGACTGCCCTGCCCCGTCGCGGCGCCCAGGTCGAGCACGACGGAGGGATCAAGACGCACGACGTCGAGGCGCTCGATCAGTCGCGAACGGATCTCCGCATGCACGACCGCAGCGGCATCGAAGGTCTTGGCCGCGGCATCGAAGGCGCGGCGCACGGCACGGGGATCGAGGAAGAATTCGTCGACGGAGGGCATGGAGAGCAGGCTAGCTGGGTGGCTGGCTAGCTGGCTAGCCAGAAGCAGTGCAGCCCTGTCTCAATGCTGTGGCTTTCCTGTGGGTTCGGTTTCAGCCGGACGTCATGCGAAGCACGCCTGCGGCGTTACGTCCCGCTGAAGCGGGACCCAGAGCAAGACGAGGCGCAAGGCCCGGTGAGATTACCTGATCACTGCGAGCACGCAGTCGCGTGCGCTGCCTCCCGCACGATTCCCAGCCGCCCGAACAGCGCCAGATCATGATTCTCGTCCGGGTTCTGCGTCGTCAGCAGCTTGTCGCCGTAGAAGATCGAATTCGCGCCGGCGAGGAAGCACAGCGCCTGGGTCTCGTCGCTCATCTCCGATCGGCCGGCCGACAGGCGCACGTACGAGCGCGGCATCAGCAGGCGGGCGACAGCGATTGCGCGCACGAACTCGAGCGCGTCCACTTTCTTCGCGCCGTACATCGGCGTGCCCGGCACCTGCACCAGCTGGTTGATCGGCACGCTTTCCGGATGCTCTGGAAGTGTCGCCAGCGTGTGCAGGAGTTGCACCCGATCGAGCTCGGACTCGCCCATGCCAAGAATGCCGCCGCAGCACACATTGATGCCGGCATCGCGCACCGCCTGCAGCGTATCCAGTCGATCCTGGTACGTGCGTGTCGTGATGATCTGTTTGTAGTACGACTCAGACGTATCGAGATTGTGGTTGTAGTAGTCGAGCCCCGCGTCCTTCAGTTCGCGCGCCTGCTCCGTCGTCAGCATGCCGAGCGTCACGCAGGTCTCCATGCCGAGCTCACGCACGCCCTTGACCATTTCGATGATCTGCGCGAGCTGCTTGGGCTTCGGGCTGCGATACGCCGCTCCCATGCAGAAGCGCGTCGCGCCATTGGCGCGGGCGGTCCGCGCCTTCTCGAGCACCTCTTCGAGATCCATCAGCGGCTCGGACCTGAGGCCGGTTTCGAAGCGGATGCTCTGCGAGCAGTAAGCACAGTCTTCGGGGCAGGCGCCGGTCTTGATGGACAGCAGCGTGCTGACTTGCACACGGTTCGGATCGAAGTTCGCGCGATGCACGCGCTGCGCATGGAACATCAGGTCGGCGAACGGCAGATCGAACAGCGCCCGGACTTCGTCGAGTCGCCAATCGGTGCGCACGACGCCCAGATGATTCAAGTCGATGGGACGATTCAGGTCCAGGGGACGATCCAGGTCGAGCGCGGGCAGGGCAGTCGTCACGTCCGTTTCTCCAGCAGCCAGGCAGGAATGTTTCGCCGCTGAGGCGCCACGCCTCGGCAAAGTCGGCGGCGGGAGTATTTCCAGTGCGCCGATTCGCTGTCAACCAAGGAAAGGAAAAATGGTCGACGTAACATGGGATTCGTGGCGACGCCGGCTCACGCCCTTCATTCAGGCCGTCTGGCCATCCGGCTGCCTGCTGTGCAGTGGTGTCGTCGAGTCGTCGCAGCTCGATCTCTGCGCTGCCTGCCGCAGCGAACTGCCGATGAACGAACCAGCCTGCGCGCGCTGCGCCGACGCTCTCACGGGTTCAGTCGGGTTGCAGCTGACATGCGGCCAGTGTCTGCGGCATCCGCCGCGTTTTGATGCCGCCCGCTGCGTTCTGCGATACGCCTATCCCGTCGATCACCTCGTGCGAGGGCTCAAGTACGGTGGCGCGGTGGCGAACGGCCGCGTGCTGGGGGAACTGCTGGCTTTGCACGTGAGCCAGGGGCGCAACGAACCGCTTCCGTCATTGATGGTGCCGGTGCCGCTGGCTCAGGGTCGCTATCGCAGGCGCGGCTACAACCAGGCCATTGAACTCGGAAGATCGCTCGAGAAACGCCTGCAAGTGCCCTTGCGCTGCGACCTGGTCGTTCGCACACGGGAGACGACGGAACAGGCGGGTCTGAAGAAGAGCGCGCGTCGCAAGAACGTGCGAGGCGCATTTGCACTGACGGGCAAGCTGCCCGCTCATCACATCGCCATCATCGACGACGTAGTGACGACCGGAAGCACCGTCAACGAACTGGCAAGGGTGCTGAAGCGAGCGGGTGCGAGGCGGGTCGAGGTCTGGGCGGCCGCGAGAGCAGGGGGATGACCGCGTTCCTATCTGAACGTGTACTCCAAGGCGATCCCGATAAAGATCGACATCCCGAAGTAATTGTTATTGAGGAACGCCTTGAAACAATCCTCCGGCTTGCGCTCGCGGATCAGGTACTGCTGATACAACGCAAAGATCGCCGCCACCGCGAGCCCCAGCCCGTACCACAGGCTCAGCTCGAGCTCGCGACCGGCGAGCCACAACGCGTAGAGCGTCATGAGCTGCATCACGCCGATGATGAACCGGTCGGCATCGCCGAACAGCAGCGCACTGGAGCGAATGCCGAGCTTGCGATCATCTTCGCGGTCGACCATCGCGTACATCGTGTCGTACGCCATCGTCCACAGCAGCCCGGCGATGAACAGCAGCCACGCCATCCGCGGCGTAGTCCCCGTGTGAGCGGCGTACGCCATGGGCACCGACCACGTGAATGCCGCGCCCAGATAGAACTGCGGCAGGGGGAAGAAACGCTTCATGAACGGGTAAGTCACCAGAAGCGCGGCACCGACCAGCGCCATCTTCTGCGTCAGCTGATCGAGCGTCAGCACCAGACCGATTGCGATCAGGCCGAGGCTGAAGCAAAGCGCGAGCGCTTCGAGCGGATCCAGCTGGCCCGTCACGAGCGGCCGATCGCGCGTGCGTTGCACGTGCCCATCGAAATTCCGATCGGCGTAGTCGTTGATCGCGCAGCCCGCGGAACGAGTGAGCACGGTGCCGAGCACGAACACCAGGAACACATGCGGATCGGGTTTGCCGGCGGACGAAAGCCACAACGCCCACAGCACCGGCCACAGCAGCAGCCAGATGCCGATCGGCTTGTCGAGTCGCAGCAGGCGCGCATACGCCTTGGCTCGCAGGCCGGCGGCCGGAAGTACTTCCGCGAAAAGAATCGTCGACCCTATCCGGTGGCCGAGCCAGCGAACGCGGGAACCGAAATCGGGAGGGGAGGAGGACATGGGGGAAGCTATGAGCTGCGAGCTGTGAGCTGCGAGCCAGAGTTGAAGAGAGCACAGAGATGCTTGCCACGTCGCGTCGATGCATTCCGGCTAGTCGCTCGCAGCTCGTCGCTCATTGCCCACCTCCGCGCATTCTGGCTCATAGCTCGCAGCCCCTCGTCATACCTTCCCAAACTGCTCCCCGCGTCCCGTCCAGCGCCGCAGCAGCGGCGCTATGTTCGCCTCATTCGACGTCAGCATCAATTCCGCTGTCTCCTGCACCTTCGGCAGGAGGTCGGCGTCGCGCATCAGATCGGCGACGCGCATCTGGACGAGGCCGGTCTGCCGCGTGCCCAGCAGTTCGCCGGGCCCGCGCAGTTCGAGATCACGGCGCGAGATCTCGAAGCCGTCGTTGGTCGCACGCATGACGCTCAGGCGTTCGCGGGCGACTTCCGTCAGCGGCGGACGATACAGCAGCACGCAGTTGCTTTCTGCCGAACCTCTGCCGACACGTCCGCGCAGCTGGTGGAGCTGCGCGAGGCCCATGCGTTCGGCGTTCTCGATCACCATCAGGCTGGCGTTCGGAACGTCAACGCCGACTTCGATGACGGTGGTAGCGACGAGCAGGTCGATGCGGCCCGCCTTGAATTCGCTCATCACCGCGTCCTTGTCGCGAGGCGTCATTCGTCCGTGCACGAGGCCGACGCGCAGCTCCGACAGCGCTTCGGCGAGCACGCGTGCGGTTTCTTCCGCTGCCTGCGCTTCGAGCTGCTCCGATTCCTCGACCAGCGGGCAAACCCAGTACGCCTGGCGCTTCTGGCGGCAGGCATCGCGGATGCGCAGCACGACTTCATCGCGCCGGCTTTCGGTGAGCGCGACGGTTTTCACCGGCGTTCGTCCGGGCGGGAGCTCATCGATCACCGAAACATCGAGATCCGCGTACGCCGTCATCGCCAGCGTCCGCGGGATCGGTGTCGCGGTCATGATGAGCTGATGAGGAAAGCGTCCCGATGCGGCGCCCTTCTCCCGTAACAGCAGCCGCTGGTGAACGCCGAAGCGATGCTGCTCGTCGACGATAGCAAGACCAAGCCGCCGGAACTCGACCTGCTCCTGGAACAGGGCGTGCGTCCCGATGACGATCTTTGCATCGCCCGTGGCGATGTCAGCCAACGCACGCGTTCGTGCCGGACCCGTTCGCTTGCCCGTCAGCATCGCGATATCGAGACCGAGAGGTGCGAGCCATGCGGCAAAGTTGCGCCCATGCTGTTCAGCGAGCAGTTCGGTCGGTGCCATCACGGCTGCCTGGAATCCTGACTCGACGGCGCGAACCGCCGCGAGCGCAGCGACAACAGTCTTGCCGCTGCCGACGTCCCCTTGCACGAGGCGCAGCATCGGGCTCGGCTGATTCAGGTCGCGATCGATCTCCCGCCATGCGCGCTGCTGCGCACCCGTGAGTTTGAAAGGCAGCGAGTCGACGAACTTCTGCAACAGCGTTCCCTGTGGCTCGAAGGCCCAGCCCGGATCGCGCTGCACCTCGCGTCGCAGCAGCCGCAGGCTCAGGTGATGTGCGAGCAGTTCCTCGAACGCGAGCCTGCGCTGTGCTGGATGACGATACGTCGAAAGCAGCTCGAGACTCGCATCGGGCGGCGGACGGTGCACGTAGTCGAGTGCATCCCGCAGCGACGGCAGATCCAGCTCCCGCAGAGTCGTCTGCGGCAACCAGTCGCGGATCGTTTCATTCGCCACTTCGAGCAGCGCTTGTGAAGTGAGCTGTCGAAGCCGTCCCTGCTGGACTCCTTCGGTCAGCGGATAGATCGGTGTGAGCGCGGACTCGACCGCGTTCGCGTCCGTCGCAGCGACGCGCCGGTATTCGGGATGCACGATTTCGAATCCGCCCAACCCGCGGCGAATCTCTCCGAAGCAGCGAATGCGCGTACCCCGTGCGAGACCTTGCTGCTGAGCTGACGAGAAGTAAAAGAACCTGAGCGTCATCGAGCCGGAGCCGTCGCTGATCCGGCAAAGCAGCTGGCGCCGTCCGCGAAAGGAAATCTCGGTCAGCTGGACGTCGCCTTCGACCACTGCCCGGTCGCCAAACTGCAGCGACCCGATGGGCACGACGCGCGTCCGATCCTCGTACCGCAGCGGCAGGAGGAAAAGAAGGTCCTGCACGGTGCTGATACCGAGCTTCTGGAGCTTCTGCGCAAGCGCATCGCCGACACCGCGCAGTGCGGTGACGGGACGAAGCTCCGCGGCAGCGGCAGGCTTGGAGGAAATGGCAGTGCTCATGAATCGCCGTCCGTGGCGAGTTTAAACAGGCATGAGGCTCGAGGCGCGAGACTCGAGCCAGAGTTCCCTGCAGCAAATGCGGTCCTTCTGGCTCGAGCCTCGCGCCTCAAGCCTCGTGCCTCCTTCATTCACTCCAGCTCGACCACGCAGTCCATCTCGACGGCGGCACCTTTTGGCAGTGCTGCGACCTGGATGGCGGCGCGAGCGGGATACGGCTCTTTGAAATACTCGGCCATGATCTGGTTCAGCAGCGCGAAGTGGGAAAGGTCGGTCAGGAAGACGTTGAGCTTCGTGACGTTCGCGAACGTGCCGCCCGAGGCGGTGATGATCGCCTTGAGATTGTCGAAGACGCGGCGGATCTGCGCATCCATCGAGGTCGTGACCAGCTGGCCCGTCTTGGGATCGAGCGGAATCTGTCCGGAAACGTAGACGGTGCCGCCAACTTTGACGGCTTGCGAGTAAGTACCGACAGCCGCGGGAGCGTCGGGCGTGGAGATGATGGTGCGGGGCATGAGAAAGACCTCGAAGAAGCGGTGAGCGATGAGCTGCGAGCGGTGAGCCAGAAGCGGACGGGCTGCATTGTCCTGCGGTGCGCGCGTCCTGCCTAGTCAGCGGGGCGTCCGGCTTCTCTGGCTCATCGCTCGCAGCTCGCCGCTACCAGCTCTCTTTTCACGCAAGCACCCGCGTAACCCTCATCACCTCCGGCATCTTCCGGAGATTCTTGATCACCGTCGCGAGCTGCTTCCGGTTGCGCACCTGCAGATCGAAGATCAGGGTCGATGCGTCGCCATCGCGCTCATCGACCGCGACGTGTTCGATATTCGTATCCGTCGATGCGATGTTGGAGGCGATCGCCGCGAGCGCGCCCATGCGATTGGTGACATCGATGCGGATCTCGACGTTGAAGAGGCGATCGAGGTTTGGTTGCCACGCGACCGACAGCCATTTGTCCGGCTGCTTGCGGTAGTTGTGCAGGTTGCCGCAGACCTCGCGATGGATCACGACGCCGCGACCGCTCGACAGGTACGCCATGATCGGATCGTTCGGGATCGGGAAGCAGCAGCGGGCGTACGTGACGACCATGCCTTCAGTGCCTGCAATCGCCAGAGGACCCGATTGCGGCACCGGCTCAGCGGGCGCCTGGGCATCGGCGGGCATGAGCCTGCGCGCAACCAGCGGCGCGAGACGTTCGCCGAGGCCGATGCGCTCGAACAATTCTTCCGCGCTCTTGAGATTGAGCTCAGAGGCCGCGGCCTGGATGCGCTCCTCCGGAATCTTCTTCAGTGCCAGCGCAAGATCGCTGAGCGCCTGGTTGAGGAGCCGCTTGCCGAGCTCGACCGCCTCGGAGTGCTTCAGCCCCTTGAGGTAGTGACGGATGGCCGCACGCGCCTTCGCGGTCACGACGAAGTTCACCCACGCCGGATTCGGAGTCGCGCCCTTCGCGGTGATGATCTCGACCGTCTGACCGTTGCGCAGCGGCGTGCGCAGTGGCACCAGACGACGATCGATCTTCGCAGCGACGCAATGATTGCCGATGTCGGTGTGCACGCTGTAGGCGAAGTCGACCGCGGTGGCGTTGCGCGGCAGGCGACGGATCTCGCCGCGTGGCGTGAACACGTAGACCTTGTCGGGGAAGAGGTCGACCTTGACGCTCTCCATGAACTCTTCGGAGTTGCCGCCGTGCTGCATCTCCATGAGCTGCTGCAGCCACTCGCTCGCGCGATCGCGATACGCGCGGCCCTGGTCTTCGCCGCTCTTGTATTGCCAGTGCGCAGCGATGCCCGCCTCCGCGACGCTGTGCATTTCCTCGGTCCGGATCTGCACTTCGATGGGCATGCCGTTCGGGCCGAACAAGGTCGTGTGCAGCGACTGGTAACCGTTGATGCGCGGGATCGCGATGTAATCCTTGAAGCGGCCGGGCATCGGTCGATACAGGCCATGCACCAGGCCGAGCGCGCGATAGCAGGTGTCGACGCTGTCGACGACGATGCGGAAGCCGAACACGTCGACGATCGAATTGAGCGGCGCGCGCTTGCGACGCATCTTCTGATAGACGCTGTAGAGGTGCTTCTCGCGGCCTTCCACGCGGCCTTTGATGCCTGCCTTCTGCAGGCCGCCTCGCAGGTTGTCGGCGATCTTGCCGACGAACTGCTTCTGGTTCCCGCGCGCCTTTTTCAGCGCGCGTTCGATGATGCGATAGCGACCCGGGTACAGCGACTTGAAGCCGAGGTCCTCGAGCTCCGATTTCACCGAATGAATGCCGAGGCGGTTCGCAATCGGTGCGTAGATCTCGAGCGTTTCACGGGCGATCGTGCGTCGTTTCGCCGGCGGCATCGCGCCGAGCGTGCGCATGTTGTGCGTGCGGTCCGCGAGCTTGACCATGACGACGCGGATATCGCGCACCATGGCGAGCAGCATCTTGCGGAAGGACTCAGCCTGCGCCTCGGCGCGGCTGCGGAACTGGATCTGGTCCAGTTTCGAAACGCCATCGACCAGCTCCGCGACCTCCGCTCCGAAGCGTTCGGCGATCTCTTCCTTCGCGGTTGCGGTGTCTTCAATGACGTCATGCAGGATGGCGGCGACGATCGTCTGCGCATCGAGATGCAGGTCGGCAAGGATGTCAGCGACCGCCACTGGGTGGGCGATGTAGGGCTCGCCGCTCAGGCGCTTCTGGCCGTGATGGGCCTGCGCACCGAATTCATACGCGTCGCGGACGCGGTCGACCTGCGCGGGCGGCAGGTAGGTTTCGAGTTTGTTGAGAAGCTGCGTGACGCCAATCGAACGTCTTCCGGTCGGCAGCAGACCCAGAATGGAAGACGCGTAATCCATGGGGGGAAGCGGTTGGCGGTTGGCGGTTAACGGTTAGTACAGAGGAGAGCACACCCCTCACTTCTTGCCAACCGCTACCCGCTACCCGCTAACCGCTTCTCCGATCAGTCCCCCAGGCCGAGGTGGGGGGCGCGGATTTCGCCGGACATCATCATGTCGGCGTCGGGCATCATTTCCGGAGCAGGACGCTGCTCGACCTCTTCCAGGATTTCCGGGCCGATATGGCCGGCGGCGATTTCCCGCAGGGCCACGACCGTCATCTTGTCGTTTTCGACGTCGACCGTCGGCTCCGCCCCATTGGCGAGCTTGCGGGACCGCTTGGCGGCAACCATGACCAGCTGGAACAGGTTGGGAACGTTCTGCAGACAGTCTTCGACAGTGATACGAGCCATGAAAACCTCGAAACGGGCGGGGTGGCGCCGGGGGCAGGATGCCCGGGCGCGGCGAAAGTATAGCGGCAAGAAGCGGATAGCGGTTAGCGGTTGGCGGTTGGGGGGAGAATTAGGGGAAGGGCTTAAGGCGCGGATCTGCTCGGGTCCGGGTGCGGTCTTCGGCTTTCCCATCCGCCATCCGCTATCCGCTATCTACTTCTTTCCGCTACCATTGCGCCCCCCCGCTGACCGGTAACTCACTGGCCCTCGAGCCGTCAGCGCAGAATTTGCCAAGAAAGTGCGGAGACGAGGAATGAAGTTTCGACCGACCCTGCTGGCGTTCGGCCTGGGTGCAATCGCGATCGCCACGAGCATCGGCGCTCACGCCGAGGGCAATGTAGAGAACGGCAAGAAGCTGGCGTACACCTGCCACGGCTGCCACGGCGTTCCGAACTACAAGAACGCCTTCCCCAGCTACCGCGTGCCGAAGCTCGGCAATCAGAACGCGAAGTACATCGAAGCTGCTTTGAAGGAGTACGCCGACGGCGCGCGTCCGCACGCTACGATGCACTCGCAGGCGACGACCCTCAACGATCAGGACCGCGCGGACATCGCGGCCTATCTGCACGCCGAAGGCGTCAACCCGGAAGTCGAAGTCGTCGGCACGCCGCCGGCAGCCACTCAGACCTGTGTTCAGTGCCATGGGGCAAACGGCGCGAAGGCTTTGTCGGATGAATATCCGGCGCTCGCGGGCCAGTATCCGGACTACATCGTCCAGGCGCTCAAGGATTACAAGAGCGGCAAGCGCAAGAACCCGATCATGGCGGGCATCATCGCCGGGGTGGATGAGAAGGATTTCGAAGCGCTCGCCCACTTCTTCTCGCAGCAGGGCGGCCTCTGCGGCACGGACCAGATCCTCAAGCACGGCAAGTGCGAAAAGAAGTGATCTGACCTGTGACCGGTGACGGGTGACGAACGTTACCCGTCACGGATCACCCGGCACTGGTCACTCCGGCGGCTGTCACCATGGCTCATTCCTTTCGCGCGTTTCGCATCCACCAGGAGAATGGTCGGGTCGCCCCGCGCCTCGAAACCATTTCTCTCGATGATCTGGCCGCGGGCGAGGTCGTCGTCAAAGTCGAATATTCCACGATCAACTACAAGGACGCGCTCGCAGCGACTGGCGCCGGCAAGATCCTGCGTCGTTATCCCCTCGTAGGCGGTATCGACCTCGCCGGCCGCGTCGTGAGTTCGACCGATGCGGCGTTCAAGCCAGGCGATCCGGTTCTCGTCAACGGCTGCGGGCTCTCGGAAACACACGATGGCGGCTACGCGCAGTTCGCGCGAGTGAAGAGCGAATGGGTCGTACCGATTCCTGCCGGTCTCGACGCGTGGCAGTGCATGGCACTGGGAACGGCCGGCTACACCGCTGCTCTCGGCATTCACCGGATGGAACAGAACGGTCAGCAACCCGACCAGGGTGAGATCGTCGTGACCGGCGCCACCGGGGGCGTCGGCAGTCTCGCCATCGACATGCTCGCGGGTCGCGGTTATCGCGCGGTGGCGGTGACGGGCAAATCAAGCGCGGAGGAATACCTGCGATCGCTGGGCGCTGCGCGTGTTCTCCTGCGCGAATCCATCAACCTGGGATCGCGGCCCCTCGAAGAAGCGCAGTGGGCAGGTGCGATCGACAACGTCGGCGGCGATCTGCTCGCCTGGCTGACGCGCACCACGAATTTCTGGGGCAACATCGCGAGCATCGGCATGGCGGGCAGCGGCGAGCTCAAGTCGACCGTGTTCCCTTTCATCTTGCGCGGCGTGAACCTGCTCGGGATCAATTCGGTATTCACGCCCCGTGCGCTGCGGCTTGCCGTCTGGCAGCGGCTGGCATCGGATCTGAAGCCCCGTCATCTCGATCGCATCGTGTCGGCGACGATTGATTTCGATCAGTTGCCCGGCGCCTTCGATGCTTTCATCCAGGGCAAGGTCACCGGTCGCGTCGTGGTGCGGATCGGCGAATGAGCAGCCCGCACTGAACCGCGGCGCGTCTCGCGGAGGAACGACCTTCGCGCGCAACGTTCACTCTCTTCCTGACCGCATGAATCCAGTCACTACACTCATCGAAGGCGCGGCGAAATTCGGCATCGCCCTGAGCGAATCCCAGGGCGCGCGGTTGCTGCGCGTGCTCGATGAGCTCGACGACTGGAATCAGCGCATGAATCTCACCGCCATTCGTGAGCGCCCCGCGCAGATCACCAAGCATCTGCTCGACAGCCTGTCGGTTCAGCCGTTCCTGCGCGGCGAACGAATCTGCGATATCGGCACCGGAGCGGGATTTCCCGGGATTCCGCTCGCAATTGCGTGTCCCGAAAAGCACTTCACGCTCGTCGACTCGACGGCGAAGAAACTGAAGTTCATCGATCATGTGGCGCAGTTGCTCGAACTCGCCAACATCCGCACGGTTCACACCCGCGCGGAAAGCTACAAGCCCGACGAGAGATTCGACGCGGTTCTCTCGCGTGCCGTAGGCCCCGTGGACCAGTTCGTCAAGTGGACCGGACACCTCATTGTCGGCGGCGGGCGACTGCTGGCGATGAAGGGGCGATACCCTGAAGACGAGCTCAAGAAATTGCCCAACGGGTGGAAACTCGCGGCCGTCCATCGACTTGAAGTGCCCGGTCTGGACGAAGAACGGCATCTTGTGGAAATCTGCCGCAGCCACGACAAGATTTAGGGCTGCTGGCCGCTGGCTACTGGCAGCCGGCCAGAATAAAGTCAGCAGATTCTTTGGCAGCGCCCCCATTCGAGAAACTGCAGATGGCTCGCACGTACATACTTCTCTGGCCGATTGCCGGCTGCCAGTAGCCAGCGGCCAATTTCTCATGCACCGCATCCTCGCCATCACCAATCAGAAAGGCGGCGTCGGCAAGACGACGACCAGCGTGAATCTCGCTGCGTCGCTGCAGGCGACGAAGCGGCGCGTGCTGCTGATCGATATCGATCCGCAGGGCAATGCAACGATGGGATGCGGCGTCGACAAGCGCACTGTCCAGAAGACGACGACAGATGTGCTGCTCGGTGAGAGCGACCTCGCCTCAGCGCTGGTGTCGGTGGATTATTCGGACTTCAAGCTGCTGCCCGCGAACCAGGATCTCGTGGCGGCCGAAGTCGAGCTGATGGGCAAGCCGGGTTGTGAGTCGCGATTGCGCGATGCACTGCAGCCCGTGATCGATCAGTTCGATGTCGTGCTGATCGACTGTCCGCCCGCGCTCAACATGCTGACGGTGAATGCGCTCGTCGCCGCCGAGGGCGTGCTGATTCCCATGCAGTGCGAGTACTACGCACTCGAAGGTCTGACGGCGCTCGTGAACACGATCGAGCAGATCCGGTCGGGTCCGAATCCGCAGCTGGAGATTCACGGCATCCTGCGCACCATGTTCGATCCGCGGAACAACCTCGCCAACGAGGTCTCGGCCCAGCTGATCGAGCACTTCAAAGGCAAAGTGTTTCGCACCATCATCCCGCGCAACGTGCGCCTCGCGGAAGCGCCGAGCTTCGGCAAGCCGGCGCTCTATTTCGATCGCGAATCCCGCGGCGCCCTCGCTTATCTCGCGCTGGCCGGCGAAATGATCCGCCGCTCCGAAGGCGAAGAGATGCCGCCGGCGGTGGAGGCGGTGGGGACATGAGGGAGAAGCCGATGAGCGATGAGCGACGAGCGATGACCCAGAGGCTCTCGTGTCCTGTTTTCGTTCTCCGGCTCGTTGCTCGCAGCTACTCGCTTCCCAGCCTCTAACGTATGTCCACCAAACGCCCCAGCCTTGGCCGCGGCCTCGGCGCCTTGCTCGGTCAGCCCGCGCCCGCAGCGGCCAGCGAAGCGCCTGTCGCGCAACTGCGTCCTGACGAGGAGCTCGTCAAACTGCCCGTCGATCTGCTTCAGCGAGGCAAGTATCAGCCGCGCATCGACATGCACATGGAGACGCTGCAGGAGCTGGCGGATTCGATCAAGGCTCAGGGACTGATCCAGCCGATTCTCGTGAGACCGATCGGCGAGCCGGTTGCGGGACAGCCGCGGCGTTACGAGATCATCGCGGGCGAACGCCGCTGGCGTGCCGCGCAGTTGGCCGGGCTGCATGAGATTCCGTCGATCGTGCGGCGCGTGCCGGATGAAGCGGCCGTTGCGATGGCGCTCATCGAGAACATCCAGCGCGAGAATCTCAATCCGCTCGAAGAAGCGCGGGCGCTCGAACGCCTCATCTCCGAGTTCGACATGACTCATGCGACGGCGGCGGAAGCGGTCGGTCGTTCACGCGCTGCCGTTTCGAATCTGCTGCGCCTGCTCGATCTGTGCGACGAAGCCAAAGCGCTCGTTGAACGCGGTGAGCTCGAAATGGGACACGCGCGTGCATTGCTCGGCCTCGAGAACAAGCGCCAGCAGGCTGAAGTCGCCGCGATGGTGGCGAAGAAGAAGCTTTCGGTGCGCGAGACCGAGGCGCTGGTGCGCCGCATGGTGACGGGCGCTGCGAACGAAGCGCCGCCGGCCCCGCGGGTCGATCCGAACATCCGCAAGCTGGAGAGCGATCTGTCGGAAAAACTCGGGGCCAAGGTGCAGGTCCAGCATTCGAGTTCGGGCAAGGGAAAGCTCGTGATCGCGTACCACACGCTCGATGAGCTCGACGGTATCATCGAGCACATTCGTTGACCGCGGACGGCGGCTCAAGACTTCACACCTGCAAGGAGGCTCTCGGGGGAAATGCGCATCGCGCGAGCATCAGACACCGCGAGTGCATCACGAAGAACAATAAGGACTCTCTGCGGCTCGATCGCGCTGTATACAGCGATGACGGTTGCGGCCCACGGCGAAATCGTCGTCGACGGCCGCATCGATGAATCCGAATGGCAGCAGGCCGCGCAATGCAACGGCTGGCTGCGCACCGAACCCTTCGCACGCGACATTCCCCGCTTCGCCAACGATCTGCGCATCGTCGCCACGCCTGAAGGCCTGGCTGCGGCATTCACGATAGATCACCCCGCCAGCGAACGGCGCGTGAGACCGCGCACGCCGCGCGACTCCGAAACGCTCACCGGGGACTCCGTCACGCTGCTGGTCGACTTCGACGCGACCGGCCAGACGGGGTACGAGTTTTCCGTGGGCCTGGGCGGCGGCGTACGCGACGGCATCGTCACCAACCAGAACAGCTTCGATCGCGATTGGGACGGGCGATGGACTCACGCGGTGCGCGAGACACCCGACCAGTGGTTCGTCGAGCTTCTGATTCCCTGGGACACGGTGAGCATGCGGCCGATCGAAGGAGAGTCGCGAACGATCGGCGTGTATGGCAGCCGGTTCTTCTTCGATCGCACCGAGCGCTACGCGTGCCCGGGCATCTCAGCGGATCTCACACCCGCATTCCTCAATGATTTTCAGCGGATCGACATCGCGCAGTTCAAAGTGGCGGCAACGCTCGACTTCACGCCGTACGCCACCGCGATTCGCGACAACCTGACGGATGACGTCGATCTCAAGGCGGGCGCGGATCTGAGCTGGCGGCCTTCGCAGAATCTCTGGCTCACGGCGACGCTCAATCCCGATTTCGGCCAGGTCGAGAGCGACGAGCTGGTCGTCGATTTCTCCGCGATTGAAACCGTGTACACGGACAAGCGTCCGTTCTTCACCGAGAACCAGGACATCTTCGAGCTGAATACGCCGGCCAACGGCCAGCTCATCTATACGCGACGCGTCGGCGGGCCGACGGACGACGGTGTCGAGGGCTCCACCGATATCGATGGCGCCCTCAAGTTCAGCGGAAAGAGTCGCTCGCTTGCATACGGCGCCTTCGTCGCGCAGGAAGACGAGTACGACGAAGACATTGGCCGGCTGTTCGCGGCCGCGCGCTTTGCATGGCTCGACCAGGGCAAGCGCGTCGGCTATCTCGGAACGTGGACCGATCATCCGCTGATCGATCGGGACGCGGCGATCAACTCGGTGGACTACGACCTCACGCCGAACGACTGGTGGCGCATCGCGGGCCAGGTCATCCGCTCGGATATTTCCACCGCGGGTGAGAGCGAGACGGGCTATGAAGCCTGGGTGCAGGCGGATCTCAACCGCACTTCTTCGCTCACGCATACGGTGCGGTTTCTCTACATCGACGAAGATTTCGATCTGAACGATCTCGGCTACATGGAACGCAACTCGCTGCGCCAGGCCGAGTGGGATACGAATCGCAGCGTCACAGGCCGGGCGGGCGGTCGCATCAACGGCGAAACGCAGCGGCTGTATCTCGTCTATCGCGAGAACGATGGCGGCGAGCGACTGCAATCGCGCCTCCAGCTCTCGCGCGATGTGATCTACAACAGCAAGTGGCGCGCGTACGAAGAACTGCGCGTGATTCCGAACGGAGTCGACGACCTCATCTCGCGCGGCAATGGACCGGTCCAGATCGATACGCGCTACAGCGCCTATACCGATTTCACGTCGCCGCGAATCGGCAACTGGCAGTACATCGTGGGTGCGTATCTGTTTCAGCAGGGCGTCGAGGACTACTCCGGGCGAATGCAGTTCGTCACGGTCTGGTATCCGACCGACAAACTGACGCTGCGACTCGATGTCCTGCCCGAATACACGGACGACTGGTTGCTGTGGGAGGAGGGCAATCTGTTCGGCACGTATCGGGGCCGCAGGCTCGACTTCGATTTCCGCCTGGACTGGATCCCGGTCCCGCGACACGAGCTGCGCATCCGCTGGCAATGGATCGGAATCGACGCCGACCCCCGTCAGGCGTGGCGCAGCGACGCCAATGGCGATCTTCGGCCCGTAACCCCGCTGGCTGTCGAGGCCGTGGCTCCGATCACGAACCCCGCCGATTCGGCCGTCGTGCCGTTCACCGTGAACAACCTCGGACTGCAGATCCGGTATCGGTACGAGCTGGCGCCGCAGTCCGACCTGTACCTGGTCTATGCACGTGGCGGATTTGGCCTGACCAACGATGACGATCGCCGCATCCGCGATCTCTTCCACGACATGGGCGACCTGCGCGATGCCGATCAATTCCTGATCAAGGTCAGCTATCGCCTGTAAGGAATGCGCGCGCTGGCGTTGCGCCCCGGCCCTTTTTCCCTGCCGCAACCGGGTCTTAGCGGCCCGCTACGCAGATCGCACTTCGCGGCAGAAACATCCGTGTTTTGTCGTATCCCGACTCGCCTCCATTTTCTTGAAGCACTGCAAAACGCTGCGTATAATCCGCCGCCTTTTCCGGGCGGGGCAGATTGTCGCTCCCGCCGGAACAGCAGAATTTTCAAATGCCACACGTAGCCGGGATACCGGCATTCGCAGTGGCATTTTTGTTGCCCGCTGATCGTAACGGCGTGCGGCGCGAGGCGACCGAAGAGAGATGGGCCCAAAAAATGGGCCGATGACCAAGTCGTGAGCAATTCTCTAGGTCGCACCGCCGGGCAGTCGCTGAAGATCCTGTGGTGGCAGCTCGCATGGATTGCCGCAGCGGCCCTGGTGAGCGGCGTCATTTTTGGCGCGCGGGCCGGATGGTCGGTGCTGGCGGGCGGCGGTATCGCGAGTGTGTGGACGGCCTACATGGCGTTCACGCTCTACCGCCACAGTCTGAATCGAGGCGCGAGCCTGAGCGCGCTGACATTCGTGACGGCCTGGCTGTTGAAGATGGCGTTCACGATCGGCCTGCTCGTGATCGCGTTTCGTTCCAGGGTGCTCGTGCCCCTGGGGTTGATTGCAGGTTTGTTCGTGGCGCTGCTGGCGTACTGGGTATGGCTGGCTTTCGGACTCTCGCAGCGCAAGCCGGCCGCAAGCGGTTCGGCGGATCGGGGAAAAGGGTAAATCATGCTGAAGCTGTCGATCGCAAGTGAGGGCGGACACGAATCCGGCGGCATGTCGGAATACATTTCCCATCACCTGACCTATCTCTCGAACCAGGTTCAGGGCGCCCTCTTCGACATCAACGTCCTGCATCTCGACACGATCTTCTTCTCGATTCTCTGCGGTCTGCTGTTCCTGATCCCGTTCTACCTCGCCGCGCGCCGCTCAACCGCGGGTGTGCCCGGCCGTTTCCAGGCGTTCGTGGAAATGCTGGTCGAGTTCGTCGAGGAACAGGCCAAGGGAATGGTTCACGGCAAGCTCACGTACATCGCGCCGCTGGCGCTTTCGGTGTTCGTCTGGGTCGCCCTGATGAACGCCATCGACCTGCTCCCGGTCGACCTGCTGCCCTGGATCGCGCACAACGTTTTCCACATCGATTACCTGCGGCCGCTGCCGACCGCGGACCTCAACGGCACGTTCGGCATCGCGATCGGTGTGCTGCTGCTGGTCTTCTACTACAACATCAAGATCAAGGGTGTCGGCGGCTTCGCGCACCAGTGGATCACGGCCCCGTTCGGCAACGTCAAGCTGTCGGCCAATCCGCTGACCTGGGTCGGCTTTCTGCTGCTCGCGGTCGTGAACATCCTCTTCACGATCATCGAGTACGTCGGCGCCACCTTCTCACACGGCATGCGCTTGTTCGGCAACATGTACGCCGGCGAGCTCATCTTCTTCCTCATCGCCGGTCTTGGCGGCACCGCCACCGTGCTCGGTATCGCAATGCATCTGGTCATGGGCTCGGTGTGGGCGCTCTTCCACATCCTGATCGTGCTGCTGCAGGCGTTCATTTTCATGATGCTGGCGCTGGTCTACATCGGCCAGGCGCACGAGCATCACTAAGGGTTTCGTTTCATCACTGGTCGTTTGGTTGGTTTTTTCCGGAGAACTCTCATGACAGACGTAGCATTTGTCGCCCTGGCTTGCGGTTTGATCATCGGCATCGGCGCGCTGGGCGCGTGCATTGGCGTCGGCATCATGGCTGCCAAGTACATCGAATCGTCGGCCCGTCAGCCCGAGCTCATGAACGTGCTGCAGACCAAGGTCTTCCTGCTCCTCGGCCTGATCGACGCGTCCTTCATCATCGGCGTCGGTATCGCTCTGTGGTTCGCGACTGCCAATCCGTTCGCGAGCTGAAGTCATTCGGCGCGCCGCACCGCGTGCGCGCTGACCGCAGATCGATTCGAAGCGTAGGCAGTTACTTCCATGAATCTGAACGCAACACTGTTCGTGCAGCTGGCCGTGTTCTTCGTCCTGTCCTGGGTGACGATGAAGTTCATCTGGCCGCCGTTGATCACGGCCATCGATGAGCGCCGCAAGAAGATCGCCGACGGTCTCGCGTCCGCCGAAAAGGCGGACAAGAGTCTCGCCGAAGCGAAAGCGAACGCGACGCAGGTGCTGAAGGAAGCGCACGCCCAGGCGGGCAAGATCGTCGAGCAGGCAAACCGCCGCTCGAACGAGCTCGTCGAGGAAGCGCGCGGCACCGCCCTCGCGGAAGGCCAGCGCCTCATCGCCGATGCGCGTGAACAGGTCGTGCTCGACTCCAACCGGGCTCGCGCCCAGTTGAGCAAGGAAGTCGCGGCGATCGCTGTCAGCGGTGCGAGCAAGCTCCTCGGCCGGGAGATCGATGCCCGCGCCCATGCGGACCTGCTCGACAAGCTGGCGCTCGAAATCGAACGCGGCTGACGCACCGGAGCATCGATGGCTGAGAAAGTCACAATCGCCCGGCCTTACGCCCGCGCCGCCTTCGGGTACGCGCAGGACCAGAAGGCTTTCGCGAAATGGTCCGACCTGCTTGGAAAGGCTTCGGCGGTAGTCGCCGATCCGCAGGTCGCGCGGTTGCTGTCGAGCCCGCGTGTCACACCCGCGCAGCTCGTCGATCTGATCGGCGAGATCGCAGGTGGAGCGCTCGACGAGCACGGCAGGAATTTCCTCGACACGCTGGCGCAGAACCGCCGGTTGGGGTTCCTGCCGGAAATCGCGGCGATCTACGAAACGCTGCGCGCCGAAGTCGAGAACATCGCCGATGTGCAGATCACGTCGGCGGTTGCCCTCAGCGACGTCCAGCGTGACCGCCTCGCCCAGGCGCTGCGCAAGCGCATGAAGCGTGAAGTGCGGTTGCATTGCGATGTCGATCCTTCGCTGATCGCCGGCGCGATCGTGCGTTCGGGCGACCTGGTGATCGACGGCTCGCTGAAGGCGGGACTCGACCGCCTGGCCTCGAGCATCGCTCAGTAGCAGAGAGAAACGAATTCAGGAGGGACGGCGCGGGCCGGACCTTCATCAAGGTAGCGGACCGGAGCAGCAGTAATGTCCATCAAGGCATCTGAAATCAGCGATCTGATCAAGGCGCGCATCGAGAAGTTCTCGAGTGCGACCGAAGAGCGCAACGTCGGTACCGTCGTCACGGTCACGGACGGTATCGTGCGCATCCATGGCCTCGCCGACGTGAAGTACGGCGAAATGCTTGAATTCCCCGGCGGCAGCACGGGCCTCGCACTGAATCTCGAACAGGATTCCGTCGGCGCCGTCGTCCTCGGCGAATACAAGCACATCGCTGAAGGCGCAACGGTGAAGACCACCGGCCGCATTCTCGAAGTGCCGGTCGGCGAAGCGCTGCTCGGCCGCGTCGTGGACTCGCTGGGTAATCCGATCGACGGCAAGGGCCCGATCGCCGCGACCCAGAAGGCTCCGATCGAACGCGTCGCCCCGGGCGTCGTGTTCCGCAAGTCGGTCAGCCAGCCGGTGCAGACGGGGTACAAGGCCGTCGACGCCATGGTCCCTGTCGGCCGCGGCCAGCGCGAGCTGATCATCGGTGACCGCCAGACCGGCAAGACCGCGCTCGCCATCGACACGATCATCAATCAGAAGGCGTCGGGCATTAAGTGCATCTACGTCGCGATCGGCCAGAAGCAGTCGTCGATCGCCAACGTCGTGCGCAAGCTCGAAGAACACGATGCGATGAAGCACACGATCATCGTGGCCGCATCCGCTTCGACGCCTGCCTCGCTGCAGTACCTCGCGCCTTACGCGGGCTGCACGATGGGTGAGTACTTCATGGACCAGGGCGAAGACGCCCTCATCATCTATGACGACTTGACCAAGCAGGCATGGGCGTATCGCCAGATCTCCCTGCTGCTGCGTCGTCCGCCGGGTCGCGAAGCGTATCCGGGCGACGTGTTCTACCTGCACTCGCGCCTGCTCGAGCGTTCCGCCCGCGTGAACGAAGAGTATGTCGAGAAGAAGACCAACGGCCGCGTGAAGGGCAAGACCGGTTCGCTGACGGGCCTGCCGATCATCGAAACCCAGGCGGGTGACGTCACGGCGTTCGTTCCGACCAACGTGATCTCGATCACCGACGGTCAGATCTTCCTCGAAGGCGACCTGTTCAACGCCGGTATCCGTCCCGCGATGAACGCGGGCATCTCGGTGTCGCGCGTCGGTGGTGCCGCACAGACCGGCATCATCAAGAAGCTGGGCGGCGGTATTCGTCTTGCCCTCGCGCAGTATCGCGAGCTCGCGGCGTTCTCGCAGTTCGCCTCGGACCTCGACGAAGCGACCCGCCGTCAGCTCGAGCGCGGTCAGCGCACGACGGAGCTGATGAAGCAGAAGCAGTACTCGCCGATGTCCGTCGCCGAGATGGCGTTGTCGCTCTACGCGGTAAACAACGGCTTCCTCGACAAGGTCGAGCTGAAGAAGGTCGGCGCGTTCGAAGCGGCGCTGCAGGCATTCGCCAAGACCAACTACAAGCAGTTGATCGACGGCATCAATGCCAAGCCGGAGCTCAGCAAGGACGTCGAAGCCGGCCTGAAGAAGCTCTGCGAAGAGTTTGTGACGACGGGAACCTACTGAGGCCGAAGTGACTGGCGGATAGCGGATAGTGACTAGTCAGAACAAGATTCCGATGTTCGACCCATCCGCCATCCGCTATCCGCTATCCGCTTCTGGACTTTAAAAATGCCCGGCATCAAAGAAATCCGCATCAAGATCGCGAGCTTCAAGAGCACGCAGAAAATCACCAAGGCCATGAAGATGGTCGCGGCGAGCAAGATGCGTCGTGCGCAGGAGCGCATGAGCGCGACACGTCCGTACTCGGAGAAGATCCGTCGCGTGATCGGCCATCTGCGGCACGCGAATCCTGACTTCAAGCATCCGTTCCTGGTGGAGCGTCCGGCCAAGTCGGTCGGCTTCATCATCATCTCGACCGATCGCGGTCTGTGCGGCGGTCTGAACGTCAACCTGTTCAAGACGACGCTCGCGGCGATCCGCGACTGGCAGAAGCAGGGTGTCGACGTATCGGTCTGCCTGATCGGTGCGAAGGCCGTGAACTTCTTCCGCCGCCTGAGCAACGTCAAGACGCTCGCGACCGTGACGCATCTCGGCGATCGCCCGCACGTGGCGGACCTCATCGGCACGGTGAAGGTCATGCTGGACCTGTACCGCGAAGGCAAGCTCGATCGTCTGTTCGTCGTGAACAACGTCCTCGTCAACACCATGACCCAGAAGCCGACCGTGCGTCAGCTCCTGCCGGTGGCGGGCGAAGAATCCGAGGACAACAAGCTGCAGAAGTTGTGGGACTACATCTATGAGCCGTCGGCAGCCGAGCTGCTCGACGGTGTGCTGATGCGCTACATCGAATCGCAGGTCTACCAGGGCGCCGTCGAGAACGTCGCCTGCGAAATGGCAGCCCGCATGGTGGCGATGCAGAGCGCGACCGACAACGCCGGCAAGCTGATCGAAGAACTTCAGTTGATCTACAACAAGGCCCGCCAGGCCTCGATCACGAAGGAGATCAGTGAAATCGTGGGCGGCGCGGCGGCAGTCTGAGATTGAGAGGCGAGCAGCGAGCGATGAGCTGCGAGCCAGATGAAGAATTCGGAAATCACTATCGGGCAAATTGAAAGTGCAGTGATTGGTGCGGAAGCGGCTCTAGCTCACGGCTCGTGGCTCACAGCTTCCCAGCTTCTCCTGCGAGGAACTCGCAATGTCTACCGGCAAGATTGTTCAGATCATCGGCGCTGTCATCGACGTGGAATTTCCGCGCGAGCAGATTCCGAAGGTGTATGAAGCGCTGAAGCTCGAAGAGGGCGGTCTGACGCTCGAAGTGCAGCAGCAGCTCGGCGATGGCGTCGTGCGCACGATCGCCATGGGCGTGTCGGAAGGCTTGCAGCGCGGCCTCAAGGTGAAGGCCACGGGCGCTCCGATCTCCGTGCCGGTCGGCAAGGCGACCCTCGGCCGCATCATGGACGTCCTCGGCGATCCGCAGGACGAACGCGGTCCGGTCAACGCCGAAAATCATTGGCCGATCCATCGCCCGGCGCCGTCGTACGACGAACAGGCCGGCGGCCAGGATCTGCTCGAAACCGGCATCAAGGTCATCGACCTGCTCGTGCCGTTCGCGAAGGGCGGCAAGATCGGTCTGTTCGGCGGCGCAGGCGTGGGCAAGACCGTCACGATGCTCGAGCTGATCAACAACATCGCGAAGGCGCACTCGGGTCTGTCGGTGTTCGCCGGCGTCGGCGAGCGCACCCGCGAAGGCAACGACTTCTATCACGAGATGTCGGAAGCCGGCGTCATCAACCTGCAGAACCTGCCGGAGTCGAAGGTGGCGATGGTGTACGGCCAGATGAACGAGCCGCCGGGCAACCGCCTGCGCGTCGCGCTCACGGGTCTCACGATGGCCGAATACTTCCGCGACGAAAAGAACGAACAGGGCAAGGGCCGCGACGTACTGCTGTTCATCGACAACATCTACCGTTACACGCTGGCCGGCACCGAAGTGTCCGCGCTGCTCGGCCGTATGCCGTCAGCTGTGGGTTACCAGCCGACGCTGGCTGAAGAAATGGGCGTGCTGCAGGAGCGCATCACCTCGACGAAGACCGGCTCGATCACCTCGATCCAGGCCGTCTACGTTCCGGCCGACGACTTGACCGACCCGTCGCCGGCAACGACCTTCGCCCACCTCGACGCGACCGTCGTGCTCGATCGTCAGATCGCCGCGCTGGGTATCTTCCCGGCCGTGAACCCGCTCGATTCCACCAGCCGTCAGCTCGACCCGCTGGTCATCGGCGAAGAGCACTACAACGTCGCCCGCGGCGTGCAGGCCGTGCTGCAGCGTTACAAGGAACTGCAGGACATCATCGCGATTCTCGGCATGGACGAGCTGTCGGAAGAGGACAAGCTCACCGTGTCCCGCGCCCGCAAGATCCAGCGCTTCCTGTCGCAGCCGTTCCATGTCGCCGAAGTGTTCACGGGCAACCCCGGCAAGCTCGTCCCGCTGAAGGACACGATCCGCAGCTTCAAGGGCATCCTGTCGGGCGAGTACGATCACCTGCCGGAGCAGGCGTTCTACATGGTCGGCACGATCGAAGAAGCGACCGAGAAGGCGAAGACGCTGCAGTAGCGGATAGCGGTTGGCGGTTAGCGGTTAGTTCGGAACGGATACTGAAACAGTTCCTGCTAATCTCCACCGCCAACCTACCGCTGCTTCTGGGCCAACCGCTAACCGCTAACCGTTAACCCCTTCTCCTTATGGCCACAATTCACGTCGACATCGTCAGCGCCGAAGGCGAGATCTTCTCGGGCGAAGCCTCGATGGTTTTCGCGCCTGCCGTCATGGGCGAGATCGGTATTGCGCCCCGTCACGCGCCGTTGCTGACGACGCTCAAGCCGGGCGAAGTCCGTGTGCAGACGCCGGCGGGCGAAGAGCAGTTCTTCTACGTCTCCGGCGGGGCGATCGAGATTCAGCCGCACGTCGTCACGGTGCTCGCTGACACGGCATTGCGCGCCAGGGACCTGGACGAAGCTGCTGCACTGAGCGCGAAGCAGCGTGCCGAAGAAGCCCTCCGCAACCGCGGCGATGTCATCGACAGTGCGAAAGCGCAGGCTGAACTGGTTCGCGCGACGGCACAGCTCAAGATGCTCGACAAGCTGCGCAAGATTAAGCAGTGAGGAGTCGGCTGCGCTGGCGGCCATGAGCGGCGAGCGGGTAGCAAACGAGCCAGAATGAGAACGCGCCTAAGGGCGCGTTTTCGTTTGTGCGGTAGCTTCCTTTGCAGGCCACGGCTTCGCTACTAGACTCGACTCTCTCGTATCGACGGCCTCGGCTCCGAACTCCGGCTCACCGCTCGCAGCTTCCATAAGGTTCCCCCATGCCCCTCTCCATCGTCATTCTCGCGGCCGGCCAGGGAAAGCGGATGAAGTCCGACCTGCCGAAGGTACTGCAGCCGCTCGCCGGTCGGCCGCTTTTGTCGCATGTGCTCGAGACGGCAAAGTCGCTTGACGCGGACGCGATTCATGTCGTGTATGGCCACGGGGGCGATCGGGTTCGCGAGCAGCTGAAGCACGAACCGGTGAGCTGGGTGTTGCAGGCCGAGCAGCTGGGCACCGGTCATGCGGTCGCCCAGGCGATGCCGGCGATTCCCGATGATCACAAAGTGCTGATCCTCTATGGGGACGTGCCGCTCATCCGCAAAGACTCGCTGCAGAAGCTGCTCGATGGCAGCAGCGAAAAATCACTGGGACTGCTCACGGTCATCCTCGCTGACCCGACCGGCTATGGCCGCATCGTGCGCGACAACGCGGGCAATGTCGTTCGCATCGTCGAGCAGAAGGATGCGAACACGAAGGAGCGCGCGATCAACGAAGGCAACAGCGGCCTCATGGCGATGCCCGCGGGATTGCTGCGCAAATGGCTTGCCGCGCTGAGGAACGACAATTCGCAGGGCGAGTACTACCTCACCGACGTCATCGTCATGGCCGTGCGCGAAGGCTTGAAGATCGCCGCTGTCGTCGCGCCGTCGGAAACCGAAGTGCTTGGTGTGAACGACAAGGTGCAGCTCGCGCAGCTCGAAGGCGCTTTGCGGGCGCAACGTGCCGCTGAGCTGATGCTTCAGGGCGTTACGCTGGCTGATCCTGCGCGTATCGATATTCGCGGCAACGTAACCGTGGGCCGCGATGTATTCATCGACGTCAACGTCGTGATGGTCGGCGATGTCGCCTTGGGCGATCGCGTCCGCATCGGGCCGAACAACTACCTCAAGGATTGCCGGATCGACGCGGACACGGAAATTCATCCGAACTGTGTCGTGGACCGCGCGACGATCGGGCCGCGGAACCTGATCGGTCCGTTCGCCCGGATCCGTCCGGAGAGCGTTCTCCACGAGGACGTCCACATCGGTAACTTCGTTGAAGTGAAGAAGAGCGATATCGGCGCCGGCAGCAAGGCGAATCACCTGACCTATCTCGGTGACGCCACTGTCGGACGGAAGGTCAATGTCGGGGCCGGAACGGTCACCGTAAATTACGATGGGGTGAACAAGCACCGCACCGAGATCGGTGACGGCGCGTTCGTCGGGTCCGGCTCGATGCTGGTCGCTCCGCTCAAGGTCGGCGCGAATGCCAATACCGGGGCCGGCTCGACGATCACCAAGGATGCGCCGGAAGGCAAACTGACCCTCGCCCGGGCCCGCCAGGTCACGATTGACGGCTGGCGGCGGCCGGAAAAGAAGGGTTCCTAGGAAGTCGCTTCCCCTACGAGCGGGATTCCAGGGGCCTTCCGCGTTCGCAGCAATGTGACCGCCCCGGCAATTCGGGACGGACGGGTCCTGTACAATCGCGACGCCCCGAAATCGGCCCTTTTTTTCAGAATTTTCAGCTGAGTTCTCATCCATGTGCGGAATCGTCGGCGCCATCGCTGATCGCAACATCGTCCCCATCCTGATCGAGGGCCTGCGACGGCTCGAGTATCGCGGCTACGACTCGGCCGGCGTTGCCGTGCTGAATTCGTCCGGGCACCTGCGCCGTCTGCGGACGGTGGGCAAGGTCAAGATGCTCCAGGACGCCATCGTCGAAACGCCGACCGACGGGCAACTCGGTATCGCGCATACGCGATGGGCGACTCACGGCGTTCCGTCGGAGCGCAACGCTCATCCGCATATCTCGCGCGACGGCATCGCGATCGTGCACAACGGCATCATCGAGAACCACGAAGAGCTGCGCGAAGAGCTGACCAGTCTCGGCTACACGTTCACTTCGGAGACGGATACCGAAGTCATCGCTCACCGCATTCATCACCACAAGCAGAAGCTCGGCGACATCTTCCGCGCGGTTCGCGCGACGGTGGCCGAACTCGAAGGCGCATATGCGCTTGCCGTGGTGTCCGAAGACAGCCCGGATCGAATCATCCTCGCCCGTGCCGGATGCCCCGTCGTCATCGGCGTCGGCAACAACGAGAATTTCGTTGCGTCGGACGTCTCCGCACTGTTGCCCGTCACGCGCAAGTTCATCTTCCTCGACGAAGGGGATGTTGCGGAGATCCGTCGCCAGGACGTGCGCGTTCTCGATGCCGAAGGCAACACAGCCCATCGCGAAGTTCGCGAAAGCGCGCTCTCCGCCGACGCCGCGGAGAAGGGCGATTATCCGCATTTCATGCTGAAGGAAATCTTCGAGCAGCCTCGCGCCGTTGCGCAGACGCTCGAGGAGCGCGTCGCTGGCGGCAAACTGCTCGAAGCTGCGTTCGGTCCGCTCGCTACGGAAATCTTCCGTCGTACTGAAGCCGTGCAGATCGTCGCTTGCGGCACGAGCTATCACGCCGGTGCGGTCGCGAAGTACTACATCGAACAGATCGCGCGCCTGCCTTGCTGGGTCGAGATCGCGAGCGAGTATCGCTATCGCAATCCGGTCGTGCCGAAGAACACGCTTTTCGTCACCATTTCCCAGTCGGGCGAAACCGCCGACACGCTCGCGGCGCTGCGCATGGCGAAGCAGTCCGGCTATCTCTCATCGCTGTCGATCTGCAATGTGCCCGAGAGCTCGCTCGTGCGCGAATCGGAGCTGGTGCTGCTCACGCGTGCCGGCCCGGAAATCGGTGTCGCATCCACGAAGGCTTTCACCACGCAGCTGACGGCACTTGGCATGCTGGTCGTCGCGCTCGCCAAGCATCACGGTGCGGACGCGGAACGCGAGCGCGGCCTGGTGCAGCGGCTGATCGAGATTCCTGGCCTCATCGAGAAGACGCTGCATCTCGAGCCCACGATCAAGGAACTTGCAAAGCGATTCGCGGACAAGCATCACGCGCTGTTCCTCGGCCGCGGCCAGATGCATCCGATCGCGATGGAAGGCGCGCTAAAGCTCAAGGAAATTTCGTACATCCACGCCGAGGCTTATGCGGCCGGTGAGCTCAAGCACGGACCGCTCGCGCTCGTCGATGCCGACATGCCCGTTATCACGGTTGCTCCGAACAACGACCTGCTCGAGAAGCTGAAGTCGAACCTGCAGGAAGTGCGGGCGCGCGGCGGCGAGCTGTACGTGTTCGCCGATCCCGACTCTGGCATGCAATCGTCCGACGGCGTCACGATCATCACGATGCCGAAGCACGTCAGTCATTTCCAGGCGGCAGCGGTCTACAGCATCCCGTTGCAGTTGCTCTCCTATCACTGCGCGATCCTGCGAGGCACCGACGTCGATCAGCCGCGCAACCTCGCCAAGTCGGTCACGGTGGAGTGACGACGCGCGTCGTCTGGCTCTCGCGCGCGATGTCGCGCTGGCGCTGGGTTCCGTGGATTCTCCTGCTGCCCTCATGGGCAGCAGCGACTGATCTGGGAGGCGTCTGGTCGGCACCGATCAGTCCCGGATCCAACGCCGTCAATCGCGCGGTGATCGTCGACGCGGGTGATCGCCTCTATTTCCACTACGTCTGCGATGGTTCGCACCGATGCGAAGTCTTCGGCATCGCGCAGAAGCGCTCATCGCCAACGGGCAGCGTCCATGTGTTCAGGAACGACGAGCAGCACTGGTTCTATCCGGGCTACGAAGGCTACGGTCTTGAAGAGAACCGAGACTGTGAAGTCTCGTTTCAGCTCGATGGTCTCGTCCTGCGAGTCCGTTCCTCCGGCAACTGCAACAGCTTCTGCGGCATGCGCGCCAGCATCGGCGGCGACCTGCGCAAAGTCCCGGAAGACAAACTGAACGTCCGTGCCGGGGAACTGCCTTCCGGCTGAGCCCGTAGTCGAAAACTTCCTGTCCATCGCAGCACGGACTCGGCGATAATCCGCCCCTTCGACCGCCGCGCGGGCGACCGTTTGCTCCGGGCACGATTGCCACTACTCCTGGGTCCTTTATGGAAATCGCACAAGACAGCGTCGTCTCGATTCACTACACGCTCACGAACGACCAGGGCGAGACCCTCGACTCGTCCGCGGGCAGCGATCCGCTCAGCTACCTGCAGGGTCACGGCAATCTGATTCCGGGGCTGGAGAAAGAACTCCTCGGCAAGAAGGCCGGCGACAAGCTGAAGGTAAAGATCGCGCCGGCTGACGCCTACGGCGAGTTCGACAAATCGCTGATCCAGCAGGTGCCGCTGCGCTCGTTCAAGGGCGTCGGCAAAGTCCAGGTGGGTATGCAGTTCCAGGTGCCGTCCGCTGCGGGTCCCCGCATCGTCACGGTGACCAAAGTCGTCGGCGACATGGTGACCGTCGATGGGAATCACGCGCTCGCCGGCCAGACCCTCAACTTCGATGTCGAGGTCACTGAAGTGCGCGAAGCGACTGCCGAAGAACTCGAACACGGCCATGTGCACGGGCCTGGCGGCCATCATCACCACTGATCGACCCGTGAGGCAGTGAGCTCTCTCATTGCCTCCATCGCACCGCACGCGTGCGACAGCAAGTCTCTCTGCACCACGAGAGTCATCGTTGCTGCCCTGTCGATCCAAGGTTTCCGACATTTCCCCGTCATAGCAGCCGCCTAGAATCGGTCGGCCTGCTGGCACAGTCCGTGCTTGTTCAGGCGGGTATTCCCGATTCGCCGGAGGCATTTCATGCAAGGTCACCCTGGCATTCCTTCGACGGCCAAATCCCCGCGCAAAGCTGCCGCGGAGTCACCGGCCAAACCCAAGACGACGATTCGCGCCCGCAAGAAAACGCCCGTCGCTGAACCCGAAGTCGCGGTGCTCGCGCTGCATCCGACGCCGGACGAGGTCAACCAGTTGATCGCGACCACGGCGTACTACTTTGCTGCAGAGCGCAATTTCGAGTCGGGCCATGAGCTCGACGACTGGCTGAAGGCAGAGCAGCTCGTACAGGGTCAGCTTCCTCGCTGAGCGTTCGCCGGCCCCCGCTGCTGCGGGATGCCGAAATTGCGCCCGCCGCGCATTGAGCCAATCCTCTCGCGAAGGAGGGTCCCTCATGTTGCGCGTCAGCTATCTTCTCGCATTGAAAGGCAAGGACGTCTGGTCGGTCGATCCCGACACCCCCGTCCTCGAAGCGATCCGGCTCATGGCCGATCGACACATCGGCGCACTTCCGGTCGTTCGTGGCCGGGAGCTGCTCGGTATCGTGTCCGAGCGTGACTACGCGCGGAAAGTGATCCTCATGGGCCGTTCAAGCGCCGATACCCCGGTGCGCGACATCATGACGTCGCCCGTGACGACGATTTCTCCCGATGAAGCCGTGCACAACTGCATGGAAATCATGACGCAGAAGCGCATTCGCCATCTGCCGGTGGTCGACCGCACCGGCCTCGTCGGAATGATCTCGATCGGCGACCTGGTCAAGGCCGTCATCGAGGAACAGCAACAGACCATCGACCACCTGGAGCGCTACATAGCCAGCTAGCTTCCCCCTCCCGTTGCCAAATCATCGGCGGCGACACCGCAATGCTTGCGGAACTCTGTCATGTTGACTTACTGTAAGGCCGCCATACAATGATCGTCGGCCATTCGCCTGGTCGTATCGATCAATAAATCAGATTCAAAACGTCGGGGGACGTCATGATGGAACCGAATCGTCCCGAGTCTCGCCGACAGGCGGGATTCGCTGCCACGCTGTTTGCTCTCTCAACCGTCTCCGCAATTCCCGCTGCGGCCACCGGTGCCGAAGCCGGCGCATCCGCGGCCTCACTCGAGGAAATCATCGTTACTGCGCGACGTCGCGAAGAGTCGCTGCAGGACACACCCATTGCGATCTCCGCATTCTCGGCTGCCGCGCTCGAACGCCAGCAGATCGTGAGTACGGAAGATCTCGATCAGATTGCGCCCAACCTGCAGTTCGCGAGCTATGGACCGCTGACCGGCAACAACTCCGCCGCTCAGATCTACATTCGCGGCATCGGTCAGAGCGACGGTTCATCGGGTGTCGATCCCGGCGTCGGTCTCTATATCGATGAGGTCTACATGGGTCGCTCCGTGGGCGGCGTCATGGACTTTCGCGACATCGCGAATGTGCAGATTCTGCGCGGCCCGCAGGGGACGCTCTTCGGTCGCAACACCATCGGCGGCGCGGTTCTGTTGACGACGACCCTGCCGGGGAATGAGTTCGGCGGAACGGCCCGCGTCGGAATCGGCGATGACAATCTTCGCGAAGGGTTCCTCGCCGTGGATGTGCCGATGGGCGACACGCTCGCTGCGCGCATCTCCGCGGGCGCACGCCAGCGTGATGGCTACGTCACCCGAGTGTTCGACGGCATGGACCTGGGCGACGAAGACAGCTACACGCTCCAGTCGTCACTTCGCTGGCTGCCCACGGACACCGTCACACTGACTTTGCGCGGCGACTACACGAAGGAGGACGAGAACGGCTCGCCCTTCGTGTTCGAAACGATCAATGGCCGGCAGGCGTTTCCAGCCGCGATCAGCCGCGGATCGGGCTGTCCCGGCGCTACGTTCCCACCGCCGTTCGTCCCACCCAACGTCGTCGACACGCGTTGCGCGAACGATGCCACGTGGAGACTCGGCGAATACACCAACGGCGGCAGCGCACCCGCGGAAAGCCAACTCGAGAACTGGGGCCTCTCGGCCGTTCTCAACTGGCAGATCAGCGACGCGCTGACGCTCAAATCCATCAGTGCCTATCGCGAGCTGTCGTGGAGCGGCAGTCGCGATGCAGACAACACAGGCCTGCTCGTTCTCCACACGGACTACGCGAGCGATGGCGATCAGTGGAGCCAGGAGCTTCAGGCGCTCGTCGACGCAGGACCTGTCAAAGGCGTCGTGGGCCTCTTCTACTTCGAAGAGTCGATCGACGACTTCCTGCAGGTCCCGTTCGCCGCGCCGCCTCCGCTCGTTGCGTCCGGTGCGATCCCAGGCTCGCGCGACTATCAGCGAGCCTTCATCAACAACGACAACTGGGCGCTATTCACGCAGTGGTCGTACGACATCACGGATGCCCTGAGCCTGACGGCCGGTGTTCGCTACACGGAAGAGACCAAGGGAATCGAGATCATCTCGTTCACTACGACGCCGCTGACTGCGCCAACGGTGATCCCGACCACGCTCAACACGCCCGGAGTCGCAGGCCCCGGGTTGAACATCATTCCCGAGCCGTTCGAGAACAAGTACGAATCCACGACGGGCTCGGCCAGCATCGAGTATCGCTGGAACGACGCAGTCATGACGTACTTCAGCTGGTCGCAGGGCTTCAAGAGCGGCGGCTTCAACCAGCGCTACAACCTCGCGCCTCCGGGCAATCTGCCGGTGGCCTTCGATGAAGAAACCGCCGAAACGTTCGAGCTCGGATTCAAGTCGGAATTCGGCGGCAGCGTGCGCCTGAACGCCGCGATCTTCTCGACCGACTACGACGACATGCAGCTCACCTACCGCCTCGGCATCGTCCCGCTGCTGTTCAATGCAGGCAAGTCATCGATCGAAGGCGGCGAGATCGAGCTGACCTACGCACCGGGCCGGCTCATCATCGAAGGCAGCGTCGGCTACCTCGACAACAAGTTCGATGAAATCGCCGTCGTGCCCGGAACGAGCCAGACAGTCGGACCCAACAATCGATTGCCTTTCACGCCGGAGTGGCAGGGCAGCCTGGGCATTGGCTATGACTTCGAGATCGGCAACGCCACGCTCACTCCGCGCGTGAATGTGTCGTACACCGACTCGCAGTACTTCGACGCCGCGAACTCCGTCGAAGTCGCGCAACTCGAGGACGTCACGCTGCTGAACGCGATGCTGACCCTGGAGCTGAATGCCTGGAAGATTCGCGGCGGCGTCAACAACGTCACCGACGAGACCTACCGGGTTGCCGGCAATTCTTCGTACAGCACGTCGGCGGGATATGCGGAAGTGATCTACTCGCGGCCGCGCAACTGGTTCTTGTCAGCGAGCTTCGACTTCTAAAGACAGCGACGACGGTCGAGATCCGGCCGTCGTCGCTTCATCACTGGCATTAGCCTCTGGCCGATGCCACCGGCATCGAATCATCCAGCAGGTTGCGCTGAAGCGCCCGATTCACCGCGCTCAGCACCGCAAGCAGCGAAGCCGTCACGATGTTCTCGTGGATGCCGACGCCGAACAGCGTCGTCCGTGCTGGCGTCGTGATCTCCACGCAGGACATCGCGCGCGCATTGCTGCCCGTGCCGATCGAATGCTCTTCGAACGAAAGCACATCGAAGCGGAAACCCAGCGCATCGACGAGCGCATCGATAGGACCGTTGCCTTCGCCATTGAGCAGGGCGCCCTGACCGTTGCACTTCAGCTTGATCGCAAGCTTCTGGATTTCGGGATGAGCCTGCGTCGTTGTCAGCTGGTGCGAGACATAGCCGTACGCGCCGCTCTGCTCGAGATATTCCTTCTGGAACATCGCCCAGATCTGATCCGACAGCAGTTCCTTGCCGGTCGCATCCGTCACTGCCTGAACGGCCTGGCTGAACTCGATCTGCAGGCGCCGCGGCATCGAGACACCGTAGTCGCGTTCCATGAGGTAGGCGATACCGCCCTTGCCCGACTGACTGTTCACGCGAATGACGGACTCGTACGTGCGACCGAGGTCACGCGGGTCGATCGGGAGGTACGGCACTTCCCAGGTATCCGATTCCTTGCGGGCCGCGAAGCCCTTCTTGATCGCATCCTGGTGCGAACCAGAGAACGCCGTGAAGACCAGATCACCGACGTATGGGTGACGCGGATGAATTGGCAGCTGATTGCACTGCTCAACGCAGCGCGCGGCTTCGTTGATGTTCGAGAAGTCGAGATTCGGATGAACGCCCTGCGTGTAGAGATTCATCGCCAGCGTGACGACGTCGACGTTGCCGGTGCGTTCGCCATTGCCGAAGAGCGTGCCTTCGACGCGATCGGCGCCAGCCATGACCGCCAGCTCAGCCGCGGCTACCGCCGTGCCGCGGTCGTTGTGCGGATGCACCGACAGCACGATCGATTCGCGATTCGCGATGTTGCGGCCGAACCATTCGATCTGGTCCGCATACACATTCGGCGTCGCCATCTCCACCGTGGCCGGCAGGTTCAGGATGACCTTGTGGTCCGGGGTCGGCTGCCATACGCCCGTCACGGCGTTGCAGATCTCGACTGCGAAATCGAGCTCCGTGCCAGTGAAGCTCTCCGGGCTGTACTCGAAGTACCACTCGGTCTTCGGTTGTTTGCGTGCCTGCTCGATCACGCACTTCGCGCCCTGCACCGCGATGTCGATGATGCCGGCGCGGTCGAGACCGAATACGACCCGGCGCTGCACGGTCGAAGTCGAGTTGTAGAGATGAACGATGGCGCGCTTGGCGCCGCGCAGCGATTCGAAGGTGCGCTCGATCAGTTCGGCGCGCGCCTGCGTCAGGACCTGAATCGTCACGTCATCGGGAATCAGGTTGCGCTCGATGAGCTCGCGCACGAAATCGAAATCGGTCTGCGACGCGGCAGGGAAACCGACTTCGATCTCCTTGAATCCGGTCTTGATCAGCAGGTCGAACATGCGCCGCTTGCGGGCGGCGTCCATCGGTTCGATGAGTGCCTGATTGCCGTCACGCAGGTCGACGCTGCACCACAGCGGCGCTGCGGTGATGACCTTGTTCGGCCAGGTACGGTCCTTGATATCGATCGGTGCGAACGAACGATACTTGGCGGAGGGTTCCTTCATCATGACTTTGGATTCCTGTGGGGCCAGACTTTGCGCGCCGTCGGGTCGTTGACCGCGATCAGTCGCCATGAAAACTCGATCTTTTTTGGAGAGCGCCCTTCGGCAGGCGCCGCTTTACAGAGTTTTTGCGTCTAGCGACGCAGGTGCAGGCGCGCACGCAGCAGCAGGCCGCCACGAAGGGGCAGGGCCGGAATATGCTGGTGAATGCGCATGGCCTGAATCTAGCAGCACCTTCCGGCCGATTGCAAGGCGCCGGATCGCGCCCGCAGCCCCCCGGCGGCGCGCAAATACCGGTTTTTTCTCAGGAACCGGGCGGGGTCGCGCGGTGTTGGGGTATTGAGTGGCGGTAACCGTGTCCGAAGGGGTCCCAGTCCGGTTTCAGAAGGAGTCCCTGCGGACATAGGTTTCATGCGAATCAATCTCACATCGACGATCCTGCTCCTCATCGCCCTGTTTCCAAGAGCGCAGGCTGCGGATTTCCAGATCGTGTGGGTCGTCGTGGGCGATGCCGCATCCTCGGCCGGCGATCAGCCTGCACAGGCAGGTCGGCACCTGTTCATGGCGTCGGACCTCGCCGACTTCGCGCTCAAGAGGGTGGCGATTTCCCGGGTCGAAACCGATCCGGCCGTGATCGCGCTGAACGTCGGCGAGCGGTTTTGTCTGACGTCGCTGAAAATCATCGCTTCGCAGCAGGACCGTTCGATCGTCAAGCGCGCACCGCTTTCCGTCAGCGTGCGGCAGGATCAGCGCGACGCCATGGGCCTCGAGCGTCGCAAGAATGACATTTGCGTTCATCCCGATACGGCGGGCGAGTATCCGATTCGCTTCACGAGCCTGCTGCCGGCGAATGACGGGTCGACGCGAGGTGCGCAGATCTTCGTGAGAGTTCAGGCCCCTGTAATGCCGGGAGACAGCGAACGCGCGAACGACGCAGGATCAGCCGCGAGGAATCCCGAGAAGGCCGAGCCAGTCGCGAGAACGGTCGCCGACCGCAAGAAAGTGCGGATTCAATAGTCCCTCGCGCGCGTTGTAGCGGAACGGCTGCCCCTGAAGATCGAGTACCGCGCCGCCCGCGGCATCCAGCACCGCATGCGCCGCGGCCGTGTCCCATTCGCTCGTTGGACCGAAGCGCGGATAGAAGTCAGCGCTGCCTTCCGCGACCAGGCAGAACTTCAACGAGCTTCCAATACTGAGCAGCGTGTGCGGACCAAGCTTGTCCACGTACGCATCGAGTGAGCCCGCGCTCGCGTGTGAGCGGCTGCCGACGATACGCAGCGGCTGTGCAGGAGGCGTTTGCACACGGATCCGCTCGGGCGACTGGGACCCAGTCTGCCGCAGCGCGCCCGTCGAGATCGAACCGAGATACGTCGTGTCTTTCACCGGCACGTGCACGACGCCGAGGATCGGTTCGTGGCGCTCGATCAGCGCGATGTTCACCGTGAACTCGCCGTTCCGAGAAACGAATTCCTTGGTGCCATCGAGCGGATCGACGAGCCAGTAGCGTTGCCACTGTCGTCGCGTCTCGAACGGAATGTCGCTCGCTTCTTCCGAGAGAACCGGAATATCCGGTGTCAGCGCCTCGAGCCCCTCCACGATCACGCGATGGGCGCGAAGGTCCGCTTGCGTCAGCGGCGACTGATCCGCCTTGCTGGTGACATCGAAAGGCTGGCGATAGACGTCGAGAATCTCGATGCCCGCGCTCCTGGCGATATCGACGACTGCGCTCAGCAGAACGGAGAGGTCATCGTTGCTCATCGGCATCGCCGCTTATCGACTCACAGTCCTGACAGGTCGTCCGCAGGGTAGAGCATGCCGGAGTCGCGCAGCGTCTGCAGGATCTGCTCGGCCGCCTGCTCCGGTGAGAACAGCGCCGTCCGCAGATGGATCTCGGCGTTCTCGGGGGGCTCATACGGCGAATCGATACCAGTGAAGTTCTTCAGTTCGCCGCGCCGCGCTTTCCTGTAAAGGCCCTTGGGATCGCGCTTCTCCGCTTCTTCGATCGGCGTATCGACGAACACTTCGAAGAACTCGCCCGACTGCATGAGCTCCCGGGCCAGCCGGCGCTCGGAACGGAACGGCGAAATGAACGAGACCAGGACGATCAGGCCCGCGTCGACCATGAGCCTGGAGACTTCGGCCACGCGACGGATGTTCTCGACGCGATCGACATCCGTGAAGCCCAGGTCCTTGTTTAGTCCGTGGCGGACGTTGTCGCCATCGAGGGTGTACGTGTGACGGCCGATCGCGTGCAGGCGCTTCTCGACCAGGTTGGCTACCGTCGACTTGCCCGCACCGGAAAGGCCCGTGAACCACAGTACGCACGCCTTCTGGCCTTTCAGCGACGCGCGAGCCGTCTTGTTGACGTCGAGCGCCTGCCAGTGAATGTTCTCCGCGCGTCTCAATGCGAAGTTGATGAGTCCGGCGCCAACCGTGTCGTTCGACAGCTTGTCGATCAGGATGAAACCACCCATCTCGCGATTGTCGGCGTACGCATCGAATGCAATCGGACGATCGAGGCTCAAGTTGCACACGCCGATCTCGTTGATCTCGAGCTGCTTGGCCGCGAGGTGTTCGAGTGTGTTGACGTTCACCTTGTACTTCGGCGTCGTGATGCTGCCGGTAACGGTTCGCGTCCCGATCTTGATCACGTAGGGCCGGCCCGGAAGCATCGGCTCGTCGTGCATCCAGATGATCGTCGCCTGGAACTGGTCGGCGACACCCGGCGGCGAATCGGCTGCGGCGATCACGTCGCCACGGCTGATATCGATCTCATCAGTCAGCGTGAGCGTGACCGACTGGCCAGCGACAGCCTGCTCCAGATCGCCATCGTGCGTCACGATGCGCGACACCTGGCTGGTCCTGCCTGAGGGGAGCGCACGGATCGACTGACCGGCGCGAATCACACCTGTCGCGATCGTGCCCGCGAAGCCCCGGAAATCCTGGTTCGGTCGGTTGACCCATTGCACGGGCAGACGAAACGGCTGCTGCTGCAGGTCGTCCTCGATCTCGACGGCTTCGAGATAACCCATCAGCGTCGGCCCCTGGTACCAGGGCATGCGGGTGCTGCCTTCGAGGATGTTGTCGCCTCGCAGCGCCGAGAGCGGAATCGGCTTGATTTCAGTGAGCCCGATCTGCTTCGCGAAGTCGCGGTACTCGCCGACGATCGTGTCGAAGATCTCCTGCGAGAACTCGACGAGGTCCATCTTGTTGATCGCGAGAACGACGTGTTTGATGCCGAGCAACGACACGATGAAGCTGTGACGGCGCGTCTGGGTCAGCACACCCCGACGAGCATCGATCAGGATCACGGCAACATCCGCTGTCGATGCGCCGGTGACCATGTTGCGCGTGTACTGCTCATGTCCCGGCGTATCCGCCACGATGAACTTGCGTCGGTCGGTCGAGAAGAACCGATACGCGACGTCGATGGTGATGCCTTGCTCACGCTCCGCGGCAAGCCCGTCCACCAGCAACGCAAAATCGAGATCGCCCCCCTGCGTTCCGACCTTCTTCGAATCGCTCTCGAGCGCCGCGAGCTGATCCTCGAAGATCATCTTCGATTCATAGAGCAATCGCCCGATCAGCGTCGACTTGCCGTCATCCACACTGCCGCAGGTGATGAAGCGCAACAGGCTCTTGTGCTCGTGCGCCTTGAGGTACGCCTGGATGTCGGTGGCGATGAGGTCGGATTTGTGGGACATCAGAAATATCCCTCCTGCTTCTTCTTCTCCATCGACGCGGCGCTGTCGTGATCGATCATGCGGCCTTGTCGTTCGGAGCTCGTGGTCAGCAGCATTTCCTGGATGATCGCCGGCAGGGTGTCGGCGCGGCTCTCGATTGCGCCGGTCAGCGGGTAGCAGCCCAGGGTGCGGAAGCGGACCCATTTCGTATCGGGCTTTTCGCCGGGCGCGAGCGGCATGCGCTCGTCGTCGACCATGATCAACGCACCGTCGCGTTTCACGACGGGTCGTGGCGCGGAGAAGTACAGCGGCACGATCGGAATCTTTTCCAGGAAGATGTACTGCCAGATATCGAGCTCGGTCCAGTTCGACAACGGGAACACGCGCAGGCTTTCGCCCGAGTGTTTGCGTGCGTTGTAGAGGCGCCAGAGCTCTGGACGCTGGCGTTTCGGATCCCAGCGATGCTGCGCCGAACGGAAAGAGAACACGCGTTCCTTGGCGCGGGATTTTTCCTCGTCGCGTCGTGCGCCGCCGAAGGCCGCGTCGAAACCGTATTTGTCGAGTGCCTGCTTGAGGCCCTGGGTCTTCATCACATCCGTATGGACGGCTGATCCGTGCGTGAACGGACCGATGCCGCGAGCCAGGCCGTCAGGATTGGTGTGGACCAGCAATTCCAGACCGAGCTTCGCCACCATCTCTTCGCGGAAGGCGATCATTTCCCGGAATTTCCAGGTCGTGTCGACGTGCAGCAGGGGGAACGGCGGCTTGGCGGGATAGAACGCCTTCATGGCCAGGTGCAGCATCACTGAGCTGTCCTTGCCGATGGAGTACAGCATCACAGGCCGCTCGCACTCGGCCACGACTTCGCGAAGGATGTGGATGCTCTCGGCTTCCAGGCGCTGCAGGTGCGTCAGTCGGGCGGGCGAAAGGGTCATGTCTTATCGATGCTTCAACGGCAATGGGCTTGAACGGCGATGGCGCCGGTTACGGCCTGGTCACAGGGGCAGCGATTGTGCTCGAACGGCGCAAAGCTGCATATCGCAGTCCAGACCGAGCACAGCACGGAACGTTATAAGCGCGCCGCGGTCATTCGATCGGCGGAATTCGCCGTCGATTCAGGGACCTGCGGGTTACGATCGGTAACACTTCTTTTCCCCCTGTAACTGCGGACTTGTTCATGATCCGCCCGCATCAGCGCCCCAGGTCATCCAGGTGGGCCATTTGAGCGGCCCTCGAGCGGGGCGGTAGTCGAGGAGGGGATCGTTTGCTGGATTCGCTGAAATCCCTGGCTTTTCGCGGCGGCACCCTGTTGCTGGCCGGCCTCCTGACGGCATGCGCCGTCGGGCCGGACTACCGCGAACCGGAAGTCCCCGTCCCGGATACCTGGCATTCGCCGCAGCCGTCGGATGCCCGTGTCGAGGGGCCCGACTCGCCGACGCTGGCGAGCTGGTGGACGGTCCTCAACGACCCCACGCTCAACCAGCTGATTGACCAGGCGCTGGCCGAGAACAAGACCGTGCGGCAGGCAAGTGCCCGCGTCATCGAAGCCCGGGCGCGGCGGGGCATTGCCGCCGCGTCCCTCTGGCCGGCCGTCGATGCGTCGGCCGGCGCCACGCGCTCGGACTCCGACGTCAGCACCGGCCCGAACGAAAACTATGACGCTGGCCTCGACGCGGGTTGGGAAATCGATCTGTTCGGCGGCAAGCGTCGCTCGCTGGAAGCCGCCACTGCCTCGCTCGCAGCCACCGAAGCGGATCTGCGCGATGTGCTGATCACGCTGCTCGGCGATGTCGCCCTCAACTACGTCAATGTCCGCACGGCGCAGGCACGTCTCACGTATGCCGAGCGCAATCTCGAGTCCCAGCGCGAAGTCGTCGACATCACCGGCTGGCGCGCCGAAGCGGGTCTCGCGACTGTGCTCGATGTCGAACAGGCCAAGAGCAGCTACGCGCAGACGCTCGCGGCGTTGCCTTCGCTCGAGTCGAGTCTCGAAGCGTCGAAGAACCGACTGGCTGTGCTGACGGGCCAGACTCCGGGCGCGCTCGAAGCCGTCCTGAATGAACGCAAACCGATTCCCGTCGCGCCGACGCAAGTCGTATCGAGCGTGCCGGCCGACGTGTTGCGGCGCCGACCCGATATTCGCAGTGCCGAACGCGCACTCGCGGCTCAGACCGCGCAGGTCGGCGTTGCGACTGCCGAGCTGTATCCCAGCCTCACTCTTGGCGGCTCGATCGGCGTGACGGCCGGCAGCGCAAGCGACCTGCTCTCCGATGGTCTGCAGTCGAGTCGCTATGGCCTGACACTCAACATGCCCATCTTCCGCGCCGGCGCACTGCGCCAGAACATCAAGGCGCAGAACGCGGTCGTCGATCAGGCGCTCGCCGCGTACGAAGCGACGGTGCTCGGAGCTTATGAAGAAGTCGAGAACGCGCTGACCGACTGGGTGAATGAACAGCGACGCCATGCGGCGCTGATCGACGCCGCGACGAGCGCGCGGCTGGCGAGCGAACTCGCGCTGACGCAGTACAACTCCGGACTGGTCGATTTCCAGACCGTGCTCACCGCGGACCGGCAACTGATCTCTTCCGAGGACTCGCTCGCCGTCAGCGATGGCGAGCTCACCTCCAATCTCATCCGCCTTTACAAGGCGCTGGGCGGCGGCTGGTCCGTCTATCCGGCGCAATGAGAACAGATATGGAAAGCACGCATCGCTTTGCTTCGGGTTCGCGAGAGGTACTGTCGTGAGCACGACCGAAACCACACCTTCATCCGAAGTCGCCGAAACCCTGGCGCTGGACGGCCAGCGGGACCCCGCGCCGTGGCGACGCTGGGTGAAATGGGGCGTGCTTGCGCTGGTTCTGCTGGGCGCGGCGTATTTCTTTTTCGGGCGCGCGGGCACGGCTCAGACCAAGTACGTGACTCAGGAAGTAACCCAGGGCGAACTCACCGTCACGGTTACCGCGACGGGCAATCTCGAACCGCGCAACCAGGTCGATATCGGCGTCGAGCTCTCCGGCACCGTGCGCAATGTTCTCGTCGATGTGAACGACGTCGTGAAGAAGGGGCAGCTCCTCGCCCAGCTCGATACGACTCGTCTGAATGCGCAGCTGCTTCAGGCCCGCAGCTCGCTCGCCTCGGCCGAAGCTCGCGTACTGCAGGCGATCGCGAGCGAGAAGGAAGCGACAGCGAACTATCAGCGCCTGTTGAAAGTGCGCGAGCTGAGCAACAACAAGATTCCTTCGCAGCAGGATCTCGACGTAGCTGAAGCCGCGGTGGCGCGCGCGGATGGAGAACAGGCGGCCGCCAAGGCCTCCGTCTCGCAAGCGCGCGGCAGCCTCGAAACGGTGTTGACAGACCTGGCCAAGGCGGAGATCCGCTCGCCCATCAACGGCGTGGTGCTCGTGAGATCGGTCGAGCCCGGCCAGACCGTTGCCTCGTCGCTGCAGGCGCCCGTGTTGTTCACACTCGCGGAAGACCTGAAGAAGATGGAACTTCACGTCGCCGTGGACGAAGCGGACGTCGGATCGGTCCAGAACGGCCAGCAGGCCACGTTCACAGTCGACGCGTTCCCTTCGCGCCGGTTCTCCGCGCACATCACGCAGGTTCACTTCGCTTCGAGCAACACGCAGAAGAGCTCGTCGTCGACTTCGCAGGCCAGCGCGACTTCGACCGGCGTCGTCACCTACGAAACGGTGCTGGAAGTCGACAATTCCGAGTTGCTGCTTCGTCCGGGCATGACCGCGACGGCGGAGATCGTGACCACGAATATCACCGACGCGCTCCTGATACCGAATGCGGCGCTGCGCTTCACGCCGGAGGGTGTCGATGTTCCGGGCGCGCCCGCTGCACAGCAGCGCAGCGCACTATCGGCAATCATGCCGCAGATGGGTCGCCGGCCGAACTTCGGCCAGCAGCAGGGCGGCGGCAATCGCCGCATGGGCCGCGCGTGGATTCTCGAGGACGGCAAGCCTGCGATGGTGATGTTCCGGCCGGGTGCGACCGACGGTCGCGTGACTCAGGTGCTGCCGATCGGCGAGATGCCGAACGCGAACCGCATGAACAACGCACCGCCTGAAGTCGTCGAGCGGATGAAGAAGGCGATGGAGCGCAAGCTCGAGGCCGGCACGGCCGTCATCGTCGACGCCGAAACGCCGCAGAAGTCATGACCGGTATGCCCTCCGCGCCGCAGCCCGTAATCGACCTGTCGCAGGTGACCAAGGTCTACGGTCACGGCGCAGGCGAAGTCCGCGCGCTGCGCGGTATCGATCTGCGGATCTTTCCGGGCGAGTTCGTCGCGGTGATGGGGCCGAGCGGTGGCGGCAAGTCCACGTGCATGAACATTCTCGGCTGTCTCGACACGCCGACCAGCGGTACCTATCGCTTTCTCGGCGTGCCCGTCGGTGAGATGACCGCGGATCAGCGGGCGTTGCTGCGGCGAAACTACCTCGGCTTCGTTTTCCAGGGATTCAATCTGCTCAGCCGCACGAGTGCGCTCGAAAACGTCGAGCTGCCGTTGATCTATCGGCATGTGCCCAAGGAAGAGCGGCACGAACGTGCGCGAAAGGCGCTGCGCGAAGTGGGGCTCACCGGCCGCGAATCGCACGTGCCGAGCGAACTCTCGGGCGGTCAACAGCAGCGTGTCGCGATTGCGCGTGCAATCGTGTCGGAGCCGAAGGTGCTGTTCGCGGACGAGCCCACCGGCAATCTCGATACGGCGACCAGCGCCGAGATCATGAAGGTGCTGACAGCACTGAACGAAGAGCGCGGCATCACCATCGCCATGGTTACGCACGAGCCCGACATCGCTGCCTGGACCCGCCGTATCGTCCGGTTTCGCGACGGCACGATCGAGAGCGATGAGGCGAATGCGCCAGTGAGGACGGGGGCATGAGAACGCAGGCGCGAGGCTTGAGCCGCGAGGCGCGAGCCAGAACGAGAGGGTACGGATTCTCAGGCTCACGCCTCACGCCTCAAGCCTCGTGCCTTCTGGTATCCCCATGTTCCTGAACGCCATCGTCCTCGCCCTGCGAGAAATCCGCCGCAACGTGCTGCGCTCGTCGCTCACGATCCTCGGCATCGTCATCGGCGTGGCCGCCGTGATCACGATGGTGACGATCGGCGAAGGCGCGACGGCTCAGGTGCAGGCAGATATCAGCAAGCTCGGCACGAACCTGCTGCAGGTGTTTCGCGGCCAGGGATTCGGCGGGCCTGGTGGCGCGCGCATGGCGGCGCCGCCTTTCGAGATGGCAGATGTGCAGGCCATCGAGAACGAGATCTCCGGAGTCGCGGCTGTTGCGCCGTCGTCCAACAGCGGTGCGCAAGCGATCTACGGCAACAACAACTGGCAGACCCAGATCACCGGCACGAACGACAAGTTCCTGCAGGTTCGCGACTGGGCGCTGGCTTCGGGTCGAAACTTCTCGGAGTCGGAGCTCAGGGCCGGAGCGTCGGTCTGCATGATCGGCAACACGGTACGGCGTGAGCTGTTCGAGAATCAGGATCCGGTGGGCGCCACCATCCGGCTGGGCAAACTGTCGTGCAACGTCATCGGCCTGCTCGAGCCGAAGGGCCAGTCGGGCTTCGGCCAGGACCAGGACGATCTCGTCGTGATTCCGTTGCGCACACTGCAGCGGCGCATGGCCGGCAATTCGGACGTCGGTGCAATTCTCGTCTCGGCTCGCGATGGCGTGTCGACGGAGAAGATGCAGAAGGACATCGAAACGCTGATGCGTGAGCGCCGCAAGATCCGCTCGGGTGCAACAGACAATTTCAATGTTCGCGATCTGAAGGAAGTCGCCAGTGCGTTCACGAGCTCGACGCGCGTCCTCACCGCGCTGTTGGGTGCGGTGGCCGCTGTCAGCCTCATCGTGGGCGGCGTCGGCATCATGAACATCATGCTGGTGTCGGTGACTGAGCGAACACGCGAGATCGGCACTCGCCTCGCAGTCGGGGCAATGGCACGCGATGTGCTGTTGCAGTTCCTGATCGAAGCGGTCGTGCTCGCCGCGCTTGGCGGACTCATCGGCATCATCCTGGGCCTGACCGCGGGCGCCGCTGCGACACATGCGTTCAAAGTGCCGTTCGTCCTGAATCCGTCGATCGTCATCCTGTCGTTCACGTTTTCTGCCGCCGTGGGAATCGTGTTTGGATACTTCCCGGCGCAGCGGGCAGCGCAGCTGGATCCGATTGAAGCGTTGCGGCATGAGTAGGAAGGCCAGCTAGCCGGCTAGTCAGCTAGCCAGAAACTCCGTCACTCCCGCGAAGGCGGGAGTCCACGCTTGTGCCGGATGGATTCCCGCTTTCGCGGGAATGACCCCTTGATTCCTTGTTCTGGCTTCCCCGATTGTTTTCCCTCACTTGTTCGTCTCACCGAAATGCCGCTGAATCTGGCGGCACCACGGAGACCTGCATGAAGTCGCTTTCAGCTCCCCTGTTCCCGTTGGCTCTGCTCTTCCTGAGTGGTTGCTCGACGCTGCCCAACGGTCGCGGTTGGGGAGAGAACGCCACGATCGCGCCGGGCTGGGAGCGCGTTCGGGAGTCCGCGGTGAACGCCGCGAAGGATCCGTGGGTGTGGGGGCCGCTGATCGGTGCCGCTGCATTTCAGATCGATGATTGGGATCGCCGTACTTCCGATTGGGCACGCGAGCACACGCCTGTGTTCGGGTCGGAGAAGAATGCCGAAGACTGGAGCGATCACCTCCGCGACGCATCCGTGCTGGCGCACTACGTTACGGTCGCCGCGACGCCCAGTGGTCCGGACGCGGGAGACTGGTTTGCCAACAAGGTAAAGGGGACGCTTGTTGGCATTGCCGCAGTGAGCAGCACCGTCGTCGTGACCAACGGCCTCAAGAGTGCGACGGACCGCGAGCGGCCGAATGGCGACGACAGCGCGAGTTTCCCGTCGGGCCATACGTCTTCGTCGGCCGTTCACACACGGCTCGCTTCGCGCAATCTGCGCTCCATGGACATGAGTTCAGGCTGGCGGCGCACGTTCGATGTCGGCCTGACGGCGATGACGGTCGGCACTTCCTGGGCCCGCATCGAAGCAGGCTGGCACTATCCCTCCGACACGCTCGTCGGCATGGCGATCGGAAATTTCCTCGCCTCGTTCTTCAATGACGCTTTCCTCGGCCTCGAGAATGAAACGCAGTCGCTCGCCCTGAGCGCTGTAGAGGACGGCGCGCTCATGCAATGGCACTGGCGATTCTGACCCTGCCATCCGCTGTCATGGTCTGCCGCTATGCTGGGGCTTCAACAATACGAAGGAGCGAGTCATGGCTGACGAGAATCCCAGCATCCTGTCGCACGTTTCGATCGGCACGAACAACTTCGACCGCGCGCGGGACTTCTACGACCGGGTGCTGCCCACGCTGGGCTGCAAGAGAGTGATGGAGCATCCCGGAGCGGTCGCCTACGGCAAGCTCTATCCGGAATTCTGGGTGCAGACGCCGATCGACGGCAAAGCGGCCGCCGTCGGCAACGGCACGCACTTCGGTTTCGTGGCGCCCAGCAAGGAGGCGGTTCATGCGTTCTACGACGCCGCGATCGCGGCGGGTGCGAGAGGCGACGGTGCGCCGGGACCCCGTGAAGAGTACGGTGCCCCGTACTACGGCTGCTTCCTGCGGGATCTCGACGGCCACAAGATCGAAGCTGCGTTCTGGGATTTCTCGATGCAGGTTTGACGCGCCCGCACATGGCTGCAAGCTGTCACACCCGTGTACGCGGGCGTCCATCCGGTCCGCCAGATGGATTCCCGCTTGCGCGGGAATGACACTAGGCCTGAAAAATCACGGAAATTGTGACGTCTTCAACACTGGCACCGAGGCACGGTGCCGTGTAATCCCTGCGCCCGACCCGTCGGGCATCACCATAAATCATTTGGGAGAGGGATGATGACGCTTCACAGGACGATCCGTCTTGCTCTGGGACTGAGCCTCGCAATGGCCCTTTCCACGGCAGCAACAGCACAAGAGGCCAATTGGTACGTCGGCATCCAGGGCGGGCAGTCGAAGGCCGACCTGGACCAGGACGAGTTCGACGCTCTCACCGTCGACGTCTTCTCGCAGTTCGGCAACTTTGTCGGCGGCGACTCGTCGCTCGATGACGGCGACACCACCTGGTCGATCTTCGGCGGCTTCCGTGTCAATCAATACATCGCGTTCGAGGCCGGGTACCTCGATCTCGGATCGCCGAGCTATCGCGCGGACGTGAGCTTCGAGCCGTTCGGCGTGCCGCCGGCCATCGATGCGTTCATGGATATCGAGTTCAATGCGACGGGATTCACGACCGCGTTCATCGGCAGCCTGCCGCTCGGCGAGATGTTCGACCTCCATGGTCGTCTCGGCATCTTCTTCTCCGAGACCGAGTTGAAGCTTCGCGTCGGCGATGACCAGGGCAGCGAGGGAGACAAGCTCTCCGGCGACGACACTGACATCTTCTACGGCGCCGGCGCGGCGATGCACTTCGGCCCGAGCTGGTCGGTGAGTCTCGACTATCAGCTCTACAAGGATGTGGGCAACGAAGACGAGACGGGCGAAACGGACGTGGATTCGGTCACGCTCGCAGCGATCTATCGCTTCTGACCGGGAACAGCGGCGGAGTTCTCGAGCGGATTCCGCCGCTGCATCCGGGCGTTCAGAACATCACGTCCCTCACGCGATCCATCGGCGGCATCGCGTCGAACTGCTCCAGGCCATCGCGAATGTCGAACCACGCGGCCTTCGAGCTCACATAAATGTTGATTCCCGGCTTGAGCGGCAGAGGCGTATCGAGCGCGCCGGCTGGAACGATATAGCGTTTGATCGGCGCAAACGCGGCGGGAAGCTTGCTGCCGCAGTCAGTGCAGAAGCTCGTCGTGAAGATCTGCGCGTCCGGGACTTTGTACGAGCGAATCTTCTGCGCACCGCGCGTCCAGCGGAGGTGCTCCAATCGGACGAAGAAGTTCGTCCCATGCGCGGCGCCGCGGCTCTTGCGGCATCTCGAACAGTGACAGTTCACCAGGTTGCGCGGCTGCTCATCGATCTCGAAAGCGACCGCACCGCAAAGACAACTGCCGTGCAGTGTCGGGTCCGTCGTTTCGGCGGCAGGATTATGGGGAGCCGAGACTGCCTGGCCGTAGCCGGGCGGATACTCATCGAAGCGCCGCAGGTCGTCGTGGATCTCGCACATCGGCGACTTGGAGCTGACGAAGATGTGCGCTCTGGGCCTCGCGTCGAGATCATCGGCCAGCGTGCCGGCGGGACAGATCGCCACTTCGCCAGAGACATCAGGCAACACCGAACCGCAATGCGCGCAGAAGGGCCGCTCGAAGGTTGCGGAAGAACGATAGTGAACGACAGCGTCCTCGCCCTGCAGCCAACGAAAGTTGCTGCGCTCCACGCCGACTGTCGTGCCGAACAACGAACCATGGTGCTTGCGGCACATGGAGCAGTGGCAGTGAGTCATCCATTTATAGGGGCCGGCGATCTCGTAACGAACCGCGCCGCACAGACAGGAGCCGGTAGTCATGCATATCCCCCTTTTTCGCTGATCTGATCTGATGGGACCGGAACATCCTCGTCATGAGGATGTGGCATCCTGCCACCAGTCACTGCGGGAGGCGACCCGTGTCACGCAAGAATGCCCACAAGAACGCTCAATGGAGTCGTCGAGATCTGCTAGGCGGCCTGGGTGCGACCCTCGCGCTCACGAGCATTCCTGCGCGGCTGCTGCATGCCGCAGACTCGCTACGCTTTCGCGACAGCCCTTTCACGTTGGGCGTCGCGTCCGGGTATCCAACTTCGAGCTCCGTCGTCCTTTGGACGCGCCTTGCCCCGGCGCCGTTGCAGCCCGGCGCTGGACTGCCAGCGGACTCCGTCGTCCCAGTGACCTGGGAAGTGGCGACGGACGATCGCATGAAGCAGATCGTGCAGACCGGCGTCGACTATGCGACGAGCGAATGGGCGCACTCGATTCACGCCGAGCCTTCACAGCTCGAGCCCGGCCGGGACTACTGGTATCGATTCACCGCCGGCGGAGTGCGCAGCCCGATCGGACATACTCGCACTGCACCGCGCGGCGACGCTGACAACACAAAGTTGCGCATCGCCGTTGCGTCCTGCCAGCAGTACGAACACGGCTACTACGTTGCGTATCGTCACATGCTCGATGACGACCTCGATCTGGTCGTGCATGTCGGCGACTACATCTACGAAGGCAGCTGGGGAAAGAATCGCATCCGCCATCACAATGCGCCGGAAGCGATCACGGCCGATGATTACCGGATTCGCCATGCGCTGTATCGCGGCGAGAAGGAGCTGCAGGATGCTCATGCCGCATGCCCATGGCTGGTGACCTGGGACGATCACGAAGTGGAGAACGACTACGCCGGCTCGGTTTCCGAGGACGACGATGAGCCGCAGTGGTTCCTCGCGCGCCGCGCCGCGGCCTATCGCGCTTACTACGAGCACATGCCATTGCCTCGTCGCGCTGCTCCGTTTGGCTCGGACATGCGATTGTTCGCGCAGCGCAGCTTCGGTCAACTCGCGAATGTAGTGATGCTGGATTCGCGGCAGTATCGCTCGCCGCTCGCATGCACCGCGCCAGCGAGGCGGAATTCCCGCTCGGTGAATTGCCCCGAACTGCATGAAGACTCCCGGACGAAGCTCGGTGTCGTCCAAGAGCACTGGGCCAGGTATCAGATGGCTTCGAGCCGCACGCGCTGGAACGTCTTCGCTCAGGGCACAGTGATGGCCTACGTCGACGAACAGCAGGGACCCGGCGAGCTGTTCTGGAACGACGGCTGGAACGGCTATCCGGCGGCACGCAAGCGCCTGATGGAATCGATCGCGCAGACGCAAGTGAGCAATCCGGTGCTTCTCGGCGGCGACATTCATTCCTTCATCGCCGCGAACCATCATCGGGTACCGGCGGATCGAACCTCTCCCGTGACAGCCAGCGAGTTCGTAACGACATCGATCACGTCAGAGGCGATCTCCCAGGCATCGCTCGATGCGCGCCGGCCCGAGAATCCCAATCTCGTATTCGCCAACAGCGAAAGGCGCGGCTACCTGCTGCTCGACCTTTCGCGCGAGCGGCTGCGCGCGGATCTCATCACCATGAATTCCGTGACGGATCGCAATGCGGGCCGCTCGACGCAGGCCTCCTTCGTCGTGGAGAACGGGCAGGCGGGGATCAAAGAGGCTTGAGGCTCGAGCCCTCTTGCTCAGGGCAATCGCTGATCTCAGTGGACGCGGGAACCGGTATCCTTACGTCCCCGCCCGACGCGTTCATTCTCTCGCCATGACCCTGACCAAGATCTCCGAGCACCGCTGCTTCGACGGCACGCAGGTCTTTTACTCCCACGAGTCCGTCGAATGTCGGACGGAGATGCGCTTCTCGGTCTTCGTGCCGCCGCAGGCGCAGAGTCAGCCGGTGCCTGTTCTCTACTACCTCGCGGGTCTCACGTGTACCGAAGAGACTTTCATGATCAAGGCAGGCGCGCAGCGCGTGGCCGCGCAGCTCGGTCTCATGCTGGTGGCACCCGACACGAGTCCGCGCAAAGCCAGGTTGCCGGGCGACGATGCGAGTTGGGATTTCGGCCTCGGCGCCGGCTTCTATGTCGATGCGACTGCAGCGCCATGGTCGCAGCACTACCGGATGTACAGCTACGTGACGCGCGAACTGCCGGAAGTCATCGCGTCGCTCGGGAAATCCCGCGCCGATCGTCAGGGAATCTTCGGTCATTCGATGGGAGGTCACGGAGCACTGGTCTGCGCGCTGCGCAATCCGGACCAGTATCGGTCGGTCTCCGCGTTTGCGCCGATCGCGGCGCCGATGCAATGCCCGTGGGGCCAGAAGGCATTCACCGGATATCTCGGTGCCGACCACGGAGCATGGTCGCAATACGATGCCAGCGCGCTCGTCGCAAGGCAGCGCTATGAAAGGCCGATCCTCGTCGACCAGGGTACTGCCGACAAATTTCTCACGGAGCAGTTGAAACCCGAGTTGCTCGAAGCGGCATGCCGTCAGTCGGGTACGACCCTGCGGCTGCGGCACCAGGCCGGCTACGATCACGGTTACTACTTCATCTCGACGTTCATGGAAGATCATCTGCGGCATCATGCGCAGCATCTGTGAGTACCGGTTGCGGACCTCTCCATGACTGAGGCACGCCCTTCCCGCGTGCCAGGCTGGCTGGTGCTCGTCGGCGCAATGTCGGCGATCGGTCCGTTCACGATCGACATGTATCTGCCGGGCTTTCCGGCGATCGAGCGCGAGCTGGCCGAAGACGGCGTCGAGCGCACGATGGCGGCGTATCTCGTGGGCATCACCGTCGGCCAGCTGATCTATGGTCCGATCAGCGATCGTTTCGGGCGCAAGCCGCCGCTGTACTTCGGCTTCGTGCTCTACGCGCTCGGCGCGATCGGCTGCGCACTCGCAACGAGCATGACCATGCTGATCGTTCTACGCGTGCTGCAGGCACTGGGTGCCTGCGCGGGCCTCGTCATCGGAAGAGCGATCGTGCGCGATCGCTGCCAGCCGCACGAAGCGGCACGAGCCTTCGCGACGCTCATGGCGATCATTGCGCTCGGTCCCATTCTCGCGCCGATTCTAGGCGGCTGGGTCGTGAGCGCGACCGGATGGCGCGGCGTATTCGTGTTTCAGGCGGTGCTCGGCGCGTCGATGCTGATTGCGATGCATGTACTGCTGAAGGAGTCGCGGCCCACCACAGCGATCGCAACGCTGCATCCGGGTGAGATCGCGCGTCGCTATTGGCACCTGGCTCGCGATCCCGGGCTCGTCGGCTACTCGATGGTCGCCGGCTTCGGCATGGGCGTGATGTTCTGCTACGTCACCGGCTCGCCGATCGTCATGTCGCAGGCATTTCAACTGACGCCCGACGAATTCGGGTGGATGCTGGGTCTGAACGGACTCGCATTCATGGCGGCGAGCCGTCTCAACGTGATGGCGCTCAATCGGCGCGGTCCTGCTGAAGTGCTCAACGAAGCGGTGGTCTGGCCCGTCGTCGTAGGAACCGTGTTCTTTCTGCTCGCGCTGCTGTTGTCGTTGCCGCTCTGGGGCGTGATCGTCGCGCAGCTTCTCTATTTCGTGAGCACGGCGAGAATCATGCCGCATACCAGTGCGCTTGCTCTCGCGCCGTACGGACAAGAGGCGGGAATCGCGTCGGCCTTGATGGGATCGCTGCAGTCCTTCGTCGCCACGCTCGCGGGCATTGCCGTCGCTGTCTTCAACGACGGCACCCTGCACACGCTGGCGCTGCTGATGCTCGGCGGCTCAATCCTGAGCTTTGGCAGTTATCGCTGGGCGAAATGGGTGGCAGGCCGGAACTAGGAGCTTGACACGAAGGTCACGCAGCCCACGGAACTCCGTGTGCAACTCCGACTTCTTTCTAAGTCCAGCCAGCCAGCCGCGTCTCCATCGTGATGTCGGCTTTGAGAACGCGCGACACCGGGCATCCGGCCTTAGCGGCTTCCGCGAACTTCTGGAACTCCGGCGGCGTCATGTTCGGGATCTTCGCGCGCACCTTGAGATGCACGGCGGTGATCGTGAATCCCGCATCCGTCTTGAGCAGCGTGACCGCCGCTTCGGTTTCGATGGACTCCGGCGTCTTGCCTTCGTTGCCCAGCTGCGCTGACAGCGCCATCGAGAAGCACCCAGCGTGCGCCGCCGCGATGAGCTCCTCCGGATTCGTGCCCTTGCCGTCCTCGAACCGGGTGCTGAACGAATACTGCGTATTCTCGAGCACGCCGCTCTCCGTCGAGATCGATCCCTTGCCGTCTTTCAGACCGCCGTTCCAGACTGCCGTCGCTGTGCGTTTCATGTGAGTACCTCTGTTGGAAACGGAATCAGGAGGAAGAGTTTCACACGGGGTGTGGAACTCCGATGCTCATGCCTCGCGGACTTCGATGGTATGCGTCAGTGTTGCGGTCTTGCCGAACATCGCGGACGCGGAGCAGTATTTTTCTTCCGAAAGCTTCACGGCGCGTTCGACCTTCCTCGGATCGAGATTGCGGCCGGTCACGACGTAGTGCATGCGCACGTTGACGAACACTTTCGGATCGGTCTCGGCGCGATCGCCATCGAGCTCGACGACGCAGTCGGTGACATCTTCACGGCCGCGCCGCAGGATCAGCATCACATCGAACGCCGAACAGCCGCCGAGTCCGAGCAGCATCATTTCCATCGGCCGAAAACCCATGTTGCGGCCACCCGCATCCGGCGCGCCGTCGATCACGGCGGAGTGGCCCGAGCCGGACTCGCCGACGAACATGACGTCCTGGATCCATTTGATACGTGCTTTCATGGGGAAGCTGAGTCGCTGTCAAATTCCGCCAAAGCACAAATATTTGATCTCCATATACTCCTCCAGCCCGTATTTCGATCCTTCGCGCCCGATGCCGCTTTCCTTCACTCCGCCGAAGGGCGCCACTTCCGTCGAGATGATGCCTTCGTTGATGCCGACGATGCCGCTCTCGAGGGCTTCGGCGACACGCCATACGCGCTGGATGTTGCGGCTGTAGAAGTAACTGGCGAGACCGAACTCGGTCGCGTTCGCGAGGCGGATCACTTCGTCGTCGCTGTCGAACTTCATCAGCGGCGCGACCGGGCCGAACGTTTCTTCGCGCATCGCGAGCATGTCGGCTGTGACGCCGGTGAGCACGGTCGGAACGTAGAACGTACCGGGGCCTTCGACGCGCTTGCCGCCGAACAGGACTTTCGCGCCCTTGCCGACGGCGTCGGCAACGTGCTCCTCGACTTTCTTCACTGCCTTCTCTTCGATCAGCGGGCCGATCTTCGTGTCCTTGTCGAGGCCGTCGCCGATCTTCATCGCCTTCACGGTTTCAGCGAGCTTTTCGGCGAAGCGATCGTAGACGCCGCCCTGGACGTAGATGCGGTTGGCGCAAACGCAGGTCTGGCCGGCATTGCGGTACTTCGATGCCATGGCGCCCGCGACGGCCGCATCGAGATCGGCGTCGTCGAACACGATGAAGGGCGCGTTGCCGCCGAGTTCCAGCGAGACCTTCGTGACGTTGGCGGAGCACTGCGACATGAGCAGCTTGCCGACGCCAGTGGAGCCCGTGAAGCTGAGCTTGCGCACGATCGGGTTGCCGGTCAGCTCGGCACCGATGGGTTTCGAATCGCCGGTCACGACCGAGACCACACCATCGGGAATACCGGCGCGCTGCGCTAGAACGCACATCGCCAGCGCCGAGTACGGAGTGAGTTCCGACGGCTTGATCACCATCGTGCAGCCAGCGGCGAGTGCGGGTCCGACCTTGCGCGCGATCATCGCGGCCGGGAAGTTCCACGGCGTGATCGCAGCAGTGACGCCGATCGGCTGCTTCAGCACGACGATGCGCTTGTCGCGGCCGTGACCTGGAATCACATCGCCGTAGGCACGCTTGCCTTCTTCACCGAACCACTCGATGAAGGAAGCGGCGTAAGCGATCTCGCCGCGGCTTTCGAAAAGCGGCTTGCCCTGTTCGACGGTCATCAGGATGGCGAGGTCTTCCTGGTTCGCCATCATGAGATCGAACCACTTGCGCAGGATCTGCGCGCGTTCTTTCGCCGTGCGCGCACGCCAGTCCGGCAGCGCCTTGTTCGCGGCGTCGATCGCGCGACGAGTCGCATCGGCGCCGAGATTCGGCACGGTGCCGACCAGCTTGCCGTTCGCGGGATTGAAGACCTGCTTGACCTTGCCGTCCGGCGCATCTTCCCAACGGCCGGCGACGAACGCCTGCTGGCGAAACAGGGTCATGTCCTGCAGCGGCGGCTGCTGAGTCTGGGGAAGGGCTGCCATGGGAAGTCTCCGCGGGATCGGGGACGAGAGTCTAGGAACGGCCGACTACTCCGTCCAGCCTGTGAAGAGAGGATTTTCCACGGGGAACACGGGGTGCACGAGGGAGGAATTGGAACGACGCACTGGAGGCGTCTGACAACTCCGGTTTCAGTCATCCACGAGCTGCTGCCCCGGAAAGAGCGTCTCATTGAAGCCGAAGTTGCGCAGGTCGCGGATGCGCATCGGATAGAGGATTCCGAGCAGATGATCGACTTCGTGCTGTACGACGCGCGCGTGAAAGTCCGTCACCGTGCGGTCGATCGGCTTGCCGTACTGGTCGAACCCCCGATACCGCAGCTGCTTGTGACGTGGGACGAGTCCCCTCATGCCCGGAACCGACAGGCAGCCTTCCCAGCCATCCTCCATCGTGTCGCCGATGGGAGCGAGCTCGGGGTTGATGAGTACCGTGTAAGGCACTTCTTCGGCCTGCGGATAGCGAGGGTTCCTGCCCACGCCGAAGATGACCACCTGGAGCGACACACCGATCTGCGGTGCAGCGAGCCCGGCGCCGTTCAACGACGCCATCGTGTCATGCATGTCGACGAGCAGCGCATGCAGCTCGGGGGTGTCGAACTGCTGGACCGGCTGCGCGACCGACAGCAGCACGGGGTCACCCATCTTCAGAACGGGACGAATCATAAAGAAGAAGTAGATAGCGGATAGCGGATGGCGGATAGTTCGGAGACGGGAGGATTGTGTTGTTCGGCTTAATCGCCCGCAAGGCCGCGATCGAACTCCTCACTGAAGCTACTCGGCCACCTATTCACCACTATCCGCCATCCGCTATCCGCTATCTACTTCCATGTCTCTTCATGTTCTAGTTCTCGCTGCAGGGGCTTCGACCCGGCTCGGCCAGCCGAAGCAGTCGGTGAAGCTGGGTGGGCGGCCGGTTCTGCACGGCGTCGTCTCGGCGGCGGTGTCGCTGGCGGGGCATGCGGTGACCGTCGTCCTTGGCGCGCATGCCGCGGAATTGTCACGATTGCTGGCGCATTCTCCGGCTTCCGTGATCGTGAACCGGCACTGGGAAGAAGGGCTGGCGTCGTCCATCCGACATGGGATCGGTGCACTGCCGTCGGCCGCGGACGCGGTACTGATCCTGCTGGGCGATCAGGTCGCGGTGACGGCGGATGATCTCAAGCGGCTGGCGGCGGCGTGGAAAGAGCAGGACGGGGTCATCGCGGCTGCGACCTACGACCAGCACGTCGGCGTCCCGGCCATCTTCCCGCGATTGTTCTTCAACGAGCTGGGCGATCTCAGGGGCGATCAAGGGGCGCGGCGCGTCATCGAACGCAACAACTTCCGTCTCGTGCGCGTGCCCATGCCGAATGCGGCCATCGATCTCGACACACCAGAAGACCTGGCAGCGCTGACGCTGCGTTTCAACAAAACAGAAGAGCACAAACTCCAATGAGAGTTCTGATCATCCTCGGCTTGATCGCCATCGTGGTCGCAGTCATCTGGATGCGAGCACGCCGCCGCTGATTCGTCGCGGTGGGCGGAACGCCTACAGCGATGCATTGCTCGCGAGCGCGGCCGAAACTATCCGTCCGCCCGATCGTTATTCTCCTGACCGCGCCTACGAGACCGCGGCGTCAGGAGAATCCTCATGAGTTCAATTTCGGAATGGCTGAGCCATTTCTGGCCGGTACTGATGCTGATCGCGCTGGCCATCGCACTCACCGTCTTCGTATTCCGTCGCCGGCTCTTCGAACGCGGTTATCGCAAGGGAGAGGCAAAGGATCCTTCGCAGGTGAAGCGGGAGAATCCGCCGGATGAGTGGAGCAGGAGTCATTGAGGTAATCCGTCATTCCCGCGTTGCGGGAATGACGAAGGGTTACTCCGCTACCTCCGCCCCTCGCTCCTCCAGCAACGCCCTCAGCACCGACCGATGACACCGAACCTCATCCTGGCAATAACAGCCAACTGAAAAATCCGTCTGATGCGACAGCGCCGCGAGCGCATCCAGCACGCGGGCAACGTCAGGTGATTTCATTTCCGCGCGATAGCGTCGGGTGAAGGCTTTCCAGCTGCGATCGTCCTTGGCACCGAGTGCCTGCTTCAGCAGCGGCTCGCTCGGCGCGAGATTGGGCAACCACACATCGTAGAAGTCGCGCGAAGCGTACTCAGTCTTCGGGACGCCGCGAGGCGGGCGGCGCACGGTGCCGAATCGAATCCCTTCTTTCGTGCGTCGCGGACTTCCGAGTCGAACGATGTGAATGGTCACGAGAAAACTCCGCCGAGAGGTTCGGCGGAGTTTCAGGCTACTGCATGATGACTACAAGCGCGGCGCGACTTCGGCGCTGGCCGCCGCTCGCTGCAGTTCGGGAATCGCGACCTCCGGTCGGGCGCGACGTGTCCGCTGCGAGCGGTAGGCACCGGGCGGCATCTTGCGACGACGACGGAAGGCTTTCGCAAACGCCGTCTCCGACAGGTAGCCGACCTTGCTTGCGATGCGTGCAACTGGCTCACGCGATTCGCGCAACAGCTTCGCCGCGAGATCCATGCGCCAGCGCGTCACATACGCCAGCGGCGGCTGGCCAACGAGATCCATGAACCGCTTTGCGAATGCGGCGCGGGACATCGCAGCCTGGCGGGCCAGCGATTCCACAGTCCACGGCGCTTGCGGCGATTCATGAATCAGCGAGAGTGCCTTGCGGATCTGCGGATCGCGCAACGCTCCCAGCCAGCCTGCAGCACCTTCCGGCTGATCACGCAGCCAGACGCGCAGGATGTAAACGAAGAGCGTGTCGATGAGTCGCGGCAACACGAGCTCCGCACCTGCATCGCGACGAGTTGCTTCGAGCGACAGCAGCCTGAGCAGCAACTGCAGCTCTACATCTTCCTCCGCGCGACTGGCGCGCAGCACGATCAATGAAGGCAGCAGCGACAGCAACGGATGCGCGCCTTCCGGCGAGAAGCCGTCAGTCGAGAAGCTGTAGCCCGCGCACTGAATCACTGTCGATTCCGCGCCTTCGGCGCGACCGCGCAGCGATGGCACAACGTTGTTGTGAGCGCGTGCAATGGCTTGTGCAACAGGCTCCGGCTCGCGAGGCTCACGCTCCGAAGACAGAACGTGTTTGCGTCCGCCGGCGAGCAGAACGATGTCGCCGGTATTCAGCCGAACAGGCTCTTCATCACCGACGCGCAGCCACGCTGTGCCGCGTCTGACGATGTGGACGGCCGATTCTTTCGGCGCGTCGATCAGAATCGCCCAGGGAGCAACGAACTCGCGCGAACCGAGCGTGCTCGTGGCAAGGCTCGTAACACTCAATACATTCGAAAGTACGTCCATGGCTTGAACCGTCGTTTGAGGGGCCGTGGGAAAAGGGTCCGTGAGAGGACGGTCATAGCCTACGCTTCGCGCACGGGAGGCTGTCCAGAGCAGAAAGGATGCGCTGTAGAAATTGATTGTTGCAGCCATTTCATCAATCGGTCGAACGTCGTTTTTTTGCAGACGAACGGCGCATGGTTCGAGCGTCCCGAACATGTCGCCAACCCTGCGCGCCGACTACTGTTGCCTCGTCAAAAAGCAACCGCCGGCACGAGGTCCGACCCATGAAGCTCTACTACTCGCCGGGAGCCTGTTCGCTGGCTCCGCACATTGCGCTGATCGAAGCGGGTCTCGAATTCGACAGGGAGCAGGTCGATCTGCGTGCACATCGGACGGCTTCCGGATCGGAGCTCGGGCAGGTTCACGGCAAGAACTACGTTCCCATTCTGGAGCTCGACAACGGTGAGTGTCTGACGGAAGGGCCGGTCATCCTTCAGTACATCGCCGACCTGCAGCCGGACGCCGGGCTGATCTTCCGGCCCGGGACGATGGCGCGATATCGGGTGCAGGAATGGCTGTGCTTCGTCGCGAGTGAATTGCACAAACCGTTCATTCCACTGCTGACCCGGGATCGCTCGTCGTCGGACTGGCAGCAATGGGCGACGGCCACGCTGGGCCGGCGCTTCGAATGGATCAGCGGTCAGCTCTGGGAACGGCCGTGGGTGGCCGGCGATCACTACACCGTTGCGGACACGTATCTGTTCGTCGTGACCCGCTGGAGCGCGGCGGTGGGAATCGATCTGTCGCCGTGGCCGATCCTGCGGGACTACCAGGCGCGGATCGCGAATCGGCCGGGGGTGGTGGAAGCGATGAAGGCGGAGGGGCTGGTTCAAGCGGCGGCGGCGTGAATTCCGTCACTCCCGCGCGGCTCTGTCACTCCCGCGTACGCGGGAGTCCATCTGCATTTAAGACATGGATTCCCGCTTTCGCGGGAATGACACCGCTCGTGTCTTGCTGTGGGTCCGGCTTCAGCCGGACGTCATCGCGATAGCGAAAGAGGCCTTCGGCCTGACGTCCCACTGAAGTGGGACCCACAGGTTCAGCGCCGCGTCACCGCCACATCGAGTTTTTCCAGCGCCTCGAGCAGCAACGGTTCGGTGTAGGGCTTCGCCAGAATTGCGACCGCGCCGTCATTCGCAAACCGGTCCCGCAGTTCCCGCTCGCTGCGGCCGCTGGCGATCACGATCGGCAGTTTCACATTCAGCCCGCGCAACTCCGCGGCAATTTCGTCGCCAGGGCGGTCCGGCAAACCGAGGTCGATCACGGCGGCGCTCAGATCGCTGGCCCGTGCGTGGTAGTGCTTCAGGGCTTCGGCGCCGCTGGCGGCCTGGACAACTTCGAAGCCGGCTTCCTCGAGGACATCGACGGCGAACATCCGGACTAGTACTTCGTCCTCGACGATGAGCACGCAGCGCACCGGCGCGCTGGAAGGGTCGTCTGCCATAGGTTCCTTGGTTGTTCTCTGCGCGGGTTCTTGCCGCTGCCGCTGTTAGTAATCCGTCCCACGTCGAGCATGGGTGCACGCGAATTACGCCACAACGGCGGCAACCCCGCACGTCAGATATTCACCGTCTGTTATCGGTAAAGAACGCACAGCGGCGCGCCGGCGTTCCCTCCACAGGCCATTGAACGGAATACGAGAATTCTTCCAACGTAATGGAACCGCTGACAGTTCCCAGCCGTTGTCCCCGCTACGCTGGAGTCTGTAGCGAGTTCGGGTCCGGAGGGGGACTCGCACGAGAGCAAGCTCTGAGGCCGCAGCAAAAGAGACTGAAAATCCAAGCGGGAGATCAACGTGGTCCTGGCAGCGAACGATGCGGCGAATCTGCAGCGCCGCGACATTCTCAAGGCGTTGCGGGCACTCAAGCGAGGCGATTTTTCGGTCCGGCTGCCGGATGACCTGTCCGACATCGATGGTGAAATTGCCAGTACATTCAATGAGGTAGTCGAGCTCAACGACTCGATGGCGCGGGAGTTCGAGCGCCTGAGCGCCATGGTCGGCCGCGACGGCAAACTGTCCGAACGCGCCAAGCTTCACGGTGCGACCGGGAGCTGGGCGAACTGCGTCGACTCCATCAACGGCCTCGTGAGCGACATGGCGTTCCCGCTCTCCGAAGTCGCGCGCGTGATCGGCGCGGTCGCGAAAGGCAATCTCTCCCAGGCCGTCAATCTCGAGATCGACGGCCGTCCGATGCGCGGCGAGTACCTGCGCATCAGTACCGTCGTGAACACGATGGTCGACCAGCTCAATTCCTTCGCTTCCGAAGTGACGCGCGTGGCGCGCGAAGTGGGTACCGAGGGCAAGCTCGGCGGTCAGGCGAACGTGCGCGGCGTGGCCGGCACCTGGAAGGACCTGACCGATAGCGTGAACCACATGGCCGCCAACCTCACCGGCCAGGTCCGAAACATCGCCGAAGTGACGACGGCCGTGGCGAGCGGGAACCTGTCGAAGAAGATCACGGTCGACGTCAAAGGCGAAATTCTCGAGCTGAAGAACACCATCAACACGATGGTGGACCAGCTCAACTCGTTCGCCTCCGAAGTGACACGCGTGGCGCGCGAAGTGGGTACCGAAGGCAAGCTCGGTGGTCAGGCAAAGGTGGAAGGCGTCGGTGGTACGTGGAAGGACCTCACCGACAACGTGAACCTGATGGCTGCGAACCTCACCGGCCAGGTCCGAAACATCGCTGAAGTGACGACGGCCGTGGCGAGCGGCAACCTGTCGAAAAAGATCACGGTCGACGTCAAAGGCGAAATTCTCGAGTTGAAGAACACCATCAACGTGATGGTGGACCAGCTCAACTCGTTCGCCTCCGAAGTGACGCGCGTGGCGCGCGAAGTGGGTACCGAAGGCAAGCTCGGCGGTCAGGCGCGAGTGGAGGGTGTAGCCGGTACCTGGAAGGACCTCACCGACAACGTGAACCTGATGGCTGCGAACCTCACCGGTCAGGTCCGCAACATTGCCGACGTCACCACGGCCGTGGCGAGCGGCAACCTGTCGAAGAAGATCACGGTCGACGTCAAAGGCGAAATTCTCGAGCTGAAGAACACCATCAACACGATGGTGGACCAGCTCAACTCGTTCGCCTCCGAAGTGACACGCGTGGCGCGCGAAGTGGGCACCGAAGGCAAGCTCGGTGGCCAGGCAAACGTGAAGGGCGTGGCCGGTACGTGGAAGGACCTCACGGATAACGTGAACCTGATGGCCGCGAACCTGACGGGCCAGGTCCGCAACATCGCTGACGTCACCACCGCCGTCGCCAGCGGCAATCTGTCGAAGAAGGTGACCGTCGACGTCAAAGGCGAAATTCTCGAGCTGAAGAACACCGTCAACGTGATGGTGGACCAGCTCAACTCGTTCGCGTCCGAAGTGACGCGCGTGGCGCGCGAAGTGGGTACCGAAGGCAAGCTGGGCGGACAGGCGCGAGTGGAAGGTGTAGGCGGTACCTGGAAGGACCTCACCGACAACGTGAACCTCATGGCTGCCAACCTCACCGGCCAGGTGCGTGGCATCGCAGAGGTCGTGACCGGCGTCGCGAACGGCGACCTGACCCGCAAGCTGGTCGTGGAAGCGAAGGGCGAAATCGCGGCGCTCGCCAACACCATCAACGGCATGATCGGCACGCTCGCAACGTTCGCCGACCAGGTGACGAACGTCGCTCGCGAAGTGGGTACTGAGGGCGCGCTCGGCGGCCAGGCCAGCGTGCCAGGCGCGGCAGGCTTGTGGCGCGACCTGACTGATAACGTGAATCAGCTCGCCGCGAACCTCACCACACAGGTGCGCGCCATCGCGGAAGTCGCGACGGCAGTGACGAAGGGCGATCTCACACGGTTCATCACGGTGGAAGCCTCGGGCGAAGTGGCCGCGCTCAAGGACAACATCAACGAGATGATCCGGAATCTCAAGGACACCACGCAGAAGAACACCGAGCAGGACTGGCTGAAGACCAACATCGCCCGCTTCACCCGCCTGCTGCAGGGCCAGCGCGATATCCGTCACGTGTCGAACCTGATCCTGTCGCAGCTGGTTCCGCTTGTGAATGCGCAGCAGGCGCTGTTCTATCTGACCAGGCCGACCGAGCAAGGCACGGTGCTGGAGCTCGTTGCAAGTTACGCGGCTCCGCATCGTCCCCGTCCACCCCAGCGCCTGCATCTCGGCGACGGGCTGATCGGGCAATGCGCGGTCGAGAAGCGCAGCATGCTGCTGAACGATGCGCCGCACGCCTACATGCACATCAGTTCGGGTCTCGGTCACTCGAAGCCGATCAGCCTCATCGTGTTGCCAGCCTTGTTCGAAGGCGAGGTGAAAGCTGTCCTCGAACTCGGCTCATTCGAGCGCTTCAGCACGATCCACACGCTGTTCCTCGATCAGCTGATGGAAAGCATCGGTATCGTGCTCAACACGCTGGCCGCGAACATGCAGACGGAAGCGCTCCTCGCCCAGTCGCAGCTGCTCACGCGCGAGCTGCAGAGCCAGCAGGACGAGCTCAAGAACACCAACGATCGTCTCGAGCAGCAGGCGACCACGCTGCAGCGCTCGGAAGACATGCTGCGTTCGCAACAGGAAGAGCTGCGGGCCAAGAACGAAGAGCTGGTGGAAAAGGCGAACCTGCTGTCGTGGCAGAACAAGCAGGTGGAAGCGAAGAACCAGGAAGTCGAGCGCGCGAAGGAGCTGCTGGAAGAGAAAGCCGAACAGCTCGCGCTCACCTCGAAGTACAAGTCAGAGTTCCTTGCGAACATGTCGCATGAACTGCGCACGCCGCTCAACAGCCTGCTGATCCTCTCGAAGCTGCTCGCCGACAACGCCGATTCAAACCTGACCGGCAAGCAGATCGAGTTCGCGCAGACGATCAATCGCGCCGGCACCGAACTGCTCGCGCTGATCAACGACATTCTCGACCTGTCGAAGATCGAGTCCGGCACAGTCACGCTCGACGTCGGCACCGTGGAGTTCGCGGAAGTCGTCGACAACCTGCAGCGCGGCTTCGAGCAGATCGCCAGCAACCGAAAGCTGAGCTTCCGCATCGAGATCGACTCGACGCTCCCGCCCGCAATGACGACGGACGAGAAGCGCCTGCAGCAGATTCTCAAGAACCTGCTCTCGAACGCGTTCAAGTTCACGCACGAAGGCGGCGTCGAGCTCTCGATCCAACGCGCCCGCTCGGGGTGGAACCCGGCGAATTCCGTGCTCAGCAACGCATCGGCGGTCGTTGCCTATTCGGTAACCGATACCGGCATCGGCATCCCGAGCGACAAGCTGCGCGTGATCTTCGAAGCCTTCCAGCAGGCGGACGGAACGACCAGCCGCAAATACGGCGGCACGGGCCTCGGTCTGTCGATCAGCCGCGAGATCTGCCGCATGCTCGGCGGCGAAATCACTGTCGCGTCGACCCCCAACCATGGCAGCTCCTTCACCTTGTACCTGCCGCTGATGTTCGATATGGCCTGGAAGCCCGCCACGCACGTCGTGCACTCGCAGCCGGCGCCCGTAGTGCAGCCCGTTGCGATCGCCGATTCCGCGCCGCTGCTGATTGCCGCGGAGCTGACGGACGATCGACAGAGCATCGCGCAGGGCGACCCGGTGCTGCTCATCATCGAAGACGACGTGAAGTTCGCGCAGATCCTGGTCGATCTGGCGCACGACCGCGGCTTCAAGGCCGTGGTGTCGTCGACAGGAAGCGGCGCGTTGCCGCTGGTGCGCCGATTCAATCCGTCACTCATTACGCTCGACATCCGTCTGCCCGACATGGATGGTTGGCGCCTGCTCGACATTCTCAAGCGCACCGCGGAAACGCGGCACATCCCCATCCACATCATCTCGGTCCAGGATCCGCGCGAACGCGGTACGCAGATGGGTGCGTTCTCGGTGCTCGAGAAGCCGGTCGATCGGGCAATGCTGCAGCAGGCGCTGGGCAGGACCGAAGAATTCCTGGCGCGTCCGACCAAGGAGCTGCTGCTGATCGAGGACGACGACCTGCAATACAGCGAGATCGCCAAGCTGATCGGCAACGGTGACGTCCAGCTCACGCGGGTGTGTACGGGACGCGAGGCTCTCGAGGTGCTGCAGACCCGGACTTTCGATTGCGTCGTGCTCGATCTCGTGCTGCCCGACATGGATGGGGTGAGCCTGATCGAAGTGATCCGGCGCGATCCCGCGCAGCGCCTGCCCGTCATCATTCATACCGCGAAGGATCTGAGCCCGGAGGACGAGGCGAAGCTGCGCAAGCTCGCGGAGTCCTTCATCACCAAGGGACCGGAATCTCCGCAGCAGCTCTTCGACGAGACGGCGCTGTTCCTGCACCGCGAAGTCGAGAACATGCCGCCCGAGCAACGGCGCATCATCGAACGGGCGCGGCGGCGCGAACCGGGCCTGGCGGGCCGCAAGGTGCTGATCGTCGACGACGATATCCGCAACATCTTCTCGCTGACCGGCGTGCTCGAGCAGCACGACATCCAGGTGCTGCACGCGGAGAACGGCCGCGATGGCATCGATATGCTCGAAGACGCGCCCGACATCGACATGGTGCTGATGGACGTGATGATGCCGGACATGGATGGCTACGAAACCATGCGCCAGATCCGCTCGCGCGAGCAGTTCCGCAAGCTGCCCATGATCGCGATCACGGCGAAGGCCATGAAGGGTGACCGGGAAAAGTGCATCGAGGCCGGGGCTTCCGAGTATCTGTCGAAGCCCGTGGACGTCGATCAGCTGGTCTCCATGATGCGTGTCTGGTTGCGCCGTGTCTGATCCCGCAACGGCATGAACGCAGATCCAGCGACAACGACGTCGGAGCCCTTGCCGGACGTGCGCCCGGCGCAGCCGACCATCCTGATCGTCGACGACGAGGCGAAGAATCGCTATGCCCTGGTACAGGTGCTCGCGGAGCTCGATGCCAATGTCGTCGAGGTCGCGTCGGGTGAAGACGCACTGCGGTTCCTTCTGCGCGAGGACTGCGCGGTCATCCTGCTCGACGCGAACATGCCCGGCCTCGATGGCTACACGACGGCGGAGCTGATCCGTCATCGCGATCGGTCGCGGCACATCCCGATCATCTTCGTCAGCGCCATCGACAAGACGGATCAGCATGTCCGGCACGCCTATGCGCTCGGCGCGGTCGATTACGTGTTCAAGCCCGTCGATCCGGTGATCCTGCGCTCCAAGGTGTCGGTGCTGGTCGATCTCTTCAAGAAGAGCGCTGAAGCACAGCGCGTGGCGCAGATCGAACGGCTGCTGCTGGAGGAAAATTTCCGCATCCGCCAGGAGAAGCTGGAAGCCGAACGGCAGCTGCGGCAGAGCGAAGTACAGCAGGCGCTCATCCTGCGTTCATTACCGATCGCCGTGTACAGCAGCGACTTGCACGCCGGCCTCGCCGGTCCGCGCTTCATCGGCGAGGACATCGCGAAGCTCCTCGGTTATTCGAGCGCGCAGTTCGGGTCGGAACCGGCGCTGTGGGTGTCGAGAATCCACGAAGAGGACCGGTCGCGCGTCCTGGCCAGTCTGGATGCGATCGTGCACGAAGGCGTGATGAGCAGCGAATACCGATGGCTCTGCGCCGACGGCACGGAACGATTCTTTCTCGATCAGGCAGTGCTCGTCGGTGACGATGCCGAGCAGGGGCGCAGCATCTTCGGCGTCTGTCTCGACGTCACCGAGCGGCGGCAGGCCGAGCAGCAGCTGTTCCAGTCGCAGAAGATGGAAGCGGTCGGTCAGCTCACCGGGGGCATCGCCCACGACTTCAACAACATGCTGACGGTCGTCATCGGCAATCTCGATGCGCTGACCCGCTCGCTCAAGGGGGCGGGCAAGAACTTCGATCGCGTCCAGATGGCGCTGATCGGCGCGCTCAGCTGCGCGGAACTGACGCAGCGACTGCTCGCGTTCGCGCGCCGACAGCCGCTGCAACCAAAGACAGTCAATCTGGGTCAGATCAGCCGCAACGTATCGAAGCTCCTCGGTCGCACGCTCGGCGAAGGCGTCAGCATCGACCTGCTTGCGGATGAGGATCTCTGGCTCGTCCTGGCCGATCCCGCGCAAGTCGAGTCGTCGCTGCTCAACCTTGCTGTGAACGCACGCGACGCGATGACCGACGGCGGCAAGCTGCGTATCGAAGCCCGCAACGTCCGCTTGGAGCGTCATGAGGATGAAGTGCCGCCGGGCGAATTCGTGATGCTGGCGGTGACGGACAACGGTTCAGGCATGACGCGCGAGGTTCTGAGCCGCGCCGTCGAGCCGTTCTTCACGACAAAGAAGATCGGTCACGGCACGGGACTCGGCCTGAGCATGGTATACGGCTTCGCGAAGCAGTCCGGCGGCCACATGCACATCGACAGCGCGCCGGGTCGTGGGACGAGCGTACGGTTGTATCTGCCGCGAGTGATCGGCGCGGCCGCAGCCGACGCCATCGTTACGACACCGCACGCCGATGACTTCTCGGGTCAGGATCGAACGGTGCTGCTGGTCGAGGACGACGCCGGCGTTCGCGCGGTGACGGCGGCGTTGTTACGAGACCGGCAATTCCTGGTAATCGAAGCGGACAATGCCGTGCGCGCGCTCGAGATCATCGATCGCGAACCCGGGATCGACCTGCTCTTTACGGACGTCGTGATGCCGGGCGGGATGGACGGCTTCCAGCTCGGCAAGATGGCCCGCGAACGCCGGCCCGCGCTCCCCGTCCTCTACGCGACGGGCTATGCCGCGTCATTCAGCGCGTCCGAACAGCATGCCGACGTGCTGGCCAAGCCGTACCGGGAGCGCGACCTGCTGACCAAGCTGCGAACGCTGTTACCGCAAGGGGTGGAGGCGGGGGCTGCGGCGTCCTAGATCCCGTCACTCCCGCGCAAGCGGGAGTCCATGCCTTCAGAGAAAGATGGATTCCCGCGTACGCGGGAATGACCAGCAGAAAGCCTTATCCCGCCGCCTTCTCCGGCAGCGCCACGGAGAATTCGAGCACTTCCTGGCCGTCTTCCTTCTCCACGCTGATCTGCACGGCTTCGGGATCGACGTTCACGTACTTGCGGATCACCTCGAGTACCTCGCGCCGCAGCAGCGGCAGGTAGTCGGGTGCGCCACGCGAACTGCGTTCCTGCGCGACGATGATGCGCAGGCGCTCCTTGGCCAGGCTGGCCGTCGGAGGCGTACGACGAAAGAGATCGAGTAGTCCCATGTCAGCCTCCGAACATGCGGGCGAAGAAGCCCTTCTTCGGTTCTTCGAGGAAGCGCAGCGGCAGCGTCTCGCCCAGGAGCCGGCCCACCGAATCGTCGTACGCGCGCGCCACGTCGCTGTCCGGATTCAGGATGACGGGCGTTCCGGCATTGGAGGCCGACAGCACATCGGGCGATTCGGGAACCACGCCGATCACATCCAGCCCCAGGATTTCTTTCACGTCATCGACACTCATCATCTCGCCGATCGCGACGCGCTTCGGGCTGTAGCGCGTGAGGAGGAGATGCTCCTGCACTTTGCTTTCGCCCTTCTCGGCCCGCTGGGTCTTGCTCGCGAGCAGGCCCAGGATCCGGTCGGAGTCACGCACCGAGGAGACTTCCGGGTTCACCACGACGATGGCGCGGTCGGCGTAGTACATCGCGAGATGCGCACCCTTCTCGATACCCGCCGGCGAATCGCAGACGATGTAGTCGAAGCCGTCGGCGATGAGCTCATCGAGCACCCGGCGCACGCCCTCGGTCGTGAGAGCGTCCTTGTCCCGGGTCTGCGAAGCGGCAAGCACGAAGAGCGTCTCGATCCGCTTGTCCTTGATCAGCGCCTGCTTGAGCGTGCAGTCGCCCTGGATCACGTTCACGAAGTCGTACACGACGCGCCGCTCGCAACCCATGATGAGGTCGAGGTTGCGCAGGCCGATGTCGAAATCGATGACGGCAACTTTCTTGCCGCGGCGGGCGAGGCCGCAGGCCACACTGGCCGACGTCGTGGTTTTGCCCACGCCGCCTTTGCCGGACGTGACAACGATGATCTCAGTCAAGGTCTGGGTCTCCTGAAAGACGTTTTGAGAACAAAGAGTTTCACACGGAGTCCACGCAGATCACGGAGGCCGGAGACTCCGTGATCTCCGTGTGAAATCCGGTTCCGGCAAGACATTTAACCGCCGATCCGTTCGAAACGCAGATCGTCGCCATCCAGCCACGCCTGCACCGGCTTGCCGGCCAGCTCCGGGGGAATGGTTTCGAAAACGCGGAAGACGCCGGCGATGGAGACGAGCTCCGCATGGAAGGCCTGGCAGAAGACCCGCGCCGTCACTTCGCCGCGTGCACCGGCCATCGCACGGCCGCGCAGCGTCCCGTAGATGTGGACACAGCCGTCGGCCATGACTTCGGCGCCCGCGCCGACGACGGTCGTCACAATGAGATCGCGATTACGCGCATACACGCGCTGTCCCGAGCGGACCGGCTGGTGCTGCATCAGTGTCGGCAGCGACGGTTCGACGACGGGCGGCGGTGGAGGCGGAGCGATCGATTGAACGGCGGTGGGCCGTTGAGCCGGCGCCTTGCTCTGCGCGCGGAACTGGGTGAGTACGGGCAGATCGAGCGATCGCGCGAGGGTATTGATCGCTTCGGTACCGTCGAAGGCGACGCCGACCGGCAACAGTCCGACCTGGCGGATCGCGTCGAACAGTTCGCGCGCCAGCGCTTCATCCGGCTGGGATTCCAGCGCGCTCAGGTCGAGGCAGGCCGCGGCGCGCTCGAACAATTGCGGCGCGGCGGCGATTCTCGCCGACAATTCATCCTGGATCGCCTTCCTGTCGGTGCTGCGCACGCGCAGCTGAACCAGACCCACCTGACCGAAGCGGACTTCACACGCAGTATCGATTGCGCTGGATACGGCTTTGTTATTCAAGAGCCTGACTTTCTCGGCAGACGTTCTTAAGAGGACGGCGGAAGGCGCAGGTCGCGGCGCGCTGCGCGGAGTGTAGCCGTTGCATGCGCTCGATGCAGGTCCGAATGCGGGAGGGTTTGCGCCCGCCTCGTGCGGCGGATTCCCCTGCAGGATGCGCGAGGTACGCGCCGCTACCGGTGAGCGCGGCAAATCTGATGTAATCGCTGCCCACTTTTCTGCGCAGCTCACCGCCGATGAACAAGCCCCGCACCGCCATTGCGCCCACCCGCGAGGAAAACTACGCCGAGTGGTACCAGCAGGTCATCCGCGCCGCCGATCTCGCCGAGAATTCAGCCGTCCGCGGCTGCATGGTGATCAAGCCCTGGGGCTACGCGCTGTGGGAGAACATGCAGCGCGTCCTCGACGACATGTTCAAGGCGACGGGCCACCAGAACGCCTACTTCCCGCTGTTCATTCCGTTGTCCTTCATGCAGAAGGAGGCAGCGCACGTGGACGGGTTCGCCAAGGAATGCGCAGTCGTCACCCATCACCGGCTCGAAGCCGGCCCGGACGGCAAGCTCGTTCCCGCCGGCGAGCTGGATGAGCCGCTGATCGTCCGGCCGACGTCGGAGACGATCATTGGCGACGCGTTCTCGCGCTGGGTGCAGAGCTATCGCGATCTGCCGCTGCTCATCAACCAGTGGGCGAACGTCGTGCGCTGGGAAATGCGCACGCGCATGTTCCTGCGGACCACCGAGTTCCTCTGGCAGGAGGGTCATACGGCGCACGCAACGCGCGAGGATGCCATCGCTGAAACGATGCGGATGCTCGACGTCTACGCGACATTCGTCGAGGAATGGATGGCGGTGCCCGTGATCAAGGGCGAGAAGACCGCCGGCGAGCGCTTCCCCGGTGCCGACAATACCTACTGCATCGAAGCCATGATGCAGGACCGCAAGGCGTTGCAGGCGGGAACGAGCCACTTCCTCGGCCAGAACTTCGCGAAGGCGAGCGAGATCCAGTTCCTCGATCAGAACGGCACGCGCCAGTACGCGTGGACCACGAGCTGGGGCGTGTCGACGCGCTTGATCGGCAGCCTGATCATGACGCACTCGGATGACGACGGCCTCGTGCTGCCGCCGAAGATCGCGCCTGCCCAGATCGTGATCGTGCCGATCTACCGTTCCGATGACGAACGCCCGCGCGTGATCGAATATTGCCAGCGCGTCGCACAGGAACTGCGTGCGCAGCGTTACGCGGATCGCCCGGTCAGCGTCATCGTCGATGAGCGCGACGAGCGCGGCGGAGAGAAAGTCTGGCAGTGGATCAAGAAGGGTGTGCCGGTGCGGCTCGAGATCGGTCCGCGCGACATGGAAAAGGATTCGCTGTTCGTCGGCCGCCGCGACAAGGGTCACAAGGACAAGCAGAGCATCGCCCGCGGCGAGTTCGTGGCGAACGTCGCCGCGACCCTCCAGTCGATCCAGGATTCCCTGTTCGCCCGTGCCCGCCAGTTCCGCGAACAGCACCTGCAGCGCATCGACACGAAAGAAGAGTTCTACCGCTTCTTCACCGCCCCCCCGGCGCCGGAGAACGCACCGACGCCGATCCATGGCGGCTTCGCCCTGACCCACTTCAGCGGCGACGTCGATCTCGAACGCAGGATCAAGGACGATCTCGGCGTCACCGTCCGCTGCATCCCGCTCGAAAAGAGCGAAGCCGGCACCTGCCCCTTCACGGGCAAGCCGAGCGCGCAGAGGGTGGTTTGGGCGAAGGCATACTGACGGCAAGCGACGAGCGGCGAGCAATGAGCAGCGAGCCAGAAGGGAAGCGGCTTTCTTCTTCCGGCTCGTAGCTCGCAGCTTACCGCTCGTCGGCTCCTCCATGTCCCCTCCCTCCCGCGCCTTCCTCCAGATCCACTTCTGCGTGGTTCTGTGGGGATTCACGGCGATCCTGGGCAAGCTGATCACCCTGCCCGCCGTCACTCTCGTGTGGTGGCGCATGGTTCTGGTCACCGGTGCGCTGCTGCTCATCGGGCGATTCTGGGCGGGACTCAGGCACCTGCCGCGCAAGTTGATCTGGATCTACGCCGGTACCGGCGTCATCGTGGCATTGCACTGGGTTACTTTCTACGAATCAGTGAAGCTCGCGAATGCTTCGGTGGCAGCTACCTGCATGGGGCTCACGCCGGTCTTCGTGGCGTTCGTCGAGCCCTGGATCGCGCGCAGAAAGTTCGATGCACGCGAGCTGATCTTCGGTCTCGCGGTGATTCCGGGCGTGATGCTGGTCGTGGGCGGCACGCCGACCGGGATGCGCACTGGCATCGCGGTGGGGGCAGTCTCGTCTTTTCTCGTCGCTGTCTTCGGTTCGCTGAACAAGCGCTACATCGGCGACAGCGATGCGTTGAGCGTCACGGGTATCGAGATGGGGGCGGGCGCGATTGCGATGACGTTGCTGGTCCCGCTCATCATGGCCGAGAGCCAGGCGTTCGTGCTGCCGTCACAGAGCGATGCGATGTACCTGGTGCTCCTCGCAATCGGCTGCACCTTGCTGCCATTCGCGTTGTCACTCGTCGCGCTGCGCCAGTTGAGCGCCTTCAGCACCGCGCTCGCGATCAACATGGAACCCGTGTACGCGATCGTGCTCGCCATCCTGCTGCTGGGAGAGCAGCGCCAGCTCGATCCGGCGTTCTACCTGGGCGTCGCGATCATCGTCGGCGTCGTGTTCAGCCACCCCCTGTTCGTACGCAGGAAGCCTCCTCCTGTTGCGGTCCCGCCCTGAGAAGGGAGAAGAGTCCCCTCTAGGGCCGACGCTGCAGGAGCTGGTCAACCCGGTCGCGATAAGAACGGCTCAGCTTGATCTCCTGACCATCCTCCAGCGTCAGGAAGTATTCCCCGTTCGTGTGCGGACGCAGGCGGCGGACGCGCTTCACGTTCACGATCGTCGAGCGATGCACGCGCTGGAAGATTTTCGGGTCCAGGATCGCGGCGAGGGATTTCATCGTCTCGCGCAGGACGTAGGTGCGGCCTTCCGCGTGCACGCACATGTAATCGCCGGCTGCGTCGATCCAGTCGATGGTCGCGACATTCAGTCGGACCGTCTCGCTGTCGTCGCGGATCGGCAGGATCTCCGCGTAGCGCTGTTCCTGCACCGGCTCGAGTTGTTCCCGCAGTGTCTGTTCATCGATCGAGCCTGCACCACGCGTGGCGGCGAGCAGGCTCATGAGCTTCTCACGCTGCGCGAGTGCATTGCGCTGGGCCCAGTGTTCGCGCACGCGATCGAGAGCCTGGGCGAAGCGGGCGTCGTTGATGGGTTTGAGCAGATAGTCGAGCGCGTGTGCTTCGAAGGCGTCGAGTGCGTAACGATCGTAGGCCGTGACGAACACGATCATCGGCATCGATTCCTGCGGGACGCGGGCCAGCACGTCGAAACCCGACAGGCCCGGCATCTGGATGTCGAGGAACATGAGATCCGGTTGCTCGGCATCGATGACGCTCAGGGCTTCGCGCCCGTTGACACACTGGGCGATGAGTTCGATGTCCGGGTGACTCTGCAGCCGCAGCTCGATGCCGCGGCGGGCCAGTTCTTCGTCGTCGACTACGATGGCGCGGATGGTTGAACTCATGACGCTCGTCTCGAAAACTGTCTCTCTTTCATAGCGCCGGCGCGAACGCCGGGGCCCGTTCCGCCGGGAACTCCAGCGACACCTTCAGTCCCGGATTCGTGCCCGCGACCGCGACGTGCCCTCGTTCGCCGTATAGCACCTGCAATCGCTCGCGCGTATTACGGATGCCCACGCCGCGGCCATTCGTCAGCCGGCTCGGGTCGACCAGGCCCGGACCATCGTCGCCGACCGACAGTTGCAGGGTGGTGCCATTCACCCGGGCGGACACGCAGATGTGACCACCTTCCTCGCGTGGTGAGATCGCGTACTTGATGGCATTCTCGATCAGCGGCTGCAGCATGAGGCTCGGCATCAGGATGTTCGTCGCTTCCTCGTCGATGTCGTGACGTACCGTCAGGCGCGAGCCGAACCGCATCTTCTCGATGTTGAGATACAGGTTCAGCGCTTCGAGCTCCTGGGCGACGGTGACTTTCTTCATCGGGTCCTGATCCAGCGTGTAGCGCAGGAACTCGGACAGCCCCGAAACCGCGGAGTTGGCGACCGAGTTGCGGTTGTCGATGATCAGGGTGGAGATCGCATTCAGCGTGTTGAACAGGAAATGCGGATTGAGCTGGTAACGCAGCATCTTCAACTGCGCTTCCTGCGCGAGCGCGGAAGCACGCAGCGCGCTCTCGCGCTGCAGCTGCATCGATTCGTAGTACTTGAAGCCGAAGTAGAGCCCCATCCAGCACGCGAACAGGTACGTCGCGGTCATCGCACCGCTCAGGTACTCGTACCAGTGGACCATCGGCCAGTCCGACTCGACATATTTCTCGTAAGCGATGTTGATGATCACGCGCCAGATGAGCGCGGTGCCGTATGCCGCCGCGAGCGCGGAGCTGATGAGAACCGCAGGCGGCTTCGTCCACAGATAGCGGCCGAGATAGCGCAATGGCGCGCTCAGCAGGAACCCGGAGATCGTCGCGACGACGATGACGTTCTGGTACTGCGCCGCTTTGCCATACAGCAGAAAGCCGAGGTACTGCGAGATCGCGTAGCTGCTCCAGCCGATGATGTGCAGCGACCAGAACGCCAGGTCACGATTCTTCTTGAACAAGTGGGCGGTACTCATGACCTGTCCCGGCCAGTCCGGCCTTGTGGATGAAACTGCAGCTTAAGCACTCGCTCTTTCCGCCCCCGACGCCTCGTCGCCCCCGCGGCACGTTTTGTCGCAATGAATGCTATCCGAAACCCGACCGTCATGTCGTTTGCGCTCTTTCTGCAACGTGAGCCTGTAACTATCCCGCTCGCCGTCGTGTCCTGATCCTCGAGAGGCGATGGCCTGGCCGCATCGACTGCATCGATACGGGGCAACTCGCCTGCGGACACTCGACTAGCGGCCCGCGGACATCAGCGGACACCGAAGCGGACGCAGGCGAGTCGCCGAGGCGATGGGCGAGCACGACGAGCCGAAGAAACTCCGTTCGTGCGGGCGATCAAATCTCACGTAGCCGTTGCAACCATTTTCGCGGCGGCTGCATCTCAAGTTCGAACGCGCGCGCCGATGAGCATCACTACGGAATCAGGAACGGAGAAACATCATGTCATTCAAGTCAACGGTCACTTCCACAATCGCGAGCGTCATCGGCGTTGCAGCATTCTCATTGGTTGCGGCCAGCGCGCAGGCAGCGGAATCCCCCGCTCCGCGGATCACGGTGCAGCTCGCTGACTTCGATCTTTCGAAGTCGAAAGATGCGAAAGCGCTCTACACGCGTCTGCGCAGCGCGGCTCGCGGCGTCTGCAGCTCGATCGACGGCAACGATCTGCGCAGTCGTCGCGACAACCTCGAGTGCAAGCAGTCCGCCCTCGACAACGCCGTCGACGAAGTGGGCAACGCTCAGCTGAGCGCGCTGCATCGCTCTGAATCCGGCATCCGCATCGCATCGCGCAACGCGTCCGATCGCAGCTGATGCGCCTCGAATCCCCGATCGTGCCCGCGATCGGGTCGCCACCGGCGAGATCACCGAGCTGCGAATCGGTGTTCTCGCCGGATGGTGCCTCCTGATCATTCCGTTCGCGCCGGCGGCGTCTTCGGCACGCCGAGCCGGCTCTCGCGGATCGTGATGTAGAGCGTCGAGACGATGATGATCGATGCGCCGATCATCGTGAGCGTGTTCGGGATGTCGCCGAACAGCACGTAGCCGAGAGCGACCGCGAAGATCAGCCGCGTGTAATCGACGGGTGCCATCACGGCCGCGTCGCCCTCCGCCATGCCTTTGATGTAAGTCCATTGCGTGATCGTGCCTAGCACGCCCATCGTCGCGAGCAACGCCAGATCGACGGTCGTCGGCCAGCGCCATACGAACAGTGCGGGCGGCACGGCCAGCACGAATCCCAGCACCGCGGACCATGCCATGAGCGTCGTCGATGTGTGATCGCGTGTCATGAACTTCATGCCCGTGACCGTCAGCGCAACGAGCAGCGCCGATGCGAGTGCCGCGAGGACAGGAGCTTCCATCTCACCGTGCGCGGCGGGCTGCAACATCAACAACGCGCCGAGAAAGCCGACGACTGTCGCCGCGATGCGTCGCGGGCCGACCGCCTCCTTCAGGACGAAGGCGGCGAGCGGCACGAGCCACAGTGTCCGGGTGAACGACAATGCATTCGCATCGGCGAGCGGCAGCTTCGAATAGGCGTAGAACGCCAGGATCATTCCCATCGTCCCCGCCAGTGCGCGAAAGAGCAGGATTCCGGGGCGCGACGTCCGCAGCGCGCCGGACGGATTGCGAATGATGATCGGCAGCATCACTACCAGACCAAAGGCCTGCCGATAGAAGGTCTGCAGCGTCGCGGGATAGTCCTCGCCCAGGAGCTTGATGAGCATCGTCATCACCGTAAAGGCGACGGCCGACAGCAGCATCCACAGCGCGCCGCGAGCATTCGGAGGCAGGCGGCGATAGGCGGCGGAGAGGGTGCTCACATTCTTCTTGCGATACGGAAGGCGACGACCGTGCCGCCGCACGGTTGCGACTGTATCAGCAGAAGAGAGGATCGTGGGCTCCGCGGCTCACGACCGCAGAGCGGGAGAAATCAGAAGCGCGTTCCGAACAATCCCACGACCCCGATGAGGATCAGGTAGATCGCGACGATGTAGTTGAGCAGTCGCGGCAGGATCAGGATGAGGATGCCGGCAATGAGTGCTGCGAGAGGGCCGATGCTGATGCCAATGTTCATGGAAGGAGGCCTCGTTATAGGAGACACACTCGTACGCGGCGATGGTGGGGAAGGTTCCGGGACCGGTCGGCTGCCGGCTTCTGGCCGCTGGCCAGAGAGCAGGAACGATTAACTGGCCAGCTGCTTCTGGAGCCACGAAGAAATTGCACCGATCTCTTCCATGCACACTGAATGCTCCATCGGGTAGGCCTGCCAGTCGATCGCGTAGTTGAGCTTCTGCAGCAGGTCGCGTGAGGCGACGCCCATCGCGGCCGGGACGACCTGGTCGTAGGTGCCGTGGCACATCAGGATCGGAATGTCGCGATTCGCCCCCGACGCTTCGGATGCGACGGAGCTTTGCAGCGGCAGATACGTCGACAGTGCCATGATGCCGGCCAGTCGCTGCGGATAGCGCAGCGCCGTGTGGAGCGCGATGGCGCCACCCTGCGAAAACCCGGCGATGACGATGCGGTTCGCGCCGATGCCGGCTGCAACCTGCTCTTCGATGTACTTGCCGACGACCTGTGCCGATTCGCGAATGCCCGCGTCGTCCTCGACGCGGCTACCGCCGCCCAGGCTCTTGATGTCGTACCAGGCGCGCATCACGTAACCGTTGTTGATCGTCACCGGCCGCTGGCGCGCATGCGGAAAGATGAAGCGGACGGGCAGCGTCGCGGGCAGCTTCAACTCCTCGACGACCGGCACGAAGTCATAGCCATCCGCGCCCAGTCCGTGCAGCCAGATGACCGCGGCGGTCGGGGCCGCGGAGGGATCGAGGATGACGTGGGATTCGGATTCGGTGGCGGAGTAGGGCATGGTCGGAGGGTGACGCGTGATGGGTGACGATTGCCGCGAGCGAGAATAGCAGACACGATCCTGCCGGCCGAAACGTCACCCGTCACCCGTCACCTTCTCTGCCTTCAACACTTCAGCCACCGCCTCGCCCAGCGCCGCGCTGTCGAACGGCTTGCGCAGCAGCGAAATCGCGCCGAGCATCGATTCGATCGTGGCGCTGTCGGCGTAGCCGGAAACCATCAGAATCCGCAAGTCTTTGCGGCGCTGCTGTGCTCCACGTGCGACTTCGGCGCCGTTCATGCCCGGCATCGCGAAGTCGACAATCAGCAGATCGAAAGGCTGCGCATCGAGCAGCTCGAGTGCCCCTGCGCCGTTGTCGATATCGGTGACGCGATAGCCGAGCAGGCGCAGCGACTCCGTGATGAAGCGGCGCACCTGGCGATCGTCATCCACGATGAGGATGGAAACATCCCGCACGTCGCGAGGCGTCGGTACGGTCGGCGGATGGCTTCGCGCATGAGCGATGTATCCGGAGACGGAAGGGTTGGCGGCGGCGGGGAGCACCATCCGGATAGTCGTGCCTTGCGCGACTGCGCTGTCGATGAACAAAGTGCCGCCTGACTCGCGCATCACGCCATAAACCTGCGACAGGCCGAGACCTGTGCCATGACCGACGCGCTTCGTCGTGAAGAACGGTTCGATCGCGCGTGCACGGATCTCGTCGGGCATGCCGCTGCCGGTATCCGAAACGCGAATCTCCACGTAGGGACGTCGTTGCAGTTCGCGCAGATCGAGATCGACCACGCGATGTGTCGAGATGGACAGCGATCCGCCGGCGGGCATGGCATCGCGGGCATTGACGATGAGATTGAGCAGCGCGAGCTCGAGCTGATTGGCATCGCTCATCACATAGCGCGCGTCGGGACCGACGCTGATGCGCACAGAGATGGCGGGTCCCGCGGACTGGCGCAGCAGCGCGCCCATGCCATCGAGTAGTTGATCGAGATCCACTGTCGCGAGCTGCATGCGCTGGCTGCGTGAGAACGCCAGCAGTTGTGACGTCACTTTCGCTCCGCGCCGGGCAGCCTCGAGCGCGTTGTCGGCGAGGCGCTGGAGTCTCTCGTTGCCCTCGACCCGGTTCCGGATCATGTCGAGGTTGCCGATGATCGCGGTCAGCAGGTTGTTGAAGTCGTGCGCGATGCCGCCGGTGAGCTGGCCGACTGCCTCCATCTTCTGGGACTGGCGCAACGCTTCGTCGGCCCGGCGCCGCTCCGCCATGTCGCGCAGCACGAGCAGAACCAGGATTGCCGCGAGCGCCGCGCTGCCCAATCCCGCGATACCGGCAACGACGAACGACCACGAGGTGGGAGTGTCGATCAGCGTCGATGCAACGGCAACGTGGGCGGACCAGCCAGACCAGGGTGATGTCTGGAAAGCGGTGTAGTTGCGGAACCCCTCGTATGTCACGCCCCTGTAGAAGCCGCTCAATCCGGTGCTGGCCGCATCGCGCAGGACCTGCGTCGCCGGCTGGCCGACGCGCTTGGCATAGTCATGCGTGCGCGCGACGAAGTTGCCGTGTCGATCGACAACGGCGGCGATCGTGGACTTGGGCACCTGCGAGAGCAGGATGTCCTGGAAAACAGTGGCCCGGACGGAGGCGACGAGAACGAACCTGACCGTGCCGTCGCGACGCACCGGCACATAGACGTGCACGACGGGTTCTTCTTCCATCGTGATGCCGCCGATCACGGGCTCCATCGTCGAAGCCAGTCGCTGCGCGCTTTCGGTTCCGGGAAGCGCGGCTGGATGGGGCGGGGCGAAATCCCGGGCGACGTTGAAGATCTCCTGCGCATGCTCGAGATCGTAGATGCGCAGCGTCAGCCAATGCGGATTGGCGGCGAGCGTGCGCTGCAGACGAGGGTGAAAGTTGGTCCAGTCGAGCGACTCGAAGTAGACGGACGAGCTGAGCATGTTCAACGCACGAACGTCGCCGCGCAGGCTGGCCTCGCTGAGGTTCACGACCGTGGAGCTGCGGCGCAGGGTCTCGGTCTCGATCTGGGAGCGTTCGGCCCGCAGGAAATAGAAGGCGCCCACGGCCCCGAACACGATGGTCGGCAACGTTGCCGCGACCCCGAGGGCAATCAGGGAACGCCGAAAGAACTTCATTTATGCTTGTTGTCCGCTCGAACGCCGCAGCGGCGAACGCGCGGGATCGTCTCACTTCGCGCGGGGCGTTGCCAATCCCCGTGGGCGACAACGGTGCAGTGAGTCGGCGATCTGGGGGGGTTCGGCCCATGTTATCGGCCGGGTTATCGGCCGGGTTATCGGCCGGCGGATCGCGAAGGAGAAAATCACTCCGGGAGCGGCATCCTTACCGCACTTGAGCTCAGGGGGGATTGATCTCGAGTGCGCTTCCCGGAGTGAGAAGAAGAATTACAAGAAACGTTCTTCCAGGCAGTCGATCAGCGTGCGCTGAGCACCGTCGTCTGAGCGAGTGCGGTCGAGCTGTACGGCTTGCCGTTCAGCGAGAGCACGACACCCGAACGATCGACGACGCAAGTCGCCTTGGCGACCTTCTTGCCGCTCGTCTTGCCGGTGGCAGTGAGCGCGATGCGATAAGCGCGGGCGTGCTGATCGAGCGGGCTCGCGGCCGACTCGTTCTTCTGCACGGTGTAGGGACGTTCCTTCTCGAGGCTCGAGCTGACGAATGCATTGACGCATGCATCCATCGCGGCGTCCGAGTGAGCGCCGACCGCGTCGGCTTGCGTCACGAGCGGTGCTGCAAAGAGGGGCAGCAGCGCGACGAGAAGAGTCTTTCTGGTGCGGGTACGAATCGTGGCAGTGTTCATGGCGGCATCCTTGAAGCGTGGCGAAGAGGGCAGAGCGGTTGAATCGGGCACGGTTTCAATTTACGAACCGCGTGTGCTCCCGACAAACGATATGAATTCACGCTCGGATGAATTTCGCTCACGTGCCGCCGGACAAAAATTCACCGGCGCTTAACGAAGCGTAAACATGCGCGCGGCACACTTGACCGAATCAGCTTTTCTTTGCTGATTCAGGCGCGAATGACACGCAGGGAATACCGAGGGAATGCGCTGAGAGCGCTGTGACCGGAATCAGATGTGTGTGACGTGCGTCACGCTGCGATCCGGAACTCGTTGAGCAGCCACTGAGTGAGCGCGCGCACGTCGGGACGATTCGCATCCTCGCGACGCAGGAGAAGGAAGTAGCTCTCGCCCGTCTGCAGCTCCGTGCTGAACAGGCGCACGAGCGATCCTTGCTCGAAGCGGTCATTGCCGATGCGCGAAGCGACGAGTGCGACGCCAACGCCATGCTCCGCGGCTTCGGCAGCGGCGGCCATCGTGTCGAAGCGCACGATCTTCTTCGGACGCAGGCGCGTGCCGAGCGATTCGGCCCAGCGCTCCCAGCCATCGCGACGCGCTTCGTGAACGATCAGCGTGTGCTGGTTCAGATCCTCGACCGTATTGATCGGTGTCCGCAGCAGCAGTGAAGGCGAGCAGGCGGGCACGAACGCCTGCGAGAAGAGCTTGTGGCAATCGAGACCGGAGTCCGGCGTAGCGTTCACTACGATCGATACATCCGCATCGGACGGATGCGTCTGCATCGGCGCGAGAGCGGTGTTGATATGAATGTCTGTGTCGGGTTGCGCTTCGAGCAGCGCGGGCAGCTTCGGCAGCAGCAGCTCAGTCGCGAAGAACGGCGGCATGTGCAGACGGACGACGCCGCGGCCGTAGCGGGCCTTGAGCTGTTCCGTCACCGATTCGAGGCGCGAGAACATCGAATCGATGTGCTGCAGATAATGTTCGCCGGCTTCCGTGAGCGTGAGCGAATGCGGTCCGCGATCGAACAGCGGTACACCGAGCTGCTCCTCGAGCGCCTTGATCTGGTGACTCACGGCCGAGGGCGTGATGAACAATTCCTCCGCGGCCGCCTTGAAGCTCAGGCGGGCAGCGGCGACCTGGAAGGTCTTCAGAAATTTCAATGAAGGTAGACGCATATCCCTTTGACGACGACTCGCGACGACAGATCCACTTTCTCTCTTGCGCAGGCTGAACCGTTTCGCCGCAAACCGGACGCGACGGTGTCGCCCAATGACAAAATTTCACCGCTCGCGCGGGCCTGGTTGCACCGCCCGCGCGGGGCCTGGTTGAACGAATCCGGATGGTTGAGCGCAGCGGCGGCAGCGCTTGGATGACTGACACTGAGACAGATCACTCAGGGTCCGGTTCAGCGGTCCGAGAGCATCTGGCTGTGTGCCGATCACCCCCGGACGTATGCCGTCGGTTTCGTTCGGGGTTTCCCCGAATGCACGCGACGGCGCTTTCAACGATGCAGATTTCCTTACCCTGGACAAAGCAAGTCCCGTGCCGACATGCGGAAGGCCGGTTTTCCGCCTTTCCGCTCGCGCCGAAGCAGCGTTGCTGCTCCAGCCGGGACAACGCATCCCTCGACACCGCACTTATACAGTGCGGCGCTGCGTGCGATTAACGCAAATATCCATGACAACAAAACGGGCGGCGATGGGACCGTTTCGTTACGTCTTGCCGTTCGCCACCTTCGCATAGGTCAGCGGTACAGCCGCCTCGGGCGAAAGCACGCGAAACGTAAAACTCTCCTGCAGATAGAGCAGGACGGACGTGCTCGTGTGGTCGAGATAGCCGATGGAGAAGTCCTGGCCGACCGACAGTTCGAAGTCGCCGCCCCGCAGGCTCATCACGACGGCACCATCGGCGGCGGGTGCCCACACGATGGGACCATCGAGCAATTCGCGTACGTGATCGATGACGGGATAGCCGCGAGACGTGCTGCGCGTAAGCCCGGTGTAGCAGCGAGGACCGAGCGCGATGCCGTAGGGACCGTTCACTCCTTCGCTGCGCAGACGATGAGTCGCTTCGGCGACGACGTCCGGATAGGCCTCGAACGAATCCGGGATCGTGAGGCTCTGTGGTGCCGACGCACGGAAGATGCCGTCGATGCGCGCCGCATCGTAGCCCTGAAAAATAGCTCGATCCTCGGCCACAGCGGCGGCGCGTGCAGCGTTGCGCACGGAATCGAGATCAGGATCCTTCGCACCGCGCGCTACGGCTTCGAGCTCTTCGCGCTGCACTTCGAACGGAATGCGAATTTCGACCATCGGCTGTACGAGGCGCACTCTCGATGCGACGCCTTCCTGAATCGGTGGCGACAATTTCTCCGCACGCCCGAGAGAGACAGCTGCGGTGTCCCAGCCCAGCGGACCATTGAAGTCGACGAGCTGGCGAGCCGCGAGCAGCACTTTCAGCGTGCGGCTGGCCTCCGCATCGATTTCCTTCCAGGCATCGGCCGAGATCGGGGCGAGTGGGCGTAACAAATCGTTCATGAGCGCGACTCCAGCTACTTGCGCAGGCTGCCGATGTCGAGGCAGCCGTCGTTGTCGGCTCCGTCGCCGGATCCGTGCTCCGCTTCGTGCTCGATCTCCAGCAACGGCTTCTCCGTGAAGAGATACGTGCGCAGGTGCTCATCGAGCTTCGGGTCGTGACGCCGCAGCCATTCGAGCACCATCGCCGCGTGTTCTTTTTCCTCGTCACGATTGTGCGCGAGGATCTGGCGCAGCTGCGCGTCATCGGACGCATCGATACGCTGGTCGTACCAGTCGACTGCCTCGAGCTCTTCCATCAGCGACGCGACCGCCCGATGCCGATCGATCGTTTCCTTTTTCAGTCGATCCGCATCCTCATGCAACCCGGCACTGCTGGCAGTCATGGAAGGACTCCGTGAAGGAAGTAGGTAGTCGCCATTCGCAATGATGGCGTAGGGATGTACTGCAACTCTGTACGCATAGGACGAAGCGGTTGGCGGTTAGCGGTTGGCGGTTAGTTCGGACGAGAAGACGGGGGAACAAGCCACGAGCCGCTCCGGTTCCGAACCAACCGCCAACCGCCAACCGCTTTTCTTTGCTTGCCACCATCAGATCCATAAACTATTAGTGGGTGGTGTTCGAGCTCATGTTCACGCATCCGTTGTGGGCCTGGCGAACCGGCACATTTGCCCTTGCAAGCGGATGGCCACGCTGGATGCTGGCGGCTGCGTTCATCATCGGCGTCGCAGTGATTGCGGCGACGCTCTGGCGCAACCGGCCGCTTGGTGCAGCGAAGCTGGCCACGATCGGCGTTCTGCAGGCGGCCTTGCTCGCGTTGCTCCTGGGCATGCTCTGGCGGCCCGTACTGCACGTCGAACGGGTTCGCGACCGGGAGAACGTCCTGGCGATCGCCATCGATACGTCGGGCAGCATGGCCTACGACGACATGGTCGACGGCGACGGCGCTCGTTCGCGTCTGCAGCGCGCGGCGGCAGCACTGGACGAAGATGCGCTTGCCGCATTGCAGAGAAGCTTCGAAGTCCGGCTGTTCAGTTTCGCCGGCAAGGCAGAGTCGCTGCCGACCCTGCAGGCGATGCCGCCACCAGGAGCACAGACCCGCATCGGCGATTCGCTGATCCAGTTGCTGCAGACTGCCGGCAGCGTCCCGCTCGCCGGCATCGTCCTGATGACCGATGGCGCGGAAAATGGCGAGACGCTGAGCGAAGAACAGCTCGCGGCGATTGCGTCCTATGGCGTTCCGGTTCACACCGTCGGGGTCGGTGCCGAGAAGATCCCGGCCGATCTCGAGCTCGAACAAGTCCGTGTCGCACAGGTTGCGCCGGCGGGTGCAACGGTGACCGCTTCGGTTCGCGTCCGCCACGATGCGGGCGGCGAGAGTCGTCTGCGCGTTTACGATCAGGAGAAACTGCTGGCGGCGCGCGAGATCGTGCTGCCCGCGAGCTCATCGGTCAGCACGCACACCATCGAATTTCCGGCGGGCGATCCGGGCACGCACGACCTGCGATTCGCGCTCGACGGTCTCGAAGGCGAACCGGATCTCATCAACAATTCACGCGCGCATGTGCTGAATGTGCCCGCGGCCCGCCGTCGCATTCTCTATGTCGAAGGCGAGCCGCGATGGGAATACAAGTTCCTGCGCCGCGCGATCGAACCCGAGCGATCGTTGCGGCTGACGAGCGCCGTGCGCACGACGCCGAACAAATATTTCCGCCAGGGAGTGAGCTCGGGCACCGAGTTGCCCGATGGATTCCCGTCCGATCTTGCCGAACTGTTTTCGTACGACGCGCTGATCATCGGCAGCTTCGATTCGGCCAGCCTGTCGACGCAGCAGCATCAGATGCTGCGCCAGTTCGTTGATCGGCGCGGCGGCAGCGTGCTGATGCTGGCAGGGCGAAACGGACTCTCGGCCGGCGGCTGGGACCGCACGGCCCTGGCGCAAACGTTGCCGACCCAGCTGCCGCAACGACAGCCACAGAGTTTCATTCAGCGGGTGGCGCTCGCGCGACCCACGCTGTACGCCACTGAATCCCCGATCACGCGCCTCCATGTCGATCCCGCCCGCAATGCGGAGTTGTGGCAGACCCTGCCGAGGCTGGCTGACTTTCAGGCGCTTGGCCGATTGAAGCCGGGTGCGATCGTTCTGCTCGAAGCAGGTGTCGAGCGGGGGGCGACGCCCCTGTTGGTATGGCAACGGTTCGGTCAGGGAGCAACCTACCTGCTCGGCACCGCGAGCACGCTGCGCTGGCAGCTGAGTACGGAGCCGGCTGATCAGCGTCACGAATTGTTCTGGCGGCAGCTCGCTCATGCGCTGGCCGATGGCGCGCCGCCCCGGGCGTCCCTGACGAGCGAGCGGTCCGTGTACAACGACGAGCGCCAGGTGCACCTGGAAGCGCAGTTGCGCAATGCGCGCTTCGAACCGATCGACGGCGCGCAGGTCGAACTTCTGGTTGCGCCGGAACGCGACGAGCCGTACAGCGTTGCAATGCAGCCCTCGCAGTCCGGCGAAGGACGTTATGTCGCCAGTTTCGACGCGCCCGCGACCGGCCTGTATCGAATCGATATGACTGCCCGCACCCCGGAAGGCGAGCTGGAAACAGCCACCGCCTACGTCCGTCGCAACGACGGATTGCTGGAGCACTACGGCGTGCGCCAGAACCGTCCCGTGCTCGAGCGCATCGCTTCGGTCACCGGCGGCCGTTACTGGAAACTCACCGACCTGGATCAACTCGCCGCCGCCATCCCCTATTCGAAGGCGGGTATCGTCGAGCGGCAGACGCTCGATCTGTGGAATCTGCCGATTGTGTTTCTGGTCTTGCTGGCGCTGAAGCTCAGCGAATGGCTGCTGCGGCTAAGGTGGGGACGGCTGTGAAGAGATGGGCGACTGGCGACCGGCTGCTGGCTGCTGGCAAGGCGCGGGCCGCCAGCACTCAGTGGTTTTTCGCGGGCGCCGTCCTGCTAGCGAGTGGAGTCAGTGCGGATACGTATTCGCTGGTCGTCAGTGGGCTCGGTGGCGAGCCGGGCTATGAGCAGCGGTTCAGCGAACAGGCTGAGAAGATCGCGGCCGCGTCGCGCAATCTCACGGGCAGCGAAGCGACGACGACATTGCTGACGGGGGCGAAAGCCGATCGCGAGTCCGTGAGGCGCGAGCTGCGTTCGCTCGCTGCGAAGGCCGGGCCCGACGATGAAGTGATCATCACGCTCATCGGTCACGGAACGTTCGACGGCGAACAGTACCGGTTCAATCTGCCGGGTCCGGATCTCACCGCTGCCGAACTGGGCACGTTGTTCGATGCGCTTCGGGCACGGCGCCAGTTGATCGTGAATGCAACGAGCGCGAGCGGCGCCGTCGTCGACAGCTGGAAGCGTGAGCAGCGCCTCGTCATCACGGCTACGAAGAGCGGCGGCGAACGAACTGCGACACGCTTTGCCGAGCACTGGGTCAGTGCCCTCACGAGTCTCGAAGCCGACACCAACAAGGACGACATCATCACGGCCACCGAGGCGTTCGAGTACGCCACGCGCAAGGTGACGGAGTCGTTCAAGTCCGATGCGCTCCTCGCCACTGAGCACTCGCGTCTTTCCGGCGAGAACGCGGGGCGATTCCAGGTTGCGCGCATGGGCACGGCGGCTCGCGTGACATCCGATCCCGCGATGAACGAGATGTATGCGCAGCGCGTACGCATCGAGCGCGAACTGGATGCGGTGAAGGAGCGCAAGGCGTCGATGGTTGTGGACGCGTACTACGACGAGCTCGAAGGCGTGCTCGTCAGGCTCGCGCAACTGCAGCGGCAGATCGATGCGAAGCAACCGGCGGGGAGGGAATAGCGATGCGCGCCCTCCTTTCCACCATTCCGGTCGTGTGCTTCCTCGCACTGCCCCTCGCAAGTCTCGCGCAATCCATCGACTACGACCCGCGCCGTCCCGATGAGCTCAAGTCATGCGACGACCATGAGTACCGCGGCCGCGAAGGTGATGCACAGGAATGCTACACGCGCGTGCTCAACGGCCCGTACACAGCCGTTACCCGTGCAGAGGCGGCATGGCGGCTTGGCGATCTGCAGCGGGCGAATCGATTGTTCCGCGATGCTGTCCGAGGCAATCAGCGATTGATTCATGCACGCGTGCGCTGGGCGCGACTCTTTGTCGAAACGCATCAGTACGCCGATGCGCAAACGCTGCTTCGCGAAGCGCTCGAGCTTTCTCCCAGCGACGTGTACGGACGCCTGGCGCTTGCCCATCTTTACGCCGAACGCTTCGATGGTCAGGCGAAAGCAATCGTCGAGCAGGTCCTGGGCGAAGACGATCGCAACTACGAGGCTCACTTGCTGGCAGCCCGCATGCTCCTCGAAGAGGGCCAGCTCGACGAGGCAGATGCATCGCTCGACCGCGCAGCGAAGAGCACACCGGACGGACTACCGCCGCTGGAGTTGTACTCCGCTCGTGCCACGCTCGATCTCGCCCGCGGACGCGACAGCGCGACGATGGTGAAGAACACTTGGGTAACGCGCGCACTCAACTACAACCCGCGCTACGGTATGGTCTTCGACGATCTCGCGCATTTCGAAGTCATGCGCCGCCGGTATCGCGAGGCGACGCCGCTGCTGCGCAAGGCGATCGAAGTCCAGCCCGATCTCTGGTCAGCGCATGCCGACCTCGGCGCCAACCTGCTGCGTCAGGGCCAGATCGAGGAGGCGCGACAGCATCTGCAGACCGCGTACAGCGGCGATCCGTACAGCCCGACGATCGTCAATACACTGCGCCTGCTGGATCGCGTCGATGAAGTGGACGTGTCGTCGAACAAGTTCACGCTGCCGGCAAGCGGCGAGACGGCCTCGACGGATGTCGAGATCCTGCTGCGATTGAATCGCAAGGAAGCCGGGGCGCTGCATCCCTATGTGCTCGAGCTCGCGCGCGACAGCGTCATCACATTCTCGCGTCGCTACGGCTATCGGCCGACCGAGCCGCTCACCGTCGAGCTCTACCCGAATCACGATGACTTCGCGGTTCGCGTTGCGGCGCTCCCGGGCATCGGACTGCTCGGCGTCACCTTCGGACCGCTTGTCGTGATGGACAGCCCATCCGGCCGTGCGAGCGGCGATTTTCACTGGGGCACGACGCTGTGGCACGAGATGGCGCACGTGTTCACGCTGTCGATGACGGACAACCGGGTACCCCGCTGGTTGAGCGAAGGTGTTTCCGTCTTCGAGGAATGGCGGACCGGACCGGTGCCCGGTGTCGTTGTGCCGCCGGAGGCGATCGCTGCGCTGCGCGCGAAGAAATTCCTGTCCGTTGCCGATCTCGACTCCGGTTTCATCCGGCCGCAGTACCCCGACCAGGTCCAGGTTTCCTATATGCAGGCAGGGCTCATCTGCCTGTTCATCGAACAGCGCTGGGGGTTCGAGCAGTTGCCCGTACTGTTGCGGCAGTTCAATCGCGAGATCTCCACGAAGGATGCGATCGAGGCAACGTTCAAGGTGCCGGTGAAGGAGTTCGACGAGCAGTTCGATGCCTTCGTCCGCCAGCGCTACTCGACGGCGCTCGCCCGTTTCGACGAGTGGCAGCGCGCGGCGACGCTTGCACGCAAATCGGTCGAAGGCGAGCAATGGCAGGCTGTCATCGATTCAGCGCGCACAGCCATCGCGATCTTCCCGGAGGATATTGCCTCCGACAGCCCCTATCTGCTGCTCGCGAAGTCGCTCGACAAGACAGGCCAGCGTGAGCAGGCCATCGATGCGCTCACCCGCTATCGCCAGGCCGGTGGCTGGGATCCCCATGCGCTACGCCAGCTCGCTGAGTGGCTCGAGGCAGCCGGGCAATCGATGGCTGCAACGGAAGCACTCGCTGCGGTGAACTACGGTGATCCGCTCAACTCGCAGCAGCACCTGAAGCTCGGCGAGCAGTGGCTCGAGGCTGGCCGCGCTGAAGATTCGTTGCGTGAATTCGAAGTGCTGCTCGCGCTCGACGCACACGATCCGGCGACAGCCCATTTCGGAATGGCCCGGGCTTTCCGGGCACAAGGCGATCTCCAGGCGAGTCGGCGCCATCTGCTCGACGCCCTGGAAACCGCACCCCACTACAAGCCCGCGCAGTCCTTGCTGCTGCAGATGATCGAGGAGCGACAGGAATGAAATTGTCGACGCACGAATCCCCTCCGCAAGGCTCGCCTGGCGAACTGCAACCGGATGCCGCCGCGCTGGTGGGAACGTTTCACGAACGACTCGCCGCGATCCGCACCGAGGTCCGCAAAGTGATCGTCGGACAGGACGAAGTCGTCGAGCACCTGCTGCTGACACTGTTGATCGGAGGTCATTGTCTGATCACCGGCATGCCGGGCACCGCAAAGACGCTGCTCGTGCGCACGCTCGCTGAAGCGCTCGGACTCACGTTCAAGCGTGTGCAGTTCACGCCGGATCTCATGCCGACGGACATCACCGGTACCGACATCATCGAGGAGGACATCACGACTGGCCATCGGCGCTGGACGTTCGTGCCGGGTCCGCTGTTCACGAACGTGCTGCTCGCGGACGAGATCAACCGCACGCCGCCCAAGACACAGGCCGCGCTGCTGGAAGCGATGCAGGAGCACTCGGTGACTGTGCGCGGCACGACGCATTTACTGACACCGCCGTTCTTCGTGCTCGCGACCCAGAACCCGATCGAGCTGGAAGGAACGTATCCGCTGCCCGAGGCGCAACTCGATCGCTTCGTGTTCAACGTGCTGCTCGATTACCTCGCCGTCGAGGATGAAGTGGAAGTCGTCGATCGCAACACGACCCGCATGAAACCGCCGCCCATCCAGGCGTGCACCAATGCGGAGGAGATCATCAGCTTCCAGTGGCTGGTGCGGCAGGTTCCGGTGTCTTCGCAGATCACACGTCGTGCCGTCGAAATGATTCGGGCGACGCGCCCCGCCGAGTCGAATGCTCCGGAGAGCGTGCGTCGGTACGTTCGCTACGGCGCCAGCGTGCGTGCGACGCAGTTTCTGTGTCTCGCAGCGAAGGCGCGCGCATTGATGCAGAACCGCTATCACGTCACCGAAGACGACCTGCGGGTCCTCGCGCTGCCCGTGCTGCGCCATCGTGTGCTCACCAACTACCAGGCGGAGTCAGACGGCAGGAGCGTGGACGACGTCCTGAAGGAAGTGATCGCCCGATGAGTGCTGCGTCCCATCTCCTGCCGCCCGCCACGCTCGCGAGTCTTGCGAATCTCGAGCTGATCGCGCGCACCGCGGTGCACGGGTTCCTGATGGGATTGCATCGTTCACCGCAGTTCGGCTTCAGCCAGGAATTTCGGGAATACCGCGCCTACACCGAAGGCGACGATCCGCGATTCGTCGACTGGAATGTCTATGCGCGCACTGATCGCACGTACATCCGGCGTTATGAAGGCGAAACGAACACGCGATTGATGATTCTCCTCGACGCAAGCGCATCGATGGGATACGCCTCGCGACCGGGCGACGTCAGCAAGCTGCAGTACGCGAAGTACATCGCCGCCGCACTCGCTTACCTGGCTTCACGGCAGCACGACCCGGTCGGTCTCATCGTGTTCGATGAGAAGCTGCGGCAGGTCCGGCCCGCGACGAGCCGCAGCGGCAACCTGCAAACCATCATCCACACGATCGACGCTGTCACTCCGGGCGGCGGGACGGATCTCGAGGCCAGCTTCCAGACCTTCCGCGAGCATCTCTCGCGCCGCAGCCTCATCGCGCTCATCTCGGATCTCTACTGCGAACCTGCCGCAATGATGCGTGCGGTGCAGCCGCTCACCAGCCAGGGGCATGACGTGATGGTCCTGCAGGTGCTCGACCCCCAGGAGATCATGCCTCGATGGCAGGAATCCGTGCTGCTCGAGGATGTCGAGACCCGCGCCAGCCTGAATGTGTCGCCCGAGTTCCTGGAGCGTCGCTATCAACAGCGTCTGCAGGCGCATCTCGATGGATTGCGTTCGACGGCTGCCAGCGTCGGTGCGAGCTACGCCCTCCTGCCGAGTGATCAGCCGCTCAACGATGCACTGCGCCGTTACTTGCTCTTTCGCCAACGTCGTCACTGAACCCCGATGTTCCTCGCGCCCGCATTTCTCGCCGGATTGCTCGCCATAGCGCTGCCGCTGTGGCTGCACCGCGTCGCGCGCGCGAATCCGACGAGACACCCATTCGCATCCCTGATGCTCCTGGAAGCAAGCGAGACACAACGAACCGCGAAGCGTACGTTGCGCTACTGGTTGCTGCTTGCGTTGCGAATCCTGTTGCTCGTGTTGCTGGCGTTGGCGTTCGCAGGCCCGCTGGTGTCACCGCGCGCAGTGCCCGTAGTGAATCCGGATGCGCGACTGCATGCGATCGTGATGGATACGTCGTTGTCGATGCGGCACGGCGAGCGCTGGCAGCGTGCGATCGACGTGGCGGGCAGCGTCATCGACGCAGCGAAGCCCGGCGATCAGTTGTTGCTCGTGGAAGCCGGTGGGCGTCGCATCGATGTCGTGCACAACGCCGTGCCGGTGGGCGAGAGCGACAAAGTCCGCATGGCGCTACGGACGATTCAGCCGGGCGTCGATCGTCTCGACTACGGCTTGCTGATGTCGACTGCGTCCGGGTGGCTCGGCACGACACGCCTGCCGGTCGAGCTGCACCTGATCTCGGATCTGCAGCAATCAGCGGGCCCGTTGAGATTCGCCGATCTCGAGCCGCCGGCCGGCACGAAGCCCGTTTTCCATGACATCGGTGAGCCGAACGCGGCCAACACCTACATAGACGGCATCGAGCGGCCCGCCGCCGAGACGCTGGCCGTGAACGTGAAGACGAGCGCGACCAGCATCCAGCGCCGCGAAGCCGTCCTCTTCGTCGATGGCAGCGAAGTCGCCCGCCGTTCATTCCAGATCGGACCCGCGGTGACGGCAGCGAGCATGCACGAAGGTGAAGGCAATCCACCGCCGGATCTGCTTTCACAGTCGACGCAGTCCCAGGATCTGGCGCTGGCGAGCGCGCAGGTGCAACTCCCGCTGCCGCCGCCGACGCCCAGCGTGCGGCGGATGGAAGTGCGGCTGGAGCCGCAGGATGCATTGCCGCAGGACGATCGCCACTACGCGATTCTTCAGCATGCCGATCCGCGTGTCCTGGTGCTGTCGCGCAATCGGGAAGCAGATGATGCCGTGTATGCAGCGGCGGCCATCGGTTCGCTCACGACGCCGCGCCTCGTGACCGAGCAGCGCAACACGCAGGAAGTCGAGAATCGGGGTTTGCAGAATTACGCGGCGGTCGTCGTGACCGACGTGAATGCGTTGAGCAGTGCGGCGAACACGAGGATCACCGACTACGTGCGCGCAGGCGGCGCTGCGCTTGTCATGCTGGGGCCCGGGGCGGCAGAACGCAGCGTGGGCTTGCTGGCCGACCTGCCCGTCCGCAACGTGGTTACTCAGCCGACACGAGTCGCACAAGTCGATACGAGCCACCCCGCGCTGCGGCAGGCGGAGGGCTGGCAGGACATTCACTTTTTGCGTCACCTGCAGATCACGCCGGCTGCAAGCGACAAGGTGCTGATCGAACTTCAGGACGGCGAGCCGCTGCTGATCGAACGCGCCCTGGGGGCTGGCCGCCTGCTCGTGCTGGCGACGCCGCTGGCTCGTGACTGGAACGACTTCGCAACGCATCCCCTGTTCGTCAACTTCATGTCACAGGCAACGACCTGGCTGACGGGTGCCGGTGCATCGACCACGAGCTCGCGTGTCGGCGCCGTCGTCCCAACCGGATTGACCGCGACGCATGGCGGGCAGATATTCGATCCAGAAGGCCGGCGCGTGCTGAATCTCAATGACACCGCGAGCGCCGACCGGTTGATTCCCACGCTCGCGGGGTTTTACGAGATCCGCAGCGACGGCGGTGTCAGGTGGCTCGCAGTGAATACCGACATTCGCGAATCAAATCTGGCGCGCATGAGCGAGGCGAGCTTACAACGCTGGCAGAGCATGCAGCGCGCGGCGCCCATACCGGTGAGCCCTGAAAGCGAGGCCCCGGTTGAGGCCCCGCGAATCGCGATCGGCTACTGGGTGCTGCTGCTTTTCGCTTTGTTGTTCGTCGCAGAGATCCTTTATGGGAATCACGCGCTCGCCGTCCGGCGTGAGGTGCCCCGATGAGCGCTCGCGAACGACTCGAGCAATATCTCCAGCAACTGCAGCGCCGGATTCGCGCACACATATATGTGCGAGCTGGTGCGGTGATTGCGGGTGTCGCACTGGTGATCGTGCTGGCGACTGTGTGGCTGCTTCACCGGGACGGGTTTGCTGGGCAGTGGGCTTCCATCGGCCGTGTGCTTCTTGCACTGACCGTCATCCTGGTGAGCGCAACGCTGATCGCGATTCCGCTGCATCGGCTGCGACGTGGGAACGGAGCGCGCGAACTGGAGCGGTGGTTGCCAGAACAAGGTGGGCGCATCGAGACGTATCTCGACGCACGCCAGCGCGAGCAAAGTGGTCAGGTGTCACCGTTGGCGGAGTTGCTGGCCAGTGATGCGCTTGCAAAGGATCGCGCGACACCGGTACGAGAAGTCATTCCCGCTTCTCGCCTCTATGCGGCATCAGCGGCCATCGTGGCGGCCGTCGCCATTCTGGGATTCCTGTTGCTCGCAGGTCCGACGTTCTGGGGCTACGGCAGCCGGTATCTGCTGCTCGGCGCCGAACTGCCGCGCGAAGCGGTGCCCGTCCGGCAGATCGACGTGAAGCCGGGCGATGTGACCGTCCGGCGCAACAGCGACCTGACGATTCGCGCAGACGTTCGCGGATTCTCGCCGCAAAGCGCCCAGGTCTTTGTGCGCTTCGCCGACCAGCAGGAGTGGGAACGCGCACCCATGCAGGTCGTCGGCGATGGCGAGAAGTCGCACTGGGAATTCAGGTTGTTCGCGCTGCGCGGACCGCTGCAGTACTACGTCTCCGCCGATGACGGTCGCAACGCCGAGCGCAGCGCCGATCACAACGTCGCCGTCGTCGATCTGCCGAAGATCGAGCGCGTGAAGCTGACTTATCGCTATCCCGAGTGGACCGATCTGCCGGCGCGGACCGAGGACGTGGTGCGTGACATTCGCGCGGTCACGGACACAGAAGTGCAGGTCGAAGTATTCGCCGACGCGCCGCTGCAGGCACCCGCGCTGGTCGTCGACGGCACGCTCGTCGAGATGGAGCCGACGAAGACTGGCGGTACCGGCACGATCGCAGTCGCCCGCCCCGGCAACTATCACGTCAGTTCGCGCGTCGCCGAGGAGCAGGTTGCTCTCACAGACGAGTACCGGATCGACATCGTGAGCGACGAGAAGCCGACCATCGAGATCCGCAAGCCAGGTCGCGACTGGCGTGCAACCAACATCGAAGAAGTGCCGGTCGCCGTGCAGGCCCAGGATGATTTCCGTCTGCAGCAGGTCGAACTGCGCTACTCGGTGAATGGCGGGAAGGAACAGTCGCGCCGCGTTGCATCCGGCTCGAAGCAGGCAGACGTGGAGTCGCTGCTGCGGATGGAGGAGCTCGGGCCGTCGGCATCCGGTGGAGAATCACAACTGCTGGCACCGGGCGATCTCGTTTCCTATTACGCGGTGGCCAAGGATCGCAAGCAGATCGTCGAAACCGATCTGTTCGTTGTGCAGGTGCAGCCGTTCGAGCGTCGCTTCCGTGAAGGACAGGGCGGCGGTGGAGGCGGTGGCGACGACGCGGCGGGTGAGCAGGGCGCGATCTCCGAACGGCAACGGGAAATCCTGCTCGCAACCTGGAATACGCAGCGCTCCGCCCGCACGAACTCGCGATCGCGCGCGCAGCTCGAGGACAGCGCGAAAATGCTCGCGGAGTTGCAACTCAAGCTGGCCACTCAGGCGCGCACACTGTCGGAACGAACACGGGCGCGCGCATCGATCGATCAGGACCCCCTCATCCGGCAGTTCGTCGAGAGTCTCGAAGCCGCCGTAAAGGCGATGGAGCCGGCGGCGAAGCACCTGACCGATTTCGAGCTCGAATCCGCGATTCCGGCCGAGCAGCAGGCGCTGCAGCAACTTCTTCGCGCGGAAACGGCATTCCGCGACGTGCAGGTCGCGATGCAGCGCGATCAATCGGGCGGCGGCGGGCAGCAGGCGGAACGCAACTTCACGGAGATGTTCGAGCTCGAAATGGATGTCGACAAGAATCACTACGAGACGCAGTCACAGCTTTCGCAGCGCAACGAGCGCGAGGAACTGGACGACGCCTTGCGCAAGCTCAAAGAGCTCGCCGAGCGGCAGGAACGGCTGGCGCAGCAGGCAAATCGTGCGGCGCAGTCTCGCGAACAGCGCTGGCAACAGGAGCAGTTACGACGTGAAGCAGAGGATCTGCGGCGGCGACTGGAGGAACTGACGCGCTCTCAGAACTCACAACAGTCGGCGCGCAACAGCGAGAGCACTTCGGCTCAGGAACAGTCAGAGACGGGACAGTCGCAAACGAGCCAGTCGCAAACCGGCCAGTCCCAGAACGGCCAGTCCCAGAACGGCCAGTCGGGATCGACCTCTTCAGCCGCGCTGCAGTCGATGCGCGAGGCGCTCGATGAAATGCGCGCTGCCAATCGCGACTCCGATCCGCGCTCCGCCCAGGAAGCCAGTCGCAATCTGCGGCGGGCACTCGACCAGTTGGAGCAGCAGCCGCGAGGCGATTCGATGGCGGACGAAGTCGATCGGCTGGCGGATCGCGCGCAGAAGCTCGTCGGCGAGCAGCGATCGGTCGAGGCGGAGCTGTACGACGCGCTCGGCGATGCGATGGGATCGGCGCGTCAACGCGGGCAACTGCAGCCTGCACGGTCGCAACGGCTGGTCGAACGCAAACAGCAGATGGCCGACGAGGTGAACGACATCCAGCGTGAGATGCGCGAGGCATTGAACGATCACAGCGGGCGCAATCCCCAGTCGGCCAAGCGTCTGGGCGATACCCTCGGCGAGCTCGAAGGCGCCAACCTGGTTCACCGGCTCGAGCGCAGCGCTGCGGAGATTCGCTACGGTAGGGCGCGCGATGCAGCGCCCCGCGAGGGATTGATTGCCGAGGCATTGGAGACGCTCGAACGCGATCTGCGTGTGATCTCTCGCGTCGCCGCGAACGAAGCGCAAGGACAACAGCAGGCGGCGGATCCACAGCAACTGCTCGCTGAGCTAGGCGACCTGCGTCGCGCACTTCGCGACGCGGAATCGCAGCGGGGCAATAGCAGCGCTCAGCAGAATGGTGCTCAACAAGGCAGCCAGGGCGATGCAAACGGTCAGAGCGGAGAATCGTCGGGCGGCCAGGGCAACGGCACCGATCGAACACGCAATGGCCTGAGCGCCTGGGATCCGTCGAACACACGGCAAGGTACGAGCGGCACCAACACACCCACACTCGAAACGGGCGCTGGCCAGTTCCGGTCGCGGGAAGCAGCAGAAATCGGGCAGCGCATCGAGGCAATGGCGAATCAGCCGGGCCTCGCGCTGCCGCAGGATGAGATCAGCGCACTGCGACGCATGGCTCGCGAAGCAAGGGGCTTGAATGGCCGATCGCTGGGCGCGCAACTGGATGCGCTGTCGAAACTCGTGGATCGACTCGAGCTAGCGACGCTCGCATCGATCGAGAAATCGCGCAATGCACCATCGGCGCATACGTCGGCATCGATTCCGGACGACGCAGAGTATCGGGAAGCAGTCGCGGAGTATTACCGGCGCGTCGGCGGAAACTGCACGAACGCAGAGGGTGCGCGGCCGTGTTGAGACCGCAGGTGCGAAAAGTCGCCGGCTACCTTTCGGTCCTGCTGGTTGCGGCGCTCGCCGCGGCCGATACGGATCTTCCCGGCGATGGCGGCCGCTCCGGCGAAACCCCTGATCTCTCGAAGCTCAATTTCGTCCGGGCGATCTACAACAGCGAAGGCGGCATGGGCGAGGCGTACTACGTCTATGACGGCCGCTTCTGGGCGCGCTGGGAAACGGACTTTCCCGAGGGCGACGACAACTTCAGCCGTCGACTTTCCACCCTGACCCGCATCGACGTGAACCCCAAGGCGGCGAGCCGCCTGCTCACCGCGCCGGACCTGGGCGACTTCCCGATGCTGTACATGTCCGACCCCGGCTACATGATCCTCTCGCGGCAGGAGATCGAAGCGTTCGCGCGCTATCTCGCCAACGGCGGTTTCGTGTGGGTCGATGATTTCTGGGGCGATGCCGAATGGCAGCAGTTCGCCACGGTGATGCGTGAAGTGCTCCCCGGCCGCGAATGGCGTGTGCTGACTCCGGAGCATCCGATCTTCCACACCGTCTTCGACCTGAAGGAAATGCCGCAGATTCCAGCCCTGCCCTTCGCGAGTCCGGGCGGCGACACCGCAGAACCCGCAGGCGCCCACAAGTACCCCGCTGGTTCTCTCCGCGATCCCCAGATGCGCGCCTGGGTCGACGATGATGGCCGCCTCATGGTCGTTGCCACGCACAACACCGACATCGGCGACGGATGGGAACGCGAAGCCTACGGCGAGTGGTACTTCGAAACTTTCTCCACGCGCTCCTACATGATGGGGGTGAATGTGGTGACGTATGCGATGACGCATTGAGAGGCCGCGAGCTGTGAGCTGGTAGCCAGAGGGGCTCCGCTTCTCCTATTCTGGCTCGCCGCTCACAGCTCGTCGCTCATCGCCTCCCCTCATGTCCGTCGTCAGCCTTCGCAAATACAAACAAAAACGTGCCGAGGGCAAGACGCTCTGCACTTCGGGGTTTCACAAGTGGGAACTGCTGAACGAGCGCCGCTTCGACGTGAAGCAGGGGAAGCTCGTCAGCACCGAGCGGTGCAAGCGTTGTGGAGTGGAAAGGACTAAGCAGACGTAGGGGAAGCCAGCTAGTCGGCTAGCGAGCTAGCCGCCAGCCCCAGGCCAATTTGCTGCAGCCGCTTTTTGTCTCTGGCCAATGGCCAGCCGGCTATTCTGGCTAGCTGGCCGGCATCATGTGATCCGCTTCCCGTTTAGACAGGTTTAGAGTTCATTCAGGTGCGCGGATGTAAGAGAGTGGCGTCTGGTCGGGAATAACAAGATTTCAGGAACCGTCAGGAGAACGGAATGATCATCGGATTGAATCGCACGGCCCGGGTATCGATGACCTGCCTGGCCCTCATGACTCTGGCTGCTTGCGGCGGGCAGAGCGACAGCCAGAGAGACGGCGGCAGCAACGGGGGCGGCAACGGGACGGTGTCCTATACGGCCGGCATTTTTCAGCCCTACAAGGGATTGGCCAACCGGTGCACGACGGCAGCCGAGGAGAACAACTGGCTGCGCTCCTGGATCAACGACACCTACCTCTGGTACCGCGAGGTGCCGGACCTGAATCCGAATTCGTACTCCGATCCGCTCGACTATTTCGACCGGCTGAGGACCGCGGAGACGACACCGTCAGGAGCAGACAAGGACAAGTTCCATTTCTGGTATCCCACGGACGAGTGGGAACGCCTGTCTCAATCGGGCATATCGGCGGGCTACGGCGCGCAGTTCGCGTTGCTGGCGGCGACCCCGCCCCGTGACGTTCGCGTGGCCTACGTCGATCCGGGAACCCCGGCCGCGAACGCCGGCCTGCAGCGCGGCGATATGATCATTGCGATCGACGGCGCGGATGCGATCAACGGCAACACGGACGCGATCGTCGATACCCTCAATGCCGGCCTGTTCCCCGAGGGCACCGGCGAGACCCATCAGATCCGGTTGCGCAGCAACGACGGTAGCGAGCGCACGGTGTCGCTGACCTCCGCGAACGTCACGTCGACCCCCGTGCAGAATGTGAAAGTCATCGACCAGGGCGTGCGTGTCGGTTACCTCCTGTTCAACGATCACATCGCGACGGCGGAGCAGCAGCTCATCACTGCGATCAATACGCTGAATTCAGGCGCGGGCGTCGATGAGCTCGTGCTCGACATCCGCTACAACGGCGGTGGCTACCTCTACATCGCCAGCGAGCTTGCGTACATGATCGCGGGTTCGTCGCGGACGAGCGGCCAGACGTTCGAGCGCCTTACGTTCAACGACAAGTATCCGAACAACGATGCGGTGACGGGCCAGGCGCTGCAGCCCATCCCGTTCTTCTCGACCTCCGACAGCAACGCTCCGCTTCCCTCGCTGAACCTCAACCGCGTGTTCGTGCTGACAGGCGCGGGAACCTGCTCGGCCAGCGAATCGATCATGAACGGCCTTCGGGGCGTCGGTGTCGAGGTCATCCAGATTGGCGGGACGACGTGCGGCAAGCCGTATGGCTTCTACGCCACCGACAACTGCGACACGACGTACTTCGCGATTCAGTTCAAAGGCGTGAACGATGCGGGATTCGGTGACTACACCGATGGCTTCTCTCCGCAGAACACCGTGACGGCGCCCGGCACGACGATTCCAGGATGCTCGGTGCGCGACGACTTCATGCGTCAGCTGGGTGATCCGACGGAAGGTCGTCTTGCCGCGGCGCTTGGCTACATCGGCGGCGGAATGTGCCCAGCACCTCCCAGCGGACCTGTCGGTGTGACAAAGCAGGGAATGCCAGGCGCTGATGCCGACGCCGTGCTGCTGCGATCGCCGCTGCGTGAGAATCGTATTCTCGGCCGTCCCGGCGCATGAAGCGGATCGCCGCGATCGGCGCAGCTCTGATCGTGACCGCGTGTGCGCAGTCGCCCTCGAAGGCGGATGCGCCCGCGGTCATTGTCGAAGCATCGGCGCAGAGTCGCGCTGAGTTGCTATCGACGGTGCAAAAGGCCCTCGGTGTCAGCTCGATCACGCTCGCCGACGACGCCCTGACCCAATCGAGCACGCTCTTTGTCGAGCGTGCATCCGATGCAGGCGGCCGTCCCCTCGACGGCCGCAATCTGGGTCGGCCTGAGCGGTTCGATCTCATCAAGTCCGCCGACCACTGCGTGCTCATTTACGAGCGCACAGGCGAGCGCCACGAACTGACGAGCACGCGTTGCCACCCGACGGGCTGATTGCCGGCCGCCGCCGGAACTCCCGCTTTCCCTATTGAGTTGTCATTGCTTCAGGCAGCGAGGGACAGGGCATGGCCTCCAGAAGCAAAGCCGGCGCGAAAGCCACCAGCAACGGATGGAAGACCTGCAGTCGCGGGCACAAGTATCGCGGCGCGGGGCCTTGTCCCGTCTGCTGGCCCGGCGGCGCGAGGAAGAGAAGCCCCAAGACCTGACCAGCCGATACCTTCCCGGTCCGGGATCGCCATGAGTGCTACTCTGCGCGCAGACTTCGCGCGGCGGCGATCATCCGGAGAGATATTGTGGGAATCGGATTCTGGCTGAAGCGACTGGTGCTGTCGTTCGTCGTCGCGTTTGCAATCCTGGTCGCCGCGCAGTTGCTCAAAGGTGCTTCATCCAACGCAGCGATCTCGCACGGCTTGTTGTGGGGAGTACTCACGGCCGCGGTCTTCACCGGGTCGGGCTACATTCGCTATCGCCGCAATCCAGCATGCATGGTGCCGGCGGCCGGACGAAAGCAAGGCGGCGAATCAGATCAGTCGTCGGATCGGTAGCAACTCATGTCGACTCTGGAGCGCGCCATTGCCATCGCCGCCGCGGCACACGCGGGCCAGCTCGACAAGTCCGGCCAGCCCTACATCCTTCATCCGATCCGGGTCATGCTGCCACCCGGCGAATCGAGGCTGGACGCGGCGAAGCGAGCGGCGGCGAATCCGATCGCCCGCACGGTGAAGCTCGCCGACAACTCAGAGAACATGGATCTGTCGAGGATCGCGAATCCGACGCAGAAGGATCATGAGCGGCTCGAAGAGTACAAGCGCGTTCGCGAAGTTCTTCTGGCTCCATGAGCGGCGCCGCCGTTCGAATCCGGGATGAGATCCGCGCCGACCAGGCGGCGATCGAAACAGTCACGGAAGCAGCGTTCAGGAACGCACCGCATGCCGGTCACACCGAGCAATTCATCGTCAACGCACTCCGCGCCGCGGGCAAGCTCTCCCTCTCCCTCGTCGCGGAGATCGATGATGAGATCGTCGGGCACGTCGCGGTTTCGCCGGTCTCCATTTCCGACGGCACGCCGAGCTGGTTCGGGCTGGGGCCGATTTCGGTGGTGCCCCGGCATCAAGGCCACGGCATTGGCTCGTCGCTCATGAACGAAGCACTTCGCCGGCTTCGTGAGTCCGGTGCTTCCGGCTGCGTACTCGTCGGCAATCCAGCCTACTACCGTCGCTTTGGGTTCCGCGCCGAACCGAACCTCGTCTATCCCGGCTTGCCACCCGAGTACTTTCAGGCGATCGCGTTCACCTCGGCGCTGCCGCGCGGCACGGTGTCGTACCACGAGGCATTCGGCGCCACGAGTTGAAGGCCAAAGCACAAGCCGCGAGCTCCCGTCATGATCACGAAACTGAACGCCGCCGGCTTCCGGCTCGCCGCTCATCGCTCACCGCTCGTTATCAGCTGATACTTCACCACATACAGATCCATGCCGCGCGATCCAGGACGCTGCGCGGAAAACGTAAATCGACCCTGCCCTGACCAGTCGAGCATCGGGCCATACGTATCCTTGTCAGGCATGTTGATGCTCGGCGGCAGAAGGCGACCGACGTCGTATCGTCCATCGCGCAGCGTGGCGACGAACAGGTCGACGCGATCGGTGCGGAAATCCCCCGCGCGAGCGAAGACGAGTGTGCGTCCGTCGGCGAGCAGCGTCGCGTCGAATTCATCGCCGCCCGTGTTGATCTCGCCGGGCAGACGTTCGGCGACTTCGAATCGATCGCTGCGATGACGTGAGCGGAAGAGATCCTGCCGGCCGGCACCGCCCGCACGGTCACTCGAGAAGATCAGCGTCGAACTGTCGGCGGACAGCATCGGCGCGAACTCGTTGCCGTTGCTGTTCACCTCCGGGCCGAGATGTTCGACCGCACCGAACCCGTTATGCGTGAAGCGCACTCGGTACACATCATCGCCACCGTGGCCGCCGGCGCGATCGGAACAGAAGTAGACGAACGCGCCGTCCGCGGAGAACGCCGGATCGAAGTCGCGCCCCGGAGAATTGAAGGGCACGGGTGTCGCCGTCGACCAATGATCGTTCGATCGGTGGGAGATCCAGATGTCGTAGCCACCAGCTCCGCCGGGCCTGTCACGACTGAACCACAGAGCGGTGCGGCCGTCCGGGCTCAAGGTCAGTCGCACTTCGGAGTACTGCGTCGACGCGATGTCCGGCGCGAATGCTTCGGCGTCGCCGACGATCTCGAGCGTTGCGGCATTCGCCGACGCGGATGCGATGAGGGTGATTCCCGCAAGAAGCAGGGAACGAGTACGTGCCATGGATTTTCCTGTTGCTATGGATGGACACCCGCTTTCGCGGGTGAGGATCAGCGCGTGTAGTCGCTCACCCAGTTCGTTTCCCATGTGACACCGCCGTCGACGGAGCCCGATTGCTCCCAGCGCGCGGAGTGTGAAGTGTGCGTCCACAGGACGCGGGTCTGAACGCGGCGGCCCTGTGACATCTCTTCGCCCATGAACGTGCCGACGCCGTTGGAGAATCCGCCACGCACGGGAGAACCGATCACCGAAGGATTGCGGCCGTCGAGCCACCAGCTCGACCACTGCCTGCTCGCAGCGTCGAACGTGCGGAAGCCGATGCCCCGAACCGTTCCGCTCGGAAATTCCATGGCGTTGTCACCCACGTTGGCGTGGCCTCCGAGCACGGGCCAGTTCACGAATGTGCCGTCGCAGGTTTCCCATTCGCCGCTGTTCGCGAATCGCTGCTTCAGCTTGCGATGCCGGACTTTCCAGCGCCCCACGAGAAAATCGAAATCCTTCGGCGCATCGGCGAGCGACGGCAACGGCGTCGGTGTCGACGCTGTGCGCGTGAAGTAGTTGCGCCAGTTCACTTCCCACGTTGCGCCTTCATCGGTCGAGAATGCCTGCTCCCACCACGGACGGGAACTATGAATGTCCTGCCAGCGAAAACGCATCACGATCGGACGGCCCTTGAGCACATCCCGACCGAGAAACGTGCCGTGGTCGCCTTCGAAGCCGCCGACGACCGGCACATCGATGCTCGTCGGGTCGCGCCCGTCGATCCACCAGATCGACCACTTGCCGGTTGCGGGATCGAACGCGCGCAAGGTCACTCCGCGATATGTGCCGCCCGGCAACTCGACGATGTTGTCGTCGATCGTCCCCAGGCCATTCAACGTCAGCCACAGCGCGCTCTTGCCGCCGAACTCTTCCCACTCGTTGCTGCCGACGAGTCGATCTTTCAGTCGACGATGGAAGACGTCCCAGTTCCCGACCAGCCATCGCCAGTCGCGTGAGTGATCGACCGGGCCCGCGAACACGGGGATTCCGATCGCAAGCGCGCTGCCAGCGAGCGTCGCGCGTGTAATGAAATGACGACGGGTGAGGCAGGCAGGCGATTCGTGCTGCATGAAAAATCCATGGCGGGTGAAGGTGCCGCGATGATCGCGTTGCTGCCGGCGTTGACCATTCGAAGATCGGCCGGCAGGCTAAGGCCGACTTATGGTCAGCGATCGACGCTTTCCTTCCCTGGCATCCATCCGCGCCTTCGAGGCGGCGGCTCGCCTGGGCAGCTTCGCCAAGGCAGCCGAAGAGCTCGACACCACGGCGGCGTCGGTGAGCTATCACGTTCGCCAGCTCGAGAAGCAGGTGGGTGTCCCGCTGTTCGTGCGGCATCCCAACCAGGTCGTCCTCACGGAGTCCGGCGAGATTGTGGCGCGCGAGGCGATGAACGCATTCGCGGCACTCCGCGCCAGCTTCATCCGCGCAGTCGACGCGGACGAATCGCGTCTCTCGTTGACGACATTGCCCACGCTCGGCACGAGCTGGCTGACGCCGAAACTCGGCCGCTTTCGCACCAGGCATCCCGCCATCCTGCTTGGACTCGACGTGTCAGCTGTTCCGGAGGATCTGACGGCCGGTCGTTTCGACGCGGCGATCCGCAACGGTCACGGACGCTGGCCCGGGCTGCATGCAGTCGAGCTGCTGCCCAGCATTTTCATGCCGCTTTGCACCCCGGCGCTCAAGGAAGCCGCAAGGCTCATCGCCGACGCGCCTGAGCAAGTGCAGGTGCCGCTGCTGGGCCGGCCGGATTGGTGGACGATGTGGTATCGGGCGCTGGGCAAGGCGGATGCGATTCCGGCCGAGCGCTTCGGGACCCAGCTTGCCGCGGAGCATCTCGATATCGCGGCGGCCATCGCCGGTCATGGGATCGCGATCGGCTCCCCGATCCTTTTTCATCACGAGCTTGCTTCCGGACGGCTGGTGCCCGCGCATGACTTCGTCGCGAGCGACGGGCGCGCCTTCTGGTTCTGTTACCCCGCCGCCCGGCACAGCAGCCGCAAGATCACGCTGTTCCGCGACTGGCTGGGCGAGGAAGCTTCAAACGACCGCAACACTGCCCGCGCCTTCATTCGTGCCGCTGTCGCCGTTCAGCCTTGAGACAGCCTGCGTCGGTATGATCTGATCCGTCCGGGGCGGATGGGCGAAGACATGACGGCGGCACTTCTCATCATCGATATGCAGCAGGCGCTTTGCGCGGGCCGCTATGCCGCGTTCGATGCGGCGGGATTGATTCAGCGCATCAACGCCGTTGCGGCGAAGGCGCGCTCCGCCGCAATTCCCGTCGTGCTGATTCAGCACGAGGAAGATGATGAACTGCTGCGATTCGAATCGGCAGGCTGGCAGATCGCCGAGGGGCTCACCACGACAGCAACGGACCTGCGCGTGCGCAAGGCGACTCCCAACTCGTTTCATCGCACGCCGCTGCAGGAAGTGCTGCAGTCACGACGCATCGATCGTGTGATCGTGTGCGGTTTGCAGAGCGATTACTGCGTCGACACGACGGTGCGCCAGGCGCTCGCCCTGGGCTACGAGGTGACGCTCATTTCGGATGGACACTCGACGGTCGACAATGAAGTCCTGAGTGCCGTGCAGATCATCGCGCACCACAACACGACGCTGAAGAACATGAACAGCTTCGGCCAGCGAACGACGCTGGTCCGCGCGAACGATCTGACCATCTGAGATCGACGCTCATGGAAATCGCAGGTCGCTGTCACTGCGGAAACATTTCCTTCCTGTTCACCATTACGCCCGATCCGATCGAGATTGCGGCGCGGGCGTGTTCCTGTTCCTTTTGCGTGAAGCACGGCGGCGTCTGGACGTCGTCTCCCTCGGGATCGCTGTCGGTCACCGTGAGGTCGCCAGCGCAGGTATCGCGATACTCGTTCGGTACGCGCACCGCCGACTTCCATGTGTGCACGGCCTGCGGCGTCGTGCCGCTCGTCACCAGTCGCATCGAAGACCGCGAGTACGCGGTCGTCAGTGTGAATGCATTCGAAGGCGTTCCGGAATCGATGCTTCGTCGCGCGTCCGCGTCTTTCGACGGTGAAGGGCAGGGCGAAAGGCTTGAGCGTCGTGCGCGCAACTGGATTCCGGACGTCACCTACGCGAGTTCGTGAGACGTCTGTCCGTCGTGCTGTGGGCCGGCTTCTGCCGGACGTAATCCCCAAGGGATGCTTCGCATGACGTCCGACTAAAGTCGGACCCACAACAAGAACAGCACCACCGGCTGAACGTGCTGCTCCCGCCGCGGGCGATGCTCGCCTTCGCCGTCGATCTGCGCAATGATGATCCGATGGAGCGTCTGCAGCGGAGCATCTCATGCAGCCAGTGAGTGCGGTGTTGTTCGTCATGGATCTGAGACGCGTCGCGACGTTCTACGAACAGGCGCTCGGCATGACGTGCATGAGACGTGACGAAGACCACGCGCAGTTCGATTGCGAGGGATTTTCTTTCATCGTTCACCAGATCCCCAAAGCCATGCTCCGCGGCGCAACGTCAGGAGCAACCGAGCGTCGTACTCAGGCGGCGCTGCGATTGGACTTTCCGGTGCCAAGCATCGAAGCGAGCCGTCGAATCGCGCGCGCACTCGGGGGCGACGTCGACGCCTCGCCGCCGCCGTGGGCCGATGCGAACGCCGGCCTGTTCCTGGGCAATGACCCTGAAGGCAACGTGTTCCTGCTGAAGCAGGCGTAACGCGCATGTTCGCGAAAGCGCTGTTCGCATTTCTCGCCATGCCGGGCATCGTGGCGTTCGCAGTTCCGGCGATATGGATGTGGCGTGCGAATCGCTGGACGGTCATTCACCCGGCGGGCTTCATCGTACTGATCGTGGGAACACTGGGATTGCTCTGGTGCGTGCGCGATTTCTACGTGAGGGGCAAGGGGACGCTGGCTCCGTGGTCGCCACCGAAGAACCTGGTCGTTATCGGGCTGTATCGCTACAGCCGCAATCCCATGTATGTCAGCGTGGTCTCGATCCTGCTGGGCTGGGCACTGACGTTCGATTCATCCGGCGTGCTGATCTACGCGCTCGCCGTCGCTTTGGCGTTCCATCTTCGCGTCGTTTATGGCGAAGAACCCTGGCTTGCGCGCACGCATGGAGATCACTGGCACGGATATGTGCGGGCTGTACCACGCTGGATCGGGTTCACGCGGTCGCATCAGTAGCGTGTAAGATTCCTGGCATGACGAGCGACGGGAGTCGGAGCATGCGCGGCTGGTTACTTGCAGCGGTCCTTGCAACGTGCGCGCACGCGGCGCAGGCCGATGAAACGATTCGTTGCGGAAAGTGGGTCGTGAATTCGTCTCTCACCGTGGGCGAGCTTCTCAACAAGTGCGGCGAGCCCGCGGCGAAGGAACGAAAGGAAGAAGACGTCTGGACCCGGAACGTCAATGGCGGCAGCTATCGTTCTGGAACCACGGTCGTCGAGTACTGGACGTACGATCGCGGCTCGCGGGCCGCGCCGATCCGCGTGAAGATCGTCGACAACAAGATCCGCTCGATCGAACGCATTCTCTGATGACGCCCGATGCGCCTGCGGCGCTGCCGATGGGATACAACGTTCAGATCGTCGCGGTGCAGGTCGGTGCCGATGAGTATCGGCTGCGGATCCTTGCGGACAAGCAGCAGTACTACGATCCCGATGGCGCGGCGGAGCGAGCCGGCATTTCCTCCGCGACGTGGCCGATCTTCGGAATGATCTGGCCGGTCGGCATCGCGCTCGCCTACGAGATGACGCAATTCCCGATCGACGGCAAACGGATCATCGAAGTCGGTTGCGGGACGGCCCTGTCGAGTCTGGTGCTGAGCCGGCGCGGCGCCGATATCACTGCGAGCGACAATCACCCGCTCGCGGAAGAATTCCTGCGCCATAACGCAGGGCTCAATGCAGTGCCGCCGGTTCCTTATCGCCAGGCGCCCTGGGGTGAGGAAAATCCGGACCTCGGCCGGTTCGATCTGATCATTGGTGGGGACGTGCTGTACGAACCAGATCATGCGGCATTGCTGGCCGGGTTCATTTCCAGGCATGCGCAGCCCGCCGCGGAAGTGCTCGTCGCAGACCCTGGGCGCGGGTATCGCGGCCAGTTCAGCAAACGGCTGGCTGCGGAGGGATTCGCGCGGACCGAGATGCCCTGTCGCGCCGGCGGCGCCGAGATTGAGTCTAAAGGCAGAATCCTGCGGTTTACGCGCACCGCAGTGTGATCCGTGACGTTGGATTTGCGGGGCGGATAGCTCATGCTCCCGCAGCCTGCCGCCAGGGACGCGGCCGCACCGGGTTACCCGCTCTCAGCGCCTTTATTCAGCTTTTGCCGATGATTCTGGATGGCTATCGCCGCCACTAACGCATCCCTGTCGCGTCCTTTCTCGCACTGGTCAGTCGCGGGCCTCTGGCTCGTGGGCCTGATCGCGTACGGCGTTCTCGTATGGCTGCTGGATGACGTCACGACGCGAGCAGTCAACGACGGCGCGTGGACGCTCGCCTCCGCGGCTGCAGCTTGGTCCTGCTTCATCACAGCGCGGCAATTGCCTTCGTCATCCGCACGCGCGTGGTGGCTGTTCGGTACGGGTTGCCTGTGCTGGTTCATCGGCCAGCTCCTCTGGAACTACAACCGCTGGATGCTCGGCATCGACATGCCGTTCGAGAGCATCGGCCAGATTTTCTACCTGCTCTTCCCGCTGCTGGCGATCGGCGCGATCAGCCAGCTGCCGGAATCGCATCACGGCTCGCCGATCATGCCCAAGCAGCTCGGCAACGTTGCGCTGGTGCTGTGCTGTCTTGCCGTCACGGTCGTCCTTGGGCTGATCGAGCCCGCGATTCAATCCAATGTGCCGCGGTACTACCTGTGGCTGGGCGGCGGTCGCAGCGTGTTCGTCGCGGCGACGTTCCTCTACGCGCTGTACACGCTGTGGACTTATCGCTGGAGCGCGATGTGGACGGTCGTACTCAAGATCGTCGTGGCGGCGGGCGTGTATGCCGTCGGCAACCTGATCTATCTGCACGCATTGTTCACGCGCACCTATCTGCCGGATGACTTGATCAATGTCAGCTGGCTGCTGGTATTCGCGTTCCTCTCCTGGGCTGCGGTGGAGCGGCACTGGTCGCACCTGAATCCGCGCGAGCTTCCGCCGGCGCGACTACTGATGCAGGAGCGCTGGATCGAGGCTGTCATTCCGGCGCTGCTGATCATCATCATGGTGATCGTCGCTGTCTCCAGTCACGCCACGCTGACGACGCGCGTCCTTACATGGACGGCAGTACTGTTCATCATCTTCGCGATCGTTCTCGGTGTCCGCGAAGCGCTGGTGCAGAACGATACGCAGCGCCTGAACAACGATCTGATGGATTCGAACCGGCGGCTGAATGAAGCGAATGCCGATCTGCGCGAAAGCGAGAAGCGTTATCGCGATCTGAACACGGTGCTGGAGAAGCGCGTCGCTGAACGAACGGCGCAGCTCGAGCGCGCCTACGGCGAGCTGGAAGGTTTCTCGTATGCTGTTGCACACGATCTGAAATCGCCATTGCGGGCCATCGACGGATTCGCGCACCTGCTGCGTGAGGAAGTGAATGACATGTCGCCGCAGGGCGATGCTCATCTGCGTCGTATCCGCAGCGGTGTGCTGAGAATGTCCTCGCTGATCGACGATCTGCTGTCCTACGCGAGCATCGAACGTCGCGACCTCCATGCCACCGATGTCGATGTCCCGGAGCTGGTGCAGTCGGTGCTGGAGGGCTGCGCGGAGGAGATCCAGCGCCGCAATATCAAAGTAGAGCTCGAGATCGAGCCTCTGATCGTGTTCCTCGATGCCGAAGGGTTGGCGCTCGCCGTTCGCAATCTCATCGGCAATGCGATCAAGTACTCGACGAGTGTCGAGTCACCGACGCTGACTGTCCGCGCTGTGCGCACGGAACATGGGGCGCGATTGACCGTAGCCGACAACGGTATCGGCTTCGACATGCAGTACCACGACACCATCTTCAAGATCTTCCAGCGCCTGCATCGCGAGGATCAGTATCCGGGCACGGGCATCGGACTCGCGCTGGTGCGCAAGGCGGTCGAACGAATCGGCGGTCGAGTCTGGGCGGAGAGCGCGATCGGTCGTGGCGCGACGTTCTTTATTGAACTGCCGCAGCGCGTGATCAGATCCTGAGCACTCAGATCCCTCGTGCGCCCCACGCCTCCGCGACACGCGCAGACGTCGGCTTCCGATCGAGCACAACCACAACGGCGATCACGCCAGCAGCGGCGAGTATCGTGCCGATACTGAAAGCCGGTGGATAGCCAAACGCATCCGCGATGGCTGCGGCGCTGAACGTGCCGGCGCTGTTGACCAGCACAAAAATGCTGGCGAGCAACGTGTAGTCCGTACCTGCATGCTCAGGATCGGACGCATCCATCATCAACGTGAAGAGAGCGACTGTTGCCATCGTGCCGATGAGGCCTTCCGCGATCGTCGCCGTCCACAACAGCGTAATCCCGCCCACACCAAGCGCTGCGACGACGTACAGAACGAAGGTCGCCGCCTGTGCAAGGCCGGTGACGAGGATCGCAGTGCGACGGTTCACGCGCATCGCATACCAGCCGCCGATCAATGCGCCCAGCAGACTCGTGGAAGAACCCACGATGCCCTTCATCACACCGATCGTTTCGTTGCTCAGGCCGGAGTCCTTGAGGAAAGGGTTCAGGATATTCGAGACCATCGCATCGCCGAAGCGATAGCAGAAGATCAGGCCGGCGATCGTGAGCATGCCAGGCGCGGCCAGCCGCCTGGCCCAGCCGATGGAAAGCGATCGAAAGGAGGGCGGTGCCGCCGTGCCCGGCCGGACATCGCGCAGCGGCAGGACGGGCAGCATCGTCAATGCAAGCAATCCGGCGATGCAGAGGAAGGTGACGGACCAGCCCGTCTTCGCGAACACGATGAGCAGCACTCCGCCGCCGAGAATCATGCCGATTCGATAGGCACCCACCTGGATCGCGTTGGCTCCGCCACGCTCGTGACTGTCGAGCATCCGCACGGCGAGTCCATCGGTGATCACATCCTGCGAGGCGGCAATGATGTTGAACGCAAAGGCCGCGACGAGAATGACGACGAGCCCGTGGTCGAGGTTCAGCTGGGTCAGCAGCAACGCCGCCGCAATCGACGCAATCTGGAAAGTGAGCAACCACGCGCGAGCCGTGCCTCGATGATCCAGATAAGGCGCCCACAGGAATTTCAGTGCCCACGGCAAGTACAGCAGACTCAGTGCACTGATTGCCTTCAGCGAGTAGCCGGCTTCGCGCAGCAGCACCGGCAGCGCCTGTGTAAAGAATCCATAAGGCAGCCCCTGCGCGAGATAGAGCGCAACGAGTAGGGCAATCTTGTGACCGCGACTGAGCGTCGTCGGAGGATTCTCGGACATGGCGTGCGGTGGCAGACTCTTCGAACGACACACGGAAAGAGACGCAGGGGGAATTATGGCAGGCAGGCTCGATGGAAAAGTAGCGATCGTTACCGGGGCAACGAGCGGCATCGGCGAAGCGACCGCGCGACGATTCGCCGAGGAGGGCGCGACCCTGATCCTGGCCGGTCGTACCGTCGACAAGGGTGAGGCGCTGGCGAAGGAACTCGGCGGTCGCGCCCTGTTCCAGAGAGCCGACATTCTTCGCGAGGCGGATATTGCTGCGCTCGTGAACACGGCCTCGGAGCGCTTCGGCCGTCTCGACATCCTGTTCAACAACGCAGGTGCGCCGACGCCTGGTACGTTCGATGACGTTACCGAAGCGCAGTTCACGTACGCGATGCAGTTGCTCGTCGGCAGCGTCGTGTTCGGCATCAAGCATGCGGCGCGTTTGATGAAGCCCCAGAAGAGCGGCAGCATCATCAACAACGCGAGTATCGCCGGTCACCGCTACGGACAGGGGCAGATGCTCTACTCGGCGGCGAAGGCCGCCGTTGCTCATCTCACCCGCATCGCCGGCGTTGATCTCGGTCAGTACGGGATTCGCGTGAACGCAATCTCGCCGGGCGCGATCGCCACGCCGATCTTCTGGGGCGGATCAGCCCGGGCCAATACGCTGAGCGACGAAGAGAATCAGCGCAAGCTCGCGAAGCTCGAACACAATCTCGCACACGCGACCCCCCTCCCTCGCAGCGGCCATGCGCTGGACATCGCGAACGCAGCGCTGTTCCTCGCGAGCGACGAGGGCAGCTACGTCAACTCGCACGATCTCGTCGTGGATGGTGGGCGGATCTCGCAGTTCCATGAGAGGCCAGTAGGTCAGCAGGGCTAGGAGTTCAGATGAAGAGTTTCCACGGGGAGCACGGGGACACATGGGGCGGAGCACACGAGCTCAACTGAAGTACTTGATGCTCCGTGGATAAATCTCCGCCCCGTGCACCCCGTGGCCACCCCGTTCATGCCCCGTGGAGATTCTTTGTTTTCGTCTACTCACTCACCTGCACCAGCAACTTCCCGAAGTTGTTTCCCTTGAACAACCCCATGAACGCTTCCGGTGCGTTCTCGAGGCCCTTCGTGATGTCTTCGCGATACTTGATCCGGCGCTCGCGGATCCAGATGCTCATGTCGTTGATGAACGCGGCCTGGCGGTTGTAGTAGGTCGAGATGATGAAGCCCTGAACCTTGATCTGCTTGACGAGGAACGTGGCCATCAGTTGCGAGCTGCGATCCGGGCCGGCCGGCAGGCTCGTGGCGTTGTACTGGGCGATCAGACCGCACAACGGGATGCGAGCGTGCGTGTTCAGCAGCGGCAGAACCGCGTCCCACACAGCGCCGCCGACGTTCTCGAAGTAGACGTCGATGCCCTTCGGGCACGCCTGCTTCAGGAGACCCGGCATGTTCGCGTCGCGGTGATCGATGCAGGCGTCGAAGCCGAGTTCCTTCACGGCGTACTCGCACTTCTCCGGTCCGCCGGCAATGCCCACAGCCCGTAGTCCCTTGATCTTCGCGATCTGGCCGACGACTGAGCCGACGGCACCGGTCGCCGCGGCGACAACGAGCGTCTCCCCAGCCTTGGGTGTACCGAGATCCAGTGTGCCGACATACGCGGTAAGTCCCGGCATGCCGAGCACGCCGAGCGCATAGGAAGGCTTCGGAATACGAGGGTCGAGCGGCGTGATGCCCATGCCGGTGGAGACTTGATACTCCTGCCAGCCGCTGAAGGAATTGACCAGGTCGCCTTCCTTGAAGCGGGAGTTGCGCGAGGCGACGATGCGACTGACGGTACCGCCGATCATCACCTGATCCAGCTCAGTGGACGCTGCGTACGATGCGGCTTCGCTCATGCGGCCGCGCATGTAGGGATCGAGGGAGAGATAGACGGTCTGGAGCAGCATCTCCCCATCTTTCAGCGCCGCGATGGGCACTTCCTCCAGGCGGAAATCCGCCGGTGTCGGCTCGCCCTGCGGGCGCTTCGCCAGCACGATGCGCCGATTGACCTTCGGCGTCTCAGCCCCCAGTGCCGCGCCCGCAAGCAGCGTTGCACCAACAACAGCACTACCCGATGCGATGAACTCTCTGCGCGTGGACATGCGGATCCCCCTGGTCGGCCGAGTTGTTGTGGCCGGAGGGTAGCATTCTTGTGGAGGGAGTTACTCCGTGTTTACTGCGCCGTCCATCCCCCATCGATCGTGATGCTCTGCCCGGTGATGTTCCGGGCCGCATCGCTCAGCAGAAACTCGACCGTTCCCGTGAGCTCTTCGAGGCTGATGAACTGCCGCTTCGGCATGGGCTTGAGCATGATCTCATCGACGACTTGCGCCGGGCTCATGCCGTGAGTCGCGGCCAAAGAGGCGATCTGCGCGTCGACCAGCGGCGTCTTCACGTAGCTCGGACAGACGGTGTTGATCGTGATGTCGTTGTTGCCGGTCTCCAGCGCGATCGATTTGCTGAAACCGATCAAGCCGTGTTTCGCGGCGACATAGGCGCTCTTGAACGGTGATGCGATGAGGCCGTGGATCGAGCCGATGTTCACGATCCTGCCGTAGTTGCGCGCCCGCATCGCGGGAAGGACAGCGCGAGTCAGCAGGGCAGCGCCGGTCAGCATCACTGCAATCAATTGCTGCCACTTCTCAGGGGGGAACTGTTCGAGTGGCGAGACGTGCTGCAGACCGGCGTTGTTGATCAGGACCGCGGGAGGATCATCGGCGACGCTGGCAATGGCAGCTTCGATCTGCTTCGCATCAGCCACGTCGAACGCGAGCGTTCGCACACCGGCAATGCTCTGCTGCAACCGGTCGAGCGATTCGCGATGCAGATCGCACGCGATGACTCGCTGACCGGTCGCAACGAAGCGCTGGGTAAGTGCCAGGCCGATGCCGCTCGCAGCGCCGGTGATGAGAATGGTTCGGGACATCACATCAATACTTGTACGTCGCCGTGAACGCGACGGTGCGCGGTGCGCCGTAGAAGCCGATCTGCGGTGCGCCCTGTGCGGGAACGACGCCGAACTCGTAGCCTGCGACGCGATACTCTTCGTCGAGGATGTTCTTGCCGTCGACCGCGAAGCGCCATGCGCCGCTTGCCGTCGTGTACGACACGCCGAGATCCAGGATGTCGTAGTTCGGCTGAACGGTCGGCGATTCCACCGGCGCAACCAATGTCGTCGCGACGTGAGTCTTCGAGCGGTACTGGTAGCCCGCGTGCGCCGTGATTTCGCCGGCGTTGAGCGCCCACTCGTAAGTGGCGCCGAAGAAGCCCGTCCATTCCGGCGAATTCAACGGCTCGCTGATCGAGCTGATGTCGCGCGTGCCATTGGGCTGGCAGGCCGGCACCACGACGACCGCGGGGTTACAGCTGAAGATGAACTCTTCGAACTCCGCGTCGAGGTAGCCGACGTTCAACGCGAGCGTGAGGCCGGCAACCGGACGCCACATCGTCTCGAGCTCGACACCCTGGTTCAGCTGCTTGCCGGCGTTGAGCACTGCCGTTGCGTTGGTCGGGATGCCGTTGAGGAGCTGGAACTGCTGAGTCGTGACCTGCACGTCCTCATAGGGCGTGTAGAAGATCGTCAGGTTCAACTGCAGCGTATCGTCGAGCAGCGTGGACTTGATGCCCGCCTCGTAGTTGTTCGCGATCTCCGAGTCGTAGCCGTCGCTCGTCTGCGGGTACAGCGCCTGGTTGCCGCGCATGTCGAAGCCGCCGCTCTTGAAGCCCTGGCTGTAACCGATGTACGCGAGCACATCGTCGCTGACTTTGAAGTCGACGCCGATACGCGGCGAGACATCCGAGAAGGTGCGACTGCTGGTGTAGTTCGAACTCGGCGGACCGAAGGCAGTGAAGCCCGGCGGCACGTTGTTCTGATCGAACAACGTTCCATTGTTGGGAAGCCGGCCGAGGTACTGCTGCACGAACACGAGGGCCGTCTTGTCGTCCTCGTTCCAGCGCGCGCCGGCGTTGAGGTTCAAGCGATCCGTCACTGCCCAGGTCGTGTCGAAGTAGACCGAGATGCTGTCCGTATCGACCGAGCCCTTCGTCAGCGACGTCAGGTTCAGCGCGCCCAGCGAAGCGTCGAATGCGCCGCTTGCAGTGCCGGTGAAGTAGTACACGCCCGCAACACCCTTCAGGCGGTCGCCGGTGTACGTGAGCTGCACTTCACCGCTGGTCTGATCGTCGGCGTACTGCGCGGGCACCTGGAAGTAGTTGCCGGCCAGCTCTTCGAAGTCGATGAACTGGTTGCCTTCGCCTTCGCGATACGCGCCGACGATCTTCAGATCGAACGCGTCGCCGAGCGACTGCGTGTAGGTAGCGGAAACACCCTTGGTTTCGAATTGATCCTGATCGACCGGCATGTCGGTGCGCTGGTCGTAGCGATCGTCGAGGCGTGGCTGCACGATGTCGTTCAGGCGCTGACCACCGGCGGCATTCGAGTCGTCCTTGATGTAGTCGGCGAGCACTTTCAGGCGGCTGTCATCGCCCCAGAGGAACGTTGCGTTCGCGCGAGCGGCGAGCACGTCCTTGTCGGAGACATCCTGGCCGGGACGAGTGAAGAGACGCGTGCTGCCGTCGTCGACGATTTCGCCGTAACCATCGCGCTGCAGGTACGCAACCGCTGCCCCGAGGTAGAAATGATCGGCGACGATGGGTGCGGACCCGCTCAGCTTGGTATCGAGCTGGTTGTAGCTGCCAGCCGTCACGGATGCATTCAGCGCAGGGTCGCCGACGATGTCGCGGGTGACGTACTTGATCGCGCCTGCGATCGTGTTCTTCCCGTACAGCGTGCCCTGCGGGCCGCGCAGCACCTCGATGCGATCGACGTCGTACACGTCGAGCAGCGCGCCCTGCGGACGGGCGATGTAGACGTCGTCGAGGTAGATGCCGACGCCGGGCTCGAAGCCCCAGAGCGGATCGTTCTGACCGACGCCGCGGATGTACGCGTTGATCGTGCTGCTCGTGGCACGGCCCGCGGCGATCTTGATGTTCGGTGCGTAGGCCGTCATGTCTTCGAGCGTGCGCACGTTCTGAGTCAGGAGTTGATCGGCAGTCAGTGCGGTGATGGCGACCGGCACATCCTGCAGGCTTTCCTCGCGGCGGCGCGCAGTGACGACTACGCTCTCGATCGCGAGTTCGTTGACCGCGGATGCATCGTTTGCCTGCGCCAGGGCAGGAGTCGATGCGACTGAGGCGAGCACTGCGGCGACGGCGCAGGACAAGGAAGTACGCAAAGCGATAGCGGACATGCTGATTCCCCCGGGTACCAGAACAGATCGGTGATATGTCATCGCATTAATTCATCAGGCGATGATTTATGCGGCAGATTGCTCCGGCGGCGGGCTCGCTGTCAAATATTCATTGTCCGATGAAATATTTTGCAGTGCCGCGAGCGCCGCCGGACCGCGAGGTCTGTTACAAAGGATTTGCCCGCTGCACCGGCGCGGTGCTTTCATTGCGGTGCGTCGGCGAGGGCAGGCCGGCGAAACGGGAGAAAAGGTGAAGACTGCAGTGAAGAAGAAGCCGGGGCGACCGCGGACGGCCGCCAGGGCGACGGGGCGGAAGCGGGGTCGGCCACCAGGCCGGCCGTCACGCACCGACGTCCCCTTGGATACGCGCGAACGCATTCTCGATGCGGCGGAGGCGCAGTTCTCCGCTCACGGATTCTGGGGCGTGACGATCCGTGAAGTGGCCGAGGAGGCCAAAGTCGACACGGCCCTGCTGCATTACTACTTCAACACGAAGCGCGGCCTGTTCGATTCGGTCTTCTCACGACGCGCCGAGATCATGAACCGCGAGCGCATCGACTCGATCGATGCGTACGAGAAAGCCCACGGCGCGAACATGACCGTCGAGGGTGTCATCAACGCGTTCCTGCAGCCCACTCACGATCTCGCCGCGCAGGGCGATCCGGGCTGGCACAACTACTTCGCGCTCGTCGCCCAGGTGAACAACACACCCGCGTGGGGCGGCGAGACGATGGGCAAGACATTCGATCGCGTCATCCACCGGCTGCTCGATGCGCTGCGCAAAGTGCTCCCCGACACGGATGAGAAGGACCTGTTCTGGAGCTATCACTTCCTGTCGGGCGCACTCACGCTGACGCTGTCACAGACAGGTCGCATCGATCGACTGTCGAATGGCCTGTGCAAATCGAGCGACTTCACCGCGATCCACTCGCGCATGGTGCCGTTCATCGCGAGCGGCTTCGAGCGGCTGTGCCGGGCCCGGGCGGCGTCGAAGAGCAGGAAGTAGGAGGAAGAAAGATTCTCCACGGGGTACACGGGGAGCACCGGATCCCCGTGTCCCCCGTGGAAAATCTCTTTCTTGATCTGTTGCCCTACCTCAGCGTCGGCACCTGAACCTCCGCGACGCGACGATCCTTGAGCAGCACGCTGCCGCCAAGGAAACCTGACGAGCCGATCTCCATCGCATACAGCAACTGGCGTGTGCCGGAGTCGGCGGCGCCACGCATTGATGTCGGTGGGCCCAGGAGTCCGAGCACCTCCAGTTCCGTCATGCCCGGGCGGACGCGTTTCCAGGCGTCTGCGTTCAGCCATTCGGTGGAGGGTGCAGGCGCGGCGGAAGACGACGGCGCCGAACTGGGCCGATCACCGGCGCGGCTCGCCCGTTGCTGCAGTTCGTTCAGCTGCCGGGACAGGTCCTGCACCTGCCTTTCGATATTTCGCATGTCCTGCTCGAGCTTCATGACCTTGAAGTCATCGGCGGCTGCGGCGGGTATGCGGGTCAGCGCCGCGGGCACAAGGAGCAGCATCAGCAACGCAACGTGGGACTGGCGCATGGGGACTCCGGACACTTTGCTCGACGTAGCGGACACTTCGGGGCGGACGCTTCTGGCCATCCCATGGCCTGACCTTCGACGAGTCGTGATCGCGGCGCGATCAGTGACACCCCCGAACATTGATCGGCATCGCCGACGCGGGCAAGTTGTCTGCTACCCGGCCGGCCGCTAGGCTTGCCCGCTGCCGAAAGAAACCGACTTATCGCCACAACTCGCGATCGAGTGTTCCGGATCCTGGAGTATCCAACGATGAAATTTTCGCGTGCCGCCCTGGGCAGCGCAGCCGCCCTGATGGTTCTCGCTGCCTGCTCGCGTTCGCCCCAGACCTCGCCGACACCTGCCGAAACTCCGCCCCCGAAAGCCGTCATCGGCGCCTGGGGATTCGATCTCGACGGCATGGACCGGAGCATCAAGCCGGGCGATGACTTCTACAAGTTCGCGAACGGGAAGTGGCTGACGTCGAACACGATCCCGCCGGATCTCAGCTCGTGGGGCGCCTTCACGAAGCTCGCCCTCGAGGCCGAAGAACACGTGCAGGAGATCATCAAGACGCTGCCGGCGAATGCACCCGCGGGCAGTGCCGAGCAGAAAGTCCACGACTTCTATGAGTCGTATCTCGATGTCGGCGCCATCGACAAGCTCGGCCTGGAGCCGGCCCGGCCCGCGCTGAACGATATCGCGGCCGCGAAGACGCATGCGGATATCGCGAAGCTGATGGGCCGCCCGGATCTCGGCCTCGACACACCCATCAACGTGTCGGTCACGATCGACGACAAGAATCCCGATCGTTACATCGTCGGCATCGGCCAGAGCGGCCTGAGCCTTCCCGAGCGCGACTATTACCTGAAGGACGATCCGGCGTTGAAGGAGATCCGTGCAAAGTACGTCGCGCACGTCGAGCGCATGCTCGCGCTGGCCAAAGAACCGGAACCGGCGAATCAGGCCAAGGCCATCCTCGACCTGGAAACACAGATCGCGAAGCGTCACTGGCCGGTGGCGAAGCGTCGTGAGCGCGAGCTGACGTACAACCTGCGCACTCGCGAACAGCTCGATACGCTCGCGCGCAGCTATCCCTGGAAGGATCTGCTGGGCGCAGCCGGCTTCGATGATCAGAAGGAATTCATCGTCGCGGAGCTCGACGCCGTCGAGGCGCTGGGCAAGTGGTTCACCACGGTGCCCGTGCAGCACTGGCAGAGCTACCTCAAGTACAACTACCTCGTCACTCACGGCGCCGTTCTGCCGCAGGCGATCGACGACGAGCGTTTCGATTTCTACAACCGCACGTTGAACGGACAGCAGCAGAAGCGCGAACGCTGGAAGCGCGCGGTGCAGACGCTCGATGGCGCTGTCGGTGAAGTGCTCGGTCAGCTCTACGTGAAGAAGTATTTCCCGCCGGAATCGAAGGAGAAGATGGTCGAGCTGGTGGAAAACCTGCGTCGCGCCTACGGCCAGCGCATCGACAACCTTCCGTGGATGACGGCGGAGACGAAGAAACTGGCGAAGGAAAAGCTCGCGACGTTCCGCCCGAAGATCGGCTATCCCGACAAGTGGCGGGACTACAGCAAGCTCGAAATACGCGCTGGCGACGCGTTCGGCAACGCGGTGCGTGCGCGCGTATTCAACGCGGAGTTCGATCGTGAGCGCCTCGGTCGTCCGACCGACAAGGACGAATGGTTCATGACGCCGCAGACCGTCAACGCGTATTACAACCCGCTCTTCAACGAGATCGTGTTTCCCGCGGCGATTCTGCAGGCCCCGTACTTCGATCCCAACGCCGACGCAGCGATCAACTACGGCGGCATCGGCGGCGTGATCGGTCACGAGATGGGTCACGGCTTCGACGACCAGGGTGCGAAGTCCGATGCACGCGGCATCCTGCGTACGTGGTGGAAACCCGAAGACGAAACAGCGTTCAAGAAACTCGTCGACGCACTCGTCGGCCAGTACGACCAGTTCGAAGCGCTTCCCGGCCTGAAGTTGAACGGGCGCCTGACGGTCGGTGAGAACATCGGCGACCTCGGCGGCCTCACCGTCGCGCTCGAGGCCTATCACCTTTCGCTGGGCGGCCAGCAAGCTCCGACGCTCGATGGCTTCACCGGCGAACAGCGCTTCTTCATGTCATGGGCCCAGGCATGGCGTGAACTTGCCCGTGACGAATCACTGCGCAACAAAGTGATGAGCGATCCTCACAGCCCCGCTGTCTTCCGCGTGCAAGGCGTCGTCCGCAACATGGACGCCTGGTACACCGCCTTCGACGTAAAGCCGGAAGACAAGATGTATCTGGAGCCGGAGAAGAGGGTGAGGATCTGGTGAGAAGCTTCTCACCCAAACACCGCAAACAACTGCCGCGTCAGCGCCACCGGCTTTCCGTCGGGGGCGTTGAGCACTCCCGTCTGATTCACGTAGCCATCGCCGGCAGCGTCGAGGTCGGTGTCGATGCGCCACCACGCATCGGGCGGAAAATCGAAGCGGTGGTCGAAGAACTCCAGAGTCCACACTAGAGAGCTCGAAGGCGCGGGGGCGAGGAACATCGACATCGCGGGGGTGGGAATGCAGTCGATCAGTGCGACGACGTGCGATTCAGTCAGCGGTGTTGGATCACGATGGCGGATGAATGCTTTCGTCGGTGTACGTGGGGAGCCTGAGAAGGGCTTCGCGCCCTGCACCCACCGCACGGCGAAATGCTGAAGGAACTGCGGTGCGCCGTCCTTGAACTGGACTTCGCGAGCTTCATCGACACCGCGTGGCGCAGGTGTCGGCTCGGGCTTCAGCTTCACCGCTGAAGCGCGTGGGCCGCCGTACACACCCACCACTGTCGCCGCGACCTGTCCTCCATCCAGCACATCGCAGTGTGCAATCGTCACTGCCTTGCCGACTCGCAGCACACGCGCATTGATCTGCCACGTGCCCGCTGTGGCCGGGCCCACGAACGTTGTCTGCAACGAACGCAACAATCGATCCTGCGGCACCAGCTTTCGCAGCACCTCGTTGCCGACGGCCGCGATCAATCCACCGAACATCGCACGACCCTGGCCCCAGTCGTCGGTCACCGTCACCTGGAACGTCGAGCCGTCACCACGAATCGTCTGGAGAATCTCGGAGAGTGTCATGAGCGCAGCGGAGCAATTGAACGAGCACGCAGAGTAACCGTCCTGCGAAGGACACTCCACTGGCGAAACGTCAGCCGGTTCGTCTGTTCCGCTACGCGAGGCGGAGGGTGCTGATTCAAGCGTCGTTTGCGCGCGCCTTCGGCCGGGGTGAACGTGGGGCAATTGTTGCGCCTGGGTAGCGATCCGTTACCGGCTGATACAAATCGCGGGCATTTCCCGCTTACGGCTTACAAAGCCGCGACAGCTTTCGCGTGGGTCGGTCCCTAGCATCTCCTGCATGGTTGAAGCATCGCCGATTCACCAGGAGGTGAAATGAAGACTCCCATCGAACCCGCCAAGACGGTACCGCGCACGCTGATTGCTGCGGGTGCACTCCTCGGCTTCCTCGCGACGGCGTCGACAACTGCTTTCGCCAGCGATCTCGGACTGTATATCGGCGCATCGTTCGTGCAGACGAAGTTCGAGCACGACTGGAACGAGCTTCCCGCTGGGCTGACGGTCCGCGACGTGGATGACGAGGATCAGGGCTTCAAAGTGCTGTTCGGCTGGCGGCCGATTCCGTGGTTCGCGCTTGAAGCGAGCTATGCCGACCTCGGCGCGGCGAGCGGCAATACCAACGCCGTGTGCCTCGCGGTGCTGGGCTACCCGTGTCCGACCCGACTGTCGGCTGATGTTCAGTCCGCGCAACTCGCGGCGTTGGGCCTGTGGCCGGTCGGCGATTTCGATCTCTTTGCGCGTGCCGGCATTCAGCGATGGGAAGCGGATGCGGAGATCGGCGACGCCGTAACGGTGATCGCTCGCGCCAGGGAAGACGACACGGACCTCGTCTATGGTGTAGGTGCGCAGTATCGATACAAGCGTGTCGCCGTGCGGCTCGAGTTCGAACATCTCGAGCTGGAGGAGTCTGAAGCGGAGGCGGTGTCGATGGGAGTGATGTACAGCTTCTGAAGAAGCCAGCTAGCCGCTAGCTGTTAGCCGGCTAGCCAGAGTGTTGTCTTTCTGTGGGTCCGACTTCAGCCGGACGTCATGCGAAGCATCCCTTCGGCTTACGTCCGGCCAAAGCCGGGCCCACAACAAGACGCGAGCGTCCGATCTCGTCTGGCTAACGGCTAGCTGGCTAGCCGGCTAGCCGGCTAGCCCGAGCTTGAATCAGCCCCATCCCGCCCGCATCTCCCAGGTCTCAACTCTCCGCCGAGGCCTCCCCCATGCCTGCTCCCCTCAAGATCGACTTCGTCTCCGACGTTTCCTGCCCCTGGTGTGTCATCGGGTTGCGGGGGCTCGAGCAGGCGCTCGAGCGCATCGGCGGCGAGGTTGCCGCGGACATTCATTTCCAGCCGTTCGAGCTGAATCCGCAGATGGCGGTCGAAGGCGAGGACATCGCTGAGCACATCGCACGGAAATACGGTTCGTCGCCGGACCAGCTGGCGCGCAATCAGGAAGCGATTCGCGCTCGTGGGGCGGCGCTGGGCTTTACGTTCAACATGGAGAAGCGTGCGCGCATCTACAACACGTTCGACGCACATCGGCTGCTGCACTGGGCCGAAGCCGAAGATCGTCAGCATGAGCTGAAGCGTGCGCTGTTCGCGACGTACTTCACCGAGGGGCGCAATCCCAGTGATCGCGAAGTACTCATCGACGCCGCGAAGGAAGCGGGTCTCGATCCGGCGAAGGCGCGCGAAGTCCTCGAGTCAGATCGCTACGCGAAGGAAGTTCGCGATCGTGAGCAGTTCTATCAGCGTAGCGGCATTCACGCCGTGCCTTCGGTGATCATCAACGATCAGTACCTGATCCAGGGCGGTCAGCCCGTCGAGGTTTTCGAGCAGGCGTTGCGGAAGATTGCCGCGGAGAGCCAGAGCGCTGCGGCGACCTGAGCGAGGATCGTCATTCCCGCGCAGGCGGGAATCCATCTGGGGTTTGGCGCGCTCGGTCAGCAAGGATGGATCCCCGCTTTCGCGGGGATGACGTCCGGCGGTGTCAGCCGATCAATTCCCCCGCACGCGTCAGCGACAGCCACTCTTCTTCGCTCGGAAACCCGTCCACCGCGAATCGTGCCGGGAATTCGCTCGTCGCTCTCATGCGATGACCGCAGGTCGCAATCAGCGCGGACCACGGCACGAGCAGAAGGTTGTGTGAGCCGTCCGGCTTCGGTCGGCCCAACGCGACCAGATCCGTTTCGGGCAGCAGCGTCGCGACACCTTCGGTCCAGGTCGACCAGCTCCAGAGCCCTCCGTCGCCTTCCCGTTTGCTCATCAGCGAGTACGTCGCTACGAACACATCCTCACCGAGATGTTCCTGCAGCGCGGTCTGCTGGTCGCTGTAGGTCACGGCCATGCTGATGCGCTGAACCGACTGGTGAAGGTCCTGCGTATCGCCCTGGGGAACGAACTCGATCCACTCACCATTCCTTCGTTGCAGGAGCGTCCCCGACAACGGCCACGGCGCTTCGCGCAACGATCGGTCAGCGTGCGCCAGCAGGCTGCGAATAGCGGCATCGTCTGATCCGTCGCAACTCAGCAGCACGCCGCGATTCGCAGGCATCACTACCGCGGTAGCTGCGAAGGGCAGTGCATCGATGACCGCGTCGACGAGCAGGAAGCTTTCTTCGTATGAGACCGCGGAGACGATCTGGTAGACACCATCGCCGAGCAGCTGCCAGTGCGGACGCTCCAGGGCGCGAAGGTTCTGCAGTGCCTTCATCCTGATCGAATCCGCTGTCTGGCCCCATGTGTCGAGAAGCGTCTCGTCGACGTGAGCGAGCGCGTGGCCGTGATCGAAGACCAGTCGCAAATGAATGTCCGCGCACAGGGGCCAGCTGACGGTCCGCTGCAGCGGCATCTTCCCGCTTCGCGATGAAATCTCGAGGGAGACCCGGTCATAGACCGACCGAACCACCGGATAGATGTGCTGCGACGCCATGCCCCAGAGCTTGGGGATCTCTTTCGCGCCGGCTTCCAGCATGGATTCGTACTTGAGGAGCAGGTGCTTCCGGTCCGCGCGCCGCGCGTTCAGGTACTCGAGAAACATGTTCGTGAGATTGATCGTCGCTCCACGCGGATGATGGAGTGCCGCCTTCTCGACGTCGTATCGCCATTGATCGTCGAGCGACCTCGCCCGGTTCAGCAGGACACGGGCGAAGTCCTCGAGCCTGGGCTTCATGCCCAGGAGTTCGCGCCAGCTCAGCATTAGAGAGGCCTCCAGATCCCGCAGATGATGCGGGTGTCCGGATCATAGCGCCTGGAGCATGACGACGAGCCCGCGGCAATGCCGATCTGAGGCTTCGATCACCGTCCCGCGGAGGAGGCACAGGCCGGAGGCCAGGTCCGGTCCGGTTCGGGGACAAGGTCGATCAGAAACAGCTCGCCGGATCGTTCGCCGTCCGCTTGCGCGAACAGCAATCGATCGGCATTCGGCGACAGCAGCGGTCCGACCTGGAAAACATTCTCGCGGGCCGGGATCTGGCCGCGATCGATCCATGAGCCCCGATCGAACGTGTAGCGATACAGATGCGATCGCTTGTCCCGGTTCGCGACCACGATGAGCGTCTTCTGGTCGCGGGAGATGTCGGCTTCGTACTCGCTCGCCGCGCTGTTCACCGCAGGGCCGAGGTTCTCGACTTTCCACTTGCCTGTCGCATCGTCGCTCGCGACGTAGATGTCCATCAATCCGTGACCGCCTGGACGATCCGAGCCGAAGTACAGTCGTCCATCGGTCGTCATCCGGGGAAGCAGCTCGACGTCGAGCGAATTGACGGGTTCAGGCAGTCGCCTCGCCGTCACGAAGCTGCCATCGGCTTCGCGATCGACGGACCAGATATCGAAGTCGTCCTCCTTGTCGCCCTGGCGCGCCGAGATGAAGTACAGGCGCTCGCCGTCCGCGGTGACGAATGGGTCGGCCTCCAGGATGTTGTCGTCCGCGGCGAACAGCGGCTTTCGCGGAGCACTCCATCGGCCGTCGCGGCAGGACGACCAGAGCAGCCGATAGCGACTGAAAGCCGCGTCGCTCGACATGAAGAACATTTCGCGCCCGTCGGGCGTGAATGTCGCCGACGACTCGTACCGATCCGTGGCGATCGCTTCCGGCGTCCAGCGTACGGGTAGCGATTCGCCCGCATGCGCAATCAGCGCGACACAGCAGCTGGCGGTGGCGACACCAGGAGGAAGCCGAAAAGTGCCTCTGCGCATGCCCATCGTCCTCATGAGGAACGGCGCGCAGTGTGCCGGCTTGGAAGTGGCGGATGCACTGCTCACAATGCCGGTGTTGCCGTCATTGTGGCGGTGCCGGAGTTTCGATGGACGCCACGAATCGCCAGATCCTCGACCTGTTGCAGAACGACGCGCGAGCGCCCATCAAGACGATTGCCGCGAAAGTCGGGCTCGCTCGCAGTTCCGTGCGGGAGCGCATAGCGCGAATGGAAGCTGCGGGCATCATTCGCGGCTACCGCGTCGAGCTCGGCAGTGAAGCGACTGCGCAGACGGCGGTGCAAGCCATCATGCTGCTGCGCTTCGACAAGACCCCGGTGCCGCGCACGATTGCGAAGATCACCGCAAATCCCGAGGTCGTACGATGTGTCTCCGTGGGAGGCGACATCGATGTCGCCGTGGAAGCGCACATCGCCAGCGTCGAGGCGCTCAATCGGCTGCGCGACGAGGTCGCCGGCTACCCGCACGTCATCGATGTCACGACGATGCTCATCCTCAAACGCGAGAAGGGCTGAATCGCGTCCGGATCACTCCTCGGCATGAATGGCGATGGACTGAATGCTCGACGGCACCACCTGGTAGCTGTAAGGCACGAAGAGACCCAGCTCCAGCAATCCGACACGCACCCATCGCACCGGTCGATCGATACCGGTGGTGACGATCCTGTAGTCCTCGCCCAGCGCGGCCGCCACTTTCTTCGCGTCGGCGGCGAAGAGCGCGATGATTTCGTCGCGGTAGCGGTTCGGCGAGACGATGCTGATGTCCACACTGCCGTCGGGGTCGAGCGTCGTTCGCCCCACGATCTTGATGCCCGCCGTGAAATCCTTGAGCTTGCTGATCAGCGCCTGACCATTGGCGCCGGTCGCCGGAATGCGCGTCTTGACGCTGATGAGCGTCGTGTTCGTATCCGGACGATCACCCGGCCTCAGAACGACTGTCGCCGAATCAACCTTGAGCGGAATGACGAGATCGTTCTCGTCGATCACGCTCAGCTCGATACTGCCGTCACGGCTGGCGTTCGCGAGCGCATTACGCAAGGTCGCGTATATCTCTTCCTTTCTTGCGGGCGCTTCGCGCGTGTCGTTGCGGATGTTGACCTGCAGCAGCAGGAAGTCCCCGGTCTTGCGCAGGAATGTGCCTGGCATCGATCCGCCTTCGCTCAGGCTGCCGGTGACGACGACTTCTTCCAGCCCCTGACCCAGCGATGGCGCCGAAGCACCGAGCAGGCAAAGCGTAAGCAGAAAGCTCCTGAGCAAGAGGACGCGAGGGCTCATGACGACTCCTTGTTCTGGTTGTTCGTAGCTGATCGTTCGTCGACGCACGAGATGTACTCCCACGATCGGGAGTTCGTCAACGCGTTGTCCGAAGTTCCGCTTTTGAGTCCGACACTCTGACTAGCCGGCTAGCTGGCTGGCCTCACAACAGCTTCGTCCCATTCGGCACTGCCCGCTCCGGCATCGCGAGCACCACTCGCCCCTCTTCATCGTGGAAGCCGGTCACGAGCACTTCGGAACGGAACGGCCCGATCTGCTTCGGCGGAAAATTCACGACCGCGACGACCTGGCGGCCGACGAGACTCTCCTTCGAGTACAGCGCGGTAATCTGCGCGCTCGACATCTTGATGCCGATCCGCGGCCCGAAATCGACACGAAGCTTCCACGCGGGCTTGCGCGCTTCGGGAAAGTCGAAGACTTCCAGGATGGTGCCGATGCGCAGTTCGACTTTGAGGAAGTCGGGCCATTCGATGGGAAGCATGATGGGTGACGGGTGACACGTGACGATACAGATCATGCCAGAGCTCTCTGGCGCTGACTCCATGCATCGTTCTGTCACCCGTCGCTAGTCACCCTTCCTGGTGATCCAGCGCCTCCACATTCGCCTTCCCCGGCGCAACCATCGGCAGGACGTGCTCGTCAGCCGCGATCGGCACTCTGATGAGCATGGGGCCTTCGCCATGCAGAGCACGGGCAAGCGTGCCGTGAGGAGCAGGGCAGGACTCGAGATCGATCGCGGGGATACCGAAGGCGCGCGCGATAGCGACGAAATCGCCGGGCTGGTTGAACTGCGAAGCGACCAGCCGTTTGCCGTAGAAGAGCGTCTGCTGCTGACGCACGAGCCCGAGGGCCGCATTGTCGAGGAGCACGATCTTCACTTTGAGGCCGAGCTCGCTCAGGGTGGCGAGCTCCTGGATGTTCATGAGCAGACTGCCGTCGCCCGTGAAGCAGATGACGGTTGCATCGGGCCGGACGAGTGCGGCGCCGATGGCGGCGGGCAGGCCGAATCCCATCGTGCCCAGACCCCCTGAAGTGAGCCAGCGATCAGGGCGCTGGAAGGGATAGGCCTGCGCCACCCACATCTGGTGCTGGCCCACATCGGTCGTGACGATGGCATCCACCGGAGCGACTGCACCCACGGCGCGAATGATGCCGTACGGCGAGCACACCTTCTCGATGCCGGGAGTCCGCAGCGGATGGCTTTGTCTCAAGGCGCGGATGCGGGCGAGCCACTGGGGACGATGCTGGTAGTGCGCCCGTGCGATGAGTTCGTTCAGCGCGCCGCCCGCATCGGATTCGATCGCCAGCGTGGGTTTGCGGATCTTGCCGAACTCGCGGGGATCGATGTCGATGTGAATGACCTGTGCCTGGGATGCGAAGCGGTCGGTTCGTCCGGTAGCTCGATCGTCGAAGCGGGCACCGATGCTGATCAGCAAATCGCACTCATCGATGACGTGATTCGTAAAGCGCGCGCCGTGCATGCCGAGCATGCCCATGCTCAGGGGGTGGTCCGTCGGCAGCGCGCCGAGCGCCATCAGCGTGGTCGTGACGGGTGCCTGGATCAGTTCCGCGAGCTCGCGAAGGAGATGGTGAGCGCGTGCTTTGACGACACCGCCGCCGATGTAGAGCACCGGTCGCTGGGCGGCTTCGATCATTTGCCACGCAGTGTCGAAGTGGGAAGTGTTCGTGGAGGGCGTTGCGGTGGCGGGGATCTGTTCTCGGGTTTCCGGCGCTGCATGGAGTGCGGGAGCAGTGCATCTCTGGAACTGCACGTCTTTGGGAACATCGATGAGCACGGGTCCGGGACGCCCGCTCTCGGCAATTCGAAATGCCTCGGGAATCAGGTCCCACAGTTCATTCGCATCCCGGACGAGGAAGCACGCCTTGGTGACCGGACTCACCATCGCCGTCGTCGGCACTTCCTGGAATGCGTCGGTGCCGATCAGCTGTTGTGGCACCTGGCCTGCGATGCACACGAGCGGAATCGAGTCGAGTTTCGCGTCGGCAATCGCGGTGATGATGTTGGTGACGCCTGGCCCTGACGTCGCAAAGCACACGCCAGCACGCTGCGTAATTCGCGCCATGCCCTGCGCGATGAATCCCGCGGCCTGCTCATGTCGCGCGAGGATGTGCAGCAGCTTTGTCGAGCGACCGAGCGCTTCGTAGAGCGGCAGCAGCGCACCGCCGGGAATTCCCGCGACGATACGAACGCCCTGCTGTTCGAGCAGATGGATGATGAGATCGGCACCGGTGAAGGTCATGACAGGTTCCAGGTGAGGAACCCCGTGAAGACGTCGCCGGTGGAGAAAAGAAAAACCCCCTGCCGGCTTGCACCTGCAGGGGGTTCGTTTGTGATTCAAAGGCCCCTAAGGCGCAGCGGTGACTACTCCGTTAATGACTACTACTACGACGTTTACGACCACAGCCGCGCCTGCGATACGAATCGCACTGGCGGCGGGCAGTCGGGAAAGCGTAGAGGTCAAAGGGTCAGGCCACGTTGGGGGACGGCTGGAATATAGCCAGCGGCGGGTAGCCAGGGCAAGCGGGGCGACGGAGCGGAGCCTCTTCTTGTGGGTCCGGCTTTAGCCGGACGTCATCGCGAAGCGATCCCGGAATGCCGCGCACAGCGCGGTGCCTGCGGCATGACGTCCGGCTGAAGCCGGACCCACAAAGGGAAAAAGATCGACTCCCGCGTTCGCGGGAGTGACGGATGCGTCACCCCACCTTCTGGCGGGCCCCCGGTTCCCTCGGCGCCGGCCCCACATAGAGCGCCGCCGGCCGAATGATCCTGTTGTCCTGCCGCTGCTCGACAATGTGAGCCAGCCAGCCGAATGCGCGGGAGGCGGCGAAGGTGGCGGTGAAGTATTCCTTCGCGATGCCGAGCGAGAGACACAGCACGCCTTTGTAGAACTCCATGTTGGCGCGCAGGGCACGACGCTTGGCGCTCGTCTGTTCGACGAACGCGGCTTCGACGGCGCTCAATGTGTTGAGCAGTCGGCGATTCGTGAACTCGGTCGCGCTGCGCTCCGCCATCGCCTTGAGGATTTTCGCGCGAGGGTCGACGACGCGATACTCGCGATGACCCATGCCGAGCACTTTGCGACCAGTCGCCAGGCACTGTGTGACGAAAGCTCGGGCGTGCTGCGGTTCGCCGACTTCCATCGCCATTTCAAGCGCGCCCTGATCGGCGGCGCCGTGAAGCGGCCCATACAACGCACCCATCGCTGCAGCGAGTGCCGAAGCCGGTGGTGCAAGCGTCGACGTGACGACGCGCGCCGTGAACGTACTCGCGTTGAAGCCATGGTCGAGCTGCAGCACCTGCATCACTTCGAATGCTTCGACAGCTTCCGCCGACGGCAGCTTGCCGGTGAGCAACTGCAGGTAGCGTTCACCATAGCGACGCGACACTGGGTAAGCAGGCTCCGGGTGATCTTCGAGCGCGGCATTGATCAGCGCGAGTGCGGCAGGAATGCGGGCAGCGACGAGGAGGCCTTCTTCTTCTTCGTCGGTGCGGCCGAGTCGCTGCGCCGGGGGTTCGAGCGCGAGGATCGGTGCGATGGCCTGGAGTGTGACCATCGGGTGAGCGCCGTTGCGTGCCAGCACACGCAGTGTTGCCGCGACTTCGGCAGGCAGGCGACCCGCGTGCCAAAGATAGTCTTCGACTTCGTTGAGGCGGCGCGGATCGGGCAGATCGCCGAACACGACCAGGTGCATGACTTCGGCGAAGCGGTAGTTGACCAGCGACTCGATCGGGTAGCCGCGGTAGTACAGCGCCCCGGCTTCGCCATCGACCAGTGACGTCGACGTCGTATCGGCAATGACGCCTTCGAGACCCTTATGAACTTCTGCGGACGCTGTCATGACACGCTCCAGGCACCGGTTGGCATGGGCGAAAGTAGCGCTGCTGGCGGCGCGCGGGGATGCCCTGGGATCGATCCCGCTATCAGGCCAGCCGATGTGATCGGAATGGCTGATGCGGCTATCAGGTGGAGCGATGCCGGGGAGAAGGGCGGGAGGCCCTGCAGCGAATCCCCTAGGCAGACGTACCTGTTCAACTTCAGGCCATCCCCGCCGATACCCCTGAATATCCCTGCGTGCAGCGCCCCTCCATGCCATCCACCGATCCTCTCCATCTCACCCATGTCCAGGCCGATCGGCTGATGACCGGCATCCTTTGGGCACTGCTGGCCTTCTCGTTCTGTCTCGCCCCCTGGCATCAGACCTGGGGCGCGGCACTCCTGGTCGCGATTCCGGCTGCGGTGGTGCCGACGTTCCTTGCCTATGCGATGCCCGGATCCCTGCTGACCCGGCTCTGCGTCGCCGCGTCGCTGATGGTGTTCTGCGCGCTGAACATCCATCAGGCGTACGGCATGATCGAGCTGCACTTCGGCATCTTCGTGCTGCTGGCGTTCCTGCTGTGCTATCGCGACTGGCGTCCCATCGTCATGGCCGCCGGCGTGGCCGCTGTTCATCATCTCTCGTTCAACTACATGCAGCAGGCCGGTTTCGGCGTGAACTGCTTTACGACGCCCGGACTCGGCATCGTTCTCGCTCACGCGGCCTACGTCGTCGTCGAGACCGCGGTGCTTTCGTATCTCGCCGTCGTGCTGCGCCGCGAAGGCCTGCAGTCCTCGGAGTTGCAGCACATGATCGAGCGCATGACGGCGCAGAACGGCAAAGTCGACCTGCTGTCGCAGAACGATGCGAGCCACAGCGATGCAGGTCGTGCGTTCGGGGGAATCGTGGCGCGCGTGCGCAATGTCGTGTCGTCGATCGCCTCCGGCACCGATACGGTTGCCGATGCCGCGAATGCAATGGCCACCGGTTCCGAAGAGCTTGCGCAGCGCACACAAGTGCAGGCGACTGCGCTTTCACGCACGACTCAGGCACTCGGGCAGCTCACGACCATCGTTCGCGGCAACGCCGATCAGGTGAAGCAGGCGAACTCGCTGGTGGAATCGGCTGTCGATGTTGCGGCCCGCGGCGGCAAGGTCGTCTCGCAGGTCGTGAACACGATGGGCGAGATCAGCCGTTCTTCCGCGCGCATCTCTGACATCACGAGCGTGATCGACGAGATCGCGTTCCAGACGAACCTGCTCGCGTTGAATGCGGCGGTCGAAGCCGCGCGCGCAGGCGATCAAGGCCGAGGCTTCGCTGTCGTTGCGGCGGAAGTTCGCAGCCTTGCCCAGCGCAGCGCGACTGCGGCGAAGGAGATCAAGACACTGATCGAAACCTCGGTCGAGAGCGTCAGCAAAGGCAATGCGCTCGTCGACGAAGCCGGCGTGACGATCGCCGAAGTCGTGAAGAGCGTCGAGCGTGTCACTCAGATCGTTCAGGGCTTCCATCGCGCCGCCCGCGACCAGAGCTCGGGCCTCGATGAGGTCAACAATGCCGTTTCGCAGATGGAAGAGGTCGCGCAGCAGAACGAGTCTCTGGTCTCCTCGATGGCGCAGTCGGCGGAACGCCTGCGCGAACAGGGCAGCGAGCTGATGCATGCCGTCTCGATGTTCGAGCTCGGGCAGGGGTCGGGTCCCGTCGTGGCCAGCCGTCCGTTCGATCCGCCGGCGGTGCTGGCGAGGGTTGCCTGAACTGAAGGATTTCCTTCGGCCTGCGCCGGACGCCCCTTGCATCGATCCCGATCCGAGCGACAATCCCCGGGATGCAGATCGAGCGCAACGAAATCCGCTGTTTTCACGCCGTCGTCGAAGCCGGCGGCTTCAGCCGCGCGGCGGAGCGCCTCGACCTCTCGCAATCGGCTGTCAGCCAGGCCATTGCCAATCTCGAACATCGCCTCGGAGCCGTGCTGCTTCGCCGCGGCAGTCCGCCGCAGCTGACGGAGGCCGGCATCCGGATGCTCCGGTTCGCCGAGGCAATGATGAACGAGGAGCGCGAGACGCTTGCCGATATTGCCCAGATCAAGTCCGGTGCCCGCTCGACGCTGTCGCTTGCGTTGTCTCCCGCGGCGAACGCTCGCTTCGGCGTGTCGCTGTTGAAGGAATTCTCCGAGCGTAATCCGCTGACGCGCTTCAAGATCGCCGTCACGCCGAGTCGCGAGATCGTCTACGGCGTTTCAGACGGACGCTGGGAGCTGGGCTTCGGTCCGCTGCAGCATTCGATGCCGGACTACTTCGCGTTCCACGCGTGCTTCTCGGAGACCCGCCGGCTCATGATTGCCGCCGATCATCCGAGCCGGGATGCTTTGCGCCGCGATCCGCAGGAAACGCTGCGCACCTTGCCGCTGATCACATCCTTCCTCGACGACATCGCCCGTCGCCCGAGCGGCGATCGCCTGCGCAACGCATTCGCTTCCGTCTGGGAAGTGAGCCACATGGACCTGCGGCTCGCGCTCGTTGCCGAAGGCAAAGGGCTGACGTACCTCTCCGATCTGGTCACGAACACCCCTGCAAATCTCGTCCCGATCGAAGGCTTGCCCTTCTCGAGCATCGACCGCCAGGTCGGCGTCTACTACCTCAAGCACCAGCCGATGTCACAGGCCGGCGCCCGGTTCGTGGCGCTGTGTCGCGAGCGGTGGGGGTTTTAGAGGAAGAGTTGAGAGTTTCACACGGAGATCACGGAGATATTCAGAGCAGGACACAGAATCCGCGGGTCGGAGCCTTTAGGACCGTGGCCGAGACAGGCGAGGAACCTCTCTCTACATTGTCTTCCTCCGTGATCTCCGTGATCTCCGTGAACTCCGTGTGAAATCCGATTCCGTTTCCGTTTCCGACGCCCTACGCGACTGCGTGCACCGGATCAAAGATCACATAGCGGTTCTTCCCGCCGGACTTCGCGCGATAGAGCGCCTGGTCGGCGTGCCGGTACATCGTCTCGAAGCTGACGTGGGGCGGTGAGGTGACGCAGATGCCGATCGAGACGCCGAACGTGGCGCGATCGAGGGATTCGCTGCTCTCGCGCACCCGAGCGAGAATGCGGCGAGCGATTTCGGTCGCCGCGTCGAGATCGCAGCCTGTTGCGAACACGAGGAACTCGTCTCCACCCAGGCGTGCGCAGACATCGGCGTCGCGAACGCTCGCGCGCATCGCATTCGCTACTTTGATGAGGAAGCTGTCGCCGGCTGCGTGACCGTGGTTGTCGTTGATGCCCTTGAGATCGTCGACATCCACCAGGATGGCTGCATAGCTCGAAGCACCGGTCGCGAGTGCGCGATGGATCGATGTCATCGCGCCGCGGCGATTCAGCAGTTGCGTGAGCTCATCGTGCATCGAGATCTGGTACTGCTCGTCGATGCGGTGATTCACGTGGTGGTCGTAGCGCGCCGCAAGGTAGCCGATCAGCACCGCCATCAGCAGGGCGGCGATGAGCGTGCCGATCGAGATGCTGCGGAATCGGGCTTCCTGGGCCAGGTAGTACTGCAGATCGAAGTCGACACCGACGAAACCGCTGTAGCGACCCTGGCTGTCGTAGATCGGCGCGTGACCCGAGAGAAAGTAACCGTACTCGTCGCGCAGGAAGCGGGGGTAGACATAGGTGTGGCCCGATGCGATCTGCTGCAGCCAGTCGGGGTCGGGTTCCTTGTCGAGCGTTTCGAACGCTTCCATGTAAGCCGACGCGCGCAGGTTGTGCGGGGTCTTCAGATCGTCCGAAGCGGCCGTATCCACGACGAAGAACGTTTTTCCTTCACGCTCGACCATCGTGTAGACGTAGAACATCTCGGGATTCGCCGAGTGGAACCGCACGAGCGGAGCGAGAGTGCGTGCGTACAACTCCGGCGTGTAGTTCGCCGGGTCGAGCAACTGGCGATGGAGATCGCCATCGACGACGCTCGCGGCCAGCTGCGCGACCTGCGCCACGTGCGAACGCAGCACTTCGAGCCGCGCCTGCTTCGACAGCCACTGCGGGATCGCGACGATGGCCACCAGCACGAGTGCGGCGGCAACGGTCACGAGCCAGAAAGTGCGCGGCGTGAATTGGCGGAAATCGGGCTTCATTCGGTCAAGTCATTGGCGCGATCGGGATCCACGCATGCGGCAGGCATTGTTGCACAAGTTGTTGCGACCGCAGAGCGAAACAGATTGCAGGTGCCGGGCGGAGAGGCCGCAGTTTGCTGCATAACGCCGCTGCCCGCTGCATGAACTTTCTTCAGCGCCTCTTCCGCGCCGGCCCGGCGACCCTCATCATGCACCGACCGGCTGTTCCTGATCGGCTTCCAGCACCAGGCCAGCTTCCAAGACCAATATCAGATAACCGAAGTTCCGGAGAGACTCATGAATCCTGTACGCAGATTGTTCGCCGCTTCCCTCGCGACGCTCGCTCTGGCCGCCACGGGCGCATTCGCCGCCGACGCGAACGTCACCGGCGAGTGGACGATGACCGTGGAGACGCAGGCAGGCACGGGCAGTCCGCATTTCAGCCTCAAGCAGGAAGGCACGAACGTGACCGGCCACTACAAGGGCCAGCTCGGCGAAGCACCCGTCACCGGCACGGTCAAGGGCAACGAAGTCACGCTCAAGTATTCGGTCAACGCACAGGGCGCCGACCTCACCGTGACCTACACCGGAACGGTCGAAGGCGACACGATGAAGGGCAAAGTGTCGCTGGGAGAATTTGGTGACGGGACGTTCACGGGGAAGAAGGGCTGAGAGCCAGCTGGCCGGCTAGCCAGACTAAGAAGAGCTACTGTCTCTTCCTCTCGTTCTGGCTAGCCGGCTTCCTTACTCCGCCCCTCTCCATCTGTGCTTCAACGCCAGCTCCAGCGTACTGCCGCGGCGGAGTCGCAACGACCGTTCGCGCTGCTCTCGTTCCTTGCGTAGTTCGGGCCAGCGCTCCAGGTAAGCAGCGAGGACGTTGCGGTCCGGCGAGTAGCGGCTGAATGCATCTGCATTCGCGCCGCGCAATGCAATAGCGCCGTTGTAGCCGCCGAATCCCTGGGTCGCGCAGATGGCGCCGCCATCGCGATTGCCGATGACGGGCGCGGCGTCGAGCACGAAGTTCTCCGCGACATCGCTCAGGTCAGGATCGCGATGGCGGAGCGTCGGCACACCGACAGCTCGTTGGCCGAGCAGGTACTGGATAGCCTGCGCCGTTCCCTTGAGGCCCGTTTCGCCCATCGTGTGACCGTCGCCCACCGCTTTTGGTGTGCCGACAGTGATCTTCGGCAGCGGCGCCTTGCGGCCTTGTCGTTCCGCGGCTGCCGCGAGTGCGTTGGCGGCAGTCGTGAGATCGGTCTTCGAGTTCGTGCGCGTGCCGGTGGCGTGAGCGACGAGATACTGGAAATCGGCGACGCCGTAGCCATGGGCGCGCCACGCGATGTCGAGTGCATGGAGAAGCGCGTTCTCGCCTCCGAAGCCCACGCCCGCGAAATGTGCCTTGCCGCCGGCTTCACCGCTCTGGCCCCAGCCGACGATGATCGATGAGATGTCGAGGAAATTGCGCAAGGCGAAGTCGAGCGTAGTGACGAGCACGCCCGAGCCGCCTTCGCCGACGACGGTTCCGTTCGCATCGACATCGAACGGGGCGAGACAGTCCGACACAGCGCGATGCTCGCCGGCGGCGCGCGATGCATTCAATGCATCGAGCTTGCCTCGCGTCATCAACGCACCCGAGCCGAAGGCGTCGAGGATCTGCCAGTGCGGACGAGTCGCTGCATCCGCGGCGGTCCACAGCACGATCTGCGGACGACGATAGCCCGGGTAGTCGAGCACCATCTGCGGTGCGACTTCCGAGAACGCGATGGAGCTCGACGCGCACGCACCGACGACATTCAGCGGCGTCTGCGGGACGCGCGTGAATCCGCTGGGCGTGCGCAGCGAATCGAGCAGCGCCGGATTCTTGAGCGACTTGCTGAGCGGGTATGACGGCGCAAGCATCGTAGAGATCAGCGCCGGGCCGTGCGAGGCGAGCGAGTTGGCCAGTCGCATCGCGAATTTGTCGCGCAGCTTGTCGGACTGCGCGTCGATCGCGCCGGCTGCACGCAGTTCGCCGAGCGCGTCCATGCCCTGGAACGCGGTCGCAGCGGCGACACGGAATCCGTAAGGGTCCGTCAGCAGCTCCGAGAGCGACACGGGAAGCGCGGCGAGTGCGCCGAGGCCGGCGTACAGGAACAACTGCGACTGCAACGACGGACCGAGTCGCGGATCGTCGTCGAACAGCCCATACATGTCCTTGAGCGCCGAATCCCGGACTTCCCGATAACTGAGTCCGGCCTGCCGTCGCAGTCCGCCGCTCTCGAGATCGTGAGGCAGGCTGGCCGCGATGTCAGTGACCACCGTGGAACCGAGCGCAGTGAGCTCGTCGATGTGGCGAATGCCCAGGTTCGCTCGCAGCTGCTGCCCGTGCCGCGTCTCAATGTCTTTGAGAGAGGCCGCCTGGCCAGCTTCTTCGCCCTGCGTCCAGCGGAAGGAGGCGCGGTCGCCCGTCGGATCGACATCGACCAGGCCGGCATCGAAGGCTGCGTACCCGATGAACTCGGGAGAACCGCACACGCGCGCGCTGTAAGTCTCGGTGCTGCCGACGGCAGACATCGAGCAGGGGGTTCCGATCGTGACGAGAACTTTATCGGCCGTGAGCACTGGCATTCCGCAGTTGAATTCGCAGGCCCGAAGGATACAACGGAAGGGAGGTTTTCACTCCTGTGGGTTCCGCGGGCGGGCTCTCGCTGGTGAGCCGGACTCCCGGCGTCATTCCCGCGCAAAAGACATGGATTCCCGCTTGCGCGGGAATGACAGCCGCCGCCCCAAGTCCGCGAAACGACTTGGCGGCCTCAGCCGCTGAGCTTCTCCATCAGGCGATCGACCTCGCTAGCGCTGCCGAGCACGACCGGCACCCGCTGGTGAATGTCCGTGGGCTGCACGTCGAGGATGCGCTGGCCGGGCCCGGACATGGCCTTGCCGCCGGCCTGCTCGACGAGGAACGCCATCGGATTGGCTTCGTACATGAGGCGCAGCTTTCCCTTCGGCGCCTTCTTCGTCGGCGGGTACATGAATACGCCGCCCTGGAGCAAGATCCGGTGAACGTCGGCCACCATCGCGCCCACGTAGCGGCTCGAGTAGCCCTGCTCCTGTGCCCAGGTCAGATAGTGCTGATAGCCCTCCGGGAAACTGAGCCGGTTGCCTTCGTTCACGGAGTAGCACTTGTTGGTCGCCGGCATCTTCAGTCCCTGCGCTACACGGATGAAAGCGCCGTAAGCAGGATCGAGCACGAACATGTCGACGCCGAGACCGATCGTGAGCACGAACACCGTCGATGAGCCGTACAGCACGTAGCCCGCCGCAACTTGTTCCGCGCCGGCCTGCAACAGCGAGCCACGTGCATCGCGCTGGCGTCGATCCTTGCGCAGGATGCTGAAGATCGTGCCCACCGAGCCGCAGACATCGAGATTGGAAGAGCCGTCGAGCGGATCGAAGAGCACGCAGTATTTGCGTTCCGCCGAGTCGTCCTCGCGCAGGATCACGGGTTCTTCGTTCTCTTCCGAAGCGACGATCGCGACGCCTTCGCGTCCGCCGAGCGTGCGCAGCAGAATCTCATTCGCGATCACATCCAGCTTCTGCTGCTGCTCGCCTTGCACGTTCTGATTGCCGACGGTGCCGAGCACATCGTCGAGCCGTGCGCGCCGCACGTGAGCGGAGATCATCTTCGCGGAAATTGCCAGCGCGGAAAGAATCCACGAGAACTGCCCGGTCGCTTCAGGATGGCGCGCCTGCTGCTGAAGGATGTGTGCCTGCAGCGTGACGATGTCGGCGGATTGAGTCGGAACGGGAGACAGGGGCGCAGCAGTCATTCGATCTATCCATGGACGGGGAGACGGTCAGGATAGCAGGGTGACGGGTCCGGATGTCCGGACAAGAACCGAGATTTTCCACGGGGCACACGGGGAGATTCCGGTGCTTGTGATATTTACGCCGCTGCAGTTTCCCGGCTGCGTCGCTGCACGCGGAAGGTTCCGGTGCGCAGCGTTTCGTACTCGCGATCCATGACGACTGTGCGATTGCGGCCGCGTTCCTTCGCGGTGTAGAGCGCTTCGTCAGCGAGCTGGATGAGGCCTTCGACGCGACGTTCCGGTTGCGGCTCGACACAGGCTGCGCCGATGCTGAACGTCACGAGCTGATTGTCCGTGAATGCCGGGTGCGCGATCGCGAGATTCGCGAGGCTGGCATGCAGTTCGCGGCACAGTTCCTCGACGCGATCGCGTCGTGTGTCGTAGAGCAGAATTGCAAACTCTTCGCCGCCGTAGCGCGCGGTGAGATCGAGCGGCCGGCGCGATGCGCGGTTGAGCACACCCGCGACCTTGACGAGACACGCATCGCCCGCCTGGTGGCCGCCGTAGTCGTTGAAAGCTTTGAAGTGATCGATGTCGATCATCAGCAGTGCGATCGGTGCGTTCGCGCGAGCAGCCTGCTGCCACATGCGGGCTGCATGCTCGTCGAACATGCGGCGGTTGTGGATGCCGGTGAGCGCATCGCGATTGAGCGACTCGCTCATGATCTGCGTCGACAGGTAACTGTGACGCACGGACTTCTGCAGCGAGTAGTGCACGGCAGCGCCGAGCGCAGCCGCGAACAACAGGATCACGAGATCGAACGTACGCTGGCCGCTGTCGAGCCCACCCAGATAGCCGCCCAGGGCGTACATCACGACCACCAGGGCCACAGTACGCACCGCCTGCGCCTGCACCATGCCGAACACGAAATAGGGGGCAAGCGTGAGCAGCGGCATCATCGCGTTCAGCGAGTAGCCCTGCCGATGCATGAATGCGTCCATCACTACGAAGCACAGTGCGTGCACCGGCAGCACCACTTGCGCGACAGGCGTGAACCAGCGCGTATATAGATGAGTATAGGTAGCGATCAGCAGCGCGATGCAGCTCGGCAACAGGACGCCGAAACGCATGAGATCGAACAGCGACTGATCCCGAGGGGCGACGAGCGCTGCACGCAGATCGCTGAACGGGCCGCCCGCCAGCATCGCGATGAGCAGGGCCGCAACGGGAATCCAGATGACGCTGCGGATGCGCGACCGCACGTTCTCGCTGTACCAGCGACGGAATTGTCCTTCGAGCGAGCCTTCGAAACGCAGCGAAGGGAAGATCCGCGAGAAGAATCGCCCGAACGCAGTGCGACGCTGCCGGACCGGTTTCGAACCGGAACGGGCGGCGGCTTTGTCGGCGTTGGGGAGGGAATCAGGCATCTTGTACGACTGCGATGCGGATCGGCAGTCATACGTTACCTTGCCCGATCATCCGGAATCCTGATTACCGTCACAGGACCGTGCGAACTGCGTCACAAAACCGACGAAGATCCGCCGATGCCACGGGCGTGTTACGTGCGGGAGCCGCAGGTTTTCCCGGACCTGGCGCAGGGGTTCCTACGGGGCTCTCAGTCGGGCGTACCCGGCCAGCAACCCGGCTGCGCTCGCCATCTCTTCGACGTCATCGAACATTGGCACGCCCGCACGCTCGATCGCGGTGAACCACGTCTGCTTCTGCTGCAAGGTTCCCATCATCGAGTGCAGCACCGGGATCGGCGCCGCATGCACCGTTCTCGCCAGCGCCTCGATCACCGGAGCGGCGTCGACCATGAACGGCACGACATGAGTCATCAGGATTGCATCGAACGCGGAGCCGGCATGCTGCAGGCTTTGCGCCAACGTCAGGCCGAATCGATCCTCGCGCGCGTCGGCAAGAAGATCGATCGGATTCGCGATCGCGGCTTCGGGTGGGAGCAGTACGCGAAGACTCTCCGCAAGCGAGTCAGGCAACGCTGCCAGTCGCAGCCCTTCGCGCTCGCATCGATCGGCGGCCAGCACGCCGGGTCCACCGCTGTTGGAAAGAATCAGCACCCGCGAACCGATCCCCTGCGGGTAGTACGCGAGCGCTTTCGCAGCGATGAGCATCTGTCGCAAGCTCTTGACGCGCACGATGCCGGCGCGTCGACAGAGCTCTTCGGCTGCGTCGTCGCTGAGCGCAGTCGAACCTGTGTGACGTTTCGCGGCTGCCGCGCCTGCGGAAGTCGTGCCGCCGATCAATCCGACGACAGGCTTGCGAGCCGTGATCGGTTGCAATGCTTCGACGAACTCGTGCGGATCGCCGACGGATTCGGCGTAGAACGCGGCGACGCTGCAATGCGAGTGACTGGCGAGCCCTGAGATGAAATCGATCAATCCCAGGTGCATGCCGTTGCCGATCGACACGACGCTGCCGACCGGGATCTGCATCGAGTGACTGCTCGCAATGACTTCCTCGGCGATGGCACCCGATTGCGATACGAACGCAACTCCAGGTCGTGTCGCATCGATGCCGCGAAACGGCAGGTCCTTGAAGAACGTGCCGGCAAAGCGCCGCCGCGGATCGAGGATGTTGATGAGGCCGGCGCAGTTCGGCCCCATGATCAGCACGTCATGCGAGGCGGCGAAAGCCCGCAGCTCAGCATCGCGCGCCTTTCCTTCCGCACCCGCCTCCTGAAAGCCGCCGGGCAGCACGAGGAAGTTGCGGTGCCCGGAAGCGACGCCTTCGCGAATCACGCCTAGGATCAGATCGGGCCTCACCGCGACGACGGCGAGATCGCACGCCGGCGCCACTTCCGCCAGCGACCGCATCGCGACCAGAGTCAGAACCTGGCCGCCTTTCGGATTGACCGGCACGACGCGTCCGTCGAATCCGCTGGCGATGAGATTCCTGAGCACGGCTCCGCCGGCACTCGTTTCGCGCTCCGCCGCGCCAGCAATGGCGACGCTGCAAGGTTGCAGGATCTGCTGCAGGCGTCCGGCATCAGGTCGCATGGGAGCGTCTCGGATTCATGTCGATACAGACTCCCCGCTCGCATCGCCCCGGTCAAATCAGATTCCGTGATGACGGGCATCGCCGCCGCCGATGGCGGTTTTCCCCGCTGTGGCAGCCTCGGGTGTGGGCTATCCTGCGCGGCGGCTCAGGCAAGGAGATCTCCCATGCGTCGACTGGCTCGATGGCTGCTGATCGGATGCGCGCTGTTCGGCTTCAATGCCTTCGCGCAGGACCCGGTGCAGGGTGTTTTCGTCAATGCGAATACCAGCCAGGAGGTCATCGACAAGGCCATCGATGCCGGCATCGAGAAGATGAACTTCATCAAGCGGCCGATTGCGCGCAGCCGTCTGAAGAAGACGAATCCGCTGTATGAGCGGATCGAGGTCGGCAACGATGGATCGCAGATCAGCGTGCGCTTCGATGCGGGCAAGCCGGTCGTGATGCCCGCGAACGGCAGCACCGTGAAATGGACTCGCGACGACGGTGAAGTGTTCGATGTCAGCGCGCTTGCGACTGGCTCGAAGCTGCAGCAGACGTTCAAAGCAGAGGACGGCCAGCGCGTGAACGAGTTCGACGTTGCAGCGGATGGCACGCTGACGCTCCGTGTCACGCTCACGAGCCCACAACTGCCGGCCCCGGTAAGGTATGTGCTGACATACAAGCGCGGCTGAGGCGACCAGTGAATGGTTCTGTCCTGACCAGTCACTATCCGCTATCCGCCATCTACTTCTCCTTCACCGGTTCGGCGCCGCGATTCACCGGTATTCATCTATCAAGACGAGACGGCCGCGAGCATGATCGGGCCAAGCAGGTCCCGTTCCGGGGGTTCCATGAGTTCTCGTTTTGTCGCCGCCGCGGCCGGGTTGTCCGCCATCGCGCTGCTGGCCGGGTGCGATCACAAGTCCGAGTTCAGTACCGGTCCCGTCCGTACCGAAACCCGCAATGTCGGTGAGTTCGATTCCATCGAGGTGAATGGTGCGACGCGACTCGAAATCACCGTCGGTGCGCCGGCGTCAGTGGTGGTCGAAGGGCGCGAACGGTTTCTCGAACGCCTGGACACCGAGGTGCACGGCGACACGCTGCGCATCAAGACACGCAAGAAGGACTGGGTGTCGATCGGCACGAGTCCGCGGCTGATCGTGAGAGTCACCCTGCCCACGCTCAAGGAACTCGAGGTCGAAGGCGGTAACGACATCGAGCTCACCGGCTTCAACGGAGGCACCACGAAGATTCGTCTGGAAGGCGCCGCCAACCTCAAGGGCTCGGGCCGCCTCGATGAGCTCAGCATTTTCATGGCCGGTGCGGGCCACGCGGATCTCGACAACATCATCGCAGGCACCGCCAACGTGACTGTCGCAGGCGTCGGCAGCGTCACGGTCCATCCGGTCGATACGCTCGACGCCCGCATGAACGGCGTAGGTGCCATCTTCTACAGCGGCAGCCCCCGCAACGTGAACACTCGAGTGAACGGCCTCGGCACCATCGGCCAGCGCGATGCCAAGCGTGCCGCGCCGGACCATGGACCGCAGGCACCTGTCGACCCCGATTCGCTCCAGCCGGAATACGACGATCGCGCGGCGGATGAGGGAAAGACGGAAGTGATCTGAGGGCTAACCGTCATTCCCGCGAAAGCGGGAATCCATCTGGACCCAAGACATGGATTCCCGCTTTCGCGGGAATGACGACCCCTCACTCATGCCAACTGCGTCAGTGTCACCGGCACTTGCCTTCGCAGCAGCACGCTCTGTGCCTGCCACTGCTCAGCAGGCTCCAGCTGCTCCAGGAAGGTCACATCGCCGCTGGCGAATACAGCGACAGGGACGCCGTCGCGGTACACCAGCCGATTCCCCGTCAGCGAGGGCAACCGCGCACCCGGCGTGAGGATGCCGATCAGATTCAGTGGATCGGCGGCCGAGAGCGAAATCAGTTCGCTGTTGCCCGGCTTGCGACGCGCTTCGCGCAGCAACCCGATCGCTTCAGGCAACGCGAACTGTTCGCCCGAGAAACCCGCAACGAATCGGCCGCCGCGGATCTCACCGCGCGCTTCCAATCGCCGCAGGCACAACAGGATCTGGCGCCACGGCGGCAGCCAGCCCGATTCGCGCTCGAGCAGTTTCCAGAACACGACGCCCCAGCGGCGCAACAGCGAGCGGCAAACGTGTTCGATCGCATCCGCTTCCAAGGCCTGAGGCGTGAGGCTCGAGGATTGAGCGGAGGCTCCGGGCTCGTGCCTCGTGCCTCGCGCCTCGTGCCGTCTCTTGACCAACGTCCATCGACCCGCATCCTGCATCCCAAAGATCGCGATCCGGCGCTTGCGTCGTGCATCGCGAGCATTCGGGCGCCGTCGGTCCGAGGGGACAAGCAACGCGCGCAGGCCGCCGAAGCTGTCGGAGTTCACGAGGCCGAGCGCAACCAGTTCACCGAGCGCATCCTCGACCTGGTTCGGCAGAAGTCCCGCACTCTCGACGATCTCGTCGAAGAACGAAGCGCCGTGCGCCTGGATGAAATCGGCGACCTGCTGGGCCTTCGGAGTGAGCTGTACGCGGTCGCTGGGTTCGACGAAGCTCGACCAGATCCGGACGTTGCGGCGAGCGAGCAGTGCGATGGGTGTCGAGCGCACTGGCGCCGCGCCGCGCTCGGAATCACCGCTGCGAGTTGCGAGCCGCGTCCACACGATTCGGCCCGCGAGGCATTGCTCGTCGAGCCATGCCGGCTCGTACTCCGCGATGCGTGCCGGCAGCACTTCGGTTTCCCATGCGCTTGCGGGAGCTTCGAAGCCCTCGAGTTGCGCGAGCACTGCGGGAACTGCGTCAGGTCCCTGCATCCGCGTTGCTGGCGTGACGCGTTGCCAATCGAACAGGAAGCGCAGGAAATCACGAGCGAGCACCGGCTCGATCTCCGCGCGCAGACGTTTGACCGTGTAGCGATGGATGCGGGCGAGAAGACGGCGATCGCACCACTGTTGCGACGCGTGACCAGTCACAGGTGACTGGTCGAACTGTCCGCGCATGGCGGTGCCCTCCGCTTCGAGGGCGAGCAGCGCGGCATCGATATCCTTCATCGACGCGCCGAGGCAATCAGCGATTTCGCGAGCCGTCGTGGGGCCGAGGCCCTCGAGCCGCCCGCGGACCACTTCGACGAACGCGTCTTCCTTCGGCCAGGATTTCGCGTATGCCGCGGGAATCGCAGCGCGTTGCGCGTCATCGAGAGAGCCCAGTGCTGCATCGAACAGCGGCAAGCGTTCGACCGCGACGAAAATGCCCGCGGCTCCGCTCGACAACCGCTCGACCCTGCGCTTCGTGATCAGCTCCTGCATCAACCCCGGCCACACCGGATTGCGCTGAGCTTCATCCGAGGTGATGAAAGTCAGCCACAACAACGCATCGTGGAGCTCGTCGACAGAGCCCGCATCGGGCCAAGCTTCCGCGCGCACGCGGGCGATGGCGTCCGGATCGAGCTTGCCGATGTCCGAAGCGGACTGAGGATCGAGCCAGCGACGACTCGCGACCGCCTGGGTGCGGCGTTCTTCCAGTGGCGCATCGTCGAGATACGCATAGGGCCGCGCGGACAGGACTTCGAGCGCGAGCGGCGATGGCTCCGTCAGATCGCGAGCTTCGACGGCGATCTCTCCGCTCAGCAACCCACGCAGCAAACGTTCGAAGCCGTCGATGTCCATGGCGTCTTCGAGGCAATCGCGCACGGTCTGCTGAACCAGCGGATGATCGGGAACTTCGATGTCACCGACGATGTTCTCGCCGCAGGCAACCTGGTCGGGGAAAACAGATGCGAGCAGATCTTCGGCATTCATGCGCGCGAGCGCGGGTGGTACTTTCTTGCCACCACGGAATCGCGGCAACGCGAGCGCGATCGAAGCATCCCACCGCCAGCGCGTCGTAAACATCGGCGCGTCGAGCAGCGCCTGGATGAGCAGTTCGCGCGCAGTGTTCGGATGCAGATAACGAGCGACATCGATGAGCTCGAAACTGTGAGCCGTCGTGAGCGACAGGATGATCGTGTCTTCCGTTGCCGCCGCCTGCAGCTCGAAGTTGAAGCTGCGGCAGAACCGCTTGCGCAGCGTCAGGCCCCATGCACGGTTGATACGATTGCCGAACGGCGAATGAATGACGAGCTGCATGCCGCCCGCTTCGTCGAAGAAGCGTTCGAAGACGATTCGCTCCTGCGTCGGCAAGCAGCCCAGGGCTGCGTGACCGGCGGCGAGATAGTCGAAGATCTGTGTGGCCGCCGGTTCTGGCAGGCCCAGCGTGTCTTCGAGCCAGGTACGGGCGGAGGCCTCGAGCCTCCGCTCAAACTCCTTCCGCAACCGCGACACTGCAACGGACAGCTCGTTCGTCCTGCCCGGTGCCTCGCCGAGCCAGAACGGAATCGACGGTGGTTCGCCGTGTGCATCCTCGACGCGCACCATGCTGCGTTCGACGCGAAGAATCCGGTAGGACTGGTTGCCGAGCTGGAAGATGTCGCCCTGCAGGCTCTCGACAGCGAAGTCCTCGTTGACCGTGCCGACGAGCGTGCCTTCCGGTTCGAGCATGACCTGGTAGTCCGCTGTGTCCGGAATCGCACCGCCGGAGGTGATCGCAGTCAGTCGCGCTCCCTTGCGGCCGCGCACGAGATGATTCACCGCATCGTGATAGATCAGCGCGCCGTGACGACCACGACGTGTCGTGTAGCCCTCGGCAAGCATCTGCAGCACGCGATCGAATACCCCGCGATCGAGATCGCGATAGGGATATGCGCGGCGGATGAGGGCGAACAATTCGTTCTCGCTGCACTCACGGGCCGCCGCTTCGGCGACGATCTGCTGCGAGAGCACGTCGATCGGACCTTCGGGAATCTTCAGGCGATCGAGCTCGCCGCGCTGGACCGCTTCGAGCAGCGCCGTGCACTCGACGAGATCGTCGCGCGACAGGGGGAACAAGCGACCTTTAGGCGTGCCGCCCACCGCGTGGCCTGATCGACCGACGCGCTGGAGGAATGCGTTGATCGAGCGGGGCGAGCTCAACTGACATACCAGGTCGACATCCCCGATATCGATACCGAGCTCGAGCGAAGCAGTGGCTACGAGCGCCTGCAGTTCGCCGCGCTTGAGCCGCTGCTCCGCATTCAGCCGCCGTTCCTTCGCGAGGCTCCCGTGATGAGCTGTGACGTTTTCTTCGCCGAGTCGTTCCGAAAGATGTCGCGCGAGTCGCTCAGCCAGCCGCCGAGTATTCACGAACACGAGCGTGCTTCGATGCTGACGAATCAGAGCCGCCAGCCGATCGTAGATCTGCGTCCACACTTCGCCCGACATCACCGCTTCGAGCGGTGCGTCGGGCAGTTCGATCGCGAGATCGCGCTGGCGGATGTGGCCGCTGTCGACGAGAGCGCAGGCAGAGGAGGCCTCGTGCCCTCCCGTAAGAAATTTCGCCACCTCCTCGATCGGCCTCTGCGTCGCCGACAACCCGATGCGCCGCAGACTGCGTCCGGTCAACGCTTCGAGCCGCTCCAGCGATACCGCAAGGTGGCTGCCGCGCTTGCTGTTCGCGACCGCGTGGATTTCGTCGACGATCACCGTGCCGACCGTCGAGAGCATCTCGCGACCCGAGGCCGAGCCGAGCAGGATGTAGAGCGACTCCGGTGTCGTGACGACGATGTGCGGCGGCTTGCGGCGCACCTGGGCGCGCTCGCTCTGCGGCGTATCGCCGGTGCGGACCCAAGAACGGATCTCGACATCGCGGATCGTGTGTTCGCCGAGGTGCGCACGAATTCCCGCGAGCGGTGCTTCGAGATTCTTGTGGATGTCGTTCGAGAGCGCCTTGAGCGGCGATACGTACACGACTCGTGTTTCGTCGGGCAATCCCCACTGGCTTCCTTCGCGCACCAGTTCGTCGATCACCGCGAGGAATGCAGCGAGCGTTTTGCCCGAGCCCGTCGGCGCGGCGATGAGTACGTGCTTTCCTGACTGAATCGCGGGCCATGCGTCGGCCTGCGCCGGCGTCGGTCCGGAGAACGTCCGATCGAACCAGGCAGCGACGGCGGGATGAAAAAGATGCGAAGTGCTCATAGGGGAAAGGCCAGCATACTCCTGCCGTCAAGCACCCAACCAGCATCGTGGCCGCGCGCGCGATTTCGCAAGAAACTGTCATGTTTCCTTTGTGCGCCGGCCCTCTCGGTGAGAGTGCTTCGGCAGCGGTAAGACACTCCCTGCAACGCGTTCGGTACCGGAAAAATCTGACAGTTTCGCGTGAAGCGCATTCGCGCACCGCTACCGATGCATGCCTATGGTGGGCTCATGTACTAGAGCCGCCGTCGCGGCCGATGCGTCACCGTGGTGCTGATCTCTTTTCATTCATCGCTCAGGTCGTGGCGAAGCGCGTTCCTGCTCGCATGCGTTCTCTGTGTGAGCGCCTGCGGCGGCGGAAGCGGTGGCCAGGATTCACCAGCAGGTGGAGAAGCATCGCAACCCACCGTACCTGCGCCATCGGGCGAAGGCGCCGGCAGTAATCCGCAGGACCCGGAGATGCCGGAGGAAGGGGGCGGCACGATTCCTCCGCCGCAACCTCCGGATGAGCCCGCGCCAGTCGATCCCGCGCCAGCCGACCCTGATGACGCCTGGCAGCCGCCGACGGATGCAGCATCGCGTGCGCGCGATGCAATGCGGTTTCTGAACCAGGCCACGTTCGGCGCAACGAAAGCCGACCTGGCGGAAGTGCAGACCATCGGATATGCGGCGTTCCTCGACAAGCAGTTCGCCCTGCCGCGCACGGGCTACAGAGGCTTCACGCATCTGCGCACGAGCGCCCCGGCCGATTGCCGTGCCGACGCGAGCGCGAAAGGAAGTCCCCAGAACATTTGCGCCCGCGATCACTACACGCTGTTCGAAGTGCAGCGGCAGTTCTTCGCGAATGCACTGACGGGCAGTGATCAGCTCCGCCAGCGCGTGGCGTTCGCGCTTTCACAGATCTTTGTCGTGTCGGGTACCGAGATCACTCACGCGGCCGCGATGGCGACATACCAGAACCTGCTGCTCGATCACGCTTTCGGCAACTACCGCGATCTGTTCGAGGCCGTCACGTTGAATCCGGCGATGGGTGCGTATCTCGACATGGTCAACAACCCGAAGGGTACGGCGTCGCGACAGGCGAATGAAAACTACGCCCGCGAATGCCTGCAGCTCTTCTCCATTGGCACTCAGATGCTCGATCGCGACGGCAGCGTGCGCATCGGTTCGAACGGTCTGCCGATCGCGGCATATGACCAGGGCGACGTCAGTGCACTCGCTCAGGTGTTCACGGGCTGGACGTTCGGGCCGATCGACGGCGCAGCGTCGCAGTGGAACAATCCCTCGAACTACATCGATCCGATGGTGGCCGTCGAGGCGCAGCACGATGTCGAGCGCAAAGTTCTGCTCAACGATGTCGTGCTGCCGGCGGGCCAGAGTGCGCAGCAGGATCTCGAGGCGGCGCTCGACGCGATCTTCGAGCATCCGAACGTGGGGCCCTTCATCGCGCAGCGACTCATTCAGCACCTGGTGACGAGCAATCCGACGCCCGGGTATGTCGCACGCGTAACGGCGACATTCGATGACAACGGCAGCGGTGTGCGAGGCGACCTGAGAGCAGTCGTCCGGGCGATCCTGCTCGATCCAGAAGCCAGAGGCAGCCGGGAAGACGAGTACGACTTCGGACGACTGAAGGATCCGGCGCTGTTCATGACGGGATTCCTGCGCGGCTTGGGAGGAACATCGGACGGCGTCTATCTGCGCGCACAGGCCTCGCTGATGGGGCAGAACATCTTCACGCCGCCCTCCGTGTTCAACTACTACTCACCGTCGAATGTCGTCCGAGGCACTCACTTGCTGGGGCCGGAGTTCGGCATCTACGACAGCAATCGCGCGCTGCTGCGCGCTGAGTTCGCCTATCAGCTGCTCTTCGCTGGCGGCGAAGAACCGCTGGATACGGTGGCGAACAGTACCGGCACGCATCTCGAGCTTACGGCAATGGCAGGGCTCGCGAACGATGCGCCGCGATTGCTCGATGAGCTCGATCAGAGATTGATGGGTCGACGCCTTTCCGCGACAGCCCGCCAGATCGTCACCAGTGCGCTCGACGCGTCCGGCGATGCTGAGAATCGTACGCGAACCGCCGCCTATTTGATCGCCGTTTCTCCGCAATTCCAGGTACAGCGATGAAGCGACGTGATTTCCTGCACGGGATCGGCATGGCGGGCGGCGCTTGTCTGTTGTCGCAACTCGGTGCGCTGCGGGCGTTTGCGGCCGGTGGCGACGGTTACAAGGCACTCGTCTGCATCTTTCTCAATGGGGGCAACGACTCGAACAATACGATCGTGCCTCTCGACGCCACGAACTACTCGCGCTACGCACAGGCTCGCGGTGTGCTCGCACTGCCGAAAGAGAATCTCGCGGGCATGGCGCTGCCGGACGGCTCGATTCCGTATGGCCTTCACCCATCGCTCGACGGACTCGTCCCAGTCTGGGAAGCAGGCCAGCTCGCCGTGCTGTTCAATGTTGGAATGCTGCAGAGGCCGCTGACCGTCGCGGAGTACAAGGCCGGAACGGACAGCAGCGTGCAGATTCCCGGACTGTTTTCGCACGCTGATCAGGTCCGGCAGTGGCAAAGCTCGAGCGCAGGCGCGTCGGGCACCACGGGTTGGGGTGGTCGTCTCATGGATGCGATTGGAAGCAGCAGCGGCGGCATGCCGGGGCTGATCTCGGTCGCCGGAGCGAGCCGCTTCGGCATGGGCGTGAAGTCGGAAGCGATCGTCGTGCCGACCTCGGGGCTGCTCGCGCTGAGCGGGGACGACGGTAGTGCTGCGTCACGGGCCCGGCTCGCCGCATGGGCGCAGTTGCACGCGATCGACAAAGACTCGCAGCTCGTTACGGCTGCGCAGGACGTCAGCGGTTTCACGCTCGAGAAGCGGGGCGTCATCAACGAAGCCCTCTCGACACCGGCGCCAGTCACGAAGGCGGCCTTCGCGGGTCTCGGCACCAGCATCGCAAAGCAGCTCGCGGTCGCTTCCAAGCTCATCGAGCATCGCTACTCGCACGGCACCCGACGTCAGGTCTTCTATGCTTCGCTCGGAGGCTTCGACACGCATGCTTCCCAGCTGGGAAAGCAAAGCTCGTTGCTGCGCGAGCTGGGGGCCGCACTGTCCGCGTTCAATACTGCGATCAACGGGATGGGCGCCGGAGCCGAAGTCACGACGTTCACGCACTCGGAGTTTTCGCGAACACTGCGCGCCAATACATCAGGCGGGACGGATCACGCGTGGGGCGGGCATCACTTCATCATGGGAGGCGCCGTGCAGGGCCGGGCCTTTCACGGAACGTTCCCGGATCTGCGATTGAAAGGACCGGACGATGCCGATTGGCTCGGCCGTTGGGTGCCGACGACTTCCGTCGATCAGTACGCCGCGACGCTTGCTCGCTGGTTTGGCGTAGCAGCACCGCAGTTGTCCGCGGTGCTGCCCAACCTGACCAACTTCACTCAGCCCACGCTAGCGATGATGCGCGACTGACCTTGTCTCAGCGCGTCGATGCTTCGCGCGGCAGCGGACGGAATCCACCGCCCAGTGCCTTGTACATCGCAAGCAGGGCCGTCGCCGTCTGGGTTTCGCTCTGCGCGAGACGATCTTCCGCTTCGAGCATCGTGCGTTCTGCATCGAGCACCGTCAGGAAGTCAGCGACGCCGCTGTCAAACCGGGCTCGCGCAAGTCGCGCTGCATCGGCGGAAGCCGTCGCGCTCGATTCGAGGTGCTGCTGTTTCACTCGCGACTTCGCGTAGTCGGTCAGGCTCGCATCCGTTTCCTCGAGTGCGCGCAGCACAGTCTGCTCATAGCGAGCGAGTGCGCCATCAGCCGCAGCTTCCTTCTGCTTGATGCGCTGGTGAACGCGGCCGAGATCGAACGCTGCCCATTGAATGCTGGGCCCGAACGCGAACGACTCGCTTGCCGCATTTCCCAGATCGCCCGAAGAGATCGCATCGAAGCCCCAGCGGCCTACGAAAGAGATGCGCGGGAACAGATCGCCGACAGCGACCCCGATCTGTGCAGTCGCACTCGCCAGTTCACGCTCCGCGAGTCGAATGTCCGGCCGCCGGCGCAGCAACGCTTCCGGAGTGCCGATGCTGTATGTCTGCGGCAATGCGGGCAGCGGCGCAGTCGTGCTCAACGAACCAAGCAAACTCTCCGGTGATTTGCCGGTGAGCACTCCGAGACGCAGGATCGAGCGAGTCACACCGGCTTCAAGATCGGGAATCGTGGCGAGCGTCGCGCTGAGCTGCGCCTGCGCCCGCGAGACGTCGAGTTGCGTTCCCCGGCCAGCATCCAGGCGGGCCTGCGTGATGCGCAGCGACTCTTCCTGGTTGGTCGAGTTGCGACGCGCGACTTCGAGACGCTGCTGTGAGCCGCGCAGGTCAAAATAGCTGCGAGCCACTTCCGCCGTCACGCTGACCTGCGTGTTGTAGAAGCCGGCCTCAGCCGCCTGAACCAATGCCGACTGGGCTTCGTAATTGCGACGGACGCGACCGAAGAAGTCGAGCTCCCAGAACGCATCGAACGAAGCCTGGTAGTAGTCCTGATCCCGATCCGCACCCGCGAACGCCTGGCGCTCGCTGACGCGTGTGTCGACGCGGCCCGCGTCGGCAGTCACCGTCGGCGCGAAGTCGAGTCTTGCTTCACCGCGAATCGCCCGCGCTTCACGAAGGTGGGTCATCGCGATCCGGATGTCGTGATTGGCGCGCAGCGCATCCTCGATGAGCCCGTTCAGCGTTTCATCGTTGAACGTCTTCCAGAAGTCCTGTTCCACGTCCGCCGCGGAGGTCCGCACATCCGAAACGCTCACGAACTGATCCGACGCCGCCACCTTCGGCTCACGATAGTCCGGCCCGACCGCGCACGCGGCGAGAATCGCCGCCGAAATCAGCACAAACGCCGTCTTCATGACTCTCTTCCCTCTCTTCTGCGGCTCGCTGCCCACAGCTCGCGGCTCATTGCTCTCTTCACGCATGTGAAACTCCCTCGACAACCGCTGCGGGCGTATGCGACTTGAGCTTCTTCTCTTTCGCCAGGGCACGCAGCAACACATAGAAGACTGGTGTCAGGAACAGGCCGAAGAACGTTACGCCCAGCATGCCGCTGAACACAGCGACACCGATTGCGTGACGCATCTCCGCGCCTGCACCCGACGAGACGACCAGCGGCACGACACCCATGATGAAAGCGATGGATGTCATGAGGATCGGACGCAGTCGCAGCCGCGCCGCCTCGAGTGCCGCAGCGACCGGCGCGACGCCGGCCAGCTCGCGATCTTTCGCGAATTCGACGATCAGGATGGCGTTCTTGCTCGCCAGCCCCACCAGCACGAAGAACGCGATCTGGGTGAAGATGTTGTTGTCGCCGCCCGAGATCCACACGCCGGCGATCGCGGACAGCAGCGCCATCGGCACGATCAGCACGATCGCGAGCGGCAGCGTCCAGCTCTCATAGAGCGCGGCGAGCACGAGGACGACCAGCAACACGCACAGCGGGAAGACGAACACGGAGCTGTTACCCGCGATCACCTCCTGGTACGTGAGATCGGTCCACTCGTACTTCACGCCGTTCGGCAGGTTCTCATCGAGGATCTTCTCCATCACGGCTTTCGCCTGGCCCGTCGAATAGCCCGGTGCCGGTCCGCCGTTGATGTCCGCCGTGAGGTAACCGTTGTAGCGGAACACACGATCCGGCCCGTAGGTCTCGGACACGCGGATGATCGAACCGAGCGGCAGCATTTCGCCGTTCTCGTTGCGCGTCTGCAGCCGCAGGATGTCTTCGGCCTTCGAGCGATACGGCGAATCCGCCTGCGCGATGACCTGGTACGTGCGGCCGAACCGATTGAAGTCGTTCACGTAGACCGAGCCGAGGTACGCCTGCAGTGTTTCGAAGACGTCGTTCAACGCTACGCCATGCTCTTTCGCCTTGACGCGATTCACGTCGGCCTGAACCTGCGGCACGCTGACCTCGTAGGTCGAGAACACGCCGGCCAGCTCAGGCGCCTGACGGGCCTTTGCCACGACAGCCTGGGTCGCGCGATAGAGCTCGTCGTAGCCGACGTCGTTGCGATCCTCGACCTGCAGCTTGAAGCCGCCGATCGTGCCGAGGCCCTGCACGGCCGGCGGCGGGAACACGACGATCTGCGCTTCCTGGATCGAGCTGAACGCGCCGTTGAGCTGGTTCGCGATGTTGAGTCCGTACTGTTCCTTCGATTCGCGCTTGTCGAAATCGTCGAGCGCGACGAACACGATCGCGGAGTTCGGGCTGTTCGTGAAGCCGGCGATGGACAGGCCCGGGAACTGCACGGTGTTCACGACACCCGGTGTCTTGAGCGCGATGTCGCTCACCTGGCGCACGACCTGCTCGGTGCGATCGAGCGACGCCGCGTTCGGCAGCTGGATCATCGTGACGAGGTACTGCTTGTCCTGAACGGGGATGAAGCCCTTCGGCACGATCTGGAACATTGCGTACGTCAGTACCAGCAGGCCCGCGAAGATGCTCATCGCGATCGACTTGTGGGCGAGCACGCCACGGACGCCGCCGACGTAGCGTTCGCCTGAGCGATCGAAGAGCCGGTTGAACCCGCGGAAGAATCCGCCGAATACGCGATTCATGCCGCGGGTCAGCGCATCGGGCTGGGCGCCATGGGGCTTGAGCAGCAGCGCCGCGAGGGCCGGGCTCAGCGTGAGCGAGTTGATCGCGGAAATGACGGTCGAGATCGCAATCGTCAGCGCGAACTGCTTGTAGAACTGCCCCGTGAGTCCCGTGATGAACGCGATCGGCGCGAACACAGCGACGAGGACCAGCGCGATCGCGATGATCGGGCCGCTCACTTCCTGCATCGCTTTGTAAGTCGCTTCGCGCGGCGACAAGCCCGCCTCGATGTTGCGCTCGACGTTCTCGACGACGACGATCGCATCGTCGACGACGATACCGATGGCCAGGACCAGGCCGAACAGCGACAGCGCGTTGATCGAGAAGCCGAACGCCAGCATCAGCGCGAACGTGCCGATGATGGAAACAGGGACAGCGAGCAACGGGATGATCGATGCGCGCCACGTCTGCAGGAACACGATCACCACGATGACGACCAGGATCAGCGCTTCCACCAGCGTTTCGATCACGGCCTTGATGGAGTCGCGCACGAAGATCGTCGGGTCGTAGACGATTTCGTACTTCACGCCCTCCGGGAAGTTCTGGCTAAGTTCCGCCATCGTCTTGCGGACGGCGTCGGAGAGCTCGAGTGCGTTCGCACCGGGCGCCTGTGAAATCGGAATCGCAACGGCCGGCTGATTGCTGAGCAGGGCGCGCAGCGAATACTGGCCGACACCGAGCTCGATGCGGGCAATGTCCTTGAGCGTCGTGACGGAGCCGTCGGGCAGCGTCTTGACGATGATGTCGCCGAATTCCTGCTCGGTGATCAGGCGGCCCGAGGTCGTGACGTTGAGCTGATAGTCGGAGTTGCCGGGATTCGGCTGCGCGCCGATCTGACCGGCCGCAACCTGCACGTTCTGTTCGCGGATCGCTTTGACGACGTCGCTCGGAATCAGTCCCCGGCTGGCGAGACGATCCGGATCGAGCCAGACGCGCATCGAGTAATCGCCCGAGCCGAAGAGACGCACGTCACCCGTGCCGGGCAGGCGCGCGAGCACATCGCGAACCTGCAGCGTTGCGTAATTGCGCAGATAGGCGGTGTCGTAGCGATTGTCCGGCGAGGTCAGGTGCACGACCATCAGCAGGTCGGGCGAGCTCTTGAGCGTCGTCACACCGAGGCGACGAACATCTTCCGGCAATCGCGGCAATGCCTGCGCAACGCGATTCTGTACCTGCACCTGCGCGCTATCGACGTTCGTGCCGAGGCGGAAGGTCACCGTGAGGATCATCGAGCCGTCGCTGGTGGCGAGCGAGGACATGTAGAGCATGTTCTCGACGCCGTTGATTTCCTGCTCGAGCGGCGCCGCGACCGTTTCGGCGATGACCTTCGGATTCGCGCCCGGATACTGGGCGCGCACCACGACCGACGGGGGCACGACTTCCGGATACTGGCTGATCGGCAGCTGCCACATGGCGATTGCGCCGACCAGGAAGATGATGATCGACAGGACCGCCGCGAAGATCGGGCGGTCGATGAAGAAGCGGGAGAGGTTCATGGGGGAAGACCAGTGACGTGTGACGGGTAACCAGTGACGAGAAGCGGCTGACGGGGACTGCCGAGGTCGTTACCCGTCACCCATCACTCGTCACGTACCGCGGTTGCTTGCATATTTCGCTTCGGTAGCAATCTGTCGCGCATCCATCGCTACCAGTTCCGGCTTCACCACAACGCCCGGATGCACGCGCTGCAGGCCGTTGACGACGACGTTCTCGCCGGGCGCGAGGCCCTGCTGGACGATGCGCAGGCCATCGTTCAAGCGGCCGATCTTCACGGCGCGATAGGTGACCTTGTTGTCCGCGTCGACGACGTAGACGAACTTCTGGCTCTGGTCGGTGCCGACCGCACGGTCGTCGACGAGAACGGCCGGATATGAGTTGTGGCCGAGCAGCTTCACGCGGGCGAAGAGGCCCGGTGTGAAATAGCCATCCTTGTTCGAGAACGAAGCGCGGGCGCGGATCGTGCCGGTGCGCGGATCGATGCGGTTGTCGACGAAGACCATCGTGCCCGTGTGCGGATAGCCGTCCTCGTTCGCGAGGCCCATCTGCACCGGGTTCGCGGCGTCGCGCGAGCTGGCACGCTCACCCCGGCGCGCGAGTTCGGTGTACTTCAGGTAAACCTGTTCGTCGCCTTCGAACGAGACGTAGATCGGATCGATCGACACGACCGTCGTGAGCAGCGGAGCAGTTCCGGCGCCGGCCGTGACGAGATTGCCTGCCGTCACTTCGGCTTTGCTGACACGGCCCGAGATCGGTGCGGTGACGCGAGTGAATTCGAGGTCGAGACGGGCCGATTCGACGGCAGCTTGTGCAGCCGCGACCGTGGCGTCTGCCTCACGAGCGCCGTTGACACGCTGGTCATACTCTTCCTGTGACACGGCCTTGATCGCGAGCAGCTTTTCGCTGCGCGCGATGTCGTTGCGAGCGAGCTCGGCGCGAGCCTTCGCCCGCGTGAGTTCCGCTGCGGCTTTGTCGAGCGCGGCGCGATACGGACGCGGATCGATGACGAACAGCAGGTCACCCTGGCGGACCGTGCTGCCTTCGGTGAAGTTGACGCTTTCGATGTAGCCCGTGACGCGGGGGCGGATTTCCACCGATTCCACCGCTTCGACGCGACCGGTGAACTCATCCCACTCGGTCACGTCGCGCTGCAGAGCCGCGGCGACGGTGACAGGGGTTCCCTGAGCGGGGCCTGAGGGAGTTGCCTCGCTGCTGCAGCCTGACAGCACGAACGTGCTGGCAACGGCCAGAGGCAGAGCGACGGCGATCGTCGGAAACAGACGCAGCGACTTGAACATGTGAACTCCCAAACCCATCAGGCGGCCAGATTCTTCGTAGGGAGCCACTGTAGGGACGCGGGCGGTCCGGACAAATCCGGCTGGGCGCACGACATTCATGAAGAGCCGTCAGGAATACTTTTTCTCATGTCGTCATGAAGTAAGGCGATGAGCCAGGGACTTGCCGGAATTGCCGGCGATTTGCCTGTGCAACCAGGCACTTCCGCCTTTACGTGACGCGCGTCGTGTAGTGCAATCCGTGACGCATTCGTAACAATAGCCACAACGAAACCGTCACATAGACGTCAGGGGATTCCATGATCGTCGTCCATCACCTGAACAACTCGCGGTCGCAGCGCGTGCTGTGGATGCTCGAAGAACTGGGGCTCGACTATGAGATCCGCCGGTACGAGCGCAATGCGAAGACGATGCTGGCGCCGCCAGAACTGAAGCAGGTCCATCCCCTGGGCAAATCCCCGGTGATTACGGATGGACCGCTGACGCTCGCGGAGTCGGGGGCGATCATCGAGTACCTCGTGGGCCGATACGGTGCGGGAAGACTTGCTCCCGCGGCCGGAACGCTCGAACACGTGCGCTACCTGTACTGGTTGCACTACGCCGAGGGTTCGATGATGCCGCCGCTGCTCATGCGGCTCGTCTTCAATCGTCTCGCGAACGGACCGATGCCGTTCTTCATCAAGCTGATCGCACGCAAGATCGCGCAGACGGCCAACGACACCTTCGTCGAGCCGAATCTGAAACTGCATCTCGACTATCTCGAAGGCGAGCTCGGCAACAACGAGTGGTTCGCGGGCAAGGAATTCTCAGCGGCGGATATCCAGATGAGCTTCCCGCTCGAAGCAGCACGCCAGCGCGCAGGACTCAACGAGAGCCGGCCCCGGCTGATGAATTTCCTGCAGCGGATACATGGGAGGCCCGCTTACCTGAAGGCGCTGGAGCGGGGAGGGAAGTACGATTTGCTGAAGTGAGCCAGGAGGAGACCGGAGAAGATTTTCCACGGGGAGCACGGGGTTTCACGGGGGCCGGGCATATATATACGGAAGGGCTCAGCGATCGTTGTCGCGCTGGTCGTCATTTCAAGCTCGCGCTTTCAGACTCTTTTCTGCCCCGTGCTCCCCGTGTCCCCCGTGGAAAATCCTTCCGTTCTTTTCCTGCCGCGCTCCCTCAGTCCCAGGCTCGCATCAGATTGTGGAACAGCTTGACCCCGCCTTCTCGCTTCGGCGAGTAAGGGCCGGAGCGATACGCCCTCGATCCGATGTTCCTCTGCACGATCTCGCAGATGCCGGCGTCTTCCGCCTGCACTTCCTCGCTGAACTGGATGAGCTTGTCCCAGTGGATCTTCGCTTCGGGACTCAGGGCTGAATCGAGGGCGAACCAGTCGAAGCGGACGACGGTGTTGTCGGCGTCGATGGGGATCACGACGTTCGTCTGCATCTGGCCTTCGTAGATGTTCAGCATGATGTTCGGGAAGAGCCAGTAATAGACGGCTTCTCGATTGCTGTTGCTGCCGCTGCCGTAGAGCGTCGCGGTACCTTCGCGAACCGGGGCGTACTGGAGCACGAAGCGTTCGCCGAGCTCGGTGATGTACTGGCGATAGTCGATCTCCCGATTCAGCGACGGGTGCACCAGCGGGATGTGGTAACCCTCGAGATAGTTGTCGACGTAGACCTTCCAGTTGGCTTTCACCGGATACTCGCGCGTCATGACGTACTGCATCTGATCGATGTCGAGTCGTGCGCAGCGCTCGGCGACGCCGGGGAACAACGTGTCGAAGGGCGGCGTGTCCCGATCGAGTGCCGCGAAGATCACGGGTCCGAAAACGTGCACCGCTACCGGCTCCAACCGGATGCGCGAGATATCGAGATCCGCGCCGTCCATTTCCGTCGTGCGCAGCAACTGACCTGAAAGATCGTAGGTCCAGCCGTGATAGCGGCAGACGAGGCGCTGGGCGTGGCCGCAGCCGAGTGCAACCGGGCCCGCGCGATGGCGGCAGACATTGAAGAAGCCGCGGATCGTGCCGTTGTCGTTCACGAACACCAGCGGCTCGCGACCGACGTGAGAGGTGAAGTAGTCGCCGTGCTTCGGTAGTTGCGCGACGTGTCCGACGATCTGCCACGAACGGCCGAGGACATCCTGTTCGGAGCGCAGACGACCAGGGTCGGTATAGAAGGCGGCGGCAGGGGTTTGCATGCGCCGATTGTAATTCAGGAAACGGCACCGCCGTGATCGAGCGATCCCGCGATCCGGCCCCGGGGTGTATCCCGCGGCGGGCTATTTGACCCGGATCTGCAGCTCTTTCAGCCGATAGTCCACGATCAGCGTATGCAGGGTGCCGAGGATATCCATGCCGACCAGCAGGGCAGGCTCCTCTTCGAGGCCCCACAGCTTGAAGACGTGGATGTCGCCGTAGATCACGTCGACGTCGGTGATGACGAGATCGCCGAGGCTGATCCGCCGTGTGTAGATCGCGTCCCCTTCCTGAACCACGTCGGTCATGCCGATCACGGCAGTCTTCGATGGCGCGGCGTGCAGGCGCTTGCGGCGAAGCAACTCTGCCCGCAGTGCGTTGTTGCCGAGCGTGCGCTGCGCGCCGGTGTCGATCACGGCGTGAATCTTCACGCCATCGACGCGGCCAGTGGCGAGCAGCAGGCGCTTGAACCGGACCTTGACCGGTAGCCGCACGAACGCATTCGAGGGACGCTGGCCGCGAGAGTCCGAGATCTGGAAGCGGTCATTCGCGAAGTCGACCGTGATGCGCTTGTCCTCGAATCCTTCCATGCCGAGGATCCCGTCCGCGCCGCCCATGACGCTCGGCATCATCGGCAGGTCGACGTCTTCCTGGATCAGGTCGCCTGTTTCGAAGCGGTCGATCTCAACGGTCGGCACGATGAGCGAGCCTGTCACACCGGTCAGCTTGACGTGACGTTCGTTCACCTGGAGACCCAGCAGCTGAGCGACTCGCGTGGTGATCACGGACTGATTGGCTCCCGTATCGACAGTCATGCGGAAGGGACCCTGGCCATTGATCATGACGGGCGCCATGACCCGGCCGATGCGATCAGGTCGCGTCGGTGTGGCGTAAAGATGATCGGACTCGGGGGAGAGCGAAGGAAAGGGGAGCACAATCGGATCGGGCGCACGCGCGATGTTCGACGCATGCGCGGCGGTCCATGTCATGGCCGCGGCCAAACATGCTGCGATGCTGATCGGTGCTCGATGCGTCATGGCCTTGCCGCAACGCCTCCAACGGTTCCTTTGCCGACGTTGCGATGAAGTGTCGCACAACGGCAGCGCGCCGGATGCAGTCAGTGCAAGAACAGCGACTTAATGCACATTCAGCGCTCCAGTTGTCGTGTCAACAGGTCGGCCGACGTCCTCGCCGGATCCTGGGGATAGAGCCGATCGAAATCGCGCAGCAGCGCCCGCGCTGTAGGCCGATCGCCCGCATCGCGAGCCAGGCCGGCCAGTTGCAACAGGTCGCTGCTGGTGGGCGGGCGGAAGTCCGGATCGGTTTTCAGTCGCGCGCGAACGAGGTCGAGTGCTTCGCCGTTGCGGCGTGCAGCCAGCAGTTTCGGCACGAGCTCGCGGGCCAGTCGATTCGCGAGCCTCGGGTCGGGCCAGCGTGCGGTGCTTTCGTAGAGCCATTGCGTCTGCGTGAGTGGATCGCCGCTCGCGATCTCCGTCATGACCGTCTGCCACGCATTGTGATGTGAGCCGCCGCGCCATTGCGCATAGATCCGGTCGACGAGCTGTTTACGTTCACTCTCCCGATGTGCTGCATCGTCGAGCTCGACGGTATCGGGTTCCCACGCGTCTTCTACGCCCAGCGCATCGCCGTTCTCACGCACCAGTCCGCCGATCAGGCTGAAGGCGGCGAGCCACAGATACATCAGGATGGCCAGCCGCAAACCGAGCAGCAGCGAAGTCGAGGCGACGAACGATCCCACCAGCACCATTGCAACGATGCCCGTGACCGTCAGCCAGTAGTCGCCGCCGATGCGAGCGATCAGGCGGACGGCGATCCCCGGATGCAGGGCCTGGAGCGTGCTCCCCGTGATCGACTGGATGGCCAGCATGGCCGGCAGCACGGTCGCCGCGGCCAGTCCGAGGACGGCAGCCAGCCATGGGCCGAACCAGTAGTCGCCCGCCTGCGAGGTGAAAAAGATCACCAGCACGAAAGCCAGCAGCACCAGGGACCGCTGGCCGCTGACCGGGTTCATCATTTCGATCGACAGCACCGGGGGCTCGGCATTACCGACAACGCTGTCGAGAAGGACGAAGGCGTAGTTGAAGAAGCCCGCCAGCAGGATGAAGCCGAGCCAGAGCCCGAGCAGGCTGGCCTTGGCTGCCAGCCAGAGCAGGAGGCTGAAGATGATGATGACGAGGAGCGGCGCGGTGCTGAGCGGCACCGAGAGGAACCGGAGAGCGACACGAGGCTGCATTGCCTGTCCTTATCCCGGGCGGATTGGACTCAATATAGCCGCTGGATGGCCCCGGGCGCAGGATTGACACACCGCGGGAACGCCGTTTTCGCTGTCGCCCTGCTGCGATGCGCGATTCGTCCGGGTATCCTGTGCCGGCCCGCACAGAAGCGTTTTTCGGATTCGATCCCACCGGTTTATGAAGAAGCGTCGCGAAGCACTGGCCAGGCAGAATTTTCCCGGCGCCGCTGCTGTTCGTCATGAGCAGATGCTCGATGCGGCCGCCCGGCACCTGAATGCCAGCGGCGTATCGCTCACTTCCCTGAGCGATATCGCCGAAAGCCTCGGCGTCTCGCGCGCAACGCTCTACCAGTACATCGAGGATCGCGAGGACCTGGTCTTCCAGTGCTACCGGCGCTCCTGCGAAGTCATGGCCCGGCATCTCGGCGAAGCCATCCGCCTCGGCTCCGACGCCACGCAGGTCGTCTCGATCTTCGTCGATCGCATGCTCGATCCGACGCGCCCCGAAACGGCGACGCGCGCGGAGATCGCGGTGCTGAATCAGGAACGGCACGAAATCATTCAGGGCCTCTACGACGCGATCATCACGCGTCTTGCAAGCGTGCTCGAAGCGGGAGCGCAGGCCGGCGTGATGCGCCGCTGCGACGCGCACATCAACGCGAACACGATCATCAGTCTCGTCACCTGGGTGCCGCTGATGCACTACTGGGCGCCGGCATCGCGCAGCTATCCCGCCGAGCGTTTTTCCGAAGCACTCAAGAGTGCGATTCTCGACGGCATTGCCATCGAGAAGCAGGTGATGCCGCCGTACCAGGCGATCGACCTGTCGCCGCTCATCGCGCGTGTCGTCGGCGTGTTCGATCGCGATGCCGTGGTCGATGCGAAGCGCGAGACGCTGCTGGCGATCGCGTCGCGCCTGTTCAACAGCAAGGGCATCGATTCGACCTCGCTGGAGGAGATCGCGGGCCACGTCGGTGCGACCAAGCGCACGCTGTATCACCATCTCGGTGACAAGCAGACGCTGCTCGCTCGCTGTTATGCACGGGCGTTCCGCATCTTCCTGTTCATCATGGAACGCATGACGGACTACTCGGGCACGCGCGCGCAGGCACTGGCCGCGGCGTTCCATGCGTTGTCGAAAGCCTACCTGCGCGATGACCTGTCGCCGCTCGCACCGCTCGTCGGTCACGAGGCGCTGAAGGGCGAAACTCAGGCGCAGATGGAACCGCAGGCGGCAGCCCTGACCGAGGGCTATCTGAATGCGCTCAACATCGGCTGCACGGAAGGCACGCTGAAGGTCGACGACGTAACCGCGCAACTCATGCTACTGCCGGGCTTCGTGAGCTGGCTCGTGAAGGACACGGGAACGCACGCGGAGGATCGTGTCGAGCACATCGCTCGCGAGATCAGCGCGCTTTTGTGCCTTGGTCTTCGCAGGACCTGAAGCCGGACCGGAGTTTCACACGGAGTTCACGGAGTGCACGGAGGGCAAGAAAAGCAAACAAAGTTTCTGATCTCCGTGCTCTCCGTGAACTCCGTGTGAAATCTCGCTCCTACTTCCCCTGCAGATAGTCCGTCGCCACCGCGAGCATCGCGCGCATGCCGGTCTGCATTCCGGCTTCATCCACATAGAACAGCGGTGAATGATTGAACGCGACGGTTGCCGGGTCCTTGTCCGGCGGCGTGATGCCGACCCAGAAGAAGAACGCGGGGACCTGCAGCCCGTAGAACGAGAAGTCTTCGGCAGTAGTCTGCAAGGTGATGAGACGAACGCCGTCCTTGCCCGCCACGCGTTCCAGCGATGGCAGCGAACGCTGCGTCAGCGCTGCGTGATTGATCACCGGCGGGATTGCGCTGTCGCGAACGGTGAGGGTCGCGGTGGCGCCATTCGCCGCGGCGATGCTCTGCACGGTGCGATCCATGCGTTTGATGATGTCCGTGCGCATGGCGGGATCAAACGTGCGCAGCGTGCCGATCATCTCGACGTTGTCGGGAATGATGTTGAAGCGGATGCCGCCCTTGATCGCACCGATGCTGATGACGGCAGGCACTTCGGTGATGTCGATCTGGCGGCTGACGATCGTCTGCAGGCCTGACACGATCTGTGAAGCAGTGACGACGGGATCGACCCCGCCCCAGGGGCGCGAGCCGTGCGTCTGCCGTCCCTGCACGTTGATCGTGAAGGCGTCGGAGCCCGCCATCATCGGGCCGGGTCGATAGCCGATCACGCCGGTGGGCAAAGATGCGATCACGTGAAGGCCGAACACGGCTTCGGGCTTTGCGATATCGAACAGGCCTTCCGCGAGCATGCGTCGCGCGCCGCCCGTCTCGCCTTCAGGTGCGCCTTCTTCCGCCGGCTGGAAAATGAAAAGGATCTGACCCCGCAGCTGCTGACGTCGGCTGCTCAGGATCTCCGCGACGCCGAGCAGCATCGCTGTGTGCGAATCGTGTCCGCACGCGTGCATCACGCCAACAGTTTCGCCGCGAAACTGCGTCGTGACTTTCGACTTGAAGGGCAGGTCGACCTGCTCGGTGACGGGCAGCGCATCCATGTCGGCGCGCAGCGCGATCGTCGGACCAGGCTGACCACCGCGCAGCAGCGCTGCAACGCCGGTGAGTCCGATGCCCGTCTTGGTTTCGAGTCCCATCGCGCGCAGCCGCTTCGCAACGACTTCGGCCGTGCGCACTTCGCGATTGCTCAGTTCGGGATGCTGGTGAAAATCGCGGCGCCATTCGATGACTTTCGGTTCGATCGCCCTGACCGCTGCGTCGAGTTCCGTTGCTGTCAGGTCGGCATGAGTTGTGGCGGAGAGACTGGCGAGGGCGAGGAGCAGGGCACAACGAAAGCGGCGCGAAATCATGCAGGACTCCGGAAAGGTCGACGAGCCAGTGTAACCGATGCCCACCGATCAAGGGGTTACGCGACGGTCTTGCCAGCAGGTCCGAGGCTGTATAACCATACAGGCTGTATATGGAGCCAGACATGATTTCCCTGACGATTTCGAGGAGCCGTGCCATGTTCACCGATCCGCTGAACCTGATCGACCAGACGATCGACAATCTCGAGACGCTGACGGTGCTGTTCGAAGACGAATCCGACGAACGCACCCATCGCGCGTCCGACTATTCCCTCAACATGCAGCGCTGCCGCGACGCCCAGCGCGCCATCGCCATGCTGCTGCCGAAGCTGCGCGCCGCGCGACTGACGCAGTTGCCGCAGGTGCATGGGCAGATTTGTTTCAACTGCGATTGAAACGCGCCAACGTCATTCCCGCGCCCGCGGGAATCCATTCCGGTCGAGCAGATGGACACCCGCTTTCGCGGGTGTGACGGCCGGCTCCGTGATATGCCTTCATCCCCCGAAGGCACTAAACTCCGGCGCTGATCACCTCACCGGATCAGTCGCATGCTCCGAATCGCCGCCCTTCTTTTCGCCTCGTGCCTGTCGCTCGCTCACGCCGCCGACTATCCCGCAGCCCGCGAGGCCGACTACGTCCTTCGCGACTTCAAGTTCGCATCGGGTGAGAAACTCCCCGAGCTGCGCCTGCACTATCGAACGATCGGGACACTTCAGCGCGACGCCAACGGCCGCGCGCTGAACGCAGTGCTGATCCTTCACGGCACGGGCGGCAGCGGCGCGCAGTTCCTGCGCCCGGATTTTGCGGATGAGTTGTTCGTGCCTGGCGGTGTCCTCGATGCGACCCGATACTTCATTGTGCTCCCCGACAATGTCGGCCACGGCGGGTCAAGCAAGCCCAGCGACGGATTGCGTGCGAAGTTCCCACGCTACGGCTATCGCGACATGATCGTGTCGCAGCAGCGACTGCTGGCCGAGGGGCTGGGCATCGACCATCTGCGGCTCGTGATGGGAACGTCGATGGGCGGCATGCACAGCTGGTTGTGGGGCGAGATGTATCCCCAGTTCGTGGATGCGCTGTTGCCGCTCGCGAGTCTTCCCACGCAGATCTCGGGCCGCAATCGGGTCTGGCGTCGCGTGATCATCGACGCGATCCGCGATGATCCGCAGTGGCACAATGGCAACTACACCGCGCAGCCACAGAGTCTGCGCACGGCACAGCAGATGTTGTTCCTGATGGGGAGCAATCCCATAGTGCGCCAGCAGTCGATGCCGACGCTGTCGGCCAGCGACCAGGTGCTCGATGCTTCGGTCAGAACTTCGATGCAGACCACGGATGCGAACGATGTGCTCTATCAGCTCGAAGCATCGTGGGACTACGACCCGGGTCCTGCACTGGAGAAGATCGCTGCACCGCTGCTCGCGATCAACTTTGCGGACGACCTCATCAATCCGCCCGAGCTTGGAATTCTCGAGCGCGAGATCAAGCGCGTACCGCGCGGTCGCGCAATCACGATCCCGCTGAGCGACGAGACACGCGGACATGGAACGCATACCATCGCGAAGGTGTGGCAGGGTGAACTGCGGGAGCTGCTGCGGAGCAGTGAACCGAAGACTCCATGACCACGCGCGGCTGCAATTCTTGCTGTGGGTCCGGCTTTAGCCGGACGTCATCCGACTGGATGCTTCGCATAGCGTCCGGCTAAAGCCGGACCCACAGGAAGAGCGAGCGCTTCAAGCGCAGACCAAGAACAACACACGCCTTCCATGAGACCGGGCCTTTGACCTCACAAGCCTCCTCCCCCGACAGCACCCTCATCCGCGGCATCGGACGCTGGGACTTTGTCGCCCTCTTCATCAATTCCATCGTCGGTGCAGGCATCTTCGGGTTGCCGTCGCGCGTTGATGCGCTCATCGGTCCTTACAGCATCCTTGCCTATCTTCTTTGCGCGGTGCTGGTGCTGCTGATCATCTGGTGCTTCGCGGAGGCGGGCAGCCGCTTCACCGGGACGGGTGGGCCGTATCTGTACGCGACCGAAGCATTCGGTCCGACGGTCGGTTTCCAGATCGGGTGGCTGATGTGGCTTTCGCGCGTGGCTTCATTCGCTGCGCTGTCGAACCTGTTCATCAACTATCTCGGGCACTTCTGGCCCGATGCGGTGATGCCGGTACCGAGGGCCGTGCTGCTGACGTCGATCACGATGCTGTTCGCGGTCATCAACGTCACGGGTGTGCGCAATGGCGCGCTGCTCGCGGACCTGTTCACGATCGGCAAGATCGTTCCGCTCATCCTGTTCGTCGCGGCGGGGTTGTTCTTCGTGCAGCCGGCGAACTTCGAAGTCACCGACGTGCATGTCGACTACACGTCGTTCTCCGCCGCGGTGTTCCTGCTGGTTTTCGCGTTCACTGGCTTCGAAGCGGCGGTGATTCCGGGAGGCGAGATCAAGGATCCGCAACGCACGCTGCCGTTCGGAGCGATGGTCGCTTTCGCCATCATTGCGCCGCTCTACATTCTGATTCAGATCGTGTGCACGGGAACGCTGCCGGGGCTCGACCAGTCGGAGCGTCCGCTGGCCGATTCGGCCTCGAGCTTCCTGGGGAATGCGGGTGGAGCGCTCATGGCGGCGACGGCGCTCGTGTCGATTGCAGGCACACTCAACGGACTCATGCTCGCGGCGCCGCGCATCCTGTTCGCGATGGCGGAGCGCGGTCAGTTGCCGTCAGCGCTCAGCCAGCCGCAGCCGCGCTTTCGTACGCCGCACATCGCCATCGTGGCGACCGCTGCAGTCATGCTGGCGTTTACTCTGGCAGGAACCTTCGTCGGACTCGTCGCGATTGCGACACTTGCGCGGCTCACAACTTTCGCCGCGACCTGCGCGGCGGTGCCGAAGCTGCGCCGAATGCATCCCGATCAACCCGCAGCCTTCGTCGTGCCGGGCGGCATGATCTCCGTCGTGCTCGCGTTGCTGCTGATCGCCTGGCTGCTGACGAGCAGCTCGCTTCAGGAAACGATCACGGTATCGGTTGTGCTGCTGGTTGGCCTCGCGATTCAGTTCGCGATGCAGCGCCGTTAGCACTCGGCGCGCGCGAAGCGGCAGCCAGCCCCGGCGCATCGGTCTGCGGGAACAGGCCGCTCACGAAATCGATGAATGCGCGGATCTTCGCCGTCGGCTGTCGATGCTGCGGATAGACAACGGACACGGGCCAGTACGCGCCGTCATTCCAGTCCTCGAGCACAGGCTGCAACAGCCCGGCAGCGATCTGCGCTTCGACCGTGAAATCGAGGCTGCGAACAAAGCCTGCGCCGCTGACGGCTGCTGCAACAGCAGACTCAGGGTCGCTGAACGACAGGCGTCCTGCCGGCGTCAGCGTCAGCTCCACATCGCCTTTCTTGTACATCCATTCCCGGACCTGGTTGTTGCCCGGCTTGAACATCTGCAGGCAGTGTTCCGGCTTCAATTCGGTCGGATCGCGAGGAAGGCCGTGGCGCTCGATGAATTCAGGCGATGCGCAGGTCACGCCACGCAGCTGGCCGATGCGGCGGGCGATGAGGCTCGAATCGCTCAGGTGACCCACACGCAGGGCAGCATCGATGCCCTCCTGCACGAGATCGATCACCCGGTCGTTCATGCTCATCTGCACGCTGATTTCAGGGTACTGCGCAATGAAACGCGGCAGCGCAGGGACGATGATGCGCCTGCCCAGAGACACCGGGACGTCGACCCGCAGGCGACCGCGCGGAATACCCCGCGATTCGGAAACCTCGCTTTCGGCATGATCGAGCTGGCTCAGGGCTTCGCGACAGCGTTCGTAGAAAGCCGCGCCGACATCGGTCAGGCTCAGGGAACGGGTCGTGCGATTCAGCAAGCGCGCGCCAAGACGCTCTTCGAGCCGGCTGACCGCCTTGCTGATCGCCGAGGGGGACATTCCCAGGGTCTGGGCGGCGGCCACGAAGCTGTGGGCTTCGACCACACGAACATAAGCAACAATGTCGCTGAAGTTATTCAATCAGCCGATTCCCCAACTTAGCAGGCGTCCTTTAATGGTCTGCATTGTAGGCCGGGGATTCATGAAGTCAGCGCACCATACTATTCGCCTGTCCCGGCGTTTACCCGGACAGGCCGCGCCCTTAATGTATCCGCCAGATCGAGAATTCGGACCACAATCTTTGCCCTTCGTGCGTTTTTCGGAGATCAGATGCTGCTCGTAACTGGAGCCACGGGGAATGTAGGCCAGGCGGTCCTCGCCGGACTGGCCGGTAAACCCGTCGCCGTACGCGCCCTGGTGCGCGATCCCGCCAAGTTGCGTGTCTCCGCCGACAATATCGAGGTCGTGCGCGGCGATTTCTCCGACGATAGCAGCCTGCAAAGGGCTCTTGAAGGCGTCGACGCGGCGTTCCTCGCGTCAGGTTTCTCGCCCCGGATGGCCGAATTGCACGGTCGTTTCGTGGCCGCGGCCAAGAAGGCCGGCGTTCCCCGGCTGGTTCAACTCTCAGGGGTCGGTGCCAACGCAGGCCTGTGCTGCGCTCGCGCCCTGCGGTGGCTGGGCCAGGTCGAAGGCAGTTCCCAGGCCAGCGGCATCCAGGTGACGCACCTGCGTCCCACCTTCTTCATGCAGAACCTGCTTCAGTTCGCGCCCGCGGTTGCAGCCCAGAATGTGATCGCCGGACCTTTCCGCACGAGTAAGTGGACGTTCGTCGATGCGCGCGACGTGGGCGCGGTAGGCGCCATCGCTCTGCTCGATCCGACCCACTCAGGCCGGACCTATACGGTCACCGGCAGCGAATCCATCACGTACGACGAAGTGGCCAGCCGCATGAGCCATGTGCTCGGCAAGCCGATCCGCTACGTCGATATCACCGCGAACGAGGCCCGGGGCCGACTGCAGGCCGCTGGCGCGGCGCCGGTGATGATCGAAGCAACTCTCGAGCTCTGGGATGCCTGCGCGTCCAACCTGATCAATGTCGCCCCGACGGATGTGGTGAAAGATGTGACGGGGCAGGAACCGCGATCATTCGATGATTTCCTGCGGGATCACAGGCACGCGTTTACTTGACCTCATCCCTGCACCGGCGCTGACACCGCGAGCTCCACCGTCCTCTTGTCATTGTCCACTGTCGTCAGCGTGACTGGCCGACGCCACACGCGGGCAATGTATTCGAGAACCTTGCGGCCGCGTTCCGGGTCGAGGCCTCGTCCGTCAGTGGCGTGGTCGTGAATCAATTCGAGTTTGCCGTCGACGTGGATGCGCGCTGCGCTCACCGTAGGCGCTCCGAATCCGTATTTGGGCGCGAGCAGTGCGTCGTGCAGCAGGGGCAGGTCGGTCTCCTGCACAGTCATCGTTCCATTCGCCGGCCCCTTGAAATGGAAGAGCTTCAGCTCTTTCGCAAGATCGAAAGTCAGGTGATTGCGCACGAATGCGAAGTCGTCGTCCTCGCACATGATCTTGCGTGCGCCCTCGAGGCCACGTTCCTCCACGATGTTTTCCCAGATCGAGAAACCGAGGTGATACGGATTGGTCTGCAGGGCGACGTTCTCGCCGCTCGCTGTCGGTCTCACAACGTCGGAGTGACACTTGATCGCGTCGACATAAGCGGACTGCGGCAGGAAATCCGCTTCACGTAGCAGCCGTGCATGCCAGAAGGAGGCCCATCCTTCATTCATGATCTGGCACGCGAACACCGGATAGAAATAGAACGACTCTTCGCGCACGGCGAGGAAGATGTCGCGCTCCCATGGCTCGAGATCGGGTGCGTAGTTCGCGATGAACCACAGCAGGTCCTTCTCAGGATGCGGTGGGACTGGCGCACGCTTCGGCGCGCCGGTCGGCTTCGGTCGCGCAGTATCTGGTCCGAGCGACGCATAGCGCCGAGCGAAGTCGTTGTCAGGAATCTGCGAGGGCTCCGGCATGAGGTCCGCGTACCGCGACCGCCGCACACCCGCGTCGATATCGATGTGCTGCTCGAGCGACAGTGCAGCATCGAGCACGAGTTCGACGCGCTCGAGCCCATGTTCCTGGATCGCTACGCCGATCTGCCGCGCATGCGCGGCGGCCTGCTCGACGATGTGTTCGCCCACCTGCGCCTGGCTGCGGCGAAAGAGCATGTTGTTGCTCGAGAAGTCCGCGTGCCCGAGAACGTGCGCCGTCACGAGCACGTTCTCCGCATAGCTGTTGCTTTTCGCGAGGTAGGCGCGCCCCGGATTGCCCGGGAACACGACTTCGAAGAGTCGCGACAATCCCATGCGATGCTGGATCAGCTGGTAGATGTACCGGACACCGAACGACCAGTGCGGCATTCGCACCGGCAGACCGTAGATCGCAATCTCGGTCATGAAGCTTTCCGGCACGACTTCGAACTCGACCGGGTCGTACCGCATGCCCTGACTGCGGGCCAGCTGCTCGATGCGGGTGATGTGGGATTGCCAGTCTTCGGGCATGGGAGATTACCTTGGCTGCGAGCTGCGAGCGGCGAGCAATGAGCCAGAAAGGGAAACGTTCGGTCGCCGCGGAAAGCTCCGGTGTTCTGGCTCGCGGCTCACAGCTAGTCGCTCGCCGCTGCCTTGCCGAAGAAATGTCTCACCGCTCCCCAGATATCGTCCGTGCTGTTCGCGCGGTAGGCGCCGATGTTGCTTTCTTCGCGCGACAGTTCGTTGAAGAGCTTGCCGATCTCGCTGTCGGGCACGGTGCCTGCGAGCGGAGCGACTTCGAGAAAGCCCGCGTAGTTGCAGAGGTCGGTCAGTTCCCCGAGGGCTTGCTGTGCCTGCGGCTGATCGGACGGGAAGTTCTCGCCGTCGGATGCGTAGAACAAGTAGACGTTGTACTGCGCCGGGCTGAAGCGTTCCTCGATGACTTCGCGAACCTTCTTCAGACCCGCGGAGGCGACGGTGCCGCCAGTGCCGCTCACGCGGAAGAATTCCTCTTCCTGGAACTCCCACGCGTCGGAGGTGTGAGCAACGAACACGAGATCGAGATGCCGGTACTGGCGGCGCAGGCCCTGGATCGCCCAGAAGAAGAAGGTCTTTGCAATCTGCCGCTCGCGCTCGCCCATGCTGCCCGAGACATCGAGCAGCAGGATCACGACCGCTTGAGTGGCGGGCTGCTCGCGTTTCGCGAGCTGGCGGAAACGCAGATCGTCATCGGTGAAGGAGGGCGAATCGGCGCCTTGTGCCGATTGAACTCCGCGACGCTTGATCGATTCCTTCATCGAGCGCCGGCGATCGAGGCGTGAACGCGCGCCGCGTCGATCCCAGCCCTCGCGGGTCCAGTCGTCCTCGCGCGACTTGCCGGCTCTCGCTTCGAGATTGGGAAGCTGCATTTCTTCCCACAACCAGTCGACGATGTCGTCGATGCGGAATTCCAGCGTGTACTGGATGCCGCCTTCTTCGTTGCCGCCCTGGCCACGCTGATCGCTGTCCTGCTGCTGCGGCCGGCCGATGCGATCGCCGGGCTTCGCCTGTCCCTGGCCGACACCTTCCTGCTCGTTCGGAGGACGCAGTTTGAATCGATAGTGCTCGAGCATTCGCACCGGCACACGCACGGTGCTCGCGCCGCCCGTCAGGACATCGGCGCCTGCGACGATCTGCGGCAGATGCTGGCGCACGGCGTCGCGCACTTTTTCGTTGTGCCGCAGCCAGTCGCGCGCGCCGCGCGAGAACAAGTCATACCATCCGGCGTCGCCCGGATTCGATCCCGGCTTGCCGCCAGGATCCGTCGAAGTGGGGTCGCTCATGTCGGTCTCGAAACCCCCAAAGTGATCTGTGCTACTCCTGCGCCAGCAACGTCGTCACGTAGCTGAGGGCCTCCTTGGCACTATGCTCGTCATAACCGTATTCGCCGGTCAGTCGTTCCTGGACGGCGGAAATCTTCTTGCGGGCCTCATCGTCAGGCCGTGCGGCGGAAGTCACCAGTCGCAGCACGTCGCGGCGCTCTTCGAACAGGTACTGCTCGATTGCTTCGCGCATGCGTGAGTGACTGTTGAGCGTGAACTTCTCGTGCGCCTTGTAGGCAACCATCGCCTTGCGCACGACTTCCTGGCGGAACGTGAGCTTGCCGGAGTCCGATACCTTGATCTTGTCCTCGACCGAACGCAGGAAACGCTCGTCAGCGGGACGCGACTCGCCTGTGATCGGATCGGTGACCTCGCGGTGATCGAGGGAAGCCTCGACTTCGTCGAGGTACTTGTCGAGCAGCTGCTGCGCTTCGTCTTCGAACGAAGCGAACAGGGCACGGTGCACGTCTTCCTTCACCCAGCGGTTGTAGAAGTCCTTGCGCGCGAGCACGAGATAGTCGATCCACAGTTTCTTCGCCTTTGCGTCCATGCGCGCGTCGTTCTCGATCGAGTCCTTGAGCGCCAGCAGTACTTCCATGCTGGTGAGGCTCTTCTTGTCGCTGCGCGTGATGGCGTTGGAAATCGAGTTCACGATGAAGCGCGGGCTGACACCCGTCAGTCCTTCCTCGGGTGCTTCCGACCGCAGGCGCGTCACTTCGCTTTCGGCGAAGCCTTCGACTGCTTCGCCCGCGTACAGGCGAACCTTCTTCGACAGGTCGAGTCCTTCGCGTTCCGGTTTTATGAGCCGTGTAAGAACTGCAAAAACCGATGCGAGTCGCAGGGCATGCGGATCGAGGTGCACATCGCGGAAGGCAGGCGCAGCCGAGACGAGCTTGGTGTAGATGCGTGCCTCCTCGTTGTAAGAGAGCGTGTAGGGCACCCGCACGATGACCATGCGGTCGAGCAGCGCCTCGTTCTCTTTTTCCTGCAGGAACTTGTGGAATTCCGCGAGGTTGGTGTGCGCGAGAATCGTTTCGTCGAGATAGATGAGCGGGAAGCGCGAGACTTTGACGTTCTTCTCCTGCGTCAGCGTGAGCAGGAGGTAAAGGAACTCGCGCTTCACCTTCAGGATTTCGATCATCTCCAGCACGCCGCGGCTCGCGGCGTAGACGGCGCCCGACCACGACCACGCACGCGGATCGCCTTCGTCGCCGAACTGCGCGACCTTCGAGAGATCGACCGAACCGACGAGATCAGCAAGATCGGCCGTCGTCGGGTCGTGCGGCGCGTAGGTGCCCACGCCGACGCGTGAAGCTTCGGATAGGAAGACGCGTTCGACCGGCATGCGAAGGAAGTCGCCTTCGAATTCGCGTTCGAGTCGATCGCGTGCCCAGGGGCTCAGTTCCCCACGGATTTCCACGCCATACGTATCGCGGAACTCCGCGCGCAGGCTGGCAGGAATCAGGTTGAGCGGCGACTCGTGCATGGGCGAGCCCTGCAACGCGTACATCGCTCCTTCATCGGTCAGGCTGTATTCCTCGAGGCCCCGCTTGAGCAGGATCGCCATCGTCGATTTGCCGCCGGACGGGGGTCCCAGCAGCAGCAGCAGGCGACGGCCAACGTCCGAACCTGCCGCGGAAGCTTTGAAGTAGTCGACGACGCGGCCGAGCGGTTCGTCTATGCCATAGAGCTCGCGCTTGAAGAGCTCCTTCGCGCCCGCGGTTTCTCCGGGGCCGTTGCCGTTCGCATCGGGCCGTCCATACCAGTTGAGCATGTCCCACAGATACTCGTGACTGGTGCGTGCGAGTTGTCGCGAGTTGTTGGGGATGACGGTGCGAAGAAATTCGCCGAAGGTGCCGGACCAGTGCTGCGCACGGTGGAACCGGCTGTAGGCGCTCAAGGATTCAACGAAGCTCTCGCCGCGTTGCGAGGCGGACCCGCGCTGCGGGTTGGCCATCGGGCTGTCTGACATCGAACCGCCCTCCACTGAAAATGTATCAATGCACTGAACGAAGTGAACTCAACGTGTCGACGCTGCTAAGCGTTGGACCGCGGTCGCCGCCACATGTCACATCGTTCGACCATCCTCATCGAGTACCGAAGGTCGTTCGCAAAACCTCGTAAGCAGCATACGCCCGGAGTCATCGTGGGCCGCCACTGTGCGAACCCGCAATGGTCTATAGGACCAAGACTGATCCATGGGGGAACATGTTCCCTTGGCGTGTGCGCCAAGGCAGTGCGCCGCATCGGGCGCGAGAATCCAGGAGAGATCGACAGCGGGAGTGTCAGAGCACGACCACGACTCGCTGCAACAGGAGCCGGATCGCGCAACGTTGCGCATGCCACGAGTGTGCGTGCGAAACATGAGTGCCTGATTACTCCCTTCCTGACGATCTTGCAATGCGATTCATTGCTGAGTGTGTTGCACGGCACATGCCAGCACGTTCGAACCGAACGCTTGGCTTGCGTCGGTGTCACATTCAGATTCGATTCAGAGAAGTTCAGTGTGTGATTTCGGTCACACGGTGCGGCGCGAATGCGCGGCTGGCAGGAAATCCGACGCGTGACTGCGTCGGACGTGGAGTCATCGACAGATTGAAGATGTCCCGACAGGCGTCAGGAGAGAGACGTGGGCGCCCTCTCAAAAGAGAGGGCGCTTGCCTTGGGGTCAGGCCGCTGCGTTGATTGGCGTGGCCGACAGCGTGATTTCAAGCGCTTCTTTGACCACGTCTTCGACATGTTCGCAGAAGACGAACTTGAGATCGTCGCGAACGCTCTGTGGCACGTCTTCGAGATCCTTCCGGTTTCTCGCCGGCAACAGGACTCGCCGGATGCCAGCGCGATGCGCCGCGACTGTCTTCTCCTTCACGCCGCCGATCGGCAACACCAGCCCTCGCAGGCTGATCTCGCCGGTCATCGCCAGATCGTTGGCCACAGTCCTGCCTGTCAGCAGCGAAACCAGCGCCGTGTACATCGCTGTCCCGGCACTCGGGCCGTCCTTCGGGATCGCACCGGCGGGTACGTGGATATGCACATCGCTCTTGCGCAGAAGCGCAGGATCGATGCCCAGACGTTCGGCCTGCGACTTCACCAGCGACAGTGCAGCCTGTGCACTCTCCTTCATCACGTCGCCGAGCTGACCCGTGAGGATCAGGTGGCCGCTGCCCGGCACGCGCGTCGCCTCGATGAAGAGGATGTCGCCACCGACCGGCGTCCACGCGAGCCCCGTCGCCACACCCGGCACACTCGTCCGCATCGCCACTTCGCTTTCGAAGCGCGGTGCACCGAGGATCGAACGAACCTTCTCGACATCGACTGTCTGCTGGGTCGCACTGCCGTCCGCAATCTTCACCGCGACGTTTCGCAGTACGGCGCCGATCTGGCGTTCGAGGTTGCGGCAACCCGCTTCTCGCGTGTAGTCGCGCGCAATCTGCAGCAATGCTTCGTCCGTCACGCCCGCCTGTTCCGGCTTGAGGCCGTTCGCTTCGAGCTGACGCTTCACGAGATAGCGTCTCGCGATCTGGACCTTCTCGTCCTCCGTGTAGCCCGTGAGCTCGATGATCTCCATGCGATCCCGCAGCGGGCCAGGGATCGTGTCGAGCATGTTGGCCGTCGCGATGAACATGACCTTCGACAGATCGAAGGGCAGGCCCAGGTAGTTGTCGCGGAACGTGTTGTTCTGTTCCGGATCCAGCACCTCGAGCAGCGCCGACGACGGATCGCCATGGATGCCGGCACCGAGCTTGTCGATCTCGTCGAGCATGATCACCGGGTTGCGCGTGCCGGCCTTCTTCACCGCCTGCACGATGTTGCCCGGCAGCGCTCCTATATATGTGCGCCGGTGGCCACGGATCTCGGCCTCGTCATGCACGCCGCCCAGGCTCACGCGGGCGAACTTCGTGCCGACTGCGCGCGCGATGCTCTGGCCGAGCGAGGTCTTGCCCACGCCCGGCGGTCCGACGAAGCACAGGATCGGACTGCGACCCTGCGGATTCAGCTTGCGCACCGCGAGGTACTCGATGATGCGGCGCTTGATCTTCTCGAGGCCGTAGTGATCCTCATCGAGCACGCGACGCGCGTGTTGGATGTCGATCGACTCGTTGTCGAGCTTCGACCACGGCAGCTGGATCATCAGGTCGATCCACGTGCGCAGCATCGAGTACTCGGCGCTCGCATCCGACATGCGTTCCAGACGCTTCAGTTCCTTGCGGGCCTGCTCGAGGGCTTCCTCGGGCATGCCGGCCTTGTCGATGGCTTCGCGCAACTCCGCGATCTCGTTGCCCGACTCGCCGTCTTCGCCCAGCTCCTTGCGGATCTGGCGCAGCTGCTCGCGGAGCAACACTTCCTTCTGCCGCTCGTCGATGGCGTCGCGCGTCTGTTCTTCGAGCTGACGCTGCAGGCGCAGTACTTCGATCCGCTTCTGCAGCAGCTCGCTTACGCGATCGAGGCGTGTGCGCAGATCGAGCGTCTCGAGGAGCTGCTGCTTCTCCGGTGCTTTCACATCCATGAAGCTTGCAACCAGATCGACCAGCGTCGCAGGCGATTCGACGGCCTGGATCGCATTCGCGAGCTCAGCCGGCGCCTGCGGCAGCAGCGAGACTGCTTCCGAGGCCTGGCGCTTCAGGTTGAGCGCGCGCGCTTCCACTTCGTTCGAGTGCGTCGGCGCGTCGGGCAGGTATTCCACCCGCGCCATCATGAAGGGCATGCCTTCCTGGAAATCGAGCACACGGAAACGCTTCTCGCCCTGGACGACGAGGTGATGCGTGCTGTCGGCCGACGTCACATAGCGGACAATGCTCGCGACGGTGCCGTAGCGATAGAGGTCCGAAGCCCCTGGATTCTGGGTCTCGGGATCTTTCTGCAGCAGGAAGCCGATCTTGCGATTCGCACGCACGGCTTCCTGCGCCGCGGCGAGCGAGCGTTCGCGGTTGATGGCCACCGGCAGCACGGTGCCGGGGAACAGCACCATGTTGCGCACGGGCAGGATGAGCAGCATGTCATCCGTCACCGTGGCGGTTTTGAGGTTCTGGTCTTGCGCGGAATCGGTCATGTCAGCTCCCACTCAATAACGTGTGAGGCGAAGAATCAGGCAGCCGTCCACGCAGGCCTGCTCCCTCAACTCGTAGTGTCCCTGCGGCAATGCGATACGCCGCTCGAACCGCCCGTAAGGAATCTCCAGCTGATGAACCGCCGTCGTGCGCTCATTCACCGGTAACGCGCGAATCGCCGCAACGTGCAGCGAGCCGTTGTCGATGCGTACGCGCACGTTCTCCGGCGCGACGCCGGGCAACGCGATGGTGATCTCGACTTCGTGACCGCTCGCCACGAGATCGACCGGCGGCTCCCACCGCGGCTGGGATTCGGCGATGTGCCCGAAGCGGAAGAACTGCCGTTGCAGGCGCTGCGCCTGTTCCAGCATTTCGCAGGCTTCGGCCCACATCCACGACTGGGGTTTACGGATGGCCATGTCTCGAACCTTGCAGGGACATGGAGCGGACTTGGGGGCGGGGGGGAGGCAATCAAGAGGAAGCTGCGGGCGACGAGCGGTGAGCTGCGAGCGATGAGCCAGAGGGCGTGCCGCGAAGTAAAACCGCTGACGCAAGAGGGTAAGATCTTCCCTTCCTACTTCTGGCTCATCGCTCGCCGCTCATAGCCCTTCCTCATGTCCACCCGCTTCGACCCATCCTTCTACCGCCGCTTCTACAAGAATCCCCGCACTCGCGTGACAACTCGCGAAGAGATGTCGAGGCGAGCGAACGCCATCGCGGGCCTCATGCGGTATCTGGAGCTGCCCGTGAAATCCATCCTGGATGCGGGCTGCGGGCTCGGGCTGATGAGGGCGAGTCTGCTGCGGTCATTTCCCGGTGCGACCTACACAGGTATTGAGGTGAGCGAGCATCTTTGCAAGCAGTACGGCTGGACGCAGGCATCGCTTGCAGCCTATCGACCAGCGCGGCGTTTCGATCTCATCGTCTGCTACGACGTGCTCCAGTACCTGACCGACCGCGAATCCGTCCGTGCACTCGCGAATCTGGGACGGCTATGTCGTCGCGGTCTGTATTTCCACGCTCCTACACACGAGGACTGGGCAGACAACGCCGACCTCTCGTGCAGCGACAGTGACATTCAGCTGCGGGAGGCCAATTGGTACCGTGAGAGGCTCGATCGCAACTTCAGCCACGTGGGCTTTGGGCTGCACGTGAGGCGAGGGGTGGCGTTCGCGCAGTGGGAGATGGAGAAGCCGGCAGAGAAGAGGCTGTGAGCGGCGAGCGCTGAGCTGCGAGCCAGAGACGAGGCCGCGAGCTACGAGTGGTGAGAGGAGGCTATGAGCCAAACCCCTCTGGCTCACCGCTCACAGCTCGCAGCTCATTGCTTCTTCCAGAACGGATCCTCATCCGAATTCTCCCCCCACCTCCCGACCAGCGTATCGATGAAGCTGCGCACCTTCGCGGTCTGGTGTTTGCGGTGGGGATAGACGATGAAGATGCCCAGGGCGCCGGCGTCGTAGTCGGTCAGCAAAGGAACGAGGCGGCCGGTGCGCAGTTCGTCGCTGACATTGAAGGTGGGTTGAAGGACGACGCCCTGGCCCTGCAGGGCTGCGAGTTTCAGGAGCTCGTTGCTGCTCGCGCGCAGGCTGCCCGCCGCCTTTACGACGGAGACGCGTCCTTCCTTCGACAGTCGCCATTCTCCGGCCAGAGTCGGGTCGCTGAAGGCCAGGCAGTTGTGGTGGACCAGGTTCTCCGGGATCTGCGGCGTACCGTGCGCCTCCAGATACGCAGGCGCTGCACAGACGACGAGGTTCGAAGTCGCGAGCTTGCGGGCGACGAGATTCGTGCGCAGCTGGTTCGTGATGCGCACGGCAAGATCGAATCCTTCCTCGATCAGGTCGACGAGGTGATTGCTCACCGACACATCGATGCGCACATCCGGATACTCGCGCGAGTATTCGAGCAGCACCGGTCCCAGATGATTCACGCCGAAATCTGTCGAGACGCTCATGCGCAGCGATCCGCGCGGCGTAGAGCTCTGCGCGCCTGCGATCGCTTCGGCTTCATCGAGATCCTCGAGCAGCTGGACGCAGCGCTGGTAGTAGGCGTGGCCGGAATCCGTGAGGCTCAGCGAGTGTGTCGAACGGTTTAACAGTCGCGATCCGAGCGATTGCTCGAGGTGACTGATGTACTTGGTCACCATCGGTGCCGACACGCCCATGCGTCGCGCCGCTTCCGCGAAACTGCCGGATTCGACGACGCGCACCAGCGCCTGCATACACGTGAACTTGTCCATTCTTGCTTTCCCGCCACCGCGTCGGCTGTCGAAATCGTACCCCAATCACCGCCTGGACTTCAGTTGGCCACGCTGCCCCTGGTGGCCACAGGCACTCCCGATCGAAAAAAACGGCGAAAAACAGGGCTTTTCTTCCCTCACTATCGATAGTGCCTGGGCCAGACCTTCCTCGGTAGGCGCCGATTCATACGGACGCGATGCTATCGATCGTGCGGATAGCGCGTTCATCGCTGCGCACCGGATTCATGTGCCGACGTTCATCAATGTCATTCCGCTGCCCGCGTTTATCCGCGCGCCGCAGTCGGAGACAGTAGTACCCGGCAAGACAAATGAATCCGACGAAGGCGACGTCACGTAATGACTGACGTTGGTGCTTGGCACAGGCAGATTGCATGGGAACTCGAATCAAAGAGGTTATTACGACGGTGATCCTGGTGACAGCAACGTGGCTGTCAGCAGCGATTCCTGCACGCGCGCAGTCGGCGAGCGAACAGAACGTTGACCAGGGTGTCAGCGGCGTTCGCGTACAAATCGATAACGATTTGTTCGCCGGTGGCGAGAACGACCGCGACTACACTGGCGGCTTCGCCGTCACGATTTCAGGTGATGCGGCGCGCGACGGTCTGCTGTCGCTGGATCCGCTGCTGGGCCGCATCGATGGCTTGTTTACGCGGCCGCACTCCGTGCACTACGCGCGGCAGTTCGGACTGATTGCGTTCACGCCGGCCGACATCACGTCGTCGCAGCCGCTGCACGACGATCGTCCGTACGCGAGCCTGTTGTTCATGTCGAACGGTCGCGTGAACGTCGATACAGATGGCCGCGGTGCGTGGTCGAGCAGCATGACGGTGGGTGTGCTGGGCCTGTCGATGACGAGCGATCTGCATTCCGCGGTTCATGAACTCGTCGGCTCGGAGCCGCCCGCGGGTTACGACAACCAGATTTCCGCTGGCGGTGAGCCCACGGCGCGCTACACGCTCGCTCGTCACCATCTGTGGATCGCGAATCCGTCGGCCACGATGGATGTGAAGACGACCGTGCAGGGCAGCGTCGGCTACCTGACGGAAACGAGCGCCGCGATCTCGATGCGCATCGGACGCTTCAATACGCCGTGGTGGAGCTTTGCGCCGGAACTGACGGATTACATCGGTGCGCCGGTCCCCGTGGCCGAACGGACGAATCCAGCACCGGAGTTCTATCTCTTCACGGGTGCCCGGGTGAAAGCTCGCGCTTACAACGCCTTCCTGCAGGGCCAGTTTCGCGACAGCGCGGTGGAGTACTCGTACTCGCAGATCGAACCGATCGTCGCCGAAGTCTGGATCGGCGTCGTGACGCAGCTCTTCGAGCAGACCCAGATCAGTTACACGCTCAACTACCAGACCGCTGAATTGCGCGAGGGCAAGGGTGCTCGCGACGCGTTCTGGGGAGGAGTGCAGGTGAGTCACAACTTTTAGGTGATCACCCCGGATCGCAGTTTCTTGTTTGTTCGTGTTGTTCCTCGATCCCCAACCTGGCCCGCCTCATGGCGGGCTTTTTTTTTGTCACCGTCCCTTGCGCGCCCCGGGCATCTTCACTCCCTTCAATCCCGTGTGCTGCGTTCTGAACTTTTGCGGCTTCCTTGCAGCCGGCGCAGTTGTCGGTGCCGATCGCCGGCCTTCCGGCGCATCTCCGGTACCCGCTGGCTGCCAGATCGGAACGAGATGCTGCTTGCCGTTGCCGATGAGATCGGCGCGACCCATGCGGCGCAGGGCTTCGCGAAGCATCGGCCAGTTGTTCGCGTCGTGATAGCGAAGGAAGGCTTTGTGCAGGCGGCGCACTTTCAGGCCCTTCGGGATGGCGACGTTCTCACTCGAGTGCGTGACCTTCTTCAGCGGGTTCTTGCCGGAGTGCCACATCGCCGTGGCGGTGGCCATCGGAGACGGCAGGAACGCCTGCACCTGGTCGGCGCGGAAACCGTTCTTCTTCAGCCAGACGGCGAGCTCGAGCATGTCTTCATCCGTGGTGCCCGGGTGCGCGGCGATGAAGTACGGAATCAGGTACTGCTCCTTGCCGGCTTCCTTCGAGTACTTCTCGAACAGCTCCTTGAACTTGTAGTAGGTGCCGACGCCCGGCTTCATCATCTTCGACAGCGGGCCTTCGCCGATCGCTTCGGGCGCGATCTTGAGATAGCCGCCGACGTGATGCTGGACGAGTTCCTTCACGTACTCGGGCGACTCGACCGCCAGGTCGTAGCGCACGCCTGATCCGATCAGGATCTTCTTGATGCCCGGCAACGTCCGTGCGCGCTGATACAGCTTGATCAGCGGTGTGTGGTCCGTGTTGAGGTTCGGGCAGATGCCCGGATAGACGCACGACGGGCGACGGCAGGCCGACTCGATCTTCGGCGACTTGCAGGCCAGGCGATACATGTTCGCCGTCGGTCCGCCGAGATCGGAGATGACACCCGTGAATCCCGGGACGCTGTCGCGGATCTCCTCGATCTCCTTGATGATCGAATTCTCCGACCGGTTCTGGATGATCCGGCCTTCGTGCTCGGTGATCGAACAGAACGTGCAGCCGCCGAAGCAGCCGCGCTGGATCGCGATCGAGAAACGGATCATCTCGTACGCCGGAATCTTCGCGCTCTCATAGAACGGATGCGGCACGCGCCGGTACGGCAGCTCGTAGATCGCATCCATCTCTTTCATCGCGAGCGGAATCGGCGGCGGATTCAGCCACACGTCGATGTTGCCGTGACGCTGCACCAGGGCTCGCGCATTCCCCGGATTCGATTCGAGATGCAGGATGCGCGAAGCATGAGCGTAGAGGATCGGATCGTTCGACACGGCGTCGAACGAGGGCATGCGGATGACGGAGGAGCCTCGGTCGGAGGTCGGCACCTGGCGGTAGAGTTTCACGACCTTCACGGCAGCGGACTGCGTGCTGGAGCACGGAGGAGGCGATGAGCTGCGAGCTGCGAGCGGTGAGCCGGAATCGGAGGAGCCGGCTGGGTTCCCATTCTGGCTCGCCGCTCTCTGCTTCGTCGTATCCAGATACGGATCTACCGGCGGATTCAGCTTCCCCGGCTCATCGATCGTCGCCGAATCGATCTCCGTCCAGCCCTCGGGCGTCGCTCTCCTGGCGAATGCCGTGCCGCGCAGATCGGTGAGGTCTTCGATCTTCTCGCCCTTCGCGAGGCGGTGGGCGATCTCGACGATCTGCCGTTCGCCGTTGCCGTAGACGAGCAGGTCGGCCTTCGCATCGAGCAGCACGGAGCGGCGGACTTTCTCGGACCAGTAGTCGAAGTGGGCGATGCGCCGCAGGCTGGCTTCGATGCCGCCGACGACGATGGGCACTTCGCCGAAAGCTTCGCGCACGCGCTGCGAATAAACGATGACGGAACGATCGGGGCGCTTTCCGCCCTGGCCGCCCGGCGTGTACGCGTCGTCGCTGCGGATGCGGCGATCCGAGGTGTAGCGGTTCACCATCGAATCCATGTTGCCGCCGGTGATGCCGAAGAAGAGATTCGGCTTGCCGAGGCGCTCGAAGTCGGCGGTCGACTGCCAATCGGGCTGGGCAATGATGCCGACGCGGAAGCCCTGCGCTTCGAGCACGCGGCCGATGATCGCCATGCCGAAGCTCGGATGATCGACGTAGGCGTCACCGGTGACGACGATGATGTCGCAGCTGTCCCAGCCGAGCGCCTCCATCTCCTCCCGGGTCATGGGCAGGAACGGAGCCGTCCCGAACCGGGACGCCCAGTACTTGCGATAGGAGAAGAGTTCGCGGGCGGGGAGCATGGAAGTGGCTGATGTGCCGGTAATTTGCTGGCAACTGGCCAGCGGGGAGGGGGCGAATGATAGCCCAGGCCGTGGGTCCCGTGCCTGCGGCGATCCCGCACACGGACGAAGCTGGATTTCCTGAACGGGCGGCGTCTGACAGACCAACCACCCCTCCGGGTGGGCAGGCATTTGCTGAAGGCCGGGTCAGCTCCAACCCTGACGAGAGGGCATCTGGGAGACACGGGTCCCGGACTGAGAACTGTGCACCTTCAGGCCCCGGCCGGGGTGCCGCTAAGGGATTGCGTCGCCACAAAGGGGTGGACCGCCGTCATTGTCCCGGAAGAGCCCAACCATGAAGTTCAAACAACGCATCTGGATGCTGCCCATCATGACGGCCGTCATCGTGGCCGTCGGTCTGTTCGTCAGCTCCCAGATGACCTCGCGTACCTCGGCCGCTCTCGTGCGGGTCGAGAAAGTCCAGTATCCGACTGTGGAAGCGCTGCGCACGCTGCGTTCGCACGTCACCAGCATCGAAGAGTCCCTGCAGCGCGCCGTCGCGGAAGGCGATCAGGAAGCGTTGACCGGTGCCGAGCAGCAAGCGCAGGGAGCGCGCCAGGCACTGAAGGATCTCGCTGCGGTGGACACCGAGAGCCGGCGCGACGAACAGTTGCAGCAGGCGTTCGACGACTACTACAGCGCGGCGACTGCGGCGACGCACATCATGCTCGGCACAGGGACCGGCGATGCCGGCACCGCGATCGGCAAGATGCAGCAGAATTCCGAAGTGCTGAAGACTGCGCTCACGAAGGCGCAGGAAGACGCGATCGGCGAATTCCGTTCGCTGCTCACCAGTGGTACCGAAAACATTCAGCGCAGCCTGATCGTCAGCCTGGTCATGGCTGTCGTGATGATCCTCGCGCTCGGCATCGGTTCGTGGATCCTGATCGGCAGCGTCTTCCGCAGCCTCGGCGGTGAGCCGGAACTGGCGGCCGACACCGTTCGCTCGATCGCCGGCGGCGATTTCACGACGTCCGTGCGTCTGCAGCCGGGCGACGATTCGAGCTTGCTGCATGGCATTGAAACGCTGCGGCAGAAGCTCGGCACGCTGATTCGCGACGTGCGCACGACGTCGGGTACTGTCGACAACGCGGCTGCCGACATCAATTCGAGCATCGATCGTCTCAACGTGCGCACCTCCGAGCAGGCCGCGAGCCTGGAAGAGACGGCATCGAGCATGGAAGAGATGACGGTGTCCGTGAAGCGCAATGCCGAGAACGCGCGCCATGCAAGCCAGCTAGCCGCCGAAGCGCGCGATCGCGCCGAGCGCGGCGGCTCCGTTGCAACGCGTGCTGTCTCCGCGATGAGCGAGATCAACGAGTCGAGCCGTCGCATCGCCGACATCATCGGCGTGATCGACGAGATCGCGTTCCAGACGAACTTGCTGGCGCTGAACGCTGCTGTCGAAGCCGCGCGTGCCGGCGAGCAGGGCCGCGGCTTCGCGGTCGTCGCATCGGAAGTCCGCAATCTCGCGCAGCGCAGTGCGACTGCGGCGCGTGAGATCAAGGAGCTCATTCAGGACAGCGTCACGAAGGTCCAGGACGGATCGAAGCTCGTCGACGAATCCGGCAAGCACCTGCACGACATCGTCGCCGCCGCGAAGAAGGTCGCCGACATCATCGGCGAGATTTCCGAAGCGAGCTCGCAGCAGGCGAACGGCCTCGGCCAGGTCAACAACGCCATCATGCAGATGGACGAGATGACCCAACAGAACGCCGCGATGGCGGAAGAGACTTCCTCGGTGTCGCAGTCGATGAAGGGCCAGGCCAGGTCGCTCACGGATCTGATCGCCGTGTTCCGCGTCGAAGGCGGCGCTTCGGCGCCGCGCCCCGTAGTCGCTGCCGCGCCGGTGCAAAAGGCGCCGGTTGCTGCCGCGGCCCCGTCGGCTCCTGCTGCGAAGAAGGTGGCGGGGGCGGATTGGCAGGAGTTCTGAGGGAACTGGATGTCATTCCCGCGTAAGCGGGAATCCATGCCTTTCATCGGATGGATCCCCGCTTGCGCGGGGATGACGGGCACCTCTCAAGTGCTGGTCGGAGCAGGGAGCATCTTCTTCCTTCTCGCCGCGCTCACCGTCGATACGTACGGTGACTTCGTGTCGAAGAATCGCCAGGGCTTCTTTGCCCATTCGCCGGCGTAGTCCACGCCGATGCGCGTGCTCCGTGCAATCGAAGGCTTTCGATAGACATCTCGCGTGGGACGCTCGATCCAGAGCGTGCCGCCCGTCAAGTCGGTGCCCGTGAGGGCTCGATCGATCTGCAACGCGCGGCAAAGCAGGCCAGGACCATGCGTCGTGTCGGTGATTCCGGCGACGGGCTCGAGTCCACGAATGAGGACGGCGTGCGGAACGCCGTCCGCGGCCGTTACCACGTTCATGCAGTTCCAGAATCCATAGATGAGGTAGACGTACGCATGTCCCGGCGGACCGAACATCACTTCGGTTCGTTTCGTGCGACCGCGTGAGGAGTGCGCTGCGAGGTCGTGCGGACCCTTGTAGGCCTCGGTCTCGACGATGCGGCCCACCTGGCGCCCGTGCACACCGACGCGTACGAGATGCAGCCCGATCAGTTCACGAGCGACTGTGAGCGTCTCGCGCGCGTAAAAAGAGCGGGGGAGCTTGCGGGAAGACATGGGGGAGTATGAGGAGAAAGCTGGTTAGCCTGCTAGCCGTTAGCCAGCTAGCCAGAGACACGCATGCGTGGTGGCGCTACGTCATTCCCGCGCACGCGGAATCCGTCCGGAGCAAGGCATGGACTCCCGCTTTCGCGGGAGTGACGAAGCACCCACAACCAGATGCTCGCCCTTCCGGGTCGGGCTACCGGCCAGCTGGCTAGTGGCTAGCCAGCTCTGTCTTCATCACATCGATCTCCGCAATGTCCGCATCCATGTCGACGCTGCGCAGCTTGATGCGCATGAAATCGAGCGAGTCGCCGTGCTCCTGGTAATGGAAGACGCAGTTGCGTGGTTCATCGCGGGCGGCTCGGGGAAGCACGAATTCATTGAAAGCCGTTTCCTCTACCAGCGGGCCGCAGCTGACCGCCGTGCCGCCGAAATCCACGGCGATCTGTACCGCCACGCTGCCATCTTCCATGCGCAACACCCGTTTGAGCGTGATGCGGAATCGCGGTGGTGTCGGTACTGGAGCGGGAACGTTCTCCAGTACGTCGATGTGTTCGCCGGGAGCGAGCCGCACGAGCTTGCGGAGTCGATCGACGCGTTGCGAATCGGCGAGCCGTACGGTGGGCACGTCGCGATGAGCAGCGGGCTTGGGGACGGGGACGCGTTCGCGGTGCATGCCGGCATAGGCCGATCGGCGATCCCTGCGCAGATACGCGGCGATGACGACGATCGTCCCGAGCAAAGCGATCGCGAGCCCCGCGAGACGGGGAAGATCGTTGATCAGCGATGCAGTGAGCGCGGACATGATTTTCCGTTAACGGCAGCGACGCGGTTCCATGCTGTGACGGACCCTGCGATTCCGTGCGATAGCCTCAAGTGCCTGACAGGGGACTGCGAGTTTCGCCCAAAGATTGCAGGTGGGAAGTCGACTGGGTCACAGGTGGAGAGCCGGGGCAGGGCGATGAGCAACGAGCGATGAGCGATGAGCCAGAGAGGAGTCCTTCCGTCCGGGCATGCCTCGCGTCTTCCCTCAGAAGACCCCCAGCGCCAGCCCCGCGGCCATCACCTGGCCCAGTTCGGCACAGCGCTGCATCGCTTCGCCGTCGACCTCGCCTTTCACGATGACGGGTTCGGCGACCTTCTTCCATTGGTAGCCGAGCGCGATGCGCTCGATCGATGTCACTGCGCCAGTGCCGTCATTGCCCGCACTGACGAAGATCGCGTAGGGCAGGCCTTCGACCTTGCCCTCGACGGGGTAGAAGGTGCGGTCCATGAAGTCCTTCACCGCCCCCGACATGTACCCGAAGTGTTCGGGGGTTCCGATGAGAAGCGCCTCAGCCCAGAGCAGATCTTCCGCATCGGCGTCCAGCGCAGGCTGGGCCCGCAACTCCACGGGTTCACCCGACTGGAGAATGCCCATCGTCACGGCCTGAACCATCTGCAGCGTCCTGCCGCCGGCGTGGCCGCCATAGATGAGGAGGATCCGTTTCGCACTGGCTGCCATGCAGTCACTGTACGCGAGCAGGGGTCAGCGAGACACCTCAGCCGGCGGAGAAGATGAAGAGTTTCCACGGGGAACACGGGGTGCACGGGGGAAGAAATTCCGCTCCCAAGCCTCTCTTGTTTTCCCCCTGATCCCCGTGTCCCCCGTGGAAATTTTCTGTTCTGAACCTGTCGGCAATCGCAGCGCAGGTGGACTACTGCACATAACGAAACTGAGGACTGCGTTCAGGGCCGACGAGCCGTCTGTGACGCAGGTCATCTCCCCGCGCTTCCTTGCTCCACTCCCCTAACGCGGATGCAGGTCGTTCCATGCGAGCAGGTTCGGGCGATGCCGCGTAAGGCCAAGCCCGGTGCCCGCCGATACAGCGGGTACTGCGAGCAAAGGGGCTCGCTTCAACGAGTCATCGGAGTCACCAATGCGATTCAGAATTTCCACGATCGCGCTTGCCGTGGCGGCATCTTTGCCCGCACTGGCTTCCGCGGTCGATTTCTCATACAGCGGTTTCTCGACCGCCGCGTACGCGCAGAGCGATACGGATCTCGCCCAGGTCGGCTACATCGGCCAGCCTGACGGCATCGATTCGGACGGCACCTTCACCACCGACTCCAAGCTCGGCGTGCAGGTCACTGCGAAGTTCAACGACCAGTTCTCCGCGACGGTGCAGGGTGTGGCTTACGCCGATCTGACCGCCGACTGGGAACCGCACCTCGACTGGGCGTACGTCCGCTATCAGCCGACGTCGAACCTGAGCGCCCGCGTCGGTTACCTGCGCGCTCCGACGTTCATGTACTCGGACTCGGTGTTCATCGGTTACGCGAACAGCTGGGTGCGTCCGCCGATGGAAGTTTACGGTCTGTCGCCTGCCTACCAGTTGCGTGGCGTGGATCTCTCGTGGCGTAACAATCTCGGCCCCGTCGCCGTCACCGTGCAGCCTTACTACGGCGACAGCAAGCTGGATGCCGGCGATCCGGCCATGGAAATCGAAGTTTCCGAATGGGCTGGCATGGCGGTCACCGGTGAAGTCGGTTCCTTCATGTTCCGTGCCGGCTATGCCTCGATCGAACTCGGCACGACCACTGAACAGCTGGTCGGTCCGATCACCACGCTGCGCAGCATGGCCGCGCTCGGATGCACGGGTTGCGCCGTCGATGCGAATGCTCTCGATCTCGATGGAACGAAGATCAAGAACATCAACGTCGGTGTTCAGTACGACAACGGCACGAGCATCGCGATCGCCGAAGTGGCGCAGCGCGACACCGACTCGTACGTCACGGTCGCCATGAACTCGGCCTACGTGACCTACGGTCATCGCTTCGGCAGCTTCATGCCTTACGGCACGATTGCCGCCGCACGTCGCGATGACAGCAACATGAGCTCGGCGATTCCTGCCGGCTCGCCGTTCTCCCCGCTCGCTGCTGTCGCGAACAGCACGCTGGCCGGCGGCAACGACGACCAGGATTCGTACACGCTCGGCGTTCGTTACGAAGTGCCCAGCTTCTCCGTCCTCAAGGGCGCGATCGTGAAGCTGCAGTACGATCACATCGAAGCGAAGGAAGGCAACGGCATGTTCATCAACGTGCAGCCTGGCTTCGACGGCGATACGGACATGATCAGCGCATCGTTCGACTTCATTTTCTAATCGGAGAAGAACCATGCGTAGCGTTATTGCAGGTCTGACACTCGCGCTGGCTGCCGTCAGCGCGAATGCCGACATCGTCGTGATCGTCAACCCGAAGAACCCCGCGGCTGCGTTGAGCGCGGATCAGGTGTCGGCGATCTATCTCGGCACCGCCACCACGTTCCCCGATGGCAGCGGCGTCGCACTCGCCGACCAGCCGGAAGCTGCCGGCATCCGCGGTGACTTCTACCAGAAGGCAACCGGCCGTTCGGCTGCCCAGGTGAAGGCCACGTGGGCGCGCATCACTTTCACGGGCAAGGGCACTCCGCCCAAGGAACTGAAGAGCGATGCTGACGTGAAGGCATTCGTCGCTGGCGATGCCAAGGCGATCGGCTACATCGACTCGTCCGCAGTGGACGGATCGGTGAAGGTGGCGCTGAAGCTGTAAGAAGCGATGAGCGGCGAGCGGTGAGCGATGAGCCAGAGCGTCCTTCAGGATTCTGGCTCGTTGCTCACAGCTCGCAGCCCTCTGCGCCTCCACCTTTCTTGACCGCAACCTCCCCCACGCGACCCCGCTAGATACCTCTGCGCCCTCCTTCAGGGTCCGCCGTAATTCGCGTGATTCGTCTCGAAGTTCCGGTCTTTGCTCCTCAAGGGACTGCTGCGCTGCTCCGATAGCCGGCACGTGAACGACGCCGTGTCGTTCATGCTTTTTCTTAAGGATCAGGAGCAGAGTTTCATGCGATTCCGCACTTCCCTCATCGCGCTCGCCGTCGCAGCTGTACTGCCGTCAGTCAGCTCCGCCGTGGAGTTTTCCTACAACGGCTTCACGACCGCCGGCTATTCCGAGCTCGACGAGGATGGCGTCGTGTTCAAGACGACGAACGACATGGACGGAATCGATTCCTCCGGCACGTTCGAGTACGACTCGATCATCGGTCTGCAGGGCACGGTCAAGTTCAGCGACGAATGGTCGTTCACCGCGCAGGGCGTGGTGAAGCGTGAAACTGACGGTGACTTCGGTCCGAGCGTCGACTGGGCCTACCTGAAGTGGCAGCCCGTGTCGAACCTCGCCGTGCGCGCAGGTCTCACGCGCCCGCCGACATTCATGTTCTCCGACTCGATCTACGTCGGCTACTCGAACATCTGGGTGCGCCCGCCGCTGGAAGTCTACGGAATCTCTCCGGTGTACCAGCTCGCTGGTGTCGACGCCCTGTGGCGCACGAACCTCGGACCGGTCCGCCTCACCGTGCAGCCGTACTACGGCAACTCGGAGCTCAAGCTGCCGAACACGACGACAGGCGAAGGTGAATACAAGCTCGATGTGAAGGACTGGTACGGCGTCGCGCTCACCGGCGAGTACGGTTCGTTCACGGGCCGCGTTGGCTACGGCGACAAGCAGTACGACGACGAGCATCCGGGCCTCGCGACGCTGAAGACGTCGCTCACGGCACTCGGCTACGCGGATCTCGCGAACCGCCTCGGCATGGATGGCAACAAGTCGCCGATCCTCAACCTCGGTCTGCAGTACGACAACGGTACGCAGTTCGCGGTGGCCGAGTATGCGCATCGCGGCACGGATTCGATCACGGTGCCGGAACTGAGCGGCTCCTACTTCACGTTCGGCAATCGCTTCGGTTCGTTCACGCCATACGCAACGGTCGCGATGCTCAACGTCGACAGCGCGCGCAGCAACGAGGAAATTCAGATCGCCAGCGCACCGGCGCCGCTGCGTCCGGCGCTGACTGCGCTCGACGCCTCGATCGATGGACTCGCGTCGGCGGTCAGCGATCAGAACACTTACTCGCTGGGCCTGCGCTACGACGTGCCTTCGTTCTCCGTGCTGAAGGGCGCGGTCGTGAAGGCGCAGATCGATCACGTCGAGCCGAAGGACGGCGGCAAGGGCTTCTTCTCCGCGGCACCGGCCGGCTTCAGCGATTCGGTCAACATCTACAGTCTCACGTTCGACTTCATTTTCTGATCGAGAGGGAAGCACTCCATGCGTATTGCGAAGACTCATTCATGGTTGCTCGCCTCTCTGCTCGGCCTCGGCTCGATGAGCGCGAGCGCCGACATCGTGGTGATCGTCAACCCGAAGAACCCGGCAGCGAACCTCACGGCGGAGCAGGTGTCCGCGATGTACCTCGGTACTTCCGCGACGTTTCCCGACGGCGGCGCGCTGGCGCTCGCGGACCAGCCGGAATCCGCCGGCATCCGCGGTGACTTCTACCAGAAGGCAACCGGTCGTTCGGCTGCCCAGGTGAAGGCCACGTGGGCGCGCATCACTTTCACGGGCAAGGGCACTCCGCCCAAGGAACTGAAGAGCGATGCTGACGTGAAGGCATTCGTCGCTGGCGATGCCAAGGCGATCGGCTATATCGACTCGTCCGCGGTGGACGGATCGGTGAAGGTGGCGCTGAAGCTGTAAGAAGCGATGAGCGGCGAGCTGTGAGCGATGAGCCAGAGTCTCAAGAATTCTGGCTCGTAGCTCGTAGCTCGTAGCTCGCAGCTCGTAGCTGGCTCGGCGGCCCGTCGCGCCCGCCGGCGCTTTCATCCGTTCCACGATTGTCACGCGATTTCCCGGTGATACAGTCTCGCGCTGTCTCGATCACCGGAGTTGCGATGTATACATTCTCGCGTAACGGCACGCTCGTCGCGGCGTTGCTGACCACACTCTCCATCGCGGGCTGCAAGGGCAAGGATCCAACGCCCGCCCCCGAACCGCAGGCGGCTCGCGAAGTCGTCAGTGCCGAGGCAAAGACTGCAGCGACACAGATCACCGCGGATTTCCTGCGCACGCACATCACGACGTTCTCCTCGGACGAATTCGAGGGACGCGGTCCTGCGACCGCGGGTGACACCAAGGCGCGCGACTATCTCGTCGATCAGCTGAAGCAGCTCGGCTTCGAGCCGGGTGGTGCGGATGGCAACTACCAGCAGACGTTCGACGTCGTCGGCGTCGAAGCGCGGATGCCCAAGCAATGGACCTTCGCGAAGGACGGTAAGAAGGCCTCCTTCAAGTGGTGGGATCAGTACATCGCGGGCAGCGGTGTGCAGAGCGACAAGGCCTCGATCAAGGACGCGGAAGTCGTGTTCGTCGGCTATGGCATTCAGGCGCCGGAATACGGCTGGGACGATTTCAAGGGCCAGGACCTGAAGGGCAAAGTGCTGCTGATGCTGAACAACGATCCGGATTGGGATCCGGCGATGTTCGCAGGCAACACGCGCCTCTATTACGGCCGCTGGATCTACAAGTACGAGAGCGCGGCGCGCCAGGGCGCGGCCGGTGCAATCATCATTCACACCACGCCTTCCGCGGGCTATCCGTTCCAGGTCGTGCAGAGCTCGTGGTCGGGTGAGCAGGTCGAGCTGCCCGCAGGCAGCGAGCCGCGCCTGCAGGCGAAAGCCTGGCTGACCGAAGATGCCGCCCGCGAACTCGTGAAGCTGGCGGGCAATGACCTCGACAAGCTCGTCGAGTCGGCGAAGTCGAAGGACTTCACGCCCGTGTCGCTCGGCGTGAAGACGTCGCTCGACTTCACCAACAAGATCAACCGCTCGACCACGGCCAACGTATACGGCGTGCTGAAGGGCAGCGATCCGCAGCTGGCCGACGAATGGGTGGTCTACAGCGCGCATCACGATCACATCGGCGTCGGCGAACCCGATGCCACGGGCGACAAGATCTACAACGGCGCGATGGACAATGCGTCGGGTGTCGCTGAAGTGCTCGCCATCGGCAAATCGTTCAAGGCAATGCCGGCCGCTCCGCGCCGCTCGGTGATGCTGCTGTTCGTCGCCGCGGAAGAGCAGGGCCTGCTCGGCTCGAAGTATTTCGCCGAGCATCCGACCATGCCGGCCGGCAAGATCGCCGCGAACATCAACTACGACAGCGGCAATATCTGGGGCCGCACCAAGGACGTGACCTACATCGGCAAGGGCAAGTCATCGCTCGATGCGACGCTCGAAGCCGTGGCCGCAACGCAGGATCGCGTCGTGAAGGCCGATCAGTTCCCGGATCGCGGCAGCTTCTACCGCTCCGACCAGTTCAACTTCGCGAAGATCGGCGTGCCCGCGCTGTACTTCGGCAGCGGCACCGATTTCATCGGCCAGCCCGCGGGCTGGGGTCGCGAGCAGCGCGAGAAGTACGAAGCGACGAGCTATCACCAGCAGTCCGATGAGATCAATGACAGCTGGAACTTCGACGGCATGATCGAAGATGCCCAGCTCGGCTTCTGGACGGGCCTGAACATCGCCAACGCGGATGCGATGCCCACGTGGGTGCCGGGCGATGAGTTCGAAGCGGCGCGCACCAAGGCCCTGCAGGCGGCTGAGTAAGCACCGGCTGTGAGCGGCGAGCGATGAGCTGGATCCGCAAGGCTCTGGCTCGTCGCTCGCACTCAAACCGGCTTGATCACATACCCCGCTCTCGGGAAGTGCACAGCGAGCTCGCCGACCTGCTCGTCGGCGCGCCTCACGACGACTTCCTCGGCCGACAGCGACAGCAGCTCGCCTTCCACCGGATCTTTCCCGGCGTCGTCCGGAATGACCTGGATCTTCATGCCAGGCTTGCGACCCATCGAATCGTTGGCATCGGCTTGAGGCTGCGTTGCCGGGGAAGCTGCCTTCGCAATGGCGAGGGCTTCCTTCGAATCCATCTCGGTTCGCGTGCCGTGACCGAGTGCCTCCATGCGATCCATCCAGGCGAGCAGCTTCGGGAATTCCGGCAGCGGAGCGACGGCGCCCAGGTTGCTGCGAATGAACCAGCACGGGTTGTAAAGAGCGCAGTCGACCAGTGTCGGATCATCGCCCTGCAGGAACGGGCGGCTATCGTGGAGCATCGACGCGAACCACACGAGCTGCATGCGCAACTGATCGACCAGCATGGGCCGCGCTGCACGGATGCGGTCCAGGTTCATTTCACGGCCCGTCATCTTCGCGCGATCCTCGAGCAGTCCCGGAGCGAGCTGGGCGAAGTCGCGCGCGCCGAAGACGATGCCAACCGCGGGAGAGAACAGGTTCCGGTCGATCATGAACGCCAGGGCATTCGCTGTGCCCGCGTCCGTGCCCCGGTAGAAGCTGCGCTCGGGAAAACGTCGTTCGATCTCGCGCAGGATGCACTGCGTATCGCAGTAGATATCGGCACCGATCTGCATGACCGGCGTCTTGCGATATCCGCCCGTCAACGGCATCAGGTCAGGTTTCGGCATGATCATCGGGATGAGCACCGAGCGCCAGGCAAGCCCTTTCAGGCCGAGGGCGATGCGGACTTTCTCCGCGAAAGGAGAGGTGGGGTAGTGGTGCAGGATGAGGGTGGACATTGGCGATCCTTCGGAAGCAAGTCTGACTTTCAGGCCAGAAAACACTGTGAGCCCGGCGCTATGATGCGGGTCTCGGCGATGCATGCAATGACTTCTTCGGTAAAGCGGGCGGTATCCACCATGCAGGCGAATTTGGTTCTGATCGCGGGCATCACCGCGGCTTCGATGCTTGCTGGTTGTGGGAAGCAACCAGCGCCGCCGGTGCCCGCGGCAGTGACGCTGGCTGCGGCTCCTTACAAAGCAGGTTCGCTCGCGATCCAGTGCGGCACGCTCATTGACGGCGTAAGTGATGCGCCTCGACAGGAGGTGACGATCGCGATTCGCGAGGGACGCATCGCGTCGGTCGATGCCGGCTACAGCAAGCCAACGGACCTGCCGCTGCTCGATCTGCGGGGCTACACGTGCCTGCCCGGGTTGATCGAGATGCACGATCACATCACCGAAACGTCGAACGACACGACGGACATGAGCATCTATCTGCGACGCCAGGACGAAGAGCAGTGGCTGCTCTCACGCTCACAGGCGGAAGCGACGCTGCTCGCGGGATTCACGACGGTCCGCAATGTCGGTGTGTATCGATCGTGGGCGGATCGCGAGCTGCGTGATGCCATCAACGATGGCAAGACGGCCGGACCGCGAATGCAGGTGAGCGGCTTCTATCTCACGATTCCCGAAGGCGGCGGCGACCTCATCGTGCCCAACGTGCCAATGGCGGAGATCCCGGCGGAATTTCGTGCAGGTGTTGCGCGCGGTCCCGAAGAGTTCAAACGCAAGGCACAGATCGCAATCGACGGCGGCGCCGATGTGCTGAAGGTGATCGCATCAGGCGCCGTGCTCGCTTACGGCGGCGTGCCGGGTGAACCGGAGATGACGCCGGAAGAAATCCGTGCCGTCGTCGAAGTTGCCCATGCGGCTGGCAAGAAAGTCGCGGCTCATGCGCATGGCGCCCGCTCCATCAAGGAAGCGATCCTCGCGGGCGCCGATACGATCGAGCATGCCTCACTCATCGATGACGAGGCGATCGCGCTGGCGAAGGAACGCGGCGTCGCATTGTCGATGGATGTCTACAACGGCGACTACATCGACACCGAAGGTCGCAAGCAGGGTTGGCCGGAAGAATTCCTGCGCAAGAATGTCGAGACCACCGAGGCGCAGCGGCAAGGCTTCGCGAAGGCTCACGCCGCCGGAGTCGCGATCGTCTATGGGACGGATGCCGGGGTTTATCCGCACGGATTCAACGCTCGTCAGTTCCCGATCATGGTTCAGCGCGGCATGACGCCGATGGAAGCGATCAGGTCGGCGACCTCGATCGCGGCGAAGTACATGGGCTGGGAAGATCGCGTCGGTTCGATCGCGCCAGGCAAGTTCGGCGACATCGTGGCACTGAAGATGAATCCGCTCGAAGACATCTCGCAACTGCAGGATGTGCAGGTCGTGATCAAGGATGGGCTGGCGTTCAAGATGCCGGCGCAGGTGCAGTGACGCCGAGTGTGCCAGGCGGACTCGCAGAAGAAGGGTGAGCCCGCGTGTGAAATCCCTGACGCTTGTTTACTATCCTCCAGCATCGCGCGGCGGAGGCCTCGCTGACATCGCGGTTTCGCCGGCAGGACGTCGATCCGGACCGTCTGTATCGGGAATCCCCATGAGAAGAACGACTCGTTCGTGCCTTGCCGTTGCTATCGCCGCGCTCACCTGGGCAGCAGGTCCTGCCAACGCGAAGCCCGTCAAACCCGTGCTGCATGGTCAGCATTGGGTCGCCGTCACGGGCAAGCCTCTGGCCGCAACCGCGGGCGCGAGAATCTTCATGAAGGGCGGCAACGCTGTGGATGCGGCGTGCGCGATGATCGCGGCCACATCGACGATGTGGGACACGCTCGGATGGGGAGGCGAAACGCAGGCGCTCATCTACAACCCGCACACGAAGAAGGTCATCGGCGTGAACGCTCTCGGGGTTGCTCCGACGGGCGCGACGCCGGAGTTCTTCAAGGGCAAGGGCTACGAGTATCCGCCGGAGTTCGGTCCGCTTGCGGCAGTCACACCGGGAACGCCGGGCGGCATCATGGTGATGCTGGCCGAGTACGGCAAACTCAGCCTCGCTGAAGTGCTTGCGCCCTCGATCGACATGGCGGATGGCTATCCGATCGAAGAACAGGCCGCGAATACGATGGAGCGCTGGAAGGACGAGCTGCGCAAGTGGCCGGAGTCGCGCAAGACGTTCCTCGTTCACGAGAACGATCCCGCCTACAAGGGCCGGGCTGCACCAGAAGCCGGAGAGATTTTCCGCCAGCCCGAGCTCGCAGCGACATTGCGCAAGCTCGTCGAGACCGAAGCGGCGGCGCTGAAGGCCGGCAAGTCGCGCAAGGACGCGATCATGGCCGCGTACGATCGCTTCTACAAAGGCGACATCGCGAAGGAATTCAGCCGCGGCGCGCGTGAGCTCGGCGGATTGCACACGGAACAGGATCTCGCGAACTGGCGAGTGCATCTCGAAGAGCCTGTGACGACGAACTATCGCGGCGTAGACGTCTACAAGCTCACGCACTGGGTTCAGGGGCCGGCGATGCTGCAGGCGCTGAACATTCTCGAGAACTTCGACCTGAAGTCGATGGGCTACAACAGCTCACGCTACATCCACACGGTGTACCAGGCGATGAATCTCGCGTTCGCCGATCGCGACTTTTACTACGGTGACCCGGCCTTTCCGCCCGAGGAGCCGATCAAGGGCCTGCTGTCGAAGGACTACGCGAAAGAGCGTGCGAAGCTCATTCGCGACGATCGCAATGACATGGACGCGAAGCCAGGCGATCCCTATCCCTTCCAGAAGGGCAGGAATCCCTACACGGATCTGCTGCAGCAGTGGCACACCGTGAAGCCGCGGGTCGACAAGGCGGCGCCCAATCAGTGGAGCCCGGTGAGTCCGACGGCGATGGCTGAGTTCGATCGCACCTTCCGTCTCGGAACGACGAGTGTCGAAGCCGCCGACAAGGAAGGTTGGGTCGTTTCGGTCACCCCGAGCGGCGGCTGGATTCCAGCCGTGATCGCAGGCAAGACAGGTATCGGCATGAGCCAGCGCATGCAGAGCTTCGTGCTCGACCCGGCGGAGAATCCGTTCAATGTCGTCGCACCAGGCAAGCGTCCCCGCGCTACGCTGACGCCGTCGCTCGCATTGAAGGACGGCAAGCCACTGCTGGCTTTCGCAGTCCAGGGCGGCGATACGCAGGACCAGAACCTGCTGCAGTTCTTCCTGAACTTCGTCGAGTTCGGGATGAATGTGCAGGAGTCGGCCGAAGGCGCCAACATCACGAGCTACCAGATGCGCGATTCGTTCGGCGCCCACGAATCGTTCCCCGGCCGGCTCACGCTGACGAACTCGATCCCGGCATGGGTTCGCGCCGACTTGCAGAAAAAGGGCTACAAGCTGGAGTTCGTCGAGAACAACTCCGGCCCCGTGACCGCAATCTTCCTCGACCAGAAGCGGGGGACGATGGCCGGCGCCGCCGCGTGGTACGGCGAGGACTACGGCATCGCGTGGTGAGGTAGTCTTGGCAAGCTGCTCCACCGTGGTGCGGGAGTGCGTTAGAACGCCCGCGCCGCGTGCGCCGACTGCGCAATTTCACGTCTTCGAACAATAACTTCGGCAGCCTTGACGCTGCGCGTCAAATCTGTGACAAGGAGCGCGCTGAACGCGGGCGGGAGGCTGCTATCTAGGCCGCCTTTTCGATCCGATCACGCACGCTCGAGCATGAAGTCTTCCGCGACCAAGAAAGACGCCGCCCCGGAAATCGTGAGTAACGACAGCCTGGTTCAGTCCCGTTTGCCCGCCAGAACCGGAACCGCTTCGCGGGATCCGGCTGCGGCGCCGGGCAAGACGCTCGCTGAGCTGCTGGCGACGGACGCGAATGATGCGCCGGCCTTCGATACGACCGTCATCAGCGGCGAGACGGCGCGCATGTTCAAGACGCTGCTCGGCAATCTCGACGGCATGGTCTATCGCTGCCGCGACGATGAGAACTGGACGATGGAGTTCGTCAGCGAAGGCTGCCGCCGGCTGACGGGCTACGACGCAAGCGACCTGCTGCTCAACAATCGCCTCTCGTACGAATCGCTTACGCATCCCGACGATCGCCGCCGCATCCGCGAAGAGATCACGAACGGCTTGCAGCTGCTGCAGCGCTTCGATACGGAGTACCGGATCATGCACGCCAGCGGCGAAGTGCGCTGGGTGTGGGAACGTGGCGCCGGCGTCTACAGCGAAGCCGGTGACCTGATTGCGATCGAAGGCATCATTCAGGACATCACCGAACGAAAATCCTCGAGCCAGGCGCTGCGCGAAGCCGAGCGGCGCTACTACAGCCTGTTCGAGAATGCGATCGAAGGCATTTTCCGCACGACGCTCGACGGTCAGTATCTCGATGCGAACCCGGCGCTCGCGCGAATCTACGGATTCGAATCGGCGCAGGAGCTCATCGCCAAGCTCAAGGACATTCGTCACCAGCTCTACGTGGATCCGTCGCGTCGCGACGAGTTCATGAGGCTCATCAAGGCGCGCGGCGTCGTCGCCAATTTCGAAGCGCAGATCTATCGCAAGAACGGCGAAGTGATCTGGATCTCCGAGAACGCACGCGCGGTGCACAATCCCGATGGCCACGTCATTTGCTACGAAGGCACCGTCGAAGACATTACCGAGCGCAAGCTCTACCAGGCCCGCATCGAACAGCAGGCGAACTACGATACGCTGACGGGTCTGGCGAATCGTTCGCTGCTCCACGACCGTCTGCAGCAGGCGATTCTCTCGGCCGCGAACTACGGTACACGCCTCGCGGTGGTGTTCGTCGATCTGGATCGGTTCAAGTTCATCAACGACAGTCTCGGTCATCATGTCGGCGACGAGCTTCTGCGTGCGATGGCGGAACGCCTGAAGCAAAGCGTGCGCGAGAGCGACACGGTTGCGCGGCTGGGCGGCGACGAATTCGTTCTCCTGATCAACGGGCAGCGCGATCCGGACGCAGTTGCGGTCGTGCTTGAACGCATGCTCTCTGATATTTCGCAGCCGTGGACGATTCCTCAGGGCGACTTCAACGTGACCTGCAGCATCGGTGTCGCGCTCTATCCGGACGACGGCGATACGGCGGAGACGTTGCTCAAGCATGCGGACACGGCGATGTATCGTGCGAAGGAAAAGGGCCGCAACAATTTCCAGTTCTTCACGGCCGAGCTGAACGCGCTGATCACGCAGCGTCTCGAGCTCGAGAACAAGCTGCGCCGTGCGCTCGAGCGACAGCAGTTCGAACTGCACTACCAGCCGCGCATCGATATGCAGTCACGAAAGATCGTAGCGGCAGAAGCGCTCATTCGCTGGCAGGTGTCCGAGCACGAGATCGTGCCGCCCTCGCGCTTCATTCCGATCGCCGAAGAGATCGGCTTGATTGCGCCGATCGGCAAGTGGGTACTGCGTACGGCATGCGAACAGAACAAGGCCTGGCAGGATGCCGGCATACCGCCCTTCGTCATGTCGGTGAACGTGTCGGCGCGCCAGTTTCGGCAGGAGAACTTCGTGCAGATCGTGGCCGACGTACTTCGGGAAACAGCGCTCGACGCCTGTTACCTCGAGATCGAGCTTACAGAGAGCGCCGTGATGCACGACGCGGAGCAGTTCATCGCGATGCTGGGCGAGCTGAACGATCTCGGCGTCCAGATCGCCCTCGATGACTTCGGCACCGGCTACTCGAGCCTGAGCTATCTGAAGCGCTTGCCGGTCGATCGCCTCAAAGTCGATCGCTCGTTCGTGCAGGACATCGCGACCGACGCGGATGACGCCACCATCGTCCGTACGATCGTCGCGCTGGGCCACAACCTGGGACTGAAAGTCGTCGCCGAAGGCGTCGAGAACGAGCAGCAGCTGGAGTTCCTTCGCGACAACCAGTGCGATGAACTGCAGGGCTACTACTTTGCGAAGCCGATGTCGGCGAGCGATTTCGCTCACGCCGTGTTCGGATCGACGGAGTAGAACCCGTCGTCATTCCCGCGAAAGCGGGCATCCATCCGGTCGATCAAGATGGACTCCCGCTTTCGCGGGAGTGACGGCAACGCTGCTACGGCGCGCCCAGCTCGAACTTCGCCAGCTCCCCCGACGCCGACGACGGCGCAATCCACACATGGAATTCACCGGGTTCGGCGCGCCATAGGTTGTCGAGCCCCACGAACTCCAGGTCGCGACGGGTGAGCTGGAAGCTCACCTCGCTTTCTTCGCCAGCGGCCAGCCGGATCTTGCGGAAGCCTTTCAGTTCTCGCACCGGCCGGGTCAGGCTCGCAACAGGATCGCGGATATAAAGCTGCACGAGCTCGGTTCCTTCGCGCGAACCGGCGTTCCTGATCTTCGCCTTCACCGTCAGCTGCCCATCCCAGGGCAGCGTGGTCGCCGACACTCCGGTATCCGTGTACGTGAACTTCGAGTAGCCGAGGCCATGGCCGAACGGATAGAGCGCTTCGTTGAATGTCTCGCGATACTTCGTCTTGAACTCGGGCTTCTCGATGTCCTGGACGGGGCGCCCCGTCGATCGATGGTTGTAATAGTAGGGCTGCTGCCCCGATTCATGGGGGAAGCTCACGGGCAGGCGGCCCGAAGGATTGAAATCGCCGAACAATACGTCGGTGATCGCGTTGCCGCTTTCGGAGCCCAGGAACCAGTTGAGCACGATTGCATCCGCGTTGCGCACAGCGCCATGCAACGCAAGTGCGCGACCGGTGCTGAGCAGCACGACAACCGGCTTGCCTGTCGCGGCGACGGCTTCCGCGAGCTTCTGCTGCGGTGCCGGCACGATGATGTCCGTGCGCGACTGCGCCTCGCCGCTCATGTCTTCGCCTTCGCCGATCGCGAGCAGCACGACATCGGCTTTGCGTGCGGCAGCCACAGCCGCAGCGATGCCACGCGGAATCTCTTTTTCGATCTCCGCGCCTTTGACCACGGTGACGTTCTTCACGCCAGCGAGTGCGAGGCCTTCCTTGAGCGTGATCGATTCGCTGTCCCTGCCGAAGATCGTCCACGGACCGAAGAGATTGCTCTTGTCGTCGCCGAGCGGGCCAATCAATGCGATTCGCGTGGATTTCCTCAGCGGCAGCAGGTTGCCCTCGTTTCGCAGCAATACGATCGATTCGCGCGCCGCTTCACGAGCGAGCGCCCGATGCGCGGGTGTGCCGACATCAAGCGTCTCGCGGCTGCTGTCGAGCGAGCGATAGGGATTGTCGAAGAGGCCCAGTGCCTTCTTGATCCGCAGCACCCGGCGAACGGATTCATCGACGACGGACATCGGCAACTCGCCTGACGCAACCAGTTTCGGCAGCTGGCTCGCGTAGATGCCGCTTTGCATGCTCATGTCGACACCCGCGTCGAGCGCGATCCTCGCCGCTTGACGTTCGTTGGCGGCGTAACCATGAAGGATCAATTCGTAGTCCGCTGTGTAGTCGGAAACCACGAAGCCCTTGAATCCCCACTCTCCGCGCAGCAGATCCGTCATCAGCCAGCGATTGCCGGAGGCGGGGACACCGTTGATGTCGTTGAACGAGCTCATCGTCGATAGCGCGCCGGCATCGAACGCGGCTTTGAACGGAGGCAGATGAACTTCGCGCAGCGTCTGGCTGGCGATTTCGACGCTGTTGTAGTCCATGCCGCCGCTCACTGCGCCGTAGGCAGCGAAATGCTTCGGCGTGGCGAGCACCGTGTTGTTCGCCTTCAGGTCTGATCCCTGGAAGCCGCGAACGCGTGCGGCAGCGAACAGCTTGCCGAGATACACATCTTCGCCCGCGCCTTCGGCAACGCGGCCCCAGCGCTGATCGCGTGCGATGTCGACCATAGGTGCGAACGTCCAGTGCAATCCGGACGCGGATGCTTCGATCGCGGCGACGCGCGCTGTCTTCTCCGCAAGCCCGGGATCGAAGCTCGATGCTTCTCCCAGCGGGATCGGAAAGACCGTGCGGAATCCGTGGATCACATCGGCGCCGAAGAGCAGGGGAATCTTCAGGCGCGACTCTTCGACCGCAATGCGCTGTGTGGAGCGACCCGCGGCGGCACCGTTACTGCTCATGAGCGAGCCGACGCGACCGGCACGAATCTCCGCGAGCAGTTCATCGATCTTGCGGCGATTGAACTCCGGGTTGACGCCGTCCGGCGGCGCTCGCGATTCATCGGCCAGGATGGTGAGCTGACCCGCCTTCTCCTCGATCGTCATGCGCGCGATGAGCGCCTCGATCTGCGGATCCAGGTCCTGCGCGCTCACTACTGGTACGGCTGCGAGGGCGAGGAGTGCGAAGGCAGGGCGGAAGGCTCGAAAACCCATTCAGTCGGTCTCCAGGGCATTGGCGAGCGCGTGACCATACCTGCCCCGCGCCCGCTTGGAAACCGACAGGCGGTCGCCAAGGTTCCGTTGCATGGCGCCGTCGCAGTGGTACATTGGTACCAAGTTACCGAGGTACGAATCATGACGGCCATCGCCCGAACGCAGACCGGCGTGCGCATCGAAAGCCGGATCCTCAATGTGCTCAAGGCGCTCTGTGCGCTGAAGGGCATGACACTAGGGGATCTGCTGGAGGGGATCGTCCTCCACGCCTTCGACGGCAAGAGCGCGTTCAGCGACCAGACCCTGGCGCAGATCGCCGACCTGAAGCGCATTTACGGACTGGATCTGTCCGCCGAGGACAGCCACAAGCTCGTGGAAGCCGAATCCCAGGGCAGCAGCAAAAAGGCCGGCAAGACGGCCCGGAGGGTACGACGATGAATGCAGCAGTCGAGTCACTCCACGATCGCGACGCGCAACTCCAGGCCTTCGAAGCCTGCACCTTGCCCCCTGCGCAGTTCTCGCATCGATTGCACCTGTCGTTCGGCTGGCAATATCTGCAGCGATACGGCTTTCCGGCGGGCGCCGGAGCATTCTGTGAGCGGCTCAGAGCGTACGTGACAGCCGTCGGGGCGGCGGCGAAGTATCACGAAACCATCACCTGGGCGTATCTGGCGTTGATGAACGAGGAGCGCGTGCTGCGCTCGACGCCCGGGGAGTCCTTCGATTCCATGATCCTGCGCCGACCGGACCTGCTGGACCATCGAAGCGGTGCGCTGGCTCAATGCTATTCGCTCGATCAGCTCGACGTAGATGCCGCGCGTCGTGTGTTCGTGCTGCCACGGGCGAGCTGAGTCCAACGGCGCATTGCGGGATTTGCCGATCCGCGGAGCGGGTCATCGATTACACTGCGCACCGGCATGAGGAATGTGCGCCTGTAATGTCCGAGTCCCTCGACCGGTCTGTCGAGTTGAGTGCTGGCGAATCCGAGAGACGCCAGCGCTTCGAGGCGCTGTGCCTGCCGTTCAGGACGGACCTGTACCGCTTCGTCTTCTGGCTGTGCCGCAACCGGTCGCTCACCGAGGACGTGATGCAGGAGACGCTGCTGCGTGCCTGGCGCTCCATCGGGTCGCTGGGCGAAGAGAAGGCCGTCCGGTCGTGGTTGTTCACGATCGCGCGGCGCGAGCTCGCCCGCACGTTCGAACGCAAACAGCTCGAGACCATCGACCTCGACACCGCTCTCGAATCGGGAGACGCGGCATTGATCGCGGACAGCAGCACTGAAGTGAACGATATGCGCGCCGCGCTCCTCCAGCTCGATGAGTCGTATCGCGAACCCCTGATGATGCAGGTCCTGTTCGGTTATTCCACAGAGGAGATCGCCACGCACATGGAGCTCAGCGTGCCGGCCGTGCTGACGCGGCTGTACCGGGCGCGCCACTTGCTGCGAAAGAAGATGCTGGGCGAAGCCCCGGATGAGAGTCGTGACGATGAACTGCCTTGAGTTCCGCCGGACCGTAGGCGCGGAGCCGCATTCCGCGGCGCCGGAAATTGCGCAACACGCTGCGCAGTGTCCGGCGTGCGCCCGCTACTGGCGCGAGATGCAGCAGATGGACTCGCTCATCCATCGCGCGTTCGCGATCGACGCGGATACCGTTGCGCGCCCTGATGCGTCGCGCCGGCGCGCATTGCGCTTTGGCCTGGCTGCGAGCGTGATGCTGGCCATCGCGATGGCCGTTCTCTGGATCGCGTATCCGAGAGATACGCTGGCCGAGGAAGTCGTCCAGCACGCACTGCACGAACCCGGCTCTCTGCGGACGACCCCGGATCGCGTCAGCGAAATGGAATTTGTCGATGTCCTCGCGCGATCCGGTCTGAGGTTGCGCCCCGGCTTCGACGGCCGCGTTTCCTACGCGACGAACTGTCCCTTCCGCGGCCGCGAAGTCCCGCACTTCGTCGTGCAGACATCACAGGGACCCGCGACAGTGATGCTGCTGACGGAAGAGAAGGCGGTGTGGAAGCCTCAGCATTTCGACGAGGAAGGTTTCCGCGGCGTCATCATGCCCGCACCGCGCGGCGTGCTCGCTGTGCTGGGTCAGGACGTGCCGGTGGATCAGGTGGCGCAACAGGTGCTCGCGGCAGTGGAGTATGCGCCGGCGATGCAGTGGTGAGGGTGACGGAACTCGTCATTCCCGCGAAAGCGGGAATCCACTCCGCTCCCAGCCAGATGGACTCCCGCGTTCGCGGGAGTGACGGCATCGCGCCATCTCATCACGCGGCGGCTACTTCCCCTTCACCCGCGGCCTCCCTCGCTCGATCCAGCTCGCCCACCAACTCCGCAACGGCAGGAATATTCCCGTCCCGCTCGATCATCGTCGAGACATTCGGAAAGCGTGTGAAGGCCTTGCGATACAGGTCCCACACAGCTTCCGGCACCGGTTGATCGTGCGTGTCGATGAGGTACTCGCCCTGCCGCTGGTGCCCGGCGAGATGCATCTGTCTCACGCGCTGGGCAGGGATTGCCGCGAGAAAGGTATCTGCATCGAATTCATGATTCACGCTGCTGACGTAGATGTTGTTGACGTCGAGCAGCAAGTCGCAATCGGCCTCAGCCGTCAGAGCGGCGAGAAATTCCCATTCCTGCATCTGCGAGTGCGTGTAGGTCACGTAGCTCGATACGTTCTCGAGCAGTATGCGGCGGCCCAGAAAGTCCTGAACCTGCTTCACGCGCCGCGCGACATGCAGCAATGCTTCCTCGGTGTAAGGAAGCGGCATCAGATCATGCAGGTTGACGCCATCGACAGCCGTCCAACACAAGTGATCCGAGATCCATTCGGGCTCGACACGCTGAGCCAGTGCCTTCAGGTCGCGCAGGTACTGCATATCCAGCGGATCCACGCTGCCGATCGACATCGACACTCCGTGCATCACGAGCGGATAGCGTTCGCGGAATCGATCCAGGAAGTGCAGGGGACGTCCGCCCGGCACCATGTAGTTCTCACTGATGATCTCGAACCAGTCGACCGCCGGCCGATCGCGCAGAATCTCGATGTAATGATCCGGCCGCAGCCCCAGTCCAAAACCCAGCGACGTTGTAGATGCTCTATTCGACACTGTGCTCGCGCTCCGGTCCGGAAGCGCGCGATAGCGCCTCTTCACCAACCGCTAACCGCTAACCGCCAACCGCTTCCTCCAAAGCCTACACGCTGCAGTCGAAGACTGCAGCTTCCGTAGCCCCGGCCTCGCCGGCTCAGGACTTCTTCTTCTCCGCGGCAGCCTTCGCCTTCGCCGCGTCGCACTCCGCCTTGGTCAGCGAGAGGTATCCATGTCCCTTGCAGCTGTTCTGGCCCTGACAGGAATTCTGTGCGGTCGCACAAGCCGATGTGCCCTTGCACGAATTCACACCCTCGCACTTCACCTTGGCTTCGTCGGCCGCAGCGGCGGGCAGGGTGGTGAGCGTGCCGAACAGCATGGCGGCAGCAGTCGCGATAGCGGCGCCGGAGACCTTCGTTGAATGCTTCATATGAATACCTTCCTGTATCGGATGACCAGAGAATGAAACGCAGGACGACGAAATCATCGTCCTCGCGCATCAGACCGGCCGTTGCGCCAATTCATTACATCGTGATCGATCCGTTGACGGTGCAATAAGTGCTCGAGTCCGCCGGTCTCCTGCGACAACCGACCGAGGAGAACGAAATGACGATCGCAGCACGAATGGCCTGGATCAATGCACGGACACAGCCGCTCGAACGATTCGCGCCGCTGCTCGCTCTCGTCACTCGGCTCTACGTGAGCTGGGTGTTCCTGAAGTCGGGTTGGCTCAAGCTGTCGGACTGGGACAGCACACAGTTCCTCTTCCGTGAGGAGTATCGAGTCCCGCTGTTGCCTCCGGACCTCGCCGCGGTCGTGGGAACCGCCGGGGAACTCCTGTTCCCGCTCTTGTTGATCTTCGGCATCTGCGGTCGACTGAGTGCCCTCGGCTTGCAGGCCGTCAATGTGCTTGCCGTCGTCTCGTACTCCCATGTGTTGCTGCAGGAGGGCTTCGAGGCCGCAATCGCGCAACACTACCTGTGGGGCTTCATGCTGCTGGTGCTGATGGTGTACGGGCCGGGCAGGTGGTCGATGGACGGTGTAGTCTCTGACCACCGATTCGCCACCGTGGCCAGAGAATGAACCAATACATCGGCGCCATCGACCAGGGGACCACCAGCAGCCGCTTCATCATTTTCGACGCAGCCGGTCGCGTCATCGCGTGTGCGCAGAAGGAGCATCAGCAGATCTATCCGCAGCCCGGATGGGTCGAGCACTCGCCGCTCGAGATTCTTCGCAGTACCGACGCCGTCATCGCGGAAGCGCTGGTTGCCGCCAACCTCACTGCGCGAGACATCGCATGTGTCGGGATCACGAATCAGCGCGAGACGAGCGTGCTCTGGGATCGCGAGACCGGCGAACCGCTTCACAATGCGCTCGTCTGGCAGGACACGCGTGTCGATGCGCTCGTGGCCTATTTCACTGCGCAGAGCGGCAAAGATGCATTCCGCGACCGGACAGGTTTGCCGCTCGCGAGCTATTTCAGCGGCTTGAAGCTTCGCTGGTTGCTCGACAATGTTCCTGGCGCGCGTGCGAAGGCCGAGCGCGGAGAGTTGCGCTTCGGGACGATCGACAGCTGGCTCGTATCGCATCTCACGCGCAGCCAGCACATTACGGATGTGACGAACGCGAGCCGCACGCAACTCATGAATCTTTCGTCGCTCTCGTGGGACGAGGAGATGCTGAAGGTCTTCAAGATTCCCGCGAGCGTCCTGCCGCGGATCGTTTCATCGAGCGAAGTCTACGCGGAGATCGCGCATGGTCCTCTGAAGGGTGTGCCGATCGCGGGCATTCTCGGTGACCAGCAGGCGGCGCTCGTAGGGCAGACGTGCTTCGAGGCGGGCGAGGCCAAGAATACGTATGGCACCGGCTGCTTCATGCTGATGAATACGGGCACACGGCCCGTGCCGTCCGCTGCGGGACTCGTAACGACCGTCGCCTACAAGCTGGGCCAGCAACCTGCTCACTATGCGCTCGAGGGCTCGATCGCGATCTCGGGCGCCCTGGTGCAATGGCTGCGTGACAATCTCGGGCTCATTCACCAGAGCAGCGAGATCGAACCACTCGCTGCCAGCGTCGCGGACAACGGTGACGTCTACATCGTTCCCGCGTTCTCCGGTCTCTACGCGCCGTACTGGAAAGAACATGCTCGCGGCGTGATCGCAGGACTCACGCGATACGCCACCAAGGCGCACATCGCTCGCGCAGCACTCGAAGCTACTGCTTATCAGACGCGCGATGTGCTCGCTGCCATGGAGCAGGACTCGGGCATTCGTCTCGCTGAGCTGCGCGTCGACGGCGGCATGGTCGTCAACGAGTTGCTGATGCAATTCCAGGCCGACATTCTCGACGTCACCGTCGTGCGCCCCCGCGTCACTGAAACCACCGCTCTGGGCGCCGCCTACGCCGCAGGACTGGCGACCGGTTACTGGAAGGACACGAGCGACCTCAAGCGCAACTGGGGCATCGAGCGTCGGTGGGAGCCAGCAATGGCCAAGGAGCAGCGCAGCCGCTTGTATGCCTCGTGGCAGAAGGCGGTGGCGCGGGCGGTGAATTGGGTGGAGTGAGCGATGAGCAACGAGCGATGAGCGACGAGGCAGAATGGGACGAGGCTGCTTCTGGCTCGCAGCTCGTCGCTCACCGCTCGTAGCCTGGCCTCAGTGGCGGCCGAAGGCCGCCACCGAGTAGCATACTCGTATGTTCACCGGCATCGTTCAGGGTCTCGGCCGTATCGACAGCGTCAAGCGTCTGTCGGGTCTCGTCATCTTCGACATCGAGCTGCCTGCCGGCGCGGAAGTCGGGCTGGAGATTGGCGCGAGCGTCTCGGTTGAAGGGGTGTGCCTGACGGTGACGACGACGCGCGGTCGGCGCGCGACGTTCGATGTGATGCAGGAAACGCTGACGCGCACGACGCTCGGTGAGTTGAACGACGGTGATCCGGTCAACATCGAGCGCGCAGCTCGTGACGGTGCGGAGATTGGCGGCCATCCGCTGTCAGGTCACGTGGACTGCGTGGTTCGCGTCGCGCAGGTCCAGACGCCCGAGAACAATCGCGTCCTCACACTCGAAGTTCCGGCACCGTGGATTCGCTACGTCTTCACCAAAGGCTACATCGCCCTGAACGGTGCGAGCCTGACGGTCGCGAGTGTCGACAAGCACGCGTCGACGTTCACGGTCTGGCTGATTCCGGAAACGCTCCGCATGACGACGTTCGGCGCCAGGTCGCAGGGCTCGCGCATCAACATGGAAATCGAAAGGAGCACGCAGGTAACCGTCGATACGATCCGCGATTTCCTCGAAGAACGCCTGGGTCCGCTGCTGCCGAGGTTCGAGGGGATTGCCGATGAACTCGTGGATCTTGCCGGAGAGAAAGATTTCACACGGGGATCACAGAGATCACAGAGTGCACAGAGCGAGAATGAAAGCTGAAGCTTCTCCCTTCTTTATCTTGCTAACCGCCAACCGCTAACCGCCAGTCACTTCCTCCGTGCCCTACACCGCTGCCCTTTTCGATTTCGACGGCACGCTGACGCCGTCGCTGCCTCTCTGGATCGCCGCGTACCAGTTCGCGCTAGAACGCCACGGTATCGCCGCCACCGACGAGGAGGTGCTGCGACGCTGCTTCTTTCGCGATCTGTCGGCCGTGGCCGCGGATTTCGGCGGATTCACGGTCGAGGAGTTCCAGCCGAATCTCGACGACGGTCTGAAGACCGCGTTCCTGCGAGCCGAATTGTTTCCGCAGGCGCGCCAGCTCGTTGCGCACTGTCGCGATCACGGGCTGAAGACGGCTCTCGTTACGTCATCACCGCGCTACATCGTGATCGACGTGCTCGATCGGCTGGAACTGAGTGCGCTGTTCGACTTCGTGATCTGCGGGGGCGATGTCGAGAACTACAAGCCGCATCCCGAGCCGGTGCTCGCGACGCTCACCGCTCTGCGGTGCGAGGCGGCGCAGGCGATCATGATCGGCGATTCACACGTGGATATTCTTGCGGGCAGGGCTGCCGGAACGCGCACGGCGCTGTTCCTGCCGCACGATCATCATCGGTTCCACAGCACCGAGCGCCTGCACGCATCGCAGCCGGACCACATCTTCGCGGATCACACGGAGCTGCCGGAATTGCTGGAGCTGCCGCGGATGCGGAGCTAGCGCTCCCGTCATTCCCGCGCACGCGGGAATCCATCCGGACAAAGCATGGACACCCGCTTTCGCGGGTGTGACGAACCCGGGCTTACGGCCTCTCCTGAGTCGTCCCCGCATTCCCCTCGGGCACGTCAGTGTCGCCGGAATGAAACTCCTTCTTTCCATGTGCTTCCCCGCCCGACGTGCCTGACATTCCTTCCGTGCGAAGCCACTGCACTACGAGCTTGCTGCGTGCTTCGGAAACCCCGAGCCGCTGCAGGGCGTAGTCCGTCATTTCCAGCGCGAGCTCGAGCTCTCCCATCACGACGCGATCGACACCCTGACGGATGAGGTAGTCATACTCACCCGCGCTGTGAGTGCGAACGACCACCGCGATACTCGGGTTCCGGCGTCGCGCCAGTTCGAGAATGCGCCGCGTGTAAAGACCATCCGGCGTCGCGATCACCAGCAACCGGGCCTTGTCGATGCGAGCCGCGTCGAGCACACCATGCGCAGTAGCGTTTCCGAATACGACCGTGACTTTCTGGCCGCGCAGCAGCTCGACGAGGCGGTGATTGGACTCGATCGCGACGAATTCGAGTCCCTGTGCCGCCAGCGCTTCGCCAACGACGCTGCCGACGCGACCGTATCCCACGATGATTGCGTGATCGTGCAAATGCGCGGTCGAAACCTCCGGCGGCAGCGGATCAATGGGCTTTCTCCCCAGCGACAACAGGCGCTGCACGCGAGGATGCTCGTCGATCCAGCGTGACAGGGGCGCGACCGTCGAGAACGCGAATGGGTTGAGCGTGATCGAGAGCAGGGCGCCGGCGAGGATCAGGTCACGCCCTTCGGGTGGCAACAGATTCAAGGAGACGCCCAGCGCCACCAGGATGAACGAGAACTCTCCGATCTGCGCGAGGCTGGCCGAGATCGTCAATGCGGTCCGCGACGTATAGCCGAACGCCATGACGATCACGCAGGCGGCGAGGCTCTTGCCCACGAGGATGACGAACATCACGCCGAGCAGATCCAGCGGCCGCTCGATGATCACCGAAGGATCGAACAACATGCCGACGGACACGAAGAACAGCACGGCGAACGCATCCTGCAGCGGCAGGGAATTCTCCGCGGCCTGGTGACTAAGCTCGCTCTCGGCGAGAACGACACCGCCGAAGAACGCGCCCAGCGCGAACGACACGTCGAACAATGCTGCTGATCCGTACGCGATCCCCAGCGCGATCGCGAGGACGGCGAGCGTGAAGAGTTCGCGCGAGCCCGTATTCGCGATCTGGCCGAGCAGCCACGGGACGACCCGACGGCCAACGACGAGCATGAAGGCGAAGAACATCGCCACCTTGAACGCCGTCAGCATCAGGCTCTGCACGATATCGCCAGTGCGCAGCGCTTCGCCTTGCGTCGCGGCGGCGAGTGCGGGGAGAAACACCAGAGCCAGCACCATCGCGAGGTCTTCGACGACCAGCCAGCCGACGGCAATGCGACCATCCTGGGTATCGAGTTCCTGTCGCTGTTCGAGCGCGCGCAACAGCACGACAGTACTGGCGACTGACATGGCGAGGCCGAAAACCAGACCCGCGGCGATGTTCCATCCCCACCACCACGCGAGCGCGGCGCCGATTGCCGTTGCGACTGCGATCTGTGCGACAGCACCGGGCAGAGCGATCTTCCGGACCTGCTTCAACGTATCGAGCGAGAAATGCAGGCCGACGCCGAACATCAGCAGGATCACGCCGATCTCAGCGAGCTCCGATGCGAGTGAAGCGTCAGCGACGAACCCGGGCGTGAAGGGGCCGACGGCAATACCCGCCACCAGATAGCCAAGAAGCGGCGGCAGCCGCAGGCGTGCGGCAATGAAGCCGAGCAGCATGGCTGTCGCGAAGCCGACAGCGATCAGTGCAAGCAGTTTGGTTTCGTGGGGCATCGGGCAGATCCGGTTCCTGCCGGATCATTGCCCGAAGAGCGCCGTTCGCACAACACGCCGGACGTCCGGCGTGGACTGCGATTGCTACGGACGTACTACTCGCCGCTCGCCCGCGCCAGGGGAGGAAGGTCGTCGTGGCGTCGGACTGCCGGTGCCGGCGTTGCGATGCGTACGGGTGCACGCGACGCAGGAGCAGCGAAGGCCCGGTTACGGTCATCATTGTGGCCCGTGCGGAAGAAGGCGATCTGGGAAACGAGCGCCTGGGCCTGCTGCTCGATCGACTTGCTGGTTGCCGTCGATTCCTCGACCAGCGCGGCATTCTGCTGCGTCATGGTGTCCATCTGGGTGACCGCGTTGTTCACCTGCTCGATGCCGGCTGCCTGCTCTTCGCTGGCCGCAGTGATTTCAGCCACGATGTCAGCGACCTTCCGGACGCTCGTGATGATGTCCGTCAGCGCCTTGCCGGACTGATCCACGAGATCGGAGCCATCGCGCACCTTGTCGACGGATTCGGTGATGAGGCCCTTGATCTCCTTGGCTGCCGTGGCAGAGCGCTGTGCCAGGTTGCGAACTTCGCTGGCGACGACCGCGAAGCCGCGGCCCTGTTCGCCCGCGCGAGCCGCTTCGACAGCGGCATTCAGCGCCAGCAGGTTCGTCTGAAAGGCGATCTCGTCGATGACGCCGATGATGTCGGCGATCTTGTTGCTGGACGAATTGATCTCGGTCATCGCGTTCACGGCACGCTGCACGATCTGTCCGCCGTTCTCGGCCTGCGAGCGCATCTCGGTCACGCGCTGTGCCGTCTGGCGTGCATTGTCGGCGTTCTGTTTCACCGTGATCGTCATCTCTTCCATGCTCGCCGCGGTCTCTTCGAGAGCGGACGCCTGCTCCTGCGTGCGCTGACTCAGATCGTCGTTGCCCTGGCTGAGCTGCGAAGTTCCGCTGCGCACCGAGTTGGCCGCGCGACGGACCTGGGAAACGATGTCGAGCAGATGATCGCGCATGCTGCGCATCGTCGCGATCAGGCTGGAATCGTCGTTGGCGCGCGATTCGATCCGCACATCGAGCTGGCCGGCCGCGATGCTGCGTGCGATCTCCGCTGCGTAGTGAGGTTCGCCTCCCAGCTGCAGGACGAGGCTGCGGGTGATGAGCCAGGCGGCGACGCTGCCCGTGACCAGCGCGAGCAGGCTGAGCAGGATCAGCATGAAGCTGCCGGATCGGTATTCCTCGGCGGAGACCTTGCTGTCGTCTTCCACGACTTTCGCTTCGAACTCGATCAGCTTGTCGAGTGCCTCGATGTTCGCGATCTGCAGCGGCCGGGCATCTTCGAGTAGCACGGTCCGGGCGGAGGCCATGTCGCCGGACTCCACCAGCGAGAGAAACCGGTGTTCGCTCGGCAGATAAGCGGCTCTTGCATCGAGCACTTCCTGCAGATGGGCCTTGCCCTCCGCCAGCGTGATGGACGCCTGCAGCTTCTCCATCGCTTCCTTGCGCTTCAGCTCGTCTTCGTGAATGGCGTCGAGCTGCGCGCGAATTTCGCTGGGATCGCTGAGCAACAGGATGTTGCGCATCTTGAGGCCCGTGTCCTGCAGGTGGGTTTGCCACTCATACGAGGTCACGAGATTCGGAACGCGGTGATCGGCGAGCGTATCGACCGCTGTGTGCAGGCCCGCGAGCCTGAAAATGCCCAGGCCCGCAATCGCTGCGAGCAGCAGCAGCACGAGACCGAAGCCCAGGCCAAGCCGCGTGCTGACCTTCATCTGCGAATGAACCATGATCGCCCTCGGATGATCGATGTAATGAAATGACCGGCCACGGTGACCGATCGACATCGAATTTCCGGTGGCGCTTGGCCTTGCCGATGCCTCATGCCCTTATCGGCGTTCGCCTTACACGCTTGAGCAGTGATTTGTGAGGACGATCACGATTCCGGGCGCGGACCTGCCCGTGTGTGAGGGTGATGCATCGCCAGGCGAACGACTCTTGTTGTGGGTCCGGCTTTAGCCGGACGTAACCGCCGCAGGCGGTGCCTCGCTGACGCGAGGAAGCTGCCTTCGGCATTACGTCCGGCTGAAGCCGGACCCACAACAAGATGGGCTTCTGCTAGCGGGTGACGCTCAGCACCGTCAGCTGCGCCACACCTCCTCCTGGCGTCGGCCAATCGATGGACTGCGCCGGACTCATGCCGATCAACGCGGCACCGATCGGCGTCAGGATCGAGATCCGGTTGCTGTCGATGTCGGCTTCGCGCGGATAGACGAGCGTCACCGTGTGCGTGCGGTTCGTCGCTGCGTCGCTGTAAGTCACCTGCGATCCCATGCGAACGACGTGCGGTGCGCACGCTTCGTCCGGTACGAGATGCGCCCGGCTCAGTTCTTCCACCAGATAGCCGGCGACGGGAACATCGCGTTCGAACGCTTGCTCCGCGATCCGCAACAGGCGTTCGTGTTCGCTGGCAGGAATGACGATGCGCGGACGCGCGGGCGGCTTGTCGGTGCGGCGAATAGGCATGATGTCTGACTCCAAAGGCAGTTCGCGTCGAAATGACGCAGAGCCCGCAGGCATCCATCGGGACGCGCGGGGATCGTGATCTGTGGGGAAAGCCCGGTGGTGTCCCCGGGCAAAGAGCGAACGAACGCTATGCCCGGGGTGCGATGCCCTGGATCAGGTGACCCGCGTGGTGCAGGCCTCGTGCGAAAGTGAAATGCGCGTTCATGATCCAGAGCATTGCGAATGCACGCGGGTAAATCAAGCCAGGAACCTTCGCCGAACGATCTGGCGATGCGTTGGTGCGCTGCCGCGATGCTTCAGAAGCCCTTCATTCAGGCAATGTCTGATGCCTGTTTCTGCAGGCTTTCGTCGAGTTTCCCAAGCTGAGAAACGTGTCACGCGCTCATCGCCGCAGCCGTGAATTCCAGCCTTTCGCCGCAGGTGCACGCCGGGCATTGTTCGGGGTGCAATTGCAACGAGGGCCCGCAACGGGCTGGGTCGTGGTCACAGAAGCAGCACATCACGAGGAGAGTCGTTTACCGCGCGGCGCCGGCCCGCTGCTCGGTGCCTCGGCCGTGCTTGTGATCGGCTTCTTCGTCGCCGCAACGCTCGCCGCGGATCCCTCGACCAAAAATATCCTCGATTGCACTCACTGGACGATTGCGTACTGTACAGCGGCGATCGCGGCGTGGATGGGCGTGCGGACATCGACGCCTGCCGACAGACCGGCCCGTCGTTGGTTCGCCATCGGCCTCACGCTGTCCGCGATGGGTCAGATCGTCTACAACTTCTTCGACTACATGAGCCGCGATCTCGCCCGTGAGGTGATGGATGCGCTCTTCCTGAGTTTCGGTGTGTGCTGCGTGCTCGGGCTGATGTCGGTCCTGCGGCAGCATCGCAAGTTCAACCGCCGCCAGTTCCTGCTCGACGTGATCTCTCTGGCGCTGGGCGTGCTCATCCTCACGCTCTCGCTGTATCTGCCCCGCCGCGGCAGCACCGACATGCTGCAGCTGGTTGTGACGATCTTCTATCCCGTCTGTTTCCTCACGCCGTTCTGCATGGGGCTCGTGCTTGCACCGACGCTGCGCATCCGCCTCGACCGGAGCTGGATGATCTTCCTCGGCGGGCTGCTCACGAACGGTGTGGCCTGGATGATCTGGAATGCGTCGATCATCGCGGAGATCCTCCCGCTCGGCGCCAGCGTCAATGTCGTGTTTTCGCTGGTCACGCTGCTGATCGGTTACGCCGCCGCAACATGGCGAACGGAACGTCGCAGCGACGTCGCCTGGCACCGTACGTGCGAAGCGTTCCTGCGGCTCATCCCGCTCGTCGTCGTGGGCTCGACGGTGGTTGGCGTCGTGTTCACGTGGACGCTGCCGAGCGTACCGGATGCTGTACAGATGGTCGTAGTTGGCGGCGGCGCTCTCATCGTGCTCCTGGCCGTGGCGCGACAGAACCTGCTGCTGGTCGAGCACGACCGGCTGGTCGTAGTCGAACAGGCGCTCAGTGCCCGCACTCTCGAGCTGGAGGCCAGCAACGCGACGCTGGAAGGCACCAACCGGCAACTCGTCGAAGCCACCGGGCGTGCAAACGAGCTCGCGCATGCAGCGCAGGCCGCGAGCCGCGCGAAGAGCGAGTTCCTCGCCAATATGAGTCACGAGATCCGCACACCGATGAACGGCGTCATCGGGATGACGGATCTGCTGCTGGACAGCTCGCTCGATCAGCGCCAGCGCGAACACGCACAGACCATTCGCAACAGTGCCGGTGCGCTGCTGACGATCATCAACGAGATTCTGGATTTCTCGAAGATCGAAGCCGGCAAGCTCGAGGTGGAGAAGGTTCCTCTGGCGCTGCTGGACTTGCTCGCCGATGTCGAGCGGCTCATGAGCCTTCAGGCCGCGAACAAGGGATTGTCGTTCCGACTGGAGTTCGCAGCGGGCATTCCTGCGCACGTTCGCGGCGATCCGGTGCGTCTGCGCCAGGTACTGCTGAATCTCTGCGGCAACGCGATCAAATTCACGAATGCTGGCAGCGTCGAGCTGAAAGCGACTCTTCTGCAGTCCAATACCGATGATGCCCTGCTGCGCATTTCCGTGAAGGACACTGGAGTGGGTATTCCGAGTGATCGTCTGCACCTGCTGTTCGAGCCATTCACTCAGGTCGATGCATCGACGACGCGTCGTTACGGCGGTACGGGCCTGGGATTGTCGATCGTGAAGCGGCTCGTCGAGTTGATGGGCGGCGAAGTCGGTGTCGAGAGCGAGCCGGGCAAGGGCTCGACGTTCTGGTTCACGGTGCGCATGCCGATCGAAGAGTCGAAACCCGCGCAGCCGAAATCGCTGCCGGCACGAAGTGCTCCTGAGCGGGGACATGCTCGAATCCTGCTCGCGGAAGACAACCTGGTGAACGAGAAAGTCGCGCTGCGCACGCTGGAAAGGCTGGGCTACAGCGCTCATGCGGTTCGCAACGGGATGGATGCAGTCGCTGCGTGGGCGTCCGGCAGCTTCGAGCTGATCCTCATGGACTGCCAGATGCCCGAGCTCGATGGCTACGAAGCCACTCGCGAGATCCGTAGACGCGAAGCCGGCAGAACGCACATTCCGATCGTCGCGCTCACCGCGAATGCAATGAAGGACGACGACCGCAAGTGCATCGAGGCGGGCATGGACGACTACCTCACCAAGCCGCTCGATCGGAATCTGCTCTCGCAGTGTCTGCAGCGGCATCTGTCGGAGAGCGGTCACGTGCGCGCGACGGTCAGCGGCTGACCCAAGCCACTGGCAGCACGGATGCCGTCATTCCCGCGCACGCGCGAATCCATTCCGGATAAGCCTGATGCACGTGGAGCACAAGACGGCAGGCGCGACAGCATCCGTCGCCGTAGCCTGATGATCGCCGGTCGCAGCACGATCGGTTGATTCGCAACGACTGGAGACGGTCTCCCGGTAGACTGTTCCGATCTCCATGCGGACACTCGCCATGCGAACTCTTCGATTGGCCGGATCGATGCTCATCCTGTTAGGCACACAGTCGTGCACGTCGGGTGCTCCACGCGAAGCGACGCGTGAGTGCGAGTTCTGTCCGGAGATGGTCGTGGTGCCGCACGGCGTGGGAATCGTAGGGGCGAGTGCGACCGATCGCTTCCGCAACCCGGATGAGCTGCCCGAGCGCCGATTTCAGATCAGCGAAAGCTTCGCGGTGAGTCGATACGAAGTCACACGTGCGCAATACGAGGCGTTCGTCCGTGCGACGGGTCAGGAGATTCGCGGCGAGTGTCTCACCGATCGCGCCGAACGCGGCAAATGGGTGATGGATGAGACTACTACCTTTCGCGACCCCGGCTTTTCGCAGACAGATGACCATCCCGCGGCATGCGTGAACTGGGATGAGGCCAAGGCGTACATCGCGTGGCTGAATACCCGGACACAAGGCGGCTACCGGATGCTGACGGAGGTCGAGTGGGAATACCTCGCGCGAGCTGGCACGACTCGGAACGACATCTATCCATGGGGAAACGAGGAGTCCCAGGGCTGCGATTCCGCGAATGGATTCGATCAGACCACGTTGACCAAGTACGCCGGCATCGACACCTCCGGTTACAAGACGTTCGATCCGCTCAGCTGCAGGGATGGATGGTTGAACACGGCGCCCGTTGGTTCGCTCGCCGCGAACGCCTTCGGTGTCTACGACCTGATCGGAAACGTGGCCGAGTGGGTAGAGGACTGCACCACACCGTCCCATGAATCGTTGTCCGAGTCGGGTGCGCCGCCTGCGATCGAAGGTGCCTGCGCACGGCGCGTCACGAAAGGAGGTTCATGGGGAACACTGGCGCACAATCTGCGCATCGCAGAGCGAATTCCCTATCCCGCAACCCATCGCGACGACTCGATCGGAATTCGCGTCGCCAGAACGTTGCGATGAGCGATCTGGCGTACAGTCAGGCGCTCAGTGATCACGTTGCGGACCCTGTGGCGTCACATCCTTGAGCTTCCGGATGATCGGCTGAATGAACGGCCGGAAGATCCATCGCAACAGCCAGCCGGGCAGAAACCGGCCGCGTTCCTCGAGGGCGACGCGGGCGCGAGGATGATCCAGCAATCGCGGCATCAGTGGCACGTAACCGCGATCGTCGACGCGCAGCTCGAAGCCGGCGAGGTGCTTCGCACTCTTGTAGCCGTAGTGCGCCGGTGCGATGAGTCTGATCGGTGCGCCGTGCTCGATGCTGAGCGGCTGATCGTTGAGACGATCCGCGATGAGCACTTCAGTTGCCAGCAGATCGGAGAGCGGCAGCGCCGTCCGATAACCGTCCTGGCAACGCAGCACGACTAACCCGATTTTCGCCGAGTTCGTCAGGCGTGGGACAACCCATTTCTCCCAGACATCCTTGAAGAGAAATCCCGTCCACTTCAGATCACGGTGACTCCATCCCGCCGCGCAATGGAAGTCCGAGGTAAGGCTCACTCGCGGCAACGTGGCGAGCTCTGCCGCAGTCAGTACGATGCCTTGGTCAATCGCACCGGCAATCGAGAGTCGAATCTCCTGCTTGATCGGTCGCATCGCGAAGACCGCACCCCCGAAACGGGGGAACTCGTCGATCGCGCGTTGTCCGGGAGGCAGCGGTCGGTTCGTCGATGCATCGTGAATCGCTTGCATGGAAGCAGACTGCATGACCACAGCGGGTTCCTCAACTCGAGGAAATCAGTGAAACAGCAGAAGGAAGTGAAAGGAGTGAATCGTGCGAAACGGCGCAGAGGACGCGGAGACCGGTCTGATGGCGTCAGGACATGACCATGAGCGTGTACGCAATCCCCGCGACGTACAGCGTCCCGAACACATGCTTGTTGTACCGCGCGAGCCATAGCGGCAGATAGATATCGAAGTTGTCGCGACGATCGGAGGTGTAACGAGCCGCGATCGCCGTGAGCGGGCAACGCATTCCGTTGAATGCGAGGACCAGAACCTCGATGAAGACAAAGCCGATCAGCGCCCAGGCAGCGCGCAAACGCAGGTGCGCGAACACAGGAATCGCAATGATGGATCCCGCGAACACTGCCCATGCAGCCGTGTGAACCAGCTTCACGCGGCGTAGCTGGCGCAGCGCGGTTGAGTCGTCCCGGATCGTCATTTTCAATTGTCAGACATATAAAAACATGCGAACGTTGGCCGATCTGCTGGCTTGGCCGGGGGCGTTCGGGAATGAAAGCGTGGATCATGGGTGCGGCGTTCGCAATGGGCGCCGCCATTTCGCTCGCGCAGCCGCAGACCTGGATGCCAGACAACGGCGACGGCACGTTCACGAACCCGATCTTCTACGACGAGTTCTCCGATCCGGACATGATCCGCGTCGGGGACTATTTCTATCTCACCGGCACCACGATGCATTCGATGCCGGGCCTTCCGGTGCTGCGCTCCAGGGACCTCGTCAACTGGGAGTTCGTGTCCTACGCAGTGCAGGCGCTCGATCTCGGGCCCGCGTTCCGTCTCGAGGACGGCAAGAACATCTACGGCCAGGGCCAGTGGGCGCCGTCCTTCCGCTACCACAAGGGGACGTTCTACATCTTCAGCAACGTGAACCGCGAGATGACGCAGTTCTACACGGCAACGAATCCCGCCGGGCCGTGGCAGCACAAGTCGATGAAGCGATCGCTGCACGATCTGTCGGTGCTGTTCGATGACGACGGCAAGGCGTACGCGATCTGGGGTTATCGCTCGATCCAGTTCGCGCGGCTCACGGATGATCTGACCGACATCGTTCCGGGAACGCAGCGCGAGATCATTCCTGAGAACGCGGGCATGGGCGAAGGCGTGCACTTCTACAAGATCGACGGCAAGTACTTCATCATCAGCGCATGGTACGACCAGCGCATGCGCATGCCCGCCGCGCGTGCCGATCGGCCCGAAGGGCCGTACGAAGTGAACCAGGCCATCAGCATCGACGAGGATTTCGGGCTCGCGCAGGGTTATCGCCTTGCGGACATGAGAGGCACGAAGCCGCCGTACGACATTCGCCCTGGTGATCCGCATGCGACCGGAAAGCTTTCGCTGCATCAGGGGGGCATCATCCAGACGCCGCTCGGCGAGTGGTGGGGCTATTCGATGATCGACTACAACTCGGTCGGTCGCCTGACGTCGCTCTCGCCGATCACGTGGAAAGAAGGCTGGCCCTACTTCGGATTGCCCGGAAACCTCACGCGCACACCGCGTACATGGGTAAAGCCAAGAACCAGCGAGCCGCAGCCGATCAGCGTTCCCTACGTGCGCAACGACGACTTCTCGGGCGCGTCGCTGCCTCCGATCTGGCAGTGGAATCACGTGCCCGTGAACGATGCCTGGTCGCTGAGTGAGCGCAAGGGACACCTGCGCCTCAAGTCGTTGCCGGCGACGAGCCTGTGGGATGCGCGCAATACGCTGACGCAGCGCTCGATCGGTCCGATCTCATCGCCGAGCACGATTCTCGACACGTCATCAATGAAGGACGGCGACGTCGCCGGGCTCGCGCTGTTCAACCGGCCTTATGCGTGGATCGGCGTCGAGCGTACGAGGGGCAAGACCAGTCTCGTGCAGTTCGATGAGCAGACCAATCGCAGCTCGCGAATCGATCTTCCGGCGTCGCGAGTGTGGCTGCGTGCGGATTGCGACTTCCTGAAGGAGAAGGCGACGTTCTCCTACTCGATCGACGGCAAGGTATTCCGGCCGTTCGGCGAGCCGCTCACGCTCGTGTTCCAGCTCATGACGTTCCAGGGCGTGCGCTATGCCTTGTTCAACTACAACACATCGGGTCAGCGAGGCGGCGCAGCGGACTTCGATGCGTTCACGGTCGATCAACCGTTCCCGCGTGGATTGATGCGTCCGATTCCATACGCCAAGCGAGTCCGCTTCACAGCGCACGATCGCAAGTACGGGCTGAGTGCGACGGCCGGCGGACTCGCCGCAGGCTCGCCTACAGCATTCGATGTGATCGACATGAAACTCGGCCGAGTCGCGCTCAAATCAGAACATGGCTTTGTCAGTGTCGGCAGCAACACCGACGTGCTGATGATGGAGGGTTCTCCTGGCGATGCGGAGACATTCCAGTGGATCGAAACGCCGACCGGTGAACTGGTGCTGATGTCGCTGCGAACGCATCGGTTCCTGCGCATCGATCCGAAGTCGCAACGCCTGACGGCGGATAGCCAGACGCCGCTGCCGGATAACAGCGACGGGGTAAGGTTTGAGTGGGTGGAGGAGTGAATGCCAGCCGCGCGTCACTCCCGCGCAAGCGGGAGTCCATGCCTTGTTCCGGATGGATTCCCGCGTCCGCGGGAATGACGGATGAGCTGCCCCTCAGAACGTCACCGTGAACCCCAGCGAAATCGTATCCAGGTCCGCCTGATCCAGCTCCGCATAGTTCACATCGAACGCCCGCTGATACTCGAGCCGTAGCGCGTAGATGTCCGCGAATCTGTAAGCGGCACCCGCTCCGAGCATGTAGGTCGTGTCGGATTGACTCACGTTGAAGAGCTGATCGTCGTCGATCCATCGCCGCAGCTTGCTGCTCAGATATGCGAAGGACGCGCGGCCGTAGAGCTCGAAGCGATAGCCCACGGGCAGAATCGCCAGCGCCGATATCTGCATGCCACGCGACTCGGCCGCAACTTTGTACCGGAATGTTCGAGGAGGCGTACCAGGCGGATCGTAAGCAAAGTTACCCGTGCTCTGTTCGTGATAGACGAACTCGCCCATGTCGACGAAGCCGCCTTCGAGAGCCCAGTGGTCCGTGAAGCGATATCCGCCGAAGAAGCCATAGACGGCGTCCTTCGTGTCCAGTCCGGAGTCGAACTCGGTTCGAACAAAGAGATACTCGTCGTAGAACTCTTGTGTGTCTTCGTCGAACACACCGATGTCCAGAGCGCTGCTTCCCTGACCGTAGTAGGCTCCGATATAGAAGCCAGGCTCAGCCGCGGACGCCAGTCCTGGCATTCCCAGCAGCACTGCGCAGATCGCGCCGGCACGGCTCCATCGCCCGATGTTCCGGATCATGAGTACGCCTTCCCGGTTGAGCTCGGGCCCAATGGTAGGCGCAGTGGCCGGCCAATGCATGCCGTTGTCGTTTCAACCGTGACGGTGTCATTGATGTGCCCCTCAGAACGGCAAAGGGCGCAGGTCAGGCTCGACCCAGGAACGACGCGCCGACACTGAGAACAGCAGCGATCGCGACCAGTGCGTCAGCAGCCAGTCCGAGCGGCCATACTCGGCGTGAAGCATTTCCCGCAGCGATTCGTGCAACGGCTTTGTCGGTCTCGCTGCAAGCCACGCACGTGCCGCGCGAAGTGAGGCGAGCGTGATCGTCTCGTGATACCCGGTCGTATCCGTGTTGGCGACGCCCGTCGCTTCGTTGTAGCGCCGGATCAGGTCCGGCATGTCGTGCAAGGCGTCGAGGCTCGGATGCCGAAGGATCCAGAAGGCCGCGGCGAAGTGCCCGGCGTGGGTCCATTCCGATTTCGGCAACGTACGCTCGTAGAACGCGCGGCCGTGGGCATCGATATCAGCATCGCAGTCGAAAGATTTCATGATGAGCTCCTGTGGTAGTGATGACCACGACGGAACTCAGTTGCCCCGCCGATGGCGGGGTTGCGAAGAGAGAGTCGGAAGTTACGAGAGGAAGAAACGGTTCTCAGCTTCCGGACGCACGCACGCAACCCGTCCGTTTGTCACGGCGGGCTTGTTGTTGAGGGCGTGTGGTGCGCGAAAGCATGGAGGGACTATAGGAGGAGCACTGGCGGCAGGTCAATGTCGAGAACGGCACGATTGGGAGAGACTGCCCGGGTCCGGCGCCGGTAGCATTGTGCGACCGCATACTCGGTAACCGATATGACATTCCGCATCCTGGTGATCCTGCTTCTCATCGCGCTGCAGGGCGCATGTGCCACTTCTCCCAGCGACGAGTCGACTGCCACGTCGCAGCAGGAGATTGCCGAAGCCACCCAAGCCTGGCAGACCGCGTTCAACAGCCGCGACCCTGCACGCATCACCGCGATGTATGCGCCGGATGCTGTCTTCTGGGGAACGACGATGAAGTCGATCGCGACCCACCCGGACGCTGTCGCCGAATACTTCAAGGCTGCCGGCAGCCGACCGAACACACGCGTGGTATTCGAGGAACAGCACATCCGCGTCTACGGGGACGTGGCGATCAACAGCGGTACCTATACGTTCAAAGACGTTCGCGATGGGCAGGCTACGGCGAACCTGTCTCGCTACACCCTGGTGTTTCGCAAGCGGCAGGGCACCTGGTTGATCGTCGATCACCATTCGTCGCGAATGCCAACCTAGTGGTGCCGCAGCATGGGCAACAAATACATCGTCGTCTCATTGTCTACTGCATTGTGTCTTCTGCTGGGATGCATCGGCGACCAGCCGAAGCAGGGAGCGCGAGACGCACAGCAGCAGTTCTGGTCAAACCTTGGTGAGTTGTGCGGCAAGGCTTTCGCCGGTGGATCGTGAGTCTCGCGCCGCGCGAACGCTTCAGTTACGCGCTCGTGCGCCCGGGGCGAGAGTTCCGCGTCGACTTCGATCTGACGAAGCCTGTTGAGGCGCCGCCGGCGCCGTGGGGTACATGAACTCGGACGCAGTGCGGGTAATGCACGGATTGGTTGATCACAATCCGCTGCCACTGCTCTATAACCCGAGGGCGAGCTCCAGCGCGTCGTCTGCGCGAACTGAAATGTCCGGCACCACACCCACGCCTTCCAGGCGTCCACCTCTGATCGAGTAGTAGTCCGCGATCGGCACACGCAGGTGGAAGCCGCCTGGAATGTCGAACAGTTTCGACGACAGGCAGATCCCGGGTGTCTTCTCGCCGACTATCTTGGCGCGACCTGTCGACTGCAATGCGTCGGCTGCGATCTCGGCGGCGCTGATGGATCGCGCACTCGCAAGCACGATTACCGGCCCTTGGAAATGGGGCTGCATCGGTTCGATGCGATAGCTGGTCAGCGGTCGCGTCATCACGTCGGCCTGGAAGCTACTCACGGAGTAACCCAGCCACGGCCTGGCGGAGGAGAAGTCGTCGGGGCCCGGAGGCCGTTTGTGATCGTCATACCATGAGGCCGTTACGAACACGCCCAAGTCGATTGGCTTCTCGATCAAGTGTCCGACGAGCGGCACGACCGCGAACGCGCCGCCAGTATTGCGACGCAGGTCGATGATCAGCCTTCCAGCTTTGCGGGAAACGATCTCACCGTAGGCGGCGTCGATGGCTTTGATCGTGTCGACACCATTCATCGTGTTGACGGTCAGAATCGCTGTCGAGTCTCGCCACGCCAGAGACACCGCGTCAGGACCCGCTTGCGACGTGTCGAGGCGCGCAATCCGGTCGGCAGCAGGCTCCTCTGCCTTCCGTAGTCCCACATGGGAGAACGGTGCGTCTCGCCAGATCGCACCGAAGCCTTTGATGAACTCGTCGTCGGACGTTGCCCTCTCGCCCAGAGCGATCGTGTCCCGTTCGATTCGACGAAACGCGTCGCTGTCGAGCTCGGCGGGGCGAAAGTGGCTGGCGCGGATCGTCTTGTTGATCGCAGCAGCAGTGTCGCGAAAGGCGCCGGCCTGCGCCGGGGTTCCGTGCGCCGTACCGGACGTCAGCCAGCAAACAGCGACGATCAGGAGGGCTCGACTCATGGGATGTGGACCATCAGGCCGGATGGCGTATGGATGCGCGTAATGGGCCGAGCGTTTGAATCAGCGCTGCTGCTGCGGGCTAATGGCTAGCCGGCTAGCGGGCTTCCTCCTCCTACCTCACCAACGCCACTTCCATCTCCCTGCTGTCCGCTCTCCCTCTGTCATCCACCGCACGCACGATGTACTTGCCTGAATGCTCGGGATTCCACCCGATCGCGATGCCAGGCGCTGCGGTCCCCACGTAGCTCTCATCCACGAACCAATGCAGTCGCCTTACGTCACTGTCCGCGTTCGCAGCGAGCGGAATCGACTCGTCGCCGACGCGTTGCGCACGAACGGTGTAAGTCGCCGCGATCACCGGTGAGGTGATGCGCGGCGGTGTGCCGCTCGGTACGTCGCGTTGGCAATCAGCGGGAGCGGGAGGGCGACGACGCGGCATGCCGGCTTGTGCGAAGAGCTGGAGCAACTCCGTCGGCCAGTACTCGAAGACTTCGCTGCGCGTCGTGGCAGCATTGTAAGGGGGGCATGCCTGCTCACCGGTGCGGGTGTCGATCCAGATGCGGCGATGGATCTGGCTCACGCGGATCGGCGAAACGCCGGGGATGTACCACGTGCTCGTGATCTGCGGGCAATCCGCGTTGGGCAGATCACCGGAGGCGCTGCAGACATCGACGCGTTCGAGTCGGGGCGGTTGGCGGAAGATCGGTTCGGTGAGAGTCGCATCGCTGCCTGCAATGGCATCGGTCAGACGGAAGAGCAGCGGCGCTGCGGCCTGCACTCCGACGAACGCTGGATTGCCGTGGCCGTCGAAGTTGCCGACCCACACGACGAGCACATAAGGGCCGAACACTCCGGCGGTCCACGCATCGCGGAATCCCCAGGACGTTCCGGTCTTCCAGGCGACACGCAGACGGTCCTGTTTACGCGTGAACGGATCATCCGGCCGCGGCGCGCTGCGAAGCATTTCGAGCGTCATGAAGCTCGCCTCTTCGGAGAGCAGGCGCAGACCCGGCGTAGCGGGGTCATCAGCGGAGTAGCGGAGCGGCGCGATCTGCCCGCGATTCGCGAGCATCGCGTAGAGCATCGCGGCTTCCTCCATCGTCACTTCGCCTCCGCCCAGCGCGAGCGCGAGACCATAGTGCTGCTCCGACGCCATTCGCGAAATGCCGGCACCTTTCAGGAACTGATAGAAGCTCGGTTGGGCGAGCTGCGCCGACAGCGCAATCGCAGGGATGTTGCGCGACCGTGCAAGTGCGTCGGTAGCCGTGATCGGTCCGACGAAGCGGCCATCGAAATTCTCGGGGCTGAAGGGGCCGAAGGATTGCGGTGCGTCCTTCAGTACTGTCAGTGGATGTATGTAGCCCTGATCGATCGCGAGGGCGTAGATAAAGGGTTTCAATGCGGAACCGGGCGAACGCTTTGCGAGCGTTCCGTTCACTTGTCCCTGGATCGCGGCGGAACTGAAGTCGGCGGAGCCCACCATCGCGCGTACTGACATGTCGCGTGTGTCGACGAGCAATGCGGACGCATTGTTGATACCGATCGCTTGATGCTCGCGGACGTAGTTCGTGATGACGCGCTCGGTCAGGCGCTGGAGCGGTAGGTCGAGCGTGGTCCAACCTTCCTCATTCCCGCGTACGCGGGAATCCGTCCCCCCGGATCGGATGGACTCCCGCTTTCGCGGGAGTGACGGAAGCACTACGTCTCTCGCCAGCACCGCATTCACAAAATGCGGTGCCGCGAAGGGCAGGTCGCTCAATCGCCCATAGCGCAGCGGGAGTGACACATATTGATGTGTCGAATCGGCGGCCGGGTGCTCCTCCTGCCAGCGCGCAAACAATCGCTCGCGAGCAGCGAGCAGCTCCGGAGGCTCATCGCGCGATGGATCGCGACGCGCGGGCGACTGAGGGATCAGGACCAGAGTCAGCGATTCGGCCAGCGTCAGCTTGCCGGCGGGCTTTCCGAAATAGATGAGGCTCGCCGTGCCAACGCCCTGGACGTTGCCGCCGTAAGGCATGAGGTTGAGATGCGCTTCGAGCAGGTCGTGCTTCGAGTACTGCAGTTCGAGTTGCACAGCGCGAGCGATCTGTACGAGCTTGCCGCCGATCGTGCGTGTGTTGAGGTCGTACTTGAGCCGCGCCAGCTGCATCGTGATCGTCGAACCGCCGACGCGAGTGCCACCTGTGTAGGTCGTGAAAGCGGCACGAATGATCGCGGCGGGATTCACGCCGAGATGCCCGTAGAAATGCCGATCCTCGTGGAGGAGCAGCGCGTCGACAAGTTCCGGCGAAACCTGTTCGAGCGGTGTCCAGAGACGGTACTGCTGATCCGAGGCAAGTGTCAGTCGCAGCAGCCGGCCTTTGCGGTCGAAGATCGCGGTGGAGGAGGGGATCTGTGCGGAGAGCGGATCTCGTGGCCAGGCGTGGATCGCCGCAATCGAGGCAAGGGCGATGATTGCGCCTGCGATTGCAGCGGTGAGACGTCTTGTGAGCTTGTCCGAGAGCATGCTGGATCGATCGATTTGCCTTCGGTGACACCTAAAGACATCGCCTGTCGGCGATTACGTCCGGCTGAAGCCGGACCCACAACAAGAGGCGCAGCGTTCGTCCCCCTCGGCGATCGCGTCCGGCTGAAGCCGGACCCACGGTCGGAGAGGAACGCGTCCTGCCGAAGCCTCTCCCTGTGGGTTCGACTTCAGTCGAACGTCATGCGAAGCATCGCCGTCCGGCGATCGGGTATCCGTCACTCCCGCGTACGCGGAAGTCCATGCCTCTATTCGGATGGATTCCCGCTTTCGCGGGAATGACATCTCGGGGGTCACGGCCGCGACACCGTCAGCTTGCCCGCCGCCGAACGAGCCACGACGCTCCGGTCATACATCGCCTCGCCGTACGCTGGCGGGACGTTGTACGTGCCGACGTTCGTGGCCTTGATGCGATACACGATTTCCTGCACGTCACGATTCGCGGAGACATAGAAAACGACGCGGTCTTCGCGCATGTCGGCGTAATCAAGCATCGCCTTCTGCGAGACGCAGATCTGGCACTGCCAGCCGGTGAAGCCACTTTCTCCGTAGCTTTTCTCGCCTTCCCCTTCCTCACTCGCCGCTTCGGAGAACGTCGCCTGATTAGGCTGAGTGGGGACCACCAGCTCGAAGCCACCGGGCAACAGATCAACCAACGCGACGCTGCCGATGAAGTCGCTCTTCAGCCCGCGGAACTTCAGATGCACGTCGACCTGCTGGCCCATAGTGATCTGTGTCAGCGGCTTGCCGCTCGCATCGGTGTATTCGCGAAGCACTTCGAGACCTTCCTTGATCTCCGTCCTGGGCGGCGTGCGGTCGAAGCCAGACTGTTCGATCAGGTAGAACGCGTTGCGATCAGACGTATTGCCGAAGCGAAGCGCTGCGGCCTGATCTGTGAACGCAACCTCGGGGAACAAGCCCTGCGGCAGCGCGAGCGCGCGAACGCTCTTGTTCTTCAGCACTTCAGCGATCGAGAAATTGCGCTCTGCTCCTTCGCTCGCGCTCGCGTAGGCGTCGAGGGCCAGCAGCGTCGTACCGGCGGAGAGCGAGTGATAGAAGCCGTCGTTCACTCTCTGTGCCATCGTCGTCATCACATCCGCCGGCACGCTTCGCAGCCGCTCCGGGAAATGACGCGACAGCACGAACAGCAGAAGCGCGTCGCGCGTCATCGGATCGTAGTAGACCTCGTCGGTGGTCTTGGCGATGAACTTCATGCCGTCGATGAGCTGTCCGGCATCGCGATCCTGCTTCATCAGATCGAGGGCGGCTGCGAGCCAGGCCGCCGTGACGTCCTGCTCCCACTGGCCGCGATAACGTTCGCTCAGCCGTTTGCGCTGCGCGGCGATTTCGGCAGCCATTCGCTGTCCCTGGCGGGTCAGCAGATAGATCGCGTAAGCGCTCTGGCGTTCGTCGGTGAGATTGTTGCCATCGCGCGCAGCGATCGCTCGCAGATGATTGTTGCCGTTCTCGATCAGGTCAGCAGGCGCGGGCTGGCCACGCTCAGCGGCTTCGAGCAGCAAATGCTGCGCGTAGAGCGACACGAACTCGACGACCTGGTCGTTGCCGGGCCAGAGCCGATACGCACCGGCGTCGTTCTGACGTGAGCGCAGTTCGCTGATCAATCCGGCGACATCGGCGCCCGGCTCGGCACGCACATAGCCGAACTCAGGCCGCGAAGCGAGCAGCACAGCCGGCATTGCCTGGCTGACGATCTGCTCGGTGCATGCATAGGGATAGTTCGCAAGGTAGCTGACGAAGCCATGCGCGAACTGCAGCGGCAACACCGACATCCCGGTCTCGAGCTTGCGATGCTGCGGGTAGAGCGTGCGATTGATGGCGACATCGCGTTCGCCCTTCTCCAGCACGCCGGCTCTGAGCTGCGTCATATAGGGAGTTGCGGGACGGATGCTGAGATCGATCTGTCGACGACCTGTGCCGTTGCCGGTCTTCGCGGCAAACTTGAGTACGCTTGGTCCGAGTTCGTCACGAGCCCGCAGCCGGAAGCGCGCAGATCCTTCGCGGCCCTCCGCAATGCCGACCTGCTGGCGCGCATCACCGACGACTTCGAGGCCTTTGTCGGTCTCGAGAGCGATCTCCACCTGCGCATTCGCGCCGGAACCCTCGACATTGTTGGCGACGCCGATGCTGACATCGAATTCGTCGCCCGGCGTGACAGTCGTCGGCGCATTCGGCGAAAGCACGAAATCACCCCGCACGATCGTGCGGCCGTCATGGACGCCGATACGATCGTCAGCGACGGCAACCGCCATCACCCGCAGCGTGCCGTTGAAATAGTCGGGCACGACGTATTGCACTTCACGAGTCGTCGAATCGGCATCGAGAATGCCCGACCAGTAAGCGACCGGCTTCTCGCCCTTGCGGCGGAAAGGATTCAGGTGCTTGCCGAGCAATCCTTCCGCGTCACCACCGGGAGCGGATGACAACCCGAGATGACGGAACTCCGGCAGGATCAGGTCGAGGATCTGCGACGTCGAGACTTCGAGCGCACGCTTCTGGAAGAAGTGCGCGAGCGGGTCAGGCGTCTTGTAGCCCGCAACCTGCAGGATGCCCTCGTCCACGGCAAACAGCACGATGCGGGACGGACGGTCCGTGCTGTAGCGGAGCTTGAGCGTCTCGCCCGGCTTCACCAGCGACGGTGTTTCGATCTTCACCGGATTGCGGCGTGCATCGACATCGATCGAGAAGGGCTGCACGCCGTATGACAGCGGACTTGTATAGATCTCGGCCGAGCCCGGATCGCGCACGAAAGTCACCGCGACATAGGCGTTGCCTTCGAGGCCCGCCGGCAGCTTGATCTTCTGCACGGTGCTCGTCGTGCTGGTCTTGAACCAGTGCCATGCATGCACGCGTTCGCGTTCGATCGTGATCAGGCCGGCGCCTTCGTAGGGGGCGCGGATCGATACTTCGACTTCCTCGCCGGGCGAGTAATCCTTCTTCGACAGTGACAGTTCGAGCTCCGCGTTCTTCTCGAGCGCTCGCGTCACATTGCCTTCGCCGGCAACCTGATAATCGATGCGGGCCAGCTGCTGGCCTTCCGGATCGCGCAGGACATACGCGAAGTTGCCCGGCGCATCCGTAGCGAGCTGCAGGTTCTGACCGTCGCGACCGATAGCCAGCGCCGTTTCAGAAATCACGGATTCCTTGCGACGCGACTCATACTTGTAAGTGCCGTTCGGCTGGCGCATGAGCACGGAGACATAGCGGATCTCGATGCGCGAGAGCTTCAGGTTCTCAACGGCCGTCTGCTGAGCCTGCGGATCGATTGCCAGAAGGCGAACATTGCGCGGCGCATTGAGCTTCAGATAGGCCAGATCGCCATCCGCCTTGTAGCCGACGAGATACTTCATGCTCGAAACGAGCTGGGCTGCTTCGGTCGTGACGCCGCGACCGCCATCGGCTTCGAATCCTTGTGCAACGATGTGCAGGCGATAGGTGGCCCGTGCAAAGCGTTGCAGGTTCAGTGGGAGTGTTGCCTTGCCGGTGGCGTCCGTCGTGGTCTCCGGCAGTTCCTCGCTGAAGCCTTCGCGGGCGTATTGCGGATCGTGGAACTGATAGTCCGGGAAGCGACGGAACGCAGGGAACGCGGGACTCAATGTCATGCGAGCGGTGATCCGGCGATTCTCAGCGGGCGTGCCGAACAGATTCTCGAGCTGGAGATTCGCTGCAAGCTCTTCGGGTGCGACCCAGCCATCGGCGGACTGCGCCGAGAACGTTGCTGACATGCGCAGGCGATCCGGCTGGAAGTCGCGGACCTGGACAGTCGTCGAGCCGATGAGATCCCCGTAGTTCTCGTTGCGCACGACCAGGATCGAGAGCGTGTAGGTGCCGGTAGGCGATGTTTCGCGGGTCGGCTGACGAATTTCACCGAAGCCCGCCTGGCCGGGCACGAAAGTCTCGCGACGAATCACAGTGCCGCGTGGATCGGTGATCTCGAGCCGCAACGGAATGCCGTCGAACTTTCGGTTCCAGTCCTGGCTGCGAACGATTGCAGCGGCGCGGATCTCTTCACCGGGACGATAGATGCCTCGATCGGAGAAAAGATACGCGGACAGTGCGCCGCGATCCGCATTGCTCTGAACACCGCCGATGTCGAATCGCGACAGATCGAGCGCTCGACCCCGCTCATCCCAGCCCTGGCTCAGCGGCATGAACGAACTGTCGCCCCCTCGGCGCGCGAGATACAGCACCGGCTGACGTTCACGCTGGAAGCTGCGCAGTTCGGGAAATCGGACGTGACCATCCGCGTCCGTCGTCTCCGTCAGTACGGGTAGGCCGTTGCGGCCGATGATGTCGACGGAGGCGCCAGCGACCGGTGTGCCGTCCGCGATCGATTGCACGAAGACATCCTGCGCGCCGTCGACAGCGCGTTTGACTACGAGACCGAGATCGGTGACGACGATCAGTCTCGCGTCGGCGAGTGAGCTGTTGCGCGCATCGTTCCAGTTGTCGCCGGTGTATTCCATCGGTCGGTCCTGGCCCGTGTCCCAGGCCTGGATTTTCAGCAGGAAGATGCCGCGACGATCACCGGACTGGGAGTCGAGGTACTCACCAAGATCGAGCGCTTCGTATTGCGGCTTGCCGGGTGCGACCTTCGGCAAGGGCAGAACCTTGACGAAACGCTCGGTGATGTTCGCGCTGTCGAAGGCCCAGTTGTTGAACTGCGGCGTCTCGAAGCTGCCGCTCGTCTGCGATACGAGATGCTGCAGCTGGCGCGGCAACAAGCGGCCCACTTCGATGCGCAGCGCAGGCACGTTGCGCGCGAATAGCGACAACGTCTTGTCACCGGAGAGCGAGAGCAGCGAGCCTTTGCTCAGAATGCTGAGCTCGCGGGGGAGTTCGGGCACTTCGAGAATGCGCTCGACCGCGTCGCCAAGAACGTAACCACCAAAGGACCGCAGCCCCGGCACCACGCGAACGTAGACCTGGCGTCCCGGGTCGGCTGTGTAGCGGAAGCTGTGATGCTCGTAGTGATCCTGCTCGCCCGGAATCTGCGTCAGTTCGAGACGCGTATTGGCGTTGAGGACTTCGGGACGGAAGTTCCGCGCGTCCCACGCGAACGGCTTGCCGCGGTAGTGGCGCTCGAACTCTGCCTGCACCTTCGGATCGGGATGCTTGAGCGGCAGCAGCCATGCGCTCACTTTCTGCGGGAGTTCTTTCTCCAGCACGGAGAACGACGTCGAAACCAGCAGGATCTGGTTCGGCTCATTACGCTCATCGCGTGCGATGTCGAGCGCGAGATTGCTGATCTTGAGGCTGTTGAGGCCGGGCACTTCGACGCTGTTCTGCAATGCTTCTTTCGTAGCGTTGCCGCCGCGCGCCGCCTGGATGCCGGAGGAGATCGTGATCTGCAGTCGTCCTGCCTTCGGCGGCACTTCGAGCTGCGCCGAGTGGATGTAGGCGTTCAGCTTCAGCTTGTCGTAGACGATCGTGTGGGCGGGTGCGGTGATTTCCTTTTCAGTCTTGTCCGTCACGCGATCGAACATCTGCAGGCGAACGCGCTTTTCGAAGTTCGCCTGATCGACCGGATGCGTGAAGGTGATGGTCGCGACGACTTTCTTGTTGCCGGCGACGACCGGGTCCTGGTGAAACTCGGTGGCTGTGATCTTTGCGTCGAAGGCGGGCGAGGTGAACTCGAAGTCCTGCCGCCACAACCGCACCGAGTCGGCGGCGAACTGCTTGCGATCGAACTTCACGGTGTACTGCGTGCCGACCGGCCAGTCTGCCTGCGGCTGGAACCTTAGGGTCTTGTCGTCGTCCCATGTCCAGGCGCCCGCGAAATCGGGCGACAGCGAAATGCCCGCCTGTTTCGGGTCGACCGTGTGGCCGACGCGATCGAGCGGAGCAACGGATGCATCGAAGCGGACGATCAGCGGATTCGGGGTACCGGGTGGTTCGCACGCATAGCAGGTGACGGCGGGGGGCGACGCCTCGAACGTCACTTCGACCGGTTTCGGACGGCCTTCGTACCAGCGCCAGACGAGAACAGCACCGATGACGGCGACTGCGATCCCGCCCGCAATCAATGCGAACCGCTTGGGATTTGCCCGGACGTGCGCGGTGGCGCGTTCGGCAGCGGCGTTGCTTCGCGTGACCCAGCCGGGTCGGGTCCAGGCGATATCGCCGAAGAGGGTCCGCAGGGCGTTACGAAACCGATCGCCAATGGCACTCATATATAGGAAGCACACCCTGCGGAAAGGTCAGACCGTCATGGTCGATGTTGGCGCGCGATTGTGCCGCAGCGCCGAACGAATTGTGGCAATCCGGTGGGCTGCGCCACTCCCCGAACGCGGGAGTCCACCCCGCTGTCACTCCCGCTTTCGCGGGAGTGACGGAACCCTGGGAAGTGATGGCACCTGCCTTGTCAGGCCCGACCCCTTTACCTCTCGCCATCCCTTCCGGTACGGTAGCGGGCACCTTGGACGGCGGGCTGTCCGGCCCACGTTTCCCTCTTTTTCATGAGTATTTCCCTGATGTTGCAGTCTTCCTGGCGTGTTGCCCCGGTTTTGCTCACGACCCTAGCCGCGCTGGCGTTGTCGGCGTGCGGCGGAGCGTCCCGCAACTGCGTGGATGCCGACGAGCCCTATCTGCAGGCCCGCAATAACACCCCGCTCAAAGTGCCCGAGGGCATGAGTTCGCCGGACCGCTCTGCTGCGCTCAACATTCCCGCCGGTGCGCCGTCCCGGGCCGGCGATCCGGACATGGGCTGCCTGGCTGCGCCGCCGTCATATTTCCGATCGAGCGGTACGGTCGCGCGTTCACCTGACGAAGTCGTCGCGAGCTGGGCTCAGGCCTGGTCTTCGCGTGAAGCGGATGCCGTGATCGCCCTTTATTCCAGCGGCTTCGTCGCACCGACCGACACAGCGGGCGCCACTGCATGGCTCGAACAGCGTCGCGAACAGGTCGCGACCGGACCGGTGCCGGATTCGATGATCGAAGGCCTGAGCATCGAGCCCGATGGCGCCGATCGCCGCATTGCCACCTTCGTGCAGAAATTCGGCGTGAACTCGCTGCGCAAGCAGCTCGTGCTCGTGCGCGAGGCCGGCTCGTGGCGCATCGTCGAAGAGAAGGTGGTGACGGTGAAGTGAGGAAACCCGGTGCCCCGGCGCCGCGTTCTTAGCTGCCCGCTAGTCGCCGAACGCCAGCATGTCCACTTCCTCGCTTCCCAGTTCCATTACCCTGCGTCCCGGCGCTGTCCGGGACGCGATCGTCGATCGTCTCGTCCGCTCTCTAGGTAAATCCGTAGCCGGCGCAACACGGCGCGATTTCTACGACGCGCTCGCCATCGCAGTTCGCGAAGCGCTCGCGGAGCGCTGGATCGCGACGCGCACTCGCGTCACGCAGGCGCACGTCAAGCGCATCTGCTATCTCTCGATGGAGTTCCTTCTCGGGCGCAGCCTCATCAATGCGCTGTCGTCATTCGACGATGGCCTGATCGACGAGGTTCGCGAGACGCTGCTGAGTTTCGGTCACAACCTCGAAGAGATTGCCGCGGAAGAAGAAGACCCGGGCCTCGGTAACGGCGGCCTCGGACGCCTCGCTGCGTGCTTCCTCGATTCGCTCGCGACCCTCGGGTACGCCGCCACCGGCTACGGCATTCGCTATGACTACGGCATCTTCATGCAGGTCATCGGCGACGACGGTGCGCAGCGCGAAGTCGCAAGCTCCTGGCTCGGCATGCACAACTTCTGGGAAAGCGGTCGCGGCGGAATCCGCTATCTCGTGCGTTTCGGCGGCCATTGCAAGTCGACGCGCGACGACAAAGGTCGCGTGCAGTACGAATGGGTCGATACGCATGATGTCTGGGCGGTTGCGTACGATCTGCTGATCCCGGGAAATCGCAGCCCCACTGTGAATCACCTGCGGCTCTGGTCGGGGCGTGCGGTGACGCCGTTCAAGATCGAGGAGTTCAATCACGGCAACTACGCTGCAGCCGTCGCGGATCAGATCGACGCGAAGAATCTGACGCGCGTGCTGTACCCGGATGACTCGACACCGCAGGGCAAGGAGTTGCGCCTGCGCCAGCAGTATTTCTGCGTCAGCGCATCATTGCAGGACATGCTCGCGCAGCATCTCGCCGATGGCCGTGGCATCGACGAACTCGAACGCGCGTTCGCCATCCAGTTGAACGACACGCATCCGGCGCTCGCGATCGTCGAGCTGATGCGATTGCTGGTCGACGACTATCACATCGGCTGGAGCGGCGCCTGGCAGATGACTCGTCGCATCTGCGGGTACACCAACCACACGCTGCTGCCGGAAGCCCTGGAAACGTGGCCTGTCGCCATGTTCGAGCGCCTGCTGCCGCGGCATCTGCAGATCATCTACCAGATCAATCGCGACTTCCTCGAAGCGGTGAGCGCGAAGTATCCGAGCGACATGGATCGACGTCGCCGCATGTCGCTGATCGCTGAAGACGGTGATCGTCGTGTGCGCATGGCATACCTGTCCGTGATCGGCAGCCACAAGATCAACGGCGTCGCGAAGCTGCATTCACGGCTCATGCGCGAAACGATCTTCGCGGACTTCGCGGAGCTGTGGCCGGATCGCTTCACCAACGTGACGAACGGCATTGCCGTGCGCCGCTGGCTCAAGCAGGCCAATCCCGGATTCGCGCAGCTCATCACCGAGAAGCTCGGCTCCGCCTGGGAGAACGATCTCGAGGATCTCGAGCGATTGAAATGGGCGGTCGACGATCCGGAGTTCCGCCAGCGCTTCCGTGCGATCAAGCTCGAGAACAAGAAGCGGCTCGCGAAGACGATCGAGTTGCTGTTGAACCAGAAGGTGAATCCGGAGGCGCTGTTCGACGTCCAGGTGAAGCGCATCCACGAGTACAAGCGCCAGCTCCTGAATCTGATGTATGTGATCGTGCGCTACCTGCGCATCATCAACAACGAGGCGCCCGATGCGGTGCCGCGCGTTGTGATCATCGCCGGCAAGGCCGCCCCGGGCTACTGGATGGCGAAGTCGGTGATCAAGCTCGTCAACAACGTCGCCCGCGTCATCAACTCGGACCCGCGCGTCGGCGACAAGCTGAAGCTGTGCTTCCTGCCCGACTACGACGTATCGCTGGCGCAGGAGATCATGCCTGCGGCGGACCTGTCCCAGCAGATCTCGACGGCCGGCATGGAAGCTTCCGGCACCGGCAACATGAAGCTGTCGCTCAACGGCGCGCTGACGATCGGCACGCTCGACGGCGCGAACATTGAGATTCGCGATGCTGTCGGTGAAGAGCACATCTTCATCTTCGGTATGACGGCCGAGCAGGTGACCCAGCGGCGCGCCCAGGGGTACTCGCCAGCGCATGTCGTCGAAAACAATCCGGAGCTCAAGCGTGCCATCGAGACGCTCGATTCGGGCTTGTTCACGCCCGACAATCTCGCGGACTCGACTACGGTGGTCGATCGCCTGATGAGCGACGGCGAACACTTCCTCGTACTGGCCGATTTCGACTCGTACGCCGCGGCACAGGACCGGGTCGATGCACTGTTCCGCGACCAGGACGAATGGGGCCGCCAGGCGATCATCAACGCGCTCAGCATGGGGCCGTTCTCCAGCGACAGGAGTATTCGCGAGTACGCGGATAACATCTGGGGAATCAAGCCGGTTATTTGAGGACCCGCCGGCAGCGATGAGCTGCGAGCGATGAGCGGCGAGCCGGATAGAGAGCCTTATTATGGCCGCGTTGTCCGCTGGACGGACTCTCTGGTAGCCGCGCGCACCTTTTCGCTCTATCTTCTCTGGCTAATCGCTCACAGCTAGTAGCTTCCATGCTTTCTTCCCTAGATCTCCACCTCTTCGGTGAGGGCAACCATCACCACATCTATCGCAAGCTCGGGGCGCACCTGGGCGTTGTCGAGGGTGCGAGCGGAGTGTGGTTTTCGGTTTGGGCACCGAATGCGCGGGCGGTGAGCCTGGTCGGCGATTTCAATGGCTGGAGCGGCGGTGCGAATCCGATGCATCGCATCGAGCAGTCGGGCGTGTGGCAGCTCTTCGTTCCCAATCTCGGGCCCGGGACGCTCTACAAGTTCGAAGTCATCACGAAGCAAGGTCATGCGGTGCTGAAGGCGGATCCGCACGGATTCCAGATGCAGCTGCGGCCCGACAACGCGTCGATCGTTGCGGATCTCAGCGGCTATGAGTGGCGCGATGGCGAATGGATGGAGAAGCGTGCGGCGTGGGATCCGCGGCGTGCGCCGATTGCGATCTACGAAGTGCATCCCGGATCGTGGCGTCGCTCGTGGCATCGCAAGCCGGCGTTCCTCACCTGGGATGAACTGGCCGATCAGCTCATTCCCTACGTCGTCGACCTCGGCTACACGCACATCGAGCTCATCGGCGTCGCCGAACATCCGTTCGACGGATCGTGGGGCTACCAGGTGCTCGGGCATTTCGCGCCGACGGCGCGCCACGGGTCGCCGCACGACTTCAAGCGATTCATCGATCGATGCCATCAGGCCGGGATTGGCGTGTTCATGGACTGGGTTCCTGCGCATTTTCCTCGCGATGCTCACGGACTGGCTGAGTTCGACGGCACGCATCTTTACGAACACGAGGACAGTCGTCGCGGCGAGCACGTCGAGTGGGGCACGAAGATCTTCAACTACGGCCGCCACGAAGTGCGCAACTTTCTCGTGTCGAATGCCGTGTTCTGGCTCGAGGAGTATCACATCGACGGTCTGCGCGTGGATGCGGTCGCGTCGATGCTCTATCTCGACTACGCACGCGAACCGGGCGAGTGGCTGCCGAATCAGTACGGTGGTCGCGAGAATCTCGAAGCGATCGATTTCCTGAAGCAGTTGAACTGGACCATTGGGCATTACTTTCCCGGCGTCGTCACGATGGCGGAAGAATCGAGCGCCTATCCTGGCGTCACCCGGCCGGTGCATCTCGGCGGGCTGGGTTTCTGGTTCAAGTGGAACATGGGCTGGATGAACGACACGCTGCGTTACATGGCGCTCGATCCGGTGCATCGGCGGCACGAACACAATCTCATCACGTTCTCGTTCATGTACGCCTTCTCCGAAAACTTCATCCTGCCGCTGTCGCACGACGAGGTCGTTCACGGCAAGCGTTCGCTGCTCGACAAGATGCCGGGCGACGAATGGCGCAAGTGCGCGAACTATCGCCTGCTGATCGGCTATCAGACGGCGCATCCGGGCAAGAAGCTCATGTTCATGGGCGGCGAGTTCGGGCAATGGCACGAGTGGCGCGACTACGAAGATCTCGCATGGGCTGCACTCGAGCATCCCCATCACCGCCAGCTGCAGGACTGGAATCGCGCGTTGAATCGCCTGTATCGCGACTATCCCGAGCTGCATGCGAGCGAGCACGACTGGGAAGGCTTCCGCTGGGTCGAAGTCGACAATCGCGACGAGAGTGTCTTCGCGTTCATGCGCCGCCGGCTGCCGGGCGAAGGCGGGACCGAGCTTCTCGTGGTGTTCAACGCGACACCGGTGCCGCGCAATGCATACGTATTCGGTGCACCTGCGGCCGGTACCTATCGGAAGATTCTCGACGGCGACTCGCCCGCATTCGGTGGCTCGGGTTACTCGCAACAGGCGCAGCTCGACGCTCCCGCTGAACCGTTTCGGGATTTTCCGGCACGAATCACGCTCGATGTGCCGCCGCTCTCGATGATGGTGTGGGAGAGGAAGGTTGACGGTTGAGCGTTGACCGTTGACAGTCGGAACCAGGAATCCATTTCACCGTCCCCCTCTTCCATGTCCGCCGATTACAACAACATCTCCCTTCAATCCGGCTCCCCGGCCCCGCTCGGCGCGACGCTGACCGCCGAGGGCATCAACTTCGCGGTGTACTCGAGTGGTGCAGTGAAGATCGAGCTGTGCCTGTTTGATGCGGCGGGCACTCAGGAACTGGCCCGTATTGCACTGCCAGAGCGCACAGAGAATGTGTGGCACGGCTTTCTGCCGACGCCGCAAGGAATCGCGGGCGTTGTCTACGGCTATCGCGCTTACGGCCCGTTCGATGTCACATACGGACTGCGCTACAACGGCGCGAAGCTTCTCGTCGATCCGTATGCGCGTGCTCTCACGGGCAAGTTCGTGTGGGACGACGCGTTGCTCGGCTCGACCCCGTCGGGCGATGCGAGCCTTCCGGAAACATTGAGTCCGGTCGACAGTGCGCCGTTCAACGCGAAGGGCCAGGTGGTCGACAGCACATTCGATTGGGGCGATGACCGGCCGCCCGCAACCCCATGGCGCGATACGGTGATCTACGAGCTGCACGTGAAAGGCTTCACGAAGCTGCACCCTCGCGTTCCGGAGCGCCTGCGAGGCACCTACCTGGGTCTCGCGCAGCCGCAGGTCATCGACTATCTCAAGCATCTCGGCATCTCAGCGGTGGAGTTGCTGCCAGTGCAGGCGTTCGTGCCCGAGCGCTTCCTGGCGAACAAGGGATTGGTGAACTACTGGGGCTACAGCTCGCTCGCATGGTTCGCGCCGGCGAATCAATACGCAGTCTCGGATGCGGTGAGCGAGTTCAAGACGATGGTGAAGGCACTGCACGCAGCAGGTATCGAGGTGATTCTCGACGTGGTGTTCAATCACACCGTTGAAGGCGGTGAGACGGGTCCGACGCTGAGTCTGCGCGGTCTCGACAACGCTTCGTACTACAAGCTCGAGAAGACCGATCTTCGTCACTATGTGAACCGGTCAGGGACCGGCAATACGATTGCAATCGCACACCAGGCGATGCGCGCGATGATCATCGACTGCCTGAAGTACTGGGTCGAGGAAATGCATGTCGACGGCTTCCGCTTCGATCTCGCTGCGGTGCTGGGTCGGGAAAACGGCCGCTTCCGCACGGATGCGACGTTCTTCAAGGAGCTCGCGGCGGAGCCCTCGCTGCGTTACGTGAAGCTGATCGCCGAACCGTGGGATGTTGGTCCCGACGGCTACCAGCTCGGGCATTTCCCTTCGGCGTGGGCCGAGTGGAACGATCTTTATCGCGACACGATGCGGGGGTTCTGGCGCGCGAACCCGGGCATCCTGGGCAATTTCGCCGAACGCTTCGCCGGCTCGAGTGACCTTTTCAGGAACACCGGTCGCCGGCCGACGGCGAGCATCAACTACGTTGCCTGTCACGATGGCTTCGCGCTGTACGACGTCACCGCATACAACGACAAGCACAACGAAGCCAATCTCGAAGACAACCGCGACGGCCACAATCACAACCTGAGCTGGAACTGCGGCATCGAAGGACCCACGGAAGACGAACAGGTCGTCGAGCTGCGCGAGCGCCAGATCCGCAACATGCTTGCAACCGTGCTGTTGTCTCAAGGCGTACCAATGCTGCTGGCAGGCGATGAGTTCGGCCGCACGCAGCGTGGCAACAACAACGCGTACTGCCAGGACAACGAAATCAGCTGGGTCGACTGGAAGCTCGCGGAGCGTCGAACCTGGCTCACGACATTTGTGCGTCAACTGCTGACGTTGCGCCGGCGGGCTCCGGGGTTGCGGCGCGATACGTTCCTCAAGGGCGCGCGCCAGGTCGATCGCGAGCACAAAGACGTGAGCTGGCGTCATCCGCTCGGACATGAGCTCAACGCCGCGGATTGGCACGACGTGAATGCACGTGCGCTCGGAGTGCTGATCGGACAGGCGTTTACCGATCCGCATGGAACACCGAACGGCCACCTGCTGTTTCTGTGCAATGCCGGCGCGCAACCCGTGGACTTCAAGCTCCCGGCACCCGTCACGGGTGCGGTGTGGCAGATCGTCTTCGATACTGCCCGCTGGCGCGCGAACGACCTCGGCAATCGCATTGCGGCTGGCGAGAACTGCGTGGTCGCCGCGCACTCGTGTGTGTTGCTCGCGGATGGCGATGCGCCGCTAAGCGTTCGCAGCGGCTTTTCTCTGACTTGAGACGCACGGAGATCAGAGTTTCACACGGAGATCACGAAGATCACGGAGGCTATGAATCGGAACGAGCATCCGATCATGCGTTTCTTCCTCCGCGCGCTCCGTGAACTGCGTGCGAAATGTCTTCATTCCGGTATGACTTCATGAAGAAAGATCCGCTCGATCAGCTCGCCAAGCGCTACGGTATTGCGGCGTCGTACTACGATTTTCGCGGCGATCCCCACGATGTTTCGCGCGAGACGCGGATTGCGATCCTGAATGGCCTCGGAGTCGATGCCTGTGATGCGGTTGCAGTCGAGACGGCGATTCATGCCGCGGACACATCGCGATGGATGAAGACGCTGCCGCCCGTCGTCGTCGCTTCCTCCGGCAAGGCGCCTGCTGTGCCGATTGCGGTGGCCGCTGACCTGAATGCGAAGCAGGTTCAGTGGACGATCACGCTGGAAGACGGGCAGCAGCGCGAAGGCAAAGCCAGTCTCAAGGACCTGAGAGTCGACGAGCGGGGCGCGGTCGACGGGCGCAAGTTCGTTCGCTACCAGCTGAATCTGCCGGACGATCTGCCGCTCGGCTATCACCGCGTTGCGATCGCAGTCGATACGGGCCCGAGCGGCGATGCGCGATTGATCATCGCGCCCGAGCGTTGTCATGAACCGCACGTCATCGCCGAAGGCAAGCGGGTTTGGGGAATCGCGGTGCAGCTGTATTCGCTGCGCTCGGCGAGCAATTGGGGCATCGGCGATTTCCGGGATCTGCGCGAACTGATTTCGCTGTCGGCGCCGCTCGGCTGTTCGTTGATCGGATTGAACCCGCTGCATGCGCTCATGCCGGCGGATCCGACGCAGATCAGTCCGTACAGTCCGTCGAGCCGTCAGTTCCTCAACGTGCTCTACATCAGCGTCAGCGATGTTCCGGAGTATGCGGATTGTGCTCCGGTGCGTGAGCGCGTCGAATCCGCGGCGTTCCAGCGCGAACTAGCAAAGCTGCGCGAGCCGAAGAACGTCGACTACCCCGGCGTCGCGCGCCTGAAGTTCGAAGTGCTGCGTGAGCTTTATGCTCACTTTCGCACCGTTCACCTGCAGGCGCAGACCGAGAGGGCTAACGCCTTCCGCAGCTACATCGAAGCGCGAGGCGAACCGCTCCAGTTGCATGCGATCTACGATGCGCTCGATGCGCATTTCCGGCTGCAGGGGCCGCAGTACTGGGGCTGGCCGAGCTGGTCGGAGGAGTATCGCGATCCGCTATCGACGGCAGTCAATCGTTTCGCCCGCGAATGTCAGGAGGAAGTCGAGTACTACCTTTGGCTGCAGTGGCTCGCCGAAGAACAGTTGCTCGGCGCGCAGCAACTGGCTCGCGCCAGCGGTATGTCGATCGGCTTGTACGGTGATGTTGCTGTCGGCGCAAATCCCGGCGGCTCGGAGACGTGGGCGAATCGGCATCTGTATCTGCAGACCGCGTCTGTCGGTGCGCCGCCTGATGCGCTCGCATTGAAGGGTCAGGATTGGGGCATTCCTCCGCAGAATCCCGTCGAGCTGCGCGCGCAGGAATACCAGCCGTTCATCGTCATGGTTCGCAACAACATGCGCTGCGTCGCCGCGTTGCGATTCGATCATGTGATGACGCTTTTCCGTTTATGGTGGGTGCCGCGTGGTATGACATCAGCGGAAGGCACCTACGTGCACTATCCGCTCAGCGATCTGATTTCGATTCTCGCGCTCGAAAGTGCGCGGCGTCACTGCGCGGTGATCGGCGAGGACCTGGGTACCGTTCCCGATGAAGTTCGCGTGGCGATGGAGCACTACGAACTGAATCACTACAAAGTGCTGCTGTTCGAGACGCAGGCCGATGGATCTTTCAAGGCACCGTCTCAGTACGTGAAGAGTTCGCTCGCGACTGTGACGACTCACGACCTCCCGACATTGCGTGGCTGGTGGGAAAGCGAGGACATCGCGCTGCGCAGCAGCCTGAATCTCTATCCCAGCGTTGCGGTTCGCGACTCCGTACAGGAAGCCCGCGATCGGGAATTGCCCGCGATGATGAGTGCACTCGTGAAGGAAGGCTTGTGGCACTGGCAGCCATCCGACGGGCTGCCCGACTATTCGCCCGCGCTGGCCCGCGCGATTCAGGCTTACCTCGGCCTGTCGCAAGCGAATTTCGCCATGCTGCAGATCGAAGATCTGGTCGGCATGACTGATCCCGTGAATGTCCCCGGCACGTACAACGAACACGCGAACTGGCAGCGTAAAGTCTCTCTGGATACGCGGAGCATCTTCGACCGCGCTGATGTGCGGGACATGCTGGAGGCGATGAATCGGGCGCGGAGAGGGGAGAATCCGAACGCAGGGTGAAGTGACATGGCGCGGGCCCATGCGCTTTCGCGCTCATGAACTGAAAACATGACACGACCTTGCACAATCTTGCGTTAACGTCGTCACCCGTCACCCGTCACCCGTCACCCGTCACCCGTCACCCGTCACCCGTCACCATTCCCATGCACAAAAGCCGTCTCGCCGGATTCATCATCGACTGCAACACAGCCGACCTCGAGGAAGCGTCGCGCTTCTGGAGCGCCGCTCTCGGTTATCCATTGCGCGAGCGATCGGAAGAGAGCGCACCAGAGCAGTATCGTGAGCTCATGACGGGTCCGGAGGGCCTGCACATCGAAGTGCAGCGGGTCGGCCATCCGAGCCGGGTGCATCTCGATATCGAAACAGACGACATCGAAGCGGAGGTGCAGCGTCTCGAAGCGCTCGGTGCCAGGCGCGTGGAGCGGGGCGTTCGCTGGTGGATCATGGAGGCGCCCACAGGCCAGCGCTTCTGTGTCGTTCGTCCGCAAAAGCAGGAAGCATTCGCACGCGAAGCGAATAGCTGGACGTAACGTAACGCGATTTCGCCGACGGATGTGGCAACGCAACAATCGGCGTTGCCTGTTCAACCCTGATGCGCGTCGCTGACTTCCTGGTCGGGAGCAGCATGAATCGCGTCACATCCGCGCAGCGATTCCCTCCCTGAGATGCGGGTGAAAATGCGCTCACAAGCGTGATCGCCTGCGCAGATTCACGCGAAACCCGGCGTCACAGTGAAGTGCGTCACTGACCGTCCACGACGCCTCTTCGAATACTCGCCGCCACTTCGTGACGCCGCATCGCGGCGCGCGGGACAACCGCGTCGGTCTTGATCTCTGGGAGGGGGCAAGCCGGCGACTACGGTCATGAAAAACAATAACCCGCAGTCCGATCGGACGCGCGCCGCGGGTCAGTGAGTGAGTACAGCATGATTCTGAAGTCCACCATCCGCGCCATTCTCGGCGCGTCGTCTCTTGCGGTTGCATTTCCAGCATTGGCCCAGGAAGCAGAGGAAACCGTCGGTATCGAGGAAATCATCGTCACGGCGCAGAAGCGCGAAGAGTCTGTGCAGAGCGTGCCGATCGCAGTCACGGCATTGACGGCCGACGCACTGACGACACAACGCATCAATCTCGCGGAAGACCTGCCGCGCGTCGTGCCGAACCTCTACTACGCCCGCGCAGGTATCGGGTTCAATGAAACCAACTTCCAGCTCCGCGGTATCGGCTACCAGCTCGTAAGCACGTCCGGTGACGGCGGTGTTGGCGTGCACGTGAACAACGCGCCGCTCGGTGTGAACCGAATGGGTCAGTCCGAGATGTACGACATGGAACGTGTCGAAGTGCTGCGCGGTCCGCAGGGCACGCTCTACGGCCGCAATGCCACCGGTGGCGTCATCAACCTGATCACGGCCAAGCCGAGCGTTTCCGCGCTGAGCGGGCAGGGCACCCTGGAGCTCGGCAGCTACGAACAGAAGCGGCTGAGTGGCTATCTCAATATCCCGATGGGTGACGCCGTCGCGCTGCGCCTCGCGGGCTTCGGCCTTCAGCGCAATGGCTACACCACCAATCTCATCAACGATGAGGATGTCGATGGACGACAGATGGTGTCTGGCCGCGGCACGCTCGCGATCAATCCTGATGGCCGCTTTCGCGCGATGCTCATGTGGGAACACTCGCTGGAAGACGACGATCGCATGGGGACCAGCAAGTCGCTGTGCATCAAGGATCCAGGTCCCACGAGCGTCGGTGGCGTGACGATCAACAGCGCGCAGGCCCGGCAATTCCTGAATCAGGGCTGCTTGCCCGGTTCGATCTACAGCGATGCTGCATACGGTTCGGTGAACTACGTTTCGACGCTCTCGGGCCAGCTCGGCAGCCTCGCCGGCCTGGTCACCGGTGATGCGTATGCGGGCGTCGTGCAGTCGCGCGATCTGCGCGAAGTCGCCGTTACCACCGACCCGAGCTACGAGTCGAGCAATGATCTGTACGAGCTCAACCTCGAGTTCGACATCACGGAGAGCCTGACGCTGACGGCGCTCAGTGCGCGCCTGGAAGACAAGGTTGATACGCGCTACTCCGATGCGAGCTATGTCGCGAGCACGACCTTCAATCCAGGGCCCGTGACGCCCGGCGGCTACTTCGACGATCCGCAGAGCGGCAACCTGAACACGCCGAACGTAGTGATGATCACGGACCAATGGGCGGAGCAGTTCAGTCAGGAATTGCGCCTGCAGTCGCGCTTCGAAGGCTCGGTGAACTTCAATATCGGCGGCCTGTACATGAAGCTCGAGCGATTGAACGATCTGTACATCGTGCCGAACACGCAGAACGCCTACGTACAGCTTGCGAATCTCGCGAACCTGTCGACGTGCATGCCGACGGATTGCTACTACGACGGCGGGAGCACGCCGGATGGCACAGGGCACAACTACTACCTCAGCCGCAATCCCTATGAGCTGACGGCCAGCGCGATATTCGGTGAGGTGTACTGGGACGTGACGGACAGCTTCACGCTCACGACCGGACTGCGCTACACGGACGACAAGAAGCAGATCCGCAATCATCCGATCACGATGCTCACGCCGGGACGGGGCTGGCCGGAGACCGGGCCGCTGTCGATCATCGACCAGGAAGCGCAGTGGAAGGAGGTCACTGGCCGAGTGAATGCTGCGTGGCGGCCGACCGAGCAAAACCTGCTGTATGTCTCCTACTCGAAGGGCTACAAGGGCGGCGGCATCAATCCACCCGATGCTTCGAACAGCAATCTCTCGACGGCGTACGAGCCTGAGTTCGTGAACGCGTACGAAATCGGATCGAAGAACGAGTTGTTCGATGGCCGCGTGCAGGCGAACGCTACGGCGTTCTACTACGACTACGAGGGCTACCAGATCTCCAACCGCCGCGGCCTCTCGGTCAGCACCGAGAACGTCGATGCCGGCATCAGCGGCCTCGAGCTCGAAGGCGTGTGGCAGGTCACGCAGGGACTGCGCATGAACGCGACGATCGGCTTGCTCAACACCGAGCTGAAGGAAGGCGCTTCGATCGACCAGTTCGATCGCACACAGGGCGATCCGAACCTGACGCTCGTCAAGTCCACGTCGACTGCGTGTGTCGTGCCGACGGCAGCCATGGCACAGTTCGTTACGCTGCTCAACAACGGCACGCCCTTCATCCCGGTCACGGGTGGCGGTACGCGCGCTGCCACGGCACAGGACATCCTCGGGATCTGCGGCGGTTCGTTCGCAGCGATGGGCCTCACGCCGTCGGGCGGCGTCGCCGTTGATCTCAAAGGCAATGCGCTTCCGCAGGCGCCGGACGTCACAGCGTCGGTGGGCGGCGAGTACGAATGGCATTTCGCGAACGGCTGGAGCACCCGCCTGCGCGCCGACTACTACTTGCAGAGCGATTCATTCACACGCGTCCTCAACACCGAGAGTGACAAGCTCGAAGGTTGGGACAACGCCAGTGCGTCGCTGGCCATTTTCAATGACCGGCTCGGCTGGAATATCCAGGTGTATGGCAAGAACCTGATGGATGACGACGTCATCACCGGGTTCGATCCGGCGCCGGACGGCCTCGGTATGGTGCGCAGCGTGAGCGTGCTCGATCCGCGGCTGCTGGGGGTCTCGATCACGAAGTCGTTCTGATCGCTCGAGTATCGGGGTACGGCCGCATGAAAGTGCGGCCGTGCCTTCCCCCGCCTGCAAAGAATTCTGATTTCAGTTGAACTTTGGATGCCGAACCGTAACCCTGCCCGCGGACCGGTCCGCTTCCATGAGCAGCGGCATGGAGGACCGAGGGGGAACCGCCCGGACGGGCGGTCGCACAACGACGTCAGGATTTCGGCACTTCATGCTCAATCATTCTCCGGTCGCGGCAGCGGCCATCGCTCTCATTCTCTCCGTGAGCGCCTCGGCAGCGCCTGTCGACGCCAACCGCATCGTCAAGGCCGGGGCCAATAACAGCGAATGGGTGACACACGGTCGCACCTACGACGAGCAGCGCTATAGCCCGCTCGCCAGAGTCACGCAGGACAACGTGGGCAAGCTCGGGCTGGCCTGGTACTTCGATCTCGATACCAGTCGCGGCCAGGAAGCGACGCCGCTGCTGGTCGATGGCACTCTCTATTTCACCTCGGCCTGGAGCAAGGCGTTCGCGGTCGACGCACGCACAGGCAAGGAGAAGTGGCGTTTCGATCCGCAGATCGCCGGCGACAAGGCGATCGACGCCTGCTGCGACGTGGTCAATCGCGGTGTTGCTGCCTGGGGCGACAAAGTCTTCCTCGGCACGCTCGACGGTCGATTGATCGCACTCGACATGGCGACGGGCAAGCCCGTGTGGTCGGTGCAGACGACTGATCCGACCAAGCGCTACACGATCACCGGTGCGCCGCGCATCATCAAAGGCAAAGTGATCATCGGCAACGGCGGCGGCGAGATGGGCGTCCGCGGCTTCATCACCGCGTACGACGCTGCAACAGGAAAGCAGCTCTGGCGCTTCCATACCGTGCCGGGCAATCCGGCGGACGGCTTCGAGAACAAGCAGATGGAGGAAGCCGCGAAGACGTGGAACGGCGAATGGTGGAAGTACGGCGGCGGCGGCACCGTGTGGGATTCGATGGCCTATGACGAGAAGCTCGATCTTCTCTACATCGGCGTCGGCAACGGCAGCCCGTGGAATCATCAGATCCGTTCGGCGGGCAAAGGCGACAACCTCTTCCTGTCGTCGATCGTCGCGCTGAAGCCCGACAGCGGCGAGTATGTGTGGCACTTCCAGACGACACCGGGCGAGTCGTGGGACTACACCGCGACTCAGCACATCATTCTCGCGGACATGAAGATCGGCGGGGTCGAGCGCAAGGTCCTCATGCAGGCGCCGAAGAACGGTTTCTTCTATGTGCTCGATCGCGTCACGGGCAAGTTCATCTCCGGCAACAACTATGTGGCCGTGAACTGGGCGAAGGGACTCGATCCGCAAACGGGCCGTCCGATCGATGTGCCCGAAGCGCGCTACACCCGCGAGCCCGCGATGGTGACGCCAAGTGCCATCGGCGGTCACAACTGGTTTCCGATGTCGTACAGCCCGCTGACCGGACTCGTGTACGTGCCGACGCAGATCACGCGCAGCACGTATGCGACCGATGAGAAGTTCGAGTTCCGCGATCGGACGTGGAACACGGGCATCGGTCGTTCGAACGCACCTGCGAATCCGGATACGGTGAAATCCGCGACAGCGACGGAACAGGGCGCTGCGTTGCTCGCATGGGATCCCGTTGCTCAACGCGAAGTCTGGCGTGTTTCGTATCCGCGCTTCGGCAATGGCGGCACGCTCGCGACCGGCGGGAGCCTGGTTTTTCAGGGCTCAGTCGATGGCCATATGAATGCATATGCCGCTGACACCGGCGCCAAGCTCTGGTCGTATGCGACTCAGAACGCGGTGATGGCCGGTCCGATCACTTACGAGCTCGATGGCGAGCAGTACGTCACTGCCGTCGCCGGCATCGGCGGCGTCGCGATGGGCGGCGGCATGATGGGCGACAAGACACCTCGCAGCAAATTCGGGCGATTGCTCGTGTTCAAGCTCGGCGGTACGGCCGCGCTGCCGTCGCTCGATGGAAATGCAGCCAAGCCGTTGCCCGACCTGGCGAATGCGAAGGCCGATGGCGATGCGACGAAGGGCAAGACTCAGTACGACACGATCTGCTCAGCATGTCACGGCGCCGGCGTCGTCAGCACGACGACGATTCCGGATCTGCGCTACGCGAAGGCGATCGCCGATGCCGAAGCGTTCAAGGCGATCGTGCTCGATGGCGCGCTTGCGTCGAAGGGTATGGTGGGTTTCGGTGCGATGCTGAAGCGCGAGGATGCGGAAGCGATCCGCGCGTACCTGGTGTCGCAGTCGAAGCTGCTGGCGCCGGCTCAGAAGCCGTAAGGACAAGCGGTTGGCGGTTAGCGGTTGGCGGTTGGTGAGAACGGGGTGAAGGCTCCGGCTCTGGTTGTGGTTGCGACTCTGGTTGTCCGGCTTTAGCCGGACGTCATGCGGCAGCATCCTCTTCTGTCATTCCCGCGGAAGCGGGAATCCATCCGGATTCAAGACATGGATTCCCGCCTTCGCGGGAATGACGAGCACTCGCCTTCGCGGGAATGACGAGTTCCCGCTTGCGCGGGAACGACGGACTACTCTTTCTCGGGCTCCAGTCTCTCGCCTTCCGGCGGCGGGAACTGACTGCACACTCCGCGGAGCCAGTCGCGGAAGCGAATGACCTTCGGCAGCTCGAAGTGATGAGGCGGCGCGACGAAGTAATACGAGTTGTGCTGCCGCACGCTCTGTTCTGAAGGTCGCACCAGGCGACCCGCAGCCAGATCGCCCGCAACCAGCGACCATCGCGCCAGCGCGAGTCCGTGACCTTGCTCAGCTGCAGCGAGTACGGATGCCGAGTCATCGAGAACCGGGCCACGCTCGACGCGAGTCGTATCGCCACCGACCCGGCGCAGCCAATCGACCCAGGGTTCGCTCGCGCTGTGCAGGAGCTGGTACTTGTTCAGATCGGCCAGGGTGGTGATCGGGCCGAGGCTCGCGAACAGGGCGGGGCTTGTCACGGGAAAGACCCAGTCGTCGAGCATCTTCTCGGCGTGCAGATTCTCCCAACGACCGCCGCCGTAGCGCACGGCCGCATGAAAATCCGTCTGCATGAAATCGATCAGCTCGCGGCTGGCATTGAATCGCAGGTCGACATCCGGATACTTCTGGTAGAAGTCACCGAGGCGCGGGAGCAGCCACTTCTGTAGAAACGAGCCGAGCAGGCTGATGTTGAGCAGGCCGCTCGACCGGTCCTGGCGCAGTTGATCGACGGCGCGTGTGAGCTCGCCGAGGCCACGTTGCACACCAGGCAGCAAGCGCGCGCCCTGGGGCGTCAGTCGCACCGAGCGGCTGTGTCGAACGAACAGCGGGGTTTCGAGAAATTCTTCGAGCGACTTGATGTGCGAGCTGATCGCGGCCGTCGTGACGTGCAGCGACTTGGCGGCGTCGGTGAAGCTCAGATGCGCGGCCACCGCTTCGAAGGCGCGCAAGGCATTGAGAGGTAGTTTCGAGTGCTCTGCCATGGCTCGATTATTCAGATTATCTTGATCCCTACAGCTTCAACCCCGCTTTGCGGCCTGAAAGTATATGGAATCGGTTAACGATGCAAGATACGCTTCGCGGGTGACGGGTGACGGGTGACGGGTGACGGGTGACGGGTGACGGGTGACGGGTGACGGGTGACGGGTGACGGGTGACGGGTGACGGGTGACGGGT
>NZ_JACHHZ010000002.1:1059017-1223182 GCF_014202975.1 Povalibacter uvarum
CGGGTGACGGGTGACGGGTGACGGGTGACGGGTGACGGGTGACGGGTGACGGGTGACGGGTGACGGGTGACGGGTGACGGGTGACGGGTGACGGGGAAGAATGCATGACGACGCCAGAGTTCCAGATCCGCCGCGCGACCGTGGCCGATGTGCCGACGATCCTGTCGCTCATCCGCGAGCTCGCGGACTTTGAGCGCCTCTCGCATGAGTGCGTGGCGACGGAAGCGCTGCTGGAGGAATCGCTGTTCGGCCCGCGACCGGGAGCCGAAGTGGTCATAGGCCAGCTCGGTAGCGAAGTCGTCGGCTTCGCGTTGTTCTTCCCGAACTTCTCCACGTTCCTCGGCCGGCCCGGCCTGTATCTCGAAGACCTGTTCGTCCGGCCGAAGTATCGCGGCCAGGGCTATGGCGAACATCTGCTGCGCCACCTAGCCAGCATCTGCGTCGAACGCGACTACGGCCGCCTCGAATGGTCCGTGCTGGACTGGAATCAGCGTGCAATCGATTTCTACAAGTCGCTCGGCGCGCAGCCGATGGACGAGTGGACCGTGTTCCGGGTCACCGGCGATGCGCTGACCAAGCTAGGGTCTCAGTGAGAGACAGATTCAGAGGTTTCACACGGAGTTCACGCAGAGCACGGAGATTGGAAAGTAGTCGCTCCGAGCAGTTCTGACCTCCGTGCCCTCCGCGAAATCCGTGTGAAATTCCAGCTCTTCCTATGCAAATCCGCGCCGCCACGCCCGCTGATCTCGGTGTCCTGATCGAGCTGATGCGCGGCTACTACCGGGACGACGGGCTCGGGTTCGACGCTGAAGAATCGGGCGCGGTGATGGCCCGGCTGCTGAATGAGCCGCAATGGGGCCGGGTCTGGCTCGGCGAAGTGGACGGCGGGGCCGTTGGATACGTCGCGCTCTGCATCGGCTTCAGTCTCGAGCTCGGCGGCAACGACGCATTCGTCGATGAAGTCTTTGTCCTGCCCGATCACCGCGGCCGCGGGTATGGCCGCCAGCTCGTGGAATTCCTCATCGCGCGCGCCGGGGAACTCAACATCCGCGCTCTGCATCTCGAAGTCGACCAGGCCAACACTGCGGCGCAGCAGCTATACGAGTCGCTGGGGTTCAGGAAGAGGGATCGCTATTTCCTGATGACACACCTCCCTGATTCACATCCCCTATCGCCCCCCATCGGTTAGTTCTATTGGTCGGGGCCGGTGCCGCGTAGTAGCTTCGCGGCAAATTCACAACAACGCGACCGAGCCCTAGCTGTCGCCACGGGGGTTGCATGTCGATACGCGCGCTTCGCTATCTAATCGCATTGGCAGACTGTCTGAATTTCACGCGCGCTGCCGAGCGTTGCTCCGTCACTCAATCCACACTGAGTATTCAGTTGCGCAAGCTCGAGGAATATCTCGGCGTCGCATTGTTCGAGCGTGATCGCGCGCATGTCGCGCTGACCGCTGATGGTGAGCACATCCTGCGCTTTGCGCGCGTCGCGGTTCGTGCTGCCGATCGCATGGTGACCGTGAGTCGCGCGGCTCAGCGCCGCCAGCTCGCTGCCACCGAGGGTCGTCTTATTGAAGAGATCAATTGCGAAGTCGGGCCTCGAGGTTAGACTGATTCTAAGAGCCTTCAAAAGCCTTCGTGGGGACGCAAGCATGGGACCGCCGATTCATACCGTGCTGATGGGCACGTGCGCGAGCCTGTTTTGTGCGCTGAGTTTTGCTCAGCCGCTTGGACTGCCGCCTGTTCCCGTGCCAGCCAACAATCCGCAGACGCCGGAGAAAATCGCGCTCGGGGACAAGCTCTTCAACGACAAGCGCTTCAGCAGTACGGGCGATGTCAGTTGCGCCACTTGCCACGATCCGAAGAAGGCCTTCACCGACAGTCCACTCGTCACTTCCGAAGGCATCAACAAGCTGACGGGCACGCGCAACGCCCCAACGGTCATCAACTCGGCGTACTTCACGCTGTTCTTCTGGGACGGGCGCTCGCCCGACATGGAAGACCAGGCGCAACACCCGATCATCAACCCCGTGGAGATGGGCCTCGCGAACCACGACCCCGTGCTGAAGGTCGTGCGCAGCGATCCTGAGTACGTTGCCGCCTTCAAGAAAGTCTTCGGCAAGGAAGGCACGCAGGTCACGATGACGCAAGTGCAGCAGGCGATCGCGAGCTTCGAGCGCACGATCGTGAGCGGCGACTCACCCTTCGATCAGTGGTACTTCGGGAAGAGACAGGACGCGATCAGCGACCAGGCGAAGCGCGGTTTCGACGTGTTCATGAACAAGGGGCGCTGCGTTTCCTGTCACACGATCGAACAGGATCACGCGCTGTTCACCGACAACCGCTTCCACAACATCGGTGTGGGCGTGAATCGCATCCAGGCTGACATCGGGACGCTCGCACCAGCCTTCCTGAAGGCAAAAGCCGCGGGCACCGATGTCGACAAGGCTGTGCTGACGAATCCGAAGGCGTCGGAACTCGGCCGATTCGCGGTGACCGACACGCTCGATGAGATCGGGTCGTTCAAGACGTCCACGCTGCGCAACGTTTCCGTCACCGCGCCGTTCATGCATGACGGCAGCCTTGCGACGCTGCGCGATGTGGTCGAGCACTACAACAACGGCGGCATCACGAAGAAGACCGATGCGGTGAACGACTTCCTGAGCGGCGGCATCCGGCCGCTCGAGCTCAACGACGATGAGATCTCCGATCTCGTGGCGTTCCTCGAGACGCTCACGAGTCCGCAGTTCGCCGCCCAGAAGGCCGCATCGCTGAATCCCGCATCCTGCAACGTGAGCACCACGAAGCTCGCGGCAACCGCAATGCCGATGACGACAGAGGGCACGGCACCATGAGCCAGACATTCGATCGGCGCACGTTCCTTCGCAATGCCGCGCTCGGCGTGAGCGCCAGCACTTTGCCGTTCACGCTCGTCGAGCTGGCCTTCGCGAAGCCGGAAGACACGTTCACGTTCGCATACATCTCCGACTCGCACATCCAGCACATCAAGGGCACGCAATTCGTGCGCAACTGGGATCGCGGCCTGATTCGCGCGGTCGCGGAGACGAACCTGCTCACGCCGAAGCCGGACTTCGTCATGTTCGGTGGCGATCTCGCGCAGCTCGGCAACAAGCCCGAGCTCGATCATGGCGCCGAGATGCTCTCGAAGCTGAAGGGCAAGGTCTACCACGTGATGGGCGAGCACGACTACTACCTCGACCTCGGTGAGTACTGGTCGAAGCTCTTCGGTCCGCAGTACTACAGCTTCAATCACAAGGGCGTGCACTTCATCGTCCTGAACAGCATCCTCACGTACGACGACTGGACCTTCAATCGCTGGCCGTCGCCCGAGCAGCGCATGCTGGAGATGGCTGGCCTCGACAATCCGAACGGATCTCCGTTCATGGTCGGCGACAAGCAGCGCGAATGGCTGCGCAAGGATCTCGCGAAAGTGAAGAAGTCGACGCCGATCGTCGTGTTCTCGCATTCGCCGTTGCAGAAGATCTACAAGGGCTGGAATTTCTGGACCGAGGACGCCGAGCAGGTGCAGGCGCTGCTCGCACCGTTCGACAAAGTCACGGTGTTCTACGGACACGTGCACCAGATCCAGTACAACCAGATCGGCAACATCAGCTTCACCTCGGCGATGGCGACCGCCTGGCCGTGGCCATACCCGCAGAGTTACGCACAGGCTGAGCAACTATTGCCGAAGCTGACTGTGCAGATGAATCGCGCCGATCCGTTCTTCGAGCGTGATGCGACGGGTTGGCAACTGATCGATATCCACTCCGGCCGCTCGCGGGTGAACTTCAACCTGTACAACAACAAGGGCCGGACGGTGGCGTTCGATGAGAAGACGGGGACGCCGGTGGATAGCGCGTATCAGGCGCCGGAGAGTCGGACGCCGCCGCAGGCGCATTTCTGAGGGAGCTGTCGGGCGGCTGGCTGCCGGCAACTGGCCAGAGCAGAAGCGGAAAAAGGCGACGAGCTGTGAGCGATGAGCTGTGAGCCAGAGGAAGAAGACATGAAGATGATCCGGATTTTGGCGGTGGCGTTGATGGGGATGGCGTTCAGCTCGGTGGCGTTGGCCGACGAGTTCACCGAGTCGGATCTCAAGCGCTGGCAGGAGCAGTTCGATGGCGTGGTGAAGCAGGGACGTAGTCTCTGGACCGACGGCAAACTCGGCACGAATGGTGTCGCATGCGCGCAGTGCCACCCGAACGCGGCGAATACGCATCCGGAAACGTATCCCAAGTTTCAGAAGCAGCTCGGCAAGGTTGCGAATCTGTGGGAGATGGTGAACTGGTGCCTGCGCAACCCGTTGCAGGGGCAGCCGCTCGAGGCAGATGATGCGAAGATGACGGCGATGCTCGCGTACATTGCGTGGGAGCGTCGCGGTGTGAAGCTCGAGCCCGGTAAACATTGATGAAGAGAGCAGCGGATAGCGGATCGCGGATGGCGAATGGTGTCTGCAGCGCCGTACTCCCGCTGCTCGCGTTTGCCTCGCTTGGCCTCGCTCAATTCGCATCCGCCGATACGCCGCTCATCGATCAGGCAGCGCTGAACAAGCGCATCGCCGAGAAGGACAGCTCGCTCGTCATTCTCGATGTGCGCACGCCGGAAGAATTCGCGGCGGGTCATGTTCCTGGCGCGATCAACATTCCGTACACCTATCTCCCGGCCAGCATCTCCGCGCTCGGAGATGCTTCCGGCAAGGACATCGTTCTCTACTGCCAGACCGGAGTGCGTGCCGAACGGGCGGCGACGCGCCTGAAGGAGAACGGCTTCTCGAAGCTGCTGCATCTCGAAGGCGACATGAAGCAGTGGAAGGAGAAGGAACAGCCGATCGAGAAATAGCCCGTGCCCGGAAAGGCGGATTGATGTCGGGCTAGCCTGTGCAGTAGCCTCGCCGCAGAACAACAAGAATAAGGGTTGGCGGTGAGCGAAACTCCTTGCGGATCGGTCCGTGATCCACGCAGCCTCGTTCGCTGGCTTGTCAGCATCGTCGCCGTCCTGGGCGTCGCTGCGCTGGCCGCGTCGGCATGGGTCTACCTCGCCAGCGAAGCGCATCTGCGCTCCTTCGAGCGTCCGTCCGCATTTGCCTTCCGATTCCTTCCGACGCCGAGTCCATCGCGCGTGGTGCGCATCTCGCCAGGACTCGCGGTTGCGGCGGCTGTCACGGCGAAGATCTGTCGGGCGAAGTGCGATGGGGTGGCGGCGTTGCCGTGAATCTGACCGAATACGCGCGTTCCGAAACTCCGGCTACGCCACGGCATCGGCCGCGACGGTCGCGCGCTCTACTCGATGCCTTCGTTCAACTTCATGCGACTGCGCGATGCGGATGTTGCGGACCTGTACGCCAATAGCGCGTCCGGATCATCGCCTTTCTCGATGCCGATATCGCTGCAGGCGATCGGAGCATGCGTGCCAACCTGAATCGTGTGAGGTAGCCTCACCTCGTTCTTCGTCCTCAGGTGATGGCCAGTGTCCGCATTCAAGAACATTCTCTGCTCAGCGCTCTCGCTGGTCACCGGCCTCGCAATGTCGTCCGAGGGCCTCGCCGCGGACACCTCGAAATTCGTCCGGCAAAAGCGGTCGCCCGACATTTACCGCTCCGGCTGGATCGACCTGAACAAGAACGGGACTCGCGATCCCTACGAAGATCCCACGCTCGATCGTGAAGCACGCATCACCGATCTCCTGGGCCGAATGACGCTAGAGGAGAAGACGGCGCAGATGGTGACGCTCTACGGCTTTCCGCGTGTCGCGAGCGATGAGTTGCCGACGCCGGCCTGGAAGGCCGCGCTCTGGAAGGATGGCATCGGCAACATCGACGAGCACATGAACGGCAATACGGGCTGGACCAACAATCTCGCCGACCCGGTGCACGACCTGCCGTACTCACTGCACACGCGCGCCATCAACGAAGTGCAGCGCTGGTTCATCGAAGAGACGCGCCTGGGCATCCCCGTCGACTTCACGAACGAGGGCATTCGCGGTCTCCTGCATTCGAAGGCCACCAGCTTTCCCGCCCAACTCGCTGTCGCGAGTACCTGGAACAAGCAACTGGTGCGTGAGATCGGTCGCGTAACGGGACGCGAAGGCCGTGCACTCGGCTACACCAACATCTACTCGCCCGTGCTCGACTTGGCGCGCGATCCCCGCTGGGGCCGCGTGATCGAGAGCTATGGCGAAGATCCGTTCCTCGTCGGTGAACTAGGCGTTGAACAAGTGAAGGGCCTGCAGGAACAGCGGGTCGTTTCGACGCTGAAGCACTTCGCTGTGTACTCGGTGCCCAAAGGCGGGCGCGATGGCGAAGCGCGCACCGATCCGCAAGTGACATGGCGCGATGTGCAGACGATCTTCCTGCCGCCATTCCGTCGTGCCATCCAGGATGCAGGCGCGCTGGGCGTGATGTCCTCGTACAACGACTACGACGGCATTCCGGTGCAGGCGAGCCACCTGTTCCTGACGCAGATCCTGCGGCAGCAATGGGGCTTCCAGGGCTACGTCGTCTCCGATAGCGCGGCGGTCGAGTTCATTCACACGAAGCACCGCACGGCGGCCACTCCCGAAGAGGCGATCCGTCAGGCGGTGGAGGCCGGCCTGAACATCCGCACGAACTTCACACCTCCGGAAGCGTATGCGGAGCCGCTGCGAAACCTCGTTCGCGAGGGGCGCCTTCGGGTCGAAACTGTCGATGCGCGAGTCCGCGACATTCTGCGCGTGAAGTTCTGGCTCGGGCTGTTCGACACGCCGTACCAGGAGAAGCCTGCGTCCACAGATCAGGTCGTGCGCACGCCGGCCAACTTGTCGCTCGCCGCACAAGCCGGACGCCAGTCCATCATTCTTCTCAAGAACGACCGCGATCTGCTGCCGCTGAGCAGGCACGTGAAGCGCATCCTCGTCACCGGCCCACTCGCTGACGATGCGCACGGTTGGTGGTCGCGCTATGGCGCGCAACGGCTCGGCTTCATCACGCCGCTCGCGGGGTTGCGGGCCAAACTCGGCAGCGACGTCGAAGTCCGTTACGCGAAGGGCGTCGACGTGAAGGACGAGCGCTTCCCGGAGAGCGACGTGTTCAAGGAGCCGCCCTCCGATGCGGTTCGCGCAGGGATCGATGCGGCAGTCGCTGCAGCGAAAGACGTCGACGTCATCATTGCAACGCTCGGTGAAACCGACGAGCTGTGCCGCGAATCAGCGAGCCGGGTGAGTCTCGATCTACCGGGCTATCAGGAAGATCTGCTGCGCGCCCTGCACGCCACCGGCAAACCCGTCGTTCTCGTCCTCAGCAACGGTCGTCCACTCAGCGTCAACTGGGCCGCGCGCCACGTGCCCGCCATCGTCGAGATGTGGTTTCCAGGTGAAGACGGCGGTGCCGCGCTCGCGGATATTCTCTTTGGCGACGTGAATCCTTCGGGCCGCCTGCCGATCACCTTTCCGAAGAGCGTGGGTCAGATCCAGATGAATTTCCCGGCTCACCCCGGCTCACAGGCTCATGACGCGGGCCAGGTGCCAGGCGTGCTGTTCCCATTCGGTCATGGTCTGAGCTACACGAAATTCGGCTACAGGAATCTCAGGATCTCTCCGCGGAAGCTGCGTTCAGGCGGCCGTGTCGAGGTGAGCGTCGATGTCACCAATACCGGTCAGCGCGCCGGCGACGACGTCGTTCAGCTCTATCTTCGCGACGACTACAGCAGCGTAGTGACGTTCGAGAAATTGCTGCGTGGATTCGAGCGTGTCTCGCTGGCACCGGGAGAGACCAAGACCGTTCGCTTCATACTGACGCCAGAACATCTGGCGCTCTACGACCGCGGTCAGCAATGGACGGTCGAACCGGGCCGCTTCACCGTCCAGATCGGCGCATCGTCCGAAGACGTACGTGTCGAAGGCAGCTTCGACATCGTGGATGACGCAGTCGAGCTCGAGAAAGCGCCTGACGCGACAGATCGCACCGACCCTCGCTGATCAGGCCAACGCCTGATCCAGATCGCCGATGAGATCGTCGGCGTGCTCGAGTCCGATCGACAGTCGCAGCAGGCTCTCGGGCGTCACGCTGTGCGGTCCTTCGATCGATGCCCGGTGCTCGACGAGCGATTCGACGCCGCCGAGACTCGTCGCACGGGTGAAGTACTTCATGCGCGCCGCGATCGCAAAGGCTTCCGCGCGACCGCCGCGAACACAGAACGACAGCATCGCACCGAACCCGCCTTTCATCTGCTTGCGTGCGAGCGTATGGCCGGGATGCGAATCGAGCCCGGGATAGAAGGCACGTTCCACGTTCGGATGCCGGCTTAGGAACTCAGCGATGCGTGCTGCCGACTCCGATTGTGTGCGAACGCGACAGCTCAGTGTCGTGAGGCTGCGGCGGATGAGCCAGGCATCGAACGCGGACGGAACGCTGCCGGCTGTGCCCTGATAGTCACGTAGCTGCGCGGCTCGCTGACCGCCTTCGCGCGTGATGACCGCACCGCCCATGACGTCGCTGTGGCCGCCAAAAAACTTCGTGCTCGAGTGCATGACGAGATCGGCGCCGAACTCGAACGGACGCTGCCACACCGGTGTCGCGAACGTGTTGTCGCAACAGACAATGGCGCCGCGTTCATGCGCCAGAGCGGTGATCGCCCCAATGTCGCTGATGTTCAGCATCGGATTCGAAGGCGTTTCCGCCCAGACGAGCCGGGTCTGCGCTGTCAGCGCGGCGCGCACGGCATCGATCGAGGTCATGTTCGCGAACGTGTACCGGACGCCCATTGGACCGAGGATGTCGCGCAGTTGTTTGGCTGTCCCGTGATAGGACTCGACAGGCGCAACGACGTGATCGCCCGGGCGCAGGAGGCTGAAGACCGCGAGCGACGCAGCCGAGCCCGATGAATACGCCGTTGCATCCACGCCGCCCTCGAGTGCCGCGATGCATTGCTCCAATGCCTTGCGGGTCGGATTGTCCGCACGGGTGTACGAGTAGCCGCGCGAGAACTCGCCGTCGGCGTCGCGTTCGTATGTCGTGCTCAGGTGAATCGCCGGAGCGACGTCGCCGGCATCAGGCTCGACTTCGCGCCCGATCCGGATCGAGAGAGTTTCCAGTTTCATGTCGAAGCACCCCAGCGCGGACCAGCGAAGACGCTTCACTATAGCAGCGCGGGCCGCCTGATCTTCTGAAGGGGGATCTTCAGTCGGGGCGGGTCAGCGTGACGATCCGCTGCATGACCGGCCATTCCGGACGGTCGCGACCAATGACCGCATTGCGCGCCAGCAGCGCCAGCGCCGGGAGCAGATCGGAGCGGCGTCGTTGCAGATCCCGACGGATCGGATCGAGCTGAGCAATCAACGCATCCGCTGCATCGCCCGCTTTCCACTGGCGCGGACCGCCCATGCGATCGGGTTCGGGAACGATTCCGACATAGCTGCCGGTGCTGTCCGTCGTCGCGATGCAATCGAGCGACAGCGGCAGCTCGCAAGGTGCCGAAGAAAGGCTCTCGGCCATTGCAAGGAACGACCTGGTGGCGGTCACCAGCGTGGACGCCAGTGTCTCGCCATCCTTCTCCATCGCTTCATTGATCTGCTCACGCAGCGTCCTGCGAAGTTTCACGATCTGCCAGAGACGGAAGCGGTCATTGTCGCGTGCGAGCGTGATGCAGCGATCCGTCGACAAGGTGCCGTTGCAGGCCGTGTGTGTCCGGGCCCAATTCACGAGCGCGGTGCGGCCGGCTTCGAGCGAATCGAACGTACCGCTTTCATGGGAATGGAATCGCCATTGACGGGGCGTGACGCCGGCCCAGTCGCCGTTGTCCGCACGCTGAATCCGAGGCGGTTCGGCCGAGACTTCGTGCAGCATCATCCGACCATCAACAGGAGGCCACACCAGACCGCTGGCAACTGTGGCGTCGGGTGGCGCGGGCACGGGGTTGGGACTCGACCCCGACGCCAGCGCGATCACTGGCGCTTCCGCCTGCATCGCCTCACGCAATGCGATCGAGGCGATCGATTCCTCGGCGAGAGCATGAATGGCGGTTTGCCCGAGACTCTCGGCGATGGCCCGATCGAGCTCGGCATCGTTATCGCTGCGCATCTGCGCGAGCAATTCCAGACCACTGTCGGCGCTGGGCCGCATGGTCGGCAGCTCGTCCGTCCGGATGAGCTCGCGGATGCGATCGAGCGCGAGTCGAACAGCGAACACGAACGTTTCCCGGATGCCCGTGCCCTCGGTCGCCACGGACTCGAGGATGGCGACACGCAAGCCGAGACCATCGAGCATCTCCCGCAGGCGGTCGAGAGGCACGGCATCTTGCAGGTCGCGCTTGTTCGCCTGCATGACGATGCCGACCGGCGGACCGGTACGCTGTCGCAGCAGAGCCTGCAGTTGATCGAGGTACGTCGTATCCGCCGCGACGCCGTCGGGCGTACTGTCGCCGACGAAAACTACGACGTCGGCGCTCTCGAGCAGCAGGCGCCGGCGGGGAGCCAGCGTTGCCTGCCCGGGCACCGTGACGATCTGGCAACGAATGCGGCGGCCTTCGAACAGGCCGCCGGTGTAGTCGAGCCAGTCGAAATACAGCGTGCGGCCCTGGACGTCGGCCGGTGTGTAGACACCCGCACCCAGTCCACGGCCGAGCGTGCCCACACTCGTCGTCTTGCCGGCCATCGGGGCGCCGTCGTAGACGATGCGAATGACGATGCTGTCGTCCCGGGGATCGATGACCGCCATCGAGCCGCTACCTCAGGGATGGAAAAGCCGCGGGTGCAAGCCGGATCGACGATCCGGCTCGCTGCCTGCAAGGCATCAGAACGCGAGCGAAGCTTCGGCTTCCTGGCACGCACGGCGCGACAGGGCCAGGTTCGCCTTCGTCTTGTCGAGCACGAAGTACAGGAAGATGCCCGCCTTGGCCTGCAGCGGGCGAATGATGTGGTACTGCTTGCCGAGCGTGATCAGGATGTCTTCGATCGCATCGGCGAGGCCGAGGCTCTTCATCACCTTGAGCTTCGACCGGACCACCTCGGTGTTACCCGCGGCGGCGAGTTCGAGATCGAGGCCGGTGCCGGCGCTGCCGAGCATCATGCCGCTGTTGGAGTCGACCAGTGCCGCGCACATCGCGCCGTCGACTTTCAGAAGATCTTTCAGGGAATCGCTAACCGTAGCCATTTGTGAACTCCTCTTTGGAAATGGATGCACTTCGAAAATCACGGCCGCGGCGCCCACAGTGCAAGGGCGGCGGCGCGAACTATTGACCGAGCGTCTTCTCGAGCTGCTTGCACAGGTTGCGGCTCGCCCAGATGAGCTTGCCGAGCAGCTCGCGATTCGATGCGATCACCGCGAGCGATGTGCGCGGCAGAGTGTCGTCGAGATCCAGGACGATGGCGCTGCCCGTGTCCGTTTCGACGATGAGGCTGCGATTGCGGCCGAGACCGGCCTCGCGGGTCAGTGCCTGCGCAAGCGCTTGCATCGAGCTGCTCATGGCGGCGACGCGAGCCGTGACCGGGCCCTTCGCGGGATAGGCGGCGATCTCGAAGCCGTCGCCCGATGTGAGCACAGTCAGAGCAACGTCCGAGTTGCCGAGCGCGAATGCTTCGAGGTGTCGTTGAGCTGCTTCGACGGCCGCCGGTTTGAAGGGACTAGGCGTGGCCATGTTCGGGCTCCGGCATTCTCGCTTCGAGAATGGCCATGACGGTTGCGATGAGCAGTTGAGTGTCTTCGTGCTTGCGGACGTCCACGCTGAAGATCGGCACGACGATGCCGTGAGTCGCTAGCCGTTCCCTGAACGGGGCGAGAGCATCGTCAGCCGCATCATGCAACCGGCCGATGCCGACCACGAAAGGCTGCCCGGGCGAAATGCCGCGGAAGGTGCGGGTGTAGTGTTCGAGATCGTTCAGCGCGTTCGGGCTGTTCGCATCGATGAGCAGAATCACGCCCATCGCGCCGCGGCCGAGAATCTCCCACATGAACGCGAAACGTTCCTGGCCCGGTGTGCCGTACAGCCGCACGACCGTGCCGTCGCTCAATGCGAGCTGGCCGAAATCGAGCGCGACGGTCGTCGACGCCTTCGCGAACGCCTGCTGGTCGTTGTTGGCGACTTCCGTGGAAACTGGCGGCGTATCGCTGATCGCGGTAATCGCCGTTGTCTTGCCCGCGCCCATCGGGCCGGTGAAGACGATCTTGAGTTCGCCGGCCGCGTTCATCTCCCGCTCCGGCGCTGCAAGTGACGGCGCAGATTGCGAAATAGTTGTCGGAAGCCGCTTTGCGGCTTGGCCGCCTGAAACTGCGTGCGTTGCGCCGTCGGCGCTGCAGCTTCGACGACTTCGATGAAGCCGCACGCAGACAAGGCGTTCAGCGTCCTGATAGCGTGCTCTCGCGCAACTCGCGCACGCTTCAGCAACATGCGCGGCGAAGAGGGCAGGGCATCGAGCGCCGCGATGACGCGCAGCTGGCTCGTCGTCGTGAGATCGTCGCCGATGCGCAGCTGACCGAGGTCAGGCCAATAGCGAAGCCGATACGTCGTCGATTCATTGAGCCACGGTGCGTACGAATTGCTGGCGTGATACGCGCAGTGCCACAGCAGTTCGTCGCCGGGACCGTTCAGCAACCCGGCACGCGGAGTCGCGATCCTCTCCATCACGAGCGGAGAACCTGAGAGCTGTCCCAGTCGCAACGCGGCTTGAGTTGCGGCGCTGCATTGGTAGCGGGCGCCGTCGCCACGAACCCAGAGCACGGGCCCGTGTGAATCCTCGACACTTAGCCAGATACCGGGATTCCGCGCCGCACGCACGGTGCGCACTGCGTCCACGAAAGACCAGGTGTTCTGATTCGTCGCGATGGCCGCGGGAGAGGCAGTCGGCGCTTTCTCGACACGAACGCCGTCAAGGTGTTCGTCGAGTTGCTCGAGCAGGCTCATGACCTGCGTCGCCGGAAAGGGATACACGAGTGTGTGTTCGTCCGCCGCTTGCGCGGCTCGCTGCGTGCTCAGTACGACGATGAGCTTTCCCTGGCTGCGCAGTGCATTGACACGATCCGATGCTTCGGCCTGGTGTACTACGACGACGTCAGCGTCCGCCGGCGGCGACAGTGTCCAGTCCGATCGCGTCGTGCCCCGGAAGACCCACAGCATCGAATCGAACAGTTGCAACGCGTGCTCGACCAGATCTTCATTGTCGCGCGCAGGTTTGAGCAGCGCGATGTTGCGCGATGTTCGGGCTTGCGAAGCAGCGGGAGCGGTCATGAGCGCGTGCGCTAACGGCGCGACGCGGCAATAGCCGCAGCAATGGCACGCGCAGACCGCGCGGCCCAATGAAAGGTGGACATAGGCTCCTCGACAGAACTAGCAACGTGAGCGCTCGTTCCATCGAGAATTCACATTCGACGATGCGCACGATACTCAGTCGAAGCGCCCACTGAATGTGAACCGATTCGCGCTGTCGGTGAAATATTCATTGAGCAGTGAGGGAATGCGTCACGAATCGCAAACCCGTTGTCGATGCAATACATATGTAATGCGATCGCTACGAGTGGCAGTTCGTACAGTTCGCGATCCAAATCAATGCGTGCTCCACGAACGTGCAGCGCGACGAATGTGACAGGGACTGTGACTCGCATCTTGTTGTCCGCGCACCGGGCGGTGCGCGGGCTGCACCGATGGACGGGGCTGAGCGACGAGCTGCGAGCGACGAGCCAGAGGTGCCCTCCGACTCCGACTCACCGCCCACAGCTGACAACCCCGGGTCGAGATCCATGGCAATCATTGCCAGCATCTGCTTGGCCGCTCGTCCAGTCCACTCCGCCGGGCAGGCCACACGCCACGGTGCGGCAGGCGTGGCAATATGGGGGCGACAGAGAACAACGCGCGAGCCAGCAATGAGCTGCGAGCGACGAGCGATGAGCGCGAAAGCACCTTTCGACTCTGGCTCACCGCTCGCCGCTCGCAGCTCGCAGCTCGCAGCCGCTCGCGAAGAAGGGGGTTAGTACATGGGCATCTTTGGGATCGTCGTGCTCATCCTTGTCGGTGGCATCCTGCTCGCTGTCGCGTTCATCTATCTGGCGCCGCAGCGGGTAGCCCGATTCATGATCGAGGGCGGGCGCAAACGGGCCGGCCTGGCCCGCAAGCAGATCGACCTGCCCAACGGACTGCGCTATGTGTACCTGGAAGGGGGAACAGGAGAGCCTTTGTTGCTCCTTCATGGCTTCGGCGCCAACAAAGACAACTTCGCACTCGTCGCCGGCGAACTGGCGAAGCGCTATCGGCTCATCATTCCCGACCACATCGGTTTCGGCGAATCGTCCCACCCGCAGGACGCCGACTACGCGCCGCCAGCGCAAGTGGAGCGACTTCATGCGCTGATGCAAGCGCTGGGCATCGCTCGCATGCATATCGGTGGCAGCTCCATGGGTGGCCAGATTGCGATGAGCTATGCAGCGGCTCATCCGGACCAGGTCGCGAGTCTCTGGCTGCTGGATCCCGCTGGCGTATGGTCCGCGACGCCGAGCGAGCTGCTCATCGTCAAGCGCGAGACGGGCCGCAACCTCCTGATGGCAAGCAATCCCGAGGAGTTCGCGGCGGTCATCAAGTTCGTGACAGCGAAGCCGCCATTCATCCCGGGCCCCGTGATGAAGGTGCTGGCGCAGGAGCGGATCGCGAACTACGCCCTCGAAGGGCGCATCGGCGATCAATTGCTCGCGGATTCCGTCGAGGCACGCGTCGCCGGCATGCAGACGCCGGCACTCATCGTATGGGGCGACCAGGATCGCGCCATTCATGTGGACTCAGCTCAAGTCCTGCACCGGCTGCTGCCGAAGTCGCAGGTGATGATCATGGCAGGAGTCGGGCACCTGCCTCATTTCGAGCAACCTCAGCCTTGCGTTGCGGCGTATCTGCGCTTCCGCGACGGGGTCTGAGGGAGAGAGAGATCGGTTCCGGCTCCGCACCCGATCTCAAGTCACCGCGGACGGCACCGCAGCGCTCTCAGCCGGGACGCGCTTTGCTTCTGCCTCGATCGCTGGCGGGATCAACTTGTACATCACCGGCGTGACGACCCGCGCGACCAGCGTTGACGAGATCAGTCCGCCGATGATTACCCACGCGAGCGGCGAGTACATGCCTGCGTTCTGCAGCGCCAGCGGCAGGAGGCCGCCGATCGCTGTCGCGCTCGTGAGCAGGATCGGCAGGAAGCGGATCTCGCCTGCGTGTTCGATGGCTTCATCCAGCGGCATGCCCTGTTGTCGCAGCTGATTGGTGAAGTCGACCAGCAGGATCGAGTTCTTGGTCTCGATGCCGATCAGCGCGATGAAGCCGATCATCGCGGTGAACGAGATGTCGTAGCCCGTAAGCGCCAGCATCACGATGCCACCGGCGATGCCGAACGGGACGACGCTCAGCACGATGAGCGTGCTCTTGAAACTGCCGAACTCGAGCACGAGGATTGCGACGATGCCGAGCAGAGCGACGATGCTCGCCGCCTGCAGCCCGCCGAAGCTCTCGGCGCGACTCTCGAGTTCGCCGCCCGGCGCATAGTAATAGCCTCTCGGCCATTCCATCTGATCGAGGCGCCGCAGCACTTCCTGCGTGACACGGTCCGTGTTGTAGCCGGGTTGCACTTCCGAATTGATCGTCACGGCGCGATTGCGGTTGAACCGGTCGATCTTGGTCGGCGCGGTCGAGAACTCGACTTTCGCGAGCTGGCTGATCGGCAGCGTGTCCCCGGCGGGCGTCGAGACGCGCACCTGATCGAGCGTGCTGAAGTCAGCACGACCGGACATCGGCGTGCGCAGGACGATGTCGTACTGCTCGCCGTCGCTGTTCTTGAACTTGCCGGCCGGAATGCCCGATACGCTCAGTCGCACCGCGCGATCGAACTCGATCGTCGGCACTCCGAGCAGCGCGGCCTTCTGCGAATCGACATTCAGCTTGAGATTCGTGCGCACGAGGCGCGCGGGATTGTCCACATCCCGAGTCCCCGGCGTTTCGCTGATCACTTTCTCGACCCGGCGGGCAAGCTCGTGCAATGCATCGAGCTCCGGGCCGACGACCCGAATCGCGATCGGCGCCGTGATGGGCGGTCCGTTCTGGAATTCCTTCACGTGGATCTTCGCGTTCGGGTACTGCTTCAGCTCCTCGCGCAGCTTGTCGAACAGCAGCGGCGTGCGCCGGGTGTCGTAGCTGTGCAGCTTCACGAACACATCGCCGTAGTTGGCTTCGCTCTCCGGCGGGAACAGGTTGTAGTACATGCGGGGATTGCCATGACCGACGTTGCCGAAGTACCACTCGACCTCTTCCGGCATCGCCCTCAGCTTCTCTTCGACGAATCGGACGGCGCGATTTGTTTCCGCGAGACTGCTGCCATCGGGCGTTTCCACGGTGATGAGGAAGTTGGGCGTATCGGCTTTCGGGAACAGGCTGAAACCGATCAGGGCACCGATGCCGACGATGATGATGAGGCACGCAGCGATCGATCCCCACACAGTCAGGCGGGGGCGGGCGAGCGCACGATGCAGCAGCGGCTGATAGAAGCGGTGAATGTTGGTCGTCACCCACGTCAGCGCCCGATTGCCATGCGCATCCTCCTTGTCGTTGAGGATGCGGCTCGCGAGGAACGGAATGATCGTGAGCGCGACGAGCAGCGAGGCGCCGATGGTTACGAGGATCGCCGTCGGCAGCACGCGGATGAACTTGCCAGAGTCGCCGGAGAGCATCATCAGCGGAAGGAATGCGAAGGCCAATGTCGCGGTACAGCCGATGATGGCCTGGAAGATCTGCCTCGTTGCAAGCAGGGCGGCTTGCGAACGGGAATGACCCTCGCGCAGGAACCTTGCAATGTTCTCCACGACGACGATCGAGTCGTCGACGAGCAGGCCGAGCGCCACCACGAAGCCGGCAATCGAGATCTGATTCAGCGAGAAGCCCATGAAGTGCAGGGCTGACAGGCCGATCGCCAGCGACAGCGGGATCGAGATCATCACGATGCTGGCGGCTCGCCAGCCGAGCGGCAGGAGCGTGACGATGACCAGTGCGATTGCGATGCCGAAGTCGGTCGTCAGGCGATTGAGCCGATTGGCGACGTTCACGGATTGATCGAAGCCGCGCTCGAGCTTGATGCGCTTCGGCAGCTGCTGTTCGAAGCGGGAAGCGACTTCCGCGATGCGCTGCTGCACCTCGAAGATGTTGAAGCCGTCCTTCTGGTTCGCCGTCACGAAGACGGCGCGCTTGCCATTGAACCGGCCGAGGTACTCGTTCTGCTGGGCATCCCAGCTCACTTCGGCGATGTCGCGAACGCGGACGATACGGCCCTGGTTCGAGGCTACGACGGTGTCGCGAACCTGATCCAGCGAGGTATAGCTGCCCGAGGTCTGTACGCTGAAGCTGCGGCTGCCGATGTCGATCGCGCCGCCGGGGATGTTCGTGTTCTCGCTCTGCAAGGACTGCAGCACGCGCGAGGGAGAGATGTTCAGTTCGGCCATGCGCGGAATGTCGAGTGCGACTCGCAGCTCACGCTGCGGGTAGGCCCAAGTTTCGGAAGTACGCACGCCGCTCACAGCCTTGAGCGCATCCTTGAGATCACGAGCGTGGTCTTCGAGTTCTCGATACGGCGCATCTTCCGAGACCAGTGCGTACTGAACGATGTTGACCAGGCCGGGATTGAGCTTGCGGATCTCCATGCGCGTCAGTTCCTGCGGCAACGACGGCAGCAGGGCGTTGATCTCGCGGACGACTTCGTCGTACTTCGTGTCGGGATCGATATTGGAATGGAACTCGGCGCGGATGATGGCGACGCTGTCCTTGCTCGTCGACTCGATCTTCTTGACGTCATCGAGCTCGCTCAGCCGGTCTTCGATCGGCTTCACGACGAGTTGTTCGACGTCCTTCGGCTCAGCGCCCGGATAGACCGCCGAGACCGCGAAGATCGACAGCGGAAAGTAGGGATCCTCCTGCCGCGGGATGCTCATGAACGAGGTCACGCCGAGCGCGACCAGCATGGCGAACGCGATCAGCGTGAACTGATAGCGCTTGATCGGAAATTCGAGAAAGCTCATGGGCGTTCCCTGTGGGGTCAGGGGCTGACTTTGGCGGAGTCGTCCGCAGCCACCCGCGTCTCCGTGGAGGGCTGAACCTGGACCTGCTCGCCGTCTTCGAGGTAGAGCGCACCGTCCGTGATGACCTGTTCACCCGCGGCGACTCCGCTCCCGAGCGCGACCGTGTCGTTCTCGATGAATGCCACCTGCACGTCGCGACGTTTGACCTGGTTGCTCTCGAGCACGAACACGCTTGCGCGATTGCCATCGCCTTCGACGATGGACGCAATCGGCACGTACACGCGTGAGCCCGCGCTGGCGCTCGCCGGCGTGATTGCGACCTTCGCGACCAGACCGCTCTTGAGCGGCTGTTTGCCCGCGTCGAGTGCGATCTCGACATTGAACATGCCGCTGCCTGGATCAGCGGCGCTTGCGACTTCCGTCACCGTGCCCGCGAGCTTGGCATCGGGGAGCGCATCGAGTGTCACCTGAACTTTGTCGCCAAGCTTCACCTGCACGATCTCGCGATCGGCGAGCCCGGCGCGCACGACGAATCCCTGGTCGAGCGCGCCGAGGACGATGACAGGCGCGCCGGCCGCGACGAGCTCGCGTTCTTCAGCAAGCCGACGCAGCACCGTGCCGTCATTCGGCGCGATGATCGAAGCGTAATTCGAGTTGAATTGCGCGGACTTGAGGCCAGCGTCCGCAACAGCCATCTGGGTTCGCAGGTCCTGCAGCTGTTCGAGGCTGATGACCTTATCGGCATAGAGTCGTTCGCCGCGCTCGACGTCGCGACGTGCTTTCTCCTGCGCCTGCTGCGCCTGTTCGACCTGGGCGTTCACCTCTGCCAGTTCGATCTCGGCGAGGCGCTGTCCCTTGTGCACGCGTTCGCCTTCCCGCGCGTCGACGCGGCGGATGACGCCCCCGACCTTGAACGAAAGCCGGATCTCATCCTTGTTGACCAGCAATCCGTTCGTGCGAATCGCGGGTGCCGCGGGCCCATCCACCGCGGTTGCAACGCGAACCGGCGTTGCCGCAGGGGTCGCCGTTTCTGTCTGGCCCGAACCGCAGCCGGAGAGTGTCAACGCAGCAAGCGCCATCCATCCCAATGTCGTCGTACGCATGATCCTTCTCGTCGTCATCGATCGAAAGTCGTTACTGGATCTCGATGGGCAACGCGCCGCTCGAGGTGGCGTATTCGAGGTCGGCGCGCCGCGCCAGGACGTTGAACCGCGTGAGGTTGTAGTTGAGCTCGGCGCTCGTCAGCGTGCTGCGCGCGTCGATGAACTCGACCTGGTTGATCACGCCCTCGTCGCGCTTGCGACTGGCGATGCGGAAGGCGGCGCTGGCAGCTTCCGCACGCGCCTGAGCGGTCGCGAGCGAGTCGCGAGCGACTTGCAGCCGGTCGAAGGACTGCTGCACTTCGAGGCGGATCTGCTGTGCAATTACTTCCTGGCGCAGCACGAGCTGGCGTTCCGTTGCCTCTGCCTGGCGGACACGAGCAGTGTCACCGCCGCCATCGAACAGCTTCCATGTGAATACGAGCGAGGCCGTGCCGTAGTTGTAGCCCTCGCCGAAGCGATAATCCTCACCCTGGATGCCGCCGTCCACGGCGAAGGCGAGTGTGGGCCACTTCTGTTTACGCGCGAACGTGACCTGCTCGGCGCCGGCCTGCTTCAACTGTTCGGCCTGTGCGATTTCCGGCCGGCGATTCAGCGCCTCGCTCCAGAGCAGCTCGAGCGCATTTTCCTGTCCCGCCTGCGAATTGGGTGGCGCGCTGGGCTCGATGGCCGAGAGCAGGTTGCGATTGAGCAGGAAGTTGAAATAGCTCTGTGCCTGCGTCGTGAGGTTCTCGACCTCGCGCTTCTGCTGCTCGACTTCGAGCATTTCGGCGCGGGCGCGCAGCACCTGGTCTTCGGTGATTTTGCCGTTGTCGAAGAGCGACTGGTTCACGCGGACGTTCTCGCGCAGCAGCTCCTCGCTGGCAGCAACGATCTGCGTGGAGCTGCGGGCCTTCAGCCAGTCGAGATACGCATTCGTGATGTCGCGTCGCAGCGTCCGGGCGATCGCCATGCGCCGATAGTTGGATGCATCGAGCAGCGCGCTCTGCGCGCGCACGGCGGCGGAAATCGTCGGCGCATAGAGCGGCTGGCGAAGAACCAGTCGCGTGTCCTGTTCCTTCTCGCGCAGGAACGGAATCGATTCATTGGCAATCTGCGGGAACGACGCGGGCTGGCCTTGAGCAGCCAGCAGATCGTTCAGGGTCGAGTAAACCGGATTGAGTGCGTCACCGATGGGGATGTCGATCTCACGCCCGCCTTCGGCTCGCGTGTATCGGGCCTGGAATGACAGCTCCGGGAAGAATCGGGCACGTGCTTCCGCCAGCGCCTGCGTGGCCTTCTCGACTTCGAGCGTTTCGGACTGCAACCCCAGGTTGCTGCGCAGTCCCTCGATGACGTAGTCCTCGACGACAACGTCGAATTCGCGCGTCCCTTGGGCCGCGGCCAGACCGGGAAGGAGGAATCCGCAGGCCAGGAGCGGGAGTGATCGCATCGTCCGTTGCCTTCTCGGCTGTAAAAACGCTAGACACATGTCAAAAATCGGTCAAAAAAAGAGCTATCCCTTCGGGCCCGCGAGCATCTTCCGGATCATGCCGATGGCGTGCTGAGTCAGCTGGGGAACGCTGATGCCGACTTCCGCCAGCGGCCCGCCCTTGGTGAGCGCGATCTGGATCAGGCCGTGGGTGAAGCCCCAGAGAACACGCGATGTGACTGCCAGATCGCCGAGATCCGCGTTGACGGTCCCGTCGCGCTGCCCGATGGCAAGCGACTCCTCGACGATCTCATGCACGCGGTCGCTCGCCTCGAGCGACACGGACTCCTGGGGCCGGTCGTCGCCACCCTCGGGCACGTGCAGTTCGAGCCGGGCACAGGCATCGAAATAATGGGGAAATTCCTGGCCGTAAGCCATGTAGGCGCGGCCGAGTGCTTCGACTTTTTCCAGCCCAAGGCGGCTGCGCGCGGCGGCTTCTTCGAAGCGGATGCGCAGTGTCTCCATGGCACGCGTCGCAATCGCAAAGTGCAGGTCGCGCTTGTCCTTGAAGTACACGTAGACCAGCGCCCGGCTGAGGCGTGCCCGGCGCGCGACGCTGTCCATGGTGACAGCATCCCAGCCCAGTTCGCGATAAAGGTCCTCCGCGGCATCCACGATCTCGCCGCGGCGGCGATCCTTCTCTTCCTGGCGGCGTTCGGCAATGTATGACGACATGGCCGGACCGTACTCCGGTCGTTGACATAGTGTCAATGACTAAATTCATGTCTTGGCCCATTCATCCCGGCTGGCTGGATCAACGGGTAGGGGACACACTCACCGCTTCTCCGGCCATCTGCCCGCGGCGCATGGGACTCGACGTCGAACACAGTCACGCAGAAAACGAATGGGCGGACCTGGACGCCGTCGTCCGCGGCCTGCCGATCTTCGAGGGCCTGGACGCCCAGCTCCTGCGGGAGATCCGGGATGAGATCCGCTGGTTTGCGCTGCCGGGCGGCACCACGCTTTTCGAAGCCGGGGACGATCCCGACGAGTTGTATCTGGTCGTCAGCGGCAATCTCGGGGCTTACAGCCTCTCGGCCGAGGGGCATCGCCGTCTCGTGGGAACCATCGCCGCTGGGGAAACGGTCGGCGAGATGGCCCTGATCTCCGGAAAGCCCCGCAATGCGACTGTCGTTGCCCTGCGCGATACCGAGCTGGGCGGTCTTTCGCGCGAGGCGTTCGACAAGCTGATGCTGTCGCACCCGCAGGGATTGCGCCGCGTCGCCGAGCTCATGGCCCATCGACTCGATGCCTCGCAGCGACAGGTTCGCGGTCGGCGCTCCGTGCCGCGCACATTCGCCGTCGTGCCGCACGACAAGCATGCGCACGCGACGACGTTCGCCGCGCAGCTCGCAACCCATCTCGAGCACCTTGGCCGAACCGAGCTCGTATGGAGTCAGCGAGGCGCGGATCACACGAGCCAGTGGTTCCACACCGTCGAGCGCACGAACGATTTCGTTGTCTACGTCTGCGATCCGGGGCCGACGAGCTGGAGCAAGCTGTGTTTGCGACAGGCCGACGTCGTGCTGCTGCTGGCGCAGGCGGACGCGCCTGCCTCCGAATGGCATGCGAGCACGTCGCAGGCCGCGACGATATCCCAGCGCGTCGAGCTCGTGCTCCTTCACAAGGACCGCGTGATGCCAGGATGCGCGACCCGCTGGCTCGATCTGCGACCGAACGTTCCTCATCATCACATTCGCGGTACTTCCGACATTGCAAGGTTGGCGCGGCTGCTGACAGGTCGCGGGCTGGGTGTCGTTCTCTCTGGAGGAGGCGCTCGCGGATTCGCTCACATCGGCGTGCTCCGCGCGATTCGCGAAGCGGGCATCACGATCGACGCCGTCGGTGGAACGAGCATCGGCGCCATCATCGCCGCGGGCTGCGGCCTGGAATGGACGATCGATGAGATCACGTCGCGCGTGCACAGCAGTTTCGTGAAGACCAACCCGCTGAACGACTACACGTTGCCGCTCGTGTCGCTCGTGTCGGGTCGCAAGGTGTCGCGATTGCTGCGGCGGGAGTTCACCGATCTGCGCATAGAGGACATGCCGCTGCCGTTCTTCTGCGTCTCATCGAACCTGAGCACAGGGCAACTTGCGGTGCATCGTCGCGGCGAGTTATGGCGCTGGCTGCGCGCTTCCGTTGCCATCCCGGGTGTCTTGCCGCCGGTCGTGCAGCACGGGGAGATCTTCGTCGACGGCGCGACCATCAACAACCTGCCCGTCGACGTGATGCGAGAAGCCGGGCTCGGTCAGATCATTGGCGTCGATGTCGGATCGGATCGTGCGTTCACGACCGACGTCGTGGATTCGGACGTGCCGCCCTTCTGGAAGATGCTGCAATGGTTCCGCGGTCGCAAGCATCGCGTGAACATCCTGCAGATCTTGTGGCGAGCGGGAATGATCAACAGCGCCGGCAATCGGGCCGCAAGGCACGAACTGTCGGATCTGCTGCTGCAACCTCCCCTCGAGCAGATCGACATGCTCAACTGGCGGGCGTTCGATCGGGCGATCGAAGTGGGCTACACCTATGGACGAGTGCGGATCGCGGAGTTCCTCGCAGCGCGTGCGCGCGACGCTCCTTCCCCCACTTCGGCGGGGGAAGGAACGCCCGCTTCGATCCGCTCGACGACGTAAGGGAAAAATGGATTGCTGCTGATCCTGACGGTCGCGATGTCCACGCCGTTGAACAGGACGCCGCGTTCGCCACGCATGCCGAGCGCACCGAGCGGAATGCCGAAATCCTCCGCGGGATCGGGCGTCAGTCCATAAAGGCCGTCGGTCGCAGGGAAGGGCAGGGCGATATGCGAGAGCGAGAACACCTCTGCCGGATACGAGAGGTTCAGCGGCTGAATGATCTCGCCGTGCGCGCCCGCCTCCGTGACCCTCGCAACGATGGCGCGGCTGCTGGAACTCTCGTTCGTTACGACCACGAGCCGGAAGTTGTACGGCGCGGCCGCCAGCAACTTCGCCGGTTCGAGCAACGCCCCCGGGCGCATGAGATCGCTGACCTCCACATCCCGATTGATATCGAACAGCACTAGCTCGCTGCCATTCGCGGGCAGGCGCATATAGAAAGCATTCACCACTGCGTCAGTGCGCACGGTGGCGTCCACCATCGACTGGAATGTGAGCACTGGAGGGAGCTGGCTCAGCCGCTTCTCCTTCGAGAGCCGGACGATCTGTGTCTGCAGGCTGTCGGTGAGCAGGTACGACTGCCGGGCTGCGTTGACCGGGAATGAGTTGTACTTGAAAGGATTGAATTCAGGCAGGTTGTCGAGCCATGCCGATTTCGCGAACGCCGGCAGGACCGACGGCCATCCCGCGATCCCGGCGAAGCGCGCGTTCCGCGTCACGCCAATCATCGGCGAGAGCAGCACGATACGATCCGGTCCAGCCAGCGAAGGATCTTCGATCGCATCGAGGGCGTATTTCAGTGCGAGCGCACCGCCGTTCGAGTAGCCGATGAGATGGATTGGGAGAGCACCGCCCGCTCGTCGTCGCGCTTCGCGCACGGCGAGATGAGTCGCCGCAACCCAGTCTTCCCACTTCGTTCGCGTCAACGCCCCAGGGACAGTGCCATGGGCTGGCGTTCGCAGACCGAGCGCGACGAACCCGCGATCGCGGTACAACCCGGCCAGATGCCGCATGCTGTACGGCGAATCGGTGAGTCCATGCAGAAGCACGGCGACGCCCTTGACCTCTCCCGGCGGCTCGAGCACGAACGAGCGATTCCAGTCGACGTTGAATCGACCGGCGTGGACGACACTGTCGGGGTTGTAGCGGTTGAAGCGGGAGCGATGCTCCGGCTCGAGCGCTTCGTTCAGGTCGGCTGCCATCGCAGCGAACAGCCAGTCTTCCGCCTGAATGTACTCCGCCCAGTCGCCTTCCTTCAGAGCCTGAAGACTGAGTTCCTGAGGGACCAGCAGGTGCCAGGGTTGAAGATCGGGCGCGCTGCGCGACATCCATGCGCGCATGCCGAGTGCGCCGATGAGCAGCGCGACGAGCGCGATCAATACGCGGGATGCAAGAGTTCGCAGCCATCGCAGCCGGAGCCATCTGCGAGCGGGTGTTGGCGTGTCGGCACGGGCATCCGTCATGCCCGAAGCATATAGCAGCAGATGATCGCTCTGGAGGCCCTAGGTGCTCAGCGCAAGCGTCGGCGCCACCGGGCGCATACACAAACCTTGCAGTATCCGCTCATCCGCAGTGGGCTGAAAGCGAATGCAGGACAGCTCCGCGATATCGGCCGCAATCATGTTGCTTCGATCCTCGGGCAGCATCCCCCTGAGGCTGTCGATGATGCCTTGAGTCATCAGGGATACGCGCAGCTTCAAGGCGCTGGTCGTATTCATCAGCGAAGCCGCGTCGCGATGCAGGTCGAATCGATCGAGCAGATGCAGCGAGTACTCGCGCAGTCTTGCCGCCTCATTGCGGCTCACGATGAAGCCCTGCGACGGCTGCAGGCCGTGGATGCCGTGAAGGCGCTCGAGGCGCGCGAGATACATGTCGGCCAGGAACAAATGGAACCAGCAACGCTGGTAGTCGGCGACACATTGCAGGCCAGCTGCGTTGCGCAGAATCACATAGCGACCGCGCGGCACGCGATGATGAGTGAACGTAACCGAAGCCGTATCCGAGAACCGCAGTGTGCCGTTGAATTTCCATTCACCGACGCGAACGGAGTCGGCCTTCAGATCCGCCGCGCAGAGCGCTGTCTCATCGATGTCGGCAAAGTGCGCCTTGAACAGAACGACATCGGCCACGCTGCTCAGGGACATGTATTCACAGATGCCGTCGATCCTGAGGCCGTTCGCATCGCGCGACGCGATCAGAGGCTTTTCAATGCCCCGCGCGCGTTCGCTGCCTGCGTTCGCGAGAATCAGGGAGCGGCTGCGGATCGTATTCAACAGAAGTGCGCGCTGAACGCGGGCGATGCTGAGCAGCGGCACAGGAATACACTGCAGTGCACAGAGCGGATACAGGTGCATCGCGATAGCGGTGGCAAGCGGCAGGCAGCGTTCGGCGAGCATTCGAACCGTCGCCGAGGCTGATTCATACACCCTGGCCGCCGAAGCACCCCGATCCGGATGAAGGGGAATCTGCGATCGCAGCCTTTCGAAGGCGAGGCGGTAGGCGTCGCGCGCAGACTCCTCGGCGGCCGCTTCCACCTGATCCACGAATTGCATCACCCGCAGGTCGTCATGACACTTGGCTTCGGTTTGCATAGAGGATCGCAGTGTTGTTGTTCACAGCCACTTTGACCCTGTGCCCGCGCGAAAAGATATCGCCTGTGACGAACGACGGTATGCCGCCGCTCAACGGCGTCCGGCCGGGACCAACGACGGGTGCTGCGTCGCGCCGCGCTGGCTTCGCGCAGTCAGTCCACAGAAAACTGCAGACGCCTGAGCAACTGGCCCTGCGGAGTTCGGACATCGACGAACCAGCGTCCCTGTGCGTCCTGCGGGAAGACCTGCTTGCGCGAGAACGTCCTCCAGCCGGTGTCGTTGCCACCCTGGATTTCCGAAGTGATCCGCTCCGTTTCGCCCTTGTGCCGCCATTCGAAGACGATGGACTGGGCGACGCCGCTCGGTGCGCGGATCGCGACGAACGCCACCACACCTCCGGCGAGTTCGGAAGAAGACAACGATCGAATTGCCGCGCCTGGTGTGAGATCGTCGATCGTCTGCGTGATGACAGCCTGTGTCACTGCAAGTCCCGCGGGTGGAATGTGTGCGCGCAACACCCAAACCAATGCAGGCGCGAGGAGCGAACACGCAATCCACGCGGCTTTCAGCCCCGGAGATCGCAACGAGCGCAGCGACATCGGCGCGGTCAGCAGCAGCCAGATACCTACTGCACCGAGAGCCAGCGGCAGCGCCTGCTCGAGCGGGAGATGCACGACCATCGGCACCACGACGACCGCCGCAATGAGGCTGCAGTAGGCGTGAAACAGCAGGCGCGTCGCCGCACGGGCCGCGACCCATTTTTCATAGAGAGGATCGAGCGCGGTAAGGAGGGCAGCCAGCGACGCGATTGCGATGAACGCGATCTGACCAACATCCCGCTGGATCGCGCCGAACATGAACGGCAGCGCGAAAAACAGCATCTCCTGCTGCAGCGACTGCGTGAGGAAATTCGAGAGAAGCTTGCCCGCGCCGGGCTGGCGACGTTCGAGAAACCGGCGCACGAGGGGCTCGATGGACAACCACAGCCACCCCGCGAGCGCGATGAATGCAATCACGCGCGCCAGATCGGCGCCCCGCTTCACCATCACGAAGCCGATGACACCCGATACGAAGCTGACGAGCGGTACGAGCCACGGAACGCGATCCAGGAACCGCAGCAGCCGTGCGAAGGCTGACGTCGGACGATCGTCAGTCACTTTCGTGCGCCGAGCCGCGCGAGTATCTCGGTGAGCTCTTCCGGACTCATGTCGATGTGCTCGACGACTCGCCCATACAGCATGGCTGTCGGCACGTTCCGCCCGTCACGCTCCTTCTGCGTCTCGTGCAGCACATGCAGAACGATGCGCTCGACGCGAGTAAGGCCATCACGGACATCGGGGAGCTGGGCGGGGAGAGAACGACGGGGCATGAGGGCGAATCCGGTTGAATTCCGGGCATCTTGGCCCGGATCGCGAGCATGTTAGCCAGCCAGCTACTAGCCAGCTAGCCACCAGCCAGAGAATCAAGAGGGCCGGAACTTGCCGTTCGCGTGTTCGGAACGCACTCTTGCACCCTCTGGCTAGCCGCTATTGGCTAGCCGGCCAGCTGGTTTTCATCAATGAGCTTCCCATGCCCCACAAAGACCGCACCACCCTCGACTACCTTCACCCCGGCACCGAGGACCGCGTACGGGCGAGGGAAAATTTCCGGTTGACCGATGCGGACGGCAACCAGCAGATCACGTTCGTGGAGTTCGCGGCCTTCATGACGGATCTCGATCCCGAGATGACGGCTGATGAACACCGGATCGGCTTCGACGAGATCGATACCGATCACGATGGGGTGATCAGCTTCGAAGAGTTCAGGGCGTGGTTGCAGTCGTGATGGATGGACTCCGCAGACAGAGGAGAATTTCCGCGGGGAGCACGGGGACCCACAGGTAAGGAGAAGAAAAAAACGCTTCTACCCAGTGAAACCCCGTGCTCCCCGTGGAAATTCCGACTCCTTCTCCGCATCCGGGTCGTGAGCTGCGACTGACTTTCCCGACACGGCGAAATTCCAATCAATTAATGCTCCGTGTTTCGCCAGTGGCACGTATTGAATCGCTGCAGTTGCCATCGTAGCGTCGATTGCAACGTGAACATTCACGTGCAGGGCGGTTCAGTTTTGCGTCGGATCGAGTGAGCGTCGCGAAAGCAACAGCGCGCTCGCGCTCGCATGACGCGCAAGAACGATCTCACCATCTGGGGATTCATCAAGGAGTGCAGTTTCATGAAACGTCATGAGGGATTGGCTTTGCCGCGAATTCGTGCCGCCGGCACGAGTACGCCATTGATGACGTGCGCGCTGGCAGCGCTGCTGAGCGTGTCGGCGCCGGTCGTCGCAAAAGACGCAGTGAGAAATCTGGGAGGCGGTCTGAATGAAGTCGCGGCCGCGAGTGGCGGAAGCACGACAGCGCGAAGCCAGGCAGTGGCATCGGGTGCGCGGAGCGAGCTCAATCTGATCGACTCGGTGAGATTCGATCGCTCGGGGCGCGCGCTGGTCCGTATCTCGCTCGACGGCAGAGTCGCCGGCGAAGCCGTGCTGCGTGAGCTGCGTGCCACCCCGGGAATCGAGGTGGTTGCTTCGGATCTCAAATACCGAGCTGGTGTGATCGAGGCCTATGTACCGCCAGCGTTCCTGACGAATGTCGCACGCCGCAAGGGTGTGCTCGCCGTCGTGCCGACGAGCCCGATGATCACGAACGTCGGAGCGACCGACAGCCAGGGCATCGTTCAGCATCGGGTCGACAAGATCACCGGTGCTGATGGCTCGGGAATCACCGTGGGCGTGATGTCCGACAGCTACGACACTAGCGGCGATCCGATCGACGCAGCGTCCGACGTGGCCAGCGGCGATCTGCCTGGTGCCGGCAATCCGTTCGGCAACACGCAGCCGGTCGTCGTGCTCGAGGATTCGCCGGAAGAGACCGACGAAGGTCGCGCGATGCTGCAGATCGTGCATGACATGGCGCCGAAAGCACGCCTCGGTTTCGCGACCGCGGACGGGGGCGAAGTGAACTTCGCGAACAACATCCGCGCGCTCGCCGGGTTCCCGGATGCGCCGAACGCAGTAACGGGCTTCAAGGCCGACATCATCGTCGACGACATCATCTATCCCGGCGAGCCGTTCTTCCAGGACGGCATCGTGGCCCAGGCCGTCGACCAGGTCGCGGCTGCGGGTGTTTCGTACTTCTCGTCAGCCGGCAATCGTCCAGCGACGCAGTCGTACGATTCGAAGCCGAGAATCGTTCCGGGCGCAGCGGCGTCGTGGACCGGTACCAACCTCGATTTCACGGATGTCGATCCGGCGTTGTATGCCGGCGGCTTCCATGACTTCGATCCGAGCAGCAACACGGACATCGCGCAGACCGTGCAGTTCGTTGCGGGCAACACGTTCGTGTTCCAGTGGAACGAGCCTTTCGATCCGCAGCCGCCGACGCCCGTCGGTCCGCCGCTCGCGGCTGGAGCAGGGACTGTTCCGGAGAACGGTGAAGCAACATTCACGTTCACGGGGACGGCAGGACAGCTCGTCGAGATCTTCGTCGATGCCGACGACACGACGACCGGCACGCCGAATCCCGATCTGACGCTCGCGCTCCTCGATCCGAACGGCGATCTCGTGCAGTTCGTCGACACCGGCACGAATCCGGAGTCGCTGATCCTCGAGTTGCCGCTCGCGGGAACGTACACCGTGGTCGTCGACAGCTTCCTGCCGACGCAATCAGGTGATTTCCAGTATCGCGTGCAGCCGGTCGAAGTCGTCGAGCAAGTGCTGTCGGACTACAACGTCCTGTTCTTCCTGCCCGATGGCACGTTCATCGGCGCGCTGGCCGAGCAGAACCTTTTCACGAATCGGCCGATGGAGATCTCGGGCATCCCGGGCACGACGCTGCAAGTTGTCATCTCGCGCGCCAACGTTCCGGATGAACGCAACCGCAACGCGGCGGATCGCATTCGCTACGTGGGCTTTGGCGGCGTGAATCCGCAGGAATACTTCAGCTATCTCGGACCCGTGACCTACGGTCACAATTCCGCCGAGGGTGCGATGAGTGTCGCCGCGTATGCGTTCTATGCGCCGTACATCCCCGAGTACTTCACGTCGCCGGGACCGTCGACGATCTACTTCGATACCAACAACCGGCGCTATCGCCATCCGCAGATTCGCCAGAAGCCGGATCTCGCGGCGATGGACGGCGCGAACAACACGTTCTTCGGCGATGACTCTTCGGCGGACGCGGACACGTTCCCGAATTTCTTCGGGACGAGTGCGGCCGCGCCCCATGCTGCCGCAGTGGCAGCGTTGGTGCTGGATGCGGCAGGCGGCCCGGGCAAGCTCAAGCCGAAGAAGATGCGGCAGGTCCTGCAGGACAGCGCGTTCCGTCACGATCTCGATCCGTTCTTCGCGTCGGGATTCGCGTTGTCACCGGGCAATCTGCTGGCCATCAATGCGCAGGCGGATCTCAATCCGATCGCGCAGTTCGATCCGAATGTCTTCACGCTGACCCAGCTCGGGTTCAACCGGCTGAAGAACATTTCGATCAACGGATCGGGCGCGGATCCTACGCAGACACCGAAGGGTATCGTGTTCGATGAACGGCCAACGGTTGGGCAGCCGTTCGTGGTCGGTCGCACGCATGGACTGTCGCCGCTCGATGTGACCGGAACGTTCTCGTTGCCCGCGGATCCTCCTGGCGTGGCGGGTCAGTGGAAGCAGCTCGATCTGAGCTTCGCGGCAGGCAGCTTCGGCAGCGGCGACCTGTTGTCGTTCGGTGTCGATCGCGACGAGGCCGATCAAGCGGGTCCCGTGGCCGGTGCCGGTAACGGCAATTCCGCGGACCTGCTCGGCGGCGGCGTGCTGATTCCGTCAGGCCAGCTCGTGCCGGGCGGCGCGAGCTTCTTCGGCACCTACGAGAACGGCAGGGCGTTCAGGGGTGAGTTCTTCAACCTGATCGGCAAGGGCTACAGCCGCCTCGACGGGCACGGCTTCATCAATGCGGAAGCGGCGGTGAAGGCGGTTTCGAAGAAGAAGTAAGGGATGCTTCGAGAGAAGGCCCGCACCGCATGCCGGTGCGGGCTTTTTTCTTGTCCTTTTTTTGAGGCGGGCGAGCCCGTTGCGGCCGGCAGAGCGTTTACTGTATCGAGCACTCCGTCTGGGCTTGCCGAGGAATCGACCATGTCGCTCTGGACCCGTTCGGTCGTATCTGCCGTCCTCCTGTTCGCCGTAGCCTCCTGGTCGCGCGCGGACGAAGCGGGGGATCGCGCCGCAATCGAAGCTGCCGCGCAGGACTGGATGAAAGCCTTCAACGCCCGCGATACCAGCAGATTGACCGCACTGATGACGGCGGACGTCGTGTGTCTCGATCCGAACGTCGCACCGCTGAGCGGGCCGAAGGCGGTCCTGCAGAACCTGCGGCTGGCACCGCAGGACCGCGCGCTGTCGACGACGAAGGAAATCGAGCTCGCCGGAGAGGTGGCATGGCGAATCGCGGCGATCGAGCACAAGCAACCGACCGGCGCGACCACCCACGATCAGTCGATGGAAGTCTGGAAGCGCGTGCAGGGCCAGTGGAAACTGCACCGCCAGATGTCGACCGGCCTGCTGACACCCTCAAAGCTCTTCCGCCGCCCCGTACCTTCCGAGCCTCGCCTGGACGAGAAGAAGTAGATAGCGGATAGCGGATAGCGGATAGCGGATAGCGGATAGCGGATAGCGGATAGCGGATAGCGGATAGCGGATAGCGGATAGCGGATGGCGGATAGGGGCGGATAGGGGCGGATAGGGGCGGATAGGGACAGGAAGTCGAACCGGCGACGCGCATTCGACCTTCTCTGCCTATCCGCCATCCGCTATCCGCTATCCGCTATCCGCTATCCAACTTCTTAAGATGGCGGCTCCCAAAGCTCGATCGCATTCCCCTCGGGATCGTGGATGCGCGCAAACCGCCCTGTTTCCGGCGTGTCCCACTCGGCCTTCGTAATGATCTCGATTCCAGCGCTGCGCAGTTTCGCGAGCAGCGCATCGAGTCCCTGTACCCGAAGGTTCAGCATCCATTGCTTGTCACTGGCGAAATAGTCCGTGTCCGCCTTGAACGGCGCGAATACCGTCGGGCCCGCGGACTGTTGCCAGATCCAGTCGGTGCCGGTCATCGTGGCGCCGACCCCGAGATGGTCGAAGTACCACTTCGTCAGCGCGCCGGGGTCACGCGCGCGAAAGAACAATCCACCGATACCAGTGACGGGCATGACGGACTCCGGGGCGGCAAGGGATGGATCGAGTCTACTCCGGCATTGCCCAGTTCACGTATTGAATCCTGCGCCAACTGCCCCCGAAAATGATCCGGCGCCGTGTGGTTCAGCGAGTCCGCTGCCTCGATAACTTTAAAAAGCGGGTGATTGTCGCGTGCGTTCACCAGTGAAGTTTCTCCCCTGCCTGCTCGTGCTGGCTGCCCTGAGCGCATGTACGCAATTGCAGCCGCGACCCACGTTGCCGGACGAGTTCGCCGTCGCGCCGGGTCAGGAGACTCCACTCGACAAGGCGACGCATGACGTCGAAGGGCAACGGCCCGGGCAGTCGGCCTTCCGGCTGGTGGTCGAGGGCACGGAAGCGTATGTCACCCGGATGCAGGCGGCGCGTCTCGCCATGCGCAGCCTCGATGTGCAGACCTATATCTGGCACTCCGATCTCACGGGCCTGTCCTTCGCGCATGCGCTGCTCGAGGCTGCCGATCGCGGCGTGAAGGTCCGGCTGTTGCTCGACGACATGGATGCGCGTGCAAAGAACGACGGTCTTGCAGCGCTGTCCTTCCATCCGAACATCGACGTGCGCATGTTCAATCCGTTCGCATCGCGCCGCGGCAAGATGGGATTCATCAGCGAAGGCGCGTCGAGTTTCGGTCGCATCAATCGACGCATGCACAACAAGACCTGGATCGCCGACAACCGGATCGCGATCGCAGGCGGGCGCAACATCGGCGATGAATACTTCGGCGCGAGCGACGAGGTCAACTTTGTCGATCTCGATTTCGCGATGATCGGACCGGTCGTGCGTGACGCCTCCGCATCGTTCGACAAGTACTGGAATTCACCATCGGCGTATCCGATGGAGGCTCTCGACGCTGCCAGCGTGACAAAGGAAGGACTCGAGAAACTGCGCACGGCGCTCGTCGAGCATATGAAAGGCGCGGCCGACAGCCGCTACGCCGTTGCGTTGCGCAGCAACGACGCGATCCAGCGCATGCTGAAGGGCGACTGGCCGCTGCAATGGGCGACGACGTACCAGTTCGTCTCCGACGACCCGCTCAAAGTCACGATGGAAAAGAAAGATGCGAAGCGGACGTACGTGGGTTCGGTGCTGGTCCCGATGATCCAGGCGACGCAGAAGCAGGCCAGCATCATTTCGCCCTATTTCGTGCCGGGCGAGGAAGTGACCACCGCGTTCACGGGCATGGCGAAATCCGGGCGTGAAGTCCGCATCCTCACCAATTCACTGATTGCGAACGACGTCGCCGCGGTTCACGGCGGCTACTCGAGATATCGCAAGGACCTGGTCGAAGGCGGTGTGCAGCTCTGGGAACTGAAGCCGCTCGCCGGCCAGAAGGCCGAATCGAGCCTGTTCGGCTCATCGGGTGCCAGCCTGCATACGAAGGCGTTCGCCGTCGACACCAAGACGCTCTTCGTCGGCAGCTATAACCTCGATCCGCGATCGACGTGGCTCAACTGCGAGCAGGGCGTGCTCGTCGAGAATCCGATTCTCGCCGCGGAGCTCGAACAGATCTTCGCGCAGCAGACTGCGGGCGATCACGCGTGGCGCGTGACGCTCAACGACAAGAAGCTGCACTGGAGCGACGGCAAGGAAGCCTTCGACTCCGATCCGAAAGCGGGCTGGGGCCGGCGCTTCCAGGCGTGGATGACGAAGGTGCTGCATCTGGATGCGCAGCTCTGAGAGAGAGGCTGCTGGCGACTGGCGGCTGGCCAGAATCCGGACCAGCGTCGCGCCACCCTCAGCCTTGCTCTTTGTCCGGCCAGTGGCCAGCAGCCCTCTGACTGCCTCACATCCCCGGAATCTCCAGCACCTCCATGATCTCCACCGAATCACCGGGGAACACCGCAAAGTGCGGATGCTTCTCGAACATCCTCGCGGCTGCCTCGTGCGATTCCGCCTGAACGACGGTATAGCCCGTCATGCTGTTGCGGATGTCGGAGATCCCTGAGGCGGCGGCTCGCTTCGTCTTTCCGAGCGGACCGCCCATTTGGACGATCGCCGATTTGTGGCGAGTCCCCCAGTCTCCCCAGGCCTGCATGCCTTTCTGCTCCCTCGCTTTGCGGGCCGCGTCGTCCAGCTCGTTCCAGCCCGACTTCGCCATGGTTTCCGCGGTACCGATATAGATCGCCAGGAATGTCTTCATGAGTCCTCCGATTGAGTCCAGGCACAGCAATGCGGCGACGCCGCATCGTCACGTGGCTCTTCTATACGAACGAGAAGACGACAGATCGACAGTTCCGCTTCTCGTTTTCCTTCTGGCATTGTCGCTCGTGCTGTTGCTGGCATGCGCGTTCGCCGTCGACGCCGCAGCGCCTTCCGGCTCCAGCGTCCGCGAATCCTTCGGCCCCATGACGGTCACGCTGCCCGGCGCATGGCCGCGTTCCGTTCGGCCGGATGGGATGACTGCTTACTCGATACCGGGCACAGGCGGTGCGCAGCGAGGTGAAGTGCAGTTCGCTGCGCAGCCATCAGCCGTAACCGACGAGGCGGCGATGCATCGCAGACTGTGGGACGGGGCGCTTACCCAGTTGCAGTCGCCGTCAGGCCAGGAGTCGGGCCGGCTGGGGCGGTTTCAGTGGTCACAGGTGGAAGCCTTCGATCCAACGGAGAACCGGCGCTCGTGGTTCCGGCTCTACACGACCATGGAAAGTGGTTCTTTCATCGTGGTCCTGCTGACCACGAACGATGCAGCCACGTTCCGTGAGCAGGTCACGGCGATCGATACGATGCTCGGTCACGCCGAGTTCGCGGGCAGCCAGAGAAAGTCGCCCGGCCTCGAACCGGTGCCGGTCGTCGAATCGGCGATTCACATGCAGATCAGCTCCGGCGGTTTCACATCGAACCTCCGGCGGTTTCACATCGAACGTGCTGACGGATCACATCCTGTTCTTCGGCAACGGCATCGTCGTTCGACATGGGTTCATCAACGGACCGCGGGAGTGCTATGCGCGCCTGCCGGTCTCGAATCTGTCGACGCTGCCGAGCAACTACGGTCGCTGGCAGGAGAACAAAGCGACGGGTGGAATCGATGTCGTGTGGCAGGAGGGTGGACCCTGGCGCCTGAAGCGCGAAGGCCGCCTGCTGAGTCTCGACGGTCGCAAGCTGGTGTCGTATCGACCCATCGACGCAGTGAAGTTGAACGGAGTCTACGTGTATCGCCCCGTCGGTGATCAGCCGTCGGCCTTCGCATTCATGGCCGACGGGCGTTTCGAAGCGGTCAATCTCAGCGAGAACATGATGACCTGCTCGTCGGGCAAAGCCATTCCCAAGGCCACGGGTCGTTATGAGGTGAGCAAGTGGACGTTGCTGCTGACGTTCGACGACGGTGCGACTGCGATGCTCCCCTTGCGGATCGGCGACGATCAGCCGGACCTGAACGATGTCCGCGCGTTTACCGTCATCAGCTACGAGTTCATTCGGGAGCGCTGATCAGGCGAGTTCCTGGATGCCGATCAGCAGGGTCCCGGGTCCACCGTGAACGCTCAGGGCACTGCCGACAGGCATCAGAAAAGCGGATTCGATGTGCGGGTGCGCGCGCCGCATGCGCTCCAGCAGATCGCGACCTGCTCCTTCCGCATTCGCATGGCCGACACCGATGCGATAACGCTGGCCCGTGGACATGCGACGCAGGACGAAGCGAATGAACTTGTCGTGCAGATCGCTTCGGCCGAACAAGACTCCGCGCGGCTTTACGTGACCCTGGGGATCGTTGCCCAGGATCGGCGAGAGACGCAGGAGGTCGGCGAGCGACTTCACCGCGGGTTTCACCCGACCGCCTCGCACCGCATACGTGAGCGATCCTACGAGTGCGAATGTGAGAGTCTTCGGAATCATGGCGTTCGTGAGTCTCACGATTTCCTCGACGCCCAGGCCGCGGGCGGCGCACTCAGCGGCATAGATCGTCAGCAGCCCCTGGCCGATCGATGCGTTCAATGAGTCGACGATCGCAACCTTGCCATGCGTCTGTACGCGCGATGCCGCGGTTGCGGCCGCATTGCATGTGCCGCTGACTTTCGACGTCACGTTGACCGACACGACGCCGTCGAAGTGCGAGGCGAGGAATTCGAACTGACGGCGAAAATCTCCCGCGGGCGGTTGCGACGTCTTCGGGTGCAGCGGATTGCGGACGAGCTCGTCGAGAAAGGCCTCGGGCGTCATGCCGACCTTGTCGAGGTAGCTGTGATCGCCGAAATGCACGCGCAGCGGAACGACGTGAATGTCGTGTCGCTCGAGCATGTCCTCCGGAATGTCGGCAACCGAATCCGTAACGACGGCGACGCGGCGATTGGTCTGATGAGTCGCATGCTGCTGCCGCTGCATGTCATCCGCTTTCTCGCCTGATATCTCGCCGTACTCCCGCGCGATGCGGAACACATCGGACGGCTCGTTCACGTGAATGTGGATCTTTGCCTTGTGCGGCGTGCCTGCGAGTACCAGCGAGGAGCCGAGCGCTGAGAGCTCTTCGCGCAGCTTGCGACGATCGATGTCCGTGCCGACGATCGTGCACTCGGTGCAGAAGCGGTGAGTGAGATCGTGAATCTCGCCGGCCGCGGATTCGTGAACGTCGACGCTGGGTGTCGCGGGCTCCGGCGGTTCCATGTCGACGCCGCGTTCCAGATGGTCCGTCATGCCTTCGAGCAGATCGACGAAGCCTTGCGCTCCAGCATCGACCACGCCGGCCTTGCGCAGCTCTTCGAGCTGATCGGAGGTGTTCTGCAGTGATTGCCGGACTGAAGTAAGCGCTTGCGTGAACAACGAAAGGAAGTCACGCATACCGGTGCTCGCGAGCCGGCTGGTCTCGCGCGCGAATGCGGAGATGACGGTGAGCACTGTGCCTTCGCGCGGCTCGGTCAGGCTATCGCGGGCGTAACTCGCACCTGCGGTGATTGCCGAAGCGAACTGTGCGGCGGACAACGTGGGCAGCGGCGCTGCGCTGTCACCAACCCCCAGGAAGAACTGCGCGAGAATGGCGCCGGAATTTCCCCGCGCACCATCGAGTGCCGCATCGGCTGCGCGAGTGAGCGTGTTGCCTGCATGAGCATCGCGCTTCTGCGTCAGGTGGCTGAGCACGCACCGCATCGTCAGCGCCATGTTCGTTCCGGTATCGCCATCCGGCACCGGAAAAACGTTGATCTTGTTGAGATGCTCCTGATCCGCCATCAATCGATGGATGCCGGCGCGCAGCAGGCGCGAAACGCGGAGGCCGTCGAGTTCGAGGATGGGAGTGGGCATTTGTTGTTCTTGGTGCTCGCCGGACACGCTTCTTTACGTCTCCTCAGCTGGATCCACGCTGCTCGATGTTCTACTGCCTCGGCAGCAGAAACCTCAACCCCTGACTATTCAGCACCGCCCCCTCCGGCGTAATCCGCTCCACCGTCGGTCCCTCGGTGATCACCTGGCCCTCGAGGTACTTGCGCATGTTGATGAACACGAAGCGCTCGGTGGGCGTGTTCGAATAAACGTGAATGTCGAGACGCATGTCGGGCAGCGACGTACCGGTGGCAACCAGAGAGGATGCTGTCGGCAGGACTTCGTTCGCGCCGCCACGAGTGTCGTAGGCAGGGCGGGAAGACAGCGGCGCAACTGCAGGCGGTGCTATCTGGCGCACGGCAGGTGGGCCTGCGGGTACGTTGGCAGCCGTCGCGAGATCGGGATGAGAAGGATCGATGTACTCGCTGCCGGCCGGGGCATTGTCGTAATACGGATCGCCTTCCACACCTGCTTCTTCCGCCAGGGAACGCACCGCAGGACTCGTCGTCACCAATGGCCGCGAAACAGGGGGTGCAGCGGCAGTCGGCGCCGTCGCGGGTGTGCTGTTGGTGGGGGCGGGCGGTGCCACCGAGGCAGGCACAGTTGCAGCCGGCACCGCCGCGGGTGGCGCATCGTCGTCATCCATCAGCACGATCGCGAGCACTGCGAGATTCACGACCAGCAAAGCCGCAACGGCGACGGCCCACCAAGGTCGTTCCGCCGGTGCGTTCCGTACGGGTGCATCAGCGAGCGAGGGGCCGATCGTTCGCTGGCGCTCGTTCTCGGATTTCTTCAGGGCGTCGAGAATGAAGCTCATGAGAGTGCGATGATCCGTGGCAGGTCAGTCGCTAGCCGCCCGAAGCCTGGGCCAGCAGCAGCGGACTGCCTGCAGTGTTGTTCAGGGTATCGAGCACGATCTGCGTTTGCACGCCCGCGATGCCGTCGACATTGAGGCGATGCTGGCGCTGAAAGTCCTCGACCATCTTCACGAGTTCTTCGTCGTAGAAATCGTTCGCAGGCGCTTCGTTGCGGCCCTGCAGCGTATTGAGGCTGCGGCGCAGCCAGCGTACTCCATCGCCCTGCATGCCGGCCGACAACGCTCGCGGCGACGCGACTTGCGGCCGCCACAGGACGAGATAGTCGCCGTACCAGAAGCGCGAGATGGAGGCGATCGACACTTCGATCTGTTCCGAGCCGAGGCTGATCCGCGCGTTGCCGTCGTTCAGACCGACCACCGTGACCTGGTGGGCGTTGCCGACGTCGTCGATGAGCGTGAGGATCGCCGGGCGATTCAGTGTTCGCAGCTGACCCCACGAACCTTGCTGATAGACGCACTCGAGGCCCTGGCGCAGCGCCTGGTCGCACGGCCGTCCGGCAGCAGGATCGAACTTCCCGCCCCAAGCAGCGAACACCTGGGCGAAGGCGCCTTCCGTGTTCGTTTCATTCGCGTGGTCCCGCAACACTCCGGCGACGTCCTGCGCTGAGGGCTCCGGTGGCGGCTGTACAGACGCGGGCGCGACCTGCTCGGGGACGACGACGGGCGCAGGCTGCGCAACCGCTGCTGCGAGCGGCGGCGGCTTCTGACGATTCATCAGCAGGCCGATGCCGAAGGCCATCACGGCGACGGCTGCGATGCCAGAACCGATCGCGAGCGGTTTCATCCACGGTGGGCTGAAGGTCCGCCCGTAAACTTCCCCGGCGGCGGCACGAACCATCGCCGGGCCGACCCGATGCGATTCCTGGGTGAATGCGCCGAGTAGTGCGCGATCGCAGATCACGTTGATGATGCGCGGGATGCCGCTGCTCAACCGATGCACTTCGCGCAGCGCCGCATCCGTGAAAATTTCGCCGTTCGCGCCAGCAACTTTCAGTCGATGGTTCACATACGACGCGGTCTCCGACTTCGAAAGCGGAGCGAGGTGATACCGGCCGGTGATGCGCTGGGCGAGCTGGCGCAGTTCCATGCGATCCAGCACGACGCGCAGTTCGGGCTGCCCGATCAGGATGATCTGCAGGAGCTTCTGGGAAGCGGTCTCGAGATTCGTGAGCAGGCGCACCTGCTCGAGTGTTTCCGTCGTCAGGTTCTGCGCCTCATCGACGATGACGACGACTCGTCGTCCCTTCGCGTGCGCGTCCAGCAACCGGCGGTTCAGGACGTCGATGAGGTCCTTGAGGCTGGTCGTGTCGTCTTCGCGCAGGAAGATCCCGAGCTCCTCGCAGATCGTCAGCACAAACTGCAGCGGCGATAACTGCGGGTTGAGGATGACGGCGACATCGGCGTGGCCCGGCATGCGCTCGAGCAATGAGCGAACGACCGTCGTCTTGCCGGTACCGACCTCGCCAGTGAGCTGGATGAAGCCGCCGGCCTCGGTGATGCCGTACAGCAGATGCGCCAACGCCTCCGCGTGCCGCGCGCTCATAAAGAGGTAACGCGGGTCGGGGGTGATGGCGAACGGCTTTTCGCTCAGGCCAAAAAAGCTCGTGTACATAAAGACTTAAGCGGGTTCGGACGAGCCGGGGGACGCATAATGCCACTGCCCGAAGAAGCGGTAAAAGCTTTGATGGCGGCGACCACCGGGAGTGCCGCCCGCGTGGCGGCCGATGCTGTCGCGCGATCACGTCATTCGTGACCGGGAGCGCCTTGCTCCGGTACCGGCCGACCGATACCCTTCCCGCCGATTTTTTCGCTGCTGATCAGGCGTTTTTTCCGTCGCAACTCAAGGCAGTAGACGATCCCACCTCATGAAGGCACTTTCATTCCGCGGGCTGACGAAGACCTACAAGAACGGCGTCCAGGCGCTCAAGGGCATCGACCTCGACGTGGAGGAGGGCGACTTTTTCGCGCTGCTGGGACCCAATGGGGCGGGCAAGACGACGGCCATCGGGATCGTGACGTCGCTGGTGAACAAGACCGGCGGCAAGGTCGAGGTTTTCGGACACGACATCGATACGCAGCTGGCGGTGGCGAAGTCCTGCATCGGCCTCGTGCCGCAGGAAATCAACTTCAACCAGTTCGAGACCGTCACGACCATCCTGATCAACCAGGCGGGGTTCTATGGCATTCCGCGCAAGGTCGCGCATGAGCGCCTCGAAAAGTATCTGAATGCGCTGCAGCTCTGGGAGAAGCGCAATGCGGTGTCGCGCAGCCTGTCGGGTGGCATGAAGCGCCGGCTCATGATCGCGCGAGCCCTGATGCACGAGCCGCGGCTGCTCATTCTCGACGAGCCCACGGCGGGCGTGGACATCGAAGTGCGCCGGACGATGTGGACGTTCATGCGCGACATCAACGCGGCAGGCACCACGATCATTCTCACGACCCACTATCTGGAAGAAGCGGAGAACCTGTGCCGGCACGTCGCGATCATCGACAAGGGCCGCATCATCGAGAACGACCGCATGAGCCGCGTGCTGCGCAAGCTGCAGACCGAAGTGTTCGTATTCAACCTGCGCAACCCGATCGCAGCGGCGCCGGCGCTGCCGGACTACCAGGTCGTCATGCCGGACGATCACACGCTCGAGATCGAGGTGTCGAAGGACCAGAACCTCAACGACATCTTCTCGCGCCTGAGCGCGGCAGGGATCGAGGTGCTGTCGATGCGCAATAAATCGAACCGCCTCGAGGAGCTCTTCATGCGCCTCGTCGAACAGAAGCCCGCCGCGACCGCCTGAGCACGCATCCATGACACAGACAAGCACTCAAGACACTCCGGTTGCGGCCGATCCGGTCACGCCGAATCTCGCGCATACCAACATGGTCGGTTTCCGGACCATCATCATCCGCGAGTTCAGCCGCATCATCCGGATCTGGGGCCAGACGATCGTTCCTCCGGCAATCACGGCGACGCTGTACTTCGTCATCTTCGGCAGCCTGATCGGCAGCCGGATCGGAGACATGGGCGGCTACACGTACATCCAGTACATCGCGCCCGGTCTCATCATGATGTCGGTGATCACGAATTCCTACGGCAACGTGGTGTCATCGTTTTTCGGCGCGAAGTTCGGCAAGCACATCGAAGAGCTGCTGGTCTCGCCGCTGCCGAACTGGCTGATCGTCGCCGGGTATGTGTGCGGCGGCATCCTTCGCGGACTGGTTGTCGGCGGCGTCGTGACGATCATCACGCTGATCTTCACGCACCTGCACGTGTACAACGTGGGCGTCGTGATCTCGGCGGTGCTCCTGAGCTCGATCGTGTTTTCGCTGATGGGCATGATCAACGCCATCTTCGCCAAGAACTTCGACCAGATTTCCTTCATCCCGACGTTCGTGCTGACGCCGCTCACTTATCTTGGCGGCGTGTTCTATACAATTTCGCTGCTGCCGCACTGGGCGCAGACCATCTCGCACGCGAATCCGATCCTGTACATGGTCAATGCGTTCCGCTTCGGATTCCTGGGCGTTTCCGACGTGAACGTGGGATTTGCCTACAGCATCATGATTGGGGCGGCGGTTGTTCTCTACGTCGCATGTGTGTGGTTGCTGCAGAAGGGAGTGGGGACGAGGGAGTAGGAGGCGGCGAGCGGCGAGCTGTGAGCGGGTAGCCAGAGAAGAGCATGAAGCGGATCTATCAGGCGGCCAACAATATTGAAGCGCACATGCTCGTGCACTTGCTCGAGCAGGAAGGGATTCAGGCGCATGTGGAAGGCGAGCATCTGCAGAGTGGGGCGGGGGAGTTGCCGCTCGGTGGGTTGGCTGCGGTTGCTGTGGCCGATGAGGATGTCGACGCAGCGCGGGCCATCATTCGCGACTGGGAAGCGCGGACGGCGGAGAAGCCTGAGAAGGCGGAGACGGCGAGGGCGAACAGATCCATTGCTGCGCCGATTGTGGCGTTCATTGTTGGCGCCGCGCTGAGTGGGGGATTTGTCTGGTCGCGTTACAACGGGCCGGCGATGGCGGAAAAAGGTGACTACAACGGCGATGGCAAGACAGACGAGCAGTACATCTACAGCGGCAGCCGGCTCGTGCGCATCGAGACAGACCGGAATTTCGATGGCGACGTGGACTGCCTCTACGAGTACGGGACCGACGGTCTGCTGAAAAGCGCATCGCTCGACGACGACTTCGACGGGCGCATGGAAACGACCATCGCGTACGGCAACGAGCAGCCATTGGAGCAGCGAACGGACTACGACGGAGATGGAAGCGCCGATGTTGTCGCCACGTACGTGTTCGGTGCGCTCCAGACGTACGACTACATGAACGCGGATGGGTCGCGTGTCAGAAGAATCACCTACAACGGCTCGAAGGCCGATCGCGCCGAGCTGGATCTCGATGCAGACGGGCACGTGGAACGGCGCTACCGGTTCGATAAGTACGACGAGCCCGTCGGGGAATCCGTCGAGAAGTAACCACTGCCTCCTCCGTCATTCCCGCGAAAGCGGGAATCCATGCTTTTCCTGCCGCGAAGATGGATCCCCGCTTTCGCGGGGATGACGAATCAGTCTTGGCCAAGTCTCGTTCTGGCCAGTAGCCAGCGGCCCGCCGCCCCCTTTCGTCAGTTCCTCTCCCGCCCTTTAGTCAATTGGCTTGCGGCCCCGGGCCGGCGCATCCTGCCCTCATGACCCGCAATCCCAGCAGCGAGGCTCTGGCCGATCCCTCCGCGCTCGCAAGTCCGGGCTCGTCGCGACAGAAATTCGTCGATGTGTTCCGTGGGCTTCTCATCGCCCACATGGCGCTCGATCACGCGTCACTCATGTTCAACGCCGGGCGAGGCGCGGAGGAACTTGCGAAAGCAGCCCCAGCGACTGGCGACATCTGGCAGTTCCTGACGCGATTCACCGGCGTTCCGGTCGCGCCAGGTTTCTTCTTCATGGCCGGCTTCATGGTGGCGCTCACGAGCGCGCGACGAGGCGAGCGCGGCGTACCGGATGCGGAGATCACGAAGCGACTGCTCATTCGCGGGCTTGTGCTGATCGCGGCCGATGCCGTGATCATGGGATTGCCGCGGGCCTTGATGGGCTTCTACTCGTTCGTGGTGCTGAGTTGTATAGGCGTCGGCATCATCGCAGTCGCGCTGCTCAGGCACTTGTCGACGAAGGGGTTGCTCGCGACGGCACTCGCGGTGCTGGCACTGCATCCATTGATCGACGTATCGGGCCTGCCCGTTGCGCTGCAAGCGATTCTCCATGAGCCGGTCCGCGATGGCGCCATCCGTTCGTTGTATCCGGTGATCCCCTGGATCGCGATCGTGATGCTTGGCTTCGTTGCCGGTCGCGATGCGCTGTCGCGCAGCAATCCACAGAAACTCTGGTGGCTGCTGTCTGCGGCCAGCCTGCTGCTGTTCTTTGCGATCCGCTTGTCGGGCGGCTACGGCAACGCGTATTCATACAGCAGCATCGCCAGTCTGGAGTTCTGGCACTTCGCGAAGTATCCGCCCGACCTGTCGTTCCTAACGTGGTCATTCGCGTGCGTGTTTGCGTCGCTCGCGATCCTGTCGCGAGTCGTGAAGGATACGACGCCGGCGATTCTCAAACCCTTCGAAGCATTCGGGCGAGTGCCGTTCTTCTTCTACATCGTGCACTTCTACGTGCTGGGAATCGCCGCAGCGATCCTGCGAGCGCGATTCGGTCTGGCCGAAACGTACCTGATCTGGCTGCTGCTGCTCGGCGTAATGATGTGGCCGTGCGCGTGGTACTACCGCAAGAAGCGGGAGAGGCCTAATTGGGTGACGCGGTACTTGTAAGCGAGCGGGCCGGCGTCTTGCTGTGGGTCCGGCTTTAGCCGGACGTCATGCGAAGCATGCCTTCGGCATCACGTCCGGCCAAAGCCGGACCCACAGGCAGAGGACGAATCCCCCGGCTAGCCACCGTTAGCTGGCCGGCTAGCCTGCTTCTTCACGGCAACTCCGTCGTCCCCATCAAGTACCGATCGCACTCTCTCGCCGCTCCGCGCCCTTCATTGATCGCCCACACAACGAGGCTCTGGCCGCGACGGCAATCGCCGGCGGCGAAGACGCCTTTGATGTTGGTGGTGAACTTGCCGTGGTCGGCTTTGATGTTGCTGCGGGGATCGGCTTCGAGCGCCAGGTCCTTGAGCAGCATTTGCTCCGGGCCGAGGAAGCCCATGGCGAGCAGAACGAGTTGGGCGGGATAAGACTTTTCCGAGCCCGGCACTTCGACAGGGACGAACTGGCCCTTGTCGTTCTTCTGCCAGGTGATCTGCACCGTGACGACTTCGCTCACGTTGCCCTGAGCGTCGGCGCCGAAGCGCTTCACGGTCGTGAGATACGTGCGAGGATCGGCGCCGAATTTCGCGGCGGCTTCTTCCTGGCCGTAGTCCATCTTGTAGACCTTGGGCCACTCCGGCCACGGATTGTCCGCGGCGCGATCCATCGGCGGCTTCGCCATGATTTCGAGCTGCGTGACGCTCTTGCAGCCGTGGCGCACCGAGGTGCCCACGCAGTCGGTGCCCGTGTCGCCACCACCGATCACGATCACGTCCTTGCCCTTGGCATGGATCGGGCTGTGATCCGCACCGCCGTTCAGAACGGCCTGCGTGCTCACGGTCAGATACTCCATCGCGAAATGAATGCCTTTGAGCGAGCGGCCGTCGACCGGCAGATCGCGCGCCTGCGTGGCACCGGTGCAGAGAACGATGGCATCGAAATCCTTGCGCAGCAGCTGAGCTTCGACGTTGTCGCCGACGTTCGCGTTGCAGATGAACTTCACGCCTTCCTGTTCCAGCAGCTTGATGCGGCGCTCGACCACTTCGCGCTTGTCGAGCTTCATGTTCGGAATGCCGTACATGAGCAGGCCGCCCGGACGATCAGCTCGTTCGAGCACGGTCACGGTGTGGCCAGCGCGATTCAACTGCGCGGCCGCGGCAAGACCCGCGGGTCCCGATCCGATCACAGCAACTTTCTTGCCCGTGCGATTCTTGGGTGGCTCCGGAAGAATCCAGCCTTCCTCCCAGCCCTTGTCCACGATCGCGTTCTCGATCGTCTTGATCGTGACCGGCGGATTGTTGATGCCGAGCACACACGAGCCTTCGCACGGCGCCGGGCAGACGCGGCCCGTGAACTCCGGGAAGTTGTTCGTCATGTGCAGGCGATCGAGCGCTTCGCGCCACAGGCCGCGATAGACCAGGTCGTTCCATTCCGGGATCACGTTGTTGACCGGGCAGCCCGAGGCCATGCCGCTGATCAGTTTGCCCGTGTGACAGAAAGGAACGCCGCAATCCATGCAGCGCGCCGCCTGGTTGCGCAGGCGTTTCTCTTCCATGTGGTGATGGAATTCTTTCCAGTCGCGGACGCGTTCCTGCGGCGCGCGATCGACGGGCAGTTCTCTCAGGTACTCGATGAATCCGGTCGGCTTTCCCATGGTGAAATCTTAGAAGCGGTTAGCGGTTAGCGGTTGGCGGTTGGTTCGGACCAAGACGGAGCAGCCAGGGATCAGAGTTGCGCGGTTCTTGTTCTGAACTAACCGCCAACCGCCAACCGCTAACCGCTTCTATCCTAGTTCCCTCCTACGCGCGCTGTGTCCCTTGCGTTCTCTTCGAACGCCTCCATGATCGCGTCGTCGCCGGTGAGGCCTTGCTCGTGGGCGCGGGCGATACAGGCGAGCATGCGCTTGTAGTCGCGGGGCATCACGCGCACGAACTGTTTCACCGACTTGTCCCACGAATCCAGCACCTGTTTCGCGCGGGCGCTGTTTGTGTAGTGCAGGTGGCGTTCGATCATGGTCTTCACGGCCGCGATCTCTTCGGGCTCATCGAGTCCGCCGATCTCGACCATGTCGGCATTGATGTTCAGGCGCGCATCGCCGCGTTCATCGAAGATGTACGCGACGCCGCCCGACATGCCGGCGCCGAAGTTGCGGCCGACGCCCCCGAGGACGATCACGCGGCCGCCCGTCATGTATTCGCAACCGTGGTCGCCCACGGCTTCGACGACTGCGTGTACGCCGCTGTTGCGGACGCAGAAGCGTTCACCTGCCATCCCTGCCAGGTACACCTCGCCGCTCGTGGCGCCGTAGAGCGCAACGTTGCCGACGATGATGTTCTCCCACGTGTTGAACGTGGCCTGCTTCGACGGATAGACGATCAGCTTGCCGCCCGAGAGGCCCTTGCCGACGTAGTCGTTGGCGTCGCCTTCGAGACGGAAGCTCATGCCGCGTGGCAGGAACGCACCGAAGCTCTGTCCCGCCGAACCCGTGAGGCCAATCTGGATCGTGTCTTCGGGCAGCCCGGCTGCGCCGTACTTGCGGGTAACTTCGCTGCCGGTGATCGTGCCGAACACGCGGTTGATGTTGCGGATCGTGAGATTCGCCGTGACCTTTTCGCCGCGCTCGATCGCGGGCTTGCAGATATCGAGCAGCTGCGTCATGTCGAGCGACTTCTCGAGACCGTGGTCCTGCGTGATCTGGCAGAAGCGGCCGATGTCGTTACCTGCGTCCGGCTGGTAAAGCAGGTTGCTGAAGTCGAGACCCTTCGCCTTCCAGTGAGCGATGGCCTTGCGTGCTTCGAGCTTGTCGACGCGGCCGATCATTTCCTCGATCGTGCGGAAGCCGAGCTGCGCCATCAGCTCGCGCATTTCCATCGCGATGAAACGCATGAAGTTCACAGCGTGCTCTGGCTTGCCGGAGTACTTCTCACGCAGACGCGGATCCTGAGTCGCGACACCTGCTGGGCAGGTATTGAGATGGCAGACGCGCATCATGATACAGCCCGTTGCAACGAGCGGTGCCGTTGCAAAGCCGAACTCTTCGGCGCCCAGCAGTGCGGCAACGATCACGTCACGGCCCGTCTTGAGCTGGCCGTCGGTTTCGACAGCGATGCGGCTGCGCAGGTTGTTCATCACGAGCGTCTGGTGAGTCTCGGCGAGGCCGAGTTCCCACGGCAGACCTGCGTGCATGATCGATGTCTGGGGCGACGCGCCGGTGCCGCCGTCGTAGCCGCTGACCAGGACGACGTCTGCGTGCGCCTTCGCGACGCCGGCCGCGACAGTGCCGACGCCGACTTCGGCGACGAGCTTCACGCTGATGCGAGCGTGACGATTCGCGTTCTTGAGATCGTGGATCAGCTCGGCGAGATCTTCGATCGAGTAGATGTCGTGATGCGGCGGCGGCGAGATGAGGCCGACGCCCGCCGTCGTGTGACGGGTCTTTGCGATCGGCGGATAGACTTTGCCGCCGGGCAACTGACCGCCTTCGCCGGGCTTCGCGCCCTGCGCCATCTTGATCTGGATCTCACGTGCGCTGACGAGGTATTCGCTGGTGACGCCGAAGCGGCCGGAGGCGACCTGCTTGATCGCGGAGTTCTTCGAGTCGCCGTTGTCGAGTGCCTTGTAGCGCTCGGGATCTTCGCCGCCTTCGCCCGTGTTGCTCTTGCCGCCGATGCGGTTCATCGCGATCGCGAGCGTCTCGTGCGCTTCTTTGCTGATCGAGCCGTAGGACATCGCGCCCGTCTTGAAGCGCTTCATGATGCTCTCGATCGGCTCGACTTCCTCGAGCGGCACAGCGTCGCCGACCTTGAACTCGAGCAGCCCGCGCAGCGTGCACAGGTTCGTCGACTGCTCGTTGACGAGCTTGCTGTACTCCTTGAACGTGCCGAAGTTGTCGGTGCGCACGCTCTTCTGCAGGCGATGGATCGATTCCGGATTGAAGAGATGGAACTCGCCGTCTGAACGCCACTGATACAGACCGCCGACCGGCAGAGTGTGACCGTCGACGCGGCGTTCCGGGAACGCAGCCTTATGACGCACGAGCACTTCCTGGGCGATGACATCCATGCCGATGCCGCCGATGCGCGAGGCGGTCCAGGTGAAGTATTCGTCGATCACGTCCTGGCGCAGGCCGACGCCTTCGAATACCTGGGCGCCGCGATAGCTCTGGATCGCGGAGATGCCCATCTTCGCCATCACCTTGATCACGCCCTTCGTCGCGGCCTTCACGAGGTTCTGACACGCCTTCTTGTGATCGATGTTCAGCAGGCGATCGTCGCGGATCATGCCGTCGATCGTTTCGAAGGCGACGTAAGGATTGATCGCGCTCGCCCCGTAACCGATCAGCAGCGAGAAGTGATGCACTTCGCGCGCTTCGCCGGTTTCGACGACGAGGCTGACGCGGGTGCGCAGGCCTTCACGGATCAGGTAGTGATGCAGGCCGGCGGTCGCAAGCAGCGCCGGAATCGGAGCGAACTCGCGATTGACGCCGCGGTCGCTGAGGATGAGGACGTTCACTTCTTCCTCTTCGATCATGCGACGCGCCATCAGGCGGATTTCCTCCATCGACTTGACCAGGCCTTTCTCGCCGCGGGTCACGCGGAAGAGGGCCGGAAGCACGCCGACCTTCAGGCCCGGCAGATCCATGCGGCGGATCTTGGCGAACTCTTCGTTCGTCATGATCGGCCACTTGAGCTCGAGCCGGCGGCAATCCGCGGGCTGCGGGTTGAGCAGGTTGCCTTCAGAGCCGAGACGCGTTTCCGCTGAAGTGATGATCTCTTCGCGGATGCAGTCGATCGGCGGGTTCGTGACCTGCGCGAACAGCTGCTTGAAGTAGTCGTAGAGCAGGCGCGGCTTGTTCGACAGCACCGCGAGCGGCGTGTCGTTGCCCATCGAGCCCACGGCCTCGACGCCGTTCTGTGCCATCGGCGCGAGCAGCAGACGCTCGTCTTCGAACGTGTAGCCGAACGCGATCTGACGCTGCAGCAGCGTGTCGTGATCGGGTTGGGGGACTTCAGGCGCCTGCGGCAGATCGTTCAGATGCACCTGGTGATCGGCGATCCACTCGCGATAGGGACGCTCGGTGGCGACAGCCTTCTTGATCTCTTCATCGGGGACGATGCGGCCCTGCTCGGTGTCCACGAGGAACATGCGGCCTGGCTGCAGGCGACCCTTCTGCACCACATCCGCCGGCTCGACTTCGAGCACGCCGGCCTCGGACGCCATGATGACGAGGCCTTCCTTCGTCACGTAGTAGCGCGAGGGGCGCAGGCCGTTGCGATCGAGGAGGGCGCCGATCTGCGTGCCGTCGGTGAAGCAGATGGAAGCGGGGCCGTCCCACGGTTCCATCAGCGAGGAGTGATATTGATAGAACGCGCGCTTCGCATCGTCCATGGTCTGATGGTTCGACCACGGCTCGGGAATCATCATCATCATCGCGTGCGGCAGCGAGCGGCCCGCGAGCACGAGCAATTCCAGCGTGTTGTCGAACATCGCCGAGTCCGAGCCGTTCGGATTGATGATCGGCAGGATCTTGCTGATGTCGTCGCCGAACACATCGGTCTGGAACAGCGCTTCGCGCGCGTGCATCCAGTTCGCGTTGCCGCGGACCGTGTTGATCTCGCCGTTGTGCGCGATGTAGCGATACGGATGGGCGCGATCCCAGCTCGGGAACGTGTTCGTGCTGAAGCGCGAGTGCACGAGTGCGATCGCGGTCTCCATCGACGGATCGCTCAGGTCCGGGAAGTACTGCGCCAGCTGCGCCGTGAGCAGCATGCCTTTGTAGACGAGCGTCTTGTGCGACAGGCTCGCCACGTACCAGGACGCCGCGCCTTCGAGCGTCGATGCGCGGATTTCGCTGTAGGCACGCTTGCGGATGACGTAGAGCTTGCGTTCGAAAGTCAGCTCGTCGGCGATCTCGGCATTGCGGCCGACGAACACCTGGCGCATGAACGGTTCGCAGGACTTCGCCGTTTCGCCGAGCATGGAATTGATCGTCGGCACCGTGCGCCAGCCGAGCACGGTCTGGCCTTCCGACTGCACGATCTGCTCGAACTTTTCTTCGATGCGACGGCGCAGCGTCGCATTGCGCGGCAGGAAGACGATGCCGCAGCCATAGAGGCCCGGCTCCGGCAGGTCGATGCGCGCCTTCTTCGCTGCTTCCTTCAGGAACTTGTGCGGCATCTGCATGAGCACACCCGCACCGTCGCCGGTGTTCACTTCGGCACCGCATGCACCGCGATGATCCAGATTGGTGAGGATCTGCAGTCCGTCTTTGAGCAATTTATGCGATTTGCGGCCCTTGATATCGACGACAAAGCCGACGCCGCAAGCGTCATGTTCGTAAGCCGGGTCGTAGAGGCCCTGCTTTTCGGGCCGGACGGTCCGGTTGGGGCCGGCCGCTTCGTGCTGCGTGCTGCTCATATGGGTTACCGCTTCAAACCGTAATTCATGGCCGAAATTCATCGCCAGTTCCCGCACGTTCGCTGCAGGATCGTTCTCCAGGCTCGCGGGCGCGGCGGTTCTGGGCCGCGGCTCGGCACGTTGCCTGCTGGCATTCGTCAGCGTCAGCGCCACGATCCCCGCGGCTCTTCGGCGCGCGCCGTTCGCGCAAGCCGCGGCTCCTTCTGGATGCATAACGCGGGCCGGACGGTGGCAAAGATCCCTGCGTGGGCGAATTTCGCGGAGGCTGTTCCCGATCCTTCCGGGACCTCCAAGTCGCTGATTCAATTAGGCAGATTCAGGCGGCAAGGCATCACGCACGCGTCCGGACGGGACGGTGGCGGCCTGCGCTCGTTGAATACAACCCGAAGGAATGTCGGCCATATTACAGAGGCATCTACTTGGTGCAAGCAGAAGGCCAGTCAGCTAGCCGGCTAGCTATTAGCCAGCCAGCCCGCGGATCCGGGCTACTTGGTAGCCGCCTGGGCGGTCGTTCAGCGGCTGCCCCTCTTGGCGTACATGACTTTCCAGTCGTCGTCCTCTCGCCGCAGGGTGATTTCGAAATCCTGAACGTCGGCGGCCAGATTCCAGGCGTTCGCGGCGTCGGCCTCCCGCCCGACCATGCCGATGGTCATGCGCACCAGGGCTTCGTCCGGCCCCGGCAGTTCGAGCTCGTCGATCCGGGTGAGCAGGTGGATCGACTGGTTGGCGATGAAGTAGCCCATCAGGTACTGACGCAACTGATCGCGATCCTGGCCGTACTGATCGCGGAAGTCGTCGGCGACGAACTCCATGAGATCGCTGACGTCGCGCGCCTCCGCGGCTTTCTCCATCGCATCGATCGCACGCCGGACCTGCGTCTCCGGTGAGTCCGAGCTGCCGCAGGCGCTGATGAGAAACACGCAAGTGAGCAGGACGCTGAAGCGACGCAGCATGGAGGTGAGCACTTCTGTAAAGAACGCCGACGACCACTATTGCTTGCGAACGACTGGGACGCAAACCACGTTTTTCGGGTCGTCACTTTGGTCCAATGGCGGGGTCAAGCGGTCGACTAAGCTGCCTTGAGAGCGACGTGGCGCTGCGGTCTTGACCCTCCAAAGGGGCGCATGCTCAGATCGCCGCGCATCGCCCGCAGGAAGCGTTTCTGGCCGAATTCCGACTCTATCGGGGAGAACCAACACATGAAGTCCTTTGCCGCGCTGCCCGCGAGCGTTCCTGCTGCCCTCGCCGCATTGCTTTCCCTGACCGTCGCACAGGCTGCCGATGGTCCGCTGGCGGTGAAGAAGGGCTCGGGCGGCTCTGAAGTGCAAGGCTCCGCTGGTCCCGGTGGATCGCAGGGCGACAATGGCCAGGAGAAGTGCGACAAGCCCATGGGTGCCATGGCGGTCGTCGAACCCCAGGATTACGTGTCGCAGTCGCTGTCGCGCTACGGCCTGCAGTCGCCGACCGGCATCATCCGCATGATGATCCAGCAGTCGAACTGCTTCATCGTCGTCGAGCGCGGCATCGGCATGCAGAACATGATGCAGGAGCGTGCACTCGCGGAATCCGGTGAGCTGCGCCAGGGCTCGAACATGGGCGGCGGCCAGATGGTCAGCGCGGACTTCGTTCTCACGCCCGCGATCGTCTTCCAGGAGAACAACGCCGGCGGCATCGGCGGCGCACTCGGTGGATTGGTCGGTGGTTCAAGCGGTCGCGCACTCGGCGCCATTGCCGGCGGCGTGAAGTTCAAGGAAGCGCAGACGAGCATGCTCGTTGCGGACGCGCGCACGGGCGTGCAGGTCGCTGCTGCTGAAGGCAGCGCAAAGAAAGCCGATCTGCGTCTCGGCGGATTCCTGTGGGGCGGCAGCGCGGCGGGCGGCGCCGGCGGTTACGCCAACACCAACGAAGGCAAGATTCTCGCGGCCAGCCTCGTCGACAACTACAACAACATCGTGCGCTCCGTGCGCGGCCAGCCGAGCCTGCATCGCGATGTAGGCACGCTCGCCGAAGAAGCAGGCAAGAAGAGCAAGGGCGGCGCCGTGTTCAACGAAGGCGACACCGTCGTCCCGAAGCTCGGCAACCTGAAGCTCTATCCGACCGCTGGCGAAACCGGCAAACCGATCGCAACGCTCAGCAAGGGCGAAGAAATGATCGTGATGGGCGAGGAAGAGAACGGATTCATCAAGGTTGAGACGGCCAACGGCGGTGGGTGGGTGAAGAAGGTGCTCATCAGCAAATAGCGACGAGCTGTGAGCGGCGAGCGGCGAGCCAGAAGGGAAGCTTCTCTCTATCGCCGTTCGCGCTCCCCCCGAGAATCTGATCTCTTTCTGGCTCGCAGCTCATAGCTCACCGCTCGCAGCCCGTAGCTCCCCGCTCGCCGCCATATCAATCTTATTCCCCCACCCCCCTAATTCCCGCCCCCGCTTGCCCCTATCCTCCTTCTCCAACAAAGGAGGCTTTCATGATTACGGTACGCAAGGCGGAAGAGCGCGGCACGAGCCGGATCAGCTGGCTCGACAGCCGCCATACGTTCAGTTTCTCGGACTACTACGATCCCAAGAACATGGGATTCCGGTCGCTGCGTGTCATCAACGACGACAGGGTCGCGCCTGCCGGTGGTTTCGGTACGCACGGCCATCGCGACATGGAGATCATCACGTACGTGCTCGATGGGGCGCTCGCGCACAGCGACAGCATCGGCACGGGCTCGGTGATCCGTCCGGGTGATGTGCAGAAGATGAGCGCGGGCAGCGGGATTCGTCACAGCGAGTTCAATCATTCGCAGACGGAACCGGTGCACTTCCTGCAGATCTGGATCATTCCGGATCGCGGCGGCGTGCAGCCTGGTTATCAGCAGCTCAACTTCCCGCGTGAATCGAAGCTCGGCAAGCTCCTGCTCGTCGCGTCGAACGAGAAACGCGAGGACATCATTCACATCCAGCAGGACGCGAAGATGTACGTGACAGTGCTGGAGTCAGCGGACCAGAAGGTCGAGCACACGCTGGAGCCGGGACGGCACGCGTGGGTTCATGTGGCGCGCGGTTCGGTGACAGTGAATGGCAAGACGCTGAAGGACGGCGATGGAGCCGCGATTACGGATGAGGCGAAGATCGAGATCAGCGGGGCGCCGGGAGGCGAGGCTATTCTGTTCGATCTGGGATGAAGTAGGAACCCGTCATTCCGCACAAGCGGGATCCATGCTCGCTGGATGGATCCCCGCCTGCGCGGGGATGACGGCGTGCCGGTCTCGCGGCTATGCCGCGAGACCCAGCTGTTTCAGCAGCGGCTCAATCTCCGGTTTCCTTCCACGAAAGTCCACGAACGCTTCCATTGCGTCGCGGCTGCCGCCCTGTTCGAGAATCGATGAGAGGAAGCGGCGGGAGACCTTCTCGTTGAAGATGCCCTGTTCTTCGAAGGCGCTGAACGCGTCGGCGGCGAGCACTTCGGCCCACTTGTAGCTGTAGTAGCCCGCCGCGTAGCCGCCCGAGAAAATGTGCTGGAAGCTGTGAGCGAAGCGGTTGAACGCGGGCGGCTTGATCACCGCGACGCTGTCGCGCACTTCGCTGAGGACCTGCATGATGCGATCGGTGCCGTCGCCGGCGATCTCGCTGTGGATGCGCAGATCGAACAGCGCGAATTCCAGTTGACGCACGCTCGCCATGCCGGCCTGGTAAGTGCGTGAGCCGAGCAGTCGCTGCAATTCGATCTGCGGCAGCGGTTCGCCTGTTTCCACGTGCGACGAAATCAGCGGCAGCACCTCGGGTCGCCACGCAAAGTTCTCCATGAACTGGCTCGGCAGTTCGACCGCGTCCCAGGCGACGCCGTTGATGCCGGCGATGCTCGGATAGTCGACGCGCGTCAGCATGTGATGCAGGCCATGACCGAATTCATGGAACATGGTCACGACTTCGGAGTGCGTCAGCAGCGACGGCTGATTGCCGACCGGTGGCGTGAAATTGCAGACGAGATAAGCGACCGGCAGCGTCGTGCTGCCCGAGTCCAGGTGCTTGCGACCGACGCATTCATCCATCCAGGCGCCGCCGCGTTTCTTGGGACGCGCGTACAAGTCGACGAAGAAGCTGCCACGCCGGGAGCCGTCGCTGTTGATGATGTCGTAGAAACGTGCGTCAGGGTGATAGATGTTCACGCCCTGGCGTTCGGCGATGCGAACGCCGTACAAGCGCTCGGCAACGCCGAACATGCCCGCGAGAACCTGCGGAAGCGGGAAGTACGGACGCAGCGCTTCTTCCGACAGCGAGAACTTCTGCTGCTTCTGGCGCTCGGCGTAGAAGCCGACATCCCATGCGTTGAGCGCGCGACCCGCGAACTTCGTCAGATCACTGTATTCGCGCTGGGCGACAGGTTTGCTCTTCGCTGCGAGCTGTTCGAGGAACTCGCGGACTTCGTTCGTCGAAGAAGCCATCTTCGTCGCGAGCGAATACTCGGTGTAGTTCGCGAAACCGACGAGCTGCGCGAGCTCGCGGCGAGTCGCCAGAATCTGTGCCATCAGCTCGCTGTTGTCCCAGCGCTCGGGAGAGAGGCCCTGATCCGAACCTCGGGTCACCCAGCCGTGATAGAACTCGCGCCGCAGCGCCTCGTTCTCCGCGTGCATCATGATCGCGGTGTAGTTGGGAGCGTCGAGCGAGAACAACCAACCGGGTTTGCTCGCGGCCTCTGCAGCCGCACGAGCACGGTGCGCGATCGGCGCGGGCAGCCCCTTGATCTCGCTTTCCTCGATGACGTGACGTGACCAGGCATTCGTCGCGTCGAGGACGTTCTCGTCGAACTTCGCCTGCAGCGTCGTCAGCTTCTCCATGAGCGCTTTGAACTGCTGCTTCTGCTCATCGGGGAGCGCGACGCCAGCGAGCCTGAAATCGCGGAGTGCGTTCTCGAGCAACTTGCGCTGCGCCGCGGTCAGGCTCGGACCTTCGCTCTTCAGGATGTGCTCGTAGGCTCTGTACAGGTCCGCGTTCTGCGCCAGGTCCGTATGCCAGGCAGTGAGCAGCGGCAGGCAGGCGTTGTACGCGGCACGCAATTCGTCGCTGTTGACCACACCGTTCATGTGCCCGATGGGCGACCACGTGCGCGAGAGCCGATGCTGCATTTCTTCGAGCGGCACGACCAGCGAGCTCCAGGTGTTCGCCTTCGCGTCCAGGAGGGATCGGAGCTTCGCCCGGTTCCCATCCAGCACCTCGCGGATCGCGGGCTCGATGTGCTCGGACCGGATGTCGCTGAACGGAGGCAGTTCGTGGGACTGGAGCAGGGGATTGGTCATGGAAGTTGACGGTTCACAGTTGACGGTTGAGAGTTCCGATGTGGGGACGAAGCTTCTTCCCGTCAACCGGCAACCGTCAACCGCCATGCCTATTTCCTCCTACCGCAACATCAGCCCGACGCTCGGGGCCCGTGTTTATGTCGACCCGAGCGCCGTCGTGATCGGAAAAGTCACGATCGGTGAGGATTCTTCCGTCTGGCCGACCGCCGTCGTTCGCGGCGACGTCAATTCGATAACCATCGGCGCGCGCACCAGCATCCAGGACGGATCGGTTCTGCACGTCACGCACGATGGTCCCTATCGGCCTGGCGGTCGCGCGTTGATCGTCGGTTCGGATGTGACGGTCGGTCATCGCGTTACGCTGCACGCTTGCACCGTCGGTAACACGTGTCTGGTCGGCATGGGTGCGATCCTGCTCGACGACGTGGTGATGGAAGACTTCGTGATGATCGGTGCGGGCACGCTGGTCCCGCCTGGGAAGCGACTGGAAAGCGGTGGGCTGTATGTCGGCAGCCCTGCGAAGCGCGTTCGCGATCTCAAGCAGAGCGAGATCGAGTTCCTGACGTATTCAGCGGCGCACTATGTGAAAGTGAAGGACGAATATCTCGCGGCGAGCCGCCAGCAGAGGTGATGACGTCAGGCTACTTTTGACTCTTCACTGCTTCCAGCACCGCTTTCGTCTCGGGTCGCACACCGCGCCACAACTGAAATGCCTCCGCGGCCTGTTCGACCAGCATCCCCCAGCCGGTTTCGGCGCGGCCTGCGCCGGCATTGCGGGCCCAGCGCGTGAATGCCGTATCGCCTTTGCCGTACGCCATGTCGTAACACAGCGTGGTCGGGCCGATCACGGCGGGAGGAATCGGCGGGATGGTGTCCTGCAGGCTCGCCGATGTGGCGTTGAGGATCAGATCGAAAGTGCCGTCGGTGCTGATCTCATCGAAGCTGCAGCCGCGCAGATTGCCGAGCAGACGGAACTCGTTCACGAGTTGCGTCGCACGATCGCTGTTGCGATTCGCGATCTCGATGGATTCCGGTCCTGCGCCAAGCAGCGGGCCCAGAACACCGCGTGCCGCACCGCCGGCGCCCAGCAGCAGGATGCGTGTGTTATCGAGTTCGAGCGACAGATTCTTCGTCAGGTCGGCGAGAAGGCCTGCGCCGTCGGTGTTGTCACCGAGCAGGCCATCGGGTTGTGCCGCGAGCGTATTCACCGCTCCTGCGATTTCCGCGCGCGGCGTTCTGAATCGTGTAAGGAGCGCAACGGCCTGCTTGTGCGGGACAGTGACGTTCAATCCCTTGCCGCCGGATTCGAAGAACGCATTGACATCGCGGTCGAGATTTTCCGGCGGGACTTCGATGCGCGTGTAGGTGAGCGCCTGCCCGGTCTGTTTCGCGAACAGGCCATGAATGAACGGCGACCAGCTGTGCTTGATCGGAAAGCCGATGACGGCGTAACGGTCGGCAGCGGGTGAGGAACCGCTCAACATCACCCCTTCGACCACTGCGCTGCCTGCTTTGCGAAGTAAGTGAGGATGCCGTCCGCACCCGCGCGGCGAATCGAGAGCAGCGATTCCATGATCGCGCCACGCTCGTCGAGCCAGCCGTTACGAATGGCAGCGGTCAGCATCGCGTACTCGCCGCTGACCTGATACACGAAGGTCGGAGCGCCGAATGTGTCTTTGACCCGGCGCACGATGTCGAGATACGGCAGGCCCGGTTTCACCATGATCATGTCCGCGCCTTCCTGCAGGTCGAGCGCGACTTCGCGCAGCGCTTCGTCTGAGTTCGCAGGATCCATCTGGTAGCTGTACTTGTTGCCCTTGCCGAGACTGCCGGCGGAGCCGACGGCATCGCGAAACGGACCGTAAAAGCTCGAGGCGTACTTTGCGGAGTACGCGAGGATGCGCGTGTTCACGTGGCCTTCGAGTTCGAAGGATTCGCGAATGGCACCGATGCGGCCATCCATCATGTCACTCGGTGCGACCACATCCGCGCCGGCAGCCGCATGCGATAGCGCCTGCTTCACGAGCGCGGCAACTGTGATGTCATTCAGGACATAGCCGCTGTCGTCGATGATGCCGTCCTGGCCGTGCGTCGTGAACGGATCGAGCGCCACGTCGGTGATGACACCGAGTTCAGGCACTGCCTTCTTCACTGCGCGCACCGCACGCTGTGCGAGGCCTTCCGGATTCCACGCTTCCTCGGCGTCGAGGCTCTTCGCTTCCGTCGGCGTCACTGGAAACAAGGCGAGGGCGGGAATGCCTAGCTTTGCGAGACTCTCCGCTTCACGCACCAGTTCGTCGATCGTTACGCGCTCGACGCCAGGCATGCTCGGCACGGCCTGGCGCTGGCTACGACCTTCGATGACGAACATCGGATAGATCAGGTTGTCCGCGCTCAATGTCGTCTCGCGCATCAGGCGGCGCGAAAAGTCATCGAACCGCATGCGGCGCAGACGAGTGCGCGGGAATTCGCCGGTTTCTCGGTCAGACATGGCGGAGGGCTCGGGGCGTGGGGCTTGAGGCTCGGGGCCTGAGACGGACAAGATAAGGACTGAAGCCTACAACCTCCTGACCGGTGCCTCAAACATGCCTGCCAAGAACAAGACTCGTTGCCAGTGGGTTGCCAACGGCAACGAGCTCTATATCCAGTATCACGATACGGAATGGGGCGTGCCGGCCCGGGACGACCGGACCCAGTTCGAGTTCCTGATCCTCGAGGGCGCCCAGGCGGGATTGTCGTGGTCGACGATCCTGAACAAGCGCGAAGGCTATCGCGCGGCGTTCGTGGGTTTCGATCCAGAGAAGATCGCGCGCTTCGGCAAACGCGACGTCACGCGGCTGATGAACGATGCGGGCATCGTGCGCAACCGACTGAAGATCGAAGCCGCCATCGGCAACGCGAAAGCGTTCCTCGAATTCAGCGAGAAGGTCGGCTCATTCTCGAAGCACATGTGGAGCTTCGTCGGCGGCAAGCCCATCCAGAACAACATCGCCCTTCACGGCAAGGTGCCCGCGACCAGCGCCGAGTCCGATGCTCTGAGCAAGGATCTGAAGAAGCGCGGCTTCCGCTTCGTCGGCAGCACGATCATCTACGCGCACATGCAGGCGACGGGGATGGTGAATGATCATCTGACGAGCTGCTACAGACATAGGGAATGCAAGAAGCTTGCTGCCAGCTAGCAGCCAGCCGCGCAGCCTCCTACTCCCCCACCAACCACTCAACCCTCACACTTCCCGCCTTGTCCGGCGAGAGCAGCCCCAGCAGCTCATCCAGCGTTTGCTTCATCCCGACATCCAGCTGCCACGGCGGATTCGCTATCAGCATTCCCGATCCGTTGAGTCCGGTCGGCGAGTCGACGGGTCGGAGATTGAGATCGAGGAGCAGCAGTTTGCGCAGGCCCGACTGCTGCAGTGATGCGTGGAAGCGGCGGTATTCGCCGCCGGCCTTGATCGGATACCAGATAGCGAACACGCCGTTGGGCCAGCGCTCGAGGCCGAATTTCAGTGCTTTCTCGACGGCGGCGAATTCGTCTTCCGCTTCGTACGGAGGATCGATCAGGACGAGTCCGCGATTCTCCTTCGGCGGCAGGTAGGTCTTGAGTGCGGCGTAGCCGTCGCCCGCGATAACAGAAATTCCGCGGCGCCTTGGCAAGGATCTCTCGAGGGCGCGTGCTTCCGGGGGCTGCTGTTCGACGAAGACGATTCGGTCGGTATCGCGCAACGCGCCCAGCGCGAGAAGGGGGGAACCGGCGTATTCCCGAAACTGGCGCGCGGTCTTGCCCGATGCGGTTGCGGCGATCTTGAAGTAGGTTGCGAGATCCGGGTCGGCGAATTTCGCTTCATGCAGCCTGCCGACCCCTGAACGCCACTCATCGCCGCGCGCAGCATCGTCCGAGTGCAGGTCGTAGAGTCCCCGGCCCGCATGCGTGTCCAGGAAAAACAGCGGCGTCGGCTTCTTCGTGAGGCGTGCGATTACGCCAAGCAGCACGACGTGCTTGTGGACATCGGCGAAGTTGCCGGCATGGAAGGCGTGACGGTAGTTCAAGGCTCGAGCTCGTGGAGATTCGATGCGGCGGTCTAACCCAATCGACCCGCAACGACGTTAGTATGACGCGATGCGTGCCATCGCTGGTGAGGGGTTGTCATGTCGAAGCACTTTTCCTCAAGGATCTGGCCGATCGTACTGCTCGGCGCCACTACGGCTTGTGCGCATGTCGGGGATTCGACCGCCACGGAGCAGTCCCCGAGGAAGCCGGTCATGAGGGAGCACGAAAGCGTGACGGGCGTGGCTGGTGATGCGAAGAAGGGCCAGGCCGGCAAATCCACCGATCTCGTCGGCGCCATCGCGAATGATCTGTCGCAGCGGCTCGGCGTCGGCGTGGCCCAGATCGAAGTGGTCTCAATGGATGCGATGACCTGGAACGACGGCTCTCTGGGTTGCCCGCAACCCGGTCAGTCCTACCTTCAGGCGCTGACCCCCGGCGTGCGCGTGGTGCTCAAGAACAGCGGTCAGCTGTACGAGTACCACGCATCGAACAACGGCACGTTCGTTTATTGCCCCAATCCGACGCGCACACCCGACGGACTGGATCGACAGTAAGAAGAAACCGGAGTTTCGCACGGAGTTCACGGAGATCACGGAGATCGGGCCCGAGTCCTCCGTCCTTTCGAAACTCCGTGTGAAACTTCTCGATCCCGAAAAAAGAAGGGCCCCTCGAGAGGGGCCCTTCGATGTCACGCAGACTGGAGCCTGGGTTACGGCCGGTCGAGGATGACCGACGGCGATTCCCAGGTTTCCGTGTGAGCGGGATTGCTCGCGTCGCCCAGTGCTCTCAGCACCGAAATCGTCACGACATACTCGCCGTCCGGAACCGTGAAGGTCTGGCCCTGACCCGCGAACGTCGTGCCATCCCAGGCGAAGGCGAAGAAGCCCGTCGGCGTCGCACTGCGGCCGAAGTACTTCTCGTCGACGATCTTGTGCCAGTTACGGCCGCGCTTCTTCACGCCGTCCTTGTCGGTCTTGATCTCGGTCACCGTCATCTGGAACCGTGAGGACTGATGATCGAAGTGAGCGAGGAAGAACGGAGTGTCGTCGCCCTGCATCGTGTACGTGGCAGCCGCTGTCTGCCTCGTGTACGTGCCGCCTGCCAGCTTCGCGAGCCACGGGAAGCCGTTTGCCGTCGGTGTCAGGACCTGGATGCCCTGGTAGTCGCCGACGAAGCCCGCGAATGGCACGCGATAGACACGACCGCCGTCCACCGGCGTGAGCACGATGTAACCGCCGTACTGACCGTTGACCGGCTGCGTTGCCGGCGTGATCGTTGCCTTGAGGCAGATCTCGCCGCGTGCCGGAATGGTGACCGTCGACTGATCGAACGTCACGCTCGCGTCCGACGCGAAGAACGACGGCGTGATCGTGCCGCCCGTCGACAATGCGTTCACATACGAAACGTTGTACGTGACCGGGAAGCGCGCGGTGTTCTTCACTGCCAGTTCGTGCAGCGTCGGACCCGCTTCGCCTTCACCGAGCGACAACTTCGCCGGCGTGATGCTCGTCGTGGCGAGGATGGAGTCGTCGATGTCGACCATGCCCGCGCCCTGACGATGCACGTTGTCCAGGAAGCCGAGAGCAGGATTGCCGCCCCAGACCTTCGGATCAGCGCTGTTCTGGAAGATGTCGCGGACCTTGCCCGCTGCAACGTTCGGCTTGTACTGCTTGAGCAGCGCAGCCGCGCCGGCGACGTGCGGCGATGCCATCGACGTGCCGCTGATGTTGGCGTTGCCGCCCTTCTCGAGCGGATAGGTCGAGTTGATGCTGCCGCCAGGTGCGCCGATATCGGGCTTCAGCGAAAGGTCGGGCGACATGCCGTACGAGCTGAAGGACGAGATCAGGTTGCCCGTCGGATTCGGGATCGAGACCTGGCCCGTCGTCCACGTCATCGTCACAGCGCCGGCCGCGAGACGCGAATCGATGATCGCGCCTTCCGCTGCCGTGATCGCCACGACCGGGATGACGATCGGTACTGCGCCAACGACCGTCGGGTTGATGAAGCCCGGCGCATTGTTGTACAGCACGACGCCGGCAGCGCCTGCTGCCTGTGCATTCGCTGCTTTCTCAGCGAAGCCGCAAGTGCCGCGACGGATGAGCACGACTGTGCCCGTGAGGCTGCCCGGAGCGGGAGCGCCCGTTGCCGTGCAGGCATCAGCGGTGGAAGCCACCGTGCCGGTGCGGGACATCGGGAACGAACCGCTCGTCGGTGTCGTTGCAGCGCCGGTGGCGCCCGTCCAGCCGATCTGCTTGTTGTCCGGCGAAATCGTGAAGGCCGGCAGTAGCACGTCGGTGTTGTCGAACGATGCAGTGCCGATCACATTCTTGCCGACGCCCGGTGCGCTGGCCGAGTAGAGGCCGTTCGCACCGCTGTTGCCGATCGACGTGACGACGATCATGCCCTTGTTCACGAGCCGCGACGCTGCAGCAGCCGTCGGGTACTGCGGCCACTGATACGGGGCGCCGATGCTCATGTTGAGGATGTCCATGCCGTCGGCCAGCGCGCGCTCCATCGCCTCGAGCATGATCTCGGACGTCGTGGAGCCGTCGCAGCCGAACACACGGTAGGCGCCGAAGCTCACCTTAGGTGCTACGCCGCGGATCGTGCCGTTCGCGCCGACGATGCCGGCGACATGCGTGCCGTGGCCGTTGCAGTCATCCGGGAATGCATCGGGAACAGCGACCGGGTTGTAGGTGGGCGAAGTGTCGTCGGCGTTGAACGCATCGCCAACGAAGTCCCAGCCGGTGAACACGCGGCAGCCCGGACCGAAGCAGCCACCCAGGGCCGGATGGTCATAGTCGATGCCCGTGTCCATGATCGCGACCTTCACGCCTTCGCCCGTGAGGCCCAGCGTGTTCTGCGCGATGTCGGCGCCGGTCTGCTTGATCGCGGTGACGAGTTCGATGCCGGGCTGCGTGGAAGCCTTCGGCGGCGTGAACGTCATGACCGGATAGATTGCCTTGACGCCCGCGAGACGCCGCAGCTTGGCCACGTCGTCGGGGTTGATCTCGACGGAGACGCCGTTCCACAGCGTGCTGTAGGAGTAGCGTTCGACGTAGTTCAGTCTTTCAGTAGCCGCTGCTGCGCGGAACGTTTCATGTTCTGCGTTCAGCGAGCGGGCGCTGGTGCCCTCCGTGGCGGGTGCACTGTTGAACTCGACGAACCAGAGGCGGGAGGTTTCGTCGATCGGCCCGGTGTCCTCGACGTCGCTGTCGTCGCCGTAACTTTGCGCCTGCAGCGCCAGCGGCGCGAATGCCGCGGACAGTATGAACGCCGCGAGCGGCCATCGCGGTTTCGATGCACGTTGATCCATTGGAAAATCCCCGAAGTTGTTATAGCGCCTGATGCGCTTTCGCCTGGGGGATGTCTGCCGCCGATCGAGCGCGCACACAGCCCGCATCGAAACCCGCACCTCCATGCGACACAGGCGGCATTGCCCGAATCGCAACGGGACGCGAGCCGCAGCGTTGCCGCACGCAACGGTTGAGTGAAACTTGCGGGAACTGATCGCGGCTCGCGCAATCGTCGCGACTGACGCTACTCCTGCGATTCTGTGAATTCAATCACATTAAAGGGCGTTGCAAATGCAACGGAGGCGACCGCGAGAGTCGTGCGAGCTTGTATACAGACGAAGCCGCGAGCGAGGAAGCTACGAGCAGTGAGCCGGACGAAGAAAGCAGGCGGATGCGGCCATACGTCGGTGCGCGTGAACCTGCGAACGATCGAGCAGCACTAACCTGCGCGCGATTCGGTTTCGCCGAGCCAGTTGCGAGGGCGGAGGAAGTCGGTGTAAAGCAAAGCTTCTGGGGTGCCTGGCTCGGGTTGCCAGTTGTATTCCCAGCGGGCGAGCGGCGGCAGTGACATGAGGATCGATTCGGTTCGTCCGCCGGACTGCAGGCCGAACGAAGTACCGCGGTCGTATACCAGATTGAATTCGACATAACGTCCGCGACGATACAACTGGAAGTTGCGCTCGCGATCGGACCACGGTGTTGCGCGTCGCCGCGCAACGATCGGCAGGTACGCATCGAGGAAGCTGTCGCCGACGCTGCGCTGGTAAGCGAAGCAGCGCTCGAAATCCCATTCGTTGAGGTCGTCGAAGAAGAGTCCGCCGACACCCCGGGTTTCGTTGCGATGCTTGAGGAAGAAGTATCGATCGCACCAGTCCTTGTGGTGTGAGTAGACGTCTTCACCGAACGGCGCGCACGCCTGCTGCGCGGTTCGATGCCAATGCACGACGTCTTCCATGAAAGGGTAGTACGGCGTGAGATCGAAACCGCCGCCGAACCACCACGCGGATTTCTCCGGGCCCTTCGCCGAGAAGAAGCGCACGTTGGCGTGTGTCGTGGGAATGTAGGGATTCAACGGATGAATCACGAGCGAGACACCCATCGCTTCCCACTGCGCGCCCGCGAGTTCCGGCCGTTGCGCTGTCGCTGCCGGCGGCAGCTTCGCACCCATCACATGAGAGAAGTTCACGCCGGCCTGTTCGAATACCTGGCCGCCTCGCAGGACGCGGCTCTCGCCGCCGCCGCCTTCGGTGCGTTGCCACGCATCGCGCTGAAACTTCGCGACGCCATCGACCTGTTCGAGTCCCGCGCAGATGCGATCCTGCAGATCGCGCAGGTAGGCGAGGACAGCATCGGCTTTGGCGTGGATCGCAGTCATACGACGAATCCGATCAAGTCCCGGCGCGGGCAGTGACACGCGCGAAGCGTATCACTTGCTCGTCTTCTTGCTCTTCGCCTTCGCCGGGGCCTTTGCTGGAGCTTTCGCCTTGGCGGTTTTCGCTGCGGGTTTGGCCGCGCTCTTCGCCGGGGGCTTTGCGGATTCGGCCTTCTTGGCGGTTGTTTTCGCCGCCGTCTTCGCAGCCGCCTTGAGGGGCTTTTCCTTCGGCTCCGCCGCCGTCTTTGCGGGTTCCGCCGTCTTCGCCACCTTCCTGGCGCCGAATCGACCGCGACGTTCCGGAGCGGCTGCGAGCAGCTCGCGGCATTCATCGAGCGTCAGCGTCTTCGGTTCGCGTTCCTTGGGAATCTTTGCGTTCTTCACGCGATCGGTGATGTACGGGCCATAGCGGCCGTTCAGCACCTGGATGCCCGCATCGGGGAAATCGAGAATGATGCGGTTCGCATCGAGCTCTTCTTTTGCACGGATCAGTTCCAGCGCGCGCGGCAGCTCGACTGTGTAGGGATCGTCATCCTTGATCGACGCAAACTTCTTCTCGCCGTACTGCACGTAAGGACCGAAGCGGCCGATCGCCACCCGGATCGGCTTGCCATCCGGCATGTGACCGACCGTGCGCGGCAGCTTGAAGAGCTCGAGGGCTTCCTGCAGGACGATCGTGTCCATGCGCTGATGCGGACGCAGGCTCGCAAACTTCGGCTTCTCTTCGTCGTCCTTCGTGCCGAGCTGCACGAAGGGACCGTACTTGCCGTAGCGTACGGAAATCGGCTTGCCGGTCACCGGATCCTTGCCGAGCTCGCGGGCTTCCGACACATCTTCGCGAGTGACCGATTTGTCGACGAAGTCGACCTGGTGCTTGAAGTCTTTCCAGAAACGGTCGAGCACCGGTACCCACTGTTCCTTGCCGTCGGCGATCTCGTCGAGATCGTCTTCCATCTTGGCGGTGAAGCCGTAGTCGACGTAGTGCTCGAAGTTGCGGGTCAGGAACTTGTTGACGATCTTGCCGAGGTCGGTCGGGAAGAAGCGCTTGTTCAGCAGCTCCGAGTACTTCTTGTTGACCAGTGTCTGAATGATGCTCGCGTACGTCGACGGGCGACCGATGCCGTACTCTTCGAGCGCCTTCACGAGGCTTGCTTCCGAATAACGGGGCGGCGGTTCGGTGAAGTGCTGCTCGGGCCGGATTTCGACGAGCTTCAGCTCGTCGCCGACTTCCATCGGCGGCAGGATGCGATCGTTGTCGTCGTCGGCCACATCGTCCATGCCTTCCTTGTAGACGGCGATGTAGCCCGGCTTCACGAGCGTCGAACCATTGGCACGCAGCACCGCGGCGGCGCCGTCGCGCTTCGCGCTCTTGCCGGGAACGAGGTCGATGGCGACCGTGTCGTAAACCGCCGGCTCCATCTGGCTCGCAACGGCGCGCTTCCAGATGAGGCTGTAGAGCTTCAGCTGATCCGGATCGATCTTGCCTTCGAGCTTATCGGGCATGACCGCCGCCGAGGTCGGGCGGATCGCTTCGTGCGCTTCCTGCGCGTTCTTCGACTTCGTCTTGTAAGTGCGTGGCTCGGCGGGCAAGGAGTCCTTGCCGTAAGTGCGTTCGATGACCTGCCGGATCTCCGTCAGGGCCTCGGCCGCGAGGTTGACCGAGTCGGTACGCATATAAGTGATGAGACCGACGGCGCCTTCGCCGAAGTCGACACCTTCATAGAGCTGCTGCGCGAGGCGCATCGTGCGTTGCGCGCCGAAGCCGAGCTTGCGCGCGGCTTCCTGTTGCAGCGTCGATGTCGTGAAGGGCGGCGCCGGATTGCGCTTGCGCTGCTTGCGATCGATCGACGCGACACTCAGGTTGCCAGATGCGGCCTTCTCGATGCTGGCGCGGACTTCGTTGGCCTGCGCTTCATTGGTGACCGTGAACTGTTCGACCTTGTCGCCCCGGTACTCGATCAGTCGCGCCGGGAACGCCTGCGCGGCCTTCTGGGCGTCGGCGTCGATGGTCCAGTATTCGCGAGCCACGAAGCGGGCGATTTCATCTTCGCGCTCGCAGATCATCCGCAGTGCCGGGCTCTGGACGCGGCCGGCGGATGCGCCCGGCAGTCCCGCTTTTTTCCACAGCAGCGGCGACAGGTTGAAGCCCACGAGATAGTCGAGTGCGCGACGCGCCTGCTGCGCGTTGACCAGATCCCTCGAGATCTCCCGCGGCTGCTGGATCGCCTCGCGAATGGCGTTGCGGGTGATTTCGTAGAAGACGACGCGATGCACGTCCTTGCCGTCGAGCGCCTTCTGATCCTTCAGCAGCTCGGTGAGATGCCAGGAGATCGCTTCGCCTTCGCGATCAGGGTCGGTTGCGAGGTAGAGCGCGCCGGCTTTCTTCAGCGCCTTCGCGATGGCCTGAACGTGCTTCTCGTTCTTCTCGAGAATCTGATAGCGCATCGCGAACTTGTGCTTCGGATCGACCGCGCCTTCCTTGGGCACGAGATCGCGCACGTGGCCATAGGAGGCCAATACCTCGAAGTTGTTCCCGAGATATTTCTTGATGGTTTTCGCCTTCGCGGGCGATTCGACGATGACGAGATTCTTCTGGTCCATAAAAAAAGAAACCGCGGCAGGCCGCGGCGCACGTCAATTCCAGTTCTCGTTCCTACGTGTCAGTGCACGGCATCCAACCGGTTATCGAACACCAGGTCTTCCATGCGCAAGTAGGCACTTTCCTGCCCCGGCTGGCTGAACAGCACCATCAATACCACCCATTTCACCTGCTCGATATCGATCTGACGTGCATCCAGCGCGAGCAGACGGTCGATGACCAGCTCGCGCTGCGAGGCATTCAGGATCCCGATGTTCTCGAGGTACAGGATGTACCCGCGGCAATCGGTATCGAGTCGGGCCTGTTCGCGTGGATCGAAGACCCGGATCGCGCGCGCCGTCGGCACCGATACCACGCGCTGCGGATCCGCCGACAGTTGCTCGAGCCATTCCAGCGCCCGATCGACTTCGCGTTCGGAGAATCCAGCTCGTTCCAGTTCGTCCTTGAGGGTGTCGCGGTCGGGTTCGGGAGCAGACTCGATATCGGCGTCGAAATAATTCTCGAAAAGATAAATGAGAATATCGAGAACGCTTTCCTTCATTTCACTGCCTTGGATATGCGCGGACGTAGAGGCCGCCGGGGTGGGATTGGATGTGCCCCTCTAGCTCGAGGATCAGCAACATCGAAGCCACCTCGTCGGCCCCGAGCCCGGTACGCACGACCAGAAGGTCCACGCCGGCCGGCTCGAAGCCGAGGGCATCTAACAGGATTTCATACTCTTTGTCCAATGGGGGCCAAGAAGCGCCTGATATTTCAGGGTTTCTCCGCGGCGTCGCGTTCCGCGACAGAAATACCGACGGATCGAGGACACGGGCGAGCGAGCGCAGTTCCTCGAAGATGTCGTCGGTCGTTTCGACCAGTTTGGCGCCCTGACGGATCAGCCGATGGCATCCATGGGACAGCGGACTATGGATCGATCCCGGAATCGCGAAGACCTCGCGGCCCTGGTCGCTGGCGAGCCGCGCCGTGATGAGTGAGCCGCTGCGGATCGCTGCCTCCACGACCAGCGTTCCGAGCGACAGTCCGCTGATGATCCGGTTGCGACGAGGGAAATGTCCCTTGAGCGGCGGCGTGCCGAGCGGCAGTTCGCTGATCAATGCGCCGCGCTCGGCGATCTGTGCCGCGAGCGCTGCGTTCTCGCGCGGGTAGTCCACGTCGACGCCCGTGCCGCATACCGCGACAGTCGTGCCGCTGCTGAGCGCGCCTTGATGGCTCGCGGCATCGATGCCCAGCGCGAGGCCGCTCGTGATGGTGAGACCGCAGCGCGCGAGATGCCCTGCGAACGCGTAGGCATTCTCTCGGCCCGCGTGGGTCGGATTGCGTGCGCCGACCATGGCGAGTTGCGGCATTGCGAGCAGCGACGGGTCGCCATGCACGTGAAGTGCGATCGGCGCATCCGCAAGTTCCTTGAGCAGGGGCGGGTAGCGCGGGTCGTCCCAGTGAACGAAGTGACGGTTCGGCTGCTCGAGCCAGCGCAACTCAGCTGCGATGGCCGCTTCGGGAGGCGATTCGAGCCACTGATCCAGCCGCCTGTCACATCCGGCGTCGAGCCGCGAGGCCGGAGAAGCTTTCAGTAGTGCCTGGGCGGAGCCGAATCGCTGGAGCAGCGGGCTTGCAGTGCGCGAACACAGTCCAGGGGCATGCGCCAGCGTGATCCATGCCGTGAGATCGTCCATGCACGGCACTGTAGCCCCGCACGAAAGTGCGCGGCGAAGCAGTAAAGAGGAGCGGAGCGGAGAAATGCAGCGTCAGCCGGATCGCTGACGCTGCGGCAGTTCAGTGGCGGACTTAAGGATTGCGAGCCGAATCGCCCTGGCGGATTTCCTTCTGCGATTCCATCACCAGCGCATAGCTCATGCGCGGAGTGGTGCTGAAGATCATGACCAGGCCAATGCGTTCGTCCGGCAGCTGCACTTTCGAACCGCTTTTCAGCGTCGCGTTGCCGGCTGCGCCGAGCCCACCCTTCTTGTACTTGTCGCGGACGACCTCGCCGCGCTCGAGGACAGCCAGGATGTGTCCGGGTTCGAGGCCCGCGCTCGAGCCGCGATTCAATGCGATGAGCTGGTACTGGCCCATCACAGTCGCTTCCCGGACGGCAATGACCGTCGCCTGCACATCGCTCGTCGGAGCATGCGGCACGAAGTCGTCCTTCACATCGGTGACTTCAGGGAAGAGCTTGTCGCCCTGAAGCGCTTCGCGGGAGGTTTCCGTCAGGATGAGCTTGGCCGGATCGCCGGTGGCAGCGACCGGGCCCGCGCCCACATAGATACCGGTGTAGCCGAGCACGTCGTTGTTTTCAGGGTCACGCAACTTGCCGTCGACGTGGATGATGCTGTAGCGCGCTTCGGCCGCTGCGTCGCCGATGCCCTTCGCGTAGATCTCGTTGCCCGTCGCGCCGATCATGTGGTCGCCGCGCAGGGCGACGACGTAGGGCGCCTTCTCGACCTGGTCCTTGTCGAGCAGGACCGGACGGGAGGCAAAACCGGCGATGACGTCGTAGGGCACAGCCGTGATCGCCCGGCTCAGCGGTTCGCGACGGACCTGCGGCTGCAGGCGCTGGCTGCCGTCCCCGCCGCGCTCCGCGACAGTGAGGCGCGGCTGGCCGTCGATATAAATGAGCTTCAGGACGTCGCCTGGATAAATAAGGTGCGGATTGGCGACCTGGGGGTTCAGGTACCAGATTTCCGGCCAGTACCAGGGGTCGCGGAGGTAAATCTTCGAGATATCCCAGAGCGTGTCGCCGGGTTTGACGACGTACTCGTTGGGCGCATCGGCGCTCAGGGGGATGTTGCTGCCGGTAGCGATCGTCCGGTTGTCCTGGGCGGAGGAGGTCAGCGGGACCGTGCCTGCCGCGAAGGTCAGACACGCCATGACGCCGAGCACCATTGCCGGACGGATTTGCGAAGTCGCAGTCTTCATGCGCCGAACACGCTCCATTGCCTTTGGACCATCGATACCCCGTGCCGAATCCTGCTACCCGGGCCTTATAATTCCTTCGGCAGGACGGCTCGGACGCCAGATCGGTCGGGGGCTGCTGCGGCGCGTCAGGGACCGCCGCAAGGCACCTGAGTTCTAGTCAGTCCTCAATGCCGGTCCGGAGTACCTGATCCGCCACCTTGTTCGTGGGGGATCGGGGGTCGCCCGGACCGATATTAAGTTCAACGTTGCCCGAACTTTAGCAGCATCATTGCAACGAGTGCACAAATGGGATTCCGGCCCGAGACGTGGTTCTCATTCCGGTTGAAATCGAGTCCCCGGACGCAATCCTCCGGTGGCAGCATGAGCGAACGCAGGTGAACAGACATGGCATTACTTCCCATTCTTGAATTCCCGGATCCGCGCCTGAGGACCAAGGCCCAGCCGGTGAAGGAAGTCGACGCCGCCCTGCGCAAGCTGATCGACGACATGTTCGAGACGATGTACGCGGCGCCCGGCATCGGCCTCGCCGCGACACAGGTGAACGTTCACAAGCGACTGCTCGTGATCGACATCAGCGAGTCGCGCAAGGAACCGCTGGCGCTCGTCAACCCCGAGATCCTTTCGCGCACCGGTGTCGAGGAAACCGAGGAGGGCTGTCTCTCCGTCCCCGGGATCTACGACAAGGTTTCGCGCGCCGAGAAGATCCGCGTCCGTGCGCTCGACCGCAACGGCAAGCAGATCGAGTTCGATGCCGAAGGGCTGCTCGCGGTCTGCATCCAGCACGAGATGGATCATCTCGACGGCAAGCTCTTCGTGGATTACCTCTCCGAGCTGAAGCGCACGCGCATCCGCAAGAAGCTCGAGAAGGAACACCGGCAGGAGCCCGCAGGCCGCGCGAAAGTTCCGGCACTCTGACGACCAGCAACGGTATGCGACTGACGGCGAGCGGTCGATGAATCGCCCGCCGCGGTCCGGTGTCCTTCTTCGAATCCACTCGTCGGCGGCCGTTCTCCCGTAATGCCTGCTTCCCTCTCCATCGTTTTCGCCGGTACGCCGGAGTTTTCCGTGCCGGCGCTCGAAGCCCTCGTCGCGTCGCGCCATCGCGTCGTGGCCGTCTATACGCAGCCGGATCGTCCCGCTGGCCGCGGCCAGCAACTCGCCATGAGCGCGGTCAAACAATGCGCGCTCAAGCATTCGCTGCGAGTCGAGCAGCCACAGACGCTGCGCGATCCGGCCGCAGTCGAGCGCCTCGCGCAAATGCGGCCCGATGTGATGGTCGTCGTCGCCTACGGACTCATTCTTCCTGCCGACGTGCTGGCGATTCCCCGCATGGGTTGCCTGAATATTCACGCGTCGCTGCTGCCACGCTGGCGTGGCGCTGCGCCGATTCATCGCGCGCTGCTCGCGGGTGATTCGCAGACAGGCGTGACCATCATGCAGATGGATGTCGGTCTCGATACCGGCCCGATGTTGCTGGAGCGCACGATGCCGATCGGGAATGACGACACGGCATCGAGCCTTCACGATCGGCTCGCGCAAATGGGTGCCGAAGCGCTGCTCGAAACGATCGACGGCCTCCTCGACGGATCGATTGCCCCGCGGACGCAGCCGGCGGAAGGCGCGACGTACGCCGCGAAGATCCGCAAGGAAGAAGCGTTGATCGACTGGACCCGGTCCGCATCGGAGCTTGATCGCCAGGTGCGCGCCTTCAATCCGTGGCCCGTCGCAGAGACTCGATGGAATGGGCAGCAATTGCGGGTGTGGCAAGCGAATCTCGCCGACACGCACAGTTCGGCGGCACCGGGGACGCTCCTGGGCGGCGATGCCAACGGCATTCGCGTGGCGACAGGTTCCGGCGTGCTCAATCTGACTCGCGTGCAGCTCGCAGGACGCAAGGCTGTCACCGCTGCTGAGTTCCTGAATGCGCAGCGTCTCGACGGGGCTTCGCTAGCGTGAGTCGCTCGGCGCAGGTTCGGGCACAAGCGGCGCGCATCGTTGCCCAAGTCGTTACGAACGGCCGTTCCCTCGATGCCCTGCTTGCTGACGCGCGCGGTGGTTCGCCGCAGGAACGGGGGCTGCTGCGTTCGCTCTGTTACGACAGCATTCGCTGGTACATCCGTCTCGATGCATTGCTGACTCGCCTGTTGACGCGGCCGGGACAGGTGCTGGAACCGGAGGTGCGTGCACTTGCGATCGTCGGCTTGTGCCAGTTGCTGTATTCCGATGTGCCTCCGCACGCGGCGGTCGATGAGACGGTGAACGCTGCACGCGTCCTGAAGCAGCCGCGAGCCTCCGGCTTGATCAACGCGGTGCTGCGTCGATGCCAGCGCGATGGCGCAAAGCTGGCCAGTGCCGTCGATCGCGATCCGGCGGTTCGCGCTGCGCATCCCCAGTGGATGACTGCGGCGCTGAACGCCGACTGGCCGCAACGTGCCGCCTCGATGCTCGACGCCAACAATCAGCGTCCGCCGTTCTGGTTGCGCGTGAATCGGCGTCGCTGCAGCGGCTCTGACTACCGGGAGAAGCTGCAGGCTGCGGGACTCGAAGTGATCGACAGCTGGTTCGACGAACACACGCTGCTGCTGTCGCGGGCCGTCGATGTGCACGAACTGCCCGGTTTCGATTCGGGCCTGGTTTCCGTTCAGGATGCAGCCGCGCAGCTCGCGGCTCATCTGCTGGGGCCGGCGGAGGGCGATCGCGTACTGGACGCGTGCGCCGCGCCCGGTGGCAAGACTTGCCATTTGCTCGAACTTCAGCCGCGGATCGCGGAACTCATCGCCGTCGATGTGTCCAAAGAGCGGCTGGTCCGCGTACACGAGAATCTGCAGCGCCTCGGCCTGTCGGCGACGGTCGTCGAAGGCGATGCATCGACGCCGGAGCGATGGTGGGACCGGCGCGCGTTCGACAGGATTCTGCTGGACGTGCCGTGCTCGGCGACTGGCGTCATCCGGCGACATCCGGACATCAAGCTGCTGCGGCGACCCGAGGACATTCCCGCGCTCGCCCAGCGTCAGCGGGAACTGCTGCACCAGGCCTGGGGCCTGCTCAAGCCAGGCGGTCGGCTGCTTTATGCCAGCTGTTCCGTCTTCCGCATGGAAACCACGGCGGTGGTCGCAGAGTTTCTGACCGCGATGCAGTCGGCACGCGATGTCACAGCGGACAGAATGAAGGAGGTCGGATTGTCGCAGGACGATGCCTTGACGCCCGGCCACGCAATTGCCACGGGGACAGCCGGGATGGATGGCTTCTATTATGCTTGCCTGGAAAAGCTAGAAGGATGACGGTCAGTTGGGAGCGAGCCGCCCACAGTTTTCCTGCGATTCGGGGTCGCACGCAGACGATGCCTCACATGGGCTGCCGGGTCGCGCGGCGATGTGGGTCATGGCCGTGCTTTTGCTGCTTTCGTTCGGCGCCTGGGCTCAGGCACAGCGCTTCGAGATCCGTTCCGCTTACATAGAGCCGTCCGAGGGCGTCTACCAGCTCAATGCGACGCTCGTCTTCGATCTCGCGGAAGGTGCCCGGGCGGCCATCCGCGAAGGCTCGCCGCTCACGCTCGATCTCGAGATCGTCCTGCATCGTTCGCGCAAGTACTGGCTCGACGAAAACATCGCGACGCTCGGCCAGCAGTACGAACTGAACTTTCACGCGCTGAGCGAACGCTACCTGGTCCGCAATCTCAACAGCGGCGAGCAGAACTCCTATCCCACGCTCGATGCCGCGCTCGATTCGCTGCGCGTGATCAGCAACCTGCCGATCCTCGACGAGTCACTGGTCATGCCGGGCTCGCGTCATGAGATCAGTCTGCGCGCGCACCTCGATGTGCGCACGATGCCGGATGCGTTGCGGTTCATCGTGTTCTGGGCCAACGATTGGCGCCAGACCAGCGAGTGGTACACATGGTCCCCGCAGATCTGAAGCGCATCATCGTCTCGACGCTGGTTCTCATCGGCTCGGGACTTTGGGTGGCTGCGCTCCTCATGATGGCGCAGACGGTTCAGCAGTCGGCGAACTTCAGCGACCTGCATCCCTTCATCCTCGGCGTGAACGTCGCGGGCCTGCTCGTCCTGCTGATCCTGATCGGCGGCCGGCTCACGCAGCTCATGCGCGACTGGCGCAAGCGCGTCGTCGGCTCGAGGCTGGAAGCACGCATGGTGTGGATGTTCGCCACACTGGCGATGATTCCGCTGCTGCTCGTGTTCTATTTCTCGATCGTGTTCCTGAACCGCGGCATCGACAGCTGGTTCCACGTCGAGATTCGCGCGGGCCTCGAGGACGCATTGACCCTCTCGCGCGCCGCACTCGATCTGCGAATGCGCGAGGACCTCGAACGGACGCGGCGCATCGCCGATGAACTGTCGCATCACGCCGCTGATCCCGTCGGTGTGCTCGATGAGCTGCGCCGCTCGAACGAAGCGCTGGACGTCACTCTGCTCGGCAGCAACAACCGCATCGTCGCCGCGAGCTCCGATCGCATCGGTGAGATCGTGCCCGCCGCACCGAGTGACGAACTCGTGATGCAGGTCCGGCAGGGACGTCAGTACGTCACGCTCGATCCGCTGGCCGGCGGTGGCTATGTCGTGCGTACTGCGGCGCAGGTGCCAAGGACGCGACCCGGCGAAGAAGTCCGCATGGTTTTAGCAACGTATGCCATCGAGCGGCGCCTGGGTGAACTGGCGGATACCGTCGAGTCGGCCTACCAGCGCTATGGCGAGAAGGCGCGCCTGCGCGAACCGCTGAAGGACAGCTTCACGCTGACACTGACGTTGGTGCTGCTCCTCTCATTGTTCGCGGCGCTGTACGGCGCCTTCTGGTCCGCTCGTCGCCTCGTGCGTCCGATCCAGGACCTCGTGGCCGGCACGCGTGCAGTCGCGAAAGGCGACCTCGACATGCGATTGCCTCTCACCTCGCACGATGAGATGGGCATCCTCGTGCATTCCTTCAACGACATGACCAAGCGCCTGGCGCGCAGCCGAGAGGAAGCGCGACGCAGTCAGCAGGCCGTCGAAGCCGAGCGCACGAATCTCGCCGTCATTCTGGCCCGCCTGTCGACGGGCGTTCTGTCGCTGGAGCCCGATCGCACGATCCGCACCGTCAATCAAGCGGCCGCGGCCATTCTCAACGCCGATATCGAGGGTTGTGTCGGCAAACCGCTCGCAGATGCGGCCGCCAGCAGCGCCTTGTTCGGGCAGTTCGAGGATGCGTGCAGCGAACATCTGGACGCCGGGCAGACGGAATGGCGGGAGCAGCTCGTTCTGCAGGCTGAGAACAGCCGTCGGGTCCTGATGTGTGCGTGTACGACGCTGTCCGGCGAAGATCGCAGTCCGGGCGGCTATGTCATCGTGTTCGACGACATCACCGCACTGCTCCAGGCGCAGAGGGACGCCGCCTGGGGCGAGGTGGCACGTCGTCTGGCGCACGAAATCAAGAACCCGTTGACGCCCATTCAGCTGTCCGCGGAACGGATCCGCAAGAAGCTGCTCGGATCGATGACCGAGAGCCAGGCGCAGGTGCTGGATCGTGCGACGCACACGATCGTCCAGCAGGTCGAAGCCATGAAGGAAATGGTCAACGCCTTCAGCGAATATGCGCGTGCACCGGATATGGATGTGTCACGCTTCGACCTGAACCAGCTGATCGTCGAGGTCGCCGAGCTGTACCGGGCACAGGGAGCTCAGCGACAGCCGCAACTCCAGCTGTCGCCGGGTGTATTGGAGATCGAAGCGGACCGCGGACGGTTGCGGCAGATTGTTCATAACCTGCTGGCGAATGCGATCGAGGCGCTCGAAGGGGCGGCCGATGCCGCCATCCGAGTCGAGACCCGCAGAATCGATCGGGAAGAAGGCGGGCATGCCGTGAGTGCCGCCGAAATCATTGTCGAGGATAATGGGCCGGGGTTCAGGCCGGACGTCATCGGCCAGGTCTTCGATCCTTACGTCACAACAAAACCCAAGGGCACCGGGTTGGGGCTTGCAATCGTGAAGAAAATCGTCGAAGAACACGGGGGAAAGATCGAAGCGGACAACGTGCGTACCGGCGGAGCCCGCGTACGGATCGAGCTGCCGCTGACCGCAAGTTCCCGGACCGGCGGTCCGATTCGTGAGAGACGGGCGGGGCCGAGGAGGGAACGGGCATGAGTGCGGCACGCATTCTGGTCGTCGATGACGAGTCCGAGATTCGCGGACTGCTGAAAGAAATTCTGGCGGACGAAGGCTACGAGGTCGACGTTGCCGCCGACGCTGCCGAGGCGCGCGTGCGTCGTGCACAGCACGATCCCGACCTCGTGCTGCTCGATATCTGGATGCCGGATACGGACGGCATCACGCTGCTGCGCGAATGGTCTCAGGCCAACGGCACGAGCTGTCCGGTCGTGATGATGTCCGGCCACGGCACGGTCGAAACGGCCGTGGAAGCAACTCGCCTCGGCGCATTCGATTTCGTCGAGAAGCCCCTGTCGCTGGCGAAGCTGTTGCGCACTGTCGAGCGCGCGCTCGATTCCGGCCGCAATCGTCGCCAGGCGGGGCGCACGCTCGTGCCGACGCTGATTGCGCCGGTCGGCAAGAGCCGCGCGATGCACGCGTTGCGCGAACAAGTGCAGCAGGTCGCACCGCACGAGACGCCTGTTCTGATCATTGGCGAACCCGGCACGGGTCGCGAGGCGTTCGCCCGCTACATTCATTCGATCAGTCCGCGCTCCGCCGGCCCGTTCGTGCAGTTGGTCGCGACAGGCATGACGGATGACGGCGCCGCAGCCGCACTGCATGGAACGGAAGATCGCGGTGGTGTGCACGCGGGATTGCTGGAGCAGGCCGCGGGCGGCGTGCTCTTCATCAACGGTCTCGAAGATCTGCCGCAGAAGGCGCAGGGTCTTCTGGTCGCCGCGCTGGAGACGCATACGATCACTCGCGTCGGTGGCGCCGTGCCCGTGAAGCTGAACCTGCGTGTGATCAGCTCAGCGACGCCGCGCATGCTGAGCGACAACGGCGGCACCGTCCGGCCCGAACTGTTTTCCCGACTGAACATCATCACGCTGACCGTGCCGCCGCTGCGCGACTACGCGCAGGACGTGCCGGATCTGCTGCGCTATTACGTCGACCGCCTGGTCGATGAAGAGCATCTGCCGTTCCGTCGGTTCGGTGTCGCGGCCCAGAACCGCCTGCGCAACTATCCGTGGCCCGGCAACATCCGCGAATTGAAGAACCTGGTCCAGCGCCTGCTCATCCTCGGCGGCGAAGAAGAAATCCGTCTCGACGAGATCGAGCGCGAACTGGCATCACAAGCACCGACCACCGAACCCCTCGTTAAGCAGGATCTGCTCGCCCTGCCGCTGCGCGAAGCCCGCGAACACTTCGAACGCGCCTATCTCCAGCAGCAGCTGATTCTCTGCAACGGCAAGGTGGGGCAGCTCGCAAAGCGCGTGGGGATGGAGCGAACGCATCTCTATCGCAAGCTGAGATCACTGGGAGTGGATTTCAGGCAGCTGGCGGAAGATTGAAGCGACCTCCGTCACCGTGTTTGTCATTCCCGCGCAGGCGGGAATCCGTCGGGAATGGACTCCCGCTTTCGCGGGAGTGACGGAACCACCAATCATTCGCCTACGCGAATGACCAGCGCCTCGATCTGCGCCTGCCTGAGCTTGCTCCTCGTCTCTTCCAGCTTCTGCAGGTTCGTGATCGGGCCGATGCGCACGCGGTGCCACGTGTCGTTGTCGACCGTGACTTTCTGGATTTTCGATTCGACGCCCTGCAGGGCGATCAGGGCGCGGACACGATCGGCGTCGGCGAGTTTGCGGAAGGAGCCGGCCTGGAGCACGTATGCGCCGGGCTTCTGAACGCTTTCATTCGTCGAAGGCGCGGCGCCGGTGCCGTCCTTCTCCGGGATGACGACTTCGAACTTCGGCAGCATCTCGTAGAAGTCGAACTGCGTTTCCGATTCCTGCGACGCAGGGGCGGGCTTCTGCGACGCAGGCTCTTCATCGCTGCTCATCGGCGCTGCTTCGCGCGCAACTCGCGCTTCCGGGCGCCGGTCATACAAGTACACACCCATCGCCACTGCCAGTCCGAGTGCGAGTCCCAGCACGAATCCGGCAACGCCGGACAATCCGGAGCCGCTGTTCGAGCGACGAGAGGCATTCTTGTAGTCGCGGGCCATAAGGAGAAGCGGTTAGCGGTTAGCGGTTGGCGGTTGGCGAGAAAAGACGCGCGCACGCGCGAAGGGCGGGCACTGCCCGCTTCTGACTAACCGCTAACCGCCAACCGCTAACCGCTTCTTCCTTCACATCTTCTCCGGCGCCGACACACCCAGTAGTTTCAATCCGTTCTGAATGACCTGCCGTGTCGCCGCGACCAGGTTCAGCCGCGCGTTGCGCAGGTTCACGTCGTCGACGATGAACTGGTGGGCGTTGTAGTACGTGTGGAGGTCGCCGGCCAGATCGCGCAGATAGTGCGCGACCTGGTGCGGCTCGAGCGCGTTGGCTGCGTTCTCGAGCAGTTCGGGGAAATACGTCAGCCGGCGGATCAAGGCTCTTTCCTGCGGTTCGGAAAGCAGCGCGATGTTGCGTTCGCCGATGTCGCGTTCGTGGGTGAAGCCCTTCTCTTGCAGTTGGCGGAAGACGCTGCACACACGGGCGTGGGCGTACTGCACGTAGTAGACCGGGTTCTCTTCGCTCTGCGCGAGCGCGAGATCGATGTCGAACACGAATTCCGAATCGGCCTTGCGCGATACGAGGAAGAAGCGCACGGCGTCGCGACCGACCCACTCGATGAGATCGCGCACGGTGACGTACGAGCCGGCGCGCTTGGAGATTTTCACTTCCTCGCCGCCGCGCATCACTTTGACCATCTTGTGCAGCACGTAGTCCGGATAGCCTTCCGGAATGCCGAGGCCGAGCGCCTGCAGGCCCGCGCGGACGCGCGAGATTGTGCCGTGATGGTCGGTGCCCTGGACGTTGATGGCCTTGCGGAATCCACGCTGCCACTTCGTGACGTGATACGCCACGTCGGGCACGAAGTAAGTGAACGTGCCGTCCGACTTGCGCATGACGCGGTCTTTGTCATCGCCGAACTCGGTCGTGCGCAGCCAGAGCGCGCCTTCGTTCTCGTAGGTCTTGCCGCTTCCGATCAGGCCCTTCACGGTTTCCTCGACCTTGCCGTCCGTGTAGAGGCTCGATTCGAGGTAGTACACGTCGAAGTGCACGCCGAACTTCTGCAGGTCGATGTCCTGCTCGCGACGCAGATAGGCGACCGCGAACTTGCGGATCGACTCGAAATCGTCGGGCTTGCCGCTCGCCTTCACCGCCTCGCCGTCGAGCGCATGCACGGAACTCTTCGCGAGAAATTCCTCTGCGATATCACCGATGTAGTCGCCCGCGTATCCCTCCTCGGGCCAGCCTGCGTCGCCGGGCTTGATGCCGCGAGCGCGCGCCTGCACCGACAGGGCAAGCTTGTGAATCTGGACGCCGGCGTCGTTGTAGTAGAACTCACGGCTGACTTCGTAGCCCTGCGTCTGGAGCAGCGACACGAGCGCGTCGCCGAGCGCCGCCTGACGTCCGTGACCGACGTGCAGTGGACCGGTCGGATTCGCGGAAACGAACTCGACGACGGTGCCGATGCCCGCACCGCGTTTGCCGTAGCCGTACACCGGACCGAAATCGAAGACCCGCGACAGCTCGAGCTGGTATGCCGCCGCCGACAGATGAAAGTTGATGAACCCCGGCCCGGCGATCTCCGTCTTCGCGATCAGGTCGCTCGCAGGCAGCGCATCGAGAATGGCCTGTGCGAGCTGGCGGGGGTTCTTGCGTGCCGGCTTGGCAAGCTGCAGCGCGATGTTGGTGGCGAAATCGCCATGCGCGGCGTCGCGCGTGCGCTCGACGTTGATCTCCGGTCGGATATCCGCGGGGACGACGTCGGGCGGCAGGGTCGCAAGCGCGGCCTGCAGCAGTTGTTCGATCTGGTATTTCACGGGAAGAGAATTGGTCAGCGGTCAGGCGGGCAGTCTAGCGGAGCAGCCGGCTAGCCAGCTAGCAACTAGCCGCTAGCCAGATCAGAGCCTCTCCTGCCGATCCTCATCGGGCTGGCCGGCTGCCTGCTAGCTGGCTAGCCGGCTGGCTCAGAATAATTCCGCCGGATCCACATCAATGGACCACCGCACCTTCCGGCCTTCCGGCAGCGATTCCAGTTCGAGGATCCAGCTGCTCAGCAGGCGCTGCAGCGGGGCGTGGGTCGGGGCATGGAGAAGCAATTGAGCACGGTGCCGGCCGGCGCGGCGTTCCATTGGCGCCGGAGCGGGGCCAAGCAGTTGTACGCCTTTCACCGCGTGCCGGTGTGCCGCTGCCAGCGCGGCTTGCAGAAATTTCAAAGGCTCGGCCCGATGCGAGGCTTCGGCACGCAGCAACGCGAGTCGCGAGTACGGCGGCCAATGAGCCTGCTGTCTTTCCGTCAGCGCTCCCGCGGCAAACGCGTCATAGCCTCCCCGCAGCAGCAGGCTCAGCAGCGGATGATCCGGGTACTCGGTCTGGATCAGCACTTCACCGGGTTGCTCGGCGCGCCCGGCCCGGCCGGCGACCTGGACGATCGTCTGCGCGAGGCGTTCGCTCGCGCGGAAGTCCGTGCTGAAAAGTCCCTGGTCGGCGTTCAGTACGACCACCAGCGTGACGTTAGGGAAATGGTGACCCTTCGTGAGCATCTGCGTGCCGACGAGGATGCGGATCTCGTTGCGATCGACCTGCGCGAGCGTCGCTTCGAGCTCGCCCTTGCGGCGCATGCTGTCGCGATCGATGCGTGCGAGCGGCACCTTGGGAAATATCGCTTCGAGCGTTTCCTCGATGCGCTCGGTTCCCTGGCCGACGGGCTTCACATCCGAAGAGCAGGTCGGGCAGCGCGTGATCATGTCCTGCTCCGCGCCGCAGTGATGGCAGAGCAGCGCCGATCGACGATGCACGGTCAGATTTGCGTCGCAACGCTGGCAGCGGGCCGCCCAGCCGCATGACGGACAGAACAGCACCGGCGCATAGCCGCGTCGATTCAGGAACAGCAGCACCTGGCGACCCGCGTCCAGGTGCCGGCGCATCGCAAGCAGCGTGGGCGTGGAAATTCCCTGCGATTCGCCGTGTTTGCGCAGGTCGACGAGCGTGAGCGTCGGCGGCTTCGCGTCGGCGGCGCGATGGGGCAGCGACAGCAGCGATCCCGCCTGACGCTGCGCACGTTCGAGGCTTTCGAGCGACGGTGTCGCCGAACCGAGGACGACGGGGATGCCATGACGCTGCCCGCGAACGATGGCGAGATCGCGCGCCGAGTAACGGAAGCCTTCCTGCTGTTTGAACGAGCTGTCGTGCTCTTCGTCGACGACGATGAGCCCCGGACGCGCGAGAGGTACGAAAACCGCCGAGCGTGTGCCGATGACGATTCGCGCTGTCCCGCTGCGTGCGTCGCGCCAGGCCGCGAGTCGTTCGCCGTCGCTCAATCCCGAATGCATGATCGCGAACGGCACATCGAAGCGTTCGCGAAACCGGGTGATCGATTGCGGTGTGAGTGCAATCTCCGGCACGAGCACGAGCGCCTGCTCGCCGCGCTCGAGAACCGTCGCGATGGCGTTGAGATAAACCTCTGTCTTGCCGCTGCCGGTAATTCCATGCAGCAGCCAGGTGACGAAGCTGCCGAGAGAACCGCGGATGCGATCGACGGCGGTCTGCTGAGCTTCGTTGAGTGCGGGGCTGCGCGAAGTTCCGAGGCCTTCGTTCGAAGCTGGCGGCGTTGTCTCGGCCGTGAAGTGCTCGACGTAGCCACGATCTTCGAGTTTTCGCAGCGACTCCCGGCTGATGCCAGCCGCAACCAGGTCCTCGGCGCTGCGGTCGGCGACGTCGGTCAGGGCCTCGATTGCCGCTCGCATCTGACGCGCCCGCGCCGGGACCTTTTCCAATCCCTGTTCCTTGCCGATGACTGTCAATCGCCAGCGTGTCTCTTCGACTGCGATCGGCGCTCCCTGGCGCAGCGCCGCCGGCAGCGCGGCCGCGATGACTTCGCCCACCGGATGCCGGTAGTAGTCGGCCGACCACCGAAGCAGTTCGAGGAAGCCGGCATCGAAAGTCGGTTCGGCCTCCACTCGCTCGAAGGCGAAGCGGAGTTTGCCCTCGGGGACCGAGCTGCGATCCCGGCATTCAGTGACGACACCGACGACCCGGCGTTTGCCGAAGGGCACCCAGACCCGGTGGCCCGGTTGGACTTCACCCGCCCAGGCAGCAGGCGCCCGATAGTCGAAGACCCGGCGCAGCGGCGTATCGATCGCAACGACCAGGATCACGCGCGTTGCACCGGCCGCGGGGTTTTGCACAAAAGCTGTGGATAAGTCTGTGCATTGATTGGGATCAAACGCTCCAAGTGGGCGTTTCGCGAGCAGCTTTCGATCCTGATCAATATTTCAGCGCCTTTCATTTTGCAAAGCCAAACAGCAACTTAGCGCTTGCGCAACGCCGCACGACGTGGCAGGGCAGACGGCGCCTTAACGCAACCGTCATGGTGTGGGCAACCAATGCTGTGCGGTCGGTGACAAGTCGATGATTCTACGGGAGGGGCTGCGAGCTGTGAGCTATGAGCTGTGAGCCAGAGGGGCCCGGGGATCGGCTCGGGTCCGGACTGTGGGTCCGGCTTTAGCCGGACGTCATCGCGCCAGCGAGCCTCGCTTCCTGTTCCGGCTCATCGCTCACCGCTCATCGCTCGTCCTGCTCATCCCAATGCAATCGCCACCCGTCCCTGGCACAGCAGCCGGTCGCCGGCCCGGACCTCGAATTCGTAGAGCGACCCGCTCGCCTGAGACAGCTGCCTCCTGGCGGTGATCATCAGCGGCGTATCGAGTGTGTCGATGCGATCGATGAAGAGACGCAGGTCGCGCAGCGCCGCGAGCATGCCGGGACGAGCTGTGCCGGTGCCGACCAGGGCACCGTGGACGGCGGTTGCCTGCGCTGCATATTCCGCGAGATGCAGTGCGGCGAGTCGGCCGCCGTGTCTCAGCGGATGCGCAGCATCGCGATGGTTGTCGGCAACGCACACGATTCGATCGGACGCATGCGACAGGACGCGATCGAGCAGGCACATGCTGCCGGCGTGCGGCACTAGCTGCTCCAGCCGCTCGCGACCGATTTCGCTCTCGGTGCTCACACCAGACTCAGTTCGACGGCGAGATTGTCGCGTGCACTGGGCAGCACGATGCGGCCTGATCGTTGCGCGGCAAGGTGCTCGAGCAGCGGCAATGCCCGCGTCGCAGGGTTGCGCAGGCGCAGCGCTTCGAGAGCGGGATCGGTGAGAGCGGATTCGGACTGCGTCGTCGCGGCGCACCGGATTTCCGCCAGTGAGTTCGGCTGTCGTTCATGCGTGAGCACGAGTGCGACAGCCGCTGGGCAACCGATCGGTCGCTTCGCCAGCATCGGCTCCGGCGGCGGCAGGTCGAAGGCCACGAGCAGCGTGTCGTGACCGTCGATCTGCGTGAGCAGGCACGCTTCCAGAAGTCCGGCGGCGAAAGAACTGTCGTATGCACTGAGCGTCGATGATGGCGCCCGCGAGCCGACAGCAATACTCCAGTAGCCCGCCGCAGCGTTGTGCACGGAGTTGTGGAAATCGGTGGGTGATACCAGCCGGGGTGTGATCGTCAGCGCCGTGCTGATCCGATGAATGATGTTCAGGTCGGCGTCGGATGAAGCGAAGACCGTTGCCAGATCGGCGGGCGGACGCTGCGTCATCTTCATCGCATCTTCAGCCGCCTGGAAGGCGAGCCGCACGGCGGGCGTTGCCCGACGACGCTCGTTCGGTGGCAGAAGCGCCGGTTGATGAGGCGGCAGAGGCACGTCGTTGTACTGCACGTGTCCCGCAAGGACTTGGCGAGCCTCCGTCCACGACGCAAAGCCTGGGGCCGCGATGCCGACTGCTTCGATGAAGACGGACTTCATGGCGTCTTCCCGAACAACAGGCTGCAATTGCTGCCGCCGAAGCCGAAGGAATTGCTCAGCACGCGATCGACGCTGCCATTGCGGCTTTCCAGCAGGATTCCCGCTTCGATCGCCGGATCCTTGCTGCGCGTGTTGAGACTCCGCGGCAGGAAGCCGTGTTCGATGGCCAGAAGGCTGATCGCCGACTCGACGATGCCGGCCGCGCCGAGCGTGTGACCCGTCCAGCCCTTGGTGGAGCTGCACGGTGTTCCTGCTCCGAAGACGGTGCAGACGCCGCGCGCTTCGGCGTTGTCGTTCGCGACCGTTCCTGTGCCGTGCAGGTTGATGTAGTCCACCTGATGAGGTTCGACGCCACCGCGTGCGAGCGCGGCCTGCATCGAGGCGATTGCTCCGCGGCCATCCGGTTCCGGCGACGACATGTGATAGGCGTCGCTCGATTCGCCATAGCCGATCAATCGAACCGGGGTTCCGGCGTCCGGCTCGAGCAGGGCGAATCCGCCTGCTTCGCCGATGGAGATTCCGTTGCGCGCCGCGTCGGCCGGCCGGCAGATGTCGGCGGAAACGAGCTGCAGCGAATTGAATCCATGGAGCGTCGTAAGACAGAGGCTGTCGACACCGCCGACGACGGCTGCATCGCAGGCACCTGCCGCGATGGCGCGGCTGGCCGCGGCGAAAACCTTGGCGCTCGATGAACAGGCCGTCGAAATCGCGAATGCTGGACCCGCGAGGCCGAGCCAGGCCGCAACGAAGTCGGCCACCGAGAAAATGTTCTGGGTGTGCCTATGATCGAACCAGTCGGGCAGAGCGTTCGTCGATGCGTCGCGCTCGCGATAGGCGATCTCGGTGTGATGAACGCCGGAGGTGCTCGTGCCGATGAACACGCCGACTCGTGCCGCGCCGTAACGATCGCGACAGCGGCGCACGGAGTCCTCGAAGCCGTCCTGTCGGAGTGCCAGCGCTGCGAGACGATTGTTGCGGCAGTCCCATCGCGCGGATTCGCCAGTGAGGGCGTTGCCGAGACCTTCGACTTCGCCGAGCCAGCAATCCAGCGTGTTGGTGTCGAACGCGAGCTTGCGCAGCCCGGTAGCGCCGGATCGCAAGGCATGGAGGTGCGCTGCCCGGCCCGCGCCGAGCGCGGACGTTACCGTGTAAGCGCTAATGGGGAGCGGCCGCATCGTCGGAACCCGTCAGCCAGTAGTCGTAGAAGTTGAACCAATTGTAGGGCGCGAGCTTCGCGTAGTGTTCGAGCCGCTCCGCGTAACGTTGTGCGAGTGCCCCGATGGCACCGTCACGATCCTCTCGCGGCAAGCGCACGGATTCCGCGAAGAGCTCGAAATGCGCGGTGTAGCGATTGCCGCCGTGATAGCAGCCGAAGCCCAGCACGATCGGTACCTGCAGTGCGTGAGCGAGCTGCCACGGACCGACCGGCATGCGCGCGCGTCCACCGAGGAAGTCGACGGTGACCGATCGATCTGTCGCGAGCGCGCGATCGGCCATGATTCCGATCATGCGGCCCGACTGCAGCGCATCCTTCAGTTTCAGCACGAGCTGCGGGCCGCGTTCGGAGGCATCGATGACGCTGGCGGCGAGCTGCGGATTCAACTGCTCCAGCAGTTGGGTCAGCATGCGACCGTGATTGCGATCGAGCAGGATCGAGAGCGGCAGGCCGCGGCGATTCACGGCAATGAGCCGCAACGATTCGGCGCTGCCGAAATGCGCGACGAACAGCAGGCAGCCGACGCTGCGGGCCACCACGGCACGTACTTCCTCCGGCCGATCGACATCCACGTCGAGACCTTCGACGCGGTCGGACAGCAGGAAGATGCGATCGAGCGTACAGCTGGCGAACGCGAAGAAATGACGCCACTGGTCGCGCCAGCGCGGCGTCCGGCCGAGCGCACGTTGCAGATAATCCTTCGATGCCGCGCGGGCTGTCGGGCTCGTCAATATGAAGTACGCGACGATCGGGTACAGCACCGGGCGCACTGTCGAACGACGCAGGTGAGTGGCGAGCCATACGATCAGCCGCACCATGGCGGGCGTGCTGCGTTCTTTGTGACTGCGCCAGTCGCTCACGATGCGGCCTCGTTGTCCTGGAGCGTGAACACGCCTTCGATCACGGCCGTCGCAGCGCGCAGACCGCGAAAATGCGCGCGGTGTTCCGCGGCGGCGACTGGAGAGATCCGGATCTCAAGGTCGACGACATCATCCGGCAGGACCGGCTGCAGGAACTTCACGCTCGCAATCGACAACAGCCGGCAGTTGCGATGTGCCTGAATCGCCTGCAGGACGTGATCGAGCAGCACGACGCCCGGCACGATCGGATTCCCTGGGAAATGACCCGCGAATGCCGGGTGAGCCGCGGGAATGCGCAGCTGAGCCTGCAGGGTGTGTGCCGGCGTGTTCATGCGTGTCGATGCTGATCGAGCAACTGGAGCAGCGTTGCATGAGGCAGCTTGCCTACGGCGTTGCGGGGCAGGTGATCGACGACGATCAGCGGCCGGGGGACGAACACCTGTTCGATCCTTTCGCGCAGCGTCGAGAGAACCTGAGCTGCATCGATGCCCGGGGCGACGACGAGTGCGGCGGGTCGTGCGTCAGGCTGCGGTGCGAATACGACTGCATCGACAACGCCGGGCACAGCAAGAATCTGGCGCGTGATGTCCTGCAGCGACGCCCGTTTGCCGGCCACCTTGATCATGTCGCCTACGCGTCCGCGCAATGCAAATTCGGTGTCGCTGTACGACTCGATGACGTCCTGCAGTGGTATCGGTTCCGGCAGCTGCGGCGCGCGGTAGGTTGCGACACCTTCCAGCGTCACGACGCTGCTGCCGTCGAATGCCTGCCATCGCTCAGTCTGTGTCGTGCGTCGATGCGCCATGACGCCCGCTTCCGTGCAGCCGTAGATTTCCATGACGGGTGCGCCCCACGCCTGTTCGACGCGGGCGGCGAGGTCGATCGCAAGCGGCGCCGTCGCCGACACGATTCGCTGCAGCGGCGGCAAGCCGATGCCGGCTTCGACCAGGATCTTGAGATGCGCGGGCGTCGTCACAAGCGTTCGTGGCGCGGGCACGCTTTCAAGTGCCGCGCGCACGTCGGCGGGGAAGAACGGTTTGCCATCGTAGAGTCGACATTGCGCCGACAGGGCGGAGACCAGGGAGTTCTCCAGTCCATACATGTGTTGCGGAGGCACGGTGGCGACGACATTCATCCGTCGACCGCCGAGGACTTCCTGCGCGGCCAACTGCGAGTTGCGTACGAGGCTGCGCCATGTTTTCGGATGAGGCTGCGGCGCGGCAGTCGTGCCTGAAGTGAAGGCTATGGCGACGATTCTGGTGGCTTCGATGCGCCAGTGCGACGGAGTTTCACTCGCGGGCAGCACTTGCGAGCGCTCGAGGAATTGCGCCACCGCGTCGTCATCGACTACGTGATGATCGGGATACTCGCGAGCGAGATCTTCCAGCACGCCCGCGGCCTGCGCGGACGGCAGCAATGTCACCTGGTTGCGCAGGCACGCCGCGATCCATCCGAGCAGAAAGTGATAACGGTTCTCGGCGAGATTGATCGCGTACGAAGCGCTGGGCAGCGAACGACTGAAGTCGTCGGCGGTCGCGATGAACTGCGCCACACTGATCGATCGCCCGCGATAGTGCGCGATGCAGTCATCGAGCGTGTCGGCGGAGACGAGCGGTAGCAGGTCGGGCGAAGCCATCGGCAGCGGATCGGTTCAGGGCCGGATGCGGGTCTGTGCGAGCCGGCGCAGATACTGCAACAAGCCGGTGTGTTCGTGGTGACGGAAACGGATCCGCCGGTAAGCGAACTCGATGACGAATACGGCGCCCAGCACGAGGTAGTGCACGATATTCGTCATCAGGGACCACAACGGCGGTGAGGCCCAGACCGCGAGCGTCACGGCGGAGATGAACAGCGCCAGGCAGACGGCGCACCACAATTGCGTTACGTGTCGTGTGTAGACCAGCAGGTCCGGCGGCAGCGGCTCGCCCCGGATCGCCGTGGCGACGTTCGTGACCAGCGGCGTTTCACCCGCGCGCAGGGAACGCGAGAAGAGGATGAACAAGGCGGCGGGAATCAGAGCCGGTGGCACATAGAGCGCATACAGCCCATGGTTCATCGTGACCAGCGCATACAGGGCCGCCGAACCCAGGATGAAGACGATCCAGGCCCAGGGTCGCCGGTGCAGGAGCGCGCCGCTCAGGGAAACCATGAGCAGCCAGGCGAGTGCGAGCCATTGCAGCCACCGTTCGTCGAGGATGACGGCCAGGTGCGCCAGCAGCGGGTAACCCAGAGCGAGCCAGGGCATGGTCAGGCTCGTCCGGGAGCTTCGTTCAGCCGCCCTTGCGGCGTTGCAGAACGTGCCCGGTCAGGGAGCGCAGCGAAGCGAAGGCTGCCTTGACCTCACTGTCGTCCGAGCGCAGTTCGAGCCCGTACTGCTGCTGGACCATCAGCGCGATTTCGAGTGCATCGATCGAATCCAGGCCCAGACCCTGCGCGCCGCCGAACAGCGGCGCCTCGGGGACGATTGCCTCGGGTTGCACATGATCGAGGTTCAGCGCCTGAACGAGGCGCTGCGCCATGAGCAATTCTTCCGCGGTCTGACCGGACATGCTTGCCAGTTCTCCAGTGAATTTCTTACCGGGCCGACTGCGCTGCATCCGCCGGGAGAGCCGGCGGGGCTAATCATCGTTGCGTGAGGCGGTCCCGCGTGAGGCGCGACAGTTTATACTCTGACATCACGTCCCGCGATTGCATCGTCGCGGCTCACATAACGAAAAGTCCACGTACTGAGGTGCCGGTTCGATGTCGAGAATGGGGCGCAAGCTCAGCACCGCGTGGCGTGTTTTCGCGACGGGGTTTGTGTTCGTGCTGTTCGGCGTCGGCGCACTGTTCATCAGCCTGACGATGTTTCCGCTGCTGCGCCTGTCGACGTTCGACTCGGACGTGGCCCGTAAGCGGATTCAGCGCGGAATGCAGCTCACGTTCCGGCTGTACATGGAAGTCATGCGCGTGCTGGGAATCCTGACGTACCGCGTCGAGGGCGGCGCGCGGCTGCGGGAACCCGGGCGGTTGATAGTGGCGAATCACCCGACGCTTCTGGATGTCGTTTTGCTGGTCTCGCAGATGCCGGAGGTCGACTGCATCGTAAAGCGTGGGCTGTGGCGCAATCCGTTCCTGCGCTGGCCGGTATCATGGGCGTCCTACATCCCGAACTCGGAGGGCGAGGAGCTCATCGAGGGATGTGCGAAGACACTGCGGCGCGGCCACTCGCTGCTGGTGTTTCCGGAAGGCACCCGGACGGTGCCGGGCAAGCCGATCCGGATGCAGCGTGGTGCGGCGCACATCGCGCTGGCCGCGGACTGCGAGATCCTGCCGGTGACGATCACTTGTGATCCCCCGACCTTGTTCAAGGGGAATCCCTGGTATCGCGTGCCGGCACGGCGTTTCCACCTGGATGTGGTCGTCGGCCAGCCGGTTCCCGCGGGGCAGTTCCGCCGCGAGGATGAACCGCCGGCACGATCGGCTCGCCGGCTGACGCAGTGGTTGCTCGGTTACTACGGCGCGGCGGAAGCTGCGCTGGCGGGAAGCGAGATTCAGGAACGCATGGTCGCAGTGCCGGATGCGGCCGCAGCGGATGCGCTGCCACGGCGGGCAATCCTGTCCGGATCGGGACAGTAACGAACCGGAACGTTTTTTCAGGCGGCGGCTCGAAACCCGTCCGCTGCCTGCTCGAGATGCTTACATGTCAGTGACTACAAAATCGCGCGAAGAAATCCTGGAGTACCTGCGACAGGTACTGGTCGAGCTGTTCGAGCTCAAGCCCGAGCAGATCGTGCCCGAAGCCCATCTTTACAACGATCTCGACATCGACAGCATCGATGCCGTGGATCTCATCCTCAAGCTGAAGGAGCTGACCGGCCGTAAGATCCAGCCGCAGACCTTCAAGCACGTGCGCACTGTCGGCGATGTGATCGATGCGATCCAGGCGCTGATGGCCAGTCCCGCCGCCTGATGCGGGCCGCAAGGTGCTCCGGATTCCCGAGATCGGCCGCGTCCAGCGCACGGACACCGGCGTCCGCCTGGATTTCGCGGTGCCTGCGTCACTCGAATATTTCGAGGGGCATTTCCCCGGCTGCGCGCTGCTGCCGGGCGTCGTGCAGATCGGATGGGCGATCGAGTTCGCGCGCCAGCACATCCCGTTCGACGCGTCGTTCCGTTCGCTGGCTGGCGTGAAGTTCACGCGCGTGATCCAGCCGGGCGCCAGCATCACGCTGCTGCTCTCGTTCGATCGCGACCGCAACGAACTGACCTTCGAGTACCAGGTGGACGGGCAGCCGTGTTCGGGCGGCCGTGCGCTGTTCGAAGTGATCCGATGAAGCTCTGCATCCTCATCCCGTTCTACAACCACCCCGGCGCCATCGCGCAGGTGGTCGATTCGCTCAAGCCGTTCGGCCTGCCGATCCGCATCGTCGACGACGGCTCCGATGAGCCATCGCAGCGGGCGCTCGCCGATATCGCTGCCAGGGAACCATCCGTCAGCATCCAGCGGCTCGCGATCAACCAGGGCAAGGGCGGCGCGGTCATGGTCGGCTGTGATGCAGCGCTCGCCGAGGGCTTCACGCATGCGTTGCAGATCGATGCGGATGGCCAGCATCAACCGGGCGACGTGCCGCGGTTGATCGAAGCGGCGCGGCGCCAGCCCGCGGCGATGATCAGCGGGCAGGCTGTCTACGACGAGTCGGTTCCCCGATCGCGCCTGTACGGTCGCTACATCACGCACTTCTGGGTGTGGGTGAATACGCTCTCCTTCGAGATCAAGGATTCGATGTGCGGCCTGCGTGTCTATCCGCTTGCGAGCACCTGCCAGGTCTGGCGTCGCAATCGCCTCGGGCGGCGAATGGATTTCGACACCGAGATCATGGTGCGCCTGAGCTGGACGGGCGTCGCGATCGTGAGCCTGCCCACGCGAGTCACGTATCCCGTCGATGGCGTCTCGCATTTCCAGATGCTCCGCGACAACCTGTTCATCAGTGCGATGCACACGCGTCTGTTCTTCGGCATGCTGCTGCGATTGCCGATACTGCTGGGGCGACGCGTCGTTCAGCGGCTGCATAAGGTTGCTGCATGAGGACGGTCGAAGCGCAGGTCGAGATCACAATCCCGTTCCATGACATCGATTCGATCGGTGTCGCGTGGCACGGTCACTACGCCAAGTATTTCGAGATCGCGCGTTGCGAGATGCTCGACAGTTTCGGGTACGGTTACGACGCCATGCGCGCATCGGGCTTCATGTGGCCGGTGATCGACATGCGCATCCGCTACGTCAAACCCGTGCGCTTCGGTCAGCGCGTCCTGGTCAAAGCGACGTTGCGCGAGTGGGAGAACAGGCTGCTGATCGACTACCTGGTGAGCGATCGGGAAAGCGGCCAGCGCTTGACGAAGGGAACGACGGTTCAGGTGGCGGTCGACATGAGCAACGGCGAGATGTGTTTCGTGTCGCCGCCGGTACTGTTCGAGCGTCTCGGCCTGCAGCGAGCATGAAGCGGTGAACGGATGAAAACTGCCTGCACGAGCCTGCTCCTGATGTTGCTGTGGTCGCTGACCGCGTACGCCGCCGACCCGTTTGCCCATCCGGCCACCGGCGAGGCGCTGCTTGCCTCTACGCTCGCCAAACCCGCGGCACAGCTGTCGAAGGCGCAGGTTCTGAAAGGACGCTTCACACACTCGAAGCATCTGCGCGAAATTCCGCAGCCGCTGGTCGCCGACGGCGACTTCATCTTCGTTCGCGATCTCGGCGTGTACTGGCACACCCAGCAGCCGTTCGACTCGGTCGTCGTGCTGACGTCGAAAGGGATCGTGCAGCGCGATGAGGGTTCGCAGACGATGCGACTCTCTTCCGACGAGCAGCCCGCGGTGCGTGTGATCGCCGATGTGTTTCTCGCGCTCTTCACGCTGGACGTCGCTCGCCTGAATGCGAACTTCGATCTCTACGGCCTGAGCCAGGGCGATCGCTGGATCATCGGCTTGCGGCCGCGCGCGGCGGCGATGAACGCCGTATTCAAGGAAGCGACCGTGACCGGCGCCAGGGACGTCGAAGAGGTCGTACTCACCGACGTGCACGGTGATCGCACGGTCATCGACCTGTCGGGCATCGAATACTCGGGTGCCCAACCCGGTGCGGATGTCCGCGCATTGTTCGAGCTGGCACGGCCGTGATCATCCGACAGGACGCAACACCGGGCTCGATGCGCACGCGCTTCTTCGCGTGGGGCGCGCTCATGATCGCGCTGCTCGCCGTGTTCGCATTTCATGTCGTTCCCCACCTGCGCGTCGAGACCGACATTCTCGCGTTGCTGCCACGGACGCAGCAGGATCGCGCGCTCGATGAGGCGCTCGATGCATTCTCCGCACGGCTCGCACGCAAGCAGATCTTCCTCATCGGCAGCGAAAAGCTCGCCGATGCTCGTCTCGCCGCCACGAGCTTCGCTGCCGAGCTGCGGGCTTCGGGTGCCTTCGAGAGTGTGCAGCTCGAAGCGGATGAAGCCCTGCGTCAGCGGATCGATACCTACCTCGCGCATCGTGCTTACCTGCTGGCGCCTGAAGATGAGAAGGCGCTCGCGGAAGGAAACACCGACCGGTTGGCGACCCGTGCGCTGCGTGCAGCCTACACGCCGACGGGACTGATGCAGCCGATCGGCATCGCGGAAGATCCGATCGGGTTGATGAACAACTTCCTCCGCACGCAAGCGCGCGCGGCGGGCAGGGCGCGGCTGGAAGGATCCATGCTGGTCGTCGAAGGCGAGGAACGATCGTGGGTGCTCGTGCTCACGGAGAACAAAGGCAGTCCGTTCGCTTCGTCCGTGCAGGAGCAGGTCATGCCTGCGATCGCACAGGCGCGCAGCGCGGCAAGTCGCGCAGCGCCTGCAGCGGTCGAGATCCTGATGTCGGGTGCGATTCAGCACGCGGCCGCGGCGACTGAGAGGGCGGAAGACGAGATCACCACCTTCGGTACGATCGAGGCCATCGCGGTCGTGTTGCTCCTGCTGCTGATCTTCGGGGCGATGCGTCCGTTGCTGCTCGGCCTGATGACGTTGTCGCTGGCTGTCGTCGCGGCATTCACGGCGGTGCATTACATCTTCGGCGAAGTACATCTGCTGGCGGTCGTGTTCGGTTCGAGCCTGATCGGCAGCGTCATCGACTACTCGATTCATTTCTTCGCGGACCGGTTCCGTGATCCGACGCGCTGGACGCCGGTCGATGCGGCCCGTCACGTCGGGCCGGCGATCCTTCTTGGCCTGACGACTACGCTCATCGGCTACGCAGTGCTGGCGGTCGTGCCCTTCCCTGGACTCGAGCAGATCGCGGTCTTCTGCATGATCGGTCTCATCGTGGGATGCGGCTGTGTGCTGTGCCTCTACCCCGTACTCGCGCATACGCGGCGCCAGCGGCTGCCGAAGCTCGGTGCGAAGATCGGTGGCGCCATCGACGGCGTCCTGCTGCGGTGGCATTGGGGCCCGCTGAAGCTCGCGTTCGTTGCTGCGATCGTTGTGCTGACGGCGATCGGTCTCACACGCCTGCAGGTTCGCGACGATGTGAAGGCCCTGCAACAGTCGCCGCCCGATCTCATCGCCAGCGAACAACGCGTACGGGAGCTTCTCGGCAGCGGTATCGAGACTCGATTCTTCCTCGTCTCCGGCGACTCGGCGCAGACGGCGCTCGACAATGCGCAGCAACTCGCCACACAACTCGACCGCCTCGTAGCGACGGGCGCGATCGCCTCGTACCAGTCGGTCACTCAGGCGCTGCCCTCGGAAACGCAGCAACGCCGGAATCACGAACTACTCGCGCAGCAGGTGTTTGCGCCCGGCGCGCTGCTGGACAGGGTGATGGGGTCGCTCGGCTTTCCCGCGGAATCCATCGAGAAGCGTCGCCAGGACTTCAGTGCGGCGAATGCTCCGCTCGCCGTCGATGAGTGGCTGTCGAGTGCGGCGTCGAAGGGTCTGCGGGATCTCTGGCTCGGGCAAGTCGGCACACGCTACGCGACTGTGGTCGCACTCGGCGGTATCGTCGATGTGCCTGCGTTGGGCGCGATCTCGCAGCCGGATGTCCGTCTCATCGATCGCGTCGCCGAGACGACAGCGACGCTGGGGCGTTATCGTCATGCAATGACGTTGCTGCTCGCAGCGGTCTACGCCGTCGCCGGCATCGTCCTGATGATCCGTTTCGGCTGGCGCGATGCCCCGCGAATGTTGCTGCCTTCCGTCGCCGCGACGCTGGTGACGCTGGGACTCTTCGGCTGGCTCGGTGTGGGGATGAATCTCTTCACACTGCTCGCGCTCTGGCTCGTGCTCGGGCTCGGGATCGACTACGGCATCTTCCTGCGCCATGGTCGCGACAATCGTCCGACGGCGATCCTGAGCGTCACGTTGTCCGCCTGCACGACGCTGATCGCCTTCGGCCTGCTTGCGCTGAGCGCAACCCCCTTCATTCGCAGCATCGGCCTGACGCTGCTGTGTGCAATTTCGTTCTCCTGGCTTTTCGTCCTGTTCAGTTGCCTCACTACGTTAGGGCCGCGCACAGCGCGGCGGGAAGAAGCGATTCATGGTTGATGTTCTGATCATCGGTGCGGGTCCGGCGGGGTCGATGTCGGCCGCGCTGCTCGCCGCCAAGGGCTATGACGTGCTCGTGCTCGAGCGGCAGCAGTTTCCGCGGTTCTCGATCGGCGAGAGCCTGCTCGCCAACAGCGCCGAGTTGCTGCACGAGGCGGGGATGCTCGAGGCCGTCATGGCATGCGGTTTCCAGTTCAAGAACGGTGCGGCCTTCGTTCACAACGATCGCTACTCGGAGTTCAACTTCGCGGACAAATCATCGCCGGGCCATCCGTTCACGTTCCAGGTCCCGCGTGCGCAGTTCGATCACGTGCTTGCGAAGGAAGCCGCCAAGCGCGGTGCGAAGATCCAGTACGAAGTCGAGATCACGGCGGTCGATGTCTCCGGTGATCGCCCGATCGTGACGGCGAAGGCCGGCGACGAGGTGAGGACGTATCGTCCGCGGTTCGTGCTCGACGCGAGCGGCTTTGGTCGCACGCTGCCGCGGCTGCTCGATCTGCACCGTCCATCGGATTTCCCCGAGCGCGCGGCGCTGTTCGTCCACGTGAAGGACAACATCGTGGCCGGCGCCTTCGATCGCCAGAAGATCCGCATCGGCGTGCATCCTGACAAGTCCGATGTCTGGTCCTGGCTGATCCCGTTTTCCGACGGCAATTCGTCGCTCGGTGTCGTCGCTTCGCGCGAGCATCACGCAAAGTTCCAGGGCTCGAACGAGGAGCGGCTGTGGCAGCTCATCGCCGAAGAGCCGAGTCTCAAGGAGCTGCTGCATGCGGCGCACACCGTGCGTCCTGTCGGCGAGATTGTCGGCTATGCAGCGAAGGTCACGCGCTTGCACGGACCGGGATTCGCACTGCTCGGCAACGCGGCGGAGTTCCTCGATCCGGTGTTCTCCTCCGGCGTGACCATCGCGATGAAGTCGGCGAGCCTCGCGGCGAACCTGCTCGATCGTCAGTTCCGCGGCGAAAGCACCGACTGGCAGCGCGAGTTCGCGGAGCCGCTGATGTACGGCGTCGAAACGTTCCGCAGCTTCGTCACGGGCTGGTACGACGGCAGTCTCCAGGATGTGATCTTCTTCGAGCACAAGGACGCGAACATCCATCGCATGATCTGTTCGGTGCTCGCGGGCTACGTGTGGGACACGAACAATCCTTATACGGGACCCCAGTCCGGCCGGCGTTTGCGCGCACTCGCCGCTACGTGCCGTGCGGGAGCTTTGAGCGCATGAAATGGGTAGCGGTATTGTCGCTGCTGCTGGCCGGGTGCGCGGGCGCGCCCCAGAGCCAGCGCACGGCAACCCCGGAACGTCCGCTCGTTGCGCCATCGGCGCTCGGTGCGGAGCGCTCCGTGAACCAGGTCGTTCGCGGCGCGATCGGCAGTCGCGAGATGACATTGAACTGCGTCGTCACCGTCAAGGACGGACAGATGACCGTCGTCGGCCTGAGCGCGATGGGCGTGCGTCTGTTCACGATCCACTACGACGGCCGCGATGTGCAGTCGGAGCAGAGCCTGCCGACGCCGGAGCAGCTGACGCCGCGGCGCTTGCTGGCCGATCTGCAGTTCGTATTCTGGCCGGCGGCTGCGTTGCAGCAGCCCCTGAAACAGCAGGGCTGGGATGTGAGTGACTCGTCCGGAACACGACGGCTGCGCCGCGACGGGAACCTCGTCGCCGAAGCACATTACGGGGGCGACGATCCCTGGTCCGGTCGCAGCTGGCTGGTGAACCTGGAGTATGGTTACTCGCTGCAGATCGACAGCAAGGCTCTGTGACGCGAATGACACCGCAGTTCAGGATCGAAGATGTGCTGCCTCATGAAGGCCGCATGCTGCTGCTCGATGAGCTCGTCGAGTACGGCCCCGATCACGTGATCTGTGCGCTGACCGTGGATGCCGACACGCAATTCTGCGAGGTCGGACGCGGCGTCCCTGCATGGGTCGGGCTCGAGTACATGGCGCAGACGATGTGCGCGTACTCCGGCATCGATGAAGCGCGGGCAGGGCAGAAGCCGAGTATCGGTCTGCTGCTGGGATCGCGTCGCTACGTTGCCGAAGTCGAATGGTTTCCGCCCGGCACCCGCCTCAGCATCCGCGCCGACCTGCTGCTGCGCGATGAAAGCGACCTGGTCGCATTCGCTTGCACCATCCACGACGGAGCAAGGGTGCTGGCTCGCGGCGATGTGAAGGCGATCCGACCGAAGGATGTTCTGGCCGTCATCCGCGGCGAACGCGTCGCAGGAGAGGCGAGATGAGGATCATGAAGATCAAGATGAGGATTTCCACGGGGAACACGGGGTGCACGGGGACAAGAAATCCTTCCCGTGTCGATCACTCAGGTCTCGGTGAATCCAATTTCGCTTACCCCGTGCTCCCCGTGTACCCCGTGGAGATTCTTCTCTGATGTCCGAAACCCGCAGCATCCTCGTTACCGGCTCCAGCAGGGGCATCGGGCGCGCCATTGCCGAGCGGCTCGCGGCCAGCGGCTACCAGGTGATTGTGCATTGCCGCGGGAACATCGCGGCTGCGCAGGAGGTGTGCGCCGCGATCACCGCAGCGAATGGCCTCGCTCCGCGCGTGCTCTGTTTCGACACCAGCGACCGGGCGGCGTGCCACGACGCCATCACCGCGGATATCGAGACTCACGGCGCGTATTACGGCGTTGTTTGTAATGCGGGAATCGCGAGGGATGGGGCTTTCCCCGCCCTGAGCCACGAGGACTGGGATGCAGTCCTGAGAACGAATCTGGATGGTTTTTATAATGTGCTGCAGCCTGCGGTCATGCCGATGATCCGGCGGCGGGCGCCGGGGCGGATCGTGACCCTGTCGTCCGTCTCGGGTGTGATGGGCAACCGCGGGCAGGTCAATTACAGCGCGTCCAAGGCGGGTATCATCGGCGCGACCAAAGCGCTCGCCGTCGAGTTGGCGAGCCGCAGGATCACCGTCAATTGCGTCGCGCCCGGGCTCATCCGGACCGACATGATGAACGATGCCCCCGTGGACGAGGTGGTCAAGGCGATCCCGGCAGGACGGGTCGGAGAACCCGGCGAAGTTGCAGCAGTGGTAAATTTCTTGATGTCCGATGACGCCGCCTACATCACGCGGCAGGTCATCGGCGTGAATGGCGGGATGGTCTGATGAGTGGTTCAGCGAAGCGGGTCGTCGTCACCGGATTCGGCGGTATCACCGCCCTCGGGCACGACTGGCCGACAATCGCGCGCGCATTGCGCGCCAATATGAGTGGTATCGCGCGGATGCATGAGTGGGATCGCTACACCGATCTCAACACGCGTCTCGGCGGTCCGGTGCCGCCATTCCAGCTGCCGCCGCAGTACACGCGCAAGGTCACTCGGACGATGGGACGCGTCGCGTTGCTGGCGACGCGTGCGACAGAGATGGCGCTCGAAGACGCGGGTCTCACGGACGATCCCGTGGTGACGAGCGGCGCAATGGGCGTTGCCTACGGCTCATGCACCGGCAGTCCGGACGCGATTCGCGAATTCGGCTCGATGATCGAAACGGGCGACGTCAGCGGCATCAACGCGACGACTTACCTGCGCCTCATGCCGCATACCGCGGCAGCCAACATCGGTGTGTATTTCGGCATCAAGGGCCGCGTGATTCCTGCGTGCAGTGCATGCACGTCGGGCAGTCAGAGCATCGGCTATGCGTACGAAGCGATCCGCTTCAATCGCTCCAAGCTGATGGTCGCCGGCGGCGCCGAAGAGCTCTGCGCGAGCGAGGCGGCGGTCTTCGACACGCTCTACGCGACGAGCACGCGCAACGACACGCCGAGCCAGACGCCGAGCCCGTTCGATCGCGATCGCGACGGTCTCGTCATCGGCGAAGGCGCCTGCACGCTGATTCTCGAAGAGCTCGAACATGCGAAGGCCCGCGGCGCGACGATCTACGCGGAAATCGTCGGCTTCGGCAGCAACTCCGACGGCGATCACCCGACGCATCCCAACACGAACACGATGGAAGTCGCGATGAAGCTCGCGCTCGACGACGCGCAGCTGCCGCCTTCGGCAATCGGCTATGTGAACGCTCATGCGACCGCGACCGAGCAGGGCGACATTGCCGAGACGCACGCGATGCAGCGGCTGTTCGGCTCGCGCACGCCCGTCAGCTCGGTCAAAGGCCATCTCGGTCACACCCTCGGCGCATGCGGCGCCATCGAAAGCTGGTTCACGATCCAGATGATGCGCGAAGGCTGGTTCATGCCCACGCTGAATCTGAACAACGTCGATGAGCGCTGCGGCGAGCTCGACTACGTCATGAACGGCGGCCGGGACCTGCAGTGCGAGTACGTCATGAAGAACAATTTCGCGTTCGGCGGAGTGAACACTTCGCTGGTTTTCCGCCGCTGGGCTGCCTGATGCAGCCGACGCCGGAACGCCTCATCGCCGACGACGCATCGCTCAGCCTGCTGCAGAAGATCCTGCTGACCACGGACGGCACGGTCACTCAGCTCCTCGAGATCTACACGGGCGAGCGGATCCGCGTGGAGAAAATCGAACACACGCTCGTGAAGGGCGGGCCCGCGCCGCTGGGCGTCGCGGCCGATGAACCGGTGCTCAGCCGGGAGATTCTGCTGCGCGGTGCCGACCGCCCGTATATGTATGCGCACTCCTGGCTCGTTCCCTCTCGTCTGCCGCAGGGCATGCAGAACGCGATGCTGCAGACGGACACGCCGATCGGCCAGTTGTGGCGTGCCGCGAAGCTCGAAACCTATCGCGAGATAGTCGACTACCGTCGCGAACCGGAAGATCCTGCCGCGCGCCTTTTTCCCGAGCGCAGCGAGCTCCTGTCGCGCAGCTACGTGATCCGTACCGGCGGTGCGCCGATGGGTCTCATCACGGAAAAATTTCCGGCGACGCTGTTCGGCCGCGGCTTCTCACATCCGTAGACGAACGGGAAACTGGCTGTAAACAAGCCATAACGGGCCGGAATGGCGCGACGGGGCGGTGGTCGTTGAGGGAACGGATGCTACACTTCGCCTCGCCCGCGCCAACCGCGGCGACAAGAAGCAAGCCCAAGATCGAGGAGCCTCGAGGATGAAGATTCGAACGATCGCCGCAGCGGCGGCGGCTACCGTGCTGGTGTTCAGCGTTGCTCAAGCGCGCGATACGCGTCTGAAGCTTCCGATCAAGGATGCGATGGCGGCGGCCGAGGCGCAGGCGAAGCTCGGCACCGACGTGAAGTTCTTCTTCGGCCCGCAGGCTTCGCCGCAGGCCACGACGACACTCGGCACCTACACCGCGAACAAGAAGACCAACTTCGCGAACAAGTCGGACAAGGAAGGCTGCGAATGGGCGTTCCTGTCGGCGATGATTTCGCTGAAGGAGCGTGCGCTCGCCGAAGGCGGCAACGCCGTCATCAACATCCAGAGCTACTACAAGAAGAACGAGTTCTCCAGCGAGACCGAGTATGAATGCGGCGCTGGTGCGATCGTCGGCGGCGTGACGTTGCGCGGCACGGTGGTGAAGCTCTAAGCAAGTCGTCGTCACTCCCGCGCAGGCGGGAGTCCATCCGGATCTTCGAGGTGGATTCCGTTCGCGCGGGAATGACAGTGCAGGTGCGGCGTCGCATCCGCTGCAGATCAGTCCCGGGGTATCCATGTCCGTGAAGATTGCCGTGCTGAAAGAAACCCGCGCCAACGAGCGCCGGGTCGCCATGGTGCCGGCCGTGGCGGACAAGCTGATCAAGCTGGGTGCTCGGATCCAGATTCAATCCGGTGCCGGTGACGCGGTGAAGCTCCCGGATTCCGCGTTCAAGAATGTTTCCTTCGCGGCGGATGCACGATCGCTCGTTGCCGATGCGGACATCGTCGTCGCCGTTCAGCCGCCGGACATCGAAGTCGCGCGGTCGATGAAGGAAGGCGCCATCCTCGTCTCCTTCGTTTACGCGCACAAGGAAGTCGAGCTGACGAAACTGCTCCGCGATCGCAAGATCACCTGCTTCGCGATGGAGCTCGTCCCCCGCATCACGCGCGCGCAGGCGATGGATGCACTGTCGAGCCAGGCCGCATTGGCGGGTTACTACGCGGTGCTGATCGGCGCCACCAACATCGCACGCATGCTGCCGATGATGACCACGGCCGTCGGATCGATTCGCCCGCAACGCACGCTCGTCATGGGTCTCGGCGTTGCCGGTCTGCAAGCGCTTGCGACTGCGCGACGACTCGGTGCCATGACCGAAGGCTACGACGTGCGACCCGAGACGAAGGAACAGGCGGAATCGCTTGGTGCGAAATTCGTCGACACCGGCGTCGATGCGCGCGGTGCCGGTGGCTATGCGCGTGAACTGACGGAAGAGGAGAAGGCGAAGATCGCCGCTGTCGTCACCAAGCACATCCAGTCCGCCGACGTGATCGTCACGACGGCCGCCATTCCAGGTCGTCCCTCGCCGAAGCTGATCAGCAAGGCGCAGGTCGATGGAATGAAGGCCGGCAGCGTGATCGTCGATCTCGCGGCGGAGGGCGGCGGCAACTGCGAATACACGAAGCCCGGCGAAACCGTGCAGGTCGGCCAGGTCACGATCATTGGCCCGCTCAACGTGCCGAGCATGCTCGGCGAACACGCGAGCGAGCTGTATGCGAAGAACCAGTTCAACCTGATCGAGCTGTTCCTCAAGGACCAGTCGGTCAAGCTCGACTGGAGCGATGAAGTCATTGCCAAGACCGCGCTGACGCACGCTGGCGAGATCAAGAACGAGGCGGCGAAAAAGGCCGTCGACGGCTGAAGCATCGACTGCCCTACTGACGGGACGGAATCATGGATCTAACGACGACACTGACAGGATTCGTGGCCCTGTACATCTTCATGCTGGCCGCGTTCACCGGCTACGAAATCATCGGGCGCGTGCCGGCCATCCTGCACACGCCGCTGATGTCCGGATCGAACTTCGTGCACGGCATCGTGGTGGTCGGTGCGATGTACGCGCTGCTCAATGCAACCTCGACGGTGGAGCAGGTCATCGGCTTCATCGGTGTCCTGCTCGGCGCGGGCAATGCGGCCGGCGGTTACGTCGTGACGGAACGCATGCTGGAAATGTTCAAACCGAGCGACAAGAAGTCCGATAACGCGAAGAAATGAGCTCGCCCATGAATCTCCAGCCCCAACTCATCATCGACGCCAGCTACTTCGCCGCGGCGTTCCTGTTCATCTACGGCCTGAAGCGCATGTCGTCGCCGGTCACGGCGCGCTCCGGCATCGTCGTCGCGGGCGTCGGCATGCTCGTAGCGACACTCGCGAGTTTCCTGTACGTGTTCGGTGTCAATGAGGCTGCTCAGCCGCATCTCACGACCAACATCATCCTGGCGGCGACGGCGCTGGGTGTGGGCACGCTGTGGGCATGGTGGAGCGGCAAGCGCGTTGCAATGACGGCGATGCCGCAAATGGTCGCGCTCTACAACGGCATGGGCGGTGGCGCCGCAGCCGCAATCGCGGCCGTCGAGTTGCTGCGCACGAGCGCGACGCATACGACTATTCCGCTGATCGTGACCATCGTCGGCGCGCTGATCGGGTCCGTCTCGCTGTCCGGCTCGCTGATCGCCTGGGCGAAGCTCGACGGCAAGATCAACGGCACGTGGCGTGTCAAAGGCCAGCAGGTCATCAACGGCGCGCTGTTCCTGCTGACGCTGGGTCTCGGCCTTTTCATCGTCTTCGCCGAGCACGGCCACGCCTCGCCGCAGGTCGTTGCGGTGTTCTTCGGTCTCGCATTGATCTTCGGCGTGCTGATGACGATGCCGATCGGCGGCGCCGACATGCCGGTGGTCATCTCCCTGTACAACGCATTCACCGGTCTCGCCGTCGGGTTCGAAGGCTACGTGCTGCAGAACCCCGCGCTGATGATCGCGGGCATGGTCGTGGGCTCGGCGGGTACGCTGCTGACGCTCCTGATGGCGAAGGCCATGAATCGCAGCGTGTCGAATGTCATCTTCAGCAACTTCGGCGCGACGGGCGACGAGAGCCAAGGCGAGATCAAAGGCACGATGAAGGCCGCTGAAGCGGGCGACGCCGCGGTGAACATGCGCTACGCCTCGAAGGTCATCTTCGCGCCCGGCTACGGACTCGCAGTTGCGCAGGCGCAGCACAAGCTGTTCGAGTTCGTGAAGCTCCTGACCGATGCGGGTGTGGAAGTGAAGTTCGCCATTCACCCCGTCGCCGGCCGCATGCCGGGCCACATGAACGTGCTGCTCGCGGAAGCCGGCGTGCCGTACGACATGATCTACGACCTCGAAGACATCAACGAGGAGTTCAAGGAAGCGGATGTGGCCGTCGTCATCGGCGCGAACGACACGGTCAATCCCGCCGCCCGCACGAACAAGTCCTCGCCCATCTACGGCATGCCGATCCTGAACGTCGACCAGGCCCGGCAGGTGTACGTCATCAAGCGCGGCCAGGGCAAAGGCTACTCAGGCGTCGAAAACGAGCTCTTCTTCGCCGATAACACCAGCATGGTTTACGGGGACGCCCAGAAAGTGATGGTGGCGATGATTCAGGCGGTGAAGCAGTTGGAAGGCGGACACTGAGCGGCGAGCGATGAGCGGTGAGCGATGAGCCAGAGGGCTTCGGCGCCGCCTCGATTGCTCTTTATCCGAATCCTCCCTTTCCGGCTCACAGCTCGTAGCTCGTCGCTCGTAGCCCCGCCTCGGCCGGGATTCCGTCTCTTCTTCCCCACACCTCCGGGATTCCCTTTTCCGCTGAAATACTTGCCCCGTTGAATATCTACACACCCCTCGCGTATCTTAGGTCGCGAGTCGCTACTCAAGGCCGTGCCAAAGTAGGGCCGGTCGTACTGATTCTTAAGTCGTGCAGCAACCGTACAACTTGAATCAAGAGATCCTGCGGACCGACGTATCGGGCATGCCCCTGGAATGGATCGATTACAGGGACGCCGTGCGGCTTTACCATACGGAGCAGGTGGCCTACACCTGTGGGACACAGCTCTACACGCTGTATGGCGGCACCAATGCGAAGTCGGGGCTGCAGACCGCGGTCGAAGTGAATTCGATCATTGCGACCATCGGCCACACGCACAATCCCGGCAACCTGCGCCAGGACTACACGCCGCCGCTGAACAACCAGACCCTGTTCAAGCGCGATGCGCATCTGTGCCTGTACTGCGGCCAGCGATTCCCTTCCAACCAGCTTTCCCGCGATCACGTCCGGCCCCTGAGCCAGGGCGGGCGCGACAAGTGGACGAACGTCGTCACGGCGTGCCGGCGCTGCAACAATCTCAAGGCATCGAAGACGCCCGAGCAGGCCGGTCTGCAGCTCATCGCGGTGCCGTTCACGCCGACCTACGCCGAGTACATCTATCTCAAGAGCCGTCGCGTGCTGGCCGACCAGATGGAATACCTGCTCGCGCATTTCCCCCGCTCGAGCCCGCTGCATGCGCGTTTGAAGGCACACGGAATCCAGTAAGAAGAAGCGGTTGGCGGTTGGCGGTTAGCGGATGGCGAGAGGAACCTCGCTGTCACGGCTCGAGCTTCGCCGTAGTTTCCGGTCGTGCTCCAGCCGGAAATGGCCGAGAATGCAGCGACCCTGATGTCGATTTCGGGATCGGTTCCGAATTAAGCACTAGTCGCCAACCGCCAACCGCCAACCGCCAACCGCTTCTTCTTCATGCTCTACCTGATCGATGCCCCCATCTTCGTCTTTCGCGCCTGGCATACGGTGCCGAACGACGTCGTCGACTACGACGGCAATCCGGTCAATGCGCTGCATGGGTTTGCACGGTTTCTCGGCGATCTGATCGAGCGGGAAAAGCCCGGGCACATCGCCGTGGCTTTCGACGAGCGTACTGAGAACTCGTATCGCACCCTGCTGTATCCGGCTTACAAGGCCAATCGCGACCCCACGCCGGTGGAGTTGAAGCGGCAGTTTCTCCTGTGCCGGCAGCTGTGCCGTGCGATGGGCGTTCCGAGCTTCACGAGCAACGAATACGAAGCCGACGACATCATCGGTACGCTCGCCGAACGGGCGCGGGCCGACGGTCGCAACGTCGTCATTGTCACGCGCGACAAAGATCTTTCGCAGCTCGTCCGTCGCGGCGACGTGTACTGGGATTACCTCGACGATCGTCGCTATCGCTACGATGACATCGCCGAGCGGTTCGGCGTTCAGCCCGAGCGAATGGCCTGTTTTCTCGCGCTGATGGGCGATGCGGTCGACAACATTCCCGGCGTGCCGGGCGTCGGCCGCAAGACGGCATCGATGCTCTTCAAGCACTTCGAATCGCTGCCGCAGCTCTATGACAACCTCGACGCCGTGCTGAAGCTGAAGATGCGCAATGCGGGATTCGTGTGCGGGCAGCTGCGCGACTATCGCGAATCGGCGTTCCTTGCGCGCAAGCTGACAGGTATCGCGTGCGACATGCCGCTCGAAGTGCAGCTCTCCGACCTGTGGCGCCGGCAGCCGAATCTGACGGCCCTGGGCCGACTCTACGATTCCGTGGGCTTCGGCCGGTTGCTGCGTAACCAGGCCGAGAGAATCGTCGCGATGCGGCCGACGCCAGCCGCGATTCCTGCGTAAAACACCCGGAAATTCACGGCCAGGACTGCCGCCGCGGGAGTGACCATCCCGCCAGTTCACTGTGACAGGAGGTCACATGAGGCGAAGGATTGCTCTGGTCGCGGCGCTCTCGATCTCTTCGGCAACCGCCGTTGCGGGTCCTCCACCGACCATCTATCGCTGCAAGACAGATGCGGGAGTGACGTTCGCCGACCGCCCGTGTGGCGCCGATAGCCAGCCGTACGACATCGACCTGAGTACCGTCAGCGTCGTCGATACCGTGGCGCCCAGAACGACGCGGGCATCCCCGCCGACGCCCCGGTCTCGCGATCGAGTGAAGGAACCGGCAGCAGCGTCGAACACCGCGACGTGTCGGCACCTGGATGAATCGCTGCGGAAGATCCTGTCGACCATGCGAACCGGCTACAGCGCGAGTCAGGGCGAGAAACTGCGCGAGCGCAAGCGGGACCTGGAAACACGGCGCCGGCAGCTGAAGTGCCGGGCAACCGGCTGATCGTCGCCTGTGCTGCCGCCGTCCGCGGATCCGTATTTCCCCGGCTCAGTTCCCCGGTCTCATTCCCCGGCGCATAATCCTGCGCAGACCCGTCTATACGGGCAGGCATAAATCAACAACGTAAATTGTCTGGGGGATACGCCATGGCTATCGTTCGCGCGTCCAGGATGGTCCTGCAGGTCTTTTCCCTCGTTCTCGCTGCCGCGCTGCTGCCTTCGGGCGTCCAGGCGCAGGCCAACAGCAAACAAGTCGATGACATGATGACGCAAGCTCAGGCGGCGCTGTCTAAAGGCAAGCCCGAGGAAGCCGTGTCGATCCTGCGCAAGGCAATCGACATGGATCCGAACCGGGCGGATCTGTACATGCTGCGATCCCGGGCTCGCGATTCGTCAGGCAAGTTCGATGCGGCGCTCGAGGATGCGACCAAGTTCATCGAGCTCGAGCCGAACGAGCCGCTGGGCTATTTGAATCGCGCGCGCGTGTACCTGTCGCTCGACAAGAAAGATTCGGCGCTCAACGATGCCAACAAGGCGATCGAGCTCGCGCCGAACGAGTCGGACGGCTACTACCGCCGCGCCGACATCTACAACGAGATGGGTAAAGAGACGGAAGCCAAGGCCGATGAGGCGAAGGCCGACGAGCTGGATCGCAAGGCGAGCCGATGACATTTCGCTTCTGCCCGAACTGCGCGGCGCCGCTCGTCGACAAAGCCGTTGAAGGCGAGCCGCGCCGCATCTGTTCGGCGGGATGCGGCTTCATCTGGTATGACAACCCGACCCCCGTCGTTGCTGCGGTCGTCGAGCACGAGGGGACTGTCGTCCTCGCGCGCAATCGCGCATGGCCGCGCAGTTTCTACGGCCTGATTACGGGATTTCTCGAGCGCGGTGAAACGCCGCAGCAATGCGTCGTGCGCGAAGTGAAGGAAGAGCTGAATCTCGACGCCGGCCCGCCCACGCTGATCGGCGTCTATGCGTTCGAGCGCATGAACCAGGTCATCATCGGATTCCACGTCGCCGCCACCGGCACGATCGCGCTGAACGAAGAGCTGGACGATTACAAGCACGTGCCATTCGATCAGTGCCGCGTGTGGCCCGCGGGCACTGGCTTCGCGTTGCGTGATTGGCTCCGCAGCAAAGGATTCGAGCCGCCAATGCTGGAGATGCGCCGCGAATCGGAGTGGGACAAGGCGAAGAGGGAGTAACGACCCAGCCTGTCATTCCCGCGAAAGCGGGAAGCCATCTCACACGTTCGCGCTGCTTCCGCGCTTACTCAACAGGCTGAGCAACCCGATACACCGGGTACAGGTTGAACCTCGTATCCCACGACGGCGAGCGCTGATAGAAAAAGTCGAGCCGCGCCCCCGGATCAGTTGCAAACTTCGGATCGTCCGCCAGGCGGCGTTCGAACTCCTTCTTCACCGCCGGGTCTTTCTTCAGCATCTCTTCCGCGACTGCCTCCGCAACGTACGCCTCCATGTACTCCTTGCGCTCGAAGGATGTGTTGAAGAAACCCCAGCTCAGATACGAATCCGGATCCTTCGGTTCGAGCAAAGTCATTGCCAGGTGAGCCTTCGGCTGCGCGATCGGCACGAACAGCGATCCTGCTGGAATCGCTTGCTGTTCGACCTTCCAGTCGCCTTCGACGACGGCGCGCGTGTGGCCCTCGAATGTTGCTGCCGACAGCTTTACCGAAGTGGCGCGGAACGCTTCCACATCCGTCTTCGCAACGCCCTGGCGAATGACGCTTGATGCGACGCCGTGCAGCGCCAGCTTCTCGCCAACCCATTGCGCATATGCGGCAGGCACGATGTAGCCGCCCTTCGGGGCGTTCACGCTGACGGTCGGTATCACTTCGTTTCGCAGCGGGATGCGCCAGATTTGCGGCCGCTTGTTGTTGTAGCGGGTCATTAGCGCGCCGGATACCGCCGAAGGCTCACGAGTGTACTCATAGCCGCGGAATTCGACTGTCTGGACCCGATCGGTGTTGCCGTAAACGAGCGCGACCGATGAGCCGCCGATCTTCGATGCGCGCTCATCAGCGACACGTGCCGCTTTCAACCATGCATCTGCGTGCTGTGTCGCCAGCTCCATCATCGAGATGATCGAGTTGCGCGTGATGCGCACCCGCGTCGGGTAGTCCTTCCAGGAGTGTGTTTCGACGAGCACGCCGATGCGATTGCTGAGTGCCCAGTACTGCTGCGAGAACCAGGCCGGACCGACACCGTCGACGAAGCCGGACTGCGGATCGTCATCGCGCACGAACGAGGGATAGAAATCCAGCGGCAGCGAGCCGTGCGCGGTCATCCTCTTCAACAGCTCATCGCGAAGACTGCTGGCATTGCGCACGAGATCGCTGTCACCTGCGAGCGTGGGTGTGACGTTGTAGGAAACGTCATGTTCGAACTCGGCGCCGTCCGTCACGTGCAGGTCGACGTAGAGCACCGGATCCCACTCGTTCAACAGCCGCAGCATCGCATGCATTTCCGGAGCATCGGCCTTCGTGTAGTCGCGATTGAGGTTCAGGTTCTGCGCGTTCGTGCGCCAGCCCATCTCTTCGGGCCCCACCTGGTTCGGACGATTCCAGCGACCGAAGCGTTCGTGACCGTCGACACTGAAGACGGGAACGAAGACGAAGGTTGCGCGGGCGAGAGCGCCTTTGGCTGCTCGGCCCTCGAGCATCTCTCGCAAGGCGAGGAAGCCCGCGTCCTTGCCGTCGATCTCCCCGGAATGAATCCCGCCCTGCATCAGGACGACAGGCCGCTGCTTGCTGCGGGCCGAAGCAGCATCGAGCGTGCCGTCCGCGGAGGCAGCGAGCGCGAGCATCGGGCGACCTTCGGGGCTGCGGCCGAATTCGAAGCAGCGCACCTGCGCGGGCCAGGCCTTCTGGAACGCCGGACACAATCGTTCGACTTCTTCGTAACGACCCGTGCGCTGGTAGCCGGATTGCTCGGCGATCGTGACGAGACCCGAAGCGGACGAAGTGGCGGCCATGCTTGCTCCAGGGAATGCGAGAACCGCGAAGGCGAGACTTGCCAATGCACAGGGCACGGAAGAGGCGAAACGGCGAACCATGAAGGGCGATCCTGGGATGACGAACGAGGGCGCAAGACTATCGCATCATCGCGTCAGGATTTGTCCGGTTCAGAAAGCGCCGGATCGGAAGGGCGGTTTCGCGTCGATCTCCTCGCCGGCCATCTGCTGTCCGGCGAGAGCTTGCTCGTGTTCTCCGCGATCGCGATTCCCCGTTGAGTACGATCGGACAACGCGCCGCGTGGAATCCACCGGGCGATCTGCCGTATCCCGCGACAACTGTGCCGGTCGGCGATGATTCAGGCATGGCAGAATTCGCGGCGGCGAACGGATTACGGAGCGGCAAGTGCTGTTGCGCGGTGGGAACGTCGGTCAATCGCTGAGCGAGTCTGGGTGTGCACTGGTGCGACCGGAAGAAATGCAGGGCGCCCTGGGCGTGGCGCCGGCTGAGCTCGATCGGCTGGCGCCGTCCTGGTCGGAGCTGCCTCGCGATGCATGGCTCAAGGACGGCGGTCGATATCGTCACCGCCGCCACAGTTGTTTCGTTCAGGAGATCGCGACCGATGCGCTGCGCCAGGTGCCGCATCGTGCCCATTGGCAGCCCACGAGCTACAACGCGCTGCACGGAGGCATGGAGCGGTGGTTCGAGCCGATCGACCCGCGGATCGCGACGAACCCCGTGTGGTCTCTTCTGCTTCGGTCGCTGGGCCAGGCGTTCGCGCGAGTCCGGCCCGTTGTCGAGTGGTACATCGAGGCACACCAGTTCCGCATCGATACCGCCGAAGGCATCGGTCGCCCGACACCGGAAGGCGCGCACCGTGATGGTGTCGATTATGTTGCCGTCATTCTCGTCAATCGTGACCGGATCCGCGGCGGTGAAACGCGAGTGTTCGAAGCAGAGGGCATCGCAGGCGTTCGATTCACGATGACGCAGCCGTGGACGACGCTGCTGCTGGACGACGCGAGGGTGGTCCATGAGACCACACCGATTCAGCCGGAAGGCGAGGGCGGGGTGCGCGACACACTCGTGCTCACGTATCGCAGTGGGGGCTTCCAGGAGCCCACTTCCGCGTAGATCCCTGGAAATTACTGCATTGGCGCCGTCGTACATGACACTGCGGCGCCTGGCCCCTACACTTCGCGCCCATGTCTACTTTCGCCGCGCGTCTCCAGCAAGCCATCGCCCAGCACAGCCCGCTCTGCGTCGGGATCGATCCTTCCGCCTCGTTGCTCAAGAGCTGCGGGTTGCCCGACACGGCCGAGGGCGCATTCGAGTTCGGAAAACGTGTGCTCGAAGCCGCGCAGTACGAGCTCTCGATCATCAAGCCGCAAGTTGCGTTCTTCGAACGGTTCGGCAGCAGCGGCATCCGCGTGCTGGAAGAACTGACGAAGCTGTCGCGGTCGCGCGGCGTCATGGTGTTGTCGGACGCGAAGCGCGGTGACATCGACACGACGGCGGAAGCGTACGCTGAAGCGTACTTCTCTCCATCGAGCCCTCTGCGCACCGACGCGCTGACGACGCATGCCTATCTCGGCTTCGAAGCGCTGGAAAAATTCCTGGCGATTGCCTTGCGTAACGACGGCGGTGTGTTCGTCGTCGTTCGTTCCTCGAACCCCGAGGGTCGGGAGCTGCAGCAGGCGCGGCTCCAGAACGGCGAGAGCGTTGCCGCGAATCTTTCGCGGTTGATCACCGAACGCAATGCGCGCGTCGGCTCCGGACTCGGACCCATCGGTGCCGTGGTGGGTGCTACCTGCGAGGATGCAGCCGAGACCGCCGACCAGCTGCCTTCGTCGTTCATCCTGGCTCCCGGTGTCGGCGCTCAGGGCGCAACGATTCAGGATGTGCTGCGTCGCATGCCCGCCGCACGCGGCCGCGTGCTGCCGAACGTATCGCGCGCGATCCTGGCCAACGGCAGCACGGAATCCGATATCCGCACGACGATCCGTGCGATGCAGGAACAGGCGAAGCAGTTGCTCTGACGCTTCGCGTCAGCTTGAGGAGAGAGCGATGCACTACTTGCTTCTCTACGATTTCGCACCCGACTACCTGGAGCGTCGCGTGCAGTTCCGCGCTGAGCATCTGCGCGGCGCGTGGGCTTCCGTTGAGCGCGGCGAACTGATTCTCGGCGGCGCATTGGCCGATCCGGTCGACGGCGGGATGCTGCTGTTCAAATGCGATTCGCCGGAAATTCCCGAAGGATTCGCCAAGGAAGATCCCTACGTGAAGAGTGGAATCGTGACGCGCTGGCGGGTGCGGCGCTGGACGACGGTGGTGGGTCAGGACGCCGACACGCCGGTGAGATGAGAGAGAAGCGGATAGCGGATAGCGGATAGCGGATAGCGGATGGTGACCAGGAACGTCATCCCCGCGCACGCGGGGATCCATCCCGTAGACAAAGATGGATTCCCGCCTGCGCGGGAATGACAGGTTTCTACCGCTCCGCCACCTGCACCGTTCCCACCACCCGCGAATGACGCACGCTGCCGCTGCTGTCGGCGCCGACAGAGAAGTTGCCGCCGACGTCTTCGACGTTGATGTCGCCGGAGCTGTCGACGTCCACGCGCACATCGCGGTTGACGTTGCGAACAAAGATCTCGCCGGACGTGTCGTTGCGGATGTGCACGCTGCCAACCTGCACGATGCGGATGTCGCCGGAGCTGTCGATCGGAATGACGACGTCGCCCTTTACGCCTTCCACGTGGATATCGCCGGAGCTGTCAGAGAGCTTGAGGTTGCCCGCGACCTGTTCGATCTCGATATCGCCCGAGCTGTCCGTGACTTCGAGATCGCCCTGGATGTCTTCGATCTCCATTTCGCCGGAGCTGTCGGCGACGATCGCTGACCTCACTTTGTGCAGTTCCAGGTCGCCGCTCGAATCTTCGAGCTCGATCGGAATCGAATCGGGCAACGCGATCACGAGATCCATCGTGGCGTAGGTCGAGCCGAACCAGCTGCCATCCTTCATCTCCGGCATCAGGGTCTTCAGGTAGACGGTCTCGCCGTCGCGACGGGTCTCGAGCTGGATCTTGCCGAGCAGCTCTTCGTTCGAAGCACACGCCTCGCCCTTCGCCTCCACCTTGCTGCGCCCGGATTCGCCCCGGACCTTGAGATCGCCGGCACCGGTGCCGATCACGACGCGCCTGGCACCCGTCGTGTCGATGCTGGCCGAGCGGTCGGCTTTGTGTTTGCACCAGTCGTCCGCTTGCGCGACTGAAGTCAGGCTCAGGCCGGCCACGAGAATGGGCAGCAATCTGTTCATGAGGAGGTCCTTTCTTGGTCGAGGGGTCCAGGTTTTGGTTTGGATGCGGGAAAGGGGGCAAAGGTTGCGAGGAGGCAGCCAGCTAGCGACTAGCCAGATTCAGGAAGTCATAGGAGTCGGCGGCCCCGGCTTCTGCTGTGGGTCCGGCTTCAGCCGGACGTCATGCGAAGCATCCGTCTCCAGGCCTCGCAAGCGGCCTCTGGCTAATGGCTAGCCGGCTAGCCGGCTCCGCTTCAACGCCGCTATCACCACCCTCTGCAGCAGCCGCTCCCGGGTCGAGCGAGGGTTCGCCAGCTCCATCCGCACCAGGTAGGGCCGCCATTCGTCCGAGCCGTCCGCTGAGAGCATTTCACGGGCGACCGCGATTCGGCCGCCCCACGTCTCGGCCTCGGTCGCCAGCCCTTTCAGCGCCCGCGCAAGGACGAGTTCCTCCTCGGTGAAATCCGTGCCAAACGGCAGAGCTGCGAACAGACCGCGCTCGCGCCAGGGCGCGAAACGGGCTGCCAGGTTTTCCGGGGTGTTCGTGCGGGCCACGGGAGCGATCTGGAAGTCGGTTGGAAGTTTGCCCGCCCGCTGGGCCGCTGCGACGAAGGCTTCCTGGAAGCGTGCATCCATGACGCCGATCAGCGCTTCGACGACCTCGGCGTCGGTCTTGCCACGCAGATCGGCGATGCCGTACTCGGTGACGACGATATCGCGCAGGTGGCGCGGGATCGTCACGTGTCCGTAGCTCCACAGGATGTTCGACGACACGCGACCTTGCGCCGTGCGAGTTGCCCGCAGACACAGGATCGACCGGGCTTCCGGCAGCGCGTGCGCCATCGCGACGAAATTGTATTGTCCGCCGACGCCGCTCACGACGCGGCCGTCTTCGAGTCCATCGGAAACCGCGGCGCCGAGGCCGGTCACCATCATCGTCGTGTTCACGAAGCGGGCGTGGCGCCGCTGGGCGACCTTGAGCTCCCATTCATGGCCGTAGAGTTCGTTGACGAAGCTGATGCCTCTCATCGCGAACAGGCGGCGCTGCTCTGCCGCGAGCGCGCGCATGCCCGCGTAGAAGCCCTTCGGCCCGAAGAAGAAACCGGCGTCGACGAGCACACCGTTACGAAGTCGTTCGCCCAGGCAGGATTTCGCAATTGCGGCGCGATGTGCCGGATCATCGAAGCTCGCAGCGAGCAGCGCACCGTCGGGCGCGATGAGCATACCGCGCTCGTATTGCACGTCGTCACGGAACACCCCGACGTCACGCAGCTCGTTGAAGTCGACATACGACATGCGATTCATGCCGGCGGCGCTCAGTGCATCGAGAGTGCGCTGGCTGACCTTCTCGTCGATGTGCCCGTCATCGAGCAGACGTTGCAGTCGCGCACTCGGGTACACGCAGCGTTTCAGGATGCCGCTGCGATACAGATCCAGAAATCCGTCCACGAGCATTTCGGAGCAGCCGTACAGCCCGCGATCGAAAGGCGCGGTACCGCCTTCGGTTTCGATCAGGCGCCGATGACGTTCCAGAATGCCCGTGTTTTCTAGGATCTCTCGATACACGGCCGGCTGCTGGTGGCGCAGCTGCGCTGCATAAACGATGGCATCTCCCAGTTCGCCGATGCCGAGCTGCAGCGTGCCGCCGTCACGAAGCAGCGTGCTGACGTTCAGCGCGATCGCATGCTCGGTCGTCGGAATCGGCATGTTCGGCGGACAGAACAGCGGGAACTCCTGCTTCGCATCGTCGACCAGAAAGTCGAACGTATCCGAGGCCACGAGGGCATCCCCGTACGTGAACGGCAATTCGCGGTGCACCTGGCCGATGAGCACGAAGGGCTTGCCGCTCGCGCGCATCGCTGCGATCTGCGGCAGCAGATCGGCCGTCAGGTCCGGATTCGCGCCGAGACTCAGGATGCCTGCTGGCATTTCTCCCGCTGGCGGCGGCGCGACGAGCTGGGCAACGACATTCATTCCGCGCTTCAACGCATCGCGCGCAACGTGCGTGTAATTCGCGCTCAGATAATGTTGCTGCAGGTGCTCATTTCGCAGCCACGCGCCGGGCTCCAGAAAGAACTCGATCACTTCGATATTGCGGGGCAGGCGCTTGCGTTCGATCAGCTGCACGTATTCGAGCTCGGGATAATTGCCGAACACGCGCTTGGTGAAGGGTTCGAGGAGCCTGCGCTGCAACTCTCCGTGCGAGCGCGGCGCCCGCAGCGACAGCGCGGTGACGATCGTAAGACTCAAGGTCGGGTCGTTCACCGCGCGGCGAACGAATGCATTGACGACGGGATTGGGTTTGCCGATTCCGACAGGTAAGCCGAGCACGATCCGCTTGCCGACGCGGCTCAGCGTGGCTTCAACACAGGCGTCGGGGTCGGCAAAGCGGACAGGCGCGACTTGGTTCATGTCCCCAGGGTTCATGCACCCAGCGTTCCGGGCTTCGGGATTCTTTTCATCTTCTTCGCGAAAGCGGCCGTGGTCCTGTCGAGGACGACAGTACTACTGTTTCAGCAGCAGTGCGAATCGGATCTGGACTTCGTTGGCGACGGTCTCGGTGTCTTTCCACTCACCCTGGCCCACGCCGAAGTCGAGACGCTTCAAGGAGGCGCTGCCCTTGAGCCACGACTTGCCATCCTTGCTCTCGAATGTGAAATCGATGGGAACGGGACGCGACACGCCGCGCAGCGTCAGTTGTCCCGTCGCAGAGAATTTCCCTGCACCCTTGTCGGTGAACTTCTCAGCGATGTAATGCGCCGTCGGGAACTGCTTGGTATCGAACAGCTCCGAACCCTTGATCGTGTCGTCGCGTTCGCTGTCCCGCGTATTCACGGAGCCGGTTTCGATGCGGACGTCGAAGCGGCTGGTCGCGAGATCTTTCGGATCGAAGCGGATGTCGGCGGTGAACTTCTCGAACGCACCTTCGAACTGTGCGCCTGCCTGAGTGCCGACGAAGGCCAGCGTGCTCTCCTTCGGTTCCATCGTCCATTGCGTCGCGGCGAAGGCAACGCCGAGTGATGCGATGAGGAGCGACAAGGCAAAGATGCGTGAACGTGCGGTCATGGCGGCCTTTACTGCCTGGGCTTTACGGGAAGCATACGGCGCAGCAGGCCGTCGCGGTCGAGGAACTGGTGTTTCAGCGCAGCCAGAGCGTGAACGATCGCGATGACGACCAGCGTCTTCGCCACCAGCTCATGGGCGCCGTGGAAGAATTCATAGCGGGCCTTGTCGGGTTGCACGAGGTCCGGGAAAGTGAAGACGCCAAACCAGCTCACCGGGAAATTTCGCGCCGAGGACATCAGCCAGCCGAAAAGCGGCGTGATGAGGATGAGTGCGTACAGCGCGCCATGCGAAATGTGCGCTGCGACTCGCTGCCACGCGGGCATGCCAGAGGGCAACGGGGGCACCGGATTGACGAACCGCCAGAGCAATCGAACGACTGCCAGCATGAAAATCGTCATGCCGACGGATTTGTGCTGGGCCAGCACCGCGATCTTCGCCGGCCCCAGTGGCAGGCCATCCGCTTTTTCGGCGAGGATGACCTGGGTGATGATCAGCACGACGATCGACCAGTGGAACAACTGGGCGGCCACGCCGTAACGTACTGCGGTGTTTCTGATCTGCATTCGAGGCCTGCAACGAAGGCACCGGACCTGCAGTGTACGGCATTGCGCGGCGATGACCCATGTCGCAGGGGAGAGCCATGTCGAAGCGTGTCGGGAAATTGTCCGTTGGAAAGCTGGCGCAAGGCCTTGGTATTTGCGCCGTTGCTGTGTTGCTGACTGCTTGTCCTGCGCCGCCACGGCCTGCGCCGTCGGAAAAGCCGGTCGTTCCCGAGGTGCCGGGCAAGGACCTGCGCGGCGCGACGGTTTACAACGTGAACCCGCAGGCGTCCACAGTGCACATACTCGTTTATCGCGGCGGCACGCTCTCCCGGCTGGCTCATAACCACGTCATGACCGTTGCGAATCTGCAAGGGGAAATCTGGACGCACCCGACACTCACGCGCTCCGGTTTCGATCTGGCGTTCCCGGTCGGCGACCTCGTCATCGATGACTTGCGGGCGCGTCAGGCGGCGGGCAGTGATTTTTCTTCGGAGGTATCGCAATCGGATCGCGAGGGCACACGCAAGAATATGCTGCGCGCCGAAGTGCTGAACGGCGAACGTTATCCACGGATCTCTCTGCGATCCGTAACGGTAGGCGGGACCGCGCAGAAGCCGGAAGTGTCAGCGCGAATCACGATCCGCGATGCTTCCCACGACGTCGCCGTCAGGCCAACGGTCGCGATCGACGGAGCGCGAATCACCGTGTCAGGTGAATTCGACCTGCTGCAGACCGATTTCGGAATCAAACCCTTCAGCGCCGCGCTGGGGGCATTGCAGGTGCAGGATCGGGTGCACTTGAAGTTCAGCGTGGTCGGGCAGAAGAGGTAGCGCCATGGCCGGATTCGTTTGAACGTTGTGGGTCCGGCTGAAGCCGGACCCACAACAAGGGCCGGAGCCTGGCGCCTCGCCGCTTTATTCCGTGCCTTTCCCGGCACCAAGAATCTCATTGGCGATCGACGTCGCGCCGTACACATCGCGAAGTGCGGCGATGATGATGCGCGGGTGGACTGCGACCGCGCGATTCTTGCGCTCGTCGTACCAGTAGCTGCCGGCGATCGAGTGAATGTTGCCGTCGAAGGCGAGCCCTACGACCCGTCCTTTTGCGTCCACGACGGGGCTGCCGGAGTTGCCGCCGACGATGTCGTTCGTCGTCGTGTAGTTGAATGGCGTTTGCGGATCGAGTTTGCTGCGCGCGTCGAGCCACGCCTGCGGCAACGCGAAGGGATCCTTGCCCGTGGTGCGTTCGTAGAGGCGCGCCAGTGATGTGAACGGCACTACGTCCTCGCCTTTCTCGTTCCATCCTTCGACAGCACCGTAGCTCACGCGCAGCGTGAAGTTGGCATCCGGGTAGATATTCGTGCCGAGCGCTGCGAAGCGGGCTTTCGCAATGCGCTCCTGGCCCGAGGCGATAGGCGCCTGCACTTCATCTTCATAGATCTTGCGCAGTCCGCGTGCAGTGGTGTCGATTTCGCGGGCCAGCACGATCATCGGATCGCTCGACGCTGCGACCGCCGACGCGCCGCCTTCCCACAGAGTCTTGCGCAGCGCCGGATCGGCGAGCTTGCTGCCGCCGACCAGCTTCGTCGCCAATGAATCGGGCGATTCGCTGCCGAGCAACTGGCGCACGACGGGATCATCCGGGCCGAGGATCTCGCGCAGCTTGTCGAGCGAGAAGGACAGCGACATTTCCTCGAAGTCGTTGTGGATCGGTGTGCTCGCGAGCAGATTTCCTTCGATCTTCGGCAGGTTCGATTCCGCGTATTCGCGCAGGCGCTGCTCGTTGGGCTTCCCGCGTTCAGCGGCACCGCGCACCAGCTGGCGCGCGTAGGTGAACAGCTTGCTGGAGAAGCCCACGCCGCTTTCGAGATAGAGGTAACGATCGTAGATTTCGCGATAGCGCGTTTCGGCGTTGTCGATGTCGGTCCACGCCTTGGCTGCGCCGCCGGCAGCCCGCAACTGATCTTCCTGCTTGCGCTTGGCGTCGAACAGCGCATCGTCCAGCAGGGCGCGCTGGAAACCGCGATAGACCTTCAGCGAGTTTTCGACGTGCAGCAACGGGTCCTGACTGATGCGTGCGGGTTCGTCGCCGGTCTTCGACCACTGAATCAGGCGACCGCGATACTCCGTGTTGCGGATGACGTATGCGGGTACCGACGTGTCACGCTGGAACTGCAGTTGCGCGACCGTGTAGAGACGATTCGTGTTGCCCGGATGTCCGACGACGAAGACCGGTTCGTTCGCGGCCGGGCCTTCGGCGCGCCACGGGAGATGGTTCGGCGTTCGTGCGGGCTTGCCGTTCTCGTAAACGCGCAGCAGGCTGAAGTCGAGACACCAGCGCGGGAAGTTGAAGTTGTCGGGATCGCCGCCGAATGCCGCGATCGCTTCATGCGGCGCGAATACCAGGCGCACGTCGTCGTAACGCTTGTACTTGTAGAGGTGGTACTGGCCACCCTGGTACAGATTCACCGACTCGCAGGCCAGCGCGCCGTGAGGCGACTTCTTCGACGCCGCGGTGCATTCGGCTTCGAGGCGGCTCAGCGTCTGCTTCCGTATCGTATTTGCTTTCGCGTCGTCCAGGCCGGCGGTGGCTGCGTTCACCTTGTCCGTGACGTTCTCGGTCTCCATCAGCACGGAGATCATTTCGGTGGGGCATTTCTTCTCTTCGGAACGCTGGCGCGCGTGGAAGCCCTTGCCGAGCAGATCGTCGTCCTTGCTCGACAGATCGGCGAGGCATTCGACGACGCAGTGATGGTTCGTCAGGACCATGCCGTCCTTGGAGATGAACGAGCCCGTGCATCCCCCCTCGAGCCGGGTCGTCGCGCGCTGTACGCGCTGCAGCCAGGCCTCGTTGATGTCGACGTTGTATTTCTGTTTGACGGCGGCCTTCGGGAAATTGAACGTCGTCCACATGCCTTCGTCTGCCTGAGCAGCGGGCGAGAGGCCGGCGGCGAATACCATTGCTGTGACGAGAAGCGTGTGGGTCGTGCGTTGAGACATGCCTATCCCCGCGGGTTGAAAATGGAATCGGGCCGGCCTGCTGCGCCGCCCGAAGGATTCGCATAGAAGAAATCAGAAGTCGGATTGCATCAAGAGCAAACGGGTTCCTTCCGGCGCTTCCACGATGGCGTTGGTCGCGTCGTCCAGACTGTCCGGCATCTCGTCCGAGAGCTTCAAACCCCGTTCCTTCAGCCGCGCCAGGCGCTCGCGCATATCGGGGTCTTCGAAAGTGAGGACGGGCTGGCGCAAAGCCCGCGTCCGGTACAGCCCGAGATTGAGGTGATCGCTGGTGACCGGCGTCCGGGAAAACGGCTGCGATTCCTCATCCATCGCGACGAAGCCGAGGGGTTCCCAGAAAGCCCGACTCGCCGCGGCATCGCGCACCGGGATACCGAACTCGGTGAAGTAGCCGCACGTCGTAGCGATCTCCGCGTCGGTAGCCGGTGGCGAGAATGTGCGGGCCTCGACGAGGCTCACGCAGATGCCGCCTGGATCGGTGAACGCTGCCTGGTTGAAGACATCGGTGCCGAGACGCTCCTGATCGAACTGGATGCCTGCTTCGCGGAGCGCCTCGATGCTGCGAGAGAGTTGCGGCAGCACGAAGGTCAGTGCGGGCGAACGGATGTACGCACCATGCAAGCCGAGAAACAGCCGCCCGTCAGTGATGACTGCATAAGGGTAGGGCCAGGTCTCGCTCACACTCGTCTGCTGAAACCCCAATGATTCGTAAAACTCGAGCGACGCCTGGATATCCGGTGTGTGCACGCTGATTTCGAGGAAGCGGCCGAGCATGATCAGCGGCCCGCGCCGCCACGCACCGCGCGCGCTTTGCTCTGCGGATCCGCGACTTCCGACACCGGCCAGCCTTGCGCATGACGCAGGGTGAGGTCGGCGAGCAGCTGAACGTGGGCCGGCGTGGCGTTCAATGCAGGAATGTAGTCGTACGCTTCGCCGCCGTTCTCCAGGAAGGGCGCGCGATTGCGAATCTCGATTTCTTCGAGGGTTTCGAGGCAGTCCGTCGCGAAGCCGGGGCACACCACGCTGATGCGCTTCGGACCTTCTTTCGCGTACCGCAGCAAGAGCTCGTCGGTGTAGGGGCGCAGCCATTCCTCCCGGCCGACCTGCGATTGGAAACTCACGCTCCAGTCGCCTTCGGCGAGGCCGAGACGCTCGCTGACCAATCGAGCCGTCTTCAGGCACTGGCAGTGATAGGGATCGCCTGCGAGCAGGTAGCTGCGAGGCACGCCATGGAATGAGAACAGCAAGTGCTTGCGCCCGTGCGTCTGCCAATGCGCCTGAATGCTTGCGGCGAGGGCGGCGATGTATGCGCCGTCATCGTGGTACTGGGTGATGAACCGGAATTCGGGCAGCCAGCGAAAGCGCTGCAGTGTCCGGGTGACGCGGTCGAAGACGGACGCTGTCGTCGTGCCCGAGTACTGGGGATAGAGCGGCAGCACGATGAGACGGCGAACTCCTTCGCGATGCATTCGTTCGAGCGTTCCGGGAATGTCGGGCGAGCCGTAGCTCATGCCGAGGCCGACGACGACTCTTCCCTGTCCCAGCCGTTCGGTGAGTTCCTTCTCGAGACCTACGGCGAGCGCCTTGGTGTGCAGCAGAAGGGGAGAGCCCTGCGGGGTCCAGATTTGCTGGTACGCGTGCGCGCTCTTGCTCGGTCGAATACGCAGGATCACGCCGTGGAGGATCAGCCACCAGAGCCAGCGGGGTGATTCGATGACGCGGGCGTCCCAGAGGAACTCCGCGAGAAAGCGCCGCACGTCGCCAGGGCTGGGAGAGTCGGGCGTGCCCAGATTGACCAGCAGGACGCCGGTACGGGGCGCGGAGGCGTGGTCGAAGTCTGACAGGCCGAGGTAATCGGGCATGAGGAACGCGGTCGTGGTCGAGGCGCCGTAGTCTGGCGTAACGGCTCCCGCAAGTCATGACCGCCCAAAAAAACGAACCCCGCACTAGGCGGGGTTCGTGGGGAGCTTTGAGAAGCTTCTGGCTTACTTGGCGGCCTTCCGGCGGCGGGCGGTCAGGCCCACGCCGAGGAGTCCGAGACCGAGCAGCGCCAGCGTTGCGGGTTCCGGAACGGCTGCTGCTGCAGCGTAGCCGTTGGCAACCAGGCTCGAGCCGCCGAAGATGAAGTCGCCGAACACGGAGGTGATGGTCACGCTCAGTGTGCCGAAGGCGTTCAGTTCGAGCAGGCCGGCAATCGACCAGCCCTGGTAGGCGTCGTTGCCGAAGTTGAAGACGACGCGGTCGCCGAGCACGCCCGGGATGTCGACGAAGGCGGCTTCGAGGTCGTACCACTTGTCAGCGGCATCGTCATACAGGTCGATGCTCAGCAGGAAGTCCGTGACCACATCCGTGCCGACGCGGAAGCCGTCGAGCGTGATGTCGTGCGAGTAGTCCAGCGACTTGCCGGCGGTGAGCGTCTGTCCACCCGCCACGCTGCTGTCCCAGGTAGCCGGGATGTAGGACGCGTTGGCGACGCCGGAGAACCCTACGACGGCGGCCAGTGCGATGAGAATCTTCTGAAGGGACATGTTTCGTTGCTCCCCAAGGCCAGACAAGAACAGGAAAAAGGGCGTTGGCTTTGTTGTCCTGTAAGAGTGCAACGAGCGTGCCGTTCCTGGAATTATCTTTAAATTCATAAGCTTGAAAAAATCGCATGACGTTCGTAGTCGGACGGCTGTAATGACCCCCGACAGGCGACATAACACACCAAAGGCACTTCCACACCGGGTCGATGAAAGGTCAGTGAGGGAGTTTTCCGGCCTTTGTCGCTTTACTCAGTAGGACACGCGTGCGGTGACATGGACCACCTCACAAGGACCCGAATGGTTCGGGGCATGCAAACGGGCAGGGATGCCCTTCAGATTTTTCAGGTGCCAGCCGGCCGAGCCCACGATTCGCTACTGCCCCCCTCCCCGGGATCGTGATGCTCTGTCGGACGGCATGTTGCCTTCACCCCAATGCTGTGGGGTTCGGGCAGCTGCCTGGGACGGCGGTCGGTTGTGACGGATGCGCTACCGCCCAAGCGTTTCCCGGCACTTCCGGCCGCCTCCGCTTTAGGAGAAGCGGTTGCCGGTTAGCGGTTGGCGGTTAGTTCAGAAACGGAACATTAACCCGGTCGCTACCGCTCCAGGATTGCTGTTACGCCCATGCCGCCGGCGGTGCAGATCGAGATCAGACCGCGGCCCTTTCCTCGTTGAGCCAATAATTTTGCCAGTGTTGCCACGATTCGCGCGCCCGTCGCTGCGAAGGGATGGCCGATCGCCACGCTGCCGCCCTTCAGATTCATCTTGCTGCGGTCGATCGGGCCCAGCGGCTCGCTGAGGCCCAGCCGCTCGCGGCAGAACTGCGGCGATTCCCACGCCTTCAGCGTACAGAGCACCTGCGCTTCGAAAGCCTCGTGGATTTCATACACATCGAAGTCCTGCAGGCGCAGGCCCGCGTCGCTGAGCATGCGCGGCACCGCGTACGCGGGCGCCATCAGCAATCCTTCCTTGTTGACGAAATCGACGGCAGCGACCTTGCCGTACGTGAGATACGCGAGCACTGGCAGGCCGCGGCTGCGCGCCCAGTCTTCGCTGGCGAGAAGCACTGCCGAAGCGCCGTCCGTCATCGGTGTCGAATTGCCGGCGGTCAAAGTGCCGGTCGCATCGAACGAGGGCTTGAGCTTCGCGAGCTTTTCGATCGACGTGTCGCGACGCACGTTGTTGTCGCGCTTCAGTCCGGCGAACTCGACGATCAGGTCATCGTAAAACCCTTCGTCGTACGCAGCTGCAGCCTTGAGATGACTGTGCAGTGCGAGCTGGTCCTGCTCTTCGCGCGAGATCTGCCAAGTCTTCGCCATCTGTTCGCAACTCTGTCCCATCGACAAACCCGTGCGCGGCTCGCTCACGCCCGGCAATTGCGGTTTGAAGTGTTTCGGACGCACGCCGAACCAGGGCCCGATGCGTTCGCCGAGACTTCTTCCGCGGGCGCTCGCGAGCAGCAGCTTGCGATAAGAATCCGGATAGACGATCGGCACATCGCTCGCGGTATCGACGCCGGCCGCGATCGCGGAATCGATCTGGCCCGCGGCGATCTTGAGTCCCAGGATGATCGCCGTCTCGAGGCTCGTGCCGCACGCGCGCTGCAGGTCGAATGCGGGTGTTTCCGGAGCGAGGCCGCTGCCCAGCACGGCCTCACGCGTGAGATTGAAATCGCGCGAATGCTTGAGCACCGCGCCTGCGCCGACATCGCCGAGCGTCTCGCCTTTGAGCTGATAACGATCGACCACTCCGCGCAATGCTGCTGTCAGCATGTCCTGGTTGCTGGCCTGTGCGTACGCGCCCATCGAGCGGGCGAAGGGGATGCGCATGCCGCCGATGATGGCGACCCGTCGAGGGGAAGATCCGACAATCATGCGAGCCTCGCTATGAGAGAATCGGCGGGCTGAGAAGAATGCCGCGCCGTTTTGGCCGGGTCAAAGCTTGATCCCGATGTCTACCCCTCCCACTCGCGCGCAGATCGTTGCGGACGCCGCTTCCATCGCGCGTCTGGGCGGTCCGTTGCTCATCAACAATCTTGCCGCGGCGGGTATGTCGTTCACCGACACGGTCATGGCCGGACAGCTCGGCGCGCGGGATCTTGCTGGTCTTGCCATCGGCGCTGCCTGGTACAACCTGTTCCTCTTCATCGGAATGGGTCTCTTCATGGCCGTCTCGCCTGCAGTCGCGCATGCGTACGGCGCAGAGGATCCGCGTCGCGTCACTCGCTACATGAGGCAATCCTGGTGGCTCGCGTTGGTGACAGCCTGCGTGCTGGTCGCGGGCATGTGGCAAGCGCGCTGGTTCCTGCCGATGATCGGCATCACCCCGGACATTCTGCCGGTCGCAATCGGGTATGCAGAAGCCATCAGCTGGGGATTGCCAGGGATGCTCGCGTTCTTTTCGCTGCGGTATGTCAGCGAGGGCATCGGGCACACGCGGCCCATCATGTTCATCGCAAGTGCCGCGCTCGTCTTCAACGTGTTCGCAAACTGGGTTTTCATGTACGGGAAATTCGGGATGCCCAAACTCGGAGCGGTCGGCTGCGGAGTCGCATCCGCGATTGCGATGTGGCTGATGTTTGGCGCCATGTGCTGGTACGTGAAGTGGCAGAAGCTGTACCGACCGTACGCGTTCTTCGATCGGATCGATCGGCCGGAGCTGCGAACGCTCGGCGAACTTCTGCGCCTCGGCGTCCCGATCTCCGGCAGCATCCTCGCCGAGGGCGGCCTGTTCGTGGCTGCGGCGTTGTTGATGGGCTCGATGGGGGCAGTGACGGCGAGCGCGCATCAGATCGCACTCAACTACGCGAGCTTCATGTTCATGATCCCGCTGGCGATCAGTTCTGCCACGACCATCCATGTAGGGCACACGATCGGGCGCGGCGAGATTGCTCATGCCCGCAGCGCTGGATTCACGGGAATCGGCATGTGTTCCATCGTGATGGCGATCTCCGCCTGCTTCATGGTGCTGTTGAACGACCAGATCGCGTCGCTCTATACGCGCGATGTGGTCGTGCGCGATCTGGCCGCCACGCTTTTGCTGGCTGCTGCCGTGTTCCAGATTTCCGACGGCGTGCAAGTGGGGGCTGCAGGCGCGCTGCGAGGATTCAAGGACACCGCGATTCCCATGGCGCTTTGCTGGTTCTCCTACTGGGCCGTGGGATTTTCGCTCGCGTACGTGATGGGTGTCGTGCGCGGGGGCGGGCCTGTGCTGGTCTGGGCTGGTCTGATCGCCGGGCTCGCCGTATGTTCGGTGTTGCTGGTCACGCGCTACACGAGCATCACGAAATCACGCGTCCGCGCGGCGACGGATCACTCGTCATTTGTGCGATAGCCGTAGCCGAGCGTCTCGATTTCTTCGACGAGGCCGTCGACGAACCGCACGCGCCGCATCAATTTGTACGGCCCGAAGTTGTACGTCCAGACTTCGACCGGCACTTCGACCATCGCATCGCCGTAGTAATAGTAGCGGCCGTTGAGGAAGTACGAAGGCCGACGCAGGATCGAACGCGACTGCACATCGCTGGGTTCACCGCAGAGATCGCGCACCGCGCTGATCGTGTCGCCATCGCTGATCAGGCGGCTGCCGCAGCGCATCGCATCGGCGAAGGCCGATGGGCTGATGAGCAGTGCAAGGACGATCAGAGTACGCATGAACGGGATCGTGTGACTGCCGTGATGAACGAAAGATGAAGGCAAACCGATCAGTTCTGCCCAGCCAATTGGCCTCGCGCCTCAGGCCTCGAGCCTCCCCCCAATACAGTTCTCATAGAGCCGCGCAAACTTCTCGACGCTCATCGGCAGCGGATTACCGCCCGTCGACGGATCGTCGAATGCCTGGGGAGCGAAGGCGGCAGCGTGCTCCGGACGAACGCCGATGTCGGCCAGCGTCCGCGGAATCTCGATCATCTGTCGCAGCTCGAGAATCCACTCCATCACGCCGTCGAAAGAATGTTTGCGAAGACCAAGGAATGCGGCGAGCCGCACCATCTTGTCCTCGATGGCCTGCCGATTCCACGCCAGCACGTAAGGCATGACGACTGCGTTCGTGAGACCGTGATGAGTGTTGAGATTCGCGGAACACGGATGACTCAGGCTGTGCATTGCACCGAGACCCTTCTGGAATGCGGTCGCGCCCATCGATGACGCCACCATCATGTGGGAACGGGCTTCGAGATTGCTGCCTTCCTTCACGGCGACGGGCAGCCATTCCTTGATGAGCCGCATGCCTTCGACGGCTATGCCTTCCGCCATCGGATGATAGAAGGGCGAGCAGTAGGCTTCGAGATTGTGTGACAGCGCATCCATGCCGACGGCCGCTGTCACCTTCGGCGGCAGCCCGAGCGTGAGCTGCGGATCGGCGATCACGAGGGCGGGCTGCATCTTCGGATGAAAGATGATCTTCTTCGTGTGATCGCGCACGTCGGTGATCACCGAGGCGCGGCCTACTTCGGAGCCCGTGCCCGAAGTCGTCGGTACAGCGACCGTCGGCGCGATTCCGGCGACGTTCACGCGGGTGAACCAGTCTTCGCGATCTTCGAAATCCCAGATCGGACGCGACTGCCCGACCATCAGGGCGATGGCCTTGCCTGCATCGAGTGCGCTGCCGCCGCCGAACGCGATGACGCCGTCATAGCCGCGCTGGTGATAGAGCGCGACGCCCGCTGTGATGTTCGCTTCGACCGGATTCGCCTGAACCGATGAAAACACTTCGCACGGCAGTCCGGCCTGCCGGCACCGCTCGACGGCGTCGGCGATCATGGGCAGCGCGGCCAGCCCCGGGTCCGTGACCAGCAGAGGCTTGCGAATGCCGAGCGTCTTGCAGGCGTCCGGGAGTTCAGCGATGCGACCCGCGCCGAAGCGGATCGATGTCGGGTAGTTCCAGTTGCTTCGCAGGGTGGTCATGGCGCGCAGCCTCGGATCACGTTCGGGTTCGCAGGTGAAATGACTTCGGTCGCGTGAGATGTTCGTAGCCGACGACGGACAGCGTGCAGCCACGGCCCGAATCCTTCACGCCCACCCATGCGAGCGCGGGATCGAGATAGTCGCAACGATTCATGAAGAATGTACCCGTCTCGATGCGATCTGCGATCGACAGCGCAGCGTCCGTGTCGGCGGTCCAGATCGCGGCGGTAAGCCCGAACACAGTGTCATTCATCAGCGCGACGGCTTCTTCGTCCGACCTCACCCGCATGATCCCCGCGACGGGCCCGAAGATTTCCTCGCGCATCACCGGCATCGAGTGATCGACGTCGAGCAGAACTTGCGGCGCGATATACGCGGTGCCGGGAGCGCTTGCAGGGAACTCGGATTCTTCGAGGATCGGCGTGGCTCCCGCTGATACGGAAGCAGCGATCTGCTTGCGGATCGCGTCGGCTGCGGCGGGCCGCACAACCGGGCCGAGCGTCGTCTCCTGCTGCAACGGATTGCCGACGACGTACTTGCGGGTGAGGTCGATGTAGCCTTCGACGAAAGTGTCATACACATGATCGTGGACGTAGATTCGCTGCAATCCGCAGCACGACTGACCGCTGTTGAAGTAGGCGCCGTCGACGACGTTTTCGATTGCGTGCGCGACGTCGGCATCGTGACGTACGTAGACGGGATCGCAGCCGCCCAGTTCGAGTCCGGTGCCGATGAAACGTTCGGATGCGGCGCGCTGTACGGCATGTCCGCCGGCAACGGAGCCGGTGAACGCTACGAAATCCACGCGTGCATCGCCGATCGTTCGCTCCGTGTCCGCGTGACTCATGTGTACGGCCTGGAAAACACCTTCCGGCACACCGGCTTCCCGCAGGCATTGTTCGAATCGCTCGGCGCACAGCGGTGTCTGAGCCGAGTGCTTGAGGATCACGGTATTGCCCGCCATCAGCGCCGGAACGATGCTGTTCACTGCAATGAGATACGGGTAATTCCAGGCGGCGATGGTGAAGACGACGCCGAGCGGCTCACGTCGCAGGAAGCGTCTGAAGTTTTCCTTCGGCCCCGCGTCGATATCGGCAAGCGCGGTGGGCGCGATCGCAATCATGTGTCGCGCCCGCTCGAGCGTGCCGCGCACTTCGTTCGGCGAATACCGGATCGGCCGGCCCATCTGCCACGTCAGTTCGAGCGCGATCTCGTCCCGCTTGGCTTCGAAGAGGTCACAGAAGCGGCTGAGCAGCACAGCGCGCGCCGCGATCGGCGTCGATCGCCATTCACGCTGCGCCCTCTTCGCGAGCGCGAGTGCAGCGTCTATTTGTTGCGGCGTCGCGAGCGGGCGTTCGGCGTAGACGCTGTTGTCGATGGGGGAAAGGGTGACGAGCATAGCGGTTGGCGGTTAGCGGTTGGCGGTTGGTTCAGAGGCGCGCTGCGCGCCATAGGATCGGAGGGGTCGGCGGTTCGCGAGGGGAGCTCTCGGTCTCAACCGGAGCTACCACGCCTCCGATCTTGCCAACCGCCAACCGCCAACCGCTAACCGCTTCCCTCCTACTAGATAATCTCAAAGTAGCGCGCCAGTTCCCAATCCGTAATGTGCTTGCGGAACTCCCGTTCCTCCCACTCGCGCGTTGCAGCGAAATGATCGACGAAGGCATCGCCGAACCATTCGCGGGCCATTTTCGACTTCTTCAGTCTCTGCGCGGCATCCCACAGCGTCCGCGGCAGGGCCAGGCGCTCGGGGAATTTCCGGTCGTAGGCGTTGCCCTCGATCAGCGGTTCCGGCTCGACACGGTTCTCGATGCCCCACAGACCTGACGCGAGTGCCGCGGAAAGAATGATGTAGGGATTGGAGTCGGCAGCGGCGACGCGATACTCGACACGTTGCGATTTGGGGCTGCCCGGAATGATGCGCAGCGCGCATGTGCGGTTCTCGACACCCACCGTCGAATCCGTGGGTGCCCAGAAGCCCGGGATCAATCGTGTGTACGAATTGATCGTCGGTGCGACCATCGCCAGGAGCTCTGGCATCAGCTTCTGCAAGCCGCCGACAAAGTGCCGCATCGTTTCGCTCATCGAGTGAGGCTGTGCGGGATCGTGGAAGACCGGCTTGCCATCCGGGCCCTTGAGCGACAGATGAATGTGTCCGCTCTGGCCCGGCCAGTCGCGCGACCACTTGGCCATGAACGTTGCCATCATGTTGTTGCGTTGCGCGAGGATCTTGATGAAGGTCTTGAACAACGCGGCCTTGTCGGCCGCCAGCAGCGCTTTGTCGAAGGTGATGGCCGCCTCGATCACGCCCGGCCCGGTCTCCTCGTGCAGGCCTTCGAGACCGAAGTCCATGGCCTCGCATGTCGCGAGCAGCTCACGATAGAAATCCGACTCGACGGTGTTGCGGATGACCGAGTACCCGAACCAGCCAGGCGCCATCGGCTTGAGATTGCGATAGTGCTTCTCGCGCGCCGATTCCGGTGTCTCGTCGAAGAAGAACACTTCGTACTCGAACCCGGTGTAAGCCTCATAGCCTTTCGATTTCGCTCGATCCAGGACACGCCGCAGCAGCCCTCGCGGGCAGATCTGGTCGGCCGGTGCAGCGAACTCGCTCAGGAAGAACAGCCCGTTGTTCTCGAACGGCAGCACGCGACAGGACTCCGGAATGAGGCGCACCGGGGCGTCGGGATATCCGGTGTGCCAGCCCGTGAACTTCACGTTGTCGTAGAGCTGATCCTGGCAATCCCAGCCGAGCACGACATCGCAGAAGCCGTAGCCGCTTTCGAGCGCGGAAAGGAACTTCGCGCGCGATATGTACTTGCCGCGCAAGATTCCGTCGATATCGAACACGCCGACTTTGACGTGCGTGGCATCGAGCTGCTCGACGATCGCTTTGGCGTCGGCAACGGTTTTGACTTGTCTGGGTTCGAGCATAGGGACCTGAAGCGGTTAGCGGTTGGCGGTTAGCGGTTGGTCAGTCATCCCCGCGAAAGCGGGGATCCATGCCTTTTGTGCGGATGGATTCCCGCGTGCGCGGGAATGACAACTGTGCCTACACCTTCGTCGTCCCATAGCCTTCCTTCTCGGGATGGCCATGCTGTCCGCCGGTGATGGCGAACTCTTCCTCGGGCGAGAGCACGAGCTTGTGTCGTCCGATCAGCGCGAAGTAGATGATGCCGGCGACATACCACGCGAGTGCCGCATAGACGCCTTCTCGGTACAGGGGATCCTGCAGCTGGTAGTACAGAGTGACGAGCGCGATGAGTACTGTCAGCGATGCACCCGGAACGCCGAGCGGGCTGCGATAGGGGCGTTCGATGTTCGGGAATTTCTTGCGCAGGAGAATGAACGAGACGCCCTGGAAGGCGTACGAGATCATCGCGCCGAACACCGCCATGTTGAGCAGCGTTGCACCGATCTTCGCGCCGCCTTTCTCGGCGCCGAGCGCGAACCACACAGCAAGGATCACAGCGAGCCCGATGCCGGCGCCTGTGAACAATGCGATGTGCGGCGTCTTGCGAACGCCATGCGTGAGCGACATCGCCGCGGGGTAGTAGCCGGCGCGCGACAGTGAGTAGATCTGTCTGCCGAACGCGAAGATGATCGTGTGGAAGCTGGCGATCAAGCCGATGATGGCAAGCAGCGCGAGCGTGAGTGCGATGTCGTCGCCGTAGATGACGCGGAATCCATCCAGCAGCGGCTCGGCGGACGTCGCCAGCGAGAACGAACCGTGCATGCGGCCTTCTTCGAGTCCGCCGATCGATGCGTTGAGGAACATGATCATCAGCGCGGAGAAGATGAGCGTGAAGAGACCGAAGATCAGGCCCTTCGGCATGTCCTTCTTCGGATCGACGGATTCTTCCGCGGCAAGCGGCAGCTCTTCGATCGCGAGGAACAGCCAGACCGCGAAGGGCAGGGCCGCCAGCACGCCCATCCATCCCTTGGGCAGGAATTCACCGTTGCCCTCAGGCAGCTCGACGAGCGCGCCGTCCGGGCCGACGGCGATGTTCAACGCCCAGCGTGAGAAGTCCGCGTAGGGAATCGCGCTGACCCAGAACACCGCGAGTACAGCGAGCGCGAGCAACGTCACGACGACCGACACTTTGAACGAGAGCGATACGCCCCAGTAGTTCAGTGCGACGAACAGCACGTAGCAGCCGATCCACCACAATGGCTGGAAGTTCTTCGCGGTCTCGAAGCCGATGGCTTCGAGAATGCCGGTGACGTAGGACCCGATGAAGAACACGATGACCGCGGGCGTCATGATGTATTCGATACTTTCCGCCAGCCCGGTGATGAAGCCTCCCCAGGGACCCATCGCACTGCGCGCGAACGAATAGGCACCGCCCGTGTGCGGCAGCGCGGGCGACATCTCGGCGAGACTGAAGATCAGGCCGAGGTACATGACGGCGATGATGATCGCCGCGATGAAGAGGCCGCCCCAGCCGCCGGCGCCGATGCCGAAGTTCCAGCCCGAGAAGTGACCCGAGATGACGGCGCCCACACCGAGCGCCCAGAGGGACCAGACGCGCGCGTGTCGTTTCAGTCCGCGCTTTTCGAAATATTCCTTGCCGGCATTCTGATAAGTCACACTGCCGACGGTCTTCGTGTCAGTCATGCGATTCTCCCCGACGTTGTTGTAGTTGATGGCGCGACCGCGGACGAGTACGTGCGATGGGCGGGCGGAGATGAAGCATCAGCGAGAACGCTGTGCGCGACTTTCCGCTGTTCGATCAGTCACGAATCACGATTCGTCGATCACTTCGCCTGCGCAATATACGCCCATCGCCAGACGAACCTCACACGTTCGCGAGCGAGCCTGCGTGGACTAAGCAAGAGATGTGCCGGGACCCCGACGAAGGCCGGTGGCTCAGTCAGCGATGCGGGCGCCGGATCTTTGTGAACGGCAGCTTCGAAGGATCGGCCGTGTTCGGTCCCGGGGCTTCGACGACCAGGACCCGGCTTGCGATGGGGCCGAAGTCCGCGCGGAAATGCACCGAGCTCTTCAGCGCGAGCACCGAGAATTCCGCGGGTTCAGCACCGAGATGGCGGAACATTGCCTGGTCGGCCGCCTGCTGTTTGCGGCTCGCGACGACGATGAAGACGTCGCCGGTTCGAAGCAGCGCCATGGGTCCCAGCTCCATCCGGGACCCGAGATAGAACGGGCCGGTCGCGACGAATCGACCGTCACCGAGCGCGGCCACGGTGAACCGGTCGCGAATCGGCGTTTCGCCGGCAACACCCCCGCTGTCGCCGAAGAATGCACCGACTTCAAGCTCGATCGTGGCGCCGATGCCCGCTTCGTGCGCGCGGCCCGCAGCCTGCGGATCGCAGATCACACCGGCAAGCACGCGCGATACACGCCGTTCAATAAGTGCTTTCAGCAGGGACGTCGTGCTGGCTGTGCCGCCGCCGCCCGGGTTGTCCTGTGTGTCGGCGAGGATGAGCGGCCGGCCGCGAGGCGCGGGTGCACGTGAGACCTCGCGCAGAACGTCATCGATCGAGAATACTTCGAGTGCGAATTCGTGTTCGCATTGAATGACGCGCTCCGTGATTCGCTCGACTGCGTCAGCGAGACGCGCGGGCTCAGAGCCGTAACCGAAGATCGATGGGCCGCATTCGGCGACGTCGGCGGCCGGAAAACCGGGCGTGAAGTTCAGCGAGTAGGCTGACGGGTTTTCTTCGCGCGCGACTTCTTCAAAGATCGAGGCCAGCGGCTCGATCAGCGTGCACTGCGAAGTGAGGGGAATGAGGAACGGCGGCTGGCGCATCGATCGCACAACAGCGTTCCCGCGAATCCGGGCTAGGCAACGCATCGCCCGCTCGCCGGTCGCAGCCATGTCGACATGCGGATAGGTACGATACGCGACGAGTGCGCTCGCCTGCTCCAGCATCTGCTCGGAGACGTTGGCGTGGAAGTCGAGACTCGCGATGACGGGCAGCTCTGGGCCGACGAGTGATCTGATCCGGCGCAGCAGCTCGCCATCACCGTCGTCGATGTGCTCCGCGACCATCGCGCCATGCAGGTCGAGATAGACCGCATCGAGATGACGTTGTGCGCGCAGATCGTCGATCAGCAACTGTGCGACGTGCTCGTAGGCTTCGCGCGTCACGCGCCCTGACGGAGTAGCAGAGCACCAGGTGAGCGGAACGATCGTGTGGCCGCCGGCATGTGCTTCGTCGATGAAGCCGGCTGCGGGGAGGTTGATGCCGCGAACCGCGTCGAGAAGCTCCGGCCCGCGCGTCAATCCCGGCCACGCATCGGGCGCAATGAAATCGGCGAGTGTCGCCGGCTGCGGTGCGAACGTGTTCGTTTCGTGCTGGAAGCCGCCGACGGCGATGCGCATGGCGGTCATGCCGCTGGAGCGATCGGATGCCGTTCCATACGACCGGATGGACTCCCGCTTGCGCGGGAGTGACGGAGCGCACTCACAAGCCGCTTGCCTTCGCAGGCTGCGCGAGCCCGGTCTCGACCGGCGCGGAAGCAATCTGATTGCGGCCGAGGCACTTCGCCCGATAGAGCGCTTTGTCCGCAGCGCGCAGCAGTTCCTCCGCTGTGGCAATCATCGGCGGCGCGACCGTTGCAACACCGCCGCTGATCGTTACGCGGCCAGTCGAATGCGCCGCAGCGTACGGAATGGCCTGGCGCCAGATACGACGCCGCAATCGCTCGGCATAGAGCGCCGCGCGACGCGCATCGACACCGGGCAGAACGACTGCGAACTCTTCGCCGCCGTAGCGCGCCACGAAGTCACCGCCGCGACGGAAGGTTTCGTTCAACGTCTGCGCTACCTGGCGCAGCACCTCGTCGCCATGAGCGTGACCGTAGGTATCGTTGAAGCGCTTGAACTCGTCGAGGTCGAGGAAGATCAGCGAAAGCGGCTGCTCATCGCGGCGCGTGCGGCGCAATTCGCGTTCGAGCGAGCGATCGAAGTGGCGGCGATTGGCAACGCCGGTGAGTGCATCGATCGTGACCAGCCGGCGCAGCCGCTGGTTGGCGGTTTCGAGCGTGATGCGAAGCTGTGTCAGCTCTTCGTTACGAGCTTCGAGCGCCTGGGTTCGCTGCCGTACCCGTTCCTCGAGCTCGCGCTGCGCCGATTCGAGCTGGGCTTCGATGCGGCGCCGTTCGAGCAGCTCGGTTTCGAGCGCAGCGGTCCGGCGCGCGATCCGGGCGTTGGTCCGCCACAGATGCACGATGCCCACGATGGCAACGAGCGCGAGCGCCGTGACGGCGATCCAGCCGGATGCCATCGACGAGTCGGTCAGTGCTGCAACCGCCGATCCCATTGCTGCATGCAACCTCGTTCACGCGGAAAGGATGCCGGACACCCGGATGCGATGGCGCAGCTGCCGAGGACGCGAGGCTCGTCTGTGTTTGGACGATTGGCGTCGCGCGTCTGAATGTAGGCAGTTGAACTTCGGGAAACCAGGATGAACGGGCACTATCAGACCACACTGGAGCGGGGGGTGGTATGGGTCGGAACGGCCCATTCATGGGGCGATCCGCAAGTCTTTTCTCAAACGTCGGCTTGACGCCCCTGATCCGCCTGAGGAAACTTCCCCGGCCATGAATCGGTCCGCGCCTGCCTCCCCGTCCCATTTCGCGAGCTTCGCGGACTTCTATCCGTTTTATTTGTCGGAGCATCGGCATCCTGTATCGCGACGGCTACATTTTTTCGGTACGGCGATCGTGCTGACGGTCCCGTTCATCGCGTTCGCCGTCGGCAATCCGTGGGTGCTCTTCGCCATTCCGGTGGCGGGCTACGGATTTGCGTGGATCGGTCATTTCTTCTTCGAAGGAAACCGGCCGGCAACGTTCGCGCATCCGTTCTACAGCCTGGCCGCTGACTTCGTCCTGTTCCGCGACATCCTCGTGGGACGCATCCGCTTCTAGATCAACCCCTCATGAGTGCCCCCGGCATCGATCGCGCCTTCGAGCGGCGCCTGGCTTCGCTCGTCAACACGCGCGAACGCGGCGTTCTTCAGGGCGGCTTGAAGGGAGTGGAAAAGGAATCGCTGCGCGTCCAGCCGGACGGCAAGCTCGCGCGCACGTCGCATCCGGCCTCGCTCGGTTCGGCGCTGACGCACGAAACCATCACGATGGATTATTCCGAGGCGCTGATCGAACTGGTCACGCCTGCGTTCCGCGAGTCGTGGGAGACGCTGCAGTTTCTCTGCGACCTGCATCAGTTCGTATATCGCCACATGGGCGATGAGCTGCTCTGGGCGACAAGCATGCCGTGCAACATCGCGGGGGACGACAGCATCCCGGTGGCTCGTTTCGGCACCTCCAACATCGGGAGGATGAAAGAGGTCTACCGGGTCGGCCTCGGTTATCGCTATGGCCGCATGATGCAGGCGATCTCGGGCGTGCACTTCAACTATTCGTTCCCCGCGAAGCTCTGGCCGGTGCTGGCAGACGTGCTGCAGGAACGCGATGCGGGCAAGGATTTCGTCTCCGACCGTTACTTCTCGCTGCTGCGCAACTATCGCCGCTACGGCTGGCTGGTTCTCTATCTGTTCGGCAACTCGCCGGCGTTGTGCTCGTCGTTCGTGAAAGGTCGCGAGCATTCGTTGCAGCAGTTCAGTCCGGGCACGCTGTACGAGCCTTACGCGACGTCGCTGCGCATGTCGGACCTTGGTTATCGCAACAAGAGCCAGGCCGGCGTCCGCATTTCAGTGAACAGCCTGAACGACTACATCCGCGATCTGAACGCCGCCGTCAGCACGCCGCATCCCGAATACGAAAGGATCGGCGTGAAGGTCGACGGCGAGTATCGCCAGCTCAACGCCAACCTGCTGCAGATCGAGAACGAGTACTACAGCTACATCCGGCCGAAGCGCGTCACGCGATCCGGTGAGCATCCGACACAGGCGTTGAAGCGCGGTGGTGTGGAGTACGTGGAGTTCCGGGCGCTGGATGTCAGCGCCTACGATCCTGTGGGCGTGAATCAGCACAAGCTGCGCTTCCTCGAGGCGTTCGCGGCGCTGTGCGTTCTCAAGGACAGCCCGCCGATCGATGCCGGCGAGGAGAGCACGTTCGACAGCAACCACGTGGTCGTGGCGCATCGCGGGCGCGACCCCGAACTGCAACTGAACCGTAACGGCCGGCCTGTAAATTTTGCAGCATGGGCGCTGGAACTCATCGACTCGATGCGCGGGATCTGCGAGTTGCTCGACGAGGGCAACGATCAGCGTCCGTACACCGCGGCGCTGGAGCTTCAGGAAGCGAAGGTGCGGGACGTCGCGCTGACGCCGTCGGCCAGGACGCTGCAGGAACTACGTTCGACGGGAGAATCGTTCGCGCAGATGGCTTTGCGCATGTCGAACCTGCACAAGAACTACTTCCTCGACCTGTATCCGCCGAACGAGCAGCGGCTCGCGGAGTTCGCGACGCAGGCGCAGGAGTCGCTGGAGCAGCAGGCGGCGATCGAACGCGCGGATACGATGACGTTCGACCAATATCTTTCGAAATATTTTCAGCGTTAGAGTCGTCAGCGCTGAAACAACGCCCCAGCGAGAAGCGTTGTCTCGTCCAGTCGACGCCGCTCTTGACGACATAATCTCCGGTTCCTCGACGCGATGCGCGAAAACTTGAGGCGCACGCGTCGCAACATTGGATTCACCCTCACGTCAGGTTCGAAAAGTGAGACGTGCGCACTCCGGGAAAGACGTAGGACTCCTACACTACTTTCGGAAAGTCGAACCTCAGGGACGAGAGAGCCCATTGACGTGTTTATGAGCAGCAGCCAAGAAATCGTTACCCATCAGCTTCTGAACGTCGCAGCGGCGGCCAATGCCGACCAGCTGAGCGACGGGCAGCCCAAAGTGACTGCAACAGAAACTGCGACGGGCTGGGATGCCTACGAAGTGTGGCGTCGCTTCATCAAGGAAGCGCGCGACCGTCGTGAGTCCACTCATCGCAACGATGTCGCTCCGAAGTGAGCACTCCGAAGTGATCGTGCCTGGCCGAGAGCGCCAGCACCTCCTCCCCGCAAGACAAGACAAGACAAGACCAGCCGACCGATCCGCGACGATGAGTCCTCGCGGCCGGGTTCCATGCGCGTCCGCCTCCCGGACGGGCCCTCGCGGGATGTGCTTGTCGCGGATGGTATTTTCCCGGTACCGTAGCGCGCCCGCAGCGGACCCGGGGTGATTCAATAAGTACGTCCGCGCACCCAACACAGCTCATGCGCGACGACTCGTCTCCAAGCAGTCCGGCCACTCCGCGTACCCGCATTCCGGCGGGGGCGCCCGCGGACTCACCCTATGCCCTGCAGCTCGAGCGGGGCTTTCCCGGCCTGCGCTTCGAACCCCTGCTCGAAGAGGAATTCCGCCAGGTCTTCCAGGCGGAGTCACGGCCCCAGATCCGGCGTAACCTTTGGATTGCATTGGTGATTGTCATCGGGTTCTCGGCGATGACGCACCTGGTGCTCGAGCCGGTCGTCAACCTGCTCATGAACAAGATCCGGCTCGTGATGTTCGCGCCGATCCTGGCCCTGGGCCTGGTCCTGGTGCGGTCCGGTCTCTACCAGCGCTACTACCCGATCGTCTGCCAGGTCAGCGCGCCGATCTTCGGTGCCGGCGTGGCGGTGCTCTCGGTCATCGCGGCCGGGCACGGCGTCAATCTCATCTCGACGGTCGTCATCATGACGATCTTCATCTACTTCATGCTGGGCATGCTCTTCTATGCCGCGCTCGCCTCGGCCTCGCTCGTTACGGTCTCTTATCTGTTCGCCGCGGTGATTGCCCGGCTCGATCCGGCCGTGATCGTGGTGGACGTGGGCGTTCTGCTCTCGGCCAACGTCATCGGGGCCATCGTCTGCTACACGCTGGAACGGACGAACCGGACCAACTTCCTCGAAGAACAGCTCCTGATCGAGACCGCCAGTCGCGATGGACTGACAGGAATTCACAATCGACGCTACTTCGACGACCACATGGATCGCATCTGGCTGCAGGCGATCCGCGACCAGCTTCCGGTCGCGCTGCTCCTCGTGGATATCGACCACTTCAAGGCCTACAACGACTTCTGCGGTCACCAGGCTGGTGACGAGTGTTTGCGCCGCGTGGCCCGCTCGCTGACGCGCAGCGCTCGTCGTCCGCTGGATGTGACGGCGCGCTACGGCGGTGAGGAGTTCGCGATCGTGCTGTACGACGCGGGACGTGAGCATGTGGAAGAGGTCGCGCAACGCATCCAGGCGAACATCCAGTCGCTGGCGATCGATCACCCTGCGTCGCCGCAGGGCGCCCGGCTCACCGTGAGTATCGGTGCTGCATGCGTCCAGCCTGTGGCAGGCCGCAGCCACTTCGGGTTCATCCAGCTCGCGGACGAAGCGCTGTACGCGGCCAAGGAGCGGGGCCGCAACTGCGTGGTCATCATGGACAAGGAATACGAGCAGCTCTCGACAGGATCGTTCAGGAAGAAGCCCTCTGACCGGCGATCGGCGGGATAGACGGCGGGAAGGCGGTGAGCCGCGAGCCAGAAGCAGAGTCCGGTGCGCCCGCGACCGACAGAGCCAGACGCTGCAAAATCATCCGTTCCGCCGATGGCAGCGGAGGGGAGCTCGAAGAAGCTATGAGCTGCGAGCGATGAGCTTCGAGCCGGAAAGCAGAACGGAATCGATGACACCGGGCGCACCGCTCGGACATTTCCGAAACCGATAGCCGGATAAGCTGGCCCCGCTCTTGCAGCACCAGAGCGGCGGCTATGATCCGGTGCATTCAATGCCGCCGGAGCGCCGCGCCGCGGTTCCAAATTCTGGCTCATCGCTCATCGCTCACAGCTCGCCGCTCCTATGTCCCAATCCGCCCCCGTTTCCCGTCCGATCCGCAGCCTGATGGTCGCCAATCGCGGCGAGATTGCCATCCGCGTCATGCGAGCGGCTGCCGAGCTCGGCATGCGAACGGTGGCGATCTACTCTCAGGAGGACCGCTTCTCGCTGCACCGGATGAAGGCCGACGAGAGTTATCTCGTGGGCGCCGGCAAAACGCCGGTTGAGGCGTATCTCGATATCGCCGACATCATTCGCATCGCGAAGGCGGCGCAGGTCGATGCGATCCATCCGGGCTATGGGTTTCTCTCCGAGAACCCGGACTTCGCCGAAGCGTGCGCGGCGGCGGGACTGATCTTCGTCGGTCCAACGCCCGACATCATGCGGCGGCTGGGGAACAAGGTGGCTGCGCGCAATCTGGCGGTCTGCGCTGGTGTGCCCGTCATGCCGGCCACTCCGCCATTGCCGAGAGACGATGAGGAGACCATCCGCCTGGCGCGTGAGGTCGGCTTCCCGGTCATGCTCAAGGCGAGCTGGGGCGGCGGCGGTCGCGGCATGCGCATCGTCGAGCAGGAAAGCGAGCTGAAGGAAATGGTTGCAACCGCGCGGCGCGAAGCCAAGGCGGCGTTCGGCAACGACGAGGTTTATCTCGAGAAACTCGTGCGACGCGCGCGACATATCGAAGTGCAGTTGCTCGGCGATAGCCATGGCAATCTCGTCCACCTGTTCGAGCGTGATTGCACTGTTCAGCGCCGCAACCAGAAAGTGATCGAGCGCGCTCCCGCAACATTCTTCACAGCCGGGCAGCGCCAGTCGCTGTGCGAAGAGGCGCTCAAGATCGGTCGAGCTGTGAATTATCGCAATGCGGGCACTGTCGAGTTCCTCCAGGACGCCGACACGGGCAAGTTCTATTTCATCGAGGTCAATCCGCGCGTGCAGGTGGAGCACACCGTGACCGAGGCGGTGACGGGTATCGATATCGTCCGGGCGCAGATCCGCATTGCCGAAGGCGCCGTGATCGGTGAGCCGGACAGTGGCGTGCCGCTGCAGGAGAACATCCGGCTGAACGGCTTCGCGATGCAGTGTCGCGTGACCACGGAAGATCCTGAGAACAACTTCACGCCGGACTACGGTCGCATCACCGCCTATCGCAGCCCGGCCGGGTTCGGAATCCGGCTGGATGCAGGCACGGCGTATTCAGGCGCGATCATTACGCGTTCGTACGACTCGCTCCTCGTGAAGGTGACTGCGTGGTCGCCAACGCCGCAGGAAACGATCGCTCGCATGCATCGGGCGCTGTGGGAGTTCCGCGTTCGCGGCGTCGTGACGAATCTGCGCTTCCTCGACCAGCTGATCCTGCATCCGAAGTTCGCCTCCGCCGAATACACGACGAAGTTCATCGATCAGACGCCGGAGCTGTTCCGCTTCCCGCGCAAGCGCGACCGCGCGACGAGGCTCCTCAATTTCATCGGCGATGTCGTCGTGAACGGCAATCCGGAAGTGAAGGGGCGCCAGCGACCGGCAAAGTGGACGAACCCGAAGCTGCCGAAGGTCGATCTGCCTGCGCCGCGGGCCGGGACGAAGCAGAAGCTCGAGGAGCTCGGCCCGGAGAAATTCGCCAGCTGGATGCTGGAGCAGAAAGCTGTCCTGCTCACCGACACGACCATGCGCGATGCGCATCAGTCACTCCTGGCGACGCGGTTCCGTACGCATGACATGCGGGCGATCGCGCCCTATTACGCAAGCCTGCTGCCCGAGTTGTTCTCGGTCGAATGCTGGGGCGGTGCGACGTTCGATGTGTCGATGCGCTTCCTGGGTGAATGTCCATGGGAGCGGCTGCACGAGTTCCGGCAGGCGATGCCGAACGTGCTGCTGCAGATGCTGCTGCGGTCCGCCAATGCCGTCGGCTACACGAACTATCCCGACAACGTCGTGCAGTACTTCGTCCGTCAGGCGGCGAAGTCAGGCATCGATCTTTTCCGCGTGTTCGATTCGCTGAACTGGGTGCCGAACATGCGCATCGCGATGGACGCCGTGCGCGATGCGGGCAAGCTGTGCGAAGCGGCGATCTGCTACACCGGCAATCTCTCCGATCCGAAGCAGACCAAGTACGACCTCAAGTACTACGTCGGCCTGGGCCGCGAATTGAAGGCGGCCGGCGCGCACATCCTCGGCATCAAGGACATGGCGGGCCTGTGTCAGCCGCGCGCTGCCTTCACGCTGGTCAAGACGCTGAAAGAAGAGCTGGGCCTGCCCATTCACTTCCATACGCACGACACGAGCGGTATCGCCGCAGCCAGTGTGCTGGCAGCGATCGACGCCGGTGCGGATGCCGTGGACGGCGCGATGGATTCGATGAGCGGACTGACATCGCAACCGAACCTCGGGTCGATCGCGGAGTCGTTGCGGCACGGCCCCCGCGAAGCCGGGGTCAGTCTCGATCACCTGCGGACGATCTCGAGCTACTGGGAGCAGGTGCGTCGTGGATACGTCGCGTTCGAGAGCGACCTGCGATCCGGCGCGTCGGAGGTTTATGTGCACGGCATGCCGGGCGGCCAGTTCACCAATCTGCGTGAACAGGCGCGTTCGCTCGGTATCGACGATACGCGATGGCCTGAGGTCGCCCGTGCGTACGCGAGCGTCAACGAGATGTTCGGTGACATCGTCAAAGTGACGCCGACATCCAAGGTCGTCGGCGATATGGCGCTGATGATGGTCGCGAGCGGCCTGACGCCGCAGCAGGTGCAGGACCCGGACAGCGAGATCGCCTTTCCCGAATCGGTCGTGTCGCTGTTCCGCGGCGATCTCGGCCAGCCGTACGGTGGCTTCCCGCAGGCACTGCAGAAGAAGATCCTCAAGGGCGCTGAGCCGCTGACAGCGAGGCCGGGCGAGTCATTGCCGGCAGTCGATCTCGACAAGGCGCGCGCGACCGCAACTGCAAAGACCTGGCGTGAGATCACGGACGAGGAGTTCGCCTCGTATCTCATGTATCCGAAAGTCTTCCTCGACTACATGCAGGCACGCCTCGACTATGGCCGGGTGAGTGTGCTGCCGACCGGGCTCTATTTCTATGGCATGGAGCCGGGCGATGAGGTCACCGTCGAGATCGAGCGCGGCAAGAGCCTGATCGTCCGCTTCGTTGCCGCGAGCGAAAGTCACGAAGACGGCACGCGTACAGTGTTCTTCGAGCTCAACGGGCAGCCACGTTCGGTCAAAGTGCCGGATCGCAGCCAGGTCGCGCTCAAGCCCCCGCGACGCAAGGCCGATGCCGCCAACGCGAATCACGTCGCCGCGCCGATGCCGGGAACGGTCGCAACCATCGCAGTCTCACAAGGCGCGCGTGTGGCTCGCGGCGATGTGCTGCTCACGATCGAGGCGATGAAGATGGAAACATCCGTGCGGGCAGAGCGCGATGCGACGATCGGGGAAATCGTGACGCGGCCGGGAGAGGGAGTGGATGCGAAGGATCTGTTGATCGTGCTGGCGTGAGAGCCGCATCGTCATTCCCGCGCACGCGGGGATGACGTCTCGCCAGGCTCAGGTATTCCTGCCCGCCGACCGCTCGCCGCTACCGATTTCCGACAACGGCCCCGGCATCCCCACCGCAAATCCCTGCGCGTAGTCGACGCCGATCTCGCGCAGCTTGTGGAGTACTGCGGTGCTTTCGACGGATTCCGCGACGACTTTCTTCCCCATCACGTGGCCGATGTCCGTGATCGAGCGGACCATCTCGTAGTCGACGGCGTCGTCGATGATGTTGCCGACAAACAGGCCGTCGATCTTGAGGAAGTCCACACTGAGCGCCTTGAGGTACGCGAACGAGGACACGCCGCTGCCGAAGTCGTCGAGTCCGAACGCGCAGCCGAGCGTGCGCAACCCCGAAATCAGCTGGTTGGCACGTGTCAGATTGCCGATCGCGGCGGTCTCGGTGATCTCGAACCCGATCTTGTGCGGCGACACCCGTGTCTCCCGCAGCTGCGAGCGGATGAAATCGAGCAACTGCGGATCGCCCACGGAATCGCCCGAGAGGTTGACGAAGATGCGCGCGATGCGTTCCGCCTGGTCGCGATGCGACGCCAGCCATTCCAGCGCCGCGGAAATTACCCATCGGTCGAGTCGCAGCGACAGGTTGTAGCGTTCGACCGCGGGCAGGAATGCGCCGGGCGGCACGATGCGCCCTGACTCATCGCGCATCCGCAGCAGCAACTCGTAGTTGCGCAAGCCGCCGGAGCCCGAGACCGGAACGATCGCCTGCGCGTCGAGATAGAACCGGTTGTCTGCAAGCGCCTGTTTGACGCGAGCTACCCACTGCATCTCGCCGTGACGCTGGGCGACGAGACTGTCGTCCTCGCGATAGAGGTGAATGCGATTGCGGCCCTGGTCCTTGGCGGTGTAGCACGCTGCATCGGCGGCCTGCATGACCTGCGTGATGCGGCGGAACTCGGTGCTGACCGGCACGACGCCGATACTGGCGCCGACGGAGAACGTGCTGCTGCCCCAGACGAACTGGTGCTGCTCGATGGCCTTCAGCAGGCCGTTGGCGACGGCAGTGGCATCGTCGATCGAGCAGTTGTGCAGCAGCAGACCGAACTCGTCGCCGCCGAGGCGTGCGAGCGTGTCGTTGCTGCGCACACGGCTTTGCAATGTCTGAGCGAGCTGTCGCAGCAGCTCATCGCCGGCGACGTGTCCGCAGGTGTCGTTGATGATCTTGAACTGATCGAGATCGAGATAGCACAGAGCATGCGCTGCGCCACTCGCGTTGGCGCTGTCGAGCGCCGACTGCAGCCGGGCTTCGAACTCCCGTCGGTTGATGAGCCCCGTCAGTGCATCGTGACTCGCCTCGTAGGAGAGCTGGCGCGAGAGCTCATGCGCTTCGGTGATGTCGGTGAGCGTGCCTTCATAGTAGAGCGTGCGGCCCTGGTCGTTGCGAACGGCGCGTGAGTTCTCGAGGACGACGATGCGTCGCCCATCCTTGCGCCGCAGGACGAGCTCGGCATTGCGGATCTCTCCGGACGCCGCCATGGCCCTCATCCAGTGGTCGCGATCCTCGGCGTACATATAAAGATCGCGCGCGATGTTCAGTTCGAGGAGCTCATCTTCCGATTCGTAGCCCAGCAGTTTCACCAGCGCCGGGTTCGCGGCCATGAAGTGACCGTCCGGCGTGGTCTGGAACACGCCCGCTACCACGTTTTCGTACAACTCGCGATAGCGTGTTTCCGATGCCTTGAGCGCAAGCAGCGTGTGGGTGCGCTCGGTCGCATAGCGCAGCGCCTTGCCGAGCAGCGTGTGGACGACCTGCTGCTTGATGAGATAGTCGAGTGCGCCGCGCTCGACGGCCTCGATGCCCAGATCCTCATCGTTCTGGTTGACGAGGACGATGATCGGATAGACCGTGACCTTGGGCTGCAATCGCAGGAAGGTCGTGATCCCCAGGCTGTCGGGAAGGTTGAGGTCAATGAGAACGACGTCGATGCGGCCGCTCTTGATGCGCGCCAGTCCATCGGCAAGCGTGTGTTCGACCTCGATGCGGTACGACGTGCCGCGCAGCAGCGCGAGTTCCTCGCGGATGAGCTGCTCGTCCTCCGGGTTCGCGTCGATGAGCAGGACGGTTGCGGAGTCCATGAACCGTGAGATTACAGCGGCCCGCGTGTCGTGGGCTAGCGCGGGCAATACGGTCTGCCCGAAGCATCTAGCACGCAAAGCGTGGTCCTTGGTTAGAATCGCGCTATGACCTTACTTCGAGTCGCCGAGCCGCAGGAGGAGCGGGCCCAGCGTCTGGAACGAGAGTTCCAGGCCGTGCTCGATGCGGCGGTCGATGCGGTCGTGCTGTTCGACCACGAGGGACGAATCGAGCTGCTGAACCATGCCGGTGAACGGATGTTCGGCTACAAGGAAGAAGACGTCGTCGGCCTCAAGGTCAACATCCTGCTGCCCGAACCCTACCGCTCGCAGCAGGACGACTATCTTCGTCAGTACATCGAAGCGGGCGAGCCGCGGATCGTCGGCATCGGCCGTGAGCTGCTCGCGAAACGCCGCGACGGCAGCGAGTTCTCCGCCGAGATCGCGATCGGGCGGGTGCAGGGCACCGATCCGCCGCGCTTCGCCGGATTCATTCGAGACATCACGGTCCGGCGCAACGCCGAGGAGGCCCTGCGCCGCAGCGAGGCCCAGCTCACCATCGCGCAGGAGATCGCGAACCTCGGCAACTACGTCGTCCACTTCGACAGCAATCTCGAGGACTACTGGTCGCCGCACCTGTACCGGGTTCTCGGACGTCGCTACGGCGAACGATATATTGGTGTCTACGAGTACCTGGAGCCGATGGTGCATGCCGCCGATCGCGCCCGGTGGCAGCAGATGCGTGACGAGCTGGCCGCGGGTGCCCGCTCGGCCGACATCGAATACCGCATCATTCATCCGGACGGGTCGCTTCGTTACGTACACCATATCGCCCAGACGACCCGCAGCACGGATGGCCGGGCGCTGAGGCAGGTCGGCACGCTGCACGACATCACCGACCGGCGCCGTGCCGAAGACGAAGCGCGCCAGATGCAGGACCGCATTGCGCACTTCGGCCGGATCTCGACGATGGGCGAGATGGCCGCGGGTATCGCCCACGAGGTCAACCAGCCGCTGACCGCGATCGCGACGTTTGCCCAGGCGTGCCAGCGTCTGATCGCCAGCGGGGACTTCGAGCTGCAGGAGATCAACGACGCGCTCGAGCAGATCAGCGGCCAGGCGTTGCGCGCCGGTGAAGTGATCCGCCGCCTGCGCAGCTTCGTGAAGAACCGCGAGGTACGGCGCGAACCGATCGAGGCGAATCGCCTGCTGGAGGACGTCCGCATGCTGGCGCAGACGGATGCCCGTCATCACGGCGTCCGTTTCCGGCTCGAGTCGAGCCCGGACTCGCCGCATGTGAAGGCGGACGCCGTGCAGATCCAGCAGGTCATCCTCAACCTCGTCCGCAACAGCATCGACGCCATGCAGGAGATTCCCGAGGCACAGCGCGAGATCCTGCTGCGGACGCAGATCGATGCCGAGGGCGACGTCGAATTCATGGTTGCCGACCGCGGCGTCGGTGTCGCCGCGGTCGCTTCGGCCGAGCTCTTCAATCCATTCTTCACCACGAAACCGGGCGGCACGGGGCTCGGCTTGTCCATCAGCCGCTCGATCGTGCGTGCTCATGGCGGCAAACTGTGGTGCAGTGCGAACCCGGGTGGCGGGGCGCGATTCTTTTTCACGTTGCCGGCAGTGCCGGCGCCAGCAGGGAGTTGAGTGTGATGAGGGGAAATGCGACTACCGCACGGCCGACGATCTTCGTCGTCGACGACGATTCGGCTGTACGCGATGCCTTGAAGCTGCTGCTGCGCTCGGTGGGCCAGGCCGTCGAGACATTCGGCTCCGGCCAGGAATTCCTGGATGCGTACAGCGAGGACCGGCCCGGCTGCCTGGTGCTCGACATCCGCATGCCCGGCATGTCCGGTCTCGAGCTGCAGCAGAAACTCAACGAGCGGCATTCCATCCTGCCGATCATCTTCATCACCGGCCACGGCGATGTGCCCATGGCGGTGGAAGCGATGCAGGCCGGTGCCGTCGATTTCATCCAGAAGCCGTTCCGCGATCAGGACCTGATCGACCGGATCAACCAGGCGCTCGAGAAGGACAGCAACAACCGCGCAGCCCTCGGCGAACGCAACGACATCCGCCGCCGACTCGAAACGCTCACGCCGCGCGAACGCGAAGTGCTCGACCTCGTCGTCCACGGCAAGGCGAACAAGGTGATCGCCGGCGATCTCAAGCTGAGTCAGCGCACGGTCGAAATCCATCGCGCCCGCGTGATGGAGAAGATGCAGGCATCATCACTCGCGCATCTGGTGAGGATGGTGCTGGAGGTTGGGCAGGCGTGAGAAAGAAGCGATGAGCGATGAGCTGCGAGCTTCAGAAGCTCCGGTCGTCCTGCTCGTCGCTCGATCACCTTGATGCGTCCGCAGCTCTTCTCTTACTCCGGCTCATCGCTCGCAGCGCGTAGCTCATCGCTTCTTCTCCTACTTTTGTCGCGTTGCACTTGCGCTGCGTGCGCTGCATGACGCGCTTTGCAGATTCTTTTTAGGTACAAGTGCGAATTTCTGGTGAGGCGTCGCTCGGCGAAACATAGCACCCATGCGACCACGGCCCACAAGTGATTCCACCGCCCCCAATCCTCCCTGCGGCTCGGATGTCTCTTGTACAGTGGCCGTGGCCGCTTTTTTTGACTACCAACTTCCGTGGCGACTCGTCCAATCGTTGCAGTAATCGAAGCCGACGCAAGGGATCGCCGAACGCTTCGCTCACTGCTCAGTCCACTCGATGCTGAGATCCACGACTTCGAGAGCGCGGAGAGTTATCTCGCGGATCACGGTCGCGCGCCCGGCTGCCTGATCACTGAGGTCACGCTTCCCGGAATGTCGGGTCTCGATCTGTTGCGATTGCTGCGCGCGGACAGCACGCCGCCGCCAGTGATTCTCTTGGGGGATGAAGCTGATGTGCGCGCGGCGGTGACCGCAATGCGCGAAGGCGCCGTCGACTTCATCGAGAAGCCGCACATCGATATCGCAATCCTGCGAAGAGTTGCGTATCTGCTGGATCATCAGGGAGCGAAGCACTGAAGGCCGCGATCGGTCACGGTCTCATTTCATTCGGCTCTGGTCATCTCCGCTCTGGGATCGAACGGCAACTCCTTCTGCATCTGCTCGTACAGTTCCTTCGCCTTCGGCGAATCCGCGGGAGGCAGGACGATCTTGAGCACGACGTACTGATCGCCCGGCGTCGGACCGGGGAGACCGCGACCTCTCAACCGCAACTTCTGCCCGGCCTTCGCATTGGCGGGAATTCGCAAGTCGACGGTACCGGCGAGCGTTGGCGTTGGAACAGTCGCGCCGAGCGCGGCTTCCCACGGAGCGATGGGCAACTGGAGCGTGATGTCGCGACCCTCGGCCTGGAAGAGCCGATGCGGTTTGAATCCGATCTCGAGATACAAGTCACCCGCGGGGCCGCCGCCCGCGCCCGGGCTGCCCTGGCCGGCGAGGCGGATCTTCTGTCCTTCGATGACGCCGGCGGGAATCGTTACTTTCAAGGTCCGCGGCTTGACCAGCACGCGGCCGCTTTCATCGAGCTGCGGTGTCTTCAGTTCGATGTTCTGAGCGCCGCCGCGAAAGGCATCTTCGAGATCGATCTGGATCTTGGCCGCATGGTCTTCGCCCGCGGATGAGAATCCGCCGAACCCACTGCCGCCGCGCTGACCGCGAAACGCACTGCGGGCGCCGAAGAGCGATGAGAAGAAGTCGCTGAACCCCGAATCTTCGCGGCCGCCGAACGATGTCGTGAACTCGAAGTCACGGCCCCAGTCCGGCGGCGGGGTGAACGACTGGCCCTGGCGCCACTGCGAACCGAGCTGGTCGTAGGCGGCGCGCTTCTCCGGATCCTTCAGGACTTCGTAGGCTTCCTGGACTTCCTTGAACTTGTTCTCGGCGTCGGCTTCCTTGCTGACGTCAGGATGGTACTTGCGCGCCAGCCGCCGATAGACACGCTTGATGTCTTCGGGCTTGGCGTCGCGTTCGACACCGAGAATCTTGTAGTAGTCCTTGTAATCCATGGATCGGCTTCAGGCGCGGGCGATCGACCTTCCGAAAGATAGAGAAATGTAGCGCCAGAACTGAAGGCGCGAGCGTCGGATTTCAAGTACGCCGGGACTGACCGCCCGTCAGGCGCGCGGGCGGCGAAGCAAGCCGAGCAGGCTCAGTGCGAGAAGGAGGAGCGGGCTGGTCGATCCGCCGCCGCCCTGGCCGCCGCCGCTGTTGGACGGTTCCGTCGAAGGTGCCGGCGTCACGCTTACGCTGCGCTCCGCGCGGTCATTTGCGCTGTTGGGGTCGACATAGTCGCCCGAGACAGCGGTGGCGATCGTCGCGGTGCCGGCGCTGCGGGGAGTTGCGGTGATCGTGCCAGCTGCGGAGCCGTTCGCTGCAAGCGAAGGCACAGTGCAGCGGATCGACGTTGCGGAGACGGTGCAGTCGCCGCCGGCGATCTGCCCGGCCGAGGGCTGCATGCCTTCGGAGAAAGCGACTTCGACCTGAACACCCGTGACGTCGATGACGGCTGCATTCGTCACGGTGAAGCTGGCGGTGAGGCTCGAACCGACGACGCCGGTTGCGGGTGCGTCAGCAGTGACTGCGAGATCGGCTTCGGGCTCGATCACCAGCGTGCCGTCGCCCGAGTTGTTGCTCGTCTGTGCGTCGTTGAGCGTGCTGACGTGCGCGGAGATCGAGTTGCTGCCGACGACATCACTGTGCATCGTCATCTCGATGACCCGCGAACCTCCGGCGGGAATGTTGCCCATTTCGCAGGTCACGGCGCCGCCGCCGCTGGCGCTCGTGCAGGTGCCGCCGGCGACGAAGACATCGTCGATCATGACGACCGGCGGAACGAACAATCGCGCGCTGCTGCTGATCGCAGTCGAGCCGCCGGTGTTCCTGATTTCGAGGTGCCACTCGAACGGACGTCCGACCGCCGCTGTGTGGGTACCGAGATCGATCGGGATCGACAGATCCGGTGCCGTCAGCGGCAGGAGGCATGTCGCCGCCTGCATGCGCGGGAGGATGACGCTGACGCTGCACTGAGAGAACGTCGTCGCGCCGGCATTCACGGAGGGCGACATCAGATACTGGCCTTGCGGTGTCGACGCGCACTGCTTTTCGGGATCGCCATCGTGCGGCGCGCCGAAGTTGTGACCGATCTCGTGCGCCGTGATCAGCGAGTCGATCGTCGAGTTGCCGCTCGTCTGTGTCAGGCCCGCGCCGTAACGTCGATGACAGAGCGAATCCGTGTAGGCGATGCCAACGGTGGTGCCGTCGAGATCGCGGCCGGTGAAGAGGTGCGTCAGGCCGCGTGCGCGCAGCAGCGATGTACGTTCGCGCAATGAACCGAGCTCGCTGACCAGCGTGTTCGCATCTGTCGTTGCAGGCAGCTGCGACGTGAGCGCGTCGTCGATATTCGTGGTCGGGACCTGGATCTCGACCCCGAGCTGCGCGCTGAAGATGCCGTCGACGTTGTTGAGCCGGATCAGCACGGCTTCGCGCGCGGTCTGCACGCTCGAGTAGCGATTGCGGAAGAGCGAATCGGCGAGCGCGGAAATCTCGAGCCGCATCGATGCGCCGGCGGCCTGCATGATGATCGGGGAGCTCTTGAGTTCGGTGACCAGCGCGGCGTACGCATCTTTGCCCGAGCGCAGAGGCTCTTTGCCGCAGAACGGCGCGTCCGAATCGAACTGCGCATCCGAGAGCTTGAAGATGATGGTCTCGCCGGTCCTGGCGTCGTCGCCGAGGATCGCGGCCGAGTCGACCAGATAGAGCTCATCGCCGTCCCAGATCATTCCGCTGATCGACTGGGCTTTGGCGCTCATCCGCACCCAGGAGCCTGGAACGTTCTCGATCGTGCCCTGATAGAGGCTCAGCGCCGAGCCCTCGGCCTGCGCGGCCTTTGCGGCGGCGGTCAGGCGGGGATTGAGTTCCAGGGCGAGGTTGAAGCGCCGGCCATAGGCATCGAACTTCAACGCGCGAACGGTGGAGGCTTTCTGGGATCCGGCGGGAGCCGTGGACAGGACCGGGCGGAAAGCTTCGTGCGCGAGGACGCGAACGGGCGTGGCGGCATCGCTATGCCCCATTGCAACCGCAGGCGCCGCCAACGTGGCGCACAAGACGATTCCTGGCCAACGGCCAGTGCCCGAACCCCCGCTAAGCCCCATTCCCCGTCCCGGATCCAGTAAGAGCGCACGTTTTCCCATACTTGCCGAAAGTGAACAAGGACATCCGTCGCGAACAGCGCAGACCTGGGCGCTATGTCACGTCCATTGTTTCTGAACTGCGACAAACACGTGATCCAGTCGATGATTTGATGACAGGCAGCGGGCACGGGGTCGCGCCCGAATCCCGAGTCCCGAGCCCCGCGGACTCAAACCCTCTTCTTGCACTACATACGAGCATCGAAAGAAATCAGAGCGCTAAACTGGTGCAGGTTGGGTGAGCGCGATGCCGCAGGTCGCCGTCGCGGCTGGCGTGCCGTTCGCCGCGAAGCACGGCACAGAACGTGCATTGCAAAGCTTCGCTGCGGCAGTGAGGTATTCTGGCCTTTGCCCCTGCCGAGCAGCACCGAAAAACCTAACTGACCGCCGCACTTCGAGACAGGAGCCACGGGGAAAATGAAACTCATCAGCGCGATCATCAAGCCCTTCAAACTCGACGACGTGCGTGCCGCACTTTCGGAGATCGGCGTTTCCGGCATGACCGTGACCGAAGTGAAAGGCTTCGGCCGCCAGCGCGGACACACGGAGCTGTATCGAGGCGCCGAGTACGTCGTCGATTTCGTTCCCAAGACCCGCATCGAAGTGGCAGTGAAGGACGCGCTGGTCGATCAAGTGGTCGAGGCCATCATCAATGCCGCCAAGACCGGCAAGGTCGGCGACGGCAAGATCTTCATCACCGACCTGGAGCGCGTGCTGCGCATCCGTACCGGTGAAGCGGACGACCAGGCACTCTGACGCCCAACCGCTGTCATTCCCGCGCAGGCGGGAATCCATCGGGTAACAGATGGACTCCCGCGTTCGCGGGAGTGACGAAGCCCGACTCCCGCGTTCGCGGGAGTGACAAACCGATATCAGCCCACCTGCTGTTCCATTCCTCCAGCCGGAAACTGCGGCTGGACGTCCAATTCCGCCGCTCCCTAGACTGACCGCCGTTCCTTCACTGGCGGTGGTTCAATGACACACGCGATTCGATTTCACGCCCACGGCGGGCCCGACGTATTGCGCTGGGAACAGGTCGACGTCGGCGAGCCTGGTCCGAAGGAAGTGCGCATCCGCCACACCGCGGTCGGCCTGAACTTCATCGACGTTTACGAACGAACCGGCCTGTATTCGTCGAAACTGCCCACGACTCCCGGCCGCGAAGGCGCTGGCGTCATCGAAGCCGTGGGCTCCGGCATCCGCGACTTCGCTGTGGGTGATCGCGTCGGGTACGCCGCGGATCGTGGCGGTGCCTACGCTGAAGCTCGTGTGATGCCCGCTGAGCGGCTCGTGAAGCTGCCGTCCGCGATCGACGATCGAAGCGCAGCCGCCCTGATGCTCAAGGGGCTCACCGTTCAGATGCTGTTGCGACAGATTCATCGCGTGCGCAAGAGCGATATCGTGCTGATTCATGCAGCCGCTGGCGGTGTCGGCATGATTGCCGTGCAGTGGGCCAAACATCTTGGGGCGACTGTCATCGCGACCGTTGGATCCGCGGCAAAACAGGATGCGGTTCGTGCTCTGCGCGCCGACCACGTGCTGACGCTGGAAGAAGACTGGGTTGCCCAGGTCAAATCCATCACGCGCAAGCGCGGCGTGAATGTCGTTTACGACTCCGTCGGCAAGGACACCTTCATGCAGTCGCTCGACTGTCTGCGTCCCCGCGGCCTGATGGTTACGTATGGCAATTCGTCCGGCCCGGTGCCGCCCGTGGCGCCTCTCGAGCTCAGCAAGCGAGGATCGCTCTTCCTCACTCGACCGACGCTGTTCAACTACACGGCTACCCGCAGTGCATTGCAGCGTGCCGCGGACGAGTTGCTCGATCTGGCCGCGCGTTCTGTGATCAAGGTGCACGTCGGACAGACCTATCCGTTGCAGGATGCCGCCCGGGCGCATCGGGAGCTGGAAGCCCGACAGACGACCGGCTCGACCGTGTTGCTGCCCTGATAGCGACGTCGCGAGGCGTCCGCTGCGCCTCGCGAAACAGATTCTCAGCGGTGCAAAGTGATCGCAGACAGGCCACTGCCGGACGCCCGAAGGACGATGCGCGGATTTGCCGCACTCGTCGTCGTATGCGCGGGCGCCTGTTGTGGCTCATACGCTCGGGCGGAGGAGAACACCGCCGCCGAAGGCGAGGGCGAGCCGGCCGCGGCTGCAACGCAACCGCCCCCGACACTGGAAGCGCTCGAAGCGCAAGGCGCCACGATCGGCCGCATCATCATCGTGAATGAGGATGTGTTCGACACGAATCTGCCCGAAGAGAACAACTGGCTCTTCCGGCTAGCCAACAAATTCCACATCGAGACGCGGCCCGACATCATCAAGGAGCAGCTGCTCGTCCGCAGTGGCGACCCGTTGTCCGCGCGTCGCGTGCGCGAGAGCGAGCGGATACTGCGTACGAACGACTATCTCTTCGACGCCAGGATCACGCCGGTGCCGTCTCAGGACGGCACTGTCGATCTGGTCGTGCGCACCCGCGATGTCTGGACGCTGAAGCCCGGCATCAGTTTCGGCCGCAGCGGTGGAGAAAATTCCACGGGTATCGAGTTCGAGGAATCGAACCTGCTCGGCCGTGGCAAGGAGATCGAACTCGCCTTCACGCGCGATGTCGATCGCGACATCAAACGGATCCGCTACCAGGATCCGCACTTGCTCGGCAGCTGGAATCGCATGCAGCTTGCCTACGAAGACAACAGCGACGGTCGGCTGCGGGACTTCTCTTTCGATCGTCCGTTCTACTCGATGGAAACGTCGTGGTCCGCGGGGGCCGGCGCGGCGGACTGGGATCGCATCGACTCGCGCTACGACCTGGGCGAAGTCGTCGACAGGTACCGGCACATCGAAGAGGACGTGAGCGCCTTCGGCGGCTGGTCGACAGGCGTTTCGAACGGCTGGGTACGGCGCACGGTGCTCGGCGCTTCCTACGAAAGCGATCGGTTCTATTCGATCGAGGACGATCAGGCGGCCAGTGTTCTGCCCGAGGATCGCGTGCTGGCGTATCCATTCGTGCAGGTGACGCTGCTCGAGGACGCTTTCGAAGAGCGACGCAATCAGGATCAGATCGAACGCACGGAGGATCTGTACACCGGCACGTTCTGGCGCGGGCGTATCGGCTATGCGTCCACGCAGCTCGGCTCTGATCGCGATGCGTGGATGCTGGCGACATCCGCGGGCGCCAGCATCGAGCGCGGCGAGAACAACAAGCACACGACGGTGTTTGCTCTGAGCGGCGAGAGTCGCATCGAGGATGGCGACCTGCGCAATGGCGTACTCACCGCGCTTGCGCGCTACTACTGGCGAACGTCGCCGCGGCAACTCTTCTTCGCGTCACTGAGCGGCACGGTCACCGAAAGTCTCGATGCCGATCGACAGCTTCTGCTCGGCGGCGACAATGGATTGCGGGGCTACCCACTGCGCTATCAAGGCGGTTCTTCCCGTGCGCTGCTGACACTGGAACATCGCGTCTACACGAAGTACTACTTGTTCCGGCTGTTTCACCTGGGCGGCGCGGTCTTCTTCGATGCCGGCCGCACGTGGGGCAAGGGAGCCGTCCCCGGTGTGAACCAGGGACTGCTCAAGGATGTCGGCGTGGGCCTGAGACTCGGATCGAGTCGCTCGTCCTTCGGCAACGTCATTCACCTGGATCTGGCGTTCCCGCTCGATGGCGACAACACCATCGATGACATGCAGTTCCTGGTGGAGACGAAGAAGAGCTTCTGAATCGAGTTATTTCTCCGTGAGCGGTGTCCAGCCCGGCTGGCCCGCAATGCGATCGCACCAGGCGCGCACATTCGGATACGGCTGCAGGTCGAAGCCGCCTTCATGCGCGACGTGGACGTACGCGAACAGCGAAATGTCCGCGAGGGAGTAGCGTTCGCCTACGAGATACGTGCGATCGCGCAGGGCGTGTTCGAGCACGTCGAGCGCGGCATAGCCGCTCTTCTTTTTCTCGATGAGCTTCTCGCCGAGCTCGGCGCGGGTCTTTTGCAGCGAGTTGACCCAGAAGCGCACCGTTCCGATGTTGGGCTCGACGTGATACTGCTCGAAGCACATCCAGTGCCACATGCGGGCGCGCTCGAACGGATCGGTCGGAATGAGATCCGAGCTCTCGGCCAGGAACGAAATGATCGCGTGGCTCTCGGGCAGATACCCTTTGCCCGGGACTTCCAGCAGCGGAATGCGACCGTTGGGATTCTTGACCAGAAATTCGGGCGTCCGGGATTCGCCGCGCTTGATGTCGACTTCGACGAGCTCGTACGGAATGCGCAAGTACTTCAGGACCAGGCGGGCTTTGTAGCCGTTCCCGGAGGGCAGGTAGTCATATAAGCGATACATCGTCACTCCCTATCAACACGCCCGGCCTTCCCCAACAAAGGCTCGCGGTGCGCTTCGAGCGCCCACGACATACAAATCGGTCGCAACACCCTGCCCGGTGTGACGACCGAACGAACTGTTAAGCAGGTATGGGTTATGCGCGGAGCGTCGTTGCGCCGCGCAGGATCGCCAGCGCTCCGCTGCGCACGACTTCCAGCACTTCACCGAAGCTCCCCACTTCGGCAACGAACCGGTTGATCTGCGATTCACTGTCAGTGAGTTCGACGGTAAAGCTTTCGGGCTCATCCGACAAGACCCGCGCATTCGCCTTCGTCACCGACTCGCGCAGACGCACGGTGAGACTCGGTGGCACGCGCAGCTTGATGAGCAGCAACTCACGTTCGACGTGCTGATCGCTCGTCATGTCGTCGACGTTCACCACGTCGATGAGCTTGAGTGATTGATTCACGATCTGCTGCACGACGGCTTCCGATCCGCTCGTGACCAGCGTCAGGCGCGATACGGTCGGATCGTCGGTCGGCGCCACGTTGAGCGATTCGATGTTGTACCCGCGCGTGGCGAAGAGGCTCGTGACGCGCGTGAGCGCACCGACTTCGTTCTGCAACAGGATGGAAATGATGTGACGCTTGCTGGTCATTGACGGTGTCTTCCTCGGCGGTCCCGCATCCTTGGGACCGATCGCGATCCCGCTGCGGGGCACGCGAGCATAAGGGAAGACGCGCCAATTGCCACGTTCCGGCCAGGGTCGCGGCTCATCCCGCACCGCGGGGCGCCTGTCACACGCTTTTTGCCCTGAAATGGACGCGCAGGGAAGGATGCTGCTAGGCTCTTTGCAGTGCACTAGCCTCTCTGGCCGGCTTTATCCGGCCGCCAGCGGGCCGCACGTATCCCCCTGATCGAACAGGCCCGCCCTGCGGTCCTGCCAACGGAACATAGCCGTGAAACACAGTCACGCAGCGCTCCAGACCAGCGCCCATCCGCTTGCCGGCCAGCAAATGGCCGGTGCCGACATCATTGTCCAGGTGCTCGCCGACGAGGGCGTGGACATTGTCTTCGGCTATAGCGGCGGCGCGATCCTGCCGACGTACGACGCCATCTTCGTCTACAACCAGAAGAAAGATGCCCGCAAGATGCCGCTGATCGTGCCGGCCAACGAGCAGGGCGCGGGCTTCATGGCGGCGGGCTATGCGCGCGCGAGCGGGAAGGTCGGTGTCTGCGTCGTGACTTCCGGCCCGGGCGCAACCAACACCGTGACCCCGGTGCGCGATTGCATGGCGGATTCCATTCCGATCGTCGTGATCTGCGGCCAGGTGCCGACGGGCGCGATCGGCAGTGATGCATTCCAGGAAGCGCCGGTCGCGAGCATCATGGGATCGGTCGCGAAGCACATCTTCCTGGTCACTGATCCGACCAAGCTCGAGGCCACTGTCCGCACTGCTTTCGAGATTGCGCGCACCGGTCGCCCCGGTCCGGTCGTGATCGATATTCCGAAGGACGTTCAGAACTGGCGCGGCGCGTTCCAGGGATCGGGCCGCCTTCCGGTCGCGGGCTACCGGCACCGGATGAATCGTCTCGTTCGCAACGTGCTCTCCGACGATCAGTGCGCCGACTTCTTCCGCATGCTCGGCGAAGCGAAGCGTCCGCTCATCTATGCGGGCGGCGGTGTGATCAATTCGGAAGGCGCCGAGATCCTGCGCGAGCTCTCGAACGAATTCCAGATTCCAGTGGTCACCACTCTGATGGGGCTCGGCGCGGTCGACACGATGCATCCCTTGTCGATGCGCATGCTCGGCATGCACGGCGCGGCATTCGCGAACTATGCCGTCGATGATTGCGACTTCCTGTTTGCAGTGGGCGCACGCTTCGATGATCGCGTAGCGGGCAATCCGCCGAAGTTCGCGCCGAATGCGAAGTGCATTGCGCAGATCGATATCGACGCGTCCGAGATCAACAAGGTCAAGCCGGTGCAGTGGCATCACGTCGGCCTGCTGCCCGAAGCGCTGCGTGCGCTCAAGAACTACGGCCGCCGTGTGAGCTTCCGTCGCGACTGGTCGCCATGGCACAGGCACTGCGCGGATCTTCGTTCCAAGTACGCGATGAACTACGACCGTGCGAGCACGCTGGTGCAGCCTTACTACGTGCTCGAAGAGATCAACAAACTCACGAAGGGTAAGGCCATCATCAGCACGGGCGTAGGCCAGCATCAGATGTGGGCCGCGCAGTATTTCGATTTCGCTGATCCGCGACTCTGGCTCACGTCCGGCAGCATGGGCACGATGGGCTTCGGCCTGCCCGCTGCGATCGGCGCTCAGTTCGCGCGGCCGGATCGGCTCGTCATCGACATCGATGGTGACGCGAGCATTCGCATGAACATCGGCGAGCTCGAAACAGTCACGACCTACGATCTGCCGGTGAAGGTCATCGTGCTGAACAACTGCGGCGACGGCATGGTCAAGCAGTGGCAGAAGCTCTTCTTCAAGGGCCGCCTGTCCGCGAGCGACAAATCGCTGCACAAGAAGGATTTCATCAAGGCCGCTCAGGCCGACGGCTTCCAGTTCGCGGTGCGCCTCGAACGCAACGAAGACGTCGCCCGCGTCGTGCGTGAGTTCATCGAGTTCCCCGGCGCCGCATTCCTCGAAGTCATGATCGACCCTGATGCCGGCGTCTATCCGATGGTCGGCCCCGGCCAGGCCTACGAGGAGATGATCACCGGCGACCACATTCCGTCGCGGCACAAGACGGAAGTGCGCGCACCGGATGCGTCGGAAATGTTTTGAAGAGGCGATGAGCTGCGAGCGACGAGCTGTGAGCCAGACTTCCGGCGGCACCATCTGGCGCGCGCAGTGCTCTGTCGCTCGTGTCGATTCTGGCTCATAGCTCGTCGCTCACCGCTCGCGGCTCCCATGAAATACCTCCACACCATGGTCCGAGTGACCAATCTTCCTGAGTCGCTGAAGTTCTACTGCGATGCGCTCGGTTTGCGCGAGCTGCGCAGGACGGAGAGCGAGAAGGGGCGATTCACTCTCGTGTTTCTCGCGGCGCCGGGCGATGACGAGGCGCAGGTCGAGCTCACGTACAACTGGGATCCCGAGGACTACAGGATCGGTCGCGCGTTCGGGCATCTCGCTTACGAAGTCGATGACATCTACGCGACGTGCCAGCGACTGATGGATCGCGGCATCACGATCAATCGACCGCCCCGCGATGGCCGGATGGCGTTCATTCGTTCTCCCGACAAGATTTCCATCGAGCTGCTGCAGAAGGGAGGAGCGCAGGCTCCCAAAGAGCCGTGGGTGTCGATGGGGAATACGGGCGAGTGGTGAGAAGAGGCTGCGAGCTGCGAGCGACGAGCTGTGAGCCAGAAATGGAGACGCAGCACTTGCCCGGCTCGGTGTCCGCTCTATCCCTTCGGTCTTCTTTTCCGGCTCACAGCTCGTAGCTCACAGCTCACCGCGTCCCAGCCCTCTCATGGCCATCCCTCCCCCTTTCCAACCCATCTTCCGCGTCAGCCCCGTCATCGAGATGCTCGGTCCCGTCTACTCGCACGGCAGCGGTCTCGATCTCGTCGTCGGGATGCGGGCGGAGCAGAAGCACTGCAATCTGCGCGGGCATGTGCATGGCGGCGTGCTCGCAACATTGGCGGATATCGCCCTCGGATACACGCTCGCGTTCTCGTCCGATCCGCCGGCCGGGTACGTGACGGCGAGTCTCTCGATCGACTACGCGGGGCAGGCTCGGGTGGGCGACTGGCTGGAGACGCGAACGGATGTGCAGCGCCGCGGAAATCGGCTCGCGTTCGCCAACTGCTACATCCTCGTCGGCGAGCAGCGCATTGTGCGGGCCAGCGGTGTGTTCATGGCCGCCGAATGGCCTGCGGGATCAGCCAAAGGCTGAGTCGAATCCGCGAGTCGTGCCGCTGGGCGGATCGCGCGACATAAATAAAGATGAAGCATCGTCAAACCCGATTGCTTCGACGAAAAGCCGGCTGAGAGAATCAGGTCGCCGCCAGCGTTGCGGTGCACGGTCGGGGGTCGTTCGACATGAAGGTGCCACAGGCGCAGTCCGTAGCTCCGGTTGTCCCGTTGCCCGAGGGGTGGCCGGCGATGTCCATCGCCGAAGCCCACGCGAAGCTCACTGCGCCGGGCGCGCGTTTCGAGACGCAGGAGCTCGTCATTCGCGGCATCAAGGGTCGCGTCTGGAAGAATGCGCCGCCAACGCTTCGCGATGTGCTGATCGTGGGTCGTGCCTACAAGGATCGCACCTTCCTGGTTTACGAAGACGATCGCGCGACATATGAAGCATTTACGCGTGCGGTGCTGACGTTCGCACACGAACTACAGGCGCGAGGCATTCGCAAAGGCGATCGCATCGCGCTGATCATGCGCAATTTGCCCGAGTGGCCCGTCTGCCTGTTCGCGGGAGCACTCTGCGGTGCCATCGTCACACCGCTGAATGCGTGGTGGACCGGTCCCGAGCTTGAATACGGATTGAAGAACTCGGGTTCGAAGATCGCGATCGTCGATGCAGAGCGCTACGAGCGCATCGTCGAACACATCGATGCCTGCCCGGATCTGCAGCGCGTCTACATCTGCAGGGAGAACGACGATGTGGCCGATCCCCGGGTGACGAAGATCGAGCGCATCCTCGGCGCGGTGAACGAATGGGGCAAGCTGCCCGATCGACCCTTCCCCGATGTCGTCCTCGAGCCCGAGGACGACGCGACGATCTTCTACACGTCCGGCACGACCGGCAAACCCAAGGGCGCGCTGGCAACCCATCGCAACATCACGAGCAACATCATGACCGCGGGCGCGACGAAGGCACGTGCGTTTCTTCGCCGCGGACAGATGCCGCCCGATCCTTCGACATTGCCTCAGGGCGTGACGCTGCTGGCTGTGCCGCTGTTTCATGTCACGGGGTTCTGCGCATCGCTCGTTCCCAGCGTTTTCGCCGGCGGAAAGATGGTGATGATGCGCAAGTGGGAAACCGAGAAAGCCATGCAGGTCATCGAGCGCGAGCGCGTGACGCTCACCGGCGGGGTGCCCACGATTGCCTGGCAGCTCATCGAACACCCGAATCGCGGCAAGTACGATCTCTCGTCGCTCGAGAACGTCGGTTACGGCGGCGCTCCCTCCGCGCCCGAACTGGTTCGACGGATCGTCGAGGTCTTTCCGAAGTCGCAGCCTGCGAACGGCTGGGGCATGACCGAGACGTCGGCTTCCTTCAGCGGTCACAGCTCGGAGGACTACATCAATCGACCTGCGTCGTGCGGCCCGATTCCCGCAGTCGGCGCGATGAAGATCATGAGCGCCGATGCTGATCGCGAGTTGCCGATCGGCGAAGTCGGCGAGCTCTGGGTGAAGGGCCCGATGGTCGTGAAGGGATACTGGAATCATCCCGAGGCGACCGCCAAGACATTTGTCGATGGCTGGCTGCGAACCGGCGACATCGCCCGACTGGATGAAGAAGGCTTCTGCTACATCGTCGATCGCGCGAAGGACATGCTGATTCGCGGCGGCGAGAACATCTACTGCATCGAAGTCGAGAACGTTCTCTACGATCACCCCGCGATCATGGATGCCGCGCTCGTCGGCATTGCGCACAAGACGCTGGGAGAGGAACCGGGTGCCGTCGTGCAACTGAAGCCGGGGGCGAAAGCGAGCGAAGACGAGATCAAGACGTGGGTCGCGCAGCGGCTCGCGGCCTTCAAGGTGCCGGTGAAGGTGGTGTTCCTCTCGGACACGCTGCCACGCAATCCCGCCGGCAAGATCCTGAAGACGGAGCTGAAAAAGCTGTTCGAGTAAGGAGGCGCGAGGCTCGAGCCAGAAGGGCATCGGGGCCCGTCTTCATCTCTCTGGCTCACGTCTCAGCCTCGCGGGTCAAGCCCTTCCCTAATCCCGCACCGCAAACCCATTTGATGCTCCGCATCAAGGGCCCGCCCGCGCGCCGAATTCCCTCACAGGAAAGAAGTGTTACGCATGTGTTACGAATCCAACATCACTGCACCGAGGTGATGCGCTAACACCCGGCGAACTGTGATGCAGCTCTCATCAAACCGCACCGTGCTGTAAAAAACACGCTGAAATATAAAGAGTTGCAAAGACAATTGACCCTTCTTCCCAGGCTCAAGCACCTTCCGCCACCGCCCGGACGTCGATTTTTCTTACACGCCGGGCTGTGTCTTCACTGCCACATCGGCATCCACCGGTGTCTCAGTAGTAATAAGGAGCTTGCTGTCTCATGAGTACGAGCAACGTCGGATTGCGTCTGGCGGTCGCGGGGGTTCTGTCTGTCGGAACGTACGTCGGGGCCCATGCCCAGCCCGCCGGTCCCGAAACCATGGCGCTGGAAGAGATCGTGGTCACCGCGGAAAAGCGCGAGGAAAAGCTGCAGGACGTGCCTGTTGCCATCTCCGCCTACACCGACAAGGCGCGTGACATCGTCGGTATCAAGAACATCGAAGACTTCGCGTCGTTCACGCCGGGCCTCAATTTCGCTTCGAACGATCGCCTGAGCATCCGCGGCGTCGGCCGCCTCACCAACGCGCTGGGATCGGATCCGGGCGTGGCGACCTACAACGACGGCTTCTACACCTCGAGCACGACCGAATCGAACAAGAGCTCGCTGTTCGTGGAACGCGTGGAATTCCTCCGCGGCCCGCAGGGTACGCTCTACGGCCGCAACTCGATGGGCGGCGCGATCAACATCATCTCCAAGCGTCCGACCACCGAACTGAGCGGTGAAGTGCGCGCTCAGTACGGCACCTACGATCAGCAGATCATCGAGGCCGCGATTTCCGGACCGATCACCGATTCGTTCCGTGCGCGCTTCGCCGGCATCAACTCGACTCGCGACGAAGGCTATTTCGAGAACGACGCCGGCGAGGATCGCTACCGCCAGGAGCGCCGCCTGCTCGAATTGCAGCTCGAAGCGGATCTGGGAGACAGCGCAACGTGGTGGCTGAAGTACTCGAACGTCGAGTGGGGTTCTGACAACTCGGACGGCAGCCTGAACTCGGTGCTGATCGATCCGTACTACGGTGTCGCAACCGCAGGCCAGGCGGCGGCGAGCCCGTTCCCGAGCGGCAGCCTCGTACCGAACGCGCAGTTCCTCGCCACGCGCGCGGGCCTTTCGAATCCGGCTGTGCTCGACCACTACAAGATCAGCGAGAACACCACGGCCAGCGGCACGCTCGAAGACAACCACAACGTCGTCTCGCACCTGACGTTTGACTTCGGAAGCACGACGCTCAAGTGGGTCGGCGGCTGGCAGCAGTCGCACTTCACACTCACCAACGACTACGACCTGACTTCGTTTGCTGGCCCCGTCGCCTCGTATGTCAGCCCGACGAGCGGCGCAACGATTCCGTACGCGACGCCCGTGATCCCGGTGTACGTCTCCGAATTCGTGGACGACAAGCGGTCGTACAGCAACGAGATCAACTTCAGCTCGAGCGGCGATGGCCCGCACAAGTGGATCGTGGGTCTCTACCAGTTCCACGAAGAACAGAAGAATCCGGTGTCGCTGTATGCGCCGGGTCACACCGCCCAGATCAACAACCCGTATGTGCGCGCGGGCGCCGGCCTCGCTCCGTCGGCAACGCTGGCGGCACCGAACGTCGACGGCCGCTTCTACTTCGCGGACGGCGCAGTCGAAGTCGATTCATACGCCGCATTCGGTCAGCTCGACTACGCACTCTCGGAGACGTGGGTCGCCACGATCGGCGTGCGCTATTCCAAGGACGAGAAGGTGGGGGATGAGTATCACCGCCTGATCGCATTCAATCCGATCGCAGTAGCGCTCGGCGGCACCGGTAACGCAGCAGTCGACGTCTCCCCGACGCTCAATCAGCGCCAGCTGGAAGACGAATGGGAAAACGTCAGCGGCAAGGTCGGCATCGAGTGGTCGCCGACGGATGCCACGATGCTGTACGCGAACTACAACCGCGGCTACAAGTCGGGCGGATTCAATCTGGGCACGATCATCGGCGGCGCCGATCCGGCCGCTGCAACGGTCGACGAGGAGATCCTCGATGCCGTGGAGTTCGGCTGGAAGACGAATCTCACGGCGAACTTCCAGTTGAACGGCGCAGTGTTTTACTACCAGTACGCCGACGCGCAGATCCCGTTCCCGCAGTTCCGCAACGGCATCAACGTCACGACGTTCGAGAACGTCGACGCGACGAACTACGGTGCCGAGCTCGAAACGATCTGGGCCGCCACGGACAACCTGACTTTCATGCTCAATTACTCGTATCTCAACACCGAGAACACGCGTGAGTGCCGCTACGTCAGCGCGACCGACTACAGCGACTGCTATTACGACTCGGCCGATCCGCAGGCTCTCGCCGCTGGTGCGAACCCGGTCGGCCAGGACGCCGCCGGCAACTGGCTGCAGAACCTGGACAGCAACCAGCTCCCGCAGGCACCGAAGAACAAAGCCGCGTTCAACACGACCTACCGCATCGACTTCGCGCCGGGGTCGCTGACCTTCTCGGGTTCGTACACCTGGCAGGATGAAGCGACGTACTCGCTGTTCGCGAATCCGGCGTACCGCGTCGACGACTTCGCAACCGCCGACTTCCGCATCCTCTGGGACGATGTGCAGGATCGCTACACCATCATCGCGTATGCCGACAACGCATTCGACGACGAAGGTTACGTGGGCGCATCGGTCACCGCGCTGTCACAGGGTGCACGACGCAGCCGCAGCTTCATCGCACCGGCGACTTATGGGGTGGAGGTGCAGTACAGATTCTGAAGAAGCTACGAGCGACGTGTGAGAAAGTAGCCAGGGGCCCCGGCGCGAACGCGCCGGGGCTTTCTCTTTTCTGGCTCACAGCTCACAGCTCGCGCCTACGGCGCGAACGCCCCCATCAACATCGGCTTCGCATAAAGGTCCGTCGCCGATTGCGTCGCATGCGGGGCCCACCATTTCATCTCCGCTGACGCGTTCAGCGTGATCGTCAGCATCTGGGCGGCGATGAAGGGATCGACAGGACGGATGCAGCCGGAGGCGATGCCGTCGCTGATGATCGAGGCGAAGCGGTCGGAGACGCGGTTCGATTTGCGGACCATCTCGACGCGGATGGCGAGAGGGACGGCGGACAACGCGGACGTACGGAGCAAGGGGCCGACATCGGAGAGCTGGTACTCCATCAGCGTTGCCGCGATCGTCGACAGCTTCCACCAGTGATTCTCGGGTCGGTCAGTGACGGCGCGCTGAATCCGGCGCGATACTTCGAAGCTGCGATCGAAGCATTCGACGACCAGGTCGTCCTTGGCTTCGTTGTGGTGATAGAACGATCCCTTCGTCACGTTGAGTCGTGCCGATATCTTCTCGACGGATGCGCCGCGATAGCCGCGTTCGTTGATGAGGCGCGTTGCGGCGATCAGAAAGGTCTCGCGCGGCGTGGCCTGCGGCTCAACAGGTGCGAGCACTTCGTCGAGCGGCAACGGTACGGGATTCCATTGCCGGCCGGGCGCGGCCAGGCCGTTCACGAACAGGTCGAACATGCGGTCGCGGATGCGATCGTAGTCTTCGAGGTCGTAACGAGGCAGCCAGGCCACGGTCCAGAAGATCTGCTCCATGATGAGATACGCGCGCGCCGTGCGCTGATGCTCATCGAGCCAGGGAAATTCGTTGTCGCCGAAGAGCATTCGCACCTTGGCGAAGAAGCGCATGTACGCTTCGATCACGACGCTGCGCTGCGGCTTCTCCAGCGAGCGGATGTCGTTGAAGAAGGGCACCTGATGCGCGTCGCCGGTCGCGACGCGGTGATTCAGCGCGAGCCAGAGATCGAGCAGTTTCAGCAGACGCGCCTGCGCTGTCGGTTCCCGCAGCGCCTCGGTGATGAGCCCATCGAAGCGCTCGATGCCTTCGAGGAAGCACGCGACGGCGAGATCTTCCTTCTTGCGGAAGTAGTAAGTGACGCTCGTCGTGATCAGGCCGACACTCGCCGCCACGCTCGCAAGCGTCATGCCTTTCACGCCATCGCGATTCAGGATCTCGCTCGCAGCAGCAACGATCGCCTGCTTCTTGCGGGCGTAGCGCGGCGTCGCCGCCGGTTTGTCAGCAGATTCCTCCATCGCCATCCGATCTTCGCTGGTGGACATGTCGTTCTGATATCGCGAGATTGGGCCAGTCTAAGGAACAGGCCACTTGTCCGGCAATTGGTTGTGGCAGTTCCACGGGCCCGCCCGCGAGGCGGCACACCGGATTTCACTGGGAAGAATGGCTGAGCGGAACGGCCCCGCCGGGTCCTGCGGAGCAGGAGAATCCAACGAAGGAGAGGGCGGGTCGACGACAATGTCGGGGAAAGATCCGCCTGAAATGCGGCATTCCCGCGGGTAAGGAGGGCGGCGGGACCGTTCCGATCCCGCCGCCAATCGATCAGAAGATTTCGAACAGTCCCGCGGCGCCCATGCCGCCGCCGACGCACATCGTCACGATGC
>NZ_JACHHZ010000003.1 GCF_014202975.1 Povalibacter uvarum
TTGAACACCGGCTGCAGCTTCTGCAGATCGGCGAGCGTGGTCTGCGGACGATTGCCCTCATCGAGCTTGATCGTCACTTCCTTCTCGGAGACGGCGCCGGTCTCTTTGTCGGTGATCTGCATGATCGAGGTGAGCGGGGCGATCTCATCGTTGTAGCGGCCCTCAGCCTGCGCCTTGGCGGTACGCTGCTGCGACTGCAGCGAGTACTCATCCTGAGCATCGCGGCTGACGCCGTAACGCTCGGCAACGATCTCGGCGGTTTCGATCATCGTCATGTAGATCTGCGGGACGTTCTTCACGAGCCACGGGTCCGCCACGCGGAAGCGATTCATCTTGTCGTTCTGCACGAGCGAAATCGATTCGATGCCGCCACCGATCGTGACCTGCATGCCATCAGTGATGATCTGTTTCGCCGCCGTGGCAATTGCCATCAGCCCTGAAGAGCACTGGCGGTCGATGGTCTGGGAGGGAACGGTCACGGGAAAGCCGGCCCGCAGCAGACCTTGTCTGCCCACATTGCCGCCTGTGCTGCCTTGCTGAAGTGCGCAGCCCATGACAATGTCTTCGATCTCAGCGCCTTCGATGCCGGCACGCTTCACTGCGTGAGCGATCGCATGGCTGGCGAGTTCCTGGCCCTGGGTGTTGTTGAACGCGCCGCGATACGCCTTGCCGATCGGCGTGCGGGCTGTCGAAACGATTACTGCTTCACGCATGGATGAGTCCTTCAGGAGAGTGGCCGGAATATAGATATCCGTCGGACGTACCGTCAATTCAATTATTGGGGGTCGCATCGGGGAAATACGAGTCGGTTCGTTGCATGAGGTACGCTCCGCCACTAGGAAAGTCAGAAGGATCAATCAGTTGATTGAGCCGGGCCGCTGCCGTCTTGCACGGCCGCGCCGTGGGCCTAATAATCCATACCAATAGTTAAAATATCGTGGGATGCCGGTCCCGCGGATTCACGCCGGGGGATCGATGCAGCTGGCCCAAGACAGCGAACAGACTCTGCTGATCGCCAATCGAGGCGAAATCGCTATCAGGATCGCGCGTGCCGCGGCTGCGGTGGGCATGCGCACCATAGCGATCTATTCCGAGGATGACGCGCGATCGTTGCACGTACGCAGATGCGACGATGCGATCGCGCTGTCTGGCAAAGGTGCGCGCGCCTATCTCGATTCAAAGCAGATCATCGATGCAGCGCTTGCGCGGGGATGCAATGCCATCCATCCCGGTTACGGATTTCTCAGTGAGAGCGCAGCCTTTGCTGCTGCCGTCCGCGACGCCGGTTTGACCTTCGTTGGACCGCGCACCGATCTTCTTGCTCTGTTCGGTGACAAGACTCAGGCCCGATCGCTTGCGCGCTCCCTGGAAGTGCCAGTGCCTCTTGGTACGTTCGCTGCCGCCTCGATAGATGACATCGCGCGATTCCGTTCCTCATTGCCCGCCGGTACCGCGATTGTGATCAAAGCGAGCGGAGGCGGAGGCGGCCGGGGAATGCGTGTCGTAACCCAGGAATCGGAGCTGCAGGAGGCTTATGCGCGGTGCCGATCCGAGGCGAAGTCCGCCTTCGGGGTCGATGAAGTGTATGTCGAGGAGTACTTCCCGTCGGTTCGCCATCTCGAAGTGCAGATCCTTGGTGACGCTGCCGGCAACGTCAGCCATCTCTGGGAGCGTGAATGCACCATTCAGCGGCGACATCAGAAACTCGTTGAGATTGCGCCCAGCCCTGGTGTGCATCCGCGGGTGAGGGATCGTGTCATCGACGCGGCATTGCGCATGGCGCGTCATGTGCGCTACGACAGCCTCGGGACGTTCGAATTTCTGGTCGATGCCGCCGGCGGAGCAGACGCGCGCTTCGTCTTCATCGAGACCAATGCGCGGCTGCAAGTGGAGCACACGGTTACGGAAGAGATCCTCGGCATCGATCTCGTGGAGGCGCAGTTGCGTGTCGCGAGCGGCGCCACGTTGCCGCAACTCGAGTTGACGCAAGAGCAGATTCCGCAACCGCGCGGCGCAAGCATGCAACTGCGCATCAACATGGAGGCGATGCAGCCGGACGGGTCGAGCAAGCCGACGTCCGGCAATCTGGCGGTGTTCGAGCCCCCCAGCGGACGAGGTATCCGCGTGGACACGTTTGGCTACGCGGGTTACGCGGCGCTGCCCGGATTCGACCCGCTGCTCGCAAAGGTCATCGTCCATTCGCAGCAGCCGGGATTCAATGCCCTTGCTGATGCGGCATATCGCGCGCTGTGCGAATTCAGGGTCGAGGGTGTGACCACGAATCTCACTTTCCTGCAGGCACTGCTCCAGCATCCGGAATTCATTGCTGACCGGGTCGACACGCAGTTCATCGCCCGTCACGGCGAAGAGTTGTTGCAGCCAGGGGCGGGGCATCCGCGGAGATTCATCGAAACGCCTGCAACTGCATTGCGCTCACAGCGCGTCGGAGCGCAGGTTGACAGCAATGACCCGCTCGCGGTGCTTGCGCACGGTAAACAAGAAGTACACGCCGCGTCTCAATCGTCGATCGACGACGACTCGCCTGGTGCGATCAAGTCCCCGCTCCAGGGCACGATCGTGTCGATCGACGTGCGTGAAGGTGACCTCGTTCATCGAGGCCAGCAGGTGCTCGTGATCGAGTCCATGAAGATGGAGCATGCGCTCGTCGCCTCTGTTGGTGGTCGCGTCATGACGATCGCCATTACCGTGGGCGACACCGTAGTGGAAGGGGCAACGCTGGTCGCACTCGAACCGCAAGACGTGGATAGAAGCGGTGCCGCCGATGTGGCGGCGGTGGATCTCGATCTCATTCGCCCCGATCTCCTCGAAGTCCTGCAGCGACACGAAGTGACTCTCGATGCGGCAAGGCCGGAGGCGGTAGCGCGGCGGCGCGCGACCAAACAGCGCACTGCGCGCGAGAACATCGACGATCTATGCGATCAGGGAACCTTCGTTGAGTACGGGCCGCTCGTACTCGCAGCACAGCGCGCCCGACGCTCGCTCGAGGAACTGATCGTCAAGAGCCCTGCGGACGGCATGGTCGCCGGTGTCGGTCGCATCAACGGCGCGCTGTTCCCGGAACCGCAAGCCAGCTCGGTCGTGATGTCGTACGACTACACGGTCTTTGCCGGGACGCAGGGGGCACGCAATCACATCAAGACCGATCGCATGATTCAGGTTGCCAAGCGCGGGCGGATGCCAGTCGTGATCTTCACCGAAGGCGGTGGAGGGCGGCCTGGGGACACGGAAACCAGCGGCGACGCTGGCGGAACGCCGACATTTGCAGACTTCGCGGAGCTCAGCGGCACGGTGCCGCTGGTCGGTATCGCGTCTGGGCGCTGCTTTGCCGGCAATGCCTCTCTGCTGGGATGCTGTGACGTGGTGATCGCCACAGCCAACGCCAACATCGGGATGGGCGGACCGGCAATGGTCGAGGGCGGCGGCCTGGGCGTCTTCAAGCCCGAAGAGATCGGGCCGATCTCGGTACAACTCGCCAACGGCGTGGTCGACATCGGTGTGGCGGACGAGGCGCAGGCTGTGCGCGCTGCCCGCCAGTACCTTTCGTACTTCCAGGGAACCGTCAAAGACTTCGAATGCTCCGATCAGCGTCAGCTGCGTCACGTCATTCCGGAGAATCGATTGCGGGCGTACGAAGTTCGCCGCGTCATCGACACGTTGTCGGACACTGCCTGCGTGCTCGAGCTGCGTTCGCAGTTCGCGCGAGGCATGATCACGTCACTCATTCGTATCGAGGGCATGCCTGTCGGTGTGATCGCCAACAATCCGCAGCATCTCGGCGGGGCGATCGATGCCGACGGAGCGGACAAGGCTGCGCGCTTCATGCAGCTTTGCGACAGCTACGACATCCCGATCCTCTTCCTTTGCGATACGCCGGGCATCATGGTCGGGCCCGAGATCGAGAAGACGGCGCTGGTGCGTCACTCGAGCCGCATGTTCGTCATCGGAGCGAACCTCAGCGTGCCGTTCTTCACGATCGTCCTGCGCAAGGCGTACGGGTTGGGTGCGATCGCGATGGCAGGAGGATCGTTCAAACGTCCGATGGCGACGGTTGCGTGGCCGACGGGTGAGTTCGGCGGTATGGGTCTGGAAGGCGCGGTGAAGCTTGCCTACCGCAACGAGCTCGCGCAGATAGCGGATCCCATCCAGCGTCGCAAAAAGTACGACGAGATGGTCGCGAAGCTCTACGAACAGGGCAAAGCACTCAGCATCTCCACCATTTTCGGCGTCGATGACACGATTGATCCGGCGGATTCCCGTCGATGGCTCGTGAGTTTGTTGAAGGCAGCGCGTGCAGCGCCGGGGCGACGACGCCGGAAACGACCCGGTATCGACAGTTGGTAACTCAGCGCGGACTTCCTCGGTACTGATGTACAGTCGCTGTTTCAGCAGAAGGCAGGAGTTCGAACAGTCTCATGGCGCGGCGATCCAAGACTCCGACAGCAACGGCGGATACGCGAGAAAAGCTCATCGAAGTGGCGGCCCGGCATTTCGCCGAGCACGGCTACCGGGGCGCCAGTCAGCGCGAAATCCAGCGAGAGCTCGGAGTGAATCCGGGGGCCGTGCACTACCACTTCGGTTCGAAGGAGGCGCTCTATCGCGGTGTGATCGACGCCTTCATTCACGGCGTCCAGGAGGAACGACTGAAGCTGTTGAAGGAGATGGATCCGGAGCTCGTCGGCCGCGCGAGACTGCGGCGCCTGCTGTACAGCTACTTCTATCCGCACGTCGCTCTCGCCAGCACAGCGGCGGGGCTCCCATATGCGCGCATCCTCGCCGGCGTCCAGCATGAGTACAAAACCGCATCGGCGAAGATCTTCGACGACATCGTGGCGCCGGTCCGGAACCGTTACATCGCTGCGATCCTTGAGCTGTTCCCGGATACGCCCCGCGCTGAGATTCAGCGGCTGCTCGCAATGTCCGTCGCTTTGATGGCAGTAACAGCTACGTGGCACGATTCCGTGCCCAAGGCGGTCGCGAACGAGGAAGCCGTTCGCGAGCTTGCGCGGGAGCTCGCTCGCTTCACGGCGGCGGGGTTCGAGGCGCATCTCGGAGAAAAAACGCGGTCGACCGGCGGGGCGAAGCGCAAGCGGGCCGTGCGGAAGACCGCGAGATAGCTGTCGTCGACTTCCTGGCCTGCCGCAGCAGGCCGATTCCCGAAATCTCCCCTTCGCTGCCGGCACGCAGCCTGGCGACAGGTCCGGCACCTGTCTGTTGCCTTTCGTTTCAGTCATTTGACTGAGAAGCCCTCTTGACCTCTTTCCGCGGCCATCGGTCAAGTTAAGTTGTCTGGAGGGTATGCGGAAAAACAAAGGCATTGATTCTTTTTTTCACTGCGTGGTATGTACTGTCCCCGGCAAGATACAAGCGGCCCGGGCGACTGTCAGTCAGGTGATTGGACGGGCGGCGCCGGGGCTTCCAGGCATTGTTCCAGCACTGCTGGACGATTGGCGGATCGACAGGGGGATTCATGGCTATGTTCAGATATCTGTTGCTGTGCGCGGCTCTCATGCAGGCGCCGCTCACGAGCGCTCAGGCTGCGGAGTCGGGCAGCGAACCAGCGCGTGCGCGCCCGGCGGGATTCGTGGTTCCTGAAGACATTCGTCAGAGACGCGTCGATATCTACAGTGAAGGCAACCGCATGACCGGCTATGTCTTCGTCGCGAAGTCGGTCGCCGCGGATGCAAAGCTGCCGACGATCATCATGGCTCACGGCTGGGGCGGCGTGCAGGCGCAGTTGCGTCAGGACGCCTCGGAGTTTGCGCGTGAGGGATACCTCGTCGTGACGTTCGACTATCGCGGCTGGGGAGAGAGCGATTCACGTGTCGTGCTCAAATCCGCCGCGACAGATGTCACGAAGACCGATTTCACTGCCGAAGTGCATGCGATCAGGGAAGTCGTCGATCCACTCGACATGGCGGCGGACTGGCAGAACGCAATCCACTGGGTTCATGGAGAAGGGCAGGTCGACGCCAACCGGATCGGGCTGTGGGGGAGCAGCATGGGCGGCAGTTATGTCGTCTACGCGGGTGCGCACGATGCCCGCGTAAAAGCTGTCCACAGCCAGGTGACTGGCGGGCTCAAGGGATCGTTGTGGACGCAGTGGATGCCGCAGGGATTCGAAGAGGCGACCAAGCGTGCGCGCGGTGAGCTGGCCTATCCGCCGCCCTCGCAGATGAACGGTGGTTTGCGCGGCGCACCGATCACGAGCCGCTTCGCCAACTACAACCCGCTCGACGACATCACGGACGTGAACACAGTCGCGTTCCAGTTCGTCCTGTCGGAGCACGAGCAGTATCTCAACAACGAAGAGCACGCGATCGCGGCGTACAAGCGCTATCAGGGGCCGAAGAAGCTGGTTGTCATCCCGGGAACCTCGCACTACGACATCTATTCGAAAGCGCGAGAACGCTCTCATGAGCTGGCGCTCGAGTGGTTCGATCTCTACCTGAAGAAGAAATAGGCGCCCTGAACATCAGAGTGGGCGTCACCTGGGCGTGAGCTCACCGAGCGCATTGCCTTACTGCGGTTCGTGAGAGAGGGGGAAACGAAGTGATTTCGAGAGAGGAGGCGGCGCTGAACGCGCCGGCGGCTCGGTCCGCGGAAACTTCGGAGGAATTCCGCGCGTCCGAGGGCTACCGCTATTACGTCGTGTGGCTGCTGTGTGGCGTCTACATGATCAACATGATGGATCGGCAGTTGCTGTCTATCCTGGTGGAGCCCATCCGGACCGAGTTCGGTCTGACCGATACTCACATGGGGTTTCTCACAGGACTCGCATTCGCGGCCGTCTACACGGTGATGGGCGTTCCGCTGGCGCGCTTGGCCGATCGCAGCAGTCGCGTCAATCTGATCGCGATCTCGATCGTCGTGTGGAGTGCTTTCACGGCACTCACTGGTACCGCGAAGACGTATGTGCACCTGCTCGTTGCGCGAGTGGGCGTTGGTATTGGTGAAGCCGGCTGCAATCCGGCGGCTTACTCGCTGATCAGCGACTATTTCGAGTCGAAGCGCCGGGCGACGGCGCTGTCGATCTATCAGTTGGGCGCGTACGCGGGCTCCTTCCTCGGAATGTTGCTGGCTGGTTGGGTCGCTCACACTCACGGCTGGCGCATGGCCTTCTTCGTCGTCGGCCTGCCGGGGCTCGTGATTGCACTGCTCGTCAAGATCACGTTGCGAGAGCCGCCTCGTGGCTTTTCGGACGAGACCAAAGTGGTCTCCGAGCCGCCATCGGCGTGGGTCGTCATTCGATCCCTGCTGTCGAAGCCTTCGTTCCGGCACCTCGCCTTCGCTGCCGCGCTCCACAATTTCGTCATCTATGGCGCCGGCAACTTCTACTCGGCGTTCCTCATGCGATCACACGGAATGAGCGTCGCTGAAGTCGGCTTCCAGCTCGCCATCGTCACGGTGGTCGGCGGCGTCGCGGGCACGTATTTCGGCGGCTGGCTCAGCGACTGGTTCGCGAATCGTCGCGATGACATTCGCTACTATCTGTGGATCCCGGCGCTCTCACTGGTCGTCGGCTTTCCGATCTCCGAGCTGGTCTTCTTCATCGACGATCCGACGATCGTCATGTGGCTGCTCATTCCTTCCATCTTCTGTGCCGCCGCTTATCTTGCGCCAAGCATTACCGCGACCTACCGGCTCGTCGGTGTGAGGGAACGTGCGCTCGCCAGCGCATTGCTCCTGTTCATTCTGAATCTCATCGGCCTGGGCTTCGGGCCGCTGCTGGTCGGGGTGCTGAGCGATTCGCTGCGATCCGGCTATGTTGCTCAGGGGATACCCGAGGCGCAGGCGCTTGCTGATGGGCTGCGCTGGTCGCTTCGCGCTACAGTACTCGTCAATCTCTGGGCTGCCGTGCATTACTTCCTCGCGGCCCGCACGCTTCGGCAGGAGACGCTTCGCGCATGAGAGTCACGGCTGCATCTATCGCCGCGATGAGGGAACGACCCTTCGGGTCGCATCACGAGCTCATTCAGGCGCATGCCTCACTGCGGCCGAAGAAGGTCGCGATGATCCAGGAAGGGCGGCGCATCACTTATGGTGATCTCGATGTCCTGATGGACCGCATCGCCGCGGGTCTGCAGCGTGACGGGATCAAGCCGGGTGATCCGGTTGCGATCTGTGCTTCCGCTTCCATCGAGTACGGCGCGGTATTCATGGCGACGCTGCGTGCGGCCGGAGGCGTCGTACCGCTTGCGCCTTCCTCGACCGCGCAGAGTCTCATGACCATGCTCGAGGATTGCGGGGCTACGATCCTGTTTCTCGATGCAGCGGTTGCGAGTGCGCTCGCGCCCCTGCGCAAGTCGACGGGGCCGACCTGGGTCATGCTCGATGGATCGGACGCCGGCGTGCGTTTTGAAGACTGGCTTCCTTCGAGCGAATCGAAGCCGCAGGCCGTGTCGATGGACCCTAATGCGGCATTCAACATCATCTACTCTTCGGGAACGACGGGCACGCCCAAGGGCATCGTGCAGTCGCATCAGCTGCGATGGTTGCAGCTCATGCGCGACAAGGGGCACGACTACGACGCGGATTCGGCGCAGGTCACGCTGGTCTCGACGCCGCTCTATTCAAATACCACGCTCGTGAGTTTCCTGCCTACGCTCGCGAATGGCGGCACAGTGGTGCTGCAAGCGAAGTTCGATGCCGTGAAGTTCCTGGAGCTTGCGCAGAAGCACCGGGTCACTCACGCGATGCTGGTGCCCGTGCAGTATCGTCGGCTGATGGCGGTGCCGGACTTCGAGCGCTATGACCTGTCGAGCTTCGTGATGAAGTACAGCACCAGCGCGCCTTTCGCGGGTGATCTCAAGGCGGATGTGCTCAAGCGCTGGCCCGGCGGTCTTACGGAGTACTACGGAATGACTGAAGGCGGCGCGTCGTGCGTGCTGCTGGCTCACGAGCGGCCCGACAAGCTGCACACGGTCGGCTGCCCGTTTCCAGGTCACGAGATGCGGGTGATCGACGAGGAGGGTCGAGAGCTGCCGGCCGGTCAGGTGGGAGAGATCGTCGGTCGCTCGCCGGTCATGATGAATGGCTATCTGAATCAGCCGAAGAAGACCAGCGAGGCAGAGTGGTACGACGAGAAGGGCAATCGATTCATCCGCACGGGTGATGTGGGATGCTTCGACGCGGAAGGATTCCTCACGTTGATGGACCGCCGCAAGGACATGATCATCTCCGGCGGCTTCAACGTCTATCCGAGCGATATCGAAGCAGTGCTCGTTCAGCACGAGGGAGTCCTCGAGGCTGCGGTCGTCGGTGTGCCCTCGGAGCGATGGGGTGAAACCCCGGTGGGCTTCGTCGTGCCACGCGATGGATGCTCGCTCGATGCGAGCAGTCTTTGCTCATGGGCGAATGAGCGTCTCGGCAAGACGCAGGCGATCAGCGCGATCGAAGTGGTGTCCGCGCTGCCGCGCAGTGCGATTGGCAAAGTGTTGAAGCGCGAACTGCGGGACCGCTATCGGCCTCGCTCGAGCTGAGTTCAAGCCTTCAGGCCATGTGCCCGGGCTCGATGCCCGGGCGAGTGCGGATTCGGCGTCTACACCGACAGAAAGCCTCGGCCCTGTGATGCGAGTGTCGCAAGCAGCGACGCAGGTTCAAACGCAGTGCCGTGGCTTCGTGCGAAGTCTTGCAATCGGGCTGTAATTTTTTCGAGCCCGACAGAATCCGCGTAGTACATCGGCCCGCCTCGATCCTTCGGCCAGCCGTATCCGTAAAGCCATACGACGTCGATATCCGAAGCGCGCAGCGCTTTGCGCTCCTCGAGCACGCGTGCGCCCTCATTGATCAGCGGATACAGGCAGCGTTCGAGAATCTCACTGTCGGAAACGACGCGCCGTGTCTTGCCTTGTCGCGAGGAGAAGTCGCGCACCGCCTTCTCCGTGATCGGCGAAGGCGTGTGCTTGCGGTTCTCGTCGTAGTCGTAGAAGCCGGCGCGCGTCTTCTGTCCAAGCCGGCCTTGTTCGCACAGAACGTCGCGCAGCGTTTCTCCGCGTGATGTCTCGCGAGTCCAGCCAATGTCGAGGCCGGCGAGATCCGCCATCTGGAAAGGACCCATCGGAAATCCAAACTCGCAAAGTGCGCGATCGACGTCCCAGGGCATCGCGCCCTCGAACAGCAACTGCTCTGCCTGAACCTGTCGCGGGTAGAGCATGCGATTGCCTACGAAGCCGGGGCATACGCCGACGAGGACTGCGATCTTCCCAAGTCGATGCGCCAGGTCCATGCACGTCGCGATCACGCTCTGGCTGGTTTTATCGGCGCGAACGACCTCAACGAGCTTCATCACATTGGCGGGTGAGAAGAAATGAAGCCCGATCACCGCTTCCGGGCGGCGGGTGACCGAGGCGATCTCGTCGATGTTCAGGCCTGACGTGTTGGTCGCAAGAATGGCGCCGTTCTTCGCAATTCCGTCGAGCCGCGTGAAGATCTGCTTCTTCACGGCCATGTCCTCATAAACGGCTTCGATGACGAGGTCGCAGTCGCCCAGGGCGTCAAGAGACAGCGAGCCGCTGAGCAGGCTCATCCGCGCTTCGACGTCCTCCGCCGTGATTCGCCCTTTGCGCGCGCTGTTCTCGTAGTTGCGTCGAACCGTAGCCAGTCCTCGCTCAAGGGCCGGCGCTTGGGTTTCGATCAGCTTTACCGGAATGCCGGCGTTGGCGAAGTTCATGGCGATGCCGCCGCCCATCGTGCCGGCGCCCACGATTCCGACGCGAGCGATCGGGATCAGGGGCACGTGGCCGGGGATATCCGGCACGATCCGGGCCTGAGATTGGGCTCGCGTGATGTACTCAGTGACTGCCGGGTTAGGCGATGCGGTCATATCGGATATCCATGGGGCTGCTTGCTCTGGCCGTCGGGCGCAGACCCTATAGTCAAAAACACTGGTTGGATGCAGGCCAGAGTCGAGTATTTTGGAAACTATAGACACCAACGACACATACCGTCAATTCAATTTATGGGTAACGATCAACGCGATCACGAGTACGGCAATCGCTGATGCGGCTGGTGATGACGGTGGGGAGGGCGTGAGGGGAGTGCCACGCCCTAGGCAGGCGTGAGAATCGAAGCGGCCTGCTACTTGGTGAGCAGCCCTTCGAACAGCGGCCGTGCGTAGATCTCCGCGCCGTTCTGCGCGGTGACACCGGGAGCCCAGAGGTGCAGTTCGGCCGAGGCGTTGATCATCGCGGTGATCATCTGTGCGGCGATAGTCGCGTCCGCTGCCCGCAACGAACCGTCTGCGATGCCGTCGCTGCAAACGAGCGCGAACCTCCCGGAGATCCGGTCGAACTCACCGATCAGCTGGCGGTGAATGTTCTCCGGTACGGACGTCAGTGCCGAGGTTCGCAGGAGCGGGGCGCTGCCGGTGAGTTGGTAATTCAGCAATGCGGCGCAGACGGAGGCGAGATTCTCGTAGCCGGTCTTGCTCGACGATGCGGCCGCGCGCTGTGCATGTCGCATGACCTCGAGGGTGCGCGCGAAACAGGCTTCGACCAGGTCGTCCTTGGCGTCGTTGTGATGATAGAACGCGCCCTTGGTGACATTGAGCTGTTCGGAGATCTTCTGGACCGACGCGCCGAGATAGCCCTGTTCGTTGATGAGTACCGTCGCGGCACGAAGGAACGTCTCGCGACTCTCGCTTGATCGATCGCTCGGAGAGGCCGGCAACGATGGCAGCGTCTGGGGTGACCATTTGCCGCGATTGTGAGCCAGGCCGCTTTCGAGGATATCCAGGGCATGGTCGGCCAGGCGGCCGTAGTCGTCGGCGTCGTAATGGTCGATCCAGACGACCGACCAGAAGAGCTGCGACAGCAGCAGATGGATGCGGGCGTTGCAGTCGACGCGCTCGAGATTGCTGAACTCGCGCGACTTCATCAGCAGGCTGCGCGTGCGCCGGAACATTCCTTCGTAAGCTTTGCCCACGCCAGGATCGTGGACTGCGCGCACGTCATTGAACACCGCCATCTGATCGGCTTCACCAATCGCGATCTTGCGACGGTGCTCGAAGAAGCCGCGCACGAATGCTTCCAGCGCTTCCCGGGCGGTGCGTGCTTGCTCTGCCTGAGTCGCAAGCGTGTCATACACTTCGATGGACCGATGGAAGCAGGAGGCCGCGAGCTCTTCCTTGCTCCGGAAGTAATACATCACGGCGGTCGGCACGAGATCGAGCTTGGAAGCGACATCCGCCAGGGTCATTCCCTTGACGCCCTTCTTGTTCAGAACTTCGACAGCGGCGCGAAGGATCATGTCCTTGCGCTTGTGAAATTTCTTGGTGGGCTCCGGGCGGGATCGCGTGGCCATTTTCGTCGTTGTTGCATCCTGAACGCAGACATACCGTAGCGACAAATTGTGCCCGTGGCGAGCAATTTTTGCACCCCGGTATGCACGCGCTCCTGCGCGGCTTCATGCCGAGGGCTGGAAAACGATTGCCGCCCGAACGCGGGCGGCGTCGTGGTCACGGCCCGATGCGAATCGCGTCGCATCGGGCCGTGCTCCCATTCAGAAGCGATAGCGTGTTTGCAGCGTGTACATCCGGGGTGGAGCAGGGAAGCCGATGCGGGTGCCGATTTGCGAGGGCGCTTCGAACTCGTACCAGTAGTACTCCTCATTGGTCGCGTTCTGCACGAGCAGACCGATGCTCCAGCCGTCCTTGCCGGCCGGTCGCAACGTTGCGCCCAGATCCATGAGCGTTCGTGACCCTTGCTCGATCGTGGGGTCCAACGCATTGCGCTGCTGGCCCGTGTAGACGACGTCGGCGCGCATCAGCAGTTCGAGGGAACTGGTGAGAGACGCGGTGTATCCGACGCCGAAATTACCCGAGAAAGTGGGCGCGAAGCGGTCTCCGGAGTTGTCTTGCAGATAGGAGGCCGGTGTCCCTGCTCCTGGGTTGGCGGGAGTGAACACGCAACCCGGGACCGGATCCGGGAAGTAGCGCTGCGGGATGCTGCAGGCATTGCCCTCGTTCTCGAGGAAGCGGGCGTCGAGCCAGATCATGCTCGCATTGAGTCGCAACGCATCCGTCGCCTGCCAGATCGTCTCCAGCTCGAGGCCTTCTGCGCGGGATTTGCCCGCGTTGCCGACGTCGAACCCATCACCGACCCAGGTCGACGTCTGCAGGTCCTCGAATTCCTGGTGGAAGAGCGCGAAGTTCAGCGCCGCGCTGCCGTCGAGCAAGCGCAGCTTGCCGCCGAGCTCGTAGCCGGTGACGGTTTCGTCGCTGAACGTTCTGTCCGAGGCGTTCTGACCGACGGTAGCTGAGTTGAAGCCGCCGCCTTTGTGGCCCTGAGCGGCCTTGAGGTACAGCATGGTGTCGGCGGTCGGGTCCCACGACAGCGTGAGTTCGGGTGACCAATCCTCCTCGGTGATGGTCTGCGTTATGCCGACGCGCGATGTGTTGATGATCCCGTTCACGTTGGCCGGCAGCGTGGCCAGGATGCGAGTGATCAATGCGACATCGGCGGGATTGCCGACCAGAGTGCCGCCGCTGTCGCGCGAGACGTCCAGGAACCGGGTCGAACCGAATTCGGACAGGGCATAACGATCCGTCGCGGTCTTGTCCTCGCGATTCCAGCGCAATCCGGCGGTCAGATGCCAGGTTGGCGTGAAATCGAACGTTCCCGAAAAATAGGCGGCGACGCTTTCGGTCTCCTGATCGAGATAGCGCAACTGAGCGTAGCGCCAATCGCTCGCCGGCCCGCCAAAAATGAGCGGGTCGGTCGGCTGTACGCCGAACGGCAGCAGGAAGACGCGAATGTCGATGTCGGTGCGACGATCCACGTAGAAGTCGTTCTTGAAGCCATGCAGACCGAGAAGGTACTCGAAGCGGTCGCCGACCTTCGAGAACAGCTGCAGCTCCTGGCTGAACTGATCGAACTCCTGGGTGATCGGCTCATAGAGGAAGTCCGTCGGGCTCCAGTCGACGTCGCGTCCATCCTCGGAGTCGTAACTCGAATAGCCGCTGATTGAAACCAGCCGGGTGTCGGGCGTGAACGAGTACTCCATTCGAACGGCGACATTATTGGCCTCGACGTCCGCTGTTTCCTGCTGCTTCGAAGTCTGGTCGAAGGTCCCAGCCTCGAAGTCCGGGTCGTAGGCGAGGTAGCTGCTCAGCCGGGCCTCAGGGCCCACGTCTGCCGCGGTTGCGGCGCAGGGCCAGCCAGTCGCCATCCCGAAACAGGTCGGACGTCCGACCTGCACGCCGCTCACCGACGAAATATTGAACGCCCGGCCGAAGCGCTCGTACTCGGAATGCTCGAGCTTCGTTCGCATGCTGAAGGAATCCGTGGGCGTCCACAGGAAAGTCGCGCGACCGATCCAGTCGTTGCCCTGTTCCTCGCGTTCATTCGTCAGCGTATTGCGAACGTATCCCTCTTCCTCCGAGTAGCGCAGGGCCACGCGAGCCGCCAGGGTGTCAGTAATGCCCCCATTGACCACGGCTGTGTAGACCTGGCGATCGATCTCCGAGGTGAAATCGGCGCTCAGGTCCGCGGAAAAATCCTGCGTCGGCTGCCCGGTGGTGATCACGACGGCGCCCGCGGTGGTGTTCTTGCCGAAGAGCGTGGCCTGTGGCCCCTTGAGCACTTCGACCGATCCGATGTCGAGGAACGTGCTGCGAAACTGACGCTCGCGCCCCGCATAAATTCCGTCGATGAAGAGACCCACGGACTGGTCGAAGCCGAAATTCAGGCCGGTCGCGAAGCCTCGAATGCTGATCGATGTCTGCTCGCCGCCTTCCCGCACATTGAATCCCGGCACGTACGCGGACAACTGGTCGAGGTTCTGCAATGACAACTCGCGAATGGTCTCCGCGGACACCACGGAGACGGCGACGGGAACGTCCTGCAGGCTTTGCTCTCGTCGTTGCGCTGTGACGAGGACTTCTTCGAGCGTCCGGCCGCTCCCTTCCGCGGCGAGTGCTGATGGCGTTGATAGCGTCAGGGCCGTTGCGGCAATAGCGATTGACGACGCAACGGGGCTGGGTCCGCGCCTCCATGGCAAGTGCGCTGTTGTGTTCGTGTTCATGCATTCCCCCTGGATCAGTTGTCTAATAGTGATTCTGTTTCCGGCATACCGACTATGCAATTACGCCATATGGACCATACCACCGATACAATTGACTAATCCACAGATGATGGAAATGCCATAAAAATGGCATCCACGAAGGAGGTAACGAACGACCGGTCATTCAAGTGATGTTGCCGCGCAAGAACTGGGAGCCGCGATGCAGTCGCCAAAAGGCCTGGGATGGGTAGATCGACCCACTCCTCATTCGCGTGCAAGTTGGCGATTTGTACAACAAAAACCGCTACCTGAAGTTACCGAGGCTCGCACATGCTGGAGCCCAATCAATCAGTTGATGGGTCTTGAACTATTTTTTGAGCGGGTGGTATGGTCAGAGGAGGGGTCAGCACAAGTCACAACGATCCGGCGGCTGCCGCAGCCGCCTCAAGGGGAATCAGTCATGCGATTGAAGGTTGTCGCCGCTGCGATGCTTGCAGCAGCCATGCTTGCCGGCTGCGGAGGGGGAGGGGGTGGTGGCGATTCGCCACCACCGCCTCCAGCCACCGATACCACACCCAATGCTTTCAGTTTCGTCGCGCGCACGAACGTCGCGGTCGATACGCCGATCGCGTCCTCGGCCGTCACCATCTCCGGAATCAATGCAGCGGCCCAGATCAGCGTCACCGGAGGTGAGTACTCGATCAATAACGGGGCCTACACCAGCGCCGCCGGCACAGTAACCAATGGCCAGCAGGTTGCGGTGCGCGTCACGTCGAGCGCGACTGCAAGCACTGCGGTCACAGCCACATTGACCGTGGGTGGCGTGAGTGCCGTATTCAGTGTGACGACGGCTGCGATGACGAGTGGTGACCCTCTGCCGATCGGCTCGCAGAACTGGCCGATGTTCGGTCACGACTACGGGAACACCCGGGCCTCGAAGGACGAAACCATCGGCCCGCAGCATGTCGCGAACTTGCGGGTCGCGCATCGCGTCACAGGCGCGGGCGTCTCGAGCACACCGGCAATAGTGGACGGGGTCGTCTATTTCAGTGACTACGCCGGCTGGCTGAAGGCGGTCAACGCGGAGACCGGCGCGGAGATCTGGAGCAAGCGGCTGCAGAACACGATGCTGACGCCTTCGCCCTTCGTATCCGGGGACAGTGTCTACATCGCCGGTGACAACTCGAACGTCTATTCGGTAAACCGCTCGACCGGCGAGGTGCGCTGGACGGTCAAGATCGAGACGACGCCATACAACCGGATCTGGTCTTCACCCATGGTCGTGGGTGATACGCTGCTCATTGGCGCGGCCTCGTATCAGGTCTTCTTCGCTGCAACTCCGCTGTTCCGCGGCTCTGTCGTCGCACTGGATATCAAGACGGGCGCGGAGAAGTGGCGCTTCTCCGTTTGCCCGCCGGCGTCGTGCGGTGGCGGCGTTTCGGTGTGGTCGAGCGTGGCCGTGGATCCGGATCTGAAGCTTGCGTTCATCGGTACCGGACAGGCCTACTTCACTCCCGCGGGCCCGTACTCCGATGCGTTGCTCGCCATCAACTATGAGACGGGCGCTCTCGTCTGGCATCACCAGATCACGGCTGACGACGTCTACACGATCAATGGCGGCAGTCTCGATCGTGACGTCGGCGCTGCCCCGAACCTGTTCGAGGCGTCGATCAATGGCTCGGTGCGAAAGCTCGTAGGAGTCGGCGACAAGGGTGGACACTACACAGTCGTTGATCGGGAAACCGGTCAGCGAGTGTGGCAGCGGACCGTGGATCCTCGTACCCCCTCGGGCAGCCCGATCGGCGGCGTGATGGGGACGCCCACGGTAGCGGACGGCCGGATCTACTTCACGAACAACACTTCGACTGTGGGAACCGGTCGATTCGATGCGAGGCCGGGTACGAGCACGGCGTTTGCGCTCGATGCTGCAACCGGCGACATCGTGTGGAATCTGAATCTTCCCGCAGGCAGCTTCAGCGGCAACACCGTGGCGAACGGCCTGTTGTACTTCATTACGTGGGACGGCCAGTTGCGCGTAATCGATGCAACGAACGGGACGTTGCTTCACTCGATGCCTGTCGGCGCGCAAGTCGGCAGCTACGATGCGGCCGCCGAAGGCTTCCCCGATGGATCGACGAGCGGACCGGTGGTTTCGAACGGGCGCATCTACGCCGGATACGGTTGGACCTGGGGTGCGAATGTCGCCGGCGGGCTCGCGATTCTCGAATCCGATTCCGTGCCGCCGCCGCTTCGCTGGGCGGCGACGTGTCCGGCGGGCTTCACGCCGCAGGAAGGTCTCAATTCCGGCTTCATGTCGGACGGCTATTCCCGCAGCTTCCGGATTCTCCCGGCTACTACCGGCACCGGCCCGCGGCCGGTCTTCGTGTCGCTTACCGGCACTGCGGAGATGGAAGCGGATTTCATGCGCGCCACCTTCATCGATCAATTGCCCGCTCAGGGATTCACGGTCATTTCGCCAGTGAGAATCTGTGCGGCGAACGGAACCAACTCGGTGTGTGCGTCGGGGACGGTGACCACCCAGGACGGACGCACGTGGGAGCCGTGGTTCGATGGCGTCGGTCAGAGCAACGTCGCGCAGTATCAGGATGCCGGCACGGACGTGCGGTTCTTCGAGCGAGCGGTGAAGTGTGCGGCGACGCGCTATGAGATCGACCAGACGCGTATCTTCATCGGTGGTATCTCCGCCGGCGGCACTGCGACCAATCGTGCGCTGACTTTCAGTTCGGGATTCTTTGCGGGCGGCGCCCCTGCCTCCGGCGAATGGTATCGAACGGATGGCGTTCCCATCTCAGTCGAAAATGTCGGCGATGCGATCATCGAAGGGCGCGCTGCTCCACGGCCGCTCGATCGTTCCGCGGAGGCGTTGCAGCCATCGATCAACATCGTGTTGTGGGGCGGTGCCACCGACAAGTGGTACGCCAATGGCGCGACAGGCCCGCTGATCGCGAACTACAACCCGTCGACGAAGCTCTCAGCCAACTACTTCGCAAGCCAGTCGAATGTAGTAACAGTCTCGTGCACGCACGATCTGAATTACGCGCCGCCGATCGGCGGGCATCTTTGGCCGCGCAGCCAGGCGATGACGAACTGGGTGGCGACGACGCTGGCGGCTCATCCGAAGGGAACGCCACGCGAGGCGTTCGTGTTGCCACCTACGCCGGCTGGGTTGACCTGCGTTCTGGGGAGCTACCAGGACCACTAAGGTCATTCAGATGCGCGGGCGAGGTTAGTCACCTCGCCCGCGCGGATAGGAACTGAACTTGTCATTCCCGCGCAGGCGAGGATCTTTCGACCCCCGATCCGAACCCGCGCGGGGATGGCAGGCCGTGAACGGTTCAGCCGTTCGCGCGCTCGTGGAACTGCCAGATGCGGCCGCCGTCGACGACGAGGTCGTGGCTGTTCACGAAGCTGCCTTCGTCACTGGCGAGGAATAGAGCGGCATTCGCGATGTCGAGGCTCTGTCCCGAGCGCGGCAGCGGCGTGGCACGAGCCAGGTTCTGCTCGAGCTTGGCCTGCTTGCGGCGATTCTCTTCATTGCTCAGCTGGCCCGCGCGTGCTGACCCGCCCCAGAAGATCGGCGTTGCGATCGCGCCAGGGGAAATTGCATTGACGCGGATGTTGAATGCGCCGAGCTCGACGCCCGCAAGGTGAGTGAGTTGTGCCACCGCTGCCTTGGCTGCCGAGTACAGGAGGTCACCCTGGCCGAAGCGATGCGCGGCGACGCTGGCGTTGTTGATGATGCTCCCGCCGTGATCTTTCATGACGCGCGCCGCATGCTTCATACCGAAGATCACGCTGCCCACGAGGAGCTGCAGTCCGTCGCGAACCTCCTGCTCGGTGACGCTTTCGAGCTTGCACGGGGTAACCGCGCCTGCGTTGTTGAACATGCAGTCGAGCCGTCCGAATCGCTTGACCGCGGAATCCACCAGGCGTGCGATGTCCGCTTCGCGCGTCACATCGGCGGGCTCGAACACAACACGTTCGCCCAGTTCCCGCGCGAGCGATTCGCCTTTGGATACGGTCCGTCCAGCAATGAGCAGTCGTGCGCCCTCTTCCGCGAAGCGGCGTGCCGTCGCCTCGCCGATTCCGCTGGTTGCGCCCGTGATGATCACTGCCTTGCCTTCAAGTCTGCCTGCCATCGAAGTTCTCCCGGTGAGTTGTGGGGTGTGAATGGTGATCGTGTGACCGGCACTGGCTTCGGCACATGCGCGGTTCTGGCGCAGCGCGGAGATCGCGGTGCGCGGGAGGCGCAACAATGCGGCAGGCGTCGGTGGAGGCGGGCACTCTATGCAATGGTATTCGGCCCGGTCAATAGACGGCGGCGGCGAGACAATCAACTGATTGATTTGCGGTTGAAGAAATCAATCATTTGATGGAGGAAGCGCCGCGCTCTATGATCCGCGCCGCGCCACAATGTGCCCCTGCAGCGAATGCCCGATGGAATCGTCATGACCGAGACCACGAATCACCCGCAACCCCTTTGGCGACCCGACGACGTCCGTATCGGCAGAGCGGGTATCACCCGGTACCGGCGCTGGCTGAAGCAACGCTACCGGCTCGAATTCGCCGACTACGATGCGCTCTGGCGCTGGTCGGTCACGGAGATCGAGGAGTTCTGGCGTTCGGTCTGGGAGTTCGGCGGCGTCATTTCGCACGAGCCCTATACGCAAGTGCTGGATGCGCGGCGCATGCCGGGGGCCAAGTGGTTTCAGGGTGCAACGCTGAACTACGCGGAGCATGCATTGCGCCACGCGCAGCTCGAAGGAGTTCGCAACGATCCGGCGATCATCTTCCAGTCGGAGGTCCATGAGCGCAGCGAAGTGTCCTGGTCGCAGTTGGCGTCAGGAGTGGGTGCCCTTTCGACGATGCTGAGACGGCTTGGTGTACAGCCGGGCGACCGAGTCGCGGCCTATCTCCCGAACATCCCGGAGACCATCGTTGCATTGCTCGCAACTGCCAGTTGTGGAGCCGTCTGGTCGTGCGCTTCACCGGACATGGGAACGACTGGTGTGCTCGATCGGTTCGGCCAGATCGAGCCGACCGTTCTGTTCGCGGTGGATGGCTATCGCTATGGCGGCAAGGACTACGATCGCCGCGCCGTCGTCGCCGACCTCGTGCGTCAGTTGCCGAGCCTGAAAGCTGTGATCTTCGTTCCGTATCTCAATTCGGCGGCAACCCTGGAGATTCCGAGATCGGACGAGCGCGGGATCGTGACAGTGGTTTCCTTCGCGCATGCCACAGCGCTGCGCGCGACGACGGAGTTCACTCCCGTTCCCTTCGATCATCCGTTGTGGATCGTGTATTCCTCGGGAACGACGGGGATGCCCAAGCCGATCGTGCATACCCACGGCGGTACGGTGCTGGAGACTTTGAAGGCGTGCGCGTTGCATACGGATGTCGACAGCCGCGACCGGATGTTCTGGTACACGTCCACGAGCTGGATCATGTGGAACTTCGTGGCAAATACGTTGCTCTGCGGCGCAACGGTCCTGCTGTTCGACGGTAACCCTAGCCATCCTGATCTAGCGACGTTGTGGCGTTTTGCTGCGCGCGAGCGCGCGACGTTCATCGGCGTGAGCCCGGCATTCATCGGGATGTGCATGAAGGCGGACCTGCGACCCGCGCAGCAGTTCGATCTGCGTGCGTTGCGGTCGGTCGGTGCGACCGGCTCTCCGCTGTCGGCCGAGGGATACCGCTGGGTCTACGAGCACGTCAAAGCGGACGTCATGCTTGCCGTGATCTCGGGCGGAACAGATCCGGGAGCGTGCTTCCTGACCTGCTGCCCGGTGCTGCCGGTCTATGCGGGCGAGATGCAGTGCCGTGAGCTTGGTGTGGCGACGTTTGCCTACGACGATGCCGGCAACGAGGTCATGGACGAAGTGGGCGAGCTGGTGATGACGCAGCCGATTCCCTGCATGCCGATCAAGTTCTGGAACGACCATGACGGTTCTCGGTACTACGAGAGCTATTTCGACGTGTACCCGGGTGTCTGGCGGCACGGCGACTGGTTGAGGCTGATTCCGCGACCCGATGCCGTCACTGGCGTCATCTACGGTCGGTCGGATGCGACGATCAACCGGCATGGCATCCGCATGGGGACGAGCGAGATCTACAGGGTCATCGAGGCTGCGCCGGAGGTTGCGGATTCGCTGGTGGTCGATCTCGAGTACCTGGGTGGCGAATCGTTTCTCGCGCTGTTCGTGGTGTTGCGGGATGCGTCAGCGGCCGATCCGCGATTGGCAGGGGCGGCGTCCGCGTCTGGAGTCACGGATGCGCAGGCGCGCGGCGTCTCCGATGATCTGCGATCCCAGCTGTTCGCCGCTGTGCGTACGCAGCTCTCCGGGCGCCATGTTCCCAATGACGTCTTTGCGGTACCCGAGGTGCCACGCACGCTTTCAGGGAAGAAGCTCGAGGTTCCCGTTCGCAAGATTCTTCTCGATCACCCGATCGAGAAGGCGGTCAATCGATCATCGATGGCGAATGCCGCAGCGCTTGATTGGTTCGTTGCGTTCGCGGCGGCGCGCCGAACTGCGTTGCAGGCACGGCGTACGGGCTAGCTGCCAGTCCTCGTGCTACCTGAGCCGAACGACTTTGAACTTCGCACCTTCGACCTCCATCCAGTAGCTCGCGATCGTCTCACTGCCGAGGACCTGCGACTGGGTGATGGAGACCGCGTGACCCGATTCGAAGCGGCGCGAGCCGTTGCGGTTCTCCTGCCACACTGTGCCATCGTCGAGATGGAAGATCTGACGGTTGTCTATCGTCCTGCTGATGCGGGTGATTTGGCTGGTCTTCGGAGATCCATCGACTGCGGTGCTATGCGCGGATACGCGTTCCGTTGTACCTGCTGGGGCGGATTGCTTCACGGGATGGGGCAGTGCGTCGAAGCATGCCAATCGCGCATGCCGATCTTCAATCGTCTGACACTGCGCTACCGTATTCTCCAGACCGGCAGCCGTCGCCGCTCCGGCAGCCAACAGCGGCATGAGCAAAGCCGGGAAGATCGTGTGCGGTCGTACTGTCTGCATGTGGTGCTCCGGAATCAGGTATCGACTCAGCGGCAGATCGCCGCCCCGGAGGGCGGCGATCGCCGACACGTCAGAAGGACTGTGTGAATCGCGCGTACCAGGTGCGACCGATCGGATCTTCAAGCTGCGAGTTGTAGCCGCCGGCGGTGTTGTACGGCGTGGCCAGCTGGTCGAACGCATTGAATGCGCCCACCGTGATGCTTCCCTCGCTGTTGTCGGACAGGAAGTCGTTGAAGCGGAAGCTGTACGCAAGATTGAAGCGTGAGTACGCAGGCAGCGTCAGTTCATTCGGCCCCACCATTCGAACGAAGACGCTCGTGTGGTACTCGCCCAGCAGCGTCACATTGTGCGCCCCGAGCGTCCAGCTGACCTGCGGAGCCACGCGCCACTCGGGCAGCGCCGGATAGGCGGTGCCTTCGTTCACCTTGCCCTTCGCATCCGTGATCGGTCCGTTCTGAACCGACTGATACTCGAACTGCTGGATGTTGGTGGCGCTCGCGCCGAGGCGCAGCTGGCCTGCGCCGCCGAGATCCAGCGCGTAGTCCACGCTCATGTCGATCTGCGTGGTCTCCACTGAGGCCGCGTTGATGTAGCTCGTGATGATGCGCGACAGATCGAAGCCCGCATGCTCGATCAGCGGGCTGTTCAGTCCGCCTACCCACGCGGCATGAGCCGTCGAGAGACACGCCTGAGTCGGCGTCGCGCCGCACTGAGCTGTGAAGTAGGTGCGGTAGTTGGCCGCATCGGCGTTCAGGATGGCATCGCCGGGAAACTGTGTGATGCGATCCGTGAAGTCGATGTTGACCCAGTCCGCCTGCAGGATCAGATCGCCATCGAGCAGACGGACTGTGAAGCCCACGTTGAAGCTTTCCGCGGTCTCCGGTTCCAGCAGTGGATCTCCGGCGACCGAGTTCACGACGAAGTTGCGGGTGGCGGGGCTGCAATTGCCGCCCGAGTTGGCGCAGGTCGGGTCCGCTGTTTCACGCGTCACGTTGACGATCGATTTCTGTTCGCGCAACGAGGGGGCCTGGAAAGATGTGCCCCAGGACGCGCGCAGCGAGAGCATGTCGAGCGGCGAGTAGACGATGCCGACCTTGGGATCGAAGCTCTCCAGTTCCTCCACTTCGGTGTAGCGACCGGCCAGATTGACGCTGAGGTTGCCCGCCTTGTTGTCCATCAGCGGCAGGTCGATCTCGGCAAAGTAACTGTTGGTCACCCGGCCTTCGTTGAAGTCGGAGTCACAGCCGAGAGACCAGGAGTCGCAACCGGCGCGATGGCTGTCAGCGTAGTAATCCTCTTCGTAGTCGAGCCACTGATAGCCGACTGCCAGCCCTGCTTCACCGCCGGGCAGGGAGAACAGTTTGCCGCTGCTCATCACGAGATCGAAGATCTGCATCGTCGTATCGGAGTTCCAGGTCGACCGGTATGCGACCTGATCCATTACGAACTGGCTGTTGTACGCGGCGCTGGTCGATGAGGTGATGGTGCTGCCGCACACCCTGTTCTGGCACTCGATCTGTGATGTGCCGAAGGGGTTGAACCACATGTTCTGATTGGGTCCGAGCCGGCCTTCGAGTCCCAGCGCGATGGCGTTGGGCGAAGCGTCCGCGCGAGTCTGCAGATCCTTGTACTGGTTGTAGGTGTAGTCGGCGTCCAGGAACCAGTTGTCGGTCACCTTGACTTCCAGGCCGCCGTTGTAGCGGCTGAATGTCGGCTTGTTGATCAGCGGCGACGAGTTGTCGTCGTTCGACACGCCCGGCAGCCCCTGGAAATCCTTGCCCAGCGGACGCCAGCCGGAGATTCTCACATCTTCGTTGAATGCGACGCCAGAGCTCGGATCCGTCGGCGCGCCGGAGAGAATCACTTCGTTGGTTGCGGGGTTGCGATCAGGAACGCCATCGCCATTCGCGTCCTGCGCGAAGAGCGGCTGTCCGGCACTGTTCATCGCGCGGAAGGGATTGCCTGGATGCTCGCCGGGAATGACGCCGTTGCTCAGAATGTTGTGAACGATGTTGGCGTTGGCGCCGAAGTCCACCGGCGAGCCGCGGCGGGTATCCGTGGCCTGGTCGAAGATCGCCTCGAAGTTCATGCGCAGGCGATCGTTGAATTCATGATCGTAATGCGCGTAGAACTTCATCGCTTCGAGATCGGGGATGTAGTCCCAGAACTCGCCGAAGTAGAAGCTGCACGTCGTCCCGTTGACGACACCGAAGCGGCGATTGCCTGGAATGGAGTTGACGTTGCCCGGGTTGTTGGTCTGGTTGCCGCAAGTCGGGTCTGGCGTGGCAGGCGTTACGACCGCGCCGGTGGTCGGGTTCCTGTTGAGAACTCCATTGGCGTCTCGCGTTGGCACGAAGTACGTGCCCGGATGACCTGCGCCGGACGCGGATGCGGCGACGTTCGTGAAATAGGGGATGTCGTACGTGAGGATCGCATCGCGATCCTGCAGCTCGAATGCGAACACGAAGTTGTCGGTTTCAGAGCTGAAGCCGCCCATGACGCCAAAGAGCGTTTCCGCACCGCCACCATCTTCGCGCTGGCGATAGTCCGCCATCACCTCGAGGCCGTTGTAGCGAGTGTAAGGAACGAAGTTCTGGACGCCGCCGATCGCGTTGCTGCCATAGAGCGCGGAAGCGCCGTCGAGCAGCGTTTCGATTCTCTCGATGGCCATCTGCGGATAACCGAAGTTCGCGTTGGTCAGCGTCCGCTTGCCGTTCATCAGGTTGAGCGTTGCGCCCACGCCCAGGCCGCGCAGATTGCTGTTGGTGGCGGTGCCGTCGGTCAACTGCGTGCCGCCGAGAAAGTTCTGCACCCGGCTGACGCCGAAGTTGAACGTCTGGTTGTACAGCGTCTCGCCGATCTTCGCGGCGCCGGTCTGCGCGATGTCCACGTTCGATACGACGTCGAGCGGTGAAGTCAGGTCGAAGTTGTCGCGCCGGATATGCGATCCCGTCACGACAACCTCTTCGAGGCCAGTGGCGGCTGTCTGCGCGAGCGCTGTCGTCGCGAGACAAGGCATCAACAGGAATGCCGGGTAGCCGGAATATCTGCGCGAACGCGCCTTCGTGTATCTGTTCACAATCCCCCCAGGATGGTTTTGGTCGTCGCCCTGCTTGAAGTGCAGGTGTCGCCGTATTCTGTGTACGCAGTGCGCCGCGCCGCTCGTCTATCGAGGAATATCGCGAATCGTTTATTCACATACCGCCGAAGGGGGATTCCGGCGGCGCTCGACCGGCTCGCTGCTTCGTAACGACGCGCCGTGCCGAGCTGAAAGCACGGCGCGCCGGATTGGTTGCTACTTCTGCGACTTAGGCCGCCAGCCTTGAGCTGTGCGTCCGCCGACCAGGCCCGCGCGTACGCGTTGCTTCAGCAATGGACGCGGGCGGAAGCGCTCGCCATAGGCTTCCTGCAGAATCTCCTGCACCTGCAGGCAGAGACTCGATGTGGTCGCATCCATGAGCTCGAACGGACCGATGGGATGTCCGAGGCCGAGCTTGCATGCGGTATCGATGTCCTCGGGCGTCGCAACGCCTTCCTCGACGAGCCGGATCGCCTCGATGACAAAAGCATGCAGCACACGGTTGACGGCGAACCCCGTGACATCCTTGACGCGGATCGGCGCCTTGCCCAGGTCACGGGCGAGTTCGAGTGCGGACGCGAGTGTTTCCTCGCTGGTATCGAAAGCCGGGATGACTTCCACCAGTTTCATACGCGTGACCGGTGAGAAGTAGTGCATTCCCAGGAACCGGGAACGGCGCGGTGCGCTCAGGTGTGAAGCCAGCGTGGAGATCGGCAGCGTCGAAGTATTGCTGGCGATCATGCATTGCGGTGCACACACACTGTCGAGCTGCTTCAGCACGGCCGACTTGACCTCCATGCTCTCGAAGACGGCCTCGGTGACGACGCTGCAGTCGGAGAAGCGTTGCAGGTCGGTCGTCGTTTCGATCCGCGCGAGTGCGGCCTTGTCTTCGGGCTTGTAAAGTCCCCGCGAAATGCCCTTCTCCATGAGCGCCGACAATCGCTGCCGTGCGGCTTCGAGCTTCTCGTCCGTCGTGTCGGCAAGGATCACCGACCTGCCCGACAGTGCGTAGACCAGAGCAATCTCCGCGCCCATCAATCCGGCGCCCACGACGCCTGCCCGCTGATTCATGAATCTCTCCCTTGGACAAACCATTCGTTCAAAACATGAGCGATTGTAAAGCTGAAAAGCGATTAATGCGGCATCTGGTTGCCACGATCGAAAAATACCCTATACTCAAAAACACAATCGAGTGACTGAATCGGCCACTCCGTGGCCGACCGGTTGGCACTGACGTAGGGGGATCCATGAATCAGTCCTTGGGCATTCTGCGCCTGGCGCGTGGCGTGGTCGCGCTGGCCCTGGCTTCTGTCGCATCCGGATGCTCGAGCACCGGCTCCGATCGCACTGCGGCGACATCCGCTTCGACCGGAAGTGTGGCTGCCGGGACAGTCAAATGGGAATGCCCTGCGGGCTACGAGGTCAAGGAAGGCCTCAACGTGGACTTTCCGCACAAGGGAATGAAGCGCGCGTTCATCGTCTATCCGGCCAGGAACGCATCGGGCCCGGCACCCGTGTGGGTGCCGATGACGGGAAGCGTCGAATCCACGAACGACAACCTGACCGTTGCCCGCAGCGGCGCCAATTCGCTCCTCGCCGAGCACGGTTACACGGTGATTGCGCCGGTGCGTGCGTGCGCCAATCAGGATCCGAACATCCGCGGCCAGGTCTGCAATGGTCCCGGCAGCAACGGATGGAACTGGAATCCGTGGTTCGAAGGCCGTGCCGGGGATCCAAGCGGCGATCGCTGGAAGACCGACGAGGGTCCGGACTCCTCGTTCTTCGTCGCGATGGTTCAGTGCGTAGGCACGAAGTACAAGCTCGACGCGCGCCGCTTGTTTCTGGGCGGCATCTCGTCCGGCGGCACGATGACCAACAGGGCGCTGCTGTTTCGCTCGGACTTCTGGGCGGGCGGGCTGCCGATCTCAGGTGAGTGGTACGTAACAGCAGACGACGGTTCACCGCTTTCGTTCGATGACGCGCGTGCCGCTGTCGCAGCCGCACCGACCAAGATCCATCAAGGACGCGTGGGACCCTATCCTCTGCCCGCGAAAGTTGGACCGTTGATCGTCATGACGGTGTGGGGTGGGGAAAAGGATCTATGGAACTGCACCCGTCCCGACGGCACGAAGTTTCTCTGCGCTGACTATCGGCCCAGCACGCAAGCCGGATCCAACTTCTTCAGCGCGCAGCCTGACGTCGTCCACGTCGCGTGCAGTTCGACTCACGGTCACATGTGGCCGCAGGTGAACACTCAGGCATTCAATCGCTGGGCGCTGGACACACTGGCGTCGCATCCCAAGGGCTCTGATCCGCGCGGCTTCAAGCTGACGACACCGCCCGAGGGCTATACGTGCCACGTTGGCGCGTTCGCCGGCCTCTACTGAAAGCGCGAAGGAGAGTCCGTCCATGCGACAGAAAAATCAGCGCAACCATATGCATTCGGCTTCGTCGCGCTTCGTCTGGGGTACGGCCCTTGCGCTCGTCGCAATGGCAAGTGCGTCGGCTGCTGAACTGAATCTGCCTGACGGCGCCAAGCTCTACGGAGCGCGTTGCGCAGCGTGCCACGACAATCCGCAGGATCGAACACCCGGACGCGACGTGCTCGCACGAAATTCTCCCGCGTTCATCATGACGGCGATGAACGGCGTCATGGCGCCAATGGCGGCGGGATTGACCGAGGTCGAGAAGCAGGCGATCGCTCTGCACCTGGGCGCAAAGCCCGCGGGCGGTTCCAAGGAAATCGATCCCCATGCCATCTGGGGACCGCCGTCGGCATCGATGCCGCTCGACGGCCCGAAGTGCAAAGGAAAGGTTCCGCCGATCGACTTGAGTACGCCGGATCAGTGGAACGGCTGGGGCGCGGGCATCACGAATGCGCGTTTCCAGTCCAATCCCGGATTGACGGCCGCTGATGTCCCTCGCCTGAAGGTGAAGTGGGTCTTCAACTATCCCGGTTCGAAGAACGGCCAGGCGACCATCGTCGGTGATCGGTTGTTCGTAACGAGCATGTCCGGTGCGGTCTATGCGCTGAATGCAAAGAGCGGCTGTGTCTATTGGCGCCACGATGCCGCTGCCGCCACGCGCAGCAGCGTCAACGTCGTCCAGTTGCCCGCGGGTGCGCCCGCTAAGCACGCGATCTTCTTCTCCGATTGGACCAAGGCCGCGGTGGCGCTCGATGCCCAGACCGGCAAGCAGTTGTGGAAGACGACGATCGACGATCAGCCGGGCGTGCAGATGACGGGCTCGCCGACGTATCACGAAGGCAAACTCTTTGTGCCGATCTCCTCGGGGAATGAAGCTTTCGCCACCAACGATCAATGGGAATGCTGCAAGTTCCGCGGCGCGCTCGTTGCGCTCGATGCGGTCAGCGGCAAGGTGCTCTGGAAGACCTACACCGCGCAGAAGGAACCGGCGCCGTTTCGCCTGAACAAGATCGGCAAGCAGATGTGGGGGCCGGCCGGCGGTTCCATCTGGTCGGCGCCGACCATCGACCCGAAACGCGGACTCGTCTACGTCTCGACGTCCAACTCGTACACGGAAGTTCCCCATGAAGGCTCCGATGCGGTGATCGCCATGGAGATCGAGACGGGCAAGATCCGCTGGATCAACCAGGTCACGAAGAACGACAACTACATCATCGGCTGCCCGAAGGCGGCGAACTGTCCGGAGAAAGTGGGTCCGGACTTCTCACTCGGCAACTCGCCGATCCTGCACACCCTCCAGGACGGTCGTCAGTACATCGTCGTGGGCCAGAAGTCCGGTGCGGTCTACGCCATGGACCCGGACAACGACGGCGAAACGATCTGGATGCGGCGCATGAGTCCGGGCAGCGAGCTCGGTGGCGTCGAGTTCGGCATGGCGGCTGATTCGCAGAACGTGTATCTCGGCATCTCGGATGTGATCACGCGGAAGGGCGGCAAGCCCGGTGTGTACGCGCTGCGCATTCGTGACGGTGCGGACGTATGGGGTTTCTCCGCTCCTCGTGTGCCGTGTCGCTGGAAGAATATGTTCTGTCATCCGGCGGTCTCGCAGGCGGTGACTGCGATCCCCGGCGCTGTATTCGCAGGCTCGATGGACGGGCACTTCCGCGCCTTCGCGACGAGCGACGGCAAAGTGCTGTGGGACTTCAACACTGCCGCAGAGTCGTACACGACCGTAGCAGGCAAGCCCGCGGATGGCGGCGTCATGGACGGCGCAGGTCCCACGATCGCAGGCGGCATGGTGTACGTGCACTCCGGCTACGCGGGCCGCTCGACACAGAACGCGAGCGATCTGCGCGGTCGCGAGGGAAATGTCCTGATCGCGTTCTCGGTTGATGGAAAATGATGCGGGCACCGCTCGTTCACAGGAGCGAGCGGTGTCTTCGGTTGTCGTGCGACCGGCGAATCCTTCATAGCAGTAACCCCGAAAATTCAGCCGCAGTCGCTGCGTGCGCCGCTATAAAGAATCATGCGCGCAGCTACGAACAGATCGGCCACACCGGGCAGAGACATCATCGTCGTCAACGGTGCGGACGAAGAGGTCGGCCAGGATTTCAAGGCGGCCGTTCATCAGGGCGACGGCATCCTGCATCGCGCCTTCTCGGTGTATCTGTTCGATCAGCAATCTCGTCTGCTCTTGCAGCAGCGCAGTGAGCTGAAGCCTCTGTGGCCAGGCTATTGGTCGAACAGTTGCTGCAGCCATCCGCGCCCCGGAGAAACAACGCGCGAGGCGGCCGCACGCAGACTGCAGGAGGAGCTGGGTCTGGTCCGGATCCAGTCGCTGTCGTTCCTGTTCAAGTTCCAGTATCACGCGCGCTATGGCGAGTCCGCCGCAGAGCACGAAGTGTGCTCGGTGTTTGCAGCTATTGCGGATCAGCCTCAGCGCATTGATCGTCGCGAGGTTGCACAGACCCGGTACGTCACGGCAAGCCTGCTGGACCGGCAACTGCGTGATCGTCCGCAGCGGTATACGCCATGGCTGCAGATGGCGTGGAAGCAGATTCGCGCAGACCACTGGCCAGTGATCAATCGGATGGTCGGCGAGGCTGCCTGACTCAGTCGCCGCGAACGTAGCGCTGCCCCAGTCGGGTCAGTGCCGTCGCGATCACACCGGCGAACAGCCAGATCGGCGATAGCAGGAAGGCGAGTACGGCTCCATCCACAAGCGGCATCAATGCAATCATCCAGGGGATGATGGGCCATCCGTATCGACCGCTGGGCGTGAGATGCTCGGCACGCGCCACGACTGTCAGCACGACGACGTAGATCGTCTGGACGGTGGCGGCGAGCCACACCGCCGCATTGATGTCTCCCGTCAGGCTCAGCGCCGTCACGACGTAAACCATCAATCGCGCAACGCCCATGACGAAGACGGCCGCCCGATGCTGCTTGTGAAAGGCGTTGTAGATCCAGATGACGCCCAGAAGCCCAAGTCCACCCACGAGTCCGGAAGAGGAGGGAGCAGTTGCCAGCAGCGCGTAGCCTGTAAGGAAGAGCAGTCCCATCGCCGCCTGTGCCGCTGCCCTGCTCAGTCGCCCCGCGACGATCGGCCGATACGGCTGATGAACGCGATCGAAGGTGAGATCGCACAGATCGTTCATGGCCATGCCGCCGCAATAGAAGCACGAAAGCGCGAGCGCGAGCGTGACGATCTGTGAGACGGTAGCGCCGGGATCGCTCAGCAGAGCTGCCGCAAGCACATTCATCCACACAGTCGGAAGGTTGCTTGCGCGACAGAGGGCAAGGAGCGGCTTGATGTTCATGGCGTGAATACGTGGGAGAGCAGGGTTTCGCACACGCGCTGCGCCGGCATGGTGTCGTTCGGAACCAGGCGCGATTCGGAGCTGATGAACAGCGGTGCGTCTGCACTATCGGTGACGGCGACGCCGTGTGATCCACGCACCAGGCTCGCATCGAGCGGAATGACGTCCATCACATAGCGCATGCCAAGGGCCTTGCGAGCGAGCACGGAGCCGACCTTCAACAGCGGCCACGGAATGTCAGGATCCATGAACAATTCCACCGGGTCGTAGCCGGGCTTGTTGTGGATGTCGACGAGCCGTGCGTAGTCCGGTGCGCGGTTGTCGTCCATCCAGAAGTAGTAGGTGAACCAGCTATCGGGCTCGGCGAGCAGGACCAGTTCGCCCGAGCGTTCGTGGTCCAGGCCGTAGTGGCGCTTGCCTGCTTCGTCGAGGACGGCGGCGACCCCCGGAATCTCCCCGCACAGCTTGGCGACGGCGGGGATGTCGGCCTTGCTGGACACATATATATGTGCAATCTGGTGGTCGGATACCGCGAACGCCCGGGAGGCGCCCGGATCGAGATACTCCCGACCCAGGTCCCGCTTGATTTCCATCCAACCCCCCGCTCGCAGATGGCGGTTGATGTGGATGGGTCTGTTCACGGATGTGATGCCGTACTCCGAAAGGACCGCGATCCGCACGCCACGTGCCGTGAGGAAATCGATCAGTTCGCCGCAGACCGCATCGATCTCGCGCAGGTCCTTGCCGATGTTGCCGTGAGGACCGACGCGTTGCAGGCAATAGTCCAGATGCGGCAGGTAGATCAGTTGCAACGTAGGTTCGAAACGCTCTTCGACCGCTCGCGCCGCTGACGCAATCCAAGCGCTCGACCGGATGCTCGTTCGCGGTCCCCAGAAATCGAACAAGGGGAACTGACCCAGTCGCTCTCGCAGTTCCTCGCGCAGCGAACCCGGCCACGTGTAGAAATCCGGAAGCTTTCGACCATCGGCGCAGTAGAGCGGGCGCGGCGTCAGCGTCACGTCGGCGCTCGTCGCCATCGCGTACCACCAGAACGTATTGGCACAGGTGAACTTCGGGTCGCGCTGGCGCGCGCGGTCCCAGATGCGAGGCGACTGAATCAGGCGATTGCTCTGGCGCCATAGCCACACCTGGTCGAGCTCGCGGAAGTACCAGCCATTGCCCACGATGCCGTGATCGCGCGGCATCTCGCCTGTCAGGAAGGTGGCCTGCATAGAGCACGTGACCGCAGGCGTGATCGTTTCGATCGTCGCGATGTTCGCTGCGAACGCATTCAGGCGCGGTGTGTCCGGCCCGAGGAGTCGGCGCGTCAGTCCGACGACGTTAATGACGGCGGTGCGGTGCATCGTCGAGCCTTGCATCGTTCAATCTTTGAGTGACCCAGCGAAGCTCCCGCACGATCGATTCGCCGATGGAGCTGCATCGCAGCGACTCGGGCAGAACGCCGAAACTGTAGGTTTCGACCTCCAGCGGAATGCCGGGGTCGAGCTGCGGGAGAATCTCATCGAGAAAGAATCGTGTTGTGCCGACACTGCCCAGGTGGTCGAGGAAGACCGGAACATGGAAGTGGACGCGGACTTCCTCGGCACGCTCGCCGCGCGCCAGCCATCGAGCGAGGTCGGGAAGATCGCAGAAGCGGGCGAGGGTACCGCGTGAAGTCAGCGCCACTGCCTGATGCAGATACGTCGGCTCGTTGAACTGCAGGAGGGAAGTGACTTCGTCTCCCACTGCCCGGAGCGCCGAGGAAACCTGCACCTTGGCAATCGTGACTCCGGCCTCGCGCAGTTGCGCAAGAACCCGATCGGGGCGCTCGAACTCGACCGCCTGGTGACAGCAATCCAGGCAGATGCCGATATGCTCGGCGAATGTGCTGGGGAACTGCATGCGCGAAAAGAACCGGACGACTTCGGGCATCGTCTCGAGGACGCAATGCGGCTCGGGCTCGAGAGCAAGCTGTATCAGCGGTCCACCTCGATCGCGGATGAGCGCGAGATGCGCCAGCGTGTCGAGGAGATTCGCCCGCACCAGCGTCCAGTGCTCATCGAAGAATCGTTCGCGAAAGGCGATCGGTACTGTCGAGATCGATCCCGTCTGATTCGGTGCAAGCCACTGGGACAGAATGTCAGCGAGCCGCATGGTGTAGCGGGCGCGCTCTGCGTGCCGCCAGTCCGGCTCGTAAACCGCGTGCTTCACGGTAGTTCCGTGAAAGACGCCGTAGGGGAAGCCATTCACGGTCGCAACCCGGCATCCGTGATCGCCGAGCCAATCGCGGAAGCCATGGATCGAGTCGGGGGTCATCTCATTCGCGGCCCGGGCCGACAGGCGCAGGCCGAGTGGGAAAATCGTGGCGGGTGAAAGCTGCGCTTTCACCGCCAGCGCATGATCGTTGAGATTGCGCAGGACATCGTCCCAGGACTCGCCCGGGTGGATGTTGCTGCAGTAGGTGAGGACGCGGCGCTGAATCAAGCAAGAATCCGCAGTCCGGCCGCCGTTCTCGCGCTATCCAGTTCGCGCAGTTCTTCGATGCAGCGGCTCATCAGCGGTACGTCTATGGTGTCGACTTCGACGCCTCGGCCGATGCCTCGCAGCAGCGTGATGCACAGCTCGCCTCCAAGGTGCTCGCGGAAGTCGTTCAGCGCCTTCGCAACGTCGAGACGGGCGAAGCCAGCATCGTTCAGTGTGAACCCGATATCGGTAAGGATCGCGTAGACGGCGTGCCACTCGCTTTGACTCAGCATGCCGCTGCGGAACGAGTAGAGGGCGTCGAGGGCAACGCCGATGGCGACGGCTTCCCCGTGCCGCAGTCGCCCCTGCGAGATCTCTTCGAGCCGATGCGCCGACCAGTGACCGAAGTCGAGTGGGCGCTGACTGCCGCGCTCGAACGGATCGCCTCCGTCGCGAATGTGTGCGAGATGCAGGCTGGCGCAGCGGACGATCACTTCTTCGAGGGCGGCAGCATCGAGCCGCGCGAGTTCGCGATGATGTGTCTGCATGTATTCGAAGAAGCCCCGATCCCGGATGAGCGCCACTTTCACTGCTTCGGCGATGCCGGCTCGACGGTCCGCGACCGGCACACTGGCGAGCAATGCGAAGTCGTTGACGACGGCGTAGGGAGGAACGAACGTGCCGAGGAAATTCTTGCGGCCCTGCCAGTTGATCGCATTCTTGACGCCGACACCGGCGTCGTTCTGTCCGAGCACTGTGGAAGGCATGCGAATGAGTCGAATGCCGCGATGGGCAGTTGCCGCTGCGTAACCGACGGCGTCGAGCATGGCTCCGCCGCCCAACGCCACGACGTAGCTGTGACGGCAAAGTCCAAGCGTCCGCGAGTACTCGTAGAGCGCGTTGACTTCGAGCGGGTCGTTCTTGATCACTTCGCCCCCGCGGACGATCCACGGCGATCGCACGAGCTGGATTGCATCCGCATGAGTGCTTGCGTACGACTCCATCGAGCGGACGAGTTGGGGATTGCCGCGCGTCACTCCCTCGTCAACGACCATCAGGACGCGGGCGCTGCGTGCGTTCCGATTGGTGATCAGATCCCTCAGCAGCAGGTTGTCCGGATCGAACGCGCCGCGAGTGAAGCACACCGGATACTCATAGCGAACATCGAAGCGCTGATCGATCTGAAGACGCATCGTCAGCGCGCTCCGAGGTCAATCTGGGAGATGAAGCCCTGGAGCGGCACCACGTTCGCGCCCTGCGGAATCTTGCGACCCGGAGTTCCCATTCCTTCGCTGATCAGCAAGGTGTCGCCCCGGAGGACGATGTTGGTGGGCGCGTCGAGCCCGTTCGCAATGACGACGACGTCGCGGCGATCGCGGTCGATGCGCAGCACCCGACCCGAGAATCGCTTGAAACCGCCGTGACTGGCACGCTGCCACATCTGGTCGCGAGTCTTCAGCGGGTCCAGGAACTCGTCGCAGAACTCGAGCACGTAGATGCGGCCATCCTTGTCGACGACGAGATCGGTAGGCACCGTCAAGCCTGTAACGACGTCGGCCATGGCCGCGTTGTCCGGATTGATGCGAATGAGCTTCGCCGAGCGCGGCTCGATCTCGGTTCCATCGCCGCCTGTTTCACCTTCGGTCGATCCGCTGAACAGGCTGACCAGCGTGTCGCCGGTACGATCGTCGAATCTGACATAGGCGGGAACCGGTTGCTGACCACTTGCCAGCAGCGGCACTTTCGCGATCACGTGGACCTTGCCGTCGCGCTCGACGCGAACGACTTGATCGCGAGAGCTCGAGGCTGCAACCCAGATCCGACGGCGCGGATCGTAGGTGATGGAGTTGAGATTGCCTTCGGCCTCGCCCAACGGCTTGACCGAGTCGCCAGCGATTTCGAACAGCTGGCTCGGGCCGTCGAAGATGGCGTGCGTCGCGAGCACTGCTCCGCCGCCGGTGGCAATCGATGCCATGCCGAAGACCTCGTCCCGGCGAACGTGCTCGAGAATGTTGATCGAGTACTGCTTGTCCAGCAGCACCCGACGCTCTCCCGCCGAGTCGAAGCGGCCGTCGCGGTCGAGGTCAGTCAGCCGCGCCAGCCGGCTCGTGTTTTCGTTGGCCAGGTCACCCAGCCCTGCTTCAGCGACGAGCAGCGATCCATCAGCTAGCACGTGCACGCCGCGGGGGTTGTCGAGATTGTGCGCGATGATCGTGCGCGGCTTCAGCTCTTCACGGATCTTGAGCGGCACAACGATGGCTTCGGGCGTATCGGCGGCAGCGGCCGTTGCGAGTACGCAGCAGACCAGGACGGCAATCGATTTCTTCATGCGATGACTTCCGGGGATTTGCGGGAGGCAAGATGTCGCGCGTAGAGAAAGAGGCCGGCCATCCACGCAACGCAGATGACGGCGCCCCATGCCTCACGTACGAGTTCATCGAGGTCGTTCTTCATGCCCATGGTCTGAAAGGCATGAGTCGACGTGCGCAGCAGGTAGGGGCTGAGCATCAATCCATAGACGATGTGCGGAAGGCTCGCGAGGGCGATCCAACGCGTGGACAATCGGCCGGCGAGCGCCGCCAGGCTGGCAGCTGCGCAGATCCCGTAGAGCGACATCCAGACGATCGGGTCGGGGTCGTTGTACTGCATCGCGACGGCGTATGCGAAGAACACCAGTCCGAGGATCCAGAGAGCTTTCAGCATGACTTCTCCCGGAGTGACGTGAGGCCGCCTTCCACGCGCGGGGCCTGGCCGCGCAAGACGGAGTTGTCCGCGAACAGTTGGCGCTGGTCGATCGACGGCGACGCGTTGAGGGATTCGACATCAATCTGGCCGGACTGCTGATACGCGGCGAGGGCGTTGGACCATGTCGTCGCTTCCACGTCGGATGTGGCGATGCCCGATGTGAGCATCAATGCCGCGGTTCGAGGAACGGAGAGCGCATCACTCACGCCCCAGTCAGCGGAGCTGTCTACGATGATCCGTTCCGAGCCGTAGCGCCGAACGATCTCGACCATGCGCTCGGAATCCATCTTCGTGTGCGGATAGATGGTGAATGCAGCCCACGCTCCCGCGTCGAGCACGTCGCGAACGGTTTCTTCGTTGTTGTGATCGATGACGAGCTTGCGCATGTCGACGCCGGCTTCGCGAGCGACATCGATCGAGCGGCGAATGCCGCGCTTCTTGTCCCGATGCGGCGAATGGACCATCACGACGGTGTCCCAGGCGACGGCCATCTGAAGCTGGGCCTGGTAGGCCCGCTCTTCGGCGGGCGTAATCTCGTCGTAGCCGATCTCGCCGATCGCGACGACCCCCTCCTTGAGCGCGAAGTGAGGGATCAGCTCGAGCACCTCGCGCGCCAGGCCTTCATTGTTCGCTTCCTTCGAATTGAGGCCGATCGCGCAGAAGTGGGCGATCCCGAACTGTCCGCAGCGAAATCGCTCCCAGCCCACCAGGCTCGAGAAATAGTCGACGTAGCTGCCTATCGTCGTGCGCGGCTGGCCGAGCCAGAACGCCGGCTCGATCACCGCCCGGACACCTGCGTTGGCCATCGCCTGCAGGTCGTCCGTCGTTCGCGACGTGATGTGGATGTGCGGGTCGAAAAACTTCATTGCCGGGCCTTCGTGGGAGTGTCCTGCTGGAGATCGCCAAATGCGGCCTGCGTGACATCGCCGTGGTGCGCCTGGGCCAGAGTGGGCTCGAGATCGCCGAGCCAGCCGCCGAGCCATTGATGGACTTTCGGCAGCTGACCGGCGCGTGCTAGAGCGAGCAATGCAGCCCGGCGACCGCGCAAGTCGCCACGACGAAGCTCAGTGCGCAACGCATTGAGCGCGCGCTCCTCTCCATGTGTTCCGAGGCACAGCCACAACTGCGGTGGAACCGGCCGACCGGCGCTGCGTCGTTCATCGACAAAATCGAGCGCCATGCGGGCGAGTTCGGGCGACAGGCGTGCGTCGAGACCATGAACACGCCACAGCGGGGCATTGAGGAATACGGCCTTCATGATGAGCTGGTGCCAGGCGACATCGTCGAAATGCGCCGCCGGAAACTGCGAGTCGCAAGCCACGGCCTCGAAGACCGAGCGCATGTTGCTCCGGCAGCCTTCGCCCGCTCGCCACGCGAAGCGCGCGCCGTCCGGCAGTAGTGGCAGTGCGCGGTACAAGGCGCACAACTCGCCTTCGTCGGCATAGCGGAAGCACTGCTCGAGCGCTTCGACGAAGGCGTCCCGATCGAGGTCGCGATGCGCGAGCACGAGCAGAACGCGCAATGCTTCGAGCTGATTCCAGTAAGGGATGTTGATGTCCATCTGCGCCGCGGCTGCGAGCGCCAGTTCGTCCGGCGTCGGCTCGAAGGCGACGCGACGGCGGGAGTGACGACTTGCGACGGCAATCAGTTGGGAGAATCGGGTTGCATCGATGCCGGCGCCAATCTCGGAGACAGCGCGGGCGACGAAGTCGCTTGCGTCAGCAGCGAGGCGATCCTGCAGCAATTGGCGGAGGATCGTGAAGCGTGCCTGAGGGCTCGACGGCGTTGTAGGAGCGGGCGATGCGTGCATGAGGGGTGAACCGGTGCGGGATCCTTCATCAGCACTGGCACCAGGCGACCGACCTCCATCGGTCGGCCGCCTGTCCTGCGGGTTGAGGTGAACGATCAGAACTGCTGACGCAGACCCAATCGATAGGTGCGGCCGAGGGCATTACCGACGTACGAGTCGTAGCTGAGTTCCGTGCGTGCGAACGCCGGATCTTCATCGAGGACGTTGTCGACCGTCAGGGACACCGTCGTCTTCGATGCGAGCCGGAGCTGGTAGCTGAGATCCCAGATCGTGGTCGCCTCGATCGTCCGTCCGTTCGGATTGGTCGCGAACAGCGCCGTTCTGTTGTCCTCGTAGCTCGAGACGTACGAGACACCGACATTGAAGTTCTGGATGCCGATCTCGTAGTTCACGAACGCAGAGGCTTTCAGTTCCGGCAGCGAGTTCTGCCCACGGTCATAGTTGAGGTAGCCGACTGCATCGAACGCAGCGACCAGCGGCACGCCACGATACGAGAGCGCGTCAACTTCGTAGTTGAGGATGTAGCTGCCGTACGCGGACAGATCGAGTGTTCCGCCGAGCACGTTGTCGAAGGTGTAGCCGAGGTCCAGGTCGACACCCGACGTTTCCACCGGTGCGCCGTTGATGGTATCGACGCGCACACGCAGCAGGTTGGCGCCAGTCGTGACTCCCTGAACGCACGTGTTGCCGCCGTCGAAGGTGACGAGGTCACGCATCGGAGCCGAGCAGTCCGCGAGGCCGCCGGGCGTCGGCACGACGTTGGACGCGATGCCGTTGAAGGGCGGGGCAGTGATCGGATCTTCGAACTTGAACTGCCAGTAGTCCAGCGTCGCCCGGAAGCCGCCGATCTCGGTGATGATGCCGGCATTGAGCGTGTCCGCGGTCTCGGGTTTGAGATTCGGGTTGCCGTAGGAGTCGACTGCGCGCGAAGCGAAGTTCGCGGCAGCGATGGCCTGCAGGCTCGTGCCCGATCCCGGATCGAGATTCATCGGCGTCGGACCCCGGAACGTCGTGCCTACCGATCCGCGCAGAGCGAGCTGCGGAATGATCTGCCAGCGCAGGGCGAGCTTCGGATTCGTCGTCGACCCCACGCCACCGCCGTAGTCCTCGTAGCGAACAGCCAGTTGTGCGTTGAGGGTATCCACGATCGGCACGTTGAGCTCGCCGAAGACTGCCCAGACCTGCTGATCGACATCGAGTGGCGAGTAGCCAGACAGGAACCCGAACGGCCCCTGCGCCGCGAGACACGTTGCAGAAGGATTCGACGGCGAATCGATGCACGGCGTGATCTGCACATTGGCCAGATCGTTGACCGTGGTTTCGTAGCCGTTGTCCCGATACTGCGCGCCAAGCGCCCAGCCGATCTTGTCGCCACCGAGTGCGAACGGCAGTTCGCCGTTGAGCACGGCGTCGACGACCATCAGTTCCGTGGTCGCTTCGAAATCGAGCGGCTGCTGCAACCATGCGTTGAGCTGCTCGGTGTTGCGCACGGCGGGGTTGTACTGCGGGTTCACTTCGCCGGTAACGACGTTGCGTTCGACCGCGTTCGAGAAGGGATTCAGCCACTGGCACCCGTTCATGCCTGGTGTATTCCCGGTGCAGTTCGGGCCGCCAAGGCCGGCAAGCGCGAGCTGCAAGCGATTGACTGTGATGTCGTAGTTGAAGCGCTCGCCGGTGTTCTGCATGTAGGTGACGCTCACGTCCCACGACGTCGAGTCGCCGATGCTGCCGTCCAGTCCGGCGGACACACGCAGGCCTTCGTGCGATCGCTTGTCGATCTGCGAATCGCCGCCTTGCACGAGGTTGCCGCTCTCGCCGAACGGACGCCAAAGCGCAGTGGCGGTGTAGGAGCCGGCGGGCGCGCCCGCGGCATTCACGCAGCCTTCACCGCCGATCGCGGCGGCGAAGGCGGGATTCTTGATGAACATGTCCTGCAGGCCGGGGTTCGTGCACGGCACGATGTACCGAAACGGCACTGCCGGCGCGCCGGCGTTCAAGGTCTGGCCGGTCGGGAAGTTGTTCAGGCTGTAGGAGGGCGACAGCGGCTGGTGCGGCACGTCCGTGTTCGAATACAGCGCCTCCAGGTGCAAGCCAGTGTTCTCGGTGACGTCGTAGTCGAGTGAGCTGAAGACCTGGAATTTGTCTTCCTCTTCCGCGAGTGCATCGAACTTCATGTAGCTCCACGAGCAGCTCGCGGCGGAAGCGGCAAAGCTGCCCAGCGCGGCGCACTGCGGATCAGCAACATTGGCGGTGCCGAGCGCCGCGCCAGTTGCCGTTACTCGTCGGAACGTGCCGGGATTGCCGCTGCCGGACCAGCCACCCTGCGGGTTCTCGGGATTCGGGCGCAATGCCCAGTCACGATCCGTGCTCATCAGCTCGGAGCGATGCTGGTAGCCGGCGGAGAAGAGCACGCTGGCACGATCGGTCGTCCAGCCCCAGGTGGCGCTCGCGCGATAGTCTCCATCGCTGCCGTCGACGTACCTGTAGTCGGCGGCGAGATCGAGGCCGTCGAAATCGCGACGGGTGATGAAGTTCACGACGCCGCCGATCGCATCCGAGCCGTACGTTGCAGCAGCGCCGTCCTTCAGGACTTCGACGCGACTGATGGCGGCAACCGGAATGAGGTTGGTGTCGACGGCGCCGTTGGCGCTGAGTGCGTTCATCGCCATGCGGCGCCCGTTGAGCAGAACGAGCGTACGTGAAGCGCCCAGGCCGCGCAGATTCACGGAGCCCGTTCCTTCCTGGCCTTGCGAAAGCGCGGCGAACTGATTCGTGTCACCGAGAACGACACCGCTGGACGGCAGTTGTTTCAACAGTTCGACGACTGTGGGCGCGCCCTGCTTCTCGATGTCCTCCGCTCGCAATACATCCACGGGCAACGCCGCGGTTTCCGCGGCACCGCCGATGTGTGAGCCGGTCACCACTATGACCTCGATCTCTTCGAGCTGGGCCGCCAGCGTCACTGTCGAGGCCATTCCCAGCGCCACTGCCACGGCCACCGACGATCCGTGGCGCCGTGCATTCTTCATCGCCTGAGTCTTCATCGTCATCGCATTTCCCCGTGTACGGTTGTGTTCCATTCCTTTTTCAAGCTAGCACATACCGAGAAGTGAAAAAAAGAAGATAATAAAATCGCGATCATCGCTGTTGTGTTGCACAAGCAACGAATGGAGGCGTCGGGCGGGCATCGATCAAAGGCTGGAAAAAAGCCAGGGAATAGTGATTTTCTCTGCAATTCCGGCACCTATCGCCGCGACGCTCGTGGCGCGCCGTCATCCTGGGGGATCTGGAAATGGAGAGCATACTTATGACTCAAATATCGCAAATGAGCAAAATGCATATCGAGGGGAAGCGCATAGTGAGGCGCCGCACGAGCGTCGCTGTCTCGGCGCTCGTGCTGGTGTCACTGTGCGGTTGTTCCGGGCCAGCACCCGATGCGGCGCCGGTCGCTGCGCAGCTGAATGAGGAGCAGCAGACGCTCTACGCGCTCGGAGCGGCGCTGGCGAACAATCTGCGGGAGCTCGAGCTGACGGCCGACGAACGTGCATTCGTTCTGGCGGGATTCCAGGAATCGGCAGCGGGAGAAGCTGCGCGCGTCGACGTGACGAGCTTCATGCCCAAGATCCAGTCGCTTCACCTGCAGCGCCAGGCGAAGGCGATCGCACAGCGACGTGAGCAGGGCGCTGTGTTCCTGGATCAGCAGGCTGCGCAGTCGGGTGCAATGAAGACAGCCACCGGGCTCGTCTATCAGGAACTGACGGCAGGCTCGGGTCGCGGAGTCGCCGAACACGATACGGTGACGGTTCACTACGAAGGCAAGCTTCCCGACGGCAAGGTTGTGGACAGCTCGCGCAAGCGGGCCAAGCCGACTCAGTTCCGTGTGAACGGTGTCATCGCGTGTTGGAAGGAGGCGCTACTGCGCATGAACGTCGGCGGCAGGAGTCGTGTCGTATGTCCGGCGGATCTGGCTTATGGCAACGGAGGCTCTCCGCCTGTCATTCCACCGGGCGCCACGCTGGATTTCGACATCGAGCTCATCGAAGTGTCGAAGCCTGACGATCCGCGCGGGTCGTAGGCAGTCATCGGGTACGGAGATTCGTCATGCGCGGTTGCTGAGGCAACCGCGCGTGCACAATGTCCGCAGTGTCGCAGCGACTCGGAAACCTAATATCCGATGCTCGTGAATTGAAGTCGGCGCATGCGGGTGCTGCCGCATACTTGCCGATGCAGTGCGCTTCGTAACAGTTATGCGATCGCACTGTGGCATCGCGGAGCTTCCGGGGGAACGCCTTCTCCGCGAGCGAGCAGGGCACACGCTCGCCCCGTTCGCAGCCAAAACAGTCTGCGAAGAATCTTTGAGGATCAACCATGAAACAGTTGAGGACACTGGCATGTATTGCCGCGGTGGGTCTCAGTGTGGCCGGCATCATGAGCCCGGCTACGGCTGCTGAGAACTGGCCGATGTTCGGCAAGGGATATGAGAACACACGAGCCACGAGCGACACCGGGATATCGACCGCCAACATCGCGACACTCAGTGTCGTGCGGCGTACGACCGACGGCGGTATCACCGGTACGCCGACGGTGGTTGATGGTGTGGCCTACTACTCGGACTTCTCCGGCTATGTGAAAGCGGTGCGCGTCAGCGATGGCGTCGTCCTGTGGCGCGTTCGCCCGCAGACGACGATGTTGTCGCCATCGCCGTTCGTTACCGCTGACACGGTCTATGTCGCCGGCAACAACTCGTACGTGTATGCGTTGAACCGTACCAACGGTGCCGTGCGATGGACGACGCAGATCGAAACTTCGCCGAACAGCCGTATTTCCTCTTCGCCGATCGTGGTCGGCAACATCCTGATCATCGGCACGGGTTCGTATCAGGTGTTCATTCCAGCAACGCCGATGTTCCGGGGTCGCGTCGCATTCCTGAATGCGACGACGGGCGCGATCCTGCCGTACAGCACCAACATGTGCCCGAGCGCATCGTGCGGCGGCGGCATCTCTGTGTGGTCGACCGCTGCCATCGATGAGGCGGCGCGCACCGGCTACATCGGTACCGGTCAGGCCTATCGCGATCCTGCGGGTCCGTACTCCGACGCGCTCGTCGCGTTCAACATCGACACCGGCGCCATTCGCTGGGCGCGGCAGTTCGTTGCCAACGACGTGTATCAGCTGCAGGGAACGCTGCGGTATGACTACGACGTGGGTGCGGCACCGAATCTGTTCGTCGCGAACGGACAGCGCATGGTGGGCGTCGGCGGCAAAGACGGAACCTATCGGGCGTTCAATCGCGATACAGGCGCGCCGATCTGGAGCACTCCCGTTGGTCAGGGTAGTCCGATTGGCGGCGTCATGCAGTCGACGGCCTATGGCGATGGCCGCATCTACGTCACCAGCAATACTTCGACCATCGGCTCGGGTCGCAACGATCCGGTTCCGGCAACATCCGAAGCATTGGCGCTGGATGCCGCAACGGGAACGCCGGTGTGGGTGCGTCAGCTCGACGCCGGTGGTTTCGGCGGTGTCGCTTACGCGAACGGGCTCATGTACAGCTCGACGTGGGACGGCCGCTTGCGCGTGTTCAACGCGGCCAACGGCAATCTCGTAAAGGAAGTGCAGGTATCGCCGGCGCGCGGTGCCTATGTGCCGGCGCCAACGGATGGATTTCCGAACGGCTCCGCGGGCGGCCCGGTCGTGTACGGCAATCGCGTGCTGATGGGCTATGGCTGGACGTGGGTGCTCAACATCAACGGCGGCCTGACGACGATGGAGGCGACTGTTGGCGGCGGTGGCACGCAGACAGTCACGCTGGCGTCCAGCTCAGACACGTATGTTCAAAGCGGCACGCCGACGACCAACTACGCTTACAACGTGAATCTGCTGGCGCGACTGGCGGATGCGGAAGGGCTGACACGCGCCTCGTTCCTGCAGTTCCCGCTGACCGCGATTCCCGCGGGCACGATCACTTCGGCGCGGCTGCGCATCTATGGCCGTCACGATGCTACGACTGGAACGGGGCAGTCCGTCTCCGTCTGGCCGGGTACCAGGACGACGACGTGGAGCGGGCCGAACGTCACCTACGACAACTCCGATACGGAAACCGGCGTCGATTTCTACAACACGAGCTCCATCGCGACTGCGACCGTGGGCATCACGCCGCAGTACTACGAGTGGAACGTCACGGACTACGTGGCATCGCGTCGATCGCTCGGTCACGCGACGTTCGGTTTGGCGGTCGACTCGGCGCATCAGTACCGCGTCACGTTCAATTCCGCTGACAACACGGCGAATCGGCCTGAGCTCGTCGTGACTGTGAGTGGCGGCGGCGGTGGCGGAAATCAGCTTCCCGGCAGCTGTCCCAGCGGCTTCACGGCGCAGGCAGGCGTGAACCAGGGCTTCATGCACAACGGTGTGGCCCGTGGATTCGTGCTGAATGTGCCGGCGAACACCTCGACGCCCCGCCCGGTCTTCGTCTCGCTGACTGGCTCGGTGGAGTCGACGAACGAAAACCTCGGTGCGCGCGGCGGCACAAGTGCGCTCACGAGCGATGGCTTCCTTGTCATCGGTCCGGTGCGTCGCTGTGCGGGTCAGGATCCGAATGGTTCAGGGACCAGCGTCAACGGCGGAACCTGCAATCAGGCGGGCACGGGCGGCTGGACCTGGAATCCGTGGAATGAAGGCCGTGTCTTCGCCACGGCCGGAGATCCCTGGAAGACAGCTGAAGGTCCGGACTCGCAGTTCCTTGAAGCAGTCGTGCGCTGCGTGGCGGGGAGCTACCCAGTCGACTCGACGCGCATGTACCTAGGCGGTATTTCCTCCGGCGGCACCATGACCAACCGTGCATTGTTGTTCAACTCGGACTTCTGGGCCGGCGGTCTGCCGATCTCGGGTGAGTGGTACGTCAGTCAGGACAACGGTACGGCCTATCCGGGTGCCGATGAGTTCGCTGCACGGCGTCAGGCAGTGATCAACAATCCGACCAAGATCTTCCAGGGGCGCGTGGGTCCGCTGCCGCTTCCGGCATCGCAGAGTCCAATGATCGTCATCTCGGTCTGGGGTGGAACCAACGACGTGTGGTATTGCGGCAGCACCTTGTGTGCCGACTACCGGCCGAGCACACAGGCGGCGTCCAACTACTTCAGTTCGCTGTCCAACGTCGTGCACGTCGCGTGTTCGTCGAGCTACGGCCATCAATGGCCAACGCAGAATCGCGCTGCGTTCAACACGTGGGCAGCTACTACACTGGCGTCGCATCCGAAGGGAGCGCCGGCGTCCTCATTCGTACTGCCGCCGCCACCCGCAGGTTATAGCTGCCGGATCGGTCGCTATACGGATCACTACTAGAGTGATGTGATGTGAAGTCGCCGGGCCCGGAGAACACCGGGCCCGGCGATGGATCGGATGTAGTTCCTGACGGTAAAGACGCCCGCGGTTCGCGGGCGTCGTGCTTTCAGATGAGAGCTTTCTCGAGTGCGCGAGCTTGCTCATCCGTCTCGTGAGCCTTCCCGATTGCTGTGCGAACCTTCGTCACGAGCCAATCGATCGCCGGATCAGAGCCTGCCTGGGCGCGGCGCAGTGCAATCACCGAATGTGACCCGTACTCGAAGGGCAGGGTAAGGATCTGAAGCCGCAGGCTGTCCGCGTAGCGGCGTGCCAGACGCAGTGGGACGGTTGCGACCGAGTCGGTTTGTGAGACGACGGTGAATGCAATCAGAAAGCGCGGCACGCTGGCAACGACCCGACGCGTGATGCCCAGCCGCTGAAGCGGGCGTTCACCCATGTCTGTCATTGTGCCGCTCGCGGTCACGATGACGTGGCCGGACGATGTGTACGTGTCGACATCCAGTTCACCCTGGATGCGTGGATGACGTTCTCGCGCGATCACGCAGTAGCGTTCTTCGTACAGTGCATCGGCGTACAGCGCTTCCGGGATCGGGCAGTCGAAACGGCCGATCGCCAGGTCGATCTCGTCGAGGGTCAGTGCCGTCATCGCCTCGTCACCCATCAGCATCCGGAACGAGATGCGCGCCTGCGGTGCCTCGTGCTCGAAAGCTCGCAAGATCCGGGCGGCGGCGAGCGTGCAATCGAAATCCGCTCCGGCAAGACGGAACTGCCTGTAGGTCGTCGCCGGATCGAATCCGCGGCCGATGTCCATCGTCTCCTGCGCGCGCAGGATCAGGTCATCGATCATCGGCGCGATCTCGAGCGCGCGTCGCGTCGGCTCGAGGCCATTCGGGCGGCGAATGAACAGCGGGTCTTCGAAGAGTTGACGCAATCGGCCGAGCACATGGCTCACGGCCGACTGGCTGAGGCCCAGTCGTTCTGCTGCGGCTGTCGTGCGGCGACAGCGCACGAGCTCACGAAATACCAGAAGCAGCGTTCCGTCGAGGCGCTTGATCCTGTTGCGATCGATGTGAGTCACGATGTCCCTGACCCCCTGCGAAGCTCTGCGCTTGCGTGTCGGCGACGATGCCGACGCGCAGCGCAAGATTGTGGATCGGCACCGCGTCGCTCACTTCACGTGACTCGGTGTCGCCGGTGCAGGCGCTCGCCCCGTCGATGGAACGAACATACCTGCATTACAAATTTTCATTTTATTGGAAGATTATCCTTAGGGGTTACCCTTATTGCAATGAGAATGTGCTGTAATCAGGCCTAAAGCATCACATAAGATAAATATCAGTCGGTTGACTGATTACTGAACGTCCATACCATAGAGTCAGAATCTGTGAACGAGCGTCTCGGGCCGATCGCAGCGCTGCCGCAGTGCGGCGATACGCGATCACGAGCCGCGCGGAGCGGGGGGAGGCTTCGATGCGTGAATCGGGGAGGTTCGAGCTGCCGTTGGGGGCGGAGCGGCGCGGCCAGGCGCGATTGCCTGTTCGCGGGTTCGCCATCATCAAGGGCGGGCGAGGACGAGCGCTGGCACAGGCGGTGGACATCTCCGCATCAGGCGTCTGCCTTTCGCTCTCACACCCGCTCGAGGTGGGGGAGGCCTATCGCCTCGATCTGGAGATTCACGGCGATCCGCCCAGAGTGAAGTCGGTGCTGGCCCGCGTGTGCTTCTGCCTCGCGTCGAACGGTGCCTACAGGATCGGGTTCAACTGTTGCCTGGACGATTTCGTCGAATGAGACGATGTGCCCGTGCCGCCCGGCTGTCAGGGTAAGCACCGCAATGTACGGCGAACGATCGCCTTGATTCGTCAGAGGGAAGATTCTTGCGTCTCAACGTCCTGCTCGATCTGGATGGCACGCTCACCGATCCCCGCGTCGGCTTCGTAGCCAGTATCAATCACGCTCTGGTGAAGCTGCGGATGCCGTCCCTGCCGGAGCGGGTGCTCACCCGTCACATCGGTCCGCCGCTGCGCGAGACGCTGTCGAGCCTGCTCGGCGCGTCGCGCAAGCACCGGCTGGCTGCTGCTCTCAAGCATTACCGCGAGCGCTACGCTGGCGGCGGAGTGTTCGAGTGCACCGTTTATCCCCATGTTGCCGAGGCGCTGGCAAGGCTCAGCGAAGGCGGCGTTCGCCTGTTCCTCGCAACGTCGAAACCGAAGGTATTCGCCGAACGCGTGCTGACGCATTTCTCGCTCCATGAGCACTTCGAAGGAATCTACGGCAGCGAGCTCGATGGCATGTACGCCGAGAAGCACGTACTGATCACTCACATCCTCGATCGGGAGCGGCTCGATCCGCGCGCGACAGTTGTCGTAGGAGACCGCTGCCATGATGTGCGAGCTGCCCGCGCTCATGGCTTGTCATCCGTCGGGGTGTTGTGGGGCTATGGTTCGCGGCAGGAACTCGTGGAAGCAGGAGCGACTTTTCTCGTTCCCGATCCGGAGGCGCTCGTCGAGTCGCTATTGCCGGATCCACGCCGCGTTGCGCGGGCGCGCATGGCAGCTTCTCCGCTGCGGGTGGGAAAGGCTGCGGGCAACGAGCGGCGAGCGATGAGCTAGGAGCGTTCGCTGAGGAACGTCGCGCCGAGATTTCACACCGGCGCGATTGCCCGATCGACGCTCGCTCTACAGGTGCTGGTTGAACCAGTCAGCAGCGGCGTTCGAACTGGTCTCGAACGCATCGTCGATGTACATCTGGAAGTGCGTGACACCAGGTACTTCGATCCACTTCTTCGGTCCCTGGATTTCAGCGAAGGCGGCGCGACTTGCGACATTGCCGCCGAGCTCTTCCTTCTCCGCTACGACCATCAGGATCGGACGTTCACCCAGGTACCGCACGTGATAGAACGGGTAGTACTCGCGCACAGCCTGCTGTGTTTCGACGTCAACCATGCGGCGGATGGAGAACCCTGTTTCGTACTCATCGCCCTGCCCGGTACGTGCGCGTTTGATCGCATCCGCAAGCAGCGCGCCGTCGAGCTTGAGAGGCGCCGGCTGTGCATTGCTGCCGCCCGGAATCTGCGACACGATTGCCTTCACGCGTGCGTCCTGACCGGCGACGGTGATGACGTGGCCTCCGGCAAAGCTTGACCCCCAGACGCCGATGCGCTCTGGGTCAACTCCAGCTTCCCCTTGCAGATAGGAGATCGCGTTGCGGAAGTCTTCCACCTGACGTGCTGGAAGAAGTCGCGTGCGTTTCACCACGATATTCGCCTGCGTGCGTGTGACGCGAACGGCATCGTCGTTCTTCAATCGATCGGTGACGGTCGCAAAGCCGTCGCTGCCGCCCCATCCGCGATAGTCGATCACCATCGCGACCAGCCCGCGCTGCGCCAGGCGGGCGCCGTACTTCTCGATCGAGTTGTGATAGCCAGCCCAGCCCTGTCCGAGAACGACTCCCGGAAGTTTCTTGTCGGTGGAGAAGTTCTTCGGGAAGAAGAGCTTCGCGTAACAGGCAACGCCGTCGCTGTAGTAGGTCACTTCGCGAGTGGTCACGCCCTCGGCAAGCTTGTAAGCCCAATCCTGCTGCGTGAGTCCTCGCTTGATCGGCGCATCCGCCGCCATGGCGTTGCCCCCGAGCGCCAGCGCTGCTACCAGCATCGATGCTCTGATCAGCTTCAGTCGCGTCATGTCAGATCCTCTTCGTGGGTGTCACGTTCGAAAGTGCGGTCGCTGGGAGTTTCAACCTTCAGGCGGCGGCATCGCCGGTCCTGCCGATGGTGCACGTGCTGCACTCGGACGCAGTGCCCTGACGACATATTTCGCGACAGCATCGACCTCATTCGCTGAGAGAGCAGCAGCCAGTGCCGGCATCTGCCCCTGGCCTTCCGCAATGATGAGTGCGACGTTCGCGAGATCGCTGCGCCCCGTGAGCGAGGGGCCGACGCCCCCCTGGCCCGTGGCGCCGTGGCAAGCCGAGCAGACGCGACCGAAAACTTGCCCGCCGAGTGCGAGGTCTTCGGCGCTGACGGCCGCAGCCGCAGCGGTGATAGTCGCACTGACAGGCGCAGCTTGAGCAGTTACTCCCGTTACAGGTGGTGTTCCGTTCTCGCTGTTCCCATCGAGCGTGAGAGCAATCATCTCGGCAGGGCGTCCGTTCTGAGAGACGGTAAGGACTACGTATTGGCGACCGCGATGCATGTAGGTCATCGGCGCTCCAGTCACCAGCGCGGGCATGGATTCCTGCCACAACACCGTTCCATCCCGCTTGTCGTAGACGCGAAGGATCGGACCCCCTGTCTGGCCGGGCAGGCTTCCCGACTCCCCCATGAAGATGAGTTCCTTCGTGAGGACGAGACCCGGACGGATGTCGTACTGGCCCATCCGGTCGAAATCGAGCTTCAGATCCTTCAGCGCCGGATGATTGCGGATGAAGTCCGATGCACCGCCGATCGGAATACGCCACAGATGCTCGCCGCGATTCATATCGAGTGCGATGAGCTCGCTGTACGGCGGCTGCAGGATCGGCAATCCCTGCGGGCCCGTCACAACATGATTGCCCGAAGGCAGATAAGAGTAGTTCGTTCGCGCCGGATCGGCCTTTGCCACTGCGGCGGCATAGGGCTTGTGGCGAATCGGTACATAGAGCACGCCGGTGTCCGGATCGAACGCGCCACCGATCCACTCGGCGCCACCGCCGTAGCCGGGATTGATCCACGTGCCGCGCAATCCGTTCTCGCCCGCAACGACCGGCGGCAGGAACAGCGGCCCCTTGGCGTAGCGCTTCATGATTTCCACCGCCTCGGCGCGAAGCTGTGGCGTGAAGTCGATCAGCTGGTTCTCGTCGTAGCCGAGGAAGGAGAGCGGTGCGGGCTTGCTGGGAAAAGGTTGTGTGGGCGAGGTCTTCTCGCCAGGCACGGTGCTTTGCGGCACCGGCCGCTCGTGGATCGGCCAGATGGGCTCGCCTGTGACGCGGTTGAATGTGAAGACGAGGTTCTGTTTCGTCAGCAATGTTGCGACCGGGATGCGCTGACGATCGCGAACGATATCGTGGAGTATCGGCGCTGCGGGATTGTCGTAGTCCCACAGGCCGTGATGCACGGTCTGGAAGTGCCACACGCGCTTGCCGGTTCGGGCATCGAGCACGAGGATGCTTTCGGCGAACAGATTGTCGCCGGGCCGATCGACGCCCGCGAAATCGTTGGCCGGTGTGTCGGTCGGAATGTAGACGTAGCCGAGCTTGGGATCCGCGCTCATCATCGTCCACGTTCCGGCGTTGCCTCCCCAGCGCCAGCTGTCCGATTCCCACGTCTCATTGCCGACTTCACCGGGGCGCGGCACGACATGGAACGTCCACAATTGCTTCCCGGTGCGCACATCGAAGCCGCGGAAGTTGCCTGGCGTGGCTTCTTTCTTGAAGGTTTCGCGTGGCAGCGATTGCGCGACGATCACATCGCCGACCACGATTGCCGGTGAAACGGAGCGCACGTCGACGCGCGGACGCATGTCATCCAGATTGTCGCGCAGGTTGATCCAGCCATTGCGGCCGAAGCGCGGATCGGCACGGCCGGTGCGCGCGTCGATCGATATCAATCGACCGTCGAGTGTGTTGTGGATCAGCCGCTTCTCTCGCCCGTCGCTCCAGAACGCGAGCGCCCGCGAGTTGAGCGAACCGGTCCCGTTGCCGATGTCGGACGGCTGCGGTTCGAAGGTCCATAGCGTCCTGCCCGTCCCGGCGTCGATTGCAGCGACGCCGTGGTTGAGCCATGGCACGTAGAGGACGCCGTCGTCGAGAAGCGGCGTCGACTTGAAGTTGTTGGAGGCGCCTGTGCTGCTGGTATCCGCGCTCCAGCGCCATGCGATCCTGAGCCGCCTGACATTGTCAGCGCTGATCTGGTTCAGCGGCGCATAGCGCGTCTGGCCAGCGTCGCCTCCCCAGTATGACCATCGAGTGGCATCGTACGTCGGCGACGTCGTGGCTGCGTCTTCTCCCGACGATGCAACGCTGTGCAGGGCGCAGCATGCGACAGCGATCGAAAGCGGGCCGATGCGGGAACGGAGTCGGATCGTTTTCTTCATGCGGGATGCGTGAGGGTGAGCTTCGAGCGCGATCGGTGGCGGCTAGAGGCGAGGCGAGCTTTCCGATTCGCGGCCCCGATCGCTGGCCGGCTGACCAGGATCGTGCGGTTGCACGGAGTGCAGGGCCACGCGATGCGTTTCCTCGAGGCCCCATACGCAGGCGATCGTGATCGCGCAGGCAATGGCGATGTAGATCGAGATGGCGAATGTCGATCCTGACTGGGCAAGCAGGGTTGTCGCGATCATCGGCGCGAGAGCTCCGCCGAGGATGGCGCCTGACTGGTAGGCAAGCGAGACACCGGAATACCGAACCTGCGTACCGAAGAGCTCCGAAAGGAACGCTGCCTGCGGGCCATACATCATCGAGACGAGAACCTGGCCGACCGTGATGCCTACCGTGATCCAGAGAAACGAACCCGTCTCGATCAGGGGGAACAACACGAAAGCCCACACGCCGAGAAGGGCGGCGCCCGTCATGTAGATGCCACGGCGGCCGTGTCGGTCGGAGTAGTCGGCCGCCCACAGGACCATTGGAATCATGACCACCGCGGAGATCAGTACGGCGCTCAGCAACGTGCTGCGCGAAAGATTGAGTCCGCCGGGATCGGTGCCGTAGGCGATGACGAATGCGATCAGGATGTAGAAAGTTACCTGGACCGCGAGGAAGGCTCCGGCAGCCAGCGCAATTTGCCGCGGGTAGGTCGCGATCGCTTGCAGCACTGGTGATTTTGTCGTCGCGGGCTGCGTCGCCTTCTTCACGCGCTGATGGCGCTCGAGATCGCGGAATGCAGGCGTGTCTTCGAGTCTGTGTTGGACGAATGCACTCACCGCAATCAGGGCGACGCTCAGCAGGAAGGGAATGCGCCAGCCCCAGGCCATGAAATCGTCGGTTGAAAGCGTGAACGTGCACACGAGGAAGGCGAGGTTTGCAAGAATCACCCCGAGCGGTGCGCCCACCTGCGCGAAGCTGCCGTAGAAGCCGCGCCGTTGCGCCGGCGCATTCTCAGTCACGAGCAGGACGGCACCGCCCCATTGCCCGCCGATCGCGAGTCCTTGTGCGAATCGCAACGCTACCAGCATCAGCGGCGCAGCCGGACCAACGATTGCGTAGGTAGGCAGGCAGCCGATCAGCGTCGTTGCGATGCCCATCAGGAAAAGCGCGGTGACCAACGCTTTCTTGCGACCGGCGCGATCGCCGAAGTGGCCGAACACGATGCCGCCGATGGGGCGGGCAATGAAGCCGACAGCGAAGGTGCTGAACGAAGCGATGAGGGCTACGAGCGGCGGCATGTCCGACGGGAAAAAGACCGTCGGAAAGATCAGCGCCGCAGCGGTGCCGTAGAGGAAGAAGTCATACCACTCGATGCTGGTGCCAGCGAGTGCGGTGAGCGCGATGCGGCGGATCGGATGTTCGCCGCGCCCTTCAATAGAAGCATTCATCATTCTTTGCCATCACGTCAGCGGTGGGCGGCGTCGCGCGCAATTCGTCGGTGTCGAGGCCGGCCGGCATTCAACACGAGTTCGTGCGCTGCAGAACCGCATAAAGTTGCTTTCGGATATTCAGATGCTGAATAGCCCCGTCAGGGGACTCGGTAGTGCTCGCGCATGAAGTCCATGTCGGCCTGCGCCCCGGTGAAGATGCTGACGGTGTCGGTGTACGGGAAGTCGCCGCTCCAGCGTGGCGCCGTGAACGCGGGCGGGGTGTCCAACAGCGCGGCACGCCAGGCATCGTAGTCGTCGAACCACAGTTCGCACATGCGAACCCATGCGTCGGCGCGTGTGAGCGGATCGGCGGACTTGTAGCTCACGAATCGGCGCAATCCAGGCAGCTTGGACAACTGCGGCGCGTGGACCTGCAGGAACCAGCGTTCACCATCGTCCACGGATACGCCCGCCGGATAACGCACGAAATAGACCCAGCGAACGTATGTCGTACGGTCGCGCGGCATCTCGTCGAGAAATTTCTCTGTCGGAATTGCGGGAACGACGATCTGCGCGATCCGGTTCTTCCCGGGAAAGCGCTGCGGATCGGTGGGGGGAGCCGACAGGGGATAGAAGGCGCCGCGCGATTCGTCTCGCGCCTGAATATTCGGATACCACATCTCAGTGAGTCGATAGCTCACGACGTTGAAGCGCTTGGCTACAGGGTCGGGAACACCGTGCGCGCGATAGCTCCAGTAACGCGAGAGCCACGGACCGACGGATTGCAGCGTCTCCTGCGAATGAGTGCGTCGATACCACTGGTCCAGCAACGCGTTGTCGCCCGGCACTTCCCAGATCGCGGTGAACTTCACCATCTGTGCCTGCGCTGGCGCGGTCGCCAGAGCGGACATCAAGGACAGACAGGCGAGCCAGTGTGTCTTTTTCATTCGCGAGTTCCTTGGTTCACTGTTTGCGGCAACGCGAAGACCCAGAGCGTCGCGCCGCCGTTGGGCGTGCCTGTGAGGCCTGCGCTCTTGAGCATGGCGGTGGCGTGGACGAAGCCTTCGTTGGTGGCGACCGCGATGTACTGCTGGCCGTTCACGCTGTAGGTCACGGGATACGAAACGGGAAAGTTGTCGAGACGCGCCTGCCACAAGAGTCGGCCGTCGCGATCGTCGTAGGCGCGGAAGCGACGATCGGCGGAACCGGCGAACAGAACGCCGCCCCCGGTGGCGAGCATTGCGCTCGTGAACGGGGCTGACTGGCGGTGGGTCCATGAAACTTCGCGCGTGTCGAGATTGATTGCCTTGATGAGTCCGAAGCCGTCGCCCGATTCCTTCTGCCAGCGGGGCCCATTCGGAAAAGGATGCCTGCATGTGTCCGTCAATGGGACGTAGAGTGTTCGACGCCCGGCGTCATAGGAACCAGCCATCAGGTTTCGCGCGCCCAGCAGATCCGGGCAGATGCCCGGTATCGTGATGCGATTGAGCACGGCATCGGTCGCGGGAATGGCGGCGGGATTGATCGTCTTCGCGCCGGTCGAAGGATCGATCGAGGCGATGACATTCTGCAATCCCAGGTCGATCGAGAAGAGATACGCCCCGGTGGCGGCATCGAGCGCTTCGAAGATGGCCAGCTTGCCGCCGGTGACGACCGTTTTGCGCCGCTTGCCATTGACCGTCAGCTCCACCACCTGGCGTTCGAAGGCCCAGTCATGATCGAGCTGATCGTTCGCCTGATGCTGGAAGTACCAGACGAGCTTGCCTGTGTCGGCGTTCAGTGCGAGCGTGCTGTTCGTATAGAGCGCCTCGTTGGTGACACCGCGCTGTTGTACGGGCGATCGCAGCGGCTTTGTGTCATACGTCGGTGCCGCGCCGAAGTACAGGAGGTTGAGATCCGCGTCGTAGGTGCCGCCGACCCAGATCGAGCCGCCACTGCGAGCTTCGAGGGGCAGTCCGTTCCAGCTCTCGCCGCCGGGTTCTCCCGGTCGTGCGATCGTGTAGAAGCGCCACACTTCCTTGCCGCTGTCGATGTCGAGTGCGACGATGAAGCTGCCGCCCTTCACTGTGTGAAATCCGTTCAGGCCGACGACGACCTTGTTACCGACGACGAGCGGTGCGCTCTTGATCTGGAAGTCCTTCTGTCCGCGAGTGTCGATCGCATGATCCCAGCGAACGGCGCCTGTGCGGGTATCGAGCGCCAGCACGCGCACGTCGGAGGTCGGCACCAGCAGCGTGTTCCCGTGGATGGCGACGCCTTTCTTGCCCTGATGGACGGCTGTTCCTTCCAGCTTGCGTTCATGACGCCATAGCAGGTCGCCGGTCGTCGCATCCAGTGCCTCGACGATATCGCCGTAGCTGTACGCGAAGAGCACGCCGTCGTGGACGATGGGCGCCATCATGTTGCCGCCCTGTGGCAGAGACCAGCTCCATGCGATTCGCAGGTCTTTCGCGTTGCGTCGATCGATCTGCTTTAGAGGGCTGAAGCCGAAGCCATCGTAAGTACGACGCCACATGAGCCAGTCGGACGAGGACGGCGACCGCAATGAAGCGTCCGTGACTTCGGTGAGGTGATCGAGGCGGCTTGGCCCGATCGGCACAGTACTCGATGTCTGGCTCGCGGGCGGCGTGCCTTGACGAGTCTCCGCAAAGGCGAGCGTCGGAAGCAGCGACGGATCGGTCGGAACCGGATTCTCACTGCTTGCGATGCCGTTCATCTGCAGCAGATACGCGAACAGATCGGCATGCGCTTCCGGTGGCGCCGGCGCGGCTGCGCCCGGAGGCATGCGAACGAGCTGCGCATGCAGCACCGCGCCGCTCTGACCCACCCATTTGCGTTGAAAAGCTGCGCCGCTCAATGCCGGACTCATGCCCGATCCTTCGAGCGATGCGCCATGACAGCTGGCGCATCTTTGCGCGTAGGAGAGTTTGCCTCGATTCGCCTGTTCGACACTAAACGCGAGCGCGGAAGGCTGAGCTGCCATCGCCGGCACGATGACCGAGGAGAGGATGAGGCTGGTCAGCGCCAGCGCGCGGGATCGGATCTGCATGGAGCTCGGATGAACAAAGCCGCTTGTGGAGATCGGTATAGTTAACTACACTGATCTACGAAACTACAATGTCCGTCGATGAGATCTTCATGACCGACCGCGCCTCGGCCTATCCGCTTCGTACTGCGCGAAAGCACAGCACCCGTGCCGCGTTGGTTGACGCTGCCGCGGAACTGTTCGTGCGCAAAGGCATCGACGTTGCAACGCTGGACGAAGTCGCAGCCCATGCGGGCATGCACGTGCAGACGCTCTACCGGCACTTCCCCAACAAGGCCGCTCTCGCGCAGGCCATTGAGCTCAGGTATCTCGAGCGCTTTCGGGAAAGGATCGAGGATCCCGCGCGGACCGAGGACACGCTCACGTTCTGGCGCAACTGGGTAGAGACGGCCGCCCGGGAAGTCACCGAGCGAGATGGTGGTCGTGGCTACCGGGCGGCAATTCAACAGCGGTTTTCCGCGACGGCGGTGCCGGGAAATCTGCTCGCCAGCTGGTTCGAGTACGAAGAGCTGCTGGCCAAATCGCTTGCGCGAGATCTCGGGGTGCATCCCGATGAAGACCCGCGGCCGAGATTGATCGCCTGCGCTTTGTGGGCAGGCAATGTGAATGCCGCGCGGCGCTGGGTCATGAGCGAAAAGCCTGGCCAGAGCCTGAGCGCTGCGTGCGTAGCTGTCGTCGACGGCGTCGTCTCGCTCATGGGCGGGCAAGCGCTGCGGACAGCAAAGAAAACTACATCCTCGCGCGCTTCCGTCGCGCGTCGCCGTCGATAGTTCTCACAAGATCAGATCTGCAAGGAGTCATCACATGCCGTTGCTGCGATTCGGGCTGGGAAGTCTGCTGGCGATGATGGTGGTTCCCGTTGTCGTCGCGAATGGTGGCGGCGCACGCGTGATCGACCCCGTTGCCGACGCCGACATGCTCGCCTCACGTCCGAACATCAATCAGACGCCGGTCGGTACGTCGGGCAAGTGGACCATGGAGAAGCTGAATGCACTTACCCAGGCAGAAGGCGTTGCGCTCTGGCGAACGCTGCCCGCGCCGACGCTCGAGGAAATGAACGGGCATTACACTGGGCTCGGACCGGGCGCGGATGATCCGGCCTACCAGAAGGGCTACGCGGACTACATGTTCAATGAGAAGTCCGTGCGCGGGTACTGGCTGGGCAAGGCTTTCCATCCGGTGACAGCGACTACCGGCGAAGGCTACAACCGCTGGCGGTTCCCTGGTGGGCGTATCGAGCGCAACTTGCGCATGGCCACGGGCATTCGGCCGTCCATCATCGACGGCAAGCCTGCGTATGTCCTCGACTACGGCGCTTTCAATAAGACGACGCTGTTCGATGAAATTCGCAAGCTCGAGGACGGCATCTACATCGGCACGGCTACGGTTGCGCGTCCCGACGGGACACGATCGAAGCTGGATATGTTCATCCTCGTCGGCCCGACGGATGAATGGGTAGGTGCGCCGTACACGCTCGGGGCAACGCCGCTGAAGGAAGGAACGACGCTGCCGACGAAATGAGCTGCGGCCGGCGGGCGGGCCCATACATATATATATGTGTGCGGCCCGGCCCGCCGCAATGCGGGCCAAGCCTAGCGCCACCCCGCCGTATCAGTCAGCACTCCTGCATCGCAGTGGGCGGCGAGCCAGTCGCGATTCAGTCGATGCAGTTCGTTGGTCTCATCGAACCGGTTCAGCAGGATCGTAGTCGGCAATACCGGCAACGCGCCGAGGGTCAGCTGGATCGCGTTGATCGTGCCGAGCGCTGCATCCGCGATGAGCAGGAATTCATCGACGTTCACTCGAACCAGCAGATCGAGACTGTCCCCGTCATGGGCAATCGGCGAGCGCAGACCGCCGACGGTCTCGACAAAACCGATGTCGCATTCGGCGGGCCATGCGATCTCCGCGACCAGATCGTTCACCTTGATCGGGTCTTGCGACAGGCAGTCTGCCGCCATCGGGGGCGCGAGTGCGCGCGGATACCACCGATGAGACGGGCAGACGACGCATCGATCCTCGCCTGATGCAGCGGCCAGGACATCGGCATCGGTCACCGTTGCGTGTGCCTCGAAGGATTGAACAGGTTTGCGGGCGCTGACGCGAAGTCCCTTCGCACGCAATCTCTCGATGAGTCGGCTGGTGGCCCACGTTTTCCCGATGTCGGTGTGTGTGCCGATGACGCCTACCAGTCGTGCAGGTCGCGGATGGCTCATGCGATCTCTGTGGACTTCGTGTCCAGCGCCTCTTTGAGCCTCGACACCATGGCAAGGTTGTGTCGCGCGGACAGCGTGATCCGAAGACGGGCTGTGCCCATCGGAACCGTGGGCGGCCGTATAGCCGGCACGTAAATGCCCTGCGCCAGCAGTCTCTCGGAAGCCGCGACTGCTGCACCGTCCGCGCCCAGGATGACCGGCACGATCGGTGTCGGATGGGCAGGCGCGATCATTTCGATCCATCGACGCAGTTCGGTGCGCAGCGCTTCGCCGCGCGCGCTGTCGCAGATTTGCAGAGCTGCTTTCGCTGCCGCGGTATCGGCGGGTGACAGGCCGGTCGTGAAGATGAACGTCCGCGCGCGATTGATCATCAGGTCGATCAAGGCGGTTGGGCCGGCAACGAAGCCACCGAGCGAGCCGAGTGTCTTCGACAACGTACCGACGCGAATCACCTCGACATCGACAAATGCGTCCTTCGATACGCCGAAGACATCGTGCGCTTCATCGAGGACCAGCAGCGCATTGTGGCGTCGGCAGGCCGCAGCGATCTGGTCGAGCGGAGCGCAATCGCCGTCCATCGAGAACACGGTCTCGGTCACAACCAGCTTTCGTCCATCCGTCTGCGCAAGCAGGCTTTCGAGATGCTCGACGTCGCAGTGCCGGTAAACGCAGGTGCGTGCGCGGGCGAGGCGGCAGCCATCGATGATGGAGGCATGATTCAACGCGTCGCTGAACACGGTTGTGTCGGCCGTCGCGAGTGTCGTCAGTACCCCGAGATTGGCCGCATAGCCGGAGTTGAACGCGAGTGCGCGGGCGGAGGACTTCCAGGCGGCGAGTGCGGCTTCGAGCTCGTCGTGAAGGGAGCGCGTACCAACCACGAGTCGTGAGGCGAGCGCCCCTGTCCCGAATCGGTCGATGGCATTGTGCGCGGCCGCGCGTACTTCAGGTGCAGAGCTGAGCCCGAGATAGTCGTTCGATGCGAAGGAGATGACGGCCCGGCCGTTGACCTGACCCTCGGGGCCATCACAATCGAAAGCGACTGTCCGCCGCAGCCGCTGTGCGCGTGCGAGCTCGTCGAGCTGAGTCGTCGCCCATTCAGTCCAGCTCATGAGGTGGCCTCATCCAGCGCTGCCGCCAGCGTCAGGACGATTCGCTCGATCTCGTCAGCTGTCGTCGTGAGCGGAGGAACGACCGTTACGACGGGTCCCATCGATCGACACAGGACGCCGCGACGGACCATCGCGATGCAGGTGCGCCTTGCCAGGCGTGCGTCGGTGCGCGTATCGAGTTCGACGGCGCCCATCAGCCCGACGAGTCGAATGTCCTTCACCGCCACTTTCGGGCGAACGTGCGTATCGAGCAGTGCGCGCAGCTGGGATGACCGGGCCCTTACGTTGGCCAGCACATTCATCGAGTGCAGCAGTTCCAGATGCCGCAAAGCCACTGCGGCGGCAAGCGCGTTCCCGCCGTAAGAATGTCCGTGGTAGAGCGTGGCCTCGCTCAGGTCTGCTCCGAGGAATGCATCGAAGACCCGCTGACTGGCAACCGTCGCCGACATCGGCAGGTAGCCCCCGGTGATGCCCTTTCCAAGGCACAGGATGTCCGGAGAAAGCCCGCACTGCTCGCTTGCGAACAGGGTACCGGTGCGGCCGAAGCCGGTTGCGACCTCATCGCAGATCAGGAGTACGTCGGCTGCCCGGCAAGCTGCCTGCAGCGCGGCGAACTCCGTCGATGTGGCGATCAGCATGCCGGCCGCGCCCTGAACCAGGGGCTCGACGACGACGGCCGCGAGACGCGCTCGATGCTCTCTGACCATTGCCGCCGCGACTTTCAATGCATCGGGGTTCGAAAAGGAGGGGGCTCGCAGCACTTCAAAGCGCAGCGGATCGAAGATCGCCGTGCCGAAGCCACTGCCGCCGACAGATAGCGAGCCGATCGTGTCGCCGTGGTAGGCATCGCCGAACGCCAGATACGTGTTGCGGCCCGCGACGCCACGATTGACCCAGAACTGGAACGCGATCTTCAACGCCTGCTCGACACCCGATGCTCCGTCCGAGGCAAAGAGGAAGTGAGGCCGATCGACTGGAACGACCCGGGAAAGTGCCTCAGCGAGCTCGATGACGATTCGATTCCCGTTGCCGAGCAAGGTCGAATGCGCAACGCGGTCGAGCTGCGCGCGCAGCGCTTCATCGAGTTCCGGCACGCAGTGACCGAGCGTGGTTACCCAGAGCGATGAAATCGCGTCCAGATAGCGCCTGCCCTCCGTGTCGATGAGTTCGCGCCCGACCCCTCGTTCGACAACGATCGGCGCGTTGTCCGCGTAACACGCCATCTGCGTGAATCCATGCCACACGACGGCTGCATCGCGCTCAACCCAGTTCATGACTTCCGTATCGCTCCGATCGTCCTGGCGGGCGCGCAGTGTACCTGCTTCGAGCTATCAGCCAAGGCCGTCGCATCAGCTGACAAATCAGTGCAGCGAGGCTCTCGCGAGTCTTGCGAGCAGGCGTCAATTGGGTCATGGGCGAGCGGGATCTACCTGCGATCTGGCCCTGTCAGATCGATCGGATCGTGACCCATGTTCCTCGCCGGCGCGGGTGCAGCAATCAGCTGCGGCGACAGCGGACTGCACTCCCGGTGGCGGGTTCCGTGCCGGTGCGCGACGCGCCATCCCCGAAATCAATCAGTTGACGGAATCGGTCACCACTTCATAGACCGCCCGTACAAAAAATAGTGTTTACCCTCACAGGCAAGCTTGCAAAGATCAGGAAAGTCGCTCAATAATGAACATACCGCGTATTAAAAAATGTCTGACGGCGCTGCGAACGCCCTGGACTGCGATTCGGCTACAACGTGTACGAGGGGGAACATGTAATGACTCGAATTCTGGCAAAACGCGCATCCCGGTATTGGCTGACGACAACGCCCGTCCTGCTGGCGAGCCTGTCGGCGGGAGCGATTGCTACGGCAGCGGACGATGACAAGCTGCAGCTTGAGGAGGTCATCGTCACGGCCAACACTTATCAGGAAGACATCGCAGAGCAGCCCGTGTCCGTGACTGAGTTCAACGCCGAGCAGCGCAATCTGACGGCGACAGCCAGCGCGACCGATATGTACCGGCTCACGCCCGGCATCGAACTGTCCGATCGTGGCGTGACGATTCGCGGCGTCGGTCGCACCACACCGACATCGAGCCTGGGAACCACGGAACCTGTCGCCTACTACGTAAACGGTTTCTATCTGCCCGACTCGAGCGTCATCGGCGAGAACACGCTGATCGGCGGCAACGTGCAGATCCTTCGTGGCCCGCAGGGCACGCGCTACGGCACGAACGCCATCGGCGGCGCCGCGAACCTGATCAGCCGTGTTCCAACAGATACCTTCCGCGGTGAAGCCCTGATCGGCTACGGACGGTACGACTGGAATACGCAGGGATTCACGGTTTCCGGACCGCTGAGCGAAAACTACGGTGCGCGCTTCAGCGTACAGCGTTTCGCGCAGCCCGAGCGCTCGCAAAAGAACATCGGCCCCGTCGAAGCCGGCTTCGACTCCGAGAACCTGTACGCCGAATTCCAGCTCGACGGCCAGGTGACCGACGATCTGCATTTCCTGCTGCGCTCGAGCACGTTCTCGTATGACAACGCGCGTGGTTACACGGCTCCCGCGGTCTACAACAACGCAGCGCCTTTCCAGGGTTCGAACATTCCGAACGTCACGTACAACTACGACAAGAATCCGCCGCAGGAACCGCGCGTGATCGACGTAGACGTCGAAGGCTACGACAAGCTCAAGGACAACCAGGTCCATATCCTGAATGCGGACTGGAACCTGGGCCCGGCGACGCTGTACTACGTCGGCGGCTACCAGGCGTACAAGACTGAGGGCAATGGGGACTACGACGCCACATCGCGCATCGGCTACGTCACGGGTCCGGGAAATCCAGGTGGCGCAATCGCCAACGGACTCTTCATCAGCACATCGATCGTCGACTACTACTTCAACGACGACGAGCGCTACTCGCACGAGCTGCGCCTCGAGGGCAATGAGCACGACGACCTGGAGTGGAACGTCGGTCTGTACTACTCGAAGGGCAAGTACGATCGTTCCTACGCGATCGGAAACCCGAACCAGCCGGAGCTGGCGAATCCCGTCTATCGCTACTACAACGGCGCCGTCCAGGCCGCGCCTATTGCGCCGAATCCCAATCGGGATACGTATCGTCAGCACAACCTGCTCGATGTCGAGTCCCGGGCCGTGTTCGCACAGGCGACCTACGCGCTCACTGACAAACTTCAGTTGACGGCGGGCGCGCGGTACACCGAAGACGAAAGCACGGGTACCAACGAGTACTTCAACTTCTACTGGGACACGTTCTTCACGGGTGACGTGACGCCGCTGGTGAACGGCGCGACGACGACCGTGAAAGATGAAGAGATCACCGGCCGGATTGCCGCCGACTTCCAGGCGACGGATTCAGCCAGCTTCTATCTGAGTGTCGCGCGCGGCTCGAAGCCGAGCAGTTTGACGCTCGACAACATCGTTCCGGATCCGGCGCAGGGCGGAAGGAACAACGTGTCCGATCCCGAGGAGTTGATCGCGTACGAGCTGGGCTGGAAGCAGTTGATGGGCAGCGAGTTCTTCGGAACGGTCGCGCTGTTCTTCAATGACTACACGGATATGCAGATTCCTCTGACCGTCTACCTGCCGAACCCGATCGCCGGCCTTCCGAACATTCCGGCGACGCGCTATGACAACGTGGACACGGAGATCTATGGCGCCGAGATCGAGGGCACGTGGACGCCTACGCCGGATGTGTGGGTCAGAGCGAACTACACCTACACCCACGGCGAGTACACCGCGATGGACGGGCTGGTCATCGATCCGACCGATGTCACAGCACAGCAGCAGAGCATCGTGGGGAATCAGCTTTCACGCATCCCGCGTCATAAGGCGAGCCTTGCTGGTTACTACACGTTCGACTTCACGCCGGGGTCGCTCATCCTGGGTGGCTCGGTCTACTACGCGGGTGAGCGCTACTGGTCTTACTTCAACACAGATACCTGGAAGATGAGCGACTACACGGTGGTCAATGCCAGTGCGACGTGGCGTGCACCGGACAACCGCTACGAGGTGAACGCCGCTTGCAGCAACCTCCTCGATGACGACTACGTCACCGCCATCGGCGTCGCTGGCCCGGATCTGGGGTTGGCCCGCACCAACTATCTGGGTGCTGCGCGCTTCTACAGCCTGCAGGTTCGCGTCCGCTTCTGAAGTCATTGGACGGAAGTCAGGCCGGCTCCGGAAACGGGGCCGGCCTTTTTCTTTGGCAATCGCTTCCTGTGCCGCGCCGTCCTTCGGTCTAATCCGGGCCTATAGCGCCGCTGAAATGTAAACGTTTTTTCTTCCAGCGAAACGAAATGTGAGCGAGTAGCCGTTGATCGGCCCGGCCTGAGCGCGTGCCTGGAAACGCCATTCTCGCCAGTTTTCAGGCCAAAAATGCCTTATTTTCGGCTCGCCGAGCGGTCCGGCCACTGCGCCTGCACCGCCGGCCTGTTTCTCATTTAGCTGCCGATCTTGACGCTGGATGTAAAAACGTTTACATCTGCTGCCGCCTGCAAATCGGCAATTGGCTCGCTCTGAGCCGTGAGACAGAAGAACAGGGGGGATCAGATGGGTATCAGCAAGAGAAGGGCAGTGTCGGCCGTGACCGTCGGCGGGCTGGCACTGTGCGGCGTCGTGGGAGCGCAAGAGAGCGGCCGTTCGACGCCGCAACTGGCTGTAGAAGAAGTGATCGTCACCGCGACACGCCGCGAGACGAATCTGATGGAAACGGCAGGCGCGATCAGCGTACTGGGCGGACAGGAACTGGAAGCCCGCGGCATCATCAACATCGCGCGGCTGGATTCGATCGCACCGAACCTCAAGGTGCTCGACCAACAGAACCAGGGCATGGGCGCCGTGCAGATCGCGATGCGCGGTATCGTGAATTCGAGCTTCATCGAGATCGGCGATCCCAACGTCGGGTTCCACGTCGACGGCGTGTACATGTCGCGACCGCAGTCGTCGCTCAACCTGCTGTTCGATGCGCAGCGCATGGAAATCTCGCGTGGCCCGCAGGGCACGCTGTATGGGCGCAACTCGACGGTCGGCTCGATCAACGTCGTCAACAACCGCCCGGACACGGATGACTTCGGCGTGAGCGGCTCACTGGAGTACGGCAACTACGACAACAAGATCGTCAGCGGCGTGTTGAACGTGCCGGTGATCCAGGACGTCCTGGCGATCCGTGCTTCGGGCTTCTGGCAGGAACGCGACACGTACTACAACCTTCATGACGACGACATCCTCGTGCTGCCGGGCGGACTGACGCTCGAGGACAGCCCGTATCGCCAGCAGTGGGGCAACGGAACCGGGGATGATGGCGCGGGTGCTATCGATCAGAACGCCTGGCGCATTTCTGCGTTGCTTACGCCGCTCGAGGACCTGTCGCTGTATGCGTCCTACGAGGTATTCAACAACAAGTCGCCGATTGCGCCGAGCACCGTTCGCGGCAGCGAGTACACCGCATACCTGAGCAATCCGCACGTCACCGATCAGAAGATCGAGTCCCTCCGAGGCGAGCTGAAGTATGAAATCGCCGATGCGGTCGAGCTCAAGGCGACCTACGGCGATCAGACTTACAACCACGAGATCCTGGTCGATCTCGACGCGGGCACTTCGCGGTACTCGCCGGAACGCGCCAATGCACTGCCGGGCGATTCGCTGACGTTCGAGCAGACGTTCTACGATCGCGACTGGACCACGGATTCGACCTCGTACGAACTCGTGGCTTCATCGACGTACGACAGCAGTGTTCAATGGCTCGTCGGCTACTTCAACTTCAAGGAAGACACGTTCCGCGATTTCTGGATCGACCTGCCCACGAACAACTCGGGCATCATCAATTTCAATCAGCCGAGCCGCGAAGCGACATCGGAAGCCGCATTCGGCCGCATCGACTGGAAGATCACCGGCGATGTGAAGCTCGCGGTCGGTCTGCGCCGCACGGAAGACCAGCGCACCGACACGGGCGTCAACCGCTTCAGCTCGTTCCCCGAGCCGGGGCTGATCAACGCCTTCGGGTCGCCGGTTTTCGTTGCGAACGGAGGCGCCACCGATCTGGAATTCCTGTGCAGCCAGAATCTGCCGGTCGGTCCGTGCGCAGGCGTTGGGCCGCTGCCTTCGCCGATCACGGGTGTGAACGGAGTGCCGCTGCGAGTTCCCGGGCTGAACGATGGATTCGCTGCTGCCGTCGGCTCGCCGATCGGCCAGGTGGACGCGGGCATCGCAGCTGCAACGGCGCCGGGCGCATCGGTCTTCACGAATGCGATCACCACCGACGCACAGTTGCGGGAGATCTCCCGCATTCTGTCCGCGGGGCAGGAAGTTGCGCTCGTCGGCGCGGCGGGTTCGTTCCCGCGAGTCTTCTTCACCAATCAGGAATTCAGCTATACGGACTGGAGCGTGGGTCTCGACTGGAGTCCGCGCGACGGCAGCCTGATGTACGGCACGGTGTCGACGGGTCACAAGGCGGGCAGCCAGGAGATTTTCTATCACCCGCGGCTGCACCAGTTCATCAACTCCATCCTGGAACCGGAAGAGCTGATCTCCTATGAGCTGGGCTGGAAAGAGCAGTTCGAGCAGGTCGGTGAAGGCCTCAATGTCTCGGCAGCGCTCTTCTACATGGATTACAAGGACAAGCAGCAGTCCGTCTTCGTGGACGGTGGCGACCTGTTCTGCGCCGATACCTTCGGTGATTTCAACGGCGACGGCTTCCTCGAGAACTTCGTGCAGTTCCTGCAGGGCGTTCCGATCTTTGCGAGCAGCGCGGCCCTGGTGAACAGCGGCAATGCGATCCTGCGGCCCGATGTCATCGGTGTCGACGGCCAGCCCAGCTGGGAATTGAGTCCGGCGCAGATTCAGCAGGCCGTGGCCAATTGTTCGCAGGGTTCCACAGGCACGGATGCTCCGCTCGCCGATCAGCCTGGCATGCCGAACTTCCTGGAGCTGATGCAGATCAACTTCGGCGACGCGACGATTGCCGGTCTCGAGCTCGAGTACGCATGGAACATCACGACGCAGGATCGGCTGTCGGGATTCGCGACGATGAACCTGATCAACGAAGTGAAGGATCCGCGTCCGGATGCATTGCCGTTCAATCTCAACGATTCGCTCGCCTGCAGCGATCGCGTCGGGGGTTGCCCGAACATCCTCGCAACTGACGGCAATGAACTGCCCTTCGCGCCGGACTTCACGTTCCGGGCGGTGTACGAGCACGACTTCCCGATCGGCAACTCGCTGATCACGGCGGCCGTCGACTTCTCGTACAGCGGTGACTATTGGCTGTCGGTCTGGAACACCGATTGCTATCAGTCGGTGCGGCTGGGTACCGAGGTCTGCAACAACGGTGACAAGCAGGAAGCGTACGAACTCGTCGACCTCCGGCTGCGCTATACGGGTCCGGGCGGCAAGTTCTGGATCGAAGGCTTCTCGACCAACGTGACGGGGACCAAGTACGCGACCGGCAGCATCCGGCCGACGAACGAGGACAGCGTCACTCCTTACGCCTTCAATGCACCCCGCATGTATGGCGTGAGGACCGGGTTCAATTTCTTCTGATCGAAAGGAGCACGCAAAGGCGTATCCTTGAGAAAGGCGGCCCCGCAGTTCCCTCAAGCTGACGGGGCCGTCACCTCACGACGGAATTCGATGGCATGAACCACGAGACACTGGTGTCGACGTTCTGGCGCGATGGCTTCCTCGTGCTGCACGACTTCTTCGATCCGGCGCTGATGGATCAGCTCGACGGCATCATCCGGCGCCGCTTCGGTGACGATCCGGCGTTCTGGCATAACGAAGAATTCCTGACCCGAGCCCGTACCGAAGTCATTCCCTGGTTCCCTCAGACTGAAGGCATCAACGAGTTCGACGCGATCGACGACAACGAGGATCTGCGAAAGCTGAGCGACGCGATCCTCGGTCCGCAGTGGCAGCGTCTCTACTGCATGGTGATGTTCTCCAAGCAGGGAACGGCGGGACAGGCCTGGCATCAGGACTGTGCGCCCGAGCAATCGAAGGTTCACAACCTGAACCGGCTCGTCTATACGAGCGACATCAGCGCCGAGAACGGCGGGCAAACAGTCATAGTGAAGGGCTCACATCGTCACGGGTTGTTGCCGCCGGGAGATCCCGAGGGCCACTTCGATGATGAAGTCGTCCTGACGCCGCGAAAGGGTTCCCTCGTCCTGCTGCACGGACATGCATGGCATCGCGTTCTGCCGATCGTCAAAGGCAGTCGCGTGTCGACCAACTACCGCGCCGTGCCATCCGGCACGCCCGCGGATATCACTGATGTTTGCGTGTACCGAAACATGCGGTATCGGTTTTCTACTTCGTCGGTGATTGAAGAGCGCACGGTGGTGCGTTGAGGCCGTCATCCCCGCGAAAGCGGTGATCCATGTTTCAGCTCAGATGGATTCCCGCTTTCGCGGGAATGACGAACCTAGAATCTCGCTCGTATCCGCTCGATGTGGTCCTGAAACCTCAGGCTCGCCTCCCACGGCACGATCTCCGACTCCCGCTTTCCTTGCATGAGATCCGCGCCCACAGCACGCGCCTCGTACTCGAACCCCAGCGTCCGGCGACCGTCGTCGAAATGATCGATGCGCTCGTCGAGGCGATACAGCATGCATTCGCGAGCGCGCCAGAAATCGGGAATTGCGATGTAGCCCTCGTCGCCGATGATGTAAGCCCAGTTCCGCAGTTTCGCGCGAAACGATGTTCCCAACGTTGCTGTACAGGGTGTCGCAGTGCAATCGGCATAGTCGAACAACATCGAGACGTCATCCTCGACGCCGTTCGGCGCGTGCCGGGCGACCACTTGTATCGACGCAGGATCCTGTTTCAGGAACAACCATGCGAACGCGATCGGATAGATTCCCATCTCGAGCAGGCAACCGCCTGCGAGCGTCGAGTCGTATTCGCGCCGCTTGGCGTCGAAGGGCAACAGCGGATAGCCGAAGTCGGCTTTGACGTGTCGGATGCGGCCGATCCGCCCTTCAGCGACCCAACGTTGCGCAACCTGGACAGCAGGCAGGAAGTAGGTCCACATGCCTTCCATCAGGTAGCCGTTCGTACGCTTCGCGACTGCGATCAGAGCCTCCGCATCGGCCGCGCACGTCGTCAACGGCTTCTCGCACAGCACAGCTTTGCCGGCCTCGAGGGCTGCCGTGCTGTGAGCGAGGTGCAGGGTGTGCGGTGTCGCGACGTAGACGGCGTCGACGGCTGGGTCGGCGAAGAGTGCGTCGTAGCCGCAGTGCGCACGAGGGATGCTGTATTGCTTCGCGAATTCGTTCGCTGCGTCGCCGCTGCGTGCAGCGACGCAAACGAGTTCGGCGTTCTCGACATGAAGAAGATCCTGGGCGAACTGGTGCGCGATGCGGCCGGTGCTCAGGATTCCCCAGCGGATTCTCTTCATCGGGGCTCAGCGCGCGGCGAAGTCCGCTTCGAGCTGCTCGAGCGTCCTGCCGCGGGTTTCAGGCAGCAGCCAGGCCATCAGTACGAGACTGACCGCGCCCAGGATGGCGTAGATCGAGAACGTCCATGCATTGCCGAGATGGGCGAGCTCCCAGGGGAACAGGAACTGGACGGCGAAGCTTGCGAGGCTGTTGAAGAAGCCGACGAACGCCATGGCGATGCCGCGAATCCGGTTCGGGAAGATTTCCGAGAACAGCACCCACATCACCGGTCCGAGCGACAACGCGAAGGAAGCGACGAATCCCAGGATGCCGGAGAGCACCAGGTAGGGATTGATCTTGATGGACGCCTGAATCAGCTGCGCCTCGTGCTTCTTAAGTTCCGCGGTGCCGATCGCGTTGCCGACCGCCTGCTTGAATGCGATGTCGTTCGAGTACTCGACGCCCACGATCGGCGCCAGCAGCTTGTGATCGATCCGTGCCGAAAGCTGCGTGACGGAGCTTTCGGTGATCTGGTAGCGCGCCTGATTGAATGCGTAGCTGCACAGCGATGTGCTGACGATGACGCCTGCAAGGCCAATCATCAGCAACGGCTTGCGGCCGAGCCGATCGATCAGCAGCATCGCGATCACGGTGAAGATGATGTTGATGATCCCGATGAGAATCGCCTGGGCGAACGCAGCGTTGGTGCCCACGCCCGTCTGTTCAAAGATGCTCGGTGCGTAGAAGTAGACGGCGTTGATGCCCGTGACTTGCTGGGCAATTCCGATGATGAGGCCGATCGCCAGCGGCAACTTCAGTGCAGGCTTGAAGAGCTCATTGAATCGCGATCGCAGCGAGCCGACCGGTTCGGCGGCGCTCTCGGTGATCTCCGCGAGTGCCGCTTCGACACGTGCCGGCGGCCGGATGCGTTCGAGCACTGCGCGTGCTTCGTTCAAGCGGCCCTTCACGACGAGCCAGCGCGGGCTCTCCGGAATGCCGAACAGCAGTACCCACCACACTGCGGCGGGCAGGGCGCCCACTCCGAGCATCCAGCGCCAGGTGTGACGATCGATTCCCAGCGCCTGTACCCACGCCGCGCCGTCCTGGCTCGCATGCAGCAGGAAGTAGTTTGCGAAATAGGCGGCTGAAAAGCCGATCATGATGTTGAACTGGTTGAACGACACCAGCAGCCCGCGTTTCTCGGCCGGCGCGATCTCGGCGATGTACATCGGTGCGATCCCAAGGGACGCGAACGCAAAGCCTCCGACGAAGCGCGCAGCAACGAGTGTTTCGTAGTTGGGCGCAATCGCCGCGGCGATCGACGAAACCGTGTAGAGCGCCGCCAGCGCGATCAGCACTCTCTTGCGGCCGATGTAATCGCTCAGCAGTCCGCTGCCGATGGAGGAAGCAATGCCCGCGAGCGTCGGAGCGCCGACGACCAGGCCGATCTGCCACTCGTTCAGGCCGAACTCCGGCGTGATGAAGCCGATGACGCCGGAGATCACCGAGGCGTCGAGTCCGAACAGAAAGCCACCGAGCGCAACGATGGTCGCCAGGGTGATCGTGCGGCGAGAAGCATCACGGGCGCTGGTGTCGATGGCGTGGCTCATCGGGGATCTCGGGATGAAGTCAGAATCTCGTACAACCGGGGCCCACCGTGCAACCACGCAGGCTTTCGGGTCTCGGTTACCCACGCCTTCTCGATCGACGGGTTCGCCTGAATGCGGGTGTCGCCCCAGTAGCCGCTCGAGTACGGTTTTGCCCACATCGGCTGAACGTCCCAGTTCGCATTGATGTACGCGAATGCCGCGATGACGTCGCGGTTGGCATCGATGAACGAGAGCACGGGTTCATACCATTCGTGCCAGATCTGCTCGGCGCTGAGTTGCACGACGTTGCCGCCCGCGGGTCCATCCCAGAGCGGTGAGATGTTTGCGTGAGTGAGTTTGCCGAGGTCATACCCCTGCGGTGTCGACTCGGCGATCATCACCGGCTTACGCTCTGCTCGAGCGAAATCGATCACCTCGCGTGCCAGTTGCAGCTGGCCCGGCGTCTTCAGCGAATTCGCGCGACCTTTCGCGTGCGGCTTGAGGAACCATGACAGCGCGACCCAATCGACATACGACGCACCTGGAAACCAATCGCGGATGTCTTCGCGCCGGCCCTGTTCGATGATGTCATCGAGTGGTGAAGCCGAGGCCTGCCAGACGAAGGCGACATTGTTCGCGCCGCGCGTTCTGAGTCCGTCGACGATGCGGCGAAAGGCAGTGATGTAGGTCTTGCGGTCGTCGTAGCCGAGATTCCACGTGCCGTCGAATTCGTAGCCGATTCGCAGGTATACGGGTCGCTTCGCCGCCACGAAGAAAGCGGCGAGTCGCGCAATCTTGTCGTCATGCACGCCGCGTGCGATCTCGGCGAGTCCACCGGAGCGTCGTCCGTTCGACATGTCCAACCCGATGACGAGAGCGGAATCCGGATGCTGCGTGAGCATCTTCGCGGCGCTTGTTTTGCCGGCTCCCCAATCCGCATCCGCCGCGGGATTGCCGGCGGCATCTTCGCCCAATCCGCCGAAGCCGTCCTTCGCGCTCAGCAGATCGTAGAAGCCCAGATACGTCGTGACGCCGCCTGGAGTCGCGCAGGACTGGCAATCAGTGACGTAGTCGGCAACGGACTGCAGTTCCTGACCGATGATGAGGAGCGTCTGGCCATCGGGGGGCAGGAAACGCGCGTCGGGCCGCGTCGAAGGCGCGGCGATGCCGATGGACGACGATCCCAGCGCCAATGCACAGACCCACGCTGCCGTATGTCGATACTTCAACAGCCCCCCTGTGTGCCCCCGAACGGGGCCGCCCGACGCGTTCACGATCGCCGGTTTGCGTAATCGTTTACATTCTGGCGATAATGGCGTCGGTCGGCAAGGGGGCCGTACCGGAAATCCCAGCCTGAGGGGGGCGAGGAGGGGTGATGGGGCGACGTAAGCGCCGGGGGGTTGCTACGGCGAATCTGGATGACGTGGCCCGAAGGGCCGGCGTCTCGAAGATGACGGTCTCACGGGTAGTTCGTGGAGGCGCCGACGTTTCTGAGACGACGCGGGAGCACGTTCTCCAGCACATCCGCGCGTTGCGCTATTCGCCAAGCATGCCGGCAAGACAACTGACCGCGGGTGGCGAGCTCACGATCGGGTTGATCTACGGGCCGGAGGTAGCGGCCGAGCTGGCACCGGTGCTGATCGCTGCGCAGGGCGCGACCGAAAGACTGGCAGTGCGTATTCTTCCCCTGCCGTCGGGCAAAGCGCCGATCAGATTCAATCCCGTCTACAAACGATTGGACGCCGCGATCGTTCTTGCCTCGACCTGCAACGCAGCGCGCTCACTGCTCGGACAGATCGACATCCCGCACATCCTCGTCGCCGATGCTTCGCGAGACGGCAATTCAGTAGGGATCGATGAGTCCGCCGCGTTCTGCGAAATGACTCGAAAACTGCTGGCTCTGGGCCATCGATCGTTGGCATTCGTCGGCAGTGAATCGAGCGGTTCCTGTCCGAGGCGCAAAGGATTCCAGATCGCGATCGCTGAGCAGGCACCGCGCGTCACGGCAGATTTCAGCGTATCGAATGGGCGCTCATTCGTCGCGCACCTGCGCGCATGCGAACAGTTGCTGGCGAACAAGCCGGGGATCACCGCGCTCGTTGCTGGCGACGATCTCGTCGCGGCGGCGGCAGTTTCCGCTGCCGAGCGCATCGGACTGGATGTCCCGCAACAGCTCTCCGTTGTCGGCTTCGGTGATACGCACCTTGCGCTGCGAACCTCTCCGGAACTGACCACTGTGCGCTTGCCGGTCGGTGCGATGACCTTGCATGCGCTGGAGCGAATAGCGGCTACGGTGCGCGGAAAGACAGTAGCGACAGGCCCCACTGTGATGCCCTTCGAGATCGTCTGGCGCGACTCCGCTGCTCGCAGTCCCGTACGCCAGGCTGCATTGCGAACCCGAGAGCTTCCCGAGCTCCTCATCGAAACCGCCGTTTGAGGTGTCAACGGGCTCACCGTTGACATGGAAAGCGGAAACGTTTACACATTCGCGTGTAAACGTTTACCAATCACGCGATGCCGACCCAATAACCACGGCACGCCTTTCGGGGGATCAAGCAATGAAGCTGACTGACGATCTTCACCGTGAATCTTCGCCCCGCGCGAAATCCCTGCTCCTCTCGCTCCTGGCCCTGTTCGCTTGCGCACCGTTTGCCGTTCAGGCTGCCCAGGGAATCGAGAAGGTCGGCAGCACGGCCACTTTGTGGTTCGACGATGGCGGCTGGACAGGCAGCTGGAATTACCTGTGTCTCGGCGAATCCTGCATCGCTGGCAGCAAGGTCGGCACGCGCTGGCAGCGGACCATCACCGAACAGACCATCAATGTCGGCAGTACGTACTCGATCCAGCTCAAGATCCAGCACACGCCGACGGGTCAGTACATTTCGCCCGTCTATTCGGTCACTGCCACGGGGAGCGGCGGTGGCGGCGGGGGCGCACCCGCCGTGCCGACCGGCCTTGCGGTCGGGTCTCCAACGTCCTCGAGTCTGACTGTGACCTGGAACGCTTCGAGCGGCACCGATCATTACGATGTCTATCGCGGCGGTTCGCTGGTGGGCTCTCCGACGGGAACATCGCTGGTGAACACCGGCCTCGCCGCAAGCACCACGTACAGCTACGCCGTTCGCGCGTGCAATGCGAGCAACGTCTGTTCTGCGCAGTCGAGTGCTGTGAGCGGAACGACGAGCGCTTCGACGCCGCCCGGCGGCGGTGGCGGAGGTGCTGGCCAGTTCGGCATCGATGGCACCGGCAAGCTGTACCACGTGGATGAAGGCTGGACTGCTTCGTTCAACTACCTCTGCCTCAATGGCGCATGCTCGCCGGGTACACGGGTGAACGGACGCTTCGAGCGTTCGGTTTCGGTCACGGCAGGATCGAGCTACTCGATCGAGTTCAAGGTTCAGGACAACACGGTCGGCCAGTGCCTGACGGGCGCACAACCGATCACGTATGTTGCCGGCGGAGCTTCGATCGCAAGCTCCTGCGCATCGCCGGATACGACTGCTCCGACTGTGCCGACAGGTCTGCAGGCGACGGCACAGAATGGCCACGCAGTGCAGCTCACGTGGACTGCCTCGACGGATGACAAGAGCGTCGCGAAGTACGACGTGTACCGCAACGGCGGCAGCACGCCAGTTGGCTCCCCGACCGGCACGTCCTTCGTGAACACGGGCCTGACGGAACAGAGCGTCTACACGTATCGCGTTCGTGCCTGCGACGCCGCAGGCAATTGCTCGGCGCAGAGCTCGCAGGTGAGTGTCACGACGCCGGTCTTCGTTCCGGATACCACGGCACCTTCAGTGCCGACCGGCCTGCAAACGACTGCCGTCAATCCGACATCGGTTGCGCTCGCATGGACGCCATCGACCGATGCCGGTGGTGTGGTTGCGAAGTACGACGTCTATCGCAATGGGACGCTGGCAACTTCGCCGGCGGGGCCCGCATCAACGATCACCGGGCTCAGCTCGGGCGTGACGTACAGCTTCCGCGTACGTGCATGCGACGACTCGAACAACTGCTCAGCCCAGTCCGGACCGCTCAGCGTCACGACGCCGGTTGTGCCCATCAATGTGAATACGACGTCCAACTCTTACTCGGATCACAACGTCGGACCGCCACCGCGTGCCAATCCGCCTAGTGCGCTGGCGACGCCGATCAACGGCGTTGCGCCAACCTCTCACGGATTTGCGTTCGACATCAACGGCAGCACGCTGGCCTGGCGTTGGGGACCGCAGAACGTCGCCAATGTGGCGGGTGCTGTGCGCGCGCCGGGCGATTCCGGCCTCGAGATGCATTGCTCGATGAACAACAATGCGACGTTCCTGAAAGTCTCGGTCGTGAACTCGACCGCGACGATTCCGTGCACGGGAACGTACACGTACTTCTTCCGCTACCTGCACCCGCAGCCGCTCAACAACAATATGGCAACGCGCTGGATCTACACCGCGCTGTTCACGACGGCAGGCGCGCGAATCAATCCGGCGGCGTACACGCCATTCGTCGACGGTTCCGCCAACTGGATGCGTCCGCGTCATCCCATCTCGCATGACGGCATCACGGCGGCGGTGATCGACAACCAGAGCAACGCGATCCGCATTCGCGACCTCGACCGATACACGCTGTGGGTCAACGACTCGCCGGGCAATGTGGCGTTGAACTACGCCATCTCGGGAAGCGTGCTGCGAGTGGAGTCGCTGCGGAACAATGCCGGCGCGGTCAACGGCCAGAACTTCTTCGCGGTCGAGCAGAACCCTGGCTTCGGCGGCATCTACAGCTATGGCCAGGTGATCCAGTTCGAGATCACCGCGATCGCGGGCCGCGAGAGTTCGCAGACCTACAACGACTTCATGTACTACATCGTGGGCTATGGCTGGAGCAGCTATGGCGACCCGCGCCTGAAGTCGGCCGGTAAAGCAGGCACCACCATGTTCGTATCCGACACGGGTGCCTACAGTGCGCTCGAGAAGAACGCTGTCTTCACGCAGCCAATGGTCACGGTGCATACGGAAGATCAGATCGACGACTTCCTGGTCGGCCATCACATCTTCCACGGCATCGATCCGAACAAGCGTGGCTCGACGCTCTTCGACGATCCAGACGTTCGCATCGGCGATCGCACCTGCGGCGGCTGTCATTTCCGCGACGGACGCGGCTCGGAGATCATCCAGACGTCCAAGGGCCCGCGCCTGCCTCCGCCCATCTACGGCCTGAAGCTCCTCGATGTGATGATCGGGCGACAGGCTGGCTTCACGTGGGATGGTTCCGCGACGACGATCCGGCAGCAGGTCGAGAATGCTCTGGTCGATGATCATCACGTGCAGGTCTCGGCTGTGCCGACGCGTGCGATCGATCTGATGACGTCGTATATCGAGCTGCTCACTGTCCCGAATCGAAATCCGGGTTCGTATGACGATCCGGCGGTCGTGCAGGGCGATGTGCTCTTCAGTCAGGTCGGCTGCGCCGGCTGCCATACGCCAGTGCAGTACACGAGCAGCACCGCGGCCACGCACCTGCGGAATCTGGAGATCCGCCCGTACACGGACATGAAGGTGTGGAACGTGAATGGCGGCAGCTTCAGGACGGCTCCGCTGTGGGGACTGGGACACAACATCGACCTGCTGCAGAGAAACGCCCGTGTGCTGCGCTTCATGCACGATGGATCGGCGACGTCAGTCGATGGTGCGATTCAGGAACATGATGGAGCGGCGGCGACATCGAGGACGCAATACAACGCGTTGAGCGCGACGGATCGCGCTGCTCTCGTCAAGTTCGTCGAGTCGCTCTGAGGCTTCGGCAGCAGGAGTCACCAGGCTCCTGCCGCCCTTCGAGCTCACCCATCTGATCGGGCTCATCAGGGAGAGAGACATGCGCATCCTCGTTCGCGTACGGCAACTGCTGCTGCTTTCCATCGCGGGTCTTGGCTTTGCGGCAGGAGTTGCGAATGCAGCGACCTTTGCACCGCCTGCCGGCCAGCGTCTGCTTGTCATCGGCCAGGACACCGGGAGCATCGCCGACTACGTCAGCAGCGTAGGGGTCGTTCCGGCCGGTGTGACCGGCTACACGGGTATCGACACACTCGGCGGGCTGACGACCAACGGGGAATGGGGCGCGGGAATCAACAACGCCGCGACACTCGCGAGTACATATCCAAACAGCGTTCTCGTGCTCGGCATTTCGCTCAACGGACAGGCCAGTGCCTTCGCCAATGGCGCGTACGACGCGAATCTCGACGTTCTCATCAACACGATCAAGAACTGGAACAGACCCGTACTGCTGCGCTGGGGATACGAGGTCGAAGGCACATGGAACGGCCATCCGCCCGCCGCCTTCAAGACCGGCTGGATCAAGGTCTGGAATCGGATTCGCGCACTGAACGCGCAGAACAACATCGCAATGGTCTGGCAGACCGCGACCTACTGCCCGGACGGCATCAGCGTGCAGCAAACACTCGATTGGTATCCGGGCGACCAGTACGTCGACTGGATGGGCATGTCGTACTTCACGCCGCAGGACTGCAGCTGGACGGAGATCAACGACATGATCTCGTTGGCGCGTGCACGCGCGAAGCCCTTGCTGATCGCGGAGGCAACGCCACAGCGATATGACATCGGCGCTTTGACCTACAGCACTGACGCTGCCTTCGGATCGAACAAGCAGAGTCGTTCGGCGCAGCAGATCTGGAATGAGTGGTTCTCGACGCTGTTCGGCATCATCGACACCAATGCAGACGTGATTCGTGGTCTCGCGTACATCAACGCGGATTGGGACAGCCAGTGGAAGTGGAATCCCGTCGACGGCATCGGACCGGTCGAGGGCTACTGGGGCGATTCGCGCGTCCAGGCGCAGGCATTGATCAGGACGAACTGGCTGGCACAGATCAACGCGAACGGCTGGCTTGCGGGTACTCCTTCGTTGTTCGCTGCTCTTGGCTACGGGTCTGGCGGCGGCGGCGACACGCAAGCGCCGACAGTGCCCGGCAATCTTCGGACTACGAGCACGACTGCCAACCAGATCGCGCTGGCCTGGAATGCTGCGAGCGACAACATCGGCGTTGTGCGCTATGACGTCTATCGCAACAGCGTGTTCCTGGCATCGTCGACCTCCCTGAGCTATTCGGCGACAGGGCTTGCTCCATCGACGACGTACAGCTTCACCGTTCGTGCGTGCGATGCAGCCGGCAATTGCTCGGCGCAGAGCCCCGTGCTGAGTGCGACGACGAGCGCCGGGGGAGGAGGCAGCTCGCAAGGGATCGAGGTCGCCGGCGGCGTTGCGACGCTCTATTTCAACGATGCGGGATGGACCGGTGGCTGGAACTATCTCTGCCTCGCCGATCACTGCGTGTCCGGTACGAAGGTCGGCAATCGCTGGCAGCGAACGATTACCGAGCAAACCATCGCTGTGGGCGCGACCTACCAGATTCAGATCAAGATCCAGAACACCTCGAGCAGCGGCGGCCAGTACATTTCGCCGCTGACATCAGTGGTCGCTTCCTCGGCGGGCGGCGGTGGTGGGCCTGACACGACTGCGCCTACTGTGCCCGGCAACCTGCGAGTCACTTCGACGACGAGCAACAGCATCGCGCTGACCTGGAATGCATCGACCGACAATGTCGCGGTGACTCGATACGACGTCTATCGGGCAGGTATGCTGGTGGGATCGCCAGCGACACTTTCTTTCACGAACACAGGGCTCGCTGCCAGCACGACGTACTCCTACACGGTTCGCGCCTGCGATGGCGCGGGCAATTGTTCCGCCCAGAGCGCTGCCGTGAGCGGAACGACGAACGGCACTGGCGGAGGCGGAGGTGGCGCGCAGGGAATCGTGGTGAACTCAGGCATCGCGACGCTCTTCTTCGAAGATGCGGGCTGGAGCGGTGGCTGGAACTATCTGTGTCTCGGCGAGCATTGCGTCGCCGGAACGAAGGTCGGCACGCGCTGGCAGCGGACTATCACCGAGCAGGCGATCAGCGTTGGCAGCAGCTATCAGATCCAGATCAAGATCCAGCACACGGCGGGCAGCGGCGGGCAGTACATCTCGCCGATGACGACGGTTGTGGCGACGGGTGGCGGTGGCTGATTCGTCATCCCCGCGAAAGCGAGGATCCATCTTGGCAGATGGCGATAACAGATGGATTCCCGCCTTCGCGGGAATGACGAAGGGTCTTAGATCGCCTCTGCAGCAGCAACTTGCCGCGCACTATCCAGCGCATCACGCGCATCGCGTTCGCGATAAGCGAAGGAGCTGAAATCCGCCGGCATCCTCTGACCGGTCAAATCCTGGCAGCACATGCCGACGAATGTGCCTGTGAAGCTTGCGCTGTCGCCCTTGCCGGTTTCGTCGGACAGCAGGCTGTGATCGAGGATCACGGGGATCGTGTGCCACGGACCCTCACCGAGCGCCCACGAGAACAGCAGTTCGTGCTCGCGTACGCGGGCGCGCAACCGCAGCGGAGCTCCCGGCTGAACCGGAATCAATGCATCCGCGATCGGAAGGGTGCACGCGAGTGAGGGATCGGCTTCGCAGCTCATGATCCCGATGTGCTTGCCGATGCGCTCATCCCAGCTCACATAGACGTAGTGGAACTTGTGCGAGTTGTAGTAGCAGATGAGCCCCGCGGCCTGCTGGAAGTTGCTCGGTTCGAAGCGAACTTCCGTCTCGGCCTCGAAGCAGTGGTGCGTCTGGCGACGCGCGACCAGCGACTGATTGAAGAGGCTGCCCACGGACTCGCGCCCATACAGGCGCAGGCGTCCCGGTGCTGCATCGAGCGAGAACAGCGACTGCGGGTCCGGGCTCCTCAGCCACTGAAAGTCAGCCGGCAGCGTTGCAGGGGCGAACGCGTAGTCACGCTCGTAGCGCCGGCGCGGGGATTCGGGTTGTGGGACGTGTTCTGACGGATGCAGTCGAAACCAGCCATCCTCGTCGAGCGTGAGTCGGCGCAATGCAGTCTCGCGACCAAGCGTGCTGCGTCGAGTCGAGCGAAGCGGTCGACTGCACAGGTGCGTCATGTAGAAAGAACCATCTGGCGTCTGAACGATATCGCCGTGGCCCACGCGTTGCAGCTCAGCATCGGGGCTGTGGCGCGCAGTCACGATGTGCTGATCGGGATGAAGTTCATAGGGCCCGTACAGCGATTTCGATCGGGCGAGCGTGACGGCGTGGTTGTAGCCCGTGCCGCCCTCCGCGGTCAGCAGGTAGTAGTACTCGCCGAAGCGATAGAGATGAGGGCCTTCGGCCAGACCGAGATCGCTGCCGGTGAAGATCGTGCGGGTCGGGCCGACGAGGCGACGCTCTGTCGGAGAGTATTCCTGCAGCACGATGCCGCCGAACGGGCTGCGGTCCGGGCGATGGTCCCAGATCATGTTCACGAGCCACTTGCGTCCATCGACATCGTGGAACAGCGAAGGATCGAATCCACTGCTGTTCAGGTACACGGGTGCGGACCACGGGCCATCGATATGTGTTGCCGTGGTCAAGTAGTTCGGCGTGTCCTTGAAGTTGCCGTCCAGGCGCTTGACGTCGGTATAGACCAGATGGAACAGGCCGTCATGCCAGGTGAGGCAAGGCGCCCATACGCCACCGGAGTCCGGTGCGCCGCGCATATCGAGCAGTTCCGCGCGATTCAGCGGTCGGGCAATCAACTCCCAGTCGACGAGATTTCTCGAGTGATGAATCTGCACGCCCGGATACCACTCGAAGGTCGATGTCGCGATGTAGTAGTCATCGCCCACGCGACAGATCGACGGATCGGGGTTGAAGCCGGGGAGGATGGGATTGCGAATCACGGATACCCGCCAAGGGAGGTTTGTCGCAGTATTTGTGTAAACGTTTCCAAAGTCAACGCGACCCCGATGAGGATGCTCGGCCGGACAATGGAGGGCATTTTTCCCCGAGTTTTTTGAAAAGGCGGTCTGTTCTCGCTGCGGGGCTCCCGGCGGCGGGTACCCGACTCTTGGGCGTTGATGTAAAATCGTTTACATTAATCCAGGCGCATCACGGCAAGAAGAACGCACATGAGCATCGTGCTGGGTATCGACCTCGGAACACAGGGGCTCAAGGTAGCAGCCTACGACCTCGAGCGGCGATCGATGGTGGAACAGTCCTCTTCGGCGCTGGAGCTGATCAGCCGCGACGACGGCAGTCGTGAACAACTTGCTTCGTGGTGGGTTGACGCGTTGCGATCGTGCGTTGCCGCCCTCTCCTCCGACGTCCGACGACGGGTCCGCGCGATCGGTGTCTCGGGCCAGCAGCATGGATTCGTGCCGGTCGGCCGCGACGGCGACGTTCTGGGGCCGGTCAAGTTGTGGTGCGACACCTCGACGATCGTCGAGTGTGAAGAGATCACCGCAGCCGCAGGCGGCGAGCGCCGCTGCATCGAACTCACCGGCAATCCAGTCCTGCCTGGCTATACCGCATCGAAAGTTCGCTGGATGGCGCGTGCGGACGCAGCGGCGTATGCACGCCTGACAACGATTCTGCTGCCTCACGACTACATCAACTTCCATCTGACCGGCGAGCGGTTCATGGAGTGCGGCGACGCTTCGGGCACAGGCTGGTTCGATGTGCGCCAGCGTCGCTGGAATCCACAGATGCTGGCGGCGATCGATTCGCGGCGCGATCTGTCTGCGTGCCTGCCGCCACTCCTCGGCAGCGGGTCTGTCGTACCGATCTCGGGGGCTGTCGCTGATCGGCTCGATCTTCCCCGTAGCGCGGTCGTTTCCGTCGGCGGCGGAGACAACATGATGGCTGCCATCGGCACGCGCAACGTGAAGGAGGGGAGGCTCACGGTCAGTCTCGGCACTTCCGGCACCCTCTTCGCGTATGCATCACGACCTGTCGTCGATGCGCAGGGCAGAGTCGCGGCCTTCTGCTCGTCCACGGATGGATGGCTGCCACTGATCTGCACGATGAACTGCACGGTTGCGACCGAACAGATCCGCCGTATCGCGAATATCGCGCTGCCCGATACCGACCGGCTGCTCGAGAGAACCTCGGTCGGCGCCGAAGGCATCGTCACGCTGCCTTTTTACAACGGCGAGCGCACACCGAATCTGCCGAAAGCGAAGGCCGCGGTGCTCGGTCTCGATATGCGCAACGCCACGCCCGCGAATCTGCTTCGGTCCGCGATGGAAGGCGCGACCTTCGCATTGCGCCACGGGCGAGATGTCTTCAGCGAGCTCGATCTGAAGTTCGACACTGTATGTGTCACAGGCGGAGGCGCGGCGAGCAGGGTGTGGCGCCAGATGGTGGCCGACGTGTTCGGGATTCCCGTCGTCGGTCTGCGCTACCAGGAAAGCGCGGCTCTCGGCGCCGCGCTGCAGGCGGCGCATGCGTATCAGCAATCGCGCGGCGGCAACCAGTCGCTCGCGGATCTGATCGACGAGCACGTCGCGATCGACCCGGCTCAGTGCTGCGAGCCCGATCCCGAGAACGTCCGTCGATACACCGGCATCTACGGCAGCTACCAGAATCATCTGGACCGGCTGCGCCCTTACTACATTCAACTGGAGCGTGGCGCATGAGTGCTGACTACTATTGCGGCGATATCGAGTTCTTCCCTGGAATCGGCCGCATCCCCTTCGAGGGAATCGGTTCCGACAATCCACTGGCGTTCAAACACTACGATGCGGACAAGCGCGTCGGTGATCGAACGATGCGCGAGCATCTTCGTTTTGCGGTGTGCTACTGGCACACCTTTCTGGGAGCCGGTGCTGATCCGTTCGGCGTGGGCACGAGACTGTTCCCTTGGGACAAAGCAGCCAGTCCTATGGATGCCGCCGCCCTGCGGATGGATGCAGCGTTCGAAATGTTCACGAAACTCGGCGTTCCGTACTACTGCTTCCACGATCGCGACATGGCGCCGGCCGCGGACACAGTGGCGGAGTCGGAGCGCAATCTGTCCCGGATGGTCGAACGTGCGGCGCGCCTGCAGAAGCAGACCGGCGTTCGCTTGCTATGGGGTACGGCGAACCTGTTCTCTCATCCGCGCTACATGTGCGGTGCGGCGACGAATCCGGACTTCCATGTGCTCGCGCATGCCGGAGCGCAAGTGAAGGCGGCGCTCGATGCGACCGTTGCGCTGGGAGGCGAGAACTATGTTTTCTGGGGCGGTCGTGAAGGCTATTCGACCCTGCTGAATACAGATACCGCGCGGGAACTCGATCATATGGCTGCGTTCCTGCGTGCCGCGCGCGATTATGGCCGGAGCATTGGGTTCAAAGGGCGATTCCTGATCGAGCCGAAGCCGATGGAGCCCATGAAGCATCAGTACGACTTCGATGCAGCCAGCGTCGTCGGATTCCTTCGTCAGTACGAGCTCGATGGTGATTTCAGTCTCAACATCGAGGCGAATCACGCGACGCTGGCCGGTCACACGTTCGCCCACGAGCTGCAGATCAGTGCGAACGCCGGTCTGCTCGGCAGCATCGATGCGAACCGGGGGGACATGCAGAACGGGTGGGACACGGACCAGTTTCCTGTCGACCTCTACGACACGACCACTGCGATGCTCGTCGTGCTGGAGCAGGGTGGGCTTGCGCCGGGCGGCCTCAACTTCGATGCGAAGGCGCGTCGCGAATCCGTGGACATGGAGGATCTCTTCATTGGCCACATCGGCGGAATGGATGCGTTCGCACGAGGGCTCGAAGTCGCCCATGCGCTCCTCACGAAGTCACGGCTTGCGGCCGATCGGGATGCCCGCTACTCGAGCTTCGATGCAGGTCCGGGCGCAGCATTCGCGCGTGGGGAGTTCGGACTGGAGAAGCTGCGGGACTTCGCAGCGGCCCACGGCGAGCCAGCACCGGTCAGCGGCAAGCAGGAGCGTTACGAGAATCTCCTGAATCAATACCTGCTGCGATAACGCGGGTCTTCAGTTGCGGCGGGCGACGGTCCGCCGGATGACCAGTTCGTGCGGCACCAGTTCAGGCTCCGAGGTCAGGGTGATGCCTTCCTCGATAGCGTGACTGATGCGGTACATCGCCTTCTCGCCGATCTCCTCCGCCGGCTGCCTGACGGTGGTCAGCGGAGGAAAGACGGCCTGCGAATAGCGAATGTCGTCGAAGCCGATGACGGAGATGTCGTCCGGCACCGTCAAGCCCGTCGACCGGATTTCATGCAAAGCGCCGATGGCCATGTCGTCGTTGGCGCAGAGGATTGCGGTCGGTCGCATGCTGAGGTGAAGCAGGCTGCGGGTGGCTTTGACGGCTCCTTCGATGGTGAGCTTGCCTTCGAGCACCCAACTGTCCTGCACCGGCAGCTTGGCTGCCTTCATTGCGGCGCGATAACCCGCTTCGCGGTCCTTCGTCAGGAGCGATGTGTTCGTGCCCGAGATGAACGCGATCCGCTCGTGTCCATGCGAAATGAGAAATCTCGTCGCTTCCTTGGCGGCCGCAACGTTGTCGATGTGCACACTCGGCAGGTGCCGCACTTCGGGTTGAATGGCCTCGCAGGCGACGACGATCGGCAGCGTGCGGTGACGTTCCCGATTCAGCACTTCGATGCCTGAAGGCGGGACCGTCGCCAGCAGGATCAGGCCATCGGCCTGGCGCGAGACCAGCAGGCTCGTGAACTCGTCGGAGTTCATCTTGGACTCGCAGAAGAGCACGTTGTAGCCCTTCTGCTGCGCGATCGACTGAATGCCCTTGACCACTCCCGCGAAGAACGGATCGCCGATCGACGGCAGCACGACCATTACGAAGTTCGTGCGGCCGCGCCGGAAATTCTGCGCGAGCGTATTCGGCGAAAAGCCGGTCTTCTCGATCGCCTGACGGACGCGCTCACGGGTTTCCTTGTTGACACGATCCTTGTTGTTGATTGTCCGCGAGACGGTTGCAATCGAAACACCGGCGAGTTTTGCAACGTCTTTGATGGAGACCATGGTGACTCTCTGGGGGGCGCTGCTGCGCAGTCTAACCGGTTTCCCCGGGGAGTTTTGCCGCGGCGCGACCCCTGTCGCGAGCGCTGCCATACCCCTTGGATCGCGGCGCATGAAAACGCTAACACCCGCGGTTGCTCGTCATGCCGCCCCGATCGTCGCGGCCGGCAGGCTTGACACGCCCACGTACTGGTTCGTACATTCGCCCGCAATCAGGTCCGTGCCGGCACGCATGGGCGTGTGGGCAGAACAACAGAATCGACACCACAGGGGGCAAGTGAATGCGTAACAGAACATCAGCGGTCACCCGGGCATCGCTGCTCGCGATGCTCGCGAGCAGTGCGGCGGTGGGTCAGGAGGCGCAGCCGCAATCCACGCCATCCGATTCGAAGCTCGAGGAGATCGTCGTTACCGGATCACGCATTTCCCGCGCCGACTTCTCCTCGACGAGTCCGATCGTGACTTTCGGCGAGGACGCCATCACGCAGACGGGTACCGTCAACATCGAGAGCGCGCTCAATCAGTTGCCGCAGTTCGTGCAGGGCCAGACGCAGAGCACCATCGGCGCCGTTGCGCTCGCGGGCCGTGCATCGTTGAACCTCAGAGGCCTCGGAGAGACGCGCAACCTGGTTCTTCTCGACGGTCGCCGTCTGCCGCTGTCGAACGCGAACGCCGTGGTCGATGTGAACCTGATCCCGCAATTCATCCTGCAGGGTGTCGAGACGATCACCGGCGGTGCATCCGCTGTTTACGGTTCAGACGCCATGTCCGGCGTGGTGAACTTCAAGAGCAAGAACGACGTCGATGGAGTTCAGCTCGATATCCGCTCCGGCATCAGCGACCGCGGCGATGCGAACACCACGGATGTCGGAATCACCGCGGGCTTCGCGATCGATGGAGGGCGTGGCAGTGTCCTGCTCTCCGCCGGCTATACGGATCGCGAAGAGCTGTTCGGCAAGGAGCGCGACTTCTATCAGCTCGGCGTGCTGTCGTCGTTCATCGCGCAGGGCACGTTCATTCCGTCGCCGACCAATCTTCCGACGCAAGCCGCTGTCAATGGCGTGTTCTCGACCTACGGCGTCGCTCCAGGCGCAGTGCTCAACTCGCGCAGCCTTGGCATCAACGACGACCGGACACTGTTCGGCCAGATCGGTGCCGTGAACTATCGCGGTCCGACGACCGAGTACTTCAGCACGACGGGCGGTACCGTCCGCCAGCCGGTGACCTATCAGGAGTACATCGTCAATCCGATGGAGCGCAAATCGTTCTTCGGCAAGTTCGACTACGACCTGACGCAGGATCTGACGGCTTACGGCCAGTTCCTCTACAACAAAACGACGGCGACGGGGCAGGTGGGTTGGACGCCGACACTCTACGTCGTTCCCACTGTGCCGGTGACCAATCCCTTCATTCCGGCCGACCTGCGCACGATCCTTGCGTCGCGACCGAATCCCAACGCGGACTTCACCATCAACCAGCGCTTCATGGGCCTGGAGGATCGCAAGTTCCCGTCGGACTTCACGGTCGGCCAGTACATCCTCGGCCTGCGCGGCAACCTGCCATTCAAGGACTGGCGATGGGATGTCTATGGGTCGTACGACTCCACGGACCTCGTCGAAACTCAGGACAAGGCGATCCTGAACTCGCGCATGCGCAATCTCCTGTATGCGGCGGACGGTGGCACATCGATCTGCGCTGGTGGGTTCAACCCATTCAGTCTCGCTGAATCAACGAGCGTGTCCGCGGAATGTCGCTCGTACCTGGAGGCCGAGACTCACGACTACACGCAGCTCACGCAGACGATCTTCGAGGCGAACCTCAACGGTTCGCTGTTCTCGATGCCCGCCGGCGACGTGAAATTCGCCCTTACCCTCAGCACGCGCGACAACCAGTTCGAGTTCGATCCGGATCCGTCCCGCGAGAACCTCGACATCATCGGAACGCTGCAGACGTATCCCGCCGAAGGTTCGAGCGACGTGAAGGAAGCGGCGATCGAGTTTCTGGTTCCGCTTCTTGCGGACAAGCCGTTTGCTCACAAGCTCGATCTGAGTCTGGGCTTCAGAACGTCCGACTACGATGTCTCCGGCCGCGTGGAGACTTACAAGGCTGACGGCATCTGGGAGCCGTTCCGAGGCTTCACCATTCGCGGCGGTTTCGAGCACGCAATCCGTGCCCCGAACATCGGCGAGCTGTACAACCAGCTCGGCGCGCAGGCGCAGATCGGTTCGCCGCCGGGACAGGGTGATCCATGCGACGTCCGGTCATCGGCGCGAAGCGGTGCGAACGCAGCCTCTGTGCGCGCACTGTGTATCGCGACGGGCATTCCGACACCGATCGCGGACACGTATCAGTACACGACGGTCGCGATTGGCGTAATCAACAGCGGCAACATCGAGCTGACGCCCGAAGAGGCCGACACCGTGACTCTCGGTGTGGTGTTCCGGCCAGAGTTCGATGCGGCGCTGGTCCGTGACATGCAGTTCTCCGTCGACTACTACGACATCGACATCACCGACGTCATCGGGCCGATCGCCGGAGGCACGGCACTCAGCAAGTGCTACAACCTCGATGGCAGCAATCCGACGTACGACGCCGGCAATGCCTACTGCCAGATGATCAATCGCAACGGCACGACTGGCGGTGTCGATACTGTCGCGACGCCGTACTTCAATCTCGGTGGGCTGCGTACCAGCGGCATAGATGCCCAGCTCGACTGGAAGATCCCCGCGGGGCCGGGCAGCCTCGATGTGAGCCTGCTGGCGAACTACACGGAGTCGTATGAAGTCCAGCTGCTCGCAGGATCGGCGTGGCAGCAGTTTGCGGGAACCATCGACGGTACACAGAACGGCGGCATTCCGATTCCAGACTGGAAGACGTTGCTGTCGCTCACGTATCGGCTGCCGAATTTCGAAGGCGGCATCCGCTGGCGCCATCTCCCGACCATGGACGACATCACGTCGGTAACGCGGCCGGCGAGCCCGGCGCCCGGCGTGCCTTCCTACGATCTGTATGACGCGACACTGTCGTATCGCCTGAACGACATGTTCCTGTTCCGGGGCGGCGTCAACAATCTGCTCGATGAGGAGCCGCCGATCGTGGGCGGGACGATTGGTCAGACTCAGCCCGGAACGTACGACATCATCGGTCGCTACTACTACTTCGGATTGCAGATGAACTTCTAGCAGGCATTGCGTGCAGCCTCCCTTTGTGGGGAGGCTGCACGGTCGCGCTCAGTCGCGACCCCGCTGCTCTAGGTGGCCTGCCTGGTCCGCATCAGCGAAATCCCATGCATCGCTGCCTTGTTGCGGACCGCTGCGACCGATCGGCGCAGGCTCGCTGCAATCTCTTGCAACTCGACTCCACTTTCCGCCAGCTCTCGCAGGCGACGCACTTCTTCCATCGACCACAGTTTGAGTGCCTGCCGTGTCGTCTCGACGCGCGGCAGAACGAATCGGGAAGGTCGCATCGGTCAGTGATGTGAGGATCGGGACGAGGGACTGCCGGCGGCCGGTGCCTGCAGCCCGGGTATCGACGCCGGATGATGAAGCTCGCGAATGAACTTGCGCGCGGTCACGAGGGCGAGACGTGCACATTCCTGGGCCCCGATAACACGGGCGAGGGCGGTTCTGGGAATTTCCACCGAGTAGGGGAGTTCGGGTGGAAGCGCGCCCAGAATCCCCGACAAGTCGAGGCCGCCTTCGCCCAGAAACAATCGATCGTTGCGCGCTGCGTGGATCAACCCGTCCACGGATTCCGGCGACTGTCTCGGCGCATCGCAGACCTGCGCATACCGGAACCACTCGCGCGGTAGCTCGGCGAGCTGGGCAACGCTGCACCGTGATCTCGAGAAGTGCAGGGTGTCGATCAGAAGTCCTGCGTTCGGGCGCTGAGCTGCGCCCACGATGCGTGACGCGCGATCCAGGTCCGGCGTCTCTGTCCAGGTGACGAACTCGAGACCGATGCTCAATCCTCGCGGTCGCGCCGCGTCGCACAGTTGACCGAGGTGATCCGCCGCCCGAGAAATCTCGACGTCGGCGGCTTGCGCAATGATGTGTCGCGCGCCGAGATCGGCGCTGATGTCGAGCAGGGCATCGAAAGCCGCGACGTCAAAATCCGGAGTCAGGCGGATGAGCTCGACGTCCAGTACTCGAACGCCGCTGTCCTCGAGTCGCTTCTTCGTCTTGCGCAGAAGACTGCGATCGCTTGCCAGCGCGAACACCGGTTCCGCGTCGACGACTGGCTGCAGCCGGAGCCCTACGTAGTCGTATCCGGCGTGCCATGCGACCGTAATCATCTCCGGCGGCGCAAGACCGAAGACGGACAGATATGCCAGAGAGAACTCGTGATGCATTGCGGGGAATTTTCTCGCGGCCCTTCGATTCGATGAACCAGATGGTACATATGGATGGACTAGTTCGTCCATAACCGGCTACTCTTCGCGGACGATTCCGGCGTGGGGGCGCCCGTCATGCCGGCGGGCGAGTGCGCGGATTACGTTCAGCAGGCCACATGAAGCAATACGACCACTACATCGACGGGCGAACCGCGCAGCCATCGAGCGGCGCGTACTTTCCGACGGACAACCCGTATACAGGCGAAGCCTGGGCAGAAGTGGCGCGAGGCAACAGTGAGGATGTGAATGAAGCCGTCAGCGCGGCGAAACGAGCCTTCAGCGAAGGGGCCTGGGGGCGTCTGACTGCGAGCCAGCGCGGTGCATTGATGCGTAGGCTTGCAGACCTGATTGTCGAGCACGCTCCGCGGCTTGCGCAGATCGAGCAGCGCGATAACGGCAAGCTCGTCGCCGAGGTAAACGCGCAGGTGAAGTACATGGCGGAGTACTTCCATTACTACGCTGGTCTCGCCGACAAAGTGGAAAGCCACGTCATCCCGACCGACAAGGCGGGCGTGTTTGCGTATACACGCTACGAGCCGAAGGGTGTGGTTGCGATCATCACACCCTGGAACTCGCCGCTGACGCTGACGAGCTGGAAGCTTGCACCGGCGCTGGCTGCCGGCTGTACGGTCGTGATCAAGCCGTCCGAGTTCACTTCGTGCGCGATTCTGGAGTTCGCGGAGTTGTTCAAGCTCGCGGGCTTCCCGGATGGCGTCGTCAACGTCGTCACTGGATTCGGTGAGGAAGTCGGCAGTCCGCTCGTCAACCACGGCGCCGTGGCGCACATCGGCTTCACGGGAGGCGAAGCCGCGGGCATTCGTGTCTACGAACAGGCCGCCCGCGGTCTCAAGACCGTCACTCTCGAGCTCGGTGGCAAATCGCCCAACATCATCTTCGACGACGCGGATCTCGATCAGGCAATCAAGGGCGTCGTTTCGGGAATCTTTGCAGCGACAGGACAAAGTTGTCAGGCGGGCTCCCGACTACTCATCCAGCGGTCGGTTCACGATGCATTCGTCGCGCGGCTCATAGAGTTCGTAAGGACGATCAAGCTCGGCGACCCCACGCAGCCCGACACCCAGATGGGCCCAGTCGCAACGCGGCCGCAGTTCGAAAAGGTCCTCAAGTACATCGAGATCGCGAAAGCCGAAGGCGCGACATGCGCGTTCGGAGGCAAGCCTCGCTCGGATCTAGGTGGCGGACAGTTCGTCGAACCGACGATCTTCACCAACGTCGACAACCGGATGCGCATCGCGCAGGAAGAAGTCTTCGGTCCGGTGCTCAGTGTCATTCCCTTCGAGAACGAGCAGGATGCCATTCGTATCGGCAATGACGTCCTGTACGGCCTCGCGGCAGCGGTCTGGACGCGCGATCTGCAGCGCGCCCTGCTGATGAGCGAGAAGCTGAAGGCCGGCACCGTCTGGATCAACAACTATCGCGCCACCAGCTTCACTTCGCCGTTCGGCGGCATGAAGCGTTCGGGCATCGGACGCGAATCCGGTATCGACGCCATCCGCGAGTATCTCGACACGAAGTGTGTCTGGATGTCCGCCGGGCTCGATGTCGCCAATCCCTTCATCCGTCGCTGAGCGAAGGAGAGATCGTTCCATGGCAGCTGTCCTTGCCGGCATCCGCGTCATCGACATTACGAATGTGCTCGCGGGTCCGTTCTGCTCGTATCAACTGGCGCTCTCGGGCGCTGAAGTAATCAAGGTCGAAGTGCCCGGTTCCGGCGACCTCGCGCGCCAGCTTGGATCAGATGCCGATCTCAGTCGTCGTTTGATGGGCGCATCGTTCCTCGCGCAGAACGGCGGCAAGAAGTCCCTTACCGTGAATCTCAAGGAGGAGGGTGGCAAGGAGATCTTCCGCCGGCTCGTGAAGAGCGCTGACGTGGTCGTCGAGAACTTCCGCCCGGGTGTGATGGATCGTCTCGGTGTCGGCTACAAAGCGCTGTCGGCGTTTCACCCGAAGCTTGTGTACTGCGCGATCAGCGGTTTCGGCCAGGACGGACCGATGAGCGACGCTCCTGCGTACGACCAGATCGTGCAGGGCATGTCCGGTGCGATGAGCATCACCGGTGACTCCGCGACGGCGCCCTTGCGTGCCGGATACCCGGTGAGCGACAGCGTCGGCGGCATCACCGCTGCGTTCGCAATCTCGAGCGCACTCGTGGGCCGGGAGCGCACAGGCGAAGGCCGCTTCATCGACGTATCGATGCTCGATTCCACGATCGCCGCAATGGGCTGGGTCGTCTCGAACTACCTGATCGCCGGCAAGCATCCGGAGCCGATGGGGAACGAGAACTTCACCGCGGCCCCTTCCGGAACGTTCAGAACAGGCAATGGATTGCTGAACATCGCCGCCAACACGGAAGAGCAGTTCGTGGCGCTCGCGAAGCTGATCGAGCGTCCCGACCTGCTGCGCGATCAGCGATTCCTGACGCGCGAGCTGCGGTTGCGAAATCGCGAGATGCTTACGCTGCAGATCGAGAAGGAGCTGAGCCAGCAATCGGCGAAGTATTGGGAGGACCAGCTCAATCGCGTGAACGTTCCGGCCGGCCGGGTGCTCAGCGTCCCGCAGGCGCTCGACCTGCCGCAGATCCGGCATCGAAAGATGGTTCAAAAGGTTTCTGATGTTCCGGGCCTGCCCAAGGACATCTCTGTCGTGCAGGGCGGCTATCGGTACTCCAATGCGCCACTGCCGGAGGACCTGCGCCCGCCGGCGCTCGGCCAGCACACCGACGAGATTCTCAAAGGTCTGGGCTACAGCGATGCCGAGATCCAGGCCTTTCATGCGAGGAGCGAAGTATGAGCGACGCGCAGTCGCTGCTCGACAGCGCGAAAGCTTGGTGGTCGACGGACATCATCGACATCCATCCCGGCAAGATCGGCATACGCGGCTATCCCATCCAGGACCTCATTGGGAAGCTGACGTTCCCGCAGATGATCTGGCTGATGGTCCGGGGCGATGTGCCTTCGAAGCAGCAGGCGCAGTTGCTGGAAGCAGCGCTGGTTGCTTCAGTGGATCACGGACCGCATGCGCCTTCGATCGCGATCGCGCGCATGGCGGTGACTTGCGGGGTTGATCTCAACAACGCGATGGCATCCGGGATCAATGTTCTCGGCGACATTCACGGCGGACCCGGCCAGCAGTGCATGGAGCTCTACGAGCAGATTGCCGCCGCTCACGATGGGACGAGGGAGCTAGCTGACGTGGCGGACGACGTGCTGGGCGGCTTCATTGGCGCGCACGGGAAGATCGTGCCGGGCTTCGGTCATCGGTTTCATCCCATCGATCCTCGCGTCGAACCGCTCCTTGGACTGGTCGCGAATGCGGCTTCCCAACAGGTCGTGTCAGGGCACTACGCAGCGATTGGCCGCGCGGTGGAAGCGGCCTTGCGACGCCGCACCAACAAGCCGATCCCGATGAACATCGATGGTGTGACCGCGGTGATCTTCTGCGAGCTCGGCTTTCCGCCGCCGATGGGACGCGGACTGTTCATCCTGTCGCGCTCGGTAGGAATTCTCGCGCACGCCTGGGAAGAGATGCAGAACCAGCATCGCATCAAGGGACCGATGCCGAAGGAAATTCCATACACGTACACCGGTCCGCGGGATCGCAAGCTGTCGGATCAATAGTCAGGGGTCAGCCATGAAAGAGTTCGTCGCCCATCTGCTCGTGAAGTACCTCGAGGATCGAGGTGTGGAGCACATCTTCGGTCTTTGCGGACACACGAACATCGCGGTGCTCGCCGCGCTGGAGAAGAGCTCCATCAAGTTCGTGAACACCCGGCACGAGCAGATCGCGGCTCATGCGGCGGACGGTTATGCGCGCGCACGGAAGAAGACCGGTGTCGTGCTGAGCCATCTCGGGCCGGGGCTGACGAATGCAGCGACCGGCGTGGCGAACGCCGCGCTCGATTCGGTCCCGATGGTCGTGATCGCAGGGGATGTGCCGAGTCACTACTACGGTAAGCATCCGCACCAGGAAGTGAACCTGCATGCCGATGCATCGCAGTTCGAGATCTACCGACCCTTCGTCAAGCGCGCGTGGCGAGTCGATCGGCCGGACCTGTTTCCGGAGATCATCGACAAGGCGTTTCATCTGGCGGAGAGCGGCCGGCCCGGGCCGGTGCTCGTATCGGTCCCGATGGATATCTTCTCGGCACAGATCGATCCGCGGCTCTTCGACCGGGTGAAGGTCAATGCGCAGAGCTATCAGAAGCCGTCCATCGACGATGCGACGGCACGCAAGATCGTTGCGCTGCTCACCAGCGCGAAGAAGCCGCTGCTCTACGTCGGCGGCGGCATCCTGCTGGCGGACGCGGCGAAGGAACTGCGCGACTTTGTGGACCACCTCGGCATCCCGGTTGCCCATTCGCTGATGGGGAAGGGCGCGCTCCCGGACGATCATCCGCTGACGCTGGGAATGACCGGCTTCTGGGGTACTCAGTACATCAACGACTCCTGTCGCGGCGCCGACTACATCCTCGCCTTGGGAACACGCTTCTGCGAAGCCGACTGCAGCTCCTGGGAGGGCGTGTACACGTTCAACATGCCGCCGACGAAGCTGATCCACATCGACATCGATCCGGCGGAGATCGGGCGCAACTATCCCGTCGAGCTGGGTGTGATCGCGGATCTGAAGCAGGCACTGTCCGTGCTCAATCGCGTTGCGCGCGCGATGCTGCCTCAGCCGCGTTGCGACGAACGTCTGGTCAACGAGATCGCGGAGTACCGTCGCACGTTCAAGGCGGGCAATGTCGCGGCGGAATCAAGCACTCAGTTCCCGATGCGACCGGAGCGCATCCTCGCGGATGTTCGTGCGGTTCTGCCGCGCGATGCCCTTATCACGACCGATGTTGGCTGGAACAAGAACGGTGTCGGCCAGCAGTTTCCGATCTATGAACCGGGATCGATTCTCACTCCCGGCGGATTCGCGACAATGGGATTCGGCGCGCCAGCGGCACTGGGCGCGAAGATAGCTTGTCCGGATCGCGTAGTCGTTTCACTCGTCGGTGATGGCGGCTTTGGTCAGAACCCGTCGGTGCTGGCGACGGCAGCCGAGCAGGGAACTGCCGTCGTCTGGGTGATCATGAACAATCTTGCGTTCGGCACGATCGCCGGACTGGAGAAGGCTCACTACGGTACGACGTTCGGCACGGTGTTCCAGAAGGACGGCAAGCCGTATTCGCCCAACTTCGCCGCAGTTGCGCAGGCATATGGAGTCGATTCCATTCGCATCGAATCGGCCGCGCAGTTCAAGCCTGCACTCGAGAATGCCGTGCGGTCCGGCAAGCCCTACGTCCTCGATGTGATCATGGAGAACGCGCCGGTGCCGACGACGGGACACTGGAACATCATGGATATCTACTCGCCGGGTCAGAAGCGTACGCACGTGACGGTCTGAGAATAAAAGCAATGAAATCCTGCACGCGACTCGTCTTCTCGTTCCTGGTCGGCTGTGTGTCAATGCTCGCGATGGGGGCTCTCGCACAGATCGTGGAGACGCCGATTCCGGGTGATCCAGTTGCCATCGACAGCGGTGGGATCTCCGGCAAGAAGCTGGCGTCCGGTGTGCGTGCCTACTTCGGCGTGCCGTTCGCGGCACCGCCGACAGGAGATCTGCGTTGGCGCGAACCGCAGCCTGTGACGCCGTGGAAAGGAACGTACAACGCGGATCGTTTCGCTCCGGAGTGCATCCAGATCCTGCGGCCGCACAACATCAACCACTACTTCGGTGAGGAAGCGACGAGCGAGAACTGTCTCTATCTCAATATCTGGGCGCCCGAGAACGCGAATGCAGAGGCGAGTCTGCCGGTCGTGCTGTGGCTCTACGGCGGCGGCTTGTCGATTGGCTCCGCGAGCATGGCGAACTACTCGGGTGAGAATCTCGCGAAGAAGGGCGTCGTCTATATCAGCGCCGGCTATCGGGTGGGAGCCTTCGGATTCATGGCTCATCCCGAACTCACTGCGCAGTCGCCGCATCGCGCTTCCGGCAACTATGGTTACCTCGATCAGGTGGCTGCGTTGCAATGGATTCAGCGCAATGTTCGCCAGTTCGGTGGTGATCCCGGTCGCGTCACGATCATGGGCCAGTCGGCCGGCGCGGGTTCCGTGTTCAGCCTGCAGGCATCGCCGCTTGCAAAGGGGTTGTTTCACCGCGCCATAGGAATGAGCGGAGGTGGGTTGCGTGTCGGATCAGACCCCGTCACTCAAACAGAAGCAGAGAAGTCGGGACTCGAGTTGCAGCAAGCTCTCAAGGTGGCTTCGCTCGCCGATCTGCGTAATGTCCCTGCGGATCGCATTCTCGCCGCACAAGCAGAGTTCCAGCTCGGAGGAACCGCCGGCACGGTGCGATTCCGTCCGAATCTGGACGCGCACTTCATGCCACGAACGCCGCGGGAAATTTTCGCCAATGGCGATCAGAGCGATGTGCCGCTCCTGCTCGGCTTCACGCGCGACGAAAGCTCCAATGAGCTGCGAACCGCTCGCAGCGCTGACGAATTCCGGGCGGCCGCCCAAAAGTACTTTGGTGACCGCAGTCCGGAGTTCCTGCGCCTGTATCCGGTGCATGACGATCTGCCGGCGCTGGGTGCACAAGCCGCCCGTGACGGCGGCATGGCGACGTCCATCCGGTCATGGGCCCTGGGGCAGCAGGCCCGTGGCAGGGCTCCCGTCTACATATATATGTATGCCCATCCGCACTCCTACGCCCCGGGAGCCCGGTTCGCCGACCTGAACCCTGGAACCGCCGGCGCCTATCACTCGAGCGAGATTCCCTTTTTCCTGTTGACGCAGGATGTCTACAACCGGATCCGGGAGACTAGGGCCTGGACGGAATACGACAGGATGCTGGCACAGAGGATGTCGGATGCGATCGTGGCGTTCGCTGCGACGGGCAGTCCGGATACGAAGGAGCTGCGACTGCCGCGCTTTGACGCACGACGTGAGCAGCTGACGGAGTTCGGCAACCCGGTGCGCACCATCGCGTTCGACAAGGCACGAATGGATTTCTTCTCGACCGTCAACGCGCCCGGCGCAGTCGGTCCCTCGGCAACACCACGCAGTCCACGAGACTGATTCGCGATCAGTCTTCGTGCACTTCGACGCGGCGCACTTCACCAACGATGAAGATGTAGGAGAGTGCACCGATCGCTGCGATGACACCGATGTAGGCGAGGGCACCGAAGAAAGAACCGGTCGAGCCAACGATGACTCCGATGACGATCGGCGTCACGATCCCGGCGAGGTTCGCGCAGAGATTGAAGACGCCGCCCGTCAACCCGATGAGATTCTTGGGCGCGACGTCGGTGATGAGCGTCCAGCCCAGATTGACCATGCCCTGTCCGAAGAACGCGACCGACAGGATCGCGATGACTACGTCGTTGCTGTCGACGAAGTTGGCGCCCACGATGGTGGAAGCGAGCAGCAGGCCGGTGAGGATCGGCAGCTTGCGTCCGAGCGTCGCCGAGCCCGTCTTCTTGATGATCATGTCCGAGATCCAGCCGCCGCTCAGTACGCCGATCGACGCAGCGATGAAGGGGAGCACGGCGTAGAAGCCGACTTTGAGAAACTCCATCTGCCGCTCGGTAGCGAGGTAAGTGGGGAACCAGGTGAGGAAGAACACCAGCGTGGAGTTGCCGGCGAACTGGCCGATCGATGCGCCGAGGATCTGACGATGCCGGAGCAGCTTGCCGATGTTGCGCCAGGCGAAGGGTGTGGCGGGTCCCTTGTATCCGAGTCCGCCGCCCGCCTCGATGTAATCGAGCTCCGCTTGATTGACGCTCTTGCTCTCATGCGGTTCGCGATACAGCCGCAGCCAGATGCCGGCGAACACGATGCCCGCGAGTCCGGCAATGATGAACAGTGCGCGCCATCCCATCGTCTGCACGACGAAGAACAGCACGGGGCTCAGGAACGCGAGGCCGAAGTACTGGCCAATCGAGTACACGCCAGTGGCTCGTGCGCGCTCCTGCTGCGGAAACCACGTGCTGAGAATGCGGCTGTTCGAGGGGAAGCAGGGCGCTTCCGCGACGCCGAGGCCCAGGCGGAACGTGAGCAGTGACGCGAGACCGGCCGCGAAGCCCTGGAGCAACGTAAACAGCGACCAGATGGAAACCGACCAGAAGTAGGCGAGGCGGGCGCCTACCCTGTCGAGGAATGCGCCGCCGGGAATCTGCGCTGCGGCATAGGTCCAGGAGAACGCCGAGAACACGATTCCCATCACGACCGCGTCCAGCCCGAGTTCCTGGGTCATGGAAGGGGCGGCGACACCGAGAACGGCCCGGTCCAGGTAGTTGAGCATCGTGCCGACGCTGATCAGGGCCAGAACGGTCAAGCGGGCCCTGGTCCGCCTGGCTGTCTGTGCGACCGGAGTGGCCGCTACCGATGCTGCATTCTCCATCCATCCCCCGGAAACGATCTTCGATGTCATGGCGGCCGGCAGTGCCGGTGCGATTCACTATGTACTAACTAGTACATGAGTGTCAATTTCACGCCCGGTTGCGTACCGGCTTTCTTCACTTGGGACCCGGAATCATTCCGCTCGCGCACGCAGTGGGGCGCAGGTGATACCGGGTGTTCCGGTGTGATATTTTTTGCGCTGCGTCTGACCCGCCAGGGGCTGGGTTGGCCCAAGGCTGGCTTAGCCAGCGGACTGGAGAACGTTCGATGCTGAAGAAAACGACGAAGAAGACGACCGAAGAAGAGTCGTCGACGCCGCGCGATGCGGATCGCTCGATGCAGGACATTCTCGCGATCGCGACCGAGGAGTTCGCCGTCAACGGTCTGAGCGGCGCGCGCGTGGATCAGATCGCGGAACGCACCCGCACGTCCAAGCGGATGATCTACTACTATTTCAACGGCAAGGAAGGCCTGTATCAGGCCGTGCTCGAGAAGGCTTACATGGACATCCGCTCCCTCGAGGAGCGGTCCAAGCTGCTGGACATGGAACCGCTGGCCGCGATGCGCAAGCTGATCGAGCTCACATTCGACTACGACGAGACGCATCCGCAGTTCATCAGCCTGGTGAGCGTCGAGAACATCCACCAGGGCAAGCACATGAAGAACGTCCAGGCGATCAAGGACGTCAATGCCAGCGTCATCCGGACGCTGAGCACGATTCTCGAGCGCGGACGCAAGGAAGGCGTATTCCGGGCTGATCTGGATCCCGTCGACGTGCACCTGCTGATCAGCGCGTTCTGTTTCTTCCGGGTCTCGAACCGCCACACGTTCGGGGCCATCTTCGATCGCGACCTGTCCGATCCGAAGCTGCGCAAGCGGCACAAGAAGCTCATCACCGAAACCATCGAGCGCATGCTCGAAGTCAGGCCGAAGAAAGCCTGACTTCCCGTGTCGGCCATCCGGAGGATGGCGCGGCTCCCGTTCCGCGGGTACAGTATGTACGAACTAGTGCGCACGCACTGCCGCGACGCTGGGCGACATTCGGAGGGGCACGGTGTTCACATCCATTGCGACGGTCTCCATCAGCGGCAGCCTGGACACGAAGCTGCGCGCCATCGCCGAAGCCGGATTCGACGGCGTGGAAATCTTCGAGAACGATCTGCTCACCTATGACGGGGGCGATGCGAGAGACGTCGGCCGTCTGCTGCGAGAGCTCGGACTGACCTGCACTGCGTTTCAGCCGTTCAGGGATTTCGAAGGCATGCCGGAGCCGCTGCGGGCGAGGGTCTTCGATCGCATCGAGCGCAAGTTCGATGTGATGGAAGAGCTTGGCGCAAACCTGCTCCTCGTGTGCTCCAACGTTTCGCCGTCATCCTCGGGAGAGCGGGCGAGGATCATCGAGGACTTCCAGGAATTGGGAACACGGGCCGCAGCGCGCGGACTGCGCGTCGGCTATGAAGCGCTGTCCTGGGGACGTCATGTGTTCGATCATCGCGATGCGTGGTCGATCGTCCGCGACACGCAGCACCCCGCGATCGGCCTGATCCTCGACAGCTTTCATTCCCTGGCGCGCAAGGTACCGATCGAAAGCCTGCCGGATATCGATCCGGCGAAGGTCTTCCTTGTCCAGCTCGCGGATGCACCCCTGCTCGAGATGGACCTGCTCTCATGGAGCCGTCACTTTCGCAGTCTTCCCGGGCAGGGCGACCTGCCGATCGTTCCGTACGTGTCGGCACTGCGCTCACGCGGATTCGACGGCATCTGGTCGCTGGAGATCTTCAACGACCGATTCCGTGCAAGCCCGGCCACGACAACCGCTGTCGATGGCATGCGATCGCTGCGGCTCCTCGAGGATCAGGTCGTCCGCCGGCTGACACCGAACAAGCCGGCACCGTTGCCGCCGCGAGTTCAATGTCGCGGGTTCGAGTTCGTCGAGTTCGCGGCCAACGAAGAGGAAGTCGAGCCGTTGGGGCGCATGTTCGCCGCGCTGGGATTCTCACAGGTCGGGAGGCATCGCTCGAAGGATGTGACGCGCTGGAACCAGCACGGCATCAACTTCGTCATCAACAGCGAACCTGAAAGCTTCGCGCGAGCTTACGACAGCGTGCATGGCGCATCGGTCTGCGCACTCGGTGTCAGTGTCGAGAATGTCGATGCAGCCATGCAGCGCGCGCAGTCGCTGCAGATCGGGAGCTTCACGCAACCTGTAGGTCCGGGTGAGATGCAGATCCCATCCGTACGTGGTGTCGGCGGCAGTCTCGTCTACTTCATGCAAGCAGGGAACGAGCGCAATGTCTGGGAGCACGAGTTCGTCGCGCTGCCTGTGAAGGAGCCACGCGACGCCGGTCTGCTGCGGGTCGACTATGTTGCCCAGACCATGCAGTACGAAGAAATGCTGTCGTGGTTGCTGTACTACCTGTCGCTCTTCGACGTGGCGAAGACCCCGCAGATCGAAATCGCTGATCCTCTGGGGCTCGTCTACAGCCAGGCCGTCGAATCGCCCGATCGCGCGTTCCGCATGACGCTGGCCAGTTCAGCGGCAGCGCAGACACTGTCGTCGCGATTCCTGCAGGGATTCATGGGGGCAGGTGTGCAGCACATTGCCCTGGAGACGAGCGACATCGTCGCCGCCGCACGGCGACTGCGCGAATACGGGCTCGAGATCCTGCCCATTCCGCCGAACTACTACGAGGATCTCCAGGCTCGCTTCGGCCTCGAGCCGGCACTCGCTGATCAGCTCGCCGAATTCAACATCCTCTACGACAGGGATGGGGAAGGGGAATTCTTCCAGCTCTACTCGCGGGCATTCGCCAAGCGCTTCTTCTTCGAGATCGTCGAGCGCCGCAGCTATCGCGCCTACGGCCTGGCAAATGCACCCATTCGACTCGCTGCGCAATCGCGCTACCGGACCGATCGCGCCGTCTAGAAAGTATGCAGGGCTTGCAATCCTCCCGCGGTCGCATGCACTATGTACGAACTAGTACAAACATAGCTGCCGACGTATCGACCAGCGATGCAAATGTCTGACCGGGGGTATCGATGAAGGTTGGGTTCCTGAGCACGGTGCTGATCGGCGCCGCCGTCGCGACGCTCGCCGCGCGAGCAGAAGCGCCCGCGGTGGATGCTGCCGTCGCTGCGGCTCCAGTGCTCGATGATCGCTATCCGCGTGTCGCTGCTGAGTTTGCAGGCGACGTCGAAAGCTTTCCCGATCTGGTCTACTCCGTTCTGCCGGGATACCGGCCTCTGCGACTCGATCTCTACAAGCCGAAGCGCTCAGCCGCGAGCGCTGCCGGCTTTCCGTTGGTGGTCTACATTCACGGTGGTGGCTGGCAGAGCGGACATACGCGTCACTCGGGCGCATTCGCGAACTGGCCGGCGGTGCTGGCGAAACTCTCATCGAAGGGCTATGTCGTCGTTTCCGTGGAGTACCGATTGAGCTCCGAAGCGCGATTTCCGGCGGCGCTGCAGGACGTGAAAACCGCGATTCGCTGGTTGCGCGCCAGGAGCATTGACTACTCGATCGACAGGGCGAAGGCCGTGGTCTGGGGCGGTTCCGCGGGCGGACAACTCGCTGCGCTCGCAGCTACATCATGCGGCATCGAGGAGCTCGCGCCGAAGTTCACGAAGGATGGCAAACCTGACACGACATCGGTGCTGGCGGCGCAGTCAGATTGCGTGCAAGGCCTCGTTGCCTGGTATGGCGTGTTCGACTTCGCTGCACAGCCGCTGGCGAATCAGCGCCCGGAAAGCGCCGACTCGCCGGTTGGCAAGTACCTCGGATGCAATCCCGCGGACTGCGGACCCACTGCGGCACTCGCGAGTCCGATCACTCATGTGGAAGCGCGCGATCCGCCTGCGCTCCTGATTCATGGTGAAATCGACAAGGTCGTACCGGCTGCTCAGTCGAAGGCGTTCAATGCAGCGCTTCGAGCGAGGAATGTGCCCGTGGAGCTGATGATCATTCCCGGCGTCGATCACAGCTTCATTGGATCGAGCGAGGGTCAGACGCGCGAAGCCAGCCTTGCCGCGCTGTCGAAGACCTTTGCGTTCATCGATGCGACGATCGGAGGAAAGCCGTGAGCGCGACGGATCATCGTCGCGTCCTCGCGGGTCTCATCGGCTCGCACATCCAGGCTTCGCTCACGCCTGCCTTGCACATGCACGAAGGCGCGGAGCAGGGCATGCAGTATCGATACGAGCTCTTCGATCTCGATCGGACGACCGGTGGTCCGCTCGCTCTCAGTTCCCTGATCGCGTCCGCCCAGGAGCAGGGCTATGCCGGTCTCAACATCACGCATCCATGCAAGCAGACGGTTCTGCCGTTGCTCGACGAGCTGAGCGTGGATGCGAAGGCGCTCGGTGCGGTGAACACCGTCGTCCTCGCAGGGGGACGAAGGGTGGGCCACAACACCGACTGGTGGGGCTTCGCGGAGAGCTTCAAGCGCGGCCTGCCCGACGTTCCGATGGGTCATGTCGTTCAACTCGGCGCCGGCGGTGCGGGTGCTGCCGTCGGCTACGCAATGCTGAAACTCGGTGCGGCATCACTCAGCATTCTGGATATCGACAAGGACAGGATGCACGCGCTCGTCGAAACGCTGAGCAAGCTTTTTCCCTCTCAGCGCGTGCAGGCAATCAGCGATCTACCCGGCGCGATGGCAACAGCCGATGGCCTCGTGCATGCCACTACCACCGGGATGGCGAAGAATCCAGGACTGCCGCTGCCGCGGGAGCTGCTGGGTGCGCGTCACTGGATCGTCGAAATCGTCTACTTCCCGCTCGAAACAGAGCTGCTGAAGACCGCCCGCGCAATCGGTTGTCGCACGCTCGATGGCGGCGGCATGGCGATCTTCCAGGCTGTGGGTGCATTCCGCCTGTTCACCGGCATCGAGCCTGACGCCGACCGGATGGCACGCCATTTCGATTCGCTCGCGCGGCGACCCGCCGCATTCGCGACCGCTGAATAGCTTCGAAGGAAACCGTATCGCCATTCACGCCTGAAGAATGTACGAACCAGTGCGGGATTGGCGCTGGAGGACGACTGGCCACGGAGGGACGAACGGGCAAAGAACCCGTGAATCGATCGATGTGCACCGAGGGTGCATGCGTAGAACTTTGACTGGGGGATAACATGATCAACTTGCACTACGGGCGTCGCGCCCGCGGCACTTCCAGCGCCGCGCTTGCGATGACGATCGCCGCCATCCTGAATGCTTCCGCTGCCGGCGCACAGGAAGCCAAGCCGGGCACACTCGAAGAGGTGATCGTCACGGGGACGCTCATCTCCGATCCGAACCATGTCGCGCCGAGCCCGATCGTCATCGCCTCGGCCGAGGAGCTGAGGCAGACGGGTGCGGTGACGCTGGAAGCCTCGCTCAATCAGTTGCCGCAATTCTCGCCAGCCGGCACCGCCGGCAACGGCGGACAGGGAACCGGTGGTCATGCGACGGTGAACCTGCGCGGCCTCGGTTCGAACCGCAACCTGGTGCTGCTCGACGGCCGTCGACTCCCACTGGCCGACATTTCCGGCAACGTGGATATCAACCTGATTCCGGATTCCGTGCTTGCCAGCGTGCAAACGATCACGGGCGGCGCCTCCGCCGTGTACGGCTCGGACGCTATGTCGGGCGTGGTGAACTTCATCACGCTCGGTCACTTCGAAGGCATCACCGCCGACGTCCAGTACGGGAACTCCGAGCGGGGCGACTATGAGCAGGTCACGGCCTCGTCGGCTTTCGGCACGAGCTTCGCCGACGGCAAGGGAAACGCGTTGATTGCCGCAGGCTACTCGACACGCGAAGGGTTGTCGGGCGCGAAGCGCGAGTTCTTCGAGTTCGTCACGCCCTCATCCTTCATCGGGCAGGGCACGTTCGTGCCCTCGGCGACCAACTTGCCCAATCAGGCGGCGGTCAACACGCTGTTCGCGAGTTACGGCGCCGTCACACCGGTGAGCAACACCCTGAACCTCGGGTTCAATGACAACGGAACACTGTTTACGCAGACCGGCGCCAAGAACTACCAGGGCCCCACTACGGACGGCTACGCGATCATCGCGGGCAACGTGCGCATGCCCGTCGGTCCGCAGACGATGATCATGAATCCGCTCGACCGGACATCCGTCTTCAGCAAGTTCGACTACGAGTTCAGTCCGGATCTCACACTGTACGGGCAGTTCATGTATGTCGATTCCGAGGTCCACACGAGCAGCGGCGGCAGCCTCACGCAGTTTGGCACGTTGACGACGATTCCAATCACCAATCCCTTCATTCCGAACGACCTGCGCACGTTGCTCGCCTCGCGCCCGAATCCGAACGCGCCCTTCACCTGGAACGGTCGCTACGTCGGGATTCCCGCGAAGGCGTGGGATGAGTCGTACACCACAGCCCAGTACCTGGCGGGACTCAAGGGCTCGCTGCCCTGGAAAAACTGGACCTGGGATGTCTACGGTGCGTATGACACGACTGATCACGTTCAGTCGAACTATCACGCGGTGCTGAAGAGCCGCGTCCAGGCGCTGTTGAATGCACCCGACGGAGGCAATTCCATCTGCGCGGGCGGATTCAATCCATTCTCGCTTGCGAACAGCAGGAACATCTCGGATGCGTGCGAAGCGTACATGACGACGACTGCGACGAGCACGGAAGCCTTGTCGCAAACGAACTTCCAGGGCGTCGTGCAAGGCAGTCTGTTCTCTCTGCCGGCCGGCGACATGAAGCTCGCACTGCTGGGGTCGTATCGCGAGAACACCTATCGCTCGAACCCCGACTCGCAACTCGCCGCGCAGAACATCGAAGCGGTCATCGCCTCACAGGCGTCCATCGGTGAATACGACGTCACCGAGTTCGCCGGGCAGATCGACATCCCGGTCCTCAGTGGATTGCCGCTGATCGAGCAGTTGAATATCGGCGCCGCGTTCCGTCGCTCCGACTACTCGACGTCGGGAAGCGTGGACAGCTACGAGGGGGACATCAAGTGGACACCGGTTCCGGGCCTGCTGATTCGCGGCGGCTATCAACGTGCGGTGCGCGCACCGAACATCGGCGAGTTGTTCGCGGCGGATACGGGCGGCCAGATTGCGTTCGGTACGCCACCGGCAGCGATCGGCGATCCCTGCGATATCCGTTCAACAGCACGCACGGGAGCCGGAGGCAGTGACGTGCGATCGCTGTGTCTTGCGCAGGGTATTCCGGCCAGCGTCATCGACACGTACACGTTCCCAACGACTGCGACCGCCAGCCTGACTCACGGCAATCCAGCGCTCGCTCCCGAGACCGCCAATACCTACAACATCGGGTTCTCGTGGAACTCGCGGGCCGAGTCGCCGTGGCTGAGCAACATGTCCGTTTCGCTCGACTACTACAGCATCGACATCGAAGACGTGATTTCCGTGGTACCGGGGCTCACTGCATTGAGCAAGTGCTATAACCTCGATGGCTCCAATCCTTCGTACGCAGTGAACAACCCGTTCTGCACGCTGCTGACGCGCGATTCGAACGGACTGCTGCAACTCATCGAAACGCCGTATCTGAATCTCGGCGGCTTGCGTACCAGCGGCGTCGACCTGCAGCTCTCGTGGAGTGCGGACGTAGGGCCCGGCAATCTCTACTTCAGCACCGGCGTCGGCTACTCGGAGGAGTTCGCCGTCCAGACGCTGCCCGGAACGCAGTTCCAGGACTACGGCGGCACGAACACGATCGGCTCCAGTCATCCCGAGCTGAAGGCACTGACGACGCTCGGATACGGATTCGGCGGTGCAACGGTCGCTGTTCGCTGGCGTTTCCAGGATGCGATGGCTGATGTGACGTCCGTGACGACGCCGACCAATCCCGGCGTCGGTGTGCCCACCTACAATCTGTACGATCTCGTGGCCACCTACGAGCTGAACGATCAGTGGCAGTTCCGCGCGGGCGTGACGAACCTGACGGATGAGGAATCCGTGTTCGTGTCGAGCTCACAGACGAGCACTGACACGAGTGTGTTCGATCCCGTCGGCCGCTCGTACTATTTCGGCGTGAAGTTCTCGATGTAGATGCAAAGGGGAGGGGCACGAGCCCCTCCCTTCCCGTCATGTCGAAGCCAGTTCGCGCCGCGCTTCTTATCCTGCTGTGCGTCGCGTCGCCGGTCGGCGTGTCACGCAGCATCGCACAGCCCGCGTCGAGTGCCGGTTGTGCCGCTGCAAACGGACTCGAGTTCATCTGCGGCGCGGAGAGACCCGAAGATCTCGCACGCATTCCCAACACGCGCTGGATCATCGCCAGCGGATTCGCCAACGGCGCCGGCCTCAAGCTCATCGATAGCGACGTTCGATCGATGCGGCACTGGTATTCGGGTACAGCTCAACAGCAAGCACTGGATGCTCAACGCTTTCCTGATTGTCATTCCGCACCGGATGCGTCCATCTTCAATGCGCAGGGAGTCAGCCTGCGGCCCGGCAAGGACTCGCGCCATACGCTGTATGTCGTGAATCATGGTGGGCGTGAAGCAATCGAGATATTCACGGTCGACGCAACAGCCGGTGAGCCTGCGCTGATCTGGAATGGCTGTGCGCTGATGCCCGAAGGGTTCGCCGCGAACAGCGTCGCCAGCTACTCGGACGGCACGATTCTCGCGAGTGTGCTCACGCGTCCCGGAAAGACGATCACGGATTTCTGGCGGGGCGAGATCACCGGTGGAGTCTATGAATGGCGACTGGGGCGTCGGGGATTTCAGCTGCTGCCTGGCACCGAGTTGCCGGGGAACAATGGGATCGAGACCTCGCGCGATGACAGGGCGTTCTACGTCGTCGCTTTCGGATGGCGCGCTGTCGTGGTCTTCGACCGTGCGAATCCCGCGAGTTCGGCGCGCCGCCTGCAGGCGCCCGGATTCATGCCTGACAACATTCACTGGGACGGCGATCGATTGTTGCTCGCCGGAATGCAGTACGACGAGCCGGCTTGCGGAGGAATCCGAAAGATCATCGACGGCAAGGCCGACGACATGCGATGTCATCGCGGCTACACGGTTGCGGAGCTCGATCCGACGGCTCTGGCCTTCCGAATCGTCGCGTACTCGGAGCCGAATCCGGCGTTCAACGGCGTCTCCGCAGCCGTCGTCGTCGGAAAATCGCTCTGGCTCGCGTCGTATCAGGCGGATCGAGTCGCCGTCCGAGGACTTCCCCGACCCGAATGACTCGGCCTCCGCGGGCCGGGTCGACAGAAAGTCTTCGACATCCTGCAATTGACGTTGACGCGGGAGTCCCCTCAGCATCCGACCGGAACGGCAGGACGGCGCCGTTGGTCGTGTGAGGGAGGTTGCCATGGGGTTGATCAGGTTCCCGCGTGCTGTTGTGGGAGGGTTGCTTGCGCTGACGTTCAGCGTCACAGCAGCGGGCGCCGGGCAGGAGCGGATCGGGCTCGTGCTCGGCGGCGGCGGTGCCCGGGGCGGGGCGCACATCGGGGTGCTGAAAGTGCTCGAGCGCGAACGCATTCCCATTCACGCGATCGCCGGGACGAGCGTGGGATCGATCATCGGTGGGCTGTACGCGGCGGGGTACTCCCCGGAAGAGATCGAGGTGATCATCCGCTCGATCGACTGGATCGACATCTTCCACGACAACACCGATCGTCGGGACGAGCCGATGCGCCAGAAGGAAACCGATCTCGGCCGGCTCGCAAACCTGGAAATCGGGCTGGCCGAAGATGGCAGCCTCACTATCCCCACCACGCTCATTCGCGGCCAGAAGCTTGGGTTGCTGCTGCGGCGCATGTTCCTTGGCCGGGCCAACATCAGCACGTTCGACCAGCTGCCGATTCCGTTTCGTTGTGTTGCCACGGACATCGGCGTCGTCAAACCGGTAGTGTTCGATTCTGGCGATCTCGCGCTCGCGATACGGGCGAGCATGGCGGTGCCAGGTGCGTTCGCGCCAGTGAAGCACGACGGCAAAGTGCTGGTGGACGGCGGCGTCGTCGACAATGTGCCGATCGATGTCGCGCGCCAGATGGGGGTCGATCGCCTGATCGTCGTCGACGTAGGACAGCCGCTCGCGCCAGCCGAAACGGTGCATTCGGGCTTCAGCATCATGCTGCAGATGATCAGCGGAATGATGCGTGACCGCACCGATGAGCGGCTCGCGACGTTGAACGAGGACGACATATTCATCCGCCCGACGCTTCACGGCATCACCACTGCCAGCTTCCCGCGTGCTGCCGACGGCATCGATCCGGGCGAGCAGGCTGCGCTTGCGGTCGTCGAGAAGTTGCGGTCGTTCTCCGTGTCGGAGGATGAGTACCGGGCGTGGCAGAAGACACAACGATACGAATACCCCTCGCATCCAGAAATTTCGTATGTGCACGTGGATGCCAGCCAGAGTCGCACGTCGGAGTTCGTGCACGATCGGATCAGCCAGCAGCCGGGCGAGAAGTTCGACCCGGACAGGGTCGAAAGCGACATTCGCGGCGCCTACGGCCGCGGAACGTACGATTCGATTTCGTATCACCTCTCGACGAACGAACAAGGTCAGACCGGCCTCGAGGTGCTGCCGGTGGATTCCGCGCTCGGTCGCACCGTGTTCCGGCTCGGGCTGCAGATCAGCGATGACTTCGAAGGCAATGACGACTACCAGCTGAACATCGAGAGTCGCGTGACGAGCCTGAATGAAAAGGGTGCGGAATGGCGGACTTTCGTCGGCCTCGGTCGAGTCACCGCGGCAGAGACGGATTTCTACCTGCCGTTCTCCGAGCGTGGCAACTGGTTCTTCTCGCCGCTCGCTGCGTACTACGCGCTCAATCAGCCTGTTATCGCCGACGATGGCTCGTTCAGCGAGGACCTGGCGCTCGCGCAGTATCGAGTCGAGAGCTGGTACGGAGAGCTCCGGATCGGTCGCGACTTTGGTGATCGCTTGCGGATTTCCGCCGCGGCATTGCGTGGCCAGGATCATGCTGATCTGACGATCGGCCTGCCCAACATATTTCCCACAACTGACCTCGCCGACGTCGGAGGATTCAACGCGACGATTCTCTGGGACAGCCTGGACAACGTGAGATTTCCGAGACGTGGCATGCGGGCCGAAGTCAGCTACACGTCGTATGACACGCACATGGGATCGGACGAAGACGGCAACCTGCTGCGCGTGAGCATCGACAAGGCACTCAGCTTCGGACGCAACACATTCCTGCTCGGCGGCCGCGCTTCATTGGCGAAGGATTCGGTCGATGCACAGCAGTCGGGCGCGACGCTGGGCGGACTCACTTATCTGTCGGGCCTGCGCGATCGCCAGCTCTTCGGCGATCAGATGCTGCTGGTGAGGTCGATCTACTATCACCGACTGACGCAGCAGGGCCTGCTCTTCGACGTCCCGATGTATCTCGCGGGCAGCGTCGAAGGCGGCAATGTGTGGGAAGACTATGATGATGTGTCGTTCAACGACCTGATCGGCGCCGCCAGCATTTTCTTCGGCATCGACCTGCCGATCGGCCCGCTGCAGCTCGGCTACGGCCAGACGTTCGACGGCCGCAGCGCGATCTACCTGACGTTCGGGTCGCTGGTGTTGCCGGACTATAGATGACCAGCCGGCTGTTCTCAGAACATCTGCCCCACCGAAAAATGCACATGCACCTTCTCATCCCCGAAACCGGTCGTCAGCGGATAGCCGAAATCGAGTCGCAGCGGCGCCAGTGGCGTGCGAATGCGAAGGCCAATGCCCGCGCCCACTGCGAGATCGTTGAAGGCGATGTCTTCGAAACGTGCGAACGTGTTGCCGGCATCGACGAACGCGACACCGCTGACCGGCCCCCAGATCGGGAACCGGGCTTCGGTATTGAGCACGACGAGCTGAGTTCCACCGAGCTCGAGCTCTCCGACGCTCACCGCGGAGAGCGAGCCTTCGGAGTAGCCGCGAACCGAATTCGTGCCGCCAGCCGTGAAGAACAGATCGATTGCCGAAAGCGGCGCCGTGCCCGAATAGCCGTGGACGGTACCGAATCGGGTGCCGGCCGCGAACGTCACCGGTCCCCATGAGAAGAGCTGCGATTGCCGCCACAGAAACCGGTAGTAGCCGAGATCGGATCCCAGCCACTCCGTGCCCAGCTGAAGACTCAAGCTGCTGTACCAGCCGCGCGTTGCGTCGAACGCACTGTCGCGATGATCGATGATCGCGGCGATCGACGGGCCGGCGAGGTTGCCCGAGGTATTCAACTCGGTGGTGCCGTCGGAAAAGTGCACGTCGTCGTAGTTGTAGTCATACGCCCAGGTGAGCTCGATGTTCGGTGTCCACTGCCAGCGCTGTTCGATGGAGAAGTCGTGTTGAAGATGATCGAGCGTAATGCCTTGCGAATGCGCGCTCTCATCGCGACCGCTGAGATAGATGCTGGTGCGAATGGGCCAGCCGAACGAGCGGGGAGCGGAGAACAGCGCTGACAACGCACCGAGATCGGGTGTCCATTGGCCACCCAGGCTCGCTTCCATCGCGCGACCCAGGAAGTTCCGATCGGTCAGGTCCGCCGACACACCATAGGACAAGGTGTCGTCGCTGACGCCGGCGATTTCCGCGCCGGTGGACACTTCGAGACCGTATCTGAACTGGTATCGGCGCGGCTCTTCAGTGCGCACCCACGCAAGCACGGATTGCTGGTTGCCTGCGTGATCGACGCTCGACGGTTCGAAGTCGACGCTGACCTGCCGGAACGAGCCGATGTCGTACAGGTTCTGCCGCGTCTTCTCCAGGGCATCCTGTCCGGCGATATCACCCGCTTTCAGAGTCACCGCCTGCGTCACGAGCTTCGACGATGTGGTCTCCGCGCCGACGATGCGGACATCCTCGATGACCTGCTGCGCACCTTCTTTGACGATGACGTTGAGTGCGACCCGCGAGTTCGGCTTGTCGTGTGCCGTCTTTATATCGACAGTCGCGTCGCGATAGCCCAGCCGCATGTAGTAGCGCTTGAGCCGTTGACGGCCTTCGTTCACGGCGGCCGAACCAAACGGAGCACCGACTGGAAGATTCAGCGCCGCCAATGCGGCGTCGCGGCGTGCTGGATCGGCTCCCTTGATTTCAACCCTAGACACGAGCGTCTGCGGGCCTTCCACGATTTCGATCGGCAATACGGCCGAACTGCCGTCGAAAGTCGGTTTGCCCGCTTTCACTTTCGTATCGAGATACCCGAGTCGTGCGTATCGGCCTCGCACGATTCGCAACACCGAGTCGGGATCGACCCAGACGCTCGTCGGACCGGTCTGCGTGTCGGCGAGCGCATTCAGATCGGCGCTGGAAACGGCCTCGTTGCCTTGCCAGTTCAGCCGCAGCTTCGAGGTCTGCGGTCCTCTCTCGATGCGGACGATGGCCTTGGCGAGATCGGGAGTGTCGGAAACGATTTCGACGTCCACCTTCGCCTGAAGGTAGTTGCGCTCGGCGAACTGCTGGCGTGCTGTTCGCGCGAACTGGTCTTTCAGGATCTGCGCGACCGGAATACTGCGCCACACGTTGTTCATGGCTTCCATGCCGGCCTTCGGCAGCTTGTCCGCCGGGAACTCCAGCACCGTCAGTGGACCGCGCTGGATCTGGTAGTCGAGGGCGACATTCGACGCACCATCGCCCGCGACGGTTTCCTTCCGCGTGGGAATGATGCGAACGCGCTGGTAGCTGCGATCGCGATAGAACGTTTCGAGATGCGAACGATCCTCGGTCCAGCGCCGGACGTCGAATGTGCTGCCGGATTTCAGCTTCAGGCCGCGGCTCAGTTCTTCGACGGGAAAGCCGGGAGTGCCGCCGAACGTGACGTCACTGACCTTGCGTTGCCGTGTCGAGGTTCGTGACGCCGTCGCCGTCGGCGCCCGTCCGCCAGGACCGAACAGAACCGTGCGCCGGAATTCGAGGCTGCGTTCCGTGTCTTCGACCGAGGCCGCGCGGAACTGATAGTTGGGCCACGGCTTCCAGTCGAGCACCCACGTCAGTGCGCCGGTCTCGAGATTGTCGGAAAGGATCAGGGTGAATGTGCGCCCGAGCGATTTCGAGACCGTGACATGCTGCGCGGAGTCCAGGTTCTTGGAAACGAGATCGAGGTCCGCCGTGCCGATGCTCACTGAGTCGAGGCCGACGAACTTGCCCGCGAAGCCGAGGATGTCGTTGGATGCTGCCGCGAGCGCGAATTGATTGGAGTCTTCGACACCACCCCGCGTCGATTCCACCGAACCCGTGACGATCAGCGATTTCAGGTCCCGTTCGCTGAGCGGCGGCGATGAGCTGTAGGACGTCTCGATCCGGCCGGCCGTACCGCTGATGCGCAACGTCACGTCGTACTTGTCGATCTTGGTTTCGCCTATGACATCGAGCGTCGGCTGCAGACCCTCCGCGGGCGAGAAGTGCAGGGAGCTGGCGCGCAATTCGTACGAGCGGCCGCCCAGGCGAATGCGTCCGCCATCGAGCGTATCGATTCGCCCTGTCAGCGCTGGCGCCTCGATCGTGCCGACGAGGCGCAGATCGGGAATCAGCTCGATATCGCCAGCGCTGTTGTCGATGACGACCGGATCGGTCGTCTGGACGCCGACGTCCAGTCGCGTGGCTGCGAACCATTCGGGCAGGGTGGATTCGTCGGAGTAGTCTTCGGTGGTGAGCGCGTCGACCATTTCGAGGATGCGCGTGATCGGCTCGGTGTAGCGATTCGCGGTGATCGTCGCATTGCCGGCAATGGTCGATACGCCGTCGACTGGCTGCCAGACCAGGGAGGTCGAGGTCTGGCTGTAGAGTCCGCGCGGATAGTCGAGCATCACATCCTGTGCATCGAGACTGATGCGCCCTTTGGGTGTCTGGCTGGACAGATCGATGCGGCCGTCGATCTTCACTGCACCGCCGTTGAGGTTTCCCGCGAGCTGATCGATCTCCAGGTTCCGGTCGCCCAGGCGCAAATGTCCGGACCAATCGGACAGCATCAGCCGCGATTCGGGAATCGCCCAGTCGGCATCGTCGAGAGCGATGTTGGCCGTCAGGCGCGGATCGGCTGCAGAACCATTGAGCGCGACGCGGCCCGAGACGCGGCCGGTCATTCCGCGGCTCGCGATCGCCTCGAGCAGACTGAGATCCGCCTGCAGATCCAGCGTCAGATCGTGAGTGCCGTCCGGCGTGAGTGCGACGCGGCCGTGACCAGTGACTTCGTTGCCGGTGCCTTGCCATCGAAGCTGTTGCAGTGTCGCTTCGCCACCGGCGATTCGCACGATGGTCGGTTCCGCCTGCACGAGTTCTTCGCTGCGACTCGCGATGCGACCGCTCTCGATCCGGACTTCTCCCTGCAGCGCCTGCAGTGACGGCTGCAATGCAACGAGATGCGCCGCCACGTCCACGTTGGCGCTCGAACGAACCTGCTCTTTGGTCTCGTCGTCGGAAGCGGGCGCCCATGCGAGAGCGGCTCTGGCGTCGAGCGTTGCGGGTTCGTTCGAACCGTCCGCGACGAACTTCCAGCCTGCCGGCAACCAGTCGTTCGCCCAGCTCAGAGGAATGCGGCCCGTGGCATGAGCTTCGCCATCGTTCGTCGTACCGCGAAATTCCGTGATCGCGGCGCGCGATCCAGTGAAGTCCACTCGCAACTCTGCGTCTCTCAGGAGGGCGGCATCTTTGTGCGAGATTGCCAGCTCGGGCGCCGACAGGTTGCCTCGCAAGGCCAGTCCGGACGACGATCGCTGCAATTGCATTGCGCTCGAGATGCGGCCATCGACAGTGAATGGATCGTGCCCTTGCGCGGCCGAGGCGATGGGTCGCAGCGATGCAAGATCACCCTCGAGCGTCAGCGATGCATGGCCGTCCGGCTTGCGTAGCCCGAAATCGGCGGACATGCGCATTGCGACGTCACCGATCTTCGCGGTCGCCTCGTCCAGTTGCAGCCGTGCGTTGTCGAGCCGCGCACGAAGCGGCGATTCGACATGGATCGGAACGCCTTCCAGCGATGCATCCGACAGCGAAGCCTCGACGCCTACGGATGTCGCAAGAAGGTCGTCGGCCGCGCCACGGAATGAGATGTCACCGTCGACCTGACCGGCGACGTCAGCAGGCACACCGGCCGCAGCGAGCATCCCGGCGATCGACGCTCTCCGGACCCGGCCCTGGCCATTGAACGCGTAGGGTTCGCGCGTTGCGATCTGGCCATCGACATTCAATCCAAAGGTGGACTCGCGCAGGTGAAGGTTCACGATGCGATCCGACAGGTCGACGTTCGCATGCAGCGGGCCGACTCGCTGACTGCGCAGCTCGGCGCTGCTGATCGTCAGTGATGCGATTCCTTTCGGGCGATCGAGCGTGCCATCGATATCGATGCGCAGCGACGTGTCGTTGATCCGCGCGACGCCACCGTCGTCCGCGACCCAGCGAGCCGTGAGGTTCTCTCCCGAGCCCCGGAGCGACAGTTCCTTCGAGGCGAACGTGTACCGAGCGGATGCGTCGAGGCGACCTCCCTGCGGCTGCACGAGCTGCAATCGCTCGACATCGATGCTCTCTTTCGAGAAGCGGGCGTCGAAAGATGCGTTTCCGATGGGGTTACCGTCGAAGGCGAGTCGCTGTCCCCGCATCGCAATGCGGCCCTTGGGCGCCGCGATGGGTCCGGCCCAGCTCGCTGATGCAATCAGGTCACCTTGCACGCCAGCCTGTTTCGCAGCGGACAGCGCGGAGTTCAGTCGAAGCGTGCCGGTTGACGTTGCATCGCCCAGATTCGCGGCGAACTGTGCTTCCAGATCGGCGTTTGGCCACGGGTCGACCCGCAGCCCCGGGGCTTTGAGGTGGCCGTCGATCTGCAACGCACCGAGCGTTCCGTTCAGCGTTCCCTCGAGCCTGGCGGTGCCGGACGTTGTCGAGGCATCGACAGGATCGAGCGGAATGCCCCAGGCCTGAATTCGCTCGAGGGCTGCCCCAACATCCGTAACGTTCAACGCCACTCGCCCGTGAACCGGAGCGTCGCGCCACGCATTGGCCTCCGCGCCGAGAGCCTTCATTCCGAGTTCTGCCGTGAGCTTCGCGTTCCAGGCACTCTCGCTGCTCGCCGTCAGCGCGATATCTGTCAGCGAGCCTCGCGGCACGGCATCGATGTCGATGTCGACGACTTCGCCTGCTGCACCGGCTGCGGCGTCCAGCCGCAGGTGTATTTGCGGCGGCTCTCCCGCAGTGGCCGCTGTCCATCGAAGCTCTGCTGTTCCGGTGCTCGGCAACGGGCGGCGTTCGCCGTGCGTTGCGATGAGCTGTCGAAGATCCAGCGTCTTCCATTCGGTACTGACGCGGCTCGTTGCGCCCGTATCGATTGACCCGGTCGCCTGCAACTCGCCTCCTGCGATTCGTACCCGCAGGCGTTCCACCTCAACCGTTCCCGAATGCCATGCGCCGGCGAGTTCCGCCTCGCTCGCCGCGTAATGCGCCCATGTGAGATCGCGACCGGACCCATGGAGCTCGGCAGCGGGGTCGACGAGCGCACCGCGCACCCGGCCAGATAGTGTCAGCACGCCGGCCAGCGGTTCAGGTGTCTTATCTGTCCTCCAGGTCGCAAGATCGCTCGTCCCCTCGAGGCGCAGATCGAGTTCGGGATGATCGCCTGCGACTTCGGCGAAGCCGTTGCCGGTCAGATGAGTCCCCGCGCCGATGGCGCGAAACTGGGCGATCGAAAGCTTCGTACCATCGAATGTCAGGTCGGCTTCGACGGACGTCAGATCCTGGCGCAGAGTCTCGAGATCGACGACCAAGCCACCCCGCGCTTCGATTCGTCCGGTGGCTTCCCGGCCGCCTTCGTGCGCTGTCACAGCGAGCCGGACGCCTCGTACCTCGTAGCGATGAGACTCGCGTTCGATGACAACGTCGAGCCCTTCGATATCGAGCGTGGGAATCCAGAGATCGCCTTTCTCATCCGCGCTCTCCCCGAACCTGGGGAGGTTGGTCGACCCGTTGCGTTCGTGAATCGAAAGCGTCGGTAGTCGCAGCGCGACCTCGCGAATGCGCACTTCGCCGAGAAGGATCTGAGGGCCCAGGCCGACAGAGACGCGTTCAGTGCTGAAGAAGGGCTCGTCGGGCGTAGCAACACCGGCGATGGAGAGGTTTTCCAGAGTCCCTGACAACGTAAGCACGTTGTATGTCAGAGCGCTGGCTCGCAGTATCAGGCCATGGGCGCGCGCGATGTCGACGATCTGCGCGAGAACATATGCACGCATCGGCGGAAGGTGCGCGATGGCGAGTGTTGCCAGAAGGATCGCGCCGATCCCGAGCACGACCCAGCCGACGGTTCGCCGCACAGGTCGCGGCGATCGCGGCAGAGGATCGCGATCGACTCCCTTCATGACTTCGGTCCGCTGAACGATGAGCGGTGGAACTGTTGTCTTATGGGCCAGCCGCCAGCTGAACGGAGGCCTCTCGATCAGTCATATACCGCGTGCGCGGGCCGTGCGCCATTCGCAACGCCCGTGCGGTCGAACTGACTATTCTTCCAGCCCTTCGAGCGGGCGCCGGAGGGCGATCTGGCGCCCAAGGTCTTGCCCGGTCTTGCCCGGGGTCCTGGTCTTATCGATTCAGGCTAGTTGTTTGGGGCAGTGTTTTCTGCCTCTTCCCGGTTCATGCGGGCGAGCCGCTGTTCAGCCTGGCGCGCCGCCTTCATCTCATCCGGAGATCGCTTTTCGGTCGGTGCGAATGAGTACACGCCCACCGCGCCGATCGGAGTAATCAGTGCTTTGGTGCTCGGGGTGCTCACACATCCACCGAGCGCGACAGCAGCGGCAAGGAAAATGAAAGTGTGTCGTAGCGACTTCATGCAGGAATATCTCCGTCACGATTTCCTGCTGTGTAAACGCACGAGACCGCCTGGAGGTTGAGTCGAAAGCGTTGCTTTTGCGCCGCGCTTCGCTCATCGGCGACGTCCATCGATCGACCACCTGCGTTAAAGAGTTCCCCTCCCGACTGACAAATTCGGTCACGTTGGCGATATTTCGGTGCGGCCGCGCCGCTGCGGTTTAACAGTTGTCGTTCACGCATTCAGGGAACCGATGCAATCGCATGAACGGCTTGTGACGGCGCGCACTGTCCGGGATGAACTGTGATGCCGTTCTCGCTGTGCATTCCGCGTCGCTGCGTAGAGTGCCGCTCGGCTCGCGATTCGCGAGACGTCTATCAAGAAAGCAAGGAGTGACAGGTATGAGCAATCCATACGATACCGCTTCCGAGCGGATGTCGATCCTGCCGCGCAGCCTGAAGTTCAAGGGCGAACTCTCGGCTGACGAGGATCTGTTGATTCAAGGCTCCATCGAAGGAACGATTCATCACACCCAGCGCGTGACGATCGGCACTGAAGGCAACGTCAAAGCCAGCATCAGCGCGCAGATCATCAAGGTCGAAGGAACCGTCGAGGGTGACCTGCAGGCAGGCAAGTCTGTGTACGTCGATCAGTCCGGCAATCTCCGCGGCAACATCCGCGCGCCGTCCGTGTGCCTCGTGGAAGGTTCGAACTTCAACGGCGCCGTGGACATGGGTTCTCGCGCGGCCCAGGCCAATCCGCGCGCCACGCGCACAGGGACGAACGGCGGCTAAACAAGCTGCAGGACGAGCGTGTCACTCTTTGACCGGATACTGAGGAGAAATAGCATGCGCAATCTGATTCTGGACACCCGCGCCGACAACGAGGCGACGCGGATCCAGCCGCAACCTTCCTTCGCCGTCCCGCCGCCGCGGCAGAGCGAACAGAAGGCGATCGCCGTTCTCGGCCCGACGCTGCGTTTCAAGGGCGAACTGAGCGCGGAAGAAGACTTCATCCTGCAGGGCCAGCTCGAGGGCTCGATCAATCACACGCAGAGCGTCACGATCGGCACCGACGGCTCCGTGGTCGGCAACATCCACGCCCGCCACATCACGATCGACGGCAAAGTGGAAGGCGACCTGCATGCGACCGAGGCGGTCGTCGTGCACGCCACCGGCGAGCTGACCGGCAACATCTTTGCTCCGAAGGTCGGCATCGTCGAAGGTGCTTTCTTCAACGGACGCGTCGAGATGGGCGAAGCCCGTGCATCAGGCCGCCGGCCCAATGCGCGACCCGGCGTGCCCCTTTCTTCGGAAGAGACGGAGCGAATGCTGTCGGAGGGCGATTGATTTCGTCGGACGAACGTCGATGAAATGAAAAGGGCTCACTTCATGTGAGCCCTTTTTCTTTGTGCGATGAGAAAGCGTGGATTCAGGTCGCGAGCTTCTCTTCGATGCCCGCGATGAGCGGGCGGTCATCGTGCTCCCAGGGATGGAACCCGGGGCGATAGAAACTCATGTACGCACCGAAGATCTTGCGCAGCATGCCCGGCTTCACGAAGTGGAATTTCAGGACGCGCCACCAGGTGCCCGGCTTGTTGATGCCGTCCTGGCGGAAGAAGTCCGCCATGTGACGGCGATTCGAACTCCAGAACTGGATGCTGATCAGCAGCATCACCTTGCAGCGGATGAAGTAGCGGCGCCAGGCCGGCATGTTCTTCGTCACGGCGAGATAAGTGTCGTAAGCGACGCTCTTATGTTCGATTTCCTCGATCGCATGCCATTGCCACAGCTTGCGTACGTCCGCGGGCGCGCCCGGCAGGGGATCGCGGTCGACGAGCAGCGAATGCGCCATGATCGCGGTGAAGTGCTCCAGGGCCACCGTCATCGCGAGCTGCCCGATCGGGTGCCGCGTACGGGCCAGATCCAGCCGCATCCGGGTGTGTGCGTCCATCGCGGTGGTGTCGTAGCCCGCGCCTTTGACGAGCTTGTTGAAGACCACGTGCTCGCGCGTATGCATGGCTTCCTGCTGCACGAACGCGTTGATCTGCTCCTTCAGGACGGGATCGACTTCATCGCGATAACGGCGCACCGCCTCGATGAAGAACGTTTCTCCTTGCGGGAACGTCACTGAAAGCGCATTGAAGAAGGCGGTCGCCACCGGATCGCCGCCGTGCCACCAGCGGGGATTGGTACCATCGCGCTCCACGTTCAGTTTGCGGGGCGTGATCGTGAGATCGGCGGGTGTGGTTGCACTTGCCATAAACGAGCCTCGGGCGGGGATCGGAAGCGATGCGGACCGCAGGCATCTAAATTCTTATTGAGATTGTTGTCAATAGTGGCTACCCAGAAAAAGCAGCTCACGAAACGCATCCGCCGGACCCCCGAGGAAGCCCGGGCCCTGGCGCTGGAATCAGCGCGACGTCTGCTGATCGCGGAAGGCCCTGATGCCATTACGCTTCAGGCCGTCGCCGCCGACCTGGGCATGAGCCACACCAACCTGATCCACCATTTCGGATCGGCCGGCGGCCTGCAATCCGCCCTGATGGGGGAAATGGTCCGGGAGCTCACATCGGTCCTGGAGAAGGCCGTCGAGCGCTTTCGGGCCGGCGAGGGCAGCGAGCAGGATTTCGTCGACATCGTCTTCGAGGTCTTCGACAAGGGCGGAGCGGGACGCCTGGCGGCGTGGATCGTGCTCTCGGGGGAATCGGACAAGCTCGAGCCCGTCGGCGAAGTCGTGCGGACCTATATCCGCAATGTCGAACGGGGTGCGGACGATGCCCACGGCGACGTGCATGAACGCATCACCTCAGCCTCGTTGCTGGTGACCCTGGCTGCGTTCGGCGATGCAGTGATCGGCGACAGCATCGGTTCGATGATGGGCCGCGAACGCAAAGCGATGCGCCGCATCATTGCCGAGCTGCTACCGATGGTGCTGATGCCCCCCAAGAGGGGGAAGTAAGAGGAGACAGAAGATTTTCCACGGGGAGCACGCGGCACCACGGGGTCAGAAAGAGTTCTTTCAAAGAAATTGTCTTTCCCCGTGTTCCCCCGTGCTCCCCGTGGAAAATCCGGGCTCCGTTCCGGCTCCGGCTACGTGCCTCAGCCCGCGTCCTCGATCTGCACGCCGAACGTGTTCAGCGCCATCGACACCATCGTGTACTGGCCGACGGTGAAGACGAGGTCGATGACCTGTTTCTCGTTGTAATGCTTCACCAGCGCTGACCACGTTGCGTCGGTGATGAATGAATCCCCATGCAGCTCATCGGTCGCTTGCAGGAGCGTGCGCTCAGCATCTGTCCATCCTTCCGCCGCTGCCCCGATCTTCGTTTTCTCGATCTCTGCGTCCGAGAGACCTGCCGCCTTGCCGACGCGGGTGTGCTGATGGAATTCATAGCCGGATCGACACAGATGCCCGACGCGAAGAATCGCGATCTCGCGATCCCGCGCCGGCAGCGATGACTTGAACAGGATGTGATTGCCGAACGGCGTCCAGCGCTTGTAGAGATCCGGATGCCGGACGAGCGTCTTGAAAATGTTCAGCACGCGCGCCGGATTGCCGCGAGTGAGCAGCTCGCGCTGCTCATCACTCCATTCCTGTTCCGCCAGCGGCGCAATCCGGGGCGCGTTCAGACGCATCGTGATCAGTGTCCTTGTCCGCTCTGACTAACCGCTAACCGCCAACCGCTATTCACTTCTTCAGACACTGAATCCTTCCTTCGACAGCGGCAGCGTCCGCACGCGATGCCCGGTCGCCGCGAAGATCGCGTTGCAGATCGCCGGTGCGACAGGCGGCAAGGCCGGCTCGCCAACACCCGTGGGCGAGTAATCGCTCTGGATGAAATGCGTTTCGACCTTCGGCGCCTTGGCAATTCGCAGCAGCGGGTAACTGTCGAAATTGTTCTGCTGAATGCGGCCGTTCTCGATCGAGATCTCGAGGCCCATCGTGCTGAAGCCGTCGATGACGGAGCCTTCGACCTGGTTCTCCGCGCCGCTCATGTTGACGATCGGACCGACGTCTCCCGCCACCGTCACTCGATGCACGGTCAGCTTGCGATTCGCATCGACGCTCACTTCCGCAACTTCCGCGAAGTGGCCGGCATGACTGAAATGGAAAGCGAGGCCGAGGCCGCTGCCTTTGGGCATCTTCCTGCCCCAGCCGCCTTTCTGCGCAGCCAGCTTGATCACAGCCACTGCCCGTTCGGTGTTCAACGCAAACTCGTTCTTCGGTGCGAGCCAGCGCGGTTCGCCCATGAGATCGATCAGGAACTGCAGGTGATCGCGCTTGGCCGAGACCGAGCACTCGTGCAGGAACGACTGGATCGCAAACGCGAGCGCGCACGATCCCGGGGCGCGCCACCAGCCAGTTGGCGTCGCGAGCGGCAGCTTCGACTGGGTGATGCGAACGTTCGGCACGAGCAACGACGGGAATTCATCACCCGACATCTGTCCGGCGAGCGCGGGCTTTTCGCCATCCTGCGTGAACGTGATGAAGTGATCCTGCCACGCGACGAGCTTGCCGTCGGAATCAACACCGCCCTTGAAGGAGTGGAAGCCGCCGACGCGATAGAAGTCGTGATGCATGTCGTCTTCGCGCGTCCACTGCAGCTTGACCGGAACGCCGGCCTGTCTCGAGATCCACGCGGCTTCACAGACGTAGTCGTTCATCAGGCGCCGACCGAAGCCGCCGCCGACGCGAGTCTGATGAATCGTCACCTTCTCGACGGGGATGCCCAACGTTCCAGCGACGAGGCGCAACGCTGCATCGGCCGTCTGCGAAGGAGCCCAGATCTCGACCGCGCCGTCCTTGAAGGACGCCGTGCAGTTCTGAGGCTCGAGCGGTGCATGCGACACGAACGGATAGGTGTAGAAGCCTTCGGCAACGCTTGCGTTCGCCAGCGCCTTGTCGAAATCGCCGACAGCCTTCAGGGATTCCGGTCCCTGCGAGCTCGCGAGCTTCTTCGCGTCCTCGACCGACTTGCTCCAGCTGTCCTTCGACGCGCTGGATTCGTCCCATGTGATTTTCAGCTGACGCTTCGCGCTGAAAGCGGCCCAGGTGGAGCTCGCGAGAATCGCAACGCCGGGCATCACTTCGGTGGGCTTGCCGTTGCCTTCGACGATGAACGCATTGGTGACGCCGGGCAGCTTCTTGATCTCATCGAGATTCGCCGACTGCACTTTGCCGCCCACCGCCGGGCACTTCTCGAACACGGCGATCTGCATGCCAGGGACGACCTGGTCGATACCGAAGAGCGGCTTGCCGGTCACGACCTCGACGTTCTCGACGCCGGTGATGCGCTTGCCGAGCAGTTTGAAATCCTTGCGGTCTTTCAGTTTGAGGGCCTTCGCATCCGGCACCGGCAGGTCGGCTGCCTTGCCGGCGAGATCACCATAGCCGAGCGAACGATTGCTCGCGGCATGCGATGCAACGCTGCTCGAAGTCGTGATTTCCGATTCGGGAACGCCCCATTCTTTCGCGGCTGCGGCGACGAGCATCGCGCGTGCCGTGGCGCCCGCACGGCGCAGCTGATCCCACGCCATCGGAATCGAGCGCGAACCGCCGGCACTCTGGCGACCGAAGACTGTCGGGTTGACCGCAGCCTGTTCGACTTTGACTCGCGCCCAATCGGCGTCCAGTTCCTCGGCAACGATCATCGGGAACGCAGTCTTGATGCCCTGCCCGATCTCCGGTCCCTTGGAGTAGATGACGATCGTCCCATCCGGCGCGATACGCACGAAGGCGTTCGGTACGAAGCCCTTCGGCGCGCCATTGGCGAGCGCTTCGCTGCCGACGTGGAAAGCGAGCAGCAGACCGCCGCCGGCCATGCCCGAAATCTTGAGGAAGGATCTGCGATCCAGCGACGGCAGCGCACCGGCGCGCTGCTCCGCGGCTTGCATGAGTTCGCGGGACGGGCTGTCGGCGAGAACCGATTGTTCGACTGCGCTCATGATGCACCTCACTCGTGCGTGTTGCCGGCCGCGGCGTGAATGGCTTTACGAATCCGCTGGTACGTGCCGCAGCGGCAGATGTTGCCGCTCATCGCGGCATCGATATCGGCGTCGGTCGGCTTCGGATTGCGATTGAGCAGCGCGGTGGCCGACATGATCTGGCCGGCCTGGCAGTAACCGCACTGAGCGACGTCATGTTCGACCCAGGCTGCCTGCACCGCAGTGAGCTTGCCGCCGGCGGCGAGTCCTTCGATGGTGGTCACTTTCTGACCAGCGACCGCGGAGACCGGCAGCACGCACGAACGCGTGGGTGCGCCGTTGAGGTGCACGGTGCAGGCTCCGCACTGCGCGACGCCACAGCCGTACTTTGTGCCAACCAGGTTCAGCTGATCCCGGAGCACCCACAGCAGCGGGGTCGTTTCATCGATGTTGCCGAGGTCAAGGTCTTTGCCGTTTACATTGAGGCGCATGGCGGGATCTCGCTGCAAAGAAGGGGGAATGTCGTCGTGGGCAATGCGCCCGATTGTTCCACGGTCGCGGGGCCCGAACAACGCTGGCGGTCGAGCGCCACGTGCGTCCCGTCGCACGCGCAGTGAGCGGGGTTTCCCTGCATTTCTCCCCCGGAACCCGGTGAGGGGTCCGGGCATTTTTCAGTACCTGTCTTTGTGGAGAATTGTTATGCGAATGTTCCTGGTCTGCGTTGGAATCGCCGCATGGCTCATGGCGCTCGCGGTGCTGCTGGTCTTTGCCGACAACGGTGGCGCTTTGGTTGCCATTGCTGCAGGTGTGTTCGCGGTCGTCGCCGTCGTGGCGCTCGGCTGTGAAAGGATCATCAAGACGCTGGAAGAAATCCGCGATGGACGCGTGGTCCTGACAGCGAAGCCGACGACCGGGAAACCAGTGAGCGTGCTGAAGACGGGAGTTCCGGCGGGGGCGGGGACCGCGGCGACGGTGTGACTAGCGCGCCAGTCACCCGGCTCGGCGCGCCGCCGAGAGCGGCGTGACGGAGCCCATATTGAAGTCGTTCATCCAATCGCGACACGCATCCGCGGCGAGAGCGGGGCTGTAGAAATAGCCCTGCGCGTAGTCGTAGCCCGCGGCGGCGAGCGCGACGGCGTGCTCCCGCGTCTCGACGCCCTCCGCTACGACTTGCAGGCGCAGCGCATGCGCCATCTGCACCGTGGAGTCGACGATGATCCGATCACGATCGCGGTCCAGCATGTGCATGACGAACGACTTGTCAGTTTGAGCGCATGCACGGGCAGGTCACGCAGGTAGCCGAGCGATGAGAACCCGGTACCGAAATCATCGACCGACATCATCACGCCGAGTTCTCGCAGCTCGCGGATGACCTTCAGCGCACGGTCTGTATCCGCCATCATCGCGCTTTCGGTGATCTCCAGTTCGAGCAGGCGCGGCTCTGCACGGTGCGCATGCAAGAGTGCTTTCAGCTGCCCTGGAAAGTCATGATCCTGAAGCAGACGCGCCGAGAGGTTCACGGCGATACGCGTACTGAACTGTTGTGCCTGCCACTTCGCAGCCTGGGTCAGCGCCTCACGCAACGTCCAGTACGTCAGCGGCTTGATGAGGTCGGTCGCTTCCGCAACGCCGATGAACTCCGCGGGACTCACCGGGCCGAGCTGTGGATGACGCCATCGCAGCAGTGCTTCTACGCTGTCAGCGTGTCCGCTGCGCAGATTGATCTGCGGCTGGTAGTGAAGGCTGAGCTGACCTGTTTCGATGGCCTGGCGCAGTTCGCTGACCATCGTGAGCCGGCGAACGCTGTGCTGGTCGAGCGTCGGATCGTACAGCTCGAACGCGCTGCCATGACGCTTGCACGCGTACATCGCGACATCCGCATTCTTGAGCAGCGCATCGCTGGTGTCGGCGTGCTGGGGGAACAGCGCAATCCCGATGCTGACGCCCACGTCGATCGCGATGCCATTGACATGGATGGGCGAGCGCAGGCAATCGTTCAATGCGAGCGCCGTTCGGGTGATCTCGCCGATGTCGCCGATCCGATCGAAGACCAGCGTGAACTCGTCGCCGCCGATGCGTGCGATGAATCCGCTGGAGCTTACGCTTTCGAAGCGCCGTGCCACCTCGCTGAGTACCTGGTCACCGACGGCGTGGCCGAGCGTGTCGTTCACTTCCTTGAAGCGGCTCAGGTCGAGCATCAGCAGAGCCACTGATTCATCTGAGCGGGTGCGCTGCAACGCTGCACTCAGGTAGGAGCTCAGCGCCGTGCGGTTGGGCAGCGACGTCAGGGGATCGTGCGTCGCCTGGTACTGCAGCGCCCGCTGTTGTACCTGGCGCTCGGTGACATCCCGGACGATTGCGGTGAAGAGCGCTTCGTCCGGGAAATCGAGTGGGCTGATCGATACTTCGATGGCGAAGGGATGGCCATCGCGCTGCGCTTCGATCTCCAGCAGTCGTCGCGGCTGCAGTTCGCCGCTGGATTGCGTCGGCAGCGACGGAATGAACCGGCGCAGGCTCTGATCGATCAGGTCCTGTGGGTTGCGGCCGAAGAGCTGGGCTGCCGCCGCGTTGGCAGTGCGAATCGTACCCCGCCGATCAATACACAGGATTCCCTCCGCCGAAGACTCGACCACGCTGCGAAGCAGCGCATCGCGACGCTTGAGCCCGAGTGAATAGATCATCGCGCGCCACGTTTCCCGATCGAGACTGCGCAGGGTGATCACCGCGAACGTCACCACTGCAATCAACGCAAGCGGTACGAACTCGATCGAGAGACCGGTGCCGGCGGACAGCCAAGTCCACGCAAGCGCTGCAACCAGCAGTCCACCTGCGAGCGCGATGAGATTGTGACGCCATCGATGCGCGGCGAAGTACGCGGCGCTGCCCGTGGCCACCAGGGCGAGCACGAGCAATTCAACCCAGGCGGGAGTGGAGATCGGCACGCCGCTGCGCACCGACTGAATGGCGAGCGCCTGAACGACAACGCCGGGCAACGACCGGTACACAGGGACCGGGACCATGTCGTTCAATTCGACCGCGGTTGCGCCAACGAGCACGGTCTTGTCCTTCAGCGCGGAGGCAGGTACGCGTCCCGCGAGCAGATCGACGTATGAGATGAACTCGAAGGAGGAGGGCGAGAGCGAGAAGTCGATCGGGATCGTGCTCTGCGGGGGCAGATCGACATTCGCCATGAATGCGACGGCGGAAGGCACTTCGCTATCCAGCATCGACCAGGTTGTCTTCACTCCGCGAACGAGACTGTCGGCACCCGGTTCCGCGAGATTGACTCCCGCCAGTGTCGCGTGACGCGAGAATCGCTCGAGCGGTGTCGTGATCGCGAGCGTGTCGTCGTCAGCTGTGCGCTGAATGAAGGTGGGCAGCACGATGTGCCGCTTGTCGAACCGCGAGAGCGCGGCTTCGAGCAGAGCGTCGTCTTCGGGATCCGAGTGGGCGCTGAAGTCGATGTCGATGAATACCGCCTTCGGCTGCGCGTCAGCGATGCGCTCCAGTAGCCGCGCGTGATAGCGCCGCGGCCAGGGCCACTGCTGCAGATCGGCGAGGCTCTCTGGATCGATGCCGACGACGACGATGTCAGAGTCGACTTCGTGCTGCAGGACCTGCGAGCGCGCGTCCCGGGCGGCATTCTCCAGCGGCTCCAGGTAACCGCTGGCTCGCAGCAGCAGTACGGCTGCGAGAACCACAGGGGCGATCAGCCACCAGCCGTGTTCCCGCAGACGGTTCATCAGTTCTTGCCGCGGTTGAGCAAGCCGTTGAGAAGGCCGCCGCCCGTGTCGCCGCCTCCGATATCGAGGTCAATCGTGCCAGTGCCGAGATCGACACCGACGTCGACTACGCCGCCGACGTCGACGTCAACGCCCACGTCGCCCGCACCGACATCGACAGTCGCGCCCGCATCGACGATTGCAGTATCGATGCTCGTGTCGACACCGACGGATGTGTCAGGGCCCGCGGCGGCGTCGAGTCCGAGGGAGACGTCAGAGCCGGCCGCTGCAACGCCAGAATCGAGGCTGACGCCTGCACCGCCGCTGTCGAGGCCGACGTCAGTTGCAAGGCCAACATCCGTTGCGCCGGGTCCCTGCGCGCCGATATCAATCGCAGCGCTCGCACCGGATGTGGCGCTGAGATCGATGGCTGCGCCGGCGGAAGCAACGGTGTCCACAACTGGCAGTGCAGTGCTCGTTTCAACTGTCGCAGCGACGCTGCCGCTACCGAGATCAACTGCCGCGCCGATATTCGCGCCTGCTTCGATTCCGCCGAGACTTACACTGGCGTCCACAGCCGCTGAAGCGTTCCCGCCGCCGAGACCCACGTCGGCACCGACGGAGGCGGTTGCGCCGCCCGCAGTGAGTTCAACACTCGTGCCGGCTGCAACGGCGTTGCCGACATCGATTCCCGCAGAGACTTCGGCGGTGACTGCTTTGCCCGCACCAACAGCCACTGTCGCATCGACAGCACTGCTCCCCTTGCTGCCCGAATCCCCGAGGGCGGGAATTTCAGTTGAATCGCTGCCAGCTCCGTCGGCCGTTGCGGATGAAGGCAGGGACGACACAATGTCGACCGTACCCGCGGCGCCAGATTGCGCGGGCTGGTTCGCGGCAGCCGCGTCACTTACGCCAGTGGCACCCGGTTGGCCCTGAAGATTGCGAACGGCAGTCATGCGCAGCACACGAATGCTCACGTCATTGCGATTGCGAATGGCGATCTCGCCCGCGTTCAGGTCGATCACGTCGCTTTCGTCGTCGGCGCGCACTTCGAGACGACCTTCGAACAGCGCGATGGTTGTGCCGCTCTCCTGCGAAGCGACGTTGAACTGCGTGCCCTTGATGACGGCTACGAGGTACGGCGTCTCGACGCGCAGCCGTGTCTTCTCGCGTTTCGCCACGTTGTAGAAAGCGTTGCCGCGGATCTGGATGACACGCTCGATCAGTCCTTCGTTGGCGGCGCTCTGCGGGATCTCGAGTTCGGTACTTGCGGCTGCGGCGATGGTGGTCGCGCCCTGGCGCAATTCAACTGCGCCGTCCGCGCCCGTACGAATCGTCGCGGGCAGTTGCAGGATTGAGCCGACGGCCAGAGGCGCAGTCGAGCCGGCCATCGTTGCAGTGGCCGTGCCGTGCACGGCGCCGACGACAATGTCGCCTCCGGATTGCGCGTGCGTGACATTGCAAAGCGCGAGCAGCGCGAAGAACGCAAACGCATGCGATCGCAGAGTGCCGCCCGGCGCTCCGCGACGAAAGAACGAAATCATGTGTGCCCCTCATTCCCCGGTCAGCAAACGCCGCTTAGAGTAATGAGCGCGCGGCTGAGCGGATGTGAGGGTCATCGCAGCATCGCAGCGAAGTTTCGTCGACGATGCGCGTCCTTCAACACGATGCGCCCGCCATGATCTTGCATAACTCTCGTCGCCGAGAGCTTCCGTCAAATCGCGTGACCACGCTTGTCATAATGGCGTGTGCGTTGTGGACGCATTCCTCACACGCCGAAAATCCAGCACTCTCCGCAGCCGTGATCGACGGCGTCACTGCCTATTCACCCGCCGCATTGTTTCCGGTGTATCGCGAGCAGCTGGGTCAGCCGATCAGCAGCGAGAGTGCCCGCAACATCATCGCCGAGATCGAAGCGATGTATATGCGCGATGGCTATTCGCGCCCTGAGTTCCGGTTGCAGAACGATCTCATCGGTTCAGGCGTGCTGCAGATCGAGGTCTTCGAAGCGAGACTGAGCGGCATCGAAGTTGAAGGCAATGCGGGGCCGTACGTGCGGACGATCGAGCAGCTCGTCGATGAGTTGCGCAGCCGGGTTCCGTTGCGGTCGGACCAGCTGCAGCGGGCTTTGCAGCGGATGCGTGAACTGCCGGGGCTCGAATTCCGTGCCAGCATGCGCCGCGACAAGGAGCGGCCGAACACGTTCGCTCTCGTGATCGATGCGCAGTACAAACCGCTCGAAGCAACGGTACAGCTCACGAATCGGGGCACGCGACAGATCGGACCGGAGTTCGCGCTCGCGCAGCTGACGGCCAACAACCTTCTCGGGCGCAACGAGCGACTCGGCCTGTTCGCTTCTTCGGCGACCGACTACGAGGAGTACCACGGCGGCGGTTTGTTCATGGACCTGCCGATCGGTGAGCAGGGCACGCATCTGACCGGCAGCACGTTTGCATCGCGATCCAATCCGCACGAACAGCCGGATCGTCCCGACGTCTACGATCGGGACCGAACATCGATGCGTGTGAATCATCCGCTGAGCTCGACCCAGCGCCGCACGCTGACGGTCAGCGGCGGCTTCGACGTCGACAATCTCGAGATCACTCGCGAGGGCGAGTGGCTGCGCGACGAGCAGCTGCGTGTTCTGGAAATCGGTGGCCGCTCATCGACGCGCAGCAGCGCGACGACTCAGCGCCTGCTCTCCATGCAATTTCGGCAGGGGCTCGATGCATTCGGGAGCCACCTCGAAGCGCGCAACCCACAGACCGACCAGCGTCGCCTCGATTTCCTGTTGATGCGCATGCAGTACACGCAGCTCACCCGATTCGCCGATCAATGGACGGTGCGCGTCGATGCCCTCGGCCAGCAGTCGGCGTACGTCCTTCCCGATACCGAGCGCTACAAGATCGGCGGCGAGCGGCTCGGGCGCGGCTTCGAAGTGACGGAGATCGCGGGCGATCAGGGCATCGGCGCGAAACTGGAACTGCGCCGCGACTTGACCGGCCCGAGCGCCGCGATCGGCAAGACGTCGCTCTATGGCTTCTACGATTTCGGAGCCGCCTGGAAGCAGGATCAGTCGGGCCGTGAATCCGCTGCTACGACTGGCCTGGGATTCGCACTCGAATGGGGGCGGGTGGCGGGTTATCTGGAAGTGGCCAAACCCCTGACGCATACCGACGTCGAGGGTGAGCGGGAAACGAAGGTTTTCGCGGAAGTGAGCCTGCGGCTGTGATCCGACGGTCGGAGGGTAATGTTTGTCACTCCCGCGAAAGCGGGAGTCCAGATGGATTCCCGCCTGCGCGGGAATGACCAGAGCCGTCTCCCCGCGACGCGGAAGCGTTTGCTCGTATAGAATCCCGCCGCGTCTTGCGCTGCAATAGCGCGGAAAATCCCTCTGACGGAGACGATTCTTGAGCGAAGCTGCTGTACCGGCCGCCGTCGACGGCGCCATTCAGGCCGACGTTGTCATCGTCGGCGCGGGGCCCTGCGGGCTGTTCCAGATCTTCGAGCTGGGGCTCCTGGGGATTCGGGCTCACATCATCGATTCGCTCAAGCATCCGGGCGGTCAGTGCAGTGAGCTGTATCCGGAGAAGCCGATCTACGACATTCCAGCGCTGCCCGTCTGCGGTGCGCAGGAGCTCGTCGATCGCCTGCTGCAGCAGGCGAAGCCCTTCAATGCCCAGTTTCATCTCGGCGAAGAAGTGGTCGAACTGAGAATTCTCGAAGACCACACGTTCCTGCTGCGCACTTCGCAGGACACGCGCTTCCACGCCCGCACGGTGATCATTGCAGGCGGCCTCGGCTCGTTCCAGCCGCGCCGGCTCGGTGTCGAAGGCGGTGAAGCATTCGAAGGCACGCGCATTCATTACAAGGTGAAGAGCGCGGCTGAGTTCACCGGCAAGCGTCTCGTGATCTTCGGCGGCGGCGATTCCGCACTCGACTGGACGCTCGAGTTCGCAGGCAAGGCGCGCAGCGTGACGCTCGTACATCGCCGCCCGGAGTTCCGCGCTGCGCCGGCATCTGTTTCCCGCATGCGCGATCTCGTCGAGCACGGCAGCATCAAGTACGTGGAAGCGATTGCGCAGTCGGTAATCGCGACGGATGGTCAGTTCCAGGGCGTACGCGTCAAGCGCAACGATGGTGAGATCGTGGACCTCGAAGCCGATCACGCACTGGTGTTCTTCGGCCTGCATCCGAAGCTCGGTCCCATCGCGGAGTGGGGCCTGAACATCGACAAGCGCGCGATCCTGGTCGACACGGAAAAATTCCAGACGAACATTCCCGGCGTCTTCGCGATCGGCGACATCAACACGTATCCCGGCAAGAAGAAGCTGATCCTCTCCGGCTTCCACGAGGCCGCACTCGCTGCGTTCGCCGTCGCGCACCACCTGAACCCGGCGAAGAAAGTGCCGCTGCAATACACGACGACGAGCCCGATCATGCACAAAAGACTGGGAGTTCCGGACTAAGACAGCAGCGGTTGGCGGTTGGCGGTCAGCGGTTAGTTCAGAATCGGAAAGGCAGCAGCCGCATGCTGCACGGTCACCGCATTCCACCGGTCGCGAGTTGCATCCCTCTTTCTCGCCAACCGCCAACCGCTAACCGCTTCCTCCTTATGAATCCCCTTCTAGCCGATCTTCTTCAGGTCCTGCGGCTCGAGCGTCTCGAGCTCGATCTGTTTCGCGGTGAGAGTCGCGATCCGGGGCACCATCGCGTCTTCGGCGGGCAAGTGCTCGGGCAGGCGCTTGCGGCTGCGTATGCGACGATCGAAAACCGCGGTGTGCATTCGCTGCATGCGTACTTCCTGCGGGCGGGAGATCCGGATCATCCGATCGTTTACGAAGTCGACCGCAGTCGCGACGGGGCGAGCTTCACCAGCCGCCGCGTCGTCGCGATCCAGCACGGCGAGCAGATCTTTCACATGTCGGCTTCTTTCCAGGTGCAGGAGGAGGGCGTCGATCGCCAGGGCGTGATGCCGGACGTGCCGGGTCCTGAATCGCTTCCAGATATGGCAGTCGCGGTCGAAGAGATGAAGAAGAAGGCTCCGGATCGGCCGCGACCTTTCATCGCGCACGATCGGCCTTTCGAATTCCGGCCGGCCCTGCTGCCCGATCCGACGGCGGAAGTCCCCCGCGAGCCGAGCATGCGCATCTGGTTCCGGGCGGTCGACCGGGTCCCCGACGACGAGGTCCTGCACCGCTGCCTGCTGGCCTACGCCTCGGACTACTACCTCCTGGGCACGGCCGTCATGGACGCCCGCCTGGCTGTGGGCCCCAAAAATCTCCAGATGGCCAGCATCGACCACGCCATGTGGTTCCACCGCCCCGCCCGGGCGGATGAGTGGCTGCTCTACGTGCTCGACAGCCCGACTTCGAGCAGCTCCCGGGGCTTCGCCCGCGGCAGTATTTTCAGTCGGGACGGGACGTTAGTGGCGTCGACGGCCCAGGAAGGGCTGGTTCGCCGCCGCAAGCCCGAGCCAGCCGCCTGACCTGCTCGTCATTCCCGCGAAAGCGGGAATCCATGCCCTTCAGCAAGGTGGATCCCCGCGTTCGCGGGGATGACGGCCGCCGGGGTGACATCCCGGTATCAGCACATATCCAAACCATATTTCTAGGCCGTCGGGGCGGGGGCTAGAGTCCTGCGCCTATGTATCAGTACGACCAGATCGATCAACGACTTGTGGACGAGCGCGTCGCCCAGTTCCGGGACCAGACGCGACGGTTTCTCGCCGGTGAGCTGAGCGACGACGATTTCCGGTCGCTGCGCCTTCGCAACGGCCTGTACATCCAGAAGTACGCACCGATGCTGCGTGTTTCCGTCCCTTACGGGCTGTTGTCGAGCCGCCAGGTGCGCATGTTCGCGCGCATCGCGCGTGAGTACGACAAGGGCTACGGTCATTTCACGACGCGCCAGAACCTGCAGTACAACTGGCCGAAGCTCGAATTGGTGCCAGACATTCTCGCGTTGCTCGCGAGCGTCGAGATGCACGCGATCCAGACCAGCGGCAACTGCATTCGCAACGTGACGGCGGATCATCTCGCCGGCATTGCGCCCGATGAAGTCGAAGATCCGCGTCCGTGGTGCGAATACATCCGCCAGTGGGCGACGCTGCATCCAGAGTTCTCGTACCTGCCGCGCAAGTTCAAGATCGCTGTGACGGGCTCGCCGCAGGATCGCGCCGCATCGAAGGTGCACGACATCGGTCTGCATCTCGTGCGCAACGATCAGGGCGAAGTCGGTTTCGAAGTGCTCGTTGGCGGTGGCCTCGGCCGCATGCCGATGATCGGGCACGTCATCCGCAAGTTCCTGCCGAAGCATGAACTGCTCAGCTATCTCGAAGCGATCCTGCGCGTCTACAACCTCGAAGGCCGTCGCGACAACATTCACAAGGCACGCATCAAGGTGCTCGTGAAAGCCGTCGGGCCGGAGAAGTTCGCCGAGATGGTGGAAGCAGAGTGGCAGGCATCGCGCGATTTCGCCCCGGTGCATGACGCCGAGGGTTTTGCGCGCATCTCCGCGTTCTTCACGCCGCCGAAGTACGAAACGCTCGCCGATGAAGATGTGCTTTCCGGCAAGCCCACCGAATTCCGTGCTTGGTATCAGCGCAATACGAAGCGTCACAAGGTCCCGGGCTACCGCGCCGTTTTCCTTTCGCTCAAGTCGCCGAACCGTCCACCCGGCGATATCACCGAAGCCGAAATGGACCGCGTCGCCGATCTGTCCGATCAGTATTCGCTCGGCATGGTGCGCGCGACGCACGACCAGAACCTGATCTTCGCGGACGTGCGCCAGCGCGATCTCTACAGCTTGTGGCAGTCGCTCAAGCTGCTCGATCTTGCGACACCGAACATCGGCACGCTGACCGACATGATCTGCTGCCCGGGTCTCGATTTCTGCTCGCTCGCGAATGCGCGCTCGATCCCGATCGCGAAGCAGATCAACGAGCGCTTCGACAACTTCGACTATCTCTACGATCTCGGCGACATCGAGCTGAAGATGTCGGGCTGCATGAACGCCTGCGGCCATCACCACGTCGGCCACATCGGCATTCTCGGCGTCGACAAGAACGGCGAGGAGTGGTACCAGATCACGCTCGGCGGTTCCGCGTCGGGTCCCGATGCGGCCCTCGGCCAGGTGATCGGACCGTCCGTCGCGTATGACGACGTCGCCGAAACGATCGACCGCATTCTCAATGTCTACATCAGCGAACGCGAAGAGGGTGAGCGCTTCATCGACACCTTCCGCCGCGTTGGCGTCAAACCTTTCAAGGCCCGTGTGTATGCGCCGTCTCATCAAGCAGCGTGAAGTCATCGTCGACGAGTGGCGCTACGCGGACGAAGATCCCGTCGGCCGTCAGCGCGCCCTGATCCTGCCGTTCGCCCGCTGGAAGGAAGAGCGTGATCGCTGGTGGCTGTGGGACGGCAAGCTCGGCGTCCGCCTCGGACCGACCGATCCCGTCGCGGCCCTGGAGCACGATTTCCTGAGGGTCTCGCTCGTCGCACTCGAGTTCGGCGGCCTCGCCGAAGGGCGCGGGTACAGCCAGGCGCAGCTCCTGCGCAAGCGCTACAAGTTCACGGGCGAACTGCGTGCGGTCGGCAAGATCCAGCGCGACCAGTTCTTCTACATGGCCCGTTGCGGTTTCGATGCGTTCGAGCTGCCGGAAACGGCGAACTTCGAAGACGCGATCAAGGCGTTCGATGATTTCTCGGTGGCCTACCAGGGCGCTGTCGATTCGGGGTTGAGCCTCGCGCGTCGCGCGGGCTGAACCCTCTGTCATTCCCGCGCACGCGGGAATCCATCTTGTTCCAGGGCATGGATCCCCGCTTTCGCGGGGATGACGAGCTGGCTAGTTGCTTGCTGGGTTCCCCTCAATGCATCCTCCCCCCAAGAAGAACGACTCCGGGGGACCCGCGTGCCATCACTCCTCGACACCTCTCTGCCCGGCTTCCGTGCCGATGCCGCGTCGCCCAGGGCGATCCTCATCATCGTTCATGGTCTTGCCGAATACGCCGGCCGCTATCGTCCGATCATGGAAGAGCTGGCGAGGCGTGGGATTTCGAGCTTGGCGTACGACCAGCGGGGCCATGGCGAAGTTGCAGGCACGCGCACGCACGTCGATCGCTTCGACGACTTCGTCGACGATCTGAACCTGCTGATTCGCGCCGTCCGGGCCGCGCATCCGCAACTGCCTCTTTTTCTCTGGGGCCACAGCATGGGAACGCTCGTGGCACTGCTGGCGGCGTCCGATCCGCAGATTCCCGTGCGAGGCGTCATCACGACGAGCAACTCGCTCGAGATCTTTCGTCGCGGCACGAATCCGCTGAATCCCTTCTTCAGGTTCCTCTCGTGGCTGGTGCCGCGCGTGCGCATCCCATTGGGTCTCGACAGCACTAGGATCTCGACGGACGAAAGCGTGCAGCGAGCCTACGCCTCGGATCCGCGAATTCCGCCGACCGCGAGTTTGCGTCTCATCGTGGAGTTCGCCGCTGCTTGTGAAGACGCGCGTGAAGCCGCCGCAACCATCACGTTGCCTTCGCTGGTGGTCCATGGAGAGGAAGATGCCATTGCACCCGCGGAGGGATCGCGCGCGTTGTTCGGGCTTCTCGCTGCGACGGACAAGAAGCTGCAGATCTACCCCGGATTGAGGCACGAGGTGCACAACGAAGTCCCGGCCGCACGACAGCAGTTCGTGGATCTGCTTACGGGGTGGATTCTGCAGCGGAGCTGAGGTCCGCGCCGAGGGAAGGCCGCGTCCTACGCGGAACCTTGCCTGTTCCCTGCGCGCTTACTGCATGTCACTCCCATGCAGCACTGGTCATGTCGAGTATTGCTCTCAAGCGCAGCCGTCTGCCCTCGTTGCTGGTCTTCATCGTGCTCGTCGCCGTCGCCGCGTCGACTGGTGCGTTGTTCGAGCCGGGCAGCTGGTACGCACACCTCGAAAAACCGTCGTGGAATCCACCGAACGAAGTGTTCGGTCCGGTGTGGACGGTGCTGTATGTGCTGATCGCCATCGCAGGATGGCTCGTGTGGCGTGCGAGCGGCCGGATGGCGCTCGCCGTGCAATTCTGGTTCGCGCAGTTGCTGCTCAACTGGATGTGGTCGTTCCTGTTCTTCGGCGTGCATCGGCCAGGCCTCGCGCTGGTCGACATCGCGTTGCTGCTGGCGACGATCTTTGCATTCATTGTCACCGCGCGCCGCTACAGCACAGTGGCGAGCTGGCTGTTCGTCCCGTACGCTGCGTGGGTCGGTTTTGCGACCGCGCTGAACTTCATGATCTGGCGCCTGAACGGATAGCGTGAACGTCTGACAGTGGGCGGACAGATCCTGCCGGTCGCAGCAGAGAATCAACGCGGACCCGGGGGATCTGATGAGTGCAGCAGTCTGTATCGTGACGGGATCGGCGACGGGTATCGGCGCCGCATGTGCCATCGAGCTTGCGCGTCGCGGCTGGCGCACCGTCATCAACTACACCAAGAGCGAATCCGAGGCGAAGGCGACTGCCGCCGGGTGCGAGAAGGCGGGCGGCGAAGCGCTGCTGGTGAAAGCCAGCGTGGCGGAGGACGCCGATTGCCGCCGCATGGCGGATGCCGCACTCGAGAAGTGGGGCCGCATCGATGGCCTCATCAACAATGCCGGGACGACCAAAGTCGTTTTCAATCACTCCGACCTGAATGCGCTGAGCGCAGCCGATTTCCAGAGCATTTATGCGGTCAACGTAGTGGGTGCGTTCCAGATGATCCGTGCCGTGGAGCCAGCGATGCGCAAGCAGGGCAGCGGCTCCATCGTCAATGTCTCGTCGCGTGCCGGCATCGACAGCATCGGCACTTCGATCGCCTACGCCGCATCGAAAGGCGCGATGAACACGATGACCATCGGTCTTGCGCGGGCGCTCGGTCCGCAGATCCGCGTCAACGCCGTGTGCCCGGGTTTCGTGGAAACGCGTTGGCTCGCAGGCGCGATCGGCGATCGCTACGAAGAAGCCCGCGCCCGCTACGCCGGCAACTCGGCGCTGCAGACGACGAGCACGCCGGAGGATGTGGCGGATGTGGTGATCAGCTTGCTCACCGGGATGCGGACGGTCACAGGCGAGTTCGTGATCGTCGACGGAGGGAATCGGTTGGGGGCGGGGAGGAGATGAAGAGGAGCTACGAGCGGCGAGCGATGAGGCGGCAATGTTGCCTACCCCCCGAGCCCCTGGCTCACAGCTCGCAGCTCACCGCTTCCTGGCTCAAAATCCGCAAACTGCAGCGCCGCCAGTCTCGCGTACAGCTCATTTGTCGCCAGCAATTGCGCATGCGTGCCGATCGCGGTGATCCGGCCGTGGTCCAGCACCACAATGCGGTCGGCCTTCAGAATCGTTGCGAGCCGGTGCGCGATGATGATCGTCGTGCGGTGTTCCATCAGCCGCTCGAGAGCTTCCTGCACGTAGCGTTCGCTCTCCGCATCGAGTGAGCTCGTCGCTTCGTCGAGCAGCAGGATGGGCGGGTCCTTGAGCAGTGCGCGTGCAATGGCGATTCGCTGGCGCTGACCGCCGGAGAGTCGCGTGCCGCGTTCGCCCAGGAACGTGTCGTAGCCTTCGGGCAGCTGCCGAATGAACGTGTCCGCGCCCGCGGCTCGCGCAGCGGCTTCGATCTCTTCGCTCGTCGCGTTCGGGCGGCCGTAGCGGATGTTCTCCCGCGCGCTCGCGCCGAACAGCACTGTTTCCTGCGGCACGAGACCGATGCGCTGACGAACGTCCTCAGGCTTCGCGTCCGCAATGTTCACGCCATCGACGACGATTCGCCCGGCGGCGGGATCATAGAACCTCAGCAGCAACTGGAATGTCGTGCTCTTGCCCGCGCCGGACGGGCCGACGAACGCCACGTTCTCGCCCGGCTGGATATCGAGCGTGAAATTCTCCAGCGCCTGCGTGTCCGGTCGCGAAGGATAGCGGAACGAAACATGATCGAAGCGGATGTGGCCGGTGGCCGCCGCGGGAAATGGTTGCGGGTTGGCCGGTGCGACGATGGCAGGTGTCGCGTTCTTGAGCTCGACGAGGCGTTCCATCGCGCCCGCCGCGCGCTGCACTTCACCCCACATTTCGCTGAGCGATGCCGCCGAGATGGCGACGTACACCGCGTAGATCAGGAACTGGCTCAGTTCGCCACCGGTCATGCTGTTCGCAAGCACGCGGTGCGCGCCTTGCCACAGCACGAACGTGACCGCACCGAAGATCATCATCGTTCCGACTGCGGTGAGGACTGCGCGAACCTTCGTGCGCTTGATTGCGACGACGAACGATTCCTCGACTGCTTTCCCGTATCGCGCGCTGTTGAGCTGCTCGAGCGTGAATGCCTGCACGGTCTGGATCGCGTTGAGCGTTTCTCCCGCGAGCCCGCTGGTATCGGCAACCTTGTCCTGAGCCTGGCGAGAGAGTGTTCGCAGCTTCCGCCCGACGACGATGAGCGGCACGATCACGAAGGGAATCAGCAACAGGATCATGCCCGCGAGCGATGGGCTGGTTGCGACCAGGAGCACGAGTGCCCCCACGAGCTGGATCGACGATCGCAGCGTGATCGACAGGTTCACGCCGGCGATTGATTGCACCAGCGTCGTATCCGTCGTCAGTCGCGAAAGCACTTCGCCCGTGCGCGTGACTTCAAAGAACGTCGGGTCCATCCGGATCACGCGCTGATAGATATCGGAACGCAGATCCGCGACGACGCGTTCGCCGAGCCACGTCACCAGATAAAAGCGCAGCGCCGCGAAAAGCCCGAACACGGCCGCCGCACCCAGGAACGCGATGAAGTAGAGATCGATCGTCGCGCGATCCTGAACGACCATGCCCTGGTCGATGACGCCGCGGAACGCGAGCGGCAGCACAAGCATCGCGCCCGACGCAATCAACAACGCTCCAAGCGCCAGCGCCAGCGTCTTCTTGTAAGCGCGCAGGTATGGCCACAGCGAGCGCAGTGGTTTGAGTGATCGAGACTTTGGACGATCTGGTTCCATGGACGTAGCTCAGCTGATGGTCAGAATCTTCCGGAGGCGACAGCCGATCCGGCTATCCGCCATCCGCTATCCGCCATCTCCTTCCTCTCATCGATATACCGGCAACTCCACATCCGCGAACAGCCCTTCGACATCCTGCGGGGTTGCCGCGTTACCGGCCCGGTCCACGAGTCGCTTGCTGAGATGCGGTGCGAGCAGTTGCAGGAACTCATACATGTAGCCACGCAGCAGGGCGCCCTGCGGATAGCCGGCCCAGGTGACGTGCCATGGGAAGAGGTGTGAAGCGTCGATCGACACGAGATCCGCGTCTTCGCGCGGATCGACGGCCATGCTGGCGACGATGCCCACGCCGAAGCCGAGGCGCACGTAGGTCTTGATGACGTCGGCGTCACGTGCGGTGAGCGCGACATGCGGCGTGATGCCCGCGCGTGCGAAGATCTGTTGCAATGAAGAGGGTCCACTGAATCCAAAGACGTACGTGACGATCGGATATTTGCCGAGCGTTTCGATCGTGATTTTCGACTCGTTCGCCAGTGGGTGGCCGTAGGGCACGACGATGCGACGATGCCAGCGGTAGCACGGCAGCAGGACGAGGTTGGAGAAGAGGTCCTGGGAACCCGTGTTGATCGCGAAATCGATGCGATCGCGGGCCGCCATATCGGCGATCTGCTCGGATGTGCCCTGGTGCAGGTGCAGCTCGACGTCGGGATAGCGCTCGCGGAATTTACGAATCACGGGTGGCAGGACGTACCGCGCCTGCGTGTGGGTCGTTCCGATGGACAGCGAGCCCCGGCCGTCGCCCTTCTGCTCGTCGGCGAGGCGCTTGATGCTCTGGACCTCTTTCAGGATCCGCTGGGCCCGCTCGATCACCCGTTTTCCGGCCGGTGTGACCCGGGTCAGATTGCGCCCCTGGCGCAGGAAGATCGGGAATCCGAGCTCGTCCTCGAGTTGCTTCAATTGCTTCGAGACGCCCGGCTGGGAAGTGTGCAGCCGTTCCGCCGCCGCGGTGATGTTCAGGTCGTTTTCGGCGATCGCCGCCAGGTAGCGTAATTGTTGTAATTTCATGGACTTGAATCTACCCGAAGGGGCGTCGAAAAGTCATAACGCGCCCGCATCATGACAGAACAAATGGGTCTTTCCCTGGTTATAAGCCGGTTAGCTAGAGTCCTTGGCGACGGTGATAGCCGGGCATCCGGTTTTTCCCGCCAGACCCTACTTAAGGACCGTCGCAAGAAGAAGTTCATGACCACCGTCAGTTCAAACGCCAACACGCTCGCCAGCGCCGACGAATTGTCGCCGCGTCTCGAAGCGCTGGTGCAGGGCACGCGGGCGCTCCTCGAGCGCGCAGTGCTCGATTACAAGGACGTCGTCTACTCGAACAGCCTCGGTGCCGAAGCGATGGTGCTCACGGACATCATGGCGACCTATGCCCCCGAGATAGAGATCTTCACGCTCGACACGGGCCGCCTTCCCGACGAGACGCTGGCGCTGCTGGATCGTCTCGAGCGCCGCTACCAGCGTCGCATCCAGGTTTTCTCTCCCGATGCATCGCAGATCGAGCAGTACGTGCGCGAGAACGGCATCAACGGTTTCTACCTCGGTCTCGAAGAGCGCCAGTCGTGCTGCCACATCCGCAAGATCGAGCCGTTCCGGCGCGCGGTCGCGGGTCACAAGGCCTGGGTGACGGGCGTTCGCCGCGAACAATCGGCTGAGCGCGCTCACGGCGAACAGATCGCGTGGGACGATCGCTACGGTCTCTGGAAAGTGAGCCCGATGCTCGAATGGAAGGAAGAAGACGTCTGGGCCTACATCAAGGCGCGCAATCTTCCGTACAACCCGCTGCACGACAAAGGCTATCCCAGCATCGGCTGCGCACCCTGCACGCGTGCCGTCGAGCCCGGTGCCGATCCGCGCTCCGGCCGCTGGTGGTGGGAGAATCCGGAGTCGCGTGAATGCGGTTTGCAGCCGCGTCGCCGCGTGATCCCGATCAAGGTCGAGCCTCGACGCGCTGTGGCGCCTTAGCGCTGCTCGCGGCCGGTTGAGTTCCATGGACTACTTCCCGATCTTCCTGAAACTCGCAGACGAGCCCGTCGTGGTCGTCGGCGGCGGGGAGGTCGCGGCCCGCAAGATCGATCTGCTCCTTCGGACCGGCGCGAAAGTCACGGTCGTCGCTCCCGAGCTGATCGAGTCCCTTGCCAGCCTGGCGGCCGCGGGGTCGATCGTGCACCTCGCCGCTGAATTTCAGCCCGAACACCTGAACGGCGCCCGCATCGCGATCGCGGCGACGGACAAGCATTCGATCAACGCGTGGGTCGCGCACCAGGCCGAGCGCCGCAACATTCCTGTGAACGTCGTCGACGATCGTGAGCTGTCGCGGTTCATCGTGCCTGCCATTGTCGATCGCTCACCGGTCGTGGTCGCGGTTGCAAGCAGCGGCGATGCACCGGTGCTCACTCGCCGGCTGCGAGAGAAGCTGGAGACGTTCCTTCCGCAACGTCTTGGCGTGCTCGCGAAGCTCGCTGGCAAATTACGGCCGGCGGTGAAGGCGCGTGTGGAGGAGCCCGCTGCGCGACGTCGCTTCTGGGAAAGATTCTTCGATGGTCCGCTGGCGTCCGATCTGCTCGCGGGGCGCAGCGATGCGGCTACTGTCGAAGCACGAGTCGAGGAATCGCTGCGTGCCGCGAGCGAAAGCGCCAAGCCCGTAGGCGAAGTCGTGCTGGTCGGCGCCGGTCCCGGCGATCCGGGCCTGCTCACGTTGCGTGCGCTGCGCGCACTCCAGAATGCCGATGTCGTTCTCTACGACCGGCTCGTGTCGACGCAGATCGTCGATCTCGCACGCCGCGACGCCGAGCGCATCTATGTCGGCAAGGCACCCGGCGATGCGCACGCGTCGCAGGAGCAGATCAATGCATTGCTCGTGAAGCTCGCCCGCCAGGGCAAGCGCGTTTGCCGGCTGAAGGGCGGCGATCCTTTCATTTTTGGTCGCGGCGGCGAGGAGCTCGAAACGCTGGCAGCCGAAGGCATTCGCTTCGAAGTCGTGCCTGGAATCACAGCAGCCGCAGGTTGCGCAGCCTACGCGGGCATCCCGCTCACGCATCGCGATTACGCCCAGTCACTCACGTTCGTCACCGGCCACTGCAAGGGCGAGACGGACAAGGTCGATTGGGATCTGCTCGCCCGTCCCGGCCAGACAGTCGTGTTCTACATGGGCCTCGGCCATCTCGAGAGCATCGTTGCCCGGCTGCGCGAGCGCGGCGTTCCCGCCGAACGTGCCGCGGCGATCATCGAGCACGGCACTCAGGCCACGCAGCGCGTCGTGACCGGCACGCTTGCGGACCTGGTCCACAAGGCAGGGGAAGCCCGTATCGAATCGCCGGCTCTCCTGATCGTCGGCGAAGTCACGCGTCTGCATGATGCGCTGCATTGGTTCAATGCGAACGGTCAGCGCGGCGATGAGATCTCGGCACTTGCATTTACCAACGAGGGGAGGCTTTCGGCATGAGCATCCGCAACGGATTCGCCGACGCCATCGGTAACACGCCGCTCATCCGTCTCAACAAGCTGAGCGAAGAGACGGGCTGCGAGATTCTGGGCAAAGCCGAGTTCATGAACCCTGGCGGTTCCGTCAAGGACCGCGCTGCTCGCGCGATCATCGACGAAGCCGAGCGCAGCGGCCGGCTGAAGCCCGGCGGCACCGTCGTCGAAGGCACGGCCGGCAATACCGGCATCGGCCTCGCCCATGTCTGCAACACGCGCGGCTATCGCTGCATCATCGTGATGCCGGACAACCAGTCGAACGAGAAGTACCAGATGATCGAAACGCTCGGCGCTGAAGTGCTGCGCGTGAAGACGGTGCCCTACTCGGATCCGAATCACTACCAGAAGGTCGCGGCGCGTCTCGCGGCGGAATTGCCCGATGCGATCTGGGCCAACCAGTTCGACAACACCGCGAATCGCGACGCCCACGAACAGACCACCGGCCCGGAGATCTGGCAGCAGACCGGCGGGCGCATCGATGCATTCGTGGCAGCGACCGGGACGGGCGGCACGCTCGGCGGCATTTCCCGCTTCCTGAAGAAGCAGCTGAACGATCGCGGCCGCAAAGTGAGCATCACGCTCGCCGATCCGCAAGGCAGCTCGCTGTATCACTGGCTCCGCAATGGCGAACTGAAAGCCACGGGACCAGGTTCGATCACCGAAGGCATCGGTATCGGCCGCGTCACCGCGAATCTCGAAGGCGCACCGATCGACGATGCGATCCACGTCACCGACGTCGAATGCGTACGCACTGTGTATCGCTTGCTGCGCGATGAAGGTCTTTTCCTCGGCAGCACGAGCGGCGTCAACGTCGCTGCGGCGCTGCAGATCGCCCGTCGCCTCGGGCCAGGCCACACGATCGTGACGATCCTGTGCGACACCGGCGCGAAGTATCAGTCCCGCTTGTTCAACCGGAAGTGGCTCGCGGAGAAAGATCTGCTCGATGCCGCCGGCTTCACCCCGACTCTGGGCCAGCCCGCCGCCGGCCAGGCCCCTGTTTCAATCATGGAGATTCCCCGTGTCGTCGACGGCTACCCACAGCGACTCCGCGCTTAAGTTCGAGCGTCATCCGATCCACACCGACGTCGTGATCGTCGGTGCCGGCCCGTGCGGCCTGTTCCAGGTTTTCGAACTCGGCCTGCTCGGTCTCAAGGCGCATGTCGTCGATTCGTTGAAAGCACCGGGCGGACAGTGCGTCGAGCTCTATCCGGACAAACCCATCTACGACATTCCCGCCGTGCCGGTGTGCACCGGCCAGGAACTCACTGATCGCCTGCTCGAACAGATCAAGCCATTCGGCGCGGGTCTGCATCTCGGCCAGGAAGTCACGCAGGTCGAACGCCAGGAGAATGGCCGGTTCCGCGTCGTGACGAGCGCCGCAACTGTGTTCGATGCTGGTGCTGTCGTAGTTGCAGGCGGCGTGGGATCGTTCCAGCCGCGCCGGCTCGATGTGCCGGGCGCAGCGGAGCTCGAGGGCAAGTACCTCCACTACCGCGTGAAGGATCCTCGCGCGTTCGCCGATCAGGACGTGCTGATCCTCGGCGGCGGCGACTCGGCGCTCGACTGGGCACTGACGCTCGTCGATCACGCTCGCAGCGTCGTCCTCGTGCATCGTCGTCCGGAGTTCCGTGGTGCGCCTGCATCGGTCGCGAAGCTCTACGCATTGCGCGACGAGCATCGTGCGGACGTGCTGATCGGCACCGTCAAGGAATGTACGCACGTCGACGGCGTGCTCAAGTCAGTGAGCGTGCAGGGCGGCGACAGCGTGGTTCGTCGCGTGGATGCCGACCAGGCGCTCGCCTTCTTCGGTTTGAGCCCGAAGCTTGGGCCCATCGCCGAATGGGGCCTCGATCTGCAGAAGAAGCAGATCAACGTCGACACGGAAAAATTCCAGACGAATATCCCGGGCATCTATGCCGTCGGCGACGTGAACACGTATCCCGGCAAGAAGAAGCTGATCCTGTCGGGCTTCCACGAGGGCGCGCTCGCCGCGTTCGCGATCAAGGAATATCTGGAGCCGGGCAAGAAGGTCCACCTGCAATACACGACGACGAGCCCGCTCATGCACAAGCGTCTCGGCGTGGCCGACGAACCCGCCGCCGACGAGCGCAAGGTCGCGGGCAGCAGGTAAGGGATCGGCAAATCATTGCGAGAAGGGCGGCTCCGGGCCGCCCTTCTTCATTCTGAGGGTTCAAAAGGCGGTCGGGGGCGGCGTAGTATCGGCCCATGCGCATTACAGCCCCTGCACTCCGTTCGCTCATGGCCGTGTCGACGCTCGCCGTCGGCCTGACGGCCTGTCAGTCGGTGCCTGAAAAGTCCGCCTTCCCTCAATCCGACCTGAAGCTGATTCGCTCGGCACCGCTCCAGTTGCCGGCGACGTGCACGGCGACCAGCAGCGTCGTCGTCGACTTCACGGTGCTTGAAAGCGGACAGACAGACAACATCCGGCCCGCCGAGGGGCCCGAGTGTCTGCAACAGGCGCTGACGGCCTGGGTCGCGTCGTTCCGTTATGCGCCGGTGACGGCTGAAACTCCTGCGAGCGTCGAGTGGCTGCTCGTCGAGGCCAGGAAGGGTTCCTAGTGTCTCTGCGAAGGCGTTTACTCGTCACTCCCGCGTACGCGGGAGTCCATGTCTCTTGAGCAAAGATGGATCCCCGCCTGCGCGGGGATGACGCCCCCCAACAAGTCGCCCGCGCATGCGCAAGAAAACCCTCTGGTCGATAGTGGCGTTGATGATCATCGGCGGTGTAGTCGCCTGGGTCACGACTCGTCCCGAGCCCGCGGATACACGCTACAGCGGCGCTTACTCTCTCGATGACGGTTCCTTCGTCTTCATCGCGCCCCGCGATGGCGGCGTGCTGCGCTATCGAACGATGTCTGGTGAAAGCGGAGCGCTCTGGCCCACGGGCGTGAATCTCTTCGAAGGCGGGCGCGGCTGGGCCGAACGCGAACCGCCGTATAACAAGTTCACGTTCGAAATGGATGCCCAGGATCATCCGGTAGCGTTGCTCTGGGAGCAGACGGGCCTCGAGCCCCGGCGCGCACCGATCGTGAAGCTTCCGGAGCAGATCGTCGAGTTCACGAGCGGCGAGCTCACGCTGCGCGGAAAGCTCGTCACGCCTGCCGCGCAGTGTCCGTGTCCCTCAGTCGTCGTCGTTCACGGCTCCGAGGACTACAGTGCTGTCGACTTCTACGCCGAGCCGTACATCTACGCCGCGAACGGTTTCGCTTCACTCGTGTTCGACAAGCGCGGCACGGGCGAATCGGAAGGCGAGTACTCGCAGAACTTCCGTGTGCTCGCAGGCGATGTGCTCGCTGCGGTGAAATGGCTTCGCGACCAGCCGGGCATCGACGGCGGACGCGTTCATCTCGCGGGATTCAGCCAGGGTGGCTGGATCGCCCCGCTCGCCGCTGCACGCGACGCGCACATTCGCAGCGTGCTGATCGGATACGGGCCCATGGTGCCGGTGACCGGCGAAGATCGCTGGGGGTACGTGTACGCCCTGCAGCAGAAGGGTTTCGGTGCCGACGCGATCGCCGAGGTCGACAAGATCGATGCGGTCGTCTCCGACATCTACGACCGTGGACAGAATCGCTGGAGCGAGCTCGGCCGGATGCTCGATGAAGCGCGTGACCGGCCCTGGTACGACGTGGTCAAGGGCAGCGATTCGCAGATCGGATTCCTCACCGAGACGAAGATGCCGCTGTGGTTCGTGCGATTGCACTTCTGGTGGAAGTTCGGCCGGCTCGAGACGCCATTCATCGACCGTCTCTACGACCCGGTGCCGACGCTCGCTGCCCTGGAATCACCGAGCTTCTGGATCTTCGGCGGTGCCGATTCGAGTATGCCGACCGAATGGACGATCGAGGAACTGCAGAAGCTGCAGCGACGCGGCAAGCCGGTCGACTACCTGATCTATCCCGACGCCGATCACGGCATCCTGAGATTCGAAACCGACAAAGACGGCCATCGCCGCGTGATCGGCTACGAGCCCGACTACTTCAAGATGCAGATCGACTGGCTGCGCCGGCACAGCGATCCGGCGACGCCGTCGTCGTAGCGTGTCACTGTCATTCCCGCGAAAGCGGGAATCCATCCGGCTGTGGGTCCGGCTTTAGCCGGACGTTACGCCGGTAGGCGCTGGCCGGACGCAGTCCGGCCGGAGTGCTTCGCATGACGTCCGACTAAAGTCGGACCCACACCCGCATCACATGCAGATCGCCGCCAGCTCCTTGCGCGCCTTCGGCGGAATGCGCGGGTACTGAAGCTTCTTCGCATCCATATGCTGCTCGAGCAGCGTGCCGGTGTTGGTCGAAACGTAATCCGGATCACTGCGGTAAGCCGCGTCGCTCTGCGCCTCTTCGAGCGTCGCGGGTTCAAAGCCTTTTGCACGCAGCAGATCGAACAGCGAAGGCAGGATCTCCGGGCTGAACGCGCCGAGATGCAACAGCAGCACGTGGCTGATCTCGCGCCCGAACACGATCCTCGCCATCTCACGGTTCGCATCCAGGTACGCCGATGCCGTTTCGATGTAGCTCGATCGCAGCCACGCAACCGCCTTGTCGTCCTTCTTGTCGACGCAGCGTGCGTAAGCGCTGTTCCACAGGTAGTCCTCGTAGTCGAGCGTCGTCTGCGCGATCGTGTAGTTGCGTCGCTGGAGGTAGTCGCGCACGGCACGACGCTTCTCGGTCGTGTCGCCCTCATGCAGGTACGGGTAGCGAAACCAGCGCCACTGCGTATCCGCAGCGAGCAGTAGCAGGGCAGGTTCGTTCTGATCGATCTCGCGCTGGAAAGCCTCGGGGGAATTCGTCGTCAGATCGATATGGCCGTACGTGTGATTTCCAACGCGCTGCCCGCCGGCCATCCAGAGTTGCAGCGCCTCCGCACCCGCAGGATTGCCCTCGAGCTTCCTTGCGTTGATGAAGCCGACCATCGGCGGCAGCCCGCGCTCCGCGAAGATCGGCAGAACGCGACGAACGATGTCTGCCTCCGTGACGCCCGCCGGCAACGATCCGTTCACCGGCAGATCATCGAAGGTGATCGCCACCTTCTCCGCATCTGCCAAGTGGGGAAGCAACGCGAGCAGCGCCAGCACTGCGCGGCTCGCGTGGCGCAAGGAACCGAACGCCCTCATTCCTTGACCATGCAGAAGACGCACAGCTTGTTGCCGTCGAGATCGCGGAAGTAGGCGCCGTAGAAACCGCCGCCACGCGAACCGGGTTTGCCTTCATCAGCGCCACCGAGTTCGAGCGCCTTGGCGTGGAACTGATCCACGACCGCAGGTCCATCGACGCTCAGAGCCACCATCGTGCCGTTGCCCGATGATGCAGCTTTGTCGTCGTAAGGTTTGATGACGCCGAGACGCGGGCGGCCGGGCTTCGGCGATGCCCACAGCACCATGCGATCGGTGCTGAATGCACGCTTCGCTTCGATGACGCCGAGCAACTGGTCGTAAAAGCCCGTGGCGCGCTGGAAATCGTTGGTGCCGAGCGTGACGTAGCCGATCATGACTGTCCCCCTCAATGAAATGATGGTCGGAAAGGGCGTCATTGTAGCCGGGAAACGCCCGGCGCCAGGCGGTGGAACGACTACTGCCGCAGAATCTTCTCCATCGCCTTTCCCTTCGCGAGCTCGTCGATCAGTTTGTCCAGATAGCGGACCTTCTGCATCAGCGGATCGTCGATCTCTTCCACGCGAATGCCGCACACCACGCCCTTGATGAGGGAGGTGTTCGGATTCATCGCGGGCGCCTGCGCGAAGAAGGTCTCGATGTCGTTTTCCTTGTCGAGCTGCTTCTGCAGGCCCGCCTGCGTATAGCCGGTCAGCCAGCGGATGATTTCGTCGACTTCATCCTTCGTCCGGCTCTTGCGCTCCGCCTTCTGGACGTACATCGGATAAACCTTGGAGAACTTCATCGCGAAGATACGGTGTCCGGACATCGTCATTCCTCCACGCGCGGCGCTCAGGTCCAGTACTCATCGACCAGCCGCTGGTCTTCATCGTAGATCCAGCACTCCGCCAGCTTGCCGTCCCGCACGCGGTACTTGAGCAGTCTCTCGATCTCGACGGACGACCCGTTGCGCTCGAATCGTTCGACGGCGATGACCAGGCCGAAGTGGTTTCCCGCAAGAACGTCCCTGATGGACACGAGTCGCCGATTGGTCTTCTCGCGCACCTGCTTCAGGACCGCCAGGCAGGCTGTTTTGCCTCGATGAATGCCCGCGAGCGGGCTGCGGCCAAAGTAGTGGAACACCACGTCGTCGTGATAGCTCGCGACGATGCCTTGGAGGTCGTTCGCGGCCCAGGCATCGGCGTAGCGTTGGACGACGGAGTAGATGTCGTTGTCGGGATTCGAAGTCATCGGCTCTCCGTTTGGGCGCTCATTCTTCTCTCGCCAACATAAGCCTTGCCGCGGCCAGGTGGCAACGGTTGGCGACAACAGGCTACCCTGCGCGGGCGTTTTCCAGGCGACGATCCATGGCAGATTCATTCCAGGACCTTCTCGAGCAGCGTCTTTCCCGTCGGCAGGTATTGAATGGCGCAGCAGCACTGATCCCGCTTGCCGCGGCGCCAGCACTCTTCACGAGCGACCCAGTCGCCGCAGCCACGCGCAATACACTGAGATTCGCGGCGATCGATCGCTCCCGCGACGATGTCGTGCTTCCTGACGGCTACACGTACGACCTGGTCGCGCGCTGGGGCGATAGCCTCTTCACGGGCACGCCTGATATCGACATGGCGATGCTCGCTGAAGGTGGTCTCCTGAAGTCCGGTATCGCCGAGCAGCAGACGCGGCAGTTCGGCCAGAACTGCGATGCGATTCGCTACTTCCCGCTCGATTCGCGCGGCAAGCGCGGTCTGCTGTGCGTGAACCACGAGTACACATCCGACGAATTGATGTTCGCGAGTCATGACGGCTTCGATGCAAAGAAGGGTGCGATCCGCGGCTACATCGAGAAGCATCCGCAGGTCGTTCCGGTGACGCAGGCGGCGCAGGGGGTTTCGGTCATCGAGATCGCCCTGGGGCGCGACGGCTGGCGGCTCGTGAAGGACTCGCGTTTCAATCGCCGCATCACTGCGCACACGCCGGCCGAGATTCGCGGTCCCGCGCGTGGCACTTCACTCGTGCGGACGAAAGGAGACCCGACGGGAACGCGCGTCTTCGGAACATTCGCGGGTTGCGCGGGCGGCGAGACTCCCTGGGGCACGTATCTCAGCGCCGAAGAAAACATCCAGGACTACTTCGGCAACCTCCGTCGATTGAAGGAGATGCCGGACGTCGATCCATTCGTCATCGACGCGCATCGACGCTTCCGCATGCGACAGGAGTCGGCTTACGGGTGGGACGTCACTGACCCACGCTTCGATCTGGTGAACGAGCCTTGCGAGCCGTTCCGCTTCGGCTGGATCGTGGAGATCGATCCGCGTGATCCGCAGCGTCCGCCCGTGAAGCGCACCGCGCTCGGTCGGTTCGCACACGAAGGGGCGGGTACGGTCGTTGCGAAGAGCGGGCACGTCGCCGTCTACATGGGCGATGACGACAAGTTCGAGCACATCTACAAGTTCGTGACGTCAGGTCGTTTCGACAAGGACGATCTCGCGGCGAATCGTGACCTGCTCGATGCGGGCGCGCTGTACGTCGCGCGATTCGACGCGGATGGAACCGGTCGCTGGCTGCCGATGGTGTTCGACTCCAGGGGACCGCTGAATGAACGCGCCGGGTTTCGGCATCAGGGCGATGTGGTGATCAAGGCGCGGGCCGCCGCGACGGTGCTCGGCGCGACGCCGATGGATCGCCCCGAGGACATGGAGGTGAACCCGGTCACCGGCCGCATCTACGTCTCGTGCACCAACAACGCGGAGCGCACCGCGCTGCCGGTGACGAAGATGTACGCGGGTCGCGAGGTCGAGGCCGGTCCCGACGCCGCCAATCCACGCGGCAAGAATCCATGGGGCCACATCATCGAGATTCACGAGAACGACGACGATCACACATCGCTCGAGTTTCGATGGGAGGTCTTCATTCTCGCGGGTGATCCGCGCGGCAAGCTCATCACCGACATCAAGGACGTCCGGCCCGGCATCGACCGCAACAGCGCGTACTTCGCCGGCTATGCGAATGCCGCTGACCTGAGTCCCATCGGATCGCCCGACAACCTCGGCTTCGACCCCGATGGCAATCTCTGGGTCGTCACGGATGGCCCGCAGCCCCGGAACGACAACAACGGATGCTGGGTCTGCCCGACGACTGGCCCGGATCGCGGGCGTCTGCGCCAGTTCATGAGCGGTCCGATCGGCGCCGAGATCTGCGGCTGCCAGTTCACGCCTGACGGCGAAACGTTCTTCCTCAGCATCCAGCATCCCGGCGAAGGCGGCAGCGTACTGAAGCCGAGGAGCCACTGGCCCGATGGTCCGGGCACGCAGCCGAGGTCGTCGGTGATCGCGGTGAGGAAGAAGGGCGGCGGCAGGGTCGGGACGTGATCACTTCGCCTTCGGCATATACGCAATCCCGATCTGTCCCCCGAAATCCGGAGTGTTCGAGAAGTTGCTGATGTTCTCCGTCAGCGCGAAGCTCCAGAGGATGTTCTTCGTGCGCGACTGCAGTCCCAGGCTCAGCTGGTACTTGTCGTCCCTCAGTTCGTCGATGCTCGTGTCCTGCACGACGCTCCTGCTCGCGTAAGCCTGGAGAATGAAGCTCGTCGTCGGCGTGATCCCGACGCTGTAGCCTGCGATCAGCGTCGGGATCACTTCGGATTCGTCGCCGGGAATCTCCGGGCCGCCGGCGTAATAGACGGCGCTGCCGCTCAAGTACACGGCGTGACGACCGGTCGCGCCGAATCGGCGCTGCATCGTGAGCTGTGCGCCGTAGTCGTTCTCGCCCGTCGAGAGCAGGAATCGTTCGCCATCCACTGCGATTTTCGCGGCGAGCTCGACGACCAGGTCCCAGCCGAAGCGCGGCTCGGGCAACGAATAGCGGATGCCGAAGACCGGATCGCCGAAGCCGCCCTTGGTGCTGCGATCGAGCTGTGCGAAGGCAGTGCCGCCGATGTCGTAGATGAACTGGAAGCGGTTGCGTGCGACGAGATCGCGACCCTGCTGGCTGAATCCGGTGGCGTCGTGGAACCACTCGACCGTGTTGTCCATGACGCCTTCGCCGTAGTGGATGTACGGCACGGTGAGGTATGCGCTCCAGTATTCGTTCATGCGCCGTTGAACGATGAGGTCGGCGAGGCCGACTTCGCCATCGACGTAGTACGCATCGCCCGGCAGCGCCAGAATCGCCGCCGCATCCTGCGGTCGCAGCGGTTCCCGGCCGACGTTGCGTCTCTCGAGGTAGTCCTGCACGTTCTCGCTCATGATGAACGTGTTCTGGTACGCGAGCTGGATCTCGAACGTCCAGGTCCCTTCCTTCGCGTCCGCCGTGTGCGCGGGCAGCATGTCGAGACGCAGGAGTCCGAACGGTGTGAGATCGCGAGCGCGCAGCAGGCCGGTGTGACTCCATGCCTGCTCGATCTCCACTTCCTTGCCGGAGGCATCCTCGACGCGTTCGGTGACTTCTTGCGAAAGCGCGGGTGCAGTGATCGTTGCGGCAGAAAAAGCCGTGATCAACAGCAGCCGAATGTGTCGTCGCAGGGGATGAGAAGTGGGGCAGGCGTCGAAAGAAGCCATCGGGTACGTTCACTCGTCGCGGATTGCGATCGTGAACGCTTTGCGGATCGGGCCAGTTCCCGCACTGGTGATTGTAGGAGAAGGCGCACTGCATCGGCCGGAGCGAGCAGAGCGCGACATTCCTTCCGCTTGTGGGTCCGGCTTTAGTCGGACGTCATCGCCGGGGGCGACGCTTCGCTCGCCAAGGCAGTGCCCTAAAGCACCTTCCCCGGATTCATGATCCCCTTCGGATCCAGTGCCTGCTTGATCGTCCGCATGACGCTCAGCGCCACCGGGTTCTTGTAGCGCTGCAGTTCGCTGCGCTTCAGCTGCCCGATTCCATGCTCCGCGCTGAAGCTCCCGCCGTAGCGAGCGATGAGGTCATGGACGGCGCGGTTGATGCGCGGGGCCAGAGATTCGAACTGCGATGCATCGCCTTGAGCGGGCTGGCTTGCATTGAAGTGGAGATTGCCGTCACCGAGATGCCCGTAGGCAATGATGCGTGCCTCCGGAGAAATCTGCTGGATCGCGGCCGACGCTTCGATGATGAACCGCGGCAGCTCGCTGCTCGTCACTGACACATCATGCTTGATGCTGGCCCCTTCGCGCCGCTGCGCTTCGGGGATCGTTTCACGCAAGCGCCAGAATTTTTCGCGCTGCGCCTCGCTCTCGGCGATCACGGCGTTGAGCACGATGCCTTGTTCCATCGCAGCCGCGAGATCGGCTTCGACACCGGCGCGCATGCCGGTGTCGTAACGGCCGCTGCCGATTTCGAGCAGCACGTACCAGTTGTGGCGCTCTTCGAAAGGATCCTGCGTCTGGCCCACGTGCTTCAGCACGAGGTCGAGCGCGAAGCGCGGCATCAGTTCGAAAGTGCTCACGCAATCGCCGCTCGCGGAACGCATACGCGACAGCAGAGCTACCGCGGATTGCGGCTCAGGCACTGCGACAACGGCAGTCACTTGAGACGTCGGTCGCGAGAACAGCTTGCAGGACGCCGCTGTGATGATGCCGAGCGTTCCTTCGGCCCCGATGAACAGATCGCGCAGGTCGTAACCCGTGTTGTCCTTGCGCAGGGAGTTGAGGGATTCGAGCACGCGGCCATCCGGCAGCACGACCTCGAGGCCGAGAATGAGGTCGCGCATCATTCCGTAGCGAAGGACGGCGGTGCCGCCGGCATTCGTCGAAAGATTGCCGCCGATCTGGCACGAACCCTCCGAGCCCAGGCTCAGCGGGAAGAGGCGATCGACCGAGCTTGCGGCGGCCTGGGCCTCCGCGAGGACGCAGCCGGCTTCGACGATCATGGTGTAGTTCAGCGGATCGACCGACCGGACGCGCCGCATCCGCGACAGTGACACGACGACCTGCGATCCATCACTGCTGGGCGTGGCGCCGCCGCAATAGCTCGTGTTGCCGCCGACCGGGACGACGCCGATGCCGGCTTCATTACATAGTCTCAGGATCGCGGCCACCTCCTCGGTCGACTCCGGCCGCAGCACGAGAGGCGTCGTGCCCCTATACAGCTTGCGATGGTCGACGACGAAGGGTTCGACGTCACCCGCCTGGTCCAGGAATCCCTGGGGGCCGACGATGCCTCGCAACCGGTCGAGTGCGCCGGCGGGCGGTTTTTGTGTGGAGGCGGTCATGGCGCGATTCTAGTCGCGTGCGCGACACTGCGTGTTGCGGTTGCACGCATTCGCATAGCGTAGAATCGCGTGCGTTCAGGGAGGGAGGGGAGTCATGCCGGTTTTCATTGCATCGATCCTGCTGCAGGTAGCGCTGGTCGTTCACGTCATCCGCACCGGTCGTAATTCGTTGTGGATCTGGATCCTGGTCCTGATGCCGGTCGCGGGTCCGATCGCGTACCTGCTCGTCGAAGTGCTCCCCGAGTTTCTGGGCGGGCGGACGGCGCGGCGTGCGGTGTCGAGCGTTCGTAAGACACTCGACCCGAATCGTGACCTGCGCGAGGCGCACAAGGTCGCGCGCCTGACCAACAGCATCGACGCCAAGCGCCGTCTCGCGGATGAACAGCTCGCGAGCGGGCAATACGACGACGCGATCGTCAGTTACCGCGCGACGCTGACCGGCCTCTACGAAAAAGATCCGCACCTGATGCTGGGCCTGGCCCGTGCACTGTTCGCGAACGGCGATGCATCCGGCGCGCGCCAGACGCTGGACGATCTCATTGCCGCGAATCCGGATTTCCGTTCGATCGATGGCCATATCCTCTACGCGCGAGCGCTCGAGGCAGAGGGCCACCTTCAGAAAGCGGCCGATGAATATGAAGCGCTGGTCAGATATGACGCCGGCGCCGAAGCCCGCTATCGCCAGGCCGCGCTGCTCAAGCAGATGGGCCAGACTGGCCGGGCGCGTGAGTTGTTTCGCAAACTCGTCGAGGATTCCGAGCTGACATCGCGCCACGCGCGGCAGTTGCAGAAGGAATGGCTGGAGCTGGCGAAGAAGGAGATGACGGACCAGAGCACGTGATCATTCGATCACGCTCGCATCAGTCACCTTGGTGCCCTTCAGTTCGCACGCGACATCGATCGTCTGTTGCCCGTCCGTGACTCGCCCCTCGATCAGGCGCTCGTTGTCCTCATAGCTTTCATCGAGCGTCAGTTCGAAGTGGCCCGTGAGGGGCATGATCTTCGCGTCGATCAGGGCTTTCTGACAGAAGAACGACGGGCACTGCTCGCGTGCTTGCTCCGAATCGAGCGAATCGCAGCCTTTCACGACCGCGGCTTTCTCAGTACGCAGCAGCCCGGGCTCCTTCAGCGAGTCCAGCAGCGAGAACAGTCCCCAGAGCGATATGGCGCTGAGGCCGGCAACGACGCCGAGGCGCAGGGGAAGCATGTCAGTCGACGAGGCGGCTTCGCATGGATGCAGCGTAGCGCATCCCGTACCCGTCACGGCAACGTCTTCATCGCTTCGTAGGCTGCAAGGGCCTGCTCACGGCTTTCCCTGAGATCGACGATCGGTTTCGGATAGCTCTTGCCCAGCTTTACGCCCGACTGTTCGAGCACCGGCTCGGGCGCGGACCAGGGTTGATGAACGAAGCGATCGGGCAGCGCTGCGATCTCCGGCACCCAGCGGCGAATGTAGTGACGGTGCGGATCGAATTTCTCGGCCTGCAGCACCGGATTGAAGATCCGGTAGTAGGGCGCTGCGTCGGCACCGCAGCCGGCGGTCCATTGCCAGCCCAGCGTGTTGTTGGCGAGATCGGCATCCACGAGCGTGTCCCAGAACCAGCGTGCGCCCTGCAGCCAGTGCGTCTGCAGGTTCTTGGTCAGGAACGACGCGACGATCATCCGCACGCGGTTGTGCATCCAGCCGGTGTGCCACAGCTCGCGCATGCCTGCATCGACGATGGGAATGCCCGTCAGGCCGCGTTGCCACGCAGCCAGCGGCTTGCGACTGCGTTGCCACGACCACCGCTCGAATCGTACGTCGAGCGGCTTCGTGGCCGTGTGCGGAAAATGAAAGAGCAGGTGATGTGCGAACTCGCGCCAGCCGATCTCACGCGCGTACGTCGCCAAGGAATCCGACGAAGGCGACAGCAGATGCAGTTGCGCGAAAATCTGCCTCGGTCCGATTTCGCCGAAGTGCAGGTGCGGCGAAAGCGACGACGTTCCTGATTCATCAGGCCGGTCGCGCGCGGTGCTGTAACGATCGGCCTCGTCCGCAAAACTATCGAGTTGCTCCAGCGCTCCCGCTTCGCCCGGCTGCCAGCGTTCGGCGAGACCCGCGTCCCAGCGAATCTTTGGCAGCAGGTCCAGTTTCGATAGCGGTGTCGAAGCGGGCCAGTCTTCCGGGCCGGGAATGCGTCGAGGCGCGGGTCGCGGCGACGGGAGGCCATCGAGCTTCGCGACCGCAGCGCGCCAGAAGGGAGTGAACACGCGATAAGGCTGCTGCTGGACGTTCTTGATCGCCCAGGGTTCGAGCAGGAGCGCCGCGTTGTGACTTTCGGCTTCGATGCCGGAATCGCCGAGCGCGGTTTTGATCGCAGTATCTCGCGCAACGATCGCGGGTTCGTACAACCGGTTCCACGTCACGAGCGTCGCGCCGGTGTCGCGAATCAGTTGTCGGAGCGACGACAGCGCAGACCCTTGGCGAACGATGAGTCGGCTTCCGCGGCCACGCAGATCTGCGTCGAGCGCGCTGAGGCTGTGATGCAGCCACCAGCAGCTTGCAGCACCCGGCGCCCACTCGCCCTCTTCGTCGGGCGAATGAATGAACACCGGAATGACGTGTGTCGCCTGTTCGGCGGCGCAGCGTAGCGCCGGGTTGTCCGTGAGCCGCAGGTCGCGCCGGAACCAGACGATGGCCGTGCGGTGTGACTTCATGCTGTGCGATCCGCGGAAATGAAAAAGCCCGGGCTCAATGTGATGAGCCCGGGCCCGGGTTCCGAACGAAGATCGCTCAGGCCGCGTTACGCAGCGCCGCGATGCGCTCTTCCAGCGGCGGATGAGTCATGAACAGGCGCTTCAGGCCATCACCCAGCCCGCCGGTGATGCCGAACGCGGCCATCTTGTCGGGCAGGGCAGGCGGGTGCGCCTGACGCAGGCGCTCGAGCGCGCTGATCATCGACTGGCGGCCGGCGAGAGTGGCGCCGCCGCTATCGGCACGGAATTCACGCTGCCGCGAGAACCACATGACGATCATGCTCGCCAGGATGCCGAGCACGAGCTGCGCGACGATCACCGTGATCATGAAGGCGGGCCCATGACCGCGCTCGGTCTTGAAGACCACCTTGTCGACGGTGTAGCCGATCACCCGTGACAGGAAGATGACGAACGTGTTCACGACGCCCTGGATCAGCGTCAGGGTCACCATGTCGCCGTTCGCGACGTGGCTGACTTCGTGGCCGAGGACGGCCTCCGCCTCCTGGCGCGACATCCCGCGCAACAGGCCGGTGCTCACGGCCACCAGCGCTGCGTTACGGCGGGCGCCGGTCGCGAACGCGTTCATCTCGGGAGCATTGAAAATGCCGACTTCAGGCATGCCGATGCCGGCTGCCTGGGCCTGGCGGCGGACAGTCTCGACCAGCCACTGTTCGTCGGCCGTGCGCGGCTGTTCGATGACCTGCACGCCCATCATCCGCTTGGCGCTCCACTTGGAAATCGCCAGCGAGAACAGGGAGCCTGCAAAGCCCAGCACCGCCGAGAAGATCAGCAGGTTGTTGATGTCGAGCCCCGTACCCTGTTCGTTCAGGATGCGGTCGACGCCGAACAGTCGCAACGTCACGCTCAGCACGAGCAGGATGGCGACGTTGGTCGCGAGGAACAGGAAAATTCGCTTCATTGAAGGCCCCGTTGGATCAGTCCGCGAAAAGGTGCGGATTGCTGGTGCATGTATGGGTCGGGCGGGGGGATTTCAAGCACCGCCGGCAGGGCGGCTGCCGACGTCGGGAGGCGGGCGCCGGACTCGAGGGACTCACGGTTCGGTCCCCGGGTGTGCTACAGGGCGCACCCGGGATCACGCGCCGCGTCAGTTGTCGTCGCGGTCGCTGTAATCGTCGTCCATGTCCTCGTCGTCATCGTCGTCCCAGTCGTCATCATCATCGTCGTCTTCGTCCCAGTCGTCTTCCTCGTCGTCCTCGAGGTCCTCGTCGCCTTCCTCTTCTTCCTCGCCGTCGGCGCTCGCCCAGCCCTCGGGCTCGGTGGTGCGCTCGAGGTCGAGCTCGTGCCAGGTGTCTAGATCGATCTCCTCGATGTCGCCGTTCTCGTACTGAATCTCGACCAGTTCGGTGTCGGGATCGACGGACAACACCAGGAAGATCTCGTTCTCTTCCAGATCTTCAAACCACTGCCCTTTGACCGGGTCGTAGTCTCTACCCACGTGACACCTCAGACGGAAAACGCACGGAACTTCGATGAAAGGCGGCGCCGGACGGCCAGGCCGACCGGCGGCAGAATATTAGGGGGTCCGGCCGGTGGCAGGCAACAGAACAAATGCGTTGTAAGTCGCACACAGTGAGGGTGAAGCGGAGCGACTCGTGCATGTCGGCGGGACGGTGAGCACCTTCTGTTAGACTCGCCCGCGTCATCAAAAGCTACTGTGATTGTCCGCACTTGCATCGGTATGGGGCGCTGCCGGGGCGGGCTGCCGCGGACCAGGGCCACCTGGCGCCACGCGTCGTGACGCAAGCGGCAGCTAACGTGCAACAGACAATGATCGAGTCATCGGCCGCAGGCATCCGTCGAACATGACCAAGAGGGAAAACAGAGCCTCTGCCGATCCGCTCCGGCAGGCGCGGCGAGTCGTCATCAAAGTCGGCTCCGCGCTGCTCGTGGACGCCGCGACCGGACAACTGAATCGGGAATGGCTCGAAACCCTCGCCCAGGACATCGCCGCTCTGCGCGCACGCGGGCAGGACGTGCTCCTGGTTTCATCCGGCGCGATCGCGCTGGGTCGCCGGCACCTGAAGCTCGAAGCCGGCAAGCTGCGGCTGGAGGAAAGCCAGGCGGCCGCGGCGGTCGGGCAGATCCGGCTCGCGCATGCCTGGAAGGATGTGCTCGAACGGCATGACCTCACGGTTGCCCAGATTCTCCTGACATTCGGGGACACAGAGGAGCGCCGCCGCTATCTCAATGCCCGCAGCACGCTCGGTACGCTGCTCAAGCTGGGTGCCATCCCCGTCATCAACGAGAACGACACTGTCGCCACCGCGGAAATCCGCTACGGCGACAACGACAGGCTGGCTGCCCGCGTCGCACAGATGATGAGTGCCGACTGCCTCGTGCTCCTGTCGGATGTCGACGGGCTCTATACCGCCGATCCGACGAAAGATCCGTCCGCCCAGTTCATTCCGGAAGTGCCGCGGATCACCCCCGAGATCGAACGCATGGCGGGCGGTGCCGCTTCGTCCGTGGGATCGGGCGGCATGGCCACCAAGATCGCGGCCGCCAAGATTGCGGTGACCGCGGGTTGTCATATGTGCGTGGCTGCGGGCCGCGAGATGCATCCGCTGCGACGGATCGAAGAAGGTGCGCGCTGCAGCTGGTTCTATCCCGCCGCCAGTCCCGCAACTGTTCGCAAGCAATGGATCGCCGGCACGCTCAAGGCTGCTGGTGAAATTTACGTGGATGACGGCGCCGCGTCGGCGCTGCGGCACGGCAAGAGCCTGTTGCCGGCGGGTGTCACTCGCGTCGCAGGGAAATTTGAACGCGGTGACGCACTCGTCGTGCGTGACCGCGAAGGTCTCGAAATCGCGCGTGGGCTGTCGGCTTACTCCAGCGACGACGCCGAGCGTCTCGCCGGCCGGAAATCCGCGGAGATCGAGGCGTTGCTCGGATTTCGGGGCCGCGATGAGCTCATTCATCGGGACGACCTCGTCATCACGGTCGGCGCATAGTCGCGCGATCATAGAATGCAGGAACTAGGCAAGAAGGCAACGCGGATCAGCCGGGCCCTCGTGGTCACGGTCGTCCTGTGCTTCCTGATGCTGCTCGTGTCGACGGTCGTGCTCGTCGGTATGTCGCGCACGGCTGTACGGACGGATGAATGGATCGCGCACACGCTCGACGTCAAACAGGCGCTCGACGTGCTGCTGACGACGATCGGCGATGCGGAAGCCGGACAGCGAGGGTATCTCATCACCGGCCAGGCACAGTTCCTCGTCGACTTTCGCGCGGCGCATGACTCCGTACCTGCGCTGGTGCAGAAGCTGCGCGGCCTCGTGGCCGAAGATCCCGTTCAGTTGGCGCGTGTCGATGCCCTCACGCCCGCCATCGACCGGCGCTTCGAAGCCATTCGCGAGACGCTCGATCTGGTTGCCACGAACGATCGCGCGCAGATCGCGCGGATCGTAAGCACACGCGGCGCTGCGGCGATGCGCGAAATCCGCGAGCGGATCTCCCAGATGGACGCCAGCGAGAATCGCCTGCTGCTCGAACGACGCCGGCAGGCCGCGGTGATTCGGGATCAGTTCGTCCGCGCCGTCAGTGCAATGGTGATCGTGGCCGGCATCTTCGCGGTCATGGCGCTGCTCAGCGTGCGGGCCTACATGCAGGGCCTCGATCAGAGCCAGCGTCGTCTCGCCGCCCATCACGCCGAGCTCGAAGCCAAGGTCGCGGAGCGAACCGCGGAACTCAGTCGCTCGACCGAGCTCGCCGAGCGCGAACGCGGCCGTGCCGAAGCGCTTCTGACCGATGTGAATCATCGCGTCGGCAACAACCTTGCCCTCGTGTCCTCGTTCCTCACGATGCAGCAGCGTGCGGTGACGAGTCCCGAGGCGGTGAAGGCGTTGAGCGCGGCAAGGGCGCGTGTGCAGGCCGTCGCGTCCGCGCACCGCAAGCTGAGACTCGGAGCGGATTTCGCGACGGTGCGGGCGGACGAGGTCCTGGGCGCGGTCCTCGACGATATCTGCGCAGGCTTTCCGGCGGATGGGCGGATTCAGGTTCGGTACGAACTATCCCCGCTGGAGATCCACGCTCGCGATGCCGTCTCGCTGGGAGTGCTGACCAGCGAGCTGGTGATGAATGCGGTCAAGCACGGTTTTCGGGGCGACGATTCGGGCGAGGTGAGGGTAGTCTTCTCCGGGCAGGGCGAAGCACCCTTTCTAGAAGTGATCGACGACGGGGTGGGCTATGAAAGTAACAACAATTCACAGGGCAGCGATCGATCGACGGGAACGGATGGCGGCGGTCTGGGCACCCGCATCATCGACATGGTGGCGCGGCAGTTCGGCAGCCAGTCGCAGAAATCGCCGGCACGAGACGACGCACATCGTCCCGGCACGCGAGTCCGCGTCGATCTGCCACGGCTACAACTCATGCAGCAGGCGTGAATGCGCGCCGGCGGAGTCGGCGCCGCCGGATCACGCGTCGGATCACGCTTCAGGGGGCAGCGCGGCCGCTGAGCGGGATCTCTTCCGCGGTCTGAGGATCTTGCTGGTCGAAGACGATTTCATCGTCGCGTACGACATGCAGACGCTGCTGGAGGAGCGCGGCGCGCAAGTGCTCGGTCCGGCATCGAGCCTCGCCGAGACACACGCGTTCATCCAGGCGGCGTCCCCGCATGTCGCCATCCTCGATGTGAATCTCAACGGCGAGCTCGTCTTCTCGGCCGCAGAGCAGTTGCGCGCTCGCGGGATTCCGTTCGCATTCGCGACCGCGTATGCGGACGACGACCGGATATTTCCGGCAGCGATGCGAGATGTGCCGAGGCTGGCGAAACCGGTGCTGCCGGTAGTGCTGGTGGGGCAACTGAGGAAACTGGTGGGGAGATGACAAGAAGCCAGCTAGCCGGCTGGTAGCTGGCTTGCCGCCTCTCTCATCCTTTCCTGTTCTCCGGAATATCGACGAACCTGCCCGCCGGCGGATCGCTCGCGGGGAACGTGTCTTCCAGCGATTCGTCGATGGCTTCTTCGCTCGAAGCGGAAGGATTGCGGAGGCGCCAGCGGTAGGCGATTCCTTTCAGGGCCGGCGCGACGATGAGTCCCAGTGCGCCGATCAGCGCCAGCGTCTCGAGCGCATCCAAAGCGGAGGATCGGCGGGGTTCGTCGTGGTTGCGGCGCATGAAATTCTCCGGCAGTAGATCGAAGTCAGCAGGATGACGCAGCGGAAGACGGACGGCTTGGATGCGAGTGCTCACGCGTCCGGCGGCCGCCGATTCCGCTACGGCATCAGGCCTTCGGCGGCACGATCGGGTGCGACGTGCTCAGTCCGCCATCGACCGGGAACGCCTGTCCGTTGACGTACGAGGCGTCGTCGGATGCAAGGAACAATGCCATCTGTGCGATCTCGATCGGGGCGCCGGCCCGGCGCATGGGATTCAACTGCCCGATCTTGTGATCGGTTCCGCGCGCCCTGGCCTGTTCGAAGATCGGGCGGGTCATGCCGGTCTCGATGAGGCCAGGACAGATCGCGTTGATGCGCACGCCGCTGCCGCTCAGTTGCCACGCCGTGGTCTGCACCAGGCTGATGACGCCAGCCTTGCTGGCGCTGTAAGGAGAACCGCCCGCGCCCGAGCGCAGGCCGGCGACAGAAGCCGTGCAGATGATCGATCCACGGTTGCGCGGCGTCATCACGCGCGATGCGTGCTTCACGGCGAGAAAAGTGCCGATGAGATTGATCTTGAGGATCTCGGCCCAGTGCTCGGGGGTCTGCTCCTGCATCGGGACCCAGCCGCCGCTGACGCCAGCGTTGGCGAAGCACACATCGAGCCCGCCGAATTCCTTCACGACGGTGTCGATCGCAGCCGCCACGTTCGACTCCTCGGAGGAATCCTTCACGAGTGCGATCGCTTTGCCGCCCGCGCTGCGAATCGCCTGCGCCGTCTCTTCGACCGCGGGCGCGCGATCGAGGACCACGACGTTCGCGCCTTCAGCCGCGAACAGAATGGCGCTTGCGCGACCGATGCCGCTCGCTGCTCCGCTGACCAGCGCGTTTTTCCCTTCGAGTCGTTTCATGACGGATACCCGCGGTTTTCTTGGTGGAATGGTTCAGGCGACGGCATTCTTCGCGCCCGCGCGGCGCGCTGCGCTTTCGATCGCGTCGACGATCTGATCGTAGAACTGCGGCGGAATGTCGTGACCCATTCCAGGGATGACGCGCAGCTCGGCATTGGGAATGTTCTCCGCGGTGTCGCGACCGCCTGCGAGCGGCACGAGCGGATCGTCTGCTCCATGCACGACGACAGTCGGTGCCTTGATTCTTCGGATGCGCTCACGGCGATCGCCGGTCGCAGTCACAGCCGCAATCTGGCGACCGAATCCTGGCGGGTTGTAGCTGCGCTTCACATCGGTGATCAGGCGCTCACGCGCCGCGGCTTCATCGAAGGGCACAGCAGGACTCGCGAGCACTCGCAATGTGTTGAGGCCATGTTTCACATACGCCTCGAGATCGCTGGGATTCGGACTGCGCGACATCAGTACCGCGCTTGCGGCTGGTGTCGGCGGAGGCAGTGCGGGATTGCCGGTTGTCGACATGATCGACGTCAGCGAAAGCACCCGCTGCGGATAGTCGGCCGCGACGAGCTGCGCAATCATTCCGCCCATCGATGCGCCGACGATGTGGGCCGCATCGATCTTCAATCCATCCAGCAAGCCGACGGCGTCCGCTGCCATGTCATGCAGCGTGTAGGGAACGTGCACGGGGAGACCCGTCATGCGCGCAGCGATCACTGTCGCGAGTTCCGGAACGGGTGCGCCATCCAGCTTCGTCGACAGACCGATATCGCGATTGTCGAAACGGATGACCCGGAAACCGCGCGCGACGAGTTTGTCGCAGAAGGGCAGGGGCCAGCGAGTGAGCTGCGCTCCGAGGCCCATGATCAGCAGCAGCGGCGGGTGGGACGCTGAGCCGAATGATTCGTACTCGAGGGTGATGCCGTTGGCGCTGAGCTGGGGCACGAGACGGTCCGTCTTGAACTGCGGGGCGTGGCAGTTTGCAGCGCAGGCAGAGGGGCCGCAACTGCCGACTGTGCGCATCGACAGAACGGGATTCGAGCCGGGCGCGTTTACACTTTTACACGTTCCCTTGTGGCATTGTGCCTGCGTCCTCGGCTCCCCTTTGCGGCCCCCTCACGACTCATGACGTCCCAGGAAATTCTCCAGCAGGAATTCGGGCTGATTGCCGATCTGATTCGCGCGCATGCGCAGGAACGTCCGCGGCATCCCGCGTTGATCAAGGATGATTCCGTTCTCGACTACGGCACGCTGGATTCCATGATGGATCGCGTGGCGGCGTCGCTGCAGCGCGACGGTATTGCGGCAGGCAGTTCGATTGCGATCTGCGCGACGGCAGGGATCGAGTATGGCGTGGTGTTTCTCGGCGCGTTGCGGGCGGGGGTCGTGGTCGCGCCGCTGGCTCCGTCGTCGACGCCGGAGAGCCTGGCGCTCATGGTGCGGGACTGCGGTGCGAAATTGCTGTTTCTCGATCAATCGGTCGCCGCCGCGATCGATGCCGCTGGGATTCCCGCAGCGGTGGGGCGAATCAGCCTCGATGATTCGAGTGTCGGCAAGCCGCTGCAGGCATGGCTCGCGGCAACGGAGTCGAAACCCGCACCGGTCGCGATCGAGCCGGATGCAGCATTCAACATTATCTATTCATCAGGAACAACGGGTGCGCCGAAAGGCATCGTGCAGCCGCACCGCATGCGCTGGCAGCACGTTCGCCGCGCATCCGGATCGGGATACGACGTGAGCGCCGTAACGATCTGCTCCACGCCGCTTTATTCGAACACGACGCTGGTGAGTTTCTTCCCGGCGCTGGCCGGCGGCGGCGCCGTGGTCCTGATGTCGAAGTTCGATGCCGCGAAGTTCGTGGCGCTCGCCGAGAAGTATCGTGCGACTCACGCGATGCTCGTACCCGTCCAGTATCAGCGCATCATGGATCTGCCGGACTTCGATCGTCATGACCTGAAGAGCTTCCGCATGAAGTTCTGTACCAGCGCGCCGTTCTCCGCGGCGTTGAAGGGCGACATCCTGAACCGCTGGCCCGGCGGATTGATCGAGTACTACGGAATGACCGAGGGCGGAGGTACCTGCGTGCTTCAGGCGCACGAGCATCCGACGAAGCTGCACACAGTTGGTCGCCCGGCGCCGGGGCACGACATTCGTCTCATCGACGAGCAGGGCAACGAAGTCGCGCAGGGCGAGATCGGCGAAGTCGTCGGCCGCTCGCCCGCGATGATGAGGGGTTATTTCAATCAGCCAGCCAAGACGTCGGAAGCCGAGTGGTACGACCGCGAAGGCAATCGCTTCATCCGCACCGGCGACGTGGGCCGATTCGACGCGGAGGGTTTCCTCACGCTGATGGATCGCAAGAAGGACATGATCATCTCGGGCGGCTTCAACGTGTACCCGTCCGATCTCGAAGCGGTTCTGTTCCAGCACGATGCAGTTGCGGACGCCGCGGTCGTCGGCGTGCAGTCACGGCAATGGGGCGAGACTCCCGTCGCATTCATTCAACTGCGACCCGGCAGCAGTGAAACCGCGGATTCGATCCAGCGCTGGGCAAACGAGCGTCTCGGGAAGACCCAGCGCCTGACTGCCGTGCAGATTCTTCCGAGCCTGCCCCGCAGCGCGATCGGGAAAGTTCTCAAGCGCGAGCTGCGGGACCGGTACGTCCGGTCCTAGCGGTACTCCTCTTCCCGCAGAGTCCGCATCGCCCGGTAGTAGTGGAACGTCGACCAGGCGAACACGAAGACGATGAATGACAGTGCGTACCGCAAGCCGTCCGCAGTCGCCTGTGCCGCAGTCTCGCCCTGGCTGACGAAGAATTCCTTGAACGTCTCGCTGATCAGGCCGGTCAGCGATGGGCCGACGCCCATGCCGATGAAGTTGAGCACCAGGAACAGCAGTGCGCTCGCGAGCGCGCGTTCGCGCGGACCGACGAGGCGATAGGTGCCCGAGATCGACGGTGCGAGATACATCGTGCCGAAGCAGATGTATATGAACAGGCAGATGAGGGCGACGGCGGTGTTGCCCGTCATGAACGCGACGGCAGCGAAGGGCAGCGCAATCATGTTGGAGACCGCTGGAACCCTGAGCAGATAACGCGTGTCGTTGTGCTTCTGCGAAAGCTTGTCGGCGAACGTGCCGCCGAAGTACGTACCGGCGAGCCCGCCGATGCCGACGATGAAGGCGAGCCAGATGCCTGCTTCCGCGACCGTGAAGCCGTGCGAGCGGATCAGGTACGAGTTGTAGAAGGCGCTGACGCCGTAGCTCACGAACGCATGCAGGCCCGACGCGACGGACAGGTGTTTGAAGGTCTTCTTGGCCCAGAGCGTCTTCAGCACGGTCATCATCGGGGGCGGTTCTTTGACCGTATGCGCGCCGCCTTCCGAATAGCCACGCGGCGGTTCACGCAGCGTCAGCTTCATGATCAATGCGAGTGCGAGGCCCGGCAGGCCGACGAGCAGGAACGCCGTGCGCCAGCCGTACTCGTGCGCAACCACGCCGCCCATCAGCAGTCCGAGGAAGCTGCCGCCGTAAACGCCCATTGAATAGATCGACAGGGCAGTCGCGCGACGCTTGGGTTCGAAGTAGTCGCTGATGAGCGAATGAGCCGGCGGACTGCAGCCTGCTTCGCCGATGCCGACGACGATGCGGCACAGGAACAGATGCGTGAAATTCTTCGCGAATGCGGTCGCGGCGGTTGCCGCGCTCCAGATCAGAAGCGATATCGCGATGATGTTCACGCGATTGCTCTTGTCCGCGAGGCGCGCGATCGGAATGCCGACAGTGGTGTAGAAGACGGCGAACGCCAGGCCGCTGAGCAGGCCAAGCTGGGTGTCGGTGAGCTTGAACTCCGCCTTGATCGGCTCCATCAGCGTCGCAAGGATCTGCCGGTCGACGAAGTTGAAGACGTAGACGATGAACAGGAACCAGACGACGTATTGGCGGTAGGCTTCGGTGACCTTGAATTCTTCTGCGCGGGCGGGCGCGGACGCCGCCATCTCGTTCACTTCAGCCGACATCCGTAATACCCCTTGAGAATCTGCGGCGGCATTGTGTCATCGGGACCCCCGAATGCAACGACGCTCAAGCTTTCCTTGCAGTCGACGCTTCGCTCAGTTTGCGCGAGGTTCGCTCCGAGTCTGGAATTTCCGATGAATCTGGCGTATTTCACGCGGCAGAATGTCGTAATGATTGACAATTCTTTACTGACCGAAGGCCGTTGCTAGAATGGCCGCATGAACGCAATCAGCGCATCGAGCATGAATTCAGCAGCTACCGACATCGCCGCGACCATGGAGCCGATCGGCCGTGCGGCCGTGGACGCGGCGCGATTGCTCGCGACCTCGAATGCCGCGACGCGCAATGCCGCGTTGCATGCCGCGGCGCATGCGTTGCGAACGAATCGCGAGGCTATCCTCGCTGCGAATCGAACAGATCTCGAACAAGCCCGCGCACGCGATCTGTCGGCGGCGCTTCTGGACCGGCTGGAGCTCGACGACAAGCGCATCGAGTCGATGGCGGCGGGCGTCGAGGAGATCGCGGCGCTCGCCGATCCGCTCGGTGTCGTCACGGCCGAGTGGACGCGACCGAACGGCATGCGCATTCAGAGGGTCCGCGTACCGCTCGGCGTCATCGGGATCATCTACGAAAGCCGTCCGAACGTGACCGCTGATGCAGGCGCGCTCTGTCTCAAGTCGGGCAACGCCGTCATCCTGCGCGGCGGATCGGAGAGCGCGAACTCCAGCCGCGCGATTCACGCGTGTCTCGTGGACGGACTGCGCTCAGCCGGATTGCCCGAAGCGGCGATCCAGATCGTGCCGACGACGGATCGTGCAGCGGTCGGTTACATGCTGGGATCGATGACTGATTTCATCGATGTGATCGTTCCACGCGGAGGCAAGAGCCTGGTTGCTCGCGTGCAGCAGGAAGCGCGCGTGCCGGTGATCGGGCATCTCGAGGGTGTCTGTCACGTGTACGTCGATCGCGACGCCGACCTGACCATGGCGCGCGACATCGTTCTCAACGCGAAGCTGCGTCGCACGGGGGTCTGCGGTGCTGCGGAGACGCTGCTCGTGGATCGCGCATGCGTTGCGACTCATCTCACGCCGGTTGTGCAGGCGTTGCTCGATGCAGGCTGTGAAGTGCGCGGCGACGAGACAGTTCGAAGCATCGACGCACGCGTGAAGCAGGCGACCGAGGAGGATTGGTACGCCGAGTATCTCGACCGGATCATCGCCGCCCGTGTGGTCGATGGCGTCGACGCCGCTGCGGCCCATATCGCGAAGTACGGTTCCGCCCACACGGAATCGATCGTGACCGGCAACGCACAGACCGCCGAACGATTCCTCTCGACCGTGGACAGCGCCATCGTCCTGCACAACGCCTCCACCCAGTTCGCCGACGGCGGCGAGTTCGGGATGGGCGCCGAGATCGGCATCTCCACCGACAAATTCCACGCACGCGGACCAGTGGGAGTGGAGCAGCTGACGAGTTACAAGTACGTGGTGAGGGGGAGTGGGCAGACGAGGGCGTGAGCGGAGCCAGCTAGCCAGCTAGCTGGCCGCCTTGATCCGGTTCACATTCCGGCCAGAAATCGGCCCTTATACTCGCTGCATGCTCAAACCCATTTCGTCGCTCTTCGGTCTCCTTGCCGGCTCGTTGCTGGCTGTCTCGGCCTTCGGCCAGTCGCAGATGTCCCAGGCGCAACTGGCGGCTGCGATCGACAAGGCCCGTCAGGAGCAGGTCGATGCGCTCGCTCCCGGGAATTTCGCCGATGCGGCCGAAGCCCTCGCGACTGCGACACGCGATGCGGAGAAGGGCCGCAATCCGGACAAGGTCCGGGCGCAGTTGAGCGCGGGTGCCGCAGCCCTGCAGCGTGCAAACACAGCTGCTGCCGCAGCCCGCGAGACGCTGCAGTCGCTCGTTGCAACACGCACTGATGCTCTGAGCGCGAATGCGCCGAAGTTCGCGCCTGAGCCGTGGCAGAAGGCCGAGCAACGGTTTCGTGAGGCGACCTCGGCGCTCGAGCGCAACGACACGAACGGTGCGCAGAAGCGTTCGGCCGAGGCCAACGTCTTGCTGCGCGAAGCCGAGATGACCGCGATTCGCAATGGAGTGCTGAACGAGGCGCGGGCCGTGATCGCACAGGCCGATGCCGCGAAGGTAGAAAAGTTCGCGCCGCGCACCCTCGCTGCCGCAAAACGCAACCTCTCGCAGGCCGAGCAGGAGATCAATCGCAATCGGTATGAGCCGGCGGCTGCCGCGAAGCTCGCTGCGCAGGCAGGGTACGAAGCGCGTCATTCGATCCATCTGGCGCAGCTCATCCAGGCGACGCTCGACAAGAAGGGCGACGAAGCAGGGCTCGAAGAGCTGCTGCTGTCATGGGAGAGCTCGATCGGGGAGATCGCCCACGCGGCCGAGATCGAATCGCGATTCGACAAGGGCATCCAGCCGGTCACGCAGCAACTGCTCAAGCAGACGCAGGACCAGCGCCAGGAAGCGCAGCGGCTCGCCCGTGAGCTCGAAGATCGCAACGAACAGATCACCGCGCTCAATGCGGAGATGACCAAGCTCGAAGCCCGGCTCGGCGGCGTATCGCAAGAGCGCATCGCGTTGCAGCGGCGGGTGGATGCGCAAGAGCGCGTGCGTGCGAATGTCGCCGCCATCGAAGGCTCCTTTGGCTCGACAGAAGCGCGCGTCGTGCGACAGGGCGACGATATCGTGATCTCCCTGCTGGGTATCCGCTTTCCTTCGGGTCGCAGCACGATCGACGGGTCGAACACTGCTCTCATGAACAAAGTCCGCGACGCTCTCAAGCTGTTCCCGGATTCATCGATCGCCGTCGAAGGCCACACCGACTCGAACGGCAGCGATTCCGCCAACCTGATTCTCTCGCAGGATCGCGCCGACGCCGTGCGCCAGTACCTCGTGACGAACTTCGGCACCAACCCCGAAAAGATCAGCTCGATCGGCTATGGAGAAGCGCGCCCCGTGGCGACGAATGAGACGGCGGATGGAAGGACGAGGAACCGCAGGATTGATCTGGTGATTCACGGGCAGTGAGGGAAGCCGACAGTCCGTCACTCCCGCGTTCGCGGGAATGACGCGGTGCTAGCGGCTCAGCCCTTCCACTCCGCCTCGCAACGAATACGCCCTCGCAAACCCCTGTGCCCGTAGATGCTCTGCGGCCGCCTTGCTGCGTGCGCCACGGGCGCAGATCAGCAGGTACTTTTCTTCGGGATCGAGCGCACTCGAGTCCGCGAGCAGCACGGCCAGGGGAATGTGCTGCGCCGCCTGCGGAATCGGGGCATCGCGCACTTCGCGCAGCTCGCGGACGTCGATGAGCGAATATCCGTTCACTGTTGCCGGGGTGAGTTCGTGAAGCGCGACTTCGAGGTCGGCTGGGGGCACTTCGATCGATCTCGAGGCGTCATGAACGCACGCACTGCGTCGAGACGTCTTCAGCTTCCGCTGTTCGAGCGTCAGCAGATCGATCAACAGCATCTCGTTGCGTAACTGGCCCGGCAGGTTGAGCAACAGCTTCAGGGCTTCGAGCGCCTGCAGCGTTCCGAGCACACCGGGCACGGGCCCGAGAACGCCGGCTTCGGCGCAGTTGCCGACGATCCCGTCGCGAGTTGCGTCAGGCCAGAGGCAGCGCAGGCATGCGCCATCCGCGTCCGGCCGATACACCTGCAGCTGGCCCTCGTACTGGTAAACGCTCGCGAAGATCGCCGGCTTCGACGTTTTCACGGCGGCATCGTTCACGAGGAACTTCGTGGCGAAGTTGTCGCTGCATTCGATGACGAGGTCATAGTTCGAGAGCAGGGCGACCGCGTTGTTCGCGCCGATGCGCTCATGCGTATGCACGTGCACGTCGGGATTGAGCTCGTTCAGTCGCCGCGCGGCGAGTTGTGCCTTCGGCAGACCGACGTCATCGATAGCGTAGAGCGGCTGGCGGTGAAGGTTGCTGGCAGCCAGCATGTCGGATTCCGCAATGCCGATCGTACCGATGCCTGCTCCGGCGAGATAGTTGAGTACTGGAACACCGAGGCCGCCTGCACCGATGACGAGGACGCGCGCGGCTCGGAGCTTTTCCTGGCCGGCGGCGCCGACTTCGCGCAGCGTGATCTGGCGGGAGTAGTCCGGAGAGGCGTGAGGCTTGAGGCGTGAGGCATGAGCCAGAGAAGACGGGGCTGTGTCTTCTTTCCCGTTCTGGCTCGAGCCTCGAGCCTCGAGCCTCGAGCCCTCATGCTCATGCTCATGTGCATGGTCCGCGCACCGCTCGCAGTTCACCCAGCCCGAGTCCCCATTGACGTAGTGCTCCTTCTTCCAGATCGGCACGCGATGCTTCACTTCGTCGATGATGAAGCGGCAGGCGGCGAAGGCTTCGGCACGATGGCGTGAGCTGACGCCTACCCACACGGCCATGTCGCCGATCTCGAGCGATCCGACACGATGCACGCAGGCGGCATTGATCACGCCGAAGCGGCGGATGGCTTCGGCGACGATGCGTTCGCCTTCCTTGTTGGCGAGGGCTTCGAACGCTTCGTATTCCAGTCGCGTGACGGCCAGCCCTTCGTTGTGGTTTCGCACCCAGCCTTCGAAGGACGCATAGCCGCCGGCAGCCGGATCGGCGAGCGCTTCGCGATACCGATCGACGGTGAGTGCCGTGTTGCTGAAAGAGAAGGGCTTCATCCGCCTGCAACCGGTGGAATGAACACAATGGTGTCGCCGTTCTTCAGGCGCGCATCCCAACCCGAGAATTCATCGTTGATCGCGACCTTCAGCTGTTCGCGCGTGAGCTTGAACGGATAGCGTGACTGAAGCTCACGGTACAGATCGCCAGGCGTCGCGGCCGGCGTATCGAGCGTCTCTTCGCTGCGGCCGGCCTGTTCGCGGAACAGCGCGAAATACTGCACGCGCAGCGATCTGCTCTCACCTGCGGGTGCGGTGCGTTCCGGGCTCGCGCCATGCAGCGTCTTGCTGGCTGCGTCGAACTCGTCGGTTGTATTGATGTTGTCCAGCGCACTGGCCTGCGGAAGGTCGAGCAGCAGCGTGTTCGCATTGATGAGGAACTTGCGCGGGCACTGCTTGCCGGCGTCCACGTACGCCTGCAATGGTTCTCGAGCTGCAGGTTCCCAGATCGCGCATAAGGGTTCAGGAAGGGAATCGTGCGCGCTGCGATACGCCGTGGCGATCCGGTTCGGATCGCGATGAGCGATGAGCTGCTCAAGCGTCTCGCGGGTCAGGAACGGAAGATCGCAGGCCACGATGAGCCATGCAGCTTTCGGGTGCTGCGCAAGCGCGGCAGAGATGCCGGCGATGGGGCCGATGCCGGGCTGGCGATCGACGACCTGCGGAAACGCTGCGCGAGTAGTCTCATCGCGTTGATCCGGCCGCACCGACACGAAGGTGGCCGCGCAGACATCAGAGACAAGTTCGTATGTCCATTGAAGTTGCGACTTGCCGTGGTACGTGAGCGCAGCCTTGTCGCGCTTCATCCGCGTGCTGGCACCGCCAGCGAGAATCAGGCCGAAGAGAGCGCTCATCGCTCCTCCGCGTCCGCTGCGTTGAACGGGCCGCTGCGTCCGCCGGACTTCTCGACGAGCTTGGTGCTGCGGATCTCGATGCTGTGCGACAAAGCCTTGCACATGTCGTAGATCGTGAGTGCCGCGACGCTCGCGCCGGTGAGCGCCTCCATTTCGACACCCGTCTTGTGATGCAGCGACACGGTGCAACGAATCAGCGCATCGTCGCCATCCATCTCGATATGCACCTTGCAGTTCTCGATACCGAGCGGATGACAGAACGGAATCAGTTCATGAGTCCGCTTCGCCGCCATCACACCCGCAATGATCGCCGTCTGAAACACAGGCCCCTTCGCCGTGTTGAATCCCTGCGCCCGCAACGCGTTGGCCACTTCAGCCGGGAATCGCACGCGCGACTCCGCAACCGCCATACGCTTGGTAACGGATTTGTCGCCCACGTCGACCATGGTCGGAAGGTTGGCGGAATCGATGTGGGAGAAGGAGGGCATGGGCAGGGAGGGGTTGCTGGCAACTGGCTACTGGCCAGAGCAAGAATAGCGCGAAGCGGGTGAAAGGTCTTTGACCGGGTTTCCTCTGGCCGGCGGCCAGCAGCCAGTCGCCAGCGGCCCATCGGCGGCTTCAGCCGCCGATGTAGTACATCTCAATCTTCCGCAACGGCTGCTCTCCCGCGTGCAGCGAGGCGCGCATTTCGCTGTAGCGATCGCCGCGGTTCTGCCAGGTATTCGAGATCAGATCGCGCAGTTCGTCGTCGCTTGCGCCTGCGCGCAACGGTGCGCGCAGGTCGGTGCCCTGGGTTGCGAACAGGCATGTATAGAACACGCCTTCGGAGGAGAGGCGTGCACGTGTGCAGGCGCCGCAGAACGGATTCGTGACGGAAGAGATGAAGCCGATTTCGCCGCCGCCGTCGTCGAACGCGTAACGCTCGGCGACTTCGCCGTGATAGTTCTCCTCGACGGGATGCAGCGGCCACCGTGCGCCGATGCGATCGACGAGCTCGCGTGACGACACGACTCGCTCGAGGCTCCAGTGATTGCGGTTGCCCACATCCATGTACTCGATGAAGCGGACGATCACGGGCGTGTTGCGGAAACGTTCGACGAGATCGAGCACCGTGTGGTCGTTGAGCCCGCGCTGCACGACGGCGTTGATCTTGATCGGCGTGAGTCCGGCATCGAGTGCGGCCTGGATGCCTTCGAGCACGCGATCGCGCTCGGCAAAGCCGCCGCTCATCTGGCGAAAGATCTCCGGGTCGATCGAGTCGAGGCTGACAGTGATGCGATGCAGGCCGTTGGCCTTCAGTTCGGCAGCATGCTGCGCGAGCAGCACTGCATTGGTCGTGAGAGCGACGTCCTGCACCCCTTCGATCGCTGTGAGATCGCCGACCAGTTCCGACAGGCTCGGCCGCAGCAGCGGCTCACCGCCCGTGAGACGGACTTTCTTCACGCCGAGATCGACGAAGAGTCGCGTGAGCCGAGTGATTTCCTCGAACGACAGGCGCTCGCTCGACTTGAGAAACCGGTAGTGCTCGTGGAATGTTTCCTTCGGCATGCAGTACGGGCAACGGAAGTTGCACCGGTCCATCACCGAAATGCGCAGGTCGTGCAGAGGCCGGCCCAGCGTGTCGCGCGGGCGGGGAACGACAGGCAGTTTGCGGACGTCGGCCATGCTCACCACCGATAAAGGGGCACGGCGGTGCCGCGTCCTACAGTGACCGGCCCCGCCGGCAGTTCGACGAACCCGTCAGTGCCGATCAGCGAGGTGAAATCGCCCGAGCCTTTCGTCGGGCGCAGATGCGCGCGACGTTCTCCGGTCGCGTCAGCGACGATTTCCACCGGGATGAAGACTGTCAGCGCGGGTTTCACGTCGAAAGCGTCTGCGAGTGCGATTTTCTCGGGCTCCGCGGGGGCTTCGCCCAAAGCGGCCGTTAATCCCGGATAGACATAGCGCATCAGGCATACCAGTGTCGATACCGGATTGCCTGGCAGAGCGTAAACGGTCCGTCGCTGACCCCCGGATTCCCCTACGCCGAACCACATCGGCTTGCCGGGCTTCTGCGCAATCTTGTGGAAGACCTGGCGGATGCCAAGCTCCGTCAGGACCTGCGGGACGAAGTCGAATTTTCCCATCGAAACGCCGCCGCTCAGGATCAGCACGTCGTGCGTATCGAGATGGGCGCGCAGCCGCTCGCGCAGCACATCGAGATCGTCCGGGATGTGATCGTGAGCGAGGAACATCTGGCCGCGGCGCTGCAGCGCCGCTAGGACGCCGTACGCATTCGAGCGATAGATCTGCACATCGTTCGCGGGCTCACCGGGCTCTACGAGCTCGTCGCCGGTCGAGATCACGATGATTCGTGGGCAGCGGCTCACCTGCGCGCGTGACAGCCCGGCCGAAGCAATTACTGCGACTTCGGGCGGACCGAGCCGTACACCAGGCTCCAGCAACACGTCGCCGGCGCGAGAATCGAGTCCACGCGGGTGGATGTTCATTCCCGGCGTCGCGACGACATCGTCGGCGAGTTTCGCCACACCCTCTTTGACCGCAATGCGCTCGACGGGAACGACGCAGTCGCAGCCGGTGGGCACGACAGCTCCCGTCATGACCTCGAAACAAGCGTCGGTGCTGGCCAGCACCATGCGATGGCCGCCCGCGGCCTGCGTGCCGGCGATCCGGAATTCACGGCGCCCCGAGTCGCTGGCGAATGCGATGCCATCCATCGTGACGCGATCGAACGGCGGCTGGTCGCGGGAAGCGGCGATCGGTTCGCGCAGAACGGCGCCGGTCAGATGCACCAGGTCGTGCGATTCGGGCTCCAGGAGCCCTGCATGGGCGCGGATCGCGGCTTCGGCTTCGGAAGGGGAGATCATCCGGCCATTGTGGCAGATGAGCCCGGTTCCGGGAGCGAGGAGGGGAGGAGAGGGGGATTCACGGAGTGCACGGAGGCCCGGAAGAGATTCTGAAGATCTCTTGCTCCGTGTTCTCCGTGAACTCCGTGTGAAACTCCGGTTCTCCCGGATTGACCGGGAGGGGCGGTTTCCGGCTTCAGCCGCGCGCCTTGAACACGCGAACCTGCTCGTTGAACTCCTTGGCCTTGCTCTGCAGTTCTTCGACAGCTGCGTTGAGCTTCTTGGACTGCATCGTCTTGAGCTGCATCAGCTGGGCAGAGCCCGCGGCCTTGGCCTTGGTCTCGTCATCCAGGCACGAACCGAACGCCTTCACTTCGGCGTCGTAGGCCTTGAACGCGTTCATCGCGCCGACCATCTCGGCTTCCGTGGCGGTGGCGCCGTTCGGGATGCTGGCCGGAGCCTTCGGGTAGGAGCAGTCGGCATGGGCCGAGAGCGACAGCGAGGCGAGGGCGAGGGCGGCGGCGAGCTTGAGCTGAATCCGTTTCATCGAAAAAGTCTCCACTGTGGATACGCTTGGGAACCGTGGCGGATCGCCTGGGCGATCGCGCCGGACGGGCAAGGAAATCGGCAGGGAAACGACCGACTTAACGGCCAGGAGCGTCGGGATTTGTGCAGGTGCGACGAGCGTCGCAATGTGCAGCCGCGGCTTTCAGGAAAACCCTGCGCCGAAGCGCAGGGTGTGCGCTGCTTTATCCGCGTGCCTTGAAGATACGGACCTGTTCGTTGAACAGCTTGGCCTTGGCCTGCAGTTCCTCGACGGCCGCATTCAGCTTCTTCGTCTTCATCGTCTTCAGCTGCATCATCTGGGCGCTGCCGGCTTTGGCATTCACTTCGTCGTCCAGGCAGTTGCCGAAGGCAGTGACTTCTTCGTTGTAGGCCTTGAACGCGTTCATCGCGGAGACCATTTCGGCCTCGCTCGCGGTCTTGCCATCAGGGATCGCGTCCGGCGCCTTGGGAAACGCGCAATCGGCCTGGGCGGCGAACCCGAAGGCCAGCGAAAGGACGGCGACCGCAGTCGTCAGTGAGGTTTTCATCGTTTCGAGTTCTCTTGCGGATGTCGGACTCTTCCCGGAATTCTCCGGGGGCTTCGGTCCGGGCATCGGCAAGGGCGCCCCGGTCTTGAGGCGCGGAACGGCGCGTTTTTCACATAAGCGCGACCGGATTCATCGAATCGTGAAGGGGTGCGCAAATGAAAACGCCCGGCCGCCCCCGAGCGGGCGCGGCCGGGCGTCGTGCAGGGCGCAGATCAGCTCTTCTTCGAGCGGGCCTTGTAGAGCTTGACCTGTTCGTTGAAGCGGCTGGCGTGGGACTCGAGCTCCTCGACGGCGGCGTTGTGGCGCTTCGCCTGGATCGCCTTGATCTGCGCGATCTGGTCCGGCGGTGCCTCGGCGCCAGCCGCGTCGATGCGGGCCTGCATTTCCATGTCGAGGCAGCTCAGGTACGCGGTGACCTGGGCGTTGTATTCCTTCACGGCCTTCATGCCGTCGATCATTTCCTGCTCGGTTGCGGTCGAGCCGTCTGGGATCGAGCCCGGGGCCTTCGGATAGATGCATTCCGCTTGCGCGAAGCCCGCGCTCAGCAGGCCCGTGAGCAGGATGCTCGAGAGAATCCGAATCTTCATAGACAACCCCTTCCGAGAATGTTTTCTGTCGCGGCGACGGATCGGCCGTCCGACGGGATCGGCTCGCGTCGGGCGTCAATATATGACGGCCCGCGGGCGAGGGGAAAGGGGGAATGCGACCCGCCGGCTTACGTGTCCGTCATCCGTGGACCGCCGGAAGGCGGCACGCCCCCCTATACTTGCTTCATCCAAATGCCGTGTCCCCTGAAGGCCGCGAATTTCGTCGGATACCCGATGCACCTGAATCGTCGAGCCCCTCTTTCCTGCCCATGACCGCAGCCGAACTCGACGCCGTTCAGCTCAGTCTGTCTGTTGCATTGCGCAGCGTGCTGTTCGGCCTGCCGCTCGCTGTCCTCGTCGCGTGGATCCTCGCGCGACGCCGGGTGGCGGGCCGGATTTTTCTCGACGCCTTCGTTCATCTGCCGCTCGTTCTGCCGCCGGTGGTCGTGGGCTACCTGCTGCTTCTGTTGTTCGGAACACGCGGCCCGATCGGCGGGTGGCTGTACGACACGTTCGGTGTTCAGCTGATCTTCACGAGTGCAGGCGCCGCGCTCGCAACGACGATCATGACGTTCCCGCTGATGGTCCGCGCCATTCGCATCTCTCTCGAGGATGTCGATGCCGGATTGGAGGACGCTGCGCGAACGCTCGGCGCCGGTGCGTGGGATCGGTTCTGGACCATCACTCTGCCATTGATGCTGCCCGGCATCCTGGCCGGAGCTGTCACGGCCTTTGCGGCGGGGCTCGGCGAATTCGGCGCAGTGATCACGTTCGTGTCGAACATTCCCGGTGAAACGCGAACGCTGCCGCTGGCGCTCTACACAGCACTGCAGACGCCAGGCGGCGATGCACTCGCTGCGCGCCTCGCAACGATTTCCTTTTCGCTCGGGCTCGCCGGATTGCTTGCGGCCGAGTTCATTGCGCGGCGTCTGCGCCGGATGCTGGGACGGTAGGCGTGAAGATCGCAGCAACGCACCGCCGCAACGGCTTCCTCCTCGATATCGCCATCGATGTGCCGACTCCCGGCACCGTGGCGCTCTTCGGCCGCTCAGGCTGCGGCAAGACGACGCTGGCGAACATCATCGCGGGATTGATTCAGCCTGAACAGGCGGCGATCGAAGTCGATGGTGTCGTGCTCGAGGACACGCGCTCCGGGCATCGCGTTCCGACCGAGCGGCGTCGCATCGGCTACGTCTTCCAAGACGCACGCCTGTTTCCTCATCGCAGCGTCCTCGGGAATCTGCGGTATGGCGAGCATCGTGCGCCGCCGACCGAGCGCAAGATCACGCTCGATCACGTCGTGGCGTTGCTGGGGCTCGAGCGGCTGCTCGATCGGCGTCCGCGAGAGTTGTCAGGCGGCGAGCGCCAGCGCGTCGCGCTGGGCAGGGCGCTGCTCTCTCAGCCGCGATTGCTGCTTCTCGATGAGCCTCTGGCGTCGCTCGATGTCGCCCGCCGCGAAGAAGTGCTGCCGTATCTCGAAGCGCTGCGCGACGATCTCGCAGTGCCGATCATCTATGTGAGCCATCAGTTCGACGAAGTGATGCGCCTCGCAACGCACGTCGTACTGATGGACAACGGACGCGTCGTCACGCAGGGCGCTGTCGAGCAGGTCAGCTTGCACCCGCAGTTGCGCGCGATCGTCGGCGCTGAATCCGTGGGTTCAGTGCTGGGTGGAACGATCGTCGCAGCCGATCCGCACACGGGACTTGCAGCAGTCGCGGTCGGGAATGGCACGTTGAACGTTACGCTGCGCACTGCGCGGCCAGGTGCGGCGGTTCGTGTTCAGGTACTGGCGCGCGATGTCATTCTCGCGACACATCCTCCCGAGGGATTGAGTGTCCGCAACATGCTCGAAGGACGGATCGCGTACATCGTGGAAGACGATCCCGACGCCGATCTCGTCCACGTCGACGTGGGCGGTGCGACCGTTCTTGCGCGCGTAACCCGCGCTGCGCTCCAGTCGCTCTCCCTGCGAGTCGGAATGCAGATCTGGGTACTGGTGAAGGCGGTGTCGATTCGCGGACACGCGTTTCTCGCTCCTCGCCCGCCTCTGCAGATTTTCTCTTCGTGAACTCCGTGTGAAATCTCGTTCTCTTACTTACGCAGGCCAGTGGACGGAAATGTGCAGGCCGCCGAGTTCCGAGCGCTCGAGCGCGATGCGGCCGCGAGTGGCTTCGGCGAGATCATGAGCGATCGCGAGGCCGAGGCCGTGTCCGCCGCCGGCCTCATCGAGGCGCGCGCCGCGCAGCAATGCTTCCGCCATCTGCGCCGGCTCGATACCGGGGCCATCGTCTTCGACGACGAGTGCGCAGCCCTGATCGGACTTGTTCCCGCTGATCCGGATGCGACGGCGAGCGAAGCGCGCTGCGTTTTCGATCAGCGCGCCCATGAGTTCGAGCAGATCTTCCGCGGCGACCGGGATGTCGAGCGATTCCGGGACCGCGATATCGAACACGAGCTGCGAGCCGGCCTCGGTGCGTTCGACGACACCGACGATCGACTCCACGACTGGTAACGCCTTGCTGCTCGAATTCGCCGAGGCGCGAATCATCGCCGCGCGACTGCGCGCGAGTTCGCCTTCGACTGCGGAGCTCGCTGCGGCGATCGCGCGATCGAGTCCATCCGCCGCCTGCGTTGCACCAGCGAGTCTTGCCTGGCGGCTCTGCGCTGCCAATGCCGCGAGCGGCGTCTTGAGGGCATGAGCTAGGTCGGCGGCGCGGCGGCGTGCCCGTCCCAAATCTTTCTCGCGCGCGTCTGCAAGATCATTGATCGCGTTCACGAGCGGTTCGATTTCCTGCGCATGCGCCGAGCTGAGTCGCTCGCGCGGATTGCTATGGAGCACTGCGACCTCATCACGAACCCGTCGCAGCGGACGCAATCCGAGCTCGACCTGCATCCACGCGGCCGCCGACAGGATCACCCAGAGCAACAGCAGGAACAGTGCGAGCTCGTTGCCGAACTCGACGCGGGCTTCATGCAGTGGGCGATTCTCGAAGCCGAGTTGCAGGAGAACGTCGGCACTGCCGCTGTCCGGCTTGACGATGCGTTCGACGAGCAGCAGGTCTTCGTTGAAGGGGCCGGCGATCGATCGCACCGACCAGTTGCGGGTTTTCGCGACCGTCGACGCGGGCAGCGTTTCGTCCCACAACGAGCGCGAGCGCAAGCTGCCGCCGGGTGTCGACACCTGCCAGTAAAGGCCGCTTGCCGGTTCTGCGAAACGCGTGTCACCGGGATCGCGATCGAGCTGAGGTTGGCCATCCGCCGTGATGGAGACGTGTGCTGCGAGCTGCAGCCCCTCGCGAATCAAGTCGTCCGTGACGCGGCGCTCTATGTGGCGCTCGAACAGGAAGGTCATGCCGACCCAGGCCGCCGCGAGCGCGACGAAGATCGCGACAGTGGCAGCGACGAGCAGGCGGACGCGAAGTGATCGCGGCGTCAAGGCGGTTGGCCTGGAAGCAGATAGCCGAAGCCGCGACGCGTTTCGATCGCTTGCGCGCCGAGTTTGCGGCGCAATCGCAGGACCAGTGCCTCGATTGCATTGGCGTCGCCGGATTCGGTGGCGCCGTAAAGATGCTCAGCGAGCTCGCCCGCCGGCACGGCTCGACCACCCTGATGAGCGAGGTAGTGCAGAAAGCGAAACTCGAGCTGCGACAGATGCACAGGCCGCCCGGCGTAGATCGCGGACATGCGGTGAGTGTCGAGCGTCAGGTTGCCGACCTCGATGGATGAGCTCGTGTGGCCAGCGGCCCGGCGAATCAGGCCGCGAACGCGTGCGACGAGCTCGCCGATTTCGAACGGCTTGCCGAGATAGTCATCGGCACCCGCCTCGATGCCGGTTACCCGCTCGGTCCAGTCGTTGCGCGCGGAAACGATGATGACGGGAAAATCACGCTGCGCATTGCGCCAGCGACGCAGCACCGACAGCCCGTCCATTCGCGGCAGGCCGAGATCGAGGATCACGATGTCGTAGTCCTCGGTGTCACCCTTGAACCACGCGTCCTCGCCGTCGCTCGAGAAGTCGACGACGAAGCCGGCGGCCTGCAGTGCGACGGCCAGGTCTTCGGCGACGCCGGGCTCATCTTCTACGACCAGCGCTCGCAATCAGTCGTCCTCGATCTTGAGGATCGAACCGGTGCGGGCATCGATCTTTACTTCGCGCACCCGCCCGTTCGCGGTCAGCACCTTGATCTCATAGATGAGAGCGTCTTTCTTGGTCTCGATCTCTACTTCGATCACGTCGCCCGGCACGGCTTGCTGCGCGATGGAAAGGATGCGCGTGAGCGGCAGCGCCTCGCCGCGCTGCAAGGCGCTGCGAATCGCATCGTGCTCCCGCTTCTTGTCGTCGGAGTCGGCGAGGCCCGCTGCCGCGCCAAGCGCGATGGCGACGCAGACGATCCCACGCAACAGCAGCGAACCCGCATTCATACGGCCGATTTTCATGGGGAAAGCGTGCCCTGCGCAACCTGACGCGAATCTGACGGCCGCCGTGAGGGCCGTGTCAGCGCGGCCCGCCTAAGCTTTCCCCCGTAGCATTTCAGACGAAGGAGTTTTCCGATGAACCGTTTCAAAGTTCCAGTGCTGGCCGCAATTCTCGCGGTGTTGTCGGGTGCCGCCGTTCTTGCAGCCGAGACGACCCCGAACCTGCTGAGCCTCGGCGATCTCGAGCAGCGCATGACGGCGCAGGGCATCACGATCAAGGAGATCGAGCTGAAGCAGCTCGTGGCGGAGATCGAAGGCAAGGACGCGCAGGGGCGCAAGGTGGAGCTGGTTGTCGATCGGCGCAGCGGCGAAGTGCTGGCGAGGAAGCCGGACTAGCAGAACGGTGGTTCGTCATTCCCGCCTTCGCGGGAATGACGGACTGAGACGACGAAGCCACCCGAAGGTGGCTTCGCCGCCGCTCGCAGGAGGGGGAGGTCAGAACTTGAAGCTCATGCCCGCAAGCGCATTCCAGGAATAGATCTCGTTTTCGGCCAGGCGCGACTTGTCGCCGCTGTAGAACCGCAACGGTTCGTCGTTGATGTTCTGCACCTGGAAGAACGTCGAGAGCTGTTTCGAGAACTCGTAGCTCGCCTTGAAGTCGAGCTGGCCGTGCGTGTCGACGTAGAGATCCTGCGCCGCCGAATCGCCGAGCGAGTCGAGGTATTCGCTGCGGTAGGAATAGGCGAGACGCAGCTCGACGCCGTGCTGCTCCCAGAACAGAGCCGCATTGCCGACGTGTTCCGACTGCATGAAGAAGGGGACCTTCTCGTCGCGGTCGAACACCGTTGCCTCGCTGTCCGTCCAGGTGTAGCTGATCGAAACACCGAAGCCGCTCAGGAAGCTCGGCAGGCTGGTGAATTGCTGCTGGAAGCCGAGTTCGACGCCGAGGATTTCGCCGGTCTGCGCGTTCTGCGGCTGCTGGATTTCGAGCTCCGAGTAGCGGCGGCCCTCGAAATCCTCGTCCTCCAGAATCTGGATGCGATTGAAGATCGGATTCTCGATGTCCTTGTAGAAGAGACCCGCCGACAGCAGGCCCGCCGGTTGCAGGTACCACTCGACGGCGACGTCGTAGTTCGTGGACTCCAGCGGATCGAGATCGGAGTTGCCGGCCTCGATGGCGCCTTCGTAGAAGACAATGCCGGTGTCGTCGTCGACGAAATCCTCTTCGATCTCGAAGATGCGGAAGGGGACATTCTGTTCGTACGAGGGGCGACCGATCGTGTTGGTCCAAGCGGCACGTACCAGAACGTCGTCTCTCACCGCCCAGGTCATCAGCAAGTCGGGCAGGACGTTCGTGTACTTCTTGCTGCCTGTGACCTGCGGTGGCGGATTGGGTGCGTCGCCATCCAGGAAGACGATGTCGTACGCATCGAAGTCGGTGTCCGTCTGTTCGACGCGAACGCCACCGATGAACGTGGCGCTTCCGATCTCGAGCTGTCCCATGATGTAGCCGGCGGTCACGTCCTCTTTGACGCGATAGTCGACGCCATAGGAATTCGCGATCGTGTCCGCATCGTCGATCTCGAACTGGTCTTCGTTGTCGCGGAAGAAGCGATCGGCGAGGTCGTAGTCCGGGTACGGACCGAACGTGTAGTAGTTGCGCTCGCTGCGATAGAAATCGGGGTCGCCCTGGCGCATCACCTGCGACAGGAGGTAGTCGTCCTCGCCGTCGAAGCCGTCGTACACGATCATGTCCTGGTCCGAAGTATTCTCGCGGGAAATGTACTTCGCGCCGAACTTGAGGAAACCCGACTTGTCGCTCCAGTCGAAGTCGCGCTTGAAGTCGAGCTGGGCGATCCGCAGCTCTTCTTCGATCAGCTGGTGGCCGCGCGCCGCCTGGTTGAACTCGAAGTTGTCCGGATCCTGGAACTCAGGGCCCGCGTCGACGACCCAGAAGTAGTCGGACGTGTCGTACGACATCGGGATCTCATCGCCGAGCTCGAAGTTGTACTCGTTGTCGTACGGCGTGTCCTGCTCGGTCTTGCCGTAGGTGCCCGAGAAGGCGATGTTCCAGTCGCCGATCTGCACATCGCCGCCCAGCGACGACGACAGGATCGACTGGATCTCGAAGCGCTTGGTGTTGAGCCGCTCGCCTTCGCCTTCGGTGAACGTGCCGGACGTCGCCGTCTGGTTCTCGAGATCGCCGTTGCGATAGTCGTAGACGACTTCCGGCTGTTCTTCCGTGTCTTCGTAGCGGTTGTACAGATTGCGCCAGTGCAGCTTCACGTTGTCGTTGGGACGGAACTCGAGGTTCGCAACGAAACCCTTGCGGACGCGACGGATCAGGTAGTCGCGCAGGCCCATCTCGTCGGGGATCAGGGCGCTGCCTTCATCGTCCGATTCGACCCACGGATCGCCGCCCTGCAGGTTGTGCGAGTTGAACTCGCGGTCCGAGTAGCTGGCCGAGAGCACGATGCCGAAGCGGTCGTTGAACACGTTGCCCCAGCCCACGCTGCCGCCCCAGGGATTCTGACCGCCGAGGTCGTAGTAGCCGTAGTCGGCGGTTGCCGAGAAGAAGCGGCCATCGGGATCGTCGAACACGCTGGGCGTCACGAGGTTGACCGTTCCGCCGATGGCATTGCCATCGAGATCCGGTGTAGCGGACTTGATGACTTCGAGCTTCGACAGGATGTTCGCGGGAACGGTATCGAGCGCGACGCGGCGGGTATCGCCTTCCGGTGAGCCGATGAGCTGGCCGTCGATCGTTACGTTGCTCAGTGCGGCGTCGATGCCGCGGATCGTTACGTAGCGGCCTTCACCCTGGTCGGTCGAGACCGCGACGCCCACGACACGGGCCAGCGTTTCGCCGGCGTTCTGGTCGGGCAGCTTGCCGGCGTCGTCGGCGGTGACGGATTCCTTGAGCGTCTTCGAAGACTTCTTGTCCTGCAGAGCTGTGATCTGCGCGAGACGGTAGCCGGTGACTGTCACTTCTTCGAGGTCGCCAACAGCTGCGCCGAGGGCGAAGGCCTGCCGGGCTTCACCCGTGTCGGCGACCGTCACGTCCTGTTTGACGGTGCCGAAGCCGACGTACTCGACTTCGACGGTGTACGAGCCCGCCGGCAGGTCAGCAATCCGGTAGTCGCCGGATCGATCGGCTTGTACGGTGCGCCCCAGTTGAGGCACACGCACAGTGGCATTGGGCAGCGCCCGGCCGGTGGCGGCTTCGGTGACGCGGCCGACGATTTCGCCGGCCCAGGCTGAGGAAAGAGGCGCGGCCAGCGCAGCCGCGACCGCCGCTGCAACGAACGGGTAATGGTGACGCTTCATGATTTTTGCCCTGAACGTGGGTAAGAGTGACGGACGCGAAGGCCACGCGCCTGATGCGCTGGCCCGGATACGGATGAGGCACACACGAGGTGCACGGGCAGGGGGTGCAGGCGCACGACGCGCCCATGCGATGTTCCGCGCTCGACGAAGAGCAGCATCACGCGAACCCCCTTGTCCGAAACCGGCCGCAGCCTGGCCGGCCGCTCGTGCGTGGAATTCCAGATTCCATCTGCGGCCGAGTATAGAACGAATATTTCGCGTAGAACAAGTATTGTAATAAATATTCCATTTCTTCTATCGTGTACCGCGGCGATGGCTGATCGAATTTCAGTAATTTTCTGGGCGAAGCGTTCTTCGGAGTCGCCGGGGGCGTTCCAAAGGCTGCGCACTATGCCGGTCGTATTTGAAATATCTGTTACAACATCGATAGCATCCGCCGGTTTGACTTGAAGGAGTTGAGATCACCGTGACTGCGCCAACCGACCCCGAAAAGCTGCGCGCTGAGATCGTCAGGAACTACGACCAGCTCAGCCCGCGTCTGCAGCAGGTCGCCAAGTACGTGCTCGAGAATCCCAACGACATGGCGTTGCAGACGCTGGCGGTCATTGCGGAGCGGTCGAACGTGCAGCCGTCGACGATCGTGCGATTCGCGAAAACCTTCGGCTACGACGGCGCGAGCCAGATGCAGGAGCTGTTTCGCGACGAGATGCTCACGCAGCCGCCGAGCCCGAGCTACGCCGAGCGGATCCGGCAGTTCAACCGGCGGGCGGGGGCGGCCGGCGCGCTCGCGCCGCACGATGTGATGCAGGAGTTCGCGGACAGCAACATCCTGGCGCTAGAGCATCTGAAGAACAGCGTACGCAAGGCGGATCTGGATCGGGCGATCGAGCTGATCCGTGCTGCGAATGCGGTGTACATCATCGGTCTGCGCCGCTCCTTCCCTGTTGCTTCCTATCTGGCCTACGCGCTTCGGCACGTGGACAAGCGCGCGTATCTGCTCGACGGCGTGGCGGGCATGCTGGCGGAGCAGAGCAGCATGTTGACGTCCAAGGACCTGCTGATTGCCATCAGCTTCCATCCTTATGCGCCGGAAACGGCGGAGATCGCGACGGTCAGCAAGGAGCAGAAGGCGCGGATCATCGCCATCACCGACAGCCGCCTGAGCCCGATCGCAGGCGCTGCCGATCTTTGTTTCGAGATCAAGGATGCAGAGGTGCGCCAGTTCCGGTCGCTGACTGCATCGCTGTGTCTCGCCCAGACACTCGTCATCAGCTACGCATTTGAAATGGAAGGCCGCGCGCGTTCGCAGCGCTGAGGAATTCCTGGAGACATCATGATCAGATTCACGCTCATCGGTGCGGGCCGCATCGGCAAGATCCATGCGGAGAACATCGCGCGGCATCCCAAGGCAACGCTGGCGTATGTCGCGGATGCCGATGCAGGCGCGGCGCGTACGCTTGCCGAACAATGGTCGGCGAAGCCGATCGCGCTGGAGTCCGCGGTCACTGCTCAAGACGTCGATGCGGTGCTCATCGCGAGCTCGACCGATACGCATGCGGACTGGATCGAGCGCTGCGCTGCCGCAGGCAAGCCGGTCTTCTGCGAGAAGCCGCTGGATCTCGACATGGTCCGTGCAAGCGCGTGCCTGAAGACGGCGCAACAAGCAGGTATCGCGCTCTATCTCGGCTTCAATCGTCGCTACGACCCGTCGTTCATGCGTCTGAAGCAGGAAATCGTCGCGGGCACGATCGGCCGCCTGGAAACGCTGCACATCATCAGCCGCGATCCGTCGCCGCCGCCGGTCGAGTATGTGAAGCGTTCGGGTGGCCTGTTTCGCGACATGATGATTCACGACCTCGACATGGCGCGCTGGCTGCTCGGCAGCGAACCCGTTGAAGTGTTCGCTCGTGGCAGCGCACTGGTGGATCCGGCGATCGGTGCAGCAGGCGACGTGGACACCGCGATGGTCATGCTGCGAACAGCCGACGGCAAGCTTTGCCAGATCGCGAACAGCCGTCGCTGCAGCTTCGGTTACGACCAGCGCATCGAGGCGTTCGGATCGGACGGGATGGTCCGGGCTGACAATCACACCGCAACCAGCGTGACGGTGGCGGGAAGCAGTGGCTACAACACCGAGCCCGCATTACCGTTCTTCCTCGAACGCTACGCCGACGCGTATCGGCTCGAGCTCCAGGACTTCATCGCGGCGCTGGAAAAGCAGAAAGTGGAGCTGGCGACGGGTGAGGATGGGCGCAAAGCGCTGCAGCTTGCGGACGCTGCTCAACGCTCCCTGACCAGCGGCCAGCCGGTGGCTGTCGGGTGAGCGAGATAGAACGCAAGTTTCACGAATCGTAGTGATTGAAAAATTTATTCCATTACGATAGCGTACGTTCCGCCGCAGGAATCCGCTTGCGGCGACTACCCAAGAACGTCGCACGACAATGGCAACAGGGCTGAAATTCGGACTGATCGGCAGCGGCTTCATGGGCCGCGCACATGCCATCGCACTGCACGGTGTGGCGCCGACCTTCGGCGCGGACTACGCGGTCGAATGTACGGTCCTCGCGGATCAGCCGCTCGACCGGGCGCAGAAGGCCGCTGACTCGCTGAGATTCCAGCGGGCGTCGGGCGACTGGCGTGACCTCGTCGCGGATCCGTCGATCGACGTGATCGATATCTGTACGCCGAACTACCTTCATGCCGAGATGGCGCTGGCTGCGGTCGAGGCGGGCAAGCACGTCTATTGCGAGAAGCCCCTCGCACTCGACATCAAGCAATCCATTGCAGTGACCGAGGCGGCACAGCGCGCCGGCGTGTGCAACGCAGTCGGATTCAACTACATCTGCAATCCGATGATGCAGGTCGCGCGCGAGATGATCCTCGCGGGCGAGATCGGCGAGGTCGTCAACTTTCGCGGCAGCTACCTCGAGGACTACATGGGCGATCCTCGCGTGCCTTTCAGTTGGCGCTGCGAGCGGCGTTTCGCGGGCGCAGGCGCGCTGGCTGACCTGGGTTCGCATCTCATCAATATGGCGCACTTCCTTCTCGGACCCATTGGGCGCGTATGTGGCGTCACGAGGACAGTGCACAAGCAGCGCCAGCAGCCGGACGGCATCGTGAGGACTGTCGAGAACGAAGACGTGGCGCAGGCGCTGGTGGAGTTCAACTCTGGCGTACCTGGCACGATGGAGATCAGTCGCATCGCGACGGGTTACAAATGCGGCCTGGCGGTTCAGATCCAGGGGTCGCGCGGCACGCTGGTGTTCGACCAGGAGCGCATGAACGAGCTCAAGCTCTATCGCACCGACGATACGAGCGGACGCCGTGGCTTTCGCACGATTCTCGCGGGTCCCGAGCATCCGGACTACGCGGCCTTCTGTCCGGCATCCGGCCATGGTCTCGGCATCAACGACCTCAAAGTGATCGAAGTGCGCAATCTCATCCGCGCGATCCGGACACGAACGAACGCATCGCCCGATTTCGCCGAGGGATTGCGCGTGCAGAAAGTCATGACGGCCATCGAGCTCGCGGCACAGCAGGGCGGCTGGATCGTTCCCGAGCGGATCACTGCGTCATGAGCGATCACATCACGGCGCATCGGGATGGCTTCGATCCCGGATACACCTCAGTCACGCAATACGATGCAGCCGACAATCCCTCCGGGATCGGGTTCGGCGTGCTTCGGCTGAAGGCGGGTGAGAAAGTCTCGGTGAAAGCCGAACGCGAAACCGCCTGGCTGCTGATGAGCGGATCGCTGACAGGATCGGTGGGCGACGACCCGTTCTCCTTCAGCCGGACGTCGCTGTTCGATGAATCGGCGAGTTGTGTTCACGTGCCCGCCGGCACGCAGGTCAACTTCGCCGCGACCGCTGACACCGAGCTCACCGTTTACGATTGCATCAACACGCGTCAGTTCGCTGCGCGTGTCTTCCTGCCGCGTCACGTGCCGAACGAGCCGCGCGGACGCGGATTGGTCGGCGAGCGGTCATTGCGCTACGTGCGGACGATCTTCGATCGCACCAACTCTCCCGTCGAAGTCGAGCTGGTGCTCGGCGAAGTCGTGACTTTTCCCGGCGGCTGGTCGAGCTATCCGCCGCATCATCATCCGCAGCACGAGATCTATCACTACCGGTTCACGGAACCGCAAGGCTACGGCCATGCGGAACTCGGTGAAGAAGTCGTGAAGGTGCGGCAGTACGACACAGTGAAGATTCCAGCGGGTTTCGATCATGCCCAGTGCGCTGCGCCTGGCTATGGAATGTACTACTCGTGGGTCATCCGGCATCTGCCCGACAACCCGTACACCGTGCCCGAGTTCACCGCGGAGCATGCGTGGACCCTCAAGCCCGACGCTGCGTTCTGGCGACCCGGCGAATTCGATCGGACCGGCGGATTCAAGAAATCATGAGCAGAAAGTTCGATCTGATCTGTCTCGGGCGCGCCGCCGTCGATCTCTACGGCCAGCAGATCGGCGGCCGGCTCGAAGACATGCAGACCTTCGCGAAGTACCTGGGCGGTTCCTCAGCCAATCTCGCAGCGGGGACTGCGCGCCTTGGCGTCCGCTCGTCGATGCTCACGCGTGTTGGCGATGAACAGATGGGGCGTTTCGTGCGCGAAGCGCTCGCGAAGGAAGGCGTCGACACGAGTCATGTCGCAACGGACCCGGACCGGCTGACAGGTCTCGTCGTCCTCGGTATCGACGGCCACTCGTATCCGCACATTTTCTTTCGCGAACGCTGCGCCGACATGGGGTTGTCGGTCGGCGATTTCGACCAGGCATACATCGCATCGAGCAATGCAATCTCGGTCACGGGCACGCATCTGTCGACGCCCTCGACTCGCGCAGCGGTCGAGCAGGCCTTCAAGTGGGCCCGCGCGAGCGGGACCAGAACGATCCTCGATATCGACTATCGCCCCGTGCTCTGGAAGCTCACGTCCGCCGGCGAAGGGGAGTCGCGATTCATCGCTTCCGATCAGGTCACCGCGGTGCTGCAGAGCTTGCTGCCTCTGTGCGATCTCGTCGTCGGTACCGAGGAGGAAATCCAGATTGCTGGCGGCTCCCCGGACGTGCTGACCGCAGTGCGCGCGATTCGCGCGTTGACGCCAGCGCCCATCGTCGTGAAGCGAGGTGCCGCAGGCTGCACAGTGATCGCCGACGCTGTGCCCGCGAGTCTCGATCGTGCCGAGAACGTGCCGGGCTTTCCGGTCGAAGTGCTCAACGTCCTCGGCGCGGGCGATGCGTTCCTGAGCGGCTTCCTCTACGGCTGGCTCAGCGGCAAGTCGTTGGGTGACAGCGGTCGCCTCGGCAACGCGTGCGGCGCGCTGGTCGTCAGCCGTCATGGCTGTACGCCCGCGATGCCGAGCCGCATCGAGCTCGACGAATTCCTGAGCCGCGCCGCGACGATCCGCCGGCCGGACCTCGACGATCGGCTCGAACACATCCATCACGCGACGACGGTCCGGCGTTCTCGCGACGAGCTCTACGTTCTCGCGTTCGATCACCGTCGTCAGCTGGAGCAGCTGGCTGATGAGAGCGGCGCGCCGCGTGCCGCCATCGCGAAGTTCAAGAATCTGATCGCGACTGCCGTCGAGAAGATCTCGCGCACGATGCACGAACGTGAGCGGCTCGGGATCATCGTCGATTCGCGACACGGCACTGCCGTGCTGAACCGCTTCAGCGGGACGGGAATGTGGATCGGCCGGCCGATCGAAGTGCCAGGCTCACGGCCGGTCGCATTCGATCCGTCCAGCAACACGGCACTCAACCTCGCGACGTGGCCTGCGGGGCACGTCATCAAGTGTCTCGCGTTCTATCATCCGGACGATCCGATCGAGCTCAGGCTGGCCCAGGAGCAGCAGCTGCGCGAGCTCTATCTCAATGCTCACAGCCTCGATCGCGACCTGTTGCTCGAAATCATCTGCAGCGGGGGTGGGCGAGCCGTCGACGATCAGACCATGACCCGCGCGATCAAGCGCCTCTACAACCTGGGCCTGCGGCCGGCCTGGTGGAAGCTCGAGCCGCAGAGCCCGGCTTCATGGCGCAACATCACGGAGGTCATCGCCGAGCGCGATCCGTGGTGCAACGGTGTCCTCATGCTTGGGCTCGACGCACCCGAGGCGACATTGCAGAAGGCTTTCGAAGATGTCGCGGGCATCGAACTGTGTCGCGGATTCGCGGTCGGTCGAAGCATCTTCAATCACGCGGCACGCGCCTGGTTTGCCGGGACGATGTCCGACGAAGCGGCGATCGACGACATCGCGAATCGATATCAACGCCTGATCGCGAGCTGGCGTGAAGCGCGCGCCGGACGGAATGTGACATCATCGAGCCGGGCTTCCGCTTAACGCGTGACCTCATGACATCCATCCGTCTCACGATGAGCCAGGCGCTCGTGCGCTATCTCATGGCGCAACAGACCGTCATCGACGGCTCGACCGTTCCGTTGATTCCCGGCGTGTTCGCGATCTTCGGTCACGGCAACGTTGCCGGAATGGGCGAGGCACTCGCGGCCGTACGCGATCAGTGGCCAACCTATCGGGCTCACAACGAACAGGCGATGGCGCACGCGGCCATCGCTTACGCGAAAACGCTGCGTCGTCGCCGGTTCATGGCATGCACGACTTCGATTGGACCGGGCGCGACCAACATGGTGACGGCGGCAGCGCTGGCGCATGTCAATCGACTGCCTCTGCTGCTCCTGCCCGGCGATGTGTTCGCTGGTCGTCGTCCCGATCCGGTACTGCAACAGGTCGAGGACTTCGGGGATCCGACGATCACGGCGAACGATTGCTTTCGTCCGGTCTCGCGTTACTGGGATCGCATTACTCGACCCGAACAGTTGCTGCGCAGCCTGCCGCAAGCGATGGGTGTGCTCACCGATCCCGCGGAGTGCGGTCCTGTCACGCTCGCATTGCCTCAGGATGTGCAGACGCAGGCGTTCGACTATCCCGCATCATTCTTTCAGCCGCAGGTTCACGAGCCATCCCGCCTTGGCGCGGATCCCGCGAAGATGCGGAGAGCCGCGCAACTGCTGGCGAATGCGAAGCGTCCGCTGATTGTCGCCGGTGGTGGCGTTCATTACGCGGACGCATGCGCACAGCTCGCGGACTTCGCTACGCGCCACGGAATCCCGGTGGCGGAGACGCAGGCAGGGAAGGGTGCATTGCCCTGGGGTCACGCCTGGAACGTCGGGTCGATTGGTGTGACAGGCTCGAGTGCCGCCAACGAGCTGGCCGCCGAGGCGGATCTCATCATCGCCATCGGGACTCGCCTGCAGGACTTCACGACGGCGTCAGCGACGCTCTTCCAGGAACGCGAGCGCCGGTTCATCGCGATCAACGTCTGCCGATCCGATGCCGTCAAGTACGACGCACTGCCGTTGCAGGGCGACGCAGCGCGGACGCTGTCGGAGCTGGATGCGTTCGCCTCACGCTCGTCGAACGACGCGTGGGCCGGCCGCGTGCGCGCACTGAAGCAGTCTTGGGATGCCGCTGTGGATGTGGCGACACGAGATGCGGGTGTCGATCATCCGACCGATGCGCAGGTGCTGGGCGCGGTCAATCGCTGGATTGGCGCGCACGGCACCGTCGTGTGTGCGGCCGGCGGACTGCCGGGTGAGCTGCACAAGCTATGGAGAGCCCAGGATGACGACGCGTATCACCTCGAGTACGGCTACTCATGCATGGGCTACGAGATCGCCGGTGGGTTGGGCGTCAAGCTCGCGAGGCCGGATCGCAATGTCGTCGTCATGGTCGGCGATGGCAGCTATCTCATGATGAACTCGGAGATCGCGACCTCGATCGCGATGGGGCTCAAGCTCACGATCGTCGTGCTCGACAACCGCGGCTTCGGCTGCATCAACCGGCTTCAGGGCGCTTGCGGCGGCGAGCCGTTCAACAATCTGCTCGACGAAAGCGCGCCGCGGATCGATTTCGCCGCTCACGCCCGATCACTTGGCGCGCATGCACAGAAAGTGCAGGGCGTTCGCGAGCTCGATGCGGCTCTCGAAGCGTCGCGCAGAGTCGATCGAACCACGGTGATCGTCATCGACACCGATCCGCAACACAGCACTGCGAGCGGTGGCGCGTGGTGGGACGTCGCAGTACCCGAGGTGTCGGGCAGTGCGCGCGTCAACGCTGCCTATGAAAGCTATCGCGCCAAACTCGAGGACACGAAAAAGTCATCATGAGAGTCCGTATCGGTATCAATCCGCTGACCTGGACGAACGACGATCTGCCGTCGCTCGGCGCCGAGACCAGTCTCGAAACCTGCCTCACCGAAGCGCGTGCCGCTGGTTACACCGGTGTGGAACTGGGCAACAAGTTTCCCCGGCAGGCGGATCGTTTGCGTCCGGTTCTGCGAGCGCACGATTTGCAGCTCGTCTCGGGTTGGTACAGCGGTCGTTTGCTGGAGCGCGATGTAGATGCCGAATGGGATGCGATGCGCTCGCATTTCGAACTGCTGCATGCGCTCGACTGCGAAGTCATGGTCTTCGCGGAAGTGAGCCGCTGCACGCACGGCGATCAACTCGCGCCGATGTCGCAGCGCCCGCACCTCCCGGAACGCGAGTGGGCTCCGTTCGGCGAGCGCATGACGAAGCTCGCGGAGCGAATGCAGAAGGAAGGGCTGCGGCTTGCGTACCACCATCACATGGGCACGGTGGTGCAGTCGGCGCAGGACATCGATCGGTTGATGACGAGCACGGGTGATGCGGTCGGGCTGCTGCTCGATACAGGCCACCTGACCTACGCGGGCGGCGATCCCGTAAAGGCGGCGAAGCAGTACGCAAGGCGCATCGTTCACGTGCATTGCAAGGACGTGCGGCGTGCGGTGCTGGAGCACTGCCGCAATCGCGATGCCAGCTTCCTCAACTCAGTCCTCGAAGGTGTGTTCACCGTGCCGGGCGACGGCATGGTGGACTATCGTGCTGTGCTCGAGCCGATTGCGCAGAGCGGCTACGAGGGTTGGCTGGTCGTCGAGGCGGAGCAGGATCCCGCCATAGCGACACCGCATGTGTACGCGAAGATGGGCTGGGACAATCTCTCGACGTTCGCCACTTCACTCTTCCGGTAGGGGACCCCCGCTTTCGCGGGGGTGACGAGATCTCCGCTTCCTACTTCAACGCGTCCATCACATCCTGCCAGGACACGTACTTGAAGTTCTGCCGCTCGGCCGGCATCAGGTTGCGGCCGTCTTGCACGACCAGCAGTCCCGCGGGGAACTCGGCGCCGAGCGGGTAGCTCACAACGTCGAGGCCGTCGGTCTCCGACGATCCATCGATACCGAGCGCTTCGTTCGCGACGACGTGGAACTTGCCCACGAATTCGTTCGCGCCCTCGCGTCGATAGATGGCGTAGTTGTCTTCGCCCTGATTCGACGCGACGATGTAGCCCTTGCCATCCTGCCCGTAGTACACGGAGACGCCTTCGACATCGTCTGTCAGGCGACCTTCGCCGACCTTGTCGATGGCAGTGCGCGTCTCGCCGCCGTCCGGTTCAGCGGAGTATTTCCACAAGCCCACGTCTTCTTCGGCGATGTAGAGCTGGCCCAGCTCATCATCGGCGGCGCAGCCTTCGGCCTGCGTTCCGACAGTGAATTCACGCACGAGCTCGATGGCGGCTTTGCCGTTGCGGTCGACCAGCTTCCACTGGCGGAACTTGCCTTCGGCGCTGTCGTTCGCCAGCACGAAGTAGTCGCCCGACTTCGCGCTGCGATACATGCACAGGCCGTAAGGATCGTCGAAGCCCGAGTCGAGCGTGCCGTCGGCCACTGAGCTCAGTCGCCGCGTCGCGGGATCGAACTGATAGAGACTGATGGATTTCGTCGTGCGATTCGTTGCCGCGACGATCGTGATGGGCTTGCCCGCGAGCACGAAGCCTTCGCGCAGGTCGACATTGTTCATGCGGCCATCGGGAACGACCTGCAGGCGCTTGCCCTTGAGATCGTAGACGTTCAATCCGAGCTTCTTGTCGGTGCCGATGACGACGCTGCGCGAAGGATCGCGCTTGTCGACCCAGATCGCAGGGTCGTCCGCCGCATCGCCGTAGCTGTCGGCGGGCGCTGTCTCTACGCGAGGCTTTACTACACGGACAGCGCTCGCAGCTTTCTCCGCGACCGGCGTGGGCACAGCGAGCTTGAGCGTCTGGGCGATGTCATTCCACGCTACGAGCTTGTAATCGCCCGAGTTCTCGTCCGCGACGACCAGTGCGCCTTGTGGGAAGGCGTCGCCGAGCGACGCGGAGACGATCGTCAGTCCCTCCGCGTCGCCGACATCCAGCGAGTTGCCGCTGATCTTGAACGCTCCGGCGGGTTCACCCGCGGGCGAGTAGACGTTGAATGTGCCCGAACCGGCATCGGAGGCGACAAGGAACGCGGCCGAGTTGCCTGTCCGATAGAGCGCGAGGCCCTTCACTTCTTCATGCAGCGTGCCGCGCGGTTCGACGAGATCGATCGCGGTGCGTGCCGCATCGGATTCGGGTTCCGCTGCCACCTGCCAGATCCCTGTGCTTTCTTCACTGAAATACAGCGCACCGCTGGCATCGTCGACGGTGCAGTGGCTCGCACCCTTGCCGGCGGGAATGCGACGGATGAACTGGCCACCCGCCTTGCCGTCGCGCACGAATATTTCCCATTGCTCGAGCTGGCCCTGATCCGTCGCTGCGAACGCGTAGAGCTTGCCGGTGAGGCCGCTTCGATAAGTGCAGAGGCCGGTGATCGCATCATTGATCGCGATGGGCGCGGTCGTGATCTCCTGCAGCTGGCGAGCCGCGGCATCGAGCTTGAAAACCCGTAACGCGCCGGCGCGCTGATCGCTGACGATCGCGAGATCGAACGATCCGCCATCGGCAGGGAATCCCTGACGCACCTGGATGAAGCCCGCTTCGAGCGCCTCGAAGCGCGCCACGCGTGCGCCGGTGAGATCGTTCATTTCCAGTCCGCCCTCGCCACCAGCGACGAGCAGAATGCTCCTGGCTGGATCAGCGGGGTCGACCCAGACAGCGGCGTCGCTGGCTGCGTGCCTGAACGTGGCGACCGTTGCGAGTCGAGCGGATATCGCAGGGGACTCTGCCGGCTTGGCGGCGCTCGGGGCAGGCGGAGCGCTGTGGCTGCAGGCGGAGAGCGCCAGCGCAATGGCGGTGACGAGGATCGTGTTTCTCATATTGTTTCGGGAAAATGGCAGTGGAAAAAATATTCCATTGTTGTATTATATTGGAAACTACATTTCAACGGTCTTCGCGACGAACAAAAGTGCGCATCAATGCACGCGGAACATGACATCTCGAAGACATTCGTGGGGGCGTTCTGATGTCCGTATTGCGATTCTTCGCCACGGGACCTGACGCCCCGCTGATACAGGACGCGGCGACGATCGATTCGCTCTACCGGCGTCACCGGCTGCGAGTGATGCTGGCCATCACGCTCGGCTACGGATTCATCTACACCTGTCGTCTCGCGCTCGGTGTCGTCAAGAAGCCGCTCATCGACGCAGGCATCTTCGGCCCCGCCGAGCTCGGCCTCATCGGCTCCGCGCTCTTCTATACGTACGCGATCGGCAAGCTCACGAACGGTTTTCTCGCCGATCACGCGAACATGAAGAAGTTTCTGGCGGCGGGATTCCTGCTGAGCGCGATCTGCAACATCGGCATGGGATTCTCCACACTCGTCTGGGTGTCGGTGCTGCTGTGGGGCTTGAACGGCTGGTTCCAGAGTCTCGGCGCGCCTGGCGGTGTCGTCGCGATGACGGCGTGGTTCAGCAATCGCGAACGCGGCAGGTATTACGGCATCTGGAGTACCGCGCACTCGATCGGGGAGGGGCTCACGTTTCTCGTCGTCGGGACGATTGTCGCCGTGCTCGGGTGGCACTGGGGCTTCTGGATTCCAGGCATCGCGGGAATCGCGACGGCAATGATGGCGTATGCGCTGGTGCAGGATCGTCCCCGCACGCTGGGCCTGCCGACCGTCAACGACTGGCGGCAGGATCACTACGTGCAATCGACAGCCCAGGATCGAGGCGTGTTCGCCACGCAGCTGTCGATCCTGAAGATTCCGGCGATCTGGGTACTGGCGCTGTCGAGCGCGATGATCTACATCACGCGCTACGCCATCAATTCCTGGGGCGTGCTGTACCTGCAGGAGGCGCGTGGCTACTCGCTGCCGATGGCGGGCACGCTGCTGATGATCAGCACCGTCGCCGGCATGGTCGGCGCTGTTGCTTATGGATTCATCTCCGACAAAGCGTTCAATGCGCGCCGGCCACCGGCGAATCTGCTGTTTGCGGTGTTGGAGATCATCGGTCTGGTGCTGATCTTCTTCGCGCCGCCCGGCACGCCGTTGTTGATTCTGGGCATGGTGCTGTTCGGCGTCGGTCTGACAGGTCTGGTGACGGCGCTCGGCGGATTGTTCGCAGTGGACATCTGTCCGAAGCGCGTTGCCGGCGCGGCGATGGGATTGATCGGCATCTTCAGCTACATCGGCGCGGCGGTTCAGGAGAACGTGAGCGGCCACCTGATCGAGCGGGGCATGACCGTCGTCGACGGCGTGCGCACCTATGATTTCAGTGTCGTGATCTGGTTCTGGCTCGGCGCTTCGTTCGTTTCCATGCTGCTTGCCGCGAGCCTGTGGCGCGTCAGGCTGCGCGATTAAGAGGAGAGTGTCTTGGCTTCGGTTCAAAAGCATTTCGATTTCGTCTCGATCGGTGCCTACACGAAGGACACCATCGTCACTCGCAGCGGCACGCGTTACGTCGATGGCGGCGGCTACAGCTACTCAGCGCACGCGGCTCGTCTGGCGGATGTCAGCGTTGGCGCAGTGACGCGGCTCGCGGCGGAAGATCGCAAGTCGACCGACCTGCTGCGCAGCGTCGGCGTCGACGTCATCATTCACGAGTCGCCGCAGTCGACGCTCATGCGCCTGGAGTATCCGACCGACAACGTCGACGAGCGGATTCTCACGGTAGCGTCGGTCGCGGACCCCTTCGCGCCGGAGCACGTTGCAGCAGTGCGTTGTGAGGCCGCGCTCATCAGTCCGTCGATCCGCGGTGAAGTGCCGCTGGAAGTCGTGGAGGCGTTGCGAAAGAACGCGCGGCTCATCGGTCTCGACGTGCAGGGATTCGTGCGCATCCGCACAGAGCAGGGACGGCTCGCCTATGAGCGCTGGCCCGAGATGAAACAGGTCTTGTCGCTCGTCGATGTGCTCAAGTCGGATGCCGTCGAGGGCGAGTTCCTGACCGGCGAGAAGGAGCTGCATGCCATCGCCCGCACGCTCGCGTCATACGGTCCGAAGGAGATCGTACTGACTCACAAGGATGGACTGATGGTGCTCGCGAACGGCAAGACGTACGAGCATCCCTTCCTTCCTGTCGAACTGCGTGGGCGCAGCGGTCGGGGCGATACGTGTGTCGGCTCCTATCTGTCGCGGCGCCTGAACGCCGATCCGGCCGAAGCGACTCGCTGGGCCACGGCATTGACGAGCCTCAAGCTGGAAGCGGAGGGTCCTGTTCGCCGAACGCGCGCCGATGTCGAAGCGCTGATCGCGGCCCGTTATCGCTAGCTGGAGTCGAGCATGTCCAAGCGCTTTCTTTACTGGCCTTCGGTCGCACTGGTCGTCCTCGCAGGTTGCTCGTCGCCACCACCGGCGCAACAGGCGAAGACTGCGTCCACCGGCCCCATCACGTTGCTGGCGTTCGGCGATACGGGCTATCACTACGACTATCTCGAGAAGGAAGACTACGAGACGGTGGTGACCGAAGAGCAGTTCCTCGCGAAGGAGAAGCAGGACTGGATCGACGACAAGCGACCGATCGAAGAGCTTGCGTATCCGCCGATGTACAAGCTGCCCGTCAACGGCAGCATCGTCGCTGCAAGCGGCCAGGAGCCGGTCGCGAAGGCGATGAAGGACTACTGCGCTCAGCATGGCTGCGATTTCGGCACGCTGCTGGGCGACAACATCTACCCGGACGGAGCGACCGCGGGTGCCGACGGCATCGACGATCAGAAGCGCTTCAAGGACCTGTTCACGATCCCGTACGCGGCGCTCGGCGGGGGCAGCAAGGACTTTCGCATCTACACCGTGCTGGGAAACCACGACTGGCACACGTCACGCGAAGGCGCGATGGCGCAGGTTCATTTCATGGAGACCACGCCGCCGTTCTACATGAATGGCCTGTTCTATCGGGTCGTGCCTCCCGCCGGTCGCGGCGAAGTGGAGATCTTCGCTATCGACACCGAGGTGATGCTCGCCGGCACGACGGTGTACGAAGCAGTGCTTGCCGATGACGCCAGCGAAGCACCGTCGACTGAGCTCGAGGAACTCGAGCCGTGGGCTGTGCCGCAGAACGACGCCGAACGCAACATGGCGGCGTGGCTCGAGAGCTCGCTCGCGAACTCGAAGGCCCGCTGGAAAGTCGTGATTGCGCACCATCCGTTGTGGTCGTCGTCCGGCAGCAAGTTCGAGCAGGCGAAGGCGCTGCGCCGGATCATCCTCCCGGCCCTTTGCCGTCATGCGGATATCTATCTCGCGGGCCACGAGCACACGCTCGAAGTCCATACGGACGACTGCTCGACGGCCTCGGTGGGCGAGGTCAAGCCGTTGCCGCAGATCGTTTCCGGCAGTGCCGCAAAGATGCGGCCGATCAACAGCGCCTTCATCCGCAACCAGCTGAAGGCCAATCCGCAGCTGAAGACGCTGTATTCCAGGGGGCTCGCCTGGGGGTTCTCGCATCTGACCTTCGATGGCGATAAGGTGACCGTCAGGATGGTGGAAACACCTCAGACCGGATCTGGGGCCGCCGGGGTAACCTTCGAACAAACGTTTACGCGCCGCTCCGGCGGCCGATGAGATTCCTGTCATGAGCACGATTGCATCCGCGGCGGCCCACGAAGTGCGTGCCGTCGGTCACTTCATCGGCGGCAAGCCCGTCGCCGGCGCTTCCGGTCGTACCGGTCCTGTCTACAACCCGGCGACGGGGCAGGTCGCCAGACAAGTCAGCCTGGCTTCGGCCGAGGAGACGCGTGCGGCGATTCGAGCGGCACGCGCCGCTCTTCCGGGCTGGGCCGCGACAGCGCCTTTGCAGCGCGCCCGCATCCTGTTTCGCTTCAAAGCGCTGCTCGATGCGCACATCGACGAACTGGCACGCATCATCACGAGCGAGCACGGCAAGGTTTTTTCCGACGCGCGCGGTGAAGTGACTCGCGGGCTCGAAGTCGTCGAGTTCGCCTGCGGTATCCCGCATCTGCTGAAGGGCGAGTTCTCCGATACGGTCGGCGGCGGCATCGACAGCTGGTCGCTGCGTCAGCCGGTCGGCGTCTGCGCGGGCATCACGCCATTCAACTTCCCGGCGATGGTGCCGATGTGGATGTTCCCCGTCGCCATCGCATGCGGGAACACATTCATCCTCAAGCCCTCGGAGAAGGATCCGTCGTGCGGATTGCGACTGGCGGAGCTGCTCGCCGAAGCAGGGCTGCCGGCCGGCGTTTTCAACGTCGTGAACGGGGATCGCGAGGCTGTCGAAACGTTGCTGACCGATCCTGACGTAGCTGCCGTGAGCTTCGTCGGGTCGACACCGATCGCGCAGCACATCTACGAAACCGCATCGAAGCACGGCAAGCGTGTCCAAGCGCTCGGCGGTGCGAAGAACCATATGGTCGTGATGCCCGATGCGAATCCGCAGATCGCGGCGCAGGCGCTGATGGGCGCGGCGTATGGCTCGGCAGGCGAGCGATGCATGGCAATCTCCGTCGCAGTCGCGGTCGGCGACGCGGGCGATCGTCTCATCGACACGCTCAAGCCCATGATCGCGGCACTGAAGATCGGATCAGGAATGACCGAAGGCGTGGAGATGGGGCCGCTCGTCACTCGCGAACATCTCGAACGGGTGCGCGGCTACGTCGATCTCGGTGTGAAGGAGGGCGCGAAGCTCGTCGTCGACGGCCGGCACCACACGGTCGCGGGACACGAGAATGGTTTCTACCTGGGCGCGACGCTGTTCGACAACGTGCAGCCGCAGATGCGCGTCTACAAGGAAGAGATCTTTGGTCCCGTGCTCGCGGTCGTACGAGTGCCCGATCTCGATAGTGCGTTGAAGCTGATCAACGAGCATGAGTTCGGCAACGGCACCGCGATCTTCACGAGCGACGGCGATTCGGCGCGCAAGTTCTCTCATTCGGTGCAGGCGGGCATGGTGGGTATCAATGTGCCGATCCCGGTGCCGATGGCATTCCACAGCTTCGGCGGCTGGAAGCGATCCCTGTTCGGCGATCTGCATGTGCACGGCCCGGATGGCGTCCGCTTCTACACGCGGCTCAAGACCGTCACGTCGCGCTGGCCGACGGGCATCCGCGGCGGGTCGGAGTTTGTGATGCCGACGATGAAGTGAGCCGCCGCTGGTCCCAACGGACCGTGCCCTTTACCCGTTCCCGGCAGTATCCTTAGCCTCCCAGGGGTATACCGGAGTTCGGATGGACAAGAGTGCAGCGCTCGCCCGGCTCGGGCTGACCGGCGAAGAAGATGCCGGTGGCGTGACCCGTGCCTACGGTCAGCGACTCGCCACCGTGCAGGAGAGGCTGGTCAGCGCGCAGACCGATGCCGAGCGCGAACAGCATCAGACGGCACTCTCCGGGCTCGTGGAAGCCTACGAATTCCTGACTGCGACCGGCCGCTACACGCGGCCGCGCGTGACCGATTCCAGCGTCACGATGATGCGCGACACGATGGATATGCCGCCGCCCGGAGCGCATGAAACGTACGTGCGAATGGATACCGGCGCCGTGCTTTCGGGTCGCCTCGAGATCGGCGCAATGCTCGGTCAGGGCGGCATGGGGTACGTCTATGCTGCACACGACCGGCTGCGCGGCGAGGACGTCGCGATCAAGGTCCTGCGACAGGACCTGATCTTCAGCACAGCAGCCAAGGAGCGCTTCCTCGCGGAGGCCAAGGTTTCCAGCAATCTCTCGCATCCGAACATCGTCCGCGTCTACGACGTCGGCGAAACGGGTGGTCATTACTACCTGTCGATGGAGCGCTTGCAGGGCCACACGCTGCGTCATCGGATCGAGATCCACAATCGCGAGCACAAACCGTTCACCACCACGGAGGTGGCCGATGTCGCACGCCAGCTCATCGACGCATTGCGCTATGCCCATCGCTACATCGTTCATCGCGACCTGAAGCCCGAGAACATCTGGCTTGCGGAAGACGGCACGGTGAAGCTGATGGATTTCGGTATCGCGCGCGCTTACAGCAATTCGCAGCTCACACAGACCGGCATGACGCTCGGCACCGCGTACTACATGGCGCCGGAACAGCGACTCGATGCGAAGGAAGTCGATTGGCGCGCCGATCAGTACGCTCTTGGCGTCGTCATGTACGAGCTGCTCGCGGGCACGATTCCGATGGGAGCAGTGAAGCCGCTCGACAAGATTCGCCGCGATGTCCCGCTGCGCTACGCAAACGCTGTGATGCGGGCAATGTCGCCGCGACCGGACGATCGCTGGCCTTCACTCAATGCATTCCTCGCCGAGCTCGAAGCGCCGGCGCGCAGCGGCAGCAAGGCTGCGGTCTGGATCGCGCTGGGCATCGGCCTCGTCGCCGTCGCCGGTGCGGCGACTTACTACGTGACGGAAGTTCGTCAGCCCGCTGCAGTGGCTGACGTGACGCCGACGACTACACCGACGGATACGGCGGCTACACCGCCTGCCGCCGACACGGCGAGCCCGCCTCCGCAAGATCCGCCCGTCGAAGCGACCGCTGCGACGCAGGGTCCGCCAGCAGAGGTGCAAGCCGCGACCGCTGCAGTCGTCCAGCAAAGCGAACCCCAGCCTGCGGCGGCGCCACCGCCGGCGGCAGTAGAGAAGAAGCCCGCGGCCCCGCCAGTCCAGGTCGCATCGGTCGACAATTCGAGGCAGGCGCGCCGCCAGGAATGCATCGCGCAATGCGAACGCTCGGATGGCGAATGCCGCAGCATCAACCGTCGCGGCAAACAGGACTGCATGCGGGCAGTCGGCTTCGGCGCCGCCGGCGGATTCACCGCGACCCCAGGCACGAACTCAGCGGCCGCTGATTGCGCGTTCTACGGTCAGGCCCGCTGCGAATTCGCCCGTGACCGCAACGCCTGCCTCGCACGCACCAGCGCGCGCTACAGCGATTGCGTCAATACCTTGAGCGGTTCAGTTGCTTCGCGGCGGCAGGATTGCGACAACCGATCGAGGGAAGGCGAGCAGTTGTGTCTGGATGAGCTGAGGGATTGCAGGAGCTATTGCGAGTAGGAGGCGATGAGCTGTGAGCGATGAGCGGTGAGCCAGAACGGAGGCTTCTCGGTTCTCGGCCTATCTGGCTCGCCGCTCACAGCTCATCGCTCGCAGCCTCTTTGCTCAGACGAGCGTGTGATACACGTTCTGCACATCCTCATCCTGCTCCAGCTTGTCGATCAGCGTCATGACTTCCGTGGCCTGCGCTTCGGGCAGTTCGGTCGGGGTCATGCAGATGTACTCGTGCGATGCCGACAGCGGTGTGATCTTGCGGTCTTCCAGTGCCTTCTGCATCTGGCCGAAGTCCGGGAAGTTGCAGCGGATGACGAGCTGCGGTTCGCCTTTTTCGCCGGTGCTTTCGCCCATCTCTTCGAGGCCGTGATCGATCAGGTCGAGCTCGAGATCGTCCTGCACGATGCCTTCCGGGCTCAGGCGGAACACACCCATCTTCTTGAACTGGAAGCTGACGCTGCCGCTGGCGGCGAGATTGCCGCCGTTGTTGTCGAAGACGTTGCGCACGTTGGCGACGGTGCGCGTCGGATTGTCGGTCGCGGCTTCGACGATGATCGCGACGCCGTGCGGGCCGTAGCCCTCATAGATGATTTCGTTGTAGTTCGCCGCGTCCTTGCCCGAAGCGCGTTTGATCGCCGACATGACATTGTCTTTCGGCATGTTGACCGCGCGGGCGTTCTGCACGGCCCGGCGCAGGGCGGGATTGGAGGTCGGGTCGGGCCCGCCGGACTTGACGGCAATCGCGATTTCCTTGCCTACCCGCGCGAACTGCTTCGCCATGCGGTTCCAGCGCGCAAACATTGCGTGCTTTCGAACTTCGAAAATACGGCCCATGAGATAAGCCTGGTGGCTGTTTGAAGGGCCGCAATTATGCCTCAAGGAGGCAGGGGCTACTTGCCTTCCCAGGTCACTTCGGCCTTGGCGGCGGCGGCACGCTGGAGGAGCTCGATCAACGGTGCGGCGCGGACGGCGAGCTCCAGGGGCGGCTCGTCCTCCTCATCCTCGGCTTCCATGTCTTCGTTCAGGGCAGGAGGGGCAGCGGTGTGGTCGCCCTGCTCCTTGAGCCGCGCGAGGGAGGATTCCAGTTTCTGTAATGCGCTCTGGACATCTTCGCCAGTGAAGGCACCGGGGATACGGCCGGACGCGCCCATCATGTTGAGCAGCTGGGAGGCGACATCGCCGAACATGGTGATCGACGCGGCCGCCTTCGAACGAAACGTTACGAGCATCGCTGCTCCTGTGGTGACAAACCCGACCCGAGGCAAGCAGATACTGCCGTATCAGGTGCAACCGCGCAGCAGGAAAAGTACCAGCAGGACAGGAATCGGAACGCCCAGCAGCCACAGCAGGATCCAGCCCGCTTTGCCTTGCTGATTCGCCATGCATCGTCTGAGATCGCTCATCGTTCATTTCCCGAAGCAGTGTTGCTTCGGTAACGGACGGGTCGAGCGTGGGGTTCCGATCCGACGATTTAACCTTGCTGCACCGACGCCGCCGCCAGCCACATCGCGAGCGCCGTCTCCCGATCGACACCCTGGCCCGCGAGCACGACCTGCGCCTGCTTCTTCGTCTGGTATCCGCGTGCGGTGAGCATGGCTAGCGAGCCGCAAAGATCGCCGAAGTAGATGCTGCGGCCGAGCGAGCTCATCTGGTTCGGCGGCATCTGTTGCTGCTGCTCCGTGAACGCGGAGATCGACAGATCCGAGAGCTGCCATGACTGCGCGATCAGGCTCGCGGTGCACGCGCGCTGCGTCCGGATCGCTTCGATCATCACTTCGGCCCTGGGGGTCAGGTGCGGGAAGTCGCGATACTTGTCGAGCGTGAGTCGGAACAGGACGATGTTCGCGAGCAGGCTCAGCAAACCGAGCAGCTGGGCCACGATCGGCTTGGCATCACCGATGCCGCGTGCGTTTACTTCCGATGCCATCGCGGTCCGCTCCGCCTGCTCCCAGGTGAAGTCCGCGAACTTCTCGAACGAGCCGCGAGGAATGCGAAACACCGGCTGCAGGATTGCCGACGCCATCAGCGATCGCAATCCATTGGTGCCGAGCAGCAATACGGCACGATCGAGGCTTTCGATCGGCTCGGGCGAAACACGGTAGAAGGCGCTGTTCGCCCGCTGCAGCACCGCGCCTGCGAGCGCGGGGTCTTCCAGAAGGACGCGGACCAGTTCTTCGCGAGTGCTCTTGTCGTCGTTGATGGCCTGCAGGAGTTTGGGCAGCAGCATCGGCCGGCGCGGAAAGTAGTCGCGTTCGTAGACCGATTCGTCGAGGGACTTCCCGACCGCGTCCAGGACGCCTGCATGATCCGCCGGAACCCGGGAATCGAGCTTCACCAGGCCGAACGCCAGGCGGTAGCACTCCAGCGTCGCCTGTTCCGTTTCAGCGGTGTGGAACGGAATCGAGTCGTCAGCGGGGAGCGCTTCGATGCCCGCCCCGGCGGCAGCCGCAACCGGGGAGGATGACCGCCTTTCCTGGCTCATGACCTTGAACAGCACGACCCCGAGCACGGCGATCAGCAGGATCAGCACGGCGATCCACATTTCGCTATCGGTCCCCTGTTATTTTCATGGTGCGATCATAGCTGGTTACGCACATTACTGGTGCGCGTTGCCGCAGCAATGGCCCGCGCCGGGCAACGATAAGAGGTGGAGTGAGACTTGCAAAGAGCAGTGAGGCAATGACTGCCTGCGAGGTCCCGCTTGTCCATCCACGTCGCGCTCCGCCACGTCACGCATTACCGATACGACCGGCGGGTGAATCTCGGCCCTCAGGTCATTCGCCTCAGGCCGGCCCCGCATTCGCGGACCCGGGTCCTGTCCTATTCGCTGCGCGTGACGCCCCAGGATCACTTCATCAACTGGCAGCAGGACCCCCAGTCCAACTACCTCGCGCGGCTGGTCTTCCCCGAGAAGACGACGCAGTTCCGGATCGAGGTCGACCTGGTCGCCGAGATGGCCGTCTTCAATCCGTTCGATTTCTTCCTGGAGGAATCGGCTGAGCATTTCCCTTTCAAGTACGACGCACTCGAACAGCGGGAGCTGGCGCCGTACCTGGTGCCGGCGCCGCTCACGCCGCTGCTTGCGGGCTATCTCGAATCCCTGAGCCCGGGAAATTCGAGCCGCGTGCGCACGATCGATTTCCTGGTCGGGCTGAATCAGCGTCTCGCCGGCGACGTGAAATACCTGATCCGTCTCGAGCCGGGCGTGCAGACGCCGGAGGAGACGCTGCGGAACGCTTCGGGATCGTGCCGCGATTCGGCGTGGCTGCTGGCGCAATTGCTGCGGCACATGGGGCTCGCGACGCGATTCGTTTCGGGCTACCTGATCCAGCTCGTCGCCGACGTGAAGTCGCTCGATGGACCGTCGGGCACCGCTGTCGATTTCACCGACCTGCATGCGTGGTGCGAGGTGTATCTGCCGGGCGCCGGATGGATTGGCCTCGATCCAACGTCGGGCCTGCTGGCGGGGGAGGGACACATTCCGCTCGCGTGCACGCCCGAGCCGTCCGCCGCAGCCCCGGTCACTGGTGCCGTCGATGAATCCGAAGTGGAGTTCTCGCATGAGATGAAAGTGACGCGCATCTGGGAAGCGCCGCGTGTCACGAAGCCGTATACGGACGAGCAATGGACGCAAATCCAGAAGCTCGGCGATCGCGTCGATGCGGCGCTGCTCGCGCAGGATGTCCGATTGACGATGGGGGGCGAACCTACGTTCGTCAGCATCGATGATCCGGACGGACCCGAGTGGAACACGGCAGCGCTCGGCCCGACGAAGCGCAACCTGGCCGCGCAGCTCTTTCGCAAACTGAAGGCGAAGTACGCCCCTTCCGGGCTCGCTCATTTCGGTCAAGGCAAGTGGTATCCGGGCGAGCAGCTTCCGCGCTGGTCGTTGAATTGCTTCTGGCGGCGCGACGGCGAGCCGGTCTGGTCCGATCCTGCGCTGTACGCGGATGAGTCCGTCGACTATCGCGCCGACGAAGTCAAAGCGCAGAGATTCCTTTCGGCGCTCGCACAGCGCCTCGGCGTTTCGACACGACATTTGTTCGCCGCTTACGAAGATGTCTTCTACTACCTGTGGCGCGAACGGCAGTTGCCGTCGAACGTGGATCCCTTCGATTCGAGACTGGAGGATCCGCTCGAACGAGCTCGTTTAGCGAAGATCTTCAGTCGCGGTCTCGACAAGGTGATCGGCCACGTCCTGCCGATCGCAAGGAGCTCGCAGGGCTGGCAATCCGGGCCCTGGTTCCTGCGCTCCGAGCGCTGTTATCTCGTGCCGGGGGATTCGCCGCTGGGGTATCGACTGCCGCGCGATTCTCAGCCCTGGGTGACTAGCGGCGAATACCCGTATCTTCATCCGCGCGATCCGAGCGTTCGTCAGCCCTCGCTGAGGAGGCATGCGGAGATTCGCCCGCAATTCGCTGACGTCTCCGACTCAGAACGCGAAGTGCACGAAGCACGCAAGCCGCAGCAAGGCGAATCGGCCTCATGGATCACGCGCACAGCAATGTGCGCGGAGCCGCGCAACGGTGTGCTCTATCTCTTCATGCCGCCACTCGCGCAGGTGGAGCACTACCTTGAACTCGTCAGTGCCATCGAGTCCGTCGCGCAGGCACAGACCATGCCTGTCGTGCTCGAAGGTTATGAGCCGCCGCGCGATCCGCGCCTGAATTACTTCCGCGTGACGCCGGATCCCGGCGTGATCGAGGTCAACATTCATCCGTCTGCGACGTGGAAAGATCTCGTCGATCGCACGACACATCTCTACGAGAGTGCCCGCGACACTCGTCTGAGCACGGAGAAGTTCATGCTCGACGGCCGGCACACCGGGACGGGTGGCGGGAATCACTTCGTGCTCGGCGGCGAGACGATGCGCGATTCGCCGTTTCTGCGGCGCCCGGACCTGCTGCGCAGCCTGATCGCCTACTGGCACAACCACCCCGCGTTGTCGTATCTGTTCTCGGGTCTCTTCATCGGCCCGACGTCGCAGGCGCCGCGCGTCGACGAGGCGCGCAACGATTCGCTGTACGAACTCGAGCTGGCGTTCCGGCAGTTCCCGCAGTTGGGCTCCGACAGCCCGCCGTGGCTCGTCGATCGCCTGCTGCGAAATCTGTTGGTCGACGTCACGGGTAATACGCACCGCGCCGAATTCTGCATCGACAAGCTCTACTCGCCCGACAGTTCGACAGGACGACTCGGCTTGCTTGAAATGCGTGCGTTCGAAATGCCGCCGCACGCGCAGATGAGCCTCGCCCAGCAACTGCTGCTGCGATCGTTGATCGCGAGGTTCTGGCAGACACCTTACGAGCCCTCCCGCCTCGCGCGCTGGGGCACGGAGTTGCACGATCGCTTCATGCTGCCGTACTTCGTGGAGCGCGATCTGCAGGATGTGCTCCAGGATCTCGGGTCTGCCGGCTACGCGTTCGAGCCGGAATGGTTCGCGCCGCATATGGAGTTTCGATTCCCCAAGATCGGCGACTACGCGACAGCAGGGGTTGATCTCGAGCTGCGCCATGCACTGGAGCCGTGGCACGTGATGGGCGAAGAGGGCGGAGCCGGTGGGGCCGTGCGCTATGTCGATTCGTCCGTCGAGCGCTTGCAGGTCAGGATCACCGGCCTCGCGCCCGATCGCTATGCGCTCGCTTGCAACGGCCGTCCCGTGGCCCTGCGGCCCACCGGGAAAGTGGGTGAGTTCGTCGCCGGCGTGCGCTACCGGGCCTGGCAGCCGCCTTCATCATTGCAACCGCTCATTGCTCCGCACGCCCCGCTGACATTCGATCTCATCGACACCTGGATGCAGCGTTCCATCGGCGGTTGTCGCTATCACGTGGCGCATCCTGGCGGACGCAACTATTCGGTGTTCCCGGTGAACGCGTTCGAGGCGGAGAGCCGTCGACTCGCCCGCTTCTTCAGGATGGGTCATACGCAGGGGCAGGTCTCAATGCCGCCGCAGGGTTCAGTAGAGGAACTGTCCTTCACGACGGACCTGAGGCGCGGATAATGTAACCTCCGCCCATGCCGTCCGCCTCCCTCATCGCCCCCTACACCCCGGACGCAACTCGCTATGACGAGTTGCTGAACTCCGACGGGTCGGTGCGAGCTCACTGGCGGCCGCTGATCGAGCGGCTCGACGCCTCCACACCGGATGCGTTGCGACGGGGAGTGGAGCTGGCACGCAGGCTCATCGTCGAGAACGGCGTTACGTACAACGTCTACGCCGATCCGCAGGGACGGGATCGCCCGTGGCAGCTCGATACATTGCCGCTGATCCTGCCGGCCGAGGAATGGCAGGTCATCGCCGCCGGTGTCGCTCAACGTGCCCGGCTGCTTGATTCTTTACTGGCGGACCTCTACGGCCCACAGCGTTTGCTCGCTGAAGGCATCGTGCCGCCGGAGATCGTCTTCGGGCATCCGAATTTTCTCTGGCCGTGCCGCGGGCTGAATCCTGCCGGCGGCCGGTGGTTGCAGGTCTATGCCGCCGACCTTGCGCGTGCACCGAATGGACAGTGGTGGATACTCGGCGATCGCACGCAAACGCCGTCAGGTCCGGGCTATGCGCTCGAGAATCGACGCATCGTCTCGCGCGTCTTTCCCCAACTCATCGACGACCTGCGAGTGCGTTCGGCATCGCCGTTCTTCGCGGCGCTGCGTGAGCAGATGCTCAGCCAGGTCGAGGACGATGAATCGCCGCTCGCAGTCGTGCTGACGCCGGGTCCTTTCAACGAGACGTACTTCGAGCACGCGTATCTGGCGCGTCAACTGGGTTTCGCTCTCGTCGAAGGCGCGGACCTGACAGTTCGTGGCGATACGCTCTATCTCAAGACATTCGCCGGCCTGCGTCGCGTGCATGCCGTGCTGCGTCGACTGGATGACGATTTCTGCGATCCCGCCGAGCTGCGTTCCGACTCGGCGCTCGGCGTGCCGGGCCTGCTGCAAGTCGTGCGCAAGGGGCGAGTCGTACTGGCCAACCCGCTCGGCAGTGGCGTCCTCGAATCGGCGAGCTGGCTGGGATTCCTGCCGCCGATCGCCGACTGGCTCAACAGCGAATCGCTGGCACTGCCGTCCGTCGCGACCTGGTGGTGCGGCGAACGTCCGGCGCTCGAGCACGTCATAACGAATCTCGAGAAGCTCGTGATCAAGCCGGTGTTCCCGAATCAGAAATTCGAACCCGTCTTCGGCAGCTCGCTCGATCGCAAGGCAAAGGCCGCGGTCGTCGAGCGATTGCGGGCACGACCTTATGCCTACGTCGCACAGGAACGCGTGTCGCTGTCGCAGTCACCGGTATGGGGGGCATCTGGGGTCACGGGACGGGCGTTGGCGATCCGCGTCTATGCGGTCGCGACACCGAACGGCTTTCAAGTCATGCCCGGCGGCCTTGCACGCATCGCGGGCGACAGCGCGGCCGATGTTGTTTCGAATCAGCGCGGCGGCGGCAGCAAGGATGTCTGGGTCATCGCGGCGGACGACGCGGCCGAAGAGATCGATACAGTGGCGGGCCGGCGGCGACAGCGCAGCGAAGACCTTCCATCACGACTGGTCGAGAACCTGTTCTGGATGGGCCGCTACGCAATCCGCTGCGACGACAAAGCGCGGTTGGCGCGGGCGACGCTTGCACTCGACACGCGATCCGACGCGTGGAAGCACGCGATGAACAGTTGCGCGCAGTTCGGTGTGCTGGCGGAAAAGCTGGATCTCCCGGCGAGTCTTTTCGACGTCGGCAATGCGAACGGGCTCGCGGCTGACCTTCGTCGTCTCGAATGGTCCGCGACTCAGGCACGCAGTCGCCTGTCCGCCGAGCACTGGCGGGCGATCGGCGTGCTGCAGCGTCAGTATCACGAGTCCGTATCGAGTCGCAGCGATGCCCGTGAAGCGCTCGACCGGCTCGTGCTCTCGCTCTCGGGGCTTGCGGGCTTCGCGCTCGATGACATGACCCAGGATGACGGCTGGCGAATGCTGCTGCTGGGTAGGCGACTCGAACGCGTTCAGTTCCTGGCGACGCTGTTGGGGATGCGCCTTTCGGTGGCCACGGCTCCGTCGCGGAGCGAGCTCGAATGGTGGCTGGACATCGTCGGCAGTACGGTTGCGTATCGCACGCGAAATCTCGATCGGCCTCGCGTTGCACCCGTGCTGCACCTGCTGATCCGGGATGTGCAGAATCCGCGCGGCATCGGTTTCCAGTGCGAGAAGATCCGGTTCATTCTCGAACAGCTTCGCGCCGGTGACGCAACCTTCGATGACTCCTTCGAGCGGGCAGCCGCGGATCTCGATGAGACGGACTTCGGCGTGCTCGAGGGAGTCGGCTACACCGCAGCGGGCGCACGGCAGGCTTTCGCACAGCGACTCATCGCGCTCGCTGACGCGGCAACCCAGTTGTCGGATCGATTGTCGATGCGACATTTCTCGCATACCGAAGGCGACCTGCAGGTCGTGGCCGCATGAGCACGGTCGCCTATCGCGTCACTCATCAGACCGTCTACGCGTACAGCGGCGACGTCGTGCATTCGCATCAGCTGCTGCATCTCGCACCGCGAGAGACTGAGCGCCAGACATGTGTGGCGCACACGATCAGCATCGACCCGCCGCCGACACACTCGGCCGTCGATGTCGATAGTTTCGGCAATCCCATCACGAGGCTCGAGTTCGACCGCCCGCACCAGCGGCTCGATGTGACGACGGAAATGTCGGTGGAAGTGCGCGGCAACGCGGACCGCGTCCTGAAAAGCGAACCGTGGGAGCGGGTACGTACGCAATTGATGTACTCCGGGCGCCCGCCGGGTGCCGAGCGACTGGAAGCCATGCGGTACCGCGCCGAATCCCCGCACGTGCGTATCAAGCAGTTGTTCACCGACTACGCTGCCGGGTGTTTTCCCGCAGGCCGGTCCGTCATCGATTGCGCCGACAGCCTGATGCACAAACTGCACGACGAGATGACTTACGCGCCGGGAGAAACCAGCGTATCGACGTCGTTGCTCGAAGTGCTCGACAAGAAGCGCGGCGTCTGCCAGGACTACGCGCACCTCATGATTGCGTGCTTGCGTTCGAGAGGGCTCGCGGCGCGGTACGTGAGCGGCTATCTGCGGACTGTGCCTCCGGCGGGCCAGAAGGCGCTCGTTGGAGCCGACGCCTCTCATGCCTGGGTTTCAGTCTGGTGCCCGCTCGCGGGCTGGGTCGAGTTCGATCCGACCAACGGTGTGCGCGCCGACAAGGATCACATTACCGTGGCATGGGGTCGTGATTTTTCGGATGTGTCTCCGTTGCGCGGTGTCATCGTCGGCGGTGGCCAGCACCAGCTCTCCGTGCGCGTCACCGTGACCCCACTGGACGGTCCAATGACGGCGGAATAAGAGTGATTCCTCAGGTCCCATTTATCGAGGGGATCCTGCTTGGTACAAAGTCACCATGACTTCCCGAATGCCCACGGTGTTCATCGGGCACGGCAGCCCCATGAATGCGGTCGAACTCAACACGCATACCAGCGCGTGGCGTGCTCTGGGTGAATCATTGCCGAAACCCAAAGCGATCCTCGCGATTTCGGCGCACTGGTACGCGAACGGCACTGCGGTGACTGCAATGACGCAGCCGCGCACCATTCATGATTTCTACGGCTTCCCATCCGAGCTGTTCGCGCAACGCTATGCCGCCCCAGGAAGTCCGGCGCTGGCGTCGCGTGTCCAGGAATTGCTGGGGCCAGTGCCGGTGGCAGCGGATCAGCAGTGGGGCCTCGATCACGGCACCTGGTCTGTCCTGACTCACGTCTATCCCCAGGCGGATATTCCCGTCGTCCAGTTGAGCATCGACGCGACCCTGTCGAACGCCGCTCACTACGAGCTCGGTGCGCAGCTCGCTGCATTGCGTGACGAAGGCGTGCTCATCTTCGGCAGCGGCAATGTCGTGCACAACCTGCGGCGGATTCAGTGGAATCCGTCCGCGGCTGGATGGCCGTGGGCGACGACGTTCAATGACGGAATCCGGGAGGCGCTGGCCCGTGGCGACCACCAGTTCGCAATCGACTACGAGCAACTCGGTGAGGACGCCCGACTGGCAGTACCGACACCAGAGCACTACCTGCCGCTGCTCTACGTTCTGGGCGCCGGCGGCGCGCAAAGCGAAGTTTCTTTCCCGACCGATGGCATTGAGCTCGGCTCTATCAGTATGCTCACCGTCCTTTGTTCGTGACGGTGTGAGTTATGGTTTCGCTCGTGTCGGGGCAGCTCGACGTGATCGCCCCCGGGGTTCGCAGGCTCGTCGCCAATAACCCGAGCTTCATGACCGGGCCGGGCACCAACACCTATCTGCTCGGGCGAGAGCGCTTCCTGGTCGTCGATCCGGGCCCCGCGGATCGAGCTCACATCGAAAGAATCCTCGCTGAAACCGGACGCAGCATTGCAGCCGTTCTGGTCACGCATACGCATCGCGATCATTCGCCGGGCGCGATGGCGCTTGCCGAGGCGACGGGCGCCGAACTGCTCGGTCGCTCGCCGCCCGATGACGGCCGGCAGGACACCACGTTCACGCCGACACGCACGCTCGACGATGGCGCCGAGATCGACGTCGATGGCCTTCGCGTCCGTGCGATGCACACGCCGGGTCACGCGTCGAACCACCTTTGTTTCCTGCTCGACGAAACCGGCCTGCTGTTCACCGGCGATCATCTGATGCAGGGCTCGACGGTCGTGATCGCTCCGCCGGATGGCGACATGGGCCAGTACCTGCGATCGCTGCGTCGCTTGCAGCGCGAGCCGGTGACGCGGCTTGCGCCCGGTCACGGATCGACGATCGAAGATGCACAGGCCGAGATCGCACGCATCATCGCGCATCGACTGGCGCGAGAAGCAAAGGTCTATAGTCGATTGTCCGATGCGCCTCGCTCATCGATCGATACGCTCGTCGCGAACGTGTACGACGACGTCGATCCTCGGCTGCACCAGCTCGCTAGCTCTTCTCTGCTCGCGCATCTGCTGAAGCTGGAAGAAGACGGCCGCGTGAGAAGGGAAGGCGATACCTGGACGGCCGGGGCATGAAGCGCCGCCGGCGCGGCGGCTCGCGGATTGCAAAGAATGATTCCCTGCCGCTGATCGAGCTGCGTCAGTGTTCGCTGGTGCTCGACGATCACGTCGTCCTCGACGATGTGAGCTTCGCGCTACGGCGCGGTGAGCGCTGGGCGTTGCTCGGGCCGAATGGCTCGGGCAAGTCGATGCTGCTCAAGATGCTTCGCGGCGATATCTGGCCGACGCCGACCGGCGCAGAGGAACGCATCTATCGTCTCGGCGGTGAGACGAGTCGCCAGCCTGCCGGGATGAAGGAACACATTGCGTACGTAGGGCCTGAGCGGCAGGACAAGTACGTTCGGTACGACTGGAATCTCACCGTCACGCAAGTCGTGACCACCGGGCTTTTCGACGAAGACATTCCGCTCACGCGGCCGACGGCCAGTCAGCGCGGCAAAGTGGATCGCGTTCTGCGGCGCTTCGGTGTGTGGGGCCTGCGCAATCGACACATTCTTTCGCTGTCGTACGGGCAGCGCCGTCTCACGCTCGTTGCGCGTGCGTTCGCGTCGCCGGCGCGCGTGCTGCTGCTCGATGAAGTCTTCAACGGACTCGACGTTCGAGCGAAGAAAAAGCTGCGTCGTGCGCTCGAACAGCCCCGCGATGGCCATGACTGGGTCATTACCTCGCATCGCCCGGAAGAGTTGCCGAAGAACGTGACGCATCTGGCGCGAATTGCGGGCGGCAAGATCGTCTCGACTGGAGCGACGAAGCATCACTCGCAGAGGCCATCCTCGCCGGCGACACGCAGAAGCGCCGGAAGGCGAGCGGCGTCTGCGAAGGTGCGGCCCGACCGCGAAGGGCCGTGGCTCGTCCGCATCCGCAATGCGAAGCTTTTTCGCGACTACCGCCCGGTCATCCGCGATCTGAACTGGACGTTGCACCGCGGCGAGAACTGGGCAGTGCTCGGCGCGAACGGTTCGGGCAAGTCGACGCTGCTGAACCTGATCTACGGCGACTTGCATCCCGCGCTAGGCGGCACGATCGAACGCGATCGCATGCCGCGAGGCACGCGCATCGAACAATGGAAGCAGCGGGTGGGTTGGGTGTCGCCGGAACTGCAGGCGAATTACTTCGCGGCGAGGTCGATCGAGGAAATCGTCATTTCGGGGCGCTATTCCAGCATCGGCCTGAACGAGGCTGCGACACGCGCCGATCATGCCGCTGCCTCACGATGGCTGAAGTACTTCGGCATCGAACGATTGCGTTCGCGCGGCCCGCGCCAGGTTTCCTACGGACAGATGCGGCTGGCTTTGTTTGCGCGCGCGATGATCGGCGAGCCGGAGATGTTGCTCCTCGATGAACCGTGCACGGGGTTGGACGGCGACGTTCGTGAGCACGTGCTCGAACTGATCCAGCGTGTCGCGGAGTCAGGAACGCAGATCGTCATGGCCGTGCACGATGCGAATGACATCGTGCCGGCCGTGAATCATGTGCTGAAGATCGGCAAAGGCGGGAAGACGGAGCAATCGCTCAGACTTTGACTTCCGCCTCGTAAACGATCACCGCATCGCCCGTGATGCGCACGCTCTGAGCCACCTTGCCTGACGATTCGACTTCCACGTCGACGACGCCTGGCCGGCGCACCCACTGTCCCTGCTGACCGCGGAAAACGACGTTGCCGTTCTTCGGCTGCAGCAGGCCGTGATTGACGAGATACACGCCGAGCATGCCGTGCGCATTGCCGCTGACCGGATCTTCGGGAATGCCGAGCGCCGGGCAGAACATGCGCGATTCCGTGCCGTCGCCTTCCGAAGTCGGGCTGAGCGCGAACACGAAATACCCCTCGGCGCCGACATGCGGTGTGAGGCGCGTGAGCTCTTCGAAGTCGGGTTTCAGCGAGTCGAGCAGTTCGGGTGAACGCAATCCGATCAGCAGCCGCGACGTGCCCTTGGTGAGGATCTGCAGCGGGCAGTCGTTGTGCAGGCTGGGGCTCGAGATGCCGAGCGCATCGAGAACCTGGCGTCGATGATGGTCGGGGATCACCGGACCGAGGGACGGCGGGCTCTGGCCGATCGACACGCGCAAGTCACCCTGGATTTCCGCGACCTCCACTTCGACCACGCCGGCGCCGGTGCGCTGGCGCAGCTTGCCGGTCGGTTTGCCGTCGACTTTTGCACGCACGTATTGCGCCGCGATCGTCACATGGCCGACGAACGAAGCCGGATGACGCGGCGTGAAGTAGCGGACCTGCATGTCGTGATCGCTGCTCTCCGCTTCGAGCACGAAGCCGGTTTCGCAATTCACCTCCGTGGCGATGGTCTGCATCTCCTCTTCGGACAGGTGATCCGCGTCGAGCACGACGATCGCGGGATTGCCGCAGAAGCGCTGACGCGTGAATGCGTCGACATGGAACAGCCGACAGCGACGATTCGACATAGGAACCTGGAGCCTCAGATAAGAACGAAAAGGATGGTGTCCCCCTTCGGGCGTTATGGCGGAACTTACAAAGAAGAGCAAGCGGGAAGGGCATTCTGGCGGGGCGCGCTATCAATGGCTGCGATGCGCGGCTATACTCGCGGCCGCCTTGGGGTGGCCCTGACTTGGGCCTGAGATGCCGAACGCGACGTGTCATTGGGATGGTCGCTCATCGGTGGACCCGTTGAACCTGATCCGGTTAATACCGGCGTAGGGAGCAGGTCATGCGATGCATTTCTTTTTGCATCGCGCTCGTTTCTCACTGCTCCCCTCGCCTTGGCCGGATCTTCGCTTCAGGAGAACCGGATGATGCGTGCGCGTATGTTGGGAATGGCGGTGTCGTTGGTGCTGGCTGCGAATGCATTCGCTGCCGCGGATGACGTGCTGGAAGAGGTCGTCGTGACCTCGACGCTGCGCAAGCAGGCGCTGGTGGAGGTGCCGGTCAGCATCACGGTGCTCGATCAGCAGCAACTGCGCGATGCGGGCCAACAGCACTTCGAAGACGTTCTGACGTCGGTGCCGAACCTGCATTGGGCCGGCGGGACATCGCGGCCCCGCTACTTCCAGTTGCGTGGAATCGGCGAGCGCGAGCAGTACGAGGGCGCGCCCAATCCTTCCGTCGGCTTCCTGATCGATGGCATCGATTTCAGCGGCATCGGCATGCCGGCGACATTGTTCGATGTCGATCGCATCGAGGTGCTGCGCGGTCCGCAAGGCATGCTCTATGGCGCCAACGCTCTCGCAGGTCTCATCGTCGTGCGCAGCGCCGATCCGCAGTCCGAGTTTGGCTTCAGCACCGAAGCGTCGATGGGCGACTACAACAGCGAATCGCTCGGCGCAGTGGCGACCGGACCGGCCGATGCATTGGACTCATCCTGGCGCGTCGGCGTGCAGCGCTATCGCAGCGACGGGTTCCGTTCCGATCCTTACCTCGGGCGCGATGACACGAACGGTCGCGACGAGCTCACCGCACGGGCCAAGTGGCGCTGGCAGCCTTCCGAAACGACGACCGTCGATCTCACATGGCTGCATGCGGACATCGATAACGGCTACGATGCCTGGTCGATCGACAACTCGCGCCGCTCGCTCGCTGACCGCCCAGGCAAGGATGCGCAGAAGGCCGATGGCGGTTCGCTGCGGGTCGAAACTTCAGCGGGTTCGCTCGGCTCGCTGACGATGATCGCCGCGCTGTCCGACTCGGATGGCGAATACAGCTTCGATGGCGACTGGGGCAACGCGGACAGTTGGGCGCCTTTCACCTACGACTATTTCTATGAAGCGCTGAGCTCGCGGCGCGCGCGCAGTTTCGAAGTGCGCCTCGCGTCGCCGGAGTCGGCAGGGATCGAATGGCTCGTCGGAGCGTACACGCTGGATCTGGACGAGCGCATCGACGAGATCAGCGTCGGCGAATACATCGATCCCTTTACGCCGGAATACTCGGGCTCGTCCGACGATTCGCTGGCGAGCCGGTACGACGCGCGCAACGTCGCGATGTTCGGCCAGATCGAAGGCGCGTTCGACGAGCGCTGGGGCTGGTCGTTCGGCTTGCGTGCCGAAGAGCGCGATGCCCACTACCGCGACAATGGATTGCAGGGCGGCGACGTCCGGGAAACCGATGCTCGCGAGACCGATCGCATGTGGGGCGGGCAGGCGACAGTGCACTTCGATCCGCAGCAGAACACGCGTTTGTTTGCGACGCTGTCGCGAGGCTACAAGGCCGGCGGCTTCAATCTTGGTCGCGCCGCAACGATTCAGGAGCGGTTCGAGCCCGAGTACCTGTGGAGCATCGATGTCGGCGCCAAGGGCGAGTGGTTCGAGCGACGCCTCTACGCGGATATCACCGCCTTCTATATGAAGCGGGAAGACATGCAGGTCGCAACCGGCTTCCAGCTCGATCCGATCGGCGATCCGAACAGCTACCTGTTCTTCACGGACAACGCCTCCGGCGGACGAAACACGGGTCTCGAGGCGAGTGTGCGCTGGCATGCGACACGGCAGATCGAGCTCGGCGGCTCGCTCGGTCTGCTTTACACGCGCTACAGCGGTTTCCGGCCCGAAGGCGAAGATGTCAGCGATCGCGATCAGGCTCACGCGCCTGAGTATCAGCTGGGCCTGAACGCAACGTGGCGCTCGCCGCTGGGCTGGATGGCGCGTGTCGATTTCGCCGCGATCGACGACTACTACTTCGACGTGCCGCCCAACAACCAGCGCGCGGATGCTTACTCGCTCACTCACTTGAAGGCCGGCTACGAGTCAGAAACCTGGGCCGTCTATCTCTGGAGTCGCAACGTGTTCGACGAGGACTACGCCGTCCGTGGCTTCTACTTCGGCAACGAGCCGCCGAACTTCGAGGACAAGCGATACATCCAGCTCGGCGACCCGCGTCAGGTCGGCCTGACCGTGAAGTGGTCCCTTCAGTAGCCCTCTTCGGAGTTCGTTCATGCGCACCGCAATCGAAATCAGTCTCTATCCGCTCGATGCCGACTACATCCCGCCCATCAAGGCGTTCATCGATCGTCTCAACACCTATCCGGAGCTGCAGGTGACGACGAATGCGATGAGCACGCAGATCGCCGGCGAGCACGCGCGTCTGTTTGAAATTCTCGGCAAAGAAACGGCGACGACGTTCGCGGAGGCGGGGCGCAAGGTGTTTGTGATGAAGGTACTGGGAGGCGGAGCGGGGTAGCTCAATGTCCGACCTCCTCGCCCAATTCGCCGCCACGAGCCGCTGGGAGCTCTTCGGCGCCGCCGTCGGCCTCGCGTATCTGCTTCTGGCGGTTCGGCGCAATCTGCTGTGCTGGCTCTGCGCCTTTGTAAGCACCGCCGTCTATCTCGTCATCTTCGCGAAGGCCTCGCTGTACATGCAGTCGGTGCTGCAGGTGTTTTATCTCGTCATGGCGGTGGTCGGCTTCGTCGAGTGGCGGCGAGGGCGCAGCGACCAGGGCGAAGTCCTGATTCGGGAATGGACCTGGCGGCACCATCTCCTCGCTGCCGTGCTGGTTGTGATTGCCACGCTGGTGAACGGGTGGCTCCTCGCGAAAACCGATGCCGCGGCACCTTATGTCGACTCGTTCGTGACGTGGGGCAGCGTCGTTACGACGTGGATGGTGGCGCGACGGGTCATCGAGAACTGGCTCTACTGGATCGTCGTTGACGGCGTCGCGGCGTGGCTGTATTTCTCCCAGGGTCTGTTGTGGACGACTGTCCTGTTCATCATTTACCTGGGAATCGTGATCCGCGGTTATTTCGCCTGGCGTCGCGAACTTCTCGTTCAACGAGCCGCGGAGAGCACCGTGCCAGTCCATCATGTCGCAAGCTGAAGCGACCGCCGCCCTTGCCAGTATCGATGCGAGCCGGATCGAGAGCGTTCAACGCATCAAGCATGGGTTGACCAACGAGAGCTGGCTGATTCGCACCGTGGCCGGTTCGTACGTCGTCCGGCTCAGCAACACCTCGGAAGAATCGCTGCAGATCAATCGTGCGAGCGAGGCCCGCATTCTTGAAGCTGTCGCGGCAGCGGGCATCGGGCCGGAAGTCGTTCGATGCGACCCATCTGCTCATCTGCTCATCACCCGCTACGCCGGCAAGACATGGGAGCCTGCGCAGGCCTTCGAGCCCCAGAACATCGATCGCATCGCGGACCTGCTATGGCGCCTGCATTCGCTGCGGCCGCCTGACGATATTCATGTCGTCGACCTGCATTCCGTTGTGCGCGGTTATCTGCGAACGCTCGATGAGCGGGGCGCCGCCGTCACCGCCGGTACGAAGGAGCTTCGCGAGAGGGCGCTGCAGATCGCAGCGACATTGCAGTCCGACGCAAATACGTCCCTATGCCACAACGACGTTCACGCGCTCAATATCCTCGACGGAGGTACGCTGCGGCTGATCGATTGGGAGTACGCCGGACTCGGCCAACGGCTGTTCGATCTCGCTTCGATCTGCGTCTATCATGCATATCGCCGCGAACAGCGCGAACGGCTGCTGCGACGCTATGCAGTCCGTTACGAGGACGATCTCTGGAACCGACTCGAGCTGTGCTGTTGGCTGTTCGATTACGTTCGCGATCTGTGGACCGCCGTCAGAGAGTTGCAATAGCCCATGCCCAGCATTCACGTCACCGATATCTACGGCGAGGAACACACGGTCGAAGCTCCCGCGGGCAGCAAGCTCATGGAGGTGCTGCGGGAATACGAGTTCGGCGTAGCAGCAAGCTGCGGCGGCTTCTGCTCCTGCGCGACATGCCATGTCTACGTCGATCCCGCCTGGATCGGCAAGCTCGCTGAGATGCAGTACGACGAACGCGAACTCGTCTCGATCCTCTCGACGTACAAACAAGGCGCGTCCCGTTTGTCCTGCCAGGTCCCGTTCACCGAGGACCTCGACGGCATCAAGGTAACCGTCGCTCCGGAAGAATGAGATCACTGTCATTCCCGCGAAAGCGGGAATCCATGCCTTTCGAGCCTTCAGATGGATCCCCGCGTTCGCGGGGATGACGGAGCGCTAACCGCCCTCCGTCACCGGATCGGCAGCTCCTTCGACTTCTGCACCGTCCGCAACGCAAAGCTCGAATGGATTCGCGCGACTGCCGGCAGTCGGGTGAGATGCTTGCTGTGCACTCGCTCGAAGTCGGCGGTGTCCGCGACGACGACGCGCACGGTGTAATCGTAGTCGCCCGTCATCAGGTAGCACTCCATCACTTCGGGAATCTTGCGCACGGCCTCTTCGAACTTGCGCAGATCGACTTCGTCCTGGCGGTCGAGCGTTATATTCACGAACACATTCACCGGGCAGCCCGCGCGCTGCTGATTGATGCGTGCCGTGTAGCCTTCGATGAGGCCGGATTCTTCCAGTGCGCGAATCCGCCGCAGGCACGCCGACTCCGAAAGGTTCACCCGCTCCGCAAGCAGGCTGTTCGTGATGCGGCCATCGAGTTGCAGCGCCTGCAGGATGGCGCGATCGAAGCGGTCGAGGCTCATACGCAAGAATCCTTCACTTTCCGGTCGATTGATCGAAGATTCTGCCACAAAACCTCGGGTTTGAACTGAATTGTGCAAGTTTCCCCCGCGCTGCGGCTTTTACTGTGGTGGCACTCATCGTCACCCCGAGGATCCGCATGCGTATCGGCGTTCCCAAAGAGATCAAGAATCATGAATACCGCGTGGGTCTCGTCCCGGCCGGCGTGCGCGAGCTGGTCGAAGCAGGGCACGAAGTTCTGATTCAGAGCACGGCGGGTGCCGGTATCGATGTGACTGACGCTGCTTATCAGGCAGCGGGTGCGAAGATCGTGGCGACTGCCGCTGATGTCTTCGCTGCGGCGGACCTGGTCGTGAAAGTGAAAGAGCCGCAGCTCGCCGAGTGCAAGATGCTGCGTCGTGGACAGACGCTGTTTACGTATCTCCACCTCGCCGCGGATTCGGCGCAGGCGAAAGCGTTGATGGCTTCGGGCGCGACTGCGATCGCGTACGAAACGGTGACCTCAGCTGATGGTTCGCTGCCGCTGCTCACGCCCATGAGCGAAGTCGCAGGCCGCATGTCCGTGCAGGTCGGTGCTGCATCGTTGCAGAAGGCGAATGGCGGATTGGGTGTATTGCTCGGCGGTGTGCCCGGCGTCGCACCCGCAAAGATCGTGATTCTCGGCGGCGGCGTTTCCGGTACCTGCTCCGCGGAGATCGCGGTCGGCATGCGCGCCGATGTGACGATCGTCGACAAGTCGCTCAAGCGTCTGCGTCAGCTCGATGCGATCTTTGGCGGCAAGCTGAAGACAGTTGCTTCGACCGCCGAAGCGATCGAGTCGCTGGTCACCCAGGCAGATCTCGTTGTCGGTGCAGTGCTCGTCGCTGGCGCTGCTGCTCCGAAGCTCGTGACCCGCGCGATGGTCGGCAAGATGAAGAAGGGCGCGGTCATGGTCGATATTTCGATCGACCAGGGCGGTTGCTTCGAGACGAGCCGTCCGACCACGCACGCCGAACCGACTTTCGTGGAAGAAGGTGTCGTGCACTACTGCGTTACGAATATGCCGGGCGCGGTGCCGCGCACGTCGACGTTCGCTCTGACCAACGCGACGTTGCCGTACGTGAAGGCTCTCGCAGCTCATGGTACGCAGAAGGCGCTGGCACTCGATCCGCACCTGCTCAATGGTCTCAATGTGTTCGAAGGCACGATCACGCACGAAGCAGTTGCGCGCGATCTCGGCCTGCCGTATCGCCCGTATCACGTGTCGCAGGCACACGCGGCATAGCGTTTTCTGTTCCCGCTGTTTCCTTGAAACCCCCATTGCCCGCTCCCCGAGCGGGCATTTTTTTGGGCATACTCCGGGGATGCCCGATCGCATTACGCCCGTCAATAAAGCGCTCATCCTCGTCAATATCGTCGTTTTCGGCCTGCAGTATCTGCTGGGCGCCGTGATCGAGATTCAGTTCGCGCTGTGGCCGCCTCAGGTCGAGCGATTGGGTGGTCCGCCATTCCAGGTTTGGCAGTTGCTGACGTATGGATTTCTCCATGGCAGCTTCATGCATCTTTTCTTCAACATGTTCGCGCTGTTCATGTTCGGCTCGGACATCGAGCGGATCTTCGGGCCGCGGCGATTCCTGATCTACTACCTCACCAGCGTCGTCGGCGCGGCGGCCATGCATCTGATCGTCGTGAGCTACGCAAATCTGCCGCCGGGTCCGGTCGTAGGCGCATCCGGCGGCGTGTTCGGCATCCTGCTCGCCTTCGGTATGGCGTTCCCGACGCGCAAGCTGATCCTGATCCCGATTCCCATCCCGATGCCCGCGTGGCTGTTCGTCACGCTCTACGGAATCATGGAACTGGTGCTCGGCGTCACGCAGACGTCGCAAGGTGTTGCGCACTTCGCCCACTTGGGCGGCATGGCGACGGGATTCGTGATGATCCGCTACTGGCAGGCGCAGAGCCGGCGCCGGCAGTAACCGGACAGGACTCTATTGCTCGGGCCCGCGCAGCGCGACGACTCGTGCGCGCATCAGATCGAGATCCGCGGTCGCAGGATCGAGTGGCTCACCCACACGCAAAGTGATCCTCGCCCAGACGCGCCTCGGCCAGCGATTCCACATCGGGCCGTACTTGCGGGAGAACATCGAGTTCCAGAGGCCGCTCAGCGCCATCGGAACGATGGGCACCGGCGTTTCTTTCAGGATGCGCATCATGCCGGGGCGGAACGGACCGATCTCGCCATCCGACGTGAGGCGGCCTTCCGGAAAGATGCAGACGAGATGTCCATCCCGTAGTTCACGCGCGACGAGCTCGAAGGCGCGTTCGTAAGTCTCAGGATCTTCCTTGGCGGGCGCCACGGGAATGGCCTTCATGCCCCGGAAGATCGTGCTGAGCACCGGGATCTTGAAGATCGAGCTTTCCATGATGAAGCGCACCGGCCGACGCGAAGCGGCCGAGATCACGATCGCATCCACGAAGCCCACGTGGTTGCAGATCAGAAGGGCAGGGCCGTCTTCCGGGATGTTCTTCAGCCCTTCGGTCTTCGATCGATACATGACGTTCACGAGCAGCCATGCCAGGAAGCGCAGCAGAAACTCGGGCACCAGGCTGTAGATATAGATCGCAACGAACGCATTGAGGATGCCGGTCGCCAGCAGCAGCTGCGGGATCGTCATGCCGGACTGCAGCGCGACCGCGCCGAATATCGCGGCGACCACCATGAAGGCGGCATTCAGAATGCTGTTGGCGCCGATGACGCGCGACAGGACTTCACGGCGCGAGCGCTGTTGCACGAGAGCATTGAGCGGCACGATGAAGAAGCCGCCGAACATGCCGATGAATCCGAGATCCATCAGCACGCGCCAGGTTCCCGGCTGCTGCAGAAAGGCGCTGGGTCCGAGCGGTTCCGCGCTCAGTGTGTTCGGCGTTGCGAAGTAGAGATCGACGGCGAACGCAGTGAGTCCGATCGAGCCGAAGGGAACGAGGCCGATTTCGACCTTGTGTCCGGAGAGCTTCTCGCACAGCAGCGATCCGATGCCGACTCCCGCGGAGAACACCACCAGCAGGACGGTGACGACTTCCTCGTTGCCGCCGAGGATGTCTTTCGAGAATACCGGCAACTGCGCGAGCACGAGTGCGCCGTAGAACCAGAACCATGAAATCCCGAGGATCGAGAGGAAGACGGTGCGCGATTCGCGGGCCGCATTGATGTTGTCCCAGGCGGAGGTCCACGGCCGCCAGTCGATTTTCATGTCGGGCGCGGCGGGCCTGAGCTTCGGAATGGCGAGGCTGAAGGCAAAGCCGGCGACGGCAATTGCGATCAGCGCAACGGAGATCGTTCCCGTGTGGCCGTGACTTGCCAGCACGCCGGCGAACAGCGTGCCCAACAGGATCGCAAGGAACGTTCCCATCTGGATCAGTGCATTGCCGCCGACGAGCTCCGTCTCGTGCAGCACTTCAGGGAGCAGGCCGTACTTGGCGGGCGCGAAAAACGTCGAGTGCGCGCCCATCATGAACAGCGCGGTGAGCAGGATGCCGATGTGCTGTTGCGCGAGGCCGAACGCGGCAACGGCCATGATGAGGATCTCGAACGCCTTCACCGCCTTGAGGATCGTCGTCTTGTCGTAGCGCGTCGCGAGCTGCCCGGCGATTCCCGAAAACAGTACGAATGGCAGGATGAACAGGCCGCCTGCCAGATTGGTGAGCAATTGCGGTTCGAGCGTGGTGTACGTCGCGGCCTGGTAGGTCGCCAGGATCAACAACACGTTCTTGTAGACGTTGTCGTTGAACGCGCCCATCGCCTGCGCTCCGAAGAACGGCAGGAAGCGGCGCTCCGCGAACAGTCGAAACTGGCTTTGCTGGCTCATGTCGTCTTCGGGCGCATCGCGACCCGGGCGTCCGGTGCAGTGAGCTCGCTGTCTCCCGCACTTCGGGCGATCGCGCACAGCAGACGAATCGCCGGGGAAGGCTCGCCACGCACGATCGACGTCGTCCATTTCAATCGATGATGCTCGAACGTCGCACGCAGCGCCTCCGCGGCGGTTCGCGGTGCGACCCGGCCGTTCTTCTTCTGATCGGACTTCATTGCGGCAACCGTCTGCGTGGCGGCAGCGGAAGCGCGCGCGAGCCAGTCCGCAGCTGAGTCGACCTCATGCTGCGAGCCACGCATCGATTTGCCGATGCTTGCCAGCGCATCGCGTTCCGGTTTCGAGGCCGAGCCTGACTGGGCGCTCTTCAGCCAGTCGCCGAGCGCCGTTGCATGTCGCTCGAACGCCTTCAGCGATTGCCGGACGGCGGCTCGCCGCGGACCCGCTTCCAGGTCATGTTCGCGTCGATACAGAGCAGAGATGTTGGCGATGTGTTCGACGAACTCGTCGCTGTCGCAGACTTCGCGCGCTACCTTCTCCAGCGCCTTGCTGGGTTTCCGTCGTTGCATGTTCTAAGGGGACATCCCGGCCCGGCATGATTGCCGTGCCGCATTGTAGCGTCCATTGCTGCCACGCCGCCGCTGGCGGGGGCGTACCGCCGCCTACTGCAACGCGCTCACCGGCCGCAGGCCGGAAGGCTTCGGATCCGCCTGGGGTTCGGCCGGCGGTTCGGTCTCGGTCGATTCCGGCGCGGCCGGAGCCGGATCGTCCTCGATTTTCGGCAGTTCCGTTGCGCCGTAGGTGACCCCCATCAGCGCTTCGACAGTGAGCTGCGGCGGGATGCGGGAGGTGCCGTCCCTGCTGCAGGAGATGTTCCTGCGGACGACCCGCACATCGAGCTTCGGCAGGATGCTGGAGGCCATCTGATCGACCAGCTCGCATTCGATGGCGTCGAGGCCGATCGTCTTGCGCGAGAGCGTCACGGACTCGCGTCGTGCATGGAACATAATGGGATCGTTCTGGCTCGCCGCGGGATCGCCGGTGACTCGTGAAATGAGGTCGCGGCGCGATTTGTCGCGTTGCATTTCCTCCATGATGTCCGGTGTCATCTCGACCGGCATCAGCACCTTCACGCGGACGTGCACCATCTGCTCGCGATTGCGCTGGTTGTTGAGATGTGACGACGAGGACGGCACGTTCCGCCAGGTGTTCGTCAGCGGATCCGGCGGGGCCATGAAGGGGTCGCAGTTGTCGACGCGAACCTGCATGTCATCGCGTCCGCCCACTGCGCGCAGGATCGAAATGACCCGCGCCTTCATGGCGTCGCAGGAATACATGGCAACGTTGCTGCGGTAGAAGAAGTCGGCTTCGCGCCACTTCCAGACAGCGGGCATGGGCTCTTCCTTCACCGTTTCCACGGCTTCGGGCTCCGTGGCGCCTGCCGCGGCGGCGATCAGCACGGCGACTACGGTTGCTGCATGTCGATGAATGCCCGACGACTTTGAATTCGCGTTCATGGCCCGTCTCCGCGCCGGACGTGGAAGGGTCCGGTGCTCTGGCTACTCTATGCCCGCCGATCCGGTAACGCGAGAGGGGGTGCGTCGTACCGATGGATTCTTGCGCCTGTTCGGACGGTCCGGTGTTCCCTTCTGTCCTCGCAAGATCTACGCTCGGCGTACAACCGGGGAATCCGATGACGCCTTTCGAGCGTTTCGACTCGCGAGTCAGACTGCGCGTGGCAGCGGCGGTGGCTTCCGTCGCGCTCCACCTCGGCCTCATCCTCTTTGTCGCATTCTCCGGCGGTCGTCATGAGGGGATCCACGAAAGCGACACACCTCTGACGCAGCTCGTATTCCTCGACGAACCGGTCGCCGGTCGCCGGGAAGGCAGTGAGACTGGTCCGATCGAAGCCCAGTTGCCCGCGCCTGTTCCCGAGCTGCCGCGGATAGAAGAGGACGTGCCGGGAACACCGCCGCCCGGCGAGTTGCCTGAGGAAGCGATTGCACAGGTAGAGCCGGATCCGGCAACCATGCCGGCGCCGATCGAGACCGTTGAAGAGCAGCCGGTGCCGCCGGTTCCCGACGACCAGCCATCCACGTTCGTCATGACGCCCGCCGAGCGATCGGCTCTCGAGCACCGCCTGGCGCGCCTGGCCCAGGACGCGGCAAAGAACCCGCAGTCGACGATCAAGTGGGAACAGAACGGGCGGCAGTTCAGCGCCGCTCTGATCATGCAGAAGGCGAGTGACGGCGTCGAATTCGATCGTGTCATCGCCGAAGTGAGCGCCGAGGATCAGGGCCGGCAACTGACGACCCACATCCGTCTCAAGCGCCTGTCCTTCTCGCATTTCACGCAGATGATCGATCGCTGGGACCCGTCGGTGCAGATGCACGACGACGAAATCATCGGCCGATTCCACGTCAACTCGAGCTTCAACCTGCTGTACGACCGGAGCAGTACGCCCCGATTCATGGGCAAGGTGACGACCGCATCCAAGGGCTTCAATGCGCAGGCGAACTCGCACCGCAGGGACAGTGAGGTTTTCAAAGGCGGCATTGAAACGAGTGCCGGTCGCATCGACCTGCCGGAAGAAGTCCAGCCGTTCGCCTGGGGATCGCGCAAGGACGATGCGGTAGTGCACGAGTGTCAGAACGACACGGAGATCCGCTTTTTCCCCGACGGCAGTTATTCGTGGCGTGATCGCGTGACAGGTGATCGTCAGTATCGCAACGAGCCCTCCGACCAGCCCGTTTACTTCATGGGCACCCAGAAGGCGGCGTTCTTCGTGCAGGGCGTCGTGCGCGGCAAGGTGCTGGTGTATTCGCCGCAGCGGATCACCATTGAAGGAAAGCTCGTGTATGCGCGCGATCCGCGGAAGGATCGCGATTCAACTGACTATCTCGGACTCGTCAGTCGCGGCGTCGTCGACATTGCCGGCCCGGGCGCGACGGGGCCCGGTGACCTGGATGTGCAGGCCGCTATCTTCGCCGGGCGGCGCTTTGTGGTGACGAACATCGATCAGCCGAGGACAGCGACGCTACGGATCTATGGCAGCCTCGCCGCCGGCAGCGTATCCGCGAGCGAGCCTCGCTACGGAATGAAGGTCGAATACGATCCTCGACTCGAGCGGCTGCGCCCACCCGGCTTCCCGTCGACGGATCGCTTCGCCGCTGAAGAATGGGACGGCGTGTGGAATGAGGCGCGGGACGGCGTGACGAGCACGCTCTAAGCTCTCAGGGCGCCACTCCCATCTGACCATACAGCGCCTTCGGGTCGTACAGATTCCCATCCTTGATCACGAGCGAAGTGTTGCGTACGTCGCTGATGTTGCGCGCCGGATCGCCATCGATGATCAGCAGGTCCGCCAGCTTGCCGGGTGCCACCGAGCCGAGTTGCGAGTCACGCTTCATGACTTTCGCCGAGCCCAGCGTTGCGATGCGCAGCGCATCGGGTGCGGGAATGCCCGCCTTCACGTAGAGCTCGAGTTCGCGATGAAGCGTGAATCCGGGCATCGCATCCGTGCCGGCGACGATCGGAATGCCCGCGTCGTAGAGGCGCTTCACCATGTGCAGGAGCGCGGCCGCTGAATCCTTGAAGCGCTGATCCTGTCCTTCCGGCACTGGCAATCCGCCTGTGATCAGGCCGCGACGGACCTGTGGCGGCAGACGGTCTGCAATCGTCGCGTAGCCCGCCGCGATCTTTCCCGGGCGATCAGTCAGCATGCCCTCGAAGATGGAGACCGTCGGATCGACGACGGTGTGATGTTCCTTGAGCAGCTTGATGAAGTCGCGGACCGGCGCCGAATCCAGGTCGAGCGTCGCAGCGCGTTCAGCGATCGTCGTGAAGCGGGCGGGCGTGCGCGTGTCCTTCACATCGTCGAAGAAGTTGAGGAAGACGAAGTTGATGTGCTGCAACTCGTCCGCGCCCGCTTCTACGAACTGTCTTGCCGTCATGTGTGCCGGAACGTGTCCGTTGACGCGCAATCCTTTCGCGTGTGCTTCGCGGATGAGTCCCGGGACGAGCTCGGGTTTGACGGAGCTGTAGACCTTGATGCCTTCGTAGCCCCACTTCGCATAGCTGTCGACGGCGGCCTTTGCCTCGGCTTGCGTTTCGATGAGCATCTTGGTCGGGCCGGCGAACGGGCCGCGGCCGTCGATGATGCCGACCATCATGATGCGCGGTCCAATCTCGTCGCCCGCATCGATGCCGCGACGAATGGCCTGCAATGCGTCGTTGTCGTTGGCGAGATCGCGCACCGAAGTCACGCCGGCAGCCAGATGCTGCATGCCTTCGTTCGGTCCGATGTGTACGTGCATGTCCCAGAGTCCGGGAATCACGGCCTTGCCGGCGGCATCGATGATCTCGGCATTCTTCGGCGGTTTGATCTGTGCGTCGGCACCGACGCTGAGGATGCGGTTGCCTTCGATGAGGATCGTGGTGTTCGGCGTCGACTTGCCGGACACCGAATCGAACAGGTTCGCGTGAGTGATGGCGACCGGCCGTCCCGGCTTGCGCGTGAGCTTGTGTGCGAGGTCGCGCGTGCGGCGCGCATCGACTTCATCCTGCAGCTTCAGCAGCGCCGATGCGCTCGATTCCCACCCTTCCTGGATCACCGAAAGCCAGCTGCTGACGGCGGCGAAGAACTTGCCGTCGTCCTCGAGCCAGAGCGAGTACGGGCTGAATCCCAGTCCGTCGATTTCGTATGCGACGACGTGCCGCGATCGGTCGCCCACCTTCACCGTCGTCTCGCCGGTCTTGCGGACGGACGCACGGCCGGCGGGGAGGAGTGCCAATGAGTTTCCTTCCGCGCGGCGCAACGCGTTGGCGAGCAACGCCAGTTCCTCAGGCATGGATTGCAAGCTCACGTAGAACGCCGGAGCCGGGAGCTTTCGCTCTTCCTTCTCGGCGCCGTTGTCCCAGCGTGCGACTGCGTTTGCGACGGAGAACTTCTCGCTGACCGGCGCCTTCAGGTAGTCATTGCCGGCGGTTTCGATGGAAACCGGAAGGCCGGCCGCATCGAGACGGATGGTGGAGGTGAGCTTCGGGCCGCGACCGCGATCGTTGAACTCGTACGCGTATTTGCGGGTGCCGTCGGCGGCGGTCGTCGTCGTCTGGAAGCCTGCGTTGTTGCCTGCGATCACGACGGTGTACTTCGTCGTTTCCTGTGCGCTGGCGATGTTGCAGGTCAAGAACAGGGCGGCAAGCGCGACCGCGAAGGGTCGGCAAAGAATGCGGTGCATGGGCTACCTCACGGATCGACTGCAGTCGCGGAGAGTAGCAGGCTACCGCGGCGGTGCGTGCTTCCTCATCAGAGTGCTCTTGCCGAAGAGCGATTCGATCAGGTCGACCGCGAGGACGGCGGTGCGGTTGCGCACGTCGAGGGCCGGGTTCAGTTCCATGACGTCCAGCGAGCCCATGCGGCCCGTGTCGGCGATCATTTCCATGCAGAGCTGCGCCTCGCGATACGTCGGCCCGCCGGGGATGGTCGTGCCGACGCCCGGTGCGATTTCAGGGTCCAGGAAGTCGACGTCGAAACTCACGTGCAGATGGGTCCGATCGTCCAGCCCTTCGAGCGCCATCTCCATCGTCTGGCGCACGCCGACTTCGTCGATGAAGCGCATGTCGAAGACTTCCAGGCCCTGCTCATGCACGAAGCGCTTCTCGCCGGCATCGACGCTGCGGATGCCGATCTGCCGGATCCATTGCGGCTGAATGGCTGGAACAGCGCCGCCAATCCTCGTCAGCTCCGAAGGACCGAAGCCACATAGACAGGCGACGGGCATGCCGTGAATGTTGCCGCTCGGAGAAAGCTCACTGGTGTTGAAGTCCGCGTGCGCATCGAGCCAGAGGATTCGAAGCGAGCGACCTGTGTCACGGCAGTGGCGCGCGACTGCGCTGATCGAGCCGATGCCAAGCGAATGATCGCCTCCGAGCAGGATCGGCAGTCTTTCGTGTCGCAGCTCGGCGTACATCGCGTCATGGACGCGCTGATTCCACTCGACCACTTCGCGCAGGTGCCGATAGCCGCTCGATGGCGTCTGCCAGGGATTCGCCGGGCCGGCGAGATTGCCACGATCGACGACATCGAGACCACGCTGGGCAAGCGCCTGATGCAGGCCGGCGACGCGCATCGCCTCGGGTCCCATCGAGGCGCCGCGATCCGATGCGCCGACGTCTGTAGGTGCGCCGATCAGGCTCACTGCTCGCATTACGCTGCAACCTCAGCGCGCTGGCTGGAAGCGTGGGCCATCGATCCGAAAAGATCTTTCGGATCGGCGAGTGTCGGCACGAGGTCGAGTTGTGCAGCCGCGCCGCGCTGTTCGCGATGCAAACGATGCAGATAGCGCATCGCGGAGAAGTCCTCGAGCGCGAAGCCGACGGAGTCGAACAGCGTCACTTCACGATCGCTCATGCGGCCTCGCGCCTTACCGGTGACGATGTCGCTGAACTCGATGACCGGGAACGCCGGCTCGAGCTGCTGGATTTCACCTTCGATACGCGACTGGGGTTCGTATTCGACGACGATGCGGATGTCGGGCCGCCGCAGGATGTCGGCGTGCAGTTCTGTCTTGCCCGGGCAATCGCCGCCGACTGCATTGAGGTGAACGCCCGGTTCGATCATGTCCGGCGTGAGGATCGTCGCGTTGCACTTGTCCGCCGTCGCGGTCGTGATGATGTCGGCGCCACGCACGGCGTCGCGGGTCGACTGGCAGGCGACGACCTTCAATCCATGGAGGTCCATGTCGGCGAGATTGCGCTGCAGTTTCGCGGTCGCATGAGGATCGGTATCGAACAACCGCAGTTCACGGATGCCGAGCAGATGATGAAAGGCCAATGCCTGGAACTCGCTTTGCGCGCCGTTGCCGATGAGCGCCATGACGCGGCTGTCGCGATACGCCATCCACCGTGCCGCGAGTGCGGACATCGCGGCGGTTCGAAGTGCCGTGGTGTAAGTCAGTTCAGCGAGAAGGAGCGGGTAGCCGGTTGCGACATCGGCCAGGACCCCGAAGGCGGTGACGGTCAGCAGACCCTCAGCCGTGTTCTTGGGGTGGCCGTTCACATACTTGAACGCGTAGAGCCGACCATCGCTGGCGGGCATCAGTTCGATCACCCCGACGGACGAGTGCGTCGCGTGTCGCGGTGATTTCTCGAATTCAGGCCAGCGCCGGTAGTCGTCCTCGATCTCCGTCGCCAGCTCTTCAATGAAGCGGGCCGACCCGCGCCGATGAACGAGCTCGCGAACGCGCTCGATGCCGATGTAATCGACCATGGTTTCCGCCCCCAATCGCCATGCCCCCTGGAGTCGAGAGTGTTTAGCCCGGGGAAGGCAGAGTGAAGCCAGAAGACTGATCAGAAAGCGCGGTTACCTGAACAAAGTGCCAGGTCCGGCTGGCACTTTGGCTAGAATGAGGGCCGGCCAGCTGCCGAAATGAGGCTTCCGATGGACTCCGTCGACCGCCAGCTCATCAGTCTCCTGCGCGATGACGCGCGAACCCCGGTCGCCACTCTGGCCAAGCAACTAGGGGTCGCCAGGGGCACCGTCCAGAACCGGCTCGCCAAACTAGAGGCGGAAGGCATCATCGTCGGCTATACAGTTCGTCTCCGCCCGCAGGTCGAACAGCACCACATCCGGGCGTTCATGACGGTGGCGGTGGAGGGGAACCGGACGGAGGTCGTGCTGCGCGGATTGCGAGGCAATCCGAACGTCGTTGCGCTCCACACGACGAATGGTCGCTGGGACCTCGTTGCCGAACTGCGCACCGACAACCTGGAAGAATTCGATCGCGTGCTGCGCCAGATCGGCCTGATGGAAGGCATCGCGAGTACCGAGACCAGCTTGCTCCTGTCGACTCAGAAATAGCGACGGGGACCACTACGGGGAGGCTCGATGGCGGAAATGAAGACACAGCCGACGGGCGCGAGCGTCAACAAGTTCATCGCGGCTGTCGACAACGAACAGCGACGCAAGGATGCGAAAGTCGTCGTGAAGCTGATGCAGGAAGCGACGGGCGAGAAGGCGAAGATGTGGGGGCCGTCGATCGTCGGCTTCGGTCTTTCGAAACTCACTTACGCGGATGGTCGCGAAACGCAGTTCCTGCTCATAGGCTTCTCGCCGCGGAAGACCGATCTCGTGCTGTACATCGGCGCGCCGAAGTTCAGAACGCTGTTGAAGGGGCTCGGCAGGTTCAAGACAGGCAAGTCGTGCCTGTACATCAAGAAGCTCGAAGATGTCGATATCGATGTGCTGAAGGAGCTCATCGAGGCGGCGGTCGAGTCGCAGGCGAAGATGCGCGTTCGCGCGAGCTGATCTGCCTCAACCGCCCTTCGCCAGCTCAAACCCCTCATCGACCCACCCGGTCACGCCACCAATCATCAGCTTCACCGGTCGCCCGAGTCGCGCGAGCCGGACTGCGCCACGATGCGCGCCGTTGCAATGCGGGCCGGCGCAGTAGACGACGAAGACCGTTTCCGCCGGATACTTGTTCATCGTCGACTCGATGATCTTCCCGTGCGGCAGGTTGATCGCGCCGGGCACGTGGCCTTGTGCATAGAGCGTCGGACTGCGCACATCGAGGAGGACGAAGTCTGCGCGGCCGTTCGTCGTCGCGTCGTGGACGTCCCAGCAATCGGTTTCGAACCGGAAGGCCGACTCGAAATGGGCGAGTGCACTGGCGCTGTCCGCGGGGGCGATCTGGGTAACCGGGCTCATGGCGGCGAATCCTTGAAATGAGGGAACTGACGCGCATTTTCCGGGTTCGCATGCTTCCTGGCCCCTGGCGCGATCGTCATCCTGCGGTAATATCGCGCCATGAAGTCCCAAAACGCCAAACCGCACCTGGTTGTGGCGGTCGCCTACGATCGCTTGTGTACCTTCGAGTTCGGCTGCGTGGTCGAGCTGTTCGCGCTGCAGCGACCGGAACTGGGAGTGCAGTGGTACGACTTCGCGGTCTGCTCGGCGGAGCGAGGAAAGCTGAGGGCCGCAGGCGGCGTAACTGTTGCCGCGCCGCATTCGCTGCGAATCCTCGATCGCGCGGACACGATCGTCATTCCCGGCTGGCGCGACGCGGATGAACCACCGCCTCCCGCGTTGACGCGCAAGATCCGGGAAGCGTACGAGCGAGGTGCCCGGATCTGTTCGATCTGCTCAGGCGTGTTCGTGCTCGCGGCTGCCGGCATTCTGGACGGCAAAACAGTCACGACGCATTGGCGGTATTCGCAACGATTGGGAGAGCGGTTTCCAACGGTCAACGTGCAGCCGAATGCACTCTATGTGGATCAGGGGCAGGTAGTGACGTCAGCGGGCTCGGCTGCCGGTCTCGATATGCTCATTCACCTCGTGCGCCGCGACTACGGGCCGAAGGTTGCGAATCAGGTCGCGCAGCGACTGGTGATTCCGCCGCATCGCGATGGGGATCAAGCGCAGTACGTGCCTCGTCCCGTCGTCGAGGAAGACGCCAGCAGGCTCGCGCGATTGCTCGACTGGCTGCGCGCGCATCTCGATTCGCAACACTCGATCACGTCCCTGTCGAAGCGGGCGAGCATGAGCCCGCGAACACTGCTGCGACGATTTCAGGAATCGACGGGTCTTGCGCCGGGCGAATGGCTGGTGCGCGAGCGGGTCGCGCTCGCGCGGGAGATGCTGGAATCGGGCAAGGTGCCGATCGGGCGGATTTCGGAGCGGGCCGGATTCGGTTCGCAGGAATCGTTCCGGCGGCATTTCCGGCTGCGGGTGGGAGTGTCGCCCGCGGATTATCAAAGGAGGTTCAGCGCTAGGTCGTCCCCCAAACATCCCGCGCCACCTTCACAATCAACTCCATCTTCCGCTTCTGATCGTCTTCGGTGAGCGGATGCCCGGAGCCGGGCACTGAGCTGAAGCCGCACTGTGGCGAGAGTCCGAGCTGATCGATCGGGATGTGTTTCGCCGCATCGTCGATGCGGCGCTTCAGGTCGTCAGCGGATTCGAGCGTCGGGATCTTCGAGCTCACCAGTCCCAGCACGACGCGCTTTGACGGAGGAACGAAACGCAGCGGCCGGAAGTCGCCTGCGCGGTCCGTATCGAACTCGAGCAGGAAGGCATCGACGTTCAGTTCACCGAACACTTTCTCCGCGATCGCCTCGTAGCCGCCCTCGGCCATCCAGGCACCTTTCAGATTGCCGCGACACATATGGGTCGCCTTGGCCATGCCAGGTGGGCACGCAGAGAGCACTTCGTTGACCAGCTTCACGTACCGCGCCGTGAGTTGATCGGGATCTTCACCGCGCTGGCGAACGTCCGCACGCACGTGCTCATCGCAGTTGCAGGGCAGGGCGGTGTTGTCGAGCTGCAGGTACTCGCAGCCGATCGCTACCAGGTCGCGAATCTCGTCGTGATAGATCCGCACCAGATCCGCGTAGTAGGTCTCGGTATCCGGGTACGCCGCCGTATCGAAGCTCTGCGGACCCAGGAAGAAATGCATCACGTCGGGCGAAGGGATCGTCGTCTTGGCGATGCCGCTTTTCACCGTGCTTCTCAGGAAGCGGAACTCATCGGTCGCGATCCCGTGCTTGCGGCGCAATCGCTCCTTTGCATAAGGAGAGGGCAGGACGCCTTTCTCGCCCCGTTCGTCGCGAAAGCCGAGCGTGCCGTCACGCATGCCGAAACCTTGTACGGCATCGATGAAACCGGCCGACCATCCGCGCCGCCGGAACTCGCCGTCCGTAACACTGCTCATCCCGACGGATTCCTGCAGCGCGACCAGATCACGGATGCATTCGTCCTGCGTCTGATGCAACTGGTCGGGCGTGGTCGAGCCGCTCTTCAGGCCGCGGGCCGCCTGCAGGAGGCGCTCCGGCCGAAGAAAACTGCCGACGTGTTCGGCCCGGAAGGTCGGGCGTGTTCGGTTCGTCACGTGATCCCCCATCGCAAAGATTGCAAGTGTCCCTTACAATAACAGTTTCTCGCTGGTCATGCGGCGCGAAGGGCGTCTACCATTGCGCGATGCCAACATTGAACACGACGCCCGCCGCCGACGGCTTCCGCATGCCCGGCGAATTCGAACCCCATTCCGGCTGCTGGATGATCTGGCCCGAGCGCCCCGACAACTGGCGTCTCGGCGCGAAACCTGCGCAGCAAGCGTTTGCCGCTGTCGCGACCGCGATCGCGGTGGGCGAGCCCGTCACTGTTGCTGTCTCGCGTGCACAGTTCGTGAATGCGCGAACGATGCTTCCCGATGCGATTCGCGTCGTAGAGATGTCGACCAACGATGCCTGGGTGCGTGATACGGGGCCGACTTTTGTGGTCAACCGGCGCGGTGTCGTGCGGGGTGTCGACTGGGTCTTCAACGCCTGGGGTGGAATGAACGGCGGCTTGTTCTTTCCGTGGGACCAGGACGACCTCGTCGCCCGCAAGGTGCTCGAGATCGAAGGCTGCGATCGCTATCGCGCCCCGCTGATCCTCGAAGGCGGCGCGATCCACGTCGACGGCGAAGGCACGCTCATCACCACTGAAGAGTGCCTGCTGAATCCGAATCGCAACCCGCATCTCGACAAGGGCCAGATCGAAATCCTGCTGCACGAATATCTCGGGATCAGCAGCGTGATCTGGCTGACCAAGGGCGTCTTCGATGACGAGACCAACGGTCACGTCGACAATCTCTGCTGTTTCGCGCGGCCGGGCGAAGTGATCCTGACGTGGACCGACAACAAGCGCGATCCGCAGTACCGCATCTCGCAGGATGCTTTCGAGCGCCTGAGCGAAGCGCGCGATGCGAAGGGACGCAAGCTCAAGATCCACAAGCTGCAGCAGCCGGGGCCGCTGTATCGCACGCAGAAGGAGGCGGATGAGATCGATGCCATCGATGGCACCACGCATCGCAAGGTGCACGAACGCCTGGCAGGCTCCTACGTGAACTTCTATCTGGGCAACTCGGTCGTCGTCATGCCGTTGCTCGATGCGAAGCGCGATGCACAGGCTGCGCGACAATTGCAGAAGATTTTTCCGGAACGTCGGTTGATCGGAGTGCAGTCGCGAGAGATCCTGCTCGGCGGCGGCAATATTCACTGCATCACGCAACAAGTACCCGCAGGAAAGAAGAAGCGATGAGCACCCCCATGCTCGGCCGCAAGCCCATGACCAAGGAGCAGTACGAGCGTGTGCTGCCGCCGCTGCGCAATGCATTGCTCGCGGCCCAGAAGCGGATGCAGGACGAGAAATCGTTCGCGCTTGCGGTCGTCGTCACCGGCAGACCGACAGCAGGTCGCAGCGAAACGGTCAACGAATTCCTCGAATGGCTCGATCCGAAGCACATCCGCGTTCACGCGCTCGACAAGTTGCGCAAGGTGAGCCGGACCTGGCCGGTCATGTGGCGCTACTGGAATACGCTGCCGGCCCGGGGGCAGATCGCGTTCTATTTCATGGGCTGGTATGAGGACTACACTTCGCCTGCTCTGACCCAGCCGAAGAAATCACAGCGGCACTCCGAGCGAACGCTCGAACGCATCCGCCAGTTCGAGGCCCTGCTGACGCGCAACGGCGTTCGTGTGCTCAAGATGCATCTGACGATCGATGCGAAGCTCGAACGCGAGCGGATTCGCGAGCTGAGAAAGAGCAAGCTGACACGCTGGCGCGTAACGGGGGAGGAGCGTTGGCTCGCTCGACACCACGACCGCGCCACGAAAGTGACCCAGCAGGGGATCGAGGCGACCAGCCGGCCGGGCCTCGAATGGAATCTCATCGACGGCACCGACCCGCAAAGTCGCTCTTTCGCCGCAGGCACCGCACTGCTGGACGCGCTGGAAAAGGGAATCCGCAAATCGGCGGCGAACAAGGCCCCCAAGCCCAAGCCGGTCAGCTCCAAACGCAGGCCATTCCCGACCTCGCCGCCTGAGGGTCGGGTCGAGGACGATTTCTATGACGAAGAACTCGAACGGCTTCGTGGCCGATTCGCGTTGCTCGCACGACGCGGTAAGTTCGCGCGGCACGGCGCCGTGCTGGCTTTCGAAGGCATGGATGCGGCGGGCAAGGGCGGTGCGATCCGACGGCTGACGAGTGCACTCGATGCTCGCCAGTACAACGTCATACCAGTATCGGCACCGACACCCGAGGAGCTGTCTTATCCGTACCTATGGCGCTTCTGGCGTCACATTCCCCAGCGCGGCGAAATCTCGATCTTCGATCGCACCTGGTACGGCCGCGTGCTGGTGGAGCGTGTGCGTGGTTTCGCCGCCGCGGAAGACTGGCAGCGTGCGTACGGCGAGATCAACGAATTCGAGCAGGAGCTCACCGAGCACGGCCTCATCGTTCATAAGTTCTGGCTGAGCGTCAGCAAGGAAGAGCAGCTCAGGCGCTTCGAGGAGCGCGACAAGGACGAGCTCAAGAGCTACAAGGTGGATCCGCAGGATTGGGTCAATCGCAAGCTCTACGATCAGTATCAGCTCGCCGCGCATGAAATGATTGCGCGCACGGATACTGAGCATGCACCGTGGACCGTGGTCGAGGCGGATGACAAGAAGTATGCGAGGCTGAAAGTGCTGCGGACGGCGTGTGAGCAGATCGAGCAGAGGCTGGGCTAGCGCCCCGCCCGCCTGCTCATTCCCAGTACAAACACCACATCCGGCGACCCTTCCACCACGATGTCTTCGCTCACACCGAAGTCGAGCTGCCATCCGGACTGATACTTCCACGCGCCGCCGACAGTGAGAAGTACGGTGTCGCCAAGGTAGTCGAGCGTCGTGTCTTCGAACGCGGCGGAATGCGCATCGAACTGCACCTTCAGTTCGAGCCCGCGCCACACGTTCACGCCGAGGCCGGCGAGGCCGCTGATCACGAAGTCGCGCTGCTGCGCTGGGAGCAGATCGCCTTCGCCAAGCGCAGTGATCGAGAACTGGCCATAGGCTGACCAGACGTCACCGAATCGGCGTTCGCCCGCGAGCGTCAACGCGATGTCCGTTGCACCGCTGCCGGTCAGGTCGTCGCTGTCGCCTGTCGGCAGCTTGAGGCTCAGCCACGCAGCGACCGTGGCATCCGGCGTTGATATCCATCGGTAGCCCACATCGAGCGAGACGTCAGCAAGGCCTTCACGCGAGTCCGTGTAGTCGAACACGAGCGTCTCGTCGCGCTCGTAAGCGAGGCGGAACTGATCGCGAGGCATGTTGGGGCGCTCGCCTTCGGGCAGGCCGAAGAAGTCGTGCCAGCTGTCGATGAAGCTGTCGAGGTTGCCTGCGCCGGTGTAGCGATAGGGAAGCTGAAGCTGCACCGCCCAGCGATCGCTCACCGCGCGGCCGATCGTGACCCGCAGCTCGCGCGTCTCGGCATCGACGTACAGCGCTTCGTCGCTGGCCTCCTGGACGAAGGCAGAGTTACCCCAGTTGAATGCGCCGTCGATCCGCCACCGGCCGTCTGTTTCCCAGCCGGAAGCCATCGGCATGGGTATGCCGAAGCCGGCGAGCAACGGATTCTGATCGCGTGTGGGGAAGGGCGAGGCGAAGGCGGTGCCGCTCAGGAGTAGCAGGGCGGTTCCGCAAAGAGAAGATCGCTGGCGCGATGACGTCCGGCTAAAGCCGGACCCACAACCGGAAGAAGAGGTCAGAACCACACCGACACGAACGCCTGGATCACGTTCGCGCCGAACGAATAGAACGGTTCGGTGCCGGCGACCAGCGAGGTATCGCGGGCGTCGCGATAGTCTTCGTAGTCGAACTCCATGCGGTCGTAGTAGAGGTTCAGCGTGCCTTTCTTGATGAACTTCCAGCCGCCGCGGGCGAACTCGTAAGTCGCGCCGACGTGCAGGGTCTGGCTCGCGAACGTCGACAGTTCTTTGTCGCGACCCATGAAGTTCTGGTAGTCGACGCGGGGGAACAGGTCGGAGTAGAAGTCCGCGTTGCCCTGGTTGTAGTAGCGCAAGCTCGCTTCGAATGTCCAGCCCGTGCTCTTCCACGGATGGATGTAGCCGACCTCGTACGTGTTCGCGTCGATGCCCCACGTATCCGTGAAGAACCGGTAGCCGCCGAATACGGCTGCGCGCCACGGCAGGAAATAGCGTCCGTTGAGCGACGCCGCATTGCTCGTGCGCGTGCGGGGATAGATTTCCGTCGCGAGCCGGTAGTTCGTATCGTCTTCCGGATCGACGTAACGGAACGAGCGATACGGATTGTTGAGGTAACCCTCGTCCGTGATCACTTCGAGTCCGAGCGCCGCGATCGAATTGCGGGTGATGATCTGCGACACGCCGACGCGATAGCTCCAGCGATCGATGCCCTCGCGGAACGAAGGATCGACGATGCGAACGTCGGGATTGTCCGGATCCTCGATGGTGCGCTGGACGGTGTCGTCGCCCTTCGAGAATCCCATGCTGATCGTCGTCAGATCACCGAAGAGATCCTGGCTGATGTTGAAGCTCGCGGTGTTGGCTTCGTAATCGTTCTCTTCGCTGTTCGAGTAGTTGATGCTGTAGGTCGTCTTGCCGCGCAGGTAGTCGAAACCGAGCGTGTACTGATCGCGCTCTTCCTTGTATTCGCTGGCGCCGCTGACCTCGACGTCGATCGAGGCGCTCGTCACCATGTCCATGTAGTAGTTGGCGCTGACCGAATACTTCTCGGCCATCGTCTTGCGCACGAGCAGCGACGGCCCGTGAATCGTCACACCACCGCCTTCGTAGCGGTGATAGAGGAGGTCGGCGCGGTCTTCGGGTAGGACGCCGGCGAGGGAAGGTGCGGCGATCAGTGCAAGAAGCAGAAGGCCGAGGGCTCGGATCGCTGTGAACATCAGTTACATCCGCATCCGCCGCCACCGCCACCCAGCGCACCGCGCGCGCCCTCGCGGGCTTCGAACACGTGATCCATATACGAGGTGGAAATGGGATTGAGATCGAACGCCATCACCGGATCGGCGAGGTTCTGGCGCTCATACGGCTTCACCCACGGTTCGATGTTGCCGCAAGCGGAAAGGGCGAGCAGACACACAGCTGCGGCGATGAGCCGGATCGGTCGATTGCCGCAAGGCAGTTGTCTGTCGCCCATCGTCCTCACTCCTTCAGCAGAGCGCGAATCTGATTCAGATATTCCGCTTCGTCGCCGGGCTTGTAGCCGCGGTGCAGGTAACGCACGTTGCCCTTGCGATCGATGAACACGGTGCTCGGCATCGCGTTCACGTCATAGAGCTTGCTGACCTTGTTCTCCTTGTCGAACAGCACCGGGAACGTCACCGGCGTCTGGGCCAGCCACTTTTCCGCATCCTTGGTGTTCTCTTCGACGTTCACGCCGAGGAGCGTGAAGCCGAGCGAGCTGTAACGCTTGTGCATCTGATCGAGCAGCGGCATTTCCTGACGGCAGGGGCCGCACCAGCTCGCCCAGAAGTTGAGCATCACGACCTGACCTTTCAGCTTGTCGAGTGCCACGACGTCGCCAGTTCGCGACGGCAGGGCAAACGAAGGCGCGAGCGCCGAGCTTGCGCCGACGAGCGACGACACGGCGAGTGTCGCCGTAAGCGCTGTCGCGCGAATCCACGTGTTCAACTTGGAGCGCATGGTATCCGTAACCTCAAATGACACTGTCCCAGCGCTCATCCTCTCTCAGAAGAAGATCGACAAACCGAGATGCGCTTCCAGATTATTGACGATCTTTTTCTTGCCCAGCAGGTCGGTGTCGTAGACATGGTCCCGCACATCGAAATGCACGGCGATCCAGTCGGACGGCAGGATTCTGTAGCCGAAACCGCCGCTGACCGTAAATGCGTCATCACCTGCAAAGCGCGTGCTCCCGATGCCTGCGACCAGATAGAAGGCCGAGTTGTAAGCCCGATTCTTGCCGATGAAGACTTCGCCGGGCAAAGCGTTCCATCCTGCCGACAGTGCGTAGTAGGTGTAGTCGCGTTCGCTGTCCGTGAGGATCTCGGCTGCACCCGACAAAGTCTCGTAACTCGTGCGTCCCGCGCGTGACTGGCCGGCAGTGGCTTCCAGGAAGAAGTCCTCGGTCAGGTGATACGCGAAGCGGGCGCCGTACACCGCGTGACTCTCGAAGTCTTCGATGCTGAGAATGCCGCCGTAGAGACCGACTTCGAAGTCCTCGGTGTCGATCTGCGCACGCCGGATTTCGCGACGCTCGATCTGGGGATCGATGATCGGTTGTTCCGACGACGGACCGGTCTGCGCCTGCGGCGCAGCGACAGCTTCGGGCGCGGCATCGCCGCCGCGGCCGAACCACGCGCAGCCGGGCAGAACGCTCGCGAGCGCCAGCGTCAGAAAAAGAAGGCGAAGCCGATGTACTTCCATTCGTCCACTTCCTCGTTATCGTCGCGGCTCGTGAAGATGATGTCCTTGCGGTATTCCGAGCGCAGCATGAAACGGCGCGTGAGATAGAACTGCACGCCGCCGCCGACATAACCGATCTGGTCAGTGCGGTCCTCCGCCTGAACCAGCGTCGATTTGGGTTCAACATGAAGCACGCCCGTCCCGAGCGTGAAGTAAGGAGACACACGCCACTCGGGCACGAACACGTGCATCAGGCCGAGCGTGGCGCTGTAGCCGTTCGAGAATTCGCCGAGGATGTGGTTGACCGTGAGCTCGATCGAGAGGTTGTCGCTGAATGCGTAACCGCCGAAAGCCGAGATCAGGCTGGCGCCGCTGTAGTCGCCCGCCATGACGCCGCCCTGCCAGCGGCGACTCATATAGTTCTCCCGCGCCGGCTCCTGCAGATCGAGCGGTTCACCGGTGGGTTCGAGCGTCGCGATCATCTGCTCGCGCATGACCCAACCCTCGACGCCGCGTGATGTCCGGACCATGAACCAGTCCGTGCGACGCTTGACGATCTCCACTTCCTGGCCGCGCTCGGCGACGTGGAAAATGGGATAGCCGCGACCCGGACCCGTGTGCAGCTCGATGAACGGGTCGGCGATCAGGATCTTCGGGAGTGCCTCGTCTGCCTGCGCGACTGCTGCAAGAAACAGGACCGGAAGAATGAGCAGGCGCAACAGGCGGGGCATCAATCCTCCGGAGCGGCAAACGGATCGTTGTAGTACTGAGCGCCGATGTCGAGCCATTCGGACAGCAAGCGTAACTCACTTGGTGACATAAAGTCTTGATGGGTCGGCGTCCCCAAGGCGCTGAAGAAGCGTGTGGACGCACGGGCGCCACCTGCACTCATCGACGGATTCACAGTCACCGGCTCGAGGATCGGCAGGTTGGTCACGGGATCGATCCCTGTCTGGACCAGCCGCTCGACCAGGGCACCGCCGACGAGCTCCAACTCCGTATCGTTGAACAGCAGTTCGCGATACGACTTGAAGTGATCGGCCTCGTCATCCGACGGACCGTCGCTCAGGTCGAGCTGGCCGGCCGGAACCATGGCTGCCGCGGCTGCGTCGGCCAGCGAGTGACAGCTGTTGCACTTGTGATTGATGACGACACCGGCGCCATCGACGTCGGGCACGCCGTCTTCATCGGCATCGACGAAGCGGTCGACGCCCCACAGCGGATGAATGTGCCGCTCGTAGTTGATCGTCGTGCGACAGAGGCTGTTCCAGTTGGTCGTGCACTGCAGCGCCGTCGGCAGCGTAGTCGCGAGGGGTTCGCCTTCGCATGTGTGACGCTGCGTCGGATCGGCAGGATTCGACGGCACGTTCGTGCTGGTGCTGTAGCACATGCTGATCTTGCCCGGCGTGGTCATCGGGTCGAAGGTCGGCTGCCAGTAATCGTCGAATGCGATGTCGACGCTCGGGAAGCAAGCCTGCGTCGGGCCGCACATCGCGCGGCTGCGAGCCGTGGCCATCGTTTCGCCCGCATCGAACGCAGCGAGTGCCGGGTTCGTGCCGGGGAACGTGGCGCCTGTCGACGCTGCACCCGGGTTCGCGCTGTTCGTGAGGCCTTTGCGCCCGTGAACGGTCGGCGTCGCTGGAGGCGTGGCGGCCGGGTTGTGGCAGCCATTGCACTCGAGCGTTTCGCCCGGCATGACCTGCATCCAGTTCGAGTGACGCGCACCGAGCGCTCCACCCAGGCGACGGCCGTTCGCATCGAGCACGCTGACAGCGAACGCGACGTTGGCCGGGACTTTCACTTTGACCGAACCATCCGGCTCGATCGGCGCATAACCGAGGATCTCGCGCATGCCGAAGCGGCGACCGCTGGCGCCGAACGCGGTGTTAGGAACGTCGCGCGTGTCTTCATCCGGCTGCGATACGACCTTTTCGAGCCGCAGGAAGCGGGCAGGGCGATTCGCATATGCCGCGTTGCCCGGATTGCTCACGGCCGCGAGGCCGCCAGGAACACCGGGGACAGCGATCGTGCCGTCCATGTCATACACGCTGCGGATGTGCAGGATGCCCACGCCTTCGGCGAGGAGATCAGCGGGATAGTCGACGCCAGCGGTGCGATTCAGGATCACGGGCGGCAGCGCACGGGCCGAGCCAGCGACCACTTCCGTATAGATGAATCCTTCCTGGGGCGCGACGATCGGCTTCTGCGTGTTGTCGCGCACGTCATAGATGTAGATGCCGTAGAGCGGCGGCGCGTCTTCGATCAACGGGTCGTTGTTCTGGAAGCGCTCCAGGCGCGCTGACGTGCAAGGCACGATGCGGCCTTCTTCGAGCAGGCGGCACTGCGACCAGCTCACGAGCAGACGGTTCGTGCCGTCGAACAGCGGCGAAGCCGAGCGATAGCGACCGCCCGGCGACGGGCCCGGAATCGTGCGGACGTCGGTCGGCAGCGCGCGAGTCTGCGCAGGACCCGTCAGTCCGGCATTCGCAGGCGTCGAGCCGCGAGTGTTGTCGACGTAGTTCGCCGTATCGATGAGCACCAGGTCGCCGCCTTCCTGCGTGCCTTCGAACGGACGGACCAGCGAGAGCGTGCGGTTGTCCGCCATCGCGCGCGCCTGGAGGAACTGGATCACCGACGGCTGATTGGTCGTCGGATCGACCGTGCCGGTCGAGTGGCTGTGCGCGCCGTACAGGAGCTGGCGATCGCTGCCGTCAGGATTGACGGCGTACAGATCCATCTGGCTGCCGGCGAGCGCCTGTTCCCAATGCGTGTACAGGATGCGCCCGTCATTCATGACGGCCGGATCGAGATCGTGGCTCTGGTTGAACGTGATCTGGTTGATGTTCGCGCCGTCGGCGTCCATCACGTGCAGCGTGAACGCCGGCTGCTCTTCGCCCGCTTCGACCTGTGCGGCGAACTGCGGCTTGTTCTCGTCGAGCAGGATCGCGCGCGACTGACGCTGACGCGTCGAGGTGAACACGATACGACCGTCCGGCAGGTAGTGCGGCATGATGTCGTGGCCTTCTTCGGCCGTCGTGTCCGACGTGATGATGCGCCGCAGCTCTTTCAGCTTCGTGTCGTATTCCCAGATGTTCCAGGTCGGCTGGTCTTCCTCGTCCGCGTCCTCGATGAACTGCGCGCGCATCGAGAAGATGACCTTCGTGCCGTCGTAGTTGACGTCGACGTCGCGGATGTCGCCGAGGCCTTCGGTCTCAGCGGACGTCAGATTGATTTCGGGCGAAGAGGGCGACGCCTGATCGCGCATGTAGAGATCGGCGCCGATCTCGAAGCGGATCGGGAGGCGCGCGTCGTTCTCTTCGATATTGCCGTTTTCGTCAGGCTGCGGGACCGGACGCTTGACGTAGAACACCGGGAACTCGAGCGTCACCGGATCGCCGTTCTGGCCGTGGCCGATCGTGACGTCGTCGCCGCCGCTTCCACTGCTGCAAGCTGTCAGCACGGTCGCGACAACGGCAGCCAGCAGCGCGGCCGCGCCGCGCCGAAGTGAACCGCTTGCGTGCGATGCTTCAGTCATTGCCTCAAAACTCATTGGGCGTACCCCGCAATTCATCGAATCGTCCTTGGCCAGTAGGTTCTTTGGATTGCGGCGGTGGTGGTGAGAACAGCCGCAATCATCAACGCGACATATTCCGACGATCCGTTAACCGATTCACAGAAGGGATGCGGCATCGCCCGAATTGAAAAGCTTTCCGACACTGCAAGCATTCATTGCGTGACGTCGCTCACATTCGCACGTGTCATCGCAAAGGTTGAATGCGCCTCGAGCCGATTAACCAGGCGCGAGCGGATGCATTGTGGGTGGCGAGCCTACACGCGCGCGCGAAGCCCCCGGTACTGTCTCTGCCCCGCGACGTCTTGGCGTTGAGACAGTTACTTACGGTGTTTGACGGTGGATATAGTCCGCGCGCATGTCGGGGGACGGCCGACTTCTTGAGAGCAACGAGTCACTAATCAGGATCTGGCAAACGATCATGAACGCAACTCAGTGTGTGGATCGCAACGCGACGAAGCGCGGGCGTGCAACGCTCGCGAAAGCAGTCGCCTTCGCGCTCACTTTCGCATCGCTCATCGGTGTGCAGCACGAAGCTGCCGCGGGTGATCGCGAACAAGCGAAACGTATGTACGACCGCCTCACGGGCACACCGCCATCGCCGGCGCTGCTCGACACGCTCACGCAGCGCGTGACGAACGAGGGGCCCGTCGCAACGGCCATGTACATCATGGACAACACCCAGCCGCACTCGAGCCCGTTCTACAGCGTGACGCTGAAGAACTTCGCCACCCCGTGGACGAATCGCGATCAGACAGTGTTCGCAGCACTGAATGACTACACCGCGACTGTCATCGGCATGGTGCGCGACAACAAGGACTTCCGCGGCGTGCTCTCCGACGACATTCTTTATGTGGGCACCGGCACGTACTCGACGACCGACAACAACATGTACGCGAACATGGAGGCGAACAACGCTGACCTCCGTGTCGTGCTGCAGGAGCGCCAGCAGTCATCGCTGAACGGCCTGCCTACCACCGCGACCGCCGGCGTGATGACCTCACGCGCGGGCGCCGAAGCGTTTTTCATCGACGGCACGAACCGCGCGATGTTCCGCTTCACGATGATGAATCACCTCTGCCGTGACATGGAGCAGATCCATGACACGACACGTCCGCCGGATCGCATCCGCCAGGACGTGACGCGCAGCCCGGGCGGCGACAGCAGCGTCTTCCTCAACAACTGCGTCGGCTGCCACAACGTCATGGATTCGATGGCGCAGGCCTTCGCTTACTACGACTTCGATGAAAGCGTCAGCCGGCTCGTCTACACGCCGGGCCAGGTCCAGCCGAAGTACCTGATCAATTCAGACAACTTCAAGCCGGGCTACGTGACGCCGAACGACTCGTGGGAAAACCGCATGCGCCTGCCGGGTCAGAACACGCTGATCGGCTGGGCCGGGAGCCTCCCGGGTCGCGGCGAAGGCGCGAAGAGCATGGGCACGGAGCTCGCCTCCAGCGAAGCCTTCGCCCAGTGCCAGGTCGAGAAGGTCTTCCGCACGGTCTGCTTCCGCTCTCCGGTCGACGGGGCTGACCGCTCCAAGCGCGATCAGATCGTCGCCGCGTTCAAGGGCAATGGCTACAACATGAAGACAGTGTTCGCGGAAACCGCCGCGTACTGCGCCGGGAATTAAGGAGCGATGAGCATGAAGCGCGTTTTTAATACCGGCCTCGTCCGCTTCGCGGCGATCGCACTGCTCGGCGCATTTGCGCTCGGCGGTTGCAGCAGCGGCGCCGACACCGAACAGAACCCCGTGACCGACGGTCCGGGTTCGGGCCCCAACTACAACGGTCCGCCGCCGGCGACCGATGACATCCAGGCTTTCCGTATCGAGTTCTGGGAGAACATCCGCGGCACGAACCGCTGCGGCAACTGCCATACCGCGAACGGCCAGGCCCCGAGCTTCGCGCGCTCCGATGACGTCAACGCCGCCTACCAGGCAGCTCAGGCGATCGTCGATCGCACCACGCCGTCGCAGTCGCCTCTCGTATTGAAGGTGGCCGGCGGTCACAACTGCTGGCTCGCCGACGCGGGCTCGTGCGCCACGATTCTCACGCGCTGGATCACCGACTGGGTCGGCGCAACGGAAGGCGGCGGCAAGCAGATCGAGCTCGTTCCGCCGACGCCGAAGGATCCGGGCAGCAGCCGCCGGTTCCCGGCCAACGCCGCGGACGCCGGCTTCGGCCCGCTCCATGCGGTCCTGGTTCAGCACTGCGGCAACTGCCACACGTCTGAATCCGCAACGAAGCAGCAGCCGTACTTCGCCTCGTCGAACATCGAAGAGGCGTACATCGCCGCGATGCCGAAGATCAACCTCGATCGTCCGGCGGACTCGCGCTTCGTGATCCGCCTCGGCCGCGAGTCGCACAACTGCTGGGCCAGCGGCGGCTCGTGCCAGGACAACGCGAACACCGTGCAGGCGCTCATCCAGCAGATGGCGAATGCTGTGCAGCCCGCGCCGATCGATCCGAACCTCATCCTGAGCAAGGCGCTCACGTTGTACGAAGGCACGATCGCTGCCGGCGGCAACCGCTATGACAACAACGTCATCGCGATGTACGAGTTCAAGACCGGCTCGGGCAGCACCGTGTTCGACACCAGCGGTGTCGATCCCGCGGCCGACCTGACGCTCGCCGGTACCCGCGGCACCGACTTCGACTGGGTCGGCGGCTGGGGTGTCGTCTTCAAGTCGCCGATGGCGAAGGCCCAGGCCTCCACGACGACGAGCCGCAAGTTCCACCAGCTCATCAACGCGACGGGCGAGTACTCGATCGAAGCGTGGGTGATCCCGGGCAACGTGACCCAGGAAGATGCGCGCATCGTGACTTACTCGGGCAGCACGACGTCCCGTAACTTCACGATGGGCCAGACGCTCTATAACTACGACTTCTACGCCCGCAGCACGGCCACCGGTGCGAACGGCACCCCGCAGCTGTCGACGGACGACGCCGACGAGCGCCTGCAGGCAGCCCTGCAGCACGTCGTGCTGACGTTCGATCCGGTCGCGGGCCGCAAGATCTACGTGAACGGCGTGTTCACGGGCGACAACGACGGCGCCGGCGGCGGTACGCTCGGCGACTGGGACAACAGCTTCGCCTTCGCGCTCGGCAACGAAGTCAGCAACAACCGTCCGTGGGCCGGTGTGCTCCGCCTCGTCGCGGTTCACAACCGCGTCCTGACGCCTGCGCAGATCACGCAGAACTTCGAAGCCGGCGTCGGCGAGAAGTACTTCCTGCTCTTCGGCATCGAGCACATCACGAACATCCCGCGTTCGTACATCCTGTTTGAAGCCGCGCAGTACGACAGCTTCGGCTACCTCTTCACGAATCCGAAGTTCATCAGCCTCGACGCGAACGCCCGCCCGGGTGGCCTCGTGGTCAAGGGCATGCGCATCGGCGTGAATGCGGCTGAACCGCATGCGGGCCAGGCCTACCGCCTGCTCGACACCACTGTGCCCGATGCGGGCTACGATCCGGCCGCCGGCCACACGCTGTCCGCAGTCGGCACGATCATCGGTCTCGAACGCGGCCCGGCGCAGGACGAGTTCTACCTCTGCTTCGATCAGCTCGGCAGCCGACAGAACGTCTGCTCGAACTTTGCCGAAGCCGTCCCCCCGACGCTCGTGAACAGCGATCGTCCGTCGGACATCGGTGTGCGTACGTTCGACGGCATCAACGCCACGATGGCGGCGATGACCGGCGTCGATCCGAACACCGCCAGCGTGAAGGCAGCCTTCGACAGCGTCCGCCAGTCGCTGCCGGCAGTCGTCGACATCAACGCGTTCCTGTCCTCGCACCAGACGTCGATCGCGCAGCTCGCGATCACGTACTGCAGCGCGCTCGTCGACAACACTTCGGCCCGCAGCGCGTACTTCCCGGGCCTGAACTGGAGTGCCGACATCAGCGGCCAGCGTTCGCTGCTCATCAACCCGCTCGTGACCCGAGTGGTGGGCAACGCGGCAACGCAGCCGAACGCCGATACGGCGACGGAGCTGGATGCCCTGGTCACGAAGCTCTGCACGAGTGGCTCGTGCGGCAGCAACGCATCGACGCGTACACCCACCGTCGCCAAGGCAGTCTGCGGCGCCGCCGTCGGCAACGCCGCGATGCTGGTCCGCTAACCGAATCGAATGGAATGAAAGGTCGTTGAGGCAGCTATGTTCATCATCAAGTCTCAAAAGAAGCGCGCGCTGAAGCTGGATGAGCCGCTCAAGCACGGATCGCACAAGCGTCCCGTGACCCGGCGCGACTTCCTGGCGCAGGGATTCTTCACCGGTTCGGCAACTCTGCTCGCGCCGACGATGCTCGGCTCGGTGCTGAGCCAGCGTGCCCAGGCGGCACTCTCGCCGGACATGCAGAACGTCGCGACGCAGATCTGCCAGATCACGGCAGGCCGCGGCAAGATCCCCTTCATCTGCTTCGACCTCGCGGGCGGCGCCAACATCGTCGGCTCCAACGTGCTGGTCGGCAAGGAAGGAGGTCAGATGGACTTCCTGTCCACGCAGGGTTACGTGAAGCAGGGTCTCGCACCGACCATGCTGCCGAACAATGCGACGACCAACTTCGTCAACACCGAACTCGGCCTCGCTTTCCATTCGGACAGCGCGTTCCTGCGCGGCATTCTCGAGAAGACCTCGCCGGCCACTCGCGCCAACATCAACGGCGCCGTGATCGCAGCCCGTTCCGAGAACGACACCGGCAACAACCCGCACAACCCGATGTACGGCCTGGCGAAGGCCGGCCCGGGCAGCCTGGGCGTGAAGGGCGAACTGCTCACGCTGATCGGCTCGCAGAACTCGGAGTCGGGCGGCAACTCGATGGCCCCGGCCATGCTGATGGATCCGTCACTGCGTCCGACCAAGATCGACCGCACGAGCGACGTCACGGGCCTCGTCGACACCGGCGAACTCGCGAACCTCCTGAGCCCCGCCGACACGGTGGCGGTGATGGAATCGATGGCTCGCGTCAGCCAGTCGAAGCTCCAGCTCGTGAACACGCAGGTGACCGAAGACACCGAGATCAAGACCCGCGTGCGCTGCGGCTACGTGAAAACAGCCGACACGATCGACAAGTTCTCGAGCCCCGCCGCACTCAACCCCGCCGCCGACCCGGAAATCACCGGCGCGAACGGCGTGTTCGGCACCAGCTTCGCCAACGGCCGCTTCACCGACGGTGAGTTCGAAAAGACCGCCGCCGTCATGAAACTCGTCGTCGAAGGCTACGCCGGCGCCGGCACCATCTCGATGGGCGGCTTCGACTACCACACCGGCGAACGCGCCACCGGCGAAAACCGCGACCTCCGCGCCGGCCGCGCCATGGGCGCCGCCCTGGAATTCGCCGCCCGCCGCGGCAAGCCGCTGATGCTCTACGTGTTCAGCGACGGGTCGCTGTCATCGAACGGCCGGCTGGATATGTCGGCGGATGGGCGTGGCAAGGGTGAGTGGACGGGGGATAACCAGCAGGTGGCTGCGGCGTTCTTCCTGGTTTATAGCCCGGTGGGGAGGCCGACGTTGTTGAATGAGGCAGGCATCCCGCCGACACGTCGTCAGCAGCTAGGCTACTTCAACGCTAACGGGGATGTCGTCACTGCCAGCTCCCCTGCAGCCAACAACGTAAATCTTCTCGTGCAGACTGTGCTCCTCAATTACATGGCATTGCACGGTGAGAGAACGAGCTTCGCTAGCGCATTCCCGGGTCAGAGCTTGGGTGGTGCAGCTGACGCGATGATCGCGATGAATCCAATCGTGCAGGCGAATGGAAACGGAGGCTACACCCCCATTTAGCCGCTGAGTACTTGAGCCAAGCGTATCGAAAGGCCCGGTTCATCCGGGCCTTTCTTTTTTCGCGCTACATCGCGTGCGTTGACCATAATCCGTCTGCTGTTTGCGTGTCTGTCCGGAGCCGATAGACTTCGGCCGACCCGCGTTACAAACGTTCCTTTCGGGGACGTCAGGGAGAAGCAGAAATGTCGGACAAGGAGAGTACCGATCTTTTTTCGTTGGCCTACGGCGAACTGCGCAGGATTGCAGCAGCTCAGATTGCACGGATGCCCCCAGCAGGTTCAACGCTTCAACCGACCGCATTGGTGCATGAGGCATGGATACGTTTTGCCAACCAGGCATCTGACTGGGAGAGTCGCGCCCACCTTCTCTCAGCAGCAGCTGAAGCGATGCGTCATATCCTGATAGATCGAGCGCGCAAGCGACACTCCGCGCGTCATGGCGGCGGCCAGCAAAGAATCAGCGTCGATGAGATGGACATTCCGGTGAATCTGGACAATGACGATGCGGTTCTCGCGATCAACGACGCCATTGCCGATCTAGGAGTCGAGTACCCCGATGCGGCATTGCTTGCGAAGCTTCGGTGTTTTGGTGGCTTTGAAGTCAACGAGGCGGCCCAAGCGCTAGGCATCCCGAGGGCGACAGCCTTTAGACGATGGCGTTTCGCGCGCGCTTGGCTTCACGGGTATCTACGGAAGAGCACAGAAACTCCGCAAGAATAAAGAATAAGAGCCCTTCGCGAACCTCCAGGGAGTTGGAAGTGCAGAAGTCATCGGTTGTCATCGAGCAGGTTCTCGACGCGGCACAGATGCTGCCGCCGGCGGAACGTGACTCCTATCTAGGTCGTGTTTGCGCGGGAGATCGCGAGCTATCGACTACGGTCCGAAGACTGCTGAACTCCGTCGACGAGGTTGACCTGTTTCTAAGGGAAACATCGGAGTCGGCCCAGTTCCAGCAGTTCGTCGATGAGATCCCCGGCTTCAAAGTCGTTCGCCTCTTGGGAGAAGGAGGCGGCGGTTCTGTGCTGCTCGCTCAACAGTTGGTCCCCATCAAGAGGGACGTTGCGATCAAGGTCGTGAAGTTGGGCATGGATACGAAGGCGGTGGTGCGGCGCTTTGAAGCGGAACAACAGGCGCTGGGTCTGATGGATCACCCAAACATCGCCAGAGTTTTTGGTGCCGGTGCGACGGGAGATGGGCGACCGTACTTCGTCATGGAGTTAGTTAGAGGCATTCGCATTACGGATTACTGCAATCAATGTCGGCTGTCAGTGCCAGAGAGGCTGGCAGTGTTCTCGCAGGTCTGTCACGCGATCCAGCATGCACATCACAAGGGAATCATTCATCGCGACATCAAGCCTTCCAACGTGCTGGTGACTTTGCATGACGGTATGGCAGTGGCGAAAGTCATCGACTTCGGAATCGCAAAGGCGGTTCACGGCCGATTGCTGGAGGAGACTCTCCACACAAACGCGGAGCACGTTGTCGGGACGCCGGCATATATGAGCCCGGAGCAGCTAATTGCCGGAATTAGCCAGGTCGACACGCGCGCAGACGTCTACAGTTTGGGAGTCTTGCTGCACGAACTCCTTGTGGGATGCACTCCTCTTGATGAGGAGAGATTGGAATGCGCCGGCTCTGAGGTGATGCGACAGAGATTGCTTACTGAGGAGCCACTGACTCCATCGAAGCGCATCTTGGCCATGAGCTACGACGAGTCAGAGCGTGTTTGTCAGTGGAGGCAGACGGATGTCGCCCGGATCGTGCGCAGTCTGCGTGGCGATCTCGATTGGATCGTGATGCGCTGTCTCGAGAAGGAGCGCGCACGGCGCTATCAGTCGGCGAGCGAGTTGGTCCAAGACATTGACCGGTTCATTCTCAAGTCGCCCGTACTCGCTCGCCCGCCGAGTATGGGCTACGTGGTTTCAAAGTTTGTTCGTCGCCATAAGCTCGCTGTCGCGGCATCTTCATTCAGCATGTGTGCAGTGTTCGCAGGTGCGGCCTTGGCTTCTTATCACGCAATTCGTGCGGTTGAGGCACAGGGAGTTGCGCAGCAAGTTGTGGGCTTCCTACGGGATGATCTTCTCTCGCCGGCTTCGCCAGAGTTTGAGCCGGACAGAGACATCAAGATGAGAACTGTACTGGACCGCGCAGCCGCAAAGGTGGACACGCGATTCGTCGATCAACCGCTTGTGGAAGCGTTAGTTCGCAAGACACTCGGGCAGGCCTACGAAGCCTTGGGCGATGCAGGGCAGGCTGCTAGGCATTTGGAGCGATCGGTTGCACTCCGTGAGCAACTGTTTGGCCCTGACGATGCTTCATTGCTTGAGACGAAGAGTTTGTTGCTGGATGTGCTCGGCCAGCAGTCGAAGTATACAAGCGCTGCTGCACTGGGCTTGAGCGTGCTTGAAGCGCAGCGGCGAATCGTCGGACCAGACCATCCCGATGCGCTCCAGACTATGGTGCGACTGGGTCGGATCTACCGTCTAACTGCAAGATATGCAGAGGCCGAGGTTCTGCATCGAGAGGCGTATGCGTCGTACCGTCGCAGACTAGGAGAGGATAACCAGCAAACGATGGAAGCTCTACACGCCCTTGCGGCGACGCAGCTTTATCGGGGTAACTACAAAGAGGCCCAACCGTTGTTGGAGCGCGTCGTAGCATTCTCAGTTAGTTCGCTGGGTCGTCAGCATCCAGACACGATGAGTGCTCAAAGCAATTTGGCGGTTTCATACTCATATCAGGGAAAGCTTCCTCAGGCAGAAGCGATTCAACGAGAGCTGCTTGAAATACACGAGCGAGTTCTCGGAGTGGACCATCCGGAGACCCTCGTGACCCTGGAGAACTTAGCCAATACTTACGCAGAGCAAGGGAATCCGGAGGCCGCTTCATTGTTGCAACTCCGTGTGTTGGCCGCGTCGAGGAAAGTCAGGGGTGCAGAGCATCCATACACGCTGCTCACAATGGGTAGCCTGGCTGCCTCATACGAGGACATGGGACGTTTCAACGAAGCAGTGGCGCTTCGGAGCGAGGCAATATCCGTTGAGAGACGCACGCTCGGTGCTCGGCATCCGAGCACGCTGCTTTCGATGAACAACCTCGCATTCGACTATCGGATACTGGGGCGCCTACCTGAAGCCGAATCGCTACTCTTGCAAGCGACGCAGACTAGTCCCGAGGTTCTGGGGCCAGAGCACCCGGACACACTCGGCTTCCGACGAAGTCTCGCGGCCGTATACCAAGCTCAAGGCAGATTGTCAGAAGCGGCGGCGATTCTCTCAGACGTTGGTCCAACGACAAAACGAGTTCTGGGCATCAACCATCGCGATACGCTCGATTCCGCGCGAGAGCTTGCCGGCGTTTTGCTTTTGCAGCGAAAACCGAGCGAAGCAGAAGCGTTGCTCAGTGCTTCTATTCGAGAAACCCCTCTGACGGGATGGCGACTGGCTCTTGCTCGGAGTTACCTAGGTGAAGCCCTGCTGGATTTGAATCGTTTCGCAACTGCCGAGGAGCATTTATTGGCGGGGTATGCGGGTCTACTTGATTCCTCAAAGTTGATGCCGGCCCATCGGCGGCAGGAGATCGGCATGGCGGCTGCCCGTGTCGCGAGTCTATACAGACGCTGGAACAAGCCCGAAGCGGCTGCGCGATGGGAGCGGGCGATGAAAGACCACCCGATCGTCGCTTCTTCTTCGCAACCGTGAGACTCCCGACTCCCAAACTTCGTATCTAGTATCGGGAGCGCGAAAAGTCGGCACTCGCTGGCTGGGCCCGCGTTCCCAAGGCCAGTGCATGGCGAGAGATCGCTCATGAAATGGCTCCCAAGGATGGGTTTGGGGAGGGAGTTCCATGGACGGAACGGGGATCGGCCCGGCGCAAGTCGGGCCGTTCTTTCGCTCTGACGATGGGCCTACTCCGCCGCCGCCAGGTCATCTGGATCGAGGTACGGAATGCCACGTCGACGATGCCTTCGAGCCACTTGCGGAACCGATTGCCCGCCGCAGCGGCGATCGCGACGTAGAAGGCGATGTCGGCTTCGAGACCGCAGTCTTTGTCCGGAGCCAAGGCTTCCATGCACTCGATCGCGTTCCTGACAGCCGCGACTTCGAGAAACACTGCAACCACCCCCATTTCTCTCCGCACCCAGATCCAGCACGCACGTATACTGTTTATATCAACAGTATCGGGACAACCGCTCATGGACGCCGCCGTTTCCCTTGTTCCCACCGAACGCCCGCTCACCGACCTCGCCGCCGAAATCACCGAACTCACCGGCCACCTGAACGCCGCGAATCATCGCTGGCTCATGCTCATCGCCGAGTTCGATCGCCGCGAAGGATGGTCGGACTGGGCGACGCAGTCGTGTGCGCATTGGTTGAACTGGAAGTGCGGCGTCGATCTCGGCGCGGCGCGCGAGAAGGTTCGTGTGGCGCATGCGTTGCAGGAGTTGCCGAAGATTTCGGAGGCCATGCAGAAAGGTCAGCTCAGTTACTCGAAGGTCCGCGCGCTCACTCGCGTCGCAGACCGGAACACAGAGGAATACCTGCTGCAGATCGCCATGCACGGCACGGCAGGTCATGTCGAGAAACTGGTGCGGCATTTCCGTCGCGCCACCGAGGCGGAGGAACTGTCGCGTGAGGTTGCGCAACAGGTCAACCGATCCTGCACCTATCAGTGGGATGACGATGGCTCGCTGGTCTTGAAGGCACGTCTGCCGGCTGAGGCGGGTGCTCTGGTGCTGAAAGCGCTGGAAGCCGCGCTCGGCGAAATCCCGATCGAAGCAGATGATCCTGCTGCTGAGCCCGTGGACGTTTCCGCAGAAACGGAACGCTGCGCAGTCACGCCGGCTTTCAGGCTCTCACCGAGTGTTCGCCGTGCCGATGCGCTTGCGTTGGTTGCGGAAAGCTTCATCGCCAACGGACCGGCGGCCCTGACCGGCGGCGACAAGCATCAGATCGTCGTGCACGTTTCTGCGGAAACGTTGCGCGACAGGCAAGCTGGCCGATGTGAGATCGAAGACGGGGCCGGCGTTTCCGCTGAAACGTGTCGTCGCCTGGCCTGCGATTGCAGCCTCGTGCACATCCTTGAAGACGAGCGCGGATCCGTGCTCGATGTCGGCAGGAAGACACGATCCATTCCGCCCGCCTTGCGGCGCGCCCTGAATGCACGCGATCAGGGCTGCCGGTTCCCCGGCTGCTGCAACGGTAAGTATCTGGATGGCCATCACATCGAACATTGGGCCAACGGCGGCGCGACGAAGCTGAGCAACCTGGTCAGTCTCTGTCACTTCCATCACCGGCAGGTCCACGAAGGCGGCGTGCTTGTGCAGATTCTCGACGACGGTGCCCTGCGATTTTTCAAACCCGATGGCGAGTCGCTCGACAGCGTCGCGCCGGGTTACTCGCAGCCGTTAGGGGATTGGAGACAGCTGCCGGCTCATAACGAGCGCAGCCACATTCGTATCAACGCGAGTACTGCGGTGACGAAGTGGCAGGGCGAGTCGATGGACTATGGGCTGGGCGTGCAGGTGTTGATGGAGAGGGGGAGGCGGGAGCGGTTGAGGGATGGGCGAGGCGAAGCTTGCTGAACCGCGTCGGCAGCGGTGATACAGCGAATTACATGAAGCCCGTTCGCCTGTCCGACGTCCTCGAACTTCCCGTCGCCGGGCGACTGAAGCTCGTCGAGGCGTCAAAGAACGGATTCTGAAGACGACGTCCCCCCACTTTTCAGTAGCACGGTGATTTAGAGTCCGACCCCATGTGAGGAGGTTGGACGTGAAGAAGAAGCGATACACCGAGGAGCAGATCATCGGCTTTCTGCGCGAGGCCGATGCCGGCGTGCCGGTGAAGGATCTGTGCCGCAAGCACGGATTTTCGGAAGCCAGCTACTACCTGTGGCGCAGCAAGTTCGGCGGGATGGATGTGTCGGACGCGAAGCGGCTGAAGGCGCTGGAGGCGGAGAACGCGAAGCTGAAGAAGCTGCTGGCCGAGGCGATGCTGGAGAACGAGGTGCGCGTGAAGCGCTCCGAAAAAAGTGGTGAGCGCACCGGCCCGACGGGAGCTGGTGCGCTGGATGACACCGTGAACCACAAGCGGGTGGATCGGCTCTACGCGCTGGAGAAGCTGCAGATCAAGCGCCGGCGACGCAAGAAGGTGCCGGTGGCCGATCGCCAGCCGCTGATCCGACCCGAGGCGGCCAACGAAGTGTGGTCGATGGATTTCGTGTTCGATCGCGTCGCGGGTGGACGTGCCATCAAGAACCTGGTGATCGTGGACGATGCGACGCACGAAGCGGTGGCGATTGTGCCGGCCCACAGCATCAGCGGTCAGCAGGTCGTGCGCATTCTCGAACGGATCGGTGCCGATCGTGGTCTGCCGAGGATCATCCGCACAGACAATGGCAAGGAGTTCTGTGGCAAGGCGATGCTGACCTGGGCGCACGAGCGAGGCATCGCGCTACGACTCATCGAACCAGGCAAGCCGAATCAGAACGCGTATGTCGAATCGTTCAATGGCCGATTCCGCGACGAGTGCCTCAACGAACACTGGTTCACTTCTCTCGCGCACGCTCAGGTTGTGATCGAGACCTGGCGACGTGAGTACAACGAGGAACGACCGAAGAAGGCGCTCGGCGGGCTGACGCCGGCTGCCTACGCGAAGCAATTGGCAACGAAGACGGTTACAGTAACGCCGGACTCTAATTCAACCGCTACTGAAGGCGGGGGGACGTCGAAGAGGAGCTGATTTGCATCTCATCCTCCGCAAGGATGCGGAAGCCGATATCGCCGCTGCCTACGACTGGTACGAAGAGCGGCAGGAAGGCTCGGAAGGCAGTTCAGCCTTATTCTTCTCTCTAGCGTGCCTTAGCAGCTACCGCCGTCTTCTCCGCCTGCTCCGCCGCCACCAGATCAATCACTTCCTGAATCAGCTCCTGCATCCGCTTCCCGGCAAGCGATGCGTTCCCCTGTTCAATGGCTTCGAACACCGCGCGATGCGCGTCGACGTCGGCCTGTGGGACGCCCTTGGCACGGTTGGTCATCTGGATCGAGGTACGCAAGGCGGCATCGACGATGCCCTCGAGGCGCCTGTAGAAGCGGTTGCCGGTCGCATCGAGGATCGCGACGTGAAAGGCGATGTCGGCTTCGAGTGAATCCTCTTCACCGCGGGTCGAGGCTTCCATGCGCTCGATCGCGTGCCTGATGGGGGCGACGGTTTCCGGCGTGGCGCGCATTGCGGCGAGTCGTGAGGCTGTCGGTTCGATGGCGAGGCGGACTTCGCTGAACTGGGCCAGGAGCTCGAGCGAGAACTTGCGTTCGAGCAGCCAGCGCAGCACGTCGGGATCGAGGAGGTTCCACTGCGCTTCGGGCAGGATCGAGGTGCCGTGGCGCGGGCGGGAGGAGATCAGGCCCTTCGCCGTGAGCATCTTCACCGCTTCGCGCACGATGCTGCGGCTCGAGCCGAACTGCTTGCACAGTTCGGCTTCGATGGGGAAGGGATTGCGGGTGCTGTACTTGCCCGTGACGATGGCGACGCCAAGGCTGTTCACGATGCCCGTCGTGACATTGTGGCCCTGGCGGGTTTTCGTCATTACCAGAATCTCCAGTACAGGAAGGTCAGGATCACGATCACGAGGACGGCCGCGATATTGAAGCCTGTTGTCGTGGAGTAGTCGATGCCCTTCAGCTCGACGCGCAGCTCGGCCGTGCGGCGCGGGGAGGCGAGCGAGATGACGATGGCGAGGGCGAAGCAGATCAGGAACACGTAGCCGACGCGGTTCATGAACGGCATCAGCGGCATCGCGAGTTTGAAGACCAGCGACAGCACGGCCGAGGCGACGGCCGCGACGAGTGCGGCAGCGGCGGTGGTGCGTTCCCAGAACATGCCGAGCAGGAAGATCACGCAGATGCCTGGCGTGAAGAAGCCGGTGAACTCCTGGATGTACTGGAAGGCCTGGTCGAAGCTGCCGAGCAGCGGCCTCGCGCTCAGGATCGCGACGATGAGGCCGACGCTGGCGGCGATGCGGCCGATCTTGACCAGGTCGCGCTCGGAGGTCTGCGGCTTCATGGAGCGATACAGGTCCATCGTGAAGATCGTGGCGATCGAGTTGATCTTCGAACCGAGCGAGGCGATGACGGCGGCGACGAGTGCCGCGAACACGAGGCCGAGGATGCCGGTGGGCAGCAGGGCCATCAGGTGCGGATACGCTTCATCGGGACGGGCGAGATCCGGCGCGAGCACGAGGGCCGCGATGCCGGGGAGCACGATGATCACCGGCATGAGCAGCTTCAGGAACGCGGCAAGCACGATGCCCTTCTGCGCTTCCTGCACGCTCTTCGCCGCGAGTGCGCGCTGGATGATGTACTGGTTGAAGCCCCAGTAAGAGACGTTCATGACCCACAGGCCGCCGAGCAGCACCGACAGGCCTGGCAGGTCTTTGTAGTTCGGGTTGTCCTGCGACAGGATCATGTCGAACTTCTCGGGGAAGGTCGTGAACAGCGTGTTGAAGCCGGCCACGACACCCTGGCCTTCGGAGATGCGGTCGAGCGCGATGTAGCTGATCAGCAATCCACCCAGCACCAGCAGCGACACCTGGATCACGTCGGTGAGTGCGACGGCCTTCAATCCGCCGTACAGCGCGTATGCGCCGGCGAAGATGCCGATGGCGATGAGGGCGGTCTGAACGTCGATGCCCGTCACTGTGTGCACGGCCGTTGCGCCGAGCCAGAGGATCGAGGTGAGGTTCACGAAGACGTAGACGCCGAGCCAGAACACCGCCATCACGTTGCGTACGGCCGGGCTGTAACGTTTCTCGAGGAACTCGGGCATCGTGTAGATGCCGTTCTTCAGGAAGATCGGGAGGAAGTACTTGCCGACGATGATCAGCGTGAGCGCCGCCATCCATTCATAGGAAGCGATGCCGAGGCCGATGACGTAGCCGGAGCCCGACATGCCGATGATCTGTTCGGCGGAGATGTTTGCGGCGATCAGCGAGGTGCCGATGGCCCACCAGGGCAGCGAGCGGCTGGCGAGGAAGTAATCCTGCGCGTTCTTCTCGTGCGAGCCTTTCTCGCGCGAGACCCACTGGGCCAGGATGAAAATGCCCACCGCGTAAATGGCCACGATGGCGATGTCTAGCGTCGTCAGCGTCACGAACGTCCCCTCAAGTTATGGAGTTATGCGTTGCGGCCGGCGGCGGCGTTGTATCGTTCTACGACACGCCGGGCGCGCTGCGAGATCTCTTGCGTCGAATACGTCGGACGGAACAGCTCGGACCCGAATCCGAACCCTGCTGCCCCGGCCTGGAGCCACTCTGCGATGTCGTCGGCGCCAACCCCGCCGACAGGATAAACGCGAACGTGCTTCGGCAGCACGTCGTTCAATGCCTTGAGATGGCGAGCGCCATAAGTTGCCCCCGGAAAGAGCTTCAGGTGGCGGGCGCCGGCCTTGATCGCGCTGAAGGCCTCCGTTGCGGTGGCAATGCCGGGGAAGTCGACCATGCCGAGCTTCACAGCCGCGCGGATGACGTCCGGGTCGCTGTTGGGGGAGACGATCAGCCGGCCGCCGGCGTCATGCGTCTGTTGAACCTGTTCAATCGTGAGCACGGTTCCGGAGCCGCAAAGGCAGGTGTCGCGGAACTTGTCGCTCAGCAGCCGGATGCTCTCGAGCGGCTGCGGTGAGTTGAAGGGGACTTCGATCGCCCGGATACCGGCATCGAAGAGGGCGTTCCCGACTTCGATGGCGCGTTCAGGCTGCAATCCACGCAGGATCGCAACCAGTGGGACTTTCTCGAGCAGCGATTCAAGCGACATTGACCCGTCCCGTTCGCAGTGAGTGAAGCAGGGTGAGCCCCGCCAGCGATGCTTTCGATCCGTCGACCGCATTCATTGAGACGTTCAGCACGGCGCAGGCACGACGATAAAGTGCCGTCAGTTGCGCGCTTGCGAGGACGGTGATGCCGCCCACGTCCGCAAACGTGCGGCGTGCGGCGAGGATGTCCTGGCCGATGATCAATCCCGAGAGGAAGGCCGGCGCCTGCTCGCGAGTCAGTTCGCCGAGGACCTGGCGGCTGCGGCATTCGAACAGCAGTTGCGAGAGTGCGGCGTCGGGGAAGCGCTGCACGTGGGCGATCGCTGTTCCGAACGTTTCGCTTATATCGCCCGCCGGTGTGTCGGAGCGGACGAGGACGCTGTGATCGTTGATGACGGCGAAGAGCTCGCCGGTCACGGAGGTGAGGAACTCTTTCACCACGCCGTCCTCGAGCACGACCCACTTGGTATGAGTGCCTGGCAGGCAGAGCAGGTGATGGCCTTTCTGCAACTCTGGAGCCAGTCGCAGCGCGCCGAGAATCTGGGTCTCTTCGCCGCGCATGACATCGGGCGCATCGAAGCGATTGCGGCACGAGAGTCCGGGTGCGATGAAGATGTTGCGCGTGTTTACGCGAGTCATCGAGCCGGCGATTCGATCCGGTGGCGCGGGGCAGGGCACGTAAGGAACGTTGATCCAGCCGATGGTCGACCCGACCATGCCGCAGAGAATCGCAGGGAGCGATCCGTGTTCGCGGATCCACGGGGCCGTCAGCTCATCGAACACAGCTTCGAATCGCGACTGCGATTGCGCGGCGCCTGGCCCATTGGTCGTTGCCAGCGCGGTGCCATCGGCGTCGGCAAGCACGAGACGCAGGTTCGTCGTGCCCCAATCGCCGGCGATGAAAGCGGGTGCCCCCATGAGATCTCTTGGTTTGTCCGTCCGGAGTCGTGTTTCGTATAAATATGATAAATAGCCGGGCCGTGGCAAGCCAAGAGATGACCGACGCCCGCGGCTCGGGTTTTTCCCCATGCGTTCAGGGATTCCCTCATGACCTCCATTGTTATACCCAACATGGGAGGTTTCGGGCTAAATTGCTGCACCGGGCCACGTGCAAAACCTCAGCATTTTCAGGCTCGAACCCCGTTACCAGTCCAGGGAGTCTTCTGATGCGAGTCCTTTGTCTATTTGCGCTGGCGACCCTCGCCGCGTGTTCTTCGCAGTCGCCCAAAGATGCAGCGGCGCCTGCTGCCGTTCTCGCCGAATCCGCTGCTCCGGCTGCTACTGCCGCGCCGGCAGCTACGCCCGCCGCCGCGACTGCTGCAGTCAGCGATGACTTCGAAGAGTTCAAGCCACCCGCTGGTTACAAGCGCAAGGTCGAAGACGGTCGGATTCTTTACTGCACCAAGGTCGTGGTGCTCGGCTCGCGATTCCCGAAGGACGAATGCCGCACCCAGGCTGAACTGGAAGACATGGCAGTGCAGGGCGCCAGCATGCGCGGCGAGATGGGACAGAGAGGAGCGATTTGTTCGGGCGCCGCAGGCTGCGCGAGCAACTGATCGGCTATCGTCGTCATCCCCGCTTTCGCGGGGATGACCTCGCGCTTCTTCAGCGCATCATCACAGCGATCACGAGCAGGGCGAGCGTCAGGGCCTGGAAGCCCACGCGCGTCCACATCAACGGCGTGCTGAACTCGCGATCAGCAGAGCCGCCTCCCGACATCGCCAGCAGTCCCATGAACATCGTTGCGACCGTGGCACCGATCGCGAGGACGATGAGAATCGTCAGCATATCCATGATCGAAATCCCCCGAGCCGTTGTGTTGTCTACGGGCTGACTATAGCAACAAGCGCGGGACGGGGTGTGATCGATAATGATCGATAGTGATTGATAATGATCGTTGAAGCATGCTAAATCTCGGGCACCAGCCTGGGGGATACATGCAAAAAAAGCTTTCGCGCCGTCAGTTCATGGCGGTCAGCGCCTTGGCCGCCACCGCCGCCACCAGTCATTCCCGCGAAAGCGGGAATTCATCCTCATCTCTGACCCCCGCCAATCCCGGCCCCGGCGCCTGGTTCAACTGGCTGGACGGCGACGCGCCAAAAGTCGCGACCGGCCAGACCTGGGGCATGCCGTGGCCGCGCGGCAAACATCGCGCTTCAACCCGCTTCTCAGTACGCGACGCCTCAGGCTCGCGAGTCGCCGTTCAGACCTGGCCTATCGCGTACTGGCCTGATGGTTCACTCAAGTGGACTGCGCACGCGACTTCGGCAACAGCGTCGCTCGGCGCGGGGCCTTTCGAAGTTGTACCGCAGGCCGCGAAGAGCCCGGATTCCAGTTCGCTGAGTGTTCGTGAGACGGATGCTTCGATCGAGATCGATACCGGGGTGCTGCGTTGTCGATTGCGGCGCACGGGGAAGGTGTTCATCGAAACGATAGCGCGTGGCGATCGCAATGTTCTTCGCGATGCGCAGCTCGTGGTGCTGCGACAGGATCGTCCAGAGACTGATGCGCTCGGCGCCATCGCGCGCGAATCCTTCGATAGTGAGATCGAGCGCGTGACGGTCGAACAGCGCGGCCCGATTCGCGCTGTCGTGAAGATCGAAGGCAAGCACGCGAGCGCGAATGGTCGGCGCTGGCTGCCGTTTGTTGTCCGGCTCTACTTCTATGCGGGCAGCGACGCGGTGCGGGTCATTCATACGTTCATTTTCGATGGCGATGAGGCGAAGGACTTCATCAGCGGCGTCGGTCTGCGTTTCGCGGTGCCGATGAGCGACGTGCTGCACGATCGTCACGTTCGATTTGCCGGCGAAGGCGACGGCGTATTCGGTGAGGCAGTGCGCGGACTCACAGGTCTACGACGCGATCCCGGCGCTGCCGTGCGCGCGGCGCAGATTGCAGGGACCGCGACGCCAGCCGTCGAAGCATTTCCGCCCTACGTGGCGCAGCGTCTCGATCTGATTCCCTGTTTTGGTGACTGGACGCTGTTGCAGGCGAGCGCGGATTCCTTCTCGATTCGCAAGCGCACGGCGGAAGGTCATGCGTGGCTCGACAGCGATCGGGGTCGGCGCTCATCTGGACTTGGCTACGTCGGCGGTCCGAGCGGCGGCGTTGCCTTCGGCCTGCGCAATTTCTGGCAGAGTCATCCTGCACAGCTCGATATTCGTAACGCCGTGAGCGACGCAGCGCAGGTCACGATGTGGATGTGGGCGCCGCAGGCGGGCGCGATGGATTTGCGCTTCTATCACGACGGGCTTGGGCAGGACACATACGAGAAGCAGCTCGAAGCGCTGGAGATCACGTACGAAGACTACGAGCCCGGGTTCGGAACTGCGCAGGGCGTTGCGCGAACCAGCGAAGTCATGTTGTGGGCGCTCGCGGCAACGCCTGAGCGCAGGCGATTCGTCGAGTTGGCGGCAGCGCTTCGCCAGCCGGCCGCATTCGTCGCGAGTCCTCAGACGCTGTTCGAATCGGATGCGTTCGGCGGAACGTTCTCGCTGCCGGATCGCTCGACGCCGAAACGAGCGGTGATCGAGGAACGACTCGACTGGCAGTTCGACTTCTACGCGAAGCAGCAGGATCAGCACGGCTGGTACGGCTTCTGGAACTACGGCGATGTGATGCACACGTACGATGCCGATCGTCACGTATGGCGCTACGACATCGGCGGCTACGCGTGGGACAACTCCGAGCTGTCGACGGACATCTGGTTGTGGCTCTACTTCATGCGGACAGGTCGCGCGGATGTTTTCCGATTTGCCGAAGCGATGACGCGCCATACGGGCGAAGTCGACGTGCATCATCTCGGCCGCTTCGCGCCACTCGGTTCGCGTCACAACGTCATGCATTGGGGCTGCAGTGCGAAGCAGTTGCGCATCAGCACGGTGCTGAATCGCCGGTACTACTACTACCTCACGGCCGACGAGCGCGTCGGCGATCTCATGCGCGAGCAGATCGAGGCCGCGCAGGCATTGCGAGCGATTCAGCCCGGTCGCAAGTTGCCAGGCGAGCGTGCGAGCAAGCGGCCGCCGCCTGATGCAGATCATGCGTGGCTGGGTTTCGGGACGGACTGGGGCTCGATCGCGGGTGCATGGCTCACCGAATGGGAGCGCACCGGCGACGCGAAGATGAGCAACAGGCTTCTCGCCAGCATGCGCACGATCGGCGGTCAGCCGAAGGGATTCTTCACGGGCGCCCAGCGCCTGAATCTCAACACTGGCGCGTTCGACATCAGCAAGGAATCGAACGTGAGCATCTCGCATCTGAGTGCGGCATTCGGTTTGCCGGAAGTGTGCGCAGAGCTCGTGCAGCTACTCGATGTGCCCGAGTTCGAGCGAGCGTGGGTTCAGTACTGCGAGTTGTTCAATGCGCCTGCGGCAGAGAAGCAGAGGGCTCTCGGCGGAGGCGGCGATCCGCCGAATCTGGTGCAGGGCCATTCACGACTGACGGCGTTCGCTGCGCATCGCAGGAATGATCCTGCGTTGGCCCAACGTGCGTGGCGGGAGTTTCTCGGCGGATCGGCTGGCTATCCGGCTACACGCGAGTTTGAGTCGACTCGCATCGTAGGGCCTGCGGTGCTCAATCCGGTCGATGAAGCGGCATGGGTGTCGACGAATTCGACGGCGCAGTGGGGGCTCGCGGCGATCGAGTGTCTTGCGTTCGCGGGGGAGGGGCTCGAATAGCGCTTGCTCTGTCATCCTATGACCCGAACATCGTGCGCGCCAGCCGCGCGACCTGTTCTCCGATCGGAAAATACCAATCGCTGCGTCCGATCATGAGTCGCACCGGCCACGACGCGATGATCGCGATGCCGCCGACCACGTAGACAGGATGTACCACCCGGTGCCTGCGCCAGTCGTGCACGAGGCAGGCGGCGACGAACAGCCCTGCGCATAGCGGGATCAGAAGGTCCCGATGCGGCTGCAGGTCGACCATCCGCAGGATGCGCGCAGTCGCCGGGCTGATCGACGCGATGAAGCCCAGGATCATGAATCGCCGATGGAGCGCCGGCCGACGGCGGTAGGCGATACCGAGCGCGATGAACACCGCGAACAGCCCGATCGAGGTGAACCCGATGATGGAGAACTGCGGCGGCGCCAGTCCTGATGGACTGACGTGGTTCGAGATGGCCGTCTTGAAGACCGACAGCACGCCGACGGTCACGACGATGCCGGCAAACACCGCACTCGCGATTCCCAGCTTGCGGTGCAGGTCAACGCGATGGGCGGCGACCAGACCCACCTGTCCGAGAAAGAGTGCCATCCAGAGGGTGAACACGACGGCGTGTACATGCAGCAACGTCGTCAGCGGCGGCGGGGCGGTCAGGATGCGGAGGTAGTAGCTGGGTGCAAAGCCCACGACGACGAATGCTACGAGTGCCAGCACGATCAATAGGTGGAACCGGGGACGGCGGACGGCTGCCATGGAGCAACTCCTCTTGGGACGGACGTCCAAATTGGCCTTCGGAACACCCGTTAAGCCATTAGCGGGCGCTTGGATTGGCCTTACTTCTTTATTATTCGGCCAATGGAACGGGGAGCTCTGCAATTCGACGGCTGGACGGTGGATCGCGTCTCGGGCGAGATCTCGCGCGACGGCCACATGAATCGGCTGCCGCAGCAGCCCCTGCGCGTTCTGATCGAGCTCACCGACCGGGCGGGCGAGGTCGTCACGCGCGAACAACTCGTCAAAGCGCTGTGGCCGAACGGAGTCGTCGACTTCGACAACGGTCTCAATGTCGCAGTGCGCAAGTTGCGCGTCGCGCTCGGTGACGTCGGCGAAGAATCGCGGTACGTCGAGACTTTGCCGCGCGTCGGCTATCGGTTCATCGGCAAGCTGGGCGCGGCCGCGCCGCCAGTCGCGATCGAGTCGACGCAGGCTCGGTCCGGGCGCCGCATGTGGATTCTCGCGGCGTTCGCGTTGGTTGCGTTGACTGCATGTTTTCTCTGGTTTTTCTGGCGAAGCTCTGACGGAGCCCGCCACGTGCCGAGCGCCCGCGCGGAGGAGCTATACGTCGAGGGCATGCATCAACGCTCGCGGCGCGACGTCGACGCGACCGCGCTCGCACTTGCCAAGCTCGAAGAGGCGATCAAGGAAGATCCCGAATACGCTGAGGCGTGGGCGGGCTACAGTCGCACGCTCTCGGGCGCAGTCGTGCGCCAGCTGATGACGCCGATGGAGGGGCTGCCAAAGGCCCGCGCCGCCGCTGAGCGTGCGCTCACGCTCGATCCCGAGGTTGCAGATGCGCATGTGACCTTGCTTCACATCCATATGGACTTCGACAAGGACTTCGCCGCGGCGACAAAGGATCTGGAGCAGGCACGCCAGCTCGGCCTCAGCACCGCCAGCCTCTGGCACTACTCCGCGATGTGGCATGCCCAGCAAGGGCGGGTCGAGGAGGGGCTCGCGGACATGCGTCGTGCCCGGGGCATGGAACCGATGACCTTGCTGCTGTCATCCAATTACGCGCTGATCCTGTTCAACGCGCGCCGCTACGATGAGGTGATCGCACTACTTGCGCCGATTATCGAGGCCAATCCGGGGTTTGACACGGGTCGCAGCGTGCTCGCGCGAGCGTTCACGGCTACAGGTCGCTTTGACGAGGCACTTGCGCAGCTACAGGCACGCAAGGATATTGGTGCGTGGCAGGGCGATCTCGGCGTGCTCTACGCGAAGACGGGCCGGCGCGAAGATGCGCTGCGCGAAATCGCGCGGCTCGAGACGCTGCAGAGTCGCGGCTTCGGCGAGTCGTACGAACTGGCGACCATCTGGGCGACACTTGGGGAACTGGATTCGGGGTGTGAGTCGTTGGCACGCGCGCTGACCGACGGGTCGTTTCTCGTGAACTGGATGAGGCTCGACCCGCGCATGGATCCTCTGCGCGGGCGCAAGTGCTTCACGGATGTCGAGAAGAAGCTCTACGAATAGCCGGGCCCCCTCAGGCCGGCAGGCCAGATCGGAGAATTACGGACTTGCCTGCGCGAGGCGGCCGCTCTAGCTTCTGGCCACTTGCCCCGTGGGAGAAAAGCCATGAGCCAGAAGGCTGCTCATATTGCGCAAGTCATTCACCGAACTTGCGCCGGCTGCGGCCACGTAACTCACTACGACGGCTCCGCCCTGACACCGGAACAGCTTGGGGTGCTGCAATCGCTCAGCTGTGAAATGTGTGGCCATTCGGAAGCCGTCATCATGATGACGGATCACGAGCCAGCCGTATTGTTTACGTTTGCTCCGCTGCCTGCCGATTCGCGTTGACTGCTGGCCAAGGGGACGGGCGCCAGACACTGGCTCACATCCGCATGAGTGGTTGATGCGGTAGGTTTGTATCCCTACTTCAACGCATACACCCTGAACTTCTCCAGCCGCAGATGACTCTGTGTCGTGCGCAGCGCGAACCAGCCTTCGCGATAGGGTTCATCGTCGGTGAACTGAATCAGCCGTTCGTTGTTGCGCCAGTACTCGATCTGCGTCCCGCGCGCGATGACCGTGATCGTCTGCCAGCGATTCGCCTTGAGCAGTGTCTCGGGCGACGAGAGGTCGTGCTCGGGCAGCAGCGGGCGAGTCACCGGATCGCCGATGTAGCGGCGAAAGCGCGTCGTCGTGTTGCTGTTGCCGCCGAGGCCGACATAGTAGGTCAGCAGATTGTTGTAGTCGTCGAACTTGCCGCTGCGCTTGCGGGCGTACACGGGTGAGACGCCGTCGCGATTGCGCGCCATCCAGAAGCAGTTGAGATCGCTGACGCGATCGTTGCGGCCGCCGGCCGACACGGCCATGGCCTCGAAGACGATCGCCACCGGGCCGCGCAACGCAGGCTTGAACCACAACGTCGCGCCCGCGGGTACGTCGACGTTCAGCATGCCGATGTTCGCCGCAACGACGCCGGGCTTCTCGAGCTCGACATGCCACTGTCCCAGACCTTCGCGAAAATCATCCTTGAACAGCAACTGGCCGAACTGCGCCGAGGGGTGTTCCGGCGCGGATTCAGCCGCGACAGCCATTCGCGCGAAGCTCAGGACGATCGCCAGCAGTATTCGCGAAGCCATAGCCGATTCTAACGTCGGGCCGTAACATTCCTCCATGCCACGACGACCTGCCGCAAAACGTTCGACCCGTTCCCGCAAGCGCGGACGGCGTTGGGACAAGAAGTGGCTCAACCTGTGGCGCGGCGCTCCTTTCGAAGTGCAGCTCGTAACGGCCGTCGTCGCCATCGGCATCGTCTGGCTCGTGACGAACGTGTTGTATCAGGTCATCCGGAAGCCGTCAGAGCTCTTCTTCCCCGTCAGCGGCACGTTGTACAAGTCGCCTGGAGAAACCTGGGATTCGTATTCGACGATCTTCAAGCGTCATTCGACGGCGACGATCTCGGCGGAGTTTCTTGCCTCCCTGGCGCAGGTCGAAGGCTCGGGCAACCCGATCGTCCGCACTTACTGGCGCTGGTCGTGGACGCACAAGCCGTTCGAGGTCTACCGGCCCGCGTCGAGCGCGGTCGGGATGTACCAGATCACCGACGGAACGTTCGAGGAATCGCGCCAGTACTGCATTCATGACCATCGGGTCGTCGAGGACGGTCCCTGGAATGACTGGAAGTCCTGCTGGTTCAACTGGCTCTACATGCGCGTCGTTCCGAGCCACGCTGTCGAGTTGACATCGGCTTATCTCGATACGCGCGTCGCGATGGCTTTGCGGAAGGCGGGTATTCGCAACGCGACGGTGGCGCAGAAGCAGGATCTGGCAGCTGTGATTCACTTGTGCGGTGCTGGCGCAGGGGCCAGGCATGCAGCGCGTGGATTGCGCATCACGCCGGGTCAGCGCTGCGGCGATCACGATGTGCGCGGCTACGTATCGCGCGTGAATCGAATGAAGAGAGTCTTTGCCGGCTTCGGCTGAAGGGACAACAACAATGAGCAACTCGCCGCGGCAGATCCTGTTCGCCAGCCTGATCGGCACGACGATCGAGTACTTCGATTTCTATATCTACGCGACGGCGGCGGTGCTCGTCTTTCCGCACCTGTTCTTTCCCAACAGCGATCCCGCGTCGGCGACGCTGCAATCGTTCGGGACGTTCGCACTCGCGTTCTTTGCGCGTCCGATCGGTTCGGCGTTGTTCGGGCACTTCGGTGATCGCGTCGGGCGGAAGGCGACACTGGTCGCGGCGTTGCTGACGATGGGGCTCTCGACGGTCTTCATCGGCATGCTGCCGACGTACGAATCCATCGGGATCGCAGCGCCGCTGTTGTTGTCGCTGTGTCGTCTCGGACAGGGATTGGGTCTGGGTGGAGAGTGGGGCGGAGCTGTGCTGCTCGCGACCGAGAATGCGCCGCCGGGGAAGCGCGCCTGGTACGGCATGTTCCCGCAGCTCGGTGCACCGATCGGTTTCATCTGCTCGACAAGTGTGTTTCTGTTGCTCACGCATTTTCTCAGTGACGCAGAATTCTTCGCCTGGGGCTGGCGCGTGCCTTTCCTCGCGAGTGCGGTACTCGTCTTCGTCGGGCTGTATGTTCGTTTGCGTCTCACTGAGACGCCGGCGTTCCAGGCTGCCATCGATCGCAATGAACGAGTACGCCTGCCGATGCTGACGCTGCTGCAGCAACATCCGCGGGAACTGGTGCTGGGCACGTTCGCCGCAGCCGCGACGTTCGTCATCTTCTATCTGATGACCGTGTTCACGCTGAGCTGGGGAACGACAGCGCTCGGTTATTCGCGGCAGTCATTCCTGCTGCTGCAGATCGTCGGTGTGCTGTTCTTCGCGCTGACGATTCCGCTGTCGGCAGTGGTCGCCGACAGGGTCGGGCGGCGAACGATGCTCATCGCGGCGACGATCGGAATCATCCTGTTCGGGTTGACGTTCGAGCCGTTCTTCGGGCCGGGCAGCGCATGGCGCGTTGCGGCATTCCTTTCCATTGGCCTGGGATTGATGGGGTTGACGTACGGGCCGCTCGGCACAGCCCTGGCGGAGCGGTTTCCAACGTCGGTCCGCTATACCGGCGCGTCGGTCACCTTCAACCTGGCCGGCATCGTGGGCGCGTCGCTCGCTCCCTATGCCGCGACCTGGCTCGCGACGCATTACGGCCTGGCGTACGTCGGCTACTACCTCTCGGTCGCCGGGCTGGTCACGCTGGTGGCCCTGCTCCTGATGCGACCTGCCGCGCACGACTCGGGGATTCCCTGAGCCGGCGATTACGGCACACTCTGAAACTAATGGGTTTGGGCGCTCCTTTGGCACTTTGCTGCCGATGACAGAACAAGCGACGCGCACGCACCGTGCGGGCGCCGTCGCGGACAGGAGAATCAGATGTCGAAGATCATGAGAACGATGATGCTGGCCTTTGCGGTGCCCTTTGCGTTGCTTTGCGCAGCGCCTGGAGTGAACGCGGCTTCCGATCCGGACGCGCTGGCACGCGCGCTGGAGCAGGTGAACCGTCGCCTCGACCAGCTGGAACAGCAGAATCAGCAGCTGTCAGCCCGCGTGGACGAGCTGACGAAACAGAACGACTCGCTGCGGGCCGGGAATGCAAGCCAGCCAGCGGTCGCCCCGGCCGCCGCACCGGCACCTGCTGCTCAGGTCGCCAAGGCGGATCCGAAGGCCGTGCCCGCTGACGAATGGGCATCGCGCATCAGGTGGGGTGGCGACTTCCGCTTCCGCGAGGACTACACGGACAACAGTCTCAACCCGCACACCCGTGCTCGCGAAACGGTGCGTGCCCGCATGAGCGCGGCTATCACGATCAACGATCAGTTCAAGGGCGAAGTCGGTATCGGCACCGGCAATGATCCTCGTGGCGGCAGCCTGACGCTGGGCGAAGCTTCTTCGCGCAAGTACGTCGGTCTCGACCTGGCCTACATGAGCTGGCGTCCGATCGAAGAGGTCACGCTCACTGGCGGCAAGATGCGCGAACCCTATGTTCGCCCGGGCCGCAGCGCGTTCTTCGACAATGAAATCCGTCCGGAAGGCCTCGCGGTCAACTACCGCGACAGCCGCGGCATCTTCGGCAACGCGTTCAACTTCTGGCTCGAAGAGCGTGCCGCGATGGACGACTCGAAGCTGCGCGGCGGCCAGGTCGGCTGGGACGGTGCGCTCGGTGCCACCAAGGTCAAGTTCGGTGCGGGTTACTGGGATTATCACAACGTGCAGAACCGCTTCCCCGGTTTTGCGAACAGCCTCGTTTCCGAGTTCGGCAACACGATCTACGGGACGGGTGCGGGTGCGCGCTTCGCGTATGACTACGACATCGGCCAGCTCTTCGCCGAGGCGACGTTCCCGGTCGGCGGCATCCCGCTGAACCTGTTCGCTGACTACGGCCACAACTTCGAAGCCGACAACGGCCTCGACACCGCGTACTCGATCGGCTTCCTCCTCGGCAAGGCGAGCAGTCCCGGTAAGTGGGAAGCCGGCGTGTTCACGCAGAAGGTCGAGAAGGACGCGCTGTTCGCGCAGTGGACGGACTCCGATTACGGCAACGGCCTGACCGACAACGACGGCTACGCCTGGCGCGTCGCGTACATGGCCATGAAGAACGTGCTGCTCAACGTGACGTATTACGACACGCAGTTCGCCGTCGATGTGGGCAACGAAGCCGACTACGACCGCTGGCAGCTGGATTTCAACTTCACGTTCTGATTTGCACCGCCAAAAGGGGCCTCCGGGAGGCCCCGATTCCCCACTTCGGGCATACTTCGCCCCCCGACGAAGATGACCGAAGCAGGCCGATGAGTCAGGACAGTTCCCCCGTCAATACGCGCGAAGATCTGCGGCAGGCCGCGCTCGTCTATCACGAGACTCCAACCCCCGGAAAGCTGTCGGTCACCCCGACCAAGCAGATCACGAACCAGCGGGATCTGGCCCTGGCGTACTCGCCCGGAGTCGCGGCGGCGTGCGAGGAAATCGTCGCCGATCCGATCAATGCATTCCGTTACACCGCCCGCGGCAACCTCGTGGGAGTGATCACCAACGGCACGGCCGTCCTGGGTCTCGGTGCGATCGGTGGACTCGCCGCGAAGCCGGTGATGGAAGGCAAGGCGGTGCTGTTCAAGAAGTTCGCCGGCATCGACGTCTTCGACATCGAGATCAACGAGAACGATCCGGATCGTCTCGTCGACATCATCGCGGCGCTCGAGCCGACCTTCGGCGGCATCAATCTCGAAGACATCAAGGCGCCGGAATGCTTCACGGTCGAGCGCAAGCTGCGCGACCGGATGAAGATTCCGGTGTTCCATGACGACCAGCACGGCACGGCGATCATCGTGTCGGCGGCAGTGCTCAATGGTCTTGCCGTCGTCGGCAAACGCATCGACGAAGTGAAACTCGTCGTCAGCGGCGCCGGTGCAGCGGCACTCGCCTGCGTCGATCTGCTGGTCGATGTCGGATTGCCGGTTCGCAACATCTGGCTGACGGATCTCGCCGGCGTCGTCTATCAGGGCCGTGCCGAGCTGATGGACCCGGAGAAGGAACGCTTCGCACAGCCGACGCAGTTGCGCACGCTTTCAGAAGTCATTGCTGGCGCGGACGTATTCCTCGGGCTGTCGGCGGGCGGCGTGCTGAAGCCGGAAATGCTGACTCACATGAAGTCGCGTCCGCTGATCCTCGCGCTCGCGAATCCGACGCCGGAGATCCTGCCGGAGATCGCGAAGGCAGCGCGACCGGACGCGATCATCGCGACGGGTCGCAGCGACTATCCGAACCAGGTCAACAACGTTCTCTGCTTCCCTTACATCTTCCGCGGCGCGCTCGACGTCGGCGCGACGACGATTACACGCGCGATGGAAATCGCCGCCGTTCACGCGATCGCCGATCTCGCGCGTCAGGAACAGAGCGATATCGTTGCGAGCGCCTACGACACTGAAGAGCTGTCTTTCGGCCCTGACTACCTGATTCCGAAGCCGTTCGATCCGCGGCTCATCATCAAGATCGCGCCAGCGGTTGCGCGAGCGGCCGTGGAGAGCGGCGTGGCGACGCGTCCGATCACGGACATGGATGCGTACCTGTTGCGGCTGCAGCAATTTGTCTATCACAGCGGCACGTTCATGAAGCCCGTGTTCGCGGCCGCGCGCAAAGTGCCGCCGGAGCGCTCGCGCATCATCTATGCGGAAGGCGAAGAGGAGCGCGTGTTGCGCGCCGCGCAGATCGTGATCGATGAAGGCATCGCGCGACCGACGCTCATCGGTCGTCCCGCCATCATCGAGAACCGTATTCAGCGCTACGGCTTGCGCCTGAAGCCCGGCAAGGATTTCACGATCGTGAATCCCGAGCACGACGAGCGTTATCGCGAGTACTGGCAGGAGTACCGGCGCATCATGGCGCGTCGTGGCATCACGGCTCAGTACGCGAAGCTCGAGATGCGCCGTCGCACGACGCTGATCGCTTCGATGCTGCTGCGCATGGGCGAGGGCGACGGAATGATCTGCGGCACGATCAGCACGACCGTGCGCCATCTGCGTTACATCGACGATGTGATCGGTCGCGCGCCGGACGTCAGTGTGTATGCGGCGATGAACGCGCTGCTGCTGCCGAATCGGCAGATCTTCCTCGTCGACACGCACGTGAATCTCGATCCAACGGCTGAGCAGCTTGCCGAGATCACGCTGATGGCGGCAACGGCCGTTCGCCGCTTCGGCATCGAGCCCAAAGCAGCTCTGCTCTCGCATTCGAATTTCGGTACCAGCGATTCGCCCTCGGCGCAGAAGATGCGTCGCGTGCGTGAGTTGCTCGAAGCGCGCTCACCGGATTTCGAGTTTGACGGTGAAATGCACGGTGACAGCGCGCTGAACGAAACGCTGCGCAAGGCTGCATTGCCGGAGTCGACGCTGACCGGGTCGGCGAACCTGCTGGTCCTGCCGAATCTCGATTCCGCGAACATCGCCTACAACCTGCTCAAGACCGCGGCGGGCAACAACGTTGCGATTGGTCCGATCCTTTTGGGTTGCGCTGCGCCGGTGAACATCCTGACGGCATCGGCAACGGTACGCCGCATCGTGAACATGACGGCGCTGACCGTTGCGTCCGCCAACGCAGCTCGCGGATGAGCGAACAGAGTTTCTCGGAATCGATGGAACGCGGCCTCGCGGCACATCGCGAAGGCCGGATGGCTGATGCGCTCGTCGAGTATCGCGCCGCGCTCTCGATCAAGCCGCAGGATGCCGAAGCGCTGAGCCTGATGGGGCTGGCGCTGATGCATGGCGGACGAACCAACGAGGCACTGATCCTGCTCGGGCGTGCTGTCGATATCGAGCCGCGCACGGCGGGGTTCCGCGTGAATCTCGCCGAAGGTTTTGCGCGTGCGGGGCAGAACAGCCGGGCGTTGCAGGAGTTTCGTGCGGTTACCGAACTGCAACCCGACCACGTCCACGCATGGGATCGCAGCGGCGATCTTGCCGCTTTGCTCGGCGATCAGGCGGCAGCTGTCGACGGCTGGGGCCGGGCGTACCTGGTCGACTATCGCAGCATCGAGTCGGCTCTCAAGATTGCGCGTCTCGAGATTGCCCGCGGTCGCGTAGATGTGGCGTCGAACCTGATCGATTCCGTTCTGTCGCGCTCTCCCACGGAGCCGCGCACGCTCGCAATCAAGTGTCAGCTCCTCGAGAGCCGTCGGGATTGGCAGGCGCTCGCGGATGTCTCTGCGACCTGGACCCGGGCACGACCCGAAGACGCCGAGGGCTGGCGCAGCGCCGCGCGGGCGGCGTTCGAGCGCGGGCGTCATGTCGAAGCGGTCACGGCGTTCAAACGCTCGCTTGCGTTGAGTCAGCCGACGGCGGCCGACTGGTACGCGCTATCTGGCCTTTGCATGCACGCGATGGATCTGGCCTCTGCAGCGGAAGCGCTGGACAAGGCGGAAACGCTCGCGGCGCCCACGTCTGAAACGCTGGCCCGTCGGGCGATGCTGTTGATGTACGACGGCCAGTTCGCGAGGGCGGAGGAGCATTGTCGTCGCGCGCTGGCTCTCGATGCAGGCAACGTGTCGGCGATCACGACGCTGAGTCGCTTGCGCAGCGGGCGTATGTCCGATGCCGAACTGCAGATGGTGGCGAGCCTGAGCCGCCGGCCAGACCTGGATGCGGAGACGCGAATTGCGGCTTCGGTCGCCGTTGCGCACGCGCATGATGCGCGTGGTGAGATCGACGCGGCATTTCGCGCATACAGCGATACGCATGAGATCGCACTGAACCGGGACCAGGCTGTGGGACGCGCGTACGACCGTGTCTTCGTTGAGAAGCGCGCGGAGCGGATCATCGAACTGTCGAGAATCACGCTTCCATCCATGACGCCGCTCGACGGCGCGATGCGACCGATCTTCGTCGTGGGGATGCCGAGATCGGGCACGACGCTGATCGAAAGCGTCCTGTCCGTCCATTCGCGCGTCTTCGCAGTGGGCGAAAGATCGACGATGCAGCAGATCCTGCGTGCCTGTCTGGAGCTGGACGTCAGAGGTGCGGTGCCGGATGCGGAGATCCTGCGTTCCTGGATCCAGGCGTACCTCACCGGATTCCCGGTGACGGCGGCGAAGGATCATCTGACCGACAAGCATCCGCTCAACTTCGAGGCTGTCGGGATCATCGCCGCGCTTTTTCCGGAAGCGCGCATCGTTCACGTGCGTCGCAATCCGCTGGAGACAGGCCTGGCGATCTTCCGCCAGGAGTCAGAGAAGCCCTGGAGTTTCGCGCATCGCCTGGAAGACATTGGTCATTTCTACGGCGTCTATGCGCGGCTGGCCACGCACTGGGAGCAGCACCTGCCCGGGCGATTCGTGACCTTGCAGTACGAGCAGTTCGTCGCTGACTTCGAAACCGAGGCCCGGCGGCTCGTCGAAGGATGCGGGCTGGGATGGGAAACGGCTTGCCTGGATTTCCAGGATGTGTCCCGGCAGATCGCAACGGGCAGCGGCGTCGCGCGTTACGCTCAGTACCTCGATCCATTGGTTGGCGAGCTGAAGCGCGCCCGTGTGAATCTGGAAACAGGCGCGCTCGATCCTCTGCCTTAACTCGCCGGCTTCGAGAACTCCATCGTTCCATCGTCGACGCGCCCGAGTCGCAGCGCAAGGATGTCCAGCGCGTAGTTCTGATAGAGGCGCCACGGAGTCTTCGAGCCCTGCTTCGGAAACTTGTCGAGCGTTCGCTGCACGTAGCCCGAAGAGAAATCCACCCACGGCATCTCGGTGATCGACGGATCGTTGCGACGCGGCGTGCATTGGCGATAGCCGCGGCGATCCATGTAGTTCAGCAAGCGGCACACGTACAGGCAGGTGAGGTCGCACTTCAGCGTCCACGAGGCATTCGTGTACCCGAACGACGACGCCAGGTTCGGCAGGTCGCTGTACATCATTCCCTTGTAGCTCATCTTCTTCGACATATCGACGGCCGCGCCGTCGACCGTCATCTGCATGCCGCCGAGCACCACGAGATTCAGGCCAGTCGCGGTGACGATGACATCAGCGTCGAGATGCTTGCCGGATCGCAACTGGATGCCGTTCTCGGTGAACGACTCGATGTGATCGGTGACGACGGATGCGCTGCCGGCCTTGATGGACGCGAACAGATCGCTGTCGGGCACGAGACACAGGCGTTGATCCCACGGGTTGTAGCGCGGGGTGAAATGCGTCGCGATGTCGTACTCCGCTCCGAGCTCCTTCTCCACGCCTTTACGGATCAGCTTCTTCATCGCGTCCGGCGTGTGACGGGTCAGCTGATAGAACAGCATGCCCATCAGCACGTTCTTCCAGCGCACGAGTCCGTAGGCTATTTTCGACGGCAGGAAACGTCGCAGCCCATTCGCGATCGCATCTTCCGCCGGTCGCGCGATGACATAGGTGGGCGACCGTTGCAGCATCGTCACGTGCGCCGCCGTCTTTGCCATCTCAGGAACGAGCGTCACGGCTGTCGCGCCGCTGCCGATCACGATGACGCGCTTGCCCGCGTAGTCGATGTCCGGCGTCCACTTCTGCGGATGAACGATGCGGCCCTTGAAGCTGGCGGCGCCGGGAAAGTCAGGTGTGTAGCCGCTTGCGTAGCTGTAGTAGCCGCTGCACATGAACAGGAAGTTGCATGTGAAGCGCACGGTCTCGCCAGTCGCTTTCTCTGCTTCGACGGTCCATCGTGCATCCGGTGTCGACCAGGATGCGCGTTTGACCATGTGATTGAAGCGGATCTTGCTCTCGACGTCGTTCTCTCGCGCTGTCTCGCGGACGTAGCTCAGAATGGACGGTCCGTCGGCGATGGCCTTGGCGTGCGTCCACGGCTTGAACGAGTAGCCCAGCGTGTACATGTCCGAATCGGAGCGGATGCCGGGATAGCGGAACAGGTCCCATGTCCCGCCGATGCTGTCGCGTCCCTCGAGGATGACGTAGCTCTTGCCGGGAGATTCCGCGTGCAGGTGACAACCCGCACCGATCCCCGACAGGCCAGCGCCCACGATCACCACGTCAAAGTGTTCGATCGACATAAGCTGCGATTCCCCCGGTGCAGCATCTTACTGGTTCGAACGAGTGGGTGGCCAGCGACAGGGTGATTCGCGCATGATGGGTCATGCCGTCGATCGCCTTCCGCCGAACCCTCCTTGTCCTGGCCCTCTGCTTCAGTGCAGCGACGACCCTCCCGGTCCACGCAAAGCAGCCGCCACGCCCCGGCGATGAGGGTGTGTTCTACGGGCCGCTGATTTCAGTCGCGGACGGCGATTCATTCCGGGCCCGGATCCAGGGCGTCGGGATGGAGTTCCGGCTCTATGCCATCGATGCGCCTGAGCGCGATCAGGCCTACGCGAAGCAATCCAGGGAGGCGCTGCAATCGCTGCTCGGCAAGCACGAGCTGGTGATGGTGTTCATCGACATGGACCGCTACGGCCGCGTCATCGCCGACGTCTGGGCGAACGGAGTCCATGTGAATCGCGAGCTCGTTGCGCGCGGAGCAGCGCACTTCTATCCCGAGTACGCACGCGACAACACATTGTATGAAGTCGAGCAGGAAGCCCGCGACGCCAAGCGTGGTTTGTGGAGCCTTCCGCTCGCACAGCGCGAACCACCGTGGGTCTGGCGGGAAAGGAAGCGGAAATGACCCGCCCGCAACGAAATCTCCTGCTGATCCTGAGTCCACCCGCAGTGCTGTGGCTGGTGTTGCGCTCCATGCCGTGGGCCGTCGGGCGCTGGATAGGTGTCGCGTTCCTCGTCGTTGCGCTGGTGCTGATGTTCTTCGCGCGCGATTTCCTCATCGGACGCTATCGCATGAGGAAACGGAACTGGGAGCGCGCGATCGAGAGTTTCCAGCGCTTCGAGCGGCGACTCGAGTCGCCGACGTGGGCCACGCTGCTGCTGCCTTTCTACCTGAGCCTCTACTCATTCGACGGCATCGCTGTCGCCCGCAACAACGTCGCCGTCTCGCTCATGAACCTGCGGCGGCTGGAAGAAGCGGAAGGGTGGCTGCGATCCGCGTTGCGTCGCGATCCGCTGTACGCGCTCGCCTATGTGAATCTCGGGACGATCGCGGCATTGCGCAACGACGAACCCGGGGCGCGTCGCGAACTCAAGCGGGCAGTGGACCTCGGGTTCAGCGCTGCCGATGCCCAGCTGCTGATGCGCAAGGCGCTGGCCGAGGCGAACCAGGCCCCGGACAAGTAACCCGAGAAACGGCTCGAACAGATTTCTTCACCCTTCCGGCATGCAGATGCAGCCGGATGAGTTGTCCACGGTCGGGACAATTCCTCTATGCTCACGCCATTAGAACAACTTCATGTCAGGGGTCGACTTTGGCTACTACGACTGCTGCCTCGCCCATCGGCTCCGCGACCGAGGCTGTGAGCTACGGCACGCCGGCTTACCGGTTCTACGTGCTGTTCATGCTGACGCTGGTCTACACGCTCAATTTCATCGACCGGAATCTCGTGAACGTGATCGCGCAGCCGATCATCACCGAGTTCCATCTCTCCGACAGCCAGTACGGATTCCTGAACGGCCCGCCCTTCGCGATCTTCTATGCGGTGATGGGCATCCCCATCGCCATGGCGGCCGACCGGTACAACCGCGTCGTCATCATCGCGATCTGCATCTCGATCTGGTCCGTCATGACCGCGCTGTGCGGCTTCGCGACATCGTTCCTGTTCCTGCTCATGGCACGCATCGGCGTTGCAATCGGTGAGGCGGGCAGCACGCCGCCGTCGAACTCGATCCTGGCTGACTACTACAAGCCGCGCAACCGTGCGGCTGCACTCGCAGTCTTCGCGATGGGTGTGACGATCGGCTCGGCGCTCGCCAACTATTTCGGCGGACCGATTGCGCGCAACCTGAACGGGCCGGCATTGCAGAAGTTGTTCGAGGCGTGGGACTGGAGTTGGGCGCTCGGCGTCACTGACTGGTCGCAGGTCGCCGGCTGGCGCGCTGCTTTCGTCGTCATCGGTGCACCCGGCATCATCATCGGACTCATCACGCTGTTCACGGTGAAGGAGCCACCGCGCGGCTATTCGGATCCTCCAGGCACCGCGCCGCAGAAGCGGGCGGGCATGCTCGAAACACTGAAGGATCTCGCGGGCAAGCCCACGTTCTGGACGATGGCTCTCGGCGCGGCGACGGTCGGTCTCGTCGGATACGGGCTCGTCGGCTTTCAAGCGCCGATGGCTCAGCGCATTCACGGTGTCGATCCGGGCACGTTCGCGCTTCAGTTCGGCGGGCCGCTCGCGCTCGCGGCTGCCTTCGGTACTTTCATGGGCGGCATGATCGTCGACCGTGTGTCGCATAAATACCAGGCCGCCGTCGCTGTCGTGCCCGCGATTGGAATGATCGTCGCGATTCCTCTCTACTTCTACGCGTTCACGCGGCCGACGGAAGATCTTTACTCAGTCGCGCGTCCCGTGTGGTGTATCGCGATCCTCGCGCACTACATGTATCTCGGTTCGCAATACACGATCGGCCAGGGCGTAGTGCACCAGCGCTCACGCGCGTCGGCGATTGCGATCCTGCTGCTGCTCATCGCGCTGATCGGCAACGGCCTCGGACCGCAGATCGTCGGCTGGATGAGCGACATGTTCATGAGCATGGAGCTCGGCAAGGCCAGCTTCGGCGGCGTGCTGTCGACCGAGTTGTGCCGCAATGCCGCCGAAGTCGCGAAGCTGCCCCTGGAGCAGCAGGCTGTTTGCAAGGCGGCATACGGCGAAGGTCTGCGCACATCCATGATGGCCACCGTGCTGTTCCTGATCCCGGCAGCGGTGTTCTTCTATCTCTCGTCGCTGACGTTGAAGAAGGACATGGTCGCGAAGCACGTCTGAGGAGGAAGGGAGGAACGATGGCGAACGTGGAAGCGCTGGCTCAGTCCGGTGCATCGTCGAAGACGATTCCGGTTCAACAGAACTGGTCGCTGATCCGTCATGCGCTGGCGCTGCGTTATAACCTGCTGCCGCACGTCATCGAGCTCGAGAAGCGCTACGGCCGCGTCTGGTACACGCCAATGGGGCCGGCGGGAATGATCAGCCTGCTCGGGCCGGATGCGCTCGAGCTCGTCCTCAAGAATCGCGACGGCGCGTTTTCCAGTGCAAAGGGATGGGAGTTCTTCATCGGTCGCGTGTTTCCCGGCGCGATCATGGCGATGGATGGCGATCAGCATCGCTATCAGCGCCGCATCATGCAGGTTGCGTTCCGCCGCTCCGCGCTGCATGCGTACCTGCAACAGATGGCACCCGCCATCGATACCGGCATCGATGCCTGGCTCCCGCCGAACACTGAAGCGACACGACGTTTCTTCCCGCTGATCAAACAGCTGACGCTCGATCTTGCAGCTTCAGTGTTCATGGGCGTCGAATTGGGCGCGGATGCGACGCGGCTCAATCGCGCTTTCGTCGACACTGTCGCGGCTTCGATGGCGATCGTGCGCAAGCCGATCCCTGGTCTCGGTATGTGGCGCGGTGTGCGCGGCCGTCAGGTGCTGGTCGAACGCTTCCGTTCACTGATACCGGAGAAGCGCGCCCGGCACACCAGCGATTTCTTCAGCGAGTTCTGTCACGCCGAGAGCGAGCAGGGCGAGAAGTTCACGGACCAGGAAATCATCGATCACATGATCTTCCTGATGATGGCGGCGCACGACACGACGACCAGCACTCTGACGACGATGATGTATCTGCTGGCGCGTCATCCGCAGTGGCAGCATCGCCTGCGCGAGAGCGCGAAAGCGCTTGGCAAGGAGCATCTCGACTACGACGATCTCGACAAAGTCGATGAGCTCGGCTGGGTCATGCGCGAGGCGCTCAGGATGTATCCGCCGCTCACATCGATGCCGCGCGGTGTCGTTGCGGACGTGGAATTCCAGGGCTTCCGCATTCCCGCGGGCTCGATGGTCGGCATCTATCCGATCCACACGCACTACATGCCGGAGCTGTGGACCGATCCCTATCGGTTCGACCCGGAGCGCTTCAGTCCTTCGCGTCAGGAAGATCGTCGCCACTCATTTGCGTGGACGCCCTTCGGCGGTGGCGCGCACATGTGCATCGGTCAGCATTTCGCGACGCTGCAAGTGAAGGCGATCATGCATCGGCTCCTGCTCCGCTATCGCTGGAGTACGGCCGAAGGCTACGAGATGCCGTACCAGATGGTGCCGATCGCGAAGCCGCGAGATGGGCTGCCTCTGCGGTTCGGGCGTCTTTAACCGGCCCGCTGCAACCGCCGCTTGCTGAAGTCCGCGATCACCTCGCGAGCTGCATTGTGTCCCGGCGCGCCGGTCACTCCGCCTCCTGGGTGCGTTCCTGATCCGCACATGTACAAGCCGGGCAACGGGCCGCGATAGTTGCCGTGCCCGAGCGTCGGGCGTGCCGAGAACATTTGATCGAGGCTCAGCGCGCCGTGGAAGATATCGCCGCCGATGAGTCCGAACGTTCGTTCGAGATCGAGCGGGCTGTTGATCTGGCGACCCAGGACCGAGGCCTTGAAGTTCGGTGCGTGCGCGTTGACGGTGTCGATCATGAGGTCCGCGACGGTTTCGCGATGCGTGTCCCACGACTCGCCATTCGGCAACTGCGGCGCGACGTGCTGGCAGAAGAGGCTGGCGACGTGCTGGCCTTGCGGCGCAAGGCTGTCGTCGAGCGTCGAAGGAATGAGCACCTCGACGATAGGCTGCTTCGACCAGCCATGTGAGCGTGCATCGAAGTACGCGCGTTCCATATAAGCAAGGCTCGGAGCGATGATGATGCCCGCGGTGTGATGCGGCGCTCGCACTTTGCCAGGCAAGCAAGTGAAGTCAGGCAGTTCGGAGAGAGCGACATTCATCCGGAACGTTCCCGAACCGCAGCGGTAGCGCTCGATCTTGTCGCGGAACGGAGCGGGCAATACGGCCGGATCGATCAGCCGCTCATACAGCAGTTTGGGATTGAGATTCGAGACGACGGCGGAAGCATGGAAGGTTTCGCCCGATTCAGTGACGGCGCCGATCGCACGGCCTTCCTTCACGAGGATTTCCTTGACGCCTGAGCTGACGTGGATGTCGACGCCACGCGATGCGGCGCACTTTGCCATCGCCTGAGTGATGGCGCCCATGCCGCCGATCGCATGGCCCCACGCGCCCTTCTTGCCGTTCACTTCACCGAACACGTGATGCAGCAGAACGTACGCAGAGCCGGGCGAGTAGGGGCTCGCGTAGTTGCCGACGATGCCATCGAAACCGTACAGCGCCTTGATCGGGTCGCTCTCGAACCAGCGGTCGAGATAGTCGCCTGCTGAAGCCGAAAGCAGAGTGAGCAATTCCTGCCGCATCGACAGATCGAGCTTCTTCAGCCTCGCAGCGACATGTCCCGCGTGCATGATCTCCGGCAGCGCGGCGCCCCACGATCCAGACGTCACATTCGGCGGCGTCTCCAGAACCAGATCGCGCAGCACGTCAGCGATGACATCGAGATTCTCGCCGTAGGCATCCAGCTTCTGGGCATCGCGCCGCGAGAACTTCGCGACTTCGTCGAAGGTCCTGCCGCCACCGCTGCACAGGTAGCGACCGTCTTCGGTCGGCAGGAAGTTCGAGATTTCCCGTTCGACGACCTTCAGCCCGTGCTTGTGCAGTTCGAGATCGCGGATGACCTTCGGATTGAGCAGCGACACCGTGTAGGACGCCACGGAGTTGCGGAAGCCGGGATGGAATTCCTCCGTAACCGCTGCGCCGCCGACGACATGGCGCCGTTCGAGCACAGTGACTTTGAGACCTTTCGCCGCGAGGTAGGCGGAGCAGACCAGGCCATTGTGGCCGCCGCCGACGATCAGGACATCGCTAGATTGCGCCATGAGGCTTCCGGGGGTGACGACTTTCGGGAATGATGCTGTGCATGCGCCGCGTGAAGCTGCGCAGACACACTTCGGATTCGCTCAACGGCCCGACGGTGTAGCTGCTCGACGCCATGCCTGCCTGCACGCGTTCGATCAGCGCTTTGTCCTCGACGTTGACCTGGCGATTGATGCGCCAGTTGAGGTAGCGCGCCGCCCGCATTTCGCGGCGACTGTCGGGATGCACATACGCGATCTCGCGGATCATCGTCTCGGTCGGTGAGACGGGCAGGAACTGCATGAAGTCGATCTGATCGGGATAGATGTCGAAGGCGACATTCGGCCAGAGCTTGAAGTAAGTCCACAGCCGCTGGCGTTCGGGCGGCAGGAAATCCACATTCGGCAGCAACTTCTGATAACGCCGCTCCGACCAGTTGCGCGAAGGTTCATCGCGCAGCACGCCCCACATCTTGTCCGCCCAGTCCTGTGCTTCGATGCCGTAGCTCTTTCCGAACAGTCGCGTGAGCCCCGGGTGCGCGACGTTGATGTGCATCGCGTCCGAATAATTGTCCGCGACGTTCTTCCAGTTCACCGAGCGGGGACGCAGCGTCACGCGGCCTTGCGGGATCAGTTCCTCCATCCGGTAAGCGGCCATTTCATCGGCGTAGGGACCGAACTGCTCGCGCACGCCGGGCAGCCCGGGCTCGAAACGGATGAAGATGAAGCCGAGGAAAATGTCCTGTTCGAGCTGGACGAGGCCGTGTCTGTCCTGCTCGAAATCCCGGAAGGTATTGCGATGAGGGACAGCGACCAGGTGCCCATCGAGCGCGTATGTCCATGCGTGATAGGGACAGGTGATCCGGCCGGCGCAGTGACCCTTCGGTCCATCCAGCAACCGGGCGGCACGGTGCCGGCAAACGTTATGGAAACTGCGGATGCGATCGCCTTCGCCACGCACGACCACGACGGATTCGCCGAGCAGGTCGAGGCAGTGGTAGTCGCCGATTCGCGGGATGTCGCTGGTGTGGCAGACCAGCTGCCAGCTGGTGCGGAAGATCGTTCGCTTCTCCAGTTCGAAGAAGTCGCGATCCGAGTAGATCCATCCGGGCAGGCCGACGGCGGTGTCGTCCTGCGCGAACGAATGCGATGGCTGGGCGGCGGCGTTCATGGCGAGCCTCCTCCGGGCGGCGGGTCGCCCCGACGATAGCGCATCGGCTCAGCCCGGTGCGAGTTTCAGGCAGCGGGCCAGCAGGCGGGGATTGTCGAATTCGACTGTCAGAGCGCGGAACGCGTCGGTTGGGCCACGCCACCGCAGTTCCTCGACGTCAGCAAAAAGCGGGGCATCCGTCCGCAGGGTCGCAAGCTTCTTGAAGAGCAGGGCCTGTTCCTGGTTGTCGCCGAGCACGTTTGGAGGAAAGCTTTCAATCGGGCCGTACTTGCTGATCATCCGCGCCGCCCCGACCTTGCCGATGCCCTCGATGCCGGGATAGCCGTCCGCGGTGTCGCCGACGAGCCCGAGGAAGTCCGGGATCAGCCGCGGTTCGACGCCGAACTTCTTGACGACCCCGTCGGCGTTGCGGATCTCCTTCGCACGCCGGTCGACCTGCACGATGCGATCGCCATCGACGCACTGGGCGAGATCCTTGTCGGTCGTCCAGATGCTGATCTTTTCGACTCGCTTGTCTTTGCCCGCGAGATGCGCGGCTGACGCGAGCGCATCGTCCGCTTCGAGGTCCGTCATGGGCCACACCACGACGCCCATCGCAGCGATTGCGCGTTCGAGCGGATGAAACTGGGCGAGCAGGGCAGGCTCGATGCCTTCGCCCGTCTTGTAGCCCGGCCACATCGAGTTCCGGAACGATTCGATCACGTGGTCGGTCGCGACACCGATGTGCGTCGCGCCGCCTTCGATCATCTCGAGCAGCGTGTTGAGCACGCCGACGGTCGCGCCGAACGGGGCATCCTTGCCTTTGTTGAACCGTCGCAGTCCGTAGAAGTGCCGGAACAGCTCGTACGTGCCGTCGACGAGATGGACGATCATGGTTGGCTGGTCACTTCCCGCCCGCGTACATCTTCGTCAACCGGTGCAGGAACTCGCGTCCCTCGAGCAGCGACTGCTTGCGCATGCGCTCGTTCAGACCGTGGGCATTCGTCGTCGCGCCGTCGGAGAAGATGCCGGAGACGCCGTAGGTCGGAATGCCGATCGGTGTGAGGAAGCGGCCATCGGTCGCGCCCGATGCCTGCGCGGGAACGACCGGAACGCCAGGGAACATCTCAGCCGTGAGCTTCTCTATCGGCGCCATGATTTCCTTCGTCAGGGTCGGCGGCGGTCCGGCCTTCTCCGGTTCTGCCTGGAACTTCACTTTCACGCCCGGATCGTCGATCACCTTGATGAGTGCCTGGCGAATTTCTTCGGCCGGATGGCCGGGGAAGATGCGGCAATTCACGTTCGCGGTGACGTGCTGCGGCAACGCGTTGGGCGCGTGGCCGCCATCGATCATCGTGGCGACGCACGTGGTGTGCAGCATGCTGTTGATACTGGGGTCCTGCTTCAACCGGCCGATCGCTGCGGCATCGCCGTTCGCTGCTGCTTTCATGTCCGCGCCGCGCTCGCCGCCGACGATGGCGCCGAATTTCTGGAAGTAACCGCGCGTGGCGTCGTTGAACTCGATCGGGAATTCATGCGCCTGCACTTTCTCCATCGCCCGCATCATCTGGTAGATCGCGTTGTCCGATGTCGGACGCGAAGAGTGGCCGCCGGCGTTCACGGTCTCGATCGTGTAGTCCTGATAGAGCTTCTCGCCCGCCTGGATGCCGTTGTACAGGTAAGCGCCCGTCTTGCGGTCGAGACGGCCGCCGCCACCTTCGTTGAGAGCGAACGCAGCGTCGATCAGGTCGCGATGCTTTTCGACGAGATAGCTCACGCCGTTGAACGTGTTCGGGGATTCCTCGCCGCACGTCAACGCGAGCTTGATCGTGCGCTTGGGCTTGTAGCCTTCCTGTTTGAAACGAACCATCGAGTCGGTGAAGATCGCGGCCATCGCCTTGTCGTCAGAGGCGCCGCGTGCGTAAAAATAGCCGCCTTCCTCCGTCAGCTTGAACGGATCGCGTTCCCAGTCTTCCCGGTTCGCTTCGACGACGTCGATGTGCGCGAGGAGCATGATCGCCTTCAGGCTCGGGTCGCTGCCCGGCAGCACGGCGATCAGGTTGCCGTCCTTTGGACGATCGGGCGGGACAATGACGTGCAGATCGCCCGCCGGAAAGCCGGCCCGCACCAGATGTGCCTTCATTGCCTCGGAGGCCTGCGTGCACGAGCCGACGGACAGCGTCGTGTTGATCTCCACCAGTTCCTTGTAGAGATCGAGGAATGCAGGCTCGCCTTCGCGCGCCTGCTTGGACGCGCCCGACAGCTTGCTTCCAGTGATGTTCGCGGCGTGGCTCATGCCGGCCATCACGCACAGGCCGGCGAGTAGGGTGGTACGCAGGAGCATGGATCACCTGATGGGAGGAGGTGATCCGGAGGATAGACGGATCAGTGCTTCTTCGGAATCCTCACCGGCAGCGTCCGGTAGCCGCGCACGAACGTCGAATACACCCGCTCAGGTTCACCCGTAACCTCGATCACGGGGAAACGCTTCATGATCTCTTCCCAGATGATCTGCAGCTGCAGTTCGGCCAGTCGATTGCCGACGCAGCGATGGATGCCGTAGCCGAAGGAAATGTGCTGGCGCGGGCGGGCGCGGTCGATCAGATAACTCTCGGGATGCTCGATCATCGAGGCATCGCGATTGCCCGAGATGTACCACATGATCACTTTGTCGCCCTTGCGGATCGTCTTGCCGCCGAACTCGACGTCTTCAACCGCTGTGCGACGCATGTGCGCCAGCGGGGTCTGCCAGCGAATCGTCTCCGACACCATGCTCGGAATGAGATCCGGGCGTTCGCGCAGCTTGGCGTACTGGTCGGGATTCTGATTCAGCGCCAGCACGCTGCCGGTGATGGTGTTGCGCGTCGTGTCATTGCCGCCGACGATCAGCAGGATCACGTTGCCCTGGAATTCGAACGGCGGCATGTTTCGCGTCTCGGGTCCGTGCGCGAGCATCGATACGAGATCGTTGCCCGGCTCCCGCGCGCGTTCATGCCAGAGCGCCTGGAACGTCGTGAAGCATTCACCCATTTCCTCGACCCACTGTTCGGGTGTGTCGATCACGCCGCCGCCGGGTACCGCGGTTGCGACGTCCGACCAGCGTGTCAGCTTGCGCCGATGTTCCTGCGGAAACTCGAACAGCGTCGCAAGCGTCATCGCCGTCAGTTCCATCGAAACCTTGTCGACCCAGTCGAACTCCACGCCGATCGGCAGGCTGTCGAGGATCGCTGCCGCGCGAGTGCGGATCAGCGGCTCGAGTATCTTCAGATTGCCGGGCGCAACGATCGGCTGGACCGTCTTGCGCTGCACGTCGTGCTTCGGCGGATCCATCGCGATGAACATCGGCAGCGGCGCGCGATCCTGGCCGTTGCCGAACAGCGTGATCCCGCCCAGCGACGCTTCGGACGAGAACTGCTTGTGGTTCGTGTCGACCGCCATGATGTCGCTGTAGCGGGTGATCGACCAGTACGTGCCGTACATCGGGCTGTCGAAGCGATGCACCGGATCCTCGTTGCGCAGGCGCTCGAAGTACGGGCCGATGACGTCGTTGTGGAACAGCTTTGGATTCGCGACATCGATGTCCTCGATGCGCTTCGAATACGCGTCCGCGCGCGCTTCCTCGATGGTGCGCGGCGCTTCGGGGAATTGGCTCAGGTTATAGGAAACCGGAGGACCGGCTTTCGATGCCAGCGTCTCAGTCATTGGAACCCCCTTGAAGAAAGCTTCAGTGCTGCGCTTCGGGCAGATGAACGATCAGGCCGTCCAGTTCCTTGCGCATCCTAATCTGGCACGACAGGCGCGAGTCCTCCGCAACTTCCGCACTGAACTGCAGCATGTCGGCCTCCTCGGGCGAGATCGGACCGACGGCGGCGCGCCATTGCGGATCAACGTGCACGTGGCACGTTCCGCACGCCAGACATCCACCGCAATCCCCGTCGATGCCGGGAATTTCGTTGTTGATGGCGCCCTGCATGACGGTCGATCCGTCGTCGAGCTCGACCGTGTGCCTGTTGCCGTCGTGAGTGATGTACGTGACGCGTCCCATTCGATCGATCCGTTCTTTACTGACAGCAATGAAAGTAACGAATGCACCGCGCGATGACAAGCCAACGGAAGGAGTAAGTTCGGTCGCATTGTCGGACAGTTGTGCGATGCAGGCCTGTCTTTCCTCAGGGCCGCTCGCTGACTTTAGGCGCATCCGCGATCCGCCTCGGCTCCCTATGGTGGATTTCCATCCAATATTCGGAGTCATCATGAAGAGACGCGCCTTCCTGCAGGCATCGGCCGGTGTCGCTGCGCTTTGGCCGATGAAGATGGTGATGGCCGATGCGACGGGTGCTTCGCTGCCGGACATCATCGGTACGACGCTGATCGATGGGCAGGTGACACTGCGAAGTGCGGCGATCCGCGATCTGGCAAGCAGCCTGCGCGGCGCCGTTCTGGTGTCGGGCCACGCGGGATACGATCAGGCCAGGCAAGTGTGGAACGGCATGTTCGATCGCCATCCCGCTCTGATCGTGCAATGCGCATCCACATCCGACGTGATGCGGGCAGTGTCCTTCGCGCGCGAACACGAATTGCTCACCGCGATTCGCTGTGGCGGGCACAGCCTGTCCGGCAAATCCACTTGCGACGGGGGCATCGTCATCGACCTGTCTTCCATGCAATCGGTGCGCGTGGATCCGAACGCGCTCACTGCGCGGGTCGAAGGCGGCACGTTGCTGCGACACCTCGATCGCGAAACGCGTGCGTTCGGTCTCGTAACGACTGCGGGCACCGTCTCTCACACCGGCGTGGGCGGGCTCACGCTCGGCGGAGGTTTTGGGCGCGTAGCGAGGCGTTTCGGGCTGGCTTGCGACAACGTGCGTGCCGTCGATGTCGTCACGGCCGACGGCAAGTTGGTGACTGCGGACGCTGTCCAGAATCCCGACCTCCTCTGGGCGGTGCGCGGTGGCGGCGGAAACTTCGGCGTCGTCACATCGTTCGAATTCCAGTTGCACCCGATGGATGCGACGGTTCTCGGCGGCAGGATCGCGTGGCCTTATGCGCAGATCCGCGACGTGCTGGAGTTCTATGCGGAGTTCAGCGCACGTGCGCCCGATGAACTCAATTGCGATCCCGCGATCCTGCCTGGCGGCCCTGACGGCAAAGGAATGGTGGTCGTCGAGACCTGCTGGTCGGCCGACAAGAATGCCGGCGAGCGCGTGCTGCAGCCGTTGCGTGCGCTGGGCAAGCCGTTGTTCGATCAGATCGGTGCGAAGTCGTACGTGGCGCTGCAATCCCAGTCGGACGAGGCCAACGCGTTCGGGCGTCGCTTCTACGGCAAGTCGGGATTCCTCGGCGAACTGCGGCAGGCGGATATCGACACATTGATCGAGGTTTCCGCCTCGACGGTCCCGGCCGGCGTAGCTCTTGTCATGCAGCAGGGTGGGGGCGCCATTGGTCGCGCCCCGATCGATTCGGCAGCATTCGCGAATCGCAACGCCCGGTACTGGACCATGGTGGCGAAGGGCTGGACGGACCCATCAGAGGATGCCCGGCACATTGGCAATGTTCGTATGGCGTGGAAGCAAGTCGAGCCGCGGACCGACGGCTTCTACGTGAACGCGATGGCGGACGACGAGTTCAAGCGCGTCGCCGGCAACTACGGCAGCAACTATCCCCGGCTTGCGAAGATCAAGCGCCGTTACGATCCCGGGAATCTGTTCCGCTTGAACGCGAACATCCTCCCCGCGTGAGTTGCGGCTGCAGGAGGCGCTACAATGGCGCGGGTTTCTGACTATGCTGGAACCCGCTGGCACCATCATGCGTTGACGGGCTTGCGGGTTTCCATGCCTGGGGTGAGCCTGGGGGTGAAGATTTAGCAGGGCACCGGTCGGCGCATCAAGCGTCGACCGGCACGTATGAGAACGCAGCCTGTCGCTCTAACGCAGAATGTCCGAAAGGGATTCAACAGAGGATGATTCGCCGGATCACGGCGATGTTGCCCGATTGCGTGAGCAACTGGACGCGCAGGCGCGAAAGATCGATGAGCTTTCGCGACAGCTGAGCGAGCTGGACGAGTCCTTCGAACGGCGTCTCGATGAACGAACCGAAGCGATGCGTGGCAACGAGCTCCAGTTCCAGCAGCTCGTCGCCGGCGTGGCGGACTACGCCATCTACATGCTCGACCGCAATGGCTACGTCGCGAGCTGGAATCCAGGGGCCGAGCGCATCAAGGGTTATACGGCGGCCGAGATCATCGGCCAGCACTTTTCCGCGTTCTACACGGATGATGATCGCGAGATCAACAAGCCGCAGAAGGCACTGGCGATAGCGGCGAGCGAAGGCAAGTACGAAGCGGAAGCCTGGCGCGTCCGCAAGGACGGCACGCGCTTCTGGGCGAGCGTACTGATCGATGCCATCCGCAACAAAGCGGGCGACATCGTGGGTTTCGCGAAAGTCACGCGCGACATGACCGAGAAGCGCGCAATGCAGGAGCAGCTGCATCAGTCGCAGAAAATGGAAGCGATCGGTCAGCTGACCGGCGGCGTCGCCCACGACTTCAATAATCTCCTGACCGTCATTCTGGGAAATCTCGACACGATTTCGCGGCGAATGTCGGGCACGGATCAGCGCCTGCTGCGTGCGGTCGACCATGCGATGCAGGGTGCGGAGCGAGCTGCGACGCTGACCCGGCAACTGCTCGCATTCGCGCGGCGCCAGCCGCTCAATCCCAAGCCGACCGACCTCAACCGCTTGGTCATCAGCATGGGCGATCTTCTGCATCGCATGTTGCGCGAAGACATCGTCGTCGACAGGCAGCTGGACAAGGACTTGTGGTTCGTCGAAGTCGACACGCACCAGCTCGAGAGCGCGCTGCTGAACCTGGCGGTGAACGCGCGCGACGCCATGATTCAGGGCGGCAAGCTGACGATCGAGACGACGAACCTGCATCTCGCCGAGCGGCGTGGGGAGATCCCCGCGGGTGACTACGTGCTGATCTGTGTCACGGACACGGGCTGCGGCATGACGAGCGAAGTGATGGAGCGCGCATTCGACCCCTTCTTCACGACCAAGCCTATCGGCGAGGGCACCGGTCTCGGGCTCAGCCAGGTTTTTGGTTTCATGAGGCAGTCGGGCGGCCACGTGCGTCTCCATAGCGAAGCAGGACAGGGGACGACGGTCCGGCTGTATCTGCCGCGGCTGATGGGAGGCGCGCCTGTCGTGGATCCGCAGCCGGCGAACGTCGCCGTACCTGCACAGGCCAACGAGACAGTGCTTGTGGTGGAAGACGACGACGATGTGCGCACCTACAGCGCCGACACATTGCGTGAGCTTGGCTACAGGGTGCTCGAAGCACACGACGGTACCTCCGCGCTCAAGGTGCTCGAGCACCATCCGGAGATCCGCCTGCTGTTTACCGACGTCGGGTTGCCGGGGATCAACGGTCGCGAGCTCGTCAATGCGGCCAGGCGCAAGCGACCGGATCTGCGCGTGCTCTTCGCGAGCGGCTACGAACGCAGCACCCTGATGCACGACGGGCGGCTCGACCCCGGCGTCGAGCTGCTCACGAAGCCTTTCTCCCGTTCCCAGCTCGCGAGCCGGATCCGCGCCGTGCTCGATGCGCCGGTCATTCCGGTTTGAGCCGCAACTCCTGCACGCCACCGCCGTTCAGCAGAATCTTCAGCCACTCGCCGGATCGCTTCGTGTAAGGCGCCTGCTGTTCCGCCGTCGCCTCGTGATTGTGCGGCGAATCCGCCAGCGGAATGACTTCCTTGTAGCCGCGAATCCGGTTGAAGGCGGCGTAGATGCCGACCGGCGGCGAAACCGTGTCGAGAAATCCCATCGAGACCAGCGTCGGTGCGCGAATCCGTGCGGCGCAGTTCACCGTGTCGAAGTACAACGCCGTCTGATACATCCGCGGTGAAGTCGCGTTCCAGAACGGATAACCCGAGGCGCGGCCATGGAGCGGGCCATTCGAGTCGGCGCCCGACGGCACGTGCACGATCAGCGCTGTGACCTTCGGATTCAAAGCAGTCGCGCAGAGTCCCTGCTGGCCTCCCATGCTCGTGCCCATCACTACGAGCGTCTTTCCGTCCCAGTCCGGGCGGCTCGCGAGATACTCGATCGCGCGATAGTCGGCGAGATACATCTGCAGGAAATAATTCCGGTCGCGATCGTCGCGGCCGATGTTGCTGTACTCCTTCAGTTCCTTCGGCAGGGCGTCGTAGTACGACTGCGGCTGATCGGGCAGCACATCGTGCGGTTCGATGTTCACGGTCAGCCATCCTTGGGCCGCGCGATCCGTCACCCACGACTGCTGCAGCGGGTAGGGCGGGCTCGCCCATTGAAACAGCACGAGCCCGGGGAATTTGCCCTTGCGCGCAGGCTTCGCGACCTGCCCGTGAATGTGCCGGCCCTCGATGTGATCCATTCGCAGCAGCGCGTACTCGACGCCGGACTTGTCGCTCTCCTTCGGGGTCAGCACCGGGTTCGCGGGTGTTTTTTTCAGCAGCCGGAGCTTGCGTGCCCAGAACCTGTCGAAGTCACGCGGTTCGGGAACAGAGGGTTTCAGCAGCTGCGGTGCGATCGCGGCTCCGAGTGCGATGTCCTTTGTCGCGGGATCATCGTCCTCGATCCGGACATACAGCATTGCCGGTTCGTCGAGCGTCGCTTCGATGCGGGCGGGCTGGCGCGGATCGAGAGTGCCGCTGCCGATGACCGTGAGATTGTTCTTGAGAAGGGTGTAGCGGTATGCGGTTGCCACCGAATCCGCCTCGATGTCCCATCCGGCCTTCTCGCCGAGCGAGTAGATGCCGCTGGGTTTGAAGGGCTTGGCGGCGAGATCGGCGGCTGCCGCGAAGGGGATCAGCAGGCAGGCGAAGGCGATTCGTTCGATCATGGCCCAGCCTGATGCCCGGCGGTTGCAGCCGTCAAGGCGAATGGCCTATCGTTGGATTCGAAGCGGCTAGCGGGCATGCGCCAGATAAAGAAAAATCCGGCCGCCGGACAACAATGGAACAACACGAAACATTCCCGAATGTCTTCGAGGCGCTGCTGCTCGTCGGTGTGCTGATCATCATCCAGATGGTGGTCGGTGCCGCGGTCATCGAGAGCGATCTGCTCGGCGACGTGAACTTCGGTGATCTCGCCGGTGTGGTCACCGTGATGGGCAACGGTGTCCTGTTCGTGGGCCTGATGGCCTACAAGCAGATCGGCTACCGGACGCTTTTCCACCCGGCCCGCACTTCGGCGATCTCGACGATGAGCGTCGTGACGGTGCCGATCCTGCTGCTCGTGCCGGGGCTCATGATCTTCGCGGGCACGATCAACTCGATTGTGATCTGGCTGTTCCCGATGTCCCCGGATGAGCAGGCAATGTTCGCGGAGATGATGGCGCCGGGCTTCATTCCCGTGCTGTTCGCCTGCGTGGCCGCGCCGCTACTGGAGGAGATGCTGTTTCGCGGCGTGATCCTTCGCAGCTTCCTGCGCCAGTATTCGCGCACGAAGGCGATCCTCTGTTCGTCGCTCGTCTTCGGCATCGCGCATCTGAACGTCTATCAGCTCGCGTCGGCATTCGCGATCGGCATCGTCGCCGGGTGGTTGTACGAGCGTTGCCGTTCGCTGTGGCCGTGTATCCTCCTGCACGCCGCCTACAACGCGTTCGTGACCGCGTCCTACATCCGCGCCGTCGAGGGCGAGATCATCAACTCGACTTCGTACACTGCGATCGCCTTCGTCGCCGCAATCGCCGCCGGCCTGTTCCTGTTGCGCGTCCTGCACGGCGCTGCGCAACGGGCCGACGCAACGATCACGAAGAGGGATTGAGGTTTCGCGCGGAACAGAAGTCCGACGCCTGCAGTTCTGCCTTCGTGAACGCCGACCCCGATCCGACCCGCACCGATATCGACAGCACTCCAGGCGCTGTATTGCTGGAGTTCGGCGCGTGGTGGTGCGGTTACTGCCAGTCCGCGAAGCCCCTGATCGAAGCTGCCCTCCAACAGTTTCCGCAAGCCCGGCACATCAAGGTAGAGGACGGGAAGGGTCGGCCGCTCGGTCGGTCTTTTTCGGTCAAGTTGTGGCCGACACTGATTTTTCTCACCGACGGCGAGGAGAAATCCCGCCTGGTGCGCCCCTCGGACCGCACGCAGATCGAAGCGGGGTTGCGCTCGATTACCTGAAGGGGAACTGCCGCGGCGCGCGGGGGATTCCTCCAGCATCACTTCATGCGAGTGCTGCCGTCATGAATCGCATCGTTCCCTGTCTCACTGCCTGCGCTGTGTTTGCCTTTGCGGGTGCTGCCTGGACGCAGGCCCAGCAGAAAGAAGTCCCGGATCCGACGCCGCCGCCTCTGGGCACGGCGTCCTTCGTTCCGCCGCCGAAGACGCAGAACGAGCCTCTCACTTCCGAATCGTTCGTCGTCGACGCCGCCGTGGCGAGCATGACGGAGATCGAGATCGGCACGATCGCGATCGAGAAATCCGCGACGCCGGAAGTAAAGCAGCTGGCCCGTGAGATGGTGGCTGATCACAAGGCCGCGTTGGGCAAGCTCAAGGAGGTTGCCGCGGCCGCCAAGATCGCATTGCCCGGCACGCTGGATGTCGATCGTCAGAAGCAGAAGGATGAACTGGCGCGTCACAGCGGACCCGCGTTCGATCAGAAGTTCGTCGACTCGGTCAAGCAGGCGCACCACGAGACGGTTGCGCTCTTCGAGGCCGCGGAGAAGTCGTCGGAGCTGACGCCGGCGCTACGTGAGTACGCAGCAAGCTCCTTGCCGACGCTGCGTGAACACGAGCGGATGGCGAAATCGATCGAGACGGCGGGACGGTAGATTGCCGGCAGCTACTTGCCCTTCGAAGCCGCGGTTTTCTTCTCCGCTTCGCGCGCACCGGCCAGGATGCCGGGGAGGGCGTAGTTGCCTTCGTGGCAGGCGTATTCGTAGATCAGATCGTTGGTTTTGATGAAGGGCACTTCACCCTTCCACGGCTGCGTGTAGGTTTTCGCGTCTTCCACGGTGAACTGATAAAGGATCTGGTCGTCGGCCACCCGCGTGAAGCGCTCGACCACTTTCGCCGTCGGCGGCAGATAGAACCGCTGCTTGATGCCGTAGTGGGCCTTCTGTTCCGGGTTCAGCTTCGTCGTTTCGACGACGAGGGTGTCGCCGTCCCAGCGCCCGACCGAGTCGCCGAGCCACGGATAGATGTTGGCCGGCATCGGGGTGCCGTTCATGCGAACGATGCGCGCGTCGTGAACCATCTCGACGAGGATCACCACTGTGTCCTTCGACTGCACGATCTGATAGTTGTTGTTGTACACGTCGGGGAGCATCGGCGGACCGCCGGTCGATCCGAACCCCATGAGGCAGCGCTCGCCCAGCGGACGGCGTTCCGGTCCATCGAAATTCATCGAGGCACGCGCTGCACCGAATGCCTTCAGGCCGTCCGGTGTGTACGGCACTTTGCCGTTGGCCGGATCGACGATGAACGAGGTGCGCGCTTCACCCTTCACGACCGCAAGCCGGGTGCCGGGGTCCAGCCAGAATGCGTTGTAGCCGCCCGGGTCGGCGGCAGCCGTGGCCTTCTGATTCGGATCCGTGGGCTTCGCGTCGGCTTCGGCGAACTGCGCAAACAGGTTGGTCCGTTCGAACTCGGCCGCTTCGGCCGCGGTCATCGTCGCCTTGCCCTTGAACATGTCGTCGCGTTCGAGGGAAGTGAGGGACCCGTTGGTCCAGGTGCCCTGCAGATCCGGCGTTCCCCAGGCTGTCCGGGGTGCGCGGTACTCAGGTGCCGCCAGGGCGGAAGTCGCACAGGCAAGCGTCAGAAAGGCGAGCGTCGAGTATGTGCGCCGTTGCATCGTCAATCCCCCTTTATGAAGCCACGCCGATCAGGACGAGCAGCACCGAGAAGAACGTCAGCACGATGCACGTTGCGATCAGCAGCAGGAACAGCCGTACGAAAGCACCGAAGCGCGACAGGCCATAAGCGCCCCGCAGCTGCTTGTACATGTGAATGGGAGGGATGAAGGCGATCGCGCTTCCCCAGATCGCCGCGGGCAGGCCGAACGTGGCGACGATCGAGACGAGGATCAGCAGCATCATCATGAACGTCAGGGAGTACGTGACGAAGATGGCGTGGTCGTACATGTGCACGTTGCGACGCCAGAAGAACAGGATCCACATGAACGGCAGGCTCAGGGGAATCAGCGCCCACGAGTACTTGTAGCCCGCGGTCTTCAGCTTGTAGATCAGGAATCGGGGGTTCTCGTTGATGTCGCGCAGGGCCTGCGTCATCCGCTGATCGAACGCCGGCACACCGAAGTCGACCTTGGTGTTCTCCGCGGACGACTTGCGCTTCTGTTCGTCGGCGAAGTCGGCGAGCCCTTTGAAATTGCCTGCCGACAGCGACTCCATGACCCTGATCGACGCTTCCATGCCGGTGATCTCGTCCTGCAGGTCCTTGCGCTGGTCGTCACTCAGGTTCGGCTCGGCGAGCTGCCGCCGCAGTTGCTCGATCTGCTTGCGGCTCTCTTCGATGACGGACTGATTGCCCTCTTTGAAGTTGCTGGTGACGACATTGGCGTTCGTCACCTCGCCGGTGTTGAAGTTCGTGCTGGTGAAGGAGAACACCGCGAACATCAGGAACACGGTGAACAGGTACAGCGCCATCGGCGAGACGAACTTGGCGCGCTCGCCGTCGATGTAACGGCGTGTGAGTCGGCCCGGGCGGAAGAACAGCTCGGGCAGCGTGTGCCAGACCTTGCCTTCGAAATGGAAGACGCCGTGCAGGATGTCGTGGCCGATGGACAGCAGGCTGCGGTGCAAATGGGCTCTCTGGCCGCAGTTGCTGCAATAGGCACCGGTAACTGTTGCGCCGCAATTCAGGCATGCGCCTGATGCACCGGCATGCGCCTGCTTGCCGGCGGCATTCGTTGCGCCCTCGACCGTGCCTCCAATGACTGCCCCGGTAAGGACGTCACCCGCTGCTTCGCCTTCCGCTCCCATGCTGCCTCCGGCCTAGATCCGTTCCGCGATCAGGCGATGCAGCTTGCGCAGGTCGGCGGCGAACGACCGGATGCCCTCGCTCAGCTTCTCCGTTGCCATCGCATCTTCGTTCATGAGCCAGCGGAAGCTTTGCTCGTTGATATCAGGAAGTGTCGGCGGTGTACCGGGATTCTCGGGCGACAGCCGTCGGGCGAGCGTTCCCTGATCCTTCGCGAGCTCATCGAGCAGGGCCGGCGAGATCGTCAGGCGATCGCATCCCGCAAGCGCCTCGACTTCCCCGGCGGAGCGGAAGGAGGCGCCCATCACGATCGTCTTGACGCCTCGGGTCTTGTAAGCGGCGTAGATGCCGCGCACCGATCGAACGCCTGGATCTTCTTCGGGAGTGAAGGTCCGGCCCTCATTCTTCACGTGCCAGTCGAGAATGCGGCCGACGAAAGGTGAGATGAGGAATGCGCCGGCGTCGGCGCACGCCAGCGCCTGTACGAGCGAGAACAGCAGTGTGAGATTGCAGTCGATCGATTCCTTCTGCAGTTCACGCGCCGCCTGAATGCCCTCCCAGGTGGAAGCGATCTTGATGAGAATTCTTTCCCGGGAAATGCCACGGGCCTCGTAAGCAGCAATGATGGCCCGCGCTTTGGCCAGCGTCGCTCGCGTGTCGAACGACTCGCTGGCATCGACTTCCGTCGAAACGCGGCCCGGTACGAGCTTCGTGAGCTCGGTGCCGACGGAAACGGCCAGGCGGTCGGCAATCTGTGAAACGACCGCTTCGCGCGATCCGGTCTGCTGGCGTCCCCACGCGAGCGCTTCGTCCAGGATGTGCGACAGGCCCGGCAGCGCGACAGCCTTCAGCAGCAGCGTCGGATTCGTCGTGCAATCGACGGGTCGCAAGGCGCGAATCGCGTCGAGATCGCCTGTGTCCGCGACGACCACGGTCATCGCACGCAGTTGATCGAGTTTCGAGGTCATCGGGGCTCCGGCAGGGAAGGCGTTTCGGAAGGCGAGACATTAACATGCCCCAAGCCCCCCTTACCCGGGCGCTCCAGGGACTAGAATGCTTCTCATGAAGAAACTCATGTTCGGCGGCAACGTCCTCGGCTGGACGGCTGACGAGGCCACGTCCTTCGCGCTGCTCGACGATTTCGTCGGTGCGGGGTTCGACGCGATCGACACTGCCGACGTCTACAGCCGTTGGGCGCCGGGGCACGTCGGTGGCGAGTCCGAGGCGCTGATCGGTCGCTGGCTGCGTCGTCGTGGCCGCCGGGACGACGTCATCATCGCGACCAAATGCGGTATGGACATGGGAGACGATCGCAAGGGACTGTCGGCCCGCTGGATTCGCACCGCCGTGAACGATTCGCTGCGCCGCCTGCGGACGGACTACATCGATCTGTACCAGGCGCACCAGGACGATCCCGCGACGCCGCTCGAGGAAACGCTGCACGAGCTCGCAGCTCTCGTGCGCGAGGGTAAGGTTCGTGCGATCGGTGCATCCAACTATTCGGGAGCGCGATTGAGCGAGGCCTTGCGGCTGTCGCGTGAGCTGGGCTTGCCGCGATTCGAAACGTTGCAGCCACATTACAACCTGTACGAGCGTGCGGATTTCGAGCGCGATCTGCAGCCGGTGTGCGAACGAGAGAACCTGGCTGTCATCACGTACTACTCACTGGCCAGCGGCTTTCTTACCGGCAAGTACCGGTCGGAAGCGGATTTCGGCAAGAGTCCCCGCGGCCGGCGCATGTCGAGCTTCCTGAACGCTCGCGGCCTGAGAATTCTCGGCGCATTGGACCAGGTCGCGGCGAGTGTCGGCGCGACACCGTCACAAGTGGCGCTTGCCTGGCTGATGAGCCGGCCCACCGTGGCGGCGCCAATCGTCAGCGCGACTTCCTTGCCTCAGCTGCGCGAGATCATGAAATCCGCGACGCTGAAGCTCGATGCAGACTCGCTCTCGGCGCTCGACCGCGCCAGCGCGCCCTGAGCGGGTCGGGAAAAGCACGGGCGCGACTCCAACACTTGTCGAAAAACGAAAGCCGTTCCAGCGATTAGCGGGTGGTTCGGCCGCGACACGATCGTCCGGATCGACCGTTGCCGTGCTGTCGACTTCCTTGACGCTTTCTTCCGCAAGCGCCTCGCCGGTGCACGACGCTTCGTGCATGCGCATTGTTGCAGCACGCTATACGTATGGCTGGCTGGGAAAGCGCGCCGGAGAATGCTTTCGCCCACGACTGTTCGAGTCCACACGCGAACTTGTGCCGCTGGCCGATCTGGCGCGGTTGTTGCTTGTGCAATAGCAGGGCCGGAACACTTCGCGCCTGCCGACGTTTGTTCGATTGTCGGTGACGGTTGCGAAAGCGCATTGTCGGTCCAACGCAGGGACGCGGGTAAACAGACAGGCAGAAGTGATGTAGTGGCTATCGTCGCAGGCATGTCGATCTAGGGGGAGCTGCTGAACGAAGCGTGACCGATCCTGGAGTGACGCGAATGCGAAAAGGGTGGATAGCGATTGCAGCTCTGCTGTGCCCCTTTGTGGCTGCCGCCTGCAACTCGACCGATCGACATCGGTGCAAAGAACTCGTCGGGCAGCTCATCGCCTACCGCAGTGAAGCGATCGAGTACGCCTTCGGCGCCGTCTTCGGATCGCTGCCCTCGCGGGTGGAAGTGAAATTCGTCAGCTCCCGCGATCCCCAGTATGCGAAGTACTCCGGCCGCGTTGCCTACGACCAGGCGGAGCGCATGCTGATCGTGCCGCGCCGCTACATCGACGCCGAGATGCCGATGCCCCTGCGCTGGGCAGCATCGTACTGGCCCTACTATCGCAACCCGCAGTATCGCGAAACCTTTCCGCTCATCGCCGCCATCGACAGTGCTTTGTGGGGTGCCGTGTTGCAGGAGACCGCGCATGCGCGCGGCCTGTCGTGGCCGCACGCGGAGTGCGGATCGATCGACGTGCACAAGCGCTTGCCTTGCGAAATGCTGATCGCGGGCGTCGGTGCCATGCTCACCGAAGCGCAGACCTCGATCTTCAATGCCAATCGCGTCGACCGCCTGTGGCCCGAGAACTTCAATGTCTTCGAGCAGCGCTCGTGGCGCAGTGATCGCGAGTATGTCGAGGTGCAGCGCTACGGCGGCATCCTGCTGCTGAAGCCATTGTTCAGCGAGTTCGGCGTACCGTCGGCTCTTGCGTACGTCGCGCAGACACCGTTCCTCGTCGAGCAGGGCAACATGCGGGTCTCGGCATTGCGTTACCAGGAACGGGCGCGTGAAGTCCTGCAGAGCCGTCCGGTGATCATGACGACGGGCGAACCGCGCAACGATAACGATCCGATCCTGCTGCCCGGCAGCCGCGACCGCCGGTTCATTGCTTTCGGGAGCCGGGACGGCGCCTAATTGGGCGCATGAAGAGTTCTCTCCCGTTCTCCCGCCGCGCAATGCTGGCGGGGATGGCCGGCGCGGCTGGCGTTTCCGTTCTCACTCAATCAGGGGCCGCGGCCCAGTCGGGTGGCGCGCGTCCAGAGGTGATCGTCATCGGAGCCGGTGTATTCGGCGCATGGACGGCGTGGCACCTGCTCAAGAGCGGCAAGCGAGTTCTGCTGGTAGATGCGTGGGGCCCGGCTCACGCGCGTGCGTCATCCGGCGGCGAGTCGCGAATGACTCGGACTGCTTACGGTCGTGATGACGTCTACTCTCGCTTTGCCTGGGAATCACTCGAGGACTGGCGCTGGCTGTCGGAGCGCGCCGCGCTGCCGGTCTTTCATCCGATCGGTGTCCTGTTCTTCTTCCCGCGCATCGAGCCCTACGTCACGCAATCGATCGAAGTCCATCGCCAGCTGCGCATCCCCCTGGAGACGCTCGATCGCCCGGCGTTGCAGAAGCGCTTTCCGCAGTTCGAGTGGCAGGGCGTCGAGGTTGCGCTGTATGAACCTGATCGCGGTGCGTTGATGGCGCGTCGCGCTGTACAGACGCTGGTGAAGGAGTTCGTTGCGGCAGGCGGAGAGTACAAGCAGGTCGCCATTCAGCCGCCGCGCGCTGAGTCGACGCTGACCGGTATCGTCACATCGACTGGCGAAACGCTGAGGGCATCACAATACGTGTTTGCGTGCGGACCGTGGTTACCGAAACTGTTTCCGGAGTTGTTGGGTGGACGGATCGTGCCGACCCGCCAGGAAGTGTTCTTCTTCGCGACCGGACCCGGCGACGTGAGCTTCTCGCCGTCGCACCTGCCGGGATGGGCGGACTTCAACGAAGGCGATATCTACTACGGCTTTCCGGATCTCGAGTCACGCGGATTCAAGATCGCGCACGACCAGCATGGCGATGAGATGGATCCGGATGTCGGCGATCGCACGCCATCGGCCGAGGGATTGCGCGACGTCCGGGCGTTCATGCAGCGTCGCATTCCTGCGCTCGCATCGAGGCCTTTATCAGAGGCGCGCGTATGCCAGTACGAGAACAGCTCGAATGGCGATCTGCTGATCGATCGCCATCCCTCGTGGGAGAACGCGTGGCTGGTCGGTGCGGGCTCCGGCCATGGCTTCAAGCATGGCCCGGCGGTCGGTCGCTATGCAGCCGCCATCGTCACGGGATCCGCGGGTGTGAAAGTCGAGCCGCGGTTCAGCTTGCGGACGAAGTCGGTGCGCCAGCAGCGTGAGGTGCATTGATCGCCTGGTTCCTGCGCTTGAACCAGAACGCGATACGCAACCCGATCGCAATGATCAGCGCCAGCGCATAGGGCGTATACGACACATCCATCACCGCTCGCGAAACATAGCTGTTCAGAAAAATCAGCCAGATGTAGTACAAGCCCGTGGTGTGGAGGATCGACCAGCCGCGCTCGCCGATCAGGCGCCGCGGTCCGGCGAACGATGTGATCGTCATCAGCGTCAGGAAGACGTACGCAAGGCCGCCGCCGATCAGCGTGACAACGTTGAGATCATCCACGAAGGGATGCGGAAACCAGATGCCGAGCGTGAACAGCGCAGCCAGGTGAGTGAAGTGCGACAGTGCGAACGACACGCCGAGATAGCGGCGGTTTCCCCGCAACCATCGCGTCATGGCGGAAGGGAAGAGCGCATTCAGGCTCGCGGCGGTGAATGCGAGCAGAAACAGCACAACGGAAATTCTTGCCGTTGCACGAATGACGACGCGCACGAACTCTTCGCTGAATCCCCACAGGAGCAGGCCTGAGCCCGTCACCGCCAGCAGGATGATCGCGACGCATCCTGTGATCCGCCAGCCCTTGATCTGCATTCGGGTGCCCCTTGAGCTGTTCCTTGCGCTGCGGGATCGTAGCATCGAACGACTAAAGGTAAGAGGAGATCGGAAATGTTTGCCTACGTCTGCCTGGGTGCGAACGATCTGGCGAGAGCGGCTGCGTTCTACGATGCCACGCTCGCAACGCTCGGCCTGTCACGCTGCGATACGGGCGATGAGCCCAACTGGGAGGACTGGGCGGGATGGGGTACCTACGAAGACGGAGGCCGCAAGCAGGACGCCCTGTGGGTGTGCGTTCCCTTCGATCGCGCGCCCGCGACCGCCGGCAACGGCACGATGATCGCGCTCAAGGCGAAGTCGTGGAAACAGGTGGATGATTTCCATGCGGCGGCTCTCGCGCATGGCGGTGCATCGGAAGGTGCGCCGGGACTTCGCCTGCAATACAACCCGGACTTCTACGCTGCCTACGTGCGCGACCCGGATGGCAACAAGCTCGCGGTCGTTTGTCGCGGCTTCACATCGCCTCAGCTGCCGAAGTCGTAAGTGACGCTGTCTTCGTCGACCGTCACGTTTGCCGTGCTGACGAAGCTGACGTCTTCGTCGCTGCCGGGTTCATCGATTTCGCCATTGCAGGTGAGGGCGACGGTGTAGTCGCCCGGCGGAAGCAGTCGCAATGAATACGTCGCCTGGGTGCCGAAGTTGAAACTCACGGCTGTCGTGGCGAACGGCTGCGTGCCGCCGCTGCCGACGTCGTCGGGATCGATGTCTTCGCCCTGATAGAGATAGACCGCGCCGCCTTCCGCCAGCGAGGAGCCGAACGGGCACGTCGCCACCACCGTGCCGCTGATCTGTCCCGCTTCGGCTGTGCGCACCGCGCGCAGCGAGGGCGTCAGCGTGTACTCGTCGTCATCGTCATTGAAGGTGAGCGATCGACGCAGATCCATCATGAGCGAGATGCTTTCGTTCGTGCGGTCGTCTTCGGCGACCGTGAAATCCACATCCGCGAAATCACCCTCGGCGTAGAGCAGCGGGAACTCGCCGTCGGTCGCATGGAACACAGTCGCATCGATGTCTTCATCGAACAGCAGCCGGACACCCGTGTAGGTCCCGTCAGGCAGCGACTCGTCGGTGAAGAGGCGCAGGTCGTCCGTGTCGAGGACATCGATCAGGTCCGTCGGCAGGCTCGATGTGAACTCGAGCTTCTCCGTGCTGCCGTCGCTGCGTTCGAACTCGAGCCCGGCCACATCGACCGCAACACTCGTGATCTGCCGGTCGGCCGGCGCGGCGGCCGACATGTCCACAGTCACGGCGCCTTCGCACCCCGCAAGCAATGCGGCCGCGGACAGATAGATGGCTAATTTGAACAGCTGAAGCTTCATCGCCGGACATCCGTTGTTTGGGCGATTCTGCGCGATTCGCGGCTGGCAAGCTAGCCAGCTGGCTGGCTGTGGGGTTTTACCCCCTCCCCACATACGGCATCTTCGTCGCCGTGACCGTCATGAACTGCACGTTGGCTTCGAGCGGCAGGCTGGCCATATAGAGAACCGCATCCGCAACATGCCTGACATCGAAGGTCGGTTCGACTTTCACGCTCATGTCGGCCTGCAATGTTCCTGTCACCATCGCCGTGGCCATGTCGGTCGCCGTGTTGCCGATGTCGATCTGGCCGCAGGCGATGTCGTAACGGCGACCTTCGAGCGATGTCGATCTGGTCAATCCGCTGACCGCGTGTTTGGAGGCGGTGTAGGCGATCATCATCGGCCGGGGCACGTGCGCCGAGATCGAGCCGTTGTTGATGATGCGGCCGCCGCGGGGTGTCTGTTCTTTCATGATCCTGAACGCAGCCTGCGTGCACAGGAATACACCGGTCACGTTGGTGTCGATCACTTTGCGCCAGTGTTCGATCGGCATTTCTTCGAGCGACTGGGGCGGGGCGCCCGTGCCGGCATTGTTGAACAGCAGGTCGAGGCGGCCGAACTCCATTCCGATGCGCGCGAACAGGGTCGTGACGGAATGAGGGTCACAGACGTCCGCGGAAATGGCATGGCAGTCGCGTCCGCCTTCCTGAGCGACTTGGTCGAGGCGTTCCCGCCGCCGGCCGGTAAGAATGACCCGATACCCGTTCTGGGCGAGCTTCAGCGCAACGGCCCGGCCAATGCCTGAACCCGCGCCTGTAACCAGCGCAACCTTGCCGCCCATCTCTTCTCCGGAGTTCATTTGGGGAGTCTAACGGGTGTTATGACGCGCGCGGGGGCGAGAACGTTTGAATTGCTGTTCAACCGACAGGTGACTTGATGACTTTCGACAGATCGACGCTGGCCACGTACGGTTCGACGGCGTTGTTCGTGCTCCTCTGGAGCAGCGGTGCCATCTTTTCCCGACTTGGCCTCGATCACGCCACGGCGTTCGCATTCCTGCTGCTGAGGTTTGCGCTTGCACTCGGCGTGCTGCTTTTTCTATGTGGATGGCGACGCGTGTGGCTGCCGGTTCCCGGCACGCGCGTACGCGTGGCGATTGCCGGACTGCTGATGATCGGCGGCTATTCGAGCTGCTATTTCCTGGCGCTCGAGCAGGGCATCACACCGGGTGTGCTTGCGACCGTGCTGGGCGTCCAGCCGATCCTGACACTTCTGTTCGTGGAACGGCGTTTCTCTGCGATGCGACTCGCAGGCCTTGCCCTCGCGTTGTGCGGGCTGATCCTGATCGTCTATCGCGGTATCGCAGGTGCGCAGTTCTCGGTAGCAGGAATCACATTCGCGCTGGGTTCGCTTGCATGCGTGACTTCGGGAGCCATTCTGCAGAAGACGATCACACAGGCGCCGATCCACGTGCTGCCGCTGCAGTATGCGATCAGCCTGCTGCTGTGCGCGTGTTTCGTGCCGTTCCAGCCCATCGGGGCCGACTTCACGACGGAGTTCGTGATCGCGTGGTTGTGGCTGGGCCTGGTGATTTCGGTGGCGGCGCAGTTGCTGCTGTATCGACTGATCCGCGTCGGCAATCTCGTCAACGTCACGAGCCTGTTCTATCTGGTGCCCGTGGTCACGGCGCTGATGGACGAAGCGTTCCTCGGCAATCGGCTGCCGGCATCGGGCTGGGTCGGCATGGTCGGCATCATCGCCGGCCTCGTGCTGGTGTTCCGATCGTCTCGCTTGGTCATCGCCCGTAAGTGAACGTGAAGGTGGCTTTCGCCAGGGTGTTCGCGTTCACCATGAAGCCTGCGAGCGCTGCAGTGGCATCAGCGGGAACCTCCAGCTTCGGCACCTTCAGAGCGTGCACCGTCACGATGTATCGATGCGGCTTGTCGCCCTGCGGCGGGCACGGACCGCCGTAACCCTTCGCGCCGAAATCCGTGCGGATCTGCTGAGTACCCGCTGGCAGCTTGGAACCGTCCGCAACGCCAGCGCCCTGCGGAAGAGACGTGGTGGTCGCAGGCAAATTGATCACGACCCAATGCCACCACCCGCTGCCGGTCGGCGCGTCCGGATCGTAGATGTTGACGGCAAAGCTCTGCGTGCCGGCCGGCGCGCCGCTCCAGTGCAATTCGGGCGAGAGATTCTTACCGGTGCAGCCGAAGCCACCGAAGATGAAGTCCTGCGCCACGGTATTGCCGGGTGCCACGTCCTTACTCGCGACGGTGAAATCAGCGGCTCCCGCCGTGGAGCCGAGAACGAGCATCAGGGTGGCGGCGGCTGATCGATGGTTCATGCAGGATCTCCAGAGGACTGTTCGCGCCGAAGCGTATGCCATCAGCGGGACTAGGAGAAGAATTTCCACGGGGTACAGGGCATGGTTCTATGCCGTTATACCGGTGGCGGATTGCGACTCTTGAACCCGCGCTGATGCCAGTACGGGTACGCGAGCTGGGTGCTGCTCGCGGCATCGAGTCGCGCGATCTGTTGCGGAGTGAGTTTCCAGTCGACCGCGCCGAGGTTCTGGCGCAACTGCTCTTCATTGCGGGCGCCGATGATCACGCTCGTCACCGTCGGTCGCTGCAGCAGCCAGTTGAGCGCGATCTGGGGCACGGTCTTGCCGGTTTCCTTCGCGATTTCATCGATCGCATCGACCACTTTGTACAGGTGCTCCTCCGGCACCTGCGGTCCGCCTTCGACGGTCGCTTTGGATTGCAGGCGGCTCGTTTCCGGCAGCGGCTGGCCGCGGCGGATCTTGCCCGTGAGACGTCCCCAGCCGAGCGGACTCCATACGATCGTGCCGATGCCCTGGTCGAGGGCGAGCGGCATCAGTTCCCACTCGTAGTCGCGGCCGACGAGCGAGTAGTAAGCCTGGTGGGCGACATGGCGCGCCCAGCCGTAACGTTCGGAGATGCCGATCGATTTCATCACGTGCCAGCCGGAGAAATTCGAGGCGCCGATGTAGCGGATCTTGCCGGCGCGCACGAGATCATCGAGCGTGCTCAGCGTTTCCTCGATCGGCGTAGTCGCATCGAATCCGTGCAGTTGGTACAGGTCGATGTAGTCGGTGCCGAGCCGCCGCAGGCTCGCATCGACGGCGCGGATCAGTGCGAAGCGCGATGACCCCACATCGTTCGGGCCCGGACCGACGGTGAACGTGCCCTTCGTGGAAATGATGACTTTGTCGCGACGTCCGCGAATCGCGGCACCGAGAATTTCCTCGGCGACGCCCGCCGAGTAGACATCGGCCGAGTCGAACATGTTGAGTCCGGACTCGAGCGCGACGTCGACGAGCCGCGTCGCTTCCTTCACGTCGGTTTCGCCGAACCCGCGGAAGAAATCGCCGCGTCCGCCGAAAGTGCCGGTGCCAAGACTCAGTACGGGGACCTTGAATCCCGATCGACCCAGTTGTCTGAATTCCACGATCGTCTCCGCAGGGCATGCATTGAGGGCGGCGTCGCAGCGTAGCAGCGACTGCCGGTCCGGGCACGGGTTATGACACATTGACGGTAGGCCACCGAAGGCGCTTTGCAATCGCCGTCCTTCGCACGACAATCCCAGCATGCTGGCCACGGCCTCTTCGACCGAAATCGCGTTCCTGATGGTCGCGCTGATACAGGGAGTATTCGCAATCGTCTGGGGGATCGGTGCGTACGCGGTCGCTACCCAGCGCAACGCCGTACTCCACTGGGTCGCATGGTCGGCGCTCAGCGCCTTCACCTGGATCGTCCTGGCGAACCAGTTCCAGCAGCCGCCGTTCATTGCCGTCCTGGCGGGCGTCATTGCCGTGATGGCGCTGCAGAGAGGCATCCGCCTCTTCATCGGCGAGAAGCCGCCGCAGCGCGCGCACCTCGTTCTGCTGGTTGTGGAACTGCTCGCACTGTGGGTCGGCAACGCGCCTGAGAGCCGGCCGTTGCAGGCCGCGCTGAACTACAGCGTTCTCTCGTCGCTCTACTTCTATACGGCGTGGGACCTGTATCGCCACGCGAGGGATCGATTGCAGTTCCGATTGCCCGTGATCCTCGCGCTGCCAGTGCTGTTCGGCGGTCTTGCGTATGGATCGCGTGTCGTACGCGCCATCGTCGATCCGCAGTCTGTGCTTACGCAGATGGCAGCGGACAGCTCGCTCAACGTGCACGGTGCATTGATCTTCGTAGTACTGGTGCTGTCATTGCACGCGACACTGATGGTGCTCGTCGTGGCCCGCCTCGTGAACGAACTGCGACGCCTGTCGCGGCATGACGGCCTGACCGGCCTGCTCAATCGCCGTGCAATGGAGGAATTGCTCGATGCGCAGGTGGAACGCAGCCGGCGTGCGGAAGAGGCGTTCGCGGTGATGATGCTCGACCTCGATCACTTCAAGCGCATCAATGATCAGCACGGACACCCTGTCGGCGACTTGGCCCTCAAGCACGTTGCGTCACTGCTCGCAGAAGGAATGCCGACGAGCGCGTCGCTCGCACGATTCGGCGGTGAGGAATTCGTCGTGCTGCTGCGAGGCGCGAGCGCGTCGCAAGCGAGTCAGGTGGCGGAACGACTGCGTGAGTCGCTTGCGTCGCGTCCGCTTTCGCACCAGGGCAACCTGCTCGCTTTGTCCGTCAGCATCGGCGTTGCTCAATGGCGCGGTCGCACGGATGAGCTCGCGCAATTGTTTCTACGGGCGGACGGCGCGCTGTTCCAGGCCAAGGTGCAGGGTCGCAACCGCGTGGTGCTTTCGATCGAGACTCGGGCTCCGCAGCCGGCGATGGCCTAGGCGTCCGATCCCTCGCGACGGACTCTACTGCTCCCCGATCAGCGGAAACTCGATCGCTACGTGCTGCTCGTTGATGCTCAGGTTGCCTTCGAGCTGCAGCGACAGATTCTCGATGAGTTGCAGACCGAGCGCGCTCAGGTTGCTGCGGTCGAGGACGCTGGGTCCGTCGATCACGAGTCGCACGCGATTGTCGACGCTGCGAAGCGTCAGGTGCAGGTGGCACTGGTGGCCATTGCCTGACGCTTGCCGCACCACGTTCGCGATCAGTTCGTTGATCAGCAGTCCGCAGGAGATGGCTCGATCCACCGGGAGCCACACCGGATCGCTGTCGATCTGAAGTTCGATGTTGCAGCCGGAACCCGCGATCTGCAGCGTGTTGCTGGTGAGAATGCGCACGTAGTCCGAGAAGGGAACGCGTGCGTAGTTGCGGGATTGATAGAGCGTCTGGTGGATCAGGCTGATCGCCTCCACACGCTGCCGGCATTCCGCCAGTGCTTCACGTGGCCCGCCTGATTCGAGTCGCCGCATCTGCATGTTGATGAGACTGGAAATGAGCTGCAGGTTGTTCTTCACACGGTGATGGACTTCCTGCAGCAGCGCGTCGCGTTCCCGGACGCTCGCGGTCAGTTCGGCCGTTCGCTCCCGCAGTTGTTCGATCGTCCGGCGGCGTTCGCTGACATCGACGATCGCGCTCAGGACGAAATTGCCTTCGCGTGTGCGCACCGGTGTGAGGCCGATCTCGATCGATACTTCGCTGCCGTCCTTGCGCAGGCCGAAGAGCTCCCCGCTGCCCATCGATCGCGTCCGGGGCTCGCGGAAGAATTCGGCGCGGTGGCCGGGGTGCGCGGCGCGGAAACGCTCGGGAACCAGTATTTCGACCGACTGGCCGATGAGCTCGCTGCGGTCGTAGCCGAACAGTCGTTCGACCTGCGCGTTCACGAGCATGATGAAGCCGCTGCTGTCGATCATCAGCATGCCTGTGGGCGCGGCCTCGAGCGCAACGCGGAAGAGCTCATCGCCGTTGCCGGATGATGAGCCTTCAGGCAATGAAGGCGGCTCCTTGTTCACGGCTCAGTGCATGGCAGGCGGGAGCGTGAAGAAGAACGTGGCGCCGTGACCGAGCTGCGACGTCGCCCAGATCTTGCCGCCGTGGCGCGCCATGATCCGTTGCACGATCGCCAGTCCGATACCGGTGCCGGGAAACTCGCTTTCGGTGTGGAGCCGCTCGAAAGCGCCGAACAGCTTGTTCGAGTAGCTCGGATCGAAACCCGCGCCGTTGTCGCGGACGAAATACGTCAGCGCCGAGCCGGGCAGGGCACCGACCGCGACTTCCGCGGCGGGTTGATGCACGGTGAACTTCCAGGCGTTGTCGAGGAGATTGCCCAGAGCGATGCGCAGCATGCGCGGATCACCGCGCACCCGCATGCCCGGTTCGACGGTCACCCGGACCTTGCGGTCGGGGTGCGCATGGAGCAGATCGTCGACGAGCGTCTGCGCCAGCCGCGACAGGTCGATCTCCATGAGTTGCAGTTCGCTGCGCCCGACGCGCGCCAGGGCGAGCAAGGCATCGATGAGCTGAGACATGCGTTCGGCGGCGCTGCAGACGCGGCCGAGGTAGTGCATGCCTTCTTCATCGAGCCGGCCGGCGTAGCGTTCCAGGAGCAGACGGCTGAATCCGTCGATACCCCGCAGGGGGGCGCGCAGGTCGTGCGCGACGGAATAGCTGAAGGCTTCGAGCTCCTGGTTCGCGGCCTCGAGCTCCGCGGTGCGCTGGCGGACGCGTTGCTCGAGCTCCGCGTTCAGCTTGTGAATTTCCTGCAGCTGCTGGCGACGCTCGGTCACGTCGCGCAGAACGAGTACGCCGCCGAGGAGATTGCCGTAAGTGTCGACGATCGGTGCGGCGGACTCTTCCACCGCGACGGTCTGGCCGGTTCGCGAAACGAGCGTCGAGCCTTCCGTGATCGTGACGGGCTCGCGAAGTTCGAGCGCCTTGTTGAAGATGTTTTCCGCGGGTGTGCCGGTGCGCTCGTCGACGAGCGCCAGCACCTCATCCACGGTGTGGTCGGTTGCTTCAGCGCGCGGCCAGCCCGTCAGCTCTTCGGCTATGCGATTGAAGAATCGCACGCGGCCTTCCTGGTCGGTGGCGATTACGGCTTCTGCGATGGACTGCAGTGTCGTCGACAGCCATTGTTCGCTCTCGCGCAGCCGCATGTCGACCATGTGCTTGTGAAGCGCGATCTCGATTGCGCAGCGCAGCTCGGGAGAGCGGAACGGTTTGACGAGGTACCCGGAGGCTTCGGAATTCGCGGCGCGGCGCAGCGTATCGCTGTCGGCATGCGCGGTGAGGTAGACGACGGGCACGTCCTGCTGTTCGCGGATCGTCTGCGCGGCCTGGATGCCGTCGATTTTGCCGGCAAGCCGCACGTCCATGAGGATGAGGTGGGGATTGAGCTGTTGCGCCTTCTCGATCGCTTCTTCGCCACGGCTCGCCATGCCCGCGACGGAATAGCCCAGCTCCGTCAGCGTCCCGGCGAGGTCCATCGCAACGATGCGTTCGTCTTCGACGATCAATATCCGTGGTGCCGATTCGGCTGGCGCAGCACTCGACCCTTTCATTCCCACCTCCCTGGAGGGCAAAACAGGTCACGTGGCGGTATTGTTCCCATGGATTGCCGGTAAATGATGTCGGGGCGACCCTGACTGCGCCGTCCTTGCGATGAGGCCACAGTTCTTGCGCTGCAAAGAGATCCGGAGGGCAGAGGATGAAGAGGCAAGCCATCGCGGAAGACATCGACGGCTACATTGCCGCCTTCCCCACCGATGTTCGCGCATCGTTGCAGAAGCTGCGTCAGACGATCCACAAGGCCGCGCCGAGGGCCACGGAGAAAATCAGCTATCAGATCCCGACGTTCGCGCTCGAAGGGAACCTGGTGCATTTTGCGGCGTACCAGAAGCATCTCGGGTTCTACCCCGGTGCATCGGCTATCAAGGAGTTCGGGGACGAACTGGACGGGTACGAGGTTTCGAAAGGGACCGTGCAGTTTCCGCTGGGCAAACCGGTGCCGGCGGGCTTGGTCACGCGGATGGTGAAGTTCAGGGTTCGCGAGAATCTGGCGCGGGCCGAAACGAAGAAGCGTAAGTCATAAGAGGAGAGAGCTCATGCCGAAATACGTCGACGGATTTCTTCTGGCGGTGCCGAAGAAGAAGGTCGAGGCCTATCGCAAGATCGCGGCGAAGGCCGGAAAGATCTGGATGGAATACGGAGCGCTTCAGTACGTGGAATGCGCAGCCGACGATGTTCCGTCCGGCAAGACCACTTCGTTCCCCAAGAGCGTGAAGCTGAAACCGAACGAAGTCGTCTGCTTCTCCTTCATCGTCTACAAGTCGCGCAAGCACCGCGACACAGTGAACAAGAAGGTGATGAGCGACCCGCGCCTCGCGAAGATGGGGCCGGAGCAGATGCCGTTCGATATGAAGAGGATGATGTGGGGAGGGTTCAAGACGATCGTGGAGCTTTGAGGGGAGGCGACGAGCGGTGAGCCGCGAGCCGGGAGGTGAGAGGTCTCCCTCTGGCTCACAGCTCGTCGCTCGCGGCTCATGGCCTCTAATGTCCCCCTCCCGCGCTCACCAGCAACCACCCAATGCCCGCTGTCACCGCAATGCCGACTGACTTCTGCACCGTCGACCATCCAGCGATCGTTCCGTCCAGCAGCGCGATACCGATGATCGTCATGGCGAACCAGAACAGGGTCTGCAGCGTCGCTGAGTTGACGCCGAGCTTGTGCTGGATACCGATCGTGCCGATGTAGACCGACACGCCGCCGACGAAGTAGAGGAGCGCAAGGAGCGCGATCGAGAGACTCAGTGTTCCATCGCGCCAGGACTGGGCCGCGTAGACGAATCCCTTCGCATCAAAAAAGGCGGATAGCGCGGTGAGAATCACTAGCGCGCCGACCCACAGGGCTGAGGTCATGATGAGGCTCCGGCGATGAATCCCTTTGAACGGGATTCATCTTACCGCTGCCTGGAGTGCGCTACTGCTGCCAAAAGGTATGTGCCCGTTGGTGCAGTCACTTCTTCAGTGCGTCGTACGTCGCGGCTGCCGAAATTTCGCGGACGCGCGGCGTGCCGCCGGTCGGCGTCGATCCATTGAGGTTCTGGATCATGCCGACGAATACGAGATCGTTGGTGGGATCGATCCAGAACCAGGTGCCGAAAGCGCCGCCCCAGTAGAAGGAGTTCAGGCCCATCGGTGTCTTTGCAGCGGCGGTGTCCAGCACGACGGCGAAGTCCATGCCGAAGCCGATGCCTTCCTGGCTCGGGCCGTACAAGTCGACCTTGGCGCCCGGCTGAAGCACGTTGGTGCGCATCAGCTCGACCGTCTCTGGTTTCAGGATGCGCTTGCCTTCGAGTTCGCCGCCATTGAGCAGCGCTTGTGAGAAGCGCCAGTAGTCGCTCGCTGTCGACATCAGTCCGCCGCTCGCTGCGAGGAAAGAAGGCTTCGCTGTCGTGATCCGTTGCGGATTCTGCACGACGATCCTGCCGGCGGCGTCGTAGGTGTGAATCGAAACGACGCGGGTCGCTTTCTCAGGAGACACCCAGAAGCCCGTGTCCGTCATGCCCAGCGGCTTGAAGATGTGTTCATCGAGATAGACGTCGAGCGGCTGGCCCGAGAGCTTCTCGATGATGTAGCCCTGGATGTTGACGCTCGGGCCGTAGTCCCATGCCGTGCCGGGCTGCGTTTCCAGCGGCAAAGCCTTGAGCTTGTCGATCATGCCCTGCAGATCGGTCGCACCGAGATCGGCTTGCGCGTAGACAGAACTGACGCCGAAGCCGGCCGAATGGCTCATGAGTTGCGCCATCGTCATCGGCGATTTCTGTGCTTCAGTGCGGCCGTCGCCCGTTTTCACCCTCAGGTTCGCGAACTCCGGGATGTGCTTCGCAACGGGATCGTCGAGGCGCCACTTGCCGCGCTCATGGAGCTGCATCATCGCGACGCCGGCGATCGGCTTCGTCATCGAAGCGATGCGGAAGATGCTGTCGGACTTGAGCGGTGCGCCCGATGCAGCATCGGCCTTCCCGTAGGTGTCGAAGTGCACGACCTTGCCGTGACGCGCGATGAGCGTGACGACGCCGGCGAGCTTCTGCTGGTCGACCAGTGCGTGCATCTGCGAGTCGAGCGCCGCGAGTCCCTTGCGATCGAAACCGGCGGATTCCGGGCTCGCAGTCGGCATCGCGGGTGAATCGGCGTGAATCGGTGCGCTGACGCATAGCGCGAGCATCGATGCGATCGGCGCGAGCAGCGATCGGCCATGAGTCTTCATGGTGGTCCCCCTCATCTTTCTGATTTATGCACTGAAGCGTAACGCAGGTTCGTGCGAGCGGGGCCGCAGGGCGCGTCAAGAACTGTGGTCGGGATCCGGACAGGGTTTGCCCGATGTGCGGTGCGGCGGGAGGACACTAAACTTCGTGCGCTTGAAAGGGAGACGATGAAGGATGGCCGATCTGGCCCGATACTCACTGCTGGCTGCCGTATTGATTCTGAGTGCGTGCGCGAACGTCCCCGTGTCGCGCCCGGAAGCAGTCAACGTCAAGACGGGCACGCTGACACCCGAGTACTCGTCGTTCAACGCGAAGGTGTTGAGCGAAGCCGGCTCGATCGACACGAGCTTCGTGACATCGCTCAGGCCGGAGATCGAAACCGTCACGCGCCTCGAGTCCGCCTATACCTATAAGTTCGGCGAAGCGCGCGAGCAGCTTCGTGTCGGCGATGCCGTCAGCACATCCGGCATGTGGGGATCGTCGGTGCGCTACGGCGGCATGCAGTTCGGTACCCGCACCGAAACACGCTCGGACATCATCACCAATTCAGGACTCGCCGCGAGCGGACTTGCGGTGCTGCCGACAGTCGCCGATGCGTTGTTCGCTTCAGCGGGCGATCCGGGCGCTTCCCTGGCTCAACAGAATCTCTCTGTCGATCGCTCCTGGCGCACGGGCGGACTCACGGCGAGCGATGCGCTCGGTCGCTCCGTCGCCATCGAAGCGCCGATGATCGCCAGCACGCGACTCGTCGAAGAGGGCTGCTCGGATCTGTCGGTCGGTGCCGGCAAGGTGCGGCGCGACTACGCGATCGTCAGCAACGAGTATGGCCCGACGTTTGCGAACACGACCGTCACGTGCGGAGTGCCGCTCGGCTTCACGGTCGAAGGTCACGGCGAGTACATCGCGGATGAAACGGCCGCGGTCGGCATCGGCGTTGCGCGCCGGATCGGCCCCTTCGGCACCGCTTCCTTCTCTTACGCGTCCAGCCGGGCGGATGCGGGGACAGGCTGGCTGGCCGGCATGGGCTTCGAGCATCGCAACGACTGGTTCAGCGTCGCCCTGCGTTCTCGTATACAAAGTCGCGAATTTCGCGGCGCCGGCGCGACCGTGCTCGACGACCCGATCATGCAGCGCGACCTGGCCAGCGTGGGCGTCAACGTGACGAAAGACGCCAACCTGTCGCTGGCCTACGCGACGCAGACCACGTGGTCGCGCGAACGCATGAACGTGATTGCCCTGCGACAGAGCCTCGCCGTGGGCCGCGGTGCACTGTCGATGAGCGCCGGCCATTCGCTCGAAGAGAACATCGGCTCGTCGATTTTCGTGTCCTACAAGCTGCCGTTCGGCTTCGCCCGCCAGCACCGCTCGCTCGTTCAGGAATTCGAGCCGATCATTCTGAATCCGACGCTGATTCAGGATTACGAGTAGTGGAGAGCCGTTAGCCGGCTCTCCCGGTATGCATCTTGAATGCTCCCGCGAACCATCCGCAGATGACCGTTGACGCGCAGTAGGCCGGTCGTGCCATTCTGCTGCCGCCCGGACTGGCCGGATCTCTAATAATTACGGGGAGCGAATCGCGTGAGTGAACTGGTCCAATCTCTCGACGGGCTGATCTGGAGCGCGCCGCTGATCTATCTGTGCCTCGGCGCCGGGCTGTATTTCTCGATCCGCACGCGCTTCATGCAGGTGCGCGGCTTCAAGGAGATGCTGCGTCTGACGACGTCGGGCAAGACATCCGCAGCGGGCGTTTCGTCCTTTCAGGCGCTCGCGATGTCGCTCTCGGGCCGTATCGGCGTGGGCAACATTGCTGGTATCGCCACGGCGATCGCGGCGGGCGGTCCTGGCGCGATCTTCTGGATGTGGGCGATGGCGTTCCTCGGTGCATCGACCTCCTATATCGAGTGCACGCTGGCGCAGATCTACAAACAGAAGGACGATCACGGCCAGTATCGCGGCGGTCCCGCGTACTACATCGAGAAGGGCATGGGCCAGCGCTGGTATGCCATCGCGTTCGCCATTTCCACGATCGTTGGCACGGGTCTGCTGCTGCCGACGGTACAGTCGTACGAGATCGCAAGCAGCGTCGGGAACGCCTGGGGCGTTCCTTCCTGGATCAGCGGGCTCCTCGTCGTCATCGGGCTGGGCGTGATCATCGTCGGCGGCGTGCGGCGCATCGCCACCTTCGCCGAGATCGTCGTCCCCTTCATGGCCATGGGCTACATGATCATGGCGGCCATCGTGATGGCGCTCAACGCCGAGCAGGTGCCGGTGATGTTCGCGTTGATCATGGACAACGCGTTCAATCCGAATGCGGCGTTCGGGGCAATTCTCGGGCTCGCGGTGCAATGGGGCGTCAAGCGCGGCATCTACGCGAATGAGGCCGGGCAGGGCACAGGACCTCATGCTGCTGCAGCGGCGGAAGTCTCGCACCCGGCGAAGCAGGGCTACGTGCAGGCGTTCTCGATCTACTTCGATACCGCCATCGTCTGCACGTCCACCGCGTTCATGATTCTTTCGACCGGCAAGTACAACGTCATTCATCCGGAGACAGGTGCTGTGCTCGCCGAAAACCTGCCGCGCGTGACCAATGCTGCGGGTGAGCTGATTCCGGCGCCCGCAGGTTCGGGATACACACAGGCTGCGATCGAATCGGTGTTCTCGGGATTCGGCGCGAGCTTCGTTGCGCTCGCAATCCTCTTCTTCGCGTTCACGACCATCGTCGCGTACTACTACATGGCGGAGACGAATCTCGAGTACATCGCGCGCAACAAGGCGCCCGCCTGGTCGGTCAAGGTGCTGAAGGCCCTGATTATGGCCTCAGTCGGCTTCGGCGCGGTGTGGAGTTCCGAAGGTGTGTGGGCGTTGGGCAGCGTTGGTGTGGGCCTGATGGCCTGGATCAACGTCATCGCGATCATCATTCTGCAGAAGCCCGCACTGCTCGCACTCAAGGACTACGAGGCGCAGAAGAAGGCTGGTCTCGATCCGACGTTCGATCCCGACAAGGTCGGCATCCGCAACGCGGAGATCTGGAAGGAGATCGGGAAGGGCAGCGGCCCGGCACCGGCGGCAGTCGGGTCGCGGCCGGGGGTGGAAACGCCCTGATGGGATTTCGCGGTCATCCCCGCGCAAGCGGGGATCCATCTGGATCAAGGCATGGACTCCCGCTTGCGCGGGAGTGACGGGCTGCTGCACACCCCTGCCAGTCTCTTTTTCTGAACTAGCCACCCGCGTCCGCACTCTATCCGCTGTCGGAACAGGGAAATCCAGGCATCGCGCATCCACTGGGGTGGTGTCATGACGATCGGCGCTTCGACGTGGCCTTCTTTGTGGCTGTCCGTGTTGCTGCTGGCCGTGGCAGCTTCGCTTTCGAGCTACTTGCTCAGCCGCCTGGGCGCCCTGCGCGGAATGCGTCCCGCAGGAAGATTGGCCATTGCGGGCGCGACCAGTCTTTTCCTTGTTGCCGTGACCATCGCGGTGTTGTCGTCTTCGCGATGGGCATCGCTCGTGTCGTGGAGTGCGGATCCGCCGGTCGATGAAGGGATCGCAATTCCCGGACGAGTGCTGGCGATTCCCGGTGTGATTCCGCAGGAAGTTCCGCGCTCGGATCCCGCAGAGCCGACAAATACAGCGCGTCGTGCAATCTCGTCGCGCACCGACCCGCTGTCCATTTCCACGACTGCTGTCCGCAGTTCCATCGAGGAACCGCCCCACCAGCAATTGACCGCGAACCGTACGGACTACCGGGCCGTTCCCGCTTCCGTTTCACGAACCGACGCCGCCCCACCCGACATCTGGGGAGCGACCCGCTGTGTCCGGCTGTTCAGTCGCAACCCGGACAATGTGCTGCGCTGGACGATGGAGAACGAATGCGACCGGCCGGTGGGGATTGCCGTTACAGGTTGCAATGAGTCAGGAAGCCAGTGCGAGTACGCCGGCGTCGTGCTGCCCCTGAAAGCGCAGCGGTTCGTCCTTGACAGCGAAGAGACCGTGTATGGTGCGGTCATCCGCTTCGAGGCGTGTCTCATCACCAATCAACAGGCTTACAACCTGATCGGCGCTGCGCTGGAAGTCCGGTCGACGGATGAATGGCGGGCGCAATGGGCGGCCGTCCAATCGCGGGACGCATGTCTCTCGCGCGTGTTGCGCTGATTTCGCGAAACAGCGACGCGTCCTTGTCGGTCAATCCTGCGCAAAGCGCCGATTGCCCCGCCCGAGAGCGCTCGCCGACAATGGCGGCATGAGCAAGGAATCCGAAGTTCTCAGCCGCCTGGCCGGTGCCGCCGGCCTGACCGCCGAGATCTATTCGAACGGTGCGCTCGGCCGGCTCGAGTGCGCGGGCACGCTGCTGAATCTGTTCGTCGGCAACGCAGTCGAAGGAAGTCCCGCGAATCTTTATTTGCGCCGCTATTCGGACGGCAGCGGCATCGACTTCGTTCCTCTTCTGGGACCGACGAGTCCGACTCGCGGCCGCCGGGTCGCTCCGGGGCGTTGGGAAGGCTCGGGCAGCTGCCACGGCATCGACTACGGCATCGCGCTGTATCTGTCGCCTACCGCGCCCGCCTGGTTCTGGCAGGTCAGTGTGGAGAATCGCAGCGGCGCGACGTTCGAGATCGATCTCGTGTACTCGCAGGATGTCGGCCTGTCGTCCTATGGGATGGTTCGGACGAACGAGTACTACGTCAGCCAGTACATCGATCACTCGCCGCTCGATCACGAGCGCAAGGGTTGGGTCGTGGCGTCGCGCCAGAACCTCGCGGCGGGCGGGCGCAATCCGTGGTGTGTGATCGGTTCGCTCTGCAAAGGCACGGGGTTCGCGACGGATGCATTGCAGCTCCATGGGCTGGATACACGAGCTTCCCGTACACCTGGTGCGCTGTTGCACGATCTTCCGTCCGACCGGCTCCAGCACGAACACTCGATGGTGTCGGTGCAGGATGAGCGCGTGAAACTGCGGCCTGGAGTCGTCGTGACGCGCGGCTTTTTCGGCCTGTTCAGCAGCGATCATCCCGACGCCACGTCCGACGACGATCTCACTGCCGTCGATCAGGCGGTTTCGCTGTCGGAAGCGGCCGCGGCGCATGTGACGCGCTCGGACAGTGGAGAAGAGAGCGATGATCCGCGGACATGGTTCACGATGTCGCCGGCGCTTGTCTCGTCCACCCTGACGCCGACGCAGCTACGCGAGTTGTTTCCCGGCGAATGGCGGCATCGAGAGACAGACGCGTCCGGCGCAATACTCTCCTTCTTCCATGGCGACCACCGCCACGTCGTGCTGCGCGAGAAGGAATTGCGAGTCACGCGACCGCATGGCCATCTGCTTCGAACCGGTCAGCTCGCCGTGCCGGACGAAGCCGCGCTCACATCGACTGTATGGATGAACGGCGTGTTCCATTCGATGCTCACGCAAGGCCACGTGAGCATCAATCGCCTGTTGTCCACCGTGCGAAGCTACCTGGGATTGTTCCGGTCGCACGGCCTGCGGGTCTTCGTCGATGCGGGTGATGGCTGGCAATTGCTCGGGATGCCATCGGCGTTCGAGATGACGCCCGCGACTTGTCGCTGGATCTATCGGCATGCGCAGGGACTCATCGAGGTTCGCAGCGAGGCCCGCAGTAATCCGCACGAGCTGACGCTGTCGATAGATGTGCAGGTCGGGGCGCCCGTGCGTTGCTTGCTGAGCCAGCACATTGCCCTGAACGGAGATGACGGTAACGCAGGGTCCGCGCTGTCCTGGTCGTTCGACAACTCGGCAGTCAGCATTCGGCCCGCCGCGGGCAGTGAGCTCGCGCAGAGATTTCCACAGGGAAGTTTCGAGATCGTCGCTACGAAAGGGACGACGATCGAGAAGGCAGGTACTGACGAACTCCTGTTCGCCGATGGCCAATCGCGCGGGCAATCCTATCTCTGCATCATCACCGCGAAAGCGACGTCGGCGGAGTTCAGCTTCCGTGGCCACCTCGTCGCGGACAAGCCGGCTTCAACTGCGGCGCCGCGAGTGCAGGAAGCGGATGCTGCGCTGTCGATCTCCGTGCCGGCTCAAAGCGAACATGCCGAGGCTGTGACGCGGCTCGTCGAAATCCTGCCCTGGTACGCGCACAACGCATTGATCCACTACCTCTCGCCTCGCGGTCTCGAGCAATACTCAGGCGGCGGCTGGGGAACGCGCGATGTGACCCAGGGGCCGGTGGAAATGCTGCTGGCGCTCGGCCAGGCAGCGCCGGTGCGCGACTTGTTGTTGCGAGTGATGTCCGCGCAGAGCCCGGATGGCGACTGGCCGCAGTGGTTCATGTTCTTCGAGCGCGAGCGGAAGATTCGTGCCGGCGACTCGCACGGCGATATCGTGTTCTGGCCGGTATTGGCCCTGTCGCAGTATCTGCTGGCCAGCGGCGATGCGACGATCCTGGAGGAGCGCCTGCCGTTCTTTGCCGACGATCCGAAAGCAGCCGAGCAAGCGACGCTGTGGGAGCACGCGCAGCGCGCTCTGGCGGTGATTCACCGGCGCATCATCACTGGAACCGCGCTCGCCGCATATGGCCATGGTGATTGGAACGATTCGCTGCAGCCAGCCGATCCGTCGATGCGCGACGACATGTCGAGCGCATGGACGGTGACGTTGCACTATCAGACGTTGGCCACGCTGGCGAAGGCGTTGCGATTGCTTCGCCGGGCCGATGAGGCGGATCGACTCGAAGCGCAAGCAGCAGCGATACAGCGCGATTTTCAGCGGCTCCTGCTCGTCGATGGCGTGCTGACCGGCTATGCGATGTTCGAGCGCGCCGATCACGTGCGCTACCTGCTGCATCCTCGCGACGAGATCACCGGCGTGCGCTACAGCTCGCTGGCGATGATCCACGCAATCCTCGAAGGCATGTTCACGCAGGAGCAGGCGATCCGGCATCTGCAGCTCATCCGGACGCACCTGTCGGGACCGGATGGAGTCCGGCTCTTCGACCGGCCGATGAACTATCACGGCGGCCCGCAGCAATTCTTTCAGCGCGCGGAAAGCGCGACGTTCTTCGGCCGCGAAATCGGGCTCATGTACATGCATGCCCATCTGCGCTATGCGCAGGCGCTCGCGCATGTCGGCGATGCGGACGGCTTCTTTCACGCGCTCTGTCAGGCGAACCCGATTGCCATCGAATCGATCGTTCCGACCGCAACCGTGCGCCAGGCGAACTGTTACTACTCGAGCTCCGATGCGGCTTTCGCTGACCGGTACCAGGCGAGCGCCGAGTACGACTCGATCGTGAACGGGACTGTCGCTCTCGATGGCGGCTGGCGTGTCTATTCCAGTGGCGCCGGCATTGCGCTGAGCCTGATCTATCGGCGCTTCCTCGGGATCAGCCGGGAATCCGAGTCGCTGAGCATCGATCCGGTGATGCCGGCCTCGCTGGATGGCTTGCGCGTGCAGCGCAGGCTCGAAGACCGTGATGTCGAAGTCGTCTATCAGGTCGGTTCGCGCGGGCATGGGGTGAGTGCGGTGAGCCTCAACGGGCGATCGCTGCCGTTCACTACCGACGCCAATCCTTATCGGCAGGGAGCTGCGCGAGTCGCGGTGCAAGCGTTCGCTCAGCAACTGATGTCGGGACGCAACGTGATGGTGATCGCGTTGGGTTGAGGCCGGAACCTTGGGGCCGTCGGATCATTGGCTATGAGTGAACCTCCTCGAGCTCATTCAATGGCCGGCGATGGTAGTCACGCTGCTGGCCGCCTGGGCCGTGGCATCGCAGGATCGCCGGCGCCGCAAGGTGGGCTTCTGGCTCTTCATCGCGAGCAACATTCTGTGGGTCGTGTGGGGGGTGAACGAAGGCGCGTGGGCGCTCATACTTCTCCAGGTCGGACTCTTCATCCTCAACCTTCGCGGCGCCCGGAAGAACGAAACCTCCTGACCGCGGGTGGCTGCGTCGCGATGAAATCGCTAGAGTGCCGTCATTCTTCGCGGCAAGAGTTCCCTGGGGATGCTCGACGATCTGCGGCTTCACCGTCATCTGCTCGGAAAGACCGGCTCGCGCGCTGAACTGAATACGCCGGCGCTCGCGATCGATCGCGAGGCTCTCGCGAGAAACATAGAACGGATGGCGTCGTTCGCCCGCTCGACGGGGGTTTCGCTGCGTCCGCATTCCAAGACCCACAAGAGCGTGCACATTGCCCGGCTCCAGATCGCTGCCGGAGCCGTGGGCATCTGCTGCGCCAAGCTCGGTGAGGCAGAGGCGCTCGCCGATGGTGGAATCGAGTCCATTCTGATCACTTCGCCAGTCGTGACTGCCGCCGGCATCGCACGACTGATCGCACTCAATGCGAGGATGAGGGATCTCGCCGTCGTCGTCGACAATCCCGCCAACGTTGCTGCATTGGCTGCCGCCGCCGCGCGGGAAGAAACGCTGAAGGTCCTGATCGATATCGATCCCGGAGTCCGACGTACCGGCGCGCCATCGATCTCCGCCGCACTCGAGCTGCTCGAGAGTATCCGGAGCAGCCCGAAGCTCGAGTATCGCGGTATCCAGATGTACTGCGGCACGCAGCAGCACATTGCGAGCTACGCGGAGCGGGCGGACGCCATTGCGGATCGAACGCAGTATTTGCGGACGGTCATCGGAGCGCTCTCGGAGAGGGGGGCTGCGCCGACGATCGTCACCGGCTGCGGCACTGGGACACATTACATCGACGCATCGCTGCGGGTGTTCAACGAATGGCAGGTCGGCTCCTACATCTTCATGGATCGGCAGTACGCTGAGTGCGATCTCGCCAACCAGCCGACGGTGCCGTATGAATATTCGCTCTTCGTCGAGGCTACCGTCGTCAGCGCGAACACGCGCGGCATGGCCACAATCGATTCGGGCATCAAGGCGCTGTCGACGGATGGTGGATTGCCCGTCATCGTGTCCGGCGCTCCGGCCGGTGCGACGTATCGATTCATGGGCGACGAGCACGGCGCGATCGTCGATCCGGCCGGACGGCATACGTGGTCAATCGGCGATCGGGTGCGCCTCGCTGTGCCTCATTGCGATCCCACGGTGAACTTGTATGACGCTTACCACGTCACTACTGGGGAGACGCTCGTCGACATCTGGCCGGTGTCGGCGCGCGGGCGGTCTCGGTGACGAATATCCGTGCACTTGCGGACTTGTCAGTCCGGGGGCTTTGACGCCAACTACGACCATCTTCGCAACAGGAGCGCTCATCATGCCGATTCGTGTGTTCATGGCAGTGCTGCTTGCCGCAATCGGGTTCGCAGCGGCACCGGCTTTCGGTGACGAGTACGACGACACGATCTCCATCTTCAAGAACGCGGGGGAGAGTGGAGCCTTCTTCGGCAAGGCGTACGGTTATGCCGTGTTCCCCACGGTCGGTAAAGGTGGGCTCGGTGTCGGCGCGGCGCACGGCAAGGGCCGCGTGTATCGCCAGGGCCAGTACATAGGCGACACGTCGATGACCCAGCTCAGCGTCGGTTTCCAGGCCGGCGGCCAGGCTTTCAGCCAGATCATTTTCTTCGAGGACAAACGTGCGCTCGAAGAATTCACAGGTGGCAACTTCGAGTTCGCTGCGACCGCGCAGGCCGTGGCGATCACGGCTGGGGCATCCGCGAGCGCTGGTTCGACCGGCAGCGCCGTAGGCGCGAGTGGCGGCAAGAAGGACGCAACCACGCGCGGTGCGTATCACAAGGGAATGGCAGTGTTCACCGTCGCGAAGGGCGGCCTGATGTACGAAGCATCGGTGGCCGGCCAGAAGTTCTCGTACAAGCCGAAGACCTGATCCGCTTCGTCATCCCCGCGCAGGCGGGGATCCATGTCTTGGGTCCGTCTCAAGGCTTGGGAGCCGCCTGCCGCGCCGCGACCTCATCCCACGCGACTAGGCGCCACGGCCGCAGCTCATAGACGAAGAGGCCGCTGGTCACTGCCGGATCGGCGTCCGCGATGGCTTTCGCAGCCTCGATGCTGTCGACGTTGAGGACGGCGGCTCCCCCGGAGTCGTCGCTGAAGCCCCCGGCCATGCGCATGGCCCCGCGCTTGTACAGACCGAGCATGTACCGGCCATGCTCTCGCAGCGGCAGCTCTGCAAGCGTCTTGCCTTCTGGCCACGCGGGACCTGCGCGATAAATCACGAGGTATGCGGATGGCTGCGCCGCCGGCGTCGCAGGGGCTTCGCTGGCGCTCACCGACGTGGCGAACACCACTGCGCTCGATAGCCAGATCCGAAGAAGAGATCCGAAACCAGTCAGCGTCATATGCACCTCCGTTGATGGAGCCAATCTACTTCTGCCGGTGAATTGTGCCAGTGGCATACTCGACCTCGTCATGGCGAAATCGGACACGCGTATCAGAATTGCCATCGTGGCGTATCCGGGCTGTTCTTCCTGGATCAGTGCGGGCTTGCTCGAATTTTTCGCGATCGCGAAGGCGGTCGCGAGGATGCAGCGGTCGCCGGTAACGCTCGAGTGCCACGCCGTCAGTGAACAGGGGCGCACGGTGCGGGCATCGCACGGCGTACGACTGGAGACGGTTCGTCCCCGGGGGAAGTACGCAGCGCTCATCGTGCCGCCGTTCTGGTCGGAGACTCGTGAGGAGTTCGATCGGAACGTGGAGCGCGCGGCGCGCAGCAAGTCTTTTCTCACCGCGACTTCGCGACGTGCGTCGATCGTCGCGAGTGCCTGCAGCGGCGCCGTGATGCTGGCCGAAGCAGGGCTGCTCGAAGGTTATCGGGCCACGACGTGCTGGTGGCTCAGCGACTGGTTCGCGAAGCATCATCCGGAGCTGCGAATCGACACCAGGAAGCTCGTGATGAGCGATCGCAGCCGCTGGACTGCGGCTGCGGGCACGGCCTACCTGCATCTCTGTCTCGAGCTGACGAGGAAGCTGGCGGGCCCGAAGATCGCATCAGCAGCCGGACGACTTGCGCTCGTCGAGCCTCGGCGTGGATCTCAGTCGCCGTTCATAGCGGCGCCGATCGACGTGGATGTGGGTGATGCGGGGCCAGCGTCACGGGCAATTGCGCTCCTGCGGCGGCATCCCGAGTCGCCGGAAAGTGTCGCAAGAATTGCGAAACGATGCGGCACGACGGAAAGAACGTTGAATCGCCAGTTCCGGCGGACAGTGGGAATGACGCCGGTCGCCTATCGCCAATCGCAGCGCATCGCGATGGCAAAGCGCCTGCTCGAATCGGATCGCGCGCCGCTGGAGGATATCGTCGAACGTTGCGGTTACGTCGACGTCGCTTCCTTCCGGAAATTGTTCACGCGTGAAGTCGGCATGAGTCCGAAGGAATATCGGCTGCGATTCGCGCGTGAGGTTTAGCCCCTAAGGCCCATTCTCATGCGTGCGATGCGGGGCTATACGGAAAGGGCAAATGATGGAGATGCCAGTGTTCGCAGTCGATGCCAAAGCACGGAGGGCGGGAGTTCTGGTGGCAATCGCCAGCCTGGCGTTCAGCCCGATCGTCTCCGCGGAAGAGGGCGACGGCGCCTTCACGTTCCTCTGGGAGAACGACGCTATCGCAGGGACGGATCATCACTACACGAACGGCGTCGAGTTCTCGTACCTCTCCGTCGAAGACGGCCTCTGGGACTGGTTTCGCACGGGATCGAGCGTACTGCCCGGTGTGAGTACGAAGGATCATCTTCGCGTCGGCGTGTCTCTGGGCCAGAGCATCTTCACGCCTGACGACACTGAAGCAACTGAACCGCTGCCTGATCAGCGGCCGTACGCTGGCTGGTTGTATCTCGGCGTAGCGGTCATCGCGGACCACGGCAATCAGCTCGACACGTGGGTGTTGAATCTCGGTGTCGTCGGGCCGTCCGCGCAGGGCGAGGAAGTGCAGAACGGGTTCCACGAGCATGTGACGCACGACGATGACGCGATGGGCTGGGATAACCAGCTGGTCGAGACCTTCGGTTATCAACTGCTCTACGAACACCGCTGGCAGAACATTGCCGGCGACGGAAAGCAGCAGGTCGGTCCGTTGCAGCTCGATTTCAGTCCGCACGTGGGCTTCAGTCTCGGCAACATCGGTACCTACGCGAATGCAGGCATCACGCTGCGCATCGGCACCAATCTCAGCAATGATTTCGGCGTTCCGCGGATTCGTCCGAGCCTGCCCGGGTCCGCTTTCTTCGATCCCGCCGATGGCTTCGGCTGGTATGTCTTCGCCGGCGTCGATGCGCGAGCGGTCGCGTACAACATCTTTCTCGAAGGCGATGCCGCGACGTACGACGTGGATCTGGACAAGGAGACGTTCGTCTACGACGGGCAGGCCGGGCTCGCGGTCGTCTGGCGCAAGTTCCGTTTTGCGTATACGTACGTGATTCGCAGCAAGGAATATAAAGGGCAGGCGCAGCCCGACCGGTTCGGATCGGTGGGGATGACGTTCAGGTTTTAGCGCAAGCCGTCATTCCCGCGAACGCGGGAATCCGTCTTTTTGACTGGAGCGGACTCCCGCTTTCGCGGAAGTGACGATGGCTATTTTTTCGCCGCCGTCTTCTCCTGCTCACGCGCCCCCGCGAGAATCCCCGGCAATGCATAGTTGCCTTCGTGGCAGGCGTACTCGTAGATCTTCTCGTTCGTCGCATTGAACGCGAGCTGGCCAGAGAATGGTGCGGTGTAGTTGGCCGGATCTTCGATCGTGAAGCTGTAGACGATCTGGTTCGGGCTGACGCGGGTCAGTCGTTCGACGACCTTCATGTTCTCCGAGGAGCCGCGAAAACTCTGTTCCTTCTTGAAGTTCGTCGTCTCGATGACGAGCGTGTCGCCTTCCCAGCGGCCGATGGAATCGCCGAGCCATTTGCGCACTGACGAGGGGCCGTGCTGTGCGTTGAGCCTGACCATGCGGACATCGTGGACCATCTCGACATGAATCATGACGACATCGTCGGTCTGCACGATCTGGTAGTTGTTGTTGTAGAGCAGCGGCAGCATGGGCGGACCCGCGCTCGAATCGAAGGAAAGGATGCAACGCTCGCCGAGCGGGCGCACTTCCGGTCCGTCAGCGCCGTTCGGGCCGCGGAAGGCGGCGTACATCTGCATCAGGCGGGCCTGGCCCTGCGCCGTGAGAGCCGGAAAGCGCCCGTTCTTCGGCTCGACGATGATCGATGTGCGCTTCTCGCCGTTGATCGACATCAGGTGTGAGCCCGGATCGACCCAGAAGTTGTTGTAGCCGCAGTTCACGCCCGAGAAACCACCGCCGCAGTCCTTGGGCAGATCCTCGATGCCATGCGACGGATCGGTCGGCTTGTTCTGCTCGTCGCGGAAGTCCTGGTTCTCCTGTTCCAGCGCCTTTGCGTCCTTGTCGCCGATGACGAGCTGATCGCCGTATTTCGGATCACGTTCGACGGGCGTCAGCGTCGCGTTGGTCCAGTTGCCCTGCAGATCCGGCTGGCCGTATTCGGTGCGCGGCGCCTTGTAGCCTGGCTGCACTTTCGGCGTGACGTCCGCGAATGCGGATACGGTGAAGAAGGCGATCGCGCCGACGCCGATCCACTTCGATCTCGAAATCATGCTGCCCCCGGTGTTGACGTGCGGCCTGCATGCCCTCACGCCGAAGGCATACCAGCGGTTCTAGAATTTGGAAGCGGCGGCGGCGCGCCTGTTGCGCTGCATTCACCGCGTTTCCCTTCGGCGCTGGATATTGCCTTAAAAAACTCGAGGTGGCGACGGCCTCCCGGCGGCCAGTGGGGTGATATTGTGCTCCCGGAGGCCATCCCGACATTTCTAAACCCGGATCGGAGCCGTCGGGGCCTGACAATTCCTTGCTAGACACTCCCTGACCCTGAGGGGTAAGTAGCCTGCTGGCATCACCTTGAAGAAACATCACAAGCGAATGAGGACCTCATCGATGAATCACGCCGCGATGCATCTGCGGAGCGGGCGGTCGCTGATCGCCAGTGCGCTTCTGCTTTCGATCTGCGCGTTGTCCCATGCGGATTCCGCGAAGACCGGGGCCTGGCCAGTGCGTGCCGATGCGGTCGGCACTGAAGCGGGATTCTCCGCGGCGGGCTTAGAGGCTCTCGACGCACGCATGAAGGCGGCAGTGGAGAAGAAGGACATCGCCGGTGCGGTGACGCTCCTGTCGCACAAGGGGAAGGTCGCGGCCTTCAACACTTACGGCACGCAATCGCTCGATGCCGGCAGCGCGCCGATGAGCGACGACACGATCTTCCGTATCTATTCGATGACCAAGCCGATCACCGGCGTGGCGATCATGCAGCTGTACGAGAAGGGCCTGTGGAAGCTCGACGATCCGGTGACGAAGTATGTTCCCGAGCTCGCCGGCCTGAAAGTGGTGAAGGGCAAGGACGCGGAAGGCAAACCGATCCTCGTCGACCTCGCGCGTCCGGCGACCATGAAGGAGCTCATGACGCACACCGCGGGCTTCGGCTACGGCCTGCAGCCGGGCAATCCGGCGGATGATGGCTTCATCGCGAAGCAGCCGCTCGGCAAGCCGGATCTCAAGGCTTTGGTCGATACCGTTGCAGAGATCCCGCTGCTCGCCCAGCCGGGCGAGCGCTGGTCGTATTCGATCGCCGTGGACATCCAGGGCCTCATCGTCGAGCGGCTGTCGGGTGAGAAGTTCGGCGACTACCTGCGCAATCACATTTTCCAGCCGCTCAGCATGAGCGAAACGACGTTCGCGCTCGATGCGAAAGCCGAGCCACGTGTGGCGACGGTCTACCGCTGGGATGCGCCCACGTCAGCACTGGTGCCGACGGGTGACAAGTGGGGTCCGCGAGTGATGCCGCTCGATTCCGGTGGCGGCGGCTTGTATTCGACGATGCATGACTACGCGCGCTTCTGTCAGATGCTGCTCAATCAGGGCACGCTCGATGGCAAGCAGGTCCTGAAGTCCGAAACCGTCGCGCTCATGACCCAGAACCACATCGGCGAGCTGAAGCTGTTCGGCGGTCTGCCGGGCACGGGCTTCGGTCTCGATTTCGCAGTGATCACCGATCCGGCCGCGCTGAAGTCAGCGCAGGGCGAAGGCTCGTACTGGTGGTTCGGCATCGCCGGCACCTGGTTCTGGGTCGATCCGAAGAACGATCTCTTCTTCGTCGGCCTGATTCAGCGTCGTCTCGATGGCGGCACGACCGCGTTGCGCAACGAGTCGGTGAAGCTGGTTTACGAGGCGCTGCAGAAGTAAGGCCACGCCCGTCATCCCCGCTTTCGCGGGGATGACGATTCCCTAGAAGTTGCTCCGCAACACCACCCCCACATACCTGCGCGGCCCGATCCCGTCGTATCCCACGGGCGCGCTGTTGCTGAAGTCATTCACGCTCGTCGTGTAACGGGTGTCGAACACATTGTTCGCGACGACGTCCAGCTCGTACGTTGCGGTCGCTGCTTCATAGCGAATGCCCGCACCGACGTCAGTGAGCGAATAGCCCTCCTGCAGCCCGTACTCGGACAGAAGCTGTTCGAGATTGTGCTCCGAGCGATACACATAGTTGCCGAAGAAGTGAGCGGTGAAGCTCGCGCCGAACGGCACTTCGTAGTCGAAGCCGGCAATGCCCGTCCACCGCGGTGCGCCGACGATCTGCCGGCCGGTGTTGCTGCAGACGGCGACCGAGGACGGATACGAGCGAGGGCAGGTTGCCGTGGCCCAATCCGTGTACGTCGCATCGTTGTAGGCACCACTCAATGTGAGATGCAGCCGGTCAGTGATCCCGACGAGTGCATCGAACTCCGCGCCGATCGCGCGCAGTTCCGGAATGTTTCCGAGCCGTGAGCTGAATCCTGTTGGTGACGTCGGGTCGGGCTCGCTCGTGACGTTCTGATAGTCCCGGACCTGCGTGAAGTAAGTGTTGAGGTTCAATGTGACGCGGCGATCCCACAGATAGCTCTTGATGCCGACTTCATAGTTGAGGGACTTCTCGGGCTCGACGTTCGCGGGGCGACCGTTGTTGTCGAACGCGACAGCGCCGGATTTCTCGCCCGCGCTGGCGGATGCGTACAGAAGGACATCGTCGTTCAGCTGGTAGCTTGGGTTGACGAGCCACGCGATCGAGTCGTCCGTGATCTTCTCGCCTTCGAAGGGGCCGTAATCGGTGCCGGTCTGCGCGGCGCGAATCGCGTCGGCAGTCGCGTTGCCGGTCGATACGAGCGGCGAACCATCGAGCAGCGTGGCGCGGCGGGCGACGTCATTCGCCTTCCATTCCCAAGTCTGTCGCAAGCCGAGGGTGAGCCGTGCGCGATCGGTTGCCTGCCAGTTCACCTGACCGAATACGGCGACGCTGTCGGAAACCGGATTCTGGTGCGTTGTCACGAATACGTCCCGCAGTGATGCCTGCAGCAGCGGGCGACTCGTCGCGGTGTTGAGCGCGCGATACTGCGAGTCCGAAGCATAGAAGGCACCGGCATCCTCGCCGTACGTGTTGCGGCTCGTCGTGTCGGTGTCGATGTTGAAGAGATAGAGGCCGGTCTGGTAGTCGAGCCGTTCGTTCACATTGCCGGCGAGCCGGAATTCCTGTGAAAGCTGGCGGGTATCGACCAGGGTGCCGCTGCGGGCAACCGCGAACTTCGTCTGTTCCTGGTCGTTCTTCGCATCGAAGTGGAACCAGCGAGCGGCGCTGATGGAAGTCAGATCGACTGGTCCCGCGTTCCAGGTGACGACGGCGGATGCGCCGTAGTTGTCAGTGATGAGCGGCCGCGCCATGTCGACATCGATGCGATCCCAGGAGCCGATGATCGGTTGATAGCCGCCGAAGTAATCGCGGGCGAATCGAGTGCTGTACGTCGTCGAGCGTACCGAGCCGTCGTTCAGCGTTAGCGGATCCACCATGAACGGTTTGGTATTGCTGTTCTCGTCGGTGAAGGCGCCGTCGGCATTGATCTTCACGCTCAGGTCGTCGCTGGGTTCGATGAGCAACTGCAATCGGCCGCCATAGCGATCGCGTTCGTGCCAGTGTCCGCCGCTCGGGTTCACATTCTCCAGATCACCTTCCTGCTGGTCATAGAACGCCGACGCCCGATACGCGACCGTGTCTCCGATCAGTGCCTGCGAGTGTGAGCCGCGAGCCTTGAGGGACGGACGATTCACACCGCCTTCGAGTTCGAAGCCCGTCTCGGGCGTGAAGCTCGGCGCACGGCTGGTGTACTTGATTGCGCCGAGCGAAGTGTTCTTGCCGAGCAGCGTTCCCTGCGGCCCGCGAAGGATTTCGACACGCTCCAGATCCGTGAAGTCCTGGTAGGTCATGCCCACGTGACCGAGGAAGACGTCGTCGACGATGACGCCGACGGCCGGCTCCATATTGTCGTTGCCGCTGGTCTTGCCGATGCCGCGAATCGAGATGCCGGTGCGACGGGCGTTGGGCGTCGTTGCAGTCAGTCCGGGCGCGCGCTGCGTGAGATCGGCGACCGTGAAGACACGATCGCGTGCGAGCTGGTCGCCGCTGACGACAGAGATCGGGATCGGTACTTCCTGGGCGCGCTCCGAGCGGTTGCGAGCCGTCACGATCACTTCATCGACGAGTTCGTTCGACGCAGCCGGCGTGGCTTGCTGTGCATGCGCGATCGAAAGAAGGGCAGGCAGATTGCCGACCGCGGCGAGGATCGCGATCCGGGAGGTCGTGGGCGATCGGACGGTGCGCGGGGAGCTCATGATTGAATCCTTCGTGTGAGTTCTGGGAGCGTTCGATGACGCACCGCGCGGCCAGCGGGCCTCCATGCATCGGTGCGACGAACTGCGAACGTAATGACGCAGGCGCATCCGACGAAATCACGAATGACTATTTCGCGCACACCGAATGCCATGTGACCCGTGTGTCACGGGCAAGCGACCGCAATGCTGACCAAGGCGGTCGTTCGTGTGTAATGCGAGGTGACCGGGTAACGCTGTTGTTACCGCAAGGGAGCGCCTGACGTGGTCGCGACCACGCGGCGTATGAAGGAATCGGGAAGATTGCGCAAGGATCGCCCCGCCTCACGATGAGGCGGGGCGATCGAATCGATCACAGGCGGGTACCGGCTCCTTCCGCGTACAGAGTCTGCACATTCTCGTCGACCAGCACTTCGTTGAAGAGCTTCAGCTCATCGACGAGCCCGTTGTATGGCGTATCCCAGTAGTTCACGCCCAGGGCGAACTGCGTCGATGCGGCGGGCGTGAACACATCCGGGAAGCCCGTCATGGTGTTCGCGAGCTGACCGTTGAGATAGAGGCTCAACGTGCCGTTGTTCACGACCATCACGAGATGCGACCACAGGCCGACGGGGATGGCGGAGTTGAACGTGCCATCGAACCATGCAGTGCCCGACCACAGCATCGTGTTCTGCGCGCTGCCCGGGCCACGCGGAACGACGCTGATCCAGCTCGACCCGTTCGCCCAGCCGAAGAACGCCGTTGTGAACTGCGAGGCCACCGTCGGATTCAGCCACAGCGAAATCGAATAGCTGTGATCACGCAGGATGTTGTCGGGCAGTCTCACGCCGGAAGTACCATCCAGCACGAGCGCTCGTCCTGCGACGCCGTTCGTGAAGGATGCGTTGCCTCCCGGCTGATCGATGCGAGGACCAACGGCGACGCCCGCGCCGAACGAGCCCGCTGATGCATCGAGGCTGTCCTCGAATCCGTAGGCGGCGACGGGAGCGGGCGGGGCGAGCGATTTCACCGTGACGTCGAACTCCCGGACGATTTGCTGGCCACCCAGCGTGATCGTTGCCGTGAGAATTACCTGCGCATCCGGCGCATCGCGACCTGGGCGAGTCACCTTGCCGTTCGTGGCGATCACTGACGGATCCGACGACGTCCAGCTCACTGCGGATGCGTAAGGACCAGTGCGCGGCAACTGAAGGTCGCTGCGCACTGCCGTAACATCACCCGGATTCAGCAGCGATGCGGCGGAAGCGAGCAGATCCGCGGTCGGCAGCTGATCGATGTCGAGCGCGCGGATTTCCTCGCCGACGAGGCTTGCTTCGTACACCTTCAGTTCGTCGATCAGTCCGTTGAAGGGGAGATCCCAGTAGTTGACGCCGAGGGCGAACCGACCGGTGCTCTTCGTGAAGAAGTCGCCGATGTTGCCAGCGGAGAATCGTGGCACGCCGTTCAGATAGACAGTCACGACACCGCGTTTCACCGAGAACGCCATATGGGTCCAGGTGTTCGCGGCGATCCTCTGGCCGGCGCTACCGTCGAACCAGGCTTCGCTGCCGCTCCAGAGCATCGTATTGCCATCCCAGCTCTGCGGGAGGAAGCTGAGCCAGCGGGTCGAGAAGGGCGCGCCCGCAGGATCGACCTGCTCATTCACCGCACCGAAGAATGCCGTCGTGAACGCGGTGACGGCACGCGGATTGGCCCAGAACGAGACCGTGTACTCGTAGTTGGAGATGAGTCCATCGGGCAGTCGAACGCCCGATGCGCCGTTGAGATCCACGGCCTGGCCTTCCCGGCCGGCAGCGAAGCCCACAGCTCCCGCGTTCCAGATGCGATTGCCGGTCGCGGTCGCAGTGGGGAAGTTGCCGAGCGATTCGACGAGGGAGTTCTCGAAGCTGAACTGCGCGACGCGATTGAACGGCAGACGCTGCGGCACGGTGACCTGGAACGTCCGGCGGCTCGTGACGCCGTTGAGTCGCACGATCGCAGTCAATGTCACGACGCGATCGCCTTCGCCCACGTTGGGCCGTGTGACGCTGCCGTCGATGCCGAGGATGGAGGGATCGCTCGACTGCCAGGTGATCGTTGCACCGCGGGTGCCGATGGCTGGCAATGTGAGCGCCTCATCCTTGGCTGCATCCGGGAGCGCGATGCTGTCCGCGACGTCTTTCAGGACCTGTCGGGTCGTCCGGGTTTCGAGTCGGCTGCCCCAGATCGAGACGCCCTTGCTCGAGAGCGCGGTGAAGACCGGCACCAGCTTGCCCGCCGCTTCGTTCCACTGGAAGGCGAGTCGGCCTTCGAAAGGCTCGGCGATGCCGTCGAGCTGAATCGTGATGCGACTCGGATCGAGCAGGTAACGCTGGTACGTTCCTTTCACTGCGCCGCTGATCGTGTAGTCGGCGTTCAGCGATATGTAGACCGACTGCTTCGCCGTGCGATTGATGTCCTTGCCGAGATTGATGAACTTGTAGTCGCCCGGCAGATCCGTCGCGTCGACGACGTTCTTGCCCTTGATCGGCACGTAGCGATGCGGCGAGGCGACCAGCCAGCCGTCAGCGTTCACGAACATTTCGTGTACGCGGATCGAATGTCCTTCGCCGCGATTCGGAAAGCGTGTGTGCGTGATCAGCAGATGCCGGCCGTTCGCTGTATCGTAGTAAGCCGAGTTGTGGCCCGGCGCTAGGTAGCCACGCGACGTTTCGGGATCGCCTTGCGCGGAGTTGAAGTTGAAGCCGCCCATGAGCTTGACGCCGTAGGGCGCGATCGCATCCCAGTCGCCGCGCGCATTGACGAGATCGCGACCTTCCGCGTCGAGGTACGGACCGTCGGGATTCTTCGATCGCGCGATGCGCACGTTGTAGCCGTCGGTGGAGACGAAGCCGCCGAACGACATGAACATGTAGTAGTAGTCGCTGACCGGGCTGTACAGGATGTAGCTGCCTTCGATCGCGCTGTGATTGCCGCCCGCGAGGTGCTTGCCGTAACCCTGCGCGGGCAGTGGCTTGCCGGTCGTCTCATCCAGTTGCAGGATGAAGATGCCGCCGGAATACGAGCCGTACGTCATCCACAACTTGCCCTTCTTGTCGTAGAAGGTGTCGGGATCGATCGTGTTCGGATGAATGCGCGCGTCGTAGCTCGTGATGCCTTCAGGCCCGTAGCCCGCCGCGATCTCGGCGGCATTCATGCCCGAGCGCAGGAAGATTCCCTGGTCCGTGTAGGGACCTGCGATGTTGTCCGCGATGGCAACGCCCAGATAGGCACGCGGCCCGGTGCATTCGCCGTTCGGTGGAATGCCGCAGAAGCTGTAGTAGAAGCGGTACTTGCCGTCCTTCAGCTTGATGACATCAGCGGCCCACGAACCGGGCGCGCCAGTCCAGGTATTGCCGTCGGTCGGGATCGTGCTCCACAGCGGATTGGCTGCATCGACGCCGTTCGCGACGTACTGCCAGTTCATCAGATCCGTGGATCGTGCGGCCGCGAGATGCGAGCCGAACACGTAGTAGCTGCCGTCATCGGCGCGAACCACCGAAGGATCGTGAACGGCGAGATCGTTGAAGGTGATGCTGTTGGCGTCGACGGTCGGATCGGGTGCGTCCAGCAGGCATCCCGATGCCGTCAATACACCGCCCAGCATGAGAGCGGCCTTGAGCAGTTTCATTTCTTCTTCCCCCAGAAAATTAAGGACGCAGGGACCCGCCCCGCGATTGCTCGCGAGTTGAAAATGTGTGCGTGTTTTCCCCCTATGACGGCCAGACTTTATAACTCAGACAAATGAATGGCAATGGCTGCTGGCTAAAAAATCGCCATTCGCGGCTTATGTCCGGACGGCGGGGGAACCTGACGCCAGCAGCTTCGTTCGATAAGGGATGGACTCCCGCCTGCGCGGGAGTGATGAGCGCTGATTCACCAGGAGACCGCGATGTCCAACGAAGCCGAGATGGAAGAGAAATTCTGGAAAGCGCTGCGATCCGACATGACCATGATGCTGGGACTCGTCGGCGTGGAAGAAGGTCACAGTCAGCCGATGACGGCGCAGGTCGACAAAGATGCGGGCCCGATCTGGTTCTTCACGTCGAAGGATGTGGATCTCGTGAAGGCGATGGGCCGTGCGCACCGGGCCACGGCGACATTCACGTCGAAGGGCCACGACATCTTCGCATCGCTCGAAGGAACGCTGGTCGTCGACAACGATCGCGCGACGATCGACCGGCTATGGAATCGTTTCATCGCCGCGTGGTTCGAGGGCGGCAAGGATGATCCGAAGCTGCAGCTACTGCGCTTCGAGACGAGCCACGCTCAGCTGTGGCTGAACGAGAGCAGCGTGTTCGCCGGTATCAAACTGCTGATGGGTTCGGATCCGAAGAAGGATTACAAGGACAAGGTCGCCGAAGTGAACCTGCGGCAGTGAGTCCAGGAGTTTCACACGGAGTTCACGGAGTACACGGAGATCGATGCATGGAAGAATAAACTCTGCTTCTCCGTGCTCTCCGTGAACTCCGTGTGAAATCCGGGGCTTTCACGCCGCCGCAGCAATCGCATCAAACTCGCGGAACCACGTCGCAAGCGACTCGTGATAGTGATGCTTCTCGTAGCCCGGACCGTTGTAGTAACGCGCGACGGTCCGGAAGTCGGCTTCCTTCGGCTTGCTGCGGCTGACGACATCCGCAACGGCGCTGCTGCCGGCCAGGAAGCGGGCGATCTGCGCTACCTGTTCGGCGATCGGACTCAGATACATCCGTCGAGCTGAAGGTGCCCGTACTCGCTTGAAGTTGTCGCCGAGGATCTGGCCGACACCCATGCTCATCGAGCGGAAGCGCAGGTCCACGAAGTCTCCCTTGCGATCGCCGTTCGAGAGCCGCGTCAGCAGGTGCTGTTCGAAGCGCGGGCGGACGATGCCGCCGGTTTCCTGCTTGATGATGGCCAGCGGCCAGTTGCGCACGATGCGAATCCCTTCGGCTTCGACTCCGGCGATCCCCTGATCGACGAATGCACCATAGCGTGTCTCGATGGCCTTGCAGCTCAACAATCCTCCCCGGTGCAATGCGTTCAGATGAAAGATCGCTTCTTCGAAGTCGCCGCACATGACTTCGTTCCGCTCGATCATGGCGAGTGCTTCGTCGAGCATGCGCTCGAGCGTCGGGGGAGTGAGCTTTGCGTTTGGAATCCCGACGATATTCTGGCTCGCGGTCTGCCAGGTGCACGCATAGCACAGCGGGTCGCGGGTGATGGATCGCGTCAGTCCATGCTCGAACTGAAACTGGGCGACAGCGCGGTTGGTGCCGCGCCCGAAATTGCCGTCGATCGAGAATGCGCCGGTGCTGGACGTCGAATAGCCGAGGAAGATCAGCAATCGCTGTGCCGCCTTGATGGAAGCCTCGCCGGCGGATTGGCGCGTGAGCGTCAGGTCGCCGCGCTGAAACCGCTCGAGATCGGATTGCCATAGTGCTTCATCCTGCTCTGGCAGACGCAGGACGCGTTGTACGCGGGGATCGTCAATGGCAGTCACGGCGCATTCTCCTGCGGCGGGCGGCAGTTCCTCTGCGTGCGAAGAATACTGCGTCGGCGTCGGCGATCGTCGCGGCCAAAAGGGCAGGGGAACCGTTCGGGTGCGAGCGCATTAACCCATCATCCAAGCCATCATCGTGGCGCACTGAGAGGTCATTGCCGTGGCACGCACCGAAGAAGGCCGGGACGATCCGTCGGCGGGCAAGTCCGGCGCATCGCCGTCGGCACCGGGAACGGGAGTCAAGAGTCACACCGTGGACGCCGATCCGGATACCCGGATTCCTGCCGAAGAGTTGCCGCAGGCGAGCCCGGTGCCCGACGTGGTGAAGACGCTGAAGGAAGACCGGTCGAAGGAGAAGGACGGGAATCGTCACTGATCGCGGGAGAGCCGCACGATCGGAGCAGCGTGCTTGTTATCATGCTGCGATGACGCACATCGCTCTCGTCGGTCCCGGCGCCATCGGCGGCACCATTGCGACCTGGCTTTCGCAGGATTCATCGCACACCGTTTCTGTTGCAGCGCGTACGGCTTTCGACGGCCTCGAAGTGGCTACTCCTCAGGGAGTGATCCGCGCATCGCCGCGAGTCTTCACGAGATCCGAAGAGGCGCAGATCGCGCAGTGGGTGCTGGTCGCGACGAAAGCCTATGACAGCGCAGCAGCCGCGAAGTGGTTCGGCGCACTGTGCGATGACCGTACGCACATTGCGGTACTGCAGAACGGCGTCGAACACATCGAACGCTTCGAACCGTACTTTCCGCGGGAGCGCATCCTGCCCGTGATGATCGATTGCCCCGCGGAGCGCAGCGGTCCGGGCCGGATTCGTCAGCGCGGGGCGATTCATATGGTCGTTCCCGAAAGCGCTGCCGGCGCGGATTTCGTCGATCTGTTCCGCAATCTCCCGCTCGATGTTTCGCAGTCACCGGATTTCAGGACGGCAGCCTGGCGCAAGCTCTGTCTCAACAGTGCGGGTGCTGTTTCTGCTGTCACGCTGAAGCCGGCGGGAATCGTGCGCCACCAAGGCGTTGCCGCGCTGATGCGGGACATCATTCGCGAATGCATCGCGGTTGCATGCGCCGAGGGTGCCCGGCTCGATGACTCGGTGGCCGACACCATCATCGACAACATGCGCAAGGGTCCCGCCGATTCGATCAACTCCATTCACGCGGATCGCCTGGCGGGCAGGCCGATGGAGGTCGATGCGCGCAACGGAGTGATCGTGCGTCTCGGCCGCAAGCACGGCATCTCGACGCCAATGAACTCGCTGATGGTCTCGCTGCTGGAGTCCGTTCAGTAGAACCTGACGAATTTGTCAGGAACGACGTCACCAGCGGGGATGCAAGACGCAACTGTGCAAAGCATCCTGCGGGCATAGCATGTCTCTCGTTCGCGGCGCGTGTGCGCTGCGCTGGCGACGAGAGGTGGAGCATGTCGAGAGTCAGATGGCCTGGAATAGTGGCGGGTGTGCTGGCCGCATCGCCGGTCGTTGCCCAACAGGACGCGGCTTCCGAAGCACTGCTGGAACAGATCGACGCGCTGCGGGCCGAGCAGGCCCAGATCGCTCAGATGCAGCAGCGGGTCGACGAGCGACTCCGGGCGCTGGAGGAGCAATTGCGAACGACGGTTGCAGGCCCGGCACCCGCGTCGAGAGCGCCTCTCGTCATTTCCCCTGACATTGTGTCCGAGTCGTCGAAGCTGGTCGTTGCCGGCGACTTGCGCCTGCGATCGCAAGGCGACTATGCCGAAGGCGCTCGCGATCGATTCAGTGCTCAAGCTCGTGGGCGTATCGGCGCGACCTACAGCGTGAGCGACACGATCACGCTCGGCGCAAGACTGGTCACCGGCGATCCGGACGATCCGAACAGCACCGACGTCCAGCTCTCGAATTTCGATGACGATCTGCAGGTCAGCCTCGATCAGGCCTATGTGCAGGTGAACCTGGGCGATCTCAGGCTCTTCGGCGGCAAGATCCCGCAGCCGTTTACACGCACCGAACTCGTCTGGGACGGCGACGTGAACCCGCAAGGTGTGAGCGCTGTATATCGGCATCGCCTCGATGGTGGAGCCAGCCTGCGCGCCAATGGACTCTTCTTCATCGTCGACGAAGACGCGATCGGTGCGGACAGCACAATGGTCGGCGCCCAGATCGGCTATGACTCGCCGGCGATGGGACCGTTTCGATTCGACGTTTCCGCGGCCTACTACGACTACACGCTCGGCAGCGTCGTCGGCGGGGATGCTGGGGACTTTCGCACTAACCTGCGCAACGCGGACGGAAGCTATGTGTCGGACTTCGATCTCGGTGATGTGATCGTCGGCGCGACGTGGAGCGGAGCGGGGGATCGCTGGCCGATCCGGTTGACGGCCGACTACGTCCACAACTTCGGCGCGGAAACGTCGCAGGACACCGGCTACGGAATGGATCTGGCCTTCGGCCGTGCCAGCAAACAGCACGACTGGAGATTGACGTATGGATACTTCCTGGCCGAGACCGATGCCGTGCTCGCCGCGTTCTCGAACGACAACCTGGCGCTGGCGACGAACTACGAGCTGCACGCGCTGACGCTCGACTACGTTCCACTGCCCAAGACGCTGATCAGCGCGATCTGGTACCACTATCGCCCGCACGAGACCGTGAGCCCGGCGTTCACGGATGACTGGATCGAGCGGGTGCGTCTGGCGTTCCTGGTGAGTTTTTGAGCACCTTCACGAACGGCTGCGGCTTCCCTCTCGAGAGCGATCGCCACAGCCACTCGAGAGGACCGTACTCGAATTTCTCCAGCCACGGTTTCGACCACAACAGTATGAGTGCCCACACCGGCAGAACGATGAGGTAGCTCTGCCACCGTTCGAGATGACCGTAGAGTCCAAGGCCATAGCCGTTGAAGATCAGCGTGCAGACGATGCTCGTGCCGAGATAGTTGGTGAACGCGGCACGGCCCGCCGCGGTAAGGCGTTCGGCAAGCCAGCGCGCATGGTGGGATTGCATGAACAACACTACGACCGACGCATGCGCGAGCGTCAGCCACGGGCGCAGCAATGTCAGGTGAATCGCTTCCGTCAGGTGCAGCGTGATCGGCGAAAACCGATCGGCGTCGTTCATGAGGATCAACGGAATGTGCAGGGGCACGCAGATCACGAATCCCCACACTGCGATGCGCCGATAGGTCCTGGGTGACCACTCACCCGAGAAGAATCCGAGACGGAACAGCGCCATGCCGAAGAAGATGAGCGCCAGCGTATCGGGCATCGCCAGCGGATGCGCAGCAGTGAGGATGTACATCGTGAGCGGAATGCGCGCCTCTAGCGCATCCGCGTAACTGCCCCGATAGCCTGCGAGCTGGCTCTCCACGGACGGTAGCTCGATCTGCGCTTGAAGCTGCTCCCACTGCTCCCGGGCCTCGACGGTCGCGTCAGGCGATCTGCCTTCCTGGCGAATCTGTTCCATGGCGTCGTATGTGAAGATCGCCGCGACGAGTTTCAGGACGAGCAGCGCAACACCGACCCACACGAGTGTCTTCGTACGCCAGCGCCACGCGAAGTACGCGATCATTCCGGCGACGCTGTAGAGCACCAGGATGTCGCCGTACCAGATGAGCCACACGTGGATCATTCCGAAGACGAGCAGCCAGAACATGCGGGAGTAGTGCACGCGGGCGGGACTTTCGCCGGATTCGAAGGCGCGCTGCAGGATGAGCGCCATGCTGGCGCCGAACATCATCGTGAACAGGCCGCGCATCTTGCCGTCGAACAGCGCGTAGCTGATCGCCCAGGTCAGGAAATTCGCGCCCTCGGAGCCCCCGTAGTAGTAGGGGTTGTAGTAGGCATAACCCGGCATCGCCATGTCGACGATGTTCATGATGAGAATGCCCATGACGGCCGCGCCGCGGATGGCATCCAGGGTGTCGATTCGGGCGGAAGCGGACTGAGTCATTGCACGCCTCGTGGAACCTGTTGTTGTCGAGCCATCGTAATGGTGCGAGGGTGCTGAAGACGGAGCGTTATTCGGCGGCGCCGGTGCCCCGGGATCACCGTGCGACGGCGTCAGTTGCGGTGATCGAGGCTCACCGCGCTCCACCCGCTTGGCACCTTCGGCGACGGGCAATTCCGTCGATACTCGAATTCGCGCGACGCCGGTGGTGTCGCTCCAGGAGGAACCTTCCATGCGCCCACCGCTTCTGGCTCCCATCGCATTGCTCTCCCTGGCCATGGGCAGCGCCGTCGCCTGGGCCGATCAGCCGGCTTCGGGTACCGCGTTCCAGGACTGCAAACAATGTCCACGGATGAAGGTGATCGCAGCTGCCGCATTCGACATGGGCTCGGGCTCTGGCGATCCGCTGGCGAGCGTCGATGAACGGCCGCAGCACCGCGTAACGCTGGCACGAGCTTTCGCTATCGGCGTTCATGAAGTGACGCGCGAGGAGTTTGCGGCTTTTGTCTCGGCGACGCGCTACGACGCGGGCAATAGCTGCGGCGCGTTGGCCGGAGATCCGCAGAAATGGAAAGTCGAAACGGGCCGGACCTGGCGCAACCCGGGCTACTCGCAGACGGACCGCGATCCCGTGGTCTGCGTGAGCTGGAAGGACGCGCAAGCGTACGCTCGCTGGCTGTCCGAGAAGACCGGGCACGAGTATCGGCTACCGAGCGAAGCGGAATGGGAGTATGTGGCGCGGACTGGCCTCGCGAACGGGAGGATCGATCACGAGGGCGCGAACTATGGTGCCGAGGGTGATTCTTTCGCGCCGTTCACATCAGGCAAGGATCGCTGGCTGGAAACGGCACCCGCAGGCAGTTTCCCCGCGGACGCACTCGGGCTGCACGACATTCTCGGCAACGTGTGGGAATGGATCGAGGACTGCTATCGCGACACCTACGCAGGGGCACCGGCTGACGGAACGGCACGGGCCGATTGCTCGGCGAAGGATGTCCGTTCCGTGCGAGGCGGCGGCTGGGGCGATGCCGCTGTGTTGCTGAGGCCCGCCTATCGTCTGCGCAGCCCGCCCGAAGCTCGTTACTTCTCACTGGGCTTCCGCGTGGCACGGGATGCGGGATAGCGGCGCTGCCGGTGCTCGCAGATCACCGTCAAATCCGTAGAACGCTCCTTCTCAATGCGGAACCCGTCGGTGAATATCGACGCATCGATCCGGTCGGAGCCGCGGATGCACAAACGTTCGAGACGGGCTGTGGGGATTCTGGGGGCGATTCTGGTGGGGCAGGCGGCGCTCGCTGATTCCCCTCCTCATCGCGATGTCACGCTGCAGCTGAGCGAAGGCACCTGGATGAGCCTCGACGTCAGCCCCGACGGGCAGACGATCGCCTTCGATCTGCTGAACGACATCTACGTCATGCCGGCGAGCGGCGGCGAGGCGCGTGCGATTCACGCAGGGCCGGCAACGCAACGCAGCCCGCAGTTCAGTCCCGATGGTTCGCGCCTTCTCTATCTGAGCGATGAAACCGGTGCGGACAACGTCTGGACGTCCGCTCTCAACGGTTCCGACCCGAAGCAGGTCAGCAAGGAGACCCTTGCAATGGTCACCGGGCCGGCCTGGTCGCCGGAAGGCGATTCGATCATTGCAACGCGAACCAACGCGAGCGTGTTCGAGATGCGCACGTCCGCGATTCATCGTTTTTCGATGGCTGGCGGCACCGATGAGCTCATCGTCGAGTCGCCGAAGAACGGCAAGGATCTGCAGGAAGCGCGTCCCTCTCCGGATGGTCGATACCTTTATTACACGGAGCGTCGCGGCGGCGATCACTACGTCTACGTCAATACGGGGCTGGGCAACTTCGTCATCCGGCGCCGCGATCTGAAGACGGGCAACACGATCGATCTCATCAGCGGCTTCGGGAGTGCGACGACGCCGCAGGTTTCCTCGGACGGCAGGTTCATCGCGTTCATTCGCCGCGTGCAGGCGAAGACGGTGCTGTTCCGCTATGACGTCGAGACGCGAACGCAGCATCCGATCTACGAGGATCTCGATCGGGACCTGCAGGCCGACTACATCCCCCAGGAGCACTACTACCCGGCGTTCGACTGGTTTCCGGACAACCGTCATGTCGCGATCTGGGGCAAGGGCAAGCTGCTGAAGATCGATATGCAATCGGCGCAGGCGCAGCAGATTCCGTTCCAGGCCACTGCGCAGCATCGGATTCACACCGCGCCGCACGTGCGCCAGGAAGCAGCGCCGCCCCATGTCGATGTGAAGATCATCCGGCAACTCGTGTTCTCACCGCGCAACGACGAAGTCGTCTTCCGCGCACTCGGAAAGCTGTGGCGCCAGGATGCAGCAGGTCGGCGCGCGCCCAAGCGACTCACCAACTCAGTTCACGCGGAGAGCGACGCAGCCTGGTCGCCGGATGGTCGCTCGATCGCGTACGTCGAGTGGAATGACGAGCAGGGTTCGACGCTCTATCTGCGTGCGGCGAGCGGTAGTCGCAACACGGTGCTCGCCCGCAGCCGCGGTGTGATTCTGCAGCCGGTGTTCTCGCGTGACGGTCGGACGGTCGCGTATCGCATCATGGCCGGGGAATCATCGATGGGCGGCAACGCCGATCAGGCGGGTGTCTATCTCGTGGATATCGATGGCCGCAATGGTCGATTCCTCACCGCGGCGTCCGGCATTGCGCAATTCACGCCCGACGACAAGCGCGTCTACTTCTTCGGGGCGCCGGACTACTACGGCGGCAAAGCCGTGAAGTTGCAGAGCATTCCCGTCGAGGGCGGTGAGATCCGCGATCACGCCTACGGCGAAACCGCCGATACCGGCGACTTCACGCTCAGTCCCGATTTCCAGTGGATCGCGTTCAAGGAATTCAACCAGCTCCATGTCATGCCGTATCGCGAGGCAGCGGAGGCGAAGAAAATCACCGCGGTTGGCGAAAAGTCGGCCCGAAAGCTGACGCAGATCAGCGGATTCGAGCCTGCCTGGAGCGCGGATTCGTCGCGACTCACGTGGGTGCTCGGCAACGAGATCTTCTCGACGACGCCTCGTGATGCCGGTCTCGTCAAGACTGCGCTTCGCAGCGTAAAACTGCGTACACCGACGGACGTGCCGGAAGGCGCCGTCGCCTTTGTGAATGCACGCGTGATCACGATCAAGGATGACGGTGTGATCGAGAACGGCGTGGTCGTCGTCGAGCGCAATCGCATCAAGGCGGTGGGTCCGAAAGGGGATGTCGTCGTTCCCGCGGGCGCGAAGGTGATCGATCTCGCCGGCAAGACACTCATGCCGGGCCTGTTCGATGCTCACGGTCACATCGATTGCTGCTGGGGCGGTGCGATGCCCATCAAGCATCCGGCGCGTTACGCGGCGATGGCATACGGCGTGACGACGAATTTCGATCCGTACTCCTCCGAGCTCACCAACTACGAAAGCGCCGAGATGACGCTCGCGGGTGCGATGGTCGGCCCGCGCTGGCTCGGAACCGGTCATGTGATCTACGGCCGTTCGGGAAAGCCGGATCGCATGTTCGATCCCATCGGCAGTCTCGAGGACGCGCGCAACATCGTTCGACGCAAGCGCGCGCTGGGTGGCGCGATCCTCAAGAGCTACAAATTGACGACGCGCCTGCAGAAGCAGCAGCTGCTCCAGGCAGCTTCGGAGCAGGGGCTGATGGTCGACCTGGAAGGTGCCGGCCACTTCTACGACAACGTCAGCTCGATTCTCGACGGCTACACCAATCTCGAGCACAACCTGCCGGTCGCGACCTACTACGACGATCTGCTGCAGATGTTCCGGAACTCGGCGATGTCGAATACGCCGACGCTCATCGTCACGTTCGGCGAGCTGTTCGGCGAGAACTACATCTACCAGCACCAGGAGCCGTGGAAGGAATCCAAGGTGCGATCCTTCATTCCGGGCGTGAACAATGCCTACAACCCGATTCTCGGTGACGGCGATGCGCCGCTGCATGTGCGGGCGATGGAATCCATTCACTACGCCGATGAGCTCTACGACGTGGGCTTCCGCTCCGTCGGCCGATCGGTGAAGCGGCTCGATGACGCGGGAGTGACGATCAACGTCGGCTCGCACGGCCAGGTCTCCGGCATCGCGATGCATTGGGAAATGCAGTTGCTGGCGGAAGGCGGCATGGCTCCGATGCGCATCCTGCGCGCCGCAACGCTCAATGGTGCAAAGACCTGGGGCTTCGATCAGGAGCTCGGCTCCATCGAGCCCGGCAAGCTCGCCGACCTGATCGTGCTCGACCGCGATCCGCTCGCCGATATCCGCAATACCAACAGCGTGCGCTACACGATGGTCAACGGCCGCCTGTACGACGCCGAAACGATGAACGAGATCGGCAACTACGACCGGCCGCGCTCGAAATTCTGGTGGGAAATGACCGACCGCCATGGCATCGACTGGAATCCAGCCTGGGCGGATGGGGGACATTGAACGTGCAGAGCAAGAAGAAACTACAGACGATGATCGTTGCCGCCGGCGTGCTGGCTGCAGGTCCGGCTTTCGCCGCCGAGAAAGAGCCGGTCATGGTCACGGTGCCGGCCGGCACTTATCAGATGGGCAGGATGATCAACTACGGCTACGGGGACATGGATGGTCCGACGCACACGGTCACATTGACTTCGTTCGAGCTGGCGGCGAAGGAAGTGACACTCGGTGAGTACCGCGCTTTCATCCGCGCATCCGGATACGTGCCGGAACGCAAGTGCAACGTGTACAAGGCGGACGCCAAGTGGTTCATCGATCCGAAGCGCAGCTGGGATGATCCCGGCTTCAAGCAAGCGGATGAGCACCCGGTCGTGTGCGTCAGCTGGCGTGACACCCAGGCTTACATCAACTGGCTCAACGGCAAGACGGGGAAGCGGTATCGATTGCCTACCGAAGCCGAGTGGGAATACGTCGCGACGATTGCCGATCTGGGCGACTCGCGCAATGGCGGTGCGGTCACGCATGAGATTGCGAACATCGGCAAGGTCGAATGCTGCGGCGGCGAGACGGGTGGCAAGGATGTGTGGATGCACACCGCGCCAGTCGGCAGCTTCCCGGTCGACCGCTTCGGTCTGCACGACATTCGCGGCAATGTCTGGGAATGGCAGTCTGATTGCTATGAAGATAACTATCGCGATGCTGCCATCGACGGGAGCAATCGCGCGAAGTGCTCGAGTGATGGCTACCACGTAGTACGTGGCGCTTCGTACGGCGACGGCGGCGAATATCTGTCGGAGCGTTTGCGTCTTCGCGGTACGGAGGATCAGGGCTATTTCACGGTGGGTTTCCGCCTTGCGCAGTCGGTGAACGCTGCGCCGGCTTCGGGACCGACTCCCGCTTCGATCGCATTGCCAGTGACGCAGATGCTCGAGGCAACCCGCCAGCGGAACGTGGAGGGCATCGACAAGACGCTGTCGCGCTCGATCGATCCGGAGATCCTGTATTACTGGGGCGAAACGGTCACGGGTCGCCCCGCGATCTCGCAGTGGCATCGCGAATGGTTCGCCGAGGCCGGCTGGAGTCTCGAGCCCGAGAAGATCCTGCACGTCTTCAATGACGATCGACTCGCGCTCGTGAACTACACCATCGAATACATCAAGAGCGCGGACCGGAAGTTCAGGATCTTCATCGGCTGCACGCTGGTGCGCGAGGATGACGGCTGGAAAGTCGCTCGCATTCAGCAGACCCTGCTCGAAGGTCCGAAATGAGATTGGGGGCACTGGCACTCATGACGCTCAGCGCTGCAGGAATCACGAACGCCGACGTGGCGGACACGTTCAAGCCGACCGCCGAGGAGCAGGAACGCCTGACGGTGATGTCGCGGCCACCACAATGGATCATCGAGAACCTGCAGGGACCGCGTGAGTCGATCGACGGCCAACTGCTCGATCCGAAACTGCAGTACTACCTGGAGGCGCGTCGTCGCCGTACGCCCGAGATGGTGAAGCGCGGGCTCGAGTTGTTCGACAGTCCTGAGGGCCGCATCACGGCCCGCAATGCGCTCGCACGTGAATGGGCGCTGTTCTCGAAGCCGACCGCGCCGATGCGCAAGGTCGAGAATCGCGAGATTCCGGGACCGCGCGGTCCGATCCCGCTCCGGATCTATACGCCGAACACGACCGACAACAACCCGCTGCCGATTCTCATCTACTTCCACGGCGGCGGCTGGATGTACAGCGGGATCGAAGCGGTCGATCGCTGCGTGCGATTGATCGCGAATGAAGCTCAGGTCATCGTCGTCAACGTAGAGTACGGGCTCGCGCCCGAGAACCCCTGGCCCGCGGGCAACGATGATGGGGAGGCTGCGTTCCTCTGGGTTCGCAAGCATGCGGTGGAAATCGGTGGAAGCCCCGACATGATCGGCGTCGGCGGCGACAGCGCGGGCGGCAACATCTCGGTCACGATCTCGCATCGGCAGATCGAGGCGGGGCGGCCGACGCCGCTGATGCAACTTCTCTACTACACGGCAACCAGCTTCTCGCCGAACTATGAATCAGCGAAGCTGTTCGCGAATGGCTATGGGCTCGATTCGAATTTCAGGGACTTCATGCTGCCTCGCGTTTATCCGGGCGAGGGCACGGCTGAGCGCGCGACGAAGGAGCTCCGCGACGCGAAACTGGAGAAGATGCCTGCAACGATCGTGGTAACCGCCGGCTTCGATATGCTGCGTGACCCGGGCCGCGGCTTCGCGCGGCGACTGGAACAGAAAGGTGTCGCGGTGACGTACCTGAACTATCCGACGTTGATCCACGGCTTCCTGCAATGGTCCGGCGTCGTCGAAGATGCCGATCGGGCCGCAGTCGATACGGCCCGGCTGTTCGGCAGCGCGATCCGCAGCCGCCTGCCCATGGTTCAGCGTCCGATGGTCAACGACTGATCGCACGATGATTGCCGCACCGCGCACCGGTTTCGTTTTCGAGGAGCTGTACCTGTGGCATCACACCGGTGCTCCGGCCGGCGTGATGCCGCACGGCCTGACGGTCGAGCCGGGTGAGCATCTCGAGAGCCCGCAGAGCAAGCGCCGCATTCGCAACGTGCTCGAGGTCAGCGGACTGCTCGATTCGCTGGTTCGCGTCAGGGCGGAGTATGTCGATGAGGACTACCTCACCCGGTTTCACACCCGTGATCATGTAAGCCGCGTGCGCGAATTGTCGAAGGGGAACGGCGGCGATGCAGGCATCATGACGCCGTTCGGCAGAGGGGGTTTCGACATCGCGCGGCTCTCCGCAGGCGGCACCAAGTGTGCGGTGGAGTCAGTGCTGACGGGCACGGTCGATAACGCCTACGCCCTGGTGAGGCCGCCTGGCCATCATGCTGAGCGGGATCAGGGTCGCGGCTTCTGCCTGTTCGGCAACATCGCGCTTGCAGTGATGCATGCACGCGCCGCCCATGGAGTCGGGCGCGTCGCCGTCGTCGACTGGGACGTGCACCATGGCAACGGCACGGAGCAGGCCTTCTACGAAGAGCGCGATGTGCTCACGCTCTCGATTCACCAGGATGGCTTGTTTCCACGTGACACCGGAGGCCTCGCGAGCAACGGTGCCGGGGCGGGTAAGGGCAGCAATCTGAACTTGCCATTGCCTCCGGGCTCGGGCGAAGGTGCCTATCTCGCGGCGTTCGAGCGAGTAGTGATTCCCGCGCTGCATCGCTTCAAGCCTGAACTGATCGTGGTGGCGTCGGGGTTCGATGCAGCCGGCATGGACCCGCTCGGTCGCATGATGCTGCACAGCGACGTCTACCGTGCGATGACACGAATGTTGCTGATTGCTGCGCGAGAGCTCTGCAATGGAAGATTGGTGTTGTCGCATGAAGGCGGCTATTCACCGTGGCAGGCGCCGTACTGCGCTCTCGCTGTGATGGAAGAGCTGAGCGGCATTCGCACTGGCATGGACGACCCATTCCTGCCGATGGTGAGGGGCTGGGCACAGCAGGACCTGCAGCCGCATCAGGCGGCGGCGATTGACATGGCAGCGCGGCTTGTTGATTCGATTGCGAAGTAGGTAGCGGATAGTCAGAACGAAGAGATGATTCTGGAGAGGTGAAATGCGGTTGCGAATTTTCTGTGGACTATCGACTGTGCTCTGCTGCGCAGTGGCGACTGCCTGGGCTTCTGATCAGAGCACCCTGAAACCTGTCGTCAATGCGGCTGGAAAGACGCTGAGCTTCGACTGGCCGATGGTGCGGGTCGGAACGGCGGAGTACGAAGAAGGGCCGACAGGCGTCACTGTGTTTCACTTCGGCCGCAAGGTGCTCGGCGCGGTTGACGTGCGTGGCGGCGGGCCGGGAACGGTGAACACGGATTTCCTGCGACTGGGATACGACGCGCCGGAGCTCGATGCTGTCGTCTTCGCGGGTGGTTCCTGGTACGGGCTCGAAGCAACGACGGCCGTTGCGTCGGCGCTCAAGGACGATGGTATTCGCGACGGTGGCTGGATGACGCTCGCGCTGTCTGTCGGCGCGATCATCTATGACCTGGGCGATCGCCGGCTCAATGAAATCTATCCGGACAAGCAGTTGGCTCAGGCCGCGTTCCGAGGTGCACAGCCCGGCGTGTTTCCGCTCGGTCCCTACGGCGCGGGGAGGCTCGCGAAGAGTGGCGGCTACTTCGGATGCAATGCGCACTCAGGGCAGGGCGGTGCGTTCCGGCAGATCGGTGATCTCAAGATTGCTGCGTTCACCGTGGTGAATGCGCTCGGTGTAGTGACCAATCGCGACGGCAGCATTGCATCGTGTTATCGCGATCCAACCTGGCCGAAGAGCCTCAGCGCCGCCGAGTTGTCCGCGGGTCTGCCCGACAGTCGCAAGCCGGGCTGGAAAGGGCCGTCGATGCAGGCGGATGCCAAGCGCAACACGACGATCAGCCTCGTCGTGACGAATCAGGTCATGACACCGGCGGAGCTGCAGCGACTCGCTGTTCAAGTCCATACGTCGATGGCGCGCGGAATCCAGCCGTTTGCGACAGAGTTCGATGGTGATGTGCTGTACGCCGTATCGACCGGTGAGCTTCCCAAGTCGGAGCCGCTGCAGATCACCTCGGCCGACATTGGCATCATCGCATCGGATGTCATGTGGGATGCGATTCTCGCGTCGCAGCCAGAGCAGCCCGTCGCAGCGCAGCCGGACAAGCGCCTGAAGTTGAAGGGCGATCAGCTCGAGCCGCTGGCTGGGACCTACATCTTCAGTGAGTTCGCGAAGATCAGCGTGACGGCGCGTGAGAACAGGCTGTTCGCACAAGCGACGGGAGCCCGCGATGCGTTTGCGATTCGTCGTGCGGCGCCGGTCGAGTTGTTGCCGGTGTCCGCGACGGAATTCGCGGTGCCGGGACGGTATCCGCTGACTGTGAAGTTCGAGGAAGGGAAAGTGGTGTTGAATCCGGGAAGGTGGCAGCAGATCGGGAAGCGGGAATGACAGTGAGGTCGTACCTCCGGTCTATTTCTCGACTCCCAGTCCCGCCATCCACCTCGCCACCTCGTGGCTCCCTTCGTCGTTGCGCTCCAGCAGGCGCTCCATCACCCGAACGCGATCGCCGGGCGGGTGAGTCTGGCTGAGTTTCGTCACGCCTTCGATGCGCTCAACTTTCATCCGCACGGAGCGGATCATCGGCATGAGCGTATCGACACGGCCGGGCGGCGCCTGTTCGAGTGTCCATGGCGTCGCGTTGCCGCTTTCCATGATGCGTGCCGTGTGTCGCAGGATGGCGAGCTGGGTCGCCTCATCGTCGATCGGCTCGATCGTGCCGCGCACATGGGCAACCACGTAGTTCCACGTCGGCACAGTAGGGCGTTCCCTGTACCAGCTTGACGATATGTACGCATGCGGACCGGCAAAAATGGCCAGTGCGCTTTGCCCGGCTTCGAGCGAGGCTGCATGCGGATTCCGCCGCGCCATGTGGCCGATCATCGTCGACGTGTCGTCGTCCGATTCGAAGTACAGCGGGATCGCCGTGGCCAGCATCCCCGCCGCACTGGTGGTGATGAACTGGGCGAACGGATAGCGCCGGACGATGGCGGCGGGATCGGCGGCTGCGTAGGCCGGCGGGGCAAACAGAAGTCGTTCCGTATCCATAGCAGGTTGATCTGAGTCGCTGATTTTCCTCGGGGGACGCGGGCCAGCATCGCAGGGAACCGCGCCACCGGGAAGATGCGAAAGACAACGCAGACGGTGTCTCTCCGACACCGGCCGAACGTGCGGTGACTCTGGCTCACCGGCCCGCACGACATTCGCAACCGTCGGTGCGCAGGCGGACGCGTATATATGAACGCATCGCCACGTGGGCGGAGAGAGCATCTTGCGGGACGAGGGGTCGGTAGAAATGGCGAATCGCAGCCGCTTCGGAAGCGCAGGGCAGGTGCCGCAAGCGTCCGCACCGGAGCATTTCGCTGATGACGATGCGCGACTCGCCTACGCCGGCAAGATGCTGCCCGATCGGCAGCTGCGGCTGTTCAGGGATCCTGCGTGGGTCTTCTCGACGCGCAAGATCGCGAGAGGCGCGGATGTCTTCCCGCTGCCGCGCGCCGACCAGTCAATCGCTGAGCTGCCGGTACGCGCGGCCGGCAACGAGTACGACCTCGTCGACTACATTTCGCGCAACCGCGTCGTCGGGCTGCTCATTCTTCATCGCGGACGCATCGTCCTCGAACACTACGAAGCGGGTCTCGATCGCGACAGTCGCTGGATCTCGATGTCGATGGCGAAGTCGGTTGCGACTACGCTCGTCGGCGCAGCGATCCGCGACGGATTCATCCGCAGCGTCGATGATCCTCTGACGCGGTATCTGCCCGAGCTCGCGGGCGGCGGTTACGAAGGTGTCTCGGTCAAGCACCTGCTGCAGATGACATCGGGCGTCCGTTGGGACGATACGCACACCGATGCAGCCTCCGAACGCAGGCAGATGCTCGAGATGCAGATTGCGCAGCAGCCCGGCGCGATTCTTCGTTACGTAGGCAGTCAGCCTCGCATCGCTGAGCCGGGCAGTGCCTGGAACTACAGCACGGGCGAAACGCATGTCGTCGGTGCATTGTTGTACGCCGCGACGGGCCGCTGGGTCGCCGATTATCTGTCGGAGAAGATCTGGGCGCCGTTCGGCATGGAGCACGATGCGCTTTGGTGGCTCGAGTCGAAGCAGGGGCTCGAAGTGGCCGGCAGCGGCATCAGTGCGACGTTGCGCGATTACGGAAGATTCGGCCAGTTCGTTCTCGGTGGTGGGATCGCCGGCGGCAAGCAAGTCCTTCCTGACGGCTGGATTCCCGAGGCCACTGCGCCGCGCACGGTCGGCGGCAAGCAGGTCGACTACGGCTACATGTGGTGGGCCGTTCCAGGTCGCGACGGTCGTCACGATGATGGCGCATTCAGTGCCCGCGGCATCTTCGGCCAGTACATCTACATCAATCCCCGTCGCGACATCGTGGTGACCGTGCTGAGCGCGCGGGCGAAGCCGAAGGGAGCGGAAGTCATTCTCGACAATGACTTCTTCAACAGCACAGTCGAAGCGCTGCGTTAGGAACCCATGACGACCGCGATCGACACCCCGACGCAATCCAACCCGGCACGCGACGATCGCACGTTCCTCGGTCAGCCGCGCGGTCTCGCCTACATCGTCTTCACGGAGGCGTGGGAACGCTTCTCGTTCTATGGCATGCAGGCGCTGCTCGTGCTGTACATGACGGGCCACTTGCTGCAGCCGGGCAATGTCGAAAATGTCGCGGGGTTCGCGGCTTTCCGTTCCGGCATCGAAGCAGTGTTCGGCCAGCTCTCGCTCCAGGCGCTCGCTTCGCAGATCTTCGGTCTCTACATCGGCATGATCTATTTCATGCCCGTGCTCGGCGGACTGCTGGGCGATCGTGTTCTCGGTCGCAGGAAAGCAGTCACGGCGGGGGCCGCGCTGATGGCGGCAGGTCACTTCCTGATGGCCTTCGAGGCCGCATTCCTGCTCGCCTTGTTCTCACTGATCCTCGGATCGGGATTGCTCAAGGGCAATCTCGCTGCACAGGTCGGCGGGCTTTACGCGAAGAACGATCCGCGTCGCGACACGGCTTTTTCGCTGTACTGCATGTCGATCAACGTCGGTGCATTCATCGCGCCGCTCGTGTGCGGAACGCTCGGCGAGTTGTATGGCTGGCACTACGGTTTCGGTGCGGCGGGTGTCGGCATGCTCGTCGGCATCGTGATCTATCTGTCGGGTCGCAACCATCTTCCTGTCGACCGGGTGGCGGACCGCAGTGAGCGAGTGAAGCTCCAGCCCGGCGAAGGTCGCGTGATCGCCGCGCTGCTCGGCGTGCTCGCGATCACGGGCCTCTTCTGGACGGGCCAGACTCAGGTCTGGAACACGTATCCGATCTGGATTCGCGACCACGTCGATCGCGACCTGTTCGGTCTCTCTATCCCGGTGACGTGGTTCCAGTCGCTGGATTCGCTCGCCGTGCTGGTCTTTGCGCCCGTCGTGATCTGGTTCTGGCGCTGGCAGGCGAAGCGTCGTAGCGAACCGGGCGATCTCGTGAAGATCGCACTCGGATGCGCCTTCTTCGCCATTGCCTGCTTCCTTCTCAGCGTCGGAGAGTGGTTCGCCGGCGAAGGCAAGACCGCATTGTTGTGGCCGGCCGCTTTTCACTTCGTCTGCGCAGCCGGCTATCTCTACGCAGCGCCGATTGCACTCGCGCTCGTGTCTCGCGCAGCCCCCGTTTCCGTCAACGCCATGATGGTCGGCGCGTACTACCTCGCGCTGTTCGCAGGCGGCATCGTCAGCGGCTGGCTCGGAAGATTCTTCGAAGCGATGTCGCCGGCTTCGTTCTGGCTGATGCACGCTGCGATCGTCGGCAGCGGCGCCGTGCTGATCCTTCTGCTTCGGCCCTTGTTGATACGCGAGCTGCGGCTCGACACCGCCCGCGGAGAGTGATGATGAAACCGATGTTCGCGGCGGCGTTTGCCGCTCTCGTTGTTGCATGCGCTCCCGAGTGCACCTTCGCGGCCGAAGGTGCTCAGTACAAAGTCGTCGATACTTTTCGCGGTCCGGACGGCGGCTACGACTACGTATCTGTCGATAGCGCGGCGCAGCGCGTGTTCATCGCGCGCAAATACGGTGTGATGGCAATCGATCTGAAGGATCGGAAAGTCATTCCGGAACTGATCAAAGGCAACGACGTATCGGCCGTCCTGATCATTCCCGGCACCGACCTGCTGTTGACGACGAACTGGGGCGGGCACACGGCAACATTGCTGGACCGACGAACTGGCAAGGCGAAAGCCGAGATCGTTACAGGCAAACAACCGGATGCGGCGGTGTTCGATCCTTCCTCGCGTCGCGCTTTCGTGATGAACGGCGAGAGCAAGGACATCACGGTCGTCGACGTCGCGAAGGCGGTCGCGATTGCAACGATTCCTCTCGGCGGCAAGCCTGAAGCGGGTGCAGCTGATGGCAAGGGCCGCATCTACGTGAACATCGAGGACACGGCGCAAATCGCCGTCATCGATACCGCCAGGCTGAAGGTGCTCACGAAGTACAGCATCCCCGAATGCGAAGAGCCGACAGGGATTGCCTACGACGCAGTCACTGGCGTGCTGATCTCCGCCTGCCACAACGGCATCGCGAGACTGGTCGACGCGGCGACAGGCAAGGATCGCGGCTGGTTCAAAGTCGGCGCGGAGGCTGACGGCGCGATTTTCGACTCTGCGCGCCGGCTCGCGTACATCCCTTGTGACGACGGCACGATGACCATCGTGCACCTGGACGAGCGGGCCCAGACCAGGCCGGTCGCTGTAGTGAAGACTGCCAGAGGCGCACGCACTGCAGCACTCGACCCGCAAACGGGCCGGCTGTACTTGCCCTACGCAGATTTCACGACGGACAGCGCCGGCGAGGACGTTCAGACGCCCGGCACATTCGCCGTTCTCGTCGTCGCAGCGCAATGAAATCCAACCGCGCATCCGAACCTGTCGTGCTGGTGCTGTCGCGGCACCACTGCGTGCATGTTTGGCATCTATTCAAATCCGGTGCGCGGCCTCTATCGTCGATTACAAGTGGGCATCGATCCTACCTGGGGAGGTTCAGGCCATGATGAAGCATTCGAAACAGTTGCTGGTGCTGACGGCGGTTGCAGTGGCGCAACCGGCGTTGACGCTGGCCCAGGAAGTGACCCTGGAAGAAATCATCGTCACGGCGCAGAAGCGTGAACAGCGGTTGATCGAAGTCCCGGTGGCCATCACCGCGATTTCGGGATCGGAGCTGCAGCAGCGCGGCCTGAGCTCGGTGCAGGACATCTCGTTCGCGGTACCGGGTCTCACGATGCGTGAGGACGGTCCGGGCAGCTACACGATCTTCATGCGCGGCCTGAGCAATCAGTACGGCAGCGACGCGCTGGTCGGCGTGTACCTCGACGAAGCTCCGCTGTCGCTGACAGGATTCGATCAGCTCGATTCGCGCGTCATGGATCTGGAACGTGTCGAAGTGCTGAAAGGCCCGCAGGGCACGCTGTACGGCCAGGGTTCTGTGGCCGGCGCAATCCGGTACATCACCAAGAAGCCGGTGCTCGATGCGTTCGAAGGCAGCATCGAGGCGTCCGAGACGTTCATCGATGACGGCGATACGAAAGAGACGTTCACCGGCGTCATCAACATCCCGATCGTGAAGGACAAGTTCGCATTGCGTCTGGCCGGCACGATCGAGAACGGCGGCGGCTGGCAGGACCAGCCCCAGGCCGGCATCGAAGACGGCAACAACCAGGATCTCAAGAACTTCCGCGCGAAGGCGCTCTGGAAGATCACCGACAAGTTCTCCGCCGATGCGATGATCGTGATTCATCGCAACGAGAGCGAGCTGGGACTCGGCTTCGAAAACCCGGATCGCACCATCACTGTCGCGGTCGACCGTTCGCGCGTGCTGATCCCCAAGAAGTTCGAGTACAACCTCTACAACCTGAACCTGACGTACGACTTCGGCGGCGCAGAGCTGCTGAGTGCCTCGACGTACATCGACCATCACCACGAGTATCCGTTCTCGTACATCGGTGGTCCGGAGAGCTTCTACCAGGGTGCGCTCGAAGGTACGGACGCGCGCTACAGCCTCGCAAATCAGTTCAGCCAGGAGCTGCGCCTCGCTTCGACAGGAGAGGGCCCGCTGACCTGGACGCTGGGCGCGTTCTACAAGAAGCTCAACAATCAGCTCGAGGCGTACTACGACACGCTGTACGCGGGCGTCTACTTTCCGCCGGCCTACTACCTGAGCAAAGACGGCAACGAATCCTATGCGTTGTTCGCGGACCTCGCGTGGGCGATCACCGATCGCATCGAGGTCGGCGCGGGCGTGCGCTACTTCGAGGACGATCAGGACACGTTCGACGGTACGGAGTCGGAAAGCGATTCGTTCAATTCCACCGATCCGCGTGTGTACGCTTCGTTCAAGCTTGCGGAGAACATGAACCTCTACGCGAGTGCGGCGAAGGGCTTCCGCAGCGGCGGTTTCAATCGCGGTGACTTGCCGAACTACCAGCCGGAATCGCTGTGGAGCTACGAACTTGGCTTGAAGGGTCTGGTTGCCGATGGACTCCTGAGCTTCGAGCTCGCGGCTTACTACAGCGACTATTCCGACATGCTCCGTCGCGGACTCGTGCTGGTACCGGATGCGGAACCGCAGTTCCAGCAGCTGACCAGCAACGTCGGCGCCGTGGAAGTGAAGGGTATGGAAGCAGGCGTGACCTGGCGTGCGACCGACAACCTGACGTTGAACGCGACCGCTGCGTACAACGACAGCGAGATCACCGAAGTGAACGCACTGGATGCCACGAACTTGCCGGGCGATCGCGTCGACTACGTGCCTGAGCTGGCTTACACGCTCGGTGCGCACTTCAGCTTCGAGATGGGCTCGCTGCCCAGCTACTTCCGGGTCGATTACAGCTATCGCGATGCGATGAGCTACATCGATCGCACGAGCTTCCCGGCGGAGAACGTGCCGCAGTGGTCTGATGACATCGGCCTTCTGGATGCGCGTCTTGGCGTCACCTGGAACGCGGCCTGGTTCGAGCTGTACGGGATGAACCTCTCGAACCAGAACAAGTGGATCGACCCGTATCACGACTGGACGAACGCCAATCGCACGCGCCCGCGCGCGATCGGCATCAAGGTCGGCTACAACTTCAACTGATGTCCGAAGCGGCCGGCCCGTCAACCGACGGGTCGGCCGCACCCCACGCGAGCAATGAACCCTCGTCCACTGCGACTGAAACACGCTGCATTCATTCTGCTTGCCGGGCTCATGGCCGGTGCGGCGTGTGGCAAAACCCTCTCCGTTTGCCCTGCGGGTTCGAAGGCGAAGTGCGACTTCACCGGCAACCAGGCGCTGCAGTCGGCTGTCGACAAAGCGGCCGACGGCGACACCATCATGGTTCGCGCTGGCGCGTACACGTCCGCCGCATTCGTTGACGTCCCGTACAAGCAGTACGTCATTCGTGGCTCGCTTGCGATCCGTCACAAGCGCATCGAGATCGTCGGCGAAGACGGTGCGGTTCTCGACGGCACCGCAGGGCCACCGGTCTCCGCGATCGTGATCGAGGGCGGCGACGTGACGCTGCGCAACCTGACGATTCGTAATTTCCGGGCGGGAGATCCGGAGGATGATCTCTATGAAGGTCACGGCATCTTCGTCATCGACGCGGTCGTCGAGCTGGAAGATGTCACCATCGAAAAGTACGCAAAGATGGGATTCACGGGGCGAGGCAGTTCTTCGCTCACGGCATCGGGGCTGCGGATACTCGATGGACACGTGGCGATCTGGCTGGAGGAATCAGCTCATCTGCGCTTGTGCAATGCGCTCGTGCGCAACAACGACTCCGCCGGCATCGCCGCCTACATGAATGCAACTGCGCGCGTCTACAACTCCGTCTTCGACGGCAATCAGGACGACGGTCTTTACGCGGAGAACGAAGCGTCGATCTTCGCGACCAACACGCTGTTGCTGAACAACAAGCCATTCGCGGTGCGCGTCACCGACGACGCGCAGGCTCAGGTGCGCTACACGGCGCTTCACGGCAACGCCGCGAAAGGCAGTTCGCCCGATGGAAAGCAGAGCATCCGGTGGGGCGAAGGCGTGCAGGATCTTGTAACGAAGCCAGATGCAAACTACCGACTGGCGTCACCGCTGGCCGGCGATCCCGATGTGCGTACAGCAACGCTCGGCCGCATGAACATCGGACTGTCCGATGTCGCTGCCTGCGGCAGCGGTCAGGGTCGCTGACGGAGCGGTAACGGGATCGAACTTCAGGAGTCTCTATGTCCGCTCAATCCCGCAGCACGCTCGAGTGGCAACAGCTCGACAGCGCGCATCACGTTCATCCGTTCACTGATCCGAAGGCACTGACGAAGCGCGGCGTGCGTGTCATCACGCGCGCAGATGGCGCGTATGTGTGGGACAGCGATGGCAACAAAATTCTCGACGGGATGGCGGGCCTGTGGTGCGTGAACGTCGGCTATGGCCGGCAGGAGCTGGTGGACGCGGCAACGCGCCAGATGCAGGAGCTGCCGTACTACAACAGCTTCTTCCAGACGGCGACACCTTCGCAGATCGAGCTCGGCCAGGCGCTCGCTGAGGTCACGCCGCCCGGACTCGATCATTTCTTCTTCGCGAATTCAGGTTCGGAAGCGAACGACACGGTCATCCGGATCGCACGTCACTACTGGCATCTGAAGGGCAAGCCGAACAAGCGGACCTTCATCGCTCGCACGATGGGTTATCACGGCAGCACGCTTGCAGCCGTGAGTCTCGGCGGCATGCCGCACATGCATGCGCTCGACAAGGTGCTGTTGCCGGGCTTCGCTCACATCATGCATCCGCACTGGTACACGCTGGGCGGCACCCTGTCGCGCAGCGAGTTCGGCATCGTCGCGGCGCGTGCCCTCGAGGACAAGATTCTCGAGCTCGGTCCCGACAACGTTGCCGCCTTCATCGGTGAGCCGGTGCAGGGCGCGGGCGGCGTGATCGATCCTCCGGAGACTTACTGGCCCGAGATTCAACGCATCTGCCGCAAGTACGACATCCTGCTGGTCGCCGATGAAGTGATCTGCGGATTTGGCCGCACGGGGCAATGGTTCGGCTCGCAGACGTTCGGCATCGAGCCCGACCTCATGCCGATGGCCAAGGGACTTTCATCCGGCTATCTCCCGATCTCCGCGGTCGCGATGAACAAGCGGGTCTTCGAAGCCGTCAACGAAGGCGGCCTGCTCGCACACGGCTATACGTACTCGGGTCACCCGGCTGCGTGCGCAGTCGCGATTGCAAACATCCGGCTGATGCAGCGCGAGAAGCTCGTCGAACGAGTGCGGGAAGACATCGCTCCATACTTCCGCGCGCGTCTGCAGGAGCTCGCGGACGACCACCCGATCGTCGGCGAGTTGCGCGGCTCAGGATTGCTGGCCGGCCTGCAGCTCGTGAAGGACAAAGCGAAGCGTACGATCTTCACGACCGAGGACGACGCAGCGAACAAGTGCCGAGACCTGTGCCTCGATCATCACCTGATCATGCGGGCGGTCGGTCAGACGATGGTGCTGAGTCCGCCGCTCATCATCACGCGGGCGCAGGTCGACGAGCTTGTTTCGAAGGTAAAGATCGGACTCGATCTGACGGCGCGACACTTCGGGCTGGGATGAGAGAGAGGGGAGGGGATTTCACACGGTGTTCACGGAGATGGAAAGACAATAAGCCTTTCTCATTCTTGACCTCCGTGTACTCCGTGAACTCCGTGTGAAACTCCTTATTCCTGCTACTCCGCGTTCCCCGACCGCAGCTCCGGATGCTGCGTGGCGATCGTCGACACCAGCCACTGCCGGAAGCGGCGGATGAGCGTGGAATCCCATCGGTCTGCTTTCGCAATGAAGTAGTACGAGCCCATCGCCTTGGGTTGGAACGTCGGCAGATCCTGTCCGACTTCGACGAGTCGGCCTGCCGCGATGTCGTCGGCCACGATGAGTTGATTCGTGAGCGCTGCGCCGCGTCCGTGTCGCGCGGCATCAAGGGTCAGGTGCCCTTGCCACAAGCGCGGGCCCGTGAGGTCGACGTCGTCGACGACGCCGTGCGCGCCCAGCCAGTTGCGCCAGCGGTCGAAGTTCTCTTCGTGCAGAAGCTGGAGCTTCAACAGATCGCGCGGCTCGCGCACCGGTGGCGCACTGTTCATATAGCCTTTGCTGGCCGCGGCGATGATGGCGACAGTGGCAACTTCCGCCGCTTTCAGGTTCGACGGCAACTGGAAGGGTGTCGGGACATAGCTCGGCACGAGCCGGATCTCGATGTCGGTGTCCTGGGTGAGCAACTCAGGTGAGCGATCGGCCGGGCGCAGTTCGACGTCGATACCCGGATTGGCCCGCTCGAAATCGCCGAGTCGCGCCGACAACCAGTGCAGCGCGAAGCCGGGCATGCAGCGGATATGCAGGCAGCGATTGTCGCCGCGCTTCATGAGATCGATGGTCGCGTTGGCGATGAGGTCCATGGCCACGGCCACTTCGCGGTGATAGCGAACGCCTTCTTCCGTCAGCACGGCACCGCCCGGTGTTCGCTCGATCAGCTTGGCGCCAGTCCATTCTTCGATGGCGCGCAGGTGCCGGCTTACGACGGCATGGTCACGACAAAGGTACTGGGCAGCCTTGCGCACTCCGCCAAGACGGGCGATGGCATCGAATGCCCGCAATGCCTCGAATGGCGGCAGCGCCTTGCGCGACGGGAGGTGAGAACTCGGCAGTCGGGCGCGGAGGGTCTCTTCGGCAAGCATCGCGGCTCCTGAAAAACAGGTATCGGCGTCATGACGGAACCGGAGGGTCGGTCGACGTCCCTGTTCGTTTATATGTGCCGCGCCCGGGGTGAGCCCCGACGCTGCGCCAACCGCTCCCAGGGACAGATGGTGCCTATTGCGCACCGGGGCTGCAAACATTCTTTCACATTGGATATCAAGCAGTTCCGGGCGACGCAGGCAGTGGCGGATGACGCAGGGGAACCCTGAACGGTGCCGCTTCATGACGCGTTGCTTATAGTTCCGCGATGACCTCACGCGATCTGCTGGTGAAGCTCTTTGCGAGTGCCGTTGACGCTGCTCGCGGCGACAAGGTGCTGCGAACTTCCACGCACGTTCGCGGCGATGCTTTCGTGTACGAGGGCGAGGGCGGCTCGCTGGAGATTCCTCTTCCCGCCGGCTCCGGCAGGGTGATCGTCGCGGGTGCGGGCAAGGCTGCGGCATCGCTCGCGAGCGGTCTGCAGTACGCGCTCGGTGATCGCATCGGCGAAGGAAAGGTGATCGTGAAGCACGGCCACGGCGCACCGCTCGAGCGCATTGCCGTGCTCGAAGCGAGTCATCCCGTTCCTGACGAATCGTCCGTCGCCGCAACTCAATCGTTGCTGCGGCTCATCGACGGCACGAAGGAACAGGATGTCGTGTTCTTTCTTCTCACAGGCGGCGCTTCATCATTGCTGTGTCTTCCGGTCGAAGGGCTTTCGCTGGCCGACAAGGCAGCGGCGACGACGCTGCTGTTGAACAGCGGCGCCGACATCCATGAGATGAACACGGTCCGCAAACATCTTTCGGCGGTGAAAGGCGGGCGCCTGCGTTTGCGATCGCGAGCCAAGGCTTTCTGTACGCTCACGATCTCCGATGTCATTGGAGATGATCCGGCAGTGATCGGTTCGGGCCCGACGGTTGCTGACCGCTCGTCCGCGCTCGACGCACTATCGATCGTTGCTCGCTACGAACTCGAGTCGCGCATGCCGATGAGTGTGATCGAGCACCTTCGCACTGACGCGACATCGGGTGCCGCGCAGTGGCCATTTCCGCAGGACGTCTATCGCATCGTCGCCAGCAATCGCGCTTCACTGGATGCTTGTGTTCGAAGTGCAGGTGCCCGGCAGCTGGACGTCAGTGTGCTGCCGGACCCGATGGTCGGCGACACCGCAACGGCGGCGCGAGCATTCGCGGAGAAGCTGAAAGAGCTCGCAAAACTTTCCCGGGCGCGCCCGCACATCGTAATCACCGGCGGCGAAACGACGCTGAAAGTGAAGGGTAGCGGCAAGGGCGGCCGGAATCAGGAGTTCGCGTTGCATGCGGCATTCGCTGTCGACGGCGTTCGCAATGTCACCTTGTTGGCTGCAGGCACTGATGGCACTGACGGTCCGACCGATGTTGCAGGTGCGTTTGCAGATGGCAGCACCGTTGCACGTGCGCGCGCAGCTGGATTGGAGATCGATGCATATCTGCGGCGCAACGACGCGTACCCGTTGCTCGACGCGCTCGGCGACCTCTTCAAGACGGGACCGACGGGAACGAACGTCATGGATCTCGCGATTGGAATCGTCGGGTAGTCACAGCTCCTTTAATGCCCGGGGCTGCGCACCGGAACAGCAGCGGTACTGGAGTTGCTCGTTGAAATCCGGTCGACCGGCCGGCGTGAGATCGAACAAGTTCCACAGAGGTTCGAGCGTACCCGCGGCCCGAGGATCCTGACCCGGATCAGCCGGTGCGAACATCAGCTCCGAAGCCCAGAAGAATCGAATCGTTCCGTCGGGGTCCCGCCCGAAGACCGTCATGACCGGCAACTGCTGGCCGTGCTCGTCTTCCCCATGATAGTCGCGACGGAAGTTGTTGCCGGCGGAGGAGAGCAACCGCACATGCTGCCAGTTGCGATCGCGTGCGACGCCGAGCAGCCGCTCGAGCGGAGCTTTCGCAACCACGACGAAATTTCCGCCCGCGGCTTCGAAGTGCGGCGCAGCCGCGTCGAGCTGATCGATGAGTGCCGTGCACGATGGGCACGGTTGCTCGTCTCTCGGTAGTCGCGCGGTCTCGCCGCTCGAAGCTGCTTCGCGCGTATCGGTGCGATAGCGGGGGAACATGTAGTTGTAGACGACCAGGCTGTTCGTGCCATCGCGAAACAGTTGCGACAGTCGAATCCTGGCCGGTGTTCCGTCGGTGCCCATCCCGTCGAACTCGTAGTCGTCAGGAATCCTGCCGCCCGGCGGCAGCGCACGCCTCGCCACCGCAACGGCTTCCATCTGGCGTCGCAGTTCGATCTCCTGCGCCAGCAGCACGTCGCGAGCGTGCCTGTAGTCCGTCGATTCATTGGGGAATGTGACGCCCATGCCAGTCTCCTTGGTCGGTTTTCGTACCCTTCGAAGGACGGCGCGCATTGCATCGTTCCGACAAAACCCCGCGCGTCGATCTGGCGTCAGAATCCGCTGTCACGGGGCGCTGTACCAAAGGGCCGATCCCGGGACCTTGAGCCCTTCGGTCAATTCTGCCCGCGGGCCTGCCTGTCTAGAGTGAAAGGCATGGCTCTACTGTCGAAGTCTTTCCGCAATGACGACAAGCTGCAGGCCTGCGCAGTCAGCGATCCTGCGCACGTCGTGCAGGGGGCCGCGGGTGAGCACGTGGCGAAGATCCAGCTGGCGCTGTCGTTGCTCGATCGTGCCAGGATCGAGCCGGCGGAGCTTGCGGCCAGGCAGTACGGTCCGTCGACCGCGGCAGCGGTTCTCTCGTACAAAACCAAGCGCAACATCGTGAACTACTCGTACCAGAACAAGGCGGACAACATCGTCGGCAAGATGACGATCGCCGCGCTCGATCGCGGCATGCTCGCGCTCGAGCGCACCTCGGGTCCGGGCAACTGCTGCGCCGGCCGGCGTTTCGCACGATGAAAGCTGTTATCGTCCACAGCAACGCCGCCGCGATCGAGAAGGACTGGGCAAATCAGTTCGCCGGACTGGATGCGGCGGTCAAAGCAGATTTCGCGAGCGTCGTCGATTGGCAGGAGCGCGTGAACCGCGTCTTCACCATCGGCGCCATCACGTGGTCGGGCATCGTCGAAGCAGTCAGCAAGGCTGCTGCTGCGGCGGGCTCTGGCGGCGTAGTAGTTATCGCGAGCGGCCATGGAGGTTCGGTTCCCGGCGACGACTCCGCCGGTATCGTCAACTGGGACGCCAGCGATGGCGACGTCGCCAGGGACTGGAGCGCAGCGAAGGTGGCGAAAGGGCTGTTTTGGGATGAAGTGATCATGGGGTACACGGATCCCATTCCGAACGGCAATCCGCCGACCCGCAAAGCCGAGGACGAACAGGCGGTCAGGCAGAAGAAGTCCAACGCTGCGATGGCGCAGAAGCGGCTCGATGCATTCGATGCTCTGATGAAGATCAAGCAGGCGCTGACGAGCAACAGCGTGAAGCGCCTGACCTTCACGGTGTGCACAGCCGGGCGCGCCACGAAGTTCATGGATCGGATGGCGAAGCATCTGCAGACCGATGTCGCCTGCTTCAAGTCGAAGACGCTGGTATTCGACGATGCGACTTTCAAGTTCAAACCGGGCAAGGCGCGGCTCGTCATGGAGTCGGACAAGGCGAAAGATGGTGTCGGCACGAACACGCGCGAGGCGCGGGTCTTCTCGCCCAATCTCGACAACCCCGCGCTTGCTTACGTAGCGAAGAAACCCTGAGATCCCGACGATAACAATCCGATGCAGGCCGCCGCACAGCAGGCAGCGCCTGTGCGAGCAAGCATGCCAGCATGTGCGATCAGCCCCTGACCACCCAGTCCCGATGGGGACTTCTCCTCATGATGCTGTCGATCGTCGCGGCAGGCGTGACGCGTTCGACGGCGTCGCAGGAGGCTTCGCGAACTGAAGTCGTGTCCGCGATCGAAGCACGCCTGGAAGCAGCCGCCCGCAACGATCGCCACATGTGGTCCAGCTACGTTGCGGATGCGGCTGGCGATGGCGAGATGCTGGCCCTCGAAGGATGGCAGCTCGAAGCGGGTCGTCCGCGCGGCGCCATCGGGGACGTAGAAGTTCGCTTGTATGGACAGACCGCTGTTGCCAGCTATTTGCCGCCGGGCGCTGTCGTTCGATCGGATGACGTGGCCGGCCTGAAGCGCATCGAGACATTCGTGCGGCGCGATGGTCGATGGTTGCTGGTCGGCATCGCGCGCGATCAGCAGCTCGAAGGAAGCGCGAAGGAGAAGGATCTCAACGAACGAGTCTCAGTCGGGCGTCCGACGGTGCTTCACTGAGCGACGGCGGTCCGCGGCAAGCACCCGCTTGCCGCGCGGCGAGAGTTCGTAGCCGACCTCGAGACTGATCGTGAGCCCGAGCGTCTTCAGCTTGCGCACGTCGCGCTTGAATTCGTCGCGTTCGCGCCCGGTCTGCGCGGCGAGATCGGTTGCCCGTGTGCCGGGATGATCCGCGATGAGCTGCAGCACTTCTCTCGTCCAGGGCTTCGCCGATCGACGATCCATGCCGTCGAGTTTGAGGACCAGCTCATCCAGTTCATTCGCCGAAGGCGCGGTCCGGGGTGCGCGTTCGATCGGAGTATCGCGATAGCGGAAATCGATCAGGAACACGCGCTCTCCGGGGCCGTGCTTGGCGATCTTGAGCAGATCCACCAGCGATGAGAATCCGCAGCGTCGCGCGAGTGCTGGAGTCAGCGATTCGAAGCCGATTTCCTGGATGCGACCGACTTCGATCGATCCGGAGCCGAACGCGTAGCGACCGCCCGTGGTGACATGGGGCCGCTGCCAGATCCGGACCGTGCAGGTAATCTCGCCGCGCCGGATGGGTTCATGGAAGCGCGTCTTGAAGAGCATGCGGGCGCGATCACGTCACTTGTAGTCTTCGTATTGCAGCCGCACCGGGCCGAGCGGGATCGACACGTAGTTGTCGTCGAGCGGGCGTTCGAGCAGCGGCGATGCGACGGGGTCGCACGGGTGCGTACCGAAGGCCCCGTTGGCGCGGCCGTGAAGATACAGATTCGCTTCCGCCTGGTCTTTCGGCTTGAGCAGCAGGTAATCCATGCATCGCGACCCGGACTGCGAGGGCTTCGGCGTCGGGCGCGTGGAAGCTTCGGCGATTGCCTGCGCCACGGCAGGTTTGTCGCTATCGCTTCGAGCCGCGTCGCTGGCGTCAGCAACGAGAGCGACGAGGTCGTCGCGGATGCCATCGTTGTTGGCATCGATACCCTGCCACCGATCGGTCGCTGGCGATTTCGCGGCGACGCTGGTGTTCGTTGCCTTTGCGCTGTCGACGTCATCCTGCGCGAACGCGCCGGCGATGGCGAAGTGGGTCAGTGCCAGCAGTGTGACGGCAGTTGGACGCATGGCTCAGATGATCCTTGGGCAGGGACTGGAGCTCGGCCTGGAGTCCAGTCTACGGGAGTCACAGTCTAAACGCGGCAGCAGGTCTGAGGAACGGGCGCAACGGATCGCCGCAAGGCGCGCTTCGGCGGCCGCTCCTTGGGAGGCTCCTTCACCGGGGGATTCCGGGCGGGATCGTCTGGCGGCATCGGGGGCTTGTCGTCCGGATCCGGCTGATTCGGGTCCGATTCGGCTGCTGTGATGGATGGGTGCATACGGTCAGAACCACCTGCAACCCTGGTGTGTTCCCGGAGGTCTCAACGACTCTGATAGGCTGCGACACAAAAGGGCGGTGCCGGAATGACAGCGAAATCCTGGGCCTGGTTCGTCATGACGCTGCTCGCGTTCGGCGTTGCGCTGTACGCGATGAATGTCGCGCTCGTTCCGGATGCGCGTTCACCCGTCGTGACGTCGCTCATCGAGCGAATGCCGGCTGTGGCCTTCTCTCATTTCATCGGCGGCGCCGTAGCGATTGCAGTCGGCGCGCTCCAGTTCAGCACGCGAATCCGGACCAGGATCGTCACTGTGCATCGATGGCTCGGGCGGACTTACGTACTGGCGATCCTGATCAGTGGCAGCGCAGGCCTGTATCTCGCTATCAACTCGAGCGGCGGTGCCGCTGCGCGCTGGGGCTTCGGCTTGCTGGCAGGGGCCTGGCTCGCTGCCACGTTCACTGCCTATCGCAACATCCGGCACGGACGGGTCGCCGCGCATCGGCAATGGATGATCCGAAGCTATGCGATAACGCTGGCCGCACTGACGCTGCGTTTCTATCTGCCGGCGGCTCAGATGCTGGAGCTGCCGATGGGGACCGCGTATCAGACGATTGCGTGGTTGTGCTGGGTGCCGAATCTGATCGTCGCTGAATGGTTCATTCGCTCGGGAAAGCGAGAAGCGCGGGTGGGGCAGGCGGCTAGCCAGCTGGCTAACGGCTAGCCGGCTTCTTCAACAGCTCCCGCTGCGGCGAGTACGGCACCAGCGTCAGCGCTCGGTCCTCGATCGCCCCAACAAATTTTCCGTCCTTCTCGCTCGTTTCCCTTTTGATCCTCGCCCATTCCTCGTCCGCCATGAACTTCGCCCAGCGATCCGTCATCGTCGCTTCGTCGGGCCATTGCAGCAGGTAAACGAACTCGGTGCGGTTCTCGAACTTCGATTCCCACATGGCCACGATCTGGAAGTCGTATTTCGCCATGATGCGGGCCGCATGATCGCGAAACCGGTCGTGGAACGCGGTCTTGTTGTTGTCGAAGATCTCGTAGATGCGCAGCTGGTGGACTGGGGTCGACTCCGCCGCGAGCGTCGTGGCGGGCGCTGCAAACGCCGCGATCAGCGTCAGGGCTGAGAGGAATCTGCTGACCATCGGGCGCTCCTTCGGAAAACGGCATCGTCCTGATGACCGGTGGGCCCGCGGCGAGTTCCGCCGCATCCTAGAGGCGGATCACCACTTTGCCGAAGTGGCTGCCGCTGCGCAGGTACTCGAAGGCGGCCGGGGCTTCTTCGAACGAGAAGATCTTGTCGATGACAGGCTTGAGCTTGTGCCGCGCAACGAAGGTATTCAGGGCTTCGAAGTCTTCACGCGAGCCGACATAGATCGCGGTCATCGACCCCATGCGGCCGCTCAGCTGGCCGGTCGTGAGCGAAGCGTCGAATCCGGTCAGCCCGCCGATCAACGCGACGTGTCCCCCGATCGCAAGCGAACCGAGAGCCTTCGGCAGCGTGTCCTTGCCGCCGATCTCCAGAACATGGGAGACGCCCGCGCCGCCCGTGGCCTTGAGAACTTCCTTGTCCCAGTTGGGAAAGGTCTTGTAGTTGATGGTGCCGACCGCGCCGAGCGACTTCGCCCGGTCGAGCTTGGTATCGCTGGAGCTCGTGATGACGGGCTTCGCGCCCGCGGCCGAAGCAAGTTGCAGGCCGAAGATCGACACGCCGCCGGTGCCTTCCAGGAGCACGAACTGGCCGGCGTTCAGGTGGCCGTGCTTGAAGAGCGCGTTCCAGGCCGTGACGCCGGCGCAGGGCAGGGTGGCGGCCTCTTCGTAGGAAAGGTGATCCGGAATCCGGACGAGTCCGTCCTCGTGCGTCGTGATCATTTCCGCGAGCACACCAGCTCGATCGCCGCCGCGCGCGGATGTGATCCCTGCGACGGTCGGCGCGCCATCGTTCCAGTTTTCGAAGAACGTCGTCGCGACCCGGTCGCCGCGTTTGAATCGGGTAACGCCGGGGCCGACGTCGATCACTTCGCCCGCGCCATCGGAGACCGGAACCCGGCCGCTGGCGTCGCCCGGGAGCATGCCCTGCAGAACGTAAAGGTCGCGATGATTGAGGGATACGGCGCGGATGCGTACGAGCACCTCGCCCGCTGCAGGTACGGGCTTAAGAGTACTGCGCAGGGCAAGCTGGTAGCCTTTCTCCGCGCGCTCGAGCTCGAATCGACGGACTTGGGGTTCGGCGCCCCAGGACGGCTGCGCAGTGGCAACACAGAGCAGAGTGAGAAATGCGGAAGCTCGAAGCAGATGCATGGCGATCCCTCGTACGAATGAATCGCGACTTTCGGTCATGAGCCGTGGACGTGTCCACTGTCATGGCTGTGAGCTGATTCGGCCGCTGATCACGCGTTAAGAATATGGCGTCCTGAGCCTTTGCAAAGAATGAGATCACCAATGCGGAAGATGGTCGCGCTGCTCGGAGTTGCCCTGCTCGTGGCGGGAGCCTTCGCCTTGCCGCAAGCACTGGCCGAGGAAGATCTCGGCCTGTCCGGGCAGATCCGGCACGCCAGGGTGGTTCGCTATCACATCGAAGGTGTCTACAAGCGCTGGGTTGCGATCACGCCCAGGGACACTGCGAGCGAAGGCAATGTCAGCGACCGGGTGACGATCGATTTCGACTGGGACCTGCGGGCGTCGAAGTTCGTGGAGGCGCCCAAGATCGCCAACATCCGCACGCTCGTCAGCGGCTTTCGCAATCTGCATGCGCCCTGCAAGGCGCCGGTGCTGAAGGGAGAGTTCGAGTTCCTCGACGCGAAGGAAGTGATCGTGGAGGAGGGCCGGAGTCCGGCTGTTGTCGGCTTGCGGACCTATCCGCCCGCTGAGCTGGCGCTTCGCTGCCCGGAGAGTCTGGTGCTGAGTCCGGCCGAGGGAGCGCAGGAGGCGGTGAAGCTGACGCTCGCGGTGCCAAAGCGCGTGCTGCATGCGCTCGTCACACCGGATCCGTCGATGAGTGTCTCGGAGGATCGCAAGTCGATCACGCTCGTGTCGAACGACTGGGTGTGGACGTATACGCCGGTGGTGGTGAGGTAGAGCCGGTCACTCCCGCGAAAGCGGGAGTCCATCCTGGGCAAAGGCATGGATTCCCGCGTTCGCGGGAATGACGGATGACGTCCGACTGAAGCCGGACCCACAGCTACGCTGCGGACTTCTTCCCGCGATGCTTCGGCTTCGCGACCTGCGAAAGCCGGCCGGTGTCGGCGGGCATTTCGGGGCGCACGTCTTCGTCGCCGTGCAGTTCCATCAGCGATTCCATCAGGCCTTCATCCGCGCTCGAGCACACACCGAGCACACTCGCTTCATCGCAACCCTCGGCGGCGACGTACGCGTGTCCCATGTTGGAGTCGATGTAGATCGATTCGCCTTTCTCCAGCACGATCGGATCGTAGAACTCCGTGTGGATCTCCACGCGGCCTTCGAGGACGAAGATGTACTCCTCGCCGGAGTGATGCACGAGCTCGCCGAATTCGCCGACGCTCTTTGCACGGATCCGCGTGAGCACGGGGATCATCCGCTTGCGGCGCAATTCGGCGCACAGATAGTAGTAGTCGTAGTTCGGCGTGTTCACGCGGATGGCGCGATCCAGCCTGCCGATGCTGCGTCGTGCCGTCACCGACTGATTCGGTTCCTCGGCGGGCTCGGCGAAGAGATCGGACATGCGGATCTTCAGTCGCTCGCTCAGTTGCAGCAGCTTGTCGTATGTGAGAGTGAGCCGGTCGTGCTCGACCTTCGCGAGCGTGGAGAGCGGAATCCCCGTTCGCTTGCTCATCTCCTTCAACGTCCAGTCGTTGCGGTTGCGCAGCGAGCGCAGCAGTCGGCCCAGGGTGGGTTTGGCAGGCTGTTTCGATTTGTTGCTCATCGAGGCCGATTCTAGCGGTAACCCCAAGGAATATATGACGCAGTGCTCCAATCCGGACACGGTGCCGATTGTCACGTATGGGTTGACGATTCTCCAATCAGGACTATTATGGCCCACAGGGGATAAGCAATGCCGCCAGAGAGCGGCCCCTTCAGGTGAGGTGTCTCATGCTTGCTCGCGCGGCGATGACGATGGCGGCCCTGTTTTCCTTGATCGGCGGTGCGTTCGCCCAGGAGGGCCCGCCGCTGACGCCACCCACTCCGGCTGACGAAGCCACTGTCCCCCAGGCACGAGCAACGACCGGTGCGCCGCTCACACGCGCGGACGTCGAAGCCTGGCTCGACGGATTCATGCCGTACGCACTCGCAGCAGGCGACATCGCCGGCGCCGTAGTCGTCGTCGTGAAGGACGGCGAAGTGCTGGCCCAGAAGGGATTCGGCTATTCGGATATCGCCGAGCGCAAGGCTGTCGATCCCGCCACCACGCTGTTCCGTCCGGGCTCGGTGTCGAAGCTCTTCACGTGGACGGCCGTCATGCAGATGGTCGAGCAGGGCAAGCTCGATCTCGATGCGGACGTGAACCAGTATCTCGATTTCGAGATTCCGCCCCGCGACGGCAAGCCCGTCACGCTGCGCAACATCATGACGCACACGGCGGGCTTCGAAGAACAGGTGAAAGGCCTGATGGGCGTGGACGGCGAGCCGTTCGAGCCGTACGACGTGCACCTGAAGGAATGGGTGCCGACCCGCATTTTCGCCCCGGGCACGACGCCCGCGTATTCCAACTACGCCACCTCGCTCGCCGGCTATCTCGTTTCACGCGTCTCGGGCCAGTCGTTCGATGACTACATCGATCAGCACATCCTGAAGCCGCTCGGCATGGAGCACTCCACTTTCCGTCAGCCGCTCCCCGAGAACCTGAAGTCGTTGATGTCGAAGGGCTACGCGCGTGCCTCGCAGCCGGAAGCGAAGCCGTTCGAGATCGTCGGTCCGGCGCCGGCGGGGAGCCTCTCTGCTTCGGGCACGGACATGGCGCGCTTCATGATCGCGCACCTGAACAAGGGTGCCTTCGGCACCGAACGCATTCTTCAACCGGCAACCGCCGAGCAGATGCATGGCACTGCGCTTACCCTCCTGCCGCGCGTACATCGCATGCTGCTCGGCTTCTATGAGCAGAACTACAACGGTCAACGCATCATCGGTCACGGCGGCGACACGCAGTGGTTCCACAGCAATCTGCATCTGTTCCTCGATCAGAACGTCGGCCTGTTCGTCTCGGTGAACAGCTCCGGCAAGGACGGCTCGCCGGGACATATCCGCAACGCGCTGTTCGAGCAGTTTGCGGATCGCTACTTCCCGGCACCGGCGGCTGAAGGAAAGGTGGATCCGAAGGTTGCAGCCGAGCACGCAGCGCTGATGGTTGGCGTGTACGACAACTCGCGCCGCATGGACTCGAGCTTCCTCAGCCTGCTGAACCTCGCGGGCCCGATCAAAGTGATCGCGAACGCGGACGGCACGATCAGCGTGCCGCTTGCGACGAACCTTGCCGGCGCGCCGACCAAGTGGCGCGAAATCGAGCCGTTCGTGTGGCGTGACGTCGACGGCAAGAGCCTGCTGTCGGCGCAAGTCGAGAACGGCCGTGTCGTCCGCTTCAGCTTCGATGGGCTCTCGCCGTTCATGGTGTTCGAGCCATCGCCGGGCTGGCGCTCCGCGGGCTGGCTCGTGCCGAGCCTCGTCGCGGGGCTGGTCGCCATCCTGCTGACCGTGCTTGCCTGGCCGGTCTCGGCGCTCGTGCGCCGCCACTACGGTGTGCCGTATCGCCTCGCTGGAGAGGATGCGAAGGCGCATCGCTTCGTCCGCATCGGATCGACTGCAGCGCTCGTTCTCTTCATCGCCTGGGTGATCACGATCACGCAGATGATGGGCAACCTCGCCAACCTGGCGTCTGGCATGAACGGGTTGCTGTGGCTGTTGCAGCTGCTGTCGCTGGTCGTGTTCATCGGTGCGCTGGCGGCAGCGGCATGGAATGCGATCGTCGTCGTTCGCTCGCCTCGCAAGTGGTACGCGAAGCTCTGGGCTGTCGTGCTGGCGTTGTCGCTGTTCGTGCTCCTCTGGGTTGCGTTCGCGTTCAACCTGATCGCCTTCGACGTGAACTTCTAGAGCGTGAGCCATGAGCGCGAGTCCGCCAATCGAACTGCAAGTGGATATCGAACGGCTGACGTTGAAAGCGCCGTTCAGGATCTCCGGTTACACGTTTACTGAAGTACCCGTCGCGGTGGTGACGCTGCGCCGTGGCGACAAGGTCGGCCGGGGCGAAGCAGCAGGCGTGTACTACCTCGAAGATACGCCTGACCGCATCGTCCAGACGATCGAGGCGCAGCGCTCCCGGATCGAGCGCGGCATCGATCGCGAACAGCTCCTGCGGTTGCTGCCGGCCGGAGGTGCTCGCAACGCAGTCGACTGCGCGCTGTGGGATCTGGAAGCGCGGGAAGCAGGGCGCCCTGTCTGGGAGCTGGCTGGTCTCGATCACATCGCTCCCCGCATCACGACGTTCACGCTGAGCGCGGACGATCCGCCCGCCGTCGCACAGGCCGCCATGGCATTGGGCCAGGTGCGCGCCATCAAGATGAAGCTCAACGGCGACCTTGCAACCGACATCGAGCGTGTGCGCGCTGTTCGCGAGGCACGCGCGGATGTGTGGCTCGGTGTCGATGCGAATCAGGGCCATACCAGGCAGAGCCTCGACAAGCTGCTGCCGGTGCTCGTCGACGCCCGGGTGCAACTGCTCGAACAGCCGCTGCCTCGGGGCCAGGAAGCTCAGCTCGAGGGTTTCGACAGCCCGATTCCCGTCGCCGCGGATGAAAGCGTGCAGGGACTGACGGATGTCGCCGGTCTCGTGGGCCGCTTCGATGTCGTGAACATCAAGCTCGACAAGTGCGGCGGACTCACCGAGGCACTGCAGATCGTGAACGAGGCGCGCAGCGCCGGACTGCAGGTCATGGTCGGCAATATGGTCGGCACCAGCCTGGCAATGGCACCGGCATTCGTCGTCGCGCAGTTGTGCGACTACGTCGATCTCGATGGACCGACGTTCCTCGCTCAGGACTGCCGCCCGAGCGTCCGCTACGACAGCGGCAGCATTCATTGCTCCGAGAACGTCTGGGGTGGAGGCAGGGCATGACTCTCGAGAAAACGTCGCGACCGAATCGAACGCGCCGCCGCCTGCTGCAGGCCGGAGTCGCCGGAGCACTGACGACCGGTCTGCCGATGATCAATCTCGGCAGCTACCAGGCCTTCGCCGATTCCGACAAACGCTATTCGGCGCGCGCGGTGAAGCTCGTGGAGCGCTCCGTCGTGATCGACATGCTCGGGCCGCTCAAGATCGACTTTCGTCCGGAAGCCTACGCGGGCCGTATCAGCGAGGCTGACGAGAAGGCGTTCCGCGCGTGCGGGATCACAGCGTTCCACAACGCCATCGGCACCGGTGGCCCGACTGCTGTCGAAGACACACTCGATTTCATCGCGGGCTGGCAGGGCTTCGCGGCCCGCAACTCGCATCTGTTCCTGCTCGTGAATTCCGTCGACGATCTCGACCGCGCAAAGGCGCAGCGCAAGATCGCCGTGATCACGGGCGTGCAGAACGCGGAGCACTTCCGTAACGCGGCGGACGTCAAGCGCTTCTACCATCTCGGCCAGCGCTGCGCGCAGCTCACGTACAACAGTCAGAACCTTCTCGGCAGCGGCAGCACCGAGCGTGTCGACGGCGGCATCAGCGATTTCGGCGTCGAGATCATCAACGCGATGAACGAGACGGGAATGCTGATCGATGTGTCGCATTCCGGCGATCGCACCACGCTCGATGCGATCGAGCTCTCGCCGCGACCCATCGCCATCACGCATTCGAATTGTCGCGCCCTCAACAATCATCCGCGCCTGAAGACGGACGAGGCGATCAGGAAGCTGGCCGCGAAGGGCGGCGTGATGGGCATCACCGGCGTGCGCATGTTCGTACGCGACCGTGAGCCGACGAACATCGACAACATCGTCGATCACATCGATCACGTGGCGAAGCTGGCCGGCATCGAGCACGTCGGCATCGGCACCGATTCCGATCTCCAGGGCTACGACGACATGCCCGCGGACCAGCTCAAGATGCTGCGCGAGAGCTACAAGGCCAGCTACGCGTTCCGCGAAAAGATCGACACGGATGGATTCGATCACCCGCGGAAGATTTTCGATCTGACCGAGGCGCTGATCCGGCGGGGCTACTCGGACGACAACATTACAGCCGTTCTTGGGGGCAACTTCCGCCGTCTGCTCGCTGCTACCTGGAAATGATCCTGCGCAGCGTCGCGGCCACTTATTCGATTACAACAGGGGAGAGCGACTATGAACGAGTTCAAGAGACTGTCGCAGAGAATCGCTCTAGGCGGTTCTGCGAGTGCACTGGCAATGATGATGGGGACGACGAACGTCCTTGCGGCTGACAGCACGACGATCGCCGAGATCGTCGTGACAGCGCAAAAGCGCACCGAGGCGCTGATCGATATTCCACAATCCATCACGGCCATCGATGGCGGCATCCTCGAGCGGCAGCAGGCAGCGAACTTCCAGGATTATCTGAAGCTCGTTCCCGGTCTGCAGCTGACCCAGGACACTCCGGGAGTGGGGCGTCTCGTCATGCGTGGCATCAACACGGGCGGTGTCGCATCGACCGTTGGTGTGTACGTGGACGAAACGCCGTTCGGTTCCAGCAGCGGCCTCGTCAACGGCGCCATTCTCGCGGGCGACTTCGATACCTTCGACATGCAGCGTGTCGAAGTGCTGCGCGGTCCGCAGGGCACGCTGTACGGCGCGAGCTCGCTCGGCGGTGTGCTCAAGTTCGTCACCAATCCACCGCAGACCCAGAGCTTCGAGGCGCGCATGCGCGTCGGCGCGGAAACCGTGGAGGACGGCGACACGGGCTACTCCGGCACCGGCATGGTGAACATCCCGCTTTCGGATTCGTTCGCGGTGCGCGGCGTGGGCTATTACCGCGAGCTGGGCGGATTCGTCGATTCGATCGGAACGGCAGGCTCGGACGTTGCCGACGACATCAACGGCTCCGAGAGCTACGGCGGCCGTGTGTCGGCACTGTATGCCCCGAGCGATGCGTTCTCGCTGCAGTTGACGGCGATCATGCAGAACATCAGGACCGATGCGTCCAGCAGCGTCGAGAGCGATCCGGAAACGCTCGACACCTTGTATGGCAGACTGTCGCAGTCGCAGTACGTTCCGGAGTTCCGCGACGTCGACTATCGCCTCTACAACGCGACGTTGGACTGGGATCTCGGCTTTGCGACCCTCACGTCCTCGACCAGCTACAACGAGTTCGACTCACCGTTCCGCAGCGACGTCACGTTGCTGCTCAGTGCCGCGGTCGAACCCATCTTCGGACCGAACGAAGGCATACAGAACCAGACGACCAAGTACGACAAGGTCACGCAGGAGCTGCGCCTCGCCTCGAACGAGAGCGATTCGTTCGAGTGGCTGGCGGGCGTCTACTACACGGAGGAGAAGGGCGACATCATTCAGCATATCGGCGTCGTGACGCCCGGAACGCTCGATGAGATTCCCATGCCGCCGCCGTTCGTGCCGCTGTTTGGCGATACCGTGGGCGATCTGTTGCTGCAATCGGAGTATGAGGAGATCGCTGCTTTCGTCAGCGGCACGATTCACTTCGGATCGCGGTTCGACCTGACGCTGGGTGGGCGCTACAGCGAGAACGATCAGAACGCGAGGCAGGATGGTGTCGGGCTGCTCGCAGGCGGCGCCGCGGGAGTGTCCTTCCCCGCTGTCGACTCGTCAGAGGACGTCTTCACGTACTCGGTTGCGCCGAAATTCAAGATCAACGAACACGCTTCGTTGTATGCCCGCGCGGCGACGGGGTTCCGTCCAGGCGGACCGAACGTGCTGCCGCCCGGTGCGCCGCCCGATGTTCCGACGGCCTACGAGTCGGACGAGCTGACGAGCTACGAAGTCGGACTGAAAGTGGAATCCGACGATCGCGCATACAGCCTCGATGTCGCGGTGTTCCACATCGACTGGGAAGATATCCAGGTGCTCGGGCAGGTGAACGACTTCGGCGTGAATCTCAACGGCGGCGACGCAACGAGCGAAGGTCTCGAGTTCACGGCCGTGGCGCACCTGAGCGACGCATTCCGTGTGTCGCTGAACGGCGCGTATACGGACGCTCAGCTCGAGGACGATACGCCCGAGCTGTCGGGCGGCCTGGAGGGCGACGCTCTGCCGTTCACGCCGGAATGGAGCCTGGGCCTGAACGCCGACTACGAGTGGTCGATCGGTGCGCAGTCGACGGCTTATGTTGGTGGCGCGCTTCGCTATCTGTCGGATCAAATCGGCAGCTACGATCTCGACTACCGCCTCGCGAACGGCCGTCAGCGTGAGATTCCGTCGTACGAAGTCCTGGATCTGCAGACGGGCGTGGATTTCGGTCGCTTCTCGATCGAGCTGTATGCCAAGAACGTCACGGACAGCGATGGTCGCACGTCGACGGGCGCGGTCGGCTCGGCTCCGAACGGCGCGATCGGTACCGGCGTGATCCGGCCGCGGACGATCGGATTGATGTTCGGCGTGGACTTCTGACGAAGTCCTTCAAGAAGAGGCGAATGCAGAGGAAGGAACACTGGCAGCGGTCACAACGTCGCGCAATCGTCGATGTGCCGCTGCCCGGAGTCATCTTTCGAGTCGCCCCTTGTCCCTGTCTCACCTGAATCCCGGAGTCCGATCGTGACGCTCACCGCGCCAGTGACCGCAGATGCGGCGATCCTGCACTTTCCTCAGCCCTATCTGCTGTTTCTCGGCGATGTGACTGAGCCGGGCTACGCCAAGACCGCCTTCGGTCTGCGCGACTGGGCCCGCGACCAGTGCGTCGGCGAACTGTCGTGCTCGCCGGATGCCGTCTCCGTCGGTCTGCCCCGATTCACGCCTGCAGAAGCGAAGGCTCGCGGCGCTCGATCCATGCTCATCGGTGTTGCTAACCAGGGCGGGCGCATCCTTGACAGCTGGCTGCCCTCGCTGATCGAGGCGCTCGAAGTCGGACTCGACCTCGTCAGCGGAATGCACACCAAGTTGTCCTCGACGCCCGCGTTGGTCGCGACAGCCGAGCGCTACAACCGCCGATTGATCGACATACGCACACCGCCTCGCGACATTCCTATCGCGAGCGGCCGCAAACGCACCGGCAAGCGGCTGCTCGCCGTCGGTACTGATTGTGCGCTCGGCAAGAAGTACACCGCGCTGGCGATCGCGAAGGCCCTGCGTCAACGCGGCGTCGCTGCTGACTTCAGAGCCACCGGCCAGACGGGCATCATGATCGCGGGCAGCGGCATGCCGATGGATGCGGTGATTTCCGATTTCGAAGCCGGCGCCGCTGAACTGCTGTCACCCGATGCAGCGCCCGATCACTGGGACATCATCGAAGGGCAGGGTTCGCTGTTCCACCCGGCGTACGCCGCGGTTTCGCTTGGGCTGCTGCATGGCAGCCAGCCCGATGTCATCGTGGTGTGTCATGAGCCGGGCCGCACGCACATGCTGGGACATTCTCACTATGAAGTGCCGAGCATCGAGGACGCGATCGACCTGAACCTGCGGCTCGGTCGCAGGACGAACCCTGCAGTCCGATGCGCCGGTGTCAGCCTCAATACATCCAAGCTGTCGCCTCTCGAGGCGGAGCGCCTGATCGCTGCAGAGAGTGCCCGATTGGGACTGCCGGTTGCGGATCCGATCCGCGGCGGCGAGCCGTTCGAGCGGCTCCTCGACGCCTGTCTCGCGGAGAAATCGAGGTAACTGTCATGCGCAGATCGGTCCGGTTCGCTTCGTTCGTGATGTCCTGCGCGGCATCGTTGTCGATCTGCGCGCACGCGGATGACGCCACGAAGATCGATCTGCAGTGGGGCGTGAAGATCCCGCTGCGCGATGGCGTGAAGCTGAATGCTACGGTGTACACGCCGAAGGATCAGAAGGCGCCGGCACCCTGCATATTCACTCTCACGCCCTACATCTCGCAGAGCTATCACGATCGCGGTGTCTACTTCGCGGCACGCGGTCTTCCGTTTCTGACCGTGGACGTCCGCGGGCGCGGCAACTCCGAAGGTAAGTTCAGTCCGCTCTTGCAGGAAGCGAAGGACGGGCACGACGTTGTCGAGTGGCTCGCGAAACAGCCGTACTGCAACGGCAAGGTCAGCATGTGGGGAGGCTCGTACGCCGGCTACAACCAGTGGGCGACAGCGAAGGAATTTCCGCCGCATCTCGCCACGATCGTGCCGGTCGCCTCACCGTACGCGGGTGTCGACTTTCCGATGCGCGGCAATATCACCTATCCCTACGTGATCCAGTGGCTCACGCTTACGAGCGGCAACGCGGCGCAGGACCGGATCTTCGGTGATGCGAAGTTCTGGGCGGCGAAGAATCGCCAGTGGTTCGAGTCGGGCGTGCCGTTCTCCGATCTCGACACGATCGCCGGCAACACTTCGACTGTGTTCCGCGAGTGGCTGGCTCATCCCCAGGTCGATGCCTACTGGGACAGCTACAACCCGACTTCAGAGCAATACGCAAAGCTGTCGATGCCGATCCTGACGATCACGGGCAGCTATGACGGCGATCAGCCCGGAGCGCTCGCGCACTATCGAGAGCATATGAAGCATGCGTCAGCGGAGGCGCGCGAAAATCACTACCTCGTCATCGGTCCGTGGGATCACGCGGGTACACGTACTCCCCAGGCCGCCTTCGGCGGGCTGACGTTCGGCCCTGCGAGCATGGTCGATCTCCCGCAACTGCACATCGACTGGTACGGCTGGACGATGCAGGGCGGCGCGAAGCCTTCGTTCCTCCAGAAGAATGTCGCTTACTACGTGATGGGTGCGGAGAAATGGCGCTACGCGGACTCGCTCGATGGAGTGACCAGCGAGGCGCGTCCCTTCTTCCTCGATTCGAACGGCGGTGCGTCGGATGTGCTGGCGGCGGGAGCGCTGCGGCTCTCGAAATCCAGCGGCAAGCCCGATCAGTACGTCTACGACCCGCGCGATGTGAGTATTGCGGACCTCGAGACCAGGATCGATCCGGAGCTGCTGACGGATCAGAGCCTGCTCTACGCACAAACTGGCAAGCAGCTCATTTATCACACACCTGCTTTCGACAAGGACACCGAGATCAGCGGCAGCTTCAGGCTCTCCGCCTGGATCTCGATCGATCAGCCAGACACCGACTTCGCCGTCAGCATCTACGAGGTAAAGGCTGACGGTTCGAGCATCCTGCTGACGACCGATCAGATGCGGGCTCGCTATCGGGAAAACTGGCGCGAGGCGAAGCTCGTCACGACGAAGGAGCCGCTGCGCTACGACTTCAACGGCTTCATGTTCGTGTCGCGACAGGTCGCGAAGGGGAGCCGGCTGCGGTTGCGGATCTCGCCGATGAACTCGATCTACAGCCAGAAGAACTACAACAGCGGCAAGAACGTGAGCGACGAGCGCATGCAGGACGCACGCCCGGTCACCGTCAGGCTGTATCACGACTCGAAGTATCCGAGCGCGCTCTACGTGCCGATCGGCCAGGCCGATTGACGTGAACGATTTCTTCAAGCGCTACCTGCTGCCGGGGTTCGTCTTCGAATCCGCGGTCATCGCGGGCGGTTATGCAACCGGGCGCGAGCTGGTCGAGTTCTTCCTTCCCGCCGGGCCGTGGGGAGGGTTGCTGGGCATGTTCGTCAGCATGCTCGTGTGGAGCGCCGTGCTGATGATCAGCTTCGAACTGGCCCGCATCGCACACGCGTACGACTATCGATCCTTCTTCAAGCTGCTGCTCGGCCGCGGCTGGTTCCTGTTCGAGATCGCATACTTCCTGCTGATCATCATCATTCTCGCGGTGATGGGGGCCGCGGCGGGGGAGATCACGCACGACCTGCTGGGGTTGCCGAAGATCGTCGGCTCGCTCGGGATGATCGTCGCCACGGGCGCGCTGCTCTTCTACAGCAGCAACTTCATCGAGAAGTTCCTGACGCTGTCGGTCGGCTATCTCTATCTCGTCTACATCGTGTTCGTGATCTGGAGCATCTTCGCCTTCGGTGATCGCATCGAGGCGAACTTTGCGTCCGTGCCAGTGGGGGATAACTGGTTCAAGGCTGGTGTCACCTATGCGGGCTACAACGTCGCGACGATTCCCGCGGTCCTTTTCTGTATCCGCCATCTCACGTGCAGGCGAGAGGCTTTCATTGCCGGCGCGTTGGGCGGCCCGCTGGGGATGCTGCCGGCGGTCGTCTTCTACATCGCGATGATGGGCTACTACCACGAGATCGGATCGGAAGCGCTGCCGTCGGCGTTCCTGCTCGCGAAGCTGCATGCGCCGTGGTTCGAATGGGCGTTCCAGCTCGCCGTGATGCTGACGCTCGTCGATACAGGCGTCGCGCTGCTGCATGCGATCAATGAGCGTGTCGCGAAAGTCTACGAGGAGCGCAACGCGCAGATGCCCAGGATTCTGCGGCCCGCGATCGCGATCTTCATCATGGTGGTGTCGGTGTACGCGGCAGCATCGATCGGGCTCATCGACCTGATCGCGAAAGGGTATGGAATCCTGACGTATGCGTTCATCGTGCTGATGGTCGTGCCGGTGCTGACTGTCGGCATCTGGCAGTTGCGCCGTCGTCGGACCGCGGCGGCATGAGTACCATCGTCCACGAAGGGGCAAGCGCGCTGAAGATCGCGAGCGCACCACGCGCGGAGTGGTTCGGACATCCGCGCGGCCTCACCATCCTGTTCCTCACGGAGATGTGGGAGAAGTTCTCGTACTTCGGAATGCGGGCGCTGCTCGTCTACTACATGACGAAGTCGCTCGCGATGCCGCAGTCGCAGGCGTCGTGGGTCTACGGCATCTACACGGCATTCGCGTACTTCACGCCGATCGTCGGCGGTCTCATCGCGGATCGATTCCTCGGTCGCCGCAGTGCCGTGATTCTCGGCGGATCGATCATGGCGCTCGGTCACTTCATGATGGCCTTCGAGAGTCTCTTCTATCCCGCGCTGGCAACGATCGCACTGGGGAATGGACTGTTCCTGCCGAGTCTGCCGAGCCAGGTGCTGACGCTCTATGACGCAAACGACCCACGACGCACTACCGCGTACAACATCTACTACGTCGGCATCAATCTCGGGGCGGTGCTGGCACCGTTCGTGTGCGGGACCCTCGGTGAGCTGTATGGCTGGCATTGGGGCTTCGGGGCGGCTGGCATCGGTATGTGCCTCGGCCTGCTGATCTACATCGGCGGCAGCCAGTACCTTCCAGAGAGTGTCCGCCAGGTTCAGACGAGGGAAGCCGCGTCGCAAGCGGAGCGCGATACGTTCATGAAGCGTCTTGGTCTGCTGATCGGCGTGGTCGCGATGGTCGTCGTCTTTCGCGGTGCGTACGAACAGATCGGCAACACCGTTGCATTGTGGGCGGACTCGTCAGTCGATCGCTCGGTCGGTCCTGGCTGGACGATTCCGGGAAGCTGGTTCCAGGCGCTGAATCCGTTGCTCGTATTCATGCTCACTCCCGTGCTGCTCGCGATCTGGCGTAAGCGTGGCAGGCCCACTGCGCCGGTGCGACGCATGGCGATCGGCGCATTCATCGTCGCGGCGGCGTACGTGCTGCTGGCGCTGGTTTCGCAGGCAGCGGGCGGCCTTCAGGCGCACTGGGTGTGGCTCGTGCTGTTCCTGATCGTCTACACCACTGGCGAGTTGTTCATCCTGCCGACGGGCCTCGCGCTGTTCGGCCAGCTCGCGCCGGCGACGCTGGCTGCAACCAGCATCGCCTTGTGGTTCTCCGCAAGCTTCGGCGGCAACTTGCTTGCCGGCGCGCTGGGCTCATGGTGGAGCCGGATGGATCACGCGACTTTTTTCCTGTCGATGGCGGGAGTCGCCGCGCTCGCTGCGTCTCTCCTGCTGCTCGTCGACCGTCCCGCGCGCAACGTGTTGCGCACTGACGCGACCTGATGCGAGTCCACGATGGTTCGCGACGTTTACGCAGCAGATGACGCAAGTCCGGCGGTCGCCGGAAACGGGCCTGTTCGTGCGAAGTATCGGGTGCTGATCGATCTCGATCCGACGGGCGTGAGTCGCGTCGTGCATCAGTTCGCGCTGTCGAATCTCGCCCCCACGGAAGTGCATTGTGTCCGCGTCGACGCGGACAGCATCGAAGTCGTCGCGTCGATGGAGGGGCTCTCGGTCGCCGTCGCGGAGTTCATCCGCCGCAAACTCTTACAACTCACGTGTGTCTTCGAGGCCGATTGCAGGATCGAGCCGCTCGACGCCGCACCCCAGGAGGTCGCATGAGATTTCTGGCTCTGATCGTTCTCTCGGCAGTTTCATCGCAGCTGCTGGCGGCTCCGCCTACGGACTTCGACGCCCGCGTCGAGAGTCTGCGGAACCGCATAGGCGTTCCTGGGATGGCGGTAGCGATCGTGGAGAACGGGGCGACGACGCTGGCGCGCGGCTACGGCGTCAACAGGATGGATGCGCCGGCGCGGGTCGATGCGGATACGATTTTCCCGACCGGCTCGACGGGCAAGGCGTTCACCGCCGCGGCGCTGGCTACGCTCGTCGACTCCGGCAAGATCGGCTGGGACGACAAGGTGATCGATCGCCTTCCCGGTTTTCAGATGTACGACGCATGGGTCACGCGCGAGATGACGATCCGCGATCTGCTGGTTCATCGCAGCGGCCTCGGCCTGGGTGCTGGCGATCTGCTGTTCGTTCCCCGCAGCAATCTTTCGCGGGCCGAGGCGGTGAAGCGGCTGCGCTACATCAAGCCGGCGACCAGCTTTCGCAGCGGCTATGCCTACGACAACGTGCTCTACATGGTTGCGGGACAGCTGATCGAGGCGGTGACCGGACAGACATGGGAAGACTATGTGCGTCAGCACGTCCTTCAGCCGGCGGGAATGACGCAGTCCACGAGCGACAACGACCGTCGCTTCGCCATTCCCAATCGCTCGTATCCGCATGCACGGGCGAGCAGCCGGGTGCGTGGCGTCGGCCCGTTACAGGTGCTCGATGAGCGCGATGAGTTGGGTCGAGCGGCTGCGCCAGCGGGCGGTCTCGCCGTCAGCGCGAACGACATGGCGAAGTGGCTCGCGATCCAGCTGAACGGCGGCAAGCTGCCGAACGGCGAGCCCCTGTTCAGTGAAGCGGCCCATGCCGAGATGTGGAAGCCCGTCGTGCTCACGCCGATTTCACCGCTTCCGCAGTCCCTGAAGCTCGCCGAGCCGATGTTCCAGTCGTACGCGTTGGGCTGGGGAGTGCGGGACTATCGTGGCGCAAAGGTGATTTCGCACGGCGGCGCGGTGCTGGGTTTCCAGACGATCGTGGCGCTCATCCCGGACAAGAAGGTCGGGTTCGCGATCGAAATCAACAGCGAGGACGGCGAGATCCTGCTCGGGCTGATGTACGAGCTGCTGGATCATTACCTGGGCTTCGGCTCGAACGAGTGGCCCGAGAAATACATTACATACAAGCAGGAGCGACTGGCGGGCGCGATGAAGGCGCTCGACGCCACGATGGCCAAGCCTGCCAAAGTCGGACCGTCTCTGCCGCTCGAGAGATACGCGGGAACGTACACCGATCCCTGGTACGGCAACATCGAAGTGGCGGTCAGCGGCAAGTCGCTCACGATCGACTTCAAGTCGACGCCGCGAATGGGCGGCCGCCTCGAACACTGGCAGTACGACAGCTTCATCACACGCTTCGATGACAAGACCATCGAACCCGCATACGTGACGTTCGGCATCAACGCGGATGGTCGGGTGGATCGGGTGACGATGAAGGCGGTGTCGCCGCTCGCGGATTTCAGCTACGACTATGCGGATCTGCTCTTTGCGCCGGCAGCGGGGAAGTAGGCAGGCCTTCATTCCCGCGAAAGCGGGAATCCATCTTGCGCACCGGATGGACTCCCGCTTTCGCGGGAGTGACGAGGCCCCAGAAACAAAAAGACCTCCGCAACTTTCGTCGCGGAGGTCTGATTCGATCGCCACTCGCGCGGCGTGAGCCGCGCGATCAGGATCAGGCAGCGGCCGTCTTGGCCTTCGCTGCTTCGGCGATGACCGTGTCGGCCACCATCTTCGGCACTGGATCGTAGTGCGAGAACTCCATCGTGTACGAAGCACGACCGCTGGTCATGCCGCGCAGATGGCCGATGTAGCCGAACATTTCCGACAGCGGCACCGTGGCCACGACAGCGATGTTCGTGCCGCGCTCGAGCTGCTCCTGGATCATGCCGCGACGGCGGTTGATGTCGCCGATGACGTCGCCGAGGTAGTCGGCAGGCGTCACGGTTTCGACACGCATCACCGGCTCGAGCAGGATCGGGTTGGCCTTGCGGATCGCTTCACGGAAGCAGGCCTTCGCCGCGATTTCGAACGTCAGGGCGTTCGAGTCGACGTCGTGGTAGCTGCCGTCCGTGAGGCGGGCCTTGAAGTCCACCGTCGGATAGTGCGCGAGCACGCCGTCTTCCTTCTGCATCTTGAGGCCCTTCTCGACCGACGGCACGTACTCGCGCGGCACCGAGCCGCCGACCGTTTCGTCTTCGAAGATGAAGCCCGAGCCGCGCTCCAGCGGTTCGAACGTGATCCACACTTCGGCGAACTGGCCTGAACCGCCGGTCTGCTTCTTGTGGATGTACTGTTCGGAGATCGGCTTCGTGAAGGTCTCGCGGTACGCGACCTGCGGCTGACCCATGATGCCTTCGACGTTGAATTCCGTGCGCATGCGATCGAGCGTCACTTCGAGGTGGAGCTCGCCCATGCCGCGCAGAATCGTCTGGCCCGTTTCGCGATCCGTTTCGAGGTGCAGCGACGGATCGGCGCGAACCATCTTGCCGAGCGCTGCGCCGAACTTCTCCTGTTCAGCCTTGTTCTTGGGCTTCACGGAGACGCTGATGACGGGGTCCGGGAAGCGCATGCGCTCCAGGATCACCGGGTTTGCCGAGTCGCAAAGCGTATCGCCGGTTTCGGTTTCCGCGAGGGAGACCAGCGCGATGATGTCACCGGCGCGGGCTTCTTCGATCGCGTTCGCTTCCTTCGCGAACATTTCGACCATGCGGCCGATCTTCTCGCGCTTGCCGCGAGTCGTGTTCTGGACCGATGCGCCCTTGGTCAATACGCCGGAGTACACACGGCAGAACGTGAGTGCGCCGTACGCGTCGTTGATGACCTTGAATGCGAGCGCCGAGAACGGTTCGTCATCGGAGCAGATACGCTCGCCGACCGGGTTGCCGTCTTCGTCCATCGTCTTGATGGCAGCGACGTCGGTCGGGGCCGGCAGATAGTCGACGACGGCATCGAGAACCTGGGTGACGCCCTTGTTCTTGTACGAAGAGCCGCACAGCACCGGGTTGAATGCGCCCGAGATCGTGCCCTTGCGCAGGCACTTGCGCAGCACGTCAGCCGAAGGCTCGGTGCCGTCGTTCAGATAGGCTTCCATCGCGGCATCGTCCTGCTCGAGGCAGGTGTCGACGAGTTCCGAACGGTACTTCGCGATCTGCGCGAGGATGGCGCGATCGCTCGGCACCGTGATGTTGAGCTTGTCGGCGATGTCGGCAGTGATGTCGATCTTGGCCGGCTCGGCGTCCTTGTCATCCGAATCCCATACCAGGGCCTGCATCTCGACCAGGTCGATCATGCCCTTGAAGTTGTCTTCGGAGCCGATCGGCAGTTGCACCGGCAGCGGGCGCGAGCCGAGGCGCTTCTTGATCATGTCCACGCAGCGCAGGAAGTTCGCACCGCTGCGATCCATCTTGTTCACGTAGCACATACGCGGCACGCCGTAGTTGTCGGCGAGACGCCAGTTCGTTTCCGACTGCGGCTCCACGCCGGCCACGCCGTCGAACACGACGACAGCGCCGTCGAGGACGCGCAGCGAGCGGTTCACTTCGATCGTGAAGTCGACGTGTCCCGGAGTGTCGATGACGTTGATCTTCTTCTTGCGCCAGAACGTCGACACGGCGGCCGACTGAATCGTGATGCCGCGCTTCTGTTCCTGTTCGAGGTAGTCGGTCGTCGTCGAGGACTTCAGGTCCTTCGTGTCGTGCACGTCGACGATCGTGTGCTTGCGACCGGTGTAGTACAGGATGCGTTCCGTCGTCGTGGTCTTGCCGGCGTCGACGTGGGCGATGATGCCGATGTTGCGAATGTCAGATAGGGGTGTAGTACGGGGCATGGCGGTTTCCGTGGCGATTCCAAAACTAAAGCGAAGCCGTTCTCCGGCTCATAAATGGCCGGGGAGAATAGGGGCCAACCCTGTGAATACCAATGAGGTTTTTGCTGGAATTCTCAGGAAAAGCGGCCCGGGTCACACCTGCCGCTTCGGCAAAGGCGGCGCATTCTAGCGGAATTTGTATTGCAGTGAGGGTTTGCCTCGGAAATGGCCCATTTCGGGCCGGTTTCGGGGTCGTTCCGGCAGGTATTCCGCCACTCTGGGGGCCGGCGGCCGGGTCCGCCGACGGGGTCCGGGCCGCGGCGCTCAGCGAACCGAAACCTCCAGTGAATAGGTGCCCTTTTCCTCGCGCCTTGCCATGGCGCGAGGCTGAAAAGGGCGGATGAGGTACGTCGAATCCCGCGCTGCCACGAGGGAGGCCGTCGGCCCGTCCGTTTCGCCCCGGTGGACCGCCGTCCCGGTGGTATCGGCCGTGTCCTGGATATTCATATAGAGATTGCTGCTGGCGGGTTTGAACGTCACCGACAGGGTCTGGCCCTGGCCGACCATGACTGCCCAGGCGGTGGTCTTGTAGCCCACGACTTCGCCCGAGACCGTGGCTGGGTTGCCGTCGGCCAGCGCGATGGACTGCAGCGTCTCATCCGGGGTCAGCAGCGCCTGTGCGGCAGTTGTATCCAATACGGGCCCGGAAGCCGCTGGATCTGACGATGGCGGCGAGGCCGGGTTGACCGCCGGCGCCGTGGTCGCGGGCGGTTCGGCCGCCGGGGGAGGCGCGTCCGATTTGCCGCAACCGGTCAGGGTCATTCCAGCGAGTGCGAGTGCGAACAACCGTCGGTTCATGCCCAGTCTCCATTCGACTGCGGGTCGCGATGATAGCCGCACGACGGCGATGTGCCGTCCGTGAAAGCCGCCATCCGGGCTGCAAAGCGGAATGTGACTGAACGGCGATGGCGATTCGCTGCGTCGCTATCGGCAATCCCCGTCACGGGGCATATGCTCGACGGACAGGCGCTGTTGCACGAACAAAGGCGCTCACGATCGGGGGATTCGACTGCATGAACACCACGCGGGTCCTGACTGTCGGCGACAAAGTGTTCTACTCGATCGGCCAGCTCGCCGAGTCGATGAAGAACCTCGCACTCGCGGTCTTCATTCTCTTCTACTACAACAGCCTGCTCGGCATGAACCCGATGCTCGCGGGCCTCGCGATGCTCATTGCGCTCATCGTCGATTCCGCGACAGATCCGTTGATCGGGGCAATGTCGGACCGCTGGCGCTCGCGCTTCGGACGACGGCACTTCTTCATGTATCTGGCGATCGTGCCTTTCCTGATCACGTTCTATCTGTTGTTCGCGCCGCCCGGATCGTTGTTGCCGGCGCGCAATGCACCGCTCGCCGATCACATGCCGCTGTTCGCATGGCTCACGGGAATGGGAATTGCGGCGCGCGTCGTGCTGACATTCTTCACGGTGCCGCATCTGGCGCTCGGCGCCGAGCTTTCCTCGGACTACAAAGTACGAACGGTCGTCGCCTCGTGGCGCGAAGCGGTCACCGCAATCGGTTCGCTGCTCGTGTATGGCATTGCGTTCGGCTGGTACTTCGCGGGTCCGCGCGGTCAGCTCGAAGCGGACGCGTATCCGTCATTCGCACTGACGCTCGCGATCATCATGTCAGCGGCGATGCTGGTCTCCGCCGTCGGCACGCATCACTTGATCCCGTATCTGTATCAGCCGGCGCAGCGGGCCCGCATGTCGGCAATCGCGATCCTCGCCGAGACCCTGCAGGCGTTTCGCAATCTCAATTTCCGCTGGTACTTCACCGGCGCCGTGATGGTCTACATGGTCGTGGGCATCGACACCGCGCTGCTGCTCTACGTCAACACATATATATGGGAGATTTCCGGCCGGCCGCTGCTCTGGGTCTCCGTCGCGCTCTTCGTCGGCTACTTTCTCGGCTCGCCATTCACGCCGCGATTGCACGGCCGCTTCGACAAGAAGCCTGTGCTCATGTGGGGAACGACGTGGTTCGCGGTCCTGCAGATGCTGCCCGTCATACTCTGGCTGTTCGGCTGGATGCCGCCGGCTGCAACGGCCGCGCTCGTGATGACGCTGAGCGTGATGCGCATCGTGCAGGGCATCGGTACTGTGCAATCGCGTTCGAGCGGCAACTCGATGCTGGCCGACGTCGCCGACGAATACGAACTGCAATCCGGCAAGCGCCAGGAAGGGGTCTTCTTCGGTGCGCAGCTGGTTTGCTACAAGGCGACGTCGGGCCTGGGCAAGTTCGTGTCGGGTATTCTGCTCAGCCTGATCAGCTGGCCGACGGCGCAGCAGATTGCCGCTGAAGGCGTTCCGCACGACAAGCTGGTCTGGCTTGCGCTGATGTACGGGCCGTTCGTGGCAGTCCTGGCGGTGGTGTCGGTCTGGTGTTACTCGCGCTATGACCTCGATGCTGAGAGGCATCGGCGGATTGTCGAGGAGTTGCAGGAGAGGCGGCGCAATTCGTCATCCGTGGTGCAAGCGACTGTCATTCCCGCGAAAGCGGGAATCCATCTCCAGCAAGCAGATGGACTCCCGCTTTCGCGGGAGTGACGAGCAAGAGCCGGATGGACTCCCGCTTTCGCGGGAGTGACGGAGGTCTACTTCGCGTACGCGCGAACGATGCCTTCCAGGAAGGTGCGGCCGTCGTAGAGCGACTGCGTGCGGATCTTCTCGTTGAGGCCGTGCGCATTGGCTTCGCCCGGCTTCGCGAACATGCCGCTCATCCCGTAAGTCGGAATGCCCGCGTTCATCAGGAAGCGGCCATCGGTCGCGCCCGCACTCATCAGCGGAGCGATCGGAACGTCAGGCCACTGCTTCGCCGCCTGCTTTTTCACTGGTCCCATCACTTCATCTGTCAGTTGCGGCGGGGATGAGCCGTCGCGCCGGCGCACGATCGAGACCTTCACCTGTGGGTCTGCGATTGCTTTCTCGAGCGTTTCCTTGACCTGCTCCGGCGTCGTTCCCTGCATCACGCGGCACGACAGCGTCGTTGCCGCACGCTGCGGGAGGGCGTTGGGCGCATGTCCGCCGTCGATCTGTGTGGCTACGCAGGTGGTGTGCACGACTGCGTTGTAGCTCGGATCCTTCATCAGGGTTGCGAGCGCAGCCTGATCATCGGGGTTCTTTGCAACGGCGCTCATCGCGGCTCCGGTCTCTCCGCCGAGCATCGGCCCCGTCACGCGGAAGTACTCACGCACGACCGGATTCACCTGGATCGGGAAGGAGAGGGAGGCGACCTTCTGCGTCGCCGCGGCGAGTCGATAGATCGCGTTGTCCGGAACGGGTCGCGACGAATGGCCGCCCGGGTTCGTGACTTCGAGCGAGTAGACCTGGTGAATCTTCTCGCCGGCCTGTACCTGCAGTGCCAGCGGCTTGCCTTCGTCCGACAGCAATCCGCCCGCGCCCTCGTTGATGGCGAAGGCCGAATCGATCAGTTCCCGGCGGTTCTTCAGCAGGTGGTCGACGCCGTTCACGCGGTTCGACGTCTCTTCGCCGCAGGTGAGTGCCATGATCAGATCGCGGCCCGGTTTGAAATTGCGCTCCTGCTTGAGGCGGATCATGAGATCCAGGAACACTGCCGCCATCGCCTTGTCGTCGGCGGAACCGCGGCCATAGAAGTAGCCGTTCTCTTCGATCAGCTTGAACGGATCGCGCTCCCAGTCCTCGCGCTTCGCGTCGACGACATCGATGTGCGCCAGGAGCAGCACGCCTTTCTTCTTCGCGTTCTTCGCCCTGATACGTGCAACGATGTTGCCGTCGTCGGGGCGCCCCTCCGGGATGACGACGTGCACTTCCTCATCAGTGAAGCCAGCCGCGCGAAGCCGGGTTTCGGCGGCGCGAACGACCTTTGTGCACGAACCCGTGGTGGGTGATGAATCGATTTCCACCATCTCCTGGTAGATCGCGCGGAAAGCGGCCCTTCCGGGATCGGTATCGGCGCTGGAGAGCGAGGCGGTGGCGCAGGTGACGAGAGCGATGGAGTAGAGGAGGGCTTTCTTCATCCGCCGAGAATACAAGGCGGAAGGACTCGCGATCCAGGTGTACAACGTGGGAAGGCCGAAGCAGAGTGCCAGGAAGAAGATCACTTGTGACCTCAAGTTACCTACACCTCGCGCATCCGGAGAACCCGTGATTAGGTTAAATACCGCGCTGGTCCTGCTTCCAATCAGTATCGCCTGCGCCGCCGGAACGGCGTCCGATCGAACGCCCGCAAGCGAGTCGACGGATGCATCCACCACTGCATCCGCTTCGCGGGAAGAGATCGAAGTCTGGATCGTGCTGAGCGAACCCGCGTTGTCATCGCTGCCGCGCGATGCCGAGTCGCAGCGCGCTGAGCTCCGGCGACGGATTCTCGAAGAACAGGATCGTGTGATGCGCAGGCTCGCCGAGCTCGGTGCGGTCGAGTCGGCTCGCACGCAGCAGACTCGCAACGCAATCGCCGTCACGTTGCCCGCCGCCGCCATCGAAAGCGTAAAGAAGATCGACGGTGTGACGGCGGTGAAGACGGTTTCGCACCGCAATCGCGTCGGCCGTTAGCATTTTCTCTGTTGACGATTCCATGAAGTGACGCGCAGTATCGGTCGCATGAGTTGCTAAGTCGCATCGCGACTGCGGCTCACAAAAAACCAACTGGGGAGATTCTTCATGCGTCGAACCAAACGACTGCGAGTTCTATCGCTCGCAGTAACCGCAGTGATTGTTTCAGCCTGCGGCAGCGGCAGTAACGACTCGATGAGTCCGTCGGCAAAGGGGCCGGCGACAACTCTCGGGAAACCCAACACCACGGCAGCTCCAGCAGGCATCACGACCGAGAAGATCGATCGTCGCCTCGCTACCGCTTCGGGTCCGGTCGAAGTCTGGGTGTCGATGGACACGCCTTCGATCGCGGCACAGAAGAGCGCAATCGCGGCTTCGGCCGGCCTGCGCAAGGCAAAGCTGCTTCCCTCGACCAGCAAGGCTTCCGTCGCCGACGCGATGGAGAAAGGCCGCAGCACCCTGCGTTCGCAGCAGGAGAAGGTTGCGCTCAGCCTCGCGAGCGTCGGTGCCGAGGAGCTCGGTCGCGTGCAGGTCGCCCACAACGCGATTGCTGTCCGCGTCGATGCTTCGCAGCTGCCGCAGATCGCGAGCATCGCTGGCGTCGCAGCTGTCCGCCCTGTCATCAACTATGAGCTCGACCTCTCCGAGACGGTGCCGTACGTCGGTGCCACGGCGGTGCAGGCCACTGGCGTTGACGGCACAGGCGTGACGGTCGCCGTCCTCGACTCCGGTATCGACTACACCCACCGCAATCTCGGCGGTCCGGGCACGCTCGAAGCCTACGCTGCTGCGTACGGTGTGAACCCCGGCGACGCGGCCCAGACGACGCTCGATGGCCTGTTCCCGACCGCGAAGGTCGTCGGCGGCTTCGACTTCGTCGGTGAAGCATGGCCGAACGGCGCACGCAGTGAAGATCCGGACCCGATCGACTTCCAGGGCCACGGCACGCATGTAGCCGACATCATCGGTGGCAAGAGTCAGGACGGAACGCATGTGGGCGTTGCCCCTGGCTCCAAGCTGCTGGCCGTGAAGGTCTGCAGCGCCGTCGCCACGTCGTGCAACGGTGTCGCGCTCCTGCTGGCAGTCGATTTCGCACTCGATCCGAATCGTGACGGCGATCTCGACGATGCAGCCGACATCATTCACCTGTCCCTCGGTTCGGACTACGGCATGATCGAAGACGACCTCACGGCCGCTCTCGAAGATGCCGTCGACCTGGGCAGCATGGTCGTCGCCTCCGCGGGCAACGGCTCGAACAAGCCCTACGTCGTCGGTTCTCCGTCGATCGGTCCGGGCGTGCTGAGCGTGGCTCAGACGCAGGTTCCGAGCGCGCAGGCGATCCCGCTCGTCATCAACGCTCCGGCGTCGATCGCAGGCGTGTACGGCAACACGGCCACCGTCGAATGGGCGCCGGTCGGTGCCGGCGTCACTGGCGATGTCGTGTTCATCGGTCGTGGTTGCCCGGCAGGCAGCGTCGCTGCCGGATCGCCGGCCGATCCGATCCTTGCGAACCCGACCGGCAAGATTGCGCTCATCGACCGCGGCGGCTGCTCCGTCAGCCTCAAGGTCGACTACGCAGTCGATGCAGGTGCGACGGGCGTCATCATCGGTCTGGTCGCTGCTGGCGATGCCGTCAGCTTCTCCTTCGGCGGTGGCGACAGCTTCGCTCCGACGCTGGTGATCCAGCAGGTGTTGTCGAACGCCATCAAGGCGCGGCTGAACGCGGCTCAAGTGGTCAACGCTTCGATCTCGCCGGCTTCTTCGATCCCGCTGGTCGGCAGCATGGCGAGCACTTCGTCGCGCGGCCCGTCCGCGCTCCAGACGATCAAGCCTGAAATCGGCGCGCCTGGCGCATCGACGTCGGCGGAAGTCGGCACGGGCGATGGCGCAACGCCGTTCGGCGGTACTTCCGGTGCGGCACCGATGGTCTCGGGCGCAGCAGCTCTGTTGCTGCAGGCTTACCCGGATCGCTGCCCGTTCCAGGTCAAGGCGATGCTGATGAACAGCGCCGAGACGACGGTGTACACCAATCCGGCGCTGCTGCCGGGCGGGCTCGCGCCGATCACTCGCATCGGTGCAGGCGAGCTGCGCGTCAACAAAGCGATCGGCCTGAAGGCGATTGCATGGAACGACGAGACCGAATCGTCGGCACTGAGCTTCGGCTTCGTCGATGCGTCGGGCGACAACATCACCATCACCAAGCGGGTGGAAGTGCAGAACTTCAGCAACGCGACTCGTACCTACAGCATCGCGCGAAGCTTCCGTTACGCCGATGATGAAGCGTCGGGTGCGGTGACGGTCCATGCGCCGGGCTCGGTGACGGTTGGTCCGAAGGGCTACGCCTGGTTCAACGTGCAGGTCTCCATCAAGGGCAGCAAGCTGCCGGCGTGGGGTGCCATCAACGGCGGTGCCAATGGTGGCAACGGCGCGCTGCTCAACGGTCCGGAATTCGACGGCTACATCACGCTGACTTCGGGCAGCGAGAAGCTGTCGTTGCCGTGGCATGTGCTCCCGCGCAAGTCGTCGGCAATGGATGCGAAGAGCCTCACGACGAACAAGAACGGCACGTCGGTCGACATCCGCAACAACGGTGTGAACGACGGCGAGTTCGAGCTGTTCTCGCTGACGGGCACGAGCCCGAAGGTCCCGGCTTCGGAACTCCCGCAGCCTGGCGACAACTTCGCGGTCATCGACCTGAAGCAGGTCGGCGTGCGTCACCTGCCGGCAGCTGTGTATGGCGCGGACTATCTCGAGTTCGCGATCAGCACCTACGGCAAGCGCGTGCATCCGAACTATCCGGCAGAGTTCGACATCTACATCGATTCGAACAATGACGGCGTCGAAGACTACGTGGTCTACAACACGGAGAACGGCGGCTTCTCGGTCACCGGCCAGAACCTCGTGTACGTGGCGAATCTGACCACTGGTGTGGCGACGGCGGTGTTCTACACCGATGCGGATCTGGTCTCGGGCAACGTGATCTTCACGGTCCCGATGAACTCGACCGCCGGTGCAGTCAACGTCGGTGTGCAGCCGGGAACCACCTTCGGCTTCTCGGTCTACGCGTTCGACAACTACCTGACCGGAAACCTCACGGATCTGGTGGAAGGCATGTTGTTCACGCCGGCTACGCCGCGCTTCTCCTTCGGCGCTGAGCCGTGGGGTACGGCGCATGCTGGCACCATCACGAACGTGCCGGTCACGACGGCAACCGTGGCGGACGCCAACAGCACCGAGTCGGGTGTGCTCCTGATGTATCGCAGGAACGCATACAACGAATCGCAGGCTGTGAAAGCGAAGTAACAAACCTCGCTGATGCGATTGAACGGGCCGCCCAGTGCGGCCCGTTCTTTTTCTGGCGGCGCTTCGCGCCTCTTCCTTTCCTTCTGGCCAGTCGCCAGCAGTCAGCAGCCGTCTTTCTCCGTGTAGGCGCGCTGCGGCGGGGGCGGATTCAGGGTCTGCCTTAGCGGGCTCGCTCAACGGTCTGCGCTCGTACTTCACGAAATCGTTGACATGCTATACTGTAAGGGCTGCTTACAAATAAGCCGACCTGCGCAAGGGGCCCTGCATGTCATACGTCGTACCGCCGCCCGAGACGATTTCCGTCGAGGTGCAAGGCCGTAGCGAGCGCTTTCCCGTCAATCGCATCTACTGCGTCGGCCGCAACTATGCGGCGCATGCCCGGGAGATGGGCAAGGATCCGGAGCGGGAGCCGCCGTTCTTTTTCACCAAGCCCGCGAACGCGATCGTCCCGAACAATGCCACCGTCGCGTACCCGGCGCGGACGAGCAACGTTCATCACGAGATCGAACTGGTCGTCGCAATCGGCAAGGGCGGCAGGAACATTCCGCTCGCCAGTGCCGTCGATCATGTGTTCGGTTACGCAGTGGGTAACGACCTGACGCGCCGCGATCTGCAGTTCGAGGCCCGGGACAAGGGGCGACCGTGGGACACGGGCAAGGCCTTCGACCACTCCGCGCCGATTGCAGCCATCCAACCCGCGCCAGGCCAGGGCTTCACGCAGGGCAGGATCTGGCTGAAAGTCAACGGCGAAATCCGTCAGCAGGCCGATGTCGCGGATCTGATCTGGAGCGTGCCGGAGATCATCGCGGAGCTTTCTACATTGTTCGAGCTTGTACCTGGCGACCTCATCTACACGGGCACGCCTGCTGGCGTCGGTGCAGTGAAAGCCGGTGATCGGATCGAGGGCGGTATCGACGGCCTCGAAACGCTCGTTACGCTCATCGGCTGAGCCGCGCGATCGAATCCGTAGGACTCATCATGAATTCACTTCCAGTCATCGTCGTCGGCGCAGGACCAGTCGGGCTCACTTCCGCGCTCGCTCTGCGCGCACAGGGCTTGCCAGTCGTTGTGCTCGAAGCGGCATCGGCAGGGCGTCTGCGGCCCGGCAGCCGCGCGATCTTCTATCACAGGCAGACGATGCAACTGTGGGAAGACATCCGCGCCGGTCTCGGCTGGGAAATCGCGAACGCGGGGCTCGTCTGGTCCACCAAGCGCACGTTCTGGGGTGAGACGCAGGTCTATGAGCGAACCTATCCGTTCCCGCCCCCTGGCGTGATGCCCGCGTCGACGAATCTCGGCCAGGTCGATGCGGAAAAGATCCTGTTTCGCCACTGCACCGAGGCCGGCGTGCAGTTCGCGTGGGATCAGGAAGTCACGGACGCGAAGACGAGTCCCGAAGGCGTCATCGTGAAGACGAGCTCCGGGAAGGAGTGGCATTCGAAGTACCTGGTGGGTACGGACGGCGGCCGATCCGTAGTTCGCAAGCAAGTCGGGATCGAGCTCGAAGGCCCGCGCATCGAAGATGCCTTCGTCATCGTCGACGTCGCGGAAGACGTCGATGACCCGATTCGCCCCGAGCGTCTGTACTATTACGAGCACCCCGCGGTCGAGAAGCGCAACGTGCTGCTCGTGCCCTTCCGGAATGGAATCCGCGCCGACATTCAGCTGCGCCGCGGCGACGATCCGAAGCATTTCAGCGATCCGGAGGGCGTGAAGCGCTGGCTCGTCCGCGTGCTGCCGGAAAAATACGGCGATCGTGTCACCTGGGTTTCGACCTATCAGTTCCTGCAAGTGGTCGCGAAGTCGTTCACTGATGAGCATCGTCGCGTCGTGCTCGCCGGTGAGGCTGCGCATCTGTTCGCGCCATTCGGAGCGCGCGGCTTGAACTCAGGTGTTCCTGACGCAATTGCAGCCGCGACGGGAATCACGCAGGCGCTCAACGCTGCGAATCCGCAGCAAGCCGCTGCAGCGATCCAGGAAGCTGCTGACAGACGCCGGGACGCGGCTCTCTACAACCGCAATGCGTCCAATCTCGCCCTCGAACACATGCGCGCACATGACTGGCGTACGCGGTTGAAGCGCAAGGCGAGCGTCATGATCGCCAAATACGGCAGTCGCGCAGGCTCATATCTCGATTCCGCGCCCTTCGGCCCACGCGCCGCGGCACGCCAGGCCAGCGACGGAATCTACTGATATCCACGGCACCGGGACTGCGATCGTCTGACGTTGGTGCCGCCGTGTTTGTTTTCCGGCCACCGGGCCCCGACAATGGGTGAGGTACCTCGATGCCTCCCTCATGTCCCGTACGTCCTCGATTACACATTCTTCACGTGCTCCCGGGCCCAAGCTCACTGCCGAGCAGGAACGCTTTCGCTACCTGATCGGGCAGATCGAGGCCGTGCGCAAGACGCGCTCGGCGTGGGACAAGACTGTCGACAAGTTCCGGTTGGAACACTCGCAGCGCCTGCAGCCTCTGCGCATATCGCTGCGCGACCTGAGTCGCGGGACTGTTCTTGCGATCGACCGGCTGCTCGAAGACTCCAACTGGTCTCGTGCGGATCGCGCAGCGCTCAGGCAGATCCTGTGCGCAACTGCGGACGCTCTGCTGGCGGCGCAGCCTGACGATGCGGAGCTGCGGGCGCTTTTCGAGAAACACAGCGAAGCGAGCTTCGATGCGGTCAAGCAGGAGGAAATCCAGCTGCTCAGGGAGGAGGCGGAGGAACTGACGGGACTCGACCTCGGTGATGAAACCGACATTCGTACCGAAGAAGACCTGATCCAACGGATGTACGAAAAGATGGCGGAGCGGGACGCCGCCGAGGAAGAGCGGGCATCCGAGCGATCGCGCCAGCGCCAGGAATCCGCGTCGAACAAACGAACCGAAGCGGCGGCGCAGATGGTCAAGCAGTCGTTGCGCGAGATCTATCGAAAGCTCGCGAGTGCCGTGCATCCGGACCGCGAATCGGATCCGAAGCGGCGTGAAGAAAAGAACGCCTTGATGCAGCGGATCAATCAGGCTTACGCCGCCAATGATCTGCTGGGCCTGTTCGAGCTCCAGGTCGAGATCGGGCTGGCTGACGATCCGATCGGCAAAGTGAGCTCACAGCGCCTCAAGCAGTACAACAAGCTGCTTGCCCAGCAGCTCGAGGAAGCAAAGGCAATGCTCAGGGAGCTGCAGTCCGCCTTTCGCGCGGACTTCGGACTCGACGCGGGCACGGAGCTGAATGCGCAGCGATTCAATCTCGCGATCCAGCGCCAGGCCCGTGCGATCCGGGCCGAGATCGTCCGGCAGAAGGAATTCCTGGGCTTGCTGGCGAACAGAGCCGCGACGAAGCGGTGGCTGAAGGATCAGCGCCGGGATGATTACTAGATCGTCCTCAGGGCACCTTGATCTACTGTCGATGCCGGGGCGCAGCGCCCCGGCGTCGTACCTCTTGAGCTAACCTCGCGAACCGGGCAGCATTGGTATCGATAACATGCGCCGGCATGACCGCGCGTGCTGTTGGGGGAGCCAGAGACGACACGGGCAGCAGCCACTGCTGCGCGCGTCGCCGCGCCGTGCCGGATCGCAACAACGCCTGCGAGACCGACATGAACTATTCGAAAGCGCTGCTCACACTTTGCGTCATCGCAACTGCTTCCATTCCCAGGCCCGCTGAATCGCAGGATGTCGTGGCCGCGCCCGGCGAGTTTGAGGCGCACCAGGACGTGGGCGCGCCGAAACTCAAAGGCGATGCGACGTACAACGCCGCGTCGCAGACGTATCAGCTGTCGGCCGCTGGCGCCAACATGTGGGGAGCTCGCGATGAGTTTCACTTCGCGTGGAAGCGCCTGCGAGGCGACTTCATCGTGCAGGCCCGGGTCGACTTCGCAGGCAAGGGCGTTGATCCGCATCGCAAGGCCGGCCTGATCGTTCGCAGCAGTCTCGATGACGATGCGTCGTACGTCGACGGTGTTGTGCACGGCGACGGTCTCGTGTCTCTGCAATGGAGGCGCGCGAAGGCGGCTGCAACCGAGCAGATCGAAGCGGCGGTGAGAGCCGCTGATGTTCTGCAGTTGGAGCGCCGCGGCAACACATACATCTTTTCGGCGGCGAAACACGGCGAGCCCTTCAGGACGGTGCAGGTCGCCGATATCGACGTGGGCGACGTGCCTTACGTTGGCCTGGTTCTGTGTTCGCATGATTCTGGCGTCATCGAGCAGGCTGTCTTCAGGAATGTGCGCGTCATCAAGCCGGCGAAGCCGGATTTCGTGCCCTATCGCGACTACATCGGCAGTCACCTCGAGCTGCTGGATGTCGCTACGGGTCATCGGCAGCTGCTCTACAGCTCGAAGCAACCGTTCGAGGCGCCGAACTGGACGACCGACGGCGCAGCGCTGATCTACAACACCAGCGGGAGCGATCCACAGCATCGAGGCCGTCTGTACCGATTCGATCTGGTGACTCACAAGGCAGCGCTGATCGATACGGGCTTCGCCATCCGCAACAACAATGATCACGTACTCTCATTCGACGGGTCGATGCTGGGGATATCGGACCAGAGCACCGACAAGGGCGAATCGACGATCTACACGTTGCCGAGCTCAGGGGGAGCGCCGAAGCGAATCACTCCGCGCACGCCGTCGTACCTGCATGGCTGGTCTCCAGATGCCCGGTGGCTGGTCTACACGGGAATTCGCGATGGTGACGCTGACATCTACAGGATCGCTGCTGACGGCAGCGGGGAGGAAATCCGGCTGACCAGCGCAATGGGCGTCGACGATGGTCCTGAGTACAGCCCGGACGGCCGGTTCATCTATTTCAACTCGATGCGCAACGGGAAGATGCAGATCTTCCGCATGAAGCCGGACGGAACGGATCAGCAGGCGCTGACGAACGACGAGTACAACAACTGGTTTCCGCACGTGTCGCCGGATGGGAAGTGGCTGTCCATGATCAGTTACGTCGATGAGATCGCTCCGGGCGATCATCCGTACTACAAGCGCGTGTACCTGCGCCTGATGCCTGCAGAAGGTGGGCCGGCGAAGGTCATTGCCTATGTGTACGGAGGGCAGGGGACGATCAACGTTCCCTCCTGGTCGCCGGATGGGCGCAAGCTGGCATTCGTGAGCAACTCGGATATCGCCGACTGACGGGCGATGTCACATGGCTCAGGGAACCTGGCTCAGCGCGTGCACGAGAGGCTCGCGCAATACCTTCTGCGCATCCGGCTCATCGCGCAGCATAGTAAACACGGCGGTGAGGAAGGCCTGCGTATTGTGCCGCTTGGCGAGCCCGGTCTGGGATGAGAACGCGTCATCCCAGCTAGTCAGCGGAGAGGCCGCCGTGATCCGGGCCAGCCAGCTCTGCCAGTCCGAGGCCGACAGGAGTTGTCGTCGAGCCGCAAACACGATGGGTCGGGCAAGACGGGCACTCTCGCCATAGATGTAGAAGTGAGTCCTTGCCGGAGACACCTGTATCGCGACTGCGTCCAGGATCGCCCGCAGACCTTCTGCATCGACCCTCGGATTCAGCGCGAGTTGCATGAGCAGGTCGGCACCGTGAGCGACGCCGTGCCGCCAGCCCACCGCTTCGTCGTAGCCTCGATAGTCGTCGACCGAACCGACGTAGCTTGCGGCTGCCGCTACGAATGCCTTGCGTCCTGCGTCATCGAGAAAGGGTTCGATTCGGTCCATGCGCGCGATTTCGGCGAGCACCAGCGCGGAGAATGGTTTCGTGAAGCCCGGTCCTTCCGGATAGTCTTGCGCAATCTGCGGGAGGAGCTTTGCGAGCATGTCCCGTGCTGTCGAAGCCGCGAGCTGCTTGCCGCGCGCCCATGTCGCAATCGCTTCGTACGCAATTGCGTCGCGCAGTTGCGGGTCTTCGCTCGCGAGGCACGGCAGCAACGCCATCGCGAGTTCATTGGCTTTCTGGCTATCGTCGAGGTTGAACTGCTGCTCGCGCAGTTTCAGGAGGCGCTCGCGCGAGAACTCCGCCGGCGGGCAGGACTGCGCGACGACCGATTTGCAGCAGGCCAGCAAGGCGAGGGCGAGAACGAACTTCGAAGTGCTCACAGCGGCCGCTACGGTGAGGAAGGTGCGGCGCATTCTCCCGTAGCCAGCCCTCTTTGTCAGGTCGGTTCGGCGGACTGTGGCCCGACAGCGCCGAGCGGATGGACCGCGCGGTGATCAGGGTGCGGAGGTTTTCGGTACCAGCAACGATATACGCGCTGTCCTGTTCGGCTCGTACGAGTTCTGGCCCCAGCGCGAGTTGCGCAGCCATTGTTCGAGATCCGCGGCGGAGACGGGCCGGCTCATGAAGTAGCCCTGCGCATGATCGCAGCCCAGCGACACCAGGTGGTTGTAGCTCGCCTCGTCTTCCACGCCCTCGGCGACGACCTTCAGTCCCAGGCTGTGCCCGAGCTCGATCGTGGAACGGACGATCATCGACGTCGTCGTGTCGTTCATCATGCCAATGACGAAGCTCCGGTCGATCTTCAGCTCCTTCACCGGAAGCCGCGAGATGTAGTTCAGCGAGGAATAGCCCGTGCCGTAGTCGTCGATCGCGAGATGCACGCCGAGATCGTGCAGTCGCTCAAGCACTCGTTGTGCGTACGCCGGATCTTCCATGAAGCCGCTTTCGGTGATCTCCAGGCAGAGCATGTCGGCCGGCATCGCGTATCGAAGCAGCAGTCCTTCGACGATCTCCGGCAGATCGCGATTCATGAGGTCGCGCGCCGCGATATTGACGGAGATGCGCAGATGAATGCCTTTCTCCCGCCAGCGGCCGAACTGCTTGATCGACTCTTCCAGGACCCAGCGCGTGATGAGCCGGATATGGCCGGTCTGCTCGGCGAAGGGAACGAACTCGGAAGGAGGGACCACGCCTCGCGTCGGGTGCTGCCAGCGCACGAGCGCTTCGACGGCCGCGGCGGCGTGCGACGTCAGCGAGATTCGCGGCTGATAGAAGACACGCAGTTCGCTGCGGTCGATCGCACCGCGCAGGTCGCTGAGCAGCGAGAGGCGGCGTTCATTCCGGGACGCGTTCTGGGGGTCGTAGACTGCGTACCCGGTCTTTCCGGTCTTCGCCAGGTGCATTGCGATGTCGGCGTTGCGCAGGAGTGCCGATGCGTTGGCCCCGTGCTCGGGGAAGTGTGCGATGCCGATACTGGCGCCCACGTCGAGCGGCTGCTCGTCATAGGCGATCGGCTTCTCGAGCGAGCGCAGGATTCGCTGCGCGAAGCGCACGGCATCTTCGGATGCGACGTCCTCGATCAGGACAGCGAACTCATCGCCGCCGAGCCGCGCGACTACATCACCCGGACGAGCCAGTGCGCTGAGCCGGCCAGCGACTTCCCGCAGCATGTGATCGCCCACGCTGAAACCGAGCGTCTCATTGACTGTGCGGAACCGATCGATGTTCATTACGAGGACGCTGGGCGACATGCTTGCCGGGCGGGCGGCCGAGAGCGATTGCGCCAGCAGTTTGTTGAACAGCGCCCTGTTGGGGAGGTCGGTCAGCGCGTCGCGGTACGCGAGCTTCAGGATCTGATCTTCACGGGCCGCAATGCCCTCGCGCATGTGGTTCAGGCTGGTGGCCAGCACGCCAATCTCGTCCTTGGTCGTGGCGTTGACGCTGTCGGCGTAGTCACCGCGCTGGATCTTCTCGGCGGCATGCGAGAGGTCGCTGATGGGGCGGGTGATCGTGGCTGCAATGAAGACGCTGCCGACAATGGACAGCAGCAATGTTGCAACGCCGAGGGCGAGCAATGTGTTGCTGAGGCGATCGAACGCTGCGACGGCCTCCGCAACCGATCGCTGGAGAACGGCAGCCAGATTCGTGTCGCCCAGATGGTCGAGGGCAATGACGCGGACCTGTTGCTCGGCATTGTCGGTGCCGATGAGATGGACGTGCGCTGCTTCCGGCAGCGCGGGCAACTGCTCGGTCTGAGAGACGTCCTGGGCGTCCAGCGTCGAAGCGAGCACGCGCCAGCGTGGACCTACATTCGATTGGGCGAGAAACGAAACTTCCAGCGCCGTCAGCTGGCGCAGTTCGCGGGCGAGCTGATCGTCGACGACGAAGCCGAGCACGATCCACGAGATGGGCAGGGGCGCCATCACCGGAACGACCACGAGCTGGTACGCGTGACCGTTGATGAGCTCGATCGAGGAAGCGCTGCCTTCGCGAGCGGCTCGATCGATCAGCAGCGGAAATTCGAACTGATGCGGCTGCGAGTCGGGCGCGAGCGTATCGGCAATGACGCTGCGATCGAGGGAGACCAGCATTGCCATGCTGGCATTGATGCGGCCCGCATGATTGCGCAGCGCGGAAACGGCCGTGCCGGAATCGTTGGTGGCGATGGCCTCGCGCAGCCCGTAATCCGCTGCCATGACGCGTGCCGTTTGCGAGAGACGATCGCGATTCTGCTCGAGCAGCCGGGCGAAGATGCGCTCACCGACTTCGAGCTCCGATTCGATCTTCTGCCGTGCGTTGGTGGAGTTCGCGGAATCGACGAGAAGGAAGGCAGCGATCTGGACGAGCCCGATCAGCGCGACGAAGAAGACGATGATGCGGGTTCGCAGGTGCCGGAACATTACAGGCCTGGGTGATCGTGCCCTGCGTGTGAAGCAGTCTCGCCGGAGATCGTTGCGGCACCCAGGAGCGAACCGAGGGCGACGGTAACTGAGCGGTCGATCGTGCCGGAGCCGCTGCTGTCGATCCTGCCCTGTGACAGCGGTTGCTGCATGCCCGGATGCCAGACGACCATTTCATACGTGCCGTCGGGCAGGTTGCCCAGCTTCGCGCGTCCCTGGGCATCCGTGCGAACGAAGTAGGGCGTGTCGACCGCCAGCACCCAGGCGATCATGTGATCGTGGATGTTGCAGCCGAGGACCGCGACGCCGCTCTTGTCGAACATCACCGGTGCGCTCGGCTTTCCGGAGTAGAGCTTCAACTGAAACGTCTTCGCCGGCGAGAACGAGTAGACCTGGTGGCGGATGTTGTCGTTGTTCGGAAAGTCGATCGCCGTGCCGGTCTGGACGACGGTCACGCGCGGCACGAATTCCTTGTCGACCTGATCGATGATGACGTGCTTCCCGGAAGCGGGCGCGATCGTCTGCCCAGGCATGAAATAGACGATGGCATCGGCGACCGGCTTGCCCTTGTCGTCCACGATCGTCGTGTTGACGTTTGACGCGCCGGCGATAGCGCTGACCACCAGAGTCGTGGCGGCGACGACGAGGTGCAGGGAGTGAGTGCTCATTTCGTCACCACATCGCGCTTTGACGGGGCGAGCAGCGCAAGCAGTTCGTTTCGCTCGCGCAACGGCACTTCCTGGCTGACCATGATGTCGCGCAGGCTCTGGACCATCGCGAACATCTCAGCCTCGGTGATGTCGAGGCCGGCGTGGATGTCCTTCATGTTGTCGCCGTCGTATGTGCACGGGCCACCGGTGATCGAGCAGAGATAGACGGTGAGCATGCTCTTCACGCGATGCAGGGAAACCTTGCGCCAGGAGCGGCTCGTGCGCGGATCGCTCGACGACCGGTCGACGAGCTCGTTGGCGATCGCTCCCAGCCGATCGCTGCCGATGCGATCGTACAGAGTGGCTTCGGCGCGGGCGGTCGACAGGTGGAGGGCGCCCGCCAGGGCGATTGCGCCCAGAAAAGCAGCCTTCGGAGAGGCTTTGGAAACGGAAGCCATCGGTCGCTCGGCATGACGGAATATGCCGGCGATTCTGCGGGGACTGCCCGATCGGCCGTGTTAACTGGCTCACATCGGCCACATGAGGCAAACCCCCAATGGCCAACGGGTGTGCGACAGGTCGCGCTCCTGATCCGCTGTTCTCAAGGAACATGCGTCATTCACGCGATCCGGCAGGGATCGCGGTTCGGCAATCGAAGCGGAGTGGGAATGTCTGCGGCAAAGCGTGTCGGTTTTTTGGGGGCAGCGGTTGGCCTGGGTCTGCTCAGTGCCAGCGGGGCCGCCCTGGCGGGTGATCGCCTGCTGGCCACCGGCGGAGTGACGCAGATTGAGGGCGCCGCTGGCGGCGGTCTCTCGCCGTGGGCGTTGATCGCGGGTCTCGGAACGCGCGATCAGATCGGCGGGAGCGGCTTCTGCACGAGCGTCGAGCCGGATGACTTCGAGCTCATGAGCTGCGGTCTCAGCGTCGGCATCCACGACCGCGTCGAGCTGTCGTACGCGCGCCAGAAATTCGATCTGGGCACCACGGTGCCGGGCGAATCGATTCGCCAGGACGTGTTCGGTGTGAAGGTGAAAGTGTTCGGCGATGCCGTGTTCGCACAGGACTCGCCGTGGCCGCAGATTGCCGTGGGTGCGCAGTTCAAGCGCAACAAGGATTTCGATTTCGTCCCGACGCTGCTTGGGGCGCGTGACGGAGAGGACATCGACTACTACGTCGCGGCAACGAAGATCTGGCTCTCCGGCGCAGCGGGTCGCACCACGCTCCTGAACGGAACGCTTCGGGCGACGCGGGCGAATCAGTTCGGCATTCTCGGTTTTGGCGGCGATCTCGAGGACGGCTATACGCTGCAGCCTGAGCTCAGCACCGCGATCTTCCTGACCGACCATATCGTTGCCGGTGCCGAGTACCGCATGAAGCCGGACAACCTGAGTGTGTTCCGGGAGGACGACAGCTGGGATGCGTTCGTCGCCTTCATTCCCTTCAAGAACGTTTCATTGACCCTTGCGCACGTTGACCTCGGCAACATCGCCGACAAGGACGATCAGCGCGGTTGGTACGCGTCGCTCCAGGCCAGTTTCTAGCTTCCGGCGGATTTTCGTCGACTGCCGCTTCGTGCGATTGCAAGACGTAGTCGCCCGAAGCATCCTATCCGTCTCATTTTCAGCGAGCCGCTGTCGCGGGACTTCCCAAGGTGGATCCAGTCACGAGTCTGTGGGCCGCTCTTGCCAGCCGCGAATCCAGACTGCTGGCGCTGCTGCGAACCGCTGTCCAGATCATCTGGGTCACCGACGCGGACGGCAAGGCGCCGCCCCCGGACGCACATCCGCCCGACGATATCGCCGATCTGACGTGGAACGCCTTCACGGGCGTGCCGCAGGACAAGATTGCCGGCGAGGGTTGGCTGGCGAGCATTCATTCGAAAGATCTTCCCAACCTGATACGGGCGCGCGAGCAGGCACTGCGCGACGGACAGGATCTGCATACGGAGTTTCGTGTTAGGCATCGCAGCGGCGAATGGCGCTCGATGGCCTGCCATGGCGCGCCTGTCCGCAATCCGGCGGGAGAGGTGATCGCGTGGATAGGCACCTGCACCGACGTTTCCACGATCCGGCGCGCGGAAGCGGCGCATCGGGAAGCAGAGGACAGACTGCTTGCCGCGCTCGATGCCGGCGAGATGGCGACATGGATCTGGCAGGCGAATGATCAGAGGTTCTACTGGGATCCGACAGGCGGCCGGCTGTGGGGGCTCGATCCCGGTAGCTCGCAATCGGCAGACCTCGCGGGCTTGCGCCAATACATTCACCCTGACGACAGGCAGTCAACGATTCGCGCGGCGGAGCTGACTGCCGCGACCGGCGTTTTTCATACTGCTGAGTTTCGCGTCGCACGGGCTGACGGTCGGCTTCAATGGCTGCAGACCCGCGGCCGCGTGGAGAAGGATGCGAATGGAAACGTGCTGCGCGTGATCGGCGCGTTCGTCGACGTGACGAAGCTCAAGACCGCCGAAGAATCCCTGCGACAGAGCCAGAAGCTCCAGGCGCTGGGGACGCTGGCCGGCGGTATCGCGCACGACTTCAACAATCTCGTGCTCGTGATCAGCGGGAATGCCCAGCTCGCGTTGAGCGATCTCGATTCACACCATCCGGCGACGCCTTCGTTGCAGGAGATCTCGAAAGCGGCAACGCGCGCGGGAGATCTGGTTCGCCGCATTCTGACATTCGCCGCACGGCAGCCTCTTGTGCCGGCGGTGACACCCTTGCAGCCCGCCGTTCACGAGGCGCTGAAGCTGTTGACGTCGGCTGTGCCGCCGAACGTGAGCATCCATACCCGTCTCGATGACAACGGCGTTTCCTGCACGCTCGGTCAGACGGAGCTCGAACAGGTCATCGTGAATCTCGTCACCAACGCGATTCATGCCATCGGTGACAACCCGGGAACGATCGATGTCACTGCGGATCTGCCTGGGTCGCATGAACTGCCGTCGAGCCTGCGCGCGGACACGTCATATGTCCGCGTGTCGATCCGCGACAATGGCGCGGGGATGAGCGAAGAGACGCGATCGCGCATCTTCGAGCCGTTCTTCACGACCAAGCCGAAGGGCAAAGGCACAGGCCTCGGTCTGGCTGTCGTGCATGGCATCGTGACCGCGGGCGGCGGCACGATCATCGTCGAGAGCGAGCTGGGGCGGGGCACGACGTTTCAGTTGTGGCTGCCGCTCGCGGTGCAAGCCGCTGCAGCGGTGCAGTCAGAGCAGCAGAACGCGCAGGTGCCGAAGCGAACCGAGCACATCCTCTACGTGGACGACGACGAAGCGATCGCTTATCTCATCCAGCGAACGCTCGAGCGATCGGGCTATCGCGTGACGTGCAGCACCGATCCGCGCGACGCGCTGAAGATGTTCAAAGAGCAGGGAACAGCCTTCGACGTCGTCGTGACCGATCTGACGATGCCCGTCATGAATGGCTTCGACCTGATCGTTGCGCTGCGTGAGCTGCGACCCGATGTGCCGATCGTGATGACGTCCGGTTATGCGCGCGAAGATGATCAGCAGCGCGCCGCGCAACTGGGGATCGGCCGGATCATTCTGAAGCCCGATACGGTGGAGGAGCTCGGCGAGGAGCTGGATGCGCGCTGTGTGGATTTGCGGGCGCGACGAGCCGCTGGTCATTGACGTTCGCCCCGGCATCCGCCTGGACTAAACTCCGGTCACACCGGAGACCTTGTCATGAGCTTCGCATTGCCCGACGCAACCCTTCGGGTTGCCGCCTGCCTGCTGCTGGGACTGCTGACGACGCTCTTTCTGCGTTCGAGGCGCCGCGACGATGTGGCGCTGGTCGCTGCGCTCTTCTGCCTGAGCCTAATTGCCTTCGTCATTTCCTCCACGCGCGGGGCCACCGGCTGGCTCGGAATCGGCGTCTATGCGTTCACTGCCCTTTGTGTCTGCAAGGTCGTGTTGTTCTGGATGTGTTGCGAAGCGCTCTTCGCGGATCGCTTCCGCATTTCAGCTGTCCACAGCGCATCCCTGGCGGGAATGGCTGCACTTGGCGTTTGGCAGGCGTGGGCCGATGCTCCCGGGCACGCACTCAGCGGCAGCTGGATGGAGCTGGCTTCGACGCTGCTGCTGAACGCCGCCACGCTGGGGTTCATCGTCGCGGCTCCGCTGTCGATCCTCATCGGCAAGCGCGCCGATCTCGATGAGTCCCGCCGACGCATCCGCGGCATCGTGGTTCCGGCGCTCGCTGTCTATCTGGGCATCGTCGTGATCGTGCAGATGGCGGCTTTTCTGCTGCAGCAGCCGACGCCGCGGTCGCTCGTTCTGCTGAATCTCGCCGTCATCTGCCTGGGTGCGTTCGCGGCGTTGGCCAGCTTCGTGCGGATACGGATCGTCAATTGGTTCGATCGGCCGCCACCCGCTGCCATGACCGACTCGCTGTCGACGCTCGAGCGCCGGGTGCTCGAACAACTGCAACGTCGTCTCGTGCCTGAGCGTCTCTATGCCCGGGACGGCCTGACTATCGCGGAGCTGGCTGGTGTGCTCGGAACGCAGGAGCACATATTGCGGCGGGTCATCAACCAGGGACTCGGCTTCCGCAATTTCAGCGACTTCCTGCACCTGCACAGGTTGCGCGAGGCCGCGAGCCGCCTGAGAGATCCACAGCAGACTCGCGTACCTGTCCTCACCATCGCCCTGGACGCGGGCTTCGGCTCGATCGGCCCCTTCAACCGGGCCTTCAAGACCCACTTCAATGCGACGCCGACGCAGTATCGCAGAGAGGGCGCGGGTTGCGGGGCTCGGGGAGCGGGCAGGAGGGAGCTGGGGCATGTGCGGTAGCGCCCTCACTCATCGCTTTTCGGATTCGGCCAGCTTTTCCTGAGGAATCGGCGAGCCGCTCGGGCACCGCTGCCCTAGTTTTCCCTCTCGCATTCTCCGGGAGGGCCGTCATGTCGAAATCGTTTCATTGGCGTCGCTGGTGCGCATTCGTGGCCGCGATCGTTGCCGTCACAAGTCCGTCCGTTGCGGCCACGCGTATCGAAGGGGATCTGCCGCGCAAAGTGCAGCGCGCGCCGGATGAGTTTCCGGGTATCGACACGGTGTACGGGGAACTCGCCGCAGGGAGCGGGGTACGTCTGCGCACCATCATGACTCGGCCCCAGGGCGCGACCGGGCGGTTGCCCGCCATCCTGTTCGTCCAGTGGCTGTCGTGCAGCACCATCGAGCTTCCGCCGGCGGCCCAGGACGGTTGGTCGCAAATGCTGCGGCGGGTCATCACAGACTCCGGCGCAATGGTCCTGCGAGTGGAGAAAGCCGGGGTCGGCGATAGCGTCGGACTCGATTGCAGCGCGCTCGACTATGAAACCGAGCTGGCCCATCACCGGGCAGCCTTCGCGAAGCTGCGATCGATGCCGGGAGTGGATCCGGACCGGATCGCCATCTACGGCGCCAGCATGGGGGCGACGTACGCGCCATTGATTGCGCAGGGGCAATCCGTGCGCGGCATTGCCGTATGGGGAGGCGGTGCGCGGACGTGGTATGAGCGCATGCTCGCGTTCGACCGGCGAGCAATGGAGCTTTCGGGCCGCAAGCCCGATGAGATCCGTGCCGCGATGATGCAGCACGTGCGCTTTCATCTGGACTATCTCGATCGCGGGATGACACCGGCAGCGATCGCGCAGCGTGATCCCTCGCTGGCGGACGTCTGGTCCCAGATCGTTGGCGCGAAGGGGGATCTGCACTATGGCCGGCCGCTCGCGTTTCACCAGCAGGCGCAACGCCGGAATTGGGCAGGGGCATGGGGTGAGGTCGATGCACCCGTGCTGGCGCTGATCGGCGAGTACGACTGGTTCGAGGAGCAGCGGTCGGCCGAAGCGATCGCACTCATGGTGAATCGCCGGAAGGCGGGGGCGGCGCAGTTCCGCGTGATCCCAAAGATGGACCATCACTTCGCGATCTACGCTGATCCCGAGGCAGCCTTCGCCGAGCGTGACGGCCGCAACGATCCGGGGCCGGCGCTGGAAGTCCTGATGCCGTGGTTGCAACGCATACTGCAGTGAGCTGCGCAACCGCATCGAAGATGCAAACAAAGAGCAACATTGGATCGCTATAAAACCTGCGCGTCCCCTCAGCCGTGCAGGTTCATCATGAAGTCAGCAGTCGTGCTCGCATCCATCCTGTTGCTCGCTGGTCACGCGCAAGCAGTCTCCGCGCACGACGGTGCCGGCGAGTGGCGCAAGAAATTCCGCGACAACGAAACGACTCAGCTCTTTCGCCTGATCGGCAAGAACGCGATCTGGACGCAGGTGGGCACGGTCACGACGGACTTCGCGAACTTCCATACGCAAGGGCTCGTCAAGGTCGGCGACGTGTTCTACGTCTCCGCCGTGGAAGTGCTGGAAAGCACGGTGCGCAACGGTGCCGCGACCGATTCGCTCTATGATTTCACGATCGATCGGTCGACCGGTGCGGGCCGGGGCTGGCTGTTCAAGTTCGATGCGACCGGCCACCTGCTGGGCAAGGTCGAGCTGACGAACGGCACCAAGTACCATCCGGGCGGCATCGATTTCGACGGGCGTCACCTCTGGGTGTCGGTCGCGGAGTATCGGCCGAACAGCCAGACCGATATCTACCGCGTCGATCCGAGAACGCTCGAAGCACAGCGGATCTTCAGCGAGAAGGACCACATCGGCGGCATCGTTCACAACGTGCATGCGGGCACGCTGCATGGCGTGAGCTGGGGTTCGCGACGCCTGTACACGTGGGAAGTGGCGAAGCGGGGCGGCAGGGCGCCGCGCGTCGTGTCTTCCGACTGGATCCCGAACCCGCAGTTCTACGTCGACTATCAGGACTGTCACTACCAGGGCATCGAATACATGCTTTGCGGCGGTGTCGGTGGGTATTCCTCGCCGCTCGGCAACTTCGCCTTCGGCGGTATCGATCTCGTCGATCTGCGCACCGGCCGCATGGAGCATCAGGTACCCGTCAATCGGTTCATCGATGAGGGCAACGGTCCGAGTCCCGGCCTGTCGCTCAGCCACAATGCGTTCTGGCTGGAGCCGCTGGGCAACGGCAAGATGCGCGGCTACTTCATGACCGAGAGCGACAACCAGGCAGAGCTGCTGATCTACGACATCACGCCGTGGATCAATCGGCAGTAACGTCGCAGTCATTGCTCGTTTGAAGAAGGGGCGTACCCGGCCGGGTGCGCCCCTTCTTTTTGCGAATGCACTCACCGCCATCGATGCGACACACCCGCCGTTCGCGACAGGTCATCAGGGACGACGCGCTGACCAATGAATCGCATGCCCTGCGATTCGCTGCGGCAGTTTGTCGGGCAACGTGCACATGCGATGATGTGCGCACAAGAACGATAAGAGGTCAGGTATGGCCACGAAGCGGGCAGCGCCTCCGGGCGCCGGCGGATTTTTTTCGCTGTTTGATCTCTCACCGGCCGTTTTCGAAGAGGCGTCGCTGTCGGCACTGGGTGCCACTATGGCCCGGGCGCAGCGCCAGAACGCGATCCGAATGGGGTCGGGCTACGTGTATCTCGGGCAGTTCATCGCTCACGACATCAGCAAGTTGCAGCGCCCGGACGGACCGGTCACCGTGCCCGCAATGCGCCAGCTTCGAACCCCAACGCTGGATCTCGACTCTGTGTATGGCAAGGGTTTCGATGACAAGGAAAGTGCTGTCAACGAAGCGAGTGGCGAGATGCAGATCGGCGAGGTGCACGGGAGCAGCCCTGGATTGCCCGGCAACGGCGATTTGCCGCGCGACAAGGAAACAAGGAAAGCCAGAATTCCCGAAGTTCGGAACGATGAGAACCTCATCGTGGCGCAACTGCATGTGCAGTTCCTGAAGCTGCACAATCTCTTCGTCGCTGAACTGCGCCGCACCGGCAGCAGGAGCAGCGCCCAGGAATTGTTCGATGCAGCCCGCACTCAGGTCGTGCTTCACTATCAACAGGTCGTGCTCTACGACTTTCTCGACACGATCCTCGAGCGGCGCGTTTGGGAGTACGTCATCGGAGGAAACACCGGAACCCTGTGGAATCCCCCCGCATCAGAGATGCCGCGAATGCCAATCGAGTTTTCCGCGGCCGCGTTCAGGTTCGGGCACTCGATGGTTCGACCGGACTATCAGTTGAACCGCGATCAGGGTGTCGATCTGGCGGGCTTGTTCAAGATGACCGGCGATGGTGGATTCGGAGGGAAACCCTGCCTGCCGGCCAGTCATCTCGTCGACTGGCGTTTCTTCTTCCACTCCACAGCAGGCGAGACTCCGCTCAATGAAGCCCTGCATATCGACCCTGCGGTGCATGTGCGGTTGGCGGATGGGCCGCTCGCGACGAAGAACCTCCTCATCGGCAACCAGTCAGGGCTGCCCGACGGGCAGGCATTGGTCCGTCACGTGCAGCGGGCCCACCCGGCGCTCGCCAGCGTTGTGCATCTCAGGGAGCTGTCGCAGGACGAACTGAATCCCATGCTCACCTTCCGGCACGGCGCAACGTTCAAGTCGCGCCGCGTGTTCGAGGAGCTTGATTCTCCATCAGCCGCAGCGCACTTTCTTCGCAGCACGCCGCTCTGGTACTACTTGCTCGCCGAGGCGCAAGCGATGCACGGAGGCAGTCGCTTGGGAACGCTGGGAAGCCTGCTGGTTGCAGAGGTGCTCAGGGCGCTGGTCTGGCTGAGCTCACCATCGATTCTGCGTGAGCCGTTGCGTCTCCCCTATCTCAGGCCGCCTCATCTCAGGCCCACCAAGGACCTGCATGGGCAGCGGTATTTCCGAATGATCGATCTGTTGAACGCGGTTGCCAGCAAAGAAGCTGGCGCAGCGAAGCTTTGAGTGTTGCTCTGAATCAGGAGGTATGGCCATGAGTGACGACACGACGATCGAGAAATTTCTGGGCGACTACGTCAGCGGCGGCGAATGGTTTTCGAGTCTCAGCTCGCACAATGGGTGGTTTCCTCCCGCTGGGGTCGAACTGAAGTTCATCCTCGGCGACGATGACAAATCGGCGAAGGTCATCGTGACGGTTCAGGGCGACCTGTCCGACGCCGTCAAGGAAGCCATCGAGAGAGCGACCTACGTTCCCAAAGATGGCAAGCTGACAGCTCAGGTTGGGCACGGCTCCGTAGGGATTCTGGAGACGCTGCGAATGGAGGGGGAGCAGCAGTCCAAGACGATGCATCACATGCTGCAGTTCTCCGACGGCGAAGTCGGCTACTGGATCTGTCCCTCCAAGCCGAAGAGTTAGTTCACTACCGTCTATGAGTGGCGGGAATGGATTCCCGCCCTGACGCAGGAAGCTTCTCGCCCCATTCGCCGGTGCCGGGCGAACTCAACCTCGCGCTGGCTTTGCTCCTGCGCTTCGCGCATGCTCTCGCTCCGGGCGGCGCAAAAAACAAACTCAGCAATCAGCCTGGGCGATTCGCATGCGAATCGTCAGGCCTCGTAATGGTGCGTGCCGCGCGTGGAATGCACATCTGCGCGCCGCGAAGCAGCATTGCCGGCGAAGCTTCGGTATGTAGGCACCTGTGACCCTGCGATTCGTCAGCGTCCTTTTCGCCATTTCCTGCCATTCGATGGGAGCGCACGCCGCCGCCTGCGAATCGCCTCCCGGCCACGTGGTCCTGGGCACATACCAGCCGAAGAGCGACGGTAGCGCTCCCGTGATCCTCGAGATCCGGCCGAACGACATCGACATCGAAGTGCGGGTCGAGCGTGCCAGTGCGCAGGTGACGAGGTACAGCAGCCCGGGCGGTCGCAATGGTCCTCAATGGATTTACCTGCCCGCCGCGCCGTCGGCTGCGAAGGTCTGTATCTACGCGACGTATCAGCAGCGCACAGCTGACGCGTACTCCATCGCTCCTGTCGATGTGTCACGCAGGGACGTGCTTCAGATCAACGCGTTGAGGGTGCTGAGCGATGCGGCAGCACTCTGGGCGGCCGACACCCAGACCGCGCGGACGACCGCCGTCGATTTGTATCAGCAAGCTGCCAGGCAAGCGCTTCTCGACCGCTCTCTGTCCGAGCATGCACAGCTCTACGCCGCGCTCGCCCAGATGCAGCGGTATCAGTACGATTCGGCGTTGCAGGCGCTGCGCTCGCTGCTGCAAGGTCGTCCGGACTCAACGTATGTGCAGTATGCAGCTCATTGGGCGATCGGAAGCCTTCTGAACAGGAAGGCGGACTTTGCGGCGAGTGCTGCTGCACTCGAGACAGCTCTTGCGATCGCAGGAGAATCCAATGGGAAGGGAGGGCTCGCACCGCGTCGCGACATCGCGGAAATCACCAACCTGCTGGGAGAAGTGAAGCTGTCTGGCGGTGATATTGCGGGCGGGGAGAGGCTGATCCGGCAGTCGCTCGCGCAAAGCGGTGACGATGCCCAGTTGCTCGGCATGATCCACAACAATCTGGGCTACGTGTATCTGCTCCAGGCGAATGCCGCGACTGGAGCGCGACGCTCCGACCTGCTCGGGCGATCGATCGAACAGCACTTCCGTGCCCGCGACTACGCACAGCGCGCTGGCGATCTGCGCGAGCAATCCATTATCGAGAACAACCTGGGCACGCTGCTCGAACGGACCGGCGATTTGCGAAGAGCAAGAGAGCACTACGAGCGCGCTCTGCACCTGGTGGACAGCATGGACGATCCGCTGCGCCTCAAAATCCTCTATCGGGCTCTCGGTGCGGCGTACCTGACGCTCGGGGACTATGCGAAGTCAGAGCGTTTTCTTGCCGCTGCGATCCAGATAGCGGAGCGTTCCGAGCCCGGCGAAGCGACACGAATGCATTGCCAGCTGGGTACGGCGCAGCGACTCATGGGTCGCCTGCCGGACGCCGTTGCACAGCACGCCATCTGTCATTCTCGTGCGCAGAAGGCTGGGGATGACCGCGTTCAGGCAGAGGCATTGCACGAACTGACCATCGACTACCTGGAGCAGGGCAGGAACGATCAGGCATGGAAGGCGATCAGCGAAGCAGCCGCGTTGCTTCCTCAGGTGCGCGATGGAGATGCCCGCTCGAAGGTGCTCGTGCAACAAGCGCGGGTGCTGCAGAGCCGCGGCGATGATGCGGCTGCCCGCACGAGTGCGCGGGAAGCTGTCACCGCGGCGGCGAGCGCACGCTATCCGACGGCGCGTGTGGAAGCGCTGGCTGCATCAATGACGGTTCATGCCGCCCAGAATCGGACTGCGGAGGCGATCAGCTTCGGAGGGCAGGCGATCGAAGCCATCGAATCGATCCATGCGCAGCTCGATGCCGAGCGCCTGGGGCCGGCCTGGAGCGGGAGAACCGATGACGTATACGTCGGACTGGCTGAGTTGCTGATCGCTGACTACAACACGAAGCATGACGTGAAAAGTCTTCTCGCCGCGCTCGATGTTGTCGAGCGCTCACGTGCGATCAGCCTGCGGCAGCAGTTTGCGGCGCCGACTGCCGTCCTGCGCCAGGTCGAGAACAGTCCCGCTCTCGATACGCTCACGGAGATCGCGAACACGGAGGCGTTCTCTAACGATGCCGACGGGTTGCCGCTTTCCTACTATCACGAACACGACCTCCTGACATTGTCGAGGCTGGCGGGAGCCGGCGATCTTCCCGTCCCCCGACCCCTGGGTGGCGAGGAGATCCAGAAATCCCTGGCGGAGGGGCAGGTTGCGTTGTGCTACTTCGTTGCGACAGACCGGATCGTTCTGTTCGTGCTTTCGCGAACGAAGCTCGATTTCATCGACCTCGGCAGCAAGAAGGAGATTTACGAGCTCGCCGCGAGGTTCAGCGATGCCGTGACGAAGCGAAGCGATCGCCAGGTGCAGGCCCTGCGCGATCTCTCGATGCGATTGCTGCCACAGCGAGCGACCCGGCAGCGTGCGCATACCTGGATCGTTTCTCCCGGCGAGGGGCTTCACGGCATTCCCTTCAATGCGCTGCACGTCGGCAGCGCGGGCGGCGAGTATCAGCCAGCGATGAGTCTCTATGCGATCCGGAGAGTGCCGTCGCTCAGCGCCTATCTGATGCAGCGTTCGCGGCGATCCGTCGAGTACGCTGCCGACCTTGCATTGTTTGCCGATCCCGCATTTCGCGCGACTGAGGGAACCCGCTCCAGCGCCGCGCTCATGGTTTCGTCGCGACAGCAGCGCCTGCCATGGACGGCCAAGGAGGCGGAGCAACTGAGAGGCCTGTTCCCACCGCGGCGGACGCTCGTCTACGTCGGTTCGGAAGCGACACGCGACAATCTGCGGAGCCTGCCGGTCAGGAACTCACGCGTGCTTCACATCGCGTCGCACGGATACTTTCGCGCATCGAGTCCGGACAATGTGGGGTTCGCACTGGCCGCAGTGAGCCGGCCTCGCGTCGATTCCGGGTTCGTTACGCTCACCGAGCTCTTCACCTACCGCTTCAACAATGAGCTCGTCGTCATAAGCGGATGTGAAACGGCGATGGGAGAGGAGCGCGGAGGAGAAGGACTGATGAGCCTGACGCGCGGCTTCATTGCGCAGGGTGCGTCGCACGTCATGTCGACGCTGTGGCCGGTCTCGGACCGCGCGTCAGCAGACTTCATGGGGCTTTTCTACAAGGAACTCGTTTCCCGCGGATCTGTCGGGGAAGCGCTGCGAGCTGCACAGGTTGAACTCAGTCGTCGACCGCAATACTCGGATCCGTTCTTCTGGGCGCCCTACGTGCTGACGACAGTGGCGCCGGACGATCGGATGACGTTCTGATTGGCACCGCTATGCCAGCGTCCACCCGGAGGCGCTCAGCGGCAGACGGCGGATACGCTCACCTGTAGCTGCAAAGATCGCGTTAGTGAGCGCGGGCGCCAGCGGAGGAACGGGCGGTTCGCCGGCGCCGCCGACGCGCTCCTGCGGGCTGTCCACGATGACCACGTTCACCTCGGGCATCTGAGGGAAGCGCAACAAGGGATAGTCGTGGAAGTTGCTCTGCACGACGCGCCCGTCGCGAACGGAGATCGATTCGTACGCGGTCGCGGAGAGTCCGAGCGCGATGCCTCCTTCGGCTTGTGCGCGAACGGCGTCGGGATTCACGGCTGTGCCGCAGTCGATAGCGCACGTCACTCGTTCGACACGAACGGCACGAGCACGTACCGAGACCTGTACGATCTGTGCGCAGATGGAGCCGAACCCTCGCACCATCGCCATCCCGAAATGGACCGACGCGCCCGCGTTCTCGACACCAGCCGCTGCGACGGCGGCATTCAGCACGCGGAGCGAGCGGGGCTCATCCGTCAGCAAAGAGCGGCGCAGCTGCAGCGGGTTGGTTCCGCTCGCATGAGCGATCTCATCGACGAAGCTTTCGAGGAAGAATGTATTCTGGTTGGCGACGACCGCACGCCACGCGCCGAGCGGCAGGACAGTGGGTACGCTCGCATTGGTCAGCAGCACGTTGGGAATCGCGTAGACCGATCGCGAGATGCCCCAACCGTCGCTTTCGCGAATCCCGGATAGACGCACGCGCAATGCTGTTGCACGGCCGCTTTCGTCGAGTCCGGCTTCGAAGCGTGCCATTGCCGACTGTCGATAGAAGTCGTGCTGCAGGTCCTCGGCGCGCGACCACACGAGTTTGACGGGACGGCGGATTTCGCGAGCGATCAGGGCTGCCTGAACGGCGTAGTCCACTTCGAGTCGTCGTCCGAGTCCGCCTCCGAGTTGCGTCGTATTCACGGTGATATCCGACTCGGTCAGTCCCAGCGCCGCAGCGACTTCGCGACGAGTCTTGGTCTGAAACTGAGTCGGTACCCAAAGCGTCGCCTTGCCGCCGGCGACGTGCGCGGTGGCATTCATCGGCTCCATGCATGCATGAGCAAGCAGAGGCACTTCGTATGTGGCCGAGATGCGGCGGGCGCTCGAGCTCATGGCCGCTGCATGAGTGGACCGGATCGTTGCCTCCTGCTGATCACGCGGTACCTCGACAGTGCCAGGTTCCGACAACGCGCTGGTCAGTGCCGCTTGAGTCTGTTCATTGTTCGGCACTTTGCCGGTCGTCCACAGGGGCTCGAGTGCCTGCAGGCCGCGCTGAGCGCTCCAGGTGTCTTCAGCAACGACGGCAACCGCGTTGGGCAATCTGACGATTCGCACAACTCCCGGCATGCGTGCTGCCGAGCGTTCATCGACCGACTGCAGCGTGGCGCCGAACTGCGGCGCCTGCGCAATCGCTGCGATCAGCATGTCCGGAACGTTGACGTCGATGCCGTACTGCGCGCTGCCATCGATTTTCCCCGGCAGATCGAAGCGTGGCAGCGTCTTGCCGATCAGGCGCCACTGTTCACGCGGCGTGAGCGGTACTTTCGCGGGTGCAGGTTGCGCTACGGCGTCTGCAGCGAGCGACCCGAATCCCGCGCGACGAGTCGTAGTCGCGTCGACGACTGAGTGTCCCTCGATGCGACATTGCGCAGGGTCGACTTTCCATCGTGTTGCTGCCGCGGCGATCAGTAGCGTTCGGGCCAGAGCGCCCGCTTCGCGAAGCTTGTCGAACATGCCGCGCACCGAACCGCTGCCGCCGGTCTGGTATTCGTTCCACATCGAGTAGTACTCGGGTTCGATGGGCGCCGGGGCGATTCGTACATCCCGCCATTCGACGCCAAGCTCTTCGGCGAGCAGTTGTGCGAGCCCGGTGTTCGCGCCTTGCCCCATTTCCGTGGCGTTGGTGAGGAGCGTGACGCTGTCGTCGTGTCCGATCCGGATCCAGGCACCGAGCGTCGCATCGCGACCGGGACGCGGGCCTTCGCTGGCCGCGAACGGATGTGATCCGAAGCTGACGAGCAGGGCGCCGCCCACGAGTCCGTAGCGCAAGCAGTCGCGACGCGTGAGCATGAGCTCGGTCATGACTGACTGCCGGGCCGCGTCGTTTCCGACAGAGCCGCCGCGGCTTTTTTGATTGCACGGCGTATGCGCGGATACGTGCCGCATCGACAAAGATGCCCGGCCATCGCGGCATCGATGTCCGCGTCGGTTGGTTTCGGTGTCGCTTCCAGCAGCGCGGTGGCTGCGAGGATCTGGCCCGACTGGCAATAGCCACATTGAGGCACGGCTTCGGCGAGCCACGCACGCTGCACTTCTTTGCCGGCCCGGCTCGATGAGCCTGCAACGCCTTCGATCGTCGTGATGGCTCGGCCCGCAAGGCTTGCCGCTGGCGTGATGCAGGACCGGATGGGCTGGCCGTCGACCAGCACGGTGCACGCGCCGCACAAGCCCATTCCACAGCCGTACTTCGTGCCGGTGAGCTGGATGCGATCGCGCAGCACCCATAGCAGCGGCATGTCTTCGGGCACTTCCACGTTTCTGGAGGCGCCGTTGATTGTCAGTGTCGCGTTCCTCAGGGGTGCTGGAGCGGGTGCTTCATCCATCGTAGTTCGCCGGCTCATGAAACTGACCTATTAGAGCGCCGGGCGCCCGGGCGGTATCGTTACGCGTGACGAAACGCTTGGGGCAGGGACGAATGCAAGGAGTCTTTGCGTCCGGAATCAGCTGCCGCTAGCCTCCGTGCTTTCGGAAGGGGAGATGACATGAACGCACGAATTCTGTGGGTGCCGCTCGTTGCCTCGATGGCGCTGCTCGGCGGCTGCGAAAAGCAATCTTCGCTGGAACGCGCGGAAGACAAGGTCAACGACGCTCTCGATCGTCGGCCCGCGGAAGACATTCGCGATGCCGCCGAAGATGCTAAGGAAGCCGCCAAGGACTTCGGCGATGCGGTGAAGGACATGGCGCAGGAGGCATCGGATGACGCAAAGGCCGCGGCTTCCGAAGCGGCGGCTGAGGCGAAAGAAGCTGCGCGGGAAGTCGAGGAAGCGGCCAAGGATGCGGTGCACTGAACGGCCAGCTCGGCCTCCGCGTCCTACATATATATGTATGGCCCCCCAGCGGCCGCTCGCGTACTGTTGAAGCACAGACGGCGCCATTACAGTGAGACGTAGCTCTCACTTTGGGTGCGTGGATTTCGTTAGATTATGTCGCTTGGGCTCCGGGGCGGTATCGAATCGAATGCGAACTCTCGTCAATCTCCTCAATGACGACCGCGGGTACGTGCGCATATTCGCGGAACAATCCGGTTTCGGGTACGAAAAGTCTCCGCACGCGGCGACCCCCTACCAGGACCTCTTCGACCGGATGAGCGGCTACGACTCCGTCGAGAGCGCCATGGCCGCCGCTCAATTCCAGCTGCAGGCCGTTTCGGAAGGCCGACCCTCGCGGACCCGCCGACGCCGGGTTTCAGCGCGCTAAGACGCGTCCGTCACTCCCGCGAACCCCCACCAGATCGAACGACGTTCTCACGCGACGAGCCGAGGCTGTTCGCGGCGCGGCAGCGCATGCACCGATCGCGGTTGAATCTACAATGAGCCACCCTTCCACGAGGTCGCGCTCATGAAACACCATATTGTCGCCGGGATCGCGAGCCTGTTTCTGGCAACCGTGTTGCACGCTGCCGATAGCGCCGCTCCGTCACCGCCGTCTGTTTACGACCCGGCGCTCGCCGCGAAGGTCGGAGCCGACGACTATGGGATGCACAAGTACGTTCTCGTGATCCTGAAGACGGGGCCCAAGCCGATGGCCGACACTCCGGAACGCAAGGAAATGTTCAAGGGACATTTCGCAAACATGCAGCGACTGGCCAAAGAGGGCGTGCTCGCGTATGCCGGGCCGCTCGACGGCGTCGAGGGGCGGCGAGGCATCTTCATTCTGGCTGTCGACGGTATCGAAGCCGCCAAGCAGCAGGTCGCGACCGACCCCGTCATCATCAGCGGCGAGATGGTCGCCGAGTACCACGCCCACTATGGAAGCGCGGCGCTGATGCTGGTGAACGACCTGCACTCGCAGGTCGCGAAGAAGCAGATGTGAGAGAGGCGATGGGCGATGGGCTGTGAGCTGTGAGCCAGAAGGGAGCAGGATTCACTCCGTTCTGGCTCATCGCTCGTCGCTCACAGCTTAGTGGAAGAACGTATCCTCCGGGATCTCCTTCAGGATCGCTTCTGCTCCATGCCGCTTCAGGTCCTTCGAAACCTCTCCCGCCACCAGCGCTCGCGTCGGCGTCGACAGAGACTGACGCAGTAGTCCCAGCATCTTCGGTGGAGCGATGAGCAGCAGCTTGTCGAAGCTGTTCTTCATCCTGTCGGCATCGATGCGCTGTGCAACCGCCTTGGCGAACAGTTCGATGTCGTGCTGCTCCGTGCTGCGTTCGCCATCGACGCCGTGAGAATGACCGCGCGTGACGTTGGCGGAGCCATTGTGACGGCGTCCCGGCCGATCGGTTTCCAGGTCCGTGTCCTTGAGGCCGGCGGCGCCGTTCTGCACAGACCCACGTGCAGTGAGAGGGCCGACGAGCTTTGAGGTGTCGAAGAAGTTCGCCTCGCGTTCATCAGTGACGACGATTCTCAGGTTCATGGATTTCTCTACCTTCTGAAGCGATGGGAGCGATGCACCGCAGTTTGCAACGAGCGTTGTCGAAGTGCGGTTCCGGGCCCGACTCCACCTGACCCTGTTGGGATTATGGATCAGCCGTGACCGTCCTGCCGACGACATGAACGGCGGCATGGGACAGATGTTGCAGGGCAGCGGCAGGGGAGGGAATAAGGGAAAACGGCGCATAAAGTGAAGCCCCGTCGCGAAAGGCGGGGCTTCGTGCCAGATCACGTAGGTTCTCGTCTGAACAGATTTCAGGATACGAGACTGATCTGCGCCTGGAAGCGTTCCATCAGGGGTCGTTCGATTCCGGATCTCGTTGGTACAAGGTCTGTCGTCGATCAGGCCGATGACTTCGCTGCTTCCGGGGAACATGACGCATCGCGACCGGATGCAGTTCCGGTCATCCGGGTTTTTTGCCCGTGGGAATTCTCTGTCGGTTGCTTCTGCTACCGCGCGGTTATCCACAGTCCATCGCGCACGTACAGCTCACCTTCCTTCACGACTGTGCGCACACGCTCGACATCGAGCGTTCCCCGATCGATGCTGCCCCGGTACAAGATGAAGTCGGCGCGAGAGTCGAGCTTCAACTGGCCCGCTCGTGGATCGTCGAGCAAGCGGGCATTCAACGCGGTTGCTGCGCGAACGATCTCGAACGGTGAGATACCGAGTCGTCGCCAGGTCTCGAGCTCCTGCCAGATGGCATCGGCCTGCACATGCACCGGCGAGCCGCAGTCGGTGCCCGTAACGATCTGAAGACCCGCCGCGTGCAGTTGCTGGAATTTTGCAGGGAGCGCAGGGGGAATCTCGTTCCACGTGGGCGCGTAGCGAATCTCGCGCGTGCGATCTTCAAGCAAAGCATTCATCGCGAACGCGGCCACGTCCTGCGGCATGAACTCGGTCAATCGTGGATCGTCGACCGTCATTCGACCTTGTCGATACGCGGCAAAGCGGTGTGGGAATCCGATCGCGGGCACCATGAACAATCTGGTGCCGCGGTCGCGAAGTTTCGCGATGACGTCGTCGGGGTAGCGGAGCGAATCGCTGCGCTCCAGGTATTCGATCGATTCGGCGCCGATGCGGGTCGCGATTGCGATATCCTCGAGGACGTCCCCAGCCGCTGCCACTCGCAAACCCAGTCGCCGGCTCTCGGCGACGATCGCGTCCAGCTCCTTTTCGTCGAAGCGCCTCAGGTCGTGCAATGTGACCCACTGCATGCCGGCCTCGTGGAGGCGGCGTACTTTCGCAAGAGCATCGTCAACGCCCTTTACGCCCCAGACATTGCCTAGCTCAGAGTCCCAGCCCGCTCGTCCACCGAACAGCGCCGGTCCCCCGAACTGCAAGCGGGGCGACACGACAGCACCACTCGAAACATCGCGAGCGAATGCCGTTGCCGTCGGAAGGTCCCACAAGTGCACGCGACCCGACGTAACGCCGGAGCGAAGTAGCTGTTTCGCGGCGACGCGCGCACGGGCATTCGAATCGAAAGACTCGGGCAGCCGCACCCCGCTCACCAGATGAACGTGAGCATCGATCAGCCCGGGCAAAAGTGTGTCGCCCTTCGCGTCGATCACTCGCGCGTCGTTCGGCCGTCGCAGAGAGCCGCTTGAACCTACGGCCGTGATCAGGCCACCTTCGGCGATCAACTCCCGATCCTGCTCCAGGCCAGTCTCCGTCCAGAGCGTTGCTCGTGTGACGACGATCGGTGATGCTGGATGGGCCGAGGCGATGCCCAGGACAACGAGCACGATGCCAAGGAGGAGGCGAGGAGGAAGGTTCATCGAAAAGCCGCGCTCGGTGAGGCAGGTGACTGCATGGTTACCATGCGGGGACCGAGTCGTTGCAGCGGTGTGGGATGAAAACCGCCATGTGCGCGGTGAACGACAGGGAATGACCAGCGAAAGGCATGGATTCCCGCTTTTCGCGGGAACGACGAAGGGTGAATCGCCGCCTTCGGAGCAGCTCAGACACGACAATGAATCGTCGTCATCGCCGTATCGTTCGGGTTGTAGTCCGGATCGTCGGGCACGAAGTGTTCTACGAGCACGCGTACGTTGCGCATCTCCGGCACCGTCCACAACTTGCCGAAGCCAAATCCGCCCGACGCGCTTTCGCCCCGAATCTGCACGGCGCGCAGCACTTCGACGCCTCGTGTCGAAACACCATGACAGTACGGAGCTACGACACGCGACCGTCCGTGATAGGAAAACTCGAGCAGGTGCTTCTTGCGGATGGCCTCGCAAACAGCAGCGGCGACAGGCTGGATGGGCTTGTTGCTCTGCATCGTCAAAGACTGCCTCCCGCAGGGTGCCTGACCAGAGTGCCTGATTGAGACCTGCGTCTCAGTGGGCGGTCAAGTCGTGCCGCCGGCGGCCGATAGCCGATGTACGGCGACGAGGAAATCGCCGCAACCCCGCGAAAGCGGCCCAGAGTATTATGTCACTGACCCTCAACACCAACGTTGCCTCGCTCAATGCGCAGCGCAACCTCAATGTCTCCCAGCAGACGCTGGGCAAGGCATTGCAGCGGCTGTCGTCGGGACTGCGCATCAACAGCGCGGCCGACGATGCAGCGGGTCTTGCCATTTCCGAACGATTTACGACCCAGGTGCGCGGTCTCAACCAGGCCGTGCGCAATGCGAACGACGGTATCTCGATGCTGCAGACCGCGGACGGTGCGATGAGCACGGTCAGCGACAGCTTGCGGCGCATCCGCGAGCTCGCGGTCCAGGCCGCCAACTCGACGAACAGCGACGAGGATCGTGCAGCGCTGCAGCTCGAAGTGGCGCAGCTTGCGCAGGAAGTCGATCGCGTCGGTCGCGTCACGAGCTTCAACGGTCAGAAGGTTTTCGGCCAGAGCAATCAGAGCGTCGTCGGTGATCCCAACCAGCTCGGCGCACTCGATGGACTGCAGTCCGGCTGGTTGTCCGCGGCTGAAGACCTGATCTTCGAGAACTTCGGTATTCGCGCAAGCGGCAACGCTATCAGCATCGAGCTGACGACTTTCACCGATGGCGCAGGCAGCACGCTTGCGCGGGTCGTTGCGACGGTAGGCGGCAGCGGCCCTGCCTCCAACATCAGATTGCAGATCGACATGTCGGACTTCACGCCGCCGAATCCGCCGAACGGCGGCAGCGCGCCGTTCTACAACGATCGCGTCATTGCTCATGAAATGACGCATGCCGTCATGGATGCGACGATGAACGTCGGGTCGATGTTTGCAGGCAACCAGGAATGGTTCCTCGAAGGCACGGCGGAGTTCATTCACGGCGCGGACGAGCGCCTGCTGGCTGACATTCAGCGTCTCGGCGGCGGTGCAACTGGCGTCGCGGCCGTCGTCGACATGGCGGACGACTGGAACCTGAACTGGGACGGAAGCAGCGAAGCGTACTCCGCGGCCTACGCGGGTGCTCGCTACCTCGACCAGGAAATCAAAGCGGCGGGCGGTGGAGGCATTCGCGACGTCATGACGTATCTCGCCGCCGATTCGAGCCGTACGCTCGATCAGGCGATGCAGAACGCCACGAGCGGGAGATTCACTGGCCTCGCCAATTTCAAGGCGGACTTCCAGGCCAACGGCGATGCGTTCGTCAACGGCTTGCTGACTTCAGGCAGCCTGTCCGACAGCGATACGGGCGCGATCGGCGGCGCGAATGCGAGCGGCGGGGCCATCAGGACTGCAACATCCGTCATTCCGAACATCGCGTCGCGCAGCGGCGAAGACCAGCTTTCCGGATTCGCGGAAACGTGGGAATCGATCGCGCGCGGCGAGGGCTACACGGCAGGCAGAAAGACGTTGCAGATCGGTGCGGATGTCGGGCACGTCCTCGATATCGGTTCCTTCGCGATGAATGGTGAGGCGCTGGACATCATGGATGCCGACGTGGTCACCGATGCGAACCGGGTGATCGCGAAGATGGACCGCGCGCTCGACTACATCAATGCGCGTCGAGCGGACATCGGTGCGCAGCTCAATCGCCTCGATTCCGTCATCGCGAATCTGACCACGAACGCGGAGTCGCTCAGCGCCAGCCGCTCACGAATCCTGGATACGGACTTCGCCGTCGAAACTGCTTCGCTGACGCGAGCGCAGATCCTGCAGCAGGCAGGCATCGCGATGGTTGCCCAGGCGAACACCACGCCTCAGCAAGTTCTCTCGCTGTTGCGCTAACGCGCTGACCTTCGGACCCCACCTCGAACACCCTCGCTTTCAGCGCGGGATGATCGGCAGCGTCAACGCTGAACGCTTGTCGGCACCGCTGTGCACAGTGATTTTCGGCTCCGGCGTTTCGCGCGGTGTCGCACGGGCGTCCGCGAAGTTCAGCGTCAGCCGGATGCGATGACCCGCCTTGAAAAGATAAGAAATCGGGTACAGATCCAGGTCGAGTTGCACGGGCGTACCGGGCGCCAGCGGCGCCGCGGATTCCTGCGTGAATGGATGCCAGGGCAGTCCGAGGTTGTTGTAGGGCGCATCCGCGGTCTTCCGCAGCGATGCGCGCAACCGGCCTTCGACGTTGTAGTACTTCGAGGTCCCGTCCGGCGCCACATCATCGATGCGCGCAATGACGTCGGCATCTTTCGACGTGGAGGAAACCCAGAGTGTGAGCGTCGGGTGACCCGTCACCTCGGTGTCGGATGTCAGCGGCCCGGTCTGGAACTGCAACCCCTTGGTCCAGAAGTTGGTGTCCGAGACGTCATAGTCGACACCGCGCGTTTCGGAGGCGCCTGCACCCGCCTTCGGCGACAGTGAATCGGCGTTGAGGTAGAACGTCGTTCGCCTCTCGCCCGGCAGCGGCCACTGCGCAGCGGTTTTCCAGGCTTTAGCCGGCTCTTCGTTGTACGTGTAGTACGTGACCGCGTTCTCCCGCATCACGCCGTTGTCGATGCCCTTGAGCCAGAAGTCGAAGAAGCGGCGCTCCTCGATGAGGATGTCGAAACCCGTGAGCTGCTTCACCTCGGTCCAGTTGCAGTGAGTCGAGGGCCCGAGAATCAGTTTGCGGGGATTGGTGACGTTATTGAATGTGAATGGGGCGCCGTACTTCGTTGCGCCTTCGTCCCAGTTCGCCGCAAGGTACATGGCGATCCCGGATCTGTTGATGACTTCCCGATATGTGTGCGGGCTGCTCTTGAGCCACCACTGATTGGCGAAGCGCTCGGCGGTGCTGTCCCGGTAGGGTGTGAAGCCCGCCGTTTCGAGATTGCCTTCGTGCTGGGCGATAGCCTGTGCGAGTTCTTTGCGACCTGGATCTGAATCGACCGGTACGGCCTGCTTGTCGCGTTCGACGCGTGAGCCGCCGCGCATGATCTGCGTCGGAACGCCCTGAGGCGGCGCGAGTCCCCCGGCAGCCGCGAACGGATAGACATCCCACTCACAGCTCATGGGAAAGACGGCTTTCAGACTGGGCGGTGCAGTCGTGAGTGCCTGCATCTGGCTGCCGCCGGTGGCGGAGCATCCCCACATGCCTACTTTGCCGGAGCTCCATGGCTGAGCGGCCAGCCACTCCGTGATGTCGTAGGCATCCATGCGGGCGGCGTCCTGCCACTCGCCGCGATTGAAACCTGCGTTGTGCCCGAACGATGCGTAGAGGCCGCGGAAATCCGCGACTGCCACTGCGTAGCCATATGGCAGCAACTCGAGTGCTTTGCCGGGATAGGCGGCTGCGGTCAGTCCGTCCCGGTAGTTGCGCCGGTTGTACGGCGTGTGCATCCAGAGCACCGGCAGTTTCTCGGCGGCGACTTTTCCCTGCGACGTGGGAAGAAAGATGTCGATGGCGAGGCGGGTGCCATCGCGGACCGCGACGTACTGCGACGTCATCAGGTGCCCGTCATAGCGGGCTGCTCCGTAGCCGCGATACTCGCCGGGGCGGGACACCTTTTCACCGGACTCCGCGTAACCAGCCGCGGACAACGAGAGCGCAAAGAGGCAGCAGGTCAATCGCTCGAGAGTTCCAGCGGACATCGATCCCCCTTGCAAGCGAACCTTGTGAACGGCGCGTCCGTGCGTCATTGTAGGTGAATGGTTCGTAGTATCAACGATAACTAAAGTCAATGAATCGATGATCGGGGGATCAATGAAGAAACGTGCCGGGTTCATTGCGTTGATGTTCGTGGCGAGCGTGGCTTCTGCAGCGCAAGATGCCCCGCAGTCACGGCCGACCGCCAGCCTGGCACCGCCACCAGATGCGCCGCCCATCAGGACCACGCCGGCGGGTCCCTACGAAGTCGTGATCGAATCGGATCCAGCGCTGCCGACGCATACGATCTATCGTCCGAAGGATCTTTCCTCGTTCCAGGGGAAGTCGGCGCTGCCCGTCGTCAGCTGGGGCAACGGAGCGTGCGCGAATGCGGGGCTCCTCTTTCAGGTCTTTCTGACGCAGGTAGCGTCGCATGGCTACCTGGTGATTTCGATCGGCCCGAAGGATGCGCCACTGCCGGCGTTCGCCCGTCCTCGTGATGAGCAGCCACCGGGTGCGAGTGCGCCCCGGGCACCAGCGAATGCTCCGGCGAGCCGTGATCAGCAGCTGGTCGACGCCATCGACTGGGCGGTCAGGGAGAACGAACGTGAAGGAAGCGCCTATCGCCAGCGTCTGAATCCGCAGCGCATTGCCGTGATGGGCCAGTCCTGCGGCGGACTGCAGACGATTGCGGTGTCCGGCGACCCACGCATCACGACACTCGTTCTCTGGAACAGCGGCACATTTCCCGCTGGGGCCGATTCGATTGGTGCGCGGCTGAGCAACGCAAGGAAGGAGCAGCTCGCGCAGTTGAAGGCACCGATTGCCTACTTCATCGGCGGGCCGAGCGATATTGCGTACCCGAACGCCGAGGACGATTTCAAACGCATCGCGACTGTGGCGGCGTTCAAGGGAAATCTGAACGTCGGTCACGGAGGAACGTTCCGGCACCCCGGAGCGGGCTGGTTCGGCGAAGTCGGCGTCGCCTGGCTCGACTGGCAACTGAAGGGCGACCAGACCGCCGCGCGCTACTTCGTCGGTACGGATTGCACGCTGTGCACGAACCCGATCTGGGCGATCGAGAAGAAGGGCATCCAGTGAGCTCATCGGCGCGGCCTTGCCTGTGCGCCCCTTGACTATCCGCCGCCGAGCAGCGAACAATTAGTTCGTAGGCCAAACGATATGCAAGCCATACAGATCATGGCCGAGCGGGGGCGGTTCGAGGGGCGGGGTTCCTGTCGCACCGCGATGTCGTGCGTTGCATTGCGGCAGCGAGCGGATCCGAGTGAAGCGAAGCGACAACGACGTCTGGATTTACGCGGTCGGTGATGTCGGCCCGAGCCGGCCTGATCCCGATACGCTCTTCGATCTCGTCCGGCCGCGCATGCAGGAAGCCGACGTCGCGTTCATGCAGCTGGAGCTGCCCATCTCGACGCGTGGCTTTCGCCTGCCGCAGGTGCGACACACCGATCGTGCGCCGGCATCTTCCGCGGATGCGTTCCGGCGGGCCGGATTTCACGTCGTTTCGCTCGCCGGCAATCACTGCATGGATTGGGGCCCCGACGCGATGTTCGATACGGTGGCGGCACTCAGGGGCAGCGGGCTGCATGTCGTCGGCGTGGGCGCGGATATTCTCGAGGCGCGCAAGCCGGTCATCGTCGAATCGAAGGGTCGCCGTGTCGCGTTCCTCGCCTACAGCTCGATCTTGCCGATGGGCTACTGGGCGACGGAAACACGTGCAGGCTGCGCGCCGATGCGCGCGTGGACTCACTACGAGCAGATCGAACACGATCAGCCAGGCACGCCCTGTCGCGTCCATACATTCCCGAATCGCGAGGATCTGCAGGCGCTCATCGACGACGTTCTTGCGGCGAAAGCTCACGCCGACTACGTCGCGGTGTCGATTCACTGGGGTATCCACTTCGTTCCCGGCGTGATTGCCGACTATCAGCGCGACGTCGGTCGCGCAGCCATCGATGCGGGCGCCGACGTGATCCTTGGGCACCATGCGCACATCCTGAAAGGCGTCGACGTCTACCGCGGAAAGCCGATCATCTACAGTCTCTGCAACTTCGCGATGGATCTGCCGATGGATGAGAGACACGCGAAGAGCAAGGGCTTCCGTGAGATCCAGAAGCTGCATCCGGACTGGCAGCCGGACTACGACATCACTTACAACTTTCCGCCGGACTCGCGCTACACCGTCATTGTGAAGTGTGTCCTGAGCGGCGATCGCCCGGCGAGCGTGAGCTTGCTGCCCGCATTCATCGGGCCGATGTCGCAACCGGAGATCCTGTCCGCCGCCGATCCGCGCTTCGAGGAAGTTCAGGCGTACCTGGAGAGGTACACGGCGAGCCAGGGACTCAATGCGCGCTATGTCAGGAGCGCAGATGAGCTGTTCCTCGAAGCGGCGCATCAGTCCGGCTTATGACGGCAGATAGATATGGTGTTACCACCCGCAAGGATCGCCTTCCTAGAATCGGGCTGCATCGAAAATATGGGGGAGCAGCAATGAATACTCGAACGACGACTCTGTCGCGGCGGCGCATTGCCGCAATCGCTTCCGCAGTCGCGGCAGCACTGTCGCAGGGCGCGCAGGCGCAGAGTGACGAATCGAAGATGGTGCTGGAGGAGGTGGTCGTTTCAGCGGAACGCCGCGAGGTGAACCTGCAGGATGTACCGATCTCCGCAACGGTTCTCACGGGCGAGTCACTCGCTGCCCAGGGCATCGACAATATCGTCGAGATCCAGCAGGTCGCGCCGAGCGTCGCAATCAACACCTACAATCGATCGACCTTCATCAACATCCGCGGCGTCGGTATCGCGCAGTCGGCTCCGACATCGAACCCGGGCGTCGCGTACTACATCGATGGCGTGTTCATCCCTCATGAGCAGTTCATCGCGCAGTCGTTCTTCGACATCGAATCCCTCGAGGTGCTGCGTGGCCCGCAGGGCACGCTGACAGGACAGAACTCCACCGGCGGTGCCGTGTACGTTCGCACACCGGCGCCGACCTTCGATGAGTTTTCCGGCTACGTCGACCAGACGATCGCCGACTACGACTGGTATCGAACGGTCGGTGCGATCAACGTTCCCGTGTCGGACACGCTGGCGATTCGCCTTTCGGGCGTATACGACACGCGCGGCAGTTTCACCGAGAACATCGGGCCGAGCCCGAGCGAGCCGGGCAGCGGTGATGACACCGCCGTTCGCGCTGCAGTGCGCTGGCAGCCCACGGACGGTGCGACGTTCGACCTGCGTTACGAGTACTTCAAGCGCGAGACGGACTACAACGCCGTCAAGAATCGCAACGATCTCGTGACGGGTGATCCGTTCACGATCGAGGAGGACGCGCGCTCGTTCCTCAATCAGGATGGCTACCGGGCTTCGATCGAGGCCCGCATCGATCTGTCTTCCAGTATTCAGTTGCGGGCGCTCACGTCGTACTTCGACGCGGAGAACGAAGACCAGGCGGACGGCGACCGCACCGCGACCGCGTTGCCTGTGCCGCCAAATCGACCGACCAATGGCGCGAACACCGCGTTGTTTCCGGGTCGCGTTGGCCTGACGCGGCAGGGCCTCGAAACCTGGGTCAGCGAGCTGAACCTGCTCTCCACTGGCGACGGCCGCTTGCAGTGGGTCGTCGGCGCGTTCTACATGGACGAGGAGAGTCCCGTCGAGGTGTTGCGCGACAATCGCAACACGACCGACTTCGTGCAGTCGAACTCGACGATCGATGCCAAAGCCTTCAACACGTCAGCATCGGTGTTCGGGCAGATCGATTTTCGCCTGACTGATTCGTGGATGCTGGACGTCGGCGTCCGCTATTCCGATGACAAGCAGGAGTACACGCGATACCTGCTGCCGGGTGCGCCGCCACCAGGATGCTTCCCCTGCACGAATGTCGCCGAGTCGACTGAGACGACCGGCCGTGTCGGTGTGAAGTTCTTCGCGACCGATGATACGTTGCTCTATGCGACGGCATCGAAAGGCTACAAGGCCGGTGGCGTAAATCTCGACCCGCGACTCTCTTCCTACGGACCCGAAACCAACCAGGTCGCCGAGCTCGGGTTGAAGACGACGATTGCGGACGGGCGCCTGCGAATCAATACCGCGGTGTTCTACTCCGACTACGAGGGCATTCAGCTGTCCGCGTTGACGCCTGTGGGCACACCGCCGGCGCTTTTGCCGAACACGCAGAATGCAGCACCCGCTGAAATCTACGGCGCCGAGCTTGAGTTGACGGCGCAGTTCGACCGGCTCGGTCTGAATGTCGGCCTGAGCGCGCTGCACAGCGAGTTCACCGAAGATCAGACGCTCACGGACTCGCAGACGAACACCAACCGCCTCGTTCCGGAGGGATCGACGGTTCCGTTCGCGCCGGAGGTCACCGCGACGGCAGGTATTCAGTACGAATTCTCCCTGGGCAGCACCACGCTGACTCCGCGAATCCAGGTTTCCTACATGGACGAGCAGCTGGCAACGCCGTTTCCGTACGCTGCGACGACGGTTCCGTCGCGAACGGTCACCGATGTTCGTGTGACCTGGCTGCCCATGGAGAATCTGCGGCTCGAAGCATTCGCGACGAATGTCTTCGACGAGGAGTACATCGCAGTGCAGCTGCAGGACGCTTCGAGCGCGCAGGGCGGCATGATCTATGGTGCGCCGCTGCAGTACGGATTGCGCGCGAAGTTCGATTTCTAGGGCATTGGCGGATGGTGATGCGTGGTGTCGACGGCCGTTGCTGAATCCCCTGGAGCGGCGGTGTCGACGGCGGACCTCTCACCATCATCCGCCGTCTTTCCGCCCGGGGGCTTCAGGGCTGCGCGTCGTGCAGGCGCCGCAGCAAGGTGACGAGTTGCTTGCGCTCGCTCTCGCTGTAAAGCGCCGCGAATTTCTGCTCGTGCTCGAGCATCTCGCGCTTCAGCGTCCGGTACATCTTTTCGCCGGCCGGCGTCAGGGTGAGTCCCTGGCGACGTCGGTCTTCCTGAGAGCGCGTCCTGACGATCCAGCCGGCATCCTCGAGGCGGTCGATCAGTCCGACCATGCTCGCCTTGTCGATGGCCAGTTCCGTGGACAACTCCACCTGGGCGATGCCCGGGTTGGCTTTGACCAGTGCAATGGCGCTGAACATGCCGGGACGGATCTCGCCGTCGGCGACCGTCCGGGCGAAATCGCGCCACAGGACGATCTGGGCGCGACGGATGTTGTAGCCCAGCAAGGTCGGAAGGATATCCGCGTCGATGGATGCGGCCCGGCTCGCTGCCTTGCGGGTGAGGCTCTTTTTCGGGGGGCTTTTGCGTTTCATGGCGTAAACATCGTCGATTTGCGCCGCGGGAGTCAAATCCGCATCGGCCCCGCCGGGGCAGGCGGAATGGGAACGACCCTAGATAGTTTGTACAGCGAACTAATATCGCTAGAATGACGGCTGGCTGACCAACGATTTCGAGAATGGCCGGGAGCGCAATGGGGGAGTCCGCAGAACAACCTGCTCGTGAGCCCGTCGCGGAGCTGGAGAGCGCCGCTGCACGGTGGCTCGAGCGCGTGGCTTTCGTCATCGGCTCCATCGGCTTGCTGGGCGCGATGGCTGTGGATTCGCTGGCAGTCCTGGGCCGCCACCTCGGCTTGCCGATTCTGGGATCGATCGAGATCGTGCAGGCGTGTGTGGTGCTGCTCGCTTCGGCGTCCATGTTGGGTGCGACATTGCGCGCTGCGCATGCTCGCGTGCACATCCTGATCGATCGATTGCACGGTGCCGGCAAGCACGTGCTCCTGCGCTGCTCCGATCTTCTGAGTGCCATCGTTTTCCTGACATTCGCAATCGGCTCGATCTGGATCGCCCGCGAGCTTTGGGGCGGGCACGAGCACTCCGAACTGCTGCACATTCCACTCCGCTGGTTACGCGCTCTGTGGATCGTCACAGCCCTGACGATAGCTGCGGTGTTCGTAACCCGCGTAGTGCGCAAGGGCCGGTGACATGACTCCGGAACTCATCGGTCTCCTGGGGATACTGGCGCTGCTGTTCCTGCTGACGGTCGGCGTGCCGATCGGCGTTTCGCTGGCCGTAGTGGGCCTGGGCGGCCTATGTATTCTGATTGGTCCCGAAGCTGCTGTGATCAAGGCGGGCGTGGTCACCTTCGAAACCATCAGCCGCTACGAACTTGGAGTGCTGCCGCTTTTCCTGTTGATGGCACATTTCTGCTTTCAGGCCGGCGCGAGTCGCGACTTCTTCGAGGTCGCTGTCCGGTTCGTCGGTCATCGCCGGGGCGGGCTTGCGCTCGCGTCTATCGCGGGTTGCGCGGGCTTCGGTGCCGTGAGCGGATCGAGCCTCGCAACCGTCGCAACGGTGAGTTCGGTGGCATTGCCGGAGATGCGACGCCATGGCTATGCGCCCGGATTCGCAACAGGTGCGCTCGCGGCGGGCGGCACGCTGGGTTCGTTGATTCCACCGAGCGGCGCACTCATCGTCTTCGGCATCATTGCGGAACAGTCTATCGGCCGGCTGTTCGCGGCAGCGGTGATTCCCGGTATCAGTCAGGCGTTGTTCTACATGGGCGCGATCTTCGTGATGTGCCGCATCAACCCTGCGCTCGGGCCGGCGATTCTGCGTACGCCGTGGCGGGAGCGCTGGCCAGCTGTGCGACGCATCGCAGATATTTTCGTGCTGATCGTCTTCGTGGTCGGCGGGCTCATGATCGGCTGGTTCACGCCGACAGAGGCGGCCGCTGTTGGCTGTGTCGGCGCGCTTGGGCTTTGCGCGTGGCGTCGTCGCTTGAGCGGAGGAATGCTGAAGGAGGCACTGCAGACCACGCTGCGCACGACCGGCATGATCTATGTCGTCATTCTCGGTGCACTGCTTTTCAGCGTATTCGTGAGCGTGACCGGAATCACCGACCAGGTTTCGCAACTCGTTCGCGGTCTCGATGCCGGTCCGATTGCGGCGATCATCGTGATGGCGATCGCGCTGTTGCTGCTCGGCTCCGTTCTCGACGGACTGGCGTTGATGCTGTTGATGACGCCGATCTTCCTGCCCATCGTTCACGACCTGAACCTCAGCCCGATCTGGTTCGGTATCTTCCTCGTGCGCACGATGGAGATTGGCTTCGTGCATCCGCCGCTGGGTCTCAACGTCTACGTGTTGCACGAGATGGCGCGTGACATCCCGCTCGGAACGATCTTCCGCGGCATCGTGCCGTTCCTGGTCGCCGACTTCCTGCATCTGGCATTGCTGATCGCTGTCCCGGCGCTGTCGCTATGGCTGCCGAGCGTGGTATCGCCATGAAGTCGCGCATCGTCACGTTGCTCCTCGTGGTCGTGATGCTGAGCGGCTGCACGGGTCGAAACCAGAGCGCAAGTGAGTACGAGCTGACCTACGCGACACCGTATCCGCCTATGCATCCCTTCAGCCGCGCGGACCAGCGCTGGATGACGTTTGTCGAGGAACGATCCAGCGGCCGGCTGAGCATCCGGCCGTTCTGGGGCGGTGCCCTGTTGTCGGCTGATCAAAGTGTCATCGAAATCCGCCACGGCGTCGCCGACATCGGGCTGATCACGCCCATCTACATGAAGGGCGGCATGCATGCGTCACGGGCGCAGGCAGGCTTCTACGGCGGCGTGCGGACGATGGAGGACCAGGTGGCGATCCTCAAATGCGCTTCGCACGATTTCCCTGTGTTCTCGCAGGAGCTTCGGGGATTGCGTGTCCTGGCATTGCAGGGAGGCAACTTCCCCGGCGTGCTGACGCGATCGAAACCGGTTCGCTCTCTGGCCGATCTGCAGGGCATGCGGCTGAGGACCCAGAGCGAAACCATCGACGTGCTGCGCCGCCTCGGTGCCGACCCTGTCGACATGCCCATGAGCGAGGTGTACTCGGCGCTGGCGAAAGGCGTGATCGACGGCGTCGTTGCGCCCGCGGATACGCTGAAGGCGCTGCATCTCGCGGAAGTTGGCTCGTACTTCACCGAGCTGCGCATCAGTCGCGGCTCGTATCCGGCACGAGCGATGTCTCTCAGGGCGTGGGACAAGCTGCCTGCCGATCTTCAGGCCGTACTGATCGAAAGCCAGCCGGTATGGGAGCGCGCCTTGATGGACGAAGTCATGCGCGGCCAGGAAGCGGGCTATCAGTTTGGTCGCGAGAAGGGTGTCGAGCTGATCCCGATCAGCGCGGAAGACCAACGGCATTTCGATGAGGTGGCGCAGCAGAGTGCCGCGCATCGTGCGCAGTCGCTCAGCAAGTACGGGATCGACGGGGAAGCCATCCTTCATCGAATCCAGGAGCTCGTGCACGAGCGGGCAGACGGCAAAGTGCTGTCGTGCGACGGTGCTCTCGTCGGGGAGGGCGTCTGATGAAGCCGCTCGCCGGTGTCCGGATCGCGGATTTCAGCTGGGTCGGAGCGGGTCCGCGCGCGACGAAGGATCTCGCCGACTACGGCGCGACCGTCATCAAGGTCGAATCGCGCCAACGACTGGACCTCGGTCGCGTCAGTCCCCCATTCAAGAACGGCGTGCAGCATCCGGATGGATCGGCGTTCTTTGCGATCAGCAATACCAGCAAGCGCAGTGTGACGATCAATCTCGCCGACCCTCGCGGGGTCGCCGTTGCGAAGCGGCTGATCGAGTGGTCCGACGTCGTCGTCGAGAACTTCGGCAAGGGCTACATGGAACGCATTGGTCTGTCGTACGAGACGTTGCAAGGCATCCGTCCCGGCATCATTCAGGTCAGCGTCAGTGTCGCGGGTCGCACTGGGCCCAATGCGAATCTGCGCGGCTACGGAAATTCCGCGGCGGCGCTGTCAGGCCTCGCGGCGCTTTCAGGCTGGCCCGATCGTCCTCCGCACATGCCGCCGTTCGCCTATGGCGATGTCGTTGCGCCGATCTTCGCGACGATCGCGGTACTGGCCGCAATCGAGCATCGACGACAGACCGGGCACGGTCAGCATGTCGACGTTTCACAGGTCGAGCCGCTAGTTCATGTGCTGGCGGATCGATTCGTGGAGCGGCAGCTGACGGGCGAGGCACGCAAGCCGGGCAATCGCGCCTCAGGAATTGCGCCGCACGGCATTTATCCCTGTCGCGGAGACGATAAATGGTGCGCGATCGCCGTGCGCAGCGACGCCGAATGGTCGCGATTGTGCGAGGCGATGAACAGCCCGGGATCAGCGAGCGATCCTCGATTCAGCTCGATGGCCTCACGCAAGGCGAACGAAGATGAGCTTGATCGTGTCGTCGCGGCGTGGAGCTTGGATCGCGACAAGCACGAGCTCGCTGAGCTTCTCGCAAGCCAGGGAGTTCCCGCGGAGGCCGTCCAGAACGGTCGCGAAGTTTTCACCGATCCCGAACTCGCGGCCGTCGGTCACTACATCCGAACCCCACATGCTGTTCTCGGCGAATGCGAGATGCCCGGCCCGCCAGTGCGCTTTTCGAGCAGCGAAGTGGCTATGGGTCCCTCGCCGCTGCTTGGCGAGCACAATCGTGAAGTGTTCGTCGATCTCCTGGGGCTCAGCGAGCAGGAAGTCGCCGATCTCGTCACAGCGGGCGCGTTGAGTTGAGGGCCGCGTGATGCTGTCACATCTGAAGGTCATTGATCTGGCTGTCGGCCTCGGCGACTACACGGGCCGATTGCTAGCGGAGCTGGGGGCGCATGTCGTCAGAGTGGAGCAGCGTGCGTGCGCTGCCGAGCACGCAGTCGACATCGCGTGGAACATCAGCAAGACGCGCGTGACCCTCGACCTGGAATCAGCGAGCGGCCGGGAGCAGTTGCTCAGCATGGCGGCGGACGTCGACATCGTGATTCGCAACGCGGTCGACAAGCCAGTCGATCACGCAGCGCTCGAGCGACGCAATCCGCGCGTTGTCGATGTGGTTGTTGCGCCTTTCGATCCTGCGGGCCCCAACGCGGCTCGGCCCGCGACGGACCTGACGCTGATGGCGCGATCGGGTCTCGCGAATATCGTCGGCGATCCTGATCGCGCTCCGATGACGCTGCCTGGAGAGCAGGCCTATGCGCTGGCGGGCGCGCATGGCGTAGTTGCCGCACTTACAGCATTGCACGCGCGAGCTGCGACCGGGCGCGGTGAGTTGGTGACGATCTCTGCCTTTCAGGCTGCAGTGCTGGCCAATTACCGGGAGCCGGTAATGTGGCAGTTCGCGCAGCGGATCGGCAAGCGCACGGGGAATCTGCTGGTGCGCGGAAAATCGGGAGTGCGACAGGTCTGGCGATGCCGGGATGGTTACGTGACCTGGTCGTTCGTCGACAACCCCGCGATGATGCGATCACTCGTAAAAGTAATGAACGAGCAGGGCGTGAAGTCCTTGCTCGACGATATCGAATGGGCATCGACGCTCATCGCCGATTCGCCGCGCGAGACCGTGGAAGCCTGGGAAAGGATCGTCGAAGAGTTCTTCTCGCGGCATACCCGCAATGACCTCGCGCGATGGTCGGTCGAGCGGGGATTCGGTCTGTCGCAGATTGACGGGATCGACGACGTGCTCGCGAGCGAACAGCTCCGGGAGCGCTCCATGTGGCGGACGATCACCGATCCGCGCAGCGGCAAGGCACTGAAAATTCCCGGGCCGCTCTTCGTGACCTCCGGGTCGGGAAGGAATGCTTCATGAGCGCAGCGCTCGCGAATCTCAGGGTCGTCGATTTCTCCAAGTTCCTGCCCGGACCCTACTGCAGCTGGATGCTTGCGGATCTTGGTGCGCAAGTCGTTCGCATCGAGAACCCTCGTGAGCTGGCGAAGCAGGCACGTGTATTCGGCTGGGACAAACTGAGCGTCGAGCAGCGATCGGCGCTTCGGGCCAGCGATGTCTTCGCGCGAAACAAGCGCAGCGTCCTGATCGACCCCGGTGCGGTGGAAGCGCGGCAGGTCATCATCGATCTGGTTCGCAACGCGGATGTGCTACTCGAAGACTACCGGCCCGGCGTTCTGGCCGGGATGGGATTCGGATACGAGGAAATGGCGGCGGTGAATCCACGGCTGATCTACTGCTCGGTGACCCTTTGTGGACAGACCGGGCCTTACAGCAACAAGCCCGGTCACGATCCGATCGCGCTCGCTCTTTCGGGTGCGCTGTCGCGAATGGGGGATCGGCCCGAACGGCCAGCGTTCACCGGCACTCCGGTCGCGGATCTCCTGACCGGTTCAAACGCCGTGATTGGAATCCTTGCGGCACTTCAGGCGCGCGTCACTACGGGGCGTGGCCAGCATGTCGACATCGCGATGTCGGATTCCGCGATGACACTCATCGCATCGACCATGGCGCGCAATCCCGATCTCTCGCGGCTCAAGCCGCGAGGGGAGGGGCGAGTCGATTGTGGGCTCTGGAAGACCAGGGACGGCCGGTACCTGTGCACGACGGACATGGAGCCGCGCTATTGGGAGCGCTTTTGCCGGACGGTCGGGCGCGAGGATTTCATCCCGGCGCAACTCGATGTGTCGCGGCGCGATGAAATCGTCAACGCGTTGTCCGCGATCTTCGCCACGCGAACGCTCAATGAATGGCTGCAGATACTCGCTGAAGCCGACACGCAATTCGCACCGGTGTACGAGATCAGCGAAGCCCTGGAGGATCGGCACAATGTCGCTCGTGGAATGGTGCGCAATGTGCAATCGGCGAGCGGCACCGTTGTTCGGCAGATCGGTTCGCCGATCAAGCTGTCTGCTACTCCCGCGGCTGAGCCCGCCGCAGGCTGTCTGCCCGGGGCGGACACGAGAATCGTGCTCGAGGAGTTGGGCTATCACAAAGCAACGATCGATGCGCTGTTGCGCACAGGTGCCATCGCGGAAGCCGCGAATCAACGCGCCACGGATTCTTCAGGTGATGCATGAGAAATGAAGCCAATCAGATGCAGCGTCCATTGGAAGGACTGCGTGTCGTCGATCTGACGCGGGCGCTGGCGGGCCCGTATGCGACGCTGCTGCTGGCGGGACTGGGTGCTGAAGTCATCAAAGTCGAGGATCCCAAGGGCGGTGATCTGGCGCGTGAGAACAGTCCTTACGTCGGTCGCGATGGTCTGAGCGTGGGTCGCAAGTATCAGGATGATCTCTCCGTCTCCCATCTCACGCGATCGCGCGGCAAGCGAGGCGTGACTCTGAATCTGAAGCATCCCGAAGCCCGCAAGGTATTCGCCGATCTCGTGCGCAAGAGCGACATCGTCGTCGAGAATTTCACGAGCGGCACCGCGGAGCGGCTCGGCGTAGGCTACGAGGACGCGCGTGCGGCAAATCCCTCGGTCATCTACTGCTCGCTGAGCGGCTTCGGCGCCACGATCAAGGGGCAGGAAGGCAGTCGCGCGATGGATGTTCTGATCCAGGCGCTGAGCGGCGCGATGTACACGAGTGGTGCTGAAGATGAGCCGCCCGTGAGAATCGGATTGCCGATCGCCGATGTGCTTACTCCCATCTTCGCTGTCGTCGGCATTCTCGCGGCCGTTCATCACAGGGTGCGAACGGGCCAGGGTCAGCATGTCGATGTTTCGATGCTGGGCGCGCTGACGTCGCTGGTTGCCGTCGAGAACTGGGCCGCAATGCAAGCGGTCGGCATGCTCACTCGAACGGGGGCGACGTTGCAGCGCTTGTGCCCGTTCGGTCTGTTCGAGTGCGCCGATGGCTATATCGCGCTCGTTGCCGTGCAGGATCCGCTCGCTCATTCGCTGTATCGGGCGATGGGACAACCGGAGATGGTGGCCGATCCGCGCTTTGCGACGCGTAACGCCCGAGTGGCGAATGCGACGGTGCTCGAGGAGCGGATTCTCGCCTGGACCCGACGACATCCGATGAAAGAGGTGATTGCGCGGCTCGAGGCAGAGGACGTTCCAGTTGCCGAAGTCCGGCATCCTCAGGAGGCGCTCGCTGATTCACGTGTCGTGGATCGCAGCGAAACAGTAGTTGCGAGGCATCCGTCCTACGAGGAGGGACCGGAGCTGCGAACGACGGGAGTGCCCATCGTCTTCTCCGCGGCGCGCACGGGATTCGACCCGGTGTTCCCGACAAGTATCGGTGAGCACAACACCGACGTGTTCCCACGATTGCTGGGGTACACGGACGCGGAGATCGAGCGGCTGAAACAGGCCGGCGTGATCTGAGGCGCCGGCGACGTGGTTCAGGAGATTCTTCAGCGGTTCATCGATGCATATCGTCAGCCAGGCGAGGTCGCGGATGGTCAGCGACTCACCGGCCGCCGGATCGCAAGAGTTCTCGGCGTTGACGTTCCGCACGAAGTGATCGCTGCGGCGGGCTTCGTGCCCATCCGGTTGGCAGCGGATCGTGCGATGGCGACGCCGCGCGCCGATGCGCTGATGGGGACAACTGAGCTCAGTCCGCGCAGCCGATCGTTACTGGAAGCGTTGCTGCAAGTGCCCGCGTCGGATCTCATCGTGATCTCGCACGCGGAGGCTCAGTTTCCGCAGTTGTTCGCGATCCTGAGAGAGGCCGCCTCGCTGAACGAGGCCCCGATGGGGCCGGTGCAGTTCCTCGATCTCAAGCATCTGCCGCGGGCCTCGACTGAGCGATACAACAGATTGCGGCTCGGCGAATGGCGCACGTCGCTCGACAGGTTCTCGGGAAGTGCCAGTGGCGATGATGCGCTCCGGCAGGCGCTTTCCGAAGCCGACGAGCATCGGCAGCAACTGAAGCACGTGATGACGCTGCGTGCCGGCGAATGCCGGCTCAACGGCGCGGAAGCACTTGCGATCATCGGCAGTGCGGCGATCCTTCCAGAGGCGGAGCATCTGGAGCTCTTGCGTCAACTCATTTCGCGGTCGTCCGCGTTGAGTGTGAGAACCGGCCGTCGTGTTTTCGTCACCGGAAGCAGTCACGAAGACAGCTCGATCTACGAGCGACTGGAGTCCTGTGGGTTGCTCGTCGTCGGCGAGGATCACGACTGGGGAGACCCGTGGTACGTGCGCGACGTGACTCACACCGGCGATCCTCTGAGCACTCTCGTATCTCCGACCCGTCACGTTCCCATGGTCGGGCAATCAGTCACTCAGCGGACCCGATCGCTCTCGACAGGAATCGCTCGTGTGCGGCCAGAACTGGTTGTGCACGTCTGTATGCCAGGAGACGAGGCGGCACCGTGGGATACGAACACAGTTCGAAGCGCCTGCGACCGGGCTGGCGTCCCGTTGCTCGTGCTGGAGCCGTCGCATTTCGACGGTGAAGGTGCGCTGCAAGCGGAAGTTCGTCGGTTTCTCGAGCCGAAGCGCCAGGACGTGAAGCCGGGCCCGCACCTACAGTCCGCCTCGGCAAAGAAGTCTTCGCCCGCGACAGGCGAGCGGAGTCGAAAGTCCCTGCAGTCAGTCGCTGCTTTCGGGGACTATCAGCGGACCTGGTTCGCTGACCTGCGTCGCCGGGTCGATGCCGGCGAACCGCTTGCAGTCGTGAATGCGAATGCGCCGCAGGAGATCCTGCGTGCGCTGGATATTCCTTTCGTAGTGAATCAATGGTGGGCGTCCATCGTAGCAGCCAAGCAGCAGAGCAGGCGTTACCTCGACCTGTTGCGGGAAAGAGGCTTCCCGGTGGAAATCGACGCCTACAGTTCGCAAGGGCTCGCAGCCGTTTTCGACGCCGATCCCGAGGATGCGCCCTGGGGCGGTTTGCCGACGCCGACGTTCCTGCAGGCCATCAATGGCACGGACGGCGCGGCGAGGTTGTTCGAGGCGTGGGCGCAGGCATCTGGAGCGGAGCTGTTCCTGTTCGAGCGAACGATCGACGCGCGCTGGTCGCTGTTCCAGCGCTGGTGGGAGTCGTTGCCGACGCAGTGGAATGAGGTGCTGGAGCCGGAGCGACTCGACCTGCTCGTCGCCGAGATGCGGGAGCTGATCGCGAATCTGGAACGTCGTACAGGGCGCACGTTCTCGCACGGGAAGTTCGCCCACGTGATGACGCTGGTGAACGAGCAGGAGGAATACTACCGGCGTACTCGCGACCTGATCGCGCGGACTGTTCCGGCGCCGGCAGGAATCGCCGACACCATGCCCGCGACGATGACGCCGCAGTGGCATCGCGGCACGGAGTGGGCTCGCGATGCCGCCCGCGCCTTCTACGAAGAGGTGGCTGGACGCGTCCAGCGCGGAGAGGCAGCGTGCGCGAATGAACGCGTACGGCTCATGTGGGTGGGGCGTGGCATGTGGAGCGAGATGGGGTTCTATCAGCGTTGGGAAGCGTCGCACGGCGCAGTGTTCGTCTGGTCGATGTATCTGGCGTTGGCAGCGGACGGCTATATCCGAACGTTCGATGGAGGCCGGGATCCGTTGCGAGCGCTCGCTGCTCGTGTCGTGACGATGGGGGATGAGTTGCGCATGCCGACTTGGGCAGCCGCATGGCACGTCAACGAGGCGCGGACACACAGCGTCGATGGAGCGGTGGCGCTGGCGGATGCGGATCCTTTCGTCCTTCGCGCGCTCGAACAGTCCGGCATACCTGTGCTCGCCTTGCCGCTCGACAACTTCAACAAGGAAGGCGCCGATCGGGATGCGATCGAACGGTCGGTGACTCAGTTCATCGAGGGGCCGGTGGAGGCGAGGGCAAGAATGCGGGCTGCCGCCGGATAGGCCGGCCAGCTGCGTTAGGCCGAAAGGCCCGGATCGCTAACGCGATGACGTCCGGCTGAAGCCGGACCCACAATCCGATCGGACGATCTTACGCTCGCGTCATCCGCAGAGGAACGCAGATCGGCCCCAGTTCCGGCATGCCGCTCATGTGCAGATCGCCGCAGAGCTCGAAATGACTCGTCTGTCGCAGCAATTCTTCGAGTGCAACGTTGAGCTGCTGCCGCGCGAGCGGAATGCCCGCGCAGGTGTGTGGACCGCGCCCGAAAGCCAGATGCTGCTTGATGTTCGGTCGGCGCAACTGGAATTTATCCGGGTCGGGGAACACCGTTTCATCGCGATTCGCTGACGCATAGACCAGAGCGATGGCCTCGCCCGGGCATATCTTGCGGCCGTGAAGCTCGACTTCGTGTGCGGCGGAGCGTGCGAATCCGCGGTAGGGCGTGTAGAGACGCAGAAACTCCTCGATCGCATCCGGAATCAGCGACGGATCCGCGCGCAGTTGCTTCTGCAGTGCCGGATCGCGCGAGAGATGGACCGCGATACTTCCCATCACGATCGGTGGCGCGACGAGGCCGACTACCAGGACCTGTCGCACGCAGCCCGCGAGAAGTACATCGGGGAAGGGCTCGCCATTCGCGTCGCGTTCCGCCAGCAGTGAGCTCGTCGGGTCCATCATCGGATCACGCGGCTCGCGGCGTCGCTCCTCGATGACTTCGGCGGCCATGCGGGCGAGGTGCTCGGCAGCCACCGCAACGCTCGACTTGTCGAAAGCTTCCCAGGCTTTGACGTACGCCTTCGCTGTATTCCACAGGACGCTCGTCTGATCCTGCGTCAGGCCCATCCATTCGCCGAAGACATATGCGGGCAGCGGGCTGGCGAAGTGTTCGACCAGATCGCCTTCACCGCGAGCGACGAGATCGCGCATCAGTGTCGACGCAATCCGTCGCGTGGCGGGCTCGATCATCGCGACGCGCTTCGCGCTCAATGCGCGATCGATCGCGCGCCGGTAGGGTGTGTGCTCGGGCGGATTCAGATGCAACGGCGGCCGCCGGCCGGTCGTGGACGATCCGGGTACGACGTTGCGCACCGAGGTGATGTACGTCTGCGGTTCCATCAGGATGCGGTGGATGTCGTCGTATCGCGTTACGGCCCAGAAGCCATCGAAGGCTGTGCTGTGGGCCACCGGACAGCGCGAGCGCAGCTGCGCGAACTCCTGGTGCTCGCTGTCGAACGTCTCCGGCAGCGTCGGATCGTATTCGTTGAGCGATTTGTGGCTTTCGGGCGAGTTCGACATGAATGCTCCACTGCATCCGCATCGGCCGTCCGATGCAGTGCCGAAGAAATCATATGCGCTGGGCTGCGCGGCGGGTAACAGCCGTTCCATCTACCAGCGATAAGCCCGGCTGATGGCCACGGGCGAGGCCGCGTTCAGCGCAACAGAGGCATAAGTTCAGTGCCGACATCGGTCAGCTCCTCGAGGGACAGCGTTCTTTCGGCGAAGCGTCGTGCGGCGTCGGCACCGAGAGGGCGGGTGGCGAGGCCGGCGCATTCGGCGAACTTGTCGATCAGTGCCTGGCTGGACATTGGATGAGTCGGGCTTCCGAGCGGCGTCAGCACTTCCATTTCACGCTCGACCCCGCCGCGCGTGCGAATGCGAAGCCGGGCACCGATAGCGGTGCGAGGTGCAGCATCCGCACTGACGCTCGTTCTGGCAGCGAGCCTCAGGACTCGCTCATCCTCGAGACATTCGGATCGGAAACTCTGCAAGCCGACGTGGCCATGGACCAGCGCCGTCGCGATGGTGAATGGAAGGCTGAATTTGGCGTCAATTGCTGTCGCCGGCCGGATCTTGCTGGGTCGAGGCTCCGCGAGCATGCGAAGCATCGGGCCGCCGTGAATCGTCACGTTCTCGATGTCTTCGACACGGACTGCTTCGCGGCATTTCAGCGCTGCCTCTATAGCTGCGTGCGTGCCGCGGCAGGAAGGCCAGGGTTTGAAGCTGATGTTTGCGATCTCGAAGACCTGGCCGAGATCCCGGGTGAGTTTGTCGGCGTCGTATTGACCGCGCGCGAAGGCAGCGAAGAAGCCTGCACGACCTTCGAGAGGTTCATCGAAACCCCGAATACCTCGCTGGGCGAGCAGAGCCGCCGTTACGCCCGCGCGCGCCGCGAAGGCATCACGAACGGCGCGAATGACGGATTGCGGGCTGTAGATGATCTCGTTGCTGCAAGTGGCCTGGCAAAGCGCCAGTGACAGGGCATCACGGACCTGCTGTTCGTCGAGGCGAAGAATTTTCGCTGCAGCCGCAGTCGCGCCGAAGGCAGCGAGGATTGGCGGCGGATACCAGCCGAACTCTGCGATAGAGACCTTGAGCGCAAGTGAAAGCCGGACGGCGACGTCGCAGCCCACGGCAACAGCGGCGATGAGCTCCTTCCCGCTGACCGGGCCAAACGCTTCGGCCAGCGCGAGCGCTGCTGGCACAGTGGGCGCGTTCGGATGGACGAGCGCGATGTCATGTGAGTCTTCGTAGTCCAGCGCGTGTGCCAGGGCGCCGTTGACCAGCGCGGCCGCTTCGACTGGTACTTTGCGAGATTCGCCGAGGAGCGTGGATTGTTCGCGGCCGCCTTGCTCGGTCGCAAGATCGATGAAGGCACGACAGCCTTCACCGAGGCTGCTTGCCGCCAGCGAAACGCCCAGTGCATCCAGAATGCACTGCTTGGTCTTCTCGATCGCGTCCGGCGGCAGATCGTCGTAGCGCGTTCTCGCGGTGAAGGACGCGATCTGCGCCGACAGGCCGCTCACCGTGAAGCGGCCTCGGCGTCCGGTGTCAGTCCGCCGCGCTCGCCGCCTGATCGCTCACTGCGGGCAGCCATGCGGAAGCGGAGCAGAAGAACGGCGCATGCGCCGAGTACGAGAACGGCGGCGATCGCATAGACGGGCAGATCAAAAGAGCCGGTGCGTGCACGAACCCAGCCGACTGCGACGGGCACCACGAGTCCGGCGATGTTGCCGCACATGTTGATGATGCCCATGCCGGCAGCGAGCGTCATCGGGTTGAGGAACGTCGGTGGGATGGTCCAGAAGGTGCTCTGGGCGCCGCCGAGAAAGAATCCCGCAAGAATGAGCAGGGACAGTGCCGCAACACCATCCGGCAATGGCGTCAGCGCGAGCAACACGCCTGACGCCAGTGCGGCCAGCGCGACGTGCAGATACCGCTCCTGCTTGCGATCGGAGTGCCATGCATTGACCAGCATGCCGGCGCCGATCGCGACCCACGGAAGCGCACTCAGTACGCCGACTTCCAGATCGCTGCTGCCGCTGGAAAGATGACGAATGGCTTGCGGCAGCCAGTAAAGAAGGCCTTGCGCACCAGCCATGAGCGCGAACCAGCATGCGGTCGCGGCCCACAGTTGACCGCTGCCGATCAGCCGCCAGCCGCAAGCGTGCTGCTGTTGCTGTGGCATCTGTTCCTTCGAGATTTCTGTCTCGATCCAGTTGCGTTCGTCCGCAGTGAGCCACTGTGCATCGCGCGGACGATCCGTAAACAGCCACAGCACTGCGATGCCGAGCACGACCGTCGGCATGCCTTCGATCAGGAACATCCAGCGCCAGCCAGCCATATCGAGCGGGTTGTCGATGCTCATCAGCCATCCGGACAACGGACCACCGACGACGACGGAAATCGGCACTGCGAGCATCACGTTGGAAATGGCGCCAGCACGGTAGCGCTTCGGAATCCAGCTCGCGAGATAGAACATGAGACCCGGTGCGTAGCCACCTTCGGCGATGCCGAGTACCACGCGCAGTGCGTAGAACATCTCCTTCGAATGCACGAATGCCATTGCGGTCGCGGCCAGTCCCCACACGAGGGAGATCGTGAACAGCCATCGCCGCATGCCGATCCGCTGCAACAGCCACAGGCTCGGAAGCTGGATCAGGATGTAGCCGACGAAGAACAGACTGACGCCGAATCCGTAGGTCTCGGGCGTGAGACCGAGCGCCTCGTTCATCTGCAGCGCAGCGAAGCTGACGTTGGCGCGATCGATCGTGCTCAGGAACAGCAGCACGAGCAGCGGAACGACGAGTCGCACCCGGATCTTCCGGATGATCTGGTCATCCCGGACCCCAGCAGCGGTTTCGTTCATCGAGCGGATTCCCCCGGACTGCATCGAGCATTCACGCGTGTGTTCGGCAACGCGTTGTTGTCGTGCCGGGTGCGCCTGAGCGATAGTAGCGACCGTCCGGACGTTTCGGAAACACGTTTCTATGCCTGCCTGCATAAGCCTCTCTTATGACCGCTGCCCGGGCGCGATGGGAGCGGCCGAGGTTTCACATCGTGGATAGCCGCCGACTGCGCTATTTCGTCCAGATCGTGGACAGCGGCAGCATCACGCGCGCGGCAGCAGTGACCGGAGTTGCGCAGCCCGCGCTCAGCCAGCAGCTCGCCGTGCTGGAGAACGAACTCAAAGTGAAGCTGCTGGAGCGATCCGTTTCGGGCGTCACGCCGACACGCGCCGGGAGCATTCTTTACGCACGGGCACAGACGATCCTGCGGCAGTTCGACGAGCTTCGCGATGCGGTGCACCGAGAAGTTCAGCCTCTGTCCGGGGCGGTCAGTCTCGGGATGTCGCCGACGATGGTGCCGCGTTTTGCACTGCCGCTGATCGAGAAGGTATGTACGCAGCACCCGGAGATGCATCTGCAGATCCGTGAAGAAGGCAGCGCCATGCTGAACGACCTGCTCGTCAAGGGTCGCATCGAACTGTCGATCTCGCCGACACGCCCTGATGGGGAGGCGATCGTCGGTGAGGAAATCCTGTGCGAGCAGCTGATCCTGATGTATCCGGCAGCGTGGGTGATTCCAGATGACGCGTCGCTTGCCGACCTGGCGGCGCTGCCGTGGGTCGTCCCGCGGCAGCCGAATTCCATTCGCACCATCGTCGATGCGGTCTTTGCAGCCGCGAGCCTCGCGCCGCGCGTCGCGGTGGAGCTCGATTCACTGCAGAACGTGATGGAAACCGTCCGTCGCGGATTGGGGGTCGGTGCGATGGTGGCGGGTGTGATTGCCGAGGACCTGGCCGCCGGAACCCTCAAAGCGCGCAAGCTCGGCGATGCGCCGCCGATGCGGCCGATGTTCCTCTGTCACCGCCGCAGTCCGACCCTGACACCCGCTGCGCGCTTCGTCTACGACATCCTGCGCGAGATCGGAGCGGAGCTTCGCGGGGAGTAATCGCCCGCCCCCGTCGTCATTCCCGCGAAAGCGGGAATCCAAGTCTCTTCCGATGAAGATGGACTCCCGCTTTCGCGGGAGTGACGTGCGGCCGCTGGTCACGCTCCGCGAAATAGTTTACAAAGCGAACCATTCGCACTGATAACCGCGCGGCGTCGAGGGGGGGAACATGCGTCTGACGCGCATGCCGATCGAGATCACGACCCTGCTGTACCTGGCAACCTACGTGCCGTACATGATGATCACCAGGGCGTTGTCGACCACACCGAACGCCGGGCTCGGAAGGCCGTTGAGCGGCCTGGAGACGTTGCCGGCTACGCTCATCATCAGCACGGTGATGCTCGCGGCCTTCGTTTGGTTGTCAGGATGGTGGAAATCGGCGCACTACGTGACGGTTGGTGGTCTGCGGATTCCGTTCCCAACGCGGTGGACTGCCATTGCCGGTGTGGGCACGAGCCTGCTGCTCTTTACGGTGCCGCTGTCGCTGACGTTCGAAGGCGTCAGTATTCCTTTCATTCAGCTGGTGATGCGGGGTGATGTGCTGATCATTGCGCCGCTGGTGGATCTGATCGCGGGGCGCAGAGTGCGCTGGTATTCGTGGGTGGCGCTGGCGATGGTCTGTGTCGCGCTGGGCCTGACGTTGTGGGAGCGGGGCGGCCTGTACATGCCATCGCTCGCGATTCTCGCGGTCGTGCTCTATACGATCGGCTATTTCATGCGCCTCGCGGTCATGACCAAGGTGGCGAAGAACGATGACGAGAATGCGCTGAAAGGGTACTTCGTCGAAGAGAAGATCGTCGCAATGCCGCTGGCAATCCTGGGGCTGGCGCTGGTCACGATGACACCGTTCGCGAATCAGGGAGCGGAGCTGCGCTGGGGATTCGTGGATGTCTGGACCAGCGATGCGCTGCCGATCCTGGCGCTGCTGTCGTTCGTGTTTCTTGGTATCGCGATCTTCGCGGCGCTGATTCTGCTCGATCCCCGCGAGAACACGTTCTGCGTGCCGTTCGAGCGCGCCGCGAGCATCCTGTCGGGAACGATCGCGGCGTTCCTGCTTGCTTACCTGTTCGGCCAGCCGTTCCCGACACGGATGGAGCTGATCGGCATGGTGCTGCTCATCGCGGCGATCGCCCTGCTGTCACTGGCGCCGAGATGGGAGAGGGCAGAGCTGTTGAAAGCGGCGCCGGCACAGCGATAGCTCACGGCTCGATGCGGATCTCTACCCGGCGTCGAGCGGCTTCGGTGAGGCCATCGTCTGCGTGCGCCGTACCCGCGTCGCCTTTCCATTCGAGCTTGAGCGCACTCGTGGAAACGCCGAGACGCCGGAACGCCTCGGCGACCATTTCCGCGCGTGCACGGGCGATCGCGATGTCTTCGCGGATCGACTGGCCTGAGATCTCGATGGGATGCGTAGCGGCATAGCCGGAAATCAGCACTCGCCGCGGCTTGCTGGCCCTTGTGTAGAGCACTGCGCTTTCGATGATCGTCTCGGAGTACTGATAGACGAGAAAATCGCTGTTGAGCTCGAAGAGGATCGTGTACTCGCGGGGTTCGTAGGGAGGCGGAGGGAGAACGCGGGGTACGGAGCTGGGCTGCATCACGTTCGCGGGCAGTGCGAAGCGCCGACCGGGATGACCTTCGGCGGGAATCAGATACGGCTTGCAGGCCTGCGGCAATACCGACACGCTGACAGGCTCCAGAATCACACCGCCACAGAGCTTCGGGTCCTGCTGTGATACGGCGCCCTCGACGAGGATCATCTGGCCGAGAATCGGCTTGAGACGCCCTGCGGTCACGTCGTAGCGGGTACCGGTCGAGGGATCGTCCACGAGCCAGCAGCCAGACTTTCTTCCCGCGTCGGTGTCGCGGTAGACGGGGCAACCGATGAACCGCTCGACCTGCGGCTGCACAGCCTTGTTTTCATCCGCCATCGCGACGTTGCAGAGCACCAGCAGCGTGACGATGCGCAGTGGCGAGAATGACGGTCGGTTAGTCACAGCACACTCATGAGGTTCACGAGATCCTGCTTCTCCTGCTCGGAGTAGCCGATGTTGTAGCGACGGTCGTAGAAGTCGATGATCTCGCGCAGCGTTGCGGCGGAGCCGTTGGAGAAGTACGGCGCACGCGCGGCGAGTCCCCGCATCTGCTGGATCGTGATCTTGCCGATGTCCATGCAGCGGCCTGTCGTCAGCGCGAATCCCGGATCCTGCGTGTAGACGATGCGGCCTAGATGTGGATGTGGCCGATGGCCGTCTTTGCACGTCAGCTTGAACAACGGCAGGTCAGGGGCGGGATTCGCGAACGGTTCATTCGTCGTGCCGAGGTCGACCTGGCCGGGGGCCACGTCGAGGCCGGTGCGCTGCATGTTGTGACAGAACGCGCAGGTGTTGCGGACGGGATTACCGAAGCCCATCGACGTAATGCCGGCCGCATCCCAGATGAGAAAAGTCCTGGTGGCAAAGCTCTCGGCGCCGCGTGCCACTGACTTCCGGAACTCGCGTTGTGCTGGATCCTCAGCTGGAGCAGCTGGCAAATCGCGCCAGGCCCTGAACTCACTCCAGATCGGTTGCACGCCGCCCTGAAGCGCTCCGGCTTCGAACTGCGCGAGAAATTCCGGCCCGCCCTGGGCGCCAGCGACCGCGAGACTTCCGCCGAATCGATCGTGACTCTGTGCACTGAAGATCGTGGCCTCGAAATCCAGGATCTGGCGCACCTGGTCGCTCGACGGCGTGCCGCTCACTTCCAGGTGAGTCCGCATTGCCTCGAGCGCCTGGAGCTTGAGCGTGCCGTTGCGGCCGTCCGACATGAGATTGCCGCTCATCGGCAGCGACGTCTCCGCATCGACGGGCAGAGGAAGCCCGTTCTTGGGTTCGAAGGGAAAGCCGACGGCTGTCAGGTATTTCACATTGGCGACGGGGCGAGGGCGCCGATAGACGGAGATCGTGGGCGAGGGGCTCGCTAGACCGTAGCGCGGATGCGTGTTGCATCCGGTGGGGTCGCGAACGACTTCGATCGTGAACTGCGGCTCGATGACGGCTCCGTCCGCTGCCTGCGGCGGCCAGGGACGGAAAATCCGGAACAGGCCACGCTGCAGAAGGAGCGAGTGCGAAGCCTTGTCGCCCTGAGGCAGGTGGGGGCAATTCGAACCGTCGATCGCGGAGAACAGCGGATCCTTACCCTGGGTGGTCTCCCATTGGCGCCGGATCGTCTCGACGGAGATGCTCATGCCATCCGCGGGCTGATGGCAACTGACGCAGGCACGTCCGTTCACGCCGAGCGGCGTGAAGAACGCGTGTCCCCGCGTGTCGACCGGACCACCGAGGCTCAGCGTGGAGATCGAACCGAACTCATTCGCATGCGTCGCGCTTGCAGGGAATGGACGCCCATCCCCCGGCCGGACCCAGCGCTCATCGTCGTAGGCAGGTGCGTCCGCTGCGCGCGACTGGAGCCCGGCAAAGGCCGTACACGCGGCGATCGCGGTCGCGGCGAGGGTCGCATAGCGCGGGCCGGACAGCGCTCTGTTTCGTCGCCGTGAAGGCTGGCGCCGTTGCTTCATCACTGGTTCATTGATTCTATTCACGAATAGTTCGCATCGTCATCTATTTTGTATCGCGACTGCAAGAATTCCCGGTGTTCGCAGCCATCAGTTCTTATTATTACGGGCAGATACAGACTCTGTTACCCGCACTTGCAGCGTCTCCCCTACAGTCCGCTCAGGTGGCAGCGCAGCGGTCGCGGACCATCGATAAAGAGCGGCGGTGGTCACAGCTGCACGCGGATCAGGTCGAAGAAAAGGGGGATGGGTTCATGAAGTCGCATCGCTTGCGCAATCACGCGCGATTCGTTCGTACGGGTGCGGGGTCCTGTTCGGCAACACTACTCGGCGTCCTGCTCGCAGGCCAGAGCGCGAATGCGCAGGAGGCCGCAACACCCGCAGCCGGTGCGAGCGAGTTGACCGAGATCGTGGTCACTGGCAGCCGCATTCGCGGCACTGCCCCGGTGGGATCCGCGGTCGTGGCCGTCGGGCGGGCCGAGATCGACACTGCCGCCGTCGTCAATACGACGCAACTCATCCAGGAAGTGCCGCAGGTTTTCAACCTGGGCATTTCCGAGAACTCGCGCGGTCAGTCCGGCGGCAACAGCAACATCACCCTGGGGTCGACGATCAATCTGCGCGGCCTGGGGCCGTTCGCGACATTGACTCTGATCGACGGGCACCGTGGCGTGCCGCAGGGCACGAGCGGTCTCGCGGTCGATCCTTCCACGATCCCGATGCTCGCTCTGGAGCGTGTGGAAATCGTTGCCGATGGCGCTTCGGCAATCTACGGATCGGATGCGGTAGCAGGCGTCGCGAACCTGATCCTGCGGCGCAACTTCGAGGGGTTCGAGATCCGTGGCCGCTATGGTGTTGCGGACGAGGCCGATGAGAATCAGGTCGGCATGATCTATGGGCATACGTGGAGCAGCGGCCAGGTCACGATCGCCGCGGAGCACCAGTTTCGCTCGTCGCTGAATGGGGAGGATCGCGACTTCTTCCGGGCGGATCTGCGCGATGAGGGGGGACGCGACTATCGATCGCGTCTGTGCCAGCCCGGAAACATCGTCGTCGGCTCAGGGGCTACAGCAGCGAGCTACGCGATCCCTGCTGGCGGTGTGACTGCGGGGAACGCTGCAGCGCTCGTCCCGGGAACTTTCAACCTTTGCGACCCGAACACGTCGCAGGACCTGCTGCCGCAGCAGGAGCGCAACGGCTTCTCGCTGACGTTCGATCAGGACATCACCGAGAACTGGAGCCTGCATGCGAACGCATTCGGCACGAAGCGAGAATTCGAGAACCTGGTTGCATTCCAGACCGGCACACTGAGCGTCCCGACCACCAATGCGTTCTTCGTGGCGCCTCCCGGCGCGACCCTCGGGCTGTGCCCGGCGAGCGCGGGCGTTCCCGCGGGCACACGCTGCGAGACCGTGCAGTACTCGTTCCGCAACGATTCTCCGAAGCGGCTGAACACGGGCTTCTCCGAGTCCGCGCAGGCAACAGTCGGCACGACGATCGGGTTGCCGGCCGAGTGGCAGCTCAGCATCGACTACACCTACGGCCACAACGAAGACGAAGCGAACAATCCGCTGATTTCACAACCGCGGCTCGCAGCAGCGCTCGCGAGCAGCAACGCGTCGACGGCGTTGAATCCATTCGGGGGAGCGAACAGCGCTGCGGTTATTGACGATATTTTCTCGAACTTCCAGCTCGCGCAGGGTACGACGAACATGCACGTGATGGAGGCCGCTGTCGGCGGGCGCATTTTCGATCTGCCCGGCGGTGCCGTGCGCGTCGCCGCAGGCTACGAAGGCCAGCGCTACAACTACGCGACCGGGGTCAACAGCGTCTTCCGTCACTTCGAGCGGGATGTCGATTCGGGTTACCTCGAAGTCCTGTTGCCCATCGTCGGCTCGGGCAACGCAGTGACCGGAATCCGTTCTCTCACGCTCAATGTCGCTGGTCGCTACGACGACTACAGCGATGTGGGCGACACGACCAATCCGAAGTATGGCCTCGATTGGAAGCCGATCGATTCCCTGACGTTCCGCGCAAGTTACGGCGAGTCGTTCCGTGCGCCCGGCATCGCTCAGATCTACGGCAATACGAATCGACTGTTCGTGCAGAACTATGCGGACCCGACGCTCGGCGGGGCCCTGCGAATCGGCGCGACGCTGTCCGGCGGCAATACGAATCTGCAGCCGGAAACGTCCGCGGCAACGACCTTCGGCGTCGAGTACGAACCGGACTTTTTTCCTGGCTTCAAGGGCGCGCTGACTTACTTCGACATCGACTATGACGGCCAGGTCGTGCAGTTCCTCTCGGACCTGACGATCCTCAACCGTGAGGCGGACTTCGCCGGCACGGGGATCATCGTGCGCAATCCGGACCCGGCGTTCATCGCCAATCTCGCGACGACGCTCGGCGTCACCGGTGTGCTGCCGCCTGTCGTCACGCTCTTCGTCGACGGTCGCTCATTCAATCTCGGATCGTCGACGATGCAGGGCTTCGATGCCCAGCTGTCGTATGCATGGCAGACGGACTCCATCGGCGACTTCAACGCGGCAGTGAACGGCAGCTATCTGACGAAGTACGAGTACGCGATTGCGCCGAGCGCTCAGCCTCAGGACCTGCTGGACGTCATCTACAATCCGCTGCGATTCAAGGCTCGCGGCAGTCTGAACTGGCACATCGGGGGACTGAATTCGCAGATCACGGTCAGCCATATCGGCGCGTACACCAACAATCTCTCGCCGGTGAAGCGCAATGTGGACAGCTTCACGTCTCTCGACCTGTACGTGGGCTACAGCTTCGCGGACATGTTCGGTGGAACGTGGCTCGAGGATCTCACCGTCGCGCTGGATGTGACGAATGCGCTCGACGAGGAGCCGCCGTTCGTCGATGTGGCGCAGAGTCCGAACGGCGGCGGCGGTTTCGATCCGACGTTGGTCAATCCGCTGGGTCGCGTGATCGGATTCTCGGTCAGTGCACGATTCTGACCGGGAATCCCGGCGTCACGCGGTCCGACGGAAGAAGCTGAGAAAGAAGACGGCTACGCAGGCGACGGCTGCGACGGGTGCCATGTATTGCACGACGTTCGCAGCTGTTGCTCCTCCGCCAAGAAGGAAGCCCGCCAGCAGCGGGCCCGCGATCGATCCCACGCGTCCGACAGCGATGCTCGCTCCAGAGCCTGTGCCCCGCATGATCGTCGGGTAGTACTGAGCTGCGACTCCATAGAGCGCGTAGTTGGCGCCGAGAAGCAGAAAGCCCGCGGCGCCGCTGAGTGCGAGCAGCGGGCCAAGGGAATGAGCGCTGCTCATCGCAATCAGAACCACGATGAGCAAGGCATAGGAGCCCGCTAACGGCCACCGTGGACCAAACTGATCCACGAGTCTCGCGATCAGCAGCGCGCCCACCACACTGGCGAAATTGAACGCGAGCGCTGCCTGCGGAGCAACAGCGGGATCGAGGCCGGCTCCGATCACGAGTGTCGTGAGCCAGCCCAGGAACAGGTAGAGGATCAGGAGCGTCGGCAGGAACGCCAGCCACAGGAGCAGAGAAGGAAGGGCTCGTCCATCGCCGAAGAGGGCGTGCAGGATCGGCACGCGGTTGTCGGCTGTGCGTTCGCTGTGCCTAAGCGTCTCCTGCATGAGGAAATGCAGTGCAGCGGCGACGATCAATGGCAGCACGCCTCCGATGACGAAGATGATGCGCCAGTCGAAATCCGGCGCCAGCACCTGCGTGAGCAACGCCGACAAGCCTCCGCCCAACGGCATGCCGCAGAACATGGATGCCGCTGTCGATGCGCGTTTGTCAGGTGAGCTGATCTCCGCCGCGACCGCCATCATGTTGGGGAGCGCGGCGCCGAAGCCGAGACCCGCGGCCAGCCGTGCGCCGAGCAGTGTGGGAAAGCTCCAGGCAGCCGCAGTCAGCAGCGTGAATACGCTGAAGATGAGCACGGAGCAGATGAAGACAGGCTTTCGCCCCATACGATCCGCCAGCCAGCCGCCAAAGCTCGCGCCGATGACGAGACCGAAGTTGCTGATTCCCAGCGCCCATCCCAGCTGCGCCTTCGTCAATCCGAAGTACGGTGCGAGCTTCGGTGCGGCGACGCCCATCGCCTGGATGTCGAACCCTTCGAGGACGGCGACAGCGAAGCAAAGGCCGATGGTAAGTGCGGCGTTCGGACGTGCCGTCGCGGTTGACTCGCTCATGCATTCCCCCCGTGTCGTTGCGCATCAGTGTACGCAACTCGTTATGGTGGCTTCAGCGGATTCTATCGTTGCCGGATTCGAATGACTGTTGCCGGCGGATCGGCGTGATACATGAGCTCGACCGAAGCCGAGCGATGGCGCAGCAGTGCCTTCTGGTTGATCGAACCCTTGTCAGTGATCTCGCCGCCATCCAGCGATGGAGCGGAGGCGAGCAGCACGGCGCGCCGGATGTTCATGGAGCTGGCGGGAAAGCGCGTCGCATGGGCTTCGAGACGCTGCTGGAGCAGGTTGAGCAGCGGTGTGTGAGCCGCAAGCCAGTCGTACCCGGGCGAGTGCGACAGCGAGAGCTCGCGCGAGCAAGCCGCCAGGTCGGGAATCAGCAACGCAGTGAGGAACTCGCGGTCGAGCCCGGCGATGCCCACATCCTGGACCAGCGGCGAGAGCGCCGCGATCAACGTTGCTCGTAGCGGTCCGACACTCACCCACGTGCCGCTGGCGAGTTTGAAGTCCTCGGCAATGCGGCCATCGAAGAGAAGTCCCTTGCGCGGGTCTGTCGGATCGATCGGTCTCACGGCGTCGCCGAGCCTATAGAAGCCTTCCTCGTCAAACGCGGCAGCGGTCAGATCAGGGCGGCGCCAGTATCCCCGCGTCACGCTCGGGCTCTTCACACGAATCTCGAGCTTGCCGTCGATCGGCGTGAGTTTCACGAGATTGCCTCTTGCGGGCAGCCCGATCACGCCCGCGCGCGACATGGCGGGCGTCGTGAAGGTGACGGACGGACCGGTTTCCGTTGCGCCGAGTCCGGACAGCATCGGGATCCTGAAGCCGCGTTCAGCGATCGAGATCTCATCGAGCGTGTCGAGCGTGTGCTGGGACAGCGATGCGCCAGCGAAGAAGTAAGCCTGCAGGCGGCGGAAGAATTTTTTCCGCAGCGACGCGTCCTCCTTGAGCTGTACGGCAAGCGCGTCGAAGCCCTTCGGCACGTTGAAGTAGACAGTCGGCGATACCTCGCGCAGATTTCGAATCGTCGTCGCGAATCCGCCCGGCGTCGGCTTGCCGTCGTCGATGTAGAACGAGCCGCCGTTCAACAGCACGAGGCCAACATTGTGGCTGCCGCCGAACGTATGGTTCCACGGCAGCCAATCGACGATGACCGGTGGGTCGTTCGCGAGAAAGGGGAGCGCCTGGCGCACCATCACCGCGTTGCTGCAGAGCATGCGCTCGGTGATGATCACGGCCTTCGGCTCGCCGGTCGATCCCGAGGTCAGCAGGAATTTCACGACGCTGTCAGGGCCTGTCCTGGAATGCGCGTCTGCGAGTTCCTTGCCGGGCATTGTTTCGAGTGCCTCGAGCGTCAGCGCGTCGCGGTCGCCGATCTTGTCCGTATCGGCAAGCAACAATACGTCGGAAGGCGCCACCTGCGTTACCGCGCGGGCGAAAGTCGCACTGTCGAATGCGGCGACAAGGCCCGGTGTGAGCAGCCCGAAGACGTAGCGCAACTTGGCAAGTTCGCCCGAAGACAGCGAATAGGAGGGTGAGACGGCGCAACAGGGAATGCCGGCCCACGCTGCTGCAAATGCGAGAACGAGATGCTCGATGCTGTTTCCAGAGAGGATTGCGATCGGGCGTTCCGCGGATAGACCACGTCCGAGGAGTCCCGCGGCGACTCGCTGAACCCGACCGAGCATTTCCCGGTAAGTCAGCGCTTGCCAATCGCCGTCATTGAAACGACGAGCGATGAGGATGCGGTCTGGCGCCGTCTTTGCCCAGTGCCCGAGCATATCCATGGAGCGCGCGGGAGACGCATCGATCGGTTCGCGAGGCCGCAGCAGCATGGAACCATCCGCGCGATGCTCGACATCGGCATCGAACGGATCGGGTGTCCATGGGCTCGCGCTCATGTGCGTTCGGCCTGCCATTGCGCGATGGTCTTGCCTTCGCGCACGAGCTGGTCGAGCAGCGCGGCCGGCTGCCAGTGCATCGGGCCAAACTGCTTCTGATACTTCAGTATTCCGTCGCGCAGCCGCTCGAGGGTGATCGTGTCCGCGTAGAGGAGGGGGCCACCGCGATAGCGCGGAAACCCGTAGCCGGCGATCCAGACCACATCGACATCGGATGCACGCAGGGCGACTCCTTCTTCGAGAATCCGGATACCTTCATTCAGCAAGGGATAGAGACAGCGTTCGACGATTTCCTGGCTCGTATGCTGCCGCTGTTCGATGCCGAGCTTCGCGGCGCGCGCGCGCAGGATTGCGATCGCGTCGGGATCGTCGAACCTCGTGCGATTGCCCGCCTCGTAGCGATAGTAGCCTTTGCCGGTCTTCTGGCCGAGGCGTCCGGCCTCGTGGAGGGCAAAGTCAGCCTGGTAGTACGTCGGGTCCGGTGGATACTGGCTCGCATTCGCCGTGTGAACGTTCACGCCAACGTCGATGCCCGCCATGTCGAATACGCTGAGGATGCCCATGGCCATGCCCCATTCCTCGAGCGCGGTGTCGACCTGGCGCGGGGTTGCGCCTTCCAGCACGATGCGTTCAGCTTCACGTGCATAGCCTTCCATCATGCGATTTCCGATGAAGCCGTAGCAGACCTTCGCGAGCACCGGAGTCTTGCGAAGCGGCTTCGACAGATCCATGACAGTCCGGATCGTGCCCGGCGACGTCTTTGCCGTGCGCACCACTTCGAGCAGCGGCATCACATTCGCGGGCGAAAAGAAATGCATGCCGATCACGTCCTCAGGGCGTGATGTAGCGGCGGCGATCACGTCGATGTCGAGCGTTGACGTGTTGGTGGCCAGCACCGCGCCCGGTTTCGCGAGCTTGTCGAGAGTGGAGAAGATCTTCCTCTTGAGATCCATGTTCTCGAAGACGGCTTCGATGATCACGTCGGCATCGCGAAGGTCTTCGTAGGCGAGCGATCCGCGGATCAGGCCCAGGCGTTGTGCTTTCTCTTCCACCGTCAGTCGGCCACGCTGCACGAGGCCAGCGTACGTCTTGTCGAGTCCCTTGAGACCGCGATCGAGCGCCTCCTGCGTCGAATCCAGCAGCGTGACCGGGATACCGGCATTCGCGAAGCAGATGGCGATGCCGCTGCCCATCGTTCCCGCGCCGATGACGGCCGCGGACTTGATCGGGCGCGAGGACGCGTCGGCAAGCCCTGGAATCCGGCGAGTCTCGCGTTCCGCGAAGAAGGCATACACCGCGCCGCGCGACTCATCGGTCTGCTTGCAACCGTTCACGAGCCGGGTCTCGAGCTCCAGCCCATCCTTCAGCGACAGCTGCGCGGAGGCGCTGACCGCTTCGACTGCAACGAGGCCGGCGTTCCGATTCGGATACTTCTTCCTCGCTTCATCTTTCATGCGAGCGATGATCTCGGCCGTTGCGGTGGCTGCGTCGACTGCCATTTCGCCGGTCCGTCGAGGGCCGCGTCCGGCCGCCAGCAGATCCCGCGTGTACTCTATCGCGCCAGCCTGCAGGTCGCCGTCGATGACGGCATCGAGAAAGCCTATGGTTTGCGCCTGCGACGTATCAACTGGACGGGCAGAGAGAATGAAATCGAGCGCCTTCTCCACGCCGATCAATCTCGGCATGCGCTGTGTGCCGCCGGCGCCCGGAATGATGCCGAGCGTCACTTCGGGCATACCGAAGCGCGTTCCGGGTGCGGCGACACGATAGTGGCCGGCGAGAGCGATCTCGAGACCGCCGCCCATCACCGTGCCATGCATCGCAACGACGACGGGAATCGGCAGGTTCTCCCAGCCGTTGAACAGCTCCCTGTACTCCTCTTCCCGTGGCGGTCCGGAGAATTCCCCGATATCAGCGCCCGAGAAGAACGTCGAACCGTCGCAGCGAAGAAGTACGGCCTTGATCCCGGATATTGCGCGAATCTGCTCCAGCGCCTGCCGCAGGTCGGCGCGCACGGCGGCGGTGATCGTATTGACGGGGGGATTGTTGACAGTGACGACAGCGATGTCGCCATCCTGTCGCAGCGAAACGGTGCGGGTGCTCAAAGCGAAATCCTCTTCGTTAAACGGTTACGCCGACTGGAGCAGATCATTAGCGGCTGCGGCACTGAGTCGCGCTGCCTGGGCATTGGCAATACCCATGGCGCGAAGCAATCCGGCGGCCATGTTGGCGGCGACGGCGTGCGGCGGCGTAACGAGACGTTCTTCGAGAACGTGGCGCAGCACGATGACGATGACGCCCATCACGAGCAGGACACCGCTCTCCAGATCGACATGACGAAAGCGTTGGCTGCGGATGCCGTTATGCACGACATCGCGCAGGCCGCGGTTGATCGGAGCATCGACCATCGTTGCGCCTGAGTTCAGTCGCCACAGTACGCGCGCGCTGTCGGGATGCTCGATTGCAAAGTGCGCGAATACACACAGGGCGCGCGCCAGGTGTTCAGCGGGATCGTCGATGTCCTTGTTTGCATCGTTGACGGCCTGTTCGACTTGTCGGCGAACTGCAGCTGCGATCTCGCGCGCGAACACATCTTTGTCCGTGAAGTGGTTGTAGAAGCTGCCTTTCGCAACCTCCGCGGCTTCGACGATCTCGTCGACGCTCACGCCATCGACGTCGCGTGCCGCGAACAGCGCTCTGCCGGCACTCAGCAGTGCTTCGCGAGTGCGCGCGCGGCGGCGATCGGTGAGGCGGCGGGAGGGACCGGCCTTGGGCTGCGCCACGGTATGACTGCTCCAGTTCTGTCGAATTGACTACATCGTACAATAATGACTAAATGGTCATAAAGGTGTTTTTCGCCAGGACCGCATCCATGACTCGTTTCGCCGATGTCGAGATTCCATACGGGGCTTACTGGTCGACGCCGTTCGCGAAATGGCAGGGCGCATTGCAGCACCTGCACAGCGTGCGGCTCGCCGCGCACGTAGCCAAGTCGGAGCTGGCGAAGCGACAGATCGAAACCGCACAGTTCGATTTCGGCGTGCTCGGTATCACGCAGGTGCAATACCAGTCGTTCCAGGGCGCGATATGGCCCCTATATGAAATCGGTATGACTCACGTGGCCGGGCCGCAGTTGTCGCAGGTTTGTTCGACCGGTCCGCGCATCGTGCTGACTGCCGCCGCCGAGATTCAGTTGGGAATGGCGACTACTGCGCTGGTGCTGGGCGCGGATCGGACATCGAACGGTGCGCATATTTACTATCCGGCGCCGGCGGGATTCGGTGGAATGGGGCAGTCGGAAGACCAGGTGACTTACAATTTCTCGCACGACGTCAACGGCGGGCATTCGATGCTGCAGACGGCCGAGAATGTCGCGAAGAAGTACGGCGTCTCGACGCAGGAGCAGCACGATGTCGTCCTGCGGCGCTACGAGCAGTATCAGCAGGCACTGAAGGACGATCAGGCCTTCCAGCGGCGCTACATGACGCTGCCGTTCTCCGTGCCGAAGTACAACTTCAAAGGCGAGGCCGGCGTACTCACTGCGGATGAGGGCGTGTTTCCGACGAGCGTCGAGGGCCTGGCGCGGCTGAAGCCGGTCTTGCCGGGTGGCACCGTGACGTTCGGCAGTCAGACACATCCCGCCGACGGCAACTGCGGCATGGTGATAACGACGCCGGAGAAGGCGCGGCAGCTCAGCCGTGATCCGTCGATCCGCGTTCGTATTCTCGGGTTCGGCCAGGCTCGTGCCGATCTCGCGCACATGCCCGAAGCGCCCGTGCCCGCGACGAAGCGCGCTCTCGAGAACGCGGGCGTCTCGATCCGCGATATCAAGGCTGTCAAATCGCACAACCCGTTCGCAGTGAACGACATCGTGTTCGCGCGCGAGATGGGCTTCCCCCTTGAGAAGATGAACAACTACGGCTGCTCGCTCGTATGGGGTCATCCGCACGCAGCCACTGGTCTTCGCGCAATCATCGAACTGATCGAGGAACTCGCGCTGCAAGGAGGCGGCGTCGGTCTGTTCCAGGGCTGCGCAGCGGGCGACTCGTCAATGGCAGCGGTGATCGCGGTCGACGACCGTAGCTCGAAGTAGCGAGCAACGCGAACGGAACATTCATGTGAGTGCTCAAAATATCGCTGGCCTCGATCGGCTGTTCCGGCCGCGCTCGATCGCTGTCGTCGGCGCATCCGCATCCGAATCCAAGGTCGGCTATCAGCTGGTCGATGCTCTTCGTGGTTTCGATGGCCAGGTCTTTCCCATCAACCCCAAGGCGACGCAGATCGCGGGAAGGCAGTCGTATCCGCAGCTCAGTGCGTTACCTGTCGTTCCGGATCTCGTGCTCCTCGGGGTGCCGGCAAACGCATGCGTTGATGCATTGACAGAGGCTGCGCGGATCGGTGTCGGCGGTGCGGTGATCGTGGGTGGCGGCTTTGCGGAGTCAGGCCCAGATGGCGCAGCACTGCAAGCCCAGATCGAACGCGTCTGCAAGGGCAGCAGCCTGCGACTTCTCGGGCCGAACACAAGTGGTTACACGCGACCGGGCACGGGTTGTCACGCGTGTTTCCTGCCGACTGTTCAGCAGTTCGCGGCTGGTCCGCTAAGTATCGTCGCGCAGAGCGGCGGTGTGAATCTCACATTGGCACTGCTCGCGCATCGTCAGCGGCTGGGCATCAGGCTGGCTGTCGGTCTTGGGAATGCAGTGGACGTCGATGCGGCCGATGTCATCGAGTATCTCGCGCACGACCCGCAGACGAAGATGATCGGTCTGCACCTGGAAGGAGTTGCGGAAGGTCGCAGGCTCTATGACGTGTTGTCGCACGCGACGACGCTGAAGCCCGTCATCGTGTTGCCCGTCGGTCGCGCCCAAGTTGCGGATTTTGCTCAGTCGCACACGGGCAATCTCATGGGGCAGCATGCTGTGACAGTGGCCGCGCTGCGCCAGGCCGGGGCGATTGTCGTCGACGCGACGCAGTCCTTGGTCGACGCAGCGGTCGGCTTTCTGGGCGGACGAATCGCGCCGAAAGCGAATCCCGGTGTCGGTATCGTGACGGGGCAGGCAGGTCCCGGGCTCATCATTCTCGACGCGTTGCGCAGCGCCGCCGTGAATGTGCCGACACTCGCGCCAGCGACGGTTGCCGAAATATCGAAGCATCTGCCGCCCCTGACGTATTTGCAGAATCCCATCGATACGGGCCGGCCGTCGCCGCTGTTCGCGGACGTGATGGTCGCGGCCTCGCGGGACCCAGCCATCGATGCAATCATCACGTTTGCGCTCGACGAGCCCGCTGCGATCGACGCAGTGGCTGTTTTCGAGCGCGCGCGTAAGGACATCAAGCAACCGCTGGTGTTCGCGACGCTGGGCCTGGAGGGGTCAGTCGACGTCACGCAGAACAAGCTGCAGTCGCGTGACATTCCCGCATTGGAATCGCCGGAGCGCGGCGCCGTGGCCGTGCGAGCACTTGTCGACGATGCGAAGGCGCAGTATCGACGGCTCATCACGACGAGAACCGTTGCGGCTGCCGGTCGGGTGATTGCCCGGGCGCTGGACGAAGCGTCAGCCAAGGCGTTGCTGGCAGAGTTCGGCATCCGTTCACCCCGCTCACGCTCGTGCAGGAACGAAGAAGAAGCGGTAACCGCCTTCGATCAGCTCGACAAGCCGGTCGTCGTAAAAGTCCTGGACCCGCGGATTGCGCACAAGACCGAAGTCGGCGGCGTGCATCTCGGCGTTCGCACAGCCGATCAGTTGAGCGCGGCACTGCAAAAGATCGATGCGATCCCGGGCGATATCAGCGACCGCGGCTACCTGATCGAGGAGATGGCATCGAGCGGCATCGATTTGATTCTGGGCGCTCGACGCGATCCGAGTTTCGGCGCGACAGTGCTGCTCGGCCTCGGAGGTACCGAGGCCGAGGCGCTCAAGGACGTGAGCATTCGTCTTGCGCCGCTCGACCGTGTCGACGTCGAAGAAATGCTGCGCGAACTGCGCGGCTCGGCGTTGCTGGATGGGTGGAGGGGCGCGCCGGCAGTCGACCGCGACGCAATCATCGACGCCGTCGTTGCGGTCGCGGATCTCATGGAAGCCGCTGCCGATCTGCGGGAGCTGGACATCAACCCCTTGCGATGCACATCGAAGGGTGTTCAGGCACTCGATGCGTTGATGATCTGGAGCGACTAGCGGCTACGAGACCTTGACGACGAGTTGGCCGAGGCCGGTGATCGTCGCGTTCACGGTATCGCCGGAACGAATCAGGCCGACTCCCGAAGGCGTTCCCGTGAAGATCACATCGCCCGGATGCAGTGTGTAGAACGACGAAGCGAACACGATGAGTTGCGGCACGCTCAGCACGAGATCACGCGTGTTGGCGCGCTGTCGGGGTTCGCCGTTGACTGACAGATCCAGGTCGAGCTGGCCGACATCGGCGATCTCGTCCGGGGTAGTGAGCCACGGACCAAGCACTGAATAGGTATCGCACGACTTGCGAATGCTGCGCTCTTCGGTGCCACGCAAGGTGATGTCCAGTCCGATGCAATAGCCGGCGACGTGACTCATGGCATCGCTCGACGCGACTTTCGATGCGGTCTTGCCGATCACGACCGCGAGCTCGATTTCATGGTCCGTGCGACGGTCGGGCAGTGCCAGGCGAATGCCTTCGGAGGCACCGCACATCGAGCTGCTGGCTTTGAGAAAGAGCCCGGTTTCCTGGATGCGGCGAAGCTGTTCTTTCGGAAATGTAGCGGCGTCCGCGGTCGCTTCGGCGATATGTGAAGCGTAGTTGACGGGCGCGGCAACCAGCTTCCCTGGATTCGCGATGGGCGAGAGCAGCGCTACGGAATCAAGGTCGATCGGGCTGGCGCTTGCGGCTTCGCGCTCGAGGGCTTCCTTCAGACCCGGGAGAGCATCGATGAATACGTCATGAGTCGGGAATGGATACCGCTGCGCGGGCAGCTGCGAAAGGACTGCCGTGACGTCGCGAATCTGTCCGCCTACGACGAGGCCGATGCGGTTCCGATCGAAGCGGCAGATGCGCATGCGAGCCTCCTGAGCGATAGGCACGCATTCTAGCGATACGCGAGCAATGACTTCGTGATCTTTCGCGAAGGCCGGCGCGACAATGGTGATGGCTCGCGACGCTATAGCCCACGTTCGCGACGATAGCGTTCCATTGCATTGTCGGCACGATCGATCTGTGAGCCGCTGCAGCTCGACGCGTTGCTCGTGCGTCGTCCATCCTTGTAGTACACGACGCAGCGATTCTCGCTGAAGATCACTTCGCCCACGCCGTTGCGACCCATGACGACCCGCGGCTGGCCGCTACCCGGATTTGAGCCGCTCCAGCCTCCGGAGTCGCGCCCGACGCGCCGCACCGAAGACACCGCGTCGTTGAGTCCGATCGCGCGCAGGGATGAGTAGCGACCGGGGTCGAGCGTTTCGCAGCGACCGCGAAAGTCGGAATCGGAACAGATTTCCCACCGGCCATAGCTGATGACGACGGACGATGCGCGGTCATTGAATCCGCGGCTTTTGAGATCCGACTCGTTGATGCTGATCGGCAGCGATTCACCTTTGAATCCATCGTCCTGAAACAGGAGCACCGCATCGCGGCCGTTATCGCGCCCGCTGTCGGGACGGATCGAGGAGATCTGATCGTTCAGTCCCATGGCGCCGAGCGACCCGTAGCGACCGGCATCCAGCGTGATGCAGCGGCCGCCAAAGTCGGCATCGGTGCAGACGAGCCAGCGGCCGCGATCGATGATGACCGACGAGGCCTGGTCGTTGAGACCGACGCCCTTCAGGTTCTGCACCTCGTCGCGAGTCCTGAACTCCTTGCCCTGAAAGTTGTTGTCCTGGAACAGGGAGATTTCGGCGAAAGATGCGGTGCTCGCAAGGAGCATGACCAATCCGGCGAATGGGATCACTTTCTGCGCTGGGCGATACGGCACTTGAGTCCTCCGGGTTCCACATCCTCGGGTGAGAGCATGCCAGAGCAATCTGACTGGCACCTGACTGCGCGGACCGCGGGCTCGTATACAAAGCGTTGTGGTCGTGCGCGATTGCAAAGTCGCCGACGGCGGAGTATGGATAGGTGCAAGTGCGCCGGCTCATGCTCATGGGTGCAGAGCGCACGTGATCTTCGCACGCCTGCAGTCCATGGCTGCAGGACACACCAGAAGGGGGCCGGAAGATGAAGAAGAATCGAGCGCGGACCGCCCGCGCCTGTAGCAATCCGCATCAATCACTGCGCGCGTGGCTGGCATCGGGGGTCGCAATTGTTGCGCTGGCCGTGACCGGCGTCGGCGATTCCCATGCAGGATCGAACGGGGGCGGATCGAATCATGGTCATCACGACCGGGACGATCGCGGCAAGGGGCATGATCGGGGCAAAGACGTCGAGCTGCGGGTCCTCTCGAGCCCGGCGCGTTATGTGTCCGGCGGCGATGCGCGGATCCAGGTGACCGCGGCGCCCGGCCTGCACAACAAGATTCAGCTCTATCTCAACGGCCAGCAGATCAAGCCGGTGCTGCATTCGAGCGGCCATCGTCTGGAAGGCATCGTCAGCGGATTGCGAGACGGCGAAAACTGGCTCGAGGTGTACGCGAAGGGCCGCTGGGAGCGTGATGCGATCAAGCTGACCAACTATCCGATCACCGGCCCGATGTTCTCGGGTCCGCAGCAGCACCCGTTTGTGTGCACGACGACGCAAAGCGCGGTCGGTCGTCAGCCGATCGTTGAGAGCGCGACACCTCCGGGTACGCGGGTCTTCGATACAGCTGGCAACATCGTCGGTTACAGCCAGGATTGTTCGATCGAGACCTTCGTCACCTATCTCTATCGCACCACCGGCAATGCATGGGCTGCGTTGCCGACGAACGGCACGCGTCCCGCCGATATGTCGAACGTGACGTTGGCCGACGGCAGCGTCGTCGACTTCATCGTCCGGCGCGAAGTGGGATCGATCAATCGCTTCCTCTACAGCTTCGCGATGCTCGCACCCGCGGGTGAGAATCCGGCGAAACCCGATCTCAGCCGCTGGAATCGCAAGCTGCTCTACTGGTTCCAGGGCGGCGTCGCGATCGGTCACTCGCAGGGCACGGTGCACAGCGGTTCGCTCAACCCCGACATTCTGCGCCTCGGCTACGCGATCGTTCATTCGAGCGGCAACAACACCGGTACGCACTACAACCTGCAGGTAGCGGGCGAGACGGCGATGATGACGAAGGAGCGCTTCATCGAACGCTATGGCGTTCCGTCCTACACCGTGGGTCTCGGCGGTTCAGGCGGCGCAATTCAGCAGTACATCCTCGGCCAGAATCAGCCGGGCATCCTCGACGCGCTGCTGCCGGTGCAGTCGTATCCCGACATGGTTACGCAGACGATCCACGTCGGCGATTGCGAACTGCTCGAGTACTACATGGACGCGACTGATCGCAACAATGCGAAATGGCGCGTGACCAAGAATCGCAGCTGGCTCGTGGGTTTCAACGCGGAGGAAGGATTCGACAAGGTCAACGATCCTCTGGCGCCGCTCAAGACCGCACTCGGTTATGGAACCGCAGTCGGGTCTACGGAGTGCATACCCGCATGGCGCGGACTGTCGCCGCTTGCAATGAATCCGTGGTACGGCCAGGCAGCGAACCAGCAGAACTACGAACCGCAATCGGCGATCGCTGCCATTCGCTGGACGCACTGGGACGATCTGCGAAACATCTATGGTGTCGACTCGACGGGTGCGGCGCGCCCGACGTGGGACAACGTCGGCGTGCAGTATGGCCTGCAGGCGCTGCATGACGGCAACATCACGTTCGAGGAATTCCTGCACCTGAACTGGAACATTGGCGGCTGGAAGCAGCCGAGCGAGATGGTGCAGGAAGGCTTCCCGTTCTTCGGGACATCGAATGCCGAGATCGCCAAGGCACTGAGTGTTCCCGGCTACTTCGATCCGTGGAGCCGCCGCAACATGAACGTGAGCCCGAGCCCAACAGAACCTGCGCCGCGTACCAGTGGCGACTTCAGTGCGATGCGCGCCGCATACACGTCCGGAATGGTGTTCAGCGGCGAGCTCGAACGGCCGACCATCGACCATCGGCAGTACATGGAGCGTGAGCTCGACATGCACAACGTGCATCAGAGCTTCGCCGTGCGCAAACGTGTGATCGAGAAGATGGGCAACTCCGACATGCTCGTGATCTGGTTCACCGATACGATGCCGGGCGTGCCGAAGGCAAGCCAGTCGATGGACGCCATCGCCGTGATGGATGAGTGGGTCCGCAACATTCAGCGAAACCCGCACAAGGGAATTCGCGGCAACCGTCCGGCGCGTGCTGTCGACAGCTGCTTCGATGTGAGCGGACAGTTGATCTATGCGGGACGCGACGCCTGGAACGGTATTCTCGACGACAAGCCGGTGGGTCCGTGCACGCAACGCTTCCCGATCTACTCGACCTCGCGCATCGTGGCGGGAGCACCGATCGAAGGCGGTATCTACAAGTGCGCACGCAAGTCGGTCGATCGGGCGGTGGCCGACGGCACCTACGTGCCGGCTTCGCCCACTGCTGAGCAGATCGAGAGCCTGAAGAAGATCTTCCCCGAAGGTGTCTGCGACTACAGCCGTCCCGATCAGGCTCGGCCGCGGCGATCGCACTGATGCCAGCTGATTCATGGAGAACGCGCTTCGTCGGTTGCCCGACGAAGCGCACTTCAGTCGAAGGGGAGACGACATGACACTCGCGTTCGACGGCGCCGCCTCGACCACAGCGCTTGCAGGAATTGCCGCTATCGCAGTCGTGACGTGGCTCGTCAGCCTCGTGAAGCGTGACGCAAGTATTGTGGACAGCGTCTGGTCCGTGCTGATCTGGACGGCCGGAGCTGTCTACTTCCATGCGGCCGATGACCCGGGCCAACGTGGCTGGTTGATGCTGGCTCTGCTATCGGTATGGGCATTGCGCCTGTGCGTCTATATCACTGCGCGCAACTGGGGCGAGCCAGAAGATCGTCGCTACCAGAAAATCCGTGCGCGCAATCAGCCGCATTTCGGCTTGAAGAGCCTCTTCATCGTGTTCCTGTTGCAGGGTGTGCTCGCGTGGATCGTCGCGTGGCCGATGATGGCGGTCGGTGCCGAGCCCGCGGAACTCTCGGCTCTGGATTGGCTGGGAGCAGCGCTGGCGGTCTTCGGTATTCTTTTCGAGGCGATTGCCGATTGGCAGATGGCTCGATTCAAAGCGCGGCGAGAGAGCGAAGGGCAAGTGATGGATCGGGGATTGTGGCGCTACTCGCGTCACCCGAACTACTTCGGTGAGACGTGCGCCTGGTGGGGTCTGTGGTTGCTCGCCCTTGCAGCGGGCGGATGGTGGACCATCGTGAGTCCACTATTGATGACGGTGCTGCTGCTGAAAGTATCCGGCGTGGCGCTGCTGGAGCGCGACATCGGCACGCGGCGACCAGCGTACGCGCAGTACGTGAAGCAGACCAATGCCTTCATCCCGGGACCGCCGCGCTCGGCCTGAGAGGAGCTTGATTGGATCGGTGATGTCAGCGGGAGCGTTGCCGGCGCTCGATATGCAACACTTTGGATGTCCAGTCGCGCGCCTTGTCTTTGCAGCGAGCGGCATCCGCTGCCCGTCCTTCCTGTTCGGCAGCGGTGGCACGCTGGGTCCACATGCGAACGCGCTCCCTAGCGGCTTCATGTCCGAGATGGAGTTCATCCGCTTCGAGCCGGTCTTGCTGCATGAGAATTCCCTTCGTAATCGGTGGCCGGCACCTTACCCCGCGATCGTGACGAGAGCGAGTCAGGACATGAGATCGGCGGCGTAAGGCAAAGCGCTACACGGATGAATGAGATCTCTCGGGACTTCGTCCGATGCTGCTGATAGGGTTCAGTTGTTCGCCGCAACAGGTCTGGAGCCGCACATATATATGTAGGGGGAGTTGGCCAGCGCATGAGGCAAACCCTTACAGACCCGGGCGACAAACGCCAATTTATTGGCACTGTGAAGCGGAAGGCTTGCCAGTTCGGCGCGGATGGCGATCATCGCGGCCGGTGCGCCAGCCATAAGGTGCTCAGCCACAAGGCATTCGGTCGATGCTGAAGGACTACGTTCATCAGAGTCCCCTGGAAACGGGATTTCACAAACGAGTGCGCCGTCGTCGCTGGTTGAGCGTGACGGCCATCTTCCTCGTTTGCGGTCTCGTGTCGCTAATAGCGGGCGTCGTCGCACTGGCTCATCAGCTCGACGCGGCCCGGGTTTCCATTGCCGAGCGTGTCGAGACCGGTGCCCGGATCCGCGAACTGCAGGCCATGATGGTGCTGCTGGTCGATGCGGAGACGGGACAGCGCGGCTACATGCTCACGCAGAAGCGTCGTTACCTCGAACCCTACGAGCATGCGGTGGTCAGCTTCCCCGCTGCGCTCAGCGCAACGCGACTGGCCGCGGTGCACGACGTCCATCTTTCCGAGCAGCTGCGAGACATCGAGCGACTGGTCGATCGCAAGCTCACGGAGCTGGCGAAAACGATTCGCATGTACGACGAAGGTCATCGCGGCGACGCGTTGAGTCTCGTGCAGACCGATGAAGGTCAGCGCCTGATGGAGGAGGCCAGGGCGACCATCGTGGCGGCGATCGAGGAGCTGCGCGTACGACGCGAGGCTGCGGACAGACGCGTGCTCAGCGGAAGCACGGCGATTGCCCGCTGGGCGCTGGTGACGACGATCGCGCTGATTCTCTCCATCGGCTTCGCGGCGATGCAATTGCGGACGATGTATACCTCCGGAAAGCGTTCCGAGAAGGCTCTGCGAACGCAGACGTCGATTCTCAATCTCGTGATCGATGAGATTCCCGCCATCGTAGCGATCGTCGACGTCGACGGCCGCTATCGGCTCGTGAACAAGTCTTTCGAGCGCTGGCGCGGACGGACTCGCATGCACATCATCGGCAAGTCCATTCGCGAACTGTCGGGCGAAGAGGAGCACGAGCGCAGTGCGCCCTGGATGCAGCGGGCACTCAAGGGTGAAACGGTCACGTTCGAGAAGGACTATCCCGACGCCAACATCAAGCACCTCTCGGTGACGTACAGTCCGCTCGTGCTCGAGGGCGGAGAGATCGGCGGGGTCGTGGCCATCGGCCACGACGTGACCGAGCATCGCCAGGAGCGAAGCCGGCTGCAGAACCTGAGCCAGCGCGACGCATTGACCGGGCTGCTCAATCGCAGCGGGTTCGAAGGCTATCTCGACAGCCGCGGTGGCGAAGGGGTGACGGGGCTCACGCTCATGTACGTCGATCTCGATCACTTCAAGCCGGTCAACGATGTCCACGGTCATGCCGCCGGCGATGAAGTGCTGCGGGTCTTTGCTGATCGCATTCAGGGAATGGTGCGGCCCTCGGACGCGGTTGCACGGCTCGGCGGCGATGAATTCGCGATCGCGCTGAGCGGCCTGCGTTCGGAAGCCGATGCGCACACGATCGCCAGCGACGTGATTGCCGCGGCCGAGCGGCCCATTCCGATAGGCGAGCAGAGTGTGGTCGTCAGCGCGAGCGTCGGTGTGTCGTTCGGTACGAGCGCCGATATCGACTGGCGGTCCATGATCGAGCGGGCCGACGACATGCTGTATCGGGCGAAGAAATCGGGGCGCGGAAGGGTCAGCGGCCTCGGTTCGGAAGAGCCGCGGGCTTAGCGCTCGCAGCGCTTAGCGCAACGCTGTCGCGTTAAGCGCGAACCGTACAAGTTCTGATTCCCCCTCGCATTGCGAGAGCTAGGCTGTCGCGAACAACAAGATACCGGCTCGCCAGTGTTCGCTGAAAATTCCACCGCGTGGGGGCGCGAAGGTACGCTCCATCCCCATCGCAGCCAGCGCTCGTGGCCGGTGACGGCAATCGCGCCGCTGGTCGTCTTCCTCCTGTGCGCGGCGCTGACGCTCTGGGTCATGCGGTCCGCCGGAGAGAGCACAGTCGCACTTGCCGAGCGCACCCTGAGCGAGCGTGCCACCCGGGTCGAGAAAGCCATCCTGCAGCGTCTGCTTGCTTGCGAAGCCGTGCTCTGGGCGGGGGCGGGCTTCATCGATACGACCTGGCCCACGACGCCGCAGCAGTGGAAGCAGTTCATGGATCCGCTGCAGCGGTCCTCCATTCCTTCGGGTGTGGAAGGCTTCGGTTTTTCCGCCGTGGTCGACCGGTTGGCGCCGGGCCAGCGAAGGGCTCTCGAAGAGGACAACTGGAAGGAAACTCCAGGCGCGCAACACGAACAAACCGCAATCCTGTTCCTCGAGCCTCAGACCGTACGCAACCGGCGAGCACTGGGATTCGACATGGCTGGCGAGGCCGTACGTCGCGAGGCCATGGAGCGCGCTCGCGATTCCGGAGCTGCGGCACTCACGGGTCCGGTCACGCTCGTACAGGAGACGGAGATCGATAAGCAGCCGGGCTTCCTGCTGTACGTGCCTGTTTACCGGGAAGGCTCGTTCCTCGGCACGATTCAGGATCGTCGAGCGGCATTCCTCGGCTATGTCTACAGCCCATTCCGGGCGAGGGATTTCCTCGAGACGGCCGTGCTGCCCGAGGCGCGAGGCGTCAGCATCGAAGTCATGGACAGCAAGTCCGGCGGCCGCATGCTTTACGACCAGGCTGAGTCCACCGGCAAGAACGCCGCAGCTCTCGTTCGCTCGCTGTGGGTCGGCGGCCATGAATGGACCCTGCGCGTGACGGCAACGCCGGAGCTCATGAAACAAAGCGAAAGGCTGTCGCAATGGCTTGTGCTGCTCATCGGCGCGATTACGACGCTGCTTTGCACGGGACTGATGGTGGCGATGGCGCTGAGCCGCCAGCGTCTCGGCGAGCGTCTCGTTGCGGAGGAAAGGAGGATCGAGCAGGAGCATGACGCTGCAACCATGCTCGATAACTCGCTCGAAGTATTCATCGTCATCAACGAGCGCGACGAAGTGCTCGAATGGAACAAGCAGGCTGTCCAGGTCTTTGGCTGGACGCGGGAGGAGGCGGCGGGCCGCTTGCTGGTCGACCTGATCGTGCCGGAGCGGTTCAAGCAGGGGCACGTGAACGCGATCAGGAATTTCCGATCACGCGAGCACAATCTCCTCGGCAAACGTGTCGACATGCCGGCGGTGCGCAAGGACGGCACGGAGATCACAGTCGCCATCTCGATCGCGTCGGTGCTGCGAAGAGGCGAGAACGTCTTCTTTGCATCGTTGCGTGACATTACTGTCCGTCGGCAGCAGGAGGCGGAGGTCCGCAAGTTGAACGCAACGCTGGAGCAGCGTGTCGGTGAGCGCACCGTAGAGCTCGAGACCGCGAATCGGCAACTGCAGTCGGCTTATCGGGACCTGGAGGCCTTCACGCGCAGCGTGTCGCACGATCTGCGGGCGCCGCTTCGCACCATCAATGGATACAGCGCGCTGCTCGCGGAGGATATCGGGCCGACGCCTTCACCTGAGGTGCAACGCGATCTGGATGCCATCGCGCACACGACGCGCCGCATGGAGAACATCATCGACAGTCTGCTCCGCCTGGCGTCAATCGCTCAGCGAGGGATGCAGACGCAGGACGTGCATCTGGGGAGTCTGGTGGATCGTGTGCTCGAGGAGTTGAATCCGCCGCCGCATGCGTCGATTCGTGTCGCGCGCGACGAACTGGGATGTGTGAGGGCGGATCCGGGATTGTTGTCCGTTGCGCTGCGTAACCTGATCGCCAACGCCATCAAGTTCTCGCAGCACAAGGAACAGCCGATTCTGTGGATTGGGGCCGAGCAACACGGCCGGGAGCGCGTCTGCCACATCCGCGACAACGGCGTCGGATTCAACAATGCCTATGCCGACCGATTGTTCGGCGCATTCCAGCGACTGCATTCGGATCGGGAGTTCGAGGGGACAGGACTCGGCCTGACGATCGTGAAGTCCGTCATCGAAAAACACGGCGGGCGTATCTGGGCCGAAGCCGAGCAGGATCGCGGCGCGACATTTTTCTTTGCACTTCCCCTGTGCTGAAAAGCAGGTGCGGCTGCGGACGTAGCGACTAAGGCCATTTCCGCATGGTCAACGCCGCGCGGACGGTGAACACTTCGCTGCGACAGGAGTCGCGCCAACCCGGCGGGAGGTTGTCATGAAGGTAGGTGAATGCTGCAAGCGGGCAGTCGTCGCGATTGCGTCGAATGCCAGTGCGGGCGAGGCTGCCCGATTGATGCGGCGTGAGCACGTCGGCTTCCTGATCGTTCATCAGGACGCGGACGAACTGCAGAAACCCGTCGGCGTGCTGACGGATCGCGATCTCGTTCTCGCCGTCATGGCTCGCGATGTGAACCCCGATGCGGTGACGGTGGGGGATGTGATGACGCGCCAACCGCTGATTGCCAACGACGGCGACGATCTCGGGGACATGTTGCAGGGAATGCGTCTGACGGGAGTGCGTCGCGTGCCGGTCGTGGACGGACGGGGTGCGCTCATCGGGGTGATCGCCATCGACGACGCGATCGACATCATCACCGGGCTCATGTGCGACATCGCCGGCTCGATCAAGAGCGAGCAGAAGCATGAGTGGCGTGCGCGCCTGAGTTGACGCGGATGAGGGTTGACGCTGGAGGCGGCTACCACCGCGGAGCACGAACTCATCGTGCCGGTAGCCAGGCAATCATGTCGGTTGCGTAGTAGAGCGGCAGCGCGTGTTGATCCACCGGTGCGGAGCGCCGGCGATGTCGAGCGCGAGAACGTACGGACTCATCGGACCCTCCTCATGTGATGGTGAGAAGAAAGAAGTTCAATTGCCTACACGACGCGGCTGGGAATGCGCGGTCGTAGAAGCGATTCAGCGCATGTCCTATGTATGTGAGGTCCAGTCGATTTCGATAATGATCGGATCAGCCGCTCACCTCATACGCCCATGCAGAAGATAATTCGTAGCAATTCACTGACAAAGCGGCTGTCGTTGATCGACGAAGAGGAAGAGATCTCCTCCAGCCCTTCCTACTTCGAATGGCGCGAGCGGACTGCCCGTCCGGCTGCGCCGCCGGTGATACGCGAGCCTCGGCCGCGTTCGCTGATTCGCCTGTTCCGGCGCATCGCGCGCAAGGATTGAGTCAACGACGCGAACGCATGTGGTGCTGCCCCTCTCGGCCAGTCACAGAGCCCCGATCATTACTCGAAGAGAGCAAGGCGTTGGGAACGCGCTTCCGCAAATTTCGAATCTCTATTCGTGATCGGCGGGCAACGCAGCAGAGCATCGACTGAAGAGATCGAGAGTTGCATCGTAGCTGTCGTTGCGGACCTCGGCCGCGCCGAGGATCGTGTGATACACGTTGTCGTGAGATGCGGGTTGCCTGGCCAACGAGCTGAGACAATCACGATCGAGGCGGCGTTCGCGTGCGTACTCGGGAGAGGTCCAGAAGAGCATCGGTACGTGCTTCTGAACATCGGGTGCGAATCGATACGGCATCCCATGAAGATAGATCCCCTGCTCGCCGAGGGATTCACCGTGATCGGAAACGTAGAGCAGGGCGCCATCGACGTGCCCGGCAGCGTTGCTGAGTTTCGCGATCGCCTGCGAGAGAACGAAATCCGTATAGAGAATGGAATTGTCGTACGCGTTGACGATCTCCTGCGTGCTGCACCGTTGCAACTGGCTGGACTGGCAGACGGGCGTGAACTGCTCGAAGCGCTTCGGGTAGCGCGAAGCATAGGCAGGTCCATGGCTGCCGATCATATGCAGGACGAAGACCGTGTCGCGCGGGAGATTGCGTAACCTTTCCTCCAGCCCCTCGAGAAGAATTTCGTCATGACAGTAGTCTTCGCTGCAGAGGGAAGGGTCCTTTCTCTCTGCATAAGACACTTGAGTGGCTCTGGCGCAGACGCCCTTGCATCCAGCGTTGTTGTCGCGCCATTCGACATCGAAGCCGGCATCGGCCAGCACATCGAGCAGGTTCATGTAGCGAGGGGCGTCATCGACGCTGAATTCGGCGCGCGGCAGATGAGAGAACAGGCACGGGACGGAGACCGCTGTCGCTGTACCGCATGAGGTGACATCGTCGAAGTAGGTGACGCCGGACAGTTGTGACAGCCGCGGATTCGTAGGTCGATCGTAGCCGCCGAGCTGGAAGTTCTCCGCTCGCGCGGTTTCGCCGACGACGATCAGCAATGCCAGCGGCCGGGCGCGTGGCGCGGCGATGCGCCGCACAGCACCGCTTACATTGATGGCGGGGCCCTGCGGTGTCTTGTACTCGGCGGTGACGAGTTGCAGTGCCGCGGAGATCGGAGCAACCGGCGCAAGCGTGAACCGAATCGGCTTGTGCTCCCGAAAGTAGACCGCATAGCTCGATGAGGTCGCGAAGAGAGCAGCAACACTGGTCGCGACAATTGCCGAGATCGCGAACGTCCGCTGCCGCATCGCCTGCTTCCAGGAAAGAACGGGCAGTCGGATTTTCCAGATGAGGATTGCTGGCAGGACCCCCAGCAGCATCACCCAATGAGTCAGCTGGAGGCTGAGCAGGCCCTCCGCTTCGGCAATGTCCGTCTGCAGAACGTTGCGCATCATGTCCTTGTTCATGACAACGCCGTAATGCAGCGAGAAGAATGAGCTGAACGCGGCGACGAGGAAGAGGACGGAAGTTGCGGGAACCATCAGTCGTCGAGGCAACAGCAGCAACAGAAGTGCCTGCACGCACAGCACGAGCACAAAGAGGCTTGCCATGAAGCCAACGGACGCGGCCGTGCCGTGCCACATCGCCTGCAGCGAGTCTTCCCAGAACCTTACGTTGTAGAAGAACAGCCACGTGAGGGAAACGATGAACGCGAAAAGGACGGCGGAAGGCAGTTCAATAGTGCCGCGCCGCTGCCGGCGCAGCGGATTCAACGCGGAGGCACTGGAACCTGCATAGGCGGGTGTACTCATGCAACGGCGATATCTCTGGTGTCGCTCGTAAGACGATGCGACTCCTCAGAGTCAATCGCGGCAGGGACGGTCAGAACTCGAAGGCCGCCGTATCCGTCCGTCGCCCCAACGCAAGTGCCTCGAAAACGAGGTGTAGGGGCGCGAGATCCACATCGCACTCATTCGACGAGATCAGTTCGGCGAACCGGGAATAGAGACGTGGGTACTCCTGGTTGTCGCCGACCTGTTGCGGAGTGCCATCGATCTCGAGCAATCGTCCGCCTTCGCGCAACGTCAGCGTTCCCGCATCAGTCGCGACTTCGATATCCCACTGCGGCTCTCCCGTGTAGAGAAAGTCGAAGGTCGCGGGCGCCGGCACGGAGCCGGCGTACACCAGGTTCAGTTCCGCGGCGATAGGGGCGGCACGATTCGAAGGAAAGCTCAGCGTCGCATCGCGCATCGTGAAGGGCTTTGGAAGGATGTGCGTGAGAATCGACAGTGCGTTGATGCCGGGATCGAAGACGCCGAAACCTTCGGATTCCAGAATCCAGTGTTGCCCCGGATGCCAGACGCGAATGTCTTCCTTCCACGTCGTGCGCACCGATCGGATCTGTCGTCGCCCAAGCCATTCGCGCGCAACCTCGACACATGCTGCTTCACGCGAGTGCCAACTAGTGAAGAGCGCGCGACGAGCGACGTGGGCGGCTCGTGCCAGCTTCTCTACATCTCCAGGCGCGATGCCCGGAGGTTTTTCCAGCATCACATGGAGACCCGCCCGCAATGCATCGGTGGCGATCGAGCAGCGGTGCAGGGGAGGCGTACAGATCGAAACGGCATCGACTTCGATCGGCGCGCGCAACAGCGAGTCGAGATCCCGGAATCCGGGAATGCCCGGCAGCGAGCCTTCGTGGCTCACGGTCGCGGCGATCTGGAATCTCTCGTCTTTGCGCAGAGCCGGCGCGTGCTGATCCCGGGCGATCTTTCCGACGCCAATCAATGCGATACGTGTCGGCTGCCTGCCTTGTACGCCGTGATTTCGTGCTGGTGCCATCAATGTCGTCGCCCCTGCTGAAAGCCCTTACACTATTTACAGATGATTTATATGATATATAGTCTTTATAGACTGGAACTCGGTCACGAGCAACACGGCCGGGCAGAAGATGCGAGCGGCAAGGCGTCTGAAGAGGACGCCGCGGAGCAAGAATGACGGCCAGCAAGACGAGCAGGGGTTTGCGATCGCGAGCGTGGTTCGACAACCCGGGGAATCCGGATATGACCGCGCTGTATATCGAGCGATATCTCAACTACGGCCTGTCGCTGGCCGAGTTGCAGAGCGATCGCCCGATCATCGGCATCGCGCAGACAGGCAGCGACCTGGCTCCGTGCAACCGCCATCACCTCGTGCTCGCGCAGCGGGTGAAAGAAGGGATCCGCGATGCCGGCGGCATCCCGATCGAGTTCCCGATTCATCCCATCCAGGAAACGGGCAAGCGGCCGACGGCGGGCCTCGATCGCAATCTCGCGTATCTCAGTCTCACTGAATTGCTGTTCGGCTATCCCATCGATGGCGTCGTGCTCACGATCGGATGTGACAAGACGACTCCCGCATGCCTCATGGCCGCGGCGACCGTCAACATTCCTGCGATCGCGTTGTCGGTCGGGCCGATGCTCAACGGCTGGCACAAGGGCGAGCGCGTCGGCTCGGGCACGATCGTCTGGAAAGCACGGCAGATGCTGGCTGCAGGCGAGATCGACTATCGCGGCTTCGTCGAACTGGTGGCTTCATCGGCGCCGTCGACCGGTTTCTGCAACACGATGGGTACTGCGACGACGATGAATTCGCTGACCGAAGCGCTCGGCATGTCGCTGCCCGGATCGGCGGCCATTCCCGCGCCATATCGCGATCGGCAGGAGTGCGCGTGGCGTACGGGTCAGCAGATCGTGGAACTCGTGCAGGCCGATCGAAAGCCGTCCGACATTCTCACGCGCGAAGCATTCATCAATGCAATTCGCGTGAACTCGGCGATTGGCGGTTCGACCAACGCACCGATTCACTTGAATGCCATCGCCCGGCACATCGGCGTGAAGCTGGAGCTCGAGGACTGGGAAACGTATGGCCGTGATGTTCCCTTGCTGGTGAATCTTCAGCCTGCCGGTGAATACCTCGGCGAGGACTTCTATCAGGCCGGTGGTGTCCCTGCGGTCGTGGGCGAATTACTGCGCAAAGGACTCATCGAACGCAACGCACTCACGGTGAACGGCAAGACGATCGGCGAGAACTGCGCGGATGCGGGCTCGGCCAACGAGGCAGTGATTCGTCGATTCGACGATCCGCTGCGTCGCGCCGCCGGACTGACGGTGCTGCGAGGCAATCTCTTCGATTCCGCGGTGATGAAGACGAGCGTCATCTCGGAGGATTTCCGCGCTCGCTATTTGAGCGATCCCGCCGATCCGGAAGCTTTCGAAGGACGCGTCGTCGTTTTCGATGGACCAGAGGACTATCACTCCAGAATCGACGATCCGTCGCTTGGCATCGACGACCGCACGTTGCTCGTCATTCGCGGTACGGGCCCGATCGGCTATCCCGGTGGCGCTGAGGTCGTGAACATGCGGCCGCCCGCGGCTCTGATCCGCGCAGGCATCGATGCGTTGCCGTGCATCGGTGATGGCCGGCAGTCCGGTACTTCCGGATCGCCATCGATCCTCAACGCTGCACCGGAGGCGGCGGTGGGTGGCGGACTTGCAGTGCTTCGGACCGGCGATCGCGTTCGAGTGGACCTGAGGCGCCGAGAAGTGCGACTGCTCGCATCAGACGAAGAGATCGCACAGCGTCGCGATGAGCTCGCGCGCAACGGCGGTTTCGCATATCCCGCTGCGCAAACACCCTGGCAGGAGATTCATCGCGATCTCACGGGCCAGTTCGACAGCGGAGCGGTACTGGAGCCCGCCGTGAAATATCAGCGCATCGCGCAGACGGCGGGGCTGCCCAGAGACAGTCATTGATGTGAGTTCGAGGTCAGGGGGCAAGCAGATGATGAGTATCCGGGGGATTTTCGTGGGGCTGGCGCTGTTGAGCGTCTGTCTTCAGAGCGCAGCGGTCGCCGGCAACGCAAGTCGCGCGAACTTCGGCAAGTTGCCGGACGGCCGCGCCGTCGAGGCTGTAACGCTCGAAGGCGACAAGGGTATTTCAGCGACGGTGATCAACTACGGCGCAACGCTGCAGGCACTGGTTCTGCCGGATCGAAACGGCAATCGCGCCGATGTGATGCTCGGGTACAAGTCGCTCGATGGCTATCTGACCAAGCCCGAGTACTTCGGCTCGACCGTCGGGCGATTCGCGAATCGAATTGCCAACGGTCGGTTCAAGCTCGACGGCAAGGACTATCAGACCCCGCGCAACAACAACGGTCACTCGCTGCACGGCGGCGACCGGGGTTTCGACAAGGTGCTGTGGGATATCGTCGAAGTGCGCAAGGGCAAGACCGCAAGCGTCACACTTCGATATGTGAGTCCCGACGGCGATCAGGGGTATCCGGGAACTCTGACGGTCCTCGCGACGTATGCTCTGACGGGCAGCGAACTGTCCATCGAGTACAGCGCAACCACCGATCGCGCCACGATCGTGAACATCACGAACCACGCATACTGGAATCTGGCGGGCGAGGGCGCACCGGGTGGCGCGATGGGCCACGTCCTCACGATTCCTGCCGAAAGCTACACGCCTGTCGATGCGGGCCTGATTCCAACCGGTGAGTTCCGGTCGGTCGCAGGCACTGTGTTCGACTTCCGCAAGCCGACTGAAGTTGGTGCGCGTGTGCGCGACAGCGATCCGCAGATCATGATGGGGCGCGGTTACGACCACAACTTCGTCATCGCGCGCGACGTTGCACGTGAGCCGCGTCTGCTGGCGCGCGTCGAAGAACCAAGCTCCGGTCGCGGATTCGAGCTGTGGTCGAACCAGCCCGGGCTGCAGTTCTATTCGGGCAACTTTCTCGACGCGAGCGTGGTGGGCAAGTCGCAGCGCGCCTATCGGCAAGGCGATGCAATCGTGCTCGAGCCGCAGATTTTCCCGGATACGCCGAATCAGCCGAAGCTGGGCTCGGCGCGGCTCGAACCAGGACAGACCTATCGCAACGTCATGGCCTATCGGTTGTTCACCGCGCAGCCGCGTCGCTGACGGTTTCCTTCGCAAGGAGATTTCGATGTTTCGTTTCACTTCTATCCTGATTGCCGCGGTGGCTCAGGCCGCGCTGTTGCTGGCAGCGCCAGTTTCCGCGGCGGAGCGCTGGTCGGCGGAGAAGGCCAATGCCTGGTACGAGAAGCAGCCGTGGCTCGTGGGCAGCAACTACAACCCCGCGAGCGCCATCAATCAGCTCGAGATGTGGCAGGCCGACACGTTCGATCCAAAGAGCATCGACAAGGAACTGGGCTGGGCACACGCGCTCGGCATGAACACGATGCGCGTGTATCTGCACAACCTGCTGTGGGAGCAGGATGCGAAAGGCCTCAAGCAGCGGATGAACACGTTCCTCGAGATCTCCGCGAAGCACGGCATCAAGCCGATGTTCGTGCTGTTCGACAGCTGCTGGGATCCGGAGCCGAAACTCGGTCCGCAGCATCCGCCGATTCCAGGTGTGCACAACTCTGGCTGGGTGCAGGCGCCGGGACGCGCACGGCTCGAAGATGCGTCTGGCTATCCGAAGCTCCGTGACTACGTGCGGGACGTCGTCGGAAGCTTCGCGAAGGACGAGCGCATCCTCGCCTGGGATGTGTGGAACGAGCCGGACAACGACGGTGGCGGCAACTATCCGAAGCACGTCGGCAAACAGAAGTACGTCGAGCAGCTTCTGGGCCAGGTCTTCGATTGGGCGCGCAGCCAGAATCCCGTGCAGCCGCTCACCAGTGGTCTGTGGCAGCACGATGATTGGTCGTACGCGAAGCTGACGCCGATCGAACGCATCCAGATCGATCAGTCCGACGTCATTTCCTTCCACGACTACAACTGGCCCGAGACGTTCGATCGTCGCGTGAAGCAGTTGCAGGTGTATGGACGTCCGCTGCTCTGCACCGAATACATGGCGCGCGGCAATGGCTCCACGTTCGATGGATCGCTGCCGCTCGGCAAGCGCTACAACGTTGCCATGATCAACTGGGGCTTCGTCGACGGCAGGAGTCAGACGCGTCTGCCGTGGGACTCATGGAAGAAGCCCTACACCGCCGATGAACCGACGATCTGGTTCCATGAGGTGCTGCGCGCGGACGGGACGCCTTATCGCAAGGCGGAGGCCGATCTGATCAAGCGCCTCACTTCGGCTCCGAAGGGAGTCGTTCCAACCGAGTAATCGCGACCTCCTGTTGCGTCACGGAAGCGTGGCGCGACCGGATTCGGCTGTATTGACCCGATTTATCAGACAAATAATACTTGTAGGACCACATCGCAGTGTTTGGGCATGTTCACAACCCGCGGCAGCGCGGCAATCAGTCACCAGGGGGAGTTATGAGAATGAAGAGTCAGCTATTGAGGTCGGCGTCAGCCGCCATCCTGCTGGGGTCCACCCAGCTCGCGTTCGCACAGGCCCAGGGCGAGGCCAACGTCGGCAGCGGCGAACTCGAAGAAGTGGTTGTCGTCGGTCTGCGCGCCAGTCTCGAAGCGGCGGCGGAGATCAAGCAGAACGCCGATCAGGTCGTCGACGCGATCGTCGCTGACGACATCGGCAAGTTCCCGGACAACACCGTCGCTGCGGCGCTGCAGCGCGTGCCCGGCGTTCAGACAGTCACTGGTTTCAACAATGAGATCGTGAATCCGTTGATTCGCGGTATCGGCGACATTCTCACGACTGTCGATGGACGCGAGATGTTCACCGGCGTCGGCCGCGGCTTTGCGTTCCAGGATCTGCCGGCAGAAGCGCTTTCCCGCGCGAACGTCTACAAGTCGAATACCGCCAACCTGATCGAAGGCGGCGTGGCCGGCGTCATCGACCTGCGCCTGCACAAGCCGCTGAACTTCGCGCCGGGCTTGACGGCCGTTGCGAATGCGCGCGGCATCTACCCGGAAGAAGTCGAAGACTTCAACTACACGGTAGGCGCGCTCGTTTCGAACCGGGCGCTGACGGACGCCGGTGAGATCGGCTTTCTCATCGATGCGTCCTACTCGGATCAGCAGTTCAATCGTCCGATCTCGTTCAACTGCGATCCGCGCTCCGCGACGAACGGTCCTCCGGGTGCAGCCGGCATCGTGCTGCCGACATGCGTCGGCGGCTTGAACGACTACGGTGAGTATCAGCGTCCGCAGGTGAACGGTGCGTTCCAGTGGAAGCTCAACGATGAGTGGGAAGTCTACGCGGACGCACTCTATGCAGGGTACGAGGCGGAGTTCGAAACGGACTTCATCTTCTCCGACATCTTCGGCGCGCAGAGCATCACGAATGGAACGGCGACGGAGGACTGCTTCCAGGCTCACGTCAATGGCGCGGGCTTTCTGGGTGGTCTGGCCGATCCGATCCAGAGTCTCTGCTACGGCAGCGGTGCTACGTTCAACAACGTCGCCGGCTTGACCAGCACTCAAGCGAAGACGGGCGATACGGACCAGTACATGTACGCGACAGGCGTCAAGTTCGGTTCCGGCGCGTTCAAGCTGGGTCTGGATGTGTCCTACGTCGAGTCGAAGAACTCGAACCGCAACATCATCGTCGACATCGGCAAGCAGATCCCGGTCGTGAATATCGTCATCAACGATGACAAGCACGGCACGACGGACATGCCTGGCAATCCGCTGGGCGACGCGAACGGGTTCCTGTTCGCCAATAGCCTGTTCCAGGACATCAACACGGCTGATAGCTCGCTGTTCGCTACTGCCATCGATGGCAGCTACGACCTGGATGGGTTCATCTCGCAGCTGCAGTTTGGCGCGCGTTACGGTGATCGCGATGCCGACTTCCGCGCTATCGCGCCTGGTGGTCCGGGTGCGCCAGGCGGCAACCGCCAGACGCTGGTCGATTCTGTCGGGCTGCCTTCCAACTTCCTCGTCCGTTCGCCCGCGTCGATTCCGTTCATCAACGGCGGTGCGCACTGGATGACGCCGGATGCGGACTATCTCCGCAACAACACGGACACGCTGCGTGCGATCTACGGCGCGCCGGCAGGTGATCCGGCGTTCGATCCGTCGCGCAACTTCGATGCGACGGAAGAAACTCTCGCCGGCTACGTGCAGGCGAAGTACGAAACTACGATCGGCGACGTGGTGGTCGACGGCCTCATTGGCGCCCGCCTCACGAGCAACGATCGCACGGTTTCAGGCACCGGCCGCGTGAACGGCCAGTTGACGCCGCAGACGACGACAACGAGCGACACCGATGTTCTGCCGAACATCAGCGCTCGCGTGAAGCTGTCGCCCGAGTTGCAGCTGCGCTTCACTGCGGCGCGGACCCTGGCGCAGCCAGCATTCGCCGACCTGAATCCGGGTCTGTTCTACGACGTTCCGACGAATGCCAACATTCAGCCGAACGGCTCGGGCGGCAACCCGGATCTGAAGCCGCAGCAGTCAGATGCGTATGACGCGACAGTCGAGTACTACTTCGCGCAGAGCAGCTACGTTGCGGCGGCGCTGTACTACCGTGAAATCCAGGATCGCGTGGCCCTGTCCATCAGTCCTGAAGTCATCGATGGCATCACCTACAACATCACCCGGCCGCGCAATATCGGCGAGGCATCGTTGCAGGGCATCGAACTGTCGGCGCAGGCATTCTTCGACTTCCTGCCGGAGGGCTGGAACGGCTTCGGCGCCTTCGCCAACTACACGTACGCCGATAGCGAGATCAAGACGCAAGGCGATCCGCTCGACGGTCATCCGCTGCTCGGAGTTTCGAAGAACAGCTACAACGTCGGCCTGCTCTATGAGAAGTACGGCATCACGAGCCGCCTGGTTTACACCTGGCGCGACAAGTTCAACGAAACCCAGTTCGGCTGCCTGCTCGGATCGCAGGGCGATGAGGCCGCGTACTGTGACCCGGCGACGCGTCCGCCGGCCTTCAACAAGGTGAAGGCTTACGGTCGTCTGGATATGTCATTGGGCTATGACTTCAACGAGCACATCACCGTGAGCCTCGAAGGAACGAACCTCACGGGTTCGGACTACTACAGCTACTTCGATACGACAGTGTTCCCCCACGATATTCGTGTCGATGATCGCACCTACGGCATGAGTGTCCGGGTGAGGCTGTAAGTAGAGGCTGCGCATCCCCCGTCGCAAGGCGGGGGATGCGGGGTCTCGAAAGGAGAGGTGACTCGAGAGCGCGCGTTCAGCGCGCTTTCTTTTTCTGGACGGGGGCGGGTGCGTCGACAGTGTCGATGAGATCCAGGACGTCGGCGATGATCTTCTTCATGGCGACGCGGGCAGCATCCGGCTGCCGGCGCACGATTGCATCACGCACGGCTGCGTGATCCGCGACGCTGGCTGATCGGCCCTTGATGCGATTGGTGAACTGAATCGATGTCCTGAGCGCAGTGGTGACGACGTCGCGCAATTGCACGAAGAACGGATTGTTCGAGCCGCGCAGGATCGCGACATGGAAAGCGATGTCGGCATCGAGAGTATTGTCGAACCCGGATTCCGCTGCCTCCATCCGCGCCAGTCCGGCGTTGATTTCCTGAAGCTGAGCCTCGGTCGCGAACATGGCGGCAAGTCCCGCGGCCTCCGGCTCGATCGCAACGCGCAGCTGGCTGAATTGCTGCAGCAGATGAACCGAGAACTTTCGTTCCAGCATCCAGCGCAGGACATCCGTATCGAACAGGTTCCAGGAAGAGTTCGGTTGCACCACGGTTCCCTGGCGGGGGCGGGCGCTCAGCAGCCCCTTCGCAGTGAGCATCTTCACGGCTTCGCGAGTCACCGAGCGACTCACCTGATGCTGCTTCGCGAGCTCGGCTTCCGTGGGGAAGGTCTGCGAGTCGTAGGTGCCGATGACGATCGCCCGGCCGAGCGCGTCGAGCATTCCGTAGGTCAGGTTGCGCCCGAGCAGTTCGCGCATACCGCCGCCCGACGACAAGCCGAGCGGAGCCACCACCGAAATCTGATCCGCGGTCCTTGCTGAGCCCCGATTCTTCGTCTGTTTTCGACGTGTGGGGTTATTGATCATATAAAAGGACAATAGCATGGCCGGTGGCCAATTCAACGCGCCGGAGCGTGGTTTTGCCCCTGTTTTTCCGCAGGAAACCGGTTGGCCAGGGACGGTAAACGTTTGCATGCGGACATGCCTGCCAGCACCGCATCGGCTACGATGGGCGCCTCGCCAACCTTTGGCTCGAGGAACCGATCGCCGATGACTGCCGCGCTGACTTTCCAAACCCATGTCGAGGCCTTCGAATACGCCTGCGAACATCTCGACTGCTCGCTCAAGGACGGGCGTCCTGTATTGGCCGTGGTGCTCGCGGCGCAGGAGCGGATGTGCTGTGTGAAGATCGCGAATCGCGAGGACAAGAGCATTCCGAACGGCACGCTCAATGAGCTGCTCGCCCGCACCGACCTGGCGAACGTTTGTTTCAGCGCGATGCTTGCGGACAATGTGCCGCCGCTGCAGGTGGGTGACCTGGTGACCTACACGACCATGCCCGAGCTGGCCGCGATCGGTAAAACGACCGTAGCCGGCACGATCCTCGCGCGCGTCCATCCTCACTACACGAACAAGGGCGGTTGGCAGGTCTTCCCTGTGGAAAAGAAGAGCGCGGAAGCGCCGCCCGCAGCTCCCGTCGATCCAGCGTAAGGATCGCGATTCAGCGACCTGTGATGCGCTGGAGTTTCTCCGGATAGCGTGCGCCCTGGACCTGGATTGCCGCTGCCGCCTTGTCGATCTCCGCCAGATCGCCCGCAGTGAGCTTCACTTCGAGCGCGCCGAGATTCTCTTCAAGGCGTGACAGCTTCGTCGTGCCGGGAATCGGGACGATCCAGGTTTTTTGCGCCAGCAGCCACGCGAGTGCGATCTGCGCCGGCGTTGCCTTCTTGTGGCCGGCAATCGTCGTCAGCAGATCGACGAGCGCCTGATTCGCTTTCCGCGCCTCGGGGGTGAAGCGCGGCAATCCCTGCCGGAAATCCGAGCTGTCGAACTTGGTGTTCTCGTCCATCTTGCCGGTGAGGAAGCCCCGGCCGAGCGGGCTGTAGGGCACGAAGCCGATGCCGAGCTCCTCCAGCGTCGGGAGAATTTCCTGTTCGGGTTCGCGCGTCCACAACGAGTACTCGCTCTGCAACGCGGCCACGGGCGTCACGGCATGCGCGCGGCGAATCGTCTGCGCACCGGCTTCGGACAGGCCGAAGTGCTTCACTTTGCCTGCCCTGATGAGATCGCCGACGGCGCCGGCGACGTCCTCGATCGGCACGTTCGGATCGACGCGATGCTGGTAGAAGAGATCGATCGCATCGATGCCGAGGCGCCGCAAGGAGGCTTCCGCCACTTCGCGAATGTGTTCGGGCCGGCTGTCGAGTCCCACCCAGGACGCGCCGCCGTTCGGGTCCAGCTTGAAGCCGAACTTGGTGGCGATCACGACTTTGTGACGATACGGCCCGAGCGCTTCGCCGAGGAGTTCTTCGTTCGTGAACGGTCCGTAGACTTCAGCGGTATCGAAGAAGGTCACACCTCTTTCGACGGCGGCACGCAGCAGCGCGATCATGTCGTCACGATCGCCCGCGGGCCCGTAGGCGAAGCTCATTCCCATGCAGCCCAGGCCGAGGGCCGAAACTTCGAGCGTGCTACCCAGTTTGCGCTTCTGCATGGCGTGATCTCCTCAAGGGCGAGTGCAGCAGTTCACTCGAACTGCCGCGCCATGACAAGACGCAATGCGATCGATTCCGACGTTCGCGCGATCTGACGGTGAATTCCTGGCCGTCAGGCGTCGCCGCGACTACCAGCGGGACATTGAGTGTCCGCGAGAGCGTCCGAGCAGACTTCCGGCGGTGAGGTCAGCGAGGGAAGTCACGGCAGCCGCGAGCCAGCGATTCGCATGCGCGGGAGTGACAGACTATCTCAGGGATAAACCTCGACCTCCCGCATCGACAGATTCCATCCGCCGGCGCGAGCCGAGCACTGAACGCGGACGTAGCGGGCGAGGCCCTGGAGGCCGACGATGTCGTCGACCGCGCCGTTGCCGGTGGTCGTGCTGTAGATATCGGTCCAGGTCTTCGCGTCATTCGACAACTGGATCTTGTACGCGGCACCGTAGCCTTCACCCCAGTTGAGTTTCACGCGCGAGATCGTGAAGCGCTGGCCGAGATCGACGTAGAGCCACTGAGTCGGGCTGCCATCCTTTGCGGCCCAACGCGTCGAGGTGTTTGCATCGACTGCGTTGGCGACGCCAAGCGCCGAGCTGTACGACGAGCTCGCGACGACGCGCTTCGTGCGGGCCACGTTCTTCTTCGCCGTTGCCGCGGCCATGATCGCGCCGAGTTCCTTCCAGCTCTTCGCTTCGGCAGGTCGCGAACCGCTCAGGAAGTCGCGCCCGTCACTGCCGGTTGCGACTGCCCAGATATCTATGAACTCGACCTGCAGCCCCTTGGAGATCGCGGGCGAGAGCCGCTCCGCCAGGTAGAGCGCGTAGTCGCCTTCGTCGACGGGCCCCCCTCCCTGGGTAGTCATGCCTGCATTGCCGGTGCCAGTCTCAGAGAGACCGAACGGCTTGTTGCGAGAAACCGCGAAAGCAATCGCTGCCGGAATGCCCCAGCCCCGCGTGGCGTTCCAGTAGTCGGACGCCGGGTAGTCCCAGCTGTGCTTGCGATTGGCGGCGTTCGCATACCACTGTTCGAGCGTCACGTTCTGGCGCGTCGTCCAGTCATGCCACGCAGAGCGGTCGGCGTTGCGCGTCGCGTTCCAGATGTTTGCGTAGGCTGTCGGTGCTATCACATCCACATAGGAATCGCCTGGATAGGTGGCTTCTTCTGCGATCCCGAAATTGCCGTACGAAGCGCTCGGGCTCCACACGGTCTCGATCGCCATGCCGTTCGCTGCCGCGTAGTTGTGAGCAAGGGTTGCAACGTGGCGCCACGCGGAGATGTACGCGTCGCGGCTCGCCGTGCTGCGCGCCTGCCATCCGTACCAGTCGCCGTTCTGTTCCCAGCCGATGCGCAGGTAGATCTTCGCGAAGCCCGCTGCCTTGTACGCATCAAAGATGGCTGGCCAGACGCGATACGTTCCAGAGTCGTACTTGCCGGCGGCGATGTTCTTCATCATCTGCACTGCGGCGGTTTCGCTGTACTTGCCATAGTTCGGATCGTCTGCAGGGAGGTTGAGTCGAAACGCAGTGGGCTCGTCTGTGAGTCCGACGCTGACTATCGGCGTAATGCCGGGACGCCCGGCTGAGTCGCGCCGGTTCAAGTGCTGCGCCGAAGTGAGCAGAGCGAGATTGTTCGCGTGCCAGCGTGCGCTGCTGCCCCATTGCGGTTCGCTCGCTGTCGCGCTCCAGATGGGATAGCGATAGTCGATGAACGAGGTGGTGGTATTCGGCAGCTGACTCACTTTCGAAACGAACGAGTTGTGTCGCGGAACCGCTGAGCTCGCGACTGGATTGCCGATGTAGAAGCCCGTGCCTTGAAACTGCGTCTGCGCGTGAGCGGCACCCACGCTCACGAAAGCCACGAGACCGAAAAAGCGGACGAGTCGATTCAATGTCGTCTCCCTGTAATAGTGAGCCGATCCTTCGGCGGCAAGCATCCTGCGGCAGGGAAATTAGAGGCTCGTGGGCACTGTTGTTATTAGCGCGACCTCCCAAATCCTGTGGGGAGAACAGCAACCGGAAGAGGGCGCGCTACGCTGTCTCGGGCGTGGGTCGATTGCCTGAATGTGACGCAGGTGAGAGCCGGTTCCGATATCGGGTGGCTTCATCGTGAGGGTATCCACGCGAACGCGCGCGGACGAGGAACTCCCCGCAAGACGATCCAGTACAGTGCACCGCGGTGGAGCGTAACCAAAGAGAGACATCAGACCGGTGCTGAGAAGACAAGGACTCGCCGCAATCTCTCCGCCACATTCGAAGCTCCGATGAGTCTGTCGCAGTCGATTCTCGGTCCGGCGCACGCAGGGATGGACGACATCGTTGCCTCGATACATTCCCGCTGCCCGCGAGTTCACGCGGCACAAACGTTACGGAGTGTTCCATGAAAGAAATTCTGCTGCCGGTGGCAGCGTTGCTGTGCACGTCGGTTGGCAGCGCAGCGGCCGATGAACCTATGCCCGCGGCGCCGAAGGAGTACGGCTGGTTCGGTGCCGTCGACGAAGCGGCTCGGACGATCAGCATGGACTATTTCGGTCCGCGCGATGATTTCGATGAGCAGTTTCGCGCGATCGATGTCGTCGCCTTGACGATGATGCATGGCTGGCGCGCTGAGAGCGGCTTCGAACTCCAGCTCGGTGGCGGCGTGCTTGTCGCCAACGGCACACGGCATGAGCCGTTCTCGATCGAATCAGTGCAGGACAGCGACGCGGTCGGGCTGCTGGGCGGCGGACTGGTCCGCTACAACCTGCCTGCGCTACCGATCGGTCACGCTTTCATCGACGCGTCGATCCAGTTTCTGTGGGCAGAGCGGCCGTTCCCCGCCGGGGGGCTCCGCGGTGAACGGGCTGGTGCGTTGGGGTGGCGGATTCGCCGTGCCGCTGGGTGCGTCTCATGCTGTCGAACTCGGCTACCGGCAGGCGCACGTATCGAACGGAGGAGATTCGAGCGTTTCCAACCCCGCCTGGAATGGGGAGGGATTTTTCCTCGGCTGGCGAATGGTGGTGTCAGGGAACACCCATCACATGTAGTGCAATGTGCGAACCTTTCCTCGTTCGTCATTCCCTCGCACGCGGGAATCCATCCCTTTGCACGTCGTTCGTCCCATCCCCGAACATTTCACCGCGCTCCAGCAGCACCCCGACGCATTCCGATTGAGCGGCTCAGCCGGCGGCCCTAGCGTAATTCCACTCGTATCCTGTTTGAGCGGACCAGCAAGGAGCATCGTCATGCTGCAGCGAGTCATTCCTCTCCTGTTGATCGCGACATCCGTCGCGTACGCCGACAACTCTGAAACCGTCACTGAACGCTCACAGGCCCAGGCCCGTGCCGTCCTCGATCGCGCCGTCGATGCCATAGGGGGCGCGGAAGCGTTGCGTGCGATCGACACCGTGCGCCTGCAACTCGACGGCGAAACATGGCCGCGCATGCAGATGACGACACCCTATCCGCCGTTCGAAGGCGGCACGCTGCGCGAAACGCTGCTCGTCGATTTCAAGAACAACCGGCTGCGGCTCGAGCAACAGGCCGATGGCGCCGGCTTCGAGAACCACAACACGATCGTGATCCAGGGTGGGCAGGGCACGAACTACGATCATCGCGCCCACACAGCGACGCCGATTCCATCAGCTCAGTCGAGCCAGCAGCAGTTCACGCAGTACTACCGTCGCATTCCGAACCTGCTGCTGCGACAGGCGATCGATCGCACCAACACGCTGCGTTACCTTGGGCCGGACACGTTCGACGGGAAGGCTCAGGAAGTGTTCACGTTCGTGATGCCGGACACGCAGCAGGTCGCGGTGTACGTCGACAAGGCGACGAACCTGGTGACGAAGTACGAACTGTTCTTCGTCGACACGTTCGCCGGCGACGAGTCGTCGGAGATCATCTTCGGTGACTACGCAGCGGTCGGGAAGTATCGCGTGCCGCAGACGTGGACCAATCGGCTTGCGGGCGAAGTCAGCACGCGCGCGAAGCTTCGCGCCGAGATCAACCCGACTATCACGGCCGCCGCATTCGACGCACCGGCGGGTGAGTTCGCTCGCGTCGACGCGCTGCCGAACAATCTCGACGAGAACATCGAGCAGCTCGCCGATGGCGTCTACGTGATCCAGAACGTTGCGGGTCAGAACCAGAACACGCTCGCCGTCGCATTCAAGGATTTCGTACTGGCAGTCGAGGCGCCTGGCACAAGCGACGGCGCCGACCAGGTCATCGCTCGCATCAAGCAGACGATTCCCGGCAAGCCGATCCGTTACGTCGCCACAACGCACCACCACGGTGATCACATCGGCGGCCTCCGCAGCTTCATCGCCGAAGGCGCAACGACGATCACCACGCCCGGCAACAAGAAGGTCGTGGAAGAGATGGCCGCCGCCCCGCAAGTCGACCGGCTCAGCAAGAATCCCCGCAAACCGGAAATCCTCCTGATCGAGAAGGGCAGGCGCGTCATCACCGACGGCACTCAGACCGTCGAGCTGATCGACATCGGTCCGAATCCCCATGCGAAGGAACTCGTGATCGCCTACCTGCCGCAACAGAGGATCGTCTTCCAGGGAGATATGTTCTTCGTATCCCCCAACGATGCACCGCTCGGTCCGCCGCAAGCGAGCACGCTCGGGTTTGCGAAGGCGGTGAAGGAGAGAGGGCTGAAGGTAGAGAAGATCGCGAGCGTGCATGGACGCACGGCAACGATGGAGGAGTTTGAGAAGGCTGTGGCGGCGGGAGGCGAGTGACGAGTGACGAGAGTTCGAAGGACCCCGGTCATTCCCGCGCAAGCGGGAATCCATCCGGGAAGCAGGCCGTCACTGCCGCTTGCGCGGGAGTGACGGCAAGTCGCTGGTCACTCCTTCTTGCCAGTCATTTCCTTCCGATACTTGTCCACCATCTCCGGGCTCACATCACTCGGATAGCACAACGGCCTCCGCCCACCCCCATTCTTGAGATACGCACTCGTTTTCCCGCATCGATTGCCGGCGCGGTTGGTGTTGTAAGGGCAGGCACAGCTGCCTTCGTAAGCCTCGATGCTCTTCTCGATGAGAATCCGCCGGATCTCCTCGTCGGACCTCTCAACGGATGTTTCGGCGCCGGTCGCCGTGCCCGTGCATAGGAAGCAGGAAAGCAGCGCTGTATAAAGGACTTGTCGCATCCGCAAACAGTGCTGAGCGGCCGCCCTCCGTTCTTTGAAGCACTTCCCAGTCCACCGACTGAAACCGTGCTGAACTCCAGGCAGCGGGTGGTTGCGAGACGGAGTTCACATGGCCTGCGCGGATGGACCTCGAGGCAACGAGCCTCAAAGAATAGAACTTCTGCTCAACGCGCTGATGCGCGAAGATGAGACATGAGCCAGAACCGCGACGACTCCCCGCCGATTATCGCTGAGCGACGATCGCGCAAGCCCGTGCGTGAGGACGCCCAGCCTCTCTGGCCTCTGGTGCTCGCGGTGGGTGCAGGCCTGGCTATCGCAGCCCTGCTTGCCTGGTGGTTGATGGGTCGGTCGTCCAGTGATGGCGCATCGGGGATCGCGCCGCTCGAGTCCTCGGCACCAGAAGTTTTCCCGGAGGAACATGTCGAGCAGGAGTCCGTACCTGCGGCGCGCGATCCAGGGGCGGACGTTGGCATCGCGAAAGCGCCGTCAGCGCCTGCCGCTGAACCTGCGGCAAGCGCTGACCAAGCTGCGACGCCGGAGCGTGTTCCTGAAGTGACTCCCGAGAGTGCGGTCGGGGCATCTGAGGCGCCGGCGCAGGTGTCGGTGCAGTTCACGAGTCCGGACACACAAGTGCGGATCGAGTTGCGTGGACCGCTCGAGTCATCGCTACCTTTAGCGAGCAAAGTCGGTGACATCGTCACCGTTGCGCCGGGAACCTATCGAGTGATCGCTTCCGGCGGTCAGTTGGAGACGTTCGAGCAAGAGGTCACGCTCGACGGCGAGCGCCCTCTGGAATACACCGTCGAGTTGTGTGCGGAGCGAGAGCACGTTCGCGAGAATCTCGCCGGCCGAGTCGTCGAGGAGCGAGAGTGTGGAAGCACTGAGCAGTGCGAATCCATGTTCATGGTTCTGAGTGAGTACGCTGACCAATTAGTCCAGGATCGCGCCTTTCGAACAGAACAGTGCGCGAAGTGGCGCGACAGCGCGACGCCTGACGGTCAGTGGACGCTGGATATCAAGTGTGGTGGTGCGACGCTGGCGACGGCATGCCGCGTCGAGATTGGCGAAGGTGCCTGCACGTTCGCCGCGCCGCGCCGCAGCGTTCGCGGCGCGGAGTGTCCGCGAGCGGAACTCAAGTAGGGGTGAGGGCGCGAGATCGGAATCTCGAACGCGTGCGAATCAAGACGGCCGGGCGCAGAATCCCGCCAGATCATCGAAGGAATCCGCTCATGTCGCAGCTCTACCACGACGGTCATCGCACCCTCCAGCACCAGTTCGACTCCGTCCGCCTCGCGGACCGCCTCGAACAAGTCACCTGGCACACACGCATCACGGATGACGATCGCAAATTCATCGAGCAGCGCGACATGTTCTTCCTGGCAACAGCCGACAGCGAAGGGCGACCGAACTGTTCTTACAAGGGCGGCGATCCGGGTTTTGTGCGGGTACTCGACGAAGCGACGCTGGTTTTCCCGAGCTATGACGGCAACGGGATGTTCCTTTCGGCAGGCAACGTCAGCGTCAACGCACACGTAGGCATGCTGTTCATCGATTTCGAGGCGGGCAAGCGCCTGCGGCTGAATGGCAGTGCGACGCTGCAGGCCATCGACGATCCGGCGATGTTTCCAGAAGCACAATTCCTGATCAGGGTGGCGGTGCGTGAAGTGTTTCCCAACTGCCCGCGCTATATCCACAAGTATCAGCTCGTGGAGCGATCCAAGTACGTACCGCGAAGCGGCATAGTGACGCCGGCGCCGGCGTGGAAATCATTCGATTGGGCGAAGGATGTGCTGCCGCGGGACGAGCGATGAGCGACAGCTATCGCCCGGTATCGTCGTCTCCGTCGATGCTCTGCAGCGGCTCCCCGAACCGCGCGTAGTCCAGCGGCAATCTCGTCGTGTACTTGATGGTCTCGAGCGCGAAGCTCGCGCTCACATCCAGGAACTCGCATTCCGCAATCAGCCTTTTGTACACCACGTCGTAGGTGTTGATGTCCGGGACGACGATACGCAGCAGGTAGTCGACGTCACCGCTCATGCGGTAGATCTCGGTGATCTCGGGAATCTGTCGCACCGTCTTCATGAACTTGTCGAACCAGGCGGCGCTGTGACTGGCGGTCTTCACGGTCACGAAGACCGTCGTTCCGACGTTCACTGCTTTTGCGTCGAGCAGCGCGACGGTCCGCATGATGACGCCGTGCTGTTGCAGTCGCTGGATGCGGCGCCAGCACGCGGCTTTGGACAGGCCGACGCGGTCGGCGATGTCGGCGGCGGTCAGCGAGCCGTCGTGCTGCAGCAATTCGAGGATTCGGTGATCGATCTTGTCCATGGCAAGGGATCTGTACTGGCAATGCGCTGACGTGGCCGGTTGACGCAACATTGTTGCGTCATGCCGCCGTCCTGTCCATGACTTCGCAATCCTGTCGCGCGGGGGTTCGGCTACGCTGAAACGCGTACACATGCGGCATTGCCAGCCGGATGCGTGCATACGTCACATCTCCAGGAACCGCGACATGACGCAGCTTCGGCAATTGTTCAGCGAGCATCCGGCCTCGGTCGGGGAGAGCTATCTGACCCATCTGCTGCAGGCAAGCACGTTTGCGTTGCGAATGGTCGGTGCGGGGCTGGCTTGTCTGGTGCATGCCCTCCTGCCGTTCCTGTTCGTGCATACAGGGAGCGACTGCATCTCCCGCCTGCATCAGGAAATGATGGCCCGCCGGCGCGCCCGCGACGACGGATTCCGGCGTCTGCCTGATCAACGTCCCACGGCTTCTCCCGCGCCGTGATGTTCCCCGCGGGAGTCCTGCCCGTTGGCTGGCGGCTCCGGGCGCACGGCATCCTGCTTGCTCTTGCTCTCGCGCTGGCGGCGAGTTTCGCGGCTCACTATCTCGGGGCTTTGCGATCCGGTGATTCGCCGCTGTTTCTCAGTCCGGTGTTCTGCGCGATCATCCTCGGCATGGCGTGGCGCAATTGCGTCGGCGTGAGCGCCGGCGTCAATGAAGGCGTCCAATGGATCACGCAGACGTTGCTGCGCGTCGGCATTGCGCTGGTCGGATTGCGATTGACGCTGCACGGACTCACGACTCTCGGTCTGCTGGCGATTCCCGTTGTCGTGGGATGCATTCTTACTGCGTTGGGTGCCAGCTACCTCCTCGGGCGGTGGTTGAACATTGCTTCACCGTTGCGTTCGCTCATCGCCGTCGGCACAGCGGTTTGCGGCTGCACCGCGGTCGTTGCGGTTTCACCGGCTGTGCGTGCGAAGCCGGAGGAAACCGGACTTGCGCTGACATGCGTCGTGCTCTTCGGATCGCTGGGAATGCTGGTCTATCCCTGGCTTGCGCACACGTTGTTCAGCGCAGAAGGGCAGGCAGCAGGCATTTTTCTCGGCACGTCGATCCACGATACATCGCAGGTGATCGGCGCCTCACTCATTTACTCGCAGCAATTCGGCGCGCCGGAGACGGTCGCGACAGCGGGCTTCACGAAGCTGCTGCGCAATTTGTCGCTGCTGGTGCTGGTACCGGTTCTGTGCACGCTCTACCGCGAACGAACCGAGCGTGCCGACAAGCCGAAGAAGCACTTCGCGAACTGGCGAACCGCGCTGCCGTCGTTCCTCATCTGGTTCATGTTGCTCGCCGTTGCGAGGACGGTCGGCGATGCAGTGTTCGTCGACTCATCGCTGGCGGATGCGTGGCGGGGAGCGGTATCCGTCGGGCTTTCGGCGTCAGAGCTGTTTCTCGTGTGTGGCATGGCGGCCGTCGGACTGAGTGTGTCGCTCAAGCATGTCCAGCAGCTTGGGTGGCGTGCGCCGCTGGCGGCGCTCCTCGTTGCACTGTCGGTCGCGGTGGTGAGTCTGGGGTTGACAGCGGGTGTGGGCGCGCTGTCGTAGAGCGTCAGTCACTCCCGCGCAGGCGGGAGTCCATGTCTTGGAACCCGGATGGATTCCTGCGTGCGCGGGAATGACGATGCACGCGGATTCGGTTATCCCTTCCACACCTCTGCAAACAGCCGCGCAAAGTTCCCTCCGAGAACCTTGTCGATCCTCTTCTGCGACCACCCGCGAGCGCCCAGATCATTCGCGAGCGTCAGGAATCGCAGCGGATCGTTGTATTGCGGCACCAGATTGAACACATCCGCTGCTTCGCCCGGCGCGGCAATGCCTGCCTTCTGACGTTCTTCGAAGAACTTGCGCTGGTATTCCGCGTACTGCGCATCGAGCTTCACCGCTGACAATACGCCGTCCGTGCCGAGACCGACATGGTCTTCGCCGCAAACGTTCACTGCATGTTCGAGATGCCGGATCAGGTCCTCGGCCTGAGGCTGTCCGGAGGCTCGCAGGAACGGCATGAAGTAGATGCCCGCGACGCCGCCGCGGTCCGCGAGTGCTTTCAGTTCGCGGTCATGCGTGTTGCGCGGCACGTCGACCAGCGCACGACAGCCCGTATGCGTGATGGCCATCGGCGACTTGCATGCCGCGATGCCCTCACTGATGGTGCGCGGACCGGCATGACTCAGATCCACGAGAATGTTCAATCGATTGAGCTCGGCGATCAGTTCGCGACCGAGTGAGCTCAGGCCGCCATCCGCGGGTTCGAGACAGCCATCGCCCATGACATTGCGACGGTTGTAGACGGGCTGGACGATGCGAACGCCGAGCCCATGGAACGTAGGGAGGCGCGACAGGTCCGCATCCAGCATCGTCGTGTCCTGGAACCCGTAGATCAGGCCCATCCGGCCCGTCGACTTCGCGGTCTGCAAATCGCGGCCGGTGAGCACTTTCAGGAACACGTCGGGATGCGCTCCGATCTCACGCTCGCACCAGCCGATGCCAGCGACGGTTTCCTCGAACTTGCGAGGACCGTTGCCGACGCTGTTCACGGTTACGTTGATCGCCGTGACGCCCGAAGCTTTGACATCTGCGATTGCGCGGGCAGACAGCGGCGCATCCGGACCCGCGGAGGGATCGAACTCACCGGGACCGCCCAGTCCATCGATGACGACGGCGCGAGAATAAGCATTCTTCGAGTACGACCGCCGGGTTGCTGCGCCAGCCGCGGTGGCGAGACTGAGTGCCATGGCCGAACCGATGAACGTGCGTCGATCGAGCATTCCGAATGCCTCCCGCGGTAAGTGACGTGCAGAGATTAGCTCCAAAGCTTCGCCGTCGTGAAGGCCGGGATGTCGCGAGGCTCAGTGCGAGTCGCTGGATGAAGGTGGCGTACCGGTTGCGGGTTCGAGACTCACGAAGAACGTCGAGCCTTCACCGGGAACGCTGTCGGCCCAGACCCGGCCGTGCATTCTCTGAACGGCCTTGCGGACGAGCGCGAGGCCGATGCCTGTTCCTTCATAGCCCGATGCATGGAGGCGCTGGAAGATCTCGAAGATCTTCTCGCGGTATTCGGAATCGAAGCCGATGCCGTTGTCGCTGATCCTGAGCAGATACGCTCCGTTTTCGATGGCGGACTCGATGCGGATGCGCGGCGTGACGCCGTCGCGCGAGAACTTCAGTGCGTTCTCGAGCAGGTTTCTGAGCACGATCGCCAGTCCTTCGCGATCCGCCATCACGGGGACATCGCACAACGCGACATCGACGTTCGCATCGGCCTGCCGGAGAGAGTCCGCCATCGTCCGCAATACATCGTCGACGATCTCTGCGCAGTCGATCGCCGCCACGCATTGCTCACGATGCTCGAGCCTGGAGTAGTTCAGCAGGCCTTCGATGAGGGCTGCCATGCGGATCGAGCCCTGTCGCGCCCGATCGATGAGTCGCAGCTCATTGTCTGTAAGCCGATCGCGCGCGCTTTCCTGCAGCAGGGCGTTGAAGCCATCGATGGCGCGCAAAGGTGCCTTCAGGTCGTGCGCGACTGCATACGCGAAGTTCTGCGACTCACGATAGGCTTCCGTGAGTTGCTGGGTTCGCTCCGCCACGCGCAGTTCGAGATCGTCGACCAGTTCGCGATAGCGGGTTTCGCTGTCGCGCAATGACTGCTCCAGTTCCTTGAACGTAGTGATGTCCACATGCGAACCCAGCATGCGCGACATCCGGCCCGCATCGTCGTGGAGCATCCCGCCTTGCGCGAGGATCCATCTGTAAGAGCCGTCGCGATGCTGCAGGCGCTGTTCGCTGACGTATTCGCCCACCGGGTCCTTCAGGTATTCGTCGAGCGCCGCAGTGACTCTGGCACGATCCTCGGGATGCAGGCGCTTGTTCCATTCCTCGAAGCTGTCAGCCATCTCGTGCTCGCCATAGCCGAGCTGTCGTTTCCACTCGGGAGAGAAGCGCACGGCGTTGGTCCGCACGTCCCATTCCCAGAGTCCCACTCCGCCTGCACGCGCGGTCAGTTCGATCATTCGTTCGAGCTCGCCGCGACGCTGTTCTAGCGTGTCGAAGCGCTCGCGGGACTTCTTCAACGCCGCTGCTTGCCGATCGAGTTGCCCTCTCAGGCGCCGGCCTTGCGCATACAGCCACGACTCCCGCACTCCCAGGATGACTGCGAATGCAATGAGGGCCAGTGAGCCGATCTGAATCATTCCGGCACTGATTTCGCGCGCCAGCGCGAACGCGGTCATCGCAATGCACGTCAGGAGAAACGAGGGGACGAGGAGCTCCACCCATTCCTGCGGATCGGCGGTGGGTCGCCGTTCGCCAGTCGCGACGTGGGGATCGCGTCGGATCTCGGCTGCCCACTGATGAAGCGCAAAGGCGATGATCCAGCCGATGTTGAAGAAACTGGTCGCTCCGTACGCGGCGATGATCAGCTCACGCGTGTACAGCACGCCTGAAACCATCTGCGTCCCGAGCGACAGCATCAGGAGCGTTATGGGTGTCAGGCGATGCCCCCAGCGGTAAGACCACAGCAGGTACAGGGCCAGAACGAATGCGATAGCCACGGTCGCGTTCTCGCTGACCACGATGAGCGTGACGGGCAGGGTGTGCCTGGGCGCCAGGAAAGGTCGCGTGAACACGATGACAAGGACGGCCGCGAAACTGCAGAGAATCAGGCTGAGATTGGCAACGCGCAGCCATCGCAGGGGGCGTTCCGGCTGAGTGTTGCGGAGCACGAGCAGGCCCGCGATCATCAGCGGACCGAACGCAAGATAGCCGAGGTCCGAGTAGCTCGGGAATGGCACTGGAACATCGAGCACGATCTCGTACGCATTCCAGATGAGCTGGCCGATGGCCCAGGCTGTCGCGGCCGCAAAGAACAGCAGCCACGCATAGCGTTCGCGTCCATCGACTGCACGGGCGGCCCTGTACGAGCTGATTGCCGCCAGGGTCGAGGCGATGCTCCAGGCGACGTCGTTCAGAATCGCCGTCGCGCGCGAACTGAGATCGCCGAGCGCGATGAGCAGTACGTAGCAAAGCAGGCCGACCAGCCAACTCGAGGCCAGCATCGTGTGGCGCCGCTTTTCTCCCTGTGGTCCCCGCGCCGGGGCCACGGCTTCTTCAGATTGTTCTGTTGATTTCGCCACAAGACGTCAACGACGACCGGACTGGGCGCAGGTTCGAACAAGTCCGGTCGAAGCGCAAGTCCGGCGCACGCAGGCGCCGCGAGTTCTTACGCTAATCCAGCATGCCGATCAGCGCGTCGATGCGGATGTTCGCGAAATTGCAGAAGGTATCGGAGATGGCGTACGGCAGGATGATCTGATCCGCGTGCCGCATGGCTCCGCACGTGTAGACGACGTTGGGAACGTAGCCTTCGCGTTCGGCGGGCTCGGGGCGGATCAGGGGCTCCCGTGAGCGCGCGATGACCTTCGACGGATCATCCTTGTCGAGCAATACGGCACCGATCGAGTATTTTCGTACCGGGCCCACGCCATGGGTCAGCAGCAGCCAGCCTTCGTCGAGTTCGATGGGCGCCCCGCAGTTGCCGATCTGCACGAACTCCCACGGGAACTGCGGTTTCAGGATTGCCGCCCCGCCGTTCCAGACGTGCAGATCGTCGGAGTAGATCAGATAGAGGTTCTCGTTGTCGTGCCGGGCGATCATGGCGAACTGGCCGCCGAACTTGCGCGGGAACAGGCCCATGCCCTTGTTCCGGGCCGCCGTTCCCTGCAGCGGCGTGATGCGGAAGGAGAGGAAGTCGGTCGTTGCGATCAGTTCCGACCGGATCTCCCGGCCGCTGTAGGCCGTGAACGTGGCGTAGTAAACGATGTGGTCGCCGGCATCGAACTTCACGAAACGGGCGTCCTCGATGCCGTTCGACTGCGTCAGCGTCACCGGAAAAATCACGCGTTCGCTGACGTCTTCGTCCGGCCGGAAGACCAGCTCGACTTCATCGCCGTGCGGACCTGTCGTGCGGCTCTGCACCTTCGGAATGGAGGCCAGCGGTGCCGTCGGGTCGAGCGTCACGATGCCGTCGACAGAGATGGTGCCGGTGCGGAAGGTCAGCGAGGAAATATGTCCTTCGCCCACGGCACGCACGCTCAGGATGAAGCGTCGCGAGCCGGGCAGCACATTGGATTGATCGGGATGATCGACGATGCTCGGATTGAACAGCGCCGCCGCCTCGAACGAATACTCGTGCAGGAAGTACGCGCCGACCAGCCGACGCTGCACTCTGGTGAAGTTCTTGTGAGCCGCGAACGCATCCTCCATGTCATCGGCGCGCGATTCGAACGCTTCGAGCAGGTTGCGATGCCGGCCCTGGAAATTCTGCAGGACATCCGCGAGCTGCAGCTCGGCTGTCGCGGCATCGAGTGCCAGTACCCGGTCGACGATATGGTTCGCCCGCGTCTTGTCCGTTGCGTTCAGATCGCGCGGCTCGATCGCAGGCCGGAATGGACGCACGACGACTCGGGCAGGGTTGGGCCGTAGCCAGACTGGCTGGCGGTTGAGCGACGTAACTTGCGACAAGACACCCTCGGCCGGTGCGGCGGAGCTTGGAAATGGATTCAGGCGCGCAGCATTCGCAGCCGCGCGGGCTTCGGCCGATTGCTGACGAGGCGGGCGAACTCACGCATTTCGGCAAGTCCCATCAAGTAGGACACCGCGGACTCGCCGCCGCGATTCTCGTTGGCGCGGTCGGCGTGCAGCCCATCGCGACAGCTACCCGTTTCCGTATCGACCAGCGGTGTGGAGAGATCGTTGCTGCCGAGGAACCATGCGAATGCCCGCTGTGCATCGGACGCCCATTGCGGATCGCCATCCGCACGCCATGCAGCAAGACACGCAGAGATTGCGGCTGCCGCTTCCAGCGGTTGCTGATCGAACGACCGCGGCAAACGGCGCTTGTCGCCGAAGCTGCCCGAGCCGACAGGGCGAAAATGCCCTGCAACGCTTCTTTGCAGTGCCATGAGCCAGCGCAACGATCGCCGACCGGCTGCCGCGTACGCGGGAACGCCAGCGGCGAGACCGGTTACGATCAGGGCCTGCGACAGCCGCGCGTTGTCGTAAGCCAGAACCTCTTCGAACCAGACCCAGTCTTCAGTCTCGACCGACGCCAGGACGGACATCAATCTGTCGGCGAGGAGCCGCCGCATCGACGGGGCCCGGGAATCCTGTGGGGCTACGGTGCAATACGCATCCAGTCCGAGGAGCGTGAAGGCCCACGCACGTGGCGAGTGAAAGCTTTCCGCACTGGGCAATGCTTCGGCAAACAACGCAACAGCCCATTGACGTCGTGTAGCGCTCGAATCGTCCCGCGAGCACTCGCCGAGCGCCCAGAGCGTTCGTCCATTGCTGTCCTCCGAACCGCTGTCTTCGAGCCAGCGGCGTTCGAAACTCATGAAGTTCCGGAATCGCCGGGTGTCGGCGTTCCAGGCGTGCTGGACGAAGGCCGCGATCCGGGTGGTCAGCGCATCGGGCATGCGATGTTCGCCGCCGGTGTTGAGCGCGCAGGCGACCAGGAGTGCGCGGGCATTGTCATCCACGCAATAGCCGTGCGAACGATCGGGTACAGAATGAATCGCGTGCTGGAACAACCCGGTGTCGTCGCACATGGAGAAGAAGTAACCGAGCTGCATGGCCGGCAAGGGCGGACTCTCCTGCACCGTGCCTTCGCCCGGCGAAGCGATGACCTTGAGTCGCTGCAGGCGCCGTATCCGATCGAACGTCGCGAAGTAGCGTTCCGCCGTTCGTTTCCATGTCATCGAGCGGCTGTTCGCATAGGCTTCCGTGCGCATGGCCTGCCGCCTGTTGTCGTTGCACAGCAGTCGCGCGATCTCGGCGCCGATGGCTGCCGCGTCGCCGAACGGCACAAGAATGCCGCGCCCATCTGCGAGCAGTTCACGTGCATGCCAGTAGGGTGTGGACACGACAGCTTTTCCCAGCCCGAAACTGTACGCCAGCGTGCCGGACGTCATCTGCGCCTCGTTGAGATAGGGGGTGACGTAGACATCGCACATCGAGATGAAATCGAGCAGCGTCGGCTGGTCGACGAATCGATTCAGGAAAACGACCTGCTTCTCCAGGCCCAGCGCGTGCACGCGGGCCTGCAGCCGTTCGCGATAAGCCTCGCCTTCGCTGTGCACCAGGTTGGGATGCGTTGCGCCGAGGACGACGTACACCGCATCCGGTCGGCTGCGCAGAATTGCCGGCATGGCATCGATCATGACCTCGATGCCTTTGTTGGGAGAGAGCAGTCCGAAGGTGAGCATGACCGTCCTGCCGTCGAACCCCAGGCGAGCCTTGGCCGCGTCGGGCTCGACGAAAGCAGCATCGGGAATGCCGTGCGGAATGACCTCGATCTTCTCCGCGGCTACGTCGTAGACGTTGCGCAGCAGCTCTCTCGCCTTCTCGGCCATGACGACGATCTTCGCGGAGAGATCGACGAGTCGCTTCATGACGGCTCGCTGGGCCGGTCGCGGTTCGGCGAGCACGGTGTGCAGCGTCGTGACGATGGGCATGGTCAGGCGCGAGAGCAACGCAAGCAGGTGACCGCCCGCCTCACCGCCGAAGATGCCGAACTCGTGCTGCACGCAGACGATGTCGAACTGACCTGCGTTCAGGAAGTCCGCGGCCTCCTCGTATTCCGTCTGCCTGTCATCGTTGATCTGCATGCGGACGACAGAGGGGTAGTCGTAAACGCGACCATGATCTGTCATTGCGACGATGGCGACGTCCACTTCCGGACGCGCGTTGGCGACCGCCTGCTGCAGATCCGTCGTGAACGTCGCGATGCCGCAACGTCGCGGAAGCGAATTGCCGATAAATGCCAGACGCCTGAGTGCGGTCATGCCTGCACCTCCATGGGTAACGCCGCGTAAGCACGCGACCGGTGGTGAATTTGATGCCGCGCCTCGTCAGGCTCGTTTCGGGCACCTCGACTTCTGCGGCACGTGCCGCTTTCGGTGATGTGACGGTACGAAGGCTCCTGCGCATGCGAGTGCAGGTGCCACGGGTCATGGATGGAAACAGCCGGGACACTGTTCGCGTCGGTACGAAAACGATTCGGTTTAGTTGAGTTGACCGCGACTGCGCAGGATGCGCCCGGCCAAAGGAAGTAAAGAGAAAGGTTCAGGCCCGACTGCACTGTACAGTGTCTGCGCCGGTCCCGCTTGGCTTAATTGCCGGGACCGTTCCTCGCAGTCGATAAGCCCGGGTTCGTCGGTCGCTCTTGTCCTGCGCCTCCCTACGCTGGCAGTCAGCTCTGCCCCAGCCCGGCGTCGCGCGCGAGCACTACGGCCTGAGCGCGGCTCTCCACCCCGAGCTTTTCGAAGATCAGCGACACCTGGTTGCGTACCGTCTTTTCCGAGACGTTGAGTGTCGCGGCGATCTGGGCGTTGTCACGAGCGCGGGCGATCAGTTCGAGGATCTCCTGCTGGCGCGGAGACAACGATGCGAAAGCGGCGGGGCCGGGTGCGACAGACGTGTCCGGCAGAAACTGACGCACGGCGTCGATCCAGCGCTGCCAGCCGCGTTCGTGTTCGAGCAGCAGATGATTGCCGCTGTCGATGGAGACGAACTCCGCATCCTCGATGCCGCGGGCGAGCAGGCGTCCTTCTTCGAAGGGAACGCGAACATCATTGACGCTGTGCAGGATCAGGGTCGGGCATTCGACTTCGCGCAGCAGGTGCGTCACGTCGATCACGTTGAACTCGCGCATGAATCGCGCGGCATTCTGCGGCGATGTCGACAGGCGCTCCATCTCGTTGAACCATTCGTGCTGTTCCGGTGTGCCGCCGGGAATGAACTGGGTCGTGAAGAACTGCCTGAACGAAGGGTCCTGCTTGCCCCACCCGAGCTGCGCCAGGCGGCACATCATCTCGGCTTCCTCGCGTTGTTCGTCCGTGTTGCTGCGGATCAGGCGACCGCGAGCGTAGCCGCCGTGCAGCACCAGGTGCGAGACGCGTTCCGGATGTCGCACGGCGTAAGCGATGGCGACAGCGGCACCCTGGGAGATGCCGAGGAGCGCGAAACGCTCGGCACCGACCGCATCCGCGACAGTTTCCAGGTCGCGCACCCAGCTCTCGAAGCTGAGATCGGCCACATCCCAATCCGACAGCCCGCAACCGCGCTCGTCGTATCGCACGAAAGTGGACCGCACCGACAGCTCGCGCAGGAGGTGGTTCCAGACCGGACTCTCCCAATCCTGCTCGATGTGCGAAAGCCAGGTCGCCGCCTTGATGACCACCGGTTCGCCCGAGCCCGAGACGGCATACGCCAGCCGCACGCCGTCGTGGGCTCGTGCGAAACGGATCTGTTGCCGCGGAATGCTCATGGAATCTCGGCTGCTGGACGAATGGGCATGAATGACGGTCCTGGCGGGCAGGTCGGGACACTTGTCCCGCCGCCTTGCTCGTTCGATTCCGGGAACCCGCGCCCCGCGGGACATCTGCCCGCAGACCGGACCACGCCGGCTGCGGAGAATGCCACCTCGCAACAAGCAAGCGGATGGCACGAGCCGTCCGGGGACGATCATATGCATATGAGGGCGGACGTGGAACACCGGGAGAGTGCACTGGATGCTTACGTGCTGGGGCGGACTCAGCGCGAGTACGAACGTCTGACGCGACAGGCGCAGATCTGGGAACCGGTCACCCGACAGGCCCTGGAACGGGCGGGCCTGGAAGCCGGCCACAGTGTTCTCGATGCAGGCTGCGGGTCCTGCGACGTCATGAGATTGATGGCCGATCGCGTCGGTGCGGCCGGCCGGGTGGTTGGCATGGACGTCGACGCCGTGCTGGCCGGTCACGCGATAGAGCAGCTCAGCCAGACCGGCCCGGACGTCTACAGCTTCATCATGGGCGACATCGCGGAAGTGACGCGGATCAATCAGGCGCCGTTCGATCTCGTCTTCGCGCGCTTGCTGCTGTTTCACCTCGCCGACCCGGTCGCCGCGCTGCGTCGGCTCTGGGAATGGGTGCGCCCGGGCGGAACGCTGTTGATCATGGACTACGACATCACCGTCACGCGCAGTGCCGCGCAGATTCCTGTGATCGAACGCACGCTGCGCCTGTGTAACGACACATTCCGTCGTTGTGGGCGGGACATCGAGATCGGGACCCGCATTCCGAGTCTATTCATCGAAGCGGGCATCGGCAGCCCGGACGCCTGCACCGTTTCGAGCGTCATGCTGCCGGCCGCGCCGAGCACTCACATGCTGGGCGATCTGCTCGACAGCCTGCGACCGCAGATCCTTCGACATCGACTCGCCGACCAGCATGCGCTCACGCGTCTCGAGTTCGATCTGCGTGCCGCGGCGGGATCCGACTCCTTCATGCGCTGGCCGGATCTCACCGCGACCTGGAAGCGTAAGCCCGCAGCGGACGCGATGAACTGAATGACTCTCGTGGGGAAGACGACGATGAACTCCAGTGAACGTGGTGACCAGGATCGTATCGACACGCTCTGCCCGAATCGCGCCATCGTGATGGGTGCGAGCATGGCGGGCCTTCTCGCTGCGCGGGTTCTGAGCGAGCGCTTCGATGAAGTGCTCCTCATCGAGCGTGACGCATTGCCCGACTGGCCGGCACTGCGCAAAGGCACGCCGCATGCGGGCCATGCGCATGGACTGCTGGTGCGCGGTCGCGAAGTGCTGGAGGAGCTGTTTCCCGGCTTCACGGAGTCTTTGCAGCGTCGCGGCGGTTTCGTCGGCGACATGCAACGCAATCTGGCATTCCTCGCTGGTGGCCGTCGCTTCGCCTCCGGCATCGGCGGGCGCGTGGGTGTCTGCGCAAGCCGGCCGGTCATCGAGGACGAAGTGCGGCGTCGCGTGAAGGCACTGCCAAATGTCCGTCTCTGCGACCGCATCGACGTAGTGGAACCGGTGTTCGACACCGCACGTCAGGCCGTTGCCGGTGTGCGGGTGCGCGTGCGTCGATCGAAAGCCCCCGATGCCGAGGCGGCGGTGGTGCATCTCGATCCCGCGCACGGCATGCGCGTTCCTGACGACGCTGAGACGTGGTTGGCCGATCTCGTCATCGACGCTACTGGCCGCGGATCGCGCACACCGCGATGGCTGGAGAAGTGGGGCTTTGCGTCGGCTACTGAAGAGCGCATCTGCGTCAACGTTCAATACGCCACCGCCTATTACGAACGCAAAGACGACGAAGGTGACCTTGCCGGCGCCATCAGTTCAGCAACTCCCGATCACCCCTGGCCGGGAGTGCTTCTCGCCCAGGAACCGGTGGACACAGTGAGCTCCCCGAAGCGCTGGGTCGTGACGCTCGCGGGCTACGCGGCAGACCGCCCACCGGAAGATGCGCTGGGCATGCATCACCGTGCGATTGTCACCGGCGCGGATGAAATCATTCGCGTCACTCAAAGAGCCCGAATGCTCGGCGGCGTGACGCGCTTCGGCTTCCCGCACAGTCAGCGTCGTCTGTACGAGAAGCTCGATCACTTTCCCGCCGGATATCTCGTGGTCGGGGATGCCATCGCAAGCTTCAATCCCATCTATGGCCAGGGAATGACCGTTGCAGCGTGCGAGGCGCTCGAGTTGCGTCAGGCGCTCAGGAAATCGCGGACGAACCTGCATCGTCGGTTCTTCGCCGCCTGCGCCAGGGTGATCGATACGCCGTGGCGGATCGCTGCGGGTTCGGACCTGGCGATTCCTGGTGTCTTTGGAGACGAGGCGTTTTCGACGCGAATCGTGAATCGCTATCTGCACCGGCTCTTTCATGCCGCGCAGTACGATTCGACCGTGGCACTTGCATTCGTGCGCGTCGTGCAGATGATCGCTTCGCCTGTGTCGCTGTTTCAGCCGGCAACGATGCTCAGGGTGCTGTGGCAGAACCTTAGTCGACCTCCCGCACGAACGAGCCGCTACGATCAGAAGGCGTCGTCTCACGATCGTGAGCGGCAGGCGGCTTGAGCATCAGAACCGCTTGCCGATCGAGAGGCCGATCGCGTACGGATCGATTTCGACCGTCCCGATGCTGGCGCCATCGACCGTCGCATCCGTGTCGATATCCAGATAACGGACGTCCGCATTGACGAACCAGTCGTTCCTCAGGGCGACGTCGATGCCCAGTTGCGCCGCCAGCCCGAAGGACGGATCCAGCTCGAGATCGGCGCCGCTCAGTGCGCCCGATGTCTTCTCATCGAAGAAAAGCGTGTAGTTGAGGCCGAGTCCCGCATACGGTCGCACGGTTCCGTTCGGATTGAAGTGATACTGCAGGCTCACGGTCGGCGGCAGTTCCTTCGTCGTCGCAACGCGATCCCCGCCGTTCAGATTGATGTCGTGCTCGAATGGAAGCGCTGCAAGGACTTCCAGCCCCCAGTGCGACGTCAGCATGTACGTGCCGTTGAATGTCAGGTTCGTGCTGCCGTCGACATTCACGAGCGAATGATTGTCCGATCTCGGCTGCACGGAGTGCACGCCGATGCGAAAGATCCAGTCGCCGGCATCCTGTGCGTGCACGACGGGAGCCAGGCCCGCGAGCGCGGTGGCGACGATCAATGAATAGGGTTTCATACAGAACTCCGATCACTCTTGAGATTGCAGCCGTATTCTTCGATCACACGCTGCTGTGCACCATCCGGTGCTCCCCTGAAGGGATGCGGGGTTCCTCTTGTCTGTCGTAACATGGCGCCCTCAGCACGGCGGCCCGGAAACCGCCGGAAGATTTCAACAATAATCAGGACAATCCATGGGATCGACGCGCTGCTCGGGCGGGGCTCGGCGAAGACTGATCGCGGCCCTGGCGGTCATTGGTGGCTTCTGCCAATCGGCGAATGGCGCGGATTGGCTGCGTGCCGAGACGGATCACTTCGTCATCTACAGCGATGTGGGTCGCTCCGCGACGCGCGAGTACCTCGAACAGCTCGAGGCGTTCAAGTTCCTTTCCGAGATGCTGCTGGGATCGGGCGAAGAGAGCGCGGCCCGTACGGCGCGCTTCACGATCTACCTGCTCGAGGATCGCGATGACCTGCGTGTCGTACGTCCTGACTTTCACCAGTACGTTGCGGGCGTCTATCTTCATTGCATCGAAGGGGCGCAGGCCTACGCATATCAGCCGCCCACCGCGCTCGGTGAGCAGGAAGCCGGGCTGCGCGTGCTGCTGCACGAGTATGCGCATCATGTGATGTATTCACGCCTGCGAGGTTTCTATCCGGCCTGGTACGTCGAAGGTTTCGCCGAGTATCTGAGCACCGTCTCTCTGCGCGGCAATGTCTATTCGATCGGGGCCAGCCAGCAGGAAAGACTCTTGTGGCTCGAAAGTGCCAGCCGCGTGTGGATCGGCTGGGATGTGATGCTGGACCCGAAGCGGTTCGCGGAAGCCGTGAAGGCGAAGCAGGTCGATTCGTTGCAGTTCTACGCGCAGGCGTGGCTGCTCGCGCACTACATGCTCAGCGATTCCGACCGGGTGAAGGGCTTCAATCAGTATTTCGAAAGCGTGGGCCGGGGCGAGGATGCGCTGCCGGCGTTCGAGGCGGCAACGGGCATGACAGCCGCGAAGCTCGACAAGGCGCTCCGCGCTCACATGCGCCGACTACCGGGTATGCGCGTGAAGGTGCCGCAGCTGCCGGAAGCGGCGGTCAGGATCGCTGAGTTGCCGAAGGAGCAGGGCGACTATCTTCTGTCCGCCTCCGTTAACCGGACGTGCCCCGCACAGGAGCAGGGGAAGCACATACTGGAATCGCTTCGCGCCATGAAAGCAAAGCACGACCGTGAAACGGCCTTTCGCATCGAGCTGAGCCGTGCTGAGCTGCTGTTCGGGGATCGCGAATCCGCGCGGAAGGAACTCGAATTGCTGGTCAAACAGGAGCCTTCGAATTTCGACGTGCTGTACCTGCTGGGTCGCAGCTACTACGAAGCGGCGCAGACTTCAGACGCGCAACGCGCGGACCTGATGACCAAAGCCAGCCGCGAGTTCCTGATCGCTTACCGCCTGGACAAGCTGTACGCGCCGAATCTGTATTTCCTGGCGAAGAGCCTCGATGACTACAGTACGCCGAGCAAGGCCGTCGTGAACTCGGCCATGGGCGCGGCGGTGCTGGCGCCCAGCGTATTCGAGTACGCCATGCACGCGGCCACTATCAGTCTGCGGGCCGGCGATCGGGAGGCGGCTGTTCACGTCCTCCAGCCTTTCGCCAGCAATCCGCACAGCCCCGAACTGGCTGGGCAAGTGGCCGCGATGATCGACGCCATCCGCGACGGCAAAGATCTGCCGGAGGTGATGGACACGATCAGCGAGAAGCCCGCCGAGTAGAGGCGACGTCACCCGCCATCGCGTTTGCGAAATGCAGCCTCGCCGGCGTCCGACACTTCGATCCACTTCGGATCGGGCGCCGCATCCGGCACGTAGCTGTCGTGCCAGTTCCACCACTTGTACGGCTTCTCCTGAGGATATCCCTCGGGTGAGTCTTCCCAGAGCTCCTGTCGGCCGAGCGCAGTCATGTCGAGGTAGCTCCACACCGTCCCGATCGCTTCGTCGCCGCGGCCATTGATGAAATAGGTACGGAAGATCTTTTCGCCATCGCGAATGAACGCATTGTGACCGTGCCATTCGTCGACACCGAAGTCGGCGTCGAAGCTGTCGGTGAGCGTGTACCAGGGGATGTCGGTCCAGCCCATCTGAGACTTCAGTCTCGTGATGTCGGTTTGCGGTGCGCGTGATGCGAACGCGAGCGTCGTGTCTCGGGCGTTCAGATGGGAGAGGTGGCTCACCTGATCCGCAACCATCGAGCAACCGATGCACCCGTGCCCGGGCCAGCCATGCACACCGGGTTCGAAGAACGCACGGTAGATGATCAATTGACGCCGACCCTCGAAGAGGTCGAGCAGGCTGACCTTGCCCCTGGGGCCATCGAATTCATAGTTCTTCTCGACTGCGAGCCATGGCATTCGTCGCCGCTCGGCTGCGAGCGCGTCGCGGCTACGAGTGAATGCCTTTTCCTTGACCAGCATCCGGGCCCACGCAGCTTCCCATTCCTGTTTCGAGACGACCGGCGGGGTTTTCATCGAGTCGTTGCGTTTATCGGGGCGTTTCTCGGGGGGCTTCTTGCTCATTGAAATCTCCACGTCAGGTTCGGCGCAGGATCGCGCTTCGTCATTCCCGCGCAGGCGGGAATCCGTATCTTCAAGACGAAGCACAGTGTGCTCGCCCGACTTAAAGCGGTGGGAGTAACAAGTGTGGCGGCCAGAGGGGGCGCCTTGTTGTGGGTCCGACTTTAGTCGGACGTCATGCCGAAGGCATTCTTGCGCCTGCGGCGTCACGTCCGGCCAAAGCCGGACCCACAGTAGGAGTGAACCGACAGGATTCAGATCAGATCAGATCAGATCAGATCGAGCAGGTCCTGGAAGTCCGTGATCACGTCACGGGCACCCGCGTCCTTCAGTTGCGCAGGTGTGAAGACATGCCCTGGCGGGCAATACGCAATCGCGTGCATCCCAGAGGCATGTGCTGCGACCACGCCAGCTTGCGAATCCTCGACCGCGATGCATTGCTCAGGTCTCGTGTCCAGCATGCGGGCTGCCAGCAGGTAGATATCTGGCGCCGGCTTGAGATGTTCGACGCGATCCGATGAGGAAATGCGATCACCAAAGTGGTCGCGGATTCCGCACGTTCGTAGTGCCTGATCGATGTAGTCGCTGTGCGAGTTCGACGCGACCGCCATCCGTGCACCGCGCTCCGCCAGCGCGGCAAGCACCTGCGGCACGCGAGGGATCGGTTTCAGTTCGTTGGCGACGAGGCGATGCAGTTCGGTTTCGATCTGCTGCACGATGTCTTGCGGCAGCTGGATTCCGCGTTCCTGCTCGATGATTCGCATCATCGCGGAGCGACCGATCCCGGTTGAGCGCCTGAGATGCTCGTGCGGGTCGATCGCGAGGCCGTATCGCGCCAGTACGGCGACGTCGGCTCGGTTGTGAAGGGGTTCGCTGTCGACAAGAGTGCCGTCGCAATCGAATGCAATGTTCAGCATGAGGGCATCGTACGCATGCGATCGCTAGGACTGAATCAGCTTGAACTGCGTGCCCGGCTCGCCGACGAGCTCCATGCTGCATGAGCCATACTTGTCGGCGATCGTGTACATCACTTCAGGATCGTACTTGAAGAACACGTAGCGCTTGTCGCATCGAAGCTTGATCTCCGCGATGCGGCCGCTCGCAAGATTGATCTGGAAGCGCTTGCGGAACAGCAGGAAGTACCAGGAGGTCGAATCGCCAAAGTCGCCGGTCACGGCGTAAGGGCTGGACTCCGAGCGCAGGTTTGTGATCTGGCCGATGAGGTTCTCGTACTTCGCCAGTGTCTGCGGCTCCGCGAGATTGCGCAATTTGTCGTATGTGTTCATTGCGCCAGCGAAGTCGTTGGTGTCGATCTGCAGCCCCAGAAGTATCTCGAGGCCGGCGAGGAACGCCGACTTCGGGAGATAGTCGGCATTGCGCTCCTCGGCGATGGCGCGTTTGATTGCTGCGAGTTGCTGCGGTTTCGTCCCCCACTGGCGGGCGTACTCGAATTGAGCGAGATTGAAGAACGCATCCTCGTAGAGATTCTGCACGCGCATTCGGGCCAGCGCCGCATCGGCCTTCGCCCGATCGTTCGCTTTCGTGGCAGCCACGAACTTCTTGTAAGCAGACACGAAAGCAGAGTTGGCGCCGCTCTCTCCGGTCAGGACGAAGTTGACCTTCATGTTCTGGCCGGCATCGATCGGCACACCGTCCAGCGTCGCGGGTTCGAATTCCCAGTCTCTGGCGGCTTCGACCGCGGCTTGCTCGAGCGCCTTGTTGCCGGTCGAGTCCGTGACCATGATCTCGTAAGGCTTGCCCTGGGGATCGATCATGAAGTTGAGATTCACCCAGCCGTCACGACCCTGCTTGCGCTCGCCCAGCGGGTAGGCGGGTGCGTCGACCCGCTTCCTCAGTGGGGCCTTGAAGACCTCCACCGGCACTGACGCATCCGCTTTCGCACTGGGCTCCGGCGCGAGAGCGGGGGGTGTCGTCTGTGCGCCGGTCACCCCGGCCAGCAGCACCGCAATGGCGCCGCTCGCAACTCGCGTGGACATAGTCTCCTCCGTGCCGGCACTAGCTGTGTTGTGTGCTGATTCAGCGGCTGCCGTACGATCCGAGCGTAGCAGGGCCGCCTCCCAAGTCGCTACCATGTGCGCCGTGCGACACCGATTGCGCGAAGGATACGAATGCGGTGGTAGGAGATTCCATGCCTCTGTCCCTGTTCTTCCGAATTCTTCTTCTGTGTGCCGCGCTGGCTGCTTCTCTGCCGGCTACCGCAAAGGAGTACGGCGCCGTCGCCTCGCCAGACGAGTACGGTGCCCGAGTTGCCGCTGAAGTTCTCGAGAAGGGCGGCAACGCTGTCGATGCGGCGGTCGCGACAGCCTTCACGCTTGCTGTCACCTATCCGGAAGCCGGCAACATCGGCGGCGGCGGATTCATGACGCTGTATGTCGATGGCAAGTCGTACTTCGTCGACTACCGGGAGACGGCTCCGCGAGCGGCTTCGCGGGACATGTACCTGAATGAGAAAGGTAAGGTGATCGAGAACCTGAGCCTCATCGGTGCGAAGGCCAGCGGTGTGCCGGGCACGGTGCTCGGTCTGTGGGAAGTGCATCGGCGCTTCGGCAAGCGGCCTTGGGCTCAGCTCGTGGCGCCGGCGATCGGCTACGCGACGTCGGGCTACAAAGTTCACGAGAAGACCTATCAGTACCGCCAGGATGCGCTGGCGATGTTCGACAGCAAGACGAACTTCCGTCGCTACTTCGGCGCGATGAAGAGCGGCGGGATTTTTCGTCAGCCTGAACTGGCGCGGACGCTTCAGCGAATCGCCACGGACGGACCGAAGGATTTCTACGAGGGCCGCACGTCGCAGCTGCTCGTCGCGCAGATGCAGCGCGATGGCGGCCTGATCACAGCGCAGGACCTTCGCGACTACCGTGTTGTCTGGCGGGAGCCGCTGCGCTTCGAATGGCGCGGCAATGTCGTCCACACCGCGCCGCTGCCGAGTTCCGGAGGCGTTGCCCTCGTGCAGCTGCTTGGCATCAAGGAGATGCGGGCGAGCGACTTCAAGGGCGTTGAGCTGAATTCTGCCCGCTACATCCACCTGCTCGCCGAGATCGAGAAGCGGGTATTCGCGGATCGCGCGGACTACCTGGGTGATCCGGCGTTCACGAATGCGCCCGTCGAGAAGCTCATCGCGCCGGCTTACCTTGCGCAGCGGGCCGCCGAGGTCAACCCGAAAGCGATTTCACCGACCGCGTCGGTCCGCCCGGGGCTCGAGTCGCACCAGACGACCCATTTCTCGATCGTCGACGCGGCCGGCAACGCGGTGAGCAATACGTTCACATTGAACTGGGACTACGGCAGCGGCGTCGTCGTCGAAGACGCGGGATTCCTGATGAACGACGAGATGGACGACTTCAGTGCAAAGCCCGGCGTGAGCAATGCCTTCGGAGTCGTCGGCGGCGATGCGAATGCGATCGAGCCTGGCAAGCGCATGCTCTCGTCGATGACACCGACGATCGTGACGCGTGATGGCCGCGTGACGCTCGTGCTCGGATCGCCGGGCGGTTCGCGGATCTTCACCTCGGTCTTTCAGGTGCTCAACAATATCCATGACTACGCCCTGCCGCTGACGCAGGCCGTCGCGGCACAGCGTGTCCATCATCAGCTGTTGCCGAAGGACACGATCTACTTCGACTCGTTCGCTGCGTTGACCGGTCGCGTGGCTGAAGAGCTCAAGGCGATGGGCTACACGCTCGAGGATCAGGGATGGGAGATGGGCGACATCCAGGCGATCCGGGTCGACGGATCGAAGATCGAAGTCGCAGCAGACCCGCGCGGTCGCGGGGTCGGCGTCGTCGTTCGCGCAATGCAGTGATGCGACCGGGAAAGGCGGCGTGCCCTTGAAGGCTTGGACCGGTCTGTGCGCCGGCGTTTCCTGATCCCTGCCGTTGTTCTTCGTCCTATGTCCCCATCCTCCATGGGGTAACTTCCTCGCTCTGTCTGCGGGCATTTCCGTGCCCTCTCACTGGTCCTTCCTGCAAGACCAGCTATTGGTCACTCCCTGCTTGATCGGCCACCCATCGCGCTCCCTGTCTCCTTACTGGCCCCGCCCTCAATCCGTTGCTCCTTAAGATCGCCTGCCCCGGCGATCTCTTCTCCGGCACGCCGTCGAGGGTCTGTCGCGACAGCGCGGTCCATCTCACGCTCATTTCTGTGACGGCGTCTCCGGTCGATCGGTACCGCCGGCGTTGACGGTGCCGCGGCCGGCCTGCTTTAATCCTCGCGCCTCTCCTTGGGGAGTAGTCCGGGCCGCACAGGCTCTGCGAGTGTCGTCAGTACGGATCTTCGTTCACGGCGTGTGAAGGGGGTCCCGGCACCGCGTCGTGCAACGTAAGCACGATGGGCAAGACCGCGAAGGGCAAATGTAACCGCAGGCTGGTTCGCCGCAGCCTCATTGCCGTTCGAGGTCCGTATGACGGGGACACCCCTCATGTGGTCGCTGTTCGCGACCTTCGTTTTCGTTGCGCTGCTCGTCGATTTCTTTGCCTTGCGCAAGCAGGGCGCTCACCAGGTCACGATCAGGGAAGCGGCGATCTGGTCGCTCATCTGGGTGGCCGTGAGCTTCATCTTCGTCGGCTGGATGTGGTGGCATCTCGGCGGGATGAATCCCGATCCCGCATTGCGGGCAGTCGCCAACGACAAGTCGCTCGAGTTCATCACCGGCTATCTCGTCGAGAAGGCGCTGGCGGTCGACAACATCTTCGTGTTCCTGATGTTGTTCACCTATTTCGCCGTGCCCGCCGACTATCAGAAGCGCGTGCTCATGATCGGCATCCTCGGTGCGCTGGTCCTGCGCGCGATCATGATTTTCGTCGGCGCCTGGGCGATCAGCCGGTTCCATTGGACACTCTATGTCTTCGGCGCATTCCTGGTGTTCACGGGCATCAAGATGTGGTGGGCCGCGGGCCAGGAGCCCGACCTCGAATCGAATCCGGCATTGAAATGGATTCGCAGGCACATGCGGATCGCGCCGAACTACGACGGTGAGAGGCTGACGACTGTCGTCGAGGGCGTGCGCATGGCGACGCCGCTGGCTGTCGTGGTGATCCTGATCGGCATCGTCGATGTCATCTTCGCGGTCGATTCCATTCCCGCGATCTTCGCCATCACGACCGATACGTTCATCGTGCTGACGTCGAACGTCTTCGCCATCCTCGGCCTGCGTGCGATGTATTTCCTGCTGGCTGGCATGCACGAACGCTTCCACTTGCTGTCGTATGGTCTCGCGCTCGTGCTGCTGCTCATCGGTACGAAGATGCTGCTGATCGATGTCTACAAAATCCCGGTGGTGTGGTCGCTCGGCGCGACACTCGGCATCCTCGCCGCGACGATGATCCTTTCGTTGCTGATTCCTCCGAAGGGATCGGCGCATCGGGGTGCTTACCCGTTTGCACGGAAGCGCGAAGCGGGCGACAAACGCGAGTAGACCGCGTCGCTGGCCTCACCTGATATCCTCTGCCGGCCTGAGAAGGTCGAAGGACGGATACCGGGAGCGAGGTCTACATGCGGACGTACATCCGGCGCGTTACAGCGGGTCTCCTGGTTGCGATGCCGGCGCTCATGGCCTGGGCGCAGACGGCGCCGGTGATGCCGCCGATCGTTCAGCCGGTCACGCAACCCGACGCGAACGAACGAGAGCCCCGGGCCAACGTGACGATCGCGCATGATCGCTACGACGACATTCTGTGGGAGAACGATCGCACTGCTCACCGCATCTATGGCCATCCGCTGGAGGCGTACGAGCCTCCCTCCGGTTCAGGCATCGATGCATGGGGCAAACATGTGCGATGGCCGTTCATGCATCGGCAGCTGCGCAGCGGCAAGCAGCACGACTATCACGGCGAGGGAATGGATTTCTACGATGTCGGAACCAGCCGCGGCGCCGGCGGACTCGGTGTGTGGCACGACAACAAGCTCTGGGTCTCGCGCAACTGGAAGCACTGGAAAGTCATCAGGAACGGTCCGGACGTCGCATCGTTCGAGGTGACGTACGAGCCGTGGCCGGTGGACGTGAATCGCAAGGTGTCCGAGCGTCGGACGTTCACGCTGCCGATGGGCACGAACTTCACGCGCATGGTCTCGACGATCAAGTCCGACAATGCTGATCCGCTGGTCATAGGCATCGGCATCACAAAGCGAAAGGATCCCAACGGCACGGGTGTCTTCGTGAAAGATCTCGCGCCGGGCAGAGTGTCCTACTGGGAACCGTCGGATCCCGTGAAAGGAACGATGGGTATCGCCATCATGGTCGATCCCAAGGTGCTCGTGGAAGTGCGGCAGGATGCGGACAACTATCTGGTGCTGATCAATGTCCGGCCCACGGAGCCCTTCGTTTACTACATGGGGGCGACGTGGGACAAAGGTCTCGACTTCCACGATCGCGCGAGCTGGGAGAAATACGTGCGGGAGCAACAGCCGGATTTCGAGACCCTGCGCTGATTTTGTGAGTGATCTTCAGCGCCCCGGCGCCGCGAGCCTGTCCTGCGTCTTCGTCTCGAAATCACTCGCGTCGTGACGTTCGTGGAGCTGGTTCGCGGGATCGCCGTTGAAGCGATTCACCATGCGTCCGCGCTTCACGGCGGGTCGCGCGCCGATTTCGTCAGCCCAGCGTCGCACGTGCGGGTACTCGTGCACGCTCAAGAACGTGCCCGAATTTCCGTAGATCTGCCCCTTGGCGAGAGGGCCGTACCACGGCCAGGTGATGATGTCGGCGAGCGTGTACTCGTCACCCGCCAGATACCGTGATTCCGCGAGCCGCCGGTTGAGCACGTCGAGCTGACGCTTCGCTTCCATGGTGTAGCGATCGATGGGGTACTCCATCTTGCTCGGCGCATACATATAGAAGTGTCCGAAGCCGCCGCCCAGGAATGGCGCCGCGCCTACCTGCCAGAAGAACCAGGAGAGACATTCAGCGCGCTGTGCGGTGTCAGCGGGCAGGAACGCGCCGAATTTCTCCGCGAGGTAGAGCAGGATTGCTCCGGATTCGAATATCCGGATCGGCCTGGGGCCGCTGCGATCCATCAGCGCAGGGATCTTCGAGTTCGGATTCACCGCGACGAATCCGCTGCCGAACTGCTCGCCCTTGTTGATGCGGATCGGCCAGGCGTCGTACTCGGCGCCGCTGTGCCCCAGAGCGAGCAGCTCTTCGAGCATCACTGTGACCTTGACGCCGTTCGGCGTCGCGAGCGAGTAGAGCTGAAGCGGATGCTTCCCGATGGGCAGGTCTTTCTCGTGCGTCGGTCCGGCAATCGGCCGGTTGATGCTGGCGAACTCGCCGCCGTTCTCTTTCTCCCACTTCCAGACCTCGGGTGGGGTGTAAGTCGAGGAGTCGGTCATGAGGTTCCTGTGGCACGGGGAGCGACCGGGAGCGTGACACGGATGCAATGCGAGCGGGTCGCCAATGTTCCTCGCCGCCGTTTGAACGCGGGATTTCACTTTGACGATCCTGCGGGGTCCCGCTGAAGCCAAATCTCATCGGCGCTGCATTGCAGCGAAATCTCCATCAGGGCGATCTCAACCAGGGAACGCCCACGGGTCACTTGCGCACTTATGATGTGAATACCGCGACGACGTTGCCTCCCTTCGGCACGCAATATCGGTTGCTTGCGGAGATCGGCCCGCCGATCGTCCTCACCGACAATCCGAACGGTGTCTACACGACAGACCACCCGGCGGCGATGGCGCTCACCCTCGATGGCAGGGCGATCATCATCTGCGGCGTCGGCGGTTGTGTGGTGCAGCCGACGCCGCCGTAGGCAAGTCATGACACGCGGCAATCAGGCCGCCAGCACGCCTTTCTGTTTCGCCGTGTGCGTGGCGATCAGGTCCATCAATGCAGGAGAGAGGCAGTCGTAAGGCTGCAGGCCGATCGCCTTCAGGCGATCGCGAACCGCCGTCATTTCCTCCGGTCTGGCGCCGCCGCCTTCGATGATGGAGGAGACGAACGCCGCGAACTCAGGCGCTGCCCATCCGCGATCCTTCGACAGCTCGACATGGACGAAGTCGAGTCCGTGGAACGGATGTCCCTTGTTCTCGATGCGGCCGAACAGATGCACGCCGCAGCCCGTGCAGGCATGGCGTTGAATGACTGCAGCGGGATCCACGATCTTCAGCTTGTTCTCGTTCGCCGTGACTTTCAGGTTGTCGCGCGAGATGACGGCGACGATCGAAAACTTCGCGCCTTCCGGCTTCCAGCATTTGGTGCAGCCGCATGCGTGATTGAAAGCGACGTTGCCCTTCAGCGCGACTGTAACCGGCGCGCTCGCGCACTTGCAGGTCAGTGTGCCGCCGGCAAAGTCCTTCGAGCCCGCCTGGACGCCGTTGTCGATCGATGGATGCAGTGAAATGGCCATCGGATGCCCCTCCCGTATTTGGATCGGAACGCGCGCATTCCAGCCTGAATCGCAGTCGGCGGGAGTACGTAGATATGGCAGGCGTTTGGGTTCAAGATATTCGCTGTGCCCGTCGGTGAGCATTGCATCATGAGCCCATCAGCCGCATCGACACGTCCGCACGCGGCGTGTCACGTGAATCGGGATCGCGCACAGTTGCGCGCCGAAACCCTGGTGATCGAGGAGCCGCTGGAGATCCGGATCGTCTCGCAAGGCCGCGAGGAGGCCGTGACGGTGACGATGCGGACCCCGGGCGCCGATCGGGAGCTTGCGCTGGGGTTTCTGATCGCGGAGCGGATCCTTCGTGACGCATCGCAGGTGAAGACAATTCATCCCTGCGGCCAGCGATCCAATGTGATCAAGGTGGAACTGCGTGAGGGCGTGGAGCCGCGGCTGAAGAGCGTCGCGCGCAACTTCGCAAGCTCCGCAAGTTGCGGGTTGTGTGGGAAAACATCGCTCGAGGCAGTGTCGACACTCGACCCGGTAGTTTCGATCGAATGCCTGGCGCCGCCGATTCCGACCTCGTTCCTCTACGGCATTCCGCAGCGCCTGCGTGCAGCGCAGCAGGTTTTCGACCTGACCGGCGGATTGCATGCTGTCGCGGCGTTCGACCTGGGCGGTGATCTGCTGACCATGCACGAGGACGTCGGTCGTCACAACGCGGTCGACAAAGTGATCGGCACGCTCACTGCGACAGATTGGCAGCCGAGCCGCACGCTCTTCGCTTTGAGCGGCCGTGCCGGCTTCGAGCTGGTGCAGAAGGCAGCGGCGGTACAAGTGCCGGTCATCGTTGCCATCGGCGCGCCTTCCAGCCTTGCCGTGCAGCTTGCCGAACAGGTTGGCATCACGCTCATCGGTTTCCTGCGGGCGTCGAGCTTCAATGTCTACACGCATCCGCAGCGGCTCGAACAATACGTGCCTCAGATGCAGGAGGCCGTATGAGCGACAAGAGCATCGAGCGCTACGATCGGGCTGCTGGCGGTTGGGATGCGCTTGCAGCGACTGCGGCTGTCGTTCGCGAGCAGGGCGCACCCGCGACGAGTAGTCGTGCGTTGCTGAAGGCCAACCAACCATCGGGATTCGATTGTCCCGGGTGCGCATGGCCCGATCCGAAGCACACATCGTCGTTTGAATTCTGCGAGAACGGCGCGAAGGCGGTTGCGTGGGAGACGACCTCGCGGACCGTCGGGCCGGAGTTCTTCGCGGCTCACACAGTCACGACGCTGCTTGCACAGTCCGATCATTGGCTGGAGTCGCAAGGACGCCTGACGCATCCGCTCAAGTACGACGCCGCGAGCGATCGCTATGTGCCTGTCTCGTGGGCGGATGCCGCGGAGCTCGTAGCGTTGCATCTGCGTGCACTGAGTACGCCGGATGCTGCCGCGTTCTATACCTCAGGAAGAACCAGCAACGAAGCTGCGTTCCTGTATCAGTTGTTCGCACGGGAGTACGGCACGAACAACATGCCGGACTGTTCGAACTTGTGCCACGAGGCATCGAGCGTTGGATTGCCGCAATCGATCGGTGTCGGCAAGGGCACTGTCCAGCTCGCCGATTTCGATTGCACCGATCTCATCCTGAGTTTCGGTCACAACCCCGGCACGAATCACCCGCGCATGCTGACGACGTTGCGGGCAGCGCGGAAGAGAGGCGTGCCGCTCCTGGTCTTCAATCCGCTTCGGGAACGCGGGCTGGAGCGATTCGTCGCGCCGCACAGCGCGGTCGAGATGCTGACTGGCGAAGGCACTGAGCTCGCGACTCAATACTTGCAGTTGCGCGTCGGCAGCGATGCGCTGGCGCTGCAGGGACTGATGAAGCTGCTGCTGGAATGGGAGCGCGGCCGCTCCGCCGCTGATGCCCCGATCATCGATCGCGAGTTCATCGATGCGCACACGACAGGGTTCGATGAGTTGACGGGGCAACTCGATGCGCTGTCGTGGGACGAGATTGTCGAGCGAACAGGAGTGACCCGAGCAGAGCTGGAAGCGGCAGCCAGGCAGTACGCCCGCGCCCCATCGACCATCGTCGCCTACGGCATGGGAATCACGCAGCACGCTCACGGAACGGAGAATGTGCAGCAGATCGCCAATCTGCTGCTTCTGCGCGGGAACATCGGTCGCCCCGGTGCCGGGATCTGTCCGGTGCGCGGACACAGCAACGTGCAGGGCGACCGCACGATGGGCATCAACGAACGTCCTCCCGCGGATTTTCTCGATCGCATCGAGGCGACATTCGGTTTCTCGCCGCCGCGAACGGAAGGCTATTCCGTCGTGGAGTGCATCGAGGCAATGCGGGATGGAAGGGTGCGGGTGCTGGTCGCTCTCGGCGGCAACATGGCAGTCGCTGCGCCGGACCCGGTGGCGACCGCGGAAGGGATGAGCAAGCTCGCGCTCTACGTCGGCATTCACACGAAACTCAATCGCAGTCACCTGCTTCATCGCGGCGATGCGCTGATTCTTCCCGCGCTCGCGCGGTCCGACCTGGACGTCCAGGAGACCGGTGTGCAGAGCGTGACCGTCGAGGATTCGATGTCGATGGTGCATGCGTCGCATGGATTCAAGGCACCGCCGTCGCCGGAAGTGCGTTCCGAACCGGCGATCGTTGGGATGCTGGCAGCAGCGACGTTGCCGAACAGCAAAGTGGATTGGGATGGTCTCGTGCAGAACTACGATCGCGTTCGCGATCTCGTCGAGAAGATCGTTCCCGGCTTCGAGAACTACAACGAGCGCATTCGGATACCGGGCGGTTTCCATCTGCCCAATGCCGCTGCGACACGGACATGGAAGACGCAGTCGGGCAAGGCGCGGTTCAAACTTCGGACCACAACGCGACGCGCGGCGGATACGCTGCCGCTGGTGCTGACGACGATCAGATCACACGATCAGTACAACACGACGATCTACGGGTTGAACGATCGCTACCGCGGCATCAAGGGCCGCCGCGATGTCGTGTTCATGAATGAAGAGGACATGCGGGCGCGGGGGATTGAGACCGGAGAAGCTGTTACGGTGCGGGCCGCCAACAGAGTTGCAACTGGATTCCATGCGGTCGCGTACCCCATCGCCAGGGGATCCTGTGCTGCCTATTTTCCCGAGGCGAGCGTGCTCGTCGCGCTGGAAGACTTCGATCCGCAGAGCCGCACGCCGGCGTACAAGTCGACGCCGGTGGAAGTCGTCAGGGTCGGGTGACGGACTACTTGGGCCGATAGTCGCGATTGCGTGCTTCGAATGCGCGAATCTCCCGCTCAGCATCGGAGCGGCTGATGCCGTAGGTGCTCTGCAGTACCTTCAGCAGCTCGGCTCGCTTGCCCGCGATGGCGGAAAGCTGCTCGTCCTCGAGCTTGATCCATCGCGCCCGAACGCGCCCCTTGAACTGCGGCCAATGATTCTCTGCGAGTGTCCAGTTCATGCCGATCTCCGGTGGCGGGCAGTCCACGAGGAGTCGGGGATCGATGCCGGCCGCGGAGAGTACCTGAAGCGCGCACGAGGCGTTGAAGTCTTTCGCCCGCAATGAACGGAATGCGGGAAACGCTCAGCTGGAAGTGGGCTCGCCGGACCGGTCCTTGTTCTTGCGCTCGGCCTTGCGTAGCTGCTCTTCTTCGTTGCGCCGCTTCTGCGCTTCTTCGCGACGCTTCTTGTCCTGTCGGTAATTGGGCGGTCGAGGCACGAATGCTCCCATGATTGATGTAAGAGTGCAGGCGATACTTTCGTCAGCGCTGTTCGGCTCGCGAGAATGCGAACGCTCCGCCGAATGCATACTGCGTGAAGTCCTTCATGACCGTGGCGAATGCTGTGCTGGCAATTCGCGACTCTGGCTGCCTGCCGGCGTCAACGCTGTGTGTTGCTGTGATCATCCCAGGAAGATGCGAGGACAGGCTGCCGGTACTCAGTGCGGCCGCCCACGCAATCGCATCGATGTTGTCGACGCACTTCGGATCGCGAGCATCCCCCGGTCGATAGTCGTGTCGCGTCATGCGGGAGATGGCGCTCATGCTGGCCGTCGAGAATCCGCTCGGAAGATAGGTGGTGCCGCGCTGCTTCCAGCCGAATGACACTGCCACGTCCAGCAGGACATTCCAGGCGCCGCTGTCGCAAACGAAACGGTCGTGTTCGCTGCGCCGATCGTGCAGGCGCACAAGGCTGACGAGCACGGGCACCTCGAGGCAACGACTCATGCGACGAGCAGGAAAATACGTGTGGGATTGTCGACCCGAGACGGCTGCTGCTGCGCTCATGACTCAGTCCTTCGCGGGCTCGCATCCCGCGGATCCTTTGCGAAAGCCTTCATCGCAGGCCCAGTCGTGCCCGGAGTGATCGATGTGTGCATTCTGGGGAAGCTCCAACGCGATGCAGGAGGCTCCCTTGACGCGCATCCCGCGCTCGCATTTCCAGCCGGTGCCCGCCGAGTCGAGATATGCGCCCGCGGGGATCGTCACCGGCACGCATTCGTCACCGGACCGCTTGAAGCCTCTGTCGCACTGCCAGTCATCGCCGCGGTATGTGAGGAATCCGTTGGCGGGAGTGTTCACCCTGATGCATGCATCCGGGGTTTCGCGATAGCCGCGATCACAGCTCCATCCCTTGCCGTATGTGGATTCATTGCTGTACGCGTTCTGAGGCATGGAGATGCGAACGCATTTGTCCGCGGCTTCTCGATACCCGCGCGCGCATCGCCAACCGTTACGAGTATCGTCGTCCATGTAGCCATTGGCTGGAACCACAATGGCAGCGCACCGGTCGTTCTCAGATCGATAACCGCGCTCGCATCTCCAGCGATGGCCGCTAGGGTCGAGATACGCGTGCGGCGGAATCGAAATGAGCATGCACGCGTCGCCCTCGCGTGCATAACCACGCTCGCATTCCCATCCTCCTGAGCGGCTTGGGCGGGCGTTGTCCGGCATTGCAACTGTCTCGGCACCAAGGGCGTTCCCGTCGAACACTCCGCTCGCCGCAATCAGCAGAGTCGCGAGTGCGCAGGCACGCGCCCGTTGCATGGTCTTCAGAAAGTTTCCTTCGCCGAGGCGGCGGGATGTGGATGGAATCGCGATTGTCCTGGACGTGGGCAGTCGCGATATGCGCCTCGTCTGCAGAACGATCGAACGTGCTGCGGCTGACGGGACAGATGGGTCGAGTGTGCGCTCTTGAGTCGAAAATAGATACGGCGACGCCGGTGATCCGCTGTGCGTGTCGGCAATATGAGGGTTCATGCACGGCGTCGAAACTCATCGGACACGACGGGCGTCGGGGTGTATAGTCGGTGCGGCTCGCAACCTTTCTCTTTATTCCGTCGGCCCCGGGCGTCCGTCCGGTTCGCGCTGATCCAGTAAACCGAATCGCTCCGAACCCAAGCCGACACCACTGCTGTCGAGTTTTTACGGCATTCGGCACTGAGCCTCTTCAGGCGGCTGCACTACCCCAGCGAGTACGCAAATGTGCAAGATCCATGCGGGCAATCCGCCCTTCTCAGCGCCGGAGCAATCAGTGCGCGATCCGTTCATTCGAGCTTCCAGTCGATGACGCTTCATCGGCGGTGGCGATCACCCCCGCGCCTTGCGCGACTCGGGAATGAGCAGGATCGAGAATGATCCTCACGGCAGCCCTCATTGCCGCCCTGCTTGCTGTTGTCGGGCTCTGGCGAAAGCTATCGACGGTGGAAAACGAGAACGAGCACCTTCGCGTCGAGATAACCCGCTTGCGGGCCCGTGCCCGCAAGCTCCGTGTTTGAGGAGATCGCGAGCATCGCCCGCAAGCGTCGAGGCGCCTGAGCTAAGAAGTCATCGCAGGTCGAACCGATCCAGATTCATCACCTTGCTCCACGCAGCCACGAAGTCTTCGGCGAACTTCTGCTGCGCGTCCGCGCTCCCGTACACCTCGGCCAGTGCGCGCAGTTGCGAATTCGATCCGAAGACGAGATCGACGCGCGTGCCGGTCCACTTCACCGTGCCCGTCTTGCGGTCACGGCCTTCGAACACATCCTTCGCGTCCGACGCCGCCTTCCACTGCGTACCCATGTCGAGCAGGTTCACGAAGAAGTCGTTCGTGAGTGTCTCGGGGCGCTTCGTGAAAACCCCGTGCTTCGACTGGCCGACATTCGTGTTCAGCACGCGCAGCCCACCGATCAGTACCGTCAGCTCCGGTGCAGTCAGCGTCAGCAGCTGAGCCTTGTCGATGAGCAACGCTTCGGGGGGTACCACGTAACGTGCCTTCTGATAGTTGCGGAAGCCGTCCGCGACCGGTTCGAGCACCGAGAACGACTCCACGTCCGTCTGCTCCTGCGATGCGTCCATGCGCCCGGGAGAGAAGGGCACCGTCACGTTCACGCCGGCATTCTTCGCGGCCTGTTCGATGCCGGCATTGCCTGCAAGCACGATGAGATCGGCGAGCGAAACTTTTTTGCCGCCAGTCACTGACTTGTTGAAGTCGGCCTGAATGCCTTCGAGCGTCTGCAAGACCTTCGAGAGCTGAGCCGGCTGATTCGCCTGCCAGTCCTTCTGAGGCGCGTGTCGGATGCGTGCTCCGTTGGCGCCACCGCGCTTGTCGGAGCCGCGATACGTCGATGCCGACGCCCACGCAGTCGAAACGAGCTGCGAGACGGTCAGGCCCGACGCCAGGATCTTTTCTTTGAGCGGAGCAATGTCACTCGCGTCGATCAGTGGATGGCTCGCCTTGGGAATCGGGTCCTGCCAGATCAGTTCTTCGGCGGGCACTTCCGGTCCGAGATAGCGGGCTCTCGGTCCCATGTCGCGATGGGTCAGCTTGAACCAGGCGCGCGCGAATGCATCGGCGAACTGGTCCGGGTTCTCCATGAACCGCCGCGAGATCTTTTCGTATTCGGGATCGAAGCGCAGCGACAGGTCGGTCGTGAGCATCGTCGGCAGCAGCTTCTTCGATTTGTCGAACGCATGCGGAATCGTTGCGCCCGCGCCCTTGGCAACCCACTGATGCGCGCCGGCGGGACTCTTCGTCAGCTCATACTCGTAGCCGAACAGATTCCAGAAGAAGTTGTTGCTCCATTTGGTCGGCGTGGTCGTCCACGTGACCTCGAGGCCGCTGGTGATCGTGTCCGCGCCCTTGCCCGAGCCGAACTGGTTGCGCCAGCCGAAGCCCTGGGATTCCAGATCGTCAGCTTCGGGTTCGACCCCGACATTCGTGGCTGCGGCAGCGCCGTGAGTCTTGCCGAAAGTGTGACCGCCTGCGATCAGCGCGACGGTCTCCTCATCGTTCATCGCCATGCGGCCGAACGTATCGCGGATGTCCTTCGCGGCGAGCAGCGGATCGGGATTGCCATCGGGGCCTTCCGGATTCACGTAGATCAGGCCCATCTGAACGGCGGCAAGCGGATTCTCGAGCCGGCGTGTGTGCACATCGCCATCCGCATCGTCGTCCGATACGAGGACACCGTGTCCCTCCACGACGCCCGGCGAGCCGTGTGCGTAGCGCAGATCGCCGCCGAGCCACGTCGTCTCACGACCCCAGTACACGTCCAGGTCGGGTTCCCACACATCCTCGCGTCCGCCGCCGAAACCGAACGTCTTGAAACCCATCGTTTCGAGCGCGACGTTGCCGGTGAGGATCATGAGATCGGCCCACGAAATTGCGCGACCGTATTTCTGCTTGATCGGCCACAGCAGACGTCGCGCCTTGTCGAGACTGACATTGTCCGGCCAGCTGTTGAGCGGCGCGAAACGTTGCTGGCCACGACCGCCGCCACCGCGCCCGTCACCGGTGCGGTAGGTGCCCGCGCTGTGCCAGGCCATGCGGATGAAAAGAGGTCCGTAGTGACCGAAATCCGCGGGCCACCATTCCTGGGAGTCGGTCATCAGCGCGGCGATGTCCTTCTTCAGCGCCGCGAAATCGAGGCTCCGGAATTCATTCGCGTAGTCGAAGGTCTCGCCCATCGGATTCGACTTCGCGGAATGCTGATGCAGCAGATCGAGCCGCAGCTGATTGGGCCACCAGTCCCGGTTCGTCGTCCCGCCGCTGTGCTTGAACGGACACTTGGGTTCGGCTGCCATGGCTCATCTCCGGCTTGATAAGGTGAGGTGACGGTACGCGCGGTCGGACCGCGGGTGAAGTCGATTATTCTTAGTGGGCCGATAGACGATCCCTATCTGTGGAAGCCGCAATGGAAGCGGGCTAGCCGGTAGCCAGCTAGCCTGCTGGCCGGAGAAGTGCCGTCCGCCATCTCAGAACGCGTGGCCGGCACTGCGGACGGAGCGGATGATCATCTCGCTGACGTCCACGTCGGCGGGCTGGGAGATCGCGTAGAGCACTGCGCGAGCGATCGCATCGGCACTCAGGGCAACGCTGCGCAGTTGCTTGACGGAAGTGGCGGTGCTCTCGACGGTGATGTCCGAGCCCAGCTCCGACTCGGTCACGCCTGGGGAAAGCAGCGTGACGCGAATCGTGTCCATTTCCTGGCGCAGTCCTTCGGTGATTGCACGAACCGCGTACTTGCTCGCGCAATAGACGCCGAACTGTGCGCCGACTGCATGCGCACCCGTGGAGGCCGTGTTGATGATGTGACCGCTGCCCTGCGCTTCCATGACAGGAAGGGCGGCGGCGATGCCATTCAGCACGCCTTTGATATTGACGTCGACTATGCGGTCCCATTCATCCGTCTTGAGCGCGTTCATCGGTGACACGGGCATGACGCCGGCGTTGTTGAACATGACGTCGATGCGACCGAACTTTTCCTTCGTGAAGGCCACGAAGGCCTTCACGTCCTCCTTGCTGGTGACATCGAGGCTTCTGTACTCAGCGATGCCGCCGTGTGCACGGATCTCCGAGGCGATTTTCGCCAGCCGCTCGGTGCGGCGTGCTCCGAGGACGACGATCGCGCCGTTGTCGGCGAGTACGCGAGCGGTGGCTTCGCCGATCCCGCTGCTCGCGCCCGTGATGAGCACGACGCGATTCACGGCGGAGTTCGCAGCGTTGATATTGATGTTCGACATGAGCTTTCTCCCGTTGGTTTGAAGAGTGTGGCGACGGGAGACAGTCTCGTTTCAGGGTCCTTCGGATTGGATACCCAGACCTCCGGGGTGATTGCCTATTCCTGCAAAGCACGGAATCCGGCGGTTGTGGCGGCGCAGGCCTGCGTGTATGGTCGGTTCGAAATGGCACTTGAAATCAACACGATAGAGGCTGAGCGGCTGCGCGAGCTCGCGGCGCTCATCGCCAGATACTCCACCGGCGACGGCATTCACGCCACGGCGGTAAAGGGGATGTCCTGCATCCGGCTCTCCGAGCCGAACCTCAAATTGCCGTCGGTCTATCAGCCGTCGATCTGCGTCATCGTGCAGGGCGCGAAGCAGGTGCTGCTCGAGGAAGAGATCTATCGATATGCGCCGCCGCAGTTCCTTGCCGTCTCAGTGGATCTGCCGCTGCTCGGCCAGGTCGTCGAAGCAAGCGCGGAGCGGCCCTATCTTTGTCTGCAAATCGCAATCGATCCGCGCCAGATCGGCGAACTGATCGCGCAATCAGGCGATGCGTCGTGGACACGTGGCGATACTGAGCGCGGCCTGTTCGTTGGGGAGCTCGATGGCGTAACGCAGGAGGCTGTGCTCCGGCTCGCGCGGCTGCTGGACACGCCGAAGGATGTTCCGATGCTCGCGCCGATGATGTTGCGCGAGCTTCACTATCGTCTGCTGAGCGGCGAATACGGATCGGTGATCGCTCAGATGGCGATTGCGGGCAGCAACACTCACAAGATCGGGCAGATCCTGCGCAGGATCAAAACGCATCTCGCCACGCCGATGCGAGTGGAGGAACTGGCCGCAATGGCGAACATGAGCCCATCGTCGTTCCATCAGCACTTCAAGGCCGTCACGGCGATGAGTCCGCTGCAGTATCAGAAGCGATTGCGCCTCACCGAGGCTCGCCAGATTCTGCTTTCCGAGAACATCGATGCTGCGACCACAGCGTATCGCGTGGGCTACGAAAGCCCTTCGCAGTTCAGTCGCGAGTACGCGCGCATGTTCGGCGCGCCGCCGATGCGTGATATTGCGGAGATTCGGGGCGCGCCGTGATGGCATTGCGACTGTTTCACTGCAAAGCTACAGTCACGTCGTCTATCTAACATCCAACGTCTCAACGAAGAGACGAGTTAACAATATCTCGGGAGGATTCGATGAAGGGTTTCTATCCCCGCGCTCTGGCCGGGGCAGTGCTTGCCGTTGTGTCGGCGACTGCCACCGCCGAATTCCTGGTGCTCGATACCGAACAGAAAGCGGCGTCCGCGGTCTCGGCCGGCATCTTCACCGCCAATCAGGTTGAGGGTCTGCACGCCGCTTTCTCCGGGGTAGCTCTGGACTTCGCTGATCTCGCGCTCCGCGTGGTGAGGGCCGCAACGACGCCTGAAGCCCTGTTGGCTGCACCAGCAGGCGTGACGATCAACTGCAGCATCTCTGGCTCGGTCAAAGCGCGCCTGACGAGCACGTCGCCCCGTGCATTGAAGTTGCAGTGGAACGACTGCGTGCTGACTCAGTATGGGCGCGTCCGTACTTTCGACGGTCCAATGACACTCGGCTTGCCGACGGACAACTTCCGTCCGCAGAGACTCACGTCGATTCGCCTCGGTGACGACACCGACTGGTTCGTCGAGCGGCGCCGCAGCGAGATGCCCGACCAGATCGACAGTTCGCAGACGAAGTACTGCCTGTCCTTGCGCGGTGATATTCCTACTTACGATGCGTACCCGTCGGGCATCGCGGCCGTCATAACGGCGGCTTATACGGTCGACGGCTACTCGGACTATCAGAGAGTGATCGAGTTTCCCGACGGACGTCCGGCCACGGTCGTCACGTACAAGCCAGTCGCGAACAACGTTCGCGTGCGCGAAACACGTAGCCAGATCGAGTCCGGCATGAGAGACGACTGGGAGATTCAGTTCCTGGGCGGCACAATGGCTGGGGAGCAGAGCGAGACGGGCTTTGGCCAATGGACGCAGGCCTTTGCGTTCGATCGCTACCGCACTCGCATGATCATCGACTATGCGGCCTGGACGATGGAGCGCTCGGTCAACGGCAATCTGAAGGTCGACTGGGCTCCCGTGTGGGGCAGCGGTGGCTGCATGAGCGGGTGGTATTCGTTCAGGACACGCACACCGCTGATCCGGAACGCCGACCTGTCCGTCTATGACGCGGGCGAACTGGTTGTGAATGATTCGGTCACGGCCAGGTTTCATTCGGCGGGTACTGTGCCAGCGGATCTGCCGGCACCGGTCAATGGCATGTTGCTCAACCTGCGTGTGAAGAACGTCGGCACGTTCAACTACGACGTCGCTACGCCGTCAGAAGCGCTTGTTCCGGTTGGCAAGTGCGTGCTCTGATCTTTTTCTGTAGCAAGTAGGCCGGGCAGCGCGTCTGCCCGGTCTCAGCGCTCTTTCTCGCATGGATGCCGCCACGCCGGACTCGCGATAGGATTGCCCGCAACGATGGCTCCGTCCGGAGGCCCGCCGTGGTTGCAGCGAGTGATTCGGGAACGATAGATCGGCGTGAGCTGTGCCTCCGCTTCCTGCGGTTCGCGGCCGCTCTCGCGCTTCCATCCATCTCACGTGCGGAGTTGCCACGCGGCTCACATGACGTGACCGTCGATCGGGACATCATGATCGCAATGCGCGACGGTGTGCGGCTGGCGACCGACGTCTATCGGCCCACGGGAGTCGATCGTCCAGTGCCCGTCATTCTCGAGCGGACTCCCTATGGAAAGTCCCAGGCGAGTTTGCGACACGCGAGTACAGAGATCGCACGTGCGTATGCGAGCCATGGCTACGCAGTCATCTATCAGGACTGTCGGGGGCGGGGAAAGTCAGAAGGGGCGTACGTCAAATACCTGAGCGACGGCGCTGACGGTTTCGATTGCTGCAGCTGGATCGTGAAGCAACGCTGGTCGAACGGCCGCATCGGAACGATGGGCTTGTCCTACGCTGCGCATACGCAGGCGGCACTTGCGAGTGCAGGTGCGCCGGGCGTCGTGGCGATGTTCATGGATTCCGGCGGCTTCTCGAATGCCTATCAGGGCGGCATCCGGCAGGGCGGCGCCTATGAGCTGAAGCAGGCCACGTGGGCTTTCAACCAGGCGCTGGAGTCACCGGAGGTTCGGGTCGATGCCGCGAAGCTGGCTGCGCTCAAAGCTGTCGACATCAAGGCGTGGTTCGCGCGCATGCCGTGGTCGCGTGGCAACTCGCCATTGAGCGCGGTGCCTGAATACGAGGACTACGTCTTCGATCAGTGGGAGCACGGCACATTCGACGCTTACTGGCAGCAGCCCGGAATCTACGCGAAGGGCTACTACGATCGATTCCCCCATGCGGCCACAATGATGCTCTCGTCCTGGTATGACCCGTATCCGCGAACGGTGATGGAGAACTACGAGGGATTGAGGGCGCATCGGCGCGGACCCGCGCGACTCGTGCTCGGGCCCTGGACTCACGGCAATCGTGAAGAGACTTTCGCAGGTGATGTCGATTTCGGACCGGACGCTGCGTTCTCGCGAGGCACCGGCGAGGACTACGTGGCGTTCAAGTTGCGCTGGTTCGACAAGTACCTCAAAGGCGTTGCGAACGGGGTCGACAAGGAAGCCGAGATTCGATTGTTCATCATGGGCGGTGGCAGCGGCCGCAAGAATGCGCAGGGCAGGCTCGAGCACGGCGGACGCTGGCGCGACGAAGCAGCATGGCCGCTTGGGCGAGCGAAGAACACACTGTTCTACTTGCGCTCCGACGGTGGACTCGCGCCTTCCAAACCGGTCGACGGTGCACCGAGGACATATCGCTACGATCCGCGCACGCCTGTGCCGACGATCGGCGGTACGGTGACCTCGGGGCAGCCTGTGATGGTCGGCGGCGCATTCGACCAGAAGGAGGCGCCGGAATTCTTCGGCTCGCGTCCGCCCTATCGGCCGCTGGCTGAGCGCCCGGATGTGCTCGTGTTTCAAACCGAGCCGCTTGCCGGCGATGTCGAGGTCACCGGCGTGATCGAAGCCGTGCTCTGGATCGCGTCGGATTGTCCCGACACGGACTTCACAATCAAGCTGATCGACGTCTATCCGCCGAGCGAAGACTATCCGCAGGGATTCGCGATGAATCTGACGGACGGCATTCTCCGCTGTCGCTATCGCGATGCGTGGGACCGTCCGCGGTTGATGCAGGCCGGCAAGGTGTACCAGGTCAAGATCGAAGCGTTCGCGACATCGAACCTGTTCAAGGCGGGCCATCGGATCCGCCTCGACATCTCGTCGAGCAATTTCCCTCACTTCGACGCGAACCCCAACACGGGCGATCCGGAGGGACAGTCGAAGACGACGCGGGTGGCGACGAACACGGTCTACATGGATGGTGATCGTCCGTCGCACGTCGTGCTGCCCATCGTGCAGCGCGGATAGCGGTAGAATCCGCGGGCCGCATCGCGGCTTGCAAGGTGACTCATGCGGTTCGTCGTTGCCCATCACAATCCGGTGTCGTGCGAGCGCTGGCGCAATGCGCTCGCGCGGGAATTGCCCGACGCCGAAGTATTCATCTGGAACGATGGGGAAACCCGGGAAGCAGACTATGCAATCGCATGGGCTGCGCCTTCTGCTGCGTTCTTCGCAAGACAGAAGCGCCTGAAGGCATTCTTCTCCACTGGCGCCGGTGTCGAGAAGCTGCTCGCAAGCTCATTCATGCCCGCGGAGCTGCCGGTAGTTCGTCTGGAAGACGCGGGCATGGGCAATCAAATGGCGACGTACTGCGTAGGCGCGGCGCTCCAATGGATACGCCAGGGTGAGGAGTACGCGGAGCATCAGCGGGCGAAGGCGTGGCAGCCACTGCCCAGGGTCGACCTCGCGGATTGGCCGATCGGCGTTTTCGGCCTGGGCGTTCTCGGGCAGCAGGTAGCTCACGCGTTCGCGGCGGTGGGATTCACAGTGAACGGCTACTCGCGCTCGCCGCACTCGATGCCGGGAATCCGAAGCTTCGCGGAATCGGGCGGGGAAGGGGATTTCGACGCCTTCCTGTCCGCCACCAGAGTGCTAGTGATACTGGCTCCGCTCACGCCTCAGACTCTCGATCGATTCGATCGCGATGAGCTGGGAAACCTGGCACCTCGTTCCTATGTCATCAACGTTGCGCGCGGTGAGTTGCTCGTCGACGAAGCGTTGCTCGCGCTGCTCGACAGCGGTCACCTGGCGGGTGCGGCGCTCGATGTCTTCCGGCAGGAGCCGCTCCCGCCAGAGCATCGGTTCTGGATGCACCCGAAGATTCGTGTCACGCCGCACATCTCGGCGATCACCGTGATCGAGCCATCAGCACGCCAGGTCGCGCAGAAGGTCCGGAGCCTCGAGCGAGGCGAGGCGATCAGCGGAGTCGTGGAGCGAAAGCGCGGCTACTGATCGAGGTGCGACAGCGCGAAATCGATCGCTGCGCACACGGCCGCGAGTTGAGCGGCATTGCATTGCTCAGGCGTAGCGCGCGGACTGTCGGGATAGACCTCGGTCGTCGTGGAGTAGCGCGCGCCGGCAACGCCGCCGCACAACCCGAGTTCGCGCATCGGATATCGGATCACACCCGGTGCCACGACTTCGGAGCCGATGATCCGACCCTTCTCATCCGACGGCGCGATGTGCGTCACTTTCGCGACCGCATCGATGATCGCCTGCTGGAATCCGGGTTGCGGATTCTCCGTGTCGTCGACGAGGTAGAAACCATCGGGAATCTCACCGGGCTCGAATGGCTTTCCGTCTCGCGCTGCAAGCGCAGGACGGTATTCGCTCTCGTCGGTATCGGTCGTCTCGTGCAGATCGATGTGCACCAGGAACTTTCCTCGCATCGGCGCGATCAGCTGCATCAATGCAGCCGACTCGCCCGCCGGGCTGTTCTCGCGAAAGGAGCGATTGGGATCGACCGCATTGGCGTTCCAGCGGTGAATCCGCTCGTAGGCCCATGGGCTGATGCACGGTGCAACGAGCAGGTTGACGCGGTCTGCGTAGTCAGCGGCCCTCTGTTCGATGAACTGCAGCGCGCCATGAACGCCGCTGGTTTCATATCCGTGTACGCCGCCGGTGACCAGCACCAACGGCTTGCCATCGCGCCAGTTGCGGCTGCGGATTGCAAACAGCCGATACAGATCTGGTGAGTAGTTCAGAGTGCCGTATTCAGAGACGTCGAAGCGCGTCGACAGCCGCTCGATCCGTTCGACCACATCGGTGACGTAGCTGCGCTGTCGCGACTGCTTCGACAACCACACCGCGCGCTCGGCGTTGCCCCAGGGAGTGCCGGGGGTGCCGATGGGGTAGAAATTGGATACAGCCGGCATTTGTGTTCCTCGATCGAAAAAGTCGCGGCACTCTAGCAACGTACGCAGCGCGGATCGAGCGTCCGTGATCGGTCTCCCGACGATGCAGGGAACTCTTCCGCCCCTGCGTTGTTGATGGAGTCGCATCCATGTTCCTGCGCTGCCGGGCTTTCGCTCCCGGCCAGGGCAGGGGTCTGATATCGTCCCGGTCCGGTCTCACCGCATAGTCGGGGTGCAGAATGCTCTCTCGGTCGCTGTTCGTGCTTCTTCTCACCGTGCTGGCCGTTTCCTTCAGTGGATGCGGCAAACGCGGCGGCCTCGTGTACGTGCTCGAAGAGCCTCAATCGATGACGCTGACCGCGTCCGCATCGTCGACGACCGCGAAGCCCGGCGATGCGATCGTGCTGCGCGTTGAACGGCGCACCGAGGGGAAGTGGAAACAGATCCCCCTGGCGGAGGTCCAGAAGGGACAATGCTGGGTGTACCAGCCTCCCGCGCAGCATGAGCCGGAAGTCGCGGACAACGTCCACTGGGCGATCGCGCCGGAGAATGGTGCCATCCTGAATCGCGATTTCCGGATGGATCACACCAAGGTCGCGACGATCAACATCAAGGGGACGATCACGTTCACTCCGGTCAGCAAGCTCAAGTGTGAAGACGATCGCGCTGTCGAAGGAACGCCGATCAGCATCGAAGTTTCGTGAGAAGGGTGAAGTCATGACCGAATCCAGAAAGTACTCCGAGTATCTGATCCTTTCCCGCGGTCAGTGGGACGAGAATCTGTCGCCCGAGCGGATTCAGAAGGCCATCGACGAGTTTTACGAATGGCATGCCGGTCTGGTCGAGAGCGGCAGGGCGAAGCCAGGCCAGCGACTCGCGCGGCCCGCGATGATGGTTTCCAAGGACGGTGTCACGGACGGACCGTTCGCCGAGACGAAGGAAGTGATCGGCGGCTACTGGTTCTTCCTCGCCGAAAGTCTGGCCGACGCGGCTGCGCTGGCCGCGAAGAATCCTTGCGTCGCCTGCGGACTGCGGTTCGAAGTCAGACCGATCGAAGTCGAACGGTGTTCGGCGTACGTGGAGACCAACGAGACGCCGGGCAGAAGGGCCGGCTAGCCAGCTAGCTGGCTTCCTCCCGGTATCGTGAAGTAGAACGTCGCCCCCTCACCTGGCGCACTCTGCGCCCAGATCCGCCCTCCGTGCCGTTGCAGGATTCGTGCGACGGTCGCGAGTCCGATCCCGCTGCCCGGAAATTCGCTCGGCGAGTGCAGGCGGTGGAAGGGCTCGAACAGCCGCTCCGTGTAGCGCATGTCGAAGCCCACGCCGTTGTCGCGGATGGAGAAGACTGTGTCGTCGCCGTCGCGGCGCAGGCAGAACTCGATGGACGCGGCGGTCGAGTTCCGGGTGTATTTCCAGGCGTTCTCGATCAGGTTCGTCATCGCGACGTTGAGCATGCGCCGGTCGCCCTGCACGATTGCTGCTGGCGGAAAGACAATCTCGACCTGGCGCTGCGGGTCATTCTCGCGCAGCGAGCTCACGATTTCCCTGGCGAGCTCGCACAGATCGACAGGCTCTCGATGCAGCTGCTGATGCGATGCCCTGGCGAGCACCAGCAAACCCTCGATGAGTTCGTTCATGCGAGCACCAGCGGCGCTGATGCGGTGGAGGTAGTGTTTCGCCTCGTCGTTCAGTGCGGCCGGCTGCTCCGCCAGCAGCAAGCCGGCGAACGCGTTGACGGCTCGTACAGGTGCGCGCAGGTCGTGTGATACGGAATATGAGAAGGCTTCGAGCTGCTTGTTCAGCTCGGCGAGCTCTGCCGTTCGCGTCGCAACTCGTGCTTCGAGTGAAGAGGTCAGCTGCTGTAACTGTGTGTGCGCGATAGCGCGTTCGAATTCGGCACCGATGCGATCGGCGAAGACTTCCAGGATCTGTCGCGACTCCGCACCGATTTCCACGGGGCCGCTGCTCCATACCTCGACGATGCCGATCAACCGTTCCTTGGCGTCGAAGATGCCGGCGCCGAAGTAGCCATAGACCGGCTGCCGCGCGAACGGAGCGTAGTCCGGAAACTCGATCCCTGCGTCCGAGAGGCTGATGTTCTGGCAGGAAGCGTTCAGTCGTGCACTCGGTGCGAGCGAGAGAGGGCTGCGGAAGGCACCTCCGGGCGCACCCTCAGCCCACACCGCCAGCGATTGCAGCGACTGCGATTCGTTCTCGTGGATGCAGATGGCTGCGTGCTCGGCGCCGAAGGCCTCGGTCAGCGGACCGAGGCAGCGATGAGCAAAATCTTCTGCATCGCGCGCAGGACCGAGTTGCGCCAGCAGCCGAAGCGCATTGTGAACCCGCGCGTGTTCGGTGATGTCGCGCACCACGCCGAGCATGCGGCCGTCGGAGAGCATCTGCGCGTTCACTTCGCCAATGAAGGAAGCGCCGTTCTTGCGCCGGAAGCGCCATTCACCGCGGATCGCCTCGCCCGTTTCGAGCTGCCTGGCGACTTCGACGAAACGTTTGTGCTCCTCGCGCTGGACGACGTCGATGACGTAGAGGCGTCGAAGCTCCTCGAACGAATAGCCGAGCATGTCGAGCCCGGCCCGATTGACGTCGATGTACCGGCCGTCGCTCGTTGAGATGAAGATGCCGTCGGACGCCTGTGCCACCAGCGCGCGATAGCTCTCATCGCTGCTGAGGAACAGCGTCATGAGCAATACGAGCGACACGAAACCGAATTCGCCCAGGAACAGCGAGTTCAGTTCGCCGAGCAGGACGAACATGTTGGCTACGAGGGCGACGGGAAGCAGGGTGATGCTGAGAGAGAAGACGATCGCGTGCTTGCGCTGGCCGCGGCGATACTGACTCAGGCACAAGGCATAGATGTACGCGTAGCAACATACCGTGACCAGCCAGAAAGCCATCAGTGCAGTGGGCAAATGCGGCAGCACATGAATCGTCGCTTCTTCACCCCAGGGCAGGATCAGCGTGACCAGTTGCGGCGGAGCACGCATTTGGGAACCGATCGGCGTCAGTTCGTACGCGACGATGACGAGGATGTAGAACGCGGACAACACTGTCGGAATCCAGCGTTTGCGGGCGGCTGCGTAGACGTAAGCGAACCAGGGCAGCACCGCCATCGACGCGGCGCCCAGGAGATTCGACCAGTTCGACGCGGCGAGATAGGACTCGACGTCTTGCGCGGAGTAGACGCCGATGTGCGAGAGCGCATGCCCTGCGACGAGTATCGCAAGCAGCGCGAAGACAAGGTGAACAGCACGGAATGACTGCCGCAGCCCCGCGACCAGGTGCGCGACGCCCGCATAGGCGCACGCGCTGGCCAGTCCGGCGACGATGCAGGCCAGAATACTCATGAGGCGCGCAGCCGGATCATCGGACTGCAGCGAACGGCGGGATGGCGGGCGACTCTGACATATCCCATCCAGTATCCCGGCACCCGGCGACGCGGGGAATCCCTTGCGGTACGGAGGGCCGGCTCCCGCGCCACACTTAGGAGAAGGTCTTATACGACCGGACGCCGGCCGCTCTAGGCCGTGCTTTCAGGCGGAGGGGCGAGCTTGCGGAGAAGGCGATCGAGGCTGTTGGCGAATGCCTCGCGATCGCGAGGCCCAAGCGGCGCCGGGCCGCCTGTCACGACACCGCTGCCGCGCAGTTCATCCATGAAGTTGCGCATCGAAAGGCGCTCGCGGATGTTGTCCTTCGTGTAGAGCTCGCCCCTCGGATTCAGCGCGTGTGCGCCCTTGTCGATCGCGGCAGCAGCCAGAGGAATATCAGCGGTGATCACGAGATCGTTCGTGCTCAGTTGCTCGGCGATGTATTTGTCCGCGACATCGAATCCGGCGGCGACCTGAGTGAACCGGATGTACGGGGAAGGAGGAATCCGCATCGGTTGATTGGCAACCAGGGTCGTAGAGATGCGCGTGCGCTCGGCAGCGCGAAAGAGGATCTCCTTGATGACCCCCGGACAGGCGTCGGCGTCGACCCAGATCTTCACAGTCAGCGGCTTTCGGTCTGCGGCAGATCGTTCAGCGCTTCGCTCTCGCGCCGCGGTGTGCTCAGTGGTGTTGGCTTGAGCGGTGCCGGGGCTGCGTTGCTGTACAGCAGGACTTTGCCGGCCTGCAATCCGCCTGTCGCCAGCTCCATCGCGAAGCGCTCGGCATCGCGGCTGCGGATCAGCGCGGCGATCTCGGCGGCTTCTTCGTCGCTGACGTCGAGCTGTCGCAGCGCTTCCTCCCCGAATCGCAACGCGGATTCGAACGTCTCGCGAATCTGGTAGTCGATGCCGATGCCGACGAGCTCGCGGGCGTGCTGGCGATCGAACGACCGCACGAGCAACCGTGCTTGCGAGAACTCCGCGCGAACGAGCGTAGCGATGCGGGTCGCGGTCTCCGCATTCTCGACGCACACGGCGATTGCGCGAGCCTTGTCGGCGCCGCTGGCATGCAGCACGTCGAGACGCGAGCCATCACCGTAGTAGACCTTGAAGCCGAATTCCTGCGCGCTGCGGATCATCTCGATGTCCGTGTCGATGATGCTGACGTCGACACCTCTCGCAAGCAGCGCCTGGCTCGCGACCTGGCCGAAGCGACCGAAGCCGATGAGGAGCACCGAACCGCTCAATCCCTCGGCGACATCGATTCCTTCCATGCCCTCGGCTTCGGGACGCGCGAAGCGTCGCATGACCAGGACGACGAGCGGGGTGAGCACCATCGAAAGCACGACGACGGCGGTGAGGTTCGCGCTGACGCCCGGATCGATGATCCCGGTGATCGCGGCGGCGCCGAAGAGGACAAAAGCGAACTCGCCGCCCTGCGCCATGATGACTGCGCGATCGAGCGCTTCAGCATGCGAGCTGTGCGTCAGTCTCGCGACGAGATAGATGCAGAGTGCTTTTGCCGCCATCATCGCCGGCACCACAGCCGCGATCAGTTTCCAGTTTGCCGCGACCACGGACAGGTCGAGCGCCATGCCGACGGCAAGGAAGAAGAGGCCGAGCAGCAGGCCGCGAAAGGGTTCAACATCCGCTTCGAGTTGATGACGGAACGTCGACTCCGAGAGCAGCACGCCAGCGATGAACGCGCCCATCGCCATCGACAGCCCGCCCATCTCCATCAGGAGCGCTGAACCCAGGACGACCAGGAGCGCCGCGGCGGTCATCACCTCGCGGGCCCGTGCTGCAGCGAGCAGCGCGAAGAGCGGATTCAGCGCCCACAAGCCGACGGCGATGAGTCCTGCGAGGGAGCCGATACCGACGAGGATGCCGACCCAGTGCGTTCCGGTTTCTGCCGCCGCCCGGGGCGCGAGCAGGCTGACGATGGCGAGCAGCGGCACGATCAGCAGATCTTCGAAGAGCAGGATCGACACCATCTTCTGGCCGCGAGGCAGTGCGATGTCGCCGCGCTCAGCCAGCAGCTGCATCACGATCGCGGTCGACGTGAGCACGAATCCCGCCGCAGCGATGAATGCGACGACGAGGGAGAAGCCGAACGCCAGTCCGACGCCGGTCAATCCGGCGATGCACGCCAGGATCTGCAGTGTTCCGAGTCCGAAGATCTGGCCACGCAGATGCCATAGATGCGATGGCCGCATTTCGAGTCCGACCACGAACAGGAACATGACGACGCCCAGTTCGGCGACGTGCAGGATGCTCTTCGGATCGCTGAACCAGCCGAGACCAAACGGACCGATGACCAGGCCAGCGGCAAGGTAGCCGAGGACCGAGCCGAGACCGAGGCGACGAAACAGGGGAACGGCGACGACTGCGGCCCCGAGCAGGGCGACGACGCTGACGAGGAGGTGGGAATCTTGTTCAACGGCCATGCGTTCCAAGGTAGCAAGATTTCGTGTCACCCCCAATGCCGTCTTTCCATGCCCGCCGGCATCACTTGAAGTCGATGACGACTCCCGGCCCGGGAAACGCGGAATCGATCTGCTCCGGTCCGCTCTTTTCCCAGGGCTTCGATCCGAGGCCGTTCGCGATGTCCGGATAGCGTCCGAGGCTGATGAACTGCGAGAACGCATAGGGCAGGCCTTCTCCGGTCAAAGGCGCGCCTGCGTCGGCAATGTGGAAATGCAGATGCGGGCCGGTCGAATCCCCTGTGAACCCGAGGGCACCGATGACCTGGCCGCGGCGCACGCGACTCCCGACTGATGCCGTCACGCTGCCTGGTTTCAGGTGTTCGTAAATCACGAAGCGCCCATCAGCGAGCCCCAGCACGACGTGATTGCCCGCGGCATCCGCCAGCGAATGCTTGCCGTTTCCGGAAACAGTAGGACTCTCCGCGAGGTCGGACCGGACTGCTATCACGGTGGCATCAGCTACGGCCAGCACCTCGGCACCGTAGCCGAATGCATTTGCAGGAACGTCCGCGTCGCCAGCCTCGGTTCGTCCCTGGTCGTCGACCTTCACCCAGTCGATGGCGAATCGCCCAGGCAAACGCGCTCTGCCTTCGAGTGTGTAGAAGACACGGCGATGGCCGCGCTGCCAGTCGTAGTTGTAGATGGCGACCCATGGGCCGCCTCGAAGCGGTGGTCCGAGCTCCAGGCGTGCGGGTTTTGCAACGGGGACCGAGGCTGTCGTCAGCGACGAAGTCTTGTCGTTCGCTGCGTACTGGATGACGTGGCGCAGCGCGGCCGGATTCCGGACACCCAGCTCTAGTTCGACAAACACAACGACGCGATCTCCGCGTGAGACCTGCAGCGATTGCTGATCGGGTGAGCCGATCACCACCGTCCGCGGTTTGAGTTGCGCTTCGTCGTACGCGGCCAGCCGGGCCGCTGTGGCGGCATCGACGACTTCGATCCGCGAAATTGCGAGCGGCCGGCTGGCGAGATTCGTGAGATGGATTTCGTAGAGAAGTCGCTGCCCGCCGTCCACGCGAACCGGTGCTGGTGCCTGAAGCACGGCAACGTCGAAGGACTCGGCGATCTGTCCCTGGGCTGTCGCGGATCCGGTCAGGCAGAGAAGGGCGACGAATGCGTGATGGGGTTTGAGCATGACCAAAGAATACGGCTTCGAGCGACCCGGTTCCGACAGGTTTGCGGCAGGCGGACCTCCTGGAGAGGTCGCCCGGAGCTGTTGCCTTCTCCGGCCCGGCACGGTTTCATGTGGTCATGGCCAGCATCAACGATTCCCACAACATCGATCTGCCCGCTTCGCCCTACACAGTGATCGCCTTCGGGGCGGGCGACGGCCGCGTCGTGACGTATCAGGGAGCGATGAGCGTCGATGCGGCCGCTGAGCTTCTCGTAAGGACGCTCGATGACTTCGACTGGTCGACGATCGATCCGAAGAGCACGGTTGTTCATCGGGATGCGCTGGCCGGCTACGAAGCGATGCTCGATATCGTTTCGCTCGTGGCGGAGATCAATCTCTATCTTGCCCGCGTTCTGTGGAATCTCAATGTACCGCTCGCCGTCGGTATCCCGCGGATGCTCGTGGACTCGGATGAGACCAGGGAATTGCGCTATCTCGAGAACCTCGCGGTTCAGCGCAAACTCTCGGATGACGAGCTCGCGATGCACTTGCTCGAACAGGGCGAGTTCATGTCGGAGTGGGGAGAGGCGCGCCGCCGTCTCGTGGAGGAATCACGATGATCGCGTCGGGCTGTCCGTTTCGGATCGAACCCGACATCGTCGTCGCCGGCACACTTATATGAGAAGGCAAGCGGGCCGCCGCGCAATCGCAGCGACCCGCCGCGGGCCGGTAACTTACGGGTTGGCGCAGCCGGCGGCTTGCGAACACACGTGCGAGATCTGTTCCTTGTCCCGCTTCATCGTTTCCATCGCGGCCAGGTGTTCCTTCAGCTGCGGCTCGGTCATGCAGACCTCTTTGGGAAAGCGCGAGCCGAGCAGGGGGATCTTCTTGCAGTAGACGATATCCCAGTCGTCGATCTTGACCTTGTAGCCGGGCGGGGGCTTGAACGGCTTCTTTTCGCTCGTCTCCCCGGTGGCCGCCGGCTCAGTCGCGGCCGCAGGGGCGCTCGTGGTTGCCGCCGCAACGACAGGTGCGGTCCGCGACTCCGGAGGGGTAGAGCCGCACCCCGCCAGAACGCCCAGTGCCGTCACTGTAAACAGCGCCGTCAATGCAGACGGGGCCGTCAATGTAATCAGACGCATCTCGCCTCCTTCAGGTGTCCCGGATACACAGACGGCATCCGGGTCGCAAATCGGACACATAACGTAGTCAAAGCCACGATCCGGGGCAAGCATCGAAAGTCAGAATTGGGGATCAGGTCAGATGTAACTGAGCCAGGTGTCGCGCCGACGCCGCTTCACCGCAGCGAGCCATCGGGAAAGGGGGTAGAGGGTCAATAAAGTGCCGAACCAGACGATGTATACGATGCCCAGTCCAAAGCCCCAGCCGGCCTGCACGAGCCGCGACGGGTCCACGATGAAATTACAGAAGATCTTCGCCGGGAATCCCAGCGCGACGCCGATCAGAAGCGCCGAGCCGTGGACGATGTAGACGTGCAGCAGATATGTAAACAGCGGCGTGCGACCGAAGGCCAGCAGGGCGCTGGCTGCTGTTCCGCGCAATCGTTCGAGCAGCGGCATAAGCAGTAACGACACGCCCAGCGTCGCGAGGACGTAGAGAAGCGACGGCGGGTACTTGGACACGTTGAAGAACGACAGCAGGGTGCGACCACTCGTCTCGTATTCACGCCAGGGCAATTGATCGCCGTAACCGTTCACCAGGCGAAGCACGACGAAAAGCACCAGCGCACCGGTGCCCAGCAGGATGGTCGATCGCCGCCGCTCCGGCTCCGGCTTCAGGAACAGGCCACCGAGTCCGTAACCCACGCACATGATTCCGAACCAGGGAATGAACGGATACGCCACGAAGCCGGGCATACCCGCCACGAGTCCGGGTTCGAATGCGGCTCGCCACAGAACCGCGAGCGAACCCAGCGACTGTGCATCGATCGGCACCAGCACGTTGTGTCCCGCAACGATCAGGAAGCCGATTGCCAGCACGACGCGCTGAGGCAGCCAGATCAATGCGGCGAGCAGGATCATGCCGACGCCGATCGCATAGATGACCTGCGCGAACAGCACGAAACCGAAATTGAATCCGAACGAGATCAGCGTGAACTCGAGCAGCACGAGCCACAGGCCGCGGCTGAGGAGGAACCGGGACAGTGTGGCCGTGTCCTTCCCTTGGGCCCGCTGCAGATGGATCGACACACCGGAAAGAAACACGAATGTCGGTGCGCACAGATGAGTGATCCAGCGTGTGGCATAGAGAGCCACGCTGGTTCGGGCCGGATCGAGGGGGTCGAAAACGAACGCGTGCACGTGGAAGTAGTCGCGGACGTGGTCGAGCACCATCAGGGCGATCACGAAGCCGCGCAGCATGTCCACGCTGTCGAGGCGGGCGATGCCGAGACGATTCAGTTGGGCCTGGCCGGGCACTTGCTGCGTCATGCGACGGCATCGTGCGCAGCCCCGTTCGCCGAGTCAATGACGGAGCAGGTCACATACGGGTCGGGGATTGCCGGTGGATGAAAAGGCCGGTGTACCATCCGTTCAGCGCAGATTCCCAGAGTCTCATATGCGAGCCGTCTACTACGAAGCGTTCCGATCCCCGCCGCGACTGCAGGACGTGCCGACGCCGGCAGCGAGTCCCGAGGGTGTCGTCGTGCAGGTGCATGCGTCGGGTCTGTGCCGCAGCGATTGGCATGGGTGGATGGGGCACGACGCCGATATCCGGTTGCCTCATGTTCCAGGCCACGAGCTCGCGGGGACCGTGGTCGAAGTCGGATCGCACGTGCGGAGATGGCGCAAAGGGGATCGGGTCACCGTTCCGTTCGTCGCGGGCTGCGGGCGCTGTCAGGAATGCGCGTCCGGCAATCAGCAAGTCTGCGAGAACCAGTTTCAGCCCGGATTCACGGCGTGGGGCTCATTCGCCGAGTATGTGGCGCTCGAACGCGCCGACCTGAACCTCGTGCGATTGCCGGAGGAGACGGATTTCGTCACGGCCGCGAGCCTGGGCTGCCGGTTCGTGACCTCTTTCCGCGCCGTCGTCGATCTCGCTTGCGTGCAGCCGGGCGAGTGGGTTGCGGTCCATGGCTGTGGCGGCGTCGGTCTCTCCGCAATCATGATTGCGAATGCGATGGGTGCGAGCGTGGTCGCGGTCGACATCGGTGCCGACAAGCTCAGCTTCGCGAGCAGCATCGGTGCCGCTGCCGTCGTCGATGCGTCAGAAAGCCAGGACGTCGTGGATGCGGTGAAGGCCGTCACAGGCGGCGGTGCTCACGTATCGATCGATGCGCTCGGCCATCCCGCGACTTGTTTCAACTCCATCGCGTGTTTGCGTCGGCGCGGGCGCCACGTGCAGATCGGATTGATGCTGGGTGACCATGCGCATCCGAAGATTCCAATGGACAAGGTGATTGCGCACGAGCTGCGGATCCTGGGCAGTCATGGGATGCAGGCATTCCGCTACGACGCGTTGCTGGAGATGATTCGTGCCGGCAAGCTGGTTCCGCAAAAGCTCATCGGTCGGACGATCCCGCTCGCGGATGCGCCAGCGGCACTGATGGCCATGGATCAGTTTGCGGGGACGGGGATTACGGTGATCTCCGCTTTCCAGGAATAGCCCCCGCCGCGTCATCCCCGCGAAAGCGGGGATCCAGCTTTGGCTCGGGGCATGGATCCCCGCTTTCGCGGGGATGACCTCCGGTCAACCGCCGCTCGCAGCACTTCAAAGAGCCACGCGACTCCGGCATCCATCATCGCCGCGCCGGAGGCGACACCGTGGAGTTGAAACTTTCCCAGCGGCAGCGGCGCTTCCAGGGCAACGACACCGAATCTCGCCGCATGCATCGCTGCGAATCGCCGGGGCAGCGCGGCGATCAGGTCCGTCTCGGCGAGGATCGGCAAAGCGAACATGAAGTTCGGCACGGTCAGTGCGACGCGTCGCCGGCGATTGCGCTCCTCGAGAATCCGATCCACGAAGCCGTACGCATCGCCGGTGTGCGAGACGACCAGATGCTGGGCGTCGCAATACCGGTCGAGCGTGAGTCTTCGCGCCAGAGGGTGCCTCGCGCGAGCCGCGATCACGAAATCCTCTTCGAACAACACGTGCCGATGAAAACGCGTGGGGATGTGATCCGACGGAATGATCGCAATGTCCATCGCGCGTGACTCCAGATCGCAGAACGCGGTGCGCCATGCGCGATCCGGTGACGTCTCACTGGGCAACGGCAGAAGTTGGCGCACGCTGATATCGATCCCCGGTGCTCGTTTCAGTTCGTGCAGAAGCGGCGGCAGGATTACGGTCGAAACGCCATCGGGCGCACCTATCGTGAACCGCCGGATCGAGCGCGCGGCGTCGAAGGGAGCGGCGCTTGCAACGACGCTGCTCACTCGCGCGAGGATTTCCGAAACGGGATCCGCCAGCTGCATCGCGCGTGCAGTTGGTACGACTCCTTTGGGCGTCTTGAGGAACAGCGGATCGTTCAACAGGCGGCGCAGCCTTCCCAGTCCATGGCTCACCGCCGACGGCGACAGATGCAGCCGCTCGGCCGCACGGCCGACGTGGCGCTCCCTGAGAACCACATCGAAGAGCACGAGAAGGTTCAGGTCGGTCCGCCCGAGATCGATTTCATTCAGCATATTGCTGAAATCATATCAATGGATTCAGCAGAAGGAACCAGGCGATCCTCCTCGTCAGGGCGAACCGCCCTGACGATGCGACGAGGAGATTTCAGGAGATGGACATGTCACCTTCGAGACGTTCGGTTCTGACCGCGGCTGGCGCTGCCCTGGCGTCGTTCGATCTGAAGGGCGCCGACGCCCCGGATCGACCCGTTGCCGATGAGATCGCCGGGCTCATTCGGCGATCGGCGGATGCGAATGCGGCACTGATGCGTGGCGACATCGAGCGGTATCGGGCGCTGATCACGCTCACCGATGACTTCACGCTGATGTCGCCGTTCGGCGGGCGCCCGACGCGTGGTGCCGAGATGACGGCTGAGCGGTGGGAGGCAATGGGACGCTTCTTCAGGAACGGTACGCTGGAGCAGGAGGTGGTTCATGCCTATGGCTCGGGCGACATGGTCGTTCTCGCCGTCATCGAACGTGCAAATGTGGAAGTGGGTGGACTGCCGGCGCAGAACTGGTCGCTGCGCGTCACGCTGGTTTATCGCAAGGAGGCAGGATCGTGGCGCCTTGCCCATCGGCATGCGGACCCGATCGTCGAATCGATGAGTCTCGCGCAGGCGGCAACAATCGCGCGGGGCGAGCGCGTTTGAGCGTGGCGGCGGCGCTCAGCGCTGCCGTCCTTTCGGATCGCCGATGATGAGTTTCCAGCTGCCGTCGCTCTGACGGCGCAGTACCTCGATCGCACGGTCTCGCACATCGACGCGCTCGCCAGCGGTGTCGACGCGTGTGCCGCGAAAGTCTGTGTAGAGAATGGCGATGTCGTCCGACACGACGGCCTGGATCACTTCGCTTTCCATGCGCCTGTCTTCCTTGACGAGCGAAGTCAGGATAGGCCGCAGTTGCTCATGGCCGATGAGAACGTCGCCGTTCGGTCTTGCGAAGCAGGCGTCTGCCGCGTAGAGACCGAGCATTCCGTCGATGTCGCCTGTGTGCAGCAGTTTGGTGAACATCGCTGGCCAATCCTGCGGGCGCGAAGGTTCGATTTTTCCGGTGCTCATGACGATCATGCGACGGTTGACGGTGGTGCAACCGTAGCGCGATCGGGACCGAATTGCTGTCGGCCGCGGGAGGACAGTTCGACGGACGAAATCGATCTGTCGCTGATCATCACCGGCATCGTGGGCTGGAATCTGTCCGATGCGTGAAGCTTCGGCGGCGCCGCGGGAGTAGGATGACCGCACCGCTCCATGCTGAAGAGCCGCGTCGAAAGGATTGCCGCCATGGGTACGCAGTACACGGCCGCCGACATCGTCGGATTCCTCGACCGATGTCTGAAGGACAACCTCTGCTGGTCCTTCGTCGATCTCGGGCATCCCTACGTCTACACCGCGAACTCCAGGCTGACGCTGTATGCGGACGACTCGCGTTGGGCGCTGGTTTCGGACGTCAGTGGCTATAACCCACGCGCAGGCCGGTTCTCGTCGACGATCACCTGGCTGGGTAATGCACTGCGCGATCTGAAACCCGCAGGCGACAAGGATCAGTACACGTACAACGTGGAGTTCATCACGCTGATAGAAGGTGGGCCGATGCATGAGGCAGTGCAGCACTTCCAGGGAAGTACGCAGCCCTTCGATATCACAATGCGTGACCAAACCTTTCGCGTGCCGGCGGACCTGAGCCGCTGGGTACCGAATATCGAATCACGATCCTGGCCCAAGGGGGCGCATGCCGAGGACGTCGGTCGCTATGTGGCATTCGAATATGCGGACGTCTGTCGGGCGACTGACGCCGAGAAGCGCATGCATCTCGATCCGGATGTGCCGATGCTCATGACCCTCGATCAATGGCATCACCGATGGTGGCACTACTATCCCGCTGGGCACGACTTCATCGGCGAGGCGCCGAGTTCCTACGAGACTTATCCCCTGCTCGCCGATGTGCTCGTGCATCGCGATCCCGCCCGGTATCGTCCGACGCTCGAGCCCAACAATCACTGGACGAACTGGCCCGCCGCCGGATCGCTGTAGAGCGCCACGGGACATGCGTCGACAGATCGCGGATTGCGCTAGCGGCGAAACGCGAGATGCATGACGAGGAGGAACGAGGCGAGAACGAGCAGGACGATCACTGCGAAATCCCTTTCAAGACCAGAATGGACATCCGTTGCGGGCGCGAAAGTCTAGCTTAGTCGTAGGAGAACTTGCTCGGTCGGATGTGAGAATCGCACGGACCGCGACGCAGTTTCCTCGGACGATAGTCGTAGTACGGCCGGTATTCGCCGCGGATTCTGTTACTGAATTGTTAAGCTCATTCATTCAGCGGGAGTCGTCATGCCTCATGTCATCGTCAAGCTCTGGCCCGGCAAGACCGAGGAACAGAAATCCCGGTTGACCGAAGCGATCGTCAGGGACCTCATGACGGTCATGGGATCGACCGAGGCCTCCATCTCCGTCGCGATCGAGGACGTCGAATCGGCGGCTTGGGCCGAGGCGGTCTACAAGCCGCAGATCGTCGGCAACGCGGACAAGCTCTATAAGAAACCGGGCTACGAGATGAGCTGACCGCCGGGCAGGCCCGATGGCGCAGGGCCGCGCCTCTGTTCACAATACGGCACTCCCAGCCCGACCCGTGCCCAGTCATGAAGTCCCTGAAGCAGGCCAGTCTCTACGTCGCAACGATCGTGATCGCGACGGTCGCGATTTTCGGCGTCGTGCGGATGGGCAGCTCGCTGCCGGTTCCGGAAGGCAGCGCGGTTGCCGCAGAGCAGGTCGCGACCGCACCCGCCACGGCGACCGCCTTCGTTCAGAATCTGACGGGCAACCTGAATCATCCGCTCAGCCACCTGTTCATTCAGTTGCTCGTGGTGATCGCAGCCTGTCGCGTGGTCGGAATGATCTTCGTGCGAATCGGATTGCCCGCGGTCGTGGGCGAGATGTCCGCAGGCATTCTCCTCGGTCCCTCGCTGTTCGGTCTGCTGGCGCCGGAATGGTTCGCCTTCGTCTTTCCGACGGAATCGCTCGGTACGTTGCGGCTGCTGAGCCAGGTCGGCATCTGTCTCTTCATGTTCACCGTGGGTATGGAGTTGAACGTCAGCCACGTCCGCAGCAAGGCGACGACTGCCGTCGCGGTGAGTCACGCCAGCATCGTGCTTCCGTTCCTGCTCGGCGTGGTGTCGGCCTACTTCCTGTTCACCGACATGGCGGGCCCGGAAGCGAGTTTCCTGGGGTTCGCTCTGTTCATGGGCATCTCGATGAGCATCACCGCGTTCCCTGTTCTCGCGCGCATCCTGCAGGAGCGCGGGATTTCGCGGACCGCACTGGGCAGCACCGCGATCACCTGCGCCGCGGTGGACGACGTGACTGCATGGAGCATCATGGCGTTCGTCGTGGCGATCGCCAAGGCGACGAGCGTGATCGCCTCGGGATTCACGCTGCTGATGGCGCTGGCATTCATTGCGATGATGACGCTGGGCGTGCGACGCGCACTGCCGGCCTGGATCGGCAGGGATCAGCTCACTCGCGAAGATCCGTCGAGCGGCACATTGGGCATCATCGTCTGCGTGGTCATTGCGGCCGCCCTGAGCACCGAGATCATCGGTATCCACGCTTTGTTCGGTGCGTTCCTCGCCGGTGCGATCATGCCGGACGTTGGTGAATTCCGCCGTCGCATCACGACGCTGCTCGAGAAGTTCAGCTCGGTGTTGCTGCTGCCGCTGTTCTTCGCCTTCACCGGGCTTCGGACGGAAATCGGGCTGCTGAACGGCGTGGAAGACTGGATGATCTGTCTTGCGATCATTGCCATCGCGACGCTGGGCAAGCTGGGTCGCAGCGCAGTGACGGCGCGCGTGACCGGAATGAACTGGCGTGAATCGCTGCAGCTCGGAGCGCTCATGAATACGCGCGGCCTCATGGAGCTGATTGCCCTGAACATCGGCTATGACCTGGGAATTCTCTCGCCGCGTATCTTCACGATGCTCGTGATCATGGCCGTCGTCACGACGATGATGACGGGGCCGCTGCTGACATTGCTGGGCGTGCGTCATGGGCAGCTCGATTCCGATCACGAGCCGTCACGGGCCTGACCCGTATCAGCTGGAGATGACTTCGTAGTGCTCGACGCGCGGAGTCATCTCGACGAGGAAGTCGGGATCGAAGTCGTAGTACTTCGCAGTGTCGATCGGCGTCCCGGCGAAACGCTCGATGGCGGCGTAGTCGATCCAGAACGTGAGCATCGAGACCACCGTGTGCTCGCCATCGACGCGGTGCAGGCACCACGCACCTTGATTGCCGCTTACGGAGCGATAGTCCGGGATCGCGACGTCGTGCATCAGTTTGAGGTACGCCGAGGCCTTGTCGTTCGGTACACGGCCGGTCCAGAGTCGCGCGATCATTGATGCCTCCGAGCCGCGGCGTGCAGAGTCGTCACGGAACTTCCGGGCCATCCTACAACCTGATGTAGCGTGCAATCCAAGCCTGATTCAGTGCCTGAGACTATCCAGCGGCTTTCGAGGGGCGAAGTGCCCCGACTCGTCTGGACCAACGAACGTGGCGGCACCACTTTCCGTATCGGTGACAGGTTCCTGAAATGGAATCCGCGCAACACCGGCATCGATCTAGATGCGGAGCGACTGCGTCTCGAGTGGGCAGTGCAGTATCACTCTGTCCCTCGCGTTCTCGGGGCGGGAGCGGATGAAGAAGCACAGTGGTTGATCACCTCGGCGCTGCGAGGCAGTGGCGCGGTAACCGAAGCCTGGATCGGACGGCCGCTGGAGGCGGCGCGTGCCATCGGTCGCGGATTGCGGCTCCTGCACGACGCGCTTCCCGTTGCCGAGTGTCCGTTTCAATGGGCGGTGCAAGCGCGAGTCGGGCATCGAGTGGCGACCGAGGAACTTCGCGTACCGCCGGTCGACAAGCTGGTAGTGTGTCATGGCGATCCGTGTTCGCCGAACACGATCATCGCGGACGACGGCAGTCCTGCCGGCCATGTCGACATGGGCTCGCTCGGTGTTGCTGATCGCTGGGCGGATCTCGCCGTCGCGAGCATGAATCTCGACTACAACTACGGTGCCGGCTGGGAAGATGCCTTCTTCGATGCGTACGGCATCCGGAAAGACGAGTACAGGGTTGGCTATTACCGCTTCCTTTGGGACAACGAAGACAGCATCGGGGTTTCTTCGGTGGTCACCCGGGAATTGGGCCTCCTCGGACTGCGTTGACGGCCGACTTGCGGGACAATGCCGCCGGGATTTCATCGTGAGGCTGGGACTTGAGCCGGATACCGCTCGTTTTTTTGCCCGGGTTGCTGTGCGACGAGGTTCTCTGGCGCCAGCAGGCCGACGCGCTGGCGGACATCGCCGACCCGGTCATCGCCGATCTCACGCTCGACGACAGCATCGCCGCCATGGCGGAGCGCACGCTCGCGTCGTCGCCTGAACGGTTCGCGCTCGCTGCGTTGTCGATGGGAGGCTACGTCGCGTTCGAGATTCTGCGACAGGCGCCGCAGCGAGTGACGCGGCTGGCGCTGCTCGATACGAGCGCGGCCCCTGATGACGATATCCGCACCAAGCAGCGGATAGCCGGGATTGCATCGCTGCAAGCGGGCAAGTTTTCGGGAGTGACGAACCGATTGCTGCCGCAACTCGTTCACGCATCGCATGTGACGGGGCCGGTGGGAGAGGTGGTCAAGAGCATGGCCCAGCGAGTGGGTGATGCCGCGTTCCTCCGCCAGCAGACTGCCATCCTTCGCAGGCGGGATTCGCGACCGCTGCTTCATGAAATCTCAGTGCCTGCGCTCGTGGCTGTGGGCGATAGCGATCGGCTGACACCCGTAGCCGATGCCGTCGAAATACATCGCGCGATTGCAGCGGCGAAGCTGCACATCTTTCGGCAGTGCGGACATCTGCCGCCGTTGGAAAGTCCGGAGGAGACGAACGAAGTGCTTCGGGAATGGCTCCGCGAATGCGCTACCCCATAGCGCCCTGCTAACCTGCGAGGATGCACGCGAGATTCCTCATCCCCCTTGTCCTGTGCTTCGCGGGCTTCGTCGCGCTTGGATTGCCCGACGCCGTCATCGGTGTGGCCTGGCCGGCGATTCGCGCGGACTTCGGCTTGTCGATCGATGCGCTCGGGCCGCTCTTCGTTACCGCGACGACAGGTGCGGTCATCGCCAGCAGTTGTTCCGGCGTGATTCTCTCGCGCATGAGCATCGGCACACTGCTCGCGCTGTCCTGCTTTCTGACCGGTATCGCACTGCTCGGCTACACGCTCGTGCCGATGTGGTCTCTCGTGGTGGCCCTGGGCCTGCTCACGGGCTTCGGTGCAGGTGCCATCGACGCCGCTATCAATACGCACGCAGCGGTTCAGTATTCCGCGCGCGTGGTCAACGTGCTTCACGCGTTTTACGCCGTTGGCGCTGCCGCTGGTCCGGCGTTGATGACGGCAACCCTCGCGTCCGGACATCAATGGCAAGCCGGCTACTGGATCATCGTCGCGGTGCAGATCGCGATGGCGGCGCTGTTTCTTTCCACGCGTCGGCTGTGGCCCCGCGCCGGTCCGGCGCATGAAAGCCAGAAGCCCGCGAGACTGATCGAGACACTGAAGCTCGGCAAAGTGCAGCTCTCGCTGGTGATCTTCATGATCTACACCGGCTGCGAGGCGGGAGCGGGCGCGTGGATCTTCTCGCTCCTGTATGAGGCCCGAGGCGTTGCGACGGTATCAGCGGGGACTGCCGTGACGCTGTACTGGGTCGGGCTCTTCGCGAGCCGGTTGGGTTACGCGTTCCTGCCGTCGCGGGTTCGTCCGACTGTCGTCATTGGCATATGCATCGCGACTGCGCTCGTCGGTATGATCGTGGTCGCTCTGCAGCTGCATCCCCTAGTCGATACGGCGGCGATAGCACTGATCGGCTTCGCCTCCGGACCGATCTTTCCGTCGATGATCGCCACGACACCTGCCAGAGTGGGTTCGCAGCACACGGCGAATGCGGTCGGTCTTCAGATCTCTGTCGGAGCAATCGGGATCGCTGCCTTGCCGGGGCTGTGTGGCGTGAGCGCACAGAAGCTGGGCCTGGAGTCGATTCCCGTGTTGCTCATCGTCGGGTGGACGGTGCTGCTGGTCGCGTACTCACTTCTGGAACGACTTCGCCCTTCAGTTCGGGAAATGGCATGAGAAAAATAGTCGCATCGCTTCTGTGTCTCTTCCTGCCTGTCACTGCCGTCGCGGAGCTCGATTGCATCGTGCCGACGCGGGAGGAGGGATACAACGCGCGGCAACCCGGTTCGGAAGCTGTACGCCGTGCGGCGCGCAGTATCGAGGCCATCGTCAAGCGCAACGCGACATTCATGGCGGGCAACGAACCGGTGCGCGTACGCACGTCGATCAGCTACTACGGCGATTCGGCCGCCGCGGCATCCGTGATCACGACGGCGTACAACAAGAAAGCATGGGTCGGAGGCGGGTGCCAGGTCAGCCAGTTCGCTGATCGCGGCGGTGGGCTTGCCGACGGACAGATCGCGGTCTACATCAACGATCCCGACGCGATGCTCGGCGGCAGGGTGGGCGATAGCGAACTGCCCGCGCGATTGGCGCCGCGTCGTGCCGCTGATCTCGCCGGTTTTCCGCTGTATGTCCGCGGCGACAATGCGGCGGATGCGCTCATGATGATGAGTTCATCTGGCGAACAGCCATGGACGCCGGTGACGATTGCGGAAGCCCTCGATTGGCGCGAACGAGAGATCGTGAAACGCGAGGCTGACTGGCAGCAGCAGTCGGCATCTCGTGGTCGCGGAGAGGCGCAGCTGCGGGCCGCTTACGAGAACATGATCAAGATGGATCCGGCTTCGGCCGACAAGATGCGCGCGAAGATGGAGCGCGATCTCGCGAAGCTCCGTGCCGACGAAGCTCGCGCCTACGATCAATCGAATGACGCTGTGGCTCGCACGCGTGAAGCCTTCGACAAGTATCGCGCGTCCTTCTCCGCCTCTCAGTTGCGCGAGCAGGCCACGATCAGCGGCGCGGCGTACATGGGTGTCATTCAGCGAGTCGACGATCCCAAGGGCCGGCCGATCGTGCAGGTCGGCTCATCGAATGCCAAAGCCGATCCGCAACGGATCCGGCTGCTGGTCATTCCGCAACACAGCGTCGCCACCGACGAGGATCACGAGTGGCAAGTGGCCTCGCGCCAGGCTCTCGACTACGCGGCGATCGCTGCGTTGCTCCACAGGTGAGTTGCGGCAGCGGGTGCTAGCGAACCGCTGCCGACTTTCCTCCCGTCAGCACGTCTTCCAGATAAGTCTGTGCCGCGGTGGCCTTCGACTGGGCCAGCCAGAACACCGCGCTCTTGCGGTCCTCGCTGGGCCTCGATCGATCTTCCGCGACTGCGATCAATGCACGGGTCGCGCGCCCTTCAGGCAATTGCGAGAGCGCGAAGATGGCCTGCCTGCGGACATCGTCATCGGTTTCCTTTCTCAGTGCCGAGCCGATGGCGCCTTCCGTCGCGGGAGATTCGGTTCTCGCGAGCCAGAACCAGGCTTGTGAACGCACACTCGACGCTGCGTCGGTATTCGCGAGCCTTATCAGATCGCTCGCCGCTTCCGGGGACTTGGACTGGGATACCGCGAATGCGGCGTGCTCGCGTACATCAGCATCTTCATCGCCAAACATGATTGCAGTCGCCGCTTTCGCGCCCGGCAGACCTCGCAAATGAGCGAGCCAGAACACTGCTTCCTTGCGATTCTTCCTGCGAGCGTCGTTGCTGGCGACATCAGAAAGCTCGTTGAACGCGACATCTCCGCGATGAATGGCCAGAGCGGCCAACGCCTCGCGACCTATTGCAGGCCGCGTGCCGTCGGAGTCTTTCCGCTTGGTCAGCGTCGCAAGCCAACGAGCGCTGTCGTCGACGGAGACTGCACCAAGGTCCTGCACAGTCGTGCTGGTCTGCACGGAACAGCTCGCCGAGAGCGCCCGCAGACGATCGATCTTTCCCGCGTCGAAGCGGGCATACACCCGAACAGTGTCGGTCTTTGCGCCGTCGCGGCTCCCGTAGCCGTCGTTGCTGCCGTCGAGGCGACACGCCCTGGCGGTCGGGTTGCCTTCTCGCCAGTCCCAGCAGCACCACGCCGGAGCATCTTCCACGGCCGGAACTTGCCAGCTAGCCCAGCCATCGCGAGGTAGCTTCAGTTCTGCTGCGAATGCTGCAGGTGCGAGCACGGAAAAGCCGAAGCAGAGCAGGGCGCTGCCGATCTTTATGGTTTTCATTTCTTCTCCTCCAGAGCCGCGTCGATCGCCTGCAAGGCAGCGTCGCCGTCGATCATCGACAGTGTGCGCAGCAGTTCGCGCTTCTCGTCGGTGGTCTTCGCGGATCGATACAGGGCCAGGACGCCTTCGTCGTCGCCGCTGATGAGCATTCCCTGTCGCGCGGCTTCCTTGAGTTCCGGTGCGTTGGTGCCCGAGTAGATTTCACGCAGGGCAGCGCGCGACGCATCGTTGTGAAGCGTCCCGATACGACGCACGGCTTCACTGCGAATCGACATGTCACCGTTGCCGTCGACGATCTTCCGCAGACCGACGAGGTCGCCGCCGATCGTGTACGCATCGATCAGGCCGCTGCCCGCATTCGGCCGATCGCTCAGCTTGCGCAGCTCGTTGAACGCGCCCATCACGCCGAGCATGCGGATCGCCTGGTTGGCTTCGGCCTCGGACCTGGCATTGATCGCTGCCTGGTACACATCTTCCTTGCGGCCCGCGATCATCCATGCCTGGAGCACCTGTTCCTTCACGGCTTCGTCGCCGTTTCGGTAGGTCTCCTGCAAGGCGGCGAGGGACTCAGGATTGCCGCCGATGCCGATGCTGCGGATGGCTTCCTGCCGCAGCGCGCTGTCGCCGGAGCGGCTCGCTTGCAGCAACAGTTGCTGTGCCTCGGGAACGTGGAGTTGGCTGAGAACGAAGAGGGCCCGGCGCTTGACGAGTGTCGATTGCGAGCCGGCCAGCACCTTCTTGATGATCGGCAGCGCACGCTCCGGCGGCTGGGCCATCAGTCCTTCGAGAGCGGCGAGCGCAAGGGATTCCTGCTCGGTCGGTGCGCGTTGGGACTCGCGATCGTTTCGAGCGCGTTCTGCATCGCGTGCCCGTTGAGCCTGGGCTTGCGCTCGCACCTCCGCGTCTTGTGCGCGCTGCGCCCGCTCGGCCGCGCCGGGCTGTTGCGGCGGCGACTCCGCGGACATGGCACTGCTCGCGACCAGCAATGCGAGAACCATCGTGTTGAGGGGTTTCATGGGGGTCTCCTGAAACTAGAGCGCGATCGATTCCGCGCCGGGTTGTTCGGTGGTCGCGGCATTCAGCCGCGCCTGCATCACTTTCAGTTCGAAGTTCAGTTGGGCGACTTCGCCGGCTGATCGATCGCTGCCTTCGGCGGCGACTTGCTCCAGCAGCGGAGTGAACGCGCGCAGCACTCGCGCCAGTTGCGGCTCATTGGCCCGCTCGGCTGCGATCGCATACAGGCGGTTCTGTTCGATGATCGCCTCGATCATCTGGCGGCGTTCCGCGTCCGTGATCTCACTCAGATTCCCGATCTGCCTTTCCGTGCTCGCAAGATGCCAGCGCAGTCCGCGTTCGTAAGCGAGGGAATCGGTTGCGCTGGAGGTCGTCGGATCCTCGGCAGCGTTCGTCAGCATTTCAGGCGCCGGTGGCGTCATGACCTTCACGCTCACGATGAGCAATGCCACTGCGCACACAGCCGCAGCCATGCGCCATCGTGGTGGGGCAAAGAATCCCACCGGCGCCTTGCGCTCTGGCGAAGCACCGTCCGCAGCGGCTCGTTCGAGCGCGACCTGCCAGCGACGTTGTACGTGCGCAGGTACGGGTACATCAGGGATGGCAGCGGACGCATCGAGCTTCGCGACCAGACGGTGCAATCGCGCCGCCAGTTCCGGCTGCTCGCTGAGAGCCGATGCGATGCGTGCGCGTTCGGACGCGTCAAGTCCGTCCCGGTAGTAGTACAGCAGCAGATCGTTGTCGGAGATCATGATTCGCCTCGCCATACGTGCAGATCGACGCGCAGCTTGCGCACTGCCCGGAACAGCGCCTGCTTCGTGTTGTTGACGTTCGTTTGCAGGCTCTCCGCAATTTCCTCCAGCCGCCAGCCTTCGACGTGTTTGAGCAGGAAGCTCTGTCGCTCCATGGACGTCAGGCGCCGCAACGCCACGCCCAGGTCTTTTCCGAGAGCGTGTTGTGTGTATTCGTTGTCGGGAGAGGCGGAGGGCGCCGCCATGAAGGAATCCGCATCGAACTCATCGGCCGGCTGCGGCTTGCGTTGCCGCATCAGATCGATCGCGGCATTGAGAGCGATGCGATGAATCCAGGTATCGAGCTCGGAGTCGCCGCGGAATTCACCGCGCCGGCGCCATGCCCGAAGCAGGGCGTCCTGGACCGCGTCCGCGGCGAGATCCGGGTCCCCGGTGATTCGCAGGCACGCGTTGTACCAGCGTCCACTGCGCTCGATCAGCACGGCGTGGAAGTTGTCCGGCCTGGCCGCGGTCGGGAGGGCCCAGGATTTGAGGAATGTCAGCACGCAACTTAGACGGGCTGGGGGCAGAAAAGGTTAGCAGGCGGCTGAGCGAACAGCGGGCGTCTAGCGCCGCCGACAGCAAGACGCCTTCGGCGTTACGTCCGGCTAAAGCCGGACCCACAGCAAGACCGGGTGCCTCGTGCCGCGTTTCTGCTGTGGGTCCGACTTCAGTCGGACGTCATGCGAAGCATCTCCGCGACAGCGTCCGGATGGAGTCGGACCACTCATCGCCATCGTGACTCGGAGCGACCTACTTCGCCCCGCCGTTGCACTCCGCGATCGCATCGTCCGAAAGCCGGCGACCGCGACTGCGGAAAGCGGTGACCTGCCCGACGGCGAGAGCCAGTTTGCGGCACTCGAGAGTCTGTGAGGATTTCGGGGCCCTGAGCGAGCGGCCGACACACTTGGTGTCTTCGCATCGCCAGGTGATGCCGTCGATCACGGTTTCGGAAGGGGTGGCGACCGGCGTTGCGAGCGTCGCTTCGCCTGAATAGGACTGCGCCTTCGAGGTCGCACTCAGCATCAATCCGCAAATCGCCAGCGCACCGAGCGCTACTCGCCTGTTCAACATCATCTTCACCCCGAGAGCTGATGCCTCGGGCAGGAATGGCCCGAGGGCAGTCAGCGCATACAGTCCAGCATGCTAGACGGGTATGCGCACCCACATTGTGACGCAGTGCCTAGGCGATGATGAAGACATCCGGGTATCGAGAACGCCCGATGAGATGCACGGGGAAAGCCTGATGAGACAGGCCGTACAGACGATCGCACCAGCAAGAGGCAGCCGGCCTATGCCTGAAGCCACCGGTGCGCGTCGGCCACGCATTGAAATCGCTGAACATTCACTCCCAGCTTGATGGCCGCGAGCTCGACGAACTCGGCGCGATCGACCCGGTGCTGTGGGTTCACGTCGACGAAGGCGATCCGTTTGAAGTGCTTGGCATCGGCTGCGCGCTCGCAAATGATCGGGTAGAGGCTGCCGAAGTCCAAGCTGCCGCCCGTGAAGTTCAGTTCGAGCAGAACGGTGTCGCAACGCGAGGCTGCGGCGGCCCGGCCGGCATCGACCAGGAATCGCCGCAGATCCTCAGCCGAATGGGTTCCGCTGCCGCTGATGTGAACGTACCCCGGCTTGTGTTCGACGGCGAAGCGGTACGTCGTCGACAGGGCGGGCGGTGTTTCTGCGCTGGAACTCACCATGCGGAGAGAATATCGCGAGCCGCCCCGGGTGGTGGACACGTACACAACGCAGTTGTGATGGGCAGTTGTGGTGGGCAGTTGTGGTTGCCCTGTTTTCAGCGCTTGAGGATGAACTCACGATCGACGGTCTCGCCGACGGGGAAGCCGTACTCGCCGACTTTGCTGAAACCGTGGCGCCCATAGAAGCGCTGCGCACCCAGATTCTCGGACCAGACGCCGATGTAGATCGGTGTCTGGCCTTGCGCCCGCAGCCATTCGAGACCGAGGTCGATGAGGCGCGAGCCGAGCCGCAGGTTGTGATGCCGGGCCAGCACATAGAGCTGCTGGATCTCCCCGGCGGTCGCTTCCCGACCTTCGATCGGCAACTTGCAGGCACCGACGGCAAGGAAGCCGATGGCGGTCGAATCGACGAGCGCTATCCAGATCGCGGTCTTTGGATCCGCAAACTTGCGGGTCCACACGTCGATCGAATGAGACCCCTCGAGGAACGCATCCAGGTCTTGCGGCGGGTAAAGATGACCAAAGGTCTCCGTGAATGTCTCCGCGCCCAGAGCGGCGAGCGCCGGAGCATCGGCGAGCGTCGCGCGACGAACAACCGGGCTGGTCATGACGACAACGCCGCTCGCTTGCGGCATTCCTTGAAGCGCCCGATCAACTGCACGTAGACGGCTTCCTCGACCGGGTCGGCCCGAAGCCACTCGATCGCCAGTGTTTCGAGCTTGTCGGTCTCCGCCGAGCGGCCCTGGCCCATGCTCTGAGTCAGGCGCTTGAGCTGATATTCGCGGCGCAACGCATGATCTTCGGCGGGGGTCTGCGAGTCCGTAACGATCTCGGCGCGAATACAGAGCGTTCGCAGCGCCAGAGTGTTTGCAACGAGATCGCTGTTGCCGGGCTGGGCGATAGCGCTCTTCAACGCCGTCAGTCCAACCTTGGGCGACTGCACCAGCGTGCTGAGATGTTGTTCGGCGGCCTGCTTCAGCGCGTCGACTTCGGTCACATCAGCGTTTCGGGCAACAGCGAGTCGATAGGTGCGCACGACATTCGCCGCGTCGAACAGGTCCGTCCAGCCACGTTCGGCATCGCGCGCATGCTGGCGCGTGACTGCTTTCCTGCAGCGCTCGAAGGCACGCTCGAACCGATCCTGCAGCTGCCGCGCATTCGCTTTCGGTAACTCGATCGAGTCGAAGGCGAGTCGCAGCTCAGGAAGCTTCTTCGCGCTCTCGATGAGCTCCTGGTCCGTCTGGCCCGCGATCTTCTCCATGTCTTCGCAAAGCGCGATGGCCTGGGATCTGTTGGCTTCGAACGCAGCGTTGCGGCTGTCGAACTCCTGCTGGCGCTTCTGGAAGAGTGCGTCGCACTGCTGGCGGAACTCCTCCCAGAGCTTGCCGTCTTCGTCGCGCGGCACGGGTCCGACCGATTTCCACTGCTCCTGGAGTCGCTTCACTTCCTCGACGGCGGCCTTGTTGTCCGTCGACTCGACGAGTCCGCGTGCACGCTCGATCAGCGAGCGCTTGGCCTTCACGTTGCGGGCGTACTCCGCGTCGATGCGACTCTGGATGCTCGAAGTCAGTTCGTTGAACTTGCGCTGCAGCTCTTCCGCTTTCGTCGCATCGACGGGTGAATGCTGTCGCCAGAGCTGGCGGGATTCACGCACTGCCGTGATCGCAGTTCGCCAGTCCGGCTCGTCCCAGTTCTGCCGGCCTTCGAATGCCAGGAGGCGTTCGAACACCTGGTTGCGCTGAAGCAGGTTCTCTTCCTTGACCCGGTCCTGCGCGTCATAGAACTCGCGGCAGGGTTGAAACGCCTTTTGCGAGGCTTCGTGGAAGCGCTGCCAGTCCGCCTCGACTTCATCGCCGGCGCCCTTGCTCAGCGTGCGCCACTGTTCCTGCAGGTCCTTGATGTGACCCGCGATCGCCGTCGGATGCAGGGAGGCACCGATGAGCGACTCCATCCGTTCGATCAGGTCGACGCGCTTCGGGGCGACGGAGAAGCTCTTCCAGTCTTTCAGTTCCTGGAGCTTTTCATCGAGCTGCTTGAGCTGGCTCGCGAGCTGTGCGGGTAACGACGGTGCATGCTGCAGCTTCTCTTCGATTGCGCGACGCAAGCCGGCGGCCGTCTTGCTGCTTCCCGATGCCAGCGCGCCGCGCGCCTTGCGCAGCAACCCGCCGATCTGATGCAGCGCCTGCGTCTCCGCGTCGAGTTTTTCCTTTCGGACTTTGCGTTCCTCTTCGAGCGATTGCGCCTGTTCCGCAGCGGCGGTGGCCGCCTCCTTTTCCTGCTGCTCCCGGCGGGCTTGTGCCGCCGCCGCGGCATTGGCAGCGGCCAGCTCGCGTGAGGCCTGGGCTGCAATCTGTCTCAGATGCTGCGCGATCGTCTCCCGCGATCGATCGATCGCGGCTTGAGCGGTGGCGGCGACTTCGGCTGTCGCGTCCGTTGCCACGAGATTCCAGCGATTCTCGAGCTGTTCCAGGGTGGGCGTGAAAAGCGCATCGAAAGGTCGCCGGCTGTGCCGCTCTATCTCGGTGGACGCGGCAAGAATCTCCGCCTGCCGCTGCTCGATTTCGCGCTCCTGCGCCAGCAGCGCATCGCGCTTGCGTGTCAGGATTTTGTAGACGCTCTTGTCATTGCCGCCGCGAACCGTGCGGATGAGCTTCCGGATCTGCTCGGGGTCCTCGATGGCTTCGGCGGCCTGCTGTCGGATACGGGTAGACGCGCCTTCGAGCACCAGCTTTGCCACAGCGCCTGAATCCCCTGCGGCAATCGCGGCGCGCAGGGTTTCTTCCTCGTGCGCAGCCAGAACCGCGGGATCTGGAGCAGTGGGGGCGGGTGGATTCGGAGCGGCGGTCTCAGGCTGCTTCTTCGCAGCCGGGGCGGGCGGCGCTTTCTTGAAGCGCGAGAAGAGCGACATCGATCGGACCTGGAGCGGGGGACGGGCGCCTATTCTAGCCAGCTAGCCGGCCAGCTAGTTAGCCAGCTGGCCGGACCGGTAGCTGCAACCGGTGCAGCTACCGGGGATCCCCGGGAATCAGCCGGAAATCGTCACGACTGGATCCAGGCCAGCAAGTCGGGGTTCACGACGTCCGCATTGATGGTGCAGAGGCCGTGTCCGAGTCCCGGGTACACCTTCAGTGTCCCCTTCTTCAGCAGCTTGATCGACAGCGGGGCGGAGTCGGCAAAGGGCACGATCTGGTCGTCGTCGCCGTGCATGACAAGTGTCGGCACGTCGATTTTCTTCAAGTCCTCGGTGAAGTCCGTTTCCGAGAAGGCCTTGATGCAATCGTAGTGGGCTTTGATGCCGCCCTGCATGCCCTGGCGCCACCAGTTGTCGATGACGCCATCGAGGACCTTCGCGCCGGGCCGATTGAAGCCGTAGAAGGGACCCGACGGAACATCGCGGTAGAACTGTGCGCGGTTGGCCACGAGTGCGGCGCGGAAGCTGTCGAATACTTCGATCGGCAGGCCGCCGGGATTCTTTTCCGACTTCACCATGACAGGCGGCACTGCGCCGATCAGCACGGCTTTTCCTACGCGGCCGCCGCCGCCGTATTGCGCGACGTAGCGTGCGACTTCGCCGCCGCCGGTCGAGTGGCCGATGTGAACGGCGTTCTTCAGATCGAGATGGGCAGCGAGCGCGGCCACGTCGGCGGCGTACGTATCCATTTCATTGCCCTTGTCGGTCTGCGAAGACCGGCCGTGGCCGCGGCGATCGTGGGCAATGACGCGGAAGCCCTTCGCGAGGAAGAACATCATCTGTGCGTCCCAGTCGTCGCCGCTCAGTGGCCAGCCGTGATGGAACACGATCGGCTGACCCGTGCCCCAGTCTTTGTAGAAGATCTCGGTACCATCTTTGGTCTTGACGAAGCTCATCGCAATCTCCTTCGGCAGTCACAGGGAACGAATCAACAGGGTTTGCAGCGCTCGCGGATCGGCCTTTCAGGGAAGGCGCGCGTCGATCCAGCCGAGAATGTCTTTCATGACGCCTTCCTTGCCGACGTCATTCAGAAGATCGTGGAAATGGCCTGCGTAGAGACGCAGCGTCTTGTCGCGCGAGCCGACGGTGTCGTAGAAGAACTGGCTGCCGGCCGGGACGGTCGCTTTGTCGACGGTGCCGTGCATGATGAAAACGGGCAGCGTGATCGTCGGGAACTCGCGCCGCATGCGTTCGGTGGCGCGCACCAGCTCGGCGACCGTTCTTGCCGGCTGAACCTCTCCCTGCGTAAGCGGGTCGGCGTCCAGTTGCCGAACGGCTGCGGGATCGCGGGAGAAGTCCTTGTTCTTCAGCTTCAGCACCGGCAGGTTTGGTGCGATGCGGCCGAGCAGCTTGATGATGGCAATGACGAATCCCGGCGCCGGTACCTGGAAGGCGAAGCTCTCGCAGATGAATCCGGCGAGCTCCTTCTGATGATCGAGTGCGTAAGTGCTGGAGACGACTCCGCCCGCGCTGTGGCCGAGCAGGAAAACCTTGAGTCCCGGCTCGCGCGTCTTCACCAGCTGGATCAGCGTGCCGAGATCTTCGGTGTAGTCGCTGACGTGATCGATGTAGAAGCGCTTGCCCTCCGACTTGCCGCGCCCGCGCAGATCGATGGCGTAGACCGAGTAGCCAGCGGCTTGCAGCTGCTCTGCTGCCCACCCGTACTGGCCGCCATGGGAATTCACGCCGTGGCAGATCACGACGGCTGCGCGAGGGGTCGAGGCCGGCTGCCACGAGTGCATGAAGATGCGTGTGCCGCCGCGCCCTGCGAAATATTCTTCTTTCATGATTTTCCCGGGTGACCTGCAACCAGCGTAACTGTGGAGCTTCGTCTGCGGATTGGACTGGAGTGCTTCGATGATCCTGCGCTGCACCACCGCGGACAGGTATGTCAGTATCGGGCGGCGACGAAACGCGCAACGACGCGGGGGGACAAAGAATGACGAAGAAGCGGAGTCGCTGGCTGGTGGCTGGCGTCGGAGTCCTGGCCGCAGCCGTCGTTGCCGCCTTCAGTTCCGGGCTTGTGAGACATGGGCCGGCGATGGGTGCCGGGGTCGCTGCGCAGCTGGCCTGCGCCGGTGTGTTCCTCATGAATCGCGATGTGGCGGAGGTCAAGGCGCGCGACGTCGAGCGCTTGAATCCGCTCACGGCGATGTTCGACCTCACGGTCGATCGTACAGCCCGGACCGTGACCGCGAGTCTCTTCGGACTGACGAGTCGGTCGGCGTACTACCGGCCGGGCATCGGATGCACTCTGACTGAAGGGACGAGTACATACGAGCTCGACCGGCAAGTGCAGGGTCTCGAAACGATGACTCTGCAGTCGCGAACTGGGTTGTGGCCCGAGGGCGATGATGTCGATGTCGAAGCGTCGTCTGCAGGCGTGGATCGGACTGCGTTGCTAGCGGCAGTCAATGCGGCTTTCGACGATCCGACACCGCAGAAAGGCATCGACACACGCGCGATCGTCGTCGTGCACGACGGCCGTATCGTCGCGGAACGTTACGCTCCCGGTTTCGATCGCGACAGCCGCTTTCTCGGATGGTCGATGAGCAAGAGCGTTACGGGCGCTCTCATCGGGATGCTGGTGGAGGATGGCAGGCTGAACCTGGACGCACCGGCTCCAGTACCCGAGTGGCGCGAGCCGGGCGATCCGCGTGCGGCGATCACTCTGCGCAACATGCTCAACATGGCGAGCGGTCTGAGCTTCGCCGAGCAGTATCTGCCGGGCGACGACAGCACGGTGATGCTGTTCGAAAGCGAGGACATGGGCGGTTACGCGGCGCTCAGGCCGCTCATTCACCCGCCAGGAACCTCATGGTCATACTCATCCGGCACGACGAACATGTTGTCGCGCATCGTCAGGGATGCGACTGGCGGGTCACTGAAGAGTGTTTATGAGTACGCGCGTCAGCGTCTGTTCGAACCGGCGGGCATGACGAGCGCGGTGTTCCAGCCCGATGGCAGCGGCGTGCCGATCGGCAGCTCGTTTCTGTATGCGACCGCGCGCGACTGGGCACGCTTCGGCCAGTTGTTCCTTGGCGAAGGCGAGATCAATGGCCAGCGATTGCTGTCGAAGGAATGGGTCGCGTTCAGTCGCGAGCCGCTGGCGTTCGATCCGATGCGTCACTACGGCGCGCAGTTCTGGTTGAACGAAGGCAACGCATCGGCGGGACACGCGCCGATGCTCGATCGATGCCCGGCGGACATGTACATGGCACGAGGCCACAATGCGCAGATTCTTGCAATCGTCCCATCGAAGCGGACGGTGATTGTGCGACTAGGGTGGACTGCGGACGGTCACACGTTTGATGAGAACGGGGTCTTTTCGGGGATTCTGGCGGCAGTTGAGAAGCGGTGAGCTACGGGCAGCTCGCAGCCTCAGAATTTATCCCCCGGCACCCTCACTCTTCCCTCCATCAGCACCCGCGCGCTGCGACTCATGATCGCCTTCGTGACGATCCATTCACCGTCGGCCTGCTTCGCTTCGGCTCCGACTCGCAGTGTCCCCGAGGGATGACCGAAGCGAACGGCTGCATGCGGCTTTCCACCGGCGGCGAGCGTGACGAGTGTGCCGGGAATGGCCGCTGCGGTTGCGATCGCGACAGCAGCGGTTCCCATCATCGCATGGTGCAGTTTGCCCATCGACAATGCGCGCACGAGCAGATCGACATCGTTCGTCGTGACTTTCTTGCCGCTCGATGAAACGTATTGCGTCGGCGGCGCGACGAACGCGATCTTCGGTGTGTGCTGACGCTTCGTGGCTTCTTCGATGCTCTTGATCAATCCCATGCGCTTCGCGCCGTAGGCGCGGATCGTTTCGAACATCGCGAGCGCTTTTACGTCGCCGTTGATCGCGTCCTGCAGTTCCGTGCCCTTGTAACCGATGGCATCGGCGTTGACGAAGATGGTCGGAATGCCGGCGTTGATCATCGTTGCCCTGAGCGTGCCGACGCCGGGGACTTCGAGATCGTCGATGAGATTGCCGGTGGGAAACATCGAGCCACCCGCATCGCCTTCACCTTCATCCGCGGGATCGATGAATTCGAGCTGCACTTCAGCCGCCGGAAAGGTCACGCCGTCGAGCTCGAAGTCGCCGGTTTCCTGCACGTCCCCATCGGTGATGGGGACGTGAGCGACGATCGTCTTGCTGATATTGGCCTGCCAGATGCGGATGGTCGCGACGCCGTTCTTCGGCACGCGGCTCGGGTCGACGAGCCCGTTGCTGATCGCGAAGGGGCCGACGGCCGCCGAGAGATTTCCGCAGTTGCCGCTCCAGTCGACGAACGCCTTGTCGATCGAAACCTGGCCGAACAGATACTCGACGTCATGATCCGGGCGGCTGCTCTTCGAGAGGATCACCGTCTTGCTGGTGCTCGACGTCGCGCCTCCCATGCCGTCGATCTGCTTGCCGTACGGATCGGGACTGCCGATCACGCGCAGCAGGAACTGGTCGCGCGCCTCTCCCGGCTGCTGGCAACGCTCGGGCAGATCCTGCAGGCGGAAGAACACGCCTTTGCTGGTGCCACCGCGCATGTAGGTGGCGGAGACTTTGATCTGCGGTGCGTGAGGCATGGATTGTTGTCTCTGATGATGAAGAGAGAAGATGAAGATCTCCACGGGGCAATTTTATCCTCCGAACCCTGTGTAGCCCCGCGTACCCCGTGGAAAGTCTTCCTTCCGCCCCTATGCCGCCCGAGTCGACGAGAGGAAGTCCTGAGCGAAGCGCTGCAACACGCCGCCCGCTTCGTAGATCGAGACTTCTTCGGCGGTATCGAGCCGACACGTGACCGGCACTTCCACCTTCTCGCCGTTCCTGCGGTGAATGACGAGGGTGAGGTCGGCACGCGGCATGAGTTTGCCGACGACGTCGTAAGTCTCGGTGCCATCGATGCCGAACGTCGTGCGATTCTGGCCCGGCTTGAACTCGAGCGGCAGCACGCCCATGCCGATGAGGTTGGTGCGATGAATGCGTTCGAAACCTTCGGCGACGATTGCTTCGACGCCGGCGAGACGAACGCCTTTCGCGGCCCAGTCGCGCGATGAGCCCTGGCCGTAGTCAGCGCCGGCGATGACGATCAGCGGCTGGCCGCGATCCATGTAGGTTTCGATCGCTTCCCACATGCGAACGATCTGACCTTCGGGCTCGAGGCGGGCCAGAGAACCTTTCTTCACTTTGCCGTCGACGACGGCCATTTCGTTCAGGAGCGTCGGATTGGCGAAGGTCGCGCGCTGCGCGGTGAGGTGATCGCCGCGATGCGTCGCGTAGGAGTTGTAGTCCTCCTCGGGCAGGCCCATCTTCTTGAGGTACTCGCCCGCGGCGCTGTCGCCGAGAATCGCGTTGGACGGCGAGAGATGATCCGTCGTGATGTTGTCGCCGAGGACGGCGAGTGGCCGCATTGCTTTCAACGTACGCTCACGCGCCGCAAGCGCGCCCTGGCCTTCCTTGTCCCAGTAGGGCGGACGGCGAATGTACGTGCTCTGGGGGCGCCAGTCGTAGAGAGGGCTGCCTTTTCCGGTGCTCGCCTTGAACGTGAACATCGGCTCATACACCTTGCGGAAATGTTCGGGCTTGACGCTCCTGGCGACGATCGCGTCGATCTCCGCGTCTGTCGGCCAGAGGTCCTTCAGCAGAATGGGCTTGCCGTCTTTGTCGTGGCCCAGCGCATCCTTTTCGATGTCGAAGCGGATCGTGCCGGCGATCGCATAGGCGATCACGAGTGGCGGCGATGCGAGGAACGCCTGCTTGGCGTACGGGTGAATGCGGCCATCGAAATTGCGATTGCCGGAGAGCACCGCGGTCGCATACAGATCGCGATCGATGACTTCCTGCTGGATCCTGGGATCGAGCGCGCCGCTCATGCCGTTGCAGGTCGTGCAGGCGAAGGCGACGATACCGAAGCCGAGTTGCTCCAGTTCGGGCAGCAGCTTCGCTTCCTCCAGGTAGAGCTGGACCGCTTTCGAGCCGGGCGCCAGCGAGCTCTTCACCCACGGCTTGCGCGTCAGGCCGCGTGCATTGGCATTGCGGGCGAGGAGGCCTGCGGCGATCACATTGCGGGGATTGCTCGTGTTGGTGCACGAGGTGATCGCGGCGATGATCACTGCGCCATCGGGCATCTGGCCGGGGATCTCTTCCCATTTGCCAGCGATGCCGCGCTCGGCGAGCGCCGACGTGGGCAGGCGCTTGTGCGGGTTGGAGGGTCCCGCCATGTTGCGAACGACCGTGGACAGATCGAACGTCAGCACGCGCTCGTACTCGGCATTCGTCAATGCATCCGCCCACAGACCGGTGTGCTTCGCGTAGGTTTCGACGAGCTTGATCTGTGCGTCGTCACGGCCGGTGAGGCGTAGGTACTCGAGTGTCTGCTGGTCGATGAAGAACATCGCAGCAGTGGCGCCATACTCGGGGGCCATGTTGGAAATCGTGGCGCGATCGCCCAGCGTGAGTGCCGCGGCGCCAGCGCCGTAGAACTCGAGATAGGCGCCGACGACTTTTTCCTTGCGGAGGAACTCGGTCAGCGCAAGCACGACGTCGGTTGCCGTGATGCCAGGCTGCGGCCTGCCGGAGAGTTCGACGCCGACGATGTCGGGCAGGCGCATCCACGAGGCGCGACCGAGCATGACGTTCTCGGCTTCGAGGCCGCCGACGCCGATGGCGATCACACCGAGCGCGTCGACGTGCGGCGTGTGGCTGTCGGTACCGACCAGCGTATCCGGGAACGCGACGCCGTCCTTGTTGTGAATGACCGGCGACATCCGCTCCAGGTTGATCTGGTGCATGATGCCGTTGCCTGCCGGAATCACGTCGACATTGTCGAAGGCCTTCTTGGTCCACTCGATGAAGTGGAAGCGGTCTTCGTTGCGTCGGTCTTCCACCGCCCGGTTCTTGGCGAAGGCGTCCTTGTCGTAGCCGCCGTACTCGACGGCGAGCGAGTGATCGACGATCAGCTGGACCGGCACCACCGGATTCACTTTGGCCGGATCGCCGCCCTTCATCGCGATCGCATCGCGCAGGCCGGCAAGGTCGACCAGTGCGGTCTGGCCGAGGATGTCGTGGCAGACGACTCGCGCCGGGAACCAGGGGAAATCGAGGTCGCGCTTACGCCCGATCAACTGCTTCAGATAGGAATCGAGCTTCTCCGGTTCGGCGCGCCGGACCAGATTTTCCGCCAGCACTTTTGATGTGTACGGCAGTTTGTCGTACGAGCCGGGGGCGATGGCGTCCACGGCCGAGCGCGCATCGAAGTAGTGGAGGGAGGTGCCAGGCAGGGGTTTGCGATTGGCTGTGTTCATGGCCGGTAGCTTACTTGCGATCCTTCAGCGGCACGAACTTGAGGTCTTCCGGACCCGTGTAGTTCGCGCTCGGGCGAATGATCTTGCCGTCGATGCGCTGCTCGATGATATGAGCGCTCCAGCCGCTGGTGCGCGCAATGACGAATAGCGGGGTGAACATCGCCGTCGGCACACCCATCATGTGATAGCTGACAGCGCTGAACCAGTCGAGATTCGGGAACATCTTCTTGATGTTCCACATGACGCTCTCGAGCCGCTCCGCGATATCGAACATCTTCGTGCTGTCCTGTTCCCGGGAGAGATCGAGCGCGACCTGCTTGATCACCTTGTTGCGCGGATCGGAGATCGTGTAGACCGGATGACCGAACCCGATGACGACTTCCTTGCGTTCGACGCGGGCCCGGATATCGGCTTCCGCTTCGTCCGGATTCTCGTAGCGCTTCTGGATCTCGAAGGCGACTTCATTCGCGCCGCCATGCTTCGGGCCGCGCAGGGCGCCGATGGCGCCGCAGATCGACGAGTGCATGTCGGAGCCGGTGCCGGCGATGACGCGCGATGTGAACGTCGATGCATTGAACTCGTGCTCGGCGTACAGGATCAGCGACGTATGCATCGCCTTCACCCAGGAGCGGGACGGCTTTTCCTGGTGCAGCAGGTGGAGGAAATGACCACCGATCGAGTCTTCGTCGGATTCGGTCTCGATGCGCTTGCCGTTCGTCGAATAGTGATACCAGTAGAGCAGCATCGAACCGAGCGAAGCCATCAGCTTGTCGGCGATGTCCCGTGCGCCGGCGATGTTGTGATCATCCTTCTCCGGCGTGACGCAGCCGAGAACGGAAACGCCAGTGCGCATCACGTCCATCGGATGGGCCGACGGCGGCAGTTGCTCGAGCGCAGCTTTCACCGCGGCGGGCACCCCGCGCAGTGCCTTCAGTTTCGTCTTGTAGCCGGTGAGCTCAGCAGCGTTCGGCAGCTTGCCGTGCACGAGCAGGTACGCGATCTCTTCGAACTCGCATTGGGAAGCAACATCGAGAATGTCATACCCGCGATAGTGCAGGTCATTGCCGGTGCGTCCGACGGTGCACAGTGCGGTGTTGCCGGCGACGGTGCCGGACAGCGCTACGGACTTCTTGGGCTTGAAGCCCGGTTGTTGTGCGGTCTCGCTCATTGAGTATCCCCTGGTCGTACTTGCAGTTACTTGCGGGAAGCGAACAGCGCGTCGAGGTGCTGTTCGTACGCGTGATAGCCGATGCGCTCGTACAGTTCTTCGCGCGTTTGCATCGTGTCGACGACGTTGCGCTGATGTCCATCGCGGCGGATCGCGGTGTAGACGTTCTCGGCGGCCTTGTTCATGGCGCGGAAGGCGCTGAGCGGATAGAGAACCATCGCAACGCCGGCCGTCTTGAGCTCGTCACGGGAGAAGAGCGGCGTCTTGCCGAATTCCGTGATGTTCGCGAGCACGGGGACCTTCACGGCATCGACGAAGCGACGATAGGTCGGCAGGTCGTATGCGGCCTCTGCAAAGATGCCGTCGGCGCCGGCTTCCACGCAGGCGATGGAGCGCTCGATGGCGGCATCGACGCCATCGACGGCGATCGCGTCGGTGCGTGCGATGAGGAAGAAGTTCGGATCGGTCTTCGCATCGGCGGCAGCCTTGACGCGATCGACCATTTCCTGGGCAGAGACGATTTCCTTGCCGGGGCGATGACCGCAGCGCTTGGCGCCGACCTGGTCTTCGATGTGGCAGGCGGCGGCGCCGAACTTGATGAGGCTCTTCACCGTGCGTGCGATGTTGAACGCGCTCGGGCCGAAGCCGGTGTCGATGTCGACCATCAGCGGCACATCGCAAACGTCAGTGATGCGGCGGATATCGATCAGAACGTCATCGAGGTTGTTGATGCCGAGGTCCGGCATCCCGAGCGAGCCGGCTGCGACGCCGCCGCCGGAAAGGTAGATCGCGCGATAGCCGGCGCGCTTGGCGAGGAGGGCGTGATTCGCGTTGATCGCGCCGACGACCTGCAGCGGGCTTTCCGTCTTCAGGGCGTCGCGAAAGCGGAGACCGGGTGTGCTCATGATGGGTTCTCGGGTTGCGGGTGCGGAAATCAATTCACGTAACGTGCCAGGACTGGGGCGCTAAAAAACCCATTAAAATCAATGGATCGCCGGGCTCGGGCTTGGCTGGGGCCGGGACGGTGTTTCATACTTGAAACATTCTGTTCCGGAAGTGAATCATGGCTACAGCCAGCAAGCAGGGTCGCCTGGTCGGCGTCCCGCCCCGGATCGTCGCCGTCGGGCTGCTGCATCGACTGCGGACGATGCTGCAGGAGTTGGCGCCTTCGTACCGCGACGTTGCGTCCGTAGAAATCCTCGAGCAGGGCTTCGATGCAGCGGTCGCGCGAATCCGCGAGCTGCACGCCGAACGACCCATCGATGCCCTGGTCGCAGCTGGTTCGAACGGCGCGTACTTGCGGCAACACCTGGAGCTGCCGGTCGTGTCGGTTCGCGTCGGCGGCTTCGACGTGATGCGCGCATTGGCACGGGCGCGGGGCATTTCATCGCGCATCGCGCTCGTGACGCATGGAGCCGTTCCGGATGAAGTGCAGTTGTTCGACGAGCTCTTCTCGCTCGGTATCGAGCAGCGCAGCTATCGCAGCGAGGAGGAAGCACGCGACTGCATCAAGGAACTGCGCGCGAAAGGTATCGAAGTCGTCGTTGCACCCGGTCTCGTCGTCGACCTGGCAGAGGAAGCCGGGATGCACGGCATCTTTCTGTACTCGACGGACGCGGTGCGCGAGGCGCTCGACGATGCGCTGGAAGTTGCGCGACTCGCGCGAATCGAGGCGTCGAAGCGCGATCGCCTCAACACGATCCTGGCGCACCTGCATGATGCCGTGGTCGCTGTCGACGCAGAGGAACGGATCGAGTCGGTGAATCTTGCGATGGAGCGATTGCTGGGTCAGCCGGCAACCCAGCTGCTCGGCCGCAGGCTCAGCGAGGTCGCGTCCGAGCTGACGCTGATGCCGACCCTGCGCGAGCAGCGTACCGAGATCGACGAACTGCAGAAGGTGGGTGCGCAGTCGCTCATCGTCAGCCGGTTGCCGATCATCGAGCAGGGAACGCAGACGGGTGCGGTGTTGACCGCCAAGGATCCCGACGCGATTCAGCGCGTCGATCGGCATCTGCGAACCCAGCGCGAGCGGCCGTCGCGATCAGTGCGATTCAGGCTCACCGATCTTCTTGGCAGCTGCGCTCCGATCGTGCGTGCGCGAACACTCGCCAGCCAGTTTGCGCGCAGTGATGCGACGACGCTCATCATCGGCGAGAGCGGCACAGGAAAGGAACTGCTGGCACAGGGCATTCACATGGCGAGTGCGCGGGCGAATCAGCCGTTCATCGCTCTGAACTGCGCTGCGTTCCCGGAGTCTCTGCTGGAGAGCGAGCTGTTCGGCTACGAAGAGGGGGCGTTCACGGGCGCGAGGCGCGGCGGCAAGATCGGACTGTTCGAGGCAGCGCACACCGGAACGATCTTCCTCGACGAGATCGGTGAGATGCCCGTGTCATTGCAGACGCGCATGCTCCGCGTACTGCAGGAGCGCGAGGTGCTGCGCATAGGCGCGATCGAACCGACCCGCATCGATATTCGCGTGATCGCGGCAACGCATCGGAATCTCGAGGAGCAGATCGCCTCGGGCGGTTTTCGTCGCGACTTGTACTACCGCCTGAACATCCTGCGCCTCGACCTGCCCAGCCTTCGCGACCGGCTGCAGGATCTGCCCGAGCTTGCCGGCCACGTGCTGCGGCGAGTTGCCGATCGCTTCCCGACGACCAAGCTGACGGAAGATCTGGTGCGGGAGCTCGTGATTGCGGGCGCGCAGTATCGATGGCCAGGCAACGTTCGCGAGCTCGAGAACCTCATCGAGCGGCTCGCCACGGTGCGAGAACTTCCGTCCCGAATGAGTGCGCGAGATCAGCTGCGGCAGCTGATTCCCGAGCTGTTCGCCCAGGAGCCTTCGGCGAAGGTGCCTTCGCTGGCCAGTCATCGCGAGGAGACGGAACTGCAGATGATCGAGCGCGTACTCGCGGAATGCGGTGGTGATCGTCGAGCTGCTTGCGAGAAGCTCGGAATCGGCAGGTCGACATTGTGGCGGAAGCTGTCGCGCGGACGCGCGGCGGGGTAGCCGCCGCGTCATCTGCGCGAGAGCGGCTAGCGCGGGAGTGACGAGGCAACGGCTGCATCGACGCCGGCGGCGCGAGCGGGCATTCGTCGAGCGTTGATCAATGCGCAACCGCGGGCTCGGCGGATGGCGGGGCCGAAGCATTGCTGGCTTGCGCGGGCAGGGGTGGGCGCTTGCAGAACGGGACGATGACGAGCGCAACGATGAAGAGGCCTGCGAGCAGCATGAACACGTCGCGAAAGGCCTCGACGGCCGCCGCCCGCGTGACGATCGCGGTGACCTGAGCTTGCGCACCCAGGACGGCATCCGCGTTGCCGTTGTTCTCCAGTTGTGATGCGAGCGCCGACACGACCCGGTTGCTGTCCGCGCCCCCGTGTCCCATGGCCTCGCTGATGCGAAGCGCATGGATGCGTGTGAAGTCCTGCAGCCAGGTGTTTACCGTAGCGATGCCGACAGCGCCGCCGAGATTGCGCATCACATTGAACAAGCCGCTCGCATAGGGAAGTTCCGCGGGCGTCGGAGTCGAAAGTGCGAGGCCCACGGCTGGAACGATGCACAGCAGGACCGCGAAGCCGCGCACCGCTTGAGGCAACAGGAGTTCACCAAAGCCCCATTCGGCAGTGATCCCGGTAAGCATCCAGACGCCGAGCGAGAACAGCAGGAAGCCGGCAGTGATCACGTAGCGCGGATCGACGCGAGTGGACATGCGCGCCGCGAGCGGCGCAGCGAAGAACATGAAGCAGCCGGTGACGAACACCGTCGTGCCGATCTCGAGGCTGGTGAAGTCGCGAACGCGCCCGAGGAAGACGGGCACCAGATAGATCGCCGAATACAACCCGACCCCGATGATGAAGTTGAGAACGCACGCGAGAGCGAACGTCGGGTTGCGGAACGGTGACAGCTTGACGACCGGCGTCGCGCTGTAGATCGATCGCTCGAAGAACACCACCGCACCGATGAAGGAGAGCCACGCCGTGACGGCGATGATCGGATCGTCGAACCATTGCGCTCGCGGCCCTTCCTCCAGCACGTACTGCAGCGCTCCCAGGAAGAGAGCGAGTCCCGTGACCTGCAGCCAGTCGATGCGGCGGAAGAGACGGGTGTTGGCGAGATCGACTTTGCCGAGGATCGGAACGGCAATCGCAATCAGCAGTCCGGGCGCAATATTGATGAAGAACATCCAGCGCCAGCTCGCATGCTCGGTGATCCAGCCGCCGAGCGTCGGTCCCAGCGTCGGGGCCAACGTCGACACCATCCCGAGTACCGCGGGCACCATTGCGCGTCGCGGTCCCTGGAACAGAACGAAGCCTGTCGCGAACACCGTCGGCACCATCGCGCCGCCGACGAATCCCTGGATGGCGCGGAAGACGATCATCGATTCGATGTTCCATGCGAGACCGCAGGCGAGGCTCGACACCGTGAACAGCGCCGCGGAAGTCGTGAACAGCCAGCGGGTGGACATCGCTTTCGCGAGGAAGGCGGCGAGCGGAATCATCACGATTTCCGCCATGAGGTACGAGGTCTGGATCCAGGCCACTTCATCCGGCCCGGCCAGCAGGCCCGCCTGAATCGAATTGAGCGATGACGCGACGATCTGCGTATCCAGCAGCGCCATGAATTGCCCGAACGCCATGACGGCGAACAGCATCAGCTTCGACCGCTCGCTCATCGAATCGGTGAAAGTCGCGGTCTGGGTCACGGGAAGAGGGGCTTGCCGGCAAGGGGGTTGATGATATGATAAGCATCATACTATGAAGCCTGGAATCCACAATGCGCTATGCGGCTGAGCACAAGGATCAGACCCGTTCTGCCTTGCTCAAGGCGGCGGCCGAGGAAATGCGGGCACACGGTCCGGATGGCGTAAGCGTCGCGGCCGTCATGAAGCGGGTGGGGCTCACTCACGGCGGCTTCTACGCGCATTTCGATTCCAAAGACGCGCTGATCGCGGCGGCGGTGGGCGAAATGTTCGTGCATGCAGCCAGGCGCCGGGAGAAGTACGCAGGCAGCATTACGTCGATCGATGGGTTCATCGATTCCTATGTGTCCGCGGTGCATCGCGACAATCCATCACGAGGCTGTCCGATTCCCGCGCTGATGAGCGAGGCGGGGCGCTGGCCCAAGGGGGCTCGCAAAGCTTTCGATGAAGGGATTACACGCCTTGCGCAGCGGCTCGCTGTGCTCATGCCGTCGCATGTGACAGAGCCGCAGGCGGCGGCGATGTCGTTGATCGCGGAGATGGCTGGTGCAATCGCGCTGTCGAGGTCGGTTGCCGATGCCGCTCTGTCAGACGCCCTGCTCGATTCCTCTCGCGCCGCTCTGAAGCAGCGCTTCACTTCCAACTGAGTTTGTCCATGAGCACTGAAGCCGTCTCGGTCGTCCCCTCTGGCCTCGAACAACTGCGCGCCTTCGCGGCTTCGGCTGCGGGCAAGCGCGGGATGGGCGCGACACTGCGTTTCCGGATCGTGAGCGTCGAGGAGGGGCAGGTTGTCTTCCAGGGTGATCCGGACGAAGACATGTACAACCCGATCGGCACGGTGCACGGTGGGTATGCAGCAACGCTGCTCGATTCAGCGCTGGGTTGTGCCGTGCATTCGAAATTGCAGCCGACACAGGGTTACACGACGCTCGAACTGAAGATCAACTATCACCGTGCATTGACCGCCGACAGCGGCCCGGTCGTTGCGGAAGGCAAAGTCGTCACGTTCGGTCGCCGCGTCGCGTTTGCTGAAGCGACGTTGAAGGATGCCGCCGGACGACTCTGCGCCAGCGCGACGTCGACTCTGCTGGTGTTCGAGCGCTGAGCCATGGACACGGAAGCGGAATCCTCGAGCGCTCCCAGATCGAAGCGGCCCCTGATCGTCGCGGTGCTCGCGGTCGTAGTCGGTGCCGCGGGTGCAGCATGGCTGCTTTCGGATGGCGCCAGCGTTTCGACCGACAACGCGTATCTCAAGGCCGATTCGAGCGACATCCCGCCACAAGTCGCGGGTCTGGTCATCGCCGTGCATGTCGAGGAGAACCAGCGCGTAGCGGCCGGTGATCCTCTCGTCGATCTCGATCCGGATGACTACAACCAGCGTGTGAGCGCAGCGGAAGCTGACGCGGCTGAATCGAGAGCGAGCCTCGCGGCCGCGCAAGCGGCTTTGGTTCGCTTGCGGACACAGCAGCGCCTCGCGCAGGCCAGCGTCGAAGAGGTCGGTTCGAGAATTCGGGCCGCGGATGCGCAACGCGAGCGGAAGCTTGCCGATCGCAAGCGGCATCAGGAGCTGGTGAACCAGCGACTCACGTCTCGTGAGCTCTACGACGCAGCGATCGCCGATGCGACGGAAGCGGAAGCCGAATCGGACCGCGCCCGCGCCGCGCTGAAGGTATCGGAACGCCAGGTCCAGGTAGTCGACAGCCAGCATGCCGAATTGCTGGCACAGATCGACGCAGCGCAGGCTTCAGTGCAGCGAGCGGATGCAGCACTGGCGGTCGCAAAGCGCAACGCGCAGAGAACCCACATCGTCGCGCCGATCGCAGGAGTCGTCGGCAACCGCCGTGTCCAGGTAGGTGAGTACGTGCAGGTCGGTACGCGCCTGATGACGATCGTGCCGGTCGACGATCTCTACGTCGTCGCGAACTTCAAGGAGACGCAGACGACGCGCATGCTCGTCGGGCAGCGCGCTGAGATCGAGATCGATGCGTTGCCGGGACAGGTTCTGCACGGTCGCGTGGAAAGCCTCGCGCCGGGATCGGGCTCCGAGTTCGCACTACTGCCGTTCGAGCCGGCGAACGGCAACTTCACGAAGATCGTACAGCGCATACCCGTGCGGATTCGGTTGGAGGACGCTCAGGCGCTCGCGCGTCTGCGTCCGGGCCTGTCGGCGGAAGTTTCCGTTGACCTGGAGGCTGAATCGCCTCGAGTCGCGTCGGTCGCTCGGGCGAAATAGAGGTATCCCAGAGAGAAGAATTTCACACGGAGTTCACGGAGATCACGGAGGCCAAGAAAAGTATCTCTTCTTTCTCCGTGATCTCCGTGCCCTCCGTGTGAAACTCTTTTCTCTTCCTCTGAAGACTAAGCCGCTTCGCTTTCGCGCTGCACGGTGCTGAGAGAAGTGCGCGGTGGGCTGTCCTTGCCTCGGCGCTGGCGTTCTGCCTGGCCAAGAAATTCGAGAGCAGTCGGATTCTCGCCATCGCGCGGCAGTGTTGCGACGCCGGCGGTCAATCGAACATCGCTCGCGGCCGAGCCGTTGTTCCAGTGAACGAATGCATTGCGGATGTCCTGCTCGAGGCGCGCCACTTCGGCGGGGCCGCATTCCGGCATGACGATCGCGAATCGGCAGGTGTTCGGTGCGGCAGGCAGTCGCGCAACCCAGTCGAGTTTCGGTCGCAGCGCGGCATGAACGACCGTCAGGAGTGCCGCCGAAGCGCTCGCTCCCAGGCCTTGCCGGGCAAAAACCTTCTCATCGGCGGTATCGATGCCGACGCTCAGGATGTGAAGCAGGCCCTTCGCGCGTGAAGCGTGAACCATCTCCGCCCGCAGCCGACCGACGAGATGCCGTGCGGTGTGCGCGCCATTCTCGAGATCGACTGTCGCAGGTTCGTTGGCGCGGCCAATGCGAGACGACTGGCGACGACGCAGAGCGTGCATGCCGCCTTGCGCCTTCGTGATGACTTCATTCTGGGAGTTCTGACGGACGACGTACTGATCGACGCCCGCGCAGAAGCCGCGCTCGTGTTCACGAACGTCGCTGCTGTCGGTCAGCATGATCACGTAGATCGGCGCGAGCGAGATCACGCGCAGGCGCGACACGAACTCGATGCCGTCGATGGCTGCTATGTTGCGGTCCGTGATGACGAGCGGATACCAGTCCCTGGCAAACAGGGTCAGTGCTTCGGCCCCATCGGCCGCATCCTGCACCTCGAAGCCCTGGAGTTTGAGCAGGGCAGTCGTCGACTCGCGGACGGATGGGTCGCCGTCGACCACCAGGGCCCTGCGGGGCAGCATGTTTTCTGCGGAGACACTCATTCAGGTTTTGTCGGCCGACCCTGCGGATTCTTTACAGCCGGGGGACCCGAAGCCCGGAATGCGGCCCGCCAATGAGGAGTGCTTCACAGACTGGAGGGCTTCCAGGTGGCGGCGGCGCAGGGGTGGGGCTACCATCGCAACGCATTGAATCTGCGCGAAGTGAGGCGTTGGATGAGGCTCGGGATCGGTTGCCTGCTGCTGGTCGGACTGGGATTGCTGTGCGTTCAGGCACAGGCCCAGATCTATACCTGCACGGCGCCCGACGGTTCCCGCGTGTTCTCGGACGAGAAGTGCGGTCCGGACGCCAAGGTCGTCAGGGGCATCGAAACCCGCAAGCCGGCTGCCACGCGGGCCAAGTCCGCACCCGTCCCCCGCAAATCGCCGGCTGAACTGGAGCAGTTGCTCGCCGATTGCAACAGCGGCAACGAGTCGGCCTGCATGACCTGGACGAAGGGCGGCGGACCGAATCAGTTGCGGGCAAAGGAAAAGGAGCTCGAAGCGAGCTGCGAGGGCGGTTCGCTTCCTGCGTGCGAAGAGCGTTATTGCCGCGACGGCGCGACGGAGCAGTGCCGTACGCGTGTCATGTCGCTGGCGAGTGTTGCAGGCGAATCGTGGTATCTGCGCTTTCAGCGCAAGCCGGATGCGGCAAGCCCGACGACTTACGCCGTGCGCTGCATTCGAGAAGGCGAACGCCTGCTGCGCGACGTGACGATTGCATGCGCCGCCGCTGCTGGTCCAGAACGATGCCGCTCGTCGGTGGGGAATGAAGCTTTCCCGCGACTGGACGCCGCAGCGTCCAGCGCGTGTTCGGTGAAGGGAGTGGAAGTCGCTTCGCGCTAGCGACTTCCGTCACTCCCGCGAAAGCGGGAGTCCATGCCTCACTCAGATGGATTCCCGCGTTCGCGGGAATGACTTCGTGCGCAACTTGTCGTCACTCCCGCGAAAGCGGGAGTCCATGCTTATCCGCGGATCTTCCCGATCCACTTATCGAACGCCTCCGCGAAGCCCCGGAGGAATTTCTCCGTCGCGTCGTTCTGTACCTTGCCCGTGCTCTCGTTGATGAGGCTTCCCGCATTCGCGATGTAGGCCTCCGGCTGCTGCAGCACCGGCATGTTGAGGAACACCAGAGACTGGCGCAGATGATGGTTCGCGCCGAATCCTGCGATGTTCCCCATCGACACCGAGACGACCGCGGCGGGCTTGCCATCGAATACGCTCTTGCCGTACGGGCGTGAGCCGACGTCGATCGCATTCTTCAGGACCGCGGGAACGGACCGGTTGTATTCGGGAGTGACGAAGAGGACTGCATCGGCAGCCTTGATGCGCTGCCGGAACTCGGTCCACTGCTTCGGCGGCGAATCGGTTTCCAGATCCTGGTTGTAGAACGGCAGATCGCCGATCGGGATCTGCTCGAAGGCGAGTCCGGCAGGAGCAACCGCAGCGATCGCATCGGCGATCTTCCGGTTGAAGGAATCCTTGCGCAGACTGCCGACAAGGACGGCGACTTTGTGGGACATCGAGATCTCCTGCTGTCGGATGGGACGTCCGTACAGTAGCGACTCGATCCCGGCGGATCATGCCCCTTTCGGCAATAAGATTGATTCACCTATCGAATCAATCGGCCGGCCAAAAAAGATGGCCGGCGCGGCTTCCACAGTAGAGGAGGTGGTCGCGACGCCGGCCAAGGGGGTCACTGGATCTGAGTCACCGTCACGGAGTAGCCGGGGTTCGACGCCATGTGCGCGGGGTACACGGCCGCGGCGAGCTGGAAGGCGACGATGACGGCCGACATCAGCAGGCACAACGTTTGCTGGGTGCGGCGGCTGAACTCGGTGAGGGCAAACATGGCTCGATCTCCCTTTCGCTTCATCCCGCGGTATTGCGGGGGTTCGTTATCTGGGGAGAGACAGTACCGACAGTGATTTCGCGAATCTCTAGCTGGCCGGCCAGTTGCGGGAGCGTGCCGGCGAAGCGACGTGGGCTTCGGCGCCGGAGCTTTCACCGGTGCGATTTACCGGTGAAACGCGCAAAGAGGGCGGTGAGCGGGGGCGGTTCGTCACCTGTGGGTCCTCCCGCGAAAGCGGGAGTCCAAGTCCGTCACTCCCGCGAAAGCGGGAGTCCATCGGAGCCAAGGCATGGATTCCCGCTTTCGCGGGAATGACGGCGTAGCGTGCGCTACGCCTCGAGCTGCTCCTGCAACCGTTCAACCGCCGCCTTCCATGCCTTCCTTTCGCGCTCGACGTCGGCTTCCGCCTTGAGCTTGCCGACCTGGATCGCGATCTGGGCTTTGCCGTCCCCACTACCTTTCTTTGCGTAGAAGCCGACATTCAGGCGGGCTGATCCTTTCCACGACCCATTCAGATACTTGTTCTTCGTCTGCGAGGACGCAGCGAAGGCACCTGCTGGAAACCACTTCGCCCGACGCGCTTCGGTCGCGGTGGCGGCGTAGAGAGCGCTCAATGTCGTTGCGATCGTCTTGTTGACGCCGACGGAGAATCCGCTCGTCGTCTGATGGCGCACTCGCAGTCCGCGAGAGCGCTCATATTCGACAGTGATGTTCTGCGCCCACCAGCCCGGCACTCCATGTTCCTTGGACAGCAGGTGAGCGATCGCTTTGTGATCGAGCTTCTTCGCGCCCGCCTTGTCGAGGGCAGCGAACCACGCCTTCCACGTCTTGCCGGTCTTTGCCTCGACAGCGTCATCGCTCATGGAAGGCGTATAGGTCGATTTCTTCGTGGCCATGAGTGCGCCCCTGTGGTTTTGCTTTTCTTCATCGAATATCCGCCTCCGGGACTATCCGCCATCCGCTATCCGCCATCTACTTCTTTCTGCTACTTTGCGCGCCCCCTTCGTTCCCGGTGCGCTCATGCAGCCCCTTTCCGTGGGTGTCGACTTCGGCACCAGCAATACAGTCATCGCTGTTGCCGGCCAGGGGCAGGCTGCTGTGTTGTCGGTTGCGGGACGTACTGGCATCGCCACGGCGCTGCCGTCCATTCTGTGCTTCCGCCCAGACGAACGAAACGCACGCGATCGGCCTGTCAGCAGCGCGGGCGCCGATGCCATCGCCGACTACATCGGCAGGACGGGTCCGGCGCGTCTCGTTCAATCGATGAAGTCATTCCTGGGAAGCCGCAGCTTCGTGGAGACGCGCATCTTCTCGCACATGTACACGCTGGACGCGCTGATCGGCACGCTGCTGAATCATCTCTACGACTCGACATCCGCGCGCGATTCGCTTGCGCAGGCACCGCTCGTCGCGGGTCGTCCGATTCGGTTCGCCGGAAACTCACCGGACGACGCACTCGCGCAATCACGACTCATCGCAGCGTTCACGAGCGCAGGCAAAGCGCCGAGCCGGATGGGGCTCGAGCCCGAAGCAGCCGCTTACGCATTCGCTCGCAGAGTCACCGGCCGCCACCTGGTGCTGGTCGCTGATCTCGGCGGCGGTACGAGCGACTTCTCCATCGTCGAAGTCGACTCGAATGAACACGGATCGAAGATCACACCGCTCGCGCAGACGGGTATCGGCATCGCCGGCGATCGCTTCGACTACGGCATCGTCTACAACGCCGTGTGTCCCGCGCTCGGCATGGGTTCCGAGTTCCAGCCGGAAGCAAAGCGCCTGCCGATTCCGTTGTGGATCTATTCGAACTTCTCGAGCTGGCACCAGCTTTCGATGATGAACAACCGCGAAACGCTTCGTCGCATCATCGACGTGCTGCGCACTGCCGTCGACCGCGAAGCATTCGAAGGCCTGGTGCATGTCATCCGCAACGAAGAAGGTTTTTCGTTGTTCCAGGCCGTGTCACGCGTGAAGCAGACGTTGACGTCGGAGACGTCGGCGCGATTGCGCTTCAAGGCGGGCCCTGTCGAGGTCGATCGAACCGTGACGCGCGCCGAGTTCGAGCACTGGATCGCGGAGGATCTGTCGAGCGTCGGTGCGACGATGGATCAAGCACTGTCGATCGCAGGCGTCAGCCGGTCGCAGATTACGCGTGTGTTCATGACAGGCGGGAGTGCGCTGGTGCCGGCAGTGCGCGAGTTGTTTGCGCGCAAGTTCGGCTCGGAAAAGCTCGTCGGCGGCGATGAGTTTTCTTCCGTCGCTCAGGGGCTGGCGTTGATGGGGGTGGGGGGAGGAAACGCTTGAGTCCGAATCTCTAGAGCCTCATAACCCGATACGAGCCAGAATCGCCGGCCCCCAGTACTGCTTCGTGAATTGATAGGTCGCGACGACGACAAAGGCCGTCGCGAGAACGAACGTCGTCGAGGCCGCGAATCGGCCTGCGACCGACGTCGTCGAGCGCGGCGCGCGAATCAGCGCTTCGACGATCAGCAGGTTGGGGACGTAGAAGAAGAAATCCATGAACACATCGAACGGGCCCTGGAAGTTGTCGAGATGGCCCGCGCCGTCGGCGACGAGAAACCAGAATCCGTACTCCATCCGGTAGAGCCACGATCCGATCGCGAGTGCGAACAGGCGCATTGCCCATTCACGATGAGCGTCGAACCGGCGAGCATGTGCGTGGCGATAGGCCTGGACCGCGGCGACGATCGTCAATGTGCCGTAGATCGCGAAGCCGATGTCCATCATCGTGCCGCCGATCGTACCTTTGACGGCGATGAATGTGATTCCACCGACGCCGGTGAGGAAAGCTGCGGTGACATAGATGCGTCCGATCCAGCGATGCACGGCGGGGTAGAAGACGCGGATGCGCTGGACGAACTGGATGCAGCCGAGTGCGAGGATCACGCCGCCCGCCGCGAAGTGCAGGCCGATACCGGCGGTTGCTACGGGCGTGTGCGTTTCGTACAGGCGCGGCAGGCCTTCGTTCCATTTCTCGATGTTGCCGTCGAACAGCGCGGCGGCGTAGAACGCGAGGATGTAGATCCCGAAGAGGGCGGCGCTGGCCCAGACGGTGACCGTCAGTGCCTGGCTGGTCCAGCGGAGCGTTGCTGCACCCGCACCCGTCTGTGTCAGTGTCGAATGCCGCGAGGATTCGAACGCATCGGTGGTTGCCATGGTGGACCGTGGTCTTGCTGGTGTGCCGGAAGACTAGCACTCCCGCTGGCCGGCGGACTCGTCCGTTCAGCCGAGTTTGAACAGGTTCAATCCTGGCAGTGGCCCGCCGGGGAACTGATGCAACCGGCCGTTGGCCAGACCGCCCAGGTCGATGGTCGCGAAGCCGGCGGCTTCGAGAATGCCGCTGACGGTAGTCTTCGCGGCGGCATCGTCTCCGGAAACGAACAGAACTCGTCGGGTATCTGCGCGGACCGGATCGCTGCCCAGCAATTCCGGGGTCAGGGTATTCGCCGTCTTCACGACGCGAGCGCCGGGCAGCAGGGACGCAACGATTTCACTCGATGTCCGTCCACCCAGTTCGGCGAACTCGAACGCCGGCATGATGATCGGGTTCATGGTGTCCACGACGATCTTGCCGTTCCATGCCGGGAGATCCGCGAGCGCCGAGGAAAGTTGTTGCCATTGCACGGCGAGGACGACGATGTCGGCCTGGGCCGCTTCCTGTCGTGTGCCTGCGCGAGCACGGTTTCCGAGTTTGAGCACCGCTTCGGCCAGCGACTGCGGTCCGCGGCTGTTGCTGACGATGACGTCGTGTCCGGCGTTGATCGCCTGCTTTGCAAAGGCGAGCCCGATCCCGCCCGCACCGATGATTCCGATTTTCATGATGGCAATGGCTCGCACGCGCTGGCCCAGGCCAGCCTTTCTTTTCGATCCAGCTTCTTCAGAGCGGCTTCGGCCCTGAGCGCTTCGGATTTCGTCGCGAAGGCCCGGGCGCCGAGGACGCGAACCGGCGGATTGGCGCGAGTGAACTTCGCGCCTTTACCGCTGGTGTGCGCGGCGAATCGGCTTGCGACGTCGATCGCAATGCCTGCGTACGTGCGGCCGTCGCGACAAGCGAGCAGGTACAACCACCAAGTCTGATCCATGCCGCGAGGTTAGCAGTCGCGGGCTCGTTCGGCATCTGTCGCGCTCTTGCTGTGGGTCCGACTTTAGTCGGACGTAAGCGAAGCATCGCCTGCGGCGATAACGTCCGGCTGAAGCCGGACCCACAGGCAGTGTGCAACCGCTGGCTAGCCAGCTAGCCGGCTAGCTGGCTAATCTCCCTGCCTCCGGATCATTCCGGCGCTATAACGAGAACAGCCATGCAGCTCAGCGACCGCATTCGCGCCGAACAGATTCGGTCGATCTATCGGAACACGCCGCCGGGGTTGTTCGGGACGCTGCTCGCGATCACCTTTCTCACGCTCGTTCTTGTCCATATCGATGCCGTCGCCGTGGATCGGGCCATGGTACTGATCGGCGTGATGGCGGCGCAGACTGGCGCCCGGGGATTTCTGTATCGCGCTTACCTGCGCGCCGTGCCCGACAGCAGCGAATGGCGATTCTGGGCGCGGTGGTTCACTGTCGGAGCGACCGTCGGCGGGCTGACGATCGGCGCCGGGTCCATCTGGATCATGTCGCACGGCCGGGTCGATCTGCAGCTCGTTTCGCTCCTGTTGATTTTTGCGATCACGAGCGGCGCGGTCAGTGCCTTCGCCGCCTACCTGCCCGCGTTCATTTCATTCTTCGTGTCGATCTCCGTGCCGCCGCTGCTCTGGTTGCTCTCGCAGGGAGAGGTCATTCACACTGCATTGGCCGTGCTGTATCTCGTCTGGTTCATCTCGATCGCCGAACAGGCGCGGCGGTCGAGTGCGGCATTCATCGATGCGGTCAGGCTGCGTCTCGAGAATATCGACCTCGTCGAAGGGCTGCGTCGCGAGAAGGCGGCAGCAGAGCAGGCGAACGCTGCGAAGTCGCGCTTCCTGGCAGCTGCGAGCCATGACCTCCGCCAGCCGGTTCACGCGTTGAGTCTCTTCGTTGCGGCGTTGAGGCCGCGGTCAATGGATGATGAAGCTCGCAACCTGCTCGATCACATCGACGGGTCGGTGCGTGCGATGAGCGGATTGTTCGGCGGCTTGCTGGACATCTCGCGCCTCGACGCAGGCGTCGTCGAGGTGAACAAGGAAGCCGTAGCCGTCGAACCGCTTCTGGACCGCGTGTGCCGCGACTACGAAGTGCAGGCGCGGGCGAAGGGATTGCAGCTGCGGGTCCGAAAATGCTCGGCGTTCGTCGAAAGCGATGCACTGCTGCTCGAGCGCATTCTCCGCAACATCATCGCCAATGCAGTCGCATACACAGATCGAGGGCGCGTGCTCGTGGGATGTCGTCGCGGCCGCACGCTGCGCATCCAGGTGTGGGATACCGGCCGCGGAATTCCGCAGGCCGAGCAGGAGCACATCTTTCAGGAGTTCTATCAGCTCGGTAACCCGGAGCGCGACCGCACGAAGGGCGTGGGACTCGGGCTCGCGATCGTCCGCCGCCTGACGACGCTGCTGGATCATCCGCTCACGGTCCGTTCGATCGCGGGCCGCGGCAGCCTCTTCGAGATCAAAGTGCCGCTCGGGGAGGCACGCGCCGAAACCACTGCATCGACAGGTCGATTCCTGAACCCGTTCCAGGGGCAGGGCAGTGGCCTCGTGCTGGTGATCGACGATGAGCTGGCGATCCAGCTCGCGATGAAGAGCCTGCTCGAGAGCTGGGGCTACGAAGTGCTGGCCGCGGGCTCGTGCGACGAAATGCTCGAGCGCATCGCGACACACCGGACCGTGCCGCGCCTCATCATCTGCGACTACCGATTGCGCGACAACGAAAGTGGCCCCGCCGTCATCGAGCGTTTGCGCTCGGAGTACAACGATGAAATTCCCGGCATGCTCATCACCGGCGACACGGCACCCGACAGGATTCGCGAAGCGCAGGAGAGCGGCTTTCTATTGCTGCACAAGCCCGTGCCGAACAGCAGGCTGCGCGCGTCGATCGCTCATCTGATCGATTCGCGGGAGACGGCTGCGGTGTAAGAGCGGAGTGAAACTCCGACCCTCAGAGCAGCTTCGCTTCACGTACGGCATTCGCCGCTTGCGTGCGATTCACGACATTGAGCGTCTTGAAGATTGCGGCGACGTGAACCTTCACGGTTTTCTCGGCGATGCCGAGCCGGCTGCTGATTTCCTTGTTCGACAGGCCCGTGCAGAGATGGCGCAGCACGTCCATCTGCCGCTCTGTCAGTTGTTCGATCGGTGGCGGCGTGCCGGGCCCGTCGCCTTGCTGTTTCTGAGCTGCGCTCGCGGTCGCGAGCAAGGGCGGTACATAGATGTTGCCGGTGAGCACGAGCTGCAACGCGGACAGCAATGTCTGCGGGCTTGCGGACTTCGGAATGTAGCCCAGTGCGCCGGCGTTCAACGCGCGCCGTACATCGCTGGGATTTTCAGACCCTGACAGCACGATGACCGGCAGTTCCGGCCGGCGGCGGCCGAATTCGCGGACGGCGAGATCGCCGGACATGCCCGGCATCAACAGATCGACGAAGACCGCGTCGAGATCCGGATGCTGATCCGCGATGTCGAAGGCAGCAGCGCATTCCGCCGCCTGCAGGACGATCGTGTGCTCGCCAGCCTGCCGCAACAGGGCGGCAAGCCCGTCACGGAACACCGGATGATCGTCGATGACCAGCAACTTCATGCGCGCAACTATCAGTCATCGCCTGTCGTGCGGGCAAGCCGATAGGTCCAAAGACCTAGGTCCCGGATGTAGGGACGCCGGTCGATTTACAGAGGAACCCTCCGGCGGCTGCAATGGCGCCGACAGCTAAGGAGGTTCACGCGATGTCCAGACTGAGGCAGCTCAACGACCTGATCACGGGGATCGACAGCGAACCCAAGGCGAATGCCCTGGTGAAGAGCGTCCTGCCGAACCAGGCCGCGGGCATCGATTCACCGATGCTGGGCACCGAAGCCGGGGTGAGGAACTGTTCGCTGATCGCCGAGTTCGTCGTCACCTACTTCACCTACGGCAAGGTGCGGTACAGCGACCGGATCATCGGTAACTCGACCAGCGTCAAGAAGAACGGGCCGTTCGATGTGAAGAAGGCGTTGAGCGGCGACTCGCAGGCGGCGGTCGGCGAGTTCGGTGGTCACAACATTGCGCTCGTCAGGGATGGCAACCTGTTCGCGCTCTACCAGGCTTGGGAAGGCAAGTATCACGTATTCCCGCGCCTGAACGACGACGGCGAGTCGCACAATATTTTCGGGACAGGCGATGAGACGGCGTCGCTCATCAACAAGGAAGTCGCCGCGCTCGAGGCCGAGACCGGCACACAGATCGTGTTCAAGAACATGTCGTGAGCACGGGCGGCCCGCGCTACGCAGGCCGTTTCGGAATCGTCAGTCCCTTCGCCACTGCAGGACGGGCCAGGAAGGCATCGAGTGCACGCTTGACGTGCTTGAACTGCTCGAAGCCGACGAGCTCGCCCGCGTTGTAGTAGCCGATCAGGTTGCGCACCCAGGGGAAGGTGGCGATGTCGGCGATCGAGTAGTCACCGGCGATCCATTCGCGATCGGCCAGTCGTTCATTGAGCACATCCAGCAGCCGCTTCGATTCCTCGACGTAGCGGTCGCGCGGGCGTTTGTCTTCGAACTCCTTGCCGGCGAATTTATGAAAGAAGCCGACCTGGCCGAACATCGGGCCGATGCCGGCGGCCTGGAACATCAGCCACTGGAGCGCTTCATATCGCGCGGCGCCGTTCTTCGGCAGCAGCTTGCCGCTCTTGTCCGCGAGATAGATGAGGATCGCTGCCGATTCGAACAGCGGTAGCGGCTTTCCGTCGGGGCCCTGCGGATCGATGATCGCGGGAATCTTGCCGTTGGGATTCAGCGAGCGAAATTCCTGCGACTTCTGGTCCACCGTATCGAAGTTCACATAGTGCGGCTCGTAGGGCAGCCCGGTCTCTTCCAGCATGATCGATGCCTTCACGCCGTTCGGCGTGGTCAGCGAATAGAGCTGGATGCGATCAGGATACTGAGACGGCCATTTGCGCGTGATCGGGAAGTCGGAGAGCTTCGACATGGTCAGGTTTTCCGCGGGTCAGTTTTTTCAACGCATCATTCAATTTCGCTGACCGATGCGTTCAGTGCGGTCGCGAGGGCGGCATCGCCGCTCAACAGATCCTTCCACGCGAGGACGATTCCTTTGCGATGTCCTTTGCGTGTGAGTTTGATGTCTGTCGGGCTGAGCGTCACCACATACTGCTCATTGCCGACTTCGATCTCGCGTTTCAAGGGACGGTCGAGCTTTGTCATGAGGACATACCTGCAGGTTCTGGACGCGCGTTTCATGCGGGGATTTCCCCTGCAAGACTCGCAGCGGCATGCAGGGGTTCCCATACATTCATGACGCGGCTGTCACGGGAGTCGTTCCTGCGCGGGCAGCACTGAACGGTCAGCGGATCTCTACAATGCCGCCATCGTTTCTTACCCCGCGGAGTGTTCATGACCAGTCGTCTGTTCGATCCCATCCGGATCGGTGAAGTGGAATTGCCGAATCGTCTCGCTGTCGCGCCGATGTGTCAGTACAGCGCGAGCGATGGATCGGCGAACGACTGGCATCTGCAGCATCTTTCGCAGCTCGCGTACTCCGGTGCCGGACTCGTGATGGTCGAAGCAACCGCGGTCGAGCGGCGCGGTCGCATCACGCACGGCTGCGTCGGCCTTTACACGGATGAGAATGAAGCCGCGCTCAGGCGCGTGCTCGATGCGGCTCGTCGGCTCGGTGGCGCAACTCGCTTCGGAGTGCAGCTTGCTCACGCCGGGCGCAAAGCCTCGAGCCGGAAGCCCTGGGATGGAGGTGCCGCGCTGACGGAAGGGGAAGACCCGTGGCAGACAGTGTCGTCGAGTGCAGTGGCGTTCGGCGAGGACTGGCATGTGCCGCATGCGTTGACGAAGGAGGAGATCGCGCAGACTGTCGCAGCATTCGTACAGGCGGCGCATCGCGCGGTGCGAGCTGGATTCGAAGTCATCGAGATCCACAGCGCGCACGGCTATCTGATGCATGAATTCCTGTCGCCGCTCGTCAATGCACGCAAGGATGAATACGGTGGTTCATTCGAGAACCGGATTCGCTTCCCGCTCGAAGTCATTCGGGCTGTTCGTGCAGCGGTTCCTTCGCACGTTGCTGTTGGCCTGCGCGTATCCGCGACGGATTGGGTGGAGGGCGGCTGGGATCTCACGCAGACCATCGCCTATGTTCGCGAAGCGAAGAAGCTGGGTATTGCATATGTGTGCGCATCGAGCGGTGGTATTCGTGCGCATGTGATGCCGCCCGTCGCGCCGGGGTTCCAGGTCGACTTTGCAGCAGAGATCAAAGCCTCGACGGGCGTCGTAACGCGCGCCGTTGGTCTCATCACTGATCCGAAGCAGGCCGAGCAGATTCTCGAGGAAGGCCGCGCCGACATGATCGCCCTCGGACGTGCGTTCCTCGACGATCCGCGCTGGGGCTGGCACGCGGCCGATGTGCTCGGTGCGAAGACGCATTTCCCGCCGCAATACCACATGGCGCGTGGCTCGAACTGGCGGAAGTTTCGGGATCAAAGCGCGGCGAGAGTCTGAATTGCCACCATGCCGTTCCCGCGAAAGCGGGAATCCATTCCGTGGTAGCCAGGATGGACTCCCGCCTGCGCGGGAGTGGCTACTTGACCTCCGCCGCTCTGCGTTGCAGGAACGCACGCTCCGCATCGGTCTTCGTCAGGGCAATCGCTGCTTCATACGCGGCCACTGCCTCGCTGCGCCGATCGAGCCGGCGAAGCAGGTCCGCCCGTATCGCATGGAACATGCGGTACTCGCCGAGCTGTAACTCATCCACCAGTATCAGCGCGGCACCTGGCCCTTCGACTTCCGCGACCGCCACTGCGCGATTGAGCGCAACGACGGGCGTCGGCTCGAACGTGATGAGCTGGTTGTAGAGCACGAGAATCTGCGGCCAGTCGATGGCGCCCGTGAACAGGGCATCGCTGTGAACGGCATTGATCGCAGCCTGGATCTGATAGGGCCCCGGCTGATTCGCCTCGAGGCATTCGCGAACGATCGTCTGTCCCTCCGCGATCTTCACGCGATCCCACAACGAACGATCCTGCTCGCTCAGAATCACGAGGCAGCCATCGGCGCCAACACGAGAGGCGCGGCGTGCATCAATCAGCAGCAGCAACGCAAGCAGTCCCCAGGACTCAGCGTCGTCCGGCATCAATAATGCGAGCAAACGCGCCAGCCGGATCGCTTCGTCGCACAACTCCGTGCGGATCAGCTGTGATGTTTCGCTGGCGGAATGGCCTTCGTTGAAGATCAGATAGAGCGTCGCGCGCACTGCGCGAAGACGCAGCGGGAGCTGATCTTCAGGCGGGATGCGATAGGGGATGCCGGCGTCGCGGATCTTGCCCTTAGCCCGAACGATCCGTTGCGCCATCGTGGCTTCAGGTACAAGGAAGGCGCGCGCGATCTCGGCAGTCGTCAGTCCTCCCAGCAGACGCAGAGTCAGCGCGATCTGCGCACTCGTCGCCAGGGCCGGATGACAGCACGTGAAGATCAATCGCAAGTGATCGTCGCGCACGGCGTGCTCCTGCGACTCGACATCGGGAGTGTCCAGAAGCGTCGCTGCAAGATGGCGATCGGCACGCGATGCTTCACGACGTGCGCGATCGATGGCCCGATTGCGCGCCGTCGTGATGATCCAGCCAGCGGGGCTGGGCGGCAGTCCTGTAGCGGGCCAGCGCTCCAGTGCAGTGGAAAACGCATCCTGCACCGCTTCCTCAGCGGCATCGATCGAGCCGAATGACCTCGTGAGTACGGCAACGGCGCGGCCGTAATGTTCGCGAAAGATCTGCTCGATCTGTGCGTTGGTGGCCGTGGGCATCAGCTCGGCCCTTCCTCCCGGAACGGGCGGACTTCAACCGGAAGTGTCGTCGCCGCGGCATAGCGCCGGCCCCATTCGAGTGCGGCGTCGAGATCGGGTGCCCGCAGGATGGTGAAGCCGCCGATGTGCTCCTTGCCTTCGGCGAACGGACCGTCGGTGATCAGCGTTTCGCCGTTGCGCACGCGAACGACCGTCGCTGTGCTGGCGTCATGCAATCCGCCCGCGAACACCCATGCGCCCTGCGCCTTGAGCTCGTCCCGAATCGCGTATACGTCCCGCATGATCCTGCCCAGTGCTTCTGGGTCGGGGCGGCCGGGGCCGTCGGGCTGGTAGAGGCTGATCAGGTACTGTTTCATGGTCCGCTCCTGAAATGCGTTGACGGGATGACCGGCAACAGCCGGTTCCGACCCTATACGAACGGCGAACCGGCGAATCGACATGTAGCACGCGGCAGCGGACAAAGAAATTGCGGGCCGCGATCTCGTCCCATCGTGCCGGAGCGGCCTTCCGTCGAATCGACACTGACCAAAGAGGGGACGACGTCCCGGACCACGTTCCGCGCCGGCGGTGTCTGTGTGACACTCGGCCTCTCGGCTTCCATAACAAGGCAAACCTGCGCATGAGAGTCACGCTTGCTCTGTTCGCTCTCCTGATCGGCTGTCCGGTTCTCTCTCATTCGGCCAGCCCGAGCGGCGGTATCGAGGGTTACTACCGTGATCCGGTTCTTCACGGCGACACGCTGGTGTTCGCCGCGGAGGGCGACCTGTGGACTGTGCCAGTCACTGGCGGTGTCGCACGACGACTGACGACGCATCTCGCGGAGGAGACGCATCCGGTCATATCACCGGACGGACGCACGCTCGCATTCACAGCTCGCTACGAAGGGCCGGCTGAGGTCTACACGATGCCGCTCGCAGGCGGGTTGCCAGTACGCCGGACTTTCGAGGGCGAGTCCGCCATTGCAACGACGTTTACTCCGACGGGCGAGCTCGTCTATGCGACGCAGCACTACGCGACGCTGCCTGATCCGCAGCTCGTGGCAATCGACCTGTCCACGGCGGAGAAGCGCCGCATTCCGTTGAGCCAGGCAAGCGAGGGGTCGTTCGACGCGAACGGCAAGACGCTGTACTTCGTGCGGCCGGCGTTCCACAACAACGTCACCCGCTGGTACACCGGCGGCACGGCCCGGCAGATCTGGAAATTCCGCGATGGCGCGGCCGAAGCCGAGAAACTGACGCGCGACTACGCGGGCGAGAGCCATACTCCGATGTGGTGGAACGGTCGTGTCTATTTCGTGACCGATCGCAATCGCACGATGAATCTCTGGTCGATGGATGAGAGCGGCAGCGACCTGCAGCGCCATACGGACCACAACGGCTGGGATGTGCGCTATGCCTCGTTGAACGCAGGCCGGGTTGCCTATGTCGTCGGTGCCGACATCTGGATCCACGACATCGCCGCGAACGCGAAGCGCAAGGTCCCCATCACGCTTGCGTCCGATCTCGATCAGCTGCGCGAGAAGTGGGTGACCAAGCCGATCGAGAACCTGACTGCGATGCATCTGCGGCCCGACGGCGAAGCGGTCGTGCTGACTGCTCGCGGCCGCGTATTCGTCGCCCCGGTCCGTGACGGCCGATTCGTGCAGGTTTCCCGCAAGCCGGGCGTGCGCTATCGCGATGCCGTGTTCATGCCGGACGGCAAGTCACTCGTCGGATTGTCCGACGCCAGCGGCGAGATGGAGTTCGTCCAGATGCCGGCGAATGGGGTCGGCGCGGACCGCCCCTTGAGTCGCGATGGCAAGGTGCTGCGATTCGAAGGGGTGCCATCACCCGATGGCAAGTGGATCGCGTTCGCCGACAACAACAATGAAGCGTGGCTGCTCAGTATCGCGTCGCGCTCGACGACACGCATTTCCACCAATCAGGAAGGCATCTTCGGATTCGCGTGGTCGCCGGACAGCCGGCACGTCGCGATCAATCAGGCCGCGGCCAACTCGTTCCTGCAGATCCTTCTCTACGACGTCGCCAGGCGTACGCACACGGCGCTCACGAGCGATCGCGCGAACAGTCACGATGCGGCGTTCAGCCCCGATGGCAAGTGGGTCTACTTCCTGTCCGATCGCAGCCTGAACTCGGTCGTGCAGAGCCCGTGGGGCCCGCGTGCGCCGGAGCCGTTCTTCGATCGACCCGACAAGCTCTATCAGGTCGCGCTTCGCAAGGGACTGCGCTCGCCCTTCAAGCCGGCGGATGAGCTGCATCCGGCAGTGCAGGAAAAGACCGAAGAGGATGACGACAAGGAGCGCGAAGAGGTCGAGGAAGAGCCTGCCGATGAACCTCAGCCTCCTGAACCGGCGGAACCGGTCGAGCTCCCGCCACAGCTCCCACCAGAGCAGCTGGATCCGCCCGCGCCTGTGACGGCCCAGGCGGCGCAGAGCGAGAAGCCGCGCACCGGCAAGAAGAGCTCGAAGGACGACAAGGAAGAAAAGTCGAAGTCGTCAGCGCCGGCGATCGTGCGCATCGACTACGAGGGTCTCGCGCAACGTATCTACGAAGTACCGGCACCCGCCGGCGACTATTTCCGGCTGTCCGTCAGCGACAAAGCGATCTACTGGATGTCGCGCGATGTCGGTGCCGAGGCCAAGGCAAAGCTCATGGTGCTCGAGATCACGAACGATGATCCCGAGGCCGAGAAGTTCGTCGAGGATGTCTTGTCGTACGAGCTCTCGCGCGACGGGAAGAAGATCCTGCTGCGCAAGAACGACGATCTCTACGTCGTCGAAGCGGGCACCAAGGCGCCGTCGGAGCTGGACAAGTCGAAGCTGCGTCTGACGTCGTGGAACTATGCGATCGACGTGCGTGAGGACTGGCGCCAGATGTTCATCGATGCATGGCGGATGGAGCGCGACTACTTCTACGACCCGGGCATGCATGGCGTCGACTGGAATGCGGTGCGCGACAAATATCTTCCGCTCGTCGATCGCGTCACCACGCGCGACGAATTGTCGGATGTGATCGGCCTTGCAGTCGGCGAGTTGTCCGCGCTGCATACGTCGGTTCGTGGCGGTGACATGCGCCGCGGCAACGACGACATCAAGGTGCCGACGCTCGGTGCCCGGCTCCTGCTGGATCGCCGCGCCGGCGGTTATCGCATCGATCACATTTACCAGGCCGATCCGGACTATCCGGATGAGCGTTCACCGCTTGCCGATCCCGAGCTGGGCGTGTCGGTCGGCGATGTCATCACGATGATCAACGGCGTGAACGTGCTTGCGGTCAGCCATCCGAACGCGTTGATGCGCAACCAGGTCGAGCAGCAAGTGCTGCTGCGCCTGAAGTCGAAGGCGACAGGGAAGGCACGGGACATCGTCGTATATCCGGCCACGGACGAAGCGTCCCTGCGCTACAGCGATTGGGAGCTGACCCGGCGCCAGCGTACCGATTCGTTGTCGGAGAACCGGATCGGCTACGTGCATCTGCGTGCGATGACGGCTTCGGACATCACGTCGTGGTTCCGCAACTTCTATCCTGTGTTCAACCGGCCCGGCCTCATCGTCGACGCGCGACACAATCGCGGCGGCAACATCGACAGCTTCATCCTCGCGCGATTACTGCGAAAGCCCTGGATGTACTGGCAGACGAGAGCAGGGCAGCCCTACTCGAACATGCAATACGCGTTCGGCGGCCACGCCGTCGTGCTCGTCGATGAGCAGACCGGTTCGGATGGCGAAGCCTTCGCGGAAGGCTTCCGCCGCCTCGGCATCGGCAAGGTGATCGGTACCCGCACCTGGGGCGGCGAGATCTGGCTGGGGTCGGACAATCGTCTTACGGACAACGGTTTCGCCCGTGCGCCCGGCGCGGGTGTCTACGGACCGGAACGCAAATGGCTCATCGAGCAGCACGGCGTCGACCCTGACATCGTCGTCGACAATCTGCCGCACGCGACGTTCAACGGTGGCGATGCGCAGCTGGAGGAGGCGGTGAAGTATCTGCTCGGAGAAATTCAGCGCGATCCGAGGACGGTGCCCGCGGCGCCGGAGTATCCGAAGCTGAAGCCAGCTAGCCGTTAGCCAGCTAGCCAGATTCGGAGGATGTGAACGGATGGATCCCCGCGTTCGCGGGATGACGGACTGCAGGCGCCGCATGCGGCCTTCCTGTTCTGGCTAGCTGGCTAGCCGGCTAACAGCTAGCCGGCTTCTTGCCTCACACCACCTTCAGCACCTTATATATGTGCGCCTGATCTCGGAACACCGCCACCCGCGTGATGCTGTAGTACTTCGTCGGCGAGGCGATGCAGAGGATCGAGATGCCGGCGCCTTGCTTGAGCAGCTTCTTGTCGGTCATGCCCGAGATGAGTTTCGGAATGAGGCCCGCGGTTGAGGACTCGTTGAAGAGCTCGATGTCGCCGCGCCTTTTCAGGGCTTCCCAAGCTTGCTTCTGCGGCATCTGGCCGAAGCCGTCCTTCTCCGTGTCGACGTGATTGACCATGGCGATGCCCTGGTCCTTGTAGATGCCCATGATGCAGCCGCTGAATTCGCCGCTGATGACTTCGTCGCCGGCCATTGGCGTGTTCGCGTTCTGGCCGCGCTTGTACGGGAGGATCCGGACGGGATTGGCGCCGCTCGTGTCGCCGAAGAACTTGATGAGGTTCGGTGAAGTCAGGTGATGCTCGAACGTCCAGCTGCCGTCGAAGGCATCCTGCCCCCTGCTGATGAGGTCGAAGAGTCCCTCGATCCGCACCCCTTGTTTCAGGAAGTCCTTCAGCATCGTGCCCGCTCACATCGCTGTTGTCGTTTCGACGAAGAATGCCTCAAGCGACGCGGAAGGAAAACAGTCCGTGGGGCGCGTTTTGCTTGCTATCTTCGTGCCGCATGGAACGAAAGACTTAGGTCCGTCGTTATCCGGGGTCGTGCCCGGACAAGGCAGCCAATGAACTCGAGCCGGGATTTCGAGCTGGCACGAGATGTGATTCCCTTGCAATGGGATGGGATCGAAGAGCGTAACGCAACAATCATGACGCAGACGGCATGATGCAGACGGACGGGCCGCCCGAGGCCGCCAAGCCGGAACCCGCGAAGGGTCTGAGTTCCATTGCGCGTCGCGGCGCGGTGCTGACCATGGGCGGTCAGTTCCTCACTATCGCGATCCAGGTCGGCGGGCTCATCGTCCTTGCGCGCCTGCTGTCGCCCAAAGACTACGGCATGCTCGCGATGGTGCTGGCCGTCATCGGCGTTGGAGAAGTACTGCGCGAGTTCGGCTTGTCGTCAGCAACAGTGCAGGCGGCGAGCGTGACGCACCAGCAGCGAACGAATCTGTTCTGGATCAATACCGGGATCGGCCTGGGACTGAGTCTGGCGACGGTTCTTTGCGCGCCGCTGATCGCAGCCTTCTATCACACACCGGCGCTGTCGCCGATGACGCAGGCGCTGGCGATCACGTTCGTCCTGAACGGCATCGCGACCCAGTATCGTGCGCAGTTGAATCGGGACATGCGCTTTGGGCGGCTCGCGATCTGTACCGTTTCCGGCCAGGCGACCGGGCTTGCGATCGGAGTGGTCATGGCGCTCAAGGGCTTCGGCTACTGGGCGCTCGTGGGGCAGCAAATCGGGTTCGCGCTGTCGATGCTGATCTTCTTCCTGCTCGCGGGCCGATGGATGCCGGGACTGCCGCGGCGCTGCGCCGGAATGGGCGAGTTCCTGCGCTATGGCTGGAACCTGATGCTGTCGCAAGTCATCGTCTACTTCAGCCGCAACGTGGACAGCATGGTGATCGGCGAGCGGTTCGGTGCGAATGCGCTGGGGTTCTACAACCGCGCCTATCAGCTGGTGATGCTGCCGCTCTATCAGATCACTTCGCCGGCCGGGACGGTGGCGCTGCCGATCCTGTCGCGGCTGCGAGACGATCCGAAGCGTTACGATGATTTTCTGCTGGCGGGGCAGGCGGCATTGCTGCACGCGATCTTCGCGATCCTGGCATTCGCGTGCGCCCAGGCGCATGCGCTCGTCGATGTCATCCTCGGCGAACGATGGATGCCGATGGCGGCGCTGTTCCAGTTGCTCTGCATCGGGGGCATGTTTCAGGCAGCCACCAATGCGACGTACTGGGTGTTTCTCTCGAAAGGGCTGACCGGCACGCATTTCCGCTTCACCGCAATCAGCAAGCCGCTGCTGATCGCCGGCATCATCGTCGGTGCCAATTGGGGCGTGATGGGTGTGGCAATCGCGCAGGTCATCGGATTGGGATTGACCTGGCTGGCCGCGCTCGCATGGCTGCGCGGTACCGGTTCGCCGGTGAGGAGGCTGTTCACCGATACGTTGCTGCTGCTGGTCGGCTATGGCTTTTGCGGTCTCGCGGCGGGTGTCGTGCCCTGGTTGCTGCACCTCTCGGGGATTGCTGCCATTGCCGCCGGAGCTGGCGTGATGATTGTGGCATTCGGCCTGCTGTATCTCGTGAGCCCTCATTTCCGCGGGTCCGTGAAGGCCGTGTTCCGGACGATGGCGATCGCCCGATCGTCCAAGGCAGCGAAGGGTTCGGTGGCCCCCAATTGAAAGGGGGCGATGCGCCCCGATAATCCCACGATCTCCCTCGCAACCTGCGAACCCCTGTGCGCGTAAGCCGTTCCTTCCTGATCGCATCAGCGCTGCTCGTGCTGCTGCACTTCTACATTGGTGCCCGATTGCTCCCAGACCTGGGGCTCAATGGGTTCGGATGGACGATCGGAGTAGTCGTCCTGATCGCGTCCTGCCTGCTGATGCCCGCGTCGATGATGACGCGGCCGCTCGAGTCACGCTCGCTCGCGGATCGAATCGCATGGGCGGGCCTCCTGATGATGGGCTTCTTCTCTTCGCTGTTCGTGCTCACGTTGCTGCGCGACATCGCGCTGCTGGTGGCCGCGCTCGTGTCGACCGCGCAGGCAGCAGCGATGGTCCGGCCCTCAGCCGCAGGCGTCGTCGTACTGGCCATTCTCGTAACGCTGATCGGCTTCTTCAATGCGAGACGGCGCGCCCGCGTCGTCGAGATCGACGTCCCGATCGCGAAGCTTCCGGCACAGTTGCATGGGTTCTCGATTGTGCAGATCAGCGACGTTCACGTCGGCCCAACCATCAAGCGCGGCTACGTGAACGCGATCGTCGAAGCGGCGAATGGACTCAACGCCGACGTCATTGCCATCACGGGCGATCTCGTTGATGGCAGCGTGCAGCAACTCGCTGCCGATGTTCAGCCGCTGTCACAACTCACGGCGAAGCACGGCGTGTACTTCGTTACGGGCAATCATGAGTACTACTCGGGTGCGCGCGCCTGGACACAGGAGCTGCGCAAGCTCGGGCTCACAGTCCTCATAAATGAGCATGTCGTGCTCGCTCGGGACGAAGCATCGCTGGTACTGGCGGGAGTGACTGACTACACCGCGCATCATTTCGAACCGCAGAGTCGCAGCGATCCGTCAGCGGCGTTGCACGGCGCGCCGCTCGATGCAGTCAAGATCTTGCTGGCGCATCAACCGCGTTCCGCGCCGGCTGCGGCATCCGCCGGTTTCGATTTGCAGCTCTCAGGTCACACGCACGGCGGTCAGTTCTGGCCATGGAATCTTTTCGTGCCGCTGCAGCAACCGTTCACCGCAGGACTGCATCGGCTCGGACAGCTATGGGTCTACGTAAGCCGCGGCACAGGCTACTGGGGCCCGCCGAAACGATTCGGTGCGCCGTCGGAGATCACGCGGATCAGGCTCGTGGCGGCGTGACGCGCTGGAGCGCATAGCTGTCAATCGCAGATCTTCGTCGGCTACCATGCGTGCATGATTACGCGCCGACAGTTCTCCAAAGCCGCTCTTGCATCTCTCGCACTGCCATCCGCTGCGGCGGCTTCCGCATTTGGTCCCGACTCGACGGCCGATGAGGTCACAGCAGGCTTGAATCTGAAGGGCAGGACCGCGCTCGTCACCGGCTGCAACACAGGGATCGGTTACGAAACCCTGCGTGTTCTCGCGCTGCGCGGCGCTACAGTGATTGGCACAGCGCGTACGAAGGACAAGGCGGCCGAGGCCTGTCGCAGCGTCAGCGGGAAAGCGATTCCCGTAGTGCTCGAGCTCACTGATTTCGGCTCCGTCGTTGCGTGCGCCGGACAGGTGCGTCGCATGGACGTGCCGATCGACATCCTGATCTGCAACGCAGGCATAGTGCTCGACAGCCACGAACAGGTCAGAGGGCTCGAGAAACAGTTCGTCGTGAACCACCTCGGCCATTTCATTCTGGTGAACCAGCTGCAGGATCGCGTGGTGGACTCGCCCGAAGGCCGCGTCGTTGTCGTGGGCAGCGGCAACCATCGCGATGCGCCGCCCGGCGGCATTCAGTTCGATGCGCTTTCGGGTGACGGCTGGTTCAAGCGTGGCTATGCGCATTCAAAGCTTGCGAACGGCCTGTTCTCGCTGGAGCTGTCCCGTCGATTGAAGTCGACGCGTGCGACATCCAATTGCGTGACACCTGGACCGACCCGCACGGACATTCTCCGATACACGGATTCCAGCACCGCGAACTATCGCAAGTCGCCAGCGCAAGGTGCGGCGACGCAATGCTACGTCGCTGCACATCCGGCAGTGAAGGGAATCACGGGCGAGTATTTCAAGGATTGCGCGCCAGCACCGCAGGGCGAGTATCAGACGGATGCCGCGATGGCATCGCGTCTGTGGACCGTTTCGGAGCAACTGGCGCGCGGATATCTGCGCAGCTAGGCGAGAACCTGGCGCACCAGAAGTGCGGCCAGCGTCAACATCGTCAATCCCACCAAGGCATCCAGAATGCGCCACGCCATCGGCCGGGCGAACAGCGGCACGAGCAGTCGCGCACCGAATCCCAGCGCGGAGAACCAGCCGGCACTGGCAACAGCAGCGCCGCCGATGAACCAGCCGCGCAACTCCGCCGGCTGTCGTGCGCCGATCGATCCGACGAGCAGGATCGTGTCCAGATAGACGTGGGGATTCAGGAACGTAAAGCCTGCTGCCTGGGCGAGCGCGGAGCGCAGCGAGATCTGGCTGCCTGATCCGTTAGCGGCCATTGATCGGGGCTGCAGCGCATTCCTCAGCGCACGGATACCGTAGGCAGCCAGAAACACCACGCCCCCGAATGTGAGTATCGTTGTGAGCATCGGTGCGTCGCCGAGTATCGTCGACAGGCCCGCGACGCCGGCCGCGATCAACATGAAATCGGCGACGATACAGAATGCAACGATGGGGACGACGTGCTCCCGCCGCAGCCCCTGTCGCAGGACGAAAGCGTTCTGGGCGCCTATGGCAATGATGAGTGTGGTGCTGAGCACCAGGCCGGTCATGAATGCGGTGTTCATGGCGCGCAGTCTCGTGGCCGCGTTCGCTTCGGTCCAGTTAGACTCTCTGTTCCTGCTGAAGCGGAACTAATCCCATGCTGGACTATGCGTCGCTCGCCGCGGTGGCGGCCGTTGTACAGGAAGGCAGCTTCGAACGGGCTGCGCGGCTGCTCAACGTCACATCGTCCGCGATCTCACAACGAATCAAGCTGCTCGAGGAGCGCGTCGGCAGCGTGCTCATCGTTCGCGGCCAGCCCTGCACGGCGACCGCGGCCGGCAATCTCATTTGCCGCCACGTAGAGCGTGTCGGCATGCTGGAAAGCGAGCTGCGCGATTCGCTGCCACAACTCGTTCCAGCTTCGGCGGGCGATCGAATCACATTGCGGATCGGGGTGAACGCCGACTCGCTCGGGAGCTGGTTCCTGGCGGCGATGGCGACGTTCACCCGGGAAGAGGCGGCGCTGCTCGACGTCGTCGTCGACGACGAAGAGCACACGATCGATGGATTGAAGAACGGCCAGGTGCTCGCAGCCATTACGTCGCACGCGCAATCCGTGCAAGGCTGCAAGAGTGTGGAGCTCGGGAAGTTGCGCTATCGGGCTGTCGCGAGCCCCGACTTCGTCCAGCGCTACTTCCCCGATGGTGTGACAGCCGAGAGCCTCGGTGTGACGCCCTCGCTGCGCTTCAATCACAAGGACCAGATGCAGGCGACATGGATTCGCACCCGGCTCGGCAATGACGTCGCGACGCCGGCGCACTGGCTGCCGTCGACGCAGGCCTTCCTCGATGCCAGTCTCGCCGGGATCGGCTGGAGCATGAACCCGGAACCGCTGATTCAGCCGCATCTGAGAGCGGGCACGTTGATCGAGTTGATCGCTGACAGTCCGCTCGATGTGCCGCTGTACTGGCAGCACACGCGCCTGCAGGTACCGACGCTGGAGCGACTCACTCGCGCGGTCAGTACAGCGGCGCGGGCCGTACTCCTGTAGCCGCGCTCACAATGCGGATGTGGTGCGAGTCGGTATTGCACTGGTCCGATCGACTCGCGAGTACCACGGCATCAGGACGAAGAAAGAGAAGTAAACCACGGCGAACACGCGCGCCGCGTTGGTGGCGGCAGGGGTCGCTGGTTGCAATCCGAGATAGCCCAGTGCGAGGAAGCTGGTTGCGAATGCGATCAGGAATCCCCGATATAGCCAGCCGCGGTAACGGATCGACTTCACCTTCGAGCGGTCGAGCCAGGGCAGGAATAGAAATGCGACCACCGCGGCGCCCATCAGCAACACGCCCAGGAGCTTGTCCGGCACGGCGCGCAGGATGGCGTAGAAAGGAGTGAAGTACCACACGGGCGCGATGTGCTCGGGTGTTCGCAATGGATCGGCCGGTTCGAAGTTCGCGGACTCGAGGAAGTAGCCGCCCATCCCCGGCGCGAAGAACACGACGGCCGCCAGGACTGCGATGAAGGCGATCACGCTGACCAGGTCCTTCACGGTGTAGTAGGGATGGAACGGAATGCCGTCCGCGGGATGGCCGGCCGTATCTTTGACGTCGTCGATCTCGATGCCATCCGGATTGTTCGAACCCACCTCGTGCAGGGCGAGGATGTGCACGATCACCAGGAAGACGAGTGCCAGAGGCAGCGCCACGACGTGCAGCGCGAAGAACCGGTTCAGCGTGCTGTCGGAAATGTAGTAGTCGCCGCGGATCCATTCGACGAGTGATTCGCCGATGCCCGGAATCGCGCCGAAGAGTGACACGATGACCTGCGCACCCCAGTAAGACATGTTTCCCCACGGCAGCAGGTAACCGAAGAACGCTTCGGCCATCAGGCACAGGCAGATCAGCATGCCGAGAATCCACACGAGCTCTCGAGGGTTCCTGTACGAGCCGTACAGAAGGCTCCGGAACATGTGCAGGTACACGACGACGAAGAATGCGGACGCACCCGTCGAATGCAGGTAGCGGATCAGCCAGCCCCATTCCACGTCACGCATGATGTACTCGACCGATGCGAAAGCCTCCGCAGCGGACGGCTTGTAGTGCATCGCGAGGAAGAGGCCGGTGACCAGCTGCAGGATGAGCGCGACGAGTGCCATCGCGCCGAAGTAGTACCACACGTTGAAGTTCTTCGGCGCGTAGTACTCGCTCGCGTGCTTCTTGAACGTGCTCGTCAGCGGGAATCGGGCATCGATCCACGCGAGGAGCGACGCACCGAACGAGCGTCGCGATACCGGTGCGTCTTGTGGCGCGGCGCTCATGATGATGACTTCAGGCGGTCGCTCGCGCGGATTCGAGAACGCGACCTTCCTCGTCGAGAATCGCCCGCCTGACGCTCACGTCGAGCAGTTGGGTCTCCATGAAGCGGCTCAGATTGCCGAATCCGTCGAGATCGATGTGCAGCCGCGTTGCCCAGCGGAGCATGACCAGCAAGTACGGGTCAGCGACCGAGCGTTCGCCGGTGATCCATTCGCGCTTCTCGAGCTGTGTGTCGAGGATGCCGAGATACTTGCGCACGTTCTGGCGCGCTGTGTCCGCGATCTCGGTAGCCCGTGCGGGATCGGCCAGGAACCGGTGCGGGACGAAGATGGGCTTGAACGCGGGGTGAAGATCGGAGTTGAGCAACCCGAGCCACCGCATGACTTCCGCGCGGCCCCGCGGCGAGCCGTCGCCGAACAGTCGAGCGGCGGGATAGCGCTCGGCGAGATAGCAGAGAATCGCGACGTTCTGCGTAAGCATGAAGTCGCCATCGACGAGCAGCGGCACGGTGCCGGCCGGATTGAGTGCGAGATAGCGGGGCGATCTGATGCTGTCGTGATCGATCTTGACGGCCTCGTAAGGCACACCGATCCACTCGAGCACGATGTGATCGGCCAGCGAACAGGAACCAGGGAAGTAGTAGAGCCTCATGTCGATCTCCCAATCGAAACGGCTGGCTCCGGGGCGGCGCTTGCCGATATCCGGAGCCGGCCTCCTGCGGAAGTTGTTGCTGCGATCAGTGGCGTGCGGAAGGCTGTGTCGGTGCCTTGGCCGCCGGCCGCTGCGATCCTGCCTCCTGCAGCCAGTCTTCGAAGCGCTTCGCGCCAATGCGTGCACCGGGGCCGGTAACGAGGCTCTCGTCGTTGAGCTCGGCACCGAAGTAGGGTGCATGAGCATCCGTGATCACTTCGCGCTCATCGCCGTTCGCCTTCAGAACGCGTCGCACGAGCTCGTCGATTCGATAGCGTTCCGGTCCGCCGACTTCGACAGTGCCCATGATCGGCTTGCCGACCGTGATGTCGGCGAGCGCCGAGACGACATCCGCAGAGAGGATCGGCTGGAACAGTGCGCCTGAAACGCGAACGCTCTTGCCGTCGGTAGCGGCCTGGGCGATGCGGCCGATGAACTCGAAGAACTGCGTCGAACGCAGGATCGAGTAGGGGACACCCGAGCTCTTGATCAGATTCTCCTGGACCAGCTTCGCGCGCAGATAGCCGCTGTCGCTGACCCGATCGGTGCCGACGATCGACAGCGCAACGTGATGGCCGACGCCGGCGCGTGCTTCGGCGGCGAGAAGATTCGTTCCCGACGTCTCGAAGAACTTTCTCACGGCTTCGTCTTCGAACGAGGGTGAGTTGGCGACGTCGACGACCACCTGCGCACCGGCGAGCGCCGCGTCCAGTCCTTCGCCGGTGATCGTGTTGACGCCGGAATCAGGAGACGCGGCGAGCACCTCATGACCTTTGCTGCGAAGAATGCTCACGAGCCTGGAACCGATGAGGCCGCTGCCACCAATGACGACGATTTTCATGTCCTACTCCTGCGTTGCTGTCGACGGATCCGGAGTCACGCATGTGCTCCTGTGACGCTATGTTGCGGAGGCAGGCGGCGGATCTCTTGATGAAGGCGGCGGCAACTTGGATGAAACGTGTTTTCGCTCGCGGCGCCGTCATTCCCGCGAAAGCGGGAGTGCATCTGCATCAAAGGCATGGACTCCCGCTTTCGCGGGAGTGACAGATGGCTTGCCCCTCCATCGCGTCATCGTGTAGCTGTCCGGCACCTTGCGGTGGAATTGCGCATGAACGGGTGGAAAATGCGCCTTCCGGAACAGCCCCTCGACGAACTGACGCCCCGTCTTCTTCGTTGCGACGGCGGGCAATGAACGAATGCTCAGTACAACGGTCCGGTGCGGTTCCCTTGCTCCTGCACTGAACGACGCGGGAGCGCACGATGAAGTTTCGGATCGAGCGCGGACTCCAGCCACTCATCGAAGCCGCCCACACCGATGATCGCGCCCTCATCCGGAATCAGTGTGTCTTCACCCAGCGGCGCACCGAAGTAGCGAGCGCTCCGATCCGCGATGACTTCGCGCGGGTCCTGCTGGGCCTGCATGACGCGCCGTACGACTTCGTCAAGCCGCAGCAGTTGCGGGCCGGCAAACTCGATCATGCCGTTGCGCGGCGCCGCGGTTGCGATGTCGGCGAGGGCCGCGGCTGTTTCACCTGAAGCCAGTGGCTGGACGAGAGCGGGCGATACCCGAACCGCGCTTGCGCTCTCGTCAGGCTCGGCGATCCGGGGCAGGAACTCGAAGAACTGCGTCGAGCGCAGGATCGTGTGCGGAATCGGCGAGGCCGAGACGAGATCCTCCTGCGCCATCTTCGCGCGGAAGTAACCGCTTTCGAGCAATCGATCGGTCCCGACGATCGAAAGCGCAATGCAGTGCTTTACATGAGCGGCTTCGGCTGCCGCGAGCAGGTTGCGAGTCGAGGTGCCGAAGAACTCCAGGGCTTTCGCATCCTCGAAGGAGGGCGAGTTGGTCACGTCGACCAGAACTTTCGCGCCCGCAAGTGTTTCGACGAGACCGTCACCCGTGAGAGTGTTCACGCCGGTGCGCCGTGAAGCCGCGACAACGTCGTGGCCACGACGGCGCAGATTGTCGACGAGCTGCGTTCCTACGACGCCGCTGCCGCCAATGACTACGATTCGCATGAGAGGCTCCGCTATGGAGCTGTCGGTGAGCTCCCGTGGGGAACAGCTTCGGCCATGCCGTGCCGCGGCTCTTGTTCGCGTCTGCGGTCATTTGGACGAGGGCTGCAGCAACGGTTGGGTTGTTCCCGCAGCGCGTCCCGATCTACACTCGGTCAAGTCATGCGTCGCCACCTTCTAAATCTGCTGGTTTTCGTCGCTCTGGTCTTCCAGGGCGTCGTGGCCGTTGGCGGCGATGTGATCATTGATGGCGGTCAGGAGCAGCATTGTGCGGGGCATGATGCGCCGCAGAAGGATTGCCCCTGTTGCCCCGAAGGCTCAGCGGCGGGGATGAGTTGCACAGTCCAGTGCTCGGTGTCTCAGGCGCCCATGATCGTGCCGATGCCTGTTCGCGTCGCCAGCTACAGCACGGACACCGCTTTCAGTCAGCGGGTATCGGCTGGCCCCAGCTACGTCCCACTGGTCCCTCCACCTATCGCGTGATTCCGAGCTCGTAACCCTCGCGGCACTCGCGTTGCCGTGCGTTTCGTTACCTCTTGGAGTTACCCATGAAGAATCTTCCTGGGCGCATCGCCGTGCCGATGACGCTCATGATCGGCGCCGCCTGCGCAAGCGCGGTTGCCAAGCCCATTGCCTTCGCTGATGGCACGACCGTCATGGCGGAATACGGTGCGGGCACGATGACGGAGGTCCAGGCGTTCTACGCGCCGACTTTCCGTTACTCGCTCGGTGGCGGCCATCTTTCGCTGAACAGCGCGGAGAATGACGACGCGCGTGACATCACTTACCTGCGGCTCAACTACCTGCCCAAGCGCTGGAACTTCGAAGCGGCGCAGGCCAACGTGTTTGTCTGGGGCGGCGCCGGGCGGGCGCACATCGGCGAGACCGGCGACGACGAGTTCACGTGGAATGCGGGCGGGCAGATCGACTACGAAACACGTCGCGTCTACGCATCGCTGCGCACGGACTACTACGACGCGAGTGCATTCAGTCATCGCATCGACACGCTGCAACTCGGTATCGCCCCCTACGAGCACGACTACGAGACGCTCGCCGTGTGGTTCGTGATTCAGGGCCGGGAGTACACCGGCGATCTGTTCGAAGGCACCGAATGGGCGGCCCTGCTGCGACTGTTCAAACACAGCGCATGGCTGGAGGCCGGCGCAACGCGCGAAGGCAAGCTCCAGGCCATGCTCATGTTCAATTTCTAGGGACCGATATGAAGTCATCCAAACTGCTGATCGTGTTCGCGCTGATCGCCACCAGCGCCTACTCCGACACTATCGAAATGACGGTGAACGGGCTGGTCTGCGGCTTCTGCGCGCAGGGAATCGAGAAGACACTGCGCAAGAATCCGGCAACCGCCGATGTGCTGGTCAGTCTCGAGAACCGGCTCGTTGCCGTTGTCACTCGCGAGGGTACGGACATCCCGGACACAGACCTGCGCAAGGCGCTCACCAATGCCGGCTATGACGTCAAGGCGATCGAGCGGACGCACCGCTCCGTGAACGAGCTTCGCACCGTCCTCAAGGAAGGGAAATGAGCGTCACGTTGAAAGGCGCTGTCGGCGCATCGGCCGCTGCGCTGCTGGCCAGTTCAGCGACGCTTGTTTGCTGCGTTCTGCCGGCGGTGATGGTGTCGCTGGGCGCCGGAGCAGTGCTGGTCGGGCTGGTTTCGGCGGTGCCACAGCTCATCTGGCTCAGCGAGCACAAGATCATGGTCTTTGCGATCGCCGGTGGAATGCTGTTGGCCAGCGGACTGATGCTGCGACGTGCGGCGTATCTCCCGTGCCCCACTGATCCTGTGGCCGCGAAGGCGTGTATCAGGCTTCGGCGTATCAGCTCCGCGTTGTTCTGGTCCGCGGTCGTGGCTTACTCCATCGGTGCGGGTTTTTTGTGGATCGTTCCGCTGGTTTCCGGCTGATGAGTGTCCTGCGGATTCTCTGATGCCAGGGGACTGTGCCGGTTTCGAGTGTGCCGAGAGACAGGAAAGGACGCTCAGCGCCACGAACGTCAATGCGGCCATCGTCATCCCCTGACCGTCCTCGAGTGCTACGGAACTGGAGTGAGGGTCGAACGGCTCCGCTCGCTGGCGCGCCGTTTCGCCAGTGCGTATTCCCGCTCGACGAGCGTCTCGCCCATGAACTGACGCAGCGTCGGCCCGATGCGCAGCGGTCTCACGCTGAACAGGAACTCGAGCACCTCGTGGAACCACACGCGCCTGCCGATACGCGTGTACCAGCGCATCGCATGGCGGTAGTCGGCATCGTGATGGAACAGCATGCGGGCCAGGACTTTCGGACGTGCCTGCATCAGGACCTCGATGGTCTTGAACCATAAGAACACCCGCCATGAGGGTACGCCTCGCGCACTGAGGACCTGATGTTTGTAGTCCCAGCGCCGCAGATCGTATTGCAGTACTTCGCGGTCCAGGACGGTCGCATAGAACGGCGTCCAGCGATGCGGTGTCGCATAGAGCAACTGCACCTGGTCGGGATCGTAGTGGAGCAGGTGGCGATACGACTTCCAATAGTCGCGATCCGATTCCTCGTTGAAGCCGACCACGTACGTCGCCATCGAGATGATGCCGTGCGCTCGCAGCAGGCGGATCGCGCGCTGGTCCTCGGAGGTTGACGCTCCTTTGCGGATCCTTCGAATCGTTTCGTCGTCGTAGCTCTCGATACCCAGCAGGAAGCGGATGACACCGGCGCGCTTGTAGAGGTGCAGGATGTCACGGTCCCGGACGATGTCGCTTGCGCGAGTCGAGCCTACGAGCAGCAGCGGCACGCGTTCGGCGATCAGCGCCTCGAGAAATTCCTTCCACGCCTTGCGGGATCCGGTCGGCAGCTCATCGGCGAAGTTGATCAACTCGACGCCATGTTTGCGGTGGAGCCACGCCAGCTCGCGGGCGAGCTTCACCGGATCGCGATGTCGCCACTGAGTCCAGAAGCCACGCTGTCCGCAGTAGCTGCACAGATACGGGCAGCCTCGTGAGAACTGCACGACGACAGCGCGCTTGCCGCCCCAGTAGGAGTAGCGCGTGAGCTCGACGAGCTCCCAGCCGATACGATAAGCGTCGAGGTCGCGAATCATTGCGGCCGGCGGTGTTGCGACCGCGTCACCATCCTTCCGGAACGCAATGCCGTTCGTAAGCGAAAGATCAGCGCCACTCGCGAGCGAGTGCATCAGGCGCAACGCCGTCTCTTCACCTTCACCGCGCACCACAATGTCGACATGCGCGCATTCGCGCAGGATTTCGTCCCAGTGATACGTCGGGTGAACGCCGCCGTAGACGATCGTGAGATGCGGCATGGCGAGTTTGAGCAGCCGGCACAGTTCGACGACTGTCGGATGAGCCGTGCTCGAACCCGAGTGACCGATCATGACGACTTTCGTCTCGAGCAGTTGCACCTGGCGCGCGATCTCGGTCAGCGGCAGCGGACCAAACTCCGCATCGATCAGCCGTACCGTGAATCCCGCATCGATGAGCGGCCCCCCGACGCTCAGGAGTCCGAGCGGCGGCAGATGCTCCTTAGGAATGCGACTGCCGATGGCTGTGTGCGGCGGATTGATGAGCGTGATGTTCATGTCTGCATGCGCGGTAGGGCGGTGCGGACATGGTCATCAAGCCACGAGCTGCGGGCAATGAACTACGGGTGATGGATTGTGATGAATCGTGCACGAACAACAGTGTCGGTGCGAGCGCTAACGCCATTCAGGTCGAGGATGCGCAGGCGCCGATCACACCGCTGCCTTGCCCGAAGTACGTAGTGTCCTTGCACACCCTGCAGTGCATCTTGAAATCCATCGAACCGCGGTGGCGTTGCGACTCTACGGCACCGGCGTCGAGTTTTTCGATCAGACCTGGAAGCCGGATGATGTAGTGAAGGTGAGATAGGAATGGCCATGACATACTGCAACCGTTTCGCGAGCCTTGCTGCGGCCTTGTGGCTTGTCTTTCTGTCTCACTGCGCACTTGCCCAGGATCACGACGCAGATGTGCTCGCGAAGCAGTTGTCCAACCCTGTTGCAGCACTCATCAGCGTTCCGCTGCAATTGAACTACGACACCGGCTACGCGAATGACGGTGAGAAATGGCTGCTCAATGTGCAGCCGGTGGTTCCGATCAGCCTCAACGAAAAATGGAATATGATCTCGCGGACCATCCTGCCGCTCGCCGATCAACACGATGTGGTGAACAGCGGCAGCCAATCCGGCATCGGCGACATCACGCAGAGCCTGTTTTTCTCGCCCAAGCAGCCCACTGCAAGCGGATGGATCATCGGTGTCGGGCCGGCGTTCCTGTTGCCGACTGCGACTGACGATCTGCTCGGGACGGAGAAGTGGGGCCTCGGACCGACGGCCGTCGTACTCAAGCAGACTGCGGCCGGTTGGACTTACGGCGCGCTGGTCAATCACATCTGGTCGGTGGCAGGTGACGACGATCGCTCTGATATCAGCTCGACGTTCCTGCAGCCATTCCTGAGCAAAGGATTGGGGCAGGGCAGGACCGCAACGATCAATCTCGAGTCCACCTACGACTGGGAACATGAGCAGTGGACGGTGCCGGTGAACTTCATGTACTCGAAGGTCCTGAAGGTCGGCAATCAGCTCGTCAGCGTCGCTGGAGGCGCGCGTTACTACGTTGAGTCACCCGACGGCGGACCCGACTGGGGCGTGCGGGTTGTGTTCACACTCCTTTACCCGCGGTGATCTGGCCCGCACAGGGTTCCACAACCGCGCATCCGACGCAGATCAATTCGTCGGATGCGCAGGCGCTGCTTCGGCCTGGGTTAGTGAGTAGCGGCGGGAGAGCTTTTGTTGATCGCCGGCGCCGGTGCAGATGTCGCCAGCAGGCCCAGTTGTCTCATCATTCCCAGCGAATTGGCGCATGTCCATTCTTCAGCGATTCGCCCATCATCCATTCGGAACAGTGTCGTGCCGGTGATTTCCACTGCGCGACCGGTGGCCGGAATGCCGTTGCCGGTGCCGGTGTTGGTCCCGCGCGCCGTCCAATGCACTGCCACCATGTCCCGCTCAGCAACCTGCTTTTCGACCGTGATGTTCAGATCCGGAAACGCCTCGCGCCAACCTCTGGCTTCCGCCATGCCATCGGCATGGGTGAAGGTTGTCTTGCCGCCGTGGCCAACGAAGTCCGCGCTGTACGGTACTTCGAATCGACCCTGATTGAGACCTTCCTCGTACACCCTCCGGGTGATCGACTTGTTGGTCTCCAGAGATTCGGCGCGAACGCGGTCGGACGCATCGGCGCCCAACGAAATTACGCCGGCGAGAATGGCGATTGATGCCGCTGCGGACAGCAGGATATTGAAAGTTTTCATGACCAGCTCCTAAACGCAGAAGTGCGTGCTGCGGATGATGAGCGGTCGTGCGCTCGCTCGCGCCAACTTGGTGTCGAGCGGACGCGGCGGTGGGAGGAGTGGGGGCTGCGCAGTGACGAGGTCGCTCAGCGCAGCAACACGTCGAGCGCCTCCCGATAGCGGCGGCTGCCGTTCACCTGCGCGCCATTCTTGAGGAGAACGACGAAGTCTCCATTGAACAGTGGCTGCACTTCGCGAATCTGGGCAATGCTGACGATTGCCGCCCGCGATACCCGGATGAAGCGTTGTGGGTCCAGGCGGGATTCGAGACTGGCCATCGTCTCGCGCAGCAGGTGCTGTTTCGCGCCTGTGTGGATCTCGACGTAGTTTCCCGCGGCGACGATGCGATCGACCTCGCCGATGTCGAGCAATCGAACGCGACCCTCGGAACGGATTGCGAGTCGCAAGGGGTAGCGCAGCAGCTCTCCTCGATCGATCGACTTCAATGCCTCGGAAACGCGGCGGACGAAGCCGTCATCCGGATGGGCCAGGTGGGAACGGGCGCGTTGCAGTGCACGGCGAAAGCGTTCCGGATCGATCGGCTTCAGCACGTAGTCGAGCGCTTGCGCATCGAACGCGCGCACGGCGTGTTGATCGAATGCAGTCACGAATATGACCGCCGGCATGCGGTTGCCCCCAATGGCTTCGATGACGGCGAACCCATCGAGCTCGGGCATCTGCACATCGAGAAACACGAGGTCGGGCGAAAGCGCGCTGATCGCCGAGATCGCGGCCTCACCGTCGCCGCACTCTTCGACGACTTCGATGTCCGGTTCCTGCCCCAGCAGCCGCAATATCCCGCGGCGGGCGACCGGTTCATCGTCAACGATCAGTACGCGGATGGTCATGGGCCAGTGATTGTCATGGGTCCAGTGCGCCAAGGTAACTCGATCTCGGCGATGACGCCGCCGTCCGCGGAATTTCGTACGTCGAAGCGTTGCCTGTCCGCGTATAGCAAGCGCAGTCGCGCCCTCGTGTTCGCCAGGCCGACGCGTTCGGTCGTCGCCGGCGGCAGACCCCGTCCGTCATCGACAACACACAGCAGGAGAGAGTCGCCTTGCCGGTCCGCTTTGATTTCCACGTGCCCCGGTCCGGCGCGCGTGGCTAGCCCATGTCGCAGCGCGTTCTCGACCAGTGGTTGGAGGATCAGGTTCGGAACCCGCGCTTCGAGAACGTGATCGGGAATGAGGACCCGGTAGCTCAGGCGCCCGCCGAAGCGGGCCTGCTCGATCTCGAGATAGTTCTCGAGAAAGCCGATCTCTTCGCCGAGCGTCACTTCGTGTGCGTCGGTGCTGTCAAGGGAGCGGCGCAGCAACGCGCTGAGCTGCAGGAGGATCCGATCTGCCGAGTCGACGTTCTCGTGCATCAGCACCGAGATCGTATTGAGGGCGTTGAAAAGGAAATGGGGTTGCAGCTGAGTGCGCAATGTCTGCAGGCGGGCATCGGCGAGCTGCGCTTCGAGGCGGAGTTGCCGACGATCCTTTTCCCGGGCGTTCCGCACGAGTCGCTCCACATGTGCCGCTGCGACGATCAGCCAATAGACCGGGAGGTTCAGCAGAAGCGTCGTGCCAAGCAGCCTGCTGAAAGTGCCGAGCCAGGTGGGCTCCGCGTGGGTCGCACCGATGACTGGCGCCGCCAGCGCGAAGAGAGCCAGGTTGACCAGGGCGCAGGCCGCCGAAGCGACGCCGTGCACCGCAAGCGCGCCAAGGAAGCGCGGTCGCTGGAGCGGAAACCGCGCCTCGAGTCTCAGCGCGATCGGTGTGAGCGCAGCCCAAACCGCGGCCCAGACGAGCCAGATGACACTGGCACGTGCCCACGCCAACGGTTCGCCGCGTACCTGTGCGGCAAACCAGGCCTGCCCCGCGAAGAGCATCGCGACCAGCGTCCACGCCGCCAGAATGGCTACGCCCCTGCGGCCGATTCCGGACCCGTTCTCCACCACCGGTCGCGCTCCTTCGTGCTCTTCTCTAGCGAGCTGTGCCATCAGCCGGACTACCTCCAGTCGCCGACCCCGTCGCCGGCGTTGGCAGCATACCCAATTGCTTCATCAGCCCGTGCGAGTGGCGGAGTACTCCGTGACGAGCTCCCGCCGACGCCATCATCCTCTGGTCGCGGGTTCCCGAGGCCCAGGGAGTGACGACTGGAGGCTGCAGCGGGGTGAGTGGAGGCTGCGGCCGGAGAGGACTCGTCACCGGCGCGCGCGCCAGTGCCGGCCTGCGCGTTCGTCTACCGCCGTGGGTCGAAAAGCCTTGTGCAACGGCGACCCGCCAGCCGACCATTGAGCGGCTCGCCCCCACACAGCACGAAGACACGGGCCCATAAATGCCTTACTCATGCCAGCTTTCCCTTCGTCCCTTGTTGATGCTGCTCGGCGCTCTGTGCGGCTTTCCCGCCTACGCGCAGTCCCCGATCCAGTCCTGCAACGACACACCGAAACCGGCCTGGTGCAGCGCCGTCATCGGCGACCGTTCTCAAGGATGGCTCGCACAGTCACGGTCCGAAGTCATGGCGCGCAACGGCATCGTTGCAACGAGTCATCCGCTTGCCGCACAGGCGGGACTCGAGATGCTTCGCAAGGGTGGGAATGCAATCGATGCCGCAGTCGCCACGGCGGCGGTACTCAGTGTCGTCGAGCCGATGAACGTGGGGCCGGCGGGCGACCTGTTCGCCATCATCTACATCGCAAAGGAAAACAAGCTCTATGCGTTGAACGCGAGCGGCATGGCACCGAGCGGCTCGACGGTCGCGCGCATGAATGAGTTGGGCTATCAGTGGAATCCAAAGAACTGGGGACCGGGGTCAGGCATGCCGACCGGCGGCATTCTGACCGTGACCGTACCGGGTGCCGTCTGGGGATGGGACGAAGTGCAGCGACGCTTTGGCTCGCTCGCTTTCAAACAGACATTGCAACCAGCGATCGACTACGCAGAACAGGGCTTCCCGATTTCTGAGCGCATCGCGTTCGACTGGACGCTGCCGAATGCGCTCGCCCCGACACCGTCCGATCCACGAGCATGCTGCACGCAGCTCGACCCCGACGCCGTGGCCACCTGGTACATCAATGGCAAACATCCGACTGCCGGACAGATTCATCGCAATCCGGGTCTGGCGAAAACATTTCGTGTTCTCCAGCAGCAGGGACGCGATGGGTTCTACAAGGGCGAGATCGCCAGGGCGATCGTCGACAAGTCGACGCGACTCGGCGGTTCCATGACGCCCAGCGATCTGGCGTCCTATCGCGGTGAATGGGTGACGCCTGCGACGGTGAACTATCACGGGTTCGATGTCTTCACGTTGCCGCCACCCGCGCAGACGTGGGTGACGGCGGAGATGCTCAACATCCTCGAGGCCTGTGTCCCCAAATGGGCACCCGGCCAGACACTCGCGACGCTCGGCCCCGCCAATGCGAAATACTGGCACCTGCTGGTCGAGGCAAAAAAGCTCGCGTTCAACGATCTGTATGCGTTCAACGGCGATCCGGCCTTCACGAAGGTGCCGCTCGACAGGCTCCTGTCGAAACCATACGCCGCGTCGCTGTGCGAACGCGTCGATCCGGATCGTGCGTCGGGCACGGCGCCTTCGTCGGACGCGTACAGCGGGGGAGATACGATCGTGCTCTCGACCGCCGACCGGCACGGCAATATGGTCGCGTGGGTCAACAGCCTCTACGATTCCTTCGGCTCCGGCATCGTGGTGCCTGGCTACGGGCTCTCACTGCACAATCGCGGCAATCTGTTTACGCTCGATCCGAAGAGCCCGAACCGGATCGAGCCCCACAAGCGTCCGTACAACACGCTCTCCGCGGCCTTCGTCATGCGCGCCAACAAACCGTTACTGTCGGTGACGCTGATGGGCGGCGACGTTCAGGCACAAGGCATCGCCCAGGTGCTCGTCGACATGCTCGACCTTGGCGCCAACGTACAGTCCGCTTCCGACATTGCACGCTTCAGACATACGCAGGTTCCGAATGTGCTCGCGCTCGAATCGCAGCTGTTCGATCTGGTCGGTACGCAGTTGAAGGCGATGGGCCACGAGGTGCGTTCAAGCAGCGGTGCACCGATGGGCGGTTATCAATCGATCATGTTCACGCCCAGCGATGTCGGCGCATCGATCAGTGATGAACCGCGCCCGGTTGCGGGTTTCTACCGGGCGGGTTCGGATCATCGGAAGGACGGGCAGGCGGTGGGGTATTGAGTTTCTGGAGGGACCCGCGAGATGGAAAACCTCCCACATTCACCCCGAAGACCTTGCCGAGCGCGCTTTCAGCAAGGTGATGTACTACTGGGAATTTGGCTGACGCAGGGAGAGGTCGAATGAACTCGCAGCGACGAGCGTCGGGAACCGCCGTGCAACGGACCATTGCCGTCCTTGGCTCGTCGGTTTTCTTCGTGGTCGCCCCATGTACGCTGGCGGGGCTCGTCCCATGGTGGATCACGGGTTGGCAACTCCAGCCGCCGTTCCTTGGTCTGGAGCTGACGCGCGGTATCGGCGCGATAACGATTCTCGCAGGCGTGCCTGGGCTCGTTGACGCATTTGCGCGTTTCGCGCTCCAGGGTCTCGGCACCCCCGCGCCTATTGCGCCGACCCGGAATCTCGTGGTGACCGGTCTCTACCGTTATGTGCGCAATCCGATATACATCGCGGTCGTTGCCATCATCCTGGGTCAAGCGGTGCTGATGGCCGATTGGCGCCTCATCGTTTACGGCGCGCTGCTCTGGCTCTTCTTCCACGTCTTCGTCGTGGCGTACGAAGAACCCACGCTCGAGCAGACGTTCGGGAGAGAGTACGAGGCGTTCCGCGCCGCCGTACCGCGCTGGATTCCGCGAATGACCCCATGGCGCTCGGAATGATTTAGCGGAGCGTCTGCTCCGGGCGTGTCCGGAGTCAGAGTGTGCGGCGCCTACTCGCGCCTCTGCTTGAGCAGCCACTCGATGACGTCTATCCGAGCGTAAGCCGGGTCCCAGGCGTTGTGGGCCACGCCAGGCAGTTCGGTGCGTTAGTGTTCACGATGCACCCGCGGACCGCTGAATCGCGGCTCTGCCGGCATAAGGAGTGAAGCGATGAGCGATCGTGTCGCAATCCAGCTCGACAGCGAGGGCGTCGCCGACGTCCGGCTGAATCGAGCCGAAAAGATGAACGCAATCGATAGTGCAATGATCGAGGGCATCCTCGCTGCCCAGGATCGGCTGCGAGCCGAGCCGCGCCTGCGCGCCGTCGTCTTGCACGGTGACGGCCGTGCATTCTGCGCTGGCCTGGACATCAGTCGATTCAGCAGCGTGGGGGCTGAGCGAAGCGGTCGCAGCTACACGCTGGCCGGGCGCACTCACGGCATCGCTAACGCGCCCCAGCAAACCGCCTGGGGTTGGCGCGATCTCGCAGTGCCCGTGATTGCGGCCGTTCACGGCGTGGCATTTGGCGGTGGACTGCAGATCGCCCTTGGCGCCGACATCCGCTGCGTGACCTCGGACGTGAAGCTCTCGGTGATGGAGATCAAATGGGGACTCGTGCCGGATATGGCTGGCATTGCGTTACTGCGCGAACTGGTGCGCGGTGACGTTGCACGCGAGCTGACCTATTCCGGGCGGATCATCGATGGCAATGAGGCAGTGCGGCTGGGACTCGCAACCTGGGTCGGCGCCGATCCTTTGGCACATGCGCGCAATATGGCTCGCAATATTGCGCGCCGTAACCCCGACGCCATCAGGGCGGCGAAGCGCCTCCTGAATCGAAGCAGTGACGCTGATGCCGCGACGCTGCTCGCGAGCGAGTCACATGAGCAGGATCGCTTGATGTCCAGTCCGAACCAGGTCGAAGCGGTTCGGGCAGAGACGGAGCAGCGCCTGCCTGCGTTTGGCGATCTCCTGCCCGATCCCTGAGAAGTCTCAGCTGCATTCAAAAGTCGGACTTGCCGAATCTGGCAACGCCTTGATTCATGCCGGGTGGATCCAGTACCGAAAGGTCCAGAGGCAAGGGCTCTCCTATCCAAAGGGCCTGCGACGTATGGTCTGCAAGATCATCGTCGGTCAACTGATGGACCAGCGCTCTCAGGCGACTCGCCTTGATTCGTTCGAGGACTGTCGCCAGGGCCTTCCGGTGGAAGTGAACTTCGTATTGAGGTATCGGATGCGGTCCAACCGGCCGGTCCGTCATCTCCCCTACAAAGAGGATGTCCACGAGGTCGCCTGTGCCCTGCCTCGTTCGCAGATCGGAGTGAAGCTGCGCTGCGGCGGAACGATCGGAGGCGTCGTAGTAGATATGAGCGTGAAAGGGATCACATGCGTCAGCCATATGGATGCTCCCGCAAAGATCAATGCGCCTGGCTCACCACCGTGACACGCGTCTGAACGCTACAGGTGCGGCGCCCATCCGCTTGATCTACTCGTATCCGTCGATTGTGGCGCATACGGATCGAGATGTCCTCTCCTGGACGAAAGCAGACGCCCACGAGCCCAAGCCAGACCTTGCGACGAGGGGCAGCCGCTCATCGCAAGCTCTGACGTCACGTGCAGGACTAGCCCTTCGGTTTCCAACCCTCTTGCGGAATGGTGTTGACCATCCAGGGCACGCCGAACTTGTCGACCAGGCCACCGAAGCCCGGGGACCAGAATGTCTCTCCGAAAGGCATGTTGGCCGTACCGCCCGCGGACAGCTGATCGAACCAGCGGCGTGCCTCCTCGATCGATGTGCTGTGAAGCGTGACATCGAAGCCGTTCTTCGGCTTGTCGATGTTCGGGGCCCAGCCGACATCCATGTCCGCGCCCATGATTGCCTGGTCACCGACATCGAGCCAGCAATGCATCAGCCACGTCTTGTACTTCGGATCGCTGATCGGCATGCCGGGAGGTGCGTCGCCATAGGGAATGGCGGCGGTGATTTTTCCCCCGAGCACTTTCGCATAGAACGCGAAAGCCTCGGCGCATTGGCCCCGAAAGCTCAAGCTGGTGACGATTTTCATGGTTGAAGTTCCTGTGGCGCTTGTAGGATCGTGACTGCAAACCCGTTCGCGTCAAATGCAGTCTGGGTACTGCAAGGACGAACCAGTGGCTTGGGAACCGACATCGGGTGCCGGGAATGAGCAATCTCGCGATCGATCGTACCCGCAATCTCATAGAATCATCCCACCCGTAATCTGAACCGCCTAAGGCAGTCATGACCAACGCCGCGATCGTCCTGGGAGCATCGGGTTCAGTCGGCCAGGCGCTCCTCGCGGAGATCATCAGCAGCGGCCGCTTCAGCCGTGTCCTGGTCATGACGCGACGGCCGCTCAATCCGGGAGCGGGTGCGCAGGCAGAGGAGCGGTTGGTGCCGCAAATGGAGCCGGCCAGACTTTCTCAGGCTGTAGTCGACGCATTGCACGATTGCGCCACGGAAGCTGTGGGCTTCAGCGTGTTGGGTGTAGGTGCCGGTACGGCGAAACTTTCCCTGGAAGAGCATCGCGCGGTCGATGTCGATCTCAACGTTGCGTTCGCTCGAGGCCTGAAGCTATCCGGCAAGGTACAACATCTCTGCTTCATGTCGGCGCTCGGGGCTGACATCAATGCGAAAACGACCGGCTCAGGTGCGGCGGGAATGCCGCGCTACGCTCGCGTGAAAGGCGAGTCGGAGGCGGGTGTCGTGAGCGAAGGGCCGCCCATCGTGAGCATCTTCCGCCCGGGCGTGATCATCGGATCCCAACATACTCCGCGGTCACTCGCATTTCTTCTGCCGTTGCTCGCGCCGCTGACTCCGGTGAAGTTTCGCCCAATCAGAACAACCGAGATCGCCCAGGCGATGGTTGCTGCCGCTCTGCGGCCCGCGGCAGGGAACGGGATCTATCACTATCCAGAGATGATGGCGTTGATTGCCGGCAGATGAGGAGCTCATGAGCATGGCCTTACGCGGCAGGTTCAGCGTAGACCTGAACGCAGCGCTCACGCCTTGAAATCTTCACTGACGGCGCCACTTGGTCCCCCATAGAATCTAAGATATCGGCGCGTGGCTTCGGTGGGCGGTCCGCGTCGGCAATCAGCCCACGGCAACTGAAGGAGGTGATCCAATGGTTCATTCAAACGTTGGTTCGGTCGCAACTCTGGGTGTCCTGGTGAGCGGGGCTCGTCGATAAACGACGACCTGCACTGACAGGACGACCTCAGACGATGCGCGCAGGCTTTTCGCCACGCGCGCGACCGAGGTCCCCAACGCCTTCCTTGAGTGGAAGGGCGGCTCCGATGCAGTTGCCGTGCGGTAGCCTTGTGCCGCATGGGATTCATGCTCGAGCAGGAATGGCGGAGTCCGCAAGGGCTCCGCCATTTTCTTACTCTATCCGCTACTCGATTCGCCCCAGGTGCCGATCGAACCAATCGGTCACATCCGCGGCAACCCTGTTCGGCGGCATGGTGAAATGGCCCGTATCGTAAGTGATCTGCGTTTTCCGGTCGGCCGGCGTTCCCAGCAGTTCGAAGGTTCGCTTCTGTGATTGCTCGTAGGGATAGATGTGATCGTAGCGGCCGCTCAGCATCAGCACTGGGATGGTGATGCGGGGAGCGTAGTTGACGAGATCGATCATCGGGTGCACCGGATCGTTGAGCCAGATGCCGCCCGAAGCGAGCACAGCCGCGGCAATGCGCTTCTCGATGGCGAGATTGATTGCTCCCGCGAACGCCGCGCCCCGACTGATTCCCAGGTAACCGATGCGATCCGCCCGCATGTCCGGTCGCGTTTCCAGATAGTCGATCGTGGCGCTCAGGTCGTGTTGCCACAGCAGCGGCCGGCTACGCTCGACGTCAAAGGACGTGGCCATATCGGTCGGCGCGGGCGAATAGCGTTCGTAGCCGCCGGCCCAGATCGGCATGATCAGCGCCCGGCCGCTGTTCACGACGAACCCTGCGATCTGCAGTTGTTCGAGCACCGCTCGGTTCGGGCGTCGCATATAGCAGCAATCGCCGACTCCTGAATACACGATGGGCTGCAACGGTTTGTCGTGAGCCTTTGGTCGCACGACATAGATCGTCGTCCGATCCTGTTCGGTGAACGTGAGAACGACTTCTTCGGCGACCCACAGCGCCGACTCTTCCACCGGGCTCACGGTGACCTGGCTCGGCGCAGTGTGCGGAGTCGTGAACTGAAAGCGCATCGCTGCAAATGCGTCGTCGGAAACGGGAGCGCGATTCGCGAATGGGGTATCGCGGACGAGCCGGATCGGTTCGAGCAGCGTGGTTTCGACCTGCGATTCGCCGAGCGGAAGCATGAGGCGCATGCCGTGATCCGGGAGTCGACTCATTGGATCGGCGGTGTAAGCGAGCGCCGAGTTCGATGCGTACTCCGGCCAGCCGCTGCCCAGCGCAACCGCTTCGTCACCCGCTGAATTCCAGACCCACTCGCGCACGTTGCCGGCCATGTGATACGTACCCCACGGTCCCGCTCCTTGTTCCGTGAGCGCCGACACCGGGCCATAGGTGAGGAACCTGCTGTGCGAAGCGATCACAGCCGAGGTCGGGAACATCGCGTCGTAGGGCGTGAATGCGGCTCGCAGCCAATGATGAATCGTTGGCAACATCTGTTTTCGATAACGCGCGTACGCAACCGCTTCGTACCAGCTGATTCCGCCGACCGGCATGTCCTCCTCGCCACGCGGATATGTGCTGAGCTGCCAGCCGGCGGGACCCGCGCGTCCAGTGGCGTCGATGAAGTATCGGCGCGCGTCAGGCCACGACAGCGTGCGGCCTTCTCGAGTGAACTTCAGGTCCTGCCAGTACTCGGCTTGTTCGTAGCCGCCCGCGTCCACGAATTCCTTGAACTGCCGGTTGGTGACTTCGCTGCGTCCGATCGCAAAGGCCGGAATGTCGTGCTGCTCGCCACCGAGTATTCCCCTGGACCAGCCGGCGAGATATACCGGCACATTGGTGTGCGGGACGAACACCATGTCCCGCGGCAGCGCATCCTCATCGATGAGCGAGAGCGGAATGCTCGGCTGATTGAAGGGGAATCGCTTCGGCGTATCCGACTCGCCAACCTCCACCGAGGGTCCCGGTATCGCGACGACGAAATAGCCCGTGCGAAATCCGTCCTTCGTGACCTTGAGGCGGACGGCTCCGCGCGGCGCCTCGATCCATGTCTCGATGGGTGTCGTGCCCGCCAGAATCCACTCGCCGTTCTCGTCGTCGTAAGACTTGAAGTAAACAGTGGCGCCCGGCTGCGAGACCAACGGTCGCATCGGAACGATGATCTTTCGCCACAGTGCCTCGAAGGCCGGGTCCTCGCGGACGCGATCCATTCTGCTTGCTCGCGAAAGCACGAACGCCGCGCTGTACTGATCCTTGGCTACTAGCGCGGCGATCTCTGACATCGCCTTTACATCCTTTGCGCGCTGTTGGGAGCTCAGATGCGTAAAGACGAAATAACTCGCACCCACCGCCAACACTGCGGCTGCGGCAAGCCCGATGGTCCACTTCGACCGCCGACGCTGGGGCTCCCCGGCGGTGTCCGTTGAAGTGGGCGAGGGCGGTTCCGGACTTTCCTGGATCTCCGGCGCCGTTTGTCCCGGTTCTGCGACCCCGACCTGTGCCTTGGGAGTGCCTGCCAGTTCCGTTAGCCGATAGCCGACCCGCGCGATCGTTTCGATCGAGAAGCCGCCGTGCGCTTCCGCCAGGCGCCGGATTCTGGCGATGCAACGGTTGATTGCATCCTCACCGACGACGCGACCGGCCCAGCACTCATCGATGAGTTGATCGCGTGAGACGACCTGGCCCCGGCGGCGCGCCAGGACGACGAGCACCTGCATCACCCTCGGTTCGAGGACTTCCCGGCTGTCGCCGGCTACGACCTCCCGGGACGAAGGCCGGATCAGCAAGTCGCCGAGCGTGAAGTCGGGTTCACCTGCCAGATCCACCGAAAACGGCCCCTGATCGGCGCTCATCGGCATTCCATCGGCGATTCATCAGGCACTGATCCTGTCCGGCGCGGCGCTGAAGCGGTGTCATGGCCCCGCGATCGCACCCCGGTGTCGGTCGCACAGATCCGCCTCGGGCAGGGTGGCAGTGGCATCGCTGAAGGCTCCGGCCATGTTTTTCGGAGCATAACGCGAACCCTGCTGCACCTGCGATTGGCGCCACGTTGGTCCGGTGAGTACGTCATGTTGCGAGCCTTTCCATCCCTGATCATCGCGGCGATCGCGCTGCCCGGCATCTTGTTGCATTCGGCACTCGCGGAGGCCGCGGACCCGCTGCCGAGGCATCTTCACGAGACGGGGCTGTTTGCGGATGCGGGGACGACGATCGACGCGAGGAACCTCCCATTCGCACCGCAGTATCCGCTCTGGTCGGACGGCGCACGCAAGCGTCGATGGATCCATCTGCCGCCGGGCAGTGCGATCGACGCATCGCGGCCCGATGCATGGGAGTTCCCGGTCGGGACCCGGCTGTGGAAAGAGTTCTCGCTCGGGCGCCCCATCGAAACCCGCTTCATCGAGCGGCTGGCCGACGGCACCTGGCGATTCGCCGCGTATGTTTGGAACGAAGCGGGCACGGAAGCAACGCTCGCTCCGCGCGAAGGCATGTCGCTCAGCGTGCCGATGGCGCCGCAGGGTCGCTACTCGATACCCGCAAGCGACGATTGTCGCGCGTGTCACGAAGGCGCGGCTGTTCCCGTGCTGGGCTTCAGTGCGTTGCAGTTGTCGTCAGACCGTGACCCGCTCGCACCGCACACCGAAGCACACACGGGGATCAGTGTCGCCGATTTCGTCAGGCGCGGTCTGATTCGGAATGCGCCCGCTGCACTGATCGACGATCCACCCCGCATCGCAGCCACTTCTCCAGTGGAGCGCGCTGCGCTCGGCTACCTGCATGGCAACTGCGCGCACTGTCACAACGACAGCGGCGCACCCGCACCGGTCGATCTGGTGCTAGCGCAGAGCGCAGGCGATCCGGCGAGCACGCAGCGCGTACTGCACTCGATGATCGGCGGGGCTGTGCGCTTTCGTGGTCACGGGCTGGGAAACGATGCCACGTTGATCGCTGTGGGCAACCCACAGTCGAGCGTGCTCATCGCGCGCATGCGTTCGCGCAATCCGAACACACAGATGCCGCCGATAGGAACGCAGGCGGCGGATATCGAAGCGCTCGCCCTGATCGAGCGCTGGATCGCCGAGAAATCTCTTTCAACACCATCCCCATCACAGGAGACGAAGCCATGAATCGATCACGCTCTATAACATTGATTGTTCTTGCCATCGCCGCATCCGCCAGCGACACGGCGTCCGCGGAAGAGAAAGCCGCCGACACACTCGCGCGTGGCAAATATCTCGTGACCGTTGCCGGCTGCAACGACTGCCACACGCCGTGGAAGGTCGGGCCGGCCGGCCCTGAGCCGGACATGAGTCGCATGCTGTCCGGTCACCCCGAGAGCATCGCCATAAGCGCGCCGGCGACGGCTGTCGGTCAGTGGATTGCCGCGGCGAACACGACGAACACTGCTCACTCGGGTCCGTGGGGAGTCAGCTTCACCGCGAACCTCACGCCGGATGCTGAAACCGGTCTCGGCAAGTGGACGCAGAGCACATTCACGCAGACGATCCGCACGGGGCGTCACATGGGGCGCGGGCGAAAAATCCTGCCGCCGATGCCGATCCCGATGTACAGGAACTTCACGGACGAAGATCTCGCGGCGATGTTCACCTACCTGCAGAGTATTCCGGCGATCAAGAATCGCGTGCCGGAGCCGTTGTCGCCGGCGGTTGCGAGCGCGGCAGCGACGTCAGAGTAATTGGCGGGCGAGGCAATGAAATCTGCAGCGCGCGGCAAGCAGGAGGTTTGCCGCGCGCTCGAGTGTGGGTGACTGTAGGTTCAGAATTCCTTCTCAGCTTCGGAGTGCGCACGCAGCGTGTCTTTCTGAAAGAACTTCGCCCACGTATTGGCCAGTGAGAACAGCATCGGTTTGCCGATGATCTTCCCCAGGCTGCTGGGCAGCGCGAAAGCGCGGTGATTGGAGAAGTAGTTGAAGTACTTCTTGTAGTCCTCCGTCGCATCGCCCAGGACATTTCTCGCTGCGAAGCTGCCGCAGAACGTCGCCCAGGGAATTCCGACGCAGCCCAGGATGAAACGCACGTGTTCCTGGCCGGGTGGTCGTGCAATCACCGGCAGCAGATCTCTCGTCATGTCGATCTGGCCGGGCCAGAACTGCATGAAGGAGAGCGTCTTCAGTTCGGGGAAGTGACTCTGAAAATCCTTGATGACCCGCCTGATGATGCCGGGATTGTTATAGGCGTCCGTCAGAAACGTGGTGACCGGCGTTCCGCCGCCCAGCAACAGGCGGTTGTCGGCCGTCAGCCGAAAATACGAATATACGAGTTTCGAATCCCAGCACTGCATCTGCTCGCCTGACGGAAAGAGAATGCGCAGTTCCTTGTCGGTGAGCGGTTCAGTGACGCTCAGGAACGTCTGCGCATGGAACGCTTCGTCCGCGAACGGGCTGATGGAGCTGGTCAGTTTGTCCACGGCGATGATGATGCTGTCCGCGGTGACACTGCCCCCGTGCGTATACGCTGTGTGGCCTTCCAGCCGTTCCATGGCAGTGCTCTCGAAGATCTGCATGCCGTTGTCGACGAGCAGGTCCTTGATGCCCTGCAGACAAGCCAGCGGGTTGACGCCGTATGTGCCGCCGTACCGCACACCCGCCGCATACCCCTGCGCGCCCAGTATCCCTTTGAGTTGCGTTTCGTCGTACGCGCGCTGATCGGAGAAGCCGACGCTTTCACGACATTCGATTTCCGAGGCCACGGCGTCTTTGCCGCCAGAGCCGAGGCCGAGGAACAGAGAGTCCTGCTTGAGCAATCCGCACTGGATATCGTGCTTCTTGATGGTGTCGACAAGTCGTTCGATGCCCCGCAAGGGCGCATCCCAGATCTCGCCCGCTGCCTTAGTGCCGTAGCGGCGAACCAATTGATGAAGTTCGAGCTCACTGTCCGGAGTGAGAAAGCCCGCGCTTCGCCCCGAAGAGCTGCCGCCGACGATGTTCTTCTCGATCAGGACGACCTTCAGCCCCTGGGCCAGGAACTCCGCGGCGGCGCTGATGCCGCTGAATCCTCCGCCGACGATCAGGACGTCGCATTTGATGTCTTTCGTCAGGGGCGGACAGTACTTGTGCCCCTTGATCATGAGGGTGGTGATCCACCAGTTCTGGTTGATGATTCGGGGTTTCGCGGGCACGTCGCACCTTGTTGTCGTTTTCCGCCGGACGCACTGACTATTAAGCGTTCTGCTTCTCCGTGTGAGTACGTAGTAAGGGAAGGTGCGGGGCAGGGGGCGCGTGGGCAACGTCAGACCCGCTAGCGGAGGCCCTTCGATAGATCGCGTCGGACGAGGTTCGCGCCGATGCGATGATCCTTGATGCCGAAGCCAGCACGACCCGCATGACGGGTAACAGGTACGGCAGGATCAGCCACGTACCTGGGCGAAGTATTGAGCTGTCGTGCTGTGCCGTCCGGCGGAGCCCGCGGCTACGGTCCCCAGGTGCCCTGCATGGATGAGAAGCCGGCATCGAGCAATTGCCTGCGGGCCTGGAGCCAGGAATTGACGAAGCTCTTCTGCGCACCGCTCGTCGGACGCTTGACGCCCTTGCTGGCCTCGTCGACCGCAATGCGCATGGCGTTGTTGTCTTCCTGTCGAAAGACAGCCGGCAACAGGAAGTCGAACTGTTCCCGTACGGGAGTGCGATTGCTGGACGTAGCAATCCGCTTGAGGAAGTTCATCTGCTGCGCTGCCTGGCGCTGCTCGCGGTACCAGTCGATCATGCCGCTCAGTTGCGGATTCTTCGGCGGCAGCAGCTCGTCGCAGTTGATGCGGTAGGGCGCGTTCGGCGAGCAGAACAGGTCGTAGATGGCGATGGCCTTCTTCTTGCTCGGTGTCGTTCGATATTCCGATACGAGGAATTCGAAGACGTAATCCGTCATGCCTTCCATGATGCACTTGTTCAGGAAGTTGATGCGCTCCGCGCCCCCTGCCAGTGCGTGCTTCGCGTACTTGCTTTGATGTGCCATAGGTAGGGGATTTCCTCATGGCGACGTTGCGCCGTCAACGAGCGGCAGTTGAAGTGCGTCACGCTTGATGGATTTTTTCTGGCGCTGGCCCGGGCACGGGATTGATCGCGATCAGCCCTTACATAATGAACGCCGGCTCCTTCGGCAGATCAAAGTAGTCGCGTACATCTCGCGCGCGACCTTCATTCGTATCAGTCTGTGCTTGACCGGCTTCCCGATATCCGCTGCTATCCGGGAGGTCAAAGCTATCGGTCCCCTCATGCCTAAAGGTTTCTACAGCCAGGGAGTCACTCTCCTCACCGATGGCAGCACCACCGTGCGTGACGTGAGGGCTGCGTTGCAGAAGCGCGGCTTCAACATCGCCAGGGAAACGGAAGGCTCGGAACACTGGCAGCTTGGCGGCGCGACGCTCGTGGTGCCGTATCGACCTGAGATCAATGGCTACGTCGCGGTCGATCTCGTGAATGAGAAGTGGCCGGATACGATGGGCGATCCTAAAGCGGACACGATGACGTTCGGCGCGTGGTCGATGGGACACTTCGGGCCTTGGGCGTATCCGCACGGCTTGCGACGCGCGGGGCAGCACGCATGGGCGTGGGAGCCGGCGAGCAGCATTGCCGACGGACACGCTGGCTTCATTCGTATCCGGCTCAGCTATGCCTTCGGCGCAAATCAGGATGCGCCAGTGCTACCGGAGAACTACGACGCGCTCGATGAGCTCGACTTTGTCGGACGTATCGTGGTGGCTGCGCTGGAGGCGCCCGGTGTGCTCTGTTACTTCAATCCCAACGGCGAAGTGCTGAGGGACCGCGAGAGCTTCTCTGAAATGTGGAACGCCTGCGTTGCGGACAAAGTCATCGCGCTGCCGCTCTGGTCGAACATCCGCTTCTTCAACCTGGGGGAGCTGATGCTCATGGACACGGTGGGCAACGCTCAGTTCGATGCGATGGATATCGAAGCCATCTTTCCCGAGAGCTACTCGCCGCAGGAGGTGGATGGGTATCTGCGCAACGTGACGCTCTACCTGATCGATTCCCGCCCGCGGTTCGAATCCGGCGAATCGATCGATGGCCCGGGCGAGCAGAACACATCGTGGACGCTCGAAGTGCTGGAAAGCGGTTTGACCAGTCCGCCAAGGCAGATCCTGCGCTTGTATCCGAAGCGGGATGCGGATGTAGTAAGACGGGCGGTCGCGGAAGTGGACCGGGAGTGACCATGAAGCACAAGATCGACATGAATCAGGTTTCGCGCGCGCAAGGTTCGGGCTATCCGGCGCCCTTCGATGAGCCCTGTCGCGAACGACTTCGACGTCGACTCGGCGATGCGGCCGGTCTCACGCAATTCGGAGTGAATCTGCTGACGCTGCCGCCAGGTGCATGGTCGAGTCAGAGACACTGGCACACGATCGAGGACGAATTTGTCTTTGTGCTGGACGGAGAGGTCGTGCTCGTAACCGATGCGGGCGAGGATCTTCTGAGCGCGGGCGATTGCGCTGGCTTCCCGGCGGGTGCACCCGACGGCCACCATTTGCAGAATCGATCAGCGCGTTCGGCAACCGTTCTCGAGGTCGGCACGCGTCGACCCGCGGATGACGAAGTTTTCTACTCAGATATCGATATGCATGCGCCCAAGGGTGATGTGGGTTATGCGCATCGGGACGGGCGGCCGTACCCGCGCAAATAGCTCGTCAATCCTCGAAGCTCGAATTCACCGGTGACTTGGGCAGTGCCACCTCCGGAGGCCCGGAGGTGGTCAAGGGGACGGTCCGATCGACGACTTCCAGGGCGAAGTCGTCTGCCCACACGGTTCCCGTGCCGAACAGGAAGAATCCGAATGCGATGTTCTTCGCGGCAGCCGGAACGTCCACAACGATCTCATACCGTCGCCATTGCGTCGTCCCGGTGACTGGGCGTGAATCCATGTTGTCGAACCCCATGACTTTTCGATCGGCGCCGTCGACTCGCAGCCACATCTGGGCACGATTCGCGTCCTTCGTCCGCATCACTGCCGAAAGACGAACCCGCGATCCCGCATAGCTTTCGGGGGAGACGTTCTGCATCAACGTCCCGAATCCCGATGAGTCCCCCACGACCGATTTGATGTACGCCGCCTTGCCCCCGTCCGGGCGGGCAGAGGGATCCGTTCCGAACTCATAGTCCTTCGGCGCGTTTCCTGCGACGAACCAGCCGGCGGGAGTAGCCGCAACGGCTGAGCCCAATGCGGCTCCAAGAGAGCAGAGAACAGCCACTGCCGTGATTCGTTTCCAGAGCTTCATTTCAATCTTCCTCCGAGTTGTCTTCCATCCGAACAAAAAGTGAATCGCCTGGGCCCACACCCTCGGCCCCTGTTTGCCCCAGCAGGAAAGCGCGCGAGTTTCCTTCGATGAGGCCGAACGTATCCGTTGCACCGGTGACGATGACGTCGCGCTGCGTCCCTGCCTGATGCAGGCCGATCGCAATGACCGCCGCCACGACGGAGGCCGCAAGTGCGTACCAGGTTCGCGCCGCCGCCTTCGGCCGGGTGCGGGCAACTGAGATACCGAGGATTCGCTCATCCACGGTCTCGTCGGGTACTTCCCGCGCAACGGTGCGGTATCGCGAGATGACGTCGTGTCCGTCTTCGGTTTCCTTCATCTCCAGGTCCTCAGTTCGTGGCGAAGCCGGTTGAACGCGTATCGCAGCCGGCTCTTTGCCGTCTCGCTGCCAACGCCCGTCACCTCGGCGATCTCTGTCACGGTCAGGTCACCTTCCGCCTTCAGGAGAAAGGCTTCTCGCTGCTCGATTGGAAGCTGTTCCACTGCGTGCAACAGGGCCCGTCCCAACGACTCGTTCTCTGCGCTGCGATCCGGCTCATCACTCGATTGAGCCAGTGCGGTTGACTCTCCCAGGTCGGCCGATGCCTCGGTGTTCGATCCTTGCGTGCGCCCCTGCCGGCGGTGGTGCGCCAGCCGCTTCTGCGCGATGCTGAACAGGAAGGTCACGAACCGCGCCGTGGCGACATACCGGGACCTGCCATCGATGATCGCGATCCAGGTCTCCTGGAAAACCTCGTCGGCGACCGACTTGTCTCGCGCGATGCGCCGGATGAATCGGTGCAGGCGGCCGCGATGTCGCAGATACAGCGTACGAAAGGCTTCCTGATCGCCTTGTGCGTAGAGCTGCATCAACGCCTCGTCCGATGGCCCCGTATCGGCTTGACGTTCTTTCAACAGGCCTTCTTCGACCGGCGCACTGGCCACTGGATGTCCCTTCGTATTCGATCAATGCTTGTTTATAGCGGCAGCGATCGGAACGGGGTTAAAAAGACTGTGAACAAATATTTCCCGCGCGAGTGTCGGCGGGCGGATCCCAGGCGTGTCCTTGGAGCGCAAGCCGGCGCACAGGAGATCAGGTATGAAGGTCGGGGCTGAACGCATGCAAACCTGGAATCGGCGCTCTTTCATGCTGGGAACGGGGCTTGCAGCGGCGGCAGCGTCCGTGCCTGCTCGGGCGGAGCGCGAGCGCAGTCATGACGACGACGTGAAGGCCCTCATCGACGCCGAACGCAAGCGCATTGTCGACTCGATGGCTGGTGCAGATATTCCCGGTGTCGCCGTCTGCCTGATCCACGACGGCATGCCGATCTGGACCGAGGGCTTCGGTGTCACTGATCGCAACGCGGGGCGCAGCGTCGGGTCCGACACGATCTTCAGCATCCAGTCCACGTCGAAGAATTTCACCGCGACGGCGGTCATGATGGCTGTTCAGCGAGGGCTTCTCGATCTCGACAAGCCGGTCACCGCGTACCTGCCGGACTTCAAGGTCAACAGCCGATTCGAGGCGCGACCGCAGGAGAAGATGACCCTGCGCCTGTTGCTGTCCAATCGCGCTGGATTCACCCACGAGGCGCCCGTCGGCAACAACTACGATCCGGCGTTCGAGAGCTTCGAGGCGCACGTCCGCAGCATTTCACAGACGTGGTTGCGTTTTCCGGTCGGCGAGCGCTACCGCTATTCCAATCTCGGGTTCGACCTGGCCGGCTACATCCTGCAGTTGCGCATGGGCATGCCGTTCGCGGAGTGTGTGCGCAGGCTGATCTTCGAGCCGCTCGGGATGAAGGGCAGCACGGTCGCGACCGATGAGTACGCCAGCCGCTCGAATCGCGCGGTGGGTCATCAGAAAGATCATGCGACGGTGCCCTTGAAGACGCCGTTGATTCCATCTGGCGGCGTCTACACCAGTGCGCGGGACATCGCTGCGTATTCGATGCTCCATTTGAATCGAGGTCGTTTGAACGGTGCGCCGCTGCTTCAGGAGGCACTCTGGGACGAGATGCACGGGTTCCCTTTCGGCGGCGACTACAGTCTGGGCGTCATTCGCAAGGAATCACGCTATGGCAGCACCGACGTTCGCATGTTGAGTCACGCCGGCGGCGGCTTTGGCTTCGGTTGCGTGTTTCAGTACTGCCCGATTGCAGGTCTCGCTTGGGTCGCGATGTTCAATCGGCCGGTCTCGGCCGCGTATGGCTTCGGCTCAAAGCTCATCGACGAGCTGCTCACCCGTCGCTTCGGTGCAGCCACACCGCGACTCGCGGCTGACGATCTCCCGGTGGCCGTGCTGCCGGATGCGTGGCTGCAGAAGTTCGCAGGCCGCTATGTGGGTCGTGGCGGGCCTGCCGAGATCGAAGTCAAAGACGGATCGCTCGTTCTGCGCAACGGCAACTCGGCGTTGCCCATGCGCTTCATGTCGCCTGATGAAATGTTCGTCGCCGCTCCACAAGGTGATGCGGCAATGTATCGCTACATGCCGGCAACCGGCTTCGCGCCGGCTCATCTCGAATGCTGGTTCAGCGAGGCGAGCCTGGACTACAACGACAGCGAACGCGACCCGCCAGGGCCGGACAAGCCCGAGTGGCAACCGTATCTCGGCAATTATCGGCTCGAGCGATGGGGGCAACCCGCCGACGAGATCTTGATCCGCCGCAGGAACGGATACCTGTACCTCAACGATACTCGTCTGACGGAGCACGAGCCCGGCCTGTTCTTCACCGCCGAAGGTGAGGCGGTCGATTTCCGGGCGGCGGTGCCGGTGTATCGAAGTGTTCGTATGACGCCAGGATCCTGACCCCGAACTTCATCGCCTTTCTCCGCAGCTTCAGCACCGCTTTGTCCTTTGTCACCAGGCCGTCCGCTCGCGCGTGGTAGGCGAGGGCGAGAAACGGTTCGTCGTCGGTGTCGCGACATGGTGGGAAGCCCGGTGGCAGCAAGAGTGCTTCGCGACTGAAGCCTGTCGGCATCTCCATCTGTGTTGCTGCCGCGAGATAGCGATCGAGCACCAGTCGCTGTGCGTCCGCTGCCAGCCGGAACTGCGAATAAGTCAGCACGCGTTCGAGCTCGTCGATCGCGAGTTGGTGAACGATCACCTGCACTTGCCGGGCTTCGATCGCGGTCATCAGGTCGCGCGTCGCCGGGTCGCGGAAGACCAGGCAATCGAGAACGACGTTGGTGTCGAGGACCAGGCGGGGCAGGATGGCGTTCACAGCGCCGCATCATAGTCGGATGGGGGCGCAAGTGCCCTTCGGGGGAATTTCCTGATCGCGATCCAGGGCGCACAATGCCGCCATGGACACTCCGGAATCGCTGACGGACCTGATTCGACTCGCGAGGGAAGGCGATTCCAATGCGCTCAGCCGCGTCTTCGATGCCACCTATCCGGAGTTGCGACGCCTCGCCCGCACGCGGCTCACACCGCATGCGCGAGGTTTGCTGCTCGATACGACATCGCTGGTCCACGAGTCCTATCTGCGGTTCATTCACACCGGTGCGCTCAAGTTGAACGACCGGCAGCATTTCATGCGCTATGCAGCGAACGTCATGCGCTCCGTCGTCGTCGATTTCGTCCGCGAACGCCAGGCGGAGCGCCGTGGCGGCGATGCTCAGCAGGTGACGCTCGATACGCATGTCGCAGACACGGCGGCAGCTGGTGAGGAGGAGATCCTCAAGGTTCACGAAGCCCTGGAAGAACTGGCGACCTACGACGAACGCATGGCGCGGATCGTCGAGATGCGCTACTTCGCCGGGATGACGGAGAACGAGATCGCGGAAGCGTTCGGCGTGACGGATCGAACGGTGCGCCGCGACTGGGAAAAAGCACGCCTGCTTCTCGCCAAGGCGCTGTCACGTTGAGTTGCGTGTCCGGTTCCGCCGGCGAAAAGCGTTGATAAGGAATCTGTCGTTCGCGTTCCGTTGGGAGCGTTCATGATTCGCATGTCGATCGATCGGGGGCAGTGGCCGCAGCTCAGTCGGTTGCTCGACGCAGCGCTCGACCTCCCGCCTGCCGAGCGCGATCGCTGGATCGAGGCGCTCGATTCGTCGTTCGATGCGCTGAAGCCGGACCTGCGTGACCTGCTGTCGCGGGCGAGCAGCGTCGAGACCCGTGACTTCCTGAACAGCCTGCCTGCCGTCAGCTCAGGCTCGAGCGATTCCGTTACCGATGCCGCGGACCACGCGGGTCGCTGCATCGGTCCGTACAGGCTGACGCGCGAACTCGGCGCCGGTGGAATGGGTTCCGTCTGGCTCGCCGAAAGAACCGACGACTCGGTCCGTCGGCCCGTCGCACTCAAGCTGCCGCATGTCATGTCGGCCCGCATCGGACTCGCGGAGCGGATGGTTCGCGAGCGCGACATCCTGGCGACGCTCGTGCATCCGAACATCGCGCGGCTGTATGACGCCGGGATTTCGCCGGAGGGTCGGCCCTACCTTGCGCTCGAGTACGTCGAGGGCGTGCGGATCGATCGTTATTGTCGCGAGCAGGCCCTGGATGTTCAGGGGCGGTTGCGCCTGTTTCTGCAAGTCGCGGCGGCCGTCGCCTACGCGCACGCGAAGCTCGTCATTCATCGTGATCTCAAGCCGGCCAATATCCTCGTCACGCGCGACGGTGAAGTGCGGCTGCTCGACTTCGGTGTCGCCAAGTTGCTCGACGACGGTCGCGCGGAAATGACTCGCCTCACGGAATTGTCGGGTCGCGCGCTTACGCCCGACTACGCATCGCCGGAGCAGATCCTGGGTCAGTCGCTGACCATCGCCTCTGACATCTATTCTCTCGGCGTCGTGCTCTACGAACTGCTGGCCCAGACGCGGCCATATCGGCTGTCCCGCGAGTCGCGCGGTGCTCTCGAGGAGGCGATTCTCGAGGTGGAGCCAGTGCGAATGAGCGGTGTCGCCCCTCCTGGAATGCAGAAAGCCCTGCGTGGCGATCTCGACACGATCGTGCTCAAGGCGCTGAGGAAGCAACCCGAAGATCGTTATGCGACCGTGAATGCTTTCTCGGATGACGTCATTCGTCATCTGCGACGATTGCCTGTTCTCGCACGGCCTCAGAGCACGTGGTACCGCGTGAGTCGCCTGATCGCCCGCAATCGCGTCACAGCGATGGTTGTCACGGTTGCGAGCATCGCGGTACTGGTCGGTGCGATCGTTGCACTCTGGCAGGCGCGGGCGGCGGTTGCGGAAGGTCGCAGAGCCGAGGAAGTGCGTGAGTTCATCGCGACCATCTTTCAGGAAGCGAATCTCGACAGCGACCAGAGCCGGCCCGCCTCCGTGCTCGAACTGCTGAAGCAGGCCAGCAATCGGGTGGACGCGCTCGAAGCAGAGCCGGCGGTGCGGGTCGAACTGCTGACCCTGATCGGTTCGGGCCTTCTCAGCCTGGATGACACTGATGCGCTCGAGAACGTTGCACGACGTGCAGTGGACGAGGGGACGCAGTCGCTCGGCTCAGATCATCCGCTGACTGTCCGTGCCCGCATCCTGATGGTCTGGGCTCACATGTATCGAGGACGAACGCAGGAGGCGGGTGGCGAGATCGATGCATTGATGCAGGTGATGACGCGAGACGAGTCGGCATTCGGTGAGGAACTGATCGAGCTCTGGCGGATTCGCGCGGACCAGGCCATCGATGCGCACCGCTACGAGGATGCGGAAGCCGCAGCGATGCAAGCGCTGACGAGGGCGGAAGCTTCGTTCGGAGCGCAGCATCCGGAATCATTGCGTGCGCTTGGCGTACTGTCGACAGCCTATCGCCGCCAGGACAAGCATGCGGAAGCGCTGCGAACGGCTGAGCGAGGCAGAGACCTCGCGTTGAAGCTGTTCCCCGATGGGCAGCACGCAATGGCGATTTTCGCGCGGGCAGAGTACGGACGCGCGCTGGCCGAAGCGGGTGATGTAGCGGGCGGAGTCGAACAGCTCTCGCTGGCGACCCGCGATGCGGAGAAGTTGTACGGGCCCACCGCGCGTACAGTCGGATTTCATTTGCAGAACATCACGCAGTATCACCTGCAGCTAGGATCGATCCAGGCCGCGGTAGTCAGCAGCACGCGTGCCTTCGACATCATGAAGGAACATGCGGAGCCGGATACTTTCAACTATGCGGCGGCGTTGAACGCAAAGACACAGGCGTTGCTGGCGGCGAGGCGCGGCGAAGAAGCATTGCCAGCGACTGCGCAGATTCAGGAAGCGGCGAAGCGGTTGTTCGGTGACACCCATCCCAACGCCGTCGGCGCGCGGGCGAGTCATGCACTCGCATTGGGACTGAGCGGGCGAGTCGACGAAGGACGCGCGCTCATTGATGCAGTCCTTGCCGACGCTCGAAGAACTCAGAAGCCGTCCGCTCGTCCTTTCTATATCGCAGGCGACCTCGAGCGCCTGGCAGGTCGCCATGCGCGCGCGTTGGCCCGGGCAGAAGAGGCATTGGCGCTGCTGAACGGCGGCGATGGAACCGCTGCGGAACTGGCACGAGTACAGATGCAGGTAGGGCTCGCACGCGTGGAGACCGGTGCAGCGGAAGCGGCCTCGATGCTCGATCAGGCGCTATCCGGCTTTCGTGAAAGCCAGTCGGAAATGACGCCTGCGCAAGCTGATGCCCTCGTCGGTCGGGCGCGATTGCATCTCGATGCTGGTCGTGCGGATGAGGCGCTGCCGTTGCTGATCGAAGCGGATCAGTTCTGGCGTGACTTTGACGATCAGAGTCGCTGGGCGGGCGAGGCCGCTCTGTGGCTGGGTCGCTGTCTTCGTACTCTTGGTCGCGGCCCCGAGGCGGCGGACGTACTCGATCGTGCCCGACGCACACTGTCGCATTCGCCGATACTGAATGACCGCGAACTCGTAACGCGGATCTGACGTAAACGCCGCAAGATTGTTTTCGCCCATGTCCGGATTCGCGGCCGCAATCCGTTGCCCTGACAAGAACAACACTCGTTCGGGGCAGGCACATGAAAATCCGTCGATGGCTTTGGGTGGGAGTCGCAGCGGCAATGCTCTCGTTGTCGGCGTGCGGTGGGGGCGACGACGACAACAGCAACGGAGGTGGCGGCGGTAGCCCAGGCGGTGGCACTACCCCTGGCGGCGTCGGGGCTGCAGGCGGAACGGTTACCGGCCCTGGTGGCGCGCAGATCGTGGTGCCTGCGGGCGCGCTGACTCAGAACGTATCGATAGCCATCTCTGCGTCGAGCAACGGCGCGCCAACTCTGGGCGATGGCATGAGTGCTGTCGGGCAGGTCTACGAATTCACACCGCACGGCACGGCGTTCGCGTCCCCGGTGTCGGTTACGGTGCCATTCGACGCGAGCCGGGTGCCGGCCGGCGAAACCGCAGCGCTGTTCAAGACCAACGCTGCGACCACCGAATGGGAAATCGTGCCGAACGCCACGGTCAGCGGCAACACGATGGTCGGGCAGGTGAGCGGCTTCTCCTGGTTCGTAGTGGCGCTTCAGCGTCCGTCGCCGTCGTGGCAATTCATCGCGCACACGGCAGACGACCAGAGCGCGCCGATCAAGACGGTCGGTGAGCACATCGGCGCCGTCGATGACGACATCGACTTCGGCCCGCTGTCCATCGCGCCGCTGGGACACGACCTCACTGCCTCGGGCGAAGTGTTCGCGACCGCCAGCGGCAAGACCTACTGGGTCGAAGCGGAAGCGCCGCGAGGCGAGGTATCTCGCCCGGCTGATCGTGTCGGCGGCGAGACCCGTTTCAATCTGTTCCAGGCATTCCGCAAGAACGAAGCGGGCGCGACGCTGCGTTTCCAGATCACACAGGCGCTGATCGAGGCCATCGACAACAACGGTTCGATGCCGGTTTTTTCCGAGTGCCCCTGGGCGCCGGGCACCGGGCCGGCGGACGTCTGCAAAGACGAAGTCTTCGGCGAAGTGGAAATCACCATCGCGGCCGTGGTGATCAACGCAGGGCCCGGTCTCAATCCCGATCCCGGCATCGAAGTGCCCGACGACTTCGAGGTGCTCGAAGCTCACCAGGGCGCGCTGCGTCTCTGGGGCTGGCAGGAAAACTGGCGCGCCGAAGTCCAGACGGACGTCGTCTATCGCCACGAATACATGGATGGCTCGTTGCCCGGCCCCGCGCAGGAGGTCCTCGAGCTTTACGACATCATTCCGGTATTCAAGGCGGATCATTTCGAGTTCACGGTTGCCTCCGGCGCGGCCGCCAGCACGGATGCGAAGGTGACGCTCAAGGAGCCCGTGAATGTCGAGATCGACCTGTCGCGGCTGCCGATCGGAACGTCGTTCTACATCGAAGCGAACGCGATCGCGTTCGCCCACAATCGTCGCGGCCGGGAATCGTTCGTTTCCGCTCGCTTGCGCGATCCCGCCGACTCGACAGGGCTCGAATGGGAAGCAGAGGGTCTGCAGGCGCTGCCCAAACCGAAGGTGCTCGCCGGCGCACTCTTCCAGGACGAGCCGGACTGCGGCGCCGATGCCGATGAAGAATCCGGAACGCTGCAGTTCAATGCCGCGGCTTATGGGTTGCCTGAGTTCCGCAACAACAGCAACGACATCCTTGTGACGCGCACGGGCGGAAGCAAGGGCAAGGTTGTAGCGAGAGTGGCGACGACAACAGGGGGCACCGCGGTTCCCGGTGGTCACTACACACCTGTTTCCCACTTCGTCGTCTTCGGGGACGGCGACACGACGCCACGCGCGGTCACGATTCCGATCGTCAACGACGACACTTTCTCGGGCGCGAACACGATCGAGATCGAACTTGAAGCAGTAAACAACTGCGCGAACGTTGGCACACCGGACACGGCGATCATCACGATACTCGACGATGAAACACCTCCGCCCGAGACGTACAGTGTGGGCGGTGTGATCTCGGGTCTCAGCGGCAGCGGGCTCGTGCTCGAAGATGTGCGCACCGGCATCGATGTCGAAGCATCCGGCAACACATTCATCTTCGATTACAACTATGCGACCGGTATGGACTACGAGGTTCGCGTGAAGACGCAGCCGACGAATCCGATCCAGGTCTGCAGCGTGACGAACGCGTCGGGCACCTTGCAGGGAGCGAATATCAAGGACGTCGCGGTTTCCTGCACGACGCCACAGGCCACCGGATCGCTCGATCTCACCTTCGGTTCGAATGGCAAGGTCGTGACGGGTCTGAGCGGTGGCGCGGTGGCGATGGTCCTGCAGCCCGACGGACGGATTCTCGCCCTGAGCAACCGTGCGCTCGCGCGCTACAACACGGACGGTAGTCGCGACAGTGCCTTCGGTTCGGGCGGTGAAGTGCCCGTCGACTTCAGCAGCGGCGGCGGGGACGAATTGAACTCCCTCGTCGTGCAGCCGGATGGCCGCATCGTCGTGGCCGGCTTCGCGCAGAACGGCAGGACCAGCGCCGGTCTCTTCAACTATGACTTCGGTGTCGTGCGTTTCAACGCCGACGGAACGCGCGATACGACGTTTGGCACCAGCGCGGAGACGTACATCGATTTCGCGGGCAGCACCGATCGTGCATACAAGGTACTGCTGCAGCCGGATGGACAGCTTGTGGTCGCAGGGCACGCAAACATCGGAGCGCGGCATGAGTTCGCCGTCGTGCGGTTGACGAGCACCGGTGCGATCGACATGACGTTTGGCACGAACGGCCGGAGCACGGTGAGCCTCGCGGGGACCGATTTCGGCTACGGAGCGGCGCTGCAAGCGGATGGTGCGATCGTTGTAGCGGGACGTTCCGCGCCCGACGGTACGACATCGCCCGATGTGGGTGTCGCGCGATTCCTTGCGACTGGCGCAATCGACACGAGCTTCGGTACCGGGGGAACGACACGCATCGATTTCACGGGGACAGGGGGCTGGGATGAGGCAACCAGCGTCACATTGCAGCCGGATGGAAGGTTGCTGATCACAGGACATCTCTCGCCCGCAGCCGCGGATTTCCTCCTGGCGCGACTGAATACGAACGGCAGCCGCGACGTGAGCTTCGATGCGGATGGCCTCGTGACGGCGGACTTCATCGGTCAGAGTGATGTTGCGCAAGCGGTGGCGGTTCAGTCCGACGGACGAATTGTCGTGACAGGGTCCGCGTACACGTCCGGGCAGACAGTGCTCGATTTCGCCATCTTGCGTTACGAGGTCGACGGATCGCCGGACACGGACTTCGGCACCGACGGTCGACTCATCATCGATTTCTTCGCCGCGAACGATGCCGCCGAAGCGATCGCGATCCGGCCCGATGGCCTCATCGTCGTTGGGGGCTCGGCACGTAACGGCACGAGCAGCGCGGTCGGGATCGTGCGGGTGGTGCCGTAGGGGCACTCAGATATCGAGGATGCCGCGCCTCAAAGCGATCATCACGGCGTGAGTACGGTCGGACGCATCGAGCTTGGGCAGGATGCTCTTCATATGCGTCTTGACCGTGCCTTCGGAGATGTCGAGCTCCGCCGCGATCAGCTTGTTCGATTTGCCGGCGGCGACCCGCTGCAGCACCTCGATCTCCCGGCGGGTCAGCGCGTCATCGGCGACGTGTTCGGCGATCCCCGTCGCGATCTCCGGCAGCACGCGGCGTTTTCCTGCGTGCACGGCGCGGATCGTCTCGAGCAGTTCCTTGCGGACGAGATTCTTGAGCAAGTAGCCCGACGCGCCTGCTTTCAGAGCCGCCGCCGCCTGCACGTCGCCGGCGTAAGTCGTCAGCACTATGATCCGCGCATCCGGGAATTCACCGCGAATCGCGGTGATCGCCTCGATGCCGCTCATGTCTGGCATGCGCAGATCCATCAGAGTTACGTCGGGCCGCAATCGCCGGAAGCTGTCGACGGCCTCGTGCCCGTTGCTCGCCTGCGCCACGAGCGTCATGTCCTCCTGGCTTTCGAGCACGGCAGCGATTCCCTCGCGCAGCAGTTGATGATCGTCGACGGTGAGGATGCGGATCGATTCAGATCGCCGCGGAACGTTCATGTTGTTGCTCCAAGCCAGGATCGCAGGCTGCGCCTCGCCGGCTGCGATTTTCGGTAGGCCACGTTGGCGGGTACGCGCAAGTCGATCTCTGTTCCCGCGCCCGGCTTGCTCCAGACTTCGAGATGCGCACCCAGTTTCTTCGCTCGCTCGCGCATGCCCAGCAGGCCGAAATGACCGGGCCTCCCGCCCGCGGCGAGGATCGCTTCGCCGATGCCTCGTCCGTCATCGCGGATGCGGATATGCAGCGCGCCATTGCCGTACGTTACTTCAGCTTCGATATCCGTCGCACTCGCGTGCCGGAAGGCATTTGCCAGCGCTTCGCGCGCAATCATGAGACCTTCTTCGCGCACGATAGGATGCAGATCCCGCTGCGTGCCTTCCACGCCGACGCGGAACTTTGCGGAGTGCAGTTGCGCGAACTGTTCGCCTTCGGCCGCCAGCGCCTGCGCGAAATCCGCAACGCTGCTGGCGGCGGGCCGCAGGTCTTTCACTTTGTCCCGACTCTCTCCGAGCAGCTTGTCCGCGCGCTCGAGCGACTGCTCCATCAGCTGTCGTGCCGGCTCATTTGCCGGAATGCGATCGGTGGCTGCCTGGAAGCGCCAGATCAATCCCTGTACACCCTGCAACAGGGTGTCGTGCAGATCGCGGGCAATGCGCTCGCGTTCGGCGAGCCGTGCTTCCAGTCGGCCGCGAACCTGCGCGGCGAGCTGACGCACTCTTACTCGGTAGAAGACGGTGAGAAGCGCCGCTGCCGCCAGCGCGCACAGCGCGTAGAACCAGGTTGTCTGGCGGAAGGCGGGTGGAATAGTGAACGCGACCGAAGCGCCTGCTTCGTTCCAGATCCCGTCGTTGTTGGAGGCTATCACCCGAAACTCGTAGTCGCCCGGAGCGAGATCAGTGAAGAACGCGGTGCGTCGCGAACCCGCGTCCTGCCAGGATTTGTCGGCGCCGAGTCGGTAGCGAAACCGGACGCGTTCCGGAATCGACAGGCTCAGCGCGGTGTAGCTGATCTGCACATCGCGCGGATTGATCGGCAATCGCAGGCTCGCGCCCGGTTCGTAACGATTGCCGTCGACGACGATGGATTGCACTTCGACGTTCGGCGCGAGCGAGTTGGTGGCGACGTGGCGGGGATCGATCCATGCGATGCCACTCGTCGTCGCGAACCACAACCGTCCGTCGGTGCCGGCCGCAATGGAGGGCAGGGGACGGATTGCGTTCGGCGTTCCCGGCAGTCCGTCGAGGTGGTCGAACAGCTCGGCTCGGACAGCGTGTTTCGAATCAGCTGACACGCGCTGCACGTCGTCGGCGGGAATTCGGATTGCACCGGCGCTCGTGCTCAACCACAGATCGCCTTCCGTAGTCGTGACGATGCCTGACACGCTGGGCAACTGCGTGCCATCGCGCTGAGAGACTGTATGGAAGTGCTGGCCATCGAAGCGAGCGAGGCCGAGCTCACCGCCGACCCACACGTCCTTCTCATGCGGCAGGATCGACATGACGTTACCGATATCGAGTCCATCGGCAATGGAGAGATCTCGCGTCGAGTTCGATGCCGGGTCGATTACCTGGATGCGGCTTCCGGGGAACCCGAGCCAGACGCGTCCATCAGGTGCCGCAGCCAGTGAAAGCGCGGTCTCACTCTCGCGTGTCCAGTTTCCGTCGGCCAGGCGCAGCACGCCTCCGCGCACCACGGATACCCACATCGCTCCGGATCGGTCCCTGGTGATCGCCTGCACGGGATAGTAGTTGGCGTTGTCGCGATCGACGGGCATCGTGACAGGCGTCCATTGCGATCCGTTCGAATGCCACAGCATCGCGCGACCTCCGAACCACACGACGCCGTCGTCCGTGCGATAGGCGGAGGTGATGAATTGCGGGCCCGGCACGGTGTCGACCGTCGACGACCCGCTGACCTTGAATGCGCCTTCATCGAAATCGATGCCGACCAGCATCGTGCCCGCATCGCCCGGCGCGATGGCGAAGCCGTTCGCGCCGTGCGGAAGCGGCACGCGGGTCAGGCGTGATTCGCGAAAGCGGTCGATGCCGCTGGCGGTGCCGATCCAGATGTTGCCCTCGCGATCCTCCAGGAATGCATTCGCGTAAGGGCCGGTCAGACCGTCGTCGCTGGAGAAGTCATCGGATCGGGCGCTCGCCATCGGTGTACGACCGAGCAGTTGGCCGACATCCCTGATGCGATGGATGCCTGCCGCTGACGCCGTCCAGAGCGTGCCATCGCGATCGATCAGCTTGCCCCACAGCGACACTTGCTGTGGATTGCGCAGCGCGATCCACCCATGTTGCAAGGGGGAGGTCACCGCGACGCCGTCTCCGGGGATGTAGACCGGACGCATGCCGAGACTGGCATCGGTCAGCCAGAGTGTTCCGTCGGGCGCCTCGACGAAGTCGACCATCTCTTCGCTGGTGCGAATGGTCGTCGGCGCGAACGCGGACTCTCCGGATCGCAGGAACAGGACTGTCCGGCCCACGACGATCCACAATGTTCCATCGCGCGCCACCTTTGTGGCTTTCACATACTCGGAGGGAAGATCGAATCTCTCGCGTATGTCCTCCCAGAGCGAGCCGTCGAAGCGGCGCAGTCCGAAGCTGGTATCGGCCCACACGAGACCCGAGCTGTCTTGTGCGAATCGCGTCAGACTGCCCGCGGGCAAGCCCTCACGTTCGCCGTAGTTCGTCACCTTCCCGTCACGAATGAAGCTGGCGCCGCCGAATCGATAGCCAACCCAGAGACCGCCATCGCGGGGTGCGAAGAGCGACAGGACATTCGTTGAAGGCAGACGCTGGCCCCGAATGCTGTCGATGCGCTCGAAGCGAACCCCGTCGAACCGGAAGAGCCCGGCCGCGCCGGCGATCCACAGATAGCCGTCGGCAGTTTGCGCCAGCGATTCGATGCCGCCGGGCGCGCCGTCCTTCGCGGTCCACGCGGTGTGATGGAGTTGAGCGATGTGCAGGTCCGGCGGCAACGCGGATGCGTGCGATGTCGCCAGCAACGCGGCTGCAATCGCGATCGCCGATTGCAGTAGTCGGAATGCTGTTGACCGCGTTGCCATGATTCTCCGCTGAGCTCCTTCGTAGGATACGCCGCAAGTGTGACTCTCAGTACTGTGATCAGGGTCTGACGGACATCTCCCGAAAGGGGCAGGTCGCGGTGCCCTGCTATCGGCTACGTGACACTCCGGGCGTGTAGCACCCTGCTCGCCGTGCAACGACTATTCTCCATGTTCCCTCCCGGTCTGCCGGGGCTCGCATTGCTGCTTCTGCGCGCTTCGGTTGCCGCCGCGCTGCTGCTCGAAAGCCATGGGCATCGACAGGCACTGCCTGGCTGGATTCATGCTGCTGCGGTACTGATTTCTCTCGCGGTATTCGCGGGATATCTCACGCCCATCGTCGCGGCCGCGGCGCTCGCATACCACGCCGCGATCTGGTTCGCGTTCGACATCGACAGTGTCGCTGTAGCCATCACGTTCTCTCTCGATGCATTGGCTCTGGCGCTGCTCGGTCCCGGCGCGTACTCCGTCGACGCCCGGCGCTTCGGTCGCCGACTCGTCGTCCTTCCGCCGCAATAGGCGCGATTCCCACTTCAACCTCCTGCCCCATCGTGTCGGGCTCCTGCCTCCCATAAGAGGCGTGCCGTCCGATCGCTGACCGCAGACGATGCTGACACGCAGATGTTTTCTGCGGGGACGCAACCATCGTCTCTCCGCCTCGGCTCAACGGCACGGCGCAGCAGCGAGTTACGCATGACCGCCGGTCACGAAGCTACGTTGCTTAGCGCGCTTTAACACCGCTGAACTTGGGGCAGGGACGATCAGATGGGAGAGTCGTCCCGTGGATCGAGAAGAACCGGTGACTCACTCCATGGAGAAATTTGATGAACGCGAATCCTTCCTCGGTCACTGCCAATCGTCGCGAAGTGCTCGCAAGAGGAACCCGAACAGTGAACACGATTACCAGCAAAGACGGTACGCAGATCTACTACAAGGACTGGGGTCGAGGCCCCGTCGTTACTTTCTCCCATGGCTGGCCGCTCAACGCCGATGCCTGGGACGGTCAGATGCAGTTTCTGGTGCAGCACGGCTTCCGTGTGATCGCACACGATCGACGCGGTCACGGCCGTTCCGAGCAGGCGTCCTCGAACAACGACATGAACGGTTATGCCGATGACCTGGCGGCGGTGATCGAGACGCTCGACCTCAAGAACGTCACGCTGGTCGGTCATTCGACCGGCGGCGGCGAAGTGGTGCGCTACCTCGCTCGTCATGGGTCGAAGCGTGCCGCGAAGGCCGTGCTGATCGGCGCCGTGCCGCCGCTGATGGCCAGGACGCCTGCCAATCCGGAAGGCATTCCGATCGAAGTGTTCGATGGATTGCGCGCGTCGGTCGCCAGGGATCGGTCGCAGTTCTACAAGGAATTCGCGATTCCTTTCTATGGGGTGAACCGCGACGGCGCGAAAGTCTCGCAGGGTACGCTCGACCAGTTCTGGCTGTGGAGCATGCAGGTCGGTCTGAAGAATGCCTACGAATGCATCAAGGCGTTCTCGGAAACCGACTTCACGGAGGATCTGAAGAAGATCGACGTGCCGACGCTGCTGCTGCACGGCGAAGACGATCAGATCGTGCCGGTGAACAACTCCGCCAGGAAGGCTGAGCGCCTCATCAAGGGCGCAAAGGCCATCTACTACCCGGCGGCACCCCACGGCCTTACGACGACTCATCAGGATCAGGTGAACGCCGATCTGCTGGCGTTCCTGCGTGGCTGAGCGGCGATCATCCCCAAGCTGGAGCTAAGTTCATGGACACTTCGACCTCCTCGTTCGTGCGGATCCCCGCTATTCCACCGGTTCTCGACGCGGAAGCAGACCAGATCACCTCGGCAGAGGATTCGACGGTCGACGCGTCTTCGATTCGGGCCGTGTTCGACGCACTGTCCGTCGATGGATTGAAGGGGGATTCCGCGTTCCCGGTGCGCAAGCTCCAGTCGGTCGTGACGGAGTTGTGCGCAGCCGTCCGCAGTGCGCTCGATGATGAACGTGATACCGCCGAGGACAGCCTTCGGCGGGCTACGGAAATCCTGCGGGGCATTCGCGAAGCCGAAGCGCCGAAAAAGGAGTCGGTGCAGAGCGGCGGCCTGGCTCCGTGGCAGATTCGGAAGGTGACCAGCCACGTCGAAGCCAACCTGGACGCGACGATCCGCAACGAAGATCTCGCGGCCATTGCACGGTTGAACCCGTCGCACTTCGGCCGCGTGTTTCGCAACAGCTTCGGCGTGCCGCCGCACGAGTACGTCATCCGGCGGCGAGTCGAGCGCGCGCAGGGGCTCATGCTCACGACGGCTGCCTCTCTCAGCGAAATTGCGCTGGACTGCGGACTCGCCGATCAGTCGCACCTGACGCGCCTGTTCCGCAGGCTCGTGGGCGAAAGCCCGCGCGCGTGGCGTCGTGCAAGATTGACCGCTCCGGCCTGATCGGGAGAACGTGATGAACGAGTCCAATCAGGTCGTGATCATTACCGGCGGTGGTGCCGGCATCGGGCTGGCCGCCGCCAGGGCGTTCGCGCACGAGGGCGCGAACGTGCTGATCACAGGACGCAGGGTAGCGAAGCTCGACGAAATCACTCGCTCAGAGCCCCGCATCCGATCGGTGACGGCGGACGTAGCGACTCCGCTCGACGCCCGACGCACAATCGACAAGGCGATCGATATGTGGGGGCGCATCGATGTCCTGGTAAACAATGCTGGTGCCGGAGCGCCGCTTTCGCTGGCGGATGCGACGGCTGATCGCGTCAATGCGGTCTACGCGGTGAATGTGGTCGGCCCTACGTTGCTTTCAGCGGCTGCGGTGCCTCATCTCGTGAAGTCGCGCGGGTCGATCATCAACCTGTCGAGCAGTCTTGCAACCAAGGCAGTCGCGGGGTTCGCGGACTACTGCGCCAGCAAGGCGGCGCTCGAGCAACTGACTCGTTGCTGGGCATTGGAGCTGGCAGCGCAGGGCGTGCGTGTGAACGCTGTCGCTGCCGGGCCGGTCGAGACGGAGTTCCTGCAGGAGCGCATGGGTTTGACGGAGCCGGAGGCGGAAGCTGTCAGAGCGCAGGAGCGCAGCGTGATTCCACTCGGCCGCAGAGGCGTGCCGGAAGATGTGGCGCGCTGGATCGTCGCACTCGCGAGTCGTGAGGCGCAGTGGGTGACGGGTCAGGTGTTCGGCATCGATGGCGGATTCACGCTCGTCTGAGCGCGATGTGATCCGGTGAAAGAATCACCGGATCACTCGATCTCGTTCTCTCACTCCAGCATCAATACCGGCTTGCCGCTGTCCTTCACCAGGAACACCAGGAACTTCGCCGGCTCGGTGTTGCTCGCGTTCTTGCCGACGGTGTGGATGTCGTTCGGTCCCTCGTAGAACGTCTCTCCGGGCTTCAGTGTTACGGCGGGGCCGCCTTTCACCTGCATCACGATCGAGCCTTCCAGTACGTAGATGAAGCCGTGCGCATCGTGTCGATGAACAGGATCGGCGCCGCCGGGAGGGAACTCGACCGTGATGACCAGGACTTCCTTGCCGGGAAATTCCGGCAGCGGCTTCGTCATCACCGGCGTTACGACAGGATCAGCGGCATTCACGACTGTGGCGGCAAGTGCGCCGAAGGTGATTGCGGCAGCGGGGACAAGGCTTCTCAGGAACGACATGGCGAACTCCTCCTACGGAACGACATCAGGTAAAGGCCCACGGCTCGCGCCAGCTCAGCTCGGCGATCACATCGCCGCTGGAATCGGCATCGAGCTCATCGAACGGATCGGCGACGACCAGCTTCAGCTGCACATTGCGGCGCGTGAGCGCGGTGAGATCGCTTGCCCACCGGCCGTTGTTCGCGAACCAGACCGGAAGCGCGTCATCGCCATCGGATGTGGGCTCGAGCGAGATGTGCACGACGATCGACGAGGACTCTTCGGTTGCGCGCAGGCGGCGAACAGACGACTGCTCGGCGTACCAGCTTGCAAGCACCGACGGCAGGTCGGCGGCGTCAGTGGTCGAGAGGCGAGTGGCGAGGTTCATACGCAGCCAGTGATTGAGAATGTGTGCTGCGATTATTCGAACCGCGAACGTCCAATGCTTGGCGGATCCGGCCGACAATTGGACGCGACTGCGAGACCAGCACCGTTCTCGAAGAATCCAAGCAACGCCGCGGTTCATCAAGAAGACCGCCCCGCACTCCGAGAACATGCAATCACGGCGACATCGATCGCTTCATCTGCGTGAGGGCACTGGGATGGCTACCAAAGTGAACGGCTTGATCGAGACGCGCGTGCTGGCAGGAATCGTCGTTCCAGATACTGCGTTGGTCGCCGGGGCGATCGAGTACGCGCGCAAGAACTCCGAGCCGTACTTGTTCAATCACGCCATGCGCTCGTGGCTGTTCGCGGTGGCGATCGCTGAGTTGAAGGGCACCGCGCACGATCCGGAGGTGCTCGCCGTTGCGACTCTTCTGCACGATCTCGGGCTGGAGAAAGCATTCGACGGCCCGTTGCGATTCGAAGTGGAAGGCGCGAACGCGGCGCGGGCGTTTGCGCTCGGGCAGGGGATGGGGGAGCGCCAGGCGCAACTGGTCTGGGACGGCGTTGCGCTCAACTCGACGCCGTCCATCGGCTTATATAAGGAGACAGAAGTTGCGCTCTGCACGACCGGGATCGGCGTCGATTGGGGCGGCTGGGGTTATGAGCTGCTGACTCGCGAGCAATCCGGCTCGATCCTCGAGGCCTTCCCACGGCTCGACATGAAGCAGCGATTCACCCGCGCGGTGTGCCGCATCGTCGAGTCACGACCGGCGACGACATACGACAACTTCGCCCGGGACTTCGGTGACCGATTCGTTGCGGGCTATCAGCGGCCGTCGACGGTGGATCTGTTGCTGAAGGCGCCGTTCGAGGAGTAGTCGACCGCTACGTGTCGCGTCCGGCGAGCCAAAGCGCGGCGTTTCGCACGTAGCGATGCACCGACGCCATGGCCTTCGAGTCGCCCGGAAGTGCGTAAACCGGCGCTTCGCTGACAAAGTCCGGGCTTCCCCGGTGCGGGTCCCAGTTGTAGTCGGCGAAGTGATGGAACGTGGACTGCGCGATTGCTGGACCATCGCTGTCGGAGCGTTCGAAAGCGACGGCGATATTGAACCGTTGCCCGCTCGCGAGACTCGTGCCAGTTGCAATGACCCGAGCCGCGGAGCCTGACGTTGGAGCGAGCACGGCACCTTCGTGAGGATGCGAGGGGAGGTACATCACTGTGCCGTTCTCGGAATCCGCGTCGAGCATGACGGGATGCGCCGGCAACTGCGCATCCACGCGCTGCACTCCGCCATTCGCACCCGAGTGAAAGTTCGGCCACAGGATCTGCGGAGTTCCGAGATCATCCGGGGGAGGCGGGTCCGCATCGATGTTGTGAGTGTGGAATACATGCGCCGCGCCCAAGGGGCCGAGCGTGCAGACAGAGCAACCGAGATCCATGTGATCCCGGGTCAGCAGGATGCCGCCGCCGCGTGCCCGGAACCTCAGGATGCCGGCTCGATCTTCGTCGCTGAGGCCGTTGCCAACGTCGACCGCGAACAGCCACAGTTCGTCGTAGATGGATTGGTCGAGTGTCGAAAGAACCGGATCGGGCGCATCGACCGAGTCTCGATCACGCGCGGTGACGCGGAACAGGGGATGGCCATCGACGTCCCGCAACGAAGCCAGGTACTCCTGCAGCATCGAGAAGCGACCGATATGCCAGTCGTTGTCGGTGCGTTCGATGGTCGTCTGCAGGAGGATGTTGATCGGCTGGTTCACTGTTGGATCTCGTGTCGGGACTATTGCTGCCGCGGCTCCTTCCATGCCGCGCAGTAGTCATAGCACACCCGGAGCTCGTTGATGACCGTGAGGATCTGGTCCGCGGAAAGCACGATCGCAGCGCTGCTCGACTGCTCGATGATCGTGCGTCCGTCCTCGGTGGTGTAAACCTTGAGTTGCGTGCTGGCATCGGTGTCCGGGCTCATGGGACCTCCTGCAGTGGATTCATGAGTAGCGATCGACGGCGACGATCGCATCGACGAAGGCCTGCGGCGATTCCTGCGGCAGGTTGTGACCGACACCGTTTTCGATCAGACGGTGCCCATAAGGGCCGGTGAACTTCCGTGCGTATGCGGCACTGTCGGGATGAGGCGCTCCGTTGGCGTCGCCTTCCATCGTGATGGTCGGGACCGAAATCAGCGGGCCGGCGGCAAGCTGTTTCTCGAGCGCATCCAGCTTCGGGTCGCCGGCTGCCAGACTGATCCGCCAGCGATAGTTGTGAATCACGATGTCGACGTGATCCGGGTTGTCGAATGCCGCGGCGGAGCGATCGAAAGTGCCGTCGTCGAAATTCCATCGCGGCGATGCGGTCTGCCAGATGAGCTTCGCGAAGTCGCGTCGATAGGCTGCATAGCCCGCGCGGCCTCGTTCCGTTGCAAAGTAGAACTGGTACCACCAGGCCAGCTCGGCCTTCGGCGGCAGCGGTCGTTCATTGGCTTCGCGGCTGCCGATCAGGTAGCCGCTGACCGATACCATTGCCTTGCATCGCTCGGGCCACAGGGCTGCGACGATGTTCGCCGTTCGTGCGCCCCAGTCGAAGCCCGCAACGATCGCCTTCCTGATGCGCAGCGCATCCATCAAAGCGATGACGTCGAGGGCAAGCGCGGACTGCTGTGCATTGCGTGGAGTGTCGGGCGAGAGAAAGCGCGTCGGGCCATAGCCGCGCAGGTACGGGACGACGACTCGATATCCCTTCGCGGCCAGGGCAGGGGCGACGTCGGCGAAGCTGTGAATGTCGTAAGGCCAGCCATGCAGCAAGACAACTGCCGGCGCGTTACTCGCTCCGAGGTCGACGTAGCCGATGCTCAGGTCGCCGGCGTCGATCTGCCTGAGCGGGCCGAACGTGGTCGTGCTCGGGCTTGCGGATGCCGGGGGGATCAAAGGAACCTCGTCGAGCGCGAGCGCACCGAGTGCGCCCGTCGCTATCGTCAGGAAATGGCGGCGAAGACTGTCGACCGTTTCTGTCATGGCAGCCTCACTCCCGCTGCTTTGCTTTTGGCGCCGTCGCGGCACGCTCGATCATCTTCGCGACCGCGTCGGGATGGGAAGTCATCACCACATGCGATGCACCACGGACAGCTTCGGTCTGCTTCGACTTTGCCCGCTCGGCCATGAACTGCAGCGCCTGCGGCGGGATGTTCCTGTCCTGGTCGCCGTAGATGAACCAGGAGGGAATCGATTTCCAGATTGCCTCGCGGGCGGCTTCGTTCAGTGCGGCTTCGGTGATCGGTCGCTGTCCGGCACCCATCACGGCGGCATCCGCCGCAGGGACATCGGCTGCGAACTGGTCGTGGAATTTCTCGCGCTGGATGTAGAGATCGTTGCCGCCGCCCGAAAGCGCCACCGGTTTGGCGAGCGCCGGGCCGAGCGTGCTGCCCGGAAACTTCTGTGAGAGTGCGCTCGCCGTTTCGCCGACGTCCGGAGCAAACGCGGCGACGTAGACGAGGGCCGCGACATTCGGCGCCTTCACTTCGGAGATCACCGCTCCGCCGTACGAGTGGCCCACGAGAACGACTGGCGATCCGATCGACTTCGCGATGTCGGCCACGTATTGCGCATCGTTCTTCACGCTGCGCAATGGATTCGCGACAGCCACGACGCGATACCCGTCCTTCTCGAGGATGGGGATCACACCGTTCCAGCTGGACGCATCGGCAAACGCACCATGCACGAGGAGGATCGTGGGTTTCTCGGGCTGCGCTGACGCAGTGGCGGCTGTCAGCACGGCGGCTGCAGCGGTGACGGACAACAGGATTCCCATGGGAGCGCTCCTCGCGGTTTGAAACACGAGGTGCAGGCTCTCTCAAGTCGGGTCTTCAGCGCTTGAACAATTGCTGCGGATGTTGGACGCGCAGGCTTACCACTCGAAGCGGTAGTTCAGCTTGACCAGCAGTTGCTCGTCGTCGCGCAGGCTGAAGCTGTCGCGCAACGGTCGCCCCGAGTCGTCGGCAACGGACTCCTGCGCGTAGCCGCCGCGACCGTACACGATGTACAGGTACGACAGCGGAGCAAGTTCGTAGCGATAGCGGATCTGGAATCCCAGGTTGCTCACGGTGAAGTCGTCGACGGGTTCGTCGGTTTCGATGGCATCGCCCGAGGAGTCGACGCGGTAGGCCCGGTTCAGCGGCGCATTGATGCCGATGGCTTGCAGCTTGAGCCGCAGTTCCTGGCGAGGGCTGATGATCCAGTTGAAGCCTGCGTTGAAGTCGACCTCGCGACCGTCGAAGCTGCCGATCAGGTTGTCCTCCTGCCAGACCAGCCAGTCGGGCGTGCGGCTGCCGAACACACCGACATAGACGTTGAACGCGTCGCTGATGAAGTAGGTGGGTTCGAGCATCAGGCTGTAGCCGATCTCGTCGTTGCCCTCGAGCCCGCCGCTGTACACCTCGGCTTCGACGGCAAATCCCCAGCTGCCTTTGCGCGGCCTTTCGTACTCGAAGAACGAGTTGAAGTTGGGCGGCAGGTTGATATTGCCGTTGCCGCGAGTGAGCAGATCATCCGCGCCCGCACTGTTGATGTTGATCTGAGCGTACTCGTAGCTGCCGTCGCGCAGCCGACTCTCGCGACTCATGCGGAACTGGTCTCGAAGCAGGTCCCCATGGTTGTTGCGGCTGGTGCTGACGCGCCAGCGCCAATCCTTGGAAGCGTACCGTGATTCCTCGGGCAGATCGGCGAACCGTCGCTGCACCTGCCAGTGCACATAGTTCGTGCTGTTGCGCTGGAGATAGCCGGCATCGTTGATCTGCAATTCGTCGCCGAAGTGCATGCCGATCCATTGCTGGCGCCAGCCGTGGTCCATCTCGTAGTCGGCCCAGATCGTTGCGCCTCCGTCGCGAACGCTCTGGCCGTCGTCATCGATGTCGCTGCCGATCAGGCGCGTGCGCACATTCCAGCGTGAGGTCGGTCGCCAGTTGTGATCGATACCCGCCACGGTGGCGATGCGATCGTAGTAGGGGCGTTCGACGCGCGTGAGCATCATCCCCAGGTTCTGCGTCGAGAAGTCACGAACCAGGCGCACGGCGCTGAACGTCCGGCCCACGGAGTCTGCTTCGTCAGCTCCGAAGATGCCGTACTTGGTCGCGCCGATGCTGCCGTTCAACTTGAGAGCGGCAATGATGTCGCCGGAGCCGACGCCGTCGTCGGCCGGGCCACCGACGCGGCGCGTGTAGAGCAGCTGGCTGAAGTCGGAAGGCGTCGTGAATTCGAAGATGCCCTGATTCTCGGTGAAGAAGGGCCGCTTGTCGCTGATGAAGGTTTCAGTCGCGTCGAAGTTCACGACGAGGTCGTCGCTTTCCACCTGGCCGAAATCGGGATTGAGGGTGCCGGTCAGCTGCATCTGGCCGTTCGGCTTCCAGAACACATCGATGCCGGCGTCGCCCTCGGTGTGGTATTCGACGTTGTCGTACAGCCCGGAAACGTAGGGCGTGAGAGCAAGCAGCGACTGGCTGTAGCTGGTTACTTCGATCGGGGCGAAGTCGGAAAGGAAGCGCGGCCGTTCGAAACTCGCCGACGGCCAGGCGGCGCGCTCGCCGGTGACGCCGACGACGCGATCGAGATAAATCCTGAGCGTGCGCGTTTCACTCGTGGTCTCGCGCATCGGCGCGATGTGCCAGGGAATGAGCACTTCGACCGTCCAGCCAGCCTCGTCCTCGCCGACTTCGTGACGCCAGTTGCCGTCCCAGTCCTCGTTGAATTCGGTTTCGTTCGTGATGATCGCGTCGTAGATGCCGCCCGTCGAACTGACCGTGAAGGCGTAGCCGGTGCGATGGTCGCCGTCGAAATCGACCATGACATTGACGCGGTCCACCTGCTCATCGAAGTCGCGTTGCACGCGTTGCTGAGTGCGGGGTACCGAGGGGGGCTGCACGTTCCGGAAAGCAACTGCCAGGCCATCCGCGGTGGCGAGGACCCAGACCTGAGTGGGCACGGAAGCCGGCTCGCCGTTGAGCGGCTGCACTTTGCGGAAGTCGGTGAATTGCTGTGCGCCCTGCCATTCCTGTGGATCGATCTGGCCGTCGATTTCGACGGCGGTGGCGGGGAAGGCAGCAGCGATCGTGATCGCTGCGATCCATTTTCTGAAGTCGCCGGGTCGTTCCGCGTACGTCTCGGTCTGCTGTTCCATCGAATCTGCTTCTTGAATCCAATGACGGTTCCTGACGTTCTTTGGACGCCGGAACGGGACGACAGGTTGAAATCGAGGATCGCGAAATTTGTGAGGCCGCGGATCTTCTCACGATTGACCGCGTCGCAGGGCGCCGGGGAATCGCCGATTCACCATAGCCGCGCGATACTGTATATAACATCAGTGCCGCGACATTCCGCCCAACTCACGACGCCCTTCACTGCCGCCTCGGCGGAAGGTGGCTGGTTCGTCTATCTGCTCGCGCTCGCAGACGGTTCAGCGTTCAAAGTCGGCTTTTCCTGCCATCCCTTGCATCGCGCCTTCACGTTCAGTCGCCGCTACTTCGAACAATTCGATCTCGGCCGGTCGCTGCTCGTGAGGCTCGATACGTGTCCGGAGGCGAGAGTGCTGGAAGCGGCAATCAAGAACGAACTGGCGGGGCATCGGTACGACTGTCCATCCTGGGTGCCGGCCGAGGCGGGCGGCCACACGGAATGGTTCGACGCGTTCCAGTGGCAGCCGGCGGAAGACCGGGTTCGCGCGGCATCGGATGGGGACGAGTCCCGTCTCATATATATGAGCGATTTCGTCCGCACGATGCTCATGCGACAGGCGCGGTCATTCGAGTTCTGGGCGCTGCACCAAGCGCAGTTTGTCGCACAGGCGCTGTCATCCTCGGTGGACGCTCATCTTGCGTTCGGGAGCGCGCGAGCGCTCCGCGATTGGGTCGATGCCTACCGATGCTGCGGGATCCCGTTGTTCCCCGACGATCCGGCGGTCCGTGCGTTCGTAACGGATGCAGCGAGACAGAGCGGCTGAGCGCGACGAGCGGTTGCCCGCCTGCGCCGGCAGGATCGCCGTTCGGTGGCGGGCGGACTATAGTCCGGGCTTCGATTTTCCTGGGGGACCGTCATGGTGCGATCGGCTCGAATCGTGGTGATCTGCGCGTTGTCAGTCTTTGGCGTTCCTGCCTTCGCGCAGGACTCAGGCCGGCAGGGTGTACAACTCGGGGACATCGATCGCACGGCCGATCCCTGCAACGATTTCTTCCAGTACGCGAACGGCAAGTGGCGCGAAGAAAATCCGATTCCCGCTTCGATGTCGCGCTGGAGCCGTCGCTGGCAGGCCGGTGAGTCATCGAAGGATCGGCTGCGAACCATCCTCGAAGCAACGGCGTTGACCAAAGCGCCGCGCGGCAGCATCGAACAGCTCACCGGCGATTTCTATGCGGGTTGCATGAACGAGACGCAGATCGATCGGTTGGGCGTCGAACCGCTGCGGCCGCTGCTGACTGACATCCGGCAGATGAAGTCGCCGCAGGACGTGCAGAAGATGATCGTGCGGCTCAACGGCATGGCGATCTCCGCGCCCTTCGCGTTCTACTCGAGTCCGGACAACCACGATCCGTCGTTCGTCATTGCACAGGTCATCGCATCCGGACTCGGCATGCCCGATCGCGATTACTACGTGAAGCCGGACGAACGTTTCATCCAGGCACGGGAGAAGTACCAGGCCTACGTCGCCAGGCTCTTCGAGCTCGCGGGTTCAACGAAGGCAGAAGCACAGGCGGCCACGAAAGCTGTCGTCAGGATGGAGACGGAGCTGGCACGGCAGTCGCTGGACAACGTGGCGCTGCGTGACCCGCAGGCGACCGACCACAAAATGTCGATCGCGCAGTTGCAGAGGCTCACACCCCGTTTCGATTGGAATGCGTACTACACGGCGTCCGGACTCACCACCGGTGACGTGAACGTTGCCGAGCCGAAGTTCATGGAGGAGGTCGATCGCCAGCTGGGCGCGGCTTCTCCCGATGACTGGAAGGCGTACCTGACGTTCCACGTCCTCGACTCCGCGGCACCTTCGTTGTCGAAGCCGTTCGTCGAAGAGCACTTCGGATTCCACAGTGCCTATCTGCGCGGCGCCAAGGAAATGAAGCCGCGCTGGAAGCGCTGCGTCGAATCGACGGACGAGCAGCTCGGCGAGGCGCTCGGCAAGATCTACGTCGAGAAATATTTCCCACCCGAGGCGAAGGCGCGCATGCAGGAGCTCGTGAAGAACCTGCGGCTCGCGATGAAGGAAACGATCGAGGAGCTCGACTGGATGAGCGCGCCGACGAAACAGAAGGCGCTCGAGAAGCTGTCCACCTTCAATCCGAAGCTCGGCTATCCGGACAAGTGGAAGGACTACAGCACCGTGCCCGTCAAACGCGATGCGTTCTGGGGTTCGACCGTCGCGGCGCGTGCCTTCAACGTCAAGGACGATCTGACCCAGATCAACAAGCCTGTCGACCGGGGTCGCTGGTACATGTCGCCGCCGACATCGGATGCGTATTACAACCCGCCGCTGAACGAGATCGTCTTCCCGGCCGGCATCCTTCAGCCGCCAGCGTTCAGCGTCGATGCGATCGATGCGGTCAACTACGGCGCGATCGGTGTCGTGATCGGCCACGAGATCAGCCACGGCTTCGACGATCAGGGCTCGCAGTACGACGCGCAGGGCCGCCTCAGGAACTGGTGGACGGCCGAGGATCTAAAGAAGTTCGAAGCCCGCGGGGCCTGCGTCGTGAAGCAGTTCGACAACTATTTCGTCGAGCCTGGCCTTCATCACAACGGCCAGCTCGTGCTGGGCGAGAGCATCGGCGACCTGGCCGGCGCGAAGATCGCTTACAGGGCCTTCAAGATTTCACAGCGCGGCAAGCCCGCACCGGCAAGCGTCGATGGCTTCACGCAGGATCAGCAGTTCTTCATCGCGTGGGGACAGTTTCGCGGCGATGCGGTTCGTCCGGAATTCGCGCGAACGATGGTGCAGGGCGATCCTCACCCGATCGGCAAGTACCGCGTGATCGGGCCGCTGTCGAATCTGCCGGAATTCCAGCGGGCGTTCTCGTGCAAGGCCAGCTCGCCGATGGTCCGCCCGCCGCAGGAGCGCTGCGAAGTCTGGTGACGCTATTGCAGCTGCGTGATCGTTATGGAATAGCCGGGGTGACTGTCGCGCTCGGCGCCGTATGCCCAGGCACTGAAGCTCCCAGCGACGATTACGACCGACAGCAGCAGACAGACTGCGCGCTGTACAGTCCGGCTGGAACCCTTCGAAACGAACATTGCCTTCTCCTCATCGAGCGATTGATTGATGACGAGAAATCTATAGGCAGGCCGGGTGCGCAACCACTAACCATCGTCGGTGTCGTGCGCCCGCGGAAGACAGAGTGCAAGGCGGCTGAGCGGCGGAACTTGCTTCTTGTTGTGGGTCCGGCTTCAGCCGGACGTCATGCCGAAGGCATCTTTCGGAAGTGGATGGCGCACGCGTGCGCCGGATCGCTTCGCGATAACGTCCGGCTAAAGCCGGACCCACAACAGGAACAGTGCGATCAAGCAGGGGCTTGGCCTCGTGGGCCAAAGCCTGCCGGCGCGCCTCTCATGGGCCACGCCGGCAGGGGGCGGGGAATTACTGAATCTGAGTCACCGTCACCGAGTAACCGTCGTGAGCGGCATGCTCGGCGGCAAAGGCACCGAGCGACAAGCTCACGCTGACGATGACAGCGGCCAGGACCATGCAGACAGCGTTCTGGACTTTGTTGTTGACGACGGTGAGGGCAAACATGGCGATTCTCCTTTGGGTCTCTTCAGTTCGATCCGCATTGTTGCGGTGTTGGTGTTAGGACACGGGAGGAGGAGCCAGGGTTACAGCGATTCCGCGAATACCGGCGAGTGACGGCAGAGTGCCGGTGAGCGTAAGAACGAATCCGTCACTCCCACGAAAGCGGGAGTCCATGCATCAGATTCGGATGGATTCCCGCGTGCGCGGGAATGACGAGGGAGTTCCGTCACCCGCGAAAGCGGGAATGACGAGGCAGTTGCGTCACTCCCGCGAAAGCGGGAACGACGAGGCAGTTGCGTCACTCCCGCGAAAGCGGGAGTCCACGCATCAGTTCGGATGGATTCCCGCGTGCGCGGGAATGACGGAGGAGGGGGTGGGGGAAGGATTGCGGCTTCCCGCCAATGCCTGCCGGCGCGCCGTTCATTGGCTACGCCGGCAGGGGGCGAGCGGGTTACTGGATCTGAGTCACCGTCACCGAGTAACCGTCCCGAGCCGCGTGCTCGGCGGCAAAGGCACCGAGGGACAGGCTGGCGCTGACGATGACAGCCGACAGGAACATGCAGATGGCGCTCTGGGCTTTGCGGCTGATTTCGGTGAAGGCAAACATGACGGTCTCCTTGGGTATCTTCTCTGCGACGTCCGCGTTATTGCGGGGTTAGCGTTAAGACACGGCAGACCCGCGCAGGGTTACACCGATCTGCGCGATGCCGGTGAGCCGCGGCGATGTGCCGGCGAGCCCATCCCTGGCGCGGGAGGAGGACCCGCAGGCCGGGGACTGAATCCCCGCCGTATCAGTGAGATACGGACGGGCGTCGAGCACATCCGCGCCCGGGAAGCCACCCTGACGGGCTGTGGAAACCCGTGATTCACACGCCCCGCGTGAGCGAATAGAAATCAGGTTGTCCGCGGTCCACGGGAGGCGCGATGCAAACAGAAAAAAAGCGCGAACTGATCGTCTTCACCTTTCTCGCGCTCGTGCTCGCACCCATCCTGGCCGTGATCATCGTTGCCGGCTTCGGCTTCAGTGTCTGGATGTATCAGCTCATCGCCGGTCCGCCCGGCCCTCCTTGACGCACGCGAGGTCGATTCCATGCATTCCCCGTTGTCACGTCGTGATCTCTTTCGCCTGGGCGATGAGCCCGGGCAGGCAGCGCGCGCGCAGGAGATCGTCCACATCGCCAGCCTGTTGCTGCAGGTGTTGCCCGACCGGATCGATGCAGTCCGCGAGACAGTTGAGCAGCTTCCGGGCGCGGAACTGCACAGCACAGCGCATCCGGGCAAGTTCGCGGTCGTGCTCGAAGCAGGCAATGAGCGAGCGCTGGCTGATGCAACAGAGACACTCTCCCGGCTGCCAGGTGTGCTGACCGTTTCCATCGTTGCGCATCTGACCGAACAGGCGTCGGCACTCGACGAGGAGTGGCAGCCATGAATCGTCGCCAGTTCCTTCGCCGCAGTGCTGCCGCGTCGGCGATTGCCGCGGCTTCCGCGAATCCCGCGCAGGCATCGAACATCATCACCGAGTCGCAGTTCACGCGAATGAAGTGGTCGAAGGCGCCGTGCCGGTTCTGCGGAACCGGCTGCGGCGTGCGCGTGGCCGTCAAGGACAACCGGGTCGTCGCCACGCACGCCGATGCGAACGCCGAGGTCAATCGCGGCCTGAACTGCATCAAGGGCTATTTCCTGTCGAAGATCATGTACGGCACGGACCGTCTGACGCAGCCGCTGCTGCGCATGACGGACGGGAAGTTCGACAAGAACGGCGAGTTCGTGCCTGTGACGTGGGACCAGGCGTTCGACATCATGGCCGAGAAGTTCAAAGCGGCGCTGCAAGCGCGAGGACCGGAAGGCGTCGGCATGTTCGGTTCCGGTCAGTGGACGATCTGGGAAGGCTACGCGGCGAACAAGCTGTTCAAAGGCGGATTCCGCAGCAACAACGTCGATCCCAATGCGCGTCACTGCATGGCATCGGCCGCTTACGCATTCATGCGCACGTTCGGCATGGATGAGCCGATGGGCTGCTACGACGATTTCGAAGCCGCCGATGCCTTCGTGCTCTGGGGCTCGAACATGGCGGAGATGCATCCGATCCTGTGGTCGCGCGTTGCCGATCGCCGCCTGTCAGCGCCGCACGTGAAGGTGGCGGTGCTCTCGACGTTCGAGCATCGCTCGTTCGATCTCGCCGACATTCCGCTCGTGATGAAGCCGCAGTCGGACCTCGCGATCATGAATTACATCGCGAACCACATCATCCAGACGGGCAAGGTGAACAAGGACTTCGTCAGCAAGCACGTGAACTTCAAGCGCGGTGCGACCGACATCGGCTACGGGCTGCGTCCGGATCATGAGCTCGAGAAGAAGGCGAAAAACGCGACCAAGCCGGGCGATTCCGAGCCGATGACGTACGAGGAATTTGCCGCGTTCGTGAAGCCCTACACGCTGGAGCATGCGGCGAAGCTGTCCGGATGTCCTGAAAGCTGGCTCAAGCAACTGGCCGATCTCTACGCCGATCCGAAAGTCCGAGTGACTTCGTTCTGGACGATGGGATTCAACCAGCACACGCGCGGCGTGTGGGCCAATCACATGGTCTACAACCTGCACCTGCTCACCGGGAAGATCGCGACGCCGGGCAACAGTCCATTCTCGCTGACGGGTCAGCCTTCGGCCTGCGGCACGGCGCGCGAGGTCGGCACCTTCGCGCATCGATTGCCAGCCGACATGGCGGTCACGAACCCCGATCACCGCAAGCATGCAGAGGAAATATGGAAGCTGCCCGCGGGTACGATCAATCCGAAGCCGGGCTACCACGCGGTCGAACAGAACCGCATGTTGAAGGACGGGAAACTCAACGCGTACTGGGTCCAGGTCAACAACAACATGCAGGCCGCGGCCAACATGAATGAGGAAGGACTGCCGGGTTATCGCGACCCGCGCAACTTCATCGTGGTGTCGGAGGTGTATCCGACCGTGACCGCGCAGGCGGCGGACCTGGTTCTTCCGGCAGCGATGTGGGTCGAGAAAGAAGGGGCGTACGGCAATGCCGAACGTCGCACGCAGTTCTGGCATCAGCTCGTCGATGCACCGGGCCAGTCCCGTTCGGATCTGTGGCAGCTGATGGAGTTCTCGAAGCGGTTCAAGACCGACGAGGTGTGGACTGCTGAAACGCTCGCGGCGAATCCATCGTATCGCGGCAAGACGCTGTTCGAGGTCCTGTTCGCGAATGGCCACGCAAATCGCTATCCCCTGAGCGAGACCCATCGTGAATACAACAACCAGGAATCGAAGCACTTCGGCTTCTATGTGCAGAAGGGTCTCTTCGAGGAATACGCCGAGTTCGGCCGGGGACACGGCCACGATCTCGCGCCCTTCGATACGTATCACCAGGTGACCGGGTTGCGCTGGCCCGTGGTTGACGGCAAGGAAACGCTGTGGCGCTACAAGGAGGGCACGGATCCCTACGTGAAGAAGGGCGCTGATTTCGAGTTCTACGGCAACAAGGACGGACGCGCGAATATCTTCGCGCTGCCCTATGAGCCACCCCCCGAGTCGCCGGACGGCGAGTACAACTACTGGCTCGTCACCGGACGTGTCCTGGAGCACTGGCATTCAGGCTCGATGACGGGTCGTGTGCCGGAGTTGTACCGCGCGTTCCCGAATGCACTCGTTTTCATGCACCCGGACGACGCGGAGGCGATGAAGATTCGCCGCGGCGTCGAAGTCCGGGTCGTCTCGCGACGCGGCGAGATCCGTTCGAGGGTCGAAACGCGTGGTCGCAACAAGCCACCGCGAGGCGTCGTGTTCGTGCCGTGGTTCGATGCGTCGCAGCTCATCAACAAGGTGACGCTGGATGCGACCGATCCGATCTCGAAGCAGACCGATTTCAAGAAATGCGCGGTGAAGATCGTGCCCCTCGGAGCGGTCTGATGACCACTGGAGCGCAGTGATGAGAGCCACTCACCTGTTCGGCATTGTCTTCACCGGCGTGCTGGCAACTGCAGCGCTGTTCGCGGATGAGCTCGGAACCGGATTGCGCGGCCCCGCGCCGCTCAACGAAGAGGCCAAGGCACCGAAGATCGCTGATGTCGAGAACTTCGACATCAAGCGTGGACGCGCTTACACGAGCCAGCCGCCCACGATCCCGCACGCGATCGACAAGTACGAGATCACCCGCAACGTGAACATGTGCATGTACTGCCATGGTCGCGTCCGCAACGCGGAGTTCGGCGCACCGATGGTCAGCGCGACCCACTTCATGGACCGCGAGTACGATTTCCTCGCCGAGATTTCGCCCCGGCGCTACTTCTGCACCCAGTGCCATGTGCCGCAGACGGATGCCATTCCGCCGGTCGGCAACAGCTTCCTCGATGTCGATCAGATCCTCGACCGGGAGCGCAAGGTGACGGCCGGGGAAAAGAAAGAGCAATGAAGCGCCTGAAGGAATTCGCGGTCCGCTGGTGGCAAGTAGTTCGCTCGCCGAGCCGCTACTTCAGCCTCGGTTTCCTCACGATCGGCGGCTTCATCGGCGGCATCATCTTCTGGGGTGGATTCAACACCGCACTCGAGGCAACGAACACCGAGGAGTTCTGCACGAGCTGCCACGAGATGCGGGAGAACGTGTTCGCCGACCTCAAGCACACGATCCACTACAGCAACCGCTCCGGTGTTCGCGCGACGTGCCCGGATTGTCACGTGCCGCACGACTGGTCCGATAAGATTGCGCGCAAGATGCAAGCCTCGAAGGAAGTCTGGGGCAAGATTTTCGGCACGATCAACACGCGGGAAAAGTTCCTCGACAACCGGCGGGAGCTCGCCGAGCACGAATGGGCACGGCTCAAGGCGAACGATTCGCTCGAATGCCGCAACTGTCACAACTACCAGTTCATGGATTGGACGCGTCAGAGCGATCGCGCGGTCTATGTCCATTCGACCGCGCTGGCCGGCAAGGACTACACCTGCATCGATTGCCACAAAGGCATCGCGCACAGCCTGCCCGACATGGAAGGCGTCGAAATGCTCTACGGTGCGCCTGTCGAGGAGATCACACCCAACGCCGAGGGCGGCAAGCGCTAGAGCGAACTGATCGTGTAGCGGCGATCTTTACCGCCCGAGGCGGGCGCTGGAACTTCGGCCGCCTGCCGTCTCTCGTGATCCAGATCGCGCAACGCGTCGTCGCACGAGCGAAGCGCCAGCTGCGCCGAGTGCAGGTGATCGCTCGCTTCGGCCGACAGCACCGCATCGCTTTGCGCTGCTGTGAAGACCTGCTCTGAACGACGAAGCAGGGTACGGGCTTCCCGCCACAGCGACTCGCGCCGCTCTGACGTAGTCGCGGCGGAAGCGGCGGCCATGCGGGTCCGCCCGAGCCTCATGTCGTTCGTGGCCAGGATGAAGTGCGTGCTGTTAAGGCGCGGCGATTCGGCTCCTGAGACTCCACGGAGCAGTTTCTGCGCCTCTTCAAGATGACGCGCTGCATCCTCGTGACGGCCGTATGCTTCGAGCGATGACGCCAGCTCACCCTTCGCCCAGCCCAGCGTGAAGCGAAGTTCTTCGCGCTGGGGATCGGTGTTCGCCAGCGCCTGGAGGCGGTCCACCGCAGCGTTCCGTTTGTCGAGTCCCTCGCGCGATCTTCCGATCCATGTTGCAGCCTCGCCAGCATCCATGAGGATGAACGCAGCTTCCTTTCGCAGCTCGCTGTCCTGAGGATTTTCAGTCAGCAGCGACTCGTAGATCTCGAGCGACCGGATCTGGGATGCATACGCGAGCTCGTGGCGGTTGCCGAGCTTCGCAGCCAGGCTGCCGCGGCGGCTGTAGGCTGTCGCAAGGCCGCGGCGCACCTTGATGCGTGTGTCGCCTTTGAGGATCTGCTGCTCATACAGCTCGATCCCCAGGCCGAGTTCGGCGAGGCCTTCATCGAGCGCGCCTCTCATCGCTTCGATCGTGCCCCGCACGACGTGAGTCGTCGCCATGAGTCGCGCGTCTTCCTCGTTGGCCTCGGGTCTTTGCACGAGTGTGCGAGCGATCTGGATCGCTTCGCGCGAGTAGCGGTCCGCGTCATCGAGGGCGCGATTGGACTGGCTGATCTGCGCGATTCGCAGGAAGAGCTGAAGTCGCTCGCGCACCAATCCGTTGTCCCATGGCTCGTGCTTCCGGAGCGACTCCCGAAGCTCAAGCGCCTTGCGGAAGCTGCCGATGGCGGTTTCGTTGTTCTGGAGATTCGACGCGAGGAAGTCGCTCTGCATGTCGCCGACGCGCTCATAGGCACGGGCGAGATCGCGGCGAACCCGTGGATCGTCCGCATTCTCCCGCGCCAGCGCGTCGAGATACTGCAGGGAGTGGCCGATGATCTTCCCGCGCACCGGCAGCGTGCCGGGTAACGGCGTGATCGAGTCATGGACGTCCAGCATGAATGTCTGCGCGAGGCTGCGGACATCATCGAAATGCCGCTGCGCCCGCTGGCGCTCGAGATCCGCGCGATGCGCCTGCCAGCTGGTGGCGACGATGCCGACGATCAGCGATACGGCGAAGAGCAAGCCGACAGCCACAAGGGCAAGATTGCGTCCGACGAACTTCCGCAGCCGGTAGCGTTTGCTCTCGGGAGCCGCAGTGACCGGGAAGCCGCCGAGATACCACGCAGCATCCTGAGAGAGCTGCTGCACGGATTCATAGCGGCGCTGCGGATCTTTGTGCAGTGCCTTGAGAACGATGTTGTCGAGATCGCCACGCAGTTGCGAAGGAGAGCAGGGTGCCTCGACACCTTGCACCGCCAGGCTCGGGCGACGCGGTGCCTGCTCGCAGATCTGTCGTGCAACGTCGTAGTAGGCGGTGCCTTCCATCTGATAGACGGGCTGCGCTGTCAGCAGGCGGTACAGCAGCACACCGAGCGAATAGATGTCGCTGGCGGTAGTCAGCGGTTCACCGCGAATCTGCTCCGGGCTTGCGTACTCGGGTGTCAACGCGACGGTGCATGTATGGGGTTGATGCGCGTGCCCGTGCTCCGGATCGAGCAGTCGCGCGATGCCGAAGTCGAGGAGCTTGACGATGCCGTCCTCGTTGACGAGCACGTTGCTGCACTTGATGTCGCCGTGAACCATGAGATGGCGATGCACGTGATGAACGGCGTCGCAAAGCGTCCGGAAGAGCCGAAGTCGCGCGACGATGCTCAGCTTGCGACGTTCACAGTACACATCGATGGGTTCGCCACGGACGTACTCCATCACGAGGTAGGGAACGCCATCCTGCGTGCTGCCGCCGTCGAGCAGGTGCGCGATGTTCGGATGACTGAGGCGGGCCAGCATCTGGCGCTCGGCACGGAAGCGGCGCATCAGCGCTTCGGGCTCGTGCGTGCGGTACAGAAGCTTGATCGCGACTTCGTGCTCGAACTGTTCCTCGATCCGCGTCGCACGGAAAACCGCGCTCATGCCGCCGCGGCCGATCTCTTCGAGAATGCGATAGCGACCGACCGTCTGTCCGGGCCAGTGAGTCGGTGTCGTGGAGGTCAGGGGCCGGCCGTGCTCGACGGCCGGAACATCGATGAAGTTCGGCGCGCCTTCATGTGCTTCGATCAGAGAGTGAACTTCGCTGCGCAGGCCGTCGTCGCCTGCGCAGGCGCTTTCGAGCCATCGATCGCGGGTTTGCGGGTCCTGTTCGAGAGCGGCGCAGAGGACGTCCTTGACCTGCTGCCAGCGGTCCGGCGTCATCGAGCCGGCTGCGCGAGTTCGCGGCGCAGCCATGCCCTGGCTGCTACCCATTCGCGCTTGACGGTGGCCTCGGAGATGTTCAATGCCTGCGCCGTCTGCTCGACAGTGAGGCCGCCGAAGTAGCGCATCTCCACGACTTGCGACTGTCTCACGTCGAGTGCTTCCAGCTGCGAGAGCAGATCGTCGAGTGCGGTGATGTCCTCGCTGCTGGCGGCTTCCGTGAGGAAGAACTCGCCGGCGGCAATGCACGGCAGCCAGTCATCATTCATGCCCCCCGTGGATTGGGCGTCTTCGAGCAGATCGCTCGAAATCCGCACGGCGTCGCCACCGCGCTTGCTGCTCAGTCGTGCCCGTGCGTGATCCACCAGGATGCGCCGCATGACGGTGGATGCGACGGCGAAGAAGTGTGCGCGATCCCGGATGTCGACCGACTGCAGCTTCACCAGTCGCATGAAAGCTTCGTTGACGAGCGCCGTTCCCTGCAGCGTGTGATCCCGGCGTTCGCGTCGCACGTGTTCGCGGGCCATCGCCCGCAGCTCACGATAGAGAAGCGACATGAGGTCGGCTATGGCGTCGGAGTCGCCTGCACGCCACTGCCGCAGCAGGTGCGTAACGCTAAGTGCAGATGTGTCCATCGGGAGGTTTGAGCAATTTCGTCAGACAGGATCATGCCACGGGCGGCCCGGGGCCCATGCCAGGGGATCACCGGCCCGTCGCACATCCTGTTCGTTCTGTCTCAAGGCGCGGCATTCATAGTGTTAGCGGAAAAAACCCGAAAAACAGCTCACGACAGCAGTGTCCCGCCTGAAGTGAGCTGATTCCCGTGCTGGTACCGCTGACCTGATTGTCGGCGACGCAAAAGACCTCGAGTGCCTGTTGATGCGTGCCGACCACAGGTCCGGACCTGGCCGCCGGCGCATGCGCGTCGCGATGGCAGCCGGCGAATACACACAGGAGAGTTGCGGGTATGAGCACGAATATTCTTTCGCTGCGACGGGCGATTCATTGCACGCTGCTGGCGTGCGTCGGCGTGACCAGTGCGCCGGTCGCATTCGCGCAGGATCCATCGATCCAGGAGATCATCGTTACGGGCTCGCGCATCCGGCGCGTGGACGACGAAACCGCTTCGCCGGTTCAGGTCGTCGATCGCAAGGACATCGAACGCACCGGCGCGACGAACATTGCGGACGTGATCCGCAACGTCGTTCAGTCGGACAACCAGGGCTCGATCCCCACCGCGGCGACGGGTGGTTTTGCTGCAGGCTCGGCGGGTATTTCCCTGCGCGGACTCGGTGTGAACTCGACCCTGGTGCTGGTCAACGGCCGGCGCATGGCGAGCTACGGTCTCGCGGATGACGGCGTCCGCACGTTCGTCGATCTGAACTCCATTCCGTTCGAAGCCGTCGAGCGCATCGAAGTGCTGAAGGACGGCGGTTCCGCGATCTACGGATCGGATGCGGTGGCCGGCGTCGTCAACATCATCCTGCGCGAGAAGTTCGACGGCGTTTCCATCTCGGGTGAAAGCGGCGTGACTCAGCGCGGTGACGGCGACACCTACCGTCTCTCGGTGATGGCGGGTACGACCACTGATCGCTTCAGCGGCTACGTCGCGGTCGAAGGCCTGGAGGAAAAGGCTATCGCACAAGGTGATCGCGGCGGCTATCTCGGCACGCACGATCTGCGTCCCTACGGCTTCTTCGATAGCCGCCAGGGCGCACCCTACGCGGGCGCCGGCAACTACTCTCCCGGCGTACCGGCATTCAGCGGCAGCACGCCCTATGGCTCGGTGCGCGTTCCGGGCGGGCAGGTGCAGCAGCGCATCAACCTGCTGCCGTGCCCGGAAGTATCGAGCGTCACGGGGGTCTGCGTTTTCGACACCATCGACTACATCCAGATTGCGCCGGAAGTCGAACGTCTCAATGTCATGGCTCGCGGCAGCTTCAAGTTCAGCGACACACTCGAGGCCTACGCGGAGCTCGGCTACTTCAGTTCGCATGTCACCGCGCTCGGCTCGCCAGGCGGCGTGAATGACAACGGCGTCTACGATCCCGCCAATCCGGCCAGCCCGATCGTTCACACGACGGTGCTGCCGGCGAATCACCCCGATAACCCGACCGGTGTCGCCCGCACCCTGAGCCTGCTCACGACGATGGTCGGCGGGCGAAACGGCGAACAGGAAACGGAAGTCTTCCGCGGCATCGCCGGACTGACAGGTGAAATCGGCGCGGACTGGGAATGGGATGTGGGCGTCGGCTATATCGACAACCGTCTCACGGATACGAACACAGGCTACATCCGTCATCCGGTGCTGCAGGCCGCGCTGAACTCCGGCCAGTTCCGTGTCGATGGTGCGCTGAACTCGCAGGAGCTGCTGAACGCGATTTCGCCGACGCTCGTGCGCGAACCGACCAGCACGGTTGCGATGATGGATGCACGCATCTCAGGCTCGCTCATCGATCTGCCGGGCGGACGGCTCGGGCTCGCGGTCGGCACTGAATGGCGCAATGAAGAAGTCGACACGCCGCCCGTTCCCTTCACCAACACCGGCGAGATCGTCGGCCTCGGCTACTCCGCGTACTCGAAAGACCGCGAAGTCTACGCAGGCTATGTGGAAGTCGATGCGCCTGTCACCTCGATGCTCGGGTTGAATGCAGCGCTGCGCTACGACCACTACGACGACTACGGCTCCTCGATGACACCCAAGGTCGGTGTGACCTTCAAGCCGTTCTCGCAACTGCTGTTGCGCGGCACGTACCAGGAAGCATTCCGCGCTCCTGGTCCGGCCGAGAGCGGCAACAGCGCATCGTTCGGCTTCACCAACATCGGCATCCTCACGACCGGCAACCCCGATCTGAAGCCCGAGGAAGCGCAGGCGTACACGTTCGGCGTGGTCTATGAACCGATCCAGGGCACCAGCGTGTCGGTCGACTACTATCGCATCGATCGCGACAACGAAATCGTCGCTGCCGACCAGGCGGTGGTGGTGGGCGATCTGCCCGTCAACGGCGTGCCGGACTCGCGGATTCCCGGCCTGATTCCGAACTCTTACCTGTTCTACGATGAGTTCGGCGATCTCGCCACGATCTCCGCTCCGTTCGTCAATGCGAACAAGACCAACACCGATGGTTTTGACCTCGACGTGCGTCAGCGCTTCGAGCTCGGCGGTGCAGGCACTTTGACCGCGGCATTGGTGTGGACGCACGTGCTGAGCTTCGAGCGGCAGGTGCCGGGAGGGCAGGCGTTCGAGTACGCCGGCACGCACGGGCCGTACGTGCTCAGCGCCGCAGGTGGCACACCTGCCGATCGCGGACGGCTGCAGCTCACGTGGGACTACGGAAATCTGTCCGTCACGGGAGCCGTCGGCTACGTGAGCAGCATGGACATGATCGACCACGAAGGCGAAGAGCTGGTCGACGTGGGCGATGGCACGTACACCACGACGACGGGCGAGGGCTACTACGTCGTCGCGGATCCGGCGGGCAAAGTCTGCGGCGTCTACAACCCGGACGGCTCAGTGCCGAACGGCTGCAAAGTCGACTCGTTCACGACGGTCGATCTGCGCGGCTCGTATGTCTACGGTGAAGCATGGGAGTTCAGCGCGAGCATCAAGAACCTGCTTGACGAGAAGCCTCCGTTCGATCCGTATACCTACGGCGGCCTCAACTACAACCCGGTGTTCCACCAGCAGGGTGCGATCGGCCGCGCGTTCAGCGTGGGGCTGAAGTACTCGTTCTAAGAAGCGGATGGCGGATAGCGGATGGTGAATAGTCAGAATCGATGTGGGCAATGCGCAGGGATCTGATGGCTCACACCGCTGCTCCGTGAAAAGCAGATGCGCCGTCGCGGTATCGCCGCGGCGGCGCATCTCTTTCTTGTCTTGCGGCATTGCGATCGTAACGGCAGGTAATCCGCTCACCGACAGGAAAGTGAGAACTGGTTCAAATTTGCGGTCGTCGGTGCGACGTAATCTGCGCCCCTGCCGAGCGGGAAGGGCGCATGGACATTTCGGACTATTCCACTCTGATTGGCCGGTTGGAGCATGAGGCGGATCGCCGGCCTCCGTTGTATAGGCTCAAAGCCCGCTTCGTGGCGGCACTCGGCTATGCACCTGTCGCCGTGGCTGGTCTCGGCGTGCTCGCCGCGCTCGGTCTGCTGATCGTTCCTCTTGCTTCGGGCGGTCATCCTGCGATCACCAGCGGCGTGGTTTTCCTGGTCTCGGTGCTCGTGCTCCTGGCTTTCGTTCGTGCATTGTGGGTATCGATCGAATTGCCCTCCGGACGCTACCTGGACCGCGAAGAAGTCCCCGCGCTGTTCGCGGCCATCGATGAGATCACTCAGAAGTCGGCGGGCCGGAATTCGTTGCCGGCGGTCATCGACTCGGTAACGCTGAATCGCGAATTCACCGTCGCTCTCTGGCAGGTGCCGACTCGCGGCGTGTTCGGCGCTTGTCGAAATCATCTCGAAATAGGCGTGCCGATGCTGGCGGCGCTCAGCACGGCAGAGCTCAAGACCGTTCTCGCGCACGAAATCGGTCATCTCGGCGGCGCGCACGATACGTTCAGCGCATGGATCTACCGACAGCGCTCGGTGTGGATGGAAGTGGAGCGGAAGTTCTCCGCTGCCGAGGGTGTCGTGGAACGCGTCCTCGCGAAGTTCTACAGCTGGTACGTCCCTTACTTCGCTGCCTATACCTTTGTGCTCGCTCGTGAGCACGAGTATGCGGCCGACCGTGCTGCTGCCCGTGCGACGAATTCCCGCGTGCTGGGTCGAGCCCTGATCAAGGCCGATCTCATGGGGCGATTCCTCGCGGAGGTTTTCTGGAAGCGGCTGTTCGAACAGGTCGAGCGGTTGCCTGAACCGCCGTATTTGCCGTACTCGGTTCTGCCGCGCGTTTTCTCGATGGCGCAGAAGGAATGGTCGCGGCGCGATTGGCTCGATCAGAGCCTGCGCACTTATCCGACCCACGAGGAGACGCATCCCGGGCTCGGCGAACGTCTCACCGCGCTCGAGGTGACGCCGGAATTGCCGACGCAGGTTCCCGACAAGTCCGCGCTCGCACTGCTGGGCGACAACGCGACCATGCTGCTCAAATGGTGCGACGACGAATGGGGCAACGAATACCTGTCCGCCTGGCGCAAGCGCCACGACGCACTCCGTGAAGTGCGATGGAAGATCGCTCAGTACGCCGGCACGCCCGAAGAGCAGCTCAAAGCGGAAGATCTCTGGGAGAAGTCGGCGCTGCTGCTCGACGTCGGGCAGGAACTGGATGCCATCCAGACGCTGCACCTGCTCGTCGGTCGCAATGACGAGAAGTTCGCCAAGGCGCACCTGCTGCTCGGGCGCCTGCTGCTCGAAGGCGGCAACGAGCACGGGCTCGAGAATCTCGCTGAAGCAGCTCATCAGGATCCGGAGCTCGTCGCCGAGGCGGGCGAGCTGGGTTACGGTTACCTGATCCAGCGCGGTCGCAAGGGAGAAGCGCAACGCTTCTGGGATCGCATCCGCGCCTGATTTCCTCTGCCGGCGGATCCTCGCCGGCTCACTCCCCAGCTTCGTTGGGCTCAATCCCGCAGCGCGGTACGGTTCCGTGCGCTGGTTCACTAATGGTGCTGGCGTCAGTAAGACGCTGCGTCAAGCACGCCGCAGCTCTCGACCGTTTCAGCGGCGAGTTGGCTGGCTGCATTTTAATCTTTAAGTATCAAATAAATAGCTTGTGAGCACTCCCGGAGATGGATTGCGATCTTCGGCATCGAGATTCTCTTACTGGTTGCAACGTCAGAAAGCTGGTTGCATGATCAACCGGTGCGCTGCTTTCAGGTGAAGCATCGCCAGAGACTCGAAGAACTATCCAAATGGGGGGCAATCGACCATGTTGAAGTGCAGAAACGGTCGCGGTCAGATCGCGGCGGCTGTGGCCTTGGCGTTGTGCGGAGAGATCGCAACCGCGCAGGACGCGACGCCCGAGACGAGCGAGATCGAGATGATCATCGTTACGGGCTCGTTCATCCGTGGCGCGGCGGAGGATGCGGCTCTGCCGATCGACGTGCTCACGGCGGAAGATCTGGCGAAGCAGGGCTCGCCGAGCATGGTCGAGATCGCGAAAGCATTGCCGGCGTCCCAGGGCGTGTTCGGCGATTCGAACCAGTTCGGCGCCGGCCAGTCGACCGGGTCAGCCAACGTGAACCTGCGCGGTCTCGGAACGCTGCGCACGCTGGTCATGCTCAACGGCAGGCGCCTGGCGCCCAACCCCGCGATCGGTGCCGGCGTCGACATCAACCTGTTGCCGACCGCGGCGATCGGTCGCATTGAAGTTCTGAAAGACGGTGCCGCGGCCACTTACGGTTCGGATGCAATCGCAGGCGTCGTGAACTTCATCACGCGCGACAACTTCGAAGGCCTGCAGGTCGACGGCAGCTACAGCCACATCGACGGATCCGATGGCGACTACGGCGCCAACATCGCTTACGGCTGGAAGGGCGAGACCAACTCGTTGCTCCTCACTGCCGGCTATCGCGCACGTTCGGAGTTGCCGGCTCGCGAACGGGATTGGGCGCTGCGAACGCTCGCCGAAAATCCCCAGGGCGGATGGAGCGGCTCCGGCAGCCCCGGTGTCTATCTCGCCGGCGCTGGATTCGCCACGCGCATCGTCGACCCGCAGTGCGAGAACCTCGGCGGAACGTTCACGGGAACGGGCTCCGATGGCCGCACGGGATCTCCGGTCGGCGCCGCGCAGGCGACGGGTTGTTCGTTCCAGTACCTGGCATTCGACAACCTCGTCGAAGACGAAGAGCACTACCAGGTCTATGGCCAGTTCGATCAGGATATCGGCGAGAGCACGTCGCTGCATTTCGAAGCTCTGTACGGAGCCCACAACGTCGAGCGCGAGAATTCATCGCCGTCGTATGCGCCGAATCAGGGTGCCTCGGGTGGTGCGCCGAATTACTTCATCCCGATCGCGAACCCAGGCTTGGCAGCCCTCTTGCCGCAGCTGACACCGACGCAGCAGGCGATCGTCACGGGAACCGGAGGCATGCTCGCGAATGCACTGCTGTGGCGCCCGCTGGGCGTCGGCGGCAATCCACTGACCGGCGAAGGCAAGGAAGACCAGCGCAATTTCGATGGCTATCGGTTCTCGCTCGGCTTGAACGGAACCATCGGTGAGACGCTGACGTGGGATACGGCGGCGACATACAGCGTTACTCGCGCTGACGTGGCGACGCCGGACATGCTCGTGGCCCGCCTCGGTCGCGCGCTTTCAGGACTCGGCGGACCGAATTGCACCGGAACCACCGCGGGACAGAACGGCTGTCTCTGGTTCAATCCGTTCTCCACCGGCGTTGCCGAGAACATCGTCACCGGCCAGCAGAATCCCGCGGGCGCTTCGGTCCCCAACAATCTGGAAGTGATCGACTGGCTGTTCGAGGACTACGCATACGAACTCGAACAGAGTGTGCTGGCTGTCGATGCCGTACTCGCGGGCGAGATGGGCATCGCGCTTCCGGGCGGCAACATCGGTTGGGCATTCGGTGCGCAGTATCGCGAAAACGGCTATGTGCGCGACGCGAACGATCTTTCGGATCCTGCAACCACGCCATGCCCGCAAACTGTCGTGAATCCGGCCGCGACGTGCACCGTGCAGTCGGGCGCATTCTCGTTCTTCGGTCCGCTGGCGGCGTACGACCTGACTCAGGAAGTGAAGGCGGCATATGCCGAGTTCAACCTTCCGCTGTTCGATTCGCTCAATGCACAACTCGCCGTGCGCTACGAGGACTACGGCGACGGTATCGGTGACACGACGAATCCGAAGCTGGCTCTGCGCTGGCAGCCGTTCGACGCACTCGTGATGCGCGGCTCGGTCAGTACGACGTTCCGCGCTCCTTCTGCGACTGCGACGGTGCCGGGCTTCCTGCAGACCACATCGGGCTTCACCGCACAGGCGGTCACGTACAAGCCATACGACAACTTCGGTAATCCGGATCTCGAAGCCGAGACCGCGCTTGCGTTCAATGTGGGCATGATCGTGAAAGCCGCGGGCTTCACCGGATCGGTGGACTACTGGAGCTTCGACATCGAAGACGAGATCGTCGCGGAGCCAGGTACGGCGATGGTGCGTGCGTTCTACGATCCGAACTTCGATCCTTCGACGTATGCGACGCGCTGTATCGATCCGAACTACGCCGCGCTGCGTTCCCGATTCACCTTCCAGGGCACGGGATGCGGCAGCGCCGCGACGCCGAATCAGCCCGCGATCGCCAACCTGGTGAGAACGGCCATCCAGACCAACAACAGCGAGACGAACACGAAGGTCTCCGGTCTCGACGTTGCGCTGTCGTACCTGTTCAACGGCGTCGGACCTGGTGACCTGCTGATTGGTGTGGATGGCACATACAACCTGGAGTACGACCAGGGAGCGACAGTGGTCGAAGGCATCGAAGTGCTCGCTGCGGGTGACTATGTCGGCACGCGCGGCGCCGCGGGTTCATTGCCGACGTGGAAGGCATCGGGCTACATCGACTACGGCTTCGGCGCACACAACCTGCGATGGACTGCCCGGTATCTGAGCGAGATGGATGACACCCGCACGGGTGAGTCGCTCACCACGTTCGCCGGCATCCGTGAGGGCGATCCGGGAAGCGTCGTGGAATCGACCCTGATTCACGACTTCACCTACCGGGCCGAACTGCCGTGGCAGAGCACGCTCAATTTCTCGGTGCTCAACGTGTTCGACGAAGACCCGTCGTTCGCGCGACTCGATCTGAGCTACGACCCGTTCACGGGCAGCCCCGTCGGTCGTGTCTTCAAGGTCGGCGTGAGCAAGGTGTTCTGAGGATCGTGCGAGGAGTCGTCCCATGGCGCTCATGCCAGGGCGGCTCCTCGCCCCGAATGCGGGCGCCGGGCGAGAGGCTGACGACCCCCAAGACTCGACTCAGTCGCACTTGCCCGGCGCTTCGCACTGCGCTGAACCAGGCCGCGTCAGGTTGACAACCTGTCGCCGGCCCCGTTAGCGTCCGGCGCAGTTTCGCTGGTCAGATCTTCGCCCCACATGACTCTAAGAACGTCGACAGCCCTGAGCCGCAAGGAGCTCTATCGACGCGTCTGGAGCGAGCCGCTCGGGGTCGTCGCGAAAGATGTCGGATTGAGCGGCAGCGCGCTCGCGAAGATCTGCAATCGCTTGCTGGTGCCGTATCCGACTCGCGGTTACTGGGTGAAAGTCGCCGCGGGACAAAAGCCCCCGCGCGAGCCGCTGCCGGCGGCTCCCGAAAAAGCATCCAACGACGTCGTATTTTCCGCGAAGCGAGTGTCCTCGCGGCGTTCACGAACGCGTCTGGATCCTTCGGCGCGCCGCGAGCAGTTGCTGAAGGTCGCTGAAGAACTCATTACGCAGCAGGGCCTGCATGCTGCGACGATGAAGCGCATCGCCGCGATCGCCGGGATCAGCGAGACGCAGTCGTACAACTACTTCCGCAGTCGGGAAGAACTTTTCGGTGAGCTCGCCCGACGCGAGTTCGCACGCATCCGCGACGCGCGGCAGGCGGAAGTCGTCCGGTCGGACGACCACTACGAATTGATCACACGAACTACGCGAGCGTATCTGAGGCACATCGGACAGCGCGGTCGTCTGCTGCAGATATTGCTGAGCAGCCCAGGTGTGCGTGCATTGTTGCGAGCGGAGAACCGGCAGAAGCAGCACACCGAAGTGCGTTCGCACGCGCAGAACCTGGTGGGCTTGTATGGGATTTCGAAGTCGCTGGCGCTCGGCACGACTGTGGTGCTGACGACCCTGTGCCTGCGGGCCGGTAAAGTGATCGCGGACGGGAAGATTTCGGAGGAGGCGGCCGAGCGGCTTTGTCTAACGCTCGTTCTGCAAGGTTCTCGCGATCTCGTCAGTCGGGGATCCTGACCCCGTCGGGCGCGCGCAGCGCCTTCAGACTGCTGGTGATCAATCCGTGACAGATCTGGCGCGCTGTCGTCGGGTCCAGTTCGCCGTGGAAAACCAGGCGACCTGATTCCTCGGGGATGGCCGACATCATTTCCACGGCCGCATAAATTTCGGCTTCGTTCAGTGGCAATGATTCGCTGGCCAGTTTGAGCAGCCGCCGCATCACCTCGTCGCGCATCTCGAGCAGACGCGGCTCGATGCGTTCCTTCATGTAGAGATCGGTCATGAGGATGTGCAGCAGCGGTCCGCTGCGCGCCACATGCTCGTGGTACATCATCGCGCACAGCACTGCCGCCTGGTCGAGTTCATTCACCCTCGAAGCGGTGTCGAAGCCGGCGAGTGCGAGACTCTGGATTTCACGATCGAGCAGTGCATTGAACAGCGCGTATTGCGTTGGGAAGTACGCGTAGATGAGCGCCTTGCTTGCACCCGCCGCGCGAGCCAGTTGTTCGATGGGCAAGGGCAGATAGCCCTGCTCCACCACCATCCGCGCAGCCGCTTCCAGCATCTGAGCCCGGCGCAATTCGGGCGCGAGGCGCTTTCCCTTCTGCGTTTTCGGTTCCTGCTTGAGGGTCTGGGTGCGGGGCATAGGCGTCGCTTATAGCCTGTCGCCGACAGGGCTTCAATACTGCAGCGTGAGCGGAAATTCGTGGGATCGCAAGCGCGTGTCAATGTTATTGACTGTCGCACCATTACTAAGTATCTATGACCGCACTCGCGCATCACCGCTTTTCAGGCAAGAGGCCAGCGAATGCAGTCACTCGATCGTCGCAGGTTCCTTCGCTGGGGCGTGCAGTTGCCGGTCGCCACGCTCGTTGCGGGCAAGGCATTCGGCGCGTGCGTGGACCCCGATGAGTTGAGCGACAGCCTTCGCGACATGCGCGAGTCTCTCGACTACGCGGACACAGCGAGCAACGCGAATCAGGCTTGCAACGGCTGCTCGTTCTTCAAACCCACGAAGGCGGGCGACAGTTGTGGTTACTGCGAAGTCCTGCAGGGGCCCGTCAGCTCGGCCGGACATTGCGTGTCCTGGACGAAGCGATCCTGACCCGCGGCATCGCAACGAATTCATCCGGAGACACAGTCGATCATGAGGTCATTGCGAATTGCGGGCGCGCTCCTGGCGCTCGGTACCTGTGCAGGCATCGGCGTTTCGATTGCGGAGGAAGAGTTCGATCCGCAGCCCATCATCGAAGGAAGGCAAGCAGCCCTGCGGGATATCGGCGGGGCGTTCAAGGGAATCAGCGATGAACTGAAAGTGTCCTCGCCCTCGATTCCGACGATCAGCCACTACGCGCGGCAGATCGACGATCTGTCGCGACAGCAGAAGTTCTGGTTTCCCGCCGGCACTGGCCCCGAGGCGGAGATCGAGACCCGAGCGAAGCCCGAGATCTGGCAGTCCCCCGAAGAGTTCAGGAAAGCGCAGTCCGCGTTCAGCGAGCACGTGCAGAAGCTCGTGAAGGCGGCAGAGTCGGGCAACGTGGCAACCATCCAGGCGCAATGGCGTGAATTGGGCAAGTCGTGCAAAGGATGTCACGACAGGTTCCGCGAGGAAGAAGACTGACGTCAGTCGCGCCGGCAGAGCGCGCTGCAGTGCGAGCGGGCGGCAAGATTCGTCAAGAACGCTCCGCGGCGGCGTTCGCTAAATTGACGGTCACTCCAGTAATGTACTACGGTTGATCATGCGAACTGGCCGTCGAGCCATCGCGGTGACAGGGGGACGAGCTTTGCTGACGAAGATCGCGGCACGGGGCAGGATGATCGCGGTGGTCTGTGCGGGCCTCGTGGGTGCCGCCGGCTTGAATGCGGCTCCGGCCGCTGAGAAGAACTCTGCGGGCGCCGCCACGAAAGTCGCCCTTCGCCGCATCACGGAGTCGCAGTACCGGCACACCATCGCCGATGTTTTCGGTCCCGGCATCAAGGTCGAAGCCCGCTTCGAGCCGGAGCGTCGCGAAGACGGTCTGCTTGCGCTCGGCAGCGCGGTCCTGTCGCTGACCTCTTCGGGATTCGAGCAGTACTTTGCACTGGCCGGTTCCATTGCGGATCAGGCGTTGAGCCGCAAGGATCGGGAATCGTTCGTCGGCTGCGCGCCGCATGATCCATCGAAAGCGGATGATGCCTGTGCCCGCGGTTTCATTGCGAAGTACGGTGAGTCGCTCTTCCGCCGGCCGTTGACTGAGAGTGAGCTGCAGTCGCGACTCAAGGCGGCGGCGCTCGGGGCGAACCAGTCAGGCGATTTCTACGGCGGCCTCGAACTCGCGCTGGCGAGCCTGCTGGTCGCACCAGACTTCCTTTTCCGAGTAGAGATGGCGGAGCCGGATCCGGCGAACGCCGGCCAGTACCGCCTCGACGCTTACACCAAGGCTTCGCGGCTGTCGTTCCTCATCTGGGACTCGACGCCCGACGCTGAGCTGCTCGCAGCGGCGCGCAGCGGCGCGCTGCATTCGCAGGAAGAATTGGACAGTCAGATCAGGCGACTGATCGCGTCACCGAAGTTCGAGGCCGGTGCCCGCGCTTTCTTTGCCGACATGCTGCAGCTCGATGGCTTCGGCAACCTCGTCAAGGATCCGACCATCTATCCCAAGTTCAACCAGTCCATCGCGGAAGAGTCCCGTGAGCAGATGCTGCTGCGCGCCGTGAATCTGCTGGTGCACAGAAAGGGCGACTACCGCGATCTGTTCACGTCGAAGGACACGTTCATCAGCCGGCCGCTGGCGTCTGTCTACAACGTGCCCTTCGCGTCGAAGCAGTCGTGGGCAACGTACACGTTCCCGGAAGACTCCGAACGCTCGGGCATCCTCACCGATATCGGCTTTCTCGCGCTCAACGCGCATCCCGGTTCCTCGTCGCCGACGCGTCGCGGCATCAAGGTGCTCGAAGTCTTCATGTGCCAGGCGACGCCGCAGCCGCCGGCGAATGTCGATTTCTCCAAGGTTCAGGACAGCAAGCAAGGCACAGTGCGCGGCCGGCTGCTCGATCACATGGAGAACGAAGGCTGTTCCGGTTGCCATCGCCGAACGGATCCGCTTGGCCTCGCCCTCGAGCACTTCGACGGACTCGGGCAGTTGCGCACGATCGAGAACGGTATGCCGATCGATGTCACCGCCGATCTCAAGGAAGTGAAGCTCGAAGGCGCACAGGGCGTCGGTGAGTACCTGCGCAACGAACCGCGTGTGCCCGCATGCCTGGTTCGTAATGTGTATCAGTACGGCGTGGGGCAGAAGACCGTCGGTCGCGACCGGCCCTACCTTGCCGCGCAGACGGAAGCATTCGCTGCCAGCGGATACCGTTTCCCAGATCTCGTCGCGAGCGTCGCCTCCAGTGCCGAGTTCTTCAAAGTCGTGACGCCGAAGAAGGCGTCGCCCGCCCCGATTGTCGCCAGTACGGCGTCACCGTCGCCACCCATCGCGGAGTAACGAATGAAATCGCGTCTCACCCGTCGTTCGGTTCTTCGCGGCCTCATGGGCGGCGCCGCTGTTTCCGTCGGGCTGCCCGTTCTCGACATGTTCCTCAACGGCAACGGCACGGCGTACGCGAGCGGCGCGCCGCTGCCGACACGGTTCGGTACTTACTTCTGGGGTCTCGGGCTCACCGACACTCCGGCCGGTGGCACACGCTGGGTGCCCGGCAAAGTCGGCGCGGGCTACGAAATCATGCCGGAGCTCGAGCCGCTGGCTGCGGTCAAGGACAAGGTGTCTGTGTTCTCCGGTTTCCGGGTGATCGGAGATGGCCGCGCGAATCTCGTGCACTGGAGCGGTCACGCATCGATCCTCTCCGGCATCGCCCCCGCGTCGGCAAGCCGCTTCGACGGTCCGTCGTTCGACACGAAGGTAGCCGACGCCATCGGCACGGGCACTCGCTTCAAGTCTCTCGACGTCGATGCATCCATTTCACGCCAGCCCGTGAGCTATTCCACTCGCACGGGGTCGACGTTCGCATCGCCAGACGTCACGCCGCTCGCGCTGTACACGCGACTGTTCGGGCCGGACTTTCAGGATCCGAACAGCGACAACTGGAAGCCCGATCCTTCGATCATGCTGCGCCAGAGCGTGCTGTCCGCGGTCACCGAGGAACGCAAAGCATTGATGAAGGGGCTGGCGAAGGACGATCAGATCAAGCTCGACCAGTACTTCAGTTCGGTGCGGGACATGGAGAATCAGCTGGCCGTCCAGTTGCAGAAGCCCGAGAAGTGCGAGGCGTGTGTCGTTCCGTCCGCCCCGAGGGAAATGCAGCGCGGCGCATCCGTCGAGCTCGTGAATGAGAACACCCGCACGATGGCCAAACTGCTCGCCATGGGGCTCGCGTGCAACCAGTCGCGTGTCTTTACGTTCGTGCATACCTCGGGCGCGTCGGAAACGTACATGGCGGGTCAGAGCAAGATCTATCACCAGATCACGCACGATGAGCCCACCGATGCGAAGCTCGGCTATCAGCCGGAAACGAGTCGCCTCGCCGGGCTCGTCATGCAAGGCCTCGGCACATTCCTGACCGAGCTCGATGCGATCAAGGAAGGCGACGGCACGCTGCTCGACAATTCGCTCGTGATGGCGTTCAGCGACACGGGCTACGCCAAGATCCATGCGATCGAGAACATTCCGATTTTCTTTGCCGGCCGCGCGGGCGGCAGACACAAGGCGGGGCAGCACATCGCCGGCCATGGTGACTCGGTAACGCGTGTATCGCTCACCGCAATGCAGCTCGCGGGCGCGTCGGTCGGCGAGTTCGGTTCCGGTTCGATGAAGACCTCCAACCCGATCAACGAAGTCCTGGGAGCGCGGACGTGAAGCATCACATCGCAGCCGGGCTGGCGATCGCGGCGGCAGCACTTCCCGGCGTCGCCTCCGCGGACTGGACTCGCGGCTACGTTGTGGAGTGGAACGAACCCGCGATGTACTACGGCGCAAAGGATGGCGTGATCGATCCGGGGACCGATTGTCCCGGCGGAACGAACCCCGAGGTCGACTGGATCAAAGTCATGACGACGGCGGGCTACACCGAAGAAGAGGCGAAGTGGCTGCGCAATCCGGCGAATCCCACGCGCAGTCCTGTGCACGGGCAAAACCAGATGGCGTTCCGCGGCAAGGATCGCGCGAATGTCTACGTGAATCCGACATCAACGCCCGATCCCGGCCTGACCGCTGTGACGGGCACGATCGGCGAAGGTATCGATCTCGACGGCAGCAAGAAGACAGGCTTTACGAGTCCCGCGGGGGAGAAGGGCATCGACAACAACTTCTACAAGACGGTCGGTTGCTGGAAGACGTATCGCGGACCGCGCCGGCTGTCGAGCGGAGCGCTGCAGTTCAACGACTCGATGCGCAACGGCGGATGGACGACGGTGATCGTCGTCGCCGGCAAGGGCAATGACCCGATGAACGACAAAGAGGTCACGGTCGGATTCTTCGTCAGCGACGACAAGATGGTGAAGGACGGCAACGGCAGCATTGCGCGCGACTACACGTTCAACGTCAAGCCGCATGCGCGATACGAAGCCGTCTTTCCCGCGAAGGTCGAGAACGGAGTGATCACGTCTACGAAGGCAGTGGATGGTGTGCTGCGCGAACCAGCTTACTGGCGTGATCTCGAGCTGCTGCGCGCGCAGATCAAGCTCGAAATGAAGCAGGACGGTTCGTTGATCGGCTACGTCGGCGGCTATCGTCCCTGGGAGGATGTCTACAGAGGATGGGTCGGCGCACGCGGGCCGGTGATCGAATCGCTGACGTGGGTGCAGCTCCCTGGCGTCTATTACGCGTTGCGTCGCAATGCCGATTTCAGTCCGACGGGTCCGAAGGGCGAGAAGACTCACATCTCGTACGCATTGCGCGTCGATGCGATTCCGGCCTTTGTCATGACGCCCGATGCGACGGCGCAGGTTGCGTCCGTGCAGTCTTATAAGTCCCTTGCGGCTGCCGAGCCCGGGCGATCGATGGCAGCCATACCGTCGATTCGCGTGGTCGACGGTATCGTGATCGATCCCAAGTCGAAGTATCAGGCGGGGCCGACCGCCGATGTCTTCGCTTCAAGAGTGGCGGCGGCAGCGAGCAACTGATCATGAAAAGAGCATGGGTGCTGATGGGATTGGTTGCGTTCTGCGCGTTCGCCGACGCACCTGAGCTCGCGGCGGATGCGAAACCGATTCGCGTCGCCGGACTCGGCCTGCGCGTAAGCGACCTCGAACGGTCCAAGCAGTTCTACACCGAAGTTCTCGGACTGAAGGTGGCGGCAAAGGTGCCGGCGCAAGGCGAACCCATCGAATACCTGCTCGGGCTCACGGGCAACATCCGCGAAGACACGCTGATCGTCATCCGCAAGGGCGAGGTGAAGCCCGGAGCATCCGAATTCGGGTCGGTCACATTGGTCGTTCCGAATGGCCGCAAGATGGCGGAACGCGTCGTGGCCGCTGGCTACTCCAACGCGCGTCCCATCGTCGATGGCACGAACTTCGTCCGCGATCCCGACGGCTACATGATCGAGTTGTACCAGCGTCCGGCGCCGAAGCCGGCTGCGAATTAAAGGCATGGATTCCCGCTTTCGCGGGAATGACGCAGACCTGTAGGGGGAATCATGATTCGACATCTGACGGCCGGCTTGCTGGCCACAGCGATTGCTGTTGCTGCGCACGCGCAAACTAGCGCAACGCAAGCGAAGCGCGAAACAGTGAAGGTGACCGTCGACAGCGGCGTTCTCGTCGGCGAGACGAACGACGGTGTGAATGTGTTCCGCGGCGTCCCGTTCGCAAAACCACCGATCGGCGATCTGCGATGGAAGGCACCGGCGAAACTCGACAAGTGGGTGGGTGAGCGCGCGGCGTTCGCGGATGAACCTCCGTGCCCGCAGCCCGTCAACCGCGACGGCTCGCCGAACGGCGGCGGCGTCTCAGGTGTGCAATCGGAAGACTGTCTTTATCTCAGCGTCTATGCGCCAGCTAATGCGAACAAGGCACCCGTCGTGCTGTGGCTCTACGGCGGCGGTGCATTTCTCGGGGCCGGTCATCTCGGTTCCTACAACGGCACGTCGAATGCGAAGAACGGCGTGATCACGATTCCGATCAACTATCGCCTCGGAACACTCGCCAACTTTTCGCATCCAGCCCTGACGAAGGCGGCGGGTCCGAAGGATCCGCTCGGTAATTTCGCGCTCACGGATGCAGTCGCAGCGCTCGAATGGGTCAAGCGCAACGTCGCCGCATTCGGCGGCGATCCCGGCAACGTGACGGTCGCCGGGCAGTCCGCCGGCGCAGCGATGGTGGTGAACCTGCTTTCGATTCCGTCGGCGAAGGGGCTGTACCACAAGGCGATCATTCAGTCGGGTGCCTTGCTACGCCCCGGACAGACGATGGCGGAAGCGGAGAGCAAGGGTGTCGACGCGGCGAAGGCGCTCGGCCTGCCCGAGAATGTGACGGCAGCCCAGTTGCGGGAAGTTTCCGCGCAGACACTTGCCGCCACCGAAGCGACGCGTCGCGGCGTGACCACGCCGATCGACGGGCGCTTCCGCACGATCTCGACAGCCGACGCTCTCAAGGCGGGCACTGAGATCGACGTTCCCGTCCTCGTCGGCTCGAATGACGGCGAACCGGGATTCGATGCGGCGCGCACGGTCGCAACTTCCGCAGGGGACGCCGGCGCAGGAGCGTGGCTCTACAACTTCGCCTACGTGCCCGGCTTCCGTCGCAACGAATGGAAAGCCGGTGCGATTCATTCGGCGGAGCTCATGTTCACCTTCGACTCGATGGACACTTCCGGCTGGGCGAGGAGTGCGGCGGGCACCGTCGATCAAGCGGACCGGGCCGTTGGCAAGCTGGTGAATTCCTGCTGGATCGCGTTCTACAAGATGGACGCGAAGGCAAAATCCTTCACGTGCGCCGATGGCGTGACGTGGCCGGCGTACACAGCGGCAGGTGACGACGCCATGAAGTTCACCGACAAGGCGCACATCGTGAAGTCACAGAGCATCCCGAGCGGCCCACCCCGACCGGCGACTGCCGGAAGCTGACGGCCTGGACTGTGGGTCCGGCTTCAGCCGGACGTCATCGCGTTAGCGATCCGGCCTTCGGCCTGACGTCCGACTAAAGCAGGACCCACAGCCGGACTACCCTTGTTTTCCGGTTGTTAGTACGCCGCGGCGCGCGCATCATCAAAGCACGAGTTGCTTTTTCAACGGCGTCAGCCCGATCCTCCCCCGCCTGCGCGGAACCGCATGCTGTGATTGCCGTCGAACCGGGGTCGGACATCGTAAGGAGGGATTCAGATGCGCGCTTCTTCCGGACGAACTCTCAGTTGCGTCGTTCTCACGGTGGCCGCAGCGTGCGGCTTTTCGCTTCCTGCAGCGGCGGGCGACGGTCCAGGCTGCCAGAAGCAGCAAATGGTCCAGGATGTCGAGGGCAACGGCCAGCTCACTTCCGCCTCGCATGTCGCCAGTGCTGCAAAGCGATTCGAAATGATGGACGCGGACAAGGACGGCAAGGTGACGGCGGCGGAGATCGGTGCCAGCCGCGGAGCCGAAGCGATCGCCTGGGCGACGGAAGATATTTCAGCGTCCGACAAGATCAAGAAGCTGGACGCGAACCGGGACGGTGCGTTGTCGGCCAAAGAGTACGCGGACGGTTCCCAGGCGATGTTCAAGTCGCTCGACGCCGATGGCGACGGCGTGCTGACACCGGATGAGATGTATATACCGTCGAAGGTGGGGGCGCGGTAAGACTGCCTCTGCTTGTGGGTCCGCCTTTAGGCGGACGTTGTCGCGATAGCGATGCTTCGCATGCCGTCCGACTGAAGTCGGACCCACAAAGAGATCCGACTCACGCCGCAATCATCGCCACCAGTTCGCTTCCGTTCTTGAGCTGCTCCAGCGACCGGACGCGCTCGATGACCTGTTTCGCCCGCGCACCACCCAATCGCGGCGACATCAGCTCCATGGCTTTCTCTTCGACTTCCTGACGACTCATCGGGTGCGAAGGGAAGCCGACCACGTAAGGCACGTAGGCCTCGTGTTTCCTGCCGCCGTTCTCGATCACGATGACTCGCGCCGATTCCGTGCGCGGTGAACCCGCCGGTGCTTCCTGCGCCGGATCGTGCACGATCGAGATACGCTCCATGAGCGCTTTCACCTTCGCATCGTTCGCCATCCGCTCCAGCGACTGGGCCGAAACGAAGTCCAGCCTGCCGTCGAGAAGAATGATCGACGTCGTGTAGCGCAGGTTCAGTGCAGGCATGGCAGCGTCGCGAAAGGCCTGCCAGCGGCCGGGCATTTCGATGCGGACCGACTGCACGTTGCCGCGATCGATCTTCGGCAGCAGGTCCAGCAGGCCCTTGATCGCAGGTTGCGTCGGGCCCCCCACGGGATAGCGCTTGAACGCCGTCAGCGGCAGCTCCGATCGCTCGCCCAGCCTGTCGATCAGGTACGCGGGATTCGAATCGCCCTTCGCGAAGAGGCCGCCGCGCAGCCAGCCTTCCGGATTGTCGAAACTGTCCCTTACGCCGCGGAAACCGGCTTCCACGAAAAGAGCGGCCTGCAATCCATTGCGTGCCCCCATGCCCGCGAACACGAACGCCTTCTCGATGTGCTCGACATCCAGAAGCCACTGCCATGATCCGGACGCCTGTTGGGCGCTGAAGGTGAGCAGGTCGCTGATGCGGTTCTCCGGAATCCCCATCATTACGGCCGCCGCCGCCGCAGTGCCGAACACTGGGCCGATGCCGTGATTCGCGAGGCCGGAGTCATAGAGATTGCGCACGCCGACGGCCTTGGGCACGCGTGATGCCATTTCATAACCAGTCACGATGGCGCGCACGAGTGCGTCGCCGCTGCCGCCACGAACTTCCGCAAGCGCAATCGCCGCGCTCACGATGGACGGGCCCGGTTGCACGAAGGCTGAAGGGATGAAGTCGTTGATCTCGGCAGCGTGCCCGCACATCGCACTCGCGAAAACAGCATCGCTCAATGCGGCTTTCTCCTTCGTGCCGAGAATCGTTGCGCCGTTGCTCACTGATCCGGTTTGCGCAACTGCGTAGCGGCGGGCGAGCACGGATGGCTCGAGATCGCGACACGCCACGATCGACGCGAGCGTATCGAGGATGTGCTGGCGCGCGAGCTCGCGATGCTCTTCGGGAATCGACGTCGTGCGATTGCCTGCTATGTAGCGCGACACGACTGGAGTGACGACGACGCTGGAAGTGTCTTTGGTCGTGGCTGCTGCGGACTGACTGGCCTGCGTCGACGCGGCAGTCAGTGCCGCGGGTGTGGCGGCGAGTAATGCCATCGCCTGCCGGCGATCGACCGTGGGTGTGCTCATCAGGCTCCGTCGTCAGGTGTGTAGTTAGGTGAAGGCGCGTCGGCGCGAAATTGTGCGTGGCTATACTGCCCGGCGATTGCTGGGTCGATCGTCAGTAATTGTGAGCGTTGGCGGGGAAAGAGAATGAAACTGAGTCGCCGGGAGCTGATTGCGAAGAGTCTCGTGCTTGCGGCGGGAACGCTGCCCGGAGGCTCGCTGCTGGCGCAGCCTGCATCGCAGTCCGTCGTGGAGACCGCGCAAGGAAGGGTCCGCGGATCGATTGCTCCAAACGGTGTGCATGTCTTCAAAGGGATGCGCTATGCGGGTTCGTCCGCGGGTGTGCTCCGATTCATGCCGCCGACGGCGCCGCCGCGCTGGGCCGGCATCCAGGATGCGCTCGAGTATGGCGATCAGTCGCCGCAGGCACGCAGCTCGCTCGCTGCCGCGCAGGCAATGTCGGACGACTGTCTGCGAATCAACGTGTGGACGCCGGGTGCCGATGGGGCGAAGCGCCCCGTAATGCTGTGGTTTCACGGCGGCGGCTTCGAGGCGGGCGCGGGTTCGATTCCTCTGTATGACGGCACGCGCATGGCGCGCCGCGGCGATGTCGTGGTTGCGACCATCAATCATCGGCTGAATGTATTCGGGAATTGTTATCTGGGCGGCGTACTTGGCGACGACTTTGCGCAGTCAGGCAACGTCGGCTATCTCGACCTCATCGCGTCGATGCGATGGGTGAAGGAAAACATCGCGCGGTTCGGCGGTGATCCGGACAACGTGATGATCTACGGCCAATCGGGCGGCGGACGGAAGGTGAGTCTCTGCTACGCAGGCCGGGATGCGCAGGGGCTGTTCCACAAAGGCGTCGTACAGAGCGGATCGCATCTGAAGGTACAAACCACCGAGCGCGCCAACGAGTTGACGGAGCAGTTGCTCAAGGAACTCGGGATTGCGGCCAACGATGCACGCAAGCTGCAAACCATCGACGTCGAAACCTTGTCCGCCGCGCAGCGCAAGGTGATTGCCGCCGCAGGCGCTAGATTCTCGCCAGTTCTCGACGGCAGAACATTCACCGCGCATCCCTTCCTGCCGGACGCGCCGGCCATCTCCAATCACTTGCCGATGATGCTCGGGACGACACGAACGGAGTTGACGAACCAGATGGGCCGCGTGCCAGGCATCTTCGAGATGAACGAGGCGCAGGCGAAAGAGCGTCTCAAGGGTTTTCTGGGGGAAGCCGACATCGACGAGGCGTATCGCATCTTCCAGGCATCGCGGCCGCAGGCGAATCCGTCGGAAGTCTTCTTCACGATTGCGTCGGCGCGAGGCTACGTGCGTGACCAGACGATCATGGCGGAACAGCGCGTAAAGGCCGGCGGAGCAGGGAAGACTTACGTGTATCGCCTGATGTGGCGTCAGCCGGTCGAGGGCGGCCGTCGTGTAAGCCAGCATTCGCTCGACCTGCCGTTCATGTTCGATAACGTCGCCGCTGTGCCGCACATGACCGGGCCGGAAACAGAAGCAACGCGGGCGATGGTGGACACCATGGCGAACAGCTGGATTGCTTTCGCCCGCACCGGAAATCCGAACAACCCGAGCGTGCCGGCGTGGGCGCCGTACGACCTCGAACGTCGCAACACGATGCTTTTCGATGTGCCGAGCACCGCTGTCGACGATCCGCACCAGTCCGAACGACTGTTCATGGCCCGCTATCCGAGTCAGCAGGATGGCGGCAACGCATTGCACCGGCAGTCGATGGACTGACGCCAGCCCAGGAGGCTCAATGAATCATCGATACGTTCTGAGGACGTTGGCTGCGCTCGTGTCATTTGTCATGCTTGCGTCATCGCCAGTGTTCGCATCGGATGCACCTGCCATGCCTGCTTCTTCCAATCAGCCCACGCTGCGATTCATCGAATCCAACGGGATCCGCATGCGGATCGCCGAGATGGGGCAGGGACCGCTGGTCATTTTCGTGCACGGCTGGCCCGAGTCCTGGTATTCGTGGCGTCATCAATTGCCCGCCATCGCGGCGGCTGGCTATCGCGTCGTGGCGCCTGACATGCGCGGTTACGGCAAGACCGACAAGCCTGCTGCTGTCGAGGACTACAGCATTCAGCAAGTGACCGCCGATCTGGTCGGCATCATTGATGCGCTGGGTGAGAAGGACGCGATCCTGGTCGGCCATGACTGGGGTGCAATCGTCACGTGGCACGCGATGCTGCTGCATCCTGATCGCTTCAGTGCGTTGGTCTCGATGAGTGTTCCGTACAACGGGCGAGGCCCGGTGTCGATCGTCGAAGGATTGCGCCGCACTCTCGGGGACAATTTCTTCTACATCCTGTACTTCCAGGAGCCCGGTGCAGCGGAGAAGGAGTTCGACGCGGACCCGCGCGGAATTCTCAGCCGTCTCTATCTCTCACCCGATTCGCCGCGCGATCCGCCCCAGATCACCGATCCGAAACGTGCAGCCGGTGGCTGGATTCCGCGCCTTGGTGCTCCGAAAGGATTGCCGTCGTGGCTCACCCAGGCCGAGCTCGATTACTACGTGAGCGAGTTCAAGGAAGCGGGTTTCCGTGGCGGCATCAACTACTACCGCAATTTCCATCGCAACTGGGAAACGACGCCGCAGCTCGCTGGGGCAAAGATCGAGAAGCCAGTGTTGTTCATCGCGGGAGACAAGGACTCGGTCATTCGCGGCGCGAACGCCGAAGCGCTGACGAACGGCATGAAGAACGCAGTGCCGGGTCTCGTCGGCGTGAAGCTCATCCCCAATACCGGTCATTGGGTTCAGCAGGAGCGGCCGGCGGAAACGAACGCGGCGATTCTCGAATTCCTGCGCGGCTTGCCCAGGTAGCCGCGCGGGGCTGCGGATTCCGGCGTCAGAGCTTCCGGAACTGCCGGTCCGTCCACCACGGAAAGAATGTCGGCATGTTGCTGCTCACGCGATCCGTGAACTGAGCCGGCCGTTTCTGCAGGAAGGCCGTGATGCCTTCTCTCGCATCCGCTGACTTGCCGAGCTCGCTCAATGCCGCAGTGTCGATTTCATGAGCATCGATCGGGTGAGGCGCGTTCAGCATGCGCCACATCATCTGCCGGATCAGTGCGATGGAAACCGCCGAGGAGTTGTCGATGAACTCCTTCGCCAGGCCGCGCGCGGTCGGCAGCAATTCGTCGGGTCCGTGGAGGCTGCGCACCAGCCCGGCGTCCAGCGCTTCTTCGGATCTGAAGACACGCGCTGAGTAACACCACTCGAGTGCCTTGCTGATACCCACGATGCGAGGCAGGAACCACGCGGAACAGGCTTCCGGGACGATGCCGCGGCCGGCGAATACAAAGCCCAGCTTCGTCTGTGCCGCGGCCAGCCGAATGTCCATCGCAAGCGTCATCGTGAGTCCGATACCGACCGCCGGCCCGTTGATCGCTGCAATCACAGGCTTGTTGAAATCGTAGATGCGCCGTGTCACGCGCCCGCCGCCGTCGCCGACGTAACGCAGGTCGGCCGACTGCGCTGCGAGCGCGTCCGAATGCTTTCCCCAGGTGTCGCCGCCGCTTTCCAGGTCGGCGCCGGCGCAGAATGCGCGTCCCGCGCCTGTGACGATCACGACTTTGATCGCGTCATCCGCATCGGCACGGTCGAATGCGTCGATCAGTTCGTCCGCCATGCGGCCCGTGAACGCATTCAGGCGATCGGGGCGATTGAGCGTGATCGTGAGAATGCGATCGTCGACCGTATAGAGCAGTGTTTCGTAGGTCATGGGCGCGTCCGGTTGCTCATGGATCGCGCCACTATACGTGAAGCCGCGGATGTCGCGGCTGGTTACCGCCACCGGACGGCCACAATTCATCTCTGAATTGCCAGTCTCTTGTGGCAGGCTGACGCTTCTTCAGGAGGTCGGTCATGTCCAGCACAGAATTCAAGTTGTCCCGCCGCGCGCTGGTCGCGGCAATCACGGCTGCGCTCGCAAGCCGAACTGCATTCGCAGCGAGCGAGAGCATCGCGGAGCAACTGACATCGATACAGGGCGCTTCCGGAGGGCGCATCGGCGTGCATGCGTTCGACATGACGTCAGGACGATCGATCGGGCTCAACGATCACGACCGCTTTGCCATGTGCTCGACGTTCAAGCTCCTGCTCGCGGCGGCGATCCTCGATCGCGTCGACGCAGGGAAGATCGATCCGCGGCAGCGAGTGAAGTTCAGCTCGGCCGACATGCTTTCGCACGCGCCGCGAACTTCGGCGAAACTGGATCAGGGATTCATGACCGTCGTGGAGCTTTGCGCGGCGGCCGTCGAGATGAGCGACAACCCTGCCGCAAATCTGCTGCTGTCGCTGATCGATGGGCCAGCGGGACTCAGTCGCTACCTGCGTCGCATCGGGGACGAAGTGACAAGACTCGATCGCTTCGAGCTCGAGCTGAATTCCAATCTGCCGGGCGATCCGCGTGACACTACGACCCCGCACGCCATGAGCCACACCGCGGCGAAGATCGTGCTGGGAGATGTCCTCAGCCCTCCGTCCAGGCGGCTGTTGCGCGATTGGATGATCGCATCGCCCACGGGCGAGCGACGAATTCGCGCGGGACTGCCAAAGGGATGGAAGGCCGGTGACAAGACCGGCACCGGGACGAACGGTGCGGTCAACGACGTTGCCATTCTTTGGCCTCCGGACGGATCGCCCGTGGCCGTGGCCATATATATGAGTGACTCGAAGCGACCGGCGCGCGACCTGGAGCCGTTCCACGCTCAGGTTGCTGCCCGGATTGCAGAGTCGATGACTGGCTGAGGAAGCTATTGCAGGGATGGTGCGGGAGGCAGCTCTTCCAGCAACGCCCGCGAGTCGCAGGCCAGACAATCGTCCGCGTGCGTGCCGTCGGCAGCGAAATCGCACGGCGCACTCGAGGCGCGCTCGATCAGTGCGAGCATGATCGGTGATTTGCTCAGCATCTCGGCGAATCGCTCTTCGAACACCAATGCTACGACTTCCTCGCCCTGCATCAGTGCGTGCGACCGCGCTGGAACCGTGTACTCGCCGAATGCCGGTTCGTTGGCAAAACGTGCTGAAGCGGTGTTGGTTCTGTCTGACACGATGTGATGAGTGGCAGCCTATGTATCTCCGGAATGCGGGCAGCCATGAATAGTTCCGGACGGGTCACGCGCTGCAATGCGACCGCTCGTTCACGAGTGCGGACGAATGTCGCAAGGGCGATGCGGTCAGGAACTTTGTCGCTCGTCGAGGACTTGCTCGGTGTCGTGCTCGGCAGATCCGGAGAATTCGTCATGGCTACCCGTCCCCGTCGTCCCGCAGGTTCTTCATCCACGAAATCAGCGTCGTCAGGATTGCAGGAACGCTCGACAGAAGCGGACCGCAGCGAAGTGCATCGTGAGGGCCTCGTATCGGAGAAGCACAGTGAGCCGGTACCAGAAGTTCGCCTACTCGGGTCGTTGCATCCGTTGCCCAGTCGCGAAGAACGGATCGCAATCAGTGCTTACTGGCGGGCGGCGAAGCGACAGTTTGAACCGGGTCACGAGCTCGATGACTGGCTCGAGGCAGAACGTGAAGTCGACAGCAACCATCACGCGAAGTAACAAGAGCGGAGCGCCAACAGCGGTTCGCCCTTTGATTGCGGTAACACCGCACCTTCATCGCGCGTGCGCAGCAGCACGCGCACACTTTCGAGTCGGCACTTCGCGATGGCGCAGTGCGCAAGAGGAGGTTTTTCCGGCACCTCATTTCCGCACGGGAATTGCAAGTCGCGCTACTACGATCCTATTTTCTTCCCCTTCGCGGCGTACTATTTAACGGCAATTGCCGTAGTCATCTGCTGACACCCACGTCCGAAGATTTTCGTGTCGCAAATCGGGAACCGCATTGTCATGGTGCGGGTTGTACGCTCGCTTCATCGAGCACAGATCACGGCGGCGGGCGAGGGCGTCATGAATCGGAATGCGAAGCACACCCGGAGCACTCGTATGCGAATCAAGCAGGGATCGCCGATCGCACATCCTCTTCGCGACTCTTTCGGCCAGATATGGGCACTCGTTCTCGCAGGCGGTGAAGGCAGTCGCCTGAGGCAGCTCACGACGATTGCAGGCGGCGCGTCAGTCCCAAAACAGTTCTGTTCGCTTACGGGTGGACGGACGCTTCTCGAAGACGCGATCGAGCGCGCGCACGGGGTTGCATCACCCGAACGGACCTGCACCATCGTTTCGCATCATCATCGTCAATGGTGGTCCGCGCTGCTCGCGAACGAGTTGCCTGAGAACGTCATCGTGCAGCCACGCGGTCGCGGCACCGGGATCGGCATCCTGTTCTCCGCGCTGCATATCGCTGCGCGAGACCCAGAGGCGCGGATTGTGATCCTGCCGGCGGATCATCATGTATGTGCGGAAAGCATCCTGCGAGCACGTTTGCAGGACGCGCTTGAGCGTCTCGACAGCGACGATGCACCGCCGACGCTTCTCGGCCTGTCACCGGACCGGATCGATACTGAGCTGGGTTACATCGTGCCGGCGGGCGAGAGCAGGAACTCATTGCAGAGCGTCGCACGGTTCATCGAGAAGCCGGATCGCGACAAGGCTCGCGACAGCATCGCCGACGGCGCGCTGTGGAACACGTTCATCATGGCGACCCCGGTGCGTTCGCTCGTTCGCCTCTTCATGAAGTGCTATTCGGTGCTGATGCTGGAGATGCAGGCGATCGTGACCACGGCGCTGCAGGCAACGCCTGCGGGCACGGGCTGGCAGCTGCTGGTCGACATGTACGATCGATTGCCGAACATCGACTTCTCCAAGGACCTGCTGCAGAAGCATCCCGATGCGCTGCGTGTCCTCTCGGTTCCCGAATGCGGCTGGAGTGATCTCGGGACGCCGAATCGTCTCGGTGAGACGCTTCGCAGGTTGCCGCCGCGGATGGAGGTTTCACCCGCGGCGCCGTTCATCAACCTGGCTGCGCAGCACGCGCTCTACGAACATCATATGGCGTCGGCCATCCGGCCGAGCTGAGCACCGGGACTCTCAGGGGCTGCTCACGATGGGTACCAACAGTTCCGCGAGGTCGCCCTGACCTTCGATGCGCACACGCGCTGGATCCGGATGAACCCGCCGGATCCAGATCGCGGTCACGCGTGTGGGATACCGCCTCTGCATCGCGGCATAGATTTCCGGGTCCTGCTCGCCATCGTCGCCTGCGAGGACGAATGAGACGTGCGGCAACCGTTCGAATACTTCCACCAGCCGCCCCAGTTTGTAAGCGAACTGATTCGTCAGCGGCTCGCTGGACGCATCGTTGGTGACCCTCTTCGTTATCAGCACACCGCGCGGGAAGTTGTTGTGGTCGAGGAACGCCTGGATCGACGACTGAAGCTGGCGTGGAGACGCGGAAAGATAGAACAGCGGCGCCGACGTTGTGTCCGGATTCGTTGCGGCGAGTTTCCCGTACGCAGCCGCGACATCGGGGACAGGTTTGCGCTGCCTGTAGTTGAGCAGCAGCGAGTTGGCGAGAAGCTGCGACTTGTCGTTCACCTCCGAGATCACGACCGTGTCGTCGAAGTCGGAGATGAGCCCGTGAACGTTATGTGCGGGCACGAGCAGCAACGATCCCTTGCCGCTGCCGTCGGTCGTCGCTGCGCTCATTTCATGCCAGCCTGGCATCGGCAGCGTCAGGTCCTCGATGAGGATGCGGAAATATCCTTCCTGATTGGTGGTCGTCCGCCACGCCTTCTCGCCGATCGTGACGGTGACAGGGACATCTTCCTGTTCATCATTCATGAGCGAACGCAGGTTTCGCGAGAGATTTCGGGCGCGACCGTCCTCGGCTGTGATTTCGCCCTGTTTCTCGCGATCGATGACGCGGCCCTCCACGACCGCGGCCGTGCCAGTACCGTAGGCGGGATAGAGAATGACGTCGAGCTCGGCGCGACAAGGTACGCCGATCGCCAGCAGGACAGGCGCGCAGACGAGGGCCATCGAGACAGTGGTTCGCATGGTTCCGCCGTTTTTATCGTGTGCGAAGGCGATGCGCTATCATCCCCGCGCGGGCGGGGATCTAACGATGGCATAACAGGGCCGCACTTTGCCAACTGTGACGTGGGACGATCTTCTGCGGCCGGGCAATGCCACGCGTTACTTTGCGCGCGACCCGCTGCCACAGTTCGATGTGAACAGCGCCGGTTACGCCTCGGCCAATGCCTGGTGGCTCGCAGAATTCAGCCGCATCGCATACCGCCATGATCGGCGAGAGTCTCTCGCCGCAAGCGGGTTCGAGGAGCTCGCGACGTTCGCATCGGACCTGACCGGCACGGGAGCGATGCTCGTGCAGTCCCGTTCAGTGTCACCCTTTGCGGTGCTGGCATTTCGCGGGACCGAGCAGAAGATCCAGGATTTCCTGCATGACGCGGATACGTGGCCGGTGCCGGCATTCGGCGGGTCCGTACTCGTGCATCGCGGATTCAAGCGCGCGTTGAACAGTGTCTGGACTGCAATCGATGCAGAATTGAATCGCCTCTCGTGCCCTGTGTTCTACACGGGACACAGTCTCGGCGCGGCGCTCGCCACGCTGGCCGCCGCACGTCGGGCTCCGCGTGCCGTTTACGCGTTCGGCTCACCGCGGGTGGGTGACGTTCGCTTCGTCGATCGGCTCCGCAATGTCCCGGTGTACCGCATCGTCCATGGTGCGGACATCGTCACCGCTGTCCCGCCCGAGGTCCTCGGCTTTCGTCATGCGGGAGAAGAGAAGCGGATCGGGAACGCGTCATCGCGCCCTGGTGTCTTCGACATGGCTGCTGTCTGGAATCAGCTTTCGGCACCGCCGCCGCCGCTGGCGGATCATGCGCCGATCAACTATGTCGATGGAGTGTGAGCCTGCGTCGGGACGCTATGCGTTGCGATGCGCATCGGCTGGCGCTTCCCGTACGTCAGCGTGCGCCATAGCCATTCAGCGGGTCCGAACTGGAAGCGCTGCAGCCACCAGGGGCTCCATGCGAGCTGCATGATCCAGATGGCTGCGACGATGTAGTAGAGCTCGTGGCGTTCGAACCGCCCGAAGAGTCCCAGACCGGCGCCCGTGAACAGGAAGGAACAGATGATGCTCTGGCTGAGATAGTTCGTCAGGGCCATCTGTCCTACGTGGCCGAGCGTTCGCTTCGCCTTCATCGCGACCGGCGAAAGCCACAGCAATCCGATCAGGCCGACATGACCGAACGTCATCGGCACGCGTCCGAGATCGTACGTCACGTACGTGTCCATGATTGCTTCGACGGAGAAATCCGTCCCGAGCAGGCGGTTCATCTCCCACAGATTCACAGACAGCCCGATCGCATAGCCGGCCAGCATCAGCGACAGATAGGTCCGCGAGGACGCCGCACCGGTGAGAATGCCGGTTCGCAGCAAGGCCATGCCGAGCAGCATCATTCCAAGGCATTCCGCGAAGCCGTATTGGATGAAGAACGTCGTTTCCCAGTAGAACGTGCGCTGCTTCAGGTAGCGAAACGCGCTGTGATAACTGCGGGCGATCTGCTCGACTGCGTATTCGAGCTTTTCCACCGCCGGCTTGTGGTCTTCGCGAACCTCGCGCAGCTCTGACAGCGCGCTTTCCTGCTGGCCCGTTAGAGGTTCGCCGGCCCTTTGCGCCATCTCCGCGGACTCCGCCCTCGTGACCACGCGCGTGTAGTCGGCGTGATCGAGCAGGTTCATGCCCGTCGGCACCATCAGCACGAGGAAGCCGAGGATCAGTAGTCGCGGCGTGGCGAGCTTGCGGAAGAGGTACAGAAAGAGTCCGACGACGCCGTAATAGAAGAGAATGTCGCCTTCCCAGAGCAGCAGGTAGGCGTTGAACAAGCCGAAGCCGATGAGGAGGATGGTGCGGCGGTAGTACAGTTTCGTGCGGCTCGGCGCGCCTTCGTCTGAAGGCGTCGTCTGCTGCAGGAACAACAGCGCGCCCGCGCCGAAGAGCAGCGTGAAGAGTCCACGCATCGTGCCTTCGAAGAACAGCGAGTTGATCTGCCACGTCAGGAGATTGACTCCGTGGTGGCCTCCCCAGTTGGTCGGATCCTCGTAGGCCTCCGGCAGGCCGAAGCCGACGATGTTCATCAGAAGGATGCCGAGCACGGCAATGCCACGGGTCGTATCCAGCATCCCGATGCGGTCGGCGCGGCGGACAGGCGTCGGATCGTCGCTCAAGTGAACCACCCGGTGGCCAGGTCAACTGCAGTGTGCATCGGTGCGGCGGGGCTGTCACTGGCCACATCGCCATTTCTGTATGGACACACAGAAATTGGCGGCCCGGGGCTGCCGCGCGATCCGCACACTCAGCCGCATCCGGTAGAGGTGGGGCCGCATGGAACGCGCGACCTGTTCATCACGATGTGTGTCGAAACTCGAGGCGGTGACGTCAGTGCGTCAGCGAGGTGCGGCGATCGTTGAGGCGGTCATCGCCCTGCCGATCCTGCTCGCGATCATTCTCGGCGCCATCCAGTTCGGACTGATCTACCAGGCAAAGGCGACGCTGAACTTCGCAGGGCTTCAGGCAGCCCGGGCCGGGGCGGTCAACAACGCCCGGCCAGAGGCGATTCGTGGAGGTCTCGCGCGGGGTCTTGCGCCATTGTATTCGCCGGACTCCTCGGTCGAGGGCGTCGCGCGAACGATCGCTCGAATCAACGCCGCGCTCGTCACCGATGCCCGTATCAGGATTCTCAATCCGACACGCGAAGCATTCGCCGACTTCGGTGAGGACGTCGAAGGCGTTCGCGAAATCCCGAACGACCGACTGCATTCACGAAGTACCACCCTCGGTGCGCTGAGCGGCGTGAACATCCAGGACGCAAACCTGCTGCGTGTCGAAGTCATGTACGGCTATGAACTGCAGGTGCCGCTGGTGAATGCGTTCATTGCCAGGTTCCTGCTGTCGACTGGTGAGCGCAGGGCGGCCTTCGATGCGTTCCAGCAGCAGTTGCTTCGTCGCGGGCGGCTTCCGATTGTGACTACGGCCACAGTGCGTATGCAGAGTCCGGCAAGGATGAGCGACGCGGTCGTATCGCGGGGCGAGCTTCCCGATCCACCACGCATTCGCGCGGACGCCCGGCCTCCGGATGATGGAGGAGGCGAGCGTAACGCTGGTGAACAGCAACAAGGCGAAGAGAGCGCGCGTGAAGACGGCAGCAGTCTGTCCGACGGCTTCCTTGGCTTTGGCATCGGATCCGGCGACGGCAGCGGTGGTGGTGCATCACCAGGAGGTGGTGGCGATGGAAGTGGCGGTGGAGGAGGCGGCTCCAGCGGCGGAGGAGGTAACAGCGGAAATCCCGCGCAGTGTCCGGCCGATGGCGGGTCGCCTTCTCCACCTGGGCCAACGTCGTCGGGCGCCAGCCTGCCGGGCGTCGGGCTGCCATCGCTCAGCGTTGGCGACTCGATCCACGTGGTGACAGGCAACAAGTATCACGAGGAGACCGATCTGCCGGCGGCGGACGGAGCCCTCGGGCTGATGTTCGCCCGGCACTACAACAGCGATGCCAGCAGACGAGTTGGGGTCATGGGTGCAGGTTGGCGCCACACATACGAGGCTTCAATCGTGCCGGGCGCGGACGGGAGCTCGCTGGATCTCTGGCAGGCGGATGGGCGGCGACTCCGCTTCGTGCGCGCGACCGATTCAAGCCAATATCTGCCTCAGCGCGGCGGCGAAGGTGAGGTGCATATCGATGCGAGCGGCTACCGCTGGCTGTGGCCCAGCGGACGCCAGGTCGTGTTCGACACGCGCGGCAGGTTGACGGCGCTGCGGCAGGGGGCCGACCACGTCGTGATGAAGTACGACGACGCAGGGCAGTTGGACCGAATGCGGGATTCGACGGGCCGTGACCTTCGTATCGACTATTACCCGAACGGACGCGTCGCGCGAGTCGTGCTCGGTGGCGAGATCGCGTGGCACTACGCATATGACCGCGTTGGCAATCTCGCGCAGGTCGTTTCTCCCGACGGACGTAGCAGGCGCTACGAATACACGGACGTGCGCCATCCAAATCACCTGACGGCGATCACTGCAGGTGCGTCGAGACCCGCGGAGTACGGCGGGCGAGGCCGATTCCTCGAGATTGCCCGCTGGGAGTACGACGAGCGCGGTCGGGCCATCATGTCGACACACCCCGGCGGCGCGGAGGAGGTGACGCTTGTCTACGATAAAAGCTTCACCGATGTGGCGGACGCCTTCGGGAAAGTGACGCGCCACAGCGTGACGAGTCGTGACGGCATAGCCTGGGTAACGGAGGTGCGTGGGCCGAGTTGCACGCCCTGCGACACGAGCGATGTGCGCTACGAGTTCAATCGCCGATACCAGGTCACGTCGATGCTGCCGAAGGCGGGGCCGTCGTTTCGGCTTCACTACGATGATCGGCATCGCCTCGTCGGCGTCGAGCAGAACCCTGGCGATGCGGATCAGAAGCAGACGAGGTACGAGTACGAGGGAGACGCGCTGACGCCATCGAGGATCCGATTCCCAAGTGTGAACGCGGAAGGGTCGCATGAGATCACCTATGCATACCGGAGCGATGGGCAGATCGATTCCATTCGCGAGACCGGGTACTCACCGACGTCGGCATCCGCGTTCAGCTCTATCGAACGCACAGTTCGATTCGCATACGACGCCGCTGGACGGTTGGTGGCGATCGACGGCCCACGGACGGATGTGGCGGACGTCATCCGCATCGGTTACGACGGACTCGGTCGCAGGACGCTGATCCGAACCCCCGAGGGAAATGAGCAGCGCATCGACGGGTTCTCTGCGATGGGACAGGCCCGGAGCATCCACAACACCGGGCTGCCGACCGTCAGTATCGAGCACGACTCCGGCGGCCGAGCGATTGCAGTGACCGAACTGCGTGCGTCAGGGAAGCGGACGATTCGATATGCGTACGACGTGCTCGGACGACTGACGGGCGTCACCGATGAGCACGGACGAACGCGAACCTTTGGCTATGACGCGGCCGGTCGGCCCGATCGCATCGGCGCCGATGACATGGATGCATCGATCAGGTTGCGATACGCGGCGGATGGAAAGGTCGCTGGCGCTGCGCTTCTGTCGAGAGGGGCGCCGATCCGCAACCATCGCTATGTCTACGATGACCGTCGGCGCCTCACGGAGATTCGCGATGGCCAGGGACCGCCGCTGCGGCAGCTGGAGTACGACGGCGAGGATACGTCTCCGGCACGGTTGATTGATCCGCTCGGGGAGGTCACCGAGCTCACCTACGATGCTTCGCATAGTCCTGATTCACTGACTGCTCCGGACGGGGGTGTAACGCGCTTCCAGCGCGACACACAGAGACGGCTCGTCGGCGTCACTGACCCGAACGACGCGAGAAGCCGCTATCGCTATGACGACTTCGGCAGGCGTGTGCTGGAAGAGACAGCGGATGGAGGTGCAGTGTGGAGTGCCTACGACGAAGCGCACAACATCGTGGAGCGCCGTCGAGCGAATGGTGAACGAACGCGATACGAGTACGACGCGGACAATCGACTGATCGCAGTCAAGAGCAGGGAAGGTGTCACACGCCTGACGTATCGAGGGCCACATCTCATCGCGATCGATGGGTATCGCGGCTCCGAGCGATTCAAGCGCGATCGCGATGGCCAGTTGACCGGGCACGCGCGAATCATCGGAGGCCGGGTGTTCCATGATGGCCGGCGCTTTGACGGGTCCGGGCGTCTGATCGAAAGAGCGATGCCGTCTGGCCTGCGCTTGAAGTACTCCTACAACGAGAAGGGAGGGCTGAGTGCAATCACGCTCGATCGATTGCTCGGCGACACACCGATAGTTTCGCAGTCGGGCCAGGGTGCCGGTGCGCAGAGCCGTGCCGTCGCCGCCATGCATCCCATGGGCCGGTTCGTGTATGGCAATGGCATCGAGCTGCACAATCTGCATGACCTGCGCACAGGAAAGCTGGCGAGCCGGGAGACTCGCGGCGTATCAAGCGCACAATATCGATACGACCAGGCAGGTCAGACCGTAGCGATCGCAACGAATGATGGTGAACGACGGTATGAGTACGACACAGTCGGTCGCCTCAAGTCGGCGAAGCTGCCCGCGGGTGATTTCAGCTATCGCTACGACGCCAACGGGAATCGTCTGTCCACCGCCGCTCTGCTTCGCGTGGATCGAACAGAGTCGAATGCATGGAAGCTGCGGTCTCAACCGGCGGATGGACGCGCGCCGACTGCAGGCAAACCGCTGGAGCGCGAGCTGCGCTACTCCGCCGGGTCCAATCGACTCAGGGAAGTAAAGCAAGAGCACACCAGCTCCGCGTACAGCTATGACGCGATGGGCAATCCCATCCGGGCGGGAAGCCGGAACTACGAGTACAACAGCGAAGGGCGACCCTACCAATTGTTCGTCGGCAATCGCCTCGTCGCGACCTACGCGTACAACCTTGCCGGCGAGCGGATCAGCAAGACCTTGCATGGAGGGTCAGGGCCGGGGACCACCTTCTATATATATGAGAGGCACCAGCTCATTGCCGAGGCGGATTCACAGGGGAGAATCGCCCGCGAGTACGTCTATCTCGGGCGCCACCCTGTCGCGCTGATCGAGCGCGGCCGGATTTTCTGGATTCACACAGATCACCTCGGCACTCCGATTGCCATGACCGACGCCGATCGCCGTGTGGTATGGAAAGCCGACTACGAGCCGTTCGGAAAAGCGCACGTACTCGAAGATCCTGACGGCGACGGCGCCCTCGTGTCTCTCAATCTGCGATTCCCGGGCCAATACGCCGACGCGGAATCCGGCACGCACTACAACCTCACGCGTGACTACGATCCTTCAACCGGCCGCTATCTCACAGTGGACCCGCTGGGGCTGTACGACGGGACCAATCCCTATGCGTACGTGCACGGCAGTCCCATCAGCAACACGGATCCCCTGGGGCTCTATCTCTTCGCATTCGACGGAACGTGGGTGAATCGCACGAACGGGACGCTGACGAACGTGGAGTTGTTCAGGAGGTACTACGACCCGACGATGGATGAGAGGAATTCGTTCTATAGGCGAGGGATTGGCACGCCGGCAGAGGGCGACACCGACTGGCGAGACTCAGTCGACAGGATACTGGGAGGGGCTACGGGACTAGGCGGACGGGAGATCATCGACGATGCACTGAACCTCCTCGATCGCCTGATTCGGGGTGGAGTACAGAACGTTCAGTTCGACGGTGTCATAGACATAGTGGGTTTCAGTCGCGGAGCAGCCATTGGTCGTGCGTTCGCCAACGAAATCTATTCCCGGATGGACGGCGGCCACTACCGCCACGCCTTGTCTCGCGACGGGTCCTGCAGATCACTACGGATTCGATTCATGGGGCTGTTCGACACAGTGGCAGCCTTTGGCATCCCCACGAACGACACGAACATCGGCTACGACCTGACGATAGATGATCGAGTGGGCACGGTGGCTCATGCAATCGCCCTGAACGAGCATCGAGCGGCGTTCGATCTGATCTCGATTCAATACTCCGAGCACGCGGCGAACACGAGTCAGTATCGTCAGGAGCGAGCGTTCATCGGTGCTCACTCAGACATAGGTGGAGGCTACGCAAACGGAGATCTCTCTGACCTTGCATTGCGTTGGATGCACACGCAAGCAATTGTTGCTGGTGTACGCATGACGCCGCTTCTCGATGAACACCTGGCAGTCAGTGCGCCACTGCTGCACGACGAAAGGAGATACCCGGCCCAGGATCGGGAGATTTTCTATCCCAACGATCCGCTATGGGAGCGTGAAACCTGCCCACTCCCGGTGATCGCGTGTGCAGTCTGGGAGCCATCACCGACACAGCGCCAGGCAACCGCACCTCAGTTTCAGTTCCCTGAGCTCCGGGACATGATCAGAGAGAGTCGGCAGAGCGATGCCGTGCGCGGGGTCGTGGACATGGAGCGCTACCGTGCTTGGTTGCGAAGTCGAGGTCAGCTGTGAAGGGCGTTGTTCGTCTTCTACCGCTGGCACTCTGTTCGTGCCTTCAAGCAGCGCCGAACCCAGGGGAGATACGAATAGTCAATCTGGGTTCCCGCTCTGTTTCGGCTTTCACGCTGGTCGGCTATCCGTTTCGGGACGTCGGCCTCGATCGACGCCCCGGCGAGGTACTGACTCCCGCCTTCGGTACCGATTCCACGACCCTGGAGCTGTATTGGAAACTTGATGACGGTACGGTCCACGGCCAGGAGCTGGAACTCTCAGACCACATTCCTCCGGATTCCGACAATGACCCGATTGTCGTCGGCATTCATGACGACGGCCTGTCTGTCACATGGGCGAAGGTCGATCCGTTGTGGATCAAATACAGCCGAACCGGTAACCCAGGAATCTACCCACCTCCAACGGTGCCTTACTACCTGGGCTGCCATGGGCGATTGCTCGAACATCCTCTTGCCAAGGAAGCGTGGAGCGGCAATGCGCAGGAGTTGCTTGATCGCGATTCGTCCGCGTTGGTGGATGAACATCGCTGCTCGCTGGGCTGGTACATTCCGCGCTCCAACCGTACTCGGTCGGAGCCCGACGAACAAACAGCCCGCCGTCTGCGCGCCGAATGGCAGGCACAGATCGAGGCGTACAAGAAGCAGCAGCGGGAGTAGGCCGCGCGAGTCTTACGCAGCCTGCCAATACTCCTCAGGCTGATGAGCCGGCTGTTCGCTGGCGTCGTGGTGGTGATCGGTCGCTCCGTGGCGCATCGTCTCGCCGCGCGTGCGGAGCCTGAAGAAGCTCACCTCTGATACCAGCGACTGAGTCTGTTGCTCCATCGTCTTGCTGGCGGCGGCGCTTTCTTCCACCAGTGCGGCGTTCTCCTGCGTGGCGACGTCCATTTGCGAGACGGCGCGATTGACCTGCTCGATGCCGGTCGCCTGTTCTTCGCTGGCAGCGGAGATCTCGGCGACGATGTCGGTGACCTTGCGGACGCTCTCCATGATCTCGGCGATCGTCTTGCCGGAGAGATCGACGAGGTCGCTGCCGGCTTTCACCTTGTCGACGGATTCGCCAATCAGGGTCTTGATCTCGCGGGCAGCGGTTGCGCTGCGCTGTGCAAGGTTGCGGACTTCGGATGCGACGACGGCGAAGCCGCGGCCCTGTTCGCCCGCGCGAGCTGCTTCGACGGCTGCGTTGAGCGCGAGAAGGTTGGTCTGGAACGCGATCGAATCGATCACGCCGATGATCTCGCCGATCTTGCGGCTCGAGTTGCTGATCTCCGCCATCGCGGCGACCGCTTGCTGAACCACCGTGCCGCCCCTGTCCGCCTGGTTGCGTGCGCTTGCAGCGAGTTGATTCGCTGCGCGTGCATTGTCGGCATTCTGTTTCACAGTGGCCGACATCTCTTCCATGCTCGCTGCCGTCTGCTGGAGGGCAGCAGCTTGTTCCTGGGTGCGCTGACTGAGGTCGTCGTTGCCGCCGGAGAGCTGACGTGCCGCGGCGCCGACGGTGTCCGCGTTGTAGCGGACCGTGCCCACGACCTGGACGAACTTCTGGTCGACCTTGTGCAGCGTGGTCAGGAGCTGGCCCAGCTCATCGCCGTTGTGGCGGGGCATGTCGAATCCGAGTTCGCCGTCGGCCATGCGATCGAGTGACTTCATGACAGTGTCGATGCCGGTCGTGACCCGGCGCATCACGAGCAGCGATGTGATGAGAGCCACCACTGCGGCAACCGCGAGCAGAATGCCGCCTGCGACATGGGCGCTGGAAATCGTCGCGTTCGCATCCTGTTCCGCGTCCGCCGCGTTCTTCTCGATGCCATCGCTCACCGTGGAGAGCTGGTCTTCGAGCTCGGAGAAGGTCGAGAGGAACGAGGGCAGCATGGCGCTGGCGGCCTGTTTGTCCGTGGCCGCAGTCTCGACGATCTTTTCGGCACTCGAAATATATGTGTTCAGCGCGGGGCCGACAGCGCTGAGCGCATCGTGCGCCTCGCCCGTTGCCAGCTCGTTGTTCGCCGCGATCATTTCGCGGAAGTGCTGGCTGTGCTCCTGAAGCTGTGTCTTCGCTTCGCGCTTTTCGTCATCGGATTGAGCCAGCAGGGACGCGAGCACGTCCGCGCGAAGCGCATCGTGCATCATGTCGCCTTCCATGTGATTACGCAGAACGGTGCCCGTGACGACGACGTTCTGAAGGCCGCTGCCGGCCGCGGACATGCCGCGCCATCCGGTGCCGCCCAGCACCAGCATCAACGCGAGCATGATGGCGACCAGCGCCACGAGCCGGGTTCGAATGGTCAAACGCATGAAGCGAAACTCCGAGAAACCCCCTGTATGAATGCTCCTATCGGCCACGCTGGGCCAAAGTGGCGGCAGGAGCCTCGAAATCAGGGAAAGGATTAGCCTGGGAGATGGGCTGACCGTTGATCAAGCAATCGTCGGCACGGTTCATCGCATCGCACCAGCGCCGAACTTTGAACTGGTTCCGGGCCGGCCTCAGCCGGATATGGCGTCGCCCCGGACCGCGGCGATGAAAAGCTCGCCGTACTTCTCGAGTTTCCGCTGGCCAACCCCGGCGATCGTCGCGAATTCGTCGAGTGTCGTCGGCTTGCGCGCCGCAATCTCCCGCAGCGTGGCGTCGTGAAAGATGACGTACGGCGGCAAGCCGTTCTCGTCGGCGAGCCGCTTGCGCAGCGAACGCAGCGTCTCGAACAGCGCGACGTCCGCAGTCAGCTCCTCGCCCGGAGAGGGTTCGCGCTTTCCTTTCTTCTTTCTGGGTCTCTGGAGGGCCTCCGCGATCATGATTTTGCGCTCGCCCCGAAGCACCTGCCAGCTCTGTGCGTTGAGGATCGCGACGGGATAGCCGTCCTGCGTTTCATCGACGAGTCCTTGCTGCACGAGGGCCCGCGCGAGGTGCCGCCATTCGTCGACGCTGTGTTCCTTGCCGATGCCGAAGACGCTCAGCGATTCGTGGCCGCGGTCGATCAGCTTCTGCGACTGCCCGCCGCGAAGGATCTCGATGAGGTAGGCCGCGCCGAATCGTTCGCGACGCTGGGCGAGCCGCGCGACGCACGACAGGTATTGCTGGGCCGGCACCGTCCAGTCCTTCAGTTCGCGTGGCTGCAGACAGTTGTCGCAAGCGTTGCACGGCGGATCGAAACTCTCGCCGAAGTAACGCAACTGGATCGCCCGGCGACATTCCGTCGACTCGGCGTAGTTGAGCACCTGGCGCAATTGATGGCGCGCGATGCGCTGTTCGGCCTCCAGCGGTTCGCCGCTGACAGGATCGATCTTCTGCTCGATCAGGAACTCCGCCGTGCGAATGTCGCCGGCTCCAAAGAACAGAATGCACTGCGCTGGATCGCCGTCGCGGCCGGCGCGACCGGATTCCTGGTAGTAGCTCTCGAGTGTGCGCGGCAGGTCGTAATGCACGACCCAGCGGACGTCGGGCTTGTTGATGCCCATGCCGAACGCGATCGTCGCGACCACGACCTGCGCATCGTCGCGAATGAAGGCCTCCTGGTTGCGGCGACGCTCATCCGCTTCGAGCCCGGCGTGATAGGGCAGCGCCCGAACGCCATCCTCCTGCAACTTGGCGGAGAGCTCGTCCACTCGCTTGCGCGAGAGGCAATAGACGATGCCGGCCGCGTCCGACGTCCTCGAGAGCGCCAGCAACTCATCGTACGTGTGGCGTTGCTTCTCGCGTACGGCGTACTGCAGATTGGGTCGATTGAAACTTGCCAGGTGAGTCGCGGGTTTCCGCAGCGCCAATTGCACGAGGATGTCTTCCCGCACACGGGGCGTCGCCGTCGCGGTGAAGGCATGCCACGGGGTATCGGGGCAGCGCGAGCGTACTTGTGCCAGCTGTCGGTATTCGGGACGGAAGTCGTGACCCCATTCCGACACGCAGTGTGCCTCGTCGATGACGATTGCGGATATGCCTGGCGACGCCGCGATCCTCGGCAGCGTCACGTTGAGGAACTCGGATTGCAGCAGACGTTCGGGCGCCAGATAGAGCAACTTGAAGTCACCGCGCAGGAGTCCGGCGAATCGTGCGGCGGCTTCACCCGAAGCCAGGCTCGAATTGATGAAAGTCGCGGCGATGCCATTGTCGATGAGCTGGCGTACCTGGTCCTGCATCAACGCGATCAGCGGCGAGACGACCAGCGTCACTCCCGGCTTGAGAATCGCGGGCAGCTGGAAGCACAGCGACTTGCCGCCGCCGGTTGGCATGATGGCGAGAAGATCGCGTCCCGCGAGCGCGTCGCGAACGATCGCTTCCTGGCCTGGGCGGAACGACTCGAACCCGAAAGCGCGCTTCAGGCTCTCGGCGAGCGTGTCCGCCGGCTGGGGCGAGAAAAGGGAGGGCGTCATCGTGGAGGGCATGTCGAGCGCGCATGATCGCATTTCAGATCCGCGAATCGGCAATTCTTTTCCGATTGATTCGTCCGGAAATGCCGCTCACGTGTCCATCGTGCTAGGTTCGCGGGCGCTCGAACCGGCGCAGCTGAATCGCAGCGGGTGACCAGGAATGACTGATTCGCAAAAGAACGCGCGCTTCGCGCTCGCCGTGCTCTTCGGCGTGAACATGATGAATTTCTTCGATCGGCAGGTCGCGGGCGCGCTGGCCGAGCCGATCCGGCTGGAGTTCGGTCTCAGCGATACGCAACTCGGTGTGGTGAACACGGTCTTCGTGCTCGTCTATGCGTTCGCCGGCGTGCCGCTCGGACGGCTCACCGACAGCTGGCTGCGCACGCGGCTGATCGCCATCGGCGTGACGGTATGGAGCGTTTTCACGGCTGCATCCGGTTTGGCGAAGACCTACACAGCGTTCCTCATCACCCGTATTGGTGTCGGCGTCGGCGAAGCGAGTTGCGCGCCGGCGAGCCAATCGCTCATCGGCGATCTTTATCCACCGCATCGTCGCGCCCGGGCGATGGGGTTGTTCATGCTTGGATTGCCGCTCGGGCTGTTCGGCGCGTACATGCTCAGCGGAATCATCGGTGAGCGTTGGGGCTGGCGTGCGGCCTTTCTGGTTGCTTGCGTGCCCGGACTGATCCTGGCTGGACTCGTATTGCTGATTCGCGAGCCGGCGCGTGGCGCATCGGAGTCGCGTACGGCGGTTCAGCCGCAATCGGGCCAGTCGCAATCGGACCAGTCGCCGTATCTTTCGCTGATGAAGATCCCGACCCTCTGGTGGATCGTGTTGTCGGGGATGCTGTTCAACTTCAACTCGTATGCGGTGAACATTTTCCAGTCACCGTTCCTGCAGCGCTTTCACGAAGTCGGCCTGCGCGAGGCGAGCAACATTTCCGCGGTCTCCCTGGGACTCGCCGGTGTGTTTGGTCTGATGTTCGGCGGCTGGATGGGCGATCGCATGCACGCGAAGCGCGAGAATGGCCGGCTGACGCTGGCTGCAATCTGCCTGCTGCTCGCGGCACCGTGCGTGTTCATGGCCCTGCAGCAGCCGAAGGGCAGCGTCGGTGCCTTTGCGTTGCTGATGGGCATGTCGACCGCACTGACGTTCGCTTACTACTCGACTGTCTACAGCGCCATTCAGGATGTCGTCGGACCGCACCTGAGAGGTACCGCGGTGTCGCTGTACTTCTTCGCGATGTACGTGCTGGGCGGAGCGTTCGGCTCGATGGCGATGGGCGCATTGAGTGACTTCTTCGCGCACGAGCAGATGATTGCGGCGGGCGCGACGGAGATGGCGCCGGCGTTCAAGGCAGCCGGCCTTCACTCCGCGATGCACGTGATGCCTGTGCTCATGCTGCTGTGTTCGGGGTCGCTGTTCGGAGCAGCCCGCACGGTCGAAAGCGATATTCGCAAGCAGAGAGAGCAGGGCGCGGTAGCGACAGCGTCAGTCTGAATTTCGCTCGCGTGAGTCTGGGGCGCGACGCTGATCGTCGCGCTGATCGCGTCGGGTCAGCGAGTCCCGGTGAGGCTTTCCATCATGAGCCCGGTACCGCCCTTGGAGACGTGCGCCACGATGGCGGTCCGGCGATGGATCTTGGTCACGACGCCGAGGTTGATGGCGAAGGCGAGGTGCACGGTCGCGCCTTTCTTCAGACCGAGATTCTCGGTCTCGATGAAGACGCCGTTGGCGCTGAGGTTGCGTGCGCGGCAGAGTTTGCCGGGACGGCCGGGAATCGAAACATAGACCGCGGTGCGGGCCCGGTGACGAGTGTGGAGGCGTCGCTCCATGGTCAGTTCCCCGTCTCGATCTTGTTGTTGTCCACGCGGAAATTGGCGCTGCGCATAGTCGACGTATTTCTGGAGAACACCAGCCTCACGTCCTCATTATGCCGTGACGTATTGCACATGCGAAGCAGGATGTGAGGGTGTTATGTCTTGACCATCCACGCTGAGCATCATAGCCGCGGGGAAAGTGTCGGAATACCGAACAAGGGTACTAGTCTTCGGTCGCGAACTGTCCCGCAGATTCACGCTGCAGTGCACGCAGCAACAGCAGAATTCATTCACACTGCGGTTCGTTCCGGATACCGGGCAGTTTTTCGAAGCACTGCGAATCGAGCGAGAGCGAGGGGCGATGAGTGAACGGCCGGATGGCTTCAGGGATTCCCCGGGTTCGTCGAGTTTGGGCGCGTCGAGTTTCTCCTCGCCGATCACGCGTCAGGACCTTCCCATCGGCGTCTTCGATTCCGGCGTGGGTGGGCTGACTGTTCTGCGGGCGCTTCGCGGCCACTTGCCCGATGAACGCTTCATCTATCTGGGCGATACCGCGCGGTTGCCGTACGGGACGAAGAGCCGCGATTCGGTTCTGCGCTATTCGACGCAAGCGGCCGAGTTCCTCATTCGACGTGGGATCAAGTACCTGGTGATTGCCTGCAATACCGCTTCGTCGGTTTCGGTGGAAGCACTTCGCGAGCGATTCGCACCGGTACCAGTCATCGGCGTCATCGAGCCCGGCGCCACCGCGGGGTGTGCTGCGTCGAAGTCCGGGGAGATCGGCGTGATCGCCACGGAAGGCACGGTGCTGGGGGGTGCCTATCAACGTGCGATAGCGGCGATCCGCCCCGATGCAGTGGTCGTCGCGCAACCGTGCTCGCTATTCGTTTCGCTCGCCGAGGAAGGGTGGACCGAAGGGCCGATCGCGGAAGCCATTGCGCATCGATACCTCGATGAGGTCTTTGCGTCGCATCCCGCGATCGACACGCTGTTGCTGGGGTGTACGCACTTTCCGTTGCTGATCGACGCGCTGAAGGCTGTCGTTCGGCCTTCGGTGGCCATCGTGGATTCCGCCGAGACCACCGCCGTTGCCCTGGCGAAGGATCTGGTTGCGAGAGATCTCGCGGCACAACGACGCCGTGCACCAGCAATCTCGTTGATGGCGACGGATGGCCCGCAGCGATTCGCGCGGGTAGGCAGTCGATTCCTGGGGGAGGAGTTCGAATCGCAACAGGTCGAGCTCGTCGACCTGATGGGTTAGCGAAGGAATCAGCGGACGGCGGACCGGCCGCTCGCCGACAAGTCCTCGAATGCCTCGAAGCGATTACGGCCGCAAAGCTTCGCGGCGTAGAGCGCGTGGTCGGCGGCTTCGAGCAATGCCAGCGTGCTCGGGAATCGCTGGCGGGTCGAGTAAGTCGCCAGTCCGATGGAGATCGTGAACTTCACGGGCCCCGAGGCCTCGACGTGCTGGATCTCCGCGATCGCGTTCAGCATTCGCTGCGCGACCTGCCGGACGATGTCGCGATCCGCACCGGGTAACACCACCATGAATTCTTCGCCGCTGTAGCGGGCGATCAGGTCACTGCCGCGGACGCAGGACTGCAGCTTGAGGACGCAGTTCTTGAGTGCGGTATCGCCGACCGGGGTTCCGAACTTGTCGTTCAGCGCCTTGAAGCGGTCGATATCGACATGCGCGATGCTCAGATCGCGGCCGAACACGACTGCCTGGGTGAACTCGCGATCGAGGAGGCGATCCAGCCACGCCCGGTTCAGCGCGCCCGTCAGGGGGTCGCGGCGGCTCGAGTCTTCGGCTTCCTCGGTTCGCGTCAGCAAGACGCTGGTGGTTGCCTGGAGATTGCTGACTTCCTGGAGCGCGTGAAGATTGCGCACCGCCAGGAGCTCGCGTGCTTCGGCAAGAAGGTTCTCCGTGTCCTCCGCATCCATGATGCTGGTTTCGTAGAGGGCTTCGGTCTCCGGGATCAGGCTGGTGATCCGGCTGACGACCTCTGTGAATTCCTCGTTGCCCAGGCCGACCAGGCTCGTAACCCGTTGCGCGAGTGCATGGAGCGGGGCAGATCGTTCCTTGATCAGGATGGCTTCGGCCAGGTCGCTGCCCAGCGCCAGGCACCGCGCGATTCGTCCGTCGTCGGTATTGGCGGGGATAGTCTGCGGGGTGTGGCTGGCCCCGGCTGCCTGCCAGATCCGGTCCGGCAGGTTCCAGGATTTGAGCAACATCGATGTGTATGCGGCGTGATCCTTGCCGAGTTTGGCGACTTCGTACGTGATCCAGTCGGCGTGGTGCCCCGGCGCCGGGAGCTGGGCGTAGAAGTCCCGCGAGGCCCGGTCGATCGCCAGGACGCCGATGTCCTGCAGCAATGCTGCAAGGAAAATGTCTTCCGGATGCGGGGTCTTCGTTGCCTCGGCAAACGCCCGGGCACCGGTTGCGGCCAGCAGGGCGCGGCGCCAGAAGCGGGGGTAGTCGATTCCCGAGGGGCGAAGTGCCCGGACCGACGACACCAGCGAGAAGCTGAGCGCCAGCGTCAGGGCCGCATTCAGGCCAATGATCACGAGGGCTTGCCGAAGGTTCTGGCTCGGTCGGCGCTGTGAGTAGAAGGCCGAGTTGGCGATGCGCAGGATTTTTGCTGTCATCGCGGGATCGCGGCCGATCGCCTGCGCGACTTTCGCCATCTCGATGTCTGGATCGCGCGCAAGGGCGATGATTTCCGTTGCCACCCGCGAAGGGCTTGGGAAATCCACCTGGGCCTTGAGCCGATTCTCGAAATCCTGAGGCGTCATGTCTGCGGGGGATTGAGTGGCGTGAATAATTGCGCGGCTTTGCCGCTGTATCGGCGCGAAGCCGGGTCTCTTGAGCGGAAAGAGGAAGGCCCCAACCGGGAAGGGATGCGGGAAAGCCGTAGGAGGGCGCTGCAATCCCGTGAGTGCGGTGCAACTTGGAGTTGACACTCCTGACCCCGCCAAAGAGAATACCGGGCTCTTTATGTCCGTCTGCGGAGGGGTACCCAAGCGGCCAACGGGGGCAGACTGTAAATCTGCTGGCTTATGCCTTCGTAGGTTCGAATCCTACCCCCTCCACCAATGTGCGGGTGTAGTTCAATGGTAGAACCTCAGCCTTCCAAGCTGATGGTGTGGGTTCGATTCCCATCACCCGCTCCATTGAACTTACTGCCCGCGGGACTGCGCCGACTGTGATCGGCGCCCCCTTTCCGAAGAGTCGGCAAGGGGTGGACATCTGAGAGTTTGAGACAGGTATCGGTTTTGAAGGGTGTGCCCACGTAGCTCAGTCGGTAGAGCACGTCCTTGGTAAGGACGAGGTCACCGGTTCAATCCCGGTCGTGGGCTCCAGTACTGGAGCGGTGGTCAGATGATCGAGTGATGAAGTGATCGAGCAAGCGGCTGCTTGCTTCATCACCTGATCACTTGATCATCGGATCACAGTAAGTAGTGAACTAACGTTTTTTAGAGGATTGCCGCTGTGGCCAAAGAGAAGTTTGAACGCACGAAGCCGCATGTGAACGTAGGCACGATTGGTCACGTGGACCATGGCAAGACGACGTTGACGGCCGCGCTGACGAAGGTGATGGCGGAGAAGCACGGCGGTGAGTTCAAGGCGTACGACCAGATTGACAAGGCGCCTGAAGAGCGCGCTCGCGGTATCACGATCGCGACGGCGCACGTGGAGTACACCTCGGATGCGCGTCACTACGCGCACGTGGACTGCCCGGGGCACGCTGACTACGTGAAGAACATGATCACGGGCGCAGCGCAGATGGACGGTGCGATTCTGGTGGTTTCCGCGGCTGACGGCCCGATGCCGCAGACGCGTGAGCACATTCTGCTGGCTCGCCAGGTGGGCGTTCCGTACATCGTGGTGTTCCTGAACAAGGCGGACATGGTGGACGATGCGGAGCTTTTGGAGCTGGTGGAGATGGAAGTTCGCGAACTTCTGTCGAAGTACGAGTTCCCTGGCGACGACACGCCGATCGTGAAGGGTTCGGCGCTGAAGGCGCTGGAAGGCGATCAGAGCGAGATCGGGGTGCCTGCGGTGGTGAAGCTGGTGGCGGAGATGGACCGCTACATTCCGGTGCCGGAGCGTGCGATTGACGGTGCGTTCCTGATGCCTGTGGAAGACGTGTTCTCGATCTCTGGCCGCGGCACGGTGGTGACGGGTCGAATCGAGCGCGGGATCATCAAGGTGAACGACGAAATTGAGATCGTGGGCATCCGCGCGACGACGAAGACGACGTGCACGGGCGTTGAGATGTTCCGCAAGCTTTTGGACCAGGGTCAGGCGGGCGACAACGTGGGCGTGCTGTTGCGCGGCACGAAGCGCGAAGACGTGGAGCGCGGTCAGGTTCTGGCGAAGCCGGGCTCGATCACCCCGCACACGAAGTTCGAAGCTGAGATTTACGTTCTGACGAAGGAAGAGGGCGGCCGTCATACGCCGTTCTTCAAGGGCTACCGTCCGCAGTTTTACTTCCGCACGACGGACGTGACGGGTGCGGTGGAGCTGCCTGCGGGCGTCGAGATGGTGATGCCTGGCGACAACATCAAGATGACGGTTGAGCTGATCAGCCCGATCGCGATGGAAGACGGTCTGCGCTTCGCGATCCGCGAAGGCGGCAAGACGGTCGGTGCCGGCGTGGTGGCGAAGATCCTGAAGTGACATCGCGTTAGCGATGTCATCCCCGTGAAAACGGGGGATTCATCGGGACTTTGGAACCGGATGGATTCCCGCCTGCGCGGGAATGACGAGACAGACAGATTTAGGCCAGTAGCTCAATTGGCAGAGCGGCGGTCTCCAAAACCGCAGGTTGGGGGTTCGATTCCCTCCTGGCCTGCCACTGATGCAGGAGAAAAGTGGTTGGCGGTTGGCGGTTGGCGGTTGGTTCGGATTCATTTCTGAACCAACCGCCAACCGCCAACCGCCAACCGCTGCAATTCAATGACCGAACAGGTTCAGGAAAGCGCAACCGCGCTCGATGCGGCAAAGCTAGCCGCTGGCGTCGCCATCGTGGCGGCCGGTCTGGCGGGCTTTTACCTGCTGTCCTCGCAGCCGATCTGGCTGCGCTGGATCATGGTGCTCGCGGGTATCGCACTGGGTGGGCTCGTCAGCCTGCAGTCGTATCAGGGCAAGACTTTCTGGGCGTTCGTCCAGGGTTCCCGGATCGAGTTGCGCAAGGTGGTATGGCCGACTGGCAAGGAGACACGACAGGTCACTCTCGTCGTCTTCATCATGGTCATCGTGATGTCGCTGTTCTTCTGGGGCCTGGACACGTTGCTGGCCTTGTTGACGCGGTATCTGACCGGACGCGGGGGTTGAGATGGCTTTGCGTTGGTACGTCGTGCATGCCTATTCGAATTTCGAGCACCGCGTTGCGGAGGCTCTGAAGGACCGCATCAAGCGCGAAGGATTGCAGGACAAATTCGGCGAGATCCTGGTGCCGACGGAAGAAGTGGTCGAGATGCGCGAGGGTCAGAAGCGCAAGAGCGATCGCAAGTTCTTCCCGGGCTATGTGCTGGTGCAGATGGAAATGGACGAGAGCACCTGGCACCTCGTGAAGGAAGTGCCGAAGGTTCTCGGCTTCATCGGCGGCACGCCGGAAAAGCCGGCGCCGATCACCGAAAAGGAAGCGATGAGCATCCTGCGTCGCGTCGAGGAAGGCGTCGACAAGCCGAAGCCCAAGGTTCTGTTCGAGCCGGGCGAGGTGGTTCGCGTTACGGATGGTCCGTTCAACGACTTCAACGGTGTCGTCGAGTCGGTGAACTACGAGAAGAATCGCCTGCAGGTGGCAGTGCAGATTCTGGGTCGCTCCACCCCGGTGGAGCTCGATTTCAGTCAGGTCGACAAGGCCTGAGTCGGAAGCGGTTAGCGGTTGGCGGTTAGCGGTTGGTTTCGGAAAAGAGGGCGAGCCCGTTCTGAACTAACCGCTAACCGCTAACCGCCAACCGCTGGTTTCAACCAATGGGGAGCCACTTGATTTAGTGGCGTTTGCACCCGGAGAGCATCATGGCCAAGAAAGTTACTGGCTATATCAAGCTGCAGATTCCTGCAGGCCAGGCGAATCCGAGCCCGCCCGTGGGTCCGGCGCTCGGTCAGCAGGGCGTCAACATCATGGAGTTCTGCAAAGCGTTCAATGCGCAGACGCAGAGCTTGGAAAAGGGTCTTCCGACCCCAGTTGTGATCACTGTCTACAGCGATCGCAGCTTCACCTTCATTCTCAAGACGCCGCCGGCGTCCGTGCTGATCCGCAAGGCCATCGGCATTGAAAAAGGCAGCGGCACGCCCAACACCAACAAGGTTGGCCGTATCTCCCGCAAGCAGCTCGAAGACGTCGCCAAGATCAAGCAGCCCGACCTGACGGCCGCGGATCTGGAAGCAGCAGTGCGCACCATCGCTGGTAGCGCGCGCAGCATGGGCGTTGACGTGGAGGGCGTGTGACATGCCATTCGTAGCTAAGCGTGTGAAAGCCTGGACCGCCAAGATCAAGCCGGGCAAGCAGTATCCGATCGACGAAGCACTCGGCCTGATCCAGGAATTCGCCAAGGCGAAGTTCCGCGAATCGGTCGACGTGGCCGTCAATCTCGGTATCGATGCGTCGAAGTCCGACCAGCAGGTTCGTGGCTCGACCGTCATGCCGCACGGTATCGGCAAGACGGTCCGTGTCGCCGTGTTCACGTCGGGCAAGAACCAGGACGCCGCGCGCGCCGCTGGTGCCGACATCGTCGGTATGGAAGACCTCGCCGAGAAGGTGAAGGCCGGCCAGATGGATTTCGATGTGGTCGTGGCGAGCCCGGACGCGATGCGCGTCGTCGGTCAGCTCGGCCAGATCCTCGGTCCCCGCGGTTTGATGCCGAACCCGAAGGTCGGCACCGTGACGCCGAACGTTGCGGATGCAGTGAAGAACGCCAAGGCCGGTCAGGTGCGTTACCGCTCCGACAAGGCGGGTGTCGTTCACTGCACGATCGGCAAGGCGGATTTCGAACTGCCCAAGCTGAAGGAAAACCTGCATGCATTGCTGCAGGACCTGCAGAAGGCCAAGCCGGCGGCTTCGAAGGGCATCTATCTGAAGAAGATCTCCGTGTCTTCGACGATGGGGCCGGGAGTGCCGGTGGAACAGTCGAGTCTCTCGCTGTAAACGAGAGGCAGCCAGGAAGCGACGAGCGACGAGCCAGAACGGAGTAGTCCGGTTTTTCTGGCTCACAGTTCGAAGCTCATCGCTCGTGGCTTTCGTTGATTGATGCAGGGCCGGCCCAGGCAAGTCGATTCCGATCGACGAGTCGAAGCCGACCATCATCGAAGACCGCAGGCGAGCGTAACGACGCTCTTAATGATCGCCCGCGCAGATGGTGTTACCTGATTCGGAACTGAGAGCGATTCATCGTCGCGCGCGGATCCGGCTGAAGGGCGCCGTCGGAAAGAAGGCTGGTAGCGGCGAGCGATGAGCGCGGGATCTTCGGGTCTGGCTCACGGCTCACAGCTGGCAGCTCAGGGTGGACGCACAGGATGAGCGTCCGACGTTATTAATGCTCTTCACGCCAGGAGGAAACATGGCGCTCAGACTCGATGACAAGAAGGCGTTGGTCGCCGAAGTGGCCGAGGTTGCTGCGAAAGCGCAATCCGTGGTCGCTGCGGAGTATCGCGGCCTGACCGTGACGCAGATGACAAAGCTGCGTTCCACGGCACGCAGCTCCGGTGTCTATCTGCGAGTCGTGAAGAACACGCTGGCCCGCAAGGCAATCGCCGGCACTCAGTTCGAGTGCGTCGGCAAGAGCCTCAAGGGTCCGCTGATTCTCGCGTTCTCGAAGGATGATCCCGGTGCAGCGGCGCGCCTGGTCAAGACCTTTGCCAAGGACAACGACAAGCTCGTCCCGACCGTAGTGTCGCTGGGCGGGGTGGCGCTGTCAGGTAAAGATCTCGACAAGGTGGCCAGCCTGCCGACTCTGGAAATTGCCCGCGCAACGCTCCTCGGAGCTTTGCAGGCACCGGTCGGAAAGCTGGTCCGCACGCTGGCAGAACCGCCCGCCAAGTTGGCGCGCGTTCTGGCTGCTCAGAAAGACAAGCTCGGCGCGTCGGCTTGAAGCCGCAGCGTTCGAATCAGTTAGCACATACTGTTTGGAGTTATGACAATGGCTGTTACTAAGGAAGAACTGGTCGAAGCCCTCTCGAATCTGAAGGTTCTCGACGTCGTTGAACTGATCAAGTCGCTCGAAGAGAAGTGGGGCGTGAGCGCCGCTGCTCCGGTTGCTGTTGCTGCTGCTGGTGGCGGTGCCGCCGCTGCCGCCGCTCCGGCCGCTGAAGAGAAGACCGAGTTCAACGTGACCATGACCAGCTTCGGCGCCAACAAGGTCGGCGTCATCAAGGTCATCCGCGAAATCACCGGCCTGGGCCTCAAGGAAGCCAAGGACCTGGTCGAAGGCGTTCCGTCTTCCGTCAAGGAAGGCGTGTCGAAGGCCGACGCGGACTCGATCAAGAAGAAGCTGGAAGAAGCAGGCGCCGCTGCGGAGATCAAGTGAGGAGAGGGGGTGTACCCCATTCTCGCTCGCTTGCGGAGCTTGTTCGATAAGCGGAAGGCGGCAGCGGGAGCAATCCCGCCTGCCGCGTTCCCTATTTGTATTTCCGGTCGGCGCTCAGTGCAGAGCGATGACCGCAGTTTGAAGTTTCTGCCCCCGTATTTCTGAGGGTGATCCAGATGGCCTATTCCTTCACCGAGAAGAAGCGTATCCGCAAGGATTTCGGCAAGCGTGAAAGCATCCTTGAGGTGCCGTACCTGCTTGCCATTCAGCTCGACTCCTACCGCAAGTTCCTGCAGGAAGAAGCTGCCGAGGACAACCGGAAGGAAGCGGGTCTGCACGCCGCTTTCAAGAGCGTGTTCCCGATCACGAGCTATTCCGGCAACGCCATTCTCGAGTACGTGAGCTACCGTCTCGGTACGCCCGTGTTCGACGTGAAGGAGTGCCAGCTGCGTGGCCTGACCTACGCGGCGCCGCTGCGCGTGAAAGTGCGTCTCATCGTGTATGACAAAGAGACGTCGACCCCGACCAAGAAGACGGTCAAGGACATTCGCGAGCAGGAAGTCTATCTGGGTGAAATGCCCCTGATGACCGACAACGGTACGTTCGTCGTGAACGGCACCGAGCGCGTCATCGTTTCCCAGCTGCATCGCTCGCCTGGCGTGTTCTTCGATCACGACCGCGGCAAGACGCACAGCTCGGGCAAGCTGCTGTTCTCGGCACGCATCATTCCTTACCGCGGTTCGTGGCTCGATTTCGAGTTCGACCCGAAGGACTGCGTGTTCGCGCGTATCGACCGTCGCCGCAAGCTGCCGGTGACGATCATCCTGCGTGCGCTCGGTTACACCGAAGAGCAGATGCTCGACATGTTCTTCGAGAAGATCACGTATCACATCTCGAAGTCGAAGATCGAATTCGAACTGGTGCCGTCGCGTCTGCGCGGCGAGACCGCCACGTTCACCATCAAGGTCGGCGATGAAGTCATCGTCGAGGAAGGCCGTCGCGTCACGGCACGTCACGTCCGTCAGCTCGAACAGAAGGGCGTGTCGCGCCTGGAAGTGCCGAAGGAATACCTGACGGGCAAGGTACTGGCGCACGATGTGTTCAACACCGAGACCGGCGAGATCCTGGCGAAGGCCAACGAGATCCTGACGGTTGCCGTCGTCGACAAACTGGTCGAAGCCGGTATCAATTCGGTGCGCGTTCTGTACGTCAACGATCTCGATCGCGGCCCGTACATCTCCGACACGCTGCGCATCGATCCGACGCGCACGCGCCTCGAAGCGCTGGTCGAAATCTATCGCATGATGCGTCCGGGCGAGCCGCCCACGAAGGACGCCGCGGAGAACCTGTTCCAGAACCTGTTCTTCAACCCCGAGCGCTACGACCTGTCGGCGGTCGGCCGGATGAAGTTCAACCGTCGCGTGCATCGCGATGAGATCCTGGGCCCGGGCATCCTGTATGACTTCGCCCACTTCGCGAAGCGCACCGATGAGTTCTCGAAGAAGCTGGTGGAAGAGCTGAAGGAAAGCTCGGACATCATTTCCGTCATCAAGGAGCTCTGCGACATCCGCAACGGCAACGGCCAGGTCGACGACATCGACCACCTGGGCAACCGTCGCGTGCGTTCGGTCGGCGAAATGGCGGAGAACGCCTTCCGCATCGGCCTTGTGCGCGTCGAGCGTGCGGTGAAGGAGCGCCTGACGCTCGCCGAGTCCGAAGGCCTCATGCCGCAGGAAATGATCAACGCGAAGCCGGTTGCGGCAGCGGTGAAGGAATTCTTCGGTTCGTCGCAGCTCTCGCAGTTCATGGATCAGAACAACCCGCTGTCGGAAGTGACGCACAAGCGCCGCGTTTCCGCGCTCGGACCCGGTGGTCTGACCCGCGAACGCGCCGGATTCGAAGTGCGTGACGTTCATCCGACGCACTACGGCCGCGTGTGCCCGATCGAGACGCCTGAAGGTCCGAACATCGGCCTGATCAACTCGCTGTCCGTCTATGCGCGCACCAACGACTACGGCTTCCTCGAGACGCCGTACCGCAAGGTGTCGAACGGCAAGGTGGAAGAGCAGATCGACTATCTGTCGGCCATCGAAGAGAGTCAGTACGTCATCGCGCAGGCGAACGCGGCGCTCGGTTCGAAGGGCGAGTTCACCGATGATCTCGTGTCCTGCCGTCATCTGAACGAGTTCATGCTGTCGACGCCGGACAAGATTCAGTACATGGACGTGTCGCCGAAGCAGATCGTGTCGGTGGCCGCATCGCTGATCCCGTTCCTCGAGCACGACGACGCGAACCGCGCACTGATGGGCTCGAACATGCAGCGTCAGGCTGTGCCGACGCTCCGCGCCGAAACGCCGCTGGTCGGTACCGGCATGGAACGCGCTGTGGCGATCGACTCCGGTGTGACCGTGATCGCGCGCCGCGGCGGCGTCGTCGACTCCGTCGACGCATCGCGTATCGTCGTTCGCGTGCATGACGAGGAAACCTCGGCTGCGGAAGCGGGTGTCGATATCTACTCGCTGACGAAGTACACGCGCTCGAACCAGAACACCTGCATCAACCAGCGTCCGCTGGTCAAGGCAGGCGATGTTATCGCGCGCGGCGACGTGCTGGCTGACGGCCCGTCGACGCACCTGGGTGAGCTGGCGCTGGGCCAGAACCTGCTGGTCGCGTTCATGCCCTGGAACGGCTACAACTTCGAAGACTCGATCCTGATCTCCGAGCGCGTCGTCCACGACGACCGCTTCACGACGATCCACATCGAAGAGCTCGCCTGCGTTGCTCGCGACACGAAGCTGGGACCGGAAGAAATCACGGCCGACATCCCGAACGTCGGCGACATCGCGCTGGCGAAGCTGGACGAAGCCGGCATTGCGTTCATCGGCGCCGAAGTGAAGGCGGGCGACATTCTGGTGGGCAAGGTCACGCCGAAGGGCGAGACGCAGCTGACGCCGGAAGAGAAGCTGCTGCGCGCCATCTTCGGTGAGAAGGCCTCCGACGTGAAGGACACGTCGCTGCGCGTTCCGCCGGGCATGGACGGTACGGTCATCGACGTTCGCGTGTTCACGCGCGACGGCGTCGAGAAGGACTCGCGCGCACTGTCGATCGAGAAGTCGGAACTGGAGAAGGTTCGCAAGGACCTGGAAGACCAGCGCCGCATTCTCGAAGACGACTTGTTCCAGCGCGTTCAGTCCGCTCTCCTCGGCAAGCCCGCGGAAGCCGGCCCGAAGAAGCTGAAGCCTGGCTCGCCGATCGACGAGGCGTATCTGTCGGATCTGCCGCGCGAGCAGTGGCTCGAAATTCGTCTGCAGGACGAAGAAGCGAACGCCGCCATCGAGCGTGCTGCCGAGCGCCTGAAGGCTCAGCGCAAGGAGTTCGAGAAGCGCTTCGACGAGAAGCGGGCCAAGATCACCGCGGGTGACGATCTGGCGCCGGGCGTGCTGAAGATGGTCAAGGTCTACCTGGCCGTGAAGCGCCGCATTCAGCCGGGCGACAAGATGGCCGGCCGCCACGGCAACAAGGGTGTCGTGTCGACGATCATTCCGGTGGAAGACATGCCGTTCGACGAGAACGGAACGCCGGTCGACATCGTGCTGAACCCGCTGGGCGTGCCTTCGCGTATGAACATCGGCCAGATCCTGGAGACGCATCTGGGCTGGGCGGCGAAGGGCATCGGCCACAAGATCGGCCGCATGCTGGACGACGCTCGTCAGGCTTCCGAGATCCGCAGCTTCCTGGACGAGGTCTACAACAAGACCGGCGGCCAGGGTGCGGCGGTCGACACGCTGACCGACGACGAGATCAAGACGCTCGCCGGCAACCTGCGTCATGGCGTTCCGATGGCGACCCCGGTCTTCGACGGTGCGACCGAAGAAGAGATCAAGCACATGCTGAAGCTGGCGGATCTGCCGCTCAGCGGTCAGACGGTGCTCTACGACGGTCGCACGGGCGAGCGCTTCGAGCGCGAAGTCACGGTCGGCTACATGTACATGCTGAAGCTGAATCATCTCGTCGACGACAAGATGCATGCGCGTTCGACGGGGCCGTACTCGCTCGTCACCCAGCAGCCGCTGGGCGGCAAGGCGCAGTTCGGCGGCCAGCGCTTCGGCGAAATGGAAGTGTGGGCGCTCGAGGCTTACGGCGCTTCGTACACGCTGCAGGAAATGCTCACCGTCAAGTCCGACGACGTGAACGGCCGCACGCAGATGTACAAGGCGATCGTGGACGGCAATCACGAGATGAAGGCGGGCATGCCCGAATCCTTCAACGTGCTCGTGAAGGAAATCCGTTCGCTCGGTATCAACATCGAGCTGGAACAGGAATCTGACAAGTGACGACGTGATCGAGTGTCCGGGTGATCAGGCCGCTGGCCTGGTCACCTGAGCACGATCACCGGATCGCTGGCCTCTACGAATTGAATTTGTCGGTTTCACCCAATAGGTGACCTGAGATGAAAGATCTACTGAAGTTGTTCAAGCAGCAGGCTCCGGTCGAGAACTTCGACTCGATCCGCATCGGCCTCGCCTCGCCGGAAATGATCCGTTCGTGGTCGTACGGCGAAGTGAAGAAGCCGGAGACGATCAACTACCGTACGTTCAAGCCGGAACGCGACGGTCTTTTCTGCGCCAAGATCTTCGGACCGGTGAAGGACTACGAATGCTTGTGCGGCAAGTACAAGCGTCTGAAGCATCGTGGCGTGGTCTGCGAAAAGTGCGGCGTCGAAGTGACGCAGTCCAAGGTGCGCCGCGAGCGCATGGGCCACATCGAGCTCGCGAGCCCGACTGCCCACATCTGGTTCCTGAAGTCCCTGCCGTCGCGTATCGGCCTCATGCTCGACATGACGCTGCGCGAGATCGAGCGCGTGCTGTATTTCGAAGCATTCGTCGTCATCGAGCCGGGCATGACCGAGCTGCAGCGCGGCCAGCTGCTGACGGACGAGATGTACCTCGAAGCCATCGAAAAGCATGGCGACGAATTCGACGCCCGCATGGGTGCCGAGGCCGTGTTCGAGCTGCTCAAGTCCCTCGACCTCCAGGCTGAAGTGCTGAAGGTGCGCGAGGAGATCACGGGCACCAACTCCGAGACCAAGATCAAGCGCCTCACGAAGCGCCTGAAGCTCCTCGAGTCGTTCATCGAATCGGGCAACAAGCCGGAATGGATGGTGCTCACCGTTCTGCCGGTGCTGCCGCCGGATCTGCGTCCGCTGGTGCCGCTCGATGGCGGCCGCTTCGCGACGTCGGATCTCAACGACCTGTATCGCCGCGTCATCAACCGCAACAACCGCCTGCGCCGGCTCCTCGAGCTGAACGCGCCGGACATCATCGTGCGCAATGAAAAGCGCATGCTGCAGGAAGCGGTCGATGCGCTGCTCGACAACGGTCGCCGCGGCCGTGCGATCACCGGCACGAACAAGCGCCCGCTCAAGTCGCTCGCCGACATGATCAAGGGCAAGCAGGGTCGTTTCCGCCAGAACCTGCTGGGCAAGCGCGTCGACTACTCGGGCCGTTCGGTCATCGTGGTCGGTCCGACGCTGCGCCTGCACCAGTGCGGCCTGCCGAAGAAGATGGCGCTCGAGCTGTTCAAGCCGTTCATCTTCTCGAAGCTGCAGCTGCGTGGCGAAGCATCGACCATCAAGGCTGCGAAGCGCATGGTCGAGCGTGAAGGTCCGGAAGTCTGGGACATCCTCGAAGAGGTGATCCGCGAACATCCCGTGATGCTGAACCGCGCTCCGACGCTGCACCGTCTCGGCATCCAGGCGTTCGAGCCGGTGCTGATCGAAGGCAAGGCCATCCAGCTGCACCCGCTGGTCTGCACCGCGTTCAACGCCGACTTCGACGGTGACCAGATGGCCGTGCACGTTCCGCTGTCGCTGGAAGCACAGCTCGAAGCCCGTGCGCTGATGATGTCGTCGAACAACATCCTCTCGCCGGCGAACGGCGATCCGATCATCGTGCCGTCGCAGGACGTGGTTCTGGGTCTGTACTACATGACCCGCGAACGCGTGAATGCGAAGGGCGAGGGCATGGTCTTCGCGGACGTGCAGGAAGTGCACCGTGCGTACGAGAACCGTGTGGCCGAGCTCCAGGCGAAGGTCAAAGTGCGTGTGCTCGAGTACGTCCGCAACGAAGAAGGCGGATTCAATCCTCGTCACCGTGTCGTCGCCACGACCGTCGGTCGCTCGCTGCTGTCCGAGATCCTGCCGAAGGGCATGTCGTTCGATCTCGTGAACCGCGACATGACCAAGAAGGCGATCTCGGGCGTCATCAACGTCTGCTATCGCACGGTCGGTCTCAAGGAGACCGTCGTGTTCGCCGACCAGCTGATGTACACGGGCTTTGCCTATGCAACGCGCGCCGGCGTGTCGATCGGTGTCGACGACATGGTCGTGCCGCAGCAGAAGAGCAAGATCCTTGCGTCGGCCGAGCGGGAAGTGAAGGAGATCCAGGAGCAATACGCTTCGGGTCTGGTCACCAACGGCGAGCGCTACAACAAGGTCGTCGACATCTGGTCGCGTACCAACGATCAGGTCGCGAAGGCCATGATGGACAAGCTCGGCGTGGAAGACGCGACGAGCTCCTCCGGCCAGACGGTGCAGCAGAAGTCGTTCAACTCGATCTACATGATGGCCGACTCGGGCGCCCGCGGTAGCGCGGCCCAGATTCGTCAGCTCGCCGGTATGCGCGGCCTGATGGCCAAGCCGGACGGCTCCATCATCGAAACGCCCATCACGGCGAACTTCCGTGAAGGGTTGAACGCCATGCAGTACTTCATCTCGACGCACGGCGCTCGTAAGGGTCTGGCCGATACCGCGTTGAAGACCGCGAACTCCGGTTACCTGACGCGTCGTCTCGTCGACGTGGCGCAGGACCTGGTGGTCACCGAAGTCGATTGCGGCACCGAGAACGGTCTGGCGATGAGCCCGATCGTCGAAGGCGGCGACGTGGTCGAAGGTCTCGGCGAGCGCGTCCTCGGTCGCGTCGTCGCGGAAGCCGTGGTCAAGCCGGCCGACAATTCGGTCGTGATCCTCGAAGCGGGCACGCTGATCGACGAAAAGCTGGTCAAGCTGCTCGAGTCGGAAGGCGTCGATCAGGTGAAGGTCCGTTCGCCGATTACCTGCCGGACGCGCTACGGCGTGTGCGCGCAGTGCTACGGCCGCGACCTCGCGCGTGGTCACCGCATCAACATGGGTGAAGCTGTCGGCGTCATTGCCGCGCAGTCGATCGGCGAACCCGGCACGCAGCTCACGATGCGTACGTTCCACATCGGTGGTGCGGCGTCCCGAGCAGCAGCCGCGAACTCCGTCGAAGTGAAGGGCAAGGGCAGCGCCCGCCTGCACAACCTGAAGACCGTGCACCATGAGCGCGGCCACTGGGTTGCGGTTTCGCGTTCGGGCGAACTGGGTGTGATCGACGAGTTCGGCCGTGAGCGCGAGCGTTACAAGATCCCGTACGGCGCGTTCATCACCGTGAACGACGGCGATGCAGTCGCCGCTGGTCAGATCGTCGCGACCTGGGATCCGCACACTCACCCGGTCGTCACGGAAGTGGCCGGCTTGATGAAGTTCCAGGACTTCATCGACGGCATCACCGTGCAGAGCCAGGTCGACGAAGTGACCGGCCTGTCCAGCACCGTCGTGATGGATCCGAAGCAACGCAGCTCGAGCGGCAAGGACCTGCGTCCGGTCGTGCGCCTGGTGAACGCGAAGGGCAAGGAAGTGACCTTCGCCAACACGGACATCCCGGCTGTCTACGCGCTGCCCCCGGGCGCAATCGTCAGCCTGGAAGACGGCGCGAAGGTGTCGGTGGGTGACGTCATCGCACGTATTCCGCAGGAATCGTCGAAGACCCGCGACATCACCGGCGGTCTGCCGCGCGTCGCCGACCTGTTCGAGGCTCGCAAGCCGAAGGATTCAGCGATCCTGGCCGAGTACTCGGGCACGGTCAGCTACGGCAAGGAAACCAAGGGCAAGCGTCGTCTGATCATTACGGACGAGCAGAGCGAAAAGCACGAAGAGCTGATCCCGAAATGGCGTCATCTCAACGTGTTCGAAGGCGAGCAGGTCGAGCGTGGCGAAGTCATCGCCGACGGCGAGCCGAACCCGCACGACATCCTGCGCCTGCAGGGCGTCGAATCGCTGGCCAACTACCTGGTCCGTGAAATTCAGGACGTGTACCGCCTGCAGGGCGTGAAGATCAACGACAAGCACATCGAGGTGATCATTCGCCAGATGCTGCGCAAGGTCGAAGTCGCTCATACGGGCGATACGGCGCTCCTGCGCGGCGAGCAGCTGGATCGGTCCCGTGTGTCCGACGTCAACGAGCGGATCGCGGAGCAGGGCAAGATCGAGGCCCGGATCGAGCCGGTGCTGCTGGGTATCACCAAGGCGTCGCTGGCCACCGAGTCGTTCATCTCGGCGGCGTCGTTCCAGGAAACGACCCGCGTGCTGACCGAAGCGGCGGTTCGCGGCCTGAAGGACGACCTGCGCGGCCTGAAGGAGAACGTCATCGTCGGCCGGCTCATCCCGGCGGGTACGGGGTCGTTCTACCACCAGCGTCGTCGGCGCCGGAGCGATACGGGTACGGGCCGGGGCTTCATGGATATGGGCGGCGGCGGCGGCGATGCCGACGAGTCTGTGTCCGATGAGGCGGATGCCGCGGCGCAATAAGGCCGAAGATGCCGTCAGGGGGCTGGGTCAGGTCCGGGATGCCGGACCTTTAGGTAACCGCCTGACCCCTGACGGTTAATTTGGAGTCTGGTCGGGCTGTGATGCGGTTGACACTCCGGGGGCGCGTTCCTACAATCCCGCGCCCTTGATCAGCCGGCGTCCAGCGTAACCTCGCCGCTTATCGTGCAAATTTCACCCAGGCCGCCGAATGGCGGCCTCGTGTTTCTCTAAGGATCATCAAGTTATATGGCCACTGTCAGTCAGCTCGTTCGCAAGCCGCGGACCTCGGCAACGTATAAGACCAAGGTTCCCGCGCTGGCGGCCTGCCCGCAGAAGCGGGGTGTCTGCACTCGCGTGTACACCACTACGCCGAAGAAGCCGAACTCGGCGCTGCGTAAGGTCGCGAAGGTGCGTCTGACCAATGGCTTCGAAGTCATCAGCTACATCGGTGGCGAAGGTCACAACCTGCAGGAGCACTCGGTCGTGCTGATCCGCGGCGGCCGTGTCAAAGACCTGCCGGGTGTGCGCTACCACACCGTGCGCGGCACCCTGGACTGCGCCGGCGTGAACGAGCGTCGCCAGGGACGTTCGAAGTACGGCGCGAAGCGCCCCAAGAAGTGATCCTGCCGATCACTCTCATCCGTCACTAATTATTCGGTACCGTCATGTCCCGTAGAGCATCGGCCCCCACTCGCACCATCCTTCCGGATCCGCGCTTCAACAGCCTCCTGTTGGCGAAGTTCGTCAACATGGTGATGGATTCGGGCAAGAAGTCCGTCGCTGAGAGCATCGTTTACAGCGCGGTCGATCGCATCGCCGAGAAGACCGGTCGCGGCTCGGAGCAGTCGATCGAACTGCTGGCGCAGGCGCTCGACAACGTCAAGCCGACGGTCGAAGTGAAGAGCCGTCGCGTCGGCGGCGCGACCTATCAGGTTCCCGTGGAAGTGCGCGCGGCTCGTCGTCAGACGCTCGCAATGCGCTGGGTGATCGAAGCTGCGCTTGCTCGCAGCGAGAAATCGATGGCGCAGCGTCTCGCTGCCGAGCTGCTGGATGCCGCCGAGAATCGCGGCTCCGCCGTGCGCAAGCGCGAAGACGTGCACCGCATGGCTGACGCCAACAAGGCGTTCGCGCACTACCGCTGGTAAGCGCGCGCGGCCCGGCTTGAAAACAGGCGGGCTCGCCTTGAGGAACTGTCATCGTGGCACGTACAACTCCCATCGAGCGGTATCGAAATATCGGTATTTCCGCGCACATTGATGCGGGGAAGACGACCACGACTGAGCGCATCCTTTTCTACACGGGCGTTTCGCACAAGATCGGCGAAGTGCATGACGGTGCGGCCGTCATGGACTACATGGAACAGGAACAGGAGCGCGGCATCACCATCACTGCCGCTGCGACGACCTGCTTCTGGAAGGGGATGAACAACAACTTCCCCGAACACCGCATCAACATCATCGATACACCGGGCCACGTCGATTTCACGATCGAAGTGGAACGCAGCCTGCGCGTGCTGGACAGCGCGGTCGCTGTCTTCTGCGCGGTTGCCGGCGTGCAGCCGCAGTCGGAGACGGTGTGGCGGCAGATGAACAAGTACAAGGTGCCGCGCATCGCGTTCGTCAACAAGATGGACCGCGCTGGCGCCAACTTCCTGCGCTGTGTCGAGCAGATCAAGTCGCGCCTGCGTGGCGAGGCCGTTCCGATCCAGCTACCGATCGGAGCGGAAGACAAGTTCGTCGGCGTCGTCGATCTCATCCTCATGAAGGAGATCTGGTGGGACGACTCGACCCAGGGAATGAAGTTCGAGTACCGCGATATCCCGGCGGAAATGATGGACGAGTGCAAGGAATGGCGCGCCAAGATGATCGAGGCTGCTGCCGAAGCCAATGAAACGCTGCTGAACAAGTATCTCGAGTCGGGCGATCTGTCCCAGGCCGAGATCAAGCAGGGCCTGCGCGAGCGTTCGATCCGCAACGAGATCGTCGTGTGCATGTGCGGCTCCGCCTTCAAGAACAAAGGCGTGCAGGCGATGCTCGACGCGGTCGTGGAATTCATGCCGTCGCCGGTCGAGATGCCCCCCGTCAGAGGCACGTTGGCCGACGGTACCGAGGGCACGCGCAAAGCCGCTGACGAAGAGAAGTTCTCGGCGCTCGCATTCAAGATCCTGAACGACCCGTTCGTCGGTAACCTGACGTTCTTCCGCGTGTACTCCGGTGTGCTCAACTCGGGCGACACTGTGAGCAATCCCGGCAAGGGCAAGAAGGAGCGCATCGGTCGTTTGCTGCAGATGCATGCGAATGAGCGGAGCGAGATCAAGGAAGTTCGCGCGGGAGATATCGCCGCCGCGGTCGGTCTGAAAGACGTCATCACCGGCGATACGCTGTGTGACCCTGAAAGTGTCATTCAGCTCGAGAAGATGGACTTCCCGGAGCCGGTCATTTCCGTGGCCGTCGAGCCGAAGACCACTGTCGACCAGGAAAAGATGGGCATGGCGTTGCAGCGGCTGGCGAAGGAAGACCCTTCGTTCCGTCTGTCCACCGATGCCGAGTCCGGGCAGACGATCATTGCCGGCATGGGCGAGCTGCACCTGGAAATCATCGTCGATCGCATGAAGCGTGAGTTCAAGGTCGAAGCCAACGTCGGCAAGCCGATGGTGGCGTACCGCGAAACGATCCGCGCGAAGGTCGAGCAGGAAGGCAAGTTCGTGCGCCAGTCGGGCGGCCGCGGTCAGTACGGCCACGTATGGATCACGCTCGAACCCAGCGAGCCCGGTAAGGGCTACGAGTTCGTCAACGCGATCGTCGGCGGCACGGTGCCGAGGGAGTACATCCCGGCCGTCGACAAGGGCATCAAGGAAGCCACCGAGAACGGCGTTCTCGCGGGCTATCCGGTCGTGGACGTGAAGGCGACGTTGTTCGACGGCTCGTACCACGACGTCGACTCCAACGAAATGGCGTTCAAGATCGCGGGCAGCATGGCGTTCAAGGAAGCCATGTCGAAGGCCAAGCCGGTCATCCTCGAACCGATCATGCGGGTCGAGGTGGTGACGCCTGATGATTACTACGGGGACATCGTGGGCGACCTGAATCGTCGCCGCGGTCAGATCGTAGGCATGGAAGATTCGATTTCCGGCAAGGTGGTAACTGCTGAAGTGCCGCTTGCCGAGATGTTCCAGTATTCGACGTCCATGCGCTCCATGAGCCAGGGGCGTGCGACGTACACGATGGAATTCGCGAAGTACCAGGAAGTGCCGTCGAACGTGATGGCCGGCCTGACGCAGAAGTTTTGATTGAACCCCACCCTTGTTGCTGAGCTTTGATTTACTAGAGGATTGCCGCTGTGGCCAAAGAGAAGTTTGAACGCACGAAGCCGCATGTGAACGTAGGCACGATTGGTCACGTGGACCATGGCAAGACGACGTTGACGGCCGCGCTGACGAAGGTGATGGCGGAGAAGCACGGCGGTGAGTTCAAGGCGTACGACCAGATTGACAAGGCGCCTGAAGAGCGCGCTCGCGGTATCACGATCGCGACGGCGCACGTGGAGTACACCTCGGATGCGCGTCACTACGCGCACGTGGACTGCCCGGGGCACGCTGACTACGTGAAGAACATGATCACGGGCGCAGCGCAGATGGACGGTGCGATTCTGGTGGTTTCCGCGGCTGACGGCCCGATGCCGCAGACGCGTGAGCACATTCTGCTGGCTCGCCAGGTGGGCGTTCCGTACATCGTGGTGTTCCTGAACAAGGCGGACATGGTGGACGATGCGGAGCTTTTGGAGCTGGTGGAGATGGAAGTTCGCGAACTTCTGTCGAAGTACGAGTTCCCTGGCGACGACACGCCGATCGTGAAGGGTTCGGCGCTGAAGGCGCTGGAAGGCGATCAGAGCGAGATCGGGGTGCCTGCGGTGGTGAAGCTGGTGGCGGAGATGGACCGCTACATTCCGGTGCCGGAGCGTGCGATTGACGGTGCGTTCCTGATGCCTGTGGAAGACGTGTTCTCGATCTCTGGCCGCGGCACGGTGGTGACGGGTCGAATCGAGCGCGGGATCATCAAGGTGAACGACGAAATTGAGATCGTGGGCATCCGCGCGACGACGAAGACGACGTGCACGGGCGTTGAGATGTTCCGCAAGCTTTTGGACCAGGGTCAGGCGGGCGACAACGTGGGCGTGCTGTTGCGCGGCACGAAGCGCGAAGACGTGGAGCGCGGTCAGGTTCTGGCGAAGCCGGGCTCGATCACCCCGCACACGAAGTTCGAAGCTGAGATTTACGTTCTGACGAAGGAAGAGGGCGGCCGTCATACGCCGTTCTTCAAGGGCTACCGTCCGCAGTTTTACTTCCGCACGACGGACGTGACGGGTGCGGTGGAGCTGCCTGCGGGCGTCGAGATGGTGATGCCTGGCGACAACATCAAGATGACGGTTGAGCTGATCAGCCCGATCGCGATGGAAGACGGTCTGCGCTTCGCGATCCGCGAAGGCGGCAAGACGGTCGGTGCCGGCGTGGTGGCGAAGATCCTGAAGTAATGCATTAGCGGCTAGCCACTAGTCGGCAGCAGCTAGCCAGAAGGAGCGTTCCTCTGGCTAGCGGCTAGAAGCTAGGGGCTGGCGGCTCACTGAGTATCAAGAGACACATATGGCGAACCAGAACATCCGCATCAACCTGAAGGCTTTCGACCACAGGCTGATCGACAACTCCGCACGCGAAATCGTGGAGACGGCCAAGCGCACGGGTGCCACGGTTCGTGGTCCGGTGCCGCTGCCGACCAAGATGGAGCGTTTCACCGTCCTGGCCGCCCCCCATGGCGACAAGGACGCGCGGGACCAGTTCGAACTGCGCACCCATAAGCGCCTGATGGACATCTTGAACCCCACGGACAAGACCGTGGACGCGCTCATGAAGCTCGAACTGCCGGCCGGCGTGGACGTGCAGATCAAGCTGAACTGACGGCAGGGGAGGGCCGAATTTCGGCCCGATTGCCGTCATCCCCGCGAACGCGGGGATCCATCCGGCAATCCTTCTGGGTCCCCGCCTTCGCGGGGACACGTCGAGCTTGCAAAGCCGCTCGACGTGACTATAATTCGCGCCTCTTTTGCGCCGAGGCCTGGCCCTGACGGGGTACCGCTCGAGCGGCATGACCGGGAAAACCTTACCGGTCGGCCTCTCCGTGGAATCCCTCCTTCGCCAGTCCCCACTGCCCTGAGCCGTTTGTTCAGGGGCGCAGACCGGGTTTTGAGCAGCGTCGGCAACGTTCGGCGCTAACGGTCGGCAGATAGTTTTTGAATTGCAGCCTCTGGCCAATCGCAGCCGGGGCGAACAACGAGGACATTACGATGAGCGCTACCAGGACCGTGGGTCTGGTCGGTCGTAAAGCCGGTATGACTCGCGTTTTCAACGACGCGGGTGAAGCAGTACCGGTGACCGTGATCGAGGCTCTGCCGAACCGCGTTACGCAGGTTCGCACGCCCGAAGCTGACGGCTATCGCGCCGTTCAGGTTGCTTTCGGCAACCGCAAGGCTTCCCATGTGAGCAAGCCGCAGGCCGGGCACTATGCCAAGGTCAAGGTCGCTCCTGGCACTTCGCTGGTCGAGTTCCGCCTCACCGGCGATCAGGGCAAGGACCTGGTTGCGGGCAGCGAGCTCAAGGTCGACCTCTTCCAGGTCGGTCAGATCGTCGACGTCACCGGTACGACGATCGGTAAAGGCTTCGCGGGCACCATGAAGCGCCACAACTTCGGCGGTCTGCCTGCGACCCACGGCGTGTCCGTGTCGCACCGTTCGCCGGGCTCCATCGGTCAGCGCCAGACTCCGGGTCGCGTCTTCCGCGGCAAGCGCATGTCCGGTCACATGGGTGTGCAGCGCCGGACGATCGAAAACCTCCAGGTTGTTCGCGTCGACGCAGAACGCAATCTCCTCCTGATCCGCGGTGCCATTCCGGGTGCTCCGGGCGGTGAAGTCATCGTCCGTCCGTCCGTGAAGGCAGCTCGTCAGGCCGCCAGAAAGCGCAAGGCTCCTGTGGCGAAGGCCGCACCGGCCAAGAAGTAAGGCAGTAGACCGCCATGAAGCTCAAGCTTGTAGCGAAGGGTGCGCAGTCGCAGGAAGTCCAGGTATCGGACGCGACGTTCGCGCGTGAATACAACGAGTCGCTGGTGCACCAGGTCGTCGTGGCCTACCGGAATGCCGGTCGTGCGGGCACCAAGGCTCAGAAGTCGCGCGCTGAAGTCAGCGGCGGCGGCAAGAAGCCGTGGGGCCAGAAGGGTACCGGCCAGGCGCGTGCCGGCTCGATCCGCAGCCCGATCTGGGTAGGTGGCGGCAAGGCGTTCGCAGCGAAGCCGCGCGACTACGACCAGAAGGTCAACCGCAAGATGTATCGCGCGGCGCTGCAGGTCGTGCTGTCCGAGCTGGCTCGGCAGAACCGCCTGTCCGTCGTCAACGGCATCGAGCTCGAAGCGCCGAAGACCAAGCTGCTCGTGTCGCAACTCAAGGATCTCGGCGTCGGCGACGACGTGCTGGTCCTGGTCGAAGCGCATGACGAGAAGCTCGATCTCGCGTCGCGCAATCTCCCGTACGTCAACGTGCTGCCGGTGAGCGCTGTCGATCCGGTCAGCCTGGTGCGTCACAAGAACGTGCTCGCCACCGTCGGTGCGGTACGTCTGCTCGAAGAGAGGCTCGCATGAGTCAGGAAAGATTGATGTCCGTGCTGCTCGGGCCGCACGTGTCTGAAAAGAGCGCCCGCGTCGCCGAGGCGAATCAGTTCGTGTTTCGCGTGCGTCGCGATGCGAGCCGGCCTGAAGTGAAGGCGGCTGTCGAGCTGATGTTCGAAGTGAAGGTTGCCAACGTCAACATCGTGAATGTCGGCGGCAAGCAGAAGCGCTTCGGCCAGCGGCTGGGTCAGCGTCAGGACTTCAAGAAGGCCTATGTGCGTCTTGCCCCTGGCCAGAGCATCGATTTCTCCGGCGCTGACGCCTGAGTTTAAGGATCAGTCATCATGGCGTTGATCAAAGCAAAACCGACGTCGCCCGGCCGGCGTTTCCAGGTCTCGATCTCCCGCTCGCACCTGCACAAGGGCGCGCCGGAAGCATCGCTGGTCGTTCACAAGAACCGCACGGGCGCGCGTAACAACTACGGCCGCCAGACCGTCCGTCATCAGGGCGGCGGCCACAAGCAAAAGTACCGTCTGGTCGACTTCCTTCGCAACAAGGATGGCGTGCCGGGCAAGGTCGAGCGGATCGAATACGATCCCAATCGCACCGCGCACCTCGCTCTCGTGCTCTATGCCGACGGCGAGCGTCGCTACATCATCGCGCCGAAGGGCGTGGTGGCGGGCGACACCGTTCTGTCGGGTGCTGAAGCCCCGATCAAGGCGGGCAACACGCTGCAGCTGCGCAACATTCCAATCGGCACGACGATTCACTGCGTCGAGTTGAAGCCTGGCCGTGGCGCGCAGATCGCTCGCAGCGCCGGCGGCTCCGCTCAGCTCGCGGCGCGCGAAGGTTCGTACGCGACGATCCGTCTGCGTTCGACCGAAATGCGCAAGGTCCACATCGATTGCCGCGCCACCATCGGTGAAGTGGCGAACGACGAACACAACCTGCGCAGCTACGGCAAAGCAGGTGCCATCCGCTGGCGTGGTATCCGCCCGACGGTCCGCGGTGTCGTCATGAACCCGGTCGATCACCCGCACGGTGGTGGTGAAGGTAAGTCCGGCCAGGGTAATCCGCATCCGGTGAGCCCGTGGGGTTGGAACACCAAGGGCAAGAAGACGCGTCGCAACAAGCGCACGGCAGGCATGATCCTGCGTCGACGTAACTAATTGAGGAGCTGACAGTGCCTCGTTCGATCAAGAAGGGTCCGTTCGTCGACCTGCACCTCGCCAAGAAGGTGCGCGTTGCCGCCGAGAAGAACGATCGTCGTCCGATCAAGACCTGGTCGCGCCGCTCGATGATTCTGCCGGACATGGTTGGCCTGACGATTGCCGTTCACAACGGCCGTCAGCACATCCCCGTGCTCGTCTCGGAAAACATGGTCGGCCACAAGCTGGGTGAATTCGCGCCGACGCGGACGTTCAAGTCCCACTCGGGCGACAAGAAGGCGGGAGCCTGATCATGCAAGTCGCTGCCAAACTGAAGTACGCGCGGATTTCCCCGCAGAAGGTCCGCCTCATCGCCGACATGGTCCGCGGTGCGCCGGTCGGAAAGGCGTTGAATACGCTGCGCTTCACTCCCAAGAAGGGTGCGGAGCTGGTGCTCAAGGTTCTCGAGTCCGCGATCGCGAACGCCGAGAACAACCTGAGCGCCGATGTGGACGAGTTGAAAGTGCAGACGATTACGGTCGATGCCGCACCGGTGCTGAAGCGCTTTGCCGCTCGCGCCAAGGGCCGCGGCACGCGGATCTGGAAGCGCAACAGTCACATCATCGTGACGGTCGGCGACGGCAAGACGGAATAAGGCGAGCTCACTATGGGTCAGAAAGTCAATCCGATCGGTTTTCGCCTCGGCATCACGCGCGACTGGACTTCGAAGTGGTACGCATCCACCAAGAATTTCCCGGCGCACGTCTATACCGACCACCTCGTTCGTGAGTTTCTGAAGAAGAAGCTCGTCGAAGCGTCCGTGAGCCGCGTTCAGATCGAACGCGCCGCTCGCAAGGTCAACATCACGATCCACACGGCACGTCCGGGCATCGTGATCGGCAAGAAGGGCGAGGACATCGAGAAGCTGCGCGGACAGGTCGCGAAGATCATGAAGATGCCGGCCGGTGACGTCCGCATCAATATCTCCGAGATCCGCAAGCCGGAGCTCGATGCGCAGCTCGTTGCCGACGGTATCGCTCAGCAGCTCGAGCGCCGCGTGATGTTCCGTCGTGCCATGAAGCGCGCTGTGACGAACACGATGCGTATCGGTGCCCTGGGCATCAAGGTGCGCGCTTCGGGTCGTCTGAACGGATCGGAAATCGCACGTACCGAGGTGTACCGCGAAGGTCGCGTTCCGCTTCACACACTGCGCGCTGAGATCGATTACGGCCTCGCGGAAGCGAAGACCACGTACGGCATCATCGGCGTGAAGGTCTGGATCTTCAAGGGCGAAGTCTTCAACCAGCCGGATGTGGCTGTGAGCGAGACGACTGACGCCCAGGCCGCGGCACCGACGGAGGCGACGGCCTAAGACCGGCGACTGGCGATCGGCGACTGGCATCTGGCCAGAAGCCAACAGCCAGCAGCCAGTAGCCCGAGTGAAACGACAATGATGCAACCAAAACGAACCAAGTACCGCAAGGCGTTCAAGGGCCGCAATGCCGGCCTCGCGCAGGGCGGCAACTACGTGGCGTTCGGCGACTTCGGTCTGAAGGCGACCAGCCGTGCGCGCATGACTTCGCGCGAGCTCGAAGCAGCTCGTCGGGCGATGACGCGCTACGTGAAGCGCGGCGGCCAGATCTGGGTGCGCGTGTTCCCGGACCTGCCGATTTCGAAGAAGCCTCTCGAAGTCCGAATGGGCAGCGGCAAGGGCAACGTCGAGTACTACGTGGCCAAAGTGAAGCCCGGCAAGGTGCTGTTCGAGATGGAAGGTGTGACCGAAGCGATCGCGCGCGAAGCGTTCCGTCTCGCGGCGTCGAAGCTCTCCGTCGACACGCAGTTCGTCACGCGCCAGGTGCGCTGATTTTTGCAGGTTACGAACAATGAGCGCCAAAGATCTCCGTACGAAGTCCGCCGCAGAGCTGCAGAAAGAGCTGCTCGATCTGCGCCGCGAACAATTCAATCTGCGCATGGCACGGGCGACCGGCCAGGCGGCCAAGCCGGATCAGTTCAGCAAGGTCCGCCGCAACATCGCGCGCCTGAAGACAGTGCAGGGCGAGCAGCGTCGCGCTGCCAAGGGTAAGTGAGCATGAGCAAGCAAGCGAAGCCGGCGGCTCCGGCGCCCGAAGAGAAGGTCGCCAAGACCATCACGGGCAAGGTCGTCAGCAACAAGATGGAAAAGACCATCACCGTCGTCGTCGAGCGTTACGAGCCGCATCCCCGATACGGCAAGTACATGCGCCGCACGACGCGCCTGCTGGCTCACGATGAGAACAACGAGAGCCGCGAAGGCGATGTCGTTGCGATCCAGGAGTGCCGGCCGCTGTCGCGCCGCAAGAACTTCCGCCTGGTGCGCGTCATCAGCCGTGCAGACCAGACCGCAGGAGAAGCAACGCCATGATCCAGATGCAAACGTTGCTGAATGCCGCTGACAACAGCGGCGCCCGCAGCCTGATGTGCATCAAGGTGCTGGGCGGCTCGAAGCGTCGCTACGCCACCGTCGGCGACGTGATCAAAGTCAGCGTCCGCGATGCGATTCCGCGCGGCAAGGTGAAGAAGGGCGAGGTGTATGACGCCGTCGTCGTTCGCACCAAGTTCGGCGTGCGTCGTCCGGACGGTTCGATGATCCGTTTCGACGGCAACGCCGCCGTGCTGCTGAACCCGAAGCTCGAGCCGATCGGCACTCGTATCTTCGGACCGGTGACGCGCGAACTGCGTACGTCGCAGTTCATGAAGATCATCTCGCTGGCACCTGAAGTGCTGTAAGCCGGCCAGGTAAAGGGTTTACGTATGAACAAGATTCGCAAGGGCGACGAAGTCGTGATCACGACCGGCCGTGACAAGGGCCGGCGCGGCACCGTCATCAAGACTCTCGAAGGCAAGGTTGTCGTCGAGAACGTCAACATGGTGAAGCGGCACACGAAGCCGAACCCGCAGCGCAACGTGCAGGGCGGCATCGTCGAGAAGGAAGCCGCGATCGACCTGTCGAACGTGGCGCTGTGGAATCCCGCAACGAAGAAGGGCGACCGCGTCGGCATCCGTACGCTCGCCGACGGCCGCAAGGTGCGCTTCTTCAAGTCCAACAACGAAGTTGTGGACGCCTGAAGGTAAACGAACATGGCAAGTGCAAGACTGCAAGAGCATTACCGCGACAAGATCGTCCCCGAGCTCCAGAAGAGCCTCGGCGTGGCGAACATCATGCAGGTACCGAAGATCACCAAGATCACGGTCAACATGGGCGTGGGCGAAGCCGTTGCCGACAAGAAGATCATGGATAACGCCGTGGCGGATCTGACCAAGATCACCGGGCAGAAGCCGCTGGTCACTCGGTCGCGCAAGTCGGTTGCGACGTTCAAGCTGCGTGACGGCCTCGCGATCGGTTGCAAGGTGACTCTGCGCGGCGCGCGCATGTATGAGTTCCTCGACCGGCTGGTCAACATCGCGATGCCGCGTATCCGCGACTTCCGCGGCGTGAGCGCGCGTTCCTTCGACGGCCAGGGCAACTACAACTTCGGCGTGAAGGAACAGATCATTTTCCCGGAGATCGCGTACGACCAGATCGATGCGATCCGGGGCATGGACATCACCATCACGACGACGGCACCGGACGACAAGAGTGGTCGTGCGTTGCTCGAAGCGTTCAATTTTCCGTTCCGCAAGTAAGGCGACAGGGCGAATTTATGGCCAAGACATCGATGGTCAATCGCGAAGAAAAGCGTGCGAAGCTCGTGAAGCGCTACGCCGCCAAGCGGGCGCGACTGAAAGAAATCATCCGCAAGCCGACCTCGTCGGCTGCCGAGCGGGAAGCTGCGGTTGTGCAGCTTGCGGCGCTGCCGCGCGACTCCAGCAAGTCGCGCCTGCGTAACCGCTGTCAGATCACCGGCCGTCCGCGCGGTTTCTACCGCAAGTTCGGTCTCGGTCGTACCAAGCTGCGCGAAGCAACCATGCGCGGCGAAATTCCGGGCCTCGGGCTGGCCAGCTGGTAACAGCTGGTACCACTGGAGCACCACATGAGCATGACGGATCCTATTGCCGATTTCCTGACGCGCATTCGCAACGGCCAGTCCTCGGGTAAGTCCGAGATCGCCGCACCGACCTCGAAGATCAAGGTCGCGATTGCGAAGGTTCTGAAGGACGAAGGCTACATCGAAGACTTCTCTGCCGACGTGCAGGACGGCAAGCCGACGCTGGCCGTACAGCTGAAGTATTACCAGGGCCGACCGGTCATCGACCGCCTCGAGCGTGTCAGCCGTCCTGGCCTGCGTGTCTACAAGGGCAAGGACGAACTGCCGACGATTCTCGGCGGCCTCGGTATTGCCATCGTTTCCACGTCGCAGGGCGTGATGACCGATCGTCAGGCACGCGCAGCCGGTCACGGCGGCGAAGTGCTTTGCATCGTTTCCTAAGGTGCACACATGTCTCGAGTAGCAAAACAGCCGGTTGCTCTGCCGAAGGGCGTGACTGCAACCATCAGTGCGGACTCCGTCGCCGTTAAGGGCGCGAAGGGCACCCTGTCGCTCGCCCTCGCCAGCAAGCTGGTGAAGGTCGTGCAGGACGCGGAAGCGTTGAAGGTCGAGAAGGCGAACGACAGCCGCGAAGCGGACATGGTCGCCGGTTCGACGCGCGCGCATCTCGCCAACATCGTGCTCGGCGTCAGCAAGGGTTACGAGCGCAAGCTGGAACTCGTCGGCGTCGGTTACCGCGCACAGGCACAGGGCAAGGCCCTGAACCTGACGCTCGGCTTCTCGCACCCGGTGGTCTACGACGCGCCGGAAGGCATCACGATCGAAACCCCGAGCCAGACCGAAATCCTGGTGAAGGGCATGGACGTGCAGAAGGTCGGTCAGGTTGCCGCCGACATCCGCAGCTTCCGTCCGCCAGAGCCGTACAAGGGCAAGGGCGTTCGCTACAGCGGCGAGAAGATCGAGCTGAAGGAAGCGAAGAAGAAGTGATGACTGAGCTGCCAGCCACCAGTTTGCTGGCAGCTGGCCAGAGCCGGAACAGAGTTTTCTTGCTGGATGTCGCGAACCGGTAACCAGCAGCCAAGAGTGAAACGACCATGCAAGGTAAGAACGTTCAACGTCTGCGTCGCGCCGCACGGGCCCGCGCCAAGATTCGCGAGCTGAAGGCGCTGCGCCTCTCGGTGCATCGCACGTCGCAGCACATCTACGCGCAGATCCTCGACACCGAGTCGAAGGTTCTGGCCGTGGCGTCGACGGTGCAGAAGGATGTGCGCGGCAGCCTGAAGGGCACCGGCAACATCACCGCTGCTGCCGCGGTCGGCAAGGCGATCGCCGAGAAGGCGAAGGCTGCCGGCATCAAGCAGGTCGCGTTCGACCGTTCGGGGTTCAAGTATCACGGTCGCATCAAGGCGTTGGCCGATGCGGCGCGCGAAAACGGGCTCGAGTTCTAAACAGAGAAGCGAACAGCGGCGAGGCGATGAGATCGCCACCGCGCTTGTCTAACAGGAAACATGTCAATGGCCAGAGTTGAAAAAGCAGCTGCAACCGACGAGTACATCGAGAAGCTCGTGGCGGTGAATCGCGTTGCCAAGGTCGTGAAGGGTGGCCGTCAGTTCGGCTTCACCGCGCTGACCGTCGTCGGCGACGGACGCGGCAAGGTCGGCTTCGGATACGGCAAGGCGCGCGAAGTGCCGGTCGCGATCCAGAAGGCGATGCAGGCGGCCCGCAAGAATCTTGCGAACGTTGCACTCAAGAACGCGACGCTGCACTACGCGCTGAAGGGCGCGCACGGCACGACCCGTGTCTACATGCAGCCCGCTGCAGACGGTACGGGCCTCATCGCCGGTGGCGGCATGCGCGCGGTGTTCGAGTGCGCCGGTGTGCGCAACGTGCTCGCGAAGAGCTACGGCTCGCGCAACCCGATCAACGTCGTGCGCGCGACGTTCAAGGCACTGACGAGCATTCAGTCGCCTGAAGACATCGCAGCCAAGCGCGGCAAGCGCGTCGAAGAAATTCTGGGCTGATCGCCTGGTTACTGGACTGGATTGAAGTCATGGCCAACGCCAAACCGAAGTCGCTCAAGGTCACGCTCGTCAAGAGCGTGTTCGGTCAGCTCAAGTCTCATCGCGCCACGGTGCGCGGCCTGGGACTGCGCAAGATCCGGGATTCCGCCGTCGTCGCGGACACGCCTGAGATTCGCGGAATGCTCCGCGCATCGGGCCACATGCTGAAGGTAGAGGAAGCGGGCTGAAGCCCGTCGCCGCTCAACCAGGAATTGAAGTTATGAAGTTGAACACCATTTCCCCGGCTCCAGGCAGCAAGAAGACACGCCTTCGCGTGGGCCGTGGCGCGTCCGCCGGCCAGGGCAAGACCTGCGGCCGTGGCGTCAAGGGTCAGCGCGCTCGCAAGGGCGGCTACCACAAGGTGGGTTTCGAAGGCGGCCAGATGCCGTTGCAGCGCCGTCTGCCGAAGACGGGCTTCCGTTCGAAGGTGAAGCCGACGGTCGCCGAAGTGCGCCTGTCCGAGCTCGCGAAGCTCGAAGGGAACGTGGTGGATCTGGAAGCGCTCAAGGCTGCGAACGTTGTGCCGGCGCAGGCTCTGCGCGCGCGTATCGTCGCGTCGGGCGAGTTTGCCAAGGCCGTGACGGTCAAGGGCATCCACCTGACGAAGGGTGCGAAGGCAGCGATCGAAGCCGCCGGCGGCAAGGTCGAAGCGAACTGATTCGACTCGAGTCGACACTCTAACTTTTAGTCGCCAGAGAACTCGTGGCCACCAAATCCGCTGCAACACCGCTCTCCGCCTTCGGCGAGATGACCCGCTTTGCCGAGCTCCGGCAGCGGCTGTTCTTCTTGCTGGGTGCGCTGATCGTGTACCGCATCGGAACGTTCATTCCGGTGCCGGGTATCGATCCGATTGCGCTCGCCCGATTCTTCGAGGCGCAGCAGGGGACGATCCTGAGCATGGTGAACATGTTCTCGGGCGGTGCGATCGAGCGTCTGTCGATCTTCGCGCTGGGTGTGATGCCGTACATCTCGGCGTCGATCATCATCCAGATGGCTGCGGTCGTGATGCCGTCGCTGGCCTCGATCAAGAAGGAAGGCGAGTCGGGTCGGCGCAAGCTCACCCAGTACACGCGCTATGGCACGGTGCTGCTGGCACTGGTGCAGGGTTCCTCGGCGGCCATTGCGCTTCAGAACCAGGGCGTGGTCATTTCCGCCGGCCCGCAGTTCGTTTTCGTTGCGACGGTCACGCTGATCGCCGGAACGATGTTCCTGATGTGGCTCGGCGAGCAGATCACCGAGCGCGGTCTGGGTAACGGTATTTCGATGATCATTCTCGCGGGCATCGTCGCGGGTCTGCCGGCCGCGGTGGCTGGAACCCTCGAACTGGTTCGCACCGGGGAGCTGAATGCGGCGTTCGCGCTGATCCTCTTCAGCATGATTATCCTGGTGACGGCCTTCGTCGTGTTCGTCGAGCGTGGCCAGCGCCGGATTCAGGTGAACTACGCGAAGCGCCAGCAGGGCCGCAAGCTCTTTGCCGGCCAGACGACGCACCTGCCGTTCAAGCTGAACATGTCGGGCGTGATTCCGCCGATCTTCGCGTCGAGCCTGCTGCTCTTCCCGGCGACGATCGCGAGCTGGTCGGGTACCTCGCAGGGCCTGAGCTGGCTGCAGAACGTGGCCGCTGCGCTGGGACCCGGTCAGCCGGCCCACATGATCCTGTACGGGGCATTGATCATTTTCTTCTCGTTCTTCTACACGGCGCTGGTGTTCAACTCGCGCGAAACGGCTGAGAACCTGAAGAAGTCGGGGGCGTTCATCCCGGGCATCCGGCCGGGCCAGCAGACGGGCGAGTACATCGACAAGGTACTGACCCGGTTGACGGTCTGGGGTGCCCTTTACGTCGCCGTGGTCTGCTTGCTGCCGGAATTCCTGATTTCGCGCTTCAGCGTGCCGTTCTACTTCGGCGGAACGTCGCTGCTGATCATGGTGGTCGTGATCATGGATTTTCAGGCCCAGGTGGCTGCCCACCTGATGTCGCATCAGTACGAAGGCCTGATGAAGAAGGCCAATCTGCGTGGTTACGGGCGCCCGGGCCAGACCTGAACGGTCAGACCCGAGCGCTGATTTGGAGAGATGTCATGAAGGTTCGTGCTTCCGTTAAGAAGATCTGCAAGAACTGCAAGATCGTGCGCCGCCGCAGGGTGGTGTACGTAATTTGCTCAGATGCCCGCCACAAGCAGCGCCAAGGCTGATTGGCAGCGCTGATCGGCGTTCTTAAAGCATTGAGTCACAGGCGTTTTTAGTTTACAGTTCCGCGCTTTTCGCCGCGGAAGAGAGAGTAGGCAATGGCCCGTATCGCCGGTATCAACATACCGATGAACAAGCATGTGTGGGTTGGACTGACTCACATCTATGGCGTTGGCAGAACGCAGGCGAAGAAGGCCTGTGCGGCCGCCGGTGTGAAGCTCGAGACCCTGGTCAAGGACCTGACTGACGCGGAGGTCACCGCCCTGCGTTCGCAGGTCGGCAAGCTGACCGTCGAAGGCGACCTGCGCCGCGAAGTCTCCATGAACATCAAGCGCCTGATGGACCTCGGTTGCTACCGCGGTATCCGTCATCGCCGTGGCCTGCCGTTGCGCGGCCAGCGTACACGCACCAACGCCCGCACCCGCAAGGGTCCGCGTAAGGCGGCGGTGAAGATGAACGCACCTCCGGGCAAGGCCTGATTGAAGTCGCGCTAACGGCCTCCATCTAAGCCGTTAGCCATGGTGCAGTGAAGTTACCTGGAAGCGTTCGGAAGGTCCGGCCGCTTCCCTTAGAGAGATCACATGGCTGAGCAGAAGCAACAGACAGCAGCAGCAGCGGGCGCGACGAAGGGCCGCAAGAAGGTCAAGAAGCATGTGACCGACGGCATCGCGCACGTGCACGCGTCGTTCAACAACACGATCGTGACGATCACCGACCGGCAGGGCAATGCACTGTCGTGGGCGACGTCCGGCGGCTGCGGTTTCCGTGGTTCGCGCAAGAGCACGCCGTTCGCTGCCCAGGTGGCGGCCGAGAAGGCGGGCACTGCTGCGCAGGAACACGGTGTGAAGACGGTGGAAGTCCGCGTGACGGGCCCTGGCCCGGGTCGCGAATCCGCTGTCCGCGCGCTGAACGCATGCGGCCTCAAGGTCACCAACATTTCCGACGTGACGCCGATCCCGCACAACGGGTGCCGGCCTCCCAAGAAGCGTCGCGTCTGATTTTCCGCGAATAGCCGCGGCGAGGAAGTTTCATGGCTCGTTATCTCGGTCCGAAGTGCAAGTTGTCGCGCCGCGAAGGCACGGACTTGTTTTTGAAGAGCGGCGTTAAGTCGCTCGAATCGAAATGCAAGCTCGAAGTGCCGCCGGGCGGCGTGAAGGGCGAGCGCAAGACCCGCCTGTCGGACTACGGCGTCCAGTTGCGCGAGAAGCAGAAGCTGCGCCGCATGTACGGCGTGCTCGAGCGTCAGTTCCGCAACTACTACATCAAGGCTTCGGGTCGTCCCGGTGCCACAGGTGCGACCCTGCTGCAGATGCTCGAAGCGCGTCTGGACAACGTCGTCTACCGCATGGGCTTCGCGGCGACGCGCGCTGAAGCGCGCCAGCTCGTCAGCCACAAGGCAGTGAACGTGAACGGCGAACCCGTGAGCATTGCGTCGTATCAGTGCAAGGCGGGCGACGTGATCTCGATCCGCGACAAGGCGCAGAAGCAGTTGCGCATTCAGGCAGCCCTGCAGATTAAGGCGCAGGTCGGGTTCCCGGAGTGGGTGGAAGTCGACGAGAAGAAGTTCACGGGAACGTTCAAGCAGCTCCCGGACCGCGGAGACATCCTGCCGGAGATCAACGAGAACCTCGTGGTCGAACTGTACTCGAAGTAACAGTGAATTCCGTTCCGGGGCGCTGAGCCCCGGAAAACGTTTTGGTTGCGTCCAACTTCGGACGTGTATGCCGTTAGCGGCAAACAAGCAGGTAAATTTTCCATGCAGGCATCCGTTGGCGAATTCCTGAAGCCTCGTGTCGTCAAGGTCACGCCCACCACCGCCCGTCAGGCGAAGGTCGTGATCGAGCCGTTCGAGCGCGGTTTCGGCCACACATTGGGTAACGCGCTGCGCCGCGTGCTGCTGTCTTCCATGCCGGGCTGTGCAATCACCGAAGTCGAAATCGACGGCGTGCTGCACGAGTACACCAGCATCGAAGGCGTGCAGGAAGACGTGGTCGACATCCTCCTCAATCTGAAGCAGGTCGCGATCCGTCTGAACGCTCGCGACGTCACCGAACTGCGTCTGCACAAGAAGGGCCCCGGCCCGGTGACTGCCGCCGACATCCAGCTCGACCACGACGTGGAAGTGCTGAACGGCGATCTCGTCATCGCCAACCTGACGAAGGCCGGCGAACTGAACATGATGCTCAAGGTCGAGCGCGGTCGCGGCTATCGTCCGGCGATTCAGCGTGCGACGTTCGAAGAGTCGTCGGGTCCGATCGGCCGTCTGCAGCTCGATGCTTCGTTCAGCCCGATCCGCCGCGTCACGTACAACGTCGAAAGCGCGCGCGTCGAGCAGCGCACGAACCTGGACAAGCTGATCCTCGACATCGAAACCAACGGCACGATCGACGCTGAAGAAGCGATCCGTCGCGCGGGTTCGATCCTGAAGGACCAGCTGTCGGTGTTCGTTGATCTGCAGGGCCAGGACGAGGGCGCATCGAAGACTGCCGAACAGCAGTTCGATCCAATCCTGTTGCGTCCGGTCGATGAGCTCGAGCTCACCGTCCGCAGCGCGAACTGCCTCAAGGCGGAAAACATTCACTACATCGGCGATCTCGTTCAGCGCACCGAAGTGGAGCTGCTGCGTACGCCGAACCTCGGCAAGAAGTCGCTCACGGAGATCAAGGAAGTTCTCGAGAGCCACGGTCTGTCGCTGGGCATGCGGCTCGACAACTGGCCGCCGATCAGCCTGAAGCGCGACGACGAGCGCGACGTGATCTGAAAGAGAAGCGGTTAGCGGTTAGCGGTTGGCGGTTAGCAGCAAGGCGAGCCGAGAACCACGAGTCACGATCAAGAGTCACTGAAAAATGCGTCACCAACTTTCCGGCCGGCAACTGAGCCGCAATGCATCGCACCGCGCGGCGATGCTCCGCAACATGGCGGCATCGCTGCTGCGCCATGAAACCATTCGCACCACGCTGCCGAAGGCGAAGGAACTGCGCCGCGTCGTCGAGCCGCTGATCACTCTCGGCAAGGACGACAGCGATGCGAACCGCCGCCGTGCGTTTGCTCAGCTGCGCGACGCCGAAGTGGTCGTGAAGCTGTTCGAAACCCTCGGCCCGCGCTTCAAGACGCGTCCGGGCGGCTATACGCGCATCCTGCGGATGGACGTGCGTGCTGGGGACGCCGCTCCGATGGCGCTGATGCAGCTGCTCGATCAGCCTGAAGTGGCCGTCGAAGAGACTGCGGCACCGGCAGCCGACGAAGGCGCCGAGACCGAAAAGAAGGCCGCGCCGAAGAAGAAGGCGGCGCCTGCCAAGAAGACTTCGCTGAAGAAGAAGTCGACGGCAACGGCGGAAGAGAAGGCCGAGAAGAAGGCCAAGGCCGCCAAGAAGGCCGAGGTGAAGGCGAAGAAGGCCGAAACCACGAAGGCTCACAAGAAGGCGGCGCCGAAGAAAAAGGCCGCTGCCAAGAAGAAGAGCGCGAAGTAATCGCACGCTTCTCGAGAGGGCAAAGAAAAAGCCGGGCACTGCCCGGCTTTTTCGTTTGTGCGGTCAGCTGAAGCGCTGTACCGCTTCAATCAATGGGCTACGGCTGCGGCGCCATCAACCCCTTCGTATAGAGCACCTGACCATCGGGTTTCACGACGATCGCATCAATGCCCTCCAGCCGGTTGTAGATCTCGATCGCCTTCTCGGCGCCGAGCACGAAGGCCGTCTTCGACAGCCCGTCCGTGCGCGTCGCTGTGGGGCCGATGACGGTGGCGCTGCGTACCTTGCTCGCCGATTGGCCCGTCTTCGGATCGATGATGTGGTGGTAGCGAACGCCTTTCTCGTCGAAGTACCGTTCGTAGTCGCCTGAGGTGGAAATCGCAGCGTCCTCGAGGGGAATGCGCGCGATGACTTCCTCCTTGCGATCGGGATGCCGGATGCCGACGACCCAGGGTTGTCCGAACCGGTCTCCGATGATCCTGCTGTCGCCTCCGGCCGTGACGACGCCGTGTGAGAACCCGCGCTGCTGGAGGATCCGGATCCCGCTGTCGACCGCATGGCCTTTGCCGATCCCGCCAAGATCGATTCGCACGCCCTCGCGGGCGAACTTCACCGTCTGAGCGTTGGCGTCGAGGATCACGTGACGGTAGTTGATGCCGGGTAAGGCCTTCTCGATCTGCGTCTCGTCGGGCCGCACATGCTTGCGGAAGTCGTACATGTAGCCGACGCTGGCATAAGTGACGTCGAACGCACCTTCGGTGAGGCGGGAGTATTCGAGCGCCTGTGTCAGCAGGTCGAACAGTTCGCGGCTGATCTTGACCGGATGCTTCGCCGCTTCGGCGTTGACCTTCGAAACCTCGCTGTCCGGCTTATAGGTGCTCATCTCGCGGTCGATGCGGCGCATGTCCGCGAGCACCGCTTCGATGGCGGCGTTGCCTTGCTCCTTCGTATCGGCCCAGACCTCGACCGCGATCCGGGTTCCCATGATCCCGTCTTCCACGCGTTCGACCCACTCGGCGCGAGCAGCTGGCGTGAGCAGGAGGAGGGCGACGCCTGCTGCGAGTGCGGTTCTCATCATGGCCTCATGGTAGGCGAAAACATCGGCCAAAAGAAAAGGGCGGCCCGGTTGCCCGGACCGCCCTCATGCACCGACGTCCTGTCGTCTATCTGAACTTGAATCGTGCGGTCAGGCCGTACGTACGGGGCGCGCCCAGGAACGCGTCGTAGCTTCCCGTCTGAAGCGGAGCGTCGTACACCACCTGGTAGTACTCCTCTTCGGTCAGGTTCTGCGCCCAGGCTTCGATCATCCAGCGCTCGTCCTCAGCACCGAAACCCGTTCTCGCGTTCACGGTCGTGATCGAGTCCTGCATCTTCTGCGGCGCCAGGTTCGAACCGGTGTTGTACTCCGAGGTGTACTTCGCACCGACGTTCGTGCGCCAGATGAAGCTGCTGCCGATCGGCTGCTCGAACGTTGCCGACAGGCTTGCCGACCATTCCGGTGCGAACGACAGACGATCGTTCTCGCGGTTCTGGTCGAACAGGCCCGGGTTGGCCAGCGCCGCCGGATCGTCGATCTCCGTCTCCGCATAGGTGACACCGCCCTGGAAGCTCAGCTGCTCGAGCGGGGTGAACCACACCAGGTCGAGGTCGACGCCTTCCGACGTGACCGTATCCAGCGACGTCACGAGGAACTGCACACCGTCGAACGTGTTCAGCTGGAAGTCCGTGTAGTCCTGGTAGAACACAGTGGCATTCAACAGCAACGTGTTGTCGAGCCACTGCGTCTTCAGACCGACCTCATACGAATCCACGAGCTCCTTGTCGAACGAAGTGTCGAGGCTTGCGCCGACCCCGCCGGGGGCTCCGGGTGGGAGCGCCGCACTGCCAGTGCGCACGCGGTCCAGGTTGAAACCGCCCGCCTTGTAGCCGCGTGCGAACGAGGCGTACGCCATCACCTCGTCGGTGAACCGGAACGAGAGCTTCGCGGTGCCGCTCCATTCGCTCTCGTCGATCGACTGCGAGTTCGCGAGGTTGTTGTAGATCGGATCGGTGATCGCGGCGCAGCCGATGCCGACTGCGACCCTGTTGAGTTGTGCGATCTGCGCGGCAGTCAGGCCCGCACCTGCCATCGTTGCCTGCAGCGCTGCGAAGTTTGCCCGCAAGGTTCCACAGCCCTGGCCCGTATGGGTGTTCCTGTAGAGCGTATCGAGATCCTTGGATTCGTTGGTGTAACGAAGGCCGAGCGTGAACTCGATCGCATCCGTGAACTTGATGTTGTTGTTCGTGAACAGGGCCCATGACTGGGAATCCTGCTCATGCAGGTCGCGCTGACCCAGCGTGGTGGGATAACCATTCAAAGGGATGAACGCGTTGAAGATCGGCGCTGCGGCTCCGGCCAGCGCGGAAATGTAAGTGCGATACTGCGTACCGTACTGCAGCTGCTGCTTGGACGTGAGCTGCTCATCCGCGTAGAACGCGCCGACCAGCCAGTTCAGCCGATCCGTCTCGCCGGCGAGGCGGAATTCCTGGCTCAGCTGATCGAACTCGGCAGAGTGGTTGCCATCCGATTCGCGATACCAGATGTCCGCTGCCGTGTAGTCGACGTCCTGGCCGTTGACGAATTCCCAGTTGCGCCAGCCCGTGACGGACGTCAGCGTTGCGCCGCCGAGCGCATTGAGGTCCCAGTTGATCTCCATCGACGCGCCAACGTCGGTCGTGTCCTGATCGGTGCCGCGATTCAGGAACGCCGTGCGGTTGAAGGGATCGGGTGGATTCTGTGTTCCGGCGCCCCCGGCCAACGCGTTGATCGCGGCCACTGTCGGGCCGTTGAAGGTCGGTACGCCGCTGCAGCAATGCTCCTCGCGCTTCGTGTAGTCGCCCGTGAAACGGACTTCGAGCGCTTCGGAGGCCTGGAACAGCAGCTGGCCACGAGCCGTCTGCACCTTGCGATCGTTCTCCTCGTCCTCAGTCCGCGGGCCGGCGCCCGTATTCACATCGAGATAGCCATCGCGTTCGCGTGCTGCGACGTAGAGACGGCCGGCGAGCTTGTCATTGAAGCCACCGTTGATCGATGCAGAGCCTTCCAGTGCGCCGTAGTTGCCGCCCGTGAGTTCGACATCCGTGCCGAAGTCGAACGTCGGCTTCTTGGTGACGATATTGATGACGCCGGCAGAGGTGTTCTTGCCGAACAGCGTGCCCTGCGGGCCCTTCAGCACTTCGATGCGCTCGAGCTCGCCGAGGTCGCCGAACGCGACGCCATTGCGTGGACGGTAGATGCCGTCGATGACGACACCGACGGAGGATTCGAGGCCGGGGTTGTCACCGACCGTACCGATACCGCGGATGCGGGCGGTCGTGCTGGCTTCACTCGACGTCGACGTCACCGTCAGGCCCGGAGCCACGATGGTGAGGTCCTTGATGTCCTTTACGCCGGTGTCCTGGAGCAGTTGTCCCGACACGGCGGTCACCACGATCGGCACGTCCTGCAGGTTCTGTTCGCGCTTCTGGGCAGTGACGATGATGGTTTCGATGGAACGGCCGCCTTCGCCCTGTTGCTGCGCTTCCTGTGCAGAAACCGGCAATGCGACGGCGGTAGAGACAGCCAGCGCGGCGAAAACCGCACGGCGCAGCGTAACGCTTCGATCGGTCATGAATCCCCCTTGGTAGTCCTCGACATGAACTTCGACCCACGCGCCCGTGCGATTTACAACTCGGTGCCTTTACGTGGTGGCGCGAAGGTTACTGATTTCGGTGAGCGAACGAAAGCGTTTTTGTATAAAAGCAACGCAAGCTGAGAACAAGCGTAATGACCGCAAACGGTGCACTGGATCTTTTTGCAGATGCAGAAAAAATCGAGCTTGTTTCCTTGGTATCTTTGCGTCGCGCGTATCGGATTTTGCGACGCGATAAGAACACGCGCATCATTCACTTAACGGCTCTTTCTCACCGCCTGTAGACAATTCAAAAGACGCCCCATGGAACAGTTCGATGTCCTCGTCATAGGCAGCGGTCCCGCGGGTGAGGGAGCCGCCATGATGGCGGCCAAAAATCACAAGAGCGTTGCGCTGATCGAACGACATTTCGAAGTCGGCGGTGGTTGCACTCACTGGGGCACGATTCCGAGCAAGGCCCTTCGCCACGCGGTGAAGATTCTTCACGACCTGCGCCGCAATCCGTTGCTGCGCGAGTTCCGCGGGGCGAACCAGCTGACCTATCCGCAGCTGCTGGCGAGCGCGACGAAGGTTGTCGAATCCCAGGTCGCAAGCCGCCGGCGCTTCTACGAGCGCAATCGCGTCCCGATCTTTGCAGGCGAGGCTTCCTTCGTGGACGCGCATACGGTCGAAGTGCAGCCGTCCATGGGCAAGTCGCAGCGGATCAGCGCCGGCCATGTCGTCATCGCGTCGGGCTCGCGGCCGTACCATCCGCCGGGGATCGACTTCTCGCACGAACACATTCGCGACAGCGATTCGATCCTGCGCTATCCCGAGCATCCGTTTGCGGTGACGATCTACGGCGCAGGCGTCATCGGTTGCGAGTACGCATCGATCTTCATCAACCTCGGCGCCAAGGTCACGCTGGTCAACACGCAGGATCGATTGCTGTCGTTCCTCGACGATGAGATCGCCGAGGCACTGTCGTATCACCTCCGCGAGCAGGGCTGCGTGATCCGTCACAACGAACAGTTCAAGGCGCTCGAGGCACGCGAACGCGATGTCGTGCTGCACCTGGAATCAGGCCGGAAGATCAAATCGGATCTGCTGCTCTGGGCGAACGGCCGCACTGGCAACTCCCAGCAGCTGCAGCTCGATCGCGTGGGCCTGACCAGCAACACACGCGGCCAGATCGCCGTCAACGGTCACTATCAGACGGCCGTCGGAAACATTTATGCGGTCGGTGACATCGCGGGACCGCCGGCGCTGGCGAGCGCTGCGTACGTGCAGGGCTCGCATGCCGTGCAGCACATCCTGAATCCTTCGATCGAGCCGCATCGGCTCGAGATGGTCCCGAGCGGCATCTACACGATTCCGGAGATCTCCTCGATCGGCAAGAGCGAGCGCGAACTGCAGGAAGAAAAAGTCCCGTACGAAGTCGGGCACTGCGCCTTCAAGAACCTGGCTCGCGCGCAGATGACCGATGAACGTGTCGGCATGCTCAAGATCATCTTCCACGCGGAAACGCTTGCAGTCCTCGGCGTCCACTGCTTCGGCGACGGCGCCTCCGAGATCGTTCACATCGGCCAGACCGTGATGGCCAGCCGCGACCTCAACAACATCCGCTACTTCACGAATACGACGTTCAACTATCCGACGATGGCGGAGGCGTATCGGGTGGCGGCATATAACGGGCTGAACAGGTTGACGTGAGGAAGAAGGCTGCGAGCTGGTGAGCCGCGAGCCAGAGCCGAAGACGCCTGGTGACGCATTTCGTCTTCTCCTCTCTAGTGGCTTTCCACGCGCCGCTAGCCATGGACGCTTACATCCGACAGACTCGACGCCGAAATCTTGTTCTGGCTCGCAGCTCGTCGCTCGCAGCTACCAGCTTCTTCATCGGGAGTCCTCGCTCATGAGCATCGTAAAAGAATTCCGCGAGTTCGCCGTCAAGGGCAACGTCGTCGACATGGCGGTCGGTATCATCATCGGCGCTGCGTTCGGCAAGATCGTCAGTTCGCTGGTGAGCGACGTGGTGACTCCGCCGCTGGGGTATCTGATCGGTGGTGTCGATTTCACCAAGCTGGCGATTACGTTGCCCGCGATGACGGAAGGGGCCGAAGCGGTGACGATCCGTTACGGTGTGTTCCTGCAGACCCTGTTCGATTTCATGATCGTCGCCTTCGCGATCTTCATGATCGTCAAGCTCATCAATCGGGTGCGACGCAAGGAAGAAGCTGCGCCGGCTGCTCCGCCAGCGCCGCCGCGGCAGGAAGTGCTGCTTGAAGAGATTCGGGATCTGTTGAAAGAGAAGAGATAAGCCCGTCTGTCATGCCCGCGTACGCGGGCATGACGACGAGCCGCTGGTCAAGCCAAGCTCAGGACAGTTTCGCGAACGCGTCGCGGGTGAGGTTCTCCGGCACGCCGGTCGTGCAGGCGACGTTGTCTTCGATGCGGATGCCGCCGTAGGGTTTGAAGCGCTCAACCTGCTTCCAGTTGATCTCGCGCGCGAACGCAGCGCTGCGCGCTGACTCCAGCAATGAGTCGATGAAGTAGAGGCCGGGCTCGATCGTCACTACGAAGCCGGGCTCGAGCGTGCGCGTCAGCCGCAGATAAGGATGCCCGGGTGGCCGCGCCTTCTGCTTGCCGTCGATGTTGATCGTGAAGCCGGAGACGTCGTGAACCTGCAATCCCAGCAGGTGACCGATGCCGTGCGGGAAAAAGATGCCGGAGAGACCGGACGCGACTGCATCGTCAGGCGCGGTGGCGATGATGTCGCTGTCTCGCAGCAGCTGCGCAATCTTTCTGTGGGCGCTCAGGTGAACGTTGGCGTAGTCGACACCGGGGCGAACTTCGTCGCACACCTCGAGCTGCAGCTTGTGCATGCCGTCGATCAGTGTCTGGAACTCGTCGTTGACCGTTGAGTACGTGCGCGTGATGTCGCTCGAATAGCCCGCGACCTCGCCGCCGGCATCGATGAGAAACGAGCGCGACTGCAAGGGCGCCACGATCTCCTGGTGCTGGTAGTGAAGCACCGCAGTGTTCTCGTTCAGCGCGATGATGTTCGGATACGGCAGGCCGGCTTCGGTGTGCTGGCTCGCCCTCATGAACTCGATATGGATTTCATACTCCGAGGCACCGGAGCGGAAAGCGCGCTCCGCGGCTTTGTGGCCGCGCGCGCCGCGCAGTGACGCTTGCCTCTGGCACTCGAGCTCATATTCAGTCTTGCGTGCCCGTGGGTAATGCAGTCGATCCAGCAGCGTATTCGGGTTGCCGGCGGCGAAACCCCACTCCGAATACTCCGCCTGCCATTCGCCGATCAGCGCGCAATTCGGCAGCCGCGTGATGGGGCGACGTGCTTCGGACGCTTCCCGGATCACTTCGATGGAGAAGTGCTGCGCCCAGTAGTCGGTGGGCAGGGCGGGCGGCTTGTGCCAGTAGTCGTTCGGCTGCAGGAACAGCAGGCGGATCGGCTTGGCCGGCTGATACAGAATCCAGCAATCGGGAGCATCGGTCAGCGGCGCCCACGCCTTGAAGTGCGGATTGACCTTGAAAGGGTAGGGCTGGTCGTCGAGGAACTGCATCCACAGGCGGCCGGAGTGAATCGCCAGCGAATCGAAACCGCAGGCCGCCATGGCCTCATCGGTTCGCGAACGCAGGGTCTGCAGATGCGCCGGAAAAAGGGAGTCGAGGGTTGGCATGGCGTTATCTCGAAGGAGTGCCGCCGGCAAAATGCGTCACGGCACGATATGGAGCGCAATTGTGCCCCAAGTTCCGTAGTCCGCGCTGCAGTGGCCGGGCGTTGCGGGAATCATCCGGCCCAGCGCGCCCGTCAGCAGAATCTGGCCGCTCTCGATGGGCCATCCCTGCTCGATCATCGTGTTCACGAGCCACAGGGCAGCCTGCCATTGATCGCCCAGCGCATCCCGCGCCTGCCCGCGATTGAGCTCCTTGTCGTCGCAGATCAGCCTGGGGCTCGCCTCGTTCGGATCGCGCAGATCGGGTGAAACGAAATTGCCGACGATGTAGGTCGCGGATCCGACGTTCGACGCGATGATGTCGATCGCCGTCAGCTCGGCCGGCGACTCGTAGTGCAGGTTCGGAAGCTCGATGGCGGGTGCGACGCCGTCGATGTGAGATCGCAGCTCCGCGATGTCATTCAGTCGTTGGCGAATCGGCGTGCCGACGCGCAGCGCGACTTCCGTTTCGATGTTGAGTCCGGGCCAGTCGGCGACGCGGATCGTCGCATCCGGATCCCTTTGGCCTTCGCTGAACAATACTCCCGCGACGGGCTGCGACGCGCGGAAGCGCGCTTGCGCCGCTGCGGAAGTCAGTCCTGCTTTGAACCCAGCCGGCTGCGCACGATTCAGTTCTCCAGTGAGCTCATGATTCACGACGCGCGTCTGAACGCGATACGCGCTCGCAATTGTCAATGTTTCGTCAATGCGATGAGGCAGCGGCACAGCGTCGTTGAGGCGGTGCGCTTGCGTGACCGCCGCCGCAACGCGCTGTTGCGGCGATGTGCACGCACAGAGCGCCATACAGACGCAGGCGAGCATCGCGATGCTGCATTCGAGGCTGGAATTCCGCACGTTTTCGCACTCCATGGGGTTGTCTTCGCTTCGCGACGCCGGCCATCGATAGCGTTTTCAAACGTGAATGAAACGCTCTAGAATCCTCCGCCGCAATCGATGAGATTTTTTCGCTCGATTGCTGTTCGAAGTTTTCAACTCGCAATCGCATCTACGCAATCACATTCACTGGGGTAATAGATCACATGAACACAAAGATGATTCTTGCTGCTCTCGCGCTGTCGCTCTCGCTGGCTGCTTGCGCGAAGAAGGAAGAAGCGGCTGACGCCGCCGCTGCCGCTGGTGACGCTGCCCAGGCTGCTGGCGAAGCCGCTGGCGACGCTGCTGCTGCTGCTGGTGATGCCGCTGCTGCTGCTGGCACCGCCGCTGGCGACGCCGCTGCAACTGCTGCTAGCGATGCCGCTGCTGCTGCCGGCGATGCCGCTGCTGCTGCTGGTGACGCTGCTCAGGCTGCTGGCGAAGCTGCCAAGGAAGCAACGACTCCTGCTCAGTAATGAGTCTGCTGCCTGAACCGGCAGCGATGGGACGGGCAGGCGCAAGCCTGCCCGTTTCGTTTTGGGCGCTCGCAACAGGCCCCGTTTCGGAAAGCCCCGATCAATGTCCCGCTGGATACGCACGGTCGGTGAGGCCACAATAGCGCCTTCATCGAAAATGCGGCGGAGGCGGCGCAGGACGAGCCGTTAGACCCAAGTGCCAGTCACGATTCGCGACGCTCAGAACAACACGACCGATCGCACCTGGATCCAGAGACAGTATCCGGAGTACCTGGACGACCTGTCGCAGCTGAGCATGAACACCGGTGTCTTTCCGGCCGGCGGCGAGTACGGCGAACGCGAACAGGAGCTGCTCGCGCGCTGGTTCGCCGACGACAGCTCGCATCCCCTCATTCTCCAGAAGAACGACAAGCCGATCGGCTTTGCGCTCGTGAGTCGTCCGCCCCGTAACCAGCGCGACACGATCGACTATCGGATGGCGGAATTCTTCATCGTGCCGGCTCAGCGCCGGACCGGTGCGGGCCGCGACGCTGCAGCGCTGATCTTCAGTCGCTTCGCCGGCGCGTGGGAGATCACCGAGTTCCTCTACAACAAACCCGCGGTCGCTTTCTGGCGCTCCGTGGTGGGACAGTTCACCGGCGGTCGCTTCAAGGAACAGACGGTGCACGGCGAAGTCAGACAAACCTTCACCACGAAGCACGCGTCCGCGCGGCGCTAGTTCACGCAGCCACGTTAGCCAGCTTGGCGAATCGATAGCGGACGCTGCCGTACTGCGGCGGCGCGACGTAACTCTCGAAGCCCTCGATCCGATGCGCGACCGGATGGTCGAAGCACGGGCCGTCATAGACGAACGTGTGAAACTCGCCATTCTCGCCGCAGGCGTCGACACCTTCCGGCAGGTCAGCGATGAAGCGTGCGTTGTAGTCCCGGCCGCAGAACTCATCGCCCAGATAGCGTGAATCCGTGCAGACGACGGTCGCACGGAAACCAAGCCCCAGGACTTCGTCCGCGAGCTGCAGTCGATCGTTTTGCCAGAGCGGCAGCACGCACTTCATTTGCGCCGCGGAGCAGACGTGCTCTTCCCAGTCGCGGTGTTCCTGCAGATCGATGTCGCCGAAGATCGCGGTCCGGTGGCCGCTGGCATGCAGTTCCTTCAGCGCGTCGATGAACTGGGCCTCGTAGGTCTTCCAACTCGTGTTGCGCGTAACGAGCGCGCATCCGAGCGCTTCGGCCTGCCTGCGCATCAAGGCCATCGGAATCGCATGCGACCGGCTGCGCTCGCCCTGTTCGTCGAACATGACGAGCAGTGTGCGTACGTCATAGCCCTGGCGGATGGCGAGCCACAAGGCGAGGCACGAATCCTTGCCGCCGCTGAATGAGCAAACTGCGGGATGGGAGACGTCGTGAAACATGTTTATGATCCTTCAGAGCTTCAGGTGACCGGTGCAATCCCGATGAATCGCTACTGCGGCATCTTGCTGCTGTTGTTCGTTTTCGCTGAGACCGTGGCAGCGTCCGATCCGCGGGCTTGCGTGGCCATCGAGGACGCTGCGGCGCGGCTCGCATGTTACGACGCCGCGTTCGAACGTGCTCCAGTCGCTGCGGCGGGTGCGGCAACTACGGAGTTCGGCATGAACGACCGGTTGCGTCGTGAGAAGGACGGCGGCAGTCCCAAGGACACGGAGCCCGCGGAGATTTCGGCCAGTGTTGCGACGGCGAGCCGCAATCCGCAGGGGTACTACACGCTCGAGCTCGACAACGGTCAGCGCTGGTACGTAAGCGAATCGGCGCCTGCCCAGGCGTTCAGGCAAGGCGATGTCGTGACGATCCGGCGGGCTGCCCTCGGGTCGTACCTGCTGACTCGCTCGCGCGGCGGCGAGTCGCTGCGGGCCAAGCGGATCGGGTAGCCCGGATCGGATGACCCGGATCGGATGAACTCAGGCCCGCTTCCGGGTCTTCAGTTGCGCCGAGCGCTCGAGGACCGGTCCGAGGAAGCGACCGGTGTGCGATCGCGGATTCGCGGCGATCTGCTCCGGTGTCCCTTCGGCAACGATCTTCCCACCGCCCGAGCCGCCCTCGGGGCCCAGGTCGACGATCCAGTCGGCTGTTTTGATCACGTCCAGATTGTGCTCGATGATGACGATGGTGTTGCCCTCGTCGCGCAACCGCTGCAGCACCGCGAGCAACTGTTCGATGTCGAAGAAATGCAGGCCGGTCGTCGGCTCGTCGAGGATGTAGAGCGTGCGTCCGGTGGAGCGCTTCGACAGTTCCTTCGCGAGCTTTACGCGTTGCGCTTCGCCGCCCGACAGGGTCGTCGCGTTCTGACCCAGCCGGATGTACGAGAGACCGACGTCCATCAGCGTCTGCAGCTTGGGCTCGATGGTCGGCACGTGCTTGAAGAAACCGAGCGCGTCTTCGACGGTCATTTCGAGCACCTCGCTGATGCTCTTGCCCTTGTACCGGACTTCGAGCGTTTCGCGGTTGTAGCGCTTGCCCTTGCAGACGTCGCACGGCACGTAGATGTCTGGCAGGAAGTGCATCTCGACCTTGATCACGCCGTCGCCCTGGCAGGCCTCGCAGCGGCCGCCCTTTACGTTGAAGCTGAAGCGGCCCGGCTCGTAGCCGCGCGTGCGCGCCTCCGGAACGCCCGCGAAGATTTCGCGGATCGGCGTGAACAAGCCGGTGTATGTCGCCGGATTCGATCGCGGCGTGCGGCCGATCGGGCTCTGGTCGATGTCGATGACGCGATCGATCTGATCGAGACCTTCGACGCCATCGTTCGCAGCCGCATCGCCGGAAGCATCGTTCAGCGTGCGTGCGACGACCTGGTAAAGCGTGTCGTTGATGAGCGTCGACTTGCCCGAGCCGGAGACACCGGTCACGCAGGTCATGATGCCGAGCGGAATATCGACAGTGACGCCCGTGAGGTTGTTGCCTCGCGCGTTCAGGATGCGCAGGGCCCGGCCATCCTGTTTCGGCGATCGCAAGGGAGGGATCGCGATCTGGCGGTCGCCGGACAGGTACTGACCCGTCAGCGACTTCGGATTGGCTGCGACTTCAGCGGGCGTGCCTTGCGCAATGATCTGTCCGCCGTGGACGCCGGCGCCGGGGCCGAGATCGACGACGTGATCGGCGTGACGGATTGCATCCTCGTCGTGTTCGACGACGATGACGGTATTGCCGAGATCGCGCAGCCGGTTCAGCGTGAACAGCAGGCGCTCGTTGTCGCGCTGGTGCAGGCCGATCGACGGCTCATCGAGAATGTACATCACGCCGACGAGACCCGAGCCGATCTGGCTCGCGAGCCGGATTCGCTGTGCTTCGCCGCCCGAGAGCGTTTCAGCGCTGCGGTCGAGCGTCAGGTAGTCGAGGCCGACGTCACACAGGAAGCGCAGGCGCTCGCCGACTTCCTTGACGATCTTCGCCGCGACTTCGCCGCGCCAGCCTTCGAGCTTGAGATCGACGCTGAAACGCATCGCATCGCCGACCGACATGCGAGTCAGTTGCGGCAGCGTCTGGCCAGCGACGAATACGTTGCGGGCGGCGCGGTTGAGCCTCGTCCCCTTGCACTCGGGGCAGGGCTGGTTGCTCAGATACTTCGCGAGCTCTTCGCGCACCGCCATCGACTCGGTTTCGCGATAGCGCCGTTCGAGGTTGGGGATGACACCTTCCCATTTGTGCGAGCGACGCGTCGATCCGCCTTTCGCGTCGACGTAGCGGAACTCGATCTTTTCCTCGCCGCTGCCATTCAGCACGATCCTCTGGTGCTTCGCCGGGAGCTCGTTCCACGGCGATTCGATGTCGAACCTGTATTGCTTCGCGAGCGACTGGATCAGCGCGAAGTAGTACGCGTTGCGACGATCCCAGCCGCGGATCGCGCCACCAGCGAGCGAGAGGTGAGGGTGATGCACCACGCGGCCTGGATCGAAGAACTGCTGCACGCCCAGGCCCGAGCAGGTCGGGCAGGCGCCGGCCGGATTGTTGAAAGAGAAGAGACGGGGCTCGAGCTCCGCCAGGCTGTACCCGCAGATCGTGCAGGCGAAGCGGTCCGAGAACACCAACTCGGCGCGATTGGGTTCATCCATGAACATCACGCGAGCTGTCCCGTCCGACAGTCGCAATGCGGTTTCGAAGGATTCCGCGAGTCGCTGCGCGATGTCGTCGCGGACCTTGAACCGGTCGACGACGGCTTCGATCGTGTGCTTGCGCTTGTTGTCGAGCTTCGGCGGCTGGTCGAGTTCGACGATCTTGCCGTCGATCCGCGCACGCACGAAGCCCTGTCCGCGAAGGGCTTCGATCACCTGCACGTGCTCGCCCTTGCGGCCGTCGATCATCGGCGCAAGCAGGATGAGCGGGGTGCCTTCCGGCAACCGCATCACCTGGTCGACCATCTGGCTTACTGTCTGCGCCGCGAGATCGACGCCATGATCCGGGCAGCGCGGAATGCCGACGCGCGCGAAGAGCAATCGAAGATGGTCGTAGATCTCCGTCACCGTGCCGACGGTGGATCGCGGATTGTGCGACGTCGATTTCTGCTCGATCGCAATCGCGGGCGACAGCCCTTCGATCGTCTCGACCTCGGGCTTCTCCATCATCGAGAGGAACTGCCGCGCGTACGCGGAAAGCGATTCGACGTAGCGACGCTGGCCCTCGGCGTAGATGGTGTCGAAGGCCAGTGAGGACTTGCCGGACCCCGACAAACCGGTGAACACGATCAGCCGGTCGCGCGGCAACTCGAGATCGATGTTGCGCAGGTTGTGCGTACGTGCGCCGCGGATGACGATGGAAGAAGACATTGAAGCGTGGCGGCTCGCGGGTGCGGGATCGATCACTATAAGGGGATGTCGGAGTTGGGGGCAAAGGAGGGGTAATGAAAGGTCCATCCCTTCAGATTCAGGGGAAACGATGTCAGTTCCTGTCCGGTTTTCGCGCGCGAGCTGATCGGAGGTCGCCCGGCGGCCATTCCTCAGCAAACCCGCCTCTAATTAGCCCTGTGCTCGTTTCGGTTGCCCGTCTAGAATGTGCGCCTTCGTCAATCCCGGATCAGGACTTCCCTCATGGCGCGTGGCATCAACAAGGTCATTCTCGTCGGCAACCTCGGCAAGGATCCGGATGTCCGTTACATGCCGAGCGGGAAGGCCGTGACGAACTTCAGCATCGCGACCTCCGAGTCCTGGACCGACAAGCAGTCCGGCGACAAGCAGGAGCGCACCGAGTGGCACAACATCGTGCTGTTCGACAAGCTCGGTGAAATTGCGGCCGAGTACCTCCGCAAGGGCTCACAGGTCTATATCGAAGGCAGCCTGCGGACGCGCAAATGGCAGGACAAGGAAGGCAAGGACCGCTATACGACCGAGATCGTCGGCAGGGACATGCAGATGCTGGGTGGCCGCGGCGGCGCTGCTGGGCCCTCAGGCGGCGGCGGTGGTGGCGAATCCCGCCAGAGCCGACCCGCGCCGGCTGAGGATCGTGGCCCGCCAGCCGGAGATGAGGGCGGGTTTGACGACGATATTCCGTTCTGAAGAAGCGTTAGCGGTTGGCGGTTGGCGGTTAGTTCAGAAGGGAGCCGGGGCGCTCTCTGCGTAACTCTTTGTTTTCTCTGACTAACCGCTAACCGCTAACCGCTGATCACTTCCTCCGCTGTATCCTACCGCCCCCGCTTTTCCGCCCGTCCCATGCCCTTTCTCTATATCCGCACCAACGGCTGCCAGATGAACGAGTACGACTCCACCAAGATGGTGGACGTGCTGCGGGAATCGGGCGGTTACGAGCTGACGGAGGATCCGGCGCAGGCGGACGTGATTCTCCTGAACACGTGCTCGATCCGCGAAAAGGCCCAGGAGAAGGTCTTTTCCCAGCTCGGCACCTGGAAGCAGCTGAAGCACGCGAAGCCAGACCTGATCATCGGAGTCGGTGGATGTGTGGCGAGCCAGGAAGGCGAGGGCATCACGCGCCGCGCGCCGTATGTCGACCTGGTTTTCGGGCCGCAGACGCTGCATCGCCTGCCGGACATGATCCAGGAGCGCAGGTCGAGAGGCCGCGCCGTCGTCGACATCAGTTTCCCTGAGATCGAGAAGTTCGATCATCTGCCGCAGCCGCGCGCCGAGGGGGCCACTGCGTTCGTGTCGATCATGGAAGGCTGCAGCAAGTACTGCTCCTTCTGTGTCGTGCCGTACACGCGCGGTGAAGAAGTCAGCCGCCCGTTCGAGCCGGTCATGCAGGAAATCCGTCAGCTAGCCGACCAGGGCGTGCGGGAGATCCATCTGCTCGGCCAGAACGTAAACGCATATCGCGGTCCGATGGAAGACGGCACCCAGTGCGATCTCGCGACGCTCATCTACTGCATCGCCGAGATCGAGGGCATCGAGCGCATCCGCTTCACGACGTCTCATCCCGTCGAGTTCAGTGACGCGCTCATCGAGGCCTATCGCGACGTGCCGAAGCTCGCGAACTATCTGCACCTGCCGGTGCAGGCGGGCTCCGACCGGATACTGATGGCGATGAAGCGCGGCTACACGGCGCTCGAGTACAAGCAGAAGATCCGCAAGCTCCGCGCGGTGCGACCCGACATCAGCATTTCATCGGACTTCATCGTCGGGTTTCCGGGAGAAACCGAGCGCGATTTCGCGGCAACGATGAACCTGATCGCCGATGTCGGCTTCGATCAGTCCTTCAGCTTCGTCTACAGCCGCCGGCCCGGAACGCCTGCCGCGTCGTTGCCCGACGACGTTACGCAGGAAGAGAAACACAAGCGATTGCAGATCCTGCAGTCGCGCATCAATGAGCGCTCGCTCGAGATCAGCCAGTCGATGATCGGCACCGTGCAGCGCGTGCTCGTCGAACGTCCTTCGAAGAAGGATTCGCACCAGCTGGCGGGCCGCACCGAGAACATGCGCTGGGTGAACTTTGATGCGCCCCGGACGTTGATCGGTCAGTTCGCGGACGTCGTGATCACCGAGGCCCTGAGCAACTCGCTGCGCGGCCGGCTCATCACAGAAGACCGGATCTCCACGGGGCACACGGGGGCCACGGGGGACGGAACGAAAACGCAGGCTGCATAGCCCGGTTGAGGCACACCATGGCTATTGATTCGATCTGATCCGACCCGGTGTTCCCCGTGCTCCCCGTGGAAATCTTCTCTTGAGTACTCCCGTCGAAACCCGCGATCTTGCTCTGGAGCCCGTCGACAACGCGCGGCTCGCGAACTTCGTGGGACCCATGGATGAAAACCTGCGTCATGTCGAGCAGCGGCTCGGCGTGCAAGTGCGTCGTCGCGGCGGACAGGTTGAAGTCTCGGGTCCGGCCGAAGCAGCCGACGCTGCGCAAACCGTGCTGCGCAAGCTGTTCGATCTGTCGGCGCGCGAGTCGTTGACGCCGGATCGGGTGCACCTCGCGCTCCAGGAAGCCGGGATGGAGGCCGCGCCCGCTGCCGCTCCCCAGCGTGCCGATGATCTGGCGATCCACACACAACGCGGCGGCATTCGCGGTCGTGGCCCGAACCAGCGCCAGTATCTGCACAACATTCATTCGTCCGATCTCACCTTCGGCATTGGTCCCGCGGGAACGGGCAAGACGTTTCTTGCTGTCGCGTGCGCCGTCGAAGCGCTGCAGTCGGAACGCGTTCGCCGGATCGTGCTCGTGCGGCCGGCTGTGGAGGCGGGCGAGAGGCTTGGCTTCCTGCCGGGCGACCTTGCTCAGAAGGTCGATCCGTATCTGCGTCCGATGTATGACGCGCTGTACGAAATGATGGGGTTCGATCGCGTCGCGCGAGCCGTGGAGCGCCAGGTCATCGAGATCGCGCCGCTTGCCTTCATGCGCGGTCGTTCGCTGAACGATTCCTTCATCATTCTGGATGAAGCGCAGAACACGACCGTCGAACAGATGAAGATGTTCCTGACGCGTCTCGGCTTCGGCTCGAAGGCCGTCGTGACCGGCGACATCACTCAGACCGACCTGCCGAAGCAGCAGGTGTCGGGGCTCAGGAACGCGATGAAGATCCTGCCAGGCGTTCAGGGCGTGTCGTTCACGCACTTCACGTCTCGCGACGTCGTGCGCCATCCGCTGGTCCAGCGCATCGTCGAGGCGTACGAGCGCAAGCCGCCCGATTCCAGCCCTGGTGAGGAGTCGTAGACGGCGCGGCCCGGATAAGGCCACCGTCCAGCACCAATGCAGCGACCCTCCGTCTCGTTCGCCGACACTTCCGCAGCCCGCAAGGCAGTTCGCGCGAACGCTCCTCGTGAAATCTCAATCCAGTTCGCCGCTTCCAGGAAGGGAGTGCCGCATTCGCGTTCCCTGCGCGAGTGGGCGCAGGCGGCTCTGGGTGAAATTCCAGTTACAGCAGCCCTGCGCAAGCCGCTGCGTGAGGGGTTGAGCCTGTCCATCCGGGTCGTCGGCGGCGCCGAGAGCCGGCGCCTGAACTCCGCCTGGCGCGGCAAGGACAAGCCCACCAACGTGCTGTCGTTCCCTTCGGGCGTGGCTGGCGCAACCGCCGGCGAGCTGTATCCGCTGGGCGATCTGATCATCTGTGCACCGGTTGTTGCGCGCGAAGCACGCGAACAGGGCAAGACAGCGCAGGCTCACTGGGCCCACATGGTCGTCCATGGCGTCCTCCACCTGTTGGGGTACGATCACGAGATCGACCGCGATGCCCGGGTGATGGAAGCGCGCGAAATGAATCTTTTGGCGAAGTTCGGGTACCCAAATCCATATGCCTGAGGAACACGGTCCGACAGGCCGCTGGCTGCGGCGGATCACGGATAGTTTCAGCAGCGAGCCGCGCGATCGCGAAGACCTGACCGGCTTGCTGTCGAACGCGAAGACGCGTGGCGTCATCAGCGCCGACGCGTTCGAGATGCTCGAGGGCGTGCTCGAGGTCGTCGAGATGCAGGTGCGCGACATCATGGTGCCGCGCTCGCAGATGGTGATCGTCAATCGCGACGAAGCGCCCGAAGACATCATTCCCGCGGTGATCGAAGCGGGGCATTCTCGTTATCCCGTCATCGGCGAGGATCGCGACCAGGTCGTCGGCATCCTGCTGGCAAAAGACCTGCTGCGCTATTTCGCGGATGGCGGACGGCAGAATTTCGACATCAAGGAATGCCTGCGGCCCGTCGCGTTCATCCCCGAGAGCAAGCGGCTGAGCGAGCTGCTCAAGGAATTCCGCGCGAGCCATCATCACATGGCAATAGTCGTCGACGAATATGGCGGCGTGTCCGGTCTCGTCACGATCGAAGACGTGCTGGAGCAGATCGTGGGCGACATCGGCGATGAGTATGACGTCGACGACGATCTCGACATCCGTCGCGAGGCCGAGCGTCAGTTCAGCGTCAAGGGCACCACGCGCATCGAGGAATTCAATCAGTTCTTCGATACCAGCTTCAGCGACGAGGACTTCGACACCATCGGCGGCCTCGTCATCAACTTCCTGAGCCGCCTGCCGCGCCGCGGTGAGACGTTCGTGCTGAATGGTCTCGAGTTCAGAGTGGTGCGCGCCGACCGCCGTCGCATCGATCTGCTCCGGGTGACGACGCCGAAGGATATCGTGCCGAAGGAAGAGTGAGAGTCAGATTCAGATTTCATACGGAGAGCACGGAGACAAATGATTTCAAAGTTCCGAAGAGCATCACGTCGTCGTTGGTTCTCCGCTCCGGCACTCGAATAACAATTGCGATCATGAACTCCGTGATCTCCGTGAACTCCGTGTGAAACCTCTTCTCTCTCCTGACTTCTTCGACACGCGACTCGCGCACTGGCTGGCGCTGCCGGCGGGCGCGCTGCTGTCGCTCGCGTTCGCGCCGGTCGGCTGGTGGCCGCTCGCGATTCTCTGTCCCGCCTGGCTGTTTCTCACATGGCTGAACACGACGCCGCGGCTTGCAGCGAAGTCGGGGTTCCTGTTCACCGTGGGATTGTTTCTCGCGGGCACGTACTGGCTGTACAACACGATCCATGAAGTGGGGCACGCGCCGGCGTGGATCGCCATCTTCCTCATGTTCGGCATGGTCGCGATTCTGGGCAGCTACACCGCCGGCCTGGGCTATGCGCTGGCGCGCTGGCTGCCGGCCCGCAAGGCCGATGGAACGTTCGTGGCGAGCCTTCTGCATCTGCTGCTGGTTTTTCCCGCTGCCTACACGGTACTCGAATGGTTTCGCGGCTGGTTTCTCAGCGGCTTTCCGTGGTTCGCGCTCGGCTACTCGCAGACCGATTCGCCTCTTGCAGGCTTCGCGCCGATCGCCGGTGTTTACGGGATCAGTCTGTTCGTGGCGATCTCGGCCGGTGCGCTGGTGGCGATCGTCTTCGCAGACAATCGCGCACGCATAGTCTCCGCCGCCGTGCTCGTTGCGGTCTGGGTCGTGGGAGGGCTGCTCTGGCATCGCGAATGGACGGCGCCCATCGGTCGGCCCATCACTGTCGCCATCGTCCAGGGCGCGGTGCCGCAGGATGTGAAATGGAGCGTCGAGTATCGCGATTCGACCCTCGCGCTTTACCGTGATCTCAGTTGGCCGCATCTCGGCAAGGACATCATCCTCTGGCCCGAGTCCGCGTTGCCGGATATGCCCGACCAGTTGCGGAGCTACGTTTCGTACATGTGGTCGGCGGCACGTGCGCGTGGATCCGCGCTCATCACCGGCATGCTTCGCTACGGCGACGACGAGAACGACATCCGCAACGGCCTGCTCGCGCTCGATAAGGACGCGCAGTGGTACGACAAGAGGCGCCTCGTTCCTTTCGGCGAGGTTTTCCCGGTGCCATCGTTCATCCGGTCGTGGATGCGATTGCAGAATCTTCCTTACACCGACCTCACGCCGGGCGCGCGGCATCAGCCTGCTCTCGATGCAGCGGGCAACAAGATCGGTGCCACGATCTGCTACGAAGATGCCTACGGCGCCGAGCAGCTCGAAGTGCTGAAGGAAGCGACATTGCTGGTCAACGTCACCAACGATGCGTGGTTCGGCGACACGACCGCCGCCCCGCAGCATCTGCAGATCAGCCGCATGCGTGTCATGGAAGCGCAGCGGCCGCTGCTGCGTGCGGCGAATGACGGGATCTCGGCGTTGATTCTCGCGAATGGGACGGTCGAGAAGACGCTCCCGCGATTCAAGCCCGACGTTCTGACGGGCGTCGTGCAGCCTCGAACCGGCCTCACTCCCTATGCGCGCGTCGGCAACTGGCCAGTCATCGGCACTTCCGCGCTGATTCTCGCGGTCGTCGGTTTCTTCGCGTTCCGCTCGCGCCGCAATCGCGGCGCGTAATCACCAGTCGGACATCGTGCCGTCTTCGAGGCGGCTGATCGGCAGGCTGGCCGCTCGGTACGGGAACGTCGCCGCGAGTTTCTCGTCGATGTCGACGCCGTGTCCCGGCGCATCGCCCGGATGCAGCTCGCCCTGATCGAACGTGTAGGCGTGCGGAAAGACCGCATCGGTCTCGGCCGTATGGCGCATGTATTCCTGAATGCCGAAGTTCGGCACCCACAGATCGAAGTGCAACGCGGCTCCCATGCACGCGGGAGACAGATCCGTTGCGCCGTGGAAGCCGGTACGAACGTTGTTCAGCTCCGCGAGATGAGCGATGCGTCGCACGTGACTGATGCCGCCGGCATGCACGAGGGTCGTGCGGATGTAGTCGATCAGCTGCTCGTCGATGAGCTGCTTCGCGTCCCACACGGAGTTGAAGACTTCGCCCACGGCGAGCGGCGTCGTCGTGTGCTGGCGGATCAGCCGGAAGGATTCCTGGTTCTCGGCCGGCGTGCAGTCTTCCAGCCAGAAGGGGCGGAAGGGCTCGAGGTCCTTGCCGAGTCTTCCGGCTTCGATGGGCGTGAGTCGATGGTGCACGTCGTGCAGCAGGTGTACTTCCCAGCCGAGCGCCTCGCGGGCCGCTTCGAACAGCTTCGGCACGGTCGGCAGATACTTCGCGGTCGACCACACTTGCTCGGTCGGCCGGGCGCTGTCGGCCGGTTCGTAGAAGAGCTTGTCTCTCGAGACGCCGTAAGTCGCTGCGAGGCCGGGAACGCCGCTCTGCAAGCGGATCGCTTTATACCCCATCGCTCTGTAGTGCCGCGCCTGCTCGATCGTTTCATCGATCGTGCCTCCGTTGGCGTGGCCATAAACCATCACGCCGCGGCGGCTCGCGCCGCCAAGCAAGTCGTAGAGCGGCATGCCCGCGGTCTTGGCCTTGATGTCCCAGAGCGCGACGTCCACCGCGGCGATTGCCGTCATCGTGACGGGGCCGCGGCGCCAATACGCGCCGCGATAGAAGAACTGCCAGATGTCCTCGATCTGTCGTGCGTCGCGACCGATGAGGCACGGGAGTACATGGTCGGTGAGGTAGCTGGCGACGGCGAGCTCGCGACCGTTCAACGTCGCATCCCCGATGCCGTGAACGCCGCCGCGGGTCTCGATACGCACGGTGACGAAATTGCGCCCGGGACAGGTCACGATCACGCGTGCGTCTACGATGGCGTGCTTGTTCGGCGCGCTACCGGCTCGATCCAAGGTCATGCTGGGTCCTCAAGTGGTCATGCCACTTTGGACTGGCCAAGGACGGGTGTCAACAAGACGGTCAGCCCGGCCGGGCGTACCGTTTGCGCTGCTCCGCGATCTGGGCGCGGGCTCGCTCCATCTCTTCGACTTCGGTTGCCTTCAACAGGGCATCGATGACGCGGGTGAGGTGATCGCGCATGGCGTTTCGCGCCGCATCAGGGTCGCGCTTGCGCAGCGCTTTGAGGATCGCCGTGTGCTCGTCGATGCGGGGCTTCACGCCTGAGGCCCGGACCTTGGTGCTCAGCGAGCGATTCTGCGGCGAGCGCATGCGCGCATCCCAGAGAGTGCTGACCGCGGAAATCATTGCGCTGTTCTGTGTCGCCTGCGCGATCAGTTCGTGGAAGCGGCGGTCGGCATCTTCGCTGCGTACGACGTCGTGCTCGTTCTCTACACGCATTTCCGCGACCAGCCGCGCCAGTTCCTCGATCTGTTCATCCGTAATTCGAGCGGCGGCGAGCGCACAAGCCTCGCCCTCGATCGCGCGCCGTGCTTCGAGCAGCTCGAACGGCCCTATGTCGGCGGCAACGGTTTCGCCGGCAGGCGGCGTGACGTTGACGACGTAGACGCCGGAGCCCAGGCGCACTTCGACGAGCCCATCGAGCTCGAGCGCGATCATGGCTTCACGAATGGTGGGTCGGGAGACCTTGAAGGCCTGCGCCAGGTCGCGCTCCGACGGAAGCCGCTGCCCCACTTCGTACTTGCCGGACGCGATGCTGATCGCAAGTTGCTGGGCAATCTGTTCGTAAAGGCGCTGCGTTTCTGGCATGGGTTGATTATTGCCGTCGTCCGGCGCGGTGGACAAGTCAATTTCCGGCCCGATTGTCTCTGATGGCCAGACCAGATATTGAAACTGGTAAGGCCGATTGGTAAGGTGCGCCCCGAAAGATCAATGCCGGGCCGCGCCCGGTTCACCAAGAATCAGGGGGCAGTTCCATGCGGAAACTCATTCGCGGCGTTTCGGTGGTCACGTGTGTTGCGGTTGCCGGCTCTGCCGCATACGCGCAGGAGCAGGGTGCTGAGGGCGGTCCTCGACTCGAGGAAGTCGTCGTGACCGCACAGAAGCGCGAGCAGAACATCCAGGACGTGCCGCTGGCCGTCTCCGTCGTCTCATCGGTGCAGTTGGAGAACGCAGGCGTTCGCGAGTTCGCCGACATGGCCAAAGTGTCTCCGTCGCTGCAGATCCGCGGCGCCGATCAGCCCGTCAACGCGTCCGTCGCCTTGCGCGGTATCGGGACGTTCGCATTCAGCATTGGCGTCGAACCGAGTGTCGCGGTACAGCTCGATGACGTGCCCGTAGCGTTCCAGGCGCGCGCATTCACGGATATGACGGATGTCGAACGTGTGGAAGTGCTGCGCGGTCCGCAAAGCACGCTCTATGGCAAAAGCGCGTCGGCGGGCCTGATCAATATCACCACGCGTGCGCCGACGGCGGAGCTCACATCGCTCATCGATGTGCAGGCGACCACCGACGAGGAGTATCGCGCGGCACTCAGCATCTCCGGTCCCATCGGATCGACGCTGAGCTACCGGCTGACCGGCAGCCACAGCGACTTCGCCGGCAACATCGAGAACATCGCTACGGGCAAAACGTTGAATGGACGCGATGACACGACGTTCCGCGGCAAGTTGCTGTGGGAGCCTTCCGAAGCACTGGCGATCACGCTGGGTGCGAACTACTCGGAAGGCACTTCGACAGCGGTCTACGCGTTGTCGGCGCTGTCGCCGAACGCGCGGCTGCGCGGTAATCCGGCCCTTTCGCCGGATGTCGTCATGCCGGGCATCACCGCCGGTCCCGACAATCTCGAGATCAGCCACAACGTCGAACCGTTCGCGAAGTCCGATGGTTTCGGCCAGTCGCTCAAAGTGGCCTACGAGTTCGCGAACGACATCACGCTGATGTCGATCACGTCCCATGATGACTTCAGTCTCGACGACCGGCTCGACGTCGACCGGACTTCGTATCCCGATCTGAGCAACTGGCAGGGCGGCACCTTCGAAGCGAAAGTGGTGACGCAGGAATTCCGGCTGGTTTCACCGGCCAGCGACACGCTGCAGTACACCGCCGGTCTCTACTACGGCGACAATGATCTTTCACGGCGATTCAGCCGCGGGCCGCTGTTCTCGCTCGCCAACTGGTACGCAACGTCGGACTCGACGGTCAAAGCCGTCTACGGTCAACTGGACTGGACGTTCCTGCCGGCGACGACGGCAACCCTGGGTGCGCGCTATCAGAACGAAGAGATCGCCTACACCTTCAACGACATCCAGAACGCCGCGAACTTCGCGGGGTCGAGCTCGGATGATGCGTCGACGTTCCGCGTCGGCGTCCGCCACGATTTCACGGATGAATTCATGGCGTTCATCGCCTTCGCGACGGGCCACAAGGGTCAGACCTACGACCTGACGACGGGATTCAATGCGACGCGCGCCGCGGCCGGCCCGGTGAACCCGGAGACATCGGATTCCTACGAGATCGGTTTCAAGAGCCGGCTCTTCGACCAGCGGATGACGCTGAACGTCACGGCATTCGACGTGACGTACGACGACTTCCAGCAGCAGGGTATCGAGACGATTGGCGGTGTTCAGAACTACCGCCTCACCAATGTCGGTACCGTGAAGACCCAGGGCGTGGAGATCGAGACCGACTTCCAGGCGACAACCGATCTGCGTCTGAACGCGGCCGTCGCCTATGTCGACGCGATGATCGACGAGTTTCCCGGGGCGAACTGCTATCCCGGTCAGACGGCAGCTCAAGGCTGCGCTGGCACGCCCGCCCGCCAGGATCTCGGCGGCAAGCGCCTGCCGAGTGCTCCTGAGTGGAAGGTAAACGCCGGCTGGGAATACGAGTTCGGCCTCGGCTCGCTGCCCTTCGACGGTACGTTCGCGGGCAGCTACGTCTGGCAGAGCGAACAGAACTTCTCGCTCAACCAGGATCCGGTCACCGTCCAGGATGCCTATGGCGTGCTGAATCTGTCGGTCGGCCTGAAGCAGCACAGCGGCCACTATCGAATCGTGCTGTTCGTGAACAACGTGCTCGATGAAGGCTATGCGGTGAACGCCGGCAACCAGTACGGCAATTTCGGCAACCAGCTTGCGACAGAATTCCTGCCTGCGCGCGACTTCGAGCGCTACGCCGGCGCGAGGCTGTCGTTGTCCTTCTGATGATTTCTTCGCGCCGCCTCTCCCCCTGGGTGCGGGCGCAGCGGATGTTCTGGCAACATCGCTGCGCCTATTTTCTTGCGAGACATTCCATGAGCAACGACTTCTCCATCGAGACGCAAGAGACATCCACAGCCGATGACGGTGTGACGCGCCGTACGTTCTTCGGCATGGCCGGCGGAGCGGTGCTCGTGGGAGCGCAAGCGACCGCCGCGGCGCAAACGGCGCAGCGTGTTCAGCCGTCGGCGAATCCGACGCTGCTGTATCCCCACTCCAGTTCGACTCGAGCCACTCGCGATCTGTCGGGCGTGTGGAAATTCAGAGCGGACCCGGACGGTGTCGGCGAGAAACAGGGATGGATGAAAGGCATCGGCGAGCATCGGGCGATTCCAGTGCCTTGCAGCTGGAACGAAATATTCGATGACCTTCGCAACTACACCGGCGGTGCGTGGTACCAGTGCGATTTCGAAGTCGACTCGTGCTGGAAGGGCCGCCGCCTTCATCTTCGGTTCGGGTCGGTTGCCTACCGTGCGAAGGTCTGGCTCAACGGTGAACTGCTTGGCGAGCATGTCGGTGCGCACTTGCCGTTCGCCTTCGACGTCACTTCGCACGTCAGGCATGACGCCGAGAATGTGCTCGTCCTCTTCGTCGAGAACGAGCTGCGCCTCGATCGCGTGCCCGCGGTGCCTGACACAACACGCGTGTCGCTGCATACGCATCACTTTCCACAGACGACTTACGATTTCTTCCCGTACGCCGGCATCCATCGGCCCGTATGGCTGTTCACGACACCGGACGTGCATGTGCATGACGTCACTGTGAAGACGGATATCGACGGCAAGGCCGGTGTAGTGAGCGTCGCGATCCGCGCTTCGCAAGGCTGGAGCGGCAACGCAAGCGTGCGGCTGTCCGGGCAGGGCAGGAACATGGAAGCGAAGGCGCGCATCGCGGACGGGGAGGGCATTGCGACGCTTCGTGTGCCGGACGCGCGGCTGTGGTCGACCGACGATCCGCACCTCTACAAGCTCACGGTCGTACTTCAGGATGGCGACGTGCGGGATGAGTACTCGATCAGGATCGGCATCCGCGAAGTCCGCGTCGATGGCGAGAAGCTCCTCGTCAACGGCAAACCGGTCTATCTGCGCGGCTTCGGCAAGCACGAGGACTTCGCGCTCAACGGGCGCGGCCTGAACGTTCCGTCGATCATCCGGGACTTCGAACTGTTGCGCTGGCTCGGCGCCAACAGTTTCCGAACGTCGCACTACCCGTACAGCGAAGAAGCAATGATGCTTGCCGACGAGTACGGGTTGCTCGTGATCGACGAGACGTCGGCGGTGAGTCTCGTTTTCATGGACGGACCCGTGATCCAGGAAGCGCGGCAGCGACAGCTGCAGCAGGACATCGCGACGCTCGTCGCGCGCGACAAGAATCACCCGTGCGTCATCATGTGGTCAGTGGCGAATGAGCCGCTGCTGAAGCCGTTTCATACCGTGGACCCGACACCGCAAGGCGCTGTCGCGGTCGGTACGAAGTTCTTTGCGCCGCTCTTCGATCTTTTCCGCAAGCTCGATCCCACGCGTCCGGTCACGCTCGTGAGCGTGCAGGGCGGTCCATCGGAATGGATGGCGCTCGGCGATGTGATCTGCACCAACTCCTACAGCGGCTGGTATGGAATCTCGGGCCGCCTCGATGATGCCGCGAAAGCGGTCGAGCAGGAAGCACTCGGATTGCGCCAGCGACATCCCGGCAAGCCCATCATCTTCAGCGAGTTCGGCGCCGACGCGATGGCGGGAATGCATTCGCAGCCCGCTGACATGTGGACCGAGGAATATCAGGCCGAGATGGTGGCGATGTACATCGAGACACTCGCCAGGCATCCGTTCGTGATCGGCACCCATCCCTGGGCCTTCGCCGATTTCCGCACTTCGCAGAGCATCATGCGCATCGGCGCGATGAATCTGAAAGGGGCATTCACGAGGGACCGCAAGCCGAAGCTCGTGGCGCATCGGTTGAGGCAGATGTGGAAAGGGAAGTGATCCGTCATTCCCGCGAAGGCGGGAATCCATCCTGTTCCGGGTGATGTGACGGGGACGTAACGGCAGGAGGGCAGGATGGATTCCCGCGTGCGCGGGAATGACGAGGCTCGCGCCTCGTCACCTCGTCACCTCATCACTCCCCTGAGCTTCCTCTCCACGCCCACGCCGAAGAACGCCTGCGGATTCGACGCCTCGATCTGCTCCGCTTGCTCGCGCTGAGCGATCGCGTCGCGTGTGCGCTGGAAGGCGGTGCGCAGGTCGGGCGCTGAGGGCAGGGCATCGCGATAGAACGCTTCGCCGAAATAGGTGAGATCGCGATCGTCGGAGCAGCCGAAGGACGTCCTGTCCGCCGCCGCCGCGGTGATCACGATCGTATCGTCATTGCGCAGCGGCTCGATGAACGTGCCCGAGTAGCACGCCGAGACGATGATGACTCTCCAGCGAATGCCCGATTCGTCGAGCGCATCCGCGAGTGTTTCAGCGTCGAGATTGTTCAGCGGGACGCCTGAGTTGCTCACGGACAGTTCGCCGCCAGCCGAACCATGCGACGAGAGAGAAAGGATCAGCACGTCTTCCTCGAGATTCATCCGCTCGGCGATTCCCGTGAGCGCGCGACGCAACGCAGTCGGGCTGGCAAACGGGTGGGAATCGAGATCGCGCCGATCGTTGACGAGCCGCAGCGATCGCGTGGCCGTGCCGAATTTCTCGTCGATGACCTTGTTCGCGAGCTCGATCTCGCCCGCGAATACGCGCTCCTCGCCCATGCCCGCAAAGCCGACGAAGAACGCGGCGGCGCGAAGGTCCGTCGGGCGCTCCATGGCGGCGACGGATTCGTCGACGAACTGCGCCTGGCCGAACAGCACCGGTTCGATCTGCTGCCAGCGCGCCAGATAGTCTTGTGCTTCGTCCGTGAGCTCGGCGCTCTCGTCTTCGGCCGGATACCAGAAGCCGGGCTCTACATACTGCGTCTGAGCGAACCAGGCCGCGAGCGACAGGAACAACAGGCTCGCGAACATTGCGCCTGCCTGATGACGTGCAGTCACCGACTTCAGTGCGGTGTGTCCGTAAGCGACAGCGTAGAACGCCAGAATGATCGACGCGCCGAGCGACACCGCCGAAGGCAGATAGCCGAGCAGCATCGCGAGAACGATGGCAATCGGAATGAAAGCCAGCGTCAGGGCAAGCGTCGCCCGCAGGGACACCGGAGGATCCGACAAGCGAGCCCAGATCGCTGCCAGCAGCATCGCGATGGAGCCGTACCAGCCGACACCGACGAAGCCATACGCGTAGAAAGTCGAGTCCGGCAGCGCGACCAGGAGATCGATCAGGATCCAGAGGGCGATCGAGAGGGCCGCGAGTGCAAGCAGCGCACGGTCGCTGAGATCGAGATCAGGGTTCGTGACGGGCCGCAGGGTGAGGAAACGTCCGATCGAGCGCAGGAACGGAACCTGCGTCGATGACGAAGGCATCACTGGAACCGAGCTGCTCGTGGCAGCCTCAGGCTCAGTCTCGGGCTGCGGTTCGATCTGCGTCTGCGCGGGCTGGGATCGCCCGGCTTCCGCCAGTTCCCGGATCAGATCCGCCGCCTGATGCGCGGACACCGATTCCGGCAGATCCCGGACCGGCACGATCAGGGCGGCGACGCGATCGACCCAGATGAACAGATGGCCGGGTGCGATCGTGATTTCCTGATACACCGCCCAGTCATGACGAATGGTCGAATGGCTCTTCTCCAGCAACAGGCCAGAAGGGTCGATCGTCAGGCGGCTCGGACCGAGCACGACGCCCGATTCATCGGGTTGGGCGGCGGCGCGCATGCGGCGCATGTTGATCATGACACCGAGCACAGCGGCGGCGGCACCGATGACGACGGCGAGGAAGGGTACGGACTGACCGAGATAGACCGAGGCGCCGACCAGTGCAATGGCCATGGCGAGGGCGACGCCCAACGTAACGACGATGTTCCTTCGCGACAATCGCGAGCGGGCCTGTAGTCGAAGCGCCCAGGCAGCCTGGTAGGCCTGCCAGTCGGCGAGGGTCAGCGTCGAGCGGATTTCGAGTGTGTTCATTCGACAATGTCGGGGTGGGGCCGCCTGAAGTTTCCCATGCCCCGGCCGGCGCGGATTACATCGGCGTCACGATCCCGAGCAATCGGAGGGAACCGGCGGCAGCCATGTCGTTCGGTCACCGACGGCCCGTGCGGCCATCCGATAGTGCCAGTATCATCCCCCGACCCGATCCAGAACAACGGACACCGCGTGGAAAATCTGCTCCAGGTCATCCTGCTGGGAATCATCGAAGGCGTCACCGAGTTTCTTCCCATCTCCAGCACCGGGCATTTGCTCATCGCGCAACATTGGCTGGGGCGTCGTTCCGATCTGTTCACCGTCGCCATTCAGTCCGGGGCCATCCTGGCGGTGACGCTGGTTTACTGGAGGCGCCTGCTCGACATGGCGCTGGGCTTCATGCGGCCCGAGAACCGCGATTATCTGTTGAAGCTCTTCGTCGCACTGATGATCACCGTGGTCGGCGGACTCGGTGCGCGCCTGGCCGGTGTCGAGCTGCCCGAATCGGTGTATCCGGTTGCGGCGGCGCTGATCATCGGCGGCTTCGTGATCTTCGCTGTGGAGTCCTATGTATCCAAGCGCGAGCCGAATACCGCGATCAGCTGGGGGGCGGCTGCATGGGTGGGCGTTGCCCAGGTGATCGCTGCCGTGTTCCCGGGAACGTCGCGATCGGCTGCCGCGCTGTTCGCGGCGATGCTCGCCGGAACGACTTCGCGCCCTGCGGCCGCGGAGTTTGCGTTCCTGCTGGCGATCCCGACGATGTTTGCCGCGACGGCCTACCAGTTCCTGGAGCTCTATCTCGAGGGCGGGCTGGCGACCGAGCACTGGGGAGATCTCGGGGTCGCCTTCGTTGTATCCACGATCGTCGGATTCATTGCAGTGAAGTGGCTGTTGCGTTACATCCAGTCCCACAGCTATGTACCCTTTGCGTGGTATCGCATCGCACTCGGTCTGCTGCTGATCGCATTCGTCTGATACTTGCACTCAAAGAACGGGAATACGCTCAATGCCGTCCAGCCGTCTGACGACTTACATCATGGTGGGCCTCGTCCTCGGCCTGCTGAGCGGATACGTCTCCTACACGTATTTCCCCGAGTCCGCGGCGGACTTCGCCGAGGCGGCGGGTCTGCTGCCCACGATGTTCCTGCGGCTCATCAAGATGATCATTGCGCCGCTGGTGTTCTCGACGCTGGTGGTCGGCATCGCAAAGATGGGCGACATCGCCACCGTCGGCCGCATCGGCGGCAAGGCGCTGGGGTGGTTCATCTTCGCGTCGCTGATCTCGCTCACGCTGGGTCTCGTCCTCGTCGAGACCTTCGAGCCCGGCAAGGCCATGCAGCTGCCGATCCCGGATTCGCATGCGGCATCGGGCATCGAGGCCGGTGCGCTGTCGCTGCAGAGCTTCATTGCGCACACGATTCCCACCAGCATCCTCGATGCGATGGCCCGCAACGAGATCCTGCAGATCGTCGTGTTCTCGGTGTTCTTCGGTACGGCCATGGCGGCGCTCGGCGCGCGCAGCAAGCCGGTGATCGAAGTTGTGGACGTGCTCGCGCACATCATGCTGAAGGTGACGGGTTACGTGATGCTCTTCGCGCCATTCGCCGTGTTCGGTGCCCTGGCTACGACGGTCGCGAAGCAGGGCCTGGGGATCCTCAAGGTCTACGGCATCTTCATGGGCGAGTTCTACTTCGGCCTGCTGCTGCTGTGGGCGATCCTGACCCTGCTCGGCGGACTCGTCATCGGGCCGCGCATCCTGCGATTGATCAAGCGCGTTCGCAGTCCCGTGATTCTCGCGTTCTCGACCGCCAGCTCGGAGGCCGCGTATCCGCGCACGCTCGAGGAGCTCGAGAAGTTCGGCTGCAGCAATCGCATCGCGAGCTTCGTGCTGCCGGTCGGCTATTCCTTCAATCTCGACGGCTCGATGATGTACTGCACGTTCGCGGTCATGTTCATCGCGCAGGTGTACGGCATCGATATTCCGATCAGCCAGCAGATCGCGATGGTGGCCGTGCTGATGCTGACGTCCAAGGGTATCGCCGGCGTGCCTCGCGCTTCACTCGTCGTCATCGCGGCGACGCTGGCGCAGTTCGGTATCCCGGAAGCCGGCCTGGTCCTGCTGCTCGGCATCGATCACTTCCTCGACATGGGCCGCTCGGCCACCAACGTCATCGGCAACAGCATCGCGACAGCTGTGGTGTCGAAGTGGGAAGGGGAACTGACGGAAGAGGTGGCGGACGAGAAGGCGACGGCGACGGTTGTGAGCAAGGAGGCGTAGCGGCCGCCGGCGCATCCGTCATTCCCGCTTTCGCGGGTGACGAATCTACAACCATTTCTCCTTCCGCAATTTCCAGAACAACAGCCCATCCAGCCCGACCATCAGCCCGATCGCCAGGAAGTAGCCGTACTTCCACTTCAGCTCGGGCATCAGTTCGAAATTCATGCCGTAGATGCCGGCGATCAAGGTCGGAACCGCCACCAGTGCGGCGTACGCGGCGAGACGTTTCATCACTTCGCCTTCCTGCAGCGAGATCATCGAAACGTTCACGGTCGTTGCGCTGATGAGCGTGTCGCGGGCTGATTCGATCGACTGGTTGAGTCGCTGCAGATGGTCGGCGATATCGCGGAAGTACTCCTGCATGCCCGTGCACATCAGCGGCACGCGCGCTCCCGAAAGATTCCCGATGGCTTCCAGGAGCGGCGTCACGGCGTGCTTGATGAGCATCAGCCGCTGCTTCAACGCGTATAGGGCCTCGATGTTGTCGCGCAGGGACATGCCCGCGAAGATCCGTTCCTCCAGGGTCTCGAGTTCGTCTTCGAGGCGATCGAGAATCGGAAAGTAGCGGTCGACGACCGCGTCGATGAGTGCGTAGAGCACGTAACCCGGTCCGTAGCGCAGCAGCTCCGGCTCACGCTCGGAGCGCGCACGCACTTCCTGGAATCCGCGTTCCGCCCGGTTGCGCACGGAGAGCACATAGTTGCGGCCGACGAAGATGTCGGCTTCACCCACGATGAGTTCCCCGTCCTTCTCCTCGATCATGTGGACGACGGCGAACAGGCCGCCGCCGTACTCCTCGATCTTCGGTCGCTGATGGCCTTTCTGTGCGTCTTCCACCGCGAGTGGGTGCAGATGGAACTGCGCCCGCATGACGGCAAGCTCCTGCGGTCCGGGATCGACGAGCGCCACCCAGACGAAGCAGTCCGGTTGCTCGAGATAGTGATGGATCTCCTCCACCGAGATCTCGGCGAGCTTCTGGCCGTTTCGATACGCGACGCAGGTCCTCAGCATGGCAACTCTCTCGTCAGTACGTGCACGGCCCGGATTGTGAATCCGCGGGCGGTAATTTGCATCCTTATGCTTTTTTTATGCCGCGCGATGTTCTTCTGTCGGCAACTTTATGAGGGCATCGATAGATTGAGCCGCATCGGAAAGAGGTGCGGTCATGCAGGATCTGCTGTTCATCGGGCTCATCGCAGCGCTGTACGCGCTGACGCACGGCCTCGTCGTCGCGCTCTCGCGACTGGGGAGGATCGAATGACCTTCATCCAGTTCGCGATGTGGGTCGCGGCCGCGCTCGCGGTCTATCTGATCTACGCCTTGCTGAAGGCGGAAAAATTCTGACGCGGAGAAACTGATGACGATTGCAGCGATCGTGCTGGGGCTCGCAGTGCTAGCCCTGGCGACAGTGTGCGGCCGGCCCCTGGGGTACTACATTGCCGATGTCCTCGATGGCAAGGCAACGCCCCGGAGTCGCTTCCGTTTCAACATCGAGCGCTGGATCTACCGTGTCGCCGGAGTCGATGCGGAACGCGAGACCGGTTGGAAGCAATATGCTGTCGGTGTCCTGCTTTTCAGTGTCGTCGGAACGCTGTTCGTCTATGCCTTGCAGCGGTTGCAGGCGGTGTTGCCGCTCAATCCACAGGCTTTCGGCGCGGTGACGCCGGATTCGTCCTTCAATACCGCGGTCAGCTTCGTGACCAACACGAACTGGCAGGGGTACGCGGGCGAATCGACGATGAGTCACCTCACGCAGATGGCAGGGCTCGCGGTTCAGAATTTTGTTTCGGCAGCGACGGGCATCGCTGTGGCGGCGGCGTTGATCCGCGGCTTCGCGCGCCACACTTCCACGACGATCGGCAATTTCTGGGTCGACCTGACCCGCGTCACGCTGTACGTGCTGTTGCCGCTCGCAGCGGTCATGGCACTCGTGCTCGTCTCACAGGGCGTGATCCAGAACTTTGACGCGTACAAGGAAGTGACAGCAGTTGCACAGGGCAGCACCCAGACGCTGCCGATGGGACCCGTCGCTTCGCAGGAGGCCATCAAGGAGCTGGGCACCAACGGCGGCGGATTCTTCAACGCGAACTCCGCGCATCCCTACGAGAACCCGAACACGCTGACCAATTTCATTCAGCTGTTCGCGATCCTCCTGATTCCGATCGCGCTGACATTCACGTTCGGCCGGATGGTCGGCGACGCGAGGCAGGGGTGGGCCGTGCTCGCGGGCATGGCGATCCTGTTCGTCGCACTCTGGCTCGTCGCTGTTCACTTCGAGCAGCAGGGCAACCCGGTCTTCACGCAGGTCGGTGCCGACGTGGCTCGTTCCGATACCCAGCCGGGCGGCAATATGGAGGGGAAGGAAGCGCGCTTCGGCGTAGGTGCGTCGGCATTGTTCGTTGCCGTCACGACGGCGACGTCCACCGGTGCCGTGAACACGATGCACGATTCGATGACGCCGATGGGAGGGCTCGTGCCGATGTTCCTCATGCAGCTCGGCGAAGTCGCCTTCGGCGGTGTCGGCTCCGGCCTCTACGGCATGCTGATCTACGCACTGCTCGGCGTTTTCATTGCCGGCCTCATGATCGGTCGCACGCCGGAGTATCTCGGCAAGAAGATCGAAGCGTTCGACATGAAGATGACGTCGATCGCGATCCTGGCCACGCCCTTCGTCGTGCTCATCGGCACTGCTGTCGCCGTGTCCGTGGAAGCAGGAAAAATCGGTGTGGCCAATCCCGGTGCTCACGGCTTCTCAGAGATCCTGTACGCATTCAGCTCCGCCGGCAACAACAACGGCAGCGCCTTCGCCGGCCTCTCGGCGAACACCCCGTTCTACAACACGGCGCTCGGTATCGCGATGTGGCTCGGCCGCTTCTGGGTGCTGATCCCTGTGCTTGCGATCGCCGGCTCTCTCGCCGCAAAGAAGCGCGCACCCGTAACCGCCGGCACGCTACCGACTCACGGCCCGCTGTTCGTCGTGCTGCTCATCGGCTCGGTACTGCTGATCGGCGCACTGACGTACGTGCCCGCGCTGGCCTTGGGACCGGTGGTGGAGCAGCTGATGATGAGCGGCGAGAAATGAGCGGTAAGCAACGAGCAACGAGCGGTGAGCAACGAGCCAGAGGGCTCTGATCCTCTTCTGGCTCACAGCCCATAGCCTCTCCTGGAGTTCCTCCCATGTCCCGTTCCCCGAGACCCTTGTTCGAACCTGCTCTCATCCGGTCCGCGCTGGCGGGTTCGCTCCGCAAGCTCGACCCTCGCGCCCAGTGGCGCAATCCCGTGATGTTCGTCGTCTACGTCGGCGCGATTCTCACGAGCTTGCTGTGGGTGCAGTCGCTCGACGGCCAGGGCGATGCGCCGTCCGGTTTCATCCTGGGCGTGTCGGCCTGGCTGTGGATCACTGTGCTGTTCGCGAACTTCGCCGAAGCGCTCGCTGAAGGCCGGAGCAAGGCGCAGGCGGCCTCGCTGAAGGGATTGAAGCAAGCGGTGCAGGCGAAGGTGCTCACGCACCCGAAGCAGCGGCACACGCACCGCAATGTGCCGGCGACGGAGTTGCGGATCGACGATATCGTGGTGGCCGAGGCGGGCGATATCATTCCCGCGGACGGAATCGTCATCGACGGCGCGGCTTCGGTGGATGAAAGCGCGATCACCGGAGAGTCAGCGCCCGTGATCCGTGAGTCGGGGGGAGATTTCTCCTCGGTCACCGGCGGGACGAGAGTGTTGTCGGACTGGATCGTCGTGAAGATCACCGTCAATCCCGGCCAGACGTTCATCGACCGGATGATCGCAATGGTCGAAGGCGCGCGCCGGCAGAAGACCCCGAACGAGGTTGCGCTGACGATCCTGCTCGTGGCGCTGACCCTGGTCTTCCTGCTCGCGACCGTGACGCTGTTCCCGTTCTCCGTATATGGCGTCGAGGTGACGAAGCTCGGTCAGCCGGTGACGATCACGGCGCTGATTGCCTTGCTGGTGTGCCTCATTCCCACGACCATCGGCGGATTGCTCTCGGCGATCGGTATCGCGGGCATGAATCGCATGATGCAGGCGAACGTCATCGCGACGTCCGGTCGTGCGGTCGAAGCAGCAGGCGATGTGGATGTGTTGCTGCTCGACAAGACCGGCACGATCACGCTGGGCAACCGGCAGGCGGCGGCGTTCCTGCCGGCGAGCGGAGTGACGGAGCACGAGCTGGCGGATGCGGCACAGCTCGCATCGCTGGCCGATGAAACGCCCGAGGGGCGGAGCATCGTCGTGCTGGCCAAGCGCTTCGATATCAGGGAGCGCTCATCGCAGGATCTCACCTTCGTTCCGTTCTCCGCGCACACGCGGATGAGCGGCGTCGATGCGGGCACCCGGCAGGTCCGCAAGGGTGCGCCCGATGCGATTCGCAAGCATGTCGAGGCTCTGGGGCAGCGTGTGCCGCCGGATGTCACGCAGGTGATCGAGACCGTCGCGCGTCGTGGCAGCACGCCGCTCGTCGTGTCGGACGACGCAAAGGTGCTCGGCGTCATCGAGCTGAAAGACATCGTCAAGGGCGGCATCAAGGAGCGCTTCGCCGAGTTGCGGCGCATGGGCATCAAGACGGTGATGATCACCGGCGACAACGCCCTGACGGCGGCAGCTATCGCAGCGGAAGCGGGCGTCGATGATTTCCTCGCTGAAGCGACGCCCGAGATGAAGCTCAAGCTCATTCGCGAGCATCAGGCGCAAGGACGCCTCGTCGCGATGACCGGCGACGGCACCAACGACGCGCCGGCACTGGCCCAGGCCGATGTGGCTGTCGCAATGAACTCGGGCACGCAGGCCGCGAAGGAAGCCGGGAACATGGTCGATCTGGATTCCAACCCGACCAAGCTCATCGAGGTCGTGGAGACCGGCAAGCAAATGCTCATGACCCGCGGGTCGCTGACGACGTTCAGCATCGCGAACGACCTGGCGAAGTACTTCGCGATCATTCCGGCTGCCTTCGCCACCACCTATCCGCAACTCAACGCGCTGAACATCATGCAGCTCGAGAATCCTTCGTCAGCGATTCTGTCGGCCGTGATCTTCAATGCGCTGATCATCGTCTTCCTGGTGCCGCTGGCGCTGAAGGGCGTGAAGTACCGGCCACTCGGCGCTGCCACGCTGCTTCGACGCAATCTCCTTGTCTATGGTCTCGGCGGCATCGTCGTTCCTTTTCTCGGCATCAAGCTGATCGATCTGCTGCTGACGGGCATCGCGGGGTAAGCATCATGACTTCACAGATCCGACCGGTACTCGTCCTCTTCGCATTCCTCACGCTGATGACCGGAGTGGTGTATCCCTTCGTCGTCACTGGCATCGGGACGGCGCTCTTTCCGGATGCGGCGAGAGGCAGCCTGATCGTGAGAGACGGTCAGCCGATCGGCTCGCGCCTCATCGGCCGGAGCTTCACGGAGCCGAAGTATTTCTGGGGACGCCCGTCGGCAACGGCGACCGCGCCCTACAACGCGCTCGCGTCGGGCGGTTCCAATCAGGGACCGCTGAATCCAGCGCTGGAGGAGGCTGTGAGAGGTCGCATCGAAGCACTGCGTACGGCGGATCCGGGCAACGGTGCGCTCATTCCGGTGGATCTGATTACCGCGTCCGCGAGTGGTCTCGACCCTCACATCAGCGTTGCAGCGGCGCAGTACCAGGTGGCGCGAGTCGCCAACGCACGAGGATTGCCTGCGACGCAGGTCGGCGAGCTCGTCGTCGGGCATACGAGCGAACGATGGCTGGGACTGTTCGGCGAACCGACGGTCAACGTGCTCGCATTGAATCTGGCTCTGGACGACATCGCGGGACGGGTAGGCGAGTGATCGCGACGATCGCACGATCCAGCGCATAATCCAGCGCATGGCCGAGTCCGACACCGTTCGACCTTCTCCGGAAGCGTTGCTGGCCGAGGCGCAGCGTCATGAGCGCGGCCGCCTGAAAATATTCCTCGGCGCCGCGCCGGGTGTCGGCAAGACGTACGAAATGCTCAGCGTTGCCCGCCGCAAACTCGCGGAGGGCGTCGATGTCGCTGTCGGTATCGTCGAGACGCATGGACGGCAGGAGACGGAAGCGCTGTTGCACGGCCTGCCGCGGATTCCCCGCCGGCGGCTGACACATCGCGAACGCGAGCTGGAAGAGCTCGATCTCGACGCGCTGCTCGAACACAAGCCGAGGCTGGCGCTGGTCGATGAGCTGGCGCACACGAATGTCCCCGGCTCGCGGCACGCGAAGCGGTATCAGGACGTCCAGGAACTGCTGGACGCCGGTATCGATGTCTACACGACGCTGAACGTCCAGCACCTCGAAAGCTTCAATGACATCGTCGGTCGGATCACGGGTGTCGAGGTTCGCGAGACGGTGCCCGATGCGATCATCGAGCAGGCACATGACGTCGAGCTGATCGACCTGCCGCCGGACGACCTGATCGAACGCCTGCGACAGGGGAAGGTTTACGTTCCCGACGCTGCTCGTCGAGCCCTCGATCACTATTTCTCCCGCGGCAATCTGCTGGCGCTGCGGGAACTTGCACTGCGCGCGGCATCCGAGCGGGTTGACGACGACATGTCGGTGTTCATGCGCGCGCATGCGATTGCAGGTCCGTGGCCCGCACGCGGACGCTTGATCGTCTGCGTCGATGCGACTGCTGCCAGCGAGCACGTCATCCGCACGGCAAAGCGGCTGGCCGATCAGCGGCATCTGCCCTGGACGGCGATCTACGTTCAGACGCTGGGGTCGGCGACCTCGGCGCGTGCCCGGCTCGATGCGAATCTCGCGCTCGCATCACAGCTCGGAGCCGACACGGCGATTCTCACGGGCGATCGGGTCGGTGAAGTCATTGTCGAGTATTCGCGGACCCACAACGCGGCTCAGATCGTGGTCGGTCGATCCATGGACGTGCGTCATCGCTTCTGGCCGAGACGTCGTCTCGCTCAGTGGCTGCTCGATCATGCGACGGATTTCGAGATCACGATCGTTGCGGCGCCGATCAACGGATCGGGTGACGGTCGGCCAGTGCAATCGGATCGTGCGCGCAAGTGGCTCACGTCCCGCGATGTAGCGCTCGCGATCGGATTCTCCGCGGGCGCTGCAGTGATCGGAAAGCTGCTCGAGCCGTACACTGACAGTGCGAGCCTGGCTTTGATATTCCTGCTGGCTGCGACGTTCGCTGGCGCGACCGGCGGGCTCGTGGCTTCCGTGCTGTGCAGCGTGATCGCGTTCACGGCGTACAACTATTTGTTCACCGAGCCGCGGTACTCGCTGAGTGTCGACAATCCTCAGGATGTCACGACGCTCGTGGTGTTTCTCGCAGTGTCGTTCGTCGTGGGCCAGCTTGCTGCGCGCCTGCGCCGGCAGGCACATGACGCATGGTTGAGCACGAGGCGCGTCGAGACGCTGTTCGATTTCTCACGACGGCTCGCAACTGCCGTCGATGATCGCGATCTGCTCACCGCCGCAGCCACAGGCCTGTCCGAGTTGCTCGGCAAACGCTGCGTGGTTCTGCGGGCGAATGCACAGCACCGCGCGGATCCGCCGGTGGAACTCGAACGGGCAGGGGAGTTTCGCGATACCGATCAGGCGGCCGCCGACTGGGCCATCGGTCATCGCGAGACCGCGGGTCGCGGCACAGGAACGCTGCCGGCTGCCGCGTGGTACTTCGTGCCCATCCAACAGTCCGGCGAGGTGTTCGGTGTGATTGGCGTTCATCTGCCCGCGACGTCCGATGGAGTCGACGCTGAGCAGAATCGTCTGTTGTTCACGTTGCAAACGCAGCTGGCGGCGGCATGCGAGCGCTTTCGTCTTCGCGAGGCTGCACAGAGCGCTCAGATTCAGAAAGCAGCCGAGTCGTTGCGCGCGGCATTGCTGGCATCCGTCTCGCACGATTTGCGTACGCCGCTGGTATCGATCACTGGTGCACTCACCGCGCTGCGCGAACTATCCCATCGCATTCCGGAGGAAGACCAGGATCGGCTTCTCGGCAGTGCCATCGGGGAAGCGCAGCGACTCAATCGCCTGATTCAGAATCTTCTCGACATGACGCGGCTGTCGCACGGCGCGCTCGCGCTGCGTGCAAGCGCGGTTGACGTTCGCGATGCAGTGAGCCAGGCAATCTCACAGCTCGACGGTGTGCTTGCAGGTCACCAGGTCGATGTCCTCATTCCTGCAACCCTCCCACCGGTGCATGCGGACGCGACGCTGCTCGGACAGGTGCTGGCGAATCTTCTGGAGAACGCGGGCAAGTTCGCGCCGTCCGGGACGACCGTGCGAGTCGATGCGCATGCGACGGCAGACGCGATCTATGTGACTGTGGCTGATCGAGGCCCGGGAATCCCCGCGGCGGAGCGAGGCAGGGTCTTCGATCTGTTCTATCGCGCCGGACAGCGCGACAACGGAACGGCAGGTGCAGGCATGGGGCTCGCGATCTCGAAAGGGTTCGTCGAAGCCATGGGCGGGAAGATCGGGATAGCGGATAGCGCGGAAGGCACGGCGGTGGAGATTCAATTGCCGCGCGCTCCCGCGGTCATCCCCGCGTAAGCGGTTCGTCATTCCCGCTTTCGCGGGAATGACAGCCACAAGGCGTAAAGCTACTCTGCGCTGGCACACAACCCAATCCCTCACACTCAGCCCATGCAAGCCCGACCCCGCCTCCTGATCGTCGATGACGAAGAACAGATCCGCCTGTTCCTGCGCATCACGCTCAATGCAGCGGGCTACGATCCGATCGAAGCATCGACAGGCCGCGAGGCGATCGAGGCGTGCACGGGAAAGAAGCCCGATCTCGTCCTGCTCGATCTGGGCCTGCCGGACATCTCCGGGATCGACGTGATCCGCGCCGTCAGGGTCTGGACGCAGTTGCCCATCATCGTGCTTTCCGTGCGTTCCGATGAGTCGGACAAGGTAGCGGCGCTCGACGCGGGCGCCAACGACTATGTTCAGAAGCCCTTCGGTACCGCCGAACTGCTTGCACGCATCCGCGCATCGTTGCGTGCGCATTCGGGAGAGACCGCCGACCCGGTGATCGAAGCGGGTGGCCTGAGAATCGACATTCCCGCTCATGAAGTCCGGCGCGATGGGCAGCTGGTCAAGCTGTCGCCCAAGGAATTCGATCTGCTGCTCGTGCTTGCCCGTGCGGCCGGGCGCGTCTGCACTCATCGCCACCTGCTCGAAAGCGTCTGGGGGAAATTGCATCGGGACGACGTGCAATACCTGCGCGTCTACGTCGGGCAGTTGCGGGAAAAGCTCGGCGACAACGAAGGCGTGCCGAAACACATCGTGAACGAGCCGGGGATCGGCTATCGACTGGTGGTCTGACCGGAGCGCCGGCGGTGTAAGAAAGCCGCTGCTGCCCGCACTACCGGATACATGACGACTCTGGACGCTTCGCCGACGGTTCCTGAGATGCTTTCGCCGGGCGGCGATGCCGAGCGCGTTCAGGATGAGCGATATACCGAATCGATCGCGCTCCATGGCGACGCGCTCGGGCGGCTGGTGCGCGGCTACGAATCGAGACCGGACCGCCGCCAGGATCTGCTCCAGGACATCCACATCGCCCTTTGGCGGAGCTTTGCGACGTTCGACCAGCGATGTTCGCTGCGGACCTGGGTTTATCGAGTCGCTCACATCGCTGCAACCCGCCACATCGTCGCGGACCGCCGGCTGCGACTGCGCGAGTTGTACACGCTCGATGACGTGCCGGAGCCGGAAGATCCGCACAATCCGGCCGAGGACGTGGATCGAAGCGATTCCCTGCAGCGGCTGCTGTCGCTGATCGACCGGCTGAAACCGCCGGACCGGCAGGTGATCCTGCTCTATCTCGAAGACTTCAGCGCGGATGCGATCAGCGAGGTCATCGGCCTGTCCCCGCAGAACGTCGCGACCAAGATCCACCGGATCAAGCGCCTGCTTGCCACCCTGTTTCACGCGGAGGAGCGCTCATGACGACCAACGAGGAGAACCGGATGGAGAAATCGGCATGGCAGTCGCAGCCGCTCGACGCGCCGGTCGTTTCGCTGGCGTTCGTCCATCACCAGGCCAGCCGGCTCAACAAGGATTTCCGGCAGCAGAAGGGGCTCATGTACTGGGCGCTCGGCATCATGGTCGCGGCGGGTCTGGTGACCGTGTTCAGGGATCCGCCCTCCGATATCGGTCCGATGCTCTACGTGATGCGGGTCGGCATCCTTCTGGCGCTCGCGGGAGCTGTCTGCGTGGTGCTCGAGATGCGCAGCCGCGCGCGCATGCTGCAAAGCCGTGACGACGTGACCGTGACGCAGAGCCTCGATGCTTACCGGTCCGAGCTCGAGCGCCGAAGGGACTACTACCTGCATTCCTGGCGATGGTCGCTGCTTCCGATGCTCCCTGCGGCGCTGGTGCTGATCGTCGGCGGAATGATCTATGACCCTCACCCGGAAATGCTGTCTCACTACGGGCTGATCGTTGTGTTTGCGGTGGCATTCACGGCGGCAGGGGTGTGGGACCACAGGCGTAAGGGGCACGCGTATCAAGGCGAGCTCGACGCTCTCGGAACACTGGAGCACCGCCCGCGGCCGTAAAAGGCGTCGCTGACATTTCCTTGATCTTTTCCGGACGAAAGTTGGTGGTCGGTAGAGCGGGCGTGAACCTATACTTCGCTCGAGTCGACCTACCGCCATGAACCGCCGAATCTTCAAGTCGCTGACGCTCTGGATGGTGCCGCTGCTGCTCGCGCGCGCACTGATCCCGGCCGGCTACATGTTGATGACGGGCGCGGATGGCCTGCAGCTCATGTTCTGCCCGGGCGTGGTCCAGATGGCGATGCCCGCCGTCGATGAGCATGCCCATCACGCCGGGCATCACGCAGCAGCCGATCAGGCGCAACAGGCGGGCAGTTCCTCCGACGGCTCGTCCGGACATCGCGCCCAGGACAGCATGCCGTGTCCGTTCGCGCTCGCTGCGGTGGCGGCGCTGGGACACGCAATCGGCGGCGCCACGTTCTCCGATTCGACCGCGGAAGAGTTCCCCGATTTCCATTCGGCACCGGATATCCATTCCGGTCCGCTGCGCGCCGACCGCATCCGCGGTCCGCCGCTCTTTTCCTGAAAGGCACGTTGTCGATCGACCGTTGACGGATTGCCATCCGGCAGGCCGTCGCTGCTTTTCGCCGAAGCGCTGCTTCGGTTCAGGAGAATTGGAATGAAGACCCGGCATTCGGCGCCGGCTGCGCTCGCATTCGCAGTCAGTGCGCTTTCGCCCGTCGTTCACGCAGATCCCGATGTGGAGCCTGTGCGGACACTGGGGACGGTGACCGTGATCGGCACGCGACCAACGTCGCTGCCGACGCAGATCCCGACGACGATCGAGGGCATCACGGCGCAGGAGATCGCAGTGGCGATCAACGCCACGGATGCGGAAGACGCCCTCAAATATCTTCCTAGCCTGCTCGTCCGCAAGCGCTATATCGGCGACTACGACCATGCAGTGCTGGCGAGCCGCGCTTCGGGCACGGGCAACAGCGCCCGCTCGCTCGTGTACGCCGACGGGATACTGCTCTCGAATCTGCTCGGCAACGGCGCAACGTTCACACCGCGCTGGGGCATGGTGACGCCCGGCGAGATCGAACGGGTGGACGTGCTCTATGGTCCGTTCTCGGCCGCCTATCCCGGCAACTCGGTCGGTGCCGTCGTCGAGTACCTCACGAGGATGCCGGACCAGTTCGAGGCGCACGTGCGCGCGACGAGCTTAGGCCAGAAGTTCGATGTCTACAGCACTGACGAAACGTACGATGGCTATCAGGGCAGCGTTTCGATCGGCGATCGTTTCGGCGACCTGTCCGGCTGGCTGAGCTACACGCGGTTGGACAACGACAGCCAACCGCTCGTGTACGCGAACAAGCTCGTCAGCTCCGGAACGCCGGGTAGCGCAGGTACTGCGGTGACCGGCGCGATTCCCGGCAAGAATCCGCGCAATCAGGACTGGCTCCTGCTGGGCACGACCAGCCAGGCTCACACGGTCCAGGACCAGGCGAAGCTCAAGCTCGCTTACGACTTCACGCCGAATCTGCGTGCGAGCTACACACTGGGCTGGTGGCGCAATGAAGCCGAGCGAGCGTCGGAGAGCTGGCTTCGCGATGCGAATGGCAATCCGTTCTACGCGGGGACGATCAACGTCGATGGGCGCTCCTACACGGTTGCGGCTACGGACTTCGCGCCCAGCCGCGGGGATCTGCAGCACTTCATGCACGGGTTTTCGTTGAAGCATGCCAGCGGCGGGGCGTTCGACTGGGAAGTCGCGGCGAGCCTGTACGACTACGACCGCGATGAAGTGCGGTCGCCGACTGTCGCACTGCCGGCAGCCGAAACAGGAGGGGCGGGGCGCCTCACTGATCTGTCGGGCACGGGCTGGAACTCCGTATCGCTGAAGGGAGCGTGGCGGCCCGAGGGCGTCGATCACATCGTCGATTTCGGGTACCAGCGCGACGACTACGAGCTGCGCACGCTCGTATCGAATACCGCCGACTGGCTGAGCGGCGCGCCCGCATCACGCTTCTCTGCATTTCGAGGCAACACGATGCTGCAGAGTCTGTATGCGCAGGACACTTGGGGATTCGCGGCGGACTGGCGTGCAACACTGGGATTGCGTGCGGAGCGATGGGAAGCATCCGATGGTGCGATCTCGAATGCGACCTCGACGTTGTCGTTCGGCGAGCGATCGGCAACGTACTATTCGCCGAAGGCCGCGATCGCCTACCAGCTTGCGCCGGATTGGTCGCTCAAGGCGTCCGTCGGTCGCGCTGTCCGCATGCCGACTGTCGCCGAGCTGTACCAGGGATCGATCTCGACCACCGTCATCGTCAACAATGATCCGGATCTGAAGCCTGAGCGGTCGTGGACCGGTGAGCTCACCGCCCGGTACGACCACGATCGCGGCTCGTTGCGGGCGACGGTGTTCCACGAGGACACTCGCGATGCGCTGTATTCACAGACGAACGTCACCGTGACGCCGAACGTGACGAACATCCAGAACGTCGATCACATCCGTACGACCGGACTGGAGCTGGCCGGGGACTTCGCCGATGCGTTCGTCGAAAACCTGGATCTGCAGGCCAGCGTCACGTATGCGCACTCACGCATCGTGGAGAACGACAACTTCCCCGCAAGCGAAGGCAAGTGGCAGCCGCGTGTGCCGGACTGGCGTGCGAATCTTCTTGCGACCTACCGGATGGGCGAAAAGTGGACCACGACGCTGGGCTTGCGCTACAGCGGCAAGCAGTACAACACGCTGGACAACAGCGATCCGAACGGCTTCGCGTATACGGGCGTCAGCGAGTTCTTCACGGTCGATGCACGCGTGCGTTACGCGCTGACACAGCAGATCACGCTGGCGATCAGTGCCGACAATCTCAACGGCGACAACTACTGGAATTTCCACCACTACCCGCAGCGCACGATTGCCGCGGAGTTGAGCATGGATTTCTAGTTTTCTCGTCCGCTCTGCAGTAGGGGTGTCGCCGTTTGCGTGGACGGCGACGCGTCTGATATGAAGCATCCACCAACAAATGGCATGCCGAAGCAGTGTGCCGGGGGAGGATGCATGGGTGCGATTCGATTCACTTTCCTGCTCGGATTGTTCGGGCTCGTGGCCGGGTGCGGAGGAGGCGGCAGCGGTGGCGGCGGTGACGACACCAGCCTGACGCTCAGTGCCTCGACGGTCACATTCGAGGCCTTTGTCGCCGAGCCTGCGGCGGAAACGAAGACCTTGCAGGTATCGTGGACCGGTTCGAAGGTTGCCGGCTTCATCGTCGGTACATTGCCAGGCCAGACCCTGCCGAGCTGGCTCGACGTTACGGCCGTCGGTACGAGCAACCCGACGACACTACAGATAACGCGGCGGCCCGTTGCCTTGCCCACCGGACGACAATCGATCACCTTGCGGGTCGTGACCGGTGATGCCAACCAGAACATCTTCGACACGCGGGATTTCACAGTCACGCTCGATGTAGTCGCCGTTCCCACCGCGGCGCCGACCGCGCTCTCGTGGGTGGAGACGGAGCAGCCAGCGAACCGGGCGATCGCGATCACCCGCGATAGTCGTGTTCAGATCGCGAGCGTCACGCCCACTGTCGACTGGATCAGCGCCGCAGTTTCCGGCGATTCGATCAATCTCTCCGGCACGGCGGCTTCTGCCGCGCTGGCGCCGGGGGCAGTGACAGGTGCGGTCCGGGCGACGTTCTCGCTGGGAGGGCGGCAGCGCATTGTCGATATCCCAGTGACGGGAATGATCTCGCCCGCACTCTCGGGCACGGCGTCGCTCGCGTACGAAGTGAACGCATCGACGCAAGCGGCGAATCTGTCGAATCTGGCCGTAACGGTTACGGCTGCGACCCAGTCCGCGATCGGGTTCAACGTGCAGAGCAGTGCGGCCTGGCTGATCGCAACAGGGACGACCACCGGCGCCCCGGGCAATGTCTCGGTTTCGTTGAGTCCGAGCGAGCTGCAGCAGATGGGGTACGGGATCCACAACGCAACGCTGACCATAGCGCCCACTGGCAGCTCGGCACGCCCACTGCAGATTCCTGTCTCGCTCAATCTGCGGCTGCCGGAAGTGCATTTCGTCGCGCCGGTTGCCTTCACGGATTCCGTCGCGAACGACTACGTCATCGCTCGCGGCGCGGGCTTCTCGGATCCCGCAGCGGTGCCCTCGCTGGACGGGCAGGTGATGGGAGGCGTCACCGTCATGAGCGATACGGAACTGCGATTCGTTCCTGGTGCCCGGGCCGCAGGCGACTATGAGGTGCGGGTATCGAACAATCTCGGCTTCACGCGCGACAGCGCCAATCTGCGCGTCGCCGAGCCGCCGTCGTACGGCAATTTCACGATGGCCGCTGCGGTCGAGTTGCAGGAACGCGTGGTTTCCAGCCCGATCAATGGCGTCGTGCTGAGCAGCAACTGTTATTTCTGCTGGGATGGCGACTCCAAATCGACTTTGCAGCGGTTTTCCTACGACGCCGGCACGCAGACCTGGACTCGCACCCAGCATGCCTATCCGGGGTTGTACGATTTTGCTTTCAGTCCGGATGAATCCCAGCTCATCGTGATGACGTCGACCGACGTGCTGCTGGTCGATCCCCTGACGATGGCGACGATCCAGTCGTACCCGTTGCCCTTCCAGATAGGCGGCAGCTCGCGACAACTTGCGGTACTGAACAGCGGCGTGGTCATCATCGACGACTTGCGGCGCGGGTTCTCGCTGCGCTCGCGTCAGTTCGTGGAAGTCCCGAACTACCTCGCGGGCGGAGGCCTGGCGGTCAGCATCGACGGAAGTCGCGCGATGTTCGGCTCGCCCACCAACTCGGGTGATGTTCCGTACGGCTATCTCGATGCGTCCAACGGCGCCATCTACACGTCGCCGACGCGCCAGCACTACGCCCGCGGCATCTACTCGCGACACGCCGAAGCCGGCTTCACCAACAACTACGTGTTGAATGCGGATCTGGAGCTGCGCGGGACACTGCCGGTCGCAAGTCACGCCGGCGATCTGTCGCCCGACGGCACGCGAGCTTATGGATTGGACTACGCCGCCGGCGCATTGCGCGTCTTCGATATCACCGGATCGGAGCCCTTCGCGGAGATTCTTCCCGCGTATGCGGCGCCAGGGGTCGACGCCTATAGCGGCGGGCGTGTGGCGATCGACCCGAGCGGTCGCGCCATCTTCGTCATCTCGGAAACCGACTTCACCGTAATTGCACTGCCCTGAGGGCAGCTGCGCCTACGACGCGGACAGCACCCGTTCCATCAGCGAAGGCTGCATCCGCTTCAGAAAGCGATCGGCCGTCTGCGGCCGCTCGCGCCGGTCGAACGACAGGCAGCGATCGATCAATTTCTTCAGGCGGCTGTTGAGGCCAGGCACCGGCGCGAATGTCATTCCCTTCTGGCGCGCAATGGCCATGCTGCTGCGCTGGAAGGGATGGACGCCCGTCAGCATCTCGTACGCGATGACGCCGAGCGGATAGAGATCATCCGCGGGATGCGGCTGCGAGTGCTGCGCCCAGGGATCGGTTGCATACGCCTCGGTGTAAGCACGCAGCGTCAGCGTGTCGAGCACGTCGAGCGACTCGTTGCTGACCGGGACGGCGTTGACCAGGCCGAACGCCATGATCTTTGCCGTGCCATCGTCGCACAGGAAGACAGCGTGCGGGCTCAGGTCGGAATGCACGATGCCGTGACGATGCGCGAACGCGAGACCGTTGGCGATTCCTGAAATGATGGGCCACGCGAGCTCATGCGACGTGCCGCATCCGCGTACCTCGCGGATGAGACTGCTCAGCCATCGGCCGCGCAGCGGCTCCATGACGATGAACACCCGATCGCCCTGTTGCTCGAGGCTGCGGACGCCGACGATATTCGGATGAATCAGATGCTGGGTGCGACGGATCGCCGCATCGAGCGCTGCGTATGCGGCCGGCTGATGCCGCAGGTTCACTGCGACGACCTTTACCGTGACTTTCTCGCGCCCGCCGAGACTGAGGAGATCGACGGCCTCGAAAACCTGGCCGACACCGCCGGCGCCGAGGTGGCTCACGATCCGATACCGGTCCTTGAGTACGCTGCCGGGAACGATGTTCTCCGGATCCGCCGGATGACACGTGGCCGCGACGATGGCCGCCGAGTCGAACCATTCGATCGGGCCGGTCAGGGGCGTGGCAGGGGCGAGGTCATGCGCAGTCTCGACGCGCTTGTGAGTCGTGCGTTCGATGAGCGCATTGAGCAGCCGGTCGGTTTCTCGCATGCGATCGGCTGTCGTGGGCGCCGGCCTCGATGATTCGGGCGGCAGCATTCCGGAATCGATCCAGACGGTGCGATCGGTCTGAAAGCCTTCGAGCGCATCGAGCAGCGAGCGGGCCACGCTGCGCGTAATGCGTTTGTCTTTCATCGCGGCTTCGACGCGCAGGTTCCAGAAACGCGTACCGGCAGGATCGGCTTGCGCCGATGCAAGCAACGACTGGCAGGCGGCGTCGAGTGTTATCGACTGCCCGCGCAGATCCTCGATGATCTGGTCGACGTGCTTCCCCATGGCCTGTTTCCTTGTGCGTTCCGGAAAATCCGGGATCCATTCGGCGGCCCGGCTTGCAAACCGGTACATCGCGCATGGTTTGAAGAATATTCACCGCCTGTGCACCCAGGATGTGACCGCCGGCTCATTTTTCCCGGCCGTTCGGCGGATTGCATGCAATTGTTCGCGGGTGTCCGCTGATCGGAACGGGGGGCGTCCCGCTTATGTATAGCGGCCTGCCGGACTTGGCGATGAGCGGCGAGCTATGAGCGATGAGTCAGAAGCCTGCTGAGGTTCTGGCTCATTGCTCGTCGCTCGCAGCGACCCTCAGGCGATCGCTGCCCGCTCGACCGGCAGCGGAATGACTTCCGCCTTCGGTAGTTCGGCAACAGCAGCCCTGCGTGTGCGGACGCGGGGGATCGGATCGTCGCCGTGCAATTGCTGGTCGGTGTTGGCGAGCCAGCGTTCGATGTGACGACGGAAGCGTTCGATGGAGCGGACGCGAAGGACGACGAGGCCCGTGCCGTCGTACATCTGCTCCTGCACGGCCGACACGTGATACCACCACTGCAGGCGTTCGAGCCGCTCGCCGTTGAAGTACGGCAATGAAATCGAAAAGCGGCGTCCTCGCCGGGTGGGTTCCGTTTCGGCGAAAGCGAAGTAGTCTTCGAGTGCACGCGGCAGTTCGATGAGCGTCATCCGATCTCTTGTGGGAAGGATTAACGACGCGAGGATCATAGCGAGTCGCTGTGATGCGTTCCAAGAGGGCGGAGCGCTTCGCATCGAACTTTTCTTCCGGCAGCCGCGTTCGCAACGATGCGTCGCACCGATTTCAGGCAGACGGGCTGGCAAATGCGGACGCGACGTGATAACCCGGTGCACGATTTGCGGCGGCCGAAGCGATTGACTGGAGCAACTTCGATGTCACGGGTTTGCACGATTCTTCTTGCAGCGGCGATGGCGGGGCCAGCGATCGCTGCCGATCCCGGCGTCATCGATCCTCAGCGCCTGTCCGATGCGGTGCGCGTGCTGGCCTCGGATGAGTTCGAAGGCCGCGCGCCCGGTACGGCGGGCGAGACGAAGACTGTCGAATGGCTTTCCACTCGCTTTCGCGAGCTGGGCCTCGAACCCGGCGGTGAACGCGGGAGCTGGACGCAAACGGTTCCGCTGGTTCGTACGCAGATCGGTGCTCCGGCCGCGCTGAGCGTGGCCATCCAGGGGAAAGAACGCGCATTCACGCAGGCCAGCGACATTTACGTCAGCACGGTGCGCAAAGTCGACCGCGTATCGATCAAGGCAGCACCGATGGTGTTCGTGGGTTACGGCGTTACCGCGCCTGAGCGGCAATGGGATGACTACAAGCAGGTCGACCTGCGCGGCAAGGTCGCCGTGTATCTCATCAACGATCCGGATTTCTATGCGAAGGCGGGCGAGCCGGTGGCGGGGAAGTTCGGCAACCGTCGCATGACGTATTACGGTCGTTGGACATACAAGTTCGAAGAAGCCGCGCGGCGCGGCGCCATCGCGGCATTGATCGTTCACGACACCGATGGTGTCGGTTACGGCTGGTCGACGGTGACCGCGCCCGCGGGAGAGAACTACGACATCGTGCGGGAGAACCCTGAAGAACGAATTCTGATGCAGGGCTGGCTCGCGGGCGCCGCGGCGAACGAGCTGTTCAAGTCAGCTGGACTCGACCTCGCTGCATTGAGCGAGCAGGCCCGCCGCGCCGACTTCAAACCGGTGGAGCTGAAGAACGCCCGCCTCACCGCCAATCTGCCGGTGACGGCGACGCTGGCGGAGAGCCGGAACGTGCTGGCCAGGATCCCGGGCAGCAAGCGGCCCGATGAAACGGTCATGTTCGCGGCGCATTGGGACGCCTACGGCATCGGTCCTGCCGATGCGCAGGGCCGCAAGATCCGTCCCGGCGCCAATGACGATGCGCTGGGCGTCGCCGGCGTGCTCGAGCTTGCGCGAGTCTTCAAAGCGGGGCCACAGCCGGAACGCACTCTGGTCTTCGCAGCATGGACGGCGGAGGAGCGCGGGCTGCTGGGCTCGCAGGCCTACGCGGCGAAGCCGCTGTATCCGCTCGAGAAGACTGTCGCCAACCTGACGCTCGATATCCTGCAGACCGCGGGCCTGGCGAAAGACGTCGTCCTCGTCGGTGCGGGCCAGAGTGAGCTCGAAGACGATCTCGCCCGCGCCGCCGCCAGGCAGGACCGCATCGTCACGCCGGAATCATTGCCGGAGCGCGGTTTGTTCTATCGCGCCGACCATTTCCCGCTGGCCCGCAACGGCGTTCCCGTGCTGCTGCTCATGGCGATCAGCGGACCAGCGGATATGCGCGAGGGCGGCCGGGAGGCTGGCCAACGCTGGCTCGAGGGCTACATGCGCTGTTATCACCAAGCGTGCGATGCCTGGGATGCGAGCTGGGACTTCCGCGGCGCCGCGCAGGATGTCGAGCTCTTCCACACGATGGGCAAGGAGCTCGCGAATTCGACCCGCTGGCCGCAATGGCGCAAGGAGTCGGAGTTCAATGCGGTCCGCGAGGCGAGCAAGTCTCAGCGACGCTGAGCGGCGTCAGGCGAAGTAGATCTCTCCGCCAGGCACCTTCTTGAACTTCGACCGGAACTGCTTGTTGTCTCCGTCGACGCAGAAGACGATCGCGTCGCCCGGAATCTTCACGGCGGCGCACAGCGCATCCACGAGGTGCTGCGACGCCTGGGAGGACTCGAGTTTCCACCAGCGATTCTTGCGGCGCACCGCAAGGACGTAGAACGGAAGGTGGGCATAGTGCTGTGTCTTCTTGCGGACCAGCCAGGCGTTCCGCACCTCCGGGAACGTTCGCAACTTCTCGACGATCTCCTGCACGGTCGCCGTCGGCAATTCGTGCGGAAGCAGCGTGTCCGAGGTCAGGAGCTGCCCGCGTTCGCGGCGTGCGAGCTCATCGCGCTGACCTGCCTCGCTGAGATCATCGAGATGCGAGCGGGCTTCGGTATCGCGGCCATGGCGCCGCAGGTACTCCACGATCTGGAATCCACCGACCTGTGCAAGCGTCTGATCCAGTCGGCCTGCCTGCCGCAGCAGTTCAATGCCCGCATCGTCGTCATTGTCGAGTTTCAGGCGGCCGACCGCGAACAATGCCGCGGCGTTTTCGGGTGCACGCTGCAATACGGCTTCGTACAGTGGCCGGGCGGTCGCGGAATCCATGAGCTCTTCCGTCAACGACGCGCGATTGAGCGCATCGTCGATGGAGAGCTCTCCCGTTGCCGCCGCCGCTTCGAGCTCTGCGAGACGCGAGCGCGATTCCGTCGCGTACTGATGCCGCTCGCGCCACCAGTCGCGCACGTTCTCATGCCACAGGCGATCGAACTCGGCTTCCAGCGTCGCGCCGAACGTGCCAAGGAGTGTCTCAGCGGCCGTGACGGTGATCGTGCCCGGCAGCGCCGCGCTTGCACCCAGCGCGTTGAGGCGATCGGCGAGGCAGGGGTGCGTATCGTCGAAGCCCGTCCGGCGCTTGAGCGCGGATTCGAGCGTGACGCTGGCATCGCCGTGCGGCCTCGGTTGAGTGAACGCATGGCGCAGCATCGAGAAGGGCTGCGCCTGCGGCTGCTCGCGCTCGTCCGCTTCCCTGAAGATGTTCTTCCAGTATTCGGATTGAAGGAACTGCGCCTGCAGTTCGACGCGCACGAGTGCAGCGCCGGCGACACCCGCACCCGCGGTGGCGGCGGCCATGCGATCGGCTTCGTACTCCTGACGCCGCGCCTGCACGAACGAATAGGCACCGAACGTCGGCGCGTACCATTTGAAGAAAGGAACGAACAGGAACTGACCCCAGTGATCGCTTTCTTCGAGCGCATGGGAAAGCCGCGCCCAGCCGGCCCGCAGCCGGTAGATCCACGCGCCGAATTTTCCGTGCTGACCGGAGAGATGGCCGAACTCGTGGGCGACGACGGTCCGGAATTCCTCGACGCTGAGCGCCTGCATGAGCGGCAATCCGAGCACGAGATAGTTGCGGGGCCAGCCGAAGACGCCGAGGCGCGGATGCTGGACGACGGCGGCGTTGAAATCGTGCGTGACGAGGACGGTGTCGGCTCGCGGCGCGCTCGTCTTGCGTCGCACGTCGTCGACGAGGGCGAACAGCGCAGGCGCTTCTTCGCGTGTTATGACCCGCCCTACGGGAGGGGCGACGCGGACGAACATTGCCGTGAGCACGGCCCATACCAATGGGATCACGAAGATGCCCAGCTTCGCGGCGATTACTGCGCCGGAGCCATGGAGGATCATCCATCCGAAGCCGCCCAGCACGAGCAGCAACATCGCAAGGATGGCCGCGACATAGGCGTAACCGAGAACGGCAAGTCCTCCAAGCTTGAGGCGGTAGAGCGAGGGATGTTCCCGGGCGTGAGCCTCGATGCGCGCGACGAAATTCTCGTAGGCTTCCTGGTTCATTGTTCTGTCTTCCGGCCCCGATTTTCGAATCATAGGATGGTCGATCCGCGCCGGCCCGGTCATTCGACAGAAGGATGAAAGTTTTTTCGCCGGCCGTGTCGATCCGGGCATTTCCCGTTCGACGTACTCATGAAAGGGCACGAAGGGCTGCCCTCCGGCGTTGAACGATCAGGAGACAAAAGCCATGCGATTCATGATGTTGATGATTCCCAAGGGGTACGAGAGCGCTCCGGCCGGCACGATGCCGGACGCGAAAGCCGTCGAAGCGATGATGAAGTACAACGAGTCCCTGCAAAGGGCGGGCGTCCTGCTCGCGCTTGACGGATTGCATCCGCCTTCGATGGGTGCCCGCGTGTCATTCGCGGGCGGCAAACCCAAAGTGACCGATGGTCCCTTCGCCGAGGCGAAGGAAGTGCTCGGCGGCTACTGGATGATCCAGGTGAAGTCGCGCGAGGAAGCGATCCAGTGGGCGTCGCGCTGCCCGGGCGGCCCGAACGAAGTCATCGAGATCCGCCAGGTGCAGGAACTCAGCGACTTTCCCGAGGACGTGCAGAGGGCCGCCGCGGGCCTGCCCGAGCTCGGCAGCCGCTGATCCCGTCACCCGTTTTCGTTTTTCTATCGAGGAATAGTGCAATGCGAGTCATGGTCATCATCAAAGCAACGAAGGATTCCGAAGCCGGCGTGATGCCGAGCGAAGAGCTGCTGACGCAGATGGGTCAGTACAACGAGCAACTCGTGCAGGCAGGCATCATGCTGGCCGGCGATGGATTGCATCCGAGCTCCAAGGGTGCCCGCGTACGGTTCTCGGGCGACAAGCGCACGGTGATCGACGGACCCTTCGCCGAAACGAAGGAGCTGATCGCAGGCTACTGGCTGTGGAAAGTGGACTCGCTGCAGCACGCGATCGACTGGCTGAAGCGCTGCCCGAACCCGATGCGCGAAGAATCCGAAGTCGAAATCCGGCCGCTGTTCGAGATGGAAGACTTCGGCGAGGAGTTCACGCCGGAGCTGCGGGCGCAGGAACAGAGCCAGGCGGAGCGGATCAAGGCGAATCAGGCGAAGTAGGGGAAGCTGGAGATCGATGCGGTCCTTCTTCCTGTGGGTCCGGCTTCAGCCGGACGTGATCGCCGTCAGGCGACGGCTTTCCCTCCGGATGCCTTCGGCATGACGTCCGGCTAAAGCCGGACCCACAGGAGATGACGCATGCAGACGTCGCGCGTGGCGTTTGCGCTTGCATCTTTGCGGTGGTCTGATTCGCCTCGTGACCACCGAGATCCATCGAACGATCGAAGCTGTTTTCCGCATTGAATCGCCGCGGCTCATTGCCGGTCTTGCGCGGATGCTGCGCGATGTCGGTGCCGCCGAGGAGCTGGCGCAGGATGCGTTGATTGCCGCGATGGAGCAGTGGCCGCAGTCCGGGGTGCCGCAGAATCCGGGTGCGTGGTTGATGGCGAGCGCGAAGCATCGCGGGATCGATCAGCTGCGGCGTCGCAAGATGCTGGATCGCAAGCATGAGCAACTGGCGTATGAGATCGATACCGATCAGGAAGACGCAGTCGCTGCGGTCGAGGACAGTCTCGACGACGACATCGGCGATGACCTGCTGCGCCTGATGTTTACGGCCTGCCACCCGGTGCTTTCGACCGAGGCCCGGGTTGCCTTGACTCTGCGGCTCCTGGGCGGGTTGACCACAGCGGAGATCGCGCGTGCGTTCCTTTCGCCGGAGACGACCATCGCTCAGCGCATCGTTCGGGCGAAGAAGACGCTGGCCGACAAGCAGGTACCGTTCGAAATTCCGGCCGAAGCGCAACGGGCGGAGCGGCTCGCGTCCGTTCTCGAGGTGATCTACCTCATTTTCAACGAAGGCTACTCGGCGACTGCCGGCGACGATTGGACGCGGCCGGCGCTGTGCGAAGACGCATTGCGGCTCGGACGCGTGCTTGCCGGACTCGTGCCGGACGAACCGGAAGTGCATGGGCTCGTTGCGCTCATGGAGATCCAGGCATCGCGGCTCAAGACGCGGACGAATGCAGCCGGCGAACCCATCCTGCTGCTGGATCAGAATCGTGCGCTGTGGGACCACCTGCTCATTCGTCGCGGACTCGTTGCTCTCGCGCAGGCCGAGAAGCTCGGAGGGCAGGGGTCGTACGTTCTGCAGGCGGCCATCGCGGCCTGTCATGCCAGGGCCCTGACGGCGGACGCGACCGACTGGATACGAATCGCGACGCTTTACGCGCAGCTCTCGGTGCTGCTCCAGTCACCCGTCGTCGAGCTCAACCGGGCAGTCGCAATGACGATGGCGTTCGGGCCGCAAGCCGGCCTCGACATCGTGGACGCGTTGATGGAGGAACCGTCGCTGCGTGGCTATCACTTGCTACCGAGCGTGCGGGGTGATCTTCTCGAGAAGCTCGGCAGGTTCGACGAAGCACGGACGGAGTTCGAAAAGGCGGCTACCCTGACCAACAACGCGCGGGAGCAGCAATTTCTGCTCGGACGCGCGTCGGCATGTGCGGAGCGAAGCGCGACGTGACTATCGGCTGATCACTTCGACGGCGTTGCCGCTCGGATCCTGCGCCACGATGATCCGCATCGCCGGGTTGGACGTCTTCACGTTGCGAAACCCGAGCCCTTCCGCCTTCACGCGTTCGAGCACCTGGTCGAACTCGGGCGTATAGATCGCAACCACCGGGAAGCGGCTCTTAGGCAGAGGCGCCTCGCCCTTGGGCTCGAACAGGGCGAGCCAGGCCTCGGAACCGAATCCCATCAGAACTTCGTCATAGGCCGGCGCCTTGTAGCGCTGGATCGGCTTCACGCCGAACACGCGGGCGTAGAAATCTTCGGCTTTCTGTCGATCGTTCACGATGAGCTTCGAACCGCCGACAGCGGCGGGCTGATTCGGTCGCGCGAGAATCTCCACTGCGTTGCCGCTGGGATCGCGGGCAATCGCAATCCGGAACGGGCCTGACTGTGCGGGCGGTAGATGCACGATCGGATGCTTTGCGTCCGCGATGCGTTTCGTCACGGCGTCGAAGTCAGGGACGTAGATGAGAACCACGGGGAACTGGCTCTTCTTGATCGGCGCTTCGGCTTTCGGCGAGAAGAGCGCAAGGCGTGCTCCCGCCTCGAAACCCATGATCGGCTCGTCGTACACACCCTCGGCGCTGTAGTGCGCCACTTCCTTCATTCCGAGCATCTGTTCGTAGAACTGCTGGTTCTGTGCGACGTCGCCGATGATCAGCTTGGCGGCGCCGATGGTGTGAGGCGATGCGGACGAGACTGCGGGTGCTTCGCCTTCAGCGGCTGTTGCGATCCCTGTTGCGAGAGCAGTTGCAGCGACGACTGCGGCTTTGAAAGACGACTGGATAGTCATGCGACGGTTCCCTGTGAGTTCGTATCGTTATGGGCTCAACAGTAGCCGAGGGCTGTGGCCGCGTGAATGTTTTTTCCGCTCTGCGCGGTTTCGTGCTGGCATGCAGAACAAATCGGATCAGTGTCTTTGCACGAATCGCATTCATTGCCTCGCGTTTGACCCACGAGGTAATCGTCTCCATCGCGCCTTCTCTCGATACTTCGTGCTTGCACGCGTTCTCGAGGGTCACGATGTACTCGGTATTGATCGACGACTGCAGGAAGCTGCTGACGCCGTCTGAGACCGGGCACACGATCGCCGCATCGGCAATCGACATCGAGGTCTCGCGCGATACGACACTCGCGGCATGGATGCAGCGCCGCCGGGAGTCGTCCGCACGGACGACCGACGGCATGATCATCGATGGTCCCTTCGCGGAGACGAAGGGCTGACCTGACGAAAACTCATATCGCCATATCCGTTGCAGTGAGGGTGTGGTGCTCGGCACGACGTCGATCCGACGCCGCGGCAATGCAACTCCCGTCGACTCCATCGATCGTCTGCGCGATCTCGCGCCTGATCACGGCGCGTGTCACCGATTCGTCATCGAAGGTTGCGTTCCGGTCATTGCTGCGTTGTCGGCAACATTGAGTTTCGTGGCCACGCATTTCTCAGCGCGGCGGATCTCTCTACCGTACGCCACTCGTTGATCGTGCAAAGGTAGGGAGAGAGATCGTGATGAATCGTCGCAAGTGGATCGCGCCGCTGGTGCTCCTCGGTATCGTGATCGGGACCGGTTCGGCGCTGGCCGCGTGGAAGAAGGCCAGCATTGATGAATCGGATGCGGCGGCTGCAAATCAGCCCGAGGCTGCGGAGAGCGTTGCTGTCGCTGTTGCTCAGGCGCGTGAGCATCACCGGGCAACGACGTCGATCGGAACGGTCGTCGCGCTGCGGTCGATCACGGTACGCAATGAGCTGTCGGGCACTGTGCGCGAAGTGTCGCTGGTACCCGGGCAGATCGTCGAAGCCGGGCAGGTGCTGGTCGCGCTCGATGTTTCAGTGGAGGAAGCAGAGCTGAAGGCGCTGGAAGCACAGGGGGAGCTGGCCCGCACGCAGTTCGGCCGGATGGAGCGCATGAGTGCGCAGCGCGCCGCATCGGAAATGGAAGTCGACAGCGCAAAGGCCGAGCGGGATGTCGCACTGGCGCAGATCGCCCGCACGAAGGCGGTCATCGCGCGCAAGACCATCCGTGCGCCGTTCCGGTCGCGCGTCGGCATCTCGGATGTGCATCCGGGTCAGTACCTCAATGAAGGGACATTGCTCACGACGCTGCAGGGTGTCGACGAAAGTGCCTACGTCGACTTCTCGGTTGCGCAGCAGATCGCGGCGGGGCTGCGGCCGGGCAGCAAGGTCAGTGTGATCGCGACCGATGAGTCACCCGTGCAGGCGCAGATCGTCGCAATCGATGCGCGCGTCGATCCTTTGACACGAAACGCGACGGTGCGGGCAAAGGTGGAAGGAAAGGACGGCGCCCCCGCGCCGGGCTCGTCGGTTCGCGTCCAGGTTCCGGTGGGCAAGCCGCAGCTGGCGGTCGCACTCCCGGCAAGCGCTCTGCGCAAGGGTCCTGAGGGCGATCACGTGTTCGTTCTCGTCGCCGACGAGAAAGGAGACACGCGTGCACAGGTGCGGCCGGTGCGCGTCGATGCAATGACCGGCAACGAAGTCGTCATCGGCGACGGCGTCAAGGTCGGCGAACGCGTCGCTGCTTCAGGCTCGTTCAAGTTGCGGGACGCAGCGTTGGTTTCGGCTCAGGAACCCGCGCAGACAGTGGCATTCAATAACAGGTAACGGAAGTACTCGGCGGCGGAGTCAGTTCATGCGTTCATTCACGGACATATTCATACGGCACCCCGTTCTCGCGGTAGTCGTCAACCTGGTACTGGTACTCGTCGGCACGCGTGCGTTGCTGACGCTGCCCGTGCAGCAGTTTCCGAGCGTCGAGAGCTCGGCGGTCGTCATCACTACCGTCTACACGGGCGCGAGCGCGGAAACGATCCGGGGCTTCCTGACGACGCCGATCGAACGGGCGGTGTCCGCAATCAGCGGCGTCGACTACATCGAATCGAACAGTCGTCCGGGCCTGAGCACCGTGACGATCCGCCTGAAGCTGAATCACGACAGCACCGCGGCGCTGGCGGAAGTCACCGCGCGATTGCAGCAGGTGCGTTCGGAGTTGCCGGCGGAAGCTGAGCCGCCCGTGGTCGACGTGCAGCGAGCCGATCGACCCTACGCGACGTTCTATCTCGGATTCACATCGACGCAGCGCGATGTACCCGCGCTGACAGACTGGCTGTCCCGCACGTTGCAGCCACAGCTGTCCACGCTCGAAGGCGTCCAGAAGGTGAGCTACGAAGGTGCGCGGCCGCTCGCGATGCGCGTCTGGATCGATGCGGACAGACTGGCAGCGCGCAATCTTGCTCCCGGAGATGTCCATGCCGCGCTTCAGCGAAACAACTATCTCGCCGCGGTCGGTCAGACGAAGGGCGACCTTGTGCAGGTCAATCTCCTCGCCAACACGGATCTGCGGGCAGTGGAGGAGTTCGAGAACCTGATCGTTGCGGATCGCGATGGCGCCATCGTGCGTCTCAGCGATGTCGCACGCATCGAGCTCGGCGCCGAGGAAGCCACGATGGTGGCGAAGTACAACGGCGAGCAGAGCGTGTACCTCGGTGTGTGGCCGTTGCCGGGATCGAACGAGATCGAAGTCGCTCAGCACCTGCGCGATGAGATGAAGCGAATCGAAGCCACGCTGCCGCCTGACGTGGAGATGCGGCTGGTGTGGGACGGCACCATGTTCATGCGCAGCGCACTCAAGGAAATCACGAAGACGCTGGCGGAAACCGTGCTGATCGTCGCGCTCGTCGTCTTCCTGTTCATGGGCTCCATCCGCACCGCGCTCGTGCCGCTCGTCGCGATGCCGGTGTCGCTCGTCGGTGCCGCCATTGTCATGCTGGCGGCCGGTTTCAGTCTGAACCTGTTGACGATCCTGGCGATCGTGCTGTCGGTGGGTCTCGTCGTCGACGATGCGATCGTCGTGGTGGAGAACGTCGAGCGACACGTCCGCGAAGGCAAATCGCGCATCGAGGCTGCCTTGCTGGGCGCCCGCGAACTGGCGGGGCCGATCATCGCAATGACGATCACGCTGGCGACCGTGTACACGCCGATCGCTTTCCAGGGGGGACTGACGGGTTCGCTGTTCCTCGAGTTCGCGATCACGCTGGCTGCGGCCGTCGTGGTGTCGGGCATCGTGGCGCTGACGCTTTCGCCGGTGATGAGCTCGCGCTTCGTTCACGCGCACGGCAAGGAAGGGAAGCTGACGGCGATCGTCAATCGTGGCTTCGACGCGGTGAGCCGGGCGTATGCGCGAGCTCTGGATGCCGCGCTCGGAATGCGTTGGGCGATCGTCGCGGTCGCAGTGCTGGTAACCGCGGCGGCGTGGCCTCTCTATATGTATTCCCGGGCCGAGCTGGCACCCGTCGAAGATCAGAGCCACATCAGCCTGTTCTTCGAAGCGGCTCCGGATTCGACGCTCGAGGCGGCGGATCGCGATTCCCAGCAGGTCGTGAAGGCGATTACGTCGTTCCCGGAAACCGAGTTCATGTGGTCACTCACGGCGAACTGGGGCGGCTTCGGTGGTCTCGTCGCCAAGGACTGGCAGCAGCGCGAGCGGTCGACCGAGGAAATGTACGGCGAGGTCTACGGCGCGGTTTCCCAGGTGCCGGGTGTGCGCGTATTTCCGCGTCTCGATCCGCCGTTGCCGACACCGGGGCAGTACGACGTCGAGCTGATCGTGCAGAACGAATCGTCGCTCGAGGAGCTGATGCGCATGACGCAGGCCGTGCTCGATGCGGGTTGGCAGAGCGGCAAGTTCCTCTACGTCGATACGGACCTCAAGTTCGACCTGCCGCAGGCTCGCGTCGTACTCGATCGCGAGAAGCTGGCGGATCTCGGGCTCGATCTCGCGACGGTCGGGCGCGAGTTCGGAACGCTGCTCGGTGGAGCGTACGTCAACCGGTTCAACTACTTCGACCGCAGCTACAAGGTGATCCCGCAGATCGGCGACAAGGATCGCGCCACGCTTGACCCGCTGCTGGATCTGAAGATCAAGACGCCCGATGGCACGCTCGTGCCGGTCTCGACCTTCATGCACATCGAGTCGACGACGGGCCCGAGAACCTTGAACCGCTTCCAGCAGCGCAATTCGGCGCGAGTCTTCGGCGGCATGCAGCCGGGTGTGACGAAGGAAGAGGGCCTGCGCGTTCTCGAGAACGCTGCGAAAGTGGCGGGAGGCGAGAGCACGCTCATCGACTACGCGGGCGAATCGCGACAGATCCGCCAGGAAGGCGCGGCGCTCACGACGACATTGGCGTTCGCCGTCGTGCTGATCTACCTCGTGCTGGCCGCGCAGTTCCACAGCTTCCGCGATCCGCTGATCGTGTTGCTGGGGTCAGTGCCGCTCGCGATCTCGGGCGCTCTGGTATTCACGTTCCTGGACTTCACGACGATCAATATCTACTCGCAGGTCGGATTGATCACCCTCGTGGGCCTGATCGCGAAGAACGGAATTCTGATCGTCGAGTTCGCCAACACGTTGCAGGAGCGCGGAATCGAGAAGGTCGCGGCTCTGCGCGAAGCAACCTTGACCCGATTGCGCCCTGTGCTGATGACGTCGGCGGCGACCGTATTCGGTCACTTCCCGCTGGTCCTGGTCTCTGGGCCTGGCGCTGAAGCGCGCAACAGCATCGGCATCGTTCTCGTGACGGGCATGATCGTCGGCACGCTGTTCACGCTGTTTGTGGTGCCCGTGTTCTACACGCTCATCGCGTCCGATCATCGGGCGAAGGCAAGCGAGGAAGAATCGCCACTGGAGGCCGCACCGGCGACGGCGATATAGGGATCACGCCGCGAAAAGTTCGCGCAGCTTCTTTTCACCGCTGGAGGAGAAGCGCACAACGCGCGAGTCGCGGATCGGACTTGCCCAGCCCAATTCGAATAGTCGATCGAGAAGAGCGGCGCCCAGCCCACCGGCAAGGTGATGGCGCCGCTCGCTCCAGTCGATGCACGCGCGACAGAGCGGTCGACGGGGGTTGGCAATCGCGTCGGCGGTGAGATTCAATTGGCCGAACAGCGTCCAGCCATTCTCAGCAAGTGCAACGCCTTCAGGCGTGACGCTCAACAGTTCTCTGCGAACCAGCCCGTCGTAGACGAGCACGCCCAGCGTTCCCGCCAGATGGTCGTAGCAGACGCGAGCCTTGCGCAGCTGAGGATCACGAGGACCGAACTGCCTGTCGTCCGCGATCGAGTTCGCGACGCCCATCATGTTTTCCAGGAGTTGCGCGACTTCGCTGCCGGCCAGCCGGAAGTAGCGATGGCGCCCCTGCTTTTCGGCGACGATCAGTCGGGCGCGTTCGAGTTTCCCGAGATGAGTGCTGACTGTCGGGCGCGTGATTCCTGCCGCGTCTGCAAGTTCGGTTGCCGTCAATGCACGGCCGCCCATCAGCGCGCCGAGAATCTGCGAACGGCCACGTTCACCGATCAGATGGGCAATTCTGGCGATGGTCGGGCCGGCATCCATAGTTCGATCCCCGTCGAATCGTCGTGACAGCGTCTCGCGCTATCGTATATCCGTTGCAGGAGAGGGCGATATGGCGATCACGTGCTTCATCCGCTATCAGATCGATCCGTTTCAACGGGATGCATTTCGGGGATATGCGCAGAACTGGGGCCGCATCATTCCGAGATGCGGCGGCAAGCTGCTCGGTTACTTCCTGCCGCACGAAGGAACGAACGATGTCGCGTGGGGATTGATCGGCTTCGAAAGCCTCGCTGCGTACGAAAGCTATCGCGTGCGGTTGAAGGCCGATCCGGAGGGACGTGCCAACTTCGAGCTTGCGCAACAGCGCCGCTTCATCCTGAGAGAGGAGCGGACATTCGTCGAAGACGTCGCGGGGACCGTTGCATGATTGTCGTGATCTTCGAGGCGGTCCCTCTGCCGGGGCGGGCCGATGCGTACTTCGATGCGGCCGCAACGCTGCGGCCGTTGCTGACGCAGATCGATGGTTTCATCTCGATAGAGCGCTTCGAGAGCGTGTCGCAGCCTGGCCGCTTTCTCTCGCTTTCATTCTGGCGTGATGAGGAGGCCGTCGCGATATGGCGAAATCTCGAAGCGCACCGCGCGATCCAGGCGGCTGGCCGCCGGTCGATCTTCGCGGACTATCGCTTGCGCGTCGCGCATGTCGTGCGTGACTACGGTCTCGACGATCGCAACGAGGCGCCGGACGATTCTCGCGGCGTCCACGCATAGCTTCATCGCAGATTGTCCTTTAGTGCTCTTGCGCTCCGAAAGGAGGCTGCGGCGTCATCGCGGTTGCGTATGATCGGGCAGTCGACGAAGCGGAGCCTGGCCATGAGTGCGGTAGAAGGCGGATGCTTGTGCGGTGCGGTTCGCTATCGGGTCTCCGGGACACCGATCTCGAGCAGCCTTTGTCATTGCCGCAGCTGCCGATTGGCCAGCGGCGCCCCTGTAGTTGCCTGGTTCGTCGTGCTCAATGAACAGTTCGCGCTGCTCGGTGGCGAACTGCGCGCGTTTCGCTCGTCCGAATCCGTCGTTCGCGAGTTCTGCGCACGCTGCGGCAGCCAGATTTCCTATCAGCATGACGACGCGCCCGACCGCATCGAGCTGACGACGGTGACCCTCGACCACCCGGAAGTCTTTCCGCCCACACGGGAGATCTGGTTCTCCCACAAACTTTCGTGGGTGGTCCCGAGTCCGACGATCGCCCACCATGCCGGGGAGAGTCAGGAAACCTGATGGAGAGAAAACCATGGCAAATGAAGGTCTTTACAAGGGCAGCTGCTTTTGCGGCGAGGTCCAGTTCGAAGTGACGGGCGCGCCCGTGGCGATGGGCTACTGTCACTGCAGTTCGTGCAGGCACTGGTCCGCTGGTCCCGTGAATGCGTTTTCGTTGTGGCAGCCGCAGGCGCTGCGCGTCACGCGCGGTGCATCGAACATCGGTACGTTCAACAAGACGCCGATCAGCTACCGCAAATGGTGCACCAAGTGCGGCGGGCATCTCTTCACCGATCATCCGACACTGGGTGTCGTCGATGTCTACGCGGCGATGCTGCCGGAATTGCAGTTCGAGCCGGGCGTGCACGTTCACTACCAGGAAACGGTGCTGCGCATTCACGACGGCAAGCCGAAGATGAAGGACATGCCGGCGCAGATGGGCGGCTCCGGAGTCACGCTGGCGGAGTGAGGGCGGAAGCCCGGCGATGAGAGGCCGTCACTCCCGCGAAAGCGGGAGTCCCTTGCGGTTGGATTCCCGCTTTCGCGGGAATGACGTCTTCTAGCGCGCGGCCGGCAGAATATCGCCGGCGATGATCGACAGGATCTGTCCCGCGAATGCGGAGGGATTCGTTTCGGCGCTCATGCCGACCCAGTCGGTCGTGACGACGATGACCATGTCGAGCGACGGCGCCACATAGACGAACTGGCCGCCGTAGCCCCATGCGAAGGCCGCGGGTACCGCAGGGGCATCCGCAACCCACCAGAGATAGCCGTACGTCGTACTTCTCTGCTGGTTGTACGTGTTGCGCCAGTTGAACTTGGGTGTCGTCGCTTCGCGCACCCACTCTTCGGTCACGATCTGCGCGCGGCCCGAGTTGCCTTTCTGAAGAATCCACTGACCGAACCGCAACAGATCTTCCGCGGTCATTCTGATGCCCGAGCCGCCGTTGACGTGCTCGGCATCCAGCACCTCCCACTCGACTGATGTGATGCCAAGGCGATCGAACAGCGCGTCCTGTGCGAATTGCGGCAGCTTCTGACCGGTGGCGTGCTCGAGCACGACGCCAAGCATGTGCACGAGCGCCGAGTTGTATTCGAAGTCGGCGGATGCAGTCTGGCTGCGGTCGAGCAGGTACTGGACGTGATCGTCCGTAACGATCCAGCGGTTGTAGTCGTCGCCGTTGCTTTCATTCCATTGATAGCGCGAAGTCATCGTCAGCATCTGGCGAACGGTCACTGCGCGATCGCCGGCATCCAGTACATACGGTGTGCCCAGGTGGTCGCCGACCGTCGCGTCGAGCCCGCTCAGGTCGCCCTGCGCTATGGCGATTGCAGTGAGCATGCTCACGACGCTCTTGGTGACCGAGCGCAGGTCGAAGCGTGTGGCCTGGGAAGTACCGCCGAGATAGTTTTGTGCGATCAGCTTGCCATGCCGTGCTACGAGCACACTGCGAACGCGGGACATCCCCGACAGATCGCTGATGCCTCGATTCAATCGCACTTCGTCCATCGAGACCGAAGCAGGCGTCGCCGTGACCCAGGGTTGGGAAACGTCGATGACAGTGATGGAGGCGGGTGGCGGTGGCGGTGCGGGATCCGGCGTCTCTGGCGAAGAAGATGATCCGCCGCCGCACGCCGCGAGCAGCATCGCAATCGCGATTCCGGGGAGCCACCGCATGGCGGGAAGTTATCAGTTCACGACTGACAATTCACCATGGCGGGATTGCAAGCAGCCCCCTCCCGGGACCGGGAGAGGGCGAGTTCGGGGTAAGGTGTGTGGCGCGTTGCTACTGCGTCGAGACGACCCGTGGATCGCTGTATTCCTCTTCCGGCGTCAGGATCCAGAAGAGCAGGTAGACCAGGATGCCGGGAAACGCAGCGGAGCAGATCGAGATCACGACATACAGAACGCGCGTCAGCGTGACATCCATGCCGAAATATTTCGCGAGTCCTGCGACCACGCCGCCGATCATGCGATTCGATCGCGAGCGCCGAAGCGGGGCTTGAAAACTACTCATTGTGCGAAACACCTCTCAAGGTATCCCGGGATCGACGATCCCGGACAGGACGCATGATGAGCCTGTCGATGCCCGGAGGGAATGCGCCGCCGGTCAATCGCGGCGCGGCACCGGCGGAGCGGCGATCCTATCAGTCAGGATTCCGCAGCACGCCGGTCGAGGCACGACGAATGAGCTTGTGCAGCAGCCGCACGGGTTTCGGCGGTGTTCCGCTCAGGAGCGACTTGAGCAGCAGATCCGCCGCCGCATAAGAGAGTTGATAAGTCGGCTGGCTGATCGTCGTCAGAGGCGGCCACACGGTGCGGGAGATCGCCGCATCGTCGAATCCCGCGACGGACAATTGATCGGGTACTGCAACACCCATCTCGTGCGCCGCCATCAGCGTGCCCGCTGCCATGTCGTCGTTTGCGGCAAAGATCGCCGTCGGCCGGGTCGGCAACGCGAGGAGTTGGCGCGCGGCTTCGAGGCCGGAGTCGAAGAGGAAGTCGCCCTGCCGGACATAGTCGGCGTTGAACGCGATCTTGTGTGACTTGAGCGCCGCCTTGTAGCCCTTGAGACGCTGGCCGCTCGCGTAGTGTCCGGGACGGCCGATGATGAATGCGATGCGCCGATGCCCGAGGCCGATCAGGTATTCCGTCATTTCGCGCGCGGCGCCTTCGTCGTCCATGTCCGAGTATGGCGAGCGATGCTTGAGGTCGTTCGGCGCGATGCGCGCGAAGGGCAAACCGTGCTCGTCGAGTGCCCGGATGATTTCTTCGGACTCGCTCAGCGGCGGCGCGAGGATCAGCCCGTCGATGTGCGTCTGGTTCGCGAACGCCATGACATCCTGCGTGAGCTCTTCGCCTGCGCCCGTCACTTCGTGCAGCAGCAACAGGAATTTTCCCTCACGACAGCGGGCGAGGGCGCCGCGCTGCACTTCGATGGTGTAGTTGCCGCTCGGGTTGTCGTAAACGAGACCGATCAGATACGAGCGGCGACTCGCCAGGCTGCGCGCCGAAGGACTCGGGTGGTAATTCAACCGTTTGACCGCGACGAGCACGCGCTGCCGCGTTTCCTCGCGCACGTTCGGCTCGTTGTTCAGCACGCGCGAAACCGTCTTGATCGCGACGCCGGCCGCTTTGGCCACATCGTCGATGCTGGCCTTGCGGGTTCGGGTCTTGTCGTTGTCAGCAGTCATGAGCGTCGGGGACCGTCGGCAATGCAGGTTCGGGCATCGCGGGTAAATCGCCCCGTCGGGGCTGCGTCCGCTTGTAGTGGAATGTTACACCGCATGGTGAACCGCGCGACATCGCATTTCGGCCCCGGCCTTTCGTGGCCCGCCGATTCCCTGTAAAACGAACCGACCAGGTCGCGCGCGCCAGAAGAATGCTGCATCGGCCCGGGTGCTCAATCTGTGGGGGATCTTCGATGTCCGAGTCCGTTCCTTCGGGAATAGACGCTTCTGCGTCCGCTGCGCCTGTGCGCCCGGACGCTGCCGATGCTGCGGGAACGAGTCGCGTCAGCCATTTCTTCGTCTTCGTCTACGCGCTCGCGTACACCGGTGTCTGGCTGGCTTTGCTGACGCCGATGCTGGTGACGATTGCGCTGCGCGTGCGGCAGATCGCGCCGGACAACGCGGCGGGGCAGCTCGCGCTCGTGCTCGGCGTCGGGGCGATATTCGCGCTGATCGGCAATCCCGTTTTCGGGCGGATGAGCGACCGGACCACTTCGCGGCTGGGAATGCGTCGTCCATGGCTCGTTGGCGGAATGCTGTGCGGCACGGCTGCGCTGACGATCATTGCGCTGGCCCCGACCATTCCGATCCTGCTGCTCGGCTGGTGTCTCGCGCAGCTCGCTTTCAATGCGGTGCTGGCGGCCATCGTCGCCATCCTTCCGGACCAGGTGCCCGCCGAGCAACGGGGCACCGTGGCCGGCGTGCTCGGCATCTGCATGCCGATCGGCCAGGTCGCCGGGACGTTTCTAGTACAGGCGTTGCCTTCATCGATGCTGCTGCGGTTCATCGTGCCGGCGGTCGTGGGGTCGATCGCTGTGCTGCTGCTCGTCGCGGTCCTGCCGGACAGGCGACAGACCCCTGGCGACGTACCACCATCGGACCTGCGCAATTTCCTTCGTTCCTTCTGGCTGAGTCCCGCGCGTCATTCGGATTTTGCGTGGGCATGGTTCAGTCGCTTCCTGCTCGTGACGGGGACGGCGTTCCTCACGACGTATCAGTCCTATTACCTGATCGAAAAACTGGGGCATGCCGACACGGAAGTGCCCTCGCTCATATTCAAGGCGATGCTCGTACAGGCGAGCCTGATCGTCGTGTCGAGCCTCGTGAGCGGTCAGGTGTCCGATGCCACGGGGCGCCGCAAGATCTTCGTGCTGATCGCAGCCGCCGTGTATGGCGCTGGATTGTGGTGTATCGCCGCGGCGGACAGTTACGCAGGGCTGCTCGTCGGCATGGTGTTTACTGGCATCGGGCAGGGTGTGTACTTCGCCGTCGAGCTGGCGCTCGTGACGCAGATCCTTCCGGATCGGAAGCTCGATGCCGCGAAGGATCTCGGCATGTTCAACATCGCGAACGCATTACCGCAGTCCGTGGCGCCGGCGCTCGGGCCGCTCATTCTCACGGCGAGCAGTGGTGACTACACGTGGCTGTTCGTGGTGGCAGGCGGGATCGCGTTCATGGCGGCGTTTGCGATTCTGCCGTTGAAAGGAGTGCGCTGAGGTGCACTTCTTTCTTCAGCTGGCCGGAGAAAAGATGCTTCGCATGACGTCCGGCTGAAGCCGGACCCACAGTCAGAGCGTTCTGATTGTGGGTCCGACTTCAGTCGGACGTCGGCGCGTCAGCGCCTCTTGGAATGCGCGGGTCAGCTGCGCTCAGCCTTCGCCAGCGCGCTCTGATGTCGCGTGACCAGCAGGTAGATCAACAGGCCGGCTGCGTTCCAGATGAAGAACCACTTCTTCGTGATGCCGGGCAGGTTCCAGAAGAGATAGAGGCACCCTACGATTGCGAGTGGGCCGACCAGCCACCAGACAGGTGAGCGGAACTTGCGCGGGAAGTCGGGATGTTTCACCCGCAGCACCATCATGCACACGGCCACAGCGATGAATGCGGCGAGCGTGCCGGCGTTCGCGAGCGCGGCGATCTCGTTGAGCGGCAGCAATCCGGCGATGATGGCAACGATCACACCGGTGATGAGCGTCATCAGAACCGGCGAGCCGGTGCGTGGGTTGATGGTGCTCAAGCCCTGCGGCAGCAGTCCGTCGCGGGCCATGACGAAGAAGATGCGGGACTGACCGTACATGAACGCCATGATGACTGTCGGCAGTGCAATCACGGCGGCGCCGGCGATCACGGTGGCGGCAAAGGGATGCTGAAGATTGCGCAGCACCATCGCGAGCGGTTCGGGGCTGTTCGCGAGGTCGAGATAGCTGGCGCCGCCGAGTGCCACGGCAGCCACTGCCATATAGATGAAGGTGCAGATCAGCATCGAGCCGATGATGCCGATCTTGAGGTCACGGCTCGGATTGCGTGTTTCTTCCGCTGCCGTCGAGACGGCATCGAATCCGTAGAAGGCGAAGAAGATGATGGCCGCGGCCGCCATGACGCCATGGGGTACCCCGTTGACCTCGCTGACCCAGCCGTAAGGCATGAATGGCTGGAAATTCCCGCTGTCGAATGCGGGTGCCGCGAGCGCGATGAAGATGCCGAGCGCGATCAGTTTCACGAACACGAGAACCAGGTTCACGGTCGCGCTCTCTTTCGTGCCGATTGCGAGCAGGCCCGCCACCGCGAGAGAAATGATGATGGCGGGCACGTTGATCAGTCCACCCGCGTGCGGTCCCGCGAGCAACGCATCCGGTATGTTCAATTCCGCCGCTTTCAGCACACCGGTGGCGTATCCCGACCAGCCGACGGCCACCGCGCTGCACACAACCGTGTACTCGAGGATCAGCGACCAGCCGACGATCCATGCGAGTAATTCGCCGAGGACTACATAGCTGTACGTATAGGCGCTGCCGGCCACAGGCATCATCGTTGACATCTCGGCGTAGGCAAGCGCCGCACACACGCAGACGATGCCGGCGATCACGAAGGACAGGATGACGCCCGGCCCCGCCAGTCCTGCGCCGACACCTGTCAGCGTGTAGATCCCTGTGCCGATGATGCCCCCGACGCCGAGGCCGAGCAGATGCGGCCAGCTGAGGGTGGGTTTGAGTGCACTGTGAGCGATGCCTGAGGCGACTGATTCGAGTTGTTTGCGTCGGTTCCAGAAGGCCACTTGTTGCTCCGCGCTTCAGTTGTTGTGAACGGATTGTAACGTTGGCCAAGGAACCGGCGCGACAGGCGAGCGATTGATTGAGGGCGCAGCCAGCGTCTAACCGCTCATGAACCACACCATCGCGATTCTGTTCGGGGTTTCCATTACCCCGTGGAAGCTCATCGGCTACGTCGGCGTGCTGCTGTTCGCGGGGCGCTGGGTCGTTCAGGTGTTCGCGACACGCCGCCGCGGAAAGCCCGTGATTCCCAGGATGTTCTGGGTAATGAGCGTCACCGGCAGCGGATTGCTGCTCGCTTACTTCATCTGGGGGAAGAACGACTCGGTAGGCGTGCTCTCGAATCTCTTCCCGATGAGCGTCGCCGTGTACAACTGGATGATGGACGTTCGCGCCACGCGTCGCGAGTCCCAGGCGCGTGAAATGTCGCGCGAGATCTCCGGCGGCGTGCCGAGTCACTGATTCCCAGCGATTTTCGCTCCGTCTCCAACTCGCTCCACTTGCCCTTTTCGGCGATTCTCTTTTAACCCTGACCCCGTCACGCTGCGCAGCATGCGGGCAGATTGCATACGCATTGCCCGTCGCCGCCGCGAGGACGCATGGGCAAGAACATCATCATCTGTTCGGATGGCACCGGGAATACGGCCATCAAGGGTCGCGGCACGAACGTCTTCAAGATGTTCGAATGCATCGATGTGAATTCGCACCGGTTCCATCCGGAGCGATCGCCGCAGGTCGCCATCTACGACGACGGCGTCGGCACGGAGAGCATGAAGCTCCTGCAGATCCTCGGCGGAGCGGCGGGATACGGACTCAGCCGCAATGTCCGTCAGCTCTACAAGGAGCTCTGCCGCATCTATGACCCGGGCGACCGGATCTTCCTGTTCGGTTTCAGCCGCGGCGCCTTCACCGTGCGCAGCCTCAGCGGTTTCATCGGCACCTGCGGCATCATCGATGTGGCCCGCCTCGCCGGCAGCGAGGATCTCGATGACCTGGTGAAAGAGGCGTACCAGGTCTATCGCGGCTGCTATCGCACCTGGCTCATGAAGAAGATCATCGGCCCCGGGGATCGCGAGGCGACGACGCGATTCCGCGAACGGCATTGTCACGGCGGCGAGCGCATCCACTTCGTGGGCGTCTGGGACACCGTCGATGCAGTGGGGCTGCCGCTGCACATATCGAACCTGATCAACACGCTGGTCTACCAGTTCAAGTTTCCCGACCTGGTGCTGAGCAAGAGCGTCGATCGCGCGATTCATGCGCTGGCGATCGACGACGAGCGGCAGTCCTTTCATCCGCTCATCTGGGACGAGCGCCAGCCACCGCAGCCCGGCCAGTCGATCGAGCAGGTCTGGTTTGCCGGCGTGCATTCGAATGTCGGCGGCGGTTACCCCAAGCAGGGCATGTCGCTCGTCGCGCTCGACTGGATCATGCATGAGGCGGAGCAGTCGGGCCTGCGTTTCGTGCCGGCGGAGCGTCAGCACTATCGCGAGCACGCGAACGTCGACGACAAGCTCTACGACCCGCGGGCGGGCCTGGGTACATTCTATCGCTGGCTTCCCCGCGATATCGCGCAGATGTGCAAGTCGAGCGGCGTTCAGCCGAAGCTGCATCTGAGTGTGCTCGAGCGCATCGCTCACGGCACCGACGACTACAGACCCGGTAATCTGCCGGCGAATTCACAGGTCGTGATCACGCCCTCCGGAGACCCGACGAAGGACGCGGCGGCACGCGAACGCGCGGAGGCGGCGCAGCAAGTGCTTCAGGGCTCGCATCCCAAGATCAGTTCGCTGCTGGAAGCCGTTGGGACGCGCATCGTTGTCGGGCGTTTCTCCTATCGCGTGTTCGCGCTGACGATCGCAGCTGTGTTGCTGCTCGGTGCCGGTGCGCCCGCAGGTGCAACAGGTTCCGCCGCGTCCTTCTTCACCAGCCTGGGCCTGCTGCTGTTCGAACTGGTCACCAGCCCCATCGATACGCTGCTCAACCTGTTCTGGCACGGGCCGAATTCGCTCTTGATGATGAGCGTCCTGGTCGTCGGGTTGCTGGTGGCGTGGCTGCTGTCGTCGTGGTCGACGCGTGGCATGGAGCGGGCGTTCGCCGAGTTCTGGTTCACGCAGCAACAGAAGCTGCGTGCCGGGCTCAAACGAGCCCGGGCGCGCAGCAGCGAGATCCAGGACTGGCGCAATCCGCAGGAGAAGAGTGCGTAGGGCGCCGCTGGTCCTACACTCCGCGGATCAGCACGATGAGTCCCATGATCAGGAAGATCGTGGCCGCGATGCCGTGCACGAGCTTCATCGGCAGCTTCGTGGCGGCAACTTCGCCCAGCAGCACGGCAGGGACGTTCGCCAGCATCATTCCCGCCGTCGTTCCCAGCGTGACGAGCAGCAGCGATTGATACTTGGCCGCGAGGGCGACGGTCGCGATCTGGGTCTTGTCGCCCATCTCCAGCAGGAAGAACGCGACCAGCGTCGTGCCGAAAATGCCGAAGCGCGGCGGCTGGCTCGATGTCTCCGGCGACCCATCCGGAACGAGGGTCCACAACGCCATCGCGATGAACGACACCCCGAGGATCCAGCGCATGGCGTTGGGGCCGATGGCTGCGGCGAGGGCGCTGCCTACGGCGCCGGCGAGGGCGTGATTCAGCAGGGTCGCGGCCAGGATGCCGAGAATGATCGGGACGGGTCGTCGGTACTTGGCGGCCAGGACCAGGGCCAGCAGCTGGGTCTTGTCGCCGACTTCGGCGAGCGCGACGACGCCGGCGGAGATGAGGAGTGCTTCCATTTTTCGTGACTGGTACGGGGCCGAGCGGCGTTTGCCAATGACGCAATCTCCCCGCTCGACCCCCGGCCGGACCGGTGGTTTGAAGAGATCACGTCATCAGTCTCGCCTGCCTGCCCGCCGGACGGTCCCGCCCTGCGAGCGCCGGACGTGCCATGTTCCTGACGGAACAAGTGTGTTGACACGCCCTCCGACAGATCGGTGATCGACCGTCGGCGGCTACTCCCCAATGAAGCGGCGGGGAGCTTAAAGACGCACCGCATCATGGTCAATCGGGGATCGGGTCAATCAGGCACACCGTGAAGCTGCGCATCGAGTCCGGACGCCGATCACCGTACAATCCGCGCCCCCAAAGCCCCTCGCCACCAGTCAGCCGAAGCATTTTCGTCCCCCGGCGGTTCGTTGTAACAAACCGACGGGACCCTGTGTTCTGCGGGTGACGGCAATCGATGACGCGCAGGTCAGGCAGGTGCCGAAAAAACTTCCGGTACGGCTGTAACCTTTTCGCGGCCAGGCACGTCAAAGGGTGGACATGAGGGACTGCACCCTCGTCAGGCGGGTTCGAGCCGCCTGGGGCAGTGAGGTGTGGTGTATCCAGTTCAGGGGAAGCGGGCCCGAGGCCCGAACTTCCCCGGGCTGCAGAGAGGAGTCGACGTGAAGAGCAACGCCAGACAGCAGGCCGCTGTCGCTGAATCCATCGAATCGAACGATACCGACGTATCGGCAGAACGCGCCGGTACCGGAGCCACGGTCGCCCGGCTGGCTCCCGTCCAGGCCGCGGCGGAAGAAACCTCCTACGAGAGTAGTAGAGTCGCCTACAATAGTGGTTCCCAGGGTACGGAGAAGAAGCCGATGAAGGTCTGGATCCTTCTGGCTGCGATCGCGGTTCTGGTGGCCGGTTGGTTCTTCGTTCGCAATCAGCAGGCGGCACCTGCCCCGGATGCGCCGGGCGGAGCACCTGCAGTGGTTGCCGGGCCGCTCGAACTGGCCGCTGTCGACGTCGCGGTCGTTCAGCCGCGCGTGCTGTCGCGCTCGTTGCCGCTTTCCGGCTCGATGTCGCCGGTCGTGCAGGCAACGGTCAAGTCCAAGGTCAGCGGCGAAGTCGAGGAAGTCACTGTTCGCGAAGGCCAGGACGTGCGCGCGGGCGACGTCATTGCCCGCATCGACACGCGCAACATGCAGGCCCAGTACGATCGCGAGCTGGCGGCCGTCGAGAAGGCGCGCGCCGACCTGAGTCTCGCCGAGCTGAATCGCGACAAGAACCGCACGCTGCTCGAACAGAAGTACATCTCGCAAAACACTTACGAGGCGACCGAGAGCGCCTATGCAGCCAGCGTCGCGAGCTTCAAGCTCGCCGAAGCGCAGGCCCGCATGATCAAGATCAGCGTGGACGACGCCGTCATTCGCGCCCCGTTCACGGGCACGATCGCCAAGCGTCTCGTGCAGCCCGGTGAGAAGGTGTCGACCGACTCGTCGATCGTCTCTATCGTCGACCTGCGCCAGATGCTGCTCGAAGCAGCCGTGCCCGCTGCCGAGATTCCCTCGGTTCGCGTCGGGCAGACCGCTGCATTCCGCGTCGGCGGATTCGGCGACCGTGAATTCGTGGGCAACGTACAGCGAATCAATCCGGTCACCGTCGAAGGCTCACGCGCGATCACGATCTATATCGCAGTCGCGAATGCCGATCGTGCGCTGAAGGGCGGCATGTTCGGTCAGGGTGAGCTGTCGCTCGATTCGACCGAGCCGTCGCTGTCGATCCCGCAAATGGCGGCGCGCGATGAAGCCGGTGCGGCGTTCGTCTACACGCTCGAGAGCGGCAAGATCGTGCGCAAGCCCGTGACGCTCGGCCCGAAGATCAAGGGTCAGGAATTCGTCGAGGTTCGCGAAGGACTTGCCGCCGGCGAGCGTGTCATCGTGGCGGACATCGGCGACTCCAAGCCGGGCTCCGAAGCGTTCGTCCGCGGAGAGAAGGGGAGCGGCGGCTGATCGCCGCTGCCTCATTGCGCTCTCACCTTTTCGAAACGTAAGCCGTCATGCTCATCACACGCGTCAGTATCAACCAGCCCGTCTTCGCGACCATGGTCATGCTCGCGATCGTCGTGCTCGGCGTGTTCTCGTACCGCCTGCTGCCCGTCGAGCAGATGCCGGACGTCGCGATTCCTCAGGTCTACATCAACGTCTCGTACCCGGGAGCATCGCCCGAAGCGATCGAGAACGACGTCATCAAGCCGATCGAGAACGTCGTCAACTCGATCAATGGCGTGAAGAACATCTACGCCACGGCGCGCGAAGGCATGGCGTTCTTCCAGATCGATTTCCGGCTCGACGTGGATATCGCCGAGTCGACGCAGGAAGTGCGCGACAAGGTGGCGCAGGTCCGCTCCGGCATGCCGCGCGAAGTTCGCGAGCCGCAGGTCGGTCGGGCGACGAACGACAACTCCGTGCAGCCGGTGGCCAGCCTGGTCGTCTACTCGACGACCCGCAGCCTGCGCGAAGTCTCGACGATGGTCGAGCAGCAGATCGTCAAGCGCCTGCAGAACTCGTACGGCGTCGGCAACATCACCGTCGGCGGTTCGATCGAGCGCCAGGTGCAGATCTTCCTGCACCCGGAGCAGATGCAGAGCTACCGGGTCGGCGTCGACCAGGTGATCGCGGCAATCCAGGCCGCCAATCAGGACCTCCCGGCGGGCGCGATCTCCAATGGTTCGCAGGAACAGCTGGTTCGCGTCGAAGGCAAGATCAAGAACCCGGCCGGGTTCGAGCGCATCATCGTCGCCAACCAGGGCGGCGCTCCGGTGTACCTGCATCAGGTCGCGCAGGTCGTCGACGGCGAAGCCGAAGAGATGTCGATCTCGCGCGTCGATGGACGCCGCTCGGTGTCGCTGTACATCTATAAGGTGCAGCAGGCGAACATCGTCCAGGTCGGCGAGGGCATCAACGAAGCCGTTGCCGATCTCAAGAGCCGGCTGCCTGAAGACGTCAAGATCGACACGCTGTGGTCGGACGCCGAATTCATCAAGGGCTCGCTGGACCGCGTGAAGACCACGATCCTCGAAGGCGCGCTGCTCACGATCGCCATCGTGTTCCTCTTCCTGCATTCCTGGCGCTCGACCATCATCACCGGTCTCACGCTGCCGATCTCCGTGATCGCGACGTTCATCGCGCTGCACGCGTTCGGCTTCTCGCTGAACTTCATGTCGCTGATGGCGCTGTCGCTGTGCATCGGCCTGTTGATCGACGACGCCATCGTGGTTCGCGAGAACATCGTCCGGCATGCGGACATGGGCAAGGACCACCGCACCGCGTCGTTCGAAGCGACCAAGGAAATCGGCCTCGCGGTCACGGCCACGACGTTCGCGATCCTCGCAGTGTTCATCCCCGTCGCCTTCATGGGCGGCGTCATCGGCCGGTTCTTCCTGCAGTTCGGCCTCACCGTCGCTATCGCAGTGCTCGTCTCGCTGTTCGTGAGCTTCACGCTCGACCCGATGCTGTCCGCCTACTGGGCGGATCCGAAGGAAGGTCGCTTCCGCTATGCGCCGTGGCTCGGTCGCGTGATGGAGAAGGTCGAATCGCTGGTGGAATACGCACATCGCGTCTACGACAAGTTGCTGCGGTGGGCGTTGAGTGACCGTCGCTACGGTATCCCGGGGCTCGCTGGCCGCGCACGCAGGCTGTACGGCGAAGACGCACGGCTGCCGCGCTGGGCGGGGGTCAGTCCCCGTGCGCTCATGGTGCTGCTGGCGGTCTTTACGTTCTTCGGCAGCTTCCTCGTCGTGCCGATGGTCGGTACGGAATTCATGCCGGAAACGGACAACGGCATGGTCTCGATGCGCGTCAACACGCCGCTCGGTTCGAGCCTGCAGTACACCGACGCGAAGATTCGCGACGTCGAGGAAGTGCTGCAGAAGATCGAAGGCGTGCGCCATGTCGTCGCGATGATCGGCACGGACGAAGGCAAGAACTACGCACGCATCATGCTGCGCCTCACCGATCCCAAGAAGGACGGACCGCGTCCGTCGCAGAAGGAGATCGAAAAGACGGTTCGCGATCGTCTCTCGCGCATGGCCGGGCTCGAGCTCAAGATCCAGGGCAACAACCAGCCGGTGTTCATCTCGATTCTCGGTCCCGATACCGCGAAGCTCACTGAGCTGACGGAAGACCTGATGGAGAAGCTCGCGAAGATCCCGGGCATCGCCGACCTCGAAAGCAGCGAGAAGGGCGCGAATCCGACGATCGCCGTTCGCATCAACAACGAGCTGGCCAGCGACCTGGGCCTGACGAACGCCCGTATCGGCACTGCGCTGCGCCCGCTCATCGCGGGCGATCAGATCAGCACGTGGCTCGGCCCGGACGGCCAGGACTACGACGTGATCGTGCAGTTGCCGAAGAAGCAGCGCGAAATCAGCTCCGACCTGGGCGATCTCTACGTCAGCAGCACGCGCGTCGACGCTGACGGCAATCCAACCCTGGTGCCCCTGCGTCAGGTCGCCGACTTCGTCGAGACGGGCAGCCCGCAGCAGATCAAGCGCCTGAACCTGCAGCGTCGCATCTCGATCTACGCCAACGCCGATGGCCGCCCGTCGGGTGACGTCGGTTCCGATGCGGAAAAGATCGTCAAGGAGACGAAGCTGCCGCAGGGCTATCGCTTCGACGTCGGCGGCGGCCAGCAGGAAATGAACGAGACCTTTGGTGCCGCGCTGGCCGCGCTGGGCCTCGCCGTGATCTTCATCTATCTCGTGCTCGCGTCGCAGTTCGGCAGCTTCCTCCAGCCGATCGCGATCATGGCATCGCTGCCGCTGTCGCTGATCGGTGTGCTGCTCGCGCTGCTGTTCACTGGATCGACGCTGAACATCTTCTCGATCATCGGCTTCATCATGCTGATGGGTCTGGTGACCAAGAACGCGATTCTGCTCGTGGACTTCACCAACCAGGCGATCCGCGAGGGCAAGAACGTCCGCGACGCGATTCTCGAGGCGGGGCAGGTGCGTCTGCGTCCGATCCTGATGACGACGGCAGCAATGATCTTCGGCATGATGCCGATGGCGATCGGTGTCGGCGAAGGCGGCGAAATCCAGGCGCCGATGGGCCGCGCGGTGATCGGTGGCGTGATCACGTCGTCCGTCCTGACGCTGCTGATCGTGCCGGTGCTGTACACCTATATCTTCGGTTTCACGCGACGGCTGAGTGCCTGGTGGAACCGCAAATCACCTGCTCACGAAGACTTACCGGCAACGGGCGCACCGATCGTGCCGGAGCATGGACGGCTGCACGACTGAGCCAGCTGGTCATTCCCGCGAAAGCGGGAATCCATCCGACGAGACGACCAAGATGGATCCCCGCTTTCGCGGGGATGACGAGCTCCGCCCGTCAGCGCGTCCACCCCGTCCGCTGGGCGCGAATCAACGTCGTATCCTTATCTTCGATCTCATACGCAACCGGAACAGCATTCGACGGGCTGCCCGATATCAGCGACCCGATCACTCTCGCCGAAAGCAGCGTCCGCAGCGGCTCGATGCGGTGGATCGTCGCCACCCAGTGCTCCGCGACTCTGACATCACGTCCCACCGCGGTCTGAATCTCGCGCAGGTAGCGATGCATGAAGCGCCAGCGAAGGTCGCTGCGATGCGCTTCCCTGGCGTCGTTCTGCAATGTCGCGAGCTGCCAGCACGTGTCGATCGTCGTGCTGCAGTGACGGAAGAAATCACGCCATAGCTGGCCGATCGGCTGGCGACGCAGCGTTCGCTGCTCCAGGCAATCCTGCAACATCTGCGCCTGGAGGATCGCAATCGTCATGCCCCGGTGCTGCGACGGCGGCAGGTCGCACAATGCATCTCCGAGCACCAGGAGGCCTTCCGGGAAGCGTCTGAGGTCTTCGTAGTGCCTGCGGACGTGCGTCATCGTGCGCATCGCGGACGCGTCCGTGATCGCTTCGGATTCATTGAGCGCCTGATGGAGCTCCGGAACGGGGAGGTCTTGGGCGAATTGCATGAAGCCCGAATCGTCGAGCGGCGGATGCTCTCCCTTCGGCCCCTGCAATGTGACGAGCCAGTGATCCCGATCCATCGGCACGACGGAGGCGCCGCGTTCGCCCGACTGCGCGAGCAGGGCTTTCCATCGACGCTGTCCCGACGGAATACGGAAGATGCGCGAAACGTAGATCGTGTCCTGGCTCAGCACGGACTCGCGCGGCCGTTCGAAGCCGCAGTCGAGCAATGTGGCTGGCGTGGTCGTGCCGCGGCCCGATGCGTCGACGACCAGATTCGCGGACAGATACTGGCGATCGAATCGCGACGGCCCGGGGGTGAGATGAACGCCGGAGATCCGGTCCTCTGTGTAATCGAGCTTGCGTACGGCGCTGCCTTGGACGATGTCGATGTTCGGCAGCTGCCGCAGTCGTTCCGCGAGATGCCATTCGAGCACGGGACGGCTGATCGCCAGTGCCGAGAACTCGCTGGCGTATTCGGGTCGACGAATGCCGTCGGCAATGTGGCGGATGTCGAGGCCGGCGTTGAGGTTCGTTGCGCCCGCCTGCAGCAACGAGGCTCGAATGCCTGGGAAGTAGCGTTCGAGGATGCGGGCGCCAGTGTCGAGCAGCAGGTGGGCGTGCTGGCCCTGCGGGGCGCCACGGCGGAAAGCGGGCTGGGCCGTGCGCCAGTCCCGTTCGATGACGGTGACTTCACGGAAATAATCCGCGAGCACTCTCGCCGTCAGCATTCCGGCGATACCGCCACCGATGACGACAGCCCTTTCGTAGGGATGCCGTCCCGAATCGATCCACTCCACGCTCATTGCCGCCCGCCCATCTCCGCCCATTGAAAAGCAGGCATGGTGCGGATTCGCGCCGGCGCGCGAATCGATCCAAAGCGCGAACGTCGGTCTGACTTTCGTCAGGTGCGGCCGAAGAGCAGGTCGATTTCGTGGCTCTGAAGGGCGCGCCATTGGCCCTCGGGCAGATCGCTCAGCTCCAGTCCACCCACGCGGCTGCGGTGGAGTTTCTCCACATGATTGCCGACGGCGGCGAACATGCGGCGCGCCTGGTGATAGCGACCCTCGGTCAGTGTGAGCCGCGCGTGGCGAGGGCCGACGACTTCGAGATGAGCTGGCGCAAGCGGCGTGCGCTCGGACTCCAGCATGAGCTTGCCGCTTGCGAAGACCTTGACCTCGTTGCCGGTCAGATCGCGGGCAAGCGTTGCTTCGTAGATTTTGGAGATTCCGGATTTGGGATGCACGATCCGATGCAGCAACTGACCGTCGTCCGTCATGAGCAACAGGCCGGTCGTCTCGCGATCGAGTCGTCCGACGGTCGATAGGGTCGGCGAACGAAGGCGAAAGCGGTCCGGCAGCAGGTCGTACACGACCTGGCCGGGATCTTTCATCGAGCACGTGTAGCCGACCGGTTTGTTCAGCATCAGCAGCACGCCGGTGGGGGGATCGAGTGGTTCGCCATCGACGCGGATCAGCGAGTGATCGACTTCATCATCCGTGTAGAGAACTTCTCCCTGGGGATCGGTGATGCGGCCGTCGCGAACCATCGCAGTGACTTCCTTGCGACTGCCGTAGCCGAGATTCGCGACGAGCTTGAGGAGTTTCATCTGGGGTTTCAGCGGTTGGCGTGAATGATCTTGAAGCCGGCTTCCTGCGCGACGGTGCGGATTCGTGAGAAGCGGCCCTGCAGCGTCGCTTCGTAGGGCAGGTGCCGGTTCGCGACGAGCCAGAGCTCGCCGTGAACCGTCAGCGATTCGGCGGCCACTGCGATGAATCGCCGGCCGATATCCGGTTGCTCGCGGCCGCCGCCGGTGTGGAAAGGAGGATTCGTGACGATCGCATCGTACGATCGCGGCAGGCCGCGCGTCACGTCGTGCCAGTGATACTCGATGGGAATCTGCTTTTCGAACGACGCGAGATTGAGTCGCGCCAGGTCGAGTGCTCTCGCTTCGGCTTCGTAGAGGTGCAGGTTGCGTATTCCTTTGCAGCGCGTCAGCAGTTCGACGGAGAGATAGCCGAATCCCGCACCGAGGTCGGCGACATCACCGGCGAGGCGTTCGGGAAGATGCCTTGCGAGCAACGCGGAAGCAGTATCGATTCGGTCCCACGCGAATACGCCGGGGCGGCTCACGAAGCGTTCGTCTTCGATCCTGCGTACGGCGTCCAGCGCGAGCCATTCCGTTGCCAGCCGCGGATCAGTCAGGCCTGGGAGTGGTTCGGTCCAGAACGCCCGGCAGCGATTCTTGTTCATCGTATGCAGCGTCCCGGCGATCGATTCGAGATCCTTTTCGCTTGATCGCGCGCCCTCGTTGTTGCCCTGACTCGCAAGCACGCGTCCGCCGGGTGCGACAAGCGATACGGCTCGAGCGAGGAGTGCACGCGCTTCATCCCGCTGCCGCGGCGGCAGGACCATCACGAGTGGATATTTGCGCGAGCCGTCGATGTTCAATGACAAGCCCGCCGCGCTCAATGCATCGGCATCGGGTTTGAACGTCTGTTCGCAGACGAGGCCGGGCAGCGGCAGCTCATGAAGAGGTGCTCCATCCCGTGCGCGCAGGAACAGAACACCGTCGCCGGGCCATTGCAGCAAGCCCTGCCGAAACGGCAGCAGCAGTGTTTCCAGGGCAGGATCGGCTGTCACGTTTGTGCGAGCACCGGATATTTGAAGGGAAGCTTCGGCAGCGCGGTGCCGCGAAGCAAGAAGAGCGGCGACTCGGCGTACTCGCGAATCACGCGCGCGGTTGGCCATATGATCTCGGGCGTGAATCCGAACTCGACGCTGCGCACGGATCGTTCGGCGATACGCGGCAGGTAGCCCGACAGATCGACCAGGTGGTCCGCGACGACATCGCAGATCTCGAGGCGGTCTTCGTGCTGAGCGGCAACGATCACGACATCGCTCTGCTCGTCATAGTAGAAACATTCCTGGTAGAAGTTCGTCCAGTACCAGAGCAGCACGCCGCCGTAGTCGCGGGCGCCGAACTCGCGAGTCACGGGCAGCGCAGTCGCGGCGATTCTTTTCACGTGCTGCCGATCGGCGGCGGACGTGCGCGAAAGTTTTCTCAAGCGCTCGTTCGCGGCGGGCTCGAAGTCGATATCGACGCCATACAGATGTTCGACTGCGCGTTCGAAACCGAAGCGTGGGTAGAACTCGAGCACCGTGTCGTTGGCGAAGAGATAGACGAGATCGTCCTTTCCGGGAATCTGCATCAGCCGCTCCATGATGCGGTGCTGGAGACCCCGGCCACGGAATTCAGGAAGGACGCCGACTGCGCCGAGCTGCCATCCGGTGAGCTCGTGGCCGCTCAACAGGACGGTCAGGCGTTGCAAGGACGCGTTGGCGACGATCTCGTCGCCATCAGCGATGGCGAACGTGCGATAGCCCGCATCCCAGCCGCCCAGGGCGTACCAGTCGCGAAAACTGATCGACGGAAAGACGCGCGGCGCGTAGCGCAAGTACGCTTCGTGCCACTGCGGCGTATCCGGTCCGACGGTGATGTCTCTCAGGCTCATTCAGGGCGCGGGTTCGCGTAGACTGCAATCAGGATCGAGGGACTATTGTATGGCCCTGAAGCGCCCGAAGTGGAATACCGGCACGCTGGTGATGCTCGAGCATCACTCGAGGGTGCTGCGCGACAACCCTCTCGGCGATCCGAGCGTGCGGAATCTGGCCGTCTGGCTGCCGCCCGGCTATGACGAAGGCGCGATGCAGGGCCGAGGCAAGCGTTACCCCGTGCTGGTGGATATGGCGGGATATACGGGCTCGGGTCTGGGGCATATCGGCTGGAAGAACTTCAGCGAGAACATCCCGGAGCGCGCGGCTCGCCTCGTCCACGAGGAAAGAATGGCGCCGGCGATCCTCGTGTTTCCGGATTGCTTCACCGCCCTGGGTGGGAATCAGTACATCAATTCGTCGGCGATCGGCGCCTACGCGGACTACCTGACGAAAGAGATCGTCCCAGTCGTCGACCGCGAATTCCGCACACTGGCATCACGCGAACACCGCGGCTGCTTCGGGAAATCCTCCGGCGGCTACGGCGCGATCATTCACGGAATGAAATACGCATCGACCTGGGGCGCCATCGCGAATCACTCGGGCGATGCCTACTTCGATTTCGTTTACTGGCACGACTGGCCGAACACGCTGAACGAGCTCGCAAAGCATCGGCCCGTGCCGCGACCGGTCGGTCCGTTGAACGTGCACAAAGCAGAGAAGGGCGCCGATCGCGGCCTCGACGACGGTCGCGTCCGGAAATTCCTCGAGGTCGTGTGGAAGAAGCGCAAGCTCACGCAGTCGGACGTGCACTGCCTCATGAATCTCTGCATGGCGGCGAGCTACGATCCCGATCGACGCGCGCCGAACGGATTCCGCCTGCCGTTCAATCTCGAAACCGGAGAACGGATTCCGAAGCGCTGGGAAGCGTGGCAACGCCACGATCCGGTGAATCTGGTGAAAAAGTACCGCGGCAACCTGAAGAAACTGCGCGGGATCTACATCGATTGCGGCTATCGCGACCAGTTCCACATCCATTACGGCTGCCGGATCCTGTCGAAGCGTCTTGCCGTGGCGGGCATCAGGCACACGTACGAGGAGTTCGACGACAACCACTCCGATGTGGATTACAGGATGGAAGGGTCGTTGCCGTTTTTGACGAGGGTGCTGAGATGAGCCGGCTAGCCAGAAGTGGGCCAGCTCGTCATCCCCGCTTTCGCGGGGATGACGGGACGCTTCGCTCTCCCGTCATTTCGCCGCCAGCTTCACCTCAAACCCTTCCGCCGTTTTCCCTTTCCGCCGGATGATGTCCTGAACCAGCTCCACTCCCGTGACGTCGCACGGCGGTAGTTCGAGATCACTCGTGCCGAGCGGGGTGACGCGATCGCCCCAGCGGATCACGTGTGCGCACCACGTCAGGCCTGCGCCGAATGCGGGTGTGAGCAGCAGCGATCCGGGCTTCACGCGGCCTTCTTCGATGGCTTCGACGAGTGCCACCGGTACGGTGGCCGATGACATGTTTCCGTAGCGCTGCACCGTGACGAACACGCGGTCCATCGGGAGGCCGGCACGCTTTGCGACTGCTTCGATGATGCGCAGGTTCGCTTGATGCGGAATGACCAGGTCGACTTGTGAAGTTTCGACGCCGGCGCGTTGCAGAGCGCTCTCCGAGGCGTCGCTCATACCGACCACGGCGCGCTTGAAGATTTCCTGGCCGTCGAAGTCCCAGCGCGTATCGCCGAGCTGCAGATCGTGGTTGCACCAGGCAGCGCCCATGCCGCGGACGCGGAGGGTGTGTCGCGCATCGGCGTAGCAGCCGAGCTTCTCCGCGATGACGCCCTCGGGCTTGTCCGAGGCCTGGATGACCACCGCCGCGGCGCCGTCGCCGAATAACACGGCGACGTTGCGATTGCTCCAGTCCATGTAGGGGCTGATGCCTTCGACACCGATCACTACCGCGTTGCGTACGACGCCCGTGCGTACCATGGCGGAAGCGCTGGTCAGGCCATACAGAAAGCTCGTGCAGGCCGTGTTGATGTCCATCGCCGCGGCGTTGTTCGCGCCGAGCAGGATCTGAACCGCGGATGCCGTATTCGGCACATGCTCGTCCGCGGACACAGTGCCGAGCACGATGAGATCGACGTCCGCCGGATCGAGGCCGGCGCAGGCGAGGGCGCGTGCCGCTGCGATATGCGACAGCACGGTCATCGGCACGTGCGAAATTCGCCGTTCCCTGATGCCGGTGCGGCTCGTGATCCAGTCGTCCGTGGTGTCGAGAAACGTCGCAAGCCCTGCGTTGTCGAGAATGGCCGGCGGCATGCACTTGCCCCAGCCTGTAATAGCGGCGTACGTCATTGGAAGCGCCTTTGTCGTTGCGCCTGATTCGTTTCAGGCGGCTGCTGGACTGGCGCAGATAGTACACGAGGCCGACGCGCGGGAACCGCCAGCATCTCGATGCATACGGGCTTCAGGGATTGCCCGGTCGATGCGGTGCAGCGAGCCCGCGCGTCAATTGCCGCGCAGCAGCTCGATCGTCGTTACGACCTTTGCGTATTCGTCGTGAAGATTCGCAAGCGACATGGCGTGGACTTCGCCGGCTGTGCGCAGAGTTCCGTTGAAGTCGGCTTTGTCGAATGTATAGGTCGCATCGGACACGACAATCGTGTCGAAGCCCAGGTTACCCGAGGTGCGCGCAGTCGCTTCGACGGAGTTGTTCGTGATGACGCCGACGATGGCGACCTTGCGGATGTCGCGCACGAGCAGCCAGCGTTCGAGCGCAGTATTGATGAACGCATCCGGCACGTTCTTTTCGACGACGTGTTCGTCGGCGCGCGGCTGGAAGCGATCCTGGAATTCAGCGCCTTCCTGGCCCGGCCAGAACACGGAACGGGGAGAGCGGGAGATGTGGCGCACGTGGACGACCGGTCGGCGCGCATCACGCCACGCAAACAGCAGCCTGGCGATGTTGTCTTCTGCTTCCGGGTTGTTCCGGCGTCCGAGGGCGGGATCCGCGATCCCGCGTTGCATGTCGATGAGGATGAGCGCTCGGGTCATGATCAATGTCAGCGGGCCGACGTGTCGCGTTTGGGGCGGCCCATGCCGCGCTCCGCGGCGAACAGAGCAGCCTGCGTACGATCCTCCAGTTTCAGTTTCGCGAGGATGATACTCACATATCCCTTCACTGTGCCCTCGGTCAGGTTGAGGTCGCCGGCAATCTGGCGATTGCTCTTGCCGCGTGCGATGAGTTCCAGCACGCTGCGCTCGCGATACGTGAGCGTCGCGAGCGGATCAGCGGGCTTGCCGCTGCGCAATTGTTCCATGAGCGATCGCTGCGCCTGCGGATGCAGCCATGGATGTCCTTCGGACACCGTGCGCAGCGCTTCGAGGAAGTCGGCCTTGCTGACTTCCTTGAGGACGTAACCCATCGCGCCGGCCTTCATGACGTCGCGGACCTGATCGTCTTCGGCATAGCTCGTCAGCGCGAGTACCTTCACGTTCGGTACGACTGCCCGCAGCATGCGGATCGCATCCGGTGCGTGCATGCCCGGCATCTTCAGGTCGATCAGCACCAGGTCCGGCAGCAGCTGCGGCGCGATCCGGCAGGCCTCATCGCCGTTCGACGCTTCGCCGGCGATGACGAATTCATCGACGTCGCTCAGCAGGGCGCGCAGGCCTTCCCGAACGATGGCGTGGTCGTCGACGAGCATGAGCTTTATGGGAGTGGTGGGCTGGTTCATGGTTCACCCGGCGAGAAGGGATGATAAGGCACGGAAATATCGACAGCGGTTCCGAGCCCGACGCGGCTCGCGACGTGGCAGGTACCGCCCAGGGCTCGGGCACGTTCACTCATCGTCTGCAGGCCGATCCCGTGGTCGGCTCCGCAAGCTTCGGCCACGGCTGCCTGGTCCGCGGGATCGAAACCGACGCCGTCGTCGGACACGACGATGTTGACCCGGTCGAGATTGCGGCTGGCCCGTACGCGCACGATGCGGGCTTTCGAATGGCGGATCGCGTTCGACAGCGCTTCGCGGCAGACGAGATAGAGCTCTTCCTCGATGTGCTGCGGCTGCGATTCGTAGTCGTTGAAATCCAGCCGGATGCTCGGTGTCTCGGGGGCGAGAATCGAGGCCAGCTTGCGCAGCGCCACCTGCAGGCCCATGGCCTTCACGTCGTCGACGCCGGCTTTTACAGGTGCGACACCTGCCATGTGAGTCGCGGGGCGCAGCTCACGCAACAGCGCCCGCATTTCTGCGAACGCCAGCCTGGAGAGCTCCTCGAGGCGATGCGCGCGACGTTCACCTTCCGCCGGATCACGTTGATAAGCGGAGACCAGTGATTGTGCAGTCATGCTGATCGACGACAACGCCTGGCTGACGGAGTCGTGCAAGTCGCGGGCAAGGCGCTGCCGCTCGCGCATGACTGCTGCCTGTCGCGCTTCGTTCCAGAGGCGGTTGTTCTTGATGGCCACCGCGAGGTGATCCGCGATGATCTCGATACTGTGCATGTCATCCGCATCGAACGGCTCCTTGCCTTCGATGTTCACGCAGCCGTAGACCTCTTCGCCGTGCACGATCGGGACGGCGAGTTCCGCGGTCACGTCGATAGGCAGCGGCGGAGGGACATAGCGTGGATCACTCGCAACGTCGTTGACCATCTGCGAGGTGCGCGATGTGACCGCCGCGCCGATGATCCCGTGATGTGCGGGCATCCGGTAAGGGTTGCTGAAGATCTGCGCGTAGGCGCCAGCATGCGAGCGGAACAGGAGGTGATCGCCGTCATCGTCGCTCTGGATCAGCGGGATCACGACGTTCGGATAGCCGAGCACGGAGTGGATGATGTCCGCCGTCGTCGCGACCAGTTCATCCGGCTCGAGCTCCGACGACACGAGTCGCGATACCTGGGCGATCAGGACCATGCGTTCGCTGCGGCGCTGCTCGCGTTCATAACGCACCGCGTTCTGGATCGCGATCGATGCATGGCGTGCGAACAACTGCAGCATGGTGAGATCGCTCGCTTCGAAGCGGCGAGGCGGGCGGGCACCGATACCGAATGCGCCGATGAGCTGACCGTTGGCTTCGAGGATGGGTACGCCGATCACCGCGTTCTCGGCGAGTTCCGGCAACGACATGCCTTCGAGATCGCCGTAGCGATCGAGCACCACGGGCGCTCGCGTCTGCATGATGCGTCCCATGAGCCCGAGTCCCGATGCGAACTCGGCGTTCAACTCGAACTGGGGCAGGCGGTGGATGGCTTCGACGCGGATGACGTTGCGGGTGGGCTGGTAGAGACCGATCGCGCCATCATCCGCCCGCAGCAGATCGCACGCATGACGCGCGATGCTGGTGAGCAACGGCCGCAACGCAAGCTGATGCGCTATGTCTTCGAGGATGCGGCCGAACGCTTCGACGGCGTCGCTGGACCGGATCTTGCGACGCTCGGGGATGTGCATCATCGTGGCGGACCCATCGGGGCAACGTTCGGCAAGCATTCGGCCTGGCGCGCTCATCGTCAAGCGTGGCGCGGATTCCGCTCTGGTCGTGCCGGTGGTGCTCACAGGTATGACAACCACCAGTCGTTGCGACGCTGTTTCAGATCGCAGAACCACCGGCAGAGCGGGTAGCTGACGATCATCACGGCGAGCCAGGCGACGTAGACCATCGGCAGGCTGAATCCCCAGTCCTCCGGCAGAGAGAAGATCGAGTGGACGAAGAGGCCCTCGGTGCCGAAGCCGCTCACGAGGCCGATGACCGCCGCCGAGAGATGCGCCAGGACGATGTGCAGCACATAGAAGAACAGAGGTACGCGGCCGTAGGTGCGCAATACCTGCAGCGCACCGCCAGCGGGACCCTGTTCGATGCGCTCGGCGGCAGCGAGGAGCAGCGAGGCGATTCCGAGTGTCGCGAGTATGTAGAGCAGCGACGGCGGATATTTCTCGACGTCGAAGAACGAGTAGAGCGTCTGCGCGAACGTGGGCTGGACGGACCATGCATCGAGGTCGCCGTACCCATTCAGCAGGCGCAGGGCAATGAACAGGATCAGCGCCGTGCAGCCGCCGGCGATGAGCATTTGCTGGCGCGTCGCGGCGTCACGCCGATAGACCGCGCCCGCGACATAGCCGAGTGCCATCACGCCGATCCAGGGAAGCACGGGATATGCGACGAAGCCGAAGGGCACGGGTCCCGCGGCATGCAGGAGGTTCCAGAGCGGAGCGAGGGTCCCGAACTGCGACGGCGCGATGCCATCCAGAAGGTTGTGTCCCGCGACGATGGCGACGCCAATCGCGAGGATCGCGGTGACCGGCAGGCGAATCAGCGCCGCCAGCGCTACCATCGAGGCGCCGATGGCCCACATCACCTGGAAGAAGATCCCATTGGCGTAGCCCAGGTCGAAGGTGAACGACAGGTTCACGATCGTGAACTCCAGGAACACCAGCCACAGTCCACGAGTCAGCAGAAACCTGCTGAGCTCCTGCGGGGTCATCCGCTGCGCCATCAGGAAAGCACTGACGCCCGCCAGGAAAACGAACGTAGGCGCGCACAGGTGGGTCACCCAGCGTGTCACATAGAGGGCTCCATTAGTCAGCGCCGGATCGAGGGGGTCGAAACGGGCATCCGTGAAGTAGTGCCGGACGTGGTCGAGCGTCATGAGCACCATGACGAGGCCCCGGACGACATCGATGGATTGCAGGCGGGTGCGCGCGTGGACCACGGCGCTCGCCGCATGGCGGTCTGCCGCCATCGGTGTGGCATCGAACGGGGTGCTGGACATGCTCGGCTCCGGTCAGTCGAAGACGATAGGCTAAAGAGCCCTGTCCGCCGCCGGCACTGCGAGGCGTAGGCCGGCGCCCCTGACTTTCGTCAGGGTCCGGGGGCCATGCTAGGATGGTCTTTCCAACGCAAATGACTGAATCGGCGGAGATATCGATGTCCGAGGCCCGCGCCCGAATCCCCCTCAACTGGCCTGCCGTGTTCATGTTCCTGATCACGACGGTGCCGGTGCTGACCGTCTTCCCCTGGTACGCCTGGAAGTTCGGCTTCGACGCGTTCGAATGGACCTGGTTCGTCGTGCTCTGCTTCCTGACCGGTCTGTCGATCACGGGCGGTTATCACCGCCTGTGGGCGCACCGCAGCTACGAGGCGTCCAAGCCGCTGCAGATCGTCTACATGCTGCTCGGTGCGATGTCGCTCCAGAACAGCATTCTCATCTGGGCATCGTCGCACCGCGTGCATCACCGCTACGTCGATGATGTGGACAAGGATCCTTACTCGATCAATCGCGGCCTGTGGTTCGCCCACATGGGCTGGATGCTGCGCGACTATCCGAGCGGCAAGGTCAACATCGCGAACGCGAAGGACCTGGAAGCGAATCCGATCGTCATGTTCCAGCACCGCTACTACCTGTGGCTCGCGGTCGGCATGAACTTGGGTATCCCGCTGCTGCTCGGCTGGTGGCACGGCGATATCTGGGGCAGCCTGCTCCTGCCGGGCCTGCTGCGACTCGTGGTCAGTCACCACGTTACGTTCTTCATCAACTCGCTCGCGCACTACTGGGGCCGTCGGCCCTACACGTCGGAGAACACCGCGCGCGATAACGATCTGCTTGCGTTCCTCACCTACGGTGAGGGCTATCACAACTTCCACCACATCTTTCAGTGGGATTATCGCAATGGCGTGCGGTGGTGGCAGTACGATCCGACCAAGTGGCTCATCAGGACCTGCGCCGCACTGGGGCTCGCGAGCGGCTTGCGTCGCGTCCCGGAGTTCCAGATCCGCAAGGCGCTGGTGGAACGCCAGATCGAGCGGGCCCGCGAGCGTCTCGCCGAATGCGACGACCCTAGCCTCCTGAAGCGCCTGCAGGCACAGCTCGAACAGGAAGCCTCACACCTCGCCGAACTGATCGGTCACTGGGCAGCGCTGCAGCAGGAAAAGATCGAAGCGACGAAGCAGAAGCTGCTGCATCAGTGGAATGAGAGTGAAGCGCACAAGAAGCTGCAGGGGCTTGAAGAGTCGCTGAGGCTGCAGCAGCGGAGGGTGAGGTTGATTGGGAGGTTGCAGGTAGCGTGAGAGAAGCCTGCCAGCCGGCTAGCCACTAGTTGCTAGCCAGAGCGGAGCGAGAGGGCTGCTGGTCTGTTCTTCCTGTGGGTCCGGCTTCAGCCGGACGTAATCGCCGCAGGCGATGCGTCAATAAAAAATCCGCCACATCTCGCGACGTGGCGGATTTTTGTTTTGTGGCCGGAATGGATCCCCGCTTTCGCGGGGATGACGGCCGGTTGGATTGTCTTTTCTGGCTACCTGCTAGTGGCTAGCCGGCTAGCAGCCTTCTTTCTCAGAGCCCCAGCTCGCTCTCCAAGTCGTCCGCTTTCTTCGCCTTCGTCTTCGCATTCGCCTTCTGCTGTTCCTGCAGTCGTTTCTGCATCGCCAGGGCCTGATCCTTCATTGCCTGCACCTTCGCGGGGTCGCTGTATTCCTGCTTGATGCGTTCGGCCTGCTGCTGGGCCTGGTCGATCTGCGGCTGCATCTTGGCCATCGCGAGCTTCTGCATTGCATCGCGCGCTGCCTGCGCCTTTTCATCCTGGCCCGCGACGCTGTAGTACTCGGCTGCGAGTGCATAGCGCTGCTTGCTGTTCGCGGTGTCGCCGAGCTGGCCGGCCTGCGTCCGGATCGTGTCCATGCGCTTGTCCTTTGCCGTGTGGTCCTCGGTCAGGAAATCGCCCTGGTAGTCGATCGCCGCCGCGAGCAGTTCAGGTGCGCCGGCGTATGACTTGGTCAGCGTTGCAACCCGCTGTTCGATGCGCTGATTGCGTTGAGCGAGCAGCTTGGCGCCTTCCGCCTGATCGGCCGCGGCGTGCCCCCAGGTTCGTGCGAGCCCGAGCGAGTCGCGCGATGCTTTCAGTGGATCGCCGCCAGGAAACTTCGACCACTTCTGCACGAACGGCTGCTGGGCATTGACCCATGCCTGGGTTGCTGCGAAGTCGGTCGGATCTTCGGGGCGCGTTGCAACGCGCTGAACGATCCCACGCAGGTATTCCTCGTTGAATGCGGTGGATTCCTTCTGCAATGCACGTTCGAACCCCTTCGCCGGCATTGCCAGCACTTCGGTGAGATTGCGCGGATCGGGCGTGTAGGCACCGGTAACCGCGAGGCGAGCCTTGTTGTTGGCGGCGAATGCGCCGAGGGCGCGGTCTTCGAGCACATCACGCGCCTTGCCATACACGCCGGGGCTGTCGGGATTGGCGCGAGCCCATGCCATGAGCGCGCGATCGGCTGCAGCGTATTGACCGCCGCGATCATAGAGATCGAAAGCCTTTTCGAAGTTGCCGCTCTTCTCGGCAGCACCGCCGAGTTGCAAAGCGAGCGGGGCGGCGCGACGTGCAGCGGGGCCTTCGACGGGATTCGGATCGCAGGTGTAGTCCTGTGCAGCAACGTACGAGTTGAACGCGGCTTCCAGATTGCCCGCGGCTTCGAGCTGCTGAGCCTTCGCGTAACGCTGCTGGGTCTGCTGGACCGTCGAGTCGGCGGCGCAATCGGCGAGTGCTGTTCCCGTCGCTGCAAAGCAGGCAAATGCGACGGCGGAGAGGAGGAGGCGTGATTTCATGGAGATTCTCGATGAGGTGTGCTGGTAGTGGCGCGCTTCCGTCATCCCCGCTTTCGCGGGAGTGACGAATCTCGCGTCCGATCAATTGCCGCCGAGTCCGAGCGCATTCTTGAACATGCCCTTCATGCCGGGCTTCTGAGCGCCGCTGTTGCCGCCGCCGTTGAAGCCGAAGCTCGGCATCGCGGAGTAGTCGGCGGGGAGTTCGAACAGCTGCGGATCCTGCGTGCCGATCGTGATGTTCTTCAGCGTCATCGTGATGCGCGACTTCTCGCGACCGGATTTGCTCAGCATGTCCATCTTCACTGCAATGCCTTCCTGCGTGATCCAGACGAAGCCGCCGGCGCTGCCGTCCTTCATGAGCATCTTGTACTTGGTCGCTTCGAAGCCTTCGACGGATTCGGTGCCGACGATGGTGATCTCGACTTCGCTGTCCGGCGCCGCGCCGGATTGCTGGGCCGCCTTCGCGAAATCGATCTGCTGATACATCTTCTGCATCGGCATGAGCGACCAGCCGAGCTGCTTGTCACGGCGCAGGATCATCACGCTCTTCATGTCGCCCATGTGCATTTCCATGCGTTCCTTGTCCTTCGCGGAATACACCTTGCCGTCGAACGTGCCGGAGCTCGATTCGATGACGCGGTCGGCCGAGTACTCGACCGTGGGGACGGGAAGGCCGGCACCGTGCGCGGTGGTGGCGCAGACGGTGAGGCCGAGAAGGATGGAAAGACGCTTGAACATGGAAGGCTCCTGCGAACTGGTTATTGAGACAGTGTCTCGATGGGCGCGCAGTCTGCGGATGACCGCCTGGAGTCGAATCACCCGGAGGAGCCACAGGAGAGGGGGCAGGAGAGCCACTGGGATTGGCCAACCGACTACTGGCGGCTGGCCCACCGGCGGCGCTTCAGAATGAGCCAAAACAGGCGGTTTTTGCTCCGGCCAGGTGGCGGGCTGGCCAGGCAGCCAGGTGGGTCGGTTTGCCGTCCAATTGTTTTTCCCGATCGACGGAATCGTTACCAGAGATTGGTGATCGCCCCCGGCGCCCCGATGATCGGATCTCAGGCCAGGATTTCCCTGTCCGACGGCTATTCATGGAGTCTTTGCAATGAGCCATCCGAACATCATCCCCGTCACCGATGCCAGTTTTGACACTCAGGTGCTCGGTGCCGAGGGTCCGGTGCTGGTGAAGTTCGAGGCCGACTGGTGCGGCCCGTGCCAGGCGATGAAGCCGATGATCCACGATCTGGCCGAGCAGTACGGCGATCGCCTCACGATCGCGACCGTGGACATCGACCAGAACAACCGGACGCCGCATCGGTTTGGCGTGCGTGGCGTGCCCACTGTCATCCTTTTCGACAAGGGGCAGATCGTGGGCCAGAAGGTCGGTCTGCCGCGCAAGGCGGACCTTGCAGGCCTGATCGAAAGCCGGCTGAGCCAGTCCGCGGCATAACATTTGCCTGAAGGGGCACGTGTGGCCCGCATCCGGTGGCGATGACGCCGCCGGATGCGGATGAAAAGTTTTGTGCCACGGAAAGTGCTGAGGCGCGCTGCGCTGGGTATGGGTAGTAGGATTCGGCAACAGCGGAAGCGAATCCAACAAGGTCCCCCAGAACATCTCAGTGGGCAACGGCACCGTGAAGTCTTCCGGCCGGTCGGTCGACGATACGCCTCTGCGTGTCAGGTTGGCTTCGTTGCCTCACGCCGCGTGCGTCATCGATGCCGAAGGGCGGGTGCTCGCGAGCAACGCGAAAGCACGGCGCACGTTTCGCCGTCGCGGCGAGGCGCTCGGTGATCGGCCCATCACCGATTTCATTCCCGACATCGCAGTGCGCGATCTCATCGACGCAAGCAGTATTCCCGGTTCGAAGCGGCGAGAGCTCCACGGCGTGTGGCCCGACGGCACCCGATTCCCGCTGGGCATCCGGTTTGCGCGCATTCGCTACCGCCAAACGAATGCGTTGCTGCTCACGCTGACCGATCTCACACGTCGCAAGCTCCTGGAAGCCAACGAACGCGACAGCCGCTACGGCTTTCGTCAGCTCGCACAGGCGTTTCCGCAAATTCTCTGGACCTGTCATCCCGACGGATCGGCGGAGTACTTCGGTCCGCAGTGGATCACGTTCACCGGCGCGGCACTGGAAGAGCAGCTCGGTCGAGGCTGGTTCCGGCATGTCCACGAAGAGCATCGCGCGGCGCTGGAGCGGGACTGGAGTGCCGCGGTCGCTGCTGTTCAGACACTGAAGACCGAGTTCCAGGTGCGTCATCACGAAGGTCACTACCACTGGTTCGAGGCGACCCTCGTGCCCGTGCGCGACCGCGAGCACACGCTCGTGCGCTGGATCGGCATCATGAACGACATCCACGAGGCGCGGCTGAATCGCATGGCGCTCATCGAGGAACGCGATCGCTTTGCAAAGCTCGTCGCCAGCGCGCCCGGCGCCATCTATTCGTTCCGGCTGCGACCCGATGGCTCGGCTCACTTTCCATTGGCGAGTGTCGGCATCAAGGATCTGGTCGGGCTGACCGAGGAGGAGCTGCAGGCGGATGCCGCGCCAAACTCGGATCGCATCCACGCGGACGACCAGGCGCGGATCAATCGTTCGATTGCCGAGTCCGCGCGCACGCTCGTGCCGTGGCGCAACGAATGGCGCGTGCGTCATCCGGAGAAAGGCGAGATCTGGGTCGAGGCGCACGCAGTTCCTACGCGCGAGCCCGATGGCGGCACGCTGTGGTACGGCCTCATGATCGATGTAACGCAGCGCAAGCATGCCGAAGAAGAGCTGCGGCGGTCACAGGCGCGCTTGCAGGCCGCCGTCATGGCGAGCGGCATCGGCACTTACATCTGGGATGCGGTGAGCGGTCGCCTCTGGTGGGACGACGTGCTGCTCAAGCTCTTCGATCGCACGCGCGAAGAGATCGAGCAGGGCGGTATCGAAGGCGCCGCGCAGTTCGTGCAGCCGGAAGATCGCGCCCTGGTGTTCAAGTCGATGATCCCCGTGCGCGAAGGCAAGATCGACACGATCAACGTCGAGTACCGCTCGCTGCGCCACGATGGTGAGCTGCAGTGGGTCGCGGCGACGGGCCGCGTCGACCGCGATGCTCAAGGCCAGATCACGCGCATGACCGGCGCATGCATGGACATCACCGCGCGAAAGCGAGCCGAGGAAGCACAGCGCAACTCGCAGAAAATCGAAGCGCTCGGCACGCTGGCCGGCGGTATCGCGCATGACTTCAACAATCTGCTGCTCGCGATCGCGGGCAATGCCCGGCTCGCGATGGATGAGCTGAATGCGGCTCATCCCGCCCGACGCAATATCGAGGAGATCGAGACCGCGGGTGCACGGGCATCGGACCTCGTTCATCGGATACTCGCCTTCAGTCACCAGAGCGAACCGCGCCGCGCCATTATCGAGCTCAAGCCCACGGTCGAGGAAGCGTTGCGGCTGCTGCGCGCAACGCTCCCGGCGATGATCAAGATCCAGTCGCGGTTCTCCGCGGACACCCCGCCGGTGAATGCGGACTCGACCCAGATCCACCAGATCATCATGAATCTCGTGACCAACTCGGCGCACGCGATCGGCGATGACGGCGGGACGATTGCCGTGGAGATCGATCGCGTGCACGCCGGCAACGGCAGCCTCGATATCCCGGGTGACATCGCTCCGGGTGTTCATGCGCGCATTCGCGTGGCCGATACGGGTTGCGGGATGGACCGCGGAACGCTCGATCGCATCTTCGATCCCTTCTTCACGACCAAGCCGGTCGGGCAGGGGACCGGCCTCGGATTGAGCGTCGTGCATGGCATCGTGCGCAGTCACGAAGGCGCGATTACCGTCGAGAGCGAGCCCGATCGCGGCAGCATGTTCAGCGTGTATCTGCCTGCATCGACGCGACCGGTCGACCGCGTCGAAACACCGGTGACAACCGTCGAGCGAGGGCGCGGACAGCGCGTCATGTACGTCGATGACGAAGATGCACTTGTATACCTGCTGACGCGGACCCTGCAGCGTCTCGGCTACGAGGTCGTCGGCTTCAACGATCCAGGACAGGCGCTGCAGGCCTTTCAGGAAAACCCCGCAGGCTTCGATGTCATCGTCACGGATGTCGCGATGCCCGGAATGTCGGGCTTTCACCTGGCGCGGGCGCTGCTCGACGTTCGCGCCGACATTCCGATCGTCATGACCTCGGGCTACGTGCGTCCGCAGGATCGCGAAGCGGCGCAGAAGATCGGCGTGCGCGACCTGATTCTCAAGCCGGACACCCTGGAAGAGCTGGGGCGGACGCTCGAACAGTTGTTCCGGCAACACCAGTCCTCCTGATACCCGCCGCCCCGATGGGGCGTTTTGCGCCGGCAACCTGCTAGAGTCCATTCCTTCGTTTTCGGGAGGAAGGTTCGTGCGCCGCTTCAACGAAACCCCAATTTCGTCACTCCCGCGAACGCGGGAGTCCATTCCACTCAGCCAGATGGATTCCCGCCTTCGCGGGAATGACGGAGAAGCGCTCGCAAACTGCCTGCGAGCCGCGGTGCTCGGCGTCGCCTGCCTCCTTGTCGCCGGACCCGCAACGAGCGCCGAGTCCGTCGATCTGCTGATCCGCAACGGTCTCGTGTTCGACGGACACGGAAACGCTCCGGTGCATGGCGATGTGGCCGTGCGCGGTGGACGTGTCGTCGCGGTCGGTGCGCTGAAGGATTACCAGGCCGAAAAGCAGGTCGACGCTCGTGGGCTCGCGGTCGCGCCGGGCTTCATCAACGTACTGTCGTGGGCGCCCGAATCGCTGTTGCACGACGGTCGCGGGATGAGCGACATCAAGCAGGGCGTCACGCTCGAGATCTTCGGCGAGGGCAATTCGTATGGTCCCGTCAACGACGTGATCCGCGAGGAAATGATCAAGACGCAGGGCGACATCCGCTACGACGTCACCTGGAAGTCCCTCGATGATTTCCTGACGACGCTGACGAAGCGCGGTGTGTCGCCGAACGTCGCGTCGTTCATCGGTGCTACGACGGTGCGTGAGTACGTGCTCGGCTTCGCGGATCGTCCCCCTTCGCCGGCCGAGCTCAAACAGATGCAGGAGCTCGTGCGCGAAGCGATGCGCGACGGTGCGCTCGGGGTCGGCAGTTCGCTGATCTATGCGCCGGCCGCTTACGCGAAGACGGATGAGCTCGTCGCGCTCGCCAGCGCGGCAGGCGAATTCAATGGCGCATACATCTCCCACATGCGCAGCGAAGGCGATCGTTTTCTCGAAGCGCTCGATGAGCTGATCCAGATTTCGCGCGAAGGCAAGGTGCACGGCGAGATCTATCACCTCAAGGCCGCCGGCGAAAAGAACTGGCCGAAGATGTCGCAGGCGATCGCGAAGATCGAAGCGGCCCGCAAGCAGGGGCTGAGCATCGCTGCGAACATGTATGCCTACCCGGCGGGTGCCACGGGACTCGACGCGGCGATGCCGCCGTGGGTGCAGGAGGGCGGGCTCGATGCGTGGATCGATCGGTTGCAGCAACCCGCGATCCGGGAGCGCGTCATTCGCGAGATGAAGACGCCCGCCAAGGATTGGGAGAGCCTGTTCCTCGCAGCGGGGTCACCCGATCGCGTGCTGCTGATCGGCTTCAAGAACGACAAGCTCAAGCCGCTCACCGGCAAGACACTGGCCGAGGTGGCGCGCATGCGCGGCAAGTCTGCGGAGGAGACGGCGATCGACCTCGTGATCGAAGACCGCACGCGAGTCTCTACGGCCTATTTCCTCATGTCGGAGGAGAACGTGACGCTGGGATTGTCGCAGCCGTGGGTCAGCCTCGGATCGGACGCGGATGCACCGGCGACGGAGGGCGTGTTCCTCAAGAGCAACTCGCATCCGCGCGCTTACGGCAATTTCGCGCGGTTCCTGGGGCTGTACGTGCGTGAGAAGAAGGTGACGACGCTGCCCGATGCCATTCGCCGCATGACGCATCTGCCGGCGCTCAACTTCAAGCTGAAGGATCGGGGTTGTCTCGAGAAGGGCTGCTACGCCGACATCGTCATCTTCGATCCGGCCACGATCGCGGATCATTCGACGTTCGCCGATCCGCATCGGTATTCGACCGGTGTCGCTCATGTGTTCGTGAACGGCATTCAGGTGCTGCGCGACGGCCAACACACTGGCGCCACGCCGGGTCAGGTGGTGCGAGGTCCGGGCTGGAAGGGGGAGTGAACTTTCACGCCGTCACTCCCGCGAACGCGGGAGTCCATCCGTAACACCGCATGCTGTCGCGCCGCCACCTGCTCCTCGGCTTGCCGATTCTGGCAACCGCAGCCGTGGCGGCCAATGAATCGAGGACTACCCGTTTGAGCCAGAACAGACCGCTACGCATCCGGACGATCACGGCCGGCGTCGAACTGGAAAATGCATCGCAGCTCGACCGGATCGAACGCGCCGTGTCCGTTCTTCAGCGAGGTCGCAAGCACTTCGAGGAAGCCGGTTACGAAGTCCAGACGACGCGCGTCGCGACGAACCCGTTCCTCGCCTCGCTCGATGCGGCCGCGCGCGACCGACAATTGCCGCTGCTCGAGAAGTTGGATCAGCTGGTCAGCGAAAGCGGCGTGATTGCGAGCGTAGGGCCGGTGATCGACGCGGATCGTGCTGACGATGCTTTCGGGTTCTGGGCCGCTGAGCTCGTTCGCCGGACGCGCTCCGTCAGCTTCTCCGCGAACATCGCCTCCGAATCGATTCATCCGCGGACGTCACTGGCGGCAGCTCGGGCGATGGTGACGCTGTCCACCGCGATTCCGAACGGGCTGGGTAACTTCCGTTTCGCTGCGGCAGCGAACATTCCTGCCGGCACGCCTTTCTTTCCGGTCGCTTGGCATCGCGGCGCGGAGTCGATAGCGATCGGTGTCGAGTCAGCTGCCATCGTCGAGGACGCCTTCCGCGAGGCGAAGAGTGCCGATGCGACAAGAGTGTTGCGCGAAACGATGACAAAGGCGCTGCGTCCCATCGAGACGCTGGCGCAGCAGTTCGCGCAGCGCGAAGGACGCGACTACCTGGGAATCGACAGCTCACCCGCGCCGCTGAAGGATCGAAGCATCGCCGCTGCAATCGAAGCACTGATCGGTGGGCCCTTCGGCACGGCGTCGACGCTGGAGGCCTGTTCGATCATCACCGCGGCGATCAAGTCGCTCGACGTGAAGACTTGCGGCTATTCGGGCCTGATGCTTCCGGTGCTGGAAGATCCGGTGCTGGCGCAGCGGGCAGGAGAGGGACGTTTCGGTATTCGCGACCTGCTGCTGTATTCGAGCGTCTGCGGCACCGGGCTGGATGTCGTTCCAATTCCTGGTGACACGCCCGTCGAGGCCGTAGCCGGATTGCTCCGGGACGTCGCAGCGCTGTCGGTGCGACTCAAGAAGGCGCTGTCAGCCCGCTTGTTCCTCGTGCCCGAAAAGCGCGTGGGCGAAATAGCCCGCTTCACCGACCCATTGCTTACTGATTGCACTGTGATGAAGCTGGACTAAGGTAGTGGCGTCCCTACGCGTCCAGTAAACTCGCGCCCCGTCACCCGTCACCCGTCACCCAGCCTCCAATGTCCCCCGAACCCATCGCCATCGTCACCACCGGTGGCACGATCGACAAGGCCTACTTCGACTCGCTCTCCACCTATCAGGTCGGCGAGACGATGGTTGCGAGCCTGCTTCGGGTGGCCCGGGTAACGCATCCGTTCAAGGTCGTCGAGCTGTTGCGCAAGGACAGTCTCGAGCTGACGGACGACGATCGCGAGCAGTTGAGGGCCACGGTTGCCGGTATCGATTCGCACCGGGTCGTGATCACTCACGGCACGGACACCATGACGGACTCCGCGGCGGTGCTCGCCACGATTCCCGGCAAAACGATCGTCCTCACAGGGGCGCTTGCACCGGCCCGATTCGCGGAGAGCGACGCGACCTTCAATCTCGGCATGGCGTTCGCCGCCACGCAGACGCTGGCGCCGGGCGTTTATATCGCAATGAACGGCCAGGTGTTCCGTGGCGACGCTGTCCGTAAGGATCGCCAGCAGGGGCAGTTCGTGTCGCGCTAAGTGCTCTGCGTGAACTGCGTGTGAAATCGTCTTCCGGGTCTACCAGCTCGAGACGGCGCCGGAATCTGTCGTGACGGGCGGGCGTGTGGCGATCCACGCTTTCAGATCGGTCGCCGTCTGTTGATGCCTCGCGTCGGACTCGTTCTCCATTGCCCAGCGCTGCATCGCCGCGAGGAGCTTGGCGGCCTGATTGGGGGCAATCGCGTACAGCCGCAAGTAGTTGAACTTTGCGTCGTCGATACGGTTCAGGCCGAGGTACGCCTGGCCCTGGTACTCGATCGCATGCGGATAGTCGGGGTTGATGCGCAAGGCCTCGGCATAGGCTTTGAGCGATGCGTCGTAGCGTCCCAGCTTTCGGTTCGCGTAGCCGATGTACGTATGGGCCTCGTGCATCAAAGGATCCTGGCGCGTAGCTTCGTTGAAACGTTTCAGGGCCGCCTTGTACGCGGACTGTGCTTCGCGCTCGATCTTTCTCTGCTCACCACGATCCGTGGTTTGTGCGATAGCTGCGTCCAGCGCATCGGCTCGCTGGATATCCGCGTAGCCTGCGTTGTAGGCGTCGATAGCAGAGAGTTCTGGCGCTCCCGACTGCGGCGGCTTGTCGATCCAGCGATAGGCCCCCGGACCGTCGGCATGAGCGGCGGCCGCCGCAATCAGCAGGATTGCAGCGGCCGACCGGAACGCATGAACGTGCTTCGCCATCAGAAGCGTGACGCCGTCAGAGTGATGTCGGAGTTCGCCCAGGCCTTCTTGAACTCGGCATCGACTGCCTTGGCTTCGTCGTTCTTGTTCTGCGCGCGCAAGGCCTGCGACAGGCCGAACAGGGCCCAGCCGTTCTTCGGGTTGCGGGTCAGATCTTCCCAGTAGACTGTTTCCGCTTCGGCGGGACGGCCGGCTTCCAGCAGGACTGCGCCGAGTGAATGACGAGTCGGGTAGTGCCAGTCATCCGGCTCGGTGTAGATCAGCGCGTCGTGGTAACGAACGGCACGATCGAGATGCGCGACGGCGCTGTCGTACTTCTTCTGTGCCGCATCGAGCTCGCCGCTCAGCACTTCGATGGCGATGCGCAGGACGGAGTCCGCAAGGTTCAGCGACATGGAGGAGGGCGTTGCGATCAGCTGCGGATCGGCCGCGATTTTCGACAGTGCAGCCAGCTCCTTGTTCGCAGCCGCATAGTCCTGCTTGCGGGTGAAGGCCATCCCGCGCGAGTAGTGACGCACACCCTGCGCGAACATCGCATCCGGTGGTGCCGGCAGCGCGAGGATCTCATCCCACTTGCCGAAGCGAACCAGCGCGTAGTCGGGGACGAGCTTGAACGTCTGCAGGATCGGAACTTCCTTCACCGCTGCGTCCGGAACCGACGACGCGGTCTTCTTCGCGGAGTCGATCGCGAGCTTGCTCTGGCCGCTCATCGTCGACGCGAACCACAGGAAGTGGACGTTGTGCGGATAGTAGGCGAGCGGATAAATGCCCTGCGCCTTGCACTGAGTGATGTAGTCCTCGTCCGCGAGGATCGCCATCTGATTCGCCTTCACCGCGTCCTGATAGCGGCCGATGCGCTGGAACAAATGGCCGGGCATATGGACGAGATGGCCCGCGGCCGGTGCGAGTGGCAGGAGTCGATCCGCTGCACCCTCGGCGCGTTCCGGCGTCGTGCTGCCTTCCCACAGGTGGATCGCGTAGTGCAGCGCGCCCGGATGCACCGGATTCGCGGCGATCACGCCTTCGATCGCTGCAACGATCTCTGGAGTTTCATCGTACGGACGACCGTCGCGGGTCCAGTAGTTCCACGGGCGCAGGTCCATCAGCGACTCGGCGTAGATCGTCGCCGCGTCCTGGTCCTTCGGATACTTCTGGTGAAGCATGCGCATCGCGCCAGCGAATGCCTGGTCGGCGGCACGACGATCTTCCGGCTTGCCTGTGTAGCGGGCGGCGAGGGCATCGATGTAGTCGCGCTCGACCGGCGAAGCCTTTGGCTTCAGCGCGGTCGCCTTGCGAATGAACGCGAGCGCCTTCGGTTCCTCTTCCGGCGCCATCGGCGCATTGATGTTCGGGCCCAGGACCAGCGCCTGGCCCCACGACGCCATGGCGCAGTTCGGGTCGAGGCGCGCGGCTTCCGCGAACGCACGGCCCGCCTCGGCATGATTGAAGCCGTAGGTGAGATTGAGCCCCTGGTTGATGAACGGCATCGCGGCCTGCGAGCAGCTCGTCACGGCGGAGAACTGGTGGGTGCCAACGTTCTGCAACCGCGGCGCGATGGCGCCGGTTGCCGAAGGCGTATCGAACGATTCGGTCTGTTCGTAGTGCTTGTGGACGGGCACCTGGGCCTGAGCACTCAGGCTCGCGGCCAGGAGGACATGAGCGGCGGCGATTCGGATCGTAGAGCGAGGCAGATGGGCACGCATGACGGTCTCCCCAAACGGATAGCGTGATTCGACGGGAATGCTGCGGATCCCGGCCGCCTTCGTACGCCCGTCGTCTGTGCGAATCAAGACGCGTCGCACCCTGCTGCGAAGGATCCCCATCGAAACGATCTTGAGAGCCGTACCTTACGCCCGCATCAGGCCACAGCGGGTTCTTTGTCCCCACTTTAGTCAGTGACGCGGTGGCGCAGTGCGGTGGCGTATAGTCAGCCGCGGCCTTCGACAGGGGGGAGATGACGAATGGCACTCAGCTACGTATGCGGGACCGGCGATGAGCCTTTGCTCTACAAGACCGTTGCCGCCGTACTCGAAGATGCGGCGGCGCAATGGCCCGACCGCGACGCATTGGTCGTGCGGCAGCAGGGCATTCGCTGGTCCTGGCGAGAGCTGAATCAGGCCGCCGAGCGAGTGGCGGCAGGACTGGTTCGCCTCGGCCTCGTGCCCGGCGACCGGGTGGGGATCTGGTCGCCGAATCGGGTCGAATGGATCGTCACGCAGTTTGCGACCGCCAAAGCCGGCCTGATTCTCGTCAATATCAACCCTGCCTACCGGTTGTCGGAGCTCGAATTTTCCCTCAACAAGGTCGGGTGCAAGGCGCTCGTCGTCGCGCCGGCCTTCAAATCGAGCAACTACCTGCAGATGCTCGCCCAGCTGGCACCGGAGCTGGATGGAGCGACGGCTGGCGCGTTGAAACTGGCGCGCCTGCCTGCGATGCAGGTGCTCATCGCGATGAGTGAATCACCGCCGCCGGGCTTCCTGTCGTACGAATCGGTGGAGAAGTCGGGCCGGCCCGAGGACTACGCGCGGCTCGCGCAGTTGCGCGAAGAACTGCAGCCGGAGCAGGCCATCAACATCCAGTTCACGAGCGGCACGACGGGCTTGCCCAAGGGCGCAACGCTCACGCACCACAACATCGTCAACAACGGCTACTTCGTCGCTCGGCGGCAAGAGCTGACGGAGCGGGATCGGATGTGCATTCCCGTACCGCTCTATCACTGCTTCGGCATGGTGATGGGCGTGCTCGGGTGCGCGACGCATGGTGCGGCGATGGTGTTTCCCGCCGAGGCTTTCGATGCCGCGGAAGTCCTCAAGGCGGTCAGCGAGGAACGGTGCACGTCGCTCTATGGAGTTCCGACGATGTTCATCGCGGTGCTCGATCATCCGCAGTTCGCGACGTTCGACCGCAGCTCGCTTCGAACCGGCGTCATGGCCGGTGCGCCGTGTCCCGTCGAGGTGATGAAACGAGTGGTCGCCGATCTGCACATGCCGGAGGTGACGATCGGCTACGGAATGACGGAAACGAGCCCGGTCAGCTTCCAGAGTCGCAGCGATGACTCGATCGAGCGGCGCGTCTCGACTGTCGGCACGATTCACCCGCATGTCGAGGTCAAGATCGTCGACGAAGCGGGCAAGGTCGTGCCGGTCGGAGAGCGCGGAGAACTCCTGACTCGCGGCTACAGTGTGATGCTCGGTTATTGGGACGATGCGCAGAAGACATCGGAATCCGTGGATTCTCGAGGGTGGATGCACACCGGCGATCTCGCGACGCTCGATCCGGCCGGCTACTGCAACATCGTCGGCCGCGTGAAGGACCTCATCATCCGCGGCGGCGAGAACATCTCTCCCCGCGAGATCGAGGAGTTCCTCTACCAGCATCCGAAAATCCAGGACGTCCAGGTGTTCGGCATTCCGGATGCACGCTACGGCGAGGTCGTGTGCGCGTGGATCCGGGCGCGAGAGAAGGGCAGTTGCAACGCCGAGGAGATCGTCGCGTTCTGTCGCGAGAACATCGCGCATTTCAAGGTGCCGCAGCACATCCGTTTCGTGGACGAGTTTCCGATGACTGTCACGGGAAAGATCCAGAAGTTCGTCATGCGCGAACGGATGATGGAGGAACTGGCGGTACGGGAGGAGCGAACGGCCTGATCGACGGCGGCGCCTCCCGGGCCCTGTCTTTGGCGAGTGAGCCAGGCTGACTGAAGTACTGTTCGCCGGCGAATGTGGTCGACCGCGGCCCCTCTCGCGGAAAATCTTCACGCGGACTTCACGCAGTGGCGTACGCCGATCTCACGGTCAGCACGGATGCTGTGAGCCGTCGATGACGACAATTCACTGGAGCCCGTATGAATATTCTCGTGCAGTCCCGCGCATTGCGTGGGACGGTGGCAACGATTGCGTTGCTCGTTTCCTTCTCTGCGGCGGCCGCGATTTCACACGGTCCGCGCGCGCAGTACCCTGTCTACCGCACCGATGCATCCGACGTGTTCGTATCGGAGCCGCGTCACCACACAGCGGGTCCTCGCGACACGATTCTGTTGCTTCGTGCTGAAGAAGGCGTTCGATTCGCGGCGTTGCGGATTCAGCCGGAAGATCTGCAGGCTGGCTCGGCACGCAGTGAGTGTGCGGAGTATCGCCTCGTCGGTCCGCGGAACACCGTGCGGACCTGCAGCCGCTGATTCGAGTTCGCGCGGCGCCAGGGCGCCGCGCGACTGCGATGCCTATGCTTCAGGCTGCCTGCGCACCGCGGCCGGTGTCATTCCGAGGATCTTCCTCATGTGCCGGGCAAGATGGCTCTGATGCGCGAAGCCAGTAGCGAACGCCACCTGCGTGATAGAGAGCGACTCTTCCTGCAGCAGTTCCTTCGCCCGCTCGACGCGGCGTCGCAGGATGTACTGGTGAACGGGAACGCCCGTCGAGCGCCGGAACAGCGTTTTCAGATGAGAGACGCTCATGTCGGCGACGGCGGCGATCTCGGCGAGGGACAGATCGCTCTCGAGGTTGTCTTCGATGTGAGTGACGAGATGCTTCAGCTTGCTCGCGCTCAGACCGCCGCGCGGATCGCGCATCGGCAGTGAACGCACGTTGTGACGCTGCAAGAGTCGGGTCGCGAGCGCGGTCCCCAGGCTCTCCCTGAACAGCCGTCCGCCGGTGTTGCCGGCTTCGATGTCGGCTTTCAACGCCCAGCCGATGTGCTCGATGTGCGGATCGCGAAGCTGAAAGCGATCGGCGAGCTCGACGTGTCCCGGATCCATCTCCAGCTGCGACGCTACCGCCTGGAGAAGAGCGCGAGGAACCACCATCACGAGCAGCGATCCCGCCTGCTTCGTCTCCCATGAGCAACGCGTGTCGGCTGGGATGATGTCGAGGTCACCGGCGACTTCGCGGCCGCGACGCGTGCGCCCGTTGCGCATGCAGATCGTTTCCACCGATGGCCCGAGGAACATGCAGATCACGGGGTTGGGGCTCGGATTCATTTCCGTCACGCCGGGCTGGAATGCCTTGATCTCGGCATGGATCAGCCGCTGCGTGGAGGTGCTTTCGTTGGTCCGAGGGGACTGCGCGATGGAGTTCATGAGGGCTGCACCGTCGACTGGAGGGATCGGGGTGTCAGGAGAATACAACGAGGGGCCGCGAGCAGCGCCAGAGACCCGAAAAGCTCCTTCGTCCAATCCTGCTTCGTCATAGCCGTTCGTGCGTCGCGCGGATTTCTGTATACGCCGCTGTGGTTCCCGCGGCACAGCCGCCGTTTTCGGACGCGACACCGCGGCGCGCGCGAACGCCGGAGAAACTGCAGCCGCGGTGCAGTGAAAATGCGCTGAGCAATTGATGCCACAGCGCACCTCGCGCTACACGGTCCGCATTCCGTCCACTCGAGCGCAACGTTCGTCGGCTCGACACAACAAATCTCCCGCGCGCAGGCAAAGGCAGGTCAATCACCAGATCGGGTGCTGTGACGTCTGATCGTGCGCGCGTAGCAGGCGTCCGTGACTCGACCATGCGTGCGGCACGAATCCCACAACGGGCCGGGAGACGCACGTGATAACGAGAAACGAATCGATCGGAATGGAGGCGCTCGGCGCTCCGCGCGATGCGGCGGGAGCAACGAAGGTGCGAGCCATCATCTGGGGAACCCTCGTCGCGGGAACGCTGGATATCTGCGCGGCGATCCTGACGTGGCTGATGCGCGACGTCGCACCGCCGCGAGTCCTGCAGGGTGTTGCCGCGGGATTGCTGGGGAGGGATTCGTTCTCCGGCGGAGCACCCACTGCCGCGCTCGGCCTGTTCCTGCACTTCTCGATCATGAGCGTGATCGTGACGCTCTTCGTTCTCGCCGCGAGTCGCTCCGCGCGGCTCATTCCTTCGCGTCTGTTGCCCGCGATCGTCGTCGGACTCGCGTACGGCATCACCGTCTATCTCGTCATGACCTATGTCGTGGTTCCGCTTTCCGCGGCAGTGGGGCGTCCGCCCACGCTCGCGCAATTCGTTCAGGGCGTCATCGTCCACATGCTGTGCGTGGGTGTGCCGATCGCGCTGATAACCCGTCGCGTGCTCCGCCAGGACGCGTGATTTCCGCTTGAGACAACAACTATCCCTCGCGCAGGAGGAGTTACAGCAATGTCCATCAACAGTCCCATTCGGCGCGCAGTTCGCTGCGCGCTGTTGAGTGGCACCGCCACTCTATCGTCGCTCGCGTTGCCAGCGCTGGCCGCCGACGACACGATCCAGGAGATCGTCGTGACGGGGTCGCGTATCGCGGCGCCCAACATGACGAGCATCAGCCCGGTGACCGCAATGAGCGCGGACGACATCGTGTCGAGCGGCAAAGTGCGCGTCGAAGACATCATCAACCAGTTGCCGCAGGCGATGGCGGCGCAGGGGTCGATGATTTCGAACGGCTCGACAGGTACGGCAACGGTCGACCTGCGCGGCTTGAATGCGAAGCGAACGCTCGTGCTGATCAATGGCCGGCGCCTCATGCCGGGCAATCCGGACAGCGCTCCCGGCGCAAATTCAGGAGCACCCGATCTGAATCAGATCCCGCGCTCGCTGATCGAGCGCGTGGAGGTCCTGACGGGCGGGGCATCGTCGGTTTACGGCGCGGACGCTGTCGCCGGCGTCGTCAACTTCATCATGAACACGCGCTTCGAAGGCGTGAAGCTCGAAGCGAACTACAGCTTCTACAACCACGAGAACGACAATCCGGTCGCCGACATCGTCAGTGCGAAGGGCTACCAGCTGCCCGAGAGCTCGGTCAACACGGGCTATTCGAAGGATTTTTCGTTCGTGATGGGCTCGAACTTCGCGGACGATCGCGGCAACGCGACGTTCTACGCAACCTACCGGGAGGTCGATCCGGTGTTGCAGGGCGACTATGACTTCAGTGCCTGCACGTTCAACTCCGGCGACGCCTTCACCTGCGGCGGTTCCTCGACGACGAGCCCGACGCGCATGCAGGTCCGCAACCCGCTCACCGGCAGCCTCGCGAACAATGTGATCCTGGACCCGAATGCAGCGGGCGGCCTGCGGCCTTACTCGAGCGCCACCGACGCGTACAACTTCGGCCCGCTCAACTTCTATCAGCGGCCGGACGAACGCTACACGGCGGGCGTCTTCATGGATATGGACGTCGCCGACAACCAGAACGTGTACGGCGAGTTCATGTTCATGAAGGACCGCTCGGTCGCGCAGATCGCGCCCAGTGGCATCTTCAACCAGGAATTCACCGTTCCGTGCAATCACCCGTACTTCACGCCGGCTGAGCAGCAGGTGTTCTGCGGCCAGTACGGGCTGTCGACGGCGCCTGCTTCGACGGACACCGTCAATATCCGTATCGGCAAGCGCAACATCGAAGGCGGTCCGCGGCAGAGCGATATCGGTCACGAAGCGTATCGGGTCGTGCTCGGTCTGCGCGGCGACATCAACGACACGTGGTCGTACGACGTCTACGGGCAGTACGGCCAGACGGAGTTGTCAGCCGTCGCAACCAACGATTTCTCGGTGACACGCATCGGCCGCTCGCTCAACGCCGTGCGCGACGGGAACGGCAACGTCGTTTGTCAGTCGGTTCTCGACGGCAGCGATCCGGCCTGCGTCCCCTACAACCCCTTCCAGCTCACCGGCATCACGCAGGATCAGATCGACTACCTGCAGATCCCGCTGGTGCAGAAGGGCACGACGACCGAGCGGGTCGTGAACGCCTCGGTCACCGGCGATTTCTCGAACAGCATCAAGTTGCCGACGGCGCAGTCAGGCCTGATGGTGAACTTCGGTGTCGAATGGCGTGAAGAGCTGTCGGAGCTGTTGCCTGACGCTGCGCTGCAGTCGGGCGATGGCGCGGGACAGGGCGGTCCAACGACACCGGTCGATGGCGGCTACATCGCGAAAGACCTGTTCGCCGAAGCGCGCATGGCGCTCATCGAGGACAAGCCGCTTGCGCACAGCCTTTCGGCGGAAGCGGGCTATCGCTACTCCGACTACAGCCTCGATTTCACGACCGACACGTACAAGCTCGGTCTCGAGTGGAGCCCGATCGAGGATATCCGGGCCCGTGCGAGCTACCAGCGTTCGGTTCGCGTGCCGAACGTGACGGAGCTGTACGGAGTGCAGGCAGTCGGCTTGCAGGGAAGCATCGATCTTTGCGCCACGGACGTGAGCGATGGTGAAGCACCAGGACTCTCGTTCGAGGAATGCGCGCGTACCGGCGTGACTGCGGCCAACTACGGCAACATCCAGGAGAACCCGGCAGCGCAGTACAACGGCTTTATCGGCGGCAATCCGGATCTGCAGCCCGAGACGGCGGACACGCTGTCGTTCGGTCTGGCCTTCCAGCCGTCGTTCATCCCGGGACTACGTCTGCAGGTCGACTACTTCGATATCGCCATCGAGGATGCGATCCAGAATCCGAACGCGGATTTCACGCTGCTGATGTGCGCGCGAACCGGCGATCCCGCGACTTGCGCTCGCGTGCAACGTGACGCGGACGGCTCGCTCTGGCAATCCAACAACGGGTTCATCGTCGACACGTTCGAGAACATCGGCGAGATCTCGACCTCGGGTATCGACTTCGATGTGTCCTACCAGTTCGATGTCGGCAACAGCGGCGGACGGCTCGCGTTCGACTTCGTCGGCACGTTGCTGGAGTCGCTCGAGTTCACGCCGCAAACGGGTGTGACGTACGACTGTGCCGGCCTGTACGGCACGATCTGCGGCGTGCCGGCTCCGGAGTGGCGCCACAAGTTCGATACGACCTGGCGCATGCCCTGGGGCGGCGTGGATCTGACGCTGAGCTGGCGCTACTACGACGCGGTGAGCCGCGACGCGGAGGACAGCAACGAGTTCCTGTCGTTCCTCGGGCAGGTCGAGGGTGTGCTGCCGACCGATTCGACGCTCGGCAGCCGCAGCTACATCGACCTGACGGGCTCCGTGACCGTCGCCGACCGCTACACGTTCCGTCTCGGCGTCAACAACCTGTTCGACAAGGATCCGCCGCTGAACGGTTCGAGCTCATGCCCGACCGGTCCGTGCAACGGCAATACCTGGCCGCAGGTGTACGACTCGCTCGGCAGGCAGATCTTCGGCCTGGTGACGATCGACTTCTGAGGCAACCCTTTTTTTGGGGGGGAGGAGCCGGCGGGAACCCCAGAGACCCGCCGGCTCCGTCTTGAGCCACTTCAGATTCACTGAATTGGAATACGTCCGGGCTTCCCGGCGTTGCCAATGGACGGCGGGCTGCGACCCGCCGTCTTTCTTTGGAAGCGGATAGCGGATGGTGACTATCACGCGGCTCCGACTGTGGGTCCGGCTTTAGCCGGACGTCATCGCGCCAGCGATCGCTGTCATTCCCGCGCACGCGGGAATCCATCCGGTCTCAACCACCTTTCTGAATCTTTCCGCCTGGTGCCGAGAGCATCAGTTTCACGAGCTCTTCCGTGATCTTCGGCTCCAGGCCTTCAGTGTGGCCTTTGTCGAGTCGCACTACGTCCACTACGACGCGTCCGTCCTTGCAGTTCGGAAACGCGGAGATATTGGCTTTACCTCCTGACGGCAGCAGGCCCCATGCGGAGTTCAGCTCGTTCAAGCGACTGCTGTCGTAAACGTAGCCGGGCTTCGTATCGGCGATTTCGACCGGTGCCGAGCGTGCGCCGCACGAATACTTCTTCGCCCACTCAGACGCATCGGGAACGCCCTTGTCGTCCACTTCGCGCTGACCGGTTGCGTAGATGTGGGAGATGTCGGCGTCGGGCGGTTCACGCAGTGCTGCCGCGGCTGCTGCCATCGCCGTCATTGCGGACGAATCCATCGCTGTCGTCGCGGATGCGGAGCGTGGCGGGCCGAAGCTCGCGGCGCGTCCCGGCTGGCCGCCGAGGCGTCCGCCGGAAAGACTCAGCCAGCCATCCACCTTGTTCTTGAAGAAGTCGGTGCGCACGAGGCGGTTGGACGTCATGCCGCCCTGCGAATGGCCGACGAGCCAGAACGCCTTGATGTTGTCGCGGCCGATCTGCTCGATCACCGAATTGACGATGTTCTGCAGGTACTTGTCATCGACCTCCGTCCATCTACGGATGGGGGAGTTCGGCGTGGCGATCACGAGCCGGTACTTGTCCTTGAGGTCCATGATCGGGAAGTAATGGCGCTGCCAGTTCCCGTACGAGCCGCCGCCGTGCAGGCTGAGAATGAAAGTGACTTTCTCGCCCGGCTTCAGGTCGCACGGATAGTCGAGGAAGTAGGGACGGCGCGTTTCCATTTCGACGATGGGACCCTGGTTGATCACCATCGTGCCCGCGCACTCACTGTCGGGACAGTGCAGGGCGGGTGGAGTAGGGCAGGTGGCGCCGAACCGGATCGTCTTGTCCTGCGCGAACGCGGGCCCGGTCAGTCCGCAGGCGAGTGCAAAGAAGGTGAGCCATCGAAGGCGAAGCGTGAGCATGTGATTCCCCCTGTCGTTCCGTTTCGTTGTGCCGAACGTTTTCAACGGGAGGAGCATAGGAGCGCTGCACTGCGCTTCGCAGCCGTCTTGGCGCTTCTTGATGTTCTATACCGCGAAACCGACCCGCGAATCGCGTGGCCGAGCTATTCCGGCTGCTTCGCGAGATCCTGGGTAAACCGATCCCGCGATGCACGGAAGCGCCCGGTGGTCGTCATCGAGGAGAAGAAGCCGCTGAGAGAGGAGTCGTACGCGACCACGCGATTGCGGCCCGCGTGCTTCCCCTGATAGAGCGCAGCGTCCGCATTGGCGAGCAGCTGCCGCAGCTCGTAACCGCAGGACGCGGTGGTTTCCACACCGAAGCTGGCGGAGAGGCTGATTTCCCGTCCGTCGTGAAGGAGCACGAGATCGGCGACCGCCCGCCGCAGCTGTTCGCAGCGTTCGCGGGCCGCTTCCAGCGTGCAGCCAGGCAGCAGCACGCCGAATTCTTCGCCGCCGACGCGGCCGAGGACATCGCCGGTTCGCAGGTGCGTGCGGAAGGCCGCTACGACCTGTTTGAGCGCGGCATCGCCAGCGGCATGCCCGTACTGGTCGTTGATCGCCTTGAAGTGATCGAGGTCGCACAGAACGACACAGACTTCCTGGTCCATCTTCTGGCTCGCTGCCAGCGTGCTGACGGCGAGCTCGATGAAATGCGGCCGGTTCGAGATGCCCGTCAACCCGTCGACCTGCGACAGCTTCATGAAATGCAGCTGCGAGCGCTTGGTCTTGTAGGCGAAGAAGATGATGAACGCCACCAGCATGAGCAGCAGCGCGATATAGAGCCGGCTGGCTTCGACCGCTTTCTTGTCGAGGGCCTGCTGCAGCTGGAGCACTTCGTTCTGCTTGTTCAGCGCGTCGATCTGGAACTGGTTGGCGAGAGATTGGTGCTTGACCTTCTCGTAAGCGAACTGGCGCGCGCTCAGTTCATCGAGATAGCCTTTGTCCGCGGCAGCGTATTTTTCGTGATACTCGAGGGCAGCGGCGAGGTCCCCGCGTTCACGCGCCAGCAGGTAGAGCAGTCGGTAGCTCGGCAGCAGGGGTTCGACGAATCCTTCCTGGGTCGAGTTGTCGATCGCACTGAGGGCGTACTTGCGCACGAGATCGGGCTTGCCCATCTCCCGGTAGATCCGCGCCAACAGCGAGTCATACAGGGAGATCAGCGGTTTGTAGCCGGTCTTGTCGATCTCCTCGCGCCGGCCGTCGAGCAATGCCAGGGCGAGATCGTGCCGGCTGAGGCGCAGGTAGTTGTCGGCGGCATACACGCGAATGAAGTTCGCACGGCCGAGATCGCCGATGCGGGTGCACGCGTCGATCGTGTCTTCCATTTCTTCGGCGGACGGCTCTACCCGGGCCGCCTTGTAGATGGCTTCGAGCTTCAGCCGGCCGCCGCGACAGGTGCCGAGGCCCGCCCAGTTCTCCTGGACGATCTGGTCCGCGTATTTGATGGCGATGTCGTCCAGTCCCACCTGCGCGTACAGGACTGCCGCGACACCGAGACCTTGCTGGCGCGCCGCGGGGTCGGTGATCTCCGGCAACAGGTGGAGGAGTTCCTCGAGCCGGGCAAAGGCTTCTTCGTAGCGCCTCGAAATGCTCAGCACATTCGTGATTGTCGCGAGCGCGCGGAAACGCAGGGTCGGCTCCGCGTCGGTCTCGAGCAGGCTGCGCAGCATGGGAATCGCGACGGGATAGTCCGCGGAATACGCGGCTGCCCATGCCTTCAGGTATTGCAGGCGATGCAGCTGCGGCGGCGGCAGCGATCCGCTGCGACGGTCGACATCCGAGAGAATCGAGACGAATGCGGGATGATCTATCGACTTGAGGCGGTCCGCCTTGCCCAGCAGATCGTCGATCTCATCGGCGCCGGCCGTGGCGCCGGCCAGGACGAGCAATAGCGACAGGACAAGACCGCGCGGCGACAGTCGCCACGCGGTCCTGTTGTGCCCTGGCAGCAGCGGTTTTCGCTTGCTGGTCACGGTACGTGCCTGTCGACAACGGTCCTACTTCTTGCGGCTGGCTTTCTTCTTGCCACCGCCTTTCTTCTTGCTGGCTTTTTTCTTGCTGCTCTTCTTCTTGACGCCACCCTTCTTGGGTGCCGGCTTCTTTGGTGCCTTCTTCTTGCCGCCGCCCTTCTTCTTGCCGCCCTTCTTCTTTCTGCGGGGCGCGCTGGCCGGCTTGCCGCCGTCATCGGGCGGAGTCGGCGGTGCGCCAGGTTCCTCGCCGCCGTCTTCCGGCGCTTCGAGCGACGCGAAAACGTTCGCGCTGGCGCCCATCAGTTCTTCGAGATCGCGCTGGTCCTGGCTCAGCAGCGCTTCGCGCGCCGCAGTGCCGATGCCGGCCGTTTCCATGGCGCGTACCAGATCTTCGCCGGAGCTGCCGCGCAGTTGCGCGTCGCTGCCCATCTTCTCCAGAAACTCGATCAGCGTTGTCATGTAGTTGTTTCCTGTTCTTGAGTGGGAAGGTCGTTCAATGCTACGCCGTCATCAAAACATCGCTGTCCGTTCCGTCCGGGTCTCTCCATGTCAGCGGCAATGTTTTCCGATCACGCATGGATCGTGACTTGTTCATGCTGAGTGCGCCGGGAATTCTGTGCTGGAACCGACGTGCGTGCAATGGACCACGTCGCCGTGGAGTCGGTGATCTCGCACTCGCTGAAACCGACCGACTGCAGGATCGCAGTCATCGGCGCATTCGCGGGTGCCGTCCGTGCGAAGACTCGCGCAATTGCCGGTTGCATGAGTGCGTGCCTGACGAGCCCGTCGAAAGCTTCGCGCCCGTACCCCCGGCCGCGTGCTTCGGTTCGAAGGATGATGCCCGCCTCGATCTCCCGGATAAGGGATTTCGAGCGGTTGAAGCCGCAGAAACCCAGGGTTTCTCCGCTGGCACCGTCCACGACCGCATAGGACCGCCAGGCCTGCGACGGCTCACGGCTCATGCGCAGTGCCTTGCCGAAACTTCTCAACGCCGTGGCTCGCGTCAGCACCGGTCCAATGAGCTGCATGGTCGAAGGGTCCGAATAGAGAGTGCAGAAGAGCTCCCGATCGCATTCGTCGATGAGGCGCATGCGCAGGCGGTCCGTCGAGAACGCTGCTGAGTTCTCTCCCGCTGTGTCTTTTTTCGAGCGGTCCAGCCGTGAGAGCTTGCGGCGCAACTCCGTGTTGGGCTCCAGTGCGCGTGCGGGCGGTATGACCAGCGTGAAATGGATGTCGAGATCTGCCTTCGGCAGGTCGCGCAGCTTCATGCGATCCATGCGCGGCCGCTGCGTCGGCAGCGTCGCCGCCTTGTAGGCGATGACTTCGTGGTTGCCGTCGTAGTCGGGGCTCAGCAGATCGACGAGGACTTGCCGGTACTCGGCGCCAGTGGAGAAACGGGTGACGGACTGGTCGCCCGCAATGCCGATCTGCCAGAGGATGAGATACGCCGACGGGTCGATGCGGCGGCGGTAGAACATGAACTGACTGGCTTCGTAGTGTGCGCAGCCGACTTCGCCGGGATCGATCCCGAGGTCCGCATAGAGGCAGTCCTCCGCGGAGACGCCCGGTTCCATGTGCGCGTCGAAGCCTTCGCCGCGGGCGACCGCAACCGCCTTACGCGGCGGCAGGGCGAAAACAGTGGGGTGACCGTAGAACGCGCCGCAGACCTTCTTGCCCGCGCGAACCTCGGTCATCATGGCTTCGACCATCTCACGATAGGTTTCCGTGCGCGGCTTGCCTTCACGGTAGTACTGCTGGAGGCTGCGTACGTCCGGGTGCATCTGCGCGATCCACAGCTCCATGACGCCGTCGGAAAGCCCGGTGAAGACGACGTCGGCCTGTTCGATGTAGCTGCGGCAGAGCGGGGTGAGATGCGATCCGAGCGTCATGCCGACGCCGACACAGACCAGACTGCCTCGCTTGGACATGGACCCGGATTTCCGCCGTGTTGTTCGAATGCGATCAGTGTGAGTGTGCGCGAGCTTCGTGACAAGCCGTGGTCACGTGAAGCACCTCACGCCTTTGCGGCATTCCCTGAAGCGTCTTCGAGATATGCGAATCGCGGCACCTTCCGCCCGTCGCGCTCGATGATCTCCGTGAACATCGCGAGGGGCCTGACCCACAAGCCACGCTCGCCGTAGAGGGCGCGATACACCACGACTTCCTGCTCGGTTTCCGAGTCGCGAGCGACGCCGAGGACTTCGTACTCGTTGCCTTTGAAATGACGGTAGCGGCCGGGGCGCAGGGTGGCCATCGGCTACTCCCCTTTGCCTGATGCGACGCCGAAGAGCCTTGCGAGAAACACCGTCTCGACCTCGCGGCGCAGGTCGTTGTTGGGCTTCTTCATGAAGCCGTGCCCCTCATCGGCGAACACGACGTACCAGGCTTCGACGCCATTGGCCCGGATGCCGGCGACCACCTGGTCCGATTCGGATTTCGGCACTCTGGGATCGTTGGCGCCCTGCATGACCAGCATCGGCTTGGTGATCTTCTTCACGTTGGCGAGCGGGGAGATGCGCTTGAAGACTGCCTGCATCTTCGGGTCCCGCTCATCGCCGTACTCGGCCCGGCGATTGTCGCGGCGATAACTCTCGGTGTTCTTCAGGAAGGAGCTGAAGTCGCTGATGCCGTAGCGCTCGACGCCGCCGACCAGGCGATCGGCGTAGTGCGTCATTACCGCGAGCGACATGTATCCGCCATAGGACTGGCCGTACACCGCGACACGGTCCTTATCGAGCCCCGGCTGCTGCGAGATCCAGTCGAGCAGGGCGCCGATATCCTTCACGCTGTCTTCGCGCTTCTCCGCGTTATCGAGATTGAGATAGCGCTTGCCGTAGCCCGCGCTGCCGCGGACATTGGGCAGGATGACCGTCGCGCCGAGCACGTCGGCGAAGTACTGGGCTCCGGGATTCCATGAAGGCCGCGTCTGCGATTCGGGGCCGCCATGAATGTCGATGATGACCGGCGTACGCGCATCGGCTGCGATCCGCCGGGGCCGATAGACGAAGGCCGACACGGTCAGATCGTCGAACGACTTGAATCTCTCCAGCCGCGGTTCGGCGAGCGCCGCGGGATCGAGCTCGCCCAGCTCGGAAGTCGTCCACCGGGTCAGTTTTCCGGCAGCGAGATCCCAGGCCCAGACATCGCCGGGGCTGTTCGACGTCGAGAAGCCCAGTGCAAGGTGTTTGCCATCGGGCGAGAAGCCCATGTCGGCCAGTACGCCCCGCGGCAGTTCCGGTGCGTTCAGGGTCCGGTCGCTCGCAACTTCGCGGACGATGACGCGTGAATAGCCTTCTTCATTGATCGCATAGGCGATGAGGCGGCCGTCGGGCGACAGCTTGAAGGTCTCGACATCCCACTTGAGATCGGGAGTCAGCACGGTCATCCGTCCATCCGCGATGTCGATGCGCGCGAGGCGCAGTACATCGCTGTCCCGATCGGTGCGGACGATGATGCTCCGGCCATCCGGTGTGAAGCGGGAATCGGCGTAGAGCGCTTTGCCTTTCGGCGGCGTCAGTTCCTTCGTCGTGCCTGACTGGGTATCCAGCAGCAGTATTCGCGATTCGCGGTTCGACAGGCCGCGGGTGAGCAGCACCCAGCGTTTGTCGGCGGAGATATCGGTGGGGCCAGTGCTCCCCGGCTCGCGATGAATGGCGCGAGCCGAAGCAGGATTCGCAGGATCGGCGCTGTAGATCGTGTATTCGCTGGAGCCTTTGGTCGCTTGCGACCAGACGAGCACCTTGCCGTCGCTGCTCACCACCGGTGATTGATTGCGCGTGCCTGGCTGTGTGAGCAAGGTCGGCGTGCCGGCGAGTCCCATTGCATAGAGCTGGAACCATTCGTCGCCGCCCGTATCGCGGCTCAGGATGAAACGGTTCGTTCCGGGGATGGTCGTTGCGCCGGCCACCGGCTCATTGAAGAACGTGATCTGGGTTCTGTCGCTGCCGGGCGCGGCGACGCGATGAATCTGCTGGGTTGCGCCGAAGCGAGTCGCGACGAGCAGCGATCCGTCCGCAAGCCAGTCCTGGAACAGGGCAGCACGATAGTTCTGGTATTGCTGGACCGTAGCGCGCGTTCCGGCGGGAATTTCCGGGACGCTTTCGAGGCTCGCCGCGCCGATCTGCCGAGTGGCCCCGGGAGTGGTCGCAGATGCGTGCGAGAGAGCGGGAACGAGCGCCGCAACGGCGCAGAGCGCGACGACGGGAGAGATAAGGCGCATTCGGACAACCTCGCTGAACGTGCGATTCGAAGTCCGCGGACGTTAGCAGATTCGTTCCGACGCGCCCGGAAGCTTGAGGATTCCCCTGAATGCCCCGGGACTCGCGTACCCGATACGGGCACGCGATGCTCTTGGGTTCAAGCGAGGATCGCGGCTCAGCGGGATGCAGCGATTCGCTTCGTTTCCGAGGGGGGCTCGATCAGCCAGCCGTTGGAAGGCTGCCACCCGGCGAGCTCGCGGCGTCGCCGCTGCCACGCTTCTTCCAGCGCTTTGGCCGCTTCCGGCAGCGCGAGGGGAATGGAGCTCGAAGGACGGAACATCTGCGATGTCGTAGCCAAGCTGCTCATGTACGTGCCCTGACCAGTGGGTGGGTAGCTCGCTGCAAAGACTCCGGAGACGTCTTCACGGTTCCATCGCGGCGTTCCTTTCCATTGCGGTCGAGCGCGTCCGCCGCCAGGGCGAAGGCTACCGCCGCGATGAAAAGCACCCCAAGGACCGTTCCGACGATCAACCTTGCCGCTATTCCCAACATTGCCTTGCCCATTGCTCACAAGACCCACCTGCAGATTAGCCAGCGAGCCACCGATGATCATCGGGCCTCGCGGCATGACATTGATGCCGGCTGGCCACGAGTGGCGTGGGCAGCCGATCAGTGGGGCGCAGTGTGGCGGGCCGAGTCCACGAAAACATCGCTCTTTCGAGCCATGCGAGGGGTAACTAAAGAGAGGGGAGGCTGAAACTTTGTAGCCAGCTGATCGGCTGCTTCAATACACATCCCGTCGATATCGCCCTTCGACGGTCAACTGCTCCACCAGATCCGCGCCAAGGATCTGATGCAGAGCCGCATCGACGGCGGGGGCCATGCCCTGGAGGCTTCCGCATACGTAAACGGACGCGCCTGCAGCAATCCATGCGCGCACCAAGGGGGCGCGCTCGATCAATTGATGCTGCACGTAACGTCGTTCGGGCTGATCGCGCGAGAAGACGAGGTCGAGAATTTCGATCCGGGCTTCGCGTTGCCACAGATCGAGGTCGTTGCCGAAAAACCGGTCACGGTCCTCATTGCGCTCGCCGAAGATGAGCCAGTTCCGGAAATGGCCTGCCGCGACGCGCGCCTTGAGCAGGGATCGCAGGCCCGCGATGCCTGTGCCGTTGCCGATGAAGATCGAGGGACGATCATCGGCTGGGGCATGGAAGTTGGTGTTGGGTCGAATGCGCAGCGCGATGTCGTCGCCGATCGCGGCCTGTTGAATCAGCCAGCCGCTGCCGAGTCCGGGTTGACCATCGGGCCGCTGCATCTGCCGGATGAGCAATTCGACCGCACCATCCGTGGGCACCGATGCGATCGAGTATTCCCTGTGCGGCAGGGCGGCTCCATCGGTCCAGGTCGAATTGCGAGGATCGATCTCCGCGATATCGCCGGCATGCCATTGCGGTTGCACGTTGTCGCCGGGGGTGAGCGTGACGAGCCAGCACGGATCGCCTGCGCTGCCGGGATTGATGAGCTTCCGGTCAGCCAGTCGCCAGCGTTCGTAGCGCGGCGTCTCCCAATCCGCGAGATCGGGTTTGCCGCTGAGAACGCTCAACTGGTGTTGCCAGTGGCGCAGCGCTCCTTCGTCGCCGTTGTCGACTTCCACGACGTCGAACATGGGCGTCGCGCCCTGATGCCGCAGCCACGCATCGAGGCGATGGCCGAACGCGCAGAAGTTGTCGTACTCGCGATCGCCCAATGCGAGCACGGCGTAGCGCAGGTTCGATAGCGGGAGCTGGCGGCTCAGCGAATCGCGAACGAATCGTGCTGCCGGGTCAGGTGCGTCGCCTTCACCGGTCGTGCTGACGACGAACAGGGCTTGCGACACGGTCGGCAGATCATCGGCAGTCAGATCGGCGAGAGAGGCGACGGAAGCGGTGCCGAGCGATTTCGCGGTCTGACCGGCGAGCTGTTCGGCAAAGCCGGTCTGGCTCGCGTAGGCAACGAGCGTCGAAGTGCTGGCGGTCCGGGCATCCCGCACACCGTCGATCGACGGCCGCGATCCGCGTCGTGCAGGACGCAGGCACCAGAAGGTGAAGATGATATACGCGACGAGAATGCACGCCGCGATGGTCAGGCGTGCCGTGCCGATCGCTTCGATTGCCGTGAGCACAGTCGGAAATGAGTCTTTCGGCGATGAGCGGCAACAGCGCGCCGCTCATCGCTCACAGCTCGCTGCTATTGCTGCAGTACTTCGAACGTCGCCACGTAGCTCACGCGACGCTGCTTCGCCTGCTTCACCGACGTCTTCTCGTCCTGGAGCGTGGCTTCGAGCCAGTACATGCCGGGTTCGGGCCACGTGACGGCGAACTCGCCGTTGCCGTCGGTCTTCACTTTGATCTCGTTCTGCTGATCGCGATAGCGCGTGCCGCCGGCGACGATTTCCAGTTCGAGATCCGCTGCGGGCTTGCCGTCGAGCAGGAAGCGGAATTTCGCTTCCTCGGTGGCGTAGAGATCGTTGGGATGCGTGATCGGCACGAGCTCGAGGCCGATGTTGTCAGCCTTCAGCGCCGTCGTCGTCGGCTTGCCCGCCGTCACGAAGGTTTCGACGCGACCCGCCGATTCGGAGACCTGCAGGTTGGCGGCGTTCTGCGGTACTTCCGTCGCGAACTTCTCAGCCGTGCCGCGCCAACGCTTGCGCTGGCCGTTCTCTTCGTAATTGGCGAACAGGCCGCGATTCACGTTCGCGAGCCGATACGTGCCGTTCTGCGTGAGATGCAGGTCGAATGTCGTGCGGTACTTGCCGGTTGCGAGATTCTCGGGCTTCACCGTCGAGCCATCCGGAGCAGTGATCACGAGGCCCTCCATGCGCAGCGGGACGTGATTGAAGTAGAACAGGTCGTTGGACACAGCCGCATCGACGGTGACCCACTGATCGACCGTCGTCACGGTGGCGGAAGGAAGCAGCCAGGCTTTGTGGGCGTGGGCGGCGAAGGGGGCCGAGGCTGCGAGGAGTATCGTGGCGATCTTGAGCGCGTGTTTCATACGAGAGTCTCCGGGCATATTCGAGGAATCGTGTCAGGGATCCGGCGGCGAGCGGCGAGCGGTGAGCCAACGGCCTTCTGGCTCGCCGCTCATCGCCTCATTTCACATCCAGCGTAACCAAGCCCAGCTCCGTCTTGCCCTGGGCTGTGCCGTGCTGCTGCTTGCCCGGCCATTCGAATGGGACGCGCAGCAGTTCGCGGCCGCCGACTTCGCGTGAAGCTTCGACGACGAGGTTGTACTTGCCGTTCTTCAGGCCGGCGAGCTGTTTGCTGTCGCCCTTGAACGAGAGCGTGTGTTCACCGACCGGCCGGGTCGCGCCGGTGACGCCGTCGATCGGCATCGCTTCCGCCCGGCCGCCCCGACGCCACCATTGACGCAGGTCCTTGAGCCACTGCGTGCCGTCTTCCTTTTTCGGGTCGGTCTGGTACCAGACCGCGAGATGCTTCGCGATGCTCTGGTCTTCGTTCTCGATCCAGATCGCGAGGTAGGGACGGTGATACTCGGCGACGTTCAGCGTCGGGATCTGGACTTTGACGGTCAGCTCGGCCGCGGCGGCCGGAAGCGACAGCGCGCCGAGAATCGAAACCAGCAACAGCTTCTTCATGATGTCTCTTAGTGAATGAACAGAATCGCAAGCAGCAGCGGCAGCACCAGTCCCAGCGTCACCATCGGCCAGGTCGCCGGCCGGTGGTTCGAATGCATCTTCAGCAGGAACAGACCCGTGACCGCAAAGATCAGCGCTGCGAACGCAAACACATCGATGAACAGACTCCACGCGGCGCCGGTGTTGCGGCCCTTGTGAAGATCGTTGAAATACGAAATCCAGCCGCGGTCCGTCAGTTCGTGCGTGACTTCGCCGCTCGCGAGATCGATCGTCATCCACGCATCGCCGCCCGGACGCGGCAGCGACACATAGATCTCATCCTCTGACCACTCCGGCTTGCCGCTCTCGAGGCGTACCGACATCTGCTCCCGCACCCAGCGCACGAGATCCGCCGGCAGCGGGCGATTCGCGTCGCCTTCGCTTGCCTCCTCCTGCATCGACTCGAGCAGGGCAGGGGGAAGCTCCGACAGCGTCGTCGTGACTTCCGGCTTCGATGTGATCGCGCTCGCGTGATTCAGCGTGAAGCCGGTGATGCTGAAGAGAACCATGCCGATCAGGCACGCCGCGGCACTCACCCAATGCCATTGGTGAAGGTGCTTCAGCCAGAACGCCCGGTTCTTCTGCTCCCGTGCTGTGGTTGGTGCGCGCGCCGCTTCGGCCATCGAATCGCTTTTGGAGGTCGGCAGGGTCTTGGAGGTCGAGGGCATCATAGTGAGAATGATTCTTATTGGCAACGTATCCGAGAGCGCGCTCGTCATCCCCGGCGAACGCGGGCATCCATGCGCATCAACAAGGTGGACCCCCGCCGGCGCGGGGACGACGAATCTTTCCTGTTACCCTGAATCCTGGTTCCTTCGATTCGCCGGAGCTGCCGAAGAATGAACAACAACACCGCCGCGCCAACGACGGGACAGATGCCGCGACAGATCCCTTACATCATCGCGAACGAGGCCTGCGAACGATTCAGCTTCTACGGGATGCGCAACATCCTGACGCCGTTTCTGGTCACGGCGCTGTTGCTGTACGCGCCTGAAGCGGAGCGGGCCGGGATCGCCAAGGATGTTTTTCATGCGTTCGTCATCGGCGTCTATTTCTTCCCGCTGCTCGGCGGCTGGCTCGCCGACCGGTTCTTCGGCAAGTACAACACCGTCCTCTGGATGTCGCTGGTGTATTGCGCGGGGCATGCGTGCCTCGCGATGTTCGACGACAACCGCACCGGCTTCTACTTCGGCCTGTTCCTGATCGCGTTCGGCTCGGGCGGCATCAAACCGCTGGTCGTGTCGTTCGTCGGCGATCAGTTCGACCAGACCAACAAGCAACGGGCGAAGCTGGTCTTCGATGCGTTCTACTGGACGATCAACTTCGGATCGTTCTTCGCGTCGTTGCTGATGCCGATCTTCCTGCGCAAGTACGGACCGAGCGTGGCGTTCGGCATTCCCGGCATTCTCATGTTCATTGCGACGTTCGTGTTCTGGCTGGGCCGCAAGAAATATGTGCGGGTGCCGCCTGCGCCGCCGCACCCGGATTCGTTCCTGAATGTCGTGCGCACCGCGCTCACGTCGCGCTCGCCGGGAGATGGCAGGCAAGGGCTCGTGATCGCGATCGTAGGAGTCTTGCTCGCGATCGCCTCTTTCGGTCTCCTCGGTACATTGAGCTTCGTTGCCGTCGCCTGCATGGCGATGGTGTTTCTGCTGGTTTTCGGCGGAGCAGGCGCGTGGATGCAGCTCGATCGCGCCCGGAGCATTCACCCGCAGGAAGCTGTCGACGGCGTTCGCGCGGTATTGCGCATTCTGATCGTGTTCGCGCTCATCACGCCGTTCTGGTCGCTGTTCGACCAGAAGGCGTCGACCTGGATCCTGCAGGCCGACCAGATGACCAAGCCGGAGTGGTTTCATTCGGCGCAGATGCAGGCACTGAATCCCGCTCTCGTGATGCTGCTCATTCCGTTCAATAATCTCGTGCTGTATCCCGCGCTTCGCCGCATCGGTATCGATCCCACGCCGCTGCGTCGCATGGGCTTCGGCATCGCGTTCTCGGGGCTCGCATGGATCGCGGCGGGAGCGATCCAACTCGAGATCGATGGCGGCACGCCTGTGTCGGTAGCGTGGCAGGTGCTGCCTTACGCGCTGCTGACGTTCGGTGAAGTACTCGTATCCGCCACCGGCCTGGAGTTCGCCTACAGCCAGGCGCCCGCGTCGATGAAGGGCGTGATCATGGCGTTCTGGTATCTCTCGAACACCGTCGGCAATCTCTGGGTCCTGCTCGCCAATGCCAGCGTCCGCAACGAAACGGTAACGGCCCACATCGAGAGCACGGGCTTGAGTGAGGCAGCGTTCCTCATGTTCTTCTTCGCGATGTTTGCGCTGGTAGTGGCGGGGATCTTCGGGCTCTATGCGCGGCGGTATCCGATGCAGGATCACTACAGGACGGCGTGATCACGTCCGTCTCTTCAGATGCTTCCATCCGATCACCACGCCGCTCACCGAGATCGTCAATCCCGCGAGCGATAACACCCACAGGAGCAGATCCCACGCGGGCCGCGCATTGAGCAACCAGCGGAAGTCGAAGCTGTGCAGTGCGTTGAAGAGCCAGCGGTGGATGCGATCGCTGTCGCGCATCCACCCGACGATCTTTCCCGTGCGGGGATCGACATGAACCCAGGTGTGATCGGCATCGTCGAACTTGAATCGGAGCACCGGCACACTCCGTTCGCCGCGCCGCGAGTACCAATACGCATCTTCGTGGTCGAGGGTCTCGCTCTCGACGAGCTTCGCATCGGCGAGCAGCTTGGGGGCCGCTGCCACCAAATCAGCTTCCCGCAACTGCGTCGTGTTGCCGGCCGCTGCATCGATGAGTTGCGTCTCACTGCGCTCGTTCATCAGGACGATCGTCGGGCGCCCAAGTATCCAGACGAATGCGGCTTCGCGGGCGTTGCGATCGGTCAGTCGATGGAAGGTCGCCGCGTCCATCGGGAAATCTGCTTCTGTGTTTCCCGCGAACGCCGCGGTGCCTGCCGTGATCCGTCGCGGATCGAATGGTTTTTCCCAGGGAACGGGCGGGCCCATCGACAGCCAGCCGCTGAAGATCCATGTGAGAACGAATACGCCGCCGATGACGCCGGCGATGTGATGCCATGCCATCCAGCCGCGGAATGGCGTGACAGAGCTGTTCGGGTTGCCGCGACGAAGTCGCAGACGATCGATGCCGAGCCAGAGGCCGGTGATCGCACCGAAGATGCCGATGCCCGACGTCCACATGACGACCTGGCTCCACATCGGGCCATTCACACGCAGATCACGGAAGTAGAACCAGTGCAGGACTGCGCCGACCCAGTTCCATGCGCGTTCGCGTCGAGTGCTGTCGAGCACGATCTCGCCGGTGACCGACGATATGTACACCTCGGTGCCGGGAGCATCGTTCAACGGCACGAGATGCAGCGGACGGTGAGGGTTGTAAGTGCCCGCGACCGACCATTGATCGAGTTCGATCGTCGTGGCAACGGCTGGCTGCGCATCGGGTGCGCTCAGTCGTGCGATCGACAGCGCCTGCGACGGCGTGATGTGCTCGATGATGCGACCGTCGACGGCAGAGACGGCGCGAGTCGGCCATCCGTTTGCCACGACCTGGTAGACCGGTTCGCCGTTCATCATGACCAACCGGAAACTGCGGGGGAACTCGGCGAGCGAGAGGCCCTGCAAGACCCGCTCGGGTTCAATCCTGACCCGATTCCATTCGATGGCTCGTGAGCGGGACATGCGTTCCGCCGTCGTCAGTGACGGATAGCCCACGTACATCATCACCAGGCCGGATGCGAACCAGACGACGAAGAGGATGCAGGTGATGATGCCGAGCCAGCGATGGCCAATGACCAGCCAGCGCAACGCAATCGACCCCAGGCTCTGCGATCCCGTCATGAATGTCGTCGATCCGGTGGAAGAAAGAGAGGTAGGTGTAGTTGCATGTGGCCCGCAACGCAACGTCCGGGGGTACTCGGCGTTGCGCGTCAGGCCCTGACACCTGCCTCAGAACTGATACGTGTAGTTCAGATTGAATGTTTGCGGTACGCCCAGGCGCTGCACGAGTACGGGCCCGGTGCCGTTGTCCGCCTGCACCTGCGCCAGTCTCGTCGCATATTCCTCATCGAACACGTTCTGGACGCCCGCGCCGATCCGGTGATGACGATCGCGATCGAGATAGACGCGGGCCGTGAGGTTCAGCGTCGTGTAGTTGCCGAAGTTGCGGCGCCCGAACGCGCCGACCGACTGGTAAACGTCGCCGACCCAGTAAAGCGATGCGCCCGCCTCGAAGCGGCCCTGGGCGGGAGCGTAGTTGAGCCCGGCCTTTGCAAAGCGCTCGGGCGTGCGCGGACGTTGCAGATCGGATCCTTCGTTGCGCGAGCGTGTATAGGTGTAGCTCGCATTCAGTTTGAAGGCTTCGCCGATTGGCGTCGTCAGTGAAGCCTCGGCGCCGCGAACTTCCACGGTACCGACGACATTCTCGTAGCGCCCATTCGGATACGCGGGATCGTCGTAGCCGACATCGATCAGATTGTCGATGTCGCGCGCGAAGCCCGTCAGCAGCCACGCGAGCGGGCGTGAGCCGATATGGATGTCGCCGCCGATGGAGAGGTTCACGTTCTTGCTCTCCTCTGGCTTGAGGTCGGGATTGCCTGCGTAGTCGCCATCGTCCGGATAGCCGACGTAATAAAGCTGTTCAGCGCTGGGGAGGAGGAAGGCCGTCCCGACAACGCCCTGCACATACACCGCATCCGTCATGTCGTAGCGACCGCTGACATTCCATACCGTTGCGTCCTTGCCGCTGGTGCCACGGTTGTAGCGCACGCCGCCCGCGAGGTTCAGGTTCTCGAGAGCATTCTCGGCTGTGCGGATGTGGCCGAAGAACGCATTCACGGTTTCCGTTTCGCCGGCGATCGGAAACACATCGTCGCGGGCCTCATAGTTCTGGTAGTCGTAACCGACGTGGTATTCGAGCGCGCCGGCCGGCGTGATCTTCGCGAGCAGCGTGCCGCCGTAGTCCTGGAAGCCCCAGTAGGTGCCAGGCGGGTAGACCACCACTTCCTCCATCGTCACCGGGCGATTCTGGATATTCGCGTACGTCGTGTCCCAATCGTGCAGGTACGCCTTCACCAGCAGTTCGAGATTGTCGCTGGCGCGGAAGCTGAATTTCGCGTTGGCGATATCCTCGTCGCGATTGTTGTAGCTGCGCTTCGTGCGGGCAGCGGAGTTGTTGTCGAGCACGGCGTCGGTGTGATGCCACAGCAAGTCGAGACGGGCGCGATCGCCGAAGTCGTATCCGTACTTCACCCCGAAATTGGTGACGTCGTAGCTGCGGTCCCGGTCGGTCGCGCTCGGCTGGTACATATCGAACTGACGATAACCATCGCCCTCGTCCTTCGAGGCGTAGGCCACGAACTTGTGTGCGCCGATCGTGCCACGGCCGTAAGTGCTGAGGTGGTAGCCGTCGTTGGTGTCAGCGGAAAGCGAGATGTTGCCGCCTGGCTCGTCGCTGAATGTCCGGGTGACCATGTTGATCGCGCCGGCGACACCCTGCGTGCCGTAGAAGAGGCTCTCCGCGCCCTTGAGCACTTCGACACGCTCGACCATGTTGGCCGGCAGGGTGTCGGGGCTGGTGTCGTTGAAGATGCGGTTGTTGATTCGCACGCCGTCCACCAGCCAGAGGACGTCACCAGTGCGGGAACCCTGCAGGGAGACATCGACGTAGTCAAAGGGGCCGCTGCCTGGCGAGACGAAGAGGCCGGGGACTTCGAACTGCAGTGCCGAGCTGACGTCGACATAGCCCGCGGCGGCAATCCGGTCCGCCGTCACTGTCTCGACATCGTGGCCGTACCGCTTCAGTTCGACGGGCAGTGTGTCTTCGATGCTGCGGGCGGTGACGAGCACCTCTTCCAGCGTTTGCGCCTTCGCGGCGACAGTGGACAGGGCGATGGCAGCACCGAGCAATGCACGGGCGGGGCGGGATACTTCTCGAACCACGTAAGCTCTCCTGACACAACTTTGCGGTTTGTGACCGCATTCAGACGTCGGTCCTCGTGGACGGTCGTCCCGAGGAGTGCGGCGAGAGTGCTCAGTGGGGCTTCGGCGTGCCAGTAATTTACTGTTTGCTCTGACGTTATTTAACGTTAACCGCCGTCGCCGCTGCTAGGATGCGGGCCCGGATCGCAGAAAGGTCTCCGTTTTCCGTGCCCGATTCCAGCCCACTTCAGCAACAGGCCGACCTGTTTCGCGCGAGCGGCGCGTTGGGCAAGCCCGGCGCGCTGTCGCGGCTGTTCGACTACCTGCTCGAACGCTCGCTGGCGGGCGAGGCACCGAAAGAGCTCGAGATTGCCTTCAAGGTCTTCGGCAAGGACAGCCGCTTCGATGTCGCACAGGATTCGGTCGTTCGTGTCTACGTTCACAAGCTGCGCCGTCGACTCGATGACTACTATGCGGCGCAGCCGGCGCCAGCAGCGGCTCGGCTCACCATCCCGAAGGGCGAGTACCGGCTGACGATCGAACTCGGCGCAGCGCCAGCGCCGAGTGTCGCTCAGGAAATTCCCGAATCGCGCATACCGAAGCAGCGCGCATGGATCGGTCGCGTTGCGCTGGTGATGGCCTCGATTGCGATCGGTGCTCTCGTTACGTTTCTGTTAATGAGACACGATGGCGGCGATGTGAGGCTGGATGCGGTCCGCGCGAGTCGATTGTGGGCGCCATTGCTGGCGGACGACCTGCCGATCACGATCGTCGTCGGCGACTATTACCTGCTGGGCGAGACGGACGACTCCGGCCGCATCCAGCGATTGGTGCGCGAGTTCTTCGTCAACTCGGCCGACGATTTCGTCCACCAGGTCGAGGCGAGTCCGCGGCTGATGGAGCGATATCGGAATCTGAACCTGACCTACCTGCCGACGTCCACCGCATTCGCGCTGCAGGACATCATTCCGGTACTGGATGCGAAGAAGCGGGTGCGAGTGCTGCTGATGTCCGAGCTGAATGGCAGCATGCTGACGAACAGTCACCTCGTCTACATCGGCTTCTTCAGTGGCCTGGGGATCCTCGGCGACCCCGCGCTCGCTGCGTCGCGCCTGTCGCTGGGCGGCACATTCGACGAGTTGATCGATCGCAAGAGCAATCGGACCTATGTCAGTACCGCCGGCGATCCCAGCGAAAGCCGCTACGTCGACTACGGTTTCGTATCGACGTTCCCCGGACCGGGCAAGAATCGCGTCGTCATCATCGCGGGCACCCGCGATACAGGTGTGATGCACATGGCCGAGGCGGTCGCATCACCCGCTGCGTTGGCTGAAATCGACAAGCAGGCAGGCGATGCGACTGCGTTCGAATCGCTGTTCGAGGTACACGGCGTTGCAAGAAGCGGCATGACGGCGAAAGCGCTCTACACGGCGCCGTTGGATACGCAGCGGATCTGGGAGATGAGATAGCGAAGCGCGGTCGTCATTCCCGCGTACGCGGGAATCCATCTTTCGTTCGGACGGATTCCCGCTTGCGCGGGAATGACGACCTGCCGTCTCAGAACGCCTGGTCGAACGCGACTTCGCCCTGGACTGCCACCTGATACGCCGAGACGCGGCGCTCGAAGAAGTTCGTGAGCTCCTGCACGTCCTGCAGTTCCATGAAGGGCAGGGGATTGCGGGCGTGGTAGCGCGGCTGTAGCCCCAGCATGGCCAGGCGTTGGTCGGCTACGTACTCCAGGTACTGCCGCATCTCTGCGCGCGTCAATCCAATCACGCCACCCGACAGGACGTCGTCCGCGAACACGGCTTCGCACTCCACGGCTTCATCGATCATCGCGTACACCTGCGAAGCCCATTCGTTGTCGAACAGCTGAGGCGATTCGCGGCGTACGGTGTTGATGACTTCGAACGCGAATGCCATGTGTGCGCTTTCGTCGCGAAAGACCCAGTTTGTGCCTGCAGCGAGGCCCGGTAGGAGTCCGCGTGAGCGCAGGAAGTAGACGTAGGCAAAGGCACCGAAAAAGAACAAGCCTTCGATGCAGCTCGCGAAGCACGTGAGGTTCAGCAGGAAGCGACGCTTGTCGGCATCGTTCGTTGTGCTTTCCAGGCTGAACACCGCGTCCGTCCATCGCTGGCAGAACTCCGCCTTGCGACGGATCGAGGGAATACTCTCGATCGCGGCGAATGCCTGCGCCCTGCGATCAGGATCCGGAACGTAGTTGTCGAGCAGCGTGAGATAGAACTGGATGTGCAGCGCCTCCTCGAACAGCTGTCGCGACAGGTACATCCGCGCCTCCGGTGCGTTGATGTGCCTGTAAAGGCTGATCACGAGATTGTTGGAGACGATCGAGTCGCCCGTCGCGAAGAATGCCACCAGGCGCTCGATGAGATGACGATCCGCCGCGGTCATGCGCTGTCGCAAGTGACCGAGGTCGATCTGAAAATCGATCTCCTCGACCGTCCACGTATTCTTGATCGCTGCCCGATACATCTCATAGAACCGCGGATACCGCATCGGCCGCAGCGTGAGGTCGAAGCCGGGATTCAACAGTGAAAGCGAGGCGGGCATGGGGATAATCTCTGTAGGTATGTCTGTTTCTTCGATCTGGCTAGCCGGCTGGCCCGGAAAGGAGACGGTCCGCTCTACTGGCACGCCTCGCACATCTCCGGGTTCTCCAGCGAACACACGACCGCATCCGTGTCGCTGGTCTTCGCTGCGTCCGCGCGTACTGTCGTCTTCGCGATGTGTGTGGCAGGCCGGGAGCGCAGGTAGTACGTGGTCTTCAGTCCGCGCTTCCATGCATACATGTACATGCTCGAGAGCTGGCCGATGTTGGGATTCGCCATGAACAGGTTCAGCGACTGGCTCTGGTCGATGAACGCGCCGCGATCCGCGGCGAGATCGATGAGCGAGCGCATGGGCAGCTCCCACGCAGTGCGATAGATCGCACGCAGTTCCTCGGGGAGTTCCCGCAGGTTCTGGATCGAGCCGTCAGCGAGCTTGATCGCGTTGCGCATTTCCTCGGTCCACAGGCCGAGCTGGCGCAGCTCTTCAACCAGGTAGCGGTTCACCTGCAGGAAGTCGCCCGAAAGCGTTTCGCGCTTGAACAGGTTTGACACCTGCGGCTCGATGCACTCGTAGCAGCCGGCGATGGACGCGATCGTCGCGGTTGGCGCAATCGCGATCAGCAGGCTGTTGCGCAGGCCGTGCGTGCGGATCTCGGCGCGCAGCTCGTCCCAGCGCGCGGTATCGGTTGGCGTAACTCCCCAGGCTTCGAACTGCAGTTCGCCCTGTGCGGCGCGGGTTTCGGGAAACGCATCGTGTGCGCCGGATTCGCGTGCCAGCTCCATCGATGTGCGCAACGCGTGAAAATATATGGTCTCGGAGATCTGCGTCGAGAGCTTGCGCGCAGCGTCGCTGTCGAAAGGCAGCCGTAGCAGGAAGAACACATCCTGCAACCCCATGAGGCCGAGTCCCACCGGGCGCCACCGCATGTTGGAGGCGCGTGTGCTGCCGATCGGGTAGAAGTTCAGATCGATGACGCGATCGAGCTGGCGGACAGCGACCTGGACGGTGTGCCCGAGTTTCTCGAAGTCGAAGCCCTCCGGGCCGATGTGACGCGCAAGATTGATGGAGCCGAGATTGCAGACGGCGGTTTCGTCGTTGCTGGTGACTTCGAGAATCTCGGTGCAGAGGTTCGAGAGGTGCACCGTGTTGCCGGGCCTCGCTGTCTGGTTGCACGCCAGATTCGACTTGTCCTTGAAGGTCATCCAGCCGTTCCCTGTCTGGGCGAGTACGCGCATCATGCGTGCGTACAGATCACGAGCACGGAGCGTTTTCCTCGCGACGCCGCGTGCTTCGGCCTGAACATAGGCATCGTCGAACGACTGGCCGAATAGGTCGGGCAGCTCAGGCACATCCTTGGGATCGAACAGCGACCATGGGTCGTCGGCTTCGACGCGACGCATGAACAGATCGGGAATCCAGTTCGCGACATTGATGTGATGTGTGCGGCGGCCTTCATCGCCCGTGTTGTCGCGCAGTTCGAGGAATGCCTCGATGTCGGCGTGCCAGGGTTCGAGGTAGACGCAGGCCGCACCCTTGCGCTTGCCGCCCTGGTTCACTGCGGCGACAGAAGAGTCGAGCGTCTTCAGCCACGGAACGACGCCATTCGAGAGGCCGTTCGTCGCACGGATCAGCGAACCTTCAGAGCGCACGCGATGCCAGGCCACGCCGATGCCGCCGGAGAATTTTGACAGCAGGGCGATGTCCTTGTAGCGGTCATAGATGGACTCGAGCGAATCCTGCGGCGAGTCGAGCAGGAAGCAGCTCGACAGCTGCTCGTGCCGCGTCCCGGCGTTGAACAGCGTGGGCGAGCTCGCGATGTAGTCGAGGTTCGAGAACAGCTGGTAGAGATCGAGCGTTTCCTGGACCGTGGCGCTCAGCGAAGCGGCGATGCGCATCCAGAACTGCTGCGGCGTTTCGATGACGAGACGGCGGGTGGGATGCTTGAGCAGATAGCGATCGTAGAGCGTGCGCAGGCCGAAGTATTCCAGCCCGTAAGTGCGCGATGCGTCCATGGAGTCGTTGAGCTTGCGGGCATTGGCTTCGACGAAGCCGAGCACACGTTCATTGATGAGGCCTACGTCGAAGCCAAGCCGGATCGACTGGGAGAACGAGTAGACGCCGAGTCCCTGGACTTCCTTGTCGATGAATCCGGACAGCAGGCGGGCGGCCAGCTTCGAGTATTCCGGTTCCTCGACCATGAACGATGCAGCGGTGCGAATCGACAGTTCGTCGAGCTCTCGCGTCGTCGCGCCGTCGTACAGGCCCGCGATCGTCTTCAACGCGACCCGCATCGGATCTACCGTGCCGAGGCTGTCGCAACAGCGTGTGACGGCGCGAACGATCTTGTTTACGTCGACGACTTCTCTTGCGCCGCTGCGCTTGGTGACGCGCATTTGCGTACGCGCCGCGGGAGGCGATGTGAGTTTGAACCCGGACTGGGCGGGATGATTCGCAGGCGTCGCTGCTTGTGTGGCTTGGTGCATGTCTGGCTCCCGGAAGCGCGATGCCCGGGAAACGACAGACCAGACGCAATGGATCGATGCGGGCCTTGTGCAGACCGCAGATCATCCGTCGTGGCCTGCCGCTCCCGCGAGCGGAAACGGGCCACGAAGGAAAGAGGGAAGGAGGAAGACACGTGCCGGCAAGTTGCCGCGCAAGGTCATTCCGCCAGCTCCGCCCACGAGAGCCCGACAGCCTTTCATCGCGAGTGCATGACGCGCGATGTCCGCGGCAGGTCTTCGGGCTTTCGGGCGGGATCTCTTGCGAGACCGGATCTACTCGACGTCACTTCCCACGGCCGATCGCCACAGTGTCACGACGCTTTTCGTTCCCGATTACCGCTGCGGGGCAGCTCCGGAATTGCCTCTCGATGTGTGATTCTCGATGGGGCGCACCGGATTCCCTCTTAGGCCCATCCCGTTGGGGTGGGCACCGCTGGCGAACACAAGATATTGTGGCTGGCCCGCCGGCGTCAACCGTTTTGTTCGGGCATGCCGTCTACGTCGAATGACGGTTTGTGGAGGTCGGCGCGCTCGTTTATCGTCGGATCGAGTTCCTTCGTTCGCTTCAACAACAGGACAAGTCATGAGTTCAGCGTGGGTGCGTCGTGCGGCTGGCTTCGGTGCAGGCATCAGCGTGTTGTTGCCGGCGCTGGCATTGGCGCATCCGGAAGGTCACGGTGCGCAGAACGCGATCGACGGATTCCTCCATCCGCTCACCGGTCTTGATCATCTGCTTGCGATGATTGCAGTCGGCCTCTGGGCTGTACACCTGGGGCGACGCGCTGTGCGGATACTGCCGATCGTGTTTCCGGTTGCGATGGTAGTTGGCGCTTTGTTTGCTCTGGGTGGCATTGCGCTACCTGCAATCGAGCCGGCCATCGCCGTATCGGTGATCGTTCTTGGTGTGCTAGTGGCGGCAGGCGTGAGGATGCCCGTTGTTGCCGGTGCAGCGCTCATCGGTGTGTTCGCTGTCTTTCACGGCTATGCACATGCAACTGAAGGCCCTTCAGCGAACATGCTCGCGTATGCCATCGGATTCGTCGGGGCAACCGTCGCGCTGCACGCGGTCGGAATCGTTGCAGGCGCATGGATCGCGCGTAATGATCTCCAGCACAGCCGCGTCGTGAATGGATTGGCCGGCACAGCAATCGCGCTTGCGGGCACTGCGATTCTGATCATCTGATCGCGACGCAAGCCGATCGACGGCTTGCAAAGACGCGTCCGCGGATTATTATCGGGCCGCTCGCTGCGAAATCGCGGCGAGCTGCCAGCCTTGCCGGTTCGCCATCGCGGACCTGGTCGCCAGCACGGAATCCTCCCTGTGCATTTCACGGCGACCTCCAATGAACACTTTCGATATCCATGCACTGTCTTCGGCGGAACGTTTCGTCATCTGGAGTCTGCGGCTGGGGCTCTCGCCGCAAATCTCCAGCGAGAAGGCGCGCAGCGCACTGATCAGCGGCTTTCGCGCTGCCTGCGTGAGCGATGCGTTGCCGCACTTCACTGAGATGACCGAGACGATCGCCACGTTGTGGTACGAGGAGCAGCATGTGCCCGATGTTCATTGCACGTGCTGTCCCTGCATAGGCAAGGATGAGTGGCGATTGGTTCAAGCCGTGGCGGCGCTGCAGTTTCGCGATGTGGCGCTGGCAGTCAGTTATCTCGCAGAGGTGCTGCCGCCTGCGGGTATTCGCAGCGTTCTGCATCGGGCGATGCACGTTGCCGCGATCCTCGGTTCAGTCGGCTGGACATTGCGCTGCGTCGTGCACGAAGCAGCCAACTGCGCGGCATTTCATGCACCGGGCAGCGAGCCGTCGATTCACTAGGAATCAGCGAGGAGGGCGGCTCAGCGCATCGCGATAGAGCGCGGGATCGACATTGCCTCCGCTCAGTACGATGCCGACCGTCTGGCCGCGATAGTCGTTGTTGCCGTAGAGAAGCGAGGCGAGCGCGACGACACCGCCCGGCTCGACGACGAGCTTCAGCTCGCGCCATGCGAAGGCGATTGCATCGAGCGCGTCGTCGTCGCTGACACTCAAACCTCCGGCGAGCCGCTCGCGCAGAATGGGCCATGTGATCTCACCCGGCGTCGAAGGCATCAGGGCGTCGCAGATTGTGCGTGCGCTGGGATCGACACGCTCTCGCTGGCCGGATTTCAATGACCGTGCAGTGTCGTCGAACCGCGCGGGTTCGACGGAATACACCTTAGTGCCCGGACTCACTGCTGACATTGCGAGCGCGCTGCCGGACGTGAGACCGCCGCCGCCGCACGGAACGAGCAGGGCATCGAGATCGCGATTGAGCAGTGATCGTGTTTGCGCTGCCATTTCCAATGCAGCTGTTCCCTGGCCCGCGATGACATCCGGATCATCGTACGGTGGGACGAGCGTCGCGCCACGTTCGCGCGCGAGTTCGCGTCCGATCTTTTCTCGGTCTTGTGTATGGCGATCGTAAAGCACGATCTCTGCGCCCAGTCGACGCGTGTGCTCGAGCTTGATGGCGGGAGCATCGGACGGCATCACGATGGCCGCGTGCATGCCGAGTCGCTGCGCCGCTGCAGCTACGCCTTGAGCATGATTGCCCGAAGACCATGCGACTGCGCCACGCTGTCTTTCCTCCGGCGGGATCTGCGACAGGCGGTTGTAAGCGCCACGAAACTTGAACGCGCCGCCGATCTGCAGGCATTCCGCTTTGATGACGACGTTTGCACCGATGCGCTCATTGAGGATCCGGTTCTGCAGCAAGGGTGTCGTGACCGCATGACCGGCGAGGCGTCTGGCCGCGGCGAAGACATCGGCGCTGGAAGGTTCGGCGGATTGGGTCGACACGTCTGAATCCTCGGGCCAGGGGAGGCCGGCAGCACTATACGTGCAGGGCCTTGCCAGCAGGTATCGCTCCAAATGATAATGATTCGCATCTTTTCATCGTGGGCCAGCCCGCCGCCCTGCCGAAGCGATCGCTGACGGCAGATCGCCAGCCACCCTGCGCAATCTTGCGTGATTCAGGAGTGGACCGTGCGAACCCAGCTGCGATGTGTCATCGCGTATTCCCTGTTCTGTGCCTCTGTCGCCGCCGCGGCGAACAACGATCAGGCCGATTCCCCGGCCAGGATCGAGCAGGAGCTCAAGAAGATCTCGGTTACTGCAACGCGCGGTCCGCGCGAGCTCGATGGCATCGCGAGCACGGTGACCGTGAAGGATGCTGCCGAGATCGAAGCGGAGCTCGCCTCCGACATCAAGGACCTGGTGCGTTACGAGCCGGGCATTTCGGTTGGCAACGCACCCACCCGATTCGGGCTCGCCGGATTCAACATTCGCGGCATCGATGGCAACCGCGTGCTCATTCGCATCGATGACGTGCGGATGTCCGATGCGTTCGCGATCGGCAGCTTCTCGGATGCGCGCCGGAATCTCGTCGATCTCGATGCGGTGAAGTCCATGGAAATCATTCGCGGCGCTGCCTCCGCGCTGTACGGCTCCGATGCGATCGGCGGTGTCGTGAGCTTCGTGATGAAAGATCCCGTCGACTACATCGAGCCCGGTCGCAGCAGCTATTTTTCAGTGAAATCCGGCTACCAGAGCGATGACGACGGTGTCGTGCTTGGTGGCACATTGGCGCTGGGCAACGACACGCTGAGCGGGCTGGTCAACCTGACTCGTCGCACGGGCCATGAACGCGAGAATCACGGCGACGTCGAGAGCAACGACCGTACGCGCACAGCGCCGAATCCCCAGGACTACGATTCCGACAGTCTGCTCGCGAAGCTGAGCTGGACACCCAATGAAGACAACATCGTGCGACTCACGGTCGACGCGGATCGCAGCGATGTCGAGACCGACGTGCTTTCGGGCGTCGGTGTGTCGGGCACGGGCGCGACAGCCGTGAACACTTTGAGTCTGCTCGGCGACGATTCGCAGGAGCGCAATCGCATCAGTCTCGGTCACGAGTTCTTCGCGACTACCGCCGTATCCGATTCGGTCGAATGGCAGGTGTACTGGCAGGAAACGAACGTGGAGCAGCGCACTGCGGAGCGGCGACACAGCGTTCTGGCGGGGCCGGGGGCAACCGTCCAGCGCGATCGCGAGTTCGATTTCGAGCAGTCGCTGTGGGGTGCTGAGTTGCTGTTGCGGAAGGACCTGAGCATCGGCAGCAGCGAACATCGGTTTACGTACGGTCTGGATGCGGTGACCACCGATACGCAACAGATGCGCAACGGCGTCCAGACCAACCTCGCGACCGGAGCGCGGACTTCCGCGATTCTTCCTGACGTATTCCCGGTGCGCGACTTTCCGACGACGCAAACCGATCAGCTCGCCGCCTACTTCCAGGACGAGATTGCTTTCGGTGACGGCTCGTGGATCGTAACGCCCGGTGTTCGCGTGGATTACTACAAGCTCGATCCGCGGCCGGACGATGTCTTCACCGCGGACAATCCGGGCGTCGCGGTGACCGATCTCGAAGACACCAGCGTCTCGCCGAAGCTTGGCGTCGTGTGGTCATTCACCGATGTCTTGTCCGCGTATGCACAGTACGCACACGGCTTTCGTGCGCCGCCCTACAACGACGTGAACATTGGCTTCACGAACCTGGCGTTTGGGTACACGGCGATCGCCAATCCGGATCTGAAGCCTGAGACCAGCGACGGCTACGAGATCGGTCTGCGCGGCGCGGACGGCAACAGCTTTTTCTCGGTCGCGGCGTTCTACAACGAATACGAGGATCTCATCGAGTCGCTGGGCTTCGTCGGCATCGTGAACGGGTTGCAGGTGTTCCAGTCGCGCAACGTGGCCGAAGCGAGAATCCACGGTGCTGAGTTGCGAGCCGGTGTGGACCTCTCGGCGATGTCCGCGAGCCTGCAGGGCTGGACACTGAAATCGAGCGTTGCTTACGCGCGAGGTGACAATCGCGTCACTGACGAACCGCTGAACTCGATCGATCCGCTCAAAGGGGTGCTCGGAATTGCCTATGATTCCCCGAGCCGGGTGTGGCGAGTCGAGTTGATCGGGACGGCCGTCGAGCGCAAGGAGCGCATCGATGACTCCGCCGGTCCGCAGTTCGCGCCGCCGGGCTACTTCACGCTGGATCTGCTCACGCATCTCAACTTCGGCGAGCGCGTGACTGTGAATGTCGGCATCTTCAATCTGACCGATGAGAAGTATTGGGAATGGGCCGACGTCCGCGGTCGCCCGGCGGCTGATCCCGTGATCGATCGCTATACTCAGCCTGGCGTGAATGCGAGTGCGACGGCCACTGTGCGGTTTTGAGGAACTGAGGTTACTGCAATGAATTCACTGCTTCGCATCGGCGCACTGCTTTGCGTCATTGCTTCTCCAAGCTTTGCGGCGGATGACTCTTACGGCGGCAAGACGACAGGAGCAGCACCGCGCTACACCTTCTCGTGGCCGCTCGATGGCGCGACGCTGCAACCGCGAGGTGGGACGACGAAGGGCGCGCCGATCACGCTGGATGCGGAGCCTTCGAAGGAATGGAAGGCGCTGCAAGCGGCGGATATTGCAGCGTTCGAGCGCGATCGTCGCGCGATTCTCTCGATGGCAGGCACGTATCGCGTGACCTTCGACTTCCTTGAAGTCGTGCCGTACGCGAAGCAGGAGAAACCGAACGCGCCGTATCAATCGTGGGGTACCGAGAAGATCTATGTCGATGCGGATGACGGCAAGTTCGTCAGCCTCGTCCACATTCTGGAAATGCGCATCGTGCAGAAGGACGGCACGATCAGCGAGCCGATGGTGACGAAGCACTGGCGTCAGGACTGGCGTTACGAGCCGGAGTTCATCGTCGAGCACAAGGGCCGCGACCGATGGGATCGACGCACCCTCACGGCGGAAGAAAAGCGCAACGCCTGGACGCAGACGGTCTAGCAGGTCGACGAGTCGCCGCGCTACGCAAGCGCAGGACGCTGGCAGCATTCCGCGAGTTTCTCGACCTGGGTCAGCGGTGAAACGTGGCGGCCGCTGCCCCGGCGCGAATGGAGCGTTCGCGACGATTACCAGGTTCTCGTCGGTACGAACCGTCACACGATCGCGCCGACGGGTTGGGTGCAGGAAGAGAACAATCTCAAGACGGTGCTCACGAGCGAACGCTCGATCGATGCAGCAAAGCCGTACGTCGCTCGCGAATATGGTGTCGCTCGATACGAGCGCATCCGAGACGCGGACTTTGCGGCCGCCGATCGTTACTTCGAGCGAACGAAACTCTTGGGACCAGGTTCGCGACAGCTGGTCGCAGGTATTCGCATCGCAGGGGAGTGCGACGCTGAAAGGACCGGTCGACAAGCTCGGTCTCTTCAAGCCGCTGTTCGCGCGTGCGGATGAAATCGAGGCGCAGGGAAAGTCAGAGCCTGAAGCCAACGAGAAGATCATTCGCGAGGCGCTGGGCGAGATGGGCGTGAAAGTGAAGTAGGGCGCGGCACGGATCGCTGGCCGACGGTGCCACACATATATAAGTAGGACGGACTCCCGCGTTCGCGGGAGTGACGGGGCATAGCTCACCTGTCTGGCTCGCAGCTCACCGCTTCCCAGCTTTCCCCTTGCATTGTTATTGAGAAGCATTATCATTTGCATCCATGGACATACTCACAGCCAGACCCCCTATCCGCAATGCGGATATTTCATCGCCGGCTCCTGAGCTTGCTCGCGGGCCGGCGGTGCCTTGTATTCAGTCCAACACGCTGTTCGGGAGATCGCGTGAGATCCTCATCGAGCACGGCGGTTGTTACTACCGCCTGCGGCTCACGCACAGCAACAAGCTCATCCTGACCAAGTAGGTTTTCTTTCGTAGAGCCCGCCACCGCGCTGCCCGTTTCGGCGCCGCAGCCGCGAAGCCAGCTACCCATCCGCATCGCATCCGCGATGCGATCGCTCGAGGTAGCGGCCCATGTCTGTTCTCACTCTGATCGTCGTTTTCATCGCCAGCGCACTTGCGATCGCGATGGCCTATTCCAGTTTGCCTACGCAACGCTGGTGGCGTCGTCCTCTGGTTCGATTCCCCGCATGCACGACGGCAGTCCTCGCCTCGATTGTCGCGCTTCGAGGCTGGCTGGAAGTGCTGGGATTGCTTCAGGGCGGGCTTGCCTGGATGTCCACGCTCGCCGTCCCGCTTGTGGTGTTGTTCTTCGCCGATGCGCGCCACGCCGGCACGCAAGGCAGCCATCCCTAGAGAGGAGAGCCGATGCCCGCAGCGATTTCTCCGCGTTGCCTGACGCGAGTCATGATCGATGACGACTGCTCGGTCGAAGTAGCGCAACTGCAGCTCGTCATGCAGCGCATCCAATGCACGCTTCACGACATCCCGCCCAGTCAGCGCGAATACATTGCAAATGCTCTGTTGAATCTCGCGGTGTCACGAATGCTTCGCGAGACCGGCCACTCGCAGACCGCGAGTATCCTGCAGCGATTGGGGGACGTCGTCGGTACCGGCGGCGAGCAACCACCGCCGGAACGAGCCGTCGATCTGACGCGAATGAACGGCTGATCAGACTCGCGCAAGGACGCGATCGCTGCGTCCCGGTGACTCGTAAGCGCCGTTGCTGCCGTAGACCTTCACCTGGTTCGCGCGGCCGGTGATCACACCGAGCATTCCTTCGACGCGCTTCAGTCGCGCAGTGACGAGGGCTCCGTTGCGGTCATTGAGGCTGCGGCACTTCGTTGCCCGCTGGGAGCAGGCTATGCGGGACGCAGCAAGTTGCCGCGACGGATCGCACCACTGCAGCAGCTTTTCGAGGCCGGTAACGTCGGGGGAGACGTTCATCATGCGGCACAGCGAGCGCCGCTCGTCTTCGATGGCAATCAGGGCGGAAATGCAGCTCTGGCGTGCTTCGCCGGCCTTCTCGAGCTCTTCGACGTCATTCGCCGTCAGGAACTCATGTTCTTTTTCCAACAGGTCTTCGAGCCGTGTGAGAGTGGCGGCTTCTTCGACCAGCAAGCGTTCCAGGTGCTCGCGACAGATACGCGGATCCACGAATCGAGTCTCCTCGAGTTGACGTTGACTATCGACGGCGCGGCGTGAGCGTGGAGTGGGCTCGCGGCGTCGACGGTCATCCGTCAACGGCGAATCACTTCGCGCTCAGCTCCTGCTCCGTCCGCAGCAGCTTCTCGGCAATCCGTTCCGGATTGACCTGATAGCGTCCTTCTTCCAGCGCCAGGCGGATTTCCGCCACGCGCCCTTCGTTCACGACCGGCAGGCTCTGCACAGCCTGTTCGAGCGAGGCCAGCTGGCGGGCCTGGCCGGTGATCTTCACCGGGCTGCCCGAACCCACCTGTACCGACTCGGCCGGGGCCGACGACGCATCGCCAGTGCGGGACACCGACTTCTCGGTGCCGGTCTGCACGGGGCGATTCTGGTAGTCACTGATCTTGATGCTCACGTCCAACGCTCCTGTCACTCCACGAACCCTGTAGCGGCCGCAATTCTGAGAACTTTAGCAAGTTCTTCGGATGCGGCCTGATAGGGGCCTTAGGGCAAACTCGCAGCGGCGAGCCGACCGGGCAGAGAATAGGTTAAACGTAGGTGCGGCGGACACGATTCGCATCGCAGATTCACCAAGCCCAATCAGGGGCTTGTTCGTGAAGCAGTGCTCACAGACTCGCGCGTCGCGGGTTTTCCCTCTTAAGGGTTTGTCCTCCTGTCAGCGAATTGACAGTGCAGTTTCATGACATCTCAAAGATCGACCCGGACTGTGGATGCGTTTTCCACTACACCTTCGACAATCTTGCGGGACGTCACATTCTGTACGCGAATGCGTTCACGTTCGGTGCCGTCGGACAGCGCCTGACCTTGTGCGCGTATTTCGAACGGACCGCCCGAAGCGAGCAGGGTGACCTGCTGTCCACGACGCACGAGCACGTCGGGCACGAGCACGTCCGCAGTCAAAGGTGAGCCCGCCGGCAATGCACGCTTGAGCCGGCGACCCTGAAGGTTGCCCGTGTCGCTGATGAATCCGGATTCGGTGCCGGGCAGGCGACGCGTCTGCAGCTCGACGTCGGCCGTATCAACCGGGGAGCGACGGGGCAGGGCACGGCGAAGGACCAGGATCGGTGCTTCGATCTCGGTCGTGACAGGGACGTAGATCGTCCAGGGCGCCGGCGCGGCACAACGAACACCCACGGTGATCCTGGCGCTTGGCGACGAATTGTTCGGCAGCGAAGCTTCGAGAGGCGCCGAGCACTCGGCAAGCCGCAGCCGCGGATCCAGCCGCGCTGCCGTGACGAAATACTTTGCCTTGCTCGCAGGCAGCTGAGCACTCACCTGCTTCTCGGCGGCAGCCTGGATCGATTCGAGCGACTGCGTGTTCGCAAGGGCCGTGCCGCACGAGCTGGCGGCAAGCACTACGAGCAGTGAGCGCAGATAGAGAGTCACAACGGCATTCCTCATCGCCATCTCTTTGACGGCGAGTGAGATAAAGCAAAGGAAATGCCAGAAGCTCGCGATCCGGGTGCGCGGAACGGTCAAGCGGGCAGGGAAGCCGGTGCATCTGTGACGCAGGTCCGATCCTCGACACCAGTGCCGCTCGCGGCAATAGAGAAAGCGCGTGCCGGCTGATGCATCGCGTTCGATCTCGCTTCATCCGAAGGTAAGTCGGCGCAAGAGGAATTGCCGCCCGGCAATTCATTGCCGCAGCGAACGTGATCCCGGTCGCAGCTTCTTCATGCGCTGCTTCTCATTTCAGCGTAGTGCTTGCTGCAAAAGGCCTTTTTTCCAGGCTTGGCATGTCACTTGCTATATCCCCGGCAAGACAGTTTTCTGACGGAGCAGCGATGCCGGTCAATCTAGACAACTACCTCGGTGTGCACGCGCAGGCGCTCAAGTTGCGTTCGCAACGCACCGAAGTTCTGGCCGCGAACCTCGCGAATGCCGACACGCCGAACTATCAGGCGCGCGATCTCGACTTCAAGAGTGCGCTTGCTGCCGCAACGGGCAACAAGGGCAATGGTGTGCATCTCGAAACGACGAGCGCACGTCATATAGGTGCTGCTGGAGTTAACGGCACGGGCGGCGCTGAACTGAAGTACCGCACGCCGCTGGCGCCGGCACTGGACGGCAACACTGTGGACACGCAGCTGGAGCAGGCAGCGTTCGCCGAGAACTCGGTGCGCTACCAGGCGACGCTCACGTTCCTCAGTTCGAAGTTCCGTGGCCTGATGACTGCGATCACCGGTCAATAAGGAGCGCTGAACCATGAGCTCTTTCAAGATTTTCGATGTTGCCGGCAGCGGCATGAGCGCACAGTCGGTGCGCCTCAACACCACTGCGAGCAATCTCGCCAACGCCGACACTGTCAGCGGCGATCCGAACCAGGTCTACAAAGCGAAGCACCCGCTGTTCGAAGCGATCCGTGCCGGCATGGGCGCGAATGCAGCCACCAACGGCGTGAGCGTTCGCGGCATCGTCGAAGACCAGGCTGCGCCGACGGCGCGCTACGAGCCGGGCAATCCGCTCGCAGATGCGAACGGTTACGTCTACGGGCCCAACGTCAACACTGTCGAAGAGATGGTCGACATGATCTCCGCGTCGCGTTCGTACCAGAACAACGTCGAAGTCATGAACACGGCCAAGGACATGATGCTGGCCACGCTGAAGCTCGGCCAGTAACGCATCGCTGAACAGATTCCGGAGTCCCCATGTCAACGACCGATCCCATTGCCGCCCTCGCTTCCCAGACGCAGGCCGCGCTTGCTGCCGCACAGAAGCAGAAGTCGGCGAGCAGCCTCGGCATCGAGGATTTCCTCACGCTGATGACGACGCAGCTGAAGAACCAGGACCCGATGAAGCCGCTCGAGGGCACGGAGTTCGTGGCCCAGCTCGCGCAGTTCGGTGCCGTGTCGGGCATCCAGAACATGCAGACGTCCATCGAAAGCCTTTCGAATTCGCTGCGGTCCACACAGGTGCTGAACGGCACGACACTCGTCGGTCACGACGTGCTCGCGGCCGCCGACAGCTTCACGTTCACTCAGGGCGTGAACGTCAGCGGCGAGATCGACGTACCGAACGGCTCGTCGTCGCTGCAGATCCGCATCACCGACTCGACCGGGGCGCTGGTGCGGGAGATCAACGTCGTTCCGAAGGATGGCGTGAATGCATTCACCTGGGACGGCACGTACGCCAATGGCGCAGCCGCCGGTTCGGGCGAGTACGACATCGAAGCCATCGCAACGGTCGGCGGTGAACGCGGATCGCTCGAGGTGCTCATGGCCGGACGCGTTTCCAGCGTCACGATCGACAGCACGGGCACAGGCCTGACGCTCAATACCGGCGCGCTCGGCCCGCTTTCAATGAACAACATCCGTCGCGTGATGTAACGCGGCGCAGCCAGAAGAACCTTCAGGAGAACACATCCATGTCATTCGGTATCGCGCTCAGCGGTCTCAATGCGGCTCAGACGGACCTAAACGTCACGGCGAACAACATCGCCAACAGCGCCACCAACGGCTTCAAGCAGTCACGCTCGGAGTTCGCGGAGCTCTTCGCCGTGTCGCCGCAGGGCGTTTCGCGGAACCAGTTCGGCAACGGCGTGAAAGTCGCGGCAGTTTCGCAGCAGTTCACGCAGGGCAACATCAACACCACGAACAACAGCCTCGACCTCGCGATGAGCGGGCAGGGCTTCTTTGTGCTGAGCGATGCCGGTGCCACGGCGTATACCCGCGCCGGTGCGTTCCAGGTCGACAACGCAGGTTACGTGGTGAACAGCCAGAGCCAGCGCCTGCAGGTCTACCCGCCGTCGACGAACGGCACGTTCAACACCAGCACGACGGGTGATCTGCGTCTCGTGACGAGCGAAAGCCCGCCGCAGGCAACTTCGAACGTAGAGACCGTATTCAACCTGCCGGCGAACTCGACCCCGCCGACCACGACGCCGTTCGACCCCGCCGATCCGAACAGCTACAACGAAGCTCGCTCGGTCACGATCTATGACTCGCTCGGCGCTGCCCACACGGCCAGCCTGTACTGGACCAAGACGGCGAACCAGAACGAGTGGTCGATGAACGTTTACGTCGACGGCAACGCGGTCGGCGGTGCACAGACGCTGCAGTACTCGAACACGGGCGTGCTGACTTCACCGGTCAACGGCCAGATCGCGCTTCCGGCCTACGATGCGGCCGCAGGTCTCGCCACCGGCGCGGCGCCGATCCAGCTCACGTTCGACGTGGGTCGCTCGACGCAGTACGGCGATTCGTTCGGCATGACTTCCTCGACGCAGGACGGCTTCACCACGGGCCGTCTGATCGGCATCGACATCGACTCGACCGGCGTCGTGCAGGCCCGCTTCACGAACGGCCGCTCGACTTCGCTCGGTCAGGTCGTCGTTGCGAATTTCTCGAACCCGCAAGGCATGCAGCAGCTCGGTAACACGAACTGGTCGGAGACGAACGCATCCGGTCAGCCGCTGTACGGTCAGGCCGGCGGCTCGGGCTACGGCCTGATCCAGTCGGGCGCCCTCGAAGCCTCGAACGTCGACATCACTGCTCAGCTCGTCAACATGATCACGGCACAGCGCAACTTCCAGGCGAACGCGCAGATGATCCAGACGGCGGACCAGGTGACGCAGACGATCATCAACATTCGATAGCCGAAGCGGTTAGCGGTTAGCGGTTAGTGAATAGTCAGAATCAGGAGGTATGGGAGTGATTGCAGGAATGGGTGTGGAGCAGGCGAGTCGATCCGGCTCTGACTATCCGCCATCCGCTATCCGCTAGTCACCTCTTCCTTTATGGATCGTTTCCTCTACATCGCAATGTCCGGCGCCAAGGAAACCTTGCGCGCGCAGACGTCGAACAACCACAACCTCGCGAATGCGAGCACGACGGGTTTTCGGGCGAATCTCGATGCATTCCAGAGCCGCGCCGTTGCGGGCTCGGGTTATGCATCGCGTGTGTACGCGACCGATGCAACAGTGGGTTGGGATCAGACTCAAGGTGCGCTGCAGGCGACTGGTCGCGATCTCGACGTCGGCATTCAGGGCGAGGGATGGCTCGCGGTGCAGGGCAGCGATGGCCGCGAAGCCTACACCCGCGCCGGCGACCTGCGTATCGATGCGAACGGCATGCTCATGACAGGTGCAGGTCACTACGTCATGGGTGATGCGGGTCCGGTCGCTGTGCCGCCGAACTCGTCGGTGATGATCGGTGCGGACGGTACGGTTTCGATCGTGCCGATCGGCTCCGGTCCCGAGACGACGTCGATGGTCGGCCGCATCAAGCTCGTGAATCCGCCGGCGGAAACGATGGTGCGCAGCGAGGACGGCCTGTTCCGTACCAACGACGGCGCCGATGCCCCGGCTGATGCAAACGTTCGCGTCGCATCAGGCGTGCTCGAGTCGAGCAACGTCAACGTCGCGAACGCGATGGTCAAGATGATCGAGCTGTCGCGTCAGTTCGATCTGCAAGTGAAGGCGATGAGAACGGCCGAGGAGAACGCGACGAGCTCGGCCCAGCTGTTGCGAGGCTGATCATGTCGCTCACCCTTCCATTTCTGGCTCATAGCTCGCAGCTCACCGCTCGCAGCTCTTCCTACGGAGTCTCACCATGAATCCCGCCCTTTGGGCCGCCAAGACCGGACTCGATGCGCAGCAGACGCGCATGGCTGTCACGTCGAACAACCTGGCCAACGTGGGCACGACCGGCTTCAAGAAGGGCCGCGCCGTGTTCGAAGACCTGCTGTACCAGAACGTGCGCCAGGTCGGTGCCGCGACTTCGCAGGACACCACCGCGCCGACAGGTCTGTCGCTCGGCACCGGCGTTCGCGTCGTTGCAACGGAGAAGACCTTCACGCAGGGCAATCTCTCGCAGACGGGCAACTCGCTCGATGTGGCGATCAGCGGTCGCGGCTTCTTCCAGGTGCTCATGCCGGACGGCACGATGGGTTACACGCGCGATGGCAGCTTCAAAGTCAGCGCGCAGGGTGAGCTCGTCACCGCGAGCGGCTACGCAGTGCAGCCGGGTATCACGCTTCCCGATGGCGCGCAAAGCGTCACGATCGGCAAAGACGGCGTGATCTCTGTGCAGGTCGCAGGGCAGCCCGCACCGACGCAGGTTGGTTCGCTGCAGCTGTTCGATTTCATCAACCCCGCCGGCCTTCAGCCGCGTGGCGAAAACATGTACGTCGAGACGGCAGCCAGCGGCACCGCTCAGTCGGGCACGCCCGGCCTGAACGGCCTCGGCCTGGTGGAGCAGGGCATGCTCGAATCGTCGAACGTGAACGTCGTCGAAGAGCTCGTGGCGATGATCGAAACGCAGCGCGCCTACGAGATGAATTCGAAGGCGATCTCGACGACGGATCAGATGCTGGAATACATCACCAACCAGCTTTGAAGAAGCGGTTAGCGGTTAGCGGTTAGTGGCGGATCAAGAGTCGGAATACAGACATGAGTGTTAAGCAGAAGATCGGGTCGAGGACGGCGAGGCGCGGCCTGCCGCTATCGACCATCCGGCATCTGATTCTCGTGGCCGGTGCGTGCGCACTGAGCGCCTGCGTCAGTGCGCCGCCGGAGCCTGACTACAAAGCCACGTGGCCGGAGCCGCCGCCTTCCGCTACAGCGGGCAATGGCGCCATCTTCCAGGCAGGACACGATGTCGCACTGTTCGAGAACTCCGTGGCGCGTCGTGTGGGCGACACTCTGACGATTCGTCTGAACGAAAGCACGAACGCGTCGAAGAGCTCCAGCACTTCGACGAAGAAGTCGAGCTCCGCAACGTTGCCGGGGCCGACGGTCGCCGGTCGTCCGGTCACCGTGAACGGCGTTCCGGTGCTCGAGATGGGCATGGATAACGAGACTGAATTTGACGGTCAGGGCGACAGCCGGCAGAGCAATCGCCTGCAGGGCGATCTTTCCGTGACGGTTGCGCAGCGTCTGCCGAACGGCAACTTGCTGGTTCGCGGTCAGAAGTGGATCGCCATCAACCAGGGCCAGGAGTACGTGCGGATCCAGGGTATCGTCCGGCCGATCGACATCGATCCGGACAACTCGATCTCTTCGCTGAAGGTTGCGGATGCGCAGATCTCCTACGGCGCGAAGGGCGCGCTCGCGGATGCGAACAAGCCGGGGTTGCTGGCCCGGTTCTTCAACGCGCCGTGGATGCCGTTTTGAGACAGAAGCGGTTGGCGGTTGGCGGTTAGGACGAACGAAGGATGACGAGGATCATGAAATACATAGCTCTTGTGCTGCTTGCATTGGCGGCTGTGCCGGCATCGGCCGAGCGCGTGAAGGATCTGGCTTCTGTCTCCGGTGTTCGCGGCAACCAGCTCGTCGGCTACGGCCTCGTCGTTGGCCTCGATGGTACTGGTGACCAGACGAGCCAGGCGCCGTTCACGATCCAGAGCATCCGCAACATGCTCGCGAAATTCGGCGTGACGATTCCCGCGAACGTGAATCCGCAGCTCAAGAACGTCGCTGCTGTCACCGTGTATGCCGATCTGCCCGCATTTGCCAAGCCCGGCCAAACGATCGACGTCACCGTGAACTCGATCGGCAACGCAACGAGCCTGCGCGGCGGCAGTCTTCTGATGACGCCTCTGCGCGGTATCGATGGCGAGGTGTACGGCATCGCGCAGGGCAGCCTGGTGGTGAGCGGCTTCGGTGCTGCAGGCAAGGATGGTTCGCGCATCGCCGTCAACACGCCAAGTTCCGGCCGCGTTCCGAACGGTGCAAGCGTCGAGCGTGCTGTTCCGACCAATTTTGCGACTGAGCCGTTCATCGTGCTCAATCTGAATACGCCGGACTTCACGACGGCATCGCGCCTGACGGATGGCATCAACAACATCTTCGGCGCGGATACCGCGCGTGCGATGGATGCAGTTTCGGTGCGTGTGCAGGCGCCGATCGATGCCAGCCAGCGCATTGCATATCTCTCAGCACTCGAAGCGATCGAGATCGAGCCGGGCGATGCGCCCGCCCGCGTGATAGTGAACTCGCGCACTGGAACGGTCGTCATCGGATCGGCTGTGCGCGTCAAGCCGGCAGCTGTGGCTCACGGATCGCTCTCCGTCACGATCACCGAACGCAACGATGTGAGTCAGCCGAACGCACTGTCGAACGGCGAAACGGTCGTCACGCCGCGCTCGGACATCAAGGTCGATCAGCCGGAAGCACGCATGTTTGTGTTCAACGCCGGCGTGAATCTCGACGAGATCGTGCGCGCGGTGAACCAGGTCGGCGCCGCTCCCGGCGATCTCGTGGCGATCCTCGAAGCCTTGAAAGAGGCCGGGGCGCTGCGCGCTGAGCTGATCGTGATCTGATCACCATGACTTCCGCACCTACCAACGTCTCCTTCTTCGCCGACCCGAAAGCGCTCTCATCGCTGAAGAGCGATGCACGCGCGCAGGATCCGGGAGCACTCAAGGAAGTCGCGAAGCAGTTCGAGAGTCTGTTCACGCAGATGCTCCTAAAGAGCATGCGCGAAGCGAACCGCAGCCTGAGCAACGGCGACACGCTGTTCGGGAGCGACCAGGCGGACTTCTATCAGGACATGTTCGATCAGCAGATCGCGGTCCACTTGTCGAAAGGCGAGGGACTGGGACTGGCGGATATGTTGGTGAGGCAGCTTGCCGGTGGAGCGGCGAGCGGCGAGCAGCGAGCGGTGAGCCAGAAGACGGAAAGCGCAGGCTCGAACGGCGCTACAGAAGCTGCAGGCCCGTCTCCGGTCGCCACTTCCAAGGCAGATTTCATTCGCCGCATGTTGCCGCACGCTCAAGAGGCAGCGCGCGAACTCGGCGTCGACCCGCAGGCCTTGCTCGCGCAGGCCGCGCTGGAAACCGGTTGGGGCAAGTCAGTCCCGTGCAACGCAGCAGGCGATTGCAGCTACAACCTGTTCGGCATCAAGGCGGGCAGCAGCTGGTCGGGCGCGACAGTGAATGTACCCACTCTCGAGTTCGAGGACGGCGTCGCGGTGCGCAAGGTCGATCGCTTCCGTGCCTACGAGTCGCCCGCCGACAGCTTCAAGGACTATGCCCGTCTGATCCGCAACAACCCGCGGTACGAAGCGGCACTGAACGCTGGCACGGACGTCGCTGGATTCGCTTCGGCCTTGCAGCAGGGAGGCTATGCGACCGATCCGAACTACGCGAACAAGATCACTGCCGTCGCTCGCGAGGTTCAGTCGATGACAGGACTCAAGTTCGATCGCACACGGCCGATCTCCACTGGCGGAGAAGCGTGATGAAGGAGCAGAAGCGGTTAGCGGTTAGCGGTTGGCGGTTAGCAAGAAGGCTATTCGTCAGCGCGTCGCAGTTCCGCCCGCGCGAAGCGCGGTCTCTTCCGTTCTGGCCAACCGCTAACCGCCAACCGCTAACCGCTTCGGGCAATCAAAATGGCTGATCTTCTTTCTACAAGCGTGTCGGGCCTGATGGCGTTCCAGCGTGCGCTGGACACCACTAGCCACAACATCACGAACGCCAACACCATCGGCTACAGCCGGCAGGTGGCGGAGTTCATGACGCGCAACCCGCAGCAGGCGGGTAACGGCTGGATCGGCAACGGCGTCGACGTCTCCACGATCAAGCGTCAGTACGACGACTTTCTGGCGGGACAGAGCCGCACTGCGTCGAGCTCCTACAACCAGTTCAATACGTATGCGACCCAGGCTGGCCGTGTCAGCAACCTGCTGGGCAACACGTCGACCGGTCTGACGGCGTCGCTGCAGAAGTTCATCAATGCTTTCCAGGCGGTGGCGGACACGCCCACCTCGACTCCGGCCCGGCAGACACTGCTGAGCGAAGCGAACACGCTGATGCAGCGCCTGCAGAGCTATGACGAGAGCCTTCGCGGTTTCGATTCGCAGGTGAATGCGCAGATCGCGACAGAAGCGGACTCCATCACCTCGATCGCGCGCAGCCTGGCCAAGCTCAACCAGGACATCGTCGGCGCCTACGGCCGCAGCGGCCAGCCGCCCAACGATCTGCTGGACCAGCGCGATCGCCTGATCGACGAGCTGTCGACTCACGTCAACGTGAACGTGGTCGCGCAGAACGACGGCGCACTCAACGTATTCATCGGCAACGGCCAGCCGCTGGTCGTCGGTCAGACCGCCGGTCAGGTCGTTGCGACGCAGGATGCCTTCGATCCCACGCGCAGCACGCTGTCGTTCAGGACGGCCACTTCGACGATCGACATCACCAAGAGCCTGAGCGGCGGCACGCTCGGCGGCATGCTCGAGTTCCGCTCGCAGATGCTCGATCCCGCGCGCAATTCGCTGGGGCGACTTGCGGCAGGCCTCACGGAGATCGTGAACGAGCAGCACAACGCCGGCATGGACCTGAACGGTCAGCTGGGCGGTGATTTCTTCGAAGTCGGCGGCGCCCGCGTCATGTCGGCGTCGACCAATGGCGGTACCGGATCGGTTTCAGCGACGCGTATCGACGGTGCCGCCGGATCGCTGACGACCTCCGACTACCTCATGGTCAACACTGCCGGCGGATGGCAGTTGCGCAGAGCCGATACGGGCGCGACCGTGCCGATGACGGGCACGGGCACAGCCGGCGATCCGTTCGTCGCGGACGGCATGGAAATCGTAGTGACGCCGGGCGCGGCAGTCGGCGATCGCTTCATGATCAAACCGACGTCCGAAGCCGTCGCTGGCCTGGGCGTACTCATCACGAATCCGTCGGAAGTCGCGGCGGCGGCGCCGATCGTCTCTTCGGCAGGTGCGAACAACACCGGCAGCGCGACGATCACTGCGGGCGAAGTCATCAATGCGACCAACGCGCAGTTGCGCTCGCCCGTCACGATTACATTCACCAGCGCCACGCAGTACACGGTGAGCGGCGATCCGACCGTCTACACGTACACGCCGGGCGGCAACATCGACGTGAACGGCTGGCGCGTACAGATCAACGGGACGCCGGCCGTCGGCGATACGTTCTCAATGCAGGACAACGTCGGCGGCGCCGGCGACAACCGCAATGCGCTGAAGCTCGCGTCCATCCTGAATCAACCGACGCTCAACAACGGCACGACGTCATTGAGCGCGGCAGTCGGCGAGTTCGTTGGCGACATCGGCGTGAAGACGAATCAGGCGCAGGTCAGCGCCTCGGCACAGAAGGTGGTGTACGACGAGAGCGTCGATTCGCTGCAGTCGGTGGCGGGCGTGAACCTGGACGAGGAGGCCGCGAATCTCGTGCGCTACCAGCAGGCCTACATGGCCGCGGCGCAGATGATTCGTGTCGCCGACACGATCTTCCAGTCCGTCCTCCAGGCGACCAGGGGCTAACGGGGTGAATTGATATGCGTCTCTCCACACAGTCCTACTACCAGCGTTCGATCGCCGCCATGCTGGATCAGCAGTCGGCGCTGTCGAAGATCCAGAACCAGGTTGCCAGCGGCAAGAAGGTGACGTCGCCCGCGGACGATCCCATCGCGGCCGTGCACATCATGGAGCTCGAGCGGAGCAAACAGGAGTACGGCCAGTACGACAAGAACAGCGCATTGGCGCGCAATCGCCTGTCGCTGGAAGAGAGCGCCCTGGCGGATGCGGGAACCGTGCTCACGCGAGTACGCGAGCTGATTCTGCAGGCATCAAATACAGGCACGCTGACCGACGAGGATCGCGAATCGATCGCCGTCGAATTGCAGAGCCGACTGGAGCAGATGCAGGACATCGCCAATCGCAAGGACGGCAATGGCGAGTACATGTTCAGCGGATTCTCCACGCTCACTCAGCCTTTCGCGGGCGCGACCAGCGGCAACGTCGTGTACGCCGGCGATCAGGGCTCGCGCCTGTTGCAGGTCGGACCGACGCAGCGCATCGCGGACAGCCATTCCGGATTCGATGTGTTCATGAACATCACGGAAGGCAACGGCACCTTTTATACGCAGGCGACGGCGACCAACACCGGTAACGGATCGATCAGCGTCGGCTCGGTTGCGAACCCGGCCGCATGGGTGCGTGACAACTACACGCTGACGTTCACGAGCGCAACGACGTGGGAAGTGACGGATACGGCCACTCCGACGCCGAACGTCGTCAGCAGCGGTACATATACATCCGGCGACGCCATCGCGTTCAACGGTGCGCAGGTCGTCATCAAGGGAAACCCGGCGGCCGGGGATTCCTTCTCGATCAACCAGGCTCAGAGCGAAAGCGTGTTCGACTCGATCGATCGCGTGGTGCAGGCGCTGCGTACGCCCTCGGAAACGCCGGCTGCCACCGCTCAGTTGACTTCGACGCTCGAGCGTTCCCTGCAGCAGGTCGACCAGGCGTCCGATCACATGCTGGGCGTACGCGGGCAGGTGGGTGCACGACTGTCGTCCCTCGATGTTGCGGACGCGTCGCGCGAAGACATCAACGTGGATATCGCGACCTCGCTCTCGGATCTCCAGGACCTGGACTACGCCGAAGCCATTGCGCGCATGCAGCAGCAGATGGTGGGCCTGCAGGCGGCGCAGCTGTCGTATTCGCAGATATCGCAGCTTTCGCTGTTCAACTATCTGAAATGAAGCGGTTAGCGGTTGGCGGTTAGTCGAAAACCCTAAGAGGCAGATCGTCTGGCGCGGTCAGTGGCCAGCGTCTGCCGTGCCTCCCTCTGAACTAACCGCCAACCGCCAACCGCTAACCGCTTCTGTCCGTGACCCAGTCCACAGTTCACAACGAACCCCCTTGTCCCTCTCAAGTTCGCCCGGAACGCACCGATACAGCCCTTGAACCAGCAATCCGGCGCACATCACGCCGCCAGTGCTGACATTAGAGCCTCGGACGGGCGTCCGGGGCACAGGTAGAAACCAGGAGTTAGTTTCATGGCACTTGTCATCAACACGAACGTGATGTCGCTGAATGCTCAACGCAACCTCACGACATCGGGCAACCAGCTCGCGACGTCCCTGCAGCGTCTGTCTTCCGGTCTGCGCATCAACAGCGCGAAGGATGACGCCGCCGGTCTCGCGATTTCCGAGCGTATGACCACGCAGATCACGGGCCTCAACATGGCTGCCCGTAATGCGAACGACGGCATTTCGCTGGCGCAGACCACTGAAGGCGCGCTGCAGGAAGTGACCAGCAACCTTCAGCGTATCCGCGAACTGGCCGTGCAGTCGGCCAACGCGACGAACAGCGACAGCGACCGCGCTGCCCTGAACGCCGAAGTGTCGCAGCGTATTGCTGAAATCGACCGTATCGCCAGCCAGACGTCGTTCAACGGCCGCAAGGTCCTCGACGGCTCGTTCGGCAGCGCGACCTTCCAGGTCGGCGCGAACGTCGGTGAGACGATCGGCATCTCCCTCAACACCAGCATGAAGACTTCGGCCGTCGGTGCCGTTGCTCAGGCTGAGTCGATCTCGACGAGCGGCGCTTTCGAAGCCGTGTACATCGAAGACGGCGACCTGACGATCGACTACGGCGCGGGTTCGGCTGTGAACGTTGCCGCTGGCACGTACACCAGCGCGACGCAGCTCGCCCAGGCGATCAACGCGGCAGCGACCACCAGCAACGCCGGCGTTGCAGTGAACGTTGCTTCGATCAACGGCAGCGGCGAAATCGTCCTCACGGGCGGCGCAACGGCTGCTGACACGGTCACCGCGGCTGGCACGGCTTCCACGCTCCTCGGTCTCGCGAACGCCGCAGGCAGCGGCGCCACGGGCACCAGCACGGCGGTGGCGAACTCGTTCAACGGCATGACGCTCGCTGCAACCGAATTCACGGTTCAGGTTGGCGACGGCACGGCTGTCGACCTCGCCGGCACGTACGCAACGACTCAGGACTTCGTCGACAAGCTGAACAGCGTGTCGGGCGTGACTGCGTCGCTCACGGAAGATGGCACGATCAGCATCTCCTCGACCGACAACCTGACGTTCTCGGGTGCGGTTGCTACGGGCAACACGGCTCGCCAGTTCGACTTCAACACGACCACGTACGTCCCGGCCGGTAACCTGGAAAGCGTGAACGTGTCGAGCGCGGACGAAGCGAACGACGCCATCCTGCGTGTCGACGCCGCTCTGACTTCGGTCAGCGCGCTGCGCAGCGACCTGGGTGCTATCCAGAACCGCTTCCAGTCGACCATCAACAACCTGCAGACGGTGTCGGAGAACCTCTCGGCTTCCCGCAGCCGTATTCAGGACACGGACTTCGCGGCTGAAACGGCTGCTCTGACCCGCGCTCAGATCCTGCAGCAGGCAGGTACGGCGATGGTCGCGCAGGCGAACTCGGCTCCGCAGAACGTGCTGAGCCTGCTCCGTGGTTAATCCACGGTGATGTGAGACGACGATGACCCAACGCCCTAGGGCGAACAGGTCCGCAGCAGGCGGTGAGGGGCGCAAGCCTCTCACTGCCTGCTGCTTTTTCGTTGTTTTACCTCGTCGAGGAGGGCTGTTGTCATGAGAACCGATGCACCGACACCTGTAGCGACTTCACCTGCGAGGAACGGCGCGAGCCCCGCACAGTCGGCCGCTGGCGCGAAAGTTGCTGAGGAATCCCAGGTTGCCGCTGCCGCCGAAAAAATGACGCAGCAGCCGGCACAGGATGTGAACACAGCGGTGCGGGCAGCAGCGCAACAGATCGATTCGTATTTGAAGAGCGTCGGCCGGCAGGTTGAATTCCGGGTCGACGATGACACGGGAACGACGGTAGTCACCGTACGCGAAACCGCGACGGGCGAAGTGATCCGGCAGATCCCCAACGAGGAAGTGCTGCAGCTCGCGCGGCGCTTCGAAGCCAGTTCGGGCGCGTTGCTCGACCTGGTCGTCTGACGAGGAGTAGACAATGGCAACGGTAGGTGCAGTCGGCGGTTCGCAGATCGATGTGCAGGGACTCGTGTCCCAGCTCGTGGCGGCTGAACGAGCCCGACCCGAAGCCCAGATCGAACGCGACACGGGTCGCGTCACCACCCAGATTTCAGCGCTCGGCCAGCTCATGGGCTCGCTGGCGACCTTTCGCTCTTCACTGTCGTCGCTGCAGACGGTCGGTACGTTCAGTACGCGGGCCGTGAAGAGCACCAACGAAGACGTGATCACAGCAAGCGTCGGCGGCGGCGCCGTGCCAGGCAGCTACGACATCGATGTGGAATCGGTGGCGCAGGCTCACCAGATTTCCTCGAATCCCTTCGCCGGCGGCGGCACTACCGTCGTCGGGACCGGCTCGCTGACGCTCTCCATGGGCGGCAAGAGCTTCACGGTCGCGATCGAGGACGGCAAAGCGACGCTTGCGGACATCCGCAACAAGATCAACTCGGCGAACGACAATGTCGGCGTCCGTGCAACCCTGGTCCAGGGCACGACGGGCACGCGTCTGGTGCTGTCGTCGTCGACGACCGGCGCAGCGAACACGATCGAAGTGACGCAGTCCGGCGGCAATGGCGGTCTGGCCCAGCTGACCTACGGCACCGGGAACACCGCGAACTACACGCAGGTCAAGGAAGCCCAGGACGCGGTGATCTACATCGCGGGCGAGAAGATGACCAGCGCGAGCAACACGATCGACAGCGCGATCGACGGCCTGACGCTGACGGTCAAGAGGCCGACGACGGAGGAGAGCGGTCCGGCGACGTTGAACGTCACGTACGACAGCTCCGCCGTCACGACGCGCGTCAAGAGCTTCGTCACGGCCTATAACGCGCTCGTTTCGCAGATTGCGAAGCTGCGCAGCTATGATCCCGCGACCGAGACGGCCGGTCCGATGCTCGGCGACTCGCTGCTCACCAGCATCGAAAGCGAGCTGCGCCGGACCGTCAGCGGCGTGGTGCCCGGCCAGGCGAAGGGATTCGAAACCCTGGCGGCCATCGGCATCACGACTCAGCTCGACGGCTCGCTCGGCATCGACGACGCCAAGCTGCAGAAGGCGCTGGGCAGCAACTTCGAATCCGTCGGCAAGCTGTTCGGCTCCGAGGACGGCATTGCCCGCAAGCTCTTTGCCCAGATCGATGGGCGACTGAAGACGGGCGGTGCACTCGATACGCGCAACAAGACACTCACCGACCAGCAGCGCGCCATCGAGAAGCGCAAAGACGATCTCGACGTGCGCATGGCCGCGGTCGCTCAGAACTACTTGCAGCAGTTCACGCGCCTCGACACGCTGCTGTCGCAGCTCCAGGTCACCTCGAGCTACCTGACGCAGCAGATCGAGTCGCTGGGGAATCTGAACAAGGCATCTTCGAGATAGCCAGATAGCCAGCTAGCCGGCTAGCCAGCTAGCTATTGGCCAGAGAACCCGTTGGGAGGGGACGCTCCCTTCTCGCTTTTTTCTGGCTAGCAGGCTAGCGGGCTAGCTGGCTAGCAAGCTTTCTTAGCTCAAGGTTCGGCCCGGAAGGCCGATGACTCTCGTAGAAGGATTCTGCGGAGCACTCATCAAATGAACGCGTATGCGCGCACATCGAACCTGGCTGCCTACCAGAGCGCTGCTGCTCATGGGGGCGTGGCTGCGTCCGATCCGCATCGCCTGATCGTCATGCTCATGGACGGCGCACTGGAGCGTATTGCGACGGCGCGTGGCTGCATGCAGCGCGGCGAGACGGCCGAGAAGGCACGGCTCCTCAATCGCTCCGTTCAGATCGTCGCTGAATTGCGCGGCAGCCTGGATCTGTCCGCGGGCGGCCAGATCGCCGCCAACCTCAGCGAGCTCTACGACTACATGAGCCGTCGCCTGCTCTCGGCGCTCGCCAACAACCAGGTCGAGCTGCTGGACGAAGTGAGCAAGCTCCTGAACGACATTCGCAGCGCGTGGGTCGCGATCCCCGCGCAGGCGCAGAAGCGTCCGGGGACCCCATGACCTCAGCAATCGCAGACAGCGTGCTCGCGGTGACTCACAAGCTCGTGCATCAGGCGATGCATGGGCAGTGGACGGAAGTCCCGAAGACCGTCGAGGAGCGCCGTGTGCTGCTCGACCGGCTCAGCGCCAGCGCGTCGCCGTCGGACCAGCAATGGCTAGGTGCTTTGCGCCAGGCGATGGCTGAATCCGATGCCGCCGTGGCCAAGATCGCCGCAGCGGATGCGCCCGAAGTCGGGCTGGTGTCCGGGCCGAAGGAAGGCGTCCATCCCGCCGATCCGGCGTCCGTCGCCAACAGCGCGTCCGCCAACAGCGTGGACACGACGCTCGATATGATCCTGAAGAGCAGGTAACTCCAGGGGAAGGGTCATGTACGAGGGACTGGATACCATCGTTCTCTACGAAGAGCTGGCCTACGAAGACGTAGTGCCGGTCGCGTGGCGTTCGCTGCCGGAACCCTTCAATCCGGCTGTCGTCGGCAGCTATGCCGATCGCAACCTGCGTGCTTTGCAGGCCCTGGCCGCGCTCGAAGAGCACGGACAGGTCGAGAAGCCGGACGATTCGCCTCATGCCGCGGACATTGCGCGGCTGGACCTGAAGGTCAACCTGCTGCTCGACATGGTCGGGCAGCTCCTGGTCGCCAGCCATCCGCGGCCGCGTACCACGTCGATCCGCTTCAACGCCCTGGGCGCCGTGTGGGAAGGGAACCCGCCGATACCCGTGCTCGGCAACCAGGGGGTCCTCGAGGTCTATCTGCGCGATTGCATCGCCGAACCGCTGCGCCTCGTCGGACGCATCGCGTCGATTTCGCCGGAAGGTCGCATCAAGGCGCGCTTCATTCCTCCCGGCGAGCACATCGCCGACCTGCTCGAGAAGCTCGCCTTCCGCAAACATCGCCGCCAGGTCGCGGGCGCGAAGCAACCGAAGAAATTGTGATGCGCTCGTGAGGGTCGACGTCGCTGTCGGCCAAGTGTCATACACGCTCACGCTGCTTTTCGGATGCTCGTCGCGTCGTCGCTGCGTCACCGAATCATTTCGCGATCGCGAAATTTTGCGCACACACAGTTGCAGCAGAAACTTTTCGCATCATCGATGCGTGACGCGTCGCACGCGATGTACGCACAACCTCTCACGCACATCTAATCCGTTCCCTGATGCATGCGCCAAATAATTGGCAGCAGTTCACGTGCGCAATTTGTTCAGGGATACCCTGATAGTCCGAACTCGCGGCACGATCACAATCACTCGCAAGTCGCATAACAACGACGAGTTTCTGACGCGAAGGAATCGCTCGCATGAGCACGCAGCACTCGCTGCGGTGATTACCTCAAGCGACTGCGAAAGCGTCAGGGAATTGCTGAGTGAGGCTCGGACGAGCCGGGGAAGCGGAATGAATTTGAACGATACGGCAAGAATGAGAGTGACCGGCCTGCAGCGCGCTGTCGTCTATGACTGCGACGTCGAGCGGGCCGAGCAGGTCGCCGCCGTTCTGAAGTTTCTCGATCTCGAACCCCTGCTGATCGACCACGCCGCGCTGATGCGCGCGATGATCCAGTCGCCGAACACGCCGCCGGCGCTGCTCGTCGGCGATGTGGGGGACTCTCCGGACTGGCGCGAACTCGGCGCCGCACTCCGCGAACAACTCGGCGACGTGCCGGTCGTTGCCTACGGCTCGGCCGCCGCAGCCGACCAGCTCATTCAGGCCGTCGGCGCCGCCCGCGTCATCCGCCTGCCGTTCCCCTTCAAATATCAGAGCCTCGCCAAGGTGCTGCACGTGCCGGCGCAGGCTGCTCTCGAAGAAGCCGGCCAGGTCGTCATGCCGACCGGCCACTCGGAAGCGATCAAGGAAGTCAGCCGCCTGATCCGTCAGGTGGCGGCCCACGATTCGAGCGTCCTGATCCTCGGCGAGTCCGGCACCGGCAAGGAACTGGCGGCACGCGCCATTCACGACGCCAGCCCGCGTCGCCAGCGGCCGTTCGTCGCGATCAACTGCGGCGCGATTCCTTCCGAACTGCTCGAGAGCGAACTGTTCGGTCACGAGAAGGGTTCGTTCACCGGTGCGGTCACCGCCCGCAAGGGTCGGTTCGAGATCGCCGAAGGCGGCACGCTGTTCCTCGATGAGATCGGCGACATGAGCCTGCCGATGCAGGTGAAGCTGCTCCGCGTCCTTCAGGAGCGGGTGTTCGAGCGGGTTGGCAATCACGCGCCGATCCGTTGCAACGTACGCATCATCGCGGCCACGCACCGCAATCTCGAAGAGTCGATCGCTCGCGGCATGTTCCGCGAGGACCTCTTCTATCGCCTGAACGTATTCCCCATCGAAATGCCGGCCCTGCGCGAGCGCGTGCAGGACATCCCGCTGCTGATCCGCGATTTCGCGGCTCGCAATGTGACCGAAGGGCGCAGCCGCATAGAGCTGACCACCCGCACCCTCGAAGCGCTCAATCGGCACCCCTGGCCAGGCAACGTGCGCGAGCTCGGCAACCTGATCGAGCGGCTCTCGATCCTCTGCCCGAACCGCAAGGTCGATCTCACTGATCTGCCGCTCAAGTACCGCCCGGCCGGCGTCGTCGAGGATCTGATGAGCAGGGTCGACGAGGATGCGCTGCAAGCCGCTTCGCTGCCGCCGCTGCCCGAAGAGCTCGAAGAGAACGAGCTGGCCGAATTCGCGATGGACGATCGCGAAGCGTTCTCGATGCTGACCGAACCCGTCTCCCATGAAACCCTGGCGGAACTGCCGGCTGAAGGCCTCGACCTGCGCGATCACCTCTTCGAGATCGAGCGCACGCTGATCCGTCAGGCCCTTACGCGCGCCGGCGGCACCGTTGCGCATGCAGCGCGGCTGCTCAAGCTGCGTCGCACGACGCTCGTGGAAAAGCTCCGCAAATTCGAAATGCTGAACGAAGCGGCAGCGACAGAAGTTTGACGGCGGCACGGCCAAAGGTTGCCGCAGGGGACACGGATCACACGGCAGGAGGCTGCCACCTGTGACCGGGTCCACAGGATCGAGTGCCAGGTGAGGTCGGGAGGGGCACTGGAACAGAACTTGCTCCTTCAGTGCCGCAATGAACGCCAACGCATACAGAGAGGACATGGGTAACGGGGCCTGGGGCTCGGGTCAGAGCGACTCAGCTTCCGTTCCTGCCCATGTCCCGAGCCCCGACCCCCGCGTCCCCCCTGTGGATTTCGTCGCGGTCGCCCCCGAATCCCTGAGGCTCGCTACGCTTGCTCGCCGGGTCGCGGCCAGCGACTGCACCGTGCTGATCGCCGGCGAATCAGGCACCGGCAAGGAAGTCCTCGCCCGGTTCATTCATCGCAGCTCGCCGCGTGCAAGTCATCCGTTCATCGCGGTCAATTGTGCGGCGATCCCCGAGAACATGCTCGAAGCGATGCTGTTCGGCCATGAGCGCGGTGCCTTCACCGGCGCGCACGCAAGCCACGTCGGCAAGTTCGAGCAGGCGCAGAACGGCACGCTGCTTCTCGATGAAGTCACCGAGATGCCGCTGGGGCTGCAGGCAAAGCTGCTGCGCGTCCTGCAGGAACGTGAAGTGGAGCGGATCGGTGGTCGAGCGGCAGTCGCGCTCAATGTCCGCGTGCTGGCAACCACGAATCGCAACCTTCGCGCCGAAGTGACCGCCGGTCGTTTCCGCGAAGACCTTTACTACCGCCTGAATGTATTCCCTCTCTCGACGTCGCCGCTGCGCGATCGTCGTGACGACGTGCTGCCGCTCGCCATGCGGTTGCTGACCTCGCGCTGCCGCGCGGGCGAGCGCATCCCGGCGCTGAGCGCAGACGCTGCTCACCTGCTGCTCACGTACGGTTGGCCGGGCAACGTGCGCGAGCTCGACAACGTGATGCAGCGGGCCCTGATTCTCTGCAATGGCGCAGTGATCGAAGCCGAGCACGTGCATCTGGAAGGCGCCGCAGGTTTGTGGGATCCGCCTCCGGCGCAGCGAGTCGAGGCGGTGATGCCCGAGAGTGTTCCGATGTCGGCGGCTGCGATCGCGGCACGCGCGGCGTCCAGCGCGCTCTCTCAGTCGCTGTCGGTCGCCGAGCGCGATCTGATTCTTGATGCGCTGCGCCTGGACAACGGTAATCGCCAGGCCGTCGCGAAGCGTCTCGGTATCAGCGCCCGCACGCTGCGCTACAAGCTCGCGAAGCTGCGCGAGTCAGGAGTCGAAGTATGAGCAAGGAGAGAAGCGGTTAGCGGTTGGCGGTTGGCGGTTAGCAAGAGAGATAGAGCGCAATCATGTCGTCTTTACAGATCGATGCAGTGCTTTCGCAGATCCGCGCCATGCAATCGCAGGTCCGCGGAGTCGGTGAACAGATGCCGCAAGGCCCGCAGGCCCTTGCCGGCGTACAGGACAAGGCAAACGCGCCTTCATTCTCGAACGTGCTGAAGCAGGGCCTCGATTCGGTGAACCAGGCCCAGCAGAAGGCGACGTCGCTGTCGACGCAGTTCGAACAGGGCGTGCCGGGCATCGAACTGCCCCAGGTGATGCTCGAGATGCAGAAGGCGAGCGTCTCGTTCCGGGCACTCACGGAAGTGCGGAACAAGATGGTCAGTGCGTATCAGGAAATCATGAACATGCCTATCTGAAGGAAGCGGATAGCGGATAGCGGATAGTGAATGGTCGGAATCAGAGCCAGAAAAATGCAGTATCAGTTTCACGGTGATGTGGTCAGCAGTGGCGAGCAGGAGGCGCGGTCCGTCCGGCCTATCCGCCATCCGCTATCCGCCATCCACTTCGTGTCGGCCGGAGGCCGCTCATGAGCGCCGAAGCTCTCGCCCTCCCACGGCAGCCGTCGATCGTGCCGCCGCAGCTGAAGCCGCTGTTGATCCTGATCGGGATCGCGGCCGCGGTGGCGGCGGGTGTAGGTGTCGTTCTGTGGTCGAAGGAACCTACGTACAGCATGCTGTACGGCAATCTCAGTCAGTCGGACTCGGCGCAGATCGTTCAGGCGCTGCAGGCCAGCGGCATTCCTTACAAGCTCGACAACAATGGCGCGATCACCGTGCCGGCGGATAGCGTGCACGACGCGCGGTTGAAGATGGCGGGGCAGGGGCTGCCGGAAGGCGATGGCGGTTTCGCTGTCATTTCCAAGGATCCCGGCTTCGGTGTCAGCCAGTTCATGGAAGGGGCGCGCTATCAGCACGCACTGGAAACGGAGCTGGCCCGTACGATTTCGAATCTCCAGACGGTGGAGGCAGCCCGCGTCCACCTCGCGCTGCCGCGTCAGTCGGCCTTCGTGCGTGACCGCCGTCCGCCGAGCGCTTCGGTGCTGCTGCAACTCAAGCCCGGTCGTCGTCTCGAACAGGAGCAGGTTACCGCGATCGTCAATCTCGTTGCGTCGAGCATTCCCGAGCTCGAGGCCGAACAGGTCACGGTCATTGATCAGCAGGGCCGCCTGCTGTCCTCGCCCGAGAACGCGCAGGACGAGTTCGCGGCCCGCAGCAAGCAGATGGAAATCGCGCGCGACATGGAAGAGCGCTACACCCATCGCATCGAAGAACTGCTGGCGCCGCTCGTCGGCGCGGGCCGCGTTCGTGCGCAGGTTGTCGCCGACGTCGAGCTCGGTACGACGGAAGAAGCGCGCGAACAGTATCGTCCTGAAAGCCAGATCGTTCGCAGCGAGCAGCTCGCGGAAGAGACGAGCCGCAATGGCTCTGGTCCGCAGGGCGTGCCGGGTGCGCTGACGAATCAGCCTCCGACGCCGGGCACGGCATTGCCTCCGGGCGTTGCCGCCACGACGCCGGCCGCTGGTGCGACGCCGACCGTGGGTCCGAACGGCCAGCCGATCGCTTCTCCGCCGGACAACACTTCGAAGCAGTCGACCCGCAACTACGAAATCGATCGCACGGTTGCCTACACGCGCCAGCCCGCGGGCCGTCTCAAGCGGATCACGGTCGCGGTGCTCATCGACAACGTCAAGACCGCCGATGCCGAAGGCAAGGTGGTGGAGACCGCGCTCACGCCGGAACAGATCGAAAACGTCACGCGCCTGGTGAAGGACGCCGTGGGCTTCGATCAGGCACGAGGCGACAGCGTGAACGTCGTGAATGCGTCGTTCCTGGGCGAAGCCGCACCGGAACAGATTCAGCCGGAAGAGATCCCGCTCTGGGAACGTCCGCTGGTGCGCGACATCGCGAAGCTGGTTGCTGCGCTGATCGTCCTGCTGGCGCTCGTCTTCGTCGTCCTGCGTCCTCTGGTGAAGGGATTGCTGCCTGGACCCGGGGCACGTCCGGTCTACGCACCGCCGGCCCTGCCGGATGCAGCGTCCCCGATGGCTGAAGCAGTTGCTGCCGGCGCGCCGCCGGGAGTCGACTACGACGCGCAGATTGCCCAGGCCCGCACGCTGGTGTCACAGGACCCGGGTCGCGTCGCGCAGGTCGTGAAGACCTGGGTAGGCAACAATGAGTAAGCGAGAAGTCCGGCCGTCGGCCGCCACCCATTTCGGGAACAGTCATGAGTGACGCCAAGAAGGCGCCCCAGCGTAGCGGCACGGAGCGCGCAGCCATTCTGCTTCTGTCGCTCGGCGAAGCCGAGGCCGCCGATGTGATGAAACACATGGGCGCGAAGGATGTGCAGCGCATCGGCGCGGCCATGACGCAGCTGCAGAATATTTCACGCGCCGAAGTTCAGGAGGTGCTGCAGGAATTCACGACGACCGTCGAGAGCCAGACATCGCTCGGAGTCGGCGTGGACGAGTATCTGCGCAAAGTCCTCATCGGCGCTCTGGGCGAAGACAAGGCCGCCGGTGTGATCGACCGCATCCTGTTCGGCCGCTCGAGCAAGGGTCTCGAAGCGCTCAAATGGATGGACGCGCGTGCCGTGTCGGAGCTGATCCGCCAGGAGCACCCGCAGATCATCGCGATCGTGCTGGCCTATCTCGACGCAGACCAGTCGGCGGACGTGCTTGCACAGTTCCCGGACTGGCTGCGCGCGGATGTGATCATGCGTATCGCGACGCTGGACGGTATCCAGCCGAGCGCGCTGCATGAGCTCGACGACGTCATCGAGAAGCAGTTCGCCGGCAAGACGGGCGTGCTGAAGACATCCGTCATCGGCGGCGTGAAAACGGCCGCCAACATCATGAATTTCATGGACAGCAGCCAGGAAGGCGCGCTGCTCGAGCACATCAACAAGGTCGACGAGCCGCTCGGCACGAAGATCCAGGATCTCATGTTCGTGTTCGACGACCTGCTCGAGATCGACGATCGCGGCATGCAGGAAGTGCTGCGCGCCGTGCCGGGCGAACGCCTGCTCATCGCGCTCAAGGGCGCGGAAGACGGTCTCAAGGAGAAGGTGTTCAAGAACATGTCGCAGCGTGCTGCCGAGATGTTGAAGGATGACCTCGAGTCGCGGGGTCCGGTGCGCCTGTCCGAAGTGGAAGGCGCGCAGAAGGAAATCCTCGCGATGGTCCGCAAGATGGCCGAGGCCGGCACCGTGCAGTTCGGCGGCAAGGGCGAAGAGTTCGTCTAAGGACAGCAGACGCCACGAATCATGAACGCACGCGCACAGACAATGACCAGCGACATCGCCCGATGGGACATGCCGACGGTCTCCGGATCGCCGATCCAGGGCCGTCGTCCTGGCCCGACGGTCAGCGAGCTCGAAGCGATCGAGAAGCGCGCGCACGACGAAGCCTTTGCAGCGGGTCGTGACGCGGGTCTGAAAGCGGCGAAGGCCGAGATGCAGCCGTTGATCGACAAGCTCCGCGCGCAGGTCGCCGGCATGACTGCGATCGCGGACAAGCTCGCTCACCCTCTGGAAGAGCTCGATGCCGAGGTGGCCGATCAACTGGCACGCCTGTCGATGTCGATCGCGAAGCAGGTGATCCGTCGCGAACTGCGGCTCGATCCGTCGCAGATCATCGCGGTGATGCGTGAAACGGTTGCGCTATTGCCTGCATCGGTGAGGCAGGTGCGGATTCATCTGCATCCCGAGGACGCCGCAGTCGTTCGTGATCACCTCGCGGCGCCGGGGGGCGACCGTGCATGGAGCATTGCCGAAGATCCGATGCTGAGTCGCGGCGGCTGTCAGGTCGTTACAGAAACATCCCAGATCGATGCGCGCATCGAAACGCGCATCGCAGCCGTCGCCAGCGCGATGCTGGGCGAGGAACGCGCATCTGCCCGGGAATCGGAATGAGAGCAGAGTTTCCCACCAACCGCGCCCCGAACTGGCTCAAGCAGCTCGACCAATTGCAGCGCAAGGTCGAGCGCGTGCCGCCTCCGCCCGTCGAAGGTGTGCTCACGCGCATGATCGGATTGACGCTCGAAGCTTCGGGCTGCCAGGCAGCGGTCGGCGACCGTTGCGATGTGATGGCGAACGACGGAACGCGCATCGAGGCGGAAGTCGTGGGCTTCGCGGGCGATCGTTTGTACCTCATGCCTACGGGCGACATTCATGGGCTCAAGCCGAATGCTCGCGTGATTCCGCGAGTCGGAGCGGAGTCCGTTGCCGTCGGCCCCGAGCTTCTTGGCCGCATCATCGACGGCGCCGGCCAGCCCCTCGACGGACTTGGTCCGATCGAGTGCGAAGGCCGCGTGCGTCTCACCGGCACTCAGATCAATCCGCTGGCGCGTCAGCCCATCAGCGAACCGCTGGATGTCGGCGTGCGCGCAATCAATTCGGTTCTCACTGTCGGTCGTGGACAGCGCGTGGGTCTGTTTGCAGGCAGCGGCGTCGGCAAGAGCGTGCTGCTCGGCATGATGGCGCGCTTCACCAGCGCCGACGTCATCGTCGTCGGCCTGATCGGCGAGCGTGGTCGCGAAGTGAAGGAATTCGTCGAGCGCATCCTCGGCCGCAAGGATCGTGATCGAGCCGTTGTCGTCGCGACGCCGGCCGACAATCCGCCGCTCATGCGTCTGCACGGCGCCTGGCGTGCGACCGCGATTGCCGAGTACTTCCGCGACCAGGGCAAGAGCGTTCTTCTGATCATGGATTCGCTCACGCGAGTCGCACAGGCGCAGCGCGAGATCGGTCTCGCCATCGGTGAAGCGCCTGCCACGAAGGGCTATCCGCCGTCGGTGTTCGCCCGAATCCCGCAGATCGTCGAGCGGGCAGGAAACGGCGCGGAAGGCAGCGGTTCCATCACTGCGTTCTACACCGTGCTTACTGAAGGCGACGACCAGCAGGATCCGATTGCCGACTCTGCTCGCGCGATTCTCGATGGACACATCGTGCTGTCCCGTCGCATCGCGGAAGCGGGTCAGTACCCTGCGATCGACATCGAAGCATCGATCAGCCGCGCCATGCACGAAATCGTTCCCGCGCAGCACAGCGCGATGGCACGCCGTTTCCGTCAGTCGCTGTCGACGTTCCAGCAGAACCGGGACCTCATCGCGATCGGTGCGTACCAGAAGGGCTCGGACCCGCGCATCGACGCGGCGATCGCCCAGTGGCCGTCGATACAGAAGTTCCTGCAGCAGGATATGACAGAGAAAGTGGCGTATGCCGACAGCGTCGCTGCCCTGACTCAGCTTGCCGGTGAATAGCCTCAATGACCCGAGCCGATCGTCTCCAGCCCGTTCAGAACCTTGCCGAGGAGGCCGAGCGCCGCCTTGCGCAGCAGGTGGCCGCGCTCGAGCGCAATGCTCGTGAGGCGGAGACGAAGCTGCTCGATCTCGAGCGCTACGCCGAGGAGTACCAGAGGCAGTACGGGGAGCGTGCGGGGCGCGGCATCGGTGTTACCGAGTTGCGTGACTACCAGGCATTTCTCGCTCGCCTCGGTGAGGCGATGCGGCAGCAGCGTGCGATCGTCACGAAGACGCGCAACGAATGCGATGCAGGACGTTTGCGTTGGCAGGAAGCGGCGAAGCGCGTGAAGGCACTCGACCACGTCGCCACGCAATGGCGCGACGAGGCCCGGCGCGCAATGGACCGCCGTGAGCAGATAGAGATCGATGAACGGGCGCAGAGGCCGAGAACGCAGAGATGATCAACATGAGTACACCAATGCTTCCCGCCACTACTCCCGCTTCGCCCACGGCTGCGCCTGTGGGCGAGACGACGACGGGCGTTCCGGCCGATGACTTCATGCTGATGCTCGGTCAGTTGCTCGGCGCGCCGGTCGCGAAGGCGACCCAGGCGAAGCCGACGCTGACGCCCGCCACCGATGTCGAAGGAGACGCCGCCCAGGCGTTGCAGGACGCCGCCGCTCTGGCGGGCGTTCCGTTGCCCGTTCCCGTGACGTTGCCAGCTCAGCAAAACGCGGCAACGCAGGCGATGGCGGCGGAAGTGCTGCCGTTGGCAGGAGGCGAGGGCGGTGCAGCTCGCTCGAGCGTAGCTTCCATGACCGCAGATGCTCTCGCAGCAACGCTGGCAGAGACGCCGGCGGAAGTCGACAACCAGGCACCCACGTCCCCGAATCCTCTACATGCCCAGCCGATGGACGCCGCACAGTTGCGGGCGGCCGCGACCGTTGTCGAGGCAGGTCCCACACGTACGCTGCACCATCATGTAGGCAGTTCTGCCTGGGCCGATGAGCTTGGCACCCGCATGCTGCTGATGAGCGAACGCGGCCAGCACTCCGCTTCGCTGCGCTTGTCGCCAGAACATCTCGGCCCACTCGAGGTACGCATCGCCGTCCGCGACGACCAGGCTTCCGTGTGGTTCGGCTCCGCCCAGGCCGATACCCGTGCGGCCCTTGAACAGGCACTCCCGCGCCTGCGTGAGTTGTTTGCCTCACAAGGCCTCTCGTTGTCGGATGCCGGCGTTTTCCACGAATCGCCGCGTGAGCAGGCGAAGCAGGGTGGGGCGAACGGAACGACGCTGCCAGGCGGCGGTACGGAGGCTGAGGTTTCGGCAAGCGCGATGGCGGTGAAGTTGGGGCTGGTGGATGCATACGCCTGATCACCTGTCATTCCCGCGCAGGCGGGAATCCATCTGCATCCCTCGGCATGGACTCCCGCTTGCGCGGGAGTGACGGAGCTCGCTGCCGCGCGCTGACGTTCGACTGAAGTCGAACCCACACAGGACGGCCACCGGCCAGACTCTGGCCAGCAGCCAGCAGCCAGCAGCCGCCAGCCTCCCGCCGTCGGGCTTTTCTCCTGTGCTCCCCATCACATTTCCCCCGCCAACTTTCCGACGTGTGTGCTGCAGTTCACAGTCGCCGGAAACGCACAAAACCCTTGTTTTATAGGCATTTCGTGAGCTTCCGGCCCGCGTGGCACGACGCTTGCTAATTCAAGGCATTCGTTCGTGCTCTCGAGGATTCAGACGATGTCCGATGCTGCCGCCGCCCCCGCCCCGAAGTCGGGTCCCAGCATGCTGGTGGTCATCCTGGCTGCACTGGTTGCAGCAGGTGCCGCCGGTGCAGGCGTGTATTTCATGACCGCCAAGAAGGACAAGGGCGAAGAAGCGGCTCATGCCGAGGAGGCGAAGGCGACCACCAAGACGCCTGCCCTGTACGCGAAGCTCGATCCGCCGTTCGTCGCGAACTTCGAAGCCAAGGGCGCGATGCGCTTCCTCCAGGTTTCCGTCGAAGTCATGACCCGCGACCCGCTGATGCTGGACACGCTGAAGGCCCACGAGCCGATGATCCGCAACGACCTGCTGATGCTGTTCGGCAACCAGAAATACGAAGCGATCAACACTTCGGAAGGGAAAGAACGCCTGCGGGCCGAGGCATTGGAGACCGTCCGCAAGATCGTCACTGCCGAAGGCGGCGACGGCGCGAAGGTCGAGCAGTTGTACTTCACGAGTTTCGTAATGCAGTGAGGAACGGCCCGATCCGCCGAACCCCGTCGCCCCGCAACCCGTAACCGCCACTCAAGAAACCATGTCCGGCCAAGACGTACTCAGTCAAGACGAAATCGATGCGCTATTGCACGGCGTCGACAGCGGCGCCGTAAAAACCGAAGACACGGCGGAGCCCGGTCAGGCGCGTCAGTACGACTTCACCAACCAGGTGCGGATCGTGCGCGGCCGCATGCCGACGCTCGAGATGATCAACGAGCGGTTCGCACGCCTGTTCCGCACGAGCCTGTTCAACATGCTCCGCCGCGCCCCTGAAGTGGCGGTGGCGCCGATCAAGATGCAGAAGTTCAGCGAATACGTTCATTCGCTCCACGTTCCGACGAGCCTGAACCTGGTTCGCGTGCTGCCGCTGCGGGGCACGGGTCTCATCGTGCTCGATCCGAAGTTCGTGTTCACAGTCGTGGACAACTTCTTCGGCGGCAGCGGCCGGTTCGCGAAGATCGAAGGTCGCGAGTTCACTGCCACCGAGACGCGCGTGATCCACATGCTGCTGAAGCACGTGTTCGCGGGCTTCAAGGAAGCCTGGTCGCACGTGGCGCGCCTCGAGATCGAATACCTGAACTCCGAAATCAATCCGCACTTCGCCAACATCGTGAGCCCGACGGAAATCGTCGTGGTGACGAGCTTCCACGTCGAGCTCGACGGCGGCGGCGGCGACGTCCACATCACGATGCCTTACTCGATGCTCGAGCCCATGCGCGAGCTGCTCGATGCCGGCGTTGCCAGCGACCGCGTCGAACACGACGAGCGCTGGGTCACGGCGCTCAAGGAAGAGATCGAAGATGCGGAAGTGGAACTGAAGACGCTGCTCGGCCGCGGCCGGCTGACGATGCAGCAGCTGTCGGAGCTCGCTCCGGGCGATGTGATCCCGTTCGATTTCAACGGCCGCGCCACGGTGCTCGCAGAAGAGGTCCCCATCTTCCGCGGCACGTTCGGCGTCTCGCACGGGCAGCAGGCCGTGCAGATCGAGGAGCGGGTCAGCCGCTTCAAGCCGAAGATTCTCGAAACGCTGCTGGCGCAGAAATCCTGAACCCCCTGACTCTATTTTCTGGAAACGAACATGAACGCAAAAACCGATGCAGCAGCCCGCGCCGAGTTCGGCGACCTGCAGGACAAAGGCATCAGCGACGGCGCACGCGACGTCAATATGGAAGTCATCCTCGACGTGCCGGTCACGTTGTCGATGGAAGTCGGCCGCACCCGCATCCCGATCCGCAACCTGTTGCAGCTCAACCAGGGCTCCGTTGTCGAACTCGACCGCGCTGCCGGCGAACCGCTCGACGTGTTCGTCAACGGCACGCTGGTCGCGCACGGCGAAGTGGTCGTCGTGAACGAGAAGTTCGGCATCCGGCTCACCGACGTGATTTCGCCGGCTGAGCGCATCAAGAAGCTGAAGTAAGCGCTCGGGTGACGAAGGTGACGAAAGTGACGTTGGTGACGAAGGGCGCAGCGCGAGTCGGGAGGTCGGTGCTGGCCTTCATGACTGTCGTGGCTTCTGCGACCGTCATCGCTTCCGCGGCGCTGGCCGCGGATCAACCCTTCGCCGCTCCTCAGGCCGTCGAACGCGCGGCTCCCGTCGGTGCCGGCAGCCTGCTCCAGGTGACGTTCTCATTGCTGCTCGTGCTCGGCGCGGTCTTCGCTGCCGCGTGGCTCGTGCGGCGTCTGCGGGGTCTCGGTGGACCGGGAACCGAAGCGATCCGAGTCGTTGCTGCTACCGCGCTGGGCGCGAAAGAGCGCGCGGTGCTGGTCCAGGTCGGCAAGCAACAGCTGCTGCTGGGCGTAACGCCCGGCCAGGTGAGTCTTCTGCACACGCTGAATGAATCGATCGATGTGAATGCACCGCGCGGCAACGATGCCGGCGACGCTGCCCTCAAGCCTGAGTTCAAGGCGATCCTGAAGCGGAGCCTCGGGCTGAAATGAGCGCTTCACGCACCATCCTGCGCTGGGTCGCCGGCGCGCTCGCGTTGGCCTTGCCGCTCGTTTCGATAGCTGCCGCGCCAGGCGGTCTCGAAGCCGTCACGGTCACGACGAATCCCAATGGCGGCCAGACGTACTCGCTGACGCTGCAGATCCTGATCCTGATGACGGCAGCCACGATGCTGCCGGCGATCGTCCTCATGATGACGTCGTTCACGCGCATCGTCATCGTGCTCGGCATCCTGCGCCAGGCACTGGGTGCCGGTCAGTCGCCGCCGAACCAGGTGATCATAGGCCTCTCGCTGTTCCTGTCGCTGTTCATCATGGGTCCCGTGATCGATCGCATCAACACGGAAGCCGTGCAGCCCTACATGGCCGGCACGATCGACGCGACCGTTGCGATCGACCGGGCAAGCGTGCCGCTGAAGCGCTTCATGCTGGATCAGACCCGCGAGAGCGACATCGCCACCTTCGTCCGCATCTCGGGCGGGCAGGGCTTCGAGAAGCCGGAGGACGTGCCGATGCGCATCCTCATCCCGGCATTCGCAACGAGCGAGCTCAAGACCGCCTTCCAGATCGGCTTCCTGATCTTCATCCCGTTCGTGATCATCGACCTGGTCGTCGCCAGCGTCCTGATGTCGATGGGCATGATGATGCTGTCACCCGTCCTCATCTCCCTGCCATTCAAGCTGATGCTGTTCGTCCTCGTCGACGGTTGGTCGCTCGTGATGGGGACGTTGGCGGCGAGTTTCTATACATAGAAGTAGATAGCGGATAGCGGATAGTGACTGGTCAGAACGGAGAGCGGAATTGACGCGACCTGAACGCACGATACGGCAGCGAGCTCTGCATCCGGCTATCCGCCATCCGCTATCCGCCATCGCCTTCCTCATATGACTCCCGAAACCATCATGACCATCGCCCAGCGGGCGCTCGAGATCACCATGCTGCTCGCGGCGCCGCTGTTGCTGGCCGCGCTGATCATCGGCTTGCTCGTGGGTGTGTTCCAGGCCGCGACGCAGATCAACGAAATGACGTTGTCGTTCATTCCGAAGCTCATCGGCATGGCGGCGACGCTGGTCATTGCCGGACCGTGGATGCTGAAGGTGATCGTCGGCTACACCCGCGAACTGTTCGAGTCGATTCCGGGATTGATCGGATGAACGGAGGAAGTAGATAGCGGATGGCGGATAGGGACCGAATCCAGCAGGCGAGCGATCCGGCTGCCACGATCTCGATACACGCCACCTGACGCCAATCCGACTCTGACTATCCGCCATCCGCTATCCGCCCATCTACTTCGATGCTCAATCTCTCCTCCGGCCAACTCGAAGCCTGGTTCGTCCAGTACTTCTTTCCGTTCGTGCGGATCGGAGCGTGCTTCCTGGCTGCGCCGGTGTTTGCGGCGCGGTTCGTGCCCGCTCGCGTGCGGCTGTTTCTGGCGGGGGCGGTTGCCATCATCGTCGCGCCGCTGATCCCGGTGCCCTCTGTTACGCCGTTCTCGATCGACGGTGTCATCATCACGATCCAGCAGATCATCATCGGGCTGTCGATCGCGTTCGTGCTGCAGCTCATCTTCGACGCGCTCGCGATGGGCGGGCAGCTGTTGTCGAACACGATGGGCCTGGGATTTGCGTTCAACGTCGATCCGTTGCGCGGCGTCGGCACGCCGGTGCTCGGCCAGCTCTACATGATTCTCGTCACGCTGACGTTCCTCGCGCTCAACGGACACCTGCTGCTGATCGAGTTGCTCGCGCAGGGATTCACGACGATGCCCGTCGGTACGAACGGACTCAGCCCGGAACAGCTCTGGACAGTGGTTTCGTGGGGCTCTCAGCTCTTCAGCGGCGCCGTCATGGTCGCGCTGCCCGGCATGACGGCGTTGCTCGTCGTCAACCTCGCCTTCGGCGTCATGAGCCGCGCCGCACCGTCGCTGAACCTTTTCGCCGTCGGCTTCCCGATCTCGCTGATCTTCGGCCTGATCATCATCTACGTCGGCATGCCGGCGGTGCAGAGCACGTTCATCGGATCGCTGGATCTGGCGTTTGAGCTGATCCGGGGGTTGATGAGATGAGCAAGAGGGCAGTGAGCGGCGAGCGACGAGCTGTGAGCCAGAAGCCAGGAGGCTGCGAGCTCGAACGGATGGCCGGCATGCTTCTTTTTCGCCTCCGCTTCCGTCTCTGGCTCGCGGCTCACAGCTCGCCGCTCATTGCTTCCCAGGATTGATCCGCCATGGCTGAAGAAAACGAAGACGGCCAAGAAAAAACAGAGAGTGCAACTCCCAAGCGCCTGGAGGAGGCGCGCCGCAAAGGGCAAATTCCTCGTTCTCGCGATCTGAGCGCTGCCGCGGTGCTGATGACCGGCGGCGTGGCGCTGTCCGCCATGGGCGGGCAGATCGGCGGAGATCTCTATGCGCTGATGCGGCAGGGCCTGACGCTCACGAGAGAGCAGGCGATGGACCCGGAGCAGATCGTTCCGATGCTCGCGAGTGCAGGACTGGATGGGCTGATGGCCTGCGTGCCCGTGCTCGGCTTGTTGTTGCTTGCGGCAATCCTTGCACCGCTGGCACTGGGCGGCTGGAGCTTCAGCACCGAGTCGATCATGCCGCAGTTCAACCGCCTGAACCCGCTGTCCGGCATCAAGCGCATATTCGCAATGCGCAGCATCGTCGAGCTCATGAAGGCGCTCGCGAAGTTCGGCGTGGTCGCCGTCATCGCTGCGATGGTTCTCTGGAAGGACGCGTCGGCGCTGCTGGCCCTGGGCCGTGAACCGACCGCGCAAGCCATCATGCATGCCGTCAGTCTCGCGGGCAGCGCGCTGATCCTGATTTCCGCGGGAATGCTGGTCATTGCCGGCGTCGACGTGCCGTACCAGCTCTGGCAGTACGCGAAGCAGCTGAAAATGACACGCGAGGAAGTCCGCCAGGAAATGAAGGAAAGCGAAGGCTCGCCGGAAGTGAAGGGCCGCATCCGCCAGATCCAGCAGCAGATGGCCCGCCAGCGCATGATGCAGGACGTGCCGAACGCCGACGTGATCGTCACGAACCCGACCCATTTCGCCGTGGCGCTGAAATACGACGAAAAGCGCATGCGTGCCCCGATCGTCGTCGCCAAGGGCGTCGACCTCGTCGCCGCCCGTATCCGCGAAATCGCCACCGAACACTCGGTCCCGATCTTCGAAGCCCCGCCGCTCGCCCGCGTTCTGTACAAGAACGTCGACATTGGCGGCGAAGTCCCGTCGACGGTGTACGTCGCGGTGGCGCAGGTGTTGAGTTACATCTTCCAGCTGCGGACGGCGAAGCGCGCTGGGACCCGCCCGCCACCGCCACCTGTGGTGGATGTGGAGGAGTAGGGGAACTGGCTAGCGGCTAGCCAGAATACCGAGTCGGAACCTCCGGTCCGGCTCTGCTTGTGGGTCCGGCTTTAGCCGGACGTCAGCGAAGCATCGCCTGCGGCGATTACGTCCGGCTGAAGCCGGACCCACAACACCTCATCCCCGCGAAAGCGGGGATCCATCCGGAATGGATTCCCGCGTCCGCGGGAATGACAGAGACGGGGGGGCTTGCCCCTTGTGACGGCGTTTTCTGGCCCGCTGGCCAGCGAGCCAGTCCGCCAGTGGCCTCCTTCTCAAACTGTGAAGGATTCCCGCCCCGTCAAAACCTCCGTGGCTTGGCGTTTGCAGATATCCCCTCGAGCGTCAGAGCAATGGCGCGACGGGAAATCGACACAGTGAAGACGGCAACGACAAAGCGACTGGCAACTGGCTCCTGGCGACTGGCCAGAGAGACGACTGCGTCACATTTCGTTCCGGCCAGCCGCCAGTAGCCAGTCGCCATCAGCCTCATCCCCATGTCCGCCACCGCCCCCGCACTGAACTTCGGCTCTCTGATCCGCTCCGGCATCGGCGTGCCGGTCGGCGTGCTTGCCGTTCTCGCGATGGTGGTGCTGCCGTTGCCGCCGATCGCGCTGGACGTGCTCTTCACGTTCAACATCGCGCTGTCGCTCGTGATCGTGATGGCGGTCTTCTACGTCGCACGTCCGCTCGAGTTCGGCGTGTTTCCGACCGTGCTGCTGCTCGCGACGTTGCTGCGACTCGCGCTCAACGTTGCATCGACTCGCGTCGTTCTCCTGCACGGCCACACCGGTTCGCATGCGGCGGGCAAGGTCATCGAATCGTTCGGCGAGTTCGTCATCGGCGGCAACTACGCGGTCGGCGTGATCGTGTTCGCCATCCTGACCATCATCAACTTCGTCGTCGTGACGAAGGGCGCCGGTCGTATCTCCGAAGTCAGCGCGCGATTCACCCTCGATGCGATGCCCGGCAAGCAGATGGCGATCGACGCCGACCTCAACGCCGGTCTCATCAACCAGGAAGAAGCCCGGACTCGTCGTGGCGAGGTTCGCGCCGAAGCCGACTTCTACGGCTCGATGGACGGTGCCAGCAAGTTCGTCCGCGGCGACGCGACGGCGGGCATCCTGGTCCTGGTCATCAATATCCTCGGCGGCGTCGCCATCGGCATGATGGCGCATGACATGGGATTCAAGGACGCAGCGCGCGTCTACACGCTACTGACGATTGGCGACGGCCTCGTTGCACAGATTCCTGCGTTGCTGCTCTCGACCGCTGTGGCCATCATCGTAACCCGCATGTCCGGCGCGCAGGACATGGGCGGCGAACTGCAACGACAGTTGCTCGGTCATCCGCGCGCACTTGCGGTTGCTGCAGGGCTCATGGGCGTGATGGGCCTGATTCCCGGCATGCCGAACGTGCCGTTCCTGTTGATGGCCGCACTCTGCGGACTTGGCGCGTGGACGCTTCACAAGCGCTCGCAGGCTGCTGCCACGAAGCCGGTCGAGGTTGCGCCGGCGCCGGCGGCACCTGTTGCAGAAGCGCGCGAACTCACCTGGGACGATGTCCAGCCAGTCGACATCATCGGTCTCGAAGTCGGCTATCGGCTCGTGCCGCTCGTCGACAAGTCGCAGGGCGGCGATCTGCTCGCTCGTATCAAAGGGGTGCGCCGCAAGCTGACGCAGGATCTCGGGTTCCTCGTTCAGGCCGTGCACATCCGCGACAACCTCGACCTGTCGCCCAACGCTTATCGGATCAATCTCGCCGGCGTGCCGGTGGGCGAGGGCGTGATCTATCCGGAGCGCGAGCTCGCGATCAACCCGGGTAAGGTGTTTGGCCAGCTGAACGGCATCGCGACGCGGGATCCGGCCTTCGGCATGGAGGCCGTGTGGATCGAGCCGGGTCTGCGCGATCAGGCACAGACGCTCGGTTACACAGTCGTCGACGCGAGCACCGTGATCGCGACGCACCTGAGCCATGTGATCCAGACACACGCTCACGAACTGCTCGGCCACGAAGAAGTCCAGCAGCTGCTCAACACGCTGGCGAAGGGCACGCCGAAGCTCGTCGAGGACCTCACGCCGCGCCTCATGCCGCTCGGCACGATCGTCCGCGTCCTGCAGGGCCTGCTCGGCGAGCGCGTGCCGATCCGCAACATGCGCACGATTGTCGAAACGCTCGCGGAGCACGCGAACCGCACGCAGGATCCGATGCAGCTCCAGGCGCTCGTCCGCGTCGCGCTCGGCCGCCAGATCGTTCAGGACATCGCAGGGATGTCCACCGAGCTGCCGGTCATCACGCTGGAACCCGATCTCGAACAACTTCTGAGCAATTCGCTCGGCGGCGCAAACGCCGCGACGCCTGGCCTCGAGCCCGGCCTCGCCGAACGCATGCAGCGCCGTCTCGCCGAAGCCGCGCAGCGCCAGGAAATGACAGGCGAGCCGGCCGTGCTGCTCGTGCCGCCGCAATTGCGCCAGACCCTCGCTCGCTTCATCCGCTCGATCGTGCCGAACATGCACGTCCTTGCGTGGAACGAGATTCCGGACAACCGGAAGGTGAGGTTGGTGACGGCGGTGGGGCGCTGATGCGCGGAGCGCATCAAGCGAGCTGTGAGCGATGAGCCAGAGAGATTCAGTGATGTGCAGGTTGGAAATGATGACGAACACAAGTGTCAATGAGGGACCGGCGGGCTTCTGGCTCGTCGCTCATCGCTCGTCGCTCGTCGCCCATCGCGGAGCGAGCCTATGAAGATGAAACACTACCGCGCCCCCGACATGCGCCAGGCATTGCGGTTGATCCGCGATGCGCAGGGGCCGGATGCGGTCATTCTGTCGAGCAAGCGCATCGACGGCGGCGTCGAGGTTGTCGCGGCTGTGGACTATGACGGTGATGCGCCGACGGAAGGCGTCGATACCTACGGTCAGATGCCTGCGTACGATCAGCGCGAAGAGTCGTATCACTCGCGTGCGCAGCAGGTGGCTGCGGCACTTGCAGTGCGCACTCAGAGTGAGCGGCAGGTTGCGCCGGTTGCTGAGCGTGCCGCGCCCGCGAAGGTTGCGCCTCCGAAATCTGCTCCGGCCAAAGCACCGTCGCGCTTCTCCAGCCCGGCGTTCGATGATCTCGAGGCAGTCGAACCGGCGACGATGAGCGAAGAGCTGCGTACGTTGCGGCAGATGCTCGAGACGCAGTTTGCGACGCTTGCCTGGAATGACTTGTCGCGTCGCTCGCCGCTGCAGATCACGTTGCTCAAGCAGCTCACTGTGCTCGGCCTCGCTGCCGATCTTGCGAGCGAACTCGTCGCGCAGTTGCCTTCGAAGCTCGAACCGTCCGAAGCGCAGCGTCTGATGCTCGCGCAGCTCGCACGTCGCATAGCGGTGACGGAAGAGCGGTGGATCGATCACGGCGGCATCGTCGCGATGGTGGGCCCGACGGGCGTCGGCAAGACGACGTTGATCGCAAAGCTCGCTGCACGCTGGGTGATGCGCCATGGTCCGCGTGGACTCGCGCTGATCTCGGCGGATTCGGTGCGTATCGGCGCGCAGGAACAGATTCATACACTCGGCCGCCTGCTCGGCGCGCCGGCGTACGGCATCGAGGGTGTGCATGAGCTGCCCGAGTTGCTCGATCACCTTTCGGATCGTCGCCTGATCCTGATCGACACGGCGGGGCTCAGCCAGCGGGATGCCCGCCTGGCCTCCGAACTGGCCGCGCTCTCGAACGCGCATCCGAAAATCGAAACGACACTCGTGCTTTCGGCAGCGGCGCAAGCCGGTGCGATCGAGGAGGCCGTCGAGCGCTTCGCGGCAGCACAACCCGTGAGCTGCGTACTGACGAAGATCGACGAAGCGACGAGCCTCGGCGGCGCGATCTCGACGCTCATTCGCAGCCGCCTGCCGGTTGCGTATCTCAGCGACGGCCAGCGCGTACCGGAAGATCTCTCAGTCGCACGTGCTCACCAGGTCGTGGCCAGAGCGGTGCAGCTGTCGAAGAAGTCGGGCGCGACAGCGGACGAAGATTTGCTGCAGCGGCGCTTTGGCGCCGTGGCGCATGTGATGGCGTGATGGGTTTGGTTACTAACAAGGTTCAATCGATGGAATCAATGCAACAAGCCGGTCTGAGACGGGCGACGAACCCCGGACCCGTCCAGGTCATCGCCGTGACGGGCGGCAAGGGCGGCGTCGGCAAGACGAGCGTCGCCGTCAATCTCGCGACGGCGCTGGCGACGACGGGGCGGCGCGTGATGCTGCTCGACGGCGATCTCGGCCTCGCGAACGTCGACGTGTTCCTCGGCTTGTCGCCGCGGCACACGATGGCACACGTGCTGTCTGGTGAGCGGGCGCTCGAGGAAATCATTCTCGAGTCGCCGCACGGGGTGCAGGTGGTTCCGGGTGCCTCCGGCGTAGCCGACATGGCGAATCTGTCCGCTGCGGGACATCTGAATTTGATCCAGGCGTTCAGTACGCTGAACTCGCGTGTCGATACCCTGATCGTCGACACAGCGGCTGGTATCTCCCACAGCGTCGTGCAGTTCGCGCAGGCAGCGCAGCACGTGTTGCTGGTCGTGTGCGATGAACCTGCCTCGATGACCGACGCCTATGCGCTGGTCAAAGTCCTGAGCCGCAACCACGATGTGACGCGGTTCCGGGTCGTCGCCAACATGGCGCGGGCGCCGGGCGAGGGCGAAGCCCTGTTCGAAAAGCTGCAGCGCGTCACATCCAAGTTCCTGGACGTGACGCTCGAGTATGTTGGGGAAATCCCTGAAGACCCGTACTTGCGGCGCGCAATCCGTGAACAGCGTCCCGTCGTTGGCGCATTTCCGTCAAGTCCGTCCACCCGCGCATTCAAGAAACTCGCGCTCAAGGCCGATAAGTGGCCTGTACCGGACGGCCCTCGGGGGAATCTCGAATTCTTCGTTGAGCGTCTGGTGCGACGGCCGCAAGCGCGGCTGGAGGTGGTCCGATGAGTGGCGTTGCGGCATACAAGGCTGGCAAGCCCAGTCGGGAAACCGATGCGATGGTCATGCGCCACGCGGAGCTGGTGAAGCGCATTGCGTATCACCTCGCGGGTCGCCTGCCGGCATCGGTGGAAGTTTCGGATCTGATCCAGGCCGGCATGCTCGGCCTGCTGGAAGCGGCGGCGAACTACACGGCCGATCGCGGTGCGAGCTTCGAAACGTATGCGGGCATCCGCATCCGGGGAGCGATGCTCGACGCGTTGCGCAAGCTCGATTGGGCACCGCGCTCCGTGCATCGCAAAGCGCGCGCGGCTGCGGCGGCGATGCGGGAGATCGAAGCGGAGTTCGGGCGCGAAGCGAGAGATGTCGAAGTCGCTGAACGCATGGGCGTGGAGCTCGATGAGTACCACCGCATCACGCAGGACGCGGCGAGTTGCCGGGTCGCCAGCCTCGATGAAACGAGCGGCGATGAGGATTCGCTGATCGGTCGCGTCGAAGACGAGGGCGCCGATCCGTTCCTCGACGCGACGGAAGAGGGTTTCCGCGCGGCGCTGGTGGGAGCGATCAAGGAACTGCCGGAGCGCGAACGGTTGGTGATGTCGTTGTACTACGACGACGAGCTGAACCTGAAGGAAATCGGCGCGGTGCTGAAGGTTACGGAATCGCGCGTGTGCCAGCTGCACGGCCAGGCGCTGGTTCGATTGAAGGCGCGGCTCGCCCACTGGCGCGATCGCGCGGGTTGATGCTCGGGGAAGAAGCGGTTCTTCCTCTCATCGAAAGGCTTGGGAAAGACTTGGGATCATTGGAGATCGGGACGTGAGCAAAGACATGAAGTTTCTGGTGGTCGACGACTTCTCGACCATGCGCCGAATCATCAAGAACCTCCTGATCGATCTCGGCTACCAGAACGTGACCGAGGCCGACGACGGCCAGACCGCGCTGCCGATGCTGCAGGCGGGCAGCTTCGACTTCCTCATCACGGACTGGAACATGCCTGGCATGCCGGGCCTCGATCTGCTGAAAGCGGTTCGCGCTGACGCGAAGCTCGCCAAGATGCCGGTGCTCATGCTGACCGCGGAAGCGAAGCGCGAGCAGATCATCGAAGCAGCGCAGGCCGGCGTGAACGGCTACGTGATCAAACCCTTCACGGCGGTCACGCTGAAGGAAAAGATCGACAAGATTCTCGAGGCGCGGGCGGCCTGAGGCCGCGGCAACTGGCAACTGGCGACTGGCCGCTGGCCAGAGTCCGGATTGGCCAGTAGCCAGCAGCCAGTAGCCAGCAGCCAAAGGTTTTCGCCATGACGCCTCCCTCGTCCAATCTGCAGGAACAGTTCGGCCCCATCATCGCGGCGCTTGCGGGCGCGCTCGCGGCCGGCGATGAACAGCTTTTCTACCGGGAGCTGGATGCGCTGGTCGAAAGTCGCGAACGTAATCTGTTCGGCGAACTGCGCAAGCTCACCTCCGATCTGCAATCGGCGCTGGTGCGCTTCAGCATCGACTCACGCCTCGTCGATCTCGCGGAGAAGGAAGTGCCCGACGCGAGGGCGCGGCTCGATCACGTCCTCAAGATGACGGACGAGGCGGCCCATCGCACCATGGATCTCGTCGAACAGTCGGGACCGCTCGCCGATCGCACCGCGAAGCAGGCGGCGGAGATCATCGAATCCTGGAAGCGGTTCCGGGCTCGCAGCATCGCTGTCGACGAATTCCGGGACATGGTCGTGAAGATGGATTCGTTCCTCGAGTCCGCCGGTGAAGACATGGGCAAGGTGCGCAGCAACCTCGCCGAAGTCCTCATGACCCAGGGCTACCAGGATCTCTCCGGTCAGATCATCCGCGGCGTCATGAAGCTCGTCGGCGAGCTCGAAACCGCACTCGTCGAACTCGTGCGCCTCTCTAAGGGCGGCGTTCGCAAGTCGGACGTCGAGGCAGAAAAGCCCAGCACTTCCCGCGGCTTCGGTCCCGTAGTCCCCGGTGTCGATCACGGTCCGGCCGTCAGCGGCCAGCAGGACGTCGATTCGCTGCTGGCGGGATTGGGAATGTAAGGAAGAAGTAGATAGCGGATAGCGGATGGTGACTAGTCAGAACAAGAAGGCGAGACGAGATCACAGCGGCAGGCCCGCTGTGCGGGACCCGTCTTGTCCTTTGTCTGAGCCATCCGCCATCCGCTATCCGCTATCCGCTTCGGATATCTAATGGATATTCTCTCCATCATTGGTCTTTTGCTCGCGGTTGCGGCGCTGCTCGTCGGTGCTGTGCTGAAGGGCGCGGGCCTGGCGTCGCTGGTGTCGGCGGCGGCGTTCATGATCGTCATCGTCGGGACGATCGCGGCGATCTTCATTCAGACGCCGCTGGCGGTCATGAAGGACGCGTTCCGGATCCTGCCGTGGGTTTTCAATCCGCCGGCGAACCGCCGTGCCGAGCTCGTCAAGAAGATGGTCGACTGGAGCAACACTGCGCGAAAGCAGGGGCTGCTCGGTCTCGAGCCCGTCATCGACAGGGAAACCGATGCGTTCGTGCGCAAGGGACTCCAGCTCGTCGTCGACGGCAGCGAACCGGAAGTGATCCGCAACATTCTCGAAGTCGACATGCACGTTCGCGAACAGACGGACACGCGCGGCGCGAAAGTATTCGAAGGCATGGGCGTCTACGCGCCGACCCTCGGCATCATCGGAGCCGTGCTCGGCCTGATGGCGGTGCTGCAGAACCTCGCCGACCCGAGCAAGCTCGGCCAGGGCATCGCAGCTGCATTCACCGCGACGATCTACGGCATCGGTCTCGCGAACCTGTTCTTCCTCCCCGTCGCAAGCAAGCTCAAGGTTGCCATTGCCCGCCAGGCCGAAGCCCGCGAGATGGTGATCGAAGGGATGATTTCGATTGCACAGGGGGAGAATCCGCGATCGATCGAGTCGAAGTTGCAAGGCTACTTACACTAGAAGGGGACAGCGGATAGCGGATAGCGGATGGTCAGAGCAGGACTGCACGCATTTTCTTCTTTCCTATCCGCCATCCGCTATCCGCCAGCCTTCCTATGCCCCGCCGTCACAAACACGAAGAGCATGCCAACCACGAAGCGTGGGCGATCCCCTATGCGGATCTGCTGACGCTGCTGCTCGCGTTCTTCGTCGTGATGTACGCGATCTCGTCGGTGAACGAAGGCAAGTATCGGGTGCTGTCCGATTCGTTGTTCGCGGCGTTCCGCGGGTCGCCGCGGACGTTGCAGCCGGTGCAGGTCGGTGAGAAAGCGGTCGGATCGGGTGCCGACATCCAGATGACGATCGTGCAGCAGGCGATGCTCGAAGGGCAGCCGCGGTCGATGCTCGAACCGAGTCCGATCAGCGTGTCCGATTCGCAGCACAGTGCGCATCATGCGGCGAACACGACGTATGACTCGGAGACGCAGGCGAGTGAAGCAGCGGTGCAGCAGCTCGAATCCGTTGCGCGTGAAGTCGAGCAGGCCATGTCGACGCTGGTCGATCAGCAGTTGATCGCCGTGCGACGCCATGGACTGTGGGTCGAAGTCGAGATTCGCACCGACATCCTGTTTCCGAGCGGTGTTGCGACGATGGAGCCGGCGGCCATCGATGTCCTGCGTCAGCTCGCAGGGACACTCAAGCCGTTCCCGAATCCGATCCGCGTGGAAGGGCACACGGACAATCGTCCCATCAGCACGCGTGCGTTTCCGTCGAACTGGGAGCTTTCTTCCGCACGCGCGGCAAGCGTCGTGCATCTCTTCACCGAGAGCGGTATTGCGCCGGCGCGGCTCGCGGTGATCGGACTCGGCGAGTACCGTCCGGCACAGCCCAACACGACGGCGGAAGGCCGCAATGCCAATCGTCGCGTCGTGCTGGTCATCCTGAGCGGCAACACGCCGCCCGAAGGCGACTACGCCGAAGATCGCGGCATGCCGGAAGTGCCTGCGGCTGCTCCCGCAGAAATTCCAGCAGCTGACCCCACCGTCTCTGCTGCCGTGGTGACGGCGCAGCCCGCAACGTAGACCTCCATCGGGTTCTGCTCGGGGCTCGCAGCTCACAGCTCATCGCTCGCAGCTCCACCGGCGTAGGCAATCCAGCCACAAACCCTGGCCTGCTCGAATCTCCCTGCTGCTTCGCAGCAAGACTTCCCATTTCCACGATAGGCACGCTGCAGCGCGTCGCTATGATCCTTGCGCGTGTTCGCCGCAACGGAGGCAAGCATCGTGGCACCTGAAGAACCGGTCGCACCCGCGCCGAAAGAAAATCCCTACCAGCAGACGTATGTCGTCCAGAAGGGCGACACGCTGTCGAAGATCGCGGATGAGTACTACGGCGATGCCCGTCTGTACACGAAGATCTTCGAAGCCAATCGCGACGTCCTGAAGGATCCGGACAAGATCAAGCCGGGCCAGAAACTGCGCATCCCTTAAGGAGAATATCAATGAGAACGGCTGTGAAATGGCTGAGCGTACTGCTTGCTGCGAGCTTGCTCGCGGCGTGTGCAGGTCAGAAGGAGCCTGCAACGAAGGCAGTTGCAGACATCGAAGCGTCGCTGGCGGCGATGCGTGAAGACGCAACGAAGTACGCGGCGAACGAGCTGCAACAAGTGGAAGTGGCGCTGTTGTCGCTGAAGGATTCGCTCGCGAAGAAGGACTACAAAGCGGTGGTGGCCGCAGCGCCAGCAGTCTCGACGCAACTGGCGTCGCTGCAGCAAACCGTGACCGCGAAACGCGATGAAGCGCACGCTGCGATGGCGGCTGCGGGCGAGGAGTGGAGGGCGCTGAGCGCCGAAGTCCCCGATATGGTCGCGGCCATTCAAAGCCGCGTCGACATCCTGAGCCAGTCGAAGAAGCTGCCGAAAGGCATCACGACCGAAGCGTTCGAATCCGCCAAAACCGGGCTCGAGTCCATGAAAACAGCCTGGCAGAGTGCGACCGCCTCGTTCGGCTCGGGCGATCCGGTGAAAGCCGTGGAACAGGCAAAGTCCGCGAAAGATACGGGAACCGCGACGCTCGCGGCGTTGGGGATGGCGCCGAAGGCGGGCTAGACGAGGGACTTCTGAACGTCAGTGCTCTGTGTCACTCCCGCGCAAGCGGGAGTCCATCGGGTGAGTCAGAATGGATTCCCTTCGCGGGAAAGACAGGAAGCCCTCCGGATTACTGGCGGGCTTCCTCCATGAAACTTGTCACGCGTGCCTAGCCAGGGTGATGGCGCTTTCGGGACAGGCCTTCACGCAAAGTCCACAAGCCTGGCAAGCATCCTCGTTGATGAGCAGGGCTTGCTGCCATCCGTGCACGAAGCCTTTCAGCTTGCCTTTGAGGCTCAGTGTCGTCCGCGCGTCCTTCGGCAATGTGCCAACGGAAAACACCGAGAACGGGCAGACCGCCTCACAGTCGGCTTTGCCTTCACAGGCGTTTCGGTCGATCACCGGTCGAAACGTACCGGCTTCGTGCTTGCAGTCTTCAGTACTGGTCACTCTTCATTCTCCATGTCCTGCAATCACCTTCCGCATTCCAAATCTGCGGAATGTGATGCCGTGCAATTCCACCCGTTGCTCTTCCGTGACTTGGAAGCCTCTGCTTTCAAAGAAGGGACGGGCGACCGTGCTTGCCTCGGTAAACAGCTCGCGTATACCGGATGAGAGCAGCAGGGCCTCCGTCTCGCGGTAAAGAGCTGACGCGACCCCTTGTCTTGCGCTCTGGGGTGATGCGTACAGGAGGTCGATATGGCCATTCTGCTCGTATGAGATGAACCCGACCGGCTCGGAATTTTCTTCGGCCACCAGCGTTCTGACAGTTGTCAGTCGGGTTCCCCAGAAATCCAGGTCCGGCGGCTGCGGGGCCCAGGCTTTCAGCTGACGTTCGTCGTAGTCGCGCCCGGCAAGGCCGTGAACTGCGCGCGTGAACAGCAACGCGAGCGCTTCGGTATCCGTTTCACGGTACGGCCTGATTTTCATGCGCCGGCGGCTTCACTTGCTGATGATGCAGAAGCCGTTTCCGAACGGATCGCTGCAGAACGCGACTGCCTTTGGCTTCGTGTACTCCTGTTCGATCGATGCGCCAGCCTCTTTCGCCCTTGAGATCGTGGCTGCGAAGTCTTCCACATGGAAGTCCAGATGCACCGGGGTCCAGTGTCGTGAGTAACCTCGCGTCTGCTCCGAAGGGGTCGGCTTCGAGCCGGCCGGCTTGGCGTGAATGCACACCATAACGTTGTTGCCATCCACGATCGCCATCTGGGGAAATGGGCGCGACTTTTCCTGCCAGCCGAAGACACGGCGATAGAAGTCCACGCCGGCGTCCAGGTCCGGGACATCGATACTGATGTTGACGGTCGCGGTTGTAGGGGTGTTCATTGCAAGTCCTTTGAGAGTTGACGTCGGCCGCGAAACTTTCGAACCGCAAGCCAAAGAAGGTGTATGGAGCAAAGGGTGGGTAGTGCGAGCGTGAGGACGGAGAACCAGTCGAGCGAAAGACCGGTGAACTGACCAGTCATGGTTGTCCAGATGGCAAGCAGACCAAGTGCCATACCCGACACTACAAAAGCCCAGGGCAAATGATCTCTTCGGTTCCGAAGATAGCGGAGCGTAAGCACGAGAGCGACCATGCCGAGGAAGCCACCGAGGGTGCACAGCACCTGAACGATGACGTAGCCGAAGCCACGAGCAGCTCCGGCCAATAGCATCGGAAACAACAACAGACCCCAGAACAAGAAGTACGCGGGCAGGGCAAAGCAGAGCACTGCTTCGATCACCAACCACGGCTTCTCCATTTGTCTCATTCTCAAGCAAGTCTGGACCAAGCCGCGCGGACCGTCATGCGGCACCACTCGCGCGCTCGAAAAAGAACCAGCGATGCCCTTCGAGATCCTCCGCCCGGTATCTTCTCCCAGGCGGTCCGTTCTCGATCTCTGAAAGTATCGTTGCTCCCGACGCTTTGGCGCGCGCAAAGTGCATATCGAGATCGTCAACGTAGACGAGCACTCCATCGATGATCCATGGAGCAGCTGACCACTTCTTCGCGCTATCGCAGCTCTCGCGGTGTCGTTTCGGAGACTGGTAGTCAGGTGTGGGCGAGGCGAGCATGACCAGGCCGCCGCCAGCCTCGAGCTCGCCGTGCATGAGCCGACCCGTGGGATCGCATATGCGCGATCGCTCCCGAAAGCCGAACGCCTTGACCAGCCATTCGAGCGCGGCAATGCCGTCTTCGTAGGAAATCATCGGAATGACTGTTTGCTCGTCCATTGGCATGAATAGCGTCCTTCGCTGGATGGCTCTTTGTCCAACGCCACCGCTGCCGCAAGCGCCGGCGCTTCGCCGGTTCGAGTCGGAACAAGCGGCCTGTTGGGCAGCGGCCTACTTATGAAAGAGCCCGATGACCTGCTCCTGCAAGGGAAAGCGCCGGCGTATCAGCTCCACTATTTCCTTGTCTCTTCGCTTCATGAACTGTGCGGTCTCGGCAGTCAGCTCACCACCTATGTACTGAAGGGACTGCCATCCCTCCTCTGTACGAGGCGCGTGATGCACTTTGCTCCAGAAGGCCTGATTGGCCTCGCCCTTCGCACTGCCAAGTAGAGAAACGATCTCATCGAGCGTCGATTCATCGACGCATGAAAATGCAACTTCTCCGAACCACGCCGGCAAGTCATCCGCCGCAACGCCATTTAGTTCCAGAGTCCTGTACAAGCCGGCAAGTGGATCACTCATGGCCTCGAAGCCTAACGCCGCGCGCAAGCCGCGAACAAGAACGCTTTGCTATTGTGAGTCGGGCGCCCGTAGGGCGCGTACTTGACGCGCTTGCCAGCGCGCACTCGTACCCACCATGCCGGAGATTGCCGCCGGAACGCAGCTTGCGAATTGGCTGCTTGCGTAATGGAGCCACCGACAAAGATGTATGTCGCCCCGGACCTTCGCGCCAGTTGTGGCGTGCCGATGCGCTCCTTGCATGCGGGTCAACGTCTGCCATCACGCGCGTGCGTCTTCGCACGTCGCGTGGATGGCCTTGTTGGGCACGTTGCTAGCGCGCAGACGATTGAACACCTGAGCTGCCGAGAAGTCAGCGCGGAGCAATGCCCATTTCGTCCAGGCGCAGGAGGATTGCCGTGCGGCGCGTGTTCTCGATCTCTTGCCAATGAACATCTTCAATCGCTCCGATCAATCCGTAGAGGAAGTTTAGGCTCGTGCCGGGAACTTTGAGTCTGAGCTCCGCATAGACATCAAATGGATCTCGTGCCCGGAGATCCTCGATGGTCGAAATTCCTATCGTGCGAAGCGCCGCCGAGCTCTTGGGGCCCAGTCCCTTCAGCGATGCTACTCCCGGTGTTTCGACGTTTGCCTTCATCTCGGTCTTGCAGCCCAACGCAGCGTTAAGGCGCGTGCGTCTTCGCTCGTAGCCGCTTGAACGCATTGTTAGGGCTCCTTTCCTCAAGTTTCAGCTGTGCTTGCACGACGTGCTCAAGATCGAACTGGTTGCAGTTCGATGCGATGAATTCTAGATAGGCATCAAGAAGCCGCCACTGCCGGTCGGTGTACGGTGTTGCAGGCTGCCACCTATGATCTGCACCAAGCGCAGAAAGTATGGCATCTGTGTAGTCCGACTCCGGTTCTTCTGTCGATTTGGTCAACCACGCCGACAGGTAGTACTGCTTGGCTTCGTCAGAAAGGAGTGGCATGTCCCAACGATGCTTCTCCAGGATCTTCTCCGGGATGTTCATGGATTCGTACGGCGCAAACGCTACGCGCAGTTCATCGCACTCCAGACATTCGTGCGGTGCGATCTCCGATTGCGATGGCTTACGCACCGCCTTGAAGGCGGCGCCAACCTCAATCAGTAACGCCTCTCGATCCATCCTGTTTTCCCAGCCCAACGCTGCGGCTGTGCCGCGAGCAACGGCGCCTCGCCGTTGCGAGTCGGAACCAGCCGCTTGTTGGGCTCCGCTACATATTTGCTTTGCACAACCACTCTCTGAGAACCGACCGTGTCTTCTCGATGTCCCAAGCATTGAACGTCGCCCCCTCTGCCGCCATGAGGCTACGACCTTCAATTGTGAGAGCGACAAGCGGACCGTCCAACCTTTCAAAGACCGAGGCTACCAGGCCCTTCTCCTCGAGACTCCGGAACAGTGTAGCTAGCTCACTACGAGACAACGGGAAATTGGTCTTCTCAAGCAGATGAGCCTCGGTTGGTGACTGCCATTGGCTGAGAAGCCTCCTATGGCATGTTTCCTGCTACTCCCCCTGCGAAGGTCCATGACCGTCAGTGTTTTGGCGCTGGGGGTCCTGATGTGACGCACGTCACAGGAGTCGTTCGATGTTCGAGATCCTGCCGAATCCCTCGCTGGAAACGCTGATGATGGTCGGGCGCGCCGTGCTGCTCGTCGGTGCAATGTGGGTATTCGCCATGGCGTTTATTCGCTGGCGCCGCGCCGATGAACGCGCAACGGCGGCGTTGCACGCGAAGCTGGATCGCGCATTCCTGGAACTTCGCAGCCTGCACGAAACCGTCAGCGTGATGAGCGCGCGCCTGGACGGCCTCAGCGAGCGTGCTGAAGTCGAATCCCGCCTGGCGCCTGCCGGATCAGCTGCGGCTGGACGCGGTTACGACGTCGCTGCACGGCTCGCACGCAACGGTGCGCCAATCGAAGAGTTGGTCAACAGCTGCGGTGTCACGCGGCACGAAGCGGAATTGCTGGTGCGTCTGCACGGCGCGAAGCCCCGCGAAGTCGCATCGCCGCAGCCAGCTTCGATTCAGACCCGTACGCATCAGCGTCCGCCGCAGGAAGCGGTGCGTGCGCCGGCAGTGGCGCAAGCCAATACCGGTCGCAAGCGTGGCTCGTTGCTCAGCGTGGTAGGTTGACTCGGGAGCGACTACTTGAGCGTGTGGTCGGTGCGCTTTCCGGACACTGCCCACGCGAAGGCGAGGACGTGAGCGACGGCGACGTACAGTTCTCTCGGTACTTCCGTCCCCAGATCCAGTCTCGAAAGCGAAGAGGCCAGGGCGGCGTCTTCTTCCAGTGGAATCTTGTGCTCGCGCGCAGTCTCGATGATGCGATCCGCGACGACACCGCCGCCTTTCGCAATGACGCGAGGCGCACCATTGCCGTTGTAGTGCAGCGCGACGGCCAGCGATGAAGAAGCGCGGTCGTTCATGCGCGCAGGTCCAGCAACCGCGACTTCAGCGCGCCACCGTCGCCGGCCGGCAATCCATGCAGGCAGACCACGCGATCGACCTCGAGCCCGGATTCGCGCAGCATCGATTCGAGTTCCGGGGCGCGTGTGATCAGGGCATCGACAATGTTTGCCGACTCGGCGCGCAGCTGCACGCCGATTCGCTGACCCTGCAGCATTACGCGAGCATGCAATCCGCCCGAGACACCGAGGTCCATGGCGGCTTCGATCGTCCACGATTCACCGCCGGGCATGTCGAACTTGCGCGAGCGATCCTGCTCGACACGCAATCGAAGCACTGCCGCACGATCTCCGTGACGGACAGGCACCTCGACGACCATTGATTGCAGGGCCGTGTCCTGCGAATGCGTCGCGCCAGCCTGCAAGGCCGTCATGCGTGCGAGGGCGCCTTCCGTCTGACGAGCGAGCTCATTCAACTGCTGCGGCGGTGTGTCCGCGACGGCAAGCGTTGCGGGCGCCGATGGCAATGAGGTGAGCGGACCGTTCGCCAGCGGCACCGGCGAGTGAACTGCCGAGTCGGCCATCGCAGCGGCGGGACGTCCGCCAAAGTCTTTCACGACGCGGGCGAGATTCAGCATCAGCGCTTTGAGATCCTGCGACGCGGCCGTTGCCGCAGCCCGCCTATCGCCGGTCGCAAGCGTGTTCTCGAGAAAGGCGCCGGAACGCGCCACCGCGTTCTGCAATCCCTTCGGATCAATCAGTGACTGGGCATCCGGCAGCGCCTGCCACAAGCGGGTTGCCGCTTGCGTTACGGGAGCGGGCAGCGCTTCGGCGCCTTTGCCGTTGGCGATCCACGAGAGATTCGAGGCGAGCGGAGCAGGGCTGCTCTGCCGGGGCAGATAGCGACGCAATGCATCCACAGCCACGTCGTCGCTCTGACCGGCCTTTTCGGAGGACAGCGTCTCGAGCGCCAGGACGGGACTGCTGCGAAGCACGCGAACGGTCAGCCGTTCGCCGTTGGCGGGCCCGGTCGTGTCACCGGACGCGATACGCGCGGGATAGCGCAGGTCTCCGATCTGCAACCACAGATCACCCGTCTTGGCGTCGCGCAGGGCCGTGGCCTGCAGGATGGCGCCGACACGCCAATCCGCAAGCAGGCTGGGGCTCTGGCCCGCATAGCCTGTGCTGCGAATGGTGGCGAGGTCGATGCGCATGGGGAACCGGGTGTCTCTGTGACGTGTGTCTCCTTATTAACGGCGGTATGGGGGAAACCTTTAGTAAAGAGTTCGCGGCGAGCGACGACATAACGGGAGGGAAGGAAAGCCGCGGACTCCCTTCCGGTTGGGGTCCGACTTTCCCCCAGGGGATTCCCGTTGGTCACAGTCGGACGTCATGCGAAGCATCCCCTCGGGATCACGTCCGGCTAAAGCCGGACCCACAGCAAGAGGCTCCCTTCGGGCCGGCACCCGAGGCCTCCTCTGCGACTCACCTCACAAATCCTCTGGTCAGAGTCCGCCTGACTAAAGCCGCCCCCGGAAATGCCGATACGACAGGCAGTTTTAGTGAAATCAGGCCCGGCTTCCCGATGAAAACCACGACGCGTTCCACCGCGAAAGGCCAGAAGCGCAAGCGCTCTGCAGCCGATGCATCCGCACCGGTCGACGCCGAGTCCGTGGTTGCCGTTGCCGCCGTGACCGCGGAGGAACCTGTGCAGGAAGCCGCGACGGTCAAAGCGGGCGGGGCTGCGTCGGTGACGCTCGCCGCCAACTGCTCCATCAAGGAAGTCGCCGCACTGCGTGAGTCGCTGTGCGCGGTCCTCGATTCGCAGGAACCTGTTTCCATCGATGCGAGTGCGGTCGAACGGATCGACACCGCGACGTTGCAACTGCTGTACGCCTTCGTCCGTGACCGCTTCGCCGCGGATCGGGAAGTGGTGTGGCAAGGCGTGACGGGCCAGCTCTCGGAAGCGGCGCGCCTGCTGGGCGTACGTGACCTGCTGAACCTGCCTGCCGTTTCCGAACTCGCTGCTTGAATCGCCTGCTGAGGTAGTCATGGCGCTCGATCTGGCCCAATTCCACGACGCGTTCTTCGATGAGAGCTTCGAAGCGCTCGACACCATGGAGGCTTCGCTGCTGAAGCTCACCGTCGGCGCGCCCGAGCCCGAGTTGATCGGCACGATCTTCCGCGTCGCCCACTCGATCAAGGGTGGTTCCGCCACGTTCGGGTTCTCCGAAGTCGCATCCTTCACGCACACCTGCGAAACGCTGCTCGATGAGCTGCGTGCCAATCGCATGAACGTGTCGCGCCCGATCACGGACCTGTTGCTGCGCTCGGTTGACGTGATGCGCGACATGCTCCGCGCCGTCCAGCACAAATCGCCGATCGATGCCCAGCGCGTTGCCGATCTGCAGTTCGATCTCGAGCTCGCGATCCTGCAGAAGAACAATGCACCGGCCGCGCCCGAGCCTGCTCCTGTTGCGACACCTCCTGCTGCCGCTGCTGCGGCGTCCAAGTCTGCTTACAGCTGGCGAATCCATTTCCGTCCTTACTCGCAGCTCCTGATCCACGGCAATGACCCGCTGCGCATGCTGCGCGAGCTCGGCGATCTCGGCGATCTGACTGTCAATGTCGATGCGAGCAACGTGCCTTCGTTGCAGCAGCTCGATCCGGAATCGTGCTTCCTGATCTGGGACCTGCGCCTGAACACCGATGTGACCCGCGAAGTCGTCGAACAGATCTTCGATTGGGCCGAGGGCGATTGCGAACTGCGCATCTCTGAAGAATCCGCGGCACCAGCTGCCGCTGCAGCCTCCGCTCCGGCGGTTGCAGAGCCGGCTGCTCCCGTGGCGAAAGCCGAGAAGGCTGCCGAGCCGGCACGTCCCGCGCTCTCGGTCGTGCCGACGCATGATGCCGCCGAAGCACCGAAACAGCAGGGCCTTGGCGAAGGCGGCTCGATCCGTGTCAGCACGGAGAAGATCGACGAGCTCATGAACACAGTGGGCGAGCTGGTCATCACGCAGTCGATGCTCACGCAGCTCGGCACGAAGCTCGAAGGCGGCGTCGCCGAACAGCTGCGCGCCGGGCTCGCACAGCTCGAACGCAACGTGCGCGAGCTGCAGGAAAGCGTCATGCGCGTGCGCATGTTGCCGATCAGCTTCGTATTCAGCCGCTTCCCGCGCATGGTGCGCGACCTGAGCGGCCGCCTGGGCAAGAACGTCGAACTGAAGGTCACGGGCGACCAGACCGAGCTCGACAAGACGGTGCTCGAGAAGATCGGCGATCCGCTGGTCCACCTGGTCCGCAACAGCGTCGATCACGGTATCGAAATGCCGAACGTCCGCACGGCCGCCGGCAAGTCCGCGACCGGCACGGTGTTCCTCGAGGCGTATCACAAGGGAGGCAACATCACCGTCGAAGTGGGCGACGACGGCGGCGGCCTCAACAAGGATCGCATCCTCGAGAAGGCGCGTTCGCGCGGCCTGGTCGGGGCAACCGAGACGATTACGGACGATCAGGTCTACGAACTCATTTTCATGGCGGGATTCTCGACTGCCGAGCAGACGACGGACATTTCCGGTCGCGGCGTCGGCATGGACGTCGTCCGCCGGAACATCAAGGAACTCGGCGGCACGATCGAAGTGCGCTCCGAGCTCGGCAAGGGCTCACGGTTCATCATCACGCTGCCGCTCACGCTCGCGATCGTCGACGGCCAGTCGGTTTCCGTCGGCACCGAGAGCTACATCGTGCCGCTGATCACGATCATCGAGTCGCTGCAGCTCAAGGCGGGCATGGTCAATCGCGTCGCGGGTCAGGGCGAAGTGTTCTGGTTCCGCGATCGCTACCTGCCGGTGCTGCGTCTGCACGAGATCTTCGGCGTCAAGCCGCGGACGACGCAGCTGCATGAAGGCCTGATCATGGTCGTGGAAGGCGACGGCCGCCGCGTCGGTCTGTTCGTCGACGATCTGCTCGGTCAGCAGCAGGTGGTCATCAAATCGCTGGAAACCAACTTCCGGCGCGTCGATGGGATTTCGGGGGCGACGATTCTGGGTGACGGCTCGGTGGCCCTCATCCTGGATGTCGCGGGACTCGTCCGCGTGGCTCAGCAGCGCGCGGCTGCCTGATCGCGAACGGCGGTCGGCGGACGAACTGTCATTCATCACAAGAAAAGGGAAGCGATATGTCGATGTTCAACCTGAGCGTGAAGGCAAAGCTCTACGCTACGCTGGCACTGAGCGCGGTGATCCTCATCGCGGTCGGCGTCGTCGGCCTCACGGGCACGCGATCCAGCAACGGCGATCTCGATGCGATCTTCTCGAATCGATTCATGCCGACCGGCTGGGTGGGCACGATCGAGTCGTATGACCGCGAAGTGCTGACGACCGCGGAAGACCTGGTCATCCGCCAGGACGCGGGCGCGATCAGGGCGGCGCTCGACAAGCTCAAGCAGCGCGAAGTCGAAGTGCGCGACCTGCTGGGCAAGCTGCAGGCGACCGAGCTCACGAGCAAGGAGCGCCAGATCGCCGACAACTTCGGCCGTCATAGCTCCGAAGTCGTCGCTTTCGTGCAGGAAGCGCTGCTCGCAGCCCAGGCCGGAACATTCGACAAGGCCGAAAGCGCGCTGATCGAAAAGGCTCGCCCGACCTACGACAAGATGACGGAAGCCAGCGAAGCGCTGCTCAAGGCGCAGATCGAAGTGGCGCAGGAGATGCGCACCGAAGCGAACACGACGTTCAAGCGCAACACCGCCGTCATCATCGGCGCGATCGTCGTCGGCATCGGCGCCGCGGCGCTGTTGGGCTTCCTGCTCGTGCAGTCGATCGTGTCGACGTTGAACACGGCCGTGGGTATTGCCGATCGCATTGCGAGCGGCGAGCTGGGCAACGACGTTCGCGTCCAGACCAGCGATGAACTGGGCCGACTGCTCGAATCGCTGAAGCGGATGGACTCCAAGCTCGTGGATATCGTGAGCGGCGTGCGCGGCAGCGCGGACGCAGTCGGTTCGGCTGCCCGTCAGCTTTCTCATGGCAACGACGATCTCTCGCAGCGCACGCAGCAGCAGGCCGCCGCGCTCGAAGAGACAGCTTCCAGCATGGAAGAGATGACCGCGACGGTGAAGCAGAACGCGGACAACGCCCGCCAGGCCAATCAGCTCGCTGTCGGCGCGCGTGAGCAGGCCGAGAAGGGCGGTGCGGTGGTGCATCGCGCGATTGGCGCGATGGGCGAGATCAACACTTCGAGCCGCAAGATCGCCGACATCATCAGCGTCATCGACGAAATCGCCTTCCAGACGAACCTGCTGGCGTTGAACGCCGCGGTCGAAGCCGCACGTGCCGGCGAACAGGGCCGCGGCTTCGCGGTCGTCGCGACCGAAGTGCGCAACCTCGCGCAGCGCAGCGCGAGCGCCGCGAAGGAGATCAAGGACCTGATCAACGACTCTGTCGACAAGGTGAAGGTCGGCTCCGAGCTCGTCGACGAGTCGGGCAAGACCCTCTCCGAGATCATGGAGAGCGTGAAGAAGGTGACGGACATCGTCGCCGAGATCGCCGCCGCGAGCGAAGAACAGTCGGCCGGCATCGAGCAGGTCAACAACGCCGTGACGCAGATGGACAGCGTCACGCAGCAGAACGCGGCGCTCGTCGAAGAGGCGTCGGCTGCCAGCAAGTCGATGGAGCAGCAGTCCGCACAGCTCGTCGTGCAGATCGGCTACTTCCGGCACGCTGACTCGGTGCCGGTGCGTCCGGCAGCGGTCGCGGTAGAGAAGGCACGTCCGGTCGTCGTCGCGCGCAAGCCGACGAAGCCTGCAGCGCGTCCTGTTGTGAAGTCGGCTGCGCCAAGTGCGCCGCTCGCTCGTGCAAGCGGCGACGACACGTCGTGGCAGGAGTTTTGAGCAGAGGGCTGCTGGTGACTGGCCGCTGGCCAGAGTCGTTCAGGGGCCTGATCGATAGCGGAAGTCGGAGTGGCGATAGAGCGAATGCCTTACTCCGGTCCGGGCGGATCAGGCCGATAAAGTGTTGGTGAGTTTTCGTAATTCTAAAGGGCGATAACTATGCAGGCTGCAGAGACCCGTAACGGGGCTGTCGAAACCGGTTCGCACCAGGTGCTGACCTTCACGCTCGGTGAAGAGACGTACGGTGTGGACATCCTGCGCGTGCAGGAAATCCGTGGCTATTCCACGGTGACGCGCATCCCGCAGTCGCCCCCGCACATCCTCGGTGTGCTCAACCTGCGCGGCTCGATCGTGCCGGTCGTCGATCTGCGCATGCGATTCAACCTCGAGCGTGCCGAATACACGCCGCTCACCGTGATCATCGTCCTGTCGGTCGAGTCGGCTGTCGGCCGTCGTGACTTCGGCGTCGTCGTCGACGGCGTGTCGGACGTGATCGACGTTGCTTCGAACGACGTGAAGCCTGCGCCGGAGCTCGGCGAACAGGTCAGCACGGAGTTCATCGAAGGCCTCGCGGCCGTTTCTGGCCGGATGGTCATGCTCCTCGACATCGATACGCTGATTGGCGGCGATGTCGCGGGTCTGGCTGCTGCGCCGGCGGCTACCGCGGCCTGATGTGATTGAAGCGGCGGCGCCTGCGAAGGCGCCGCCATCCCCGCCTACTGTCTTTCGCTTTCGATCCGTACCGTCATGCCGACTTCAGCCTTCCACGCCGATGTGCACGCCCCCGCAGGCGACAATGCGCAGTTCGGGCCGGTGCTCGGCGATGCGGAGTTCGAGTTCATCCGGCACGTCATTGCCGAGAACGCGGGCATCATCCTCGGACCGAACAAGCGCCAGCTCGTGCAGGGACGGCTCGCCCGCCGACTGCGCGAACTCGGCTTGCCGAGCTACGAGTCCTACTGCGCGCACGTCCGCGACTCGGGTCCCGAGGAGCTCGTCGGTCTCATCAACGCGCTGACCACCAACGTCACGTCGTTCTTCCGCGAGAACCATCATTTCGAGGCGCTCTCGTCGTACATGATCCCGGAAGCGCTGAAGCGCAATCAGACCTCGCGTCGTCTGCGTATATGGTCAGCGGGCTGCTCGACCGGCGAGGAGCCTTACTGCATCGCGATGGTCCTGTCGGAGTGTTTGCCGTCGGGCATCCGCTGGGACGCGAAGATTCTCGCCACGGACATCGACAGCGAAGTGATCAACACGGCGCAGCAGGGCATCTATCCCTCTGACCGTCTGTCGGCTGTTACCGAAGCCCGGCTGCGCCGCTGCTTCCGCAAGGGAGTCGGTGCGCACTCCGGCCAGGCGATGATCCAGCCCGATGTTGCCCGGCTCATCACCTTCCGCACGCTGAACCTGCAGCACAACTGGCCGATGCAGGGACCGTTCGACGTCATCTTCTGCCGCAACGTCATGATCTATTTCGATCAGCCGACGCGCGAGAAGCTGGTGACGCGATTCGCTGGACTGCTCGCGCCCGGCGGCTATCTGTGCCTCGGGCACTCGGAGTCGATCCACGCTGGCACCGCGCCGTTCCGGCTGGTCGGCAAGACGATTTACCGCAAGCACGGTGATGGCAATGGCGCTTGAACGTCACGGAAGCGCGGCGGCGGATCTGCCGCGGGTCATGGCGGGATTCGAAACGATCCGGCGCTACCGCAACTCGACCGGCCAGATCATCGCGAAACTGCTCCCGGGCGATTTCTACGTCACGAGCAGCGATGAAGTCCTCGACACCGTGCTCGGCTCGTGTGTTTCGGCCTGCATTCGCGACCCGCGCCGCGGCGTCGGCGGCATGAACCATTTCATGCTGCCGCGACCGAGCGGTAACGGCAACGATACCTGGGACAACGTCGCCGGCCGCGCAACGCGCTATGGCTCGGCGTCGATGGAACAGCTGATCAACCGTATCCTCAAGGCCGGCGGCGAGCGCAGCCAGCTCGAAGTGAAGATCTTCGGCGGCGGCCGCGTGCTGTCGAGCCTGACCGACGTCGGCAACCACAACGTCATCTTCGTCCGCGACTTCCTCAAACAGGAAGGTTTGCGCGTAGTGTCGGAGGATGTCGGCGAAACCTGTCCGCGTCACGTGCAGTACTTCCCGCTGACCGGACGCGTGCGGGTGCGGCACCTGAACTCGCGTCATTCGGGCGACGTCGTATCGCACGAACAGAAGTACCTCACGGGCATCGAACAGACGCCGGTGGCGGGTGAGATCGATCTGTTCTGAACATCATGCGATAGCCATCATGCCCATCAGACTCCTCATCGTCGACGACTCGGCCCTGGTCCGCAAACTGCTGACCGAGATGCTGGGCAAGGATCGCGACATCGAAATCGTGGGCACCGCCGCGGACCCGTTCGCTGCACGCGAACGCATCAAGCAGCTCAACCCGGACGTGATCACGCTCGACGTGGAAATGCCGCGCATGGACGGCATCACGTTCCTCGAGAACCTGATGCGGTTGCGGCCGATGCCGGTCGTGATGGTGTCGTCGCTGACCCAGCACGGCGCGGATATCACGCTGCGTGCGCTGGAGCTCGGTGCGATCGATTTCGTTCCGAAGCCGAAGGTCGACGTCGCGGGCAGCCTCACGAACTACGCTGAAGAGCTGATCGCAAAAGTGAAGATGGCTGCGGGTGCGCGGGTGAATCCCCGTGCGACTGCGCCACGCCCGGTGGCAATGCAGGTCGACGAGCGTCGTTCCGCGGATGCAGTGCTTCCGGCAGTCAGCGGTCGCCGCGTGCTGCGCACAACGGATCGAATCATCGCGATCGGCGCATCGACCGGCGGCACCGAAGCCATTCGAGAGGTGCTCGACGCATTGCCCGCCGACGCACCGGCCATTGTGATCTCCCAGCACATCCCGGCCGCCTTCAGCAAGCCGTTCGCCGAGCGCGTGAATCGCTCGTCGCAGATGTCGGTCTGCGAAGCGCAGGACGGTCAGTACATTCTTCCGGGCCACGTCTACATCGCCCCCGGCGATCGCCACCTGATCGTCGAGCGTGACGGCGCCCGCTACCGTTGCCGCCTGAGCGATGGCCCGCATGTGAATCGCCACCGCCCGAGCGTCGACGTGATGTTCCGCTCCGTCGCCCAGAACGTCGGCCCGAACGCCGTCGGCGTGATCCTTACCGGCATGGGCGATGACGGCGCCCGCGGCCTGAAGGAAATGCTCGAGGCCGGCGCCGGCACGATCGCACAGGACGAAGCGAGCAGCGTCGTGTGGGGAATGCCGGGAGCGGCACACAAACTCGGCGCGGCTCAGCACGTGATGCCGTTGCATCGGATTCCCGCCCAGATTCTCGCGCTGTCGAATGAGGCGGGGGCGAGCAGGGCGGTCGGCTAGCGCCGGCTGCTGGCCACTGGCCAGAGGGACTGAGGGGTTTTGTCCGCTTTCTGGCCAACGGCCAGTAGCCATCAGCCAGTCGCCTCCTTCACCAAACCCCGACCGGTTAACAGACCGCAGCGCCTCACATCTGCAATAGTCCTGCCGATTGAGGCCCGCGTCTCATTCGCCTCATCTAAAGTCCGACGACTTGTTTGCCGATACCGCGCTTATGACAACCAACAATCTCGCGACTGCCGCCGCCGATGAAGTCACTCAGCCTTCGGGCTCGTCGGGTGCCTTCCAGTTCGTGGCGGAACTGGCCGAGGAGGTTTCGAAGGGCAAGGTGGAGCTGCCTTCGTTCCCGGACGTCGCTGTCCGCGTGCGCAAGGTCCTGGCCGATGAGGGCGTTTCCACGGAACAGATTGCGCGAGTGGTGGGATCGGATGCCGGCCTGGCCGCCCGTGTGCTCACGCTGGCGAACTCGGTCGCGCTCAACCGCAGCGGCAAGACGATTGCCGAGATCAAGACGGCGGTGAATCGCATCGGACACAACAACGTTCGCACGGCTGCTGTGTCGTTCGCGATCGCCCAGTTGCGTCGCGCCGCGGAGCTGCGCCACATCGCGAAGGAACTCGAAGGCCTGTGGCAGGAAGCGACCATGGTCGCAGCTCATGCCTACGCCATCGCTTCGCGTGCCACGAAGATCAACGCGGACGAGTGCATGCTCGCCGGCCTGCTGCACAACGTCGGCAAGATCTACATCCTTGCCCGCGCGAACCGTCATGGCAGCCTGTTCCGCGATCCTGCGACGCTCGCGCACGTCATCCGCGACTGGCACTCGAACGTCGGCAAGGCAATCATCGAGAACTGGGGCTTCCCGGAACACATCTCCGACGCCGTCGCGGACCACGAGAACATCGATCGCACGGCCGGCCATCCGGACGTCACGGACGTGCTCACCGTGGCCGTGATGATGTCCGGCTTCGTCGGGCACGAAGCGGATCTCGAACTGAACATGCAGGGCGTGAAGGCCTTCTGGCGCCTCGGCCTCGACAACGAAAAATGCGTTCACATCGTGAATGACTGCAAGGACGAAATCGCAGCGCTGCGCACCGCGCTCGGCGACTGATTCTTCCGTCACTCCCGCGTACGCGGGAGTCATCTTCGTCTCAAGACATGGATTCCCGCTTGGGCGGGAATGACGAGGGCGTGTCGGTTCATCTCCGACCCCGATTCCTTCCTCATCAGTTCCCTGCGCAGCCGCATGTACGCCCGACCCTGATTCAGGGCCGTCTGTCATTGAGCCTGATTCAGTTCGGCCGATAAGCCTGACTGAATTTCCAGTTTTCCTTAATGGCACCGCACATGAACTTCTCTTCCCTCAGTATCAAGACCCGGATTACAGCCACGCTCGCCTTGCTGGCGTTGTCGATGATCGTCGTCGGCGTGCTCGGCCTGAACGGCATGGGCGGCATCGTGGATGACCTGAGCGATATGTACGAACGTCGCGTGCGCGTCGTCGGCACGCTCGGTGACCTGCAGGCGGCCGAGCTCGACCGCCAGGCACTGATCAGCCTGCACGTGCTCGCCGATGATGCGGAGAAGATGAAGGCCATCAAGGCAGAGCGCATGGAGACGAAGTCGCGCGCCGCGGCCCTGCTGAAGGAGTACGCCGACAAGCAGAGCTCCGAAGAAGGGCATCAGTCCGCTCGCAATATTGCCGACGCAGAGCGTGCATACCAGATTGTTCTCGATGAAGTCGATGTTGCCATTGCAGCGAACGACGACGATGTCGCCAGCAAACTGATCGTGGACAAGCTCGACCCGGCCTTTGACGGGTTGCACAACGCTCTCCAGGACGCGTCGAAGTTCCAGTTCAAGCGGGCGGAGCAGGCCCTCGCCGCGGCCCAGGGTGAGTACAGCACCAATCGCACCGTCGTGATCGGCGCCATGGTCATCGCGGCGATTGCGGCGGCTGCCTTCGCCATCATGTTGCTGCGCTCCATCATGTCCGCGCTCGGTGTGGCCGTGAACGTTGCCGACAAGATCGCCAACGGCGAACTGGGTCATGACATCCCGGCCGATCGCGGCGATGAGTTCGGTGCGCTGCTGGGTTCGCTCAAGCGCATGGACGGCAAGCTGCATGACATCGTGAACGGCGTGCGTGGTGCGTCGGAAGCAGTCGGCGGCGCTGCCGGTCAGCTGTCGAAGGGCAACGATGACCTGTCGCAGCGTACGCAGGAACAGGCGTCGGCGCTCGAAGAGACCGCGTCGAGCATGGAAGAGATGACGGCGACGGTGAAGCAGAACGCGGACAACGCCCGCCAGGCCAATCAGCTGGCGACGAGTGCCCGCGGCCAGGCGGAGCGCGGCGGTTCCGTCGTGCAGCGCGCTGTTTCCGCGATGACCGAGATCAACGGCTCGAGCCGCAAGATCGCCGACATCATCAGCGTCATCGACGAGATCGCCTTCCAGACCAATCTGCTCGCGCTCAACGCAGCCGTCGAAGCGGCGCGTGCGGGTGAACAGGGCCGTGGCTTCGCGGTCGTGGCGAGCGAAGTTCGCAGCCTCGCGCAGCGCAGCGCGACCGCGGCGAAGGAGATCAAGGACCTCATCAACGACTCCGTCGAGAAGGTGAGCGTGGGTTCGAGTCTCGTCGACGAGTCGGGCAAGGTGCTGTCCGAGATCATGGACAGCGTCAAGAAGGTCAGCGACATCGTCGCCGAGATCGCGGCTGCCAGCGAGGAGCAGGCGTCGGGCATCGAGCAGGTCAACAACGCCGTCACGCAGATGGACGACACGACCCAGCAGAATGCAGCGCTGGTCGAAGAAGCCGCTTCCGCCGCGAAGTCGATGGAACAGCAGGCCCAGCGCCTGATCTCGGAAATCGGATTCTTCCGGGCCGCATCGCAGGCCCGCTTCGAGCGCTCGCAGCAGCCGGTCGTCGAAACCGCTGCGCCGACCGCGACGATCAAGCAATTGCGCCGGCCGGCAAGCCGTCCGGTTCGTGCGGCCGCCAAGCCGGTTTCCCGTCCGGCCCCGATGGCGAAGGCGAGCGGGGACGATACTTGGCAGGAGTTCTAGGAGGAGCGGTTGGCGGTTGGCGGTTGGCGGTTAGTTGAGAAGAAGAGGGGGCCATCTGGCCCCCTTTTCCTTTTGCGTGGCTGGTGAGGGCAAGGGGGTAGCGGACGAGTACAGGGCGACGGTCATTCCCGCGCAAGCGGGAATCCACTCTCGGTTCCCACTAACCGCTAACCGCCAACCGCTAACCGCTTCTCCCTGCTATCCTTCAAATCCCTGATTCGCAGACTTTTTCCGCATGCACGAACGTTACGATCCTGCGGCCGTGGAGGCGCAGGCCAGAGCCCATTGGGAAGCGGCTGACGCATTTGCTGCGAGCGAGGACCCCTCGCGTCCCAAGTACTACTGCCTTTGCATGTTTCCGTACCCCAGCGGACGGCTGCACATGGGGCACGTGCGCAACTACACGATCGGCGACGTGCTCTCGCGCTTCATGCGCAAGCAGGGCTACAACGTGCTGCAGCCGATGGGCTGGGACGCATTCGGCCTGCCGGCTGAAAATGCCGCGATGGCGAATGGCGTGCCGCCGGCCAAGTGGACGTACGACAACATCGCGTACATGAAGCGCCAGCTGCAGTCGCTGGGTTTCGCGCTCGACTGGAAGCGCGAGCTCGCGACCTGCCAGCCCGAGTATTACCGCTGGAATCAGTGGCTCTTCCTGCGGATGCTCGAAAAGGGCATCGCCTACAAGAAGACCGGCGTCGTGAATTGGGACCCGGTCGATCAGACCGTGCTCGCCAACGAGCAGGTGATCGACGGTCGCGGCTGGCGCACCGGCGCGCCTGTGGAGAAGCGCGAGATCCCGATGTATTACCTGCGGATCACGGACTACTCGCAGGATCTGCTCGATGCGCTCGACACGCTCACCGACTGGCCGGAGCGCGTGCGTACGATGCAGGCGAACTGGATCGGCAAGAGCGAAGGCGTGCGCGTCGGATTCCCGTACGAGCTCGAGGACGAGCATCACACGCTGAATGTCTTCACGACGCGTGCGGATACGCTCATGGGCGTCACGTTCTGCGCTGTAGCGGCCGAACACGCGCTTGCGACTTACGCGGCCCGCGACAATGACAAGCTCGCCGCCTTCATCGAAGAATGCAAGAAAGGCACCGCGCAGGAAGCCGAGATGGCCGTCATGGAAAAGAAGGGCATGCCCACCGGGCTCTTCGTCCTGCACCCGCTGACGGGCCAAAAGATTCCGGTGTGGGTCGGCAACTACGTGCTCATGACCTACGGCGAAGGCGCCGTGATGGGCGTGCCTGCTCACGACGAGCGCGATTTCGAGTTCGCGAAGAAGTACGGCCTGCCGATCGCGCAGGTGATCGCGGAAGACGCCAACGTCTACTCGACTGACCAGTGGGCTGAGTGGTACAGCACGAAAGAAGGCATCTGCATCAACTCCGGCAAGTACGACGGCCTGGGCTATCAGCATGCGATCGATGCCATTGCGGCCGATCTGTCGGCGCTGGGGCTCGGCCACAAACAGGTGCAATGGCGCCTGCGCGACTGGGGTATTTCCAGACAGCGCTACTGGGGCTGCCCGATTCCGCTGATTCATTGCCCGAAGTGCGGCGATGTGCCCGTGCCGGACAAGGATCTTCCCGTCGTGCTGCCCGAGGGCCTCGTGCCCGACGGCAGCGGCAATCCGCTCGGCAAGCTGGCTTCGTTCTACGAGTGCAAATGTCCGAGGTGCGGTGCCGACGCGCGCCGCGAAACCGACACGATGGACACGTTCGTCGACTCGTCCTGGTATTTCATGCGTTTCGCCTGCCCGGACAACGCGAACGCGATGGTCGATGAGCGCGCCAACTACTGGATGCCCGTCGATCAATACATCGGCGGCATCGAACACGCGATCCTGCACCTGCTGTACTCGCGCTTCTGGACGCGCGTGATGAATGACCTCGGGCTGGTGAAGGAACGCGAGCCGTTCCGGCGCCTGCTGACGCAGGGCATGGTGCTGAACGACATCTATTCGCGGAAGACGGGCGAAGGGCGCATCCAGTACTTCAATCCCGCCGATGTCGACGTGCAGTTCGACGCGAAGGGCACGCGCCTCGGCGCGACGCTGCGCGCCGATGGAAAGCCCGTGGAATGGGAAGGCATGCGCACGATGTCGAAGTCGAAGAACAACGGCGTCGACCCGCAGGCTCTCGTCGGCGAATACGGCGCCGACAGCATCCGTCTCTTCATGATGTTCAAGGCACCGCCAGAAGACACCCTCGAGTGGTCGGATGACGGTGTCGAGGGCGCCTCACGCTTCATGCGCAAGCTCTGGCGCGTCGTATACGAACACGTATCCGCCGGGCCTCTGGCCAGCAGCCAGCCGCCAGCAGCCAGCAGCCTGACCTCCGCTCAACGCGATCTCCGCCGCGCCGCCCACGCGACCCTGGTGAAGGTCACCGACGATCTCGGCCGCCGCCGTATCTTCAACACCGCGATCGCCGCGGTGATGGAGCTGATGAATACGCTGGGCAAATTCGAGGACACAACGGATCAGGGCCGCACCGTCGTGCGGGAAACGCTCGAGCTGGTCGTTCAGATGCTTTCGCCGATCGTTCCCCACGCGACGCATGTGTTGTGGGAAACGCTCGGCCACACGGATTCGCTCATGGATCGCGCGTGGCCGAAGCCAGATCCCGAAGCGCTCGTGCAGGACAGCATTCAGGTGGTCGTGCAAGTGAACGGCAAACTTCGCAGCCATATCAACGTGGCCGCGAGCGCTGATGAAACGCAGATCCGCGAAACGGCGCTGGCGGATCCTGTCGTGCAGCGGTGGATGGAAGGCAAGCCGGCGAAGAAGGTGATCGTGGTGAAGGGGAAGCTGGTGAATGTTGTCGTGTGAGAAGAAGCGAGCCAGCTACGAGCGATGAGCTGGTAGCCAGAAACTAGAGAGAAGAGCAGATGCCGGAGGGGGCGAGCGTCAGGGTTGTCTTGTTCGATCTCGGCGGTGTGCTCGTCGAATTGAACGGCGTGGCGCCGATGCTCCGGTGGCTGGGATACCGGATGCCGACCGAAGATCTCTGGCGCAAGTGGCTGCATTCGCCGAGTGTGCGCAGCTTCGAAACGGGGCGGATCGAGGGGCCGGAGTTCGCGCGGCAGCTCATCGAGGAGTTCGACATCCGCGTCGATGAGCATGAGTTTCTGAAGGCGTTCACGAGCTGGCCGACGGGTCTGTTTCCCGGGGCACTCGAGCTGGTTGCGCAGATCCCGCGCCGCTATGTGCGTGCCGTTCTGTCGAACACGAATGAGCTGCACTGGCCGCGCGTCCGCGACGAGATGGAAATCGGCGGCGCCTTCGATCACTACTTCGTTTCCCACCTGACCGGCCGCATCAAGCCCGATGCCGCGGCGTTCGAGCATGTCGTCGAGTCGCTGCAATGCCAACCCGCGGAAGTCCTGTTCCTCGACGACAACCTGCTCAACGTGGAGGCCGCCCGGAAAGTCGGGATGGAGGCCCTGGTCGTCAGGGGTGCGCAGGAGGCGGAACGGGCGCTGCGGGATGCCCGAGTGCTGGGGTGAAACTCCCCGGAAAACAAGTCTGGAGCAGGGCTCTTGTTGTGGGTCCGACTTTAGTCGGACGTCATCGCGCTAGCGATCCGGGACCTTCGGCCTGACGTCCGGCTAAAGCCGGATTCACAACAAGAGGAGGCTCAACGAAGGGGGCGCTGCCCGGCCTTTTCATTTCCCGACAGCAGTTGCCGCTCCCGCCCGCTTGTCCGGCCCCGCCATCGGCGCTAGGTTAGTGTTTCGAAAGTCCGGTTTCGGACCGTCTAGCGATTTCATGCCCGGGGGTTCCCATGCAAATGCGCGTCGTCGACAACACGGTTTCCAACATCCGCGACAAAGTGTCCGCCGAAGAATGGGCGGTTCGCGTCGACCTGGCGGCCTGCTACCGGCTCGTCGGTTACTACGGCTGGGATGACCTCGTGTTCACGCACATCTCGGCGCGCGTGCCGGGGACGCACGACTTCCTGATCAATCCCTACGGATTGATGTTCGACGAAATGACTGCGTCGAACCTCGTGCGCGTCGACCTGAGCGGCAAGAAGACGCTGGACAGCCCCTACGAGATCAATCCGGCCGGCTACACGATCCACAGCGCCATTCACGAGGCGCGCGAGGATGCCGGTTGCGTCCTGCATCTCCACACGATGGAGGGCGTCGCCGTGTCCTGCCAGAAGGCGGGTGTGCTGCCGATCTCGCAACAGGCGAGCATCGTCGTGCAGTCGCTGTCGTATCACGACTACGAAGGTATCGCGCTCAACCCGGAAGAGAAGGTGCGCCTCCAGGCGAACCTCGGCGATACCCGTCATCTCATGCTGCGCAACCACGGCCTGCTGACCGTCGGCCGGACCGTCCCCGACGCCTTCCTGGCCATGTTCACCTTCCAGCGCGCATGTGAGATCCAGGTGCTGGCCCAGGGTCATGGCGCAGAGCTGATCCAGATCCCTCAGTCGGTGCTCGATACCGTTCCTGGTTACACCAAGGCCGTCATGCGCGGTGCAGGGAGTGCGCTGACGTGGCCCGCTCTGCTGCGCCGGATGGACAAGGTGGACCCGGGCTATCGCAACTGACGATCGCGGTCGCGATCGTCATCCCCGCGAAAGCGGGGATCCCTCCGGCGGAGGGACGTGTATCCCCTATACTCCCTCGTGATACCTCACGAGGACTGCCCCTGATGTCGCTTTCCCGGCGCGCCCTGGCGCTTGCTGCCGTCTTCTGCTTGCTGGCCACCGGTTGCGGCTGGCGCATGCAAGGCACCGCCCGCCTGCCCGAAGTCATGTCCGCGACGTACGTCGAGACCACTGACCGGTACACGGATTTCAACCGCATGCTGCGCGAAAGCCTCGAAGCCTCGGGCGCGCGGGTCGTGAACGACCGTGTCCAGGCGAGCGCGATCGTCCGCATCCGCAAGGACAACAGCGGCCAGCGCGTACTCTCGGTTTCGGCGCGCAACACGCCCGAGGAATACGAAGTCTTCTACGCCATCGAGTACTCCGTCGAGAGCCCAACGGGCGAGTTGCTGGCTCCCCAGCAGCTCGAGCTCACCCGGGACTACAGCTACGACACGACGGCCGTCCTGGCGAAGCAGCGTGAGCAATCGATGCTCAGGGAAGCGCTGGCGCGGGATCTGGCGGGGCTGGTGGTGAGGCGACTGGCGTCGTTGTGATCCTCCTACAGGACCGCAACCTGTCCGACATCACGCTCGTCCTCGATCGCTACGGCCTTGAATTAGTCCAGCTCGCATCCGCCACCGAGATTCCTGGTTCCTACTGGGGTGAGAGCGAAGCGGGGCTGATCGGCAACAGGCTCTATGTTCGACTCGACACGCCGCTGCATTCATTGCTGCATGAAGCGTGTCACTTCATCTGCATGGACGAGGCGCGACGGACCGGGTTGAACAAGGACGCGGGCGGAGACTACGACGAAGAGAATGCCGTCTGCTATCTGCAGATCGTGCTGGCCGACTATCTGCCGCGGTTTGACAGGAAGCAGATGTGGGCCGACATGGACGCCTGGGGTTACACGTTTCGCCTCGGTTCTGCGCGCGCATGGTTCGAAGGCGATGCGCAGGACACGCACGAATGGCTGATGGCGCACGGCCTCATCGATCGAGAGGGTCGACCGACCTGGCGATGCCGGTACTGAGCGGTATCGGGATTTCCTAAGCCCTTTGCATCGTCAACGTCCATTGCGTAGAGCCGCTATATTCCCAGGCCTTCCGCGCTAGTGTAATCCGGCACATACTGGATAGAAGTCCTCCGCCAATGAAGAGGGCATGATGGGCATTCGCGGAACGAGCGGAACGAATGATCCCGAACGACCGGAAGGGCGCCACGCCATCGACGTCGGCCATGCGGGCGTGCGCAAGATCATCGACACGACGTGCGATGGCGTGTGGGTGTTCGATACGAAGGGACGCACGACCTATGTGAGCCGGCGAATGGCCGAGATGCTCGGCTCCACGCCCGATGAGTTGATCGGGGCGAAGCTGCAGGAGTTCCTGGATCCGGAGGATCGGGCGGCCGCGGAGAGAGATCTGCACGGCTGGCTTACGAAGCAGGCCGGCGCCAACTACCAGCATCTGCTACGCCGCGACGGCAAGGATCTGTGGACGCGCGTCGCGTCCAATCCCATCGAGAACGAGTACCACTCGATCGTCGGGCTGCTCGGGATGTTCACGGACATCACCGAAAGGCGCAGCATGGAGCAGGCGCTGCAACGCGCGGAAACGGAATTCCGCATCGTGTTCGATGCATCCGCGGTCGGCATCGTCGTGGTCGACCGGCAGGGCTACGCCGTCATGGCGAATGCGGCGCTGCTCAACATGCTCGGCTACCGGCGTGAAGAGATCACGAACGTTTCGTTCGAGCACGTCACGCATCCGGACGACCTTGGGGAAGATCGACGCCTCTACACCGCATTGATGCGAGGAGAGATCGACAGCTTCCGCCGCGAGAAGCGTTACGTGACCCGCAGCGGCAAGGTGCTCTGGGTGCACGTCAATGCTTCGCTCGTGCGCAGCACCGATGGCATCCCGCAGTACGCGATCAGCATGATCGAGGACGTCACCGAGCGGGTGAAAGCGGAGCGCGCCCTGCATCACAGCGAGACCCAGTTGCGGCTCGCGCTCGACGCGGCCCGGATGGTGATCTGGAGCTGGGACGTGCCGACGCACCGGCTCGAATGGTCCGACAACCTGCACCGCGTGTTCGACCTGCCATTCGAACGCACGCCGACGACGCTGCAGGAGGTAATCGACACCGTGGCGCCCGAAGACCGCGAGCGCGTGCGGAAAGAAATGAATGCGGCAGTCGAGAATGCCGATTTCGAGTTCGTGTCGGAATATCGCGTGATCATGGATAACGGCGAGACGCGCTGGTTCGAAGCGCGCGGCGAAGTGGAGCGCGATGGTGCCGGCAAGGCGCTCTGCATGCGAGGCACGGCAGTCGACGTCACTGCGAGAAAGTCCGCGGAAGTGGCGCTGCGAGCGAGCGAGGAACGCTTTCGCACGCTGGCCGATGCAGCCTTCGAAGGCATCGCGATCAGCGACGAAGGCAAGCTCGTGGATCTGAACAACCGGATGCTGTCGCTGCTGGACGTGCAGCGCGACGATGTGATCGGCCGCAACATAGCTCCGTGGTTCGCGAACGAATCGACTTCCGAAGTCCAGCGTCGGATTCGCGAGGGCGACACCGGGATGTACGAAGCGACGCTGCTTCGTCGCGATGGCCGACCGGTCCAGGTCGAGATCCAGGCACGCTACTTCCAGGCCGATCAAGGACGGACATTGCGAGTGGCCGCGGTGCGTGACGTGTCGGCTCGCCGGCTGGCGGCTGAGTTGTTGCAGCAGTCGCAGGAGCGGGAGTTGCGTGCGAGGGAGGATTTCTCCCGGCATCTGCTCAATGCCCAGGAGCAGGAACGCCAGCGGCTGGCGGGCGAGTTGCACGACGGGCTGGGCCAGAACCTGTCGTTGATTCGCAATCGCATGCATCTCGCGCTCGAGACCGCGAATCTCGATCCAGAGGTGGCGGAACACCTGCAGGCAGTCGCACAGATCGCGTCGGATTGTGTGGCGGAGGTGCGCAGCCTCGCGCAGAATCTGCGCCCTGTGCAGATCGAGCAGCTCGGCCTGACCGAATCGCTGAGCAGCCTGGTCGAGCGGGTGCGCGATTCGAGCACGACCGAGATCGAATGCCGGATCGAGGATGTGGACGACACGCTGCCGCCCGATGCGGCGACGCACCTGTATCGGATCTGCCAGGAGGCGCTGAACAATGTCCTGCGACACGCGAATGCCCAGCACTCGAGTCTCACGCTCGTGCGCGACGTCGGTATCCTGCATCTCGATGTCAGGGATGACGGTGTCGGTTTCGACGTCCGGACAGCCAGCGGCGCCGGCGGACTGGGGCTCACCAGCATTCGCGAACGCGCCCAGATCCTCGGCGGCAACCTCGAAGTGCACAGCCTGCCCGGCAAGGGCACGCACCTGCAGGTCCGCATTCCCTTCACAGAGCCCGCGGAGCGCCATTGAAAGACCGCAATCACTCATCGCCCACCCGCGTCGTCATCGTCGACGACCATCCGCTCTTCCGGCAGGGACTGCGACAGGTGATTCAGTCGGATGACAGATTCGAATTGCTCGGGGAGGCCGACAACGGCGCAGCGGCTGAGAAACTGATCACGCAACTGCGTCCCGACCTGGCGGTGCTGGATGTGAACCTGCCCGACACGACCGGGCTGGATATCGCTGAGACCCTGCGCAAGGAAGGCATCGCCACGCGCTTCGTCATCCTCACGATGCTCAAGGATGAACAGGCCTTCAATCGCGCGATGAACATCGGCGTCGACGGCTATGTGCTCAAGGAAAACGCGGGCTCGGAGATCGTCAACTGCCTCGTCTCGGTCGCGAGCGGGCAGGCGTATGTCAGTCCTTCACTGACAGGATTTCTTCTTCGCCGGCGCGGAAGGGCCGACGCACTCGCATCACACCGCCCAGGCCTTGCGGATCTGACGACAGCAGAGAAACGCATTCTCAAGCGCATCGCGGAAAAGAAGACCTCGCGGGAAATCGCCCTGGAACTCAAGGTAAGCCCGCGCACCGTCGAGACCCACCGCACCAACATCTGCACGAAGCTTTCTCTCAAAGGCAGTAACTCGCTACTGCAATTCGCGCTGGAGAATCGCGAAGCGCTCAGCTCGCTGGCATAAATGAGCTGCCTTCCTCTTTTCTCGCCAACCGCCAACCGCTTGCCTCCGTCTACGTAGTCCTACGCATCGCAGCTACGCATCCCTTCTTACTGAAGATTGCGTGTCCTTCGTTATTTATCCGCGAGCCGCTTTGCTTGAAAGTACGCGTCACATGGCGGCTGCCCGTTCGGGCGGTCTTCTCTGGCACGACAACCAAGCTGGGCCGATGAAAGTACTGATCATCGACGATCACGCGCCGACACGTGCGCTCATTTCGACTTGGATCCGCAGTCTCGCCACCGAGGTGCGCGAGATTTCCAACGGTCGCGATGGTCTGTCGGTCTGCGCGACGTTCAAGCCGGACATCGTCACGCTCGATCTGCGCATGCGCCTCATGGACGGCTTCGACACGCTGCAGGCGTTGCGTGCTCAGTACCCCGACCTGCACGTCGTCATCGTCACACAAGCGGACTTCCCGGACCTGCGCCGTAAAGCCGCCGAGCTGGGCGCTGCGTTCTTCATCCCGAAGGATGAGCTGCGGATGCTGCGCTGGTATCTCGAGCGTGAGCTTCAACGCCGGAGTGCGAGCGTTGGATAACCCGACGCTCTCGTCGACGGTGCAGCACGATGCGAAGGCGATGCCGCGACGGCGTCGCTGGCGCAATGCGTCGCCTCGCAGCTTCAGTGACACCGGTGCCCACACCGCGGCCGAATTGCGGATGAACACCGAAGTCAGCCTGGAGGCTGTGCGTCGCGACATCCTTCTGCGCACGTTCGGCTGTCTCGTGCTCGTGTTCTCGCTTTTGCTACCGGTGGCGTTCGTGCGCGACCTCAGCACGAACCCGTGGATGGCCGTCCCGCACGTGGTGCTGTATGCGATCGTCGCGTCGGCCTGGTTGAAGCGACACCAGCTTCGATCGATTACAGTCGCGGGGCTTTTGCTGGCGACGCTCTACTGCGTGGGGACGATCGCCCTGCTGCGCATGGGGATCGCGGGAATCAACTTCCTTTCGTATGCGCTCGTCGTGATCGCGGCTTCCATGATGTTTGGCCTGCGCGCGGGTGCCATGGCGGCAGTGATTTGCACCGGCACATACGCACTGATCGCCATGGCTGCGAACACCGGACTCATCGAGTTCCGCGTCAATGTCGTCGAGTACACGACGAGCCTCAACAACTGGATCCACACCGGCGTTGCATTTGCGGGATTCACGATCATCACGATCGTCATCTCCGGGTCCATGCACACGAAGATCGACAACCTGGTGCGCAGCGAAGTGGCTCGCAGCCAGATGCTGAAGACCAGCAACATCCGGCTCGAAGAAGCGAACAAGCGCCTGCAGGAGCTCAACGAGCAGCTCGAAAGCCGCATCGCCGAACGCACGCGTCGACTGGAAGAGGCGAACCGCGAGCTCGAGAGTTTCTCGTACACGGTGTCGCACGATCTGCGATCGCCGCTGCAGGTCGTCGAAGGGTTCAGCGCGCTGGCATTGCAGGAAGACGGTCCCGCCATGTCAGCCAAAGCGCGCGACTACATGCATCGCATCCAGACGGGCGTGCGTCGCATGCACGACATGATCAATCAGCTGCTCAAATTCTCGCAGCTCGGCAGCGTCGTGACGCATGCCAGCGAGGTGAACCTGAGCCAGATCGCAGAAACGGTGCTGCACGACCTGCGCGTTACGGACCCGACCCGAGTCGTCCATGCCGAAGTCGATTCTTCGATGATCGATGCCGCCGATCCGGAGCTGATCCACAACGTGATCTACAACCTGATGGCAAATGCATGGAAGTTCACCGCGCATAGCGGCGAGGCGCGGATCCGGTTCTTCCGGTACCAGGAGAACGGCCGCTTCGTCTACGCCGTCCGCGACAATGGCGCCGGCTTCGACGCCAATTCTTCGCAGCGCCTGTTCCAGCCTTTCGTCCGGCTGCACGACAAGCGCCTGTTCCAGGGAAGCGGCATTGGTCTCGCCACCGCACGGCGCATCATCGAGCGCCACGGCGGGCGCATCTGGGCGGAGAGCAAGACGGGGCAGGGGGCGACGTTCTTTTTCACGCTCACTTCCCCCTGAACCCATCCGTCGCCTTCACGAGCGCATCGGTGTTCCCGGCCTCGAACGCCGAGTGCCCCGAATCCACTGAGATATGGAACTGCGCCTCCGGCCAGGCGCGATGCAGGGCCCACGCCGTCTGCATCGGACAGACGACGTCGTAGCGGCCCTGCACGATGACAGCAGGGATGTGACGGATCTTCTCGACGTTGCGCAGCAGCTGGTCTTCCGTTTCGAGGAAACCGCGATTCACGAAGTAGTGGCATTCGATCCGGGCCACTGAGATCGCGAAGTCTTCTTCGTTCCACTTGTTCACGTTCTCTTCGTTCACGTGCAGGTAGCTCGTGGCTGCTTCCCACACGGACCAGGCTCGCGCGGCGTTCACGCGAACCTGGCGATCTTCGCTGAGCAATCGCTTGTAGAAGGCCTGGATCAGGTCACCGCGTTCCGCCGGCGGGATCGCGTTGATGTAGTTCTCCCAGCGATCCGGGAAGAGGGCGCTGGCGCCTTCCTGGTAGAACCAGCGCAACTCGAACTGCGTCAGCATGAAGATGCCACGGAGCACGAGCTCAGTGACGCGCTCCGGGTGCGCCTGCGCATACGCCAGGCCGAGCGTTGAGCCCCACGAGCCGCCGAAGACCAGCCAGCGCTCGATGCCGAGCTTCTCGCGCAACGCTTCCATGTCGGAGACGAGATGCCACGTCGTGTTGTCGACGAGGCTCGCGCGAGGTTTGCTGCGACCGCAGCCGCGCTGGTCGAACAGGATGATTCGATAGGCCTCGGGATCGAAGAAGCTGCGTGCGCGCTTGTCGCAGCCGGCGCCCGGCCCGCCGTGCACGAAGATCGCGGGTTTACCCTTCGGGTTGCCGCACTCTTCGTAGTAGATCTCGTGCACGTCCGAAACGCGCAGATAGCCCGTCTTGTACGGTTCGATCGCGGGATACAGTCCGCGTCGTCCCGCAGGCGCTCGCGCCGGGCGCTTCCGCTTCGTCAGCACCGCGTTACGCGCGTGACTACGCTGTTTGCTGGTACCGGTCTTGCGAACCGTGCGGCGGGAGGCTTTGCGTTTCGAGGGCATGCACGAGAACCTTCAGCGGGATGTGCGCCGATTCTTCACGGCTTCGGCGACCGTACGCAAGTCCCGCAGCGGGGTGATCAATGCCACAACCCCAGGACCAGTCCGAACAGCAGGAACTGGACGGTGTGATAGCCGCCGTCGATCAGCCAGAGCTGGAAGCTGCGGTTTGCGAACTGATAGTTGATACCGAAACTGGCTGCGACGAGGCAGGCGCCGGCGAGCAAGCCATGCTTCAGCGCGTGGGGCAGCGGCGGATTTGGGCCCAGCCAGTAGGCGAAGGCCGTCGCCGCAATGAGCGAGAACAGGAAGCTGACGCCGAACACGCGGGCTGGGTGCCCGTCACCCTTCGGCCGCGAATCGTTCGCCAGCCGGTTCCAGGCGTTGCCGAATAGTGCAGGCGAATACCAGAGGCCGCCGAGCATGAACGATGTGATGGCCGCCACGAGAATGGCCCAGAGATTGAGATCGCCCATCGATGTCTCCCGATGTTGTGCTTTTTCGATCCGTTACTTGACCAGCTTCAAGGCGCCCGTCACCCCATCGATCAGCGTCCTTTCGGCCGGGCCGATTCCCAGGCACGTGAGCGTGCCGGGGGCGACGACAGTGTGACCGCCATCGGCGATCAGCGCCACAGGCAGGCCCGCTTCGAGGGCGATACGTTCCAGTTCGATCAATGCCGCGTCCGAGTCGCCGTGGAGCACGATCTTGGGCATGCCATCGTGCAACCACTGCTCCTGGGACTGGGCGGGTGCACGAATGAACGCATCGACGGATGCGTGAGCGACCTGCGCCGCGAGCTTTCCCCGGGGCAGTCGCAGGCTCTCGTTGACGACGATGACTTGTTTCATGAGACTCGCTGCGCATTGAAACCGGCGCGCATCTTCGCGCATTCCGTATCGCCCGCACTACATCGAGAGCAGTTCCATGGCCCGACCCAGAGACATCGAGAAGATTTACTCCAACGCCGAGTTCGTTGCCAAGCTGCGGCGGCTTGCCGACGCGATCGAGCAGGGCGATCGGTTCGAGATCCAGATCGCGGGTGAGCGTATTTACGTTCCTGCCAAGGCGTCCTTCAGCGTCGAGCACGAGCGGTCGGAGGGTGAGGAAGAGATCGAGTTTCAGATCAAGTGGAGCAACGGCTGAGCTAGTCCGTCACTCCCGCGCAAGCGGGAGTCCATGCCTTGATGCAGATGGACTCCCGCCTGCGCGGGAGTGACTGAACTGGGGTGCGGCTCAGAACCAGACCTTCAATCCCGCCACGAACTGCACCTCACTGTCGTCGCGATCCTGCGCTTCGGCAATATCCGCCGTCCCGCCAAACAGCCCTGACCAGTGCACGCCAATGAATGGCGCGAACTCGCGTCGGATCTCATAGCGCAAGCGCAGCGCTGCCTGAACATCGGACAGACCTGAGCCCAGTCCCCGTTCCGGATCGTCCTTCCCGTAGAAGTTGATCTCGAACTGCGGTTGCAGGATCAGGCGCTGCGTGAAGCGCAGATCGTAGCTGCCTTCGGCACGCAACGCAGTCCGGCCTTCCTCGCCGACGTAGGCAGTCGCTTCCAGCTCGATCCAGTATGGCGCGAGTCCTTCGACGCCGAGCGCCGCCCAGGTCCGGGACGGGCCTTCGCCTGAATCGTGGCGCAAGCCAGCCTGCATGTGCCACCAGCGGCTGATCGCGCGATCCCACAGCAATTCCGTCCGCAGATGATCCGCGCCATCCGCGGACTCGCCTTCGGACTTGAGCATCAGCTTGTTGTAGTCACCGCCGTACCACGCCGAGCCTTCCCAGGCGATCGCGTCGCTGCGTTCACGCCATTCGAGCCGGTCGAGTGCGATCGAGCCGAAGGGAGCCGCGTCGTCCATCGCCATGATTTGCGCCATCTCGGCATTCGACATGGGCCCCATGACATGCGACGGCGGATCGGGCGGAACGTGGTCCGACGAAGCTGACGCAGCGGGTTCTCTGGGCGCCGGCTCATGATGCTCATGGTGAGCATGTTCATCCTGCGCCAAAGCCGAACCGAGCGGCAGCAGCGCAAGGGCAAGCAGAGTGTGCCGCTTCATGCCGCACCTCCGTGCTCGACCACGACTTCCCGGAACATGCCGGCTTCCATGTGATAGAGCAGGTGGCAGTGATATGCCCAGCGTCCCAGCGCATCGGCGGTGACCCGATAGCTGACACGCTGCGCCGGTTGCACTGTGACGGTGTGCTTGCGAACCTGGAATTCACCCTGCGGCGATTCGACCTCGCTCCACATCCCATGGAGATGAATCGGATGGTTCATCATCGTGTCGTTGATCAGCACGATGCGCAGGCGCTCGCCGTGACGGAATCGCAGCGGTTCGGCTTCCGAGAACTTCTGGCCGTTGAACGACCACAGGAAGCGCTCCATGTGTCCGGTCAGATGCAGCTCGATCTCGCGTCCCGCTGGGCGCGAATCGATCGGGCCGCCGATCGTGTGCAGATCCGCGTACGTCAGTACGCGCCGTCCGTTGTTGCGCAGGCCAATGCCCGGATCATCGAGGCGGTTGATCGGTGCATCGACGAGCATGTCGACGGCGGGTCCGTACTCAGTGGCCGAGTGCTTCGGCGCACCTGGCATGTCGTGACCAGCATGCGAGCTGTGATCCATCGCACCGCCGGCGCCGTGTCCCATGCCCATGTCCGACATCGCAAGCGGAGAGGGCGCGTCAAGCGTGGGAACTTCTGCGGTCATTCCAGGGCGTGGGGTCAGTGTGCCGCGCGCGTAGCCGGTGCGGTCGAGTGCCTGTGCAAAGATCGTGTAGGCGCGATCGTCGCTCGGTGTGACGATGACGTCGTACGTTTCAGCGGGGCTGATGCGGAATTCGTCGACAGTGACAGGCTCGATGTCCTGACCATCGGCCGCGACGACCTGCATCGAGAGTCCTGGAATGCGCAGATCGAAGAACGTCATCGACGATCCATTGATGACACGCAGCTTCAGGTGCTCACCGCGCTGGAAGGAAGCTGTCCAGTTGGTCGCTGGCGTCGCGCCATTCATCAGGTAGGTGTATGCGTAGCTCGTGACATCGGAAAGATCCGTGGGGTCCATGCGCATCTCGCCCCACATCGCGCGCTCAGCGAGCGTGGACTTCCATCCTTGCCGTCGCGCATCCGCTGCAAGATCGGCCGTCGTGCGTTTGTTGTAGTTGAAGTAGCCGGCGTGCACCTTGAGTTTGCGATAGATGTCTTCCGGATCATGGTCCGTCCAGTCGGACAGCAGCAGGACGTGTTCGCGATCCGCGGCATGGCGCTGCGGATTGCGTGGCTCGACGACGATCGAGCCGTAGAGGCCGAGTTGTTCCTGGAAGCGCGAGTGCGCGTGGTACCAGTACGTGCCGGACTGGTTCACACGAAAGCGATACGTGAACGTCTCGCCCGGCGCGATGCCGTGAAAGCTGATGCCAGGCACGCCATCCATGTCGGCGGGCACGATGAGTCCGTGCCAGTGAATGGAAGTGCGTTCGGCCAGCCGGTTGGTCACGCGGATCGTGACTTCATCCCCTTCGCGCCAGCGCAGTTGCGGCGCCGGCAATTGCCCGTTCACGACAGTCGCGATGCGGCGTTTCCCGGTGAAGTTCGCCGGCAGCTCGCCGATCTCGAGATTGAACTCGGTGCCTGAAAGGACCGCCGGAGCAGAGGCGAGCGCCCTCATGGCGGAAGGAAGGGCAAGGAGCGCGGAACCAGCCGCAATCCCCTGCACGAATCGTCGTCGGGAATGAAAGGTCATTGATCAACTGCCATCGTTGCAACACAAGTGGTGCTGATGCCCAGGCCCTGCCTGCACGGAGTCAGCACGTGTGATTGCGATTCGCGTGCATGCGCGAGATCGCTGGTCGATGTCAGACGATCGGAGGAGGGGTCGGCGGAATGTCGAACCGGCTCAGCAACGCAGGCGGCTGCGCAGTGACTCGTTCAGCACAGTGTTTGCTCGAGAACACCCACGTCGCCGGGGCGAGACCAACTGCCACGGAGCAGTAGCTGTTGCAGTCGTGACCAGCACCAGCGCCGTCGCAATGCGGGCATTTCTGCACCTTGGGTGCCTCGTGCTTCGTGCTGTCGCCATGCATGCCGCCCTCGTCGCAATGCGACGCGACGTCGGCAGGCTGTGCTGCTTCGGCGGGCAGGGACAGCAATGACTGCAGCCCCACGACCAGCATCAGCACGAATGCGATGAGACGGGAATTCATGACGCCGGCATCGTACGTCGGAACCACGGTGCGGGGCTAGAGTGGATCTGCTGAGTGGGTAGGTGGGTCACCGCTGAGGAGAGGCTTGTTCTGCTGTGGGTCCGGCTTTAGCCGGACGTCATGCGAAGCCTCCGTCATTCCCGCGTGCGCGGGAATCCATGCCTTTTAGCAAGATGGATTCCCGCTTTCGCGGGAATGACAGAGGCAGCTGGCTTTGCAGTCAGCGCGTCACCTTCGTCCCCGCCACGTACGTCGCTTCCACCTTGATGTCATCGATCTCACTCTCCGGCACCTTGAAATAGTCGCGGTCGAGGATGATGAAATCGGCCCACTTGCCGGGCTCGAGCGAGCCCACGGATTTCTCCATGAAGGCGGCGTAGGCGGCGTCGATCGTGAACAGGCGCAATGCTTCGGCCCGCGTGAGTTTCTGGTTGCCGTACCAGCCGCCGGGCGGGTGTCCGTCACGATCCTGGCGGGTGACCGCCGCATGGAGACCGAAGAACGGATTCGGCAATTCGACCGGGAAGTCGCTGCCGCCCGCGAGTCTTGCGCCTGCGTCGAGCAACGAACGCCAGGCATACGCACCCTTGATTCGCCGCGGGCCGACGCGATCCTCTGCCATGTTCATGTCCGACGTCGCATGGGTCGGTTGAATCGATGCGATTACATTCAGCTTCGCGAAGCGCGGAATGTCCTCGAGCGTGATGACCTGAGCGTGCTCGATGCGTGGCCGCAGGGACTGGCGCTGAGCAGCTGTCAGCCGCTGCTCGAAGGTATCGAGCGTGAGTCGATTGCCTGCGTCGCCAATCGCGTGAATGTTGAGTTGCCAGCCGTGCTTCGCGGTCAGCGATGCGAGCTCACCGATCTGCGCAGGCGTGTAAAGCGCGAGGCCGCGATGCTGCGGCTCGTCGCTGTAGTCCTGGATCATCGTCGCACCGCGGCTGCCGAGTGCGCCGTCGACCCAGGCCTTCACCGAGCGCATCTGCAGGCGATCCTCGAACTGCGCGGGCTGGATACCTTTGGCGATGGTCGCACGCGCCGCTTCGCTGTCGGCCAGCATCGCGTAGATGCGAATCGACAGTTGCTGCTTCTTGCCGAGTGACTGGTACGCCGCGTACTGCCGGGTATCGATGCCCGCGTCGTGAACGCCGGTCAGACCCAATGCGGCCACGCTCTTCATCGCGGCGCCCAGCGTTCGCTCGATCTCCTGATCCGTCGGCGCGGGGACATGCTTCTCGATCAATGCGGACGCTGCGTCGACGAACACGCCAGTGGGTTCGCCGGAGGCATCCCGAACGATCTGGCCGCCGGGCGGGTCCTGCGTGGCTCGAGTGATGCCCGCGATCTTCAACGCTTCGCGATTCACCCAGATTGCGTGGCCGTCCACCCGCGAGAGCATCGCGGGCCGGCCGCTCGTGGCGCCTTCGAGATCCGCGGCGGTGGGGAACTGTTTGCTGGTCCACAGCACCTGGTTCCAACCGTTGCCGATGATCCAGCGATCGTTGGGATTCGCCTTCGCAAACGTGAGTACCCGGTCGACTGCTTCCTTCGTGCTGCTGCTGCCACGCAGGTCGACCTGCAGCTGCAACTGGCCCAGTCCGAGCATGTGTCCATGGGCATCGATCAGCCCGGGCAGGAGGGTCCGACCCCTGGCGTCGACGCTCGTAATGCCCGATCCGGCGGGAACGGCCGTTCCTGCTTCCAGGAGTTTCCGCACCTTGCCATGCTCGATGACGATGCCCGCGTACTCACGGATGCCGTCGGCTTGCGGCGTGTAGACCTTCGCATTGTGCACAACGACGGTCTGCGCATTCGCGGTTGCCAGTGCGGCCAGCAAAAGTGCGAAGGGGAGGAGAGACCGGGGTAGAGATCGCATGTCGGTGGCACGCCTCTATCTAAAGTGGCTGTCTTGTTGTCGTCGCCTGATACAGAATATCGGCCCCGCGATTATGCCTGCAGCTGTGACACAAGAATCCACAACCAACCGGCGCTGGCGGTCGATCGTCATGCTGATCGCCGTAATGAGTCTCTGGGGCGGCGTTTTCGTGGCGACGAAAGACGTCATCGACGCGGTGCCGCCGTTCACGCTCGCGTTCATGCGCGTGGCGATCGGGTTCGCCGTCCTGCTGCCGATCGCCTGGATTCGCTATCGGCGCCTCCCGGCCGAGCGGGCCAGGCTGCCGTGGAAAGCGATGTTCGCGATGGGATTCATCGGCGTGGCGTTCTATTACGCCGTCTTCAATCTCGGCCTGGTATACACGTCCGCATCCCAGGGTGCGCTGGTTCAGAGCTCGATTCCGGCGATGACGGCACTGATCGCCATCCTCTGGCTCGGCGAGCCCGCCTCAAGAGTGCGTATCGGCGGCATCACCCTGTCGCTTGCCGGCGTGCTGCTCGTCTTCTCCGGGAGCGACGTACTGGATGCGACAGCATCGTCGCCGGTCCTGGGCAACATGCTCGTATTCGTCAGCGTGATCGCGTGGGGACTCTACACAGCGCTGGCCCGGCGGTATGCGAACACGGATGCGGTGGTGATGACAGCTGGTGTGATCGGCATCGGTGCGCTGCTGCTGCTGCCGGCCGCGGCAATCGAGCTGCAGGGACATCCGCTGCCGACACTATCGCTCAAGGAAGGACTCGAGGTGCTGTTGCTCGGTGCGGGAGCCTCCGGGCTCGCCTACCTCTTCTACAACGTCGCGCTTCAGGATATCGATGCGAGCCAGGCGGGCGTGTTCGCGAATCTCATCCCGGTCGTCGGCGTGATCAGCGGTGTTCTCGTTCTCAATGAACCGCTTTCGTCGCGCGCCATCATCGGCGGAATCATCGTGATGGCCGGCGTCTGGATCACCGGATCGGATCGATCGCGCGCCGGTGGGGCCGTGCCGATGACGCGGCAACCGACCGCCGACAGTGGGCGGTAAGCAGTCCGTGTGAAACTCTTCTCCGCTTCCGATCAGGAGCGCTGTTCCGTCCCCGAAGTCAGGTGCCGCACCAGTTCCTGCGCGTACGTCGGCAGGTCCTGCAGTTTGCGGACGCAGATCATCAGGCGCCGGATGGCCCATTCATCGGTGAGGTCGATGCGGCGCAATTGCGTCGCCTTGTTGCGTTCGACCGTCGTTTCGGGAACGACGCCGATGCCGACATTGCATTCGACCAGCCGGCAGACAGCATCGAAGCTGCGCAACTGGACGCGAAGCTTCAGCCGCCGGCCGATGCGATCCGCCTTGTCGGAAAGGAATCGCTGCAACGAGCTCGAGCGATCGAGTCCCACGAAGTCGTAATCGAGTGCGTCGGCGAACGCGATGCTCTTCTCGTTCGCGAGCGGATGCGACAGCGGGGTCACCAGGACGAAGCGATCGGAGCGGAAAGCGAACACTTCGAGACCGGTGACGTCTTCGGTGCCGGCCACGATGCCGATGTCGGCCTTGCCGTCGGCGACTGCCGCGACGATCTCGTCGCTCAGCCGCTCTTCGAGATCGATGTTCACCTGCGGATGGGCCGCGAGAAAATTGCTCAGCGGCTCGGGCAGGAATTCGATGAGCGCGTTGGTGTTCGACAGCAGCCTGATGTGTCCTTTGAGGCCGCCGGCGTATTCGGCGAGATCACCTCGCATCCTCTCTGCCTGCTGCAGGAGCAGTCGTGCGTGATGGATCAGCGTGCGGCCGGCCGGGGTGGGGTGTACGCCTTGGCGTTCGCGATTGAGCAGGGCTGTGCCCAGCTCCAGCTCCATGTTCCGGATGCGGGTGCTCGCGGCCGCGACGGCCAGGTGCATCCGCTCCGCGCCCGCGGTGATGCTGCCGGCTTCGACGACATGCAGGAAAAGCTTCAGGTCGGTCAGGTCGAATCGCATGTGCGGTGCAACGTACGCGAAATTCCGTCAGGGGCCAACCGGCGAGCCCACCGGGCACAGCCCCTCAATGCCCCAATGCAGCGCTGGATGATGCCGCAAGCCCGCGGCTGCCTAGGGTGTTCCCTGAAAAAGTTACGTGAAGGTTTCAGAGGGTGGTCGCTGCGCCGATAGCGGTCTGGAAGACCCTTGAATTGCGTTGGAAAAGCTCATGACCGGACTCAGCATCAAAGCCCGTCTGTACCTCAATCTCGCGATCCTGGCGGTAGCCCTGATCGTCGTGCTCGGGGTCGGGCTGAAAGCATTTAACAATGCCTCGAACCGGATGGAGACGCTGTACTCCGACAACCTCGTTCCGATCGCAAGCTTCGGCGAGATCTTCCAGCGCTCCCTGCAGAGCCAGCAGTACCGTCTCGAAGCGTACGTGCACAAGGACACTCAGTTCACGCAGGCGAACTACGACGCCATCAAGGAGAACCGCGGACGCATCAACTCGCTGATGGAAGAGTTCGACAAGGTCGCGCTGTCGCCTGAAGAGCGCAAGCTGTCCAGTGAGATCAAGGAACAGCGTGCGTCGATCGTGAGCTCCGGCAAGCAGGAAATCGAAGCGTTGCTCGCGCAGGACTACGACTCGGCGACGAAGGTCCGTATCGGCAGCATCGAGCCGGTCATCGACCGGATGGACGACACGACGCAGAAGCTCATCGAGATGCGCATTGCCGCTGCCGGCAAGGTGATCGAAGGGGCGCGCGCGGAAGTTGCCGCTGACCGTCGCGTCATGATGATCAGCTTCGTGCTCGCTCTGGCGATCGCTGTGTGGTCAGCCTGGCTGCTGGCCCGCCACGTGTCGCTCGGCCTCGGTCGTGCGGAGGATCTCGCTGAGCGCGTGAGTCGCGGCGAGCTCGGCCATCGTCTCGATGTCGTCGGCAACGACGAAATCAGCCGCCTGTTGCGCGCGCTGAAGGGCATGGACGACAAGCTGGTCGACACGGTGAGCCAGGTGCGCGAGAGCGCGGCTACTGTCGATCGCGCCGCAAGCCAGCTCTCGCAGGGCAGCGATGATCTGAGCGAGCGTACGCAGGAACAGGCGGCCGCGCTCGAAGAGACCGCGGCCAGCATGGAAGAGATGACGGCCACGGTGAAGCAGAATGCCGACAATGCGCAGCAGGCGAACCAGATCGCCAGTAGCACTCGCGGCCAGGCGGACCAGGGCGGCCAGGTCGTGCGTCGCGCCGTCGACGCGATGAATGAGATCACCTCGGCCAGCAAGCGCATCGAAGACATCATCAGCGTGATCGACGAGATCGCGTTCCAGACGAACCTGCTGGCATTGAACGCCGCTGTCGAAGCAGCGCGCGCAGGCGAGCAGGGTCGCGGCTTCGCGGTCGTCGCATCCGAAGTGCGCAACCTCGCGCAGCGCAGCGCGAGCGCGGCGAAAGAGATCAAGGGCCTCATCGGCGACTCGGTACAGAAGGTTGCGGTCGGCGCAGGGCTCGTGGGCGAGTCCGGAGACACGCTGAACAGCATCGTGACAGGCGTGAAGAAGGTGACGGACATAGTCGCTGAAATGACCGCTGCGACTTCGGAGCAGTCGTCGGGCATCGATCAGATCAATCACGCCATCACGAACATGGATCACGCGACGCAGCAGAACGCGGCGCTCGTCGAGGAATCCGCTGCGGCAGCGAAGACGATGCAGCAGCAGGCGCAGGAACTGATGAAGCTCGTTGCGTTCTTCCGTATCGACGGTGCGGCACCGATTGCTGCCGCGGCGGTTGTCGAGGCTCCCGCTGCTGCCAAGGCGACTGTGGCGCCGATGAAGCGTCCCGCACAGCGTCCGGTGGCGCGCAAGGCTGCAGCTCCGGCACCGGCAGCAATGCCGCGGGCGCGGGCGAGCGGCGACGAGTCGGTGTGGCAGGAGTTCTGATTCCGTCATCCCCGCGTGTGCGGGGATGACCGCTCTTCGAGCGGTCAGCTCTCCAGGTACCAGTCGTAATCGACTGAGCTCACTCTCGCGTTGAACTTGTCGCATTCCTGGCGCTTGATGGCCAGAAAGGCCTGCATGAACTGCTCGCCGAGGGCATCACGCAGGAATTGCGATTGCCCGGCTGCGCGGATCGCGCTGTGCCAATCCCTCGCCAGTGTTCCTTCCACTGTGGCTTCGTAGCCGTTGCCTGTGACCGGCGATCCCGGATCCAACTCGCCCTCGATCCCCTTGTGGATTCCTGCGAGCACTGTCGCGGCGACGAGGTAGGGATTGGCATCCGCACCGCTGACGCGGTGTTCGACGTGGCGGCTCGGCGCGGCGCCCGCGGGGATTCTCAAGCTCACCGAACGATTGTTGATTCCCCAGGTCGGCGCGACGGGCGCGTAGCTCATGCGGCGGAAGCGGCGATAGGAGTTCGCGTTCGGCGCGAAGATGAGCATCGATTCGGCCATCGTCGCCTGCAAGCCGCCGATCGCGTGGCGAAGCAGGGGAGTGCCGACCGGGTCGTCGCTCGCAAACACATTCACACCGTTCCCATCCTGCAAGCTCGCGTGGAGGTGCATGCCGCTGCCGGCGTGCTCTTCGAACGGCTTGGCCATGAAGCAAGCCAGCAGTCCGTGACGAAGCGCGACGCCACGGATCAGGCGCTTGAAAGCGACCGCCTCGTCGATCGCGCGCAACGCATCGTCGCGATGCAAGAGGGTGATCTCGAATTGTCCGGGTGCGTACTCCGACATCAGCGTTCGAAGCGGCAGCCCCTGTGCTTTCGCAGCGGCGTAGATGTCGTCGAACACCGGCGACATGTCGTCCAGCTTGCCGAGACCGTACGAATCGAAACGGGCTTGCTTGCGGCCCGACAGCAATCCCGCCGCCGGCACGAGTGATCCGTCGTCAGCGCGCTTGAGCAGATAGAATTCGATCTCCGCGGCGACCACCGGACGCAGGGGTAACAGACGCTCGATGGAGCGTGCGAGCGCGTGGCGGGGATCGGCATAGGTGGGCGCGCCGTCCATGTCGTACATCGTGAGCAGCACTTGCGCGCCGGATCGACGCGTCCAGGGCGTACGCTTCAGAGTGCCCGGGACTGGCCGGCACAGGCGGTCTGCGTCCCCGACCGACCACACGAGGCCTGTGTCCTCGACGTCTTCACCGGTGATGTCCAGTCCGAGAATGGAGCCGGCGACGCAGCGTCCATCGGTGTAGATCGACAGCAGTTCTTCGCGAGCGACGATCTTGCCGCGGGCGACGCCGCTCGGATCCGTGATCAGCAACTCGATCGCCTCGACGTCCGGATGGGAGGCGAGGAAGTCGCGTGCTTCGGAAACGTCCGCTGTGGGTGTCGTCAAGGAAGCAGCTCCGAGAGAAAGGACTCGATGCCCGAGAGAAGCGCATCGACCTGTGCGGCGGTCGTCGCCGGGCTGATCAGCATCATGTTGTGGAAGGGCGTGATGAGCACGCCGCGATTCAGAAGGAACAAGTGCAGCGCTCGCTCGAGCGCGGGTGCATTTGCATCGAGCGACTCCCTTGCGGTCCGAACCGGCGTCGCTGAGAAGCACAGCTCGCTGCGTGCGCCCACGTTCACGACATGCCAGGGCAGTCGATGCTTTGCGATGAGCTGGCGCAGACCGCCCGTGAGTCGTCCGGACAGTGTATTCATGTGTTCGTACGCGGCAGGAGTCATGACCTTCTCGAGGCATGCCGTCAGTGCGCTGGTGGCGAGTGCGTTCGCAGCGAGCGTCGTGCCCATGCCGGAGTGCCCCGACGGCTTGTTCGCGAGGAAAGTGGTCATGCGGTCCGACAGTTCGGCCGTGAACCCATAAACTGCGCAGGGGACACCGCCCGCGATGGCTTTGCCAGCGATGAAGAAGTCGCAGCGCAATCCAAGTGCCCGTGCGTGACCACCGGGACCGCTGCTGAGTGTGTGCGTTTCGTCGATCGCCAGCAGCGTGCCGTGACGATCGCAAAGCGCGCGTGCGGCCGACCAGAAGCTTTCCGTCGGCAGCACCATGCCCGCATTCGTCATCACTGGTTCGGCGAGTACGCATGCGACGTCGCCATGAGCGAGTTCGCGTTCGAGTGCTGCAATGTCGTTGAACTCGACGACTCGTGCGTGAGACGCGAAGTCAGCGACCTGGCCGACCTGGCCGGGGCGCGTCACGACGCGGCCAGATTCCAGGCGAACTAGCGTGTCCTCGAGCGTGCCGTGGTAGCAGCCGTCGAAAACGAGGATCTTGTTGCGGTCCGTCAATGCGCGGGCCCATCGAACGACAGCGCGATTGGCATCGGTCGCCGTTTGGGTCATCTGCCAGAACGGGAGTCCAAATCGTGCTGCAAGCAATTCTCCGGCGCGCGCTGTTGCATGAGACGGCAACATGCACGTGAAGCCGTGCGCAGCCTGTTCGCGGACGACATCCGCGACTGCCGGTGGCGAGTGGCCGAACATCGCGCCGGTATCGCCGAGGCAGAAGTCCGCGTAGCTGTGCTGATCGATATCCTGTAGCACAGCGCCTTGCGCGGACTGCACTACAACTGGTACCGGAAGCGACCAGTCCGTCATCCAGTGCATCGGGACGCCATTCAGCCAGTGAGCGGCCGATCGGCGGGCTTCCGCGACGCACGACGGATGCGCCTGCAGAAAGCGAGCGCGCTCACGTTCCAGAAGCCGCGCCACGACCACCTGGTCAACACCCGCAATCGACTCGGAAGACATCATGCGGCCACTATGACGCGGCACGCGTTGGAAGTGAACACGCGATCAGCGCGCGTCGTGGAAGATGATTCCGGCCGTGTGACGGTTGCCCGACAGGATGCGGCTGACCCCGTGCCGCAGGTTCACACGATAGAAACCTCGCGAACCGCGAACGGGCCGGTGATGAACGGCGAAGATCACGCCATCGCCCTGGCGCAGCGGCACGACGCTGGCTCGCGACTGCATTCGCGGACGCTGTTCGGTGATCACGAACTCGCCACCCGTGAAATCGCGCTGTGGTTCGCAGAGCAGGATCGCTATCTGCAGCGGGAATACGTGCTCACCGTAGAGGTCCTGGTGCAGGCAGTTGTAGTCGTCCGGGCCGTATTGCAGCAGCAGCGCAGTGGGGCGCGTTTGCCCCGCGTCATGGCATCGCTGGATGAATTCGGCATGAGTCGCCGGAAAGCGCGTTTCGATGCCCATCGTCTCGTGCCAGCGATTCGCGATGCGCGTCAACGGCGGATAGAACGTTTCGCGCAGCGACGCAATGAGCGAAGGCAGCGGGTAAGCGAAGTATTTGTACTCACCACGACCGAATCCGTGCCGGGCCATGACGACCCTGCTGCGAAACGCGGAGTCGTCCTGGTAGCTGCCGGCCAGCGACTCGCACTGCGCCGGCGAGAGGAGTCGCTCGAGGACGGCGAATCCGTCCGCATCGAGTCGCCGCTCGGTCGCGTCCCAGTCCGGTGTGGGAGAAGCGAAGGCAGGAGATGCCATCGCCTGCCTCGAAACCTTCGCGTGCATCAGGCCGCCTTCTCGCGTTCGAGCAGGGTGCGCTTGCGTTCGATGCCCCAGCGATAGCCCGACAGGTTGCCGTCAGTGCGAACGACGCGGTGGCAGGGAATCGCAATGGCAATCGCGTTCGCCGCACACGCCTGCGCGACCGCGCGAACCGCCTTGGGCGCTCCGATCCGCTTCGCCATGTCGGCGTAGCTCACGGTCGACCCGGCGGGAATCTTGCGCAGCGCCTGCCAGACTCTTTGCTGGAACGCCGTGCCGCGAATATCGAGTGGCAGGTCGAGACCGATCGACGGTGCTTCGACGAAGCCCACGACCTTCGCGACCATCTGCTCGAATTGCGCGTCCCCGCCAATCAGCTGGGCCCGTTCGAACCGATCCTGCAGGTCGCGCACGAGCGCTTCGGGATCGTCGCCGAGAAGGATCGAGCAGACGCCCTTGTCAGTGGCTGCCACCAGGAGCGCACCGAGTGAGCATTGCGCGACTGCGAATCGAATGACTGCGTTCTTGCCACCAGCGCGAAACTCCCCCGGCTTCATGCCGAGGAGCGCGTCGGCTTTCGAATAGAAGGGCGCGTTGGAGTTGAAGCCGGCTTCGTAGATCGCGTCGGTGACGCTGCCGCGACGAGCCAACCCTGTCTGCGTCCGTTCCGTGCGATGTGCCGACGCATACGCCTTGGGTGTCACGCCCGTCACGGCCTTGAAGACACGATGGAAGTGATACGCGCTCAGTCCCGCGGCCTTGGCCAGCGTGGCCAGTGAGGGTGCCGATTCGCTGGTCTCGATCAGGCGGCATGCCTTCGCGATCCGGGCGGCGTACTGTTCATCGAGCGAGGGCTGCTCGGGCTTGCAGCGCCGGCAGGGGCGGAACCCGGCCTTCTCCGCGGCCGCCTGGGTTGTATGGAATGCGACGTTTTCGCGGCGGGCGCGACGGGAGGCGCAGGAAGGGCGGCAATACACTCCGGTCGTGCGCACGGAGTAATAGAACTGCCCATCCGCTGCACGATCGCGGCGGACAACGGCATCCCAGCGTGCTTCATCGCTGTGGAAAACAGGGGGCGTTGGCGCAGTCGCCTTCATGAGGCCCGGCTCGGTTCTGGATACAAGTTGCATCATGGCTCGATCTCCCGGTCTGGCATAGCTCTTCAGTGGGGCCAGAATGCGTCGGGCAGGTATTCCCTGACACTCGGGTTCTTGCTTTCAAATCCCGCAACCTACTGATTTATACTCGCGCGCCTGCATTTCAACGCGCGCCCCGCGCCCGCTCATCCATCGTTCCATGATCGCCGCCGCGTTCTACAAGTTTGTCTCGCTGCCGGACTACACGGCCCTGAAGCCGTCGTTGCTGGCGTTCTGCGAGCAACGCGGCGTGAAGGGCACGATCCTGCTTGCAGCCGAGGGCATCAACGGGACGATCGCCGGCGAAGCCGCGAGCGTGCGTGAAGTGCTTGCCTACCTGCGCAGTGATCCCCGGCTCGCCGATCTGGAGCACAAGGAGTCGGGTGCGACACGCAAGCCGTTCTATCGCATGAAGGTGCGCCTCAAGCGCGAGATCGTCACGATGGGTGTGCCCACGGTCGATCCGACGAAGCTGGTCGGCACCTATGTGAAGCCCGAGGACTGGAACACGCTCATCACTGATCCGGATGTCCTCGTCGTCGACGTGCGCAACGACTATGAAGTCGCGCTGGGTACCTTCGAAGGCGCCATCAACCCGAAGACGCGCAGCTTCAGCGAATTTCCCGCGTGGATTCGCGAGCAGGCCGCGTTGCGGGACAAGCCGAGGGTGGCGATGTTCTGCACGGGCGGCATCCGCTGCGAAAAATCCACAGCCTTCCTGCGAGCCGAAGGGTTCGACCAGGTCTTCCACTTGCAGGGCGGCATTCTCAAATACCTGGAAGTCGTGCCCGAGCGCGACAGCCGGTGGCAGGGTGAGTGCTTCGTTTTCGACGAGCGCGTCGCGATCGGTCACGGATTGAAGGCTGGCGAGCACGAGCTGTGCCGTTCGTGTCGGCAGCCGATCAGTGCGGCGGACAAGTTGTCGGAGCGATTCGAAGAAGGGGTGAGCTGTCCCGGTTGCTACGATTCGATCACGCCTACGAAGCGGGCGGGCTTGCGCGAGCGGCAACGCCAGGTGGAACTCGCGAAGCGGCGTGGCGCCGAGCACATCGGTGCGAAGCTCGTCGTGGAAAGCGGCGAAGAGTCCGAATAGATCTGGCGACAGGTGCAATCATGTCCTTATACGGTCTGTTGATATTCGCTGCGGTGTACGCGCTGGCGGTGGCTTCGCCGGGACCGGGCGTCGCGGCAATCGTGGCTCGATCCCTCGCTCGTGGAATGCAGGGCAGCGTCGCGTTCATCGGCGGGTTCCTCGTCGGCGACCTGATCTGGTTTGCATTCGCAGCGACAGGTCTCGCGGCGCTTGCGCAGACGGCCTACACACTGTTCGTTGCGATCAAGTACATCGGCGCCGCGTATCTGCTTTACCTGGCCTACCGGTTGTGGACGACACCCGCACAGGCGGTCGACGAGCAGGCCGTCGACAGCGGCGGTCGCCCGACGCAGCTGTTCCTCGGCAGCCTTGCGCTCACGATGGCGAATCCGAAGACAATGATCTTCTTCCTCGCGCTGCTGCCGACCGTCGTGAATCTTCAGACATTGACGCTGGCGGGCTTCCTCGAGATCGCACTGGTGATCAGCATCGTGCTGCCTCTCGTGCTCGCCGCTTACGCATTCGCGGCGACCCATGCGCGCCGTTTGTTCAAGAGTCCGCGAGCCGTACGTAACCTGAATCGGGGAACTGGCGTCGCCATGGCAGGAGCGGCAGTCGCCGTTGCAACACGATGAGCACTACAGTCACGGCCGCACGTCGGCTGGTCGAAACCCTGGTCGCGAATGGCGTTACGCATGTCTTCTGCGTGCCCGGCGAGAGCTATCTCGCCGTTCTCGATGCGCTGGTCGATTTCCAGGATCGCATCCAGGTCATCACGTGCCGGCATGAGGCGGGCGCATCGAACATGGCGGTCGCGTACGCCAAGCTGACTCGTCGTCCCGGTGTCTGCTTCGTCACGCGCGGCCCTGGCGCAACGCACGCAAGCATTGGCATTCACACGGCTTCGCAGGACTCGGCGCCGGTGATCATGTTCGTCGGGCAGGTGGCACGCGCCGATCGAGGTCGCGAAGGATTCCAGGAGCTCGACTATCCGGCGGTCTTCGGCACGATGACCAAGCTCGCGGTCGAAGTGAGCGATCCGACCCGTATGGTCGAGATCGTGACCCGTGCATTTGCGACCGCGGCACAAGGCCGGCACGGCCCGGTCGTAGTCTCGCTGCCCGAAGACATGCTGACGGAAGATGCGGGCCCGCGTGTGCCGAGCGCAGTGCAGGCTGCACCAGCCGGCCTCGCCGAGGCGGCATTGCATGCGATTCACGCCCGACTCGAGAAATCAGAGCGCCCACTGATGATTCTCGGCGGCACGGGCTGGAGCGACGACGCGCTGCAGCGCCTCGCGGACTGGGCGAAGCAGATCGATCTGCCGATCGCGTTGTCGTGGCGCCGCAAGGACCTGCTGAACAACGATCATCCCTGCTACGTCGGCGACCTGAGCATTCGCCCGAGCCCCGGTCTCAACGAGCGCATCAAGCAGGCTGATCTGCTGATCGCGATCGGATCGCGCATGGGTGACATTCCGACGACCGGCTACCAGCTGCTGTCGGCGCAGGATGCGGCCGAAAAGCTCATCCACGTGCATCCTTCCGCCGAAGACATCAATCGCGTCTGGCAGGCCTCGCTCTCTGCAATTGCGAATGAAGCCGTCGCCGCGATCTCACTGAGCGGATTGAAGGTGCAGCGCAAGTGGTCGCAGTGGCGCGCTGCTGCCCGCGGCGACTACGAGAAATCAATCGAACCAGTCACGACAGTGGGTGCGGTCAATCTTTCGCAGGTCTTCACGCACATGGCGCGTGTTCTGCCGCCTGATGCGATTCTCTGCAACGGCGCCGGAAACTACGCCGCGTGGCCGAATCGCTTCTATCGCTATCGCAAGCCTTGCACGCAGCTCGCGCCGACCAGCGGTGCAATGGGCTTCGGTTTTCCCGCTGGCATTGCAGCGAAGCTGGTGCATCCGGATCGCGACGTGATTGCGATCGCAGGCGACGGCTGCTTCCTCATGACCGGCCAGGAGCTGGCGACGGCCGTGCAGCATGACGTGCGTCTCGTGACGATGGTGATCGACAACGGTTCCTACGGCACGATCCGCATGTACCAGGAGCGCGAGTATCCAAAGCGCGTGATGGCTACCCGCCTGCGCAATCCCGATTTCACTGCTTATGCCCGTTCGTTCGGCGCCTGGGCCGCGACCGTCGAGCGCACCGAAGATTTCCCGGCGGCCTTCGAAGCCGCGCGCAAGTGCGACGTCCCGTCGCTGATTCATATCAGGACGAGCGTCGAGGATATTCTGCCGGGGCAGAGGCTGCCGAACGCGCCGTAGGCTACTTCGGCATATCCGGACATACATACGGCACGGACGCCGACACGTACGTCTTCGCGCGTTCCTGGCCGATGATGTGCAGCGAGAGCTCTTCCGCGGAGGGGAGGCTGACGCTGGCTTCGATGGGAATCGAATCTTCGAGCCAGCGGATGTTGGTGCCGGCAACGCCCCAGCCGGAAATCCGGTAGGTCTCGAAGCACGAATCCATCAGCAGGCTGCGGTCGGGCAGGAAGACCAGCATCTCACCGAGGGCGTGCCCCGAAGTCGTCGCGATCCAGACTTTGCCGATGAACGCGCCGTCGGCCGGCAGTGCGTCTGTATCGCCTGTAGTGGCTGCAGCAGATGCTTGAGGTGTGGGTGGGGGGCTTTTGCCTCCACAAGCGATCAGGCTGAGAGCAAGAAGAAGAGCAGCAATTGCTTTCATGGGCAGTTCCGGATCGCGGCATCGATGCGATGCAGTGTAGCGATCCGGAACTGTCCGGAGAAGTGATCGCGCTGCGACCCGGCTCGAGCCGGGCCGCAGTGCGCTTTCCTTACTTCGTCACCTCGCCATTCGTACACGCCGTCGCCGCTCCGAAATAAAGCTCGGCCGAACTTGCGCGGGCGCAGTTCTTCCACTTGCCGCGATTCACGCCGCGAGCGGAATACGTGATGGTCTTGGTTTCACCCGGGAGCAGTTCGCCTGAAGTGACGCGCAGATCCTGCGTCGGCCCTCCCGGCGTGTCGAAGATGTACGCCTGGCCGCGATTGCCGAAGCGATTCTCCGCACCCACGGTCAGGAAGCCGAGATCGCCGTCGCCTGGCAGGTTGGCAGGGTCGTAAGCAAAGGTGATGTCCTCTGTCGGCTGAATACCGATCCAGATCTGGAAGGTCTTGAGCTCGCCGAAGAAGTACGTGGGCACCGCTTCGTAGTCGACGACGATCCAGCTGCCGACGCCATCCGTCAGGACACCGATGCGGATTGCACCGCCGTCCGCGGGATTGAGGTCGGTCCAGAATGGCGCGAGCACGTTGTTCGGCGGATTCTCGTCCGGGAAGTCGCTGTTGATGAAATCGACATCCGCCACGGTGCCGCCGCCGACGACGACGTACCCGTTGCTCGTCACGCCGAGTCGCGTATTGCTCTCGCCGCCGAAGCGGAACGCCGGTGTGGTGAAGTTGACGATCGATTCGTCGCCGAGCCCTGCGATCGGTGCGACACCGAATGCCGCCAGGGGGATATAGCCGAACAAGCTTCCGGGCGCGACGGAGACCGTCGGCGGCGTAATGCCGTTGACGACGCCAGTGAAAGCGAAGTTGCGCGAGTCGATCTGCGTGGCGCCGTTCACCGATTGCAGACGCAGTTGCGAGGGGAGCTGATCGGTCAGTACCACGTTCGCGGGCTCGAACGTCGGATTCGTCAGTGACAGCGTGCAGTTCGTCGTGCCGCCGTTGGGGAACGTTGCCGGCGTGCACGTGTGAGTGAACGCGAGTGGTGCTTCCTGGCGGACGATCGTGATCGGGAAGTCCGCGATGAACGCGCCGCTCAGGAACGTGACGTTCGCGTGACGCGTCTCGCCGATCGGCACTGCGCTCGCATCGACAGTGATCGTCACTGTCTGATCGCCGCCCGCCGGCAGCAGGAACAGGGCAGGAGACACTGTCACTTTCACATCGTTCGGAGCGAGCGGAGCGGCCAGCCAGATCCGCTTCGAGAACACTTCGCTGCGCAGCGTGCGTTCGACGCTCACGATGCCTGGATTCGAGGGCACGTACAGGCTCGGATAGTTGGCGAGCGACAGGTTCGCCTGGTTGTCGATGAAGTCCTGGCCACTCGCGCTGATGCTGATGCCGGGATTGTCCGCGTCATCGACGCGAATGCGGCCCGAGCCCCGATCGAACGGAGTGGTGAACGTTTCGCCATCCTCCTTCGCGACGAACTTCCATGCGGTCAGCATCAACGCCGACTTGATCTGGCCCGGCGACCAATCCGGGTGCAGTCCCTTCAGGGCAGCCGCGGCGCCGGCGACGTGCGGGCTCGACATCGAAGTGCCGTTGATCGCCTGGAACAACTGACCCTGCGGACCGCCGAGCGGCGTTGCCGGCAGCGGTGTATTGCCTGCGAGCACTTGCACGCCGGGTGCAGTCACGTCCGGCTTGCTGATGCCGAGCACCTGTCCCGGCCCGCCGCGCGAGCTGAACGACGCCATGACGTCGGGTTGTCCGGGCGCGACGCGGCCAGTGGTGAACGAAGCTGTCTCGCCCGCGTGAGCGGTCAGGAAGGCAAGCAGTGCTGTTCCGTCCGTGTCTTCGAGATGAACGGTCGGAACGAAGTGATTGTCCGTCACCGTGCCCAGCGGCGTTGCGTTGTAGAGGATCATTCCGACGCCGCCGCGCTGCTGCACATTGAAGCTCTTCTCGACGCGAGCGTTCACGCCGCGCTGGCAGAGCACGACCGCGCCTGCGAAGGCGTTGTCAGCTGTGCCGTTCTGACAGAGTGGATCGTTGAAGGGCGCTGCAGCGGCGTCGACGATCGTCGTTGCCGTGCTGATTCCCTTGGTGATGCTCGCGCCGCTGGCGCGGAACGTGTCGCCATTGCTTGCACGAACGGTCAGGTCACTGAGGAACTGACGGGCTTCCGTGCTCGCGGCGACTGTTGTCACCCAGGGCTCGACGTGACTGACAGTGTCCGGGCCGGGGCCGGAGTTGCCGGCGGATGCCGCGACAAAGACGCCGGCGTTGTACGCATCGAGGAATGCCAGCGAAACGGGATCCGCATAGGGCTCCTCGCCGCCGCCGATCGAGAAGTTGATGACGTTGACGCCATCGACGATCGCTTGCTGCACAGCGGCCGCGGAGTCGGACACGAAACAGCCGAGATCGCCGCAGACCTTGTAGACGGCGAGATGCGCTCGCGGGGCGATACCAGAGACTTTGCCGCGCGGCACACTGAATACGGACGCGCTGACGTTGTTGTTGCCGATGGAAGTCGATGCCGTATGGGTGCCGTGACCGTTGTCATCGCGGGCGCTGGGAAATTCAGAGGGCAGCAGGCCGACGATGAGGTCGTACGTATCCATGAATCGGCGTGCGCCGATCAGCTTGTTGTTGCAGGCGAAGGGTGCGTCGCCCGCCACCGCGCTGCCGAATTCACAGGCCGTGCCGGTCCAGGTTGCCGGAGGTTCGGGGAAGGGCTTGCCGTTCGGATCGGGATCCGAGAAGGAGGGATGTTCCGGCCAGGCACCGCTGTCGAGAATGCCGACGACGACACCCTGGCCGCGGCCTTCGGGGCCGTTCGCCCAGAGCTCATCGACACCGATGAACTTCGGCGTCGTATCGGTTTGCGGTCGCAGCAGGCGATCGCGATAGACGCGCTGCACACCAGGAAGGCGGCGCAGTGCTTCGACTTCATTCTCCGGAACGACCACGGATACACCGCCGAGAACGACGCTGAGATCGTGTACGACACGAGCTCGCGGCACGGATCGGGCGGCTGCGGTCGTGAACGCGGCGCGCTTGCTGGCCAGCAGGTTCAATTGCCGACCCGACGCAGCGGATCGCATGTCCAGTTGTCGCGTGGTCGAAGCAGCACCCGCCGCCGATGCGACCGGCTCACTGGCCGCGGCCGCTACGGAATCGGCATCGAACTTCACGATCACGCTCACGAGCTTGGGCTCGCGACGCGATTGCTTCACGGCGTTCTGCACCGCGCTCGACGGTTCGAGGGAGGTGGCACGCATCTGTCGAGGCGCTTCGGCGGCAGTGCCGCAGAGCGATACCGTGCTCAGTGCGACGAACAGTGACGGCAGGAATCTTCTCGGAGGTCTCATCCACATGACGCATCTCTCCCTAATGAACGAGTGGAAAACGGCAGCAACACGCATCCGACGGACGCGCGCTGTCGAGGCGGGGTCACGACGATCGCAAACAGGAATGTGGCCAGGATTGCTCGAAGGGAGAGACGTTTTAGTTGTCGCGCCGATGAGAAGTCAATAGTGGAGGACGCAGAAGAGGCGGCGAGCTGCGAGCGATGAGCGGTGAGCCAGAGAAGAGTGGTTCGTAGTGGTATCTGGCTCGTCGCTCATTGCTCGCCGCTCACCGCCTCTTGTCACGCGCGAGTCACCTTGAGCCGCGAGCAATCTATACGAGCCACAAGTCATGACCAGATGAGACCGAGCCGCCGAGCCGCAGCCAATGAGCTTCCGATTCTGGCTCGCGGCTCACAGCTCGCAGCTCACAGCTCCTCCAACAAACCCCGTGCGCGAACGCTCATTTCCCGCTAGCATCCGGAGCATGGCTTGTGGCCGATTCTTCGTAAGGCGAAGAGGCCTCAGGTCCCACCAGTCGGCGCTGCGGCGCCCAAGGAAGCCTCCTAGCGCGGAATCCCTTACCAAACCGCTCCACGAAGCCGGCGTGCACTCCGGCGTGCCCCTTATTGAACCCGAGTGATATGACAAAGAGGCAGGATAGAAAAAGTTACTGGAGCGGTCGGTCATGCGGCTGGTACTGATCGTTCTGCTGCCGTTCCTGGGCAGCTTGTGCGCCGGCTTCCTGCCGTCCAACGCGCGCAATGCCGAAGCCTGGCTTTCCGGGTTCGTCGCCGTCGCCTGTTTCGCACTGACGCTGAGCCTCTACCCTCTGGTCGAGGATGGCGGCGTCGTGCGCATGATCGTGCCGTGGCTGCCGCAGTACGGGCTCGAGTTCTATCTCCGCGTCGACGGCTATTCCTGGCTGTTCGCGACTCTGGTCGCGTTCATGGGCGCGCTTGTCGTGCTCTACGCGCGTTATTACATGTCGGCCGCCGATCCGGTCCCGCGCTTCTTCTCGTTTCTCCTTGCGTTCATGGGAGCGATGCTCGGCATGGTGCTGTCGGGCAACCTGATCCAGCTCGTGCTGTTCTGGGAGCTCACGAGCCTCACGTCCTTCATGCTGATCGCATACTGGTATCACCTCGACGATGCGCGGCGTGGTGCACGCATGGCCTCGACGGTGACTGGCGCAGGCGGCCTGTGCTTGCTCGCTGGCGTCATCGTCATTGGAGAGATCGTCGGCAGCTACGACCTGGACCGCGTTCTGGCGTCGGGCGATCTGATCCGCGGCAATGAGTGGTATCCGGCGATACTGGTGCTGGTAGCGCTCGGTGCACTGACGAAGAGCGCGCAGTTCCCATTCCAGTTCTGGCTGCCGAACGCGATGGCGGCGCCGACACCCGTCTCCGCGTATCTGCATTCCGCAACGATGGTGAAGGCGGGCGTATTCCTGCTCGCGCGGCTCTGGCCCGTGCTTTCAGGCACCGATCTTTGGTTCGCGATCATCGGTGGGGCAGGACTGTGCTCGCTGCTGCTCGGAGCCTTCGCTGCGATCTTTCAGCGCGACATGAAAGGCGTGCTCGCGTATTCGACGATCAGCCACCTGGGCCTCATCACGCTGCTGCTGGGCATGAACAGTCCGCTGGCGCTCGTGGCCGCGATCTTCCACATGATGAATCACGCGACGTTCAAGGCGTCGCTGTTCATGGCGGCCGGAATCGTCGATCACGAAACCGGGACTCGCGATCTGCAGCTTCTGAGCGGTCTGTCGCGGGCGATGCCCATTACCGCGACGCTCGCCGTGGTGGCGGCGGCCTCGATGGCAGGCGTGCCGCTGCTCAATGGATTCATCTCGAAGGAGATGTTCTTCGCTGAAACGATCTTCGCCGCGCACGATCCGGTACTTCGTATCGGGTTGCCGGCGGCCGCGACGATCGCCGGCATGTTCAGCGTCGCGTACTCGCTGCGTTTCATTCATCAGGTCTTCTTTGGGCCGGTGGCGCGTGATCTGCCGCGCACGCCGCATGAACCGACTCGCTGGATGCTCGTGCCGAGCGCGTTGCTGGTCTCGGCTTGTCTGCTCGTGGGCAGCATGCCGGGAACGACGGTGGGCCCGGTGCTCGGCACGGCTGCCGAGGCGGTGCTTGGTGCGAGCGCGATGCCGGAGTTCAGCCTGGCGCTCTGGCATGGATTCAACATGCCGTTCGTCATGAGCTTGCTCGCTCTGTTCGGCGGTGTGGGCCTGTACATCGCGCTCTATTTCCACCGGCGTCAGGCACACGGGGCAGCGCCCTTCATCGATCGCTTCGATGGTCGTCGCGCTTTCGATGTGACGATGGTGACGCTGATCCGTGCAGCCGATCGACTCACGCGCTGGTTGTATTCGCGACGGCTGCAGACGCAGCTCGTGCTCATCGTATGTATCGCGCTCGTCGCAGCCTGGGTTGCGCTCGATGAGAGTTCGAGCTTCTGGGGGCCAGAGCCGGTTTCGCGAATCGATCCGGGATTCGCTCTGATGTGGCTCGTAGGCGCGGCCTGCGCCATCGGTGCGGCCTTGCAGGCGAAGTATCACCGGCTGGCGGCGCTGATCATGGTCGGCGGTACTGGGCTCGTGACCTGCCTGACGTTCGCGTGGTTCTCGGCGCCGGATCTCGCGCTGACCCAGATCGCAGTCGAAGTCGTGACGCTCGTGCTGATCCTGCTGGGCCTGCGGTGGCTGCCGCGGCGAATCGAGATGGACGATCCGGATCGGCGTACCGTTCGTGCTCGTGCACGCCGGGCGCGCGACCTCGTCCTTGCGGTCATCGTCGGTGCCGGCATGGCCAGCCTTGCGCTTGCGATGATGCTGCGGCCCCGGGCACTGGGGCTGGCTGAGTTCTTCATCGATCGCTCGTTGCCGGAAGGAGGAGGGCGCAACGTCGTCAACGTGATCCTCGTCGATTTCCGCGGCTTCGACACACTCGGCGAGATCACCGTCGTCGGCATCGTGGCGCTGACGGTGTACGCGCTGTTGCGACGTTTCCGTCCCGCGCCCGAGACGATGAGCGTGCCGCGCGCGCAGCGATTGGACGGGCCTCGCTCGCTGCATGCTCTGCCCGACCCGGATGAGAAACTGCCCGAGGGGTACCTCAAGATTCCGGCGGTGATCGTCCGGCTTCTCATGCCCATGGCGGTGATCGTGTCGATCTTCTTCCTGCTGCGAGGTCACAACTCGCCGGGCGGCGGATTCGTCGGTGGTCTCGTCATGGCGACGACAGTGATCGCGCAGTACATGATTTCCGGCACGATGTGGGTCGAGTCGCGCTCGCGACTGAATCCGCAGTACTGGCTAGCGACGGGGCTCATCGCCGCGGCTGTGGCTGGCATGGGCTCATGGCTGACCGCCCGAACATTCCTCACCGCGATGTCGTGGGATTTCCACCTGCCGGTCATCGGTGAGCTGCATGTTTCGAGCGTGCTGCTCTTCGACCTTGGCGTTTACATGCTGGTCATCGGCGCCACTGTGCTGATGCTGGTTGCCATCGCGCACCAGTCGCTGCGCAGTCATCGCAAGCCGCACGCCGTTGCGGATGCCACGGAAGTCCGCGTCGAAGCGGCGGCTCAGTCGACAGGAGCGCCGACCTGATGGAGATCGTGTTCGCCCTCGCCATCGGCGTACTGAGCGGATCCGGCGTCTGGCTGCTGCTGCGGCCCCGCACATTCCAGGTCATCATGGGGCTCGCATTGCTGTCGTATGCGATCAACCTTTTCATCTTCTGCATGGGAAGGCTGAAGGTCGGTAGTCCGCCGATCATTCACGCCGATCTCGAGAGCAATCCCGCGCTCTACGCGGATCCGGTGCCGCAGGCACTCGTGCTGACGGCGATTGTCATCAGCTTCGCGACAACCGCACTCTTCCTGGTCGTGCTGCTCGCGGCTCGCGGACTGACCGGCACTGATCACGTCGACGGTCGGGAGCGCGATACGTGAGTCCGTGGCTGCAGCATCTGCCGGTTCTGCCGATCGTCGTCCCGCTGGTGACCGGGGCCGTGCTGCTGCTGTTCGCTGAGTCGCAGCGGCGGCTGCGCGAGTCGATCGCGCTGCTCGCAACATTGGCGCAGCTCGTCATTGGCGCCACGCTTCTCTATCTGACGACGGACGCAGTGCCCGAGATCTGGCACAAAGGCATCGGCGTGTATTCGATCAGTGCGTGGCCGGCACCGTACGGCATAGTGCTGATCGTCGATCGTCTGTCCGCACTGATGCTGACGCTTGCGGCTGCGCTCGCCTTGCCGGCGCTCACCTACTCCATCGCGCGCTGGGAGCGCGTCGGCGTGCACTACCTGCCGCTGCTGCAGTTCCTGCTGATGGGCTTGAACGGGGCGTTTCTGACGGGCGATCTGTTCAATCTCTTTGTTTTCTTCGAAGTGCTGCTGGCAGCGTCGTACGGGCTCATTCTCCACGGCTCGGGCGCTGCGCGAGTCAAAGCGGGATTGCATTACATCGCCGTCAATCTCGTCGCGTCGCTGCTGTTCCTCATCGGTGTCGCGCTGATCTATGGCGTCGCGGGCACGCTCAACATGGCGGAGCTCGGCATTCGCTGGAGCACGATCGCTGCCGAGGATCGCGGTTTGTTCGATGCCGGCGTCGCAATCCTGGGACTCGCGTTCCTGATCAAGGCTGGCAGCTGGCCGCTGAATTTCTGGCTGGCCCCGGCGTACGTGGCAGCCGGAGCACCGGTGGCGGCCATGTTCTCGATCATGACGAAGGTCGGCATCTACGCCGTGTTGCGAATGAGCGTCCTGCTCGGTGACGCGGCGGCGCCGGCTCCACTCGGCGGTGCGTGGCTGTTCTACGGCGGAATCGCGACGATGGCCTTCGGCATCATCGGCATGCTCGGCGCCCAGCAGCTCGGACGATTGATCGCGTTCGCAGTGATCGTGTCGTCGGGGACGTTGCTGGCATCGGTAGGGTCAGGCGTGGAGAGCCTCACGGCGCCGGCGCTCTTTTACATGGTCAGCTCCGTGCTGGCCACTGGCGCGTTCTTCATGCTCACCGGCATGACCGAACGCACACGCACGACTCAAGTGTCCGAAGTGGCTGACGTCGCGCCGCTGCCGCCAGTGACCTACCAGGCATTCGGTGCGGATGAGCCCGAGCCGCGTGCGCATGACGAAGAGGTCGGCATTGCAATCCCGGCAGTGATGGCATTCCTTGGCCTCGCGTTCGTTTGCTGCGTGCTGCTCGTGACCGGCCTGCCGCCGCTTTCCGGTTTCATCGGCAAGTTTGCGCTGCTCGCTTCGACGGTCGACGCCATGAATGAGCAGCGCGCTCCGGCATCGGCCTGGTTGCTGATCGCAACGTTGCTGGCAGCGGGACTCGCCGGACTGATCGCGTTGACGCGCATCGGTGTCCGGTTGTTCTGGACGGTAACGGAGCGCACTACGCCGCGCCTGCGTGTGATCGAAGCTGGGCCCGTGGCGTTCCTTCTCCTGCTCACAATGGGAATGACTGTGGCCGCCGGTCCCGTCATGACGTTCCTCGAGTCCGCAGCCGGCACGCTTCACAATCCGGACATGTACATCGAAGCAGTGCTGTCGCCGCAGCCGCCGGCGACAGCGGAGGCGAGGCCATGAATCGCTTCCCGATCCTGCTCGCGATCCTGCTGTTCATCATGTGGCTGCTGCTCAACAACTCGGTGGCGCCGGGACACGTGGTGCTCGGCGCAGTGCTCGCGTTCTTCGTTGCACGCGCCAGTCACCGGATGCGGCCGTTGCAACCGCGAGTGCGCCGCTTGCAGCGTGCGGTTCCGCTCGCTGGCGCTGTGCTCATCGATATCGTCCGCTCGAACGTCGCAGTCGCCCGCGTCGTGCTCGGATTGACGGGAGGACGCAAGCCGACACCGGGCTTCATTAGCCTGCCGCTGGACCTGCGAGATCCTCACGGGCTCGCGATCCTCGCGATGATCCTCACGGCTACGCCGGGAACCGTATGGGTGGATCTCAGCGCGGACAGCAGCAAGCTGACCCTGCACGTGCTGGACCTGCAGGATGAGATGCAGTGGGTGCATACGATCAAGCAGCGCTACGAACGTCCGCTGATGGAGATTTTCGAATGAGCGTGCAGGTCATCTTCGAAAGCGCCGCCTGGTACGCGCAGATGTGTTTCGTGCTGGCGATGGTCTTCGCGGCAGTTCGCCTGGTTCGCGGCCCGGGCGCGCAGGATCGTGTGCTCGCGCTCGACGCGCTTTACGTGAACGGCATGCTGACGCTGCTCATGCTCGGAGTGCGCTCGACTTCGACGGTTTACTTCGACATGGCGCTGCTGATCGCGCTGTTCGCATTCGTGGGATCGATGGCGCTGACCAAATTCCTGTTGCGCGGAGAGGTGATCGAGCCATGAGCACCATCGACCTGCCTGCCTGGGCCGCCATTCCGGCGTCGATCCTGCTGATCATCGGCGGATCGCTGGCGCTGATCGGATCGATCGGACTGCTGAAGCTGCCGAGCTTCTACATGCGCATGCATAGCCCTTCGATGGGCAACACGCTCGGGGCTGGCTGTGTCCTCGTCGCGTCGATGCTGGTCTCGTCGGCGCTCCTGCACCGGCCGGTGTTCCATGAAGTGCTCATCACCCTGTTCATGGTCATGACGGCCCCGGTGTCTGCAACGCTCATCATGCGCGGCGCGATCTATCGCACGCGGGTGAACGCCGAGCGGCAACGTCGTCACACGGATGTCGAGTCATGACGTCACGCGTCCAGGTGGAGAAGCTGCGGCGGGCGACGGATGCGAGAGGGCAGGTGTTCGAGCCGCTCGATGCGGCCGGGCTGGCCGATCAACGCAATATTCACGTGGTGCTGACGGGGCCGGGGCACATTCGCGGCAATCACTTTCACACGCGGGGCACGGAAGTGACCGCGGTCGCAGGTCCGGCACACGTCCGATATCGCGAGTCAGGGGAGACGGTCCACCTCGATATCCCGGCGGATGAAGTCTGGCGCTTCACGTTTCCGCCCGGGATCGTCCATGCCTTCCAGAATACCGGCACTGCGGATCTGGTCATCGTGTCGTTCAATTCCATCGCGCACGATCCGCAGGATCCCGATACGACGCGAGAGGTCATTCTCTGAGCGTCGATCGCGGGATTGTATACGCGTGAAATCTCGCTCATCCGCGTGAGAAAGCGATCGCGCCGAACTACACTGCCGCCTCGTCATCCGATGAGGCTTTGCGTTCATGAACGCCATTCGTTCCCGTTGTCAGGCAGGTCTGCTCCTGCTGTTCCTGGCCGCTGCCGCGCAGTCGGCGCAGACCGGCACTGAAGACCCCCACTCGTTTGCGAACACCCGCGATTTCCGTGCGACGCACGTCGCGCTGGATCTGGAAGCGGATTTCACGCGCAAGCGGCTGGTCGGCCACGCGGATCTGACGCTGCATCGCGCGAACGCGGCGGCTCGTGAAGTCGTCCTCGACACGCGCGAGCTGAAAGTGTCCAAGGTCGAGCTGCGGACGGCCACGCCAGTTCAACTGAAGTTCCGGCTCGGAGAGGCCAAGCCGATCCTCGGCGCGCCGTTGCACATTCAGCTGCCGGAGAAACTGGCTGCACAGGACATCGTCGTCCGCGTCTCGTACGAGACCTCGCCCCAAGCAAGCGGCCTGCAGTGGCTCGAGCCTTCACAGACGGCAGGAAGGAAGTATCCCTACCTGTATTCGCAGTCGCAGGCGATTCATGCGCGCAGCTGGATTCCGCTGCAGGACACGCCGCTGGTCCGGCTCACCTACGAGGCGCGGATTACCACGCCGCCGCAGCTTCGCGCGGTGATGAGCGCCGAGAATGATCCCAATGCCGCCCGCACTGGCCGTTACGACTTCAAGATGCCTCAGGCGATTCCTTCCTATCTGATCGCGCTCGGTGTCGGCGACCTGGTTTTCAAGCCGATTGGTGCGCGCACGGGCGTCTATGCCGAGCCCAACGTCGTGGATTCGGCGGCGCATGAATTCGCGGACGTGCAGTCGATGCTCGAGACCTGCGAGAAGCTGTTCGGGCCCTATCGCTGGGGACGCTATGACCTGCTGATCCTCCCGCCGAGCTTCATGTGGGGCGGCATGGAGAATCCGCGGCTGACCTTCCTGACACCAACCGCCATCGCCGGCGATCGCAGCCTTGTCGCATTGATTGCGCATGAGCTGGCGCATTCGTGGTCCGGCAATCTCGTGACGAACGCGAACTGGGAGAGCCTGTGGCTGAACGAAGGCTTCACCGTCTATCTCGAGCGTCGCATCGTCGAGGTGCTGTATGGGGTGCAGCGTCGTGAGATGGAGGATGTCCTGGGTCTGCAGTCGTTGCGTCGTGATATCGCGAGCCTGGAGAAGGCGGGCGACGGAGAGCTCACGCAGCTGTCGGTCGACCTGAGCGGACGCGATCCGGACGATGCTTTCACAGATGTCCCTTATGAAAAGGGCCGGCTGTTCCTCGGCTTCCTCGAGTCGCGTCTCGGGCGGGAGAAGCTCGATGCGTTCCTCCGCGGCTACTTCGACAAGTTCGCGTTCAAGAGCGTGACGACGCAGGATTTCGTGGATCAGCTGAAGTCCCAGGTGCTGAACCGACCTGGCGTCAAGCTGACGCTCGCAGAGGTGCAGGCGTGGATCGAAACGCCCGGCATTCCGGCCAACGCAGTTCTGCCGCACTCGGATGTCTTCGTCCGAGTGGACGCGCAGCGTGATGCGTGGCTTCAGGGCAAGCGCACCGCGAAGCAACTCGAGACCGCGAAGTGGACGACGCAGGAGTGGCTGCACTTCCTCGACAATATGCCCGCAACGCTATCGGCCGATCGCCTTCGCGAGCTCGATCAGGCATTCAATCTCACGGCTTCGACGAACGCCGAGATCGCGCACAGCTGGCTGAAGGATTCGATCCGCGCGAACTACGCGCCTGCATGGCCGCGCCTCGAGCAGTACCTGACGAGCATCGGCCGACGCAAACTCGTGAAGCCGCTCTACGATGAGCTGCTCAAGACGCCGGAAGGGACGCGCCGCGCGCAGCAGATCTACGCCAAGGCGCGTCCGTTGTATCAGATTCCGTTGGCGCAGCAGCTGGACGAGTTGATTCCGAAGAGCTGAAGCAGGCTGCGAGCAGTGAGCGACGAGCGATGAGCCAGAGCCCGATTCCCCTCTGGCTCACAGCTCGCCCTCATCCCCCTTCTAAAACTCCGCTCGCACTCCCAGATTCAACGACCGCCCCGGCAGCGGCGCGATGTCCTTCAGCGGCGATGTCGCGAGACGCATGTCCTCATCCAGCAGGTTGGTGCCGCGAGCGAACAGCAGCAGATGCTTGTCGCGTAGCGGCATGCGGTAGCTGATGTCGAGATCGAGCTGCGTGAAGCTGTCCGTCGGCAGCTCGTTTTCGATCACGTCGTCCTGCTTCGTGTTGTAGAACGCTTCCAGTCCCGCGTGCCACGGGCCCACGTCGTAATGAATGGAGGCGCCGAACCGCAACGGCGGGATCTGCGGCAGGTTGCTGCCATCGTCGAGCTTGCCGCGAACGTAGTCCGATGCGAGGCGGAGTTCCAGTGAAGGTTCGCCCTGCGAGAGCAGAGGGAAGTTGACTTCGGCTTCGTAGCCGTAGAGCTTCGCGCCGCTCTGAAGATATTCGTAGATCGGCAGCACGTCCTCTTCGCCGGCGTCGAATTCGCCGGTGGGTCGCAGGTAGATGTAATCGTCGTAGTCGTTGTAGAACGCGTTCACCGTCCAGCGAATGCCATCGCCGGCTTTGCGCAGCGACAAGTCCGCGGTAAGGGCGGTTTCCTTTTCGAGGAACGGATCGCCGACTTCCACACGGCCGGCCGCGATGTGCGGACCATCGGCGTAAAGCTCCGCTGGTTGCGGATGACGCTCGGTTCTCGTCAGGTTCAGGGCGAGCGAACGATCTTCCGCGATTTTGAAGACGAGTCCCGACGACAGATTGATCGCGGTCTCGTCATAGTCGGGCAGCCCGGCCGCCGCTTCGGGATCGATAGTCTGATTTTCCGCGCGCGCTCCGAGTTCGAGCGTCCAGCGATCGAAATGACGTTCTTCGAACACGAAAATGCTCGCTGCGCGCGTGACCGACGCCGGTACGAACGCTTCCTCACCGATGGCTTCGAAATCGATATCGACGAATTGCGCGCCCACCGTGCCGCGCCAGCCGTCACCCCAGTGATGGTCCGCAGCAGCGCGCACTTCGTATGAGTCCTGGTTGAACACGGTGCCAGGTTCGCCTGGCGCTTCGAATTCCGTGTGCGTGTAGTCGCTGTACGCCGCGCTCACGTGCAAGGTGTCGAGCCAGTCCCCGTTCGCGAGCCATTCACCGCGGGCATCGAAGCGGTCCTGCTGCATGTCGATGAATGCTTCTTCCTCGGCGGGAATCCCGTAAACGGATTCGTACCGGCTCCACGAGAGCCCGCCGAAACCAGCATCACCGACGAGCGAAGCGCCGATGGCGCCGCCGCGACTGTCGCTTGCCGAGTTGGGCAGTCGACCGCGCACGTCGTCCGGTGTTTCGCCGGCTTCGATGATCTCGCGACGCAGCGCGTCGGACTGCGCGTAGCCGGGGATCTCGACGTCGTCCGTCTCGCGATCGAAGTAGTCGGCATGCAGTGCGAGCGCACCGGCGTTGCCGTCGAAGCTCACGGCACCAGTGCGTTCCTTTGTGGCGCTGTCAGCGCGCAGTTCGGCCGCGCCGGAGAAGGGCGTCCCCGTGATCTCATCAGGAATTCGCGTGGTCACCACATTCACCAACCCGCCTGCCGCGCCGCTTCCGTAGAGCAGCGACGCCGGTCCCTTGATGACTTCGATCTGCTGCGAGACCACCGATTCGATGGCAACGGCGTGATCCTGGCTGAGGCTGGAGACATCGAGCGCGGCCGCGCCATCCTGAAGGACCTGCACCCGATAGCCGCCTAGTCCGCGGATGACAGGCTGGCTGGCGCTGGGACCGAAGTACGTCGAGCTCACGCCGAGCTCGCCGGAGAGAGTTTCGCCGATGCTCGCCGCAATCTGGCGCCGCAGATCGTCGCCAGCCATCACGCTGGTGGGCTGGGCGACATCGAGCGGGTTCTCGTGCAGAGCCGTCGAGGTCACGACGACCTGTTCGACGGTGGATTCCTGGGCGTGGGCGGCGGAAACGGAAAGCATCGCGACTACGGCGATGCGCAGGGAATGACTGGGACGCATGTGAATCGATTCCTGAAACAAATGACACGGCGCGACGCACGGGCGTCGCAGGGCTGTTGCCGCTCGAAGCGGCGACGGTCAGGCTTGCTTAAGGAAACGAGGGGGTGCGCGGGCTTGCGCGACCGAGACGAGGCGTTGCGAAACGAATTCCGCGTCACGGTCGACGATGCCGATCTGGACGCAGGACGGGGTGGGGAGCGCATGAGCATGAACTGGCGGCGCGTCCGCGGCACCGAAGGTGACGCAATAACCGCAGGCCGTGCTGTGAAGCGCGGTGGTCGCGGAACCCTGCTCGTGGGTGTGTGCCGCATGCGCGATCGAATTCAGCGCGAACGCCAGCATCAGCGCCGCGAGCGTTACTCGCAGCCACTGTGGAGGTTTTCGGGCCAGTTCGAAGACGGACATGGGTGCAGGGATACCGACGACTCGCCGAGGCTACCGGTCCGGCGAGGGTCATGTAAAGGCTCGGCGACCGGCGAAGCGGCGCGTGTTGCGCAAAACCGGGCCTGAACCCGAGGCCGGATTGCCGGTTCCCCCCAAGCTTTCGTCGATTCCGCCATTGGTTCATAATCGGTCGCACCTATAGCGGCCGCATCGCGCCATTGCTGCATCCACCTCAGTGCCTACGACCCGACCTTCCCCGTTCAATGGCTGCCAGCATGTTTTCACGCCGTTTTCCGGCATTCCGCTGACCGTGGCACTGGTTTCCCGAAGTGAAAATCTCCGGCGATAACCTCGCGGCCACGCTGTCGCGCGGTTTGGGCCCGATCTACCTGGTCTCGGGCGATGAGCCGCTGCTCGTGAACGAAGCGGCCGATGCCATCCGCGCCCGTGCGCGCAAGGAAGGCTTCACCGAGCGCGATCTCCACATCGTCGAACGCGGTTTCGACTGGAACGCACTGCTCGCGGACAGTCGCGCAATGTCGCTGTTCGCCCAGCGCAAGATCGTCGAGATCAGGTTGCCTACGGCGGCGCCGGGCGATCAGGGCGCAAGCGCGATCATCGAGCTGGCCGGGCAGCCTTCGCCCGACAACGTCGTGCTGATCATCACCGGGAAGATGGACGGCCGCGTACAGAACTCGAAGTGGGTGAGCGCCGTCGAGAAGAGCGGTGCGGTCATCCAGATCTGGCCCATCGATCTGCCGCGGTTGCCGGCCTGGATCCGTGAGCGCCTGGGCAAGCATGGCCTGCAGGCAGATCAGGATGCAGCACTAGAACTCTCCGAGCGCGTCGAGGGCAATCTGCTCGCAGCGCACCAGGAAATAGAAAAGCTTGCGCTGCTGTTGCCGCCCGGCCCCGTGACCCTGCAGACCGTTCTGGATTCCGTCGCGGACAGTGCCCGCTACGATGTGCTGCAACTCGGCGAGGCCGCGATGCGCGGCAAAACGTCCAGGGCGCTGCGAGTCCTCGAAGGGCTGCGCGGCGAAGGCATCGACCCCGTCCTCGTCCTGTGGGCCGTGAACAAGGATCTGCAGTGGATTGCCCGCGCCCAGCATCTGATGCGCAACGGCCAGAGCGCCGACAGCGCCATGAATGCGATTTACGTCTGGCGACCCCGGCAGACCGCGATGCGCGACGCGCTCAACCGACTCAAACCCTCAGCGGTCCGCGGCCTGCTGCAGGATGCCTCGCGCGTCGATCGCGCGATCAAAGGCGTACTGCGCACCGATCCGTGGGTCGAGATGGAAGGCCTCGTCGCGCGCTTCTCCGGCGTACCCCTGTCGCGCTCGAAGGCCGCATGAAAACTGCGAATGGCGAATGGTTGCGGGCAGTCGAAGCGGGTGATCAGCGCGCTTCTGCCTCCCCAATTCTTACTAACCGCCAACCGCCAACCGCCAACCGCCAACCGCTTCTCCTAATGAATCCCATCGGCATCTTCGGCGGCACGTTCGACCCGATTCATTTCGGACACCTGCGCACGGCGTTCGAGCTTCTGCAGGCGTTGCGTCTGACGGAAATGCGTTTTATGCCGGCCGGCAATCCGCCACACCGGGAAATGACGGTCGCTTCCTCGGAGGAGCGGCTCGCGATGGTGCGCGCGGCGACCGAAGGCCAGGCGGGTTTCGTCGTCGACGATCGCGAGATCCGTCGCGAAGGACTGTCGTATTCCGTCGATACGATGCGGACGCTGCGCGCGGATTTTCCGGAACGCTCGCTCTGCCTGATCGTCGGTATGGATGCGTTCCTCGGGCTGCCGAAGTGGCATCAGTGGCGTGAGTTGCTGGAACTCGCGCACCTGGTGGTTGCGCATCGGCCGGGCTGGCGTGCGCCGAGCATGGGGCCGCTGGGCGAGTTGCTCGTCGATCGCGGCACGGGAAGGATCAACGATCTGCACGAGTCGAAGGCGGGCTGCATCTACATCCACGCGGTGACGCAGCTGGAAATTTCTTCGACCGAAGTCCGCAAGTCGATTGCGGCGGGGCGCGATCCCCGCTATCTGATGCCCGACGCAGTGCGGGCGTATATTGGGCAAACCGGGTGTTATCGACCCAAGAGGTGAGCATGGCCGAAAAGCGCGCAAGCACTTCACGTCGTCCAGGAGTTTCGAAGTCCGCATCCGCGGGCAAGTCCGCCGGCAAGCACGCAACGAAGCGGCCGAAAGCGGGCGTGGCAGTCAAAGCCTCCGTGAAGAAGAAGGCGCCGATCCGCGCGGTCAGGGACACGGGCGCAAAGCGTCCTGCGGCCAAGGCGGCCCCGGCGAAATCGCCTGCGAAGTCCCCGAAACCGACCTTTGCCGCCGCTCCGGTGGTGAAAGTCATCGAGGCTGCTCTCGATGACATGAAGGCGGTGCAGGTGAAGGTCCTGGATGTCCGCAAGCTGACCGATATCGCCGATACGCTCGTCATTGCGTCCGGCACTTCGGATCGTCACGTCCGTTCGATCGCCGATCGCGTCATCGAGTACGCGAAGAAAGCCGGCTTTCGTCCGATGGGTGTCGAAGGCCAGCGCGACGGCGAGTGGGTGCTGGTCGATCTCCAGGATGTGATCGTCCACATCATGCTGCCTCGCGTACGCGAGCTGTATCGATTGGAGAACCTGTGGGATGTGAGCGCGGCGCGTCGCGACGCGGCGGTGGGCGAGTAAGAGAGGGTGACGAGTGCGAGTGACGGGTGACGGGCACACCGTCATTTTCACGCTCGTCACGCGTCATCGGTCACTCGTTACCATCCAATGCTCCTCCGCCTCATCGCCGCCGGGACGAAGCTCCCGGGCTGGGTCAACGAAGGGTTCGCCGATTACGCGGGCCGGTTCACGTCCGACTATCGGCTCGAGCTGAAGGAAATCCCGCTCGGGCAGCGCAGCGGCGGCAATCCGGTGCAAGCCATCGCGAAGGAAGGTGAGCGGATGCGCGCAGCATTGCCACCGCGCGCCTACATAGTCGCGCTGCAAGTCACCGGCAAGTCCATGACGAGCGAACAGCTCGCGAAATTCCTGCAAGCCCGCGCCCAGGACGGCCGGGACGTTGCATTTCTGATCGGTGGCCCGGACGGCATTGCACCCGAGCTCGACGCTGATGCGGATTTCCGCTGGTCGTTATCTGCACTGACACTTCCGCATGCGCTCGCAAGAGTGATGGTGGCGGAAGCGTTGTACAGGGCGGTGATGATCGTGAAGGGGCATCCGTATCATCGCGCGTAGCGCGCAGCCTTCTTCACACCTTCATCTTCGCCAGCTCCGCCACCGCCGTCGCCACTGACGGGAACCGTTCCGCTGGATTCTTCGCCAGCAATCCGTCGATGAGCGGCTGGAAGCGCGCCAGTTCGTCCGGCAGGACCGGAATGGGATCGTTGCGGTGCGACTGGATGATCGCGATCACCGTGCTGCCGCGGAAGGGGCGTTTGCCGGTGAGCATTTCGTAGAAGATCACGCCGAGGCTGTAGAGATCGCTGCGCTGGTCGACGGGTGCGCCTTCGGCTTGTTCGGGACTGATGTAGTAGGGCGAGCCACGGACTTCGCCGGCGCTCGTGAGCTGGGTAGCTGCCTCGACGTGTTTGGCGAGGCCGAAATCGATCAGCACGATGCGGCCGTCCGGTCGCATCATCACGTTGGCGGGTTTGAGATCGCGGTGGGCGAGGCCGGCGGCGTGCACCGCAACCAATGCGCCGGCGATCTGCAGGAAAATGTCGACGCTGTCCTTCATCGTCATGAGATTGCGGATGCGCAGCTCGAGGCTGCCGCTCGCGAAGTACTCGGTGACGATGTAGCGGAAGTCTTCGCCGTGGCCCCAGTCGTAGATGTCGACGATCGCGGGATGCTTGATGCGCGTCAGCAGCTCGCGCTCGCGTTCGAAGCGTTCCTCTTCGCCGGCCTCGGCGGAGGAAAGCGGCCCGGTACGCAGAACCTTCACAGCGACGTTGTGGCCGAGCTCCTCGGACCACGCGACGTGGATCTCGGACTTCAGCGAACGGGCGATCGTCTGCAGGAAGCGGTAACCGGCAATGGCCGGAAAAGAAGGCTGTGCCTTCACCCGGCCCGACTGGGCGGACTTATCGGTTTCGCGCATCGCTCTGTGACGGCTGGAGTCCCTCTGGACCTTCTTTCTTCCACTTCCCCCAAGCCCCGACAACGTACGCAGGGCATGCGGGGGGCGCAAGCGGAGTGTGTCACGGATGCACGTGCTGCCCGATGCTTCAGCGGCAGGATTTTCAGGAATTCCCCCACGATCGCCTGAGCCGGCCGCGAGGTGGTACCGGCTATGATAACGGCGTCACAGCAAGGCGCGGGAGTCTATGGAATCGAGCTATTCGATTCATCCGGCAGAGAATCTGGTCAAGATGCACGTCTGGGGTGAGCTGACCGTCGACGGTCTCATCGATCTGATCACGCGTGCGGGCAGCGATCCGGCTTTTCGGCCCGGAATGAATGCGGTGGCGGACCTGCGCGAGTCCCACGGAAACTGGGACTACTCCGAGATCCAGCGATATCGCGATTTCGTCGTGCACGTGGCGGGTTCGAAGAAGCGGCGCTGGGCTGCCGTCGTGAAGCCGGGAACGCTCGTTGCCGTGGTGCACATCACCATCCTGATCAGCGATGAAGTGCGCGACGTCATCGAGATGGAGTTGTTCGACGAGCCGGCGAGGGCCGCCCGCTGGGCCACGGGTGAGATCGACTGACGGGGACCTCTCATGCGCACCGAATTCATGGAAGGCCGCGTCGTCGTCCAGGTGGGCGACATCACGCAACTGAAAGTGGGTGCGATCGTGAACGCAGCCAATGCCACGCTGCTCGGCGGGGGCGGCGTCGATGGGGCGATTCATCGCGCCGGCGGCCCTGCGATCCTGGAGGCTTGCCGGGAGATCCGTCGGCAGCAGTACCCGAAGGGATTGCCCACCGGAGAGGCAGTGGCCACCACTGCGGGCGAGCTGCCTGCCGACTATGTGATCCATACCGTGGGTCCCATCTGGGAACAGAATCCGCAGCCCGAGCGACTGCTGGCGTCGTGCTACCTGCGGTCAATCGAGATTGCCGATTCCCTGGCGCTGCGAAGCATCGCATTCCCTGCAATCTCTACCGGCGCCTACGGATATCCCAAGGACAAGGCGGCCTCGGTCGCTTCGGTTGCCGTGCGCGAAGCGTTGGCGGCAGCGAGCGCCGTGACGAGCGTGGTTCTCGTTTTTTCGGGCCTGGGAGACGCCCAGATGTTCGCCCGTCATCAGCAGTTCTGACTGCCCGTCGCCGCTCGGGGCGTTACTTCCGCTCCAGGTTCAGTAGCGATTAATTCCCGGCAGGGAAAAATCCAACAATCGACATTGATCGAAGGCTTAGGGCCTGTATCCTTCCGCGGATGACAAGCTTGTCCAACCCATTGATCTGGCTGGCCTCCGCCTCGCCACGCCGCAGTGCACTACTGAAGCAGATCGGCGTTGCCCACCGCGTTCGGCCGGTGGATATCGACGAGTCCCGGCACGAGGGCGAACTGCCGCTGCCCTACGTCCAGCGACTGGCCATGGCGAAGGCAGAAACGCTCTGGTCCCGGCTTTCCGAAGGGGAGCGCGCACCGGTGCTGGGTTCCGATACGACAGTGGCCCTTGGCAACGACGTGCTGGGCAAGCCGCGTGACCGCGAGGACGCGTTGCGCATGCTGCGCCGCCTCTCGGCTCAAACACATCAGGTCTACACGGCGATCGCGGTTCGCGATTCGCTCGGGTGCGAGTCGCGGGTGAGCGTGAGCGACGTCAGCATGCGCGAACTGCACGATGACGAAATAGCCGCCTACTGGGATACCGGGGAACCGCGGGACAAGGCGGGTGCTTACGGCATTCAGGGCTTTGCGGCGTTGTTCATCGAGCGCATCTCGGGGAGCTACTCCGGGATCGTGGGATTGCCATTGTTCGAGACGGGAGAACTCTTGCGAACGAAAGGATGGACGGTGCGCGCCGCCGCACACGAGCAGGTGCGCGCATGACGGCGGAGATCCTCATCAATGTCAGTCCCCGCGAAGTCCGCGCGGCCCTCGTCGAAGAGGGCGTGCTGCAGGAAATCTTCATCGAGCGTTCCAATCGCCGCGGGCTCATCAGCAATATCTACAAGGGACGCGTTTCGCGAGTGCTGCCGGGCATGCAGGCAGCCTTCATCGACATCGGGCTCGAACGCACTGCGTTTCTCCACGCCTCCGACATCGTCCATCCCGCGGTCGGCGAGAACGGACAGCCGGATGAACCGGTAGAGCAGGGCGCGACGCAGCAGATCCAGCAACTCGTCACCGAGGGTGGCGAGATCCTCGTGCAGGTGCTGAAGGATCCGCTCGGTACGAAGGGCGCGCGTCTTACGACCTTCATCACGATTCCCTCGCGCTACCTCGTCTACATGCCGAAGGGCCGCGGCATCGGCATCTCGGCTCGCATCGAAGATGAGGCGGAGCGTCATCGCCTGCGCGAAGCGGCATCGATGTTCGTGCAGGACAACGAGGCGGGCGGGTACATCGTTCGGACCGCGGCGGAAGGTGCAAGCCCCGAGGCGCTTCGTGCCGACATGCTGTTCCTGCAGAAGCTGTGGACGGTGCTGTGCGAGAAGGCCGCGATGACGCGTCCCGGCAACCTGGTCCATGAAGATCTGCCGCTCGCTGTCCGCGTGCTGCGCGACGTCGTTTCGAGCGGTGTCGACAAGGTCAGCGTCGATCACGAGGACACGTTCCAGCGCATGCGTGAGTTCGCGCGTACGTTCATGCCCGACATGACCGACCGGATCGAGCTGTACGACGGCGACCGGCCGATCTTCGATCTGTACGGCATCGAGGACGAAATCCGGAAGTCGCTCGATCGCAAGGTACCGCTCAAGTCGGGCGGGTACCTGATGTTCGACCAGACCGAGGCGATGACGACGATCGACGTCAACACCGGCGCCTATGTCGGACACCGCACGCTCGAAGAGACGATTTTCCGCACGAACCTGGAAGCTGCCGTCGCCATCGCGCGTCAGCTGCGGCTGCGCAATCTCGGCGGCATCATCATCGTCGACTTCATCGACATGGAAGAAGAGGAGCATCGCCGGCAGGTGCTCCAGGCGCTCGAGAAAGCGTTGGTCGGCGACCACGCGAAGAATCACATCTCGTCGGTGTCGCCGCTGGGCCTCGTCGAGATGACACGCAAGCGGACCCGCGAAAGCCTGGAACACATGCTGTGTTCGTCGTGTCCTACCTGCGAGGGCCGCGGCTTCGTGAAGACGACGGAAACAGTTTGTTACGAAATCTTTCGGGAAATTCTGCGACAGTCGCGACAGTTCCAGTTCCAGGAGCTCATGGTGCTGGCGCACCAGGACGTCATCGAGCGGCTCCTCGACGAGGAGTCGGCGGCGCTCGCGGAGCTGGAAGTTCACACCGGCAAGCCGATTCGACTGCAGACGGAAGCGTTGTATCAGCAGGATCAGTACGACGTGGTTTTGATGTGAGAGGGCTGCGAGCGGCGAGCCATGAGCTGTGAGCCAGAGAGATGCAAGCACATCCATTCCTGATCCATTTCTGGCTCGTTGCTCACAGCTCATAGCTTCCGCGCCCCAGTCATGATGTCCCTGAAGCTCCCCAAGCCCCTCCGAACCAGCCTCCTCGTTCTGGCTGTGCTCGTCGTGCTCATGGGACTGTTCGTCGTGGCCTTCCAGGTCGCGGTGACGCGGGTGCCCGGGTATCGCGTTCAGTTGCAGACGTGGCTGAACGACAAGACGGGGCTGGCGATCGAGTTCAGTCGCATCAGTGCACGGCTGCGGCTGTATGGGCCGGAGCTCGTGTTCGACGATGCGATCGTGAGGACGCCGGATCGTTCGCGCGTGCTGGCTACGGCGCAGCGGGGCAGTGTTGGTTTCGATCTCTGGACTTCGATCTCGACTCGCCGGCTCACGGCCGGGCGCTTCACGCTCGATTCGCCCGAGATCGGCCTGATCCGTACGCGTGAGGGACGCATTCAGATCGTCGGTCAGAGTGCATTGCCGGACCGCGAGGACACGCAGCCGATCGCGGTCGAATCGTTGCCCGTCGGACAGTTCCGCGTGCGCAACGCGGTCATCAGTTTTCGCGACGAGATCACGGGGCGTGGTCCGTGGTCGGCTTCGGGCATCAGTTTCCGTCTCGATCGCCAGAACGAATTGCTCGAGCTGAGAGGGAACGCGTCGCTGCCGAAGGCGCTGGGCCAGACGCTGGAGTTCGGCGCGCACATCATCGGACCGCTCGAGGAGGTGGACACGCTCGTCTCCAGCTTCGTCGTCGAGGGACACGGTCTCGATCTCGCCGGCTGGGCGGATGTACTGCCGAACCAGTGGCTCGCCCCCGAGGCCGGACACGGTTCGATCGAGCTCAGCGCTTCGTTCAAGGGGCGCGAGCCCGCGCAGTTCACGGCGAAGATCGACTTCGATCGGATCAGTGCGGCGGCGCCCGAATGGATCACGCCGCTGCCCGGGCCGGCGCCACTGGTTCCTCCGGCGGACGATGACGATGATTCCGACGAGTCCACCGTCGAAGAGCCGCTGGTCGAAGAGGAGCCCATTGTCGCGGACACGGAGGCGCCGCACGTACAACAGCAGGCGGCGGAGCTCATCAGCTTCGACAAGCTGTCGCTCGATCTGCGAGCCACTCATCGCGACAACCGCTGGCAGGTAGCGGTCAGCGATCTCGATGTCTCGCGCAAGGGCTCGCCGTGGCGATCGAAGAGTATCCAGGCCAAGTGGTCGCAGGCGGAGAACGGCGGTTTCACCGTCGACATATCCGCCGACCGGATCGTGCTCGAAAATCTCTGGCCGCTGCTGGCCTATCTGCCCGAGAGCGACGCAGCCGCGAAGCTCCGGGCCCTGAAGGCACGCGGCACGATCGAGAATCTAGCGTTGAGCGCAGCTCGGCCCGAGGCGGGCGCGACGCCGCGCTATTCGATCAAAGCCGAGATCAGCAACGCCGGCGTGCAGCCGATTCTCAATTCGCCAGGCGTGAGGAACATCACTGCGCGTATCGATGGCACGGACGCGAGCGGCGTCGCGCAGATCAAATCCGCCGACGTGAGTTTCGATCTGCCGCGAATGTTTCGCGAGCCGCTGGCCGCGCAGACGGTCGTCGGCGAAATCGGCTGGCAGCGCGCTGCGCAGGGATGGCGCATCGCGAGTAACGACTTGCGTGTCACGACCGTCGACGGCAACGGTCAGGGCAAAGTGGCCGTGACCGTGCCGATCGACGGCTCATCGCCGATCCTCGAGCTCGACGCCACTGGCGACAACCTGGTCGCGAAGGCAGCGCCGAAATACATGCCGGCGAACAAGCTTTCGCCGAAGACGCTGGGTTGGCTGGATCACGCTTTTGTCGAGGGACATGTGCGCGATGCCGAAGTCATCTTCAACGGCCCGACCCGGGCGCTCCCATTCCGCAATGGCGAGGGTGTGTTCATTGCGCGCGGACGGATCGAGCAAGGCACATTGCTGTACCAGGAAGGCTGGTCACCGGCGGAAGAGCTCGCGCTGGCGTTCGAGTTCAAGAACGAGGGTCTGCGCATCCTCGGCGGCACGGGCATGGTTCATGGGTTGAAGATTTCGCAGGTCGGCGGCGGATTCCGGGATTTCAAGCTCGCTGAGCTTGCGATCAAAGCGCACGCCGCGGGAGATCTCGGCGACGCGCTGGTGCTGCTGCAGACGAGCCCGATCAGCGATGCGCTCGGCGATCAGTTCCAGCGGCTGCGAGGGCAGGGCGAAGCCGCCAGCGACGTCGATCTGCTGCTGCCGCTCAAACGCATCAAGAGCAGACGCATCGAGGTGACGACGCATGTGAAGGAAGCGACCGTTGTCGCCGACGGCATCGATGCGCCAGTGACAGGGCTGAATGGCTTCCTCACCGTACGGCAGAGTCTTCCGGAGGTCGCAAAGCTGAGGGGCCAGTGGCTGGGCGGTCCGATCGAAGTCGCCGTCGAGCCCGTCGAATCAGCGACGCAGGCTGCGCAGGTGACGGCTTCGGGGCGTGCCACGGCATCGAGATTGACGCCCCTGCTGAAGCTGCCTGCGAGCGCGAAGCTCAGCGGCGAGACGGACTGGCAGTTCGCAATGCGCTGGGAAACCGCGCCCGAGGCCGCCGGGCAACGCGGCCAGCCGCGAAAGTACCGGGTCGAGTCGAATCTCGAAGGGCTCGGCATCGCATTGCCCTACCCGGTTGGCAAGGAACCCGCAGAGAGGCGGCCGCTGCGACTCGAACTGGAGTTCGATGGCGAACAGGAGATCGTCGCTCGCGCCGGTCTGGGGGACCTGCGCGGCTTGATTCGTTTCCAGGAAGGAGGCAGCGGCTGGCGGCTCGATCGAGGCGGCGTGCGAACGGATGCTGTCGCCGCGGCGCTTCCCGGGCATCCGGGTTTCAGAATCGAAGGCAGTCTCGACCGTCTCGTGCTCGATGACTGGTTCGACCTCAAGGGCGACGGGCAAGGCAATTCGCGCCTGTCGGACTACCTGAAGACGGCGAGCCTGAAGCTCGGCAATCTGCAGGTGTTTGGCTACGAGTTCGCGGATGTGCGCGGAATGTTGCGTGCCACGGATCGCGGCTGGCAGATCGATGTCGCCGGTCCGAGCGCTGAAGGCGAGCTGACGATTCCCGAGGATTTCACCGGCCCGCAGCCCCTGCGCGTGCGGCTGGACCATCTCGTCATCGATCGCGTCGAGAAAAAACCTGGAGACAAGCCCGGCGGGCGCGATCCGCGCACCTGGCCGAATGTCCAGGCGCTCGTCGAGGACTTCCGCTTCCAGGATCACTCCATCGGTACGGTCGACCTGCGCGCGTCCCGGGTGCCCAATGGCATTCGTGTCGATTCACTTACGATCGTGCATGAGGCGGTGCGTGCCGACGCACAAGCGCAGTGGCTCGTCACCCCGGACGGCGAGCGTTCGGAGATGAGCGCGACTGTCGCGAGTACCGATGTCGCCACGACGCTGCGCGCGCTGAACTATTCGCCCTTCATGGAAGCGAAGCATGGTGAGATCACCGCGAAGCTTTCGTGGCCCGGCGGATTCGACAGCGACTTTCCGACCCGCGCTTCGGGCAAGGTCACTGTTGCGGCCGAGAGCGGACAGCTGCTCACGGTGCAGCCGGGTGCGGGTCGCGTGCTTGGTCTCTTCAGCGTCGGCGCATTGCCTCGTCGACTCGCGCTGGATTTCAGCGACCTCACGGACAAGGGTCTGAGTTTCGATGAAGTGCACGGCGATTTCGAATTGCGCGATGGCAATGCGTACACGAGCAACTTGCTGTTGCGCGGGCCCGCAGCCGAGATCGGTATTGCGGGGCGTACAGGACTGGGGGCACGCGATTACGATCAGACTGCGGTTGTCACCGGCAATCTCGGTGCGTCGCTGCCAGTCGCGGGTGCCCTTGCCGGCGGTCCCGCTGTAGGCGCCGCGCTGCTGCTGTTCTCCCAGGTTTTCAAGGAGCCGCTGAAGGGAATCACCCGGGGTTACTACCGGATCACCGGTCCGTGGGACAATCCGGTCGTCGAGCGCGTCGATGCGGCGGAAATCAAGGAAGCCGCTGCCGCGACTAAAGAGAGTTCTCCCTAAGGTGTCGATACTTCGTCACACATGTCACTTGCCGCCGTCATTCAGCTGACATCGGGTCCCGATGTCGCCGCCAACCTAGCCGCCGTCCGTCAGCTGCTGGAGCGGGCGCGTGCGGAAGGAGCGGTTTTTGCGGCGCTGCCGGAAAATTTCGCGATCATGGGTCGCAAGGAAACCGACAAGCTGCAGGTGTCGGAGGACTTCGGTGAAGGCCCGATCCAATCGTTCCTCGGTCACTGCGCGCGCGAGCTGAAGCTCTGGATCGTCGGCGGCACGATGCCCATCCGCGTTTCGACTCAGCCGCAGAAGGTCGCTGCTGCCTCGCTGCTGTTCGACGACGAAGGACGCTGCGTCACGCGCTACGACAAGATCCATCTCTTCGACGTCGACATTCCGGGTCGCGAAGAGCGTTACCGGGAATCCGCGACGATCGCCGCCGGGCAGTCTCCGACGGTCTTTCCGACGCCCATCGGCCGCCTCGGCATGGCTGTCTGCTACGACATCCGCTTTCCGGAGCTCTTTCGCCTGATGCAATCCCAGGGCGCCGAAGTGCTCAGCCTGCCTTCGGCCTTCACGGCGCCGACGGGGAAGGCGCATTGGGAAGTGCTGCTGCGAGCGCGGGCGGTCGAGAATCTGTGCTACGTGCTGGCGCCCGCGCAGGGCGGCATGCATGAGAATGGCCGGGAAACCTATGGGGATTCGATGATCGTCGATCCCTGGGGGCATGTGCTGAGTCGCGTGTCAGCCGCCGGCCCCGGACTTGCAGTCGCCGAAATCGACCACACAGTGCAACAGGAGCTGCGCGGGCGTTTTCCGGCCCTGAGCCATCGGCGCTTTGCGATCGGCAGTCTCTAACTCCGCAACCTGAGCAGTCCCCAGCCATCCATGTCCACAGTCGCGCCGAACAAGCTGCATCTCGATCTTCCCAAGGCCCCCGTGGCCCAGCCCATCGATCTCGCGCGTCGGGCGATTCTCGCGCCGTCGGGACTCGACGATCAGCGCATCGCGAATGTGCTCGGCAGTGTGATGGGGTACAGCGTCGATTACGCGGATCTCTATTTCCAGCTGAGCCGCGACGAATCGTGGTCGCTCGAGGACGGCATCGTGAAAGACGGTGCGCACAGCATCGAGCAAGGCGTGGGCGTGCGCGCGCTCGCCGGCGAGAAGACAGGTTTCGCGTATTCGGACGAGATCCTGCTTCCTGCGCTGACGGAAGCGTCGCAGGCGGCGCGAGCGATCGCTCGCAGTGGCAGCAGCACTGGCTTGCAGGCCTGGCATGCGCGCGCAGGGCACAGCCTCTATCTCCCTGACGATCCGATCGAAGGGCTGAGTGATCCTGAGAAGGTGCGATTGCTCGAGCAGATCGACATCGAGGCGCGCCGTATCGATCCGCGCGTGAAGCAGGTAATGGCGAGTCTGTCGGGCTCGCACGAGATCGTACTGGTGATGGCTAGCGACGGCACCGTTGCCGCGGACGTTCGCCCGCTCGTGCGCATGAATGTCTCTGTGATCCTGGAGCAGAACGGGCGTCGCGAGCAGGGCTACGCAGGCACGGGAGGCCGCTACGGATTCCGCCGGTTCCTCGAGAACGATCGCTGGAAGGAACTGGTGCGCGAGGCAGTACGCGGCGGCATCGTGAACCTGGAAGCCGCACCAGCGCCTGCTGGTTCGATGACTGTCGTGCTCGGGCCGGGCTGGCCCGGCATCCTGCTGCATGAGGCGATCGGCCATGGCCTGGAGGGTGACTTCAATCGGAAGGGCACGTCGGCGTTCTCGGGGCGCATCGGCGAGCAGGTGGCTTCCGAGCATTGCACCGTCGTCGACGACGGGACGCTCGGCTCACGCCGCGGCTCGCTCAATATCGACGACGAGGGCACGCCGACCCAGTGCACGACACTCATCGAGAACGGTGTGCTGCGGGGCTACCTGCAGGACAAGCTCAACGCACGGTTGATGGGGGTGAGCCCGACCGGCAACGGCCGCCGGGAATCGTTCGCTCACATGACTCTGCCGCGCATGACCAACACCTACATGCTCGCCGGTTCGCACGATCCACAGGAGATCATCAGCTCCGTGAAGAAGGGGCTGTACTGCCACAACTTCGGTGGCGGCCAGGTGGACATCACTTCCGGCAAATTCGTGTTTTCGGCCAGCGAGGCCTACCTGATCGAGGACGGCAAGCTGGGCCGCCCCGTGCGAGGCGCGACGCTGATCGGCAATGGTCCCGATGTGCTGCGCCGCGTGTCCATGGTCGGCAACGACCTCAAGCTGGACGAGGGCGTCGGCACCTGCGGCAAGGAAGGCCAGGATGTGCCGGTCGGCGTGGGCCAGCCGACCCTGCGTATCGACGGCCTGACCGTCGGCGGTACCGCGACCGAGTAACCGCGGCTCCCGGATGGCGCCAGCGAGCATGCCGCTGCTAGGATGGCAGCGCCATCGCAGCGAGAACCCCGGGAACCATGTGGATCGCACGCCCCCTCTACGAGCTCCTGCCCTACATCTACATGCTGTTGGGGCTCATCCTGCTGAGCGCGGCATGGCTGATCAACGTTGAAACCCTGCCCGGGGTCCTCCTGGTCGTAGGCTCGCTGAGCCTGCTGGCGGGGATCGTCCTGTGGCTGCGCCGGAAGGACTACCGGACCACGCAGGCCGAATACAACAGCAAGTCGCTGGATGACTAGGAGAAGCGGTTAGCGGTTGGCGGTTGGTAAGAACGAGCCGCTGAGCCGTCATTCCCGCGCAAGCGGGCGTCCGCTGTGCGTCCGGCTTTAGCCGGACGTGATGCGAAGCATCTTCAACCGGACGATGTCCGGTCTATTCGTCTTCTTCTTCCGCGACTGATTGCACCGGCCGGCTGGCCGGAGAGGCGCTGCGCACCATCGGGACGGCATCGTCTTCTGTGTCCGGGATGACGCGGGTGCGTGAGAGACGCTCGTCGAAGTACATGATCTCGTGCTGGCCGATCTGCACCACATCGCCGTCGTTGAGGATGCGTCGGCGCACGCGCTTCGAACGCACGTGGATGCCGTTGGTGCTGTTCAGGTCCTCGAGAACGCAGGTCTGTTGCGTCGTGATGATCTGCGCGTGATGCCGGCTGATGAACTTGCTGTCGATCTGCAGATCGTTGTCGCTCGTGCGGCCGATGATGAACCGGCCGACCGTCAGTTCCCGTTCGGCCACGGTGGCGCCGTTGACGCCGACCAGGATCCGGCCGAGCACGATGCGGCGTTCGCCCGTTGCATCGAGCGGCAGGGCAGGAGCGGCAGTGCCGAGCACGTGCAGTTTCACCGAGCGCTCCGCGTACTCGATCCACTGCATCTCATCGATCGCCGATCGCACGTCCTCGACTTTCACGACATCGCGATCCTGTCCATATGCCGCCATCATCGACGTGTCGCACAGCGTGTTCACCAGGCGCGGAATGCCGCCGGTGTAGCGATAGATGAGCGGGTAGGTGTCCGCCTCGAAAATTTCGCGGCCCTGTGAGCCGGCCACTTCGAGACGGTGCTGGATGTAGGCGGCGGTATCGTTCTTCGACAGCGGCGTGAGATGGAAGCGCAGGCGGATACGCTGCGCGAGCTGCACGAGGCCCTGCGAATTCAGCTTGTCGTTCAGTTCGGGCTGGCCGGCGAGGATGATGCGCAGCACCTTCTCCTTCGTCGTCTCGATGCCCGAGAGCAGGCGGATTTCCTCCAGCACCTTGTTGGAGAGATTCTGCGCCTCATCGACGATGAGCAGGACGCGACGGCCGTTGGAGTACTGTTCGACGAGGAAATCGTTCAGCGTCGAGAGCAGCTCGGCCTTCTTCATCTTGAACGGCTGGAAGCCGAACTGGACCAGCACGCTCTGCAGGAATTCGAGCGCCGAGACCTGCGTCTGGTTGATCTGCGCGACGACCACGTCTTTCTCGAGCTCCTTGAGGAAGGTCTCGATGAGCGTCGTCTTGCCGGCGCCGATCTCTCCGGTGATCACGACGAAGCCGTCGGTGAACCAGATGGTCGATTCCATGTACGCCTTGGCGCGGGCGTGATGCTTCGACAGGTACAGGAACTGCGGATCCGGTGTCAGCCGGAACGGCAATTCATGCAGCTTGAACAATTCGAGGTACATGCGTCTCGCGGGCGGGTTTCAATGACTGCTGTCGGGGGTTGCTGGCGCCGGTGCCTTGGCCCGGACCGCAGGCGTCCGGCAGTGTACGGGCATCGGTTGCGCGATACAAAAAACGGCCCGAAAGCCGCGTCCGGATGGGATCTGTGTCACGTTGCCGGCCCGCCGCGCCGATGGTCCTCGGACCAATGGTCCGCACACTATGGGGCTCGTCTATACGCGTTCAACTGGTCTTAAGTTTCATCAGGGAACGCAATGCACGGTCGCGGGCGGCGGCGGAGGTCGCCGTCACGGTGCAATGGCCGATCTTGCGGTTGGGGCGCGGCTCCTTGCCATAACCATGGAAGTGCACGCCGGGCACCGTCAGCACGCTGGCGATGTCGGGCATCGTGCCGATGAAATTGAGCATGGCCGAATGGCCGATGGGTTCGGTGCTGCCCAGGGGCAGCCCGAGGATGGCGCGAACGTGGTTCTCGAACTGGCTCGTCTGCGCGCCTTCGATCGTCCAGTGCCCGGAGTTGTGCACGCGGGGCGCCATTTCGTTGGCGATGAGCTTCCCACGGCGCACGAAGAACTCGATGGTGAGTACCCCCGCGTAGTCGAAGTGCTTCAGCAGCCGTTTCAGATACGTCTGGGCCTGCTTCTGCAACGAGGCGTTGGTGTACGGAGCCGTCGTGTATCGCAGGATGCCGGCGGAGTGGGTGTTCGCGGAAAGGGGATAGCAACGCATTTCGCCCTTCGTGCTGCGCACGCCGATGATCGAGACTTCGCGACTGAAGTCGACGAAGCCTTCATAGATCAGCGGGACGGTGCCCAGTGCTGTCCAGGCCTTTTCGATGTCGGCGTCTTCGCGCAGGAAGTACTGGCCGCGGCCGTCATACCCCAGTCGACGCGTCTTCAGTACGCCGGGAATGCCGATGCGCTTCGCGGCGGCGCGAAGATCGTCGAGGCTGTCGACTGCTGCGAACTGCGGTGTCGGGATCTTCAGCTTCCCGAAGAGGGTCTTCTCGTGCAGGCGGTCCTGCGAAGCACCGAGCGCATCGACAGGAGGCAGGAAGGGACGTTTCCGTGCGATCTCGCGTACCGCATCGACCGGGACGTTCTCCACGTCGAACGTGATGATGTCCACTTCTTCCGCGAGCCGCGCGAGCTGCACCGGATCATCGAAAGCACCCTGAAGGATGCGTCCCACCTGGGCGCCAGGTGCATCTTCGCTCTGGTCGAGGAACACGAACCGCTGACCGAGCGGATAGCCTGCCAGTGCCAGCATGCGTCCGAGCTGGCCGGCGCCGATGATGCCGATCTTCATGACTGGCTGGACGTGACCGCGGGATCGGGGTGAGCGAGGACGCTTTCGGTCTGATCGCGGCGGAACTTGTCGAGGGCCTGCTGGATCGGCGGGTACTTGTTGGCCAGGATCGCGGCAGCGAGCAACGCGGCATTCGTCGCACCGGCTTGTCCGATCGCGAGCGTGCCCACGGGAATACCCGCCGGCATCTGGACGATCGACAGCAGGGAATCCATGCCATTCAGGGCTTTCGATTGGACGGGCACACCCAGCACCGGGAGCGTCGTCTTGGAGGAGGTCATGCCCGGCAGATGAGCGGCGCCGCCTGCACCCGCGATGATGACCTCGATACCGCGATCGCGAGCCGTGCTTGCGTATTCGAACAGCAGGTCGGGAGTGCGATGCGCGGAAACCACGCGCGTTTCATAAGTGACGCCGAGCTTGCGCAGCGTATCCGCCGCGGGCTGAAGCGTTTCCCAGTCCGACTTGGACCCCATGATGATGCCGACGAGAGGGTTCATGGGCGCGGAGTGTACAAGAAGGGGATGGCGGATAGCGGATGGCGGATGGTCAGGGGCGCGCGATTCGGGGCAAGGAGGCAGTCCCCCGGGGCGCACGGGATGCCGGACGTTGTCCGGCAGGATGCTTCGCATGACGTCCGGCTAAAGCCGGACCCACAGAGTGACCAGCCTCCTTCCGCCCAGTCACCATCCGCTATCCGCTATCCGCTATCCGCTACCTGCTATCTACTTCTCGCAGCTTGCGGAACAGCTCGCGAGACGCGCGGGGCGGGAGTTTTTCGCGGTGCTCCCGGTTCGCCTGATCCGCCAGGGTGGTCAGTTCCGACAGGGCGGCGGGGTCGATCGGATGTTCGCTTTCCTTCACGAACTGGTCCAGGGCCGGGCGGCCTTCGCGGACGATCCGGTCGCGCCATTGTTCGACGCGCCGGAAACGCATCGTCCCGGCCCGCTCCCGCTCACGCCGCAGCTGCATGGCCGCGCGAATCGGTTCGGCATCGATTTTCCGCATCAGCTTGCCGATGTACTGCTTCTGCCGATACAGACCGCCATGCGCGGTGATGCGTCGAGCAAGCGTCACGGCATCGCGGAGGTTCTCCGGCAGTGGCAGCGCGTCGAATTCGCTCTGGGGCAGGTCGATCAGAGCTTCCCCCAATTCCTGGAGGTCGTCGCTCTGGCGCTTGCGCAGGCTCTTGCTGGGCGGCTCGTCCTGGTCGTCTAGATCGGTCATGGGTGCGGAGAATAGTTCGCCGCACTGGATTGCAAAAGCGTCGGGATGCCGCGAGCACCCGCCTGATAAGATCGGCCCATGTCCGAACGTACTTCCATAGCATCCTCAGGCCAGAATTCCGGCCAGGGCCCGGACCAGCGCGCCCTCGAATCACTCGTGCACCTGGCCATCGAAGAGGCGGGCCGCCTTGGCGCTACGGAGTCCGAGGCTGCTGTCAGCGTCGACACCGGGCTGTCAGTGACCGCCAGGTTGGGGGAAGTGGAAACGCTCGAGTACCAGCGCGATCGCGGCATGGGTGTCACCGTCTACCGCGGCAAGCGCAAGGGTTCGGCAAGCACCGCGGATCTGAGCGATCGCGCGATTCGCGAAACGGTCGCGAAGGCTTACAGCATCGCGGGATTCACTGCCGAAGACGACTGCGCCGGGTTGCCCGATCCAGACACTATCGCCCGCAATATTCCGGACCTCGATCTGAGTCACCCGTGGAGCATCGAACCCGATGCCGCGCGGGACATGGCGGTTGCGTGCGAAGCGGCAGCGCTGACTCTCGACAAGCGCATCACGAATTCCGAAGGCGCGAGCCTGTCGAGTCACCAGGGATTGCGCGTCTATGGCAATTCGCTGGGATTCGTCGGCGGCTATCCGAGCACGCTGCACAGCCTGAGCTGCGTGGTCATCGCGCAGGACAAGGACGAAATGCAGCGCGACTACTGGTACAGCTCGGTCCGCGACTGGCGCGACCTCGAGCAGGGTGACCACATCGGCAAGACAGCAGCGCAACGCGCGTTGCGCCGACTCAATGCGCGCAAGCCTGCGACGACGAGTGCACCGGTGCTCTACGTGCCGGAGTTGGCGCGCGGGGTAATCGGGCATTTCCTCGGCGCGGTTCGCGGCGGCAGTCAGTATCGTCGTGCGTCGTTCCTGCTCGATGCAGCGGGTCAGCAGGTATTTCCGGACTGGATGAACATTTCCGAGCGTCCGCACATCCCGAAAGCGCTGGGCAGCGCACCGTTCGACAGCGAAGGTTGCACGACTCGCGATCGTGAGCTGGTCGCGAATGGAGTACTCGACGGGTACATCCTCGGTACCTATTCAGCGCGAAAGCTTGGGCTCAAGACCACCGGTAACGCGGGTGGCGTGCACAACCTGATCGTCAGCCACGGCCCGGACGATTTTGCGACGCTGGTCCGCAAGATGGATCGCGGGCTCGTCGTCACGGAGCTGATGGGGCAGGGCGTGAACGGCGTTACAGGCGACTATTCGCGCGGCGCGGCCGGCTTCTGGGTCGAGAACGGCGCGATCGCGTATCCGGTCCACGAGTTGACCATCGCAGGCAATCTGAAGGACATGCTCCGCAATATCGTCGCAGTCGGCAGCGACGTCGACATGCGCGGCGGCGTCAGAACGGGATCGATCCTCGTGGAGCGGATGACGATCGCGGGAGAGTGAGGCGCGAGAGCGGCGAATTCTTCCGTATCATCAAGCTGTCTTGCCCGCTTTCTCGCTCTCGCTCTCGGTCACCAGGTCCCGCACCGTCCGGTCCTTCAGGCTGTCGCGCAGCGCGGCCTCCGCGTGCTTAGCGGCTTGCACAGCGGGTGCGATATCGCGGATCCGGCTCAACCGGGACCCTGACGTTTCGTAGCGGATCGCGTCGATCACGTCGCAGAGACTGATGCATGCGGGGTCGCGCGCCGGCAACCATGTGTCGTCTTCAGCGACGACCAGCAACTGCTTCTGTTCCAGTGCATTCACGATAGGCCCCAGCGCAGCCCCGGGTAGTTCCAGGTGTTCCGCGAGACTGTTCGTGGTCCAGCGCGGTTTGGGTGTGCCGTAGTCCTGCACGATGAGATACATGATCGACAGAGCGACGCGTTCGCGAACGCTCGAGCTCAGCTTGATCTCGCCGCGACCGGGTCGCAGGTACTGCGGATTCTGGATATAGAACGCGAGCTGTGCGCCGAGCAGCAGAATGAGCCAGGACACGTAGATCCAGATCAGCGCGAGGATCACGATGGCGAAGCTCGCGTAGATGACCATCGTGCCGCCGGAGGATCGCACGAACGAGGCGAAGATCGCTCCCATCGCCACCCAGGCCAGGCCGCTGACCGCGCCTGCGATGAATGCCGCTCTCAGCTTCACGCGCGTGTTCGGAATGAATCCATACACAAACGTGAAAGCGCCGATGACGAGTGCATACGGTGCCGCCCTGCCCAGCATGATGAGAATCCAGTCGAACGGCTGGTAGTGCGACAGCGTCGCCACGATCGAGCTCTTGCCCATGGAGCTGAGCAAGCCGACCGCGGCGACGATCACCGCGGGGCCGATCACCATCACGCTCAGGTACTCGCTGAACCTGCGGCCGAAGCTGCGTGGCTTGTCGACGCGCCAGACGAAGTTGAAGCTTTCCTCGATCTTCTGAACCATCGAGATCACGGTGTAGATCAGGAAGATCAGGCCGATCGAGCCGAGCACTTCCCCGCGAACGTTCTCTACGAACTTCATTACCTGGTCGGTGATGTCATAGGCCTTGTCGCCGAGGGGCTCCAGGAAGGTGTAGAGCACCGGTTCGAGTTCGCGATGGAAATTCAGGCCCTTCAACACCGAGAACGACAGTGCAACGAGGGGCACGACCGAGAGCAGGGTCGTGTAGACGAGGCTCATCGCGCGCAGCGTGATCATTTCGTCGCGCAGGATGTCGCGAATCAGCGCGTAGGCGTAACGCAGGACGCGTGAGAGCTGCCAGATCGGCTTGCCGATGACGGAGTCCGGCGGCTCGAAAAGCCATTGTTCGAGGCGTGCGGTGAGCGCGCTGATCATGGTGTCAGCCTGACACGCTGGTCAGGAGCGGGCAAGCTGGGAAGTCACGGCCCGTCGTGAGAGCGATCACTGCGATTCGAGCGTGAAGTAGAAGGTCGCTCCCTGATCGGGGTGCGCTTGTGCCCAGATGCGCCCGCCGTGCCGTGCGATGATTCTCTGCACGGTCACGAGACCGATGCCGGTGCCGGGAAATTGCGAGTCGGGATGCAGCCGCTGAAACGGGCCGAAGAGTTTCGACGAGTATGCCATGTCGAAACCCACACCGTTGTCGCGTACGAAGTAGACGAGCCCACGCTCGCCGGGCTGCGAGCCGACGGTGATCTGCGCATGCGGGCTATGCGCTGTGTACTTCCATGCGTTGTCGAGCAGGTTCTCCATCGCGATCCTGAGCAAGCGCGTGTCGCCGTGAACATCCATGTCGGGCTGGATACGCAGATCGACTTGCCGTCCCTGATACCGATCGCGCACGTTTGTCGCTGCTTCGGACGCAATCTGGGTCAGGCTCGCGGCGCGCGGCACCAGTTCGCTGCGGCTGATGCGGGACAGGCTCAGCAGGTCATCGATGAGTGCCGACATGCGCAGGCTGGCATCGCGAATCCGGCGCAGGTAGTCGAGCGATTTTTCATCGAGGCCCGCAGGGGCGGTCTCCTGAAGGATCTGGCTGAAGCCCGACATGCTCCGCAACGGCGCCCGCAAGTCATGCGACACGGCGTATGCGAACGCTTCGAGCTCACGATTCGCTGATTCGAGCTGCAGGGTCCGCGCGGCCACGCGTTGCTCGAGCTCGGCGTTCATGCGCCGGACTTCGTTCTGCGAGTGAACCAGGGCGTGCGTCGAGACCTGCGATCTGCGTTCGTACTGTTTCAGCAGCAGGTAGATCATCACGGCCGAGCCGAAGACGAACAGCCAGCCCTTGAACGTCTGCAGCCGCAGGATCAGATCAGGATCGAGGCGCATCCACACGAGGAGGCGATCGGTCAGGAAAATCCAGAGAACACCGACGGTGAGATACACGAGTGCCACGGTGCGTGGCATGTGCCTGAGACGGCGGGAAGGCGCCACGAGCGCGAGTTCGCGCGGGTCGGGAGTCGATTTCACCGAGCCTGTTTCGGTCACTTGCAGTCCTCTTCGGCCATGAACCGCATCGATGATCAGCCCGGGCGGCCCGCGATCCCGCGCACCGCCGTTCGAAATCATTCCGTCAGGCGGCGTAGCGCCTCGGCATATTTTTCGCTGGTCTTCGCGATGATCTGCGCCGGCAGCGACGGGCCCGGTGCGCGCTTGTTCCAGTCGAGCGTTTCGAGGTAGTCGCGCACGAACTGCTTGTCGAAGCTCGGCGGGCTGCTGCCGGGAGCATACGTGTCCATGGGCCAGAAGCGCGAGGAGTCGGGCGTCAGCGCCTCGTCGATCAGCGTGAGATGGCCTGCTTCGTCGACACCGAACTCGAACTTCGTATCGGCCATGATGATGCCGCGCTTGAGCGCGTGCTCGGCGGCGAAACCATAAAGCGCGAGCGCGCTCGCGCGAATCTGTTCGGCGAGCCCGTTGCCTACCGTCGCGACGACTTTCTCGTAGCTGATGTTTTCGTCGTGCTGTCCCTGCGGCGCTTTGCTCGATGGTGTGAAGAGCGCCTGCGGCAGCTTGTCGGCCTGACGCAGTCCGTGCGGCAAAGTGATGCCGCAGACGATGCCGGTCTGCTGATAATCCTTCCAGCCCGACCCGATGAGATAGCCGCGCACGACAGCTTCGATCGGCAGCGCCTTCAGCCTGCGGACGACCATGCTGCGATCGGCGATCAATGCACGCTCGGCGGGATCCGGCACGGCACGCTCGAGGGGGAAATCCGTCAGGTGATTCGGGATGATGTGTCGCGTTTTGTCGAACCAGAAACGCGAGATGCGGGTCAGTACGCTGCCTTTGCCGGGAATGGGATCCGGCAGCACGACGTCGAACGCGCTCAGGCGGTCGGTCGTCACGATGAGCATGTGCTGATCGTCGACCGCGTAGATATCCCGCACCTTGCCCTGGTGAATTCGCTTCAGGCTCTTGAGGTTCGACTGGAGCAATGGCGGGGAAGCGGTTGTCGCGGACATCTGGAAGCCTTGCGCGTGGACGTACCGTAAGAAATTCGCGGTCCTGGCGACCGGGCCGCTGCTACCATGACCGTGCCTGCAGCGGGCCCGCGATTGTCGCAGCGGCCCCGGATGGCTTCAAGATTCATGGGATCGAACCCGAGGGCAGACGAGCGAATGATGTGGCAGGGCAAGGCATTGGGAGCTGTGGTGGGCGTGTTCGCCGCAGGTCCGGTCGGTGCATTGTTCGGCACGTTCATCGGGCACTTGTTCGACGTGGAAGCCGAAACGAGGCTGCGCAGCGCGCGACCTCGGGAAGCGGCGCTGGGCGTGCAGGAGGCATTCTTTCGCGCGACCTTCCAGGCCATGGGGCGTGTCGCGAAGGCCGACGGACGCGTTTCGGAAGAAGAGATCCGCGCGGCCCGCGCCATGATGAACGAGCTCAGGCTCGGCGAGCGCGAGATCCGCTTCGCCATCGAGTTGTTCAACGAAGGCAAGTCTCCCGAGTTTCCGCTCGAGACGGCCCTGCAGCAGCTGTATCGCGTCTGTCGCAATCGCCCCGACCTTTGCCGCATGTTCGTCCAGATCCAGTTGCAGGCTGCCCTGTGGGGCGGTGGGCTGAATCCTGCTGCGCGAAAAGTCCTGAGCCGGGTTTGCGAGGCGCTCGATGTCTCAGCGTACGAGCTCGTGCAGATGGAAGCGTTGCTGCGGATGCAGCAGTCGGCACATCAAGCGCACGACACACGCGCTGCCGCAGATCGGGTTGCGCAGGCTTATGAAGTGCTCGGTGTCGCGGCGAACGCCTCGGACTCGGAGGTCACAAAAGCCTATCGCCGTCTCATGAACCAGAATCATCCCGACAAACTGCACGCGAAGGGCCTGCCGGAGTCGATGATGAAGATGGCCGAGGAAAAGACCCGCCAGATCCGTGCAGCCTACGAAGTGCTGCGCGACGCGCGCGGAATGAAGTGAGAGGAGAGTCGATCCCATGTCTACGCCCTGGATAGCTCCATCGATCCTGTCTGCGGACTTCGCGCGGCTCGGTGAAGAAGTGCGCGCGGTGCTCGATGCAGGCGCCGATGTCGTCCACTTCGACGTCATGGACAATCACTACGTCCCCAATCTCACGATCGGGCCGCTCGTATGCGAGGCGTTGCGCAAGTACGGAATCACCGCGCCGATCGATGTGCATCTGATGGTGAAGCCGGTCGATCGCATCATTCCCGATTTCGCGAAGGCGGGAGCGACGTGGATTTCATTCCACCCCGAGGCCAGCGATCACGTCGACCGGACGCTCGGATTGATTCGCGAACACGGCTGCCGGCCGGGGCTGGTCTTCAATCCCGCCACACCGCTGAACTGGCTCGACCACGTGATGGACAAGGTCGACATGATCCTGATCATGTCCGTGAACCCGGGGTTCGGCGGCCAGAAGTTCATTCCTTCGGCACTCACGAAGCTCAAGGAAGTTCGCGAGCGCATTCGCGCGAGCGGTCGCGAGATCCGGCTGGAGATCGACGGCGGCGTGAAGGGCGACAACATCCGCGAGATCGCCGCGGCGGGTGCGGATACGTTCGTGGCGGGATCCGCGATCTTCGGCGCGAAGGACTATCGGGCGACGATTGCGGAGATGCGGGCGGAGATAGCGAAGGCGGGGCAGGGCTGACAACGGTCACTGGCAGCCGCCAAGGCCCGGGATTCGACGATCCCGGGCTCAGGCGAGAATCTTATTCTTCGTCGTCGTCATCGAAATCGTCATCGTCTTCATCATCGACGCGGCGATTGTTCGTCACCGGACCACGACCCGCGGCGGCTGCGGCAGCAGCCAGCGGCGGCTTCGTCTTCATCTTCGGGCGAGCGCCGTAGACCACAATGGTCTTGCCGGTGGCGCGCAGCAGGCCCTGGTCTTCCAGCACCTTGAGCACGCGGCCCGCCATTTCGCGCGAGCATCCCACCAGTCGCGAGAGTTCCTGGCGGCTGACCTTGATCTGCATGCCTTCCGGATGCGTCATCGCATCGGGCTCGCTGCACAGATCCATGATTGCGTGAGCAACGCGGCCGGTGACATCGACGAATGCGAGATCGCCGAGCTTGCGGTTGGTGCGATCGAGTCGGGTGGCGAGCTGCGTGGCGAGTTCGAACACCAGGCCCGGGCTTTCGGCGGCGAGCTGGCGGAAGCGGGGATAGGTCATTTCAGCGAGTTCGCACTGCTGGCGCGTACGTACCCAGGCGCTGCGCGTGGGCTGTTCGTAGAACAGGCCCATCTCACCGAAGAACTGACCCTTGTTGAGGTAGGCGAGCACCATCTCGTTGCCTTCCTCGTCTTCGATCATCACTTCGACCGAACCGCTGACGATGTAGTACAGAACGTCGGGAAGATCACCCGCGTGGATGACGACCGTCTTGGAAGGCACCGTGCGGATGCGGCAATAGCTCAGAAACCGGTTGATGGCCGGTATGTCGCTCAATGGCCTTGCGCCCTCTTCCATACTCACCCCTGGGGTTTTATGCGTGTGACCAGACAAAATGCAGTGAATTCTCTTGCGCGCCTTTTAATACAGTCTACAGCTTCACCGCAAGTTTTTGATTATTGAGCAACTAGATCCTGTAGGCCGTGCGTGTCATGACCTTCGCCGTGAGCTTCATCAGCGAGCGCGCCAGCCTGGGCAATTCCGCACCGCCGGCCTGCATTGCATTGTGTCCGTGGCGTGTTTCGTCCGCACTCATCTGATCGATGATCGCGCGAGTACGCATGTCCTCATTCGGCAGCCGCTGAAGGTGACCGTTGAGGTGGTCAACGACCTGCTTTTCGGTCTCGGCGACGAAGCCGAGGCTGGTGCGATTGCCGGCGAGCCCCGCGAGCACCCCGATCGCGAACGACCCTGCGTACCAGAACGGATCGAACAGACTCGTCCGGCCGCCCATCTCCTGGACCCGTTGCGAGCACCAGGCCAGGTGGTCGGCTTCCTCCCGACCGGCCTCGAGCAGCGAGTCACGTAGGGCTTCGTCGGTGGCGACGAAAGCCTGTCCTTGATACAGGGCCTGGGCAGCGACCTCGCCGGAATGGTTCACCCGCATGAGGGCGGCGACCTCCCGGCGATCGGCGTCGGATTCGACGGTTTCGGGAAAGCTTTCGGCCGGGTAGGGCCGGGCGGCTTTCCCGGCTCCGAACAGGGTCCGTAACCCCTGGTCGACGGGTTCGATGAGCCGGTCGATCAGGGAAAGTACCCGGTCCTGGCCGGGTGAAGCAGGCTGGGCCTTAGACATGGGGCTCATTATATATGTCGGCTCCCGACGCCGGCCCGGTGCGGGATGCCGGTCTTGACCGGAGCCGGTCCGAATGGTTTGCAATGGCTGGAGTCGTCCTTTAGACTTGCCGCCCTTTCCGCCCCCCTGGGCGAGATTTTCCCGGAGAATTCAATGAGAACCGTATTCGCCAACGAGGCTACGGTGCGCCGTGATTGGTACGTGGTCGACGCGACGGGCAAGACGCTGGGCCGTCTGGCCTCGCAGCTCGCGATGCGTCTGCGTGGCAAGCACAAGGCTTCCTACACGCCGCACGTGGATACGGGCGACAACATCATTGTCCTGAACGCGGGCAAGGTGCGTGTCACGGGTCAGAAGCTGACCGACAAGTTCTATCATCATCACACCGGCTACATGGGCGGCCTCAAGACGACGAGTCTCGAGAAGCTGCTGGAGAAGCACCCGGAACGCGCGATCGAATTCGCGGTGAAGGGCATGCTCCCGAAGAATCCGCTCGGCCGGAAGATGTTCAAGAAGCTGCACGTGTTTGCCGGTGCCGAGCACCCGCACACCGCCCAGCAGCCCAAGGCGCTCGAGATCTAACAGGCGATATTCACATGGCAGTTTCGACGAATTACGGCACCGGCCGTCGCAAGACCTCCACCGCTCGCGTGTTCCTGCGCCCGGGCAGCGGCAACATCACGGTCAACGATCGTCCGCTCGATGAATTCTTCGGCCGCAAGACGGCCCGCATGATCGTGCGTCAGCCGCTCGAAGTCGTGCAGCTCGAGACCAAGTTCGATGTGAAAGTCACGGTCAAGGGCGGTGGCACCACCGGCCAGGCCGGCGCTATCCGTCACGGTCTGACCCGCGCTCTCATGGAATACGATGAGACCCTGCGCAAGACGTTGCGCGATGCAGGCTACGTCACTCGCGATGCACGCGAAGTCGAACGTAAGAAAGTCGGTTTCCGCAAGGCACGTCGCGGCACGCAGTTCTCGAAGCGTTAATCGCTTCGGCTGCAGGTCGGCTTTTGGGGGATCGTCTAGCGGTAGGACTACGGACTCTGACTCCGTCAACCTAGGTTCGAATCCTAGTCCCCCAGCCAAAAACGAAAAGGCCCGCTTCTGCGGGCCTTGTCGTTTCTGGCGTCCGGCAACGGCCGGAAAACCTGGAAGCTGCTCGCGGAGCAAGCTCGCTGCCCGAATCGGATGATCATGCCTTCTGGTCTCTATTCCTCCCTGCGACCCTTCCTGTTCACGCTGCCTCCCGAGCGGGCACACGCACTCGCTCTTTCGTCGCTGCGGATCGCTCATCGATTGCGAGTCGTGCGACGTCCGCGTGATGACGATCGTGAAGCTGGCACGTTCATGGGTCTGCGATTCCCGAACCGCGTCGGCCTCGCCGCTGGTTTCGACAAGAACGCCCGCTACATCGATGCGCTCGGATCGCTCGGGTTCGGGTTCATCGAAGTCGGTACCGTTACGCCACGGCCGCAGACCGGGCAACCACTGCCGCGCCTCTTCCGCCAGCCGAAGCATCGCGCGCTGATCAATCGCATGGGCTTTCCGAATGATGGTGCGGATGCCGTTGCCGCGCGGTTGGTCCGGCGACGTTATCCGGGTGTGCTCGGGGTCAACATCGGGAAGAACGCCTCGACGCCGATCGAACAGGCAATCGACGACTACGTATCCTGCTATCGGCTGCTCGCTCCGCATGCCGATTACGTTGCCGTCAATGTCTCGTCACCGAACACGCAGGGACTGCGACAGTTGCAGCAGGTCGATCAGCTGCGACCGATTCTCGAAAGCCTTCGCGAGGAAGGACAGCGTCTCGAAGCGAAGCGGGGCAGGCACACTCCTTTGCTCGCCAAGATCGCACCTGACCTGAATCCCGATGAACTCACTGCGATTGCGATGCTGCTGATCGATCTCGGGGTCGATGGAGTGATCGCCACGAACACGACGTTGAGCCGTCCCGCGGGACTCGAAGACAGTGAGAAGGGCGGGTTGAGCGGTGCTCCGCTGCTCGAGTTGTCTCGCAATGCGATCCGGCATCTGAGGACGCAATCGAAGAATCGACTGGTCATCATCGCCGCGGGGGGAGTTCTGTCCGCGGACGATGCGAGAGGGTCACTGGAGGCCGGTGCCGACCTGGTTCAGGTGTACTCCGGTCTCATCTACCGCGGTCCGGCGCTCGTTCGTGAGGTACGAGACGCCCTTTGATCGTGAGTCTGGTGCTTCAGGGCAACACTTTCGCCCCTGCATCCGTTCCCAGGATGAGGACATCGGCGGGGCGGTGCGCGAACAACCCTACGGTTACGACACCCGCGATCTGATTGATCCTCGTTTCGAGGCCGACAGGGTCGGTGATCGACAGATCGTGCACATCGAGGATCTGATTGCCGTTGTCGGTGATCACATTCTCGCGCCAGACGGGCTCTCCCCCCAGCTTCGCGAGCTGTCGAGCGACGTACGAACGCGCCATCGGGATGACTTCGACCGGCAAGGGGAACTTGCCGAGCACGTCGACGAGCTTGGAATCGTCCGCAATGCACACGAAGCGTCGGGATGCGGCCGCAACAATCTTCTCCCTCGTCAGCGCGGCACCCCCTCCCTTGATCAGGCGCAGTTGCGGGTCCGATTCATCGGCGCCATCGACATAGACGTCCAGGTCACCCGCCGCGTTGAGGTCGATCACATCGAATCGATGCTTCTTCAGGCGCTCGGTCGAGGCCTCCGAACTCGATACAGCACCCCGAATGCGCACGTTTCGCGCAGCCAATGCGTCGATGAAATGGTTCACCGTCGACCCGGTCCCGACACCGATGATGGTGTTGTCATCGATGTAGGCGAGGGCGGCTTCGGCTGCAATCCGCTTCTTCTGATCGGCGTTCATGGCGTTACGGCTCGTGGGTGATGCAACGTGCAACGTGCGTTTGAGGCTTGTTTTCCAGGGTCCGCAAACGACTGTGCCCGCTTTCGCGGGCACAGTCTTCATCTACATCAACAAGAAGAGAACTTACTTCTTCTTGGCAGCCTTCTTCTTGCCGCCCTTCTTCTTTGCTGATTTCTTAGCTTTAGTTGCCATAGTCATTAATCTCCATGTCGAGTTAGTCCGGGCGCAGTATATACATAAATTGAAAATGGCTAGCAAGAGGTGTATGCGAAATTGTTGTTTCGTTCACACCGCGACGCTCATCAGATCGATGTGGCGAGTGATGCGATGAACTCGAATTCCGACTTCGTCACCGGCGTCACCGAGAGTCGATTGCCTCGCTTCAGCACGATCATGTTCTTCAGTTTGCCCTTCTCGTGCTTGCGAAGTTCCTCGAGGGTCACGACCTCATCGAACTTCTTCTCGAGCTTCACATCGACGCAGTACCAGCGCGGGTTGTCGCGCTTGCTGTCGGGGTCGTAGTGATCGTCCTTCGCATCGAAGGCGGTCGGATCGGGATAGCCTTCGCGAACGACCTTCACGATGCCCGCTACACCGGGCACATCGCAGCTCGAGTGATAGAAGAAGGCGAGGTCGCCGTTCTTCATTTCACGCAGGAAATTACGGGCCTGGAAGTTGCGCACGCCATCCCAGCCCGACGTGCTTTTCTTGGCGGCGGCCAGGTGGTCGATGCTGAAGGTGGAGGGCTCGGACTTCATCAGCCAGTAGTTCATGGGTGCCTCTATCGTTCGTCAGGGCGTTCGTCAGGGTCGTTCTTCAGGGACGCAGGCGTGCCGTCGGATAGAAGCCGCGTTCGGTGACGACGGCATCGAGCGGAACGTCCCAGGGTTGGGGTTCAAGTTGCGCAACACGTTGGAACTCGTAGGCGACGCCGATGAGTCTGGGTCGTCGCCAGCGCCGACCGTACCTCAGGTGCGCGAGCGAGCGATCGTAGAAGCCCGCTCCGCTGCCAAGTCGCCATCCGCGCGCATCGACTGCAACGAGTGGGAGGAGGATGACGTCGAGTCGACGTACCGGGGTGCTCATTGCGTCTCGATGAGGCTCGAGGATGCCGAACCGGTTGCGCCGCAATGCGCGTCGGTCATCGAACCGCACGAATCGCATCAGTCCGGCATCGGCGCGAGTGACGGAGGGCAGGTAAACGTTGCAACGCTGCGATCGCGCTCGTGCAAGCGTGGGTCCAAGGTCTACTTCGCCGCGGTGCGCGATGTAAGCGGCCACATGCGCACCCCGGCGCAGGACCCGTAGTCGGTAGAGGGATTGCGCGATCGCGTGCGCTGCGGCCATCCGCTCGCGTTGTGAGAGATCGCTGCGGCGTCTGCGCATCTCGCGTCGCAGACGCTCGCGCTCAGGTATCGACGTGGTCACCGCGACGTCGCCGGCTGGGACGTCGCGGTCAGGTGGGATCGGATGAGAGTCGCTCATCCGCGAAAGAGGGCGGCGCCCCCCGCCTGTGCCGGTGGTGCCATTGCTCTCGACACGGAGCAATAGGTGGGGTGCAGCCACGACAGCTCAGGCTTCCCGTCGAAGACGGACATGCACAATGCCGGCGTGAGACCGAACCCCGTGGGTATTAACGTTAGGGTCGAGAGGTAACCCGACACCTGTCGTACACCGCAGGCGGCGCCATAGAGACGGATCGCTGTCAAAGAACCATCGACCGAACAACGATTCGCGACGATCCCGGTTCCGTAGCTCACAAAAGTGAGCTAGCGGACAGCTAACAGATCGATGCGCGTCACAGGTCCAGCTGCTGACCCTTGGCCAGTGCTGCTTCGACCCTTTCGCGCATCTGGCGAACACGGGGGGCGGTTTCGCTACCGGCACCCTGCCGCTTCACCTTCAACAATTCGTTCGAGAGATTCAGCGCGGCCATCACCGCGATGCGATCCAGGCCGATGATGTTCCCGGCATCGCGGATCTCGCGCATCTTCTCGTTCAGATACTCGGCGGAGTCCAGAAGTTCCGAGCGCTCTTCGGGCAGACAAGCGACCTGGTATTCCTTCTCCAGGATCCGGACACTGACCCGAACGGCTCTCTCAGTCATGCGCCATGCTCCATCGCTTTCAGGCGACCGATCATCGCCTCCACGCGGGTTCGGACCTGCTCGTTCTTCTGCAGCAGGGTTGCGCGTTCGGTCGTCAGGCCGTCGAGACGCTGTCGCAGCGCCCGATTCTCTTCCTTGAGCTGAGTCACCATCGTGACCAGTTCTCCGAGCCGCTGCTCGAGGAGTTCCAGTTCCTGATTCGCCGACATGTTTCTGGATTCGCTCACGCGCGTGATTATGCGACCGCGGTACAGGTCGGTCAAACGAACGATGGGGCAGTGCGACTGCGCATTCCGCGGCGCATTGCGCGGCCAGTGCTAACATAACCCCATGTTGCAGGTCACATTCCCCGAGATCGTCAAGGCGATGCAGAGTGTCGGATCGGCGGTGCCCGTCGCGGAAGGCCACGGATGCCTGTGCGGCGCGCTCTGCATCACTCAGGATTACTCGCTCGACCGGTGGCTGGAAGAGCTCGTTCCCGTCGAAGAAGGCGCGGTGGTGCCGGATGACGTCGGCCAGGTGATGAAGCTGCTCTACGCCGACACGGTGCGGGCGTTGCGCGGCGAGGACATGGATTTCCAGCCGTTCCTGCCCGATGACGATGTGAAGCTCGAGCAGCGGACCGCGGCGCTGTCGCAATGGTGCCAGGGGTTCCTCTATGGCCTGGGCAGCGTCCGCAAGATCGACGCCGAGAACATGCCGCGCAGCATCGACGAGGTCCTGGTGGATTTCACGAACATCGGGCGCGCGGAAGTCGAGCCCGGCGTCGAGTCCGAAGAAGACGAAGAAGCCTATGTCGAAGTCGTGGAATACGTGCGTGCCGCAACGCAGCTGATTCACGACGAGCTCGAAGGAGTGCGGTCGGGCGACGAGGAACCGCGGTCGGTCGAGAGCGACGACTTCGATGAATCGGACGACGACCTCCAGCACTGAAATCCCGCCACGAGTACTGCATGCGCAAAGCCGAGTTCGTTCGCCGCCGTCGTGAGCTGATGAAGATGATCGGGAAGGGTGGCATCGTCATCCTGCCCGCGGTGCCGGAGGTGCCCCGCAACAGCGACGTGCTCTACCACTACCGGCCCGACAGCGATTTCTTCTACCTCACCGGATTCGGCGAGCCCGAGTCGGTGGCGGTCCTCGTCCCGGGGCGGCCTCATGGTGAATACGTCCTCTTCGTGCGCGATCGTGACCCGACCCGCGAGACCTGGGACGGTCGTCGCGCCGGTCCCGAAGGTGCGACGCGGGACTATGGAGCCGACGATGCATTCCCCATCGGCGATATCGACGACATCCTGCCGGGGCTGATGGAGAACTGTTCCCGCGTCCATTACACGATGGGCGTGCACCAGGACTTCGATCAGCGCGTGATCGGGTGGGTGAACCGGCTCAAGTCGCAGGCGCGGACCGGCGTTCAGCCCCCGCAGGAGTTCGTTGCGTTGGATCATCTGCTGCACGACATGCGTCTGTACAAGGCGAAGCCGGAAGTCGAGGCCATGCGGCAATCGGCACGGATCGCCGTCGCGGCGCACAAGCGGGCGATGCAGTTCACGCGGCCGGGACGCATGGAATACGAGGTCATGGCGGAATTGCTGCACGAGTTCCGGCGCAGCAATGCGGACATCTCCTACCACCCCATCGTGGGCGGGGGAGCGAATGGCTGCATCCTGCACTACCACGAGAATTCGGATGAGCTGAAGGATGGCGAGCTGCTGCTCATCGACGCGGGGTGCGAATACGAGCTCTATGCATCCGATATCACGCGGACGTTCCCGGTCAACGGCCGGTTCACGCCCGAGCAGCGTGCCCTCTACGAGGTCGCGCTGGATGCACAGTACGCCGCGATCGAGAAAGTGAAGCCGGGCAACCACTGGAATGAGCCGCACGACGCCGCGGTGAAGGCCATCACGCAGGGTCTCGTGAAGCTGGGCATCCTGAAGGGCAAAGTGCCGGCGTTGATCCGCGACGGCGCCTATCGCAAGTTTTACATGCACCGCACCGGTCACTGGCTCGGCATGGATGTGCACGACGTCGGCGACTACAAGGTCGGCGAACAGTGGCGCGTGCTGGAGCCGGGCATGGCCATGACGGTCGAGCCTGGTATCTACATTCCGGCCGGCACAACGGGCGTGGCCAAGCGTTGGTGGAACATCGGCATCCGGATCGAGGATGACGTCGTCGTGACCTCCAATGGCAATGAAGTCCTCACGGATGGCCTGGTCAAGGAAGCCGATGCCATCGAAAAGCTGATGCAGGCAGCATGAAAGTCGACGTAGCCATCGCGGGCGGCGGACTGGTCGGTGCGAGCCTCGCGCTCGCGCTGTCGAGCCTGAAGCTGAAGGTCGTCCTCATCGAGGCGCATCCCTTCGGCAGCACGGATCAACCGAGTTTCGACGATCGAACCACGGCGCTCTCCAATGGCAGCCGGCGGATCTTCCAGGGCATCGGCGTATGGCCCTTGCTGGAGCGCGAGGCCACGCCGATCCGACGGATCCACGTTTCGGATCAGGGACGCTTTGCGTTCGCCCGCATCGATGCGCAGGAGCAGAACCTGCAGGCGCTCGGTTTCGTCGTGATCAATCGAATCATGGGTGCCGCCCTGTGGCGGCGGTTGCAGGAAGAGGCGGTTGCGATCCTGGCGCCGGCGAAGGTCATGTCTTCCGAGCTGAAGGATGACGGCCGCGAGATCACCTGCGAGGTGGGGAGCGAGGCTACTGTCACCGTTCAGGCCAAGCTCGTCATTGCCGCCGACGGGGCGCGCTCGATCGTGCGCGAGTCCGCCGGGATCGGCTCGACGACGTGGGATTACGGCCAGCATGCGCTCGTCACCAACGTGTTCACGCAGCGCTTCCATGACTACGTCGCGTACGAACGCTTCACACCGGAAGGGCCGATCGCGTTGTTGCCGATGTCAGAAGGCCGATGCGGCTTGATCTGGACCTTCACGCCGGATGTCGCCGCGCGGATGACCGGGCTGGCCGATGGCGCCTTCCTCGAACGATTGCAGCAGGCGTTCGGATTTCGTCTCGGACGCTTCACGAAAGTGGGATCGCGTCAGCTGTATCCGCTTGCGCTCACCCGAGCCGACGAACACGTCGCGCCTCGCCTGGCAGTCGTCGGGAATGCAGCGCAGGCCTTGCATCCGATCGCGGGCCAGGGCTTCAACCTGGGGCTGCGCGACGCTGCAAGCATCGCCGAGGTTCTCGCCGATGCACTGGCTGAGCGGCGCGGGGACGAAGAGTTCGACGCGGGAGATGGCTTGCTGCTCGAGCGCTATCGCGAGTGGCGCAGCGCGGATCGGCAGAAGATCGTCGGGTTCACCGACGGCCTGGTCCGTCTGTTCTCGCAACCGTTCGGACCCGTGAAGCTGGCCCGCAATCTCGGAATGCTGGCGTTCGACCTCATGCCCTCTGCGAAGGATGCACTGTCCCAGCTTTCGTTGGGCGCAGCGGGGCGGATTCCACGACTGGCCCGCGGCGCGAAGCTCTGACGATGAGAACTGACTTCGACGTTCTGATCATCGGCGGCGGCATGGTAGGCGCGTGCCTGGCCGCGCTCATGGCGAATGACCGCGAACTTTCGCGGTTGCGTATCGCGCTGTTGGATGCGAATCCGCCGACGATGCCGCCGGCGGGCACGGATGTGGATCTGAGGGTCTCAGCGATTTCCCGAGCATCGCAGCGCATTCTCGATTCGGTTGGCGCCTGGTCCCGCATTCCCGCACAGCATGTGTCGCCCTACTCGCAGATGACGGTGTGGGATGGGGCCGGCCGACCGCACAGCCCGGGATCGATCCATTTCTCGGCGAGTGCGACGAGCGAACCGGACCTCGGTGCTATCGTTGAGAACCGCCGCCTGCAGTGGGCGATCTACGACTCCTCGCCGATGCGCCAGGTCACCGTGCTTCGCGCCGAGCTCAAGCAGCTTGCGATCGAGAACGATCACGCGGCGGTTACGCTGGCCGATGGGCGAACGATTTCCGCCAGCCTGATCGTCGGTGCGGATGGCGCGGATTCTCTCAGCCGCAAGCTGGCCGGCATCGAGACGTCAGGGTGGAGCTACGAACAGCGGGCCTTCGTGACCCACGTAGCCACGGAATATCCTCACGCCCACACAGCATGGCAGCGATTTCTGTCCGCGGGACCGATCGCGTTCCTGCCGCTCGCTGATGGCCGCAGTTCCATCGTATGGACGACAACGCCTGAACACGCGCAGCAGCTTTGTGAATGTCCCACCGACGTATTGGGCCAGCAGATTGCGGATGCGATCGACGGCGTGCTGGGGAAAGTGGCTGCGACCGGGCCGCGAGGGGCGTTTCCGTTGCGGCTGATTCATGCAGTCTCCTACAGCGCGACGCGATTCGTTCTTGTAGGGGATGCCGCACATGCCGTGCATCCGCTGGCAGGACAGGGCGTCAACCTGGGCTTCCTCGACTGCGCGGCGCTCGTCGAGATCCTCGCTGCCGAGGCGCAGGCGGGAAGCAGCGCTTCGGTGCTGGGCGAATCGCGCGTACTGCGTCGTTATGAGCGATGGCGCAAGAGTGAGAACACGATCGCGCTGGGGCTCATCGATGGACTCAACCGCCTCTTCAGCAACTCGAGCGCGACGCTCAGCTGGCTTCGCAGGACGGGGCTTTCCGCCGTCGACCAGAGCGCAACGGCGAAACGCTTCCTCATCGGCAGGGCGATGGGCATCGCCGGCGACACGCCTTCGATCGTCCGACGGATCAGATAGACGAAAAGCTGCCGGCGATCTTCGGCGCAGCCGCGTAACTTGACACCGCGGGGAGGCGGCGCGACGCTCGGAAGCAACGTCGTCGACGCGAGAGCATCGATAGCGGTCTTCCATGAGCTCACCCCTCTATGAGTTCACATCGTGCAGCTGTCGAATCGTTGTTAGAAGGGACCGGCGTCGCGCTCGACGGTCATGCCCCGTGGGATATCCAGGTCAAGGATCCGGGATTCTTCCGTCGTGTGCTGTCGCAGGGATCGCTCGGCGTGGGTGAGGCCTACATGGACGGCCAGTGGGAATGCGAGCGGCTCGATGAAATGCTGTTCCGCGTCTTCCGTGCGCATGCGGAGAGACATCTTCCCACCTTGCGCCAGATGTGGGCCGCGATCACTGCTTCGGTCCGCAATCCGCAGACACCGCGCCGCTCCTTCAAGGTCGGCGAGCAGCACTACGACATCGGCGACGATCTCTACGAGCACATGCTCGACTCGCGGATGATCTACAGCTGTGCCTACTGGAAGAATGCGCGGACGCTGGAGGAGGCGCAGGAAGCGAAGCTCGACATGGTCTGTCGCAAACTTCGACTCGAGCCGGGCATGACCGTGCTCGATATCGGCTGCGGATGGGGCGGCGCCGCGCAGTTCGCGGCCGAGCGTTACGGCGCGAAGGTGACGGGAGTCACGGTCTCGAAGAATCAGGCAGCGGCGGCTGTCGAGCGGTGCAAGGGCCTGCCGGTGGCGATCCTGCTGGAGGATTACCGCGCGCTCACCGGCCGGTTCGATCGCATCTATTCGCTCGGCATGTTCGAGCACGTCGGTTTCCGCAATCACCGCACGTTTTTTTCGACCGCCGCTCATCTGCTGGAGCCGCAGGGGCTGTTCCTGCTCCACACGATCGGCAGCAACTCATCGCAGGAAGCGAACGACCCCTGGATCGAGCGCTATATCTTTCCGAATTCGCTCCTGCCGTCGATTGCGCAGATCGCCACCGCCGTGGAAGGCCTGTTCAACGTGGAGGACTGGCATTCGTTCGGCCCGCACTACGACAGGACGCTGCTCGCCTGGCACGAGCGGTTCCGTGCCGCGTGGCCGCAGCTCGCCGCGAAGTACAGCGAACGCTTCCGCCGGATGTGGGAGTTCTGGCTCCTCTCGTCCGCGGCGGCCTTTCGTGCGCGGCGCATCCAGTTGTGGCAGATCCTGCTTTCGCCCCATGGGATCGCTGGCGGCCTGGCCGAGGTCCGCTGAGCGCGTATCCTTCCGAGCCTGGACAGGCGGGCCGCATCCATGTCGACGAACATCTTCATCCAGTCTCCGCCGCGGATCGGCAATCAGTATCGCGACGACGCGCTGCTGAAGTCGTGGCTGCGGCGCAAACTCCCGGCGGACATGCTCCGGGAGATCGAATCCGAGCTCGATTCGATGGGCGAGCTCGCCGGCGGAGAGCTGTACGAGCTGCAGTTGCAGGATCGGCTCCGCGAACCGGAGCTGACCCAATGGGATGCCTGGGGCAATCGAATCGACCGGATCGAGGTGACGCCGCTGTGGGCGCGGGCTGCGCAGGTCGCGGTGCGCAGCGGCCTGATCGCCATCCCTTACGAGCGGCGCCATGGTCGCCATTCGCGCATCCACCAGTTCGCTCTCGTGTATCTGTTTCATCCATCGTCGGACGTCTACACCTGTCCGCTCGCGATGACCGACGGCGCAGCGAGAACGCTCGGCGTATCCGGGAACGCAGCGCTGGCGGCACGAGCGATTCCGCGGCTCACGAGTCGCAATCCAGCGGACGCCTGGACGAGTGGTCAATGGATGACGGAGTCGACCGGCGGATCGGACGTCGGTATCTCGTTGACGCAGGCGCGACACGGAGACGATGGTCGCTGGCGACTGTATGGCAAGAAGTGGTTCACATCGGCAATTACGTCGCAGATGGCGCTGACGCTCGCCCGGCCTGAGGGGAACGGTCCGGGCGGCTCGGGCCTCGCAATGTTCTACGTCGAGACGCACGATCAGGCCGGCGGGCTCAACGGCATTCGTGTCGAGCGACTGAAGGACAAGCTGGGCACGCGGAAGGTGCCGACGGCCGAGCTGCTGCTCGACGGTGCCGTCGCGGAGCTGGTCGGCGACACACGCAACGGAACCCGCAACATCGAGCCAATGCTCGTTGTCACGCGCGCATGGAACAGCGTGACCTCCGCCGCCTTCATGCGGCGCGGTGTTGCGCTGGCGAAAGCGTATGCGGGTGAGCGGCGCGCATTCGGCTCATCTCTCGAGGACCTCCCGCTTCATGTCGATACGCTGGCCGGTCTCGAAGCGGAGACCCGCGCAGCGACGTTGCTGGCCTTCGAATTGGTCGAGTTGATGGGGAGGCTCGAAGCGAACGAGATGGGTGACCATCAGCGTGCGCTGCTGCGATTGCTGACGCCGATCGCAAAGCTGCTGACGGCGAAACAGGCTGTCGCGGTGACCAGTGAAGCGATCGAGGCTTTCGGGGGCGCCGGATACGTCGAAGACACAGGCTTGCCGGCCTTGCTGCGCGATACGCAGGTCCTGCCGATCTGGGAGGGGACGACCAACGTGCTGGCGCTCGATGCGCTGCTGCGCGGAGATGCCGCATCGGGACTGCGGGCGCTCATCGAGCGGGTGGCTCAATGCCGTTCGCTCGCAACCGATGCGCGGCTAGGGGAGCTTGCGGCTCAGGCCGCGGCAGCGCTCGATCACGTCGTCGAATGGTTGGGTCGCAACGGCGAAGCAACGTCGCTGCAGGCCGGCGCCAGGCGCGTTGTAATGACCATCGGTCGCGCATGGCAGCTCATGCTGCTCATCGAGCATGCCCAGTGGGAGCTGGACGCTGGCAATGATCGCACCGGAATCGCGGCCGCCAGTCGTTTCGCCGCGTCACCGGTCGACCTGCTCGCCACGATTCCGCTCGAAGACTCGCGCTCCCTGCTGCGCTGAGCACGCTCTTGCGCTTCGCGCTGTCGTAAGTTTGAGACAGCGCCGCAAACCCGCTACGCTCTCGTCCGCTTGAATAACCGTCACATCTACTTCCTGGCCGCCGTGCTGACCGTGCTGGCGCTGTCCATGTTCGCGTACAAGGCGAAGATGCTCGGCTTCCCCGTCATGCCGCAGCAGCAGACGCAGATCTGGACGATCGAGGCCGCGGTCTCGTTCACGCCCGGTCCCGCGGCGGTGAAGGCGACCCTGCGAATCCCGTCGCTCACCCCCGGCTACTCGTTGATGGACGAGAACTTCATCTCCCGAGGATTCGGAGTCACGACGCGTCCAGCGGCAGCGGGTCGTGAAGCTCAATGGGCAGTGCGTGAAGCCAGTGGGCCGCAGACGGTCTACTACCGCGCGGTCGTGTATCGCGATCCGACTCGTCAGGCCGAAGACACCACTCCGGCGTTCCCCGAAGCACCCAAGCTCGATGAGGCATCGCGCATCGCGATGGAGGGTCTGATCGCTGACGTGCGCCGCCAGTCGGCCGACGTCGCGAGTTTCACGACCGAACTGCTCCGGCATATCGGGCAGGGGCAGAACGATCCGTATATCCGGCTGTTTCTCGATCGGACCGCGACACCCTCCGATCGCGCGCATCTAGCGACGATATTCCTCGCCGGTGCACAGATTCCGGCGCGCATCGCCCATGGCGTGAATCTGAGGGATCGTGCGGGCGCGGTGCAGCCCGAAGTGCTGCTCGAAGTCCATGACGGCGTGGAATGGTTGTACTTCAATCCGCAGACCCTGCAGCAGGGCCTGCCGCCCGATTTCCTGATCTGGTGGCGCGGCGATGAAAGCATCGCGAGCGTGGAAGGCGGCTCGGGACTCGATGTAACGGTTGCAGTTCAGCAGAGCCTGCTCGATTCCATGCTCGTGGCCGAACGAAGGGCGGAGCGCAGCGGGTCGCACTCGGCGGAGTTTTCACTCTTCTCGCTGCCGATCGCGACGCAGGCGGTCTATACCGTCCTGCTGATGATCCCGATCGGTGCGCTCGTGATCATGTTCCTGCGCAACTTCATCGGCCTGAAGACGTTCGGTACTTTCATGCCCGTGCTGGTGGCGCTCGCGTTTCGCGAAACGCGGCTGGTCTGGGGCATCGTGCTGTTCGCGATCATCGTGTCGCTGGGCCTGCTGATCCGCTTCTATCTCGAGAAGCTGCGCCTGCTGCTGGTACCGCGATTGACGTGCGTGCTGACGGTCGTCGTGCTGCTGATGGCGGGCATCAGCGTATTGAGCCACCGCCTCGGGCTGCAGCCCGGCCTGTCGATTGCGCTGTTTCCGATGGTCATCATCTCGATGACGATCGAGCGCATGTCGATCGTGTGGGAAGAGCGCGGCGCGTATGAGGCCATCCAGGAGGGTACAGGCAGCCTGATCGTCGCGGCCGTTGCGTACCTGGTGATGGGCATCGCCTGGCTCGAGCACCTGATCTTCGTATTCCCGGAACTGCTGCTGCTGGTGCTCGCGGCCGCGCTGCTCGTCGGTCGCTACACCGGCTACCGCTTGCTGGAACTGCGCCGCTTCAAGGCGCTGCAGGAGGATGGTGCGAGGGCCGAGACATGATGCTCGCACGTGCCCGTGAAGCCGGCGTTCGTTGAGCCATGCTAAGTCGCTCCCGGAATCTGAACGCTCTCGGTGTGCTTGGTCTCAACCGGCGCAACGGCGACTACATCCTCAAGTTCAATCCGCGCCGTCTGTATCCGCTCGTCGACGACAAGCTGCAGACGAAGCGCCTGGCGATCCAGGCCGGCATTGCCGTTCCTGAGCTCTACGGCGTCATCGAAACGCAGCACGACATCCGTCGTCTGCCCGAGATCGTTCACAACCGGCCCGAGTTCGCGCTGAAGCCGGCGCACGGCAGCGCGGGCGACGGCATCGTCGTGATCGCCGGTCGCAGCGCGGGCCGCTACCGGACCATCAGCGGAGCGTTGCTCGACGATGAGTTCCTGTCGCATCACCTGTCGAATGCGATCAACGGCCAGTTCAGTCTCGGCGGCGTTCCCGACGTGGTCATCGTCGAGTACATGGTGCGGTTCTCGGCGCTGTTCGAACGCATCAGCTTCCAGGGCGTGCCGGATGTCCGCGTGATCGTCTTCCGCGGCTACCCGATCATGGCGATGGTGCGACTGCCGACACGCGCATCGCATGGCAAAGCGAATCTGCATCAGGGCGCGGTAGGGGCGGGCATCGACATTGCGACCGGTGTGACGCTCGACGGCGTCGTCGGCACGGAAGTCGTCACGCATCACCCGGACACCAGCAACCCGGTCGCCGGCCTGCAGATTCCGGACTGGGATGTGATTCTCGACATCTCCGCACGGTGCTACGAGCTGACAGGGCTCGGCTACATCGGCGTCGACATCGTTCTCGATCGCGACCTCGGCCCGCTGGTGCTCGAGCTCAACGCCCGTCCCGGACTCGCGATCCAGATTGCAAATCGTCAGGGATTGCTGCGGCGCCTGCAGATCTGCGAGCAACGCGCCGACTTCGCGGCGTCAGCGCCGGGTCGGATCGATTTCTCGCGACGCGAGTTCGCGCACCCGGTGATGGAGAAGTGACGGCGATGAAAGCCGTCCTCCCCGCGCAGGCGGGGATCCATGCCTTCAGCGAGGATGGATTCCCGCGTTCGCGGGAATGACGGGCTTTGGCCTACTGCTTCGGAATGCCGTCGATCTTCGCCGCGCAGATGAAGTCGTTCTCCGACAATCCGTTGATGGCGTGTGTCGAGTACTTGAGGCGGCAGTAGCCCCAGCCGCATTCGATGTCCGGATGATGATCTTCCGCGTTGGCGATGTGCGCCACCGCGTTCACGAAGCTCATCGTGTGATAGAAGTTCCTGAACTTCCATTCGCGATGCAGGCTCTTCGCATCCGCCGACAGCGTCCATTCCGGCTGGAGCTGCTTCATCAGGCCTTCGGCCTGCGCTGGCGACAGCGGATCGATTCCGCCTTCGCACGGTACGCATTTCTTCTCTGTCAGTCCGCTCATGTTCAAGTTCTCCGGAAGAAGAGTAGGATTTTCCACGGGGATCACGGCGTGCACGGGGATGCGAAGAATCAATCTCTGTTCCGAACCCAGTGTTCCCCGTGTACCCGTGGGGATCTTCTTCTTCGATCTTAAGTTGACCTCGAAGCATACGTACGGGCGACGTAGTCTTCGACCAGTGTCTGGAATTCTTCGGCGATGTGATCGCCCTTCAGTGTCGGACCTTTCTCGCCGTCGATATACACCGGCGCGACGGGCCGCTCCCCCGTGCCGGGCAGGCTGATGCCGATGTTGGCATGCTTGCTTTCACCCGGGCCGTTCACGACGCAGCCCATGACGGCGACCGTCATTTCCTCGACGCCGACGTATTGCTTGCGCCACTGCGGCATCTGATGGCGCAGGTGCGACTGGATCTTCTGTGCGAGTTCCTGGAAGTAGGTCGAGGTAGTGCGTCCGCAGCCGGGGCACGCAACGACCATCGGCGTGAACGAGCGCAGACCCATCGTCTGCAGGATCTCCTGCGCGACGATGACTTCCTGGGTGCGATCGCCGTTCGGCTCCGGCGTGAGCGATACCCGGATCGTGTCGCCGATCCCTTCCTGCAGCAGCACGCTCATGCCCGCGGTCGATGCGACGATGCCTTTCGATCCCATGCCGGCTTCGGTCAGTCCGAGGTGCAGGGCGTAGTCGCAGCGCTTCGCGAGATTGCGGTACACGGAGATCAGATCCTGCACGCCGCTGACCTTGCAGGAGATCACGATGTGGTTCTGCGGCAGCCCGAGTTCGATCGCGCGCTTCGCGGATTCCAGGGCAGACACGACCAATGCTTCGCGAGTGACGTCGCGCGCATCGAGCGGTTCGGCGATCTTCGAGTTCTCGTCCATCAACCGCGTCAGCAGGTCCTGGTCGAGGCTGCCCCAGTTCACGCCGATGCGGACGGGTTTGTTGTTGCGGCACGCGACCTCGATCATCTCGGCGAACTGCGGATCGCGTTTGCTGCCGCGACCGACGTTGCCCGGGTTGATGCGGTACTTCGCCAGTGCTTCGGCGCACGCCGGGTGAGCCTTGAGCAGTTTGTGACCGTTGAAATGGAAATCGCCCACGATGGGAACGTGCACGCCGGACTTCGCGAGCCTGTCGCGAACGTGCGGGACCGCCGCGGCTGCCTCGTCGGTGTTGACCGTCACGCGCACGAGCTCGGAACCGGCGCGCGCCAGATCGCGGATCTGCTGCGTCGTCGACTCGATGTCGGCGGTGTCCGTGTTCGTCATCGACTGCACGACGATCGGCGCTGTTCCGCCGACGGTGACGGAACCGATGCGGACGGGAATCGAATGGCGGCGGGTCACGGGTAGGATGGGTCGGAAGGAAAAGGGCCGGAATTGTAACGCAGCCCACGGCTTGCGCCGCAAACGTCATCGTGCGCTGCACATCATCAGTCCGGACGGAGAAAGATTCTCCATGTCGAAAGTTACGAAAGACAGAGTCTGCCCCCGCGGTTCCCCGTGCTCCCCGTGGAGAGTCCGTTTCGGAAATTCCTGAGCGCGACACGGGAGCCTCGGCTACCATACCGCCACCCATCGCAAGGCGCGGCCGGAGAGAGCGAGTTCGTCTCGCCGCCGAAGGCGCAACCGCCCGGAAACGCTCAGGCAAATGAACGGCGCGCCCTTGTGACGACTTCATCATCGTCGCTCGACGGGCTCTGGAGAGTAGCCGGAATGTATGCATTCCCGGCTCACCGAAGGGGAGAGGTATCGCCGCCCAGGCGGATTTCAGATACCGGATCTCTCAGGTCGCAGGACAGAGGGGCGCCGGATCGCGAAAGCGGTCTGACGCAACCTATGTTCGCGAATTCGTTTCACCGGAAGCCAGCTGATGGGATTCAAGACACCTCTCCATGACACGCACGTCGCGTCCGGCGCGCGTATGGTCGATTTCGGCGGCTGGGACATGCCCGTCAACTACGGGTCCCAGATCGAAGAGCATCACGCCGTTCGTCGCGATGCGGGCATGTTCGACGTCTCGCACATGCTCATTGCGGACATCACCGGTCCGCGCACGCGCGAGTATCTGCGTCATCTCCTCGCGAACGATGTCGTGAAGCTGAAGGACTCGGGCAAGGCGCTCTACAGCTGCATGCTCAACGAGACCGGCGGCGTCGTCGACGATCTCATCGTCTATTTCATCAACGAGAACTGGTTCCGCGTCGTAGTGAACGCGGGCACGCGCGAGAAGGACACGGCGTGGCTGAAGCGCTTCGCTGGTCCCTTCGGTGTCGATGTTCGTCCGCGCCCTGATCTCGCGATGATCGCAGTTCAGGGTCCGCAGGCCCGCGCCAAGGCAGCGACATTGCTGGGTTCGCATGCGCCGGCGGCACTCGAGCTGAAGACGTTCTTCGGTCGCGAGCTCGGGCAGTACTTCGTCGCGCGAACCGGTTACACCGGCGAAGACGGCTGGGAAGTCATGATGCCCGTCGCGGAAGTCGCCAAGTTCTGGGCGGATCTCAAAGCGGCCGGTGTTGCCGAGTGCGGTCTGGGCGCACGCGACACGCTGCGTCTCGAAGCCGGCATGAACCTTTACGGCAACGACATGGACGAGAACGTGTCCCCGCTCGAATCCGGGCTCACCTGGACCGTCGCGTTCGATCCGCCTGAGCGTGATTTCGTCGGGCGCCCTGCGCTCGAAGCGCTGCGCAAGAACGGCATTCCGCGCAAGCTCGTCGGCCTGGTTCTCGAGGATCGCGGCGTGTTGCGCGGGCATCAGAAGGTCGTCGCGCCGGGTATCGGCGAAGGCGAGCTGACCAGCGGAACGTTCTCACCGACGCTCGAACGCTCGATCGGTTTCGCGCGCGTGCCTGCCGCCACCGGTGAAACGGTGCAGGTCGACATTCGCGGCAAGCTGCTGCCCGCGAAGGTCGTGAAGTATCCGTTCGTGCGAAACGGCAAGGCGCTGATCTGAGATTACCGGTGACGATGGTCACGACGGTCACGAAAGTCACGAGGATCGCGGTCCTCGGTTTCGGGCCCTCGTCATCGCCGTCGCCCTCGTTGCTTTCGTCATTCTCTCCGCAGGAAAAAATCCATGTCCTCCATTCCCGCTGACCTGAAATACCTCGATTCCCACGAATGGGCGCGCGTCGAGAGCGACGGCACGGTCACCATCGGCATCTCCGATCACGCGCAGGGCGCGCTCGGCGATCTGGTGTTCGTCGAAGTGCCGGAAGTGGGCAAGTCGCTCAGCAAGGGCGGCGCGGCTGCGGTCGTCGAATCGGTGAAGGCTGCTTCCGACGTGTACAGCCCGCTGTCCGGCGAAGTCATCGCTGCGAACGACTCGCTCGGTTCCGCTCCGGAGCTGGTGAACCAGGATCCGTACGGCCAGGGCTGGCTGTTCAAGATCAAACCCAGCAACTCCGCCGAGCTCGGCCAGCTCCTCGACGCGAAAGCGTATGAGAAGGCGCTGGAAGCGGAAGGGCACTGAGGAATCGACATGCCTTTCATTCCCCATACCGACACCGACGTGAAAGAAATGCTGGCAGCCATCGGCGCGCCGGCGATCGATTCATTGTTCGATGAGATTCCCGCCAGCCTGCGGATCCAGTCGCTCGCGGGCATTCCCGAAGCGCTGACCGAGATGGAGGTCAACCGCCTGATGCAATCGCGTGCGCAGCGCGACGGGCGGCCGTTGAACTTCATCGGCGCTGGTGCCTACGAGCATCACATTCCCGCTGCCGTCTGGGCGATCGTCACGCGCGGAGAGTTCTACAGCGCCTACACGCCGTACCAGGCCGAGGCGAGCCAGGGCACGCTGCAGTTGCTGTACGAATACCAGACGATGATGGCGAGCCTGACGGGCATGCAGGTGTCGAACGCGTCGCTGTACGACGGCGCATCGGCGCTGGCGGAAGCCTGTCTCATGGCCGTGCGCGCGAATCGCAAGTCGAAGTCCGCGCGCATCCTCGTGCCGACGACGGTGAATCCGACGTATCTGGAAGTTTCGCGTGCGATCGCCGAAGGACAGCAGCTCACGTTTGAAACCGTGGCCTACACGCCGGGCACGGGAACGACCGCCGCTTCGGCTTTCAATGCGTACAGCGGCCAGGACATCACCGCAGTCGTGATCCAGCATCCGAATTTCTTCGGCTTGCTCGAGGATGTCGATGCGATCACCGACTGGGCGCACGCGAACGGCGCGCTGGTCATCGCGGTCGTGAATCCGATGTCGCTTGCGATCCTGAAGCCGCCGGGTGAGTGGGGCGCCAAAGGTGTCGACGTCGTCGTCGGTGACGGGCAGCCGTTCGGTGTGCCGCTTTCGTCCGGCGGTCCCAACTTCGGTTTCATGACGACGCGCATGGAGCACGTTCGCCAGATGCCGGGTCGCATCATCGGTCGTACGGTCGATCTCGACGGCAAGCCGGGATTCACGCTGACGTTGCAGGCGCGCGAGCAGCACATCCGCCGCAGCAAGGCGACCTCGAACATCTGCACGAACCAGGGACTGCTGGTGACCGCCGGAACGATCTACATGTCGTTGCTCGGCGCATCAGGTCTCGAGCAAGTCGCATCCACCTGTCAGCGCCGCACGAGCGAGCTGGTTGCGGCACTGACGAAGGTGAAGGGCGTCAAGCTCGCATTCGCGGGCCCGCGATTCCATGAAGCCGTCCTGCAGCTCGATCGCAAGGTTTCGGACGTGATCGAAGCGCTCGCCAGCCGCGGCATCATCGGCGGCTTCGACCTGTCGCGACGCTACCCCGAACTCGGCAACGCGCTGCTCGTGTGCGCCACCGAAACCCGAACCGACGAAGACATCGCGGCCTATGCGAAGGCCCTGGCGGAGGTGCTGAAGTAGTCCGGGCGATTCGGACTCTTCACGCCATCACCTCATCACCCGATCACCTCATCACTTTCCCTATGCGCGAACCCTTGATCTTCCAGCACTCCCGCAGCGGTCGCAGCGCGGTTGCCCAGTATCCCCATGGCGAGAAGGCCGACGTTCCGGCGGCACTGCGTCGCAAGCAGCCGCCGAACTTGCCCGAAGTCTCCGAGCTGCAGGCTGTCCGTCATTTCACGCGGCTGTCGCAGCTGAACTTCTCGATCGACACGCATTTCTATCCGCTCGGGTCGTGCACGATGAAGTACAACCCGCGCGCCTGTAACCAGAATGCAATGCTGCCGGAGTTCCTCTCGCGGCATCCGCTGGGTCCGGATTCGGCGGGGCAGGGCTTCCTCTCCTGCATGTACGAATTGCAGGAGATGCTGAAGGAAGTGACCGGCATGAAGGGCGTGTCGCTCACGCCGATGGCGGGTGCGCAGGGCGAGTTCGCCGGCGTCGCGATGATTCGCGCCTATCACAAGGCCCGCGGCGATCTGCAGCGGACCGAGATCATCTGTCCCGATGCGGCCCACGGCACCAACCCCGCGACCGCCACGATGTGCGGCTGCAGCGTGATCGAAATTCCGTCGCTCCCGAGCGGCGATATCGATTTCGAAGCGCTCAAGAAGGCAGTGGGTCCGAAGACCGCCGGCATCATGCTCACGAATCCTTCGACGCTCGGTGTGTTCGAGCGCCGCATCGAAGAAGTCGCGCGGGTGGTGCACGAAGCGGGCGGCCTGCTGTACTACGACGGTGCGAATCTGAATGCGATTCTCGGCAAGGTTCGTCCGGGCGACATGGGCTTCGATGTCATCCACATGAACCTTCACAAGACCTTCTCGACGCCCCACGGCGGCGGCGGCCCCGGTTCGGGCGCGGTCGGTGTGAATCAGCGTCTCCTGCCGTTCATGCCGGTCCCAGTGGTCGGCAAGGAAGGGGATCGCTATCGCTGGCTGGATGAGCGCGACCTGCCGCAGACGATCGGCCGGTTGTCGGCATTCATGGGCAATGCTGGCGTTCTGCTGCGCGCCTACGTCTACATGCGCATGCTCGGCCGCGCCGGCATGCAGCGCGTCGCGGAGTTTTCAGCACTCAATGCGAATTACATGCTGGCCCGTCTCAAGCAGGCGGGTTTCGACGCCGCGTATCCGGATCGTCGCGCCAGCCATGAGTTCATCATCACGATGAAGCGCCAGGCGAAGGAGCTCGGCGTGAACGCCATGGACTTCGCGAAGCGGCTGCTCGACTACGGGTTCCATGCACCGACGACTTACTTCCCGCTGCTGGTTCCGGAGTGCCTGCTCATCGAGCCCACCGAGACGGAGAGCAAGCAGGAGATCGATGCGTTCATCGATGCCCTGATCGCCATCGAAAAGGAAGCGCTCGAGGACGCGGCAAAAGTCAAAGGCGCCCCCTATACTCTGCCGGTACGCCGCCTGGACGATGTAAGGGCGGCCAAGCAACTGGACCTGACGTACCAAGAACGAAGCGGTTAGTGGTTGGCGGATAGCACGTCGAGCAGCGTTCCTCCTCTGACCATCCGCCATCCGCTATCCGCCATCTACTTCCTCCGGAGTCCTATGGATCGGCCGAAACTGTCCGGCATGCGCCGGTTGTTGCTCGCGTTCGTGAATTCGTGGAAGGGGTTCAAGGGTGCGTTTCGGGAAGAGGCCGCCTTCAGGCAGGAAGTCGCGCTCGCGGTCGTTCTGCTCCCCCTGGGTGTCTGGCTCGGCAAGACCGGTGTCGAGCGTGCGCTGCTCGTGGGCGCGGTCCTCATCGTCCTCATCGTGGAACTGCTCAACACGGGGATCGAAACGGTCGTCGACCGGATCGGCCTCGAGCGTCATGAGCTGTCGGGACTGGCCAAGGACGTGGGCTCCACGGCCGTGCTGATATCCTTCCTTCTGCTGGGCACCATCTGGGGATTCATCCTTTTAGGCTGATCCCTTAAGGTTTGTGGGAACCCTGCGTGGACCGCAGCGTCCATCACATCAGTGTCCGCGGATCGGGTGCGACAATGTCCCGACTTGCGTCCCGGTCCGCTGCTCGGCGATAAGTTCTCACCCAAGCATCCGTCATCCAACCGACAAGCCACTCATGCAAAAAGCCCTCGGCGTCGCATTGCTGCTCGTTGCTACCCATGTGATCGCTGCCGAGGACGCGCCGCCCACAGCGCAGCTGGTGCCGGTATCAGCGGCCGAGGACTCGCGCTGGACCCGTACGCTGGAGCGCGTCGCGACGGGCGTCGTGACCATCCAGGTCGATCAGACGAGGGCATTCGACACCGAATGGAATATGTCCAGTCAGGCAACGGGCTTCGTGGTCGACGCGAAGAACGGGCTGATCCTGACGAACCGCCACGTGGTGACGCCGGGTCCGGTGACCGCGCAGGCCGTGTTCCTCAATCGCGAGGAAGTGACGCTGTACCCGGTCTATCGCGACCCGATCCACGACTTCGGGTTCTATCGTTACGATCCATCGAAGCTGCGGTTCATCAAACCCACCGAGCTCAAGCTGTATCCGGACGGCGCGCAGGTCGGCCGCGAAATCCGCGTCATCGGCAACGATGCCGGTGAGCAGTTGTCGATCCTGGCGGGCACGCTCGCCCGGCTCGATCGCGAAGCGCCCAACTACGGGCTCGGCAAGTACAACGACTTCAACACGTTCTACTACCAGGCCGCATCCAGCACCTCCGGCGGTTCCTCGGGTTCACCCGTCATCGATGTCGAAGGGCGCGTCGTCGCGCTCAACGCGGGCGGCAGCTCGCAGGCCGCATCGAGCTTCTACCTGCCGCTCGATCGCATCACTCGCGCGCTCAAGTTCATCCAGGACAACAAGCCCGTTCCGCGCGGCACGCTGCAGACGGTCTTCAGGTTCACGCCGTTCGATGAAGTCCGCCGCCTGGGGCTCAAGCCGGAGACAGAGACCGAAGTCCGCCGCAAGTATCCGGCGAACACCGGCCTGCTCGTGGTGAGCGAAGCGCAGGTCGGATCGGCGGCGGAACAGGAGCTCGAGCCGGGCGACATTCTGATTCGCGTCAACAACGAGCTGGCGATCGGCTTCGACGATCTCTCCGAAGTGCTCGACAACGGCGTCGGCAAGACGGTGAAGCTGTCCATCGAGCGCGGCGGCCAGTCATTCGACAAGACACTGACCATCGAGGATCTGTACGCGATCACGCCAGATCGCTTCCTCGAGTTCGGCGACTCCGTCGTCCACACGCTGTCGTGGCAGCAGGCGCGGCACATCAATGCGGCGATCAAGGGCGTCTACGTCGCGAATCCGGGTTATGTGCTGGGTTCAGCGGCTGTGCCTCGCGGCGCGGTCATCACGGAGATCGGCGGCAAGCCGGTCGCCGCGCTGGCGGACTTCGAGGCTGAGGTTGCGAAGCTGAAGGACGGCGAGCGCGTCACCGTGCGGTTCTTCACGATCGACGATCCCGCGACCGCTCAGTGGCGCGTGATCCGCATGGATCGCCGCTGGTTCCCCGCACGCTCCTGCAAGCGCGACGATGCGGCCGGTGTGTGGCCTTGCACGGCATGGCCGGAAGACGGCGAAGCGCAGCCGCCGAAGCCGGCAACGACGAGCTTCGCGAAGACGTCGGACCCGCTGCTGAACAAGCTGGCGCCGTCGCTGGTGCTGGTCAACTTCGACATGCCGTACTCGGTCTCCGGCATCACGGAGCGCAACTACTACGGCACCGGCGTGATCGTCGATGCCGAACGCGGCCTCGTCGTCGTCGATCGCAACACGGTGCCCGTCGTCATCGGCGATGTGCGCCTGACGTTTGCAGGCACCATCGAAATTCCAGGACGCGTCGAGTACGTGCACCCGCTGCACAACCTCGCGATGATTTCGTACGACCCGAAATCGATCGGCGCAACACCCGCCAAGGCGGCTGTGTTCAAGGCCATCGATGTCCAGCCGGGAGAGCAGGTGTGGGCGGTCGGCGTGCGTGGCGACGGCAAGGTGCAGTCGCGAATGGCAACCGTAGCATCCGTGGATCCGGTCGCGTTCCCGCTGTCGCGCACTTTCCAGTTCCGCGATTCGAATCTCGAGACGATCCAGCTGGTGAACGGTCCGGGCGACTACGACGGGCTGCTGACGAACAAGCAGGGCGAAGTGGTCGCCACGTGGGCTAGCTTTGCGTATGAAGCCGGCCGCGAGATCGCACAGGAGAATCGCGGCATCCCGGCGGAGCTGATCCTCGAGATGCTGCCGCTCGTGCGTGACGGCAGCACGCTGCATTCCCTCGAAGCCGAGCTGCTTCCCGTCCCGCTGGCAGGCGCTCGCAAACTCGGGTTGCCGGATCGCTGGATCCAGAAGCTCGAACAGCACAGCCCGGATCGCCGGCAGGTTTTGAGCGTCACACGGCTCGTCGGCGGTGCACCCGCTTCGAAACTGCTGCGCTCCGGCGATCTGATTCTCGACATCGACGGTGCCGTGGTGAATCGCTTCCGCGAAGTGGAGCGGGCGGTCCAGAAGCCGCAGGTCCGGATCACCGTGCTGCGCGACGGCGCGGAGCAGGCGATCGATGTGCCGACCGTAGTGTTGGGCGGACGCGATCTCGACCGCATCGTTCTCTGGGCGGGTGCGGTGCTGCAGGAGCCGCATCGCGCACTGGCGGTTCAGCGAGGCATTCAGCCGGACGGCGTGTTCGTCGGTTACTTCTCGTATGGTTCGCCCGCGACCCGCTACCAGCTGTGGGCAGGACGGCGCATCGTGGAAGTCGATGGCCAGCCGACGCCGGATCTCGACCACTTCATCAAGGCGGTTGCGGGACGACCCGACAAGTCCTCGGTGCGGCTGCGGACCATGGCGTGGAACGGATCGGTCGACGTCATCACTCTGAAGCTCGACAACCGCTACTGGCCCGCGTACGAGCTCAAGCGGTCGGCGGACGGCTGGAATCGCACCATGCTCGAGTGATTTGCCGTGATGTGCGTGGCGTTTTTCTGCAGGTAATCCCCCTGCGCTGGACGCCCGCTCCGCCGCTCGTCGGCCCACTTGTCGGCCCAAACCGCGTGCGCGTCGCCTCGCCGCCATAACTTCGCCCGGCGGCCGAGGCCGCCTTGCTATCATTGACCGCATGATCGTCGGACGAGCACTCCAGGAACAGATTCAGGAAGCGGTCGAAGCGTTGCGCGCCGGCGACCTCGCCGCGTTCCCCACGGAAACCGTGTACGGCCTGGGTGCCAACGCCAATAACCCCGACGCCGTCCGCAAGATTTTCCGGCTGAAAGGCCGGCCGTCCACGCACCCCGTCATCGTCCACATCGATCACCCGCGCTACTTGCAGCGCTGGGTGCGGGACATGACCCCCGACGCGAAGAAGCTGGCCGATGCGTTCTGGCCCGGCCCGCTGACGCTCGTTGCGAAGCGTGCGCTCGCCGTCAACGACGTGATCACCGGCGGCCAGGACACCGTGGCCATTCGTGTGCCCAACCATCCGATCGCACAGCAGTTGCTGAATGCATTCGGCGGCGGCATCGCGGCACCCTCGGCGAATCGATACGGTCACGTGAGCCCGACTCGGGCCGAGCACGTTCGTGAAGAATTCGGCGATGAGCTGAAGATCGTGCTCGATGGCGGCGACTGCAAAGTCGGTCTCGAATCGACGATCGTTTCCTGTGTCGGCGACGGGCCCAGGCTCCTGCGTCCAGGCAGCATCAGCCTGTCGCAGCTGCGAGCGATCGTGCCCAGCATTCAGGCCGGGCCGCATCCGTCGGCTCCCCGCGTGCCGGGTTCAACAGCCCGGCACTACTCGCCGCAGACGCCGGTCAACGTGGTGCCGAGCCGGCGCCTCGATCAGGTGATCAGCGAGCTGAGCGGGGAGCACGAGAAGACCGCCGTGCTGGCAATGCGTCCGCCGGTGCGGACGACGCCGTACATGACATGGGTCAACGCTGGGAATCGCCCGGATATCTACGCCAAACAGCTGTACGCCAATCTGCGCACGCTCGACAAGGCAGCGGCGAAGATCATCCTCGTGGAAGAAGTCCCGGAAGGGGAGCGCTGGGACGCGATCCGCGACCGCCTCAAGCGGGCCGCCTCGGCGGAGAACATCGTCACGTACGACCAGGACATCGCGGCCTGGGTGGCGGACTTCGGGGACGAAGGCGAGATGGTCTGAAGGCTGTCGCGGCGTCAGTCCGCGGCGACCGTCCTCTCCGTTGCCCATTCCCTCAACTCCGCAATACGTTCCGCCATTACGACCGACAGAGGTCGCGTCGACCGCAGTTCACTCAGCACGTGCGATGCGCTGACGGTCGCTCCGCTGGCATGCGCCGCATAGAGCGCTGAAACCACCGCTTGCTCGATTTCCGCTCCCGAGAATCCCTCGCAGGCCTCGGCCAGCTTCGCAATGTGCTCCTCGCTGATGGTAAGAGAGCGCTTGGCGGCGTGAATGCGCAGGATGTCCGCGCGCACGGCCGTCTTCGGCAGGTCGACGAAGAAGATCTCATCGAACCGGCCCTTGCGGATCAGTTCCGGGGGCAGCGCCGAAATATCGTTGGCGGTAGCCACGACGAATACCCGGGTCTTCTTCTCGGCCAGCCAGGTCAGGAACGTGCCGAGCACGCGGCGCGAGGTGCCGCTGTCGCCGTCACCGCTCGCGACGCCTTTCTCGATTTCGTCGATCCACAGGACGCAGGGCGACATGAGGTCGGCCGTCGCCAGCGCTTCGCGAAGATTGCGTTCCGATTCGCCCTGGTACTTGTTGTGGATCGCAGCGAAATCGAGCCGCAGTAGGGGAACGCCGTAGATGCCGGCTGCGGCGCGCGCCGCGACGCTCTTGCCGCAGCCCTGGACGCCGAGCAGCAGCAGTCCTTTGGGCGAGTCGAGGTGCGGCGCCGAGCCGTCGAAGGCAGGGCGGCGCTGCCGCAGCCAATCCTTGATCTTCGTCATGCCCCCGAGGTCGGCGAAGCGGGCTGTGTCGTACTCGTAACCCAGGATGCCGCCGCGGTTGAGCAGGGCGTACTTCGCCTGCATCAGCGCCGGCAGGTCGGTGGCCTGCAGTGCGCCGTCGTCGAAGATCGCAGTGCGGGCGAGACGTTCGGTGTCCGTGGTCGACAGGCCACCCAGGTTCTCGATGAGCAGATCGAGCGCCTTGCGGTCCGTGCGGACGCGGGCGCCGTTCGATTTGGCCCACTCGCTCGCCACCTTCTCGACGATGCCCTGGCGCTCCATCCGGTCCGGGAAAGCCAGCTGAAAGCGCGCGGCGAAGTGCTCGAGCTCGCGCGGCAGCGACAGTTCGTGGCTGATCAGCACCAGAGTGCGCGCGACGCGTTCATAGCCCTGGCAGATGTCCTTCAGCAGCCGGATGTTCACCGGGTCGGCGAGGAACGGATGGAAGTCGAGCAGCACGTAGAGCCCGGCCTTGTCCGTCGCGCGGATGGACTTGAGGACTTCGGGCGGATCGGAGTTGTGCTTCTGCGCGCCGCCGAGATCGATGTCGACGCGCCGCAGGCCGTCCGTGACGGTCCACTGGAAGACGGGGGTGTGCGCGTTTCCCGGTATTTTCAGGCTCGCGAGCATCGCGAGAGCCCGGGGCTCGTCGCGGGTCTCGATCAGCACGAGCGGAATGCGGCTGCGCAGAAGGGTCGCGAGCTCCGTGCGCGTATCCGGCGGTGTGGGTCCCTTGAGTGTCATGAAGCGCTTTCTGCTGCGAGTTGAGGCCGCTGAGAGCCGCTGGTCGTGCGGCGTGTGCGACGAGCATAACGCCTCTTCGCACGGCGTCCCGACTGTCGCTCGTCACCATCTTCGCAGCCCCTCGCCGCGAGGACTTAAATCTGCGACACAGTTCTTGCATCGCAGATCATTTTTGATACATTGCGCGCGCCTGTGTAAGAGAGCACTCAGAGTCCTTGGGGCATCCGCCCGCGGAGTTCATCCGCACGGAGACAAGGGTCCCTCCTAAGGAGGGATATCGCGAAAGCTGCAAGTGCCGCTCGACCAGAACTTGTGAGAGTCATCGGACGTTCGTTTCTTAAGTCTGTTGCTCTTGTTGGCTCGGTTGTTCGGTTCCACGGCTTTTCGCATAGAGGTGCTCCAACAGTGTTGCCACGCGCAGCTCGTCAGACACACACGGTTTCTCCCGCCCACGCCTTCGATTCGACCACGCTCACGGAAAGCGAAATCCGTGGCCTCGCGGCCCGTTTCGGCTCGCCGCTGCTGGTGGTCGATTGCGAGCAGGTGCGTCGGCAATATCACTCGCTGAAGGCCGCGCTGCCCGGCGTCGACCTGCACTACGCGCTGAAGCCCCTGCCGCACGCGGCGGTCGTGGCGTGCCTTCGTGACGAAGGTGCCTTCTTCGACCTCGCCACCACCGGCGAAGTGGAGCTGGTGAAGGCGCAGGGGATTCCTGCCGAGCGCTGCATTCACACTCACCCGATCAAGCGCGACAGCGACATCCGCGACGCGCTGCGTTACGGCGTGAAGATTTTCGTTGCCGACAACCCGGACGAGATCCGCAAGTTCGCCCGCTATCGCAAGCGCGCTGAGCTGCTGATCCGCGTTTCCTTCCGCAGCCCCGACGCAGTCGTGGACCTCTCGCGCAAGTTCGGTTGCGAGGCCGGCGCCGTGCTCGGACTGATCGAGCAGGCTCGCCGCATGGGCATCCGTGTCCGCGGCCTGTCGTTCCACGTGGGTTCGCAGGCGATGGAACCGACCAAGTACGTCGAGGCGATCCGCGCCTGCACGAACCTGATCGCCGAAGCGCTGCTCGCGGGCCTGCCGTCGCTGGACATCCTGGACATCGGCGGTGGCTTCCCGGTCTCGTACAACGAGGAAGTGACGCCGATCGACCAGTTCTGCCAGCCGATTCGCGAAGCGCTCGCGAAGCTGCCGTCGCACGTGCGCGTGATCGCCGAGCCAGGCCGCTTCATTGCCGCGCCGGCTGCGATCGCGATCTCCAGCGTGATGGGCAAAGCCAAGCGCGATGGTCGCTGGTGGTACTACCTGGACGATGGCCTGTACGGTTCGTACAGCGGCCAGCTGTTCGATCACGCCAAGTACCCTGTCACGACCCTGCGTCACGAAGGTGAGTTGTTCCCGAGCGTGCTGGCGGGACCGACCTGCGATTCGATCGACGTGATCGATGACAACATCCTGCTGCCGGAGCTGGAAGTGGGCGATCTGGTGGTCGGACGCATGATGGGTGCGTACACCTGGGCCAGCGCAACCGACTTCAACTTCTTCAAGCGCGCCAAGGTCGTCGTGATGCACGAGCAGCCGGCCGATGCGAAGCGGGTCGTCTCGCTGCGCAAGGCAGCCGGCGGAAGCGGCCGCGCCGCCTGACGTTCTGCCCGAGGGTTTGATCTGCCCGAAGCCCGGCACGCCAGTGCCGGGCTTTTTCATTTCTGCTGCTCTGATAGGCTCGCGGCTTCATGAACTACCGTCCTGAAGTCCGCGTCGTCGACTTCGTCGCGGGCGCGCGCGACGCGCGAGGCCTTGCCGTCGTGATCGATGTGTTCCGCGCGTTCTCGGTTGCTGCCTATGCGCATGCCTGGGGCGCTCGCTCGATCGTTCCGGTGGCCTCCGTCGACGATGCCCGATCGCTCAAGGCCGCTGATCCCGATGCCGTGCTGATCGGCGAGCGTCACGCCCGCAAGCTCCCCGGCTTCGACTGCGGCAACTCGCCGACCGAGCTGGAGCTCATGGACATCCAGGGCCGCACGCTGATCCACACGACGCATTCCGGGACGCAGGGACTCACGAACGCCGTGAATGCCGACGAAGTGCTGACCGGAGCACTGGTCAACGCGGGCGCGATCGTGCGCTACATCCAATGGCGACGGCCGCCGCTCGTCACGCTCGTGAGGATGGGGCACGAGGCGACGCAGCGGTGCGATGAAGACGATCTGTGCGCCGAGCTCCTGCAGCGGCGGCTGGCGGGCGAGGAGCCCGAGGTCGCGAGCGTTCCCAGCCGGCTCCGATCGGCTGCGAGCGCCCTCAAGTTCTTCGATCCCGCCTGCGATTGGGCGCCCGAGCGCGATTTCGAGCTCTGTACGGCAGTCGATCGCTTCGATTTCATCCTCCAGCTGCAGCCGGACGGCTCCCTGGCTGCGCTTTCCGTGCCCGCCGCAGGAATCCATCCAACATGAACCCGATCGTGCGCACCGTCATTCTGTTGACGCTCTCGAACGTCTTCATGACCTTCGCCTGGTATGCCCACCTGAAGGAACTGAACCAGAAGCCGTGGATCGTCGCTGCGCTGATCAGCTGGGGTATCGCGCTGTTCGAATACCTGCTGCAGGTACCCGCGAACCGGATCGGCTACACGGTGATGACGTTGCCGCAGCTGAAGATCCTCCAGGAGGTCATCACGCTGACGGTGTTCGTACCGTTCGTACTGATCTACATGCGCCAGCCGCTCAAGCTCGACTATCTGTGGGCGGCTCTCTGCATGCTCGGCGCCGTGTATTTCATATTCCGGAAGTAGGGCGAACGGCAAACCGCATTTTCGAGGCTACGGACATGACGACCGCGATTCATCGATTCGTCGAAGCATGCCGTCGTGGCGACGATCCCACGGTCGTTGCACGAATGAAATCGGGCTGGGCGGTGATGGGGCAGCGCCAGGTGCTGCTCGGCTATTGCCTGCTGCTGCCGGATCCCGTCGTTCCGCATCTCAATGCGCTCGACGGCGCGGCACGTAACCAGTTTATGTCCGATCTCGGCGCGCTCGGCGACGCGGTTCTGCGTGCGACGGGAGCACTGCGGATCAATTACGCAATTTTCGGCAATCTCGAGCCGGCGTTGCACGCGCATGTCCATCCGCGTTACACCGATGAGCCGGAAGCGATGCGCACCGGCAATCCCTGGGGCTACGACTGGTCGAAGGCGCCTGCCTTCGACGTGGCGGCGCATGGCGGACTCCGCGATCGCATTCGCGAGCAACTCGTGCGCACTCTCTGACATTTCCGCGACCCATGCAGTGTTCACGGAGGAGTCTCGCGAGTTAGCCTGCGAATCGCCGGTGTCGCACCGCGACGGAACGCTGGTGATACACCGGCAGAACAAAGAACCGGCGACTTGAGAAAAAAATGATCAACCATGCACGCGTGATCCTCGCGTGCAAGAGTACGGAGTGGTTGCTCGATATGCGGAACAAGTCGAGCCTTGCCAGTTACGTGGCCGAGCAGCTCGCATTCCTCGGTCCGATTTCGCAGCGGTCGATTTTCGGGGCTGTCGGTATCTTCATCGAAGATCGATTGCTCGGCATCGTCGCTGGCGATCTGCTGTATCTGCACACGGGGCCCTCGAACCGCGACGAATACCTGTCGCGCGGCTGCCGCCAGTTCAAGCCCTATCCCAATGCGTTCGACCTCACGACGGATCACCACCAGGTGCCGGAGGATGTCGTGAACAATGCGGATGAACTGCGACAGTGGGCCGAGCGTGCGCTGCAAGCGGCCGTCGAAGCCGCACGTCGCAAACAGCTCGCCGGCATCGAACGTTCGCGGCACGCCAAGCAGGCGAAGAAGAAAGGCCGAAGCGACGACTGATCGCTTCGGGTTTCAGCCCGCTGTGACCGCGACCAATGCCGCGAGCGAGTGCAGCGGCGCCGAGCACGTCATGCCTCGGCAAACGTAGGCGACCGTTCCTTCCATTGCCCGCTTCTCCGCCAGTGCTTCCGGTAAACCAGAGGCGTCTGCTGGAATCGCGAAGGTAAGACGGCTCGGCGCGTAGACCTTGGCCAGTTCATCCCGCCATTGAGAGGCTTCTTCGCCGCGCACGATCAGGATCTCCGGCGGATCCAGATGCTCCTCGAGTGCAACCAGCATTGCCGTATGACCGTGCGGATAGCGCTCCAGCGAGGACCATGCCGCACGCAAAGTACGTGCGGCGGCGTCGAGATATCGCGTTTCGCCCAGGAGCAGTCCGAGCCGCGACAGCGCCAGGGCGGCGATGGCGTTCCCCGACGGCGTTGCCTCGTCCGCGAATGAGCGCGATCGATGAATCAGCGTCTCGTGATCGTCGGCAGTGAAGTAGAAGCCGCCTTGTGCCTTGTCCTCGAATCGGGCGAGCAGCGCTTCAGCGAGCTCGGCAGCGAATCGCAGATGCTCGCCGGACCAGCGTGTCTGCAGGAGCTCGAGCACTCCGTTCAGCAGGAAGGCGTAGTCGTCCAGATAGGCAGGGAAGCGCGATTGCCCATCCTTGTGCACGGCGAGCAGCCGACCGTCGCGCCACAGCTGCGAGCGGATGAAGTCGAGCGAGCGCACGGCGGAATCCGCGAAGTCGGGGCGCTGCAGCGATCTGGCCGTGACGGCCATGCCTGCAATCGCAAGGCCGTTCCAGGACGTCAGGATCTTCTCGTCGCGGCCCGGCCAGACGCGCTGGTTGCGCAGCCCGAGAAGAATGCGTCGGGCTTCATCGAGCTTCTCCTGCGCTTCGCCTTCCGGGATCTTCAGCTCCGCGGCGATCTCGGCGAGCGGCCGATATCCGTGCAGGTGCCACTGGCCTTCGAAGTTGGCCTGCTGATCCAGACCGAACCGGCGCGAGAACACATCATAGGCTTCGGGTGTCAGATGCTGCCGCACCTCCACGGGATCCCAGACGTAGAACTTGCCTTCGTGACCTTCTGAATCGGCATCGAGCGTGGACCAGTAACCGCCTTGCGGCGACTGCATGTCGCGAATGATCCACGACGCCGTTTCGAGAGCGGCACGCTTGAACAGCGGATCTCCCGTGGCAATGGCAGCCTGTGCTGCGAGCGTCAGCAGCGGCCCGTTGTCGTACAGCATCTTTTCGAAATGGGGAATCATCCAGAACCGGTCGACGCTGTAGCGCGCGAAGCCGCCGCCAAGCTGATCGTACAGGCCGCCTTCGGCCATTCGTGTGAGCGTGAGGGTGGCCATGTAGAGCGCCTGCAGATCAGGCTCTTCCGACGTCGCACTCCGGCGCCATGCACGCAGCAGGAACTCGATATTGGTCGGGTGCGGAAATTTCGGAGCGCTGCCGAATCCACCGAACTGGTTGTCGAATTCGCGGGCGAGCATTTCACGCGCAACGACCAGCGGTTCTTCGGTAAGCGCGGTGTCGGCATCCGCGGCCGGTGGATGGAGCTCCGCAAATGCCTGCTGCAGGGCTTCGCTCTGCTGCGCAATATCCGCCTGACGGTCTTTGTAGAAGCCGGCTACACGCTGCAGCAGGTCGGTGAACGCCGGCATGCCGTAGCGCGGTTCGTTGGGAAAGTAGGTGCCACCGAAGAACGGGCGATGATCCCGCGGCGACAGGAACATCGTGAGGGGCCAGCCGCCGCCTCGCTGGATGAGCATCTGGTGCGCGATCTGGTAGATCCGGTCGAGATCCGGCCGCTCTTCGCGATCGATCTTGATGTTGACGAAGTGCTCGTTCATGACTGCCGCCGTCGCCGGGTCTTCGAACGATTCGTGCGCCATCACGTGACACCAGTGACAGGCGGAATAGCCGATCGACAGCAGGATGGGCTTGTTCTCGCGGCGGGCGAGATCGAGTGCTTCTTCGCCCCACGGATACCAGTCGACCGGGTTCTGCGCGTGCTGCAGCAGGTAGGGGCTGGTCTCGCGGGCGAGACGATTCGTGCGACCTGTGGGGGTGCGATCAGAGGGGTGCATGGAGAGGGCGCTACTTAAGCTAGAATCGCCGCACTATAGCGATGAACACCCAGAGCGCCACCCTTCCGGCCGATACGGCCGCCATTCCCGAACTGCGGCTCAAGCGCGGCGAAGACCGACGTCTTTCGGCGGGGCACCTGTGGGTGTTTTCCAACGAAGTCGACACGGCCCGCACGCCGCTGACGGCCTTCCAGCCGGGCTCGCTCTGCCGTGTCGTGAGCGATCGCGACAAGTTCCTGGGGTACGGCTACGTCAATCCTCATTCGCTGATCAGTGCGCGCCTGCTTGGGCGTGACCCCGATTTTCTGCCCGGGAAATCACTGATCGTTCACCGCCTGCAGGTCGCGCAGTCCCTGCGCCGATCGCTGTACGAGCAGCCGTATTACCGCGTCGCGTACGGCGAGTCCGACGGGCTGCCCGGCCTCGTGCTCGACCGGTTCGGCGATGTCATCGTGGGCCAGATCGCGACCGCGGGCATGGAAGCGCTGAAGGGCCCGATCGAAGAAGCGGTCAAAAAGGTGCTCGCCCCGTCGGCGATGCTTTGGAAGAACGATAGCGGCGCCCGCGAGCTCGAAGGACTGCCGAGCTACGTCGAACCCGCTTTCGGTGAAGTGCCCGACGTCGTCACGGTCGAGGAGGGCGGCGTCGCCTTTCAGGTGCCGCTGACCGCGGGACAGAAGACCGGCTGGTTTTTCGACCAGGCCGCGAATCGCCTCGCGCTGCGCAAGTATGTCGGCGGAGCGCGCGTGCTCGACGTTTTCAGTTACCTCGGTGCGTGGGGCGTTGGCGCCTTGAAAGCAGGTGCGACCGAAGTCACGTGCGTCGATTCGTCGGCAACGGCGCTCGAGAATCTTCAGGCGAGCGCAAAGATGAATGGCCTGAAGCCCGCAGTCCTGCGGGGTGACGCGTTCGACGTGATGGAGTCTCTCCACGCGGAGCGGCGACGTTTCGACGTCGTCGTGATCGATCCGCCGGCCTTCATCAAGCGCCGCAAGGACATTCCGAAGGGCGAGGCCGCCTACAAACGGCTCAATCAGCTCGCGCTGCAACTCATCGAGCGCGACGGCATCCTCGTCTCCTGCTCATGCTCATATCACCTGGAGCCGGACAGTCTCGTCAATGCGATCCAGCGTGCGTCGCGCCACGTGAGCCGCTTCGTGCAGATCGTCGAAGTCGGCGGGCAGGCGCCCGATCACCCGATCCATCCCGCGATTCCCGAAACGCGTTACCTGAAAACGTTCTTCTGCAGGACCGTGCAGGAATGATGCTCCGCCGCTGCGAACAACAAGAATCGAGTCCCGAATGATCCAGTACCCCGCAATCGATCCGATCCTCGTCTCGCTCGGGCCGCTGGCCATCCGCTGGTATGGACTGACCTACGTCATCGCGTTCGCGTTCGCGTGGTGGCTCGGCCGCCGTCGCGCCGCTCAGCCCGGCTCGACGTGGAAGCCGGCCGATGTCGACGACCTGATCTTCTACGGTGCGCTGGGTGTCATCCTCGGCGGGCGCATCGGCTGGGTGTTGTTCTACGGCTTCGAACGTCTGGTCGACGACCCGCTCATGATCCTGCGCATCTGGGAAGGCGGCATGTCCTTCCACGGCGGACTGGTGGGCGTGATCCTCGCCGAGGTTCTGTTTGCACGCCGGCAGGGCAGGCGCATCGTCGATGTGCTGGACTTTCTGGCGCCGCTGCCCGGTATCGGCATCTTCGCGGTGCGATGCGCCAATTTCATCAATGGGGAGTTGTGGGGCAAGCCGACACAGGTTCCCTGGGGGTTCGTCGTCGATCCCGCGAACCTGCATCCGTCGCAGCAGGCCGAAGCGGTGCGCCTGTGCGAGCGCTTCAGTATCGACCCCTGTGTGCTGCATGTGCATGCCACGCAGCTCTACGAGGGCATCCTCGAAGGTCTGGTCGTCTTCGCCATTCTCTGGATCTATACCGCCAAGCCTCGCCCGCGGCTTGCACCGGCGGGCTTGTTTCTGCTCTGCTACGGTGTATTCCGGTTCGCCGTCGAGTTCCTGCGCGTCCCCGACGAGAATCGCGGCTACCTCCTGTTCGACTGGGTGACCATGGGCCAGATCCTGTCCAGCCCGATGATCGTGGCGGGTGTCGTCATGCTGGTCATCGCGTATCGCAGGAACGAGCCGAGCGGAAATACGGCGGCCGCCAAGTGAAGCAATATCTCGACATGCTGCGCCTCGTTCGCGATTCCGGCGTCCGCAAGGACGACCGGACAGGCACGGGTACGCTTTCGATTTTCGGGCACCAGATGCGGTTCGACCTGTCGCAGGGGTTTCCGCTGCTGACGACGAAGAAGCTGCATCTGCGCTCGATCATTTACGAGTTGCTGTGGTTCCTGAAGGGCGACACGAACGTCAAGTATCTGCGTGACCACGGCGTCACCATCTGGGATGAATGGGCGAATGACAAAGGTGAGCTCGGGCCCATTTACGGCAAGCAGTGGCGTTCGTGGCCGACGCCGGACGGTTCGTCGATCGACCAGATCAGCCGTACGGTCGATCTCATCCGTCGCAATCCGGACTCGCGGCGCATTATCGTGAATGCCTGGAACGTGGCGGAGCTCGACCAGATGTCGCTCACGCCGTGTCACGCGCTTTTCCAGTTCTGGGTCGCGAACGGCAGGCTGTCGTGCCAGTTGTATCAGCGCAGCGCGGATATCTTCCTGGGAGTGCCGTTCAACATCGCTTCGTATGCTCTGCTGACGCACATGTTCGCGGAGCAGTGCGATCTGCAGGTCGGTGACTTCGTCTGGACCGGCGGCGACACGCATCTGTACCTGAACCACCTGGATCAAGCCGATGAGCAGTTGAAGCGCAGCCCCCATGCTTCGCCGAAGCTGCTCATCAAGCGCAAGCCGCCATCGATCTTCGAGTACGAGTACGAGGACTTCGAGGTGGTGAACTACCAGTCTCACCCCGCCATCAAGGCGCCGATCGCCGTGTGATCCCCGGCCGCCGCGCCGGCTGCACATGCGCGATGAAACGTTTCATTCCCGCCCACTTTCCCGCTGACGGTTCCAGGTCTCATGTCGAAGAAATCGCCGCCGAAGAAGAAGTCTCCCCCGAAGAAATCCCGCACGAAGTCGCTGCCCGAGATTGCGACATCGCCGCTGGTCGAAGCACGCAACTCGCCCATTCACGGCAAAGGCGTCTACGCGCTGAAGCCGATCAAGAAGGGCACGCGGATCATCGAGTATCTCGGTGAGAGGATTTCGCATGCGCAGGCTGATGCACGCTATGAGGTGAAGGGCGATGACGACGGACATACGTTCCTGTTCATCGCGAGCAGTCGCACGGTCATCGATGCCGGCGTGAAGGGCAACGACGCGCGCTTCATCAATCATCACTGCGATCCCAATTGCGAGACGGAGATCGAGAACAGTCGCGTGTTCATCAATGCGATCCGCGACATCAAGCCGGGCGAGGAACTCGGCTATGACTACCAGCTCACGTGGGAAAGCACGGATGATCCCGCCGAGCTTGCTTTGTACGAATGCCGGTGCGGCGCCCGCAGGTGCCGCGGAACGATGCTGGACGTCGAACCGCTCGACAAAAAGAAGAAGGAGAAGGCGGGCAAGTCCAAGTCGGCAAAGAAGAAGCGCCGGGGCTGAGGCAGGTCACGCATGACTGCGCTCACCATCGTCGTCGCGGCAGCCGAGAACGGCGTGATCGGCCGGGGCAATCAGTTGCCCTGGCGATTGCCGGACGACCTGCAGCGGTTCAAGCAGCTCACGCTCGGCAAGCCGATCATCATGGGGCGAAAGACCTACGACTCGATCGGCAGGCCGCTCCCCGGGCGGACGAACATCGTGATCTCGCGGCAGCCCGGGCTCGTGATCGAAGGTTGTGTCGTGGTGAATTCGCTCAATGCGGCACTTGTCGCGGCGCGAGGCGCGCCCGAAGCAATGCTGGTTGGCGGTGCACAGCTTTACCGCAGTGCACTCACGATGGTTAAGAAGATCCACCTGACGCGCGTGCATGCGGACGTCGCTGGCGATACGCTGTTCCCGATCCTCGATCCGCAACACTGGCGTGAGACCATCGTCGGCAAGCATCCTGCCGATGAGCGCCACGCGCATGCATTCACTTACGTGACCCTCGACCGAATTCCGTCCCCATGAGCACGACCGGCAAGCTGCGTTTCGACTGTTCCAAGTGCCCAGGCTACTGCTGCAGCCATGCACGCATTGCGGTGAGCGACTACGACATCGAACGGCTCGCAAGACACTTCGGGTTGTCGAAGGCCGAGGCGAAGCGCCGGTTCACGTATCACTACAAGACCAAGGAAGCGGACGAGCAGATCCTGCGTCATCAGCGCGATCATGTTTACAAGACCATCTGCCGCTTCTTCGATACAGACGAGCGCCGCTGCACCGTCTATGAAGCCCGGCCGAATGTCTGCCGGAAGTACCCGTACGGCAATCGCTGCGGCTACTACGAATTCCTGAAGTTCGAGCGCGAGCATCAGGCCGACGAGGAGTTCATTCCGTCGGCCTGAAGGAAGTGAGAGCTTTGCGCCTCAACAAATTCATCAGCGAAACCGGGATGAGTTCCCGCCGCGAGGCGGATGGCTGGATCGAGTCCGGCCGGGTCAGCGTCAACGGGCAGGTGGCGACGCTCGGCACAAAGGTGGAGGAGGGCGATGTCGTCTGCGTCGACGGGCGTCGGATCGGTGCGGCAAAGCACCACGTCTACATCGCGTTGAACAAGCCGGTCGGCGTGACCTCGACCACCGAGCGCGACGTCCCGGGCAACATCGTCGATTTCGTCGGTCATCGCGAACGCATTTTTCCGATCGGCCGGCTCGACAAGGATTCCGAGGGCCTGATCCTGCTGACGAATCACGGCGACATCGTCAACGGCATCCTGCGGTCGGAAAACGATCACGAGAAGGAATACATCGTGACCGTGGATCGGCCCGTGACGCCGATTTTCCTGAACGGCATGGCTTCCGGCGTGCGCATTCTCGGCACGGTCACCAAGCCCTGCCGGATTCGTCGCACGGGACCAGCGACGTTCCACATCATCCTGACCCAGGGACTCAATCGTCAGATCCGCCGCATGTGCTCGTTCTTCGGCTACAAGGTCGTCCGCTTGCAGCGCGTGCGCATCATGAACATCGAACTGGGCGGCCTTCGAACCGGCCAGTGGCGCGAGCTGACAGCGGCGGAAGTCAAGGGACTGATAAAGGAAGTGGATAGCGGATAGCGGATAGCGGATAGGCCGGAAGGGGAATAGGCCGGAAGGGGAATGGCGCAAGGGCTATCCGCCCTCTGACTATCAGCCATCCGCTATCCGCTATCCCCTATCTATCCCCTTCGTCTCTGGCGATCTGCTCCCGGGGGCATTACCCTTCGCGCACTGACGGCTGCCTGCGACATCGCGTGGATTCCGAATACGACCTCAAGACCCGCGTCACCGGGCTCGAATCACTGCAGATTCCGCGTGCGGGCGCGGATTGCCTGGTCGTGATCCATTCGCCCGTGCAGTCCGAGCTCGGACGCCGCCACGTGCTCGACCGGCCCGTGACGACGATCGGACGGGGCCGCGACAACGATATCGTTCTGCCCAGCGACTGCGTCTCACGTCGGCATGTCCGGCTCGAGCATCGACCGGAAGGGCTGTTCCTGCTGGACCTCGAGTCGACCAACGGCACGTACGTGAACGATGACACTCGTGCGCAGGGTGAGCACCGCCTGAAGCGCGGCGATCAGCTGAAGGTCGGCGACACGATCTTCAAGCTCCTCTCGGGATCCGACATCGAGTCCCAGTATCACGAGATCATTTTCCGCATGACAGTGACGGACGGGCTGACCAATCTGTCCAACCGGAAGCAGCTCGATACCTTGCTGGCCGACGAGATTCCGCGGGCACGGCGTCACGGACGCGATCTGTCGCTGCTGATGCTCGACATCGATCACTTCAAGTCGATCAACGACACGCACGGCCACCTGACGGGTGACTCGGTGTTGCGCGGTCTGGCCGCGATCCTGCAGAAGCGCCTGCGGCCGAACGACAAGCTCGGTCGTTACGGCGGGGAAGAGTTCTGCGCCATTCTCCCCGAAACGAATCTGGCCAGCGCCGTTCGTATCGCCGAGGAATTGCGGGCGCTGGTGGCGGCGCACTGTTTCGCCGCGGATGGACGCGAGCTGCGCGTGACCATTTCCATCGGCGCGGCCGAGCTCGCCGAGGGAGCGCTTTCCGAAATGCTCTACAAGAGCGCCGACGACAAGCTCTACGAAGCGAAGCGAACCGGACGCAACAGGGTTTGTTACTGAGCTCCCGCCCGATGCGATCGGTTGCTGCATGGGCGATTGTGTGGCTCTTTGCATGCGGCACCGCATTCGCGGCCGATCCTTTGCCGATCGAGTACCCGACAGGGGATTCCTGTCTGTTCTGTCACCGCAGCGAAGTCGGCAGCACCTGGCTCGACAACGCGCATGCATGGACGATTCGCGCGGCGGGCGAACCTCCTGCGATTTCCGGCGCGCTGCCGTCCGACGCGACTCACGTCATCGGTCGCGATCATTTCCGTGCTCTCAGGCAGAGTGGTTACGGCAAGTTCGCGATGCCGAATCGCGCTGGCCAGTGGGAGGAGGGGGCGTTCGGCACGCAATGCGCCGGTTGTCACACGACGGCTGTGAACCCGCGGACACTGGAATTCTCCGCCACCGCGCTCGATTGCTATACCTGCCACGGCAACGTTCCAGAGAACCACGCTGAGAAACGAGGCACCGCGCTGCTGTCGCGTGCGCGGGAGAGCAATGCCGCCGAGATCAGCGCGATCTGCGGCTCCTGCCATCTTCGTGGCGGTAGATCGCAATCCTCAGGCTTGCCGTATCCCAACGGGTTCGTTCCCGGCGCCGACCTCTTCAAGGACTTCAAGGTCGATCTCAGCCGCGACCTGAAGAATCTGGACGACAACGACCGCCACGTTTACGAAACCACTAGAGCCGTTCTCGAAGGCAAATCAGAAGACACCTGCGTGGATTGCCACAGGGTGCACACGACGCCTGAGAAGCACGAAGGGAAGCGCAGGCGGTTCAGTGAGGTGTGTGGGTATTAGCTGCTTCTCCCTCACTCCACCGTCACCGACTTCGCCAAATTCCGTGGCTGATCGATATTGCGATCGCGGGCGAGTGCCACGTGATACGCGAGCAGCTGCAACGGAATGTTGAGCAGCAGCGGATCCAGGGCGGGTTCGGACTTCGGGACTTCGATGACGGCGTCCACCGCGACGGGCAGCGGATCGCCTGGTTGGGTCACGACGAACGTGAGGCCGTTGCGGGCGCGGATCTCCTCGATGGTCGAGACATTCTTCGCGAACAGGTCGTCGCGCGGCATTACGATGACCGTCGGCGTCTGTGGGCTGATCAACGCAAGCGGGCCGTGTTTCAGCTCGGAAGCTGGGTAAGCTTCGGCATGTAAGTAGCTGATCTCCTTAAGCTTCAAGGCGCCTTCCATCGCGATGGGATAGCCTGCGGCCCGACCGACGAAATATGCGTTCTCATGCTTCGCGATGGTCTGGGCGAGCGTGGCAATTCGCGCTTCCTGGTGGAGGATGGTTTCGATCTGGCCGGGCAGAGCTTCGAGAGCGGCGAGGAGTCGTGCGCCCTGGGCGGTCGACAGGTCGTGCAGTCGTCCGAGGTGAATCGCCAGCAGCGCGAATGCAACGACGGTGCACGTGAACGTCTTGGTTGCGACTACGGCGATCTCCGGGCCGGCGTGAACGTAGATGCCGCGTCCACATTCGCGGGCAATCGTGCTGCCCACTACGTTGACGATGCCAAGCACGCGGCCCCCCTTGCGTTTGACTTCCTGCACCGCGGCGAGCGTGTCGAACGTTTCGCCGGACTGACTGACGGCGATGTAGAGCGTGTCCTGTTCGATCACCGGATTGCGATATCGGAACTCGGATGCAGGTTCCGCGCTGGCCGGCACACGAGCCAGCTGCTCGATCAGATGAGCGCCCAGCGCCCCCGCAATGAATGCGGAGCCGCAGCCAAGGATTTTCACGCGCTTCACTTCAAGCAGCTCGCGTGCAGCCATTTCCAGGCCGCCAATATGCGTCGTCTGGAACCGCGACTCGAGGCGGCCGCTCAGAGTGCGGCGAATCGCTTCGGGCTGCTCGGCAATCTCCTTGCGCATGTAGTGCGAGAACTCACCCTTGTCGAACGACTCGTGAGTCCACGTGAGGGTCAGCGGCGTCTTGGCAGTCGGGCCGCCTTCGAGCGTTGCGGTTTCATAGCCATCGGCGCGCACTACGGCGATTTCGCCGTCGTCGAGATGAACGACACTTTGCGTATGCCGGACGAGCGCGGCGGGATCGGAGGCGACGAACATTTCGCGATCACCGATGCCGAGTACGACGGGGCTGCCGTTGCGCGCTACGACGATGGAGTCCGGCCGCAATGCATCCACGACCGCGATGCCGTAGGTGCCAGTCACAAGCCGCAAGACGGCCCGCAGGGCGTCCTCCAGTTTGTCGCCGGGCATAGCGGCAAGCAGGTGCGCGAGCACTTCGGAGTCGGTCTCCGACTTGAACGCGACACCGGAGGCTTCGAGCTTCGCGCGCAGGGATGCCGCGTTCTCGATGATGCCGTTGTGAACGATGGCGAATCGCCCGCTCGCATCGCTGTGCGGATGCGCGTTGCGATCGCTCGGCTCGCCATGCGTCGCCCACCGCGTGTGAGCGATGCCCGTCGTGCCTTTGAGGCGCTCGGGCAGGATGCGCTCGAGATCGCGAACCTTGCCCTTGGTCTTCACGATCGTGAGCTTCTCATTGCGTGCGATGGCGAGGCCCGCGGAGTCGTAGCCGCGATACTCGAGCCGATGCAGGCCTTCCATGAGGATTGGAGCCGAGTCACGTTTGCCGATGTAGCCGACGATGCCGCACATGATCAAGAAACCTCAGAAGAAGAATGGCTGTGAGCTGTGAGCTGTGAGCGATGAACGATGAACGATGAGCGATGAGCCAGAAGAATGGTGGTGAGCTGCGAACCGGAGGTACGGAATCTCTGGCTCATAGCTCATCGCTCGCAGCTCATTGCCTTCATCCGTAGATCGCTCTGCGGATCTGCCGTTCGCTGTAGTCGTCCGCTCGAAACCGCCACTGCGCCAGTTCCGCCGTGATTCGCGCGAAGATCTCGCTGTTCGCACAACCGGCGGTCTGCAGTGCCCGATGACGCCGCCGGATGAAGTCGTCGGGGGTTTCGTCCATGAAATGCAGGATTTCGTGAACGATGCGCACGGCTTCGGCGGGGCTCAGTCGGGTCGTCCGGGTCAGGTAGGCGACGATTTCGTCGAAGTCAGTCTGATCCGGCATGGGCGCGCACTCTGCCTGAGGAGGGGTGGAACTCCCAGGAGTTTGCCCGAATCCGGGCAGGAGGCAGGGGAAAGCGGCGCTGAGGCGCCGCTAATCGCCGTTATGGCTCAGGTACACGTAGATGTAGCAGGTGACGAACAGGACTGTCACGGCGCAAGCGAACATGACTCCGGCGCCCGCGGCCATGACGGAAAGCAGCCCGGATGCATGAGCCGTGCGGGAATCGAAGGCCATGATGAGGCCGAAAGCGAGAGCGCAGTTGCAGAGCCACTTCAGCAGGTAGCCCGGCAAATGCACCCGCATGGTGCGGTTGTGACGGTATGCGGCGGCTCGTGTGAGTCGATCGCCGGTCGCCGCGTTCTTGAACAGCCAGAACGGCCAGAGGTAGCGGAACAGCACCAGCGACAGCGGCATATTCTCATAGGAAGCGGTGGGAACTGCGCGCTGGGTCATGACGTCACCGGGATCATCTCATCGCCGCGGGGCGATATTCACGAGAGAGCGACACTCACGATAGATGGATAGGAGCGCGCAATGGTTCCGTAGTTGTCCGTACTCCGCCCGAAAGTCAGAGCTCGATGGTGCCGCGGCCGATCTCGATGACGTCGCCGCTGACCAGAATGCGACCATCGGCCGTCACGTCGAGGATCAGGATCGATGGACGCCCGACGTATTCGCCCTGAGAGATTTCGTATCGATGCGGCAACTTGCGCTTGGTGGCGACGAGCCAGCCGCCGAGATTTGCAGTAGCCGATCCTGTGGCGGGGTCCTCCAGCATCGCACCGGCGCTCGGGAAAAAATAGCGTGAGAGACATCGTCCCGGCGCCGTTTCGGCAAAGACGTATGCGTTGCTCTGGCCTTCCTTGTTCGCGAGCCGCGAAACGAGTCGCGCATCAGGAAGGGCGCGGCGCACGGCAGCTTCGTTCGTCAGTGGGATGACCAGTTGCTCCTTGCCGGCTTCGACCCAAAGCGGACGATCCGCGACGTCCGCGGTCTCGAGCTGAAGCATTGCGGCGATATCCGCGCGCGACGCATCGACCTCGCGCCAAGTCGGCGCGTTCGCCTGAAGCGTCCAGCGATCCCCATCGGCTTTGACGGGAATGACGCCGGCGCGCATCTCGAGAGTGAGCTCATCGCCGCCCAGTCCAAGCGATCGACAGACGAATGCCGTGCCGAGCGTCGGGTGTCCCGCGAAGGGCATCTCGTAGTCCGGCGTGAAGATGCGTACGCGCGCTTGGGCCGTTGTGGACGGCAGGATGAACGTCGTTTCGGAAAGGTTGAACTGCCGGGCCAGCGCCTGCATCGCCTCGTCGCTCAGGACGGAGCCGTTCTCGAATACGCCGAGCGGATTGCCTGTCAGTCGGCCGCCGTTCTGGGTAAAGACATTGACGATGCGAAAGGGCAGAGAGGGCATGGCGCAGTGCCTGACTGAGAGAGGGTGAACGCCAGTCTCATGGACCGGGCGCACGCGCGTAAATGCACAGTGAGCGTTCTCGGAGAGCGCTACAGCAAAGCGACTGTGTCCATTCTCAGATCGATGACAGTCGGGCTGCGATCAGCTGTTCGGCGCGTTCGAAATCCACCTGGTCCATGGTCGCTGCATTGTGCGTCAGCGTGTCGAGAATCTCGTGCTGGATGCGGCCACGTTCCTGCGCCGTCGAGTAGGGAATGTCATCGTGGAACATCACCATCGAGTAGCGCGGCACGAAGCGATCGGGGAAGCGGCGTTCGAGCTCGAGCGACAGAACCTTCTGCAGCTGGAATTTCGGATGCCGCACCGTGTCGCGCATTTCCTGGTAGTTCTCGAGCGCCATGTCCGCAATGGCGTTGGTGTTCGGCCGGCGCGAATGTTCGAACGCCGCGAAGGCGTCCGCCCAATCCTTGCGATCGTGCAGCAACTCGTCGAGCTCGCGGCAGTCTTCGAAGGCGCAATTCATGCCTTGTCCGTGGAAAGGCGTGATGGCGTGAGCCGCATCACCGATCAGCATCAGACGGTCGTCGAGCGCCCAGCGCTGGCACCGGACAGTTCCCATGGTGCCGGTCGGGTTCTCCGAGAACTCCGTCGCGAGCTTCGGCATGAGCTGCGCGGCATCCGGAAAATGCCGCTGGAAGAACTCGTCGACAGCCGCTGTCGATTGCAGCGATTCGAAGCTCTCGGCGCCCTTGCGGGCCAGGAACAGGGTGACGGTGAAACTGCCGTCAAGGTTCGGCAACGCGATCAGCATGAAGCCGCCTCGCGGCCAGATATGCAGCGCGTTCTTGTGGATCAGGTGATTGCCGTACGTGTCCGGCGGCAAGGTCAGTTCCTTGTAGGCGTGCGCGAGCAGGTCTTCAGTCGCGTCGGCGCGTAGTCCCTGGACTAGTGCGTGACGAATCGGCGAGCCCGCGCCGTCCGCGGCGATTACCCGCTGCATCGGCAACTCCCATGTCGTGCCCGCTGACTCGTCGCGCATGAGGATGTGATGGGTGCGGAAATCGGCGTCGACGGAACTCTGGCGGAAGTTGAGCTCGACGCCGGCTGCTTCGGCGGCGTCGAGCAGAATGCGGTTCAGGCCCGGTCGCGAGACGGAGTAGATGACTTCGCTGTCGCCTTGTCCGTACGGTACGAATGTCAGCGCTTCGTCGGGCAGATGCAGCAATCGGCCCGGCATCGGAATGAGGAGGGGAAGCACCTGCTGCATGACGTCGGCTCGTTCCAGTGCCGCGATGCCGCGGGCCGCCAATGCGAGGTTGATCGAACGTCCCGCCGGAATGGCTTCGCGACGCTGATCGGGCAGGCGCTCGAATACGCGCACCTTGTGGCCCCGGTGGGCGAGGAGGATCGACATCAGCGTGCCGGCGAGACCCGCGCCGATGATCGAAACGGATTCGCTTTTCTTGTTGACTGTCATGAACGCCCGTCGGAATTCAGTGCGCGCGCCAGGGCTTCCACGAAAGCGCCGACCTCGCTGAAGGTGTTGTAGAGCGGGACAGGCGCGACGCGAATCACATCGGGTTCGCGCCAGTCGCAGGTGAAGTTGGCGGTCGTCAACGCGGTGTGTACGGCACGCGCAGCAGCCGGTGGGCGATGCAGGCGCAGTGAGAGCTGACATCCGCGCTGCGCCGGATCCGCGGGAGTGAGGATCGAGACGCGATCTCGCAGGCGTTCCTGCAGCAGCGTCGACAGGCAGCCAGTCAACGCGAGGGCTTTCTTGCGTAACGCATCCATGCCCGCTCGATCGAACAGCTCGAGCGAAGCCAGCAGCGGTGCCGCGGAGAAGATCGACGGATTGGAAAGCTGCCAGCCCTCGGCGCCCGGCAGAGGCCGGAATGCTTCGGGCATCTCGAAGCGCGACGATTTGTCGTGCCCCCACCAGCCTGCGAAACGCGGCAGATCGAACGCGCGTGCGTGCCGTTCGTGAACGAAGCAGCCGCCAATCGCGCCGGGTCCGCTGTTGAGGTACTTGTAGCTGCACCACACAGCGAAATCGGCATTGGAGTCGTGCAAGGCGAGCGGCACATTGCCGACTGCATGTGCAAGGTCGAAGCCGACGACGATGCCCTGGGCGTGCGCACAGGAGACGATCTGCTTCATGTCGAACCACTGACCGCTCAGGTACTGAACGCCGGGGAACATGACCGTCGCGATCGTCGAACCTTCGCGTTCGAGGAACTCGCAAACGTCGTCGGTGCGAATGAGGACTTCGTCTGGGCGCGGGCCCAGTTGCACGAGACACGCGGCTGGATCGAAGCCGCGTTGCGCGATCTGCGAGGCGACAGCATAGCGGTCCGAAGGGAACGCACTCCGCTCGATGACGATGCGCGAGCGCTCCTTCGTCGGGCGATAGAAGCTCGTCAGCATCAGATGCAGGTTGACCGTCAGCGAATTCATCGCCACGACTTCAGAAGGCAGGGCGCCTGTCAGTCGCGCCAGTCCACCGGTCAGTTGTTCGTGATAGGAGAGCCACGGGCGCCGGGGCTCGAAATGGCCTTCGACACCGTGCTTTGCCCACGTGGCGAGTTCCTCGTTGAGAATCGTCGCCGTGCGCTTCGGCTGAAGTCCGAGGGAGTGCCCGCAGAAGTACACGCTCGGTGAACCATCGGCTCGCGGCGGGATGTGAAACTCGTTGCGGAGGTTCGCGAGGGGGTCTGTCGCGTCCATCCGCGTCAGTGCATCGCGGTCGGGAGTGCCGTTCACTTGGCCGGTGCCACCGTGCCGCAGGCCTGGCACGTCCGGTTCTTCAGGGAGTGATGGAACCGCTCGAAGATCGGCGGCAACTGGTGCTCGATGTCGTTGACGTGCACGTATTCGGCATAGAGCGGGTACTGGCAGTAGCCGCAATACCAGAGGAAGCCGTCCTGTTCTTCCGGGCGTCGTTTCCGCTCGACGACCAGTCCGACCGTATTGGCGAAACGCTGCGGCGAGTGGGGCACGCGCGCCGGCAGCAGCAGGATCTCGCCCTCATTGATGGGAATATCGACCCGGGCGCCTTCCTGCATGGTTCGCAGGATCATGTTGCCTTCGAGCTGGTAGAAGAACTCCTCACCCGGATCGTCGTGATAGTCGTCGCGCGAGTTGGGTCCGCCGACGACCATGATGATGAATTCGGACTGCTCGAACACCTGCCGGTTGCAGACGGGCGGCTTCAGGAATTCGCGATGACGGTCGATCCACTCGCGGAAATTGAAGGCTTTGAGTGCGTTCATGCAACGTCTCCGGCTTTGCGCTTAGAGTATAGCCGTCTCATGAACCCGTCGGGCGAGTCGACGGCAGTCTGTAGGGGCGTCGGAGAATTCCAGCGGCGCAGCGCCACGGAGCGAAAGCGAACATGTATGCAGTGAATCGGTTCGGTCGGTTTGTCACATTGCTGTGGCTGGCAGCCGTAATGCCGCTGGCGGCTCGATCGGCCGAACCTGCTGGTGAGCCGGCCGCCGAGTCCCGGCCCGCAATTTCGGCGGTGACCCGGTCGCAGGACATCGACTTCTATTTCCAGAGCTTCACGACTTTCTATTCCTGCCGCAGCCTCGAGGACCGGGTGCGCCAGCTGCTGCTGGAGCTCGGTGTCGAAGCGATCAAGGTGAAAGTCAGCAGCTGTTTCGGCAACGAGATCGCGCGTTTTCCGCACGTCCGCATGCAGGTGTCCTCGCCGGTCGAGGCGACGCCTGAGATCCTGGCGGAGTTCGAGAAGACGCGCAGCACACGTGAGCTCGCTGCACGTGTGCGCGGCGAGCGGCCTGTCGAGGTGACGGAGCAATACCCGGCGTACTGGAAGCCCGTTTCGCTCTCACGAGGCAGCTTCCGGCTCGAGTCCGGCGATTGCGAACTGGTCGATCAGATCAAGCGCAAAGTGCTGCCGAAACTCGCCATCCGCGTGGTCAGGGACGACGTGAGTTGCATACCGAACCAGGTGTCGCTCGGTCAGCCGCGACTCGAAGTTGAAGCACTCACACGCGTTCCGCCGCCCGACGAGGGTAAGCCGGAAGACAAGAAGAAGGATTGAAAGAGCGCTACTCGCCGCCGTGCGTGAGGCCCGACGAACTGCACGGGACCATGACTGGCGGTTGCTGTCGATCCAGCCGGACCGCGCACAACTGACTGCCCCACACGCAGCCGGTATCGATACTCAGTACGCCGTCGCCATCGTGATAGCCCAGCGCGGACCAGTGTCCGCAGACGATGCGCAGATCGCGCGATTTCCGGTGCGGCGCGCGAAACCACGGATACAGGTCTGACGGCGCGTCTTGAAGCGTGCCCTTGTATTTGAGCTCCAGCTGGCCGTCGTCGCGACAGAAACGCAATCGCGTGAGGCAATTGGTCGTGAAGCGCAGCCGGTCGAGACCCGCGAGGTCCGGTGACCACCGATTGGGTTGATCGCCGTACATGTGCGCGAACAGATCCTTCGCCGTCTGGATATCGCGGAGCGCGGTTTCCAGTTCGCGTGCGCAGGATTGAGCGGTCCGCAGATCCCACTGGGGCGGCAGTCCCGCGTGAATCATCGTGTAACCCAGGCTGGCGTCGTGATGAAGCATCGGGCGATGACGCAGCCACGTAAGCAGCTCGTCGCGATCCGGCGCCTGGAGAATGTCGTCGAGTGTGTCCTTCTGCTTGATCTTCTCGTTCGGCGAAAGGACAACGGCCAGCAGATGCAGGTCGTGATTGCCGAGCACCGTGATCGCCGCATCGCCGAGCGCTTTGACCTTGCGCAGGACATCCGCGGATCGCGGGCCTCGGTTGACGAGGTCGCCGACGATCCAGAGACGATCGCGGTCGGGACTGAACTGCAGCGTGTCGAGCAGCAGCTCGAACTCATCGCAGCAGCCCTGAATGTCACCGATTGCGTACGTGGGCATGGCGGGGAAGCCAGCTAGGCTGCTGGCTCGCTAACCGGCTGGCCAGAACAAAAGCGGGATTAGTCTCAATGCAGGAGTCCGGGCATGGCCAGTCGCACTGGCGCGATTGGAGCATCGAAGTGCGCGCCATCGTCGGCGACCATCTGATAGCTGCCTTGCATGGCGCCGACGGGCGTTTCCAGCACCGCGCCGCTCGAATAGCGGAATCCCTGGCCTGGCAGCAGATAGGGCTGCTCGCCCACCACGCCTTCGCCACGGACCTCTTTCACTTTGCCGTTGGCATCCGTGAAGACCCAATGGCGCGTCATGAGCCGCGCCGGCACGTCGCCTTCGTTGCGAATGGTGATCGTGTACGAAAAGACGTAATGGCTCTCGTCGGGTTTCGACTGGTCGTCGACGTAGTTCGTGCTGACGTCGACGCGGATCTTGTGGCGGCTCGGGTCGGTCATGGTCGAGGGACAAATGGGATCGCTGCTCGATTGTAGCAGCCGTCCACAGCGCCTGATGCCCTGAAATTCGCGGGGAGTTCCGCCTTATGTCGAGCAGTGCAGGGCGGGGATCAGTGCAGCCGAACCGCCAGAACGTCGCAGGGTGCCGCGTGCAGGATCGTGTCCTCCGTGAAATTCAGCAGAATGGCGAGACCATGGCGTTCGCGGCTGCCCAGCACGATCAGGTCAGCGCCCAGCCGCTGAGCGGCGCGCACGATCTCGGTCTTGATGCTTCCGGTTTCGACGAGCTGAGGACACTGCGCGAGAGACAACTGCTGCGCGAGATCGGCCAGCTTCTTGCGGGCGCGGTCGACGAGTTCGCTTTCGATCTGCACCGTCGGCAGCAACGCTTCGCCCATGGGCTCCACGGGCACGTATTCGACGACGTGCAGCAGCGTGATGTCGGACTGGTAGCAGTTGGCGATGACTTTGGCGCGTTCGCCGATGACCCGGCTGTCGTCGGAGAGATCGACGACCAGCAGTATTTTCTTGTATCCGTTCACAGGGGATCTCCAGGTGGCGGGTGCGGGCTGCTTGATCGAATTATAGGTCGGAGGTCTCGCGCGGGCGCAAGCGTCAGCCGTTCTCCGCAGGCAGGTTGGCCAGCAGCGCGAATTGCTCGGGCGTCACGACTTCGGCACGTGCTGCCGGATCAATGCCTGCGCGACGAATCTGTTCCTCGCCGGCGAGCGCCTTGATCGAATTGCGCAGCGTCTTGCGCCTCTGCGAGAACGCCGCGGCCACGAGCGCCGCAAAGCGCTGTGGGGCATCGATCGCGAAGGGCGGTGCTGCATGCGGCTTCAGGCGAAAGAACGTCGACATGACACGTGGAGGCGGGCGGAACGCGCCAGGACCGATATCGAAGAGCGGCTCGACCCGCACCCACGGCGCGAGCATCACTGACAACCGTCCGTAGGCGTCGTCGCCGGCCTTTGCGGCCATGCGGTCGACGACCTCCTTCTGCAACATGAAATGCATGTCGCGAATGTGCTGGCCCTGCTCGATCAGGCGAAACAGCAGCGGCGTCGAGATGTTGTAGGGAAGGTTGCCGACGAGACGCAGAGGTTCGTCGCCGCGCCGCAGCGTGCTGATGTCGAACTCCAATGCGTCGGCTTCGTGAATCCGCAGGATCCCGCGCCCCGCCACCGGATCCGACGTCACCTGTTTGAGATGGCGAATCGCGTCGCGATCGATCTCGATCGCATCCAGCGTCCGCAGATGGCCGAGCAGCGGCAGAGTGATTGCCCCGAGTCCCGGACCGATCTCCACCATCGGGTCATCGGCGCGAGGTGCGATGGCGGAGATGATCCGCCCGATGATTCCGGGATCATGCAGAAAATGCTGGCCGAAGCGTTTGCGTGCGACGTGCATGTGGCTAGCGATTCGCAGCGAGCTCGATTGCCATCTCGAGTGCGGCGACGAGGCTTCCCGCGTCGGCCTTGCCCGAACCTGCGAGCGAAAGTGCGGTGCCGTGATCGACGGACGTGCGCACGATCGGCAGGCCGAGCGTGACGTTCACGGCGTTACCGAAGCCGGCGTACTTGAGAACGGGCAGTCCCTGGTCGTGATACATGGCGAGCACGGCATCGGCCTGGTCGAGCTGGTGCGGTGTGAACGCCGTATCCGCGGGCACAGGGCCGATCAAGTGCAAGCCATCGTTGCGCAGCGCCGAGAGTACCGGCGCGATGACTTCGATTTCTTCGCGACCCAGATGGCCCCCTTCACCGGCATGCGGGTTGAGCCCGCACACGAGAATGCGGGGCGTCGCGATCCCGAAGCGCTGCTGAAGATCGTGATGAAGAATCCGCAGCACCTGCTCGAGCAGCGAGGGTGTTATCGCAGCGCTCACGGATGCAAGCGGCAGGTGCGTAGTCGCAAGAGCGACGCGTAGTTTGTCCGCGGCAAGCATCATGACTGGGAGTCGAGCGCCTGTTCGCTCGGCCAGATATTCCGTATGCCCGGAGAAGGCAACGCCGGCATCGTTGATCACACTCTTCTGCACGGGTGCTGTCACCATCGCGTCGTACTCGCCCGACGTGCAACCGTCGCAGGCCGCATCGAGGAGATCGAGGACGTATCGCGAGTTGGCTGTGTCGAGCTGGCCGGCGCGGACAGGCTGCTTTACCGACCTGTGCAGCACGCGCAGCGTGCCGGGCTCGTGAGCCGAGCGGTGCGAATCGACGGGGATGAAGTTGAGATGCTTGCCGAGCTGCTGTGCGCGCTGGCGAAGAAGATCTATGTCAGCTGCGACGATGAGATCGCAAACCCACGCGCTCGCCGCGATCTCGATACAAAGATCGGGTCCGATGCCCGCAGGCTCCCCGGAGGTCAGGATGATGCGCGGCGAAGGCATTGAGTGGGCGGAGGTCCACCCTTCCGTCACATTCTGTATTCGACGAAGGCTTCGTCGCGCAGCCGGCGCAACCAGAGTTCAGTCTCTTCTTCCGCCTTCGACTCGCGCAGCTGCGCATACACCTGCTCGCGCATCTTGTCGTCGGTTGCGTCGTGCTGGCGGCGGCCGAGGAGCTGGATGATGTGCCAGCCGTACTGGGTCTTGAACGGCTTGCTGATTTCGTTCTCGTTGAGCGTGTTGAGCTCCTTCTCGAACTGCGGCACGAACGTACCGGGACCGGCCCAGCCCAGATCGCCGCCATCCGGAGCGGAACCGGGGTCCTGTGAAGTCACCGCGGCGATTGCGCCGAAATCCTCGCCGTTGAGGACGCGATTGCGGATGTCGTTGAGCTTCTGTTCCAGGGTCTGGTCGTCCTCGAGGTCATTGGGCGTCAGCAGGATGTGGCGGGCATGAACCTGTGCGACGACTGACTGCTGAGTACCGCCACGCACTTCGTTCAACCGGAACAGATGAAAGCCGCTGGGCGTGCGGATCGGTTCGGAGATCTGACCCGCCTGCATCTTGACGACCTGTTCGGAAACGATCGACGGCAGCTGCGAGCCCTTGCGCCAGCCGAGCGACCCGCCTTCGATGTTCGTGGAGCTGTCGGAGTAGGTGAGGGCGAGCTGCGCGAAGTCTTCGCCGGCCTTCGCCTTCTCGTAGGCTTCCTGCGCCCGGCGCTCACGGCTTTCGATCTGCTCCGGCGATGCCGTCACGGGTACCGAAACCAGAATGTGCGAAATGTTGTACTCGCTGTTCTGGTTCGGTGAGTTCTTGTGCCGCGCCATGGCCTGTTCCATCTCGCGCGGCGAAATGTTGATGCGACCGATCACGTCGCGCTGCCGCAGCATCTGCAGCGTCATCTGCCGGCGGATCTCGTCGCGATACGAGCGGTAATCCACACCCTGCTGCGCAAGAGCCCGGGGCAGGTCGGCGAATTCGATGTTGTTCGAGCGGGCGATGTTCGCAAGCGCGCCATTCAGCATTTCATCGGAGATCTGCAGGCCCAGCTTGTCGGCACGCTGGATCTGGATTTCCTCGACCACGAGCCTTTCGAGGATCTGGCGGCGCAGCACGTTGCGCGGCGGCAGCTCGGTGTTCTGCTGACGCAGACGGGCGGTGATTTCCTCGGTCTGCTCGTCGAGCTGGCTGTTCAGCACCATGCCGTCGTTCACGATCGCGACGATCCGGTCGAGCGGCTCGCCGCTGGTCGACAGGTCGCGGGTCTGGGCCGAAACGATTCCCGCGGACAGCAGCAGGGAAAGGGTCAGAACGGCAGGGCGGATGATGTTCATAGGGCTCGGATCGGGCTCGTCGAATGATCTTCGTGCGGGGGCCTTCAAGCTGGGGCCTTCTACTGGACTTTCAGGCTGGACCTTCAGGGGAATCCGGGGGGATTTGCGCGGCAAATGGCGCAAACCGCGCAACTCTCAGTCCGAGATCCCAGGCTGGTCGAAGGAGTATCCCCGAATCGACCTTTCCAGGAAAGCATCCGCGCCCACTCCGACACTGGAGAGCCCGTTAAGTTCAAGCTGCAGCAGGAAGCTGGTGTCGACGTCGCCGTCGCGGTTGCTGACGTAGCGCCGGCCCACGAATCGCAGCCGCCAGCAGCAGGCGCGGTATTCGAGGCCGGCGAACTGGTCGAGCGTCTTCTCGTCTTCGAGCGAATAGACCACGCGTGCGTAGGCGCTCCAGCGTTCGCCTATCGGCCAGGCGACGGAGCCGTCCAGCTGTTCGATGTTGTCGCGGCGGAAGCGGTAGCCCGCGTTCACTACGCGATCGTGTTCAGGGCGGTACTGGAGATTCACGTCGCCCTTCTCGGACCGTGTGTCGCCCGGATCCCATTGAACGCCCATGCTCACGTTCCAGTTCTCGAACGCCGTCAGATCGAGTTCCGCGACGATGTCGGAAGATTCGGTGTCTTCCAGCGGCACGCCGGGGAGCGTCACTCGCGGCTCATCGAAGTAGTAAGCCTGACCAATCGTACCGGCGATGTACTGCTGTCCGGTCTCGGAGTCGAGAAGGCGCGATGTGAATCCGACGCTCACCTGATTCGCATTGCTCAGGCGGTCGGCGCCGACATAGCGGTTCGTGCGAAACAGCTGTACTGGATTCAGGTCCGGCTCGCCCGTGTCGAAGACGGGCAGCGCATCCTGGTTGCGATAGGGCACGTACAGATACAGGAGCCGTGGCTCGAAGGTCTGCAATCGTTGTCCGTTGCGGCCCCAGTTTTTTTCGAAGCCGATGCCGCTGTCGACGCTGAGCACGGGTGCCGATCGCGTCAGTGTGTTGTCGGAGCCCGGCGCTGTGTCGTCGAGGTCGTACGCGGTGTAGCGCCAGCTCGCGGCCGGCTCGATGTAGACACCCGCGCCTCGCAAAGGCATACGGATCTCGGGAGCGGCATCCATCCGCAGGCCGGTCACGCCGTCATCGCGCAGGAAGTTCGACACTTCGCCGTCGAAGCCGAAAGTGAGACCGTAAGGTTGATCCGCGAAGCGCGCATGTACTGCGAGTTGCGGCAGCAGCGTGTAAGGCCGGTCGAACTCGTCGATTGTCGTGTCCAGCGTCTGGAAGTTCTGTGCGCGCATCGACGCGAGCCAGTGATCGTCGAGGTACACGAGTTGCGCCGACCGGTTGAGGTAACTGACGCTCGTGCCTTCGGGACCGAGGCCGAAGTCTTCGAACCAGTTGTTGTCGCTGACGTCGGCGGCGTCGATGCCCATTCGCAGGCGGTCGGTGAAGTCCGACTGGTCCACGAAGTGCACGAGCAGCCGCGAATCGTTGAACTCCTGATCATCCGGCAGATAGTCGGCCGTGAGCACGCCGCGACCGACGGGCGACAGGTAGCGGAACTCCGTGTCGAGACGCGCGCCGCGCTTCGAGTACCAGGTCGGCAGGAAGGTCGCGTCGTATTCCGGCGCGATGTTCCAGTACCAGGGAACGCCGATCTCCGTGCCGCTGCGCGATGACGTGCCGAATGTGGGGAAGAGGAATCCCGACTTGCGCTGGTCGCTGACGGGGAACGAGATGAACGGCGTATAGAGAATCGGGACGCCCTTGAAGTCGAGTCGCACGTTGCGGCCGGTGCCGATGCCCGTGCTCTGGCTGATGTCGATGTCGGACGCCTTCAGGATCCAGTCGTCATTGCCGACGGGGCAGGTCGTATAACGGACGCCGTCCAGATTGAGCTCGCCTTCCTTCGTCGCGTGGATACGGTCCGCCGCGCCGCGCGCTGGTTGAGCGGGCAGCTCGAACTGCGCGCCTTCGAACGTCACTCCACCTGACGGTTCGAACTCGGCTCCCGTGCCCTCGACCTTCATGGAGGGGTCCGAATAGCTGACGCCGTTCTTCGTCGAGAACCTCTGCGACTCCGGATCGTAGACCGCGTCCCTCGTCATGATCTTGCGGTCGCCCTGGGTGATCGCCACTTCGCCCTTGAGATCCCACTGGCCGTCGCGCGTCGCCTCGAAGCTGTCCATCTCCAGCTGGATATCGCCGTTCGGGTCGGCGGCCGGGGCGCTCGTTGCCGCTCTGGCAGCCTCCAGTTCCTCGGGATCCGGGCAGTTTGCCTGCGCGTCGCCGATGCAGATCCCCGTCGCGAGCACCAATATCGGCGTCAGGCCGCGGTGCTGGCGGATTGTTGGGGTTGTTGTGAGCGGCCCTGTCATCGGCTGCGATTATAATTACGCGCAGTACGCGAGACCCGACTAATTTGCGCCGGCTTCGGCAATCGTTACGCTCGCGTCGTCCAAATCACCTTCGTTACCGAGCACAACCGAGTGTCACTTTCCACGACAGAAACATCAGCAGGCCATGCCGACGAACGACTCGAGCAGCTGCGGCAATGGGTGTCGGTGTTGTTCGGATCGACCGACTTCACGCTCGCCCCGGCGTCGGCGGATGCGAGCTTTCGTCGGTATTTCAGGGTCACGCGCAACGGCCAGACATGGATCGCGATGGATGCGCCGCCCGAGAAGGAGAACATCGAGCCTTACGTACGCATCGCGAACATGCTCGTCGCGGTCGGTGTGAACGCTCCCCACATCCTCGAAACGAATCTCGAGCAGGGATTCCTGCTGAATTCGGACCTGGGGAGCCGGACCTATCTGAACGAGATCGATGGGGGCGGCGATGCGGACCGCCTTTATCACGACGCCATGGATGCGCTGGTGCAGATCCAGGCAAACGGACAATCCCACGCCGCGCAGCTGCCGCCGTACGACGAAGCGCTGCTCCAGCGGGAAATGACATTGTTCCCGGAGTGGTTCTGCGGCCGTCACCTTGGCCTGACGTTGTCGGATGACGACATCGCCGGGTTGCGCGATACGTTCGACGCACTCGCGCGAGAGGCGCTCGCTCAACCCCGGGTGTTCGTGCATCGCGACTACCACTCGCGCAACCTGATGGTGGGTGGCGGCCGGTTCGGGCCCAATCCGGGCATCCTGGATTTTCAGGACGCGGTCCATGGGGCAGTTACCTACGACCTCGTTTCGCTGCTGCGCGACTGCTATGTCGCGTGGCCAATCGAGCGCGTTCACGGATGGGTGGCCAGGTTCCGCGAGGTGGCGAGGGCCGCTGGCGTCGACACGGGGCCGGATCAGAAAACATTCCTGCGCTGGTTCGACCTCATGGGCGTGCAACGTCATCTGAAAGCGATCGGGATCTTCGCGCGCCTCTGGCATCGCGATGGCAAACCCGGCTACCTCAAGGACATTCCGCGCACCCTGAACTACGTGCGGGTCGTGAGCGCCTGCTATCCCGAATTGCAGTACCTGAGAACACTCATCGACACACGCGTGATGCCGGCGCTCAACCAGGCGGCGGCGGCAGCGAAGCAGGGCAGTTGATGAAGGCGATGATCCTGGCGGCCGGTCGCGGTGAGCGCATGAAGCCGCTCACCGACGAGACTGCAAAGCCGCTCCTGTCCGTCGGCGGCAAGTCGCTCATTCAGTACCACCTGGAGAATCTCGCTGCGATCGGCATCCGCGAGATCGTGATCAATCTCGCCTGGAAGGGCGCACTGATCCGCGATGCGCTGGGGGATGGCGGACGATTCGGCGTTCGCATCACCTACAGCGATGAAGGCGATGCGGCGCTGGAAACGGGTGGCGGTGTCTTCAAGGCGCTGCCGCTGCTTGGGCCGGGTCCCTTCGTGGTCATCAGCGGCGACGTATGGACGGACTATCCGCTCGAACGATTGACCCGCGTACCGCAGGACCGCGATGTTGCGCATTTCGTCGTTGTTCCGAATCCGGATTTTCATACGCGCGGCGATTTCGCGCTGGCGGATGGCCGACTCGTGCGCGATGGGGAGAAATTTACGTACGGGAATCTCGGTGTATTCCGTCCCGAGTTCTTCGAGGCGTGCGCGCCGGGTCGCTTTGCCCTCGCGCCGATCATGTTCGACTGGATCGATCGGGGCCGGGTGAGCGGCGAGCTGTACGAGGGCCGCTGGCACAACGTTGGAACGCCGGCGCAACTCGCTGAGCTCGATGCCCAGCTACGGTCGGTCTAGCGTGGAAGTGGCCCGATAAGCCCCGAGCAATTATTGCGACTTCACACCTCGGCCCATCGCCGCAGCAGGTTGTGATAGACGCCGGTGAGCTGCACGGTGCTCGGATGGTCGGGAACGTCACGATTCAGGCGCTGGATGGCGAGATCGAGATCGAACAGCATGGCCCGCTCCGCATCACCGCGCACCATGCTCTGAATCCAGAAGAACGATGCTACGCGCGCGCCTCGGGTAATCGCCTGAACCTTGTGAAGGCTGCTCGCCGGGTACAGCACCATGTGACCTGCCGGTAGTTTGATCGACTGCGGACCGTAAGTGTCCTCGACGATCAGTTCGCCGCCGTCGTATTCCTCGGGCCCTGACAGAAACAACGTTGCCGACAGGTCCGTGCGAACCCGATGCGCTGTGCCGCGCACCATCCGAATCGCATTGTCGACGTGCAGTCCGAATGCGTGACCAGCCTGATACCGGTTGAAGAGAGGAGGGAAGATCTTCGAGGGCAGCGCCGCGGAGACGAACAGCGGACTGCGTTCGAGCGCGGCGACGACGTTTTCGGAAAGCTTGCGTGCAACCGGTGAGTCTTCCGGGAGCTGCTGGTTCTCCTTCACGCGCGCTGACTGGTGTCCCGCGGTGATCCGGCCATCGGCCCAGTCGGCGGCGTCGAGCAGACGGCGGGCTTCAGTGACTTGTTCGATCGACAGGACGTTCGGGATTGCGATGATCATGGGCGCGAATCAGACGAGGGCCGTGCACGGCGACGATGCCCAACGATAACACCGCCTCGCGTGATCGCTCATGCCTGTCGGGTCCGGGTGCGGTAGCACCCGGACCCTGGGGCGCAGCTCAGAAGCTGTAGTTGGCAGACAGCACGAACGACCTTGCTTCGCCCGGTGTGGCCCAGGCGATTTCCTGGGTGCGCACGCGGGTGAGGTATTCCTTGTCGAGGATGTTGTTCACGTTGAGCTGGAGGTCGAGCTTGCGCGTGACGCCGTAGCTCACCATCGCGCGGTGAACGACGTAGCTCGGCGCAGTGTTCAACGGACCGTTGAGGTTCGTCGCGCTGTGCTGGCTAACGTACACCTCATCCTGGTACGTGATGCCGTAGCCAACCTGGATGCGATACGGCAGGTCGTAGGCGGTCCAGAAATTGAATGCGTTCTCCGGGACGTTCATCAGCGGATCGCCACGCGTGTAATCCTGGCCAATCGAAGAGACATACTGCGAGGCACCCTGGATCACTTCGCTGTCCAGATAGGTGTAGTTCGCGATGGCAGCCCATTTGTCGGTGATCTTGCCGCTGATGCCGAGCAGAATGCCATCGACGCGCGCTTCCCCGTCGAGCTGCTGAATGCCGCTCGGGTTGTCGGGATTGCCAGGATCGTTGACGCGATAGTTCGTCCGCTCGTTGCGGAAGATCGACGCTGTCGCGAGCAGACGGCTGTCGAACAGCTCCCACTTCGCGCCCAGTTCGTAGATGACTCCTTCTTCGGGATCGAGGTTGCAGTTGGAGTTGGCGGTGCCGGTCGCGACGCAGTTGCCATTGACGCTGGCTTGCGACGGCGTTTCGGAGTTGCCGTAGGCGAGATAGATCGAGCCATTCTCTACAGGCTTGTAGACCAGCCCGGCGCGGTACGACACGAGCTTGTCCGTGTTCTCTGCCGGAGCGCCCGTTGTCACTGCGCCACCCGCTGCGGGCGTCGCATAGTTGAACAGCGTGCTCTTTGCCTCGTTGTTCTCGTAGCGCACGCCGCCGTTGAATTCCCACTGCTCGCTGAACTTCAGCGCGTCGAAGACATAGACGGCCTGGTTGTCCAGTTCGCCCTGGCGCCGCTGCGTGCGCACGTAGTTGACGGGACCGCCGTAGAGAGAATCGGGATTCGCGATGCTCATCAACGGCAGCACGGGATTCGGGGTTGTGCCGCCAGGGTTGCGCAGTACATTGCCGGAATCGAGGTCGTACGATTCGTGCGTGACTGCGAAACCGGCGACGAGCGTGTGCTCGATGCCGCCGGTGCTGAAGACTTTGGTGAAGTCGGTCTGGTTGACGATCAGTGTGTTTTTCGTGTCGCGCAGATTGCCGCGCGGGCCGGAAGGTTGATACATGCCCGCGGGGATGCCAGCTGCGCATGCCGTTCCCGCTGGCGCAGTGTTCGATTCCAGACAGAAAGTTCCCTGCGGCGGATCGACGATCAGGAACTGGTCGACTTCCTGCCAGCGCGTGAGATTGCGAACGGAGAACGTGTCGTCAAAACGGTGATCGAGGACCGCCGTGAAGCTGTCGACATCGATCTCCTGGGTGTCGACATTGTGATAGCCGTAGTAGTTGCTGTACGCGGCACCGGGCATCAATCGGCCGCGGTAGGTGGGCACGCCGTACTGCGGGATGTTCTCGTCTTCCTGATGCAGGTAGCTCAGGGAGAGCGATGTGTCGGTGCCCAGTCCGAAGGCGATCGAAGGCGCGACGCCCCAGCGCTCAGCCGTTTCGTAGTCGCGGCCGGGCACATCGCTCTGATGTGCCATGACGTTGACGCGCACAGCCGTAGTCTCGCCGATGGTCTGATTCACGTCGCCGACCACGCGTCCGTAGTCATCCGTGCCGGCGCTTACGCCGATCCTGTTGAAGGAAGCGAGCCGGGCTGCCTTGTTCACGAGATTGACCGTGCCCCCGATCGCGCCGGCACCCGAGTAGACGGAGTTCGAGCCGTTGATGACTTCGACCTGCTCGAGATTGAAAGTGTCGGATCGCGTGTACTGCGCGCTGTCGCGGATGCCATCGGTCGTGACGTCGTTGCTGCCTGCGAAGCCGCGCAGCGTGAGACTGTCACCGTAGCCGCCGCCACCTTCGCCCGCACCGAACGTGATACCGGGCACTGTGCTCAGCACATCACGCAGTGAAAGCAGTTGCTGGTCGTCGATGACCTGTCGCGTGACTACCTGGATGTTCTGAGGTGTGTCGAGGATCGGCTCCGCGTACTTCGGAGACGACATGAGATCGCGCTTATAGGAGGTGGCTTCTTCCTCTGCTTCGGCTTTCACCGAGATCTTCGGAAGCTGCTGGGCATCGCCTTCGGCTGCGTGGGCCTGCATTGCTGCTGCCTGAAGCGTTGCGAGAATGGCGGCCACGAGCGGCGTCGGCCGCGACACATTGCTGATGCGCATCGGAAAGAAAGCTCCCTGGAGTAGACGTTGACGGCCAGCCGCGTCTCGGTCTTCTTGCGGCCATGGCAATGCGACTATAAGTGAGAAGCGTTCTCATTTGCAACGCAACGAGGGAGGGTGCATCATTCGCGCGCCACACCCTTTAGTAGATGAGTGCCCGCGTGTTTACCCCCGACAGGTCCCGCCACATGGTTGTTGCTGCGACGATCCTGGTCGCTCACGCGGTGGCGGTTTTCGTGCTCCTGTCGATCGGGCCACGGATCCAGGCAGCGGTAGAGCATCCGCCCGTCGAAATCCGGTTCGTATCCGAGCCGCCGCCATCCAAGCGCTGGCAACCCCCCGAAGTGAAGACCGTGGCGCCGCAGATCGTTGCGCCAATGCCGGATGTACCGTTCATAGAAATCCCGGTTCTGCCTGCATCCGAGCGAGCAATCGCGGTACCGGTGCAAGCAGCACTTGTTGCGCCGACGCCGCCATCCGACTCCGCCCCACGTTTGATTTCAGTCATCGAGTACCTGCGCGAACCTTCGCTTCGTTACCCGCCGCAGTCGCGTCGGCTGCGAGAGCAGGGGCTCGTCGTACTGCGCGTACTGATCGACGAGAAGGGGGTGGCGTCGAGCATCGAGATCGAAACATCGAGCGGCTTCTCGCGGCTCGATCACGCGGCACGCGAAGCTGTGTCACGCGCGGCCTTCCGGCCTTATGTGGAAGGCGGCGCGCCCCGGCGTGCTTTTGTGCTTATTCCTATAGAGTTTTCGTTGAATCGAAGCGCTGCCTGAGCCGCTTGCCGATGCGCCGTTGCGAGATTTTTGCGCGGTGCGGTAAGAAGTCGCAGCGACGAGTCCCGCGCGGGGTGACGGCAGGCGTGGGAACCAAAAAGCGCGAATAGCCGTCTTACTGGATCAGTAACGCGAGACCGGCCTGTGACCAGGTTGCCGGTGGACAAGTCTTCGGCAAAATTTGTGACCGTCAAAATGCCAGTTTGTAATGCGCATGCAGTCGATGTTGTTGCCAAAGCAGTGCATCGATTTTGCCGCGCACATAATCATGGCTAGGAGTGCTTGCCTTCCAAGCCGAAACTTTATACCTTGCGCGGCGTTCTGCGGTCTGTGTGGACTGTAATGTCAATTCCAACGCTGGAATCCGCGACATTACGTCGACCCGTTCGAACCGGGGAACGGGGATGTATGCGCATGACGCATACGCGGGCGACACCAAGATCACGGTTACGCATTTAGTAGAAGCACGGGGCTGATTCAGACTCCGTATTTACACCCGAGCGGCACAGCATGGCCTACGCACCAGCATCGTCTTCTTTCTTTACGCGACGCGGAATTGTTTTTCTCGCCATCGTAGCCTTGCACGGGGCGTTCTTCTGGGCACTGGCAACCGGTATGTCGCACCGGGTTGTCGAAGCAGTGCTGGGTCCCATCGAGACCCGAATCATCGAAGAAGCACCGAAGCCCGAAGACAAACCACCGCCCCCGCCGCCGAAGATCGAAACTCCTCCTCCGTTCGTACCGCCGCCTGAAGTGGCGATTGAGATCCCGATGGATGCCGCGCCGACCACGGCGATCCGTCAGACCACTCAGCAGGCTCCGGTCGCTCAGCCGCCGCCGGCTCCGGTCGCCGCGCCGGTAGCACGCACCGCGCCGAAGTCCGACGCGCGTCGCCCGCTGACCCAGCCTGAATATCCGCCTTCGTCGCGCCGTGCTGGCGAGACGGGCACCGTGATCCTCGAGGTGTATGTGCTCGAGAACGGCCGCGCAGGTGACGTGCGAGTCAAGACGTCGAGCGGCTTCCCGAAGCTCGATGAAGCAGCAGTGCGTGAGGTCAAGCGGTCCTGGCGCCTGGTACCCGGAACCGAGAACGGCAAGCCCGTTCCGATGTGGGGGCAGTTCGCCGTCACGTTCAAGCTCACGGATTGACGCAGAAACTTAAGCACTCTAACTACGATCGATCATTCTTCAGATACAGGCTCCCAAGTAGAGGACATTGCTCCATGGCTCCCGAAACAGTTCAAGAGAATCCATTTGGTCTTGAGGCGTTCTACCGTCAGCTGGACACGGTCGGCACGGGCGTGTTGTACCTCCTGGTCATCATGTCGCTGGCATCGTGGTACGTCATCCTGACGAAGTTGTGGGACCAGCGCCGTCTGCGCAAAGACTACGTTGAAGTTCACAAAGGTTTCTGGACGGCCGGCAACCTCCGTGACGGCATCAACAAGCTGAGCAAGGACAACGCGTTCAAGATGGTTGCTGAAGACGGCGTCCGCGCTGCCCAGCACCACGAGGGTCGCCTGACGGACCAGATTCCGCTCCACGAGTGGATCACGGTCTCCCTCTACCGCTCGGTCGACAGCATCACGAGCCGCATGCAGAACGGCCTGTCGCTGCTCGCGACGGTCGGTTCAACCGCTCCGTTCGTCGGTCTGTTCGGCACGGTGTGGGGCATCTATAACGCGCTGATCTCGATCAGCTTGGCCGGCCAGGCCTCGCTCGACAAGATCGCCGGCCCGATCGGTGAAGCGCTGATCATGACCGCGCTCGGTCTGTTCGTCGCCGTGCCGGCGGTCATGGGCTACAACTGGCTCCTGCGTCGTAACAAGGACATCTCCGAGAAGCTCAAGTACTTCACGGCGGACCTGCACTCGTACCTCGTGAGCGGTGCTCGCGTGGAAGGCGCTGCTCCGACCGCTGCAGCTCGTCCGGCTGCTGGTGCTGCGGCCGGCGCCGCTGTCCGGAAGTAACAGTTCCGCGCACTCCTGCAACTTTCGGAGCTGAACGATGAGCAATGCATTTACCGCATTGAATACTTCCGATCAGGAAGACGAGCGGCCGATGAATGAAATCAACACGACGCCGCTCGTGGACGTCATGTTGGTGTTGCTCATCGTGTTCATGATCACGATTCCCGTGATCACGCACACTGTGCCGCTGGACCTGCCGCAAATCCGGAATCAGGCGACACAGACGAAGCCCGAGAACATCAACCTGTCCGTCAACAAGGACGGACAGGTGTTCTGGGGCACGACCGTGCTCTCCGGGAACCAGGAATTGCTGGATCGCCTCAAGGAAGTGGCCACGTTGCAGCCTCAGCCCGAAGTCCACATTCGCGCTGACCAGCAGACCAAGTATGAGTACGTCGGCCGTGTGATTCTCGACGCGCAGCGCGCCGGGATGCTCAAGGTCGGCTTCATCACCGAACCGGAGCCGGGCATCGCTCGCTGAGCTGCCCGATCCTCCAACCGACTTGAGGTAACGACTCATGGCAATGAGTGTAGGCAGCGCCGGTGAAGGCGAGCCGATGATGGAAATCAACACGACGCCGCTCATCGACGTCATGTTGGTGCTCCTGATCATGTTCATCATCACACTGCCCGTGATGACGCACGCGGTGAAGCTGGACATGCCCCGGCCGAACTCGAATCCGACTCCGCCCAACGAGATCATCGAGCCGATCCGTCTCGACATCGACTGGGACGGCGCGATCATCTGGAACGGAACGATGGTTCAGCTCGACACGCTGGAAGGCTACTTCCGCGTCGAGGCTGCGAAGAGCCCGCAGCCCGAGCTCCATGTCCGGCCGGATCGTCGTGCGAACTACGACACCGTCGCAAAGGTGTTGGCGCTCGCACAGCGAAATGGCATGCAGCGCATCGGTTTCGTAGGCAACGAACAATTCCTGGAATAAGTTGCCTGACTTTCCCGACGGGGTGAACTTCTTCACCCCGTTGTTCGTTTCAGGGCGTGTTCAGTATCGAAACGCGAGGATGGAATCGCGTTCGAAGCAAGACGCCGGATCCAAGACCTTTTTGGGAACCTCTATGACCCGAGTTAGAAGCATTGCAGTAGCACTGAGCGTCGCGATCGGCATGGCCTCGACTGCTGCCGTCCTCGCGCCGGCCACGGTTGTTGCGGCCGAACCAGCCAAGCCGAAGATGAGCAAAGCCGTGGCGGTACCGCTGCAGGCTGCCCAGAAGGCAATGGCTGCAAAGCAGTGGGACGCTGCAATGGCCGAGATCAAGAAGGCCCAGGCCGTGCCGACCCGGACGCCGGCCGAGGACTACCAGATCGACGAATTCCTCGGCTACATCCTCGTGCAACAGAAGAAGTACGCACAGGCTGCGCCGGTGTTCGAACGCATGCTGAATTCGGGACTCGTTCCCGCGGACCAGGTCGACGACCGCACGAAGGCCGTTGCCCAGATGTACTTCCAGGAGAAGGAATACAGGAAGTCCGCTGAGTGGGCCAAGAAGTGGCTCGCCACGCATCCGGGCCAGGAAGACATGTCCGTGCTGCTCGGCCAGGCGAACTACCTGCTCGAAGACTACAAGGGCGCTGCCAGCGTCATGTCCGGTGTCGTCACCAATGCCGAGAAGGCAGGCCAGACGCCGAAGGAAAACTACATCCAGATCGTGCTCAGCTCGCAGTTCAAGCTGGACAACAAGGACGGTGTGGCGGAAGCACTCAAGAAGATGGTCCGCTACTACCCGAAGCCGGAGTACTGGGACAATCTCACGGATATCTATCGTCGCAAGCAGAACAGCGACCGCGTGACGCTCGGCTTCTACCGCCTGATGAGCGACGTGGGCATTCTGAAAGACAAGGGCGACTACATGGAGATGTCGCAGCTCGCCATCGAGGCGGGCGTTCCGGGCGAAGCCGAGCAGACGATGCAGAAGGGCATCGACAACGGCACGCTGAAGAGCGACGACAAGACCGAACAGGGCCGCTATACGCGTCTCCTGGAAGCCGCCAAGAAGCAGGCTGCCGCAGACCGTGCCTCCCTGGCCCAGCAGGCCAAGGACGCCGAGAAGGCGACTCAGGGCCAGGCCAGCGTGGGTCTCGGCCAGGCTTATCTCAGCTACGGCATGTATGACGAAGCGATCGCCGCGCTCCAGGCGGGCCTGAAGAAGGGTGGTGTCACGGACGCCGATGAAGCCCAGATCAGCCTCGGCCTCGCCCAGATGAAGAAGGGCCAGAAGGACGCTGCCCGCCAGACGTTCAAGGCGGTCAAGGCAGACAGCAAGTGGGCCGACCTCGCCGGCCTGTGGTCGATCCGGACCTACCAGTCCTGATCTCCAGTCCGGGACGATCGATCGAGAAAAGCCCGGCAATCGCCGGGCTTTTCATTTGGGGCCGGGCTTTTCATTGGGAAGCGCACCCCCATCTCGCTAAAATGCGAGCCTTCCAGGTCCCGGTATTCCCGCTGCAGTGAACCAGTTCAAAGGCATTCCCATCGTCCCAGGCGCCGAACCGTCGGTTCGCCCCGACTCGCCGGCTGCCCGCAGCGGCGAGAAATATCGGACGCCGCAGGGTTTCTCAGCGATCAAGGACGGCATCAAGGCGTCGGCTGGCGCCGATCCCATGGTGCTCGGCCGGAAGCCGCAGTGGCTGCGCGCTCCGATGCCCGCGGGTTCGAAGTTCGACGGCGTACGGGCGCTCGTGAAGGAGCACCGACTCGCGACCGTCTGTGAGGAAGCCAAGTGTCCCAACATCGGCGAATGCTGGAATGCCGGCACCGCGACTTTGATGCTGATGGGAGCAGTGTGCACTCGTGCCTGCCGGTTCTGTTCCGTCGACACCGGTAATCCACGAGGCTGGCTCGATCATGACGAACCCGCCAACAGCGCGCGCACTGTGCAGCTCATGCGATTGAAGTACGTGGTGCTGACTTCCGTGAATCGCGACGATCTCGCCGATGGCGGTGCTGCGCACTTCGCAGCCTGCGTTCGTGAGATCAAGCAGCTCAATCCGTCGACCGCGGTCGAGGCACTCACGCCCGATTTTCAGGGCAATCTCGCCGACGTCGAAACCGTCGTCGGCAGCGGTCTCGAAGTTTTCGCGCAGAATGTCGAGACGGTGCGTCGACTGACGCATCCAGTGCGCGATCCGCGCGCGAGCTACGAACAGACACTGACCGTTCTGGCACACGCCAAGAAATTCCGTGCGGACGTGCTCACGAAGACGAGCCTCATGCTCGGCCTCGGAGAAACCGACGAGGAAATCGCCACCGCGATGGACGACATGCGAGCGGCAGGGGTCGACATCCTGACGCTCGGTCAGTATCTGCGGCCGACTCCGAATCACCTGCCGATCGAGCGCTGGGTGACGCCCGAGGAATTCAACACCTATCGCGAATGGGCGCTTGCGAAGGGATTCCTCGAATGCGTTTCCGGGCCACTAGTGCGTTCGAGCTATCGCGCGGAGCGCGCCCTCGAGCGCAACAACGCCGGGCTGAGCGGCGGCCGGCGGAGTCCAGACGCAGCGCCGTGATCGCCTGCAGTGTGGGCCGGCCCCCTCTCTGACACTGGCATGACCATCGCAGCATCAAAGATCGACGCTTCTTCCGCCGCAGCCGGTGGGCCGGCGTTGCGTTGGCTCGGGCGCGTCGACTACGAACCCACCTGGGACGGGATGCGCGCGTTCACTGATTCGCGCACCGCCGAAGATCGAGATCAGATCTGGTTTCTCGAACATCCCGCCGTTTTCACGCTGGGCATGAATGGCAAGCGCGAACACGTGCTGGCACCCGCGGATATTCCCGTCGTGCAGATCGATCGCGGCGGGCAGGTGACGTACCACGGACCGGGACAGCTCGTGGTCTATCCACTGATCGACGTGCGACGACTAGGTATCGGTGTTCGCCAACTCGTCGTCGCGCTAGAGAATGCCGTCATCGCCCTCGCTGCAGAACAGGCCGTCGTCGCCGCCGGACGTCGCGACGCGCCCGGTGTCTATGTCAACGAACGAAAACTTGCCAGCATCGGCCTGCGCATCCGGCGCGGCTGCAGCTATCATGGCCTCGCGCTGAACGTGAGCATGGATCTTGAGCCGTTCGGACGCATCAATCCCTGTGGTTATGCGGGTCTGCAAGTGACGGATCTGAAATCACTGGGAACGGATCTGAGCGTGGAAGCTGCCGCACATCGGCTCGCGCCGCACCTCCTGCGGTCGCTGTCGTTGCCCGATCAACCCGTGTGGTCGTAGCTGCGTTCGGGATTACTCCTCGCTGACGTACGGGATTTCTATGCGCGCTGTCGTTCTTCGTAGTTACGGTCCTCCATCGCAGCTCGGTGTCGAGGACGTCCCGGCGCCGCAATTGAAGCCGGGGCACGTGAAGCTCCGCGTGCATGCCGTCGGTTTCGGTTTTCCGGATGCGCTGACGGTGGCTGGCAAATACCAGGTGAAGCCCGAAGTTCCTTTCACGCCCGGCAGCGAAGTGGCCGGTGTAGTGACTGAAGTCGCTTCGGATGTGCTGCACATTGAGCCCGGCGCGCGCGTGCTTGCGATGACGGGGCAGGGCGGACTGGCGGAGGAATGCATCGCTCCCGCGGACAAACTGATCCTGTTGCCCGACTCGATGAGCATGGCAGCGGCAGCGGGTTTCCTCGTGAACTACGGCACGACGTATCACGCGCTCGTACAGCGCGCGAATCTGCAGGCCGGTGAAACGTTGCTCGTGCTTGGCGCTGCAGGCGGCGTGGGCCTCACTGCGATCGAGATCGGCAAAGCACTCGGCGCGAGGGTTCTTGCGGCAGCCAGCACTGACGAAAAGCTCGCGCTGGCAAAGCAGCACGGCGCCGACGACGTCTTCAACTACACGAAGGACACGATCAAGGCGAAGGTCATGGAATTCACGGCGGAGCGCGGCATCGACGTCGCTTACGATCCCGTCGGCGGCGACTTCGCCGAGCAGTGCGTGCGCAGCATGGCCTGGAACGGTCGCTATCTCGTCATTGGCTTCGCGGCAGGCAAGATTCCGGCGATTCCGCTGAATCTCGCGCTTCTAAAGGGATGCTCGCTCGTCGGTGTCTTCTGGGGTACGCACACTCGTCGCGAACCCGAAGTGCATGCGGCCAATCTCAAGGCGCTGTTCAAGCTCTTCGAGGAAGGCAAGATCAAGCCCCATGTGACCGAGATGGACGGGCTCGATCGCTTCACGGAGGCGCTGGAAGTGCTGAACGGACGCAAGGCCACCGGCAAGGTGGTCATTCGCGTGGCTCGCGAGAGCTGAACCGTCCCCGAGGATCAGAGCGCTACGAGCACACGCTCACACGACGTGAGCTCGCGATAGATCGCATCCAGCTGCGCCTTGCTCTGCGCGTGAATCGTGCAGGTGACGCTGAGGTACTTGCCGTTCTCGCTCGGGCGCTCGACGATCCGATCCGGCGTGATCGGCCCCACGTGCTTCTGCACGATCCCCACGACGAGACTGCGAAAGTCGTCGGTGCGGACGCCCATCACCTTCAGCGGAAAGTCGCAGGGAAACTCGAAGAGGGTGTCTTTCGGATCTGACATGGCGGATCTGACAATGGTCCTCTAGAGCGCCGGAGTGCCTTCGAGGCGCTTGCGCAAGTCTGCGAACGCTGCTTCGAGCTTCTGCCAATACGGGCCCGGCTTCCCGGTGCCGACCGGTTTGCTATCGATGCGCGTGATGGGCACGACATCGCGTGTCGCCGCCGAGATCCATACTTCGTCGGCCGCTTGCAGTTCGGCAAGACGGATCGAGCGCACTTCGACCGGCATCACGCCTGTGGCCAGTTCGAGTCCAACGTCGCGTGTCGTCCCAGGAAGGATGCGGTTGCTGTTCGCAGGCGTGGCGACGACGCCATTCCTGATCACGAAGATGCTGGTGGACGAACCTTCGAGCACATCGTCGCCGCGAATGAAGATTGCCTCATGCGCGCCCGCATCGGCGGCCTGCTGCTTCGCGAGCACGTTTGCGAGCAGGGCGGTCGACTTGATGTCGCAGCGGCCCCAGCGGAAGTCCTCGACGGTAATCGCGGTCAGTCCGGTTGCACGCAGTTCCGGCGTCAGTGTCGGGAGCTGGGACGCCAGTGCGAAAACGCTCGGCTTCGCGCCGGCCGGAAACGTGTGATTGCGACCGAACTCCATCCCGCGCGTCACCTGCACGTAGACGTACATCGTTCCGCCGCCGTTGCGACGAATCAGCTCCTCCAGCAGCGCCAGCCACTCTTCGTGCGTATGCGGTGACTCGATGCGGATCTCTCTCAAGCTCCTCGCGAGGCGGTCGAAGTGTTCGCGGAACCGGAACATGCGGCCATCGAAGACGGGCAGCACTTCATAGACGCTGTCCGCGAACAGGAAGCCGCGATCGAGCGGAGAGATGCGCGCCTCCGCAAGCGGCTGGAACTCTCCGTTCAGATAGCAGATGGCGTAGGGCATTGCGGTCTAGTTCAGCCAGAGTTTGACGTCGTCGATCATCCGGCTGAAGAAGCCGGCTTCGGGCGTCTCGGCAAGTGGATACAGAGCGTAGGTGCCGACCGGTTGACCGGCGCGCAGCACGCGAAGTTTTCCGGCGGCACGCGATGGTGACAGCGGCGCGAGCAGCGGATCAGCCACATCGGCAGCAGCGGAAAGCGTGTTCTCCTGACCGCGCGGGAAGGTGACGTAGATGTCCTCGTTCACTCCGAGGCTGGCTTCTTCTGCTTCGCCTTTCCAAACGCGTACCGGAACGATGGCCTCACCCGCGGCGAACAGGCGTCGAGTTTCGAAGAAACGGAAGCCGTAGTTGAGGAGCGCCGAGCTCGCGTCTTCGCGAGCTCGGATGCTCGGCGAGCCCATGACGACCGACACGATCCGCATGCGCTCGCGCTTTGCCGAGGACACGAGGCAATAGCCGGCCGATTCGGTGTGGCCGGTCTTCAGTCCGTCGACCGTCGGATCACGATCGAGCAGTCCATTGCGATTGGGCTGCGTGATCTTGTTCCAGGTGAACTCGCGCTGCGAGTACCACTTGTAGTACTCGGGGTACTGACGGATGAGCGCGGCGGACAGCGTGCCCATGTCGCGCGCGGTCGAGTAATGATTCGGGTCGGGCATGCCGGCGGCATTCGTGAAGTGAGTGGTCGCCATTCCCAGTTGCTGCGCGTACTGGTTCATCAGATCGACGAACACCGGCTCGCTGCCCGCGACGTGCTCGGCGAGCGCGACAGTCGCATCGTTGCCGGACTGCACGATCATGCCCTGGATCAGGTTCTCCACGCTGACCTGCGTTCCGACGTCGACGAACATCCGCGAGCCGTCCTGAGCGCGCGCATGGCGGCTGATCGTAACCATGTCGGTGAGATTGATCCGGCCATCCTTCAGCGCGTGGAAAACGGCGTACGCCGTCATCAGCTTCGTCAGGCTGGCGGGCTCGAGACGTTCGTCTTCCTTCATCGCTGCCAGCACCTGGCCGCTCACGTAATCCATCAGGAAGTAGCCTCTGGCCTGCACTTGCGGCGGCGCCGGAATCGGCGGCGGCTCGGTAGCACCGGCCTGAGGGGCGACCACATTGGGAATCGACGCAGGAATGCTGGTCGTCTGCGACGGTGTCGCGGAGTCTGAGCACGCAGTCAGGAGCGAGGCCAGGGAGATGGACAGGAGGGCGAGCAGGGTGCGTGGCAGGAGTCCGGGCATTTTCGATATCACCATTGCGAGGGGCGCCTTAGCGACGGCGGGCGAATTTTAACCACCAGCGTGCGCCGAATGTAGACAAATGATGGCCGCGCGATGGCGTCGCAGCGGCAAAAAAAGGCGTGTCAGTCGAGGGCCAGCCGGGCGTCCTGAACTCCGAGCGCCTTCAGTCTGGAGACCACCCGATCGAACTCGGGCACGGAGGGAATCGGTCCGACACGAACACGATACATCGGCTTGCCGTTGACGGTGTCCTCGCGCACGAAGCCCTTCTGGACGCCTCGCGCCTTGAGGTCGGCAAGCAGTTTCTCGGCATTGGCCTGTGAGCTGAATGCTCCCGCCTGAACGAAGAGTGCCGACGGCGGCGGCGCTTCTGATTCGGTATCGCCGGGAATCAGCGCCCGCACCTCCACGAACGCAGTGCCCGCCTTCAGGATGCCGAGCTTGGAGGCTGCCGTGTAGGACAGATCGATGATGCGTCCGTCCTTGAAGGGGCCACGATCGTTCACGCGCAGCGTCACCGTGCGGCCGTTGCTGAGGTTGGTGACCTGAACGTAGGAGGGCAGCGGCAAAGTCTTGTGGGCCGCCGACATCGCATACATGTCGTAGGGTTCGCCGTTCGACGTGCGCGCTTCGTGAAATCCCGGTCCGTACCAGGATGCGACTCCGCGTTCGAGATACCCCTCCGCGGTGTTCAGCACGAAGTATCGTTTGCCGAGAACATCGTAGAAGGGAGGATTGCCCTTCGCTGACCGGGGCTCGGCCCGGGGAACGACATCGGGAATGCCTGAAATATCAGGTGGCGGCGGCAGCGTGGGATGCGGCGTTGGCATCGGCAGTTTCGGCGGCTGCGGCGCCGGCATCGGTCCCGGTTGTGGCCGGGGACCTGGCGATGTACAGCCGGCGACGATGAATGCAGCAAGAGTCAGGAGCGCCGGAAGTGCGCGGAGCACTGATCCTGAATCTGCCTGCGGGCGATCCTGCCACTGCTTGTTGGCGGGTCGCGTGAGCATTTACGGCGACGTCTCCGTGGCGGCGACTGCCTGGCCCAGATCGTAGACTGCCATCGAGTACATCGAGCTGCGGTTGTATCGCGTGATCGTGTAGAAGTTGCTGAAGCCCACGCGATATTCAGGGCCTTCCTTGCCGGCCGCGACGATGAGCATTGCCGGAGCATCGGCGGGCGCGGTGGTTTCGAACTTCACGCCCTTGTCGCGCAACGACTGCACGGTCTCATTGAGCTCAATCTTGCCCATGTTGAAGCGGGACATATCGCCGTCGGTGAGCGTTGCCGGCACGACGACCGGTCCGCCTGCCTGCCATCCGAAGGCACGCAGGTAGGCAGCCACGCTGCCGATCACGTCGTCCCAGTTGGACCACAGATCGCGCCGGCCATCGCCATCGGCATCGACGGAGTATTTGCGATAGCTGCTCGCGATGAATTGCGGCGAGCCCATCGCGCCGGCGTAGGAGCCGAGTGCGGTAAGCGGATCGACTGCTTCCTCGCGTGTCAGAAGCAGGAACTGTCGCAGCTCATCGCGAAAGAACTCGGCCCGCGGCGGATAGTGGAAGGCGAGTGTCGTCAGTGCATCGATGACACGAAATTTCCCCGTGATGCGCCCGTAGAACGTCTCCACACCGAGAATGCCGACGACGGCGTTGGCGAGATCCGCATCGCCGATCGCAACCAGCCGATCCTTGTGCGCATTCCTGAAATCGACGCCTTCGCGGATACGGCGCTCCGTCGTGAACTGCTGTCGATACTCGTGCCACGGGACCACGCGCTCGGCCGGGCGGCTGATCGCATCGAGGATGCTTTGCTTGACCTCTGCCTTGGCGAGCAGCTTGCGCAGCTGATCGGGATCGAATTCGTAGTCGCGATGCATCTCGTCGATGAATTCGCGCAGGTCGTCGGAGACGGCGTCGTTCGCTGAGACGGGCACGCTCAGTGAAAAAAGAAACAGTGCGGCGATGGCGATGGGCAGTAGTTGAATCACGTCGTTCGGACAGTGTTGAGGGCCAAAAGGTTCAGGTCTCAACGACCCACGAGTTTCCGCTTCGCGCAGAGCGACATGAGAATACCGAAACCGGCCATGAGGGTCACCATCGAGGTACCGCCGTAGCTGATCAGCGGCAGCGGGACGCCGACGACGGGCAGCAGGCCAGTGACCATGCCTGTGTTCACGAACACGTACACAGCGAATGTGAGCGCGAGGCTTCCCGAGGCGAGCCTGGAGAAAGTGTCCTGCGAAGATGCGGCGAGATACAGCGCTCGACCGATGACGAACACATACAGCCCCATCACGGTCGCAAGACCGATGAGTCCCCATTCTTCGCCGATCACCGCGAAGATGAAGTCGGTCGAGCGTTCCGGGAGAAATTCGAGCTGCGCCTGGCTGCCGTTCAGATAGCCCTTGCCGAAGACGCCGCCCGACCCGATCGCGATCTGCGATTGAATGATGTGATAGCCCGAGCCCAGCGGATCGGCCTGCGGATCGAGGAACGTCAGCACGCGCTGCCTCTGATAATCGTGCAGCAGGAACTGCCACGCGACATAGGCAGTCGGAATCAGCAGCGCGATCACACCAGCGATCAGCTTGCCGGAGAGCCCGGCCAGCAGGATCACCATCGCGCCCGCGGCCGCTACCAGCAACGCTGTTCCGAGATCAGGCTGCTCCGCGATGATGATCGTGGGAACCAGGATCGCGGCGCCCACGATGGCCACGGAGGTGAAGCTCGGCGGCAGAGGGCGGTCGTTCAGATACCACGCGCACGCGAGCGGGACTGCGATCTTCAGGATCTCGGACGGCTGGAACCGGATGAATCCGAGATCGAGCCAGCGTTGCGCGCCCATCGCGATATCGCCGGTCAGCATCACGACCAGCAGCAGAATGATGCCGAGGCCATAGACCCATGGAGTCGCACCCCGAATCAGTCGCGGCGGGATCTGAGCGAGCATCACCATCGCGATGACGGCGAGCGCGAAACGGACGAGCTGCGCCTCCAGCATGAAGAGGCTGCGACCCGACGCGCTGAAGCCGACGATGATCCCGATCGACGCGACGAGACACAGGCCAATGAACAGTGGGCCGTCGAGATGCAGCGCGAGCAACAGGCGCGCCGATCCGCTGAGCGTGCGCTGTGTTCGTGAGCTGTCGAGAGAACCCATGTCCATGATGAAGCCTGTCAGTGCGTATGGACGTCAGTCGGGGTCGGGGTGGGGGCCGCGGTCGCCGGCCGATTGGCGGCACGTTGAGCCGCTGCGGCTGCCGCGGCGTTTCTCTTCGCTTCCGCTTCTTGCCACTGTTCCGGTGTCATTACATACGAGTCGATGATTCGCCGAGCGATCGGGCCGGCGAAGGCGCCACCGCCCTGTGGTGCGTTTTCCACGACGACGGCGACTGCGATTTTCGGTATCGCTGCATCAGCGGGCGCGAACGCGATGAACAAAGCGTGATCGCGGAGGTGCTCCTGGAGCTCGGCCGATTTGCGGACGCGTTCGTTCGATGCGGCCTTGAAAACCTGGGCCGTCCCGCTCTTGCCTGCGATCAAGTAGGGCAGGTTGACGCTGAGTGCGCGTGCAGTGCCGTACGGTGCGTTGGTCACGTCGATCATGCCTTTGACTGCTACATCCCAGGCGCGGGGATCTTTCGCTTTGACGGACGGCAGCGGCTTCGGGGGCAGCTCGCGAACCTGGCCCGTCGTGACGTCGCGCACTGCTCTGACCAGCCTGGGTTCGAAGCGCGCGCCGCGCGCCGCAAGCGTTGCCGCGAAATGAGCGATCTGCAGCGGTGTCGCCGACATGTAGCCCTGCCCGATGCCGACGCTGATCGTGTCGCCCGGATACCAGACCTTCATCTCAGGATTTCTGAAGGCGTTCCGTTTCCAGTTCGTCGACGGAAGGATGCCGGTCTTCTCGCCGGGAATGTCGATGCCGGTATTCGCGCCCATCCCGAACTGCGCGAGGAAGTCGTGGATGCGATCTATGCCGAGCAGGTTGGCCATGTCATAGAAGTACACGTCGCATGAAGTGGCGATCGCCTTCTCCATGTTCACGGTGCCGTGACCACCCTTGTCGAAGTTCCAGTCGCGCCAGGGTCTGCTGACGCGCGGCAAACGGAAGAGGCCGCGGCAGTACTCCGTATGCTCGGGCGTTACGACGCCGTACTCGAGTGCTGCCATCGCCATCATCGGCTTGACGGTCGAGCCGGGCGGATAAACGCCGCGCAGCGCACGGTCGTACATCGGCCGATCCGGATCGTCGGTGAGCGCGACGTACTGGGCTCGCGTCAATCCGCGGGCGAACAGGTTCGGGTCGAACGCGGGCGTGCTGACGAAGGCGATCACATCGCCGTTGGCCGGATCGATGGCGACTGCCGACGCTCGCTGCCCGCGCAACGCTTCTTCCGCGATCTGCTGCACGTGCTCGTCGATGGTGAGGAACAGGTCGTTGCCGGCGACGGGTTCACGGCGAACCAGGTCGACAGGGGCCCGGCCGATGCGTTCGACGCTGCGGCCCTGTGCATTCACCAGGAGCTGTTGCAGCCCCGCGGCGCCATGCAGTTCCTTTTCATACTGCTTCTCGACACCGGACTTGCCGGTCAGTGTCGTGCCCGCGTAGTCGTCCATGTTCAGCGTCTTCTTGTCGTCTTCGCTGATCGCGCCGACATAGCCGATCGCGTGGACGCTGCTGACACCGAGCGGGTAGTAGCGTGTCAGTCGCGGCTTGATGTCGACGCCCGGGAAGTCGTAGCGCCGTGCCGCGAATTTCGCAAGCTCGATCTCGTTGAGCTGCAGCTTGACCGGCACCGCATCGAAAATACGGCGGCCGCGGATGTCCTTCTTGATTGCCGGGATGTCGTCCGCTTCCAGCAGTCCGATCTCGGCAAGCCGGGCGAGCGTGGAATCGAGGTCGGGCACCTGCTCGCGACGCAACTCGAGCTGATATGACGGCGCGTTGGTCGCCAGCGGCAGTCCGTTGCGATCGAGGATGAGCCCGCGATTCGGCGGAATCGGTTCGATCTTGATCCGGTTGCCCTGCGACAGGTCGACGAAGTAGTCGTATTTGACCACCTGCAGCCAGACCAGACGCGCAAGCACCCCGATGATCGCGAGCGTGATCAGGACCGCAGCGACGAGGGCGCGCTGGTCAAACAGCCGCTGCTCGGCGTGGTGATCTTTGATGCGGACGGAGCGGGACATGACTGGCTACTGGCGACTGGCCACTGGCGGCTGGCCAGACGCGAGGTGCCTGGCGCTCCTGCTGTTCTGGCCAGTCGCCAGCCGCCAATGGCCAGTCGCCATCTTCATCTGCGGGCCCTGTTCCACGTATCGAGCGTCGCCACGACGACGGGCCACAGCAGCGTGCTCGTGAGCACCGGCAGCCAGCGCAGCCAGGTGGTGACGGCCGGGCCGATGATGCCATCGATCCAGAACACGACGAATTCGTAGATGACGAGCAGCACCAGCACCCACATCGTCTGCTGGTAGATCGGAAAGATGCGCAGGCGGAGCTGGAACTTGTGGGTCAGGTACGCCACGAGCAGGTAAGCCGCCGCGTGCTGGCCGAAGACCGGTCCCTTGATCACGTCGATCGCAAAGCCGCAGAGCCAGGCGAACATGAGGCCGGCGATACGCGGCGAGCTCAACGACCAGTAGATCACGAACAGCAGCAACAGATGCGGCCGCGCCGCATTCATGAAGTCGGGCAATTCGATGATCGCGAAGATCAGCGCGAAGATGACCGAAATGGCGATGCGCAGTCCGCTCGAGCGTCCATCAGCCATGGCAGTGCTCCGCGATATCCTGACCAGCGGTAAGAGTGCGCAGCATCATTGGCGGGGTTGAGCCGGTGGAGGCGCCGGCGTTCCCTGTGCGGTCGGTGCTGTCGGGGCCGGGGTCCCTGGTGTCGTCGTAGGGATGGCTTCCGGGATGACTTCCACGGGCTGTTCCGCCCGCTGGTCGACCCACAGCAGCAGCACCTCGCGCGAGCGATCCAGCTGGGCAAGCGGACGCGCTTCGACCACGGCGAATGTCTCCGCCGGATCGCGCTCCACTTTCGTGATGATTCCGACCGGATAGCCGGCCGGGAAGATGCCGTCGAGACCCGACGATACGAGCAGGTCGTCCGGCTTCACATCCGACTCGATGGTGAGGAAGGGCAGGCTGAGCCGATGGATGTCGCCCGTGCCCATCGCGATCGACCGGATGCCGTTGCGATTCACCTGAATCGGTACCGAGTGCTCGTTGTCGCTGATCAGGATGATCTCGGCGCCCTTGCGATCGACGCTCGTCACCTGGCCGACGATGCCGAAGGCATCGAGCACCGGCTGGTTCTTGAAGACGCCATCGTCACTGCCCTTGTTGATGCGCACGCGATGCCGGTAAGGATCGACGTCGATGCGCACGATCTCCGCGATCAGCGTGCGCTCGCCGATGCCTTGCGACGCGTTGCGGATGGCACGCAGACGGCGGTTCTCTTCGGTCAGGGCATCGAAGCGCAGCAGCTTCACCCGGGCGGTACGCAGCTCTTCCGAGAGCTGTGTGTTCTCGGTCCGCAGGCGATCGCGGTCCGAGAACGTGCCCGTGATCCAGTCCCAGAGCTGGAAGGGCGACTGCACGACGGCATAGAGAGGGCTCACCGCCGTTTGCAGCCAGGAGCGCGTGGCTTCGAGGTAGCCGCCGCGATGATCGAGGACCATGAGCGTGATGGACGCTACGGCCAGAACGAAGAAGCGGGCTCCGAGCGGCGGCCCCCGGCCGATGATCGGACGACTGTCGGAGCTTAGGGTGACCACGGACGGAGTGCTGGCGACTGGCTACTGGCCGCTGGCCAGAAAAAGAGGAAGCAAGGCGGCGGCGGATGAGTGCCTTGCTGGCTGAATCACGCGAAGGTTGCTGTCCGCGATCATTCCAGGTTGAACAGCGCCGGACCGTGCTCGTCGATCAGTTCGAGCATGCGGCCGCCGCCGCGGGCGACACAGGTAAGAGGATCTTCCGACACCACGACAGGCAGGCCCGTTTCTTCCATGAGGAGCTTGTCGATGTCTCGCAGCAACGCACCGCCGCCCGTGAGCACGATGCCGCGCTCCGCGACGTCGGCGCCGAGTTCCGGCGGCGTCTGTTCGAGTGCGACTTTGACCGCACCCACGATACCGGCGAGCGGTTCCTGCAGCGCTTCGAGAATCTCGTTCGAGTTCAGCGTGAAGCTGCGCGGCACACCTTCCGAGAGGTTGCGGCCCTTGACCGAGATCTCGTTGACCTGCTGGCCGGGGTAGGCCGAGCCGATCTCGATCTTCACGCGTTCGGCCGTCGCTTCGCCGATGAGGATGCCGTAGTTGCGACGGACGTAATTGATGATGGCGTCGTCGAAGCGGTCACCGCCGATGCGCACCGACGATGCGTACACGATGCCGTTCAACGAAATGACCGCGACTTCCGAGGTGCCGCCGCCGATGTCGAGAACCATCGAACCGCGGGCTTCATGGACGGGCAGGCCCGCGCCGACGGCTGCGGCCATCGGTTCTTCGATCAGGCGAACCCAGCGGGCGCCGGCGCCTTCGGCGGATTCCTGGATCGCCCGGCGTTCGACCTGCGTCGAGCCATAGGGCACGCAGATGAGGACGCGCGGACTCGGTCGCATGAGCCGGTTGCCGTGCACCTTCTCGATGAAGTACTGGAGCATCTTTTCCGTCACCGTGAAGTCGGCGATGACGCCGTCCTTCATCGGACGGATGGCCGTGATGTGGCCCGGGGTGCGGCCCAGCATGTTCTTCGCTTCCTGGCCGACCGCTTCGATCTTCTTGCCCGCGCGGCCTGGTTCTTCGCGGATCGCAACCACCGACGGTTCGTTCAGCACGATGCCGCGACCACGGACGTAGATCAGCGTATTCGCAGTACCGAGATCGATCGACAGGTCGTTCGAGAAATAGCCGCGAAGATTCTTGAACATGGTTGTTGTGGATCGAACGACGGGGGGCAAAAAAAGTTGCGGTACTCTAACAACGGGTAGGACTTTGCACAAGGCGAGGTGTATGATTGCGCGCGCTTTTTTCCGGGATTTTTCCCTGTTTTTCTTGAAGTGCGGAAGTCGTCAATGAGCCTTACCCGTAAAGACGTCGAGAACATCGCTCATCTTGCGAGGCTTGCGATCACGGAAGACGAGATGCCCGTGTACGTGAACAACCTGTCGAAGATCGTCAGCTTCGTCGATGAGCTCAATACCGCCGACACCGCGGCCATCGAACCGATGGCGCATCCGTTGAAGGGTCAAGTCCAGCGCCTGCGCCCGGACGAGATCGCCGATCGCGATCAGCACGAGAAATACCAGCGCAACGCTGCCCGGGTCGAGGCCGGCCTCTACCTGGTGCCGAAGGTCATCGAGTGAGACCCAGTCGGCAGTTTGGCGGATCCGGCTGCAGCCCGACGCCATAGCAAGAGTCCGGCAGAAGCCGGACCCACAGAAGATCATCCGAACCGCATCAGACCATGACTGAACTCCATCATCAGACGCTTGCTGAACTCGCCGCGGGCCTGCGTGCGCGCCGCTTTTCCAGCGTCGAGCTGGCCAGGCACTTTCTTGCCCGCATCGAGCGCTCGAACCCCGAACTCAATGCCCTGGTAACCGTGACCGCCGATCAGGCGCTGGCTGCCGCGGCACGTGCCGATGAGCGGATCGCGTCGGGCTCCGCCGGACCGCTCACGGGTCTGCCGATCGTGCACAAGGACATCTTCTGCACGGACGGCGTTCTCACGACGTGCGGTTCGCGGATGCTTTCGAACTTCGTTGCCCCCTACGACGCGACGGTCGTCGAGCGACTGTCGCAAGCTGGCGTCATCACGCTCGGTAAGGCGAACATGGACGAGTTCGCGATGGGCTCCTCCAATGAAACGAGCTGGTACGGTCCGGTGAAGAACCCCTGGGACCTGAAGAAGGTCCCGGGCGGGTCGTCGGGCGGATCGGCAGCTGCGGTAGCCGCTCGCATCGCGCCGGCTGCAACGGGCACGGATACGGGCGGCTCGATCCGGCAGCCGGCGGCACTTACGTCGCTGACGGGCATCAAGCCGACCTATGGTCGCGTGTCGCGATACGGAATGATCGCCTTCGCATCGAGCCTCGACCAGGCCGGCACGCTCACGCTGACGGCTGAGGATTCAGCGATGCTGCTCGGCGCCATGGCTGGCTTCGACCCGCGCGATTCGACCAGTGTCGATGCTCCGGTGCCTGATTACGTTGCGACGCTCGACCAGCCGCTCGCAGGCCTCCGCATCGGTCTGTTGAAGGAGTTCTTCGAGAAGGGGCTGGACGAGGCGAACGGCAAGCTCGTCCGCGATGCGCTCAAGGTCTTCGAGGCGATGGGCGCAAAGCTCGTCGAAGTCAGCCTGCCGAACCTGCCGCTCTCGGTGCCTACCTATTACGTGGTGGCGCCGGCGGAGTGTTCGTCGAACCTGTCGCGCTTCGACGGCGTGCGCTTCGGCTATCGCTGCGAGAACCCGGTCAATCTGATCGACCTGTACAAGCGCTCGCGCGGCGAAGGATTCGGTGCCGAAGTGAAGCGCCGCATCATGACGGGCACGTATGTGCTGTCGGCGGGCTACTACGACGCCTACTACCTGCAGGCCCAGAAGATCCGGCGCCTGATCGCGGACGATTTCGAAGCCGCCTTCAAGGAAGTGGATGTGCTGATGGGGCCTACGTCGCCGACGACGGCATTCGACATCGGCGCGAAGGTCGACGACCCGATCACGATGTACCTCAACGACATCTATACCATCGGCGCGAATCTCGCCGGTCTGCCCGCGATGTCGATCCCGTGCGGCTTCCTCGGCGGCCTGCCGGTTGGACTGCAGGTCATCGGCCCCCATTTCGCGGAAGGAAAGCTGCTCAACGTCGCGCATCGCTATCAGCAGGAGACGCAGTGGCACAAAGAGATTCCCGCGAACTACAAGTAGTTCGCGGGTGGGCTGCTGGCCGCTGGACTGCTGGCCAGACCCGCGCGTGATGCAGCTCGAGTTGAATTGATCGGTGTTGTTTTCGGCTCTGGCCAGCAGCCAGCAGCCAGTAGCCAGGTCCCAGAACGTATGCCTTTCGAAACCGTCATCGGCCTTGAAATCCACGCGCAGCTCGCGACGAAGACCAAGATCTTCTCGACTGCATCGACTGCATTCGGCGCGGCGCCCAACTCGCAGGCGAACCTCGTGGACCTCGGCTATCCGGGCGTCCTGCCCGTGCTGAATCTCGAAGCAGTCCGCATGGCGGCCAAGTTCGGCCTCGCCATTGGCGCGACGGTGTCGCAGCGCTCCGTGTTCGCTCGCAAGAACTACTTCTATCCGGACCTGCCGAAGGGCTACCAGATCAGCCAGTACGAGAAGCCCATCGTCGAGAAGGGGCGCATGGACATCCTGCTCGAGGACGGCAGCGTCAAGACGATCGGGATCACGCGCGCCCACCTCGAAGAGGACGCGGGCAAGTCGCTGCACGAGGACTTCCAGGGCTCGAGCGGTATCGATTTAAATCGTGCAGGCACTCCGCTGCTCGAGATCGTGTCGGAACCCGACATGCGCTCGGCGAAGGAGGCGATCGCGTACCTGAAGAAGATCCACACGCTCGTGCGCTATCTCGAGATCTGCGACGGCAACATGCAGGAAGGCTCTTTCCGCTGCGACGCGAACGTGTCGGTGCGCCCCGTGGGTCAGGAGAAGTTCGGCACGCGCTGCGAGATCAAGAACCTCAACTCGTTCCGCTTCATCGAGAAGGCGATCAACTACGAAGTGGCGCGCCAGATCGAAGAGATCGAGGCCGGCCGCAAGATCGTGCAGGAAACCCGGCTCTACGATCCCGACAAGGGCGAGACACGCGCGCTGCGGTCCAAGGAAGAAGCGAACGACTATCGCTACTTCCCGGATCCGGACCTGCTGCCGGTCGTGATCGAGACGGCGTTCATCGATACCGTGCGCGGCACGCTGCCCGAATTGCCCGATCAGAAAGCCGCTCGCTACGCCGAGAAGTTCGGACTGTCCGCCTACGACGCGAGCGTCCTCACGGCCAGCCGCGAGATGGCTGACTTCTACGAAGCCGTGCTCAAGGAGCTGGGCGGCAACGAGAAGCTCGCCGCGAACTGGGTGATGGGCGAGTTGTCCGGCGCGCTCAACAAGGACAGCGTCGAAGTCACCGAATCGCGCGTCAATGCGAATCGTCTCGCGGGTCTGCTCAAGCGCATCGTCGACGAAACGATCTCCGGCAAGATAGCGAAGGAAGTCTTCGAACAGATGTGGAGCGAAGGCGCCGATGCCGACGCGATCATCGAAGCGAAGGGGCTCAAGCAGATCACGGACACGAGCGCGATCGAGAAAGTCATCGACGACATCATGGCCGCGAATCCGAAGCAGCTCGCGGACTATCGCTCCGGCAAGGACAAGCTCTTCGGCTTCTTCGTGGGCCAGGTCATGAAGTCGACGGGCGGCAAGGCGAACCCGGGCCAGGTGAACGACCTGCTGAAGGCGAAGCTTGCGGGCTAGTTGCCAGGGGGAAGCGGGGTTCAGGCTGTGAATCCGGCTTCAGCCTGTGGGTCCGGCTTCAGCCGGACGTCATCGCCGCAGGCGAGGCCCGTCATTCCCGCGAAAGCGGGAATCCATCCGGAAAAGCATGGATTCCCGCTTTCGCGGGAATGACCGAAGGCGCTTCGCGCTGACGTCCGGCTGAAGTCGGACCCACAGCGGCAGTTCGACCTCACTGACCTTCGTGTAAAACTTCGACTCTTTAAACTCGCCCGGATCGCCTCCATCTTTGGGCGATGCTTGACCTCACATCGCACATTCCCGCCATTCCCATGCACGATCGCGACTGCCTGCACCGATTCCTCTTCGAGCACTATCCGGTTCGCGGTCATATCGTGCATCTCGACGCCGCCTGGCGTGCATTGCTCGAGCATCGCGACTATCCCCCGTCCATCCGCAAAGTACTGGGTGAGGCGGTCGCCGCGGCTGTGCTCCTTTCGGCGACACTGAAATTCGAGGGAACGCTGAGCCTGCAGGTCCAGGGGCAGGGGCCAATGCATCTGCTGCTCGCGCAGTGTTCGAACGAACTGGGCGTTCGCGCGGTGGCGCGCTATCGAGACTTGCCGCGGGAGATGGAGGCGGCGGCCGACCTGTCGACGCTTTCCGGCGCCGGACGGCTGACAGTCACGCTCGAAAACGATGATCTGTCGCAGCGCTATCAGGGCATCGTGCCGATCGAAGGCAACGGGCTCGCGGAGTCCCTGCAGGGCTACTTCCTGAACTCGGAGCAGCTGCCGACCCGCTTGTGGCTGCATGCGGATGAGAACGGCGTGTCCGCGATGCTCCTGCAGCGGCTCTCCGACGACAGCGTTGCTTCGCGATCCGGCGGTAAGGTGGAAAGTGAGGCGCGGCCGGATTTCGATGACGCTTGGAACCGTCTGCAGCTGCTCGCCGATACGCTGAAGCCGGAAGAGCTCCGCAAGCTGAGCGATCGCGAGATCCTCCGGCGTCTTTTCGTCGAAGACGATGTCCGTATCTTCGAATCGTCACCCGTGTTCTTCCGGTGCCGCTGCTCGCGGGAGCGGGTGGTCGGCATGCTTCGCGGCGTCGGCGCCGAGGAGATCCGCTCGGTACTGGCGGAGCGGGGGAGCGTCGAGGTCCGATGCGACTTCTGCAATCGCGCCTACCAGTTCGATCCGGTCGATGTGGAGCAGATCTTCGCGGCTCCCCATGCGCCGGATGCCGGCGGCACGGTTCACTGAGCAAAATCATAAGCTTGTACGGATCTCCTCCGTCCGGCGGCAGCTCCGTATTTCCCATTGAGCAATGACGTGTGCACCGCCGGGCGCTTGCCCGGCAAGTGCCCGTGGCCTATCTTTCCCGCTACATAAACATTTCCTTATGTCCTTAAGCGGATGCCCGAACCCTTCCTGTCCTCGATCGTCGCCCTGAGAGCTGCCGCTGAGCCCACGCGGCTGCGGCTGCTCGCCTTGCTGGCGCACGGAGAGCTGACAGTGGGGGAGATCTGCGAAATCGTGGACCAGAGCCAGCCGAGAATTTCGCGGCATCTGAAAGTCCTCACGGATGCCCAGCTCCTTGATCGTTTCCGCGAGCACAACTGGGTCTATTACCGAACTCCGACGACCGGCCCCGCGCGGGACACCGTGCGGCAGATCCTGGCTCTCGTGCATGAAGACGACGAAGTGCTGCAACGAGACGAGCGCCGCTTGCGCGGTGTCGTCGCCGAGCGAGGCCGGCAGGCTGCGACGGAGGTGGCTGCGCCGATGACGTTGCCCGCCGAGGTCGATCGAGTGCTGGTCGCAGAGCTGGCGCGCGAGCCTGTCGGCGCGTTGCTCGACGTGGGTACGGGCTCTGGTCACGTGCTCGGCCTGCTCGCTGCGAAGGCGACCCGGGCAGTCGGGATCGACATATCCAGCGACGCTCTGCGGCTGGCGCGTGCGAACGTGCATAACGCAGGGCTCAGCCACTGCGAGCTGCAGCGTGGCGATATGTATGACCTCCCATTCAGCGCACCGCTCTTCGATACGGCGATTGCCGATCGCGTGCTGGCTGGCGCCGACCGCCCCGTCGCGGCGCTCTCTGAAATCGCCCGCACACTGAAGATCAACGCGCGACTGATCGTCGTCGAATCGTTCGACGCGCTCGCGGAGCACTCCGCTCGCAACCCGATCGCTACCTTGCGGGCGTGGTTCGCGGAGGCTCGCCTCGAGTGCGATCGCATTCATCCCGTGGATACGGAACACGGATTGCTGGTCGTCGCCGTCGCGCGTCGCCTTTCGAAGGTCACCGCCGCGGCCTGAAGCCGCGGCAACAAACGCAGAGCAAGGACAACGTCATGTCTGTCGAACAACTGAAGGATCGGATCGGTAACGGGCTCGCGAAGCTCCAGGGCCGCCCGACGGTGTCTTTCGAGTTCTTCCCGCCCAAGGACGAACAGATGGAGAAGACGCTGTGGGACTCGATCCAGCGCCTCTCGCCGCTGCAGCCGCGTTTCGTGTCGGTGACTTATGGTGCCGATGGGTCGACGCGCTCGCGCACCCACAACATCGTGACGCGCATTCAGGAAACGACATCGCTGACCGCGGCACCGCACCTCACATGCGTCGGCGCTCCGCGGGAGGAGATCCTGGATATCGCCCGTAACTACTGGGCGCACGGCATCCGTCACATAGTTGCGCTGCGCGGCGATCCGCCGCAGGGCACGACGAAATACGTCGCGCATCCCGGTGGCTTCGCTTACGCCGTGGACCTCGTGCGAGGACTGAAGTCCGTCGCCGATTTCGAGATTTCAGTCGCCGCGTATCCCGAGGTGCATCCCGAGGCGCTGGGCGGCCAGTTCGATCTGGACAACCTCAAGGCAAAGCTCGACGCCGGTGCCGATCGGGCGATCACGCAGTTCTTCTTCGATACGGGCTGTTTCCTGCGTTTCCGCGACCAATGCGCGGCCGCGGGTATCAAGGCCTCGATCGTCCCGGGCATTCTGCCGATCACCCGCTTCCCGCAATTGCAGCGGATGGCGCGTACGTGCGGTGCCAGTGTTCCCGATTGGCTCGCGGATCGCTTCGATGGTCTCGATGAAGATCCGGATACCCGCCGCCTGATCGCCGCCGCGGTTGCGATCGAACAAGTGCAGGCACTCGAGCGCGAAGGCGTGAGCGAATTCCACTTCTACACCCTCAATCGCTCCGAGCTGACATACGCCATCTGCCACGCCCTGGGCGTGCGGCCCGCGCCGTCGCTCGCTGCCGCCGGTTGATCATCCGACTCTTGCCAGTAGCCAGTAGCCCTCTTATGACCCGCAACGAACGCATTGCCGCCTTCCGCCGCATTCTCACCGAACGCATCCTGGTGATCGACGGAGCGATGGGCACGATGATCCAGGGCCGCAAGCTGACGGAAGCGGACTATCGCGCCGAACGCTTCAAGGACTGGAAGTGCGACCTCAAAGGCAACAGCGACATTCTCGTGCTGACCCGCCCGGAAGTGATCGGCTCCATTCACACGGCGTATCTCGAAGCCGGCGCCGACATCATCGAGACGAACACGTTTACCGCGAACTACTCGTCGCAGGCTGACTACGGCATGGAAGATCTCGTTGCCGAGATCAACCTCGCCGGCGCACAAGTTGCCCGCAAAGCGGCGGATGACTACTTCGCGAAGACAGGTCAGCTGAAGTTCGTCGCGGGCGCGCTCGGGCCCACGAACCGCACCGCATCGTTGTCTCCCAGCGTCACGGATCCGGCGTTCCGCAACATCGATTTCGATCAGCTGTCGGCGACGTACCTGATTGCCGCGCGCAACCTCATCGAAGGCGGCGCGGATCTGTTCCTCATCGAGACCATCTTCGACACGCTGAACGCAAAAGCCGCCGTCTTCGCGGTGCGCCAGGCGATGGACGAAACGGGCGTCGAGCTGCCGGTCATCATTTCGGGAACGATCACGGACGCCTCGGGCCGTACGCTGTCGGGCCAGACGACCGAAGCGTTCTGGAATTCCGTCCGTCACGCCAGGCCGATCGCGATCGGACTGAACTGCGCGCTCGGCGCCAAGCAGTTGCGCCCCTACGTCGAAGAGCTTTCGCGCATCGCTGATACCTATGTGTGTGCCTATCCGAACGCCGGACTGCCGAACGCGTTCGGCGAGTACGATGAGACAGCCTGCGAAACGGGTGATCTGATCCAGGATTTCGCGAAGAGCGGATTCGTGAACATCGTCGGCGGCTGCTGCGGTACGACGCCCGATCACATTCATCACATCCGCGAAGCGATCGAAGGCGTCGCTCCGCGCAAGCCGCCAGTGCTCGAGCCGCGCTGCCGGTTGTCGGGCCTCGAGCCGTTCACCATCGGTCCCGACAGCCTGTTCGTGAACGTCGGCGAACGCACGAACGTCACCGGGTCGGCCAAGTTCCGCAAGCTGATCGAAGCGGACGACTACAACGCCGCGCTCGATGTCGCACGCCAGCAGGTCGCAAGCGGCGCGCAGATGATCGACATCAACATGGACGAGGGCATGCTCGACTCGGAAGCGGCGATGGTCCGCTTCCTGAATCTCGTGGCTTCGGAGCCGGACATCTCGCGCGTGCCGATCATGATCGACTCGTCCAAATGGACGGTCATCGAAGCAGGACTGAAGCGCATCCAGGGCAAGGGTGTGGTGAATTCCATCAGCCTGAAGGAAGGCGAAGAGCTTTTCCTGGAGCACGCGCGCAAGGTGCGTGCTTACGGTGCGGCCGTGGTCGTCATGGCGTTCGACGAGAAGGGTCAGGCCGATACGGTCGAGCGCAAGGTGGAGATCTGCAAGCGCTCCTACGAAGTGCTGACGCAGAAGGCGGGATTCCCGCCCGAAGACATCATCTTCGATCCGAACATCTTCGCCGTCGCGACCGGCATCGAAGAGCACAACAACTACTCGGTGGATTTCATCCAGGCGACCGAGCGCATCCGCAAGGAGTGTCCGCACGCTCACATCAGCGGCGGCGTGAGCAACGTTTCGTTCTCCTTCCGCGGCAATGAGCCGGTGCGCGAAGCGATGCACTCGGTGTTCCTCTATCACGCCATCAAGGCAGGCATGACGATGGGTATCGTCAACGCGGGGCAGCTCGCGATCTACGAGAACATCGACGCCGAGCTGCGCGAGCGGGTCGAAGACGTGATCCTGAACCGTCGCGCCGACTCGACCGAGCGGTTGCTGGAGATCGCCGGGCGCTTCAAGGGCGAAGCCGGCATGAAGAAGGGTGAGGACCTGGCGTGGCGCAGTCTCCCGGTTACCAAGCGGCTCGAACATGCGCTGGTCAAAGGGATCGATGAGTTCGTCGTGGAAGACACGGAAGAAGCACGCAAGGAGTTCGCTCGCCCGCTGCAGGTGATCGAAGGCCCGCTGATGGACGGCATGAACGTCGTCGGCGATCTCTTCGGTTCGGGCAAGATGTTCCTGCCGCAGGTCGTGAAGTCCGCACGCGTGATGAAGAAAGCGGTGGCCCACCTGATCCCGTTCATCGAGCAGGAGAAGGCTGCCAGCGGCGCCGTTGCCCGCTCGAACGGCAAGATCGTGATGGCGACGGTGAAGGGCGACGTTCACGACATCGGCAAGAACATCGTCGGCGTCGTACTCCAGTGCAACAATTTCGAAGTGATCGACCTCGGCGTCATGGTGCCGTGCGATCGCATTCTCGAGACGGCTCGTCGCGAGGGTGCCGACATGATCGGTCTGTCGGGCCTCATCACGCCATCACTCGATGAGATGGTGTACGTCGCTCGCGAAATGCAGCGCCAGGGGTTCGACAAGCCGCTGCTGATTGGCGGTGCAACGACATCGCCGGCGCATACATCGGTCAAGATCGATCCGCAATACACCGGCGCTGTTGTGTATGTAAAGGACGCATCGCGGTCGGTCGGCGTGTGCCAGCAGCTGATGACGGAGAACTCGAAGTCCGATTTCGTCACCAGGCTCAAGGAAGATCACGCGACGCGACGCGAGCAGCACCAGGGCCGCAAGGTGAAGGCTCCCCAGTTCACCATCGCCCAGGCGCGCGCGAACAAGTTCAAGGCAGGCTGGGACACTTACGAGCCTCCCATTCCGAAGTTCCTCGGCATCCGCACGTTCGAGGACTATTCGCTCGAAGACCTGACGCGCTACATCGACTGGATGCCGTTCTTCAATGCGTGGGAGTTCGCGGGCAAGTTCCCGGACATTCTCACGGATCCGGTGGTCGGCGAGCAGGCGAGCAACCTGTACGCGGACGCCCGCAAGATGATGAAGCAGATCATCCGTGAACGCTGGCTGACGGCACGGGCAGTGTTCGGCCTGTTCCCCGCGAACAGTGTCGATGACGACGATGTCGAAATCTACACGGATGAATCGCGGACCCACGTGCTGCACCGGCTGCACTTCCTGCGTCAGCAGAAGGGCAAGCCGGATGGACAGTCACATGATTGCCTCGCGGACTTCGTTGCTCCCAAGGAGTCAGGTCGTCGCGACTACATCGGCGCCTTCGCGGTAACCGGAGGCATCGGGATCGAGCCGCATCTGGCCAGATTCGAAGCGGCCCACGACGACTACTCGAGCATCATGCTGAAGGCACTCGCCGATCGCTTTGCCGAAGCGTTCGCTGAGCGGTTGCACGAGCGCGTGCGCCGGGAGTTCTGGGGCTATGCGCCGGAGGAGCGGCTCACGAACGACAACCTGATTCGCGAAGAGTATCGGGGCATCCGCCCGGCGCCGGGCTATCCGGCCTGCCCGGATCACACCGAGAAGGCGACGTTGTGGAAGCTGATCGATCCGCAGACCAATGCCGGCATGCGGATCACGGAGTCGTTCGCGATGTATCCGACGGCCGCCGTGAGCGGCTGGTACTTTGCGCATCCGCAGTCGCGCTACTTCCAGGTGGGCAAGATCGATCTCGACCAGGTCCGCAATTACGCGGCCCGGAAGAAGATCAGCCTGGAAGAAGCCCAGCGCTGGCTGTCGCCGAACCTGGGGTACGACCCGGATGCGAAGTCCGACGCGGCGTAAGGAGTCCGGAGTTTCACACGGAGATCACGGAGTGCACGGAGATCAGATGGAGGAGAACCTATCAGAGTTTCTTTGCTCCGTGATCTCCGTGAACTCCGTGTGAACTCTTAGGTTCCTCAGAGCTTCTCCAGAGCCGAGCGGATGACCGGCGGGATCGGCACCGGCCGCCGCGTCTTCGCGTCCACATAGACGTGCACGAAGCGGCCGATCGCGGACGCTTCCGTGTCCGCGCCGCGAAAGACAGCGAGCTCGTAGATCACGCTGCTGTTGCCCAGCTTCTCCAGCCTCAGGCCGATATGCAGCAGGTCGGGGAAGCTGATCTCCTTGACGAACCGGCACGAGGTTTCCGCCACGATGCCGATGGCCGACAGCTCGCGGGTGTCCGAGCTCGTCGCCTCCATCAAGTACCCATTGACGGCCGAATCGAAGTACGAGTAATAGGCCACGTTGTTGACGTGGCCATAGTGGTCGTTGTCCATCCAGCGGGTCTGCATGGGGCGCAGGACCTTGAAATCGGCGCGTTGAACGACGGGGGAGCGGGATGACATCGCTGGACTTCCTTCCTCTTGATTCACAAAGGCCTTCCTGGCGGCCTCATCGGGTTTGCACGGATTCGCGTATTCTGCCAGCGGTTCGTCGCAGGCGGGAGCTGCGCGGCGGCCCGCCGCCGGGTATAATTCAGCAACTGATGAATTAATGATGGATCAACACGGGGGAAGGCCGCATGACCGGTTCTGCGTCGAAAGTGTATGCGAACGCGCGCGAGGCCCTCGCCGGGGTCGTCCGCGACGATCTCACGATCATGTCCGGCGGCTTCGGGCTCTGCGGGATTCCTGAGAATCTGATCCTTGCGCTGCGCGACTGCGGCGCGCGCGGTCTGACCGTCATTTCCAACAACGCGGGCGTCGACGAGTTCGGCCTGGGGCTGCTGCTCAAGACGCGGCAGATCCGCAAGATGATTTCCTCGTACGTCGGCGAGAACAAGGAATTCGAGCGCCAGTATCTGTCGGGCGAATTGCAGCTCGAGTTCAACCCGCAAGGGACTCTGGCAGAACGCATTCGCGCGGGAGGCGCGGGGATCTTCGGCTTCTACACGCGCACTGGTGCCGGCACGCTCGTCGCGGAAGGCAAGGAACAGCGAGTCGTGAACGGTGAGACGTTCGTGCTTGAAACGGGCCTGACCTCGGATCTGTCGCTCGTCAAGGCGTGGAAGGGCGACACCGAGGGCAACCTGGTCTATCGCAAGACCGCGAGGAATTTCAATCCGATGATGGCGACAGCCGGGCGCGTCACGATCGCCGAAGTCGAAGAGCTGGTGGAAGCCGGCGAGCTCGATCCCGACCAGATTCACACACCGGGCATCTTCGTGCAGCGCATTTTCAAGGGCACGGACTATGTGAAGCCGATCGAGCAGAGAACGGTCCGCAAAAAGAAGTAGATAGCGGATGGCGGATGGTCAGAAACGGAAACCGACAAAGCTCACTGCAAAGAGACAACTCCCATGGCCTGGACTCGCGATGAAATGGCGGCGCGCGCGGCGCGTGAACTGAAGGACGGCTTTTACGTCAATCTCGGCATCGGCATTCCGACGCTGGTGGCGAACTACATTCCGCAGGGAATGAAGGTCGTGCTGCAGTCGGAGAACGGCATGCTGGGCATGGGTCCCTTCCCGCTCGAAGGGGAAGAGGATCCCGATCTGATCAACGCCGGCAAGCAGACGATCACACAGCTGCCCATCTCTTCGTATTTCTCGTCGTCGGACAGCTTCGGCATGATCCGCGGCGGACATATCGACCTGTCGATTCTCGGCGGGATGGAAGTGAGCGAGAACGGTGATCTCGCCAACTGGATGGTGCCGGGCAAGATGGTGAAGGGCATGGGCGGCGCGATGGACCTGGTCGCGGGCGTGAAGCGGGTCGTCGTCGTGATGGAGCACAACTCAAAGGATGGGGCCGCGAAGTTCAAGTCGCGCTGTGAGCTGCCGCTGACAGGCGCAAACGTGGTCGACATGGTCATCAGCGATCTCGCGGTATTCGCGCGGCCGGACCGCAAATCGCCTTTCAAGCTCCTGGAGCTTGCACCCGGCGTGACCGCGGATGAACTGAAGAGCAGAACATCCGCCAGCTATCAGGTGTGACGTCGCAAGCCGGACGACTCAGCGCGCTGGTCATTGTCGGGATCCGCAACGAAAGCGTTGTATAGTCGGCTGCCGGCTTCGGCCGGTATCCCAATCGCTTTCGTTACGTCATCCGGCTCATGAAGACACGCGCAGCAGTTCTCAAGGAAACGAACCTGCCGCGGCCCTATGCGCAAAGCAGGCCGTTGCAGATCGTCGAAGTCGATCTCGATCCTCCGGGCCCCCGTGAAGTCCTGGTGCGGATACGCGCCGCAGGGCTATGTCACTCCGACCTGTCGGTGATCAACGGAGATCGCCCGCGGCCGTTGCCGATGGCCATCGGTCACGAGGGCGCCGGCGAAGTTCTCGAGGCAGGCAGCGGAGTGAAGGATCTCAAGCCGGGCGATCATGTGGTCGCGGCTTTCGTTCCCTGCTGCGGCGCCTGTGAGCCTTGCACCAGCGGTCGTCCCGCATTGTGTGAGCCTGGCTTTCGCGCCAACAGCGCAGGAACGCTGCTGAGCGGCGATCGCCGCCTGCATCAGGGGCTGACCGACATCAATCATCATCTCGGTGTATCGGCTTTCGCCGAGTACGCCGTCGTTGCGCGTGAATCGCTCGTCAAGGTCGATCCGACGTTGCCCTTCGACGAAGCAGCGGTGTTCGGCTGTGCGGTGATGACGGGCGTCGGTGCGGTGACCAACACCGTGCAGCCGTCGCCGGGTTCTTTCATTGCCGTCGTCGGCCTCGGTGGTGTTGGTCTCGCAGCATTGCTCGGTGCGCGGCTCGTCGATGCGGCGGTGATCATTGCATGCGACCTGAGCGAATCGAAGCTGGCGCTGGCGCGGCAACTCGGTGCGACGCACACGATCAACGCAGCCGATGCGGATGCGACAGACAAGATTCGCGAGATCACGCGCGGTGGCGTCCATTTCGCTTTCGAGATGGCCGGATCGGTCAAGGCGATGGAATTCAGTTACCGCATCACCCGGCGCGGCGGCACGACAGTCACCGCCGGTCTGTCGAACCCACAGCATCTGTTCTCGATTCCGCATGTGGGCATCGTCGCCGAGGAGCGCACGATCAAGGGCAGCTATCTCGGGAGCTGCGATCCGGCGCGTGACATTCCCCGCTACATCCAGATGTATCGTCAGGGACATCTGCCAGTCGACAAGTTGCTGAGCGAACGCCTGTCGCTGGAGGACATCAACGCCGCGTTCGACCGCCTGGCGGACGGGCAGAGCGTGCGGCAGGTCGTCGTGCTCTGAAGCTGCGCAGGTTTCAGGCCTGCAGCGCGGCGACCTTCGCGAGCGCTTCGTCGATCGCGGGCAACTCGAGGTAGAGGTTCAGGCGCCGACAAGTCGCGTCGAGTTCCTGCAGCGAGCGGGTCGTGTCAGCCGTGATGCGCCCCGCGCCGATATCCGCGAGTGTCTTGCCGCGGCGAATGACGAGCTCGGTCCAGGCGAGCGGTTCGGCGCGCGTGTACTCGGCAAGTGCGTCGGCGTAGCGATAGGCTTCGACCCAGTCGCCGTCGCGCAGACGTACCTCGATGGCGTGATGATAGAACTCGAAGTAGCTGTGGCTCACGCAGCCTTCGGCCAGCAGGCTTTCCGCCTCTTCGAGGGCGATTTCGCGTTCTTCTTCGTGCTGCGTGATTCGCGCGAGAATGCCCAGCAGCACGGGACCGCAGTAATTCATGCCGGTGAGGCGCGCCAGCTCCAGGCCTTCCGTGATGTAGGGCAGGGCTTCTTCGCGCGCTCCCCGCTGCAGGCTGCTTGATCCCAGCAGGCACAGTGCCTCAGCCTGGAAGCGCCTCGCACCGAGCTGCGTCGACAGCATGTTCCCCTGTCGGGCGTGCTCCGCACTCGTCTCGAACTGTCCGCGCATCAGCATGCTGCTCGCCATCACGAGCTGCACCAGCATTTCGCTGCGTGCGTCGCTGGCGTTGCGTGCAAGCTCGAGGCCCTGTCGCAGATGGATGTCCGCGGACTGAAGATCGCCGCAGTACATGCTCGTGACCGCGAGCATCGGCAAGTTCGCGATGCGTACACCGGGCAGATTGTGCGTTTGGCCGGCTTCGATGCAGCGGCCGAAATAGTCTCGAGCTGTGTGCATCCGTCCGCGCTGATACCAGGCGTCGCCCAGGCCGCCGTAAGCGCGTGCAAGATCGATGGGAGAGTTGGCCTGCGTCGCATGACGCAACGCTTCTTCATGCGCGTCCAGGCAGGCTTCGAGCCTCCCGATGGGGAAACACAGGTTGCCGTAGAGCGTCATCATGCGTGCTTTGGTGCGGGCATCGGCAAGCTCGCCCCAGGACTTCTGTGCGTGTTCGAGCGCAGCGATCGCTTCGTGGTAGCGATCCATGATGCGCAGGACTGAAGCCACGCCGAGCCATGCCTCCCCCTGTCCGCGCGGGTCGGTGGCGAAGTCGATCGCTTCCCGGTACGCCGTCAGCGCGTCGTGAGTTCGCCCGAGAACGAGCGACAGTTCGCCGATCAGGCAGTTGATCTGGTTCAGAACGACAGGATCGCGCGCCGCGGCATTCGCCTTGTTGACCAGTACCAACGCACGCTCGAAGCGCAGGGCAGCCTGCTCAGCGCGAGCTGCGTCGAGATAAGCGGCGGCAGCAGCCGGATCTTCCGCGGCAGCAAGATGATCTGCCTGGAGCGTCAGGTCATGCAATGCGAACCACGCCGCTGCCCTGCGATGCAGGTCGCGCCGTCGCGAACGCAACGTCGATTCGTAGATCGAGTCGCGAAAGAGCGCATGTGCGAATTCCAGCTCGGCGTCGTTCCCATGCAGCAAGCCGGTATCGACGATCGGCGCGGCATCGTAGTCGTCGTCGACGAGCTGGCGCAGCGCAGTCAGTGCGAAGCGGTGACCGAGGACGGCCGCGCATTCGAGAGCCTGCCGATCGCGGGACGGCAAGCCGTTCGCACGCGCTACAACGAGGGTCCGTATCGATCCTGGCAGGCTTTCGAGTCCGGTCCGCGCAGCGCGCAGCAATTGATCGAGGAACAGCGGATTGCCTTCGGCGCGCCGGATGCACGCTTCGATGGCCGTTGCGGGAAGTTCAGGGTAAAGCGCGCCCAGTTCCTGTGCTTCGTCATCGCCCAGCGGCGCCAGATCGATCGTCGTCACGGGACAGCCACGGGCACGGGCGCGCCAGCTTGCGCCGATCGGATCGCCTTCGGGTCGCGTCGTCATCAGCAGCAGGGCGGAGCACTGCGCGACGACTGCGGCGATTTCACCGAAACGCGCGAGCTCTTCGGGATCCGCCCAGTGCACATCTTCGATCACGAGGAGCAGCGGTGCTCGTTGTGCCGCTGATTCGATCAGCTCGGACAAAGCCAGTGAACGACCGCGTTGGCGGGTCGCGGTATCCATGGCGTTCTCCAGCGCCGACAGTTCGGCGCTGAGCGGCGCATCGATGAGATCACTCAGGAAAATGCGCCGATCGATGCCGGCCTGCGAGCTGGCGACTTTGCGAGCGACGGCTTCAGTTCGCTCGGAGAGCGGCGCCACCGGACTGACATCGAGCAAGCTGAGCGCAAGCGTCGTTACTGGCCGATGACCGAGCGATTGTCCGAAATCGAGCGTCACGGACGAATGCGTGCGGATGCCGGCCTGCAATGCGGCTGCGCGGATCGCATTGACCATGGATGTCTTGCCGATGCCTGCATCACCGCGGATCACGATCGCGCGGCCGCGCTGGCTGGTTCGGCAGCGTTCGAGGACAGTGAGCAACATGGCCAGTTCGGGTCGACGACCAACGAACTGCTGTCCGTCGGCTGCGCTCTCGGAGCGGAATCCCTGCACGCTCCAGGCGTTCGCGCCCGCCGACAGCGCTTTGACATTGATGCGTCCGGCGAGGGCGTTGCGGACTTCGTCCGCGACACAGACGCCTTCGTTGGCGGCATCAGCGGCGAGCGCATGCGCCGCGTGAGTAGGCCGGCCCGTCAGCGGGAAGAGATCGCGGTCGACGAGAATCTGGCCCTGAGCGACACCGACGCGCAGGCGCAGGTCTCGGGAGAGCTTCCACGATCCGTCGGTCACCGACTGCTGCAAGAGCAAAGCAGCGCGAACGGTGCGTTCCGCTTCATTGCCACGAACCTCGGCCGCGCCGAAGACCGCGAGCACGGTGGCGCCGACGCGTCGGTCCGTACAACCCCCGCACTGATCGACGACGCGACGCACGTTGCTCTGAAATTCGGTGCTCAGTGCATGGGCTTCTTCGGGATCGAGCGTCGCTTCCAGTTCGAGCAATCCGTCGAGCCTCGCGACGAGCACAACGGCATCGCGCAGATTCGGCGGAAGATCTTTCGGCGCGGCCGCGGCCGGCGCGACGGGCGCGGGACTTTCCACTTCTGTTTCGGCGCCGTTGCCGCCATTGGCAGTTGCAGCGGCCCGGCGTTTGCGCATGAGATCGCGGTACAACTGCTCGGTCGCCGGTTCAGGCGCGACATCGAGCTCGCGTCGCAGGATGTCGCGGCAGATCTGGTACTGGCGCAGCGCGTCCGCATAGGCGTTGCGACGGGCATGCAGCTCCATGAGCGTCCGATGGGCAGCCTCGTTGAGCGGTTCGAGCGAAACGAATCGCGCACAAGCGACCAGGGCGCCATCGATATCGTCCTGGGCCGCGCACAAGGCGCCGAGTTTCTGGGAGGCATCGGCGATGCGGCGTCGCAAGGACTGCCGCTCCTGGCTCAACCATTCTTCATAGGCCGTCGAGCGGGCATCGAGGCCTTCGAGCAGGTCGCCCCGATGCAGCGCTATCGCGTCCTGCAACGACGTTCGCGTGCCGAGGGTCAGGGCGCGATTGAGCTCGAGGATGTCGGTCGTCACCAGGTTGGGGTCGACCCGCAGCGAATCGGTGTCCGCGATCAAGGCGGCATGGGCGGATTCAGGCAGGCACTTGCGGATGGCGGCCAGCGCCTGCCGAAGGCTGGTTCTTGCCAGTTCTTCGTCGGCCTCTTCCCACAGGAGCGAGGCGAGCCGGTCCCGGGTCTGGCTCTCGCCGGCTCTCACGGCGAGATAGGCGAGCAAAGCGCGGCCCTTGCGTGACGCAACGCGTATTTCGGCGCCAGCGGCATCCTGAATGCCGAAGCCCCCCAGCAGTCGCAGCACCAATTGCGTCAAAGCATGTTCCCTCGGCCGCTATTTTCATCGTCGCCAGCAGGGTTGGCCGCTGCGCTTCGCTGTCAGTGCACCCTGACTTTCGTCAGGGATCCGCACCGACAAAGCGCAGTCGCGCCGCTCTTATGAAAAACGGCGCCCGTCGTGCCGGGTGACGATGGCGGCGGGGCTACCCCCGCCGGCAGCCCTCCGCGGGGCCATTTTCACGCTTTTTTCACGCCTGTCGAGACTGTCGCCTCACGCGAGGGGTCTACAAATGTACCCACGAGGCCGGCAGGGGTTGCCGGTGTGGAGGACTCATCCAATGGCTCTTACCGATTGCCGCGGCGTTTCCGTTTCGACGCACAGCCGCGATGCGCTGCATCACTACGAGCAGGCTGTTGAATTGTCAGCCGGCTATTACGCGGATCCCATGACGACGATCCGCGTGGCGATCGATACCGACCCGGACTTCGCGATGGGCCATTGCCTCCAGGCCGCCCTCATCGTGACGTCGACCGATCCGACGCTCGTGCCGATGCTGCGGTCGAGCATCGAGGCGGTCGAGGCTGTGGGCCGTCGGGCCAACGAGCGTGAGCGCGCCCATGCGGCGGCGGCTCGCAAGTGGCTGCATGGCGACTTCGCCGGTTCGATCCGCGCTTATGGCGACATCCTCCTGGACTATCCGCGTGATCTGCTGGCACTTCAGGTCGCTCACGTCGGAGACTTCCTGCTGGGACATTCATCGATGCTGCGGGATCGCGTTGCGCATGTCCTGCCGCACTGGGACTCGACGGTACCGGGCTATGGTTATGTGCTCGGCATGCACGCCTTCGGACTCGAAGAGTGCGGTGCGTACTCGCAGGCCGAGGACACCGGCCGGCGCGCACTCGACCTCAATCCTCGCGATCCCTGGGCAGTGCACGCGGTCGCGCACGTCATGGAAATGACCGGACGCGTGCGAGACGGCATCGATTGGCTGACTCGTCGCGAACGGGACTGGGCGCCCGAGAACGGCTTTGCGTTCCACAACTGGTGGCACCTCGCGCTCTATCACCTCGACACGGGCGATGTGCCGGCAGTCCTGCAGCTGTACGACCGCAAGGTGCGTCCGGTGGCGTCGCAAGTGCCGCTCGAAATGATCGACGCGTCTGCGTTGCTGTGGCGCCTGCATTTGCGCGGAGTCGATGTCGGATCGCGCTGGCAGGCACTCGCGGCGTCCTGGGCACCGCTGATCGATCATGGCTACTACGCCTTCAACGACGTTCACGCTGTGATGTCGTTCATCGGCGCTCAGCGTCTCGATCTCGTCGCCCGCACGATCGCAACGCTGGAGCGCAAAGCGCTCGGCAACGACACGAACGCGATGATGTCGCGCGACGTCGGGTTGCCGATGGCGCAGGCGCTGCTGGCCTTCGGCGCCGGGTACTACAACGATGTAGTCGAGCTGTTGCTGCCGGTGCGCACGATCGCGAACCGGTTCGGCGGCAGCAACGCACAGCGGGACATCGTGCATCAGACACTCGTCGAAGCCGCGCTGCGTGCCGGCAATGCGAGCCTTTCGCGGGCGCTGGCATCGGAGCGCACTCATCTCAAGCCGACCAGTCCTTTCAACTGGCAGCTGACGGCGCGGGCGCTGGATCTGGCCGGTGATCAGGCCGGTGCGTCGTACGCGAGCGAGAAGGCCGAGGTGAGGCGCAAAGTCCAGAAGGTGGCGTGATAAGGAAGGGGATGGCGGATAGCGATGGTGAATGGTCAGAATCTGCACTCACGGTCATCCCCGCACAGGCGGGGATCCATCTTGTCGGAAGACCTTGGAGTCCCGCCTGCACGGGAGTGACGCGTCAGAATTCGTGCTGTCTTTCTCGAACCATCCGCCATCCGCTATCCGCTGTCCCCCTTCGTCTTACGGCCGATGCGGCCGCGACAGATACTCCTGCGACTGCATCTCAATGAGCCGGCTCGACGTCCGCTCGAACTCGAACGCGAGCTTCGAGCCGCGATAGATCTGTGTCACCGGCGCGACGGTCGAAACGATCAGCTTCACTCCACGATCGTAGAACTCATCGACCAGGGTGACGAAGCGCCGGGCCTGGTTCTCCGACTCGGTCGTCAGCACCGGAATATCGCTCAGCATCACGGTGTGGAAGCAGCGCGCGATTTCGATGTAGTCGGCCTGGCCACGCGGTCCGTCGCAGAGTTCCTTGAAGTCGAACCACACGACATCCTCTGCGAGCCGCTTCGGATGCAGGCGCCGGTGATTCAGCGTCAGCGTCGCATTCGGCGTGCCGGCTTCGCCTGCAACCTGCTCGAAGAGTTGTGTCATCGAACCTGGGGTCCCGGCGTCGCCCGCAGCAAAAGCCGTGGGTGCGCTTTCGAGCGCGCGCAGGCGGAAGTCGACGCCCTTGTCGATCTGCACTACCTGGGTGTGCTCCTTCAGCAACTTGATCGCCGGTATGAAGCGCGCTCGTTGCAGGCCATCCTTGTAGAGATCGTCGGGCGGCACGTTGGAGGTCGCGACGAGCGTCACGCCCCGATCGAAGAGACCGCGGAAAAGATTCGCCAGCAGCATGGCATCGCCGATGTCGGCAACGAAGAGCTCGTCGAAGCACAATACCCGCGTCTTCTTAGCGATCTTCTCGGCGACGAGCTCGAGCGGATCGGCCTGATCCTTGTGCTTCTTCAGTTCGTCATGCACGGACTGCATGAACCGGTGGAAGTGACTGCGCTGCTTGTCCTTGAAGGGCAGGCTATGGAAGAACAGGTCCATCATCCACGTCTTGCCGCGGCCTACGCCGCCCCAGATGTACAGACCCTTTTCGAGCTCGCGCTGCTTGCCGTTGAACAATCCTTTCAGCAGGCCGGCGGAGCGCGGCTTGATGAGCCTCAGGCGCAACTCGTCGAGCAGCGCAACGATGCGCTCCTGGGCAGCGTCCCGTTGATAGCCGAGGCGTGCGCATTCGCGCTGGTAGTGGGCGCTGACGTTGTCCATCAACGCTGCAGCTCGGGCAGATCGCGGAAGAACTCGAGCACCTGCGGGTTCGCAAGCGCATCGGTGTTGCGAACAGGGCGGCCGTGGACCGCCTCACGCACCGCCAGCTCAGTCAGCTTGCCGTTGAGCGTGCGCGGCAGGTCCGGCGCCTGAATGATCTTTGCCGGCACGTGCCGTGGCGTCGTGTTGCGGCCGATGGTGTCGCGAATCTTTCGTTGCAGTTCGTCGGTAAGCGTCAACCCGTCGAGTAGTCTCACGAAGAGCACGACGCGGACGTCGTTCTGCCAGCTCTGTGCGATCGCCACTGATTCAGCGACTTCGGACACCTTCTCGACCTGGCGATAGATCTCCGCGGTGCCGATCCTCACGCCGCCGGGATTGAGTACGGCGTCAGAGCGGCCATGAACGATCAGGCCGCCGCGCGACGTGACTGTGGCGAAGTCGCCGTGCCACCAGACGTTCGGATAGCGGGCAAAATAAGTCGCGTGAAAGCGTGAGCCATCGGTGTCGGACCAGAAGCCGATGGGCACTGAAGGGAAGGGCGCGGAGCAGACAAGTTCGCCCTGCGTGTCGACGACCGGCTTGCCGTTCTCGTCGAACACCTCGACCTTCATGCCAAGACCAAGGCATTGCATCTCGGTCTCGTAGACCGGCAACAGCGGGCAACCGAGCGCAAATGCACCGAGGATGTCCGTGCCGCCTGAGATGGACGCCAGCTGCACGTCCTGCTTCACGTCGCGATACACGTAGCGCACGCTCTCCGGGCTCAACGGTGCGCCTGTCGAAATGATCGTGCGCAGCGCGCTTAGGTCAAACTCGGTGCCAGGCCTTACGCCGGCCTGCTGACAGGCGGTGAGGAAACGCGGACTCGTGCCGAAGAATGCGAGTTTCTCCTCGGCGGCCATGCGCCAGAGGATGCGGGGATCGGGCTGCACTGGTGAGCCGTCGAAGAGCACGACCGTCGCACCGGCGACGAGCGCACCGGCGAGGGCGTTCCACATCACCCAACCGCAGGTGGTGTAGTAAAAGTAGCGGTCGCCTGTCCGCAGATCCGAATGCAGCACATGCTCTTTGATGTGCTGCAGGAGAGCGCCGCCGCCGCTGTGGGTAATGCACTTCGGCACACCCGTCGTTCCCGAGGAATAGAGAATGTAGACGGGATGAGCAAACGGCAATTGCGCGAACGAGAGCTTCGCGTCGGCGGAGCCGAAATCAGGGAACAGCACGGCGTCCGGAATGTCCGCGATCGCCGGCTTTTCGCTGAGGTACGGCACGATCACGACACGCTCGATGCTCGCAATCGTCTGCTTGACCGACTTCACGGTCGCGAGGCAATCGAGAGTCTTGCCGGCGTACGGATACGCGTCGGCGGCGATGAGTACCTTGGGAGAGATCTGGCCGAACCGATCGCATACTCCGCTCACACCGAAGTCGGGTGAACACGAGGACCAGATCGCGCCCAGGCTGGCCGTTGCCAGCATCGCGATCATCGCTTCCGGCAGATTGGGCAGGTAGCCCGCGACGCGATCGCCTTCCTTCACGCCGGCTTGCCGCAATCCGTCGGCGATCCGGGCGACTTCAGTGCGCAGCTGCCGCCACGACAATTCGCGGCGAACGCCGCGCTCGTTGCGGAAGATGATCGCGGGGGAGTCGTCGTCGAGCTTCAGGAGGTTCGCGGCGAAATTGAGCTTCGCGCCGACAAACCACTGCGCGCCGGGCATCTTGTTGCCGTCGACGAGTACGCGGTCGGCCTTGCGCTCGGCCCGTACCTCGGCAAAGTCCCATAGGGCGCTCCAGAAGTTTTCCGGATACTCGACCGACCAGCGATGCAGAGCAGCGTAGTCAGCGAGGGGCGCCTGATGGCGTTCACGCGCAAAGCGCATGAATCGCGTCATGTGCGCATCGGCGATGCGCTCGGGGGGAGGCGACCAGATGGGATTCATGAAGGGGATGGCGGATAGCGGATGGCGGATGGTAAGAACGCCGGATGAGCACTCAATACCGTTCCGCCCCGGCGCTTGTCTACCGCAATCCGCTTCGCTGCTTCACAGATTCTGGTAGTTGGGTCCTGAGCCGCCCTCCGGCGTGGTCCAGGTGATGATCTCGTAGGGATCCTTGATGTCGCAGGCCTTGCAGTGCACGCAGTTCGCCGCGTTGATCTGCAGGCGCTTGCCCTTGTCGCCGTCGGGGACCATCTCATAGACGCCGGCCGGGCAGAAGTTCTCGCAAGGGTTGCCGTACTCGACAACGCAGCGCGTGGCGCAGATGTTCGTGTCGGCGACCTTGAGGTGGATCGGCTGTGCTTCGTCGTGCACGTTGCCGGCAAAGAACACTGACGCGAGCCGGTCGCGCGGCGGCAGCGAGCGATCGATCCATTGGCGATCCGGCGACTGGTAGTCGGCGAGCTTTTCGAGTGCCGACCAGTCCGCGGTGTTGCGCATCGTCCAGGGCGTCTTGCCCTTCAGCACGGCCTCGATACCCGCGTTGATCATCGCGAAATACAGGCCCTTCTTGAACGCGGGTTTGAAATTGCGGACGGAGTGCAGTTCCTTGTGGCCTTCGGATGCGCGCCAGCGGGCGTCGAATCCGGCCGACTTTCCTTCGGCTGCCAGATGCTCCGCCGCGAGCGCGCCCGAGCGAATCGCCTGGTGAATGCCCTTGATCTTGAAGACGTTCAGCGTGCCTCCGGCATCGCCGATGATGAGCGCGCCGGGCATGTCGAGCTTCGGCAGCGACTGATAGCCGCCCGCCGCAATCGTGCGCGCGCCAGCCGAGAGAATTTCGCCGCCTTCGAGCAGCGGCTTGATGCGCGGATGGTTCTTGAATTGCTGAAACGCCTCGAACGGTTTCAGTCGCGGATCTTCATAGTTGAGGCCGACGACGTACCCCACGTACACGCGATCGTTGTCGAGGTGATAAAGGAAGCTGCCGCCATACGTGTTGACGTCCAGCGGCCAGCCGAACGCATGTTCGATACGACCCGGCTTCACCCGGCCCGGCGGCAGTTGCCACAGCTCCTTGAATCCGAGACCGAAGGTCGGCGGATCGCAGTGTTCGCGCAGGTTGAATTTCTTGATGAGCTGCTTCGCGATCGAACCGCGTGAGCCTTCCGCGATGATCGTCGTGCCGGCGTGGATCTCGATACCCGGTGTGAAGTTCGGGCCGGGCTCGCCATTGCGCTCGACACCCATGTCGCCGATGCGAACGCCTTTGACGGCGCCTTGCTCATCGAAGAGTGCTTCCGCGGCCGAGTAGCCGGGGAAGATGTCGACGCCGAGCTTCTCCGCCTGCTGTGCCAGCCACGGAGTGAGCTGTCCCAGCGACACGATGAAGTTGCCGTGGTTGTTCATCGGCGTAAGGTTCACTGCCCAGTTCGGCAGTTTGAACGAGCCGGTCTTGGTCATGAGTCGCACATCGTCTTCGACCGCGGGCACTTTCATTCCCGTGTATTCGGTGCTCCAGTTGGGCAGCAGCTTCTCCAGTGCGGCGGGCTCGAGGACTGCACCGGAAAGCGAGTGCGCCCCGACCGCGGAGCCTTTCTCCAGCACGCAGATGTTCAGGTCGGGCTTCAGCTGCTTCAGGCGGATCGCACAGGCGAGGCCGGCGGGACCTGCGCCGACAATCACCAGGTCGTACTCCATGACTTCGCGTTCGATGGCTTCGCTCATACGTTCGTTATGACTTTGGTTAAGCGTGGCTTCTAGGGTTTGGCAATCGCATCGCGCAGCGGCGCGATGGCTTCGATCTGTGGCTTCACTGTCGCGAGGTCGCCGACGATGACGACCGACATCTGCGTCGGGTCGAGATGGTCACGAGCGGCCTGCGTGATCTGCGCGGGCGTCACGGCATAGAGCCGGTCGACGAAGGTGGTCAGCCAGTTCGAGGGCAGGCCCTGCAGGTTCATGAAGGCGAGCTGGCCGATCAGTCCGCCGCGTGTGCTCGTCGACATGACGAAGATGCCGTTGCGATAGTTCTTGATGGAAGTGAGCTCGGGCTCCGTCGGTGCCTCTGAGCGCAGCAGATCGATCTCCTTGAAGATCTCGCTGACCGAGGGGCCGGTCTGGGCCGACTTTACGTCGGCGTTCTCGAGCCACGTCGCCTGGTGGTACTGCGTGGCGATGCCGCTGCCGGGCGAGTAGGCCCAGCCTTTCGCCTCCCGCAGATTCATCGTGATGCGAGAGGTCAGAACGCCGCCGAGCATCGTGTTCGCTACGGAAAGCGGCATGAAGTTCGGTTGCGTGGGATCGATGACCCGCTTGCCGATTCGCAATGTCGACTGCGGTGCGCCCGGTCGATCGAGCAGCTTCACCGTTCGCGGGCGCGCATCAGTCGGCGCGAGTTGCAGCGGCGGGGCGCCCTCGCGCCAGCCGCCGAGCGATTCGCGGATCGCCTTTTCGATAGCTGCGCGATCGAAGCGGCCAGCGACGTACACATGTGTCCGACGGGCGCCGAAGTTTGCGTCGTAGTAGCCGCGGATGTCAGCGATCGAGTAGCTGTTCAGCTGCTCAACTGTCGGGAAGGACTTGCCGTAGGGATGATCGGGATAAAGAAGGTCCGCCATGGCCGCGCCCGCAATGGCCTGCGGCTGCGTCGTCTGGACACTGAGATTGCGCAGGTAGTCCTGCCGGATTCGCGCCAGCTCACTCTCCGGCAGCGCCGGCGTCGTCAGTACTTCGGCGAGCAATCCGACCGCGTCGGCACCGTATTCGGAAAGCACATCGAGCGACAACAGCGTTTCATCGGCGGTGACGCTGATGCCCAGCTGACCGCCCATCAGCGTTGCGGCATCCGCAATCTGACCCGAGTTGCGATCCTTCGTGCCTTCCTTGAGCAGATCGCCCGTCAGATCCGCGAGCCAGGTCTTGTCGCCTTCGTTGAGATTGCCGGTGCGGACTGCAACGGCAACGCTGACTTTGGGAATGACGCCGAAGTCGACGAACGTCGCCTGCACGCCGTTCGGCAGCGAGATCGTTACCGGGGTCGGCAACTGGAAGGGACGCGGCGGACCCGGAGGAGGCGGAGCCTGCTGAGCGCCTGTCACGCTCGCTACGGACGCGAGGACGGCGAATGCGAACCACTGAAGCTTATTCATTGCGCTGCTCCCTGGTTCTGCGTTGCCTTGCCCGGCGTCAACGTCATCACCGTGCGATTGTCGCGTCGCAGGTATTCCTGCGCGGTCTTGCGCACCAGTTCCGGCGTCACTTTCGCAAATTCGGCTTCGATGTGATTGATGCGCGAAGGATCGTCATCGAAGAGAGCGAAACATGCGAGCAGATCGATGAGGCCGAGCCGCGTGCTGGAACCGACGATGTCGTAGAGCTGCGAGCGGATCGTGCGTCGTGCACGATCGAGCTCGTCCTGCGTCACCAGTTCGGTGCGCAGCCGTTCGACATTCTCATCGAACGCTCCCATGATTTCAGCCTGCGGCGTGGTCGGATCATGGAGCAGCGATGCGGACCAGAGCATCGGACCGCTGTAGTTGAACATGTTCCCGAGCAGGTTGATGCCGCCGGAGACGCTGTCGGTGAAGCCCCGCTTCTGCACGAGATCGCGATGCAGGCGGGAAGATTCTCCCTGCAGCAGGATCTCGTCGATCAGCCCGAAGGCGAAGTGCTCGGGCGTCCACCGCGGCGGAACGTGATAGCCGATGGCGAGCGCGGGGCGCGGAGCAAGGGCATCCGTATAGCTGACCTGCTTCTCGGCCGTCTGGCGCGGCTCGGAGACATCGGGAATCGCAGGCACCGGTGCGGCGGGAATCGTCGAGAAATACTGCTCGATCCACTTCTTCGCTTGCGCCGGATCGAAATCCCCTGCGACGACGAGCACGGCGTTGCCTGGCACGTAGTACGTGCGGAAGAACGTGCGCGCCTCTTCGAGCGTGGCAGCGTCGATGTGCTGCAGATCGCCGTAGAAGTTATGGGCGTTGTACCAGTTGGTGTTGGCGTACTGGGGCAACTGCAGCCACGGGAACCCGCCATAGGGGCGATTCAGCACGTTGACCTTCACTTCCTCCTTGACCACGCCCTGCTGGTTCTCGAGATTCTCCTGCGTGATGTCGAGGCTGCGCATGCGATCGCCCTCGGCCCACAACATCGTCTCGAGCGCGTTCGACGGGAAGGCTTCGTAGTAGTTCGTAAAGTCGAAGCGCGTCGAGCCATTCAGCGTGCCGCCGAGTCCCTGAACGAGTTTGAAGAACTGGCCCTTCGCGAGGTTCTGCGAGCCCTGGAACATCAGGTGCTCGAACAGATGCGCGAATCCCGTGCGATCCTTCGGCTCGATGCGAAAGCCGATGTTGTAGTAGATGCCGATCGAGGCGACCGGCACGGAATGATCTTCGGAAAGAACGACCCGAAGGCCGTTCGAGAGCTTGTAGTAGTCGACGGGAACGGAGAGCGCAGGGACAGCGGCAGGTTTCTTCGCATCGGCGGCAGGAGGCGTCGGCGCCGTAGCACAACCGAACTGCAGCAGTGCAACCAGTGTGAATATAGCTGCTCTGTTCATCCCGTCTCTCCTCCGACCAGTCACCATCCGCTATCCGCCATCCGCTTCTTCGCTCTCACTTCGGCGCCATGCGAATCGCGCCATCGAGGCGGATGCATTCGCCGTTGAGCATGATGTTCTCGCAGATATGGGCCACCAGCGCGGCGTACTCCTCGGGCCGGCCGAGCCGGGGAGGGAACGGGACCTGGCGACCGAGCGAGTCCTGCGTTTCCTGCGGCATCGCGGCCATCATCGGTGTCTTGAAGATGCCGGGCGCAATCGTCATGACGCGAATGCCGCTCGAAGCGAGGTCGCGCGCCATCGGCAGCGTCATGCCGACGACGCCGCCCTTGGAAGCGGAGTAGGCGACCTGTCCGATCTGACCATCGAACGCCGCGACGGACGCGGTCATCACGATCAAGCCGCGTTCGCCCTCCTCGTTCGGCGTGTTGGCGCCCATCGCTGCTGCCGCGGCTTTAGCCACCTGCAGCGTGCCGACGAGATTCACTTCGACGACCTTGCGGAAGAAGTCGCCGGGCATCGGCCCTTCCTTGTTCACGAGGCGGCGGGCCCATGCAACGCCGGCGCAATTCACTGCGAGATTGATCGAGCCCATCGAGGCGCGTGCGGCGGCGATGGCTTCGTTGACGGCGGTTTCGCTCGTCACATCCACGGTCTGGAACGTGGCGGCATCGCCGAGTGCTTGCGCGGCTGCTTCGCCGGCTGCTTGATTCACATCGAGGAGCGTGACCTTCGCGCCGCCAGCGACGAGCTTCGCCGCAACCGCGTTGCCGAGCCCTGAAGCGCCGCCGGTGATGACTGCGCGTACCTGATTCAATTTCATTGCGTCCTACCTATATGCGCTGCGCGCCGTCGAGCTCGATGACACGTCCGGAGAAGAAATCGTTCTCCGCGATGAAGATCGCTGCATGCGCCATTTCCGATGGATCGGCCATGCGCTTCAGCGGTACCGCCGACAGCGCACGCTCGATCATCTCGGGCTTCATTGCATCGAGGATTTCCGTGCGGGTGAAACCGGGCGCGATCGCCCCGGCGCGAATGCCGTAACGAGCCAGTTCCTTGGCCCAGACCACCGTCATCGCCGCGACGCCGGCCTTGGCTGCCGAATAGTTCGACTGGCCCATGTTGCCCGCGCGCGAAATGCTCGACGTGCTGATGATCACGCCGCCGTTGCCTAGCGTGATCATGCGGGCCGCGGCTTCGCGCGCGCCCAGGAACACACCGGTGAGATTGACGTCGATGACGGCCTGCCACTGGTCCTTCGACATCTTGCCGACGACCTTGCCGTCCTGGACTTTGACCAGCATCGCGTCTTTCGTGATGCCGGCGTTGTTGACCATCACATCGAGCCGGTCGAAGTCCGTGACCACGGCGTCGAGCGTCGCGGCGACTTCGTCTTCCCGGCTGACGTTGCAGAGATAGGTGCGTGCCTGGACGCCGAGCGCCTGGCATTCGGCCGATGTCTTGTCGAGATCGGCGGCGTTGAGGTCGAGCAGGGCGACGTTGGCGCGCTTCTGGGCGAACGCAACGGCCATGGCCCGGCCGATGCCGCGGCCGCTGCCGGTGATGACGACCAGCTTTCCTTCAAGCTGCATGGCATACCTCGAGGAGATCGCGAAGGCGCCGGATGTTAGCCGCTTTCTTGCGGCGCACAAAGCCCCGAACTGACGAGATTCATCGACGTTCGCATGGCGGAAGGGTCCCACCCGGAAAGGGTGGGTGGGACTCGTGGAATCTGCGGCTATTCGCCGACCCAGTTCGCCTTGCGACGCTCCAGAAACGCCGAGAGTCCCTCCTTGCCTTCGGCGCTCACCCGCAGGCGAGCCAGCAGTCGGGCGGTCTCATCCCCCAGGACATCACGGTCGACCGGGGGCGAGACATCCCGAACGAGCTTCTTGGCGGCGCGGAGCGCAAGCGGGCCCCCGCGCAGGATCAGATCGAGCTGTTCCGCGACCTTCGCATCGAGCTGATCCGGAGTTGTCGTGAAATGCACGAGGTCCAGCTGGGCCGCATGCGCGGCATCGAACGGAACGGCTGTAAGGAACAGCCGTCGCGCCTGCCTCGAGCCGATCGCTGCCACTACGTAGGGTGAAATTGCGGCAGGAACGATGCCGAGACGCACTTCCGTCAGGGCGAACTTCGCGGGCTCGACTGCAATAGCAATATCCGCACAGGCGACGAGCCCGAGGCCGCCGCCGTAGACGTTACCGTTCACACGGCCGATGACGGGCTGCGGGAGTTCATCGAGCGCGCGCAGGCAGCGCGCGAGCAGCATGGCGTCTTCGACGTTCTGCTGCTCGGTGGCATCCATCATCGAGCGCATGTGCGCGATGTCCGCACCCGCGCAGAAACTCACACCTGCGCCGGTGAGGATTACCGCACGGATGTCCGGGTCGTTCTCGATCTCGACCAGCGCGTCATGGAGCTGGCGCAAGGTATCGCCGTCCAGCGCGTTGTGCTTCTCAGGACGGTTCAGGAGCAGGGTGGCGACGCCGCGAGGATCGGTGGTGACGGTAATGGAGGGCATGGATGGAGAAGGTGACGGGTGATGAGTGACGGGTGACGGGAAAAGCGCCCGTCACATGGACGGCGAAGCTTACATCCTGAATACGCCGTAGCGCTCGTCTCCGGGCGCCGATCCATTCATCGATGCTGTGATTGCCCGGCCCAGCACATTCCGCGTATCGACCGGATCAATGATGCCGTCGTCCCACAGGCGTGCGCTCGCGTAGTACGGACTGCCCTGCGTTTCGTATTGATTGCGGATCTCGCCGACGAATTCGGCGCGTTCGTCGTCGGGCCAGCTCTCGCCGCGGGCTTTGAGACCATCGGCGCGCACGGTCGCAAGCACTTGCGCGGCCTGTTCGCCGCCCATCACCGAGATCCTTGCGTTCGGCCACATCCACAGCATGCGCGGTCCGTAGGCGCGGCCGCACATTGCGTAATTTCCGGCGCCAAATGAGCCGCCAATGATCACCGTGTACTTGGGGACGCGCGAGCAGGCGACCGCAGTGACGAGTTTCGCGCCGTCCTTCGCGATGCCGCCATGCTCGAATTTCTTGCCGACCATGAAGCCGGTGATGTTCTGCAGGAAGATCAGCGGCACGCCGCGACGATTCGCGAGCTGGATGAAGTGTGCGCCCTTGAGGGCGGATTCCGAGAAGAGGATGCCGTTGTTCGCGACGATCGCCACCGGGAAGCCGTGCAGATGTGCGAAGCCGCATACCAGCGTCTTGCCGTACAGCGGCTTGAACTCGTGGAATTCCGACGCGTCGACGAGGCGCGAGATGATCTCGCGGACGTCATAGGGATAGCGCGTGTCTCGCGGAATGATTCCGTAGACATCTTCGATATCGTGCACGGGCTCGCGGATTTCCTGTTGTTGCAGCCACGGCTGCGGCCGACGGCCCAGATGCTTCACAGTATCGCGCGCGAGTTGCAGGGCGTGCGCGTCGTTGTCCGCCAGTTGGTCGGCAACACCAGAGATGCGCGTGTGCACATCACCGCCGCCGAGCGATTCCGCATCGACGATCTCGCCAGTAGCGGCGCGCACGAGGGGCGGGCCGCCGAGGAAGATCGTTCCCTGCTTGCGGACGATGATGGCCTCGTCGCACATCGCGGGCACGTAGGCGCCGCCCGCGGTGCATGAGCCCATGACCACGGCGACTTGCGGAATGCCGGCCGCCGACATGCGAGCCTGGTTGAAGAAGATCCGGCCGAAGTGTTCGCGATCCGGGAAGACTTCGTCCTGCAGAGGAAGGAACGCGCCGCCGGAATCGACGAGATACACGCAGGGGAGATTGTTCTCCGCGGCGATCTCCTGCGCGCGCAGATGCTTCTTCACCGTCATGGGGAAGTACGTTCCGCCCTTGACGGTGGCATCGTTCGCGACGATGACCACGTCGATGCCGTGAATCCGCCCGAGGCCGGTGATCATGCCGGCGCCCGGTGCGCCGCCGTCGTACATCTCGCCGGCTGCGAGCGGCGAAAACTCGAGGAACGTGCTGCCCGGGTCGAGGAGGGCATCGATGCGTTCGCGCGGCAGCAGTTTGTTGCGCGACGTATGCTTTTTGCGTGCGTCATCACCGCCGCCCTGCGCAGCGATCGCGAGCCGGTCTTTCAGCTCGGCGACGAGACCGCGCATGTACGCGGCGTTGGTATGAAACGCTTCGGAATCGCGATCGACTCGGGTCGGGATCATGCAGTGGCCTCGAACAGTTCACGTCCAATCAACATGCGGCGGATTTCGCTGGTGCCCGCGCCGATTTCGTAGAGCTTGGCATCGCGGAGCAGGCGGCCAGTCGGGTAGTCGTTGATGTATCCGTTGCCGCCGAGCGCCTGGATCGCTTCGAGCGCCATCCACGTCGCGCGCTCCGAGGCCTGCAGAATGCAGCCGGCTGCGTCGAAGCGGGTAATCTGTCCGCGATCGCACGCGCGGGCAACGGCGTAGACGTAAGCGCGGCAGGCGTTCATCGTCGTGTACATGTCGGCGACCTTCGCCTGCATGAGCTGGAAGGTGCCGATCGGGCGGCCGAACTGCTTGCGTTCGTGAACGTAGGGCATCACGTGGTCGAGGCACGCACGCATGATTCCGAGCGGACCCCCTGCGAGCACGACACGTTCGTAGTCGAGGCCGCTCATCAGGACCTCGGCGCCGAAGCCTTCCTTGTGCAGCAGGTTGGCGGCGGGGACGTGGCAATCCTTGAACACGAGTTCGCATGTGTCGGAGCCGCGCATGCCGAGCTTGTCGAGCTTCTGTGCCGTGCTGAATCCCGGCATGCCGCGTTCGATGATGAAAGCCGTGATGCCGCGCGCCGCAAGGCTGGCGTCGAGGGTTGCGTAGACGATCAGGGTTTCGGCGACCGGACCGTTCGTGATCCACATCTTCGATCCGTTGAGGACGTAGCCGTCGGCGCGTTTTTCGGCGCGTGTGCGCATGCCCACGACGTCGGAGCCCGCGCCGGGTTCGCTCATGGCGAGCGCGCCGACATGCTCGCCCGAGATGAGCTTCGGCAGATATTTTTCCTTCTGCGCCTGCGTTCCCCAGCGGCGCATCTGGTTGACGCACAGGTTGGAGTGCGCGCCGTACGACAGGCCGACGGCTGCCGATGCGCGGCTGATTTCTTCCATCGCGATGACGTGAGCCAGGTAACCCATGCCCGCGCCGCCGAAGCTCTCTTCGACGGTCAGGCCGTGCAACCCCATCTCGCCCATCTGCGGCCAAAGCTCGCGAGGGAAGCGGTTCTCGCGATCGATGTCCGCCGCCAGCGGGGCGATGCGTTCTTGGGCGAACTGCGCGACGGCCGCGCGCAGCGTGTCGATGTCATCGCCGAGTCCGAAGTCGAAGTCCTGCACAGTGCGCTCCCCCGGTCCGGGAGGGTTGAGAAAGATGTCCCATTGTCGGACAATCCGGCACCATGTCAACGCGCGCGAAAATTGTATCCAGAACCCGGCCCCGTCGCGGCACTGCATCAGCGGCGGAGACCGGGGCGGCTGCTGTCCAATCCGGGGGAAATCTCTTCGATCCCGTGGAGCGCGAGCCCGCCTACATGCGTGTAAGCGCTGCGATCGAGGGCAAGATCCTGAGTCGTGTACTCAAAGACGGCGATCTCCTGCCGGCCGAGCTGGATCTTGCGCAGCAGTTCCGCGTGCACCGCTCGACGGTGCGCGAGGCGTTACGTCAACTCGAGAACTCCGGTCTCGTGATGCGGCCGCCGGGCGCCAAGCGCATGGTGGTCAGTCGTCCACACGCCAACAAGATCGCGTCGGGCATGCGACAGGCGCTCGTCCTGCACGAGGTGTCCTTTGTCGATGTGTGGGAAGCGATGATGGTGATCGAGCCTGAAGTCGCCGCGCTCGCAGCGACGCGCCGGACTCAGGCGGACATCGAAGCACTGCTGCGCGTGCATCAGGCTTTCGTGGCGGAGTCGCAGTCAGCCGCTGCGGTCACGCTGGTGGTGGAATTCTTTGAGCTGCTCGGCGCCTGTGCGCGCAACAAGGTGCTCGTCTTGGCTAAGCACTCGCTTGCGCAGGTACTGGCGCCGTCATTGGGGCTGATGATCGACCGCGTCGCTCAGGCGCGATCGCGCATCATGGTCGCGCAGCAGAAGATCATCACGGCGCTGCAGGGTAAGGACGCAGAGGATGCGCGCAAGTGGATGGCCAAGCACGTACGCGACTTCAAGCGCGGGTATGAAGTGGCGGGGATTCCGCCGGATGCGGTCGTCTCGGTTTAGGTTCGTCATTCCCGCGAAAGCGGGAATCCATGCCGTAACGGTAGATGGACTCCCGCTTTCGCGGGAGTGACTGGGGTCAGACGATTTCGATCGCCAGCGCCGTCGCTTCGCCGCCGCCGATGCACAGAGACGCGATGCCGCGCTTGCCGCCGCGATCCTTGAGCGCGTGAATCAGAGTCGTGGTGATACGCGCACCGGTCGCACCGATCGGGTGACCGAGGGCGCAGGCGCCGCCGTTCACGTTGACCTTTGCGTGATCCAGGCTCAGGTCGTGAATCGCCGCCATTGCCACGCAGGCGAAGGCTTCGTTCACTTCGAACAGGTCGACATCGCCTGATTTCCAGCCGGTCTTTTCCAGCACTGCCTTGATCGCGCCCACCGGTGCAGTGGTAAACCACTCGGGTGCGTGCGCATGGCTTGCGTAGCCAACGACACGTGCGAGCGGCTTCAGCCCACGGCTCTTCACTGTCGCGCCACTGGCGAGGATCAGCGCAGCAGCGCCGTCGGAGATCGAGGATGAGCTCGCGGCCGTCACAGTGCCGTCTTTGTTGAAAGCGGGCTTCAGGCTCGGGATCTTGGCGATGTCGCACGTGAAGGGCGTTTCGTCCTTCTCGATGAGGCGCTCGCCCTTGCGATCCTTCACCGTGGCCGCCGCGATTTCGCGCACGAACTTGCCCTGCTCGATGGCGGCGAGTGAACGACGCACGGATTCAGTAGCAAACGCATCCTGCTGCTCACGGGTGAAGCCGTACTTGGCTGCGGTGGCGTCGGCGAAGTGGCCCATCATCTTGCCGTCGAACGGGCTCTGCAGGCCGTCGAAGAACATGTGATCCAGGATTTCGCTGTGGCCCATGCGCAGGCCGGCGCGAGCCTTCGGGATCAGGTACGGCGCGTTCGTCATCGATTCGATGCCGCCGGCGAGAATGATGTTGGCCGAGCCTGCGCGAATCTGATCGCTCGCCATCATCACGGCTTTGAGGCCCGAACCGCACATCTTGTTGATGGTGGTTGCCGGCACGCGCTGCGGCACACCGCCTGCGAGTGCGGCCTGGCGTCCCGGTGCCTGACCGATGCCCGCCATCAGCACGCAACCGATGATCGAGTCCTCGATCTGGTCCGCGGCGAGACCGGAGTCCTGCACGGCTGCACGGATGGCGACCGCACCGAGCTGCGGCGCGGTGAGCGGTGCAAGCGTGCCCTGGAATGCGCCGATGGGAGTGCGGCGCGCTGAAACGATGAAAATTTCGTCAGTCATGCTGGAAGCCCCGATGGAGGGTTCAGGAAGAGGGCGGGCTTGTAACCAATGCTGCGGGGCCGGGTCAAGCCTCTACCGCATCAAGCTTTGCGAGCTGCCTGCAGCGGCGCCAGCCCGTCGGCGTCGCCCAGATCCGGTTCATTCAGGTGCGCAAGTATCCGCTTGCGTGACTCTTCCCGAGTCATCGCGACGATTCCCGCCGAATCAAGGTCCGCGGATGCACGGATGGCGGGAAGGACCTGGATTTCGATGCGCCCGGGGCGCGGCAGGAATCGACCGCTAGGAAGAATCCTCCGCGTACCTTTAATGACTACGGGTACGACCGGGAGATGCGCGCGCGCGGCGATGGCGAATGCGCCTGTATGGAATTTTCCCAATCCCGGCTGAGCGATAAAGGTCCCCTCGGGGAAGAACACGAGCGCCTGGCCGGCATCCGCCGCCTTGATGATGCGGCGGGCATCCATCGCGCCCGCGTGACGATTGAATCGATCGACGAATTCCGAGCCGATGCGCCGCAACAGCAGGCCCGCAAGCGGCACCCGGGAAACTTCCTTCTTGATGACGAAGCTGAATCGGGCGGGAAGCACGCCTTTCATGACGACGCCGTCGAGGTAGCTCGCGTGGTTGGCGACTACGACACAGGGCTCCCGCGGTAATTCGTGCTCATCCATGACCCGGATGCGAATTCCCGCGCAGACGAAGAAGAAGCGGGCTGTGCCGTGCGCGATCGCGCGCCGCGCCTTGAGGCCCGGAACCAGCACGACCAGCAGGAAGGCGGACAGGCCGAGGATGAGGAAAAGCGTCAGGGTGTAGAGGCCGTAAAGGCCTTCCAGCAACCGGCTCAGCCAATGAAAAGGGTTCAGCGACATTCGTATCCGGGGTCTCGATCGGGCGGTTCAAAGGGCCTTTGGCGGGGCCTTAGCCTGTCAGCTTCATCAGCCGACGCCTGCCAAGTGGCCATTTTCTGTGAACTGGTTCTCTTTATGTAAACAGTAAAAACGTTCTGTGATAACTGTCACTCCGCGACGCCGGAACCCCTACGCATACTGGCCGTACTGCAAGTGTGGACACATCGATCCCGATCCGGTGTCCGCTTGCGCAAGCTGCTTCAAAGGCGATGAGCACCGTTACGAAAGCATCAGTTTACGCGAGGACCGGCGAAGGCACGCCTGAAGCGCCCACGCCGTCGCTGGCTGCGATCGACCGCTTCCTCGACGCGGTGTGGATGGAGCGTGGTCTGTCGCCCAACACATTGTCGGCATATCGCGCCGATCTGACCGCGCTGGACCGTTGGCTCCAGGCACGCGGAGGGTCGGGAATTTCGGCAAAGCGCGCCGACGTGCTTGGCTTCATCGCGTGGCGAGTGGAGTCGGGCGCACGCCCGCGCTCGACCGCACGCCAGCTCTCCAGTTTCCGTCGCTTCTATCGCTACCTCGTGCGCGATGGAGTGATCACCGAAGATCCCACGGCGCAGATCGCGATGCCGAAGATCGGCCGCTCGCTGCCGAAGTCGCTGACCGAAGAGGAAGTCGAGGCGCTGCTCGCCGCGCCCGAAGTTGATCAGCCGCTCGGCCACCGCGACCGCACGATGCTCGAAGTCCTGTACGCGACCGGACTGCGCGTGTCGGAGCTCGTCAATCTCAAGGCCGGCCAGGTCAACATGAACCAGGGCGTGCTGCGTATCGTCGGCAAGGGCGATCGCGAACGCCTGATTCCGCTCGGCGATGAAGCCGTGCAGTGGCTGCAGAGGTTCATCGGTGGTCCGCGTCTCGAGATCCTGCTCGAGCGCCAGACCGATTTCCTGTTCCCGACGCGTCGCGGCGATCGCATGACCCGCCAGGCGTTCTGGCACATCATCAAGCGTTACGCGCAGAAGGCGGGCGTCCAGAAGGCGCTTTCGCCGCACACGCTGCGGCACGCGTTCGCGACGCATCTGCTGAATCACGGCGCCGACCTGCGTGTCGTGCAGATGCTGCTCGGTCACAGCGATCTGTCGACCACACAGATCTACACGCACGTGGCCCGCGAGCGTATGAAGGATTTGCACGCGCAGCATCATCCGCGCGGCTGATCCGACCTCTTCAGTCCCAAGATCCCGCTCTTCTCCGCAGGGGCCGGCTGTCGCCGGCCACCGGCCTTTCGTCCATGTCATTCGGGTCAGGGATTTTTCCCTGCTAGACTGGCGCCTTTCCGGTTGAACCGCCGCACCGCTTTCGCGTCCAACCGTCGAAGCATCAGTTCTTTAATCGGAGTGTCGATGAGCAAGCTGACCTGGATTCTGTGTGCGCTCTCGTTCGCGATCCCCGCGGCGCAGGTTCACGCTCAGGCGCAGACGGACAAGGCCGCGCAGGCAAAGGCCGCGATCGCGGCCCAGTTTCCGGGCGTGAAGCCCGACCAGATCAAGCCTTCACCGGTGGCGGGCGTGTACGAAGTGGCCATGGGTGCAGACACGGCTTACGTCAGCGCCGACGGCAAGTATCTTTTCAGCGGCGACCTCTACGAGGTTTCGAGCCGCAGGAACCTCACCGAAGCAGGGCGTTCGACGGCGCGCAGCAAGGCGCTCGCCAAGCTCGATGAGCGCGACATGATCGTGTTCGGTCCCGCGGCTGCGAAACATACGATCACCGTGTTCACCGACGTCGAATGCGGGTATTGCCGCAAGCTGCACGGCGAGATCGCGGAGCTGAACAAGCTCGGCGTGCGTGTGCGCTATCTCGCGTATCCGCGTGCCGGTCCCGACACGGACGACTGGGCGAAGATGGTCGCGGTGTGGTGCTCGAAGGATCGCAACGGCGCCCTGACAAAGGCCAAGCAGGGCCAGCCTGTTGAGGCGAAGTGCGCTGCAACGCCGGTGGCGAAGCAGTACGAGCTTGGCGACGAAATGGGAGTGAATGGCACGCCGGCGATCTTCACCATGTCGGGCGACTACATCGGTGGATATCTGCCGCCCAAGGAAATGGTTCGTCAGCTCGACGAGCTGAAGGTCGCTGCCGCCAGCGCCAAGAACTAAATTTCTCCGGCTCCGGCCCCTGAAATGAAAAAGCCCGCAGCTTGCTGCGGGCTTTTTTGTTTGGATCGTCCGCCGGGAATCAGCGTTCGAGCAGCTTGAGCTTGTCGGGCTTGCCGTCCCATTCCTTCGCATCGGCCGGTGCCGGCGCGCGTTCCGTGATGACCGGCCACTGCTTCGCGAGATCGGCGTTCAGCTGCTTGAAGTGTTCCTGGCCGGCCGGCAATTCCTCTTCCGAGAAGATGGCTTCGGCAGGGCACTCGGGTTCGCAGAGAGTGCAGTCGATGCACTCATCCGGATCGATCACCAGGAAGTTCGGGCCCACATGGAAGCAGTCAACCGGACAGACCTCGACACAGTCGGTGTATTTGCACTTGATGCAGTTCTCTGTGACGACAAAGGTCATCGATGACTCCGGACGGGTGAAAAACGCACCGCGGGACCAGGTTCGCGGGGCGGCTATTGTGCCAAAGCAGGGCCCCTGAATGAAGGGCGGCAGCCGCTGAACGGCGATGCAGGGCGGGCCTTTTAGGGAATTTCACCGATCTTTGATGATCAGTTTGCCGTCCTGCCAATCGATATCACGGGAATGGGCGCCTTCGCGGCCGGCGCGCCGGTCCTCGAAATAGCGGCGCAGCGCGAATTCCACGCTCAGGAACGCGATATCGCTCCAGGGAATCTCTTCTTCGTCGTAAAGCTTCACTTCGAGGCTTTCGGGACCGACGCCGAAGTTCGTATCGAGCAGGCGCGCGCGATACATGATGTGAACCTGATGCGCGCGAATGACGTTGACGATCGCCAGCAGAGAGCCGATCTCGACGTTGGCCAGTGCTTCCTCCATCGCTTCACGTGCCGCGCCGTCCTGGACTGCTTCGCCGTTCTCCATGAAACCGGCGGGAAGCGTCCAGTAACCGCGCCGCGGCTCGATCGCGCGCTTGCACAGGAGGATTCGTCCCTGCCACTCGGGCACGCAGCCCGCGATGATGCGTGGGTTCTGATAGTGAATGGTCTTGCACACTGTGCAGACGTGACGCGGCAGATGATCCCCGTCGGGGATGATGGACTCGACCGGGGCGCCGCAGGTGGAACAGAACTTCATGAGCGGGGATGTGACTGCAACGAGCGGATGGTAGCAACTCCGCCGCGAGTCGGGGAATGCAGGTCAGTTCAGGGCGTTGACCGGATACTCGTTCACATAGGCCGGCCGCGGAAGGATCAATTCCCGCAGATCTCTGCCGTCGCGGCGTATTCGCCACACATTGAACAGTCCGGGCGTCTTCGGCGGCAGGCGATGAAAGTAGATGTGGCTGGAGTCGATCGACCATGCCGGCTTGGAGTTGATGCCGCCATCGTCGATCACCGTGCGGATGCTGCTGCCGTCGGTGTTCATCAGCCGGATACTCCAGTGGGTGATGCCACCGGTGTTTTCCAGCCATGCGATGTTTCCACTGCCCGGAAAGCCGCGCGTATCCGGTGAGTAGTAGGGGTCGAAGTCGGGCCTGTCGTTGAAGGTCAGTCGCGTTTCATCCGTTCCGTCGCGGCGGATGCGATAGATCTCGTAGCTGCCTCGCAGGCACCAGGCGCGCGGACAGCCGACGAACAGCAGGTACTCGCCATCGGGTTTCCAACTCGGATCGATATTCGTGCCAGGGCGATTGCCGCCGCGCCCGTTGCTCGTCAGTCGAACAGGGTTCGTGCCGTCGGCGTCGACGATGAAGATCTGCGGATTCGAAGTCGGGCCCGCGACGAGCGCAATCTGCTTGCCGTCCGGAGACCATTCGGGATGCGCCTGCAGCTTCCATCCGTTCGCCCGATGAGGAAGGATCGCTCGCGCCTCCGATCCATCGGCGTTCATGACCCAGGTGCTCGCATGGGCGTAGTCGTCGTGCTTCCCCTTCGGCGCGCGCACGAACAGGATCTTGCGGCGGTCCGGCGATGGTTTCGGCCACCAACTGTCGTGATTCGAATCGCGAGTGAGCCGCAACTCGCCTGTGCCGTCGGTGTTCGCGCGAAAGATCTCGTAGTTGCCGGTGCGGTTCGAATTGAAGAGCAGGGTCTGCTGCGGTAGTGCTTCAGCGGAGTGAGTGATGTCCGCGAGCAGCACCGTCAGTGCGAACAGATACCGTGGTTCGAAGAGTTTCATCGCCATCCTCTGCGGTGAATCCGCCGCAACTCTAGCTCACCCTCGGGAAGACGCACCACCCGGAACATCGCCGGGGATGCCACGTTGACTCTTGCATCAGGGCGGAGAAACGCCATGACAAACCTGTGTAAGAGATCGGCGACGGCAGCGTGCGTGGTTTGCAGCTCGCTTGCGTTTACAGTTTTCGCCGACGACAAGCCGGCATCCTCGGGCGAAGAGGAAATGAAGCTCATGGACGAGAGCCGCGATGGCAGGATCACATCCGCCGAGCACGCGGCCGGTGCCAGGCAGCTGTTTCTCAAGATGGATACGGATCACGATGGCATCGTGACCGAGGGCGAGATGCAGATCGCCCAGAAGACGATGTTGACCAAACCCAGCAAGACGAAACCCGCGGCGGAGAAGATCAAGGTCATCGATACGAATCAGGACGGCAGCCTGAGTGCGGAAGAGCACGCCGACGGCGCACGGCGCATGTTCATGGCGATGGATGCAGATGGGGATGGTCAGCTGACTGTTGCGGAGGTCCAGGCGGGGCACGACAAGATGCTGCGGGAGTAGTGGGGGCGGCGGCTCCCTGGCGTTGTTCACGGCATGTCCAGGCGTTAGAGTTGAGAGAAGGCCGTGCATGCCCCGGGCTTGGAGAAGAACAATGATCGGGGCCAGCGATCGGCCGCGAATGAGAGCATCCAATGACCCAGCGAATCGGCCTCATCTCACTGGTCGTCGACAGCTACGATGACGCGCTTGAATTCTTCGTCGGGAAGCTGGGTTTCGTTCTGCTCGAAGATACCTTTGTCCCGGAACAATCGAAGCGATGGGTCGTGGTTGCACCGCCGGGAGCAACTGAGTCGCGACTGCTACTTGCGCAGGCTTCGACAGAGGTTCAGAAATCCCGGGTAGGGTCACAGACGGGCGGGCGGGTGTTCCTGTTTCTCTATACGGACAACTTCGACAGGGACTACGAGCGATACAAAGCGAATGGCGTGGTCTTCGTTCGCGAGCCGAAGAAAGAAACCTATGGCACCGTGGCGGTGTTCAAGGATCTCTACGGAAACCTGTGGGATCTGCTCGAGCCGAGCGAAGCGAATCAGAGCGCGTGATGACGTCGCCACCAGACGAGCACTGAAGTCGGTATGACACATAGCTCCGTTCCCATACTGGTGGAGAAAGTGGTCAGGGCGGCGTCGATCCAACCGAACAGGAACGCAGTCGACAGCAATACCGCTAGCAAGCTGCTTCATCAGTGAGGCGTGACTTCGTTCAGTCATGAATGCGTCACGCACATGTCAAATGACCGTTGCGTGCAGTGCATAGGCTTCCCCGGTCCTGTCCCAATCAAACCGGAGGATTCACGATGCCTATTTCCCTGCGCGCCACGACGACTGTCGGGCTGAGCTTGTTCGCCCTCGCCGTTACGTTGGCGAATGCCGACGATCGCAACCACGACTGGGATGGACACGGGCGGAACGAAGCTTTGATCCAGGTCGGACCGCGAGCGGCCTACCTCGTCGACGGCATGGACGATGGCGCGCTCAAGAGGAAGCTGCAGTCGTGTGAGAACAAACCCGTCAAGCGTACGAACTGGTCGATCGCGCATCGTGGCGCGCCGTTGCAGTTCCCCGAGCACACGCGGGAGTCGTATGAGGCTGGTGCGCTCATGGGTGCCGGCATCGTCGAGTGTGACGTCACGTTCACGAGCGACGGCGCACTTGTCTGCCGCCACGCGCAGAATGATCTGCACACCACCACCAACATTCTCGTATCGCCGTACGCGGACCGATGCATCAAGCCCTTCACTCCCGCTATTCTCGACGCCAATGGCGGCGTAACGAAGGCGGCTTCAGCGGAGTGTCGTACGTCCGAACTGACACTCGATGAGTTCAAGACGCTGCGCGGCAAGATGGACGCTTCCTACTCCGCAGCGACGACGCCGCAGCAGTATCAGGGCGGGACAGCCGCCTGGCGCACGGATCTCTACGCAGGTCGTGGCACGCTCGTGACCTTCGCGGAAAGCATCAAGCTCAATAAGAGTCTCGGAGTGAAGCACACGCCGGAGCTGAAGGCCGGCGACGCTGCGTCCATCGCCGCTGTGTTCGGCAGCCAGGATCGATACGCTCAGGCACTCATCGACGATCTCCGGGCGAATGGCGTGCGGCCGAAGGATGCGTATCCGCAGTCATTCAATCCGAACGATGTTCTCTACTGGGTGCGCAACAGCGCATACGGCGATCAGGCTGTGTTCCTCGTGGACTACAACGCCGCGACGGACAACATCGTTCTCTTCGACACCACGGGCAAGCAGCTCCTGACTCGCGAAGAGCAAAACGCCTTCTTCAAGTCGTTGCGCCAGTCGGGCGTGAAGATCGTCGCGCCGTCGTTCAACGCGTTGCTGACTGTCCAAGGCAACCGCATCGTCCCGACCGTGCTCGCCAAGGATCTGAGGGCGATGGGATTCGATCTGATCAGCTGGAGCTTTGAGCGGACCGATCTGCGCAAGGGTGCGGCCGGTGTCGGTGGCTACTACGACTTCGACCCGACCGGTGCCGTCATCAAAAAGGACAGCGACATGTACAAGGCGCTGGACGTGCTCGCGAAGGACGTGAAGCTGATCGGCATGTTCTCGGACTGGCCGGGCACGGTCAGCTACTACGCCAGCTGCATGGGTCTGCAGTAACACACAGCCATGCGGAGGAGCCGGCCCGTCGCCGGTTCCTCCTTTGGCGATACGAAGCCCACGACGATGGGCGGTCGACGGCGCACGGGTGTTATGCAAAGGAACCGTCTCCGCCTTCGGGCGAGGCGGATTGCCTGGAATTTAGGTACGCTGAGGAGAAATGCCGACTTCGGATTTCGCGATAGCGCCAATGAACGACACGCTCCAGTACGTCCCGGATGCGCTAGGGCGCTAGATATGCCGCGGAAACGTCGAGGATCCATCGGTGCCGACGAGCTCATGAAGCAGCTCGCGAACGACCCTGAATATCAGGCGAGGATTGCCGAACGAGATCGAAAGATTGCAGCGATGGTGCGGGAGTGCGCCGATGAGGAGGCTCTCATTGCCTCGGAGGCTGCAAGGCTCGGATACAGGATCGAGTCCGTTTGGGATTTTGTGAACAACGATCCGCACCCGTTTCTGCCGCGCCCCTTCGTTGGGCCTTACGAGCGAGCCTACCCACTCCTCGTGCGGCATCTGAAGTTGCCGCATCACCACCGCGTTCGCGAAGGTATCGTCCGCGCTCTCACTGTCCGTGACGGAGGCGATCTCGTCTCGGAAGCCCTCTTGCACGAGTTTCATTCGGAGAAGGATCCCGAGCTACGGTGGGTCATTGCGAACGCATTGATCACGGCAATGCCGTACCATCGGCGTCGGAAGGTTCCGGAGATCGCTGAAGTGCGCTACGGAAAGAAGCGCTCTGATAAATCGCCGCACAGAACGCGTTCAAAGCAGCGTCCCTCCGAGTGGTAGCGTCAGAGACATATGCCAACTAGCGCTCCTCAACAGATTCATGCACGCGGACGTGCGAAATCGCACTCGCGTGAGCAATGACAAGCCACTGAGGGGCATCTCGTCGACTCGAACGGAGGACTTCATGGGACTCTTGACCTTCACTATGAACGTCACGCTGGACGGTTGCGTCGACCACCAGGAAGGAATCGCGGACGACGAGACGCACGCCTTCTTCACGCGCCTAATGGACGAGAGCGGGGCCATGCTGTGGGGGCGTGTTACCTACGAGATGATGGAGAGCCACTGGCCGGCGGTCGCTCGCGGCGACGCTGAGGCGCCGCCAGCGATGCGCGAGTGGGCGGTAAAGCTGGAGACCAAGCCGAAGTATGTGGTGTCTTCGACGCGAATGGACTTCCCGTGGACCAACAGCCATCGCGTCGCTGGCGACCTGCGCGCGGGCGTGCAGAAGCTCAAGGACGCGACTCCGGACGGCGTGCTCCTCTGTAGCGGCAAGCTCGCGACCGAACTGGACCGGCTGGATCTGATCGACGAGTACAAGTTGCTCGTCCATCCCAGAATCGCGGGTCACGGCCCGACCCTGTACGAGAGCGGGCTACCCAGCACGCGACGGCTCGAATTGGTCTCCGCGAAACCGCTACGCAGCGGCGTGGTCGCCATGCACTACCGGCGCGGGCGTTGACTCGGATGGATCACGGCGCCTACGTCCAAGGAGAACGCGCATGCCGCGCATCGTTCCGATTCTGAACATTGGTAGTTACGACGAAGCGAAGGTCTACTACGTCGACTGGCTTGGATTCAGTATCGATTGGGAGTTTCGTTTCGAGCCGACCCTGCCCGTCTATATGCAGGTGTCTCGCGATGGGCTCGTGCTTCATCTTTCGGAGCACAAGGGAGGCAACTTCGGCCCCGCAATGTGCCACGTGGAGGTCGATGACCTGGACGCTCTGATGGCGGAGTGGAAAAGCAGGCGTCCGGATTTCACCCAGGAGATCGAGATCGCACCCTGGAACGCCAAGCATATTTCTCTGAAAGACCCGTTCGGGAACATGCTGGGCATCAACCAGAACTTGCCCACGCCGTCGGAGACTTAACAGGTTGCTCGCGGCTCATGCGGGACGTTGTCCATGAGCCAAGTCCACGCCATCGGCGCATTGGGGTACTTGCGCGCGAGCGCGTCGGGGAGTTCAACCAGGGCAGCCAGGGCTTGCTTGTGCGTCGAAGGGGAGACGTTTCGCTGGACGGCGAGGTCCGCGAGGAACCGTTCGACGTCTGCAGCTCCCAGCGTACGCGGACGTCGAATGCCACGAAGCGGACGAAGCGACGCACCCAGGTACGACGATCGAGATCAATGGTTCTTATGGCAAAAACCATTGATCCATCGGCGAGGTTTAACGGATAGCGCCAGGTTTAATCGCAGCTGTTCTCACCGACGGGTTGAGGCGAGGCGGATTGTCTGGAATTTAGGTACGCTCATGAGCGATGCCGGCGTCAGATTTCACAATGAGCACCACGGCATACGATCGTGACACGGTCCAGGTTTATCGCCTGGGCTCGAGGTTTAACGGCAGGGTGCTGCTGTCTAAATCAAGTTGGACCCCAGAAGAGAAGACATGAAGAAGATCGCCTCGCTACTTGTTGGTCTCGTATTGGCCGCGACATCCGTGGGTCAGACAGCTCCGCCCATCAGCAAATCGCA
>NZ_JACHHZ010000004.1 GCF_014202975.1 Povalibacter uvarum
AAATCTGAGCCTGCTCTTCAGCTGATAGTCTCTTACGCAACATCTCACACCTCCGGTCTAGTGGATGATGTTGCATCGACCCGTTGAGACCACCTCAGCCGGACGTAAGGCCGAAGGCCCTCTCGCTAGCGCGATGACGTCCGGCTAAAGCCGGACCCACAAGCGGAAGTCGCACGTCGACTCCATCGCCTACAATTCCGCGATGCTCCCTCTCGATTCATTCTCCGCGCTTTCCATCGCGGCCTGCGCACTGCTGCTCGCAACCGTCGTCGGTCTCTGGCTCGCGCCACGTCGAGGCTGGATTGCATTGCTCGTCGCGACTCTCGTGGCCGGCTATGTCGCAGGTGTTCTGCATGGGCCTGCTGCGATCTGGATCGTCCTGCTTGCTGCGGCACTGCTGATTTACCGTCGATTCTCGCTTCTGTGGGTCCGGGGTCTGTCCGCCGTCGTCATCGTCGCGCTGGTGTTGCTGCTCGGAACGCATGTGCTCCCAGGATTCAGCAATCCCCTCGTCGTGCGCGATGTCGTCCTGACACCAGGCGCTGTGCCTTACACGCTCTACTTCAATTTCGACAAAACGATCGCGGGAATTCTGTTGCTGGGGATCGGCGGAATGTCGTCTGTCGTGCCGTCGCTGTCAGAGGGCCTGAAGCGGGCACTGCCGATCATGACGTTGACTGTGCTGGTCGCGATGCTGCTGTCGCTGGCAATGGGCTACGTGAGATTCGAACCGCGCTGGCATTCGCTCTTCTGGATCTGGGCGATCGCCAACCTGTTCCTGACCTGCTTGAGCGAGGAGGCCTTCTTTCGCGCTTTCATTCAGCGCGAAACACAGAATGCGCTGGGCAGTCGCCCATACGCTGTGCCGATCGCTGTGAGCATCAGCGCCGTGCTCTTCGGCGTCGCGCATTTTGCCGGCGGCTGGCCGTACGTTGTGCTCGCGACAGTTGCGGGCCTTGGCTACGCGCTGGTGTACGAGCGAACGCGCCGCATCGAGCTCGCGATGCTCACCCACTTCGCGCTCAACGCGACGCACTTTCTGCTGTTCACGTATCCGTCGCTCAGGTAGCTCAAGGGCCTACGCCCAGGTGCTGCGCTTGGGTCGCGACTTGATCCATGCGCCGAGGGCGAGGCCGATCAGGACCAGGCCGCCACCGCCCATGAGCCACTTGAACTGCGTGTTGCGCCGGAGCTGGCCCACCTGGCTGTCCAGTTCGGTCACCTTCGCCAGCAGTTGCTGGTTCTCGACTTTGAGCTGCTTGTTTTCTTCGTACTGGGCGATCGATGTGGCTGAAACCCGGCGCAATTCGGCGAGCTCCGTCTGAAGCTGTCGCGTCTGCTTGTCGAGATCGGCATTGCGCGTCTCCGCCTGCGATTGGGCGCTGCGGGTTTCCTGGAAATTGTCCTTCGTCGATTTCAGCTGCGTCTCGAGTGCCTGGATGCGCTTGTTCGCGGCGACGAGCAGATCCTTCGCGACGGGGTTGGCCTGCAGATACTGAGTGGGAACCCAGCCGTCAGTGCCATTGGGTGTGCGTACCTGCGTGAAGCCGGCCGCCTTGTCTTCGCCGAGCACTTCGAGCGCCATACCGCTCGGCAGGGCGGCATTGATTATCTTGTGGCCGTTCGTGGGGCCGCGGCGCAGCGGCACAGTCAACTCATCGGAGATGTACATCGTCGCTGCGATGCTGTGGAAGCTCAGAGCGATCAGCAGAAGACCGGTCAGGCAGCGAACGGCTCGGTGCATGCGTATTTCCTTCGTCGAAATGAAACCGCATGCCGAGCCCGATTCGCCGACAGCGGAGCGCGGAATATAGCGAAAGTTTTACCGAGTGCAGCCTTCGCAGAATTGCGACAGAGGATTTGCCGCAGGGCACGATGAGGGGTTGCGGCAAAGAGAGAAGCCCCGTCACGACGGCGGGGCTTCCATTGGAAGTGCCCAGACTCTTCAGCCACCGGCATTCGTTGGGTCCGAATTTTCCCGAGGTCGACGAGTTTTTGAGTCCTTCCGCTCAGGAAACGTTTCGACACACTGCGGGGTTCCGCGGCCCCGGCGTGCGATGCAGGTATTCTGCCGACGCGCTGCTAACATCCGCAGACCTCCCGCAGCGATCGAAAGCAACGACAAGAAGGAGCGCCCGTTGAGCCACCGAAGATATGTGCTGATCCTGACCGCTGCGCTGACCGCGTTGTGGATTCCGCTGGCATTCGAGCCGTTCGATCGCAAGGACTGGATCCTCGAGAACGTCCTGGTCGTCCTGGCCATCGCCCTGCTCGTATTCACGTACCGCTCCTTTCCGCTATCGCGTACCTCCTACACGCTGATCTTCGTCTTCCTGTGTCTGCACACGATCGGCGCCCACTACACGTACGCAGAGGTGCCCTACGACGACTGGTGGCGATCGCTCACGGGATCGACGTTCAACGAGCTCGTCGGCTGGCAGCGCAACAATTTCGATCGTGTCGTGCACTTCAGCTACGGTCTGCTGCTCTCGTATCCGATCCGCGAACTGTTCCTGCGCGTCGCGGGCGTGCGCGGCTTCTGGGGCTACTTCCTGCCGCTCGATCTCACCATGTCGACATCAGCGCTGTATGAGCTGATCGAGTGGGGCGCGGCCGAATTCTTCGGCGGCGAGCTCGGCGCCGCCTATCTCGGCACGCAGGGGGACGTGTGGGATGCGCACAAGGACATGGCGCTTGCCAGCCTGGGCGCGTTGATCGCGATGAGCGTAGTGGCTTGGATCAATTCTCGCGCGAAGCGCGATTTCGCCCGCGAGTGGAACGAGAGCCTGCGCATCAAGCACGCTCGGCTATAGGCAGGCCAAGAGGAAGAGAAGATTCTCCACGGGGTACACGGGGATCACGGGGCAAAGAGGGTCAACGCTGTCGCGCCGCGAGTTTTTCAGCGACTCGATTGTTTCGATTCTATTGTCTTCCCCGTGCACCCCGTGTACCCCGTGGAAAGTCTTCTTCCTTCTCAGGTCTTGGCTTTCTTCCCGCGGTCCGGGAAATTCACGATGCAGCCGACGCCGTCGGCCTGAGCGACTTTCACCGGTTTGCCGGCGACGACCGCATCGAGTGCGTCCTTCAGATAGTGATTCGCCGGCGGGCGCTGGCGTTCGTATGACAGGCGATCGTCGATCGGGCCGCGGTACACGAGGCGCCAGGTCTTCGGGTCGATCACGAACACTTCCGACGTGCGCTGCACGCCCAGCGCTTCGCCGACCTGCTGTTTGCTGTCGACCAGCACAGGGAGGCCGAAGCCGAATTCCTGGGATTCCTTCGCAATGCTGTCGCTCGAATCCTGCAGGTTCGAATTCAGCAGGAGGAACTCCACGCCTTGTGACTGGTACTGATCGCGCACTTCGCGCAGCGCCGGGATCGCCTGGCGAACGATGGGGCAGCCGTTCCCCTGCACCATCAGCACGATCGCCTTGCGATCGGCCGACCCGTACAGCTCGTGTGCCTTGCCGCTCTGGTCGGGCAGCTGAAAATTCCCGACCACATGGCCGGGCGTCAACGCGACCGCCGCGGTGGAAGCGAGAGCGAATGCAAAACCGGTCAGCTTCAGCCTGAGTTTCATTCAACACCTATGGATCGATTCCGAGTGCCGAGGATAGCGTCTGGCGGAACGCCGCCGAAACGAGGCGGGCCGCGTTCAACGAGAGATAGACACGCTCCGGCGCAAAAGATTTGTAAGGAAACTGCCGCACCGCAAAAAAAGCGGCGCTTCCCTTCCTCAGACGTATTCGATGACCGAAACGGCCACCTGGCCGCGCCACTCGAAACGGGGAATCAGTTTCAGATCGATGAGGGCGATGAGGCCAGCGACCTCGTAGCCCGCATCGGTGCAAAGATCCGCGGCCGCCCGCAGAGTTCCGCCGGTCGCGAGCACATCGTCGACGAGCACGAGCGTTCCGTTTCCGCGTTGCATCTCGAGTACGCCCGAGCCGTACTCGAGCGCGTAGGGTCGATCCACGACGGGCGGCGGCAGCTTGCCCTTTTTGCGGATCGGTACGAAGCCCTTGCCATGCTGCATGGCGAGTGCCGCGGCGAGGATGAAACCGCGCGACTCGATCCCCGCAACGGCATCGATCGACTGCCAGCGCTCCGCCGGCAGCAATGCGCCCAGCGCATCGATCGTCGGTGCGAAGTGCTCGCGCAGCAACGGAGCGATATCGCGAAATACGATTCCTTTCTGCGGAAAGTCCGGTACGTCGCGGATGTAGCGTTTGAGGTCCGTCATGTCTTGTATCCTAAGACGCATGGCACGGGATTGCTGCAGTCAGCGAGCAGCGCTCCGGCCGCGGCATCTCCAACGATCCCACTACTACAACCATGCCAACGCAATTTCCTTCTGCCTTCCGCGCTCATCCGTGGCACGGAGTCGATCCGGGTCCTGAAGTCCCTTCAGCCGTCACCGCGTTCATTGAAATAGTGCCGGCGGACACGGTGAAGTACGAGGTCGACAAGGCGAGCGGACTGCTCAAGATCGATCGGCCGCAGCGGTTCTCCAATGTCTGTCCCGCGTTGTACGGCTTCGTGCCGCGAACCCTGTGCGCGGAGCGCGTCGGTGCCTATTGCAGCGAAAAGACGGGGCGCCCCGCGATCATCGGTGATGGCGATCCGCTCGACATCTGTGTGTTGACGGAGAAGGTTCTGCCGCGCGGCGACGTGCTGGTTCAGGCGATCCCGATCGGCGGCCTGCGGATGATCGACACCAATCGCGCCGACGACAAGATCATCGCGGTCATGCGCGAGGATGCGCTCTACGGTCACTACACCGATATTCGTCAATGCCCGACCGGCGTGATCGAACGCCTGCGACACTATTTCCTGACGTACAAGCAGGCTCCGGGCGCCGTGGACCCGGTCGAGATCACGCACATCTACAACCGGACCGAAGCGCATGAAGTCATCCGCCGCAGCCAGGCGGATTACACGGCGGCGTTCATGGGGGCCGGGTTGAAGTGACTGCGGCGAAGCCTCACCAAGTCGGCCAGTAGTACAGCTCGATCAGGTGCCCATCCGGATCGCGACAGAACAGCGATTCGTGCTCTTCATGCGCCACATGTTCGTAGCGCACGCCATGTTCCTCGAGCCGATCGGCGGCCGCGGTCAGGGTTGCAGGCGTGTTGCCGACAATGAAAGCCATGTGATGGATGCCTAGCGTGCGCGAGTCAGGCGAGGGCGCGTCCGAGCCCACGGCGTGGACCATGAACACGCTCGACTTGCCGATGCCGAAGCCGAGCTCCTGTTCCTCGGGAAAGCGCATGACGACCGGCATGCCCAGGATCCCGGAGTAGAACTTCTCGCTGGAAGCGAGATCGCGGACGCGAATGGCTGCGTGGCCCAGTGCAGTGATGTTCATGGCGGTCCCTCCGGCTGGCGATTCTTCGTATGCGGGTATTATCCTGACGATCCCTGCCAATCCCTGTCATCTTTGCGCGCTTCAATAGCCCCATGCGTGCCGAACGACTGATTTCATTGCTGATGGCCCTGCAGCGCAGCGGACGCCAGACCGCCGGCGAGCTGGCGAACCGCCTCGACGTCTCGATGCGCACGATCTTTCGCGACATCGATGCGCTGTCGGCCATGGGTGTGCCCGTCTACAGCGAGCCGGGACGCGGCGGCGGTATCCGGCTCATCGAGGGTTACACGTCCGATCTGACGGGTCTGTCGTCAGGCGAAGCCGAGGCACTGGCGCTGATCGCGAGTCCGGCTTCGATCGGCACGAGCGAGCTCGCAACTCCCACGCGAACCGCGCTCGACAAGCTGGCGGCCGCCGTGCCGTCGATGCATCAATTGCGAGCCCAGCATGCACGCGGTCGGATGCTGTTCGATACGAAGGCCTGGTTTCGCGCTTCCGTGGCGTCGCCGTTCCTCGACGAGATCCGCGCCTGCGTGTGGAACGACGAATGCCTCGACATCGTCTACCAGCGTGGCGACGGCACACTCGCGGAGTACGAAGTGCAGCCTTACGCGCTCGTGGTCAAGGTCGACACGTGGTATCTCGTCGGGCAGCGGCGCAAACCAGGGCAATCCAAGCCCGAGTTGCGTGTCTATCGACTGTCACGGATGCAGTCGCTCAAACGCACGGCGCGAACGTTCCAGCGCGATCCCGATTTCGATCTGCACAAGTTCTGGCATGGCTGGTGCGAGCGTTTCGAGAAGAATCCGCCGCACAACTTTTCCGTCGACATCGTTCTGTCGACGCGGGGCCGCAAGCACCTGCTGGAAACTTACGGCAACTGGTTTCGCGCACGGCTCGAACCGCTGGGTGACAAGCCGGGGAAGAAAGCCGTCACGCTCGACTTCGATCACGAGGACGCCGCGATGCGAGTGCTGTTTCAGCTCGGCGACGACGTCGATATCGTGAAGCCTCGTGCCTTGCGACGCAGGCTCGGCGCACTCGCCGCGCGCGTTCTCGTGGCGACGAAGTGAGACGAAGAGAGACTGTAGCGGATGCTCTGGTCTGACTGTGGGTCCGGCTTCAGCCGGATCCACAGGCCCGCGCGGCTGGGCTGGCGTAGCGGTTCGACGCCTTGAGTGGGATTGCATCCTGTAAGCGCCTGAGGGTCTCGCGCCGTGCGCTCGATCGGCGGTTGCGTTCTGCGTGAGTTGATCGGGGCGATACTGTCGGCCGCGACTTGGCGCGGACTGTATCTGCCGCGGTCCCGCCCGGAAGGCTACTATCGCCGTCATTTTCCGAAGGTCGGGCTCATGACGCATTCCCTATCGCAGCGACAGATCGTGGTGCTGACGGTGACGGCAGCGGCGATCCTCATGATCACGATGGGGACGCGGCAGACTTCCGGGCTGTTTCTGCTGCCGATCACGCAATCGACCGGCGTTACGATCGTCGCCTTCAGTTTCGCGCTCGCCATCGGGCAATTCATGTTCGGGCTGGCGCAGCCGATCTTTGCAGCCATTGCGGACAAGTACGGCGCGATCAAGGTGATCGTCGCGGGCGGTCTGATGATGGCACTCGGATCATTCCTGACTCCCTACGTGTCGAGCGGCAGCGGCCTGCTGTTCACGATGGGCATTCTGGGCGCCGCGGGTGCGGCGGCCGGCAGCTTCTCGATCCTGATCGGCATCGCAGCCCAGCGACTGCCGGCGGAGAAGCGTTCGTTCGCCTCCGGCTTCATCAATGCCGGCGGTTCGTTCGGGCAATTGATCTTCGCGCCGGTCGTCCAGGCGTTCATCGGATTCACGGGTTGGGTGAGCGCGATGTTCTTCACCGCGGCTGCTGCCCTGCTCACGATCCCTCTGGCGCTCCTGCTGCGCCAAACCGGTAAGACCGAGGTCGCGGTGCCGTCACCGGTTGCCGTTCCACACATCGGATTGGGCGAGCAGGTCCGCGAGGCGATGCGCAATCCGAGTTATCTGTACCTGCACATAGGCTTCTTTACTTGCGGCTTCCACGTTGCGTTTCTCGTCACGCACTTGCCGAGCGAGCTGGAACTCTGCGGCCTGGCGCCGACAGTCGCTGCTTACTCGCTTTCACTGATCGGCGGTTTCAATGTCGCCGGGAGTCTCATCGCCGGCTGGCTCGGGCAGCGCTATCGGATGAAGTATCTGCTGGCCTGGATCTACGGCAGCCGTGCTTTGATCGTGATGATTTACATGGTGATGCCGAAGACTGCGCTGAACGTCTACCTGTTTGCCGGTGCGCTCGGGTTCACGTGGCTCGCCACCGTGCCTCCGACGGCGGGCCTGGTGGGCAAGCTCTTCGGGACGCGCTACATCGCGACGTTGTTCGGTCTCACCCTGGTTTCGCACCAGGTCGGCGGATTCCTCGGCGCATGGCTGGGCGGCGTGGCAGTCGCACAGACCGGCAGCTACGAATGGATCTGGTACGCCGACATCGCCCTTGCGCTCATGGCGGCAGCGATCAACTTCCCGATCCGCGAGGCGAGACTGCAGGCGCAACCGCAGCCCGCATGAATTGACGGACCTCCCACCGGCACGTTCCCGCCATTCGCCGGCTCACCCTTACCTTGTGTGAGCGCTCCCCCCTACACTTCGGGCTCATAACACCGAACCGGGGACTCAAATGGCTGCACTCGTCACGCTGCGCAACGTCAAGAAAAGCTACGTTCGCGGCAAACAGAAGGTTGAAGTTCTGCATGGCGTGGACCTCGAGGTGGAGGCGGGTGAGTTCACGGCGCTGATGGGCCCCTCGGGTTCGGGCAAGACCACGATGCTCAATCTCATGGCGGGCCTGGATCAGCCCACTTCGGGCGAAGTGATCGTCGGCACGGACCGCATCGACAAACTGTCCCGCAGCGCTCTGACCGACTGGCGGGCGCGAAACATCGGTTTCATCTTCCAGTTCTACAACCTGCTGCCAGTGCTCACGGCCGAGGCCAATGTCGAGGTGCCGCTGCTCCTGACGACTCTGTCCCGCAGTCAGCGCAGGCAGCGCGTGCAGACTGCGCTGCAACTCGTCGGGCTCGCCGATCGCGCCAAGCACAAGCCCAACGAGCTGTCGGGCGGTCAGCAACAGCGCGTCGCCATCGCGCGAGCCATCGTCTCCGATCCCACGCTGCTGGTGTGCGACGAGCCGACGGGCGACCTGGATCGTGAGAACGCCGAAGAGATCATGAACCTGCTCAAGGCGTTGAATCGTTCGCAGGGCAAGACCATCGTGATGGTCACGCACGATCCGCGCGCTGCCGAGTACGCGACACGTGAACTGCATCTCGACAAGGGCCGGTTGTCGCGCGAAGAAGTGAGGCACGTCGCATGAAATACTTCGGCCTCATCTGGGCCGGCCTGTGGCGCAAGAAAGCGCGCACGATCTTCACGATGCTGTCGATCGTCGTAGCCTTCCTGCTGTTCGGGCTGCTCCAGGGAATCAATCAAGGGTTCAACCAGGCGGTGCAGAATTTGAATCTCGATCGCCTGTACGTATCGGCCAAGTCCGATATGACGGACGGTCTGCCGATCGCCTATCTGGAGCGGATCAAAGCGGTGCCCGGCGTGCGTGCCGTGTCGTACTGGTCGTACTTCGGGGGGTACTACCAGAATTCGAACAACGCGCTGCCGGCATTCGCCACCGACGCGGAGCAACTGTTCAAGGTCTATCGCGAGATCAAGGTCAATCCCGAGTACATCGAGGCGATGCAGCGCACGCGCACCGGCGCGCTCGTCAGTGACCAGCTTGCGAAACAGTACGGCTGGAAGGTCGGTGACCGCATTCCGGTCGGCACTTCTATCTGGACGAACAAGGAAGGCAGTAATACCTGGTACTTCGACATCGTCGGCACGTTCGACCTGTCGGCGTTCGGCGCGGGCTTCCCCTCGTTCTACTTGAATCACGCGTACTTCAAGGAAGCGGCGGCGTTCGGCGACGGCGTCGTTCACTACTACCTCGTCGGCCTCGACAAGCCGACGCTTGCAACGCAGGTGTCCAAGCAGATCGACACGATGTTCGAGAACTCGAGCTACGAGACGCGGACGCAGACCGAGTCGGCGCTGTTCCAGATGCAGATGAAGCAGATCGGCGACATCAACTTCATCGCGAACGCCATCGTCGGCGCCGTGCTGTTCACGCTGCTGTTCCTGACGGCCAACACGATGATGCAGTCGGTGCGCGAACGGACGTCCGAGCTTGCCGTGCTGAAGACGCTGGGATTCTCGGACACGAAGGTACTGGCGCTCGTGCTCGTCGAAGCACTTCTGCTCTGCGTTTTCGCGGCGGCGATGGGGCTGTTCCTCGCGAGCCTGGTGTTCCCGGCACTGAAACCGATCTTCGGCGACTTCAAGATGCCGCTGGTCGTGGTCGGGTTCGGTGCCGGGATGGCGCTCGTCCTCGCGCTCGTGAGCGGTCTGCCGCCGGCGTGGCGCGCACGACAGCTGAACATCGTAGACGCGCTGGCTGGGCGCTGACCGGAGAACTCGAATGAAAATGTTGCGACAGATCGGTTCGGTCACCGCGATGAACCTCCGGAGCCTCCGCCAGCGGGCGAGCACGTCGCTCGTGATCGTGATTGGTATCGCCGGCGTCGTGGCGGTGCTCATTTCGGTGCTGGCGATGTCGACCGGCATGATCAAGACGATGAACAATGCGGGACGGGACGACCGTGCCATCGTGCTGCGCAACGGATCTGCATCCGACGCTTCCAGTGTGCTCGCCCGCGATGCCGTGCGGTTGATCACGGAGGGTGCCGCAGTGAAGCGTGACGGCGAAGGCAAGCCGATCGCCTCCCCGGAGAGCATGCGCCGAGTCACGCTGTTCAAGAAGGACGACGGGGCCGAGGTGAACGTTCTCCTGCGCGGTGTCGGCACGCAGTTCGAGAGAGTCCGTCCCGAACTGAAGATCATCGAAGGGCGGATGTTCGCGCCCGCGGTGAACGAGGTCATCGTCGGCAAGTCGGCCAACGCCCAGTTCAAGGGGCTGAACGTCGGCGATCAGATCACGACGCGTGGTGCGGTGTGGAAGGTCGTCGGCATATTCTCGAGCGGTGGAGATGTACACGAGTCCGAGATGATGGCGGATGTCGAGACTGTCAATTCGGCGGAGCGTCGCGGCGGATTCCAGAGCGTGGTTGTGCTGCTCGAATCGCCGGGCGCCTTCGCGCAGTTCAAGGACTCTCTCACCTCCAATCCGGCGCTTGCCGTCGACGTCCACCGTGAGCGTGACTACTACAAGCAGCAGTCGAAGACGATCAGCCGGATCATCTTCTACATAGCCTACGTCGTGGGCGGGATCATGGCGGTCGGTGCGGTCTTCGGCGCGCTGAACACCATGTACTCCGCGGTCAGTGCGCGCGTTCGTGAGATTGCGACGCTGCGCGCGCTCGGATTCGGTTCGACTGCGATGGTGCTCTCTGTGCTGGTCGAGGCGCTGCTCCTGGCGCTCATCGGCGGTGCGGTCGGCGCGCTGATCGCGTGGCTGTTCTTCAACGGCCATGTCGTGAGCACTTCGGGCGGCGGCGGGGCCGCGACTCAGCTCGTCTTCGAGTTGACGGTCAGCCCGCAGCTCGTCGCCACCGGCATCATCTGGGCCTGCCTGATCGGCCTGATTGGTGGACTGTTCCCGGCCATTCGGGCGGCGAGACTTCCTGTTGCGGAAGCATTGCGGGCGGTTTAGAGCTTGCGAGCGATGAGCTACGAGCGATGAGCCAGAAGCTTCTCCCAACCCTCTGGCTCACCGCTCGCAGCCGCTTTCTTTCCCAAGGCTTGAGAGGCGAGCCATGAAGGACCAAACTTCACCGCAACACTTCGCCTTCAAGGCTGATCATGCCCGAACCGATTTCTATCGCTCCCAACGCTGCGCAGGTCGATTCGCCTTCGTACCGTCTCGCAGCGCTCGACAAGGATTTTCTCCTTGGCGATTCCATGCGCGGTGTTCGCTTCCTCCTCGAATACGCCAAGGCGGAAGAAGCGCTGCGGCGCTGGCAGATCCGTTCGACGATCGTTGTCTTCGGCAGTGCCCGGATCCGCGAAGACGGGCCGGGTCGTCATGCCTTCTGGTACGAGCAGGCACGCCGGTTCGGACGCATCGCTTCGGAACGCGGCGGCGCATTGCGAGTGGGCGGTGACGCGCGCGACAACGTGATCGCGACCGGGGGCGGTCCCGGCATCATGGAGGCGGCGAATCGAGGCGCGATCGAGGCAGGTGCACCCTCGATCGGCTTCAACATCACGCTGCCGACGGAGCAGCAACCGAACGCTTACTCCACGCCTGATCTCACGTTCCGGTTTCACTACTTCGCGATGCGCAAGATGCATCTTGCGATGCGGGCCAACGCACTCGTCGTGTTGCCGGGCGGCTTCGGCACGCTCGATGAGCTTTTCGAGATCCTGACGTTGCAGCAGACCGGCAAGGCGCCCCTGATCCCGACCGTGCTCATCGACGAGGACTACTGGCGCTCGGTCATCAAGTTCGAGTCGCTGATCGAACACGGCATGGTGAACCCGACCGATGCCGATCTCTTCTGTTTCGCCGACGATGCGGAAGAGGCCTGGACCAAGCTTGCCGCCCGCGGTGTCGGGCGGTGCAAGGAAGAGGGACTTTCACCGTAGGGGCCTGCATGACGAGCGGAGCGACGATGACAGGGCGCGGGCTGATCGCAACGCTGCTTGCGATGACAGCTCCGTGCGTCGCGGGAATCGAGACGCCGTCGTCCTCGGATCCGGCCGTATGGCGGCACGAAGCCATCGATCGGGCGTTGGCCAGCAGCGAACAGATCGTGGATCCGTATCGGCGCGCGGAAGTCGAAACGGGCGTGGCGAGAGCGCAAGCCCTGATCGATGAACGAAACGCGGCTGAGAAGACGTTGCGCGCCGCGCTGAAATCCGCCGAAGGCATCGTCGAGCCCACGTTCCAGGGCTGGGTTCTGAACGAGATCGTTCTTGCACAGATTGCAATGGGCGATCTCGTGGGCGCGCGAGCGACGGCCGGAGAGATCCGGTCGGAGCGGCCGCAGGGCGCAGCGTTGCTTGCGATCGCGATGACGCAGTTGCGCAGCGACAATCTCGAGGGCGCCATGAAGACGGCGATGCGGATCGCCGATGACGATGCGGCGGATCAGGTCTGGCGGCAGATCGTCGCCATGCAGGTGTCCCGCGGCGACCTGAAGGCGTCGCGCGAGACGCTGCGTAGAATCGATGACGATTTCTACGGCGCGCAGGCTGCGGGCGATATTGCAGTGGCCGATGTTCGGGCAGGCGAACTCGTTCGCGCCAAATCGATGGCTTCTGGCATCCGCAAAGCGCACCGGTCGCAGATCTCGGAGCGGATCGCGATCGCTCAGTTCGATCTGGGCGACAAGGCCGGAGCGCTCGTCACTGCTTCGGCAATTGATTCACCGATCGATCGGGCGTTGGTGCAGGCGCGTATCGCGACGCGCATGGCGGCTGGCGGGGATGTGGAAGGCGCGAATCGGCTCTTCGCTTCCGCAACTTCAGTCATGTCGACCGCGAAGGATCGCGACATGCGCCGGGCAATGTCCTGGTCGCATCTTGCGCGCCTGAAGTTCGCTGCGAACGACGTCACGGGTGCAAAGGAAGCGCTCGCCTCAGCGCTCTCGGCTGCGGCCGACATGCCTGCTGGTCCGCGTCGGGACGATGCGCACGATGCAGTCGCCCGAAGCTACGTCCGGATCGGCCTGAGTGGCGATGCCCTCGAGGTCGCATCGAGAATCGATGATCGTGTCACCCAGGCCTTGCTGATCCGCGACGTCGTCGCGTCGCAAGCAGGATCGGGCGGCGCCAATGCGCTGCTGCAGCACCCTTCGGCGAAAGGGAACTCACTGACGCAGACCGCGGCATTGTTCGGTGTGATCGGTGTGCAGTTGCTGCGCAAGGATGAGGTCCGGACACAGCCGCAGATCGTGGGCGCGAACATCGGAACCGCGAAGGTATCGGTTCGAGCCATCCCGGACAATCAGATCCGCCCCGCGGCGTTCGCTGCACTGGCTGCTGCGCAGGCGACCATCGGCGACACCACGGGGGGCCACGAGACCTTTCAGGAAGCGCTGCACGCAGCTCAGTCGCTCGGTTCGGCGGAACAGCGCGCGACTGCTTACGTGCGAATCGTCAACGCACTCGATGAGCGGCTTCTGTTCCTTGGGCAGCCGGCGCCGGCCGATGTTGCCGGCGCCAGTAACGACTCGTAGTGGACCTAGGGCGCAGGATTTTCCACGGGGGCGACCCCATCGCTCGTGGACTTCCGTTTGCCGAACGCGCGGCGCAGCCGTTGCTGCAGATCGTCGACGATCGTGAAGATCACCGGCACGACGAACAAGCTCAGCGCTGTCGAGGTCACGAGTCCGCCGATCACCGCGACGCCCATCGGCGCACGGAAACTCGGATCGCCTGACCAGCCCGTTGCGATCGGCAGCATGCCGGCGCCCATCGCGATCGTCGTCATGATGATGGGTCGTGCCCGCTTCGAGCAGGCATCGATCAGAGCATCGAATCGCGACAACCCATGTTCGTGCATCGCCATCACCGCGTATTCGACCAGCAGGATCGAGTTCTTCGTGACGATGCCCATCAGCATGAGCATGCCGATCAGCGAGGGAATCGACATCTGATAGCCGGTCAGCCACAAGCACAGCAGTGCGCCACCTGCTGAGGGCGGCAGTGCCGACAGAATCGTGATCGGCTGCAGGAATTCGCGGAAGAGCAGCACGAGCAGCAGGTAGATGCACAGGATGCCCACGACCATGGCCTGGCCGAATCCCATGAAGAGCTCGATCATGAATTCGGCTTCGCCTGCCGTCGCCTGGCGCACACCGGCCGGGAGATTCTTGAGCGCCGGCAGTTGTCGCGACTTCGCGAGCATGTCGCCGAGCGGCTGGCCGTTGAGATCCGCTTCGATAGTGACGTTGCGGCTGCGGTCGTAGCGTGTGATGCGTGCAGGGCCAGCACCGAGGGAAACGTCAGCGACGCTCATCAGTGGAACGGGACCATTGCGTCCCGGCACCGACAGCAAACGAATGCGTTCGAGGTCACTGCGCGCATCTTCGCGGAGCTGTACGCGGATCGGGACCTGGCGGCTCGCAAGATTGAGCTTCGCCAGACTGTTCTCGACGTCGCCGGATGTGGCGATGCGCGTCACTGCGCTCAGTGTCTCGGTCGTGACGCCAAGCTCGGCGGCGCGATCGGGCAGAGGACGGATGACGATCTCCGGTTTCATCAGGCTCGCGCTGGAGGTGACGTTACCGATGTGGGGCAGCGTTCGCAGGTCGCGCTCGACAGCCGAGGCTGCGCGCTCGAGCTGCAGAGGATCGTCGCCGGCGAGCGTGATCTGCAGCTTGCTGCCGGTCTGTGCGCCGAAGGAGATGCGTACGCCGGGGATGTCGCGCAGCTGGGCGGCTGCCTTTCTCTGGAATTCCTGTTGCGTGATGTCGCGTTCGTCAGCAGGGACGAGCTGAACAGTGAGACTCGCTCTGCGCACGTCGCCAACCGAATCGCCGCCGCCGGGTCCCCCGCCGCCGGCCGCAGCGCCGATGATGCTGTAGACGCTCGTTGCTTCCTTCATCTTCATGACCCGCTCGCGAATCGTTTCGGCGACGCGAGTCGTTTCTTCCAGGGTCGCCCCGGGCGCCAGTTCGACGGCGAGGACTGCGAATCCCACGTCGCCCGCCGGCGCGAATCCCTTGGGAATGAATGGAATCAGCGCGAAGCAGGCAATCAGGAAGATCGTCGAATACGCGAGCGTCCGACGCCGATGTCCGAGGCACCATGCGACGCCGCGCAGGTACAACTGTTTCATCCGGCCGTCTTCGTTGCTCTCGTCGTGCGGCTTCAGCATGTAGGCCGCCATCATCGGCGTCAGCATTCGCGCAACGACGAGCGAGAAGAGGACTGCGACAGCCGCGGTGAATGCGAACGGACGGAAGAACTCGCCGGGGATGCCGCCCATGAAGGCGACGGGGACGAACACCGCGCACAGCGTCAGGGTCGTGGCAACGACTGCCAGGCCGATCTCGATCGCCGCATCCTTCGCTGCCTGCAGCGGCTGCTTGCCCATCCTCAGATGCCGGACGATGTTTTCGACTTCCACGATCGCATCGTCGACCAGCATGCCGACGACGAGCGAGAGCGCCAGGAGCGTGAGGATGTTGAGCGAGTAGCCGAGGAGATGCATCGCCCAGAAAGTAGGAATGATTGCCAGCGGCAGGGCAGCCGCCGAGATGACGGTTGCGCGCCAGTCACGCAAGAAGATCCACACGACGATGACAGCGAGCAGAGCGCCTTCGAACAGCATCTCCATCGAAGACGTATAGGACTTGCGGATGAAATCCACCGTCGAGCTGACTTCACGGAACTGAACGTTCGGGTGCGTCTTGCTGAGGTGTGCGACTGCTTCGCGAGTACCGTCCGCTACATCGATCGCACTGGCGCCCCACGCGCGCACGACTTCGAAGCCGATGACGGTCTTCCCATCGAGCATGGCAAGCTGACGGCGTTCGGCCGCTTGATCGCGCACATCGGCTATCGTGTCGAGCCGAACGGTTCGACCATCGGCGAGCGCAATCGGCAGCGCGGCGAGTTCTTGCGCGGACGCGAGCGTGCCGGTGGTGCGAACGCTTTGTTCGAGACCGCCCACGCGGCCTTCGCCGCCGGGATATTCGGCCTGGATGACGCGCAGCTGACGCGACACGTCGCGCGCCGTGGCGCCAAGTGCCGCCATTCGATCGGGGTCGAGCGAAACACGAATCTCGCGCGAAACGCCACCGACGCGCCGCACGCTGCCGACGCCCTTCACGGAAGTCAGTTCACGCATCACGGTGAGATCGACGAACCACGACAGCTCCGTGTCGGTCATGTTCGAGGCCTCGACGCTGAACGTCACTACTGGACGGCCCGCCGTGGTGACACGGGAAACGATCGGCTCCCGGGCATCGGGCGGCAGGTCAGAGCGGATGCGCGTCACGGCATCGCGGATATCGTCGACGGCTTCGCTCAGGCTGCGTTCGAACTGGAAGGACACGATCGTCGTCGACGTGCCTTCGTTCACTGTCGATGAGATGTGCTCGATGCCGGTGACGGCGGAGACGGCATCCTCGATCTTTCGCGTGACTTCGGATTCGAGCTGCGAAGGCGGTACGCCCGGATAGGGCACCGTCACGATGACGGCGGGCAGTTCGATGTCCGGCTGATCCTGGATACCAAGCTTGGGAAAGCTGAGCAGGCCCGCGGCCGTCAGCGCGACGAACAGGACGATGACGGCGATCGGATTGCGGATCGACCAGGTGACGAAGTTCATGACGGACGTTCCGCGTCGGCCAGCGCGACGTCGACCCGATCGCCGTCCTTGAGGAATCCCGCGCCCTTGTCGACGACGCGCTCACCGGGATTCACGCCGCTCACGATCTCGATGAGATTGCCGTCGACGATTCCGGTTTCAATACGCCGGCGCTGCACCGTGTGGCCATCGGCGCCAAGAACGAAGACGTAGCTGTAGCCGTCCTCGATCACCACGCTGGCGACAGGAACCATGTTGCTGTCGCTGTGAGCGAGGACGATTTCCCCTCGCGCGAACATGCCGGGCCGTGCGCTGCCGACTGGAATGTCGACATATACCAGGCCGGCGCGGGTGGCGCTTTCGATCGTGGGAGCGACAGTGCGCACCTTGCCCTTGATGATGGCGCCATCGGCAGTGGTGAGATCGACTGCCTGGCCGACTTTGACTTCGCGCATGCGTGACTCTGGAATCTCCGCGCGCCATTCGATCCGGCCATTACGGACCATGCGCAGCATCTCCGTTCCAGTCTGTGCCACCTGACCGACGGTGACGGTGCGCGACGAGATGACACCGTCATCCGGCGCCGTCACACGCGTGTAGCGCAAGCGGAGCTCGGCGGCTTCGAGTTCCGCTTTCGCCACTTCAACGCGGGCACGCGCTGCAATTTCTTCGCTGCGCAGCTTGTCGAGATCCGAAGCCGAGAGAACCCCCGAACTCGCGAGCGGTTCTGAACGACGCAATGCCGCGGCGGCATTCTCGAGCGTGGCCTGAGCCTGCTGCACGTTCGCCCGCTTCGAAGTCACATCGGCGGCGAGGAGATCATCGGCGAGCCGCACGAGTTCCTGACCTTTGCGCACGCGATCACCCACATCGATATTCACAGCCGCGACGCGATAGCCGCCGACCTCGGCGCCGATGATCACGTCCTGCCACGGAAATACCGTGCCGTTCGCCACGATGCTTCGGGCGAGCTTCGCTGTCTCCAGCGTGGTCGTCGTGACGGTCAGTGCGACCGGAGCGGTTGGCGATGCAGCTTCGCGTGATCCGCAGCCGGCGAGAACGAGGAGGCCGGCGACGGCAAGCGCGCTGCGCCCGCGACGGACCTGCGGTGAACGTTGCGAGATGTCGGGGAAACTCATCCTGGGCCTGCGGGGAGTGTGAACGGGTAGCGGCGGGGAATATCAGCTTGCTGATATCGTATCAGCAAGCTGATAATGCGCCACGCGTGATGTCACAACGAAATGCAAAGATCCGTGGATTGAGCCTGGGCGACCTGCCTCCTGAGCGGGCGGTGCCGTATTTGCTGAGAAGTCTGGGGCATGTCCTGCGACAGGCCCTGGAGGAATCCCTGCGGCGCGAACGGATCGACATGTCGTTCACGCACCTTTCGGTGCTCTATACGCTCGAATCGGAACCGGGGATCGCGGGCGCGGAAATCGCGCGGCGCTGCTTCGTCACGGCGCAGACGATGAACACGATCCTGCGCCGGCTCGAGAGCGACGGGGACGTGAAGCGCGAGCCCCACCCGGGAAATTCGCGAGCCGATAGCTGGCACCTGAGTGACGAAGGGCAGCGCAGACTGCAGCGGGCGAAGGGAGTGGGCGACGCCGTGTGGGCTCGGCTGCTGTCAGCGCTCAAGGCGAGCGAGACCGATCAGCTGCAGTCGCTGCTGCGGAAATGCATTCAGGGATTCGATGTCGCCGTGACGGAAGGGGCGGCGGCAACTGCTTCGGGACGACGCGGAGCGGCGCGCAAAGCGGCGACCGCAAAACGCAGTCGCCGTTAGAGAGAGATGGATCCCCGCTTTCGCGGGGATGACGGATCAGACGCGGCCGAGATAATCCGCTTTGCCGATTTCCACGCCGGCGTGACGAAGCAGGTTGTAAGCCGTCGTCACGTGGAAGAAGAAATTCGGAATCGCCCAATGGCGCAGGAAGACGGCACCGGTGAATTTGAATTCCTGGCGTGGCGTCTTGATGGTGATTTCCCGTTCCTCCGATCCGTCGATCTGCGCCGGCTGCACCGACTTCAGGAAGTCGAGCGTTTTGTCGATCCGCGCGATCAGTTCCGGCAGCGTCGTTTCAGTGTCTTCGAACTTCGGCGGATCGATGCCCGCGAGGCGTGCGGCCGCACCTTTCGCCGCATCGGAGGCGATCTGGATCTGGCGCGAGAACGGCAGCATGTCGGGGAACAGGCGGCTGCCCGCGAGGATGTTCGGATCGAATTTGCGCGCTTCGGCGTACGCCAGGCCCTTCTCCAGGATCGCCCGGAGGTTCTTCAATGTATGAATGAACATCGGGACGGAAGCTTGGTACATCGACATGTTCATGGGAGTCCGCTGTGTGGTTGTGGGGGGGCGGATTATAGAGCGCGACGCTTCGCGGGCAGGCTGGCCCGCGATGCGGCTTCAGACGCTCAGCGTGTCAGAACGGATGTTTCGGCTTCGCGCCCGAGCGCGACGAGGCGGATTTCGTTGCCGTGCGTTTCGACGAGCGTGACGGACGCGTGGTCGGGACGGAAGCAGATGACTTTGTCCGAACCGCGTGCCGCGGCTGCGACGACGTTGATAGCGATGAAATGGGTGTAGATGACGCAATCCGAGTCGATCGCGGAAAGCGAATCGAGCAGCGATTGCCGCCATTCGAGGTAGTCGGGCGAACCAGGCGGCGAAGATGCCTGCAGTTGCGACCACGTCCCCTGCATGCCCGTGGTCAGCCATTCGCGCTTTGCATTCGCATCCAGCGGCGGCGATGGAATTTCCGCGACGGGCGTGAACACACGCGCGGAGCGTTGCCACATCTGTTCGAGTGGCTGTGCCGTTTCGCGGCAGCGCCGCAACGGGCTCGACAGGATCGTCAGCGGCGCGAGCGATGCGGCCAGTTCGCTCGCCGTGGTACGCGATTGTTCGAGCCCCGCGGGATCGATCCCAGGATCAGGGTCCTGGCCCCAGGCCGCGGAGGGTCGGGCGTGCCGGACCAGATAAAGTTGTGGCATGTGTTCCCGGCGCCGAAGCGCATTTCATCCCTGAACGATTTTCTTCTTCGTTCCGTTTGACTACTTCGTGCTGCGAGGCGCAAAGACATCGACGGACAACGTAACAGTGCGACTTTCGTTCGTTCCCAGTGCGCCCACGCCGATGACCTTGCGGGCGACTTCTTCGCCCCGGTCGTTACGGATCGAGACTACGACCGAATACTCCCACGCCTCGGCGCTCTCCGGATTGCGGAAAGAGCCCTCGACCCGCAGCGCCGAGAACGTCGGTTGCGCCCGACGTTCGACGATCGCCTTCGGATCGAATCGCAGGTGATGCTGGCATCCCGGGCAGATGGCGGCGCTCTCGAGGATCGTCGCCTTGCAGTGCGGACAGATCCTCGTCTTCCCGGGTGCCGCGACGCGGCTATTCATGTTCGACTAGAGCGACTCGGCCTCAGGGCTTCTTGTCGTCCCAACCGAACTCGGCGCGGCCGCGCATCCGCGAACCCGCGGCCACGGTCAGCGAGCCGGCTTTCAGATCACCGTTCAGGACGCCGGTCTGCAACAGCTCGACGCGCGAGGCCGCATCGATGTTGCCTTCCAGTTCGCCGCCGACGATGACCGTGTTCGCGCGCACGCCGCCAGTCAGGTGAGCGCCCTGTTCGATGGTGAGATTGCCCTGGACATGAACATCGCCCTTGAAGTTGCCGGCGATGCGAACGTGACCGTTGCCTTCGATCTTGCCTTCGATCGTCAGGCCGGCGGCGATGACGGATTCCTTCCCGCCTGCGTCGCTGCGCGACTGCGGGGCGGGAGCGGGCTGAGAGACCGCAGCCAGCGTCGACACGGCTTTTTCAGGCTCTTTCGCTGCACTGGTCGGGTCCGGGCCGCTCTGCTCCCGGCCGTACTGATCTTTCCACAACGCCATGACGAGACCCTCCTGTGCATGAACTCGATTGCGACCAGCGTTGGTCGCCAAATCGTAAATACACAGCGAGGTCTGGAGTGTCAAACTTCTCGACACTCACTGTCGGGAGAGAGCGACGAGCGCGCCAGGCGATGGAAGGGAAGCGAAGAGAGAAATCGGAGAGAGAAAAGCGGCTCGAAGAACTCGGTCGCCGCGTCCCGCAAGAACCAGCCGGTACGGCGGGTCCTCGCGGGCGAGTAGGTCGATCAGCTATGGCTGTCGAGCGCAATCATCAGCGTCATGGCCGCGGTGCCAATCAAGAACGCCAAGTAGATGATTTCCATATTTCCTCCTTTGTTGCTACGCGTCATTTTGCGATGCAACATAGCATTTATATCTGTTCTGTCAATTACTTCTGTTGCGTATTGTTGCAGGGCGTCACAACTGGGTGACCGATCGGGGAAAGGCCCTGATCCCCCTCTCGGGGTCCGTTTCATCCGTATTTGCCACCGACCGGCGGATGTCCGGCGGACGCGGCGTATATTCGGCAGCAAAACGCGGAACGCCTGTTCCAGCACGCAAAGACGGCATACGCAAAGAAGGGGGACGCCTCGATGATCAAGCTGACGATCAATGGCACCGCGCACGACGTGGATGTCGCCGACGACACGCCGCTGCTCTGGGTGCTGCGAGACACGCTAGGCATGACGGGCACCAAGTACGGCTGCGGTATGGCGCTGTGCGGCGCGTGCACCGTGCATATCGATGGTGCTGCAACGCGCGCCTGCATCACCCCGGTGAGTGCAGTCGCCGGAAAGACTGTCACGACGATCGAAGGCCTGTCAGCGGATCGCAGTCATCCCGTGCAGAAGGCATGGATGGAGCTCGATGTGCCGCAGTGCGGCTACTGTCAGTCGGGCCAGATCATGTCCGCGGCGGCGCTGCTCGCGAAAACGCCGAAGCCCAGCGACGCCGACATCGACACAGCGATGGCGGGCAATATCTGCCGATGCGGCACGTATGTGCGCATCCGCAAGGCGATCCACCGCGCGGCTGAATTCGGCGGGGAGGGCTGATCATGCTCAATCCGCAAATCGATCCGCTCGGAGAGAGCCGCGATCAGAAGGGCACCGATGCCTCGCGTCGGAACTTCCTGAAGTCGATTGCCGCTGCATCCGGCGGCCTCGTCATCGCGATGTATTTGCCGGGCTGCAGCAAGACCGAGAACGCTGCGAAGAATGCAGGCCCCGCCAAGATCATCGAAGCCAATGCGTGGCTGCGTATCGGCACGGACGGCGCCATCACCGTGCTGTGCGATCGGTCGGAAATGGGACAGGGCGTCTACACGGCATTGCCGACCCTGATCGCTGAAGAGCTCGGCGTGAGTCCGGAAAGCATTCGCATCGAGTTCGCGCCGCCCGGCGCCGCGTACGTCAACAGTCTGCTCGGTGCGCAAGTCACCGGCGGCAGCACGAGCGTGCGTGACGCCTGGGAAAAGCTGCGAATGGCTGGTGCCGAAGCGCGCACGCGCTTGGCTACCGTTGCTGCAAGCAACTGGGGAGTCCCGGCGTCGCGATGCAGTGTCGCCGACGGATACGTCGTCTTCACCTCGCGCCGCGCTTCCTTCGGAGAACTCGCCGAGGCGGCAGCGGCACTGCCGAAGCCCGAGACGATCACGCCGATCGCGAAGGACCAGTATCGGTTCATCGGCAAGCCGCAGAAGCGGCTCGATACACCTTCCAAGGTCGATGGCTCAGCGCAGTTCGGTATCGACGTGCGACTGCCCGAGATGCTGTACGCGGCACTTGCCCAGGCTCCGGAGTTGGGCGCCACGGTCGAGAGCTTCGATGCCGAGAAAGCGAAGACCCTGCCCGGCGTGAAGCACGTCGTGCAGACGTCCGCGGGTGTCGCTGTCATCGCCGACTCCTGGTGGCAGGCGAAGACCGCCCGCGACGCCGTTGCGATCAAGTGGAAATCCGGACCCAACGCGAAGCTCAGCAACGCGGCTATCTATGCGGGTCTCAAGACCGCCGCGGCGGGCCAGGGAAAGGAAGTTCGTAACGAAGGCGATGCGCAGATGGGGTTGCGCGGCGCCGTGAAGCGCGTCGACGCGGTGTACGAATTGCCGATGCTGGCTCACGCGACCCTCGAGCCGCAGAACTGCACAGTCGAGTTCAAGGACGGCAATTGCCATGTCTACGCGCCGACGCAGGTTCAGCAGTTGGCGCAAGCCGTCGCGGCTCAGACCGCGGGTTTGCCGCCAGAGAAAGTACTCGTGCATACGACTTTCCTTGGCGGCGGCTTCGGACGTCGTCTCGATGTGGACTTCATTCCGCCGGCTGTCGAATGCGCGAAGGCAGCGGGCAAGCCCGTCAAGCTGTTGTGGACGCGTGAAGACGACACGACGCACGACAAATATCGGCCGCCCGCCCGCAACTCATGTTCGGCAGCCCTCGATTCGCAGGGTAATCTCACGACGTTCAAGCTGCAGCTCGTCGCACCGTCGATCACTTCGCGCTGGGCTCCCGCGGTGGTGAAGGACATCGTCGATCCTTTCGCCATCGAAGCGGCTCACAACTATCCGTACGCCGCGGCGAATGTGCGCGTCGATTACGTCCAGCACGAGATCGGTATCGACGTCGGCTACTGGCGCTCGGTCAGCCACGCGCTGAACTGCTTCACAGTGGAAAGCTTCATGGATGAAGTCGCTGTTGCAGCAGGGAAGGATCCCTATCAGTTCCGGCATGACCTGCTGGAGAAGCAGCCGCGCTGGCAGGCAGTGCTCGACGCCACCGCGAAGAAGGCGCAGTGGGGTCGTGTCGCTGAAGGCCGCCATCAGGGCATCGCGCTGATGTCAGGCTACGACACTTACCTGGCGATGGTTGCCGAGGTCTCCATGGCCGGCAACAAGCTGCAGGTTCACAAGATCGTGTGCGCGATCGATTGCGGTCAGATGGTGAACCCGGACATCGTGCGCGCCCAGGCCGAAGGCAGCATCATCTTCGGACTGACCGCGGCGCTCTACGACGACATCAACATTGCCGGCGGCAAGGTCGCCGAACAGAACTTCAACGACTACCGGTTGATGCGGATCAACGAGGTGCCTGCCGTCGAAGTCTATCTGCTCGAGAGTAACGAGAAGCCCGGCGGTATGGGTGAGCCGGTGGTTGCGCTCGTCGCGCCGGCGATCTGCAACGCAATCTACGCAGCGAACAAGAAGCGTCTGCGTACCCTGCCGGTGGTGAAGCAGGGCATAGTCGTGTGATGGGTCAGCAGCAGCGCTGGACTCCGCTCCACTTCCGCTGCTGTTCCTTCAGATAGAACGCGCGCCGCGTCAGCGGCGCGACGTTCGCATGCGCTTCGCGATGATGGGTGAGATAGCGCTCATACGCATTGTCTGTCGCGAGCTCGCGGACGAAATCCCAGAACGATCTGACGAGCGCGCTCATGCGCGTGCCTCCGCGGGTGTAGCGGGCGCTTCCGAGGTCGGCAGCACGGGCAAGCCCAGCTTCACGCGCCGTGCTACTCGCAACGTGTCGGCGATCACGATCCACAGGATCAGCGTCAGTACGATCGCGAGCACCGCATCCAGCCGCTGATTGAAGATGAGCTGCGGTGCGACGGCGGCTTGTTCAGGAGAGAGCGCGCCCGACGCAAGTTTGCCGGCGAGCGAATCCGCCGAGGCGAGGAAGCCGATGCGCGGATCGCTGGAGACGATCTTTTCCCACGTCGCCGTCGTCGTGATGATGGCGAGCCAGAGCAACGGCACGCCCGTCACCCACGCATATCGCATCTGGCCCTGCTTGATGAGGATGCCGGTCGCGACACACAGCGCGATGCCGGCGAGCAGCTGATTCGCGATGCCGAACAGCGGCCAGAGAATGTTGATGCCGCCGTTCGGATCGACGACGCCGATGTAGAGGAAGTAGCCCCATCCGGCGACGACGAGGCCGCTGGACAGCAGGATCGACGGATAGGACGATGTCTCGCCGAGCCGCTTCGAGAAGTGACCGAGGACGTCCTGGACCATGAAGCGGCCGACGCGCGTGCCTGCATCGAGCGTCGTGAGGATGAACACGGCCTCGAACATGATCGCGAAGTGATACCAGAGCGCGAGCATGCTCTGCCCGAACGCGGACGAGAAGATGCTGGCCATGCCGACTGCGAGCGACGGCGCGCCGCCAGTGCGAGCGAACAGCGTCGACTCGCCCATCTCGGCGGCGAGTGCATGCATCTGCTCGACGGTTACGGGGAATCCCCAGCTGCTGATCGTAGTGACAGCGGCTTCCGCCGTCGCGCCGACAACGCCGGGCGCGCTGTTGATCGCGAAGTAGACGCCGGGATCGAGCAGCGTGGCAGCGATCATCGCCATGATCGCCACGCAGGACTCGAGCATCATGCTGCCGTAGCCGATCAGCCGGACATCGGTCTCGTTGCCGATCAGCTTCGGCGTCGTGCCGCTCGAGACGAGCGCATGGAAACCGGAGATCGCGCCGCACGCGACGGTGATGAACACGAACGGGAAGAGCGAACCGCCGAAGATCGGACCCGTGCCGTCGATGAATTGAGTGACAGCCGGCATCTTCAGGTCGGGCCGCATCAGGATGACCGCGAATGCGAGCAGCAGGACGGTGCCCAGCTTGAGGAACGTCGAGAGATAGTCTCGGGGCGCAAGCAGCAGCCACACAGGCAGGACAGCGGCGATGAAGCCGTACCCGATGACGAATGCCGCGAGAGCCTTGCCGTCCAGATCGAAGTAGGCCCGCAGCGTCTCGTGTTCATTCAGCAGGCCGCCGCCCACCACTGCGGCGAGCAGCAGAGCGACGCCGATGACAGAGCCTTCGAGCACACGGCCTGGGCGGATGTTGCGCAGGTAGAGACCGACGAGGACCGCGATCGGAATCGTCGCGAACACGGTGGAGGTGGCCCAGGGGCTGTGCTTCATCGCGTTGACGACGACGAGTCCGAGCACCGCGATCAGGATGACCATGATCACGAGCGTCCCGATGATCGCGGCGTAACCGCCGATCGGGCCGAGCTCGTCGCGCGCCATCTGGCCCAGACTGCGACCGTTGCGACGCGTGGACAGGAACAGGATCGTCATGTCCTGGACGCAGCCGCCGAGCACGGCGCCGACGAGGATCCACAACGTGCCTGGGAGATAACCAAATTGCGCGGCCAGAGTCGGACCGATCAGAGGCCCGGGCCCCGCAATGGCCGCGAAGTGATGGCCGAACACGATCCAGCGATGCGTCGGGACGAAGTCGCGTCCGTTGTTGAGCCGGATCGCGGGAGTGGCGCGGTTCGCGTCCACGCAGAGGACTTTCGCCGCGACCCATGCGCTGTAGAAGCGGTAGCCGATGGCGTAGACGCAGACCGCCGCGACCACGATCCACATCGCATTGATGGTCTCACCCCGATGCAGGGCAATGCCGCCGACGGCGAATGCGCCGATGAGCGCAACAGCGATCCAGAACAACTTGGCCATTCATCCCCCGTGTCCGGTGGAGCGTCAGTGGTCCTGCGCTCGCTTGAGAGGGATTGTACGGTGGAGTCGGCGGGCGGTCAGCCCGCGGCGTTATTCGCCGAACTCGCCGCTCGCGAGGCCGGCCCACTCGATGCAGAAGAGTTTGCCGTCGCGCAGCTCGGTCTTGATGATGCTGGTATTCGAGAGCGGGCGGCGCAGGGAAAGGTCCCCCGGCACGTTGGGGGCCAGGACGGGCACGAGCAATCCGAGCGTGGCGCCGTGCGAAACGACGACGACGACGCCGGTGTCATCGGCATGCCGGTTCATCAGTTCGCGCACGAAAGGCAGGAAGCGCCGCTGCACGTCGGCGAAGCTCTCGCCTTCGCCGATCCGGGCCGCGAGATCCTTGTCGATCACCCAGCGAGTCGCCAGGCCGCGATAGAGCTGGCGCCAGTCCGGTGAATCGAGCGGAATGCCGAGGTCGATCTCGGCGGCTTCAGGAGCGAGCTTGACGTTCAGTCCATGTTTGAACGCGAGTGCGTCCGCCGTCTGGATCGCGCGAATCCGGGTGCTGGTGTAGATCGTCGTGACCGGCACATTCGCCGTGGCTTCCGCGAGCGCGGTTGCCTGCAGTACGCCGGTTCGCGTGAGGGGGTAGGTCACGCCTTCGTCGCGCGCATCATGAGCGATCGTGTCGACGTTGAGCTCGCTCTCGGCGTGGCGAATGAACCAGATCTGGACCGGACCATCCCCCGGTTCGGCGGCGATCGCAGGAGGCGCTGCGACCGACAGCAGGACTGTCGCTAGGTATCCGACGACGGTGCGGCGGGAAACGGACGGGCAGTCTGGGTTCATTATTGGTCGATCACGCTCTTGCGCGGCCCCTTGTGAGGCTGCTGTTGTACCTCATCGCAAACTTTTGCGGAATATCGCGCGAAGCGTCAGTCCGCGGCGTACTCGCTGCAGACGGCGGGCTGAGCCTTCAAAACCGGGCCGAGCGCGACCGGCGTCCATGTCCCGCCCTTGCTGGTCTGCAACTGCGTGACGACGATCAGCGCGAGCATCGTGTAGTTGTCGCGGGTGGGCTTGTCGAGCTTCACCATCCAGCACTTCTGGTCGTCGAGATGCATGCGGCCGCTGTGCCAGCCGCCTTCGATGGACGAGGCCTGCAGACGGACAGGCGTCCCCTGGCTCAGGGGTGCCACCGACACGGAGACCTGCGAAGCCATCAGGCCGGCGGCGCCGACCAGGATCAGATTCTTGATGAACATCTTTGGATCGCCCATCAGCCGGGAAACTTGACCACGGGCGTCGCGGAGACTTCGCCGGGCGGCAGGTAGGACGGAGCAGCTTCGCCGGCGGGGCCGAGCGAGCGGACGTAGTGATAGATCGCCAGGAGGTCCTGGTCGGTCATGTCACGGAGCGCGAACCAGGGCATCGGCGGACGGGCCGGCTTGCGCGCCACGATCAGCCATTGTTCCGGCGTGAGCTGCTGCATGAACAGGCGCAGATTGATCGGATAGGTCGTGCCCCAGGCGCCCTGCCAGCCGATCGAGTCACCCACGAGCCAGTTGGTCTCGGGAACCGCGCCGCCCGACCCGGCATAGCCGGGCGTGTGGCAATCGTTGCAGCCGGCGGTGCGGGCGAGGTAACGCCCGCGCTCGACCACGACGGTTTCAATGACCTGGCGCGGCGTCTCGATGGCAGGCGCGGCCTGCTCATGGGAGCGGGACGCAGCCGCCGAGAACATCGCGGCACTCAGGCCGGTCAGGAGGATGGCGGCAGAGCCGCAGATGATTCGCTTCTTCATGAAAACTCCGGGATGAAAGAAATAAGTGAACAGCAGCCGATGACGCCATTCTCGGGATCGGTCGGGGCTGCCACATCAGCCGGAGGAGCCAGGAGGCGGGGAGGCGGGGAGCCATGACGAAAGGGGGGAGGTCAGCCGGCTAGCCGGCTAGCAAGCTAGCTGGCTCCTCTCACTCCACCGTTTCCAGCACCGTCCAGTTCTCAATGCACGTCTCGTGGACCACGCGCCCGCTCTGGACTTCCAGGATCCGCAGTCGCTTCAGTTCGACGAGGTCGCCGTTGCGAACCGGGGCGGAGTCGATCGTGTTTCCGGTGCAGACGAAGCGCACGGCGAACTCATCGATGATCTGCCGCTCGTTGTTGCTGCGGCGGAGGAACGTGAACTCGGGATTCCACATGCTCGCGGCTTCCCGTTGCTGATGAGCGATGACCGCTTCACGGCCGACGACACGGATTCCCCTCGCCGGTGCAACCCAGACGATGTCCTGTGCGTAGAAGCTCTGAGCTGCGAGCAGAAAGTCCTGGTGGCCTTCGAGTCCGCTCACGACGGCGGTCACCTCGGCGGCGCTGCACGACTGGGTCATCGGACACCTCGGTCATTGTTGGAATGGTGTGCGAGGCCAGTGTCAGTGCCGGCGACGCCCACGGTCGATAGGCCAAAGGAGCCATCGCTGTCTGGTGCAGATTTTCCGCTAGCGGCGTGACTTAACTTTGCGAGCGGGCCGGGAGTATGCTCGGCCGCTCAAGCAAGGCGACCTCCACTGCCATTTTTTCGAAGGGGAAACGGTATGGCCGATCAATCGCTGCGCGGACGCTTCGTCTGGCATGAGCTGAAGACACCCAATGCAGGCGAATCGCATGCGTTCTATCAACGCGTGGTGGGCTGGAAAGCGCAGCCTTGGGAACGGGATACTTCCTACACGCTGCTCTCCGGCGGCGGTGAACCGATCGCGGCAACTGTCGCGAGCGAGGGCGATGAGCCGCAGTGGATTCACTACATCGGGACTGCGGATGTCGATGCGACCGTAGCCCAGGCAACGGAGTTGGGCGCGACGGTCACCAAAGAGCCGACCGACATTCCCAACGGCGCGCGTTACGCGATCCTGAGCGATCCTCAGGGTGCGACGTTCGCGGTCTATGCATCGCCGCCGCCGCATCAGCGCGAGAAGGATCCAAGGCGCGGTCAGTTCTCGTGGATGGAGCTCGCGAGCACCGATGCGAAGGCTGCGCTCGATTTCTACTGCACGTTGTTTGGCTGGGAACGCAGCGCTGCCCATGACATGGGACCGCTCGGGTTCTACTACGTCTTCAGCCGCAACGGCCGCGACCTGGGCGGCGCCTTCGACAAGCCTGCCGCCATGCCGGGGCCTTCCGCGTGGCTCGGTTACATCCGCGGGAAAGACCTGGACAAGGTCGCGCAGGTCGCGAAGAAGGCCGGCGGCACGCTGATCAACGGTCCGATGGAAGTTCCGGGCGGCGACTGGATCGCGCAGTTCGTCGACGCGCACGGAGCAGCCTTCGCTGTGCACGTCCTGAAGAACGATCTCGCGCAAGCCGCTGCGCATCCGCAGATGGAGCTGGCAGTCGAAGCTGAAGCGCCGCCACCGCGAAAGAAAGCGGCGGCGAAGAAGCCGGCAGCGAAAAAACCGGCTGCAAAAGCGAAGCCGGCCGAGAAGAAGTCAACGGCTGCCCCAAAACGGGTCGCCAAAAAAAGCGGTAAAAAAACCACTAAGCGTTCCACCAGCAAAGCGAGTACAGTCCGTGGCCGGTCGGTGAAAGCGAAGGCCAAGGCAAAGACGGCAGGACGAAAACGATCCGCTGTCGTTGCCAAAAAGAGTGCCAAGAACAAAACGCGCGCTCGACCGAAGAAGGGCAAGTGAGCTCAGGGGTGATTGAGTCAGAGGTAACCGGAGAAATCCTCAAGGCTGCCGATGAGCCTTGGATCGCAACAAGAAGCGAAGCCGGCCGCATGCGGCCAGGCCCGCCCAGAAAAGTCCGGAGCTATCTCTTGCAACTGGGGTAGGAAGAGCGTGGTCTTCCTACCTTTTGTTTTTCTGAAGACTGCACCAGGCGGCTGCTACTTCGGCACCACCTGCAGCAGCTTCCCCGCCGTCGGATTGTCCGTGATCAGGTAGAAGTAGCCGTCGGCGCCGACCTGGACGTCGCGAATGCGTTCGTTGCGTTCGCCCAGGTAGCGCGTTTCGCTCGCGACCTTGCCGTCGACGAGCTCGAGTCGCACGAGTCCGCCCGGATTCATCGAGCCCACGAACAGCTGACCTTCCCACTGCGGGAACGCTTTGCCGCTGTAGAACGCGGCACCTGACGGGGCGATCACGGGATCCCAGTAGTAGACCGGTTGCTCCATCCCGGCTTTCTCGGTGCCCTCGCCGATCTTCACGCCGGAGTAGTCGACACCGTAGGTGATGACGGGCCAGCCGTAGTTCTTGCCGGCTTCGGGATGATTCAGTTCGTCGCCGCCTTTCGCGCCATGCTCCACCGTCCACAGCGTGCCGTCGGATCGCAGGGCTGCGGCCTGGGAATTGCGATGGCCGTACGACCAGATCTCCGGGCGCGCGCCGCCGCGGTTCACGAAGGGATTGTCAGCCGGAATGCTGCCGTCCGCATTGATCCGGACGACCTTGCCGATGGTGGTCGACAAGTCCTGGACCTTGGGACGTTCCGTGAAGCGATCGCCGGTCGTGATGAAGAGCGTGCCGTCGTTGCGGAAGACGATACGCGATCCGAAGTGGTTCGGACCGGAGGTCTTCGGCGTCTGGCGCCAGATCACCTGCAGCGAATCGATCGCCGTGTCGCCGAGGCGAGCGCGAGCGACCGACGTCCCCGCGGTGCCGTCCTCGCCGGGCTCGGAGTAAGACAGGTAGATGAGATTGTCCGTCGCGAACGAGGGGCTCAGCGTCACATCCAGCAGGCCCCCCTGGCCCTTTGCCGCGACCGCCGGGACGCCGCCCAGCGGGGCCGAGACCTTGCCGTCCTTCGCGACGATCCTGAGTTGACCGCCGCGCTCCGTGACGAGCATCCGCCCGTCCGGCAGTAGGGCCAAACCCCAGGGGGATTTGAGGCCCGTAGCGATCTCATTGACCTTGAGCGGCCCATCCACGGACTTGGGCGTGGGCGACCGCGGCGCATCGGCCAGGCAGACACCGGTGCTTGCCAGCAGGGCAAGAAGGATCGTCGGAGCTCTCGACATAAGCGACCTCGGGTGATTGACGGCGCGCCGGCAAGTTAACCCATTGAAGCTGACCCCGTCAGCGCTTCCCTTGTCAGGCGACTCGGGGAGCGTTACTCGCCGCGCCTTTGCTAAGATCGCGCCCAGGCAAAAAGATCCCCTTCGGGCGAGAATTACGAAATGAAGGCAGTACGCGGCAAGGCATTCAACGGTCAGCGGGTCGTGCTCGACAACAAGTCGTTCACGGAGTGTCACTTCAAGGATTCGACGCTGATCATCGAAGGCTCGGGCCTCTTTGAAATGCAGAACTGCAAGATCGAGGAAGACTGCCGCCTCGCGGTCGAGGGCCCCGGCCAGGTGTTGCTGCATCAACTGAAGATGATGCTGTACTCCGGCGGCTGGATGTCCCGCGTCGCTGACAACGTGCTGCACGCGGTCAAGCAGCCGCCGAAGGCAAAGAAGAAAGCAGCACCCGCTGCGTGATCGCCGCGCAGCGCTGACAGGCGGCGCTGTAGGTTGAATCCGACTCGATCCGCATACGGTCGAGTTCCCCTCGAAGTTCCCACGCTCGCCGCAATATTCGTGCGGTGAATGAACTCGCGCGCGTTTCCGGAACCTCGCTGTGCAGGGCGGCATTACATCGCCGTCAATTCAGTACACAGCAAGGTGACATGTATGCGCAAATTTCCAGCGTTGATGCTTGGCGTCAGTCTCGCACTCGGCTCGGCGAGCGTGCTCGCGGACAATGCCGGCAAGAGCGATTCGACCATCACGGGCAGCGTGAAGTCCGCACTGATCAGCAACGATCAGACCAAGGCCCGTCAGATCAACGTCGAGACGAAGGACGGCGTCGTGCAATTGAACGGCTTCGTCGATTCCGCGACAGCCAAGGCTGCAGCCGAAACCACCGCGAAGAACGTCGAAGGCGTGAAGTCGGTGAAGAACAACCTGTCGATCCGCGATCCGAACCGTTCCACCGGCGAAGCAGTCGATGACACGGTCATCGCGGCGAAGGTGAAGGGCGAGATCGCCGGCAAGGCGGGTCTCGGTACCGCTTCTGACGTGAACGTGGAAGTGAACAGCGGCGTCGTGGAGTTGAGCGGCTTCGTTGCCACGGCCGATGAAAAGGCCAAGGCTGCGGAAGTGGCGCGCAGCATCAACGGCGTCAAGAGCGTGAAGAACAACATCTCCCTCAAGCCGCAAGGCTGATCAGGGCTGATGTGATTTCAGGATCGCGACGATCCTGATTCGTCGAGGTAGTGGCGAGTGATGGGCCGGCGTCTGCGAGCGTCGGTCCGTCACTCGTCACGCGCGTTTGCCTTCCACCATCTTCGCCACGGCGTACACCGACTCGAGTGCCGGAATCGGCACATTGAGTCTCTGTCCCGCGCGCACTACGTTACCGAGGATCGCTTCGATCTCCATCGGCCGCCCGTTCTCGTAGTCGAGCGCCATGCTCGTCTTGTAGCCGGGCAACGCGCGCGTGTCCGCGATCATGCGGTCAACCAGCTTCGGATTCATCGGGTGACCGTCAGCGGCGGCCACTGCACAGACTTCGTTCATCGCCTTGCGGATGAATGCCTGATCGGCTTCCGTCCGCAGCATCGCTTCAGTGTCGAGTACGCCGCCCAGAATCGAAATCGGATTGAACACAGCGTTCCAGACCGCTTTCTGCCAGCGCGCGGCAACGACGTTGTCGGTCAGCCGGCACTCGATCTGGCCCGCCTTGAGCAGCGATACCAGTCGCTCACCCGCAGGCGTTGCGCCAGCCGGGTAGCGGCCCATCGCGAGCGACCCCAGCGACTGGTGATGAATCTCGCCGCTCGCGGTGCGGCTCACCATGACGAACGCGAGCGCGCTCAGCAGCTCATTGTCGGGAAACGCTGCTGTGATCTCAGGTTCGATGTCGATGCCGTTCTCGATCAGCACGATCACCGTGCCGGGTCCGACCGCCGGGCGGATCAGCGCGGCCCGGTCGACGCCCGGCAGCACCTTCACCGTCAGGATCAGATAGTCGGGCGGCGTCGCGCACGCGGCGACGTCCCGCAGAACGGCATGCGGACGAAACACGTGATCGCCGAGCAACTTACTCGCGATCCGATAGCCGTCACGTTGCACCTGTTCGAAATCGGAACGGCAGACGACGCCGACACGAGCACCGCTACGCGAAAGCGCGGAACCGTAGAGAGCACCGATGGCGCCGGCACCGACGATGAGGATCGAGGGCGAGTTACTCATGAGGGGATCGTAACGAGCCGGCTAGCCACTAGCCAGCTAGCCATTCGCCAGAAGAGGAATGGGTCTTCTCTGAACTCTGGCTACCTGCTAGTGGCTAGCCGGCTAGCTGGCCTCTCTTCTTCCAGTACGCCCACGCGTAAAGCCCGACATTCAGCACCACGACTGCGGTGCCGATCATCATCTGCGCCGTCCGCGTCAGTCCTTCTGGATAAATCAGCGCCGTGATGTAGTGATCGATGAATCCGCCGCTGTAGCCGGCCTCGCCACCGCGTTCGCGAAAAGAATTCTCAAGTGGGGTGAGCGGGCAGATGCGGCCGCTGAACTCGATGTAAGCGCCCCAGCAGGCAGCGGGCACGTGCAGCCATGCGACGGATGGCCAGCGCAGAACGAGGAAGCCACCGAGCGCGACGAAGAGGACGAAGGCCAGATGGACGACGAGAACACCGTCCGCCAGGAGTCTGAAGAGCATTGTCAGGATCGGTCGGTGCGGGCCGACTGAATCACTCGTTCGAGCTCGGGCGACACCGGCAGGCGTTTGAAGGGACTGATGTTCGCGCCGCCGGTGTTCCCATGGGGGACGAGGCCGATGGCCGTCTTGGTCGCGGCACCCGCGATCCGCAGCAACTGCCCCGCACATTCGCCAAGGTCACGCTGGCGCCATCCCCAACGGAACATCTCCCAGTGCACGCGGACGTGTTGCGCCGTCGATGCCTGGCCGAGAACGTGGGCGCGCTCGAGATGCCTGAACGCATCGTGCGGTCGACCCGCTGCCTCGTCCTTTGTCGCGGCGGCGAGTTCGGCGTCGACATGCGGACGGATGCGTTGGCTGAATCCGGTCATTTCATGGGCTCCGGCGGAGAAGCGGCTCGTCCCTTCGATCCATTGCAGCGGACTTCGGGCCCGCTCATCGTGGAGCAGCAATTGTGGCGCATCAGGAGCCCGCATGCCTTCCTTCAACGAAATGCTGCAGCGCATGCTGAGTGCACAGGGACAGGGACGTGCCGCGAAGACGGTCGAAGTCTTCGGGTGGCTGATTCTCGTCGAGAGCCTGGTTCTTTTTCTGGCGCCGGAGACCGCGGCGGCGCTGCTCAGGTTGCCGGCACTGTCGGAGCAGGCGGCGAACTATCTGCGGCTGGTCGGCCTGCTCGTGGGCGGACTTGGGATGCTCTACATCGTCAGCGGCCGGCTGAACGCACAGGGCTTCGTCTTCGCGTCCCTGCTGGACCGCCCGCTGGTTCCGCCCGTCATGGCGGCGTTGTGGCTGATGAACATGATCCCCTGGCAGTTGGCCGTTCTGTTCGCGATCCAGGACTTCGGCAGCTTTCTGTGGACGTTGAGCGCCTGGAAGCGGGAGGCCGCGGCGTCGATCTGACGGTGGCGCGGTGGGGGCCGAGCCCGGATAATGCGGGCCGTTTTTTGCCCCGCCCCAGTGTCCGAGGATGACATGCCGCAGCTTCCTTCCCTGAGTGCCGACGACCTACGCAGCTACCACGCCCAGATCCGCCAGCGTTATGACGCATTCGCCAAGCGCGGCGTGAAACTGAACCTCACGCGCGGCAAACCTTCGTCGGCCCAGCTCGATCTGTGCAACCAGCTGCTCTCGCTGCCGGGCAACGGCGATTTCATGGCCGGCAACATCGATTGCCGCAACTACGGTGAGCTGGCTGGCCTGCCGGAACTACGGTCGTTGCTCGCAACGGTGTTCGGCGTGACTGCCGATCGCGTGATCGTCGGCGAGAACGCGAGCCTCTCGCTGATGCACGACTCCGTGGCCTTCTCGATGCTGAAGGGCAACTGCGACAGCGAGCGGCCCTGGTCGAAGGAATCGCGCATCGCGTTCCTCTGCCCGGTGCCGGGCTACGACCGGCATTTTTCGATCTGCCAGGAGTTCGGCATCGAGATGATCGCGGTGCCGCTGAACGAAGGCGGCCCGGACATGGATGTCGTCGAGAAGCTCGTCGCGGGCGATGCGCAGATCAAGGGCATCTGGTGCGTGCCGAAGTACAGCAACCCCACCGGCACGGTCTACTCGAACGAAACGATCGAGCGCCTCGCGAAAATGAAGACGGCCGCGCGTGACTTCCGCCTGTTCTGGGACAACGCATACGCAGTGCATCACCTGACGGCGGAGCGCATCGAGATCGCGAACATCGATGAAGCCTGTGCGCGCAACGGCAACCCCAATCGTGCGTTCATCTTCGGCTCGACGTCGAAGGTCACGTTCGCAGGTGCCGGCGTCGGCGTATTTGCGAGCTCGAAGGGCAACGTGAGCTGGTACCTGAAGCGGATCGAGAAGCGCACGATCGGCGGCGACAAGGTCAATCAGCTGCGTCATCTGCGGCTGCTGAAGAACGCCGACGGCGTCGCGACGCTGATGGACAAGCACCGCGCAATCATGGCTCCCAAGTTCGACAAGGTGCTCGAAACGTTCGGCGAACACCTCGGCAGCACGGGTGTTGCGTCTTGGACGAAGCCGAAGGGCGGCTACTTCATCACGCTCGATGTGATGGATGGCTGCGCGAAGCAGGTCGTGAAACTCGCGAAGGAAGCAGGCGTCGAGCTGACGCCGGCGGGCGCGACACATCCGCTCGGTAATGATCCGCACGATCGGACGATCCGGATTGCACCGAGCTTTCCGGATCTCGCAGAGGTTGCGCAGGCCGCTGAAGGCGTGGTGCTGTCTGTGCTGCTCGCGGCGACCGAGAAGTTGCTGGCGAAGGGATGATCGAGCTGTGAGCTACGAGCTGTGAGCTGTGAGCCAGAAGCGTCCTCCGACTCTGGCTCATCGCTCACAGCTCATCGCTCATCGCTTCTTTTCCCCCGCCGCCTTCCACAAGTGCATCACTGCGTAGCCGCGCCACGGCCTCCAGTGTTCAGCGCGTGCTTCGAGCGCGCGAATCGACAGCGGCGTTTCGTCGTCCGACGCCAGCCGGCGTAGCACGAGATCACCTGTCGGGAAGCCGTCGGGTTCGCCGAGCGCACGCAGCGCGATGTATTGCGCAGTCCAGGCGCCGAAGCCGGGCAGCGCTGTGAGCGCGCGAATCACTTCTTCCGCGGGATGCTGGAAATCGACCTGTCCGTCCGCGACTGCGCGCGACAACGCATGCAAAGCCTTGATGCGTGCACCCGTGATGCCGAGGCCATCGAGATTCGCGGCGGCGAGTTCCGCGGGGGACGGGAACAGGTGCGACAGCTCCGCTTCGTCGGAAACTCTTCTTCCAACCCGATTCACAAGTCGCGCGGCCAGCGTACGAGCGGCCGCAACACTGACTTGCTGGCCGAGCACAGCGCGCACTGCGCATTCGAACGGGTCCCAGGCGCCGGGAATGCGCAAGCCGGGCCGGACTTTCGCGAGAGGCGCGAGCAATGAATCGCCACGGAACGTTGCCGCGATCCGTGATGGATCGGCAGCGAGGTCGAACATCCGCCTCGCCGTCGAGGAGATCTGGAACAGCGCCGCTGGTGCGGCTCCGCTCACCCGCAGTTCGAGTGCGTCGGTGCCATCGAGAGCGCGGACCGCCACAGTAGCGTGTCCGTTTTCTGTAGCGACAGTGCGCGCGTAGCCGTCGTCGTTGATTCGCTCGACGCCCGGGATCGCACGCGTCGCGAGAAAGTCACGGACGTGCTGCCAGTCGTATGGCGGGCGATAGGCGAGCCTCAGTATCACTTCATTGCCGTCCGCTGCGGACGCTGGGCGCCGCGACCGGCGAAGATCGCGCGGCGATCGCTGATAGGTTTTCTGGAACGCATCGTTGAAGCGTCGCAGGCTGCCGAAGCCGGCCGCGAGCGCAATCTGGGTGATCGGGAGCTGCGTCTCATCGAGAAGACGCTTCGCGAAATGCAGGCGCCGGGTTTGAGCGACTGCGATCGGCGAAGCGCCGACGTGCTGCGTGAACAGGCGATGCAGGTGGCGCGACCCGATGCCGATCTTGTCCGCCAGTGCATCGACGGAAATCCGATCCAGCTCACCATCCTGGATCATGCGCAACGCGCGGCGAACCACTGCGGACGTACCGAGCCATGCGGGCGTTCCTGGCGCGGCTTCGGGCCTGCAGCGCAAGCACGGGCGGAAGCCAGCTTCCGCGGCGGCTGCCGCCGACGCGTAGTAGACGATGTTCGTGCCTTTCGGGCTCGGTGCAGGGCAGATCGGCCGGCAGTAGATGCCGGTCGTTTTCACCGCGATGAAGAATTTGCCGTCGAAGCGCGGGTCACGACTGACGCGCGCCCGGTCGAGCGCCGTGCGATCCAGACCTTGAATATCGTCCATGGGATGGACGATACGCGCTGCGCCTGGGTTGAACTAGCCGTTTTCGGACCCGAACGGACAAGACAGAGATTTCACACGGAGTTCACGGAGATCACGGAGTTCGGAAAAATCCGAAGTCCGGACGGCGTTCTTTTCCGGCCCTCTGTGAACTCTGTGGTTTCTGTGTGAACCCTTGTGCTCAGGCAGCGTCAGGCTGTGCTTCCGGCTTTGCCTTGTCGAAAGCTTCGATCGATTCCAGATGCGTGCTGATCGCGACGAGCGTCGGGAACGCAGTCAGATCCGTTTCGAAGCGGCGCGCGTTGTACATCTGCGGCACGAGGCAGATATCAGCGAGCGAAACAGCGTCGCCGAAGCAATAGCGCTTCGAGGCTGAGAACTCTTGCGCCTGGACCTCGAGGCCCCGGAAACCTTCCGTAACCCAGTGGCGGTACCACTTGTTCACGCCATCGTCGTTCTGTGCGAGTTCTTTACGCAGGTAGTTCAGGACGCGCAGATTGTTCAGTGGATGGATGTCGCAGGCGATCGCGAGCGCCATCGAGCGCACTCGCGCCCGGCTTGCAGGGTCGGCCGGGAGAAACGCGGGCTTCGGATATTTCTCGTCGAGGTATTCCATGATCGCCACTGACTGCGAGAGCACGGCGCCGTCGTCGTCGAGCGCCGGGATCAGTCCCTGCGGATTCACCGCGAGATAGTCGGGCGCCCGGTGCTCCTTCTTCGCGAACGCCTTCGAAACCGGCTCGTAGCTCACGCCCTTGAGATTGAGAGCGATCCGCACGCGGAATGCGGCGGAGCTGCGAAAGTACGTGTAGAGCTTCATGGCGTCACGCAATCGTCGTGATGAGAGTGTCGAGGCCGTCGATTCCGCCTTCGATGCGATCGCCGGACTTGAGGGCGCTGACGCCGGCGGGGGTGCCGGTGTAGATCAGATCACCCGGCGCAAGCTCGAACAGCGTCGACAGCTCCGCGATGATCTCGGACACGTTCCAGATCAGCTGCGAAACATCGGCTTCCTGGCGTGTCTCGCCATTCACCTTGAGCCAGATGCGGCCCTTGTCGAAGCCCTTGCCTTCGGCAGGGTGGATCGCGGTGATCGGTGCGGATCGCTCGAACGCTTTGCCTGTGTCCCACGGCCGCCCCTTGTCGCGGGCCTCGAACTGCAGGTCGCGTCGAGTGAGATCGTTGCCGACGGCGTAGCCGAAGACGTGCTGCAAAGCTGATCCGGCGGAAATCCTGCTGCCGCCTTTGCCCACCGCGATGACGAGCTCGATCTCATGCTGAAGATTCGACGTGCGGGGCGGATAGGGAATCGTGGCGTTGTTCGCAACGATCGCGCCGGCTGGCTTCATGAAAAAGAACGGCGGCTCGCGATCGGGATCGGATCCCATCTCGCGCGCATGCGCGGCGTAGTTGCGTCCCACGCAGAAGATCCGGTTGACGGGAAAGCGCTCGGGGCGCCCTTTGATTTCGACCGCGGGCTGCGCGGGCGGCGAAAAGACGTACGACATGCTGGGTCCGGAAGCGTTGCGGAGTTCGTTGCGGATTTCAGGGGCGCGATTCGCGCCACAGTCCCAGCTGCTCCTGCACCACGCGATCCGAGTAGCTGAACAGGACCGACGTCTCGTCGGTTTCGTGCGTGCAGGGCATCCAGCTCGGCACGACAAAAATATCACGAGGACCCCATTCGAAGGTCTGGTCGCCTACACGGCTGCGCCCCTTGCCTTCGACGCCTACGAAGACCGTGGCGTCCGTGCTGCGGTACGCGTTGCCGCGAAAGCCTTTCGGCAGCAACTGCATGAAGGTTGCGATCGTCGGCATGGCATGCCCGCCCGTCGCGGGATTGATGAAGCGCATCTTGAACCCGTGGCACGCATCGACCGGCGATCCCTTCGACAGCTTCTCGAGCGCTTCGCGTGAACGCGCATACGGATAAGCGAACACGGGCGACGTCAGTGACTTCGGCTTGTAGTCCACCGGCAGCATGTTGGCGCCATATCGCGCCAGCGCATCGCCGGCGGGGCGCGCGAGCTGTTGCTGGTCTTCCGCCAGGTTTTCGCAGAAGCCGGCGTCGAAGAGTTGCAGGATCGGAATGTCGAGTCCGTCCAGCCACATCACGGGCTCGGCGATTTCGCTGCCGTGATCGTGATAGGTCCACGAAGGCGTGAGGATCAGATCGCCGGGTTGCATGTAGGCCCGTTCACCATCGACCGCCGTGAAGGCGCCTGCGCCTTCGAGCACGAATCGCAGCGCCGACTGGGTGTGACGATGGGCGGGCGCGACTTCCCCCGGATTCAGCAACTGCACACCGGCGTAAAGCGAGTTCGTGATCTTCGATTCGCCCGCGAATGCGGGGTTTTCCAGGATGAGGACGCGGCGAGTGGCTTCCTTCGCCGAAATCAGCTCGCCCGCCTCGAGCAGCGGACCGCGCAGGTCGGCGTACTTCCACAGGACGGGGACGCATTTGGGCTGCGGACACTCCGGCACGAGGGAGTGCAGCACTTCCCACAAGGGCTTCAGATGCCGGCTCGAAATGCGCTTGTAGAAGCTCTCGCGCAGCCGGGCGATGTTTTCGGCGGGCATGTTCATCGGCAACCTCGTTGCGGCCTCAAGGAAAACTCTACGCCGAAATCGGCGTGGAGGCCGGTCGCACGCGGCGAAGTAGTAAGGGGTACTTACAGTAAGCCTCGGTCCCGGGGGGTGTCAACGCGGCGTTCCCGGCCGGATAGGCGCGTAGCGCTGGACGCTCAAACGCGGCGTTCCGTACGATTCGCCGCATGACGAAAACCAAACGCGCCACGGCGCCCAAGAAAGCCGCAAAGGTCATCGAAGCGCCGAAGCGCGGTGTGCTGGACCAGCTCCTCGGCTACCAGATCCGTCGTGCGCAGACGCGGCTGTTCGCGCATTTCGAGGAACAGCTCGCCCATCTGAAGATCACGCCCGGCCAGCTCGGATTGCTGGTCCTGATCTCCGCGAATCCCGGCATCAACCAGGTGGCACTGGCGCGCGCCGTCGGCATCGAGCGCGCAACGCTGGGCGAGTTCATCAATCGATTCGAACGCGACAAACTCGTCGAGCGGCGTGGCCTCATCGACGATCGGCGCAGTTATGCGTTGCACCTCACGCGTCGCGGCCAGGAGTTCATGGATGAAGCCATTCCCGCAGTACTGGCTCACGAGTCCGCATTCACGGACCATCTCACATCGGCGGAACGCGCGACGCTTCACAAGCTGCTGGCGAAGCTTGCCGATAAACCCGCGGAGTAGGGATCAGTCGGCTGCGCGAATCAGCAGCTGCTCGCGGATCCAGCCTTTCAGCGCAATGGCGGCCCGTGCGGGGACATCTTCGGCTTCATGCCATTCGCACAGCAGTTCGCACAGCGCTTCGAACGTGGCGCCGGCGACGAGTCGTTGCAGCAGGGCGCTTTCTTCTTCGGCGACAGGCCGATAGTGCGGCGCGAGATCCTGGCGCCAGATCAGCCATGAGTGCGGCCGATCGCTGCTTTCGGGCGCCGGCGGTATCTCATCGACAGAGAGTGTCTTGAACAACGCCGGTGCGTTGGTCGACAGCGAAAGCAAGCGGGCAGAGGAGTGCAGGCGGAACCGCAACGTCGGCCACTGATCCGGTTCGATCCGGCTCAGGTCGTCCTCGGTGAGCGGCGGTGTGTCGGCCGCGTCGAAAGCATTCGCGATGGCCCATTCCCACGCGGCGAGCTCGGCGAGTGCAGGTTGATCGCCATGGCGATCGACGAGATGGCCCGCGAGCTGATCGCCGAACCAGCGCACCGATGTATTCTTCGATGGGTGCTCGCGCAAATACGTTTGCGCGAGTTCACCGAACGCTTCCGTGCCGAGCAACTGTTGCAAACGAGGATAGTTCGCCGCGAGTGCATCGATGAGCCGCAGGCGATACGCGTCGGCGTAGATGCCGAGTCGCGTGCCCGCGGGCACGCGCTCGGATGAGGCGATTGCGGATGCGATCGTTGCGTCTGCATCGAGCAGATGACGCTGGAACGCGCGTTGCAGCTGCGCAAGATCCATGGCTGTTCGCAACGATCCGCTGTATCAGGCCTTCTTGTTATCAGCCTGGGCCTTCTCGCATGCGGCCTTCGGCAGCATCACGTAGCCCTTGCCCTTGCAGCCGTTCTGGCCTGCGCAGCCATTGGTGGCGGTCGCGCATTCCGACTTGCCCTTGCATGCGTTGCCGCCTTCACATTTGACCGGTGCCTCGTCCGCGGCCTGCACGGCTGTCAGCGGCGCGGTAGCGAAAAGCATTGCGGCCGCTGTGGCGAGCGCGGCAGCGGACGTCTTCGGACTGGACTTCATAGGCGGACTCCGGTGATGAGCGTGGGCGATTGAACCTGTCTGGGCAGGCGTCGCAGCGGAGTATACGCGGGGGCGCAATCCGTAAAGAAAAGGCGCCGCAAAGAAAAGGGGCGGATGCATGAGCAGCCGCCCCGTCCGCCCCTCAAGACCGGCACTGAGCCGGTCGCGCGTCAGGAGGTCGCTTTGCGAACCTGCATGCCGTCCTTCACGCTCTTGACGCCATCGACGTCGCGGGCGAGTTGCAGTGCACGGGCGCGTGCCTGCTCGGACTCGACGAAGCCGCTCAGGGACACATTGCCCTTGAACGTATCGACGTTGATCTGATGAGCCTTCGTCACCGGATCTTCGATCAGCTTCGCCTTCACCGTCGCCGTCACGACGCCGTCGTCGATCGCTTCGCCGGTGGACTGCTGGCTCGGGGTCGAGCTGCAGGCCGCCATCAGCGACGTACCCAGCAGGGCAGCGATCAGCAAGGCCGCCTTGGATTTACCCGACGCAAGTTTGCTACGCATAAACAAGTGCTCCTCGTGGTGTCTTGACCGCTATTTTCAGCCCGTTCCGTCGCGGCGCAACTCGGCCTGCCGCTTTGCATAATCAAGTTCGCTGTCCGCGCGGTCCTTGCAGTCCTTCTGGGCGGAGCCGCTCAGCGATTCGCACTTCTCGACGGCTACCTTGTGGGTCGCCTCGGCCTGCGCAACCGCTACTTTATAGTCGCCCTTGGCAGCTGTCTCGCTCGCATCCTGCGCTGCATCGGCGAGCTCGCCGGGGTCGCGATCCGCCTGCGCATCGGCAACATCCTTCTGCGCATCGGCCATGTTTTCGCGCGTGTCCGCCTGCGCGTCGGCCACGTCGCGCTGTGCGTCCGCACGCGCATCGGCAACATCGTGCTGAACCTCGGCGGGTGACTCAGCCTTGTTGCAAGCCGCGACCGACAGACCGGCGGCGGCAATCATCAGGAGTGAATACAGTTTCATCGGTTTGTTCCTCGTCATAGTTGGTGACTGCGAGTCGACGCACCGCATCAGCACGTCCACTTGCAGGCTTCGCGACGATTAACGTTCCTTCGATTTGAAGGTTCCGCGTGCGCATTTCTGTGGCAGCGGCAGTGCGCGATGCGTGTAGGAATTCACACACACGCAGCAAAGAGAGGGAACACCGGCACAGAGTCGGCGTTACTACGGGACCCACTGCGATCGTCCCTTCGCTTGATGTCTACGTCGAACGCCATTTCCGACGCGCACACCGATCCGGGCGCGCGAGCTACTGACATTGCCGCAGCGGCGGCAGCGCCCGTGCCGCGCCGCCCGGCCGCGCTCGTGCCGATGTCGGTGATTGCCATCACTTTCGTATCTATCGCTCTGCTGCTGGTCAATGCGAGTCTTCTGATCATCAACACGGCAGGGACGATGGACTCGAGCGAGCAGTACGCGCGCTCATACGAGATCAAGCGCTCGCTCACGGCGTTCCAGTCCACGGTCGCCACTGCCGAATCGGGACAGCGCGGCTACCTGCTGACGGGGCAGAGTGCGTATCTCGAGCCGTTTCTGCGTGCAACGCGCGGCTGGCGTGCGGAGATCGAGCGGCTTCGCGAGCTTGCTTCGACCAACGGCGGCACCGAGCAAACGCCTCGGCTGAAGGATCTCGATGCACTCGAGGCGATGACCGCCAGCGCGGTGTCGCGACTGGAACAGACGATCGCGCAGACAGGCCAGCCGGGCCCGTCGGGCGATGCGGATGTGGCTGGCACCGATTGGGCAACGGCCGGGATGGACCAGGTTCGCGGCCTGATCGATCGGATGATGCAGGACGAAGACACCCGCATCGAGGCTCTGCGCGGCGAAGTGCTGCACGACATGTGGCTGACGGTCGGAATTGCCGTGTTCACGACGGTCCTGACCGTCGGGGTGCTCATCGGTCTGCAGGCGCTGCTGCGTCGCTATGGCGCGGCGCGGGCTCGCGCTGAAGGTGCCTTGCTGGAAGCGAATCAGCGCCTGAATCGCGAGGTCGAGGAACGAACCGCGGAGCTGACCGAGCTGTCGCAGCACCTGATCCGCGTCGCCGAGGAGGAGAAGGCGCGTCTCGCGCGCGAGCTCCACGACACGCTTGGCAGTAATCTCACGGCAATCAACATGGACCTGAACTGGATCAGCAAGCGACTCGCGTCGGAGAACGTCGAACTTCGCGAGCGCCTGCAGCGTTCGCTGCAGATGCTCTCGGATACCGTCGAACTGAAACACGAAGTGATCGAAGGCCTGCGGCCGAGTCACCTCGACAATCTCGGACTTGCCTACGCGATGCGATCGCATTGTCGCGAGTTCACGCGCCGTACCGGCGTGCCTTGCGACGTGGACGTCCTCGAGGACTTCGACGATCTGGATCCGTCGTGGTCCATCGCGCTTTATCGCATTGCGCAGGAAGCCCTCACGAACGTGACCCGTCACGCAAAAGCGCAGTCCGTTCGCGTGCAATTGGTGCGGGAAGAAGAAGGCATTCGCCTGCGCGTCATCGATGACGGCATGGGGATTCCGGAAGGCGCGGCGACTCGGCCCAAATCGCACGGCCTGGTCGGCATGCGCGAGCGCATGCGCCAGATCGGCGGCGCGGTCCGGTTCAGTCCCAGCACCGGACAGCGCGGCACGGTGGTCGACGCGTTCATTCCCCACGCTGCTCCTGTAGGACAACGCTGACGTGCAGTGCGGCAAGGACGCTTCAACAGGACGAGGTGTTTTCGTTACTTTGTGGCGCATCGACACGCGGTCGCGCCGTTCGACTTTGCTGACCGGAGATGCTGATGGCTCGTTCGTTGGATCAGCAGGCGGCTGAGGATTCCCTTTCCCTGTCGGATGCCGACGCTTTCGCTGTCGCGAAGGTGTGCAGCGTAGGGGGGCTGCTCGGCGAATCGGGAGCGATGCTGCGGCTCTTCGAGCAACTCGCGCGGGCCGCGAGCCTGCGGGTGGATGTGCTGATGATCGGGGAGGGCGGCAGCGGCAAAGAGCTCGCCGCACGCTGTCTCCACGAATTGAGCGAACGGTCGATGCAGCCGTTCCTCGTTCTGAACTGCGGCGCGCAGGCGCCGGGCCTCATCGAGTCGGAACTGTTCGGCAACGAGGCCGGCGCGGATCCGGGTGTTACGCATTTCGCGGCGCAGCGAGGATGCTTCGAGCGCACAGGCGCAGGCACCTTGCTGCTCGAGGAAGTGAGCGACTTGTCGCCCGAGATGCAGCTCAAGCTGCTGCGCGTTCTCGAATCGCGACGCGTGATGCCAGTCGGCGGGACTCGTGAGGTCGATATCCAGTGCCGGGTCATCGCCACCGTCCAGTCGGATCCGCGCCAGGCGAAGACTTCGCTGCTGCGGCCTGAATTGCTCGACCGGCTCTCGATCTGTCCGGTCGCAGTGCCGCCGCTGCGTGATCGCGGCAACGATTCCGAACTCCTGGCCCGCTATTTTCTTGCAGTGCTCAACAGCGAGGAGGGTACCTCCAAGCGCCTCTCCGACGAATCCATCGCCTGCCTGAGCCGGTACTCCTGGCCAGGAAATGTTCGCGAACTGCGGAACGCGGTGCACCGGGCATTCATTCTTGCGGACGGCGACCTCGATCTGGGCTCGGCGATCGACAGGCCGCTGCAGCTGTCTTCGAACGGAGACGGTCGGACGCTGCGGATTCCTGTCGGAACGCCCCTGGCCGATGCCGAGCGCTGGATGATCCTGGCAACTCTCCGCAAATGTGAGGGAAACAAGACGCGGGCTGCGGCGTTACTGGGGGTGAGTCTGAAGACGCTCTACAACCGGCTGCATGCGTACCGCGCACAGGGGTTCAATGTGAGCGATACCGACCGTGAACTCATCGAGGTGGCCAACTGATGTTCAACGCGCGAGAAAACGAAATGCCGGACACCCGCCCCAACGTCCATGAGCAGATCAAGGTTCTGATCGTCGACGACCACGCCATCCTGCGCGCCGGCGTGCGCGAGATGCTGGCCGACGAGGAAGATCTGCAGGTCGTCGGCGAGGCGGGCTCGGCGGAAGAAGCCCTGCAATTCCTGGACGAAGGGAACAAGGTCGACGTGGTCGTCCTCGACATCACCTTGCCGGGACAGAGCGGTATCGATCTGCTCAAGCATTTGCGGACCGAGCGGCCCGAGCTTGCGATCCTGGTGCTGAGCATGCACCCGGAACGCAGCTTCGCCGTGCGGCTGATGCGCGCCGGAGCGAACGGGTACGTCCCGAAAATGATCGTGCCGGAAGAGCTCGTGAAGGCGGTGCGTGCCGTCGGCACGGGGCGCCGCTACATCACGCCGATCGTCGCGGAGCTGCTCGCTTCCGACTGTGCGGCCGACGAAGAAGGCCCGATGCACAATCGGCTTTCGGAGCGCGAGCTGCAGGTCTTTACGCGCATCGCCCGCGGCATCTCGCCGGCTGTCATGGCGAACGAGCTCGGCCTGAGCGTAAAGACGGTCAGCACGTACCGGGCTCGTATCCTCGAGAAGATGGGGATGCGCAGCAACGCAGAGATCGCCGCCTACGCGGTGCGTAACTCCCTGGTCGACTGACAGGCCGATGAGCACGTCACTTGTCGCGACCTGCGCGTAATCCTCCGGCAGGCGAGGAGGGCGACGGACGCGACCCGGCGGCGTCCGAGCTGACGATTTATATCGTCGAGGATTCGCGCCCGGTCCGCGAGCGACTGATCGAAACGGTGCGCGAAATTCCCAACACGCGAGTGGTGGGACAGGCCGAAGCGGTGGGAGACGCGCTGGAAGGCGTGCGAAGCTCCCAGCCGCGCGTTCTCATTCTCGATATGCAGTTGCGGGGCGGAAGCGGCATCCGTCTGCTGAAGCAGATGCGAGCGACGGGCGTCGTGCGGCCGGAGCTGGTCATCGTGGTTACGAATTACCCGACCGACGACTACCGCAAAGCGAGTCACGATTGCGGCGCGGATCACTTCTTCGACAAAGCCTCCGAGTTCGACAAAGTGCGGGATGTGCTTATGCAGCACGGCCGCGCGATGCCGTCGCTGGCTCCTAATCCTTTGTAGCTGGCCTTTGCTGCTGCCGCTTCCCAAGCTGGACCTCAACAGCTAGCCGGTGCTGCCGGCCGCCGGCAGCGAGTCGCTGCCGGGCGGCCCGGAAGCGATCAGCGATTACTGCCAGCCATGACGTTTTGAGAAGTCCTTTACCTGCCGCTCGGCCTCGTCACGTTCCCAGCCGTAACGTTCCTGGAGCTTGCCGGCGAGGATTTCGGTGTTGCCCTCGATCTGATCGATCTCATCGTCCGTGAGCTTGCCCCACTGCTGTTTGATCTTGCCCTTGAGCTGCTTGAGGTTTCCCGCAGCAATATCTTTGTTCATGACGCCTCCGGTGTAAGTGAATGAACTACACCGAACCGATCGGCCGGTGCTTCCGACTAACGGCTCGTGCGTCCTGGATGTTCGGGTGAAAAAAATCGTTCACACAGGGATCAAAAACCTTTCCCGCGCGTTCCTGCCGCGAATTCCGCCGTGTTGTTTTCTCGAACCGTACAGTGCACCGCGTGGACCTCCCAGTTCGATGGGGCACCCGCTGAGATCCCATCGCACACCGCGTTAGGTGGCTGTACATTGGGGCCGCGCCTTTGGCGCGGCCCTTTTTTTCGTGCGCTCCATATACCCATAACGCTCCCCGCGAACCTTTCCCGTACACAGTCGTTGTGTCGTGACTGAAGCCTCTCTGGCGGTCATGGAGGCGGTCACAGGCGAGCGTCATGGCACGACCCATCTGGAACGGAACGATTTCCTTCGGTTTGCTCAACGTCCCGGTGCAGCTGTATTCGGGCGAGCGCACCCTGGACCTGCACTTCCGCCTGCTCGACAGTCGTGACAACAATCCGATCCGGTACGAACGCGTCAACACCGAAACCGGCGAAGAGGTGCCCTGGAAGGAAATCGTGAAAGGTTTCGAGTACTCGAAGGGCAGCTATGTCGTCGTCGACGAGAAACAACTCCGGAAGGTCGCGCCGCAGAGCACGGAAACGGTGGAGATCGAAGCCTTCGTGCAGCGCGACGAAATCGATCCGATGTTCTTCGAGAAGCCGTACTACCTCGTCCCCGCGCGCAAGGCGGAAAAGGGTTACGTCCTGCTGCGGGAAGTTCTCGCCAAAACAGGCAAGGTGGGAATCTCGCGCGTCGTGATCCGCACGCGCCAATATCTGGCCGCGCTGACCCCGAGGGGCGACGCTTTGATGCTCGACTTGATGCGGTTCCCGCAGGAAATCGTGAAGGCCGGCGAGTTCAGTTTTCCTTCCGGCAGCTCGCGCGAGCACCGCGTAACCCCGCGCGAGATGGACATGGCTTCACAGCTGATCGATGCCATGACGACGAAGTGGAATCCTGCCGACTACAAGGATGAGTTCCGCGCGCGCCTGCGCAAGGTCATCGATCAGCAGATCGCGGCGAAGCGAGGCAAGAAGAAACTTGCCGCGGCTCCGGAGCCCGAGCCCGTGGAAGCCACGACGAACGTCGTGGACTTCATGGCGCTGCTGAGGAAGAGTCTGGAAGAGGGGAAGCGCAGTGCGCCGTCAGCGAAGCGCAAATCGAAACGCCGCACTCCCCGCGCGAAGAGCTCCAAGCGGAAGGCCTCATAGAGGCCGGAGGAGGGGCGTCACGCCCCGGACCACCAGCCCATGAATTCCTCGAAGCTGATCAGGCCGTCGCCGTCGGCGTCGGTCATGTCGAACGCCAGCAGGCACTCGTCCGACGTGAGCTCGTGATCGAGCTGCTTGAGCAGCGTTTCGAACTCCGAGCTGCGGATCCAGCCATCGCCGTCGGCGTCGCAGGCTTCGAACTCCTGCCGCAGGCCGGTCAATGCATCCTTCGTTACTTCCATGGCGCCTCCCATCTCAACGCTCCTTTCAGTTGCCGAACGTCTGGCCGAAGAAATCCCCGTTCTTCCATCGCGGTCTGGGTGCCGCGTTTGCCGCATCGAGCGCGATTCTCAGGTTGATTCGCGCAAGATCGGCCGCTGTCGCATAGTCGATCGGTGTCGTGATGTCATCGCTGGGCTGGTGATAGCGATGCTCGAGAAAATCCTGCCGCAGCGCCGCGATGTCGGTTCGCTTGTCGCGCGCCTTGTAGCCGCCATTCACTACGATCGACGGCACGCCTTTGCGGATGAAGGAGAACTGGTCGCTGCGGACGAATGACACCTGCTCGGGCTGCGGATCGGCGCTCAGCTTGTATCCCTGGGCGGTTGCCGCGGCGCGGGCCGTGTCCCCCAGCGATGAGTGCTGTTCCCCCAGCGCAACGAAATCCGTCGTCGGCGCGAACAGCATCGGCATGTCGATGTTGATGTTCGCCACCAGCGTGCCCGCGGGCGGGTGATGAGCGAGATAGTCGGATCCGAGCAGGCCCTTCTCTTCGGCGGTCACCGCCGCGAACAGGATGGAGCGGCGCGGCTTCAGGCCCGATGCGTCGAGCGCACGAGCCATCTCGAGCAGGATCGCGGTTCCGAGTGCGTTGTCCTGTGCGCCGTTGTAGATCGAATCGCCATTGACGGCCGATCCGCGACCCATGTGATCGAGATGCGCAGTGATCACCACATACTCATTGCGAAGACGCGGATCCGAGCCGGTGGCCACTGCGAGCACATTCGCGCTTTCGGTGCGCCGCAGTCCCGTGGTGGCGGACAGCGTCAGCAATCCGGGCAGATCGAAGCCCTGGGCTTCACCGGCATCGGCGCTGGCGAGCACAGTCTGGAAATCCTTCGACGCTCCTTCGAAGAGCCGTGCAGCCGCGCTCTGATTGAACCGGAAGCGCAGCTTGAGCTCCTCGTATGCTTCGTGCGGCTTGCTTTCCTCGTCGATCCAGCGCATCTGCGGCGCCCAGCTCATCGCGACGATGCGCTCCCACGGAAACAGCCGGTCGTCCTGGGGCGATGCGACGGTGACGACACCGACCGCGCCGCGCTCGATCAGCTTGGGAAACTTCGTCGCGTTCGCGGAGTAGTAAGCACGCTGGGTATGCGGAAACCGCGCCGGCGCGCCAGTGAAGATGACCGCGATGCGGCCTTTCAGGTCGATATTCGCGAAGTCGTTGTGCTCGAGCTCGGGCGCATCGATCCCGAACCCCGCGAACGTGAGCGGTGCGGTCAGCGTCGAGCTGGCGGAAAGATAGTCGGCGGAAGGCAGGTAATCAGTGCCGTACTCGAACGAGTGCGTGTCGCGATCGACGACGAGCTGGGCGGAAGAGCCGGGCAGCACGGGCGTCGCTTCGAGCAAGGGTACCGACTGGAAATAGGACTCGGCGGATGCGGCCGGTGCGAGATCGGATTGCCGGAACTGCGCGGCGACGTACGCTGCGGCGATGTCATAGCCGCGCGATGCCGCTGCACGCCCTTCGAGCAGATCACTCGCGAGGAACTCGACGTGACTGCGGATGGCTTCACGGCGTACGAGCGTCCAGGGCTCGGCTGCCGAAGCAACGGTCGCGAAGGCGACGCCGGCGACCACACAACCCGTGATGGCGAACTTCAATGGCATGCTGCTCCTCTGCTCCCCATTGTCTTACACAAACCGATCGGCGCACAGAATCTGACAGGAAGTCGTCTCCAGAGCGAGGCAGGGTTCACAGTCTGTTCAGTGGCCGCGGCCGACCCTCGGCACGAATGGATGGCTTCCCGTCCGGGCTTGCGGCATCCTGCGCCGCCGGAGATGCAATGACCCTGTGCGCTTCCGTCCAGCTTTTTCGGAGTGCGGCAACGTTCGTTGCCGCGATCGCGTTGCTGTCGGGCTGCGCCACGGCACCGCCGCCTGCGCGTTTACCGCCGTTGGGTGATGTTGCTCCGCCTCCCGGTTCTCTCGAAACACCGATGCCGACGCCTCAGTCGGGTGCCACGGCCTCGATAGGCAGTGAAATCGTGCTTCGCGCCATTTCGCTTCTCGGTGCGCCGTATCGATTCGGCGCAAGCGGCCCGAAAGCGTTCGATTGCAGCGGCCTCGTGCAATTCGTTCACGAGGAGCTTGGGATCTTCGTCCCCCGAACCGCGGCCGAGCAATACAAGGCCGCGGCGCCGGTCAGGCTCGAAGACATCGAGCCCGGGGATCTGCTGTTCTTCCGGATCAGCGGCAAGCGCATCTCGCACGTCGCGATCTATGCGGGCTCCGGACGCTTCGTTCACGCGCCGCAAACCGGTCGGCCGATCGAGCTGCGTCTGCTCGATGACGACTACTACAAGCCGCGGCTGGCGGGGGCGGGGAGGTTGTTCTGAGAAGGCCCAAGCCGGAGAATAATTTCCACGGGGATCACGGGGTACCACGGGGACAGAGAAGGCAAGAAATTTGTTCTGTCAGAAACCTGTTCTTACCCCGTGGAAACTCTTCTCTCCTGCTCTTCCTAGCCGGTTGTCTTTTTCTTCCTGCTCTTCTTGGCTGGCGCCGGCTTGGCTTCCTGCGCAAGTTCAGCCGCCGGACGATTCATGCGTTCGCGAACCAGGCTCTCGACGACCGCCGGATCAGCCAGCGTGGAAATATCGCCGAGCTGATCGTGCTCGTTCGCCGCGATCTTGCGCAGGATGCGGCGCATGATCTTGCCCGAGCGCGTCTTCGGCAGGCCCGGCGCCCATTGAATGAAATCGGGTGTTGCGATCGGGCCGATCTCTTTGCGGACCCAGTCGCGCAGCTCCGCGCGCAGCGCTTCGGTCGGCTGCTCGCCGGCGATGAGCGTCACGTAAACATAGATGCCCGTGCCCTTGATGTCGTGAGGACAGCCGACGGCCGCGGCTTCCGCGACCTTCGAATGGGAGACGAGTGCGCTTTCGATCTCCGCGGTTCCCAGTCGATGGCCCGCGACGTTGAGCACGTCATCGACGCGGCCCGTGATCCAGTAGTAGCCATCTTCATCGCGCTTCGCGCCGTCGCCCGTGAAGTAGCGGCCGGGGAACGTCTTGAAATACGTTTCGATGAAGCGTGCGTGATCGCCGAACACCGTGCGCATCTGGCCGGGCCAGCTGTCGCTCAGGATCAGGTTGCCTTCCGTCGCGCCTTCGAGCGTCTGGCCTTCGTTGTCGACGATCGCAGGCTTGACGCCGAAGAACGGCAGCGTCGCGGAGCCGGGCTTCTGGTCGATCGCGCCGGGCAGCGGTGAAATCAGGATGCCGCCGGTTTCCGTCTGCCACCACGTATCGACGATCGGGCAGCGGCTGTCGCCGACGACGCGGTGATACCACTCCCACGCTTCGGGATTGATCGGCTCGCCGACCGAACCGAGCAGGCGGATCGATTTCCTCGACCAGTGCTTCACCGGTTCCTCGCCTTCACGCATCAGGGCGCGGATCGCGGTGGGAGCGGTGTAGAAGATCGTGACTTTGTGCTTGTCGACGGACTGCCAGAAGCGGCCTGCGTCAGGATAGTTCGGTACGCCTTCGAACATGACCGTCGTAGCGCCGTTGGCCAGCGGCCCATACACGACGTAGCTGTGGCCGGTGACCCAGCCGACGTCGGCGGTACACCAGAAGACATCGTCTTCGCGCACGTCGAATACGAGCTCATGCGTGAGCGACGCATACACGAGATAGCCGCCGCTGGTGTGGAGAACGCCCTTGGGGCGGCCCGTCGAGCCCGAGGTGTACAGGATGAACAGCGGATCTTCCGCATCGATCGTTTCCGGCGGGCAATCCTTCGACTGCGTCGAGGCGACTTCGTCGAACCACTGGTCACGCGCATACATCGGCACGCGGATTCCAGTGCGCTTCACGACGAGCACGTGCTTCACGCAGTCCGTACCAGGAGCCGTGAGTGCGATGTCGACATTCGACTTCAGTGCAATACGCTTGCCGCCGCGAATACCTTCATCGGCGGTGATGATCACGCTGGACCCGCAGTCCGCGATGCGGCCCGCGAGCGAGTCCGCGGAGAATCCGCCGAAGACCACCGAGTGAATGGCGCCGATACGCGCACAGGCGAGCATTGCCACCGCGGCTTCCGGAATCATCGGCAGATAGATCGTGACGCGATCGCCCTTCTTCACGCCGAGCGACTTGAGCGCATTCGCGCACTGGCAGACGCGTTCATGGAGCTCGCGATACGTGATGCGCTCGGAGAGCTTCGGATCATCGCCTTCCCAGATGATCGCGGTCTTGTCGCCGCGCTTCGTGAGATGACGATCGAGACAGTTCGCGGCGACGTTCAGCTTGCCGTCGTAGAACCAGCGGATGCGGAAATCGCGCTCGTCGAAACTCGTGTCCTTGACCTTGTTGTACGGCTGGATCCAGTCGATGCGCCGGCCCATGCGCGCCCAGAAGCCCTGCGGATCACGCACGGATTCCTGATACAGGCGCTGATAATCCGCGTTGCGCAGGTGAGCGAGGGCGGCGAAGTCTTCCGGGACTTTGTAGATCTTCTGACTCATCGAGGGACGGTCCGCACAGCAGTCGGGACGCGGAGACTAGCGCATCGGCTGGGAATGTTGAAATGGCAAGAACGGAACCGGATTTTCCATGGGGATCACGGGGCGACACGGGGTAGAGAACGACGCAAGAGATTTCCGTCCCCGTGTTTCCCCGTGATCCCCGTGGAAAATCCGGTTTCCGTCTCTCAGCGACTCGCTTCGAGAGCTTTGCGAACCCGCTCTGCGTGCTGCGCCAGCATGACCTTGTCAGCCATGTCGCGCGAGTGACCCTTCAGCTCGCGGCCTTCGTAGCAAGGGACGATGTGGAAGTGGATATGGAACACCGTCTGTCCCGCCGCGGGCTCATTGAATTGAATGATGCGCATGCCATCCGGATTGAAAGCGGCGCGCACGGCTTTCGCGACGTGCTGTGTCGACTTGATCAGGCGTGCGAGCGCGTCGGCATCGATATCGAAGAAATTCCGCGCCTGCGTCCTGGGAATCACCAGCGTGTGGCCTTCCGACTGCGGCATCACATCCATGAACGCGAGCGTGTGCTCGTCTTCGTAGACCTTGAACGCCGGAATTTCGCCGCGAAGGATCTTCGCGAAGATGTTGTTGGGATCGTACATGGGGCAACTATATCCCCGCTTTCCCCAGCGCATCCACCACGCGTCGCAACGCATTGCCCAGCGACGGATGCTCCGCCTCGAAATGAACGGCGAGCTCGTCGAGGCGCTCGGCGAGATTGTGATCTTCCGCGGGGCCTGGGCCCGATTTCTCGAGCAGGCGAGTGATGTCTCCGAGCAGTTCGATCAGCAATGTGCGCGATTGCGGGTCGACGGAGTCCACCTGCCTGAGTTCCGTGTGCATCGCTTCGATCTGTCGGCGCAAATCCGGGTTCAAGGCGTGATCCTCCATCGGGTACTCTCCCGAGTCTGCACGCCCGAACGGTCCGATCAATAGCCGTTTTTCGCAGCGTGCGTTCAGTGCCCCGGCATCATCTCCCGGCGCGTGTAGCCCGCGGGCACCGCAAAGCTGGCCGCGGGAATCGATTCGGTGCGGATCGACTTCAGGGTGGTCTCGTTCACCGCCTTGCCGTCGGCAAAGTGACGGCTGAGAACGGGAATGCCGCCGATCTTGGCGTAGTTCGCCGTCTGCTTGTCGACTGCATCCTTCAGCCAGGGCGCATCGACGTCCTTCATGAAATCCTGCAGCATCGCGCTCATCTTCTGCGCCGCGGCCATCAGCTCGTCGCCGCCCTTGAGCGATGAAGGCGCGACTACGCACAGCTCGTCTTCCACGACGCCGTCGGCGAGCATTTCCACGTAGTTGCACGAATATCCGGCGGCTTTGCCGGTGCGGGATGTCTTGCGCACTTCGCGGGCCACGGACTTCTGGGCGCCAGGCAGGCTCTTGCCCAACATACGCTCCATCTGCGCGCGTTGTTCCGGCGGCATCTGCGCCATGCGTTCCTGCATCTGCTTGAGCATGGGATTCACGGTTTCTGCCATCTTCTTCATCGAAGCGCGGTCCATCGTGACGTAACTTTTTTCCTTGTTGTTGACGGCGTACAGCGCGTCGTCCTTGAAGATCATCATGCCGTCGCGATTGCTGGTCTCCACGCGCAGTTGTCCGTTCTGCGCATACGTGGTCATCGTGGTGTCGGCCCTGCCGCCGGTCAGATCCTTGTCGACGGTCTGCAATACCGTGCCGGCGTGCGAGGAACCCGTGATCAGCACCGCAGCGATCGTCAGTGTACGAATCGACATGCAAAGCTCCCTTCCAGTGGTTCGAGCGATGGCTGATTGTGCAGCAGGCGCGAAGCGACGGACAGTGCGGACGATCACACTCACGTTCCGCGGGGTTTCGCCCTCGACGTCGCCTCGGCGGTCAGCGGATCGTCCGGCCAGTAGTGGCGCGGGTACCGCCCCTTGAGTTCGCGCTTGACTTCCGCGTAGCCACGCGACCAGAAACTCGCCAGGTCCTGCGTGACCTGGACCGGGCGATGAGCCGGCGAGAGAAGTTCCAGCGTCAGCGGAACTCCCGCGACCCGCGGCGTTTCGTGCATGCCGAAGACTTCCTGCAGGCGCACGGCCACAGTCGGCGAGGGCGTGGAGTAGTCAATCGGAATGCGCGATCCGCTCGGCACGGCGAGGTGAGTCGGCGTCAGTTCGTTGAGTCGCTGCTGCTGGTCCCAATCGAGCAGGCCGATGAGCGCGCCGTGCAGGTCGAGTCGCGACCAGTGATCGCGCCGGGTCATGCCGTCCAGCCAGGGCGCGAGCCAGTGCTCGAGCGTTTCCAGCAAAGCCGCATCGCTCGTCGCCGGCCACGGCTTCGTGCTCCGCTTGTCATGCAGGTGCACGAAGTCGATGCGTGATTGCAACGCGCGCGATTCCTTCGTCCAGGGCAGGCTCGCCAGGCCCAGTTCCCGGATACCTGCAACGAGCGCGGATACCATCTTGCCACTGTCCGGCGTGTCGAGCCGTCGCGATTCGAGGCACACCGCGCCCAGCCAGCGCTCGCGCTGTGCGTTCACCGCCTGCTCCCGAGAGTTCCATTCGATGCGTTCGCGCGTATCGATGTGGGAAGCGAAATCCGCCTCGAGCGTTGCACGTTCGATCGGCGCCGCGAGGCGAATCGTTGCTTCACGTTCACCGGCATCCAGATCCGCGATCACGAGGAACTCGGCGCGGCCTATTGAACTGACGTCCGCAAGTTTCGCGCCGCGGCCGCTGGTCAGCAGATAGCGACCGCCTTCGCCACGCGACTGCGCAATGCGATCGGGATACGCCAGCGCGAGCAGTCGACCTGCAGACGCGTCGTCATACTCGGCTTCGCGCGACTGCGGCGCGCTGACCTGTCGAGCGAGCAGATCGATACTGCGTGTGACACGCTGTCGGACACCAGCGTCGATCGTGGCACTGCGGGAGGTGCGACGTTCCCGCAATGCGTCGATCCGCAGTCGCAGGTCGATATCGCGCTGGCCCGAGCTTCGCAGCAGGTCGCGTTCACCGAGCAGGGCCGCGATTTGCAGCGCGGGTTGGCGCAGCCCCATTTCACCGCCACGCACGATCATGTGAGCAAGGCGTGGATGAACGCCGATGCGCGCAAGCGTGCGGCCATGACTATTGATGCGCCCGTCGGCATCGACGGCGTCGAGGTCTTTCAGCAAATCTCTCGCCTGCGCAAAGCTGGCAGCCGGCGGCACATCGAGCCATCGCAGTTGTTGCGGATCGCTGATACCCCAGTTCGCCAGCTCCAGCGCGAGCGGTGCGAGATCAGCCTCGAGGATTTCAGCGGGTGTCTGAGCCGCGAGCATCCCCTGCTCGGGCTCCGGCCAGAGCCGGTAGCAGATGCCGGGTGCGAGTCGTCCTGCACGACCGCGACGCTGGTCGGCGGAAGCACGCGAGATGCGCACGACTTCGAGCCGACTCATTCCGGTGGCGGGGTCGAAGCGAGACCGTCGCGCGAGTCCGGCGTCGACGACGACGCGCACCCCTTCGATCGTGAGGCTGGTTTCGGCGATGTTCGTCGCGAGCACGATTTTCCGGTCTCCCGCAGCGCTGGGGCGAATCGCGGCATCCTGTTCTTCGATCGGCAACTCCCCATACAAAGGAAGGACGCGCGTGCGTGGCGGCAGCGACTCTTCGAGGAAGCGCTGAGTGCGGCGAATCTCGCCTTGGCCGGGCAGGAAGACGAGCACATCGCCTTCGTCCTGTTCGATCGAACGCCGGACAATCGACGCGGTCACCACTGCAATGTCCTCATCGCGTCCGCGGGCAGCTTGCCCGGGCGGCCGTTCGCGATGATGTGTTTCCACGGGAAACATGCGCCCCGCGGATGAGACGATCGGCGCATCACCCAGGAGTTTTGCGACACCTTCGCCATCCAGGGTGGCGGACATCACGAGCATCTTGAGGTCGTCGCGCAGCGTGCCCTGTGCGTCGAGTGCGAGCGCAAGTCCCAGGTCAGCCTGCAGGCTGCGTTCGTGGAACTCGTCGAAGATCAGCAATCCGATCCCTTCCAGCGCGGCGTCGCGTTGCAGCCAGCGTGTGAGAATGCCTTCGGTCACGACTTCGATCCGGGTCTGGCCGCTGACCCTGCTGTCGAGCCTGGTGCGATAACCCACCGTGCGCCCTACCGGTTCGTCGAGCAACTGTGCCATGCGGGTGGCGACCGCCCGCGCAGCGAGACGCCGCGGTTCGAGCATCACGATCCGGTTCGATGCCAGCCAGGGCGCCTCCAGGAGGGCGAGCGGCACGAGCGTCGATTTGCCGGCGCCCGGTGGCGCCTGGAGCACCACGTTGGCGTGCGACGCAAGGGTTTCCCGCAATCGCGGCAGCGCTTCGGTGACGGGCAGGTCGGGGAGGGTGATTGGCACCGAGGAATTATGGTGACGCCGGGCTCGCCGCGAAAGGTGAAGAAACGTGAGCGGGCGAGGGCGATCCGCGATGCTCTTGCACCGCCACGGCCTTTCATCCAATCATCCGCGCGAAGAATTCCATAACGTTTGTCGTCCACTTCATTCGACCGGGGGGATACATGTTCAGACGTTCGTTCTTGGGGACGCTGCTGCTCGTCGTTCTGGCGGGCCAGGCAAGCGCGGCGGAGCTCGCGACGGCACGGCCGGAAAGCGTCGGCATGTCGTCCCAGCGACTCGCCAAGCTCACGGCAGCCATGAAGGATCTCTCCGATACCAAGCAGCTGTCCGGCGTGGTCACGATGGTGGCGAAGGACGGCAAGGTCGTGCACTTCGAGACCACCGGCCAGCGTGACGTGACGACGGGCGCACCGATGCAGAAGGACACGATCTTCCGCATCTATTCGATGACGAAGCCGATCACCGGCGTCGCGATGATGATGCTGTTCGAAGAGGGCAAGTGGCAGCTCAACGATCCGGTGTCGAAGCACATCCCCGAGTTCGCGAATCTCAAGGTCGCGACCGTGAATCCGGAAACCGGCGCCGTTACGCAGGTCGAACCGGAACATCCGATGACGATGCGAGAGCTGATGTCGCACAGCGGCGGTCTGACATACGGCGTCTTCGGTTCAACCGCTGTCGACGGCATGTACACGAAGGCCGGCGTGCTCAATCCCGCGCAGCCGATGCAGGCGATGATCGACAAGCTCGGGAAGATTCCGCTGCTCTCGCAGCCAGGCGCGGACTGGCACTACAGCGTTTCCGTGGACGTGCAGGGCTATCTCGTCGAGAAGCTGTCGGGCCAGAGCTTCCCGGACTTCCTGCGCACGCGCATCTTCGAGCCGTTGAAGATGGTCGACACGGCTTTCTACGTGCCGAAGGAGAAGATGGATCGTTTCGCCGCGTTCTACACGGCCGACAAGGAAGGCAAGCTCGTCCCGATGCCGGGCGTCGCCGACTATTCCGCTGTCCCCGCACTGCCGTCAGGCGGTGGCGGTCTCGTCTCCACGATCAGCGACTACATGCGCTTCTGCCAGATGCTCCTCAATGGCGGTCAACTCGACGGCGCGCGGCTGCTGTCGCCCCTCACAGTGAAACTGATGCGCACCGATGTGCTGCCGAAGGAAGCGAAGGGTGTCGCCCCGGGCATCGGCTTCGGCATGGATTTCGCGGTGATCACCGATCCGCAACTGGCCGGCGGCTACTACGGTGAAGGCACGTACTGGTGGGGCGGCTACGCCGGCACCTGGTTCTGGATCGACCCGGTCTACAACCTCATCGTGATCGGCATGATCCAGCACCGCAGCGAGCCGATGCCGGACGTGAGGGCGATTTCGCGGTCGTTGGCGTATCAGGCGATCACCAAGGAGTAGCGGTGAGCGGCGAGCTGTGAGCCAGAACAGAACTCTGGCTCATTGTTTCCGGCTCACTGCCTGGCGGTCATGAGCAGCGAGCCAGGCACCGTTCTTCTGGCTCGCAGCTCATCGCTCACGGCTTCGTAGCCCGCCGCTCATTCCAGCGTAAACCACTGCACCTCAACTCTCCTGTTGAGGTTGCTGTCCTGGCTCACTGACTCTTCCCAGCCGCGGCCGACGGTTTCGATGCGCGAGGCATCGATCTTCTTGTGACGCTCGAGCAGGGCGTCGCGCACGGCGATCGAGCGCTGGCGTGACAGCTCCATCGCCTTCATTGCCATGCTCTTCACGAGTTGCTCACCGCCCTGTTCGCGGAACTCGTTCACGCGTGCATTGTCGACGTGTCCGCGCAGCAGCACGGTCGAGCCGGGGCTGACCTGCAGGAAGCGACTGATAGTGTCGAGGTACTCCGCGTTCTGCGGTGCGCTCTTGTCGAGTGCCGACGAGTTGGGCTCGAAGAAGAAGCGGATGTCCTTGCTCAGCAGCGGATCGCCTTCGAGCGATGCCGACGTCGACGTCTTGATCGGGGCAATCGCGATCTTCTGATCCGCGTAGAGGCCTTTGCTTGCGAGCCCATCGAGGAAGCTCGTGTCCACGAAGCGCGCGGGATCGGTCGGATTCTTGATCACGCTGCCGTACGCGAGCACCGACGACTGGAAGATGCCGCCGAACGAGCCTGCGGAGTCGATAGCACCGGAGAAGAACGCGCGGTTCTCTGGCAGGTTCGCGAGGTGCACGCGGGAAAGCTCATCGCGCGCGTCGGCTTCCGACCAGCCGAATGCTTTCGCGACGACGCCGATGTTCTGCGCCTGCTGATCGCGCAGGCGGCGATTGCCTTCGAGAATGCCGTGCACGAGTCCGCGCACCATTTCCGGGTGCGCCTTCGCGAAGCCCTTGTTCACGGCGAGCACGTCGGCTACGACCAGCAGGTTGCGATTCGACACGAGGATCTTCGCCTTGCCCTCCGACTGTTCGACGACTTCGTCGGTGCGCGGCGTCCAGCCGACGCAGCCGTTCAGTCGCGGTGAGCTGCGCTTCAGCTCATGCGCATATGCGTCGCAGGCGATGAACGCGTCTTCGTAGAACACCAGTCCCAGCGCTCCGGCTGGCGGCTGCGAATCGAGATCGCGCAGCACGCTGACCGGCACGCCGGCTTCCTGCGCGAGGTAGCGAATGAAGAACTCGCTCTCGTTGAACTGCGAGGCGGCGAGGACTTTGCCGGCGAGATTGTTGATCGAGGCGATGCCGCGATCGACGACGACCATGTCGGCACCGCGCGAGAAGCCGATCTGGACCGGGACGACGGCGTCGAACTGCCGACCGAGGACTGCAAGCGCATCTGCGGTTGTCGCGGTCGCGGCGAGACGGCCGTTGTTCAGCGGCGACCAGGTTTCGTCTTCACTCTTGGTGATCTTCACCTTGAAGCCGTACTCCTTCGCGAAGAAGGACTCGGGGTTCGGCTCCATGCCGCCGTTCGCGACGATGAGGCCGCCATAGCCGGCGTATTCGCTGATGTCGATCTGTAGAGTGTTGTCCTTCGGCTCGAAGGTTGCTGCCGCATCGAGCGACGGGGTGCCGTCAACCGGTTCGATGGGCGCGGGCGCATCGCCATCCGCTTCCGATGCGGCGGAGGACTGGGCGCTCGTCTGGCCTGGCGCGGCTGCGTCACCTGACGGTTTCTTGCCGAGCCACAGATAGACACCCAGGCCGATCAGTCCCACGAAGAGCAGCAACGTGATCAGGTTGCCTGCAGCGGAGCCGCCTGAAACCCGTCTTTGCGCAAGTGTCATGTTCACTCCTGACTTCATTCCGAGACGCGTTGTCTGCGGTTGGCGCCCGCCTTGGGCCGCAACAGTTCCGCCGGGGGCGGTTCATCCGTCAGATCGTCGAGACCCGCGAAGATCTCGCGCTGATCCTTGAGCCAGCGATTCGCCTCGTTGAGCGATGCGGACAAGGCATCGAGGGACGATGCGACGCTGTGTTCGTCGGTGGCGAGCAGCGCCTGCTCGCGCACGAGGGAAACCTGCTGGCGCAGGCGTTCGAGCTCCGCTTCGACGAGTTCGCGCCGGCGCTCCGCATCCAGATGCGCTTCGCGCCGTGAGCGGATCACCGTGAGTTGCTGCTCGAGACTGCGTTTCAGTTCGTCCGTGATCGAGTCGGCCGAAAGACGGTCGATGACACGGCGTTCCTGCTCCTCGAGATTGCGCTTCTCGCGGTCCGCGGACGCGATCACCTGCAGGATCGATGCTCGGGCAGCGAGCAGTTTCAGATGCAGCCACGCCATCTGGCGCACATCCGCGATCTGCGACTCCGTCGCGCCTGTTCGCGCGAGCAACTCGACGATCTCGGCGGCCTGGATCTCGATCGATTCCTGGACCTGACGCGCTTGATTGTCGAGCACGGAAATCAGTCCGCCGTAACGGCTGTTCCAGTTCTGCTTTCCGCCATCGGCGTCGACTGTGGCGCGGAAGCGTTCATTGCGTGAGAGCGCCCACAAGTAGAGGCCCTCGAGTCCCGCGCCGATCAGCCAGAATCCCGGATTCACGAGCGCGCCGAGCAGGGCGAACGCCGCCACGCCGAACCAGTTCGGCGGGATGGGCATTCCGAACGGTTTGGCGCTGAAGGCCGCGGCGAGATAGGAACGTCGTGCGCTCATTCGTCAGGACTGCGCGGCACCCGGTGCCGCGAACTTCCGGAACTGTTCCGGCACGAAGGCGAGATCCGTTGCCTCGCGCGCGGCGATGCGCATCTGGAATTCGAGGACGTCGGCGGGAACCGGATTCTGATAACCGACGAGACACGCTTCCAGCGCAGCGCCCGGCGCGACGTTCTGCGTGCGCGAGTGCCGATAGGCCTTGACTACCAGCGCTTCCGCGGCACCCGGGGTCAGCAACGTGGGCATCTTCGATTCGAGCCGCACGAGTTCCGACGGTTCGATCACAAGACCATAGCGTTTTGCGAGCGCGCCGATCAGTCCGCCGCTTTCAGCCTGCGTGGCTGTCGGCATCAGCGGCACTTTTACGTCCACGCGGCCGGGGCGCTTGAGATCGACTTCGATCAGGTCGGGGCGTGACGACGCGAGAATCCAGAGCACGCGACCGCGATTGGCGGTGTCGGCCATCTCCTGCGCGATCATCGAATACAGGCGTCCCGAAAGACCGCTGTCCCCGCTGCCGGATTCGCGCCGGCCGAGCGTCTGGTCGGCTTCATCGATGAACACCATGCAGCGGCCGAGCGCGCGCACGAGCCGGAAGATCTTCTCGAGATTGCCTTCGCTCGAGCCGACCCATCGGTCACGGAAATTCTTGAGCTTTACCACCGGCACGCCGGCTTCGCCCGCGAGGCATTCGACGAGGAACGTCTTGCCGGTGCCGACCGGACCGCAGAGCAGGTAACCCATCGGCAGTGCCTTCAGATCGCCTGCCTGCCACAACGCGATGTCCTGTCGCAGCCAGTGCTTGAGCGCGTCCTGGCCGTGATAGTCGTCGAGCGTGCGCTTCGATTCGATGAACTCGACGAGCCCGCCGGAATCGCGCTCGACGAGATCCTTCTTGATCCGGGTGAGATCCTGCGGACCGAGAACCTGCTTCGAATGCGCACGCACCTTGATCAGGCTCTCGAGCGCCGACACAGTCACGCCCGCAAGCGCTGCTGCAAGCTGGTTCAGATTCGTGTTCGACGCGAAGGCTGCGGCGTTCTGCGTCTGCAGGATTCCCAATGCGCGTTCCAGCGCCGATGCATCCGGCAGCGGCACGCGAATGCGGGCGGTGTGCGCGTCGAACGCAATCTGCGGCTCGACGTCGTTGAGATTGTCGGCAATCAGAATGCTGGTGAAGGGCAGGTCGGCGAAAGGCGGTTCGCTGGCCCACTCGCGCAGCAGGCTCGTCAGGCTGCCGTGTTCATACCCGTTGCCGTCGGCCGGCGCGATCTGATCGATGCCACGCAGGATGACCGCGACGTTCTCTTTCGACTCGCGGCCCAGCACGCGCAGGTTGCCGAGATAGCGAAGGTACTTGCTGATGTACTGCACCGCTTCGAGCGGCTCGCGCGGCGTGCGCTTCAGATCGGCACCCGCCCATTTCTCGACGAGCTCGCCGCCGCGTTCGATCGTCAGCCCGTTGCCCATGTCGTACGACAGAACGATCTGGAAGCCCGCGAGCAACTCGTTCTCGAGATAGCCTGCGAGATTGACGAGCCGCGCGCCGACCGCGATGCGGTCGTGAACGTTGCCGTAGAGAATGAACTGGCCGTGCGCTCCGCTTTCGTACGCGAGCGCCAGTTCATTCGCCCAGGCAGGTGATCCTTGGGGTGCAGGCATCGGCTCTCACGAGAAGGCAGGAATTTCCACGGGGGACACGGGGATCACTGGGTAGATCAGATCAATCGAATCTGCTTCTCGGTCCCGCCCCGTGCGCCCCGTGTTCCCCGTGGAGATCTTGCTCTTCCTCATCCGCTCTGGCTCTCGCTGCCCATCGTGCGGGGCGCGGCAGGGGCGGCGGCTTCGCCGGGCAGGGAGATACCTTCACGCGCGGCGAAGTCGGCCAGCGCCTGGTCCGCGAGGGCGGCCATTTCGCCCTCCTTGAGGTCGACCTGGGTCATGTCGATCGAGTCGCGGGCGATGCGCGAGCGGCCGGCGGCCTTGGTGCGTTCCTCTTCCACCATTTCGTGCAGGCGATTGAGCGTGTCGCCGGCGCCGCCGATGCTCGAGATCATGCCCGAGGCCATTTCGTGGATTTCGGCCATGGCCTGGTTCATGCGCATGTCGTTGATCGCGCCCTTGAGGCTTTCGATCTTGGCGCGCGCGGTCTGGACCGCGACATCGCGAGCCTTCACGAGGTTCTTGTAGGTCGCTTCAGCCTGTTCGAGCTGCTTGCGGTTCTCTTCGAGCTGCTGCTCGATGGTCTGGAGGCGCAGCGCGTACTGGCCGGCGGCGGATTTGTTACCGGCGCGGAGGTGCGCAGCCGTCTTGGCGCGCAGGTCCTTCTGCTCTGCTTCGAGCTTGCGGACCTGGCCCATGATGCGTTCGCACAGGCCGGCGTGGGTCGCGAGACCCTGGTTGAAGTTGGCGATCTGCTTGCGGAGGTTCTCCTGCTCCAGCTCCAGCAGCGCTTCGGGATTGCGCTTCTCGATCCCGGTAATGAACAGCGAGAAAAATCCTCTGATGAGATTCGCCACTCTGCTGAACATGCATCCTCCGCCAACGTAAGTGCCGGCCAACGGTCCGATTGTGGGCGCAGAGCGTAGCGAAAATCGCCGGTGACTCATAGCAATGCGGCGCGAGGCGCGGCATGTCACCGGTGAGCGGGGGAGGGAGACCGGCCAATTCGCTGCCCAGTTCACGGCACCGGTTCGACCGGCTGCCAGGAGCGGCTAAGTGGCGGCTGGTACACTGCCCCCATGCCCCGCACCAGACCCGCATCCCCCCAGCATCTGCGCGACGTCCTCGATCTCGAGCAGCTCGATACCAACCTGTTCCGCAGCCGCGTCAACCAGGAAAACATGAATGGCTCGCTGTTCGGCGGCCAGATCCTGGGGCAGGGGCTGAGAGCCGCCGCCCTGACGGTGGAGGGCGCGAGGCAGCCGCACTCACTTCACGGATACTTCCTGCTGGCTGGCGCCAGCGATACCCCGGTCATCTACGACGTGGAGCTAACGCGCGACGGCGGCAGCTTTTCGACCCGCCGTGTCGTGGCGCGCCAGCGCGCGAAGACGATCTTTCACATGGAGTTGTCGTTCCATCGCGAGGAATCCGGCTTCGAGCACTACGGTGCGCTCGATATCGACGTGCCGGACCCGGAGCAGCTCACGAGCACCGAGGAACTCGCTCGCAAGTACTCGGCGCTGTTGCCGAAGGACTCACCGCCGCTCGAGAGCTGGCCATCGATCATCGAATTCAGGCCGGTGAATCCCGACGATCTCTTCATGCGCAAGGCGCGCGTGGCGCGGGGTCTCTACTGGATCCGTTCGTCCTCGAAGCTCCCGGACGATCCACTCACTCAGCTCGCCGGCCTCGCATATCTCTCCGACTACTTTCTGCTGACCACGACGCTGCTCAATCACCCCGAGTCGATGGGCACGCGCGTGATGATGGCGAGCCTCGATCATGCGATGTGGTTCCACCGTCCGTGCCGCGCGGACGAATGGCTGCTCGTCGATTCGACCAGTCCGTTCATGGGCGGCGCGCGAGGCTTCGCGAATGGCCATGTGTATGACGTGAATCGCCGGTTGGTGGCGTCAGTCGCGCAAGAGGGTTTGGTGAGGCCGATGAAGGCCGGTTGAGAGTTGGCGGTCGTCACCCTTCGCCCAGCACCGCCGACCTCAATCTCTCGATATCCTTCTTCCCGAGCAGCTTGAACTGCCCGGGTTTCAGTTCACCCGCCTTCAGCGGGCCAATCGCCACTCGCTCCAGTTCGCGTACCTTGAGGCCGACTCGCGCCAGCATCCGACGGATTTCGCGGTTCTGGCCTTCGCGCAGCGTCACGCTGAGCAGCGTGCGATTGCCGCGGCTGCGATCGACGAAACGCTTCAGGATGCGCACCGATTCCATCGATGCCTTCTTCGAAGTCTTCGTTCCATCCGAGCCCGGTGTGACCAGGTACATGCCGCGCTTGAGCGCCTGTAGTTGCTCGTCCGAAGCGAGACCGGAACAGACGACGCGATACTCCTTTGCGACACCGAACTTCGGATGCGTGAGCTGGAACGCGAGATCGCCGTCGTTCGTGAGCAGCAGCAGTCCGGTCGAATCGCCGTCGAGACGTCCCACCGGGTAGAGGCGCTCATCCTTGCGCATCGCGGGCGGGAGCAGGTCGAGGACGTTGCGGCGGCCTTCGGGATCGCGTGTCGTCGTGATCACGCCCTTGGGTTTGTTCACGAGTACATAAGTATGAGCGCGTGAAGTCTTCGCGGTGTCGGCGGCGCCGCTCGTCGCGCTCTGCGGCAGCTCGATCACTTCGCCATCGAGATCGACGACGTCGTGGGCCGGATCGACGAAGCAGGGCAGCGTCGTCACGACTTTGCCATTCACGCGCACGCGACCGCCGGTGATCATGTCTTCGCAATCGCGACGTGCGCCGATGCCGGCTTCGGCCATCGCTTTCTGGAGGCGAACGCCTGACTGAGGGGAGGAAGTCCGGGTCATTGGGATAGCGGCACGCGAGCGGCAAAGAAACTGCCGCACGTTTACACGACCACACGCCCGTCCGTCTACACGGGCTATGCGTTCGCCTTGGCTGGAGCGGCAGCGGCCCTCTGCGCAGCACCCGCGGCCCGCGCAAATTCGTGATTGAGCAGCGCGCGAAGGCGAACCGCTTTGAGCGGCTTGTGCATGATCGTGAGCCCAGCGGCGCTGACTTTGCGCAGTTGTTCGGGTGCCGTGTCGCCTGAGATCAGCACGGCTGGAATCGATTCGCCGAGTTGCGCGCGCAGCGCCTTGATGGCTTCGATTCCCGTGTCTTCGCCGCGCAGGCGCAAGTCCGCGAGGATGAAATCGGGGACGCGATCGCCGAGGGTGGTCAGCGCTTCGGGTGCGTCCATTGCTGTCACGCAGCCGCAGCCCCAGCTCTCGAGCAGGCTCTGCATGCCGAGTCGCACCGACGCTTCATCGTCGATGACCAGGATCAGCTTGCCGCGCAGGAGGTTGGGCACTTTCTGCTCGATCGTGGCTGAGACCGACTGCGGACGCTCGGGATCGGCCACCGGCACTTCGATGGAGAAGCGCGAGCCGCGACCGGGAATGGAGCGCAGCGTGAGCGGATGTTCGAGCAGGTTCGAGATGCGGCGGACGGTTGCGAGACCCAATCCCAGGCCGCGGGTGCGATCGCGCTCGGGATTGTTGAGCTGGTAGAACTCTTCGAAGATGCGTTCGTGTTGTTCCGCCGGAATACCCATGCCGGTGTCCCATACCTCGAACACGAGCTTCTTGCCGCGTTTGCGGCAGCCGACGAGCACGCCACCTTCGGTGGTGTAGCGCAGCGCGTTGGATACGAGGTTCGAGAGCATGCGGAAGAGCAGCGTCGAATCGGTATTCATGACAGCGTCCGATCGACGCAAGCGCAGGGTCAATCCCTTCTCCTGCGCGGGCACGAGGAAGGTGCTGCGCAGGCGATCGAAGACGGCATTGACCGGCACGGCTTGTCGCTTCACTTCGACCTGGCCGGCATCGAGTCGCGAAATATCGAGAAGGTTGTCGAAGAGCTGTTCGAGTGATTCCGTGCACAGCAGGATCTGATCGACGAGCTTGATGCCTGCGCGGCCTTCCGAGCCGTTGCGCAGCGCTGTCGCGAAGAGGCCGAGCGAGTGCAGCGGCTGACGCAGGTCGTGATTCGCGGCGGCGAAGAATCGGGATTTGGAACGACTCGCCTCTTCGGCGCGCACACGGGCTTGCTCCGCCAGTGCGTTCTGCCGCTTCAGCTCATCGACGAGCTCTTCGTTTTCGCAACGCAAGCGGATCTGCGCAGCGACCGCGCGCGCCTGTCGTTCGACGAACAGGAGCACATATCCCAGAACAGCGATCCAGAGCACACCGAGCGCCGCATTGCCGTAGCCGCCTTCGAAGACGTAGCGGACGGCCAGCAGTCCGAATACCGGCACTGCGAATGAATGCAGGGCGGGCGGGAAGTACGCGTGAGTCATGATGCTGATCGTCGTGCGGCTCGCGAGGCACGCCGAGATCAGCGCGAGCGTCAGTGATTGTGAATGCCCGACGAGGACGAAAGCCGCGGAGCCCCATACGAATCCGCCGATGAACGCGACGTTGGCGAGGCGCATGCCCCAGGTTCGCGGTTCCGTCTGCGCGTTGGCTGCGCGGCGGTACGCGAATGCGAGCCACTGACCCGCTGCCTGCACGAGCACGACACCGACACACCACCCGAAGATATTGAGCCCGGGCACTTGCGGCCAGGCGATGATGACCATGAGAGCCGCCATGAGGATGGCGGAAGTGGAAACCGCGGAGGCATTGCCATACAGCATCGCGACGCGTTGCTGTTCAACGCGTCGCAGGAGTGCCGCGTCCATGTTCGACGTTTGGGTTCGACGTTGGCGGCGGGATCAGCGAATGGCAGCGTACGTGCTGTTCGCCGGCAGGAAGCCGCGACGCTGGGCCGCGAGTACCGCCTGCGTCCGATTGCGCACGTTCAGCGCCTCGAAGACGGCGCTGACGTGAGCTTTCACAGTGCGCTCGGCGACGTCGAGCGCCCGGGCGATTTCCTTGTTGCTGCAACCGCGACCGAGCATCGAGATGACCTCAAGCTGGCGCAGCGTGAGCGAACCACCTTCCGTCGGTGCCGCTGGCGCCTGATTCGTTTCCGGTACGAACACTTCACCACCGAGGACGCGCTCGATCGCGCGAACCATTTCGTCGGCTGTGAAGGATTTGGGGATGAAGCCCGACGCGCCGGCTGCAACGGCTCGCGAAGCGATGCCGTCGTGCTCGTCGCCGGAGATCAGGATGCAGGCAGTCGTCGGGAATTTCTCGCCGATGACCTTGAGCGCGTTGAAGCCGTCATCGCCGCGCAGGTGAACGTCGAGGAGCACGAGTCCGACGTCGCCATCCCGCTGCAGGATCTGCATTGCTTCCTGGACCGACGAAACACTCAAGACCCCCGCATCGAGTGCGCTCTGTTCCAGCACGCTGTGGAAGCCGGCGCGAAAGAGCGGATGGTCATCGACGATCAGGATTTTCATGATGGCTGCCCCACGGCTCGGTTGCCTCGTCGTCCTGCCAGATACATTGAGCAGACGCGTCCGTCGTCTGCATGGCCGGTTCTAGCCTAAGCGTGTTCTTGCGGTCCATCGTACGTCCGGGCTAGCCCGCAGGGCAATTGCCCTTTTGTGCAGCGCGGAATCGTTCGCGGTTTGTACGGAAATTGCTGCCCATAGTGCCAATTGTTCGTGAGGGAATCGATCGGGAAGATGACACCGTAGATCGATCCCCCGTGAGAGTTACGCCGGCCACCCAGAAGGCGCCGGCGTTTTTTTGCCCGCGCCGGTCAGCGCAGCTCGGGTTCGTTGCCCAGGAACTCCAGCGCCACTCTGGGCTTTCCCCACTTGCCGTACAGATCCTCGACCCAGCCGCGCATTCGCTTCGTCGTCGAGTCTTCGCTGCCCCTGGATTTCAGTGCCGTGAGATAGCCCTTGCGCAGGAGCGGCTCCGCTTCGGCGTACCTGCCCTGCTGGGACAGCGACCGGCCGAGCGCGCCCTCGATGATGGACACCATCGAGGACTCGACGCCGCTGGCCGAAGTGAAGGTGGCGAGCGCAACCCGGATTTCCTTCTCGCCCTCGACGGGGCGTCCGCACTCCGCGAGAGCACGCCCGAGTCCGAGCCTGGAGGAGCCGACGTAGAGATGCTCTGGCGGCAGCGTGAGGGCAAAGATCCTGAGCGCCGAGTGCTGCTCCCCCAGGGACTCATCGCACTTGCGTTGCTCGAGGAGCGTCAGGCCAAGCAGCATGCGGGCGTAGCCGACGAAGACATTGTCCTGTCCGCGCACCTTGATGTTGAGCTGTACTGTCTCGCGCAGGATCGCTTCCGATTCGCCGAGCTCGCCGCTCTGCTGCAGGAACCGCCCGTAGTTGGCGAGCGCCATCATCGTGAACGGGTGCTCGTTGCCGAAGAGATCGCGGTACAGGGAGATCGATTGCTTGAAGAGCGGCGTCGCTTCGGCGAGGCGGCCCTGCCGGCTCAGCGAGTCCGCGAGGTTCTGGATCACGTGCGCGGTGTCGGGATGATTCGTTCCCAGCACACGCAAGCTCAGGTCGCTCGCCCGACGGAAGCTCGCGATCGCTTCGTCGTGACGGCCGAGATAGGCAAGGAGTTGACCGCGACTCGTCAGCGTCTCGACGAGCAACGCGCCCTCCGCGCCGCTGGTCTCATCGAGCATGCCGAGGATTTCGCCGTATTGCCGGTCCGCTTCCTCGAAACGCTCCTGCACCTGCATGAGATTGCCCAGGTCATGCATGGCCGAAGCGAGAGGGAGTTTGTCGGCGCCGGCATGCTTGCGCTGTATCGCGAGCGCTTCCTCGAGCAGGCTGGCAGCGCGATCCCGCTCACCGCTGTTGAGCAGCGTGCGACCCAGTTGCTGCATCGACTCAGCGCTCTCGATGCTGTCAGGCCCGAAGAGCTGCACGCGCTGTCGCAGGGAGTCTTCGAGCAGGCGGCTGGCGTCCGGATACAACCCGAGCGATCCGTACACGGATCCCATGGTTGCCATCAGGCTCGCGCGAATCTCGGGCTGGGTGTCCAGCCCGCCCTGCATGCGTCTCGAACCGATGTCGAGCACCTCACGGACCGTGATTTCGTTGCCTCGGCTGTGGCTCGGGTCAGCTTGCTGAAAGAGCTCGATCAGGAACGAAGAGATCTGTTCGGCTCTCGCGCGTTCACGGGTGATGCGCCGGTTCTGTTCGATCGTCGAAGCAGTGAAAGTGATCAATGCAACCAGCGCGAGCGCGGCCGCGGCGACACCGTACTTGTATCGGTCCACGAACTTCCGTGCGCGGTATGCCCATGTATCGCGTCGCGCGAGGATGGGCCGGCCAGCGAGGTAGTTGTTGATGTCCGCCGCGAGCTGTGCGGCGGAGGAATAACGTCGGTCTGGTTCCTTGCGCAGGGCCGTGAGGACGATGTTGTCCAGATCGCCGGTGAGTTCCCTGCGAAGTTTCGCTGGTGTCGTCGAGCGCTCCGTGCAGAGGCGCGCAAGCAGCGCCGGTTCCAGTCGTACCCCGTCTCCAACAAGATCGCGCGCCAGCGGAGGTGGCGTTTCCTCGCAGATCGCCTGCTCGAGATCGGCCAGGCGGTTACTGCGCGCAGTCAGTGGTTTGCGGCCCGTCAGCAGTTCATACAGCAGCACGCCCATGACGTAGATGTCGCTGGCCGTCGAGATGAGATCTCCACGCAGCTGTTCGGGGCTGGCGTGATCGGGCGTCATGAGACGCACATCCGCCTGGGTGACGGCCATCGTGTGCTGGAGCTGGCGCGCATCGAGGAGTTTCGCAATGCCGAAGTCCAGCAGCTTCGGCGTGCCGTCCGCGGTCACGAGGATGTTCGAAGGCTTCAGATCCCGATGCACGATCAGGTTCTGATGTGCGTACTGGACGGCGGAGCAGACGGTGACGAAGAGATCGAGCCGCTGCCGGATCGTCAGCCGATGCTCGTCACAGTAGTCGTCGATGGGCTTGCCGCTGATGTACTCCATCACGATGTACGGCGTCCCGTTCGAGGTCGCGCCGCCATCGAGGAGCTTGGCGATGTTGGGATGATTGAGACTGGCAAGGATCTGCCGCTCCATCTTCAACCGGCTCTGCAGTCGGGCCGAAACCAGTCCCGTCTTCAGCAGCTTGATCGCAACGCGCTGGCTGAAGGATTCGTCCGCGCGTTCGGCCAGAACCACGATGCCCATTCCACCGGAGCCGAGCACGTCGGTGACGCGATAACGGCCGATGAGCGTGCCGACCAGTGAAGTTGCTCCCGGATCGGGTGCGTCATCCGGCGCATCGAGGCTTTGCTCCCACCAATCGAGGCCGCTGCCGTTCTCCACGCTCAGTTCGGCGAGCACTTCCTGATAGCGCTCCTCGTTGCCGGTGCAGGCGTCCTGCAGAAACGACAGGCGCTGATCGTCGGGGAGCTGTCGTGCGATGCGCACGATCTCTCCCGATGTCATGGATGTGTAAGTCGAATGACGCACGGCCCGCCCATTATGCGCCGCGTTTTCGTCGCCGGCGCGACGGATGAACTAAGGGCCCATTGCGATGGCCGCGGTTCGGAATGCTACAGTCGGTGGGCCAACTGACTCGAACTCAGAAGGAGATGGAACGTGAGCAGCAATCCTCCGAACAATGGCGGGAACAACAATAACAATGGCGGTGGCGGCTCAACGAACGCCGGACCTCCTGCGGGACCCGTGGTCCTGGCTGCCATGGTGGGCGGACTGATCGGCGGGCTCGTCGGTGCCGTCGTCGGCACGATGATCTGAACAGCGTCTACCGCGCGCAATTCCTGCGATGCGATGCAGCTCAACCGGTCGAACCGGTTGAGTCGCGTTTGTCGTCCTCGTACAACTCGAGCCACATCGCATTCAGGATGGCGAAGGTGCAGGCGAGTCCGAGGCCGAGAATCCAGGAGAAGTACCACATGAATGTTGTGCCGTGATCGAGCAATGAAGCGCGTCAGTACGCGCCCTTGTGAATGTGTTCCAGCGAAACCTTGCCGCGCAGCACTCTGAACACCCAGGCAGTGTAGGCGAGAATCAGCGGCATGAAGATGAGCGTCGCCACGAGCATGATGAACAGCGTGAGCTGACTGCTGCTCGCATCCCACACCGTAAGGCTGCTGCCGGGATCGAGCGACGACGGGAGCATGAACGGGAATGCGCTGAATCCAGCCGTGCAGATCGTTCCCGCCACGGCCAGTCCACTCGAGATGAGCGCGATGCCCGCGCGGTCACGGGCGAAAACGAACGCGCCGATCGCCCCCAGGTAGCCGATGACCGGCGCCGCCAGCATCCACGGATAGCGGCCGTAGTTGTCGAGCCACGCGCCTGTGCCGCTCAGCACGGCTTTGCCCAGAGGATTCGACGGGCCGGCCGTGTTGATCTCCGATGCGATCCGGTACCCGTCGACCGACATCGAGATGAGCACGCCGCAGATCGTGAAGAGAATGATGTAGGCCACCGCGCTGATGCGTGCGGCAGTGGCCGCGCGGTCCGACATCGGTGAGTGCGTCTTGAACGCGGCATACGTTCCACCGTGCATCGCGAGCATTGCGACACTGACGAGGCCGCAGAGCAGCGCGAACGGATTGAGCAGCGCGAAGAAGGAGCCTTCATAGAAAACCCGCAGCGTATCGTCGAACCGGAACGGCACGCCGAGCAGGAAGTTGCCGAACGCTACGCCGAAGACGAGGGAGGGCACGAAGCCCGCGATGAACAGGCAGACGTCCCAGATGTTGCGCCAGCGAGGATCGGCAAGTTTGTTGCGGAAGACGAATCCCACGGGTCGCAGGATCAGCGCCGCGAGCACCAGGAACATCGCGATATAGAAGCCCGAGAAAGAAGTCGCGTAGAGCGGCGGCCATGCGGCGAAGATCGCGCCGCCGCCGAGAATGAACCAGACCTGGTTGCCTTCCCACACTGGTTCGATCGTTTCGAGGAATGCGCGCCGCTCCTCGTCCGTCTTGCCGAGGAAGCGAAACAGCATGCCGACGCCGAGATCGAAGCCGTCGGTCACAGCGAAGCCCACCAGCAACACGCCGAGGAGGGCCCACCAGATCAATCGCAGTAGTTCGTAGTCGAGCATGACTTTTCTCGAAGTAGATAGCGGATAGCGGATGGCGGATAGGGGGCGATGGTGAGGAAGCGGTCGGAGCTGACCTCAGAACCATCCGCTCCTATCCGCCATCCGCTATCCGCTATCTACTTCCTCTTCAATGAGCTCCTTCCTCGCCGGACCAGCGTTCGGGGCCCTGGCGGATGACTCGCAGCATCAGGAAGACGTCGACGACCGCGAGCGTCGTGTAGAAGACCACGAAGCCGATGAGGCTGAACCAGACATGGCCCGCGCTGACGGAGGATACGCCGAGGGAGGTCGGCAGCATGCCTTCGATGACCCACGGCTGGCGTCCATACTCGGCGACGATCCAGCCGAGCTCGGCGGCGACCCACGGCAATGGCAGGCTGTACAGCGCGACGCGCAGCAGACCTCGATGCTGTTCGATGCGTCGTCGCGCGGTGAGGACGAATGCGGTTGCGAACAGCACGATGAAGAAGAGTCCCAGGCCGACCATGATCCGGAAGGACCAGAAGAGCACCGGTACGTTCGGGACCGTCGACCACGCAGCGAGCTTGATCTGTTCTTCCGTCGCATCGTTCGGATCGGCGACATAGTGTTTGAGCAGCAGCGCATATCCCAGGTCGTGCTGGTAGCGACCGAAGTTGCGCAACGCATCAGTGTCGCGACCGTCGACGCGCAATTTTTCCAGCGCGGCATACGCGATCTGGCCGCGACGGATCCGGTGCTCCGCATCCGCGACGAGGTTGAAGATGCCGGGTACTTCCTTGTCGATCGAACGCGTTGCGATCAGTCCGAGCGCCCACGGAATCTTGATCTCGGCGTGCGTCTTGCGTTCTTCGACATCGGGAATGCCGAAGACAGTGAAGCCCGCGGGCGCTTCTTCCGTGTGCCACATGGCTTCGATCGCTGCGATCTTCATCTTCTGATGTTCGCTCGCGGTGTATCCGCTCTCGTCGCCGAGGACGACGACAGACAACGAGGCGGCCAGTCCGAAGCTCGCGGCGACTGCGAACGACCGTCGGGCCAGTGCGCGATTGCGGCCGCGCAGCAGATAGTAGGCGCTGATCGCGAGCACGAACATTGCTCCGGTGACATAGCCGGCGCTCACTGTATGAACGAACTTCGCCTGTGCGACGGGATTGAAGATCACTTCGGAGAACGACGTGACCTCCATGCGCATCGTTTCGAAATTGAAGCGCGAGCCGACGGGGTTCTGCATCCAGCCGTTCGCGATGAGGATCCAGAGCGCTGAGAAGTTGGAGCCGATCGCGACCAGCCAGGTCACGACCATGTGCTGCAGTTTCGACAGCCGCTCCCAGCCGAAGAAGAACAGGCCGACGAACGTCGACTCGAGGAAGAACGCCATCAGGCCTTCGATGGCCAGCGGCGCGCCGAAGATGTCGCCGACGTAGTGCGAGTAGTACGCCCAGTTCGTGCCGAACTGGAATTCCATCGTGATGCCGGTCGCGACGCCCATCGCGAAGTTGATGCCGAAGAGCACGCCCCAGAATTTCGTCATCCGGCGCCAGATCTCGCGTCCCGTCATCACGTAGACGCTTTCCATGATCGCCATCAGGATCGACAGCCCGAGCGTCAGCGGCACGAACAGGAAGTGATAGAGCGCCGTGAGCGCGAATTGCAGGCGCGAGAGATTGACGACCTCGACGTCGATCATGATCCGTCTCCGCCGTCGGCAGGCGCGAACAGATGTTCTTCGATCGTCACCGGCGTGATGCGCGGCCGGTCATCGAAGAACAGAAACCGCAGCGCAATCAGCGCGAGCAGCTTGAAGGCGAGAATCGCAATGATTTCCCGCCGCAGCGACGCACGCCGCGTGGGAGCAGCACCTGAGGTGTTATGCGACATCGCGCCCCGCTGGTTGAGCGGGGCGGATTGTCGTGATTTGCTGCGGTGCGATCAATTGCGGGAAGTGCGGAGAGGCGGGCGGCGCCCGCCGTGACGGGGTGACGAGCAGAGCAATCTGGATTCGACTCTTGCCCGTCACCCGTCACGCGATCAAGTCCCGATCACTCCACCGTCATCCTTCGTGATCACCAGCGTCGCCGAGCGCGGGCGCGTTTCTCCATTGATGTTTGGCCACGTGCCATCCGGGTGCTGGATGTTAACGAACAGCGTGCGACGGTCCGGAGTGGCCGTGATGCCGGTCAGTTCGCAACCCTTCGGGCCGACGAGGAAGCGCTTCACGATGCCGGTTTCCGGGTTCGCGGCGAGCATCTGCTGGTTGCCGAAGCCACGCGCCGTGTTGGAGTAACCATCGGTCTGGATCCAGACGAGGCCGGTGTGCGAGTCGACCCACAATCCGTCCGGGCTGTTGAACGTCGCGTCATCGCCCAGGTAGGCCTGCTTGTCCGTCCCCGGGAAAACCTGCGCCGCGTACGCCGGATTGGCATTGTACGGAGCGACCGCGCCGAGCGACTGAACCGTCTGCAGCGACGGGCCGCCGAACACGAAGATGTCCCACGTGAACTCCGTCTCCCAGAAGCGGCCGCGGTCTTCGCGCCAGCGGACGATGTGTCCGTCGGGGTTGCCCGCGCGCGGATTAGCCGGATCGACGGGCTGATTGCCCGTGCCGCGTGCGGAATTGTTCGTGAGCGTGAGATAGACATGACCCGAACGCTCATCGACGACGGCCCATTCAGGACGATCGAGTCGCGTGGCGATGACGTAGTCAGCAGCGGAGCGCGTGTTGATGAGAACGTCGGCCTGGCTGTTGAAGCCGTTCGCCGGCGTCAGGCCATTCTTGCCGAACGTCAGCGCGATCCACTGGCCCGTGCCGTCTTCGTTGAAGCGGGCGACGTAGAGCGTGCCTTCATCGAGATATTCGTCGCCGCAGGCTTCCCAGGGAGCGAAGGGCTTCTTGCTCACGAACTTGTACATGTATTCGCCGCGCGAGTCGTCGCCCATGTACACCACCACGGGCTTGCCGATGGTCGTCGGTGCAACCCAGGCGCCTTCGTGCCCGAAGCGGCCGAGCGCAGTGCGCTTCTTCGGCGTCGACTTCGGGTCGAACGGATCGATCTCGACCACCCAGCCGAAGTTGTTCGCTTCGTTGCGATAGTCCTGCAGCGCGCCCTGGACATCGTAGAAATCCGGCGTGCTCGGCGTCGCGTTGAATCGGGCGTACTTGTCTTCGGGACGTGTGCCCCAGCCGTAGGTTGCGGTGGCTGCAGCCGGCACGCCGTAGCGCGAATGCTCGCGCGGGCGGCCAGTCGTCACGGTGTTGTAGAAGTAGCCTGCCCAGTTCTCTTCGCAGGTCAGATACGTGTCCCACGGCGTGTAGCCGTTCGCGCAGTTGTTGACCGTGCCGCGCGTGCGAGTGCCCTTCGGGCTGTACTTAGTCTTGAGCAGATCGGAGCCGCGTGCCGGACCCGCGATGTCCATCGGCGTCTGCGCGGTGATGCGGCGGTTGTACTTGCTGCGTACGGTTCTCCACTCGCCGTTGGCGCGCTTTTCGATCTCGAACACGCCGACGCCGTGCGACGCGATTTCCTTGCGGACTTCATCTTCGACGGGACGGCTGCCGTCCGCGTTGCGTGAGAAGCCATTCGGGTGCAGGAACACCTGGTCGATGTTCTCGTAGTTGCGGCACAGGACGCCGGACTGGTTGCCGCGAGCTCCGCGATACAACGGGAAGAAGTGCATGCCGTCGTGATGAGCGCCGGCCTGCGATTCGCGGTCAGCGCCGGTATTGAAGTCGCCGGGAATATACGGAGGGTAAGGAGCGGCGAGCGGCGCGCCTTCGGGTGAGAGCACCTGCACACTGTAGCCTTCGGGCACGACGACCTGGTCTTCGAAACCGGGATTGAAAGCCGGCACTGCCTGGTAGCCCGGATCGATCCGGCGACGGGGACGAGCGTTGCCGTAGTCTTCGCCGTCGTCATTCCCGCCATGGCCATTTCCCTGGGCCAGTGCCGACGTGGCGAGGAAGCTGCTGACTGCTACTGCCACGCCGCCTTTCACCACATCACGGCGGCCATAGCGGCGCTCCACGATGTCGGTGAACCACGGATTCGAAGTCGGGTTGCATTCTGGTTCTTCACCCACAGCGGCGGCGGGAGTGAAATTCTTGTCGTGCACGGCAGTCTCCAGGCGAGGTTGATGACCCGCGCAGTTAAGGAGCCGTGTATTGCGGATTGATGACGGGGGCGTGACATCACTTCATCGCTGCATCACCTCATCACGCGCGCGATGCGCCTTGCTCCGTCCCAGCCACTTCGCCGGCAACGCCGTCTCGCTGATCAACGAAACCAGCAACGCTGCTCCGTACGGAACCGCCTGGATCATGAGCACGGCAATCCAGACCGCGACGTCCGGGCCGCGAAGTTCCGCCGGTACGCCGAGACTGGTGCCGTTGGGCAGTACGACCTGGTGCGTCAGGAAATAGACCGCGGCCAGCAACAGGATCAGGAAGAGCGCTTCCTGCACGGCGCCGGCGAATGCACGCGTCAGGACGTGGGGACGTGCCTCCTTCGGAGTGCGGAAGAAGGGTTCGTCGCGCGTGACCATGCCCTTCAGCATCGCGAGGCCGATCGTGTGCGACAGGGCGAGGCCGGCCAACGCAGCCGCGATTGTCTGACGAATGTTTGCGCCCACTCGCGAGACGTACAGGTGCGCGAGCTTGACCAGTTTGAAAGTGAACAGCGCGAGCGGCAGGATCGAGAACATGACGAGCGGCGGATCGATGCGGTGCGGGGCATACACCATCGCGATGGACCAGCCGATCGCCGCGATGTTGAAGATCAGGTTCAGGCCATCGGCGAGCCACGGCAGCCAGCCGGCAACGAAGTGATAGCGCTGGCCGGTCGTGAGTTGCGTGCGTCGGGCGAACAAGGCGCCCGAATGACGTCGCAGGATCTGCATCGCCCCATAGGCCCAGCGGAATCGCTGCTTCTTGTAGTCGCCGAACGTGTCGGGCATCAGTCCGCGACCGTAGCTGCGGGGCAGGTAGTAAGCCTCGTAACCGTGTTCGAACAGGCGCAGACCCAGCTCGGCATCTTCGGTGATGCTCCATTGTGCCCATCCGCCGGTCCGCACGAGAGCGTCGCGCTGCACGAGCATCATCGTCCCGTGCTGGATGATCGCGTTGCGCTCGTTGCGCGTGATCATGCCGATATGAAAGAAGCCTCGGTACTCCGCGTAGCACATTGCCTTGAAGAAACTTACCTCGTGATCGCGGTAGTCCTGCGGCGCCTGAACGATCGCGACTTTGTCGTTCGAGAAGGCCGGGACGAGGTCACGCAACCACCGGGGTGCGACCTGGTAGTCGCTGTCGATCACCGCGACGATCGTCGCAGCCGGATCTGTTCGTTCGAGCGCAAAGTTCAGGGCGCCGGCCTTGAAGCCCGCGAGCGGCTTGACGTGAAAGAACCGGAATCGCTCGCCGAGCCTGCGGCAGTGAGCTTCCACCGGGCGCCAAACGGATTCATCCGCGGTGTTGTTGTCGATGACGAGGACTTCGTAGTCCGGATAGTCGAGCCGGGCCAGCGCGTCCAGCGTTGCGGTCAGCATCGCCGCGGGTTCGTTGTAGGCGGGAACGTGAATGGAAACCTTCGGCCACTGCGAGAGGGCGGGGAGCGGCGCGTTCAAGGAACGGCGGCGTCTTGCCCAGCGAGCTTCGGCCCACTCGACCGCTTCCGCCACGACGATTGCGATCACGCCGAGCATGCCCAGGATCAGGAACGCTCCGACGATCACACTGACGAGCGTCAGGTACTGCTGCGAATACTGATAAATGACGAGCACCGCGATCGTTGCGGCAGCGTAGATCACGATGGCGAGGAAGCTGCTGCCGCGTGTGCCGAGGCCACTGCTGTTGGTGTAGACGAGCGCAAGCAGGATTGCAGCGACGACGACCGAGATGCCCGCGAGCATCTGCCACTGCGGGATTCGCACGATCGGCTTGATGAACTCGAATTTGGGTTGCCGTTCGACGTTGTACACGCCCCAGTACGCGCCGACCGCGCCTTCGTAGCGCGCCTTCCAGGGCTGATCGAACGCTTCCATGATGTAGTACACGTAGCCTTCGTCCCGCGCCCGCGCCAGAAAGCGGCGCAGAAAGAGGGCCTCGTTGCTGAGCGACGCGACGGCGCCTTCCCGTGTGCGTCCTTCTGAAGGCCAGCCGACTTCGCAGATCACGACGCGCTTGCCGGGGAATGTTTTCTCGAGCAACTCGATGCGCGACGCCATGTAGTCGACTGCTTCTTCGACGGGGATGCCTTCCCAGTAAGGCAGCAGGTGGACGCCGATGAAGTCGACGTGCTCGGCGAGCTTCGGATGCGTGATCCATACATGCCAGGGTTCCGCCGTGCTGACCGGCTGCTCGACTGCGTCGCGAACCCTGTCGAGCGCCGCGGTGAGCTCGTTGACGCTCAGGTCGCCGCGCAGGACCGATTCGTTCCCGATGACGAGCCGGATGACATTGGCGTGATCACGGGCCAGTTCGATCGCCGCCGCAATCTCCTTCTCATTGGTGGCGCGATTGCGGTCGAGCCACGCGCCGACAGCGACCTTGATCTGATGTCGCTCAGCGAGCTCGGGGACTTCGGCCAGCGTGTCGAGGGACGAGTAAGTGCGCACCGCGTTGACCGACGCACGCGCCAGCAATGCGAGATCGGCATCGATCTGCTCCGTCGAGGGCAGCACACGATCCACCGGGTTCTGGTTCGCCTGGAACGGCGAGAAGGCCATGCCCTGCACGCGCTGCGGCCAGTGCGGCTCATCGACCGGCCGGTTGAGCCATGCCCAGAGGCCGAAAGTGATCGCGGCAAAGACGATCGCGACGAGGTAGCTCGAAAACTTCATGGGATGGAACGATCGCGCCGCGCAGATCTACGAAGGCCGGCCACTGCGCCGCATGGTAACTTACTGTCCAACGCAGCAGCCGGAACGCGCGGAACGCGGGTCGGGTTCGGTCGGTCAACTCGTTGTTTTCACGGAGAACTTACAATGCGCCGAGGGGTCATTCACGCGGTCACGTCTGCTCTCGTCATGGCGATCGCCGGCACGAGCATCGCCCGGGCGGACGGCACGAAGTTCGAGATCACACCCTTCGTGGGTCAGATGGCCGGCGGTGAGTTCGAAGATACGACCACGGGCGGCGATCGCGATGTCGAGAACGACCTCGACTACGGCCTGTTCTTCAACGTCAACGCAGGCAGCCCGGACCGTCAGTACGAAATGTTCTATGCGCAGCAGGGAACGAGCGTCGAGGGCGCGGTCCCGATCGACATCGACATCCAGTACCTGCACGTCGGCGGCATCGTGAATTTCACCGACGTGCAGCCGGTCGTGCCGTTCTTCGGCATCACCATCGGCGCAACGAAGTTCTCACCCGATGCGACCGGCCTCGACGATGAGACGAAGTTCTCCGTCAGCGTCGGCGGAGGCCTGAAGTACAAGTTCACGGATCACTTCGGCCTGCGCCTCGACCTGCGCGCCTTCGTGTCGATGCTCGACACGGATGGCGGATTCCTCTGTGCTTCGACGCCAGCGGGCGCCGGCTGCGCGATCACAGCGTCGTCCGACACCTTCGTGCAGTATCACGGCTCGCTGGGCTTCATCGCGGCGTTTTAAAGAGTCGGATGTTTCACACGGAGTTCACGGAGTGCACGGAGGGCATGAGCCGGAAAGCTTCTTAACCTCCGTGTTCTCCGTGAACTCCGTGTGAAATCCTTACTTCAGGAGCCCGCCGACGCACCCGGACCGAGATTCTCGAGCAGGAATTTCTCGATCTCCGTCAGCAGCGTGATGCGATCCGACTTGCGATCAAGCTGGTGAGTGGCTTTGTCGAGATAGACGGCGCGATACGGTTTGCCCGCTTTCTTGAGTGCGCTCTCCATCTTTTCCGAGTGATCGACTTCAACCTGGTAGTCGCGGTCGCCATGGATCAGGAGCACCGGGATCTTGATCTGGTCGACGTGGCGTCGGGGTGAATCCGCGAGCAGCTTTTCCTTGTTGAGGCCGATCTGCTCGCGGGCGAAGCGGTAGTTCGAGAAGAAGCGCGATTCCTGTATGAGCTGATGCAGATCGCTCACGCCTGCGATGCTGACGGAGCAGCGATAGAGATCGCTGTTGCGTACGGCACCGAGCAATGCGGCGTAGCCGCCGAAGCTCCAGCCGACTGTGCACATGCGGGCCGGATCGGCGATGCCCTGGGCAACCGCCCAGCGCGCGGCATCGGTGATGTCCGAGTACGTGAGGCCGCCCCAGTCCTGGTGGGCGTCGTAGAACCAGTCGCCGCCATAACCGGACGAACCGCGGAAGTTCATCTGGAGCACCGCGTAGCCGCGATCGACGAGGAACGCACGCAGGAAGTCGAAATCCCACGTATCCCGCGCGATCGGGCCGCCGTGCGGCATCACGATCAGCGGCAGCTTCTCCGGGCGCAATCCGACAGGCACCGTCAGATAGCCCGGGATTTCCGTGCCGTCCGCGGCCTTGTACGTGATGGAGCGCATGCGGCCGAGCTGCTCCTGCTTCAGCTCCGGATACGCAGTGCCGAGACGCATCAGCTTGCCCTGCTTCTTGTCGAGGATCGAATAAGTACCGTAGTCGGTGTCGCTGTAGGAACGAACTACGAATGTCTGCTCGTCGCGGCTGTAGTCGCTGATGAACGTGAACTTGCCCGGCTCGAATTTCTCGACGGACTTGATGAGCCCGCGAATGGTTTCGTCCGTGTAGTAGATGAAGGGGCGATCGAGCTCGTACCAGATGCCGAGGAGCCGGCCATCGGGCGTCATCACCGGATCGTCCGCATCGACGAGTGGATGGGAGAACACGAGCTGGGGCTCGCGCTGGTCCGTCAGATCCATTTCCCACAGCGCTGAGCGACCTTCGAAACTCCCTGTCGCGTACGCGATGTTCTTTCCCGGCGCGACGGCGATCGGCGTGAGAGCGTCGCTTTCGCTGAACGCCTTGATCTTCACCAGCCGTCGCCATTCGCGCTCGTTCTCGAGCCGCGCGAAGTAGCTGACTTCCGTCGAGTTCGAGTAGCCGTAGCCGAGCCGGACGTTGCCCGCGGCATCGGTAGTGAACGAGCGGATCGGCATATGCTCGCGAGTGCGGCTGATCGTGTTTCCGGAATTGACGTTCATCTCGAACACGGTCGGATAGCCGTTGCGGTCGTGGTCCAGTTCGATCAGCACGGTGTCGGGCTCGTCCGGCGTCCAGTCGAGAATCTGGTCATGGAACTGCGCGATGCCGGCGTCCGAGTTCTGAATGAGCATCTTCTGCTTGGTGCCGTCTGCGTTGACCGCGACCAGGCGCGTGATCGGATAGACGCGGCCGGCTTCGGTCACCATCGCCCGCAGGCCGCATAGCAGTCGCGTGTCATTCGCCCAGTTGCACCATGCGATTTCGTACTTGCCCGGTTCCGAGCGCACGATCGGCCGATACTTGGCACCCGGCGTCATGCGGTCGAACGTCATTGCGACCGATACGTCGTCGATCGAACTGACGAAGGCGATCTGGCGCCCATCGGGCGAAATCGTCACGTTGCGCACCGCCGGGAGTCGCGCGAAGGCTTCGAGCGGTTGCGGAGCCGCATGTGCGGAATCGATGGCTATCAGAACGCCTGCGGCCAGCGCGACCGCACCGAGAAACCGAACCATTGCGGGACCTCCCAGGTCGTCCTTGTCTGCGCCCTCGTTTCGCTGGAATCGTTGTTTGGGGCGTTCGGGGCCGAGCGTAAGGCATCGGGCATGCGCACGCCACGACGTGAGTCATGGTTACACTTGCTGCTGGAAACCCTTAAACCCCCTGGTGCCCATGCTGATAATCGAGAACCTGCGGAAGGCCTTTCCCGGCATGAGCGCGCGCCAGGTACTGAGCGACGTGTCGCTGCGGGCGGGCCCCGGCGACTATGTCGCCATCATGGGGGAGTCGGGCTCCGGCAAGTCCACGCTGCTGAACCTGATCGCCGGGCTCGACACGCCGGACTCCGGCCGCGTTCTGATCGACGGCCAGGATCTGCTCTCGCTCGATGACGCCGCCCGCACGCTGCAACGTCGCGCCCGGATGGGGTTCGTATTCCAGGCCTTTCATCTGCTCCCGCATCTCACGATCGAACGCAACGTCGCGCTGCCGCTGGCGCTCAACGGTGTCGATGAGCGCACGTCTCGCGAGCGAGTCGAGGAGTTGCTGACCGCGGTGGGGCTGATCGATCGCCGCAGCGAGTTTCCCTTGAAGTTGTCAGGTGGCGAGATGCAGCGAGTCGCAGTCGCGCGTGCACTCGTGCACAAGCCGACGCTGGTGCTTGCCGACGAACCGACAGGCAATCTCGATGCTGAGTCCGCCGCTGAAGTCCTGCAGTTACTGCGAACGCAGCTGAAGCGCGACAACGCCATCGGCATCCTGGTGACGCATTCGACCGTCGCCGCGGCAACGACAGATCGTATGTACCGACTCGCTGCGGGAACACTGCACGAGCAGTCGGTGCAAAGGGCGAAAGTTTGATGGCGGGCACCGCGGTTCTTGATGCTGGCGTTTTCGGACCGTTGCGGCATGCGCCGGGCCGCACAGCGCTCGCGGTTGTAGCCATCGCGCTGGGCGTGGCGCTGGGATTCGCGATCTATCTGATCAATCGTGTCGCCGCCGATGAAGTGTCGCTCGCGGCGCGCAGTCTCTTCGGCATGGCGGATCTGGCGGTCGAAGCGACGGGGGACGGGTTCGATGAAGGCCTGTATCCGATCGTCGCACGCGTGCCAGGTGTCGAAGTGGCGAGTCCTGTGGTGCAGATCGAAGCGCGCATGGTCGGCAGGCGCGGTGTGCTGACCCTGCTCGGCATGGATGTGTTCCGTTCGCGTCGACTGCAGCCGGCATTCGCGCAGGCGGCGGGCGGCGGCGATAAAGCCGAGTCGGCGCCGGTGATCGATGGCGAACCGATTTTCCTGAGCGCTTCCGCTGCGCGAACGCTCGGTGCGAAGGTCGGCGAGAGAATGCAGTTCCAGGTGGGCCTGGAGCCGCGCGAATTCCAGGTCGCGGCAATCCTGCCGCGGACGGCGCTCGAAGATCGGGCGGCGATCATCGATATAGCCACTGCGCAATGGCAGTTCGAACGTCTCGGCAGGCTTTCGCGCCTCAATCTGCGTCTCGCTCCTGGCGCGAACGTAGATCAGGTGCGCGACTCGCTTGCGCAGGTGCTTCCGGAAGGCGTTCGGGTTGTGACGCCGGGGCAGGCAGCGGACGATGCGCTGCGATTGTCGCGAGCGTATCGATCCAATCTGACGGCACTCGCGCTGGTGGCGCTCTTCACGGGAGGTTTCTTCGTCTACTCGACGCAGTCGCTCGCCGCGCTGAGACGACGGCGGGAGTTCGCGCTGCTTCACGCGCTCGGCGTAACTCGGCGCGAACAGTTGTTCATGGCGCTTGTTGGTGGTGGCGCGATCGGTGCGGCCGGAGCGCTGGTGGGAATCGCCGGTGGATTCCTGATCGCACAGCTCGGGCTCACTGCGCTAGGCACCGATCTGGGCGCAGGGTATTTCCGGGGCGGCGCGCCAGCGCTCGAATTCCATTGGCACGAGGCAGTCGCGTTCTGCGCGCTCGGTATCGTCGTTGCCGTTGCCGGAACGCTGCAGCCGGCATTGCAAGCAGCGAACGTGCCGACAGCCACGGCGTTGAAGGCAGGCGACGTTACGAGCGGCGACGTCCGTTCGCACTTCGTTCTCATCGCTGCGCTGTTCGTGCTCGCAGCGATCACGTTGTTCCTTCCGCCAGTGGCGGGGCTGCCGTTACCCGGGTACGTATCGATTGGGCTCCTGATCATCGGCACCGTCGTGGCGATGCCGGCGATCCTCAGGTCGCTTCTCGCTCATGCGCCGGCGTTGAAGCCGGTTCCCTGGGAGATCGCCATCGCGCATCTGCGCGGCACGGCGCGCTACGCCACGTTGAGTGTGTCGGCCATCGTCGTGAGTTTCAGTCTCATGGTCGCGATGGCGATCATGGTCACGTCGTTCCGCACATCGCTCGATCTGTGGGTGCAGCGAATCCTGCCGGCCGATGTCTATCTGCGTTCCGGCTATATCGGGCAGTCGTCTCACCTGGATCAGGCGCTCCTCGAATCGATACGGGGTATCGGAGGAATCGAGAGACTCGAGACCAGTCGCTTTGCAGTGGCGGATGCCATCGACAGCGGACAGCCGTTGACCGTGATCGCGCGTGAGGTCGATGCTTCCAGCGCGGAGCGCGTGCTGTGGCTTGAAGCGGTCGCGAAGCAGCCCGTTGCAGCCAATGCCGTTCCTGTCTGGATTTCAGAGGCGGCTGCGGACCAGCTTCGGCTCGGGCCGGATGCGACGTTCGATCTGCTGCTCGCCGGTCGAAAAGTGACGGCGTCCATCCGCGGAATCTGGCGCGACTACGAGCACCCGCGCGGGGCCGTGATCATGGATCGGGCGACCTACGAGTCGCTGACAGGTGACGGGGCAATCAACACGATCTGGATCTGGCTGAAGGCCGATGCGTCGATCGACGATGTTCAGCGTCAGATCAGGGAACGAATGCCCGCGGGCAGCGAATACGATCTGCGCATTCCGCAGGATCTGCGGCGGTTGTCGCTGCAGGCGTTCGATCGGACATTCGCCGTGACGTATGCGCTCGAGTGCATCGCGATCCTCATTGGCTTGTTCGGCATCAGTGCGGGCACGAGTGCGCAAGTGCTCGCCCGACGCCGCGAGTTCGGCGTGCTGCGTCACATCGGACTCACGCGACAGCAGATCGCGTCCACGCTGGCGATCGAAGGCGCGGGGCTGGGCGCGCTCGGTGTGCTCGTCGGCTTGATCACTGGTGCCTGCGTCAGTCTGATTCTCATCTATGTCGTGAATCGCCAGTCGTTCCACTGGAGCATGGATCTCTATGTTCCGTTTGGCCTGCTCGGGATTCTCAGCAGCGCGCTGATCGCCGCCGGCGCCGTCATCGCCGTCGTGAGCGGTCGCCAGGCGATGAGAGGCGACGTGATCGCGGCGGTGAAGGAAGATTGGTAGGAATGAATCGCGTACTCGCATTGCTGTTCGTCCTGTTCGCTGGCGTCACCGCCAGCGCGCAGCCGGCTTATCCTGTCGTCGATCCCGCCTACGTCATCGAATTTCCGCGTGATGAGGGGAGTCATCCGCGGTTCCGGACGGAATGGTGGTATGTCACGGGGTGGCTCGAAACATCCGCCGGATCGCCGGTGGGGTTTCAGATCACGTTCTTCCGGACGCGACCCGGCACACAGGAAGGCAACCCGTCGCGGTTCGCCGCGAAGCAGGTGCTGTTTGCGCACGCTGCCTTGAGTGATCCGCGAACCGGAAAATTGCTTCGCGGAGAGCGTTCGGCGCGCGCGGGCTTTGGGCTCGCCGAGTCGAGGGAAGGGGATCTGGACGTCGTGCTCGACGAGTGGTCGCTGCGTCGCGTCGACGGCAGCGACTATCGCGCTGTGGCGATCGCTGAAGGCTTCTCGCTGCAGCTCGACCTGCGCGCTTCCGCGCAGCCGCTCCTGCACGGCAAAGCGGGCTTCAGTCAGAAGGGGCCGGAGACTTCGAACGCGAGTCACTACTACAGCCTTCCGCAGCTCGAAGTGAAGGGCCAGATCGAGATCAGCGGTCGCAAGGAGGCGGTGCGTGGCCGGGCGTGGCTCGACCACGAATGGTCGACCGCATTCCTCGATCCGCAGACCTACGGGTGGGACTGGATCGGCATCAATCTCGACGACGGCGGTGCGCTCATGGTGTCGCGCATGCGCGATCAGCACGGTGTGTCGCGCTGGGCGTTCGGCACTTTGCGAACGCCATCGGGGACGACGACGTTCGAGCCGCAGGAGATCGAGTGGCAGCCGCAGCGGCAATGGCGCTCACCGCGCACGGGTATCGAATACCCGATCGAATGGGCAGTTCGCATCGGCGATCGCACGATTCGCCTGCAGCCGCTGATGGATGATCAGGAGAGCGATACGCGCGGCAGCACAGGGACGATCTACTGGGAGGGAGCAGTGACGGCTATGGAGGAGGGCCGAGCGATTGGACGGGGCTATCTGGAGCTGACGGGGTACGGGGAAAGGTTGAGGCTGTAAGACGATGTGATGCGGTGATGAAGTCATCACCGCATCACTGACTCATCTCATCCCACTTTCGCGCCCGGCTTCAACACCCATACCTTGCACCAGCCGTCCTTGTCGACGAGCTTGCCAGGGAACAGGTTGCAGGGACGCCATTCGTCCCCTTCCTTGCCGACGAGCTGCACGCAGTTGTGGCAGAAGCTGCCCGGCTTGTACTGCGGCACCTTGCTGGCGTCGACTTTCTTCGCGTCATGCACGTAACCCATCGCGACAGCGAGAGGATCCTTCTCATCCAGGTGGGGCGCGTCCGCTGCCTCTGCTTCGCGCACGAGTCCTGCGCAGGGAAGGGCAACGAGTCCGGCGATGGCGGACTTCAGCAGGGTGCGGCGATCAAGCGGTGAATCGCTCATGACGAAACCTCTTTTGAGCTGGCGGATGGCTGGCTGCCGCGATTCTAGCCCGCCTCGCGACGATTGTTGGTACGCGTCATGCGCACGTAAGACAAACTTTGCACCGCAGCTGCGAGTGATTTTCACTTCAGGTCCCGGCTTCGCGAAGACGGAAGATTTCCACGGGGAGCACGGGGCGACCACCGGGGATTGGAAAAAATGACGTCCGCGTGGGTGCGGCGTGTGCAGTGAGTGTTTCAGAACTCGCATGGGCCGCGTGTTCGCCCCGTGCTCCCCGTGGAAAATCTTCTCTCCTCCTCAGACCAGCGACCGTCTGGCGACGATGATTCCGTCCTCATCCGCGTATACCCACTCTCCCGGGCGGAACGTCGCTCCGGCAAACCGCACGACGAGATCGCGCTGGCCTTCGCCGCGCTTGTCGGTCTTCATGGGGAGCGTGCCCAGTGCGTGCACGCCGAGCGGCATCTGGGCGATGGCCGCCGAATCGCGGATGCAGCCGAAGATGATGACGCCGCTCCAGCCCTGATCGACAGCGCTCTGCGCGAGCATGTCGCCCAACACTGCCCGACGCATTGAACCGCCTGCATCGACGACCAGCACGCGGCCGTCGCCAGGTTCCTTCACAAGCTCACGGACGCGCGAGTTGTCTTCGAAGCACTTGATGGTGGCGATGCGACCCGCGAACCGCGCACGGCCGCCATAGCTGCGAAAGAGCGGCTCGCAGACTTCGATGTCGTCGCTGAACTGGTCGCAGAGGTCGGCGGTTCGAAAGTCCATGGCAAGCGCTCGCTGTAAAAGGGACGGGCGAGTTTGCCGGACAGGGCCGCGCGCGGCCAAGCGCACGACGCGAAGTCGATGGAAGCTTCTGCAGTGAGGAAGCCCGAGGCCGAGGGCCCCGGGAGTTCGATTACTTCGTCAGCTTGCCGACGAGGCGCGACAGCAGCGAGTCGTTCTTCGGCAGCTTGCGGATCGCGCTTTCCGACAGATGCACATCGCGTGCTTCGTCGAGCAGCTGTTCATTCAGGCTCTTCTTGGGCTGCAGCGCCTTGTGCCTGCCCGTCGCCGAAGTCTTGCTCAGCGGCGGCGAACGCTTCGTTGCCGGCGCGCCGTTCTTTGCAGCGGGCTTGAGCGCCTTGTGCTTGCCGCTCGCATCCACTCTGAATGATCCCGTTGCGTTCGGCTTGAACGAACCGGTGGCATTCGGGTTGAACGCGCCGGTCCCGTTGGGATTGAACGAGCCCGTGGCGTTCGGATTGAACGCGCCGGTCGGGCTGCGATCGGTGACTTCCATCGTAACCGTCGGAATGTTGGGCTTGCGATCGCGGGCCTGGGTGAGCTCGATGATCTTGCCTTCGTTCTTGGATGCAGCGACGGCTGTGGCCTTCGGCGCGGGCGCATCTTTGAAACGCGACTGCTCCGCTGCGCTGATGCGAATGACTGTGGGCGAGGGGAAGAACGTACGCAGGTAGCCGGTGACAGCCTCAGCGGAGACTTCCTCGCGGAAGAAGCCCAGGCGCAGCGAGTAAACGATCTTGCCGCTGCCGGCGTTGGCGATCGAGTAGACGCGATACGCCTCGAAGATGTCGAGGTGCGGCATCGCATCGAGATTCACGGGGCGCTCGGAGACGACGAGCTGGATGGAGAACCACTTCTCCTGCGAGTCGTCGTTCAATTCGGCGCTCGTGAGTGCACGAATGGTCTGCGTGCTGTCGAGCTCTGGCGTAGGTCCGTTGCGGTTCGCCGACGCAGCGATCGCTGGCGCGGCGGGGCGCTTCTCCGGAACGCTCGGAGCAGCCGCCGGAGTCTTTGCGACTGCGGGCGTGACGGGTGCCGTGGGAGCAGCAGCCTTGCGAGGTGCTTCCTTTGCCGCAGCGGGAGTTGTCTTCTGGGGCGCGGGTGCCGGTGCCTTGGCGGCAGCGGGTCCAGGCTGAATGCCCGTCGATTCCAGGCTCAGCGACACGGAAGGAATCTCGACGCCCTTGCCGACGTGGAACGGTTGAGCGGGACCGGCGGCAGGCGTGGGCGCAGCGGGCTTCGCGGGCTCTGGGTCAGAGAGCGTGAATGCGATTGGAGTCTCCGGCGCCTTCAGTGCCGGCTTCTTCGCTTCCGGTGCCGGAGCGGCAGGCTTGGCCGGCGTCTGCGCGGGCGTTGCCTTGATGACTGCATCCGTCTTGGTGACGGCGATGACTCGAGCAGCCGGCTTCGGCGCCTGGAGCGCAGGCGGATCCCACGACAGTTCGATTGCGGCGAGATCGTCGGCAGGCGAAGAAGCTTTCGCTGGCGACGCCGTTCCTTTCGCAGCCGCGGGTTCGTCGAGCCACTCCATTTCCATCTCGACGACCGGTGTCGGCGCGGGTGGTGCGGGAGGAGGCGCGGCCTTGACCGGCGCCGCCGCAACAGGAGCGGGAGCGGGCTTCGGTGCGGGAGCAGCGGCAGCAGCAGGCTTCACAGGCGCTGGCGTAGGCGCAACCACGGCAGCGGGCTTCGCGGGCGTCGGAGCCGGCGCAGGCGGTGCGGGCTTGACGACGACGGGCTTCGGCGCAGCCGCGGGTTTCTCGGCGAGACCGACCGGTCGCTTCCACGTCGCCGTGGTTTCGGTGTCCGGCAGGAATCCGCGAGCGAAGCGGCGATCGTCATCCGACAAGCACGCGACGAAAGCAGTCGGATAGTTGTCGCGTACTGCAGCGAGTACGCGTTCCGCGTCAGCCTCGCTCGTGAAAAAACCCAGGCGCAGGCGATGGCGTGTGCGGCCGTCCTCGGAGCGGGCGACCTGATAGAGCTTGTACGTTTCGAAACCGGGGATGGTCTTGCCGTTGGTCTGGACGGGCGCGATCGAAGCGCACAAGTTGATCACGAAGAGGGAAGTGGCGGGCGTTGCGGATGCAACCGGCGCGAGCAACGGATCGGCGAATGCCGCGCCATTGCGCCCCACGAAGACCTTGCTGGTGTTCTCTTCCACTTGTTCTTCCCCAACGCAATGCAGCCAGACCGCAGGCAGCTACGGTCACAAGCGAGAGTCATTCCGGCGGGGGAGAGTGCGTGTATGCGCTTACACACTCATGGTGTCACGTCAGCGCGCCCGAGATTTTTTTTTCGGGCGAGGACGATGAAGAAACGGATTCTCACCGACTCGACCGATTGCGTCGCTGATTCAACCGCATTCGTCCTGCGGTTCGTGGCAACCCCGCTGTCTTGGGAAATGACTTCCGTTAGACCGGTAGTTTTGCGTCCTCGCCTTTCGGCGAGTTTGCCCTTGGCACAGATCAATTCTTTGGCAGCGCGGCGGGATAAGTCAAGCGTTCAAGTCGGCTTCAGCAGACACGTAATGTTGCGACAGTGGCGCGGCTAAGTTGTTAATGGGGTTATGTCTTATCAAGAAAACGAAGCGGTGACCGAGTGATGATGTGATGACGCCAGAAGGAGACATATTCCGCTGTGATCACTTCGATCGAGTGATCGCGTGACGAGGCCTCAGACAGCCATTCGTGTCCACGCTTCGCGCGTGGCGCTCGCGGGTTCACCGGCCATGATGCGTGGCGCGAGCTGCGAAACGATGTGGACCTGGGCGGCATCGGAAAGACCGAGCGCGCGGAGGGCGCCTTCGAGACCATCGATCAATTGCCGACGATCCGCCTCGGCCGGGCAGGAGTCGCGCGCGAGAGAGGCGAGCTCGTCACCGACGCTCTGGATCGTCTCGGCGATCGAGGGCGCGAATTCGCTGAGGTCGCCACGCAACCGCGCGGCGAACCGGAACGAGTTGTAGGCGCAGACATAGGCGCGATTACGCAGCTTCAAGTTCCTGAGCAACCCCATGTACGCCTCCGCCAGTGGCCCTCGTGGACCCGATGGGGGAGAAAGTGTGGAGTGCGTCGCTCTCAGCGTGGTGTGCGCTACGTCTCAAAAGACGGGCGCTTCCGGCTGTTGCGCGAGCACGTCATTGCCAATCAAGTACCTGCGCGAGAAGAATTTTTTTCACGTTCCCGCCGGTAAAAAACGCATTGACTTTGTCCCCGGCACGACTGCCTGGCCGGGCGTTTCGAAACCTCGTATTTTTCAGGCCCGGCCCACGTTGCGGTCGGTCGGCGAATGAAAGTACTCGCTCTCGGCGGCGAACTGCTTCATCAGCTTGCGCAACTCCTCGAGCCTTCCTTCCGCCGTGCTGATCGGCAGGCATTCTTCGCACTCGGGGTCCGAACACGGCTGACGGGAGTAGAGCCAATACTGGACGGCCCCCGCAAGCAATCCATCGGCAATATCCCAGATGTCGGCCTTCTGGTCGGTATCGGCGATGCGGTTCCCGAGGTCCACGGCCTTGCCGAAGGCTTCAGAGAACGGGTTGTCGGTTTCCTGCATGACACGTCGGGGACAAAAGAAACGGGTCTGTATTGTAACCAGCCGGTCCCCGGTTGAAGAGCAGCAACTTGCCTTGATGTAGGGGTAAGGGGCTGCTTCAATGCCCCGCCAACTGACATAACTTTCGAGGATCTCATGGCCGACGAACGCGACGACGCGCAGATGGATGCCGATGCGCTGTACCGGGAAGAAATGTTTACGGATCGCCGCGTTGGAGCCCTGCGCCGCCTCACCCCGGTTAAGCGCGACGGTTCGCCGGATACTGCCCGTCCGACGCTGTTCATCGGGCAGGCCGAGATCATGACCAACATGGGACCTGTCCCCCTGAGCTTCGAATTGCCGGGTGAAACGCTCGACAAGGCCGTGGAAGGGTTCGGGGCCGCCGCGAATGCAGCAATCGAGCGAACGGTGCAGCAGATCCAGGAAATGCGCCGCCAGCAGGCTTCGCAGCTCGTCGTGCCCCAGGGCGGACTCCCCCCGAACATGGCCGGCGGTCCGCGCGGCGGCGGGAAGATTCAGTTCCCGTAGTCAAAACCTCTGCACCAATATCGTGCCGCCCCGCCCTCATCCGGGGCGACGCGATGACCTCCGGCGGCGCTGCCGTGCTGAAAATGCACTGATTTCTCGCTGGCACGCTTTTCGCTCCCTCCGGTTTCGTTGCCTTGAGAACCGGGATCGGGGATGCCAGCGGTCAAGCCCTACGATGAAATGCATGCGGAAGACGGGAGTGTTCGTGAGCACTACCGGACGTTCTCGTCATGGCTCGACCGGACCCCGAAGGATCGGGTGGCCCAGAAACGCACGGAAGCCGACTCCCTCTTTCACCGCGTCGGCATCACCTTCGCGGTTTACGGCGAAGAGGCGGGCACCGAACGGCTGATCCCGTTCGACATCGTTCCCCGGATCATTCCCGCGCAGGAGTGGCAGCACCTCGCCGCCGGCCTGCGCCAGCGCGTGCGCGCTCTCAACGCGTTCATCGCTGACATCTACCACGACCAGAACATCCTCGCGGCGGGCCGCATTCCGGCCGAGCAGGTCCTGTGCAACGGGCAATATCGTCCGGAGATGCAGGGCGTCGATGTTCCCGGCTCGATCTACGCGCATATCGCCGGTATCGACGTCGTGCGCGCGGGGCGCGGCGAGTTCTACGTGCTCGAAGACAACCTGCGCGTTCCGTCCGGCGTGTCGTACATGCTCGAAGACCGCCGCATGATGATGCGATTGTTTCCCGAGCTGTTCGCGCAGCACTCGATCGCGCCCGTCGAGCACTATCCCGACCTTCTGCTCGAGAATCTGCGCAGCGTAGCGCCGCATGGCGTGAACGATCCGACGGTCGTGCTGCTCACACCGGGCGCCTATAACAGCGCGTACTTCGAGCACGCGTTTCTCGCGCAGCAGATGGGCATCGAACTCGTCGAAGGCCAGGATCTCTACGTCGAAGACGAGTTCCTCTATATGCGTACGACGCGCGGTCCCCAGCGTGTCGATGTGATCTATCGACGCATCGACGACGATTTTCTCGATCCGCTCGCGTTTCGTCCCGACACGATGCTGGGCGTTCCTGGTCTCTTGTCCGCGTATCGTGCGGGACGAGTCACGATCGCGAACGCGATCGGCACCGGTGTCGCCGACGACAAGTCGATCTATCCCTACGTGCCGGAGATGATCCGCTTCTATCTCGGCGAAGAGCCGCTGCTGTCGAACGTGCCGACGTACGTGCTCAGGCGCAAGGAAGATCTCGACTACACGCTCGCCCATCTGAATGAGCTCGTCGTGAAGGAAGTCCACGGCGCCGGCGGCTACGGAATGCTCATCGGCCCCGCCGCGACGACGGCGCAGATCGAAGAGTTCCGGCAGCGAATCCTGCGCAATCCCGAGAAGTACATCGCCCAGCCGACACTCTCGCTTTCGGCTTGTCCCACCTTCGTCGATCAGGGCATCGCGCCGCGACACCTCGATCTGCGCCCGTTCGTTCTGTCGGGCAGCGAGGTCACGCTCGTGCCGGGTGGATTGACGCGAGTGGCGCTGCGCGAAGGATCGCTGGTCGTGAACTCGTCCCAGGGCGGCGGCACGAAAGATACGTGGGTGCTGGAAAAATAATCGATGCTGAGTCGCACCGCCGATCACCTCTACTGGATGGCGCGCTACACCGAGCGTGCCGAGAATCTCGCGCGCATGCTCGAGGTGAACTACCGGATGTCACTGCTCCCGCAGGGATCCGAGATCGTCGAGCAAGGCTGGATCGCGACGCTCACCATCATCGGATTGATGGATGCATTCAAGCAGCGCTACGGCGCGGTGACGCCAGCGAACGCGATCGCGTTCCTCGTATTCGATCGCGACAACCCGATGAGCATCTACAGCTGCGTTCGAGCCGCGCGTGAGAACGCTCGCGCAGTGCGAGGCACGCTGACGTCGGAGATCTGGGAGAGCATCAACGCGACGTGGCTCGAGATGCGTGTCGCTGGCATGCGTCCTTCGTCGGAAGCGGAGGTCGGCAACTTCTTCGAGTGGGTAAAGTATCGATCGCACCTGACCCGCGGCGTCGTGCAGGGCACGATGCTTCGCGACGAAGCGTGGCATTTCACCTGGCTGGGTACTTACCTCGAACGCTCGGACAGCACCGCCCGGATTCTCGATGTGAAGTATCACTTGTTGCTGCCGCGAGGCGAGAAGGCCGGCGGCGCTGCCGACTACTATCAGTGGGGCGCGCTGCTCAACTCCGTGTCTGCGTTCGAGATCTATCGCCGCGTCTATCGCGATCTCATCACGCCGCGTCGCGTTGCCGAATTGCTGGTGCTCAGAGCTGACATGCCGCGATCGCTGCATCGCTGTGTTTCTCAGGTCTACACACATCTGACCGCGGTGCGTAACTCGCAATCCGCCGAGACGGAACGCCGCGCAGGCGAACTGCATGCCTCGCTGCTCTTCGGGCGCATCGAACACATTTTCGAACTGGGTCTGCACGAGTATCTCGTGCAGTTCATGGGGCGCACGCGCGACCTGGGCGAGCGCGTCTCTCGCGACTTCCTTGTCTCGTCCGCGGATTGAGAGCCGGAATCGGAATTTCCACGGGTGCACGGGGAAACACGGGGTCGGAGTGATCGATCTTCCTTGCCCCGTGATACCCGTGCTCCCCGTGGAAAATCTTCCTTCTTCGATTGAGGTCCTGAGCATGCAACTGCATATCCGCCACGAAACGCTCTATCGCTACGGCGAGCCCGTGAAGCGCAGCGTTCAGAACCTGCGGCTCACGCCGCGGCGCGATCCGGTGCAGCGGGCGCTCGACTGGAGCATCAGTGCGCCGGGACGTCAGCATGAACAGATCGACGCGTACGGCAACGTCGTGCATCTGCTCACGCTCGATGAGCCGCATCGGGAGATTCGCATCGTCGTGCAAGGCATCGTCGAGACGCAGGACACCGAAGGCGAGCCGATGCCGAACGAGGGTAAGCTGTCGCCGCTCACGTATCTGGCCGAGACGAATCTCACTCGCGCCGACGCGGCGCTCCAGGAGTTTGCAGTCGAGCGCATGCCGCGATCGGGCGATCGAAGGGCGGGGCTGCTGCGATTGGCGAACGCCGTGAGCGACACGATTGGCTACGAAAGCGGCGCAACGGACGTGCACGAATCCGCCGCTCGCGCCTTCAGCCGCGGCAAAGGGGTCTGCCAGGATCATGCGCATGTGTTCATCGCATGCTGTCGCGCCAGTGGCATTCCAGCGCGCTACGTCAGTGGCTACGTCTACACTGGAAAAGATGGCGAAGTCGCGAGTCACGCCTGGGCTGATGCCTGGCTGGGCCCGGATCACGGCTGGATCCCGATCGATGTGACGCATCGAACCTTCGTTGGCGGTCGCCACTGCAGGCTCGCCGTCGGTCGCGACTATCTGGATGCGTGTCCTGTCCGGGGCGTTCGCAGGGGCGGCGGTCCTGAAGAGATGCAGGTGGCGGTGATCGTGGCGGCGTCCGCGCAGCAGTGAAGTGAAGCGAGTTCTGAAGGCAATTCCAAAGGCGGAATCCCAATGACTTATTGCGTAGGCATCCTGCTCGATGCGGGAATGGTGTTTCTCGCGGATTCGAGGACGAATGCAGGCGTCGACCAGATCAGCACCTTCCGGAAGATCTCCGTATTCGAGAAGCCCGGCGAACGCGTGATGGTGCTCATGAGCGCGGGGAACCTCGCGATCTCGCAGGCGCTGAACAACTCACTGCGCAACAAGACGCTCGCTACGGACGGCGACAGCCTGTTCACGGCTCAGGACATGTTCGCCGCTGCCCGGCATGTGGGTGACACGCTGCGTGAAGTGCATCGGTACGATGCAGAGGCGCTCAAGGATCACAACATCGAGTTCAATGCGTCGCTGGTCTTCGGCGGCCAGATCGGGCGTGAACCGCCGCGGCTCTTCTGCATCTACGCCGCCGGCAACTTCATCGAGGCGACGCCGGACACGCCGTACTTTCAGATCGGCGAGTCGAAGTACGGCAAACCGATCCTAGATCGTGTCGTAAGTCGCAGCACCAGCGTCGCGCAGGCCGCGAAATGCGCGTTGATCTCGATGGATTCGACGATCCGCTCCAACCTGTCGGTTGGGTTGCCGCTGGATCTGCTGAGTATTCATCGCGACGGTCTGCGCGTGCAGAGCCACGTGAGCATCAACGAGGATCACGACTACTTCAGGATGATCCGCACGCGCTGGAGCGAGAGTCTCCGGCACGCATTCCACGAACTGCCGGACCCGGAGTGGATGAGGCGGAGCTGAGTCGCCTACTTCTTCTTTCCCCTCGGCACGGGCACCCAGCCCAGCTCCTTGCTGATTTCGTCGGCGGCGCTCGTGACAGTGCCGATCAGTTCGTTCATCCGGGCGTCGTCCATGTATTGGGCGACGCTCGCGACGCTGATCGCGGCGACGATCCGGCCGGATTCGTCCCGCACCGGTGCGCCGACGCAGCGAATCCGGTCTTCATTCTCTTCGAGATCGAACGAGTAACCGCCCGCGGCATACGTTCGCATGTTGTCGACCCACTCTTGGAATTTGCCGGCGGGATGATGACCTCGCCCCGCTTCGGCTTCGAAGTGAGCTCGCCATTCATCTCGGGAACTGTCGAGCAGCAGAGCTTTGCCCAGGCCCGTCGAGCACAGCGGGTGGCGTTCGCCCACGCGTGAGCTGATATCAATGCGTCGCCTCCCCGGGATCTTGTCGACGTAGAGCGCCTTGTTGCCGTCGAGAAGTCCGAGGTGGACCGTGTCCTCCGTCTGTTCCGCGAGCTTCTCGAGCACTGGCCGGGCGACTCTCGGCAGATCGATCTGCTGCCGGGCGGAGTACCCCAGCTCCAGCAGCTTCGCGCCGAGCATGTAGCCCTCGCGCGGCACGAACTTCAGGTAGCCCCGATCGACCAGCGCCGACGCCAGCCGGTGCACCGTGCTGCGATTCAACTGAAGCATCGTCGACAACTCCGCCAGGGCCACCGGCCCCGCCGTCACTGCTTCCAGCAAATCGAGACCGCGCAGCAGCGTCTGGCTGCCAGCCGGCGCCGCGGACGGCTTTGCCGCCTTCGCGGAGGCCTCTATTGACCGTGAGTTGTTTCTCATATAGAAATGCTATCTCATATATCGGGACTATTCGAACAAGGTCATCCCATCACGCCATGAAACTCTGTCGCTACGGACCGCGGGGGAACGAACAGCCTGGCCTCGTCGATGCGACCGGCACGCTGCGGAGCCTGTCGGCCCATTTCGATGACCTGACGGCCGCGAATATTACAGCGGAGGGCCTCGCAAAACTCCGGTCCATCGATCCGTCGACCCTGCCGGTCGTCCAGGGGCCGGTGCGGTACGGCCTGCCGTTCACGGGGACGCGGCAGTTCATCGCAATCGGTCTCAACTATGCCGATCACGCCGCCGAATCGAACATGGCGATCCCGAAGGAGCCCGTCGTTTTCACCAAGGCCGTGAGCTGCCTGCAGGGGCCGAATGACGACGTGATGATTCCGCGCGACTCCGTGAAGACCGACTGGGAAGTCGAGCTCGGGATCGTCATCGGCAAGCGCGCTTCCTATGTCGAGGAAAGCGCCGCGATGGACTGCGTCGCCGGCTATTGCGTAGTCCACGACGTCAGCGAGCGCGAGTACCAGCTCGAGCGCGGCGGTTCCTGGGACAAGGGCAAGGGTTGCGCGACCTTCGGCCCGGTCGGGCCGTGGCTCGTCACGCGCGATGAGATTCCGGATCCGCAACAGCTCGATCTCTGGCTCGAGGTCAACGGCGAGCGCGAGCAGCACGGCAATACGCGAACGATGATCTTCGGTGTCGCGACGCTGGTGAGCTACCTCAGCCGGTTCGTCGTCCTGCTTCCCGGCGACATCATCACCACGGGCACACCGCCCGGCGTGGGCATGGGAAAGCAGCCGCCTCGCTTTCTGCGTGCCGGCGACAGCGTGCGCCTCGGCATAGAAAAACTCGGTATTCAGCAGCAGCGGATCGTCGGCTGGGCCGCAGCAGGAGTTGCCCCGTGAGCTTTTTCCCTAATCGATTTGCCGGGCGAACCGCAATCGTAACCGGCGGGGCTTCCGGATTGGGTCTCAGGACCGCAAGCCGCATCGTGCGCGAGGGCGGGCGCGTTTCCCTGTGGGACATCAATGCGGATGTGCTTCGGGAAGCGAAGGGCGCCGTCGGTGCAGATCACGTGGTGGTGCTGGATGTCTCCGATCCGCAAGCGGTCAGCCGGGCAGCGCAAACGACGCATGACGCGCTCGGCAAGGTCGACATTCTCATCGGCAGCGCGGGGATCACCGGCGCGACGCGGCCTGTTGACGAATTTCCGATCGAGAGCTGGCAACGCGTGATCGACGTCAATCTCAATGGTCTCTTCTACTGCTGCCGCGAAATCGTGCCGATGCTGGTGCGCAACGGGTACGGGCGGATCGTCAACGTGGCATCCGTGGCGGGCAAGGAGGGCAATCCCAACGCCTCCGCGTACTCGGCGTCGAAGGCCGGCGTGATCGGCCTCACCAAGTCGCTGGGCAAAGAGCTCGCGACGCGCAATGTGCTGGTCAACTGCATCACGCCCGCGACGTTCGAAAGCCCGATCCTTTCGCAGTTGCCTCAAAGCCAGGTCGAGTACATGCGCTCCAAGATTCCGATGGGGCGCCTCGGCGATGTCGAGGAAAGCGTCGCCCTCGTGTGCTGGCTCGCCAGCGAAGAGTGCTCGTTCTCCACCGGCGCGACCTTCGACATCTCGGGAGGCCGCACGACTTTCTGATCGGAAAATGCCTACCGCCCGATCGGTGGCAGGCATTGACTATGTTCTTTATATGAGATAGCGTCTCATATAGTGGGATTGAAAATATGTAGAGCGACAACGGAGGGACCCGACGGTCGATGCCGTGAGGCACGCCGCGCCAGACCACAACCAACCAGGGGGTTTGCATGAAACGGTCGATCAGGGGCCCGCAATCCAGCGATCGCTGCCGGCTCTTATTGTCAGCGCTTGGGTTCACAGCCGCATCAGCGCTGCCTGTCACAGTCTTCTCTCAGGACGCGCCCGCGGGCGCGGACGGCGAAAAACTCGAAACCGTCGTCGTCACCGGCTCACTGCTGTCTACCGACAACACGTCGTCCCCCACGCCGCTGACGGTAGCCTCCGGTGAGCAGTTGGCGATGGCGGCGCCGAGAACGCTTACCGAAGCGCTCATTCAGTTGCCGGTGTTCAAAGGATCGCCCAGCGTCACGAGCCAGGGCACAGGCACGACGGGCAACAACGCCGCGGCCTATCTGAACCTCCGCGGCCTCGGGGTTCAGCGCACGCTCGTCCTGCTCGATGGCCGCCGCGTCGTATCGGCGACATCCGCCGGCAGCGTCGACGTCGCGATCATGCCCGAGGCGCTCGTGAAGTCCGTCGAAGTCGTGACGGGCGGCGCCTCGGCCGCATACGGCTCCGATGCAGTGGCAGGCGTCGTCAACTACCGCCTCGACACCAAGTTCCAGGGACTGAAGACCTCGGCCCAGTACGGCATCAGCGACTACAACGACAACGAGAACTACAAACTCTCGATCGCGGGTGGCACGGGCTTCATGGATGACCGGCTGCACTTCATCGGCAGTCTCGAGTACTACGACAGCAAGGGTGTGGAGACCAACGATCGTCGCGACTGGGCCTATCACGGCACGGGAGCCATCCCGAATCCGAACGTCACCGCGGCGAATCCGGCATCTCCGACCAATCCGCGCCAGATCGTCGTACAGGATCCCTACTCGTCGGTCGCCGCACCCGGCGGTTTGATCACCAACACCGCTTTGCGCGGCACGACCTTTGGCCCCGATGGTCAGCCGCAGCAGTTCCAGTACGGTGATCTGCTGACTTCGACGCTGATGGCTGGCGGCGGCAGCTGGAATCCGAGCCTCCTGCTCGTCCTGCAGCCGGCGCAGACGCGCGCCGTCGGGTTCGGTCATCTCAGCTTCGACGTCAACGACAACCTGTCGGTGTTCGTCGAAACCAACCTCGCGCGCAACGAGGTGAGCTACAACAGCTTGCCCACGTTCGAGCTCAGCGCCACCGCGTTCACGATCTTCCGCGACAACGCGTATCTCCCGGCCGCGACCGCAGCGATCATGAACGACCCGGCGGCACCGATTAACCAGGTGACTGTCGGCCGTATCAGCCCGGACATCGCGATTCCGCATCTCGACGGCACGAGCGAAACGCAGCGCTACGTCGGCGGTCTCGAAGGCACGTTCGGCGAGAACTGGAGCTACCGCGCCTACTACCAGCACGGCCAGAACCACTCCGTGTTCAAGACGCTCGAGGATCCGATCTCCGACAACCTGTACCGGGCCGTCGATGCTGTCTGGTCCAACGGCAAGATCGTCTGCCGTTCGACGATCACCGATCCGACCAACGGCTGCGTGCCGATGAACATCTTCGGTGTCGGCGCGCCCTCCGAAGCTTCGCGCGCGTACGTCAACGGCACGGCGATTCAGGACGTGACCGTGAAGCAGGATGTGGTCGAAGCGACCGTGCTCGGCCGCGTCGGCCAGCTGCCAGGCGGCGAGATCGGTGTCGCCTTCGGCGCCGGCTATCGCAAAGAGCAGTTCGATCAGTGGACCGATCCGATCTCGCAGCGTATTCGCACAGGCGTTGGCATTCAGGGCTATCCGCCCGGCCTCATCAACACGCTCGGCGGCTTCGAGCGCACCAATCCCCAGCCGTCGGCGGGCGAATACGACGTCAGCGAGGCTTTCGGCGAAATCGACCTGCCGTTGCTGTCCGGTGTGACGTTTGCGGAGGCGCTCACCGTGAACGCCGCCGTGCGCTACACCGACTACAGCACGAGCGGCGGCGTGACGACGTGGAAGGCGGGCGTGGTGTGGGAGCCGGTTTCCGGCTATCGCCTGCGCGCAACGCGTTCGCGCGACATCCGGGCTCCCACCCTCGGCGAACTGTTCCAGGGCTCCAGCCAGGGAACCGCGAGCATCGTCGATCCGGCGCGTAACGGTGCGACCGGCACGGCACTGACCGGCAACATCGGCAACACCAATCTGTTGCCGGAAGAAGCGGACACCATCGTGCTCGGCTTCGTGCTCGAGCCGGACTTCATGCCGGGGTTCAGCCTGTCGGTGGACTGGTACGACATCAAGATCGCGGACGCGATCGCCACATTGTCGGCACAGCAGGAAGTCGATCTGTGCTACGCCGGTGCGACCGAGCTGTGCCAGTTCATCCAGCGCGATGCCAACGGCGCAATCTCGCGCGTGCGCATCCCCTGGCTGAACGTCGCAGAGCGCGCAACCAGCGGTATCGATACCGAAGCGGCTTACTCGCTCCCGCTCGACAACGTGCTCTCGCTCGGTGCGGGTTCGCTGACCTTCCGGTTGCTGGCCAACTACCTCGACAAGTTCGATACGCAGGTGCAGGGCGCACCGAAGCTCGAGCTGGCGGGCGACATCGGCATCAACAGCACACCGGAATGGAGCGGCGTGCTGTCCGCCCAGCTGGAGGGCGGGCCGCTCTCGCTCTACGCGCAGGCTCGCTACATCGGCTCGGGCAAGTACGACAACACCAAGACGCCGACGGATCTGAGCGAGAACCACGTCCCGTCGATCACGTACATCGACCTGACGGCGACGTACAGCATGGGCGACGAAACCAACTCGCAGCTGTTCTTCACGGTGAACAACCTCGCAGACAGGGATTTCCCGATGACCCCAGGCATCCTTATCTCGGGCAGCAGTCTGGGGAATCGCACTCTGTATGACATTGCGGGACGTTCCTACACTGCGGGCGTGAGATTCCGCTTCTGAGGCACGGACGCCGCGCCGTCCTCGGGACGGCGCGGCGCACACCACCAACAACGATTCGCGCTGACCGATTCGCAGCTTTCACCTGTATCGGGGGATCAAGAGATGAAAAGACGTTCATTCCTGCAACGCGCCGGACTCGCCGCGGGCGCCATGGCTTCAGTGACGCTGCCGCCGCTGGCGTGGGCTCAGGAAAAGTCGAAACTGAAGATCACCGGCATCCGCCTGGTGAAGACGAAGGAAAAGAATCCGCTCCCCAAGTACACGCCGTCGGCGGGCTCCTGGTCCACGCAGGGCGTCGAAGTCGCGAACCCCGTTTCGATCTATCCCGAATACAAACCGACGCGCAGCCTGTTTCAGGCCACGAACGTCGACAGCTTCACGGTCGAGGTTACGACCGACAAGGGCATTACCGGCCTCGGACAGGGAGGCCCGGGCGGCGGCCCGATCGTGACCGGCCATCTCGCCAAGCTGATGATGGGTCGCGATCCCTTCGACATCGAACGCAACTGGGACATCTGCTGGCGCGCAACCATGTCGTATGGACGTGCAGGCGTGGTGTTCAACGCACTGAGCGGCTTCGACAACGCACTCTGGGACATCATCGGCAAGGCGCTGAACCTGCCCGTGTACGATCTCATCGGCGGCGAAACGAAGGACCGCGTTCCCGCGTACTGCACAGGCAACGATATCGAACATCACGTGAAGTTCGGCTACACGAAGCTGAAACTCGCGATGCCACATGGGCCGGCGAGCGGCCGTGAAGGCATGCGCGAGAACGCCAGGCTCGTGGAGCGCGCACGCAAGGCGCTCGGCCCTGACGGCGAAATCATGCTGGACTGCTGGATGGCTTGGACCGAGCGTTACACGATCGAAATGGCCGAGATGCTCGAGCCGTATCGCGTCTACTGGATGGAAGAGGTGCTGCAGCCGCACGACTACGAAGGCTTCGGTCGCCTCAACGAGGCAATCAAGTCGACTCGCATCGTCACCGGCGAGCACGAGTACGGTCGCTACGGCTTCCGTCGACTGCTGCAGGTCAACGGCGCGCAGATCTGGCAGCCGGACCTTGCCTGGTGCGGTGGTCTCACCGAACTGCGGAAGATCGGCGCGCTTGCATCGGCGTACGACATTCCCGTCATTCCGCACGCTGGCGGCTTGAACGGTGCAAGCCACTTCACCATCGCCACCGTGAACGCACCGTGGTGCGAGCTCTTCATGCCGCCGCCGGGCGGACCGAAGCAGGTCTACGACATGTTCGAAGAGCGCTACGGCATCACGCGCGGACCGGAGGGCATCTACATGCATCCGCCGCGCGAACCGGGCTGGGGCTGGTACTTCGAGTCCGACGGTCCGATCTGATCCTGCGTCCGGGAGGGGCCTCCGAATGACCCAAGCGGACGGAGCTGCGGCCAAACCAGGCAAGGTCCGGTGGCTGATGGTGGGCATCGTGCTCGCCATCGCCGCCGTCGCTTACCTGGACCGCAGCAACATTTCGATCGCTGCCTCGCTCCTCAAGCACGACCTTGCGCTGACCGATGTCCAGCTGGGCTTCGTGTTCAGCGCCTTTGTGCTTGGGTATGCGGTGACGCAGCCGATCGCGGGACGCATCGCTGATCGCTACGGCGCGTATCGGACGATCGCGATCGGCATTTTCCTGTGGAGCGTGCTCACCGCGGCCACGGCGATGATTCCGTCGACATTCGCGGGTGCCTTCGCGACGCTCCTCGCCGTCCGGTTCCTTCTCGGGATCGGCGAGTCGGTGATTTTCCCGGCGAGCAACCGGCTCGTCGCGAACTGGATCCCGTCGAAGGAGCGGGGTCTCGCCAACGGACTGGTTTTCGCGGGCGTCGGTCTCGGCGCGGGCATCGCACCGCCGCTCATTACGACGATCATGCTGGAACACAGCTGGCGCTGGGCGTTCATGGCCAGCGCCGCGATCGGCGTCGTCGCGCTGGTCGTGTGGCTGCTCATGGTGCGGGACTCGCCGGCCAGGCACTTCCTCATGAGGAAGCCTGAACTCGACTACATCCAGGCAGGCATGCCGGCCACCGCAACCAGCAGCGGCGGCGAGCAGATCGCCTCATGGCGCACGATCATCGGCAATCGCCAGGTCGTGCTGCTGACCGTGAGCTACTTCTGCTTCGGATACGTCGCCTACATCTTTTTCTCGTGGTTCTTCGTCTATCTCTCGACGGTGCGCGGTCTCGATCTGAAGTCGAGCGGCCTGTACGGGATGCTCCCGTTCATTGCCATGGCGCTCGCATCGCCGTTCGGCGGACTGATTTCCGACAAGCTCGCGGCACGACACGGTCGTCGTATCGGGCGCTGTGCGGTTGCTGGAATCGGCATGGCATGCGCCGCGATCTTCGTTGCGCTTGCGACCCAAGTTGCCGACGCACGCGTCGCAAGTCTCGTGCTCGCTGCGGGGTCAGGGTCGCTGTACCTCGCGCAAAGCGCCTTCTGGACCCTGTCGGCCGACCTGGGTCGTTCCTCGGCGGGCTCGGTCGCCGGCGTGATGAACATGGGCGGCCAGCTCGGCGGCGCAGTGGTTGCATCTCTGACTCCAGTAATTGCCAACGGCTACGGCTGGTCGGCTTCCTTCCTGTTCACGGCAGCGCTGGCGATGGTGGGTGCCGCGGCATGGATATTCATCGATCCGAACAGCGAACTGACCGCGGAGCCGTCAGCAGGTTCGCTCGATGTCGCGGCCGTTCGGCATTGACCGCTCGATCCCAAGGCATACCGATGAAAGTTCTGCTGCTGTTCCTTGCTTCCACGTCCGCCGCGATCGCTTGCGACGACGATCCGCGAGTCGAGCGAGTCGCAACGTCTTGGCAACAGCAACAAGCGCTACCGGCGCTCGACGATCTCGACCTCGATAGAGCTCTCTGCTTCCAGTCGAGGTTCATGGACCGCATGGCGGAGTCGCTCGGGCCCGTCGTTGGGTACAAAGTTGGCGTTTACACCGCTGCGGCTCGCAAGACGTATGCGGCATCCGCGCCCGTCGTCGGTCAGCTGCGGCAGAAGATGCTGGTGACGGAAGGCAGTGCCATTGCCGCAAGCGACGGGATCGCTCTCGTCTCCGAAGCCGATTTCATCCTCGTTGTGAAAGACTCAGGCATCAACGACGCTCGCACGCGTGAGGAAGCCTATCGACACTTGCGCGGATTCCGTCCGTTCATCGAGGTGCCGGATCTCAACTATGCCGGCTCGGTGAAGCCCAGCCTGGGTCAGCTCGTTGCGCTCAATGTGAATGCGCGCCTCGGTGTGCTCGGCGCAGAGATTCCGCTGCAGCAGACGCGGACCGGGTTTGACGGACTCGCGAATCTGACCGCGGAAGTCACGGTGACCGGTGCGGCAGAAGGCGCTGTACACGCTCGCGGCATCGCACGTGAAACTCTCGGCGATCCGCTCGAGATCGTGCTCGCGGCACGTGACGGCCTGAAGCAGCAGGGCGGCGCTCTCAAGGCCGGCGACCTGATCAGCATCGGTACGCTGACTCCGCCTCGGCCTGTGAAAGCGGGCGAGACTCTCAGCGTTCGCTACAGCGTGGCTCCGTCGACCGCCGGCATCACGGTGCCGTTCGTTCCCTGACACTGCGTCGAGCGGCAATGGACACGCGCTTCTCGAACGCCGATCCGGAACTCGACGGCGCCGTTCAGAAGGCGATCCGCCGGCTCGTGCCGTTCCTGCTGCTGATGTACGTGTTGGCGTTTCTCGATCGTGCCAACGTCGGTTTCGCCGAACACGCGTTCAAGGCCGACACGGGTTTGTCGAACGCGGCCTATGCGTTCGGCGCCGGCATCTTCTTCCTTGGGTATTCGCTCTTCGAGGTGCCGAGCAACCTGCTCATGCATCGCTTCGGCGCGCGCGTGTGGATGTGCCGGATCATGGTGACCTGGGGCCTGATATCGGCCGCCATGGTCGCCGTGCAGGGGGAGATCTCGTTCTATGCTCTGCGGTTTCTCCTCGGCGTTGCCGAGGCCGGATTCTTTCCGGGCGTGATCTATTTTCTGTCGCAGTGGTTTCCGGCGTACGCGCGAACGCGGGCCATCGGCTTCTTCTACTTCGGAGCACCGCTGGCGTTCATCTTCGGCGGTCCGCTTTCCGGAATGCTGCTGGAGATGCACGGCTTTGCCGGCATGCATGGCTGGCAGTGGATGTTCCTCATCGAAGGACTGCTTGCGAGCATCGTTGGCGTGTGGGCGTTCTGGTACCTGGACGATCGCCCCGAGGATGCGCGGTGGCTGACGCCCGGGCAACGCACGGCACTCGGCAAGGCCGTGCTGGCCGAGGATCGTCACAAAGTGGCCCACGGTCCGCAGGATCTTCTCTCCGTGCTGACCAACATGCGTGTGCTCTTCCTGTCCGCGATCTATTTCCTGATCCAGATGAGTGTCTACGGAGTCGTGTTCTTCCTGCCTTCCCAGGTTGCCGCATTGGTCGGCGAACAGGTTGGCATCAAAGTGGGTCTCGTCACCTCGATTCCGTGGATGTGCGCGCTCATCGCTGTCTACCTTGTCCCGCAATGGGCGAAGCAGGGCAGGAATACAGCAATGATTGCGGCAGTGACGCTCGCCGTGAGCGCGGCGGGAATCGCCATGTCAGTCGCTTCCTCTTCGCCGCTGCTGTCGCTGACCGCACTTTGCCTCGCGGCGGCGGGATTCATTGCTGTGCAGCCGCTGTTCTGGAGTTTCCCAACGGGTTACCTCGGCGGGGTGGCTGCTGCCGGAGGAATTGCACTCATCAACTCGCTGGGATCGCTCGGCGGATTCTTCGCGCCCAACGTCAAGGCTTTCACCGAGCAGGCGCTCGCATCATCGCAGGCGGGCCTGTACGTGCTTGCGGGTACGACGCTGCTTGGCGCGGGCTTGTTCATCGGATTGCGTGAGCGCCCGGCACGCACCGCTGCAGTTTGAGATTCAAGTCATGTCGAAGATGCCGACGATCAAACAGGTACGGGCTTTCACTCTGCGAGGCGGCGGTGCCGACTATCACGACCAGAAGGGCGGTCACTGGATCGACGATCACATCGCGACGCCGATGAGCAAGTACCCACAGTACCGCCAGAGCCGGCAGAGCTTCGGCATCAACGTGCTGGGTACATTGGTCGTGGAGATCGAAGCGAGCGACGGCACGGTCGGATTCTCTGTTACAACCGGCGGCGAAATCGGCTGCTGGATCGTGGAGAAGCACCTCGCGAGATTTCTCGAAGGCGCCTGCGTGACGGATATCGAGAAGCTGTGGGACCAGATGTTCAATGCGACGCTGTACTACGGTCGCAAGGGCGTTGTCATCAATACGATTTCCGGCGTCGATCTCGCGCTCTGGGATCTGCTTGCGAAAGTCCGTGGTGAGCCCGTGCACGCATTGCTCGGCGGGGCGGTGCGCGATGAGCTCGTGTTCTATGCAACGGGAGCGCGTCCGGACCTGGCGAAGCAAATGGGGTTCATCGGCGGCAAGCTGCCATTGCATCATGGTCCGGCGGAACGTGAAGAAGGGCTGCGCAAGAACCTGGAGTTGCTCGGCGACATGCGCCAGCGGGTCGGCGACGACTTCTGGCTGATGTACGACTGCTGGATGAGTCTCGACGTCGAATACGCGACGCGGCTGGCGAACGCGGCCGCCGAGTTCGATCTGAAATGGATCGAGGAAGCGCTGCCGCCGGATGACTACTGGGGCTATGCCGAACTGCGTCGCAACGTTCCCTCCGGCATGCTCGTGACGACGGGTGAGCATGAAGCAACGCGGTGGGGCTTTCGCATGCTCCTCGAAATGGAGTGCTGCGACATCCTGCAGCCGGATGTCGGCTGGTGCGGCGGCATCACGGAGCTGCTGAAGATATCGGCGCTTGCCGATGCGCGCGGCAAGTTGGTCGTGCCGCACGGCTCATCGGTCTACAGCTACCACTTCGTGATCACCCGTCAGAATAGTCCGTTCGCGGAATTCCTGATGATGGCGCCGCAAGCCGACAAGGTGGTGCCGATGTTCTCGCCGCAGTTGCTCGACGAACCCGTTCCCGTCAACGGACGCATGAGAGCTTCCGCACTCGATGCTCCGGGTTTCGGTGTGCGGCTGAACCCGGCGTGCGATCTGCATCGACCTCACACTCACTGACCCATGGCCATCGTCAACAGCATCGCGGACCTCCGCGAACTCGCCCGCCGTCGCATTCCGAAAGCGATCTTCGACTACGCCGATCGCGGGGCGTACGACGAGGTCACGATCGACCGCAATCGTCGCGATCTCGCGGCGCTCGAGTTTCGCCAGCGCGTGATGGTGGACGTGTCGACGCAGTCGCTGCGAACGACGCTGGTCGGTGAAGATGCCGCCATGCCGCTGGCGATCGGGCCCACGGGCCTCACGGGTCTGTTCCACGCCGATGGCGAAATGCTGGGTGCGCGCGCCGCCGAGGCCTTCGGCATTCCGTTCTGCCTTAGCACGATGTCGATCTGCTCGATCGAAGATGTGCGCAGCGTCGTGAAGAAGCCGTTCTGGTTTCAGCTGTACCTGATGAGAGATCGCAGCTTCAACGAAGAGCTCATCGAGCGCGCGAAGGCGGCGCAGTGCTCGGCGCTGATGCTGACCGTCGACATGCCGATTCAGGGGCTGCGTCGCCGCGATCCCAAGAACGGGCTGAGCATTCCGCCTCGGCTGACGTTGCGGAACGCCATCGATGTGGCGACCAAGCCCACGTGGGCTTTGCGAGTGCTCAGGGGACGGCGCCGCACGTTCGGCAATCTGGCGGGACGAATGCAGAACACCGGTGGTCTCACGACACTGTCACAATGGATCGGCTCGCAGTTCGATCCGACGGTCACCTGGCGCGATATCGAGTGGGTGCGCAGCCGCTGGCCCGGAAGACTCATCGTCAAGGGAATCCTCGACGCCGAGGATGCGCGTCTCGCGTGCGACAGCGGAGTCGATGCGCTCGTCGTGTCCAATCATGGGGGGCGCCAGCTCGACGGCGCTCCTTCGACGATCTCCGTACTGCCGAAGATCGCCGAAGCAGTCGGCGGACGTTGCGAGGTTCTCTTCGACGGCGGCGTTCAGTCGGGTCAGGACGTGCTCAAGGCATTGGCTCGCGGTGCGCGCGGCTGCCTCATCGGCAAAGCCTTTCTCTATGCATTGGCTGCGAACGGCGAGGCCGGTGTTACGAGCGCCCTGGAGATCATCAGCAGGGAACTGCAGGTGAGCATGGCGCTGACCGGAAGCAACGATGTGCGGCGCATCCCCGCGAACGTCCTGCAGAACGCATGAGGAAGTATCTATGAGATTTCCCTGGAGAACGGCGAGCGGTGCGGTGTGGACCGTCGAGGACGTGCGCAGACTGCGCGAGATGGCGGATCAGGGCATGTCGCCACGGATCATTGCAACGCAGCTGAATCGATCGGAGTCTTCGATCAGGAACAAGGCGGGGATGCATGGCATCTCGTTGCGCTCGCGACTGGTCGCGGTGCCGCAGGAAGAGTCGATGTTGGCGGCTCGCTAGGTCATTACCGTCACACCCGCGAAAGCGGGTGTCCATCTTCTCCAGATCCGGATGGATTCCCGCGTTCGCGGGAGTGACGGCGGTTACTGCGCCGCTTCCGGCGCCACCGCCGCAACCGGTTCACCTTCAGCCGTTGCTGCGCCGCCCTGCTGGTTGTCCTGCACGCTCAGCAACGAGCCGTTCTCGTGATTGATGGCATCCTCCGTGCGCTTGTTCATCACGACGATGCTGATGCGGCGATTGATCGGGCTGTCCGGAATCTGCGGGTCGAGAAGAACGCTCGAAGCCAGGCCGACGACACGGCCGATCTTCTCAGGCGTGAGACCGCCGCCGATGAGTGAACGACGCGCGGCGTTCGCGCGATCGGCCGACAGCTCCCAGTTGCTGTAATTCACGCGACCGTACGGACGGATATCCGTGTGGCCGCTGATGCTGATGCGGTTCGGCACGTTGTCGATGATCGTCGTCAGCTCGCGCAGGATGTTGTCCGCGAACGGCTCGAGCACCGGACTGCCGAGCGGGAACATGGAGCGCCGCTCGTGATCGATGATCTGGATACGGACGCCTTCAGGTGTCACGTCGAGAAGAATCTGGTCCTTGAACTGCGCCAGCGATTCGCGCTGATCGATCGCGTCGCGCAGCTGACTGAGCAGGCCTTCGAGCCTTTCCTTGTCGAGCTCTTCCGCGAGCTTCTCCGCGTCCGCAGGATCTGCCGGCTGTGTTTCCGCGGTCGCCGTGCGATGCAGCTCCATGCCGCCACCGAGCTGGATCATGCTCGTGCTGGCACCGCCGGGTCCCTGGATCGATGTCGGCGACGGCACGGTGCTCGTGCCCGGCACAGCCGACGGATTCTGGAAGTACTCGGAGATCGCACCTTTCTGTTCCTCGGTCGTGGAGCCCATGAGCCACAGCAACAGGAAGAACGCCATCATCGCGGTCGCGAAGTCGGCGAATGCAACTTTCCACGAGCCACCGTGATGGCCGTGCGCATGCTTCTTGACGCGCTTGATGATGATCGGCGCGACTTGGCCAGCGTCTTTGGGTCGGGCAGCCATGGTGGAAGCTACGTGCGCTCGCGCTCGTTAAGCTTTTTTGCCCCTGAGCTGCGCTTCGAGATCCTTGAAGCTCGGGCGCAGTTCGCCCGGCGTCGCCTTGCGGCCGAACTCGATCGCCACCTGCGGCGGGTGCCCCTGCAGGAAGCCGAGGATGCAGATCTTGATCGTGTTGTAGAACTGCGTTTCGTCGCGAGCCATGCGCTCCATCGCCGTGCTCATCGGGCCGACGAAGCCGTACGCGATCAGAATGCCGAGGAAGGTGCCGACCAGCGCGGCCGCCACTTTCTTGCCGATCTCTTCAGGAGGGCCGCCGAGCGCGCCCATGGTGTTCACGATCCCGAGCACTGCGGCCACGATACCGAAGCCGGGCAATGCGTCCGACACTTTGCTCAACGCACCGGCAGGTTCGCCGGCGTCGTGGTGATGTGTTTCGATTTCGACATCCATCAGCGCTTCGAGCTGATGCTGGTCCATGTCGCCGCTGATGATCAGGCGCAGGTAGTCCTGGATGAATTCGATGACGTGCTTGTCCTTGAGGATGAGCGGACGCTTCGCGAAGATCTCGCTCTTCGTGGGGTCTTCGATGACGCGCTCGAGGCCCATCATGCCTTCCTTGCGCGCGACCGAGAGCAGGTCGTACATGACAGCGAAGAGCGCCTGGTAGTGCGTCTTCTTGTAGGGCGACCCCTTCATGATCTGGCCGATGCCGCCCAGTGCACGCTTCGTGACACTGAATGGATTGGCGATGACGAACGCGCCCGCGGCGGCGCCGCCGATGATGAGGACTTCATACGGCTGCCAGAGCGCCATCAATTGTCCGCCATGCGCGGCATAACCGCCGAGCACGCAGCCCATGACAATGACGATGCCGAGTATCAGATTCATGAACGGGTCCTAAGGCTCACCGGCACGGATAGTCCCGTCCCGAACATAAAGTCGGCCGGGGACGCCGGACCTTGAGTGCCAACCACGTACGCCCTTCCCTGATCGGATTCGGGGACAATGCCGAGGGCGCGATTCCCCCGTGGGAGGCCAATGTGAGCGATATGAAACTGTTAACTGCGTCATGGCGCACTGCGGTGCTTTTCCTGGTGGCCTGGGCCCCAGGGCAGTCGCTGGCCCAGTCGCTGGAGATCATCGATCTCAAGTACCGGACCGCCCCTGAGGTCATCCCGATCGTGCAGCCGCTCGTGGAGCCCGGCGGCGCGCTGAGCGGTTCGGACTACAAGCTGTTCCTGCGGGCCAGCGCCGCGAACGTGGCGCAGATCAAGCGGGCTCTGGCCGAGATCGATCGGCAGCCGCGCCAGCTCATGGTTTCGGTGCGCCGCGCGACGCGGGACGCGATCGACAGGGAAGCGATCGCTGGTACGGCAGTCATCACCAATCAAGGCAGCCGGGCCACCGTGCATGCCACAGACGGCAGCATCCGTAGTGAGGACTCGAACGTGAGCTCGGTGCAGATGCTCGAAGGGGGTTCAGCGCGGATCTCGACGGGCCAGAGCATTCCGATGGTGACGGCCGTGCTCGCCGCCGGCGGCAGACGCCCCTGGCTGGGCGCGTCCACCGAATACAAGGATGTGAGCACCGGCTTCATCGTCACGCCTCGCGTGACCGGAAGTCGCGTGATGCTCGACATCTCGCAGCAGGCACAACGAGTGAGCGGCAATTCGTCGACGATCCAGAGCCAGTCCATCGATACGCAGGTTGGCGGCGCGCTCGGCCAGTGGATCTCGCTGGGCGGCGTCAGCGAGTCGGGGCAATCGCGCGGCAGCGGAACGTTGAGCCGCAGCTACTCGACCGGCAGCAGCGACATGGAAGTTTGGGTGAAGGTAGAGATGGGTCGCTGAGAGCGCTGTGATGCTGCGACACTGGAAACCCCTGCTTGCGATCGGCGCCTGCTTCTTCGGCATCGTGGGCATGCTGTCGGGCCGTCCGATCGAACGGTCGCCGGGTGTTCTGGCACCGGAGGAGCCCATCCAGATGGCAGCCGAAACGGCGCCGTTCGACCATGGGGATTACCGGGTCGCCCCGCGGGCCCGGTATGACATCACGGCGCGTGTGCTTTCGGTCGAGCCCTACAGGGTGGATGGCGGCGCAGGGATCGCTCCGATCGATTTCGCAGTCGGCTGGGGCCCGATGTCCGACAGCACGGTGCTCGATCACTTCCGGGTCACGCAGGGATCGCGGTTCTTCACGATCTATCCCGACGAGGAAGCCATCGATCTGCCCACCGCTCTGCGCAGTGCGGCCAACATGCATCTCATCCCCGGATCAGCGCAAGTGCGTGAGCAACTCGAGTCCACTCGCGCGGGCAACATCGTGCGCTTGCAGGGCATGCTCGTGAACGTCAGTCGCGCGGACGGATTCACCTGGGAAACTTCCCTCAGTCGCAATGACACGGGTGCGGGTGCCTGCGAGCTCTTCTTCGTGGAGCAGGTGGAAGTCAGGTGATCGAAAGCGCTGCCGATCGGGCAGTCGCGCAGTAATCAGCCCTTCTGGAATCGACAAGCCACTCTGAGGCCCGGCGCATTGTCCGAGAGCTCGACCGTGCCGCGATGGAGCCGCATCACTGCCGCGACGAGACTGAGGCCCAGGCCGCTGCCGGTCTGGGTGCGATCGCGTTCGAGGCGAACGAACGGCTGGAGAATATGTTCACGCTCAGCGGCGGGCACTCCCGGACCATTGTCGGCCACGGTGAGGTTCACTTCGTTGCTCGTCGTTTCGACAGCGACGTCGATGCGCCCGCTCGCAGGAACGTACTTCAGCGCGTTCTCCACCAGGTTGACGAGTGCCTGCGCCAATAGCTGCTGATTGCCGCGGATGATGGCGTGGGTTTCGCCGCTGAAGGCCAGAGATAGGCCGCGTTCGCTCGCTTCAGGCTGATAGAGATCGACGATTTCACGCGCGAGCTCCGCGAGGTCAACGGCTTGGAGTGCGAGTTCGCGCGCACTACCATCGGCCTGAGCAATCTGCAGCAGCGTTCCCAACGTGCGCTGCACGCGATCGAGCTCGGCGAGCGTGGCGTCCATGACTTCACGCGATCCGCTCGCGAGGTCCGGGTGCTGCAGCGCTTCCTCGATCCGCACCCGGGCTCGATAGAGCGGTGCGCGCAGGTCGTGGGCTGCGCTGTCGAACGTCGTGCGCAATACGCTTGTCTGCTGCTCGATGCGATCGAGCATGCCGTTCACGGTCTTGGCCAGCTCATCGAATTCGTCGTGCGAGCCTTCGACTGGGAGGCGCTCCGACAGCCGGCCCGTCATGATCGATTCGCAAGTCGTCGCCACCGCCGCAATACGACGGCGCACGCGCTGGCTGTAGAAATAAGTGACCGGCACTGCGAGCGCGAGACACAGGCTCGTGCCCCAGATCATTGCGGAGCGCAGGCGCGACGCGAGTTGCTTGCGTTCGAGGATGTCCGTTCCGACGAGCAATGACCTTCCCGACGGCAGCTTGAAAATCTGCGCGCGTACGGGATGCGCGACGACTCCGCCGTGTTCGCTCGCATCGATCTCGAACTCGATCCACGCATCGCTGGTCGCGATCTGTTCCGGCCAGCCGGCGATGTTTCCGGCGATACGACGTCCCTGTGCATCCACCAGCAGGTAGACAGCGCCAGTGCGTCCCCAGCTGTCAGCGCGCCGATGCAATGTCTCGACGAGCTGCAGCACGCCGCCGCGACGATAGTCGTCGATGAGCCCATTGACCTCCGCCTGGATGACGACATCGACTTCGTGATCGAGCACACGAGCCGTGAGGATGTAGACGGTGGTGAGAAGGATCGCGATGCCCGCGGCAAAGATCGCCGCGAACAGCGCGGTCAGGCGGGAGGTGGAGAGGCGGAATTTGCGGGGAGCGGACATGGTTCGTTCGTCATTCCCGCGCAGGCGGGAATCCATCTTATCTGAAAGCCATGGATTGCCGCGTTCGCGGGAATGACGCAGGCGCAGCCCGATTCGCTGCGGGCAGTGCCAGCCATCAACTATTCGGATTCCTTCAATACATACCCAGCGCCCCTGACCGTATGAATCAACGGCCGCGGGAACCCCTTGTCGACCGCGTTGCGCAGTCGGCTCATGTGAACGTCGATGATGTTCGTCTGCGGATCGAAGTGCAGGTTCCACACGCCTTCGAGCAGCATCGTGCGGGTGATGACCTGGCCGGGGCGGCGCATCAGGTACTCGAGCAGCTGGAATTCCTTGGTCGTGAGATCGATGTTGCGGCCTGCGCGCGTGACGTGGCGGCCGAGCAGGTCGACTTCGAGATCGCCGACCTGCAGTCGCGTTGCTTCCGCGGCCGATGCGCTGCGCCGGCTCAGCGCTTCGATGCGTGCAAGGAGTTCGGCGAACGCGAACGGCTTGGTCAGGTAGTCGTCGCCGCCGACCTTCAGCCCGTGAACGCGATCGTCGACCGTGCCCAGCGCGGACAGAATCAGTACGGGAGTGCGATCACCTTTCTCACGCAGCGAGGCGATGATCGCGAGACCGTCCATGAAGGGCAGTTGCCGGTCGGCAATGATCACGTCGTACCGGTTCTGCGTGGCTCGCGCGAGACCGTCACGACCGTCGGCACTGTGGTCGATCGTGTAGCCGCTCTCGCGCAGACCCTTGATCAGGTACTCGGCCGCCTGGAGATCGTCTTCGATGAGAAGCAAGGACATAGCGGTAGCGGTTAGCGGTTGGCGGTTGGCAAGAGTTCAGAAACAAGACAAAGGCCGTGAGCACCGGATCGGGGTGCTCACGGCCAGGGCCTTATCTGGTCACTAAACTGTCAGCCTACGCGGACTGGAACGAAGATCTGGGCATTCTCGCGCTCGATGAGGAGGGCGACAACCTTTCCGCCCTTGCCGGCGGCTTTGCGCAGTTCATCCACCGACTTCACGGGCTTGCCGTTGACGCCCAGGATGATGTCGCCGGGTTGCACGCCGGCTTCGGCTGCGGGGCCGCCCACGTCTTCGACGAGGATCGAGCCGCTGGTTTCGGCCTGGCGCTTCTCTTCCGGGGCGAGCGGGCGAACGGCGAGTCCCAGCTTGCTTTCGGTGTCGTCCGCGGCGTTGCCACGTGAAGCCACCTGTTCCGCCTGCTCCTTGATCTCCTCCGGTCGCGCGGTCACGGTCTTCGTGCTGCCGTCGCGCCACACTTCGATCTTCACCGGCGTGCCGGGCTTGGTTTCGGCAATGATCGCCGGGACCTGAGCGGATCGATCGATCTCGTTGCCGTCCACTTTCAGGATGACGTCACCGGCCTTGATGCCCGCCTTGTCGCCGGGGCTGTCGCTTTCGACCATGCCGACGAGCGCGCCACGCGGACGATCGAGTCCGAACGAATCGGCGAGCTGGGCATCGACTTCCTGGATAGACACGCCGATGCGGCTGCGGGTCACCTTGCCCGTTGCGACGAGCTGTTCCTGCACCCGCGTCGCCACATCGATCGGAATTGCGAACGACAGGCCCATGTAGCCTCCCGTGCGGCTGTAGATCTGCGAGTTGATGCCGACGACTTCGCCCTTGAGATTGAAGAGCGGTCCGCCGGAGTTGCCCGGATTCACCGCGACGTCCGTCTGAATGAAAGGTGTGTAGTTCGCAGCGCCCGGCATCGAGCGCGACGTCGCGCTCACGACGCCTGCCGTCACGCTGTTCTCGAAGCCGAACGGCGAGCCGATCGCGATCACCCATTCGCCGGGCTTGAGCGTCGATGCGTCGCCGAGCTTCACGATCGGCAGGTTTTTCGCTTCGATCTTGATGACGGCCACATCCGTACGTTCGTCGACCCCGATGACCTTGGCCTCGTACTCGCGCCGGTTGGTCATCTTCACCGTGACCGATGAAGCGCCGTCGACGACGTGGGCGTTGGTGAGAATGTAGCCGTCCGCGCTCACGATGAAGCCCGAGCCTTCGCCACGCGCGGGCTGGGGGTTGCCACGCGGCATCTGGCCGCCGCCGAACCGACGGAAGAATTCGTAGAACGGGTCGTTGGGCGACATGCCCGGTCCGCTGGAATTCGGTCCGCCGCTGAAATTGCCGACCGGTTGCGCTTTCTCGACGACGGCGACGTTCACGACCGCGGCACCGTAGTGCTCGACGAGCGTCGTGAAGTCCGGCAGCCCCGTGACGACTGGCGCAGTCGCCGCCGAAGCAGGCGTCGCCGCGTCCGCACGGGCGCCGGCCAGAGACGACACCACTTGTTCCTGAGAGCAGGCAGCCAGCGAAAACCCGACTGCCGCGATGCAAAGAGAAGCCCGAGCCAGATTCGCAACCATAGATGCTTACTCCGCCGAATGAGTTGACTTGGCGCCGTCCCGCGCCGGATCAAAGGCATGGACTGCCGCTTTCGCGGGAGTCCATCCGGACGTTGCTCACGTTGAGACGACCGATGCCCGGGAAAGTTTGGTGGCGCAGGCCGGCGATTCCAGTTTCTTACAAAGAATTCATATGGATAGGCCGGTCTTCGCCCGCTCAGCGGCGCGGGAAAACCGCGATTGATTCCGCTTGCGAAGCGCGTCCAACGGGCAGACAGTGGCTAATCGTGGACGCGGAATTGATCGACGACCGTGAACTGGTGCGGCGCATGCTCGCCGGCGAGGAACGCGCCTTCAACGCGTTCTTCAACGACTTCTTTCCGCGCGTCTACCGTTTTGCCCTGCCGCGGCTGGCCGGCGATCAGGAGACCGCGAAGGAAGTCGTGCAGGCAACGCTCGTCAAGGCGATCCGCCATCTGGCCAACTACCGGGGCGATGCGGCATTGTTCAGCTGGGTCTGCCAGATCTGTCGGCATCAGATCGTCGACCATCTGCGGGTCCATCGGCGTCACAGCAAGCATGTGACTCTGCTCGAGGACAGCCCGGATCTGCGGGCCGCTCTCGAATCGATCGAAGCGCCGGCGGAAGATGAGCCGTTGCAGCACTACGGCACCGAAGAAACACGCCGGCTGATTCGCAGCGTGCTCGATCGCCTGCCGGGCCGTTACGGAGATGTGCTCGAATGGAAGTATGTCGAGGGACGCTCGGTCGAAGAGATCGGCGCGCTGCTCGGCATCGGCCACACGGCTGCGCAATCGATGCTGGCGCGTGCGCGTGTTGCGTTTCGCGAGGCGCTCGAAACGGTGTTCGGATCGACCGCCGCGGATGTACTCGCTGGGATGCGTAGTGTCTGAAGTGATGCACACGAGTCCATGAACGAGAAACTCCCCACTGCCGGGCTGGATGAAGACTCCGAAGACGAACGGAGTCTGCGCGATCTGCTGCGCGAGGCGGGCGCGCGCGACGTGCCTTCCAGCGAGGTGATGAACGAAGTGCGCCAGGTCGTGCACGGTGAATGGCGCGAGCTCGTCGAGCAACGCCAGCGTCGCCGCCGGTTTGTCGGATTCAGCGCGGCCGCCGGCATCGCAGCCGCGGTCGTTGCCGTTACGCTCGTATTCCAGATGGGTTCGAAGACTGGTGAACCTGTGGCGACTGTCGCCCGGGTCGACGGAGTTCTGCAGGCCGCCGCCGGCGGCAGCGATGAATGGCACCCCATCGTCCAGGGAGCGACGGTCACGACCGGGTCGATGTTGCGCACGGACGAGGGCACGCGTGTAGCGTTGACGTTGCCGAACGGCGTGTCGATGCGGATCGCGGCCGGCACGCTGATCGAGCTCAAGTCGCCGGAGCGCGTTGCGCTCGACAGCGGCGCGCTGTACGTCGATGCGAACCACCGCGCCGGCGCGCCAGCGGACCAGGCGCTGGTCATTGAAACTCTTTACGGCGCCGTCCGTCACCTGGGCACGCAGTACGAAGTCAGGACGATTCGATCCGGTATCGAAGTCAGCGTTCGCGAAGGCCGTGTCGAGATTGCAGGGCAGGGCGATACATACGTGGGCGCAGCGGGCGACCGTATGACCATCAGCAACCAGGGTGTGTCGGAACGCAACCGCATCTCCACGCAGGATCCGCGCTGGCAGTGGGCGACGAGCATCGCGCCCGTGTTCGATATCGAGCGTCAGCCGCTGTCGCGATTCCTCGAATGGGTCGCGCGCGAGACGGGCAAGCCCGTTGAGTACGCGACCCCAGAGCTGCAGGCGAGCGCGGGGCAACTCATTCTGCGCGGCTCCATCAACAATCTTCCTCCGGAGCAGGCGCTGGCCGCGGTTCTCGCGACCACGCCGTTCAAGCATTCCGAGACGGAAGCGGCGATCCTGATTCACTGAGAGCCTCCGTCATTCCCGCGAAAGCGGGAATCCACGCCTGTTAGGAGAAGATGGATCCCCGCTTTCGCGGGGATGACAGCTCGCCGCCTTTTTCCCCGATTGCTCCGTGCGCGTGAGTGCGTCCTACGCACAGCAGCCTCCTGTTCCGGAGCCCCCGTGAAAACCGCCGCGACAATCTCCGTCCTGTGCTGCCTGTGGGCAGTCGCCGAAGCCGAAGAAGCGCCGGTCGAGCAAGTGGCGCTCAATCTGCCCCCGGCTGCACGTTCGTCGTCGCATTCCCTCGATGACGCTCGCCTGCAACTCGATCACGCGCTCATCGGCAACGTCGAAATCCGGATCGACGATGTGTTCGAGGATGCAAACGATCTTTCGGCGCCGTACAAGCTCGCCAACGCGCTGCATATCTCTACGCGGGTGCGGACGATCGCCGAGCAGCTCCTGTTCCACACGGGTGACGCGTACAACCCGCATGCGCTCGCCGAGTCGGCCCGGATGCTGCGCGAGCAGCGTTATCTGAGCGATGCGACGATCGAGCCGGTTCGCTACAACGACGACAACACCGTCGATGTCGTCGTGCATGTCCACGACGTGTGGACAATGAGTCCCGGGATCTCCTTCGGTCGAAAGGGCGGCGCAAATGCGGTGAACCTGGAGTTCGAGGACACGAACTTCCTCGGTCTCGGCAAACAGATTGCCGTGGATCGATCCAGCGATGTCGATCGCGATGCATGGCGGTTCGCCTACAAGGATCCGCACTTGTTCGGGAGCTGGTGGCGGCTCGGGGCGAGTTATGCCGACATGAGCGACGGTCGCGAGGAGTCGCTGTCGCTGACCCGGCCGTTCTATTCGCTCGATACGCGATGGAGTCTCGGCGTCGGCGGGTTCGATTCGACTTCGACGCAGTCGCAGTACTCGCTCGGCGAGATCGTGAATCAGTACGCCGTCCATCAGCAAGCGTTCGATCTCGGCGGCGGCATCTCCGAAGGTTTACAGGATGGCTGGGTGCGACGCTGGATAACGGGCGTGCGCTACGACGCGCGTGACTTCTCGCTGGCGCCGCCGAAGGATGGAGTCAACGCGATGGTCCCGGAAGATCGCGTGCTCTCGTATCCGTGGGTTGGCATCGAAGTCATCCAGGATCAGTATCGGCAGACGCGCAATCTCGATCAGATCGGACGCACGGAGGATCTGCACCTCGGCCGCTCAGCCCGGCTCGAACTCGGCTACGCGTCGAGCGCCTTCGGCTCGACGCACGACGCCGTCGTCCTGAATGGAACGCTGCAGGCGGGATTCGAGCCGCTCGAGGATCACTACTCCATCAGCTCGCTCGCCCTGAACGGGCGACTCGAGGACGGCGAAGTCCACAACGGAACGCTCGAGGTCGGCAGTCGCTACTACATGCGGCAATCGCCGCGTCGCGTTCTCTTTGGCGCGGTGTCGGCTTCGTTCACGTCGAATCTCGATCCCGACACGCAGCTCCTGCTCGGCGGCGACAGCGGGCTGCGCGGGTATCCGCTTCGCTACCAGGCCGGTACGACACGGGCTCTGCTGACGCTCGAGGAGCGCTTCTATACGCGCTGGCAGCCGCTCAAGCTGTTCAATGTCGGCGCGGCGGTGTTCTTCGATGCAGGTCGCACATGGGGAACCGATCCTTATGCGCTCGCAGGCGGCAGCGGCGAGTCGCTCGGCTGGCTGCGGGATGTCGGTGTGGGCCTGCGGCTGGGAAGTGCGCGTTCGGGTCTCGGCAACGTCCTGCACATCGATGTCGCCTGTCCGCTGGATGGCGGCAAGGACATCGACAGCGTGCAGTTCCTCATCGAAACACGGCGTTCGTTCTGAAGTGTCAGCGCATGCGGATGCCTGGTGGGACGAGCTGCGCTGGCCATTGCTCGCCTTTGCGGTCGCCATTGCGATCATCAGCGCGACGGGCGCGGATACGCGGATCGCGGGCACGATTTTCTTCGACGAAGCGCGCATGCGGTGGCGCGGCGGAGAGAGCTGGTGGGCCAACGATTTTCTGCACACCGGAGGCCGCTGGTTCATCCGCTCACTGGTGGCGTCCGCCTGTTGTCTGTGGATCACGACTTTCTTCGTCGACCGGTGGCGGCAACGGCGGCGTCCCGTGGCCTATTTCATTGTTTCGATGGTTCTCGCCATCGGCTGCGTCGGATTGTTGAAGCAACTGACCAACGTCGATTGCCCGTGGGACCTGCAGCTGTTCGGCGGCCGGCTTCCCTACGTGTCGCTGTTCAGCGATCGGTTGGAGTCGCTGCGTGCCGCCCATTGCTTCCCGGCCGCCCATGCGAGCTCCGGCTATGCGCTGATGACTCTGTATTTCGCGATACGCGAACGGTCACGCGCTTGGGCGACGGTCGGACTCGCTGCCGGTGTTGCTGCCGGACTGGTCTTCGGGCTGGCACAGCAGTCGCGTGGCGCGCACTTCCTGTCGCACGATGTATGGAGCTCGATGCTGGTATGGCTGATCGCATCGAGCGTCTATCGGTTCGGTTTTCGCAGCCGGTTGTGGAGTCGGCCCAATTCAATCGAACCCGGGGTTTGATTAAGATGCCGCGAGTGAAGTCGTTCGCTGGATGACTTCGTCCGCACGGAACGGCATCCTTCAGCTTGAGCGATTCATTCATCACCGGTGGCCGGCACAGCGCGATTCGCGCCGCGATCGCGTGCATGGTGTTTGCCTGCAGCGTTGCAGTCGCTGCGCCCTACCAGGGCCGTCGCGTCAGCGATGTGCTCGATCAGCTGCGGGTCGAAGGGCTCACGTTCATCTACAACACCAGTCTCGTCTCCGATGATCTCGTGATTGGTGTCGAGCCGAGTGCGCAGCGGGGAGTCGAACTGGCGCGGGAAATTCTCGGGCAGCACGGGCTGGTGCTCGCCGAGGTGGCTCCGAAGACCTTCGCAGTGCAGCGAGGGGAACCGCCGCAACCTGCGAAGCCGAAACCAGCCGAACCCGCCGCGGCGCGTCCGATCGTCGAGGAAGTCGTCGTTCAGACGAGCCGATACGCACTCGCGTCCGATGTCGCGGGCTCGCACGCGTTCCTCGATCAGATCCAGGTGACGAATCTGCCGCGCCTCGGCGATGAGACCCTCCAGGCCGTGCAGCGATTGCCGGGTGTGGCGGCCAATGGGTTCTCGAGCATTGCTTCGATTCGCGGCGGTGTTCCCAACGAAACCGCGATCGTGCTCGACGGCCTGCGGCTCTATGAACCGTTCCATCTGAAGAATTACCTGAGCCCGGTGAGCCTGCTCGATTCGCGGCTGATCGCGGGGCTCGACGTGTACTTCGGTGGATTTCCGGTCATGTACGGCGATCGCATGAGCGCGATCATCGATGCACGCTCGATCCGGCCGGAGCAATCGCGGTACTACGAGCTGGGCCTGAGTCTCTTTCACGCCAATGCACTCGCGTCCGGAAAATTCCACGACGACCGGGCGCAATTGCTCGTCTCCGCGCGACGCAGCAATCTCGGCGAGCTCGCGCAGTTCGCGGAGAACGATTTCGGCAAGCCGGAGTACTCGGACGGCTTCGCGAGGTTCGACTATCAGTTCAGCGAAGCAACCAGAGCGTCGCTGAGCACGCTGCTCTCCCACGACCAGATTTCCGCGATCCGATCCGGCGGTACGGAACGTGCGCAGGATGAGTCGACCAACGTCTACACGTGGGCGGCGCTCGAGCATGACTGGTCCGGTTCGCTGACCAGTCGCGCGATCGCTTCATGGACCGACATCGTCGACAAACGACGCGGGCAGGTGGATGACCCGGATCGTCGCTTCGGCACGGTCGTCGATGACCGCACTTTCAGCGTGGTCGGCCTGCGCATCGACAACGACTGGAACGCGGAGAACCTCATTCACCGCTTCGGCGCGGAAGTGCGCCGCCTGTGGGCCGACTACGAGTACGACGCAAACATTTCCTTCGCGGCGGGTTTCCCATTCCCCGGTTCTCCGCCTGCGACTCGTGCGCGCAACGTCGTGTTGCATCCGGACGGCTTCGAAGCATCGGGCTACTGGGATACGCGTTTCGAAGTGAATCCTCGTTGGACGCTCGAAGGCGGCCTGCGGATCGACACGCAGACCTACGACGGCTCAGGCGATTCCGAGCAATGGAGCCCGCGAGTGAGCGTGCTCTATCTCTGGAACCCAGAGACGCGGCTGCGTGCGAGCTGGGGGCGCTTTTACCAGTCGCAGGGCATCAATGAGCTGCAGGTGGAGGACGGGGTCGACCGGTTCTATCCGGCGCAGCATGCGAACCACGCGATCTTCAGCATCGAACGTACATTTGCCGGACAGCTCGACGCGCGACTGGAGTTGTACCGCAAGGACTATCGCCAGCTGAATCCGCGCTTCGAGAATCTTTTCGATCCGCTCGTGCTGCTGCCGGAGATCGAGTTCGATCGGGTCCGCATCGCGCCGGACAGCGCTCGCGTCGATGGCGCCGAAGTCTGGTTCAACTGGCACCCCGACAGTCATTGGAGCGGCTGGCTGAGCTATACATGGTCGCAAGCACGCGATCGCACTGCGGGGGACGACGTATATCGCAGCTGGGATCAGCGCCATGCCGTCAGCCTGGGGATCGCGTGGACGAGTGGGCCTTGGGCAGCGACGCTCGCGAACAGCTTCCACACCGGATGGCCGACGACTCAGCTGAGTCTGGTGCCCGATCCGGCCCCCGGCCAGTCGCCGGTGGTTCTGGGCCCGCGCAACGCGCTGCGCTACGACGACTTCAATTCACTCGATCTTCGCGTCACCCGAACCTTCGATCTGCCTCGCGGCCAGCTCGATGTGTTCATCGAAGTGACGAACATGACCTCACGCGAGAATCCTTGCTGCACGGAGTATCGCGTCATCGACACGCCGGCAGGCCCGGCGCTGGAGTCCAGCACCGACAACTGGCTGCCGATGGTGCCGTCGATGGGGGTGCTGTGGCGATACGGGAAGGAGAAAGAGTAAGAGGTAAGAGTAAGAATCTCCCCGTGTGCCCCGTGGAGATTCTTCGTCTTGCTTCTTCCTCTCACTCCAGCTTCGCCTTCAACTCATCCAGTTCGCGGCGCAGTTCCGCGACGATTTCTTCCAGTTTCTCGATTCGCTCTGCTTGTGGCTGGGGGCGAGGGATCTGCACCATCGATTCGGTCGCGGAGGCTTCGGGAATCTCGACATCGCCGCTGAACAGATGCGCATAGCGTGAATCGCGGCGACCGGCTTCGCGCGGCAGCTGCACAACGAAAGGTCCGTCTTCACGCTTGGCGAGATTGAGAAGCGCGGACTCGACTTCGGAAACGTCGTTCACCTCCGCCATGCGCGCGGCACGCGTCTTGAGTTCGCCAGGCGTCTGAGGGCCACGGACCAGGAGTTCGCAAAGGATGCCGGTTTCGAGCGGCGTGAAAGTGAGCGAGCCGAAGCCGGTGTTGCAGAACCGATGCTGGTACTTCTGTACGCGGCTGCCGAAGCCGGACTTCTCCAGGACGAAGTGCTTGCGGACGAGGGAGTCCAGCGTCTGCTGCACCGTGCGCTCGTCCAGATCCATGATCGGGTCGCGGTTGCTCTTCTGATTGCACGCGGCAGTCAGGGAGTTCAGGGACAGCGGATACTGGTCCGGTGTCGTGATTGCCTTCTCGATCAGGCAGCCGATCACGCGGGCTTCGAGGGCCGTCAGCTCGATGTTCACCCTGAGGGTCCTTATTCGATTTGGTTACGAGAATATAAGCAAAGAACGCCCGCGTTGCCGCAGTTGTGTGGATTTCGGCCTGCACCTCATTGGACCGTCCGCACCGGCGACCACTACAATTCGTCGCCCCAGATCGCCACCGCTAGCGAGTCAGCCTTGCTGAACCTGTCCCTGCCGCTCGATCCCGTCGAGGCGGAACGCATTCCCGTCCCCGAAGCTCCCGCGCGCCTGCGCGAGATTCCCTACAACTACACCTCGTTCTCGGACCGGGAGATCGTCATTCGGCTGCTCGGCGAGCCGGTCTGGCAGGTGCTGGACGAGCTGCGGACTGAGCGCCGGACTGGCCGTTCGGCGCGGATGCTGTACGAAGTGCTCGGCGACATCTGGGTCGTTCAGCGCAACCCCTATCTCCAGGACGACCTGATCGACAATCCGAAGCGTCGCCGCCTGCTGATCGACGCCCTGCACCATCGCTTGAACGAGGTCGAGCGTCGCCGCGAGCCTGCGGACGCGGATCGCAATGCAAAGGTCGGCCAGTTGCTCGAAGCGGCCCGCAAGGCGGTCGAGTCGTTCGCGAGCGAATTCGACCGGGTCGCTACGCTGCGAAAGCGGGCGCGCAAGCTCTTCGCGCGCTACACCCGTGAAGATTGCATCCGGTTCGACGCCTTCGCACGCGTGTCGCACGTCACTGATGCCACTGACTGGCGAATCGAATATCCGTTCGTCGTGCTGTCGCCGGATGCCGAGAAGGAAATCCCGGCGCTCGTTCGCGCTTGCATCGAGCTCGGACTCACAGTGATTCCCCGCGGCGGTGGTACTGGCTACACCGGCGGCGCGATCCCGCTGACCAGCATGTCGGCCGTCATCAATACCGAGAAGCTCGAGCGCCTCGATGCCGTGGAGCTGGGCGAGCTGCAGGGAGTCGAGGGCAAGGTCCCGACGATCTACAGCGAAGCCGGCGTCGTGACTCGCCGCGTGTCGGATGCCGCCGAGCGTGCGGGTTACGTCTTCGCGGTCGATCCCACATCAGCGGACGCGTCGTGCATCGGCGGCAACATCGCGATGAACGCGGGCGGCAAGAAGGCGGTTCTCTGGGGCACCGCGGTCGACAATCTCGCGTGGTGGCGAATGGTCGATCCGGAAGGCAACTGGCTCGAGGTCACTCGCGTCGGCCACAACCGCGGCAAGATTCATGAAGTCGACGTCGCCCGGTTCGACGTCGTGTGGAAAGACGGACGTGAAGCACCCGATCGGGCGCGCGTCATCAATACCGCGCGGATCGATATCGAAGGCCGCAAGTTCCGCAAGGTCGGTCTCGGCAAGGACGTCACAGACAAATTCCTCGGCGGCCTGCCGGGCGTGCAGAAAGAAGGTTGCGACGGCCTGATCACGTCGGCGCGCTGGGTGCTGCATCGCATGCCGAAGCACATCCGCACGGTGTGCATGGAGTTCTTCGGTCACGCGCGTTATGCGATTCCATCGATCGTCGAGATCAAGAATTTTCTCGACAGCGAGGCGCGCACGAGCGGTGTGCAGCTCGCCGGTCTAGAGCATCTGGACGAGCGTTATCTGCGCGCCGTCGGTTACGCAACGAAGTCGAAGCGCGGTGCATTGCCGAAGATGGTGCTGATCGGCGATATCGTGGGCGATGACGATGACGCCGTGGCGCGTGCCACCTCCGAAGTCGTGCGGCTGGCGAACGCCAGATCCGGCGAAGGCTTCGTCGCCGTCAATCCGGATGCGCGCAAGAAGTTCTGGCTCGATCGTTCGCGGACGGCGGCGATCGCGCGCCATACCAACGCATTCAAGATCAACGAAGACGTCGTCATCCCCCTCGACCGGATGGGCGACTACACGGATGCGATCGAGCGCATCAACATCGAGCTGTCCTTCAAGAACAAGCTGGTGATGCTGTCCGAGCTCGGGCGCTTCTTCGCCGGTGAGCTCCAGCTCGGCAAGGTCGACGATCCCGACATGGAGCGGGCTTCGCGACAGGAACTGATCGGCGATCGCCAGCAACAGGCGCGGCAGGTGATCGCTACGGCGCACGCGCGCTGGGCGTATCTATATGAGAACCTCGATACGCCGCTGCGCGACGCCCTCTCGCAGTTGTCGATGCTGGGCTTCGAACCGGTGCGGGGCGATTTCGAAACGCGGCTGGAAAAGGAGCCCGACGTCCGCCTGTTCGACCTGATCCAGGACCGGACGATCCGTACGTCCTGGAAGACAGAAGTCCGCGCGCACCTGCGCAGGCTCTTTGTGGGCGGCGCCTTCATTCCGGTTCTGCAAGCGGCGGAGGAGATTCACAAGCGCGTGCTGCGCGGTCGCGTATGGGTCGCTTTGCACATGCACGCCGGCGACGGCAATGTGCATACGAACATCCCCGTCAACTCCGACGACTACGAGATGCTTCAGGAAGCCTATCGCGCGGTCGAGCGGATCATGCAGATCGCGCGCGGGCTGAATGGTGTGATCTCGGGCGAGCACGGCATCGGCATCACCAAGCTCGAGTTCCTGTCGGACGATGAGACCGCGGAATTTCGTCGCTACAAGGATCGCGTCGATCCGGACGGTCGCTTCAACCGGGGCAAGCTCCTGCCGGGCGCCGACCTGCGCAACGCCTGGACGCCGAGCTTCAACCTGATGGGTCATGAGTCGCTCATCATGCAGCACTCGGACATCAACTCGATCTCCGATGCGATCAAGGACTGCCTGCGCTGCGGCAAGTGCAAACCGGTCTGCGCGACGCATGTGCCGAGAGCGAACCTGCTCTATTCGCCGCGCAACAAGATTCTTGCCACATCGCTGCTCATCGAGGCCTTCCTCTACGAAGAGCAGACGCGCCGTGGCATCTCGATCCGGCATTTCGATGAGTTCTCCGACGTGGCCGATCACTGCACCGTGTGCCACAAGTGCGTAACGCCGTGTCCTGTGAACATCGATTTCGGCGATGTGTCGATGGCGATGCGCGACCTGCTGCGGCGCATGGGCAAGAAGCGCTTCAATCCAGGAACCGCCGCTTCGATGCTGTTCCTGAATGCGACGAACCCTGAAACCATCAAGCTCACGCGCAAAGCGATGATCGACTGGGGCTTCAAGGCGCAGCGCTTCGCCAATCGGGCGCTCGGTGCCTTCGCATCGGGCCAGACCAGGCGGCCGCCGGCAACGACCGGCAAGCCGGCGCTCAAGGAGCAGGTCCTGCACTTCGTGAACAAGAAGATGCCGGGCGGTCTGCCGAAGAAGACGGCGCGCGCGCTGCTCGATATCGAGGATCGTCACTACGTGCCGATCATTCGCGATCCGCAGCGCACGAGCAGCGACTCGGAGGCGGTGTTCTATTTCCCCGGGTGCGGTTCGGAGCGGCTGTTCTCGCAAGTGGGGCTCGCGACGCAGGCGATGCTGTGGCACGTCGGCGTCCAGACCGTGCTGCCGCCGGGCTATCTGTGCTGCGGCTACCCGCAGCGAGGCTCGGGCGACTTCGAGAAGGCGGAGAAGATGATCACGGACAACCGGGTCCTGTTCCACCGCGTCGCGAACACGCTCAACTATCTCGATATCAAGACGGTCGTCGTGAGTTGCGGCACCTGCTACGACCAGCTGCAGGGCTACAAATTCGAAGAGATCTTCCCGGGCTGCCGCATCATCGATATTCACGAGTACCTGATGGAGCGGGGCGTGAGGCTCGAAGGGGTCACCGGCGTGCGCTACATGTACCACGACCCGTGCCACACGCCGATCAAGCAGCACGATCCGCTGAAGGTCGTGAATGCCCTCATGAACTCGCAGGCGAACGGCAAGATCGAGAAGAACGACCGCTGCTGCGGCGAGTCGGGAACGTTCGCGGTGACGCGTCCGGACGTGGCTACGCAGGTCCGCTTCCGCAAGGAGCAGGAGATGCGTGCAGGTGCGGACAAGTTGCGCGCCGATGGCTTCAAGGGCGAGGTAAAGATCCTCACTTCGTGCCCGTCCTGCCTGCAGGGACTGAAGCGCTACAACGACGATGCTTCGACCGAAGCCGACTACATCGTCGTCGAGATCGCGCGTCATGTGCTGGGCGAGGAGTGGATGCCTGCTTATGTGAAAGCCGCGAACAACGGCGGGATCGAGCGGGTGCTGGTCTAGTCGGCGGCTGGCGACAACGGTTTTCCCTTACCGCCCGCGTCAACCGTTCGCGGACCCGCACGTTTATGCTCCGTTGTGTTCTCAACGGGAGATCCCGCCATGCGCGTTCCGGTCCTGGTGCGGTTTGCTGCGGGCGCCATTGGTGCCTTGATGCTGGCGGGGTGCGGTAGCGGCGGCGGAGACGCGGCGACCCAGCAGCCACCCGGACCCGTGTATTCAGGATGCGTTACGCCCGCGGACTGCGGCAACGTGATCATCGCGATGACGGATGCCGACGGTGATTTCCTGAGCTACACCGTCGACGTCCAGTCCCTGACCCTCAAGCGGGCGAACGGCGATACCGTCGAAACGCTACCCCTGACGACGCGGATCGATTTCGCGCAGGTCGTCGATCTCAGCGAATTCCTGACCTCCGCCACGGTACCCAACGGCGCCTATGTCGAAGGGTCGCTGCGGCTCGACTACTCGAACGCAGCGGTGACGGTCGAATCGAATGGTCAGCCGGTCGAGGCGCGAGTGGTCGGTGCCGACGGCAGTCCTCTCGGCATCGTCGACGTGCGCGTCGTGCTCGACAATCGCAATCACCTGACGGTGTCACCAGGTCGGCCATCGTTGCTGACGCTGGACTTCGATCTCGCCGCGTCCAATACCGTCGATCTCACGACATCGCCGGCTACGGTGACTGCCACACCTTCGCTCGTCGCGTCGCTCGAGCCCGTGGACGAAAAGGATCTGAGACTGCGTGGTCCACTCGTCAGCGTCGACGCGGCGTCTTCGAGCTACGTCGTGGATGTCCGGCCGTTCGGTCACCGCAGCGGAAAGTTCGGCCAGGTAACCGTGTACACGAACGCATCGACCGCGTTCGAAGTGAACGGCACTGCGTCGACGGGCGCTGCGGGTTTGCAGGCATTGGCCACGGCCGGAGCGGGCACGCAGACTCTGGCGGTGGGGACTTTGTCGCGGGGCGATCGTCGATTCGACGCGCAGACGGTCTATGCAGGCACGAGCGTGCCGGGCGCTGGCGTCGATGCTGTGCTGGGCAATGTGCTGTCGAGAGTCGGTGACGAACTCATCGTGCGCGGAGGCACGCTCGATCGCAGTGACGACGGCAGCTCCCGCTTCATTCGCGACCCGATCGTTGTCCGAGTCAGTTCCACGACGAAGGTGCTGAGGGTAGGCGCGCCATCGTCGAGCGCATTCGACAGTCAGGATGTTTCCGTCGGCCAGCGCGTTCTCGCCTTCGGTTCGATCGAAGACGAGGCGGGAGCCGCGGTGCTGGATGCCACGCAGGGTCGTGTGCGCATGCTGCCCACGCACTTGTCCGGAACCGTGCATGACGTGAGCGCCGGCAATCTCGAGTTGCAGCTGGAATCGATCGACGGACGCGCGGTCGGTGCCTTCGACTTCGCGGGAACTGGCGCCAGCGCGGATCAGGATGCGGACCCGGACAGCTACGAGGTCTCCACCGGCTTCCTCGGTGGGAATCTGCGCGAGGGACGCTCCGTCCGGGTGCTTGGTTTCGCGACGACCTTCGGTGCCGCGCCCCCGGACTTCGAGGCTCGCACTGTCGTCGACATGCGCGATTCGCGTTCGTCCCTGACCGTCACCTGGGGCATGGACGGAACCGATGCACCGTTCTCGACCGCCGACGATTCGGGCCTGATCGTCGATCTGCAGAATCCCGATCTCGGGAGGCTGCACGTCCTCCGGACGGGCTGGCGTGTCCGCGATCTGCTGGACCTGCCCGCTTCGCCCCAGCTCGTGCCCACCGGGGATCGCGCCGCCTTTGTCGTAGCTTCACGCGGTTCGTGCCGGTCGTTCCATGAATTCGCCGACTTCCTTGCGGAGATCCAACGGCAGCTCACCGCTGGCGGCGCCGCCAGATCGCTGACCGCCCACGGCGTGTACGACGAGAACGCCAACGTGCTGAGGGCCAAGTCGATCGTGGTCATTCTTTGAGGAAGCGTTCCATTTCGGATCGTCGCGACCTCGGGCTATCCTTGCAGTGTCGAGGAGTTCCCACCCGAGGTTCGCGATGCCGACTGCAGCCCGCTGGTTGATGATTTTTGCCTTGGCCTGGGCCTGCGCTCCGGTCTCGGCTGCTCAGAAGGTCGACGACGCGATCATCGAGCGCTACCACCTGGAGCAGGCCGAAAAGCCGGTGAGCGACCGCGCCGGCTGGCGCAAGCCGAAGCGCATCGTCGTCGGCGGTTTCGTCAGCCAGATGATCGGCGATCTTCGCAAGGACTTTCCCGATGTCGAGTTCGTCGCCGCGACGCCGGGACAGATCGCCCAACAGGCCGCGAATGCGGACGCATTGTTCGGCGTGTGCAACGCGGAGGCGCTCGCCGCGGGCAAATCGATCCAGTGGATTCATTTCGTGACTGCCGGCGTCGAGAACTGCGTGTCGGTCCCCGGCGTGCGCGAACGCAACATCCTCGTCACGAACATGCAGCGCATCGGCGGCCCGATCATCGCCGAACACGTCATGGCCATGACGCTTGCGTTCACGCGCGGGCTCGATCTCTACATCCCGCAGCAAGCCAAACACGAATGGAAGCGTGTGACGCCGCCGGGACGCATGGCCGTCGTGAAAGGAAAGACGATGCTCGTCGTGGGCCTCGGCGGCATCGGCAGTGAAGTGGCGAAGCGGGCGCACGCGATGGAAATGAAAGTCATCGCCACGCGCGCGAGCGGCCGAAGCGGACCTGACTATGTGAGCTACGTGGGATTGCCCGACGAATTGCCGAAGCTCGCTGCGGAGGCGGATTTCGTCGTCAATACGGCGCCGCTGACGCCGGAGACGAAAGGTATCTTCAATGCGGCCTTCTTCAGCAAGATGAAACCCAGCGCGTACTTCATCAACGTGGCACGCGGCGGCAGCGCGGACACCGACGCACTGGTTGCGGCTCTCAAGAACAAGCAGATCGCAGGTGCGGGACTCGACGTCACGGACCCGGAGCCTCTGCCGTCCACCCATCCACTCTGGGATGCGCCGAACGTGATCATCACACCTCACGTCGCGAACGATTCCGACCTGGGCTTCGACGCGCAGATCGCGGTGACGAGAGAGAATCTTCGGCGGTATATCGCAGGGGAGCGGATGCTCTCGGTCGTGGATGTGGCGCGGGGGTACTGAGGATCAGAATGAAGAGTGAAGATCTCCACGGGGTACACGGGGATCACGGGGGAGGAAGTAAACGCGAACGAAGTTTTTGCAGGATTTTCGGCGCACAACGGGCCGCGGCGTCAGATGAGGCGGTCCCGTACATCTGAATTCGTTCCCCCGTGATCCCCGTGTACCCCGTGGAGATTCTTTCTCTGGTCCCTGCCTCTGAGGAACCCGGCCGCTACGAGCGGCGTTTTCCCGACAATGGCAGCGGGAATCCCTTTACCGAAGCATCGTACTGAACCGGCACCGGCCAGGCTCTTCGAGCCGGGCCGCAATTGCTGGCGCGTCGAGCATGCGACACGTGCGGCGTACATCGTTGATGCTGACGCCTATTTCAAGGCGTTCGTCGAGGCTGCGCGCAAGGCGCAACGCTCGCTCCTGATCACGGGCTGGGATTTCCACAGCCGCACGCGGCTTCTGTGCCAGGGCGACGGCACTGACTGCGATCTCGAACTCGGCGAGTTTCTCAACAGCCTGGCGCGCGAGCGCCGCGATCTCCAGATACACATCCTCATCTGGGACTACCCGATGATCTTCGGGATGGATCGCGAATGGGCGCCGATCTATGGGCTCGGCTGGAAGCCGCACCGTCGTGTGCATTTCCGCTACGACAATACGCATCCAACCGGCGGTTCGCACCACCAGAAGATCGTCGTGGTCGACGATCTGCTGGCGTTCAATGGCGGAATCGATCTCACCTGTCGCCGCTGGGACACGTGTGCGCACGCTGCAGACGATTCGCACCGCGTAAGCGAGGGCTCGGCCTATCCGCCGTTCCACGACATGATGATGGCAGTCGAGGGGGATGCGGCACGCGCGCTCGGCGATCTCGTTCGGGAGCGCTGGCGCATTGCCACCGGTGAAACGCTGCGAGCGCCCACGACTCCGCGGAAGATGGATTGGGTGAGACATCGAAAGGGACTGCGTCGTTCCGTTCAGCTGACGGAATCGCATTGGCCGCAGGTGCTCAACGTCAACGTGAGCGATGTTCCTGTCGCGATTTCGCGGACCGCGCCTTCCGCCAACGGTCATAGCGAGGCACGCGAGGTCGAAGCGCTCTACGTCGATATGATCGCGGCGGCGCGCCACAGCATCTACCTCGAGAATCAGTACTTCACGGCACAGCGCATCGGCGACGCGCTGGAAGCGCGTCTTCAGGAAGCCGACGGTCCGGAAGTGATCATCGTGCTGCGCAAGCTGAGTCACGGCTGGCTCGAGGAAATGACGATGGAGGCGCTGCGCACCCGCATGATCGCTCGCCTCGAGGCGGCCGATCAGTACCAGCGTCTTCGTGTAGTGTATCCCTACATCGAAGGATTGAAGGAGGGCACCTGCATCGACGTGCACTCCAAGATGATCATCGTGGACGATGACATCGTACGTATCGGCTCGGCAAACGTGGCGAATCGATCCATGGGCCTCGATACCGAGTGCGATCTCACGATCGCCGCGGACGGTCGTGAGGACGTGCGGCAATCGATTCGCGAACTGCGCGCCGTATTGCTGGGAGAGCACCTCGGTCGGGATCCCGAGGTCGTGCATCGGATGATTGATCGGACGGGCTCCCTCGGTGCGACGATCACGGAGCTGCAGCAGGAACACAGGACATTGCGCGACCTCGAGGGCGGCGCCGAGACATCGGATGGCCTCTTGAACGTGTTGAGCGTTGCCGATCCCGAGAAGCCCGTCGGCCTCAGTGAGCTGGCGAAGATCTTCAGTGCCGACGATGCTGTCGAAACCGCTCGTCCCTCGACGGGTCCGGCCTGGGGCAAGATCGCAGCGATCGCGTTCGTGCTGGTTGGGCTCACTGCGCTGTGGCAATTGACGCCACTCTCCGAGCTCATGGACGCCCGACGCATCGTCGCCTGGGCGCAGGAGTTCGGCGGCAACTGGTGGGCACCGATCGTGACGATCCTTGCGTATACGCCGGCGTGCATCGTGATGTTTCCGCGCTCTCCGATCACGCTGTTCGCTGTCGTAGCGTTCGGGCCGTGGCTCGGATTCGCATACGCGATGATCGGCCTGGAGTTCGCGGCCTGGATGACCTACTTCGCAGGCCAACAGTTCGATCGGGACACCGTGCGGCGAATGGCCGGCCGCAAGCTCAACGACATCATCCAGGTTCTGCGGCGACGCGGCCTCATCGCGATCACTGCGCTGCGTCTCGTGCCGCTCGCGCCTTTCAGCGTCGAAGGCATCGTGGCCGGTGCGGTCGGGATCAAGCTGTGGCACTTCATGGTGGGATCGGCGATCGGCATGCTGCCGGGCACGCTGCTCGCCACCGTCTTCGGCGACCAGTTGAAGGCGGCGCTGGACGATACGGGCAGCGTCAATTACTGGCTGCTCGCGGCGGCCGTGCTGCTGATTGCGATCGCGACGTGGTGGGTGCGGCGCTGGCTGCTCGCTTCCGCTGCGCAACTGCGGTCGGACGACAGCACGGCGAAAAGCAGCCGCGAGTCCAGGAATCATGGCGTCGGTCGAACCCGCACGGCCTGAGGTGCCGGAGTCGCACGGGGGAGCGAACGGAACACTCGCCATCGCCTCCTACAATATCCACAGCGGCGTGGGTCTCGATCGACGCTGCAGCGCCCGTCGCATCGTGAGCGTGCTCAAGGAACTCGACTGCGACATCTATGCGCTGCAGGAAGTCGACAATCAGCCCGGCGAACATGAAGAGTCGATGCAGCTCGAGCGCTTCGCGCGCGACATGAACATGGAGGCGATCCCGGGGCTGCGCATCGTGCGGCGAACGGGCGAATACGGAAACGCGGTGCTTACGCGACTACCGGTGTTGAGCGTTCGTCGCCACGATCTCAGTCATTCGTGGTTCGAGCCTCGCGGCGCCCTTGATGTGCAGCTCGATATGGGAGGTCGACCGCTGCGGGTCATCGCGACTCACCTCGGTCTCGCTCGGTCGGAGCGGCGAACTCAATGGCGCGCGTTGATGGAGGCGCTCGCCGAGCATCCGCTCGACATGCCTACGATCCTGCTGGGTGACATGAATGAGTGGTATCGCGGCGCGGTCACGCTGAAGGAAGCGCATCGGGCCTTCGGTGAACCGCCGGCACCCGCGGGTTTTCCTTCCTTCGCACCGTGTCTCGCACTGACGCGAATCTGGGTGCGCCCGCGCGCCGCACTGCGCAGCGTCGAAGTTCATCGCAGCGAACTCTCACGCAAGGCATCGGATCACCTGCCTGTGAAGGCGGTGATCGATACGGCCGCGCTCATCGGTGCGCCGCGAGAATCCTCGCCTTGCTCGCCTCGTAGTCCTGCTCCGTGATCGCGTTCGCCTCTCGCAGGCGATGATGCTCGCGCATCTCATCACGCAGGAAATGGGGCAATGGTTGGGGGCGAGCCTGTTTCGCCGCGTTGATGTTCTTGATCAGGTCGACGAGGAAGGCCTTGCCTGCTTTCGCGGCACCGATACCGCCGATGATGCTGATCAACGTAGCACCACCGTGAACACTCTTGAATTGCAGCGCTTCCGTCGTTCGCCGCAGGAACAGCGTGAACGCGCCCGCTGTCACCAGCAATGCACCGACCGCACCAAAGAATCCAGGATGGGCCCACAGGACCTCGGCCTGCGAGTAGGCCCAGAGGAATGCGCCCACGGACGTCAGCAGAAACGCGATCGTGAGCCCGAGGCACACCCACGCAATGTTCCGGACGCGCACCGGCCGCGCGTTCACGAAGCGCAGGTCGACGACATACTTTATGGGCTGTTCGGTACCGCTCGCCTGGCGCACGGACAGATAGTGATCCTGAAGGATCGACAGTTCGGTGGAGATGCGGCGCAGCTTGCTGGCGAGCGTGAACTTGGAGAGCGTGCGCCGATGCGGCTGGCGCTGCGGCGTTGCTATGTCCGGTGTCGACTCGATGGAGATGTGTTCGGCGCGTGCACGCGGCGGCGCGGCAGACTCTACGTTGTGTGCGTGCGCATTCACTTTCCCGATGCTCCGGATCCCAGGCTCGATTCAGTCCGTGGGATCGATGCTAGGGCGGAAGTGAATTTGACTACGAGACGTGGATCACACGGAGACAACGGCGGCGTTGACAAGGAACGTGCGTCTAAGGAAGTCCCTGATGGGGAGGGGTGGGAAGTGGGACAACTGTTAAATGGGAGGGCGGCTAGCCAACCAGCCGGAGAGGAAGCGCTGCCGTCACTCCCGCGCACGTGGGATTGTTCCCGATGGATTCCCGCTTTCGCGGGAATGACTTGCTCTCGCTCGCTAGCTAGCCGGCTTCGTCCTCATCCCGCTCCATCGATCTCGATGAACCGCAAGAATTCCGCTCTCGTTCGCGCGTCGTCGCGGAAAGCGCCGAGCATCTTGCTGGTGACCATCGAAACGCCGCGCTTGTGGACGCCGCGGGTGGTCATGCACTGATGCGACGCGTCGATCACGACACCGACGCCGCGCGGTTTCAGCACTTCATCGATGCAGCGCGCGATCTGCGCCGTCATTTTTTCCTGCACCTGGAACCGGCGGCCGTAGCCATCGACGACGCGTGCAAGCTTGCTGATGCCGACGACTTTGTTGGTGGGCAGGTAGCCCACGTGAGCGCGGCCGATGATCGGCGCCATGTGGTGCTCACAGTGGGATTCGAACTCGATCCCGCGCAGCACGATCATCTCGTCGTAACCCTCCACTTCTTCGAACGTGCGGCGCAGATAGTCCGCCGGATCGCTCAGATAGCCGGAAAACCAGTCGCGATACGCACGGACCACGCGCGTCGGTGTATCGCGCAGCCCTTCGCGATCGGGGTCGTCGCCGGCCCAGCGAAGCAGCAGTCGAACCGCTTCCTGTGCCTGGGCTTCGGTCACCGGTTCGGGGGCAGGCGCAGATCGTTTCGCGCGGGTTTTTTTCATGAGGCACCAGTCGTAGTCACAAGCAGCGAAGCATCGATTCTGTCATTCCCGCGCACGCGGGAATCCATTGCGGTCTACCAGATGGACTGCCGCTTGCGCGGGAGTGACGGCAAACTCAGTCAGCGCAGCACTTCCTCAAAAAAGTTCAACAGCGACGTCCAAGACCGCCGGTCCGCATCCGCGCTGTATTGCAGGCCCATCGACGGGATGTTCGCGCGCGGATCGCTGAACGCATGTTGAGTGCGGCCATAAGCGTGAACCTGCCAGTCCGCGCCAGCGGCGGTGAGTTCCTTCTCGAGAGCAACGACATCTTCGACCGGCACCATCGGATCATCGTGTCCGTGCAGGACGAGAACCTTCGCAGTGATCTTCGACGGGGCAGGGCCAGGAGGCGGCTTGAGCGCACCGTGCAGGCTGACGACGCCGCGAATGTTGGCGCCGCTTCGGGCCAGGTCCAGGACACAAAGGCCGCCGAAGCAGTAGCCCATCGCGGCGATTCGACGCGCATCGATCTGAGGTTGCGCGCTGGCTGCGGTGAGCGCAGCGTTGAGTCGTCGCAGGAGCATCGGCCGATCGGTGACGAACGGTTGCATCAGCGCGGAACATTCCGGCGGTGCGGTGGCAGTCTTGCCTTCGCCGTACACATCGATAGCGAAGCCGGCATAGCCGAGGCGCGCGAGGTCACGAGCCTTTTGTTCGAAAGGTTCCTGGCGTCCACCCCAGGCATGGCTGATCAGCACGCCGGGCAACGGACCCGGGCGCGAATCGTCGTAAGCGAGGAAGCCCTTGCACGTGACGCTGCCGTCCTTGTACTCGACTACTTGTTCCTTGATCGCCATGAATCGGTTCCCCGAGTTTTCTCCGCCGAGGCATCGGCAGGGCGGCAAGGCTACCCCAGTTTGACGGTTCGTGGCTCGATCGGCGGCGACTGCATACCGTTCCACGGGATATCGCGCCCGGATTGCGCCCGAACGCCAGTGTCTCCACCGGGTCACCAGCGTATTGGTATCCTCCGGCGTCGGGATCACGACCTCTGGGAGGAGACCATGATTCGTTCCGGCCATTGGCGGGCACTGCTCGCCTGCATTGCGGTGAGTGCGGTGTTCGCGCCCGCAGCGAACGCGGAGATCGTCAGCGCCGCACCGGGTGGTTTCAGCATTCGCCATGTCGTCGATGCGGCGGGCGTCCCTCCGCCGACCGTGTGGGCGGCGCTCTCCGACATCGGCAAGTGGTGGGACAGCGAGCACACGTATTCCGGTGACTCGCGCAATCTCAGCCTCGATCCGGTGCCGCGCGGCTGCTTCTGCGAGAAGCTCAGCCTCTACGCAGGTATCGAACATGCCCACGTCGTTTACGCGCAGCCCGCGAAAACCCTCCGCCTCGTCGGTGCGCTCGGACCGCTGCAGGAGTTCGGTGTCAGCGGTGCGCTCACCTGGCAAATCGAAGCAGCCGGCGGGGGCTCCAAGATCACTGTGACCTACAACGTGGGCGGATTCGCCGACCGGCCGCTGGCTGATTGGGCGCCCATCGTCGACGAAGTCGTCGGCGGGCAGGTGAAGCGGCTGGCGCGCTTCGTCGTGACCGGGAATCCGGCGGAGCAGAAGTAGATAGCGGATAGCGGATAGCGGATAGCGGATGGCGGATGGCGGATGGCGGATAGGGGGCTGTCGCGCTCTCGAGCCGAAGCATCCATGAGTCTCGTCCCAAGGAACCGTCACAGGTACAAAAGCGTCCTACAGTCATTCAGTCGGTGGAGTTCGGCAGCTCGAAGAGCCCGCGAAGCGGCCTATCCGCCATCCGCTATCCGCCATCCAACTTCCAACATATGCGCTCATTCCACAAAGTGCTGATTGCCGGTATCGCGGTGCTCGCGGCCGGATGCCAGACAGTCCAGACGACGCAGCCTGGCGCGATCGGCGTCGAGCGAAAACAGCACATGCTCGTGTCGGAGGCGGACGTCGAGAAGGGCGCGCAGGTCGCCTACCAGCAGGAGCTGGACAAGGCGAAGCAGAAGGGCGCGCTCAATGCGGACAAGAACACGTACGACCGTGTGCAGACGATTTCGCGACGCTTGATCCCTCAGACGACCGTGTTTCGTCCCGATGCCGCGGACTGGAAATGGGAAGTGAACGTCCAGACCACGGACGACGTGAACGCCTACTGCATGCCCGGCGGCAAGATCATGGTCTACACCGGGCTCATCGAACAATTGCACGCGACGGACGCGGAGCTCGCTGCGGTGATCGGACACGAAATCGCGCATGCATTGCGCGAACATTCCCGCGAACGATTGTCGCGCGCATACGCGCAACAGCTCGCCCTGACAGGGATCGCATTGGCAACCGGTGCTGGCGACATGACGATGGAGCTCGCGAATCAGGTCGCCGCCGTTACGTTCACCTTGCCTCACAGCCGCGAGCAGGAGGCAGAAGCCGATCGCGTCGGCCTCGAACTGATGGCCCGCGCCGGCTACGACCCGAACGCATCGATCACGCTATGGCAGAAGATGGGAAAACTGGGCGGCAGCAAGTCCGAATTCTTCAGCACCCATCCCTCGAGCGATTCGCGGATCAAGGATCTGCAGGCGAATGTGCCGAAGGTGGCGGGGTTGTATGAGGCGGCGAGGCGGTAGGGGGCGGCAAGCTCATCGCTCATCGCTCATCTCACCATCCCAATCACCGCCATCACGATCGCCACGCTCGTCGCGGCCCCCAGCCATATCGCCCTGCGATACAGCACCGTGACTGCCTTGGTCAGTTGCGCAATCTGCTCCGCCATCTGGCCGATGAGCTCCGCCTGACGGCGTTCGTTCTCCTCGAGTCTCGCGATGCGTGCTGCCGAGGCTTCGTTCAGATCTTCGGGATTGACCGGCGGCGGGGGCAGGCTGCGGGACTTGCGCAGCAGTTCGCGCGACACGTCCAGGATGGACGGCACGAGTTGCACGATCTGTAGCCAGGGTACGGGCATGGGCCTCTCCGTTGCTTACCTTGCGACCGCTGTGAGCGATCTGCCCGGTCATTGGGCCGCAGCCGCGTTCCGCAAGCAAGTCGCGCAAGCAAAGGCCCCGGAACTTGCGGTCGTTCCGGGGCCCGCCAGTCATCGCGATCGTCCGTCTTTAGGACTTCGTCTTCATCTTGGCCGCGAATTCGGACTTGCTCAGATAGCCGTCGCCGTTCACGTCCATCGCGGCGAAGCTCTCCGACAGGTGTTTGTCGCCGGCAGCTTCGGTCTTGCTGATCTGCTGATCCGCGTTCTTGTCGAGCGAATCGAACGTCGCAGCATGGGTCTTGTCGTCGCCAGCCATCGCGGCGGCCGACAGCAACGTTGCAGTTACAACAGTGAGAAGTGCTTTCATGTGTGTCTCCGGTTGTCGTTGTGACCGTGCGCCGGCGCGCAGCGTGTCAGCGAGGCGATGCATCCGTGCCCAGGACTTTGCGTGACAGCCTTCTTCGGCGCCTTCGTCGGATCGATCGATGCCGGTCGATGCCGCACGAAGTTTTCTGCGAAGTCGTGGATTCGAACGCCTCGTGAATGAGAGCGGTTCCCCGCAATGGCCGTGCAGCGAAAAGCTGTCGGCGCTGATCTACAAGCCTTTTGTGCACCGCGAGCCGGCAAACGCCGGGCGCCGCAAATACCTATGGACTTGACGATTCTTGGCGCCCGGGGCCGCGCAGACGGGAAAAGTTCCCGGGCGTTCGGGCGGCGGGTCCGGCATCATGCAGCGCAGTCGACAACCCCTTGATGTTTGCGGATTGATGGCGCCATGACAGTTCCCGCTTCCCTGCTGATCGTCGACGACGATCGTGAACTGGGCCAGATGCTCACCGAATACCTGACCGCCGAAGGCTTTCAGGTTTCGCTGGTCCGTGACGGCGCCGACGCGCTGGCGCGCCTGACGGGCCAGTCGGTGCCCTACGATCTCGTGATCCTCGATGTGATGCTGCCGTCGCTCAGTGGCTTCGAAGTGCTGCGGCGCCTGCGGCATTCGCTGTCCGTGCCCGTCGTAATGCTGACCGCGCACGGCGCCGACGTCGATCGCATCGTCGGGCTCGAGCTCGGTGCCGACGACTATCTGGCGAAGCCGTTCAATCCGCGCGAACTCGTCGCGCGTGTGCGTGCGGTACTGCGCCGTTTCTCCCGGCGCGAAACGGATACGCCGAATCATCCAGTGAGTGTCGGGCCGATCCGGCTCGATCCGGCCACCTTCGACGTCACGCTTTCCGGCCAGTCGATTCGCCTGACCGGCACGGAGCTGCGATTGCTCGAAGTGCTGATGCGCGCCGTCGGCCAGGTCCAATCGCGTGAATCGCTGACGGAGCGCGTGCTCGGACGGCGCCTCACGCCGTACGATCGCAGCATCGATACTCACGTCAGCAACCTGCGTCGCAAGCTCGGCCTCGGTGAGAACGGACTGCCCGAGATCCGCAGCATCCGCGGCGCCGGCTACGTCCTGATCGCCTCCTCCGAAGCGCGCACCGAGCCGGCTTCGTGAGAACCCTGTTTCTCCGGATCTTCCTGTCCTTCTGGGCAGCGATGCTGCTCGTGCTGCTGTCGACCGCGGGAGTCGCGTGGTATCGCCTGAGCCAGGTGCAGAGCGTGACGATCCGTCAGCTCGGCGAGGAGGCGGAGGCCGCTCTCTACTCGGGCGGTGTGCCGGCGATGCGAACGTGGCTTGCGGAGACGCAGCGCAAGTACCCGGGCCGGCCAATCTATGTCGTCGGGCAGACGGGAGAAGACATTCTCGACCGGCCGCTGCCGCAGGCGCTGCGCAGCTACGCCAGGCGCATGAGAGAGGCCGGATTCTTCGGCGTCGGCGTCCTGCCGAGCCGGCGCAACGATCCCTTGCTGCTGACGCCGCTGTTCACGGATCGCGATGGTTCCGTCTATACCGTGATGATCGACACCGCCGGCTGGCCGCTGTCGGCGTTGCGCGATACCGACGTTCGTCTGCTGCTGCTTGCCTTCGCACTCGTGGTCAGCGGACTCGTTTGCTGGCTGCTCGCTCGCTACGTCAGCAAGCCTGTCGTCCATCTGCAGGCCAGCGCACGCTCGCTGGCAGCCGGGAATCTCGACACGCACGTCGCCGAAGATTTCTCGCGCCGCAAGGACGAGCTGGGCGTGCTCGCCCGCGACTTCGACACGATGGCTGATCACGTCCGCAACCTGATCGCATCGAAGGAAACGCTGCTGCGGGCGATGTCGCACGAACTGCGTTCTCCGCTCGCCCGCTTGCGTGTGGCGCTGGGCCTTGCGCGACGCGAAGGAGCGGATCTCACGCGCCAGCTGGATCGCATCGAGCTGGAAGCGGAGCGACTGGACGAAATCATCGGCCAGATGCTGCAGCTGTCGCAGCTGCGCGTCGTCGAGCATCAGTTGCCGCGCGAGCCGCTCGATCTCACGATCCTGTTGAGTGAAGTAGTGGACGACGCGCGGCTCGAAGCGACCGCGGTCAACAAACAGGTCGAATGGAAAGCCGGGCCGCCCGTGCCGTTCGATGGCGATCACGCGCTTCTGCGCAGTGCCATCGAGAACGTGCTGCGCAACGCCGTTCGATTCACGACTCAGAACACTGCGGTCATGGTCTCGCTGATCGCGGAAGGCCGTGACATCCGCATCGTGATCGAAGATCACGGTCCCGGTATTCCCGAGGCCGAGCTCGAGCGCGTGTTCGAGCCGTTCTATCGTGTCGCCGAATCGCGCGATCGCGATTCAGGCGGCACAGGGCTCGGGCTCGCGATCACGGCGCGAATCATCCATCTCTACAGCGGCACGGTTCGCGCGTTCAATCGCGGCGGAGAAGGACTCAAGGTCGAGATCACGCTCCCGGCGCTGGCCTGAGGCAGCTAATCGCCGTGGCCCTGCGATGTCTTGCGCGTGAGTGCGAGGCTGCGCAGTAGCTGAGCCCGATTGGTGACAGCAGCGATTTCTTCCGGCGACAGACCTTCGCCACCCGCCGTCAGCGCTCCCTGCAGATTGAACGTAAGCGCAGCGTCCTTCGCGCCATCGATCGTCGGACCTTTGTATTCGAGAAGACGCGCTCCCTTGAATGTGTAAGCGCCTGCGAGTTCGCGTGCATCGGGAGTGCGCGTTTCGATGATGCTCGTCAGTGCGCCTTCCTTGTCGAAGCGCGCTTCGTATCGCGTCGCGATGCCGCCGATTTCCGCATGTGCCTTCACGACTTCACCTGTCTGCAGCGACCAGTCGTCAGTCCGCTGCGGCGCGGGTTTCGAGCATCCCGCGAAGGTCGCGAGTGCGATCAGCAACGCAATGAAAGTCGGTGCGTGGCGACAGAGGCTGAACATAATGGGTCGGATTCCGGGCGAACTCAGTGCACTCGAATCAACATGCCACAGGAAGCGCGGCGAAGACCAGTGCGAACGTGACTCAGCTCACGCGGCGAGGGATGCCGATCCTCTAGGCTGCCCGACGTCCACTCAAGTTTCACCCGGAGATTTCCGTCGATGAGCGCCAGTCCCTCGCAGGTTCGTCATGCCGCAGCCGCCGCTGCGCGAGCACCCGCCCAGCCTGCTGCGCGTGCCGCCGCCCGCTCGGCACCGATGTACTCCTTCGTCTCGTCGGAAGTGGATGAGGAGTTCAAGCTCCATCTCAACGACATTCCGCGCCAGCAGGAAACGCTCGACGTCGAAGGCCTCAAGCCTTCGCTCCTCAGCCGTCTGCTCGATCTCGTCGCGCCGATCAACAAGGGCTGATCCGCTCTTTGTCGGGCAGGCAGGGCGCCTGCCCGACGATCCCGGCGCTTGCATGCGCCAGGGATTCGAAGGCATCGTAACCGGATGCCTCGCTTCTTCCTGATTCCATTCATCGCACTCTGCGCGCTGAGCCTGCCGGCTCGCGCGGACGAGGTGCACTTCGACGATCCTGCCGCCGACGTCGCAGCTGTCTTCGATCTCATCGAGCAGCGTCTCGCGCTGATGCCCGCCGTCGCGTCGTGGAAGTACGCGAAGTCGCTTCCAGTCGTCGATGCGGATCGCGAGCAGGTTGTCCTCGATGCCACAGTCGCGCGTGCCGAGAAGCTGGGAATCGAGCCGGGAAGCGCCCGCACGCTGTTCGCGCTGCAGATCGAGATCGCGCGTCGCATTCAGGCGGAGAAGATCGATGCCTGGCGATCCGGGCGCGAACAGCCTCCACCGGTGCGTGATCTCGCTCGAGAGTTGCGTCCCGCGCTTGACGACATCGGCGATCGACTGCTCCGTGCAATCTATCTCGCGCTCCCTGAACTGCAGCGGCCCGGGTTTGCCAACAGCCCGGCAGCACTGCAGTGGCAGAAGAGGTTCGGCGCCGATGCCGCGAAGCTGGTCGGCGCACTGGCCGCGCTTCGCGATACGCCTGTTCCGGCGCTGGCGCGCATCAAGGCGAGCGCCGTGCTGCGAATCGGGACGACTGGCGACTACGCGCCCTTCAGCAGCGATGCCGGCGGAATACTCCGCGGTGCCGACATCGATGCGGCCGTGCAGCTCGCGAAGGCACTCGGCGTGGAGCCCCATTTCGTTCGCACGAGCTGGCCGACGTTGATGGGCGACTATCGCGGCGGGCGATTCGACATCGCGATGAGCGGCATCAGCATCACGGCCGAGCGAGCCGCGGAGGCTGCGTTCTCTGCTTCCTATCACCGCGGCGGCAAGACACCGATCGTCCGATGCGGCCGGGAGACATCCCTCGATACGCTCGAAGAGATCGACCAGCCCGGGACGCGTGTCGTCGTGAATCCGGGCGGCACCAATGAGCGGTTCGTTCGCGAGCACATCGCGCGGGCGAAGGTGAGCCTGCATCCGGACAACCGCACGATCTTCGACGAGATCCGTCTCGGTCGCGCCGACGTCATGATCACTGACGACGTGGAAGTGGAGCTGCAGGTGCGCGGCAAACCCGGATTGTGCCGTGCGACCCCCGCCACGTTCACGCAAGGCGACAAGGCGATCCTGATGCTTCGCGACGGCGAGCTGCTGAAGGCCGTCGATGGATGGCTGGCGAACGAGCAACGAAGCGGTGCAGTCACACGACGGCTGGAATCCGCGCTGGCGACAGCGCCGGTCCATTAGCTGCGCAACCCGACCGGTCCCACGGCGGCATTGACCGGTGGGGCGGGCGTTTTTGGCCGGCAAGGGCTGTCCTGTCCCCTGCGCTTGGGTATGCTCGGATAGCTTGGGGTCAATCGCCAACGTTCTGGGAGGTTTCACGAACATGGGCTGGATCATTCTGGGTGTCGTGGTCCTGGTGGTGTTCTTCTTCATCTCGATCTACAACCGGCTGGTCGGTGCGCGCAACGCTTACAAGAACGCTTTCGCACAGATCGATGTGCAGCTCACGCGCCGCTATGACCTGATCCCGAATCTCGTCGAAACGGCCAAGGGCTACATGAAGCACGAGCGCGAAACGCTCGAGGCCGTAATCGCAGCCCGCAACGCTGCGGTGAGTGGATTGAAGAGCGCTTCCAGCAATCCGGGGAATCCCGCCGCGGTCCAGCAACTGGCCGGCGCGGAGAACGCCCTGACCGGCGCGCTGGGTCGTCTGTTCGCGGTGGCCGAGGCCTATCCGGATCTCAAGGCCAACCAGAACATGATGCAGCTTTCCGAAGAGCTCACGAGCACGGAGAACAAGGTCGCGTTCGCGCGCCAGGCGTTCAACGATGCAGTGATGGGCTACAACAACACGCGCGAGATGTTCCCCAACACCATCATCGCGGGCATGTTCGCTTTCTGGCCGGCACAGCTCCTCGAGATCGAATCTCCCGAGAAGCGCGTGGCGCCGAAAGTGAGCTTCGGCTGAAGCGGCGAGCAAGTAGCAGCGAGCTGTGAGCAAGAGGGCGGAGGATGCGGTCGCATCCTCCGCACACTCCCGGACGCCTCATGCCATGAATTTCTTCCAGCGCCAGACCGAAACGCGTCGACTGTCGCGACAGCTCGTCGTGCTGTTCGTCGTCGCGGTGATCTGCGTCATCATCGGCGTCGACCTCGTGTTGTTCACCGTGCTTGCGTCGGTGCAGCCGGGCGCCGAGGGGCTCACGCTGCCGAACTGGGCGTGGCTGAGTGCGCATCCCGGGATTGTCTTCGTCACGACGCTGAGCGTCGTCGGGGTCATCGGGCTGTCGAGCCTGTACAAGACGATCGCGTTGAACGGCGGCGGTGGCGTCGTCGCGCGATCGCTGGGCGGCGTGCGTGTTTCGCCCGATACGACCGATCCGCAGCAGCGGCGGTTGCTCAATGTCGTCGAAGAAATGTCGATCGCGTCGGGCGTGCCGATGCCCGAGGTCTACCTGCTGGAGCAGGAGGGCGGTATCAACGCATTCGCCGCGGGACACAATCCTGCGAATGCAGCGATCGCTGTGACGCGCGGCGCGCTGACCACACTGAACCGAGCCGAACTGCAGGGCGTGATCGCCCATGAGTTCAGCCACATCCTGAATGGCGACATGCGCCTGAACGTGCGGCTCATGGGCCTCCTGTTCGGCTTGCTCGTGATTGCGCTCATCGCACGCACCGTGCTGCGCTTCGCTCCGCGCGGGGGCAGCAACAAGAAGGGTGGAGGCGCCGTTGCCGCGATTCTCGTCGCGGCGTTCGTCGTGCTCATCGTTGGTTACGTCGGTCTCTTTTTCGGCCGGCTCATCCAGGCGGCTGTCTCGCGAAATCGCGAATCGCTCGCGGACGCGTCGGCTGTCCAGTTCACCCGCGATCCCGGCGGATTGCGCGGCGCGCTGGTGAAGATCGGTGCGAACACTACAGGCTCGCGCATCGGCAATCCCGAAGCGGAAGAAGTCGCGCACATGCTCTTCGCGCCGGGGATCAAGCGGTTCTTCGCGACGCATCCTGAACTCGAAGATCGACTGAAAGCGATCGATCCGCGTTTCAACAAGAACGAGTTCGCGCAGATGCGCGAGCGACTTGCGAGACAGGAGGTCGAAGCGCCCGCACCCGTACCGAGTCCGGAACCGACGGCTCACAGGCTCGAATCCATCATCGCGTTGCCCACGACTGCGGGCGCCGTTGGCCAGCTCGTCGGAAATCCCGCCACGCTTCACATGGAGGTGGCGCGAGAGATTCGATTGTCCCTGCCCGAAGTGCTGAGCGTTGCAGGCAGGCACCCGTCGCCTGCCCGGGCGCTGCTGTTGTCACTTGCGCTCGATCCGCAGCCCGAGGCGCGTCAGCGTCAGCGGAATTTCATCGACCGCCAGCTCGGCGCCGATATCGCCACCGAAGTTGCGGGCTTGTTGCCGGCAGTCGATGCGCTGGAACCTCAGCAACGCATGCCGTTGCTGACGCATGCGTTCCCGGCGTTACGGCAGCTCACGCGCGACGAGCGAGTCCAGTTGATGGCGTGCCTCAACGGAATGTTGCAGCGGGAAGGGTCGCTTTCGCTGCCGTCCTACGTATTGCGCAAGCTTGCTCAGGTGCATCTGCGCGACGATCTCGATCCGCGAGGCCGGCGCGGCAAGCTGTCGCTCGACGCAGTGACGTCCGATCTCCAGACATTGCTTTCAGTGCTCGCTCATCACGGTCACCAGCAGGAGCAAGACGCGCGGCGCGCTTATGAAGCGGGAATGCATCATCTCCTGCCGCGACAGCGCCCCGGGTATCTGTTCGCGTCGAACTGGCCCATGCAGCTCGACGTGGCGCTGAGCCGGCTCGATCAGCTCATGCCGGTCGGCAAGGAGCAGCTGATCGAGGCGCTCGTGAAGACGGTAGGGCATGACAATCGCCTCACGATCGGCGAGGCCGAACTGCTGCGCGCTGTGTGCGCGGCGCTGCATTGCCCGTTGCCCCCGCTGGTCGCCGAAGCCAGCGTCTGACTTCCGCCTGATCCCTGCCAGCCCCTGACAGGGTTTCGCGGTTCAATGTTGCCAGGCCGGCCTTGAAACTTGACAGCTGGCTTACAATCTTTGAGCAGCGCCGGCTTCCGTCGGCGATTCCCCGATCCCGATCGAACTCCAGCGGCGCAAGCCTGCAGGCACCATGTCCCATTCCATCGTCATCCACGGCGCCCGGCAGAACAATCTCAAGAACCTCGACGTCGAATTGCCGACGAACGAGCTGATCGTCGTCACCGGCGTGTCCGGCTCGGGCAAGTCCTCGCTCGTGTTCGACACGCTCTATGCGGAAGGCCAGCGCCGCTACGTCGAGACGTTCTCGCCCTACGCGCGGCAATTCCTCGATCGGATGGACAAGCCGCAGGTCGATCGCATCGAAGGCATTCCGCCGGCCATCGCCATCGATCAGACCAACCCGGTGCGCACATCGCGTTCGACTGTCGGCACGATGACGGAACTCAACGATCACCTGAAGCTGCTGTACTCGCGTGCCGCGCAGTTGTTCTGTCGTTGCTGTGGCGCGCCGGTGAAGCGCGATACGCCCGACAGCATCGGTGAGGAAATCAGCAGGCGGCTCGCCTCACGACCGGATGCACGGCTGATCGTCACGTTTCCAGTCTCCGTCCCGCACAACTTCAGTGAGCAGGAAGTGCTGCAGCTTCTCGAGAAGCAGGGCTACACGCGCGTATTCGCGCGCCACGAATCCGAAGTGCCAGCCGAGCAGGCGCCAGCGAAAGCCAAGAAGCGCGCCCGCGTGCCGCGAAAGCAGATCGTGCTTGAAATGATCCAGGATCGGCTGCGCTTCGACGCGAGCGATCGATCGCGGCTTGCCGAGGCAGTCGAATCAGCGCTGCGAGTTGGGCGTGGCAAGGTCAGCGTGCACGTGATCACTGACGAGCGATCCGATTCCGGGGATCGTTCTGAGCCATCCGCTATCCGTTATCCGCTATCTACTTCCTGGCGTTTCTCTTCTGATCTGCATTGCGCCGACTGCGACATCCACTACCAGGATCCGGTGCCGAGTCTCTTCTCCTTCAACTCGCCGCTCGGCGCCTGCGACAGTTGTCGCGGCTTCGGCCGCATCATCGGCATCGACTTCGGGCTCATCGTTCCGGATGAATCGAAGACGCTGCAGGGCGGCGCCGTGCGTCCATGGCAGACCGAGTCGTACAAGGAATGCCAGGACGATCTCATCAAGTTCGCCCGCAAGCGCGGAATTCCGATCGACAAACCGTGGCGTTCGATGACGCAGGCGCAGCGCGACTGGGTTCTCGAAGGCGAGGGCGAATGGGCGAAGGACGTCTGGTACGGCGTGCGCCGCTTCTTCAAGTGGCTCGAGACCAAGGCGTACAAGATGCACATTCGCGTGCTGCTGTCGAAGTATCGCGCGTACACGCCCTGCGAAGCCTGCAACGGCGCGCGTCTGAAGACTGATGCACTGATGTGGCGACTGGGTACGCAGATGGGCGACGTTCGCAAGGGCGCTCCCGCGTTCCGGCCGAACGGCGTGCAATGGAACGATGAGGTCCTCACCCGTCTTCCGGGGCTCGGCATCCACGAACTGATGCTGCTGCCCATCGATCGCTGCCACCAGTTCTTCGATGCACTGCGGCTGGCGCCGCCGATGGATGAAGCTGCGGATCTCGTCCTGCGCGAAGTGCGCGGTCGTCTTCGTTACCTGATGGACGTCGGTCTCGGCTATCTCACACTCGACCGACAGTCGCGCACGCTGTCGGGCGGCGAAGTGCAGCGGATCAATCTCACGACCGCGCTGGGCACTTCGCTCGTGAATACGCTGTTCGTGCTCGATGAACCCTCGATCGGCCTGCATCCGCGCGACATGGGACGCGTGATCGGTGTGATGCAGCGATTGAAAGAGGCGGGTAACTCGCTGGTCGTCGTCGAGCACGATCCGCAAGTGATGCAAGCCGCGGATCGCCTGCTGGATGTCGGCCCCGGCCCGGGCGAGCGCGGCGGCGAGATCGTTTTCTACGACACACCGGATCGCCTGTCTTCCGCGAAGCGCTCACTCACAGCGGACTATCTTCTGGGTCGCCGGCACGTCACCGCCTCTGGCCCATCGCTCGCAGCTCACGGCTCGCAGCCAGCAATCCGGATTCGCGGCGCAAGTCAGCACAACCTCAAGCACATCGACGTCGACATTCCCCTGCGGCGTCTAGTCGCCATCACTGGCGTCTCGGGCTCGGGGAAGTCGACGCTGATCCAGGACATTCTCCATCCGGCGTTGCGCAAGCATTTCGGCAAGCCGACGGAATCCCCCGGCAGTGTCGATGCGATCGAAGGAGCCGATCAGATCGGCGCCGTCGTCATGGTCGATCAATCGCCCATCGGGCGGACGACGCGATCGAATCCCGCGAGCTATGTCGGCGCGTTCGATGCGATTCGCAAGCTGTTCGCCGCGCAGACGCAGGCGAAGGAGCGCGGCTACACGATCGGCACCTTCAGCTTCAACTCCGGCAATGGTCGATGCCCGACGTGCGGCGGCAACGGCTTCGAGCACGTCGAGATGCAGTTCCTCTCCGACGTCTATCTGCGTTGCCCGGACTGCGATGGTCGGCGATATCGCAACGAGATCCTGGAGATCAGGCTGCGCAGGAAGGGTGCCGCGCCGAGCATCGCAGAGGTCCTGGAAATGACCGTGCACGAGGCGGTCGCATTCTTCGCCGACGAACCGGAGGTGCTGCACAAGCTGCAGCCGCTCGCCGAAGTCGGTCTCGACTACCTGAAGCTGGGACAGCCGGTGCCGACCCTGTCGGGTGGCGAAGCGCAGCGACTAAAGCTGGCGGGGCATCTCGCTGAGAGCGCAGACGCACAGAAGGCCCCGGCCAATGGCACGCGCGGCACGCTCTTCCTCTTCGACGAGCCGACCACCGGTCTGCACTTCGACGACATTGCGAAGCTCCTGCGCGCCTTCCGGCGCCTGATCGAAGCGGGGCACTCAGTGCTCGTGATCGAACACAATCTCGACGTCATCGCTGGCTCGGACTGGCTGATCGATCTCGGCCCCGAAGGCGGCGAAGCAGGTGGCGAAGTCGTCGTGACCGGAACCCCGGCTCAGGTCATGCAGCACGGGACCTCGCATACGGGAAAAGCGCTGCGCGAGTACGAGTCGACGACAGCTGATTGGTTGGCAGCCGCCACGAGGGCGAACGCCGTGGCCGATCGATCCGTGGTCGACACTTACTCCGGTTCATCGCTCGCCGCTCGCAGCTCACCGCCTCAGGTCGACTCCTCGATCCGCATCCACGGCGCCCGCGAACACAACCTGAAGAACATCGACGTCACTCTCCCCCGCGACCGCTTCACAGTCGTGACCGGTGTCTCGGGTTCCGGCAAGTCGACGCTCGCATTCGACATCGTGTTCGGTGAAGGACAGCGCCGTTATCTCGAATCGCTGAACGCCTACGCACGGCAGTTCGTCCAGCCCTCATCGCGTCCGGATGTCGATGCGATCTTCGGCATTCCGCCGACAGTGGCCATCGAGCAGCGCACCAGTCGCGGCGGACGCAAGAGCACCGTCGCGACGCTGACTGAGATCTATCACTTCCTGCGTCTGCTCTACGTGAAGCTCGGAACCCAGTACTGCCCCACTTGCGATGTGCCGATCGAGCCGCAGAGCTTCGATGCGATCGTCGCGAAGCTGCTGAAGGACTACAGAGGCAAGAGCGTCACGCTGCTCGCGCCGCTCGTCACCGCGCGCAAGGGTATCTACAAGGATCTCGCCGCATGGGCGGCCAAGAAGGGATTCGTGCAGCTGCGCGTCGACGGCGAACTGCTCTCGACCGCAAAGTGGCCGAAGCTCGATCGCTTCAAGGAGCATTCGATCGAGTTGCCGGTGAAGACACTCACTGTCGCAGCGAAGACGGAGCGCGAATTGCGCGAAGCACTGACGGTGGCCCTCGAGCATGGCAAGGGAACCGTGGCCGTCGCTCCTGACCATGCTCAGCGATCGCGTGGAAAAGCGTCGCCGCTCGCGTTGTTCTCGACTCGTCGCGCATGCCCGTCCTGCAATACGAGCTTCGCGGAGCTCGATCCGCGTCTGTTTTCCTTCAACTCGAAGCTGGGCTGGTGCGAAGGCTGTTTCGGCACGGGTCTGGCGATTTCCGGCTTCGACGAACAGCAGAGCGGCGAAGAAGGTATGTGGAACGAAGGCGACGAGTCGCATACGTGCGAGGAGTGCAATGGCGAACGGCTCAACGCCGTTGCGCGCCACGTGCTCTTCCAGAATCAATCGATCACTGCAGCTACCGCCCAGTCCGTCGCGGAGCTTCGCAAGCAGTTCTCGCGATTGAAGCTGCAGGGTCGTGAGCAGGAGATTGCGCGCGACTGCCTGACCGAAATCCACTCGCGACTCGCGTTCCTGGAAGACGTCGGGCTCGGCTACCTGCAGCTTTCGCGATCAGCGCCGACGCTGTCGGGCGGCGAGGCGCAGCGAATCCGCTTGGCGGCGCAGCTGGGCTCGAATCTTCAGGGCGTCTGCTACATCCTCGATGAGCCGACGATCGGTCTGCATCCACGCGACAACGGCATCCTGCTCGACACGCTCGAGCGGCTCGCGGCCAAGGGCAATTCGCTGCTCGTCGTCGAGCATGATGAGGAGACGATCCGTCGCGCCGACTATGTGGTGGACCTCGGTCCCGGTGCCGGCTCGCGAGGTGGTCGCGTAGTAGCCGCAGGGACCGCGGAGGAACTCGAACGCTCCAGCGATTCGCTTACCGGCCGTTTCCTGCTCAATCCGCTGCGGCATCCGCTCGCGGCTCGCCGCCCGGTGAGCACGCGGACGCCCTCGCTGATCGTGAAGGACACCGAGCTCCACAATCTGCGCCGTCAGTCGGTTCGCGTACCGCTGGGCCGCCTGGTCGTCGTGACGGGCGTTTCCGGTTCAGGCAAATCGACGCTCGCCCGCGATGTGTTGCATGACAACCTGCGTGACGCGCTGAGTCAGCGGCGCCGCTCGCCGCAATGGCACGGCTGTCGTGAGATCGCGGGATGGGAAGCTGTCGAGCGCATTCTCGAGGTGGACCAGACGCCGGTCGGCAAGACGCCGCGCTCGTGTCCGGCCACGTACGTCGGATTCTGGGATGCTATCCGACGCTTGTTTGCCGACACGACAGAGGCGCGCATGCGCGGCTATGAGCCGACGCGGTTCTCGTTCAACACCGCAGGCGGTCGCTGCGAAGCGTGCGAAGGCCAGGGCATGCAGCGCATCGAGATGAGCTTCCTGCCGGATGTGAAAGTGAGCTGCGACTCCTGCCGGGGCCGCCGCTTCAATCAGGAAACGCTGGCCATCCAGTTCAAGGGCAAGAGCATCGGCGACGTGCTGATGATGAGCGTCGATGAAGCAGTCGAATTCTTCGCGGCGCATCCGCGCATCCATCATGCGTTGCGCCTGCTGCAGGACGTTGGGCTCGGCTATCTCACGCTCGGGCAGCAAAGTCCCACGCTGTCCGGCGGCGAGGCGCAACGAATCAAGCTAGTCACCGAACTTGCGAAGGTTCGCACGGACGCCGCGCGGGCGTTCTCGGACAGAGACGCGACGGCAGGCACGCTCTACGTGCTCGACGAGCCGACTGTCGGACTGCACATGGCCGATGTCGAGAAACTCATCCACGTGCTGCACCGGCTCGTCGATGCGGGGAACTCGGTTGTCGTCATCGAACACAATCTCGATGTCATGGCCGAGGCGGACTGGCTCATCGATCTGGGGCCGGAGGGCGGCGAAGGCGGCGGCATGGTCGTCGCCCAGGGTTCGCCGGAGGATGTGACCCGCGGCAGGAGCAAGTCGCACACAGCCCGCATCCTGAAGGATTTCCTGCAGGAACGTCGCAATGAGGAAGCGCCGCTGGCGCGGGCGGTCGGGTAGCAGAGTCGACAGCAATCAACTGTCGAGCGCGTGCTGCATCGCTGTCGTGTTCGAGCGCAGCCACCGATCGAAGCTGCGGATTTCCGGGAAGAGCTCGCGCGATTTCGCGAGATCGGCGCGGCGATTCGGCACGTAGAGCCGGTTGAACTCGAACATGTTCGCGAGATCAGGCGCGGCCGGGAACGGCAGCGCCGCGAAGGAAGCATGGTCGATGTAGTGGTACTCGACCTTGCGATGCAGAGTCTGCGTCATCACCTCCGCGTACTCGTCCGCTCGCAGATCGTCGCCGACGGCACCGACCAGCTTGTCGCGATACCAGAATGATTCAGCGAGGATCGCAACGACGAGCCCCCCGATGTCCGACGCCGCAATGGCAGCGAGCGGCGTCGTGCCTTGCGGGAAGCCGAAAACATACGTGCCGTCCGGCTGTCTTCGCGGCGGAAAATAATTCAGGAAGTTCTCGTAGTAGAACGCGACGTGCAGATACGTCGCCGGCAGCTCCATCTCGCGCGCGTACTCTTCGATGCGTGCCTTGGTGTCGAAGTGCGGGACTTCGAGCCGGCCGCCCGACAGCAGTTTCGTGTGCGGCAGCGTGCTGAGGATGGTGTGCTGGACGTCGCTGTGACGGATGGCGTCCACGAGATTGCGGCCCTGCACGTACTCCCGTTCCCCGTGCTCCCAGTAGTTCGTCACGCCGAAGACGGCGTCGCAGTCGCGCAAGAGCGCCCGCAATGCCGGCGGATCTTCGAGATCCCCCTGGACGATTTCGGCGCCTGCCTGCCGCAGTGCCATCGCCGAGCTCGAATCGGGATGACGCGTCAGGCACCGCACTTTGTATCGGCCCGTGCCCAGCAAATGCCTGGCCACGGACCCGCCCTGAGCGCCGGTGGCGCCCACGACCAGGACTCGGATGTTGTTGCTCACAGCGCTGCTTCTTGAGATGCGCTACGCCGCCCGGCGAGCTCAAGCCGAGGATGGGCGGTCCGGGCGCGGTTGCCTATCGGGGTATTGCGAAGCGCATGTCGGCTCAGCTGCGGAAGCCGATCTCCATGCGCCGGAAGTCGATGGCAAAAATATCAACGCGGCCAATGACATCCATTCCCAGAATGATCGCCGGCCGGTCGTCCAGATCCCAGATGTCGAAGACATGGAAATCGCCGAAGGCGACGTGCGTGTTGTTGATGCGCACTTCGCCCATCCGGATCGTCTGCACGGCCGACAGGTCACCCGTGCTCACATCCAGCGTCGTACCGAAAACCGTTACATCGGTGATCGGCCGTCCTGCCTTCTTCAGAGCCGTCTGCAGTGAGCGATTCCCCAGCGTGCGCTCGGCCCCGGTATCGATGACCGCCAGCGCCCGCACCCGCCCAACCATCGCGGGAGCGACGAGCAGACCCGACGGCAGGCGCTTCGCCTTCACCGTGATGAAGTAGGGCGGAAGCTTCTGGGAATAGCCGAGCGTGACCCGGTTGTAGCGGAAGTCGACGATGAGCTGTTTGTCGGTGAGCGCCGCGACGCCGAGGATGCCGTCGGCGTTGGCCATCACGTTGGATTCGATGACGGGCACACGCTGGTTGGTCAGCACCAGCGCGCCTGCCTGGAGCCGATCGATCGATGCGGCGGGCATCAAGGCTCGGCCCGTGACGCCATTCACGATGATCTGGGAATCGGCGCTATAGGCAAGCCCAAGGCGCCGCGCGAGCGCGCCCGACACCGTTGTGCTGTTGGCGCCCGTGTCCACGAGCAGATTGAAAGGCCCCTGGCCGTTGATCATCACCGGCGCAACGATCCGGCCGACCCGGTCCCGTTCGGTCGGCGCGGCAAACAGAGGGCGCGCGTCGTCGGGTGGAGGGTCTGAAACCGTCTCTCCCGGCTCACAAATGCCCGTGGAGCACGCGAGGAGAGACGCCGCGAATAGGGCCTGGCGCAGCATGTTGGCCGATTATCCGGACATGCTCTGCGCGGCGGCAATCACGAACGGCCAGTCTGACGGCAGGATGCGCCAGAACGTGGGTCGGCAAGGGTCCTGCCCGCTTGAGGCCGTTGGCTGAAATTGCTTTGGGTGGAATCCTGCGGATTCCCGGCTGTGGCTCGGATGCTACGGTATACAACGATTGTTGCCTCCGAAGCACCGCGTTCACATTGAAAATCAGTGCTTTTGTTGTCACCAGACACGCGATCTGACTACCAATTGCTAATCCTTCGGTTGTATGCTCGGCGCCACGCATGGGGCAGAAGGGCGCGGGTGTTGCTATTCGCACGTCCGTAAAGATCGCTCCTAGCTTGGGACCGCGGGCAGTTTTCGGACGGCCCACAACACACAAATCAATTCCCTCTCGCAGGAGGAGACTTAGATGTCGATGAATAACTCAGTACAGCGCGCTGTACGCTTCGCGTTGTGCGGCGGTGCTGCCGTCGCAGCCGCAGCGACACTTCCGGCAAACGCAGCAGACACGCCTATCCAGGAAGTCGTCGTTACCGGTTCACGCATTTCGCAGCCGAACCTCACCACCACCAGCCCGATCACCCAGGTCACCGCGGAAGACGTGGCCGTCCAGGGTGTCGCCAAGATCGAAGACCTCGTCAACTCGTTGCCGCAGGCATTCGCCGCTCAGAACGCGACGGTTGCCAACGGCTCGACCGGTACCGCAACGGTCAACCTGCGCGGCCTCGGCTCGCAGCGCACTCTCGTCCTCATCGACGGCCGTCGCATGCCGTACGGTGGTGTGACGAACTCCGCTGCTGACTTGAACCAGATCCCGACCGCGATGGTCGAGCGCGTCGAAGTGCTGACCGGCGGTGCATCCGCTGTGTACGGCTCGGACGCGATCGGCGGCGTCGTCAACTTCATCATGAAGAAGGACTTCGAAGGCATCCAGATCGACCTTCAGGGCAACGTCTACCAGCACAACAACGACTTCGGCGGCCCTGGCCAGGTCAAGCTGCGCGATGTGATCGAAGGCCGTGCGGCCACGAACCCGTCGCAGTTCGCCCTCCCGGACGACAACGTGACGGACGGCGAAGGCTATCAGGCGAACATCCTGATGGGCGTCGGCACTGACGACGGCCGCGGCAACATCACTGCTTACGTGTCCTACCAGGACAACAAGCAGATCCTCCAGCGCGACCGTGACTTCTCGGCGTGCTCGCTGGGTGCCAACCCGACGGTGTCGTTCGCTTGCGGCGGCTCGGGCACTGCATTCCCCGGCCAGTTCACGGACTTCAATTCCAACTTCAACGGCCGCGTCGGTCCGGACGGTCTGCCGAACACGGCGGACGACACGGTTGCGGACACCAATCCGCTGCCGTCGTACAACCTGTCGATCGATCAGGGAACGGGCGACTTCCGTAACTTCACGGCAGCGCTTGACCAGTACAACTTCGGTCCGGTCAACCACTTCCTGCGTCCCGACACCCGTTACAGCCTCGGCGCGATGGGTCACTACGAGATCAGCGAACACGCGGACGTCTACAGCCAGCTGATGTTCACCGACGTCCGGTCGGTGGCACAGATCGCTCCCGGCGGCGCGTTCTTCGATACGGCCACGATCAACTGCGACAACCCGTTCCTGTCGACGCAGCAGGCGACGCGGATTGGTTGCGGTGCTCTGGCGGACCTGGCGGCAAACACGATCGATCCGTCCACGATCACGCCGGAAAACCCGACGGGCAGCCCGTTCCTGGCCGATCCCAACATCGTTCCGCTGTACATCGGTCGTCGTAACGTCGAAGGCGGTGGTCGTCAGCAGGACTTCCACAACACGTCGTTCCGCACCCTCGTTGGTGTTCGCGGCTCGATCGCTGATGGCTGGGACTACGACGCAAGCGTGCAGTACTCCCGCACCACGGCTGACCAGCTCACGAAGAACTACTTCGCGATCGCCCGTCTGCAGCGCGCTATGAACGTCGTCATGGTGAACGGCGTGGAGACCTGCCAGTCCGTGGTCGACGGCAGCGATCCTCTGTGCGTGCCGTACAACGTGTTCGATCCGAGCGGTGTGACGCCGGAAGCGCTGAACTACCTGCAGGCTCCTGGCCTCCAGCAGGGCGTGATCGACCAGAGCGTCGCTCAGTTGGTCGTCACGGGTGACCTCGGCACGATCGGCTTCAAGCTCCCGACGGCAAGCGATTCCGTCAAGTTCGCGTTCGGCGTCGAAAGCCGCCATGACAAGCTGGAAAACGTCACCGACGATCTGCTCACGACCTCGGGCCTCTCCGGCACGGGCGGTGCGACCATCGGTATCGCGGGTTCCACGAACGTCAACGACATCTTCACGGAAATCAACGTTCCGCTGGTGCAGGACAAGGCCTTCGCCCAGCAGCTCGGCCTCGAGCTCGCGTATCGTTATTCGGACTACGGCGACAGCGTGTCGACGGATACGTACAAGATCGGCGCCGACTGGGCACCGGTTGAAGACATCCGCTTCCGCGCAAGCTTCCAGCGTGCGGTCCGCGCGGCGAACATCGTCGAGCTGTTCACGGCTCAGGGCTTCAACCTGTTCGACATGGACGGCGATCCTTGCGGCTTTGCTCTGCGCAACGCAGCGAATGCCCCGTCGGAAGAAGCGTGCGAAGCCACCGGTGTGGATCCGTCCCAGTACCAGTCTCCGGTGCTGGACAGCCCGGCAGGTCAGTACAACTTCACGCAGGGCGGCAACCGGAACCTGGTTCCGGAAGAGTCGGACACGATGTCGTACGGCTTCGTGTTCACCCCGGGCTTTGCTCCGGGCCTGAGCGTGTCGGTGGACTACTTCGACATCGAAGTGACCCAGCTCGTCTCGACCTACGGTGCCGAGAACACGCTGAACTCCTGCTACCAGCTGAACGACCAGGTCGCGTGTGATCGCATCATCCGCAACCCGGAAAACGGCACGCTGTGGGTGGGTGAAGGCAACGTGCTCGACCTGAACACCAACATCGGTGGTCTGGAAACCTCGGGCGTCGACCTGAACATCGGCTATGCCTCGCTGCAGATGGGCAACATGGGCAGCCTGAACCTCAACCTGACGGCGACGTACCTGATCGATCTGATCACGGACCTCGGCACGCCGGGTGCGGAACCGTTCGATTGCACAGGGTACTTCGTGGGCGCCTGCGTCAGCTCGCTGACCACGGCGGTCAACCCTGAGCTGCGCACGCGTACACGCATTGGTTGGGCGACCCCGTGGAACGTCGACCTGGCACTCACGCACCGCTACATCAGCGCTGTGGAGATGTACCAGGCTCCTGCGAACCGTATCGATCGCAAGCTCGAAGCCGAACACTATTTCGATATCTTCGGCAGCTGGCAGGCGCTCGAGAACACCACGATCCGCATGGGTATCAACAACGTTCTCGACAACGATCCGTCGCTCAACGCCAGCGTTGGTACGACCGGTAACGGCAACACCTATCCGCAGGTGTATGACGCTCTCGGTCGCTACGTCTTCGCCGGCCTGACTGTTACGTTCTAACAGTCTTTCGGTAGACGATTGAAGGCGGCGGTCCCGTAAGGGGCCGCCGCTTTTTTTTGGGCTACGATCGCGGGACCCAAGGCTTCCCGAAGCCCGTGAACCATTGCCGAGATCCCACATGCCAGCCGCTCCTCAATCCGGCGCTCTCTCGCAAGAACTGCTGGCCCGCCTGCCGCAGTCGCCGGATGTCCTCGTTCACAAGCTCGACCTGTCGCGAAACGCAGCGCTGCTGGTCGAGTTCAGCCGTGGCGCGTACGACCGCGCCAGCTTCCTGGATGACCGGATACTGGGGGCGGCGACTAAGGGTGGCTGGGTCATGCTCCCGCGTCTTCACGAGGCAGCCAGGACGCTGGGCGTGAGGCCGGTCCACTTCATCTTTCACACCGGCCATGTCGGATCGACGCTGCTGAGTCGATTGCTGGAGAGCACGGGGCGGGTGCTGTCGTTGAGGGAGCCGCTCGCCTTGCGCGATCTGGCCGATGCTGCCGATAGCGTCGGCAGCATCGATTCATTGTTGAGCAACACGCAGTTCGGGGAGCTGCAGTCGTCCATGCTGACGCTCTGGGGCCGAAGCTACGAAGCGACACAGAGTGTCGTCGTGAAGGCCACGAGCAGCGCCTCGCGGCTCGCTCCGTCGATTCTCGCCGCCGCTCAGCAGAGTAGGGCGATCTACATGAACCTTCGCGCCGAGCCGTATCTTGCGACACTGCTCGGTGGGCAGAACTCGTCCATCGATCTGCGCGGTCATGGTCCGGGAAGGATTCGCCGCTTGCAGGCACACCTGTCGACGCAGCTGCAACCCTCTGCATGCGCTGAGTCTGGGAGAGCTGGCGGCTATGAGCTGGCTGGTCGAAACGTGGACGCAGCTCGATCTCATCGCACGGTTCGGCGATCGCGTGATGGCTCTGAACTTCGACGAGTTCCTGCTCGACGTGACGTCGGCGATGCGGCGTGTGCTGGCCCAGCTCAATCTGCCGCTCGATGAGGGGTACCTTGCCGGTGTTGCCAGCAGTCCCGTTCTCAGCCAGTACTCGAAAGCGGCGGAGTTTGCCTACTCTCCGCAGGTGCGCGCGGATGTGTTGAGCGAATCACGGCAGCGCAACGCCGACGAGATCGGTCGCGGAATGCGCTGGCTGGAGGCGCTGGCCGCGAAGGAGGCGGGCGTGGCCCGGATACTCGGCGCCTGACGGGCTGAGACGGCCGTCCCGCCGCGCTCAGGTCGTCGACCACATGCGCATGAGATTCTGGCGTACGACGTCGAGCCGGACGCGGTTCTCCCATCGCATGGTCGTGCCTTCCATCGCCGCGATGTCGTTGAGCTCGTAGACCTGCATGCGCTGATGCTGGTCGACGATCAGGCTCTCGATGAACGTGATCGAAACCAGTCGCTGGCCTGAGCGCACGGGAATGACTTCGTGCAGCGTCGTCGACGGGTAGACGATGGCCTCGCCGGGCGCGCCCTTGAACGGGATTCTCTGGTTGCCGATGTTGATGGCGAGCTCGCCGCCCTCGTAGCTCGAGGGATCGCTGATGAAGACCGTGCAGGACAGGTCCGAGCGCAGCCGCGCATTCCCCAGCGGGATCAGCGCGGCATCGGCGTGCGCACCGTACTTCATGCCCGGCTCGTAGCGGCTGAGGAGCGGCGGCGCGACCCGCTTCGGCATCGCAAAGTCCATGAATTCGCGCGAGCGCGCGAACGCCGCGTTGACGATCTGCACGGACTCCGCGTACTTCGGATCGGCGGGATCCGCCTGCTGGTTGAGCTTGGTCTGGTTGGCCGGATTCGTTGCCCGGCCATCGACGAATTTGAGGTCGCGGCTGATTTCGTCGAGCCGGGCGACCTCGGCGGCAGTGAGGAGCTGCTTGATCTTCAGAAACACGGAAAAGTCCCCGCGGTACGCGATGCGCAATGCTGCGGCGATGCCGGGGCCGATGCAAGTCGCGGTCAGATCCTGCCGTCGGGAGAGACCCCGTTGAAGGCATCCGTCGCGGCGATGACCTTGTCGATCGCCGTGCGCTCTTCGGGCGAGAGGCGCGGATTCCAGACGTCGCAGATGAAGATGATGCGGATCTGGTCGCTGTCGTTCCAGGCCTCGTGCTCGATGGTGTCGTCAAAGACCCAGGCCTGCCCGACGCGCCACTCCCGCGTTTCTCCGCCGACACGGAAGCCGCAATGCGCCGGAACGATCAGCGGCAAGTGGACGACGAGCCTGAAATTCGCCACGCCCGTGTGCGCCGGAATGCGTGTCTTCGGCTGCAGGACGGAGAACATGGCTGCGGGCGATCGCATGCGCACCTGAGGCTGCGGGAGCTTCGCCAGCGTCTGCATGATCGCGGGCGCACGTGCGCAGTGATCTTCGATCGGCTTGCCCCGGTCGAAGAAATGGAACGCGCTCCAGCGCGGTGAATGATTCAGCTCGCGCCACTGGTCGAGCGGCAGGTGATCGTCGTAGTGGATGTAGGGGGCGAAGCCCGCCTGGTCTTCCCGCACGATCGCATCGAGCTCGCGCTGGAATGCGGGTGTCTGCGCCTCGAACTCCTCGATCCAGGGAAATTCCTCGCGATCGTAGAACTCGATCGAGGGCAGGCCGGGATAAAGGTAGTCGGAAGGGTTCTGGTGATAGCGCTTGCGAACGCGCAGTGTCGTGTCGATGAATGCATCGATGCGGCGCTGCTCGCTGCCGGAGCACTGGCCACGCGCATCCGTCACATGATCACGAATGTACTCGCTGAGCTTTTCGGTATGCCGGCCGCTGATCTCACGGGCATGGGCAGCGGCTTGAAGGGTGGGGGCATCGAGATATTTCTCGTCGGGCGCATTGGCCAGCGCGGCGGCGTACCAGGTTGCCGCCTGTTTCACGTCGCCGTCGCGCTCGAGCAGCGTGCCGAGCATGAGCAAAGCATGGAAATGGCGCGGCTCGATCCGCAGCGCTTCCCGCAGCGCGGCGTATGTCCCGCTAGTGTCGTTCAGCTGACGCGCTGCCGTAGCGAGGCCCAGCCACGCTTGCAGGTTCTGCCGGTCCGACTGGACCAGCTGCGCGAGGAGGTCCCGCGCACGCGCAAAGTCGCCGACAGACATCGCCTGCCGAGCCGCCTGATTCAGGCTGACCGCATTGTTCGTCATATCCCGCTACACCGACGCGAAAAGCACTTCTGCCTGCCGATGCATATCCGGGGCCAGCCGGACATCGGCTGGATGCCGAGCGTTCTTATTGCCTGCGACTATAGCGCCGGGGCGACTGCAGGTCACTGCACCGTTCGCTATGAGCCATAATCCTTTCTTCTGCCTGAAGCCGGAGCCGCGCGTCTCTGTATGTATTCCATCGACGAAAGTCTGCGGGCCGCAACCGACGCATTGCGCAGCGGCGATCCGCTGCGGGCCCGGGACCTTTTCGCGAAATCGCTCGGTGCCGGCGCCAATCAGGCTGCAGCCCTGCTCGGGCTTGCGCGTGCCTGCGCTGCCCTGAAGGACGAAGCCGGACAGACTGCCGCCGTGGATCGTCTGCTCTCTGTCGATCCACGCAACGTCCTGGGTCTGATCATGAAGGCCGATCAGCTTGCGGGCGCGGGTGACTCGCGATCCGCGACCTCCTTCTACCTGGCCGCGCTGAGGAACGCGCCGGCGCGCGAACAGCTGACGCCCGAAGTGGTGACGGAGCTGCGTCGAGCCAAGCAGATCTGCGACGGGTACGCGGCCCACTACCAGAATTACGTCGTGCAGCAGCTCTCGGATCGCGGTTTCGATCCGGCGACTTCCAGTCAGCGTTTTGCCCAGTCGGTGGACATCATCCTCGGCAAGCGGAAGATCTTCGTTCAGGAACCGAAGTACTACTACTTCCCCGGCCTGCCGCAGATCCAGTTCTATGGTCGCGAGCAGTTCCCCTGGCTGTCGGCGGTAGAGCAGGCGACGGCGGACATCCGCGACGAGTTGCTGAGCGTGATGAACGAGCCCTCCGCATTCGCGCCGTACGTCCAGGGAGACGCGAATCGGCCGCGCAAGGACCAGGCGGGAATGCTGAACAATCCCGCGTGGAGCGCTTTCTATCTCTGGAAGAACGGCGAGGCGGTCGCGGAAAATGCGGCGCGTTGCCCGAAGACGCTGCGTGCATTGCAGGATGTGCCGTTCTCACGGACGCCGAACAGATCGCCGTCGATCCTCTTCTCGCTCCTGAAGCCGGGCGCGCACATTCCGGCGCACCACGGGCTCGTGAATACCAGGCTCATCTGTCACCTGCCGCTCATCGTGCCGCCCAACTGCAGGTTCCGGGTCGGCAATGAGACGCGGCATTGGGAGCAGGGCAAGGCCTGGCTGTTCGACGACACGATCGAGCACGAAGCATGGAACGATAGCGATCAGACGAGGGTCATACTGCTCTTCGACGTCTGGCGGCCTGAACTCACGACGGAGGAGCGCGACCTCGTCACCGCGCTCTTCGCGGCCATCGATGCGCACAGCGGCCAGAAGCCTGAGTGGTCGATCTAATTAGCGGAGCTGAAGACTGTGATTCGAACGATCGTGTTTGCCGGGGCTCTAGCAGCCATGTACTCGCCGGGCCTCCTGGCTTCGGATGCCGACACCGTTGCCGCGATGCGCGGCTGTGCGGGCGAGAGGGACGACGCCAGGCGACTCGCGTGCTACGACGCGAAGATCAACGCTGCCGCTCCCAACGCAAGCGCGTCATCGGCGCCTGCCGCAGCCGCTGTTGGCGCCGCCGCCGCTGCCGCACCGAGCGCGGAACAGAATTTCGGATATCGGGGGAGCGTCGCTCGCGAACAGATCGACCGCGAGGAGGCGGCGAAGCCCAAGATCGAGCAGCTGACGGCACAGGTGAAGGGCGTGACGATGAGGCCTCATGGCGAATTCGTCGTTACCCTGGACAATGAGCAGGTCTGGGCGCAGAAGCGTCCGGATTCCAAAGTCCGGCCGCAGGTTGGCGACTCCGTGACGATCAAACCGGGATCGTTGGGCTCGTTCCATCTCGTCACGTCCGGTGGACGCTCGACGCAGGTGTCACGCGTCCAGTAGGCCGCTGGCGCCATGCTCCCGGCACATGAGTAAGGGACATGAGTGCGCCGGACAATCATTCTCATGCGTTGCGGGCAGCTGCCAAGCTGCTCGAGTCGGGTCGCGCGCACGAAGCGGCCGAGCTGTGTCGACGCGTCGCGACTGACGCACCTGCCTTCGCTGATGCGCACCAGATGCTGGGCGTCGCACTACGGCGGCTGGGCGAGCTGGACGCTGCCGATCGCGCGATGCTCCGTAGCATCGAGCTTGCGCCTGACAGGGCGGATTTCCTGACGAATCGAGCGAATCTGCTGCGTGCGCTCGCGAGGCACGCGGAGGCTGAAGAAAACTATCGCGCCGCAATTCATCGCGACACGCAATTCCGCCCGGCCCGCTCGGGCTTGCTGCGGTTGTTGAACGACAAGGAAGATCCGCGGGCGGAAACCGAAGCGGTTGCGATGCTGGCCGTCGATCCGTCGGATGCGGATCTCTGGCATGAACTCGGCGTTGCACTCCGGATTCGCGGGCGACTCGCCGAGGCTGAAGCCGCGTATCGTCGTGCGATCGAGATGCGACCCGCCTACGCGGTGGCATGGCACAACCTCGGTGCGCTGCTCTCCCAGCAGCGCCGACCGGAGGAAGCGCTTGCTGCCTTCGATCGCGCAAGAGCGCTCGGCGCGAAAGGCGCGGCCTTGCACTACAACCGCGCTCGCGCGTTGCACGACCTGGATCGATTCGATGAGTGCGAAGCCGAGCTGCTCGATGCAATCTCTTCGGCACCGGGGCACACGGATTCGCTCGTCATGCTCGCGCGCGTGCGATTTGCACGCGGCGACGCTCAGTACGCCCGTTCGTTCGAGATCGCGATCGCGGCGGATCCCGCCAATGCATCGTTGCGAACGGCGTTTGCAGCTGTGCTGCGTGATGCCGGAGATTCAGATCGGGCTCGCGTGGTCATCGAAGAAGGGCTGCGGCGTGATGATTCAGATGCCTCGCTGCGGATTGCTTTGGCTGCTACGTTGCAGGAAAGCGGTGACGGCGATGCCGCCTCACGGATGCTGGAACAGGTCGAGCAAAGACAGCGAAGCCGCATCAGCTATCAGCATCTCGCCATATCGACATTGCTGAGCGCCAGTCGACCCCAGGAGGCGCTGGCGCTGGCAAGGCATCGGCGCAGCCAGGCGCCATTCGATCAGATCGCGATCGCTCACGAAGCCGTCGCCGCTCGCGTACTCGGAGACGCGGCGTATGAAGTGCTCTACGACTACGACAGCTTCGTCCAGGTGTTCGATCTGCCGTCGCCACCGGGCTGGACGTCGATCGAACAGTTCAACGAGCAGTTGCACGACGCGCTGACGGATCTGCATCGGCTGCAAGCTCATCCGCTTGGGCAGAGCCTGCGCAACGGGACGCAGACGACGCGGAGCCTGTTGGCGCAATCGCATCCGGTCATTCGTGCCTTCCTCGATTCGCTGCCAGCTCCCATCGCGCAGTATCGCGAAAGGTTGCCGCGCCGAATCGAGGCGCATCCGCTGCTCGCGCGAAACATCGGTACAGCGAGTCTCGTCGGCTGCTGGTCCGTTCGCCTCGCTCGCGGCGGCTTCCATGTCAATCACGTCCATCCGGAAGGCTGGCTGAGTTCCGCGTACTACGTGACGGTGCCGGCCGAATCTATCGACACCAGCAAGCGGGCCGGCTGGTTGAAGTTCGGCGAGCCGCGCTTCGCCGTGCCGGGAATCACCGCGGAGCGATTCGTTCAGCCGAAAAGTGGTCGGCTGGTCCTGTTTCCCTCTTACATGTGGCACGGAACGACGCCGCTGGAAGCGGACGAGGTTCGTCTTTCGATCGCATTCGACCTGATCACGACGCTTGATCGGTGATGCGGCATCGCGCGCCTCAGATCTGTTCGCGGAAACTCATGCGGTAGCGAACCGATCGGGTTTCGACCGGCGCACCGTTCTCGAACCGGGGTCGATAGATCCAATCCGCGAGTGCCTTCAGTGCCGCTCGCTTATTCGGCTCGCTCGTGTCCGCCTCGACGACGCGCGGACCGGCAACGTAGCCCTGCGGCGTGACGTCGAACTCGATGACCACGAAAGTCACACGGATCTCGTTTTCGGGCAGCGCACGGTGCTTCGCTGCGGCTGGCGGGAAGCTCATGTAGACAGGGACGGGGAGCTGCAGCGATTCGCGAGGTGTCATCGGGTCCGTCGCTTTCAGCTCGAACGTTCTGCGGTAGTACGGCAGTGCGTTTGCGGGCTGTCGCGCTAGTTGCAGCCAGTCGCCGGTTTGCAGTAGCACGGTCCGATGGATGGCTGGATCAATCTGTGCCGGATTGTTGTCCGCGATCTGCAGCGCGCGTTGCAGGTAACGAAGCCCTGAGGGATGCAGCTTGCGCCAACTGCCGTAGTTGTCCGCTCCGACCGATAGCAACTGCCGGCGCGTCTGCACTGCCATGTCGTTCGTTCGGCTCGCGTCGTAATCGGTATCGCCCGTTGCTTCGCGGCGATAGACGTCGGCCAATCCCGCAAGCGGTTCGACGAGTGCGATCGAGTCCGGCCCGGCCTGGCTCTCGATGATCTGCAGCGCTTGCCGGTAGCGTTGTCTCGCATCCAGGAAGTCGCCGGTCGCAGCGTGCCACTGTGCGACGTCCGCCATCGCGAGCGCGGTGCGCTGATCGCTCGGCCCGTAGAGACGCTCGTGAACTCTCACTACGTACTCGAGCGCGCCCAGAGCGCGCGCGAAGTCTCCATCGATCGAGTACAGAGTGGCGCTGCCACGAAGAGCGTCGATCTGATCTTCGTTGAACAGGCCGGAGCTGCGTCGGCTGATCGAGATCGCTCGTTCGAATGCCGACTGTGCGGAAGCAGAGTCGATGGGCGAGAGCGCTCGGCCGAGTGAGGTCAGCGGTGCGACAAGGGCAGTGCTGTTCGATCCGCTGCGAGCTTCGAGGAGCGAGACCGCACTCGCATAGCTCGTCGCGGCGCCTCGTGCATCGCCTGCACGCAGTTGTTCGTCGCCGAGTTGCAGGTATGCGGACGCTGTTTCAGCAGGCGCGATTGCCGCGTCGCCCGGCGCGCCTTGCGCGCTGAGCACCGATCCAATCACAGCCAGGATCAGCGCACGCATCGCCTTCGAGCTTAGCAGCAATTCGGCAGGAAACCCGTTCTGCACATCTGTGCGACTCGCGTTGGTCGCGAACAACGATACGAGTCAATCGACGACAATGAATTTTTCGCAAGATTCCCTGCGAAACGATGCACTCGTTGCGCACTTGCAGGGCAATCGGGCAACAGCAGCATGTGTCGCGGTGTCGCGGCGTTATGGTCCGGCCACATCGCTGTGTTGCTAACCGCACACAGCGTGATCAACCAACGGAACGGTCCTGCGTCATCGATTGCGATGGCCGCCATTGGTTCCACTCTTGTCGCAGCGAGGAATCAACCATGTACTGCAAGAACCACGATCGGGTGCGCAATCTGCGCACTGCCATTCATCTAGCGTTGCTCAGCAGCGCAATCGGCGCGATCGCCCCCGCACAGGCTCAGGAGACGTCGGGCACTCCTGAAACTGTCGAGGAAATCGTCGTCACCGGATCGCGTATCGCACGCCCTGATTACACGGCCGCCAGCCCTGTCGTGTCGGTCGGCGCGGATGTTTTCAATCGGGTCGCCGCGGCGACACCGGAGCAGGTGCTCAACACCCTGCCGCAGTTCGTCCCGAACATCACGTCGAACAGCAACAACCCTGGGAACGGGCAATCGAACATCGATCTGCGTGGTCTCGGCACGAATCGCAACCTCGTGCTCCTCAACAATCGCCGGCTGCCAGCATCCAACGCCGATGGCACTGTCGACATCAACATCATCCCGACCGCACTCATCAAGGATGTGCAGATTCTCACGGGAGGTGCATCGGCGGTGTATGGCTCCGACGCGATCGCCGGTGTCACCAACTTCATCCTGCGCGACGACTTCGAAGGCGTGGAGCTCAACAGCACCTTTGGCCTGACCGATGAGAGCGACGGCCAGGAGTGGACTGCCAACATCACGATGGGCGGCAACTTCGCCGACGATCGCGGCAACGCAGTGGTGCACGTCGGCTACACCGAGCGCGAACTGGTACGGCAGGGCGCGCGCGAATTCTCTTTCCTGGATCTCGACGTCCGCCGCCAGGGCAATACGCCCGGCGGTTCGGCGACGATCGAGCAGGGACGCATCCTGTCCAGCTCGGCGAATCTCGCCAACCAGGGAATCATCGACTCGGTGTTCTCGCAGTATCAGGGCTACGTCCCCGGCTCGGTGACGCCATCGCGCGCACTGGGTACGAATCCGGACGGCACGCTGTTCTCACAGGGCAACGGCACGCCGAACAGCGTCGTCAATTACACCGGCGAGCGGGATGCATCGTTCAATCCGGACGCGTACTCGTACAACTTCGCGCCGCCGAACCTGCTGCAGTTGCCGATCGAGCGCTGGAACCTGACGGCGTTCATGAACTATGACCTGACCGACAACGTCAACGCGTATTTCTCGGCGCTCTATACGACGTATGGCGCCGATACGAATCTCGCGCCCACACCGGCAACCGGACTCACCGTGCCCGTGACGAATCCGTACATCCCGGCGGACCTGGCGACGATCCTCGCATCACGGCCGGATGCCGACGCGGATTTCGGCTTCTCGCGCCGCATGTCCGAAGTCGGACCGCGTACTGATGTGTTCGACGTCGACGTCTGGCAGTACACCGCGGGCCTGAAGGGAACTGTGGGAGACGGCTACAACTGGGACGTGTATGTGTCGGGTTCACGCGTGGAAGAGCGCAACACGCAGGGCGGTGATCTGTCGCTGCAGCGAATCCAGGAATTGCTGGAAGCGCCCGACGGCGGCGTTGCGATCTGCGGCGGTTTCAACGTCTTCGGCTCAGGCAATGTCAGCCCGGGATGCGCAGCGTATGTCACGACGTACTTCACGAACCTGACGACGGTGGAGCAGGTGTCCGCTGAAGCAACTTTCGGCGGCAGGATGTTCTCGATGCCGGCGGGCGATGCGCGGTTCTCCATCGGCGCGGCATATCGCGAAGACAGCTATGCGTTCGAACCGGACTCGAGTGTCGCCTCGGGCGATCTCGTCGGCTTCAACCAGCAGAGTCCGCTGACAGGCTCGATCAACGCGACAGAGTTGTTCGCCGAAGCGCTGTTCCCGCTGTTGCGTGACGCACCCGCGGCGCAACGCCTGGATGTGACGCTGGGCTATCGCTGGTCGGACTACAACCTGTCCGGCGCCGCGAACGCTTACAAGGCCGAAGTCGACTGGCAGGTGGTGGACGCGGTGCGATTGCGTTCGTCGTACCAGCGTGCCGTGCGGGCACCGAGCATCGACGAACTGTTCAGCCCGCCGAACCAGGGCTTCCCGCCTGTGATCGAGGATCCGTGCGACATCACCTCGACGGCCCGTACATCCGGCGCGAATGCGGATGCGGCGAACGGCGGCAGTGACGCGATCCGCCAGCTCTGTCTGCAGACAGGCGTGGGCGCCGATGTCATCGACGACTACTCCTATCCGTTTGCGCAGGTGGAAACCAATGCCGGCGGCAATCCGAATCTCCAGGAGGAAAGCGCCGACACGATCACCTTCGGCGTGGTGTTCGATTCGCCGTTCTCGGGCGCGGCGCTCGAGAATCTCCGCGCATCGATCGACTACTGGATGATCGAGATCGACGATGCGATCGTGCAGACGCCGGGCGGCGAGATCTTGCTGCTCTGCTACGGCGCGAACGGCAACAACCAGAGCTTCGATCCGAACGATCCGACGTGCCAGGTCGTCGACCGCTCCGTCTATGGCGACTCGACACCAGTCATCTCGGCCGGTATCACCAGCAATGCCTCCAAGCTGGAGACGGCGGGTATCGACGTGCAGATCGACTGGGGTCTCGATTTCGGCGGCGGTGGCCGGCTCGCGACGAACTTCGTCTACACGTATCTCGAGAAATACGACCTGTCGATTCGCGAGGGTCTGCCTGTGCTCGATCGCGTAGGGCAGGTGAGCGATACGCCGGGAGAAACGTTGCCCGAATGGAAGATGCTCCTGAACATGGACTACTACTTCCTGAACGACATGTTCCGCATCGGCGCCCGCTATCGCTACATGCCGTCGATGGACAACAAGTACAAGAGCTACGACGACATCACTACCGTGGGAACGCCGAGCATCGACTACCTGGATCTCAATGCATCCTGGTACCTGACGAGCGCGGCGGAGCTTTCGCTTGGTGTGACGAACGTGACCAACCAGGAACCGCCGCTGTACACGGCGTCGATCGAGATGAACACCGACCCGAGCACGTTCGATGTACTGGGACGGCGTTATTTTGCCCGATTGAATTACAAGTTCTGAACAGGTCGGTCTGAATGAGGGCCGTCGCGCGTGCGGCGGCCCTCTCTTTTTGGGCGAGCGTCAGCTGGCCCGGAACCAGCCTGTGATGCTGTAGCGTCCCGCTGCCGCGAACGTGGCCACCTGCGTGACCGTGTGCACCATCGGCACGCGCATGAGGTTCACTGCATTGAACGCGGGAGTGAACGCTTCGTGCAGATGGCCATAAGCATCCGGAAAGGCCAGCAACCCGCCCCACTCGACGCGCCAGAGCGGCGTGAAATTGAAGACGTAAGCGACGCGGCGGTTCTTGCCCTTCACATCATCATCGTGACAGGTCAGGAAATCGCCGGGGTTGTAGAGCGTCGCCTGCGCGTCGGCGAAGGTAATGTCATCGAATCCCGTGGCGACCCGGGCGAACTGCAGCAGCGGCGGTGAGTTCAGGAATTCGTGGAATCGTCGCAGGATCAGCGGCACGGCCCGGGCGTCTTCGGCTGTATCGATCCTGCAGTTGCTGAAGCGATACGCAAATCCCCGGGCTGCGGCACGATCGACCCGTCGCGACAGTTCCGCTCGCAGCGATGGTTCGATCTGCTCGAAGCTGCGCGCCGGAATATCGCGAGGTCCCTGATCGTCGTGGATCGAGAGCTGCCAGGGCGTCTGCTCGGCAAGACAGGAGAAAACCGCTTTCGCGGCATCTGCCTTCAGGATGCCGGCGATGTGCACGCGGCCGGATCGATCGAAGAAACGACGCACGAGCGCTGCGTCCGCGGAGGCATCGAGTTCCATGGTGCGATGAGTATAGAGGCAACCCTTCGCCCAAAAGAAAGCGGCGGATGTTGTGCACATCCGCCGCGAATCGAGTTGGTCGAGCAACTATTGAGACAACGGATCAGAACGTCTTTTCCTCTCCCTTCACGTCGACGTCACCGGGATTGTCGGTCACCGACATGACGACACGGCGATTTCCTGCGCGGCCTCCTGGCGAATCGTTGGTCGCGATCGGCTCTGTTTCGCCGTAGCCCTTCGCGATCAGATTCGCCGGGCTGACGCCCTGCGCGATCAGGTACTCGCGGACCGTCTCGGCACGCCGCTGGGAAAGGTTCAGGTTGTAGGCAGCGGCGCCGACGCTGTCCGTGTGACCTTGCAGTTCGACTTTCAGGCGCGGATGCGCTTTGAGATCGGCAGCGACTTCATCGAGGATCGGCCGCGATGTCTGCATCAGCTGGTCCGAGTTGTTCTCGAAGTTCACGCCGTGAAGCGTGACCGAGCCCTTGCGCGGACATCCGACTGCATCGACAGCAACACCGCGCGGTGTGCCGGGACACTGATCCTGCGGATCGAGCACACCGTCACCGTCGGTATCAGCAGGCGGCGGTGGAGGCGGTGGTGGAGGAGGTGGAGCCGGAGGTGCCGGAGGCGGCGCCTGGTAGGGCGCCGGACCGAAGTTGAATGCGAAACCGAGATTGACGATGTAGTCATGGAAGTCGTCGTGCTCGGGCGTATCAGCCCAGTCGTAGCGCATCTTTACTTCGGGCCGCAGCTGGAAGACGAACGTCTTCGCCGCGTTCTGGCCCACGTCGATCATGAGGCCCACGCCTGCCTGTGCGAGCGGCCCGCTCAGTTCGACGACGTCGAAGTCGTTGTTGATGTAACCGGCGCCGAACGTGATGTAGGGAGACACCGCGCGCTCACGCGCGAAGACGAGCAGTGCGTCGAGCGAATAAGCCTGCTGATCGAGATCGACGACCGGTCCTTCGAATTCCCCGATGAGACCGTTGAGCTCGAGGCTCCAGTGCTTGCTGAGATGTTTGCCGATGCCGAGACCCCAGTGATAGTCGTCGTCGACCCCCCGTGCATCGTCGGGCCACGTGTAACCGTATTGCGGATTGAAATACCACTTGCCCGTTTCATCGGCGGCATTTGCCGAACCTGACGTAAGGCCCGCTGCAGACGCCAGCACAGAAAGCAACATCGCGCTCTTGCGAGTTCGCATCACCCAGTCCTCCTTAAGAAAAAACGGCGTGCTCCGCCGTTGGCTCTCCACTACTCACCGCAAGTTAACGGCTGAGCGTAGAATTACCATCCGTGAAAAGGCTATGGGGTGTACGCAAACAACGCGCAACACGCCGGCCCGAGCGCGCTGCGCGAGACGCGCGGAGTTATCTCGGCAAAAAGGCGGGATGAATGATCTGGGCGCCAGCGCGAATCTGCAGCTTCGCTGCGACGCCGGCGTTGAGCTCGACGACACCGAGCACTGCTTGTCCTGACTCGATCGTGTCGAGGGACTGCGGCGTAGTGTTCGCGGTCACGCGAACCACCCGTCCGTCCGCTGCAACGAAGAGCATGTCGAGCGGAATGAACGTGTTCTTCATCCACATCGCGATCGACTGCGCCTGCGGATAGATGAAGAGCATTCCTGCATCGTCGTCCATCTGCTTCACGAACATGAGGCCGCGCTGACGGCGAGACTCGCTGTCGGCAACCCACACACGGAACGTATGCAGCTTCGAATCCGCCGTGGCGATCTGCAGCGACGAGCGCCCGAATTCCTTGTCGAGTTCCGCTGTCGGTGACGGTTTCGAATCGGCAGCGACACTGGCTGCGCAGAGCAGGACCAGCAGGGGTGTCAGTCGTCGCAGCATTGCGATCGGCGTCATGGATGCTTTCCTTTTTGAGATCCCGCCTGGAGTACGGCGTCGTCGGCGTCGTCTTCGACGTCGAAGTCGACGCGGCCCGCGAAATCGAATCGGGAGATGAAGATGGAGCCGTTACCTTTCAGGGCGCGGGCAGGCTCAGTGCAGAAGCCTCGCGCCACGATGCGATACACGCGTGAACGATGCGGGATGCCGACCAGCGGTGTCTGGCTCACCTGATCGAGCGTGCACTTGTCATCGCCCTGCGTTCCATAGAACTCGCCAGTACCTTCGCGCATCACGGTGACGTTCACGGGCAAGGCCTTCGCGCTCGTGCCCTCGCGCAGGGCGGCGATGCCGAAGACGAGCACGAGCTGACCCTCGGATCCCGACTGCCGAGTGAAACGGACACGGATCCCGCCGTCCGTCGGTCGCACAGCGCCGGTGCAGCCGGTATCGGCATTGCCCCAATCCAGCTCCGCATCGATCGAGCCCTTGAGCCGTGCGCGCAGGTATCCCGTGCCGTCGGGCAGGCACTGTGTGCGTTCGGCCACGATCTCTGCGTCGGATGACGCAGGCGGTGCCTCCTGAGCATGGACCTTGCAAGCCAGGAGGAACGCAGGCGCGCACAGCAGCGCGCTCCACCAGCACCGCCGGTCGATGATGCGCCGTGCGGTCAAGGAGCTGACAGGATGACCGAGTGGGGTGAAGCCGCCGATCTCGTCAATCGGACTCTCGTCGAGGGGATCAGGGAAGAAGTTGAGCATTCGGACTACAGGCTCCGGAACGACGGGCAGCATGCAACCGTGCTGACCGATGCGCCCGCAGATATTCCCGGCACAATGCCCAAGGCGCGGCGCACAGGCAAGCGCCGGATGAATCCCCGGATGACTCCAAATGCGCGCTCGTCGGCTACCATGGGGGTCGTCGCACTGTCGCCCGATGCCGGAACCGATCTCATGCCAGACGCAGCTACGCCAGCTCGTGTCCCCGTCCGCCAGAATCAGACGAGCCTCAAGATTTCCTCACGCCGCTATGTCAGCCGCATTACTCGCAATACGCTCGCCGTCATCATGGCGGGTGGCCGCGGCGAGCGGTTGAAACATCTCACGGACTTTCGCTGCAAGCCGGCGACGCCGTTCGGCGGCAAGTTCCGCATCGTCGACTTCGTGCTCTCCAACTGCGTCAACTCGGGCATCCGCCGCATTTCGGTACTCACGCAGTACAAGGCGCATTCGCTGATCCAGCACATCCAGCGCGGCTGGAGTTACCTGCGAGGCGAGTTCGGAGAGTTCGTGGAGATCATTCCCGCCCAGCAGCAGCTCGGCGAGATGTGGTATCGCGGCACCGCCGACGCGCTCTACCAGAACCTGCAGATCATCAAGCTCCATCATCCCCGGCACATCCTGGTGCTGGCCGGCGACCATATCTACAAGATGGATTACGGTCCGATGCTCGCTGCGCACGTGGAGAAGAAGGCCGACATAACGGTCGGCGTCGTCGAAGTGCCGCGCGATCAGGCGAGCAGCTTCGGCGTGATGACGGTCGATGAGAACATGCGCATCACGCGTTTCGCCGAGAAGCCCAAGGATCCCGAGGGCATTCCGGGGCGCGGAGACTATTCGCTCGGCTCGATGGGCATCTACGTATTCAAGGCGAGCCTGCTGTACCGGCTGCTCGAGGAGCAGGCGCAGAGGCCGGGCACCGCCCATGATTTCGGGCGCAACATCATTCCGGAAGCGCTCCAGCATCTGAAGGTGTTTGCGTACCCGTTCAAGGACACGCAGACCCGTGTTCAGCAGTACTGGCGCGATGTCGGCACGGTCGATGCGTTCTACGAGGCGAACATGGAGCTCGTCCATGTGAATCCGGAGCTCAATATCTACGACGAGCAATGGCCGATCTGGACGTATCAACGGCAGTATCCGCCCGCGAAGTTCGTGCTGGACGATGTCGGCCGCGTCGGCATGGCCGTCAATTCGATGGTGTCCGGCGGCTGCATCATCTCCGGTGCGCACGTGAACCAGTCGCTGCTCTTTTCCAACGTCAGGGTGGATGAGCGCAGCTACGTCGAGCGGTCGGTGCTGTTTCCGGACGTGCGGGTCGGCGCCAATTGCACGATCAAGCGCGCCATCATCGATACCGGCGGCATCGTGCCCGAGGGGACGCAGATCGGCGTCAATCCCGAGGACGACGCCCGTCGGTTCTACATGAGCGAGAAAGGCGTCGCGCTCGTGACGCGCGACATGCTGACGCGCTTGAGAAAGCAAGCGGAGGGATAGCGCGGTCGCTCGGAATCGCGGGCAAGCGCACCGGGCGCTACGAATCGCCGTGCGCGGGCATACAATGTGCGGAGTTCTGTTACGGAAGCCGCTATCCATGAAGATGCTCCGCAGCCTCTCGATCCTGCTCCTGCTCGCGGGCCTCAGCGCCTGCAGCAGCATGGCGCCGAAGCTGGAAACTCCGCGCCTGACGATCGTGAGCGTCGGAATGACGTCCGGCGACATGTTCAGCCAGAACTTCCTCGTGCGCCTGCACGTGCAGAATCCGAACGACCGGGAGCTCCCGATCAAAGGGATCGATTACAAGCTCTTCCTCCAGGGCGACTCGTTCGCCGAAGGCGTCAGCAGCCGCCCCTTCAAGGTGCCGGCCCAGGGCGAAACAGAGTTCGACATGACGGTGCGGACCAATTTCGTCAGCAGCCTCGGCCGGTTGCTGACGCGCCTGAACGGCAAGAAGAGGGTCGAATACATCTTCGAGGGCAAGGTCATGCTGGAGTCCGGCATGATCCGGAACATTCCCTTCCAGGAAAGCGGTTCGGTGGATCTGGCGACGAAGTTGTAGAACAACCCGCCGGGGCTGGTCGGCGTCGATGAGTGACCCCGAAATCAAAGGATTGCTGGAACGAGTCCGTGCGGGCGACGTGGGCTCGCTCGTTGTGCTTGCCAAGCGGGTTCTCGTCGGTGAAGGAATCAAGCAGGCACCTCCCGACGCAATCGCCATGCTGGAGATGGCAGTCAAGCAAGGCGCACCGGAAGCAGCGCTGCAACTTTCTGTCTGCGCCGCATGGGGTGTAGGGCTGCCCCGCAATCCGCAGAAGGCGATCGAGTATCTGGTGATGGCGGCCGGGTTCGGTTCCACCGTCGCCAAGCGCGAGCTGGCTTTGCTCGGATGCGCGTCGGACGGCGCCCACGCGCAGGCAAAACAGCCTGTCGACCTGAGTGCTCTCACGACGGCTCACGGCGTGCGCATCGTTTCTGAACGGCCGCGAATCCTGGTCGTCGAACGCTTCGCCACGGAAGCAGAATGCGCCTGGCTCATCGAGCGTGGCCGGCCAGCGCTGACGCGTGCGCTGGTGTATCGAGGCAGCGCCGATGCGCAGGTGGCGCAGACGCGCACGAACACTGAAATGGGCTTCACGATCTTTCACGCGGATGTGTTGCTGAGCCTGCTTCGTGACCGCATGGCAGCGGTCCTCCAGACTTCGACGCGCTTCTTCGAAGTCACGAAGTTGCTTCACTACGAGCCGGGCGAGCAGTTCGCGCTGCACGGCGACTTCCTGCAGACGAATACGCCCGAACTGGCGCAGGAGGTGGACCTGCGCGGGCAGCGATCGACGACGTTCCTCGTCTATCTCAACGACGGATTCGAAGGTGGCGAAACGGATTTCCCCCGGCTCGGGTTTCGCTACAAGGGCAATCGCGGCGATGCGCTCGTGTTCAGTAATCTCCAGGCGGACGGATCACCGGACTACAGCACTGTTCACGCGGGTCTTGCGACTACCCGCGGGGAGAAGTGGTTGTTGTCGCAATGGGTCAGAACAAAGCCGGTGGGGTGAAGCCGCTGGTCATTCCCGCTTTCGCGGGAATGACTACGTAGTATCGCCTGTGTCTACGCCCGCCTGCTCCAGATCCCTTCGCAGCGATTCCAGCTGCCGCTCATATCGACGCCATCGTCCCGACGACTCCCGGTAAACGGGTCGGCGAACCTGCCAGACGCTCGCGGTTTTGACTGCGGTCCGCGCCTGGTGAAACGAAAGAACCGCGTCCTCCCAAGGCAACTCGCAGAACGCCAGAAGCTCCCTCGTCGAGCCCGCCGGGTCGGCGACGAATGCGTCGTAATCGAAATTCAGGATGTCCGGGCCATGGAGCGATTGCCAGTGCGCCATGAGCCGGCGGTATTGCGCGTAGTAATGACCGATGTCCGCCAGGTCCAGCGCATAGCTCATGCGATGGTCGAGATGGAGAAAGTAGATCGACAGACAGTTGTCCAGCGGCTGGCGCTGTGTGTGAATGATCCTTGCGTTCGGAAACAGCCGCTTGATCAGTCCGATGTAGAGGAAGTTGTCCGGCCTCTTGTCAGTTACATGCGAGGCACCCGGAAACAGCTTCGCCAGGCTGTCGAGGTACTGTTGCGCCAGTGACCGCAGTTGCGGTTCGGTAACGCTGCTCATCCTGTTCGGGAACGGCGTCAGCACCTGCGATGCGAGCGACGGTATGAAAGGCAGTTCGCCGCCGGAGCGGATCTGCGAATGGGCGGCGAGCACTTGCTCGGCCAGCGTCGATCCCGAGCGGAACATGCCGCAGATGAAGATCGGCTGCGGTTGCAGCGGCGTCGCCGGCGCCCGGGGGGCGGCGGGGAACTGCGCGATGATCGCGTCGATCAATCGTTCGTGTGCCGCACGGTCATAGCGAGGCGCATTCGCAGGTGCCGCAGCCCGGCTGTCGCGATTGGCGGCGCTGCAAGCATCGAATGCTTCGTCGTAGGAACCGCAAGCATCCAGGACTTTGCCCAGAGCGAATCCGAGACTCGCTTTGTCGAGAACATTCGTCGCGGGGTCGCCGATCGCGAGACGGAGTCGGTTCACGATGGGCTCGTCGCGGTGTTTCGCCAGCGTGAGGCTCGCGTAGCGCGACAGCGCTTCGTAGTGATGCGGGTCGAGCGCGAGGATTCGTTCGTACAAGGCGATTGCGTCTGTGCGTCGCCCGTAATCCTCACGCAGGTTCGCGAGATTGAACAGCGCCGGCACATAGCGAGAGTTGATGCGCAGAGCTGCATCAAGTTCGCGCTCCGCGGCATCGTCCTGCCTCAGGCAGTCCGAGTAGATGACTCCGCGGTTGAGATGAACTTCTTCAGGCAGCGACACGCCGCGGTCGAGCGCTTGCTGATATGACGCAAGCGCTTCCGCGAACTTGCCCATGCGTCGTTGCAGCAGCGCAAGGTTGTACCAGGTGTCGGTGAGCTCAGGCCAATGGCCGAGGATCTGAGTGTAGAGAGCTTCGGCTTCCGCGAGCCTGCCCGCCTGTTCCAGCAGCGTGGCCTGATGCGCGAGTGCTCTGGGATCGCTGCGGGTCATGGCGGAGCGTGACTAGCGAATCAACGATTCGTACAGGTTCTCGTACTCGCGCCCCTGCGCATCCCAGGAAAAATCCTGCGCCATGCCGTTGCGCATCATCTGCGTCCACGCGTCCCGATCCTTGAAGAGGTCGAGCGCGGTCTGCAATGCCCAGCGCATCGCGGGCACGTCGAAATCGTTGAAGACGATGCCGGTGCCCTGGCGCGAATCGCCATCCCACATCTGCACGGAGTCCGCGAGTCCGCCCGTCTTGCGCACGATCGGGACGGTGCCGTACTTCAGGCTGTACATCTGGTTCAGGCCGCACGGCTCGTACATCGAAGGCATGAGGAAAATGTCCGCCGCCGCTTCGATCAGATGGGCGATCTCTTCGCTGTAGCCGCGATGAAAGACGACCCGGTCGGGAAAGCGCTGCTGCAGTCCTTCGAAGAAGCGCTCGTAGCGTGCCTCCCCGTTGCCGACACCGACGAGGCAGCAGTCGCGACCCGCCAGCACTTCCGGCAGCGTGTCGAAGAGCAGATCGAAGCCCTTCTGCGGCGTGAGTCGCGACACGATGCCGAACATCGGCGTCTTCTCGGGCAGCGACAGGTTCATCCAGTCCAGGAAGGCGCGCTTGCCGGCGGCTTTCCCGGAGAGATCGTCCCGGGTGTAACGATGTTTGAGATAGCGATCGAGCGCGGGATTCCAGTCTGCGTAGTCGACGCCGTTCAGGATGCCGACGACTTCATCTCCCCGTTCGCGCAACGTGCCATCGAGTCCGTGCCCGCCGATCGGTGTCTGTATTTCGCGGGCGTAGGTCGGACTCACGGTGCTCACACGATGCGCATGACGCAGGCCTTCGCGCAGCCAGTTGATCTGACCGGCGCCGAAATCAGAAGGCGAGAGGAGTCCGCGGATCTCTCCACCGACATCGTAAGCCGTGCCGGCGCCGAAGACGCCCTGGTAGCCGATGTTGTGGATCGACATGATCGTGCGCGACTGCTCGAAGAGCCGGTCCCAGGCATAGAGGGTCTTGAGCATCAGCGGCACGAGTCCCGTGTGCCAGTCGTTGCAATGAACGATCTGCGGCGCGAAGCCCATGCGCTGGCACGACTCCAGCACCGCGCGCTGGAGCACCAGGAAGCGCAGATGCTCGTCGGGCCCGTTCGTGTAGATCGTCGGTCGATCGAATGCCGCCGGGCAGTGCACGAGAAGGACAGGCGTCGTGGAGCCGGGCAAATGCGCCTGCAGCAGCGAGAAGCTGTAGCGATGCGGGCCCAGGCGCAGTTCGACGTCCTGCACGTTCGGGACGTGGTCCGCGTTCAGGGCACCTAGCCCGATGCTGGAATACAGCGGCATGAAGAGCCGCACGTCATGACCGCGACCATGCAGATATCGCGGCAAGGCGCCTGCCACGTCGGCCAACCCGCCAGTCTTCGCGAGCGGCGCGATCTCGGAGGCGATGAAACAGATGCGCATGGAGTGCGTGGGGGCGTCGGGATGCGAGCGATCGGATGCCCGCGGTCAGGCGTCCACGCGCGGCACGGTCATCGCGTCGGGTCCGAGCCCGGCTTCTCGTTGCTGGCCGGCGTGTCGGCGCCGTTGCTCTTGGAATCGCGCGGCGGCGCGAATGCAGCCAGCATCGACTCCTGCATGCGGGCCCAGACTTCCAGGTTCTGGCGGGTGAGCTCCGACATGGCCGCCATCGGCGCATTCGTCATCATGCGGGTGAGCTGGGTCTGCACCGTTTCCTGCTGGCGCATGAAGGTCTCGACGCTCTTCTCGAGATACGCGCTGAGGAAGCCCTGCAGCGAGTTGCCGTAGAAGCGGATCAGCGACTCGAGCAGCGCGGTCGAGAGGATCGGTCGCCCGAACTGTTCCTGGTCGGCGATCACCTGCAGCAGGATCAGGCGGGTGATGTCCTCGTTGGTCTTGTCCTCGATGACCTTCACCTGTTCGCCGGCGACGACCATCGTGCGGATGTCGTCCAGCGTGATGTGCCGGCTTTGCGACGCGTCATACAGCCGACGATTCGCATACTTCTTGATCAGGCGTGGTTCGCTCATGCACGGTCCCGTGAATTCTTCGCTAGCAATAGCGTGCCGGCGCCCGGTGGTTTTCTGGGACAATGCCCCAACAAGGCGTTACGCACTGCGAGGCGGGCTACTGTAGCGACGCCGATTTGGCGCTGCAACAAGGGCGACAGAAGCTCTCTTGCGGCGCAGCGGGCGATGGAGGCGGCGGAATCGATGGGCGATCAGGACCCGAAGGCAAACGGCAGCCCCTGGGCGGCGGAATGGATCGAGCAACAGCGTGAATTGCTGCGGCAGCGCACGGCTGCGGGCGGCGCCGGCGGGACCGAGGAAGTCCGCGCGATCGGGGACAAATGGCTCGATCTGGGGCAGTCCTGGCTGCAGGGAATTGCCGATACCGCTTCGCAGGGCACCCAATCGTTCGCGGGCTTCCAGGTAGGCGAGGAACTCCTGGATGCGTGGAAGAGCGCTTGGACGGCTGCCGGGGTGACCCAGCAAAGCGCCGCGCGCGCATTCTCGGACATGCTCGGCCGTCTGCCGCCGGTCGGTCTGGCTCGCGAGCACACTGAAGCGTGGCGGGAGCTCGCTGCAGCCCAGGCTGAGTGTGCGCAGCTCGAACAGGAATTGCGGGGCGCATTGCTGGGAGTGCAACGGGACGCGCTGGATCTGCTCGAACAGCGCGTACGCGAGCGAAAAGAGCCGATCGGCGGTTATCGTGACCTGTACAACCTCTGGGTCGAGTGCGCGGAGCAGGTCTTCGCGAAAGTGGCCCACAGCGAGACCTACGGCAAGCTTCAGGCGGAGCTGGGGAATGCGAGCATGCGATTGCGCGCTCGTCAGCAGAAAGTCGTCGAGTACGGACTGCGGCAGTTCGACTTGCCGACACGCTCGGAGCTGAACTCCGTGCATCGCCAGATACGCGCGTTGAAACAGCAGGTCGCGGACCTGTCGCAAGGGCGATCGAAGCCGAAGGCGAAGAAGGCGGTTCGTGCCGCGCCGAAGCGGCGTGCAGCGAAGGGCCGATCCCGATGACCGAAATCAAATTCGATCGTGAGCAGGTGAAGCAGGACACGGACGCTTTCGTGCAGCGGCTGACGCAGGGGCTTGCTGTGCTCGCACAAGCCGGCGACGTCACTATCGGCAGCGCTCCGAAAGACGCGGTGTATGAAGAGGACAAACTCGTCCTCTATCGCTATCGACCCGCTGCTGATGTCCCTGCAAAGAACCGCGTGCGCACGCCGCTTTTGATCTGCTACGCGCTCGTGAACCGCCCGTACATGATGGATCTGCAGCCGGATCGCTCGCTGATCCGCGGGCTGTTGCAGCGGGGTGTCGATGTCTACCTGATCGATTGGGGCTATCCCGACGGCGCCGATCGCTTCCTGACGATCGACGACTACGTTTCCGGTTACCTCGCACGGTGTGTCGACGTCGTTCGCGAAGCGAGCGGGCAGGACCGTATCAATCTCCTCGGCGTCTGCCAGGGCGGCACGCTCAGCCTGTGCTACGCGGCTCTTCACCGCGAGACGCTGCGCAATCTCGTGACGATGGTGACGCCGGTGGATTTCCAGACACCGCAGAACCTCCTGACCAAGTGGACGAAGCACGTCGATCTCGATCAGCTCGTTGCCACGACCGGCAACGTCCCGGGCGAGATGCTCAACGCGCTGTTCCTCGGACTGCAGCCCTTCCGGCTGACGAGCCAGAAGTACGTCGATCTGCTCGATCACATCGACGATCCCAAGGCGCTGGAGAATTTCCTGCGCATGGAGAAATGGATCTTCGACAGTCCCGACCAGCCCGGCGAGATGTTCCGCCAGTTCATGCAGTGGTTCGTGAAGGAGAACCGCCTCGTGAACGACGCGCTCGATCTCAACGGACGTCCGGTCCGCTTGAAGGACATCCGCACGCCTTTGTTGAACATCTACGCCACGCAGGATCACCTCGTGCCGCCGAGTGCGAGCACACCGCTCGAACAGCGCGTCGGTTCGCGCGACTACTCGAGCTATGCGTTCCCCGGCGGTCACATCGGGATCTACGTGAGCGGCGCAGCGCAGCGGGAAGTGCCGACGCGGATCGCGCAGTGGTTGAAAGAGCGTGACGGAAAGCGGTGAGCCGCGAGCGACGAGTTGTGAGCCGGACCGGGACCGGTCATCAGCTGATAACCTCGGGCAGTTGACGCCGTCGACGAACGGCGCGCACTCTCGTGCCCGGTTTTTTTGTTCGCGGCCCGTTGCCCATTCGGACGTGTCGGCTTCCGTTGTCGTTTTCCGTTATCTGAACTAACCGCCAACCGCTAACCGCGAGTCACTACTTCTCATGATTTACGACAGCATTCTCGGCACCATCGGCCGCACTCCCATCGTCCGCATCAACCGGCTCGCGCCGGCCAACGTCACGATGTACGTGAAGTGCGAGTTCTTCAATCCGCTCTCATCGGTGAAGGACCGTCTCGCGATCGGCATCATCGAAGATGCCGAGCGGCGCGGTGCACTGAAGCCCGGACAGACGGTCATCGAAGCGACCTCCGGCAACACCGGCATCGCACTCGCAATGGTCTGCGCGGCGAAGGGCTATCCGTTCGTTGCGGTCATGGTCGAAACGTTCTCCGTCGAGCGGCGCAAGATCATGCGCATGCTCGGAGCCAAAGTGTTTCTCACACCCGCCGCGGAGCGCGGTTCGGGCATGGTGCGCAAGGCAGAGGAGCTGGCGAAGAAGCACGGCTGGTTCCTCGCCCGCCAGTTCGAAAACCAGGCGAATCCGGAGTATCACCGCAACACCACCGGCCCGGAGATCCTCAGCGACTTCGCCGGCAAGCGGCTCGATTTCTGGGTCACCGGCTGGGGCACGGGCGGCACGCTGACCGGCGCGGGCGAGATGATCAAGAAGGCACGGCCGGAGACGAAGATCGTCGTCACCGAGCCGGCGGGCGCATCGCTGCTGACCGGCGCCGAATTCAAGCCCCACAAGATCCAGGGCTGGACGCCGGATTTCGTGCCCGCCGTCCTGAATCGCGGCGTTCCTGATGAAATTCTGCCCGTGACCGACGACGAGGCGCTTCAGGCCGCCCGGAACCTGGCGGCGAAGGAAGGCATCTTCTGCGGCATCTCGTCCGGCGGCACTTTCGCGGCTGCTCTCAAGGTCGCCAACAAGGCGCCCAACGGCTCGGTGATCCTCGCCATGCTGCCGGATACCGGTGAGCGTTATCTGAGCACTGTCCTCTTCGAGGGCATTCAGGACGCTTCGGACTCCGAACCGTAAAGAGAAGCGGTTGGCGGTTAGCGGTTGGCGGCTAGCCGGATTAGCTCCGCCTGCGTCATTCCCGCGAAAGCGGGAATGACGGGCAGCGCGGAATGACGAACAGGGCCTGCCCGTACGGGCCCGAATCCGGCCCGGCCCGAATTTCCGCCTTTTTCATCTTTCCCCTCGGTGCGTGAACTGGATTCGCGCGGATATCATTGAATTTACGATTCTTTACAGCTTCCAAGGGATGCGGCGGCTACCGTTTCCTGAACTCGCGGGGGGCGGACGGGTCGGACGCTGACTCGTCAAAGAAAATCTCGAGGTCGATGACATCGACTCTGGCCTGCATGTCCCCCAGGCCAGTCCCGGGCCGTTTCACGGCGGGGCCGCGCGGGATCCGCTGTCTTAGGCTTTGCATGGTCTCAAGTGTGCGCAACATAGTCGTCGGGGCGGCGCTTCTCGTCGCGGTCGCGGGAATCGGCTGGTATGCCGTATCGAATGGCGATGCGCCGGCGGCCAAGCCGGCGGCAGGCGCACGACCGGGCTTCGGACCCGGCGGACCGGTCGGGGTTCTGGTAGCGACGGTCGGCTACGAGCCCTTCGCGCAGGGCATGGAGGCCATCGGCACGGCTCGCGCGAACGAAGCGGTCGATATCACTGCGAAGGTCTCCAACCGCGTCACCGCCATCGCTTTCCGCGAAGGTCAGCAGGTCAGGACAGGCGACGTGCTCGTCGAGTTCGACAGCGAGCAGGCGCGGGCGAATCTCGCCGAAGCTGAAGCCGCGCTGCGCGACAGCCGCAGCCAGTTCAATCGCAGTCGCGAACTGTTCGCGACGAAAGCACTCTCCGAAGCACAGCTCGATCAGCTGCAGGCGACACTGAGCATGAACGAGGCTCGCGTCGCGGGCGCGCGATCGCAGCTCAACGACACGATCATCCGCGCGCCGTTCGCGGGCCGCGTCGGCCTTCGCAACGTCAGCATCGGCAGCTTCGTCAGCCCCACCACCGTCATCACGACGCTCGACGACACGAGCGTGATCAAGCTCGATTTCTCGGTGCCGGAAGTGTTCCTCGCCGACGTTCGCGAAGGACTCGAGATCACTGGCCGCACGACGGCTTACAGCGACGAAGTCTTCAAGGGGAAGGTGACCAGCATCGACAGTCGTCTCGATCCTGTCAGCCGCGCGGTGACGGTACGTGCCCGCATCGACAATCGCGACGGACGCCTGAAGCCCGGCATGCTCATGACGGTCAACCTGCAGCGCGTCGATGCTCCGACGCTGCTGATTCCCGAGCAGGCGCTGGTGCCCGAAGGCGATCGCAAGTTCGTCTTCACCGTCCGTGACGAGAAGGCCGTGCGCACGGAAGTCCACACTGGTCGCCGCCGTCCGGGTGAAGTCGAAGTGCTGAAGGGACTCATCGAAGGCGACGTGGTCGTGGTCGAAGGCACGCAGAAAGTCCGCGACGGCCTCGCTGTCAAACCGACGACGTCGAGCGAGGCGGTGCAGGGCGCGGCCATCGAGCCGAAGCTGCGACGGGATCGCGCATGATCCTTTCGGAGCTGTCCGTCCGGCGCCCGGTCTTTGCGATGGTGGTGAGCCTGATGCTCACCATCATCGGACTGATGGCCGCGAATCGCCTGCCGGTGCGCGAGTATCCGGATATCAGCGCGCCGATCGTCAGCATCGATACGCGCTACCGCGGCGCCACCGCCGAAGTCGTCGAATCCAAGATCACGCAGATCATCGAAGCCCAGGTCGCGGGCCTCGAAGGCGTGGAGAAGATCACGTCGTCGAGCTCCGAAGAGCGCTCGCGCATCACCATCGAATTCGGCCTGGGGCGCGACATCGAATCCGCTGCGAACGATGTGCGCGATCGCGTCTCACGCGTGCAGGGCAGCCTCCCCGACGAATCCGATCCCCCCGACATCACCAAGGTCGATGCGAATTCCGATCCGGTGATGCACATGGACGTCTCGAGCGATCGTCGCTCGGTGCTCGAACTGAACGATTACGCCGATCGCTACCTGCTCGATCGCTTCTCGATCGTCGATGGCGTCGCGATGGCGCGCATCAACGGCGAACGCCGCTATGCGATGCGCATCTGGCTCGACCGGCAGGCGCTCGCCGGCCGCCAGCTCACCGTTCAGGACGTCGAGAGCGCATTGCGCCGGGAGAACCTGCAGCTGCCGGCGGGGCGGATCGAATCCGTGAACCGCGAGTTCGCGCTGCGCACGGATACCGGCTTCAGCACCGAGGAGGATTTTCGCCAGCTCGTCATCGGCCGCGGCGGCGACGGTTCGTTCGTGCGTCTCGGTGAAGTTGCCGAGGTGAAGCGCGATGCCGAGGATCTGCGTTCGCTCTCGCGCTCCGACGGCGTGACCGGCATCAGCTTCGCGATCATTCCCACTTCGACCGCGAATGTGCTCGATGTGACTCGTGGCGTGCAGGAAGAGATGGAGCGCATACGTGCCACGCTGCCCGAAGACATTAGTCTCGAAGTGAACGTGGACAACTCATTGTTCGTCCATGCATCGATCTACGAAGTGATGCACGCGCTGGTCGTGGCGCTGATCCTGGTGCTGGTGGTGATCTACGCGTTCCTCGGAACGTGGCGCGCGACGCTGATTCCCGCGATCACCATTCCTGTTTCCATCATCGCCGCGGCCATCGTGATGGTGATGGCGGGCTTCTCGATCAACGTGCTCACGCTGCTGGGCGCGGTGCTCGCGATCGGCCTCGTCGTCGACGATGCGATCGTGGTGCTCGAGAACATCATGCGCAGGATCGAGGAGGGCGAAGCTCCGCTGCTCGCCGCAGTCGATGGCAGCCGCGAGATCGGCTTCGCCGTCATCGCGACGACGCTCGTGCTGATCGCGGTGTTCCTGCCGATCTCCTACCTGCCCGGTAATCTCGGTCGCCTGTTCGGCGAATTCGGAATCACGATCGCGGCGGCGGTTGCCTTCTCGGCACTCATCTCGCTGACGCTCGTGCCGATGATGACGTCGAAGTTTTTCGCGAACGGGGCGGTTCGCAGCCGCACGACGCTGGTCGTCGAGCGCTTTTTCCACTGGCTGTCCGCGAAGTACGAAGAGTCGCTGCGCGCAGCGATCGCAAGACCCCTCGTGGGAGTGGGCGCGGCGGCTGGCGCGATTGCGCTCGGCGGGCTGCTCTATCTCGCGTTGCCTTCCGAGTACGCGCCCCAGGAAGACCGCGCGATGGTGCAGATCATCCTGACCGCGCCTGAAGGATCGAGCCTCGCTTACCTTGACCGTTACCTCAAGCAGGTCGAAGCGGTTGCCGTGGATGAAGTGAAGCGCGGCAATGCGCGTCGCGTCCTTACCCGCTCGGGCAACTTCGGCGGCGGCGGCGATGTGAACATCGGCCGTGTCGTGCTGCCTCTGACGCCATGGGATGAGCGAAGCGAGTCGGCCTCGCAGATCGTGCAGCGGCTGCGAACCAAGGTTGCGGATTTCCCGGGCGTTCGTGTCGTCGTAGTCCAGCCCGGCGGGCTCGGCGTTCGCGGTCCCGGTTCGCCGGTGCGCCTGGTACTCGGCGGTTCCAACTACGAAGAGCTCGCGAAGTGGCGCGATATCGTCATGGAGCGCACGGCTGAGAATCCCGGTCTGGTCAACGTCGACTCGGATTACTACGAGCGCAAGCCGCAGCTCGACGTCGCGATCGATCGCAATCGTGCCGCTGACCTCGGTGTATCGCTCGAGGCCGTCGGTCGCTCGCTCGAAACAATGATGGGTTCGCGCATCGTCACGACGTATCTCGAACGGGGCGAGGAATATCGCGTCATCCTGCAGGCGCGCGAAAGCGATCGCGCGACGCCCAATGACCTGGCGAATATCTACGTCCGCTCGATGACGACGAACGCGATGATCCCGCTGTCGAACCTGGTGAAGCTCACCGAGACGGCCGGACCGATCGACTACAAGCGGTTCGACCGGCTGCGCGCGGTGACGATCTCCGCGGGCCTTGCTCCGGGCTACTCGCTCGGCGAGGCGATGGAATATCTCGAGAAGGTGGTCCGTGAGGATCTGCCGCCGGAAGCTCAGGTCAACTGGGACGGCGAGTCGCGCGAATTCCAGCGCTCGGGCTCGGCGATGTACGTGACCTTCCTGCTGTCGCTGATCATCGTGTTCCTGGTGCTGGCCGCCCAGTTCGAGAGCTTCCGCCATCCGTTCATCATCATGATGACGGTGCCGCTGGCGGTGACGGGCGCACTGCTTGGCCTGTGGGTGCAGGGCGGCTCCATCAACGTGTTCAGCCAGATCGGCTGCATCATGCTCATCGGGCTCGCGGCCAAGAACGGCATCCTGATCGTCGAGTTCGCCAACCAGTTGCGCGACCGTGGCGTCGAGTTCCTGGAGTCGATCATCGAGGCATCGGCGATCCGCCTGCGGCCGGTGCTCATGACCAGCCTGTGCACGCTGTTCGGCGCCGTCCCGCTGATGATTGCTTCGGGGGCGGGGGCTGAGAGCCGTCGTGCCATCGGGGCCGTCGTGGTCTACGGCGTGGCCTTCTCCCTGATCCTGACGCTCTACGTGGTGCCCGCCATCTACGCCCTGATCGCCCGGACGTCCCAGTCGCCGGAGCACGTCAGCCGCCTCATCGAGCGTCTGCGGGGCAAGAAGCCCGGGACGCCGGTCGCGGGCGAAGAGCCGGCCGCTCCGGGTCACTGAAAGAAGGCCCCCGAAAAGAAAAAAGACCGATGGGTTCGCCATCGGTCTTGAGGGGTGTCCAAAGCGCCTTTCGAAAAAGAACGCTCGCAGGAGGACGAATGTTGTGACCGGCCGAAACGGCACCGGTTCCAAATTTGTTTGAATTGGTTTCCTTGAATCGGCGGTAGGCAATTTGCCCCATAGTCGGGCAGATTGTAAAAAAATTGTTACAGATATCGGGGGAATCCCTGTTCCAGCCGGGCATCGCCGCCTTGCTAGAATTCGTCCCCGATCCCGCCTCGCTCGTTTTCGTCGGGAATCGGGTCTCGCCGCTTCCCGCGGCCGAGTATTCGACTCACTGGATGCCCCATGGCTCTGACCCCGTATCAACAGCTCGAACAGGAATTCCGGCGTCTGCACGCGTTCAGGAGCGCTGCCAGCGTCCTGCGCTGGGACTCCGCCGTCATGATGCCGCGCGGCAGCTCCGACCTCCGGGGCGAGCAGCTGGCCGCACTGGAAACCGAGGGGCACGCGCTCCTGGTCTCTCCCAGGGTTTCCAGGCTCCTCGAGCGGGCCGACGCGAACGCTCAGATCCTCGAGGACTGGCAGGTCGCGAATCTTCGTGAGATGCGCAGGGAACGGGACCATTCGATCGCGACGCCGCGCAGCCTGATCTCCCGACTCGCCAAGGCGACCTCCCGGGCCGAGATGAAATGGCTGGAGGCGAAGCAGAAAAGCGATTTCTCGATTTTCGCGCCGCACCTGGAAGAGGTCGTGAACCTCCTGCGCGACAAGGCCGCGCTGGTCGGCAAGGCGCTCAATCTCGATCCTTACGATGCGCTGGCCGATGAATTCAGCCCGGGACTGCGCTCGGAGCAGATCGACGCGATCTTCACGGCGCTCGGTCGCCGGCTGCCGGGCCTGATCCACGAAGTGATCGATCACCAGGCCAAACGCCAGCCCACGCATGAGATCACCGGGCGCTTTGCGGCGTCGAAGCAGCGCGCGCTCGCGACGGAGGTCATGAAAGCCATGGGCTTCCCGTTCGACCGCGGCCGTCTCGATGAGAGCGAGCATCCGTTCACCGGCGGCGTGCCCGGCGACATTCGCATCACCACTCGATTCAACCCCGCGGAGCCGCTCACGGGGCTCATGGGGGTGCTGCACGAGACCGGCCACGCAATGTACGACGTCGGCTTGCCCGAAGCCTGGCGGGGATTGCCCGTCGGTCGCGATCGCGGCATGGCCATGCAGGAAAGCCAGTCGCTGCTGCTTGAGATGCTGATCTGCCGCAATCGTCCCTTCCTCCATTACTTGAAGCCGCTGCTCGAAAAGAGCTTCGGTGTGTCGGGTCCAGAATGGGAAGTGGAGAATCTCTACCGCTTGCTCACGCGCGTGCGTCGCAGCCTCATCCGCGTCGATGCGGACGAAGTGACTTATCCCGTCCACATCCTGCTGCGCTACGAACTCGAGATCGAAATCCTCAAGGGCGAGCTCAAGGTCAAGGATGTGCCGGAAGCCTGGAACAGCCGCATGGAAGACCGGCTCGGCGTGCGTCCCTCCAGCGACGCCGAAGGCTGCCTGCAGGACGTGCATTGGGCCGTGGGATCATTCGGCTACTTCCCGTCCTACGCGATCGGCGCCGTCATCGCAGGCCAGTTGTACGAGAGCCTGCGGGCCGCCCGACCTGATCTCGACGAGGAGATCGCCGCCGGCCAGTTCTCCGGCATGTTCGAGTGGCTGCGCCAGAACGTTCACAGCCTCGCCGCCAGCCAGAGCATGCCCGAGCTCATTCAGCAGGCCACCGACAAATCGCTGTCGGCGGCGGCGTGGGTGAGGTATGTGGAAGGGAAGTATCTGGAAGAGTGAGCCGGCTAGCCACTAGCCCGCTAGCCATTAGCCAGAGTGCCTCGATCCAGCCTCACCGATACAATCAGCCCCCTCTTCATTCTGGCTAGCGGCTAATGGCTAGCAGGCTAGCTGGCTTCCTCAAAATGTCCGCCCTCCCCGAACCCTCCAACAATTTCCGTCGCCTGCAGTCCCGGCTGCGCGGCGAGGTCGGCAAGGCGATCGAGGATTTCCGCATGATCGAGGAGGGCGACCGCGTCATGGTCTGCCTGTCCGGCGGGAAGGATTCGTACACGCTGCTCGACATCCTGCTGTCCCTGAAACGCAGCGCGCCGGTGAAGTTCGATCTCGTTGCGGTGAATCTGGATCAGAAGCAGCCGGGGTTTCCGGCGCAGGTGCTGCCGGACTATCTGACGGCGCTCGGCGTTCCGTTCCACATCATCGAACAGGACACCTACAGCGTCGTGAAGCGGCTGATCCCCGAGGGCAAGACGATGTGCAGTCTGTGCTCGCGCATGCGACGCGGCGCGCTGTACCGGTACGCGTCCGAGAACGGAGTGACGAAGATCGCGCTCGGCCATCACCGCGACGATATCGTGCAGACGCTGTTCCTCAACATGTTCTTCGGCGGCAAGCTGAAGACGATGCCGCCGAAGCTTCGCTCCGAAGATGGCCGCCACGTCGTCATTCGTCCGCTGGCCTATGTCGCCGAACATGACATCGAGCGCTATGCACGCCACCGCCAGTTTCCGCTCATTCCCTGTTCGCTTTGCGGCTCGCAGGAAAATCTGCAGCGCGTCGAGATCAGGAAGATGCTGCAGGAGTGGGAAGCGCGCTATCCGGGGCGGATCGAATCGATCTTCTCCAGCATCCGCAACGTGGTGCCTTCGCATCTGGCCGATCCGGGCCTTCACGACTTCAGCGTGCTGCAGCCGTCGCAGCGCGGCGATGCCGGCATTCTCGATGACTGACGAGCGCTCGCTCGCCATCCAGCCCGTTCAAAGCAAGATAAGGTAGCGACCGGTGTCCGACTCACGTCCTCATGTTGTCTTCTCGCACGGTCTGGATGGCGAGCCGTGGGGAACGAAAATCGTGGCGCTGGCCCGAGTTGCCGAAGCGCGCGGATACGTCGTGGAGTCCGTCGATTATCGGGGCATGGAAGCGCCGGCCCGTATCGAGAAGCTGATCAAAGTTGCCCGGGATCTGCCGCATCCGCTCGTCCTGGTGGGGTCGAGTCTCGGCGGCCACGTTGCCGCGACCGCTTCGACACAGGTACCCACCCGAGCCATGTTCCTCATGGCGCCGGCCTTCTACATGCCCGGTTACGAGCAGTACACGCCGGTGCCGGCGGCTTGTCCGATCGAAATCGTTCACGGCTGGCGCGACGATGTGGTGCTGCCCCAGAACAGCATCCGCTTTGCGCAGCAATATCGTGCGACGCTGCATCTGATCGATTCAGATCATCGGCTGACGGCCGAGTTGCCTGACATCTGCAACCTCTTTGATCTCTTCCTGCAGCGCCTGGCCGGCGAGCCGGTAACTGCAGTCTGATCGGGCACGCGGTACTATCGGCCTCCTCGACGCATTCACAAAGGATCGCCATGAACTCACTGCAGCGAATCGGTTCGATCGCGATCTGCCTTGGCGTCCTGGTGGGATGCGGTAGCGGCAGTTCAGAACCCGAAGACAGACCGGAGCCGCCTCCCGTGGAGGACACCGTGTTCGGCGACACGGTCAGCACGATGGATAAGGCGCGCGGCGTGCAGGACACTGTCGATACGCACAAACAGGACCTCGACCGTCAGATGGACGCGAACGAAGGTCGCAGCCAGGAATAACGACGCCTCGCGGCCTCACAACAAAGCGAACAATCGCCGATGGCTGATCAGTCAGGGTGGGACCGCCTGCTGTTGACGGTGCTGCGCGGCCCGATTTCCGTGTGGGCCCGACCTCATGTGCTGCCGGAGGATCTGCGCAAGCGATACGCGCAGCATCCCAGGCCGATCTGCTACGTGCTGGATCGGCACAGCGTCGCCGACATGGTCGTGCTGGAGAAGGTCGCGAAGGCCCAGGGTCTGCCGGATCCGATGCAGGCCCTGAAGCCGCCGCTGCCGTCGCGGTCCTCGTTCTTCCTCGAGCGCAGCGCCAACTTCTGGGGTGATCGTGTGGATCGGCGGATCCCGGTCACGATGCGCGAACTGGTATCGGCGGTGGCGAAAGATCCGACGCTCGATGTGGATCTGCTGCCGGTGAGCATCCTGTGGGGACGAGCGCCCGACAAAGAAGCGTCGTGGTTCCGGTTGCTGCTGTCTGAAACCTGGGATCGCGTCGGCCGGTTCCGGCGCATGCTGTCGGTGATCGTGAACGGCCGGAACCTGTTCGTGCAGTTCGGCGAGCCCGTCTCCGTGCGCAGCTTCCTCGAAGAAGGAAAAGAGCCCGCGCGTGCAGTACGGCGCGGCACGCGATCTCTGCGCACCCTGCTCGGTCGTCAGCGGGCCGCGGCGATCGGGCCGGATCTCTCGCATCAGCGAACCATCGTCACCCAGGTGCTCAAGGCCGGCTCGGTGCGCCGGGCGATGGGCGACGAGATGCGATCGAAGCGCATCTCGCGCCGCGAGGCGCTCAAGGTTGCCACGGACTACGCGGTCGAGATCGCGGCGAACTACTCGCATGTATTCGTCGCAATCATGGCTCGCGCGCTGAGCTGGTTCTGGACGCGGCTCTACGACGGCGTCGAGCTGCACAACTTCAGCCAGTTGCAGAAGATCGTGGACGGCAACGAGGTCATCTACGTGCCGTGCCATCGCAGCCACATCGACTACCTGCTGCTGTCGTACGTCATCTACTACAAGGGCTACGCAGTGCCGCACATCGCGGCAGGCATCAATCTGAACATGCCCGTGGTGGGTGGATTCCTGCGCAGGGGCGGCGCCTTCTACATGCGACGCAGCTTCAAGGGCAATGCGCTCTACACGATGGTCTTCATGAAGTACCTCGGGCTGATGATGGCGCGCGGTCATTCCATCGAGTACTTCATCGAAGGCGGCCGCAGTCGCACGGGGAGGTTGTTGCCGCCGAAGACCGGAATGCTGTCGATGACATTGCGCAGCTATCTGCGCGAGCCGCGACGCCCGGTGGTCTTCCTGCCCGTGTACTTCGGCTACGAACGGCTGGTCGAAGGCAAGACGTACGTGGGTGAGCTTTCCGGCAAGCCGAAAGAGAAGGAATCGATCTGGGGCATGCTGCGCACGCTGCCGACGCTGAAGAATCGCTTCGGCAAAGTGCATGTGAGCTTCGGCGAGCCTGTTCATCTCAACGATGTGCTCGCGATACACGCCCCGCAGCGTGTGCCGGGGCAGCCCGAGAAGAGTGAGCGTCCACCCTGGTTGGCCGGCGCGGTCGACGATCTCGCGACTCGCATCATGACCAACATCAACAGTGCCGCGTGTGCGACGCCGATCAGTCTCCTCGCGCTGGCGTTGCTCGCGACACCGAAGCAGGCGATGCTCGAAAGCGATCTCACGCGACAGGTCGAGCTCTATGCCTCGCTGCTGCGCCAGGCGCCGTATTCACCCCTGGCGTGGACCACCGATATGGACGGCGCCTCGATGATCCGCCACGGCGAGCGGATGGAAGTCCTGCAGCGCATGAAGCACCCGCTCGGCGACGTCATGAAGATGACGGAAGAGACGTCGGTGCTGATGACCTACTTCCGCAACAACGTGCTGCACCTGATCGCGATGCCGTCGCTGATCGCCTGCTGCTTCCTGAACAACCGGACGATGAGTATCGCGGACATCCAGCGACTCATGCGACGCATCTATCCCTATGTGCGCGACGAGCTCTCATTGCGGTGGAAGGAATCGGACATCGACGCCGCGGTGCTGGAAGCGCTCGACGACCTGGCGAACCACGGTCTGCTGGAGGCGGTCGAGGGCAACACGCAATGGCGGCGTCAGCCGACCGGTTCGTCCGAGGCCGTGCAGCTGTCCGTGCTGGCGCAGATCACCGTCCAGATCATCGAGCGCTACTACCTCGTGATCTCCGTCCTGCTCAAGTCGGGCAGTGCACGCATCACACCGGATGCGCTGGAGTCGCAGTGCCAGCTGATGGCGCAGCGCATGTCGCTGCTGCATGAGCTGAATTCGCCTGAGTTCTTCGACAAGGCGCTGTTCAAGAGCTTCATCGAGCTGCTGCGTGCCCGCAAAGTGATCGACGTCAATGCCGAGGGACGGCTGGTCTTCAATCAGATCCTCGAAGCAGTCGCGGAAGATGCGCAGATCGTTCTGCACGAACAGATCCGCAATAGTGTGCTGCAAGTGACTCACACTTGAGGCGCACGCGCCTCTCGTGTGAGTCATCCCCGCGAAAGCGGGGATCCATCTTGGCTAGCCGCTAGCTACTAGCCGTCTAGCCAGCTAGCCAGAGCGAGAAGGCACGAGAGAAAGTTCTGGATCGAGTGAGATTGCTCCATGCGCCAACTCCTGATCGCGATACTGATACTGCCTCTCGCCGCGAACGCTGAAGCCGTTCTCTCGACCAGCGGGCCTCGCGCCACGGCCGGCGGTCCGATCGAGCTGGTGATGACAATCACCAACGCCGACGAATCGGCGCTCACGATGGAGCTGCCCGAGCACTTCCACGTGCGACTCGAGACGCCGACGGCAGTGAGTACGCTCGAGCTGGCTCCAGATCGCGTCGGCACGCTGACGATTCCCGCCCGCGAATTCCAGAAGATCCGTCTGCGCGGCACGCTGCCGGCCGATGCACAGGGACCGGTCGTCCTGACTTCAACAGGCGTCGATGCGAATCCGTTGCTGCTGCAGATCGACAACGCTCCGGCTGCCCGCGTTGCGGCTGCGCCAGCAGACGACGGGAAGAGGCCGCAGCAGGATGAGAGCCGCCTCATCGACAAGCCGCCGCCGCTGGCTGTGTCCGTCTACGAGCCCGTGTACTTCATCGTCGGCGGCGACGGTGGACTGAATGCCAAGTTCCAGATCAGCTTTCGTTACCAGCTATTCGACGGCAACGGTCGCCTCGCGCGACAGCTCCCGTGGATCGACGATCTGTACCTGTCGTTCTCGCAGACATCGCTGTGGGATCTGAACGAGCTGTCGAAGCCCTTCACCGATTCGAGCTATCGGCCGCGACTGTTCTACGCGAACTACGATCTCGCCCGCATGCTGGACGGACAGTTGCGGCTCGGTGTCGAGGCGGGCTTCGGGCATGAATCGAACGGCAAGGACGGCGACTCGTCGCGCAGCTTCAACATGGTCTACGCGCGGCCGACGCTCACCCTCGGCGATCCCGACGGGTTGCGCTTCTACCTCGCGCCCCTGGTCCACAATTACATCTCGGACGACGAGAACCCGGATCTCAAGGACTATCGCGGCTACGTCGACTGGCTCGTCGGCATCGGCAGCAAGGGCGGCCTCGACTTCTGGGCGACGCTGCGCAAAGGCACGAGCAGTGATTTCGGCAGCGCGGAACTCAACCTGTCGTATCCGCTTTCGAAGCTCAGCGGCGGTGACCTGACCGGATGGCTCACGCTCCAGTACTTCGGCGGTTACGGAGAGAGCCTGCTGAACTATCGCGACAAGCTGGATTCGCAGTTCAGGCTGGGGATTGCGATAGCACTCTGAGGCGCGAAGCGCCTCAGGGGCTGCGAGCGATGGGTCCAGGCTGCGCACTCGTCCCAGTAAATGCCGAAGGCATGCTGTCGCATAACGTCCGGCTGAAGCCGGACCCACAGCAACAAGGCACCTAGTCGAAGCTGCGAACCTTACCGCGGCTGTTCTTCACCCGGCTCCGCTGCTGCTTCCCTTCCAGCCGACGTTCTTTCGAGGCGCGGGTTGGCTTCGTCGCCCGACGGATTTTGGGCTCGATGCGGGCTTGGGCCACCATCTCGGCGAGACGCTCGAACGCGTCGCGCTTGTTGTGTTCCTGAGTGCGGAAGCGTTGCGCCGTCAGGACGATCACGTCGTCGTCTGTCAGGCGGCGGCCTGCGAGTGTGCGCAAGCGGGTACGCACACGATCGGGCAATTGCGGCCATGCCCGCAGATCGCAGCGCAGCTGCACGGCGCTCGCGACCTTGTTGACGTTCTGTCCGCCGGGGCCGCTGGCGCGGATGAAGCGGATGTCGAGGGCCGCCTCCGGAAGGCCGGAGAGCGCCGGGTAGTCAGTCGACATCGCCGGGGCTCACTTCACCACTTTTCGGCTGCTGCATCTCGAGGACGACCTGGCGCTGCGCGACCGGGATCGTGAGGCCGTGCTGCTTGAAGAGCCGCCAGATCGCGCGGTTCACGTCCGAGCGCACGTTGTTGACACCTTCCTGCGGATCGGTGATCCAGAAGCGCAGTTCGAGATCGAAGCCGTAATCGTTGAAGCCCATCATGCGGGCGACAGGGCCGGGATCGCGAAGGATGCGCGGGTTTCCTTCGGACGCTTTCAGCAGCACCGCGAGCGCGAGCTCCGGATCGTCCTTGTAGCTCACTCGCACCGGAAGCTTCAGACGTACGCGCGGATCGGTGTAGCTCCAGTTGATCACCGGGTTCGTGATCAGGTGCTGGTTTGGTACGAGCGTCTCGACGCCGTCGCGATCGCGCACGACGACATAGCGTCCGCGCAGTTCCTGCACCCAGCCGAACCCTTCAGTGCTGGTGCCGGTCGTGCCGGTGAAACTGATGACGTCGCCGGGCTTGATCGAACGATCCATCAGCAGCACGAAACCGCTGATGAAGTTCGCGACGATGGCCTGCAGGCCGAAGCCGAGGCCGACACCGATGGCGCCGGTCAGCACGTTCAGTGTGGTGAGATCCAGACCGGCGGCATTCAGGCCGAGCAGAATCGACAGGCCGATCAGGAATGCCTGCGCAAACTTCGCGATGCCGATGCGCATGCTGAGCGCGAGCCCCTGCATCGACATGAGTCGCTGTTCGAACCAGCGTGCCGCCCAGACCGCGACGAGGATGAAGATGCCGACGGTGAAGAGCAGCTTGATCACCGACCACAGCGTGATGCGCGACTTGTCGGTTTTGACGCCGACGCTGTCCAGCGCCTGCACGAGCGGCTCGAACCACCCGAGCACATGGAGCGCGAGGATGAGCCAGACGACGAACGTGATCGTGTTGCCCCAGCCCTTCGTGCGATTGCCGAGCGACAGACGCACCAGGTACACCGCCACCCGAATCAGAAGCAGCAGGCCTGCGAGCGTGATGGCGAGATCGACGAGATTGCTGCGAACCTTCAGCGCGTGCAGGACACCGCCGAACGCGGCGATGAGCACGACGGCCGCGAGATGCGGGCTCGCGATCAGGAACGCTTCGGCGACGCGAGCCTGGAATCCGGTCTGCGCGAGTGCCGAGCGGGCGCGATCGGTGTTGCGCACCTGGCTTCCGAACCACCACGCGATCAATGCAGCGATGGCGATTGCGCCGAGCTGCAGAAGTGAATTCGCTGTGAGGAGCGCGTCGAGGTCGCGACCGATGTTGTGCAGCAGTTCCTGCATTTTTTTAGAAGTAGATAGCGGATAGCGGATAGTGACTGGGCCGGAACGAAGCCGAGACCGCGCTGGTGGCGGGCCAGCGGCAAGCCATCCCGTCGCTTGCCTCACTATCCGCCACTATCCGCCATCCGCTATCCGCCATCCAACTTCTTCTTATGCATTGAGATCGGGGATCAGTTCGCTTTCGAGTCGGGCGATCTGGTCCTTGAGCAGCAGCTTGCGCTTCTTGAGCCGGCGCAGCTGCACTTCGTTCACGTACAGGTCGAGCTGCAGCCGGTTGATGACGTCGTCGAGATCGCGATGCTCGATCCTGAGGCCCCGCAGGCGCTCGAGGCGGCGGAAGGTCTCCGTTTCGACGTTGTTTTCCGATTCGCTCATCGCGCAACGCAAGTACTTTCTAAGGCCCGCAAGGTTACAACCTGCGCAGGCCGCGGTCTAACCGTCGCGGGATCCGCGGCTGCGGCATGCATCCGGGGAAGATGGCGATACTGCTGTTTCAGCCGCATGGCAGCCGGGTCGATCAATGTCGCGGATCGCCGCTTTCCTCGCGATTTTCGCGGCGAGGCGTGAGCGGCGGGCGGTGCTGAGTCCGCCATTGATCCAGGTCGAGCACGTTCGATGGGTTCGCGGGATTGTTCGTCTGGCTGTTCGCCTGGCTGTTCGTCTGGGGGTCGGCCAGGCTATTCGTCAGGGCCGAAGGAGCGACCGGTCGGGGTTCCTGGGCCATGGGCTGGAGACGAGGGCGCTGGTCGGTCTGGCCTGGCGCGTAGCCGACAGTTTCGACGCGGTGTCCGGAAAGAACGACAAATCCCTGCAGGCGGTCGATGCTGGTCGCTGTGTAGTCGAACACGTAGGTGCGGCGCAGCGTGAGGCGGCCGCTGGCTCCCCGCGTCCAGCCGAGGCGCGCGAACGCAACAGTCCCGTCGAGGAATTGCAGTCCCAGGCGCTCGCAGGCTTCGATGGCGGCGGCGTTGGCGCGTTCGCGCGCAGCCAGGCTGTCCTGCCAGAACCATGCGATGGCCGCGGCGACGATGAGGAAGACGAGAGTGGTCCAGCTGAGGAACATCGCAGGCTCGATCGCTATTCGCGGGAGGCCGATGAGAGGGGAGCCGTTATGATACGGCTTCTGATGAACACATCGCCGGCCTCTTTGGTTGCAGATCCTTTACTTCGTCCGCGCTGGGCCGAGATCGACACGGTGCTGCTCGACATGGACGGCACGCTGCTCGACCTGCAATTTGACAATTTCTTCTGGCTGCAGCTCGTCCCGGAGCGATTCGCGCTGCGGCATTCGCTGACACTCGATGCGGCGCGGGAAACCCTGACACCGCGATTCACCGAGCTCCACGGGACGCTCAACTGGTACTGCACTGATTTCTGGAGCCGCGAGCTCGATCTCGACATCGCTGCAATGAAGCGCGAGATCCGCGAGCAGGTGCGCTACCTGCCGGGGGCTGAGACTTTTCTTTCCACGGTGCGCGCACGTGGATTGCGGACAGTGCTGCTGACGAATGCGCATCGGGACAGTCTGACCATCAAGGCGCAGCAGACGGGTCTGGACCGTCACTTCGACCTGCTGGTGAGCTCGCACGAGTACGGCACGCCGAAGGAAACGCCGGAATTCTGGAGTCGGGCACAGGCGCGGGTGGGATTCGATCCGGCGCGCAGCTTGTTCGTCGATGACAGTGTGCCGGTGCTGCGCGCGGCCCGGTCGTTCGGAATCGGCCAGATCTTTGCGATCAGCCGGCCGGATTCCCAGGCTGAACGCCGGCACGTGACGGAATTTCCAGCGGTCGATGCAATCGTCGACCTGCTGGACGACTGATCTATTCCGTGGCCGGGGTTGGCGCGTCGCCGCCACCACCTTCCGGTTTGCCGCCCCTGCGCCGGCGGCGCCGACGTTTCCGTGCCGCGCCATCGGCTGGGGCCGAGCCCGCATCTGGGGAGGCACTTTGCTGTGGCGGAGGAGGGGAGTCGGTCCTCTGAACGTTTCTCGGCGGCGACGATTCGCGCCGCGGTCCGCCCTCACGGCGGCCTGGCCGGCGCGGTCTTCCCCCGTTCTGGCCGTGGCGTCCGCCGCCCCCGTGACGACCGCCGCCGCCATGATGATGTCGCGCGCGACGTTCCGGCTGGGTGATTTCAGGCAGCAGCTCGATCGGTACCGCGGCGACCGGAATCTTGCGATCGATATACGACTCGATGTCGGGCAGCGACATCACGTATTCCTCGCAGCCGAAGCTGATTGCGTCGCCTTCGGCGCCGGCCCGCGCGGTTCGGCCGATGCGGTGAACGTAGTCTTCGGGGTCCTGCGGCAGGTCGTAATTGAAAACGTGGCTGACGTCGGGAATATGCAGTCCGCGCGACGCGACGTCGGTGCCGATCAGGACCGCGAGCGTCCCGTCGTGAAAATCACGCAGCATTCGCAGGCGCTTGCGCTGGGGGACGTCGCCGGAAATCGCTTCCGCGTTGATCCCGTTGCTCTGCAACAGCTGTTCGATGTCTTCCGCGGCGCGGCGCGTGTTCACGAATACCATGCTGCGGCGCGGGTCCATGTGCTTCAGCAGACCCACCAGCAGGCGCGGCTTTTCGTCGTTGGAGGGGTAATAAATCACCTGACGAATGCGATCGACCGTCATCTTGTCCGGCTCGATCCGCACCAGCGTCGGGTCGTTCATGTGTTCGTAGGCGAGTTCGAGCACGCGCTGCGACAGAGTCGCGGAGAACAGCATGTTCAGTCGCTGATCGGGAGCGGGCAGGCGCCGCAGGATGTAGCGGATGTCGGCGATGAATCCGAGATCGAACATGCGATCGGCTTCATCGAGGACGAGAACCTGCACCGAGCGCAGGTCGATCACGTGCTGCTTGAAGAAATCGATGATGCGTCCGGGCGTGCCGATCAGGATGTCGACGCCCTGTTCGAGGTGATGCTTCTGCTTCTCGTAGTCCACGCCGCCGAAGGCGAGGCCGAGACGCAGCCCCGTATGCGAGCCGAGTGCCTCGGCGTCGCCGTGGATCTGCACAGCCAGTTCGCGCGTTGGAGCAACGACCAGCGCACGCGGTGCGTTCAGGTTGCGAGTCGCAGGCACCGGCTCTCGAATGAGGCGTGCGTAGAGTGCGACCAGGAATGCGGCAGTCTTTCCCGTACCCGTCTGTGCCTGTCCGGCGACATCCATGCCCGCGAGTGCCTGGGGCAGCGTCTGGGCCTGAATCGGGGTACAGCGTTCGAAGGACGCATCGGCGAGACCTTTCTGCAGCGTTTCAGGCAAGTGCAGGCTGGAGAAGGAAAGGTCGGTGAGGTGTGAATCAGCCATTGAGTGGAACAGTGGACCTTATTGAGTGGAATGGTGAACCTGGGTCGTCCGTGAGGGTGAATCGTTTTGCCCGAGCCTGAGCCGTGACCATGAGCAATTGCGGGAAGCGGAGGCTTGCAAATCCAAATTGGCTTGGGTTCTAATAAGCCCAACGCAGCGGACCCATCCGCGCCCGCCCCGACCGGAATACCGGCACCAAGCTACTCCTCGTGAAGAAGACCCCCGTCGGGGTTGTTTCGCTCAACTACTTGGCCATCGTGCACGAGCACTGCGCAGGTACGTAACGTCTACAGAGGCTCAACTAGCCGTCATTGTGCCCGACCGAGCACGCTCAAGTCACTAATACGGTCCTTATTCCCGCCCCCGATCAATCGACACTTCGATATCCCGTTCATTTTCCACACACCGAACCTTCCCATCGATCGCCAACGATTTGAGGAGACTGACTGGTGAGCAGCGACACGATTCTGCACGTCACCGACGCAAGCTTCGAAGACGACGTGCTCAAGGCCAACGGGCCTGTACTGCTGGATTTCTGGGCCGAATGGTGCGGGCCCTGCAAGATGATCGCGCCAATGCTCGATGAGATCGCGGGCGAATTCAAAGCCAAGGTCACGATCGCCAAGATCAACATCGACGACAATCCCAAAACGCCGCAACGCTTCAACGTGCGCGGTATCCCGACACTCATTCTCTTCAAAAACGGTCAGGTCGAGGGGCAAAAAGTCGGGGCCCTCCGTAAAGCCGATCTGGCCGCATTTCTGGAAAGCAAACTGTGAGAGGCTATCTCGGTAATCAAGCCCGCAACCAGCGCGGTGGCGGCAACAAAGGCGGCGGTCGTCAGAACCGCGGCGGCAACAACGACGGCAACAGGGGCAATCACCGGCAGCAGCAGCACGACGAGCTGCCGGTCGACGATTTCGATGCCGATGACGTAGGGATCATTTCCCCATCGGAGCTGGCGGCCTCGCGCCAGTCGATGAACCTGACGCAGCTGAAGCTCAAGCCCGTTTCGGAGCTGGTGGAAGTTGCGACGAAGATGGGCCTGGAGAACCTGGCCCGCTCGCGCAAGCAGGACATCATCTTCTCGATCCTGAAGGCGCATGCCCGCAGCGGCGAGGACATCTACGGCGACGGCGTGCTGGAAATCCTGCAGGACGGCTTCGGCTTCCTGCGCTCCGCCGACAGCTCCTACCTCGCCGGTCCCGACGACATCTACGTCAGCCCGAGCCAGATCCGCCGCTTCAATCTGCGCACCGGCGACTCGATCTCCGGCCTGATCCGTCCGCCGAAGGACGGCGAGCGCTACTTCGCGCTGCTCAAGGTCGGCGAGATCAATTTCGATTCTCCGGAGGGCGCCAAGCACAAGGTTCTGTTCGAGAACCTGACGCCGCTGCATCCGACCAAGCGCTTCAAGCTCGAGCGCGGCAACGGTTCGAGCGAAGACCTGACGGCCCGCATCATCGATCTCGTCGCGCCGATCGGCAAAGGCCAGCGCGGCCTGATCATCTCGCCGCCGAAAGCCGGTAAGACGATGCTGTTGCAGAACATCGCCAGCTCGATCACGTCGAATCATCCCGATGTGTACCTGATCGTCCTGCTGATCGATGAACGTCCTGAAGAAGTGACCGAAATGACGCGCACCGTGCGCGGCGAAGTCGTGTCGTCGACGTTCGATGAACCCGCGACGCGCCACGTGCAGGTCGCCGAAATGGTGATCGAAAAGGCCAAGCGCCTCGTCGAACACAAGCGCGACGTGGTGATTCTCCTCGACTCGATCACGCGTCTCGCCCGCGCCTACAACACCGTCGTGCCGAGCTCCGGCAAGGTGCTGACGGGCGGCGTCGATGCGAACGCGCTGCAGCGTCCGAAGCGCTTCTTCGGCGCGGCGCGCAACATCGAAGAAGGCGGCTCGCTGACGATTCTCGCGACTGCGCTGATCGACACCGGTTCGCGCATGGACGACGTGATCTATGAAGAGTTCAAGGGCACGGGCAACTCGGAAATCCACCTGGATCGCCGCGTTTCCGAAAAGCGCGTCTTCCCGGCGGTGAACATCAACCGTTCCGGTACGCGTCGCGAAGAGCTCATCACGTCCGCCGAAGAGCTGCAGAAGATGTGGATCCTGCGCAAGCTGTTGCACCCGATGGACGAACTGGCCGCGATCGAATTCCTCATCGACAAGATGAAGGACACGAAGACCAACGCGGAGTTCTTCGATGCGATGAAGCGGTAGAGCCGCTTCGTCCGATCCCTCGTCTCGATGCGCAAAGGCCTGCCTGCCGGCAGGCCGCTCCGGTTGTGCGTCCGGCTTCAGCCGGACGTTGTCCGCGGGATGCTTCGCATGACGTCCGGCTGAAGCCGGACCCACAACAACGATCCGGCGCCAATCCTCTTGATTGTGGGTCCCACTTCAGTGGGACGTAAGGCCGAAGGCCCGCGCGCGAGCGCGATATCTGGCGCGCAACCCGCGACCTCCGCGGCCATCCCGCCATGTGCTGCATTTCACAGAATCTCCGCGTGTCGGGGGTTTTCCTGATGGAAAACCCGTAACCGTGCGATGGGGTTCTCAGACCCCGCCCTGCGCCATCAATAACGTAGCCCTCGGTTACCGGGGTGGCAGCAATTCTCATGTCCGACGTTCGTCAGGATTCACCCACTTTGCGCCTGCGCAGACTGGATGCTTCCACGTATGAGCTCACCGAGCTCATGCGCGACGGGCGGCTTGCGACCCTGTTTCAGCCCATCGTCGATCCGCGCTCACGCGGGATCTGCGGTTTCGAGGCGCTGACGCGCGGACCTTCCGACAGCTGGCTGCATTCGCCCCAGAATCTTTTCGAAGCAGCGCGCCGTGCCGGCGTGAAGGTCGAGCTCGACTTCGTCTGCATGCAGAACGCTTTCAAGCGCTTTGTCGCGGCGCGCGTCGCCGGCCAGCTGTTCATCAACGTCTCGCCGGACTCCATCTACGAAGAGGCGAATTTCGCCAACCGCTTCCTCGGTTACGCGAAGGACGCGGAACTCGCCCCCGATCGCATCGTCATCGAGCTGACGGAAGAAAGCCTGCTGGACGACTACGCGCGTCTGCGGTCGGCTCTGCAGCGCCTGCGCGATGCGGGCTGTTCGATTGCCATCGACGATCTCGGCGCGGGCTCCTCGGGCCTGCGCACATGGTCGGAACTGAAGCCCGACTTCGTGAAGATCGACCGCTACTTCGTCAGCGGTATCGACGCCGACGCAACCAAACTCGAATTCGTGCGCTCGATTCTCGACATGGGCCGGGCGATCGGCTGCCGCGTCATTGCCGAAGGTGTCGAGACCGATCGCGAATGCCGCGAGCTCGTCGACCTGGGTCTCGATCGGCTGCAGGGTCATCTCTTCGGCCGGCCGAGCGCGGCGCCGATGGCCGTGCTGCAGCAGATCGAATCGCTCGATCGTTCGATCGTCGCCAACGGCGCGTTGTGCGCCGATCACATTGCCGTGTATTCGCCACCGGTATCACCCGATATGCGGGTCACCGACGTCGCGGACCTGTTTCATCAATCGCCGGAACAACAGACGCTCGCCGTCGTGCGCGACGGCCGGCCGGTCGGCGTCGTCCGTCGCAACGATCTGTTCGCGCTGCTCGCGAAGCCGCTGCACCCCGAGATCTACAACAAGAAGCCGGTCTCCTCGGTCATGGAGTCGCCCACGCTGTTGATCGATGGCCAGCTGCGCCTCGAGCAGGTGAGCCGCCTCGTCACGCAGAAGGGCAAGATGCGGCTGACGGAAGAGTTCGTGATCACGCGCGATGGCATGTATCACGGCCTCGGACAGACGATCGACCTGCTGCGGCTGATCACCGATCAGCAGCTCCAGGCAGCCAAGCATTCGAACCCGCTGACGCTGTTGCCGGGTAACGGTGCTATCCGCAGCTGCATCGACCGGCTGATCGAAGCCGAACGCCGCTTCGTCGTCGCGTATTTCGACCTCGATTCGTTCAAGCCCTACAACGATGTGTTTGGCTATGCGCAGGGCGACCAGGTCATCCTCTACCTGTCGGGGCTGCTGAAGAGCTCGTTCTCGACCCGCCTGGATTTCATCGGCCACATCGGCGGCGATGATTTCGTGGTGGTGATGCGCTGTGCCGATTGGCGCGAACGCATCATCCGCGTGCTGGAGCAGTTCTCCGCCGCCGTCGCCGGATTCTATTCACCTGAACATGCCGCTGCCGGCCACATTACGGCGACCGATCGCGACGGCAATGCGCGCGACTACGCGCTCCTGACGCTTTCGGTCGCGGCGCTCGATTCCAGAACCGTCGGTGCAACGAGCGCCGACGCGATCGCTCATCTGCTGGCTCACGTGAAGAAGCTGGCGAAGCAACGCGAAGGCAACAGCTTCGTGCTGCGCAGTGGCGAACGCGTCGTCGATCTGATGCAGGGACAGCACTCCGTGCAACACCTGACGAACGACACCGACATCCTGGCGGTGCAGGCGCAGGAGCAGATGGTCGGCTGAGATGCCGAAGTGGGCTTACTTCCCCAGCCTGTACAGCAGCACTCCCAGCCGCTGCGCCTGAATCTGAAACGTCCGCATGTCCGCGAATTCATCCGGCGTGTGCGCGTCGCCGCCGAGCAGGCCCAGGCCGTCGATCGCCATCTCGACATGATCCGCTGCGAATGAAACATCGGCAGCGCCTGCACGACGCGGATTCACGGCGGTGACAGGTCCGAAGCCGAGATCCTGGCTCACTTTGTCGTAGAGGCCGAGCAGACGCTTGTTGCCCTCGGTCGGTGCCATCGGCGGATAGCCTTCGTCGAAGGTGATTTCAGCATTGGTCTGCGGCAGGTGCGCCGCAACGATCGCCCGCATCTTCTCCTGCGTGCGCTTGATCTGATCCGGCGTGATGGCGCGCAGATCGCCCGATGCGATTGCGATCGGCGCGATGATGTTGTCCTTGCCCGAGGTCTTCGCCTGCAGCGGCTCCGGCACGTACTCGACCTGCGTGCTGCCCGCGATGAGTCCCGGATTGAACGTGAGCAGCTCTTCGCCGCGCAGCTCGTTGTAAAAGCTGTTGAGAATGCGCGACAGCTCGTAGATGGCGCCGGCGCCGACTTCGTCAGTGAAGATCTGGGACGAATGTGCCGATTTCGCCGTGACCTTGATCTGCCATCGGCCGGAGCTGCGTCGCGCGGTTACGGCAGTCGAAGGATCGTCAGCGGCGTTTTCCAGTCCGATCGCGATATCCGCGGCCTTGGCGGCTTCGATGATCGTTTCGCGTGCCGCGGCGAGCGGTGCGCCAGAGTCCTCTTCATCACCATGCATGATGACGGTGATGTTGAGCTTGTCGAGCGCACCGGCTTTCTTGAGCGCATTCAGCGCCGTCAGGGCGACGACGATGCCGCCCTTCATGTCGGAGGTGCCCGGGCCGCGAACGATGTTCGAATCGACGCGTTCGAACTTCTGGAAGGGATGGTCCGGTTCGAAGACCGTGTCGAGGTGGGCGATCAGCAGCACGTGCGGGCCTTTGCCCTTGTGATCGGCAACGAGATGGCCGGCGCGGCCGAATGCAGCGCCATCGACCCAGCGTGTCTGGAATCCCAGCGCATCGAAGTGCGGGCGGAACAGATCGCCGACGGCGCGAACGCCCGCGAAGTTCATCGTCCCGCTGTTGATGTTCACTGCCTTTTCCAGCAAGGCGGCTGCCGCTTCCTGCTGCGTCTTCACGTAGGCGACGATGGCTTTCTCCGACCGGTCGGCCGGTGTTTTCCCCCATGCCGCCGGGACAGTGAGAACCGTGGCAAGAAACATCAATGCGATCGGACGCAGGGCGGCAGGCATGGCAGAATTTCACCTGTTCGAAGGAGCCGGTTACGCATGATACGCGACCGATTCCGGACGACGCACCGTATGCAATCCCCGCCCATTTCACCTGCCGACAAGACTCCCGGAGACGGCGTAACAGCCGAGGGTGAGTCATACCCGTCGCGACGGTTGCAGTTCGTGGGCGTTGCGCCTCCGCAGCCCGGTACCTGCGTGGAGATCGCGGAAGGCGTCCTGTGGAGCCGCATCCCGCTGCCCATCGATCTGAATCACATCAACGTCTGGTTGCTCGACTGCGGTGACGGTTGTGTCGTCGTCGACACCGGGATGGCGGCCGAGATCGGCAAGTCCGCCTGGCAGCGCATTGCGTCGCAAGTCTTCGTCGACAAGCCGTTGCGAGCCGTCTTCGTCACGCACATTCATCCGGATCACATTGGGCTCGCAGGCTGGTTGCAGCAGCAGTACAGCGTTCCTGTTTGGATGTCGGCGCGCACGCTGGATATGGCAAAGCAGCTGTTGAGCGGCGCGAACCTGTCGAATGCCGATGAGGCGGAGGCATTCCTGCGGGCAAACGGCGTGGAGGACGTGTCGGCGCTGAAGCCCATGTTCTCGCCGACGCGCTTCGCGCGAATGGCGAGTGGCCTGCCCGAAGTGGAAAGACTCGTCGCTGATTGCGACGTTCTCGAGCTGGGTTCGTCTTCGTGGACCGCGCTCGAGACCAACGGCCACGCGGAAGGACATCTGTGCTTGTCGAACACCGCGCAGCGCCTGCTCGTCAGCGGCGATCAGGTTCTGCCGACGATCTCGTCCAACATCAGTTACCGATGGCGCAGCGCCGATCCGAATCCGTTGCATTCGTTTCTGTCATCGCTGCAGCGGCTGCGTACGCTGGCGCAGGACACGCTCGTGCTGCCATCGCATGGAATTCCTTTCCGGGGTCTCGCCCAGCGCGTCGATGATCTGACGCGACATCACGAGGAGCAGCTGGAGAAGATCGTCACGGCGTGCAGCGAGCCGCGTGCGGCGTTTGACCTGCTGCGATTCATGTTCCGCCGCGAGCTTTCAGGGATGCACCTTTTCCTGGGGCTCGGCGAGGCGCTCGCGCATCTGGAATATCTCTTCAACGCCGGACGCCTGGAACGCCGCCAGCACGCGGACGGGGTCACGCGCTACGAGCGCCTTTCGGGCTGACGCCGGACCCGAGATCGCCCGCCAGCTTTCCGATCGTGCGCAACGCGCCGCCGATGCGCTGGTCGTCGGGATGGCCGTAGTTGAGGCGGATGCAGTTCGTGTACGCGCCATCGGCCGAAAAGAGATGCCCCGGCGCGATACTGATCTGCCGCGATGCCGCCTGCCGCTGCAATTCCAATGCGTCGATGTGCCGTGGTAGTTCGACCCAGAGAAAGTAACCGCCTTCCGGCCGCGTCACGCGGGTCCCTTCCGGGAAGTATTCCGCGACCTGCTTCATCGCGACGTCGCGTTGTGCCGCCAGCACTCGTCGCAGTTTGCGCAGATGCCGGTCGTACCCACCCTGATCGAGATAGCCCGAGAGCGCCTGCTGCGAGGGAATCGCTGCCGACAACGTCGTCATGAGCTTCATCCGCTCGACCTGTTTCGAGAATTGTCCGGCCGCGGCCCAGCCGACCCGATAGCCCGGAGCCAGGCATTTCGAGAACGAGGAGCAGTGCATGACGAGTCCCTTGCGATCGAATGCCTTCGCCGGCAGCGGTCGGCGAGGGCCGAAGTACAGCTCGGCATAGACGTCGTCTTCGATGAGCGGCACTTCGTGCTTCGCGAGCAGCGCCACGAGCGATTGCTTCTTGTCGTCAGGCATCAGGCTGCCGAGCGGGTTCTGGAAATTCGGCATCAGCCAGCAGGCTTTGACGTTCGCTCGTCGCAGCGCGGTTTCCAGGGCATCGAGATCGATGCCATCGCGAGGATGCGTGGCGATCTCGACCGCCTTGAGACTGAGGCGCTCGAGCGCTTGCAGCGCCGCGTAGAACGTCGGCGATTCGACCGCGACCGTATCGCCGGGACGAGTCGCCGCGGACAGGCAGAGATTGAGCGCTTCCAGTGCGCCGTTGGTCACGATGATTTCCGCCGGATCGATGCGCATTTCGTCGATGGCATAGCGACGGGCGATCTGTCGTCGCAATCGTTCGTTGCCGGGCGGCAGGTCGTCGACGATCCGTTTCGGATCGAGCGCGCGCATGCCGTGAGACAGATGTCGCGCCAGGGTCTGCAGCGGAGAGAGCGCCGCACTCGGAAAGGCCGAGCCGATCGGCACGACATTGCGGTCGCGAGTCGAACCGAGAACGTCGAACACGAGATCGCTGATGGCGACGGCAGCCGACCGCTGTTTCGGCCTAGATGTCTGCGGTGCCCGCGACTGCAGCCGCTCGCTTACGTAATAGCCGGATCGTGCCCGGGCATGAATGAGCCCGCGCGCTTCGAGCAGGTAGTAGGCCTCGAAGACGGTCGCCGGACTGATGCGGCGCTGGGTGCTTGCGTGGCGCACCGACGGCAGCCGCTCTCCCGGTCGCAGCACGCCCTTGTCGATCATCTCCGCAATCTCGGCTGCATATCGCTCGTAGCGCTTCATGGGTCAATCGGGTCGGTGGGGATCTGATCCGGTTTTCGTGGGTCGATCTGAATCTGTTTCCGTTGCACAGCCAGTCGTAGCCTGTCGGCAATCGGAGGAAGGCCATGAGGATAGCGAAACCACTGCTGCTGGTGACGACCCCGCTGGGCGTCCTGGGCGGCATTTACGAGGGGTACCGGCTGGCCGGCGGCCTGATGTTCCTGATGGTCGCGCTGCTGCTGATGATCAGCGCCGCGATCGGAATGCTGGTGATAACCATACGTCGCGAGGAAGCCGCCGAAAAAGCCCGCGCGACGGGAGTGAACCCATGAAGATCTTCGTCATTCTGGCGCTCGGCGCCATCATCATAAGCATGGGACAGGCGCTCTTCGCCATGTCGGGAGGACCGACGACATCGACGAAAATGGTACGTGCGCTGACGGTGAGGGTGGCGTTGTCGGTGGGGCTGTTTCTGCTGCTGTTGCTGAGTTGGCAGCTGGGGTGGATTGAGCCGCACGGGATGTGAGAAGGCGAGCGATGAGCTGCGAGCGACGAGCGATGAGCCAGAGAACGATTTAGGTTGAGATTCTGCTTCTAGCTCATCGCTCGTCGCTCAGCTCATCCGGCCCTGATCCCATTCATCAACATCTGCACGCTGATCATCACCAGCAGCATCCCCATCAGTCGTTCCATCGCGATCAGGCCGCGTTGATGCAGGACGCGGTAGAAGAATGGTGCTGCGAGCAGGATCGCTGCGGTCAGTGCCCAGGCGATCGTCACCGCTACCCACAACTCCCACGGGCTGGCGCCTGATTCCGAGCGCTGCAGCAGCATCAGCATTGCGAGCGTCGAAGGTCCGGCGATCAGCGGGATCGCGAGAGGCACGATGAAGGGTTCGCCCTCCGGTGTGTCCGCGGCGAAGCCGCCGTGAGACGGAAAGATCATGCGCAGTGCGATCAGGAACAGCACGATGCCGCCCGCGATGCTGATCGTCTCCTGTTCCAGGTGGAGCACCTGCAGGATGTACTGACCCAGGAACAGGAACACCAGCAGCACGACGTATGCGATCAGCACTTCCCGCAGGAGGATCTGGCGCCGTCGCGCGGGTGACACGTCCTTCAGGATCGACAGGAAGATCGGGATGTTCCCGAGCGGATCCATGATCAGGAACAGGGTCAGGACGACGGAAGTGAGGTCGGTCATGGGTGGGTTGACGGTTGGCAGTTGACGGTTGACAGTCAGAAGCACAGGTTTCTCTTATTCGCCGTCAACCGTCAACCGTCAACCGTCAACATGTCCTACGACTTCGATCTCCTCGTCATCGGCGCCGGCTCGGGCGGCGTGCGGGCAGCGCGCATCGCATCCGGGTACGGCGCGAAAGTCGCCATCGTGGAGGAATACCGGATCGGCGGTACATGCGTGATCCGGGGCTGCGTGCCGAAGAAGTTCCTCGTTTACGGCGCGCATTTCGCCGAGGACCTCGAGGACGCCGTGCGATTCGGCTGGCACATCGACGGGAAGAAGTTCGAGTGGCCGACGCTGCGCGACAATGTGCTCGCGGAAGTGACGCGACTGAGCGGGCTCTACACGCAGACGCTGACGAATCACGGCGTGAAGATCCTGGAAGGACGTGCGGTGATCGAGGGTCCGCACGATGTGCGCATCGGCGAGCGCACGTACAGCGCCGGGGTCATTCTCGTGGCGACGGGAGCGCATCCGGATGTGCCGCGGATTCCCGGACGCGAACATTCGATCACGTCCAACGAGGCCTTCCATCTCGAGAAGCTGCCGAAGCGCATCGCGATCGTCGGCGGCGGCTACATCGCGAACGAGTTCGCGGGCATCTTCAACGAGCTCGGGTCGCAGGTGACATTGCTCAACCGCTCGGACCAGGTACTGCGCGGCTACGATCAGCAGATCCGCGATCGTCTCGTGCAGATCTCGATGGCGAAAGGCATCCAGTTCACGCTCAACACCGCGGTCGAGCGGATCGACAAGCGGGCTGACGGCGAACTGGCGGTGGCGCTGAGCGGCGGCGTCACGCTGAGTTGCGACGCGGTGATGTTCGCCACGGGACGCGTGCCCAATACCAAAGGCCTTGGCCTGGAGTCCGCGGGTGTCGCACTGGACGACAAAGGCGGCATCCGCGTCGACGCCGGGAATCGAACCAGTTGCCCGTCGATCTACGCGGTCGGGGACGTAACGAATCGCGTGCAGCTCACACCAGTCGCCATTCGAGAGGGCCACGCGTTCGCTGATACCGTTTTCGGCAAGAAGCCCGTGCAGCTCGATTACAGCTGCATTCCTTCAGCAGTGTTCAGTCACCCGCCGCTGGCCGGTGTCGGCATGACGGAAGCGCAAGCGCGCAACGCACTCGGGGACATCAAGGTCTACACGGCGGATTTTAGGCCGATGAAGCACGTGCTCGCGGGCCGAGACGAGCGTGCGCTCTACAAGATCGTCGTCGATGCAGCGAACGACAAGATCGTCGGCGCCCACATGATTGGCCCGGAAGCCCCGGAGATCCTGCAAGTCATGGCCGTGGCCGTGAAAGCAGGCCTGCGTAAATCGCAGCTCGACGAGTGCGTGGCGATTCATCCGACGATGGCCGAAGAGCTCGTACTGATGAAATGAAGATTTCACACGGAGTTCACGCAGTCCGCGGAGCAGAAGTCGATCCGTCTGTCCCGCGGCTTCTTTGTTTTCGTACTCCGTGCTCTGCGTGAACTCCGTGTGAAGCTCTGCTCTTCAACTCTGTTCTTCAGGCTAGTCGGGCACAACGAATCATCGCGTCCGCACTGCGCTCGACATCTTCATCCGTCGTCGCCCACGACGAGACGCTGATGCGCATGGCAGTAGAGCCCTGCCACACCGTGACACCCGCCCAGCACGTGCCGTCCTTCTGGATCGCATCGATCGCGCGGCGGGTCGCGGCATCGTCGCCGAATTTCACCACGACCTGGTTCAGTACGACCTCGTTGAGGATTTCGTGGCCGGCGGCTGCCAGGCGCTCGGCGAAGCGCCGCGCCTGGCGACAGTTGCGTTCGATCATTTCGACCAGTCCTTCGCGTCCGAGCTGTCGCAGGGCGGCCCAGATTTCAATGCCGCGTGCGCGGCGTGAAAGCTCCGGCGTGTAGTCGCACGGATTTCGCCGCGTGCCCGTCGTTGGCAGGTACTCCGCTGTGATCGACATTGCGGCTCGCAGTGCATCCGCGTCGCGTACGAAAGCGATGCCGCTGTCGTAAGGAACGTTGAGCCACTTGTGCGCATCCGTGGCCCACGAGTCCGCGAGTTCCAGGCCGCGAGCGAGCGGCGCGAGAGAAGGGACCGCGCGTGCCCACAGACCGAATGCACCATCGACGTGAATCCAGGCGCCCGCTTCGCGCGCGATCGGGCAGATCTCCGCGAACGAATCGAACGCACCGCTGTTCACGTTGCCCGCCTGCAGACACAGGATCGTGGGGCCGGAGAATTTCGGCAGGCGATGCGCGCGCATCCGCCCTTGCCGATCGACCGGAACGCGCACGAGCCGCGAGCGTCCGAGTCCCAGCATTCCCAGCGACTTGAGCAATGTGGGATGACCTTCATCGCCCACGACCACCTGGATCGGCGGCGCACCGAAGAGGCCGTCTGCTTCGACAGCCCATCCGATACGTTTCAGTACAGCGTTGCGTGCAGCGGCGAGCGCAGTGAAGTTGGCGACCGTCGCGCCGGTGACGAAGCCGACGGCGCTTTCCGCAGGTAGAGCGAGCACATCGAGGAGCCAGCGAGCAGCTACTTCTTCGAGTCGGGCAACGCCGGGGGTCGGCGAAGCCATGCTCGCGTTCTGATCCCACGCAGCAGCCAGCCAGTTCGCCGCGACCGTGACCGGCAGCGATCCGCCGATCACGAATCCGAAAAATCGAGGACCCGCCATTGCCATCGTTGCGGGCGTGATCAGTTCGTCCAGTCGTGCGAGCACAGCAGCCGGATCCGATGTGGCGACAGGAAGCGGCTCGTCGAGCAGCGCCAATCGTTCGACAGCCGCAGGCGGCGCCTGCACTGGGAGATCCGGCAGCGATTCGAGATAGCGGATCGCGCGTTTGGCCGCGTCATCGAGGAGTAATTTCATTGTGAGGTGCCGTCACTCCCGCGAAGGCGGGAGTCCATTCGGTAGCTGAAGATGGATTCCCGCTTGCGCGTGAATGACCAACGTGGCCCAAGTGTGCACCCGGCCTGCCGACGCACACAGGAGCAGTTGTGTCGCGCGCACCGCGATACACCGTCACCGACTTTCGACAGGGTGGGTCTGCCTGGGACGACCGCGCGTCAGTGCGCCGTTCCGTAGATCGCGCGCAGCGCGCGTGCCGCAGTCGTGTAACGGAACTCGAAACCGAGTTCCTGTGCGCGGCGCGGAATCACTCGCTGCCCTTCGATGAGCAGCTGGGCCATTTCGCCGAGGCCGGCTTTCACGACGGAAGCGGGAACGTGCATCCAGATCGGGCGATGCAATGCATCGCCGAGAAGACTGTAGAAATCGCGATAGCGCAGCGGCTCGGGTGCAGTCGCATTGATCGCGCCGGTGTATCGGCCGTTGTCGAGCGCGAGGAGCAGCATGCGAATCAGGTCGTCGATGTGGATCCAGCTGAGCCAGTGAGTGCCTGTGCCGGGCACTACACCTGCGTACCATCGTACCGGGCGTGCAAGACGCGGCAGTGCTCCGCCATCACCGCTCAGCACGACGCCGGTGCGCAGGCATGCGACACGCACGCCGCTCGCGCTCGCAGCCGCAGCTGCCGATTCCCATTCGCTGCACAGCGCGCTCTGAAACATGCTTTGCGGTGGCGTGGTCTCGTCGATCGTTTCGTCGCCGTGAACGCCGTAGTAGCCGATCGCCGATCCGTTGATGAGGACGGTGGGCTTGTGTTGCAGCCGGTTGCAGAGCGCGACCACGGCGCGAGTCGTGTCGATGCGGCTGGCAAGCAGCCGCTTGCGGCGGGATTCGGTCCAGGGCATGCCGAAGATGGGCTCGCCGGCAAGGTTCACGATGCCGTCGATCGAAGCCTGATCGGGCAGCTCATCCAGCGATCGAACGATCCTGACTTTCGCGTTCAGCCTGCGTTGCGCGCGCTTCGGATCGCGCACGAGCGCGATCATCCGATCGCCGCGTCGCAGCAGCGGCTTCACGAGATGGCTGCCGATGAACCCCGTGGCGCCCGTGATCAGCCACGTGCGTCCCGCTGTCGGTCCCGGCAGAAAGTCGGCGCTGGCGCTGGCCAAGCGAGGATCTCCCTATGCAATCGTGCCCTCAAGCTGACAGGCAGCGCACCGGCTCAGGCAATAGGTTTTTTCGCGGACGTCCGGCAGGGATATCCGATGGTTCGGCGCAAACGCACGACAGGGCGTGGCTAATCGCCCGCGGCGGCGATCGGCAGCGGCGTGATGGGCATCAGCGCTTCGACGGTGAGTCCGGGGCTGCCGAGCGGGCGCGACCCGGGGGTGCAGTAGATCGTTGCTTTGGTCGTGATGCCGAAGGTCGGGAACACCTGCTCACCCATCGCGGCCAGCAGATCGCAATCGTTCGGGGACAGGTGCAGGCGTTCGAGACGTGCAAACGAGACGTCGGTCCGGATCGCACGGAACCGGCGAACGGTTTCGGGAGTGGGAAGTTTCCAGTTCCGCGTCTGCGCCACCAGTTCCGTCCGGGTATCGAACGTCGTCTCGGTTTCGACGTTCTCCTCGGTCGCTTCGATAGGCACACCCGCGACGATACGGACGCTGGTGTCGTTGATCAGCGCGCCGACAGAACACTTCGCCCGGACATCCATCGGATCGGCCGCACCGACGGCCCGCATGATGTCCGCAACGCGTTGTTGCAGGATGTCGCAGTAGTAGAAGGTCGTGGGACTCTGGAAATGAAAGGTCACGCTGCGCACCCGCCAGATGGCGTCGACCGCCTGCGTCAGATCCACCGGCGCTTCGGCCCGCGAACCCATGCAGCAAAGCAGCGCGGTCGCGACTGCGACGCTGCGTGCGGCTGCTGAGCGAAGAGGCATAGGTCCTCCGGTGATGTGGCGAGTCTACGCCTGCCGGAGCGCTCCGATGCAATCTGATCAGTGCGGAGCCAGCATTGAGCATGATCGGCTGGTGATATCGCCGGGCCTGCCGCACCATGCCGCAATGCGCGCACTGTGCCTTGCCCTCCTGTATTCGGCGACGTGCTTTTCGGCCGACGAGGTGGAGCCGATCGAGCGGTATGCGATCGAGGCCGTGCGCATCGATGACACCGCCGGTTTGCTGGCCGCCGATGCCGACGGTGTCTGGATCGCCAGCAATGGCCGGATCGACAAGTTCGTGCGTGGCGAATCAGATCCGGTCGTCAGTGCGACGCCCGATGCGCCCTGCGGCGTTGCCGCAGTGGATTTCAACGCTGTCTGGATTGCTGATTGCAAAGAGCGCGCGATTCATCGCATCAATCGTTTCGACGGGAATCGCGTCGCTCTGATTCGCACCGGACTTGCGGATTCCAGTGGGTTGCTGCGGCTGGCGACAGGTGCCGGCAGTGTGTGGGTGCTGAGTGATGCGGCCGGCGAACTCGTTAGGGTCGATCCACGCACGAACGCCGTCAGCGCACGAATTGCAGTCGCGACGGATTCATTCGCCGCCGCCTTCGGCTTCGGTTCGCTGTGGATCACCAACTCGCGCGCCAACACCGTTCAACGCATCAATCCGCGGACGAATCGTGTCGTCGCCACGATCGCTGTCGGTCCATCGCCGGGGCCGCTGGCGACAGGCGAGGGCGCGGTCTGGATCCTCGATCGAGGTGACGGATCCGTCACCCGGATCGATCCCGACATCAACGCTGTGGCCGCGACGATCGAAACGGACGCATCGGGGACAGGCAGCGACATCGACGCAGGCGGTGGACGAGTCTGGGTTCGCGGCTCCAGGACGTTGTCGGTGATCCATCCAAAGCTCAATCGCATCGTTGCGCGCTATGGTACTGGCGGCGGTGGTTCAGTGAGTGTCGCTGCGGATGCGGTGTGGGTGTCCTCGGCCGAAGCGGGTACGCTCTGGGTCCTGCCGCGGCCGGCGGCCGCCGACTGACTTGTCTGAAGGGGTGCTCTTCATGCGGATCGCTGTCGTTCTGTTGATTGCGCTTGCCAGTCCCGCCGTTTCATCGGCGTCGTCGCTGGATCTGCCGGCGGCGCAGCGATTTGCAACGCTCGCGCTCGACTGCGTCCACAAGGAATACCCGAACAAGATCGCGCACGTGCTCGCCAGCGATGCGGATGCGAAGCCGCCCCGGTTGCTGACGCCGGCGTTCTACGGCTGCTATGACTGGCATTCGTCAGTGCACGCACATTGGCTTCTGGCGCGCGTCGCACGATCGTTCCCCGACAGCGACACGGCAGCGAAGGCACGATCGGCGTTGGCGAAGAGCCTTACGGCGCAGAACATCGCGGTCGAAGTCGCGTACCTGAAGACGGACGGACGCGCTTCCTTCGAGCGTCCCTACGGCCTCGCCTGGCTGCTGCAGCTCGCGGCCGAACTGCGTGGCTGGAACAGCCCGCAAGGCCGTGAATGGGCCGCTGTGCTCGCTCCGCTCGAAGCCGAGGCGGTTTCACGATTGAACGGCTGGTTGCCGAAGCTGCGGTATCCCATTCGTGTCGGCGAACATGATCAGACCGCGTTCGCATTCGGCCTCGTCTGGGACTGGGCGAGAATCAGCGGCAACAGCGAAATGCAGCAGCTTCTGAGGGAAAAGGCGCGGCAGTTCTATCTGAATGATCGCAATTGCCCGCTCTCGTACGAGCCGTCGGGCCAGGATTTCCTGTCGCCCTGTCTTGCCGAAGCGGATTTCGTTCGCCGCGTGCTCGAGCCAGCGGCGTTCGCGAAATGGCTCGATGCATTTCTGCCGACCATCGACCGCAAAGGCTCTGCCGACTGGCTGCCTCCCGCCGAGATTACCGATCGCAGCGACCCCAAGCTCGCGCATCTCGATGGCTTGAATCTCAGCCGCGCGTGGATGCTGGAAGGTGTTGTGCGCGGGCTGCCGGGGAAGGATTCGCGAATTCCTGCGCTGCGTGCGGCTGCGGGCAGGCATCGTGATGTGTCGCTCGGTGCCGTGACGAGTGAACACTACGTCGGGAGTCACTGGCTGGGGACGTTTGCGCTGTACGGCGCGTCGCAGTGACAGAACGGCGCGCGCGCCGTGAAGATGCTCTTCGGCATGACGTCCGGCTGAGGTGGTCTCAACGGGTCCGCTGCGCCTGCATCCTTTTGTGGGTCCGGCTTCAGCCGGACGTCATGCGAAGCATCCCCTTTCATGTCCGGCGAAGCCGGACGCTCTGGCTACCTGCTAGCCGGCTACCCGCTAGCAGGCTCTCCTCGTCATTTCTCCACCTTCTCCCGATCCGCACTCGACGGCTCGTCGCCGGCGAACATGATCGCCGTGGCACCGCTGACCGGGCCGATCTTCGCGCGATTGCTGACGAACAGATCGACGTCCTGTTCGAACTTCAGCGTGCCGTTGACGACCGCGTCCGGGCCGATCGTGATGGTGGGGCGCTTGCGATGGCTGTTGAACCAGTTGCCGCGGGGCTTTTCCACGAGGATGCCGCCATCGACCCGAGAGTTCGCCCCGATCGTGATATTGCCGTTGGTCGTCTTCAGGCCGCCGCCGACCTGCGCTGCTTCGAGGCTGATGCTGCCGTTCACGGTTTCGACCTTGCCGCGGACGTCACCGCCTTTGGCGACCTCGATCGAACCGTTCACGGTGGAGACGCCCTGGGCAACCTGTGCCCCTGAGCCGAAACGTACCTTGCCGTTGACCGTTTCGACGGATTCGGCCTTGACCTCATCTCCGATGCGGATGCCGCCGTTGACGGTATCGACTGCGCGCACGCTGACGCGGTCTTCGATCGTGATCGAGCCGTTCACCGTTTCCACGTCCTGGGTGGTCGCCCCGTCCTCGATCGTGATCGAGCCATTGACCGAGCTGACATCGCCCGCGACCTCGCCCGCATCGACGCGGATCGAGCTGTTGACCTTCGAGATGTCCCCCTCGGCGAACGCCATCAACGGGATGAGCAGCAGGGCATACCAGCACTTCTTCATGGGGTCTCCTTCGGGGTCACGTGCCTTTGGCGTTGCAATGACCTTTGGACGCGGCAGGAGGCTCCGGGGTTGCAACGGATGAGCGATGAGCGGGGATGGCGGTTGCGGGTAACTCCGGCATCCGATTCCGGCTCATAGCTCACAGCTCATAGCTCGCAGCCCCCGGGGCGGGCACAATGCCTCTCAACAACCCGCCAGATGAGGAAGGGGCCTGACGGCCGCCAAGCGATATCGTGATCCCCATGGACTCTGCCTCCCACGTCGCCAGTCTGGCCCAGGTCATCCAGCTCGCTGTCGCACCGGTGTTCCTGCTGGCCGGCGTCGCTGCCACGCTGAACGTGCTGGCATCTCGCATCGGTCGCATCATCGACCGGGCGCGACTGATGGAAGAGCGCCTCGAGACAGCGGGTCCCGAGCTGGCGGCAGAGCTTCATGCCCGGCTGAGGGTGCTGTCGCGTCGCGCGACGCTGATCAATCGCGCCATCGCCCTGTGCGTCCTGTGTTCGCTCCTGGTCTCGCTGGTGGTGGCCGCGCTGTTCGTGAGCTCATCGCTGCGAGTCGATCTGGCGACGCCGATCGCCGTGGCATTCGTCGTCGCGCTGCTGAGTCTCGCGGCCGCGCTGCTGTTCTTCCTGCGCGAAGTCTTCATCGCCACCGCATCGACGACTTTCGGCGGGGCGAGAAAAGAGAAGGAAGTGATCAAGTGAAGCCGGCTGGCCGGCTCGCCAGAAGCAGGTAGGTGAGTCATTCCCGCGAAAGCGGGAATCCATCCGACCGCCGGATCGCCTTCCGCGTCGCCATCCAATGACACTTTCCAACCAAACGCGTCAGTCGGCCCGACGAACGGTCCTTAAGGCCGGCCATTTCCGTGATGTACTCCTCAACGTGACCCGCTTCCGACCCGGCAATATGCCGGGGCGAACGCGCTACCGCGTTTTGCGAGAGAGTGTGAATGTCCGCATCCGGTCCGGAAATCCTCGTTCAACCCGACGCCTACCAAGTCTCGCGCGATGAGCAGTTGCTGGTCGCGGAGCTGACGGCTGCGCTTGCGATTTGCGTCTACGACGATACGCAGCCCGTGGCGGGCCTGCTGCATCTGCGCTACGTCGCGACCAACAACGATCAGCCGCTCGATCTCACCGACAACACTCTGAGCTCCGGTCTGCTGCTGATGGATCGCTTCTGCAAGGAGCTGCGTTCAGCGGGCGGCCGCAAGCAGAGCTGGCGTGTCAGCATCTTCGGACACACGCCCGACACGCCGGCGATGGCGGGTCCAGCCGCGACGGTGCTCGACCTCGCCAAGGCCTATTTCGGGGACGGCCGTCTGCCGGTCGAATGCAAGGAAAGCGTCCGCCCCCTCGGCCTCATCGTTCGTCTGCATGCGCGTGAAGGCCGCATCTGGGTGAACGGCACACCGGGCACCGGCAACGGCGCCAGGTTCGCTGCGCCCGCCGCCTGACCCGTTCGCGGCGCGGAATCCGCGTACGACCATCGACAGACTTCCCGTTTCTTCACACGGGCCGCGCGTTTGCCGCTTGCAACTGCGGGTGCCGCCTGTAGCCTGTCGCCAGCCGCACAACAACGACCGCCATGGCCATGACGAACGACGGCGCCGCTCCCCAACCCTTCTATCGCTCGCTCTATTTCCAGGTGCTCGTCGCGATCGTGATCGGCGTGGCGCTGGGTCACTACGCGCCGGAGCTCGGCGCGAAGATGAAGCCGCTCGGCGACGGATTCATCAAGCTCGTGAAGATGATGATCGGGCCGATCATCTTCTGCACCGTCGTCTCCGGCATCGCGGGTATGGAGAGCATGAAGTCCGTCGGCAAGACCGGCGTGCTGGCGCTGCTCTACTTCGAGATCATGAGCACGGTCGCGCTCGTCATCGGCCTCGTCGTGGTGAACCTCGTGAAGCCCGGCGCAGGCATGAACATCGATGTCGCCACCCTCGATGCCAGCAAGATCGAGGGCTATGCGCACGCGGCGGAAGAGCAGAGCGTGATCGACTTCCTGCTGCACGTGATTCCGACGACCGTTTTCGATGCTTTCGCGAAAGGCGAGATTCTCCAGATCCTGCTGTTCGCTTTGCTGTTCGGCTTCGCGCTGCACATGGTGGGCGCACGCGCCCGGATCGTGTACGACTTCATCGACAGCGCATCGCTCGTGCTGTTCCGGATCATCGGCATGATCATGCGGCTCGCCCCGATCGGCGCGTTCGGCGCGATGGCTTTCACGATCGGCGCGTATGGCATCGGCAAGCTGCGTGAACTCGCGTGGCTCATGCTCTGCTTCTACGCAACCTGTCTGCTCTTCATCTTCGTGGTGCTCGGCGCGGTCACGCGGCTGCACGGCTTCAGCATCTGGAAGTTCGTGAAGTACATCCGGGAGGAGCTGTTCATCGTGCTCGGCACTTCATCGTCCGAGTCGGTGCTGCCGCGAATGATGAGCAAGATGGAAACCGCGGGTTGCTCGAAGCCCGTCGTCGGTCTCGTCATCCCGACCGGGTATTCGTTCAACCTCGACGGCACTTCGATCTATCTCACGATGGCTGCCGTCTTCATCGCGCAGGCGACGAATACACCCATGACCTTCGCGGACCAACTGACCCTGCTCGCGGTGCTGCTCCTGACTTCCAAGGGAGCGGCAGGCGTTACCGGGTCGGGGTTCATCGTGCTCGCGGCCACTCTATCGGCCGTCGGTACACTGCCGGTCACCGCGCTGGCCCTTATCCTTGGCATCGACCGTTTCATGTCCGAGGCGCGGGCGCTGACGAACCTGGTGGGCAACGGCGTCGCTACGGTCGTCGTGGCCAAGTGGTGTCGGGCGCTGGATGAGAAAAAGCTCCGAGAACAACTCGATTCCACGACGACTTAGGTACTGCGGGCAGGTGGCAGTACCCAGGTTCAGCCGGTAGCCTTGGGTGATGCCATCGTTTCAACCGGCCCGTACAGAGGCCGAAATCGCCGTCATAGCGGGCCTGGCCCGCGAGATCTGGTACGAGTACTACGTTCCCCTGATCGGCCGTGCTCAGGTCGATTACATGGTGGAGCGGTTCCAGAGCCAGGCGGCCATGTACGAGCAAGTACAGGCCGGATATCACTATTTTCTCGTCGTCGACGGAGCTGAGCCCGTCGGCTACACCGCCATCCGGGAAGAACCGGCCGGCAGCGTGTTCATCAGCAAGCTTTACCTGCTGAAGGCCCAGCGCGGGACCGGAACCGGCCGCGCCATCATGACGTTCATCGAGGAATGGGCGCGTGAACGGGGTCTGACTCGGTTATGGCTGACAGTGAACAAGGGAAATCCCTCGGTTCAGGCGTACGAGCGCCTGGGATTCGAGGTCGCCGAGCCGATCGTGATGGATATCGGGGGCGGATTCGTCATGGACGATTACCGGATGCAGAAGGGGCTCGGCTAGCGAAGAACATTCCTTTCGTCAGGGACAGTCGTGGCGGGGCGACAGTGTTTCAGCGGCGGCCCGATGCATAGACTGTCCAAAATGAGCGTGTCGATGAGAGAAGGCCCTGAGGATGATGCTGCGGATGCCCGCGGCGACCTTGCGGTCTGGCTGGACGATTACACAGCCGGACGGTGCGACCGTGCGCGCATGCAGTCCTCCTTCCTCGACATCTGCCGCAGCAACCCCGAGGCGCCCTGGGATGCCCTGGCGCTGCTGGATCAGTACCAGCGGCGCGGGCGCGTCGATGCAGCCCTCGCGCGTTCCCTGAAGAGCGATATCGCTCAACTCGTCTTCGGTGTCGTCAACCAGTCCGAGGAGGAGCCCGAGGCGCCTCCCTCCGATCAGGTCGAAACGGCCAGCGGTGACACCACCGGCACCCGCTGGCGCAGGCTTGCGGCCGAACGCGATACGCCGGGAGGCAAGGCGGAGCAGTCGTTCGTCGATCCGGTCCAGTTCCGCCGCGATATGGATCTGCCGACGCGGCCGCCACCGCCAGAAATTCCGCGGCGTACGCATGCCACCGACGGCACGGCAGCCAGCAGCATCCTGCGCGATCGCTACGAGCTCCTGACGATCCTGGGTCGTGGTCCCAACGGCACGGTCTACAAGGCGCTCGATCGTCATCGCACTCATCTCGAGCCTTCTTCGCGTTGCGTCGCGCTGCGTGTTCTCAAGCTCAACTATCGCGACAGTCCCGATGCGCTCGCGGAGCTCGAGCGGCAGTTCCATCAGGCGCAGTCGTTGTCGCACCCGAACATCGTCAACGTGTTCGACCTCGATCGCGACGGCGGGACTTACTTCCTCGTGATGGAGTTCCTCGATGGCGAGCTGCTGTCGGACATCCTGCATCGCCTGCGTCGCGAGCCGATGCAGCGCGATCGCGCGCTCGCCATCATCGGCAGCATCGGCGCGGGTCTTTCGCATGCGCATCGACGCGGCGTCGTTCATTCGGACCTGCGGCCCGGCAACGTGATGATCGCCACCAACGGCGAAGTGAAAGTGATGGACATCGGATTCGTGCGACGCACGCACGCCGATCCGCAGCGCTTCGAGCCGTGGATCGGAGATCCAGCGCTCGGCGGCAAGCCCGGCGTCAATCTCGCGTACGCGAGCGAAGAGCGGGTGAACGGTGAATCGCCGGATCCGGCGGACGACGTCTACAGCCTGGCCTGCATCGCGTACGAACTACTGTCCGGCCAGCATCCTTATGGCGGTCGCTCAGCGCCGCTGGCGCGAGCGCATGGACGTGCGCCGCAGAAGATCCCGGGACTCACAGGCAAGCAATGGAGTGCGTTGCAGGCGGCACTGCGCTGGTCGAGGGCCGATCGCAAGATCGACGTCGTCGAACTGGTCGCGGGCCTGGGATGCGCTGATATCACGCAGCGCCTCGCTCCGCCGCAGGACATCGTGGCCGGGGACGCGCCACGCCGCTTCGGGACATTCGGCAAGTTCTCCATCGCACTCCTCGTGCTGGTCGCCGCGGGCGCTGCTTTTCTTGCGTTCCGCGACCAACTGAATTTCGAGCTGCCAGCAACGAGAGCGCAGCAGCCGGAAGCAGTTGTAACGTCACCGGAGCTGCCACAGGCCGACATCGCGCCTCAGACGGTCGCAACAGAGCCTCCTCCTGTGCAGCAGCAGACGCCGGCCGTGGCGGCTGCACCGCCACCCGCAGCTGCTCAACCCGAGCCCGCCAAGGCGCAGCCACAGGTCGCTGCAGCGGAGCGGCAAGCGCCAGCTGCCGCCAAGCCTGCAGGCGGCGGCGTTGCTCGCATTTCATTCGACAAGGATACGTTCGTCGCCACGGAGAGCGACGGCTCGGTGAAGCTCACTGTGCGAAGGTCCGGCAGTTCGCGTAACGCCGTGACATTCCATTGGAAGCTGATGCCGAACTCGGCCGAGGCCGGCAGCGATTTCGCCGCGATCGGTCCGGGTGTGGAGACGATTCCCGCGGGCGCCAATTCGGTGGCGCTGATCGTGCCGCTCGTTTCCGACTCGCTCAAGGAAAGCACGGAGCTGTTTCTCGCGGAGATCAGCCCGGCTGATGACACGACGGAACTGGGTGAGCTGTCGCGCGCGGCGGTGATCGTCGTCGATGACGACTAAGGAGAAGTAGATAGCGGATAGCGGATGGCGGATAGTCGGAGTCTCCTTCGTGGGTCCGGCTTCAGCCGGACCACAGTCAGATCCGCGAAGCCACTGCCGGGGGTGCGATGAACGTCAGGCTCGCAGAAGGTTCGATCCGCGTCAGGGCGAGCAAGGTGGAACTGCAGACGCTGCTCTCATCGCGCGCAGTCACTCTGGAAGTGGCGCTGCCGCGCAATCACGTCTTTCGAGTGAATGTTCGTCCCGCTGCCGTCGGCGACTGGACGCTCGACAGCGATCCGACGGGACTGTGGATCGCGATTCCCCGCGCGGAGCTCCAAGGGCTCTCTGAGTCTCTGCCGAGTCGAGATGGGCTCGAGAAATCGTTCGAGCTGCCGAACGGCGATGAGGTCGCCGTGAGTTTCGAAGTCGACGTCAAGGATCGGTGAGTTCCTTCCGTCACTCCCGCGAAAGCGGGAGTCCATCCGATGGAAAGATGGATTCCCGCTTGCGCGGGAATGACGAAGGGCACTAGCTCCCGGCCTTCTCCCTCTCGATCGCCCGATAGCCGATGTCGCGGCGATACTGAATCCCATCCCAGTGAATGCGATCGGCCAGCGCGTAAGCAGCTTGCTGCGATTCGTACACAGTCTTGCCGAGGCCCACGGCGCAAAGAACGCGACCGCCGCTCGTGGTCACATCTTTGCCGACGAGCTTCGTGCCGCCGTGGAAAACCTTGCCAGGCAGTGATGCAGCGGCATCGAGGCCGTTGATGACATCGCCTTTGCGAATCGTGTCCGGGTAGCCGCCAGCCGCGAGCACAACGCCAACGGCTGCGCGATCGTCCCAATACGCTTCGACTTGGCGCAGTCGCTGATCCAGCGCTGCCTCGCAAAGCTCCGTCAGATCCGATTTCAGTCGCATCATGATCGGCTGTGTTTCAGGATCGCCGAAGCGGCAGTTGAACTCGAGCACGTTGGGCGTGCCGTCGGCCGCAATCATCAGTCCCGCATAGAGAAAACCGAAGTACGGCGTGCCGTCGCTCACCAGGCCGCGCACCGTCGGCTCCATGACTTCGCGCATGACGCGTGCGTGGATTTCAGGCGTGACGACGGGAGCGGGCGAGTACGCGCCCATGCCGCCCGTGTTGGGGCCCTGGTCGCCGTCGTCGCGCCGCTTGTGATCCTGTGAGGTCGCGAGCGGAAGAATGTCGGTGCCGCTCACGATGGCGATGAAGCTGGCTTCCTCGCCTTCGAGGAATTCCTCGATGACGACTTTGTCACCGGCGGTCCCGAACTGCCCGTCGAACATCGCCTGGGCACTCTGCACGGCCTCTTCAGTCGTCGCGCAGATGATCACACCCTTGCCCGCCGCGAGCCCGTCCGCCTTCACAACGAGCGGCGCACGCTGCGCGCGCACCCACGCGGGATCGAAGTTCGATTTCGTAAACGTCGCGAATGCCGCAGTGGGAACGCGATGGCGCGTCAGGAAGTCCTTCGTAAACGCCTTCGAACCTTCAAGCCTCGCAGCCATCTTGCGTGGCCCGAAGCACCTCAAGCCCGCGGATTCGAACGCGTCCGTCACACCGAGTACCAGCGGCGCCTCCGGCCCGACGATCGTCAGATCGATGTTCTCCGCCTTCGCGAAATCGACGAGCGCTGGAATGTCATCCACCGCAATCTCGACATTGCGAACCCGTGGCTCCGTCGCAGTGCCCGCATTGCCAGGCGCGACGAAAACCTGTTCGACTCGCGCAGCCTGAGCGACCTTCCACGCGAGCGCGTGCTCGCGACCGCCGGAACCAATGATCAGGACTCGCATATGCGAGTCCTGAAGCGGTTAGCGGTTAGCGGTTGGCGGTTAGTTCGGAATCGACACATGATGGATCACCGATCAGCTGGTTCGTGCAGCAGCGCCTTCCGGTCCGGTCTGAACTAACCGCTAACCGCCAACCGCTAACCGCTTCTCTCCGACGCTAGTGTCGGAAGTGCCTCATCCCCGTCAGCACCATCGCCATGCCGTGTTCGTCGGCGGCGGCGATGACTTCGTTGTCGCGCATCGAGCCGCCGGGCTGGATGACGGCTTTGATGCCGAATTCGGCGGCGACGTCGAGGCCGTCGCGGAACGGGAAGAAGGCGTCGGAGGCCATGACGGCGCCGGCCACTTCGAGGCCTTCGTCCTTGGCCTTCATGGCTGCGATGCGGCTCGAAACGACGCGGCTCATCTGGCCTGCGCCGATGCCGAGCGTGAGGCGATCCCTGGCGTAAATGATGGCGTTCGACTTGACGTATTTGCACACGCGCCAGGCGAACAGCAGGTCTTCGAGTTCCGCGGGCGTGGGCTGCCGCTTCGTCACGATCTTCAGATCCGCCCTGGTGATCATGCCTTCATCGCGCGTCTGGACGAGCAGTCCGCCGTTGACGCTGCGGTATTCGTGGCGAATGTTGCTCGGCTTCATGCCGCCGGTCGACAGCACGCGGACATTTTCCTTGCGTGCGCAAACCTCGAGCGCTTCGGCTTCCACTTCAGGCGCGATGATCAGTTCGACGAACTGGCGTTCGACGATGGCGCGAGCCGTGGTGGCCGTCAGCGGACGATTGAACGCGATGATGCCGCCGAACGCGGAAGTCGGATCGGTCTTGAATGCCTTGTCGTACGCAGCGAGCGTGTCGGCTGCGATAGCGACGCCACAAGGGTTCGCGTGTTTGACGATGACGCAAGCCGGCTCATCGAACTGGCGTACGCATTCGAAGGCGGTGTCGCCGTCGGCGATGTTGTTGTAGGAGAGAACCTTGCCCTGCAGCTGCGTCGCGCTGCCGATGCTGGAGCCCTGTGCGTCAGCGACTGTGTAGAACGCACCGCTCTGATGAGGATTCTCGCCGTAACGCAGATCCATGCGCTTGCGGAAATGCAGCGCGAGCGACTGCGGGAATTCTGCCGACGCGCTTTCCGTGACGCGGCCGAGATAGCTTGCGACTGCCGAGTCGTACGTAGCTGTGTGAGCGAACGCCTTGGCCGCGAGCTTCTTGCGAGTCGTCCCGGAGACACCGCCGTTCGCGGAGATCTCTTCGGTGATTGCGGCGTAGTCGAGCGGATCGACGACCACTGCGACGCGATCATGATTCTTGGCTGCGGCGCGAACCATTGCCGGCCCGCCGATATCGATGTTCTCGATTGCGTCCTCGAACGTGCAGTCGGGTTTCGCGATCGTGGCCGCGAACGGATAGAGATTCACGACCAGCAGATCGATGGCTTCGATGCCGTGTGCTTGCATGACTGCTTCGTCGACACCGCGACGGCCGAGCAGTCCGCCATGAATCTTCGGATGCAGCGTCTTGACACGTCCATCCATGATCTCGGGAAAGCCGGTGTGCGCGGAAACCTCAGTCACCGGCACGCCGTTCGTCTCCAGCAGCGAAGCGGTACCTCCCGTAGAGAGAATCACCACACCGCGCCGATGCAGCGCCCGGGCGAAGTCGACGAGACCATCTTTGTTGGAGACCGAGAGGAGGGCGCGGCGAATGGGAGTTGTCATTGAGGGTGACGTGTGACGAGTGACCAGTGACGGCTAAGGAGAATCTCGCAGCAGCGAGCGCGGCTTCGGGATGGAATCATCGTCACGGCCCGCGAACGTTCAGTTCGCAAGCCCGTAAGTCTTCAACTTCTTCCTGAGCGTCCCGCGATTGATGCCGAGAATATCCGCGGCGCGGCTCTGGTTGCCTGCTGCGTAATCGAGCACGGCTTTGAACAGCGGTTCTTCGACTTCACGCAGGACCAGATCGTAGAGCTGGCCGGGCTTGTGGCCGTTCAGGGATTCGAAGTAGGAATTCAGGGCTTCGGCGGTCATCGTGCGCAGGGGGACGGCACGCGAAGCGGGTCTGGCAATGGGCTCTCTTCGAGCTCTCGTTTTTTTCTTCGGGGCCATGGGCTCTCCGCCAGTACGTTCCAGGAACTGCAGGAGTCAGGCCGCGTCGTTCAGCAGTTTCCCCTCAGCATCCGCGAGCGCATCGAAGTACGCCCGGGCCTGATCGAGTTGTGATCGCGCGTCTGTCGCCTGCATCAAGGCATGTCGCAAGGCGTGCGCAGTTGCGCGGCCCTTCGCATACCAATCGATGTGTTTGCGCGCGACCCGGACTCCGGCGTCTTCCCCATAGAAGGCATGCAGGTCGCGCAAATGGGCGAGCATGATATCACGTACTTCCGTGATGGAAGGCTCGGGCAATACGATTCCATCGCGCAGATAAGACTCGATCTCGCGAAAGATCCACGGACGTCCTTGTGCGCTGCGTCCGATCATCAAGCCATCTGCACCGGTTTGTTCAAGTACAAACTTCGCCTTGTGCGGCGAGTCGATGTCGCCATTGGCAAAAACGGGAATCGCAACGCTTTCTTTGACGGCGCGAATCGTTTCGTATTCGGCATTTCCCTGATACATGCACGCGCGCGTGCGCCCGTGCACTGCAAGTGCCTGAATGCCGATGTCCTGCGCCATGCGCGCAATCGATACAGCATTCTTCTGAGTCGCGTCCCATCCTGTACGCATCTTCAGTGTCACCGGCACTGTTACCGACTTGACAACCGCTTCGAGGATCTGTCGCACGAGGACTTCATCTCGCATCAGCGCGGAGCCCGCTGCCTTGTTGCACACCTTCTTGGCGGGACAGCCCATGTTGAGATCGATGATCTGCGCGCCCGCTTCGACGTTGCGCTGTGCAGCCTCGACCATCATCTGCGGATCACCGCCCGCGATCTGCACGACACGCGGCTCCGCTTCGCCGCTGTGGTCCATGCGACGACGCGATTTCTCGGTGTGCCACAAACGCACATCGCAAGTGAGCATTTCTCCAGCAGCAATTCCCGCGCCCATGCGTCGGCACAACAACCGGAACGGCAGATCGGTCACGCCGGCCATGGGGGCGAGAGCGAGGTTGTTGGGGAGTTGGTAGGGGCCGAGGAACATGGGGGGAAACAAGCTATGAGCGGTGAGCTGCGAGCGGTGGGCCAGACAAAAGATGGTATCGAACCCGCGGTGGCCTGTCTTTGAGGCAAGGCCTGTTCGGTCAGGCGCCCCCGTTCCGGCTCGCCGCTCGTCGCTCGCAGCTTCCCAGCCCTCCTACTGTGGTATCTCCCCAGCACACACCGGCGCCGGCGCCTTCCCCTTCAGGCACACGTCGAAACGGAACCCTTCCGCATCAGGTCCCGGGTCCACGATCGCGATGGTGGCGTTGATGGGGTCGTTGGGCGTGAGGAGGCGATTCGATGCAGTGCCGGGGTCGAGATACTCCGCCGGTTCGAACTCGCGGGCGCGCACCTGGTCGCCCCAGCGATCCTCGAGCACCAGTTTGAGGAGCGGGTAGGGCTGCGGGAAACCCGCGCGATTCGTGATGCTTGCGCGGACCTTCAATGTGCCCGGATGAGTGGGATCGGAGAGGACACCCCACTGCTTGATTTCGTAAGAGTGCAGCTCCCAGCCGGGGGTCAGCTCGATGCCCAGCGCGTTGTAGACGCTGACGACGGCGGAGCCGATGCCGGGATGACGAGAAAGATCGGCGCGATAGTGGTTGATGATCTGCACGACGAGCAGCAGTACCAGCGGTACCGGGAGCAGCTTCCACACGAGTGCCGTGCCTGGCCCGCGTCGCTGGGCGATGCCTTCGAGCTCTTCCTCGGATGCTTCGGCCTGCGCGGTTCTGTCGCGCTGATCCGCCAGTCGGCGCGCGAAGCGGTCGTGTTCGGATTCTTCGTCTTCGATGATTTCCTGCGACTGCTCGAAGATCGCCTCGTCTTCGGCGCGTAGCTCGCCTTCATCGACTTCGATGCCGTCCGTATCGGCGGGCGCGCGCTCTTCGTGGTCCAGATCGTCGATCTCGACCCATTCCTCCGTGACTTCCTGGCGCACCTCCGGCTGATCCGGATCGTCCATGACCCGATAGGTGCCGGTGATTTCGATGTGGCGGCCTTCGAGCGTGATGTCTTCCTGTTCCTGCGGCTCTTCGACCTCGATCTGCGTCGGCGGCGTGGGTTTCACGAACCGGCCGGAGCTCGTCTCTTCGTAGTCCTGTTCCTCGACGAGCCGCTCGAGCGCATCGAACTGGGTATGGCAGCGTCCGCAGCGCACCTGACCATGCGCGACGCGCAGGATTTCGCTGGTGATGCGAAACGTGGTCTGGCAACTGGGGCACTGGGTCAGCAAGCGGTTTCCTTTCGGGTCCCGTCGATGCGTGCCCACCCATCGCGCACGCTCACGGGAGCGATATGAAACCATGTGGCGTACTGGGCCGCCACTTGCGTTGCTTGTTCCGTCAACAACCCTGAGAGCACGATCCTGCCGCCGGGCTTCACGAGCGTCGCGAGCGCCGCGGCGAGCGTCATGAGCGGCTCAGCGAGAATGTTCGCCAGCACCACGTCCGCGGGCCGCGCATCCATTTCGGCGACCGTGCAGGCCTCCATGCGATCGGCAACATCGTTGCGCGCAGCGTTCTCTTTCGTCGCGATGATCGCCTGCGGATCGATATCGACTGCGAGTGCCGATGCCGCGCCCAGCTTGAGCGCGCCGATGGCGAGAATCCCCGAGCCGCAGCCATAGTCGATCACCGTCTTGCCATGCAGTTCCGCGCCGTCGAGCCAGGTGAGGCACAGCGCCGTCGTGGGATGAGTGCCAGTGCCGAAGGCGAGGCCGGGGTCGAGGTCGATGAAGACGGGCGATGAGCTGTGAGCTGTGAGCTGTGAGCCGCAAGACGCGGTTGTGTCAGGGCGCTGACCGTCCGGGCAGATCCAGAGGCGTTGTCCGAATCGCATCGGACGGAAATCCTTCAGCCACTCGCGTTCCCACGGGCGATCGTCGAGTCGCTCGAACGCGAGTTCCGGCAATGCGGCCGGCAACTGAGCCTGAAGCAGCGCTTCGATGACCAGGGGATCCGAGGCAATGTCGAACAACGCCTTGATCCGTACACTGGGCCACAGCGGCGTGGTCCCTGGGGCCGGTTCCAGAACGGGATTGTCTTCAGCGTCTTCGAGCGTGATCGACAACGCGCCCGCGCCGAGCAGCGCATCTTCGAATGGCTCGGGGTCGGCGGAACCGACGCACAAGGTTAGTTGCAGGAAGGGCATGACGGATGAAGCGGTTGGCGGTTGGCGGCTAGCGGATAGTTCAGAAGGGTGCCTTGCCCTCCGGGTCCGAACTAACCGCTAACCGCCAACCGCCAACCGCTTCTCCTTTCATTTGATCCCGAGTCGCCGCTCCAGGTAGTGAATGTCCAACCCACCCGCCTTGAACGCGGCGTGGTTGAAGATTTCCTGGTGCAGCGGGATGTTGGTCTTGATGCCTTCGATGACCATTTCCGACAGCGCGTTCTTCATGCGGGCGATCGCGGTGTCGCGGTCTTCGCCGTAAGCGATGATCTTGCCGATCATCGAGTCATAGAACGGCGGCACGACGTAGCCGCTGTAGAGATGGCTGTCGACGCGGATGCCGGGACCGCCGGGCGGGTGGAAGAGCTTCACGGGGCCGGGCGACGGAATGAATCCCTTCGGGTCTTCCGCATTGATGCGGCATTCGATCGCATGGCCGCGAATGGTGATGTCGTTCTGCGTCCAGGGCAGTTGCTCACCGGCGGCGATGCGCAGCTGCGCCTTCACGATGTCGATGCCCGTCACGAGCTCGGTGACAGGGTGTTCCACCTGCACGCGCGTGTTCATCTCGATGAAGTAGAACTCGTTGTCCTGGAACAGGAACTCCAGCGTGCCGGCGCCGCGGTAGCCGACGTCGCGGCAGGCTGCGATACAGCGATCGCCGATCGCCTTGCGCTGCTTCGGCGAAATGCCCGGAGCGGGCGCTTCTTCGATCACTTTCTGGTGACGGCGCTGCAACGAGCAATCGCGTTCGCCGAGGTGAATGACGTTGCCGTAGTGGTCGGCGAGAACCTGGATCTCGATGTGGCGCGGCTTCTCGAGGAATTTCTCCATGTAGACCTCGGGATTCCCGAAGGCTGCCTGAGCTTCCGCCTGCGTCACATTGATGGCGTTGATCAGCGTCGCATCGCTGTGCACGACGCGCATGCCGCGGCCACCGCCGCCGCCTGAGGCCTTGATGATGACCGGGTAGCCGATCTCGCGCGCAATGCGGAATGTTTCATCCGGATCGGTGCCGAGCGGACCATCCGAACCCGGTACGCACGGCACGCCGGCTGCCTTCATCACGCGGATCGCCGAAACCTTGTCTCCCATCATGCGGATGGTTTCGGGCTTCGGGCCGACGAAGATGAAACCGCTCTTCTCCACGCGCTCCGCGAAATCCGCGTTCTCGGAGAGGAAGCCATAACCGGGATGGATCGCGACCGAGTCGGTGACTTCGGCGGCGCTGATGATCGCCGGCATGTTCAGGTAACTGTCCTTGGACGCCGGCGGTCCGATGCACACCGATTCATCCGCGAGCAGCACGTGCTTCTGGTTGAAATCGGCCGTCGAATGCACGGCCACCGTCTTGATGCCGAGCTCGCGGCACGCTCGCAGGATGCGAAGCGCGATTTCGCCGCGATTGGCGATGACGACTTTTTCTAACATTGGATGTTCTTGAGGTAGGGCGAAATGCGGGCGGTTCGTTGGCCCTGTGCAGCTGGCTGTGAGCTACGAGCGATGAGCGATGAGCCGGAATTCCTGCTCGCAGCTCGTCGCTCGCGGCTTCCTCGCTATTCGATGATGAAGAGGGGCTGGCCGAACTCGACCGGTTCGCCGTTCTTCACCAGCACTCCGGTCACGCGGCCGGCCTTGTCGGACTCGATCTGGTTCATCATCTTCATGGCTTCGATGATGCAGAGCGTGTCGCCGACATTCACTTCGCTGCCGATGTCCACGAAGGACTTCGCGCCGGGCGTGGGTGCCGAGTAGAAGGTGCCGACCATCGGTGCGGTGACCGTGTGATCGTTACGCGCCGCGGCGGGTGCGGCGGCGGCCGGAGCCGCAGCGGCTACGGGTGCGGCTGCAATCGGGGCAGCAGGCGGGGCGGCGTAGTGCACGATCGGCGCCGGTGCTGCACCACCCGGGGGATACCGGCTGATGCGGACCGACTCTTCGCCTTCGCTGATCTCGATTTCAGCGATGCCGGATTCTTCGAGCAGTTCGATGAGCTTCTTTACTTTGCGGATATCCATGCGATGTCCTCTTTGTTCTTTTCCTACTTGCGGGCCGGAGCGGCGCTCTGGGTGAGATGGTGAGCCGCGGCGCGCAGCGCCAGCTCATATCCAACCGCGCCGAGGCCGGTGATGGTGCCGACAGCGATGTCGGAGAAATACGAGTGATGCCGGAAGGGCTCCCTCGCCTGGACGTTGCTCAGGTGCACTTCGATGAACGGGATCTTCACCCCGAGCAGCGCGTCGCGCAGAGCGATGCTCGTGTGCGTCAATGCCGCGGGATTGAAGATGATGAACGCCACGTGTGTGCCCGGAGCCTCGTGAATCTGCGTGATCAGCTCCGCTTCCGAATTGCTCTGGAAAGCCGACAGGTGATGTCCTGCCTCTGCAGCCAGCTGCGTCAGCCGGGCCGTGATCTGGGCCAGCGTGATCGCCCCATAGAGTCCCGGCTCGCGGGTGCCGAGCAGGTTCAGATTGGGGCCGTTCAGGAGCAACAGATGGGCCATAAGCCGTTTCGGACGCGGACTCGATAAGTTACTTAGCCGGAGATGGCGGCGAGTTGTATCAGTTTTCCAATGCTTTAGCGATGCTTTCGCGGCAACACCGGCACTTGACAGTTGCCGATTCAGGGCAAATCCGCAACAACTGCCACCGGGATCGGCAGCCACCGGACTGCGGATCGCAGGCCGTTTGCGCTATCTGAAGTGCGGAATCAGCGGAGAAAAGCGGTTCGCTGGACGGCGGATCGCGACCGGATCGACGCCTGATCAGGCCTCGGGCGCCTTGATCTCTTCGAGTTGTCCCGCTGCAACGGCCCGGGCGGCGTCCGGCGTCAGTTCACCCCGGTTCACCCGGTTTACCGCGTCGATCATGATTACGGACTGGGGTTGCGTCAGCTCGCCCAGGTGGGTCAGCACGATCCGGCCCTGGTTGTCGGTGAACACCGTGAAGGGGAATCCGAGAGAGCCCATCCCGAAGCTCGTTACCGCGTCGAGCCCGTCCTGTTCGCCGATCAGGATCGGATAGTCGATGCCGATCTCGCCGGCGTACTTCAGCACATCTTCACGGAAATCGACCGCGACGCCGACCACCTGGAAGCCGTTGCCGCCCTGGGTCTTCTGGATTTCCTTGAGCAAGGGGATTTCGCGACGGCAGGGCGCGCACCAGGTCGCCCAGAAGTTCACGATCATCGATTTTCCCTGCCAGCTGCGGATCGACCGCAGGTTGCCTTCCCGGTCCTGCAGCGAGAAATCCGGCAGGTTGGCCGGGATCGCAGCGGGTTCGGGCGTGGCCGGTTCGCTAGCAGGGCCTGCGGCTTGTTCGACTGGGGCGACGGGGGCGTGGGGCGCCAGCGCGTAGCGATAGATTCCGAATCCCACCGCCGCGGCCACGACCGCAACGGCACCGTAAATGACTGCCTTCACTTCGACCTCTTTAAGTCGCTCCGAACGCTGCTGCGACATGGTCGCGGAAGCGCTCGGCGGGCACGAATCCTACCAGCCTGAAGTTCTTGAGTTCGACCCCGGCGTGGTCGAAGAAGGCGATGGTGGGCGGGCCGAAAATCTCGAAGCGGGCGAGCAGGGCCTTGTCGGCATCGTCATTCGCAGTAACGTCAGCTTGCAGCAGCACTGCGTTGGCCAGTGCGGCCTGCACCCCGGTATTGGTGAACGTGTACTTCTCCATCTCTTTGCATGACACACACCAGTCCGCGTAGAAATCGAGCATGACGGGCTTACCGGCTGCTTGGGCCGCGGCCACCTGTCGATCCAGATCGGCGACGGTCTTGATGCGCTGGAATGCGATGCCATGTTGCTCGGCCGCCGTCGCGCCACTGACTCCGCGCAGATGGCTGAGCGGTTGCAGCGGATCGTGACTGCCCGAAGCCGCGCCGATCAGCAACAGGATGCCGTAGACGAGCGACATCAGGCCGACCGCGCGAACCGGTGCGGCGATCGGTGCGCCGCTTCGACCCTTCAGCGAGAAGATCCAGAAGCCTGAGATCGCGGCCAGTGCGGACCACAGCAGCATCGTGAGCGTGTCGGGCAGCAGAGGCTGAGCGAGGTAGATCGCAACGCCGAGGAACAGCACGCCGAAGAGTTGCTTGACGGTGTCCATCCACGGCCCCGCCTTCGGGAGCAGAGTCCCCGCGGAGGCGCCGACGATCAGCAAGGGCACGCCCATGCCAAGGCCGGTGGCGTAGAGAGCGAGCGCGCCACGCATGATCTCGCGTGACTGACTGATCACCGAGAGCGCCGCAATGATTGCCGGGGCAACGCAGGCAGTAACCACCAGCGCAGACAGTGCGCCCATGATGAACGTGCCGATGTACGTGCCCGACTTTTGTCGATTGCTCACGTCAGTGAGGCGCGTCTGCATCGAGGCGGGCAGTTGCAGCGTGTACGCGCCGAACATCGCGAGCGCGAGTGCAGTGAACAGCAGGACCATCAACGTGATGATCCACGGCTGCTGGAAGAACGCCTGCGGCGCCTGCTTGAATGCGAGCACGAAGATCGCGCCCGCTGCGGCGTAAGTAAGCGCCATCCCTTGCACATACGTGAATGCCAGGGCGAAGCTGCGACGACGCGTTACGTTTTCGCCCTGACCGACGATGATGCCGGAGAGGATCGGAATCATCGGCAACACGCACGGAGTCAGTGAAAGCAGCAGTCCCGCGCCGAAGAACGTCAGCAGTGCGTATGCGAGATTGCCCCCGGCCAGAGCGGCCGCGAGGCGATCCTGTTCAGCAACCGGAGCGCCGCTGCCAGCCGACGCGGAAGGCGCCGCTGCTTCCGGCAATTCCGTCGCGACATCCGTCGGGGGAAGCTCGAGCGACACCGTCTTCGTGATCGGGTTGTAGCAGAGCCCGTCTTCGGCACAGCCCTGATACGTAACGTTCAGCGTGAGTGTGCCCGTCGATCCGGCGGCGCGCGCAACAGGAAGGCTCGCTTCCAGGACTTCGTAGTAGACCTCGGTGTCGCCGAAGAACTCATCGTGCTTGGGCTTGCCCTTCGGCAGCACGGGCTGGCCGAGCTGGACCTGCGTCGAGTCGGTCGTGACGGAGATGCGGTGCTTATAGAGGTAGTAGCCCTCGGCGATGATCCAGGTCAGTGCCACGGAATCCGGTCGCTCCATGCCGGCGCCGAACTTGAAGGCCTCGTCCGGCGGCAGGAAATCATCCTGGGTGTTGCCCTTCGGCTTGAGGAATGAGCGCAGGTCGTTGCTGGTGGCGGCGACAGCCGCGGCCGCGGGAACGATCGCTTCGGCCGCCCATTTCTGCGGCGGGTAGCACAGGCCTGCATCCGCGCAGCCCTGCAGCTTCAATTCGAAGGCGAGCTTCGGCGGTCGGCCGCCATGAAAAGTAACGGGAACCGGGATGTCGACCTTGCCGCGATAGATTTCCTGTTCGCCGAAGTACTCATCGCTGTGCGATTCGCCCTTGGGCCACAGAGGCTCACCGAGCTGGACCGTTCCCATGGTCGAGGCGACGCCCATCTTCTTCTTATAGAGGTAGTACCCCTTCTCGATATTCCAGGTGACGATCAGCTGGTCGTTCTCCACGCGCGTGGAGTATTTATAGGCCTGGGTCGGCGGAAGAAATTCGTCCTTCGCCCACGCGGACGCGCCGATACCCAGGGTCAGCAGAACCGCAAGCATTCTGGCTACCAGCTCAAAGCTCATTGCTCGTCGCAAACTCATTTCTCGTCCTTATCCGCAACGCCCAATCGGACCCACTCCAGATATCGTTCGTTCCCGCCGCCGACGGGCAGGACAGCGAATTCTGGAAGCTCGTAGGGGTGCAGGGCGGTGAGCCGTGCCTCAAGTTCACGTAACCGGGCAGACGTCGTCTTGATCAGGAGCAGGACCTCGGCATCGTCCTGAAGCGAGCCCTTCCAGACATAAGTCGAGCGTACCCCAGGGACCCGGTTGACGCAGGTGGCGAGTCTTTCGGTGACCAGCGCTTCGGCGATCTGCTTCGCGGTGGCCTCGTCCGGGCAGGTCGACAGTGCGAGAATTACCTGATCAGTCATTGGGTTAAGCCACCAGGAACCGGGTACGAGGGTAGCGGCTCGGCCTCCGTGGTGTCACCGATGGCCCACGCAAACGCGGCTTGAAATTAAACAGTTGCCCCCTATTATTAGCACCCGTCGCAGGTGAGTGCTAACGCCGCTCTGGCCCACGGCGCGCCCTGCACCATCCCAAATCGGTTTTTTCCTATCCGACCTTACTCGAGGTTTGAGTTATGGCTGACAAGCTGAAAATTCGTCCGTTGCACGATCGCGTGATCATCAAGCGCCTCGATGAAGAGCGCACCTCCCCGGGCGGCATCGTGATCCCGGATTCGGCGACCGAAAAGCCCATCAAGGGCAAGGTCGTCGCCGTCGGTAAGGGCAAGATCCTCGAGAACGGCGAAGTGCGCGCGCTCGACGTCAAGGTCGGCGACAACATCCTGTTCGGCAAGTACAGCGGCACGGAAGTGAAGGTCGACGGCGAAGAGCTTCTCGTCATGCGCGAAGAAGACGTGATGGCCGTCATCGAGAAGTGACGTCACGAAGCGTCGCTATGCGACGCATGTGACGTCGTCCCCGCGAACGCGGGGATCCATCCGGCTCCTGGATTCCCGCTTTCGCGGGAATGACGGAGAGATGGAACGACGCCACGACGTGACCTGCGCCGATCCATAGATTTCTGAATCAGAGGTTGAACTCAAATGGCTGCTAAAGAAGTACGTTTCAGCGATGACGCCCGCGCGCGCATGCTCAAGGGTGTGAACATCCTGGCGAACGCCGTCAAGGCGACGCTCGGTCCCAAGGGCCGCAATGCCGTGCTCGAGAAGAGCTTCGGCGCCCCCACCGTCACGAAGGACGGTGTGTCGGTTGCGAAGGAAATCGAGCTCAAGGACAAGTTCGAGAACATGGGCGCGCAGATGGTGAAGGAAGTCGCTTCCAACACCTCCGATGAAGCCGGCGACGGTACGACCACCGCCACCGTGCTCGCGCAGGCGATCGTTCGCGAAGGTCTCAAGGCTGTCGCCGCCGGCGCCAACCCGATGGACCTCAAGCGCGGCATCGACGCCGGCGTCGTTGCTGCTGTCGAAGAGCTGAAGAAGCTCTCCAAGCCCTGCAAGGACCAGAAGGCCATCGCGCAGGTCGGCACGATCTCCGCGAACTCCGACGAATCGATCGGCAAGACGATTGCCGACGCGATGGAGAAGGTCGGTAAGGAAGGCGTGATCACCGTCGAAGAAGGCTCGGGCCTGCAGAACGAGCTCGACGTCGTCGAAGGCATGCAGTTCGACCGCGGCTACCTCTCGCCTTACTTCATCAACAACCAGCAGAACCAGACGGCCGAGCTCGACAGCCCGTACATCCTCCTGTACGAGAAGAAGATCTCCAACGTCCGCGAAATGCTGCCGCTGCTCGAAGGCATCGCGAAGGCCGGCCGTCCGCTGCTGATCGTCGCTGAAGATGTCGAAGGCGAGGCGCTCGCGACGCTCGTCGTGAACACCATCCGCGGCATCGTGAAGGTTGCTGCCGTCAAGGCTCCGGGCTTCGGCGATCGCCGCAAGGCCATGCTGCAGGACATCGCCGTGCTGACCGGCGGCACCGTGATCTCCGAGGAAGTCGGCCTGTCGCTCGAGAAGGCGACGCTGAACGACCTCGGCGAAGCGAAGAAGATCGTCGTCGAGAAGGAAAACAGCACGATCATCGACGGCAAGGGCAAGAACAGCGAGATCAAGGCTCGCGTCGAGCAGATCCGCAAGCAGATCGAAGAAGCGACCTCCGACTACGACAAGGAGAAGCTGCAGGAGCGCGTTGCGAAGCTCTCCGGCGGTGTCGCCGTGATCAAGGTCGGTGCCGCGACCGAGATCGAAATGAAGGAAAAGAAGGCCCGCGTCGAAGACGCGCTGCACGCAACCCGTGCCGCCGTTGAAGAAGGCGTGGTGCCTGGCGGCGGCGTCGCCCTGATCCGCGCTCAGAAGGCTGTCGAGAAGCTCGAAGCCAAGAACGAAGACCAGGCGTTCGGCATCCGCATCCTCGCCCGCTCGATCGAAGAGCCGCTGCGCCAGATCGTCACCAACGCCGGCGAAGACGCCGCTGTGGTGCTCGCGAAGGTGAAGGAAGGCAAGGGCACGTTCGGCTACAACGCTGCGACCAGCAGCTACGGCGACATGCTCGATCTGGGCATCCTGGATCCGACCAAGGTCACGCGCCTGGCGCTGCAGAACGCAGCTTCGGTCGCCGGCCTGCTCCTGACGACCGAGGTGATGATCGCCGAGGCTCCGAAGGAAGAAGGTGACCACGCTCATGGCGCCCCGGGCGGCATGGGTGGCATGGGCGGAATGGATATGTAACGGGAAGCGGCGAGCCGCTAGCGGCGAGCCACTAGCCAGAAGGGACCCGGAAAGCCCCGCGCAAGCGGGGCTTTCTTTTTTGGGCGGCAGTCAGCGCTATCTCGACTGGTGCCCGCTCGATTCGGCTCGCGACTCACAGTGGCTGACCGGCCGCGCGCGAAGCACTCCGATGAATTTCTGATGACAGCCCTTCGGGGTGGTGGATTCCTTTCACTGGCCGCCGGTATTCTCGATACCCATCGAGAAATGCACTCTTCAAAGGGAGTTGGCCTGTGCTAACCAGAATCCTCTCCGGACTCCTGCTCGCATTCGCATCGCTCACTGCGTATCAGGTCGCGGCACAGGTGCCCGACGTTCGCATCAGCGAAATCCACTACGACAACACCGGTACCGACAGCGGCGAAGCGATCGAGATCTCCGGTCCCGCCGGTACCGACGTCACTGGCTGGCAAGTCGTTCTCTATAACGGCAACGGCGGAGTGACGTACGACACGCGCGCGCTGAGCGGTCCGATCTCCGCAACGTGCAACTCGCGCGGCGTGGTCGTCCTCAACTACGCGACCAACGGCATTCAGAACGGTGGTACGGGAGCGACCGATACGAGTTCGCCGGACGCGGTCGCACTCGTCGATGCGACGGGCGCGGTCGTCGAGTTCCTTTCTTATGAAGGCGTCATCGCCGCGACCAATGGACCTGCAACAGGGTTGGTCTCCACCGACATCGGCGTTCGCGAGCTCGGCACCGAGCCCGTCGGACTCTCGCTCTCCCGCAATGCTTCCGGTGTGTGGGCCGGTCCCGCAGCGTCCACCTTCGGCGCGTGCAACGACGATGGCACCGTTGAACCGCCCGCCGAAGTTGCCACCGTCAGTGTTGCGCCGGTCAGCGGTTCGGTGATCGTTGGCGCGACGTTCGCGTTTACCGCGACCGCGCTCGATGCTGAAGGCGGCGTTGTTCCCGGAACGACATTCACGTGGGTCACCTCGGATGCCACCGTCGCGACTGTCTCGGCGACCGGCGTCGCGACTGGCGTGGTCCAAGGCTCGGTCACGATCACTGCGACTGCCCCCAACGGCATTGCTGGCACGGCAGCGCTGCAAGTGAATCCGCCGCCGACCGGCACATCCGACATCCGGATCAACGAGATTCACTACGACAACGTCGGCACTGACGCCGGCGAATCAATCGAGATCGAAGGCCCGGCGGGCGCAAGCATCGCGGGTTACAGCATCGTGCTCTACAACGGCAACGGCGGCGCTTCCTACAACACGACGACATTGAGCGGGGCGCTTCCGGCAACTTGCGATGATCGCGGCGTCTTCGTCGTGACGTATCCGCAGGACGGCTTGCAGAACGGCAGCCCCGACGGCATCGCGCTGGTTGACGCAACGGGCGCAGTCGTCGAGTTCCTTTCCTACGAAGGCGCCTTCCCGGCGACGAACGGCCCCGCGGCCGGCATGACGTCGACCGACATCGTCGCAAGTCAGACCAATGCGCCGATCGGTCAGTCGCTGCAGCGAAATGCCGCGAACCAGTGGCAGCCCGCAGCCTCGACGTTCGGTGCGTGCATCGGCAATGGCGGTCCGCCTCCCGGCAACACGATCAGTTTTTCCGGACGTAATCCCGGCGATCCCGCGCTGCCAGTGGGCTTCGAGGATCAGCTCTTTGCAACAGTGCGCGATGGCAACAACGTCGTTGTGCCGACGACGATCACCTGGACTTCGGAGACACCGGCGATTGCGAGCGTCGATGCGCGTGGCGTGATGAGGGCGTTGGCGGAAGGGACCGCGATCGTTCGCGCAACGGCAGCGGATGGCGTGACGACTGCAACGTACTCGCTGCCTGCTCGCGTCGCGGTTGCAGGGACGACTGCTGAATACGCTGGTAACGCAGAGTTCGGCGAACCGCAGGACGGCGACCCGAGTGACGACTTCATCGTGCGCTATCCGCAGTACACGGCGTCGTACAACCCGAATCGCGGTACCCCGAACTGGGTGAGCTACGATCTCGATGCGACGCACTTCGGCGCGGAAGATCGTTGCGATTGCTTCACTTCGGACCCGGCACTGCCGTCCTCCTTCACTCGTCTCAGCACCGCGGACTACACAGACTCCGGTGCCTTCCACGGCTACGGCATCGATCGCGGTCACATGGCGCGATCGTTCGATCGGACGACCGGCAGCCTCGACAACGCGGTGACCTACTACTTCACCAACATCGTGCCGCAGGCTGCGGATCAGAATCAGGGACCGTGGGCGATTCTCGAGAACGAACTCGGTGACTTCGCGCGATTCCAGGATCGTGAGGTCTACATCATCGCGGGCGTCGCGGGAAATCGCGGCACGCTGAAGAACGAAGGCCGCGTGGTGATTCCAGAGCGGACGTGGAAGGTTGCGGTGATCATGCCGCGCAATCAGGGTCTCGCGGATGTCGTCGATTACCGCGATGTGCAGGTGATCGCAGTGAACATGCCGAACGAACCCGGCATTCGCAACACTCCGTGGCAGACGTATCAGACCACGGTCGATGCGATCGAACTGCTCACGGGCTACGACCTGCTCGCGCTGCTCCCGGATGACGTCGAGATCGCCGTCGAGAGCAACACGCAGCCGCCGATCGGGAACGTTGCCGGGCCCTCGACATCTTCCGAGGGCGATGCAATTGCATTCACTGCGGCCGGTTCGCTCGACCCCAACGGCAGCATCGTGAGCTATGAGTGGAGCTTCGGCGACGGCGTGACGGCGAGCGGCTCGGATGTCACGCATACGTTCGCTCAGAGCGGGTCATACACGGTCAGCGTGCTGCTCACCGATAACGATGGCCTGACGACGACGGTTTCCGCATCCATCACGGTGAACAACATTGCGCCGACCGTGAATGACTTTGCCGGCGCGACGCTGGTGGCGGGCGAGACTTACAGCGTCAATGGCTCATTCACCGATCCGGGCGCGGATTCGTGGACGGCGACCATCGATTGGGGTGACGGAAGCCCGTCGCTGCAGACACAGCTTGCGGCGCGGACGTTCAGCGGTTCGCATGTGTATTCGACCGCGGGTGTTTATACGGTGACGGTAACGATCTCGGACGGTGAGGGTTCATCGTCACGCACGCAGACGGTGACAGTGACCGAGCAAGTACCGTCGCAGCTCACGGCGGCTAAGGCGCTGATCGATGAGCTTGTCGCTGCAGGCAAGATCGCGAACGCCGCCGGAGCTTCTCTCAAGGCGCAACTGACGCTGGCCGAACGCCTGCTGGCGAACGGCAACACGAAGCTCGCCGTCGTGACGTTGCGTGCGGTGCTCGTGCAGATCGATGTGCTCGTCCTGCTCACGCCGCTGCAGGCGTCGGATGTAACGGCGCTGAAGGCGGCGATCAGGCAAGTGATTTCGGCAGCGGGGTGACTTGGCTAATATCGTCACTCCCGCGAACGCGGGAGTCCATCCGGTGAGGCCGAATGGATTCCCGCTTTCGCGGGAATGACGTGCCTTTACCCCAGCAGCTCCTTCACCGCCCGATGCGCCTGCTCGATCGCCGCATCGGTATACGCCGCCATCGCCGAATCCGAGTTCGCAATCGCAATGCGGCCGAACCGCTTTCGCCCCGCGATATTGGGCAATCGATCGGGCGGCGTGTCGCCATCGACCAGGCAGTTGTACTCCGGTGCGTAGCCATGCGGCCAGCGATTGACGGCAATGCCTTCGATATCGCGCGCCGGATCGAATCCGCCGGCTGACAACGCACGCCCGAGCTGGTCGCGAATATTTCGTTCAAACGTTTCGAACGGCGTAGCCAACAACTCGGCGCGACCCGCCCTGTGCTGCTCACGCTCGGGCAGTCCGTACTGCGCCGGCGTCCGTACCATCCGGATGAGGATGGGTTCATCGGGCGTCGTCACCGTCCTATAGCCGCCGATCTCGACCGCTTCGTTCAGTTCGATGCTGGAGAAGTAGCCGCCGGGCGAGTCGATGCGGTGGACGCCGAGCTTGTGAAAGGCACGCCAGTTGCGAAGCGCGACGCTCGCATAGACCAGCGGTGTCTTGATCAGCTGATGGAGTGCCGCCTTCTGCGCTGCCGGCAGTTCCGGGCACAGATACGGAATCATCATGTTCCAGCACGCGAGCACGCAGTGGCTCGCTCGTGCCTTGAGGAGCTTGCCGTCGCGCGAATAGAGCGCCGCAACGCCGTTTCCTTCGTTGCGAACTCGCAGTGCCGTGCTGTTCAGGCGAATGCGGGTCCGGTTGTCCGGGCGGTCGAGCTTCGAGTAGTCCGCCGTTGCAGTAACGATGTCACGCGCATCGCGCCCGGCGATCGAGCCCGGAATCAATCTGCGAACGAGCAGCCGCGCGATCGACGCGTTGCCGTCCGGATAGTGAAAGGTGCCGGAGCCGCCGGTGTCGGCGAAGCCCGAGGGCGTGAAGCCCATTCGACGAGTCGATCCGGATTCGAGGTCGAGTCCCTGAAAGCCCGGATACCATGTGCCCCAGCAGTCGAGCGCGGAGATCGCGTCGATGCCGCAGCCCCACCACCCGTCCGTCGCATGCAGGTAGTAGGGCAGAACACCGGGGTCTGCCTTCACGATATCGAGCAGGTAGCGCTCGTAGGACATGCGCGACAGACGATCTTTCTTCTGCGCGGATGTCAGTCCAGGGAAATAGTCCTGCTCGCCATGTTCGATCCGCAGGATGTCGCGGCGTACTGCTTCGCTCAGGGGCGCTTGCGCAAGATAGGCGGCGGTTGCGGCACGATCCTCGCCCTTGCGGGCGACGAGTCGATCCGTGCCGAAAGTTTCGCGGTCGAAGAAGACGCCGGGATGCAGGCCGAGCGAGTCGTAGAAGTCGCCCTTCGTGCAACCCTCATCCAGGGCCTTCGCGTCGACACCCAATGTTCTCATCAGGTCAGCGGCGACAGCTCCGTAGGGACGCGGACTCTCGATCATCAACGTGCCGCCGTTCATCAGGTGCGTGCGGCCATTGACGCGGAATTCGTTGCGCTTCGCGTGGCCGCCGAAGTCGTCGTGATTGTCGAGCACGAGGACACGCGCGCCGCGCGGTGCGTTGGCGTGAAAGTAGTGCGCTGCCGCGAGACCGCTGATGCCGGCACCGACGACGATGAGATCGTAAGTCTCGCGTGTGTCGATCGCTGTGGTTTCGTCCACTCGCGACGTGTCGCGTAACAGGTGTGCGGACTCGAACGATCCCGGGTGACTGCCGCGCAATCCCATCCGCGCCGGAGGGTAGTAGCCAGCGCGATCCTGTTCCGAAAGCGACTCGGTTGCAGCGAGGAGCTCAGGCGAGAGACCGCCTGCGAGCCAGCCGCCAACACCAATCGCAGCGCCTTGCAGGAAATCGCGTCGCGCAATCACGCGATGCATGCCCAAGGTCTTGTCGGAGCGCTCTGGCATCGTCGTCTTCAGAAAGTTGCGCGCACAGTCAACGAGTAGCTGAGTGGTGGACCGTACGTATTGTAGGTGTTGGTGCCGCCCAGCCGCGCGTAGTACACCTCATCGAGCAGATTCTGCACATTCAGATTGATCGACGCATGTTCGTTGACGCGATAGCCGATGAGCGCGTTGACGACCGCGTAGCCAGGCTGCGCACGGCGCGGATCGACCGAGACTTCGCTTTGGGCATTGAAGCCCAGGCCGATCGTCAGCCCCGCGGCTCGATGCTCGTTGAATCGGCGAAGCGCCCAGAAGCGCCACGCGTGCTTCGGTTCGAGAAGATCGAACGGCCTGCCTTGCTGCGATGGTGAGGCTGTCACGTACTCATTGTCGAGTCGCGTGTATCCGGCCTGGAGCTCGAATCCTGCCCCGGGGCTGCCGGAAATCTCGACCTCCCATCCCTTCGACTCCACTTCGCCCGCATTCGTGAAGAAGCCGGGGTTCGCCGGATCCGCCATGGATCGATTGTTGTCGAGAAGACGAAAAGCGGCGGCCGACGCGCTCAGTCCGCCGTTGAAGAAATCCCCTTTGAGCCCCACCTCATACTGACCGCCCACGCGCGGCTTCAGTGAACTGCCGTCCGCGGTCCGCTGGGTGGATTGGGGAACGAAGATATCCGCGTAACTCGCGTACGCCGAGAGTTGCCGATTGATGTCGTAGACGACGCCGGCGTACGGCGTGATCTCGTTGCGCACGCGATTTCCCTGGCGCCAGTCACTGGCGACGGCCGGCGGAATGTTGCGCGAGCGAACGTCGAAGCTGCTCATGCGCAATCCGGTTGCCAGTGTCAGGTCGTCGGTGAGGCTGAAGCGGCCGAGCGCGTAGACGCCGCTTTGTCGCGTTTCTGTCAGGCCGCCCTCGTCGTAGGGCAGATCGAAATCGGGTACCAGGTCAGGTCGACCGAATGGAACTCTGATTTCCTCGCTGGGGCTCGTAAGCGAGATGCCACCGTACCGCGTATCGAGATTGTCCACGTTGTAGCCGATCGTGAGCGCGTGATCGCGCCCGAAGAGTTGCAGTGGACCGGAGAAGAAAAGATCGAGCGCCCCTCTCTCGTATTCGTAGTCGTATTCGCGCCGAACGTAAGGCAGCGTGTAGTCGCTGGCCCTTACGCCGTCGTACGCAAATCCATCGTGAAAGAACTGCGATTGGGTTCGGTAAGAGCCGACGAGCTTCATCGTCCAGTCGCTGCCGAGGCGCTGTGTGACTCCCAACGTATAGTCGTCGATCTCCCAGCGGTGCTGGTTCCAGTCTGGCGCCGAGTGTGTCGACCGCGGGACGTCCAGAAGCTCTCCCGTCGCCATCGCCGGCAGCCCAATGTAAGGCGCGGTTGTCCGCGAGTGCTGCGACGTGAGCGATGCGCTAAGTGTGGTTGCCGCGGTCACGTCCCAATCGACGGTCGCATAGCCAACCGCCCGGCTGGCATGCATTACATCCACGAACTCATCTCGTTCCTGGTGCGCACCTACCAGGCGTCCACGGACGCTGTGATTCGCATTGAGCGGCCCGGTCACATCAAGCGTCGCGCGATAGCTCTCCCAGCTGCCCGCGCTCATGCTCGCGTCAGCGGCGAATTCGTCGCGGCCGCGTTTCCTGACGAGATTCAGAACACCGCCGGGATCGCTCGATCCCTGCAGCACACCCCCGGGGCCGCGCAGTACCTCCAGGCGCTCATAGATCGCGAGGTCGAGCTGCTGATAGCCGGACAGGGAGTTGTAGGCGGGGATTCCGTCGTTCATGAGCGCCAGCGGATAGCCGCGTGACTTGTACTGGCTCTGCGACGAATCGTTCGGGATCACCGTGATGCCAGGGACGTTCGCCAGCGCATCCGCCACCGTCGTGAGTCCCTGATCTTCGATGCGCTGCTGCGTCACGATGCTGATCGAGTTCGGGATCTCACGCAGGCTCACCGGGACCTTGCCGCCGACCGTCGCCTTGGTGAGGTAGCGTGTGCCTTCGACGGTGACCTCATCGAGAATCGTCCCCGCGCCGCGGCGCGCGCTGTCATCGGCAGCGTCGGCTGGGCACGCAGCTCCCCTTGCGAGCAGCATCATCCAGACAAAAGAGTGTCCCGGCCTCACGTCCGCAATCCGCTCACCCAACGTCGAGGATGCCGCGCTTCACCGCGATCATGACTGCGTGCGTACGATCGGTTGCGCCCAGCTTCGGCAGAATGCTCTTCATGTGAGCTTTCACAGTGCCTTCCGAGATCGAGAGCTCGACCGCAATCAGCTTGTTCGAGTTGCCCGCGGCGACCAGTTGCAGCACCTGGATCTCGCGCTCGGTGAGAGCATCGTCAGCAGCATGCTCGGCGATCTCACTCGCGATCTCAGGCGGAATGCGTCGCTTGCCTGCGTGCACCGCCCGGATGGTGTCGAGCAGATCCTTGCGCAGCATGCTCTTCAGGAGATAACCAGCCGCACCGGCTTTCAACGCACCTAGTGCGTTGACGTCGCCCTTGTATGTCGTCAGCACTACGATGCGGGCTGCGGGAAATTCACGGCGGATATGTTCGATCGCTTCGATGCCGCTCATGTCCGGCATGCGCAGGTCCATCAACGTGACATCCGGCCGCAGGCGTCGAAAGCCATCGATGGCCTCCGCGCCGTTCGTCGCTTCGCCGACGAGCAGCATGTCCGATTCGCCTTCGATCACGGAGGCGAGGCCTTCGCGAAGCATCGGATGATCATCGACCGCCATCACGCGGATCGGTTGGGTCTGCATCGTTCAGCTCTCCTTCGTACTTTCCAGATCGCGGGTGTCGGCGGCAGCCCGGTGATCGGGGATCGGGAACCAGCGGCTGTGCCGGACGGGCGTGCGATACGCCAGCCCCGCGGGGACCCGCAATTCGACTTCGGTGCCGGCGCCGACGCGGCTCCAGATGTTCATGTGGGCACGCATTTTCTTCGCGCGCTCGCGCATTCCGAGCAGGCCCCAGTGCCCATCGCGTCCGCCCGCGCGAAGGATGAGCGGATCGATGCCGTTGCCATCGTCGCGAATCACGACTCGCAGCGCGGCGCGATCATAGAAGACATCGACCTCGATCCCGTTTGCCTTCGCGTGTCGTGCTGCGTTCGTGAGCGCTTCGCGGGCGACGAGGAAGGCTTCCTCGCGAACGATCGGGTGAAGATCGCGCGGGGCGCCATGCGCGGCTACGCGGACCTGGGTGCGGGCGTCGATCAGCAGATCCCGGCCCGTTGCCGCGATGTCCTGGGCGAGATCGCCCGAACCGCCGTTGAACGATCGCAGATCCTTCACCCGGTCCCGGCTCTCGATCATCACGTCGTCGGCGCGTTCGAGGACCTTCTCCATCATCGCACGCGAAGGCTCCTGGGCAGGGATGCGCGCTGCGACCGATTGGAACCGCAGGATCAGTCCCTGCAGCCCCTGCAGCAGCGTGTCGTGCAGTTCGCGGGCGATCCGCTCGCGTTCGAGCATGCGTTCCTCGAGTCGCGCGCGCAGCCGCGCATTCGCACTTCGCACTTGAATGCGGGTCAGAACGAGCAGCAGAACCACGAACGCCAGCACGCACAGTCCGCGGAACCACCACGTCTGGTAGAACTTGGGAAGAATCACGAAATGAATCGTGGCGCCGACTTCGTTCCAGACGTGATCTTCGTTCGCTGCCTGCAACTGGAATCGATAGTGGCCGGGGCCGAGGTTCGTGTATTCGGCGCGTCGTTCGCCACTCGTGAGGCGCCAGTCTTTGCTCAACCCGTCGAGCCGGTAGCGGAAGAGGACGCGTTCCGGGACGGTCATGCTCCAGGCTGCGTACCGGATCTGGACATCCGTCGTGCCCGGGGGCAGCTCCATTCCCTGCACGGGATGACGGTATGTGTCGTCGTAGGAGACCGTCTTGATCGTCAACAGCGGCGCAAGGGGGTTGGGTACGATTCGCAGCGGGTCGATCCAGCTGATGCCATTGCCGGTCGCAATCCACAGCCGGTCGTCCGTGCCGCGAATCAATGCGGGGCGCCGGTCCTGAGGCGAGCCGTTCAACCCGTCGAATGCGCTGTACGTCTTGCACGTCACCTGCGCATCGCCCGAGCCGCCTCTGTACTGCGACCAGCTGTCGATGCGTGAAATGCCGGTGCTGCGAAAAACCCACAGATCGTCGCCGACGGCCGCCATGCCGGCGATGCCTACGAAGGGCTGGCAGGTGATGGGCACGAGCTTGCGAAACTTCGTGCCATCGAAGTGCATCAATGCTTTCTCGCCGGCAACCCAGAGATCGGTACCTTTCGCATGCAGCACTGTCGAGGTGCCTGTCGCGAGTCCGTCAGCCGCAGTGAAGAGTTGCACCCGATCGCCGGTGATTCGCGCGAGCCGATCGTCGCGATAGCCGAACCAGAGATCGCCGCGATCATCGGCAACTGCGGCAAGCGCAGGCTCGCTGGGTAAATTTGCCGGCAGTCCTTCAAGCCAGTGCCCGTCCTTGAAGCGGAACATGCCCTTGCCGTCGACGGAGATCCAGAGCACGCCGCCGCGATCCGCTGTCATCGCGTTCACGTCGTGACCGGCGGCTTCGTCAGGCAGAGGCGTGGGATGCAGGCGGCCGTCGAGGAGTCGGGCGATGCCGGTGGGACCACCGAACCAGATCGCGCCCTGTGCGGTGCGCGTTCCCGCGGTGAACGATGATGCGTGGATCTGCGATCGCTGTCCGTCCGTGTCGATCTGCAGCAGCGCGCCTCGGCTGCTCGAGACCCAGATCTGGCCCGCATCGCCGGCAATCAGTGTCTTTTCGGTGCCTTCGAGCACGGGCAACGGCAGCTTCACGACGTTGCCGCGGTTCAGGGCATCGATGCCGCTGGTCGTGCCCGCCCAGACAATCCCTTCGCGATCTTCGAACAGTCCGCCCGTCAGATGACCACTCAGGCCCTGCGGCTGGTCGAATTCCTGGACTGGCAGATCGCCCGCTATGCTGCCGTCCGTGGGCAGCACCACTCTTTGCAACCTGTCACCCGTCATCCAGAGCGTGCCGTCGCGATCGATGAGCAGGGAATCGATCTGGCGATTCGCGAAGAGTCGTCGCGGCTTGATGTCCCGACGCAGCGGATCGAACAGCACGACGCCATGATCCTGCTCGCTCAACCAGAGCATGCCGTCCGGTGCTTGCGCCATGCCGCGGGCGCTGCCCGGATATTCGCGTTCGAAGGCCAGCGCGAAATCGGACTCGCCATGCGCACGCGCAAACACCGCATTTGCCGTCACTGCCCATACCGTTCCCTCGCGCGAGACGAACACCCGGAGAACCGGTGCGCCATTTCCCAATGGGACCTGTTGCCAACGCGTGCCATCGAAGCGGGCGAGTCCGCCGTCAGTGGCTGCCCAGATAGCCCGATCGTGGTCTTGCGCAAGAGTGTGAACGCAGCCTTCCGGCAATCCTTCGTTCGCCGTGAAGTTGGTGAGATGCCCATCTTTGATGAGCGATGCGCCGCCCGACTTGTAGCCAACCCACAGTCTGCCGCCCGAGGCAGCGAGCAGCGCGGCGATCTTGGTGCTCGGGAGGTTCTGGCCTTCGACCGCCCTCAGTGGATCGAATCGATTGCCGTCGAACGCTGACAGTCCGTCGCGGCCGCCCAGCCAGAATGTGCCATCGCTCATCTGCGCGAAGCTCTCGACGCCGGTGGGCGCGAGGTCTCTCTGATCCCAGGTTCGGTGATTGAACTGCGTGAGCGTGAGATCGCGATCGAGCGCGCCCGCCGGCACGCACGACAGCATTCCCAACGCGAACAGCAGGATGGTTCTCAGGCGAGACTCCAAGGACAAAAGCCAGCTAGCCAGGGTCCGAGCAGCAGGCGGGCGACACTCTCGACCTTTTCGGGCTGGCCGGCAGCTGGCTAGCATGCTAACGGCTTCTCACGGCCGCTCTGTCCGCCATGAGATCAGTCCTGGTACTACCCGAAAGTGGGATTCGATAGTAGCTGGCGGAGGGTTGGGCCGCTCGGCTTCCACGGCTAGCCTGATGGTGTGCAGAGACTGTTCTCAATGTTTCCGGACGGTGCACCGGGCTGGGCGCTGGTGATCTTGCGCGTGACTGTCGCGGCCAACCTGCTGGTGAGCGCATGGAGTCTGCGCGGCCAGGGTGCGTTCCCCTGGGTGCTCGCCCTGGTGGCGATACTGGCGGGATTGCTCACCGCTGGATTGCTGACCCCGATAGCGGCGCCATTGACCGCCGGGGGCCAGGCGTTTCATCTGCTGGCGCTGGGATTCAGCTTTTCCCCGATTCTCGCGGTGGCGACGGCAACTGCGCTGGCGATGCTCGGGCCCGGGTACTACTCGATCGACGCCCTGCTGTTCGCCCGGCGGACGGTGGTGTTGCCGAATGGGGGGGACTGAGACTTCTTCTTCTGGTGCGGATCCGTGTCGTATAACGTGCTGCGAACCCGCCACAGCGTCGCATCCATGAATCGACTTCCCTTCGTCCTGGTTTGCGTTCTCTTCTCTGGTTGCGCGCAACACCGCCCCGCCGAGTCACCGCCATCGCAAGGGGCCGTGCCGACCGAAGTGCAGGGCTGGCTCACGCGCGCCCGCAACGTGACGATCATTCGCGACGACTGGGGTATTCCGCACGTGAAGGGAAGGACCGATGCGGACGCGGTCTTCGGTCTCATGTATGCGCAGGCCGAGGATGACTTCAATCGCATCGAGACGAATTTCCTGCTCTCACAGGGAAGGCTGGCGGAAGCGCAGGGCGAGGCAGAGATCTGGCGCGATCTGCGCATGAAGCTCTTCATCGATCCGCGGGACATGCGCGCGAAGTACGAGTCGAGCCCGGACTGGCTCAAGCAGCTGATGATGGCGTGGGCCGACGGATTGAATTTCTATCTGCACACGCATCCGCGCGTGAAGCCGCGCGTCATTACTCGCTTCGAGCCGTGGATGGCGCTGACGTTCAGCGAAGGCAGCATCGGTGGCGACATCGAGCGTATTTCGCTCAAGGAGCTGGAGTCGTTCTACGACGGCAAGCCGATCGCATCGACAGCTGCCGTGACAGGTCTGCTGGAGCTGGAGCCGTCCGGATCGAACGGTTTCGCGATCTCACCCTCGCGCTCGAAGTCGAATCGTGCGCTGCTGTGGATCAATCCGCATACGTCGTTCTTTTTCCGGGCCGAGGCGCAGGCGACGAGCGATGAAGGGCTGAATGTCTACGGCGCGCTGACCTGGGGACAGTTCTTCGTCTACCAGGGCTTCAACGAGAGCGCGGGCTGGATGCATACGTCGAGCGGCGTCGACAACGTCGATGAATTTCTGGAGACGGTCGTCCAGCGCGACGGTCGGTACTTCTATCGCTACGGCGACGAGGAACGTCCCCTCGACGTCAGCACGATCGTCGTCCCTTACCGGACGGCGAACGGAACGCGCGAGCGCAAGTTCACCGTGTTCCGCACGCATCGCGGACCGATCGTCCGGGCTGCTGGGGGCAAGTGGGTCAGTGTCCGGTTGATGGAAGAGCCCGTGAAGGCGCTGACTCAGTCGTATCAACGTACGAAGGCGAAGAATCTCGACGAGTTCATGCAGGTCATGCGGCTGCACGCGAACTCCTCGAACAACACGGTGTTTGCCGATTCGCAGGGAAACATCGCGTACCTGCATGCGAACTTCATTCCGCGCCGCAATCCGGAATTCGACTGGACGCAGCCTGTGGACGGCAGCGATCCCGCAACCGAATGGCAGGGCGTGCACACGGTCGAAGAAGCGCCGAACGTCATCAATCCGCCGAACGGCTGGCTGTACAACACCAACAATCCGCCGTGGACCGCGGCTGATGCGCACAGTCCGCGGCAACAGGATTATCCGGCGTATGTTGATGTGAGTCCGCAGAACCCACGAGGCGTTCACGCGCTTCGGGTGCTGAAGGTGCAGGACCGCTTCGATCCGAAGTCGCTCACTGCCGCTGCTTTCGATTCGCAACTGCCGGCGTTCGAGCCGCTGTTGCCAATGCTGCTGGATGCTTACGTATCTCTCCCGAAGACCGATGCGCGCAAGCAGAAGCTCGCGCAGCCCATTGAGACGCTCCGCGGTTGGGATCATCGGTGGAGCGCGGAATCGGTCGCGACCTCGCTTGCGGTGCTCTGGGGCGAAGAGCTGTGGACGCGATCGATCGAAGATGCGGCTCGCGCGAAGGTGCCGATGTACGAATACATCGAGAAGCGAGTGAGCGCCGCACAGCGGCTCGACGCGTTGAACGCCGTGATCGACAAGCTCTCGACCGACTTCGGGCGCTGGAACGTGCCCTGGGGCGAGGTCAATCGCTTCCAGCGATTGACCGGAGATATCGAGCAACCGTTCAGCGACGACGGGCCGAGCATTCCCGTGCCGTTCACGTCGGCCCGATGGGGATCACTCGCGACGTTCGGCGCCCGCTCCTACAAGGAGTCAAAGAAGATCTACGGAACGACCGGCAACAGTTTCCTGGCCGTCGTCGAGTTCGGCGACAAGGTCAGTGCGCGGGCAATCACAGCAGGCGGGCAGAGCGGCGATCCGTCATCGCCGCACTTCAACGATCAGGCGCTTCGCTATTCGCTCGGCGATCTGCGCGAGGTGTATTTCTACCCTGAACAGCTCGCGCGCCACACCGAGCGGACCTACCGTCCTGGAGAGCTGCGCGTCAGCCCCGGGACGGATTGATCAGGAATTTCTCGCCCGTGCCGAACTTCGCATACGCCGCCATCGTCGCGGGATCGAGCGCTTCGCGCAGAGAGATTTCCTTCGTGTAGCGGCTCGCGAACGTCGTTCTGAGCTCGGCGACCACACGCTCGCGAAGTTTCTGCGTTTCGGCCGGACCGATCTTCTGCAGGAAAGGCGTGAGCAGCCAGCCGCCGAGGCCCCAGGCCATGCCGAAGTTGCGTGTCAGTTCCGTGGGGCCGCGATCCAGCATGCCGTAGATGTACACCTGCTTGTGCGTCGGCGAACCGTAGCGGCTGTATTCCTTCATCTTCGCCACCGCGGCGGCTTCCATGCAGCTCAAGATCTGGCCGGCAAGCTTGCCGCCGCCGATCGCGTCGAACGCCAGTGTCGCGCCGGTTTCGATCAGGGCCTTGGTCAGATCCTCCATGAAGCTCGGCGCGGACGAGTTGCACACGTACTTCGCCCCGAGCGAACGCAGCAGCGCTTCCTGGTCCGGCTTGCGGACGATGTTGACGAGATTCACCCCGTCCTTGAGGCAGATGCGATTGAGCATCTGACCCAGATTCGATGCAGCAGCGGTGTGGACGAGCGCGGTGTGTCCTTCGCGACGCATCGTTTCGACCATGCCGAGCGCGGTCAGCGGATTGACGAAGCATGACGCGCCTTCGGCGGGCTTCGTTCCTTCCGGCAGCACCATGCACTGCCTGATGTTCAGGGTGCGATACTGCGAGTACATCGCGCCGCCGAGAACAGCGACTGTCTTGCCGATCAACGCTTGAGCGGCGGGTGACGATCCGGCAGCGACGACGACACCAGCGCCTTCGTTGCCGACCGGCATCGATTCGTCGAGGCGCCCGGTCATCGCACGCAGCAATTTCTCGGGAACGGTTGCAGTGATGGCAGGTTCAGCAGGCGTGCCCGCCACTTTCGCGGTGCTCATGTCCGCGACGCCGAACAGCAGGCCGAGATCCGAGGGATTGAGCGGTGACGCCTCGATGCGCACGACCACCTCCTCGGCGCCCGGTGCCGGCGTCGGAATCCGCGGCAACGAAATCCGCAATTCGCCGCCCTTGGTGATCAACGAACGAAGCTGCAATCCGGTCTGCCAGTCGGTGCTCATTGGGGTTCCTGCCTTGAGTGTCGAAGGCGGCCAGTATAGTCGCCGGCAACGAGCCGCGATTCACCGGTTCGCCCAAGCCATATCCGGCGGCGATTCGGTATGCTTGGGTCGGTTACCGGTGCTGCTTCGAGAAGGGGGTGTCGTATGCCTTGGTGGGCCTGGCTCGTGGTCGGTATCGGATTGCTGAGCGTCGAAATGTTCGTGATCGACGCGCAGTTCTATCTCGTCTTCCTGGGCGCCTCCGCGACCCTCGTCGGATTGCTCGGTCTGGCCGGCATCACGACCCCTGAATGGGCGCAATGGCTCATTTTTTCCCTGCTTTCCATCGTCACGATGGTGACGTTCCGCCGCCGGCTCTATGACCTGGTCAAGGCCCGCAGCGGCCACGTGGAAGAGCGCCTGACGATCGGCGATCGCGTGCTGGTGCCCGTGAGGCTCGAGCCCGGGCAGAGCTGCCGCGTCGATTATCGCGGCTCCTCATGGACGGCTCGCAACGTCGACCTGCAGGCAATCGAGGCGGGGCGCGAGGCGGCGATCGCGCAGATCGATGGTCTCACTCTGCAGGTTCGCGCGGCCTAGACGCGACAACAGGAATCAACGGGCGAAAAGCGGGAGAAGCAATGGAAACAATGTACGTCGTGTTCGTGATCGCGGTACTGGCGATCGTCGTGCTGGCCAAGACAGCGCGTGTCGTGCCGCAACAAAGCGCGTATGTCGTCGAGAACCTCGGCCGGTACAGTCGCACGCTGGGGGCGGGGTTCCACATTCTCATCCCGTTCGTCGAACGCATCGCTTACAAGCACAACCTGAAGGAAGAGGCGATCGACATTCCCGAGCAGATCTGCATCACGAAGGACAACGTGCAGGTCGGCGTCGACGGCGTGCTCTACATGCAGGTGCTCGATGCATCGAAAGCCTCGTACGGCATCACCAACTATCGTTTCGCGATCACGCAGCTCGCCCAGACGACGCTGCGCAGCGAGATCGGCAAGATCGACCTCGACCGCACGTTCGAAGCGCGCGGCACGATCAATGCGAATGTCGTCACCGAGCTGGATCACGCCTCCGCGAGCTGGGGTGTGAAAGTGCTTCGCTACGAGATCAAGAACATCACGCCGCCGAAGGACGTGCTGCATGCGATGGAAAAGCAGATGCGCGCCGAGCGCGAGAAGCGAGCCGTTGTGCTGACGTCGGAAGGCGAACGCGATGCCAAGATCAATCAGGCAGAGGGCGAGAAGCAGCGCGTCATCAAGGAATCGGAAGCCAACAAGCAGCAGCAGATCAACGAAGCGCAGGGTCAGGCAGAAGCAATTCTCGCTGTCGCGACTGCCACGGCGGAAGGCTTGCGTCGCGTCGGCCAGGCCCTGAGCGGCCAGGGCGGCATCGAAGCCATGCAGCTGCGCGTCGCCGAGGAATACGTGAAGCAGTTCGGCCGACTCGCGGACGAAGCGTCCAGCACGCTGATCGTGCCGGCGACGCTCAGCGACATCTCGTCGATGATCGCGATGGCGACGAGCGTGGTGAAACAGCAGACGAAAGCCGGCTGATCCGCCATCCCCGCAAAAGCGGGGATCCATCCGGTCGGAGATTCTTGCTGTGGGTCCAGCTCTAGCCGGACGTCACGCGAAGCACGTCTTTCGGCGTACGTCCGACTGAAGTCGGACCCGCAGCCTGCGGCCGGACGAGGCCTTCCGTCATTCCCGCGCACGCGGGAATCCATCTGGGATGGACACCCGCTTTCGCGGGTGTGACGAACCCTCTGGCTCACCGCTCGCCGCTACCGGCTCATCGCTACCATCTCATCGCGTTGCCCGCAGCAATCTGCTGACTACTCTCTCCAGTTGCGCGGGCGTCCCGCATTCCTCCACCTGGTGACAGTACGGTGCCAGGAATCGCATCTCCGAATCGCCGGTGTTCCACATCGACCGCGGTTCCGGGTTCAGCCAGATCAGTCGGCGGCAGCGATCGTAGACTTCCTTGAGAATGTCACCGCGGGCGTCCGCGTTGTTGTTGCGGGCATCACCGAGGACGATGACTGTCGAACGCTTGTCGATGTCGTCGAGGCACAGGCGACGCAAGTCGCTGAAGGCCTGTGCGTAGTCGGTCGATCCGCCGCCATACTGTTTCAATGTCAGCGCAATGGCTTCTTCGGCGTCGTGCTGCCCGAACAGCTCCGAGACTTCGCCCAGGTCGGAGGAGAACGCGAAGGAGCGGACCTTGGGCAGAACCTCATCGAGGCTGTACAGGAACATCAGCATGAAGCCTGCGTAGCTTGCGACGGAGCCGCTGACGTCGCAGATCGCGAAGACCTTGGGGCGATCCACCTTCTGCGACCGCCAGTGCAGATCGAAGATCGCATCGTCGTACTTCATGTTCCGTCGCAGCGTGCGCGGAACGTGGAGTTGGCCGCGGCGGAACACTTTGCGGCGGCGCGAATAGGCCGAGACGAGCCGCCGGGCCATGCGTCGTACGAGTTCCTGCACGGCCTTGTGATGCGTGGCGTCGATGCGGCCAATTCTCATGTTTCGAAGCAGGTCGCCGCGCAAACGCTTGCCGGTTACGTCAGCGTTCAGCAGGAACTGGCGTTCGACGTAGTCGCGAACCTGTTCGCGCAACCATGCGCGCCGCCGGCCGAGCTCCTGTCCGAGGCGACGCGACGGAACTTCGGCGTTCCCGTTGAGCTGGTCGATCTCCTGCTGCAGCGCCTGCTGTCCCATCGCGTCGAGGATGCGCCACGCGTAGAGGCCTTTCTGTGTGAAGACCTCGATCTGCTGCACGTTGACGCGAGCGCCGGCGGCGTTGATGGCGATGTCGATCTCGATCTGATTGCCGCGCATCAATAGCTGTCCGAGCGCGGATTGCGCGCCGGCCATCTCGCCCGCGCTCGTTTCGGCGGCGGAAGCTTCGTCTCGAGTCGACGTCGATTGCCCCTGGTTCTGCGGAGCGCCGCTGCCGCCTTCGCCGCTTCCCTGACCGCCCTGCTGTCCGAAATCCGCGGGCTCGCTCTGCGATGAGGAAGCGTCGGGTGCGATCGGCGTCGCCTTGCGATAGGCGAAGAACTGATCGAAGGTCGCGTCGAAGATCGCCTTCTCGGGGACGGTCTTCGGCAGCACAAGACTAAGGCTGCTCTTCAGCAGGCTGCGGTCGGCATAGCCCACAAGCTCCACAGTGCTTAGTGCGTCGAGCGTCTCAGCGGTAGAGATGCGCACGTCCGCATTGCGCAGGGCCCGGATGAAGCTGGAGAGGAGAAGATCCATGGGAAAGCTACGAGCGGTGAGCGATGAGCAGTGAGCCGGCAAGGAGCCGCGGCACCTCTCGTCCGATCTGGCTCGCCGCTCGCAGCTCGTCGCTCACAGCCTGGCCTTCGTCGCCTTGTCGGTCAGAGTTCTCAATTCCCCCTGCACGCTGTCGATGTCCTCCTGGAATTTCAGGATGACGTTCAGCGTGTTGCGGACCAGCTCGGGATCGAGCCGATCAGCGTGCAGCAGCAACAGCGTGCGAGCCCAGTCGATCGTCTCGCTGATCGACGGGACTTTCTTCAGGTCGAGGTCGCGCAGTTCGTGAATGAAGTTCACGAGCTGTGTCTGCAGCTGCAGCGGAATTTCGGGAACGCGCGCATGAATGATGCGTTGCTCGAGCTCGATGTCCGGGAATGGGATGTACAGGTGCAGGCAGCGGCGCTTCAGTGCATCCGAGATCTCGCGCGTGTTGTTGCTGGTGAGGAATACCAGCGGCGGTTCGCGCGTCGCCTTGACGGTGCCGATCTCGGGAATCGAGACCTGGTAGTCGGACAGGATCTCGAGCAGCAGGGATTCGAACTCGTGATCGGACTTGTCGACTTCGTCGATCAGCAGGACGCAACCGTTCTCCTGCCGCAGCGCCTTGAGCAACGGTCGCGCTTCCAGGAATTCCTCGGAGAAGAAGATGTCGCCGAACTCGTGGAGACGGCGAACCGATTCGGCGAACCCCCGCGCGCCTTGCAGGACTTCATCGAGCGTCTGCTTCAGGACCTGCGTGTACAGCAGTTGCTTGCCGTACTTCCATTCGTACAGCGCTTTCGCTTCATCGAGGCCTTCGTAGCATTGCAGCCGGATCAAAGGCAGGTCGAACATGTCCGCCGTCGTCTTCGCCAGCTCCGTCTTGCCGACTCCGGGCGGGCCTTCGATGAGTACGGGTTTGCGCAAGTGATATGCGAGATACACCGCGGTCGCGATCTGCTCGGAACAGATATAGCGATGCGCTTCGAGCGCCTGGCGCAGCGAGGTGACTGAGGAAGCAATCTGCGGGATGTCGGCCATGAGAGAGGGCGCGGGGCTCGGGGCGTGGGCTTGGCGAGAAGCTTAGCACCGCCGCGCGGGCGCAGCTTCGTCACTCCGGCGCAGGCGGGAGTCCATCCGAATAGCGGTCCCCAGGTGGATCCCGCGTGCGCGGGATGACGGAAAGGCCTAAACCGCCGTTTGCGGCGTCAGCAATTTCCGATACGCAGACTCGACGGCGTGACGAAAGTCAGGATTGCCGGCAATCGACGGCGCGAACACCTTGTCGAGCGCGAGAAACAGTCCGACATCGTGAGCCGGATCGTTGTTGCAAGCGCGGCCGAGGTCCGATAGCTGCGCAGCGTCCGGATCCACGATCGGCACGCTGCTTTTAGACTGCCTCACGACGAATCTCATCCAGGCCGCGATCGGTACCGCCAGTCGTTGCACCGAACGACCTGTTGCCAATGTGTCCGCGATCGTACCGAGCAAACGAACCGGCAGTTTCTTGGATCCGTCCCATGCGATCTGCGACAACAGGTGCCGGATGCCTGGATTGCGGAATCGATCCAGCACGGCATCGATATAGCCATTCACGTCGAGACCCGAATCCCTGTCGAGCGTGACGGCGATGTCCTCGCGCATCATCGCTTCGACGAACGAAACCAGCGGCTGATCCTGCATCGCATCGCCGACAGTTTCGAGTCCGCGGAGGGAACCGACATAGGCGAGCGTCGAATGTGCACCGTTCAGCAGGCGCAGCTTGGCGCGCTCGAACAGTGAGACATCCTTTGCCAGCGTCACTCCCACGCGGCGCCAGTCGTCCAGATTCATGCCGGGAAGCTCTTCGATCACCCACTGAACGAAGACTTCGCGTTGAATGGGCCACGCGTCATCGACGCCGGTAGCGGTAGCAACGCGCTGACGCAGGGCATCGTCGGTTGCGGGAGTGATGCTGTCGACCATCGTGCGTGGGAAAGCGACTCCGCTTTCGATCGACGCAGCGAGGCTCGCATCGATGCGACGGGCGAAGGCGAGCACCGCGTTGCGCAGCGCGTGGCCATTGTTCGCCAGGTTGTCGCAGCTGATGACGACGAAGGGCGAAACGCCAGCGGCTCGTCGCAAGCGCAGTGCTTCAGTCAGCAACCCCACGACGCTGCGAGGCGTCCGCGGCGACTGCAGGTCGTGCACGATGTCCGGATGCGATTCGTCCAGGATGCCGGCGCCGTTGAGGCAATAGCCCTTCTCGGTGACTGTCATCGTCACGACGCGTGTTTCCTGCGCGGCGAGCCGCGCGAAGACACGCGGATATTCTTCGGAGGCGACGAGCAGCTCGCGAATCGCACCAATCACTCGCAGGTTCGATGCGACGCTGAGTTCGTTCAGCACATACAAACCGTCTTGCGGCCCAAGCGCATCGCGCACACCCGAGCTCTTCAAGGCAATTGCGGAGATCGCCCAGCCAGGATCGAGCTGAAGCAGGGAATCAATGTACGAGGCCTGGTGGGCGCGGAAGAAGGCGCCGGGACCGATGTGGACGAGTCCGATCGATGTCCTGTTGCGATCGTACGCAGGAAGCGCCGCGCCGCGAACGGACGACAGCGTTGCATTGCCCAAGCGAGGATTCATGGCAGTCGGCTCCGCGACATGACGCGGCGCGGGCCGCTGATGAAGAACGCCGGACCGCAGCCGGAGCGAACGCGATCAGCAGTAGCCGGCGTCGACCCAGTAGCTGTGACCGGTGCAGAGGCGGGCGTCGTCAGAGGCAAGGAACAGCACCATGGCGGCGACGTCCACCGGTTCGACGCGGGCCTTGAGGCATTGTTGCGCAAAGATCTTCGCTTCCTCTTCCGGCGTGTGCCACAGCGCCATCTGTCGAGGCGTGCGCACTGCGCCGGGAATAACGCAGTTGACGCGCACATTGTAACCACCGAAATCGCGTGCGAGTGCGCGCGTCATACCCTCGATGCCGGCCTTTGCTGTTTCATAGAGCGCCAGGTCCGGCAGGCCCAGGTGCCAGGAAACGGAGCCCAGGTTGATGATCGAACCGCCGCCGGCGCGACGCATTCCTGGCACGACGGACTGGATCGCGAAGAAGAAGTGACGCAGGTTCACCGCCATCCGGTTGTCCCAGTAGGCGGGTGTGACTTCGAGCGTCTTGTGACGATCGTCGTTCGCGGCGTTGTTGATCAGCGCCGCGACGGGACCGCCCTTGGATTCGATGCTGGCGAACGTAGCCTTCAGCGCCTCGAGATCGGTCAGGTCGCAATGGAGGAACTGCGCAGCGCCTCCCGATTGCTCGACGACCTGCTGCGCGCCCTGCTTGTCGATATCGACGAAGAAGACGCGCGCGCGCTGACGCGCGAAGCCGGCGACGATGTCGGCACCGATGCCGGAGCCGCCGCCCGTGACGATCACGGACTTGCCGGCGAGGGAGGGATAGATCGCGTGTGACATGTGCTTGAAGGTCCGTGTCAGTTCATCGGGGCCCGGCCAGCAGGCCGCGGCGGGCGAGGTTGTCCATCAACTCGCCGATACCGACGGTCCATGGCGGGGCCTGGTCACAGGTCGTGACTTTGTTTTCCAGTACGCCCAGTTTTTCCGCGGAAACGCGCACCAGGTCGCCCGCGTGATGAGTGAAGCCGAGTCCCTTCGCTCCGCGATCGACGATCGGTGCGAACATCGTGCCGAGGAACAGCGCGAAACCGTCGGGATAGCGGTGATGGCGACCGATGGTCTGTCCCGCGAGATCTTCGGGATCCCGGCTGATCTGGGACATCGAGCTGCTGCCTTCCAGCTTGAAGCCGTCTTCGCCCGTGATCTCGAGACGCACGACCGTGCGGCGAACATCGTCGAGAGAGAACGTGCCGTCGAACATGCGGATGAACGGGCCGATGGCGCATGACGCGTTGTTGTCCTTCGCCTTGCCGAGGAGCAATGCGCTGCGCCCTTCGATGTCGCGAAGATTCACGTCGTTGCCGAGCGTCGCGCCGACGATCCGGCCTTCGCGATCGCACGCGAGCACGACTTCGGGTTCGGGATTGTTCCAGGCCGAGTCCGAGCGCACGCCGACCCAGTCGCCCCAGCCCACCGATGAGAGGGGCGGGCTCTTCGTGAAGACTTCGGCGTCCGGACCGATCGCGACTTCGAGGTACTGCGACCACAGGCCGTCGGCGATGAGTGCCTGCTTGAGCCGCGATGCAGCGTCCGAACCCGGCTTGACCGAGCGGATGTCGGTCCCGATTCGATCGCGCAGGCTGGCGCGCAATTCCTCGGCGCGAGCAGCGTCGCCGCGTGCGCGCTCCTCAATCACGCGCTCGATCGCGGAGACGGCAAACGTGACGCCCGCGGCCTTGATGCACTGGAGATCGAACGGGGAGAGCACTCTCCAGCACGAAGCGGCTCCAAAAGCCGGCTGCAGAGGAAGTTCTTCGAGCGCGCCAAGGTCGCGTCCCTCGGGGATGCGGCCGCTCCACGCATTCAACAACTGCGAAACCGTCGGTGCCGTCTTGCTGACATCGCGTACCCGACCGTCAGTCACAACGACCGGTGTCGGACCGTCATCCGTCTGGATGCGCCCGATCAGAGTCGCGCTGCGCCAATCGGCGGGAAGATAGGGAATCACAGACTGAGGGCCCCTGAGTTAGTGCCGGAAGGGTAGTGATACCGCTATCAGGATTCAAGGGGACAGTGCTGAAGCCGCATGTTCGCTGGTGCGAATTCACGCGATCAGGGACGAGCGCTACTTGCTTGCGGGCGGGGCGACGGAGTCGCGTTTGATGAGCTGATGCGCAACGACATGGTCGACGACGACCCGCGTATCGGTGTCCTTGCGGCGGATGCTGCGCAGCAGCAGCTCGATGGAAGATTCGCCCATCGAAGCAATGGGTTGGCGGATCGTCGTGAGCTCAGGCCAGACAGTGGTCGCCGTTGGTGTGTCATCGAAGCCCACGACGGAAAGATCGCGCGGCACGTCCAGACCGCGCCGGTGCGCCACGGAAATGGCCGCTGCCGCCATGTCATCGTTGCTGGCGAAAATCGCGGTAGGCGGTCTCGCACGCGCGAGCAGCTTCTCCGTGGCTTCGAGACCGGATCGATATGTGAAATAGCCTTGCTGGACCAGCGCGGCATCGACGGAAATGCCGGCCTCCTGCATGACGGACTGGAATCCCTCGTAGCGGCGCGAGCTGGCCGTCTGGTTGGGATGGCCCTTGATGAAGGCGATACGACGATGTCCATGCTCGAGCAGGTGCTGGGTCATCTCCTGCGCGGCCCGGAAATCATCGATCCGCACGCAGGAAAGATCGGGCTGGAAGCGGCCCGAAGCGACTGCGACAACGGGCACGCCGGCAGCAACGAATTCCGCCGAGACCGCCTTCGATTCGCACAAAGGAGGCGGCAGGATGACGCCTACGACGTTGCTTGCGAGCCGACGTGCCGCGGCGCGCTCGTTCGAGGGATCGATGTTCGCCCAGGTGTCGAGTACCAGGTGCGACGCTGTTCGTGCGGCGCCTTCCAGCGCGCCAACGAGCAGTTCGCTGAGGTAGGCGGCGCTGGGATTCGTGTAGACGAGCCCGATACGCGTGCCTTGCGCCGCCGCGAGCAGGCGGGCGGCTGGATTGGGGGTGTAATTGAGTTCCTTGACGGCCCGCATCACCAGTTCGCGCGTCGCTTCGCGAACGTTGCTGTTACCGTTCATCACGCGCGAGACGGTCATCGGCGAGACGCCGGCGGCGCGGGCCACCTCGTGGATCGTGACCGCATCTCCCTTGCGCCGGACCGATTTTTCCGCGCCTTTTCGACCGCTGCCGCTCGTCTTCACCACAGTACCGATGGGTTTTGTTGTGCCCGCAATCCTAGCACTCCCGGCTCCGGGTAGATGCGGTGCCAGTCCCGTGGTACCGTTACCATTACTACGATAGACCGCGTTTCGCATGAGGCGCAGGTCATGAGAATGAGGTCAGGATGGGATCAGGGGTTCGAACGACTGCAGGAATCCTGAAGCAGCTGGTGCTGTCAGCAGCGGCTGTTGCGGTGTTCGCCGGACCGGCACGTGCCGAAGACGGCTACGACTTGTGGCTGCGATACAAGCCGATCGAGAGCGCGGCCCAGCGACAGTCCCGCTCATTCGCAACCCAGATCGCGGGGCAGACAGAAACGCCGACCTTGCGAGCCGCTGCGGCGGAACTCAGTCGCGGTCTTGCAGGCATGCTCGGAACGGCGCCCACTGTGTCGGGCTCGGTCACCAGTGACGGAGCAGTGCTGCTGGGCACGCCGACTTCCTCTTCTGAAATAGCGGCTCTCAAGCTGGGTCTCGACCGGGTTGGCGACGAAGGCTATGTGCTGCGTTCGACGACGGTGAACGGCCGTCGCGCGACAGTCGTCGCCGCCCGATCCGATGTGGGCGTCCTGTACGGTGCCTTTCATCTGCTGCGGCTGTTCCAGACGCGCGCGTCGCTGGACAACCTCGATGTCGTCGAGTCGCCCCGCGTGCAGTTCCGGATACTCAATCATTGGGACAACCTCGACGGCACCGTCGAGCGCGGTTACTCCGGCGCATCTCTCTGGGACTGGCACAAACTGCCTGACTATCTGGACCCGCGTTACACCGACTACGCACGAGCGAACGCTTCGCTCGGCATCAACGCCACGGTGCTGACGAACGTCAACGCGAACGCGACGGCGCTGACAGCGCCCTATCTCGACAAAGCGGCCGCGCTCGCAGGTGTGCTGCGACCCTACGGAATCCGTGTGTTCCTGACCGCGCGATTCAGCGCGCCAATCGAGATCGGCGGATTGAAGACGGCGGATCCGCTCGATCCGGCGGTCGCGGCCTGGTGGAAAACGAAGGTCGCCGAGATCTATCGCCACATTCCTGACTTCGGCGGTTTCCTCGTCAAAGCCAACTCCGAAGGACAGCCTGGACCGCAGGACTACGGTCGCTCGCATGCCGACGGCGCGAACATGCTGGCCGATGCGCTCGCGCCGCATCGCGGTGTCGTCATGTGGCGTGCGTTCGTCTACTCGCACGAAGAGCCTGACGATCGCGCCAAGCAGGCGTACAGCGAGTTCGTACCGCTCGACGGCAAGTTCCGCGACAACGTGCTGCTGCAGGTGAAGAACGGCGCGATCGATTTCCAACCGCGCGAGCCGTTCCATCCGCTCTTCGGTGCGATGCCGAAGACGCCGCTCATGATGGAGTTCCAGATCACGAAGGAATACCTGGGCTTCGCAACGCACCTCGTCTATCTCGCGCCGATGTATCGCGAGACGCTCGACGCCGACACGTGGCGCAAGGGTAAGGGTTCGACGGTCGAGAAAGTGGTCGACGGTTCCTTGCACGGCTATCGCCGTACCGGCATCGCGGGCGTCGCCAACATTGGTGCTGACCGCAACTGGTCGGGATCGCATTTCGACCAGGCGAACTGGTACGCCTTTGGCCGGCTCGCGTGGAATCCTTCGTTGTCGTCGGAAGCGATTGCCGAAGAATGGACGCGTATGACGTTCTCGAACGAACCGGCGGTCGTGGAGCCCGTCGTGCAGATGATGCTGCGATCGCGCGAAGCCGCCGTCGACTACATGACACCGCTCGGTCTGCATCACCTGATGGGTCGCGGACATCACTATGGTCCCGGGCCGTGGGTCGAAGGCGGGCCGCGCGCCGACTGGACATCGGTCTACTACCATCGCGCCGACGCACGAGGCATCGGCTTCGACAGAACGGCAACGGGCAGCAACGCGATCGCTCAATACGCGCCGGAAGTCGCCGCCGAGTTCGGCGATCTCAAGCGGTGCCCGGAGAAGTTTCTTCTCTGGTTCCACCACGTGCCGTGGGACTACCGCGTGCAATCGCGACGCACGCTGTGGGATGAGCTCGTCGTGACGTACACGCGAGGTGTCCAATCCGTTGGTGACATGCGCAAAACCTGGTCCACACTCACGCCATACGTCGACTCCGGGCGTCATGCGCAGGTGGCGGCCTTCCTGACGATTCAGGAGAAGGAAGCGCAGTGGTGGCGCGACGCATCGATTGCGTACTTCAAGACCTTCTCGAAGCGTCCCTTGCCGAAAGGCTTCGCTGAGCCGGCGCATTCGCTCGACTACTACAAGGCACTGGAATTTCCACATGCGCCGGGTCATCACTGAGATCCGGCGTTCGCGGGCGTCGATGGCGCTTGTCGCGGTTCTCGCGGCGTCCAACGCATGGGCAGGGCCGCTCCTGCATCCGGTGTTCCAGGATCACGCTGTCCTCCAGCGCGATCAGTCCGTGAGCATCTGGGGCACGGCGGCGGCCAACGATTCCGTGACGATTTCTCTCGGCGCTCATACCGCCACGGCACGAGCCGACGACTCCGGCAACTGGAAGGCATCGTTGCCCGCGATGCCGGCTGGCGGTCCGTTCAATCTCACAGCGAGTGCGAGCTCGGGCTCGACTCAAACCGTCAGCGATGTGCTCGTCGGTGATGTGTGGCTCTGTTCGGGACAGTCGAACATGGTGTTGCCGGTGCATCGAGCGCTCGATTCGCGTTCGGAGATCGCGGGATCAGCCAACGACGCGATTCGCATGCTGACCGTCGATCTCGCGAATGCAGTGCACCCACGGACACAGTTCGCAGCGCCTGCGCAATGGCGAATTGCGGGGCCGGACACGGTCGCTGAGTTCTCGGCGACGTGCTTCTATTTCGCTCGCGAACTTCAGAAGACGGCGAAGGTGCCGATGGGTCTCATCACTTCGGCCTGGGGCGGTTCGAAGATCGAAGCGTGGATGAGCGCGCAAGGACTTCGAGACGCGGGCGGCTACGATGTCGCGCTCGATGTGCTTTCGATTCGGCGAACCGATGTCGACGCGGCGGCCAAGCGCTGGGGCGCGGAATGGGAAGGCTGGTGGCATCGACAGCCGGCGACGCGAAACACTGTGGATCCGTGGGCGACGAAGATGACCGCATCGCAGTGGCGCACCGCACGGGCTGGACTGGGGCATTGGGAGAATTGGGGTGTGCCCGAGCTGCAGCGCTACAACGGAGCGCTGTGGTACCGCACGACCGCATCTGTGTCGGCGCAACAAGCGAAACAACGAGCGAGGCTCGTGATCGGCGGCGTCGATGAGGCTGACCAGACCTGGGTGAACGGCCGCGCGGTCGGCAACGATATGGGTTTCTCCGATGCTGCCGCGAACGACAAGTTCAGCAAGTTGCCACGCGGACCTCGAGCCTACTATCTGAATGCCGGCACACTACGGGCGGGCGAGAACGTCGTTGTCATCAGCGTACTGGATACTTACGCCAACGGTGGTCTCTACGGTGCCGCGTCGCAAAGAGCGATTCAGTTCGAGGATGGCTCCGCCGTGGCACTCGATCGCGAATGGTTCTACCAGTTGCCGCCGCGTGGAGCGCAGACGCCACCGCGTGCCCCTTGGGAAGCAACGGCCGGTGTCACGACGATCTACAACGCGATGATCGCGCCGATTGCGAACTACAGCATTCGCGGCGTGGCCTGGTATCAAGGCGAATCCAACACGGACGAAGCCGGCCGCTACCAGAGTCTTCTCGGTCATTTCATGACCGATTGGCGCAGGGTCTTCGCAACGCCTGATCTTCCATTCCTGATCGTGCAGCTTGCCAACTTCGGCACACCGCCGACGATGCCCGGCGAAAGCAACTGGGCCGCGCTGCGTGAGGCGCAGAGACAAGCCGTCGCAGCAGACAAGCACGCAGGGCTCGCGATCGCCATCGACATCGGCGATCGCTACGACATTCATCCTGCCAACAAGCAGGAGGTTGGCCGGCGCCTGGCGCGTGCGGCGCGACGCTTGGTGTATGGCGAGACAATCGCTGCATCCGGACCGATTCCTGTGGAAGTCGCGCGAGAGGGGGACCGCGCGATCATCCGATTCGGCGACGTCGATCGACGTCTCATCAGCTACGGCACCGATCATCCGATCGGGTTCGAGCTATGCGGATCCGAAGCCGGGACTTGCCGCTTTGCCGAGGCGACGCTGGACGGCAGTCGTGTGACGTTGAGGACGGAAGCGCCGGCAACCCGAGTTCGCTACTGCTGGGCCGACAGCCCTGTCTGCACGCTGTATGACGAGTCGGGCTTGCCGGCGGGACCGTTCGAGCTGTCGATCGGTTCAAGCTCGCCGAGTCATTGATGTCGATCCGCCATTGCGAGGTTCTTCGATGAGCACTTCCCCCTCTTCCCAGGCGCAACCGGCAGGTTCGACGCGCGACCGCGAGATCGTCGATGCACGTGTGATCGTGACGTGCCCGGGGCGCAACTTCGTCACGCTGCGCATCGAAACGCGTGCAGGTGTGGTGGGCCTCGGAGATGCCACGCTGAATGGCCGCGAGCTCGCCGTCGCCTCCTATCTCACCGACCATGTCGTGCCGAATCTCATCGGTCGCGATGCGGGCAGGATCGAGGATACCTGGCAGTTCTTCTATCGCGGCGCCTATTGGCGACGCGGCCCGGTGACGATGACGGCCATCGCGGCTGTCGATATGGCCCTTTGGGACATCGTCGCGAAGCTCGCAGGCATGCCGCTGTATCAATTGCTCGGTGGGCGCTCACGTGACGGCGCCCTCGTTTACGGTCATGCGAGCGGCGCAACCATCGATGAGACGAGCGAAGCGGTCGGGCGCTTCAAAGAGCAGGGCTATCTCGCGATTCGGGCGCAGAGCGGCGTTCCCGGCCTGAAGAAGAACTACGGGGTCACGAACGAGAAGTACGCATACGAACCGGCGGAGAGTGCGCTGCCTGCTGAAACTGTCTGGTCGACGCCGAGCTACCTGAGCAGCACTCCCAGGTTGTTCGAGCGCTTGCGTCGCGATCACGGCGAAGAGATCGAGTTGCTGCACGACGTGCACCATCGCTTGACGCCGATCGAGGCCGCGCGACTCGCCCGCGACCTCGAGCCGTATCGACTCTTCTGGCTGGAAGACCCGACGCCGGCGGAGAACCAGGCGGCGTTCGAAGTCATTCGCCGTCACTCCGTCACACCCATCGCGACCGGCGAAGTCTTCAACTCGATCTGGGATTGCAAGGAGCTGATCGAGAAGCAGCTCATCGACTACATCCGTACGACGCTGGTTCACGCCGGTGGCATCACGCATGTACGGCGCATAGCGGATCTCGCAGCCCTCTATCGGGTTCGTACCGGCTTCCACGGTGCGACCGATCTGTCGCCGGTCTGCATGGGTGCGGCATTGCACTTCGATACTTGGGTGCCGAACTTCGGGATTCAGGAGTTCATGCGGCATTCGCCGGAAACGCTCGCCGTCTTTCCTCATGACTACGAGTTTCGCGCCGGTCGTCTCCACTGCGGCGAATCGCCGGGTCATGGCGTGACGATCGACGAGGAGCTCGCGAAGAAATACCCCTACTCGCCGAAGCAACTGCCGATCGCGCGTCTGGAAGACGGCACGATGTGGGACTGGTAAGCGGGCGCATCGTGCACCGCAGAGGTCCACGTTGGCTGCGTGCGATGGCGTTGCTGTGCGCCAGCGTCTGTTCGTGCGCGAGTGCCGAGACGGTTTACTTCGACTGGTTCGAGTATCGAGGCAACGACAGCGTCTTCGAAGCGCCGCTGGCGAAAGGGGGGTATCGCAATCCCATCATTGCCGGTTTCCATCCCGACCCGAGCGTCACACGCGCCGGCGACAAGTTCTATCTCGTCAACTCGACGTTTGCCTACTTTCCCGGGATTCCGGTTTTCGAAAGCAACGATCTCGTGCATTGGCGCCAGCTCGGCAATGTCATCGATCGACCGCCACAACTGGGTTTCGCCGGCATCGGCATCTCGCGCGGCGTATTCGCTCCCGCCATCGATTTCCATGACGGGACGTTCTACGTGATCAACACGGCCGTCGACAGCGGCGGCAACTTCTTCGTCACGGCGAAAGATCCCGCGGGTCCCTGGTCTGACCCAAAGTGGCTGCCGCAGATCGACGGCATCGATCCGTCGTTCTTCTTCGACGACGATGGCAAGGCCTACGTGACGAGCAATGGACCGCCTGAGGGCCAGCCGCTCTACGAAGGTCATCGTGCAATCTGGCTCCAGGAGTTCGATGTCGCCAGAGGCTCGCTGGTCGGGCCGCGCAAAGTCCTCGTCAACGGCGGTGTCGATCTTGCAAAGCAGCCGATCTGGATCGAAGGGCCGCACATATATAAGCGCGCGGGCTGGTACTACCTGATGTGCGCCGAAGGCGGCACGGGGATCAATCATTCCGAAGTGATCTTTCGCAGCCGCTCTGCGTGGGGTCCGTACGAGTCGTATGCGGGCAATCCGATCCTCACGCAGCGCGATCTACCCGCGGACAGGGCGAATCCCGTCATCAACGCGGGGCACGCGGATCTGGTGGAAGGCCCGGACGGCAGTTGGTGGGCCGTCTTCCTCGGATCTCGCGCCTATGGCAAAGGCAACTACAACACCGGTCGCGAGACTTTTCTGCTGCCGGTCAGATGGCAGGACGGCTGGCCGATCATTCTCGACCCGGGCACCGCGATTCCGTATTTGCTGCCGGGACCGGCCTTCATGAAGGGAGGAGACCAGGCGCCACTCACAGGCAACTTCACCTGGCGCGATGAGTTCGATCGACCCACGCTCGACACCGCATGGCTGCAGGTTCGCGTGCCGAAGCAATCATGGTTCGATCTGACGACACGCAAGGGCATGCTGGCGATGGAGCCGCTGCCGATCGGACTCGATGCGCTCGAGAATCCATCTTTCCTTGCACGCCGCCAGCAGCACACGAAGTTCGAGGCAAGCTTGCGCGTTCAGGTCCCCGGTGCGATGGGAACTGCGGCGGGCATTGCCGCTTTCCAGAAGGAGACGCATTGGTACTTCTTCGGCACCCGACGCACCCCGACTCAGCTCGAAGTCTTTCTCGAGCGGCGCTCGAATGGTGAGATCGAGACGATCGCGCGAGCATCGCTCGCCGATGTGCCGCAGATTCAGCTCAGAGTCATCGGCGACGGCGGCTCGTATTCTTTCCACTACGACGCGGGTGAGGGGTGGCGCCCGCTTCGGGGAAACGACGACGGCTCGATCCTGAGCACGGAAGTCGCCGGCGGATTCGTAGGAACTGTCATCGGGCCGTATGCCCGCAGTGAATCGATCAACAAGTAAGGTGCACCCATGACGAAACGCACGCGCGTCATCGCGATCGCGACATTCATTGCAACTGTCGCGTGCGCGGTCCCGGCGATCGCGGACCAGCCCGTTTACCTGGATCTCGATCGGACCTTCGAGGAGCGCGCTGCCGATCTCGTATCGCGCATGACGCTCGAAGAGAAGGTCGGCCAGTTGGGCAACAACGCACCCGCGATCCCGCGTCTCGACGTTCCTGCGTACGAGTGGTGGAACGAGGCGTTGCATGGAGTTGCTCGTGCGGGTTCGGCGACGGTGTTCCCGCAGGCGATCGGCCTTGCCGCGACGTTCGATCCCGATCTGATGCATGAGGTTGCTACGGTCATCAGCGACGAGGGTCGCGCGAAGCATCACGACTTCGCGCGTCGCGGCCTGCGAAATCGCTATCAGGGCCTCACGTTCTGGTCTCCGAACATCAACATCTTTCGCGATCCGCGCTGGGGGCGGGGCCAGGAAACTTACGGAGAAGATCCGTATCTCACCGCGAGAATGGGTGTCGAGTTCGTGAAGGGACTGCAAGGCGACGATCCGAAGTATCGCAAGGTCGATGCGACCGCCAAGCACTTTGCGGTTCACAGCGGACCGGAAGCGGACAGGCATCACTTCGACGCGCGGCCGACGGAGCGTGATCTGTACGAGACCTATCTGCCCGCGTTCCAGGCGCTCGTGCAGGAGGCGAAGGTGGCGTCCGTGATGGGTGCGTACAACCGCGTCAATGGCGAGTCGGCATCGGCGAGTCCGCGCTTGCTGCAACAGGTCCTGCGCAAGGATTGGGGCTTCGATGGCTATGTCGTATCGGACTGTGATTCCATCGAAGACATCTTCCTTCATCACAAGATCGTCGGGACGGCGGAAGAAGCCGCAGCGCTCGGCGTGAAGTACGGATGCAATCTCGATTGCGGCAAGACCTACGACGCGCTGTTGCCCGCGGTGCGCCAGGGACTGATCGCGGAGAAGGATCTCGATGCGGCGCTGGTGCCGCTCATGCTGACGCGTATGCGCCTGGGCATGTTCGACCCAGTGGAGCGCGTGCGGTGGGCGCAGATTCCGTACAGCGTGAATCAGGCGCCGGCTCACGATGCATTGGCTCTTCGCACTGCGCAATCGTCGATCGTGCTGCTGAAGAACTCCGGTGTGCTGCCACTGTCGCGCGATGTCGGCAGCATTGCAGTGATTGGCCCGACCGCCGACGAAGTGATGTCGCTGCTGGGTAACTACTATGGAACGCCAGCCGCGCCGACGACGATCCTCCAGGGCATTCGCGAAGCGGCCGGACCGCAGACCAAAGTGACTTACGCCCGTGGCGCCGATCTCGTGGAAGGCCGCGAGGAACCGCGTGCCACTCCGTTGATCGATCCGGCCTACCTGCGTCCTGCCGCGAGTTCACAAGAACGCGGGCTCAAGGGCGAGTACTTCCAGGGGCGTGATTTCACGGGCTCACCCGTCCTCACGCGTGTCGATTCGCGCATCTCGTTTCGCTGGGATCGGGGCTCGCCGACTGACGATCTCGTTGCACGGGGTGAGCTCTCTGCTGCGAATGCGCTGAGCGGCGATGATTTCAGCGTGCGCTGGACAGGGCAGCTGCTGCCTCCCGTGTCGGGTCGCTATGAGCTGAGCGTCGGAGCGAATGACGGCTTCAAGCTGTTCGTCGATGGACGCGTCGTCGCTGAAGCCTGGGATCTGAATCCGAGATTGCAGAGTCGCAGCGCCTTCGTCGATCTGGAGGCGGGCAAGGCATATGAGATCAAGCTCGAGTACTTCGAAGACATTCGCGACGCGGAAGTGCGCCTGTCGTGGCAGTTGCCCGGCGCGAAACCTCCGTTTGAGGCGGCCCTCGATGCCGCCCGAGCTTCGGACGTCGTCGTGTTCGTCGGCGGATTGACGGGCGATGTCGAAGGCGAAGAGATGAAGGTGAACTATCCCGGCTTCGCGGGCGGCGATCGCACGGATCTGCGCTTGCCGGGAACGCAGCAGAAACTCCTCGAAGCATTGCACGCGACGGGCAAGCCCGTTGTGCTGGTGCTGACGACTGGTTCCGCGATCGCAGTCGATTGGGCGCAATCGACCCTGCCGGCCATTCTGGTGGCGTGGTATCCCGGTCAGCGCGGCGGCAATGCAGTCGCGGATGTATTGTTCGGAACCGCGAATCCCGCGGGCCGGTTGCCGGTGACGTTCTATCGCGCCGATGAAAAGCTGCCGGCGTTCGACGACTACAGCATGAAGGGGCGCACCTATCGTTACTTCGAAGGCAAGCCGCTCTATCCATTCGGCCACGGCCTGTCGTACACGCGCTTCGAGTACTCGAGCCTCGAGCTCGATCGTCGCAGCGTGGCGCCCGAAGGTACGGTGAAGGTGACGGCGAAGGTGAAGAACGTCGGGTCTCGTGCAGGCGATGAGGTCGTGCAGCTCTACGTAAGTCCCCTCGAGCCAGCTCGTCCGCGCGCTCGCCAGGAATTGCGCGGCATCGAGCGCATCACACTGCGGCCTGGCGAAGAGAAGGAAGTTGTCTTCACGGTGACGCCGCAGAAAGACTTGCGGCACTACGATCCGGAGCGCAAGGCCTATGCTGTCGATCCGGGCAAGTATGAAGTGCAGCTCGGTGCGTCGAGCGCCGACATCCGGCTGCGGCAGCCGGTGGCGGTGAGCCGATAGTGGGTTCTCCAGTGAGCAGTCCGTCCGCGCGATCACGCTGGGTGTTTTCTCTGAGCGCAACTGCGTCGCTGCTGTGTGCGCTGGTTCCCGCCGGCGCCAGCGAAACGTCGCCGCGCGAACGGGTGTCGATCAACGCGGGTTGGCGATTCCAGATGGGCGATCCTGAAGGGGCGTCGGCAGGGCTGATGTACGACGTGCGCCCTGATGTGAAGGAAAGCGCGGACGGAAAGGTCGCGGACGCAAAACCCGAAGAGGCGGAGCAGTTGCACAAGCAAGCGCAGCCGGTGCTCAAGCCGTGGATCCTTCCAACCGGCAACGCATTCATCAAGGACCCTGCGCGTCGTTTCGAGCGGCCGCCAGGAAATCCGGGGAGCGACGTCGCGTATGTGCGGAGCCGTTTCGACGACAGTCGCTGGGAGAAGGTGACGTTGCCGCACGATTGGGCCATCAGGGGACCGTTCCTCACAACGGGACCCTATGGCGGAATGGGTCGGTTGCCGAGTTGGGGAATCGGCTGGTATCGCAAGAAGCTCGATATTCCGGCGAGCGACGCGGGCAAGTCGATCTTCCTCGATATCGATGGTGCGATGTCGTACACGACTGTCTGGTTGAACGGCACGCTCATCGGCGGTTGGCCCTACGGCTACAACTCATGGCGTGTCGATCTCACGCCGCACATCGTGCCCGGCGGCGTAAATCAGCTGGCGATTCGACTCGACAATCCACCGGAATCCGCGCGCTGGTATCCTGGTGGCGGGCTCTACCGAAACGTGTGGTTGACCAAGACTCACGCCGTTCATATCGCACAGTGGGGCACTCACATCACGACGCCGGAAGTCTCTGCGTCCTCTGCAACGATCGAGCTGGGCGTCACGATCGACAACCCTTCGGACAGGGCGTCAACGGTCGAGGTTGCGACCGATGTGTACGCGCTCGACGCGGAAGGTCGACGAGAGAGGAATGTCGTCGCCAGGTTTGCGTCCGCACGCACCAGTATTCCAGCCAACGCGAGCTCGACCGTCAGAGGGTCGGCGAAGCTGGACAAGCCGCGACTATGGGGGCCGCCGCCAGAGCAGCAGCCCAATCGATATGCAGCGATAACGACCATGTCGCTCGATGGCAAGGTGATCGATCGATACGAAACCCGGTTCGGTATCCGCTCCTTGCGATTCGACCCGGACAAGGGAATCTTCGTCAATGGGCGGCATGTACCGTTGCGCGGCGTGAACAATCATCACGACCTTGGGTCTCTCGGCGCGGCCTTCAATGAACGCGCCGCGGAGCGCCAGCTCGAGATGCTGATCGAGATGGGCGCCAACGCGATCCGCATGGCTCACAATCCCCCGGCACCGGAGTTGCTCGAGCTCACGGACCGATTCGGCCTGCTGGTCGTGGACGAAGTCTTCGATTCCTGGGAGCGCAAGAAGACGCCGCTCGATTTCCACCTGATATTCAAGGACTGGCACGAGCAGGATCTGCGTTCGATGCTGCGCCGGGATCGCAATCACCCCTCCATCATTCTCTGGAGCGTCGGCAACGAAGTCGGCGAGCAGTACACCGGCGATGAGGGAGCGGCAATTGCAAAACGCCTGAGCGACATCGTGCGGGAGGAGAGCCCCGATCGTCCGTCGACCGCGGCGATGAACTGGGCGAAACCGCAGATGCCGCTGCCCGCTGCGATCGACGTGATCAGTCTCAACTATCAGGGTGAAGGCATTCGCCAGGCGCCCGAGTTCGAGGGCACGGACCGGATTCGCACGCCGCCGCAGTACCCGGCGTTTCACGCGAAGTTTCCCGACAAGTCGATCGTGAGCAGCGAAACTGCATCCGCGTTGAGCAGTCGCGGCACGTACCTGTTTCCTGTTTCAAAGGAGATCAGCGCACCGGTGCGCGAAGGTCGAGGCGGCGACTCAGCGAATGGTCATGTCAGCGCATACGAATTGCACGCTGTCGATTTCGGATCGACGGCGGACAAGGTGTTTGCCTCGCTCGACGGGCATCCGTTCGTCGCCGGTGAATTCGTGTGGACGGGGTGGGACTATCTCGGCGAGCCGACGCCTTACTACACAGCTCGCAGTTCCTATTCGGGAATCATCGATCTCGCTGGCTTCAGGAAAGACCGGTTCTATCTGTACCAGGCGAGATGGCGACCGGATCTGCCGATGGCGCACATCCTGCCGCACTGGTCGTGGCCTGAGCGCGTCGGCCAGGTTACTCCCGTGCACGTCTTCTCTTCCGGCGATGAAGCGGAGTTGTTCATCAACGGGAAGTCGCAGGGCAGGAAGAAGAGAGCACCGTTCGAGTATCGCTTTCGCTGGGACGACACGATCTACGAACCAGGCGAAGTCAAAGTCGCGACCTACAGGAACGGCAAGGCCTGGGCGACTGCGGCGACGAAGACGGCGAGTGCACCGGCCGGTCTCGATCTCGTCGCCGACCGCGCCAGGCTACGAGCTGACGGGCTCGACTTGTCGTTCATCACCGTTCGTATCGTCGACGGCAACGGAGTCACGGCACCGCGAGCCAACAATCGCATCAAGTTCAGGATCGACGGACCGGGCGAGATCGTTGCGACGGATAACGGCGATCCGACCAGCTTCGAATCATTTCAGTCCACTGAACGCGCGGCGTTCAATGGGCTGTGCCTCGTGATCGTTCGAGGACAGCCAGGAAAAGCGGGAAAAGTAACGCTGCGTGCGGAATCGTCATCGCTGCAGGGTGATGCGATCACCCTGCAGACTGTCCGTGACTGAAGAGAGCAGATCAGCCGACGATCTTGATCAGCTCGGCCTGCTGAGCGGCGGAGAGGAGAGGGCCGAAGCCAGCCTTCAGGTTATCGCTCTGGCGATCGGGCTTGCCCGTGGCCGGAATGACAGCCGTGACTGCTTCGTGGCTCAGCGAGTACTTCAGGAACATCTGCGCCCACGATGTGATGCCCAGTTCGCCCGCCCAGCCCGGCAACTCCTTGCCCTTGACCTGGGCGAACAGCTTGCCGTCGTTGAAGTTCCGGTTCGTCAGCACAGCGACGCCGAGCGACTTCGCCAGCGGCAGGACGCGCTTCTCGATGCCCCGGTGAGTCACGGAGTGATTGATCTGCAGGAAGTCCGGCTTCGTCGCTTCGACGACGTCGGCAAGCTCGTCCTGCGCCGACTCCACATAGTGCGTGACGCCGACGTACTTCACCTTGCCCTGCTTTTTCAGCTCCCGCGCGACTTCGATCTGTGTTTTCCAGTCGCCGAGATTGTGGACCTGCAACAACTCGACCTGGTCCGTCCGCAGGCGCTTCAACGTGTTGTTGAACTGTGCCATTCCCGCTTCGCGGCCGTTTACGCCCGACAGCTTCGTGGCAATGAACGCCTTGGAGCGCGAGCGGGACTCGGCGAGCAGCGGCCCGAGATTGTCCTCGGCATTGCTGTAAGTCGGCGCGGTGTCGATCAGCGTCGCGCCGCCGTCGAAGAAGCGCTTCAGTACTTCCTTGAGCGCCTGGTATTCAGCGCTGCCGGCCGGGATCTCGAAACTGCCCGAGGTGCCCATGCCGATGACGGGGACCAGTTCACCGCTCGAGGGAATCGGACGTCGTAACATTTTGCTCTCCGCGGCTTGCACCAGGGATGACCAGCTGGTGCCCAGCAGCACCGAGCCGGCGACGGTGGCGGAAGTACCCAGGAACTCTCGTCGTGTAGTCATTGCTTGTTTCCCCTTGATCTGTTGAGACGGGACCTGTTGAAACGGTACCCGTCGTTCGGCAGTGGGCGCCTCCGGTTGGTTCCGTCGACCCACGAAAGTGCCTACCCCGGCTTCCCTAACCCTCGCTATTCTCGTCGGGTTCCCTGGAAAGTGAGATCAAGCCCGTGCCGACGATCCGCAGCGCACACAGCTCAGACGCCGATGCGATCTGGGAAATCATCGAGCCGGTGGTTCGTGCCGGCGAAACCTATACTTTGCCACGCGACATGACGCGCGAGGACGCGCTGGCCTACTGGTTCGCAGCTGCCCACGAACCGTTCGTCGCGCTGGATGGCGGGAAGGTGCTGGGCGCGTATTTCATTCAGGCCAATCAGGGTGGCGGCGGTGCGCACGTCGCGAATTGCGGCTACATGACGCACTCGGCAGCCCAGGGGAAGGGAATCGCGAGGGCGATGCTCGAGCACTCTTTGCAGCGTGCGCGCGAACGAGGCTTCCGTGCGATGCAGTTCAACTTCGTGGTCAGCACGAACGAGCGCGCGGTGAAGACCTGGCTGTCGCATGGCTTTGAAATCGTCGGGAGATTGCCCGGTGCTTTCAATCATCCACGGTTTGGGTTCGTGGATGCGCTTGTCATGTACAAGCAGCTCTGAGCGTGTCATTCCCGCGCACGCTGGAATCCATCTTTTCAGCTATTTCGCCAGCGTCGCCGGTTCGAGGCGCGGTGCGAGGAGCTGCACGACCAGCAGCGCAAGCAGGTACGCTGAACCTGCCATCACGAAGACGGGAACATAGCTGCCAGTCGTCTGCAGCAGAAAGCCCGTGAACATCGCGATCATCATTCCGCCCACGGCGCCACCGAAGCCGCCCATGCCGACGACCGATGCGACCGCGCGGCGCGGAAACATGTCGGACGTCAGAGTGAACACATTTGCCGACCAGCCCTGGTGACCGGCGGTCGCGAGACCGATGAGCGCAACGGCGACCCAGAGATTCTGCACCTGCGAAGCGAAGACGATCGGGACGACGCAGAGGGCGCAGACCAGCATTGCGGTCTTGCGTGCCCGATTCACGCTCCATCCAAGCTTGATGAATCGACCCGCGAGCCATCCGCCGAAAATGCTGCCGATGTCAGCCATCACGTAGATGATCACCAGCGGCAATCCCAGTCCCGTCAGCGTCAGCCCATATTCCTGGTTCAGGAACTTCGGCAGCCAGAACAGGAAGAACCACCAGATCGGGTCGGTCATGAACTTCGCTGCGACGAATGCCCAGGTCTGTCGATGCTGCAGCAAATGCAGCCACGGCACCGGCGTGTTCTGTTCAGGCGGGTCGCTGCGAATGTAGGCGAGTTCCGCAGCGGACACCTTCGGATGCTGCTCGGGACTGCGATAGATCGTCCACCACAACACCAGCCAGGTCGCGCTGAGAACGCCAGTGCACAGAAACGCGGCCTGCCAGCCCCACGTTATCGCAATGATCGGGACAGTCAGGGGCGCAACGATTGCTCCGATGTTCGAACCCGAGTTGAAGATGCCGGTCGCAAACGCACGTTCCTTGCGCGGGAACCACTCCGCGACGGTCTTGATCGCCGCGGGGAAGTTGCCAGCTTCGCCGAGCCCGAGCATGAAACGGGCAATCGCGAAGCCGACGACGGTCGCTGCAAGCGAGTGACTCATCGCAGCGATGCTCCACACGCAGACAGCAAGCGCGTAGCCGACGCGGGTGCCGAGCCGGTCGATCACGGCACCAGCGCTGATCAGCCCGATCGCATATGCGGCCTGGAATGCGGTGACGATGTAGCCGTACTGCTGTTCATCCCAGCCGATCTCTCCCTGCAGACTGGGCGCGAGCACGCCCAGGACCTGGCGGTCGACGTAGTTGATCGTCGTTGCAAACAGCAGCAGCGCGCAGATGCGCCATCGGTAGTGGCCGATGACGCCGGTTGCTGACGAAGCTTCCGCGACTGCGCTGTTTGCTTGCACTGCTTACTGCCCGACGGTCAGCGTTGCCGACTTCAGGTCGACGCTGTTCGGTCCGGCGGAGATGGTGAACTCGCCAGGCTCGACGACGTACTTCATGTCCTCATTCCAGAACGCGAACGCATCACGATCGAGCGAGAACTCGACGGTGGTCGACGCGCCGGGTTGCAGCGTGACACGCCGGAACCCCTTCAGCTCTTTCACTGGTCGCGTCACCGAACTCACGACGTCGCGAACGTAGAGCTGCACGACTTCGTCGCCCGCGCGCGAGCCGGTGTTGCGGACATCCACGGCCACTTTGACTGAACCATCAACGCCGATCTTCGGAGCGGACAGGCGCGGCGCGCCGATGTCGAAGGTCGTGTACGACAGGCCGAAGCCGAATGGGAACAGCGGCTCCTTCGATTCGAAGATGTAACCGCGATGAGCGCTCGGCTTCTCGTTGTAGAACATCGGCAGGTGGCCCGCGGAGCGTGCAATCGTCACGGGCAGCTTGCCGCCGGGATTCGCGTCGCCGAAGAGGATGTCAGCCAACGCAGTGCCGCCTTCCTGGCCCGCGTACCAGCCTTCGAGAACCGCGTTTGCGTTCCCGACGACTTCGGGGATCGACAACGGCTGGCCGTTGATCAGCACCACGGCGACCGGCTTCTTCAGCGCGAAGATCGCATCGGCAAGCTCGCCTTGTTCGCCGACGAGGCCGAGACTCGTACGATCGCCGAGGTGATTGTTGGCCCAGCCTTCACGGAAGATCGAACTGCTGCCGCCGATGACGAGGACGATCGTGTCTGCGGTCTTGGCGACTTCGACGGCTTCGGCGATTCGCTTGCGATTCTCTTCGGGGCTCGAGAGAACGACTTCGTCTTCGTACCAATCTCCCGTGTCGGTGAGGCGCACGCCCTCTGCGTGAACCACCCGCGCCCGATCGCCCACTTTCGCCTTGATGCCGTCGAGCACACTGATCGCCTGGCGCGGCACGTTCGAGTAGCCACCGAGATCGATTCGTGCGGCATTCGGCCCGATCACCGCGAGCGTTCCGATCTTGCCGGCATTCAAAGGCAGCAAGCCGTCGTTCTTCAGCAGCACTGCAGTCTTGCGAGCTGCTTCGGCGGCCAGTGCGCGCGCCTGTGCATTGCCTGTGATCGACGCCGCATACTTCGCGTCGGCGTAGGGGCTTTCGAAGAGGCCTGACTGAAATTTCAGGCGGAGCATCTGTCGGACGGCATCGTCGATTCTCTGCTGGGTCACCAGGCCTTGCGCCAGTGCTTGCGGCAGCAGGGAGTAGGACATGCCGTCCGGAAGATCGAAATCGACGCCTGCATTGAGCGCCCGGGCGGCAGCCCTGACGCCATCGTTCTCCGTGTGATGGATCTTCACGAGCTCTGCGATTGCGAAGTAGTCGCTGACCACAGCGCCTTTGAAACCCATCTCCTTGCGCAGGACATCCTGGAGCAGCCAGCGATTGATGTGCGAAGGCAGGCCGTCGATCTCGTTGTACGAAGCCATCACGGCCAATGCATTGCCGCGTTTGATGGCGGCCGCGAACGGCGGGAAGAAGTTCGTGCGCAGGACGCGCTCGGAAATGTTGGCGGGCCCCACGTTGCTGCCGCTCTGAGGCTGGCCGTGACCCGTCATGTGCTTCAGTGTCACGAACACCCGCTCTTTTCCGAGCGGAATAGTCTCACCCTGGAATCCGCGAACGGCGGCGACGCCCATTTCGCTGACGAGATACGGATCTTCGCCGTAAGTTTCTTCGATCCGCCCCCAGCGCGGATCACGCGCTACGTCGACGACCGGCGCGAGTACCAGCTGAACGCCACGCGCACGAATCTCCCGTGCAACGACGGTGAACACCTGCTCGAGCAACTGCGGATCCCAGGAACTCGCGAGCGCGATCGATTGCGGAAAGCTGGTGGCATTGAGCGCCGCGTAGCCGTGCAGCCCCTCTTCGTGAAACAGCACGGGAATGCCGAGACGCGTCTTCGTGAGCGCATGGCGCTGCATCGCGTTGATCAGCTCGACGGTCTGGCGCTCGTCGCGATAGGGCGTCTTGAAGGGACTGCCGACACCTTGCAGGTCGCTGGGCCGCGTGAAGTGACCGATTCCGTTGGGATGCAGCTCACTCGCCTTGGCGGCGTCGAAGCGGCCCTTCGCGTCGAGAAACTTGTTCTTGTCGGCCCAGACGCTCGTGATCTGCACGATCTTTTCTTCGAGCGTCATGCGTCCCAGCAAGTCCTCGACCCGCGCTTCGATGGGAGCGGAGGGATCGCGATAAACGGCGCGATCGCGCGAAGTCTGCGCAACGCCGGGCGCCGACAAGGACGCCATGAACAGGCAGCCGACGCCGACGGCTGCACGGATCGAAGTTCTCATCGTTCGATTCCCCCTGCGATTCAAAGTAGATGTTCGTTACCTTCCCGACCGGAATGGTAACGCTATCATTCTCTCTGCGATCGGGCTACCTTGATTCGTCAGATGGCTGAACGGCGTGCGACTTCCATCCGCTTGGAGGCGGCTTCGGAACGTGCCTTCTCGACCGCATCGGTTTCGGTGGCCGCCAGAATCGAGTCGATGACGCGATCGAGGTGACTGTGCATCGCCCGGCGTGCGGCCTTTGGATCGCGGGACTTCAGTGCATTGAAGATCGTCAGGTGATCGTCGTGTCGCGGCTGCACGCCTGCATTGCGCGCGCGATCGAACATTTCGCGGCACATCGGGGACTCGTAGCGCATGTCCCAGAGAATCTCGACGACCCGCGCAATCGCTGAATTTCCCGTGGCTTCAGCGATCGTGATGTGGAAGTTGCGGTCGGCTTTTTCGCCGGCTTCGTTGTCCGTGTTAGCCGCCAGCTCCTGGAGCAGTCCGGAGAGCTTTTCGATTTCTTCCTCGGTGATGATGGCCGCAGCGAGCGCAGCGGCTTCTCCCTCGAAAAGACGACGGGCTTCGGTCACTTCGAAAGGGCCGATATCGAGTTCGGGCGTGTTGGTGTCCTTGGGCGGCGCATCCACCACGTAAATGCCCGAGCCCCGGCGTGCTTCCGCGATGCCGCGAATCTCGAGCGCGATCATGGCTTCGCGCACGGTTGCACGACTGACATCGAATTCCTGCGCGAGATCGCGCTCCGGCGGCAATCGCGCACCAGGCGCGTAAACGCCGTTGCGAATCGAAGCGACGATGGCGTTCGCCACCTTCTGGTACAGCTTCGGGGCGTTGTGGGGCCCGATATCGGTGAATTTGCTGTTTGGCAAAGCTTTGAGTCCGGCCGCCGAGTCTGTTTTTAAGAGGTCAGGCCAATTATTAGCGGGACGTCGGCATGGCCGCAAGATTCCGTGAGGGGAGGCCATCTGCACATGCAAAACACGCTGGCTGTCGTAGAACGTACGGTTGACAAGTCACTTCAGGCCACTTTAGAGTCAAGTGGACAGGCCACTATGACTGCTCAGTCTGAAGTGGCCAGATGACCAGATGAATAGAGTTTCAGGTTCGACCTGGGCCAATGGACGCGAAGGGGGCGACTGCATCGGCATGACCGGTGAAGCGCAGTCGGCAGAAGTGGCAACAGTCAGTTCTTTCATTCACCACGAGCTCCGTGGTTTGCGTTCATCGAAGCGTCACGCGGCGTCGGCCGCTAATTTTTCGTGCGCAAATGGTAGCGCTACCAGATCGCCACGACGCACGGGCCGTTCGGCGTACGCAGGGTGACGCCGTGTCCCGATTTCAAAAATTCTTGGGTGAGGGGGATGTCATGAAGATTGCGAAGCAGCAAACAGCCCGAAAGGCGAGTGTTCTGGGGATGTGCGTCACGGCCGTCCTTGCGCAGCAGGCGTACGCGCAGACGCCGCCAGCGAATGCGCAAACACTCGAGGAAGTCGTCGTCACGGGCTTCCGCAAGAGCCTCGAGGATTCGACAGCGGCGAAGCGCGAGTCCGTAGGGTTCGTCGATGCCATCTTTGCCGAAGACATCGGCAAGTTTCCGGACACCAACATCGCCGAGTCCTTCCAGCGCATCCCCGGCGTGCAGATCAGCCGCGAAATCAGCGGCGAAGGCACGACGGTCGCCATTCGCGGCCTGAATACCAACTTCACCAGAGTGCTGCTGAACGGCGCACCTGTTGCGATCGCGACTGGGCCGCAGGAAGGTTCGGGCGCCAATCGTGAAGTGCCGCTCGATCTGTTCCCGACGGAGTTGTTCTCGAAGCTCGAGGTTTCCAAGACGCCGAATGCAGAGATGGTCGAAGGCGGCGCCGCAGGCACAGTCAACATGCGCATGTCGCGCCCATTCGACAACGAAGGGCAGCACCTGACGTACTCGATCCAGGGCATCGACAACAGCAACGCTGAAGACATGGGCGGCCGCGGTGCGCTCATCGCGAGCAGCACCTGGGACAAATTCGGCGTACTCGCCGGCGTGACAGCAGTCCGGCAGAAAGTTGCTACTACCGGCTTCGAGACGGTCGGCTGGGCGAACCTGGCACTGACGCAAGCGCAATGCGGTTTCAACAATGCCACACCGCCCGCGCCGCTGCCTTGCAACACCACGGCGGGCAACGGACCTGGCACTGCTGCAACCGTGCCGGACAATGCGAGCACGCAAGCTGCCGGGCTGACACCCGGCGCCCCGATCGATCAGGCCTTCCTGCTCGCGAACAATCCCGGACGCACGATTCAGCAGATCGACAACGCCGTGATTCCGCGCCTGGGTCGGCAGATGTTCGAAGAAGGCGACCGCGATCGCTACAACGGTGTCGTCAGTCTCGAATTCCGTCCGAGCGACGATCTGCACTTCTTCCTCGATTCGATGTACGGCAAGCAGGAAAGCCGCTTCGATCGCGAAGCTGTTGCATGGGCCGTCCGCGCTGGCAGCCAGGGCGGTCGCCCGATTCCAACGCAGCTCGAGGTCGATCGTGAGAATTGCGCAAACGGCTGCGTGGCTACCGCCGGCACGTTCCTCAACGCGCAGTTCATGCTCGAGTACCGGCCCTACACGGAAGAGAGCGAATTCTGGGGAACGAACCCCGGCATGAACTGGCAGATCACGGACAAGCTCAACCTCGACGTGCAGGGCAACTTCACGAAGAGCGAGTTCCATCGCCAGGCCTCGACGGCGCTGTTCATCTCCGACACCGGAACGGTGACCTACAGCAATGTGGGTGGCGACCGGCCGACCATCTCGTCGAGCGTCGACCTGAACGATCCGAACAGCTGGCAATGGCTGATTCTGGATCGCGGCGGCACGGATGTCGGCCGCGTGAACCTCCAGGATGAGAACCGCGAAACCGAAACCGCAGGCGGACGCTTCGCCGTCACGTGGGGCGATGAAACGTTCAGCGTGAAGGCGGGCGGTGCCTACGATCAGTTGTCGCGAGACATCCGTCCCTCGGCCGCCGATGCGCAGTGGCAGGCGCAGGTGTGCGGCGGCGATCCGGACAACTTCCAGCCGGGCCCGAACGGCCAGCCAGCATGCCGCGGCGAAACGGCAGGACAGATCACCGCTGGCGTGAACGGCTATCCCACCTACGCGGCGCCGTACCCGGGTTCGCTCATCCCGAATGCGGCAGTTCCCAGCTATCTGCGGCCGACGCGACACGGCATTGCAACCGTGAACTGGGGCGACTTCCGCCGCGATTCGAACTACGACGCTGTCAGAGCAGATGCGCCTGAATCCGGTGCGACGCCTTCGACGGCGAACTGGGGTTCGATCGAAGAAGACGTCTCCGCGCTGTTCGCGCAGGTGAACGGCGATTTCGAGATCGCCAGCAACCGCACGCGCTACAACGTCGGTGTGCGCTGGGTGAAGACGGAGCAGCTGATCACCTCACGCCTCACATTCGCGAACCCGGCCAATCCCGCTTTGCCCGACGGTCAGAGACTGCCAGACCTGATCAACATCGTGCCGGTCGAAGCGGAATACGAAAACTGGCTGCCCTCGGCGAACGTTGCGATGAACCTGACCGAAAACGCCGTCGTGCGAGCCGGCCTGTCGAAGACGATGACGCGCGCGAACCCGACGGACATGCTGCTCGGTCTCTCGATCCGCAACGCTGACGTTTCGCAGGTAGATCTGGGCAATCCGGATCTCGAGCCGTATCTCTCCGACAACATCGATCTCGGCTTCGAGTACTACACCGGCGCCGAGGGTTACGTCGGCATCGCGGCGTTCCGCAAGGGCATCGAAGGCTTCACGCAGCGTCAGTCGCAGAACATCACGTTCGGTGACCTCGCGCAGTACGGCGTGACGCTCGACACGCTGGCGCAGCAGCAGCGCGACTCTGTGATCGCTCGCGGCGGCAATGCGGCGCCGGTCGAGTTGCGCCAGACCGTCAACGCCAGCGGTCGCCTGACGATCAACGGTCTCGAGTTCAACTGGGTGCAGCCGCTCGATTTCCTGCTCGATGGAATCGGTCTCGGCGGCCTCGGCTTCACGGCCAACTACACGATCATCGACCAGAAAGGCGAGGGCGCGGCACCAGCCATCGCAATCGGCGTGCCACCGGAGAGCTACAACGCAACGCTGTACTACGACAAGTATGGTGTCAGCGCGCGCGTCTCCGTCACTCACAGCCAGGGATCGCAGGCCAGCGGACCGAACAGCAATCAGTCGGGCGTGATCGGGGCCGAGCTCTTCGGCGACGATTACACGCAGTACGATTTCTCTTCGAGCTTCGACTTCTCGGAAATGTTTGGCTGGTCGGAGTTCGTACCGCAGCTGACGGTTGATGTGATCAACATCACCGAAGAGTCGCGGCGCACGTACCAGCAGTACTCCAACGCCACGTACAACCTGTTCGACTCGGGTCGCACCGTCATGGTGGGCCTGCGCGGCAGGTTCTAGTCCGGACATGCCCTGCGCTTGGTGCCGACCCCCCAAACGGCACTTGTCGCGGGATCATGGAGGAGGAGGCGGGGTACCTCGCCTCCTCCTGCTTCCGCGAAATCCCCCCGCTTAGCGACGCAGCGCGTACGCGATCACGTAGCCGCCGGAATCAACCGGCGCCTTGGTATCGCCGGCATTCCGATTGGCTTCAGGCTCCGCGGCGTGGCTCACTTCGAGCGCATCCGTCGAGGGCACCGTGATGACGACGAACTGGCGCTGATCTCCGGGTGCGATGTAGCTGATCGGCGTCGCTTGCGCGCTGCTCGGCAACGCATCGCTCCACAGCACATCGCCCGTGCGCACATCGAACGCGCGCAGGCGTCGATCCATTGTGCCGCCCATGAAGACCAGTCCGCCGCGAGTCACGATCGATCCACCGACATACGGCACGCCCATCGGAATGGGCAGCCTCGACTTCAGGCCGAGGGGACCCAGTTCATTCGCCGTACCGAGCGGCTTGCGCCAGATCGTTTCCTTCGAGCGCAGATCGACGAGCGCAATCTCGCCGTAGGGCGGCTGTTGGCACGGCGTGAAGATCGGTGAGAGGAACGGATCCGTCCGCGCGGCATACGGCGTACCGAGCTGCCATCCGCCCCCGAAGCCGAACTTCGTCTTCTCTGTAACATCCGCGCGTGGATAGAGCTGCACGCGATTCGCCATGTGCAGCGAGTTCACGATCATCACGCTGTTGATCTCGTCGATGGCAACGCTGCCCCAGTTCATGCCGCCAGCGAAGCCGGGATACTGGATGCTGCCGCCGAGCGAAGGCGGAGTGAGCGGGCCCTCGTAACGCAACTTTCGGAACTCGATACGACAGAGCATCTGGTCGATCGGCGTGATTCCCCACATGCTGGCTTCCGTGAAGTCAGCGCCCGCGAATGAAGGCATGCCTGTCGAGAAGGGCTGAGTCTTCGAGGTCCATTCCTCCGGTACATCCGTTTGCGGTACGGCTTTTTCTTCGACCGTCGCGAGCGGCTTGCCGCTGCGTCGATCGAGAAGGAACAGCTCGCCCCGCTTGGTCGGCACCACTACCGCCGCGGCGGTCGAGTTGTTGCCGAGCGGGATGTCGACGAGTACCGGCTGTGACGGCACGTCGTAGTCCCACAGATCGTGATGCGTCGTCTGGAAAGACCAGCGCACGCTGCCGTTCGTCACATCGAGTGCAACGACCGAACTCGCGTATCTCTCCGCTTCCGGCGATCGATGGCCGCCGTAGTAATCGGGCGTCGCGTTGCCGGTCGGGATGTACACGAGGCCGAGGTTGTCATCGGCACTGAACACGCTCCATGCGTTGGGAGTGCCTCGCGTGTAGTGCTCGCCTTCACCCGGCGGGCCCGTGCGATCCGGCCGTCCCATGTCCCAGGCCCAGATGAGCTGCCCGTCGATCGGATTGAAGCCGCGAATCACACCCGAGGGTTCCTGGGTTTCGACGTTGTCGACGACCCAACCACCGAGCACGGCGACATTGCGCGCGATGGTTGGAGGGGAGGTGACGTAGTACCAACCCGGCTTCACGTCGCCCATGCCGGCGAGGAGACTCACTTCACCATCAGTTCCGAAGCTGCTGCAACGCTGGCCGGTCTTCGTGTCGATAGCGATGAGTCGAGCGTCAGTTGTTGCGGTGAGGATTCGTTCGGCGCATTCGCCGATCGGCTCCGGTGAGCGATAGAAGGTGACGCCGCGACACGTCGTGGTGAATCCGATTCTCGAATCCTTCACCTTCGGGTCGAACCGCCAGCGCTCCTGTCCGGTCGCTGCGTCGAGCGACACGACCACGTTACCCGCGAGGCACATATATAAGGAGTCTGCGATCTGCAGCGGAGTCGCCTTGAACGCCCCGTCGACGCCGGTACGATACGTCCATGCGACTTCGAGATCGCTCACGTTGCTCGCGTTGATCTGATCGAAGGGGACGAAGCGCGCGCCGGACGAAGTGCGACCGTAGTGCGCCCAGTCGCCATTGGCTGCCGCCGGTGGATCCACCATCGCGATCGGGAAGGGTAGCGTCGGATAGGGTTCGCGTAGCGCGACACCAATGCCGATTGCGACGAACCCGATCATCGCAAGCCACGTCAATGGGGAGCGAAGCAGCGGCTTGTACTCGCGGCCGCGCAACGAACGCCGCAGTCCGGGCCGCAGCAGGAACAGGCCGAGGACCAGGAATGGGAGCACGCGAGGCGCGAGGGCCCAGCCGTTGAAGCCCACTTCCGCGAGCGCCCATATCGTAGTGAGTACAGTGAGCACTCCATACAGATAGGCACCCCAACCGTTGCCTCGCCACAGCAATACGCCGCTTGCGAGCAGCGCGATTCCCGCGAGCACGTAGTACAGCGAGCCGCCGAGCATCGCGAGTTGCGCGCCGCCGATCGAGAGGATCAGTCCGAGCAGGATGAATACGCTCGCGAGAATCTTCGGGCGACCAGCGTGCGATTTCCGGGTCGAATAGAAGTTCTTGTTCATTGTCGTTGTGGACACAACCGCGACAGTGCGGTGTCGTCATGTGCATGTATAACCGATCCGGTCCATGGCCGCACCGGCCGGATGGATTTCCGCTACGCGAATGGCGCACTATCGCCCACTTGCCACATCGTGCTTGACGGTCGGGTGCTGCTGGCCGGAGCGCGACGCAAGGAACTGGTGTTGTACCGGCGGAGTTCCTGACTGGCGTGCCCCCGGTACGTGTTGAAGGCGACACTTCCGTCGCCGGCCCTGTTCGAAAGAGATGAATCGATTCCCTTATACCTTCGGCATTGAAGAAGAATACTTTCTCGCCCACGCCTCCGACGGCAGCCTGATCGCGCGCATTCCGGATCACTTCCTCAGTCGCGCCCGTGCCCGCCTGGGCGACAGCGTCACCCTGGAGCTGCTGCAGTCGCAGATAGAGATCGCATCGCCGATCCTGAGTGATATGCGGGAAGCCTACGACTGCGTCGTCGATCTGCGCCGCGGCCTTTGCGAACTGCTCGACGAGGAGGGGCTGCGGCTCGTTGCAGCGAGTACGCATCCGCTCGGAGCATGGCGCGAACAGTTCGTCACGGAGAAACCGCGCTACGATCGGCTCCTCGGAGACTTTCGCATCGTCGGCCAGCGCAATCTCGTCTGCGGCATGCACGTGCATGTCGCCGTCCCGCCCGGGATCGATCGAGTCCGCCTGATGAACCGGTTGATGCCCTGGCTTCCGGTGTTCCTTGCTCTCAGCGCTTCGTCGCCGTTCTGGGATCAGCGCGTCACGGGCTTGATGAGCTACCGGCAGGCGATCTACGACGAATGGCCGCGCAGCGGCATTCCGGATTTTTTCGACGACGAACGGGACTATCAGTCGTTCGTCGATCGATTGCAGAAGGCGGGCGCGATCCGCGACGCGAGCTATCTCTGGTGGGCGATCCGCCCAGCGCTGCGATTCCCGACGCTCGAGCTGCGGATCGCAGATGCGTGCACACGTGTCGAAGATACAGTGGCGCTTGCTGCTCTCTTCCGTTGCCTCGTGGCGATGCTCGTGCGCGATCCGGATTACGGCAACCACCGGACGACACATACCCGCCGTCTGATCGATGAGAATCGCTGGCGCGCGAAGCGCGACGGCGTGGCAGCCACCATGCTCGATGAGCAGACGGGCGACGTCGTTCCGATGAAGGCGGTCATCGATCAGCTGTTCGATCTCGTGGGCGAGGATGCGGATGAGCTGGGCTGCAAGGAGTCGCTGCGACAGCTCTACCGCATTCTGGATCAAGGTACGAGTGCGAACGCACAGTTGCGAATCTACAATGAATGCCGTGCCGGCGGCGCCAGCAGCGACGAGGCGTTGCGCCACGTGGTGAAATGGATCTGTGAAACGACGGCGGTCGCGGAGAGGAGCGATCGCGTGGAGAGGAAACTGCCATGAGTGTTCGACAGCGAAAAGTCATCATCGGGCTTTCGCCGCGCATCCTGCGCCAGGTGCCGAGAGAGCTCGGCTTTCGCAACAAGACACTGCAATATCTCGAGCAGTCGATGGCTCATTGCGTGATGCGGCTCGGCGCTGTCGCCGTCATGATTCCGACGGTCGAGCATTCGAGCGACATCAGCCGCTGGGAAGTCTCGACCGAAGACTACGTTTCCGAGCTCGATGGACTCATCCTTCAGGGCGGCGCCGACATCGATCCGGTCGTGTACGGAGAAAAGCGTCTGGATGTCGTCGGCCCGACGGACGCGGTTCGCGATCAGTTCGAGCTGGAGTTGTTGCGCGGTTTTGCCGCGGCGGGCAAACCGGTACTCGGCGTCTGTCGCGGATTGCAGCTCATCAATGTGGCTTACGGCGGCACGCTGTATCAGGACCTGGACGTTGGCGGACTGTCGACGGCAAATCATCGCGTGTCCGACCTTTACGACGAGCACGCGCACGAAGTGAACTTCATCGAGGGCGGCTGGCTGCAGGCGATCTATGCCGGGATGAAGCAGGCGAGTGTGACGTCGATCCATCATCAGGCCGTGAAGGTCCTCGGCAAGGACCTGATCATCGATGCAACGTCTCCGGATGGTGTCGTGGAAGCAGTGCGTCATCCGGGCCATCCATTCCTGCTCGGCGTGCAATGGCATCCCGAGTTCCACGACTCGCGTTTTCCGACGCTGCTGCCGACGGAACCGATGATGAAAGCCTTCCTGAAGGCGGCCGCGGAGCGTCGAGAGCCAAGGACAGCCGAATCGGCCGCTATGCGTTGACACGCTTCGATTTCGGGGACTAGCCTGAAGCCGCCAACCTCAACAGCGGAATCATGAGGTGAGGATATGCGTCTCCCAGACGGATTTCGGCGCCGCAGCTTCGCAGTAATTGTCGTCGCCTTTGTCTCATCCTTCTTTGCAGGCTGCTCGAGCAGCGGGAGCGGAGATGACGACGACCCGCCTCCATCGGGCCAGGTCTCCTTGTTGGCCGGTCACTGGGTGGGAAGCGTCACCGATACGGCGAGCACGGAAGTGCTCACTGCGACGACGCTCATCGACCGCGAAGGCAACGCGCAACTCATGATCGTTCCGGGCATGGCCATCCTGATTCCCGGTGGAGGCTCGTCTCCACCGCCGGGTCCGATCAACACGTTTGGGAGAGTCTTCGTCGTTCACGGAGACGTTTGCTGCGGCTCCGAATTCAGCGGCCAGTTGCAGGCCCAGGACCTGGGCTCGGAAACCCATTCGTCCATTCAGCTGAACGGGCGGCTTTCGGGCGGCATGTTCACCGGCGGATTCGGATACCAGGGGAGACAGTATTCGTTCAGTCTCGCTCCCAGCGATGGTTACGCGCGGCCGCTGACGATGGCGGATCTCGCGGGCGTCTACTCGACTTCACCCTTCAGCTCGAATGGGGTGCCGTCGCCGCTTTCGCTGGCGATCAACGACGACGGCGCGATCACCGGCACACACTTCAACGGTTGCGTCGTGAACGGCACCGTGAGGATTCCGGATCCGGCTCACAATCTGTTTCGCATGCGTGTGCAGTTCGGAAACTGCGGCGCCACGATGGCCATGCCGCGCAATGGCGACTACGAAGGGCTCGGCGTGTTGCTTCGAGGCGCCGCGATTGCGGGCGCTCCCACCGAGTTGCACGATATGCTCCTGCACAGCCTGATCGGTCCGGTATGGCTCGGCTCGCAAGGCGTGATCAAGTAACGGGGTGTCCGCACGGATGATCGTCCGACCTGCATTTGTTCATGACGTGCCGCAATTGCTGCGGCTCATGCATGGCCTCGCCGAGTTCGAAGGGTACCGGGATCGATTCGCAGTGACGGAAGCGGATCTCATCGAGCGTGGATTCAGTCGCGGTCGCACACCTGAGTTTCACGTATTCGTCGCCGCGGATGAGACGGAGGCGCTCGCCGGCTATGCGCTCACCTACCTGATCCCGTTCACGTTCGATCTGCGTCCGACACTCGTCCTCAAGGAGTTCTTCGTTGCCGACGCACACCGCAGCTCCGGCATCGGGCGCAAGCTTTACCAGGCTGTCATCGACTACGGTCGCGAATCAGGCGTGCGCCTGCTGCGCTGGCAGGTGCTGCCGTCGAATGAAGGGGCGAGAAGGTTCTATCGGAGCTTTGGCGGCGACGTGGATGGGGACTGGGAGAACTGGGTTCTGGAGATCCGGTGACGCGTGACGGAAGAGGTCTGCCTGACTCAGCACTCGATCACATTCACCGCCAGTCCCCCGCGCGACGTCTCCTTGTACTTCGTCTTCATGTCCGCACCCGTCTCGCGCATGGTCTTGATGACTTTGTCGAGAGAGACGTAGTGAGTGCCGTCGCCACGCAAGGCCATGCGTGCGGCGTTGATCGCTTTCACTGAAGCGATCGCGTTGCGCTCGATGCAGGGGATCTGGACCAGGCCGCCAACGGGATCGCAGGTCAGGCCGAGGTGATGCTCCATGCCGATCTCGGCGGCGTTCTCGACCTGGCGCGGTGTACCGCCGAGCACGGCGCACAAGGCTGCAGCCGCCATCGAGCAGGCAACACCGACCTCCCCCTGGCAGCCGACTTCGGCGCCAGAGATCGACGCGTTCTCTTTGTAAAGAATGCCGATCGCCGCGGCTGTCAGCAGGAAATCGACGACGCCGTGATTGTTCGCGCCAGGGATGAAGCGCGAGTAGTAGTGCAGGACGGCGGGAATGATGCCGGCTGCTCCGTTGGTGGGAGCCGTTACGACGCGACCGCCGGCGGCGTTTTCTTCGTTCACTGCCAGTGCGTACAGATTCACCCAGTCGAGCACGATGAGCTGATCGCGCAGCGCGGCTTCGGGATTCGCGGTCAGCTGGCGATACAGTTCCGGTGCGCGACGTTTCACCTTGTAGCCGCCGGGCAATACGCCTTCGGTGCGGCAGCCGCGCTTTACACAGGCCTGCATCACTTCCCAGATTCGCAGCAGTCCGGCATCGATCTGTTCGTCGGTGCGCCAATGATGCTCGTTGCGGCGCATGACCTGGGCGATCGAAAGGGTTTCGCGATCGCAGATCGCCAGCAGCTCATCGCCGGTGTGGAAGGGATAGGGCAGGATCGTCGTGTCGGGTGCGATGCGCTTCTGCAGCGCGCCGTCGGCCGCGACCTCTTCGCTGACGACGAAACCGCCACCGACCGAATAGTAGATGCGGTTTGCAAGCTCGCTGCCGTCGGGTGCGAAGGCGATGAATCGCATGCCGTTCGCATGCAGCGGCAGCGTCTCGCGACGATTGAAGATCAGGTCGTTCTTTTCGTCGAAGGGGACCGCGTGCTTCCCGAGCAGCAGCAGTTCGCCGCCATCCCGGATGTGCTGGAGATAGGCGGGCACCGCGTTGACGTCGACGGTATCCGGCTGATGCCCTGATAGTCCCAGCAGTACAGCCTTGTCGCTGCCGTGGCCCTTGCCGGTAGCGCCGAGCGAGCCGAACAGTTCGACCCGCAGACGCGCGACGCGATCGAGAGCGCCTTCGTGCGTCAGTCGATCCGCAAAGAGATGCGCGGCCCGCATCGGTCCCACGGTGTGAGAACTGGAGGGACCGATACCGATCTTGAACAGGTCGAAGGCGCTGACGGCCATGGATGAGGAACTCGCGCGGAAACGCTGCGAGCCAGTGTATTCCCTTGCGAGCTTGCTGGCCCATCAGCAGTTCTGAAGTGAAACAATGTACACAGTCACGGGCGTACAGTACGTTGCTCCAAGCGCCATCCAGAGCCCCCGAAATGATTCCTTTCTCGGTCCTCGATCTTTCACCCGTGACCGCGGGTTCCACGCCGCGTCAATCGTTCGCGAATTCTCTGGATCTGGCGCAACACGCTGAGCGATGGGGTTATCGGCGCTACTGGCTGGCCGAGCATCACAGCATGCCGGGTATCGCGAGCGCGGCAACTTCCGTCGTGATCGGGCACATCGCAGGAGGAACGTCGACGATTCGCGTCGGCGCGGGCGGCATCATGCTGCCGAACCATGCGCCTCTCGTCGTCGCGGAACAGTTCGGGACGCTCGAGTCGTTGTATCCCAACCGGATCGATCTTGGCCTCGGTCGCGCACCGGGCTCCGATCACATGACCGCTCGCGCGCTGCGCCGCACTCTCGCATCGGATCCCGAAGAGTTTCCCCAGGATGTCGTCGAGCTCATGGGCTATTTCGACGAGCCGCAGCCGAATCAGGCAGTGCGGGCCGTTCCGGGGGCGGGTCTCAAAGTGCCGCTCTGGATCCTGGGGTCGAGCCTGTATGGGGCGCAGGTTGCGGCCGCGTTCGGGTTGCCGTTCTCGTTCGCCTCGCACTTCGCGCCCGCGCAGATGATGCAGGCGATCCAGATCTATCGGGACGGCTTCCGCGCCTCGAAGCAGCTCGACCGACCTTACGTCATGCTCGGGTTCAACGTTTTCGCGGCGGACACGGATGAGGAGGCGCGACTCCTTGCCACGTCGGTTCAGCAAGCCTTCGTAGCTTTGCGTTCCGGGCGCCCGATTCAATTGCAACCGCCAGTGCCGGGCTATGCGGATCAGCTCGGACCTCATGAGCGGGCGATCCTCGCGGATGTCCTGGCCTGTTCCGCTATTGGATCGCCGGATACAGTGCGCGACGCCATTCGCGCCTTCGTTGCCAGGACGCAGGCGGATGAGCTGATCATTACCTGCAACATGTTTGATCATTCGGCGCGGCTGCACTCCTACGAAATTGCGGCACACGTGCGCGACTCGCTGGCCGGCGGAACCAATGCAGGCGTACGCGCGTAGTGAGATGCAGGACAAGAATCTGGTCGGCGGGCTCACACTGCACGAGGACGCACTGTGTTGAACAGGTTCTTTGCGGCCAATCGCCGCATCTCCCAGGCGATCACTCCACGCCACATCCATGAAGCCAACGTTTTCGGCGCGTACAGGAAAATCGCGGCACTGCTCTTGTCGAGACCGGACGTCGTCAACGTCGTCGACGTCGGCGCGGGCAAGGGCTGGCACTTTCCGCTTCACTACAAGGAGTGGTATCGCATTCGCCTGATCGGGCTCGATATCGACGCCCGGGAGATGGAGCCCAACCACGCCCTCGACGAGAAGGTGGAATGCGACGTTTCCGATCGCATTCCGCTGGCCGATGCATCGGCGGACCTGTTCATGGTGCATTCCGGCATCGAGCATTTCCCGGACAACGAGCGCTTCCTCGAGAACGCGCTGCGCGTGCTGCGTCCGGGAGGGTTCATCGTCGCGCAGTTTCCGAGTCGCTATGCGCCATTCGTACTGGCCAACCGGCTTCTGCCCGAGAGCGTCAGCCGTCGCGTTCTCGACAAGGCGATGGGAGAGCGCGCGAAGCTGCTGGGATTCCGAGCGCACTACGATAGAACGGACTATGCGGCATTCCGCCGGATGTCGCGCAAAGTCGGCTTCGAAGAGGTCTATCACCTGCCGGGCTATTGCAGCAGTGCCTACTGCGAATTCTTCCTGCCGCTTTTTGCGCTCTCTTATATGTATGACGCGCTCACGTTCGCGCTCGGTATCCGCCAGCTCGCTTCGTACAACTTCTGGGTGCTGAGAAAGCCGAATCCCGGTGCTGCGGAAGAGCCGCTGCGCCTCTACGCCTGGGCGCGATAGAAGAAGTCGCTCGTTTCGATCAAAGAGCGCATCGGCTGGCCTATCGGCGCAGCTTGTTACCGTTTTCTACTCCGACCTTCGCGTCGCACGGGATCGTTGCCCGCATCGTGCGAACTTTCGGTCTCATTCGGTCATTGCGAATGTCGCGACGCGGCAAGCTGTCGTAATCGTAATCGCTCGAAAGTCCACACGTTGTCGTCGAGGTCATCATGCGCTTTTCCCAACACTCCCGTCATTTGTCGCTTCGCTTTGCTGTGGGGGCTGTGCTTCTGACCGCGGCTGCCGGTGTTCACGCTTCAGGATTTGCTCTGCTCGAGCAGAGTGCGAGCCGGCTCGGCACGGCGTTTTCCGGAACCGCCGCAGCGGCGGACGATGCCACAACGATCTTCTACAACCCGGCGGGCATGATGAATCTCGACGAGCTCGAGATCAGTGCGGCAGCCAGCGGTGTCAACATCAGTTCGCAGTTCAGAAACGGCGCGTCGCAGCCCGCGTTGGGTCAGCCGCTCGGTGCCGAAGGTGGCGATGCTGGCGACTGGAATGCGATTGCCGCGGCGTACGTCGCTCTGCCCATCAACGAGAATCTGGCGGCCGGCTTCGCGTTCAACGTGCCTTTCGGGCTCAAGCTCGAGTACGACAACGACTGGATGGGCCGCTTCCAGGCGCTGACGTCGGAGATCCGCACGTTCAACTTCAATCCCGCGCTCGCGTTTCGGCTCAACGAGCACGTGTCGCTCGGCTTCGGCCTGAACTATCAGCGCATCCTTGCGGAACTCACGAACTCGGTGAACTACACGGCGGCGATAGCCGCGGTGTCGCCGGCGCTGGTGCCATTGAACACGGGTCTCGAAGGCAATCTCGTTGTTCGCGGCGACGATGCAGCGTGGGGTTTCAACGCGGGCGTGCTGTTCGAATTCACCCCTCGGACCCGCCTGGGCCTCTCTTACAGATCCTCGATCCAGTATGAAGTCGAGGGGACGGTGAACTTCACTGCGCCGACAGCAACGAATCCGACCGGTGCCGCAATCATTGCTGCCGCTTCGGCACCGGGAGGTCCGCTCGCGGACAGCGGCGCGACTGTCGACATCGAGCTGCCCGACATCGCAACCGCCTCGCTGTACCAGGCGATCGGAGACAACGTCGAGTTGCTGATCGATGTCGCATGGACAGGATGGAGCAGCGTTCAGTATCTGAACGTCGTGCGCGACAACGGTGTGTTGCTCTCGGGCACGCCGGAACTGTGGGAAGACACGTGGCGCTACGCGATCGGTGCGACGTGGAAAGTGAATGACGCATGGAAGCTTCGCGGCGGTCTCGCGTTCGATGAAACACCCGTGCCGGACGAGACACGGACAGCGCGACTGCCGGACACGGAACGAAAGTGGGTGGCCATCGGCGCGCGCTGGACGCCGACGACCGCGACGATCATCGATTTCGGCTACGCCCATCTCTTCAGTGACGATGTGCCGGTGAATCAGAACGAAGGCAACACCCTGCGCTCCGGGTTACTGAACGGTCAGCAGGAATCCGCGGTCGACATCATCTCGCTGCAACTCGGCTATCGCTTCTGACGCTTGCTGTCACGCAGCGGTCACTGTCGCCAACCGCAGTCATTGTAGAAACGCTGACTGCATCAGCGGAATCGACTCCTATAGTCGTGCGCGAATACTTCGCGACGTGATCGTCTGTCGATCTTCTTGACGATTTCAGCGGCTCAGCGAGCGCTTCGCCATCGACGCGCACGTGCAACAACACGCGCGCGAGGTGATTTTCTTTCATGCGGGAACAAACCTTCGACGCCGACGCTTTTGGTGCGCGACGCGAGCGTATTGCGTTTTCCGTTATTGATGCAGATGCGCGCGAGTGTCCGCTTCGAGCGACGCTTGTTCCTCTGATAGTCGATTAGCGAAGCGCGACGCAGCGTGTCACGGGTCGGGTTGGTGCAGAAGTGCAATGTCTCGTTCCGATTTGTTGCGCACGCATGAGCCGAAGGAGCGCGCGACGAAGCCAAAGCGAGTGAGTTTGTAAGTACAAGAACTACAAATTCGTATCGCAGCGGGCAAATCGTCGGGCGTCAGCGACAGAGGTCGCAACGGAACGGGACTTGCTAGAAGAACACCGGGCAGGTGATCGATTCGCGGGACGGGGGCGTGCGCATGTGCAAGACATGGAAGTGTGTCGTGCATGTGTTGGATCTTTGACTCGGAGCCTATATGCGCGCCAGAAAGTTTGAACAAGGTTTCCTCGCTCTCATTGCCACGGCGGTAACCGCGCTGTCGATGAGTGCTCACGCGGCGACGGAAACGTCGACCGCCACGCCAGTACCTCTGCGCAGCGCGCAGTCCGATGGTCCTGCTCCGGTTCGTACGGCATTGCCGCAAGCGACGGCGCATGAACGGGCGGGAGAGATCCGGCTCGCAAGTCTTTCACCTACACCGGCAGTACAGGCTGCGGTTGCAGTGCCGCAGGGAGATCCAGCTCCGCAACGATCCACCAAGGATCTGCTGCTGCTAACGCTGGTCGGCGGAATGCTTGTGGCCTACCAGCTGCTGCGTAAGCACCGGCTGCTGCGCCAACAACCGTTCAGTCTTTAACGGCGAGCGCAGGCGTGCTTCATGAGTAGCACCGGCTATTCCACGCGTTCGTCGGTTCCCGCGATCGGTCAGCGCGCCTGGCGCGATCGTGCGGGCGATGTGAGTGCGAGCGAACCCTTCTCGATCTTCGCGCTGAAGTCGCTGCTGTATCCGATCATCCCGGTCATCACGCTGATGCTCTGCCTCGCGTTCTGGGGCAAGTCGCTCTACGGGCCGTACATCCTGGTTGCAGTGCTTTCGTTCCTGGGCGTCGCGGATCTGCTGGATGTGGTGCCGTTGCGCATCACTCCCGCCAGCGTCATGGCGCTGCGCTCGCTGCTCGACATCCTGCTGAGGTGGGGTGTGCTGATGGTCTTCCTGTGGCTGCTGCTCGGTCTGTCCTATCTCAGCCATCATTTCAGCAAGCCGGTCCTGATGACCTGGGCGATCAGCACGCCGTTCGCACTCTGGATCGGAGAGCTGGTGGCGCAGCAGATGTTGCTGCGCCGGAGCAAGAGCAAGGCGCGTCTTCGCAAAGCTGTGATCGTGGGTGCCAACGACCTCGCCTTGCAGCTCGAGCAGAACATCGGCGGACGGCCGACGCTGCAGATCAGCGTGGGCGGCTATTTCGAGGATCGAGCGGTAGCGCGAGTGCCCGACGAGTGCGTGGGGCGCGTCCTCGGATCGCTTCATGAGGTGGCGGAATACGTCACGCAGCACAATGTGGACATCGTCTACATCACTCTGCCGATGGTGCCGCAGCCGCGAATCCTGGACCTGCTCAATTCGCTGCGCGACTCGACCGCCTCCATCTACTTCGTGCCGGATCTCAAGGTCTTCGACCTGGTGCAGCCGCGCTTCGATCTCGTCGACGGCATTCCCGTGATTGCTGTCTGCGAATCGCCGTACTACGGCGTCCGTGGCCTGCTGAAGCGCATGAGCGACGTTTTCATCTCTGGCACCGCGCTGCTGTTGCTTACGCCGGTACTGGTAGCAGTCGCCATCGGTGTGAAGGTGAGCTCGGCCGGTCCGGTCATCTATCGCCAGCGGCGCTACGGCCTCGATGGCAAGGAAATCATCGTCTACAAGTTCCGCTCGCTCAGCGTCGTTGAAGACGGCGCGACGAGCTACACGCAAGTGGGTCGCAACGATCCGCGCGTGACGCCCTTCGGTGCATTCATCCGCAAGACTTCGCTCGACGAACTGCCGCAGCTCTTCAACGTCCTGCGCGGCGATATGAGCATCGTCGGCCCGCGGCCGCACGCCGTCGCGGTGAACGAGCAGTACCGTCGCCAGATCCCGGGCTACATGGTCCGGCACAAGGTCAAGCCCGGCATCACCGGCTGGGCCCAGGTCAATGGCTATCGCGGAGGAGACGATCTCGATTCGATGACCATGCGCATTCGCTACGACATCGAGTATCTGCGGCATTGGTCGCTCGGACTCGATCTCATCATCATGTTGAAGACTGCGTCCATCATCTGGAATGACCGTCATGCGTACTGACAACGTCGTTAGGACAGCATCGAGCAGATGGGTCCTGCATTCCCTGGTCGTCTGCGCAGGCTTCGCGCTTGCGCTGGCGAGTGCGGCTGTGCGGGCGAACGGCTCGGCGGACTACAAGCTCGGCGCCGGCGATCTCGTGAAGATGACCGTCTTCGGTTCTCCCGATCTCGAGACCGAAGCGCGCATCGCGGAGTCGGGCACGATCACATGTCCACTCATCGGCAGCGTGACGATCGCCGGCCTGTCGCCCAACGAAGCGGAGCAGCTTCTGGTGCGCAAGTACGTCGATGGCGGGTTCCTGCGGCAGCCGCAGATCAATCTGCTCGTGCTCGAGTATCTGAGCCAGAAGGTTTCGGTGCTCGGTCACGTCACGAAGCCGGGGCAGTACTCGCTGAGAGGCAGCGGGGCGGTGCTCGACGTGCTGGCGGAAGCTGGCGGTCTGCAGGCAGCGTCGGCTGGTACGGTCGCGACGCTGACCCGCACCGACGGCACGAAGGCGGAGATCGATCTCGACAAGCTGTTCGACGGTGATCCGTCGCAGAACGTCAAGGTCGGTGGCGGTGACCGGTTGTACATACCGCGCGCCCAGCAATTCTACGTCTACGGCCAGGTCCAGAAACCCGGCCAGTACAAGCTCGAACGCAACATGACCGTTTCCCGCGCGATCTCCGCCAGCGGTGGCCTTACTTCGCGCGGCACCGAGCGGCGCGCGATCGTGAAGCGTAGGAACGGAGAGGGAGTGGAGAAGGAGTACTCCGTGAAGGGAACCGATCTGCTGCAGGCCGACGACATCCTGTTCATCAAGGAGAGCCTTTTCTGAGGCGGCCTGGAGGAGAAAGACCCATGAGCTTCACACAGCTGCTGAGAATTCTCTGGGCCCGCCGTCAATTGGTGATCATCACCACGGCGACCGTGGTGGGTCTCGCCATCATGGCGTTCATCGCGATGCCGAAGGGCTACGTCGGTACCACGTCGATGGTGATCGATGCGCGCGCAGCCGATCCGTTGACTGGCGCGTCGCCGAATCTGCCTTCGACAGCCGCGGTGATCGCGACGCAGATCGACGTGATTGCGAGCCGTGCGGTCGCGCTGAAAGTGACCGACATGCTGAAGCTGCCGACGGACGATGCGCGCGCCGAAGAGACCGGTCTCGAGAAGCGCACCCGCGAAGGCTGGGCAACCGAGTTGCTGAAGCGGCTGGTCGTGAAGCCAGTAGCGGACTCGAACGTCGTCCGTATCAAGTTCGAGGATGAAGATCCGCAGCGCGCCGCGGATGTCGCAAACGCATTCGCCGAAGCCTATATGCAGGCGAGCCTTGATCTGCGCCTGGATCCTGCGAAACGCCAGAGCGTATGGTTCGAGGAGCAGCTGACCCGATTGCGCGGCGTCGTCGAGGATCGGCGCGAGAAGCTCTCGCAGTACCAGCGCAGCCACGGCATCGTCGCGACGACCGATCGTCTCGACGTCGAGAATGCCCGGCTCGAGGAGATCTCGAAGCAGTTGCTGGAGGCACAGCGCAAGTCGCAGGAAGCGAACGCCCGAATGCGCCAATCGCAGTATGCGACCGAAGGTGACCGGTTGCAGGAAGTGCCGGAGATCATGAGCAACGGCCTGCTGCAATCGCTGAAGGCGGACCTGGTCCGCGCCGAGAGCAAACTCGCCGAGCTGAGCGAACGCTACGGACGCAATCATCCGCAGTTCATCGCAGCGAACGCCGAAGTGCAGGAGTTACGCCAGAAGGTCAACGCCGAGGTCGGCAAGGCCAAAGGCTCGATCGAGCAGTCTTCGCAGATTGCGCAGCGCACGACAGCCGATCTGCAGCGCGCGTTCGATCAGCAGAAGCAGCACATCCTCGAGCTCAATCGTCAGCGCGACGAGCTCTCTGTGCAGGACCGTGAAGTCCAGAACGCGCAGGCGGCTTATGACGCGGCTTTGCAGCGCGCGAGCCAGCTGCGGTTGGAGAGCCAGCTCACGCAAACGAGCGTTGCGGTTCTCGATTCCGCCATCGCTCCGAGCACGCCGGCCGGGCTGGGGCTGTTCCTGAGCGTCGCGCTCTCACTCGTGTTCGGCGGACTGCTTGGCGCCGCTCTCGCGCTCATGCTCGAGATGTTCGACCGCCGCATCCGCGACGGCGACGAGCTGGTCAGCGTGGCCGGCATCGAAGTTCTCGGCGAGGTGCCGCGCCTGCGCGCGAGCTTCAAGCCTCACAAGTTGCCGCTCGTGCGGGGCAGTCGTGCCCTGCTGGAAGGGGGATCGGCATGACGGCGGCGAACCACTGAGTGCGGAAGAAAGGGTCCCCTATGGCAATCAATCCCATCCCGACAGACTCGGGCAGGCCTCACCAGCCGATCGGTGAGCTGCTGGCCGAGTCGGCGCGCCTCAGCGAACACGACGTGAAGCGGGTGCTCGCGCATCAGCGCAAGCGCGGCCTGCGATTCGGCGAAGCCGCGCGCAGTCTCGGACTCGTGACAGCCGAGGACGTGCAACAAGCCCTCTCGCGACAGTTCAGCTATCCGTACATCCGTCGCGGCGAGTCGGGCCTGCATCCGATGCTGATCAGCGCCTATCAGCCCTTCGGCGCGGCGGCGGAATCGTTTCGAATGCTGCGCAGCCAGCTGATGTTGCGCTGGTTCGACAAGGGTCGAAAGGTGCTCGCTGTCGGCGCGCCGCGCGCCGGCACCGGCTCGAGCACACTCGCCGCCAATCTCGCAGTCAGCTTTGCGCAGCTCGGTGAACGAACATTGCTGCTGGATGCGAACTTCCGCAATCCGGCGCAGCACCAGTTGTTCGGTATGTCGGCGGAAACCGGTCTGGCGGACGTGCTGCTCGGCCGCTCGAGCGTCGAGAAGTCCATCGTCTCCATTGCACAGCTCAACGGCCTGGCCGTGCTGTGCGCCGGGCCGATTCCGCCGAACCCACACGAGCTCCTCAGCAGCCGGGCAATGCAATACCTGCTCGAGCTTGCGCGGGAGATCTACGACGTCGTGATCATCGATGCACCGCCGATCCTCGAGTACGCGGACGCACAGATGATCGCTTCGCGTGCCGGGGGCTATGTCCTCGTCACGCGGCGTCATCGCACGCGACTCACCGATGTGAGAGCAGTGCAGGAGCGCCTCGAGCCGTCAGGGGCGACATTGCTCGGCGCAATCGTCAACGAATAGCGGGCCATCCGCGATGACGGTGACACAGACCATCGCTCCCGGATACGCGGGAATGCTGCGTTCGGGATCGGACGCTCATGCGGCCGTCTGGCCGACGCGCGTCATCGTGTTCACGCCGATCGTCGTGGCCACGGTCTTCGCGAAGTTCGCGCCGTGGTCAGCGCTCGTTCCGGCGATCGGACTGCTGTTCCCCGTGATCCTGCTGGCACTCGGCATCGGACTACTGACTGGGCGTCTGCAACTCGTTCCAGCGCGTCTCGCGTTGCTGTTGCTTATGCTTTCAGTGCTGTCGCTCGTGCAGGTCTGGCGCGGCGACATGTTTTCGCTCGGCTCGCTGGCCATGATGGCGCTGATTGGATTCGCTTACACGCCGGCAGCGCGTCCGCACACCGTGACGCACGAAGACGCCTTGCGCTTCTTCTGCAACCTCAGCGTGATCATCTCGATCGCGGGCATCCTGCAGTTCGGCCTGCAGTTCGTCGGTGGCACCGCGCTCGCGTTCCCGATCGAGACCTTCGTTCCGGAGGCTTTCCGGACTCGCGGATACAACGACATGGCGGTCCTGTATTACGGGTCACACATCTACAAAGCCACCGGCTTCGTGATGCTCGAGCCTTCAGTGTTCTGCCAGCTATGCGCACTCGGACTGACCTGTGAGCTCGTCTACAAGAGTCGTGTCTGGCGAATGGTGGTCTACGCGGCAGCCATCGTCGTCTCGTACTCGGGCACGGGCCTGCTGATCCTCGCGGTCACATTGCCGCTGCTGGTCATTCTTCATCGACGCTGGGATCTGCTCATCCGCGGCCTGCTGCTGGTCGGCATCCTTGCGCTGCTCGTCGAGCCGCTGAATCTCAACGTCACGATGAGCCGCGCGACGGAGTTCAGTTCATCAGGATCGAGCGCGTTCATCCGCTTCGTGGGCTGGGTCGAGCTCTTCAATGACAAGTTGTGGAACGAGCCCGCGCGAGCATTGCTCGGCTATGGCGCGGGATCGTTCTTCGATGCGGCGGCCGGCTATCGGGCAGGCGAAATGGCACACGCCAAGATCGTGTTCGAGTTTGGCGTGATCGGGGCGTTGTTCTACTTCGCGTTCATCTTCTATTGCCTGCTCGGATCGCGCGCACCCATCGTGCTGCGCATCGGCATCATCGTTGCGTACTTCATGAACGGCGCGTACTCGCCATCGGTTACGGGTTTCGCCACGAGCCTGCTGCTCTGGCCAACGACGGTGGCAATGACGCCGCTGCGACGAACGGTGATTCAAGGCAGGGAGGCATCTGATGCGCGGTGAGCCCATGCGGCGGGACCTGGCGATCGACTTCGTCCGGGGTGCGGGCATCCTGATGATCGGCGTCGATCACCTCACCTGGCTGGCCGAGAAGTTCGGCTCGCCCGAGTTCGTGAACCCGTTCATCACCTGGATCAAGATCGGCTGGTCGAGCGCCGCCGAATTCTTCGTCTTCTTCTCCGGCTATCTGACCGGCATCGTGTACCTGAAGACGATGCAGACGCACGGCGTCGGAATGATGTGGGCGAGGGCGGCGCAACGATCCTGGCACATCTATGTGCTGAACCTGCTCACGCTGTGCGCCGTTCTCATGCTGCTGCGCTCGCCGGTGCTGTTCAACGACCAGCTCAATGCAATGACCGGAATCTCCTGGCTGATGGGGCCGCAGTCCGGAAGCATGCTCGCGGCATTCCTCGGGATGCGGTTCGAGCCCCTCTATTTCGAGATCCTGAACCTCTACATCGTGCTGCTGCTCATCGCGCCGGCGATCGTGCTCCTGACGCGCATCAGCACGATCCTGCCGCTGATGCTGTCGTTCGGCATCTGGCTCTTCGTCCAGCTGAACGCTGCTTACACGTTTGCCCCGGCGCTCGACCTGTCCGAGAACTTCAATCCCCTGGGCTGGCAGTTCATGTTCGTGCTCGGGATGCTCGCCGGCATCCACGACATCTTTCGCAAGCTGCGCGCAGCGTGGTCCCACGAGCGATTGCTGCTGGTGAGCGGTGGACTGCTGCTGCTCGCGTTCCTCCTCAAGGCGCTCGACTACAGCAACTGGTCGATTCCGTATCTCGGCCCGCTGGCGATCCCCGGCTTCGACAAGCCGAACCTGGGGCCGCTGCAGGTCATTCACTTCCTCATCTCCGTCGTATTCGTCATGCAGATCATTCCGCGGTCGGAAGCGGCGCAGCGCTCGCTGGCGATGCGTGCGGTCGCGAGCGTCGGCAAGCGTTCGCTCGAATGCTTCTGCCTGAGCACGATCCTGGTCTACGTCGCGGTCGCCATCATGGCTCGCGACATGTCGTTCGATGCCATTTCCGTCTTCATCGCCGGCGTCACGATCGTGGCGCTGCTCTGCATTGCCGCGCCGGTCGTCGGCTGGATCGGAGACAAGCCCTGGCGCAAGCCGAAGCCGGAAAGCGCCCGCGATGCCTCGGGCAGTGAAGATCCCTCCGTCGTCGCGAGGACTGTTCCATGACGATAGCCCTGTTCATCGCTAGCGCGGTGTTCCTGTTTCTTGCGCTGCATCCGTTCGTGACCTATCCGCTGTCGCTGCTGTTCATCCGGCGCCAGCGGGAACACACGAACGTGGCGGCTGCCGAGGCCGCTTCCGGTCGGCTGCGGTTCGCCATTTGCATGTGTGCGTACAACGAGGAACGCGTCATCGAGGCGAAGATGCAGAACCTGCTGCATCTGCGCGCGCGTCATCCGGATCTGCGGATTCTCGTATACGTCGACGCATCGAGCGACCGGACGGCGCAACTGCTACAGCCTTATGCATCGGTGATCGATCTTCACATCAGCACGGAGCGCCACGGCAAGACCTACGGCATGAATGTGCTGTCGTCGCGCGCGGATGCGGACATCCTCGTGTTCACCGATGCGAACGTCATGCTCGATGAGCACTGCATCGACGATCTGCGCCGGCACTTCTCCGACCCACGGATCGGCTGCGTCTGCGGGAACCTGAACTACATCAACGGCGGCGATTCGGTTACCGCGTCTTCCGGATCGCTCTACTGGCGCTTCGAGGAGGCCCTGAAGCGCCTCGAGTCACGGACGGGCTCCATGATGGGCGCCGATGGTTCGATCTTCGCGATCCGGCGTGAGCTGCGACGTGCGCCGCCGGATCACATCATCGACGACATGTATACGTCGCTCATGGCGCTCATCGACGGCCACCGGGTGATCCAGGCGCAGGACGTGCGTGCGTACGAAGAGTCCGTGTCGAAGAGCGCCGAGGAGTTCAGCCGCAAGGTGCGCATAGCGTGCCAGGCTTTCAACGTCCATCGATTGCTGTGGCCGCATCTGCGCAAGACGGACTGGCTCACGCGCTACAAGTATGTCTCGCACAAACTGATTCGCTGGCTTGGCATCTACTTCCTCGCGTTCGGATCGGTCACGTTCCTCGCCGCGCTCGCATCCGCCGGGTATCCGCTGGTCGCGCTTGCGCTCGTGATCGTCGCGGCACTGTGCCTTACGCTCGGTCACGCATGGTCGATCAAGCCGTTCGCCCAGATTGCCGACCTGTTGCTTGCGATGCTCGGGACAGGGCTCGGTGTGTTGAGGTCGTTGCGCGGCGAGAGATTCCAGACCTGGACGCCGGCCAATTCGATTCGCGGAGGCGTCAAATGAAGCGCCGTGCGCTGCTTGGTTCTCTGGTCGGTGCCGCCGGTCTTTCGGCATTCGGGCGGCTCCATGCCGCCGAGCCGAAGGCACCCGCGCGACTGAGTACCGATCGGCCACCGCTCGGCTTTGGGGTGTATCTCGGCGCAGGATGTTCCGGCGCGGAGCGGCTCGGTGACTACGAGCGCTGGCTGCGCCGCGAAGTCGACCAGACGCTAGAGTTCATTTCGTGGCAGGTGCTGGAAGCGGGCCGCGCGTGGGCGGTGAACTGCTGGGACAAGTCGGGGCAGAAGAACGTCGTCTATTCCTTGCCGATGCTGCCGCCCAATCGCTCCGCGAAACTCGCCGATGGCGCGAGCGGCAAGTTCGATGCGCTGTTCAGCCAGTACGGCGGCTTCCTCGTCAAACACGGTTACGGCCGATCGACCATTCGCATCGGCTGGGAATTCAATGCCGAATGGTATCCGTGGGCCGCGAGCCACGATCCGAAATCGTGGGCCGCCTACTGGCGCCGCATCGTCGACACGTTGCGCAAGACGCCGGACTCCGATTTCAAGTTCGACTGGAGCGTCGCCGGTTCCGCTCGCGGCTTCGATGCAGAGAAGGCCTATCCGGGCGACGACTACGTCGACGTCATCGGTCTCGACTTCTACAACACGAAGGTCGACGAGCAGCGCAACACCACGCAGACCCGGTGGGAGTCGCGCAAGACCATGCAGCACGGACTGCAATGGCATCGCGATTTCGCCCGCGGTCATGGCAAGCCGATGTCGCTTCCGGAGTGGGGCACGGGCGTGCACGTAAAGTGGGGTGGTCCGCCGGACGACCCATACTTCATCGAGAACATGGCCGCGTGGATTCGCGAGAACGACATCGCGTATCACAACTACTGGGAATACAGGAACAAGGACTACGACTCGCGTCTGTCGGATGACAGGCAGCCGCAGGCCGCGGCGGCGTTTCTCAAGGCGTTCGGCGGCAAGCGCGCGAAGCCGGCGGGGGCATGACGATGTCGCTCCCGACGACCAAAAAGAAGGATTTCAACGCGGCGCTGAACGGCTATCGCGGTCTGTGCGCGATGCTGGTCTTCGTGTTTCACGTCGGCAGCGCCGGAATCCTGCTGTGGCCGTCCGGAAACTGGGTCAAGGACTCCATCACCTACCTGTGGACCTCGTTGACCTACGGCGTCGAGATGTTCTTCATGATCAGCGGCTTCGTCATCCTGGCAAGCCTGCTGCGACACCGAAGCATTGGCGGCTTCCTCCACGATCGCGTCGCGAGAATTTTCTCGGCATGGGTGCCGGCACTGTGTGCCGTGACGCTGATGTGCATCGTCCTGCAGATTCCGCCGCTGCGCGGGCTGAATCCGATCGAAGCAGCCGCGCTGTTCGTCGGCAATCTGTTCCTGCTGCCGCCCATCGTGCGTTTCCCGATGATCCACCAGGTGTCATGGAGCCTGAGTTACGAATGGGTGTTCTATCTCACGGCGGCCATGGGTCTCTTCATCTACAGGAAGAGTCAGCAGCGCTACGCGTTGCTCGCGCTTTGGCTCACGCTCGGCGCGTTGTTCATCATGCTGTTCCCGCGCGCCCTGTTCTTCGTCACAGGCGTTCTCGTATTCAAGTACCGCGACTGGTTTGCGCAGCGAAGCCAGTGGCTGCGCTTCCCGCTGGTCAGCCTGCTCATCTTCCTCGTCGCGTGGCGCGCGACGGGTGCGTTCAAGGCGCACATGAATGACACCATCTTCGATTACATCCTGGATGGGCGATGGATCGCGCTGGTGATCGCATTCATCGCATCACTGCACATGTTCGCGAGCGTGACGTTGAATGCAAGCCGCCAGGCGACCGTCCTTTGCGGCCGGATCTTTCAGTTCCTTGGGAACATCAGTTACAGCTTCTATCTGTGGCACGCGTTGGTGATGGCCTTCATGAAGAAGTTCATCACACCACTGATTCTCCCGGAGTACGGCGTCGCGGTCGCGCTGACCGTGTTCGCCGTCGGGAGTCTCGCCGTGTCGCTGCCGGTGTCGTGGATATCGTGGCGGTTGTTCGAAGTGAAGCTGGCGAATGTCATGCGTGGCGCGTCCACCCGGCGCGCCGAAGTCGGAGGGACAGTTCGTGCAGCGTGAGCCTGAAATCAAGCCGAGCGCAGCGCTCAGAATCCTGTGGATCGCGCGCTATGTGCCCTATCCGGCCGATGCGGGCGCGAAGGTGTATTCGGCGAAGCTCGCGGAATCGCTGGCGGGTGCGGGAAATCATGTGCGGTTCATGGGCTTCGGGTCGACCGAAGCCGTTCCGGCGGAGGTCAGGCACGTCGATTGGGTTGAGGTGCCCGGCGCGCGCCGCAGCGAAGTCGCCGCTGTCTTCAGCCGTCTGCCCAATGCAGCGGCCGTCGATGCAACGAGCGAGTATCGCCGTCTGCTGGAGAAGCAACTGGATGAGCAATGGGATGCCATCGTGCTGGACGGTTATGGCACAGGTTGGGCGCTCGATCGTTGCCTCGCGTATCGATACGGCGCGGCCCGGTCGACGGTTCTCGTGCATGTTTCCCACAACCATGAAGCCGCTGTCTGGCGCGACATGGTGCGTGAAGCGCGCGGCTCGCTGCCTCGACGCGTGGTATTGCGGCTCAACGCGCTGAAGGTTCAGAACCTCGAGCGTCGTGTGGCTCGCAGTGTCGATCTGCTGACGACAATTACGGACGAAGATGGTGCCGCGCTGACCGCACCGATGAAGTCCTTGGCTCCGCAGACGATTACGCTGACACCGGGCTACGCGGGTGAAGCGGCACCGGTACGAAGCATCGATGAATGGACCCCGCGCCGTGTCGCGATCGTGGGTTCCTTTCACTGGGTCATGAAGCAGGAGAACCTCCGGCGCTTCGTGGAGCTCGCGGATCCGGTCTTCGCTGCGAACGGCATCCAGCTCGACATCATCGGCGATGTGCCCGAGGCGTTACGCGGTGCGCTCCAGTCGAAAGCGCGCGTGACGCATTTTCACGGCTTCGTTTCAGATGGCGCGCTGAGCCAGCTCCTGTCGCAGGCCCGCATGGCCATCGTGCCCGAGCTGATCGGCGGCGGCTTCAAGCTCAAGCTGCTGGACTACCTGTTCGGTCGTGTCCCGATTGCCACTCTGGCGGCAGCGGCCGCTGGTCTGCCGCGAGCCCTGCAGGCTCACATGATCGTGCGCAGCGACCTGGAGTCTCTGACGGCCGCGATCGTCGCCGACATCGACCAGTTCGATGTCCTCAACCGGCGACAGGAGCTCGCATTCGGGATGGCACGCACGCTGTTTCGATGGCAGGACCGCGGCATCCAGTTGTCACGGGCAATCAGCCGCATACGCCAGGAAAGAAATGCAGGCCGCGGCGAACCCGCCGCGGTTCTCAAGACGTTCAGTACCTCCACGGCTTGTGAGATGAGAGAACCCCAATGAGTGCAGCGGAACGAATTGCTCGCGAGCGCGACTTCCACAACCAGCGGTTCGTCGAGAACAACGCAACCCGGGAATCACCAACACGGCGGTTCTACGACGCAATCGCGTACGGCTTCGAGGAGTTTCGCGCGCGAGTGACGCAGCTCAGTCGCGGCCATTGCGTGCTCGAATACGGTTGCGGCGATGAGATCATGGCCTTCGATCTCGCGCACACCGCCCGCCAGGTCACGGGGATCGACATCTCCGACGTGGCGATCCAGCAGGCGCAGGCGGTTGCGAGCGAGCGGAACCTGCCGAACGTCAAGTTCGTCGTCGACAACGCTGAAGACATGCGCTTCGCCGATCGCAGCGTGGACGTCGTCATCGGCGCCGGGATCATTCACCACCTCGACATTCCCAAGTCGCTGCAGGAGCTGCGCCGCGTCCTGCGGGATGGCGGCGTCGCGATCTTTGCCGAGCCGCTCGGCCACAATCCCGCGCTCAACTGGTTTCGCAACCGGACGCCCGAGCTGCGGACGCCCGACGAGCATCCACTGCTGGTCCGCGATCTGCGTCAGATGACGCGCGCTTTCAAGTCTTCCCGCGTGACGTTCTTCGGTCTCATCTCGCCGGTGCTCGGGCTGATGTCGCCGACGGTGAATCCGAAGAGCTGGGTGACGCAGTTCGTGTGGTCGCTCGATCGCGCCCTTTGCCGCATTCCGCTGCTGCGCCGGTACGCCTGGTACTGCTACTTCGAACTGAGAGCCTGATCCGCCTTGTCATGAAAGTCCTTTTCGTTTCGACACTGTATGCACCCAACGAGCGCGGCGGCGCGGAGCGCACCGTGCGCATCGTCGCGGAAGCGCTCGTTGCAAACGGCCATCAGGCGACCGTCGTCAGTCTCTCGCCCGACGGCGTTGCGCGCGAAGGCGAGGTCAACGGCGTTCGGACCTACTATGTGCCGCTTGCGAACCTCTTCTGGAAGCAATCGGAAGAGTCGCGCAACCCGATTGCGCGCATGGCCTGGCATGCTGTCGATGCGTGGAATCCAATCATGGCTTCTCGTGTGCGTCGCATCCTCGAGCGCGAGAAACCCGATGTCGTACAGACCGGCAATCTGCAGGGATTCTCGGTGTCGCTCTGGCGAACTGTGCGCCAGATGAACATCCCGCTCGTGCAGATGCTGCATGACTACTACCTCGGTTGTCCGAAGTGCACGATGACGCAGGGACTCGAGAATTGCGCGAAGCAGTGCGGTTCGTGCCACGTGTTCGCGACGCCGCGACGCATGAACTCGAATCTGCCGGCGGCGGTGATCAGCTTGAGTCGACGCATGCTGACGCGGCTAGAGGACACCGGCTTGTTCGGGCAAGTCCCGAACAAGTTCATCATTCACGGCGCCAGCAACGCGCGCATCAACGCAACACCGCGTGCGAATCGAGCGCCCGGCAGTCCGATCGTCGTCGGCTATCTGGGCCGCATGGAGAAGGACACGAAGGGAATCGAGGTGCTGCTGGACGCGGCGAAGAAGCTGCCGGCGCACCAGGTTTCCGTATTGCTGGGCGGGAAGGGCGACGAGGCGTACATGACCGAGCTGCGAGCGGCCTATGCCGGCAGCAACGTCCAGTTCCTGGGCTTCGTCAGACCGGCAGAATTTCTCGAGCGCATCGACGTGCTCGTCGTTCCGTCGGTCTGGGAAGAGCCGCTCGGCCGCGTCATCTACGAGGCGTACGCCCAGGGCGTTCCGGCCATCGTCGCCGATGTGGGCGGCATGCCGGAGATCGTCGAAGCCGGACGCACTGGTTTCGTGTTCCGTTCACGCGACAGCGAAGACCTTGCGCGACACCTGCGAAGCCAGATCGACGCAGGGTGGCGCGGCGCCGACTTCTCCGCGGCCTGCGTGAGGAAGAGTGCGGAGTTCAGCATCGACCGCGTGTTCGCCGACTACATGAAAGTGTGGGAGACGGCGATTCGCACGCAGGGCGGTGCTCGCCACCAGGCGCTGAGCAATGACGCTTCGCGCGTGGAGTCGGTGTCAACGTGAAAGTCTTCTATCACCAGGCGGAAGGCGGCAACGTCGGCGACGATCTGAACGCCGTGCTGTGGCGACGGCTGTTGCCCGATCTCGAACGCCTCGACAGCGCGCAGTGGCTCGTCGGCATCGGGACGATTCTCGATGAGCGGCTCAACAAACTCGAAGGCCGTCGTGTCGTCATGGGGTCCGGACTGCGGCCGGGCCGACGGTTACCGCAGTTCACCGGAGATCTGCGATTCGCCGCTGTCCGGGGAACGTTGACCGCCGACCGGATCGGGTTGAGCGACGAGGTCGCACTGGGCGATCCCGGCTTCCTCGTCGGCAGGATCTACAAGCCCTCGGCATATCCCACGAGCGATCGTGTCGCGTTGATCCCGCACGTGTACTCCGAGCGTTGGTCGCGGATCTCCGACGTGGCGCGCGATGCCGGATTCGAGGTCATCAGTCCCACGCTGCCTTGGGAACAGTTTCTGGGTCAACTTGCTGCCTGTTCACGCGTCTACTGCGAGTCGCTGCACGCGGCGATTTTCGCGGAAGCGTTGCGCATACCGTGGGCACGCGTGCGTATCAGCTCGCACTACTACGAAGGCGAGGGTGTCGCGGACTTCAAGTGGCGTGATGCATTCTCGATCGTCGGCGCGTCGACCGAATCGGCGATCACCCAGACGCTCATTCCGGTCAGGCGCTCGTGGATGCGTCCGGCACAGGCGATCGCCGAACGGCGCCTGGTGAGGGCGCTGCGCCAGCAAAGGGACGATGCCATCTTCAGGCTTGCCGACGCCAGCCGACTGGAAGAGCGTCTCGAGAAGCTGCAAGCGCGCGTGCGTGATCTGCGCGATGTTCAACAGGTGACGCGATGGCCGCCCATGCCGGCTGTGAGCCAGCCTCAGGAGCCTTCTCCGGCAGTCCTGATCTTCCCCAAGGACAACGGCAATCCATTCGTGAGTCGCTTCTCCGACGCGCTCGAGCGAACCGGCGCCGCTGTGGACGATTTCAGCTATGGCCGTGCGATGGCGGGACGCTATGACGTGCTGCACCTGCACTGGCCGGATTCCCACCTGACCAGCAAGTCGTTCGCGGGCTCGCTGTTCAAACACGCGCGGCTCGCTGCGTTGATCACGCTGCTGCGTCGCCGAGGCACGCGCATCGTGTGGATGATGCACAACCTCAAGCCACACGATCGCAATCATTGGTTCTCGGCGCGGCTCTTCCCGATGTGGTTTCCCAAGGCATGCACGCATGTGATCGCGCTCACGACGAACGGACTGCAGGCCGCGAAGTCACTCTATCCGGCTATCGGGAAAAAGCAGGCCACGATCATTCCGCACGGACACTATCGCGGTGCCTACGGCGAACCGCCTTCGCGCGTGGCCGCCCGCACGCAGCTCGGGCTGTCGCAGGGACGATTCACATATCTCTTCTTCGGCAACGTTCGTCGCTACAAGAACGTCCCCGGGCTGATCGAAGCCTTTCGCGGGATAAATGACGACGACGTACAGCTCGTGATCGCCGGGCAGCCGGGACACGGCATCGATACGGAGGCACTGTCGCAAATGTGCGCCGCGGATCCACGGATCCATTTGCGCCTCGAATTCATTCCGGATGAGGCGGTGCCGACCTATTTCGGCGCTGCGGATGCGGTCGTCCTGCCCTTCGACAGCATTCTCAACTCGGGCAGCGTGCTGCTCGCGCTCTCATTCAATCGGGTGGCACTCGCACCGCGCCTGGGTGCGCTGCCGGAGATCGAATCGAAGGTCGGGTCGCAGTGGCTGCGGCTGTACGAGGGGTCGCTGACGACAGCGATGCTGCAGGAGCTTCGCACCGCGAATCCGCCGGAGCATGCCGAAGCCGATCTGACGGCCTTCGACTGGAACTCGATCGCCGACCGGACGTTGGAGCTGTACCGACGCGACGTCGGCGAAATCACGCCGGGCGCCGCGTCCACCCTTGATGCGGGCCAATTGGGGGCGAGCGAGGATGCCGAATATGAAAGACCGGAGAATGAATACTCCAAGACGTAAACATGTCAGGGCTCGCTCAGGCCCCGCCTGCGCGATATGTATTCCCGCGTTGCTCGCAGCGGCCAGCGCGAGCGCGGCGAACTCTCCGGACGCCGCCGATCCTATCCAGTTCTTCGTCATGGACCGCTACATGTACGACGACAACCTGTTCCGCGTGCCCGACGGATTGCTCGAGAGCGATCCGGCCATCGCGCGTCCGCAGAGTCTCGAGGACTACGTGAATCGCGCGTCAGCCGGCCTGCGGCTGCGTCTGGATGCGTCGAGGCAGGTCTTTCACGCCGATGTGCGCATCGACGATGTGCGCTACGACCGCAACGACGATCTGAACTACACCGGCGGCAGCGCCGATCTGCTCTGGAACTTCGAAGTCGGCTCGAACTGGTCGGGCAAGCTGTTCGGACAGTACGACAAGCAGCAGGCGAGTCTCGCGAACTACCGCTTCTTCCAGAAGGACATCGTCGATGTTGCCGCGTATGGCGGCGAGGTGCGCTACAAGATCGGCTCTCGCTGGCGCATCATGGGTGGCATTGCCGCGGCCGACACTGATCACAGCGCTGATCTGCGTCAGACCGAGAACTTCGAGAGCACGACGTCACGCGGCGCTATCGAGTACGAAACGCCCGCGGGATCCGTATTCGCGCTCGATTATCGGTTTACCGAGGCGGATTTTCCTGTCGCCGAGTCGCTGGCCGGTGCGCCTCGCGGATATGAGGAAAGCGAGCCTGGCATTCGGATCGAGTACGCGTACTCGGTGAAGACGCAGTTCTACGGTCACCTGGGCTACGTCGATCGCGACTACGATGATCCGCTCTCGGGCGACTACTCGGGCGAGGTCTGGGACGTGCGGATGCTGTGGGAGCCTCGCAGCAAGCTCACCTTCGATCTAAAGGCCTGGCACAAGCTCAAGGCCTATGCGGACGCAGAGTCGGACTACTACGAAGGCGATGGCGTGAGCATCGGGCCGACGTGGGAAGCGACCACTAAGCTCAAGCTTGCGGCGGAGTTCAGCTACGAGAAGCAGGACTATCTCGGCAGCGCCCTGTTCCTCGGGCCGATCGTCGATCCGATCGAGTCGGGCCGCGAAGACGAGGTGAAAGGCGCGCAGTTCAGTCTCGACTACACGCCGCGCGACCTCATCAGTTTCGGTCTCGCATATCGATGGGTGGATCGCGAATCGAACCGTGATTTCCGCGGCTATGACGCCAACATGGCGAGCGCGCAGATCAAGCTGACGTTCTGATCAGCTGCTGACCGCTTCGACCTGCGGCAACGACGCGAGCTGTTCGAGCAGCTCGCGATCGGCAGCCACTTCGATGCGCTCTGGCGCACTCAGCCAGCTCAGCGCTTCGCGCAGGCTTTGCGCCTGCATCACCTTTGCCCTGGCAGTCAGTCGGTGTGCGTTCGGGTGACCGCGTGAGTCGGCCGGACGTGCGAGGTTGTTTGCAACCTGGGCATGCCGGGCTTGCGGGTGACGCGCGAGATAGCGCAACCCGTCGGCAGGCATCGGTTCGGAGTTGTGCACGATCTCGTCGCGCCGTCGCACGAGATCGGGTGTCGCGCGCTCTTCCGGAATTCTCAGCAAGCCCACGTTCGAGAGCCATTGGCCGAGTCGCACGCTGCCGCTCGCCTTCGACAGTGGGATGGCGAGTACGAGTCCCGCGACTGTCGGGGAAAGCCAGGCCAGAAGCTCCGGCGACAGCAGGAATGCCGTGATGCCGAGCAGGACGCCGATCACCATGTGTTTCCAGTGAAAGTGGGCTGATTCACGCCACGAGATCACTTCGGCCTGGCGGCGTTGCGCCACCCATTCGGAATCCCGGCCCGTGAGGATGCTGAACACGTGCTCGGTCTGGATGAGCATCATCACCGGGGCATAGAGTGCCGACACGGCAAGCTCGACGATGACGCTGATCGGCAAGCCGATGATGCCGCCGGTATTGCGGCGTACGCGATTGGTCAGCATCGCCCGCACGAAGCCGATCGCCTTCGGCGTGAGCAGCACGATCATGCTGAACAGGAACAGCAGCATCATTCGCCGTGCATCGAACACGGGCCAGTCGGGGAAGAGCTGGAACGTGCGACTGAAATATTCGGGCCGGATCAGTGTCGCCTGCAATGTCAGTGCGAAGCCGATCAGGATCAGCATCAGCCACAGCGGGGAAGCGAGATAGCTCATGATGCCGACGGTCATGTGCAACCGGCTCGTCAAGCTCAGGCCCTTCGAGCCAATGAGCTTCAGATGCTGCAGATTGCCTTGCGCCCAGCGGCGATCACGCACTGCGATGTCCGTGAGCGACGGCGGGCCTTCTTCCCAGGAGCCTGGGAGGTCGGCTGCGAGCTGAACTTTCCAGCCGGCGCGCCGGATGTACGCAGCTTCGACGAAGTCGTGCGACAGCACGAACCCGCCGAAAGGCTTCTTGCCTGGCAGCTGCGGCAGTCCGCACGCTTCCGCGAATGCGCGTACGCGAATGATGGCGTTGTGGCCCCAATAATTGCCGTCGTCGCCGGACCATGCCGCCATGCCGCGCGCGATGACGCCGCCATACAGGCGACTCGCGAACTGCTGCATGCGGGCGAAGAAGCTCAGCTGTCCGATGAGCGCCGGCACCGTTTGCAGGATGCCGAGACGCGGTTCCGCCTGCATGCGCTCGACGAGCGTGACGAGCGTCGACGCGCTCATCAGGCTGTCCGCGTCGAGGACGATCATGTAGTCGTAGTGGCCGCCCCAGCGCTTCACGAAATCTTCGACGTTGCCTACTTTGCGGCCGACGTTGTGCCAGCGACGGCGATAACGCACGGGCATCACGCCAGCAAGCGCATTGCGCAGCCGATCGGCGGCCAGTGTCTCCGCGATCCAGGCATCGGCATTCGTGGAATCGGAAACGATCGCGATCTCGAAGTAGCGGGCCGCGTCGATGGAGACGAGTTCCTCCGCCATTGCCTGCAGCGCCGCGGTCGTGCGCAACGGATCTTCGTTGTAGACCGGCATGACGAGTGCGGTGCGGCTGCCGTCGGCGGGCGCCGAGGGGAAGCGCAGACGCGGCGTCAGGAGACCACACAGCGCTGAAGCCGCCGAGAAGGCGATCCACGTCAGCGTGACGCTGAAGAAGACCATCATCACGGCCTGCAGGTTCGTCATGTTGCCGAAGCCGACGATCGCGATCATTTCCCAGATGCCGTAGCCCGCGATGCCGACCGTCGCTCCGAGCGCGATCAGCCGGGCGAACCAGGTCACGGGTTTCTGGGGATCGACGCGATCGACCGCGGGCGCGCGCGAGCGGTCCTGCACCGGCATTTCGAGCGGTGCATCGGCGGGCATCGCGCCGGACGTAGACGGGGATTTCGCTGCGTCGACGGTCGGATGCGAGGGCGGGTTCAGCTGCCCGTCCATCGGTAGAGCCAGGTTTCGGTCACGGGACGATTGCCCTTCAGCAGGCGCAGGCGCAGTTCCGCCACCGTCGCATCGCCCGGTGCGAGCTCGAAGCTCACGCGCACGCCGCGGGTGGAGGGGTTGGCCTGCAGGTTCATGTTGCTGATCTTACCCGCCGAGGTATGGGCTTCAATCTTCAATTCATTCACCGTCGAGCGCACCGCGCCATCGAAATCGACGACGAAGAGTCGGCGTTTGCCGTCGAAACTCGGCCCGGAACGTGTCACCGAGGCCCGGCCCATGGCGGGGAGGATGCGCGGGCGCTCGCTCCAGCGGATGCGATAGGAGGTCGACCAGGGCTTGCCGGCAGGAATCGGGTCCTTGGGGCGCCAGAAGGCGATGACGTTGTCGTTCGTCTCGGTGTCCGTGGGGATCTCTATGAGCGAGACGGCGCCCGGTCCCCAGGCGCTCGTCGGCTCGATCCAGGCGCTCGGGCGCTCCTCGTAATGCGCTTCGAGATCCTGGTAGTCCGTATAACGCCGCGAGCGCTGCACGAGACCGAATCCCTTGGGCGGCATCGCGGTGAAGCTCGATACCTGCAGCTGCTTCGGATTCGCGAGCGGACGCCATATCTGCTCGCCGCTGTCGCTCACGATCTGCAGACCGTCGGAATCGTGTACTTCGTCGCGGAAATCGTCGACGCGGGAACGATCTGACTCGTCGAAATAGAACATCGACGTGAGCGGCGCGATACCGACGCTTTCGAGCGTCGTGCGCGGGTACAGCGTCAGGTTGACGTCCATGACGGTTTCGGTACCCGGCACGATCGAGAAGCGATAAGCGCCTGTGGTCGATGCGCTCTCCAGCAGCGCATGGACGACGATACCGGCGGCATTGGCGGAAGGCCGCTCGATCCAGAAGTGCGTGAATTCGGGAAACTCTTCGCCCGTTGCGCTCGCCGTCTTCAACGCGAGTCCGCGCGCCGACAGACCGTAGAGCGTGCCGCGACTGACAGCCCTGAAATACGTCGCGCCCTGGAAGACCAGGAACTCATCCCACGTCGAGCGGGAGTTGATGAGGCCCCGCAAACGGAATCCCGACAACGGCAGCGACAGGCCCGCCAGCGGTTTTGCGACGGAAGGTCCGAGGATGAACGTGTCCGCGCCCGGGCGCAGATCGCGTGCGACGCCGCCTTCGACGATCGAGACGGTTACCGGGCTCTGAAACAGGTTGCCGGCGGGCAGCAACTCGACGCGTGTCGGCACCTGCGCGTTGCGCCAGATCGCCGCTTCGGGATTGGTGCGGATATCCCGGTACTGGTCGTAGCTGATCTGGCGCAGCGGAGAAGCGCTGTCGATCCGGTTCTGCGGGCGGGGTGTGTTCGAAAGACGGCTCGCCAGCTGTGTTACGGTTGTGCTGCTGAAAGGGTAGCGGTCGGCCGCTTTGTTCGCCGGTTCCTGTCGCGTTGCTGCGACGACGGCGAAGCTGACAGCGGCGACGACCAGGAGTGCGGTGGCGGCCCGATACATTTGCTCTTGCTTGTCGAAGGTACCGGGCGGCCCGGCGGATCGGTTGGGATCAGGAATGGACGAACGGTCATCCATCTGACGGAACGCATGGTACCGGATATTGGTTTCGCGATCAGGGGCTTCTGGCAACCTTGCCCCATCCCTGGCACCCCCATTCCCCCTTTACGTATTCGTGTCTGCGGTCAGGCCCGCTATTAAGTGACGTCTGTCGCAGCGTATTGCCCCGGAGGATGATTCATGACCCGTAAATTTCTGCCGCTCGTTCTGACCCTGGCCGCCGTCGCCCCCGCTCATGCCGAGCTGACCGGCAAGGGCGAGGCGGGCCTCGTGATCGCCAGCGGCAACACGGAGACCGAAACGGCCAACGTGAAATTCGCCCTCGCGCACGAGCGGGACAAGTGGAAGAACCAGTTCGGACTGGCGGGGCTCTACGCCTCCGATGTCGACGGCACGACCGCCCAGCGCTGGGAGGTCTTCGGACAGTCCGACTACAACTTCTCGCCCAAGACTTTCTGGTTCGGCGCCGCCCGCTACGAGGATGACCGCTTCAGCGGCTTCGAATACCAGGCCACGATCTCGACCGGCCTCGGCCGCAAGTTCGTCGATACGGATCGCACGAAATTCGTCGGCACGGCGGGTGTCGGTTACAAGGTCTTCGAGACCCGCGATGCCTTCGATCCGGACACTGGGGTGCTGCTGGAAGAAGGTGGGCGCGGCGAAGATGTCGTGTTCCGCGGCACGCTCGACTTCGAGCACAAACTGACCGAGACGACCTCGCTCATCGACAAGTTCATCGTCGAGGCGGGCGCCGACAATACCTTCTACCAGAACGATTTCTCGGTGCAGGTGACCGTGACGAAAGTGCTGGCGCTGGCCGTTGGCTACTCCGTCCGGCACAACACCGATCCGCCGATCGGGTTCGAGAAGACGGATACGCTGACGACGGTGAATCTGGTGTATGAGATCAAGTGACGGCGCCAGTCAGCGACTCCGTCGCTGACACGCGCCGTCATCCCCGCGCAGGCGGGGATCCATCTTCGCCGTCTGGTTTCTTGTTGTGGGTCCGGCTTTAGCCGGACGTCATGCGCAGCATCCGGCGGACGCAGTCCGCTCCGAGCCGGATTCAGAAACTGAGCCGACTTCGTCGGCTGCGGATGCTTCGCATGACGTCCGACTGAAGTCGGACCCACAGACCCACGGGCCGCACCGGTTTCTTCATCGTGTTTATCAATGCAAAGGTTAGGGACTCCCCCGTCGAGGGTAGTACCCTACCGCGTCCCCCATCACGTCCGTACCCTCCCAGATGAAAGACCTCACCCAGGGGCCGATCGTCCGGCACATCGTTTCGATGGCCGTGCCGATTGCGCTCGGAATGATCTTCCAGACGCTCTACTACCTGGTGGATCTGTACTTCGTCGCGCATCTTGGCGATGCCGCTATCGCGGGCGTCGGTGCGGCCGGCAACATCATGTTCATCGTCATGGGGCTGACGCAGGTGCTCGGCGTCGGAACGGTGGCGCTGATCTCGCATGCCGTTGGCCGCAAGGATCAGCCCGAGGCGAACCTGATATTCAATCAGTCGATTGTCCTGTCCGGTGTGTGCGGGCTGATCACGCTGGTGGGCGGTTACGCGATTACCCATACCTACATGGCGGCTGTCGCTGCGGATGAGCAAGCGCTCGCGGCAGGGCAGACCTATCTCTACTGGTTCCTGCCGGGCATGGCGTTGCAGTTCGCATTGGTGTCGATGGGATCCGCGCTGCGCGGTACCGGCATCGTGCAGCCGACGATGGTCGTGCAAGTGGTCACCGTCGTGCTGAACATCGTGCTGGCCCCGATCCTGATTGCCGGGTGGGGAACCGGCTATGCAATGGGCGTTGCAGGCGCAGGTCTCGCGAGCACGATCGCGCTCGTCGCGGCTGTGGTCACACTGAGCCTCTACTTCATCCGCCTCGAGAAATACGTTTCGTTTCATCCCGAGCAGTGGCGTCCGCGGATGCACGCCTGGAAGCGGATGCTCGCCGTCGGTCTGCCGTCGGGCGGCGAGTTCCTGCTGCTGTTCGTTTTCATGGGCGTGATCTACTGGTGTATCCGCGATTTCGGCGCGACTGCCCAGGCCGGCTTCGGTATCGGTTCGCGCGTCATGCAATCGATCTTCCTTCCCGTGATGGCAATCGCTTTCGCAGCAGGCCCGATCGCTGGTCAGAACTTCGGCGCCCGACATCCGGAGCGTGTGCGAGAGACCTTCCGCAAGGCTGTGCTCATCAGCGTCGTCATCATGGCCATCCTCACGTTGCTTGCGCACGTGAGCCCTGAGCTGCTGGTGGGCGGATTCACCGACGACCCGGCGGTGCGCACGGTGGCGGCGACGTTCCTCGCGATCACTTCCTGGAACTTCGTTTCGCAGGGAATCATCTTCACCTGCTCGAGCATGTTCCAGGGGCTCGGCGACACGCGGCCTGCACTGATCAGCACAGGGTCGCGCGTGCTCACTTTCGCGCTGCCGGCGATCTGGATGTCGAGCCAGCCCTGGTTCGAGATCCACCATCTCTGGTACCTGTCAGTGGCGACCGTCACTTTCCAGGCGGTGCTGAGCTGGTTGCTGCTGCGGTCACAGTTCAAGCGAAGACTGGCGACGATCTCGCCGGTCGCCGTTCCAGCCTGATTTCAGGAGAGGGAAGTCATCATGACCAACGATCTTTTTTCGCTTCGTGGACGCGTGGCGCTCGTGACAGGCGGTTCGCGCGGTATCGGTCGCATGATCGCGAAAGGCTTCATTGACCAGGGTGCGCGCGTGTACATCTCCTCACGCAAAGCCGATGTCTGCGAGCAGACTGCGAAAGAACTCTCCGCAGGCGGCGGGCAGTGCATCGCGCTGCCGGTCGATGCCTCGAACAAGGAGGGCATCCAGGCGCTCGTGAGCGCTTATGCCCGCCATGAAACGAAGCTCGATATCCTTGTGAACAACGCCGGCGCCGCGTGGCTCGCGGAGTTCGACGAGTTCCCCGAGAAGGGCTGGGACAAGGTCGTCGACCTGAATCTGAAGACGCCGTTCTTCCTGACCCAGGCGTTCGCGTCCGCGTTACGCGCCGCGGCGACTGCCGACAAGCCGTCGAAGGTCATCAACATCGCGTCGATCGACGGCATCTCGGTCAATCCGCAGGAAACGTATTCGTACGCGGCCAGCAAGGCCGGGCTCATTCACCTGACGCGCCGGATGGCCCTGCGGCTGATCCAGGATCACATCGTCGTTTCAGCCATCGCGCCGGGCGCGTTCGCGTCCGACATGAACACGACGGCCCGAGATCACGGCGATGAAGTGGCCCGGCGGATTCCCGCTCGACGCATCGGCACGGATGAGGATATGGCGGGAGCGGCGATTTATCTGGCGTCCCGCGCGGGAGACTACGTGGTGGGGAATACGTTGGTCGTCGATGGCGGGGTGAGTGACGCGCGCGGGGGATGAATCAGCGCTGTGAGCTGTGAGCTGCGAGCCAGAAATAAAGACGTCCGCTTTTCTTCACTCTGGCTCATCGCTCGCAGCTCGCCGCTCATAGCTGCTTATCACTTTCCCGCCATCTCAATCAGCTGCGTCGTATTCGCCAGCATCGTGTTGAAGTCGTTGCCGAGCGCCTGGTAGCGGCCAGCGACGTAGATCGCCGGAATGCCGTCCACCTGGTATTCACGCGAGAGCTGTTCCGCGTGCTGTGAGCGTGTCGACACGTTGAACGAGTTGTACGCCGCGGTGAACTTGGCTTCATCGACGCCCTGCTGGACCACCCAGGCGGTGATGTTGGCCTGGTTGTAGAGCTGCTGCTTCTGGCGATGGATCGCATCGAACAGCGCCGTGTCGAGCCGCGCGAGATCTCCTGTCGCCTGCAGACTGTAGTACGTGCGAACGAGCTGGCCCCATTGCGGGCGGCCCAGAGAAATCGGCACGCGGATCAGGGTGACATTCGCAGGCAGCTTCGCTGCCCACTGGGTGAGGAGCGGATGCAGGTGATCGCAGTGCGGGCAGCCCCACGAGAAAAACTCGATGACTTCGATCTTGCCCTGGGTTTCCTGCGGACGCGGCGCGGCGAGCTTCACGTAGTCTCGGCCTTCCACCAGCGCGGCGTGCGTCGGCATTGCCCACGCGAACGTGCAGAGTGCCAGGACGAGAGACAGGCGGAGCCGGGAGAAGAGAGCGTTCAAGCAGGAACTCCTACGGTTTGAGTTGAGGATGCTGCGGGTGACGCGCACCCGCAGCGTTCTGCGATGCCTTATTGCTGCGGCTGTTCGATGCCGAGCAGTTCGACTTCGAACACGAGCGTCGAGCCGGGCTTGATGTCCGGCGGCGCACCGCGATCGCCGTAAGCGATGTCAGGCGGGCACACGAAACGGGCCTTGCCGCCGACCTTCATCAGCTGCACGCCCTCGGTCCAGCACGGAATGACGCCATTCAGCGGGAACGTTGCGGGCTCCTTGCGCTCGACCGAGCTGTCGAACACTTTTCCGTTCGTCAGAGTGCCGTGGTAGTGGACCTTCACCGTGTCCGTCGCCTTCGGCGAGGCGCCCGTGCCTTCCGATACCTGCTTGTAGACGAGGCCGGAGGCGGTCTTCTGCGCGCCCGATTCCGTCGCGGCCTTTGCGAGATATTCCTCGCCGGCTTTCTTTTCCTTCTCGCCAGCGGCAGCGACGCGAGCGTTCTGCAGCTCCTGAATGCGCGGGAAGTACGTGCTCGCATCGAGCTTCGGTTCCTTGTGCAACGCTGCGTCCGCGATGCCCGCCTTCACGAACTCGAGCTCGGCTTCGGTCAGGTCGAAGGACGAGAGGTTGCGACCGATGGCTGAGCCCAGCGCATACAGCGTCTTGTCTTCTTCGGTCTTGAGTTCGGCAGCCCCTACCGGGGCGCTGGGCGAGGAGCAGCCGATGCACGCGAGGGCCACGGCAGCGACGAGCAGGGGATAACGCATTGCGAGAGTCCTTCTGTGGAAGTGAGGGCTCGGGGCGCGAGGGACCGAGGCCCGCCTCCGGCATGCCCCTTCCTTCAGTCTCGAGTCCCCGGAGTTTATCTTTTCGCCGAGGACGGCGTCTGCAGGCAGCAGGCCAGCACGGCTTCGTCCGATGCGGAAGCCCTGGCGCAATCGATGCCGCGTCGATCCGACCCGAGATCGCGCCATTCGGCGTCGCCAGGACCCAACAGGTCCTGCAACTCCTTGCCGACGCTTGCCAGGGTCGCCTCGGTGACGCTGCAGTACTTTGCGATCATGGCTGCGGCAATGCAGTGCTTCTGGCCGTCCGGCAGGGCGGCCGGCACCAGGTCCCGGATAGCCGCCCGCATGCAGCCCAGGCTGGATTGCGCCGGCCGCGGCTCTTTGTGAGGCAAAGGGGCGCAGGCGGTGAGCAGGAAGAAGCCGCAGAGAAGGAGGGGCTTCTTCATTGCGGGCATCCCGCGCACGAATCCGTCATTCCCGCGAAAGCGGGAATCCATCCTGGGCAAGAACATGGATTCCCGCTTTCGCGGGAATGACGATCGGGCCCCGCGCGGGAGTGACGAGCCGTCTCATTCCGTTACCAATCCTCTCGACTCCAGCAGCGGCCCAATATCCGGCGCCTTGCCGTAGAAGTCCTTGAAGATCGTCAGCGAGTCGACGCTGAAGCCCTGTGACAGCACCTTCTGACGCAGCAGATCGCCGTTCTCACGCTTGAGGCCGCCATGAGCCTTGAACCAGTGCTGCGTGTCGCGTGCAAGCACGTCGCTCCAGATGTACGCGTAGTACCCCGCCGAATAGCCGATCGGACTCGCGAAGACGTGCGAGAAGTAAGTCGAGCGATAGCGGGGCGGCACGGGAGCGAAATCCACACCGGCCTGCTTCAGCGCGTTTGCTTCGAACGCAGCAGCGTCGGTCGCCGATGGCGTCTTGCCCGTCGGCAACTGGTGCCATGCCTGATCGAGCAACGCGGCGGCCAGATACTCCGTGGTCGCAAAACCCTGGTTGAACTTGCTTGCCGCAAGCACTTTGTCCATGAGCTCACCTGGCATCGCCGCGCCTGTCTGGTAGTGCTTCGCATAGTTCGCGAGCACCCGCGGTTCGGTCGCCCACATTTCGTTGTACTGCGACGGGAATTCAACGAAGTCGCGCGGCACGCTCGTGCCGGAGAACTGCGGATACTTCACGTTGGAGAACAGGCCGTGCACCGCGTGGCCGAACTCATGGAACGCTGTCGTCACTTCGTCGAAGGTGAGCAGCGTCGGCTGACCCTTCGGCGGCTTCGGAATGTTGAGGTTGTTGACGACGACCGGACGCTTGCCGAGCAGGCGCGACTGTTCGACGAAGCTGTTCATCCACGCGCCGCCGCGCTTGTTGTCGCGTGCGTACCAGTCGACGAGGAACAGACCGAGCGGCGAGCCATCGGCATTCCACAGCTCGAACACGCGCACGTCTTCCTGGTAGACGGGCAGATCCTTGCGTTCCTTGAATGTGATGCCGTACAGCTCATGTGCCGCGAACAGCACGCCGTCGACCAGCACGCGGTTCATCTCGAAGTACGGCCGGACCTGCGATTCGTCGTATGCGTATTTCGCTGCGCGTACCTGCTCGGCATAGAAGTCCCAGTCCCAGGGCGCGAGCTTGAATGCCTGGGTTCCGTTCGTCTTCGCCTGGGCATCGATCAGCGCCTGCATCGCTGCAGCCTCCTGCTTCGCATTCGCCACGGCGGGTGGTGCGAGCTGCGCGAGCATCTTGTTTACGGCGTCAGGAGTGAGCGCGGTTTCGTCTTCGGTGACGTACGCCGCATGAGTCGGATAGCCGAGAAGGACAGCGCGGTCGGCACGCAGGGCGACGATCTGTGCGATGAGCTTCGTCGTATCGAATTCACCGCCCCAGCCGCGATCGAGCGAGGCCTTGTAGATACGCTCGCGCGATGCGCGATTCTTCAGCTGCGACAGCGGCGGCTGACCCGTCGTGTTGAGCAGGGCGATGACCCACTTCCCCTCCAGCTTGCGCGAGCGAGCCGCTTCGGCCGCGACAGCAATCTGCTGCTCGGACAGGCCATCGAGATCGCTCGCCTTGTCGAAGACCACTGCGGCGGCGTTCACGCCTTTCAGCACGGTCTGGCTGAACTGCGTCGTCAGCGTCGAGAGCTGCTCGTTCATCCGGCGCAGCGTGACCTTGTCGTTGTCGGAGAGCCTCGCACCGGCGCGCACGAACAGCGTGTAGGTCCGATCGAGCAGTCGCAGCGATTCAGGATCGAGACCGAGCGATGCACGCTTCTCATGCAGCGCGCTCACGCGCGCGAACAGTGCCGGGTTCAGATAGATCGAATCCGAGTGAGCGGACAGCTTCGGTGCCAGCTCGCTGCGCAGCTTCTCCAGATCCGGATTGGTGTTCGAGGATGTGAGATTGAAGAACACGGCCCGGGCGCGATTCAGCAGCTGGCCGCACCGCTCGAGCGCCACGATCGTGTTGTCGAACGTCGCGGGCGACGCGTTGTTCGCGATTGCAGCGATCTCACGCTGCTCCTCCGCCATGCCGGCTTCGAAGGCCGGTGCGAAGTGCGCATTGGTGATCTCGTCGAACGGCGGCAGCTCGTAAGGGAGCGTGCTGACGGTCAACAGCGGATTGGTCGCGGCTTGTGCGCCGCCGGCGGAAGCTGGGGAGTTCATGGCTTGGACCGGATTCTGGGCGGAAACGGCAACCAGCAGCAATGCGGTTGCGACCTTGCGAAGATTGTTGACGGGCATTTCAAGCGATCCTGACAGCGCCGCGCCAGGGCGGCGAACGTGTGCGGCGAAAGTCACCCGAGCGTAGCCCGGCCGCGGCGATTCTCAAATCAGGCCGACTCCTCAAATTTTTGCAATCCGTCGCTGCCGGACGTTGTATACCTGTTCCCGTGCCGCGGAAGCCCTCGGGGTCGGGTCTATCCGGGATTCGGAGAAGATGGACACCCGCTTTCGCGGGTGTGACGAAGTCGCGGCGCGGTTCGATACCATAACAACGGAATGAACGGCCTCTCATGAAGTTACCGGTTCTGATCGTCGGCGGCGGCATCGGCGGCCTCGCCGCGGCGTTGTGCCTCACTGCGCGTGGCATCCCCGTTCGCGTATTCGAGCGTGTTGCCGCCCTGCGTCCGCTGGGTGTCGGCATCAATCTTTTGCCGCATGCAGCGCGCGTCGTCCACGGGCTCGGACTTGCGGGGCCACTCTCCGCGGCCGCGATTCAGACCTCGAAGCTCGAGTACTACAACAAGCTGGGTCAGCTGATCTGGAGCGAGCCGCGCGGACTCGCGGCCGGTTACGCAGTGCCGCAGTACTCGGTTCATCGCGGCGATCTGCAGATGATGCTTTACGACGCGGCGCTGGCGCGGCTCGGTCACGAAAGCATTCAGACGAACGCGACGTTCGTGAGCGCGGAGCAGGAAGGAGAAACCGTCGTCGCACGCTTCTCGATGCCAGAAGGCGAGATGGAAGTCCGGGGGAGTGCGCTGATCGGCGCGGATGGCATTCACTCGATCGTGAGGAAGCGTTTCTATCCTGACGAAGGTCCGCCGAACTTCGCGCAGCGCCTGCTATGGCGCGCAGTGACGGAGGCGCCGCCGTACCTCGATGGGCGCACGATGATCATGGCCGGCTATCAGCACGAGAAGTTCGTCTGCTATCCGATCTCGCAGCGTCATGCCCATCAGGGTCGTGCGCTGGTGAACTGGATCGCCGAGCTGACCGTGGCGGAGAAATCGCCGCCGCAGCAGGACTGGAATCGCGAAGTGAATCGCGCCCGTTTCGCCGATCGCTTTGCGAACTGGCGGTTTGGCTGGCTCGACGTGCCGGCGCTCATCGAAGGCGCGAGCGTCATCTACGAATTTCCGCTGGTGGATCGCGACCCGTTGCCGAGCTGGACCCAGGGCTCGATCACCTTGCTGGGCGATGCGGCTCACCCGATGTATCCGATCGGATCGAACGGAGCCTCGCAGGCCATTCTCGATGCGGAAGCGCTGGCGAATGCGCTTGCGGCGCACCCGATCGCGGAGGCGTTGCAGGTTTATGAATCCGAGCGTCGTCCTGCGACGAGCCGGATCGTGCTGTCCAACCGGCAGAACGGGCCCGAGCAGGTGATGCAGATCGCGGAAGAGCGGGCACCCAAAGGGTTCCGTCACATCCACGAAGTGATGAGTCAGTCGGAGCTCGAAGAGATCGCTGCCCGCTACAAGCAGACGGCGGGGTTCGCGGTCAGCGAAGTCAATCGTCGCGCGGGTGCGTGATCGTCACTTCTTCGCCGTGTAAGCCTTCGACTGTTCGGCCACGACGTTCAGCAGGTCACCCATCGCGAGATTCGCGTCGATGAGATGCAGGCCCCAGTCGGCCTGTACTTTGCCGCCGGCCACGACGTCACCCACGATGTCATCGACCCGCGGATCTTTCGGATCAGCCGCCACAGTGACTTCGAGATAGGAGCCGTGTTCGTTCCATACGCACTCGGCGCTGAGCAGGCCCGGAACCGCTACGAACGGCGTGTCGATCTTCTGCGGCGGCGTTACCCAGGGAGCAGGTTCGATCGCTGAAGTGCTGCCGCGAGCGGCGCCGAGATAAGCATGAAGGTCCGCGTGACCTCCCGCGAGCGCAGCCGGATTCGTACAGGCCGCCATCATGTTGTCGCCCGGCACTTTGCCGAAGCGCGTGTTGGACGGCGGCGGCACATTCGAACGGAACGAAGCGTAAGAGATGACACAGCCTGTCTGCGACGCTGAACGGCACAGTGGCATCTCCTTGAACGAACCGCCCACGTCCTTGCCGACGGGCACGGCGACGTTCCAGCCGAGCAGCAGCGCGGAGACGACCTGCGACCGGACCGGCTTGCCTTCGATCTCACGAGCGATCAGCTGCGTCAGCATGCTGGAGCCCTGCGAATGGCCGACCAGCACCACACCGCGTCCTTTGTTGTCGTTCTTCAGGTAGTAGTTCCACGCGTCGACGACGTCGTCGTAGCCGAGCGTGCGATCCATGGGCATCACCTTGCCAGCGATCATTGCCTGCAGCGCCGTCAGCGTGATCTGGCGATACAGCGGCGCGTACAGCCGGCACTTCGAACCGAAGCGTGCGAACTGATGCTGGACCACGCTGCGCTCTTCAGGTCCCGCGACCATGTCGCTGTTGCCGGTGACGTCGCGCGAAACGGTTGGATAGATGTAGAAGCAGTCGATCGGTGCACGCGGATCGGCTGTGAACTTCTCGATCGAGAGTGCGCCGTCCGCGGCGACGACAGTCGTCGTCAGGTCGGCCGAGCAGGCATCGTCACGATCCGGGCGGCACAGCCAGTTCTCCGCCTTCGCATAGTCGTTGGCAGGCTGAGGCGCAGGTGCCGTCGCCTTCGCCGCGTCCGGCGCCTGTGCAAACGAGCTCGATGCGAGGAGCGCGTAAACGGCAACGATCGCGGCCGCGGGAAGTCGGGACATGCTTTCCGGCTCCGTGTCCGGGAGTGAGCGTTGAGAGTGAGCTGAAGTGTGCCAGAAGCGCTCCAGCGCGAACCCAAGGCGTTCCACGGCGGGCGGTGAGGAATTGTGAAGAGTTGTGGGGAGAAGGAGCCAGCTAGTGAGCTAGTCCGCTAGCCGGCTGGCCAGAGCAGCGTCGGAAGGTCCTGTTGAGGGTCCGGCTGAAGCCGGACCCACGGAAGAAAATGCTAGCGCGCGCCGTCGACCTTCAGCCTGATCCTCGCCAGGAAATCATTCGACGTCATGTACAGCGTTCGTCCGTCGTCGCCGAAGGCGCAGTTCGCAATGGCGGTGCCGGTGCGAATGCGGCCGAGGCGTTTGCCCGTTGCGTCCATGATGAGAACGCCGCCGGGTGCGGTCGCGAAGATCGTGCCGTCTCGTGTCACGCGCATGCCGTCGGGCAGGCCGGGATCCTTCGCCTTGTGCAGATCGCTGGAGTCGGCGAACACGCGCTTGCTCACGACTTCGCCGCGCTCGTTCAACGTGAACGCCATCCAGATCGGGCGATCCGGATCGGAGTTCGCAACGTACAGCGTGCGCTCATCCGGCGAGAGCGCGAGGCCGTTCGGGAAAGTCATCTCCTTGTCGATGAGATGCACGCTGCCGTCGGGATCGAGGCGATAGACGCCGTTGAAAGGCAGCTCCTTGTGCTTGGATGCGTTCAGTCCTTCGAGTCCATACGGCGGGTCGGTGAAGAAGATGACGCCGTCCTTGCGACGCGTGACATCGTTCGGACTGTTGAAGCGCTTGCCCTCGAAGCGGGTCGCGATCGGCGTCTTCTGTTTGGTCTTCACATCGAAGCGTGCGACCTGGCGATTGCCGTGATCCGCCAGCAGGATCGTGCCGGGCCCATCCGGAAACAACCCGTTGGCGCCGGGCTCGCGGAAGATGCCGGTCTCGGTGCCCGCGTAGCCGGAGGGTTTCAGGAACGTGGAGAGTCCATCCTTCTGCGACCAGCGATAGAGCGTGTTGCCCGGAACGTCCGTGAAGAGCAGGTAGCCGCCATCGGCGATCCACACCGGGCCTTCGGACCAGATGAAACCGGACGCAAGTTTCTCGATGCGCCAGTCGGCGGGCACGATCGCGTCGACTGCTGGATCGTAGCGATCGATATGACCCAGCGGAGCATTCGACGGCGTGGCGGCGGAAGTAGTCATGGCGGGGTTTCCCATGAAGAGAGTCAGCAGTGCAATGGCGGTTCGCGATCTCATCGAGAGCTCCGTGGTAGCGGGACGGGCGCGATCCGTCCGTTGCGGGCGCAGCAGGATTCGAGCGCGATCAGCCCCCCGCTGATCCCGCGCAAACATCGTTCGAATTGTCAGGGGAGGGACTGTAAACGCATCCCTCGTGCGGTGACAACGATAGACAGGGATCAGAGCGCGATTCCGGCTCCTTCGCCAGTCAGCGTGCGAGCCCCTGCACGCCGCCAGGCGCTTTGGTAGCGGCCGCTTCGCGCGTGAGGATCGTCACGTGCTGGCCGTCCTGCAGCCGTTCGACGCCGCGGATGACCACGGTATCGCCCGGGGCAATGTTGCCCCGGACCATGACCATATCGCCGTCGCTCGCATCCGCCGTGACGGCGACTCGCTGGGCCTTGCCGTCCGCGCCGACGCGCATCAGGTACTTGCCGTCCTGCCGTTCGGCAATGGCATCTCGAGGCACCACGAGTGCGTCGCCCGCCTCGCGTTCCGGCAGGCCGATCTCGATCGGCGTGCCGACGCTCAGTGCACTGTCGGCGAGGACCAGTCGCAACTCGAATTGCCGCGAGCGTTCTTCACCGACGGGAACGACCGTTCGGACGCTGGCCGGGAACTGACGTCCACCGACTCGGACCGGCAGCTCCATCGAAGGGCGCACGAGGCCGACCAATGACAGCGGCCCCTGGGCGCGAACTTCGAGATGCACGGTATCGACCAGGCGCACGATCGATGCGCCAGTCGTTACGTATTCACCGCGCTGGGCGAGGCGTTCAGTGACCACCCCCGGGAACGGAGCGCGTACCTCGGTCTGTTCGAGATCGTGTTGCGCCGCTCGCTGCCGCACCTGACCCTGCTGAAGTTGGGCGGTGAGGACGGCGAGCTGCGAGCGCACCTCGTCGAGCTGCGTCTGCGAGATCGAACTGTTGGCTAGTCCTTCGACGCGCTTGAGCTGGCGCTCGGACATCGCGCGCTGGGCTTCGATGCGAGCCACTTCGGCCTTCGCATCCTCGACCTGTAGTCGCAGCGTCTCGTCTTCGAGCTTGGCGATGCGATCGCCGGCACGGACGCGCGTGCCGACTTCGGCCACGTAGTCGAGCCGACCTGCTGCACTCGTTGCGAGCCGCGCATCGTTGCGGCTCACGACACCGCCTGGCACCCAGCGACGTGGCGCGACACGCGCGACGTTGGCCTTCGCGACTTCGACGACGACGGCGGGTGCCTCTGGTGCATCAGCCCAGGCTGTTGCTGTTGCCAGCATCGCCAGTGCCGCAGCGGTTTTCATACTCATCTGGCAATTCCTCGACATTTCAAACAGATATTGGCTGCTGGGCAGCCGCGGTCGCTGCGGCAGTTTCGCGGCGCTCATAAAAGAGCCGCAGCAAGCTCGGCAGCAGCACGATCGAGAACACCATGCTCACGATGACGCCGGCGACGTTCACGGCGGCGAGGCCCCGATAGATGGTGCTCGCGGGACCGGGATTGACGACCATCGGCAATGCGCCGAGTGCGCCGGTCAGGGTGCTCGCCACCATCGCGCGCAGCCGCTGATTGAGCGACATGCGCAATGCGGTCTCCAGATCGTGGCCGTGGTTGAGTGCATCGCGTGTGCGATCGACGAGCAGGATCGAGTGATTGACGATGATGCCGATCATCATGATGAAGCCGATCATCGTCAGCAGGTCGAGCGGCTGGAATGCGACCAGGCCGAGGGCGCGGATTCCCATGACGCCGCCGGCCAGCGCGAGCGGGACGGTGAGAACCACGATCGCTGCATCCCGCACCGACTGGAACATCGCAGCCATCAGCAGGAACAGCACGAGCAGCGCGAGCAGGAAGTTCATGCCCATCGTCGAGATGATGGTGTCGAGCCGGTCCGCGCTGCCTGCCAGGCGAATGTTTGCGTCGGCAGGCAGTTGTGCCCGCAGCGTCGGCACGATGTCGCTCTCGATCTTCGCCAGCATGTCTTCGAGCGACAGTGTCGGCGGCGGATCGATCGTCAGTGTCACAGTGCGGTTGTGATCGATGCGACGAATCTGTTCCGGCGCGAGTGCCGTTTCGAGCTGCACGACTTCACCCAGTGACACGATTTCGCCCGACGGTGTGATGAGCGGCGCCTGCGCGATGTCCTCGGGCGATTCGCCGACGTTGGCGCGCAGGATGATCGGCAGTCGGCTCTGGCCGTCGAAGTACTCTCCGAGCCACGCGCCGTCGCCGAGTGTGCGCACGATCGTGCCGAGCGAGGCGCGATCCCAGCCGACTTCAGCGATGCGTCGGTCGTTGGGCTGAGCGCGCAGTTCGAGGGTCTGTACGTCGGTGTTGGGAAACGACTGCACGTTTGCGCCTGCAAACGTGTCTTCGAGCAGCTTGCGCCCGGCATCGGCAGCCGCATTGAGCGCGGTCGAGTCGCTGCTCTGCAAATGGATGGCGACCGAGCGTGCCGAGCCGCCGACGCCGCCGAAAAGCTCACCTTCGAACGCGAATACGCGAGTGTCGGGGAAACCGACGACGATTTCGTCACGAACGATGCGTTCGAGCTCACCGATCTGGCTGTCGTCGACCACGCGCGCACCGAGCGTGCCACCGCCCGGCCACAGCAGGATGTAGTAGTTCTTGAGCTGCGGTTCCTTCTCGCCGTCCATGTACGGCTTCATGCGCTCGATGATCGTGCCGGCGATCTCGCGATCCACCGTTTCCGGGCTCATGCCTGGCGGGAAGCTGAAGAACGCATCGATGGCGGCGCGCTTCACCGGCGGCAGGTAGTCGAGCTTGGGCAGCAGGACCCATGACAGCAGCAGCGGCGCGACGAGCAGGCTGGCGACCCAGCCGAGTTGCTGCTTGCGAGTGCGCGTGTTTTCGACGACCCAATCCGTGAGCCGCGGCCAACCCGCGCCGTAACCGGAATCCTGACTGTGCGAATTCAGGAAGCGGCCTGCGGCGGCAGGCACCAGTGTCACCGCGACGATGATCGAGAACGCGACCGCGATGGAGATCGTCAGTGCGAGGTCCGCGAAGATCTGGCCTTCGACGTCTTCGAGGAACAGCACGGGCAGGAAGACGGCGATGGTCGTCGTCGTCGACGCGAAGAGCGCCGGAACGACTTGCGCGGTGCCGTCATGCGCCGCCTGGTTGATGGGCATGCCGGTTTCCTTGAGCCTGATGATGTTGCCGCAGACGACGATCGCTCCTTCGACGACCATGCCCACGGCGAACGCCAGGCCTGCGAGCGATATGACGTTGATGCTTCGGCCGGCAAGGTGCAGGACGCAAAACGTCGCGAGCAGACACACCGGAATCGTCGTCGCGATCAGCACGGTGGCGCGCTTGTCGCGCATGAACCACCACACGCACACCAGCGCGAGGATGGCGCCGACGACGAGGTTTTCGATCAGCAGGTTCACCGCACGACGGATGAAAAGCGAAGCATCGAACGACTGCTCGATGCCGAGACCACGAGCCTTGAGCGGTCCTTCGCGCAGATCGGCGACGACTTCCTTCACCTCTTCGAGCGTGCCAAGCACATTGGCGCCGGGCGCGCGGATGATGCGCAGTCCGATCGAGGGGTTGCCGTTCTGATAGGAGAAGAACTGGCGCTCGGGCGGCCGCAGTTCAACCGTAGCGACATCGGCCATGCGCACCGGCTGGCCATCGCGCCACGCGAGAACGAGCTGGCCGAGCTCTTCCGCTTCGTAGCGTCCCGTGTAACGCAACGAATACTGACGTCGGCCGACATCCAGCTGTCCAGCCGACACGTTCGTGGCGCTCGCGGCCTGGCGTGCGATGTCGTTGATGCCGATCCCGAGCGCTGCGGCGCGTGCGAGATCCACAGTGATGCGGACGTCATCGGGCGGACCGCCCTGGACCTCGATGCTGGCGACGCCGGGTACCGCTTCGATGCGTGGCTTCACTACATCTTCGATGAGACGCCGATAGCGTTCGATCGGACCCTCCGTGCCCGGCAGCAATTGCACGAAGAAGAATGAGAGCTGCTGGTTCGAATCACCCTCGGCGCCGCCGAGTTGCACGATCGGCCGATCGACATCGCGTGGCAGCGGCGGCAATCGGCTCATGCGACCGATGACGTCGACCAGCGCGGCCTTCATATCAGTCCCGATGGCGAACGTGAGAAAGACCTGGCTGCCGCCGGCGCCAGCGTTGCCGTTGATTTCCTCTACTCCCTGCAGGCCTTGCAGCACCTGTTCCTGCGGCTCGAGGAGTTCCGCCTCCACTTCCTCGGGCGAAGCGCCGCGCCAGTTCGTGAAGATGGAGATGGTGGGTCGCTCGATGTCGGGAAAGAGCTGCAGCGGCAGCTGCTTCAGGCTGAGCGCGCCGAACAGACAAACGAGGAGGACGGCAACACCGACCGCGATCGGGTTGCGTATCGATGTGGCAATGAGGCGCACGGGCAGTCTCCCTCTTCGGGCCAGTCCTGAAGGTTGCGATTTGACTGCGGTGCCGACGGCGAGTTGTGCCCCCTGCGACAGTCCGTACGTGCTGTGCGGCGAGTCGTTCGGGCTCGTGATCGGGTCGACGGGAGTAAGACGCTACGAGACGCGTAAAGGTTGGAAGAGAGGATGGAGGAAGCCAGCTAGCCGGCCAGCCATGAGCGGCTAGCCAGAGGGAGCGAGAACTGCGGACGTTCCGCAGCGCCGCAATGAGGCTTTCACAGAAGGCCCGGGATGAATCTCCAGCGGACTCTCTTCATGTACTTGCTGTAGCCGTTGCCACCCATCAGCAGGTGGCGTTCTTCTGTGATGGCGCGCAGTGCGTAGATTGCAGTCCATCCGAACAGTGCGAACAGCGAGAAGAAGAAACCACTGACATTGCCCATCTGCATCGTCATGAGCAGGCCGGGCAGAGCGCCGAGCCACCATGCGAGGTTCTTGGCTGCATATGCGGGATGTCTGACGAATGCGTACGGGCCGTGCGTGACGATTCCGCGATTCGTGAGGTTGCTCGCTTTGAATCCCAGGGCGATGGAGGCCCACGAGAAAACGGCGAGCGCCACGAGCAGCGTGATGTTGACTGCGAGATGCATCGCGGTGTTGCCGAAGAACGGAAAGTCGGCGCTTTGCCACGGCAGCCAGCGCATCGTGAAATCGTTGAACGGCGGATAGCACGCGAGGCAGATGAACCAGCCGAAGAATGTCGGGTCGACCGAACGGATACGGTTGCGCAGCGCCGGCAGCTCGATGAGATAGCCGAGCGTGAACAGCAGGGTGTCGATGAAGAGGATCAGCTGGAACGCGGCCCAGAAGAGCGTGCTGTCGAAGAGCATGCGTCCCCAAGTGCCTTCGCGAATCTGATCGAACACGTGGATCAGTGAAGCGGCCAGGTCGCCCGCGTGACCGAGACACCAGTTGATCATGAGCGGCGCGAAGAAGAACTTCAGCAGCAGGGCAAGCCCGGCTTGTTTGATCGAGCGCGTCAATGTCCGCTTCAGGGGAAGCTGCATCGGATCAGCTGGGGGCGCCGTCGTTCGCGAGCGCGGATGCACGACCAGCAGCCAGATCCCTCGCAGAAAGACCAGGCTCTTCGAATGCATCCATGGATAGGCGGCGTAGTAGGGGATCAGCGCCAGTGCGTAGAAAACAAGCAGACCGACGAACACGGCGTGGACGGTGATGACGACGTCGATGCCGAACATGCCGAGTTGCCATTGGCTCTGCAGCATGCCGCGATGGAAGTTGCTGACCCGTGTCACCATCCAGTACGACAGGCCGATGAACACGAGTGTCGACAGGTAGTTCGCAATGAAGCGCCGTGCGAGGAACGTGGTACGCGTCGATGCTGAGAACGGAATATCCGAGCTCACGGTACTCATGGCTGGCTCCGGGGTGTCAGGCGGACGATGCGTTCGCCGACAGCGACGAGTTCGCCAGTGCGATTGGCGGCGATGCTCGTGAAGTTTCGTGTCGTGTGGGTGTTCAGCGGCGCCCACGTGAGTCCGCCGTCCGTCGATCGCAGGATGACGCCCTGGCGGCCCGCGATCAGAAGATTGTTCGTGCGTGGCTCGATCAGGTCCTTGCGGAGTTCGACACTCACGCCGCTCGACATGCGTTGCCATCGCTGCCCGTCGATCGAGCGCACGATGACGCCGTTACCTCCGAAGCAGATCAGTGCCCCGGAACGCGGATCGCGCAGCATCCGCCGCAATGGCTGGGTCGTGTCACTGTCGACGCGTGACCATGTCGTGCCTCTATCGGTTGACCGCAGCAGCGTTCCGCCATGGCCCATCAAGTACAGCGTTCCTCGCGAGTCATCGGCGAAGGCGCCGAACAAGTCCTGCTTTGTCGCTGCGTCGACGCGATGCCAATGCTTGCCGGAGTCGTTGCTGCGGGCGACGGTGCCCGCTTTTCCCGCGACGATCATCATGCCGTCGTGTTCGAGCACGGCGCCTTGCCAGAATTCTCCATCGGTGGGGACATCGACCTGGTCCCATTCATTCGAGTCCCTGCGAGCGACACGCATGGCGCCATGCGCTTCGACCGTCACGATTGCGCTGCGATGCGTGTCGACGATTACAGCCGGGAACGCGCGCCCGTCTTCGATTGGAGTCCAGTGCTGCAAGGACCAGTTCTCGCCAGTCGCGTCGGAACGCAGGATCGCGCCAGGCGGTCCCGCTGCGATCAGTCCGTCTTCTGTTGCAACGAGTGCGCGCAGGTCAGGCGGCGTTTGCGGATTCGGATAACGAGTCGGCAGTTCGCGCCAGGTCCCGCCGTCGGCAGAACGCAGGAGGGTTCCGAGCTGCCCTGTGGCGACAAAGGCGCTCGCTCGCGGTGTGGTCGTGATCTCCCGCAGATAGAAGTCGAGATTCGGTCGCAGTGTCGTCCAGCTTGCGCCGGAAGTCGTGGAGGCGAGCAGCTGACCGCCGTTGCCGAACGCGACGAGCTCGTCGGATGCGGTCTCGATGAGACCATCGATATTCCCACCGACGCCCGGTGATCCCTGCGTCCAATGCACGCCGCCGTCGGTCGATCTCGCGACGAGACCCCCGTGACCGACAGCGATGAGCGACTTGCCGCGGCGATCGTAGCGAACGGCACTGAGATACCGTGATGAGCCATCGACGGCGATCACATCTGATTTCCACGTCTCACCGCCGTCCGGCGACCGAAGCACGGTTCCGTCGTGCCCGATCAGGACTGTGCTTCGATGCCCGCCGTCGAACGCGCTGTCCGTGAAGAATGCGCGGGTCTGCGACTGCAGGAGATCCCAGCTCTTCGCGTCATCGGTCGAGGTGAGGAATCGTCCGAGCGCGCTGGTTGCGAGCAGCAATCGATCATGACGATGAAAGCCAGAGATCGGCGTGCGCGGCTCAGACATGGCAATCCACGTGAGCTGCCAGCTTGCGCCGCCATCGCGCGACGATCCGACCAGGCCGTTCTCGCCGCCGATCAGCAGGAGATCGGTCGCGGGGTCCACGAAGAGCGCAAGGAGTGTGGTGCCGAGATTCGACTGAACCAGTTGCCAGGATGCGCCATCGTCGGTCGAGCGCAGGATTTTCCCCTGCGTGCCCGCCGCGATCCATGCATTCCTCGATGACTGGTGGACGACAGCTTTCAGATCGGCGCTCAACGCATCGCTGTTGGTCGCTTGCCATCGGCGACCACCGTCGGTCGAGCGAATGATTGTTCCCTTCGCGCCGACGGCAACGATCACCTTGCCCGTTGGGTCAGCCGCCGCGTGCGCGAGATCCGCGGTAATGGACGTCAGCGCATGCGTCCAGCCGCGGCCGTCGGTCGATAGCAGAACCGTGCCGTCCGTACCCCATACGAGATGCGTGGTCGCAACATGCAGTCCGCCGGTGAGCTCCGGGTTGATGACCTGGGCTGTGTATTCGGGCGGCGCAACGGCGTCTTGCGAAGTGCCCTTGCTCGGAGCCGCGGTCGCGTGAGCGGCGAGCGTCAACCCAATGATCGACAACGCCAGACGGGACGCCATGTCAGCCTCCTGCCATCGAGCGGAGCTTGGCAAGCTCGGCTTCGAACTCGCTCGATTCGTAGTTGCGGAGGAGGGCGTACTGCTCGTCATCGAAAAGATACTGGCGAACTTCTTCGAGATAGCTGTTCTTGTATTCCTCCAGCGCGCGGCTGATGCCGGCGATTGCCTGCTGCTTTTCCGCAGGGCTCAGATCCGGGTTCAGAACACCGGAGTCGAACAGCACCTGGCGGAAGTAGCGCTTGTAGTTGAGCTTCGTGAGCAGGATCGCGCGGCGATCGGCCGGGCTCAATGGTGCTACGTTGCTGATGCCGGCGGCGTAGTCGCCGAGTTGATACTGCTCGATATCCGAATCCTTCAGCAGTTCATAGGCTGCGTAGTCGGTCGGATGCAGCAAGGCTCGTATCTGGCCATCCGCTTCAACCACTCTCGCCTGGAGATCGGGAATCGTGCGTCGAACGGGATCGTCGTGGCTCTGGCGCGCCGTGTTCAGGTGAACCGCGATGCGTTCACGCTCCAACAAGGCATCGAGCAGCAGACGCTCGTCGACGGGTTTCTCGAACATGCCTGTCAGCAGGAACTGGTATTTCTCCGATGCATAAGGCGCGAGCGCATCGTCCGCCGACGTGACGACACGCGACGATTGCGGTTCGACGAACGGGTCCGCGGCGATTTTCCGATCGGCGACTGCCGGTGATCGGGCCGGTGGCGGCAGGATTCTCGATGCTATCTGCTCGCGATCACCGACGACCCACCAGCTCCCTGTGGCCGCAATGACGATGGCGGCAGCGATTGCTCCATACGTGGTCCGCATGAGCTGTTCTCCGGAATGAAAGCGCCGGGGGCATTGCTGCCCCCGGCAAACCATCGCAAGAGATCTTCAGTAGCTGGTGTTGCCCGACCCTGTGCAGCTCGCCCAGGAACCGATGCACATCGTTCCCGAATTGCGCAGACGGCTGTTGGTGAGGCGCGCCACGCTGCTCGAGCTGTCGGTGCGGAAGATGCCTTCGCCCATGTTGGAGATCTGGCAGCGATCCGCGTTGACGGTGATCTTGAACGTCGTGCCGCCGTTCTGGCGCAGGAACTTGCCCATGCCGTCGACGATGCAGTTCGAGATGTTGAGGGTCGATGCCGCGTTGATCTGCGCGAACTTGTCTTCGCCGCTCACGCCAGTTACGCCGGTGATGTTCACCGTGCCGGAAGACTTGATCGTGAACGCGTCTTCGCCGACGTTGGTCCAGCGGAAATTCTCCAGGTTGCCGCCGTTGTAGAAGTGCACGCCGTCGACGCCGTTGTTGCCGAGGATGGCATTGCGCAACGTCGCGCCGTTCTCCACGCGGAACGCCGGATCCTGGCCCTCGTCCTGGTCGCCCGAGCCGAGATCGGACGTCGGGTTGTACGTGCGGCAACCGCCGTCGTACGTCCCGCTCGTCACCCGGATCGTCGAGGACACGCTCACGCTGCCGGTCGAGGAGCAGGTCGCGCCGGTGATGCCTCCACCGCCGCCGCTGCTGCTGCTGCTGCTGCTTCCACCGGAAGGTGTGGCTGACGCGGCGTTCGAGTTGGTGGCGACACCATCCGTCGTGTTCTTGATCCAGAACCAGTACGTCGTGCCGTTCGAGAGCCCGGTAGCCGTGTAGCTCCTGGCGCCGCTCGAAACGCTCGCGATGCGCACGCGGCCGTTCGGATCGGAATCGGTGTCGAAGTACACCTCCTGCGATCCTGCGGTCACGCCGCTCAGGCTCCATGACAGTGCAGCCTGGGCATTGCCGCCACTAGCCGTCAGGCTGATGGAGCCGCTGCCGCCGCCAGAAGAGCTGGAGCTCGAGCTCGACGACGAAGTGCCCGAGTACGAGCAGTACCGCGGGCTGCCGACGCTGATCGATGGGAACAGCGACGCCGAGCAGGTGATGGGTCCCGTCAACGTCGCGTACACGAAGGTGCCTGATTTCCCGTAGGCGACCGAGCGCGTGCCACTGAACGAACACGTTTCCCCGTCCTTGGCGCACTTCGTATACCCGGATGGGTAGTCGGTGGCGCCGTACGCTGTGGCGGCTGCGGCAATCAGCAGACCGCCGAACAACATTCTTCGAAACATATCGACCTCCATTTGCTTTCCTGCATCGAGACGCGGCGGGCCGATGCAACGCTTGCCCGGCCGTGGACGCGCTCCCCCTAGACAAACCTGAAAAGTCGCTGTCTCGCGAGACAAGTCAGAATGCGACAATTCGGGCCGTGACACCGGTGGCAAATTTCATCGCCGAAGCCTGACACCGGTGTCACGGACGCTAACAACAGCTTTCGAAGAAACGCAATGCGTGTCCCACTTAGGAAAAAATCGGCACGCCGATTCCGCTGCGATGGTTTCTGAAATTCGCCGGCCATCTCATTGACAAGGCAACGATCTGGAGCGCGTCGGGTTTCGTTGCATCGATGCAAGGCGAATCGGCAATTGCCGTTTCTCCGCCGCGCCGAGTCGATCCGTGCGCAGCGGATGCGCAAACGATCGTGCGCTGGAGGCTCGTCGCCGACGTCCAGCGGACAGCAGGCCGATCTCGCCGCGAGCCGTCGTCGACGGCTTGGAGGAGCGTCAAGAATCGCCAAAAATGTCCTCGAACAGACAGGACTGGCGTGGCTTGAGACAAAGAGGGTTTCTGGTAGCCCGCGAAGCGTGAACGGGCGCGTCGCCTTTGCCGCGGGCTTCGGCTATCGTTCTGCGCGCGAAAGCGTCGTGACTGCACTCCCCGAGAAGACACGCAGCATGACGATCGCGTAATCCTGTGCCGTGACGACTTCGCTGGGTGTGCAGCGTCGAAGGATCCTGCTTGACCGATTACACCGTGACATCCGCGGAGAAGCGCCTGATTCTGACGGCGCTGGCCGTGGTGCTGCTGCTGAGCGCGCTCGATCAGACCATCGTGTCGACCGCGATGCCGCGGATCATCGAGCAGCTGCAGGGCATGGGAATGTATGCCTGGGTCACGACGGCCTACCTGCTGACGTCGACCGTGGCCGTTCCGATCTATGGAAAGCTCAGTGACCTGTACGGCCGCAAGCCGATTCTGATCACCGGCGTAGTGCTGTTCCTCGTCGGCTCCGCGCTTTGCGGCCTGAGCGGGGAGTTCGGCGATCTGCCGCTCCTTGGGGGCGGAATGATGCAGCTGATCGTGTTCCGGGCCATCCAGGGACTGGGGGGCGGCGCGCTCATGTCGATGACGTTCGCCATCATCGCGGACCTGTTCCCTCCTCGTGAGCGCGGCCGGTTGTTCGGCGTCTTCGGGTCGGTGTTCGGCCTGGCGACCGTGATCGGACCGTTCATCGGCGGCTTCTTCACCGACCACGGCACCGTCACGCTGCTGAATCACGAAGTGGCCGGCTGGCGCTGGGTCTTCTATGTGAACCTGCCGCTCGGGCTGGTTTCGCTGTTCATGATTCTCTACCGCATGCCGAATCTGCGAGTCGGCAAGGGCGGGCGAGTCGACTACGTCGGCGCATTGCTGGTCGTGCTCACATTCACACCGCTCCTGCTGGCTTTGACGCTCGGTGGAACGTCGTATCCCTGGGGATCGCCGCGTATCGTCGGGCTCTTCGCGCTGAGCGCCCTGTCGTTCGTCATCTTTCTGTGGGTCGAAGGCCGGACGAAGGACGCGATCCTGCCGCTGCACCTGTTCCGCATCAAAACGTTTCGCATCGCCGTACTCGCTTCGTTCGTCGTCAGCATGGCGTTTCTCGGTGTCGTGATGTTCATGCCGCTCTACATGCAGGTCGTGCAGGGCATCAACGCGACGCAGAGCGGCGTCGCACTGCTGCCGATGATGGCGGGCATGATCCTCAGCAGCACGATCTGCGGACGAATGGTGACGCGCACGGGGCGCTACAAGCTCTTCATGGTCGGCGGCGGCATCCTGCTGGCGGTCGGTGTGCTGGTTCTCAGCGGCATCGGGCCGGATACAACCGCACGGGACCTCGGATGGCGACTCGCGATCACCGGTATCGGATTGGGACCGGCGCAGAGCCTGTTCAGCCTGGTGATCCAGAACGCCGTTCCGATGACGCAACTCGGCGTCGCGTCGAGCATGAGTCAGTTCAGCCGCCAGATCGGCTCCACGGTCGGTGTGGCCATCTTCGGCACGTTCCTTACGCACAGCCTCACGATGGAGCTGCCGAAGCACGTGCCGCTGATGCCCGGCATGTCGGCCCATGAGATCGACCTGAGTCACGCGCAGAGTCAGGCAATGAGCGGCGATCGAATTCGCGCCAATGTCGACGCGGCGCTCGAGAAGCGGTTCGCTGTGATCGAGCGGGCTTACGCGGAAGACGAGACGGCAATCGCCGATGTGCTTTCAGATCCAAGGTTGCCCGACGCCGTGAAAGCGCCTCTGCGCAACGGGGGCATCCGGGCGAAAGTGCGCGAGCAACTCGAGAAGCGGGCGTCGCGAGTCGAGGCTGGACTGCGTGAAGGCCTCGCTGGTCGCGAGGCGTTGCTCGCCGATCCGGATCTGTCGCCGAAGCTGAAGCAGCAGCTTGCGAACCTTCCGGAGCGCGCACTGCGCAATCACGAGTCGCTGGAAGGCGTGCTGCCGCTGTTTCGCAGGTCGATCCTTGCCCAGGAAGATGCGCGCGTCGCTGCAGTGTCCGCACAAGCGCTGGCAGCGATCAAAGCCGGGATGGTTCAGTACGCGGAGAGACTGACTGGCGAGGTCAGTCACGGAATCAAGGAAGCGTTCTCCGATTCGATCACGCACATGCTGAGCCGGGCGCTATGGATCGTGCTGCTCGGCGTGCTGATCGTCGCATTCATTCCTGAACTGCCGCTGCGCTCGCACCAGCCGGCGAAAGAGACGTGATCGTCAGCTGTAAAGCAAATACGCGGCGCGCTCCTCGCGCCATGCATTCTCGTCGCTGATCGTTGCTGCATCCAGATCGGCGGGTGCTGCATTCGGGTCGTCGACCCATTCGCGAAGCAGCGCGCTGCCGTTGATCACGTCGATCGCAAGGCGATCTTTCTCGTACTCGTAATGGAAGTCGCGCCAGAGCGGATACTGCGGATACAGCCGCCGGATCGCCTTGAACGCAAGCGTCTGCAATCGCCACGGCCGGAATGCTTCGTGAGCGTAACTGCCGTCTTCGACATGAATGTGGAGTCCCGCGCACAACTTGCCGACGTGTTTGTGGAACGTCGGCTCGAACGAGCAGGGCCGAAGCCGGCAGCCCTCCAGCCATTGCGGCGCGAGACGATGCATCTCCGCGAGCACGGCATTGATATCCAGATCGGGCGCGCCGAAGAGTTCGAGCGGCCGAGTCGTGCCGCGACCTTCCGACAGCGTCGTTCCTTCGAGCATCACTGTGCCCGCGTAGCAACGGGCCATCCACAGATTCGGTGCATTCGGGCTCGGATTGACCCACGTGCGCTCGCCGAGCGGCCAGCCATATCCGGGTCCCAGAGCCGGTTGCCATTCACGCATCGTGATGACCTTGTAGTCGACATCGAGCTTCAGCGTCGTCACGAACCACTGTGCGAGCTCGCCGAGGGTGAGGCCGTGCCGCATCGGCATCGGTCCGGCGCCAACGAAGCTTTCCCAGCCGGCGCGAAGACGGAAGCCTTCGATCGGCCGACCGACGGGATTCGGCCGGTCAAGAATCCACACGGACTTGCGATGCAGTGCGGCGGCTTCGAGCACGTAGCGCAGCGTCGTGACGAACGTGTAGATGCGGCAGCCGAGGTCCTGAAGGTCCACGAGCATCACATCGAACGTGTCCATCATCGCCGGCGTCGGTCGTCGCACTTCGCCGTAGAGACTGAACACGGGAACGCCGTGGATCGGGTCGGTGAAGTCGGGCGACTCCATCATGTTGTCCTGTTTGTCGCCGCGCAGCCCGTGTTGCGGGCCGAACGCCGCGGAGAGCTTCAGGTCGCGGATTGCCGCCAGGGCATCCAGCGAATGGGTCAGATCCTGTGTGACCGATGCGGGGTGAGCGAGCAAAGCGATGCGCTGTCCCTTGAGAGGGTCGCGCAACTGGGCTTCAGTGAGCAGACGATCGATGCCGAAGAGCATGGGATGTAGGTGCCGATGAACGATTGAAGAAGGATAGCAGTCTAGGCCTGTCGCGATGCTGCAAGGACTGCGGCGAAACCGGCTGCGTGATGGAAATCCGGTTTGCCTTCGGCGTGACGCAACGCCCAGTAGCAGATGCGCCCGTCCTGGTCTTCGAGCACTGCCGACACGGCAATCTGCAGGGGGCTGCCCGGACAATCAGAAGCCCCCGCGCTTGCGCTCACGGTCAATCGATCGTCGCGTCGCTCACAGGCAATCCGCGGCGGCTGCCCGAGTTCGAGTTCGACCATCCCGGAGCGATAGCGCTCGAATCGATAGGCCGCCCACGCTCCCGAGGGCGAGAAATTGAACTCGTCGTAGATGTCCGAGCCCGGGCTGCGCACGAAGATTTCGTAGCAGGTGTGGCGCCAGAGCCCGTCGGTCCGGACGGGTTCCGTTGTCGGTGGAATTCTCAGGCGTGCGATATCGCCGCGTGTCTCGTACACACAACGCAGTGCGCCATCGGTGTCGCGATCGACGCGTGCCGTCACTTCCATGACGAAAGAACAGGGCGTCGACGGATGCGGTTGCAGAGCGAAGATTGGCATGGCTGCGCAGATTTCGGGGTGCGAGGAGCCTGGAAGTTTCCGGCAGTATCCCACTGGCGCGGCTGCGGGAGAACTTTCCGCTGAGATTTCTCCCGCCGCCGCCGATCGATGCATACATTCACGGCATCGTTAGCGCTCACGAGGCGTGCAGTCAAAAGTCTTATCGCCAATTTTCCGCGTGCGGCGTATTAAACCTGCCACGCCCGTCTCGCATTCAAGAAAGCCGTTCCATGGCACGAGAGCGGGCGCCGGCATCGGGGTGCCGTCTCTTCCGGGGGCAAGGAGCGCGTAAGCGCATGACTCAAGTCATAGCCGGGGAATCGCAGGTTCCCGACAGGCATGGAGGTTCGTCATGAAGTTCTCGTTGAGATCTGCTTTCGCTTGTGCGGCCGCCGCATCCGCGGTGTTCGCGTTCTCCGTCGGGACTGCACTGGCGCAGTCGACGGACGGTCCACCGCAACGCGTGATCGTCAAGTGGCGAGGGGCGGGCATAGCTGCTCAGTCCACGACGGCGTCGCGGGTCGTTACTGATGCCGAGGCGAGGATCGGCGTAGCGACGACGTCGCTGCGTACGACCGCGACCGGTGCCGAAGTGCGTCGACTCTCGCGGCGCGTAACGCAGCAGGAGCTGAACGATCTGGTCACGACGCTGCGGGCCGATCCCAGTGTCGAGTACGCCGAAGAAGACCGGATGATGAAGCGGCTGCTCACGCCGAACGATTCGCGATACGCCGAGCAGTGGCACTACTACGAAGCGAATGGCGGTCTCAATCTGCCGCCCGCCTGGGACATCACGACCGGCGCGGGCATTACGGTCGCGGTGCTCGATACGGGCTATCGACCGCACGCCGATCTCGTCGCCAACATCGTGGGCGGCTACGACTTCATCAGCGATTCATTCGTCGGCAACGACGGCAATGCGCGCGACACCGATGCTCAGGACCCGGGTGACTGGTACACGGCAGGGCAATGTCCTCCCGACCCTGGCGCGTCCGACTCGAGCTGGCACGGAACGCATGTCGCCGGCACGGTCGCGGCAGTGAGCAACAACGGATCCGGTGTTGCTGGCGTCGCCTTCGGTGCTCGGGTCTTGCCGCTGCGAGTCCTGGGCCGCTGCGGCGGCTATACGTCCGACATCGCTGACGCGATCGTCTGGGCGTCCGGCGGCGCGGTGAGCGGCGTGCCGGCGAACTCGAACGTTGCCCGCGTCATCAGCATGTCGCTCGGCGGGCAGGGCTCTTGCGACACGACGACACAGAACGCGATCAACTCGGCCCGCTCGCGCGGTTCGGTGGTCGTCGTCGCCGCGGGCAACGAGCAGCAGAACGCTGCCAACGTCAGTCCCGCCAGCTGCTCGGGCGTGATCACCGTTGCATCGGTGAACCGAAACGGCGGTCGTGCCTGGTACTCCAACTTCGGTGCGGTGGTCGATGTCGCCGCGCCGGGTGGCGATACGACGGTTACAGCGAACGGCGTGCTGTCGACATTGAACAGCGGCGCGACGACGCCCGGCAGCGATAACTACGAGTTCTACCAGGGCACGTCGATGGCGACACCGCATGTCGCAGGTGTCGTTGCGCTCATGCTGTCGCGCAACGGTGCGCTGACGCCCGACGAAGTCGAGACTCGCCTGCGCAGTTCGACACGAGCGTTCCCCGCTTCATGCAGTCAGTGCGGTACCGGGATCGTCGATGCGCTTGCTGCGGTCAATGCTGCAACAGGCGGCGGAGGTGGCGGCGGCTCCGAACTGCAAAACGGCGTGGCAGTGAGCAATCTCTCCGGAGGGACCGGCGCGGAACTGCGCTACACGATGAATGTACCCGCCGGCGCGACCAATCTGCAGTTCCAGATCTCGGGCGGCACCGGCGATGCGGATCTTTACGTGCGATTCGGTTCGGCGCCGACGACGTCGACGTATGACTGCCGTCCGTACCTGGGTGGCAACAGCGAAACGTGCACGATCGCAGCGCCGCAGACCGGCACGTATCACGTCATGGTCCGCGGGTATTCGAGCTTCTCCGGTCTCACGCTTCGCGGAAGCTATTCGACAGGCGGCTCGGGGTGCGCCGCGGGGTTCACCAGCTACACGGGCAGCCTGAGCAGCGGTGGTTCGGCATACCTGCCGACGTCCGCCGGATTCTCCGCCGTCGCCGGACTGCATTCCGGGCGGCTGACTGGTCCGGGCGGCGCGGACTTTGATCTTTTCCTGCAGCGCCGCAGCGGCAGCAGCTGGGTCGTTGCAGCGCGGTCAGAAGGGTCGACGTCGACCGAAAGCATCGACTACAACGGCGCAGCCAATACGTACCGCTGGCGAGTGCTGGCGTACAGCGGCAGCGGCTCGTACCGTCTGTGCGTGAAGACACCGTAATGGTGATGAAGCGGCGCGTTTCTCGACGCGCCGCTTCCCCGCTCTGTAAACTGCCGGTGCCGGAATGCTTGACACCCGCGCTCGACGTCACAATTCCGGCAACTGGTTTTCCTTGTTCTTGCCCGGCAAAGTATGCTGGATCGCGTGGAGGCCCCTATCGCGGAAACGGCCGACGCAACAGGGATTCGTTCGCCACCGACTGCGATGCCTTTCAAGTACACCATTCATCCCGAACTCAATCTCATCCGCCAGACCCTCTGGGGGCGAGTCACTGCCGCCGAGTTGCGCGACCTCGCGTCGTCAATGTGGGCCGATCCGGCCTACCGCAAGAAGCTCAATATCCTGGCGGATCTGCGCACGGCCGAAGTCGACATTCCGTACGACGACATGATGGAGTACACCCGGTTCCTGAGCGGCAACAGCGATATCGGCCGCCAGGCGATCGTGGTGGGTCGTTCGCTCGAGTTCGGCATGGCGCGCATGTATGAGCAGCTCACCGAGAACAACGTGTCGCGTTCGGGCCTGCGGGTGTTCTTCGAAATCGAAGAGGCGGAGCGCTGGCTGACGCGCGAGGATCTCCCGGGCCTGTCTTGACGCTTCCGAGTATGGGATTCTTGCGCCGGCCCTTCCGTGACGGCGCAGCTCATGAAATCCCGGACCCGAGTCAATCATCCCCCCGCGGTCCGGCTTCCGGACGATAACCGGCCGCTCGTCGCTCCGATCTACCAGTCGGTGAAGTTCACGTTCGACGACGTCGAACAGTCGCAGCTGCAATCACGCGGCGAGCGCGACGGCTTCCAGTACTCGCGCGTTTCCAATCCGACGCTGAGGCAGCTCGAACTGACCCTTGCAGAGCTGCAGGGCAGGGAAGCGTGCTTGCTGACTGCGTCAGGCATCGCCGGCGTGAGCGTGGCGTTGCTGTCGCTGTGTCGCCAGGGCGATCACGTCGTGTTGTTCGCCGAGTCGTACCAGCCGAGCCGCACCGTCGTGCGCCGTCTGCTTGCCCGCTACGGCGTGCGCCACACGGTTCTGTCGATCGACGACATGGACGCATTCGAGTCCGTCGTCTCGAGTACGCCTACGCGCGTCGTACTGTTCGAGTCTCCGACCAACCCGGTTTTGAAGGTGGCGGACATCTCGCGGATCACTGCGGCGGCACGCAAGCACGGCGCACTGACGCTGCTCGACAATACGTTCGCGGGATTTCACAACCACGGACAGTTCGACATCGACATCTTCGTCCACAGCCTGACGAAGTACGCGTCCGGCCACGGCGATGTCATGGGCGGCGCCGTGATCGCGAGCAAGGCGATCATCGATTCGATGAAATCGGATGCCATCGTGATCGGGGCGACGCTCGACCCGCACACGGCGTTCATGATCCAGCGGGGCCTCAAGACCTACTTCCTGCGATACGAGCGCGCCTGCGCGAACGCCGCGGTGATCGCGAAATTCCTGGAAGGTCACCCGGCCGTAGCAAGAGTTTCGTACCCCGGCCTCGAATCGCATCCGCAACGCGCACTGGCTGTCGCGCAGACGCACGATTTCGGCACGATCGTGACATTCGAATTGCGCGACGGTGCGGTCGATCCTGCTGTCTTCTCGAAGGCGCTCAAGTTGTTCGCCATCTCAGCGAGTCTCGGGTCCACTGAATCGCTGATTCAGCCGGGACAGCTCATGCTCCCGCGCGACCTGAATCCCCAGGAGCGCACATGGGCCGCTGTGGCGAACACGACGATGCGTTTGTCCATCGGCATCGAAGACGCGGACGATCTCATCGAAGATCTGCGGACGGCGCTCGGCGGCTGAGCCTGGCCTTGCAATCTCCGCGGCGGTTCCCCATCTCTTCCTGATACAACAAGGGAGTGCGGGCGATGCCCGAACCATGGGTCGTGCTGGTGCTGGTCGCGGACGTGATCGTCGGGATCGCGATCTGGCGTTATTTGCGATCGAGACGGTCGTCACGAAAGCGTCCGGTCGGCGCGGGATTCGGATGGGCATTGCTCTTTCTCAGCTCCGGCAGGATGCCGCCTCCACCGCCGCAATCGCAGATCGAACAGGAAGCCGGAGAGCGCAAGAATCGCGGGATCTCCGAGCGCGATCCCTGATGGCATGAGTGCAATGCAGGGTCAGGAACATTGACCGCGGTGACGGGTTGACCTGTAGCCCTCGAAGATTCGCAACCCCAGAATTTGTAACCAGAGGACCTGCCTTGATCCGGCTGATTGGTATCGACGTCGACGGCACGCTGGTGGGGTCTTCGGGTTCCGTGAATCCATCGGTATGGGCAGCCGCGGAGAGGGCGCGTGCCGCCGGCATTCACCTCGCCCTGTGTTCTGGACGTCCCGCGTTCGGTATCTCCACCGAGTTCGCGAGCAAGCTCGATCCGGCCGGTTGGCATGTCTTTCAGAACGGCGCGAGCATCGTCGATTTCAGGACCGGCAGCTCACGTTCGACGGCATTGCCGCCGGGCACGGTCGATTTGCTCGTGAGCGTGGCCCGGCGAACCCAGGCCATCCTGGAGCTGTACAGCGACCGCGAGTATGCGAGCGAGAGCCCATCGGAATGGGCAAGGCAGCACGCGGCGCTGCTGGGCGTTCCGTTCGAGATCCGTCGCTTCGAATCGCTTCCCGGTCCGATCGTCCGCGGGCAATGGTTGCTGCCGAAAGGCGAAGCCGACGCCTTCATGTCGCAATCGCATTCGGGCCTCGAGCTGGCGACTTCGACATCACCGCTGATGCCCGACACGGCCTTTGTCGGAATCACGGCAGCCGGCGTCAGCAAGGGCAGCGCGATGCAGACCATCGCGGCCCAATACGGTGTCGACATGCGCGACGTGATGTACGTCGGCGACGCTGACAACGATCTCTCGGCACTGAAAGTGGCGGGGCATCCGATTGCGATGGCGAATGCTTCACCCGCCGCACTGAGGGCAGCGAGCCGCACGGTGGGTCACGTCGATGAGGGCGGACTTGCTCAGGCGCTGGAAATGGCGATCGCGAGCGCACGGAGATGAGGGTGCGCTTCCGGCCACAATAGATCACCGCTTCGCCCGCTTCAGATTCGCCGCCACCGCGTTCAGTCCGCCGAGCGCGAACGTCACCATGTGATCGACGAGTGTTTCGGGGTCCGCGTTCATGGATGGAAACACCTGCTTCTGCCACTGCGGATCGGTAATGAGCAGGAATCCGCACGGCCCGATGATGCTGACGGTGCAGCGGCTCACCGCAGGATGACTGGCCGGCACTCCCAGTACTCCAGCGATCATCGTGCTGACGAGTTTCAGCTTCGGCTGGATCTGGTTCGCGATCATGCGATCCATCATGGGCGTAGGCGCGAGGACTTCGCGGCTCAGCACACGCAGTTCCCATCGGCCTTCATCGCGTTTCGCGATTTCGCCCACGACCTGGCGCAGCAGCGTCCGCAGCTTCTCGGCGGGCTCGGCATCGCTCTGCGTGGCCTTCGTGACCAGGTCGATACTGACGAGCCGGGCGTGCGCTTCTTCCAGGACTGCGGCGTAGAGGCCATCCTTGCCGCCGAAGTGATAGTTCACGGCGGCGATGTTGGCGCCGGCGCGCTCGCAGATCTCCTTGCTCGTCGCCCGCGAATAGCCTTGTTCGGCAAAAACCTGCCCCGCGACTTCCAGCAACTGCTGGCGTGTCTGTGCTCCATCTTCCCGCGCAGGCGTCTTTGCGACGGACTTCGCCGCCTTGCTGCGCGCGGCTGTTTCGGTTTTCCGCAAACGGCTCATTCGCGATCCAGTTGTAATTCAAATTTGATTTTGAATAAACTCTCACCGAGTTGCAAGTCCGCAGGATTCCCCCGGTGAACAAGAAAGCCATCCCCGTCGCGATCGTTGGGCTGCTCGCGCTCGGTCTGATTGCCTACTGGATTTTTGGCCGCGACGATGCCTCCGGCCTAGTCGTCCTGCACGGCAATGTCGACCTGCGACAGGTGGATCTGCCGTTCAACGACGCGGAGCGCATCGCGGAAGTGCTGGTGGAAGAGGGCTCCATCGTCAAAGCAGGTCAGGTGCTCGCGCGCCTCGACACGGGCCGGCTTCTTCCCCGCGTGCAGCAAGCGCAAGCGCGCGCAGCCGCTCAGGCTGAGCTGTTGAGGAAGTTGCGCAATGGCGCACGCCCCGAGGAGATCGCCCAGGCTCGCGCAGCGGTGAATGCTGCGGAAGCGGAGGCGGCCAACGCACGCAGCCAGTTCGACCGATTGCGCGGAATCAGTGACGAATCGAAAGGCCGCGCCGTCAGCCCACAGGATCTCGAAGCCGGGGCGACCGCTGCGCGTATGAGTGAAGCCCAGGCTGAGAATGCCCGCAAGGCGCTCGAGCTCACGCTGGCCGGCCCGCGCAAGGAAGACATCGACCAGGCGAAAGCACAGCTCGATGCGGCGGAAGCCGATCTCGCGTTGTTGAAGCGGCAGCTTGCGGATGCCGAACTGGTTTCTCCCACCGACGGCGTCGTGCGCAACCGATTGATGGAGCCCGGCGAGCTTGCGACGCCGCAACGCCCCGTCTTCTCCATCGCGATCACGCATCCGAAGTGGGTCCGTGCCTACGCATCGGAAGTCGATCTCAGCCGTATCAAAGTCGGTGCGCCGGCAACCATCACCACTGACGGCACTGCAGGCTCGCCGTTGCAGGGAACGGTCGGCTTCATCTCGTCCAGCGCGGAGTTCACGCCGAAGACAGTGCAGACCGAAGAGCTGCGCACGAGCCTCGTGTATGAAGTGCGGGTGTTCGTCCAGGACGAGGAAGACCGTCTGAGGCTCGGAATGCCGGCGAGCGTGACCATCGATCCTTCGGCACCGGTGCAGGCACCGGCTCAGGCCCAGGCAGGCGGCGCGACATGACTGTGACCGGCGGTGTTGCAATCGTCGGAAGCGGACTGGTCAAGCGGTTCGCCCGCGACAAGAAGGAGTCTATTACGGCGCTCGACGGCGTCTCGTTCGAAGCGCGTCACGGCGAGCTGACTGCGCTCGTTGGTCCCGACGGCGCCGGAAAGACGACGCTGCTGCGACTTGTCGCGGGACTGATGCGCACAGACGAGGGAACGCTCCGCGTCCTCGACCTCGACGCGGCCACGCAGCCGCAGGAGATACAGAATCGCATCAGCTACATGCCGCAGCGCTTCGGCCTCTACGAAGACCTGAGCGTGCAGGAGAATCTCGATCTCTACGCGGACCTGCACGGCGTGAGCGTCGAGCAGCGCCAGGAGCGCTATCCGCGCCTGATGGAGATGACCGCCCTGGCACCGTTTCGAGAACGGCTGGCGGGAAAATTGTCGGGCGGCATGAAGCAGAAGCTCGGACTCGCCTGCACGCTTGTGCGTTCGCCCGATCTGCTGCTGCTCGATGAGCCGACGGTAGGTGTGGATCCATTGTCGCGTCGCGAGCTGTGGGAGATCGTCAGCAGCCTCGTGGAGAACGAGGGGCTGTCTGTCGTCGTCAGCACTTCCTACATGGATGAAGCCGAGCGTTGTGCGCACGTTGTCGTGTTGCACGAAGGCAAAGTGCTTGCGGACGGTGTTCCGTCCAGCATCAGCTCGAGAGCCCGCGGACACTCGTTCATTGCAACGTCGACGCAAAACGAATCCGCGAGAGCGCTGCAGGCACGCCTGATCGATCGCGAAGACGTAATCGATGCTGTACCCCAAGGCGGAAGGGTCCGCGCAGTCCTGCGAGCTGAAAGCGCGCAATCGATTCCCGAGGCGACCTTCGAGCCCGCCGAGCCGACACTGGAGGACGGGCTCATGTTGCTGCTGCGACAGCAGACGAATGCGAAGCCCGCTGCCGGGGCAGCAATCGAGCTTGCGGATAAGCCCGCGCCGGATCGAGAGCAAGTAGTCATCGAGACGCACGATGTCGTGCGCAAGTTCGGCGACTTCACGGCGGTGAATCGCACCAGCTTCGAGGTGAGGCGCGGCGAGGTGTTCGGGCTTCTCGGGCCGAACGGTGCAGGCAAGACAACGACTTTCCGCATGTTGTGCGGATTGCTCCCCGCGACGAGCGGTACATTGCTGGTGGCTGGCGCGGATTTGCGCACGGCACGCGCGGAGGCGCGCCAGAACATTGGCTATGTCGCGCAGAAGTTCTCGCTCTATGGCGACATCACTGTTCGCGAGAACCTCGACTTCTTCGCCGGTGCGTATGGTCTGCGGGGAGCGCGTGCGAACGAGCGCATCGACTGGGCCATGGACAATTTCGAGCTGAGCAATCGTGCCGGTGCAGCGACCGGGAAGCTGCCCGGCGGCTTCCAGCGACGGCTGGCGATGGCTGCCGCGCTGCTGCATGAGCCGCAGATCGTCTTCCTCGATGAGCCGACGAGCGGCGCCGATCCGCTCGCCCGGCGCGAGTTCTGGCGTCGGATCAGTTCGCTTGCCGATCACGGGACGACGATCGTCGTCACCACGCACTTCATGGAAGAGGCCGAGTACTGCGACCGGATCATGATCCAGGACGCGGGCACGATGCTCGCGATCGGCACTCCCGACGAGGTGCGGCAGCAAGCCGCCGACGAGTCTCATCCGGTGGCGACGATGGAGGAAGCCTTCATCGCCATCGTCGAGAAGTCACGCGACCAGGTGCGTGCGAAGGATGCTGCGTGAGCGGCGCCGCTGTACAGGCACCTCTTTCATGGCGGCGCCTGAAGGCGCTCGTCACGAAGGAGACGCGCCAGCTCGTTCGCGACAAGAGCAACCTGATGGTGGGCCTGTTCCTGCCCGTCGTGCTGATCCTGATCTTCGGCTATGGATTGTCGTTCGATGTGAAGAATGCGCCCGTGGCCATCGTCACGGAGGACACATCTCCGGCGGCGCAGGATGTCGTGGCCGGCTTCTATCTCTCGCCATACTTCTCCGCGATTCCTCTGACTTCGATGCAGACCGCGCGGGAACTGATGCTGAAGCGAGAAGTCGATGCGATCGTGTACCTGCAATCGGATTTCTCCCGTCAGCTTGCCGCGGGTCACGCGACGGTTCAGGTGCTCGTTCATGGGGTCGATGCGAATCGTGCCCGCGTGTTGCAGGCGTTCGCCCAGGGCGCGATCGGCCAATGGGCAGTGAAGCGAGCAGCAGCCGGTCAGAGCGGGTCGGCGCCGCCGATCACGCTGCAGACACGATTGTGGTTCAACGAAGCGAACAACAGTACGCACTTCCTCGTGCCGGGCCTGATCGTGCTCATCATGACGTTGAACGGGGCGTTGCTGACTTCGCTGGTCATGGCGAGGGAATGGGAGCGCGGCACGCTCGAGTCGCTGTTCGTCACCCCCGTCAATACGAACGAGATCATCATCGCCAAGCTCGTGCCGTACTTCGTGGTCGGCCTCGCGGGACTCACGATGTGTCTGCTCGCGGGGAAGTTCCTGTTCCACGTTCCGATCCGCGGCTCCCTGCTGCTCATCATCTTCATCTCGATGGTGTACCTGCTCGTCTCGCTGAGCCTCGGATTGCTGATCTCGGCCGCGACGAAGAACCAGTTCCTGGCCAGCCAGATCGCGCTCGTCGTCAGCTTCCTGCCGGCATTGATGCTGTCGGGGTTCATCTTCGATCTGAACAGCGTTCCCGCCGTCGTGCGAGGGATCAGCCGCGTGCTCCCGCCGACGTACTACGTGGAGGCGCTGCAGACGCTGTTCCTGGCCGGTGATGTGAGCGGTCTGCTCATCAAGGACTGCGCCGTGCTCGTCACGGCGGCGGTCGTGCTGATCGCCCTGACTCGGCGCAACACGCGCAAGGTGCTCGGATGAACGCGACGCTGCATCGCATCCTCATCCTGATCCGCAAGGAACTGATCGCGGTGCTCAAGGACCCGCGCAGCCGGATCGTGCTGGTTCTGCCGATCGTGCTGCAGTCGCTGCTGTTCGGATACGCCGCGACGTTCGATCTGGACAAGGTGGCCTATGCGTTGCTCGACGCTGATCGCAGCGGCGCGTCGAGCGACTTCATGGCGCGGCTCGACGGTTCCGGTGTATTCCATCGCGTCATGAATCTGAACAGTGCGAGCGAGATCGGCGACGCGATCAGTCGCAAGCGCGCTCTGCTCGTCGTTCACATTCCTTCCGACTTCGAGCGGCGGATCCTGTCGGGACAGGGCGCTACCGTGCAGGCGATCACCGATGGCCGCAACTCCAATACGGGCGGCACAGCGGCGGCCTACGTCAGTGCAGCCGTCGAGCGGTTCAACGCCGACTGGAGGCAAAGCCACGACGGGCTGCGATCGCCTCTCACGATCGAAACCCGTGCCTGGTACAACGCCAACCTCGAGACCCGCTGGAACATGATCCCGAGCCTGATTGCGGCGCTGAGCATGTTGCAGGTCCTGATGCTCACCGCTTTGTCGGTAGCGCGGGAGCGTGAGCAAGGAACGTTCGATCAGCTGCTCGTGACGCCGCTGCGCCCGACCGAGATCATGGTCGGGAAGGCCGTGCCCTCGATTCTCATCGGGTTGGTCCAGTCGTCGATCATCCTGCTGCTGGCGCTGTTCTGGTTCCGCATTCCCTTCCAGGGATCACTCGCAACGCTGTATCTCGGCCTGATCCTCTTCATGTCCGCCGCCGTCGGCATCGGGCTGGCGCTCTCCGCGTTCTCGGCGACGATGCAGCAGGCGATGCTGTACACGTTCGTGCTCCTGATGCCGATGATGCTGCTGTCGGGCCTGACTTCGGCGATCAGCAACATGCCGACGGCGATGCAGTACATCACGCTGGCAAATCCCCTGCGTTACGCGATCGAGATGGTGCAGCGAATCTATCTCGAGGGTGCGGGCGTCACGCTCCTCTTCAACGACATGTGGCCTCTCGTCGTGATCGCGTCGATCACGCTGCCGACGGCCGTCTGGCTGTTCCGGCACCGGCTGGTGTAGGTGTTCCATGAAAAGCAGATTCTTGTTGATCGCCGTCGGCGCGCTGATGCTTACTGCGTGTGCGCTTGGCCCGGACTACAAAGCGCCGGAAGACGCGATGCCGGAGCAATGGCGGTCCGCGGGCGACGCGCTGTCGTCGCAGGACGTCGACGCGCAATGGTGGAAGCAGTTCAACGATCCAGCACTGAACGACCTCGTCGATCGTGCGCTGCAGAACAATCCCGATATCACGATCGCTGGCCTTCGCCTCGCACAGAGCAGGGCGCAACGAGGTGCGGCAGCCGGCGCGCGTTGGCCAAGTGTGAATGCGGGCGCCTTGTACGACCGGGAGCGCCAGAGCGAGAACGGTGTCAGCACTCGCGTCATCAACCTGATCGTGCCGCCCGCGCAGCGTGACGAGATCATCTCCGTCCTGAGCGAGCCGTTCAGTGTTTATCAGGCCGGCTTCGACGCAGCGTGGGAACTCGACCTGTGGGGCCGGGTGCGGCGTTCGGTGGAGTCGGCGGATGCGACACTCCAGGCCAGCGGTGAGAACCTGCATGACGCGCAGTTGTCGCTGACGGCCGAGGTCGTCCGTACCTACCTCGAACTGCGGGGTGTGCAGGAGCAGTTGCGTATCGCGAATGCTGATGTCGTTGCGAGCGCCGATCTGGTCGAGCTGACGACGTATCGAGTCAAGGGCGGCATTGTCGATGAGCTGGATCTGTCGACCCAGCGCGCACGCCTGTCGCAGACGCGTTCCAGCATTCCGCAGCTCCAGCAGCAGCAGACGCAGATCATCAGCGCGCTCGGCTTGTTGTTGAATGTTCAGCCGGGCGTTCTCGATACCCAGCTCGCGAATCAGGTGGAGGGGTTTCAGATGCCGCGGACGATCGCCGGCGGCGTTCCCTCGGAAGTCGCCCGACGCCGGCCCGACATTCGGCGAGCGGAGGCCCAGTTGCATGCGGCAACGGCGGAGATCGGCGTTGCCGTTGCCGACCTCTACCCGCGGATCACGTTGACGGGAAGCTTCGTGCAGCAATCGCTCGATGCTTCAGATCTGACGGAGTGGGGCTCGCGCCAGTGGTCCATCGGTCCGAGCATCAGCCTGCCGATCTTCGACGGTTCGCGACGTCGCTCGGTGGTCGAGATTCGAAAACTGCAGCAGCAGGAAGCCGCGGTGAACTACCAGCGCACCGTCCTGCACGCTTGGCATGAGATCGAGAATGCCCTGAGTGCCTACGAAGCCGAGCGTCGGCGCAACCAGGAGCTTGGAGAAACGTTGTCGGCGAGCCGGGATGCGTATGACATCGCGCACGTACGATACAACCACGGCCTGGTGAACTATCTCGTCGAACTCGATGCACACCGGACGCTGCTCCAGGCGGAGCGCGCCTATTCCGAAAGCAACACCCAGGTCGCGACCCAGCTCGTTGCGATCTACAAGGCGCTCGGCGGTGGATGGAGCGACGTTCAGTAGCTGAGTCGTCGCCTGTACTTCGGTACAAGTCCGGTTTCGCGCGCTTCTGCCGTTGTCATTCACGAGAGCATTCGCTCTCCTGGATCACATCGAGGAGAAGATCATGTCGAGATTCGAGTTCGCATTGCCGAGGGCACGCGCGTTGATGGCAGTCGCAGTGTTGGGGGCGGGATTGGCGCTGAGCGGCACTGCCGCAGCGGCGCCGCCAGCGACAGTGACAGGCAGCTGGAGCATTCTGATCGATCAGAACTACACCACGCTCGACATCACGAATCAGGGTGGCGGAGGTGGGCCGGGCGGCAGCACATGCCGCGTGATCCTCGGGTATCTCGGCATTGCTCCGATCACGGGCTACTACTGTCCGCCGACAGGCGAGCTCCACTTCCTGCACAACAACGTATCGACGGGAGCGACGGTGCGGACGTTCTCAGGCAGTGTGACGGCGGCAACAGGCGTTGCTCCCGCGCACATGGCAGGAACGTTCAAGGTCGTGAACGTCGCGTTCGGACCGTACGGCGAGTATCCCTTCTCGGCGTCGAAGTGAGCGGGCTTACTTTCTGAACAGCCAGAGCAGCAGCGAAAGCACGACGCTCGCGATGAGCATCGTCGTCACCGGCAGGAAGAACCGAAAGCCCGGCCGGTCGACGACGATGTCGCCAGGCAACCGGCCGATCGGCAGTTTCGAGAGCCACGGCCACAGCAATCCGATCAAGATGATGATCGAGCCCAGGATAATAAGAGTGCGGCGCATTCGGGCGTAGTTTACATAAAGACCACGGATTCCCCTGTCAACCGCCGGCCCCGACCCGCGTTGAACTCACCATCGATTCAACGACGCCGCGCCAGCGGCAGCAGGAGGAGTCCGATGAAAGGTCCGATGACAATGACGGTGGTTGCCGCACTGCTGTTGACCGCAACAGTCGCCGATGCAGGCACCCGCGATCCCGGTGTTAACGCACGTCAGCAGAATCAGCGCGCAAGAATCCATCAGGGCGTGCGCTCGGGCGAGCTCACACGACGTGAAACGCGACATGTCGCCGAGAGTCAGCGCGACATTCGGCAGCTCGAGCGTGCCTACAAATCCGACGGCACGCTGACGGGCGCCGAGCGCCGCGACCTGCACCATGAGCAGAACCAGGCAAGTCGCGAGATCTATCATCAGAAGCATGATGCGCAGGATCGCCCGGCCACACCGCCGGCGGTTCGCGATCCTGGCGTGAATCAGCGTCAGGGCAATCAGACCGCCCGCATCGCGCAGGGCGTGAAGACCGGCGCATTGACGCAGGACGAAGCGCAGGAACTGCGCACCGAACGCCGCGACATCCGCGAACTGGAACAGGGTTACAAGTCAGACGGCACGCTGACGAAGGACGAGCGCGTCGATCTCCACCAGCAGCTGAATCAGCAGAGCAGGGAGATATACGAGGAGAAGCATGATTGAAGAAGTTGGCTGGCCTGCCGGCGATTGGCCGGCTGGCCGGTCGCTCGTCATTCCCGCGAAGGCGGGAATCCATCTTCTCTCAAGGCATGGATTCCCGCTTCCGCGGGAATGACAGAGGTCCCATTCTGGCCAGCAGCCAGCCTCCCTCCTCACACGCTGCTGAACACCCTCACCCTGTGCCTGTGATACGGCAGCACCTCCATCACATCCCCTTCCGCGATTCGCTGCTGGATGCCGCGCCACCAGTCGGCGGTGAGGATTTCGCCGTGCACTTTCAGGAAGACGGCCTTGAGGTGCGGGTCGAAGCCGAGGAACTGCATGAACGTCTCGGGGAAGACGTCGTTGTCGTTGACGTGATACCAGGCTTCGGCGCGCATCTCGTCTTCGTCGTGCGCGGCCTGGGGGATGTCGCGGAAACGGCAATCGCTGATGGCGCAGAGTTCGTCGTAGTCGTAGAAGATCACGCGGCCGTGGCGGGTCACGCCGAAGTTCTTCAGCAGCAGGTCGCCCGCGAAGATGTTGGTGACAGCGAGATCGCGGATGCACTGGCCGTAGTCGAGCACGGCGCGTTCGGCTTCTTCGCGTGAGGCGTTGCGGATGTAAAGGTTGAGCGGCGTCATGCGCCGCTCGATATAGATGTGATCGATGACGATCTCACCGTCTTCGAAATGCACGGTGTTCGCCGCCTCGTTGCGCAGCTCCTCGATCAGCGCATCGGCGAACCGGGCGCGGGGGAATTTCAGGCGCTTGAATTCCTGGGCATCGACGAGCCGGCCGGCGCGATCGTGCTTGAAGACCATCTCGTACTTCTGGAGCACTTCTTCGCGCAGCACATTCTTCGGATAGGCAAAGCGGTCGCGAATGATCTTGAACACGACGTCGTATGACGGCAGCGTGAAGCAGATCATCACGAGCCCCTTGTCGCCGGGCGCGTGCATGAACTGATCGGTGCTCTGCTGCAGGTGCCGGAACAGCTCGCGATAGCGTTCCGTCTTGCCCTGCTTGGCGCGGCCGAGCACGGTGTAGAGCTCGCTGATGGGCTTGCGCGGCAGGATCGTTTTGAGGAAGACCACGGCTTGCCCGACATGCGGCAGATCCGCATGAAAGTACGAGCGCGTGAAACTGAAAAGAATGCTGACGCTGCTCTCGTCCATCATCACGGCGTCGATCAGCACGCCGCTTTCGGAATTCTTGAAACTCAGCACGAAGGGCAGCCGCCATCCCTTGCCTGAAATTCGACCGACGATGTACGCGCGCGTCATCTGATAGAACGGCACGCGGATCAGTTCGATCTTCTCGACTTCCAGCGGCGGTCGTGCCGCATCCGAGTCCGCTTCGCATTGCGCACGGACTTCGTTCGTGATGATCCGCACACTGCGGTCGAAGTCGAGATACGGCGTTCGAAAGCGGAAGTCAGCCAGGATCTCCTCGAACAGCAGTTCGAGCGAGCCACGATTCACATAGACGTTCGTGTCGATCTGGTGACGGATCTCGCTGATCGGGTCGAGATCCAGCGCGACGAACTCGACGGCGGCATCGACGCCGACAGTGCCGAAGGTCTGGCGTGTGACGGAATTGAAGAACGTCTTGTCGAACTCGCGATCGGGGAAGGCCTCGATCAGTTCAGTGAAGCGTCGCTTGACGCTCGCCCAAAGCGATCGCTCCGCGACATCCTCTCCGAGCCGCGTGAGCATGTGCGATACCGCGCGGCTGATGCATTTCTCGTAGAGCTCGATGCGTTCGACCGCATCGCGCTGGCTCCCACGCCAATCCCGTGCTTCGAAACGCTGCGGCGCCCGCCGCGTGATCGCCCTGAACTCCGCGTTGTAGTTCGCGAACGCTTCCACCAGCGTCGCGGCGCATTCTTCGACGAGGGCGTCGCGGGGGAGGGGGGGAATTGCTGCGGACATGGGGCGAAGGGTAGTGGAGGCGGCTGGCTACTGGCTACTGGCCAGAATCGTGGCCTGAATCCCTGTGGGTCCGACTTCAGTCGGACGTCAGCGCGGGAGCGCCTCCGGCGTAACGTCCGGCTAAAGCCGGACCCACAATCAGACTGAGGCCACCAGAAACGAATCGGGGCGCTTTCGCGCCCCGATCTGGCTAGCTGCTAGTGGCTAGCAGGCTACTCTGGCTTCGCAATCACAGATTGCGAATCAACGCATCGCCAAACTCGCTGCACTTCACTTCCTTCGCGCCTTCCATGAGGCGGGCGAAGTCGTAGGTCACGGTCTTCTGGCCGATGGCCTTGTCCATGGCGCTGATGATGGCGTCGGCGGCTTCGGTCCAGCCCATGTAACGCAGCATCATTTCGCCTGACAGGATCACCGAACCCGGGTTCACCTTGTCGAGGTTCGCGTACTTCGGCGCAGTGCCGTGAGTCGCTTCGAACACAGCGTGGCCGGTGACGTAGTTGATGTTGCCGCCCGGTGCGATGCCGATGCCGCCGACCTGCGCAGCGAGCGCATCCGACAGGTAGTCGCCGTTGAGGTTCATCGTCGCGATGACATCGAACTCTTCGGGACGCGTCAGCACCTGCTGCAGCGTGATGTCGGCAATCGCATCCTTGATGATGATCTTGCCGGCCTTCTTCGCTGCATCCTGCTCTTCGTTCGCGGCCTTCTCGCCCTTCGCGGCCTTGGTGCGTTCCCACTGATCCCAGGTGTAGACCTTGTCCGCGAATTCCTTCTCGGCGAGCGCGTAGGCCCAGTTACGGAAGGCGCCTTCCGTGAACTTCATGATGTTGCCCTTGTGCACGATCGTCACGCTCTTGCGCTTGTTGACGATCGCGTACTCGACGGTCGCACGGAACAGGCGCTCGGTGCCTTCCTGCGACACGGCCTTGATGCCGATGCCCGAGGTGTTCGGGAAGCGGATCTTGGCGAACTGCTTCGGGAACGCGGCCTTGAAGGCGTCGAGGAACTTCTGGTTGTCCGGCGTGCCGGCTTCGAATTCGATGCCGGCGTAAATGTCTTCGGTGTTTTCGCGGAAGATCACCATGTCGACCTTGTCCGGCGAACGCACCGGCGAAGGCACGCCCTTGAACCAGCGCACCGGGCGCAGGCAGACGTACAGGTCGAGCATCTGGCGCAGCGCGACGTTCAGCGAGCGGATGCCGCCGCCGATCGGAGTGGTGAGCGGTCCCTTGATCGACACGAGATAGTCGCGGCAGGCCTGCACGGTTTCATCCGGCAGCCAGGTGTTGAACAGGTCGTTCGACTTCTGGCCGGCGTAAACCTCCATCCAGTGGATCTTGCGCTTGCCGCCGTAGGCCTTCGCGACCGCTGCATCGAGCACGCGAACCGACGCGCGCCAGATATCCGGGCCCGTGCCGTCGCCTTCGATGAACGGGATGATGGGTTGATCCGGAACGCTGAGCTTGCCGTCCTGAATCGTGATCTTCTGGCCCTGTGCGGGCACGTTGAGCTTGACCGCTGTCGACATCGACACAACTCCGATGAATCTTGAGGGAAAGGCTGAAACGGGGGATTTTCGAGGGGCGGGATGATAGCAGATGGCCAGCGGACCGGCCCGACGGCAGCGAGCAGGAACCTTGAGCGTTTTCCGGTTGGTCGTCGTCTGGCTAGCCGGCTAGCAGGCTAGCCAGCTAGCCCGATTAGAACCCCACCGTCGCCCGTACCCCCTCCGCGTCATTCTCCAGCCGTATCCCCCACCTGTACCTCTCGCAGATCCTCCTCACGAGGTACAGCCCCATCCCATGGCCTCCTGGATGCGTGGTGAAATGCCGGGCAGCCGCTTGCGGCAGGTCCGCGTGGGGTAGTGCACCAGCATTGGACACGATCAGCTCCCGGTCCTTCATGACGCACCGGACCTCGTCGGCCGTGCCATGTTGCAGGGCATTGCGGACGATATTGCCGATCAGCATGGCCACCATGCTTTCCGGGGCCGGGACCCGTACCGGATGCTGCATATCGACATGGATCGAGATTTTCTTTCCGGCGGTGACGGAACGCAGGTCGTCGACGACTCGGACGAGGAGCTGCTGCACTTCGCAGGCCGCTTCTGCCCGGGTCGCGGCGTGTTCCTCTCGCGACAGCATGAGCAGGGCGTCGGTGAATTCCGTCATCTCGCGCACAGCTCGCTGAATGCGCGCCAATGCGCTCGCGGTCGAAGGACGATCCGCCATCTGCGCTTCGAGCAACTCGACGGCGCCGCGAATCACCGCAAGCGGCGTCCGCAACTCGTGGCTCGCTGTCGATGTGAAGGACTGTTCGCGCTCGACGAACCCGTCGAGCCGTTCCATGTAGCTGTCGATCGATCGTGCAATCGGTTCGAGCTCGTTGCCCGCGAACTCCGCACCGATGCGCACGTGACGCTGAACGGGATCGATGGCCGTCAATCGATCGGCCAGTGTGTTGATGGGCTCGACGAGGCGGCGTGAAATTCCGAACGCGGCCCAGCCCGCCATGGCGACGATGCCGACTACGCCCAGCGCGATGATCAGGACCGCGATCAGTTCCTGTCGAGCGTGCGTGGTCACGTCGTACGTGATGTACAGGCGGCCGAAATCCCCGTCGCGAACGAGCACATCGAGCACTCGTCCCGCCGAACGGACGCGATGCATTTCGCCGGGGCGCAGCGTCGCGATGCGGCGCGGCAGCTCCGCGAAATCGCTCGAGCGATAGATGCTCAGGCGCGCCGATCGCAGCGGCTCGGCGCCACGATCGATTCGCATGCGCTGCTCGTAGTGCGTGAGCTCTTCGGAGAGCAAGTCGTACGTGACGTTGCGCTTCAGGCGCTCGTCGGCGAGCACGGCCCATGCCGCAAGCACGATGCCCGCGACTGCGACAAGCGCGAGCATGGTGCCCGCGATGCGCGACCGCAGGCTGAGTCCGGCCAGCCATTGATCGGCCTTACGGACGAATGGGATCCGGCGAAAGTCGATAGCCCGTGCCATGTATCGTATGAAGCAGCTTGACCGGGAAATTCTTGTCGATCGCCGCACGCAGAGCGTGCATGTGAGCCCGCAGGAAATCGCCTTCGGGTGCGCGATCGCCCCACAGCTCGTGCTCGAGCTCGGCACGCGTGACGACGCGGCCGGCGTTCTGCATCAGCACTGCGAGGATGCGGCGCGTCGTGGGATTGAGCTTGATCTTCTCGCCTGCGCGCTCGGCTTCGAGCGTGTTCAGGTCGAACTTCAGATCGCCGACGACGAGGACGCGAGGCGCGTCCGGCGGACTCGCGCGCCGGACGAGCGCCTTGAGGCGCGCATCCAGCTCGATGAGTGAGAACGGTTTGACCAGGTAGTCATCCGCGCCTGCTTCGAATCCCTCGACCTTGTCGGTCAGCAGGTCTTTCGCGGTGAGCATGAGGATCGGCACGCGAGTGTGGCCGGCCTGTCGCAGATTCCGGCACACGGAGATGCCATCCATGCCGGGCAGCATCAGGTCCAGCACGATCGCGTCGTAAGGACGCGTGCGCGCGAGATCGAGACCGGCAAGGCCATCGGCTGCGTGCTCGACCGTGTCGCCGCGCGCAGCGAAGTATTCCGCGATATTCGCGGCGATGTCCTTGTGGTCCTCGATCAGCAAGAGCTGCATGAGCGTTCGATCCGATGTGTCATCTGGCGGTCACATTCTAGGTCCAACCGACCGGGAGGAAGGAGGAGAAGATTCTCCACGGGGTTCACGGGGATCCATGGGGCGGACGAAATACGGTTCTCGCCCCGTGGTTCCCTGTGTTCCCCCGTGGAAAATCCTCTCCGTTTCCTGCACTGGGTCACAAATCACAGAAAGGTCATATACCTGCAAATCGACTGCAGCACATCCCGACGAGACTGAGCACGCTACCGAAGGACGAGGGGACTGCTATGGCCTCCGCAAGAGCAACCGAACTGTTCCGGCGCGTCGATGCGATCGAGTACAACTGGTGTCTGCGGCTGAACCGCGGCTGCAGCCGTCCGTATGTTCGCGATGTGTTCGCGGCGGTGAGCCGCCTCGGCGACGGCGTGTTCTGGTACACGCTCGTTCTCTCGCTGCCGTTCATCTACGGACAGGAAGCCCTGCTGCCTGTGCTGCGGATGGCTATCGTCGGCTTCACCGGCCTCGCGCTCTACAAGTATCTCAAGTCGCGTCTCGTGCGTGAGCGTCCGTATATTTCGCTCGCGGGTATCGTTCCGGGAACGCGGGCGCTTGATCGCTACAGCTTCCCTTCCGGCCATACGCTGCACGCGGTGAGCTTCACGGTGCTCATCACTGCCAGCTATCCCGAGCTGGCAATGCTCTGCGTTCCGTTCGCGATGCTCGTTGCGATGTCGCGCGTCGTTCTTGGCCTTCACTATCCGAGCGATGTGGCTGCAGGCGCGATCATCGGCGCGACCCTCGCCGGTGCGAGCATGGTGGTGATGCCGATCTGATTTCTGTGTGGGCCCGGGCTCTTGCTGTGGGTCCGACTAAAGTCGGACCCACAGGCCGCAGCTCCCCTGGTTATCCGTGGCCAACCCGCCGCGCGTGTGATTGACTCGTCCGCTGCCAAATCGCGGGCGAGGTTTCCATGCGCATCACCGACCTTCCCTTCGGGACCACCGACTGGTCCCAGATCGAGTCCACTCAGCATCCGGGTGAGCGCGGCGTGGCGCACTGGCGGACCCGCCAGTTCGGCGCCATTCGTGTGCGAATGGTCGAATACTCTCCCGGCTACTTTGCCGACCACTGGTGCCGCAAAGGGCACATCCTCCTGTGCCTCGAGGGCGAGCTTCATACCGAGCTCGATGACGGGCGCGGCTTCACGTTGCGTCCCGGCATGAGTTATCAGGTGGCGGATGAGGCAGAAGCCCATCGATCGTCTACATCCTCTGGGGCAAAGCTCTTCATCGTCGACTGAACCCTGGGCTCCGACAGCCATCCGGGCGGGGACGGGCTACACTGCCTGAAACAAGCCTGTCATCCGGAGCCGCCATGTGCAGGAACATCAAGACCCTGTTCAATTTCGAGCCACCGGCCACGGAGGAGGAGATCCGGGCGGCCTCGCTGCAGTTCGTCCGCAAGCTCAGCGGCTTCACCAAGCCGTCAAAGGCCAATGAAGAGTCGTTCAACCAGGCGATCGAAGAGGTCACCGCGGCGGCCGGGAAGCTGATCGCGTCGCTCGTGACGACAGCCGAACCGCGCGATCGCGAGGTCGAGGCCGCGCGTGCGCGTGCGAGATCGATCGCCCGCTTTGCGCCATAGACGTTCGCAAGCCGACATAGGGGGCAGTCATGTCGTTCGGCAACACCTATTCCACGCTGGCCAAGAAAGCCGCCCGGTTGTCCGGCAGGCCCGCGACATTTGCGCTGGCGTTGCTGGTCATCATCGTCTGGGCCGTTACGGGCCCGATCTTCAAGTTCAGCGATACCTGGCAGCTGGTCATCAATACCGGCACCACCATCGTCACCTTCCTGATGGTCTTCCTGATTCAGAACACCCAGAACCGCGACACCGAGGCGATGCAGCTGAAGCTCGATGAGCTGATCCGCGCCACGCAAGGTGCGCACAACGCGCTGCTCGATCTCGAAGAACTCGACGAAAAGACGCTGGAAGCCTTCCGCGTTCGTTACGAGGCGCTCGCGAATTCCGCGCGTGGCGCCATCGCGAAGGGCGGCCTCGACACCGACACACCGGAAAGCTGAGAGACGATACTGATGCGCGATCGCGTACTCATCGGGCTGGTTGGCGACCGCAGCGACGCTGTCGTTGCGCACAAGGCGATTCCCATTGCGCTGCGTCTCGCGGGCGAGGCGGTCGGAGTCGATGCGGCGTTCGAATGGCTGCCGACGGAGACGATCATCAGTGCCGATCCGCTGCGGCGTTTCGATGGGCTGTGGTGCGTACCGGGAAGCCCCTATCGGAACATGGATGGCGCACTGCTCGCGATCCGGTATGCGCGCTCGAAGCCGATTCCTTTTCTGGGATCGTGCGGCGGCTTTCAGCATGCCGTGGTCGAGTACGCGCGCAACGTTCTGGGCTGGGTCGATGCGGATCACGCGGAAACCGCGCCCGATTCACCTCGCGCTGTCATTGCACCGCTGACTTGTTCACTCGTTGAAGTCAGCGGTTCCGTGCGCTTCGTTCCGGGATCACGGACCGCTCAGGCGTACGGCGCGAGCGAGGCCCATGAAGGCTATCACTGCAGCTATGGCATCAATCCGGAGTTCGCGCAGGCCATCGCGAGCGGGCCGCTCAAAGTCGCGGCACGTGATGACGCTGGAGATATCCGAGCTGTCGAGTTGGACGATCATCCGTTCTTCGTCGCGAGTCTCTTCCAGTCCGAACGCGCGGCTCTGAAAGATGTGACTCCGCCGCTGGTCGTTGCGTTCGTGCGCGCGTGCGCGAAGTGAGCCCTATGGAATTCGTAGCCTGTACCTTCGACGCCCACGCGACGCCGATCCTCGAGATCCTGAATGACGCCATCGTCAACTCGACTGCGCTGTACGACTACAAGCCGCGGACGATCGACAACATGGTCTCGTGGTTCGCAGCGAAGGACGTCGGTCGCTTCCCCGTGATCGGCGCAGTCGACCAACGGGGCACACTGATGGGGTTCGCCAGCTATGGCACGTTCCGAGCCTGGCCCGCTTACAAGTACAGCGTCGAGCATTCGATTTACATCCATGCGTCGCATCGCGGACAAGGGCTTGGATTCAAGCTGATGCAGAAACTGATCGAGGCGGCGACGGCGCAGAACTATCACGTGATGGTTGGCGGCATCGATGTGACGAACGCATCGAGCATCGCACTGCATGAACGGCTTGGCTTCACGCACGCGGGCACGATCCGTGAAGCCGGCTTCAAGTTCGGCCGCTGGCTCGATCTCGCGTTCTATCAGAAAACCCTGGCGACGCCGGCGATTCCCGTCGACGGATAGGCGGTGTCGCGGTTCCGCTGAGCTGGAGGCAGTCATGGCAACGATCGAAGAGACGAATGTCACTGTGGTTCGCGACTACCTCGCCGCGCTGGGCAACGGCGCAGCGGGCGATGCGCTCGGACGCTTCTTCTCACGCGACGCACGTCAGATCGAATTGCCGAATCGTCTCAATCCCAAAGGCGGGGAGAGCGATCTCGCGACCCTCCTGAAAAGAGCCGAGCAGGGCAAGACGCTCTTGCGACAGCAGCACTTCGACATCCGTTCCGTCGTGGCCCAGGGCAGCCACGTCGCTGTCGAGGCCGTGTGGACCGCGACGCTCGCAACGCCGCTGGCGACATTGCCCGCCGGAGCCGCGATGAAAGCGTACTTCGCGATGTTCTTCGAGATCGAAGGCGGCCGGATCGCCGTTCAGCGCAACTACGATTGCTTCGAGTCCTGGTAGGGAACTTCGGCCCGCGTCCGGGGACTAAACAGGGGCCTGCATCCGCGGGCCAGCTCCGGGGACGACCTCGCGGCTGATCTCTCAAGGGGACGACCCCGCATTCGCGGTGCGACATGTCCCCCACAATCTCCTGGTTTCTGCTCATTCTCGCGGGTCTCTTCGAAGTGGCCTGGGCCGTCGGGCTCAAGTACACCGAGGGCTTTACGCGGCTGTGGCCGAGCGTCGGCACGGTTGCCGCGATGATCGTTAGCCTTGCGTTGCTCGGTGTCGCCATGAAGTCGTTGCCGATGAGCACGGCCTACGCCGTCTGGGTCGGCGTCGGCGCCGTAGGGACGGCTGCAATCGGCATCGCGCTGCTCGGCGATGCGGCGAGCCCTCCGCGACTCCTCAGTATCGGCCTGATCATGGCCGGAATCGTCGGGCTCAAGCTCTCGCAATAGCTTTCGGCGCGATTGTCGCGGCGGTAGAGTGTTCGCATGAAGACTCAAGGCCGCGACAGCCCCGAGACCCGCAGGACGCGAACGTTCCTCGCAGCGATCGGCGGCGTGCTGGTCGCGATAGCGCTGTGGTTCGGCGCTGCCGACCCGGGGCGCGACTACGCGGTATCGATCTGCGCTTTGCTCGGCGGAGCTTTCATCTGGGCCGCACGGTTTGCGCCGGATCGTTGGGTCAAGCGATGCGAGACGTTGCTGACGGAGCGGTCATGAGCGTCACTCGGATATTCCTTGGGGCGACCGTTATCGCAGCTTCGCTCGGGCATGCTGACGACGCTCCGAAGGTTTCTCCCGCCGCGACGCCGGCCGCCGCCGGCTTCGTCAGCATTCAGGCCCTCGTGCCGGATATTCGTCTCGATATCCGGTACGCGACCAGCGCGAACTTCGTCGGTGCACGCGTCGACGGCTACGAAGCTCCGCGATGCTTTCTGCTCGAGCCCGTTGCGGAAGCGTTGCAACGGGTCGAGCTTGCCCTGCGGGCAGAACAGTTCCGTCTGCGGATCTTCGACTGCTATCGGCCCGTCCGCGCCGTAGGTCATTTCGTGCGCTGGGCCGGCGACCTCGATGACCAGCGCACGAAGCCGCTGTTCTATCCGGCGCTCGACAAGAGCAAGCTGCTCGGCGACTACATCGCAGCCACATCCGGTCACAGCCGCGGCGCGACCATCGATCTCACGCTCATGCGATGTGAGTCGAGCGGCCAGTGCGCGAGTCTCGACATGGGCACGGAGTTCGATTTCTTCGATGCCCTCGCCAACACCGAGTCGCCGGAGATCACGCCGCGGCAAAGGGAGAATCGCCAGCGCCTGCGCGCCGCCATGGAGAAAGAGGGGTTCCGGAACTACGCCATGGAATGGTGGCACTACACGTTCCAGCCCGAACCGTCGAAAGACGTCGCGTACGACTTCCCGGTGAAATAGACCGCAGCCGGATCGGCTCGCACGCGGCTACAATCCGCGACCATGTCGAACCACGCAACGCCATCGTGATCGCGACCTGGCTGCCGACCCCGGCCAACTATGTCCTGGTGAGCGCGATCGCCGTGCTCGTCTACATCCTCACGACGCGTGCCCAGCACGCTCGTCGCGCGCCGACTTCCGCCATTGCATGGGTGCTCGGGCTCGCGCTCATGCCGTATCTCATGCTGCCGATCTATCTGCTGTTCGGCCAGCGCAAGCTGCGCCCGGTCGCGACGCCAAGAACGGGCGACATGACCGAAGGAGAGCACTGGGCCGCCGAGCTCATCGAGTGTTTCGGGCTTGCGCCGCCGTCGCTTGCCGAAGTGCGCCCTCATCGCAATGGAGTCGAGGCCCGCGACGCACTCTGGGAGCTCATCGAGGCGGCGCATGAGCGCCTCGATGTGTGCACGTTCCTGATCGGCAATGATCCGATCGGGACGGACGTAGTCGAGCGTCTGGTGGCGAAGGCACGGGCCGGCGTGAAAGTGCGCCTGTTGCTCGATGGCTTCTTCGCCGTATTCGTCCCGGGACGATTCCTGCGAAAGCTTCGTAAGGCCGGCGTCGAAGTTGCCGTGTTCCGGCCGTTCCTCAGCCTGCGCAGGCTCGGTCCGCGCAATCTGCGCAATCATCGCAAGTTCGTCATTGCTGACGATCGATGGGTCTGGAGCGGCGGGCGCAATCTCGCCGCGGAGTATTTCATCGACACGAACAAGGAGCCGGCGTGGCTCGACCTGTCCTTCGATCTCCGGGGATCGATCGCGGCCGAAGCGGCCCGGCAGTTCGATCTAGACTGGGCAGGCACGACGCGAGGGGAGGTTGCTGCCCGTGTGCCAAACGCCGTGGGAATTGCGCAGGGTTCTCGCGTCCAGTTCCTGCCGAGCGGTCCGGATCAGGCCGAGGACACAGCGCAGTCATTGCTGATCGATGCCTGCTATCGCGCGCGTCGTCGCATTCTCGCGGTGACGCCGTACTTCGTGCCGGATGACAGCTTGCGTGTCGCGATCCGTCTCGCGGCGCGTCGCGGCGTCAAGGTCACGATCGTGTTGCCGGAGTTCTCCAATCATCGTCTCGCCGACTTCGTGCGTTCGCGCGCCATGCGGGATCTCGCGATGGCAGGCGTGGAGTTCCGGCTGCTCCCGCGCATGATTCACGCCAAGGGCCTGGTCGTCGACGATACGCTGGCCATGAGCGGCTCGATCAATCTCGATCTGCGCAGCCTGCAGCTCAATCACGAAGCGTCGGTGGTTTTCTACGATCCCCGCGACATCGCGTGGTTCGCGGGCTGGATCGATGAAGTCGCGCCGCAAGGCGCCGTGTATGAAGCAACGCGCCCGGGGTTGCTGCGCGACATCGCAGAAGGATTGCTGCTGACAGTCGCATTCCAGTTGTGATCGCCACAAACAGAGGTAACGAAAGCTGATGAGTGAGTACTGGCCAGCCTGGGCCCGCGAATGGCTGGACGTGATCGTCCCCGTGGCGCAGGTTCTCCTGATCGTTGCGGTCGCATGGCTTCTGCAACAACTGGCGCGACGATTGATCCGCCGGCTCGGCCGGCACAATTTGCCGGCGGAGGCGCTTACGGTCGTTCGTCGTGCCTCCGGTTTCCTGATCTACGCTGCGGCGGTGCTGCTCGTGCTCGAGCGGCTCGGCGTCTCCGCCGGCGTATTGTGGGGAGCGTTCACTGGCTTTGCGGCGGTCGCGGCCGTGGCGTTCTTCGCCGTGTGGAGCGTGCTGTCCAATATCTTCTGCACGATATTGATCTTCACGACGCGTCCGTTCCGGCTCTACGAACGTATCGAGCTGCTGGAGAACGGCGAGAAACCCGGCCTGAAGGGACGTGTGACCGACATCAACCTGATCTACACGACGTTGCAGGAAGAAAATGGCAGCGATGCATCGAACGCAACGACGCTGCAGATCCCGAACAGCCTGTTCTTCCAGCGCGTCGTCCGTCGCTGGACCGGCAGCGCCATGCGGCCGCTCGAGGAGTCGACATCGACGAACGACGGCTGATGTCATCGATCAGGAGGAAGATTCTCCACGGGGGGCACGGGGCGCCACGGGGAAGAATAAAGTCTGCCGGAAAAAATGCTTGTCCCCGTGGTACCCCGTGTTCCCCGTGGAAAGTCTTCTCTTCTCTCTTCCTTAGCGTCCGCGCCGCACCCCACCGAGCTCGATTGCGAGGCCATAGATATGATCGAGCCCCTGGTAGAACGAGGCGACGGGCAGGCGCTCGTTCAATCCGTGGGCGAACATCTCGCTCGGCTTGCTGAACATGCCTGAGCTGGCGAAGGTCGGAATGCCGGCGATGCGATAGACCTTGCCGTCCGTGCCGCCAGATTCGAGATAGGGGACGACCGCGACGCTGGGATAGTTCGCACGGACGGAGCGCGTGATTGCCGCCATGACGTCCGGGCGCATCTCCGAGACCGGGCTCGCTTCGGGATTGCCTCGCGTCACGACTTTCACCTGCGGGTCACCGATCGCGGTGACAAGTGCGTCGCGTACGGTGTCGACGGGCACGCCGGGGAAAATACGGCAATTCACCGCCGCAGTAGCGGTCTGCGGCAACGCATTCTCCGCATGGCCTGCCTGCAGCATCGTCGCGACGCATGTAGTGCGGGTCGTGCCGACGAACTCCGGCGACTTGGCGAGTGCGTCCGCGGCCGTGGCATCAGTCGGATCAGCAGAGAACTTCCGCAGTGCCTCGCCGACGGCACCAGGCTGTGCCTTGCCGACGGCGCCGAGATACGCCCGCGTCAGCGCGTTCGCCATCACCGGGAATTTGTACGCTTCGATCTTCTCGATCGCATGCGCAAGCTGATAGATCGCGTTGTCGCTGCGCGGCCGCGAGCTGTGACCGCCGGGATTGGTGACGGTCACGTCGAACGTCGCGTATGTCTTCTCAGCGCCCTGCACGAGGTAGATGAGCGGCTTGCCCGTCGCATCGTCGAGAATGCCGCCGCCGGCATCGGTGTTGATGGCGAACTCCGAATCCTTGACCCACGGATGCGCGGCGATGAGCCGGGTCGTGTCCATTGCCGTCTCTTCGTCGCCGACGAACGCGAAGACCAGGTCGCGCGCCGGCTTCAGCTGTTCGGCCTTGAAGCGCAGGATCGTGGAAACGAGGGCAACCACGCCAGCCTTGTTGTCCATCGTGCCGCGGCCGTAGAAGTTGCCGTTCTCCTCGATCAGCGTGAACGGATCTCGCTCCCATTCCTCCGGCCGCGCATCGACGACATCCATGTGCGCCGAGAAAAGAACCGGCTTGCCCCGCTTCTGTCCGGTGAGGCGCACGATGAGTGCCTTCTCACCCGCATGATCGATCGTGGCAATATCCGTTTCCGGGACGCCGCCCGTCTTGAGAACCTCGACGAGGTACGCAACCATCGCCGGTGTCTGCTTCTGCTCCGCTGCCGTCCGGAACGAAATGACGCGTGCGTAGACTTCGCGGGCTTTGACCTGGTGCGACGCTGTCTGCGCATGCGCAGAGAACGAAATGGCGATAGCCAGCGCGGCCGCGCACAGAATCGGCTTTCTCATCGGGGCGTCTCCGGGGAACGATGCGGCAAGCATAACCCAAGCGCTCGTGCGCTCCGTCAACCGCGCATTCCGACACGATACTCGTGCAGGAACGCGATTCGCCGGATCGCGGGTTATTTCTTCTTCAGGTACAGGCCCGCGATGGCGCGCGCCGTCTGATAGGGCTCGGGATCGTCCCGATTCGTCAGCACGATGACGGTGAGATGCTCGTCCGGATAACGGACGATCACGTTGCGAAAGCCCTTCGTCTCGCCCGAATGCCACAGCGTCGTGCCGCCGGTCTCTTCGCGCGTGATCCGCCAGCCCATTGCGTACTCGATCGTGGGATCGTCCGTCTTCGTCACGGGTGTGAATGCGAGCTCGCGGGAACTGTCGGTGAGCAATCGGTCGTCGTAGAGCGCGGCATCCCAGTTGGCGAGATCGTCGATCGACGAGTAGATGCCGCCATCGCCGAGGACCGCGCTCGTCTGGCTCTGGTCGGTCCGGGCCCATGCGCCGTTCTCGAGGCTGTGACCGAAAGCCCGGTGAGCGACGACCGATACACCTTCCTCGTGGGCGACCGTGTTCATCATCCGCAACGGCTGGAAGATTCGTTCGCGCAGGAACGTCGCAAACGTCTTGCCGGACACGCGCTCGACGATCAGTGCGAGCAGGGCATAGCCGCTGTTGCTGTAGCGATAGCTGCTGCCGGGTGCGAAGTACGTCTTGTCCTGGGTTTCCAGAATTTTCAGCACGTCCGCGTCGTGGAGCTGTCCGGTCATCTGCGGCGGGATCACTTCCTCGTAGTCGATGAGGCCCGACAGATGCGACAGCAGATGGCGAACGGTGATCGCATCAGTCGCGGCGGGTAGATCGGGAAACCACTTGCTGATCGGATCGTCGAGCTGGAGCTGGCCGTCCTGCGCGAGCAGCAGGATCGAGGCCGCGGTGAATTGCTTCGTGACCGAAGCGAGCCGGTAATTCGTCTCGGGCTTCGCGGGTGCCCTCGTCGCGAGATCGGCCAAGCCGTAGGAGCGCTTGATGACCGGGTTGCCGTTGTGGATGAGCAGAACGGAGGCGCCGGGCACGTCGCCGTCGTAGTCGTGCATTATCTGGTCGACTTGATCTTGCATCGAAGGGCCCTTGTCGCCGTCGTTGGTGCATGCGGCGGTCGTGAGTGCGTAGAGCGCGATCATGGGCCACAGGAACGCGGAGCGCTGTCGCGCTGACGTCCGGCTGAAGCCGGACCCACGGGCGGAGTCTGACCCATGAGGGAGGCAGGGCTTCTGTGGGTCCGGCTTCAGCCGGACACCTTCGTGCCTACGGACACGCGCGTACGCGCGTGAAAGCCAAATCTTCATAGTCGTAACTGAAGTCCGCATCTGGATCGACCTTGTTCATGGTCAGCGTCGTTGATCCGCCGACCGGTGCGAAAGTCAGCCAGGCTTCGGCGTCGACGCTGTCGTCGTACCAGTCGACGAGCACGCGCTCTCCGACCTGCATGAGTCTACCGTGCAGCCCCGGCGATTTCGCGGCGACGAAGTCGACGGTGTCGCCGCGAGCGCACAGGGAAACTTCGCCGAACCACGGATCGCGATAGATGCCTTGCTGCTTGAACGAAGCCGACACGGGAACGCGCGTGGAAGTGTCCGGGGCTCGATTCTGCGCCGGTACCGACGCGCGTTCGGCCTCGAGCTGATCGGCGTACCACGCAACAGGCTGGCCCTTCTCGGGCGCAGTGAGCTGCTTCGCGAGCAATGAATTCAGAACAGCGCGCGCATCCGAGCCATCGCCATTGATCAGGAACACGAAGCCGCTGTTCTTCTCCGGCAGCAGGTTGACCGCGGAGAACATGCCGGCGAGTGTGCCTGTGTGAGCGACTCGCAGAACGCCATCGACGTCTGAGATTCGCCAGCCGTAGCCGTAGGCATTGAAGCGACTCCCGTCCCAGGCTCGCTGGCGTTTCGAGATCGGCATGGGCATCTGCGCGCTCCAGAGCGCGTCGCGCTGGGTGCTCGAAAGCCACGGAACGCCGGATGCGGATTTCAGCCCCGGGTTCAGCCACATCCGCATCCAGGTCAGCATGTCATTGAGGCTGCAGCGGATGCCGCCGGCCGCTGCCGACGTGATCACCGGAACTATGGGGTCATCCTTGCGAATGACAGTATTCCCGTCGCCCTGCCGCATATGGGGCTGCGCGACGTTGCCGACCTGCTCGAGATTCCATTCGCCGACCTGGCATCGAGTCATGCCAAGCGGCGCGAATAATTCGCGCTGCACGAGCTCTTCATAGGAGATGCCTGCGGCGGATGCCGCGACTTCACCCGCGACGACGTACATCAGATTGTCGTAGTCATAACCCGACCGGAAGCTGCGCTGCGGCTTGAGATGCTGCAGCCCGCTGATGATGTCGGCGCGAGTGAACAGATTCGGCTCCGGCCAGAGCATCAGATCGCCCGCGCCTTCGCGCAGGCCGCTGTTGTGAATCAGCAGGTCGCGCACCTGCATGTTCTGCGTGACCCAGGGGTCGTGCATCTTGAACTGCGGCAGATACTTCGTAACAGGATCGTCCCACTGCAGCTTGCCCGCATCGACAAGGCGCGCGAGGACGCCGCTCGTCATTGCCTTGCTGTTCGATGCGATCTTGAACAGCGTGTCGTTGTCGATCTTCTGGCCCGAGCCTGCGACGACCTCGCCAGCAGCACGCGTGTAGACGACCTTGCCGTCCTGAATGACGCCCAGCGCGAGGCCCGGCAGGCGATAGCGCGTCATCACGTCCTGGAAGATTGCATCGAACTGCGGAGCGCCCGGGGCAGGGCGTTGCGCGTTCGCAGATGCAGGAGGGTGACTGGCGCAGGCTGCGAGCGCCAGTGCGATAGCGAAAGCCGGCAGGGAGCAGGAGTGCTTCATCAACCGAGAGTGCTTCATCAACCGAGAGTGCTTCATCGATTCCTCGGCAGGAGACCCAGGTCCGAAGCGTAAAGAGAGTGAGAAGAGTGAGCCAGTCCCTCGGCGATTTGTTCGTATCGTGAGGCCCTCCCCAGACGGGGAGGGCCTTGGGCTCGAGTGACTCCCGGGGCATTCGCCCCGGGAGCGTGCGATCAGAAGTCCAGCGTCAGCGTGATCATGCCGTAACGAGCCGACTGATAGCCGGTGCCGAGCCCGTAGTCAGCGTTGCCATCCGGAACGGACGGCAGGTACTCGTCGACTTCCGTGTGTCGCTGCTGATCGAGCAGGTTGTACACGGAGAGCTTCACCGCGAGGTCTGCCGTCGAGAAGGAATGGCGGTAGGTCACGTTCGCGCCGACATCGAACAGCCACGGAGTTTCGCCGCCCGAGCCGCGCTTGCGCAGTTCGTACTCGCCCGTGGCTTCGTTGAACACGAAGAAGCTCCAGAAGCACTCGTCGTCATACGGGTTGCACTCGCCGAGCGCGCTGATCGGACGGCCGGAGTTTGCCGTCAGCGTTGCGCCGAATTCCCAGTGCTCGCCCAGCGCGTACGCACCGCGCATCTTGAGCGAGTGACGGCGATCGTTCGGCAGGTAACCGTACGCGCCATAGTTCACCCACGGATTGTCGAAGGCTTCTGTGCGGCCTGCGTCCGCGAAGTCCGTGTCCGAGTTCACCGGGCCTTCCGCGTTGCCCTTGGCCCAGGACAACGTGTACGTCGCATTGAAGGACCAGTTGTTGTCCCACGCGCGGTCGATCATGAACTCGAGAGCCTTGTATTCGCGCTTCGGTTCCTCCCAGCCGACTTCGCCCGCGTAGTTGCCGTCCTCGTCGTACATCGCCCAGCCCGCTCTGGAAGTGTCGATGGTGACGTAGCCGTCCGACTCGCCGTCGCAATCCGTGTCGGTGAACAAAGTGGTGTTCTTGCCCGGGTTGCCCATCACGAATCCGGGGCTGACGGGTTCGCCGTCGCACAGGATGCCGGTCGAGGAGATTTCCATGTCATCGATCGCGTTGTGCAGCCGGCGATACACACCGCGCACGCCCCACGACCACTTGTCGTCGATCATCGACTGGAAGCCGAGAATCAGTTCGTCCTGATACACCGGATCCATGTCCTGATCGACTTCGCCGCGCAGGTCGCCGACGGTGCCGTCACCCTGCGAATCGTCGACAGCGCCAAACTGGGCGCCGAGGATCGGGCGATAGCGCGTGACGCCGTTGTAGTCGAACGCTTCGAGGCCGAGGAACTGGTAATACGTGCGCCGGTCGAGGAAGCCGCCGGCCTGCTTGATGTTGATGACGTTCGCGACCGGCAGGAAGTAGCGGCCCGCGTTGCCGAAGATCTTGCTGCGGCTGTCTCCCTTGATATCCCAGGAGAAGCCGAGTCGCGGCGCGATCATGTCCTTCTGCTCGATGTACGTTTCGCCGTCGCCGTTCTTGTTCTCGAAGGACTCGACGCGGATGCCGGCGTTGAGGATCAGCTTTTCCGTGGCCTGCCAGTTGTCCTCGATGTAATAGGCGAAGTTGTCGGTTTCGAAATTCCCGTCCACCTCGTTCTGGCGGGTGCGGACGTATTCGGTGCCGATGCCGATGGGCACGCCGTTCACGTTTGTCGTGCCAGCGCGATTGATCTCGTACAGCAGCCGCTCCGGGCCTGGATAGTACTGCTGGTGCGCCGAAGCGTTGGACTCGTGATCGAGGCCGAAGCGGACCTGGTGGTCGCCGAGCACCCATTCGAAGTCGAGTCGTGCTGCTTCGCGCGTATCGTCTCGCTGCGTGACGTTGGACGACGAAGTACAGCCGATATCGCCGCCGCCGCCAGGACGCAGATCGCGAACGCGGGCGCACTCGACGTCGTTCTGGCTGTAGCGCGAGAAGCGGCGCTCGTTCTCGCCGTAGAGCGCCTTCGCGGTGAATGTGTCGGTGATGTAAGAGGTGTAGGTCGCCGCCCAGTTCAGACCGCCGTTCTCGGTGAAGCGGGTCTGCTGGTAGTTGCCCTTCTGTCCCTCCGGGTACGTGAAGCCGAAGGCGTCGCGCTCTTCCTCGTTCTCATCGGAGAACGCCAGGAGCTCGACGAGGTTGCTGTCGTTGATCTGCCAGTCGATCTTCGCGCCCCAGAAGCCGGTGTCTTCCTGCGCCTCGTAGAAGGTGTTGGCGGTGTCGCTGCTGTAGTCGTTCTCGAGATTACGCGCCTCGTACAACGCGAAGAAGAAGAGGTGATCCTGCACGATCGGTCCGGATGCGTAGACCGTCGCATTGGTCCGGTCGTACTCGTCCCATTCGTACATGCGATAAGGATTGCCTTCGCGGTCGAAGTGGTTCGTGCCTTTGCTCTGCAGGAAGCTCGGCTCCCACGCGATCTCCGTGCCGAAGTCGAACTCGTTCGTGCCCGAGCGCGTGACCGCATTGATCACGCCGCCCGTGCTGCGGCCGAACTCGACCGAGTAGCCGCCCGTCTTGACCTGGAATTCCTTGTAGAACGCGTAGGGCACCGACGAGGAGCCGACGCGGTTGTAGAAGTCCGTGACGTTGAGCCCGTTGATGTAGATCGAGTTCTCCGCGATCGAGGAACCGCCGAAGGAAATGCCGGCGCCCAGATCGCCGTCGCCGCGATTCAGGCCGGGGGCGAGCATTGCCACCGACAGAATGTCGCGCTCGACGGGAAGGCGCTCGAGATCTTCGCGCGTCAGGTTCGTCGCGGATTCCGTCGACTTCACGTCGACTGCCTGGATGACGCGTGTGCCGACGACGAGGATCTCTTCGACGTTGCCGGTGTTGACGGTCACATCGGCCGTCGTCGCGGCGCCCAGGATGACGTTGACCTCGGCCAGTTTGCCGAGTGACTTGCCGTCGCGCGTGCCTTCGATGATGTACTTGCCGACCGGCAGGAACGAGAAGCGATACTGGCCGTCTTCGTCCGCCTTCACCGTGCGCGAGAACCCCGTGTCCGGATTGCGCACCGTGATCTCGAGTCCCTTCAGCGCGCTCTGGTCAGTCGTCGTGACCTTGCCCACGAGCGAACCGTCGTTGCTCGCGGCGCTGACGGAGTGCAACGGCAACGTTGCCGCTATGGCAGCTCCGAGCGCTACCTTCAGCGCCGTACTCAGCAGAACATTCTTTTTCATACACCCTCCCGGCCAGTGTTGTAGATGTGCGTGGTGTTGCTGCGAAACCGTTCGTCGATGACCTCAGGTCACTGGCTTCCTTCCTGTGAATTCGCGGGCAACGGCAGGAGCGTTGCCTTGAAGTCGTAGTCCCATCGATCGAAATAGAGATTGCCGCCGCGCCATTCGACTTCGCCGCGCTGCAGGTCGACGGTCTCGGAGCGGAAATGCTGTTTGGGCGGCACGAACGGCTGGCTGTAGTCGTCGTTGAAAGCGATGCGATAGGCGTCGAAGGAGCCCAGGTAGAACGCATCGAGCTCGGCGTTGCCGGAGGAGAGCTTGCCGAACGTCACGTCCATCGGCACCCAGCCGTAGGGCGCGAGATACAGCCAGCCCCAGTCATGCATGTTGTTGTAGGAGGTGTCCGCGAAGATCCAGCCCGATTGCCAGCGGGCCGGAATGCCGTTGAGGCGCAGCAGTGTCATCAGCAGAAGCGTCTGCTGGCCGCAGTCCGCGTGGCCTGCGTGCAGCGCGTAGTTGCTGATGTTCGTGATCGTCGAATACTCGAGCGCGCCCGCCCACGGAATGCGATCCACCGCAGTGAAGAGTTTCTGCGCGATGCGGTAGGGATTCTTTTCGTCGCCGACGGCTTCGCGCGAGAACTGGCGCATCGCGTCGGTAAAGACGATGTGGGGCGGTCGTTCGCCAAGGAACTGCTTCAGTTCCGGCGTAGGCGCGGCTGGAACGACCTTCGCGGGATCGATCTGATAGTGCTGGCCGTAGATCGTCACTTCATAAGTGATCGAAAAGGCCGCGGGTTTGCCGGCTGCGGCGGGCTGCTCGAGGTAGACCGTTCTCTGGAGCGTCGATTCGGGTGCGATCTGATGCCGCAGCGGCGAGCTCTCGATGAAACGGATGTCTTCGTGCTGGCCGGGGATCGCACGGGGATAGGGAATCCATGCGCGGACGGTTTCGCCGGCAGGGACCGCATCGGCATCCACCGTGATCGACTGCGTGACGCGAACACGTCGCGGCGCAACGCTCGTCTTGCCGGTCGCACGGGCGGAATCGATTACTTCCCTGTGATGCGCATGCGGCGCTTCGAGCGGGCTGTCCGTGAAAGGAGTCGGGTTGCTGCGGCGGGCACGAGCCTCGGCACTCAGCCGGAAAAGGTTGGAAGGCGCGCGGCCGAAGTAGCGCTTCTGGCCGTCGATGACGCGCGATTCGAGCAATCCCGCCGCATCCCAGGCGGCGAACTCGCTGTCTTTCAGATCCGGAATCTGGCGTCGCACGCGCTCCTTCGCGCCGGCTTCGTCGAGACTGAAGTCCAGCAGGATCCGGCGCATGCGTTCACGTTCGAATTCGAGCGCGCGCCTGTCGGCGTCGCTGAGATTGCTTTGTTGCAGGGCCTGGTCGATTCGCCGGTTGGCGGCGCGAAAATCGCCGGCGTCCACGAGCGGGATCACTGAACTGATGCCGGATGGAGCAGTCGTCGCGGCGAGCGGCGCTTCGATGGAGCAGAGTGTGAAGAACAGGACAGCCGCGGTGGCTTGTGCGACGCTGCCGCTGCGGGCAAAGACGCCGTGCCGACTCATTGGGGACGCCGCGCGTGGGCTGGCTTCCCGTTTGCATGTAAGGGGCGGGCAAACACTCACTGCAGGATGTCCACGTCGGCGGCGGTCCACTCGGCGGTTGGAGAGACTGGGGCGCGGCGGTTCGGTAATGGTGTAACACGCGACGGAAGAGCCGGTCAATAATTTATTCTTGATGAGAAACGAATAAGAAGCGAATATTCTTCGCCCATGGGAACCATGCGCCTTGCGGGCGGGGGATGAATGATCGAGTCGGTGTGGCCATACCTGGCGCTCATGCCGCTCGCCGCGGGGCTGTTTCCGTCCCTCGAGAAACGCTATGGCTGGCGCGTCTTCGAAGTCCTGCCGCCGATCGTCTGGACTTATCTGTTCGTGACCGCGCTCGCCGTCGCGGGACTATGGACCGCGACGCCCGAAATCCAGGCTGCTCAGAGAACGCTCACGGGCCAGTTGCTGCCCGCACTGCTGTTCCTGTTGATGATCACCTGTGATCTGCGCGCCATTCTCGCGGTCGGGCCGCGCGTACTTGCGGTGTTTCTCTCCGCGATGGCGACCATCCTCGTCGCGATCGTTCTCGTGTATCTCCTGTTCCGGAACTGGCTGCCCGCTGAAGGCTGGAAGATGCTCGCGGCATTGAGCGCGACGTGGACCGGCGGTTCGGCGAACCTCGTTGCGGTGAAGCAGGTCGTCGGCTTGTCCGATAGCGCGCTGCCGTCGGTGCTGCTCGCCGATGCGCTTTGTTATTCGGTGTGGGTGCTCGTGCTGTTCTCGACCGGCGCGTTTGCGTCGAAGTTCAATCGCTGGAGCCGCGCTTCGGACAAGCCGTATCCGCAGCTCGCCGCGCCAGCGAACATCGGCCCCGCACATGCGGGAAGCATTCTTCTATGGCTGGGACTCGCGATGCTCGTCGGTCTCGGGGCACGCGAACTCGCCAGCCGCATGCCGGTATCGACGATGCTGACGCCGACATCGTGGACGGTGCTTATCGCGACTGTTGCTGGTCTTGTTCTCGCGCGAACACCATTCGCACGCGTTCCCGGCTCCGCAACGCTGGGCGGCGCGCTGCTCGCGTTGCTGGTCGCTGTGCTCGCCTCACAGAGCAATTTTCATGGGCTCGCGACAGCGCCGCTGTTCATTCTGTGTGCCCTTTGCGTGATGGTGCTGCACATTGCGCTGCTGAGTCTGCTGGCCCGCCTGTTCCGCTTCGACATGTATCTGTGCGGTATTTCGTCGCTGGCGCAGATTGGCGGCGTCGCCTCCGCACCGGTGCTCGCAGCGACCTATTCGCCCGTTCTGGTCCCGATCGCGGTGCTGCTCGCGATGCTGGGCCTGGTGCTCGGCACCGGAATCGGATTGTTCATGGCCAGTGTCCTGTCGGCATTGGCGCCGACGTAATCGACTGCGTAGTTCAAGCGATGCGAACTTTAATCTTTTCGTTTGTACTCTCCCTGCTGGCCGCGTGTGCAACGCCACCATCGGCCGAGCCTGCCCGCAAGTCCGCGGGCGTTGCGGGCGTCGAGGAGGAGCAGTTGGATCCCGATTTCTGGATTGCGCAGGCAGCGAGTGCCGACAAGCTCGTCCTGGACACGGAGGCGATCGCTGCCCAGAACCAGCGATTGCGGCAGACGGACGAGTCTGTGACCGATCTGGCGCGGATTCCTTCGACGCTGACGGATGCGTCGATCCGCAAGTGGGTGGGCAGCCTCTCGGAGCGTCCCACCCGCACGCTGTTCGATGTGCATGGCAACGAAGTCAGCTCCCGCGAGCTCGACGAGCTGATGGCGAATGTGAATCTCGACGCGGTGCCCGCGAGCCGACCGGCGCAATACGGACTGGTCGTGCATCGCGCCGACTTGCGCACGTTCCCGACCCGGTTGCGTGTGTTCTCACGGCGCGGCGACACGGATATCGATCGCTTCCAGGAGAACGCGCTCTTTCCGGGTACGCCGGTGATCATCGCGCATGAAAGCCGCGATGGACGCTGGTGGTTCGTCGTGAGCCCGCTCTACGCGGCGTGGATCGAGAAGGACGCCGTTGCGATCGGCGATGCCAATCGCGTTTTCGAGTACACGCGAAAATCGCCCTACCTTGTCGTGACGGGCGCGATGGCGCACACCGTGTTCTCGCCGGAGCGGCCCGAAGTGTCGCAGCTGCAGCTCGACATGGGTCTGCGCGTCCCGCTGGTCGCCGACTGGCCGCAGAACGAGGCGGTCAATGGTCAGCATCCGTACACGGCGCACATCGTCGAGCTGCCTTATCGCGGCGCCGATGGATCGCTGCAGTTCACACCGGCGCTCGTGCCGAAGACCAGCGACGTCGCCGCCGATTACCTGCCGCTGACACGAGCGAATCTGCTGCGCCAGAGCTTCAAGTTTCTTGGTGAGCGCTATGGGTGGGGACACTCCTACAACGCACGCGATTGCAGCGGCTTCGTGTCGGAGGTCTATCGCAGCTTCGGCGTGGAGCTGCCGCGGAATACGCGCGACCAGGGCGTGAGCCCGGCCTTCGACCGCATCACGCTCACCGAAGGGAACAGCCACGAAGAGCGGATCGCCATCCTCGAGCAACTGCACATCGGCGATCTCATCTATATCCCGGGCCACGTCATGATGGTCATCGGCCACCAGGACGGCATGCCCTACATCATTCACGACACCACGGGCGTCAGCTATCGCGAAGCCACTGGCGAGATCACCCGGGTGGATCTCAACGCGGTATCGGTCACGCCGCTGGTGCCGCTGCTGCTCGATGAAGCGCGGCCGATGATCGATCGCATCTACAGCATTCAGAGAATGAGAAGTAGATAGCGGATAGCGGATGGTGACTGGTCAGAACGACGTAAAGCACAGAACGCATTGCTGAAACTCACTTATGAAAATCACTGATATCAGATACGGAATGCTGCGTGTGCCGCTGAAGACGCCGTTCAAGACGGCCCTGCGGACGGTGAACATCGTCGAAGACATCGTGGTGGAGATCCACACCGATACGGGCCACGTCGGCTATGGCGAGGCGGCCGCGACAGCGGTGATCACCGGCGATACGCACGGGTCGATCATCGAGGCGATTTCGAAGTTCATCGCGCCGCGGCTCATCGGCCAGGACATCGCCAACCTGAACCGCATCACGCAGCTGATCCAGACGGCGCTGGAGCGCAATACCAGCGCGAAGGCGGCGGTCGAAATCGCCGTCTACGATCTGTTCGGGCAGCTCTACAACGCGCCGCTCTACAAGATTCTCGGCGGCGGGGACCCGGTCGTGACGACGGACATCACGATCAGCGTCGACTATATCGACAAGATGGTGGCCGACTCGATCAATGCCGTCGAACGCGGCTTCGAGTCGCTCAAGATCAAGGTGGGCAAGGACATCGGCGTCGACATCGAGCGCATCAAGGCCATCTACGCCGCGGTGGAGGATCGTGCGCTGCTGCGGCTCGATGCAAACCAGGGCTGGACCGCCAAGCAGGCCGTCTATGCGCTGCAGACGCTCGAGGATGCTGGCGTGAAGCTCGAACTGGTCGAGCAGCCGGTGAAGGCGCAGGACCTCGACGGTATGAAATACGTAACGGAGCGCGTGCACACGCCGATCATGGCGGACGAGAGCGTGTTCGGTCCGACCCAGGTGATCGAGCTGATCCGCATGCGCGCCGCCGATATCATCAACATCAAGCTGATGAAGACGGGCGGCATCTCCAATGCGCTGCATATCGCGGACATCGCCGCGCTGTACCAGGTCGAATGTATGATCGGCTGCATGATCGAGACCAGCATCAGCGTTTCCGCAGCCGTGCACGTCGCCGTAGCCAAGGCCAATGTGATCACGAAGATCGATCTCGATGGCCCGTCGCTGTGCGCCTTCAATCCCGTCGACGGCGGCGTGATCTTCAACGAGTCGGAGATCTCGATCACCGATGCGCCGGGACTGGGCATTCGCGAGATCCGTGGCCTCGAGCGGATCGAGAGCTGATACGAAGACGGTTCACACGGAGATCACGGAGATATGAACGCGACCCGGACAGATCCGAAACTCCGTGTCCTCCGTGAACTCCGTGTGAAACTCTTTCTCCGGAACTGAAATGCCCCCCCTGCTGAAAATCCGCTCCGAACGCGATCAGATGTCCGCCATCGAACGGCGTATCGCGGATTTTCTGCTCGAGAACGCGCATCTGCTGCGCGACTATTCTTCGCAGCAGCTCGCGGACGCGTTGCAGATCAGCCAGTCGAGTGTCGTGAAGTTCAGCCAGAAGCTGGGCTTCAAGGGCTATCCCGATCTCAAGTACTCGATCGGCGAAGCTGTCGCCCGCATCGGGGGTACCGCGACTGCGACCGCAGCCAGGGCACCCAAGGTTCCGGCGCGACAGGCGCTGGTCGAAAGTCTCTGGCAGGGCAAGGTGCGGTCGGAGGAAGAGACGCGCCTCATCAACGCCGGCGAGAAGCTCACGGAGATCGCTGGTTTGTTGCAGCGGGCAGGGAAGGTCTACTGCCTCGGGCTGGGCGATGACAGCCTGCCCGCGCAAGCGCTGGCTCACCGGCTTGCGCTGCTCGGGTTGGTGGCGCTGTATCACTCGGACGTCGTTCTGATGACGTCCAGCATTTCGAGCGCGACGCGAGGCGACGTGCTGTTCGTGTTCTCGGAGCACGGCCAGCATCCGGCGCTGAATCAGCTTGCGCGGCAGTTCCGCGAGCATCACGGCAAGGTGGTGTCGGTCACGCGTCACACCTCCAATCCGTTGAGGGCCCACGCCGATGCACCGCTGCTGGTGTCGGCACACGACGAGCGTCCGCACATCCAGCCGTTGCTGTATCAGTCGGCGGTGCAGCATCTGCTCGACCAGATCTTCGTCCTGCTGTGCGATGGCGATCGCGTCGAACAGCTCAATGCGAATCTCGAGCATGTGCAGCATCTGCTCGATCCGAAACTATGAGCGATGAGCCGCGAGCGGCGAGCCGGACGATGCTGCGGCTATTCTGGCTGCAGGTGCTGATTGCTTTCGGAGCTAGTGTGCAGGCTGCAGATCTTCCATGGGCGGACGCGCAGCAGATGGTCGTCGTGACGACTGCTGGCTGGGACGTCGATCACGGGCTCATGCAGACCTTCGAGCGCGATGGTGCCGGGTGGAAGGCCGTGTCGTCGCGCCAGCCGATCACGGTGGGTCGCTCGGGTTCGGCGTGGGGACTGGGCCTGCACTCCGTTGCCGCCCCGGGACCCGTCAAGCAGGAAGGCGACGGTCGCAGTCCCGCGGGCGTGTTCCGCATCGGCCTCGCGTTCGGCTATGCCCCGGCAGAAAGCACGGCACTTCGATACGACGGCATGACCGGCTCGGACTACTGCATCGATGTCAGCGGCTCGTCCTCCTACAACCGCATCGTGGACGCGAAGGTCGTCGGCCGGTCGGTGATCGAAGGGTCGACGGAGCCGATGCGACGGGATCTGCACGCCAACGGTGACCAGCGATACAAGCTCGGCTTCGTGATCGAGCACAACGACCGGGGAGTCGCCGCGCGCGGTAGCTGCATTTTCGCCCATCTGTGGAAGCAGCCAGGGGAGCCCACGGCCGGCTGTACCGCCATGTCCGAGAACGCGATGCGCGATCTTTTCACGTGGCTGCGCGCCGATCGGCAGCCCGTATTCGTCCTGTTGCCCCAGGCTGAGTACGAAAAACTCAAGGAAAACTGGCGACTCCCGTAGCGCACGCAGCCCTCTGGCCCGTCGCCCCGGTCCCCCGTTCCCGCGCTGCCCTCCCTTGAATTCCTCCCCGACTGCCCCATCTGGCCGGCAGTCCAATATCATTCGCGCCCGAAGCGAACCCTGACGGAGCCAGACGATGACCGACGCGAGCGCCACGCAGACCCTGGGCTTTCAGGCCGAGGTGAAGCAACTCCTGCGGCTGATGATCCATTCCCTGTACAGCCACAAGGAAATCTTTCTGCGGGAGCTGATCTCGAACGCGTCCGACGCGCTCGACAAGCTGCGCTTCGAGGCCCTGGCGAAGCCTGAGCTGACGGGCGGCCAGAACGACTTCGCGATCACCATCGAGACGGACAACACGGCCCACACCGTCACGATCACGGACAACGGCATCGGAATGACCCGCCAGGAGGCAGTCGAGCACCTGGGCACGATTGCGAAGTCCGGGACCGCCGAGTTCCTTTCGAAGTTGAGCGGCGACCAGAAGCAGGATGCGCAGCTCATCGGGCAGTTCGGCGTCGGGTTCTATTCCTCGTTCATCGTCGCGGACCGGGTCGAGGTCTTCTCCCGCCGCGCGGGCCATCCGGCGAGCGACGGCGTCCACTGGGAGTCGCGCGCCGACGGGGAATTCACGGTTTCGAACGTCGAGCTGCCGGAACGCGGCACGAAGATCGTGCTGCACCTGAAGGAGGGCGAGCACGAGTTCGCCGATGCCTTCCGCATCCGCTCCCTCGTTCGCAAGTATTCGGATCACATCGCGTTCCCGGTGCGCATGCGCAAGTCCGAGCAGGACGCCGAGCTGGAAACGGTCAATCACGCCCAGGCGCTTTGGACGCGTCCGCGCACCGAGGTGAAGGACGAGGAGTACAAGGAGTTCTATCGCCACGTCACGCACGATTTCACGGATCCGCTCGCCTGGTCGCACGGCAAGGTGGAAGGCAAGAAGGAATACACCAGCCTTCTCTACATTCCCTCGCGCGCGCCTTTCGATCTGTGGCACCGGGATGCTTCACGCGGTCTCAAGCTGTACGTGCGCCGCGTCTTCATCATGGACGATGCCGAACAGTTCCTGCCGCTCTATCTGCGGTTCGTGAAGGGCATCGTCGATTCGGCGGACCTGCCGCTGAACATCTCGCGCGAGATGCTGCAGCAGGATCCCGCGATCGATGCGATCCGCACCGGTCTCGCGCGTCGCACGCTCGATCTGCTGGCGAAGATCGCGAAGGATGAGCCCGAGAAATACGCGACCTTCTGGAAGGAATTCGGCGCTGTGCTGAAGGAAGGGCCGGCGGAAGACGGCACCAACCGCGAGCGCATCGCCAAGCTGCTGCGGTTCTCCTCGACGCATGCCGACAGCGAAACTCAGGACGTCTCACTCGAGGATTATGTGGGCCGCATGAAGCCGGGCCAGACGGCGATCTACTACGTCATCGCCGACTCGTTCGGGGCCGCGAAGTCGAGCCCGCATCTCGAAGTGATGCGCAAGAAGGGCATCGAAGTCCTGTTGCTGTCGGATCGCGTCGATGAATGGCTCACCGATCACCTGCACGAGTTCGACGGCAAGAGGTTTGCGAACGTCGCCCGCGGCGAGCTCGACCTGAGCGCGGTGGAATCCGAAGACGAGAAGAAGGCGCAGGAGTCGCTCGCGAAGGAGCACGCCGATCTCGTCGAGCGCATCAGGAAGTCGCTGGGCGACAAGGTCAGCGACGTACGGATCACCCATCGGCTCGTCGAGTCCCCGGCCTGCCTCGTCCTCGGTGAGAACGACATGGGCGCGCAGATGCGGCGCATTCTCGAAGCGGCGGGACAGAAAGCACCGGTCGCGAAGCCGGCGCTCGAAATCAACCCGACGCATCCGCTGCTCGCCCGCATCGAGACGACGAAGGATGAGGCGGATTTCAGCGATCTGTCTCTGCTCGTGCTCGACCAGGCGACGCTGGCCGACGGCGGCCAGCTCGCGGAGCCGGCTGCTTTCGTGCAGCGTCTGAACCGACTGCTGCTGTCGCAGAAGTAGGCCACGAGGTGTCATTCCCGCGCACGCGGGAATCCATCGGATGGACACCCGCGTTCGCGGGTGTGACGACGAGGCGAGTAGAGACATCGAGAGGATGAACATGAGAACGCTATTGATCGTCACCGTCGCGGCGTTGGCAGTCGCGGGTTGCAAGCCGCCGGCTCCGCAAGCACCGCCGGCTTCCAATCAACCGGCGATCACCGAACTCGGCAAGACGGATCTCGCGGTCGGTGACGGCGCTGCCATTGCGGCTGGGCAGGCTGCGGTCGTTCACTACACCGGCTGGCTGTACGACGCATCGGCGCCGCAGCATCGCGGCACCAAGTTCGACAGTTCGCGTGACAAGGGCAAGCCTTTTCGATTCGTCGTCGGCGCGGGCCGCGTCATCAAGGGATGGGATGAAGGTGTCGCTGGCATGGCGGTAGGCGGTCGCCGTGAGCTCGTCGTGCCGTCGGATCTCGGTTACGGCGACAGCGGCGCCGGCGGCGTGATTCCGCCAGGAGCAACGCTGTTGTTCGATGTCGAGCTGCTGGCCATCGAGCCGGCGCAGTAGCCGGGATCGCGCATCTTGTTTACTGTGAGCGTGCGATGAGCTCGAATCCGCCCCGTCCCATCACCGAGAATCTCGTCATCGCCGGTCCTGCGGGCCGGCTCGAAGCGATCGTGGATTCGCCGCCGGATACCGTCGCGCAGGCGGTAGCCGTCATCTGTCATCCGCATCCCCTGCACGGCGGCACCATGACCAACAAGGTCGTGCACATGCTGGCGAAGGCCTGCAATGAGCTCGGCTTGCCTGCCGTGCGCTTCAACTACCGGGGCGTCGGTGCGAGTGAAGGAAAGTACGACGAAGGCAACGGTGAAACGGACGATGCAGTGGCCGTGCTCGACTGGGCGAGACAGCGATGGCCGGGAACGGGTTCGTGGCTCGGCGGATTCTCGTTCGGCGGTGCGGTAGCGATACGCGCTGCAGCCGAGCGCGAAGTCGCGCGATTGATCACGGTCGCGCCGGCTGTCCAGCGCGTGCCGGTGAGTGCAGAGAATCTGCCGACCTGCCCATGGCTGCTGGTGCAGGGCGATCGCGACGAGCTCGTCGATGCGACGCAGACGCAGCGCTGGGCGCAGGCGCTCCGCAAACCGCCGGAAGTGGTCCTGATGGAAGGTGTCGAGCATTTCTTTCACGGCCGCATGAACGATCTGCGCGCGGTCGTGCTCGACTGGGTGCGCCGCACCTCGTGAGGTTCTCCATGACAACGAAGAGGAAATACCCGTGCTGGGCCAGTTGAAGCGCATCTTCGGCAACAGCGAACCGCTCCCGGAGGGTCTGCTGCAGGTGCGAGAGCCGCTGGACCTGGCGATCGCATCGCTGCTCGTGGAGCTGACACGGTCCGACTTCTCGGAATCGCCGGCGGAGATCGAGGCCGTTCGTCACATCCTCGGCCGTCGCTTCGCCATCAGCGAAACAGCCGCGAACGATCTGATCGCGCGTGCGACGCAGCGCGCGGACCGCGCGGTCTCGCTGCACGAGTTCACGCATCGTCTGAACAAGGAATTGCCCGAGTCGGACAAACTCGCCATCGTCGAGATGCTCTGGCAGGTCAGTCACGCCGACGGTCGGATCGACAAGCACGAAGAGCACCTGATCCAGCGCGTGGCAGGCCTGCTGCACGTGTCGGATCGCGATCGGATCCGCTTGAAACTGAAGACAATCGTCGGAGATTGAACCAGCGCTGCCGCAAGGAGCGGGCTTTCTTGTTGTGGGTCCGGCTTTAGCCGGACGTTATCGCGCTAGCGCAGAGGGCCTTCGGCCTGACGTCCGACTAAAGTCGGACCCACATGACTGAAGTGGGGCCCACACAGGTCACGGGGTGGAAGGGGCCCCCGGAGGCCGCGAGAGACTCGCGACGCTCCGGAGGCGAGGAACCGTCAGATCAGTTCACCATTTCCTTGAGGCTCTTCAGAGCCGCAATGCGAACTTTCTTGCTGGCCGGCTTGGCCTTGAACATCATCTTCTCGCCAGTGAACGGGTTCACGCCTTCGCGTGCCTTCGTCGCAGGCTTCTTCACGACCTTCATCTTCAGCAGGCCGGGCAGCGTGAACAGTCCCGAGCCCTTGAGGCTCTTCTTCACGACGCCGCCCAGGGATTCGAACACATCGCTGACCTGCTTCTTCGCAAGTCCGGTGTCCTTCGAAATCTGAGCAAGAATCTCCGACTTGGTCGGGGCCGCATTCTTTTTCGCCATTTGTAATCTCCTGTGGATGTGACGATTCGCGCCCGCATTGTTTCTGCCAGGTCGCGCGACGATTGCAAGACGCGCGGGAAAATAACACAAGATTCGCCGCGGAATAACTAGCTTCAGCGATTTTTTCGCTATTTTTTCCGTGTTTTTTCGCGTTGCGACGCTCGTCGTCAGCGAGCGACGCTGCAAAAGAGGGAGAAATTCTCCGCGGGGTTCACGGGGAACACGGGGTGAAGAACGAAAACGATCTCGTGAGAAGGACGCGAATGCACCCGCCGCACGGGTCTTTGCCTGATTCAGGATCTCCCCCGGTGTTCCCCGTGCTCCCCGTGGAGATCTTTGGTTCTTCTGCTTTCAGCTCGCGTCGAATTCGCGCTTCAGCTTGACTTCCAGAGGCTGCGACTCGCCTTCGGGCGTGACTTTGATGTCGAAGACGAGGATTTCCGAGCCGGCGATCGATGTTTCGCCGATGTAGTAGATGGCCTCACCTTCGGCGATGCGGCGCATCTCGAGATTCTTCAGCTGACCGTTCAGATTGTAGGCATCGACCTGGACGGTCGCATTCACCGGCTTGCGCGGCGCCTGGTCCGCGTCCTTATGGAGCAGCGTCACGTTGAGCAGGATGCGGTTCGCAGCGCGCTGGATGCCGTACGAGCGGGCAATGTCGGGCGTGAGCGTGTCGGTTCGAAGCGCGTTGAAGTGCACTTCGTAGTTGCCGAATTCGCGAAAGGTTTCGCTCAGCTCTTGCGCCGGCGGGGCGCGGCCTTCCGGTGCGTCCGAACAGCCGCCGAGCAGCATCGCTGCTCCCAGCATCAGTGAGCCGACGAGGCTGGATCCCTTCCACTTTGTTCTGTTCATGTGTGAAGCCTCGCGAATGAGCGGACGCGACTGCTGCGCACTATAGACCAACGGCATCCTCGCGCGGCAGGGTCGCTTCGACACGTAATTACCCTTAATCGAAAAGGTCAGTGCCCGCGCGGGGGAGCGCCGATCTGCGGCGGCAATCTTGCGGGGGATTCGATGCAGAGGGTTTTGCTGCGGCCCGTTGCACCGCGAACGAGCGTGATGCGGGCGCGCGGCACGTCGAAGACGTCGGCAAGCCACTGGATGAGATGTTGATTGGCGCGCCCGTCGACGGGCGGGGCAGTGATCCGCACTTTCAATCGGTCGCCGTGCGCTCCGACGATTTCGTCGCGAGCGGCCCCAGGTTGCACCTGGAGTTCGAGCATCAGCGCGGTTCCGCGCCAGGAAACCGCGGCCATCTCAGCTGATGGCGATGTACAGCGCCTGCAGCCCGATGATGACGAACAGCGCCGAGAAGTCGATGCCCGCGAGCGGCGGAATCAGCCGCCGCACCGGTCGCAGCAACGGTTCGCACAGGCTGTGCAGGAGCGATGCGGCCGGGCTGGGCGTTCCAGGCGCGATCCAGCTCAGGATGATGTAGAGGAACAGCGCATACGTATAGAAGAGCAGGATGGTGCCGATGAGCGACAGGACCACGATCTGCAGGAACAGCGAAACCGAGAAGATGCGGGGATAGGCGCCGAGCAGCCACAACGTCGCCGTCGCGGCCATCTGCACCAGGATCAACGCGACGATCGAAGCCGTGTCGACTTTGCCGATCGGCGGCACGATCCGCCGCAGTGGCATGACCAGCGGATTGGTCAGCCGGATCACGGCCTGCGATAGCTGGTTGCGCGAATCCGCGCGCGCGAGCGGCAGCAGGACTCGAAGCAGGAACACCGTGACCAGGAGAACCTGCAGCAGGGTGCGGACGATGAATATCAGCGCTTCCATGGAGCAACGGGAATCGGGTTCGTACTCGTCAGTGGGTATCAGGTTTTGTCGGTGCCGCCGAATTCATCCGCCAGCTCTGCCGATCGTCGCGCGGCCGCGGCGATCGCGGCAGCAAAGATAGCACGGACGTTTTCGGCCTCCAGAACGCGCAGGGCGGCGTCGGTCGTTCCGCCCTTCGACGTAACCTGCTGGCGCAGGACGGCGGGAGATTCAGGGGATTCCTGTGCCATCCGGCCCGAGCCGTACGCGGTTTCGACTGCGAGCTGGCGGCTCACGTCCGGCGGCAGGCCGAGCTGAATGCCCGCCGTTTCGAGCATCTCGATCAGCAGGAAGAAGTAAGCCGGGCCGCTGCCGGATACGGCGGTGACTATGTCCATCTGCGCTTCCTGCTCCACCCAGATCGTCCTGCCGACGGCGCTGAGCAGTTCGGCCGCGACGCGGCGGTGTTCGGGTGACACATCAGTCGTGGCGAAGAGTCCGGTCATGCCGCAGCCCTGCAATGCGGGGCGGTTCGGCATGCAGCGAACGATCGGAGCGCCGTCCGACCAGCGATGGATATCTGCCGCGCGGATGCCGGCCGCCACGGAGATGATGAGCGGACGGTTCTTGAGAGCGGGCAGGAGGGAGGTAGTGACATTGCGCATCTCCTGCGGCTTCACCGCGAGGACGATGACGTCGGCGCCCGTGGCCGCTTCGAGATTGTTCGTCGTGCCGCGCACACCGAACTGCTGATGCAGCGAATCGAGTTGAGCCTGCATGGGATCCGCGACCACCATGCGCTTCGGATCGCGGCCCCGCGCAATGAGTCCGCCGATCAGGCTGCGCGCCATGTTGCCGCCGCCGATGAAAGAGATTGTGTGAGGCATGAGCGGGAGGATGTGAATGATTGAAGATGGGGCCCAGGATGACGGATACCGTCGCGCCAATCATCCCTGCATCGGCGCGTCGAGTCATCCCCGGTTGCGTTCGCCGAAGATGGCTGTCCCGATCCGAACGAGTGTGGACCCGGCCGCGACAGCGGCCTCCAGATCGTCGGACATTCCCATCGACAGCGTGTCGAGCTGCAGCCCCTTGTCATTGAGGTCACGAAGCAGTGCGCTCATTCGATCGAACAGCGCTTTCTGTTCCCCGAAAGTGTCGCGTGGCGGCGGGATAGCCATCAGGCCGCGCAGGCGCAGACGCGGCATCACTGCGATTTTCGCAGCGAGCGCGGCAACCTCGGCGACCGGAACGCCCCCCTTGCCGGGCTCGTCTTCCAGGCTCACCTGGATACACACATTAATAGGAGCGGCGTCCGCTGGGCGCTGCTCGCTCAACCGGGCAGCGATCTTTTCGCGATCCACCGTGTGCACCCACGCGAAATGCTCTGCGATCGGGCGTGTCTTGTTGGACTGGATCTGGCCGGTGAAATGCCAGACGAGCGGCAGGTCCCGCAGCGCCTCGAATTTGGGCAGGACTTCCTGCAGGTAGTTTTCGCCGAAATCGCGCTGCCCCGCCGTCGCGACCGTGCGTATCGCGTCCGCCGGATGGCCCTTGCTGATTGCGACCAACTGCACGGATTCGGGGGATCGGCCCCATTGCGACGCTGCGGATGCGATGCGCTTCCGCGCATCCGTGAACCGGCCCGTCAGATCATTGCTGGTCATCGATGGATTCATCCGGCGCCTGAATGGTCGCGGCCCCAGTCCTCGGGTTCCGGGCGTCCTCAGGCCGAAAAATGCGGACTAGTTAACATATTTGGCGCGAGGCCGCTCCGTTATACTCGACGCAGCTTGTCGCCGCAGGTTGCGAGCCCGTTGCAAGCGGGTGAGTCGTTTGCGAGCAGCTTTGCGCCGCCATGCGTACACGCACGACTTAAGGAACTCTTCATGCCCGTTGATATCGCGCAGCTGCTGGCGTTCGCCGTCAAGAACAACGCGTCGGACCTGCACCTGTCCGCGGGCGTACCGCCGATGATTCGTGTCGACGGCGACATGAAGCGCATCAACATGCCGTCACTGACCCACAAGGAAGTGCACAGCATGGTGTACGACATCATGAATGACAAGCAGCGCAAGGCGTACGAAGAGTTCTACGAAACCGATTTCTCGTTCGAAATTCCCAAGCTCGCGCGCTTCCGCGTCAATGCGTTCAATCAGAATCGCGGCGCGGGCGCGGTGTTCCGGACCATTCCGTCGCTGATCATGTCGCTCGACGACCTGAACGCGCCGAAGATCTTCAAGGACATCTCGATGCATCCGCGCGGCCTCGTGCTCGTGACCGGCCCGACCGGCTCGGGCAAGTCGACGACGCTCGCGGCGATGATCAACTACATCAACGACAACAAGCCCGATCACATCATCACGATCGAGGATCCGATCGAGTTCGTGCACGAGAGCAAGCGCTCGCTGGTGAACCAGCGCGAAGTGCACCGCGACACGCTCGGCTTCTCGGAAGCGCTGCGATCGGCGCTGCGTGAAGACCCCGACATCGTGCTGGTCGGCGAAATGCGCGACCTCGAAACCGTGCGCCTGGCGCTGACCGCCGCCGAAACCGGCCACCTGGTGTTCGGCACCCTGCACACCACCTCGGCCGCCAAGACCATCGACCGTATCGTCGACGTGTTCCCGGCCGCGGAAAAGGAAATGGTCCGGACGATGCTTTCCGAATCGCTGCGCGCCGTGATCTCGCAGACCCTGCTGAAGCGTGTCGGCGGCGGCCGCGTCGCCGCCCACGAGATCATGATCGGCACGCCCGCGATCCGGAACCTGATCCGCGAAGGCAAGATCGCCCAGATGTACTCGGCCATCCAGACCGGCCAGTCGTCAGGCATGCAGACGCTGGATCAGTGCCTGTCGGAGCTGTTGTCGAAGGGCTCGATCTCGAAGGAAGAGGCGAGGTTCAGGGCGCAGAACAAGGATTCTTTCTGAGCGCACGTAGTGCGCGCCACGAGCGGCGAGCGATGAGCGACGAGCCGGAAGGCGAAGCACAAGGTTTTTTTCTGGCTAGCGGCTCGCGGCTCGTTGCTCGCAGCTAGCAGGAGCGGAGAATGGAACGCGAACAAGCCATAAAACTGATGCAGGACCTGCTCAAGCGCCTCGTCGAGCGCAAGGGCTCCGACCTGTTCATCACGTCGGGGTTTCCGCCGGCCATCAAGGTCGACGGCGAGATCCGGCCGCAGTCCGAGCGCGTGCTCACGCCGGAGCAGAGCGCCGTGCTCGTGCGTTCGATCATGAACGACAAGCAGACGCGCGAGTTCGACGCCAGCAAGGAATGTAACTTCGCGATCGCGCCGGCCGGCATCGGTCGCTTCCGCGTCAGCGCCTTCGTGCAGCAGGGCCTGATCGGCTGCGTGGTCCGTACGATCAACGCGAAGATCCCGACGCTCGAAGAGATGCTGCTGCCGCCGATCCTGAAAGACGTCGTGATGACCAAGCGCGGCCTGTGCATTCTCGTGGGCGGCACGGGCTCGGGCAAGTCGACGTCGCTCGCGGCAATGCTGAACTACCGCAATGAAAAGACACGCGGCCACATCATCACCATCGAAGATCCGGTCGAATACGTCCACGATCACAAGGGCTGCGTGATCACGCACCGCGAAGTCGGTGTGGATACCGAGTCCTGGCACATGGCACTCAAGAACACGCTGCGCCAGGCGCCCGACGTGATCCTGATCGGCGAAATCCGTGACCGCGACACGATGGAATACGGCATCCAGTTCGCCGAAACCGGCCACCTGGTGCTGGCAACCCTGCACGCCAACAGCGCCAACCAGGCGCTCGACCGTATCATCAACTTCTTCCCCGAGGAGCGTCGCGAGCAGCTCCTGATGGATCTCTCGCTGAACACGCGTGCATTGATTTCGCAGCGCCTCATTCCGCGCGAAGCGGGTGCGGGCCGCATCGCGGCGATGGAGATCATGCTGAACTCGCCGCTGATCGCCGACCTGATCTTCAAGGGCGAAGTGGCGGCCATCAAGGAGGTCATGTCGAAGTCGAACCGGCTCGGCATGAAGACATTCGACCAGTCGCTGTTCGAGCTCTACGAGGGCGGCATGATTTCGTACGAGGACGCGCTGCGAAACGCGGACTCGAAGAACGAAGTGCGCCTGCGCATCAAGCTCGAGAGCAAGCGCGAGATGAAAGTTTCGGACGAAGCGGGCAGCAGCCTGCGCATCATGGAAGACGAGACCGATCATACGTTTGGGAGATGAAGCGGTTGGCGGTTGGCGGTTAGCGGATAGTCAGAGCCGAAGGCTCCGGCTAACCGCCAACCGCTAACCGCTGTTCACTTCGCGAGGATTTATGGCAGTAGATAGCGAAGCGATGGACAGTGCGGACAACACCGGCAGCGAGGAGCGGCCGGTCGTACTCAATACCAAGCCGCTGTTCAAGCTCATGGTCGACAAGCGGGCGTCGGACCTGTTCTTCACGTCCTATGCGCCGATCAAGATCAAGATCGAAGGCCAGATCTTTCCGGTGAACAAGCAGATGCTGACGCCCGAAGTCGTGCGCCAGGCTGCGTATGGCCTCATGACGCAGGACCAGATCGAGGCGTTCAACGAAGAGCTCGAGATCGATTTCGCGATCTCCGAGCCCGGCCTGGGCCGCTTCCGCGTCAACGTTTTCCACCAGCGCGGCAATCCGGCGATGGTGCTGCGTTACATCACCGCCGACATGCCGCGTCTCGACGACCTCGGTCTGCCGGACATCCTGAAGGACCTGGTGATGATGAAGCGCGGCCTGCTGCTGATGGTCGGCGCCACGGGTTCGGGCAAGTCGACGACGCTCGCGTCGATGATCAACTACCGCAACGAAAACTCGTCGGACCACATCATCACGATCGAAGATCCGATCGAGTTCCTGCATTCGAACAAGAAGTCGATCATCAACCAGCGCGAAGTCGGCCTCGATACGAAGTCTTACGCTCGTGCGCTCAAGAGTGCGATGCGCGCCGCGCCCGATATGCTGCTGATCGGTGAGATCCGCGATCGCGAAACCATGGAGTCCGCGATCATGCTGGCCGGTACCGGTCACCTCGTGCTCGCCACGCTCCACGCGAACAATGCGGCGGAAACGCTGGACCGCATCATCAACATGTTCCCGCTGGACCAGCACACCCAGATCTTCCTCGACATCTCACAGTACCTGCGCGCCATCATTGCGCAGCGCCTGGTGCCGGGAAAGAACAAGCGCCGCGTCGCAGCCGTCGAACTGCTGATCAACACCCCGCACGTGCAGGAACTGATCAAGAAGGGCGACGTCATCGGTGCAAAGGAAGCACTGCGCACGAGCAGCGAGAAGGGCATGCAGCACTTCGACACCGCGCTCTACGAACTCTACAAAGCGGGCCGCATCACGATGGAAGATGCACTGACGTACGCGGATTCGCGGACGAACCTGGAAGCGAAGATCAACTTTGGATAGCGGTGAGCGATGAAGCTCGCAGCTCACGGCTTCCTCGCTTCTTCAAAATCTCGTCTCCCTCGCCTCATAGTCCACCACCTTCCTGTCTGGGCCAAACTTCACGATCACCGTGATCGCCCGGATTGCGGTCGATGATTGCAGCGAACCGGCCGACTTGCCCGCTTCGACCGAGCCTCCCAGCGACACCGACGAGAAGAACAGGCCCAGTTGCGCTGCGCTCTGGGCCGAGCGGCTGTTGGCGCGGACGTCGGTCTGGGTCGTCGAGCGTTCGTAGATCCAGGTTTCGCGGCCGGCTTCGTCCTGGGTCGTCAGGTTCGGCCCGCCGAAGCGCTTCAACAGGTCGGATTGGGTCGTTACGCCTTTGCAGACTTCGTCCGCGGAGCATTGAGCGACAGGCTCGGAACGAACGGAGCTCGTCTCGGCCGCTGCCGGACTGCTGGTCGGTGCGACGTCGAGTGACAGAGGCGGTGTCACCGTCTTTGCGGCGACGCGTCGCAATTCATGCGACGGCTCGATGACCGCAGGTTGCGGCGGGCGCTGCAGCTCGGAGGAGGCCGGCCGGACATCTGCTGTTGCTGGTTCCGTCGCGCGCTCCTGATGCACGCTCGCCGCGATCTGCGCCGCAGTGGGTTGCTGGGCTTGAGGTGCAGGCGTCGGGATCGGTGTGGCCTCCGCAAGTTCGGGGGTGGGGCGATCTCGAAAAGCCCAATAGGCCGTTGTACTCAGTGCCGCTGCAGCGACGATGGCGCCGGCGAGTGCCAATACGGCGGGCGTTGCCTTGGGCTGCGGGCTCAGGATCGTCGTCATAGCGCGGACAGACGGGCGGCCGAGCGTCGGTCGTTCGCTTGCCTCGTCGCGATCGAGGGCATCCCGGAGCGCATGCTGCAGCCGCGTCATCGAGTCGTAGCGTTCTTCGGCGCGTTTGGCCGTTCCCTTCAAGATGACTTTCTGGATCGCGTCGCCGATATCAGGGCAGATGCTTTGCGGCGGCGGCAGAGGCTCCTGGATCGTCTTCATCACCAGCGCCACGGGCGTCGGCGCTGTGAAGGGAACGCGCCCGGTCAGCATCTCGTACAGTGCGACGCAGAGCGCGTAGATGTCCGTCGCCGGGCCGATCTCCTCGGCACCCAGCGCCTGTTCCGGCGCCATGTACGCGGGCGTTCCCAGCGCCGCACCTGTTTGCGTGAGTCTCGTTCCCTCGCGCATGAGTCTCGCGATGCCGAAGTCCGTCAGGATCGGCTGCGCGGCCGTCGAGATCATGATGTTCTCGGGCTTGATGTCCCGATGAACGACGCCCCGCGAGTGCGCGTACTGCAATGCATCGGCAACCTGCAGCAACAGTTCGACTGCCCGGCTGATCGGGCGGATGCGGGTCTCACGAAGCATGATCTTCTTGAGATCGCTGCCCTCGATGAACTCCATGACCATGAAGCACACGTCGCGTTCGACGCCGAAGTCGTGCACCTGCACGATGTTCGGATGGCGCAGCGATGCCACGGCCTGCGCTTCCTGCAGGAAGCGCGCGCGGAAGTCTTCGGCGCTGACGAGATCGGGGCGGATGACCTTCAGTGCGCGGTCGACCCGCAGGTTGCGATGCTCCGCCCGATAGACGTCCGCCATGCCGCCGCCGCCGAGCCGGGCAGTGATCGTGTACGGGCCGAGCGTCTGCCCGATGAGATCGTTGGCGTTGGCAGCCAAGTCAGTCGAGCCCTTTGTCGAGGAACATCTGCTTGTCGACGGCTCGCCAAACGACTGCGTAGTACTGATCGACGAGGCCCGGGTAGTAGACGTTGTCGAATCGCAGCTTCACCTTCGTGAGCGTCGGCGTCTGCTTCACCATCGAGAGCGTGAGTCCCGACATGTAGCGCGACATCATCGCGTTCGGATCGATGTCGTAGGGACCGGCTTTCTTGTCGAAGATGTCGGCGCTGTAGCCTTTGGCGACGGCGTACTGCCGCAGGCCTTCCTGCTGCAGCGACTCGAGCTGCGTCGGCGGAAGTTCGGGAATCGACGCCGTGATGTAGCCCGACGCGCGCTCCATGTTGTTGACGCGACAGCCGAGCGAGGCAAGCGCGACAGTCATCGAATCGAAGACGCGTTCGAAATTCTGTTCGAACTGCCGGTCGCCGATCGCCATGGACATCTTCTCGCGCTGGTCGTGCCAGGCGGGCAGGTCCGGGTTGTTCATGACCTCCTGCATGAGCTGGGCTTTGGCCATCATGGCTTCCGGATCGCCCATGTTCGCCCGCATGGCTTCCTGGGAACGCATGAGCTCCGCCATGTCGGGATTGCGACCGAGTCCCATGCCGCAGCCGCTCAGGCCAGTTGCTGCGATCAAACACATCAACGCCGCGATTTTCATAGGGAAGTGACCTGTCATCAGAAGTAGCTCGCCCGCACGGAGTAGTCCGACACCGTGCGGTTTGCGGCGAACTTCACGATCACGGTGATCGAGCGCACGGAAGTCGTGGCCGTCGAGGACACCGCCGCCCGTTCGCCGGAAACACCGCCGCCCGCCTGGCCGAAGTTGAAGAACACACTGAGGTTCGCCGCGCCCTGGACAGCTCGGCTGTTGGTCTGGATGTCGGTCTGCGTGACCGTGCGTTCGTACACCCAGGTCTCGATGCCGGCGGAGTCGTAGGAAGAAATGTTGGGGGAGCCGAAGAGCTGGACGAGGTCGAGCTGCGTCGTCTGACCCTTGCGGACCTGCGAGGTCACCATGCCGTAGCTCAATGCACTCGCCTGGGGCGGTTCCGAGGGCGCAGCGGGCAATGCTGCAGGTGCGGGTGCGGCAGCCTGGGGTTCATCCAGGTCAGGAACCTTCGGGCTCACGCAGCCGCAGAGCAGCAGCGCAGCAACGCATGAGACGAAAGGGAGGTTGTTCGCAGTGGAGCGCGGCTGTCTGATAGCCCCTGTGCGCGGTAGCGCGCGCACATCACCGGGTTCATGATCGGTCAATCGCATGAGCTTCAATTCCGCATTCCCGACCGCGAAGCGATCGGTCCAAAGCGCCCTCGGGCCAGATGGGCTGACTTTGCGGGCAGGCGACGACTTCGTGCCTGAGGGAAGGAGAAGGAATGGATAAGGATTCGATAATCCGGCGCCAGACGACAGGGGACACGTGGCTGACCGCGGCGGAGATGTCGTCCTTTCGTCTGAGCGAATGGGTCGTCGACCCCGGCCTCAATCAATTGCGACAAGCGGATGCCGTCATCCAGCTCGAGCCGCGAACGATGGAAGTGCTGTGCGTGCTCGCGCAGCGTCCCCAGAAAACCGTTTCGCGCGACACGCTGATGGAAACCGTCTGGTCGGGAAGGGTCGTGGTCGATGAGGTCATCTCGCGCGCCGTCGTGCAGTTGCGGCAGGCGCTGGGCGACGATCCGAAGGCGCCACGAATCCTGCAGACCGTCCGGGGCCGCGGCTATCGGCTCATCGCGACACCACTGCCCATCGAGTCGCCCAGCGTTTCAGCGCTGACTGAAACGATTCCGCTGCCTCCGATCGATGCGGTCCTGCCGCCGAAGCGGCGTCACTGGATGGCAGTGGCAGCGACGCTCGTGCTGACGCTGCTCGCGGGCGTTTCCTGGTTCCAGGTGTCGAACTCGGGCGCGGCCCGGGTGAATTCCATCGCCGTCCTGCCGCTGGCGAATCTGACGGGTGACCCGACGCAGCAGATCGTGGTCGACGGCCTGTCCGAGGCACTGATCACTTCGCTGGCCCGTGCTCCCGATCTGAAAGTCATCGCGCGCGGATCGGTGTACGCATTGCGGCCGGATATCGATCCCATCGAAGCCGGTCGCCGGCTTGGCGTCGAAGCCATCGTTCAAGGCAGCGTACGACAAGCGGACGAGCGGTTGCGTGTTGCAGTTCGCGTGGTTCACACGCGCGATGCGCGAGTGCTCTGGTCCGATGAGTACGCGGGGCCAGTCAGTGCGGATGACATGCAGATCGAGCAGGCGCTGGTCGCAGGTGTGCTGACGGGTATCGATGCGGACGAGGCGGTGCGCCGCATGGCAGCCGCCGGCGATGCTGCCCTCGATCCGTTTGCGCACCGTCTGTACCTGGAGGGGCAGCATCTCCTGAATCGGCGCACGCCGGAATCGGTGACGCTTGCTGTCGAGCGTTTTCAGCAAGCGATCAACGCGGATCCCGACGATGCGCGGCTCCACGCGGCGCTCGCGCAGGCTCATCTATTGCGCAGCTATTGGTCGAATTCGTCGGCAGGCGAAGTCGTGCCGCTGGCGCGCGCCGCCGCCAATCGCGCGATCGAGCTGGATTCCACAGTGGCGGGCGCTCACGCTGTGCTCGGCAGCATCGCGTATCAGTACGACTGGAACTGGAGCGATGCGGAGCATCTGTTCCGCCGGGCCCTGAGGCTCGAGCCGAACGATGCCGCAGCCCACCTTCAGTTCGCGAACATGCTGCAGTGGGCAGGGCGTTTCGGCGAGGCGCGCGAAGAATATCGACGCGCACGCGAGCTCGATCCGCTGTCGATGATCATCTACGCGAGTTCTGCTGCCCCCGACATGCTGAGCGGTCGCTATCAGGAAGCCGAGAACATTCTTCGCGGCGTGCTCGAGCTCGATCCCACGTTCGCCTTCGCCAACAACAATCTGGCATTGCTCAAGACGCTGAGCGGTGATCTCGAGAACGGCATCTCGCTGTACGAGGACGCGCAGAAGCGCTTCGGTCGTGATTCCAGCTACGCGTCCCTGGGCTATGCCTACGGGATGGCTGGTCGTACGAAGGAAGCTCGCGACGTGCTGTCTTCGCTGAAGTACGAAGCGGCGCAGCGGCCTGTCTCAGCGTACATGCTGGCGCTGGTTCATCTCGGCCTGAACGAACGTGAGGCGGCGCTCGCGCAGTTGAATGCGGCGGTGAGCGCGCACGATGACTATCTGATCTGGGCCCGTGTCGATCCGCGCCTGCATCGCGTACGGCAGGAGCCGGAGTTTCAGAAGATCCTTCGAACGGTCGGTCTGGGTGAGGAAGCGCCGAGGCTTGCGAAGAGCGATGCAGCGCAGAAAGTCAGCGGGTTGTAGCTTCCGTCACACCCGCGCACGCGGGTGTCCATCTTCTCTCGAACTCCAGATGGATTCCCGCTTTCGCGGGAATGACGATCACGCCGCGAAAACCGCCTGCGCATCAAACACCGGCCCGTCGACACACACACGCTTCATCGCGGGCCCATCCGGTGTCGTGACCTTCACTCCGCAACCGGCGCAGCCGCCAACGGCGCACGCCATGAACTCTTCGAGCGAAACCTGGCAGGGGATGCCGAAGCGTCGCGCAACGGCCGCTGCCGCCTTCAGCATCGGCGTGGGTCCGCAAGCAAACATCCCCACTTCGTCGAGTGCTGTCTGATCCAGAGAACTCAGCCAGGCTGCTGCCAAGTCGGTGACGTAGCCGTCGTAGCAGCCCGCGTAGCCAGCGAGGCTCGCGAGCCGGCTCGGAACCCCCCACTCATCGAGCATCGGCATGCACGCGATCGCGCCTTCCGGCATCCCGGGCACGAGGATCGTCGAAGGGCGCGCGCGGAAGGGGAAGGGCACTTCCGATCCCATCAGGACCAGCGGTTTCCAGTCCGCATCATCGCGTTCACGCAGAGCCTCCGTGAGGAACACCATTGGCGGGATGCCGACACCGCCACCGACGAGCAGCGTGCGCGGACGTTCACGATGAGGAACGAAACCATTGCCGATCGGACCCAGCGCGCTGATGCGATCGCCCGCCTTCTTGCCCGAGAGCAACTGCAGGCCCGGACCGACGATCTTGTAGAGGACTTCGATCGTGCCGCGGCCCGCATCGACGCGCATGATCGACAGCGGTCGCCGCATCGGCAGCGACTCATCGCAGCTCAGGTGCACGAAGGCGCCCGGTTTCGCGGCCGCAGCGCACTTCGGCGCCTTGAGCTTCAGGATGAACTGGCTCGCTTCGAAAGCGTCCTGCGCGATGACTTCGGCGTCTTCGACAAAGATCGTGCCGCGGTGAGATTTGTCTGTATGGGTCATGGAGAGAGAATCGGATTTTCCACGGGGTACAGGGGGATCACGGGGAAGAGATTTCAGGACTCGGATGAAGGGTAAAGCTGGATGAAGTCACGACTGAAGCGCAGACCTTCCGGCCCCCGTGTTCCCCGTGCCCCCCGTGGAGTTCTTCATTCTCGTCCGTCATTTCAGTTTCCGGCGTGACTGGACGTTGCGCACGACTGTCGCGAGGACGGCCATGCGTACGGCGACGCCATTGGTGACTTGTTGCTGGATCACGGACTGCGGGCCGTCGGCGACTGAGCTTGCGATCTCGACGTCGCGATTCATCGGGCCCGGATGCATGACGATCGCGCCCTGGTTGGCCTTCTTCAATCGGTCGACAGTGATGCCGAACGCGCGGTGATAGGTCGCCTCATCGGGAATCTGTGCGCTGCTCATCCGTTCGCGCTGGATACGCAGCGCCATGATCACATCGGTGCCCGCGATGGCTTTGTCGATGTCGTCGAAGCGCTTCGCGCCTGCGAACTCGCTTGCCTTCGGCATCAGGTCGTCCGGCGCTGCGATGCGCAGTTCGCCGACGCCCAGCGTCGTGAGTGCGTGCCAGGCTGAGCGAGCGACGCGCGAATGCGAGATGTCGCCGGCGATCAGCACTTTCAGCTTGCTGAAATCCGGCTTGTGCTGGCGGATCGTCAGCGCGTCGAGCAGGCCCTGCGTCGGATGCGACAGGTGCGCCTCGCCCGCGTTCAGGATGCAAACGTTAGGCGCGACGAAGTTGGCGACGTGCGCCGGCAGGCCGGGCTCGGCATCGCGCATGATCAGGATGTCGGCGTGCATTGCCTGCAGCGTGTAGATCGTGTCGAGGACGGTTTCACCCTTCACGCGCGACGAAGTCTGCATGTCGAGGTTGACGACGTCCGCGCCGAGACGTTGCGCCGCGAGTTCGAAGGACACCCGCGTACGCGTACTGGGCTCGAAGAAGAGATTGGCGACCGTGTGGCCCGACAGCGTCTGGTCGCGAGCGGGCAGATCGCCCGGAGAGCGCACGTAGAACTGCGCCAGGTCGAGCAGCGCGGTCAGCTCATCGCGGCTCATGCCTTCCAGCGTTATCAGATGCCGGAGGCGGCCTTCGCTGTCGCGCTGCATTTTTGCACTTACGTCAGTGGTCAATTTGTCTCACCTCAAGAGAGGAGTTTCACACGGAGCTCACGGAGTTCACGGAGATCGAGAGGGCACGGGTTCTCGTTCCGAACTCCGTGCTCTCCGTGAACTCCGTGTGAAACGTCCCAAAGTCACTGCGCCGACGACGGATCGTCGAACCATCGTTCCAGCAGCACCTTTGCCGCCGTCATGTCGACGTCGCCGTGAGTCACTCGGCGCCGCTTCAGTCCCTGGGCCCGGGCATTGCGCAGCTGCGCTTCGGCTTCGCGCGAGCTCAGGCGTTCGTCCACCAGGGCGACGGGGAGTCGGTAGCGGGTCGTGAGGTCGTTTGCGAAGGCTCGCGATGCGTCGGTCAGGGCCGTCGGCGTGCCGTCCATATTATAGGGGAGGCCCACCACGAGCCGGGCGGGACGATATTCGTCGATGAGCTTGCCGATCGCGGACCAGGGCACCTGTCCCGTGCAGGTCAGGGTGGTCAATGCGCGGGCCGTGCGGGTCAGCGTATCGCCGCTCGCAACGCCGATGCGGCGGGTGCCGTAATCGAATGACAGGATCAGTTGTGGCTGCGGCGGACCCTTTGCCGGGTCGGCCATCATGCGTGCCCGGCGGTCAGGCTGATGGTGCCCAGGTCGATGCCGAGGAGGCGGCCCGCCGCGTGCCAGCGTTGCTCGAAAGGCGTGTCGAAAATGATCTTCTCGTCCGCCGGCACGGTCAGCCACGCGTTCTGGGCCAGCTCGGTTTCCAGCTGGCCAGGCGCCCATCCGGCATATCCGAGCGCGACCAGCGCCGTGTCCGGACCGTTGCCCCTCGCCATGGCATCGAGAATGTCAGGCGAGGTGGTCACCTGGATACGCGAAGAAATCTGGCGCGTATGCTCCCAGTTGCCGCCGATGTGGTGCAGGACGAACCCTCGGTCCGTCTGCACCGGGCCTCCCTGCAGCACCGATTGCCTGCCGACGGACTCGGTCGGCGTCGGCATCTTCAGTTGCTCGAACACCTCGGCGAGTTTCATCTGCAGTGGGCGGTTGATGACGATCCCCAGCGCGCCGTCCGCGTTGTGCTCCCAGATATAGGTGACGGTCTGGAAGAAATTGGTGTCCGTCATCGCGGGCATCGCGATGAGGAACTGGTTGGTCAGGGAGTCGCCGCCGGACATGGGGTAAGTATCGGGCGGGGGGGCCGCGGGCTTCAAGGCCCGGACGGGACATCCGTCATTCCCGCGAAGGCGGGAATCCATCCGGGTCACATGAGCACGGAAGACATAACCCTGTAATCCACCGACTCCGGAATGACCTCCCGCTTTCGCGGGAGTGACGAGGCATCGATCACGGCGTCTGCGGCGCCTGCCCCGCGTAATCCGACGACGCCGATACCTTTCCGCCTCCGCCGCCCTCCAGGAACTGCCACTCGTACGCAAACCGCAGTTCGTCGTACTTCTTGCGCAGGTCGGTGGGGAAGGGATCGAACGGCGAGGCGAGGCGCAGGATCGACAGCGCCGCCTGGTCGAGTTCCTTCCGGCCGCTGGAGCGGCGGACGATGATCTCGCCGAGGCTGCCGTCCGCCTTGATCGCAACTTCGAGGACGGGATTGGCGGTCGCTTTCGCGCTGCGTGCGATCTGGGGGAAGTTCATCGTGCCCAGGCGCTCGACTTTCCGGCGCCAGGCATCGAGATAGGGCGCGATCACCGACTGGCGCGTATTGGGAATCACCTCGTAGCGACCGTCCTGCCTGCCGCGAAGGCGCAGGCTCGTGTCCGTCGCATTGGTGGCGATCGGGCTCGGCGCGGTGGGTGCCAGCGCGAGCGGCGATTCGGCACGCTGCGCCGGGGTGTCCTCGCCGCTGCGATACGAGACTTCGCTGCGGTCAGACCGGCTGGACACGAACTCGGTGGATTTCTGACCGGTGGTGGCTTCCCGATACTCGCTGCCGGTCCCATCGGGCAGGCCCTCCTGCTGGAGCGGCAGGCTCGACGATGCCGGGTTCGCCGGTCGCACTGCATCATCCGTCGTGCCGGTCCCCTGCTGATTGCGCTGCGCGAGGTATTGCGCGCTCAGGTTGTCGGCGGCCTGCGTATCGGCCCCGGTCAGCAGAAGCACTTCGAGCGTCGGCGGCGGCCCCTGCAGCACGTGCGGCACCGCGAAGGTCACCCCGAGAATGACGATGCCGTGAAAGAGCGCCGCCAGGAACAGCGTCGTCGTCAGGCGATCCTTGACCGGCGCAACGCCCTCGTTGTCATCGGCGGAGGACAGGATGGATTCGGCTTGAGAACTCACGGAGAAGCGGTTGGCGGTTAGCGGTTAGCAAGAGTGCGGAGCATGCGCTTGTTCTGATTCTGAACCAACCGCCAACCGCCAACCGCTAACCGCTTCCTCTTTCCGCTAACCGCCAACCGCCAACCGCTTCTCTATCGCATCCATGAGCAGGCCAGAGAGTTCCGTCTTGAATTGTTTGTCGAGTTCGCGCACGCCGGTTGGACTCGTGACGTTGATCTCGGTGACGTAGTCGCCGATGACATCGAGGCCGACGAACAGCATGCCGCGCTGCTTCAGGGTCGGTCCGATCTGGCTGACGAGCCAGCGATCGCGGTCCCGCAGTTCTCTTCCCTGGCCGCGTGCGCCCGCGGCGAGGTTGCCGCGATTGTCGTGCTCGGTGGGGATGCGGGCGAGCGCGTAGGGAGCGGGTTCGCCGTCGATGACGAGGACCCGGGTGTCACCGGTGGTCACGATGTCGGGAATGTATTTCTGCACGATCGCGTAGCGCGATCCGTAGTCCGTCTGGTTCTCGAAGATGACGTTCGCGTTCTTGTCGCCCTGGTCGATGACGAAGATCGAACGGCCGCCCATGCCGTGCAGCGGCTTGCAGACGGCCCGGCCGTGCTCGCGAACGAACGCATGCATGTCGGCCATGTTCCGGGTGATGAGCGTCGGTGCACAGCATTGCGGAAACCAGGCCGTGTAGACCTTCTCGTTCATGTCGCGCAGTCCCTGCGGGCGATTCACTACGAGTGCGCCCTGCTCCTCGGCGCGTTCCAGGATGTACGTCGTGTAGATGTACTCCATGTCGAACGGCGGGTCCTTGCGCATCAGGATCGTGTCGAATGTCGCAAGCGCCGCGGTCTGCGCCTCGCCCAGATCGAACCAGTCCTTCAGGTCGTCCCGGACGGTGACGCGCCGCAGACTTCCCATCGCGACGCCGTCGCGCAGCCACAGGTCTTGCTGCTGCGCATACCAGAGTTCCCAGCCGCGTTTCTGCGCCGCGAGCAGCATGGCGAGGGTAGTGTCCTTCGCCGGCTTGATCGAATCGATCGGATCCATGACGACGAGAAGGCGGATGGCGGGTGAAGGCATGCGGCGAATCCTGAATGAGGTTGTCAACGGCCAACCGTCAACGGCGCGTGCAGACGTGATGACCATCACGTCTGCGAGAGATGCGTGTGACGGGCTTCATACTATAAGAACGCGGCCAATGGCAGGGCCGTAACCAATATGTTAAAAGTTTGCCCCGTCACGCAAGTCCCGTTCATTGCACGAGATTTTTCCCGCGGTACCGCGGGAGAGCCATGGCCCGGGACACGCACTGCGCGCGAGGCCAACGAGGAAAGCGATGGAAAACCTGGCAACGAACGAGCCGCGGCTCGCCGGTCTGAAAGTGCTGGTCATCGACGACAGCAAGACGATCCGCCGGACGGCTGAAACCCTGCTCACCAAGGAAGGCTGCGAAGTCTTCACGGCGGTCGACGGGTTCGACGCGCTGTCGAAGATCGCCGATCATCAGCCCGACATCGTCTTCGTGGACATCATGATGCCGCGCCTCGACGGCTATCAGACCTGTTCGCTGATCAAGCACAACAAGGTGTTCCGATCGATCCCCGTCATCATGCTGTCGAGCAAGGATGGTCTCTTCGACCGTGCTCGTGGCCGCATCGTGGGATCGGAGCACTATCTGACGAAGCCCTTCACCAAGGATGAACTGCTGAGCGCGATCGAGACCCACGTCGGCCAGGTGGTACGGTAAGGGCAGATGCGCGGGCAGGCAGTCGCAGCAAGGTCGGAGCGAGGTATGTCCCTGATCCTCATCGTCGATGATTCGCCAACGGAAGTTCACGTCATGCAGAAGGCGCTGGAAAGCCACGGCTACCAGACGGCCTCCGCGGGCGATGGCGCCGAAGCGATCCGCAAAGCCAAGGCCATGAAGCCGGATCTGATCTTCATGGACGTCGTCATGCCCGGCGTGAACGGCTTCCAGGCGACGCGCAAGCTCGCGTCCGATCCCGACACCAAGTCGATCCCCGTCATCATGGTGACGTCGAAGGATCAGGAAACCGATCGCATCTGGGGCATGCGCCAGGGTGCGGTGGACTATCTCGTGAAGCCCGTGTCGATGGACAAGCTGATCGAGAAGGCGCAGGCCGCGCTGGCCGATTGAAATGAACGCGAACGTCGCCAACGCGCCCGTCACCGTCGCAACGCTCCGCTCGTTGCGCGACAAGCCGTTCGAGCTGCTGCGCGAGCTCGAGCGTCTGGCGCGACTGGCGCTCGCCGGACAGGGACGCGACGCCGCCAACGAACGCGAGTGGGTCGGCGTCGCCTTCCGCGTCAGCGCGGAGAATTTTCTGGTCGCACGCGAAGAGACGCGCGAAGTGCTCGGGTTTCCTTCGGTGGTCACGCGCGTCCCTGGGGCAAAGCCCTGGATCCGCGGGCTCGCGAACGTCCGCGGCCAGTTGCTGCCGATCGTCGACCTGCGGGCCTTCCTGGGCGGCGGTATCACCAACATCGGCCGCGGGTCCCGCGTGCTGGTGGCGAACCACCGCGAAGTGCCGGCCGGATTGCTGGTCGATGAGGTTCAGGGTTTTCGTCGCTTCGCCGATAACGAATTCGGCACCACCGTGCCGCCGACCATCATCCGTTGCGAACGGTACCTCGCGGGCGCCTTCCGCCGCGGCAACGAGAGCTGGCCGGTTTTCAGTTTGCGTAGTTTGCTAGAGAGTTCCGACTTCCTGCAGGCAGCTGCCTCTTGAGCACTGCCATCATCGCTATGAAAACGGTCGTGGATAACAACAAGGGCATTCCGGCTGACGCTGTCGCTGACGCGTCGGTGCTGAATGCAGGGCGCGCACATGGCCGACGCTAACGCCAACAAGATGTACGGCGTGCGGTTCCTGCCGCTGCTGCTGACCATCGCGCTGGTCTGTATCGGCGTCGCGGTCGGGCTCCTGCTGTTCGCGAATCGCGATGCGGGGCAGGGCGCGGAACAGGTTCGCCAGATCAACGAAGTCGTCGCGCTGTCGCAGAAGATTCCGTCGCTCGCGATGGGCGCTCTGTCCGGCAAGGCCGACGCCTTCGATGCGCTCGGCAAGGCACTCGATCGCTATTCGAAGCTCGTCGAGACCGCCGGGCCGGAAGCGAAGGATTTCGGGCCGTCGCAGGAACTGCAGAAATCGGCCCAGACCATTCTCTCCTCGCGTGAAGCGACGCTGGCTGTCCAGAAATCCGCCACGGACGTGCGCGCCCTGGTGCCGCAGCTGTTGCAGGCGATGGGCAACGTCGTCGGTGCACTGGGTTCGTCCGGCGTCGAAGGAATGACGCGGCACATCGAGCGATTCGAGCTCACGGGTTTGCGTCTGCAGCAGGACATGGAAGCGCTGGCGGGCGGGGTGGGCGACGCATCGCTCATTGCGCGCCGTCTTGCGGACGGTATCGATTACATGGGGCAGGTGGTTGGCGGTCTCGGCGGAGAAGATGCCGGGCTCGGCCTTACGAAAGTTACTGGCGCCGACGCTGAGGCGCGCCTGAAGGCGATGAGTACGCTGTACTCACAGCTGAGCGAACAGGTGCGCACCGCCATCACATCTGCCGAACGCGTTCGCCTCGCCCGTGAGTCGGGCATCGCGATTGCGACTCACGCCGACAAGATCTATTCGCACTTCCAGGACCGCATCGGCATGCCGGGCGCCGCTGACGGTGTTCTCGGCAGCAAGGTGCTGCCGCTCGCGCTGCTCGCTGTAGCCGCGCTGGCGCTCGGCGTACTCGCGCTGCTGTTCGCCACGGGCGGCAACATCCGCAAGACGGTCGAGATGCAGGCCAACAAGAACGAACGCAACCAGGAAGCGATTCTGCGCCTCCTCGACGAACTATCGAGCCTGGCGGACGGCGACCTGACCGTGCAGGCAACGGTGACGGAAGACATCACCGGAGCGATCGCTGACTCGATCAACTACGCCATCGAAGCGCTGCGCGAACTCGTGGCGACGATCAACGACTCGGCCATCACGCTCGACGGCTCGGTGAAACAGACCCAGAACTCCGCCGGCCAGCTGGCCAAAGCAGCGGTCGCGCAGTCCCGGCAGATCGCCCTGGCGTCCGAATCCGTCGCCGCAATGGCAGGTTCGACCGAAGAAGTGTCCGGCAACGCCGAACGTTCAGCAGACGTCGCGCGGCACTCGGTGGACGTCGCTCACAAGGGCGGCGATGCCGTGCGTCGCACCATCGACGGCATGAACGCGATCCGCGAAACGATTCAGGAAACGTCGAAGCGCATCAAGCGCCTGGGCGAGAGCTCGCAGGAGATCGGCAATATCGTCGAGCTCATCAACGACATTGCCGAGCAGACGAACATCCTCGCGCTCAACGCATCGATCCAGGCCTCGATGGCCGGCGAAGCGGGCCGCGGCTTCGCGGTCGTCGCCGACGAAGTGCAGCGCCTCGCGGAGCGCGCCGCGAACGCGACGAAGCAGATCGAAGTGCTCGTGCGCACGATTCAGGCCGATACGAACGAAGCTGTCGTCTCGATGGAGCGCAGCACGACGGACGTGGTCGGTGGGGCGCTGCTCGCCGAGAACGCGGGCGCCGCGCTGGAAGAGATCGAGCAGGTGTCGAACCAGATCGCGAGCCTGGTGCAGAACATTTCGGCGAGCTCGCGCCAGCAGGCCTCGGCTGCGCAGAACATCGCCCGCAACATGAATGCATTGCGTGAGATCAGCTCTCACACCGCCGAGAACTCGGCGGCGACCTCCAACTCCGTCGGCAAGCTGGCGGAGCTGTCCTCGCAGCTGCGTAAGTCCGTCTCGGGCTTCCGCCTGCCGGACGTCGCCTCGGGAGGCACCGAATTGCTGGCCGATCCGGGTCGCAAGGTTGCGCCGGTCGCGCCGGTCATTACGGCCACGCCGCCGCCGAAGAAGGTCAGCGGCCTGAGCCGCTGATGAACTGCCGAGAACTGACGGGAACACGCTGACTCATGGCCGAGCTGTCCTCGCAAACACTGCATATCGTCGCGCGCGAGCTGAACACGGAGCTCAACGAAGCCCGTGCCGCTCTCGAAACGTTCGGCGATCAGCAGGACAACGTCGCACTGCTGCGTCGCTGCGGCGAGCATCTGCACGCCGTGCATGGCGCATTGCGCGTCTCCGAAGTCTATGGCGCAGCGCTGCTCGCCGAGGAAATGGGCCAGGTCGTCAATTACCTGGTCGAGAACTTCGACGAGAAGCGTCATCTGGCTGAAGGCCTCGATGCGCTGATGCGCTCGATGGTCCAGCTCCCGACTTACCTGGAACGCGTATTGAGCGGCGGGCGCGACATGGCGCTTGTGCTGCTGCCGCTGCTGAACGACCTGCGTGCGGTCCGCGGTCATGCGTTGCTGTCCGAAGGCACGCTGCTGCTCCTGAACCTGAGCTCGGATCAGCAGGCGAGCCCGACTCCCGCCGTTCCCGGCGAAGCCGCGCTTTCTGTTTCGCAGTGGGCGCGCAAGCTGCGCACCCGCTTCCAGCTCGGCCTGCTCGGCTGGATCAAGGGCGAGCGTGTCGACCAGAACCTCGAAGTCCTGTCGCGTGCAGCCGAGCGGCTGGAACAGGTCGCGACGACGCAGCCTGTGTTCCAGTTGTGGTGGGTCGTCGGTGCGATTCTCGAAGCGATGCGCGACGGCGGCCTCGAAGGCAGCGCCTCGATCAAACGCCTGCTCGGCCAGGCGGATCGCGACATGCGTCGCCTGTACGAGCAGGGCGAGTCGCGCTATGCCGAAGCGCCTTCGCTCGAGCTGCTGAACAACCTTCTCTATTACGTTGCCCGCGCGAAGTCGTCGGGCCCGCGTGTGTCCGCCGTGCGTGCCTCGTTCCGTCTGAACGAGCTGCTCCCGGTCGACGATCAGGTCGAACAGGCCCGCGAAAGCCTCTCCGCTCCGTCCGTCAAACTGATGAAGACGGTCGCGGCAGCGATCAAGGAAGACCTCGGCCGCGTCAAGGATGCGCTCGATCTCTTCGTGCGCCGTGGCGGCACGCAGGTCGAAGAGCTCGCACCGCAGCTCGAGCTGCTCAAGAAGATCGGCGACACGCTCGGCGTGCTCGGTCTCGGCGAATTGCGCGACAAGGTGCAGGGTGAAACGACCGACCTGCAGTCGATCGTCGCGCAGCAGGCGCCCGTCAACGAGTCCGTGCTCCTGCGCATGGCGGCGACGCTGATCAAGGTCGAGGACAGTCTCGATGAACAGCTCGTCGGCATGATCGTGCCGACCGCGGAACCGCAGGGCGCTCCGCAGAAGCCCGCCGGTCAGGACGACATCGAGTTCCGCCAGGTCACCGAAGCGGTGCTGCGCGAATGTATCGTCAACATGGCGCGCATCAAGGAAGCGATCGCGCAGTCGATGGACCGCACGCGCGACGGCCAGTCGCTCGACCAGATTCCCGCGCTCGTTCGCGGCATCACCGCCGGTCTGCTCATGCTGGGCAAGACGCGTGCGGCCGAGATCATGGACGGCATCGACAAGGCGCTGGCGCAGTTCGTGCGCGCCGACGGCATGACGTTGCCCGCCGAGGCGGTGGATCGTCTCGCCGATGCGATCGTGGCGATCGAGTACTACATGGAAACGATCCAGGCCGGTCGCGCCGATCCCTGGTACATGCTCGACAACGCCGAGACGTGCATCAAGTATCTTGCCGAGACGCAGCCCGTGCCGCGCGCCGAGGCGTACAACTCGGTCGACCAGGCGCACACGATCGTCATCGAACCGCTGTCGCAGACGATTGCCGCGCCGACGGAACACGAGCGTACGGCTGTGCTGGATCGCTCCTCGCAAGTGCCGGCCGCGAAGCCTGCTCCGGCTCCGGTGGTCGCAAAGCCGGCCGCGCCGGTCGTTCCGCCGCCGCCCATCGTCAAGCCGACGGATCGGGAGATCGATCCGGAGTTCCTCGAGCTCTTCATCGAAGAGGCGAAGGACGAAATCGCGAAGCTCAAGAAACTCTTCCCGCTGTGGGACGAGAATCCGCAGGACCAGGATTCGCTGGTCAACATCCGCCGTTCGTTCCATACGCTGAAGGGCAGCGGCCGCATGGTCGGCGCGCAGCTCATCGGCGAGTTCGCATGGTCGATCGAGAACCTGCTGAACCGCGTCATCAACAAGACGCTCGACCGCACGCCGGACATGATGACGACGCTGCGTGCAGGTGTCGCCGCGGTCCCCGAACTGGTCGAACAGCTCGAAACCGGCCGCGCACCGGCCGCGGACATCGGGCACATCATGACGCAGGCGAACAACCTGTCTGGTGTGCGTCCGCCGTCCGCGCCCGCGCCGAAGGCTGCGCCGGCTCCGGCGGCTGCGCCGCCTGCAGCCCAGCCGACAGCCCAGTCGACTTCGAAGACGCCTGAAGTCGCGCAAAAAAAAACACTAGCGGTGGCGGCAATGGACCCCACGCTGCACGAAATCTACGCCAAGGAAACAGCGGGTCACCTCGCCACCATCCGTAAGTTCGTCGCAGCTTGCGAGCTGTCGACGGCGCCGTACGCGATCACCGAAGACCTGCACCGCTCCTGTCACACGCTGAGCGGCACCGCGAAAACCGCGGGTGCCAAACACGGCACGACGGTGGCCGAGCCGCTGAATCGCTATATCCGCAAGCTCTACGACAACTCCGCTGGTCTGCCGCCCGCGGGCCTGGCGGTGCTGAAGGATGCGGCCGCTGCCATTCAGCAGGTGGTCGACAACATCAACGAAGACACGATGTTCTTCCGCCATCACGGCCAGATCGTGAACCGGCTGCAGGATCTCGAACACGCGCTCGACCTGGAGATCACGCATCTCGGCGAGACGATGGACGTCGGCGCGGAAGCGACTCGCGCGATTCCGGTGCTCAAGGAAGTCGAGCCGGCACCCAGTGCGCCGTCAGCCAGCGCGCCGGCCAACGAAGAGTTTGTGACGATTCCCGACGACGATCCGGATGCCGTGACGAACGTATTCAACGAAGAGTCGTTCCCGTCGACCGCGCCGAAGCAGGAAACGGTCGAAGTCGAGATCATCGAGTTCCCGTCGACCGATGCCGGCGACCTGCAGGCGCTCGAGTGGAGCTACAAGAATTTCCCCGTCGAAGAACCGACCGTGTCGGCGCCACAGCTCGGCGCGACGGATTCGACGCAGACCGTCGAGGCGATCGTCTATGACGTGCCGCTCGATGCGGCAGCCGAAGGCGGCATCGTCGTCGAAGAGACCTCGGTCGTCGAAGAGATGGATCCCGCTGCTTCGTTCGACGAAGGCATCGTGGTCGAGGATATCGAAGGCATTGCGGAAACGAATCGCGTCCCGGTACTGATGCCGGATGCGGAGCCGCTGCCCGAACCGCCCGTTCTCGTCGCGGCAGTTGACGAAGAGATCCCCGCCGAGGAAGAGATCGTCATCGAGGTGGGTGAAATTCCGCTCACCGATTCAGACGTTTTGTTGCACGCCGACGATGCTGAAACCGTGCACACGGCGGCGTTGACGGTCGTGCCCCCGGCCAACGGGCCGGCGGAACCTGAGCCGACGCAGTTCGAGCCCGAAGAAGAGATCGTGCTCTCGGCACCCGAGCCAGAGCCCGAGCCGGAACCCGAGCCGGAACCCGCACCCGTCGTAGCGTTCACGCCTTCGCCCACGCCGGCTCCGAAGCCAGCTCCGGTCGTTGCCGCGCCGATCGCTGCGCCAGAGCCGGAAGTCGAAGAAGACGATGGCGATTTCGATCCGGACGTTGCCGCGATCTTCTCCGAGGAAGCCGCCGAGCTGCTCGAAACCGCGGAAAGCTCGCTGTCGTCGTGGTCACGTGATCGCGCCAACAAGGCACTGGTCTTCGAACTGAAGCGCGTCCTCCACACGTTGAAGGGCGGCGCCCGCATGGCCGGGATTCGCGCCATGGGCGATCTGAGCCACGAGCTCGAGACGCTGATGGAGCTCGTCGAAGCAGGCCAGGTCGCGGGCGATCAGCCTGTGTTCGATGCGCTGCAGACGAGCCTCGACACGCTGCACCGGATGCGCGACACCGTCAGCAACGGCGGCCGATGTGCGCGTCCGCGTGAGCTGATTTCGCGAATTCGAGTGCTGTCGGGTCATGAAAAGCCCGCCCCGGCCGCTGTGGCTCCGCCACCGCCGCCTCCTGTCGTCGAAGCGCCGCCGCCTGTTGTGAGTGCGCCGGTGGAGCAGGCGCCTGTCGCGTTCGCAGCAGTCGAGCCGGAACCCGAAGCGCCAGAACCCGAAGCGCCAGAACCCATCGTGAGCGCGCCGGAAGCGATCGACGAATCGATCGAGATCGAAGTGGAATTCGGTGCCGACGAACTCGGTGCCGCTGCGCCTCGTTCAGCGGTGCGCGTCGAAGAATCCATGCCTTCCGTTTCCCAGGCCGGGAGCTTCGACGTTGCAGCGGTCGCGCCGGAGCTGATGCCCGAGCCTGCCGCGCCGGAACCTGAACTGATTCCCGCGCCCGCGCTGCCGCCAGGTCGCGAGCCGCAGGTCCAGGAACGACAGGAATTCGCACGCGTCGACGCTGACCTGCTCGACACGCTGCTGAACAACGCTGGTGAAGTGAGCATCTTCCGCTCGCGCCTCGAACAGCAGGTGGGTTCGATCGAGTTCAACCTCGCCGAGCTCGGCCGCACGGTCATCCGTCTGAAGGATCAGCTGCGCAAGCTCGAGCTCGAGACCGAAGCGCAGATCCTGCATCGTCGCCAGGAAGAACAGCCGAATCGCGCCGACTTCGACCCGCTGGAGCTCGATCGCTACTCGACGATCCAGCAGCTCACGCGAGCCTTCGCCGAATCGGTGAGCGACGTGGGCAGTATCGAAGGACTGCTCGAAAACCTGACGCGCGAAGGTCAGAACCTGCTTCTGCAGCAGGCGCGTGTCGTTACCGAACTCCAGAACGGCCTGATGCGCACGCGCATGGTTCCGTTCCAGCGCCACGTGCAGCGCCTGAGCCGTCTCGTCCGCCAGGTTGCGACCGATGTCGGCAAGAAGGCCGAGCTCGTCGTGGTCGGCGCCGCCGGCGAGCTCGACCGTCAGGTGCTCGATCGCATGCTGCCGCCGTTCGAACACATGCTGCGCAACTCGATCGTGCACGGCATCGAAACGCCCGACGAGCGCCTCGCGAAGGGCAAGCCCGAAGGCGGCACGATCCGCGTCGGCCTGCACCGCGAAGGCGCCGAGATGGTCATCATCCTCGAGGACGACGGCCGCGGCATCGACGTGAATGCTGTTCGCGAACGCGCTCGTTCGCGTGGTCTGCTCGCGCCGGGTCGTGTGCTCACCGACGAAGAGGCGATGCAGCTCATTCTCGAACCGGGCTTCAGCACCGCAAGCTCGGTCACGCAGCACGCCGGTCGCGGCGTCGGCATGGACGTCGTGGTCACCGAGATCAAGAAGCTCGGCGGCGCGTTGTTCACCGAATCGCAGCCGGGCCAGGGCGTGAAATTCACGATCCGCCTGCCGTTCACGCTGGCGATCACGCAGGCATTGATCGTGCGCACGGGCGAAGAGCTGTATGCATTGCCGCTGCCGTCGGTCGAAGGCGTGGCGCGTGTGCCGCGCTCGGAGGTCGAGAAGCATCTCACCGAAGAGACGCCGACGTTCAGCTACGGCGGCCAGATCTATCGTTTCCAGCATCTCGGCGCGTTCGTCGGCGGCGGCGCCTCGACATTGCCGGACGGCGACGTGTCGGTTCCGCTGATCCTGATCCGGGCCGGCGAACATTCGACAGCAATCGTCCCGGATGAACTCGTCGGCAGCCGCGAGATGGTCGTCAAAGCCGTGGGTCCGCAGATCGCTACCATCCGCGGCATTTCCGGCGCCACGATCATGGGTGACGGCCGCATCGTCATCATTCTCGATATGGGCGCGCTGGTGCGCTCGGAGTGGCGCGGTCGCGAACAGATGGCCGGCCCGCGCGAAGATCGCCGCACGTTCGCGCTCGTGGTCGACGACTCGATCACCGTGCGCCGCGTGACGCAGCGACTTCTGGAACGCAACGGCATGCGCGTCATGACCGCGAAGGACGGCGTCGACGCTCTGTCGATCCTGCAGGAACACCTGCCGGACATCATCCTGCTCGACATCGAAATGCCTCGCATGGACGGCTACGAGCTCGCGACGCAGGTTCGCGCCGACGCTCGCCTCGCCGACATCCCGATCGTGATGATCACGTCGCGCACCGGCGAAAAGCATCGCGCCCGCGCGATCGAAATCGGCGTCAACGATTACCTCGGCAAGCCGTACCAGGAAAACCAGCTGCTCGATGCGATCGAGCCGCTCGTCGAGGCGCGGCGCAGGCATCGGAGGGTGTCATGAAACCAGCTGATCTGCCTGATTCCAGCGTTGCAGCATCGATCGATCGTGCCGCCTTTTCTCCAGCTCTGGCTAGCAAGCTAGCCGGCTAGCCAGCTAGCAGGCTTCCTATGAACCCCGAACTCGCCCACGAACTCTACAGCCTGCTCATCCCGCTCGGTCAGGAGCGACTGATCGTTCCGCGTGCGTGCGTCGCGGAAGTCATCACGTGGCAGGCGCCCGAGAAGATGGACGGAACGCCGCCGTGGTATCTCGGCACGATCCAGTGGAATGGTCGCCAGGTGCCCGTGATCTCTTTCGAAGCCGCGTGCGGCCAGAGCTACCCGCCGCCCGGCACCCGCACCCGTATCGTCGTTTTCGTTGCTCTGGGCAGCCACATCACGGGCGGCTACTTCGGCCTGGTGACGCAGGGCTTCCCGCAGCTCGTGCGCGTCAACGGCGACGTCGTCAAACCCGATCACAGCCGAAGCTTCTCGGACCACGGCCCGATCCTGTGCCAGGTGAGAATGCTGAACGAGTCGCCGCTGATTCCCGATTTCGAGCATCTCGAGCGGATGATCAGTGAGGAGACGAGGGCGGCATAGAAGAAGGCGATAGCGGATAGCGGATGGTGACTGGTCAGAACAACACGAGATTGGCCGTCCTGCGTCCGTTCTGACTAGTCACGATCCGCTATCCGCTATCTACTTCCTCACTGCAGATCCCCCCACAGTGCCTGCAGCACCGTCAGCGCCACCACCGCCGCTGTCTCAGTCCGGAGCACCCGTGGTCCCAGACGCACCGGCATGTAGCCGGCTTTCTGGGCGGCGGCGATCTCATCGTCGTCCAGGCCGCCTTCCGGGCCGATGAGCAGTTCCACTTTCGAGGGCAGGCTGGCGATGCCGGCTAGGGAGCCGGGCGCCGAGGGGCTCAGAACGAGTCGCATACCGTCCTTGCGGACGTTCGTGAAGTAGTCGCGCAGGCTGATCGGTGTGGTCACGGTCGGGACTTTGGAGCGTCCACATTGCTCGCAGGCGCCGACGACGATCGCGCGCCAGTGGGCCTGCTTCTTTGTTGCCTGCTTGTCGTCGAGCCTCACCACGCTGCGTGCGGTGAGCACTGGGGCGATGGCAGTTACACCCAGCTCCGTGGCCTTCTGCAGCGTCCAATCCATGCGCTCGCCGCGGGAGATACCCTGCACGAGCGTCACCCTCAGGGGCGACTCGCCCATACCCGGCGTCGATGTGCGCAACTGGACCATGACCTGGTCGCCCTCGACGGCGACGATTTCGGCCTGGTGGTCCGTGCCGCTGCCATCGAAGACGACCAGCGGTGCGCCGGGGCGCATGCGCAGGACCCGGGCGACGTGATAGGCCCCCGCGGACGACAACGGAATGGTTGCGCCCGCGGCCAGCGGCCCTTCGCAGTAGATTCGATTCAGTCTCATGAGCCCCCTTCGTTGGGCAAGCGCGTCCGGCGATCTGGTTCGAATTGTAGCGAACCCAAGCAAACGCCGTGCCCGCGGACAAGTACGGGGGACACAGCCGGTGCCGGGGTCACAGAGTAGACTGCGCCATCGCCGACGCCACGAACGTTGCTGTTGCCAATGACCGTATCGACAAGTCCAGGTTCCGTCGATCCCGGGAAGGGATTGCTGCTGAGCGCGCGGCAGGTGCCTTCACCGAATTGCGATGATCGGCCGCCGGGTACGGTGACGGATCTCATCGTCGTGCACGGGATCAGTCTGCCGCCGGGCGAATACGGCGGACCGTGGATCGACATGCTCTTCACCAATCAGCTGCCGCCCGATCGGCATCCCTATTTCGCAACCGTGGCGGAGCTGCGAGTGTCCTCGCATTTGCTGATTCGCCGCGACGGCGAGCGCGTGCAGTACGTGCCATTCCATCGGCGTGCGTGGCACGCCGGTGCGTCGAACTACCGGGGCCGCGAACGCTGCAACGACTTCTCCATCGGAATCGAGCTCGAGGGCAGCGACGACACGGCGTACGAGCCGGAGCAATACCACGCTTTGAGTGAAGTGATCGCACAGCTCTGCGCCGCCTATCCCGCGCTTTCACGCGAACGCGTCACGGGCCACAGCGACATCGCGCCGGGCCGCAAGACCGATCCCGGTCTCTTCTTCGACTGGCCGCGACTCAGGGCCATGCTGGCCGCCAATGAACGATGGGCGTCGGTCGGCTGATGGTCACGGCACTCGTTCGTATGCGCGCAGGGACAAGAGCGTCCGTGATGCTCCTGTTGAACCTGCTGTTCGTCGCGACGGTGCAGGCTGCGCCAGCGAAACAGGTGGTGAGTCTCGCGCCGAATCTCACCGAGATAGCATTCGCGGCAGGAGCGGGCAGCCGCATCGTCGCGACGGTCGAGTTCAGCGACTATCCGGAAGCGGCGAAAAAAATCCCGCGGATCGGCGATGCGTTCCGTTTCGACTACGAGCGCATCCTCGCGCTCCAGCCCGATGCGGTTCTCGCATGGGAGCCGGGAACACCTGCCGAAGTCGTTGAGAGGCTGCGCGCCCTCAAGCTGCGTGTCGTGACCATCCGCACGCAGCATTTGCAGGACATTGCAGTCGCGGTGCGCGAAATCGGCAGGATCGCCGGCACGGAATCCGTGGCGAACCCCGTCGCGGATGATTTCGAGCGCGGCATCGGGCGGCTGCGTGCCGAATATGGTCGTCGCGAGATCGTCGACGTGTTCCTGCAGATCAACGATCAGCCGCTCTACACGGTGAACGGACGGCAGATCATGAGCGAGCTGGTGGAGATCTGCGGTGGCCGCAACGTGTTCGGCGCGTTGAACGATCTCGCGCCCCAGGTGGGCGTGGAGGCCGTGATCGCTGCCAATCCGGGCGCGATCATTTCGACCGGCTCGGCCGATTCGCCTGGATATACGCAGTGGCAGCGCTGGCGCCAGATGCGGGCGGTCAGTGCCGGCAATCTCTTCCTTCTGCCGCCCGAGGAGATAGCTAGATCGACGCCACGGCTCGTCGCCGGCGGCGAGAAGATGTGTCGCACTCTCCAGACGGCTCGCGAACGCCTGTCCCGTTCGAATTAGAATGCCCGCGCCCACGCGCGAGCCCTGCAGAAGAAGTTCCGTACCCTTATGAGTCGATCCACAGCGGCGTTGATTGCCCTGAGCGTGTATGGCGCCGTCCTGGTCGCCATCGCGTTGTGGGGTGGGCGGCGCACGCACAACGGCAACGATTTCTTTCTGGCCAGCCGCCGTCTCAATGCGTGGCTCGTCGGATTCAGCCACACGGCGAATGCGACGCCGGCATGGCTGCTGCTCGCCTTCGGTGGATCGGCTTTCGCCTGGGGCCTGTCGGCGATCTGGATCTGGGGCGCGGTCGTCGCGGGCTACCTGCTCAACGGTTTCTACGTTGCCCCTCGGTTGCGTCAGCTCGCAGTGGGGCAGGGTTCGCTCACGCTCACCCAGGTGCTGAGTGCGGATGGCGGCGATCGCTTGCAGCCGCTGATCATTCGCTCCGCGGCACTCATTCTTTCGATCGCACTGCTGCTCGAAGTCAGTGCGGTGCTGCATCTCGCGAGCAGCGTGTTCGCAGAGAACCTCGGCTTCGATGTCACCAGCAGTTGCATCACTGCCGTCGCCGCAATCGTCATCTTCGCGCTCGTCGGCGGCTTCTGGGCGCTCAGTCTCAGCGACGTCGTCCAGATCGGCGTGTTGCTGGTCGTTGTCGTCATCGTGCCGCTGCTCGCTCTGGCGGTGACCGATGGTCGTGAGCAGATGGAGATCGGCTTCCAGGCACTCGGGCCGGCAACCACGGATTGGTTCGGCGGCAAGACCGGTGTCGTCGCGCTGGCCTTCGTGCTCGGCGTGAGCGGGCTTGGCTTCGAGCTCACCGGCCAGGCGCACGCGCTGAACCGGTTCATGGCGGCGCGCGATGAGGTGACCCTGCGACGGGCGCGCTGGATTTCGGTTGCTTCGGTTGCGGCGCTGCTCGGTGTGACGCTGATCGCCGGCTGGACAGCGAGCGTCGTTTACGCCGGTCTCGAACAGCCCGAGCGCGCCGTCTTCGTCGTGATCGATCGCGTTCTGCCGCCGGGTCTGGCCGCGGTCATCATTGCGCTCGTGCTCGGGGTGGTGTTGATGGGCATGGGGAATCGTCTGCTCGTGCTCGCATCGTGTCTCTCGGCCGATATGAAGCGCGCAGTGTCGCCGCTCTCCTTTGCATGGGCGCGAGTCGTGCTCGTGTTCTACGCAATCGTCGCTCTGTGCCTCGCGCTCTATGGCGGCGAGAGCCTCCTGAATCGCGCGATGTTCGCGTTCACCGCAATGGGCGCTGCGTTCGGTCCACTGCTCCTCGTTCGATTGACCGGCAAGCGCGTGCGGCCCGGCTCAACGCTGGGCGCGATGTGGGCCGGATTCGTTCTCACGCTGCTTTTCCACGTGCTCCCCGACGCGCCTGGAGATTTCCTGGAGCGCGTGTTCCCGTTCGTGGCCGCGCTCGGCATTGCGCTGACCGGGGGTGAGCGGCGGCGAAATCCGGATCGCGCGGATCGGTCGCAGGAGACGGTGCATGACAGGGTGCCAATCTAAGAAGCTGTTAGCCGGCTAGCCGTTAGCTGGTAGCCAGAAGAGGAGAAGAGATGGCTCGGGGGAAGCAAGGCCGGCGGCAGGCCAAGACGTCGTCGAAGAAAGCGAAGGCGAAGTCTTCCTCTACATCTGCAGCGAAGCAATCTGCAGCCGTCACTTCTGCCAACGATATCCCCGGGCGGATTCTCGCGGCTGTGCGCAGGATTCCGCGCGGCAAGGTTTGCTCTTATGGAGATGTTGCGGACGTTGCCGGATTGCCGCGACGTGCGCGGCTCGTGGGGACGGTGTTGCGTCAGACGCCGGCGTCGCGTGATCTGCCGTGGTTTCGCGTGATCAACGCCGGGGGGCGGATTTCCTTTCCGGCGGGGAGTGATGCTTACAAGCGTCAGCGAAGCAAGCTGGAAGCCGAAGGTGTCGTCTTCATCGGCGGCCGGGTGGACCTGAAGAAGTACGGCTGGCCGTCGCGCGAAGCGGAGCTGGATGAGTTGTTGTGGAAGATGGACTGAGAGGCTGTGGGCCGCCATGTCATTCCCGCGAAGGCGGGAATCCATCCGGAGCAAGGCATGGACTCCCGCGTGCGCGGGAGTGACGGGATTGTCTCTGGCCGGCTCCTCCAGCTGCTCTCACTTCACCGGCTGCGCCACATTCCAGTCAACGAACAATCTGTTGAGCGCGTGGCCAAGCTCCTCGACCGTGTTTGGCTTGAGGATCACTTCGCGAATTCCGCACTGGCGTGCGGTCTCGCGATCCTCCGCCCGAACGTAGCCCGAGGTCAGGAGCACTGGCAGATCTGAACGGGCTGCCAGTGCCGCACGCGCGAGATCGAAACCGGACATCGTGTGCATCGACAGGTCGGTGACCACGACATCGATGCTCAGCGGATCGTTTCGGATCGCCGCGAGCGCCTTCGCCGGATCGGTATAGCCGAACACGGAATAGCCCAGGCGTTCGAGCACGCGGGTGACGAGGAAAACCAACGCTTCCTCATCGTCGACGTAGAGCACGCGCTGTCCCTGGCCGCGAAGCGGACCGGACCTTTCGGCTTCGGCAGGCCGTACGGTCGCACTTGCGGTCGGGAAATAGATTTCGAACTTCGTGCCCGCCCCTGGCGCGCTATCCACGACGATCGCACCGCCGAGGTTCTGCACGATGCCATGCACGACGGAAAGGCCGAGGCCCGTGGCCTTGCCGATCGGCTTCGTCGTGAAGAAGGGATCGAAGATTCTTTCGAGCGTCGCTGCATCCATGCCGGCGCCGTCGTCGCGCAACGTGAGGCGCGCGTAGTCGCCTGGCGGCAATCCTTCCAGCGACTGAGCATCGAGTGTCGCCCGCTCCAGGGTCACTTCGATCAGCCCCGCGCGCGGTTCGATCGCGTGCGTTGCGTTCGTCGCGAGATTGGTCACGATCTGATGAATCTGCACCGCGTCGAGTGCCACGGGTAGCGCTTCATCGCAGAGCTTCGTGCGGATCTCGATGGTGCCCGGCACGGTGGGGCGGATGAGTCGCAACGCTTCTTCCACGATGGGACGCAGCGCGGCAACCTCCCGTCGTGGCTCCTGCTGCCGGCTGAAAGTGAGAATTCGGCGCACGAGATCGGCAGCCCGCGAGCTTGCGCGATCGATCTCGCCCAGGCTGTGCTGGACCGGGTGGTTCTGCGGCAGGTCCGCCATCGCCAGGCGGGTGTTGCCGCTGATCGCGAGCAGGATGTTGTTGAAGTCATGCGCGATTCCGCCCGCGAGCGTCGCGAGTGCTTCCATCTTCTGCGAGCGGACGTGAGCTTCCTCTGCGCGCTTCTCGGCGGTGACGTCGACGAAGATGCCGACTAGCCGGCCTGCTTCGCGCCATTCCGGCCGTTGCACGCCGATTCGCACCGCGATCCATTGCAGGGCCCCGTCCGGGCGCACCGTGCGGAATTCGATCCCCTGCGAGACCTTCGTTTCGATGTAGCGATCGAAGGATTCGGCGACTCTGCAGCGATCGTCGGCATGAACGAATTGCAGCGCCGTCTCGACCGGCTGCGGCATGGCTTCGCCCGGCAACCGCCCCCAGAGCACCGTTGCCGCGTCGTCCCACCACATGTTTCCTGCTTCGGGGTCCCAGCTCCAGGTGCCCATCCGGCCGCCCTCGAGCGTGGCCGTGAGTCGCATCGTGGATTCGCGCAGAGACTGTTCCATCTCCTTGCGCTCGGTGATGTCGATCAGCGTCGCCAGCGTGTGCTTCTCGCTGTGCAGGTCCATCGTGTGCAGGAAACAGAGGCCATGGCCCTGCGAGCCGTCGCGTCGAGCGAATGAGATTTCATGCTGCACATTCGAGCCGCTCGCGCTGTCCGCGAGGAGGCCCAGCGGCGGCGTGAACTGCAGCGTGTGGATTCCCTTACCGACGAGCTCGTGCCGGCGGTAGCCCAGCATCCGCAGGCAGGCGTCGTTGATTTCGACGAGCGCACCATCCGCATGGCGAACGATCACGTTGCCGACGGGGCTTACATGGAAGGCGTCGCGAAAACGCTCGTCTGAAGGGATCGGAGGTCGGTCCATGATTCAGTCATGTTGTTGTTATGTCATCAGGACTCGTGCGCGTCCTGACCATTCTGCCGCGCGCCGACAAGGGGCTGTATCGGTGAATGGATGAATCGGCTACGGGTGAGAGCGAATGCCGGCTTTCCCCCTGCGTGCGCTTCTCCGGATTGACTGCAGGCGACTAACCCGTTTTCCCGGCGGCCGCCGTTGATTCGAAGCATACGAGGCGCGCGGTGCGTCCGGTCCGGAGAATCCAATGAAGGTATTTGCCCACAAGTGCACGATTGTGACCGCGACGGCCCTGCTGAGCGCCTGCGCCGCACAAAGGGACGGGGAGCGCGAAGCCCAGGTCCAGAAGCCGGCCGAGGCAGCTGAGGCCAACGTCGTCGTCCTGTCGAACCCGATCACGCCGCCTCCTGTGGCCATCGACATCCCCGCGCCGTCGAATGCCCCGGTCGCGCAGGCCGAGGCTACGGCCGCGATACGCACCGAGGTCGCCTACGACCAGGCGCGCAAGATGTCCTTCGCGCCGATCATGGCGCCGCCTCCGTTCGCGCAGCCCGCCAACACCGAACAGTACGAGCATCACAGCGACAACCCGGTGCATCGCGCGGCGGAGCAGCCGGTTTCGACGTTCTCGATCGACGTGGACACAGGCGCCTACGCAAACGTTCGTCGCTTCCTCAACGACGGTCAGATGCCGCCCCAGGACGCGGTGCGCGTCGAGGAGATGATCAACTACTTCGACTACCAGTATTCGCCGCCGGATAGCCGCGCCACACCGTTCAAGGTCGCGACCGAGCTGACGCACGCGCCGTGGAACGATCAGGCCTGGCTGCTGCGTATCGGTATCAAAGGGTTCGAGGTCTCGGCGAGCGAACGGCCGCCGGCGAATCTCGTGTTCCTCATCGACGTCTCCGGTTCGATGCAGTCGCCGGACAAGCTGCCGCTGCTCAAGAACGCATTCCGCCTGCTGACGGATCAGCTCACCGCGCGCGACCGCGTTTCGATGGTGGTCTATGCCGGCAGCTCCGGCGTCGTTCTCGAACCCACGCCCGGCGACCAGAAACACAAGATCCGCGAGGCGATCGATCGCCTGGAGGCGGGCGGCTCGACGAACGGCGCCGAGGGTATCGAACGCGCATACCAGCTCGCGAAATCGGCGCACGTCGCCAAGGGCATCAATCGCGTCGTGCTCGCGACCGATGGCGACTTCAACGTCGGTGTCGTGGACTTCGAGGCGCTGGTGGACATGGCGGAGAGACAGCGTGCCTCGGGAGTTGCACTCACCACGCTCGGCTTCGGCACGGGCAACTACAACGACAAGCTGCTCGAACGGCTCGCGGACGCGGGCAACGGCAACTACTCGTATGTCGACTCACTCTCGGAGGCGCGGAAGGTGCTGGTCTCTGAACTGTCGTCGACGCTGTTCACGATCGCCAAGGACGTGAAGATCCAGGTGGAGTTCAATCCCGCCGAAGTTGCCGAGTATCGGCTCATCGGCTACGAGAACCGCATGCTCGCGCGGGAAGACTTCAACAACGACAAGGTCGACGCCGGCGACATCGGTGCGGGTCATCGCATCACGGCGCTCTATGAAATCGTGCCTGCGGGAGCCAAAGGCCGTGTCGACGATCTGCGCTATGCGCCGGCCGCGACGAAGCCGACGGCGGGCCGGGGTGAGATTGCCAACGTCCGCCTGCGCTACAAGCTCCCGGACGGCGAGACGAGCAAGCTGCTGGAATACCCGATTGCACGGGCATCGCTGGTGGCAGCCGATCGGATGTCACCCGACTTGCGCTTCGCTGCGAGCGTTGCCGCGTTTGGCCAGGTGCTGCGCGGCGGGAAGTACACGGGCGAATTCGGCTATCGCGATATAGAGTCGCTCGCCAAAGCCGGCCTCGGCGACGATCCGGAAGGGTATCGTCGGGAGTTCGTGTCACTGGTCAAGCTCGCCCAGGCGTTGACGCCCGGCGAGGCGACGCAGAAGGTCGGGCAGGTCAATCGATAGCGTGTAGACGGGCGGTACAGGCAGGGGTGTAAAGTGTCGGAACAAACGGCCGGGTTGCGCGGCCCAAGGAAAGACACAGCACAACTGCCTGCCGCATCGTGAGTACGGACCTGAAGGACATTGCTGTCGATCGCATGAGCGCCGTCGGTGAAGCGACGAGGACCGCGCCGCTTGCGCGCGTTGCATCATTCGCGGCCGCGCCGGCGCAGCCCGGAGTGTCGGCGGTCGAGCCCGACGACACGGCTCTGATGCTGCGGTATCGCGACGGCGATGCGCGGGCGTTCGAGATTCTGTATGGACGGCACAAGGGTGCGTTGTATCGGTACCTGCAGCGCCTGTGCCGCGACCCGGACATCGCCAACGATCTTTTCCAGGAGGTCTGGGGCAAGGTCATCGCGAGCCGCGAACGCTATGAGCCGCGCGCACAGTTCAATACATTCCTGTTCCGGGTTGCGCACAACTGCGCCGTCGACTATTTCCGTCGTGCCGGGCGCCAGCACCTCGGCCGCATGGATGACGTGGATGAACTGGAGGAAGGGTTGCCCGACAACTCGATTCCACAACCCGATGCGCAGGTATCGGAGAGCGAAGTGCGGGCATCCTTCAAGCAGGCTCTCGAGCAATTGCCCGAAGAGCAGCGCGAAGCGTTCCTGCTGTATGAGGAGACAGGCCTCAGCCTCGAGGAAATCGGAAAGATTACGGGCGTCGCAATGGAGACGGCCAAGAGCCGGCTGCGCTATGCGTTGCGGAAGTTGCGGGCAGCGCTGCAGCACCATCGCGGCGGCGTCGAACAGAGTGTCGAATCGTGACCACGCCGTCTGAAGACAAACTCCTCGACGAGTACCTGAGCGGCAAGTCTCAGGTCTCGCAGCACTATCGCGGTCTCGATACCGACGAAGTGCCTGCGCATCTCGACGAGCGCATCCTGGCACAGGCACGCGCCGGTGTTGCTGCGCCTGTCGATGAGCTCGCAGGCGTGAGAGAAAAGCGTCGCCGTCTCATGCGCTGGAGCATCCCCGCGGCGCTGGCAGCGTCCGCGCTGCTGGTCGTGTCGATCGTGATTCGCACCGGCACACACAACGAATTCGAGCTCGCCCCCGGGGGTGCGCCGCCGGCCAGTCCGATGGCAAAACCCGAAGCTGCCAAAGCAGCTGAGAACAGCGTGGTCCTGATCACGCCGCCGCGCGATGCGACGACCGAATCGCCCGTATTGGTGCCGAGAGGGCTGAACCAGGCGCGGGCGCAGCGTGCTGAGCAGAGCATCACTGCCCACGCGGAACGCGCCCGCGAAGCGATCTACGATGAGCCATTGGCAATCACTGCGCCCGCGCCAACTGCCGCACCGGCCGAAGTGCCGTCGGCGCCGCCACCAGCGGTAGAGGCGCGCGAACGGGAATATGCCGTGAGCGCTGAGCGGGCTCTCGCGGATCAGCAACTCGCCGCCGCCGCTCAAGATGCGGCGGCGAGGCAGTCGGTCGCGGCAAGCGCAGGTCAGGAGATGGCGTTCAAGCGCACTGCTCAGCCTGCGCCGGCGCCTGCATTTGCGTCGCCGGCATCGTCCGACGCGCTGGTGCGAGAACACACTCCGGATACTTGGCTCGAGCACATCCGGCAGTTGCGCCGGGATGGCAAGCAGGAGGAAGCCGACAAGGAGTGGCGCTCGTTCCGCGAGAAGTATCCCGATCACGTCGTGAGCGAAACGGATCTGGCGCGCGGCAAGCCCTGACGGCCGGGTTCCGGCCCTCATCCGCCGATCGGCCGCCTTCATCCCGTATTCGCGGTCGCGCATCGCAAAGTCCCGTCCTCGGTTCGCGTGCCCTCTAAAGTCGTCTCCCGAAATGGAGGTCGACAATGAATGCCATCCAAGCAGTCCTGTGGGGTGCGATCGCTCTTGCTCTGGGAACAGGGCCGGCGGGAGCTGTTGATTCGAAGGCAGCAGCGGACGGCCCGCAGTACACGTCGACAGGCGAGTTGCTGCGACCGGAAAACTATCGCGAGTGGGCGTTGATTGGCACCGGCGTGGGAATGTTGTACGGACCGGCGCGCGACAAGGTGCCATCCGGCAATCGCGCGTTCACCAATGTGTTCGTCAATCCAGCGTCGTATCGCGCTTTCCTTCAGACCGGGGCATGGCCCGACAAGACGCTTTTCGTTCTCGAGATCCGGCGCTCCGAAGTGGTCAACCAGGCGAAGGAGGGCGCGAACGGACTCTTCCAGGGCGACATCATCGGCATCGAAGCCGAGGTGAAGGACGAAGGCAGATTCCCTGGCAAATGGGCGTTCTTCAACCTGAGCATGCGGGAACCCGCCGGCCCGCTGATCCCGACATCGGCGTCGTGCTATTCGTGCCATGAACAGAACGCCGCGGTCGAAAATACCTTCACGCAGTTCTATCCCGTGCTGCGCGATGTCGCGAAACAAAAGGGCACCTTCCGGAAGGTCGCGGAGGTATTCTGACCGGCACCTCGAGGGGTTCGCCTTGCTGCAGAAGTATCCGATCGACAAGTCGCTGCCGGCGGAAATCTCGACGGCGGCGTCGCAGTTGCTTCAGTACCAGCGACGACCGGTCTTCAGCTGGTCGTGGTGGTGGCGGCGCCTGCTGTACTTCGGACCGATCGCCGTCATCTTCGCGATCTCCGACGGCAACAGTCATGGCATGTTCGCGCGCGATGCGATGCAGGGGCTTCTGGTCGCATGGCACTACGCCGTCGAAGCGCTCGTGTTCGTTGGCGGCGGAACGCTGCTGGCCACCGGCATACGCCACCTCGCGACGCGAGAAAGACTCGAAGGACTGCTGCTCATAGCGGCTGTGATCGCCGGATTCTTTCTCTGGGACGCGGCGGATCATTGGGCGGACAACTATCACCACAGATTGATGTGCGCCATCAATGGCGGCGAATGCGAGCCTGTCCACAAGCCGATCGACAGTACGCTGCTCGGCGCAGTCATGCAGTTGTCGGTGCCCGCCGGGTTTTATTTTCTGTTCGGCGGCGGTGTTGCGCTCATCTCCTACGGGCGAGAGCGCCGGGGATGGGCGGAGCTGCAGCGGCGTCGCGAACGCGAAGGACTGGAGCTGCGTGCAAAGGAAGCGGATGCCCGGCTCGCGATTCTCCAGGCGCAGGTCGAGCCGCATTTTCTTTTCAACACGCTCGCGTCCCTGCGCTCGCTGGTTCGAACGGAGCCCGAGCGCGCCGAAGCCACGATCGACGCGCTCGTCACGCACTTGCGGGCTACGTTGCCACGCATCAGGGAAGGCGCTGTCGAGCCGCAGTCCACCCTGGCCCAGCAGCTCGACATCTGCCGCAGCTACCTGGAAGTGATGCGTGTACGCATGGGAACGCGCCTGCGCTACGAGATCAATTCGCCTGAGGCGATCTCCGACAAGCCGTTTCCACCCCTCATGCTGCTGCTGCTCGTGGAGAATGCGATCAAACACGGCGTCGAGCCGGATCCCGGCGCGCATGCCGTCGTCGTCGATGCGCAGGCGCTTTCTCTCGACGGGCGCCATTTTCTGCAAGTGACCGTGACCGATGACGGAGCGGGCCTGCGCGAAGGATTGAGCGCCGGAGTGGGCCTCGCGAACGTTCGAGCGCAGTTGTCGCTACGGTATGGCGCCGATGGCGTCCTCGATCTGCGCAATGCTGAAATCAGGGGTTCCGTTGCAACGTTGCGCATTCCGCTCGAATCGAAGCGCACATGAAGATACCCACGGCTGTGGTCGCGGAGGACGAGGCGCCGCAACACGCAGAGCTGTGTCGTCTGCTCGGTGCTCTGTGGCCGGAGCTGCGCGTCATTGCGAGTTGCGAAGACGGCCTCACCGCACTCGAAGCATTGCACGAGCATCAGCCGGACGTCGCTTTTCTAGACATCCGGATGCCCGGCGTAAGCGGATTGGAGGTCGCTCGCGGGGCGCCGCGCACGACTCACATAGTATTCACGACTGCCCATGATGAATATGCGATCGAGGCATTCGAGCGGGGTGCGATCGACTACCTGCTGAAGCCGATCTCGCGTGAAAGACTGGAGCTGTCGTTGCAGCGATTGCGCGAGCGGCTCGCGGCTGGCGATCCCGCGGACATGAGCGCCGCGCTCGCAATGCTCAAAGCCGGTCCTTCACGCGCACAGAATCGAATCCGCTGGATCACTGCGACGATCGGCAACACGACCCGGATGTTTCCCATCGAAGACGTTCTGTTCTTCCGCGCGCAGGACAAGTACACGCGTGTCGTTACTGCCGGTGATGAAGCACAGATCCGCATGCCGCTGAAGGAACTCATCGGCGTGCTGGATCCGGACGAGTTCTGGCAAGTCCATCGAAGCGCGATCGTGCGCGCCGCCGCGATCCATTCAGTGCGACGCCAGGACGACGGCAAGTGGCTGCTGAAGCTGAAGGGCCACGGCGAGGAGCTGCCGGTCAGCAGCGTGTTCCAGCACCAGTTCCGGGGAATGTAGCGGCGATCGGCTGGGCCGCGGGCCTAGGGCGCCGCGATCCGCGGAATGTAGAGTTTGATCGTCGTGCCCTGGTCCGGCGCACTGTCGACCCGAATGAACCCGCCCGCGCGGGAGATGATCTGGTCCACGATCGCGAGCCCGAGCCCCGTGCCGTTCTCGCCTTTCGTCGTGAAGAAGGGTTTGAAGATATTCGCGCGCGTGGTTTCGTCCATGCCGCAGCCGGTGTCCGTTACCCTGATCAGGACGAACGTGCCGGTGTCACCGTCCGGATCTTCGATCTCGGCATCTTCCGCGCTGATGGTCAGTTCTCCGCCGGACGGCATCGCGTCCCGCGCGTTCAGCACCAGGTTGAGCAGCGTCCGTTCGAGTTGGGCGGAGTCGATGAAGATGCGGCTCACCGGACGACCCAGTTCGCTCGTGAGGCGGATGCGATTGCTGACGAGGACCTGCAGCATGCTGTGCATCGAGAGGATGATCTTGGTCGCATCGACCACGCGCGGCGACAGCGGTGTGTCCTTGCCGAACGACATGACTTCCTGCGTGAGATTATTGCCCCGCTGAAGGATCTCGACGATCCGCTGCGAATACCGGTCGGCATCGGGCGGCAGCGACGGCAGGCGCCGGATCAGTTCCGCGAACCCCATCGCGGCACCGAGGATTCCGCGGAAATCGTGCGCGATCCCCGCGGCCATCCGGCCGACGGCCTCCATCCGATGCACTTCCATCAGATGCGTTTCATACGCATGCAATGCGGCGCGGGCCGTCACCCGCTCGTGCTCCTGGTAGAGGCGGGCGATGTTGTCCGCGACCGAGCTGGCGAAGTCGGATTCAGCGCCGGTCCATTCCCGAACGCCGCCGATATGCTCATGACACACGACGCCGACGACCTGGCCTTCGAGGTAGATCGGGGCATCGAGCATCGAAGTGATGCCGAGCGGCTTCAGGTACGACTCGTTGAGTTCGTGCGTGAGCTCGGAAGCGCTCGCATCAGCCGCGGGCAGCGTACGCCGCGCATGCAGCGCATCGAAGTAGCCGGGGAAATCCTCCGCGCGCAGAATGGCCCCCTGGAACTCCGCGTTCCTCGACCGCTGAAACAGGTAGCGGCAGCGAAGCGCGCGACCCTCATCGAGCAACACCCACACACCGATCCGGTCGATGCTCAGCGCTTCGACGACGATCTTTGCCAGTTGCAGCCAGGTTTCGCGCAGCGAGCCGCCGGAGGTGGCATGCAGGCGGGCGAGCTGCAGTCGGGCCTGTTCGAACAATCGGGTCTGCCCGAAGACCGGCGCGGATCCAGGTTCCATGGGTGCGCTCTTGGCGGCCGTGCGATCAGGTGTGTCCATTAATGCCCGACTCTACGCTGCGGCCGTGGGTTCGGCCAATAGCGGAATCGCGCCGGCCAACGGTGCGATCCCCAGGGCTGCGACGTAACACGGCCGACATCGGGCCGGTTAGAATCAGCCCCCCGACACAGCCAGAGAAAATGCATCGTGATGGAGCGTGCGATTGAGAAGTTGTTGTTCGCCAGCCGCTGGATCCTGGCGCCCGTTTACCTTGGCATGTCGCTGGCGCTATTCGCCCTGGGCATCAAGTTCTTCACGGAGGTGTATCACCTCCTGCACACGATCATGGTGGTCACCGAAGCCGACCTCGTGCTGCGCCTGCTGGCCCTCGTCGACCTGGTGCTCGTCGGCAGCCTGATCGTGATGGTGATGTTCTCGGGCTACGAGAACTTCGTGTCCAAGATCGACGTCAAGGACGGCGGCGACAATCTCGGCTGGCTCGGCAAGCTCGATGCGAGCAGCCTCAAGCTGAAAGTGGCCGCGTCGATCGTCGCCATCTCCTCGATCCACCTGCTGCGCGCGTTCATGGGCATCGGCGGGGATCCCACCAAGGTGTTCGGCGAACCCGAACAGGACCGGCTCATGTGGTTCGTCATCATCCATCTGACGTTCGTGATTTCAGCCGTGATGATGGGCGTGCTCGACAAGATATCGTTCGCCAGCCACCGGGATGCGGAGCATTGATCTACTCCCTCGCCAACCGCCAGATCGAAACGCACGGCGACGACTACTTCGTCGCGCCTAGTGCGGATGTGATCGGCAGCGTGCGTCTCGGTCGCTGGGCGAGCGTCTGGTTCAACGCCGTGCTTCGCGGTGACAACGACTGGATCGAGATCGGCGACGGGACGAACGTGCAGGACGGCACAGTGATGCACACCGACTCGGGCGTACCGCTGATCGTCGGTGCCAATACGACGATCGGTCACAAGGCCTTCCTGCATGCCTGCCGCGTTGGCGATCATTCGCTGATCGCCAACGGCGCGATGATTCTCGATGGCGCCACGATCGGCAGCTACAGCATCGTCGCCGCCGGCGCTTTCGTGCCTCCGCGCAAGACGATTCCCGACGGCGTCGTTGTGATGGGCAATCCCGCGCAGGTCGTGCGCGAGATCACGGAGAAGGATCGATACCTGCTGCAGCACGCGGCGCTGCATTATCAGGACAATGCGAAGCGATACAGGACGGAGCTGGTCGTCCGTTGATCAGGTGATCACACCCTGTCACGCACCCACGGTTCTCTGCTCAGGCTTCTCGCCTTCCGCGAAAAACTCCAGCGATATCGAGTTCAGACAATGTCTCTGATGCGTCGGCGGCGGACCATCGTCGAAGACGTGGCCGAGGTGCGCGTCGCAGCGCGCGCAGCGAATCTCCGTGCGGATCATGCCGTGGCTGCGGTCGACGATTTCTCGGATGTGAGCCGGATCGAACGGCTGATAGAAACTCGGCCAGCCCGTGCCCGATTCGAACTTCGAATCTGCCTTGTAGAGCGGCAGGCCGCACAAGCGGCACGCGTAAACTCCGGACTTCTTGTTGCCCAATAGCGTGCCGCAGAAGGGCCGCTCAGTGCCCTGGTGCAGGATCACGTGACGCTCTTCCGGCGTGAAGCCGGCTGCGTGCTTATCGCGGTCGGCGTCGGTGAATGGGCGCAGATCGTAGCCGCTAGCGGAGACGGTCGGGGCTGGCATGGCGTCGTTCCTGGGGGAGAGGGGATGACGTCAGTATGAGGGCCGCGATCCGGCTCTCAAGCCCCCGCCACCGGTCACTTGCCCTGGGCTCTCAACTTGCTGTGGTGATAGCCATAGAAGCCGTAGATCGAGAAGCCGATCACCGACCAGATGGCGAGTCGCCACCAGGTGTCGAGCGGCAGGAAGGCCATCATGGTGGCGCAGATGAGCGCGCCGAGGATGCAGGTCACCGGAGCGAAGGGAACACGGAAGGGGCGCGGGATGTCCGGTTTGGTGTATCGCAGGATGAGCACGCCGATGCAGACGCACGTGAATGCCAGCAGGATGCCGATGGAGATCAGTTCGCCCAGCACATCGAGCGGGAACAGGCCGGCGAAGATGGCGGCGATGACGACGGCGGCGGCAGTAGCTACGTGCGGCGTGCGATAGACGGGGTGCACCTTCTTCCACGACGGTGGCAGCAGTCCGTCGTCGGCCATCGCGAGGAAGATGCGCGGCTGTCCGAGCAGCGACATCAGGATGACCGAGGTCATGCCGACGATCGCGCCGGTCGTCACCAGGATGTTCAGCCATGCCAGCTGCGGATGCGCGTCGAGCGCCACAGCCACTGGCGCATCCACGTCGAGCTGCGTGTACGGCACCATGCCCGTGAGCACTGCGCTCATCGCGATGTACAGCACTGCGGAGATGACGAGCGCACCGAGGATGCCCAGCGGGACGTCGCGTTGCGGATTGCGTGCCTCGCGCGCGGCCGTGGACGCGGTGTCGAAACCGATGTACGAGAAGAAGATGATCGCGGCTCCCTGGAAAACGCCGCTCCAGCCGAACTCGCCGCGGGTGCCGGTGTTCTCCGGCAGGTAGGGGTGCCAGTTCGCGGTGTCGACATAGCTCATGCCCGCGAGGATGAACACGACGATGATGCCGACCTTGATGAACACCATGAAATTGTTGAGCGTCGCGGATTCCTTCACGCCGACGTAACAGACCCAGCCCAGCGCCAGCACGATGAGCACAGCTGGCATGTTGACGATGGCGCCCGTGGCGCCGAGCCGGCCGCTCTCGGTCTTCGCGAACGGAGCGTTGGACAGTACGTCAGGAAGATGGATGCCGATCTTGCCGAGCAGATTGACCACGTATGCGGACCAGCCGACAGCAACCGCTGAGGCCGACAACATGTACTCGAGCGACAGGTTCCAGCCGATGAACCAGGCGATGGCTTCGCCGAGCGTCGCGTAGGAGTAGGTGTACGCGCTTCCGGATACCGGGATCATCGCCGCGAATTCGGCGTAGCAGATGGCCGCGAGGGCGGACCCGATGGCCGCGATCAGCAGCGCGATCGTGAGCGCCGGGCCCGCGTGATTGGCGGCCACCGTGCCCGTGAGGATGAAAATGCCCGTGCCGATCGTCGCGCCGAGGCCGATCGCCGTCAGGGACCGTGCCGTCAGTACGCGATTCAACGGCGGCGCCGAGTTCAGGTCGCTGACGATGGAGTCGACGGAGCGGACCGCGAACAGGCGGCTCAGCAGGCTGGGCATTGCAGACCTCATTGGAATTCTTCGGCGGGCCCGAAGGCCGCTCCAAGGCTACAGGCTCGGGCTGGAGGTGAACAGGGACGTGAACAGACAGTCATGAACTGTCGTCCGCTGGCCCTTGCGCCATTATCATTCACGGGTGAATCCGCTCGCCGACCCCGCACCCGCTCGTCCCACGCCGCTGCCCAACACGTATTGGGTGTTGCCCGGACGGCTGCTCGCGGGGGAATACCCCGGGTCGTCATCGCGGGCCACGGCCATGGATCGTATACATCGCCTGATGGGCGCTGGCGTGGACGCCTTCATTGATCTGACCCAGGACGGCGAACTCGCGCCGTACGAGCCGTACCTGCCCCCCACAGTGGCCTATCAGCGCTGGCCGATCAGGGATCACAGTCTTCCCGATTCCCCTGGCCATATGGCCGAGATCCTGGATGCGCTCGATGCATTGCTAGCGGAAGGCCGTTGCGTCTATGTGCATTGCCGCGCGGGTATCGGCAGGACTGGGACGGCGATCGGCTGTCACCTGATCCGCAGCGGGCTCGATGCCAACGCTGCGATGGATCATCTGCAGACGCTCTGGAAACAGAATGCGCGCAGTGCCTCGTGGCCGACTACGCCGGAAACGGATGAGCAATATCACTTCGTGCTTGAGTGGCGCGAGACACGTCGCGTCGTGCTCGACGTCGCGCAGCGTCGCGAGGGTGCGCTGCTGGGGCTGGCGTGCGCGGACTCGATAGCGACGCTGCTTGCCGCCAATCGCTATTCGCCAGCGCAGTTGCTGCAGCAAACGGTTGCACCGGGCGTGACGCTCGACGTTGGTCCGAGCACGCTGACGACAACGGCAGTCGCGGAGAGCCTGCTCGAGCGCCGTGGCCACGACGCACAGGATCAGATGCAGCGCTATCTGCAGATTTCACGCACGCACGCGAATCTGCTGTCCGCCGACTTCCGGCGTGCACTGGCGACCTGGCAGTGGTCGCGCAAACCGAACGCGGGATCGCACGATCCGAAGAATCTCGATTCGCATCCGCTGCCGCGCAGCCTCGCTGCGGCATTCTTCAAGCAAGAGGACGCGGCCGCGGCTATAGAGCTTGGCGCGGAGATCTCCCGGACTACGCAGCAATCGCCGGTTGTTCTCGATCTGTGCCGCTTCTGGACGGCGTTGTTCGTCGATGCGCTCGATGGTGTCGATCGCACTACGCTGCTCGATCTGCGAACCGGTGTGGCAATGCAGATACTGCGCGGTCGCAAATTGCGCGCCGAAGTCGAAGCGATTCTCGAAGGCCGTGCCGCCGTGTCGCGCGGCTTCGACGCACTCTCGGCGACGGCGCAGGCACTGGCGGCGTTCGGACGCGGGCAGGACTTCGTTGAAGGGTTGCGTCTGAGTCTCGAGGGCGGCGAAGTCGCAGCAGCGCTCTATGGGGCGATTGCCGGCGCTCATGCCGGCAGCGCGTCGATTCCAGCGAGCTGGCTGCAGGCGCTGCCGCAGCAGCAGGCATTGCGCAGCATTGCGCGAAGGTTCGCCTGAGCGTGGCGGTGTCGCGTAAGAAGAAGGTCTCCGCCCGCAAGGCGAAGCGTGCGCGTGAGCCAGCGTGGACGCGATTGAGCGATCACGAGCTGCTCCAGAAGCGCTTCTGTGATCTTCGCCTGTCGCTGCGCGGCACGATGGTGGAGAAGCACTGGAAGGAAGTGCAGAAAGACCTGGCTGGTCGCGGCATCCGTTTCCGTCCGCACTTGTGGCTGTCCGAAGAATGGTTCTCGCCGGACGGCGTGCCGGGCATTGCAGTGCCGTTCTACATGGCTCATCCGCGTCTCATGCGGCTCGAGCGGCTCATCATGGATGAAGTCGAAGGCGGCAACGCGAACTGGTTGACCCGCATCCTGCGTCACGAGGCGGGCCACGCGCTCGACAACGCGTTTCGTCTGCGTCGCCGCAAAGGATGGCGGAAGGCGTTCGGTAAACCCTCGCGTCCTTATCCCGATATCTATCGACCGCGTCCCGCGAGTCGCGATTACGTTCTTCACCTGGGCCACTGGTACGCGCAGAGTCATCCCACGGAGGACTTCGCGGAAACATTCGCGGTGTGGTTGCAGCCACGGGCCCGCTGGCGCCGCGACTACCAGGGCTGGCCCGCATTGAATAAGCTCGAGTACGTCGATTCGCTGATGCGCGAGCTGAAAGGCGCGCATGCGGCGGTTGCGAATCGCGATCTGATCGAGCCGCTGAGCGAAGACACGCGCACGCTGGCCGAGCACTACTACCAGAAGCGGGCGCGCTACGATCTTGATCGGCCCGGCGCGTACGATCTGCGCCTCAAGCGCATTTTCGGGCAGCGCAGCCGGCGCAAGCGTCACCTGCGGGCAAGCACGTTCGTGCGACGGGTGCGACCGCAGCTCGAGCGCCTGCTCATCCGGCGTTCACGCCTGCACCCGTATCTGGTTCATCATGTGCTGCGAGTGGTGATCCATCGCTGCCGGGAGCTCGACCTGGTCCTCGAGACCTCGCAGCGCGATGCGAAGCGCGCCGTGCTCGGCGTGCTCGAGCGAATCATGATGGATATTCTGCGGCGTGACCGCGAAAGGTATGCGTTGTGATGGCGACTAACCGCGTCTTCCCCACATGAAACCATTGCGCGTCCTCGTCCTGATGCACGAAAGCCTGGTCCCTCCGTCGAGCCTCAGGGGCTACACGGTGAAGGAGATCGACGAATTCAGGACCGAATTCGACGTGACCAACGTGCTCGAGAAAGCGGGGCATACGGTGAAGGCGCTGGGGTTGCTCGACAACCTGGCGGATCTGCGCGCGGCCATCACCGACTGGAAGCCCGACGTCGCCTTCAATCTGCTCGAAGAGTTCCAGGGCATCGTCACTTACGATCAGCACGTCGTTGCCTTCCTGGAGCTGATGAAGCAGCCGTACACGGGCTGCAATCCGCGCGGCATGATGATTTCGCGCGACAAGGTATTGTCCAAACAGATCCTGGCCTATCACCGCATTCCGACACCCGGCTTCGCGTTGTTCCGTCGCGGCCAGAAGTACAAGCTGCCACGGAAGCTGAAATTCCCGCTGTTCGTGAAGTCGGCGACCGAGGACGCTTCGCTGGGCATCTCGCAGGCCTCGATCGTTCACGACGCCGACCGGCTCAAGGAGCGCATCCAGTTCATCCACGAACAGACGAACTCCGATGCGCTGGTGGAGGAATACATCGAAGGACGTGAGCTCTACGTGGGGGTGCTGGGCAACGAACGCCTGCGCACCTTCCCGGTCTGGGAAATGGATTTCGGCACGTTGCCGGATGTCATGGCCGGCATCGCGACCCGAAAGGTGAAATGGGATCGCAACTACCAGAAGAAGCACGGCATCAAGACCGGCGCCGCACCGCCGCTGCCGGATGGCATGCCTGCTTACCTCGACAAGCTCTCGAAGCGCATCTATCGTGCGCTCTACATGAGCGGCTACGCGCGCATGGATTTCCGCATGCGTCCCGACGGCAGCGTGTTCGTGCTGGAAGCCAACGCCAATCCGAACATCAGCCACGCTGAGGACTTCGCGGACTCGGCCCGCGCCTCGGGCGTCGAGTATCCGGCGCTCCTCGAGCAAATCGTTCGTCTGGGCTGCAACTACCAGGCGGCGTGGCGGGTGGATGAGGGGTGAGGCGGGCTCGTCCCGCTCACCCCAAACCATGGGTCTTCCCGCACGTACCTGCTTACACTCCTTCGCATGACCGTTCGCGAAGCTCCCGGCAATGTCGCCCTGTTCAGTCTCTGGGGGCTGTTCTGGCTGGCGATGTTCGTCGTGGCGTTGCAGGACGCGTCCCTCAATCCCGCGGTGAGCTGGTGGGAGCCGCTGCTCTGGGAAGGAAGTTCAGCGCTCATTGCCACGATGTGGCTCATCGCGCAGCGCCGCTTCGACGCGCACTATGCGGTTTATCTCGACCGGCCACGGGTCTGGTTCGCCCAGCATCTCAAGTGGCTGCCGCTGATTGCGCCGACGTTCATCGCGTCGATCTATCTGATTCGCCATGGCGTCTACGGGCTGGTCGGCAGGTCCTACCACCATGAGCCCTGGCTCTTCGTCATCCCGTATGAAACCGCCAAGCTCGTGCTCTTCGCCGGGTTGTGGCTCGGCCTGGTCTTCGGATTCGATTCGTTCGCGCAGTGGCGCACGCAGCGCGAACGATTGCTGTCGGTTCAGAAGGCGCTCGCGGAATCGCAGCTGCAGCAGCTGCAGAGCCAGTTGCGGCCGCATTTCCTGTTCAACGCGCTCAACACGATCTCGTCGCTGATCCATTCGGATCCTGACCGGGCGGATCGCCTGCTCGTGCGCCTGAGCGACCTGCTCCGAGCCAGCCTGACCGTGCATCGGTCAGAGCTGACTTCGCTCAGGGAAGAACTGCGGATACTCGAGCTCTATGCACAGATCATGCAGGAGAGATTCGACGATCGCGTCGAGCTGCGATGGAACATTGCCCAGGAGACGCTCGGTGCGAGCGTGCCTGCGCTGCTGCTGCAACCGTTGCTCGAGAACGCCTTCAAGCATGGCGTCGAACGCAGCCAGTCGCCCGTCGTCGTTCGTGTCGAGACGAGCCGCGACGGGGATCGCCTGCTGATGGCGATCGCCAATACGGGCACGCTCGACTTCACCAATACGACCGGTGGGATCGGGTTGCGCAACTGTCGTGAACGGCTGCACGTTCACTATGGGCCGGACGCCTTGCTCGAGCTGCGGCAGGATGATGCCGATGTCGTCGCGCGAGTCCGGCTGCCGTGGCGGGAGTATCAGGCGTGATCCGCGTGTTGATCGTCGACGATGAAGCACCAGCGCGGGAAAAGCTGCGCCGCTGGCTTGGTGAACAGGAAGACCTCGAGCTGGCGGGCGAGGCGAGCGACGGCCTTGCCGCGGCACAAGCGATCGAGAACCTGCGGCCCGACGTCGTCTATCTCGATATCCAGATGCCGGGCCTGAGCGGACTCGAAGTTGCCGCGCAGCTGGAGCCGGACAGTGCGCCGCTGATCGTGTTCGTCACTGCCTATGACGAGCACGCCGTGAAGGCGTTCGATCTGAACGCTGTCGACTACTTGCTCAAGCCCTACGACAAGGACCGCTTGCTGCGCACGCTGGCGCGAGTGCGCGAACGTATCGACACCGGTACGCGGGGCCACTCCGTCAGGGCAGCTCGCGGTCAGACCGGGTCGAGCGATCGATTGCTGGTGCCGGTGGGTGAACGACTGGAGCTCATCGAGAGCCGCTCGATTCACTGGCTCGAAGCCGACGACAACTACGTGCATGTTCATGCGGCGTCACGCGTCTACATGCTCAGACGCACGCTGCAGGATCTGCTGACTCAGCTCGGCGAAGAGCGATTCGTCCGCATCCACAAGTCGACTGCCGTCAACGTGAGCGAAATCCAGTCGCTCACCCCGCTTTTCAAGGGCGACTACGAAGTTCATCTGCGCAACGGCCATACGCTGAGGCTGAGTCGGCGCTACAGGGATGAGCTGTTTGCGCGGATGGGGCGGTAGCATAGTCCGTCATTCCCGCGCAGGCGGGAATCCATGCCTTTCCCCGATGGATTCCCGCTTCCGCGGGAATGACAGAAGCGTCCCGCTCACCCCACCCATCGCCCCGCTGACCCCGGACTCGATGCGCCCCTGACCGCGCAAGCTCACTCTCTCTCTCCATGATCCAAGGAGAGACCGCCATGACGACATCTTCGACCCGCTACGACTTCCTGGACTGGCTGCGAGTGCTGGCCATCTTCGTGCTGCTGTTCTTCCATACCGGCATGATCTTCGTGGGCTGGGGCTGGCATATCGAGAACGCGCAGGTCATCGAGTCCCTGCAGCTGCCGATGGATATTGCGCACCGGTTGCGGATGCCGTTGCTGTTCGTCATCGCCGGCGCGGGGCTCTGGTTCGCACTGGGAAGTCGCACGGCGACGCAGGTGCTGCGCGAGCGGACCCTGCGACTGCTGCTGCCGCTGGTGATCGGCATGTTCCTGATCGTGCCGCCGCAAATCTATTTCGAACGGCTCTTTCGCGGCGACTGGCAGGGCGACTACATCACGTTCTTCGTCGAGCGCGTGCTGCAGTTCCAGCCCTATCCGCAGGGCGATTTCAGCTGGCATCACCTCTGGTTCATCGCCTACCTGTACGTCTACGTGATGCTGTTGTTGCCGTTGCTCGCGGCGTGGCGTCGCGGTCGCTGGACGCTGCAGCCGGGTCCGTGGCTGTACCTGCTCGGCCTGCCGCTCGCCATCAATGAAGCATTGCTCAAGCCGCTGTTTCCCGAATCGCACAATCTCGTGAGCGACTGGTACATCTTCAATCACTACCTGATGCTGACGCTCTACGGATTCGCTCTCGCGTCCATGCCCGGCGTCTGGGACTGGTTCGCGAAGTGGCGTCATCGCTCGCTCGCGATCGGCGTCGCCATCTTTGCGTTGGTCATGACGCTGTTCGAGTTGGGTGTCATCCAGCGCGATACGCCTGCGGATGCAGTCGTCGCGAACGTATTCACGTGGTGGTGGCTGATGGTGTTCCTGGGTTATGGACGTCACCACCTGTCATTCAGCAATGGCTTGCTGCGATGGGCCCGTGAGGCGTCGTATCCCGTCTACATCCTTCATCAGACGCTGATCGTCGCGATCGGGTACTACGTGATCCAGGCGTCTTGGGGACCGTGGGAGAAGTACGCGATGGTGCTGGTCACGACGATGATCGGATGCTTCGCCTTGTACGAAGCGGTCGTGCGGCGGTCCGCGCTGACTCGGGTGGTCTTCGGATTGAAGGGAAAGGACCCGGGCGGGGCACGGACGGCGCGAGTGACGAGAGCGGAGCCCTCGTCACTCGCATGAAACGGATCACTCAGACTTCGGCGCTGTCCATTCCTTCAGCCAGCGCTCGACTTCCTTGTGCCACTGGATGCTGTTCGCGGGGCGCAGCACCCAGTGGTTCTCGTTCGGGAAAAACAGGAAGCGGCTCGGAATGCCGCGACGCTGCAGGGCCGTGAACGTGCCGATGCCCTGGGTGTCGGGAACGCGGAAGTCCTGCTCGCCATGGATCACGAGCATCGGCACCGTCCACTTCGTCACGTGATTCGCCGGGTTGAACTTCTCATAGTTCTCGGGGACGTCGTAATACGGGCCGCCGTGCTCCCACTCGTCGAACCACAGTTCTTCGGTGGTGTAGGCCATGCCGCGGGCGTCGAAGATGCCGTCATGATTGACCAGGCACTTGAAGGGCTCGGACCAGTTGCCGGCGATCCAGTTGATCATGAAGCCGCCATAGCTCGCGCCGAGCGCGCAGGCGCGGTTCGCATCGAGCCACGGGTACTTCGCGAGCGCTGCAGCCAGGCCCTTCTGCAGGTCTTCGAGCGGTTTGCCGCCCCAGTCCTGCGAGATCGAATCGGTGAACGCCTGGCCGTAGCCGGGTGAGCCGTGGAAATCGATGAAGACCGCGGCGTAGCCGGCGCCCGCATACGTCTGCGGATTCCAGCGATAGCTCCACTGGTTGCCGAACGACACCTGCGGGCCGCCGTGAATGATGAAGGCGATCGGATAGCGACGCTGCGCATTGAAGCCCGCGGGCTTCATCACGTGGCCGTAAACCGTTTCGCCGTTTGCGCCGGCGAACGTGAATTGCTCCGGTTCACCCAGCGTGAGCTCCGACATCGCCTGCGCGTTCACACGCGGCAGCTCGCGCAGCTCGTTTCCCTTGAACGTCAGGACCTGCAACTCGGCGGGCGACTTGAGGGAGGAGAGCGAGAAGACGATCTCACGATCACCGACGCTGAATCCTTCGACCCGACCCGGGCCGGTGATCATGGTCGGCTTGCCCGTCTTCACATCGATGGCGAACAGCGGATGCTGGCCGAAGTTGTCAGTCGCCACGTAGAGCGTCTTGCCGTCCGCGGAAAATTCCATCGCATCGACGGAGCGGTCCCAGGTCTTCGTCAGCGGCCGCTTCTCGCCGGTCTTCAGATCCTGCAGGACGATGTGGAAACGGTCGGCTTCGAAGCCGGGCCGTTCCATCGCGCGCCACGCGAGGAGCGTGCCGTCGCGCGAAAAGATCGGCTGCGTGTCCCACGCCGGATTGTCCGCGGTGAGATTACGCGGCTCACCGCCCTCGGTCGCGACCTCGTACAGATCGAAGTTCGTCGACCACGGCTCGGACTTGCCCTTGATGCGGGCCGAGAACACGAGCTTCGTGCTGTCGGGAGAGAAACTGAATTCAGAGGCATCGCCGAAAGGTTTCGAGGGTACGTCGGCATCGAGCGATGCCGTGAGTGCCAGCGGGTCGCCTTTGATCTCGCCGTTCTCGAGCGTCAGTGCGAACAGCTGGGAGATCCGGCCGTCGCTCCACGTGTCCCAGTGACGCACGAAGATGCGGTCGTAAACGGCGCCGACGGCTTTGGACTTCGCCTTCTCGTCGACGCGATTCGTCGTGCATGCGAGATCCGCGCAGTCCGGGAAGACTTCGAGCGACACCACGAGCTTCGCGCCGTTCGGCGAAAGCTTGAACGAGCCCACATCGAGCGGCAGCTTCGTCACCTGTTCGGCTTCACCGCCCAGGCTTGCAAGACGCCAGACCTGGTTGGAGCCGCTGCGGCTCGACGCGAAATAGAGGTAACGGCCGTCGTTCGACCATTGCGCGCTGCTGTCGTTTTCCGGATGCGACGTCAGCCGGCGCGGCTGCGCGCCTTTCGTGGCGATATCGAGCGACCACAGATCCATGCGACCGCGGTTCGCGCTCATGTCCGTCTCGCGAACGGTGAAGACAACCGTCTTGCCGTCCGGTGAAAGCACGGGATCGGAAACGCGTTTCAGCCTGACGAGGTCTTCGATCGAAAAGGGATGCTTGTCCTGGGCGTGAACAGCTTGAATGGACAGCAACCCCAGGCAGAGGGCTGCAAGCGAACGCGAAAGGGGCATTGGACGAAGACTCCGGGAAACGTCGAGGGGCGGCAGTATCCTACCTTGCCCGTCACCCGTCACCCGTCACCCGTCACCCAACTCATCTGCGCTCGCTGAACACCGCAAACGCACTTGTATACCCATGCAGGTACGTCGAGTTCTGGACCGGGCCGATCTCGCCGTTGCCGAAAAAGCCCCCAATGGGAATGTCCGCGACCAGGCGGCGGAAGGCGTTGCTGTCGTGGTCGGGCTGCCCGTAGAGGTCATAACCACGGCCGGCACAAGAGAAGAGCAGGGCACCGCTCGGCGGTGCGGACAACGTCGCGGTGCGGTAGTGCGTGAGCGCTCTCTCCAGGTCGTACGCAGACGTGGAGGCATCACGCAGATGGAACTGCACGACGCTGTTGGTCGGCACGTGGGCGTTCACCCACAACGCGCCGGACTGCGGATCCATGCCCAGGATGTTGCGGATGAGGAAGTCGCCCGGCACGTACTGATTCGCGTCCGGTCGCATCGCAAGTCCGAGAAAGAGGGATTGGCTGAACAGCTCGCGATCGGTTCCCGGCAGCTGTTCGAACAAAGCGGCGAGCACGTCGCGTGGTGCGCGTCCGTCCAGTTCGCGGATGAGATTTTCATGCGCCATCGTGACGAACATCGGATCGCCTACGGGCCGGCACCCCTGTGCGACGATCGTGTCGATCTGCACGTTGCCGGTCAGCGAGAGCGCGATGGCGCCTGAGCGATACATTTCCTTGCCGAGGTAGAGCGCGCTGCCGCCGACCTGACGTGCGCCGCTCGCGAGGCCGCCGATCTTGGGCGAGATCGGGAACACGCGATCGAGTCCTTTCACGAAGGTCTCGGTCTCGAAGCTGAAGGGGTCGGCCAGGATGAGGAACGATGGCTGCTGGTTCGCAGTGAGATGCATGGCGTCTTCCCACACGCGAGGCTCCGCGTACACGGGCGGGACCTGGGCCGCATCCAGATGGACGCCTTTCATCCGTACGCCGGGCATCAGCGCGCCGGTGAGTGTGAGGCACGGGCGGTCTTCGATTTCCTTGCCGCCGCCGATCACGCCTCCAGCACAACAGCCGAAGAGATAGCTGCCGTCGAACTCGCGCATGAGCAAGTGCGTGAGCTCTTCGAAGCGCGCGGCATGATGGGCGCTGACGAAGACCGTCAGCAGATCCGGTTCCTGGTTGCCAAGGCCTTTGAAGATCTTCGCGGCGGCATGCGTCACTGCCGCAGACAGCAGCGCGTCGGTGTCGATAGCGGATGCCCAACGCATAGTGTTCCCGCGAAAGCCTCAGGTGATGCGCTGGATTCTAGCCAGCGATGCCGCGGTTGTCCGTCGTGCGATGTACGGCTGGCACGCGGCTGTCAGCGGACGGACGACCCGCTGTCACGCGGCGCATCACGCCGCGATTTCCTCCTCGGCTGCGGCAATCCATTCAATGAGCGAGGGATCGGCCAGTGTCTGGGACACATAGGCAGCCGAGACCTCGGAAACGGATGCACCGTAACTGCGAAAACGCAGCACGACCGGCGCATAGAACGCGTCTGCCGCGCTCCACTTGCCGAATAGCCAGGGCCCGGCATTGCGGTGGCGCCGGCGGCAGTCCTGCCAGAGCTCGTCGATCCGCGCGACATCCTTTCGCCCCTCGGGCGACAGCGGCACGCGAAGTCCAGTGGTTGCAGCCTGCAATGGCCAGCTCTGGCGGAGCGCAGCAAATCCCGAGTGCATTTCGGCGCTGATCGATCGTGCATGGGCGCGTTGCGCCGGATCGGAAGGCCACGCGCGTCCTGCGGATTTCTCATGGAGGTACTCGATGATGGCCAGCGAATCCCAGATGCCGAGGTCGCCATCGACCAGCACAGGGACGCGCCCGGCGGCCGAATACTGCTGAATCGCAGGTCCGAACGAGGGCACGTCGAGCGTCAGCGGAATCTCGCGGAACGCAATCTCCAGGTGGCGCAGCACGAGCCAGGGGCGCAGCGACCAGCTCGAGAGTTGTTTGTTGCCAATGACCAGCGACAGCATCGGGACCTCGAGGCGTGGATTCTTGGGTTCGCGAGTATCACGCCGCCGGTGCCGGCGTCGCAAAAGGTAAAAAGTGAATCGGCGATCCGTTTTTCTTACACTGTCGGCCGTCCGTCGCTCACTACATACCTCCCCATGTCAGACCATCATCTTTCGACCCTCGCCATCCGCGCGGGCCAGGTTCGCACGCACGAAGGCGAACACTCCGAGCCGATCTTCACTACATCGAGCTATGTCTTCCGCAACGCCGCGGAAGCAGCCGCACGCTTTGGCGAGACCGCGAAGGGCAACATCTATTCGCGCTTCACGAATCCGACCGTGCGCTGCTTCGAAGAGCGACTCGCGGCGCTCGAAGGCGGCGCTGCCTGCGTCGGTACGGCGTCCGGGATGGCGGCGATCCTTGCGACGTGCATGGCGCTGCTCAAGTCGGGCGATCACATCGTCTGTTCCGACAGCGTATTCGGCTCCACCATCGCGCTGATCAATCGCTACCTCGTGAAGTTCGGTGTCGAAGTCACGTACGTGCGACCCGACAGCAACGATGCGTGGCGCAACGCGGTCAAGGACAATACGCGTCTGTTCTTTCTCGAGACGCCGTCGAACCCGCTCTCGGTCATCGCCGATATCCGCGCGATCGCGGATATCGCTCACGCGCACGACGTCGTGTTCGTCGTCGACAACTGTTTCTGCACGCCCGCGCTCCAGAAGCCGTTCGAGCTCGGCGCGGACATCGTGATCCATTCCGCGACGAAGTTCCTCGACGGCCAGGGCCGCTGCGTCGGCGGCGCGGTCGTCGGCAATGCGCAGCTCGTGGGAACCGATGTGTTCGGATTCATTCGTTCGGCGGGCCCGAGCATGAGCCCGTTCAATGCGTGGGTCTTCCTCAAGGGTCTCGAGACGCTCGAGCTGCGCATGCGTGCGCACTCCGCCGCAGCCCTCGAGCTCGCGCAATGGCTCGAAGGCCAGACCGGCATCACCAAGGTTCACTACGCTGGTCTCGAGTCGCATCCACAGCATGCTTTGGCGCGATCACAGCAAAGCGGGTACGGCGGCATCATCGCGTTCGATGTGGAGCGCGGCCGGGAAGGGGCATGGGCCTTCATCGATGCGACGCGACTCATGTCGATCACCGCGAACCTGGGCGATACCAAGACGACGATCACTCATCCCGCAAGCACGACGCATTCGCGCATCACGCCCGCTGAACGCGAACGCGCTGGGATCACGGAAGGCCTGCTGCGCATTTCGGTCGGGCTCGAGAACATAGACGATCTGAAGGCGGACCTCACGGCGGGTATCAAAGCTGTCAGGGGCTGATGACCCATGCTCCCCATCCGCGCCATCTGCTTCGATCTCGACAACACCCTGTGGGACGTGTGGCCCGTGATCCGTCGCGCCGAACAGGCGACGTTCGACTTTCTCGCCGAACGCTATCCACGGGCCGTGGAGGGGATGACGATCGAATCGATGCGTGACGCCCGGGCGCGCGTTTCGCTCGACTTCCCACACATGGCGCATGACTTTTCGTTCCTGCGGCAGCAGGCGTTACGCGAGCATGCGGCGGCTTGCGGCTACCCCGAAGCGATGTCCCGGGAGGCATTCGACGTCTTCATCGCCGCCCGGAACGATGTGGAGTTGTATGCAGAAGTCCGTCCTGCCCTGGATCTGTTGCGTCAGCGATACCGCCTGTTCACCGCCAGCAATGGCAACGCGGACCTCGCCCGGATTGGCCTGGCCCCTTTGTTCGAACGGACCATCGCCGCGCGGGACGTCGGCGCGCTAAAGCCCGATCCGGCTGTTTATCGCAAGGTTCTGGAGGGGACCGACCTTCGCCCGGGGGAGACCCTGTTCGTTGGGGATGACCCGGAGCTGGACGTCGAGGGCGCCCGGAAGGCGGGGATGCCGACCGTGTGGGTGAATCGGACCGAGGCGGTCTGGCCAGTGGAACTGGAGCCGGCAACCTATTCTGTGACGTCGCTCACCGAACTGACCGCGTTGCTCGTTCCTGGTGCGAGGGGCTGACCGGGCGCGACTTTCCGGCGCGGTTGTCTGTGCAACGGGGGGCGCCTCAAAGCCCGTGGAATACGTTGTATGCCGGTGGTTCACTGCCCCTTGTAGCTATTTGCCTTGATTTGAGCTTTGGCGTAGATTTCGCGCCGTTCGTTGCCTTTGCCTGCTTTTTTCTCTGGCTTGGCCAGCCGGGTCATTGATGACCCCCCATGTTTCGGCCAACTTCTGAAAAATCCGACGAGACCGCGAACGTAGGCCTGGGACCAATACCGGCGTTCTGTGGCAACACAGACATCGGGGGAGGAGCCCGTTTGTAACCAGGCCTCGCAGTGTCATCGTCTGAGTGACGACGCTCGAGGCTTTTTTCAGAGAGAGACTGTTCGTTTATGACGAAGATCTATGTTGGCAATCTGCCTTTCTCCGCAACCGAGCAGGACGTTCGTGCGCTTTTCGAAGCACACGGCGCCGTGCAGTCCGTCGCCCTGATCAACGACCGTGAAACCGGCCGTCCTCGTGGCTTCGGCTTCGTTGAAATGTCGAGCGCCGATGCACAGCGCGCTATCCAGTCCCTGAACGGCAAGGACATGGGTGGTCGTCCGCTGCGCATCAACGAAGCGCAGGAGCGCCAGGGCGGCGGCGGCGGCGGCGGCGGCGGCCGCGGTCCTCGCGGCGGTGGCGGCGGCGGCGGTCGCTGGTAATCCAGCGAGAGCTTAAGCAACTCAAGCAGAACGAAGACCCCGCGGTGCGAGAGTGCCGCGGGGTTTTCTTTTATGGTGACGTGTGACCGGTGACGCATGACGCGAAGCCGGCGGCAGACTCTTGCCCGTCACCCGTCAGCACTTCCCCCTCGCGGCTGCTAATTCCATCCCGCGACCCGCATCACAGCCTTCCGCCTCCGGAACCTGAATCCTCGTTTCAGGATTAGAAACATTGGCCGACAGAGAAAAGCAGGGAGCTCGTTTATTTTGCTGGTACGGAACTTGAAAGGCTCGAGGTACAACGTTTGAGGCAGGTGTCAGTGAACGAGGTGCTGTGCGATGGAGGATGCAGAAGGTCCCAGTAGTCCTGTCGTGGCCGTGGCCAACCTGCGGGAGTTCTTCCATGACTCCATGCAGACCGCACTGCGACAGCAGAAGGTCGATGTCGATGCCCACACCGAGCACTACGTCGTCAACGTGCTCACCATGTTCGCCCGCTCGGACGAACTCTACGAAGCGACGCCGGAAGGCGTTCGTCTCAAACCCCTCGCCAAGATGCTTGCCGATGCGTCCGATGCGCGGTCGCCGCAGCAACGCGATACCGTGTTGCGCCGACTCGGCGACGTCTCGCTGTTCATCGCAGGATTCTTCGCGCAGAGCTTCGCGCGCAAGCTGGTCGACGTCGACTATCACATCGCGATGGGCGGTCGCGCGTATGGAACGCTTGCGGACAGCATGCGCAATACCGTGCGCGGGCAGGCGTACTCGTCGGTGTTCATGGAGCTCGCGCAGAAATTCCAGCGGCTCGTCGACGTGCTGAACGATGTTGCGGAGATGTCGTACACGCACACGGACAAGGACATCCTGCGTCAGTACGAGATCTGGATGAAGACGGGCAGTCCGCGGGCGTACAACATTCTTCGCAAGCTGGGAGTGGCGCCTGTGCCGGTGGCGGCGCGCTGTGAACACTGAGAAGCTCATTCGTCATTCCCGCGAACGCGGGAATCCATCCGGATGGATCCCCGCGTTCGCGGGGATGGCGATGGCGGCATGATTCTCCGGCGAATGCAGGAACTCCTCGCGCGGCTCTACGACGCGCCGGTAGAGCAGGACGTCGAGGACTATCTCATCCCGGACCGGGAGCGCCTCGCCGAGTTGTCGGGCGAGGAATGCCATGCCGATGAGCAGGTCGTGCTCGTCGAGAAGCGCGGCGAGGTTCGTGTCGGTGTCTATATCGATCGCAGCGTGCTCGCCCGACTGGAGCAACGCGATCCACTCGACGCATTGAGCGACGAGAACCTGCGTGACTACTGCACCGCCATCGAAGGCGTGAGTCACTTCAACTATCTGATGTGGAGTCTCGCGCGCAGCCGCAACGTGTCGCTACTGGAGCTGGAGCTGCAAGCCGACGTCGACAAGTATGCGGGCGCGGTGAAGCTGCTTACGGCACAGGAGTGCGGCCACTTTCCCGTGTTGCTGCATCGAAGGTTGTTCGACCGGGTGGGTTATCTGCCGCATCTCAACGAAGAGAGTCGCTGCCGGTATGAAGCGGCGAACCGGCATGCGGCGCGATTCTGTCGGTCGCTGGAGGAGCGGTTCCTGCGGCCGCGGCGATCGCGACCGGAGGCCTGGGTATCGGCGTTGAGACAGTTCTTTCGCAGCGGCCAGCAGGAGAAGCTGCGGCTCGCCGCGATGTGATCACTCGTCGTCGGAAGGCTTCTGGTCGAGTCTCTTCTTGGCCTCGATCCACTTCGACAGCTCACGCAGATCGCGCTTCGGCTTCCATTCCTTCTTGGCGAGCATGCCGCTCTCGTAGGGGTTGTAGCCCACGCGCAGCCCTTTCGGATTCTGGCGGATCGGCGCATTGGGCGGCGGCTCGTCCTCGACGATCGACAACCCATGGTGAGAGAGTGCGCGCTTGCGCAGCTTGTCGCCCAGATCGCTGTCTTCGTTCAGCCGATCGCCCTGCCACTCGAACTGCGCATTGCCGCGCTCGTCGTGAGTGATCGTTCCCGGCGCCTCTGCCGGGGCATCGCGGCCGACCTTGCGGGGACGAAGGCGCAGGCCCAGTTTCTTGAGATCGTCTTTCAACATCGCAGCTGGTGGAACGAATCCGTGATGGAGTCGACGGACAGGATTCTAGGGCAGCCGCAATGCACACATTGTGTGCGGCGTCACGGGTAGCGCTCATCCGATGCCTGATGCCGGCCGCTTTGACGTAACGAGGCGTCTCAGCAGCGCGCCGCTGCGCGAAAAACGCCTACAAGGGACTTCGCATCCCGCAGCTCGCCGTTGCGAGCCATCTCGAGCACTTCTTCGAGCGGCTTCCAGTGCACTTCGAGGACTTCGTGCTCTTCCGGTTTCGCTGCAACGGCGCTGAGACCCGTCGCGAGATAGAGATGAATCACTTCGGTGAAGACACCGGGCGAGCTCACCAGGTCTCCAAGGCTGTCCCAGTGCGTTGCGGTGACGCCTGCTTCTTCTTCGAGCTCGCGTTGCGCTGTCTCCAGCGGCGGCTCGCGGTTGTCGATCTTTCCCGCGGGCAACTCCCACAACCATCCGTTCGCCGCGTGCCTGAACTGTCGCAGCAGACAGATCTCGCGACGCTCGTTGATCGCCGCGACCGCCGCGCCGCCGGGGTGATGGATGATCTCGAGATCGGCGACGTTGTCGTTGGGCAGCCTGACGCGCTCGACGTTGACTTCGATGACGCGGCCTTTGAAGACGTTTCTGGTTGAAAGGAGGGGCATGTGCAATTCCAGTCACTACTTCTTTTCATCCACCTCATCCACCGTCGCCTGCCCCGTCCACCGTCGATACAGGTGCGACCAGGACATGCCGATGGAGAGGATGAGAGCAAGGATGATGAGACCGATCCAGGTGATGACATGGGTGTCGGAGAGGGTGACCCAGCCCCATGAAACGACCAGCCAGATGAGTGCGGCGAACAGGGCGAACGCGAGCATCATGCCGAACACTCCGATCGACTTCAGTGTCGCGCCGAGGTACACGATCCAGGCGATGAGCAGCACGATGCCGAGAACGATTTCGAGCGGCGTCACGTGCGGGAACCCGTTCGACAGCATGTGGACGTACGAGTAGCCGCTCGGATTGAACGTCAGCAGCACGAGGGCGAGTGCGAGGGCGGCACGCAACAGGAAGCCGCTGACATCGAGTTGTTCGTTCATTTCAGATCAGCCTCGCGGTCGGGCGTCTTCCGCCGATTCGTCGTCCTCGATCGCATCCGGACCTTCTTCGCCGCCGCCGTCGTCGGCCGTTTTCGGCGCGGTCGACTTCGAGGTTTCGATGCCGATGCGATAGGCGGCGAATCCCGGCAGCACGACCTGGTTCAGCGCCATGCCGAGGATGCGTCCGCTGACGGGTGCGTAGATGCGGTACTGCTCATTCGACAGCGGATCGGTGACGACGCCGAGCAACTCTCCTTCGCTGACCCGCTCGCCCAGGGCGACGTCGGAAAAGAGGATGCCGCCGTTGTCGACGCGGACCCATTTCGATGAGTAATACACGTGCTCGGGATCGCCCCAGTAGCGGCGCTGCTTGGTCATGCCCAGCGCGTAGAGCAGCGTTTCGATCGCCTTCGCGCCATGCTCGACCTGCTCGGGCTGCACGCGCATCGGCTCGCCCATTTCGAAGGTCACGGAAGGAATGCCGGCATCATTCGCTGCACGTCGCAGAGAGCCCTTGTCGCCCGAGCTTTGCAGAACGACCGTGGCGCCGAAGGCGCGCGTCATGCGAGTGACCTGCGCAGAACGCAGGTCGGCGCGTACCTGCGGGAGATTCGTGCGATTGAGCGAGCCGGTGTGAAGGTCGATGAGCGCCGAGCAGTGCTTCACGACTTCGGTGAACAGCGAATGCGCCATGCGCGTCGCCGAACTGCCTTTCGCATTGCCCGGGAAGTACCGGTTGAGATCGCGCCGGTCCGGCAGATACCGGGTGCCGCGATAGAAACCCTGGATGTTGACGATGGGGACGCCGATGACGGCGCCGTTGAGCTCTTCGACATCGATGTCGTCGAGCACGCGCCGGACGACTTCGATGCCGTTCAGTTCATCGCCATGAACGGCCGCCGTAAGGCACAGCACCGGGCCTGGCCCTTTGCCGTTCAGGACGATGACGGGGACCGGCACGACGAAGCCTTCGATCGCCGTCCCACTGCTCCAGGTCAGTCGTTTGCGCGTGCCCGGGGCGATTTCCGACCCCAGCAATCGCAGCTTGCCCTTGGGCTTCAGATCGGCGGACGCCGTGGATTGAGCGGGTTCGGCCGCCCGGCCCGTGCCGGGCGCAACGGTCGTGCACACACCGGCAACGGCCAGTAACGCGAGGAGGCGGGCTGGGCGGAAATTCATCCACCGCACGATAGTTGAAATACCGCAGTGCGGCTACTGAGCCGCGGGCCGACGCGGGGAGGGCGATGCACGATCGTGCATCGCAAACGTCATTCGAACGCCGGATTCGAGCCCGTGCGGCGACGGGCCCGAGCTCCGATGAGCGTCTTACCAGCGCGGAGCCTGGCGCGGCGGGCGCGATTCGCGCTCGCGTGCTTCGTTGACTCGCAGCGGCCGGCCGCCCATGTCCATGCCATTCGTGTGTTCGATGGCCTTCTGCGCATCGGACGGCGGCATGTCGACAAAACCGAAGCCGCGCGGCCGACCGGTTTCGCGGTCGTTCACGAGCTTGACGGATTGAACGCTGCCGTACTGTTCGAAGAGCTTGCGGACTTCTGCCTCAGTGGCGCTGAACGGAAGATTTCCCACGTAGATCGTCGTCATCGATAGTCACTCATTATCGCGGACCGAAACAGCAGTCGCTCACCCGCCCGAGGCCCTGCGAGGCCGTCAAGGCGGAAGAGACGAGCTGCACCGTGGTCGTTCGCACAGGACTGAACAGCAAATCGTGCCAGAGGATCGGAAACGCTTGTCGCGATAGAGAGGTGGTCGCCTGAAATGCTTCAGTTGAATACGTTGTTGTGCTGACCGCGGGCGATACTACGTCAGCACTTTTGACCTTGCAACGGCGGGGGGCGCAGGAATCCCCGGAAAATCACCGGTTTTCTCTGCGTTTGCAAAAAGACTGACCCGGCCCCGGGGGGGGCGGGCGGGAGCTTAAGTTCAATCCGCGTGACGGCGCTCGGGACGCGAACGGGCAATCCAGTGCTCGAAATTGCGCAGGTTGCCGAGGTCGCTGTCCTCGTCGTTCCAGAAGCGCAGCCAGTCCTGGAACAGCGGCGGTTCCTCGGGCCAGGTGGCCGACGGATTGCCTTGCTTCGACTGGCGGAGTCGGTCGTACAGGTTGGTGAGCGGGTCCATTGAGGGCTCCTTCGAGGATGAGGAGCATTCTGGGGTGGGCGCAAGAAGGGACTGTTGCGCGGGGATTACGGGGAGATGAAGGAGGCGGCGAGCGATGAGCTGCGAGCTGTGAGCCAGATTCGGAAACAGAGGCGATGAGCTTCCCGTCCTATTCCGGCTCGCGGCTCATCGCTCGCTGCTCATGGCCTCTTATTCCCCTTCCAGATACGTATACCCCGCCAGCTCCCACTCGTAGAACCTTCTCAGCGCCTGACTTTCCTGCAGCGTCATCCGCCCTTCGCGAACGGCGCGCTCGCAATCGCGGGCGAACTGCGGGAAGAGGCGATCGACGTCGTACTGCATGTAGCTGAGTACCTTGCCGGCGGTGTCGCCTTTCACGATTTCCTCGATCCACCAGCCGCCTTCGTCGTGCAGGCGGATGTGGACGACGTGAGTGTCGCCGAAGAGGTTGTGCAGATCGCCGAGTGTTTCCTGGTAGGCGCCGACGAGGAAGGCAGCGAGGTAGTACTCCTCGCCGGGGCGCAGCTCGTGCAGTTCGAGCGTGCGCTTCACGTCGCGATGACTCACGAAGCGGTCGATCTTGCCGTCGGAGTCGCACGTGATGTCGGCCAGCACGCCGTTGCGAGTCGGTTTCTCGTTCAGCCGGTGGATCGGCATGATCGGGAAGAGCTGGTCGATTGCCCAGCTGTCGGGCAGCGACTGGAACACCGAGAAATTGCAGAAGTACGTGTCCGACAGAATCAGCTCGAGGCCTTCCAGCTCTTCCGGAGCGTTGTCGAGCTTGCGGCAATAGTCGCGGATGCGTGCACACGTCGCCCAGTACAGGCGCTCCGCGAGTCCGCGGAACTCGAGGCTCAGCAGGCCGAGATTGAACATCTGCAGTACCTGTTCGCGCGCCTGCACGGCATCGTGATAGCACTCGACCAGGCGTCGTTCGGAAACGCTGCGGTACGCGACGAAGAGATCGGCGACGGGTTGCGGCAGTTCTTCCTCGCCGGTGTAGTCCTCTTCGACTCTCCCGGTGACACGGAACTGGTCGAGCGCCGATGAGCCCAGTGCATTGAAGATCAGGACGCTGTGATGCGCTGTCGTGGCGCGGCCCGATTCGCTCACGATGACCGGATGTTCGATGCCGCGCGCATTGCAGACGCTGGCGATGCGGTACACGACGTCGCTCGCATACTCGTTCATCGTGTAGTTCATCGACGATTCGAAGTTCGTGCCGCTGCCGTCGTAGTCGACGCCGAGACCGCCGCCGACATCGATGTACTTGAGTCCGGCGCCCATCAGCCGCAGTTCGGCGTACACGTGCGCAAGCTCGTTGATCGCGTCTTTGACACGGCGGATGTCCTGCAGCTGGCTGCCCGGATGACAGTGCACGAGCTCCAGGCAGTCGAGCATGTCGTGCTCGCGCAGGGTCTTCACGAGTTCGAGGATTTCGCTCACGAAGAGGCCGAACTTGGATTTCTCGCCAGCCGAATCGCGCCAGCGTCCTGCGCCTTCGCTCGCCAGCTTCACGCGCACACCGATTCGCGGCCGCACCTGATATTTCTGCGAATGCTTGAGCACGAGCGCCAGTTCTTCGAAATTCTCGATCACCGGAATGATCGTGCGGCCGAGCTTGGTCGCGAGGATCACGGCTTCGATGTAGCTGTCGTCCTTGAAGCCGTTGCAGACGATCATTCGATCCGGTGCGTCTTCGGTCAGCGCCATCACCGCGAGCAGTTCCGGCTTCGAGCCGGCTTCGAGACCGAAGCTGAATTCCTTGCCGTAGCGATACACCTCTTCGACGACGAGGCGCTGCTGATTCACCTTGATCGGGAACACGGCGCAGTAGCGGTTCTTGTAGTCGTTCTCGGAAATCGCCTGGGCGAATGCGCCGTGCAACCGCTGCAGACGGTGCTTCAGGATGTCGGAAAAGCGGACGACGACCGGAGCCGTGAGGTCGCGCGCCTTCAGACCCTCGACGACTTCGCGCAGATCGATCTCGTGCGCCGAATCGCCGTCGGGTCGAACGACGACATTGCCCGCGGCGTTGATGCCGAAGTAGTGCTTGCCCCACGCGGGGACCTGATAGAGATCGAGCGAGTCCTCGATCTTCCAGTTCGAATTGGCGGCGAAGGGTTTGGGGGCGCTGTCCATGGGCGAAAGATTATCAGAAGGGGATGGCGGATAGCGGATAGCGGATAGCGGATAGCGGATAGCGGATGGCGGATAGGAAGAACGAACGCGCAGAAACTTCCTTCCGGTTTCTGCCTATCCGCTATCCGCTATCCGCTATCCGCTATCCGCTATCTACTTCTCCGTCGCGATGCCTCGCGAAGAGTCCCTGATCCATTCGCTCCACGAGCCTGCATACAGTTTCGCGCCGGGTTTGCCCGCGACTTCGAGCGCGAGCAGCAGATGACACGCAGTGACGCCGGAGCCGCACATGACGATCGTGTTGCGATCGTCGACGCCGTCCTGCGACGCCGCGAAACGCGCCCGCAATTCGCTCGCTGGCAGGAAGCGTCCCTCCGTCGTCAGATTCAGCGCAAACGGGTGATTGCGTGCGCCGGGCACATGGCCGGCCACTGGATCGATCGGCTCGACTTTTCCTGCGAACCGTTCCGGAGCACGCGCGTCGAGCAGGCGCCAATCGTTGCTGGCGACGTTAGCGGCAACTTGAGATGCATCGAGCCAGGCGCTGCGATCCGCGGCGACTGCGTAGTTGCTCGCAATGCGATGCGTCTTCTCCTGCGTCGTCGGCAGGCCCGCCGCAGTCCACGCTTTGAATCCGCCGTCGAGCACAGCGACCTTGCGGTGGCCGACCCAGCGCAGCAGCCACCAAAGTCTGGCTGCGTATGCGCCTGTATCCGCGTCGTATGCGACGACCTGAGTGTGCGGCTGCAAGCCCCAGCGTCCCAGCGTCGCCGCGAATTGCTGCGGATCCGGCAGCGGATGGCGTCCGGTCGACGGCGTGATCGCACTGGCGAGATCGCGATCGAGGTGTGCGTACACCGCGCCCGGAATGTGGCTCGCGACATACGCCGCTTCGCCCGCCGTCGGCTGCAGGAGATCGGAACGGCAATCGACGACGAGCCAGTCGACGCGCTGCAGATGGGCGGCGAGGTCGGTCGCGGAGATCAGTGTGGAAAACATGGGCGGTACCACGGCGGATGAGGCGCAACGGCCGGAGGATGTGCGCGAATTCTGACTCCTTCCGCGCCTGCTCGCCACGCATCGGCCTTCTCCGACACGGCGACGTCGGACCTCCGCTACAATCCCGGGCAACGATCCTCGCGGCTGGGAATCTATGGCACTCGAACTGTGGTGGGGCAGCGGAAGTCCGTATTCATGGCGGGCTTTGCTCGCGCTCGAATACAAGCAACTGCCTTATGTCTCGCACCAGGTGCAGTTCGCCAAGCAGGAGCACAAGTCGGCCCAGCTCCTGAAGATGAATCCTCGCGGCCGCGTGCCCGTGCTGAAGGACGACGACTACGTCTGCTTCGAATCGCTCGCGATCCTTCACTACCTCGATCGCAAGTATCCCGAGATTCCGCTGTTCGGCAGGACGCCTGAGGAAACAGGCACGATCACGCGCGTCATCAGCGAATACCAGGCGTATGTCGAGGAGCACGTCAAGAAGGTCATGTACGCCATTCTTTTTCAGGCAGCTGAAGGCGGACATTCCGATGACGTGAATCGCGCGATGCATCTGCTCGCGTCGGAGGCGCGCACGATCGAAGGGCGCCTGGCAGCATCGTCCTGGCTCGTCGGTGAGCATTTCTCGGCCGCCGACGTCGTGATTTTCCCCGGCATCCAGATGCTCCTTCGCACCCTCGAGCGCCGCGAAGCTCACGAGCTGCGCAGTCGTTTCCTGCCGGTCGAAACGAACTATCCCGCCATTGCCGCGTGGATCAAGCGCGTCGAAGCGCTGCCTGGCTACGAGCGCACGTATCCGCCGCACTGGCGCGAGCCCAGAGAAAGCTAGAGCAGAGACACGGAATCCCCGTGGAGATCTTCCTCTCCGCGCAGTTTTCCGCGGGTTCGCTGCAGTGGGAAAAAATCAGTACACTCATCCGCTGATTTTTCTCCGTCAGTCGAGTGTTTCGCCATGCCCGATTTCCCCGTCCATGTCGTGTTCCCCGGCCGAATCGTTTTCGTTGGATTCGGCAGTATCGGTCAGGGAGTCTTGCCGCTCATCTTGCGGCACGTGGGCGTGAGTCCCGATCGCATCACGATCGTGACCGCGGAAGACGCCGGCCGCCAGGAAGCGCAGGAATACGGCATCAAGTTCGTGAAGCAGCCGATCACGCAGGAGAACCACGCGCAGGTTCTCGGCCCGCTGCTGTCGACCGGCGATTTCCTGCTGAACCTTTCCGTCGACGTGTCGAGCATCGCGCTCATCAAGCTAGCGCGCGAGAAAGGCGCGCTCTATCTCGATACCTGCATCGAGCCGTGGCCGGGTGGCTACACGGATCAGAGCGTGTCCGCCGCACGCCGTACGAACTATGCGTTGCGCGAATCCGCGCTCGCGCTGCGTACACCCGGAAACAAAGGCCCGACAGCTGTGCTCACGCACGGTGCAAATCCGGGCATGGTTTCGCACTTCGTAAAGCAGGCGCTGCTGAACATCGCAGCGGACACCGGCACGGATGCGGGCAACCCGCGCACTCGCGAAGAGTGGGCCGCGCTTTCCCACAAGCTGGGCATCAAGGTGATTCACATCGCCGAGCGCGACACGCAGGTTGCGAACATCCCGAAGAAGCTCGGTGAATTCGTGAACACCTGGTCGGTCGACGGCTTCATCAGCGAAGGCTGCCAGCCTGCGGAGCTCGGCTGGGGCACGCATGAGAAGACATTGCCGCCGCGCGGCCACGAGTTCGACTTCGGCCCGAAGTGCGCGATCTACATGATGCAGCCCGGCGCCGGAACGCGTGTGCGCACATGGACGCCCAAGGCCGGCTCGTTTCACGGTTTCCTCATCACGCACGGTGAATCGATCTCGATTCCCGACTACCTGTCGCACCGGGAAGGCGGCAAGGTTGTGTCCCGACCGACCGCGCACTATTCCTACCACCCCTGCAACGACGCCGTGCTTTCCGTGGCGGAGTTCGCTGGCCGCAACTGGCAGCAGCAGGAACGCAAGCGGATCATGAACAAGGAAATCATCGACGGCATCGATGAGCTCGGCGTTCTGCTCGCGGGTCACAAGAAGAACGCATACTGGTTCGGCTCGCAGCTTTCGATCGAAGAAGCGCGCAAGCTCGCTCCGTACAACAGCGCCACCAGCCTGCAGGTCTGCGTCGCCGTTCTCTCCGGTCTCGTGTGGGCGATGGAAAATCCCACGCAGGGCATCGTCGAGCCGGACGAGATGGATTTCCGCCGCAACCTCGAGATCTGCAAGCCGTATCTCGGCCCCGTCGTGGGTTCTTACACCGACTGGACGCCGCTCACCGGTCGCAACTCGATCTTCAAGGAAGACGTGGATGCGGACGACCCGTGGCAGTTCAAGAACGTGCTTGTGTGAAGGAGAAGCGGATAGCGGTTGGCGGTTAGCGGTTGGTTCAGAATCGCCGCGATCGCTGGCGCTCGTGCTCGTGTCCTCGCGCGCGGCAGTCGAGTCGACTGCCGCGCGCGTTCGTCTGCACGCTCCGCCTCTTCCTAACCGCTAACCGCTAACCGCCAACCGCTCCTCCTTCATGCCTCTTCGAATCAGTTTCAATCTCGGCGACTCCGACCTGCGCCACTTCGAAGAAGTCGCGCAGCAGACGCAGGCGAACGCCCGGCGATTGTCGGCTGCGGAAATCGTTGCTTCAGCCAAAGCGATGCTGCAGGCGGCGCAACGCGCGCAGCAGGCGGAGTTCGTGCGCGAGCGGTTCGCGCGACTGCAGGCGATGCTCGAGATGGCCGAAGACGCCGACTGGCCGCTCGGGCCGGAAGACAGTCAGCGCCTGCTCAATGCGCTCGCCTGTTTCAGCGGCGGCGAGCCGGCGTCCGGTGCCGGATTTCTCGATCACGCGATCATGGTGGAACTCGTCAGCCGCGATCTCGAGCACGATCTCGCCGCGTACCGCGACTTCTGCAAAGCCCGCGAAGCCCAGAACAAGCGCCGGCGCTCAGGCGCGGAACAGGATGCTCACCGCGCCGAATGGCTCACGCAGAAGCGTGAGGAGCTGCAGCGGAGGATGCATGAGAGGCGGACGGCGGCGCTCGATAAGGCGGGGAGTTCGGTGAGGAAGCTGTTTTCGCTGTTTGGGTTGTGAGAAGAGGCTGGGAAGCTGCGAGCTGCGAGCGACGAGCCAGGCTCAGAAGGTTCCGATCCGTATTTCCGGCTCGCAGCGCGCCGCTCATCGCTCGCCGCTCACTCCATATCTCACCGCGACCACCACATACGTCTTCCTCCCTCCCGGCACTTCCACGTTCACCTCATCGTCCAGTCCCTTCCTCATCAGCGCCTTCCCCAGCGGCGAGTCCATGCTCAGGTAGCGTTTCGCGACGTCGAATTCATCGGGGCCGACGATGCGGTATTCGGTCTGTTCGCCGTCGTCGTCTTCGAGCGTGACCCACGCGCCGAAGAAGACTTTCGAGCGATCTTTCGGGGGCTGATCGACGACGGTCATGCCGTCGAGCCGCTGTCGCAGAAACCGGACACGACGATCGATCTCGCGCAGCTGGCGTTTGCCGTAGATGTACTCCGCGTTCTCGGAGCGATCTCCCTGGGCCGCTGCTTCCGACACTGCCTGAGTGACCTGCGGGCGCAAAACGCGCCACAGATGATCGAGCTCGTCCTTCAGTGTGCGTGCCCCTTCGGGCGTGATGAATTTCGAGCCCCGCGGTGCGGGCGGACGATAACGACTCATGTGATCCTGTTTGCTAATTGGAGCTAAGGCAACGCCTGATACTGTCAAAGCCCGGACAAATTGTGCGTTCCTTCACGGTACGTACAGGGTGCGGTCTCTAGTCTCATGCTCCATGAGCGTCAAGTACTACACGCACTTTCTCCTCCAGGAAAGCAAGCCGAAAGGCCTGAGTGAGTTCCGCGGCGTGGTCGAGGTGAACCGCACGATGCGTCGCGGCGACCTCAAGGAAGCGGCAGCAGTACTGGCGCGGAATTTCGAGTGCGAGTCGCGGGACATCAAGGTCCTGCAGTGGTCGCGGCTGCACTGATCCGTTTGCGTGCGAGTGTTGATGTGAGTTGACGTTTTTCCTGCGAATCCCCTAGCGGGCTTCTTCCCTTCAGAAGGTCCGCTTCTTATAGCCCCGAGCCACAAGCTTGGGGTTTTTTTTGTCTTGAGGCAGGCGATGAGCGGCGAGCGATGAGCTGTGAGCCGGACGCCGGCAGAAATGGCATCATCCGCCTCATCGCTCATCGCTCATCGCTCTCATGAAACCATCCGTCACTGCCGCTGCCAGCGCGGCGCTCATTCTTGCGGCTTGTGCCACCGATCAGTCTTCCGCTCCTGCCCGGCCCTCGGGTGTGCTGCTGCAGAACTTCGACCAGTCGGTTCGTGCGCAGGACGATTTCTATCGCCACGTAAATGGCCAGTGGCTGACCACGACGGAGATCCCGGCGGATCGGTCGAACTACGGTGCCTTCACGCTGCTGGCCGAAGGAGCGGAGCGCAATCTGCGCGAGATTCTCGAGCAGGCGAGTGCGGCGAAGGATCTTCAGCCGGGATCGGATGAACAGAAGGTCGGCGATCTCTACGCCAGCTTCATGGACACCGGCACGATCGAGGCGCGCGGCCTGACGCCGCTCGCCGCCGAGCTTGCGGCGATCGATGCGATTGCCTCGAAGCGCGACCTGGCGCGGTCGATCGGCCATCTGCGCCGGATCGGGATCGGTCAGCCGTTCGTGTTCATGGTCAGCATCGATCGGAAGAACTCCACGCAGTACCTGCCCGTCCTGACGCAGTCCGGATTGTCGATGCCAGACCGTGACTACTATCTTTCCGACGACGCACGGCTGAAGGGGATTCGCGAGAAGTACCATCTCTACGTCCGCGACCTGCTCGCGGCGGCGGATACGCCTGATGCGGAACCGGCGGCCGGGAAGATCGTTGCGCTCGAAACGCAGATTGCGAAAGCGCATTGGACGCGCGTGCAGAACCGCGACGCGGAGAAGACATACAACCGTCGTGATCTCGCAGCGCTGCGCAACCAGATGGCGGCGTTCGACTGGGACGCCTTCTTCGAGGGCGCGAAGCTCCCGGCGGCAAAAGTGAGCGCCGCCAGCATCTCGCAGCCTGGCTACTTCGACGCCCTGAACAGATTGCTCGCGGAGGTGCCGGTCGCCGATTGGCGCGTCTATCTGCGTTTCAAGGTCCTGAATGCGTACGCGCCGAACCTGCCCGAGCGCTTCGCGAACCTGCATTTCGAGTTCAACGATCGCACGGTTTCCGGAATCGAGCAGATCAAGCCGCGATGGAAGCGCGGCGTCGACACGGTCGAGGGCGGCATCGGCGAGATTGCGGGCCGTCTCTATGTCGAGCGCCATTTCAGCCCGGAAGCCAAGCAGCGCATTCAGGTGCTGGTCGACAATCTCGTCGCGGCGTACTCGCAAGGCATCGACGATCTCGAATGGATGACGCCGCAGACGAAGGTCCGCGCTCACGCGAAACTGAATCAGTTCACGACCAAGATCGGCTATCCGTCGAAGTGGCGTGACTGGTCGGCGCTCGAAATCCGTCGTGACGACCTGGTCGGCAACGAGATGCGTTCATCCGCCGTCGAATTCGATCGCGACATCGCCAAGCTCGGCGGTCCCGTCGACCGCACGGAATGGCGCATGACGCCGCAGACCGTGAATGCGTACTACAGCCCCCCGTCGAACGAGATCGTTTTCCCCGCCGCGATCCTGCAGCCGCCGTTCTTCGATCCGAACGTCGACGATGCAATCAATTACGGCGCCATCGGCTCGGTGATCGGTCACGAGATCAGTCACGGGTTCGACGACCAGGGTCGTCGCTACGACGGTGCCGGCAATCTCTCGGACTGGTGGGCACCGAAGGACAATGAAGAGTTCACGCAGCGCGCGAAGGCGCTGGGCGCGCAGTACAACGCGCTGAGCCCGCTGCCGGGCCTCAGCGTCAACGGCGATCTGACCATGGGCGAGAACATTGCCGATCTCGCGGGTGTCGCGATGGCGTATCGCGCCTATCACCTGTCATTGAAGGGCAGGCAGGCGCCGGTGATCGACGGGTTGACCGGCGATCAGCGCTTCTTCATCGGCTGGGCGCAGGTCTGGGCCCGGAAGTATCGCGACGACGAGCTGCGCAAGCGCCTGCTGACCGACCCGCATTCGCCGAGCGAATACCGGACGAACAACATCCTCGGCAACCTCGCGCCGTTCTACGCGGCGTTCGAGGTGAAGCAGGGTGACAGGATGTTTCGGTCGGAAGGCGACAGGGTGAAGATCTGGTGAGGCGCGGACAGCTGTGAGCGAGGAGCAATGAGCCGGAAGCGGCGGCAGAGATCCTCGTCTTCCTGTGGGTCCGGCTTCAGCCGGACGTGATGCCGAAAGGCATGCTTCGCATGACGTCCGGCTAAAGCCGGACCCACAGCAGGAGCGGAACGTTCAGTCCGAAGGCGCTCGCCCAGCGGGAACTCCGCCTTGTATCCGCGAATTGCTTCCCCTATATCGGGCACTCTCCGCGGGCACAAAGAAGGGTCCTTCCATGCAAGCCATCCGAGTCGTCGCCGTGCTCCTGCTGGCGTCGCTGTTTACTGGCTGTGGGTACAACACGCTGCAGTCGCAGGACGAGCAGGTGAAATCCGCGTGGTCCGAGGTACTGAACCAGTATCAGCGTCGCGCCGACCTGGTCCCCAATCTCGTGAACACGGTGAAGGGCGCCGTGCAGGCGGAGAAAGACATCCTCGAGAGCGTCGTCAACGCGCGTGCGAAAGCGACGTCGATCCAGGCGACGCCCGAGCTGATCAACAATCCCGCCGCTTTCCAGCAGTGGCAGGCAGCGCAGGGCGAATTGAGCTCAGCGTTGTCGCGCCTGATGGTCGTCGTGGAGCGCTACCCCGAGCTCAAGTCGATTTCCGGTTTCGATGATCTGCGTGCGCAGCTCGAAGGCACGGAGAACCGGATTGCCGTTGCCCGCAAGCGCTACATCGACAGCGTGCAGACGTACAACACGACCGTGCGGCAGTTCCCCACGAATCTCACCGCGAAGATGTTCGGTCACAAGGTGAAACCGAACTTCTCCGTCGAGAACGAAGCGGAAATTTCCCGTCCGCCGAGCGTCGATTTCGGAACGCAGCCGACCACGACACCGCCGCGGGTCGAATCGACGGGCTGATCGAACTCGTGACCAGTCCCCTCGGTCCGGTCTGCGCCTCCAGGGCGACGCGGGGAGCGGCTGCGCTTCGCTCGATCCTTCTCCCATTGCTTGCCTTCGCCTCCGCGCTGGCTTTGGCCCAGGTGCCGGTCCCCCGGCTCACTGCGCCGGTGATGGATCAGACGCAGACGCTCACGCCGCAGCAGATCGCCTCTCTCGACCGGACGATCCGGGATTTCCGCGATCGCAAGGGCAGCCAGATCTCGGTGCTCATCGTGCCGACGACGCAGCCCGAGAGCATCGAGCAGTATTCCATCCGTGTCGTCGATGACTGGAAGCTTGGCCGGCGCGATGTCGAAGACGGCGTGCTGCTGCTCGTCGCCAAGGACGACCGGGCGGTGCGGATCGAAGTGGGCTACGGGCTCGAAGGTGCATTGCCGGATGTGATCGCGAACCGCATCGTGCAGCAAGTGATCGTCCCGCGATTTCGCCAGGGCGATTTCGCGGGCGGCATCGCCGAGGGCATCGAGCGGATCATTGCCGTCGTCGAAGGCGAGCCGCTGCCAGAGCCGGAACGCCAGTCGCAGCCGTCGGTCGAAGGGATCGGACAGATCTTTCCGGTCCTGTTCATGCTCGTGATCGTCGGCGGCGGGATTCTCCGGCGCATGCTCGGCGGCTTCGGCGGCGCCACGGTGGTCGGTGGCCTGGCGGGCACCATTGCCTGGGCACTCACGAAGGTGATCGGTGTGGGAATCGGCGCCGGCGTCATCGCCTTCATCTTCACGTTGCTGGGCGGCGGCGGATTCGGAGGCAGCGGCTGGAGCAACCGGCGCCGCGGCGGATACGGCGGCGGCTGGGGCGGCGGTTTCGGCGGTGGCGGTGGTTTTGGCGGCGGCGGCGGCTGGAGCGGCGGTGGTGGCGGCTTCGGCGGCGGCGGCGCTTCGGGTCGGTGGTAGAGAGATGAAGTTCGCACGTGCATCCCGGCATCTGGCCACGACCGGCTTCGGTCTGCGGCGTGCCTTCAATCCGCAGGCGCTCGCGGCGATCGAGAATGCGATCCGCGAGACGGAAAGCCAGCATGGCGGCGAAATCCGCTTCGCCGTCGAGAACAATCTGAGCTTTGGCGAGTTATGGCGCGACGTATCGCCGCGGGCGCGGGCCATCGAAGCTTTTGCGCATCTAGGCGTCTGGGACACCGAACTCAACAACGGCGTGCTGATCTATGTGTTGTGGGCCGATCACGACGTCGAAATCGTTGCGGATCGCGGGTTCCGAACCACGGTCGCGGAACAGGAATGGGGCGAAATCTGTCATCGCATGGAATCGCTGTTCGCCTCGGGCGCACCGCAGCAGGCCGCTGTGGAAGGCATCCGGGCCGTCGGTCAGCTGATCGCGCGGCATTTTCCGGCGGCGGATCGCAACGAGTTGCCGAATCGGCCCGTTTTGCTGTGACTTTCGCAAAGCGGTGCTGTTGGTCATTGCCGACAGCGTGGCCGCCTCATCTTTCTTGAAGGTCAATTGCGGGTCGCGTCCACCTACGTCATTTGGTAAAACTCACTCCATGAATCCGCGTCCGACTGTTTCTACCGGGGCCGGCAGCGTTGCCCGACTCGGTGCCGCACTGTCTCTTGGCCTTCTGCTCGCCGGTTGCCAGGCATTTCAATCCAAGCCCGAGCCTGTGGCCGCGGAACCCGCTCCGCCGCCCCCGCCGCAGATCCTCGAGCCGGTGGCGACCCACGAATTCCAGCTGCAGCCCGATGACGATGTGATCGGTCAGCTCCAGGTCACGAAGGTCGAGGGCGAAGACACGTTTTCCGACATCGCCCGTCGCTTCAACGTGGGCTATGAGGAAATGGTCCGCGCGAACCCGGGCATCGATCCCTGGGTGCCCGGCGTCGGCCGCGAAGTCGTGGTGCCCACGCAGTTCGTGCTGCCCGATGCGCCGCGCGAAGGACTAGTGATCAACCTCGCGCAGCTTCGCGTGTACTACTTCCCGAAGGTCAAGGAAGGTGAGCCGCAGACTGTGCTAACTCATCCGATCGGCGTGGGCAAGGTCGGCTGGTCGACGCCCGAGGGCGTCACCAAGGTCACAGGCAAGCGCAAGGACCCGACGTGGTTTCCGCCGGCATCGGTTCGCAAGGAGCATCGCGAAGCCGGTGATCCGCTACCGGCGAAAGTCCCGCCGGGCCCGGACAATCCGCTCGGCGCGCACATGATGACGCTCGGCTGGCCGAGCTATCTCGTGCACGGAACCAACAAGCCCTACGGCGTCGGCATGCGGTCCAGCCATGGTTGCATCCGCTTTTATCCGGAAGACATCGCGCAGCTCTATGACGCCGTGCCCGTGGGCACCAAGGTGACGGTGGTGAATCAGCCGTTCGTCTTCGGCTGGCATCGTGGCGCGCTCTACGTGCAGGCATTCCCGGTCGCGGAAGACGATCAGCGCGAGCATCCGAAGGGTGCCGATGCGCTGCTGAACGCCGCCATCTCCGATCGGATGTGGCAGAGCGTCACTCAGCACAACGTCTCGCTGGATCTGGAGCTGGTGAACAAGCTGGCCGAAGATTCGCGCGGTATCGCAATGCCTGTGTCCCGCAACGCCGTGCGTGCGGATGCGAACACGCAGAAGAGCCGCAAGAAGCAGCCTCCGCCGCAGCCGGTGCCGAGCCTCACGCTCGAGCAGTACATCGCGTCGGCGCGTCACGTCGAAAACAGGGTGCCCGAGGGAGCGAACTGGAACGGCAAGGATGAATTGCTCGTGACAGCCGCGGAGTTCGATGCCGCCCGCTCCGGAACGATTATTCCGAAGGCGAAACCGGCCGCAAAGAAGTCATCCGGCTCCACGGCAGCGCCGACCAAGAGCGCAGCGAAGCCCGCCGAAGAGGCTGCTCCGCGCAGTTCCGGCCCGACCTCTCGCGGCAAGCGCAGCGCCGCGCCGGTTGCAGCCGGCTCGACCTGAAGAGAGGAAAGAGATTTCACACGGAGTTCACGGAGATCACGGAGTAAAAAGGCAGCCTTCTCCGAAGGATTGCTTTGTCTCCGTGTACTCCGTGAGCTCCGTGTGAAACGTCTTCTCCCCTGTCATTCACTCGTCATCTGAGCCGCTTACGCTGCCGCCGCAAGGAAGCTGCTGGGCTGCCCAATGCGCGTGCTGATGATTTCGGATGTCTATTTTCCCCGGATCAATGGCGTGTCGACGTCGCTCCAGACGTTCCGCCGGGGGCTGCATGCGGCGGGACACGAAACCGTCCTGATTGCGCCTGAGTATCCGGTCGAATGGAGCGGCCGCGAGGAAGGCGAGATCATCCGCATTCCTTCCCGCTACCTGCCCCGCGACCCCGAAGATCGTGCAATGCGGACCAGCTTCATTCGCAAGCTGCGGCCCGGACTCGCACGCCGCAACTTCGATCTCGTGCACGTGCAGACGCCGTTCATCGCCCACTACCAGGGCGTGAGCATCGCGCGAGAGCTCGGCATTCCGGTTGTCGAGACCTATCACACGTACTTTGAAGAGTATCTGCATCACTACGTGCCGCTCATGCCCCGGGCAGTGATGCGGTTCGTCGCGCGGCGTTTCACTTCCTCTCAATGCAATGCGCTGGATGCGCTCGTGGTGCCGTCGCGCGCGATGCAGGACGCACTCGTGGACTACGGCGTGCGCTGTCCGATGCAGATCATTCCGACGGGCATGGAGATGGAGCGGTTCGCGGGCGGTGACGGCCAGAAATTCCGTGCCCAGATCGGGATCGAACCTGATCGCCCGGTGCTCGTTCACGTGGGTCGGGTGGCGCACGAGAAGAACATCGATTTCCTGTTCCGGATGTTCCGCAAGGTCGTCGATCAGCGGCCCGAGGCCATGATGATCGTCGCGGGCGAAGGTCCCGCGCTCCCGCATTGCAAGGCGTACGTCGAATCGTTGCGCCTGACGAAATACGTTCGCTTCGTCGGTTATCTCGCCCGTGATTCGGCCCTGCTCGATTGCTATCGCGCCGGCGACCTCTTCGTGTTCTCGTCGAAGACGGAAACGCAGGGGCTCGTGCTGCTCGAAGCGATGGCGCTCGGCGTTCCAGTCGTATCCACGGCGCACATGGGGACTGCCGACATCGTGCGTCCCGAGCGCGGTGCCCGCCGGGCGCCGGATGACGAGGAAGGCTTCGCGCAGCTCGTCCTGAAATTGCTAGCCGATCCCCAGGCCCGGATTGCGATGTCGAGCGAGGCTCGCGCCTACGCGGCAACCTGGTCGGCGGAGGCAATGGCCACGAAGATGGCGGGCTTCTACCAGGAGGTCGCGGACAGGGCGATCGAGTCTCGCGGTCTGCGACTCGAGACCTGAGCCCACCCGGGAGCTGAGCCAGAGGAACCGGGCCCTCGGTTCGCGGATTCTTTCCCCGGTCACAGTGTTTTCTGCCGTTTACTGCAACTGCGGAAGATCGCGCGTCGACCCTGCTCGACGCCGCCGGAGGGTTGGGCAAATAATCGGCGCACACCTCGCGATCCGCGAAACCTTCCAGGGGAGAGCCTACAGATGCGTCTCGAAAATCGGCGCGAGAGCGGCAACGTCGAAGATCGTCGCGGCATTCGCTACGGGCGCGCGGGTGGCATCGGTCTCGGAACGATCGTGCTGGCGCTCGTTGCCATGTACTTCGGCCAGGATCCGTCGGTCGTGCTGCAGGGAGTGCAGAACCAGGGGCCTGTTCAACAGGAGCAGGTGCCTTATCAGGAGACGCAGGAAGAGGCCGAGGCCCGCGTGCTGGTATCGAAAGTCCTCGCCGATACCGAGGACACCTGGGACGCGATCTTTCAGGCCAACGGTCAGACCTACGAGCATCCCAAGCTGGTGCTCTTTTCTGAAGGTGTGGAAACAGCCTGTGGCTTCGCGCAGTCCGCGGTCGGTCCGTTCTATTGCCCCGGCGACCATAAGGTCTACATCGACCTCACGTTCTATCAGGACCTGCGCAGCCGCTTCGGCGCACCCGGTGACTTCGCGCAGGGCTATGTGATCGCCCACGAGGTCGGCCACCATGTGCAGACGCTCCTCGGCATCTCGGAGCGCAACATGGCCGCGCGTCAGCGTGCGAGCGAAGCAGAAGCGAACGCGCTCTCAGTGAGGCAGGAGCTGCAGGCGGATTGCTTCGCCGGCATCTGGGCGCACAACGCCAACGAATCGCGCCAGCTCCTCGAAGCCGGCGACATCGAAGAAGGTCTCAACGCCGCCAGCGCCATCGGCGACGATCGTCTCACTCAGGGTCGCGCTCCGCCGGAATCCTTCACTCATGGCACTTCGGAACAGCGCGTGCGCTGGTTCAAGCGAGGATATGAGACGGGGTCGGTGCAGCAGTGCGACACGTTTGCGACGAGGAGCCTTTGAGATCCAGAGCCGGAGTCGGATTTCACACGGAGTTCACGGAGAACACGGAGAAGGAGCTGGTATCCGTTCTGACGATCTCCGTGCTCTGCGTGAACTCCATGTGAACCTTCTTCGTCCGTTCTCTTATCCCAGGAACTCACACAGATAGGCTGCCGGCCCGCCCACCGCCTGCACATCAAACCCGCTGTTCGCTGCGACCTCGAAGCTCGTTCCCTGCGGGTACGTCACCCAGTCGTTGCCGCCGGCCTGCTTTACCTTCAGCTGACCGCTCGTCACGGTCATTCGCTCCGCGGCGCCCGTGCCGAAGTGATATTCGCCGGGCTCGATGACGCCGACGGTCGCCTTCAATCCATTGCGTTCGAATCCGACGCTCTGCACGCGGCCGTCGAAGTAGGTGTTGTGTTTCAGCATGGCTTCTCTTGTGGTGAGCAGTAAAGGAAATCGACACGGTGAATTGCTCAACGCGAGTCTAGCGGATGCGTTGCACACTTCATCACCTCGCATCAACTGTGCTAATTTAGCGACAAACAATGAATGGGAGGTTCGGTGCCCGAGCATTCGCTCGAAGGTATCCGTAGTTCGGAGTCGCAGCACGCGGAGCAATCGATTGCCCGCAACCGCGCATACCTCACCGCTTTTGTCGGCCGCACGCTGCGCGGTCCGATCAACACGCCGCTGATCGTCCGCAGCTTCGCTGATTTCCAGCGCCTGTTCGGCGGCCTGTGGCAACCCAGTCCGCTTTCGTACGCAGTCGAACACTTCTTCGAGCAGGGCGGACGCGCTGCCGTCATCGTGCGCGTCGTGAATGCGGCTGCTCCTGCCACCGTTTCACTTCGTTGCGAGCGTGAGAACCTCGTGCTCGAGGCGCGTGCGCCCGGGACCAGGGAATTTCTGCGTGCGTCGGTCGACTACGATCACATCGAGGCCGGCGACACGAAGAGCTTCAATCTGGTCGTGCAGCGGGTGCGTGCTCCCGGGTCCGAACGGATCGAGGAGCAGGAGAGCTTTCGCGGTGTCTGCGCCGATCCGCTGTCCGATCGATTCGTCGGCACGGTACTGCGCAACTCGACGCTGGTGACCGTGCGCGGCCAGGTGCCGATGACGCGTCCCAATGCGACGCTCATGCCCGGCACGAACCTGCCGGTCGGCTACGTCAGCTCGAATCCGGACGGCGACGACGGCCGGCCGCTGACTGACTACGACATCATCGGCTCAGCTACGCGTCACACGGGCCTGTTCGCACTGACCGGAGTCGAGGACGTTGCATTCGTCTATGTACCGCCGCTCTCGCGCTCGACCGAAGTCGGAGCGAGCACGCTCCTCGTAGCCGCGCGATTCTGTCGCGAGCATCACTCGATCCTCATCGTCGATCCGCCGGTGAGCTGGGAAACGTCGACCGCCGCCCTGCAGGGTGTGAAGGATCTGAGTTTCTACAACGACACCGCGGTGATGTTCTATCCGCGGGTGAGTGCGATGGATCGGCTGCGCGGTCGCGTCGAAACATTCGCGAACGGCGGCGCCGTCGCGGGCATTCTTGCGCGAGTCGACGATCCTGCCGTGATGGTTCCCGTGACTCCAGAGCCCGAGGCGTTGCTTCGTGCGGGCGTGCGCTTGTCCCGGGAGATTCCTGCCTCCGAGCGCTGGCGGCTCGCGCAGGTCGGTATCAACGTGCTGCAGACGGTGCGGAGCACCGAACGTGACAGGGCGCCCTTGCGCACACTTGCCTGCGGCGCAAGCGCATCGTCGGACTGGTCGCAGCTGGCACTGAGGCGTTTCGCTCAGTTCGTCCTGAGTGCCATCGAGCGCGGCACGCGCTGGGCCGTGGTTCGGCCCCACGAGGCACCCACACAGCAACGCGTGACGCAGGAAATCCTGGTCTTCTTCGCCGAGCTGCGCAAAGCGGGTGCCTTCAATACAGTGGTCGGGGATGACGCCTATCTGGTGATCTGCGATGAGCGCATCAACGATCCGCATGAAGGCCCGGGTGTGCTGAACATCCTCGTTCAGTTCGCCACGAGCCAGGCCGGCGGCTTCCACAGCTTCATGATCACCCACACCGCGCAGACCAGCACGGCCCGTCCGATCGTCGTCAATCGACTCGAAGCTTCGCTGCTGGTGGCGGACGATCTGGAGCGCGAAGTCACGATCCGGATCGATCAGGATCGGGATTTCCTGCGGATGCTGGCAGGCTAGGGACTGCCGTCATTGCCCGCGAAAGCGGGAATCCATTCTGACGGCAGGATTTCCAGATGGACTCCCGCTTTCGCGGGAGTGACGCGTTATCCGAACAGAGTCGACAGCGGCTGCGGCTTCGCGAAATGGAAGCCCTGGGCGAAATCGATGCCCATGTTCAGCAGCTTCTCGTGGATTCTTTCGTTCTCCACGCACTCCGCAACGGTTTCGATGCCGCGATCCGCGGCGAGCTGTGCGACTGCGCGCACTTGCGATTCCGAACGTGAGCTCACGCCGATGTTGCGGATCAGCGAGCCGTCGATCTTCACGCGGCTGACAGGCCAGCGATTCGCGGGATCGAGCGTTCCCAGTCCGGAGCGGCAATTGTCGAGGGCGATGCGACAGCCGACGTCGCGCAGGCGGGCGGACAGCAGGCCCATCTCGTCTTCGTGTTCGAGCGCGGTGCGTTCGGAGATCTCGAAGACCAGGAGGCCGGCCGGGATGGCCGTGCGGCAGACTTCGGCCACGATGAATTCGGCGAACTGATCGGTCGCGAGCGACTGGCCGGCGAGGTTGATCGAAAACTCGAGCGACGATGCGCGGACCGTGACGGCGCGCTTGCGCAGCGTGCGCAGGAGCTCGCCGATTACCCAGCAATCGAGATCGGGCAGCAACCGGCTGGATTCAGCGGCGGCAAAGAAGCTCGTGGGTCCGTGCAACTTGCCGGCATCGCGCATGCGCACGAGCACTTCGAAACGCGGCGATTCCGGAGTGTTGCCCATCGGGGCGATTCTTTGCGCGTACAGATCGAACGACCCTTCGCGAAGCGCCGAGCGCACGCGCTCGTCCATGCTGATGGTGTTCGTTGCTGCCGACGCCGTCGTCGGAACGACGATTCGGGGCGCATCGGCGACGGTCACGCGCGGGGCTGCTGGCTTTACCGGAGCAGGGGCAGGCTTCGGCGCCATGGCTGCCGGTTGAGCGGCAACGCTGGGTCTTGCCGGAGGCAACGGAACGGCGGGCTTCTGTGCCACCTGCGGCTTCGCAACGGGTGCCGCCTGAGGTTTGACAACCGGAGGAGCTGCGACCGCCGGCGCTGCCGGCGGCAACTTCACGACGGAGGCGATGACCGGCGGCTCCGGCGGCGCAAGCGCAGCCAATGCCTCGGTCGGAATTCGTGCCGCAAGCTGAGTCAGCTCGTCGACATCCACACCCGCGAAGTCACGCGCCTTGGCGCTACGGAACAGCATCAGCAGAGCAACAGGGCGCTTCGACGCATCGCGAAGCGGAACGACGAGCAGCTTGTGCGGCAGCTGGCCCCGGCCGGCGCTGTTGGCGACCAGCGGCTCGTTGCGCACCTTCATCCACTTCAGGACGTGTTCGCGGACGTTGTCGATCGCGGCCGTAATGGCGAGATCGGATTCATCGGGGCTTACACCGAGGCTCAGCGTGAACGGCCGATCCGGCAGGATCACGCCGCCGAATGCGCAATCGATCAGGTCCGTCGCGACCGACAGTGTCTTGCGCAGGAGGGCCGGAACAGGCATCGACGCCTGGAGCTGGGATGCAGCGACGGCGGCCTGCCGTGTGCCCGCGGCTTCGCGCGGAGCGCTGGCCATCGGTGCCGATTCGGCAGTGACCGGCCAGGCATGGCCGAGGATGTTCATGACCGGCGCGATGATGCGTTCGACCGCTTCGGCACTTCGATAGCGGGCGCCGTTTGCCAGATTGCGGCAGGCGATCCCGACTGCGCCCACGACCGCGCCGGCATTGTTGCGAACGGGGAAGACGTGAGCGGAGTCGTCGTGATCGAACGCAAGCGTCGGGCCGTGCGGCGCCGTGGATTGCCGGGCGCGCGCGATCACGAGCTCGACGTGCATCCGGAATTCGGGCTCGTCGACGCCGTCGTTGATCCAGAGGGCGTTGCCGCGCACGTCGTAGAAACTGATGCGCTCAGCCGGAGGCACGAGCATGCGGATGATCTGCGCGTAGCTCGCGAAAGGCAGTTCGCTGATGCCGGCACTGCCGGCCGGGGTTTTGAGAACAGAAGACATACCCATCCTCCCGTGGCCATCATAGCCGCAGGCGCGGGCAATTCGATATTCCAATGAGTCGGGTTACGGCGACGCCGGCCGGGGGGTTTTGGTCATCGTGTATGGGAGTTCGACACTCGAGCCTGCGCATGCCGGCGCCTATGCCGGTTTTCCCCGACGACACGCTGAGCCAGAAGGCGCCGGGCTCGCCACGCTCCGGTATTCGCTTGTCATAATCGCGAGACCGGCCAGGATTGTCCCCGGAGACATCCGATTCCGACCCCTCTGGCTCACGCCTCACGGCTCATGCCTCAAGCCTCCCCGGGTCAGAAGGTCGCGAAGGCCCGGACCGGGAATGTGCCCATTCCTTTGATCTTCGGCGGCACGGCCGAGAAGCGGAAACCGCTGGCGGGAAGCTGCCCGAGTCCGCACAGGTGTTCGACGATCGGAATGCCCGCGCCCAGCAGGCTGGTATGCACGGGCCGGCGACGGTCCCCGGTGTCGTCGATGTTGTAGGAGTCGATGCCGACCAGCTGCGCGCCCTGGTTTTTGAGCCAGTTTGCCGCGTCCTCCGTCAGGAACGGATGGCCCTCGAAGTACTGATCGGTTCGCCAGTGCGCATCCCAGCCTGTGTGAACGAGCACGGCCCGGCCGCGTACATCGAGTGAAGTGAATGCTTCGCGCGGAATCGAGCGTCCCGCCATGCCCGTGACCCGGACCAGCACGGCGTCCAGCCCGGCGAGCACATCGAGATTCATTGCCGAGAGATCGCTGCCGTCCGCGAACCGGTGAAAAGGCGTATCGAGGTACGTACCGGTGTTGGACACCATCGTGATCCGGCCGATCTGGAACTCGGTCCCTTCCGCGTACAGCGCACGCGAATCGGCACGGCTCAGGTGATCGCAGATCAGCGGTGCCGGCAGACCTTTGTACGTGATCATGCCGTCCTCGATCGTGTGACTGAGATCGATGCGACGTTCGGCGTCACCGTCGTCCGCCCGTGCGGCGGATCGCTTGTGCGGCTCGACGAGAATCTTCTTGTTGAGGATGCCGACGCGGCCGACCATCAGCAGCCGCAAGTCGCGTACGAGATAGTCGGCGAGGGCGCGATCGTCGATGTCATCACCGTCGATATCGAGACGGAATCCCTGTCCCTGCAGTCCGCCGCCGTTGAGAAATTCGACGTCGAAGTCGAACTGCACGCGTCGCTGCGTGGATGATGGCTCCGTCATGACTTGCTCCGCTGCTGGATATCGCGGCGGCCGGTTGGCCACCGATTCACGTGCACACTAGCAGTGTGCGCCCGGCTACCGCGGACGGAAACCGGACGAATTCGGCAATGACCGCGATCAGGTCGCGGATGCGCGCAAGTGGCCGACTTTCCAGGCGTAAACCACGACGACGCCGAAGCAGGCGAGCGGAATCAGAAACGCCGTACCCATTCCTTCGGCGTCGGCGACCCGTCCCATCAGGTACGGGACGATCGCGCCCCCCACGATCGACATGATGAGGTACGACGAGCCTCGCTTCGTCTGCGATCCGAGATCCTTCACCGCCAGCGCGAAGATCGTGGGGAACATGATCGACATGAAGAAGAAAAGCGCGATCAGCGCGATCACCGACGCGGTGCCGAGCGATGCGACGACGATCGCCGTCAGGCCGATGTTGATCACTGCGTAGGTCAGCAGCACCCGCTGTGGCGCGATGCGTGTCATGAGCGCTGTTCCGGCGAAGCGGCCGACCAGGAAACACAGCATGCCGACCGACAGCAATCGCGTCGCGTCCGCTGAACCGACCTGGGCATGCTGCTCAGTGACGTAGTTGATGAAGAACGCGCCGATGCAGACCTGCGCGGCGACATAGAAGAATTGCGCGACGACACCCCACGCGAATCGCGGCCTCGACCACAACGACGGTGAGTCGGGGCCGCGCGAATCATCCTCAACGTTGCCGACGGCGGCTCCGTCCGGCATGTCCGTGCGCCAGGTGAGGACGGCGAGGAGAAGCACGATACCCGCGATGACTGCGTAGATGGTTCTTACGGGTGCGTGATCCGCCGCCGCATCGGTCGACGAGAACAACATGGACGCGGCAATCAACGGCGCGACGAATTGCCCGAGCCCGTTGAACGATTGCGAAAGATTGAGGCGAGCCTCGGAGCGATCGGACTGGCCCAGCAGCGTGACGTACGGATTCGCCGCCGTCTCGAGAAAAGCCAGGCCGCTCGCAATGATGAACATCGCACCCAGAAAGAACGGGAAGCTGGCAACGAGCGTCGACGGGATCACGAGCAGGGCTCCGGTAGCGAACAGGCACAGGCCGCAGAGAATGGTCGCCTTGTATCCCCAGCGGCCGATCACGCCGGCCGCCGGCATTGCCATCAGGAAATACGCGCCGAAGTAAGCGCCCTGCAGCCACGCGGATCGCGCCCGCGTAATGCCGAGTGTCTCCTGGAAGTGCTTGTTCAATACATCGAGCAGCCCGTACGACAGCCCCCACATGAAGAAGAGGCTCGTGACGAGGATGAAAGCCAGGCGATAGGAAGAGGCGTGGGCGGGGAGAGTGGCTGTAGTTGTAGTTGTGTTCATGTCATCGCTCTATCCAGGTGCACATACCCTCCATCCACGACCACCCACTGTCCCGTCATGTGGCTGGCGCGCTCGGAGAGGAGGAAGACGGTCATGTCCGCGATTTCTTCGGCGCGGGTCATGCGGGCACCGAGCGGGATTCTTCGCACGATCTGCTCGAGCTTCTTCTCGGGGTCCTCGAAGCCGTCGAGCCAGGATCGATAGAGCGGTGTCATCACTTCCGCCGGAAGCACTGCATTCACGCGGACGCCATCCTTCGCGAGCGATGCTGCCCATTCACGTGTAAGTGAGAGTTGCGCGCCCTTCGCCGCGCAATAGCCGCTCGTGTCGCCCTGGCCTGTGAGCGCTGTCTTCGAAGAGATGTTGACGATGGCGCCGCGGCTCGCCGTCAGATGAGGCACGCAGTGATGAGCCATGACGTAGTAGTGGACGAGATTCTGTTCGAGCGAAGCGAGAAAGGCTTCACGCCCCGCGGACAGGGAGACGCCATCGTTCGTACCGGCGTTGTTCACGAGGCCGTCGATGCCGCCGAAGGTATCGATGGCCTTGCGGACGGCGGCAGCGCAGTCGGCTTCGTCCCGCAGATCCATCTGTACGAACAGTGAACGCGATTGACGCGAGCGCAGTTGCTGCTCGAACTCGGGTCGCATCGGACTGCGGCCGAGGATGACCGGGATGGCGCCTTCCTCGGCAAGCAGCAAGCTGATCGCGCCGCCGATGCCGGCTGCTCCGCCTGTGACGATGACGACGCGATCCTTCAGCTTGAGATCCATGGATCGTTCTCCATCAGCCGATCGAATAAGCGCGTTGCGCTGTTCCGCACCAGAGCGCGTCGCGCTCGGCGCGCGCCAATCGGGCCGACCAGCTCTCGATGAGCGCGGCCGTGCGTGCGTACGAAGTGGCGAGCAGGCAGACGGGCCAATCAGACCCGAACATCAGTCGCGATGGGCCGAACAGTTCGAGGGCGGTGTCGAGGTATTGCCGGAGGTCATCCGAGTGCAGTTCGCCGGCCGCATCCATTGCTTCCGTCACGAGACCCGAAACCTTGCACAACACGTGGGGCATCGCGGCCAGCGGGGTGACTGCGCGACGCCATTCGTCGTGGTCGCGTGCGCGAACGCGCGGCTTGCCGAGATGGTCGAGAACGAGCCAGTGCTGATCCATATCGCGACACAGGGGAACGATGGCTTCGATCTGATGCGCGAAGACGAGGATGTCGTACGTGAGCTGCTGGCGTTGCAGGAGACGCAGGCCCCGGCGGAATCGCGCATCGCCCACGAACGCCGCGACGTCGGCTTCATCCTGGATCTGGTGGCGGAAGCCGGCGAGCGCCGGTGCTTCGAGCCAGCGAGCGAGTCGATGCTCGATGTCGCCTGCCCGTAGATCGATCCAGCCCACGACGCCGGCGATCCACGGATACTGCGTGGCCAGCATCAGAAGAAAGTCCGTTTCCGCTTCGCTCGCCCGCGCTTGAACGGCGATACAAGCGTCGATGCGCTGGACTTCGAGCAGCGGCCTGAGATCGTCCGGAAGCCAGTCGCGCTTCAATACCTGCATATCGGCGCTCATCCACGGATAAGCCGCGGCGTCGTAGCGCCAGAAGTGCTGATGCGCGTCGATTTTCATCATCGCTACGACGCGCTGCGACAGACCTGGCGCTGTTCGCCGAGCCCGTCGATGCCGAGGCGAATCACGTTGCCGGCGCGAAGGTAGACCGGCGGCTTCTGACCCAGGCCGACACCCGCCGGGGTGCCCGTCGAAATGACATCCCCTGCCTGCAGACTCATGAAGCGGCTGAGATACGCGACGATGAATGGAATTCGGAAGATCATGTTCGACGTGCTGCCGTTCTGGTATCGGCGGCCGTCGACTTCGAGCCAGAGGCCCAGCGAGTGGGGATCCGGAATCTCGTCCGCGGTCACGAGCCAGGGACCCGTCGGACCGAAGGTGTCGCAGCCCTTGCCCTTGTCCCACTGGCCGCCGCGCTCCAGCTGGAATTCGCGTTCCGAGACGTCGTTGATCACACAGTAGCCCGCTACGTGATCCAGCGCGGCGGACTCGTCGATATAGCGGCCGGGCTTGCCGATGACGACACCGAGCTCGACTTCCCAGTCGGTCTTCAGCGAGTTGCGCGGGATCTCGACATCGTCGTTCGGACCGACGACCGCACTCGTCCACTTGTTGAAGATCACGGGCTCGGCGGGTGGCGTCATACTCGACTCCGCCGCGTGATCCGAATAGTTGAGGCCGATACAGACGAACTTGCCGATGCGGCCGACGCAGGCGCCAAGACGCGAGCCCGGTGCAACGATCGGCAGCTTGCCGACGTCGAGCGCGCGCAGTCGATCGAGCCCTGCCGGCAGCAACGTGGAGCCAGCGATGTCGTCGACCACTGATGACAGATCGCGAACATTTCCATCGCGATCGAGCAGCCCGGGTTGTTCCTGCCCCTGGGGGCCATAGCGCAGCAATTTCATGTGTTCAGATCCGAATCAGCAGAGTTTCACACGGAGTCCACGGAGATCACGGAGGTCGTCGCGAGCGGAGTCCCGTTCTTGGATCCCGCTAACCGCCAGCCGCTAACCGCCATTCACTTCTTCAGTTACACCAACCGCCATCGATGACGTGCACGGCGCCGGTTGTGAACGCTGACTCATCGCTGGCGAGGTAGACCGCAAGTGCAGCGATCTCCGCTGGCGTTCCGAGTCGGCCCATCGGCTGGCGAGCGACGAACTGTTCGTGCACGTCGTCGACATCGACCTGCTGTGCGCGTGCCTGTGTGGCGATGCGATCCAGCAGCGAAGGCGTCTCGACGGTGCCCGGGCAGATCGCGTTGCAGCGCACGCCCTTGCCGATGAAGTCCATCGCGACGGATTTCGTGAAGCCGATGACGGCGGCTTTCGTCGTGCTGTAGGCAAATCGATTGGGCACGGCTTTCAGGCTCGATGCGATCGAGGAGATGTTGATGATCGAGCCGCCGCCTGCCGCGATCATTGCGGGCAGCAGCGCCCGGCAGACGTTGAACATGCCGCCGACGTTGAGTCGCCATGCGGCGTCGAGTTGCTCGTTCGTGCAGTCGAGCAGGGTGCCGGCGTGAACGATGCCTGCGCAATTGAAGAGAACGTTGAAAGCGGAACCGGGCTCAGCATGGTCGCCCGCCACGGCCTGCAAGGCACGAGGATCGGTGACATCCAGAACACGAGTGCTCAGTCGATCTCCCGCGAGATCGGTGAGCGAATCCGCATTGATATCGGTTGCCAGCACTTGTGCGCCTTCGCGTGCAAACGCTTGCGCTACCGCGCGACCAATTCCCTGTCCCGCGGCGGTGACGAGTGCGCGCTTGCCGGCGAGTCTCATGGCGCACCGCCAAAACGGTAGCGCTGCCGTGATTGCAGTTTCATCGCGATCGAGAATCCGGGCGCCTTGGGCGGCATGTAAGCAGCGTTGCGCACGACGCACGGATCTTCGAAATGCTCGTGGAGATGATCCACGTATTCGATGACGCGGCCCGCGGAAGTGCCGGCAATGCAGAGGTAGTCGATCATCGACAGGTGCTGCACGTATTCGCACAGTCCCACGCCACCGGCGTGCGGGCACACGGGCAGGTCGTATTTCGCGGCCATCAGCATGACAGCGAGCACTTCGTTGACGCCGCCGAGCCTGCATGCATCGATCTGGATGACATCGATCGCTCCGCGCATGATGAACTGCTTGAACATGATGCGGTTCTGGCACATTTCGCCCGTCGCCACTTTCACGGGGGCGATGGATTCGCGGATGCGCCGATGACCTTCGACATCGTCGGGACTGGTCGGCTCTTCGATGAACCAGGGCTTCGCGAAGGAGAGCTCGCGCACCCACTCGATCGCCTGCGGCACTTCCCAGATCTGGTTCGCATCGATCATCAGGTGGCGATCGGGGCCGAGCACTTCGCGAGCGATGCGCAGACGCCTGACATCGTCCGCCAGATCCCGGCCGACTTTCATCTTGATGTGCGAGAAGCCGGCATCGACTGCCTGCTGGCAGAGCGCTCGCAGTTTGTCATCCGAATAGCCTAGCCAACCGGCGGACGTCGTGTAGCAGGGATAGCCGTGCTGAAGCAGATGCGTGCGGCGCTGTTCCTTTCCCGCCGAGCGCTGCTTCAGCAGTTGGAGCGCTTCATCAGGCGTCACGCAGTCGGTGAGATAGCGAAAGTCGATGCAGCGCACGATCTCCTCAGGTTCCATGTCGGCAACGAGTCGCCACACGGGCTTGCCGACGGACTTCGCCCAAAGATCCCACGCTGCGTTGACGACGGCGCCCGTCGCAAGATGAATCGCGCCTTTGTCCGGCCCGATCCAGCGCAACTGACTGTCCGAGGTGACGTGGCGCCAGAAGCGGCCCATGTCATCCGCGATCCATTGCAGGTCGAGGCCCACCAGGAGGTGCTGCATGGCCCGGATCGCCGCGCAGCAGATGTCGTTGCCGCGACCGATCGTGAACGTGAGGCCGTGTCCTTCGAGACCGGGTTGACTCGTGCGCAGAATGACGTATGCCGCGGAGTAATCCGGATCGGGATTCATCGCGTCCGACCCGTCGAGATGCAGCGACGTCGGAAAGCGGATGTCCTCGACGTCGAGGCCAGTGATCTTGATGGACATATGAACCGGTGACGTGTGACGGAGCGACGCAGTGGCGACGGAGGATCCTCCCGTTCACCTGGTGTCGCTGCGTCACCGAATCACTTCCCCCAAAAATTGACACCCGGCCCGCGGCCGGACTAGATTCGATGTGACCGGTAACATTCTGTAGAACAACGTGCCGATGAGCAAGCATCGGTGTCGCGCGTGGATTTTTTGGGGGATGGTTGATGCGATCTGGCGTGTGGGCGCGGCGTGGGCGCGCTGCGATAGCTATTCTTGCAGCGCTTTCAGCCACACTGGCTGCCGCCGCTGATCTGCCGCGAGTCGTCACGCGTGACGGTCGTCATGCGCTTCTCGTCGATGGCGAACCGTTCCTGGTGCTCGGCGCCCAGGTGAACAACTCGAGCGCATGGCCTGCTGCATTGCCAAAAGTCTGGCCGGCGGTGGAACAGATGCACGCGAACACGGTCGTCGTTCCGATCGCGTGGGAACAGATCGAAGCTGTCGAAGGTCGCTTCGACTTCTCATTCCTCGACACGTTGCTGGCGCAGGCGCGCGAACGAAAGGTGCGTGTTGCCCTGCTGTGGTTCGCAACCTGGAAGAACAACGGGCCGAGCTACGCGCCGTCATGGGTGAAGCTCGACAACAAACGCTTCCCGCGAGTGATCACCGCTGAAGGCAAGGCGCTGAACTCGCTCTCGCCTCACGCGGAAGCGACGTTGCAGGCGGACCGCAAGGCATTCGTCGCGCTGATGAAGCATCTGAAGGCAGTCGACGCGCGGCGCACCGTGATCGCTGTGCAAGTGCAGAACGAACCTGGGACCTACGGCAGCGTTCGTGACTATTCACTTGCGGCCAGCAAGCTGTTCGCGGGCAAGGTGCCGGCGGCACTCCTGAAGAAGCTGAACAAGAGCGCCGGATCCTGGCAGCAGGTCTTTGGTGCGGACGCCGAGGAATTCTTCCACGCATGGTCAGTTGCGCATTTCATCGGCGAAGTAGCGACAGCAGGGAAGGCCGAGTACGCGCTGCCGATGTACGTGAACGCAGCGCTGCGCGATCCGTTCGAGCCCGGCAAACCCGGTGGCTACGCGAGCGGCGGGCCAACGGACAACGTGATGCAGATCTATCAGGCTGCGGCGCCTGCGATCGACGTGATCGGGCCCGACATCTACATGCGCGAGTCAGCGAAGTACTTTCGAGTACTCGAACTCTATGGCCGTTTCGGCAATCCGCTCCTCGTCACCGAGACCGGCAACGACAAGCCGTATGCGCGCTATTTTTTTGAAACGCTGGGTCGGCAGGGCATCGGCTTCGTACCGTTCGGTATGGACTTCACCGGGTACTCGAACTATCCGCTGGGTTCGATGGCCACTGACGCGTCGATGGTCGCGCCTTTTGCCGCTAACTATCGATTGATCGCGCCGTTCTCGCGCACATGGGCAAAGCTCAGTTTCGAAAGTGAAGTCTGGGGCGCCGCGCAGCCCGATGACAGCAGCGATCGCAAGCTCGACCTCGGTCGTTGGGGCGCCGTCGTCAGCTGGAACGAATGGCAGTTCGGCATGAAGGAATGGAAGTGGGCTGGCGACGTTGGCGTTCCGCCGGGGCGCGAAGTTCCCGATGGGGGCGTGCTCGTTGCGAGGCTCGGGCGTGATGAATTCCTGGTCACAGGCCGCAACGCGCGCATCTCGATCAGCGCGTCCTCAACGCAGGGCAAGGTCAACGGCTCCTTGTATGAGCGCGTCGAGGAAGGACACTTCGACGAAGCCGGCACCTGGGTGTTCGAGCGCCTGTGGAACGGTGACCAGACCGACTACGGTCTCAACTTCACGACGCTGCCGCAGGTGCTGCGGGTAAAGATGGCGGCGTATTGAGAAGTAGATAGCGGATAGCGGATAGACCGGAATGAAACTGTCACGCCCGCGCAGGCGGGCGTCCATCCTGACAGTGCGGACTCATTTGGGGAGAGAGAGCGACATGACGATGAAGAAGGTTGTTGCGGCGCTGCTGGGTGTACTGATCCTTGCGATCGGCGGCTGCGCGAAGAAAGCGGAGAACTTCGAGAAGACGGCCGACGGTGTCGTCCTGACGCCTTCGGAAGGGCCTGCGAAGAGAGTGCGGCTGCAGGTAATGAGCGACGCCATCGTGCGTGTCACTGCCGTGCCCGTCGAGAGTCTCGATCTTCCGGAGAGCCTCGCTGTGACGGCCAGGCCGGCAGGCGATGTGAAGTTTTCGGTCGAGCCGACTGACAGCGCGGTCATTCTGCAAACGGCTCAGGTCACCGCGGAAGTGAACGCGAAGACCGGTGTCGTTCGATTCCTCGATGCCGCCGGCAAGGAAATCCTCACCGAGCGCGATCGCGGGACCTTCGAGACAGTGAAGGCGGATGAGAAGTCTCTCTACCGCGTTCATCAGCTCTTCAATCCGGGTACGGACGAAGCTTTCTACGGCCTCGGCCAGCACCAGAACGCCCAGCTCAACTACAACGGCGAAGACGTGGAGCTGGCCCAGCACAACATGGACATCGCCGTGCCGTTCGTCATGTCGAACCGCAACTACGGCGTGCTCTGGGACAGCAACTCGATCACGCGTTTCGGCAACCCCCGCGTCTACGGCCTCGCGTCCCGCGATCTCACGCTGTATGACGCCGAGGGCAAGAAGGGCGGCTTCACTGCGAGCTACTTCATCGACGGCAAGCTGAAGGTGAAGCGCACCGAGACGGACATCAACTATCAGTTCATCAAAGATCTTGCCGGCTGGCCCGAGGAGGTGCTGTCGGACAAGGTCTCGCAGACCTCGGGTTTCCGGAACAATGCGCATGGACTCACAGTGACCTGGGAAGGCAGCGTCGAGTCGGCGAACACCGGTACGCACAAGTTCCAGCTCTACGCATCGAACTACTACAAGCTCTACGCCGACGACAAACTGATCCTCGATGCCTGGCGCCAGAACTGGAATGCCTGGTATCACAACTTCGAATTGCCAATGACCGCGGGCAAGCCGGTGAAACTGCGCATCGAGTGGACGCCGAACGACGGTCACATCGCGCTGCTTCACAACGATCCGCTGCCGGACGCGCAGCGCCATTCGCTGTCGCTCACTTCGGATGCGACTGCCGCGATCGACTACTACTACATCGCCGGCGGCAATCTGGATGAAGTGATCTCGGGCTACCGGCATCTCACCGGCAAGTCCGTGCTGCTGCCGCGCTGGTCATACGGCTTCTGGCAGAGCCGCCAGCGTTACAACACGCAAGCCGAAGTGCTCGACATCGCGAAGGAGTACCGCAAGCGCGGCCTGCCGCTCGACAACATCGTTCAGGACTGGTTCTACTGGCCCGAGAACGCGTGGGGATCGCACGACTTCGACAAGACGCGCTTCCCCGACCCGAAAGGACTCATCGATGCGCTTCACGCACAGAACGTGAATCTCATGATCTCCGTGTGGGGCAAGCTCTATCCGACGACGGACAACTACAAGGAGCTCGACGCGAAGGGCTACATGTATCGACGCAACGTCGAGCTCGGCGTCAAGGACTGGGTCGGTCCCGGCTACCTGAACTCGCACTACGATCCGTATTCGCAGGAAGCGCGCGACATCTTCTGGCGCCAGATGGACGAGAAGCTGAAGGCGGTCGGTGTCGATGCCTGGTGGCTCGACAACACGGAGCCGGACATTCATTCGAATGTCGATCGCGAAGAGCTGACGAAGCGCATCGGTCCGACGGCGCTCGGTCCCGCGGCTCAATACTTCAACACCTACCCGCTGATGCAATCACGAGCGGTCTACGAGGGCGAGCGCAAGAGCTCGACGCCCGACAAGCGCGTGTTCATTCTCACGCGTTCGGGATTCTCCGGATTGCAGCGCTACGGCGCGGCGACATGGAGCGGAGACGTCGTTTCGCGCTGGCACGATCTGTATCGCCAGATCGCGGCGGGCACGGGCATGTCGATGTCGGGATTGCCGAACTGGACGTTCGACATCGGTGGCTTCGCGCTCGAGCAGCGCTATCTCAATCCGTCTGCGAAGGATCTCGCGGAATGGCGCGAGCTCAACCTGCGCTGGTTCCAGTTCGGCGCGTTCGTGCCGATCTTCCGTTCGCATGGTGAAGCACCGGCTCGCGAGATATGGAACATCGCGCCGGCGGGCACGGAGGTCTACAACAGCCTCGTTGAGTACAGCCGGCTGCGCTATCGCCTCATGCCTTACATCTACACACTGGCGGGAGACACGTACCACAAGGACGGCACGATGATGCGCGGCCTGGCAATGGATTTCCCGGCCGATGCGAAGGCGCGGGACATCAACGATCAGTACCTGTTCGGCCCGGCGTTTCTCGTGAGTCCCGTGTATGAATACGAAGCCCGTTCGCGCAAGGTGTATCTGCCGGCCGGGACTCGCTGGTACGACTTCTACTCCGCGGAAGCACATGACGGCGGCGCTGAGATCGATGCAGCCGCGCCTCTCGCACGCATGCCGCTGTTCGTTCGGGCCGGCGCGATCGTACCGGTAGGGCCGGCCGTTCAGCACACGGCCGAGAAGCTCGATGCGCCGATCACGCTCTATGTTTATCGTGGCGCGAACGGCAAGTTCGATCTCTATGAAGACGACGGTCTCAGCTACAACTACGAGAAGGGTGCGTTCGCGCGCGTTCCGATCACCTACGACGACGCGGCGGGCACGCTGACCATCGGCGAACGCACTGGCAGCTTCCCCGGCATGGTCGAGAAGCGCACGTTCAATGTGCGGTGGATCGCGCCAGGCACGGCGAACGCATCGAATCTGGATTCGCCCGCGGATCAGACGCTCGAGTACTCGGGCACACCAATCACTTTCAAGGTCGGGGCGGCGCCATGAACGCACTTCGTGTCTGCATTGCCGCAGTCTGCGCGGCTCTGACAGTCTCCGCTGCATCCGCGGCCGAACGCGGCGTTGCGAATCCGGAGCTTTGGCCCACCGCGCACAGCCAGGGACTCATCGATCCGAAGACCGAAGCCTTCATCACGGATCTGCTCACGAAGATGTCGCTGGAAGAGAAGGTTGGGCAGATGGTTCAGGGCGACACGTCGGCAACGACGCCGGAAGACCTTCGCCGCTATCCGCTCGGGTCGATCCTTGCTGGCGGCAACTCGCCACCGCTTGGCAGCGATGACCGCGCGCCGGCAAGCGACTGGATCAAAGCGGCGCAGGCATTTCGCGCCGTATCTCTGGAGAAGCGGGCCGGGCACACACCGATCCCGGTGATCTTCGGCGTCGACGCCGTTCACGGCAACAGCAATGTCGTCGGTGCAACGATCTTTCCGCACAACAGCGCGCTCGGTGCTGCGCGCGATCCGGATCTCATTCGCCGCATCGGCGCTGCGACCGCCGCGGAGACAGCGGCGGCGGGAATCGATTGGGCGTTCGCGCCGACAGTCGCTGTTCCCCAGGATGATCGTTGGGGCCGCGCCTACGAGGGCTATTCGGAATCCCCAGATCTGGTGCGCGAATACGCACGTGCGATGGTGCTGGGGCTGCAAGGTGAGCCGGCGGATCGTGGGCTGATTCAGAAAGGACACGTCGCGGCTTCGGTGAAGCACTTCCTCGGCGACGGCGGAACGAAGAACGGCATCGATCAGGGCGATACCGACGTCAGCGAACAGGACTTCATCCGCATTCACGGCGCCGGCTATCCCGCTGCGATCGATGCAGGTGCGTTGACGGTCATGGCGTCCTACTCGAGCTGGCAAGGCGTGAAGATGCATGGCAATCACAGCCTGCTCACGGATGTCCTCAAGGGGCGCATGGGATTCGAGGGTTTCGTTGTCGGCGACTGGAACGGCCATGGACAGGTGCCGGGCTGTACCGAGGAGAATTGCGCGGCCGCGATCCTCGCAGGCGTCGACATGCTGATGGCGCCTGCGAGCTGGAAAGGCATCTTCAACAACACGCTCGAGCAGGTGCGTTCCGGAAAGATTGCGCAGGCCCGCATCGATGATGCTGTGCGCCGCATTCTTCGAGTGAAGGCGAAGCTCGGGTTGTTTGAGAATGAGCGGCCGTTCGAAGGGCGCTCGAATGTGCTCGGCTCGCCCGAGCACCGCGCGCTTGCGCGTGAAGCTGTGCGCAAGACGCTCGTCCTGCTGAAGAACAACGGCAACGTGTTGCCGATCAAGGGCTCAGCGCGGGTGCTCGTTGCCGGTTCGGGCGCGGATGACATCGGACAGCAATCGGGCGGCTGGACGCTGTCCTGGCAGGGAACCGGCAACAAGAACAGCGACTTTCCCAACGGCCAATCGATTCACGCGGGGCTGAAGGAAGCCCTGGAGCGCAGCGGCGGCAGCGCGGAGCTGAGCGTGAAGGGTGCGTTCAAGACGAAGCCGGATGTGGCCATCGTCGTGTTCGGCGAAACGCCGTACGCCGAGATGCAGGGCGACATCCGCACGCTCGAGTATCAGCCGGGCGACAAGCGCGACCTCGCGTTGTTGCAGAAGCTTCGCAAAGAAGGCGTTCCGGTCGTGTCCGTGTTCCTGTCCGGTCGCCCGCTGTGGGTCAATCCGGAGCTGAATGCATCGGACGCGTTCGTCGCCGCTTGGCTGCCGGGCAGCGAAGGCGGCGGTATTGCCGATGTGCTCATCGGCGATGCATCGGGCAAACCTCGCAATGATTTCCACGGCAAGCTGTCTTTCTCGTGGCCGCAGAGCGCCGCGCAGACTAACCTGAACTACGGTCGTCAGCCGTACGATCCGCTCTTCGAATACGGTTACGGCCTGACCTACAAGGATCGGCGTGACGTTGCCGCATTGTCGGAAGAGTCGGGCGTCGGTGCCGCGGACTGGAACATCGACAAGTACTTCGCGGCGGGCCGCTTGCATGCGCCATGGCAGTTCGTCGTCGATCCGCGCAACGACAAAGTGCTGTCCGTCCGCAACGTCGATGCGGGTGGTGTTCAGGAAGCCGGTCGCCAGTTCGTCTGGAGCGGGACAGGCAAGGGTAGCGTCGCTCTGCGCGGCACCGCGCCTATCGACGTCGCGCGGCAATCCAATGCCGATCTCGCCGTGCTGGTCGAGTATCGCGTCGATGCGCGGCCGACATCGTCGGTGCAGCTCGCACTCACTTGCGGCGATCGATGCGGTTCGACGCTCGACCTGACGCCGGTGCTGACCGCGGCGCCGCTCGGTCAGTGGCAGAAACTCAAGGTGAAGCTCGCCGATTTCAGGAAGGCCGGTGCCGATATGTCGCGTGTCGTCGAGCCGTTCGTGATTCGCACTACCGGACAGCTCACGCTGACGCTGCAGACGGTGCGGCTCGACAGCGATTCGCAAGGTACGACGACCCTCCGGCCCGCGTCATGAGAACGTGGCTGCTTGCAGCGCTGCTGCTGCCCATGGGGGCCGCAGCAGCCGATCTCCTCTCGCCGCTGTTTCAGGATCACGCGGTACTGCAACGTGACCGGCCGGTTCGTCTCTGGGGCAATGCGCCTTCGGGTTCGGACGTGACTGTCGAGATCGCTGGCCAGCGGGCCACCGCGAAGGCCGATGGTTCAGGCGAGTGGCATCTGTCGCTGTCACCGTTGCGTGCAGGCGGCCCGCATGTGCTTACGGCTCGCTCATCGAGCGGCGCAATTCAGACCGTGCGCGACGTGCTCATCGGCGACGTCTGGCTCTGCTCCGGCCAGTCGAACATGGAAATGCCGATGCGGCTCGTGAGCAACTCGATCACGGAGATCGATGAATCATCGAACGACCGCATCCGATTGCTCACGATCGCGCGAGCCAGCAGCGCCGTGCCGCGAAAGACGTTGAGCGCGCCAGTGGCCTGGAGCGCGGCGAGTCCGGAAACTGTCAGGGACTTCGCTGCCGCCTGCTACTTCCTCGGTCGCGACCTGCTCAAAGCGCAGGGTGTTCCACAGGGCCTGATTCATTCTTCGTGGGGCGGCTCGATCATTCAGGCGTGGACCAGCGCGAGCTCGATGCGCGGACTGGGTTACGACGACGCGATCAACCTGCTGGATCTCCACGTGCGATCGCCGCGGGAAGCGCAGCAGAGATGGTATGCGCTGATGGAAAAGTGGTGGCAGCAGAACGATCCGAATGCGGGCCGCTGGAACGCCGTAAATGTCGATGACACGGGCTGGTCGACGATCGTGCCCGACGATTTCTGGGAGAAGTCGGGAGGCCCCGAGCTGAAAAGTTTCGATGGGATCCTGTGGTATCGAACGACGGTGACGCTGGATGCAAAGCAGGCGGCGCAGGATGCGACGATCTCGCTCGGCCCCGTGGATGATCTCGATTCGACCTGGGTGAATGGCGTGCGCCTGGGCAGTCTCGAAGGATGGAATACACCGCGTGAGTATCGGATCGCTCGCGGCGTGCTGAAGGTGGGGAAGAACGTCATTGCAGTCGGCGCGCTCGATGCGGGCGGCGGCGGTGGAATGTGGGGAACGGCGCCGCGAAAGCTCACTTTCGCCGATGGCTCGGTTCTGCCGATCGATGGCGAATGGCGCTACCGCATCTCGGCGCCGCTGACGCAGACCGGCGCACCGCCGCATGCGCCGTGGCTTGAATCGTCGGGTTCCACGACGTTGTACAACGCGATGATTGCGCCGCTCGGGAATCTCAGCCTGCGCGGCGTGGCGTGGTACCAGGGTGAATCGAACTCCAGCGAATCCGCGGAATACGCGCGATTGCTCCCCGCGATGATGCGCGACTGGCGTTCGCAGTTTGGAGCGGAGACTCCCTTTCTCATCGTCCAGCTCGCAGGCTTCGGCCCCGCTGCGAAGGAGCCGTCGCCTGCGTCCTGGGCGGACATCCGCGAAGTTCAGCGACGCGTCGTGGCTAGTGACAATCATGCGGCGCTGATCACGACGATCGACATCGGCGACCGCTACGACATTCACCCGACGAACAAGCAGGAAGTCGGTCGCCGTCTCGCGCTCGCTGCAAGACGTGAGATCTTCGATGAGCCTGTAAGCAGCTCAGGTCCGGACGCGGTGAGCGCTGAACGGAGCGGCGGACATATCGTCGTGAAGTTCGCGAATGCAACCGGCGGTCTCGTCGTGATCGGTGGCAATCGCCCGCTCGGCTTCGAGCTCTGCAACGCGAAGAAGGACTGTCGCTTCGTCGATGCGATGGTCCATGGCGATCGCGTCGTCCTCGACGCCGCTGCGGATGACGCGTTCGTGCGCTACGGCTGGGCGGACAGCCCTGTCTGCAATCTCTACAACGACGCCGATCTTCCCGCAGTGCCTTTCGAGATCGCGGTCACGCGGTAGCGATCATTGCCGGGCGGCAAGAACTTGCCGCCCGGCAACGGCAGCGAACTGCCCGTGTTTCGACTACCCCTCAGCACGCATTTCTTACCGCATTGTCTGTCCGGGTCCTTCAGGTGATGCCTCATGCACGCCTGACAGGATCGGGCCGATAGTCACTCAAGGCAGCGACTGAATCTCCAGTCGCGCATTTGGATCAACCCGGAGCGAGTGTTGTGAGCAGTCTGACGAGCGATTCCCTTTCACCGGTGCAGCCCTTCGCCATCGGCCGTGCCCGGGCATCCGGCCGTGCCGCACGCGACGAGCGCGGCGACTCCGTCTGGGAATGGCAGGTCGCGACGGGTGTATTCGAGCGCGATGTGACCGATGAGCAGCTGCGCCGGCTCGAAGCCCCGGATCTGCAGATCGTCGAATCCTTCCCGGCCGCCCAGGAATCGGGGCGCTGGATCCACGATTCGCTGCAGTCGGGTTCCTATAAGGCGACACGCTCCGCGACGGCGCCCACGAAGCGACCGGTTGCCGAATCACGCGGTGCCCTGCGGCAGCTCTGGGCACGGCTTCGCGGCAACGAGTAACCCTTCCCTGTTCCCGTTCCGCGGACACGGATCGTCCGCGGACCCCCGCCTTCCCGGCTTGCGGCTTCTGCTGCTTCAATTCCTCCTGACCAGCCGGCCATGCTGCACCGGCGGCCATTTCCACCCGATGCAATAAGACCGCACAATGCGGCGGTTCCCCTGACGGAGGGTATCGGTGAATCAGCAGCGCGACGCGGCGGCAGCGGCGTCCTTCGGCGAACTGTTCGCTCAGTTCGCTTCCATGGCGAGCCACGTCTTCTGGGTCTATGACCTCGATCCGGAAGAGAACGTCGTTTACGTCAGCCCGTCGTTCGAGCGCATCTGGGGCCGGCCGGCCGCCGATCTCTATGCCCGTCATGGGCTGTGGATGGACTGTATTCACCCCGAGGATCGCCCCCTCATGGCCCAGCGCTACGAGCACTGGCTCAGCGTCAGCGGCGATGATTCCTACCGGATGGAATTCCGCATCCTGCGCCCCGATGGGGGCGTGCGGTGGATCTTCGATCATGGTCGTCGCATCAACGATGCGTCCGGTCGTGCGATCCGCGTCATCGGCATCGCCGAGGACATCACCGAGCGCAAGCATGCGGAGGCGGCGTTGCGTGCCTCCGAGGAGAGTCTCAGGGCGGAGCGTGATCGGTTTGCGAGCGTTTCATCGGCGGCCCCCGGCGTGCTGCATTCCTTTCGCCTGACCGACGACGGACGCATCTCATTCCCTTACGCGAGCGAGAAGATTCGCGACGTCTACGGTTTCGAAGCGTCGGAGCTCATCGCCGATGCGCAGAAGATCGGCGAGCGCATTCATCCCGACGACCGGCCGCGCGTGCGCCAAACCACGTTTCACTCGATGCAGACCATGACGCCGTGGAACCAGGAGTTCCGGATCCTGCATCCGGAGCGCGGCGAGATCTGGATCGAAAGTCACTCGATGCCGCGTCGCGAAGAGGGCGGCACGATCTGGCACGGCTTCCTCACGGACGTCACGAGCCGTAAACGCGCGGAGCGACAGCAACAGCATTCCCAGAAGCTCGAAGCGCTGGGAACCCTCGCGGGCGGCATCGCCCACGACTTCAACAATCTCCTGCTCGCGATCCGCGGCAATACGCGGCTCGCGATGGCCGATCTGCCTTCGGATCACGAAGCGTTCGTGAGTCTCGGCGAAGTCGAACGCGCCGCGATCCGTGCGACGGAGCTGGTGCGGCAGATCCTGTCGTTCAGTCGCCAGAGCGATGCTCGTCGCGAAGTCGTCCAATTGCAGCCGGTCGTAGAAGATGCGCTCAAGCTGCTGCGCTCGACCTTGCCGGCGATGATCCGCATCAACGCGCACTTCGAGCCGGATGTGCCGGCGATCGCAGTCGACGTCACGCAGATCCATCAGATCATCATGAACCTCGCGACGAACGCCGCGCATGCCATGGGCGATGCGGCCGGTGTGCTCGAAGTGAGTGTCGACGCGGTGTCGCTCCAGCCGGAGGAAGTCCTCTCTGCAAACGACCTGCACGCCGGCCGCTATGCGCGAATCACTGTCAGCGACAATGGCTGCGGTATGGATCGCGCGACGCTCGACCGCATCTTCGATCCCTTCTTTACGACCAAGCCGCCGGGCAAGGGCACGGGCCTGGGTCTGTCGGTCGTGCATGGCATCGTGAGAGGTCACGACGGCGCTGTCCGTGTCTACAGTCAGCCAGGCAAGGGCACGACTTTCAGGATCTATTTGCCCGTCAGCGGCAAGGCGACGGCCAGCAGCGCCGATGCGGATGTGCCGGAAGCGCGCGGTGCGGGCGAGCACGTCATGTATATCGATGATGAAGAGTCGCTCGTCTTCCTAGGCAAGCGCGTGCTGGAGAAGCTCGGCTATCGGGTCACCGGCTTCTCGGATCCTTCACAGGCATTGCTCGCGTTTCAGGAGCAGCCGCACGAGTTCGACGTCGTCGTGACGGATCTGTCGATGCCGGGCATGTCGGGTTTCCATCTCGCCGGCGCGATGCTGAAGACGCGGCCTGACCTGCCGATCGTGATGACGACGGGTTACGTGCGGCCCGACGACAAGGAAGAAGCGCGCCGCAGCGGTATCCGCGAGCTCATTCTCAAGCCCAACACGATCGAGGAGCTGGGTCGTGCGCTCGATCGGGTCTTTCGTCAGATCCGCGAAGGCGGCCAGCCGCAGCAGCCACCTTCGTCGTGATTGCGCGCTGCCTTCGTCACTGCGCAGTCACGCGGTGCAGGATGAGTTCGGCGAGCTTGTCGTACGCCCCATCGAAATGGTGTCCGCCCGACAGCCCCTGTGCGGTGACACTCGTGGCCGGGAGCTTCGGGCACAGGGAATCGGCGTCATCCGTGCCGTACAGGCAGAGCGTCGCGGCGGCGGTGAGCTTCGTTGCTTCGGGGCGGATCGGCAGCGCATCGCGTTGCGCACCGAGCCAGTTCCCGAGATGAAACTCGAACGATGCGTTCTCACCGAGTCCCAGAAGCACGGTGTGCGCGACCAGCGAACGTGAAGCCGCCGGCAGCCGGTTGACGGCGAACGGCAGTACGTCCGCGCCCTGCGAATAGCCGATGAGCAGCGCCTGCGGCTTCTTCCAGTGAGCCGCGTAGTAACGAAGCACGCGATCAACGTCCATCGCGACGCCCTGTGGGGTTCGTGCTTTCCAGAAGTAACGGAGTGAATCGAGCCCGACGACGGGAACGCCTTTCTCGGCGAGTGCAGCCGCGACATTCTTGTCGAGTCCTGCCCATCCGCCGTCGCCAGACAGCATAACCGCGAACCAGGGAGCATTTTTCTGCGCTGGCACTTCGACCAGCGGCAGATCAGCAAGGCTTGCGGGAGGCGGCGGCATGCTGATCGTGCTGCTTGTCGCGATCTTCGTGTAGGCATCGACGAACTGCGCTTGCCACCGTGGGGCGCTCGTGTAGTCGTGCCCCATGCCCGGCAGCAGGACGAACTGAGCATCGGGAATCTGCGCTGCGAAGCGTTGCGCAGCGCTGGTGTCGCAAACCTGATCGCTCGCGCCATGAAGCGCGATCCACGGTGCGAGCAGCTTCTTCGTCGGTATGAGATCGACACTCTCGCCACCGGGGCGAGGGGAGAAGTGCACGCCTTCTCCACGACACAGAGGCTTCTCCAGCTCGAGATCGGTACAGAAGCCGAGTGAGATCGCGCCTGCGAACGTTCCCTTCGGTGCCTGCGCGATCATTGCGTAAGCGAGCGTTGCGCCGGAGGAATATCCAACGAGGATGGGCGTGTGATACGTCGACAGCCGTGCGTAGCCCTGGATGTAGTGGGAGAGGTTTTCGAGGTCGCCGTCCGGAAAGACGCAGCTGCCGCCGTCTGCTTCGAGATTCGAGAACAGGCGCGGGGTGCTGATGCCTGCGACCATCGCTCCTTCGGCAGCGAGCAATTGCGCCATGCGGTCGACGCCGCGCATCCATCCGTCGTCACCGGACAGAAGCATGACGAACTGCCGGGCTTCACCCTGCGGGCGGTACAGCGTGACGTTCTTGAATCGTCCGTGCGAAATCTGCTCCTGCGCGTGCACGGGTGCGCCCACCACGAGCAACAGGCACAGGGTCAGCAACCAGCGCAGCGAAGTCTTCATCGCGTTCATTTCGAGATGATCCCTCGCAGTCCACCGCTGATGAGGGCGGCAATATCGGCGAGGACGAACAAAGGCGTCATGCCGCCCGGCGCAGCGAGATAGCGCGCTTCCCATTCCGGATGGAATTTTTCCTTGAACGCGCGCAAGCCCTGGAAGTTGTAGAAGTGCTCACCGTGCGCAAACAGCAGGCGACCGAGGCGGTGCCAGCCTGGCGCGAGCGGATGCTGCGCCATGCCGGAGAGAGGAGCCATCCCGAGGCCGAAGCGCTCGAAGCCTTCGGACTGAAAGTGCTGCAGCAGCTTCACGAAAAGAAAGTCCATCGTGCCGTTGGGCGCGCCAGGCAGGTGGCGCATGAGGTCGACGCTGGCTTCGGTTTTTCGATCAGTCGCCATCAGCGTCGCGAATGCGACAGTGCGTTGCTGATCGCGAACCACGGCAACGGGCAACCGCTCGACATACGACTCGCTGAAGGAACCGAGTGAAAAACCTTTCTCCGCTGCACGATGCTGGCCCAGCCATGCATCGGAGATTGCGCGCAGCTCCCCCATCGCCTGCCGGACCGAAGGCCCTGAAAGGATTTCGAGGCTCAGGCCTTCGCGCTCACCGCGATTGACGGCCTGTCGCAGATCCGCGCGCGACTTGCCCTTGACGGAGAAATCCGTCAGACGCACCGAGGCGTATTCGCCGAGCTTGAACACACGCAGGCCGGCGTCGAGATACACAGGCAGCGTCTGCGGACGCACCTGGTAGAACGATGCGCGACCGCCTTGCTCGCGCGAGCGCTCGAGAAAGCGCCAGACGAGCTCTGACCATTCCGATTGCGGGCCGATGGGATCGAACAGGCCGACCCACGAGCGACCGCGGCGACCGAACATCATGAAAGCGTTGCCGGAGTCGGAGAAGAGAAAGTGCTTGTCGCCCATGAGTGCGATACAGGCATCGGCCGCCGGCTGTTGCCGCAGGACTTCGGCAGCACGATCGAGTTCTTCGGTATCGGATTTCGGCAGCACCGTCGTCGGGGGTCTGAGCAACTGACGCAGCGCGATCGCCAGCGCAAGCAATGCGACGGCAACGAGCGCGCGCAGGGAGCGAGGGGCGTGCCCGTCGAACTCGAACTGCCACCAGAGCTGCTGCGTGTAGTCGACATCGCGATAGGCGAAGAACAGCAGGCCCGTGAGCGCTCCGATGATCACTGCGACGGAAAGCAGCCAGCCGCCCGTGAATGGCTGGGCGAGAAGAGACGCGCGTCGGGTGAACTGCTTGTGCGATAGCGATAGCGACAGGACGAGGAAGCCGATGAGGACAGCTTCCGAGATCGCGATGCCCTTGGGCAGCGCGAGCACGAAACTCGCGATGCCCAGGAGCAGGCCCGCCCACCAGGCGGCGTCGAGTCGCAGGAGCATTCCCCGGGCCACGAAGAGCAACCCGAGGCCGGCAATACTGCCAAGGAAGTGCGAAGCCTCGACGATCGGCAGCGGCACATGAAGTGCGAGGAGGTCGGTTGCTTCGTTAGTTGCCGGTGTCACGCCGGAGATGAGCAGGATCACGCCGACGACGAGTGTGTAGGCCGCAAGAAGGAGAGGCGACAAGCTGACGGCCGCTCGTGTCACCGCCGTCGCCGTTCCTTGTCGCACTTCATGAATGACGAGCAGGCCGAGTGCGAGCAGCAGCGGCAGGACGTAGTAGATCAGGCGATACAGCACCAGTGCCGCCGCCAGCGATTCCGTCGGCATCCGGTCCTTCAGCGCGAGCAGCATGATGGCTTCGAACACGCCGAGGCCGCCGGGGACATGGCTCAGGACGCCCAGCACCACCGCGATCGCGAAGAACCCGACGAACTCAGGAAAGCCGATGACATCCGGCGGCAGCAGCAGCCACAGCACCGCGGCAGTCGCGGAGATATCGATCGCGGAGAAGAGCAGTTGCTGAAGCGCGAGCGATGCGGAGGGCAAGCGAAGTCTTATGCGACCGAAGAGCAGGCGTTCCCGGCCGCTGCGGCACAGGTACAGCAGCACTGCAGCGCCGGCGAGAATGATGGCGGCGACGACCTGGAGCGCAGTCGCCGGAACGCCGATCGCCGGTGCGACGGATGTCGATCCCCATAGCAATGCAGCAGCGCCAACGACGGAGATGCCAAGGCCGAACGCGGCTGCGTTGAACGCGATGGCTCGCGAGATCTGCCCCGCTTCGATGCCGGCGGCGCCATAGAGTCGCATCCGCACGGCGCCGCCTGTGAGCACCCCGAGTCCGATCGTGTTCGACAGTGCGTATGCGATGAACGCTGATTGAGCGACCACCCGGTACGGCACCTGCGCGCCGACGTAGCGCAGAGACGAGTGATCGTAGCCGGTCAGCGAGAAATAGCTGACCGCCGTCGCGACTACCGCGAGCGCGAGAGCAGTCGCGCTGGTCGACCGGATCGCGGCAACCAGGTCCTGGTAGCTGAATTCCTGCAACAGTCCACGCAAGGCTTCCGCAAGCAGCGCGGCGATGATCAGCGCCGCCGCGCCGATCAGCCATGGCTTCCATTGCTGCAACCGGCTGACGAGCCGGATCTTGTCCTGGGTGGATGACATGGAAGCGGTCGATCGGTCTGCTTGTGCCAAAGGATCCATAGTGACGGAGTCGCGGCTGTGGGGTCATGAAGGTGCAGTAACAGACGGGAGTCGCGTTCCCGCGTCCATCCGGACTTCTGCTACCGTGCCCGCGCCCTTGGGGGGATTTCGGGACGACAACAATGTATTCGCCGATGAAGACAATTCGTCGCGGCTTCGTGACCGGGCTTGCCGGCCTCATCACCACGGTCGCGCAAGCGGGATCGGACCCGCTCGTGCTCTGGTACGACTCTCCCGCAGCCGATTGGGAACGGGAGGCGTTGCCGATCGGCAACGGGGCGATGGGGGCCATGATCTCGGGCGGCCTGGCAGCAGAGCGGGTTCAGTTCAACGAGAAGACGCTTTGGACCGGCGGGCCGGGCTCGAAGCGAGGCTACGACGCTGGAATTCCCGCGCAATCGATGGCGAAAGCGACGGCCGAAGTGATCGCACGAATCGATCGCGAGGCTCAGTTGCCCGCGGAGGCGGTGGCCAAGGAGTTAGGGCACAAGATCACCGGGTACGGCGACTACCAGACATTCGGCGAGCTGGTCCTCGAGTTTCCCGAGTCTGCGAGTCCGGCGAAGAACTATAGGCGCGAGCTCGATCTGGGGAACGCGATCGCGCGCGTGTCCTACGAGCGCGATGGAGTGAAATACCTGCGCGAGTATTTCGCTTCGTACCCTGACGGTGTGATCGTGATGCGTGTGTCTGCGGATCAGCCAGGTCACATCGATCTCGGCGTCCGCTACGCTGTGCCTGACAATCGTTCGCGAAACGTCAGTGCGCGCAACTGTCGATTGCAGATCGCGGGCGCGTTGCACGATAACGCGCTCAAATACATCGCTGCGGCCCAGGTTCGTGCCATCGGCGGTCGATGCAGCGATGGTCGCGACGAAGTACGCATCAAAGGTGCGGACAGCGCGGAAGTCGTTCTCGCTGCCGCTACGAACTACCGGCAGCACTATCCGGACTATCGCGCCACTGATCCCGGCCCCGCACTAAAGGCACGTTTGGATAGCGCTGCGGAGCGCAGCTGGGACGATCTTCGCGAACGCCATGTGCGAGATCATCGCGAACTGTTCGATCGCATGAAGCTCGATCTGCGCGCAACGATGCCGTCGGTGCCGACGGGGAAGTTGCTCGTGAGCTACGGCACCGCGGAGCCATTCGCTGACCGCGCGCTGGAAACGCTGTATTTCCAGTATGGCCGGTACCTGCTGATTGCTTCTTCGCGCGCAGGATCGCTGCCCGCCAATCTTCAGGGCGTTTGGAACCAGTCGACGACACCGCCCTGGAACGCCGACTATCACGTGAACATCAATCTCCAGATGAACTACTGGCCTGCCTACTCCACGCATCTCGAGGAGACCACGGGGCCGCTGTTCGATTTCGTCGACAGTCTCGTGCAACCGGGCCAGCGCTCCGCGCGGCAGATCGTGGGAGCGGGTGGTTGGACACTGTTCCTCAACACGAATGTGTGGGGCTTCACCGGCGTCATCGATTGGCCCACCGCGTTCTGGCAGCCCGAAGCGGGCGCGTGGCTCGCGCAGCACTACTACGAACACTATCGCTACACGCGCGATGAAAAATTCCTGCGAGAGCGTGCCTGGCCCGTGATGAGAGGTGCCACGCAGTTCTGGCTCGATGCGTTGCACGTCGATCCACGCGATTCGAAGCTCGTGGTGTCGCCGAGCTATTCCCCGGAGCAGGGGCCGTTCACCGCGGGCGCAGCGATGTCGCAGCAGATCGTGTTCGATCTGTTCACGAATGTGATCGAAGCTGCGCCGCGCGTCGGCGAGGCGCAGTTCGGGCAGCGCGTGCAGCGCGCAATGGCGCAGCTCGATCCCGGAACGCGCGTGGGATCGTGGGGGCAGCTGCAGGAATGGAAATCGGATCTCGACGATCGCACGAATGATCATCGCCACGTGTCGCATCTGTTCGCGCTGCATCCCGGTCGCCAGATCTCGCTCGACTCGACACCGGAGCTTGCAACCGCAGCGCGGACGTCGCTCGATGCCCGAGGCGACGGCGGAACGGGCTGGAGCAAGGCATGGAAGATCAACTTCTGGGCGCGCCTGCGCGACGGAGCGCGTGCCCACAAGCTGCTCGGGGAACAGCTGCGCGGCAGCACGTTGCCGAATCTGTTCGACAACCATCCACCGTTCCAGATCGACGGCAATTTCGGAGCCACGGCCGGCGTCGCGGAGATGCTGTTGCAGAGTCAGCAGGATGAAATTCACTTGCTGCCTGCGCTGCCGCCCTCCTGGGAATCCGGAGCGGCGCAGGGCTTGCGCGCACGTGGCGATGTAACCGTCGATCTGCAGTGGTGCCGCGGCGAGCTCACCGAAGCTGTGGTCCGCACCGGCAAGGCTGGTGCCGTAACCCTGCGTTCAGGGCTCTTTGTCCATCGCTATACATTTGTCTCCCTGGGGCGGGACATTTCTGTCCCGCTCGCCGGCGGGAACGAGCGCCGGACGTTCCTCGCCGAGGCTGGAAAAACCTATCTCCTGCGGCGCAACGATCCCGCTGTCCCCCATTGCGAGGTCAACCGGTCAAAAATCTGATAAATGACTAGCGCTCCCCAGAAACCGGGGTTATGCTGTTAGCGTTACCACCAACCTCTGCCTCGTGGGATTGCGATTCGGCGTAGAGTGGACAGGTGGCGACGATTTGGGGGACGAACGCGGCGCATTGCAGCGGCGTTGCTTTACTGCGCCTTTTCCCCCGATTCACGAATAATTTTGCATGGGGGATTCGACATGGGCGTGGGGATTTCATCGATCGGAGTTGCAGAACGCAGCGTCGCAACGGACGTTCGCCGCGCATTGCGCGGTGGCCTCTCATTGACGGTAGGCACCTGCCTGCTCGTCGCTTCAGCGCAATCCAGCGCACAGGCGAAGGACGGTCTGGAAGAAGTCATCGTCACCGGCATTCGCCAGAGCCTCGAGTCGGCGCAGCAGATCAAGCAGGAAGCCGAACAAATTGTCGACTCGGTGACAGCGCAAGACATCGGCGCGCTGCCCGATCGCAGCGTGTCGGAAGCTCTGCAACGTATTCCTGGCATCACGCTGCAGCGAACCAATGAGAACCGCGATCCCGCGCGTCTCGCCTCCGAAGGCGGCGGCGTCTTCATCCGCGGCCTTTCCTGGGTGCGCAGCGAAACCAATGGACGCGATGTCTTCTCCGCGAACAACGGCCGCGGATTGAGCTTCGAAGACGTATCGGCGGACCTGCTTTCCGGCATCAACGTCTACAAGAATCCGTCGGCGGACATGATCGAAGGGGGCATCGGCGGCACGGTCGACCTGCGCACGCGCATGCCGTTCGATTCATCGCAGCAGATCATCGCGGTCTCCGCGGACTACAACTACGCGGATCTGCTCGAAGACGGCTTCTTCTCCGGCAATGCCCTGTTCAGCGATTCCTGGGATACGGGCATCGGCCGCATCGGCGCGCTCTTCTCCTACAGCATCGGCAACATCGGCAACCGGACGGACAGCATCCAGACGGGACGTTACGAGGCCCAGCAGATTGGCGGCCAGGAGCGCTACATCCCGAATTCCATCGGCTGGCGCCGCATCGACTGGGAACAGGAGCGGACCGCGGCGAACGTCGCGCTGCAATGGCAGCCCAACGATGAGACCGTGATTTCGTTCCAGGCCCTGCAGGCTGAAGCCGAGCCGACGGATATCGAATACGCGATGGGCGACTACAACCCGCCTTCGTTCGACCCGGCACGCAGCGTCTACAACGACCAGGGTGTGCTGATCGGCGGCGTGGTGCCGAGCGCTCACGTGATGACCGATTCGCGGTACACGGAGCAGCACAAGAAGACCAGCGACTACTCGGTCAACGTCAAGTACACGCCGAACGACAACTGGGCGATGAGCGCCGACCTGCAGTACGTCAAGTCGACCGCGGACATCCTCAGCATGACGGCCTACACCGGTGCCAACAACACGACCGGCACCATCGACTTCGATCTGTCCGGCGACACACCGTACATGCAGTGGAACGATCCGCTGCAGAGCGAGAAGGCCAACTACTGGTGGGCCGCCGCGATGGACCACCTGGAAGACAACGAAGCGGATGAGGTCGCTGTCCGGGCCGACGTCGAATACACATTCGACGACAACCCGTTCCTCAAATCCTTCCGCGTCGGCGTGCGCGCGACGGACAAGGATGCGACGACGCGTCAGACCGGCTGGAACTGGGGTCTGTTGAGCCAGCAGTTCTGGGGGCCGAACCCGGCGAACGATCCGAACATCGTGCTCATCACCGAGCCGGGCTTCGGCAGCAACACGAACCCGGGCCTGCTCGATGCAACGCAGCTCGTGAACTTCAACAACTTCTTCCGTGGCGACGTGAACATGCCCGGCGTCGGCTGGCTGCCTACCAAGGCGCTCGTCGGTCACGGCAACCAGAACGCCTACAACCTGCTGCGCAATACGCAGTCGTCCTTCTGGGGCTGGACGCCGCTCTCGGATCAGAGCTACTCCACCGCGAGGCCCGGCGGCGACAACGTCACGGGCGGCGTGAACGATCAGGGCGAAACGACACAGGCGGCCTATGCTGTGATCCGCTTCGGTCAGGACGACAGCTTCGTCGGTCGCTTCGACGGCAACTTCGGCGTGCGCGTCGTCAAGACGGAAAGCACGGCGGCGGGACTCGCGATGACCGTCACTCCTCTGCAGGGTGGAGATCCGGCCGGCTGCGCGGCCTCGACGCTGCCTGGCAAGGATTGCGCTGCGTTCAACGCTGCGTACGCGTTCGCGAACGGAGGCGCCACGCTGCCGCCGGTCGACGAGTCGAACACGTACACCGACGTGTTGCCGACGCTCAATTTGCGTTTCTTCCTGACGGATGACGTGCAGCTGCGTTTCGCGGCCGGCAAGGCGATCTACCGTCCGAGCTTCTCGCAGATGGTTCCGTACACTTCGTTGAGCTTCACCTTCACCGACAACTACGTTCCGAACTCCCAGGGATGGGCGACGGCGACGGGCGGTAACCCGCAGCTCGAACCGACCAAGTCCACGCAGTTCGACACGAGCCTCGAGTGGTACTTCGCGCCGGGTGGCAGCGTCACCGGCGCGCTGTTCTACAAGGAGATCAAGGACTACATCTTCATCGGCAACGAGGAAGAGGAGTACACCTCGGGCGGCGAGACGATCAGCTTCCTGACTTCGCGCAACATGAACGGTTCCGAGGGCAAGGTGAAGGGCTTCGAAATCGCCTACCAGCAGTTCTACGACATGCTTCCGGGCTGGCTCGGCGGCTTCGGCCTGCTGGCGAACTACACGTTCGTCGACAGCAGCGGCGGCAAGAACACGGCCGTGAACATCCTCGAGTCTCCGCAGGTGATCGGCGCCGCCGATCAGGAACTGCCGCTCGAGGGCATGTCCGAGAACTCGTACAACGTGGCGCTGATGTATGAGAAGTACGGCATCTCGGCGCGTCTCGCCTACAACTGGCGCGAGGAATATCTGCTGACCACGTCCGCCGCGAACATCCAGCGGCCGGTGTGGATGGAGGACTACGGGCAGCTCGATGCCTCGGTGTTCTACTCGTTGACGAAGAGCATCAAGGTCGGCGTGCAGGGCACGAACCTGATGAACTCGAGGACCTACCTCGACGTCGGCGGCAGCGACCTGCATCCGCGCTACAGCTGGACGGACACGGATCGCCGCATCGCCTTCGCGGTTCGCGCGAGCTTCTGACCCCTGGTCGCTCTCCCGGCGCGTACCGGCTTCAAGCTGGGGCGCCGGGAGGGCGATATCTCTCGCGTTCGCAGTGGCGGCGCTGCGCACGCTGGGGCACGATGTCGATCCGATGTCAGACAACCGAATCCGCAGAATTGTCATCGTCGGCGGAGGCACGGCCGGCTGGATGTCCGCCGCCGTGCTGGCGCGTTTCGCGCGCGTGCCGGGCAGTGCGCTCGATACTGAAATCGAGCTGATCGAGTCCGAGCAGATCCCGACGGTCGGGGTCGGCGAGGCCACTGTCCCGACGATCCGCGTTCTCAACGCCGTGCTCGGTTTCGACGAGCGCGATTTCATCTCGAAGACCCAGGGCGCGATCAAGCTCGGCATCGAGTTCCGCGACTGGATTCATCCCGGCAGCAGGCACAGTCACTTCTTCGGCGACTTCGGCGCGAGCATCGAAGGCGTCTCGCCGCATCACCACTGGCTCAAGCTGCGCCAGCTCGGCGATCCAACATCGATCTACGATTATTGTCTTCCTGCCGTTGCCGGGCGGATGCTGCGCTTCGTGCCGCCGGCGCCTGACCATGCCGGTGAAGCATCGGCCTACAAGTACGCCTATCACTTCGATGCGGGTCTCTATGCGCAGTATCTGCGGGCATTCGCGCAGTCGCGAGGAGTGAACCGGCGCGAAGGCAAGGTCGTCAACGTCGAGCTGCGTGGCGAGGACGGCTTCATCAAGGCTCTGGTGCTCGAGGGCGGGCAGCGCGTCGAAGCAGACTTCTTCATCGACTGCTCGGGCTTTCGCGGATTGCTCATCGAAGAGGCGCTCCGCACCGGTTACGTCGACTGGTCGAACTGGTTGCCGTGTGATCGAGCCGTCGCCGCGCCATCGCAAAGTGGTGGGGATTTCACGCCCTACACGGCCTCGACCGCGCAAAAGGCAGGCTGGCAATGGCGCATCCCGTTGCAGCATCGCGTAGGCAACGGCTATGTCTATTGCAGTCGTTACATCAGCGACGATGAGGCTGCGGCAACGCTGCTCGTGAACATGGACGGGAAGCCGATCATCGAACCACGTGTTCTGCGCTTCGTCGCCGGGCATCGGCGGAAGATCTGGAACCGCAACTGCCTCGCTGTCGGGCTATCGGGCGGGTTCATGGAGCCGCTCGAGTCGACCAGCATCCTCCTCATCCAGACCTGCATCGCACGGCTGATCGAGATGTTCCCGGATCGCACTTTCGACCCGGCCATGATCGATGAGTACAACCGCATCTCGCTGAACGAATTCGAGCGCATTCGCGATTTCATCATCCTGCACTACCACGCGACGCAGCGGGATGACGCGCCTCTGTGGCAGTACGTGCGGAACATGCCGATCCCTGAAACTCTGCAGCACAAGATCGACGTGTTCCGGAGCTGCGGACGGGTCGCGCTGCTGAGCGAAGAATCGTTTCTCGAGCCGAGTTGGGTATCGATCTTCGTCGGCCAGGGCATCATCCCGCGTCGCTACGACCCGATCGTCGATGCCATCGACGTCGAGAAGCTCAGGCGCGGCATGCAACAGCGTCGCGAACGGATACGGAAGATCGCCGAGGCTATGCCGACCCTGCGCGAATTCGTGTCGCGCCACTGGCCGGCAGCCGCGGCCAGAGCGTAGTTGCCATGCCAGATCGCAGCATCCGCAGGATCGTGATCGTCGGCGGCGGTACCGCCGGATGGATGAGCGCCGCTGCGCTGTCCCGCGTGCTTCGTCGCGACCAGTGCGAGATCCGGCTGATCGAATCGCCCGACATTCGTACTGTCGGCGTCGGTGAAGCGACGATTCCGCCCTTGCTGATGTTCAACCGCGTGCTGGGCCTGGATGAGGCCGATTTCGTTCGCAGGACCCAGGCGACGTTCAAGCTCGCGATTCATTTCGTCGACTGGACTCACCTGGGTCACGAGTACTTCCATCCCTTCGTCGGCTCGTACGGTGTCGACATCGACCTGATTCCGATGCATCAGTACTGGCTGAAGCTGCGCAGTCTCGGCGATACGACGAGGCTCGATGAGTACAGCATGGCGGCGGTCGCCGCGAAGCGCGGCAAGTTCGATCGGCCTCGCAGCGATCCGCGCTCGGCCTTGTCGACATACGGGTATGCGTATCACTTCGATGCTGCGCTCTACGCGGCGTATCTGCGAGAGTATGCAGAGGCACGCGGCGTTCAGCGCATCGAAGGCAAGGTGATCGACGTCAAGCTCCGGGGGGAAGACGGATTCATCGAGAGCGTGAAGCTCGACGGCGGACCGGACGTGGCCGGCGATCTGTTCATCGATTGCACTGGATTCCGCGGATTGCTGATCGAGCAGACCCTGAAGAGCGGCTACAACGACTGGTCCCACTGGCTGCCTTGCGATCGCGCCGTAGCAACGCAGTGTGAGTACAACGGCAGTGAGATGACGCCCTATACGCGCGCGACTGCCCGCGAAGCCGGGTGGCAATGGCGCATCCCTCTGCAGCATCGCATCGGCACAGGCTACGTCTATTGCAGCCGCTATGTCAGCGACGACGAAGCGACGCACACTCTGCTGAAGAATCTCGATGGCGCGCCCATCAAGGATCCCTGGCCGCTGAAGTTCACCGCCGGCCATCGACGCAAGTTCTGGAACAAGAACTGCGTGGCCGTGGGGCTGGCGGCGGGATTCATGGAGCCGCTCGAATCGACCAGCATTCATCTGATTCAGACGGCGATCACGAAGCTGCTGGAAATGTTCCCGGACCGGGACTGCGATCCGCTCGTTGCGGAGGAGTACAACAAGCGAACGCGCATCGAGTTCGAGCGCATCCGTGATTTTCTCATCCTGCATTACTACGCCACCGAGCGCGACGACACGCCGTTGTGGCGACATTGCCGGTCGATGTCGATCCCGGACACGCTGCGGTACAAGATGGATCACTTCCGGGCGTACGGCCGCTTCGTATCGGAGGGGTACGAGCTCTTCCGTGAATCGAACTGGCTCGCTGTTTACATCGGCCAGCATGTGTTCCCACGGCGTTACGACCCGCTCGTGGATCAACGCAATGTCGATGAGATGCGCCAGCAGCTCGCTGCGATCCGTAGCGTGATCGGCGCCGCGGCCGATTCCTTGCCGACGCATCCCGAGTTCATCGAACGAAATTGCCGCGCGGCGCCGCCAAAAAACTGACCAGCATGCAACACGCAGCGTCACCCGATTCCGACCGCCGCCTGCGCCGCATCGTCATTGCAGGCGGCGGCACGGCAGGCTGGATGTGCGCTGCGGCGCTGTCGCGGATTCTTCGCGACGACTACACGAAGATCGTGCTCGTCGAATCGAGCGACATCGGTACGGTGGGTGTCGGCGAGGCGACGATTCCGATCCTGATCCAGTTCAACCAGCTGCTCGGGCTCGACGAAAACGAGTTCATGCGACGAACGCAGGGAACGTTCAAGCTCGGCATCGAATTCCGCAACTGGACCCGGCTCGGCCACCGCTACTTCCATCCTTTCGGACGGCACGGCGCGAGCCTCGATGCCACTGACTTCCATCACTATTGGCTGCGATTGCGTGCCCTCGGCGATGAGCATCCGCTCTCGGACTATTCGCTTTGCACTGTCGCTGCCGAGCTTGGCCGGTTCACGAGGCCAAGTGGCGATCCGCGCTCGGTGATGTCGACGTACTCGTATGCCTTCCACTTCGATGCAGGTCTCTACGCTGCTTTTCTCAGGGAATACGCGGAGCAGCGTGGTGTGGTGCGTCTCGACCGTCGCATCGCGGACGTGCAGCTGCGAGCGGAGGATGGTTTCATCGAGGCGCTCGTGCTCGAGGGTGGCGAACGCCTCGAGGGCGATCTCTTCATCGATTGCAGCGGTTTTCGCGGCCTGCTCATCGAGCAGGCCCTGAAGTGCGGTTTCGAGAGCTGGGCGCACTGGTTGCCTTGCGATCGGGCGGTCGCAGTGCAGTGCGAAGGTCAGCCCGAGCTGACGCCCTACACGCGCTCGACGGCGCACGAGGCGGGCTGGCAATGGCGCATACCTTTGCAGCACCGAATCGGCACGGGATACGTCTATTGCAGCCAGCACCTCACGGAGGATCAGGCGACTGCGACTCTCATGAACAATCTCGACGGCGCAGCGCTGCGAACGCCGAGAACACTGCGCTTCGAGGCGGGTCGGCGGCGGAAGTTCTGGCATCGCAACTGCATTGCGCTCGGGCTGTCGAGCGGCTTCCTGGAGCCGCTGGAATCCACGAGCATTCATCTGATCCAGACGGGCATCACCAAGCTGTTGCGGCTGTTCCCCGATCGACACTGCGATCCGTTGCTGGCCGAGGAGTACAACCGGCAGGGCGATGCGGAGTATGAGCGCATCCTCGACTTCCTGGTGCTGCACTATCACGCGACCGAGCGCGACGACACTCCGTTCTGGAACTACGTGCGTACGATGAAGATTCCCGAGTCGCTGAGCTACCGGATGGAACAGTTTCGTTCGGGCGGGCGGCTCGTCACGCCCTGGCAGGACCTGTTCCAGGAATCGAGCTGGCTCGCAGTGATGCTCGGACAAGGCATCACGCCGCGATCGTACGATCCGCTCGCGGACCTGATCGATGCCGATGAGGCGCGCCGTCATCTCAAAGCGATGCGCATCACGGTCCGCAAAGCGGCCGAGGCGATGCCGGCACAGTCGCAGTTCATTGCACAGAATTGCCGGGCGACGCTGGCCTGACCGGCCGCATCCCCGCAACCGTTGATCACGACCGATGAGGAAACTTCGATGAAGACCTGCACGATTTCGCGGCTCGCCTGCGCCGTACTGCTGGCGTGGATGACTCCCTCGCTGCTGGCTGCAACCGCAACGAGCGAGACGGCATCGATCGGGCTGAAATCAACGAAGGAGAAGGGGATCGTCAGCATCATGACCGATCCGGTCCTCTCGGGCGGCAGGCTCGTGCTCAAGATCGTGGCGCTCAATCCGACTGCCCAGCCGCTTCAGTTGCGCGCGGAGGATGTGCACGTGTTCACTGCGGCTGGAAAGGAAGTGCCGCTGATGTCGCTCGATGCGCTGATCGCGGAAGCGAAGGGCGAGCAGAGGGCATCGCAGTCCATGGACTCCGCTCACCAGGCTTCGAACTACAGCCGCCCGCAGACGAGCACCAGTAACAGCGGTGAGCTCAATGTCACGGGAATCACAGGTGCGAACGACGCGGTGGGCCGCGCGGTTTCGCAGCGCTCACGAAGTGAGACGGATGGTCCTGTCGATCCCGCTGTTCAGCAGCAGGTCGACGCGTTGAAGGCGGGGATTCTGCAGACACGCGAGGTGCCTCCCGGGAAAGCGGACGGCGCCCAGGTCGTCACGGACAAGATCAAGTTCGGCCGCAAGGAGGAGAAGGCGCTGCGCGTCGTCGTGTCCTTCAACGGCGAAGATCACGAGTTCAATTTCGAAGCGCCGCCGGCGAAGTGAGTCGACGAGAATGAAGGGCCATTTCGTCGCCGCGATCCTGTCGCTGCTGTCCGCGCAGTCTGTCGTCGCCGGCCAGTATGCAAACTTCGATGTTGCCGTTTATATCGTGGCCAGCACCGCACAACGGCAGCTCAGCGACCCGAAGGCACTGGAGGCACAGTACGAGCGCGCCGCGAGCCAGCTGAAGTTCGACAAGGTTTATCTCGAGACCTATCGCGACAGCTTGTTCGTCGATGAGAAGACGCTGACGTCGATCAAACGATTCTTCGAGCGCAAGGGTGTAAAGGTCGCCGGCGGTATCACGCTCGCGAAAGGCGGGCACGGTGGGCAGTTCGGGACGTTCGACTACGAGAGCGCCGCCGATCGCGAGGAATGCCGGCGCGCGGTGGAACTGACGGCGCGACACTTCGACGAGATCGTGCTCGACGATTTCTTCTTCTACACGACGAAGAGCGACGCGAACATTGCAGCGAAAGGGTCGCGCAGCTGGACGCAGTACCGGCTGGAGAAGATGCGGGAGGTTGCCGAGAACCTGGTGATCAAGCCCGCGAAGGCGGTGAACCCCAAGGTCAAGGTCATCATCAAGTATCCGAACTGGTACGAGCACTTCCAGGCGCTCGGCTACGATCTCGATGTCGAAGCGAAGATGTTCGATGCCGTCTACACCGGTACCGAAACGCGCGACCCGGACATCACCGATCAGCTCCTGCAGCAGTATCAGAGCTATCTGACCTTCCGCTACTTCGACAATATCCGGCCCGACTACTCGCCGGACGCCGCGAAGAGCGGCGGCAATCGCGGCGGCTGGGTCGACACCTTCAGCACGAGATACATCGATCGCTACGCCGAGCAGTTGTGGGACACGATGTTCGCGAAGGCGCCCGAGATCACGCTCTTCAACTGGACCGACATGGCGTCGCCGAAGGCCGCCGAACCCGGCCACCGCTCGACCTGGGCGAACAAGCCGACGAGTTTTCGCTGGGACGAGATGGTCGGATCATTCAAGTCGAAGAACGGCGCAGCGCCCGGTTGGGGGCGGGTCGCCGGTTACTCGCTCGAACAGGTCGACGCGTTTCTCGGCAAGCTCGGCAAACCCATGGGTATCGCAAGCTACAAACCGTATCAATCGAGCGGCGAAGACTTCCTCCACAACTATCTCGGCAACATCGGCATCCCGATCGAGCTGACGCCGGTCTTTCCGGAGAGCGCGGATCTCGTGTTGCTGACGGAGAGCGCGAAACACGATCCGCAGATCGTCGAGCGCATGAAGCGTCAGCTGGCTGCCGGCAGGAATGTGGCGATCACTTCAGGCCTGTTGCGAGCCCTGCATGGCAAAGGGATCGAGGATGTCGTCGAGCTCGAGCACACGGATCGTCGCGTTGCTATTCGCGAGTTCCTGAACGGCTACGGTGCAGGCAATGGGACGAGCCTCAATGATCGGGCTGACAATCCGTCGATCGTGTTTCCGGAGATCCGCTTCTTCACCAACGATTCCTGGGTGCTGGTCCGCGGCGTCGCCCACTCGAAGGGGTTTCCGATCCTGCTGATGAATCGCTACTCGCGCGGAATCCTCTATGTCCTGAGCATCCCGGACAATCCAGGCGATCTCTACAACCTCCCGCAGCCGGTGGTGACCGTCATCAAGGGATACCTGCAGGACAACTTCCCGGTTCGCATCGATGCGCCTGAGCGCGTCAGTCTGTTCGCCTACGACAACAAGACCTTCATCATTCAGTCGTTCCGGGATGATGAGGCGAAGGCGAAGGTCTCGGTGGCGGCAGGCGCTATGAGGCTGCGGAATCTGGTCACCGGCGAGGTGCAATCATTGACTGCAATTCCGGTGAATCAGCGGCAGAAGGTGCCGGGTCGTTCGGAAGCGGCTGTCACGGTGCAGCCGCATTCCTATGGGGTGTATGCCGTGGAGTGAAGGTGCAGCCGCTACCGCGGCTGATACCCCAGCGTCACGAAGTACGACCTGCCGTCCTGGTAATAGAAGGCTGCTGTCTCATAGTCTTCATCGAACGCATTCGCGACCTTGCCCTGCACGGACCAGCCGTCGCCGAAGCGGAACGTCGCGAGGAAGTCGACAGTCGTGTAGCTGTCGAGCTTCGTCGAGTTCGCGAGGTTGTCGTAGCGTGAACCGACGATATTCGCCGTAGTGCCGATCGAGAACGCATCCGTTCCGTAGGCGACATCGATGCGGCCGGCGTCCGCGGCGCGACGCGGCAGCAGGTTGTCGCGATTGGTGCCGGAGTCGCGATTGCGCGGATCGAGGTGAGTGTAGTTCGCACCCAGCGACCAGTTTCCGAGTTGCGTGCCGGCTTCTACTTCGATGCCGCGAATACGCGCTTCGCTGATGTTCTGGGGCAGGAACGTCACGAAGTCGAACACGATCAGGTTGTCGACGTTCGTTTCGAACGCAGAGACCGACCACGTGCTTTGCGCGACCGCGCCGCTGATCCCAAGCTCGACGCTGTCCGACTCCTCCGGCTTCAGATCCGGATTGCTGAAGCCCGGGTAGTACAGGTCGTTGAAGTTCGGTGCGAGGAACGCTGTTCCCCAGGCCACGGAGAATGCGATGGCGTCGTCGGTGAACCATTTCCAGCCCACGCCGCCCGTGGTGTGGTTGCCGAACTGCTCGTTGTCGTCGCTGCGCACGGACGCGAGCACTTCATGCGCACCGATCCGGCCCGTGTACTGACCGAAGATCCCTGTGTTGTCGCGCGAGGTCTGATCGTATGGCGTGGAGCTCGCGACGCGATCATCGAGATAGTCCATGCCCAGTGTCAGGATGTGGCCGGCACCGACAGTCCAGTCGGATTGCAGGCTCGCGTTGCGGCGCTCCGTGTCGAATGTACTGGAGTACACGCCGTCCTTGAAATCATCGGCATCATCCTGGCTGAGCCCGAGCTGCATCGTCAGGTCCCAGTTCGAGGCCGCGGCAACTTTGCCCTTGAGCGAGTACACGCTCTGGATGAAGTCGGTTTCGTTGCCGAAGTCGCCGTCGTACTCCGTATGACCCGATGCGTAGAGTGCTGTCGCTTCGATCTCGGCGGTGTCATCCCAGCTGTAGCCCGCGCGCAGCGAACCCGAGGCATTGCGATAGCCGTCTTCGTCTGGTTCGTCGGTGAAGCAGCCGCCTGCGAACGAAGCGCGACACGAGTTGAAGCCCTGCGACTCGATGTAGTTGCCCGTCACGCTCACCCACGCATGCTCACCGCGTGCGCCGAAGCTTCCGCTTGCGTTGTACGTCTCATGAGAGCCGCCGCCGAGCGAGAAGGCAGGGCCGGACGCATCGCGCGTGAAGATCTGGATCACTCCGCCGATGGCATCCGCGCCGTACAGGCTCGATCGCGGACCGCGAACGATCTCGATGCGCTCGATCTGGTCGACGGGAATGAATTCGATGCGCGTTGTACCCGCAGTGGCTGAACCGACGCGGACACCGTTGACGAGCACGAGCACCTGGTCGGCTTCCGTGCCGCGCACGAACATGGAGCTGAGCTTTCCGAGTCCGCCGTTGTTCGCGATGCTGATGCCTGCTTCGCCGCGCAGCAGGTCCTGAACGGACTGAACCTGTCGCTTCTGGATATCGTCCCGCGTGAGTACGGTGACCGAGCCGATGACATCGGTGATCGGCTGAGCGATGCGCGCTGCGGTCACGACCACTTCCGCGACGGAATCGTCCGGTGCTGCAAGCGAAGTCAGCGGAGCGACGGCGCCGACGATAGCCGAAACGAACGGCCGACAATGAACCCGAGTCATGATGATCCTCTCCCCATGCACGCCCGCATGGACCGATGTGTTGTGATCGCGGAAGAGGTAGGGAGTGGCGCCGCAGCGCGTACTCTCATCGCCCGCCGCGACGTTGTACTGACCGCGGCTTCAGGCAACGAAGCGCGATCGCACCATCAGGCCGGTCTCCGGGCTCTCGAGTGAGCGTTGGCACGCTCGTCAGCATCGCCTTCCCACGCCTTGGGTTCGTTGCGAACCTGAGGCGCAGTGGCTGGAAACCCAAGAGTTTCCGGATGCCGATTGGACTCGACTACCGTTGCGGGGGCAGCGCCGGAATGGGATCTGAAGAGGAACAGATCCGCACCGGCTTCACGCTCGCCAAAGCTGCTTTTTTCAGCCTCGGCTCACCTGACGGAGGCGGCAAGGTAAGCATCGGCGGGGGCAGTGTCAAGAAAGAGCCGCGAGCCATGAGCCACGAGCCATGAGCCAGAGGGGATTTTCCTCCCTCTGGCTCGTTGCTCAGAGCTCACCGCTCATCGCTTCTTCAGAAGTCCACCATCAACCGCCCGTACACGAACCGTCCTGCCCGCCCGAACGGGCCGTAGTTCGAGTAGGGCAGATTGCCGGTGCTGTTCAGGGCGATGGGGACCGGATCGGGATACTCGTCGAACACGTTCTCAGCGCCGATGGCCAGGCGGATGTTGTCCGTGAACGAGAACCTGCCTTCGAGATCCACGATGGTTTCGGCGGCGAGCCACTGATCGATCGGCACGTACGTACCGGCGTTGACGTTGGCGAATGTCGCGTTCGTTCCGGAGTCCGGCACGAACACCTTGCCGTAACGGATGGCGCGTACAGTCGCGCCCCAGCGCTGCAGGTCCCAGTTCACGTTGAACGTGTACTTGTCCTCGGGATTGCCCTTTTCCATCGTCAGTACGTTGAAGCGATCGAACAGCGGTGGTGCCGGCGTGATCGGCGCATCGATCTCCGGAATCCTTGTCACGTCCGTGGAGTTGTAGTTCGCCGTCAGCGTGAGATCGAACCGGCCCGCGCCATCTGTCTGCAGCGGGTAGTGCGCCACGATATCGACGCCGCTGGTTTCGGTGTCGACGCCGTTGATGAAGAAGCGTCCGCCGCCGCTGCCGATGAAGCCCTGCGTCTCGAGATACGAACGGACGTTCGCCTGCGTGAGGTTCTCGGAAAGCACGATGCGATCGTCAATGTTGATCCAGTACGCATCGACGGTGAGGCTGAGCTCGCCGAATCGCATCACGGCACCGACCGAGTAGTTCAGCGATTCTTCGGCATCGAGCGGCTTCGCACCGAGTGCGACCGCGATGGGGTCCGATACCGGGAACGTCGTCACGTCGAACGGCACGCCGCCGATGAAGTTCGTCGACGTCGTCGCGAAGAACTGCTGCTGCAGCGAAGGTGCGCGGAAGCCGTTCTGGATCGATGCACGCAATGCGAATGCATCGGTGAAGTCATAGCGCAACGCGAACTTGCCCGAGAAGTTCTCGCCGAAGTCCGAGTAGTCCTCACCGCGCACCGCGACCGACGCGAGCAGCTTCTCCGTCAGGTTCGCTTCGAGATCGATGTAGACGCCGACGGCCGTGCGATCTTCATCGACTTCGTTTTCCGGCCGGAATCCCGGGAAAACCTGTGAACCCGATGCAGTGGCGCAGCCACCCGCTGCAATCTGTGCCGCCGTCGGAGTCGCGCAACCGGTGCCGGGAACCGACAGCGGCAGCAGCACGCCGCCGTTGCGATACGAGTCCGGTTCGCCCGCGGTGATGGAATAGCCTTCCTCGCGCGCCTCGAGTCCAATGGCCAGGTTGAGGGGCGAGGCAAGGCCGACGTCGATACCGCGCACGCCGGAGAAGTTGAACACGATCTGGTCATAGTCGAAGCCGCCGGCATCGAACACTGTCGGGCTCGCTGTTCCGAGTGAGCGGTTCAACGTGTTCTTGATCGTGAAATCCATTTCGTTCTTGCCGTAGACGAGCGAGCTGTCCATGTCCCAGTCGCCCCAGCCCCACTTCACACCCGCGGCGGCCGAGTAGTCGGTGACCTCGGGTGCGATGATGGGCAGGAAGCCGTCGGCGTAGATCTGGATGACATTGCGATCATCGAGTGCGCGGCGGAAGAAGCCAGCGGACTCCACATCGCGTTCCTGATAGCTCGCCCAGCCGTAGAGCTGCACGCCGCCGGAGAGGTCATAGCCGGTGTTCAGGAAGATCGTCTTCTGCTCCATGTCGGGCTCGCCCGACCAGGCATTGAAGCGTTCGATCGTCTGTTCGCGAGCATCGTACGTGCCGCCGACGAGCGGATACTGTTGCCGGAAGTCGAGGCCGTCGCGTTCCGTGCGCTGCTGATCTTTGTACTCGGCAGCGATCGTGAGGAAGCCGTCCTGACCGAGCGACAGTCCCTTCCACGCAGAGACCACCAGCGTCTCGCCGTCGGAGACATCGCGATCGACATCCGGCGAGGGAACCGTCCACGTAGCGTTCGCGGGCGGTTGTGTCGTGGGCGTCTTGTAGCTCGACTCACGCCAACCGTAGCTGCCGGAAGCGCCGCCGCCATCGCTGTTGTCCCGCAGCTGCAGGTTGATCACGCCGGCGATTGCGTCCGACCCGTACTGCGCCGATGCGCCGTCGCGCAGCACTTCGATCGATTTCACCATGGCGCTCGGGATGGTGTTCATGTCGACGGCGGACGAGCCGCGACCGATCGTGCCGTTGACGTTGACCAGCGATGCGGAGTGGCGGCGTTTGCTGTTTACGAGTACCAGCGTCTGATCGGGCGCAAGGCCACGCAACGTCGCCGGCCGGATCGTGTCGGTGCCGTCGGCGAGACCCGGGCGCGGGAAATTGAAAGAGGGGAGCACGGTCGACAGAGCCTGGTTCACTTCCGTGGTGCCGGAGTTCGCGAGCGTCTCGGCCGAGATCACGTCCACGGGCACAGCGGTATCGAGCGCCGAGCGGTTCTCCACCCGGGTGCCGGTGACGACGATCTGTTCGAGGACGTTCTTTTCTTCGGAAGGCACCGTCTGGGCGTGTGCCGAGTAGCTGGCCAGCAGCGTGAGCGACGCAGCGGACAACAGCCGTGAGGCGGATCGGTCGGGTTGCATGCATGTCTCCCTGTGGTTCGAAAAGGCCACCTGCCCCGGGGCGGCAGGCCGATCGGAAATCGACGGACCAGGGAGCGAACCCGCTTGCGGCCGGGCGAATCTGCAGCCTCGGCGCAACGCTCGACGACACGCCTCCCCTGCCGGTCGTGGCGGGACTGTGGCGGATCTGACCCGGGGGCGCTATCACGATTAGCCGAAACTGGACGATCAATCGAAGCGGCCCCGCCGGCTGCGATCGGCCCGCCCGTGGCGTGCGCCCCACAGCGAACATTCCCCCAGCCGGTCCTGTACGATTGCGCGGCCGACACCGATCACGGATCCCATGACTACGCATTCGCCGTTCCTTGTTACCGCTCTCGATGCCGCCCGGGCCGCCGCCGATGTCATTCGTCGCTATTACCAGCGCAATCTCGAGGTCGTGATCAAGGCGGACAAATCGCCGGTGACGCAGGCCGACATCGATACCGAAAAAGCGATTCGCGCCATCATCGGCGCACGCTTCCCGGAGCATGGGTTCTACGGCGAGGAAACCGGGCAGAGTGCGCTGGACGCCGACTATCTCTGGCTCGTCGACCCGATCGACGGGACCAAGGCCTTCGTTCGCGAGTACCCGTTTTTCTCGACGCAGATCGCGTTGATGCATCGGGGCGAGCTCATCGTCGGTGTTTCATCGGCACCGATTTATGGCGAGCTCGCGTATGCGCAGGCCGGCGTGGGGGCGTGGCTGAACGACAAGCCGATTCGCGTCAGCGACATCGACAGCATCGAGGCCGCGGCGATTTCAGCGGGCAATCTCAAGACGCTCGCGAAGAGCACCGGCTGGGCCCGCTACGGCCAACTCGTCGCACGAGTGAGCCGGATCCGGGGCTACGGCGACTTCCTGCACTATCACCTGCTGGCCGCGGGGAAGCTCGAAGCCGTGATCGAATCCGACGTGAACATTCTCGACATCGCCGCGCTCGCCGTGATCGTGGAAGCGGCGGGTGGAAAATTCACTGACCTGAACGGCAAGCCGCTGGGACTCGAAACGACGTCCGTGCTGGCGGCCAACTCGCGCATGCATTCGACCTTGCTGAGGGAGCTCTCTTAGCGCTCGAGAGAACCGACACTCGTTACGCGTTGGGGGCGCGGACGTGGACAGACCCAAGAAGAACACGGAGTCCCTATGGCCCAGCATCCCCCGTCGCCTTTTCACACCCGCGATCTGCCCGAGCCGCCCGCGCGCCTGTGGCCCCTGATCGGCCCCGGCGTCGTTGCTGCCGGTGTCGGGCTCGCCTCGGGCGAGTTCGTTCTCTGGCCCTACATCGCATCTCAAGTCGGACTGACGCTGTTGTGGGGTGCCGCGATCGGCATCGTCACTCAGTGGTTCATCAACATGGAGATCGAGCGCTACACGCTCGCCACCGGTGAGACGGCGTTGATGGGCTTCACGCGATTGTGGAAACACTGGGGCCTCGTGTTCGCCTTGATGGTGTATTTCGCGAACCTGTGGCCCGGCTGGGCGACGTCTTCCGCAACGATGGTGACGTATCTCGTCGGCGGCAATCCTCTGCCCATCGCGATCGGGATGCTCATCGTCATCGGCGCCGCGCTCACGCTCGCACCTGTCGTCTATGTGATGCTCGAGCGCGTGCAGTTTCTCAAAGTCATCGCCGTGATCACGTTCATCGCCGTGGCGGTGTTCTTCGTGATCTCCCGCGACGCTTGGACACAATTGCCGCGGACGATCGTCCATGTCGGAACGTTTCCGCCCGAGCTCGGTTTCGCGCTGGTGATGGGCGCGTTCGCATTCGCGGGCGCGGGCGGCGGGCAGAATCTCTGCCAGAGCAACTGGATCCGCGACAAGGGATTCGGCATGGGCGCTTACGTGCCGCGCCTGGTAAGCCCGATCACGGGTGAGGAGCACGCCGCGAACGTGCCGACGTGCTTCACCTTCGAGCCGACCGAACAGAATCTCTCCCGGTGGCGCGGCTGGTGGCGGCTGGCGAACATCGAGCAGGCTTCGACCTTCGCGCTCGTTTCCTTCGTGACCATCGTCTTCACGTCGATGATCGCCTACTCGACCGTCTACGGCAGGCCTGATGTGCCGCAGACAGTGGATTTCATCCGCGTGCAGGGAGAGCAGATGCAGGTGCAGGCGGGTACCTGGTTCGGCCTGCTGTACTGGATCATCGGCGCGATTTCGCTGTTCGCGGCCGCAATGGGCATCGTCGATTTCACCAGCCGCATCGGCGCCGACGTGATCAAGACAACGTACCTGCGCACGTCCAGGCACAGCGAAAGCCGGATCTATTTCGTGCTCGTCTGGGGCCTCGTTGCCTGCGGTTGCATCGTACTGCTGCTCGGCGTCACGCAGCCCCTGCTGCTGCTGATCATTTCCTCGGTGACCGGCGGGCTGATGATGTGCATCTATTCGGTCCTGCTGATCGTGCTGAACCGGAAGAAACTGCCGGCACCCATCCGCATTTCGCCGGTGAGGCTTGGCGCGCTGGTCTGGGCGGCGTTACTGTTCGGCGTGCTGGCATTGCTGACATTCCAGCAGCAGATCCGGAATCTGCTGTCGTGACGAGCGCGGTGGCCAGCAGGTGCAACCTCAAGGGTTGCCGCAGCATCCCAACGATGCCTCATCGTCGAGTACGGAGAACGTCATGAATTTCCTGCTTCTGGCCTTGGTCTGGTGCCTGCTCTTCGCGGTGGCATGGCCGATTGCGCTGGTCGTTCTATTGCTGATGCCGCTGCTGTGGCTGCTGTCGATTCCGTTCCGGATCGTCGGCGTGTTGCTGGAAGCGGCGATCGCATTCCTGCGCGCGTTGCTGTTTCTGCCGGCGCGACTGCTGGGGCACCGGGGATGAGAAGTTTCACACGCAGTTCACGCAGCGCACGGAGATAGAAAGCTGTGGGTCCGGCTCCAGCCACAAAGCCCGGCAGCTTTTCATTCTCTGGAACCTCCGTGTCCTCCGTGAGCTCCATGTGAAATCCCTTCTCCGGACTCACACCGCTACGAAAGTCCTTCCACCCTCCCAGCTCACTTCGCGAACGGCCACCCCGTAAAGCCGGCCGATATTGGTTTCAGTCAGAATCTCGCGAGTCGGTCCGCAGAGCCAGTCTCCGTCCCCGAAAAGCAAGACGGCCTGATCGCTGAATCTTGCGGCGAGGCCGGCGTCGTGCAGGCTCATGATGACCGCGCGGCCGGCGTCGGCGCGTGCACGGAAGAGCCGCAGAGCGTCGAGCTGATGCGGCGGATCGAGGTGATTGATCGGCTCATCGAGCAGGAACAGCTCCGGATCCTGCGCAAGCAACGTCGCGATCGCCGCGCGGCGACGCTCCCCGCCCGATAGTGTGCTGATGTCGCGCGCGGCGAATCCGGCGAGATCCACGGCTTCCAGTGCAGTGCCTGCGATGCTGCGATCGATGTCGCTTTCCCACTGCCAGAAGTCGATGTGCGGGTGCCGGCCGATGAGCGCGGTCTCCATCACCGTCGATGGAAATGGGTCCTCGGTTGTCTGCGCCAGCAAGCCGAGTTTGCGAGCGAGTTCTTTGCGCGGCCACTGCGCCAGCGATTGACCGGCAACGCTGATCGAACCTTTTTCGGCAGCTCGCAGACCGCAGAGCGTATGCAGCGTCAGCGTTTTTCCCGCGCCGTTGCGTCCCAACAGCGCAGTCACACTGCCGCTCGAAACGCTGAGATCGAGCGAGCGCACCAGCGTGCGACCCGCCACGGAGATATCGAGCCCGCGTACGTCCAGGAGTGTCATTGCGCCCAGCCGATTTCGGCCGCCGTCGTGGGTCCGATGACGACCTGATCGAGCGACTCGGGAATCTCAGCCTGCCTCGCGCTGACCGGAATCCGTCCGCCCATCAGCTCCGCGAACGACTGCGGATAAAGCGGCTGCAGATCCGGCTCCGCGTAGCCATCAGGCAATCGAGGCAGATTGTCCGGGCCGTATTTGTCGGTGGCGCCGAGCGTGTGAAGGAGTTCATGTGCGATCACGGTGTCGTTCGACCCCGCCATTGTGCGATCGGCGAACACGTGCACGATGCCAAACAGGCCCTTCTGCATGCCGACTGAGTGCTGCAGCGCTGGCGTCTGCCGAGGATCGTGATACAGCACGAACAGTTTGACCTCCGTGCCGGGTGGCCCGTCGATGCGCCATGCCCAGTAGCGCGCCCGCAGACTCCACAGCATGATGCCCAGGCGGCCTGTGCCGGGTTCGATCATCGGCGGCAAATCGCGTACTTGTGATCCCAGCAGCACGCGAACCGGGCGATCGAGCGCGATACCGTATTCCATGCCTTCTTCCGCGAAGAACGTTTCGATCGGCTGGAACGCATCGGCCGTCAGTTGCCGCACGTACCTCTCGGCCGTTGCGGAGCCGTCGCCGTTCGCAGGGACAATCGCTACGCTCAGTGGATTGCTCCAGTCCGTCGAGTACAGTCGATCGAACCACGTGTTCGCAGCGACGATCAGCAGGATCAGCAGCAGGACGGCAATGCGAAACTTGCGCCACATTGGATTGCGATGAGGATCGCTATGGTGCTTTCAGCTTGCCGCTTCGACGTTGAGTCCGGCGAGCCCGCCGTCGGCGGTGCTGTAGCTCACCGTCATCGGTTGGCAGCACACCGAGCAGTCCTCGATGTAGCTCTGTTCCTCGATCGACAGGTCCAGGAACAGCGTAATCGTCTCGCCGCAATGCGGGCACATGACTTCGGCGGTGGTCTCGAGCATGCGCACAAGCTACAGCGTAAAGGCGTTGCGAATCCACTCGATCTTGGTGCCTTCGACCGCCACGACATCGAACCGGGCCGGATATCGGCGCAGGTCGGCGCGATACGCGAGCAAGTGCCGCGCGGCGATGATGATGCGCTTTTGTTTGCGCCACGTGACAGAAGCGGCGGCACCGCCGAACGCGGCGCTTTCGCGATAGCGCACTTCGATGAGGACCAGAACGCCCCCTTGCAGCATGACGAGGTCGATCTCGCCAGCGCGGCAGCGATAGTTCCGGGTGACGAGCGTCAGTCCGTGCTGTTTCAGGTAGTCGAGTGCGGCGTCTTCGCCTGAGTTACCCGCATCCTTGCGGTTGATCATGCTGTTATCTCGAGGCGGTTGCCGTGGTTCCCACGGGTACGGGTTGACCATCCGTTACGCGAGCCCAGTCCAGTTCGCGGCGAACGCGGCCGCGCTCATCGATGGAGAGCAAGCCCGTCATGCCCGGGATCGTGTTGGCGGGGCCGAACTTGCCGGCCTTCAGCAAGGGCACGATGCGATAGGCGTCGAAGCCGAATGCGTAGAGCCGACCGCGACCGCGTGCGCGCACAGGCCAGTAGCGGCTCAGTGCAGTGCGCAGTTCGGTCGAAACCGCATCGGGCGAGATCACCCATGGCATGTCCGGGAAGATCACGCCGTCGAGATCGTTGTTCGCCTGCGCGTCGGGTTCGAAGATGTCCGATGTCGCGTACACGGGCAGATCGTCGGCGAGATAGAAGCGCAGTGTCGGACGCAGCGAACGACCTTGTGCAGGGTAAGCGCCGATGAATACGAACTTCGCATCGCTGCGCCGCCGCGGTTCGAACTCGAGGCGCTGTCCCAGAGCGGTGCTCAGCGAGTTCGCGCGTGCCCGACTCTCATCGATGAGCAGCAACCGCGAGATCGGATCCGAGAAGTCGCGTGCTGATGTGTCGTAGTAGCGCACGCCGGCAACACTTCCGCCTTGCGTCTTCAGCTCGGTTTCGAACGCGCGATAGAGGCGCTGGCCCCATTCATTGTTGGGCAGCAATGCGAGCCCGCGATTGCGGCCGTCAGAGACCACGCGACGCGCGACCTGACGGGCTTCGTCTTCAGGATCGAGTGAAAACTGGAAGAGCATTGGCGGCGAGCTCGCGCCATCGGGCAACTGGTTCAGTGCCAGTGTGAGCACGGAGACGTCACTCGATGCGCCGAGCGCAGCGACATCTTCCTTCATGAGCGGACCGACGACGAACTGAGAACCGTCGGCGATCGCACGGCGATACGCGGTGCTCGCGCCCATCGCGACCGTGTCATAGATGTTCACTTGCGGTCGGCGCGCGGGATCCTGTTGCAGCAGTGCGGCCATGAAGCCATCGCGCACGGCGACACCAGCAGCCTGCTGTCGTCCGCTGAGCGGCAGCACCAAGGCAACTTGCGTGGGATAGTCGAGACCGACGCCGAGATCGGGCAGCACTTCTTCATTGAGGAATGTGTTGGCCGGATGAGTCGGATACCGGGCACGCCAGCTCGCGAGATCGTTTTTCGCAGTGAACGGATTGCGTGCGGCAACGAGTGCGGCACTGCCCAGATCGAGCCAGCCGGCGACGATGGCGCTGCTGCCCGGCTGCGCTTTGAAATCGGCATTGCCGGCAGCGCTCTGCTGCAGACCTTCCCAGATGAGGCGCTGGTTGGCGCGGATGTCCTGAGGATTGTTCAGGAGTCGTTCGCGTTCGAGCGCCGTGGTGACCCCGAGTGCTGGTTTGTTCAGCGCGAACTGCGCTTTCGCGCGCAGGGCGAGAACGTCGGGTGCGTTCTCTCGGGGGATCGGCTGCGGGATGCGATCGAGCTCCGCGAGCGCCTTCGCTGGATTGCGGGACTGCAGCGCCAGTTCAGCGGCGATCTGAGCGCGCGTCGCGAAGTCCTGAGTCGGTAGCGAAGGACTCAGTTTCGCGAGCGTCGCGTTGACCTTGTCGGGATCGCCGGCGAGCAGATACTCCTTCGCAGCCCGCAGCAGGAGACGATCCCGCAGTTCCTTCGGCGACGTTGCCGCGACCTGTTCATAGACCTGCGCCGCCTCGACATACTTGCCTTCGCGCGCCAGCTTTTCCGCCTGCGCAAACTGCTTCTCGCTGCCGGGCGCCTGCGTTTGCGTCGTCGGCGTTGTGCATGAAGCGATGCTCAGTGCTGCCAGCACGCAGAGCAGGCCGTCCCGCACGGACCGCAGAGTCGTGAGCAGCTTCGATGGGCCTTCTGGTGCCCGGCCGCAGACGGTAGTCTGTGGGCCCGCGGGCAGGTGCAGCGTCAGGGACATGTCGGGAGATCCGGATGAATGCCAGGATGCGATGACGGGTCCGCAGTGTACCTGTCCGGTCTCGCGCCTGTAATTGCATCGTTCCACGGAAATACGCGTGTCAGCAGAATCCCCCACAAAAGCGGCTCCCGGGACGATATTCGTGGTAGCGACGCCTATCGGGAATCTCGGCGACCTGAGTCCGCGAGCACGCGAAGTGCTTGCCGGCGTGTCCCTGATTGCCGCGGAAGACACGCGCCACACCGGTCAGTTGCTGCAGTCGTTCGGTGTCGCGACGCCGCTCACGTCGATGCACGAGCACAACGAGTCGCGGAAGTCGGCGGCATTGCTGGATCGGGTCGCCCGGGGCGAATCCATCGCGATCGTGTCCGACGCCGGCACGCCGCTCATCAGCGATCCGGGCTTCGATCTGATCGCAGCTGCGCGCCAACGCAATATTCCCGTGATCGCCGTACCGGGCCCGTGTGCCGCGATCGCTGCCATTTCAGTTGCCGGACTGCCGACCGATCGATTCGCCTTCGAAGGCTTTCTCGCGTCGAAGAGCGCTGCGCGCCGCACACAACTGGAATCACTCGTCGCCGAGACGCGCACGCTCGTGTTCTACGAAGCACCGCACCGACTGACCGAAGTCCTGCGAGATATGGCGGCTGTGCTTGGCGGCGACCGGCGCGCCACGGTCAGTCGCGAGCTGACGAAACGATTCGAAACCACGTACAGCGGCTCACTCGCGGAACTGGCCGCTCTGGCTGAGCGCGACGAGAACATGTCGCGCGGCGAGATCGTCATCGTCGTCACCGGCGCTCCAGAACAATCTCACGACGCAGTCGCCCTCGATGCCCAGCAACTGCTGCGCGCGCTGCTCGACGAACTTTCTCCCGCCCAAGCCGCAAAAATCGCCTCGCGCCTCACCGGCACCAAACGCTCGGAGCTCTACGACCTCGCGATGCGCCTGAAGCCGGGCGAACAGATGTGAACAGTCGACGATCCCCTCGTCGTCATTCCCGCGCACGCGGGAATCCATCTTGTTTTTCAGCCCCGGATGGACACCCGCCTTCGCGGGTGTGACGGACGCGCCGTCCTTTTCTTTCCGAACCAACCGCCAACCGCCAACCGCTAACCGCTTCTTCCTTGCTACCATCGCCCCCGGAGTCGGCCAGACAACCGCTGTCCGCAAGGATGGAGGAAAGTCCGGGCTCCCAGGGCAAGGCGCCAGGTAACGCCTGGGGGACGTGAGTCCACGGAAAGTGCAACAGAAAGCAAACCGCCGAACTCCCGCAAGGGGGTGGTAAGGGTGAAATGGTGCGGTAAGAGCGCACCGCGCCGGTGGCAACACTCGGTGGCACGGCAAACCCCGCCTGGAGCAAGACCAAATAGGGAAGCACGCTGGCCAAGCAATTGGCCGGCACGTATGGCCCATACAGGCTTCCGGGTAGGTCGCTCGAGGTGCGCGGCGACGCGCACCCCAGATGAATGGTTGTCCTCGACAAAACCCGGCTTATCGGCCGACTCCTTTTTCTACCTGCCTGGCGACGTCACTCCCGCGAAAGCGGGAGCCCATGTCCTTATCCGGATGGATTCCCGCTTTCGCGGGAATGACGAGGCGAGAGTCGCTTCGCGTCTTTTTCGATTAAATTTCCTAAACGATTTCGGGCAGCCCCCATTCATGGCGTGAGGCTGTCCGGAATTTTTGTATACCTCCCCGGCCACTGGCCTTCGTAATAGGGCGCCAGAGCGCGTCGGCGCTTTGCCTCATTCCTGCCCCAACTCTGCGCAACTTTGCGCGCAGGCTCCTTTCCATCGTCCAGAAGAGCGGTCCACGGAGGAGCTTTCCGAAGTGCATTCTTACTTAAAGAAGCGCGCTTAACTCACTGATTCACATTGATACCTGTTTTCGAGTCTCCGGCCCCAGGGAGGTCCTGGAGCTAAGTCTCTGTCGCCAAACAGGAAATCACTCAGATTTTTTTGACTTGCAGCTTTGGCGGTACCTATAGTCGCCGCTCGGTGGGAAATAGTGGGAAGTCGTGGGTTGAAGGGGCGCGGAAGAGCGCCCTGAACCCTCAAGTGGCAAGCAAACATGTTCCGCGGTGCAAACAAGGTGACGCTCGACTCGAAGGGGCGGTTGGCCATGCCAACGCGCTACCGCGAGCGCATCGTCGAGCGCTCCAACGGGAGGCTCATTGCGACCGTCGATCGTTCGGATCGCTGCCTGCTCATTTACCCGCTGCCGGAATGGGAAGAGATCGAGCTGAAGCTGCGGCGGCTGCCGACGCTCAACCCGGTCGCGCGTCGGTTGCAGCGGCTGATGATCGGCCACGCCACCGACCTCGAGCTCGACAACAGCGGCCGGATCCTGGTGCCCCCGAGCCTGCGCGAATACGCCGGGCTTTCCCGCACGGCGATGCTGATCGGCCAGGGCAACCGGTTCGAGCTTTGGGACGAGACGCAGTGGAACGACAGCCGCGAGCAGTGGCTGAAGGTGGATGAGGAAGCTGAGGAGTTGCCGCCGGAGCTGTCGTCGCTGTCGCTCTAGTGCGCGGCTCAGGGCCTGGTGATTAGTGAAGGGGTTGGGATGTCCGAACACACGCCGGTACTTCTCGAGGAAGTGCTGGCAGCGCTGCAGGTTCGCGAGTCAGGTCGTTATCTCGATGCGACCTTCGGCCGCGGCGGACATACGGCGGCGATTCTCGAGCGTGTGGGCAAGGAGGGCAGGGTCGTAGCAATCGATCGGGATCCGGATGCCATTCGCGCCGGCCGCGAACGGTTCGGGGCCCAGCGTTCTTTGACGGAAAAGGGTTTGCTGGCGGATGGACGGTTGACATTGGTGCTGAGCCCGTTCTCGCTTCTCGCGCAGGTCGTGGCGGAGGCGGGCGCGGTCGGGGGTTTCGATGGCGTGTTGCTCGATCTCGGTGTTTCGTCTCCGCAGCTCGACAACGCGGCGCGTGGCTTCAGCTTCGTGCAGGACGGTCCGCTCGATATGCGGATGAACAACGCAAGTGGCATGACGGCGGCGGATTGGCTGGCAAAGGCGCCAGAGCACGACATCGCGCGCGTCATCCGCGAGTTCGGCGAAGAGCGGTTCGCGAAGCGCATTGCGCGAGCGATCGTTGTCGCGCGCGGTGTCGAGCCGATCGTGCGTACGTCCCAGCTGTCGCAGATCGTTGCCGGCGCGGTGCCGATGCGCGAGCCGGGGAAACACCCTGCCACTCGCACCTTCCAGGCGATCCGCATCCACGTGAACCAGGAGCTCGATGAGATCGAGGCTGCGCTCGAGGCCTCGCTGCTCGCGCTCGCGCCGCACGGTCGTTTGTGCGTGATCAGTTTTCACTCGCTCGAAGATGGAATCGTGAAGCGCTTCATGCAGAAGCATTCGCAGGAAGACCCCGTGTACGCCGGATTGCCGGAAGTGCCGGCGCACGCACGCCCGAAGCTGCGCCGCGTCGGCAAAGCGATTCATCCGTCGGCGGTCGAGGTGGACCGCAATCCGCGCGCTCGCAGCTCGATCATGCGAGTCGCCGAGAAGGTGGCCGCATGAACTCGGTCAGCCGCTGGTCGCTGCCGGTCTTGTGGTGCCTGCTGTTCGCGTCGGCGATCGGCGTCGTGTGGAGCCGGCATGAGACGCGCAGTCTCTTCATCGAATTGCAGGGGCTGCACGGGCAGCGCGATGGCCTCGATATCGAGTGGGGCCAGCTGAAGATCGAACAGAGCGCATGGTCGACGCACGGGCGCGTCGAGCAGACGGCGCGTTCCAATCTGAAGATGGTGATTCCGAAGCCCGACGAAGTCCGACTGGTGCAGCCGCAGTGATCCGCAACGACAACAACAGGGCATTCTCGGCCGAGCAGTTCGGCACGCGCTTGCGTGTCGTGCTCGGCCTGCTGCTCGTCATTGCCGTCGCGCTCGTTGCGCGCGCGGTCGATCTGCAGTTGCTCGATGATGGATTTCTCGAAGGGCAGGGCGACGCGCGCTTCACCCGTGTAGCCAAACTGTCAGCCATTCGCGGCGCGATCTACGATCGCAACGGCGAGGCGCTCGCGGCGAGCATGCCTGTGGATACCGTCTGGGCATCGCCGAAAGAGGTGATGAAGTCGTCGGATCAGCTGCCCCGACTGGCTGAGGCATTGAATCGCGATCCGAAGTGGCTGACGCAGGTGCTCACCAGCAACCTCGAACGCGACTTCGTCTATCTCGTGCGCCACATGCGCCCGAGCGATGCCGCTCAGGTTTCGGCGCTCAAGATTCCCGGCGTCTATCTGCTGCGCGAATACCAGCGCTTCTACCCGGCGGGCGAAGTCACCGGTCATCTGCTCGGCTTCACGAAGAAGTACGAAGACATCGGTCAGGAAGGACTCGAGCTCGCTTACGACCGCTGGCTCGGTGCCGAAGCCGGAGCGAAGCGCGTCATCCAGGATCGCTACGGTCGCACTGTCGAAGACATCGAGAGCATCCGAGCGCCACGTCCGGGCAGCGATCTCGTGACGAGCATCGACCTGCGCATCCAGTACCTCGCGTATCGCGAGCTGAAGTCGGCCGTACAGCTGCACCAGGCGAAGGCCGGCTCGATGATCGTGATCGATGTCGAGACGGGCGAGATCCTGGCGATGGTGAATCAGCCGTCGTACAACCCGAATGATCGCGATCAGGTCGCGGCGTCGCGCTATCGCAATCGTGCTGCGACGGACATCTTCGAGCCGGGTTCGAGCATCAAGCCGTTCATCGCCGCGGCGGGCATCGCTTCGGGCCGTTTCCATGCGAGCACGCAGATCGACACATCGCCGGTCCGTGTCGGCGTGAAGCTCATCGAGGATCACAAGCATCTCGGTACCGTGCCGCTCACGACCGTTCTCGCGAAATCGAGCAACGTCGGCATGGCGAAGATGGCGCTGAGCCTGTCGCCGGACAGCATGCACGACACGTTGACGGCGTTCGGCTTCGGTCAGGTGTCGGGCAGCGGGTTCCCCGGAGAATCGGCAGGATTGCTCAATGATGCATCGCACTGGCGGCGAATCGGCCAGGCGACGATCTCCTATGGCTACGGCCTGTCGGTCACGCCGCTGCAGCTTGCGCACGCTTACGCGACGCTGGGTTCGGGCGGTGTCAGCCGGCCAATCACGCTGCGGCGTGTGGATGCCGCTGTTCCCGGGCAGCGTGCAATCGATGAACACGTCGCTCGCGAGCTGATCGACATGATGGAAAGCGTCGTGTCGCAGGACGGCACCGGCAAGAGCGCGGCACTTGCCGGGTATCGCGTCGCCGGGAAAACCGGTACGGCCTGGACGGCTGCGTCCGGTGGCTATTCGACCGACCGTTACAAGGCGACATTCGGCGGCGTCGTGCCCGCGAGCAAACCGCGGCTGGCTGCGATTGTCGTTATTGACGAGCCGGGCGGTCAGCTCTACTACGGAGGCGACGTCGCCGCCCCCGTGTTCTCCAATGTGATGGCAGGTGCATTGCGCCTGCTGGGTGTGCCGCCGGATGGCCTGGACCAGTTGCCGAAAGCGACGCTGGCGCAGGCGAGCCGCGGATCGCAATGAGTGCCATGAACAGTGCACTCGCAAGGCGAAACGCAGTGAATGTCACGCGCCAACAGGCAGGAAAGAATCTGCGTGCGTTGCTCGCGGGGACTGCTGCTGCCGACGTTCCGGATCTCGAGATCACGGACCTGACGATCGACAGCCGCAAGGTACGAGCGGGCGGTGCGTTCGTCGCACTTCCCGGTCTGCGTAGTCACGGCGTCAGCTTCGCGACGCAAGCGATCAGCTCCGGCGCGATCGCGGTTCTGTGGGAGCCGGCCGACGGTGTCGTGCCGCCAGCAGTCCCGGCTAACGTAGCGATGGTCGCTGTGCCCGATCTGAAGGCCGCGATCGGAACGATCGCGGATCGCTTCTTCGATTCGCCGTCCGCAGCGGTGTTCGTCACCGGTATCACCGGAACCAACGGCAAGACGACGACGGCCTACGTCCTGGCCGGTGCGCTGGCGGAGCTCGGTCGGCCGTCGGCTTATGCGGGCACGCTCGGTCACGGTCGCATCGGCGCTGTGAAGCCGGGTACGCATACGACGCCAGATGCGATCACGCTGCATCGGCAGATCGCCGAACTGCGCGATGAAGGCATCACGCACCTCGGGATGGAAATCTCGTCGCATGCGCTCGACCAGGATCGTGTCGCGGGGGTCCGTGTCGACACGGCCGTGTTCACGAACCTGACTCATGACCATCTCGACTATCACGGGACCTTTGAAGCGTACGGCGAAGCGAAGGCGCGGCTGTTCGCGTGGCCGACGCTCGAACACGCGGTCATCAATGTCGACGATGCGTTCGGGCTGAAGCTGGCACGCGAGTATCGAGGCGAAGGTCTCGTTGCATGCGCGCGGTCGACTTCGTCGCTCGCGTCGCTGCCAGCCGATACATCACACGTCCTGGTTCGCCGCGTTCGCGCCGAGGCGGGCGGGCTGGTCATCGATCTCGACGGCACGTGGGGAACCGCCACGCTGCGGTCGCGTTTCGTTGGCGACTTCAATGTCGACAATCTCATCGCCGTGCTGGCAGTGCTGCTCGGCTGGGGGTTCGAACTCTCCGATGCAGTTGCCGCACTCGAGCGCTGTTCTCCACCACCCGGTCGAATGGAAACGTTCACTGCGGCGGGCAAGCCGCTGGCGGTCGTCGACTATGCGCATACGCCTGATGCGCTCGAGAAGGCGTTGCTGGCTGTTCGCAATCACTCGAGCGGCCGCCTCATCTGTGTGTTCGGTTGCGGTGGTGACCGCGACGCACGCAAGCGACCGGCAATGGGTGAAATCGCCGAACGTCTCGCCGATGTCGTCGTGATCACCGACGACAACCCCCGCACCGAGGATGGCAATGCGATCGTGGCCGGAATCGTCGCGGGGCTGAAAGAGCCGCAGCGTGCCACGGTCGAGCGTGATCGGGCGCGTGCGATCGAACATGCCATCGCGAAGGCCGGTGCCGGCGACGTGGTTCTCGTCGCGGGCAAGGGGCATGAGGACTACCAGATCGTCGGGATCGAGACGCGCTACTTCAGCGATCGCGACGTCGTGCAAGCCGCGCTGAGGAGGGATGCATGAGTAATCAAGCCCTCAAGAAGACTCTCAACGACATCGTGCGAGTCACCGGCGCCGAACTGGTCGGCGAGAACTGTGAGTTCACGAGCGTCTCGACCGATAGTCGCTCGTTGCAGCGTGGCGCACTCTTCGTCGCACTGTCCGGCCCGAACTTCGACGGTCATGACTTCGTGTCCGCAGCCGCCGAGCGCGGCGCAATCGCCGCACTCGTCGAGCGACCACTGCCCGTTGAGTTGCCACAGGTCGTCGTGCCCGATGCTCTCGCAGCGCTGTCGACGTTCGCGCGCGAATGGCGTCGGCAGTTCCAGATTCCTGTGATCGGCGTCACCGGCAGCAACGGCAAGACGACGACGAAGGAACTGATTGGCGCGATCCTGACGCGGCTCGGGGCCTGCCTCATCACCCGCGGCAACCTCAACAATCACATCGGCGTGCCGCTGACGCTCATGCAGATGAACGCGACGCATCGTTATGCCGTCATCGAGATGGGTGCGAATCATCAGGGCGAGATCGCGCATCTGGCGGGCCTCGCGGAGCCGACGATCGGCATCGTGACGAACGCAGGCGCCGCCCACCTCGAAGGCTTCGGCAGCCTCGACGGTGTTGCGAACGGCAAGGGCGAGATGTTCCAGGCATTGCCTGCCGACGGCGTTGCAGTGATCAACGCTGACGACAAGTACGCGGCACAGTGGCGCGACAACCGGACAGCGGAGAAGGCGTTCTCCTTCGGTTTCGAGCAGCCCGCTGATTTCATGGCGCGCAAGGTCAATGCGAGCGGCGACGCTGGCGGTTTCCGCATCGATTTCGAACTGGCGACACCCGCGGGCACGAAGCCGGTGACGCTTGCGCTCGCCGGATTGCACAACCTTCGCAATGCGCTCGGCGCGGCCGCTGTCGCCTTCGCAGCTGGCGCAACGCTCGAGCAGATCGTCGAAGGACTCGGTGCGATGCGCGCGGTTTCCGGACGGCTCGAGCTCAAACCCGCGATCAACGGCGCTTTCCTCGTCGACGATTCGTACAACGCCAATCCGAGCTCGCTGAAAGCCGGACTCGATGCGCTGCGCGGCTTCAGCGGCAAGCGCTGGCTCGTGCTCGGCGACATGCTCGAGCTCGGTGAAGGCGCGAACGAGCTCCATGCCGAAGTCGGGCGCTACGCGCGCCAGGTGGGTGTCGAGCGGCTCTTCGCGATCGGCAAGCATTCGCACTTCGCGGTCGAAGCTTTCGGGCGCGGCGCCCAGTGGTTCAACGATGTCGAACCGCTCATTGCCGAGGCGCGTCGTTCACTGACGGCCGGCGTCGCGGTGTTGATCAAGGGTTCGCGCGCCAACCGATTGGAGCGCGTATCGGCAGCGCTGGCGGCCACGCCGCCGCAGGCAGCGAACGGACACTAAAAGAAGAATCACATGCTGTTCTATCTCGCCCACTACCTGAGCGACTTCCATTCCGGCTTCCGTGTGTTCCAGTACCTGACGCTGCGCGCGATTCTCGCGGCGCTCACGGCACTCGTGATCTCTTTCATCGTCGGTCCGTGGATGATCCGCACGCTGTCGGACCGACAGATCGGTCAGCGCGTTCGCGACGACGGTCCGAAGACGCACTTGCCGAAGGCCGGAACGCCGACGATGGGCGGCGCGCTGATCCTGGTCGCGATCGGCGCGAGCACGGCGTTGTGGGCGGACATGACCAATCGCTTCGTGCTGATCACGCTGCTCGTGACGCTCGCGTTCGGCCTGATCGGATTCTGGGACGACTATCTGAAGCTCGTCGTCGGCAACAGCCGCGGTCTCATCGCGCGCTACAAGTACTTCTGGCAGACGATCGCCGGTCTCGGCGCGGCGATCGCGCTGTACATGACTGCGAAGGCGCCGGCGGAAACGGCGCTCTACGTTCCCTTCTTCAAGACGGTAATGGTGCCGCTCGGTGTCGGCTACATCGCTCTCACCTATTTCGTCATCGTCGGTACCAGCAACGCGGTGAATCTCACCGACGGGCTGGACGGTCTCGCAATCATGCCCGCGGTTCTGGTTGGCGGTGCTCTGGGAGTTTTCGCTTATGCAACAGGCAATGCGGTGTTCTCGGGTTATCTCGGCATTCCATTCATCGAGGGCACCGGTGAAATACTGGTGTTCTGCGCGACGCTGGTCGGTGCTGGACTCGGATTCCTCTGGTTCAACACCTATCCGGCCCAGGTGTTCATGGGTGATATCGGTGCGCTCGCGCTTGGTGCGGCACTAGGCGTCGTCGCCGTCATCGTCCGGCAGGAGATCGTGCTCTTCATCATGGGCGGCGTGTTCGTCATGGAAACGCTGTCGGTGATGCTGCAGGTCGCCTCGTTCAAGCTGACCGGCAAGCGCATCTTCCGCATGGCGCCGATCCATCATCACTTCGAGCTCAAGGGCTGGGCCGAGCCGAAGGTGATCGTGCGCTTCTGGATCATCTCCGTGATCCTCGTGCTCATCGGTCTTGCGACGCTGAAGGTGCGCTGATTCATGACGCCCCAGGTCGACATGCCCCGCTCGATGCAACCGCGCTCCGGACGCACTGTCGTCGTCGGACTCGGCCGCACGGGCATGTCCTGCGTTCGATACTTGCGCTCGCGCGGTATCGAGTTCGCAGTAACCGACAGTCGTGCAACGCCGCCGGAAGCGGCTGCGCTCAAGCAGCTTGCTCCCACCGCAGATGTGGCGTTCGGCGGATTCGATCCCGCGTTGCTCGATGGCGCGGCAGAAATCATCGCATCGCCCGGTGTGTCGCTTCGCGAACCTTTTCTCGCGGCCGCCGCGGCGCGCCACGTTCCGATCGTTGGAGATATCGAGCTATTCGTTCGCGAGGCGCGGGCACCAATCGCGGCCATCACGGGAACGAACGGCAAGAGCACCGTGACGACACTCGTTGCACAGATGGCTGAAGCGGCCGGCAAGCGTGTTCTCGCGGGCGGGAACCTCGGTCGACCGGCGCTCGAACTGCTCGAAGAGCCGGCACCCGAGTTGTACGTCCTCGAACTATCGAGCTTTCAGCTCGATACGACGCAGTCGCTCCGCGCTGCTGCCGCGGCGGTGCTGAACGTCACGCCAGACCACATGGATCGCTACGACACGATCGCGGACTACGCGGCTTCGAAGGCGCGCATCCTGCGCAATGCCGGCGCGGCGATCGTGAATCTCGACGATCCGCTCGTGCGGGTGATGGGTGAGGAAGCCGCGCGGGTCATCGGTTTCAGTTTGCTGAAGGATCCCGCCGCTGCGTACTACGCCCTCACGCAAGGTGCGGACGTCGCGTTGATGCACGGCGAAGAGCGCATCGTGCTGCTGTCGGAGCTCAAGATCGCTGGTCTTCACAACGCGGCAAATGCATTGGCTTCGCTCGCGATGGCTGAGGCCCTCGGCCTCGATCGGCAGCGCTGCGTACGGACGTTGCGTGACTTCCCGGGCCTCGCGCATCGATCGCGATGGGTCGCGGATGTCGCCGGCGTGCGCTATGTCGACGACTCGAAGGGAACGAATGTCGGTGCAACGCTCGCTGCTGTCGCCGGCATGCCTGGTTCGTTGGTGCTGATCGCGGGCGGGCAGGGCAAGGGTCAGGACTTTGCGCCGCTGGCGCCTGCGTTTCGCGGCAAAGTCCGCCACGTCGTCCTGCTCGGGCAGGACGCAAAGTTGATCGCTGATGCGCTTCAGGGCGTGGTGACTCTCGAGTTTGCACGTGACATGCAGGAAGCCGTCGCGATGTCCGCTCGCGCCGCCCGATCGGGTGAGACGGTGTTGCTGTCGCCTGCTTGCGCGAGCCTCGACATGTTTCGCGACTACGCGCATCGCGGTGATGTCTTCGCGGCCGCGGTCCGGGGATTGCAATCATGAACGCCGCGACACTCACCTTCGCCCGTTCCAACGCGCGCCCGCGCGCCTTCGTGTTCGATCAGGTCCTGATCCTAGCGACGGCAGCGATCCTGCTGCTCGGCCTGATCATGGTGACCTCGGCTTCGATCTCCGTCGCGGACAAGCAGATGCAGGAGCCGCTGTTCTATCTCGAGCGTCAGTCGGTCGGGGTCATTCTCGGGCTGATCTGCGCCGTGGTGATGATGTTCATTCCGACGCGCATCTGGGAACAGCTCGCGATGCCGCTGCTGCTGTTCGCATTCCTGCTGCTGATCCTGGTGCTCATCCCGGGCATCGGTCACGAGGTGAATGGCAGCCGGCGCTGGTTGCGTGCCGGCTTCATGAACTTCCAGGCCTCCGAGCTGACGCGCGTATTGCTGCTCACCTATCTCGCGAGCTATGTCGTGAGACGGCAGCAGGAGTTGAAGGACGAGCTCAAGGGCTTCGTCAAACCGCTCGGCGTTCTCATGGCTGCCGCGGCACTGCTGTTGCTCGAGCCCGATTTCGGCGCGGCGACGGTACTGATGGCAACCGGCCTCGGCGTGCTCTTCCTTGCAGGCGTGAAGCTGCGTCACTTCGCTGCCCTCGTCGCCATCGCGGCGGCGGGAATGGCGGGGCTCGCGGTCACGAGTGCATATCGACTCAAGCGACTCACTGCGTTCCTCGATCCGTTCGCCGATCCGTTCAACTCCGGCTTCCAGCTGACGCAGTCGCTGATCGCTGTCGGTCGCGGCGAGTTGTTCGGCGTGGGTCTCGGCTCGAGCGTGCAGAAGCTCTTCTATCTGCCCGAGGCGCACACGGATTTCGTGTTCGCGATCCTGGCCGAGGAGTTGGGGCTTGTCGGCGTGATCGCCACACTGGGCCTGTTCATCGTGCTCGTGTGGCGCACGTTCCGGATCTCCCGCCTCGCCGCCGAAGCCGGGCTTGCGTTCCAGGCGTACTGCGCCGCTGGCTTCGGCATCTGGCTTGCTTTCCAGACGTTCATCAACGTTGGCGTGAATCTCGGCTTGCTGCCGACGAAGGGATTGACGCTGCCGTTGATGTCGTACGGCGGCTCCAGCATTCTGGTCACGCTCGGCTGGCTCGGCCTCATCCTGCGCATTCATCACGAAGCGAATGTCAGCGGCCGCCTTGCTGTGCGTCGCAAGGAGCGCGAAGAGTAATGTCGCGCACCGTTCTCATCATGGCGGGCGGCACCGGGGGGCATGTGTTCCCGGCGCTGGCGGCTGCGCGGGTGCTTCGCGAACGGGGCTTCGAGCCGGTGTGGCTCGGAACGCAGCGCGGTCTCGAAGCGAAGCTCGTTCCGCCGCAACAGATTCCGATCGAGTGGATTACCGTCGGTGGTGTGCGTGGCAAGGGCATCACGACCCTGCTGGCCGCGCCGTTCCGCCTCGCTCGCGCCGTGTGGCAGAGCCTGCAAGTGATGCGGCGTCGCAATCCTGTCGTCGTGCTGGGCGCCGGCGGTTTCGTGTCGGGACCTGGTGGCATCGCTGCGTGGCTCACCGGTCGGCCGTTGCTGATCCACGAACAGAATGCCGTCGCGGGCATGACCAACCGCGTACTGGCGCGCTTTGCCAAGCGGGTGTTCGAGGCTTTTCCTGCAAGCTTTCCGTCATCCATCAAGGCGGAGCGCGTTGGAAATCCCGTGCGTCGTGAGATCGCCGCGCTGCCGTCGCCCGAGTCACGGTACGCCGAACGCAGCGGACCATTGCGCGTGCTCATCATCGGCGGCAGTCAGGGCGCATCGCGTCTCAACGTCGTCGTGCCGGCGGCACTCGCGATGATCGACGTCTCCATTCGGCCCGCGGTGTTGCACCAGGCTGGCGAGCGACACATCGAGAGCGCGCGTGACGCTTACGCGAAGCACGGAGTGCAAGCAGACGTACGCGCGTTCATCGACGACATGGCGGAAGCGTATGCATGGGCGGATCTCGTGATCTGCCGTTCTGGCGCGCTGACTGTCTCCGAACTTGCAGCGGCCGGACTGCCGGCGGTGTTCGTGCCGTTCGCGGCGGCAGTCGACGATCATCAGACGCACAACGCGCGCTTCCCGGTGTCGGCGGGGGCTGGTGTGCTGATTCCGGAAGCGGATCTCACGCCGATGCGATTGTCGAACGAGCTGCGAACGCTGCTGGGCGCTGGTCGTTCTCATCTGGCCGAGATGGCGATGAAAGCGCGTTCGATCGCGCTGATCGATGCCGACGTCAGGCTGGCCGACGCCTGCGTCGCGGCTGCGGGAGGTGCCCGATGACCGACCGCATGCGCCGGATCCATCGCATCCACTTCGTCGGCATCGGCGGCGCCGGCATGGGCGGCATCGCCGAAGTGCTCCTCAACCTGGGCTACCAGGTGCAGGGCAGCGATCTCAAGCCCAACACTGTCACTGCCCGTCTGCAGAAGCTCGGCGCACGCGTGATGTTCGGTCATGCGTCGGCGAACGTGGCCGATGCCGATGTCGTCGTCGTGTCGACGGCGATCCAGCGGGACAACCCGGAGATCGCGGACGCGCTCGCACGGCGTCTGCCGATCGTGCAGCGTGCGGAGATGCTCGGCGAGCTGATGCGCTTCCGCTACGCAATCGCAGTCGCGGGCACACACGGCAAGACCACGACGACGAGCATGGTTGCGAGCCTGCTCGCCGAAGGCGATCTCGACCCGACGTTCGTCATCGGCGGACGACTCGTGAGTGCCGATACGAATGCACGCCTGGGTCAGGGGCGCTATCTCGTCGCGGAAGCGGACGAGAGCGACGCTTCCTTCCTGCACCTGCAACCGATGATCTCGATCGTCACCAACGTCGACAACGATCACCTCGGCACGCATGAAGGCGACTTCGAACGGCTCAAGCAGAGCTTCGTCGACTTCCTCCACAACCTGCCGTTCTACGGGCTCGCGGTCATTTGTGCCGACGATCCCGTGGCCGCTGCAATGATTCCGCGCATCAATCGACCCGTCGTCACGTATGGCATCGAACAGGCCGCCGACGTGCGGGCGACGGACATCGTGCGCGAAGGACTGAAGACCCGTTTCACCGTCCACCGCGCCGGCAAGCCGGCACCCCTCGTCGTCACGCTCAATCGCCCGGGCACGCACAACGTGCTGAATGCGCTCGCCGCGATTGCAGTCGCCTCCGAACTGGATGTCGCCGATGCCGCGATTCAGGCAGCCCTCGCGAACTTTCAGGGGATCGATCGGCGCCTGCAGCAGAACGGCGAGGTCGATATCGCGGCGGGACGCGTCACGCTCGTCGACGACTACGGCCATCACCCGACGGAGCTTGCGGCGACGCTGGAAGCGATCCGGCAGGGCTGGCCGGGCCGTCGGATCGTGCTCGCGTTCCAGCCGCACCGTTACACGCGCACGCGCGATCTGCTCGACGACTTCGCAAGGGTGCTCGCTGGTGTCGACGCGTTGCTCGTCACAGAAGTCTATGCGGCAGGCGAAGCGCCGATTGCCGGTGCCGACGGCAAGGCGATCTGCCGCGCTGTGCGCTCGCACGGCCGCGTCGAACCTGTGTTCGTGGAGAAGGCCGAGCAGTTGCCGCAGGCGTTGCTTCCGATCCTGCGTGATGGCGATCTCGTCGTGACGATGGGTGCGGGCAGCATCGGCGCTGTTGCGTCGGATCTCCCGGTCACGCTCAAAGCGGAAGGGAGGAGTGCATGAACTCGCTCGCCCTCCCGCCTGATTTCGATTCGCGCGTGCTGCGCAACGAGCGCATGGCGAAACACACGTCCTGGCACGTTGGCGGCCCCGCGGATTTCTTCTTCACGCCAGCCGACGAAGCGGACCTGGTTGCATTCCTGCGCAGCCTCGAGCCGATGACGCCGGTCATGTGGATCGGCCTCGGCAGCAATCTGCTGGTGCGCGATGGCGGCATCCGCGGTGCGGTAATCGACACGCACGGCGTCTTCGCCGAACTCGATCGCATCAACGACAACGAGATCCAGGCGGGCGCCGGTGTCGCGTGCGCGAAGCTCGCAAAGCAATGCATCAAGTGGGGACTTGGACCCGCCGAGTTCTTCGCTGGCATTCCAGGAACACTCGGTGGTGCGCTCGCGATGAACGCCGGCGCATTCGGTGGCGAGACATGGAATCACGTCATCTCTGTCACGACGCTTGATCGCTCGGGCACGCGACGCGAGCGCCCGGCTTCGGACTTCACCGTCGGCTATCGCCACGTGTCTGGACCAAAAGACGAGTGGTTCCTCGGGGCGCGGCTTCGCTTCGAACAGCGGCCGGGGGTCAGCAACGACGACATTCGCCTGCTGCTCGCGCGCCGCAAGGCAACGCAGCCGATCGGCGAGTGGTCCTGCGGGTCCGTCTTCACGAACCCGCCTGGCGATCACGCGGCCCGACTCATCGACAGCGCCGGCCTCAAGGGCTTTCGCATCGGCGGAGCGCGTGTGTCCGAGATGCACGCGAACTTCATCGTGAACGACGGCACGGCGACAGCTGCGAACATCGAGCAGCTCATCGCGCATGTCAGGCAGACGGTTGAAAGCACCCACGGCGTGAAGCTCACGCCGGAGGTGCGGATGGTGGGGGAGAGAGAATGAATAGGGCGCGAGGCTTGAGGCTCGAGGCACGAGCCAGAGAGGCGACTGGTTACTTCTGGCTTACACGCCGGTCGCCCAGCGCGTGGGCGCTCATGGCTCGCAGCCACGCAAGCCAGATTGCACCTCCCTCCTTCTGGCTCGCGCCTCGAGTCTCAAGCCTCGCGTCTCTGAATCTCCGTCCAGGAGCAGAGCAATGAGCGCCCAGCGTCAGTCCCGCGTCACCGACCCGCGTTCTTTCGGCCGCGTCGCCGTCCTCATGGGCGGCACCTCGTCCGAGCGCGAGGTCTCGCTGGATTCCGGTCGCAACTGTCTCGAAGCGCTGCAGCGTCGCGGCGTCGATGCGCAGGCGGTCGATGGTATTCCCGCGCTCGTGCAGGCGCTGGTCGCGAAGCGCTTCGATCGCGTGTTCAACATTCTCCACGGCCATCACGGCGGTGGTGAAGACGGCATTCTGCAAGGGTTGCTCGATGCGCTGCAGGTCCCGTACACGGGTTCCGATGTGCTCGGGTCGGCACTGTCGATGGACAAGATCCGTACGAAGCAGGTGTGGCTCTCGCTCGGGATGCCGACGCCGCGATACGTATCGCTCGCGAAGAAGAGCAGCGACGTCGAAGCGGCAGCTCGTTCGCTGGGTCTGCCGGTGATCGTGAAGCCCGCTTGCGAGGGCTCGAGCGTCGGGGTGAGCCGCGTGTTCAGCGAAGCCGATCTGCCGAGTGCGGTCGCGCTTGCCGAGCGCTACGAAGGCGATCTGCTCATGGAACAGATGATCGTCGGTGAGGAGTACACGGTCGGCATTCTCGGTGCGGAAGCGCTGCCGACGATCCGCATCGTGCCGGCCGGCGAGTACTACGACTATCACGCGAAGTATGTCGCCGAGGACACGCAGTACATCTGCCCAGGTCTGAGTGGTGCCGCGGAGAACGAGATGCGGGCGCTCGCGCTCAAGGCGTTTCAGGCTGCGGGCTGCGGCGGCTGGGGTCGCGTCGACGTGATGCGCGATCGCGGCGGCGCGAACTTCCTGCTCGAAGTGAATACCGCGCCCGGTATGACGAGTCATTCGCTCGTGCCGAAGGCGGCGCGTGCCGTGGGCATCGAGTTCGATGATCTCGTGTGGCGCGTACTGGAGACGAGTCTCGATCGTGGAGGTGGCGCCTGATGTTCGCTTCTCGCAAACGCAATCGACGCAAGGCCGCCTCGGGCGAGGAAGCCGGTTGGCTGTCGAAACTCTCGCTCAGTGGATTGCAGCCGCTCTTCACGGAGAGCGCGAGGCACGTGCTCGGCATGTCTGGCGCGATCATCGCGGGGGTGTTGATTCTGTGGGGTCTGGCGACGGCGCTCGATCGGCCGATCGCTGCCGTCGATGTCGGCGGTCAGTTCCAGCGTGTCGCGCCGATCCAGGTCGAAGAAGCGGTCACGCCGTTTCGCGGCGCCGGATTTCTGTCAGTCGATCTCGATCGACTGCAGGCATCGCTCGAGAAGATTCCGTGGGTGGATCGTGCACGCGTGGAGCGGCGCTGGCCGAGTGCCGTGCGCATCACGATCACCGAACACGTTGCCGCCGCACGCTGGGGCGAAGACGGATTGATGAATACGCGCGGTGAGCTCTTCCTGCGTCACACGCGTCACATTCCGCCCGAGTTGCCGCAGCTCATCGGGCCGGAAGGTACGGAAGAGCAGGTGGCAAAGCTTTATCTCGAGAGCTATCCGCGGCTGCTCGCGGTGGGAATGCGGCTTGCGAAAGTCGAGCTCGATCCGCGCGGCGCGTGGCGGCTGACGCTCGCGAACGGCGTGCAGGTTCGGCTCGGCCGGCAGGATGTCGAGCAGCGCCTCGAACGATTCCTGCGCATCGCGAGCCCGCTGGTCGCGACGCGCAGCGGCGAAGTCGAGTACGTCGACCTTCGCTACAGCAATGGTTTTTCCGTGGGCTGGAATCCTCCGGCCACGCGTATGGCGCACGACGCGCAGGATCTGACGCCCGATGCCTAACGCTCTCACGCAACCGGACGGTCAATAAGTGGCTAGAAAGAACGATCGCAATCTGATTGTCGGCCTGGATATCGGCACGTCCAAGGTCGTCGCCATCGTGGGCGAGATGACCCACGACGGCAAGCTGGAGGTCGTCGGGCTCGGTTCGCACCCTTCGCGCGGCCTGAAGCGCGGCGTCGTCGTCAACATCGAGTCGACCGTGCAGTCGATCCAGCGCGCCGTCGAAGAGGCGGAGCTCATGGCCGGTTGCGAGATTCACTCGGTATATGCGGGCATCGCGGGCAGTCACGTGCGCAGCCTCAATTCGCACGGCATCGTCGCCATCCGCAACAAGGAGGTGACGTCGGAGGATGTCGATCGCGTGATCGATGCAGCGCGTGCCGTTGCGATCCCCGCCGACCAGAAGATCCTGCACATCCTGCCGCAGGAGTTCCTGATCGACAGCCAGGAAGGCATCCGCGAACCGATCGGCATGTCGGGTGTGCGCCTCGAAGCGAAGGTTCACATCGTCACCGGCGCTGAAAGTGCCGCACAGAACATCGTGAAGTGCGTGCAGCGCTGCGGCCTTGCGGTCGAAGACGTCGTGCTCGAGCAGCTCGCATCGAGCTACGCGGTGCTCGCTGACGATGAGAAGGAACTCGGAGTGTGTCTCGTGGATATCGGTGGCGGCACGACGGACATCGCGGTGTTCTCGGGCGGCGCGATCCGCCACACCGCCGTGATTCCGATCGCGGGCGATCAGGTCACGAACGACATCGCCGTCAGTCTGCGCACGCCGACGCATCACGCCGAAGAGATCAAGATGAAGTTCGCCTGCGCGCTGTCGCAGCTTGCGAACTCGGACGAAACGATCGAGGTGCCGAGTGTGGGCGATCGTCCGCCGCGACGCCTCGCCCGCCAGACGCTCGCGGAAGTCGTCGAACCGCGCTACGAGGAGCTGTTCGCTCTCGTGCGCGAAGAGCTGCGCCGCTCCGGCTTCGAGGAAGTGATTGCCGCGGGCGTCGTGCTGACGGGCGGCAGCGCAAAGATGGAAGGCGCCGTCGAGCTCGCCGAAGAGGTGTTCCACATGCCCGTGCGACTGGGCATTCCGCAGCACATCAGCGGCCTCGTGGATGTGGTGAGTAACCCCATCCACTCGACCGGCGTCGGCTTGCTGCTCTACGGCCGCGAGAACTACATGCGCGGCCGGCGCGAATCGCCGATCAGCGGCAATGCGCGTGGTGTGTTCGACCGGATGAAGGCTTGGTTTCAAGGCAACTTCTGATCGCGCGTTGCGCGCTCGGAAGTTGTCGGTGACGAGGTGAAGGGCGTGATCCGCGGCCTCTGACCAACGATCACGGTTTATGTCGAAGCTGATAGATGTCTTACCGACATCGAGGGGACTAACGATGTTTGTACTTGCTGATACAGAGAATCAAGGGGCCGTGATCAAGGTCATCGGCGTGGGCGGTGGCGGCGGCAACGCCGTATCGCACATGATCCAGACCGGGATCGAAGGTGTGGATTTCATCTGCCTCAACACGGATGCTCAGGCGCTGAAGCATTCGAAGGTGAAAGTCGGTCTGCAGATCGGCTGCAATATCACGAAGGGCCTGGGCGCGGGCGCGGATCCGGAAGTCGGCCGTCAGGCGGCGATGGAAGATCGCGATCGCATCATCGAAATGATCGAAGGCTCTGACATGCTCTTCATCACCGCCGGCATGGGCGGCGGCACTGGCACGGGCGCCGCGCCGGTCGTGGCACAGATCGCGAAGGAGCTCGGCATCCTCACGGTTGCCGTCGTTACGCGTCCGTTCGACATGGAAGGCCGCAAGCGCATGGGTTCGGCGGACCACGGGATCTCGGAATTGAGCCGTCACGTCGACTCGCTCATCACGATTCCGAACCAGAAGCTGCTCACGGTGCTGGGCGGCGACGTCACGCTGCTCGATGCCTTCAAGGCAGCGAACCAGGTGCTGCAGGGTGCGGTGCAGGGCATCGCGGAACTCATCACGAAGCCCGGCATGATCAACGTCGACTTTGCCGACGTGCGCACCGTGATGGCGGAAACGGGTATGGCAATGATGGGCTCGGGCTCGGCTCGTGGTGAGAACCGCGCGCGCGAAGCTGCCGAAGCCGCAGTCTCCAGCCCGCTCCTCGAGGATGTGAATCTGCACGGCGCTCATGGCCTGCTGATCAACGTCACCGCCGGCATGGACCTGCGCACGAGCGAGTTCAGCGTCGTCGGCGACACGGTGAAGCAGTACGCCTCGGAAGACGCGAACGTCGTCGTCGGTTGCGTGATCGATCCGGAAATGCGCGAAGAGATTCGCGTGACCGTCGTCGCGACCGGCATCGGCCGCCCGGTGGCGGAGCAGATGCCGCAGCCGGATGCCCGCAAGATGACAGCGATCCAGGGCGGCCGCGCCGGCCGGGTGCCGACGCTCGACGACCTGCACGTGCCGACCTACATCCGCAATCAACGCGATGGCGGCGGTCGGGACATGCACGCTCCTCGTCGCGCAGTGGGCGATGGCCTGAACGCGGACGACACGACGATGCTGGATATTCCGGCGTTCTTGCGTCGGCAGGCAGATTGAGAAGAAGGGGATGGCGGATAGCGGATGGCGGATAGCCAGACGCAACCCGCGCCCTTTCGATATCTGATCCGGGTGTGTCCCCGCCCGGAAGCGGTAACGACCGCGCTCGCGCCCCCGACAGGTCAGAGGCTTGTCGGGGCTGCGGGCCGGTGCTACGGTGCCGCCGGCTTCGTGGACATGGCTCTATTCCAGGGTTTCCTGATCCGCCCCATCCGCCATCCGCTATCCGCCATCTACTTCCTCAGATGCATCAAAGAACCCTCAAGAACTCCATTCGCGCCACGGGCGTCGGCCTTCATTCGGGCAAGAAAGTCCTGATGGTCGTGAAGCCTGCGCCGGTGGATACGGGTGTGGTCTTTCGGCGGACGGATCTCGAGCCGATCGTCGATGTGCCGGCCTATGCCGAGAACGTCGGCGAGACGACGCTGGGCACGACTCTTATAAGAGGCCATTCGCGGGTCTCCACGATCGAACACCTGATGTCCGCCTTCGCGGGGCTCGGCATCGACAATGCGTATATCGAACTGTCGGCCGAAGAAGTGCCGATCATGGACGGCAGCGCGGGACCCTTCGTATTCCTGCTGCAATCCGCGGGCCTGGAAGAACAGGACGCGCCGAAGCGCTTTGCGCGGATCCTGCAGCCCATCCAGGTGGAAGAGGGCGACAAGTGGGCCCGCTTCACGCCTTACAACGGTTTCAAGGTCAACTTCGAGATCGAGTTCAATCACCCGATCTTCAAGAAGCGCGACCAGACGGCCACCATGGATTTCTCCAGCACGTCCTTCCTGCGGGAGATCAGCCGGGCCCGTACTTTCGGATTCATGCGCGATCTCGAGTACATGCGCTCACGCAACCTGGCGCTCGGCGGCACGATGGAAAACGCGATCGTGCTCGACGACACGCGGATCCTGAACGAGGAAGGGCTGCGCTACGAAGATGAGTTCGTGAAGCACAAGATCCTCGACGCGATCGGCGATCTGTACCTGCTGGGCCGCAGCATCCTGGGCGAGTTCAGCGGCTTCAAGTCGGGCCATGCCCTGAACAACCGGCTGCTGCGAAAACTGATCGCGACACCGGAAGCCTGGGAAGAGGCGACGTTCGAGACGGGGCCGGGACCGATTTCGTACGTGCCGACGGCGTCGGCGGCCGTCGGGGCATGACATATAAGAAGCCGGTCAGCGGGATGAGCTGGTAGCCGGCTAGCCAGAAGCCGAAAAGAACCTCCCAGCTGTCATTCCCGCGCACGCGGGAATCCATCGGTCCGTAAGTCCGGCTCTGGCCGAACGTTAGGCGAAGTCCCCCGCGGCTTTACCCCAGCTAAAGCCTCACTCATCAATCGAGCCGTCTGGTGCGTTGATTCGTTAACTTTACCTAACTCATCCCGGAAGCTTTCGCGCCTAGGGGCTTCCCCGGCCGACCCGGATGCGCACTTTCGTGAACTGGGTCTCACCCTGAGCACGCAGGGATTCGGCGACCGAGTCCTGGAGGTACCGCATTCGTGAGCCCCACGCCGCCGAGTCCGCGGTGATGACCAGGGTGTCATCGCGGTAACTCGCTGAAACTACATGATCTTTCTCCTCGCCGGGCAGCGCCTGGCGCACCCGGGTCGTCAGGTCCTGGGTCTCCTGGGCACGGCGTTCGAGGTCGGCGAACAGGGCGCCAAGACCCGTTGCGAGGGGCTTCATTCCTTCAGACATAAACTGAAAGGCCGTTAATGTGAGCTATAGCCGCTTGATCTTTGCTTTGCGGATTCTGCATATTCCCCCTGACTGTAAAGGGCAAACCCGCTGAAAGGCGGGGACGCAAAGCCACCGGTCTAAGGGCTGCGCTGGGAGCGGCCACGATAGCGGGGTTGCCAGGATGTACAACACGAATATTCGGTTTACGTCCGCGCTTCCCCAAGGGAAATTTGCCGTCGCTTGTCGCGCCACGACCGTGCTGCAAGCAGGACGTTTTGTCGCGCCACATTTTTTAAGGACGCGAGGCATGCTCGAATGAACGTCATCGTCTTTTCACGGCGCCTGGGGCGCGCTCGCCAGATCGAGCTCGGCCGCCCGCTCGCCGCGACGGTGACCATCGCGCTCGTCGTCTCCGTTTTCGCCGGCGTCCTCTTCGCCGGTGTCCAGCTCGGTCGCAGCAGCCTTTTCGAACCCACCACGCAGGTAGCGGAGTGGGGCCGCAAGCTCGAAGATCAGCGGCTGCAGGTCATTGAAACCAAACAGGAACTTCAGAACCGGATGGACGCGATCGCAAGTCGCGTCGGCCAGATGAACGCCCACGTGATCCGGCTGGACGCGCTGGGTCGCCGCCTCACCGAGATGGCGAACCTGGACAAGGGCGAGTTCGACTTCACCAATCCGCCGGCCGTCGGCGGTCCGGAAGGTCTCGTCGAAGGCGCGGTAGCCACGTCGCCTGATATCTCCGCGATGCTCGACAGCCTCACCCGTCAGATCAAGGATCGCGAGCAACAGCTCAGCGTTCTCGAAAGCCTCATCTCCACCCGCAACCTGAACCGCCAGATCGTGCCGGGCGGCCGCCCCGTGATGCAGGGCTGGATCTCCTCCTATTTCGGACAGCGCACGGACCCGTTCAACGGCCGTACCGCGTATCACCGCGGTGTCGATTTCGCCGGCCCGGCGGGGTCGCAGGTGGTCGCTGTCGCTTCCGGCGTCGTGACCTATTCGAAGGATCGCTTCGGCTACGGCAAGACCGTGGAGATCAACCACGGCAACGGCTACGTCACCCGCTATGCGCACAACCAGCGCACCCTCGTGACGCCTGGCGACACTGTTCAGAAGGGCCAGGCCATCGCGCTGATCGGATCGACCGGTCGCTCCACCGGCCCGCACCTGCACTTCGAAGTGCTCAGGAACGGCCGGGCAGTCGACCCGATGAGCTTCGTCAGGCAGTGACGGAGCGCCCCCAAGGGGCTCCACCCTAGGCATCGATCCCGCGGCGCCACGCCTTCGTAAGTTACGGAAGATTAAGAATTTCGCGGCACGTCCCGCGTGCTGTCTTTCCCCGCATTCGAACGACGATCCACGCGGGAATCTCAGCCGAAAGTCCCTCGTTGACCTTGTTTTCCGGTCCCGCGCCTAGAGCCTAGGGCCTAGTGTCGTGCACACGGCGTGTACAATCGCGTCCTTTCTTTTCAGCCCCCTGTCGGAGTTCTCTCAAGTGGCGAACTGGCTCAGCCAATTGTTCGGCAGCCGCAATCAGCGGCTCGTCGGTGGATATTCGAAAGCCGTGAATCGCGCCAATGCCCTGGAGCCGACAATCCAGGCACTGAGCGATGAAGCGCTGAAGGCCAAGACCGCGGAGTTCCGCAAGCGTCTCGAAGAAGGCCAGACCCTGCAGTCGCTGTTGCCCGAGGCATTCGCGACCGTTCGTGAAGCGGCGCGCCGTACGTTGGGAATGCGGCACTTCGATGTGCAGCTGATCGGCGGCATGGCACTCAATGACGGCAAGATCGCCGAAATGCGCACCGGCGAAGGCAAGACGCTCGTCGCGACGCTGCCTGCGTATCTCAATGCGCTCCCCGCAAAGGGTGTTCACGTCGTTACGGTGAACGAATACCTCGCGCAGCGCGATGCCGACTGGATGGCGCCGGTCTACAGGTTCCTTGGTCTTACCGTCGGTGTGATCAGGAGCGGGCAGACGTCCGACGAGAAGCGCGCTGCCTATGCAGCGGACATCACTTACGGCACCAACAACGAATTCGGCTTCGACTATCTGCGCGACAACCTCGCGTTCCGGCTCGAGGATCGCGCCCAGCGGGGTCTCGCGTTCGCGATCGTCGACGAAGTCGACTCGATCCTGATCGACGAAGCCCGCACGCCGTTGATCATTTCGGGCCCGGCGGAAGAAAGCACCGAACTCTACGTCAGCATCAACAAGCTCGTCCCGAAGCTGAAGCGCCAGGAAAGCGAAGAAGGCGAGGGCGACTACTGGGCCGACGAAAAGACGCGCCAGGTGCATCTGTCCGACACGGGTCACGAACATGCGGAAGAGCTGATCGCCGAAGCCGGGCTGCTCAATCCAGACGAGAGTCTCTACGACGCGTCGAACATCCGGCTGATGCATCACCTCAACGCGGCGCTGCGTGCGCACGCGCTCTATCACCGTGACGTCGAATACATCGTCCGCAACAGCGAAGTCATCATCGTCGACGAGTTCACCGGCCGCACGATGCCGGGACGCCGCTGGTCGGACGGCCTGCATCAGGCGGTGGAAGCGAAGGAAGGCGTGCGCGTCCGCGAAGAGAACCAGACCGTCGCGTCGATTACGTTCCAGAACTACTTCCGCATGTACGCGAAGCTCTCAGGCATGACCGGTACCGCGGATACGGAAGCGTTCGAATTCCAGTCGATTTACGGGCTCGAAGTCGTCGTCATCCCCACGCACCGCCCGATGGTCCGCAAGGATCATGCGGACTTCGTGTACCTGACGGCGAAGGACAAGTACGACGCGATCATCGAAGACATCCGCGACTGCGTTTCGCGGGGCCAGCCGGCGCTCGTCGGCACGACGTCGATCGAAACGTCGGAGTACCTGTCAGGTCTCCTCAAGCAGCATGACATCGCTCACGAAGTGCTGAACGCGAAACAGCACGAGCGTGAAGCGGCCATCGTCGCGCAGGCCGGCCGTCCCGGCGCGGTGACGATCGCAACCAACATGGCCGGCCGCGGTACGGACATCGTGCTCGGCGGCAAGGCTGAAGCCGATCTCCACGACATCGACCCAGCCGACAACGCTGCGCGTGAACGCGCCCGCGAGGAGTGGAAGCAGCGTCACGAGCAGGTGCTGGCTGCCGGCGGCCTGCACATCGTCGGCACCGAACGTCACGAATCGCGCCGTATCGACAATCAGCTCCGCGGCCGTTCAGGTCGTCAGGGTGACGCCGGTTCGAGCCGGTTCTATCTCTCGCTCGAAGACAACCTGATGCGCATCTTCGGCGATCCCGAGCGCACCAAGCGCTGGCTGCAGACCGCCGGCATGAAGGAAGGCGAGGTCATCGAAAGCCGCATGCTGTCGCGCCAGATCGAGCGTGCTCAGCGCAAGGTCGAGGCGCACAACTTCGACGCCCGTAAAAACCTGCTCGAATACGACGACGTGGCGAACGATCAGCGCAAGGTCATCTACCAGCAGCGCACCGAGCTGATGGCTGCGGAAGATGTTGCCGATGCCGTCGCGGGTATCCGCAACGAAGTCGTCAACAGCGTTTCCGAGCGGTTCATGCCCCAGGGCAGCCCCGAGGAGATGTGGAACATCGACGGGCTCACCGAAGCGTTGCAGCGCGATTTCGGCGTGCCGCTCGACGTGAAGGGCTGGCTGGCGGCGGACAACAGTCTCAACGACCAGGATCTGCGCGAGCGCATCGTCAAGACGCTCGATGAGGCCTACGAATCGAAAGTGCAGACGTACGGCGCACCGATCGTGCGGCACCTCGAGAAGGCCATCATGCTGCAGCAGCTCGACTCGCACTGGCGCGAGCATCTCGCGGCGATGGATTACCTTCGCCAGGGCATTCATCTGCGCAGCTACGCGCAGAAGAACCCGAAGCAGGAATACAAGCGCGAGGCGTTCGAGCTGTTCTCGACGATGCTCGACCGCATCAAGCACGACACCGTGTCGCTGCTCTCACGCATGCAGTTGCGCACGCAGGCGGAGATCGATGCCGAAGAGGCTGAGCGTCAACAGCGTCTCGAGCGTGCAATGAAATTCCAGCATGCTGCGCCGGAGCAGATCACGGCGCCGCCGCCGGCTGAACCCGAGCCGTTGCCCGAAGATCAGCGCGCACCGGTTGCGCAGTTCGTTCGCGAGACGCGCAAAGTGGGCCGTAACGAAGCCTGCCCGTGCGGATCGGGAAAGAAGTACAAACACTGCCACGGCCAGCTCGCCAGCGAAGGCTGACAAAGAAGAAGGAGATGGCGGATAGCGGATGGCGGATAGGCCGGATCGCACGACCAGGCCGCCACCCCGTTTCACTCGCCTGCTGCGCATGATCGTTCAACGACCGCCTGCTCATGTATTGGCCGGAGCCATCTTCGATGAGCAGGGCCGTGTGCTCATTGCACAGCGGCCTCCGGGCAAGCATCTGGCGGGCGGCTGGGAATTCCCGGGCGGCAAACTCGAACCGGGCGAAGAACGTATCGAAGCGTTGCAGCGTGAGCTCGACGAAGAGCTCGGTATTACGGTTCACAGTGCCGAGCCGCTCATCTGCTACGAACATCACTACCCCGATCGCCGTGTCGTCCTCGATCTGTGGCTCGTGACGAAATACACGGGCACTCCCCAGTCACTCGAAGGTCAGCCGCTGCAATGGGTCGCGGTCAATGACCTCGAGAAGGCGGGGCTGCTGGATGCGGACAAGCCGATGATTCCGGCGCTGCAACGGGTGGAGGGGTGGGCGCTGGGATGTAAGATGTGATTGAGAAGCCGGCTAGCCATTAGCCAGCTAGCCAGAACAAGAAAGGCGGAGGCGACACTCTGCGCGTCATCCCCCGCTGGGCTCTGGCTAGTGGCTAGCAGCTAGTGGCTAGCAGGCTAGTCCGCCAGTTCGCGGGAGAAGAACCTCAGAACCATCTCGTAGTAGTGCTTCCCCGTCTGCGGCACGCGTATCAACCCGTGCTTGCTCCCCGGATACGTCATCACGTCGAATGGCTTGTCGAGCGACTGCAGTCGCTGCATGAGCATCGTGCTGTGCGTGAACAGGACGTTGTCGTCGGCCATGCCGTGCACAAGCAGCAAGCTGCCGTTGAGGGATCCCGCGGCGGGCAATACGCCACTGTCTTCATAGCTGCGTGATGCGCCCGGCATCCCGAGATAACGCTCGGTGTAGTGAGTGTCGTAGAGGCGCCAGTCGGTGACGGGGGCGCCTGCGACGCCGGCTTTGAATGCGGTCGTATGCGTCAGCGCCATCAGTGTCATGTAGCCGCCGTAGCTCCAGCCCATCATGCCCATGCGTTCTGCATCGATGAAAGGCAGTGACTTGAGGAAGTCGACGCCGCGCAACTGATCTTCGATCTCGACCTTGCCCAGCCGGCCGCTGATGGTCGTGTCGAAGGCTTCGCCGCGGAAGCCTGAGCCGCGATTGTCCAGCGTGAAGACCACGAAGCCCTGCTGCGTGAGCATCTGGCGGAAATATCCTTGAGCCGCGCGTGCGCCTCCCATCCAGTCCTTCCGCACATACTGGAAATGCGGGCCGCCATACGTGTCGATGACGACGGGATAACGTCGTCCGGGCTCCATCCGCGCCGGCTTCAGCAAGCGGTAGTACAGCGACTGGCCGTCACTCGCCTTGAGTGAGCCGAATTCCTCGACCGGTCGCGAAGCGCGGAACGGGTAGTAGGGATGCGACTCGTCGAACTCGTTGCGCACGAGCCAGCGTTGCACCTTTCCGTCCATCGTGCGGATGCTCGCTGTCGGCGGCTGCTCCGGCGATGACCACTGATCGAGATACTGCTTCGCTCCGGGAAGGAGCTTTGCGTCGTGCCAGCCGGTTTCCTGCGAGATTCGACGGACATGGGCAGCGTCGCTCGTGTTGAGCGAAGTAGCGTACAGGTGGCGCTCGAGCGGCGATGCTTCGTTCGCCATGAAGTAGACGATGCCCTTCGCTTCGTCGACACCGACGACGCCGTCTTCTGTCCCGTCGCCGACGACCATCCACTCGCCCGCCGTCAGCGGTCGCAGCAGGTTGCCGTCGAGATCGTAGAGATAGAGGTGCCTGTAACCGGAACGGCGCGAAGCCCAGATGAATGCATCGCGTCGCTTCAGGAAGCGCAGGTCGTCGTGCAATTCGATCCACGCGGGACTGGTCTCGGTGAGCAGTGTTTTCACGCCGCTGTTGACGACGTCGACCTTCAGCAGTTCGAGCTTCTTCTGATCGCGCGTCTGTCGCTGTACCGCAAGGTGCTTCGAGTCACCGAACCAGCTCACGCGCGCGAGGTAGCCATCGTCGAACTTCACGGCAACGTCTGATGCCGAACCCGAGCGCAGATCGAAGACTTTGAGGGTCACCTGGGTGTTTGCAGTACCGGCAGCGGGATAACGCTGCCGAAACATGCGTGCGCCGTCTGCATTGATCTCGAAGCGTTCTACTTCCTGCACGGGCGTGTCGTCGATGAGAGTGAACGCGACGCGCGTGTCATCCGGCGACCACCAGTAGCCCGTGTTTCGATCCATTTCCTCCTGCGCGACGAACTCGGCCACGCCGTTCTGCACGAGACCCTGGCCGTCGGTCGTGAGTGCCTGCTCCTGGCCGGACTGGAGCTCGATCACGAACAGGTTCTGATCGCGGATGAAGCTCACGTACTTGCCGCCCGGAGAGAAACGCGCGTCGGTCTCGTACGACCCGCTGTTCGTCAAGCGCCTCACCGGCTCGGTTCTCGCCGAGAAATCGTACAGATACAGATCGCCGCCGAGCGGCACGAGCAGGCGTTTGCCGTCGCTGGAGAATTCGTACTCGACGATGCCGCGCAGCGAGGCGGTGCGCTGGCGTTCGCGGCGAGCTTCTTCCTCCGCCGACAGCTTTTCCTCGTTACCCACCAGCGCGCGCGAATCGACCAGCAGCTTCGATTCGCCCGAGCGGGTATCCATGCCCCACAGGTCCAGCTGATCCTTGTTGTCAGCTTTGCCCTGCAGGAACGTCACGTAGCGACCGTCAGGCGAAAACTTCGGGCTTCGCAGCCGTGGCCCGCTGAGATCGGGAGCAGCGAAGATTCTTTCGACGGTCAGTGGTGTGGAGGCAGGTGTGTCGGGCACGGCAATTGCGGCGAGTGGAGTCAGGGAAACGATGAGCGCTGTTGTATACCGCATCGGAACTGCCGAAGGTTGTAGGCTATGGAACAGAAATATTCAGGCTCGCGACCGGGACTCGCCCTTAGGTGCATCACGGCTCCGCCAGGTCGCGACCATACAATCAACCAGCTCCGCTTTGTAGCCGCCGCTGGACCTTCGGAGAAGAGAATGAAACGCACGCTCTGTGTGTCCTGGGTTCTGTTGCCGATGCTGACCTCGATGGCGATCGTCGCCGCGCCGACGGTTCCGCAGACTACCGACGCCATCGTCGCCTATCCCTCGACGAAGCGCGTCGAGCATGTCGATACGTATCACGGCGTGCGGGTCGATGACTCCTATCGCTGGCTCGAAGCGATCGGCACACCCGATGTCGCCAAGTGGGTCGAAGCGCAGAACGGCCTCTCACAGCCGATTCTCGAAGCCATTCCGGCGCGCGAGAAGATCAAGCAGCGTCTCACGCAGCTGTGGAACTACGAACGCTACGATGTGCCCGTGAAGCGTGGCGGCCGCTACTTCTATCTGCGCAACGACGGTTTGCAGAACCAGAGCGTCCTGTACGTCGCGGAGTCGCTCGACGCATCGCCGCGCGTGCTGCTCGATCCCAACAATTTCAGCGGCGATGCGACTGTGGCGCTCGGCGAGTTCGTTCCGAGCCCCGACGGCAAGCTGCTCGCCTACAGCCTTTCCGATGGCGGCACTGATTGGCGCACCTGGCACGTGCGCGATGTGGCGACCGGCAAGGATCTGGCCGATGAGCTGCGCTTCATGAAATTCCGTGAGGTCGCGTGGACGGCCGATTCGAAGGCCATGTACTACGCGCGCTATCCCCTGCGCGCTGACGGCACGGGCGATGACTCGAAGCAGACGTCGATCTACCTGCATCGCCTCGGAGATCAGCAAAGCGCGGACCGGCACATCTTCAGCGTGACCGACCATGCGACTCGTGCAACGTATCCGCAGGTCACCGACGGCGGCCGCTACCTCATCATCAATCTCTACGACGGTTCACAGGAAACGGGCATCTACTTCCAGAAGCTCGGTGCCGACGGTGCGCCCTCGGGCCCGGTGGTCCGCCTGATCGACACGTTCGACGCGAACTACGATGTGATCGCGGAAATCGACGACGTGCTTTACGTCCATACGACGCGCGGTGCGCCGAACGCACGCGTGATCGCGGTGCCGGCGGAGACTGGCGGCATGTCCAAAGCGCGCGACGTGATCGCCGAGAAGGACGTGGCGCTGCTTGATGTCGCGGTCATCGGCAATCGCTTCGTGGGGCAGTACATCAAGGATGCCTACTCGCTGGTGACCGTCAGCGATCTGAAAGGCAAGCAGCTCTACGACGTGAAGCTGCCCGGCTACGGCCAGGTCGGCGGCTTCGAGGGTGACGTGAAGGATACCGAGACATTCTTCGTCTACACGGATTTCCTGACACCCGCATCCATCTCGCGCCTCGATGTCGCATCTGGAAAGACGAGCCTCTTCCGCGCGCCGAAGATCCAGGCGCAGACGGACCGCTATGTGACCGAGCAGGTTTTCTTTCGCAGCAAGGACGGGACGCGCGTGCCGATGTTCATCACGCATCGTCGCGACCTCGTCAAGGACGGCAAGGCACCGCTGATGCTCTACGGCTACGGCGGCTTCAACATCGCCCAGCAGCCCGGTTTCAGCGTGCCCGCTCTCGTCTGGCTCGAGATGGGCGGCGTCTACGCGGTAGCGAATCTGCGCGGTGGCTCGGAGTACGGTGAAGCATGGCACTCGGCCGGCACGAAGCTGCAGAAGCAGAACGTGTTCGATGATTTCATCGGCGCCGCCGAATGGCTGATCGAGCAGAAGTACACGTCGACTCCGAAACTCGCGGTCCGCGGCCGCAGCAACGGCGGCTTGCTCGTCGGCGCGGTGATGACCCAGCGTCCCGATCTCTTCGGTGCAGCGCTGCCCGGCGTCGGCGTGCTCGACATGCTTCGCTATCACACGGCCAGCGCGAACGCGCGTCACTGGTCGACCGATTACGGTCTCAGCGAGAACGCGGACGAGTTCAAGGCGCAGTACGCGTACTCGCCGGTCCACAACGTGAAGCAGGGCACCTGCTATCCGCCGACGCTGGTGACCACCGCCGATCGCGACGATCGTGTCGTGCCGTGGCACAGCTACAAGTTCACCGCGGAACTGCAGCGTGCCCAGGGCTGCAAGAACCCGATTCTCCTGCGTGTCGAGACGCGCGCTGGCCATGGCGCAGGCAAGCCCGTGTGGATGCAGATCGAGGATTGGGCGGATCAGTGGGCGTTCCTGAATACAGCGCTCAAGATGAGCTACTGAAGGCTACTGGCCGCTGGCCAGAGAGGAGTCAGGGTGGACGGCGGGGCGTCTCAGGCTCCGCGTCGTCATCGACGCTCTCGCCCGGGATTGCGTGCTTCTCCGAAGCCCACGCGCCGAGGTCAATGAGCTTGCAGCGCTCGGTGCAGAACGGACGCCATGGATTGATGTCGGACCACTCGACGGGGCGATTGCAGGTGGGGCAAGGAACGGTAGGCATGGGAAAAGGCTAACTGGCTCGCTGGCCAACTGGCAAACCGGCCAGAATCCAATCTCAGTCGTCGACGCTTTCGCTCTTTGTCTGGCCAGCAGCCAGTAGCCAGCTGGCCGCGTCTTCTCACGTGCACGTCGTCAGCAGAAACTTCACATCGTCGCCGGTTTGAATCGGCCTGGCGTTCACATCCGTCGATGCCATGAAGCGGATGCTGCAGCGATGGTGGCTGCCGCTGATCTCCGGGAACAGCGTCGTCTCGCCCGGGAGCGTGATGCGGATCAGCTGACACGGATTCTCGCGTTCGAACTGGAGCTGGAACACGCCGCCGACTGCCGTCTCCGGCCGGGACCGCGCGGCTTCCCGGGTGAGCCATAACAGCTCGGTCACGGCGTCGCAGAGGGGGCGGATCGTCGCCATCCAGCCGTTGAAGGTCTGCGAGCGGGTGGCGAAGGGCAGGTCGAGCCAGTGCCGGTAGTCCGGCAGATCGAATTCGCACGTGCCGCCGGGAATGGCGCTGCGATGTTTGATGGCATTGAGGAACTCGGAATCCCTGAGCCGCTGCATGAACATCGCGCCGGCGTTGTTGAGCTCGGTCCGCAGCCGGGCGAGGTTGGACAGCACGGCCTTCAGCCGGCCTCCGTCCACACCGGGCCGGGCTCCGTACTCGTGCATGACCGCCATCTGGCGTTCGAGCTCTTTCAGGACTTCGCTGCGGATATCGCCCCGCGCCGTGATCGCAAGGATTTCCAGCAGCGACCCCATCGCGGCCCGCGTCGACCACGAGTCCGAGCGCTCCTCGTGATAGAGCGTCTGCTGATACAGAAAGTCCAGCCGCAGGAACGTACGCATCCGCTCGTTGAGCGGTTGCTCATAGACGGTCACGCTGGCCTGAGTTGCGTCTGCCGAGGTCATCGGTGGATTGTGCTGCACTCATGCGCATGAGGGAAGCGCTGCGGCCCGCGGAAGCTCACTCAGTTGTCCGCAAGGCGCTCGTAGTTGCGGTGCAGAGTCAGTACAAACTGCTCGAGGTCGGCGAGTGTTCCCGTGTTGACGATGACATCGTCGGCGGCATCGAGTCGATCTTCACGACTCGCCTGAGCGGCGAGGATCTGCTGTGCCTGCTCGGCGGAGGACCCATCGCGCTCCATGAGCCGCTGGACCTGCTGCTCCTCGGGGCAATCGACCACGAGCACGCGATCGTAGAGGCCCGAACGACCGCCTTCGACGAGCAGAGGGATCACGTGGATCTGGTAGAGCCCGCCGGCGGCCTCGGCCCGGCGCGCGAGCTCGGCACGAATCGCGGGGTGAGTGATCGCTTCGAGTTGCTGCCTCAGGGAGGGATCGGCGAAAACCTTGTCCCTGAGCCGGCGCCGGTCGAGTCGGCCCGATGCGTCGAGCACATCGCGTCCGAACGTCGCGACGATCTCCGCGAATGCCGGCATGCCCGGCTCGACGATGTCGCGTGCGATCTGGTCCGTGTCGAGGACCGGCACGTCGAGATCCGCGAACAGCTGTGCGACCGCCGATTTTCCGCTGGCGATGCCGCCGGTCAGTGCGATGAGAACGGGCCTGCTCATGGCCTGGAGTCTACATCCTGGGACCGAACCCGCTCATGTGCAGATATGTACCGATGATCTGATCGCCCCACATGAGCGCAATCCAGCCAGCGGCCGCGAGATACGGGCCGAAGGGGATCGGAATGTTCCGGTCTCGCCCGCGCACCACGATCAGCGCGATGCCGACTGCCGCGCCGGTGAATGCAGACAGCAGGATGATCAGCGGCAGCATCTTCCAGCCGAGCCAGGCGCCGAGCGCGGCGAACAGCTTGAAGTCGCCGTAGCCCATGCCCTCCTTGCCGGTGAACAGCTTGAAGGCCCAGTAAACGCTCCAGAGGCTGAGATAGCCGGCGACCGCGCCGATGATGCTCGAGTGCGCATCGACGGGCAGCCCGATCCGGGGATCAGCCGGGGCCAGGCTGATCACGAGCCCGATCCAGACCAGCGGAAGCGTCATGTTGTCGGGCAGCAGCTGCGTATCGAAATCGATGACGGTCAGTGCGACCAGGAACCAGGTGAGCAGCAACGCCGCGCCTGCGTACCAGTGAAAGCCGAACTTCCAGGCGACAGCGGCAGACAGGACCGCGGTCGCGAGCTCGACCACGGGATAGCGCGGCGAGATCTTCGTGCCGCACTTTGCGCACTTGCCCTTGAGGAACAGGTAGCTGATGACAGGGATGTTCTGGCTTGCGGTGATCAGCGCGCCGCACTTGGGACAGGCGGAGCGGGGGACGAAGAGGTTGTACTGCGACTGGGAATTCGGCTGCGCGTCGGGCTTGAGCTGCGGATCCTTGTCGTCCGTGAGGATCTGTCGCGCCTGATCCTTCCACTCGCGGTCGAGCATGATCGGCACGCGGTGAATGACGACGTTGAGGAAGCTGCCGATCATCAGCCCGAAGACGAACACCAGCCCGATCCAGGTCGCGCTCGACGTGGTCAGGCCATAGATCAGCAGATCCAATACGTGCTGCATCGGTAGTGCTCTTGGGGTTTGCGTTGCCGTAAAGGGATTCTAGGAGCAGGCCGGCCGCGTGACGGTCGAATGCAGCACGATTTGTCGCACCGGAAAGAAAACGCCGCGCGGTGCGCGGCGTTTGTCCCCATGCCTGTTCAGTTGTCTGCGGCGCGAATCACACCACCGCGCCGAGCTTGAAGATCGGCAGGTACATCGCGATGACCATGCCGCCGACCAGCACGCCGAGGATCGCCATGATCAGCGGTTCCAGCAAGCTGCTCATCGCGTCGACCGCGGCGTCCACGTCCGCTTCGTAGAAGTCCGCGACCTTCGATGCCATCTGGTCGAGCGAGCCGGATTCTTCGCCCACGGCGATCATCTGGATGACCATGTTCGGGAACAGTCCGGTGCTCTCCATGCAGCGCTGCAAGCGCATGCCAGTCGAGACTTCGTCGCGAATCCGCAGGGTCGCTTCCTCGTAAACGATATTGCCCGTGGCGCCGGCCACCGAGGTGAGCGCTTCGACGAGAGGAACACCGGCGGCGAACATGGTTGACAGCGTCCGCGAGTAGCGTGCAATACAGGCTTTCACCATGATCGGGCCAACCACCGGCGCCTTCAGCATCATGCGATCCAATGCGCGTCGCATCGGGCGCGAGCGCTTCTTGAAGTAGAAGAACGCATATCCGGCGCCGCCGGCCGCAATAGCCATCCACCACCCCTGAGCCTGAATGAACCGGGACATGTCGATGACCATCTGAGTGAACGCCGGCAGGTCGGCACCGAATCCCTTGAAGAGCGATTCGAACTGCGGGATCACGAAAATCAGAAGGATGATCGTCACGATCACGGCGACCGCGAGCACCGCGGTCGGATAGAACAATGCCTTCTTGATCTTCTTCTTCAGCGCTTCGGTCTTTTCCTTGTAGGTGGCAACCTTGTCGAGCAGCGTCTCGAGCGCACCGGCATGCTCGCCGGCTTCGACCAGGTTCACGAAGAGATCGTCAAAGTACAACGGATGCTTTGCCAGCGACTCGTGCAGGGTGGTGCCCGCTTCGACGTCCGACTTGATCGCGAGCACCAGCTTCTGCATCGACGGCTTGTCGTGTCCGTTGCCGATGATGTCGAAGCACTGCACCATGGGAATACCCGCTTGCAGCATGGTCGCGAGCTGGCGCGCGAAGAGCGCGATGTCTTCGGCGTTGACCTTCTTGCCGCTCTTGAAGAGCTGCACTTCCTTGCGGACCCTCTTCGCGAGGACGCCCTGGCGCCGCAGATCCGCCTTGACCGCGGCCTCCGACACGGCAAGCATCTTGCCCTTGATCTTCTTTCCCTTCTTGTCTGTGCCTTCCCAGACGTAGGGCAACTGCTGCGATGAGGCAACTTGAGCCATGGTGAATACCTGGAGTGGCGGTTAAGCGGTTAGCGGTTGTTTCGGAACAGACTCACCCGGCCCACGATCATTCCGTGGTGCACTGGTTCAGTTCGTCGAGGCTGGTGATGCCCGCCTTGACCTTCGACAGGCCGGAGCGCCGCAGATCCCAGATCCCTTCCTTGGCGGACTGTGCGGCGATGTCGACCGCGTTGCCGTCCTGGAGAATGATGCGCTGGATTTCCTCGGAAACCGGCATGACCTGATAGAGGCCGGTTCGTCCCTTGTAGCCGTCGGTGCACGAGCCGCAGCCGACAGGACGATAGACCTTGACGCCTGCCGAGATCTCCTCGTCGGTGAACCCTTCCTTCAGCAAGGCGTCGCGCGACATCTCGACGGGCTCTTTGCAGCTGTTGCACAGCTTGCGGGCGAGGCGTTGAGCAATGATCAGCGAGACCGACGTTGCGATCGCGTACGGCTTGACGCCCATGTCGACGAGACGCGTCAGCGTCTTCGGGGCATCGTTCGTGTGCAGGGTCGAGAGAACCAGGTGACCGGTCTGCGCCGCCTTGATGGCGATTTCGGCCGTCTCGAGGTCGCGAATTTCGCCGACCATGATGACGTCCGGATCCTGACGAAGGAACGCGCGCAGCGCGCCTGCGAACGTGAGGCCGACCTTCGGGTTCACGTTCACCTGGTTGACGCCGGGCAGATTGATTTCGGCCGGGTCTTCCGCGGTCGAGATGTTCGTGTCTTCCTTGTTGAGGATGTTCAGACCGGTGTATAGCGACACGGTCTTGCCGCTGCCGGTCGGGCCTGTGACCAGGATCATGCCGTGCGGCTGAGCCAGGGCCTTCATATACAGGTCCTTCTGGGCTGGCTCGTAGCCGAGGGCATCGATGCCCAGCATGGCGCTCGACGGATCCAGGATACGCGCCACGATCTTTTCGCCGAACAGGGTCGGGCAGGTACTGACGCGGAAGTCGATCGCGCGATTCTTCGAGATTCGCATCTTGATGCGGCCGTCCTGCGGCACGCGGCGTTCCGCGATGTCGAGGCGGGACATGACCTTGATGCGGGCCGCGAGCTTGCCGGCGAGCTGGACCGGAGGAACAGCGAGTTCCTTCAGATAGCCGTCCAGGCGCAGACGAATGCGGTAAGTCTTCTCGTAGGGTTCGAAATGGATGTCCGACGCGCCTTTCTTGATCGCATCGAGCAGCACCTTGTTCACGAAGCGGACGATCGGAGCGTCTTCGACATCGTCGCGCGCAATCGCATCGCCTTCGAGCTCGTCGTCACCGCCCGTGACGTCGAGGTTCTCGAGATCGAGTCCTTCGTCGTCGGTGAGCTGGGACATCTGCGTGTCGGCCTGCTCGATCGCCTTGCTGGCAATCCTCTGCAGCTTGTCTTCCTCGGCGACGACCGCTTCGACGGACAGGCCCGTCTGAAACTTGATCTCGTCGAGCGCATGCAGATTGGTGGGGTCGGAGACCGCCACGAAGAGTCGCTTGCCGCGCTTGATGAGCGGCAGCACGCGGTGCTTGGCCAGCAGCTTGTCGGAGACGAGCTTGACGGTTTCGAGATCGAGCTGGATCGCTTCCAGATCCACCATCGGAACGCCGAACTCCTGCGAAGCGGCAATCGCAATCTCGCGGGCGTCGGCCAGGTTGTTCGCAACCAGGTGCGAAACCAGGTTCGTGTTGGCCTCTTTGGCTGCCTGCAACGCCTGCACCATGGCCTTCTCTTCCAGGAGCCCGTCCTGGATGAGGCGCAACGGCAGACCTTGCAGGGTCAGCCTGGCGGTAGTCGCTGCTGAAAGGTTGTCGGCCATCGTCGTCCGGAATCGCTGCTGGTTACATGCCCATGGTTAGTCTTGCTCATCGGGTGCGCGGCGAGCAAATGTCAAATCAGTAAGCATTGTCCCTGATTGGCCGGGACGGCAACGCGAAATCTGTCACACCTGGAACGTCGTCAGCATTCGGCTCGGTAGGGGATTTCCCCGGCCCCAAAAAAAAGAGGCCCCTCGCAAGAGGGGCCTCCGTTTCGCATCCTGCGAAGCAGCTTGGATTAGCTGCCGAAGCCGTTGCGGCAAGAAGCCGGCAGGTACTTGTCCAGAACCGAGGTCGAACCAGCAGCCGGGCCCGAGAAGCCGCTGACGCCGCCCGGGGGGTTCGCGTTGCCGCAGACCCAGATCACGTCGCCGTTGGTGTTCGTGCCCGGGTTGAGCGACAGGGTCTGACCGACGATGCGGTTGTTCGCCTGGTTGCCGTACGTGATCGTGACCACGCCCTCAGCCACGTCGATGCCCTGCACGTACTTGCCAGCCTTCGACGCAGCGGTGCCGCTGGAGCCGATGATCTGGGCGAGTTCCGGCCAGTCGCCAGTCTGCGCCTGGTATTCGGCAACGCCAGCCTTCAGGTCGGATGCGAGGTTCAGACCTTCCGTGATCTGCGAGCGGATCGTGTAGTCCTGGTAGGCCGGGATAGCGATGGCAGCCAGGATGCCGATGATCGCGACCACGATCATCAGTTCGATCAGGGTGAAACCCTTCTGTGCAGTCTTCAGCATGCGATTCTCCTCAACAGTAGAACAATGAAATCTCGAACGGCTCGGGGCCGGTTGCTGGGCATAGATGCAACGGGTATGCCACAGGGATGGGGCATGGATAAGGCGTTGATTTAGCGTGTCATTTCTCCCATTTGTCAGAAGCTGGCGGCCGGTTTACCTGCCGCTGTCTGTCCATACCGGTCGGAATTTGTCACTTCGCGTCAGTGCGGGGCGACAGTTGCCAGCGCAGGCGGCGCGGCCAGGCTGGCTTCCAGCCGGAAGCGCCGGTCCAGCGCATCCCATAGCTGGACGACGTCCTCGCCGGCCTGCACGGATGCGCTCCGATCTGCCAGCAGGCGTACCTGCGTTCGGTCGCGATTGACCAGCACGTAGCGATAGCTGGTGGCGTGGTTCTCGAGGACTTCGGGGATTGCAGCAAGCACATGCTTGCTCCCGATCGCTGCATATTCGCGATTCGCCATGGCTTCGGCCAGCAGTTCCTCCCGCAATGACAGAAGTCCGGATTCCGGATCGACGCGATAGAACTTGGCCGCCTGGCGCGCGAGTTCCTTTTCGGCCTGGAAGCCCGCCAGGAGCGCAGGCGGATTGAATTCGCTCTCCGTGAAGCGGATGCGCTCCATGGAGCCGGGCGCCGGCGGGTCGCCCATCAGCTCCGGTACCAGCGACCGGCCGGTCGATTTGTAGCCGGGCACGTTGACGCCCGTGATGCCGAGCAGTGTCGGCATCAGATCTTCCAGCGATGCAGGCACATCGGAAGCCGCCGGCGGCAGCTTCGCTATCTGGGCGGCACCGTAGCCTCGTATCGCCAGAAGAACCTGGTACTGAGGAGGACTCAGCACGCTCGTCCCGTGGCCGTTGCTCCTCGCGGGAATCGAGTAGTCGTCGACCTTACGCTGCTCCGTCGTGATCAGCACGTCCTCGGGCCGCCCCAGTCCTTCACCATGGTCCGACAGGATGACCACGATCGCGTTCTCGAGCGCGCCACGCGACTCAAGCAGTTCGAACAGGGCACCGACCTGTCCGTCGGCGTGTCGAACGGTTTCCGGATACAGCGTCTGGCCGTGATGATTCGACCCGTCTTCCTTGTGCAGCGGCGCCGTAGCCCAGTAGTACGGATAGTGTGGCAGCGTGAGATGCACCGCCAGGAAGGTCGGCTGCGGGAATTCCAGTTCGTTCTCCAGCCGGTCGACGAAATCGCCCGGGTAGTAGACGTGGGCAGCCGCGCGATTGGCCGACGCATGCGGAAAGAAGAAGCTGCCGAATGGCGTTCTCGAGACCAGGTTGGAAAGCAGCGTGTCGTTCAGGGTTCCAAGCAGGAAATCCGCGGCCCCCATCGGAGGCGTGATGACCTGGTCGAAACCATAGGACTGGTCGATGTTCGCGAAGCGTGTTTCGTCGATGGCGAAGATGCTTCGATATCCCTGCCCGCGGAAAACTTCTGCAAGCGTGGGCGACGCTTCGATACTGCCGCGGCGAGTCAGATTCATCAGTGCGCCGGTATCGTGCGGATGCCGGCCCGTGAGAATCGACATCCATGAAGGAAAGGTGCGGGCGAGCGGTGTCGTGACGTCGCTGAATACCCGGGCGCCGCGGATGAATTTGTTGATGTTCGGTGCGTGAGCGTGGTCGCCGCCGACCACCGTGAAGTCCGGACGCAGGGAATCGACGCCGATCAGAATCACATTGGGCTTGGTGGGATTGGGGATGGCGCGCGCATCTTTCGAGCCTGACAGCAACGCCGAGATCGTTATGGCGACGCCGAGTGCGCCGACCACGGCGATACTTGTGACCATCGACGGCAATCTCGCGGATCGCAGACCCCTGACGGTCGCCGGCGCGGTCGCTGCGACCATGAGGATGCCGATAGCGACGAGGGCATATGCGGCGACGGGCGCACCCAGCACGCGCGTGCTTACGATGTCCCCGAAATATTCCCCGAGCGTCGACCAAGGATAGTAGTAAGCGTTGGCCACGAAGGCGCCGATCGAAAGCAGCAGGAACCAACCAAGGACCAATGTCGCCCGACTTCCCACGCGGCTTCCTCCGGAGAGCTCGGTGAGCTTTGCCAGGAGGCATGTAAGCCCTGCGAAAGCGAGATGAACGAGGAGCGTTGCTGTGATGAACCAGGCGATGTCCCAGCCCAGTCGGGTCCCCAGCAACGGGACGTCGACGACGGAGCTCAATACCTTGTCTCCACCGGTGAAGACGTAACCGTAGCCGGTGATGATCCGTGCGAACGATACGAGCAGCAGCAGCAGGCTCAATCCGACGGCGAGCCAGAAAGCTTTTCGCCAGGACATGCTCGGGCGCTCTGCAGGGGACATGCTCGCTTCCGCTGGATTTGACAGAAGCTGCTTATACCAGAGCGATTTTCCCTCCTCTAAATCGAAGAGGCAGGAACGAGCAACGCGTCACACAGCCCCGACGCGCCTGCGCCGCGACGTGTGAGCGAATGCAAGGTTCTGAAGTCGCGGTCGAGGGTCGTGATTCGGGCTGATATAGCATCCATCGTCTTATGTTCACCGACGCACGCAAACGCATTCGCGAGACAGTGTCCTTCGACGGACTGCCGCTTGCAGTGCTCCTCGGCGTCGGCTTCGGTCTGGGCGCAGCAGCAATCGCGTTCTTCGGCGCGCAGCAACTGGTGCCTCCTCGCGTCGCGGAGTGGCTGCTGGGACAGCGACTGGGTGGCGCTCTTTACTGGCGGTTCGCCGGTTTCGCGGCGGCGCAGCTGATGCTGCACATTTTCTTCGGATGCGTCGTGTGGTTGCTGGCGCTGGTATCCGAGCGTGCACTGCCGCAATTAGCGTGGCAACGCACGCGCTGGGTGCTCACATGGGGCCTGGCGGGTGCGGCCTGGCTGGTGCTGCTCAACATCGACCGCTTCCCGGATTCGGTGACATCTCGCGTCGTGTGCTGCGAGCTGATTCCACACGATTTCTATTCAGGGCTTGCTGCATTCGCCACCAGCGTCCTGCTGGCGGCGGTCGCAGTCGTCGTATGGAGGAATCTGGCGCGCAGCGCCGCATTCAGACGCTTCGGGCCGCGAATCATCGTCTGGGGTGTCCTGGTCGCCGTCTGCGCCGCAACGATGAGCTGGCTGCGCTCCGAGGCGGTGGCCAACGGCGAGGCATCTCTCAGCCAGCCGAACATCATCATCATCGGGGTCGATTCGCTGCGTGCCGACTACATTGGAGTCGGTGGCCAGCAGCCGGGCATGACCCCCAACATCGATGCCTTCCTCCAGGAGGGTGTGCTGATTGCCGACTGCGTGACGCCGGTGGGTCGCACGTTCCCAGCATGGGTATCGATTCTCAGCGGACAGTCCCCCAGGACGAATGAAGTCCGGGAAAATTTGTTCGCGGTGAAGCAGGCGACGCTCGATGCTTCGGTTGCTCATGCGTTCCGCCGCGCCGGATATCGAACCGTGTACGGAACCGACGAAGTGCGCTTCAGCAATATCGATCAACGTTTCGGTTTCGACGAGATCCTCAGCCCGCCAATGGGTGTTTCGGATTTCCTGCTCGGTGCAGCGAATGACATGCCGCTGGCCAACCTCGTCGCCAACAACGACGTTGGTGAGATCCTGTTTCCAGAGACTCACGCGAATCGCGCGGCCGCGGTCACCTACGACCCTGATTCGTTCGTCGATAGGGTGACCTCTGCGCTCGATGATGGTTCCAGCGATCGCCCCCTGTTCCTCGCGGTCCATCTGGCGCTGCCTCACTGGCCCTACACCTGGGCCCAGGACGATGCCGACGGCGGATTCTCGCGGCTGTCGGATACGCGTTATCAATATGGCGCCTCGGTGATCGAGGCCGACAGGCAGTTCGGTGCCCTGGTGGATGCGCTCGAAAGCTCGGGTGTCCTCAGGAACGCGATCGTCCTGGTGCTTTCCGATCACGGCGAGGGCCTCGGCCTGGCGCGGGACAATCTGCTCTTCAGCAAGGAATCGAAAGAAGCCGTGCGGGGGCTCAGCGTTGCGATGTGGGGACATGGGAACAGCGTGCTCAGTCCCTACCAGAATCAGGTCGTGCTGGGCATGCGAGGCTTCGGCCGTTCGGCGCTAGGGCGCGGTTCCGGAGTCGTCCTTCCGGATGTGCCTGGTTCTCTCGAGGACATCGCGCCGACGTTGATCGGGTTGACCGGAATCGCGGATGAGACCAGGCGCGACGGGAGTGACTGGAGCAACGTGCTGAAGTCGGCCGATGCCCCGATCGACGCCGCTTCGCGCGTGCGCTTCATCGAAAGCGGCTATGTCGTCGGATTCAACAATCGCGGCACGGTCGATACGGACAAAGTCGCGGGTGAAGGCGTGCACAAGTACATGATCGACCCGGAAAGTGGCCGGATCACGGTGCGACCGGACGCGCTGCCCGCGTTGCTGCGCGAGAAGGAGCGTGCCGCGATCCAGGATCGACGGATACTCGCGACGGTGTGGGAGCAGGGCCAGCGGCGCTACGTTCTGGTGGATCAGCGCACGGGTGCTGTCCGCGAGCTCAGGAGTGCCCCCACGAGCGAGGAAGGCAGTACCTACTCGCTGTGGACAGCGCTGCAACGAGAATACGGCGCCGAACTTGATGGTGCTTTCTAGAGTCCGGAGTACAGCGAACCCATCGGAGCATCTGTGGACGGCGCCGGACGGGCGGCGGCGATGATGAAGCGCGCTTCGCTGTCGCAAGGCTGATCGGCGGCGCAAGCTACGGCAACCGTCGAACCGGTGAACTGAAGGACATCGTTCCCGGAGCGTAGCTTGCCGTCGACGATCAGTGGCGAGCGACTCTCCAGCCGGTAGCGGCCAGGGAAGGGCAGGGCAACCTGCGTCTGCGTCGTCGCCGGATGAATGTTGGCGCCGGCCACTTTGATGGGTCCCCAATAGCTGAGGTAGAACTGCTCGATCAGCTGCCGGTCCTCGGGCAGCAACCATGAGGATGCGCCGGAGGCTGGGTCGAGTACGGGACGGTTTGCGAGCAGCAGAGGTGGCTGGTGCCGCGACATCGCCGGCTTCATGAATCCGGCACGCCTGTCGCGGTAGTCGCTGAGTCCCCAGCTGCTCATGAAGAAGTTGATCTTGGGGAAGCTGCTGATCATGCCGCTGTGATCGATATAGGGAACGGGATCAGGAAATATCTGGTGAACCGCCGCGACCACTGCGTGCTGATGCCGGATCTGGTCGTGGTGCAGCTGCATACCCTGCAGTATCCCTTTGACGAATAGCCCGAACCCCAGCGCCGCAACCAGCGAGTAGGCCAGGACAGCCTTGGCATGCCTGGCTGCGATCCCCGTGAGCGTTTCTGCTGCCACTCCCGCCAGTACACAAGCGGGTGCAAGCATCACGACATAGTAGTAAGGGAATGCGTTGCGGTAGAACAGGATTGGAGTCAACGACAGTGCCAGCGTCGCGGTCTGCCAATAGCGACGTTGCAACAGCGCGGCTATGAGCCCGCCATAGATCAGCCACCAGGCGAGGCGATCCTCGTACCGCGTTTCGTAGTAGACGCTTGCGCGCGGGAAGAATGGAACGTCCAGCAGCGTCTTCTGCGCGGTGCCCGCGACGTATTCAGTTGCGTGGTGAGAGGTTTCGGCGAGCGACAGCGAATGCAGCGACACGAGGAGCAGTGCGGTGCCGACGGCCACCGCACCGGAGGTCGCAGCCAGCATCAGGATGCGCCGTATTGGCTGCGGCTGACTGCGCTGCAATTCGACGACGACCAGCAGTGCACCGACGAGCGGGATCGAGAGCGCGGCCTTGACGCTGACAGCTGCGGATGCACCAAGACAGAGGCCGACTGCTATGCCGCGCCTGATCTGCGTCGCAGACGAGGTGAGGAACAGCAAGGCCGCGACCAGCAGCGGCGCCATCAACGAGTCGTAACGGAACGACGCTCCATGCTTGATGATGGGCGACATCGACAGGTAGCACAGGGGAGCGATGAGTGCCGCCACGGACCCGAGCCATCGCGCCGCCAGCTTCCAGATGAGGAACGCCGTCAGGATGAGCAGGGCAGCCATCACGGTCCTGGCAGCAAGAATCTGTGCGATCTCGTCGTCGCCGATCCTCACGAGCCATGCGAACAGGTGGGTGTAAGCGCCCTGCAACAGCAGAGTCAGTTCGCCGCGGGTCAGTTCGTGGACATGCGACAGGAAATTGAACTCGTCCCAGTTGATGTTGATCCGGCGAGTCAGTGCCACCTTGCCCAGCAACAGGACGCATGCAGCGAGACCGATGCACGCCGCGATGACCCGCGTCATCATCGGGGCCGGCGCAGCATCGGCGCGCGGGCCGGTCGCCGCAAGAGCTTCGGAAGGGTGATTCATGGATGCGTCGAGGATCGGTTCCGGCAGTCAGGGTAGGTGCGTTATGGAAGCTAAAACGGGGTATGGTTCTCAGATTCAGGGCTTAAGAGCGCTTACCTTGCCGGGACTAGGAGAGCACGTGCGTAAGCTGATCATCCAGATTCCTTGTTACAACGAAGAGGGCACGCTTGGCCTGACACTGGACGCTCTGCCCCGCTCCGTTGCGGGCTTCGATGTCGTCGAGCGGCTGATCATCGATGACGGATCGAAAGACGATACCGTGAAGGTTGCCCGTCAGCACGGCGTCGAACACATCGTCTCGCTGTCGAGCAACCAGGGTCTGGCCCGGGCGTTTCTCGCGGGACTCGAGGCTGCCCTGAAGGCAGGCGCCGACGTCATCGTCAACACCGATGCTGACAATCAGTACGACGCAGCAGGCATCGATGATCTGGTGCGCCCCATTCTTGCCGGCCAGGCACAGATCGTCATTGGAGCACGGCCGATTTCGGCGATCACCGAGTTCTCGCCGCTGAAGAAGATGCTGCAGCGGTTGGGGAGCGCGGTCGTGAAAATCGCGAGCGACACGGAGATCCCCGACGCTCCGAGCGGCTTCCGCGCGATTCACCGGGATGCGGCGCTGCGGTTGAACGTCTTCAACAACTACACGTACACGCTCGAAACCATCATCCAGGCAGGTCGCAAGGGTATCGCGATCACGTCGGTCCCGATCCGCGTGAATGGCGCCACCCGGCCCTCGCGCCTGGTGAAGAGCATGTCCTCGTATGTCCGGCGGTCGATATTCACGATCGTCCGGATCTTCGTTCTCTATAAGCCGCTGCGATTCTTCATGTGGGTCGGCAGCCTCTTCCTGATTCCCGGCGTGCTGGTGGGGGCCCGCTTTCTGTGGAAGTACCTGCAGGGCCAGGGCGACGGACACGTTCAATCGTTGATCCTGTCGTCGATCCTGATCGTCACGGCAATGGTAGTGTTCGGGGCGGGCATCGTCGCCGATCTGGTTGCCGCCAATCGCGTGCTGCTGGAAGAAGTGCGGATGAGGCTGCTGAAAGCGGAGATCGTTTCGGGTAGCCACGATGCGTCGAGGCCGTGCGAGTGATTTCCCGGATCGCCAGCCGCCGGCGTTCTGCAGACATGCAGCGTCGCGATTCAAGATGAACCTGACGACGCATCTCAAGCACGGGCGCGAAGCATTCCTGGATCGCGCGGCCGACGCTGCCACGTGGGAGAACCGTCTGTTCTCCGGCACCACATACGCGCTATGGCGAGCCTCCAGAGAGGTGATGCAACAGCATTGCTCGGGCCTCGCTCTCGACGCAGGTTCGGGCCGTGAATCCTGGAAGCAAACCGTTCTTCGATCCGCCAGCGGCTATGAGTCCATCGATATCGCGCCGCGCGGTGAATCGCATCCCACGTGGATCGGTGACGTCACCAACATGCCTGCCGTGCCTGATGCGCGCTACGACACGGTCGTGTGCCATCAGGTTCTCGAACACGTACGGCGGCCCTGGGCGGCAATTGCAGAGTTCCACCGCGTCCTGAAGCCGGGCGGGAAGCTGATCATCTCGGCTCCGCATCTCAGCCGCAGGCACGAGCTGCCCCACGACTATTTTCGGTTCACGCAGGAAGGGATGGCGGCGCTGCTCGAGGATGCTTCGTTCACCGGCATCTCCGTGCGTACCTACGGGGGCATTGCAGCCTTCCTGCATCACCAGCTGAGCTTCTTCTTCCCGGGTCTGTTCGTCGGGCTGCCCTTGGTGGGGCCGGTGACGCTGGCGTTGAATGCGCCGCTTTCATGGCTGAGCGCCACCGTCGACGATCTTCTGGATCGTCCGCGTCTCATGCCCGTGGGCGTTATCGCAGTTGCCACGAAGCCAGGCGGATCGTGATGCCCGCGGATGTCGATCCGATGCAGCGGGGCGCAGCGGATTCCGCGGCGCCACCCGGTCGGGTTCTGCTCGTCACGTCGAATTTTCCTCGGTGGCCCGGCGACAGCACGACGCCGTTCGTGCTGCACATCGCGCAGGACCTCATATCACTCGGGTGGCACGTCAGAGTGCTCGCGCCGCATGCGCCCGGAGCATTGCGCGATGAAACGATCGACGGCGTCAGCATCCGGCGCTTCCGGTACATGTGGCCGCAGTCCCAGCAAGTCCTCTGCTACAACGGCGGTGCACTGATCAATCTCCGGCGCGACTGGCTCAACCTGTTGCGCGTGATCCCCTTCGTGATATGCGAGGGACTGGCGATCCTGAGCGAGGTGATTCGCGGCCGATTCGATGTCATCCATTCGCACTGGCTGCTGCCGCAGGGATTCACGGCCGGTATCGTCTCCCGGCTGCTGCGCGTGCCGCATGTTGCGACGATCCATGGCGGGGATGTGTTCGCGCTTCAGAGCGGTGTGCTCAGGATGTGCAAGAAGCTAGCGCTTCGATTCAGCGATGCAGTGACCGTCAACAGCTCGGCGACGGCGGCAGCGGTAGAGAGAATCGCCCGTCCCGCGAGACTCGTGCAGATTCCCATCGGTGTCTCGGAGCACGATGCGGACGCACTGGCTGTGAGGGTTCGAGCGATACGCGCCCGGTACAGGCGCGATGACGGGCCTCTCGTCGTGTTCGTCGGTCGGCTGGTCGACGAGAAGGGCGTAGACGATCTGCTGCACGCCATAGCGACGGTGGTCGATCGGTTGCCGCACGTCACGGCGCTGGTGATGGGGGAGGGACCGGCGAGGCCCGCACTCGAGACACTAGCTCAACAGCTGGGAATCGCCGATCGAGTGCACCTGACTGGCTGGGTGCCGCACGCTGAAGTGCGCGCCCACCTCGCGGCAGGAGATATCTTCGTCGGACCATCGCGACGCTCCAGCGATGGCTGGGTGGAGGCGCAGGGGCTCGTCTTTCTCGAGGCGATGCTCGCAGGAGTGCCGGTCGTCGCTACTGCGTCCGGCGGCATCATCGACACCGTGCGCCAGGAGGAAACCGGGTTACTGGTGGACGAGCGCTCGCCAAGTCAGATCGCCGACGCCATCGTCCGCCTGTGCAACGAGCCCGAGCTAGCGGACAGGCTGCGAAGGGCAGGTCGTCAGCTGGTTCTCGACGGCTACACGCGCGGCAAATCCGCTCGAGCTTTCGCGCGGGAATTCACGTTGTCGATGCGACAGCCATCGCGTCAGGACTGCGACCGTTCGTAGAAGTAGAAATCCGCAAATGTGTCGTCACGATGCGGATTCTCCAGTCGCTGTATCAGGCGGAACTGAGGAAAGGCCTTCGCCACGTCGAGCGTGAACGGATGATGGCGCACGTGACGCGACGGATGGCGCGCGTCCGTATCCGAAGAGTAGACGATCACGAAGCGACGTGCGGTCGTGAAGAGATGCTGCAGGTACATCTCGTAGACCGAGTCCTCCAGCAGGTGGTAGATCACATCCAGCGACATCGTGAGGTCGGCGGTGAGCATGCCCGGCAGGTTGACGGTTCTGACGGGGTCGTATTGCAGGAACGATTTGGATGAGTCATTGGCGAACCGCTGGCGGCACAGATCAATGGCAGTCGCCGAGACATCGAGGCCGACGTACTTCGGATAGCGTGCCAAGGTGAGTTGATTGCCATCCCCGCAGCCGAATTCCATCACGTCCGTCACGGCTCGAGTTGCTACGAACTCATTCAGGACACCGGCCTTGAACTCGGCCAGATGACCGTAGGAACCGGCACCTGAATTCAATCCGCCGGCGTACCGCCGTTCCCAGTAGTCTGCGGAGGACTTTGCCGCCAGTCCCAACCAGATCTGTCGGAGCAACCGAGCCGGATTCATGCGATGCCTGCCTTCAGAGTCGGAATGATCGTGTCATAGGCGCCTAGTCTATCGCCGCCTTCGAGAACGCTGTGGGATGCAGTCCCATTTTTCGCCGCACGGTCAGTGCCAGGCCCGCACTCAGGACCGCGAGGCTGAAGGCGGTGGCGACCGCCGCTCCGGTCACACCCCAGTAGGGGATCAGGATCAAGTTGCCGACGACGTTGAGTACGCCCGCGATCGCAAAGCAGAGCGCAGCCGCCTTCTCATGGCGAGTCATGATCAGCAGGTATCCCGAGGTTCCGGCTGCTGCGTTGATCACGTAAGCGACGGACAGGATGGCGAGTGCCGGATAGGCATTGACGAACGGGGCGCCGAAGAGTCCCAGCAGCTCCCGACCGAATATCGTCAGGGCAACCGCGACGCAGATCGATGCCGCGAGGACCTGCCTTGCGGCCCGGGTCGCCACCCTTTGCAGCCCCGCATGGTCATCTTGCGCAAACAGTCTGGCGATTTGTGGCGCCGCAGCCATGTTCACTGCGGTGAGCGGAAACGCGACGAGCATCGCTGCGTTGCTCGCGACGCGATAGATGCCGGCGCTGGACGGCTCGCTGAGCAGGCCGAGAACGATGACGTCTGCGTAGGTCAGCAGCGTATTCATGCCCAGCATCCAGACGAACGGCAGGCCGCGAATCAGCATCTCCATGGAACCGGGCTGCGCGGATGCAGCTGCATCGCCTGACGGCAGGACACGCCGCAGGATGGCCACGCCAGCTACGCATGCAATGCCGACGGCGGCGATGTACGCGAGCACGGGGATACTATCGCCCACGAGCGTCAATGAGGCGGGCAATACCAGCAGGAGCAGCAATGCGATCGGCTGAACGAGGGTTTCCGGGATCTGGCCGACCACCACACGACCGAGGCCCTGGATGGCCGCCTGCCTGATTCTGGCGTAGGCCACCAGGGGCAACGCGAGAGATCCGATCCGCAGGCCAGCTGCAATTTGCGGATGGGTCCTGTCGAGCAGCAGACTCGTCACCGCAACGAGCAGTGCGACACCCACCGAGATCGCCAACGAAAGGCGTGTGGACAGTCGCAGCAAGCCACGCAGCTTCGGCAGCTGATCCTGCCCACGCAGCACAGCCGCGTCTCGCAGCATCAGTCGATCGAAGCCCCCGGCCGCAGGAATCGCTAGCACGGCGATGCAGGCACTGACGAAGGCGTAGATCCCATACGCCTGCGCTCCGTAGAGACGTGCCACGACCATTGCGCACGAGAACTCGAGGCCAACGTACGACACTCTCACTGCGAGTGTCGCGAACGAATCCCACGTGAGGCGATCTCTCAAGGCAGCGCCGCGAGATCTGTCCGTTGCGGTCGACACCTCACCCTCGGCTGGCATGCAAGCATGAGCGGCATCGGCGCGTCCTGATTACTCGATCCCGAGCTTCTTGATCCTGTACCGCAGCGACCTGAACGTCATTCCCAGCAGCGCAGCCGCCTTGGTCTTGTTGTACCGGGTCTGCTCCAGGGCTCGAACGATGGCATCGCGTTCGATGTCCTCCAGCGCTTCACCCAGTTTTTCGCCGGGGGCGACACTGCTCTGGATCGGGACGTCCGCAGCGGCGACCTTCGGCCGCAGCTGCAGATCGCCGACATCGATCATTCCATTCGAGCACAGGGTCGCCGCGCGCTCGAGCACATTCTCCAGCTCGCGGACGTTGCCCGGAAAGTGATAACCGCTGAGCGTCTTGACTGCGTTGTCGGTGACGCTGAGGTCGGCATTGCCGATCTGCTTGCCGAGTCTGGCGATGATCGAGTCGACGAGTTCCTGGATGTCTTCCAGGCGTTCGCGCAGCGGCGGCACTCGCACTTCGATCACGTTCACGCGGTAGAACAGGTCCTCGCGGAACTTGCCCTCCGCAACGAGCGCCGCGAGATTCTTGTGCGTTGCGGACAGCAGGCGGATATCGGTTGGGATCTCGCGCGACTCGCCCACCGGGCGCACGCTTTTCTCCTGGATGACGCGCAGCAGCTTGACCTGCATGTGCAGCGGCAGGTCGGCGATCTCGTCCAGGAACAGCGTCCCGCCCTCGGCGGACTGAATGAGTCCCTGCTTGTCGGCGATCGCCCCCGTGAAAGCCCCTTTCTTGTGGCCGAACAGTTCGCTCTCCATGAGCTCTGTGGGAATCGCGCCGCAGTTCACCGGGACGAAGGGGCCGTCGCGACGTGCGCTAGCATCGTGAATGAGGTGGGCTACGAGCTCCTTGCCGGTGCCGGACTCGCCGTAGATGTGCACCGGCGCCTGGCTGCGTGCGACACGCTCGATGAGCTCACGCAGCTGCTCCATCCTCGCTGACTTGCCGAGCAGCTTCACCTGCGGGAGCTGGATCGTGCTCTCGCTGCTGTCGCCCAGTTTGAGCGTCGCCGCGATCAGCTTGCGCAGCACCGCGAGATCCAGCGGCTTCGAGATGAAGTCGAACGCGCCGAGCTTCAGTGCGCGCACGGCGGTTTCGACATTGCCGTGTGCGGTGATGACCGCGACGGGTATATGGGGTTTGTGGGTCTGGATCCATTCGACGAGGTTCAGGCCGTCGCCGTCCGGTAGCCGCATGTCCGTGAAGCACAGATCGAAGGCGCCATTGCGCAGTTCGCGCGTCGCCGTCGCGACGTCGCCCGCAGTGACGACGTCGATGTTCATGCGCTCGAGCGTGATGCTGAGCAGCTCCCGGATGTCCGGTTCGTCGTCGACGACAAGAGCGCGATGCTTCTTCAAGGCATTTCCCAACGCTGAGGATCAGCGAACACGAGCCGAAAAATACTACCACCGCCCACACGCGGCTCGTAGACGAGTATCGCGCGGTTGGCATGCGCGAGCTCACGGGCGATGAATAGCCCCAGTCCCGTGCCTCCCTTGCCGCCCGTGAAGAACGGTTCGAAGATCCTTTCGGCGTCGGCCGCGGAAATTCCGGGACCGCGATCCAGGACCTCGAGATACGGCCGTTCGGTCCCGGTAACGCGCCCGGTCTGTATTTCCAGCGAGCTTCCGCCGAGGGGATCGCGCCCGTATTTCAGTGCGTTCTCGCACAGGTTCCACATCAGCTGATGCAGGTGCGAGGGATCGACCCTGATTTCCAGATCGCGCGACAGCGGATTGAACCGCAGGACGTCTTCGCCGATCTGCGAGGTCTGTCTGAATTCGGTCAGGAATTCGCGCAGCCAGGCATTGAGCCCGATGCGCTCCTGGCGCGTCGAGTCACGCCGCGAAAGCTGGAGCACGTTGTTGATGATCGTGCTGACGCGCTCGCCGTTGCTCGTGATGATGTCCGTCAGGCGTTTCTCCTGCGGCGTGAGCGAGGGGTCTTCCGCAAGGAGCTGGGCCGCGTGACTCATCGCGCCCACGGGATTGCGGATCTCGTGCGCGATGCTGGCGCTGAGCCTGCCCAGCGCCGCGAGCTTCGTCTGCTGGACACGCTCCGCGATCAGGGTCGTATCCTCGAGAAAGATCAGCGTAGGCCCCTTGCTGGCCTGGTCGAGCGACACGAAGTGCGGCTGGACCACGCTGCCGCCGTCGGCGGCCAGGACGGAGAGCGAGCTCAGTTGCCAGTCATAGGAATGCTTGCGCCACATGCCGAGCAGATAGAGCAGGCGCGGCGACACTTCGCCCAGCAGCGTGCCCGGAGTGACTTGTCCTCGTTTCAGCAGCTGCCCGGCGGATTCATTGATGAGCCTGATGCTGTCGTTCTCGTCGACGACGAGGATGCTTTCGCGCAAGTGCTGCACGATGAACTGATTCAGCTCCGCGAGATTCGCGACGTCGACCTCACGCTGCCGGACCCGTTCCTCGCTTTCCCGCAGACTGGTGGAAAGCGGGACGACACCCAGTGCGACGATGAACATGAGCGCGCCCACGATGCCCGCCGCAGTGAAGTCCGTGGCATCGCCATGACCCAGCAGGGCGATGAAGCCCTGCTGGACCAGCATGGCGAGCGCCGCAAGCGCCGCGAACATGAATGCGAGCCGCTGCGTCACCACGAAGCTGGCCGCGCCGATCGGCAGCACCAGGATCGCGGCGAGCCCGCTGCCCATGCCGCCGCTGGAATAGGTGAGCAGCGCGATGATGGCCACGTCGACGCACACACCCAGGACGGCCTGAACATCAATCGGTGTTGAGCGGCGCCGGATGCTCCAGATCGCGCCGACGGCGAAGAGGAAGTAGGCGGTTGCGGCGCCGATGAATATCGCCGGGCGCATCTGACCGACGGGAGACGGGGTGATCGTCAGGAAAAGAACGGTCAGGAGCAGCGGGACGAGGAGCCGGAAGAGGTTGACGAGCGCCAGGACTCGCCATGCCAGGGTCGTGGAATCGCTGGTCGTCGTGGGTGGCCCGGAAAGTGTCATTCCACTGAAATTAGCACAGGCGCCGTCGGGGCCCGGCCAACCGGGTCGCAGGTCTTATTTTTCCGTGCAGTGCGCACGAACTCCCGATCGGTTCCTGCCTGGCCGTCCTTTGCTTCACCGGCGAATTCCTCCAGAATACGCGGCCTTTCCGCCGACGAACCTCCTCGAGAGACCCATTCAAGATGAATCTGCACGAATACCAGTCGAAACAACTGTTCGCGCGTTACGGCATCCCGGTGCCGAACGGGCAGGTCGCCTCCACGGGCGCGGAAGCTGCCGAGGCAGCCCGCAAGATCGGCGGCTCGAAATGGGTGGTGAAGGCGCAGGTTCATGCAGGCGGCCGAGGCAAGGCAGGCGGCGTGAAGCTCGTGGACTCCCCGGAAGCGGCCGCGGCAGCCGCCGAGGCGATGTTCGGCAAGCAGCTGGTCACGCACCAGACTGGACCAGAAGGTCTGCCGATCCACCAGGTCTTCGTGGAAGAAGGGTCGAAGATCGCCCGTGAGCTGTACCTGAGCCTGGTGCTGAATCGCGACAAGGGCCACATCGCATTCATTGCGTCGGCCGCTGGCGGCATGGACATCGAAGAAGTCGCTGCTCACACCCCGGAAAAGATCATTCGTGTGAACATTCATCCGGCGACCGGGCTGCAGCCCTCGCAGTGCCGCGTGCTCGCTTTCGGGCTCGGCCTGGAAGGCAAGCAGATCGATGAGTTCATTCACATCGCGCAGGCACTCTACAAGCTCTACCTCGACAAGGACGCGAGCCTCCTCGAAGTAAACCCGCTGATCGTCACCGGCGACGGCAAGCTCGTCGCGCTCGATGCCAAGATCGGCATCGAGGACAACGCGCTGTTCCGCCAGAAGGAGCTCGCAGCGTGGCGCGATGATTCGCAGGAAGATGCGATGGAACGCGCCGCTGCCCAGCACGAGCTGAACTACGTTTCTCTCGAGGGCGACATCGCGTGCATGGTGAACGGCGCCGGCCTCGCGATGGCGACGATGGACCTGGTGAAGCTGCACGGCGGCGCGCCGGCGAACTTCCTCGACGTCGGCGGCGGCGCGACACGCGAGCGTGTCACGGTCGCTTTCAAGCTGATTCTCTCGAACAAGAATGTGCGCGCGATTCTCGTGAACATCTTCGGCGGCATCGTCCGCTGCGACATGATCGCGGAAGGCATCATTCACGCGGTGAAGGACGTCGGCGTCAGCGTGCCGGTCGTGGTGCGCATCGAAGGCACCAACGCAGAGCAAGGTCGCAAGCTGCTGGCCGACAGCGGCCTCGCGATCATCGCCGCAGCTGATCTCACCGATGCCGCGAAGAAAGTCGTCGCGGCAGCGAAGAAGTGATCGGCGGTTCAATCATCTCTTCATCTGGCCAGATGCCAGTTTGCCAGTTGACCAGTTAGCCAAGGTTTTTAAATGTCCATCCTCATCGACAAGAACACCCGCGTGATCTGCCAGGGTTTCACGGGCAAGCAAGGTACGTTTCATTCCGAACAGTGTCTCGCCTACGGCACGAAGCTCGTCGGCGGCGTGACTCCCGGCCGCGGCGGCGAGAAGCACCTCGGCCTCCCGGTTTTCAACACCGTGCGCGAAGCGGTCAAGGAAACCGGCGCGACCGTCAGCATGATCTACGTGCCGGCGCCGTACGCAGCCGACGCAATCATCGAAGCTGCCGACGCGGGCATCGAGCTGATCGTCTGCATCACCGAAGGCATTCCCGTGAATGACATGGTGCGTGTGAAGGCTGCGCTCGCAAGCTACGGCAGCCTGCTGATCGGTCCGAACTGCCCGGGCGTGATCACGCCGGGAGAATGCAAGATCGGCATCATGCCCGGCTTCATTCACAAGCCCGGCAAGATCGGCATCGTGTCGCGCTCCGGCACGCTCACGTATGAAGCCGTGTTCCAGACCACGAACGCCGGCCTCGGCCAGAGCACCTGCGTCGGTATCGGCGGCGATCCGGTGCGTGGCATGAACTTCATCGACGTGCTCGCGCACTTCGAAGCGGATCCGAAGACCGAAGGCATCATCATGGTCGGCGAGATCGGCGGTGCGGACGAAGAGGCAGCCGCTGACTTCATTCGCAAGAACGTCACCAAGCCCGTCGTTGCCTACATCGCAGGCGTAACGGCGCCTGCCGGCAAGCGCATGGGCCACGCGGGCGCGATCGTGGCCGGCGGCAAGGGCACCGCGGCGGACAAGTTCAAGGCGCTCGAGCGCGCCGGCGTCCGCACGGTGAAGAGCCCGGCGGATCTCGGCAAGGCCATTGCCGAACTGCTCGCGAAGAAGGGCGGCAAGACGGCCGCCAAGTCGAAGGGCGGCGCGAAGGCCAAGTCGGCTCCGAAGCCTGCCAAGAAAGCTCCGGCGAAGAAGGCTCCAGCCAAAAAGGCCCCAGCCAAGAAGGCTCCAGCCAGCAAGGTCGCGGCAAAGAAGGCCCCGGCGAAGAAGCCGAAGCCGGTCGCCCGCAAGAAGTAAACCCGGGCGGGGTCTGATTACTCAGTCATTCCCGCGCAGGCGGGAATCCATCCGGATCAAGGCATGGATCCCCGCCTGTGCGGGGATGGCGGCAGACCCTCCTGAGGTTTTCTCCGGTATGAACCCGCGGGGCGTTCGGCAATAATCATCAACGCCCCCACCCCTGCAGCTCCCGATGCCTACCTCCACCCTCCGTATCGCCCTGGCGCAGCTCAACCTGTTCGTGGGCGATGTGAGCGGCAACACCCAGCGCGTGCTCGACGCGGCTGCGCGTGCGCGAGATGAGCTGAAGGCCGATCTGGTGCTGATGCCGGAGCTGAGCCTGTCGGGCTATCCGCCGGAAGATCTGCTGTTTCACACGGGCCTGCGCCGCCAGGTCGAGTCGGCGCTGAAGCGCGTCCGCGAAGAAACGCGCGGCATCGCCGCGATGGTGGGTTACCCCGAGTATGCGGACGGCGCGATCTACAACGCGGCTACAGTCGTGCGCGACGGCGCGCAGCTCGCGAACTACCGCAAGCAGGAGCTCCCGAACTACAAAGTCTTCGATGAGAAGCGGTATTTCAAACACGGCAACGCTGCACAGATCATCGAGCTGAACGGCATCCGTATCGGTCTGCTCATCTGCGAAGACATCTGGGAACCGCGTCCCGCCGTCGCGGCGAAAGCTGCCGGCGCCCAGTTGCTCGTCGTCATCAACGGGTCGCCTTATTCGCTTGGGTACCAGGACCGCCGCGAGTCTGTCGTGCGCGACCGCGTTCGCGACACGGCACTGCCCGTTGTCTATGTGAACCTGCTTGGCGGCCAGGACGAACTGGTGTTCGATGGCGGCTCGTTCGTCATGAACGCCGCGGGCCAAGTCGTACAGCGAGTCGCACCATTCGTGGAGAGGCTGACGCCGGTCGACATCGATCTGATCGACGGCAAGGCCGTGCCGCGCTCCGCGCACATCGAGCCGTCACTCAGCGAAGAGGCGAGCGTGTACGGTGCGCTGGTCCTTGGCGTCCGCGACTACGTCGAAAAGCATCGCTTCCCCGGCGTCGTCCTCGGCCTGTCGGGCGGCGTCGATTCAGCGCTCACGCTTGCGATTGCAGTCGATGCGCTCGGCGCCGATCGCGTGCACGTAGTGATGATGCCTTCCCGTTACACATCGCAGATGAGTCTCGACGACGCAGCGCTGCAGGCACGCACGCTCGGCGTCCGCTACGACGTCATCTCGATCGAAGGCATGTTCGAAGCCACGCTCGGCGCGTTGCAGGACGTATTCACCGGCCGCGAACCCGACACGACGGAAGAAAACATCCAGGCCCGCATCCGCGGCGTACTGCTGATGGCGATCTCGAACAAGACCGGCCGCATGCTCGTGACCACGGGCAACAAGAGCGAAATGGCCGTCGGCTACGCCACGCTGTACGGCGACATGAACGGCGGCTTCGCGCCGATCAAGGACTGCAGCAAGATGCTGGTCTATCGCCTCGCGAACTACCGCAACGCCATTTCCCCCGCGGACACGAAGGCGATCCCACAGCGTGTGATCGATCGTCCGCCCTCGGCCGAACTGCGCCCGGACCAGAAAGACTCCGACTCACTTCCTCCCTACGAAGTCCTCGACGCCATCCTCGAGCTCTTCATCGAAGACGACCTCTCCGTCGACGAAATCACCGCCCGCGGCTTCGACCGCGCAACGGTGGGACGAGTGCTGGATATGGTGAAGAGGAATGAGTACAAGCGGCGGCAGGCGCCGCCGGGGGTCAGAATCAGTGACCGCGCCTTCGGTCGGGATTGGCGCTATCCGATTACTTCGGGGTATCGGACGAGATAGCCAGCTAGCCGGCTAGCCACTAGCCACTAGCCGCTAGCCAGAGGGTCAGCGGATCTTCTCGATCAGAGCGCGAAGCGCGCGGCCAGACTGGGAAGCGAGATCTTCGATTTGCGCGGTGGCCACAGGGGCCATGTAGCCTAGTCGTGCTGCGAGGGAGACGTGGTATTCCAGCTCTCGGACTGAGCCGTAGGCGATCAGAAGCAGGCGGCGGAAATCTGCGCTCGAATGGCGGGCGGCGCCTTCCACAATGTTGGCTGCTGATGAAACCGCAGCCCGCCTGATCTGGCTCGTGAGCCCAAACTGTTCATGCGGCGGAAAAGATCCGGTGTGCTTGTACGCGAGCAATACCAGCCGATCCGTAAGCTGGAACACCTTGAGCCGTCGATGGTCACGCATAGGTTCCTCCATGAACCTCTCTCCCTTCTGGCTACCTGCTAGTGGCTAGCCGGCTAGCTGGCCTCCTTACCAGAACTTCCACCACTTCTCCTTCCCCACCTTCCCCACGCTGTCCGGCGACACGCCCGCGTAGTTCGTCTGGATCACCTTGTCCGTTTCGGCCGCCAGGTCGGCCATTCCCAGCCGCTTGTAGCTTTCGGACATGATCATCAGGGCGTGCTGCATCTGCGGGGCGCCGTCGTAGTTTTCGATCGTGTACTTGCTGCGGTTGATGGCGCCGACATAGGCGCCGCGCTTCAGGTAGTAGTCCGCGACGTACACCTCGTACGCGGCGAGGCGGTTGCGCAGGAAGATCATGCGCTGGCGGGAGTCCGGGGCGTATTCGCTGTTCGGGTAGCGTTCCACCAGCGTCTGGAAGGCCTGGAAGGATTTGCGGGCGTCGATCGGCGGGCGCATCGACAGGTCGGCGTTGAACCAGCGTTCCATGAAGTTCGGGTTGCGCTCGAACTGGGCGAGACCCTTGATGTAGTAGGCGTAGTCCACGCGCGGGTGGGCCGGATTTTCGCGGATGAACTGGTCGGCCTGGTCGATGGCGGACTCGGGCTCGGCGTTGCGGTAGTAGGCGTACATCAGGTCCAGCTGGCCCTGTTTGGCGGGGTTGCTGAACGGGAAGCGTGCTTCGAGCGCTTCGTAGTAGGCGATGGCGTCGCGATAGTTGCCGTTGTCCGAAGCCTTCCTGGCGGCTTCGTAGAGCTTGTCGGCGCTGCCGATGATCTCCTTGGCCTTGTTACCGCCGCAGGCGCCAAGGGCAAGAGCCACGACGGTGGTCAGAATCAGCAGGGGCGTGCGAAAATTACTGAGCATTTTGAAACCGATCCGAGTGTGCATTCAGCCCGGGAAAGGCGCGAGAGTATAGCCGCCAGACAGGGGCTGCTGGGTTGTCTCGGCTCCGGGCCGTGGCCTGGGCTCTCTGCGCCCCTGGGATTCTCCCTCTTTCGTGTCCAACGCCGTCCATAAAGTTCCTTCATGCCTGAACCGATCCGCCATTCCCTGACGATCCCCGATGACCATATCGGGCAAAGGCTGGACCAGGCGCTGGCCGAACTGCTGTCCGAGTACTCCCGCACCCGGATCAAGGACTGGATCGAGTCTGGCCAGATCCTGGTCAATGGCGGCCGGCTGAAGCCGAAGGACAAGGTCCTGGGCGGGGAGCGGATCGAGGTTTCGGCCGAGCTGCCGGACGTCATCGATGTCGCGCCCGAATCGATCGCCCTGGACATCGTTCATGAGGACAAGCATGTCCTGATCATCAACAAGCCGGCCGGGCTGGTCGTGCACCCGGGAGCCGGGAACGCGGCCGGGACACTCCAGAACGCGCTGCTGCACTTCGATGCCAGCCTGGCTCACCTGCCGCGAGGCGGCATCGTGCATCGGCTGGACAAGGACACCAGCGGCCTTCTCGTCATCGCCAGGACGCTCGAGGCCCATACCGAGCTCGTTCGTGCACTCGAAGTGCACGATGTCGAGCGCGAGTACGAGGCGGTCTGCGTGGGTGTGATGACGGCGGGCGGTACCGTGGATGCGCCGATCGGACGTCATCCTGTCGATCGTCTGAAGCAGGCCATTCGCGAGGACGGGCGCGAGTCCGTTACGCACTACCGCGTGATTCATCGCTATCGCGGACACACGCACGTGCGGCTCAATCTGGAAACCGGACGAACGCATCAGATCCGCGTGCACATGGCGCATATCAAGTATCCGCTCGTCGGTGACCGCGTGTACGGCGGCAGGTTGTTGTTGCCGAAGGGCGCGACGCCGGAGCTCGTCGAGGCGCTGCGCGGATTCGGTCGACAAGCGCTCCACGCCGCGCGGCTTGCGTTCGAGCATCCCGTGACGGGCAAACCGGTCGAAGCTGTCGCGCCGACACCGGCGGATATCAAATCCCTGCTGAAAGCGTTGGCGGATGATGCGACGTCCGCTGCTGCGTCGGCCCGTCCCACGCGGAGAAAGGGGCGATGACAAGCGCCGTCGCCCTGTGACCGCACCGCTCTTCATCGCGCCCGATTGGCCCGCGCCTGCCCACGTCCGCGCCGCCGCGACTCTACGTTCGGGGGGTGTGAGCGGGGACGAGTACGCGAGCCTCAATCTCGCGATGCACGTCGGCGACGACCCGGCCGCTGTGGCGGAGAACCGCCGCCGATTGCGCGAAGCGTTGGAGCTGACGGCTGAACCTGCGTGGCTCAACCAGGTGCACGGCATCAACGTCGTCGAGGCTCGCCAGCACAAAGAGCCGACCACCGCGGATGCTTCGGTCTCGACGCGACCGGATCAGGTTTGCGTCGTGATGACCGCCGACTGTCTGCCCGTCATCTTCTGCGACCGCGATGGAACGCGCGTCGGCGCGGCGCATGCAGGATGGCGCGGACTGGTGGGTGGAGTCCTGGAGGAAACGATCAAGGCGCTGGGCGTTCCCCCCGATCGACTGCTGGCATGGCTCGGTCCGGCGATCGAGCAGCCGGCGTTCGAAGTCGGATCCGAAGTCCGCGAGCAGTTCGTTGCACGCGATCCGGCGAATGCAGCGGCGTTCGAGGCGAATGCACGGGAACGCTGGCAGGCGGATCTCTACGCGCTTGCCAGGCAGGAGTTGTCGCGCCTCGGGGTCACCGATGTCCATGGCGGCGGATTCCGTGTCTTCGCCGACGAGGAACGATTCTTCTCGTACCGCCGATCATCGAAAACGGGTCGCATGGCGACGCTGGTCTGGCTGACGCGCTGAAGCGGAGCCACTTGACGCCCGTGCTAGGCTTTCAGACGAAATACCAACGAACCGATGCGGCCAGGGCGTTTGCACGCACTGTCATCCCCGCGCAGGCGGGGATCCATCTTGCCAAAGGCATGGATTCCCGCCTGCGCGGGAATGACGAGCGACGGTGCAAGGTGCTCTCAACGGCTAGTCGCTAGCAGCTCTCCTCCTCATGACCCTTCTTGCCTGGATCATTCTCTTCACCGCTCTGGGCGGTGCGCTGAGCGCGATTGCCGCGTCCGCCTTTCTGCTGGCGCCGGCGTCGATGCGCGTGCGCGTATTGCCGCACCTCGTGAGCTTCGCAACCGGCGCGTTGCTCGGAGCGGCGCTGCTCGGCTTGCTCCCACATGCGATCGAAGGCGTCGGTATCGAATCGATTCACGGGATCGGCATCGCGCTGCTGGCCGGGCTGCTGCTTTTCTTCGTGCTCGAGAAGCTCGTGCTCTGGCGTCACTGCCACCAGGAAGTGTGCGAAGGGCATGTGCCTCACGTGCCTCATCACGATCATGGCCACGGCGGCCACGCTCACGATCATGGGAAGGCCCGCGACGCCGCTTCCGCCTCGCTCATCCTGATCGGCGACGGCTTCCACAACGTACTCGATGGCGTGCTCATCGCCGCGGCGTTCATGACGGACGTCCATCTCGGCATCGTCACCGCCATCGCCGTCATGACCCACGAGATTCCTCAGGAAGTCGGCGACCTCGCAATCCTCCTGCAGGGAGGCATGTCGCGCGCGAAAGCGTTCACCCTCAACACCATCACCAGCATTACGTCCGTCATCGGCGGCATCGCCGCCTACTTCTTCCTTGCCGAGGCCCAGTACGTCCTGCCCTACGCCCTCGCGATCGCCGCCTCCAGCTTCCTCTACATCGCCGTCGCCGACCTGATCCCGGGCCTGCACCGCCGCGTCGATCCTGGCTCGGGGGTGAAACAGTTCGTGTTCATCATGCTGGGAGTGGCGGTGATTTTTGTGAGTCATAGCCTCGCGCACTGAGCAGCGACGAGCGGCGAGCGACGAGCTGGTAGCCAGAGGGGCGAAGAATTTTCCTTGTGGATCAGTGCGGATGTTGAATTCGCGCTGCCGCGCCCAAGATCTGAGCCCGTGCCCTCCGGCTCGTAGCTCACGGCTCGCTGCTTCCTAGCTTCTTCGGTGCTTCCCATGCGCATGGACAAACTCACCAGCAAATTCCAGCTCGCTCTGGCTGACGCGCAGTCGCTCGCGGTCGGGCGCGATCACCAGTACATCGAACCGGCACACGTCATGACGGCCCTGCTGGACCAGCAGGGTGGGTCGGTGCGGCACCTGCTCGACAAGGCCGGGACGAATGTGAACCTGTTGCGGTCGCATCTCGGGCAACTGCTCGATCGCATGCCGAAAGTCGAGGGGACCGGCGGCGAGGTTCATATCTCCAATGAGCTGAACAAGGTCCTCAATCTCACCGACAAGCTCGCGCAGAAGCGCGGCGACCAGTACATCTCGAGCGAGCTCTTCGTGCTCGCCGCTTTGGAAGACAAGGGTCAGCTCGGGGCACTGCTGCGCGATTGCGGCGCGGTGAAGGGCGCTATCGAGAAGGCCATCGATGAAGTGCGCGGCGGCGAGAAGATCGACGATCCGAACGCCGAGGAGAACCGTCAGGCGCTGGAGAAATTCACGGTCGATCTGACCGAGCGCGCCGAGCAGGGCAAGCTCGATCCGGTCATCGGCCGTGACGATGAAATCCGTCGCACGATCCAGGTTCTGCAGCGCCGGACCAAGAACAATCCCGTGCTCATCGGCGAACCTGGCGTGGGCAAGACCGCCATCGTGGAGGGTCTCGCGCAGCGCATCGTGAACGGCGAGGTGCCCGAGGGTCTTCGCGGCAAGCGCATTCTCGCGCTCGACATGGGCGCGCTCATCGCCGGCGCGAAGTATCGCGGTGAGTTCGAGGAGCGCCTGAAGGGCGTGCTCAACGATCTCGCGAAACAGGAAGGCCAGGTCATCCTGTTCATCGACGAGCTGCACACGATGGTCGGCGCCGGCAAAGCCGATGGCGCAATGGATGCCGGCAACATGCTCAAGCCCGCGCTCGCTCGCGGCGAGCTGCATTGTGTCGGAGCGACCACGCTCGACGAATATCGCAAGTACATCGAGAAGGACGCTGCGCTCGAGCGCCGCTTCCAGAAGGTGTTCGTGGGCGAGCCGTCAGTCGAAGACACGATCGCGATTCTGCGTGGTCTCAAGGAGCGCTACGAAGTTCACCACGGCGTCCAGATCACCGATCCGGCGATCGTCGCGGCCGCAACGCTCTCCAATCGCTACATCACGGATCGGCAGTTGCCGGACAAGGCGATCGACCTGATCGACGAAGCCGCATCGCGCATCCGCATGGAGATCGACTCCAAGCCCGAGTCGATGGATCGTCTCGAGCGCCGCATCATCCAGCTCAAGATCGAGCGCGAAGCGCTGAAGAAGGAATCGGACGAAGCCTCGCGCAAGCGGCTCGGCATCCTTCAGGACCAGCTCAAGGCGCTGGAAAAGGAATACGCCGATCTCGAAGAGATCTGGAAGGCGGAGAAGGCCTCCGTGCAGAACTCCGCGCAGATCAAGGAAGAGCTCGAGCGTGCCCGCATGGAGCTCGAGACCGCGCGTCGCGCGCAGGATCTCGGCCGCATGTCGGAGCTTCAGTACGGCAAGATTCCTGAGCTCGAGCGCCGCCTTGCCCAGGCCACCGAAGCCGAGCAGCAGGACACCAAGCTTCTGCGCAACAAGGTGACGGACGAGGAAGTGGCGGAAGTCGTTTCCAAGTGGACCGGCATCCCGATCTCCAAGATGCTCGAGGGCGAGAAAGAGAAGCTGCTGCGCATGGAAGAGGCGCTCGGCAAGCGCGTCGTTGGCCAGGCGGAAGCGGTCAAGGCCGTGTCCGATGCGATTCGGCGTTCGCGCGCGGGCCTGTCGGATCCGAGTCGTCCGAACGGTTCGTTCCTGTTCCTCGGCCCCACGGGCGTCGGCAAGACCGAGCTGTGCAAGGCGCTCGCGGAATTCCTCTTCGATACCGAAGAGGCGATGGTCCGCATCGACATGTCCGAATTCATGGAAAAGCATTCGGTTGCGCGTCTCATCGGTGCGCCTCCGGGCTACGTCGGCTACGAAGAGGGTGGTTACCTGACGGAGGCCGTGCGCCGCCGTCCGTACTCCGTGCTGTTGCTCGACGAGGTGGAGAAAGCGCATCCGGATGTCTTCAACGTCCTGTTGCAGGTCCTCGATGACGGGCGCCTGACCGACGGCCAGGGCCGCACGGTCGACTTCCGCAACACCGTGATCATCATGACGTCGAACCTCGGCTCGCATGTGATCCAGGAACTGTCGGGCGAAGCGAACTACTCGAAGATGAAGACCGCGGTCATGGAGATCGTCGGCCAGCATTTCCGGCCGGAGTTCATCAACCGCGTCGACGACATCGTCGTCTTCCACCCGCTGGGCAAGGACCAGCTGCGCTCGATCGTCGATATCCAGCTCGGCTACCTGCGCAAGCGCCTGGCCGATCGCGATATCGAACTGAACCTCGACACGGCCGCCATGGACCTGCTGGGCGAAGCCGGCTTCGATCCGGTCTACGGCGCTCGACCGCTCAAGAGAGCGATCCAGCAGCAGGTGGAGAATCCGCTGGCGCAGAGAATCCTGAGAGGCGAGTTTGGGCCCGGCGCGAAGATTGCGGTGAAAGGGACGGATGGGGGGCTGGAGTTTGGGAGAGCCAGCTAGCCACTAGCCGTTAGCCAGAGAGAGGTCTTCTGATTCTGGCTACCGGCTAGGTGGCTAGCCGGCTAGCAGGCTCTCCTCATAGAATCTCCCGTCGTTAACGAGACCCCACGAATGCCCTTCTACGAATACGAATGCAGCAACTGCAAGTTCTACGTCGAAGTCTTGCAGAAAATTTCCGATGAGCCGCTGAAGAAGTGCCCGAGCTGCAAGAAGCAGGCGCTCAAGAAGCTCGTTTCCGCGCCGGTGTTTCGCCTGAAGGGCGGCGGCTGGTACGAGACCGACTTCAAGTCGGAGCAGGAAGGCAAACGCAACCTGGTGGGCGAGGACAAGGAGCCCGAAACCAAGCCGGACGATGCCAAGAAGGACAAGGCTGAAGCCAAGCCGGCGAAGCCCGAATCCAAGCCGGAAGCCCGGTCAGAAGGCAAGGGCGGGAAGAAGGCTGCAGCCAAAGCGCCCGCCAAGTCCAAGGCGAAAGCCAAGCCAAAAGCGAAGGCGAAGCCGGCGAAGAAGGGCAAGAAGCGCTGATTCGTCACTCCCGCGAAAGCGGGAGTCCATCTTCCCTCCGGATGGGTCCCCGCTTTCCGGGGATGACCGGAGTACCTATCGTCCCTCCGGTCAACTAGCACGCCGTTCGCGCCCGGCTCTATCATCGCCCCCGCATGGGCGAAATCACGCAGCTCCTGGATCGAGCTCGTCACGGTGATCCGGCGGCGCGCGAGCGCTTTTTCGCCAGCGTCTACGCGGAGCTCGATCAGCTGGCACGCCGCAAGATCGGCCGGCCTGGCCGATTCACGATGCTCGATGCGCCGGGCCTGGTGCACGAGGTCTACCTTCGCATCGCCCAGCAATCAGACCTGCCGGGCAACGACCGCCGGTCTTTTCTCGCCTACGCTTCACGGGTCATGCGCAGCGTCATCATCGACTACGTTCGTTCGCGCCGTGCCGAGCGACACGGTGGTGACTGCGATCTCGTGACGCTCAATACGGGTATCGCAGGCCAGAGCTTCCAGGAGCCCGATCTCCTTGCGCTGGGTGATGCGATGGAATCGCTGCAGCGAGTCGACGAGCGCGCGCACTGGGTCGTCGAGATGCGCTACTTCGGCGGCATGGAGATCGAGGAGATCGCGGAATTTCTCTCCATCTCGCCGGCCACAGTGAAGCGCGACTGGCAGAAGGCGAGGGCATTCCTGCTGCAGGCAATCCAGCCGAATCTGGACCTTGCCTGATGAGCGCCTCTTCGCCGGCGCCTGACAGTGTTCGTCAGCGACCGGCGACGCGGCTGTGGGTGCAGGCACTCGCACACCTCGACGAACTGCTGCAGCAGCAGCCCGAACAGCGAGAGAGATCGCTCACCGACATCGCGCAGTCGCAACCGCATCTGCATTCGATGCTGGTGTCGCTGCTGGCGGCCGAAGCACAAGCGGAAAGCGCCGGCTTCCTCGAGCCTGCTCCGCGCATGGCGGCGGCGTTGCAGTCCGGCGCACAGCTGGGGCCCTATCGGGTTGAATCGCAGATTGGCGCGGGCGGCATGGGCGAAGTGTGGCTCGCCCGGCGCGACGACGGCCTCTACCAGGGCGAAGTCGCGATCAAGACGCTGCATCCGTACTACGGGGGCGGCGCGTTGCGCGAACGATTCCTGCGCGAAGCGCAGATCCTCAGCCGCCTCACTCATCCGAACATTGCACGCCTGCTCGATGCGGGGGTCGCCGGCGACGGCAGTGTGTATCTCGTGCTCGAGTATGTTCGGGGCGTCAGCATCGAAACGTGGTGTGACCAGCGCAAGCTCGGCGTCGATGCGCGGCTCGAGCTTTTCCTGGAGGTGTGCGCAGCGGTTGCGCAGGCGCATGCCAGCCTCGTCGTGCATCGGGACATCAAGCCGTCGAACATCCTCGTCACCGATGACGGGCAGGTGAAGCTGCTCGATTTCGGCGTTGCCAAGCTCACTCAAACCGATCCGCCCGCGGAGCGTTCCGATCTGACGCGCATGACGGGACGCATCTTCACGCCGGAGTACGCAGCACCAGAGCAGATCCTCGATCAGCCGATCACGACTGCGACGGATGTGTACTCGCTCGGTGTGCTTTTGAATGTGTTGCTCACGGGTACGCGGCCGTATGGGAACGCGAACAACAACGTTGAGATCGAACGCGCGGTTGTTCAGGACGAGCCGGTGCGGATGAGTCGTGCAATCGCCGGCGCTTCGGATCCGCGGCGAATCGCGGAGGCCCGATCCACTACGCCGGCCCGATTGCAGCGCGCATTGACCGGCGATCTCGACAACATCGTCTCGCATGCACTGCGCAAAGCACCGGCTGAGCGCTATCCCACCGTGCTTGGCCTCGCGGACGATGTGGGAAGGCATCTGCAGCACCAGCCGATTCTCGCGCGCGCCGAAAGCCTGGCAGCCCGTTCACGCAAGTTCGTGCGGCGGCATCGGGTGGGCGTGGCTGCCTCAGTGTTTGTCGCACTTGCAGTCGGCGTCGGCATCGCGGGCGTGGTGTGGCAGGCGCAAGTCGCACGAACGGAAGCACGCAAGGCCGGAGCGATTCGCGACTTCCTGGTCGGAATCTTCGAACGCAACAGCGTTGCGCATCCTGACGGCGCCAAGGCACGCCAGACGACAGCAGCGGAATTGCTGGCGCAGTCGGCGCAGCAGATCCGGACCGATCTGCGCGAAGCACCGGAGGTCCGGCAGGAACTGCTCGGCGTCATGGCGCGGCTCTATTCGACGATGGACATGCAGAAGGATGCGCTGCCGTTGCTCCAGGACCGCCTTGCTTCGCAACGGACGGCGCTCGGCAACGACGATGTCGCCGTCGCCCGCACGCTGTCCGATGTGGCTTTCAGCCAGGTGCAGATCGGGGACTACGAAGGCGCACAGCGCAGCGCGAACGAAGCGATCGAAGTCTTTCATGCACGCAACGCCGAGTCAGCGCTCGAGTACGCGCTTGCGCACGGCACGTTGGCGCAGGTCTCGTACAGGCTGGGAACCGGCCAGGACGGCACTATGCGCCGTCACTATCAGAAGGCGGCCGATCTCTTCGCGCAGTATCACCCTGCCCACAAATGGCGGATCGAAATGCTGCTGGGACTCTCCCGGGCCGCCAATCTCGATCAGGATCGCGAGAAGGGCCTGGTCTATGCCGAGGAAGCGATCGCGCTGATCGAATCGCAAGCGGTCGATGCCGATGGCATCGTGCGCGGCTCGGCGTACCAGACGGCCGGCAATGCGCTGAACTGGCTTGGGCGCAATGGCGAAGCCGAAGTCCTGATGAAACGGGCGATCACCGAATACGATCACGCCGGCGGGCCCGAGCATCCCTTCGCGATCGAGGGCAGGCGTGAGCTCGGAGCGTTCTACGGCTGGATGGGCCGGCGCGAGGAAGCGAAAGAGCTTCTTGCCGCGGCAGTGACGGCTCAGGAACGTGCCAAGGGGATCGACGATCCTGAATTGACGGCGCCGCTGCGCATCGAGCTGGGTCGTGTGCTTCTGCTGCGCGGCGAATACGCAGCCGCCGAGCCTCAGTTGCTCAAGGCGGTCGAAGCCTGGCGGCGCAGCGGCACGCCGACGGTGGGAATCACGATGAATCTCGCGCGGATGTACATGGAGCAGGGCCGTTTCACGGAGGCTGCGCAGATGCTCGCCGGAGCGGATTCCGCCGCCGAGAAAGCCTTCGGCAAAGGCTCGTGGATGCATGCGACGGCACTCAACCGAATAGGCGGGCTGCATCTTGCGCGAGGAGAGACCCGCGAGGCCGAGGCCTATTTCCAGCGCACCCGGGCGGATGCGCAGGATCCGCCGGGAGAGTTGGGTGCCAATCGAGCCTATGCTGAATTGTCGCTGCTGCGGCTCTCGGCGATGCAGCGCGATTCCGCAACGGCAGAACAGGCGCTGGCGCTGCTCTCGCAGATCGAATCCTCTTCCGCGCGCGGTGACATGCCCGACGAGGAGGTCACCGCACACATGCTCAGCGGGATCGGGCTCATGCGCCAGGGCAAACTGCTTGAGGCTGAGACCCATCTGAAGCAAGCCGTGACGATGCGCGAGCGCATGGATGCCCCGGAAAGTCTGTGGCTCGCAGAGGCGCGCCTCTACCTCGCGCAGCAGCAGTACCTCGCAGGGAATCGCGACGTCGCGCGCGGACTCGTCGATCGCGCGGCGGAGGCGCACCAGACGCAGGCGCACCTTGGCCCTCAGCACCGAGAGCTGATGAAGGAAACGCGACGGATCGTTTCGTTCTGATGGAGCGATGAGCCGTCCCGTCCCCGGATTCCGTCCTGACAGGCAGAGGGGCGGTGCGGGGTTCAAAAGGCAGGGTGGGTGACCCTGCCGCCGCGGGATACGCCTCTCTTAATCTGAGAGGCGCCGTCATGACCAAGCTCATTGCAGCAGCGTTCGCTGCTGTCGGGATTCTTGCAGCGACCACGGCCGGGGCGGGGCAGAAGCCGCCTGATATTGCAGGGGCCAATCCACAGCTACCGTTCCTTGCCAATGCGGGCCAGCTGGATCCGCGCGTGGCGTTCTACGCCCGAACGTTCGCTGGAACTGTTTTCGCTACCCATGCCGGTGAGATCGTGTACTCGCTGCCGGCGCGCAATGGCGGCTGGGTGTTGAACGAGTCGTTCGTGGGCGGTGATGCGAAGCCATCCGCTGGGCCGCGTTCCGCCACCCGCGTCAGTGTGCTCGCTCCGGAGCGAGCGGCAGCGGACGTTGCAGCCGTCGACAGTGTTCGCTTTGGAGAAGTGTGGCCCGGTGTCGAAGTCGAGGTTCACGCGCGCGGCAGCAACATCGAAAAGATCTTCACGCTGGCCCCCGGTGCTCATGATGACGCCATTGATATGGCGATCGACGGTGCAACGTTGAGCATCGCGCGCGATGGCTCGCTCGTCGCGGCGACGGGCGAAGGACCGGTCAGCTTCGCCGCGCCGATTGCGTTCCAGGAAGGCGTTACTGGTCGCGAGCCGGTCGTCGTGCGTTATCGGCTCGACGGCAATCGCTACGGTTTCGAACTCGGTGCCTACGATCGCACGCGGCCTGTCGTCATCGACCCGATCATCCAGTCGACCTACATCGGCGGTTCCGGCACGACCTTCCTGCAGGAAGGTCCGCGCGATATTGCTGTGCATCCGACGAACGGCGACGTCTATGTCGTCGGCGCCACTGATTCGCCCGATCTTCCGGGTGTGTCGGGAGGCGCGGTGCCGGCGCTGTCCGGCAACAGCAGCGGCTTCATCGCGCGCTTCAATGCGGATCTCACGACGCTGTATCAGGCGACGTTCTTCGGCGGGCAGGCCGACGAATGGGTGAGCTCGATCGCCGTGACGGCCAGTGACGTGTACGTCAGCGGCTACACCGCTGCACCGACACTGCCTGCGGGAACGACGGCGGGCGCGCAGCCGACCGATCCGAATCCAGGAGCCGACTTCAACGGCTTCATCGCACGCCTGCCGCTTTCGCTCACCAGCATCACCGCGTCCACGTTCCTGGGCGGCGCGACGAACAACCTCACGCAGATCTATGAATCGATGCTGCATCCGAACGGCGATCTCTATGTATGCGGCCGGACGTCGTCCGGGTCGTTGCCGAACACGGCGGGTGGATTCGATGCGGCCAACACTCCGGGTGACCGCACGGCGTTCGTGACGCGCGTTGCGCCCGACCTGACGTCGTTCACGCAGACGACCTACTTTTCAGATGGTGGCTTCACCGGTGGCACGCAATGCAACGCGATGGTGGCGCTGGCGGGCTCCACTGATATCGTCATCGGCGGTACGACTGAATTCGGTTCTTTTCCGCCGCCCAACACGGCGGGCGGGCTGACCACGACGACGACGGGATCGTGGCTCGGGCGCCTCAATGAAGCACTGACGCAGAATCCGCAATCGACCTGGCTCACCGGTGTCGCAGCCGGTACGGGAACACCGAACGTCTACGGACTGCGGGTGCATCCGACCAGCGGTGACCTCTATGTCGTCACGGAAGGGCGCACAGATTCGCCGCAGCCCGCCAATGCTACGGTCGGTGGCGGACAGGTTACGTGCACCGGCACCTTCACCTGCCTGCTCGTGCTGCGACTGAATCCTTCGCTCACGTCACTGGTCGCGGGAACGTTCTACGGCAATCCCGCGAGCTCCATCGTTCCGCGTGCATACGATCATCTTGCGATCGATCCGGCGAGCGGCGATGTGTTCATCGCATCCGATGGCGCGAGCAACCTGCCGAACACGGCCGGCGGCATTCAACCGGCGCCGATCAATACCGGCGGAACGCCGGGGATGGCCGTGCGCATTCGCGGCGACCTCGGCCAGATCGTGCAGGCGACGTATCTGAGTGCCGCGGACACGAGCGGCACATCGCCGTATGCGGTGCTCGTGCATCCTTCTGTCGGCCAACTCTACGTTGCGGGCTACACCGGTCCCGGCTTTCCACAGACTTCAGGTGGAGCGCAGCCCGCGATCGGCAATGCCAACGGCGATGGCTTCGTTTCGAGGATGACGCTCGATCTCCTCGGTTCATCGAGCCCCGGCGTCCTGCAGGTTTCTCCTGCGACTTATACGGTCGATGAAGGCAACACGGTCGTGCAGGTCACTGTCACAAGGACAGGTGGAACCGACGGCGCGGCATCGGTGAGCTACGCCACGAGCAATGCAACGGCGACCGCGGGTTCAGACTACACAACCACCAGCGGTACGTTGAACTGGGCTTCTGGCGACGGCGCTGCGAAAACCATCAGCATTCCCGTGCTGGAAGACACGACAGTCGAGAACGCCGAGACGATCACTGTGACGCTGTCGAACGCGACGGGAGCGACGCTCGGCACGCCCGCTGCGGCGACGATCACGATCAACGACGATGACGTCGCGCAAGCCGGTGTCGTGCAGTTCGGTGCGGCCAGCTACAGCGTGAATGAGAATGGCGGGTCCGTCACCCTCACCCTGACGCGCACGAACGGTGCTGACGGCGCCATCAGCGTGAGCGTCGCAAGCGGTGGCGGATCCGCCTCTGCCGGCGCGGACTACACGGCGCTGGCGCAGACGATCAACTGGGCCGCGGGTGACGCAGCCAACAAGACGGTCGTGCTCACAGTCGCCAACGACACTGCGGATGAAGTCGATGAGACCGTCACGGTGACGCTGTCGAATCCGACAGGCGGCGCTACGCTCGGTGCAACAGCATCGGCGACCGTGACGATTGTTGACGATGACGTGACGGTGACACCGCCGCCGACTTCGAATACTCAGACGCGCGGCTCCTACGGCGGTGGCGGATTCGAGTGGTGTTCGCTGCTGGTGCTCGCTGCTCTGGTCCTGCGACGACGACTGTGGATGCTTGCCGGGGGTCTGGTCGCGAGCATGTCGATTGCAAACGCTGCTGAGCCAGTGGAGGGCATTTATGTCGGCGTGCGTGGCGGGATCTCGCAGTCGACGCTCGATTCCGGCGACATCGCGCGGCGGCTGGCGGATGCGGGATTCGACATGGACGTCTCCAGTGACGATAGCGACAGCACCTGGGGTCTCTTCGGCGGCTATCGCTGGGCGAATGGCCTCGGCATCGAAGCGAGTTTCCTGGATCTGGGTGAGTTCGATGTGGCGATGCAAGGGGAGACCAGCGACCCGGACGGATTCCTTCCGGTCGCGGCGGGTACGCTCGGGGACGCGGGCTATGCGGGTGCGCTCACGCTGGGTTGGCAGTGGACCGTCACGGATTCGTTCGCCGTGACGCCGCGGATCGGGCTCTATCACTGGGAATCGGAGAGCGAGCTGAGTAACGGCAGCGAACAAGTCAGGGTCGAGGACAGCGGGACCGAGATCACGGGCGGTCTTGGGCTGTCGTGGCGCCTCAACCCGAGTTGGGCGATCGGGCTGCAGTGGGAGGTGTATGACGCCGGCGACCACCATGATCTGCGGACATGGACGGCGTCGCTGGAGTACGCGTTCGGCGGTAGATAGCGACTCCCGTTGTGGGTCTGGCTTCAGCCGGACGTCGGGCCGAAGGCCCGGATCGCTGGCGCGATGACGTCCGACTGAAGTCGGACCCACAGCAAAGACGCGAGCAACCCCCGGATTCGCCCGGAAAAATCGCCGTTTCCTTGCGCCGCTTCAGGCCCCTCCGTAACATCGCGCGCCTGCGAAGCCAGTCTTTAGCCATTTAGCCGGCTAGCCCGCTAGCTTCGGAACGTGGCACTGCGCCCTTCCACAGCTTCCGCGGGGTGATCTTCGTACCCGTTTCTTACTCTGGCTAGCTGCTAGCAGGCTAGCCGCCAGGTGCTTCTTCATGCGCTCTCATTATTGCGGTCAGGTCAACGAATCCCTCATCGGACAGGAAGTCAGCGTCGCCGGCTGGGTCCATCGCCGGCGCGATCATGGCGGGGTGATCTTCGTCGATCTGCGCGATCGCGAGGGCCTGCTGCAGGTCGTGTTCGACCCTGATCGCAAGGAAGTCTTCCAGAACGCCGAGCGCCTGCGCAGCGAGTTCTGCGTCCACATCACCGGCAAGGTGCGCGCTCGTCCGTCGGGGACTGCGAACGCCAACCTCGCGTCGGGCCAGATCGAAGTGCTCGCGCACGAGCTCGAGATTCTCAACCGATCCGAGACGCCGCCGTTCCATCACGACGAAGCGACGAACGAGGAGCTGCGCCTCAAGTACCGCTACATCGATCTGCGTCGCGACGTGATGCAGCAGCGCCTGCGCCTGCGCCACAAGGTGACGCGTGCGATGCGCGCGTTCCTCGACGAGAACGGCTTCATCGACGTCGAAACGCCGATGCTGACCAAGGCGACGCCGGAAGGCGCGCGCGACTATCTCGTGCCGAGCCGAACGCATCCAGGTCATTTCTTCGCGCTGCCGCAGTCGCCGCAGCTGTTCAAGCAGCTGCTGATGATGTCGGGCTTCGATCGCTACTATCAGATCGTCAAGTGCTTCCGCGACGAAGACCTGCGCGCCGACCGCCAGCCCGAATTCACCCAGCTCGATATCGAGACTTCGTTCATGAACGAAGCCGAGATCACGGGGCTCATGGAGAAGCTCGCGCGCTATCTGTTCAAGGCCGCGATCAACGTCGATCTGCCCGATCCGTTCCCGCGCATGACGTACGAAGAAGCGATGCGCCGCTACGGCTCCGACAAGCCCGATCTGCGTATCCCGCTCGAGCTCGTCGACATCGCGGATCTGGTGAAGGATTGCGAGTTCAAAGTGTTTGCTGGTCCGGCTTCGAGCGCCGATGGTCGTGTCGCTGCGCTGCGCGTGCCGGAAGGCGGCACGAAGTTGTCGCGCAAGCAGATCGACGACTACACACCGTTCGTCGGCCGCTACGGCGCGAAGGGCCTCGCGTATGTAAAGGTCAACGAGAAGGCGAAGGGCCGCGACGGCCTGCAGTCGCCGATCCTGAAGTTCCTCAGTGATGCCGCCGTCAGCGGCATCCTCGAACGCACCGGCGCGCAGGATGGCGAACTGATTTTCTTCGGCGCCGACAAGGCGAAGGTCGTGAACGACGCGCTGGGTGCATTGCGTCTGAAAGTCGGCCAGGACCTCGGCCTCGTCGCCAACGCCTGGCGTCCGCTGTGGGTCGTGAACTTCCCGATGTTCGAATGGGATGCGGACGCGAAGCGCTGGGGCGCGATGCATCATCCGTTCACGGCGCCGCGCGAACCGGATCCGTCGACGCTCAAGGCCGACCCGGCCAATGCCGTGAGCCAGGGTTACGACATGGTGTTGAACGGTTCGGAAATCGGCGGCGGCTCGGTGCGTATCCATCGCGCCGAAATGCAGTCGGCGGTGTTCGATCTGCTCGGCATCGGCCCGGAGGAACAGATCCGCAAATTCGGCTTCCTGCTCGAAGCTCTCAAGTTCGGCACACCGCCCCACGGCGGTATCGCCTTCGGTCTCGATCGTCTCGTCATGCTGATGGCCGGCGCGGACAGCATCCGCGATGTCATCGCGTTCCCGAAAACGCAGACCGCCGCGGATCTGATGACCGACGCCCCGACGACCGTCAGCGAGCAGCAGCTGAAGGAACTGCATGTGCGGGTGAAGCTGCCGGTGAAGGCGGCCGACTGACGTCGGCCGCCAGCCTGCTAGCCGTTAGCCGGCTAGCCAGAGTCGCTCGAAGGTACGCCGTCTTGATTCCCTACTTCTTCCTTCTGGCTCGGGGCTAGCTGGCTAATGGCTACCGGCTCTCCTCTCATCGTCCTCGTCCACGGTCTCTGGATGTCCGGCTTCGAGCTGGGCGTCCTGCGCAGTCGTCTCGAAGCCTCCGGTCGCTTTCGCGCGGTGGGCTTCTCCTATCCCTCGTTGCGCGGCTCGATGGCTGATCACGTCCGGAGCCTGATCGATTTTGCGCACGCGCAGAAAGCGGATGAGCTGCACTTCGTCGGGCACAGTCTGGGCGGGCTCGTGGTGTTGAACGCGTTGAGCGTTACCGACGACCTGCCTCCCGGTCGTGCTGTGCTGCTTGGAACGCCGCTGCAGGGATCGAAAGCCGCACAGGGCGTTGCGCGCTGGGTGCCGTTCGGCAAGGCGATCCTGGGATCGGCCGTCAATGCAGAGATCGTGCAGTGGCAGCCGAGGGAATGGTCGGGTCGTCGCGAGGTCGGTGTGATCGCGGGCTCGATGGGGCTCGGGCTCGGTCGCCTGTTCGCTGAGCTCAACACCGATCACGACGGTACGGTGATGGTGGAAGAGACGAAGCTGCCGGGCGCGAAAGATCACAAGATTCTCGCCATCTCCCACACGGGGATGTTGTTCTCGGCGGGCGTGGCCGAGGAGGCGGAGCACTTTCTGGTGCGCGGCAGTTTCAGGCGCGAAGGCTGATCGCAATCCGTCATTCCCGCGAAAGCGGGAATCCATCCCTTCTCCGGATGGATCCCCGCTTTCGCGGGGATGACGGAGCTGCGCTGGGAGATGACGGAGCTGCGCGGGGTGACGTCGGCTCTCACTGAGCCGTCAGGTTCTTCAGCTTGTACAGCGCCTCGAGCGCCGCTCGCGGTGTCAGCGAATCCGGATCGAGTTCCTTCAGCGCGGTGACCGCTGCGTGTTCTTCCGTCTCGGGCGCCATTTCCAGCAGCAGTTCCTGTTGCGGTCGCGGTTCATGCGCCGCGGCGGATCGCCGTTCCAGTTCGCGCAGGTATTTGCGGGCCGCCGTGATCACCTTCGGAGGGACACCGGCGAGCGCGGCCACCTGCAATCCGTAGCTCTGGTTCGCGGGGCCTTCCTTTACGGTGTGCAGGAAGATCAGGCGATCTCCATGTTCGGTCGCGTCCAGGTGCACGTTTGCGCAGCCTTCCAGTTCCCGGCCGAGTGACGTCAGCTCGAAGTAGTGAGTCGCAAACAGCGTGAACGCGCGAACGCTCTTCGCAATGTGGGTTGCGCATGCCCACGCGAGCGACAAGCCGTCGTAGGTGCTCGTGCCGCGGCCGATCTCGTCCATCAGCACGAGGCTCTGATCCGTCGCGTTGTTGAGGATGTTGGCGGCTTCCGTCATCTCGAGCATGAACGTCGAACGTCCGCCCGCGAGATCGTCGGAAGCGCCGATACGCGTGAAGACGCGATCGACAGGCCCGACACGCGCCGAACTCGCGGGAACATAGCTCCCGATACGCGCCAGAATGACGATCAACGCCGTCTGTCGCATGAACGTCGACTTGCCGCCCATGTTCGGGCCGGTGATCACGAGCATGCGCCGGTCGTCGCGGAACTGCAGGTCGTTGGGAACGAAAGGCTGGTCGATGAAGCGCTCGACGACCGGATGCCGGCCCTCGGTGATCTCGATCACGGGGTCGTCGGTCAGCGTTGGAGGCGCGTATCGCAGCGATATGGCGCGCTCGGCAAAGTTGGCGAGCACGTCGAGCGCGGCCAATGCGGCAGCGGTGCTCTGCAGTTCGGCCAGCCGCGTGATCAGTTGATCGAGCAGCGCGTCGTAGAGGAGTTTCTCGCGCGCCAGTGCGCGATCGCGCGCGCCCAGCACTTTGTCCTCGAACTCCTTCAACTCGGGCGTGATGTAGCGCTCGGCATTCTTCACGGTCTGGCGACGGTGATAGTCCGGCGGCACCTTGTCGGCGAGGCTGCGGCTGAGTTCGATGTAGTAGCCCTGGACGCGGTTGTAGCCGAGCCGCAGGTTTGCGATGCCGGTGCGCTCACGCTCGCGCGCTTCCAGGTCGAGCAGGTACTGATCGGAGTGCTCGCTGATGAGCTTGAGCTCATCCAGTTCCGGGTCGTAGCCGGGAGCAATCACGCCTCCATCGCGCAGAATCGGTGGCGGTGCTTCGATGATCGCGCGCGTGAGCAGCGCATGCAGATCAGGGTACGTGCCGACCTGCTGCGCGAGCTGTTTGAGAAGCGGTGCCTCTTCTCCCGCAAGAAGCTGCTGCAGTTCCGGCAGCCTGGCGAGCGCGTCGCGCAACTGCGCGAGATCGCGGGGCCGGGCACTCTTGAGCGCGACTCGGGCGAGACCGCGCTCGATGTCACCGACGTGGTTCAGCACATCGTGCACTGACGAATAGAGCCCTTGCTCGATGAGGGCACGCACGGCGCTGAGACGCAGCTCGACGGCTTGCCGGTCGCGCAGCGGACGATGCAGCCAGCGGCGCAACTCACGTCCACCCATTGCGGTGGCCGTCTGATCGAGCACCGCAGCAACGGTGCATTCAGGCCGGTCGGCCAGGCTGATATCGAGCTCGAGATTGCGACGTGTCGCGGCATCGAGCAGCACGGCTTCGCTGCGTTCCTCCGTTCGCAATCCTCGCAAGTGGGGCAGCGCGGCCTTCTGCGTATCGCGAACGTACTGGAGCAGCGCACCCGCCGCGCGGATCGCGAAGGTGTAACTGTCGCAGCCGAATCCGGAGAGATCGCGCGTCGCGAATTGCTCGCACAGCGTTCGAGCGGATGTGTCGAGATCGAAATGCCAGATCGGCCGTTCGCGCACATGGGCGGCAACACCGGCCAGCGGAGTCTGTTCGGATACCAGGATTTCAGCGGGCCGGAGACGTTCGATCTCGCTGGTGAGCGCCTCATCGCCGGCGCCTTCCAGCACGCTGAATCGGCCGCTCGACAGCTCGAGCCACGCGAGCCCGAATTTCTCCTGCTCGCGATACAGCGCGGCCAGCAACGTATCGCGGCGCGCGTCGAGGAATGCATCGTCAGTCACCGTCCCGGGCGTGACGACGCGGACGACCTGACGCTCAACGGGACCCTTCGATTTGGCGGGATCGCCGATCTGCTCGCAGATCGCCACGGATTCGCCTCTTCGCACGAGCCGGGCGAGATAGCTTTCCGCGCTGTGATAAGGCACGCCGGCCATCGGGATCGGCTGGCCCGCCGATTGGCCGCGAGCAGTCAGCGTGATGTCGAGCAGGCGCGCGGCCCGCTTCGCATCGTCGAAGAACAGCTCGTAGAAATCGCCCATCCGGTAGAACAGCAGCGAGTCGGGGTACTGCGCCTTGAGGCGCAGGTACTGCTGCATGACGGGGGTATGGGTTTCGAGCGCTGCGGACATTGGGAAAGAAGTGACTGGCGGATAGCGGATGGCGGATGGGCAAGAGAGTCCCCAGCGCGGATCTTGGTCGTGTCCAGTTCGGGGAATGCCGATTGTGCTTGGTCGCGCAGCCGCTGCACAGCTTGACGGACGGTGGAAGTTTAGGGTCCGTACGTAAAAGTCCATTGGCCCCAACGATTGGAGCGAGGCGTATTCTTTGCGTACCGTCCACGGCGTTGTTCCCATGTCTCAAATCAGTGATACCGAACTGAGCCGGCTCGCCACCAAGGTCGGCGCCCAGTTGCTCGATTCAGAGCGTCGTCTCGTTACCGCCGAATCCTGCAGTGGCGGGTGGATCGGCAAGGCGCTGACCGACGTTCCCGGCAGCTCGGGGTTCTATCTGGGTGGTGTCGTTTCCTACAGCAACACGCTCAAGCAGAGCCTGCTGGGCGTGCTGCCCTCGACGCTTGCCCAGCACGGCGCTGTCAGCGAAGCGGCCGTGCACGAGATGGCGATCGGGGCGCTGGAGACACTCGGTGGTCACATCGCGGTGGCGGTGAGCGGGATTGCCGGGCCGGAGGGCGGGCAGCCGGGCAAACCGGTCGGCACAGTCTGGTTCGGATGGGCGTGGCGCGAGGGCGATGAGATCGAGAGTCGCACTGCCCTCGAAACTTTCAGCGGCGATCGCGAAGCGGTGCGGCGGCAGATCGTGCAGCGAGCACTCGGTGAGATCCTGAAACTCGATGTCTGAATCGATCGAGGCCGGCCCAGCCCAGCACCGGCTGTTCTTCGCTCTCTGGCCCGACGATGCGCTGCGTCAGCAGATCGAGCGCAACACGTGCCAGGCCATCAAGGAAGCCGGCGGACGGAGAATTCCTGCTGGCAATTTTCACGTCACACTGGTCTTCATCGGCGAGGTGCCTGAGCAGCAGGTCGCCGGCGTGATCGCTGCGGCGTGCGAAGTACGCGCGCAACCCTTCGCCCTGACGCTGGACATGCTCGAGTCGTGGACCGGCGCGGACGTGCTGGTCTACAGCGGCGAGCAAGCACCGCCGGCGCTGGGCGCGCTGGTCGACCGTTTGCGAATCAGTCTCTTGCGCCACCAATTCAAACTGCAGCGTCAGACTTTCAAGCCGCACATCACGCTGGTCCGCAGATTGCCGCGACGACTGCCGAAGCGGCCGCTCGCGGCGCTGCAATGGCCTGTCAGCGACTTCGCTCTGGTCGAATCCCGCGGCGGTCCGGACGGCTCCATCTACACGGTGATCGGTCGCTGGCCGCTTGCCTGAGAGCGCCAGATCCATTACTGTACAAATACACAGTTTAACGACGGATCGATCCCGCGCCCGGGAAGTAGAGTTCCGGCTCCCGTTCGACCCGTTCAATGTATCGACAGATTGCAGGACACCAAGATGGAAGAAAATCGCAAGAAGGCGCTCGTTGCTGCGCTCGGACAGATTGAGAAGCAGTTCGGCAAGGGCTCGGTCATGCGTCTTGGCGATGCCAGCGCGTCTTACGACGTCGAAGTCGTTTCGACCGGGTCGCTCGGCCTGGACATCGCGCTCGGTGTCGGCGGCCTGCCGCGCGGACGCATCATCGAGATCTACGGGCCGGAATCCTCCGGTAAGACGACGCTCACGTTGCAGGCGATCGCGGAAGCGCAGCGCTCCGGCGGTACGGCGGCTTTCGTCGACGCGGAACACGCACTCGATCCTTCCTACGCAGCGAAACTGGGCGTGAACGTTCAGGAACTGCTGGTTTCGCAGCCCGACACGGGCGAGCAGGCGCTGGAGATCACGGACATGCTGGTGCGCTCCGGCGCCGTCGACATCGTCGTCGTCGACTCCGTTGCGGCACTGACGCCCAAGGCTGAAATCGAAGGCGAAATGGGCGATTCGCACATGGGTCTGCAGGCGCGCCTCATGTCGCAGGCGCTGCGCAAGCTCACCGGCAACATCAAGCGGTCGAACACCATCGTCATCTTCATCAACCAGATCCGTATGAAGATCGGCGTGATGTTCGGCAACCCGGAAACGACGACCGGCGGCAACGCGCTCAAGTTCTACGCGTCGGTCCGTCTCGACATTCGCCGCATCGGTGCGCTCAAGAACGGCGAGGAAGTCATCGGCAACCAGACCCGCGTGAAAGTGGTCAAGAACAAGGTCGCCCCGCCGTTCCGCGAGGTGGAGTTCGAGATCATGTACGGCGCGGGCATTTCGCGCATGGGCGAGCTGATCGATATCGGCGTGGCCCACGGGCTGATCGAGAAGTCCGGCTCCTGGTACAGCTACAACGGCGAGCGCATTGGGCAGGGCAAGGAAAACGCACGGACGTTCCTCGATACCCATCCCGAGATCGCCAACACCATCGACGCCAAGCTGCGCGAGAAGCTGCTCCCGGCTCGCAAAGGTGAGGCGCTGAAGGGTGAGGCACTGAAGGATGAGGTCGTCTAAATTCTTCCGGGGTTCTCGCGGCCGTGCTGACGACGGCCGCGGACCAGGTCCGGCGCTCGACCCCCAAGAACTCGACCCCAAAGAGATTGAGAAGGCCGTCGAGATCACGGCGGTCCGATTGCTGGCCCGGCGCGAGCACGCAGTCGAGGAACTGAGGCGGAAGCTTCGCTCCAAGGGTCACGCCGACGAGGCGATCGATCCTGTGCTGACCCGCCTGACCGCCAAGCGCCTGGTGTCAGACGATCGCTTCGTGACGAGCTTCGTTCACCATCATGCGCAGCGGGGGCAGGGGCCCATTCGCATCCGGGCGGAGCTTCGACAGCAGGGAATCGCTGACGAGGCCATCGATGCCGCTCTCGAAAATACCAATACAGACTGGGGCTTGCAGGCTCAGTCCGTCCGTCAGCGCAAGTTCGGGGCCGCACTGCCCGCGGGCATGGCCGAGCGTGCAAAGCAGGCGCGCTTCCTTCAATATCGCGGCTTTAGCTCAGACCAGATCCGGGCCGCCCTGAAGGCAGACGTGGAATCCTGGAGCCTGCCCGAGTGATGGGGATCGTCGCGCTGCTGCGACGGAACGACAGCCAGCGTCGATCTCGATAGCGCGTCAGCGCCGGGTTCGATGGAGTCGTCGCTCCGCGTAGCCGTAGCCGCTATCCGCTCCCGCGCAGATTCCTCCCGCTTTCCTGTCGCACCGGCCAGGCCTGGGACGGATCCCGATCCTCAATCAGCTCATATTGGTATGACGACCCCGAAGCGCCTGTCGAGCGCCGCGTTGCGCGCGCTGTTCCTCGAATTCTTCCGTGAAAACGGCCATCAGGTCGTTGCCTCCAGCTCGCTGGTGCCCGGCAACGATCCGACGCTGCTGTTCACGAATGCCGGCATGGTCCAGTTCAAGGACGTGTTTCTCGGCAAGGACAAGCGCAGCTACAACCGCGCCGCCAGCTCGCAGCGGTGCGTTCGCGCGGGCGGCAAGCACAACGATCTCGAGAACGTGGGCTACACCGCGCGACACCACACCTTCTTCGAGATGCTGGGCAATTTCAGTTTCGGCGACTACTTCAAGAAGGACGCGATCCGCCTTGCCTGGGATCTCGTGACCGGTAGCCGGTGGCTCGGCATCGATCCGCAGAAACTGATGGTCACCGTCTATCACACGGACGACGAGGCATTCGACATCTGGCACAAGCAAGTGGGCCTGCCTGCGGATCGCATCGTTCGTATCGGCGACAAGCCGGGCGGCGGCTCGGACAACTTCTGGCAGATGGGCGAGACGGGTCCGTGTGGTCCCTGCACGGAAATTTTCTATGATCATGGCGCTCACATCCCGGGCGGCCCTCCGGGCTCTCCCGACGCCGATGGCGACCGCTGGATCGAGATCTGGAATCTCGTCTTCATGCAGTTCGATCGTTCCGCGGACGGCGTGCTGACGCCGCTGCCCAAGCCTTCCGTCGATACCGGCATGGGACTCGAGCGCACCGCGGCCGTCATGCAGGGTGTGCACTCGAACTATGAGATCGATCTGTTCGTCAATCTCATCAAGGCCGCCGCCAAGGTAACGAACACGGCGGATCTTTCTTCGAACTCGCTGAAGGTGATCGCTGACCACATCCGCGCATGCTCCTTCCTGATCGGCGATGGCGTGCTGCCGTCCAACGAAGGCCGGGGCTACGTTTTGCGCCGGATCATCCGTCGCGCCATTCGTCACGGCTACCAGCTCGGTCAGACGCAGCCGTTTTTCTATTCGCTCGTTGCAGCGCTCGAAGCGGAGATGGGCGAGGCCTTCCCCGAGCTGAAGGCGCAGCGCGCTCACATCGAGCGCGTGCTGAGGCAGGAAGAAGAACGCTTTGCGGAGACCCTGACGCAGGGCATGTCGCTGCTCGAAGGAGCGATCGGCGATCTCAAAGGCAAAGTGATCCCCGGCGAGACGGTATTCCGTCTCTACGACACATACGGATTCCCTGTCGATCTGACCGCGGATATCGCGCGCGAGCGCGGCCTGTCGATTGACGAACCGGGCTTTGAATCAGCGATGGAGGCGCAGCGCGAGCGCGCGCGAGCCGCAAGCAAGTTCGGCGTCGACCTGCGCAGCAACGTCTCCATCGAAGGCAAGACCAGCTTCAGCGGCTATGAAGGTCTCCAGGACAGCGCGACGATCGTTGCGTTGCTGCGAGGCTCCGAGCAGGTTCAGGCGCTGCGTGCGGGTGAGGAGGGCCGTGTGATTCTCGATCGCACGCCGTTCTACGCGGAAAGCGGCGGCCAGGTTGGAGATCAGGGTGTCCTGAGCAGCTCCGGCGGTCGCTTCGAAGTCATCGACACGCTGAAGCTCAACGCGTCTCACGCGCACCTCGGCAAGGTTGCTTCGGGCGAGCTGAAGGTTGGGGATCGCGTGCAGGCAACTGTCGATGCGGCTCGTCGTCGCGCGACGATGCAGAATCACACGGCAACACATCTCTTGCACGCCGCCTTGCGCAAAGTGCTCGGCACGCACGTCACCCAGAAAGGTTCGCTGGTCGCGCCCGATCGCTTGCGCTTCGACTTCTCGCATTACGCAGCTGTCACGCCGGCGGAGCTCAAGGAGATCGAGCGGCTCGTGAACGACGAGATCCGCGCCAACGCGGCGGCCGAAATCAGCTTGATGCAGTACGACGCCGCTGTCGCCTCCGGCGCCATGGCGCTCTTCGGCGAGAAGTACGAAGACGAAGTGCGCGTCCTTCGCATCGGCGAATTCTCCACCGAGCTCTGTGGCGGCACTCATGTGAGCCGCGCAGGCGATATCGGGCTGTTCAAGATCACGAGCGAAGGCGGTGTGGCCGCCGGCATTCGTCGCATTGAGGCGGTGACGGGGCAGGGTGCGCTCGACTGGGTGACGCAGACCGACCAGGTGCTGCGCGACCTGGCAGCGCTGGTCAAAGGCTCCCGCGAAGACGTCGAGGACAAGGTTCGCCAGCTGATCGACCGCAGCCGCAAGCTCGAGAAAGAGGTCAGCGGCCTGAAGCAGAAGCTCGCGAGCGGCCAGAGCCAGGATCTGTCGGCCGGTGCAGTCGATGTGGCGGGGCTGAAGGTCGTCGCTACCCGCGTGGACGGGGCCGATGCGGCGACATTGCGTACCGCGCTCGATCAGCTGAAAGACAAGCTCAAAACGGCAGCAATCGTCCTGGCTTCCGTTCAGGAAGGCGACAAGGTGGCGGTCATCGCCGGCGTTACGAGCGATTCGACTTCGCGCATCAAGGCGGGCGATCTCGTGAACGTGGTCGCGCAGAAGATCGGCGGCCGCGGTGGCGGTCGGCCCGACATGGCGCAGGCCGGCGGCAACGATCCGTCGAAACTCGACGAGGCGCTCGAAGGCGTCGTGCCGTGGGTTCAATCGCAATTGCGTGCATGACCGATCACGCCCGCGATTGCTTCTACAGAGTTTTGCGTCCTACTGGTTATGTCCGTATACAGCGTTATGTAGATGAATCGCTGTCGCTGCACATGCAGCAAAAGGCTTTAAAAACAGGCTCGCGAGCACACACAGGGACGAAGAAAAATTTTTTGTAAGAAAGTGTTCTCCCTGTGAGGGAATTTTCGATATTCAGGGAAATCCCGATCCCCAATCGAAAAACCGTGGCCTACTCTGACTTCACGGTGAAAGGTAATTGCAAGCTTTGACAGGCAGTGATCCTCGCTGCCGGAGCAAGTCAATTTCGATCACTCGGCTTTGACAGCAAGGAGCAAACCATGTTGATCCTGACACGGCGCGTCGGTGAGACCGTGATGATCGGTAACGATGTCACAGTGACCGTTCTTGGCGTCAAGGGCAACCAAGTCCGTGTCGGCGTGAATGCGCCGAAGGAAGTTGCCGTGCATCGCGAAGAGATCTACGAGCGCATCAAGCGTGAAGAGCAGGCAGCTGGCACTGGCGCCAAGCACCCTGCCTCGGGCGTAGGCTCCTGAGGCGATCTTCAGAACCTCCCGCGGAGCGATGCCCGGCACCGCTCCGCGGCTCCGGGTTCCTCGATTCCCACCTACTCGAGTATTTACGTCCCCCCTCGCGGCCAGTATTCTTGCCGGCCTTCTAGGTTGGCCTCGTCCGGCCAGAAGCGCGGAATCACGCGCGCCGGCAGGTGCAACTGAGGCCGGACAATCAGCTTTTTCGTAGCGGAGAGATGGCCGAGTGGTCGAAGGCGCACCCCTGCTAAGGGTGTATGGGTCAAAAGCCCATCGAGGGTTCGAATCCCTCTCTCTCCGCCATATATTTCCTTGCACTTTCCGGGACTTAGCCGGTGCCCACCTCCCTCTAGTGCCAAACTAGTGCCAAATTCCGGGGATGCGAGGGGCACGACGACCGCCGCGTCAACGGTTCGTGTCCGCAACGAGGGGCTCGACTCCATCGCCCGCTTGATCATCTCGATGTCCTTCTCCTGCGCACCTTCCGTCCACGCGGCATAGGTCGTCAGCATCGTCTGCACGCTGTGGCCATGTTGCTTGGCGACCCACAGCGGGTTTTTGCCGATCATCAGATTCCAGCTCACCGAGGAGTGCCGCGCGTTGTATGCGTCGCGGTAACGCATTTTCAGTCGGCGCAGGGTGCTGCGCCAACGGATCCAAGGGTACTGAAGGTTGCGGATGGGGTTCCCGTCCGCCTGGAAGAACAGTTCGTCGTGCTGGATCTCGCCGGCGAGCTTGAGCCGGGCGCGCAGGTCGAACTGGCGCTTCAGGACTTCGAGCGCCCGCGGACAGAGCTCGACGATCCGATCCTCACTCGTCTTCGTGCGATCCTTGTCGCGCGCCATCACGCGCGCCTTCGTCACGCTGATCTTGCCCTGCACGAGATCGCAGTCGGAGACGAGCAGGGCGATTTGCTCGGAAGGACGGAGCCCCGTGAAGAACCGGAACTCATCGTAGTTGCCTTGCGCCTCGCCCCAATCCGCGTGGACGCCGGCAATGATTGTCTCCGCCTCATCGATGGTGAAGGGATCGATCGCTGGACGATCCTTCTTCGTGATGCGAAAGCCTTTCAGCCCAGATGCGGGGTTATGCTTCTCCGGGTGGTCCTTGTAGCCATACTCGAACGCACAGCGCAGCGCGCTGATGTTGTTGTTGTACGTCTTCTTTGACCACGCATGCTTGTTCGCGATCTTCGCAAGCTGCGTGTAGCGAACGCTCTCGAACAACTCCTGCGCGATCTCGGGACGCCACACCGAGTCGATGATCTTGCGATAACCGTCGACGGTGGCGAAGGCGAGATCCTTCTTCACCATGCGCGACTCGCAATGCGCGAGGAACTCATTGAACAACTCGTTGCACGTGCGCGCACCGCGCACGTCTCCGAGATTCTCCATGAGGCGATAGTCCGGGAACTCTTCGGCGAACGAGAACACGCCGTTCGCGATGCGCGCCTTGATGTCCCCGAGTTGCTTGCGCGCACGCCGCAGGTTCGCCTCCGTCGGCACGCGCGTGAGCGTGGGGCGGTAGCGCACGCCCTGATACTCGAAATCGAACTGGATTCGATCCGAGCCCTTGGGCCGCACACCGCCGGTTACAGATTTTCGACCCATCGCTGATAACCCTGGATGTCGATCATGATGTGGCCGTCCGGAGCGCGTCGCCAGACCTTCCCCTCGATCCAATCACCGCGTTCGATCTTCCGCTCCATCGCCTTGACCGTGTAACCAGTAATCGCATTGGCGAGCGGAAGGAGCACGTAGCGCGCAGGTACGACGACCACGGGCGGCAGATTGGGCTGATTCATGGTTCGATCCGCCCATCATCAGCAAACGGCAACTCCATCGGCTCACCCTGAGAAGAAGGAGGGACGCGGGTCGATGTGGTGATCCCGCTCGCATGCGATCGCTGTAGCCACGGGCGCCGGCACAACGTGGTGCTGCGTCGATCCCGCCGCGCGCAGCGGCGTGTGGCGCGGCGCCGCTCTGCCCGAGACCGAATGCGTCCGCAAGGGATCCCAGAGCAATTCGCCAAATCGGCGCTCGCCGGGAGTCCCGCTGCCTCGAGAAGCCAGCGCTGCACATCGCGTCGGTGCCAGCCGATCGCGCGCCCGCGAAACCGCCGCGGCTTTGGAAATTGCCCGACGAATGCAAGCGTCGCCAGGATCCATCGCGGCCGACGAGTCAGGCGCGCCACCTCGTGCGCGCCGAGGATCTCGTTCCACGCCGGCAGCTTCTCATTCACCCACTTCGACAAAGCGACGTTGCTTCGGGGAATGATGGCCGGCGTGTTCGTCTCCGATTCGGGTGTGTCCTTGCGCATAAAAGGTCGTGCTCATGATCTGCGGTTCCGATCGCTTAGGGACGAGTTGTCACTCGATGACGATCATGGTGAGCGGAGGCAAGAAAATCAGCCCGGAGAATCGCGGAAAATTTCGACGAAATTCGACCCTCTGTTCTTAACTCTGTTGCACTCGGATAGGCAAGCAGTTTGCCTCTGAATAATCACCGATAAAACCGGCGAAACTCGGGCGGACTCGCCGGGTGCAGGCACTTGTAAAGGCCGATACGCATGGGTCAGGGCGAGTTTCGCCGATTCGGGCGAAACTCAGGGCCACGGGGGCCGCACGCAAAGAGCGAGGCCCGAACTGCCACGCCGAAACGTGCAGCGATAGGGAGCGATCCGACGACGCAGCTTCCATAAACGGATGGACTCTCAAGCCCTGTCGCGCATGATGGTCAGCGAGGCCAAGCGGGCAACGAGCGCGCCAGGAGGGCTCGAGGACACGATTGTCGAGAACGTCAGTGGGTATGGATCTCGTGCAGGCCTCCGTGAGCTACGTGCTCGGCAGCAACATCGAGAACCTAACGCTGACCGGAACGAGCGCGATCGACGGAACCGGCAATGCTCTTAACAACGTGCTGACAGGTAACTCGGCTGCCAACACGCTCGCCGGTGGAGCAGGTAACGATACCTACGTCCTCGACAGCGCCAGCGATACGATCGTTGAACTCCTCGGTGAGGGAACGGATACCGTACAGTCGTCCGCGACCGTAACGCTTTCGGCGAACGTAGAGAATCTCATGCTCACAGAAGTGCGGCGCTCATCGGCACGGGTAGTGAACTCAACAACGTGCTTACGGGCAACACGGGCGCGAACACGCTGGTCGGCGGTGCCGGCAACGATACGATCAACGGCGTGCCGACAGCATACAGGGGGCCAAGGAGACGACCTGTACTATGTAGACAACGCAGCCGATGCGATCGTGGAACTGGCGGGCGACGGCGTTGACTCGGTGCAAACGTCCGTCGCCTACAACCTTGCGGACCACGTGGAGAATCTGACGCTCACCGGCAGTTCTGGCTTCACGCTCGGAGGCAACAAACTCGACAACATTCTCATCGGCAACACCGGCAACAACACGCTCAATGGCTACGGCGGCAACGACATCTGTCGTGCATTCGATGAACTCGACTGGGATCTGATGCGTAGGGCGATCAGAAAGCACGTAAAGGATCCATGGGCACGGCTCTACATCGAAAGGTACGGATGATGGGAGCCGTATGACGGGAGACCGCCCCGTACGGTTCTGAGAGGAGCTCCGGCTGAAATGCCGGAGCCTACTCACCTCCCGGCATTGTCTGTGCGCGACAGGGTCAAGTGAATTCCTCAGCTAACTCAACATACTGGATCTGCCGCGGTCATTCGGCTCAGGGCCGTACTGGATGGCCACGGCACTTGCCAGCAGAAATAGCCATGCGAATGGATCTCGGCGCCGCACAGCCGAATGAAACGCGATAGGAACTTCGCCTGCGAAGCATGTGGAGAAAGGGCGTCAACGACCTCGCTGAAGTCCGCGGTTCGCGTCGTTTCAGGAAGGAGCTGTCACTCGGTGCGGATCATGGTGAACGCAGGCACGAAAGTCAGCCCGAGGAATCGCGGAAATTTCGACGAAACTGGAGCGGCGCAGCCAGATGTATGTTGCACGCGCGGCGTGCGTGTGCCGGTATCGCAGGAAAGATCGGCGAAACTAGAACGTACATCGGCGAACGGCGAGGCTCACATGGCGCGCTTGCCTGATGCCGGTGTGAATTCCGCCTGATGCCGGCCACTGATCCGCCGCATGGCGGCCACCGTCTTGAGGAGTTCCCCCTGTTACGGCGCCTGCGGCGTCATGCGAGAGCGAAGGAGGACGGCGACGACGGCGCTGCTCACGATGTACGCAGCCGCCAGGCTGAACGAAACAACGAGCCCAAGCTCGAGGGAACCTAAAGCCCCGAAGATCAACGCAACACTCGCAGAGGCAAACCAGACAAAGATGCCCGCTTGCCGTCGATGCAGTTCGTATCCCATCCATGCACCAGCGAGAGTCCCCGCCGCGATGCACACGGTGGTGCAGAGGGTGGGATTGGACGAGCTGCCTAGCTGCATCAACGCGATACAGACCAGCAAAGGCAGCGTTCCCGACTTCAGGCCCATATCCACGGCGTGCACACCACGCCGATCCAGCCAACGCAGAGCCACCGCGAGACCAACCGTGAGTAGCGCAAGCCAGGCGCAGGCTCGCGGAGTTTCGCTCAGTAGTACGCACACCGTACTGAGCGGCAACAAGAACAGCAGCACGCGCGATGACATTCGCAACCGGCCGAGTTCGTACGCGCGCAGTGCGCGCTCGCGTAACTGCTCTTGATCAACCATAAAGCTTGCTCCACACCGTGCGTAGCCTTCCGAGCGCACGCTGGCGGCGCTTTCGAATCGCCGTACCAGTGAGCCCTGTATCGGAGCCTCGCTCGCCGATCCCGAGCAGCGCCCGGTCTGCATCGCTGAGCTCACCGAGCGCACCCATCAGAGTCCGCGAGATCTCCTGGTCGATCATCAGATCGACAGGTGAAGGCATTGGATCGGTCGGCTCGGAGTCCTCCGCCAGTGGCGGGACCTCTCGGCGTCGTTGCAATCGACGCAGATGTGTTCGGACTTCGAATGCGGCGATCGCATAGACCCACGTAAGACCGTCGCGGCTGCGGTCATAGTCGGCGATGCGCGAGGCAACCTTCACGAACACCTCCTGAGCGACATCCTCGGCGTCCGCGACCTCACGCACAGTTTTCCGCACAAAGGCCAGGATCACTGGCCAGAGCTCGGTCATGACCATCGTAAACGCGGACCGGTCTCCATCGGCCAAGCGCGACAGGGCATTACTGATAGCGGTGCGGCGAGCAGCATCCATCCTGTGGCAATTGTCACAGAGCGCCTCGTTCGCTGACCAGCCGCGACCTACGCAATAGGCGGCAGGCTGCCGAACGTGACCGCCCTCGTCGAGCCTCGGTCACGCTTTGATGATTCATGCCTACAGTGAGTGACTGAGCTTGTGCATGGCCGAATCGTTTGGGAACTTAACTTCAATGCTGTGCCGTCTTGCGACCTTGTGCGTGCTGTTGTTGAGCCTTGCGGGGGTTGTCCCAGCGGCAGTGGCATGCGCTTCTGGGGCGAAGAGTGCCGACTGCTGTCCGATGGGCCAGCCGTGCGAGACAGAGAGCGCTGCTGCGTTCGCGGGATCCGCCCCAAGCGCGTGCTGCACTGCACAGCCTGCGCCAACGCGCATTGCTGCCGTAGTCAGCGGGCCGAGCGATCGACGCTTTGCAGATTCATTGCTACCTGATCACGCGGCCGCGCCCGCGTCAGAAACTTGCGGTTCCTTTCGTTCTTTGCGCGAGCAGCCAGCGCTCGTCGTCTCTGTCCGGGTCAGAGTCGACCAACAGCAGATCTATCTGCGCACCGGTCGACTGCGACTCTAAATACATACCTCACACGGGCTGAGTGGGCTCGGCCTGTGCCGTTAGACGACTCGCGTGCATGAGGGGCTCATCTCCGCTGCGCGCCGTACTTCCGAATTTTTAGGTGATTGCAATGAACACTCGCAACCGTTTCCGCGACGTCTTGTTCGCGTCCATTACCGCAGCAACATTCCTGGGTCTGCAACCGGTCATCGCGGTCGCCCAGCCAAAGGCAGATCAGCAGCAAGCGCAAGAGCGAGCCGAGGCGCAAGAACGAGCGAAGGCACAGGCACGCGACACTGGCCACTGCAAGAAGTACGTCCGTGAGCACCGCGGGCACCCTGATCCTGCAAAGGGCGTGGACATCGTCAAAGTTGTGTACGTCCCGTGCTCGAAGAAGGGCTGAGTGCGTGGGTCGCGGACGCACGCCGGCCGAAACAGTTTCCTTGCGACAGCCGGCGTTGTCGCGCACGCCTTTTTCGTCACACTTTGTGTCGGCCGTCGCACGAAAGGTGTCGAACAATGAGGAGCCGGCAGGGCTGAAGGAAAGCGATCGGGTCGAGTTCCAGATCGCACGCCCGTTGAGTCGCCGTAGTCACGACGTGCGCCCCATATTCATCGCCCAACATCGGTCGAAGCAGTGGGGTGTGCGCAGCAGGATTCTGCGGATTGCATCGGAGGGCACGGTACCGATCCATACGAGCAGAAGACGCAGCAATGCCCGGCCTGCGGGCGCAGCAATGTCTTGCAGCGCGTGCATTCAAAGAAGTAGATACAAGCGTCTGTTGGCATCGTCTCGATGGAAACGTGACCACAAGCGGGGCAGGTGATGTGCGATTCGAGAATCATGATGCGACCAATTTCATCGTCGGGATGGCCGAAGGTTGCGCGTGCATTGACCCAAACGATCGCCAACGTTCGGCCGGGGCGATCCAGCCAGGCTTCCGCAACGGCAGTCAAGCATCTGCGCGCTCGCGTCGATGCCGGCGAATCGATGGGCGAAGCGCGCACTGTGCATGGCTTCAGTGGTTCGGATGAGCGTCTTCGATGGAACGCAGCCGATGTTGACGCAGATTCCGCCGATCGTGCTATGACCTACCAGCGGTATCCGTGCGCCAAGCTCTGCACCTCGAATTGCGGCAGAGAAACCGGCTGAGCCAGCACCGATTACCGCGAGGTCATAGCGCTTCTCAGGAGCGGCGCGCGATGCGCAGCATGCTTCAGTCATGTGGCGACCGCTCCGCTTTCGTTAGCCTTCAGACTGTTTTCAAAGATCGCGCGGCCGGTCTCGAGCCCTTCTTCCATCGATAGTCGAAAGCCGCGCGAGTCCTCGCCCTGCCGCTGCCGCCAAGCCGCAAGGTGTTCGTCGCTGCAGAAGAACGCCAGCACTTTGCACAAAGAGTTCGCTGCGCATCCATGCTCATAGCGTATGCCAGACCACACGATCGCCGTCTCGGGTGTCCAGTAGGCAAGCTCTCTGCCGCGGTTCAAGGTCGCGACCTCGATGGCAGTGCCGCACATTCTGCAGCTCGACCGGATCCGGACGTCTCGATCGTACATGGCGCCGATGCCGAGCGCGTCGATCGCGCACATCGCGTTCAGTGCCTGCAGAGCCAGATCAACGCGGTGCCCGGTCTCAGCTTCAGTGAACGGATACGCCCCGATGATCCGACCAGTTTGGCTATCGCGAACGATGACGTCTTGCGCCTCCAGGTTCATAAGCACTGCTTGCAACTGCGATGCTGTCAATCCAACTCGTGTAGCGAGATCCGCAATCGCCGGCGCGCGTCCTTGCTCGGCGTACATCTGTAGAAGGGCAATCCGCACCCGGTCCTCTTCAGCCGATAGTCCGCACCAGCTGATGAGAGCGCCCGCGTTCTCGATGGCGAGCAGAGCCTCTCGAGCGCGCGGCGAGGCTACGCCGGATCGATTGGCTGCTGCGACAGTGGTGGGCGTGCAGCAGTGCCGAACGTTGTTACCCATGCGAGCCCTACCTTTCGACAACACGAGAGGGAAAGCCCACATCGGCGGTTGCCTTGGTCAGCCCGGCAACACTAGTGGCAGCGTCATCGAATGTGACGGTGGCGCTCTTCTCTTCAAAGGAAACGTCTGCCCGCTTTACGCCTGAAACCCGCGTGAGAGCTTGCTTCACGATATAGGGGCAACTCGCGCAGGTCATCTTGTCGACGGCGAGCGTCACAGTGCGTTCGCCGGCGAGGGCCACTGAGCTGGCAAGCAGCGCTGCGGAAACCGCGATGATTCGTGCGGGTCGATGCATAGAAGTCACTCCTGAGAGCTAGGTGCCCAACAAAGCCGGCGCGACGTAAGGAAACAGCATGGCTGCTGCGACCAACGCTGTGGCGACCCACAGCGCGATTTCGACAAGTCGATTTGGCAGGGGGCGAGCGCACGCTTTCCCGTCTGCACATTCCGGACTTGGGCGGCGATAGACGAGATAGAAGCCAGCAGCGAGAAAGAGGAGTGTGATCGTGATGAAGATCCACTGATAGGGAGCAAGGACAGTCAAATTGCCGAGCCAGGCCCCGCTGATGCCCAGGCTGAACAGGACCAGCGGCAGCACGCAACAGGATGACGCGGCGAGCGCACCGAAAAGTCCGCCCACTGCGAGAAGACCTCCGCGACGGGTCCGCTGCTCGGACATGTCTGTGGGTCCGTTCATTGCTTCGCTCATCTCTCTGCACTTCAATGAAATCAGGACGAGCGTAGACTAGGACCTGTAGCGGCTACAGATTCAAGAGGAATCTTCAGTGAACCAGCGAACGGCTCCGAAGCCGGTCCAGTTGACCATCGGCAGCCTGTCGCGGCGCGCCGCCGTCAAGATCGAAACCGTTCGGTACTACGAGCGCGTCGGTCTGCTGCCGGCGCCCCCGCGTACTGAAGGCGGACATCGGTTGTACGGTGAGCCCCACGTGAAGAGGCTCACATTCGTACGGCGTGCGCGTGAGCTGGGGTTCACGCTCGAGGAGATTCGGGCGCTCCTGCGTCTCGTCGATGAACGCCCGCCATCGTGCGCGAGAGCACGCACGCTCGCGACAAAACATCTCACCGATGTGCGTGAGAAGATTGCGGACCTGAAGCGGATGGAGCGTGTACTCACACAAACTGTCGCACTGTGCGAACAGGGTGATCGGCCAGAGTGTCCGTTACTCGAGGCGCTGTTCCGCGAGAACGGGTCGGGGGTATCAGCGCAGCGTTCGCGGCGTGGTGCGGAGACGGACTAGGTAGGACATTACCCAAAGTCTGCATCCGACATCGAATGCGAGGAATCCAAATCTACCGCGGGCGAGAGCAGCGGCTATCGGTAGCACCATCGCCGCCATCCTGGCCTGTGAGCCTACACGACCGTCGACGTTCTGGGTCTCGATCGGGGCACGCGAGCGTTGACGGCCAAGCGCGACATTGCATCCGTTACGAGTCGCCGGAACTTGTTCGCGCGGGACCCAGGTCTGCTCGAGGACAATGTGGCGCTCGCAAGGTTGAGGTTGGTCTCGGGAAGATACGCGTTGTGTGCTCATTCCCTCGCGATTCTGCCCGCCGTCGGCCTGCGTGCTTCGTCAACCCTCAAGCATGCTTGTTGTTCCTGGAATTGCTTGATTCTGCAAAGACAAACCTGGAGTTCTCTCCAGACTTGTCCCAGACCGGCAACGCTGCTGTAGGGAGATTCTTAGCCGCTCGCGATTGCGGCACTGAGCTGGGGAGGCTACCCTTGCCGAGTGCAACGTCAGCTCCTCCATCGCTGGTCTATCGTTCTGCTGCTCATCGCGCGATTCGTAGTGGGCGACTTTGCGCATGCGATGCCGCATCAAGGCGAGCCCAACAACGCGCAAGCCCTTGCAGCAGCGAACGCTCAGGAAATGCCGTGCCCCGATCATGCTGGAACGACAGATGCGGGTGAGTTCTCGACGGATTCCGATGACCTGACAAGCAATCCCACCGATCCAACTTCGCATGGCACACATTGCTGCCAAACTTCGTGCGATTGCCCCTGCCTGCATCTGTCAGCGCTCGCGATATCCAACGTGAGCGCGGGCGTTGCAACACGTGAGCAACTCTTGATTTCGGTCGCCGTGCTCGGACACACCCCGAATCGCATCTTCCTGTTGTTCCGCCCTCCCGCCTGACGCTCGCTCCACCGTCGCGGTTAGCGCCGCGGCAGCGCTGCTGCCGCAATCAAACGCGCTTGAACTCGAGGATCCGCTGAATCCTGTGCTCGCGCGCTCCGATGCGCCTTGTGCAGCGATGCAGCCAGCACGTCCGCGGAGTCTTCCATGCATGGGTTATCGATTGGCCGGCTCGCAAAGCTCGCCAATGTCAGCACCGACACCATCCGGTTCTACGAGAAGGCCGGGTTATTGGCGCCGCCCGTCCGGCGCCCGTCCGGATTCCGGGAGTATTCGCTGATCGACTTGAAGCGACTCAAGTTCATTCGCTGCGGACGCTTCCTGGGTTTCTCGCTGGAGGAAATTGGCGAGCTGCTCATGCTGAAGGGCGGATTGCCCGCAGGCAGCGTAGTCCGTCAGCGGTTGCAGGTCATCGATCGGATGATCGAGGAACTCACGCGCTGGCGCCGCAGTCTGATCGACTTTCTCGAGATACCCGCGACGGGTGAGCCCGGCGGACACTCCATCCTCGATTGTTTTACTGACGAGTCAACAGACGCTGCGGCGGTCGCGTTCCTCACGCGGTCGTCGCAGGAATCGCAAAGAGATTGTCATGGCCAACTTTGATCCATTGCGCGCCCCGACCTGGGGCATGAGTCGCAGACGTTTCTTGACGACTGCGGGTGCCGGGCTGTTCGTACTCGGTAGCGTCCGAAACGCATGGCCGCAGAGGGCGCAACAAAGCGTTCTCTCCGGCACGGAATTCGACCTTCAGATCGGCGAGACATCCGTGAATTTCACTGGCAAGTCGCGCATCGGCACGGTAGTGAACGGGCAAGTGCCAGCGCCGCTGCTGCGCTGGCGCGAAGGCGACACAATCACGTTGCGTGTCTCGAATCGGTTGCCGGTGCGCAGCTCGATTCACTGGCACGGCATGATCGTGCCCGCGGACATGGATGGCGTGCCGGGCTTGAGCTTCGAAGGCATTCCGAGCGGAGGCATGTATGTCTACCGCTTCAAAGTGAATCAGTACGGCACCTACTGGTATCACGCACACTCGCGATTTCAAGAGCAGACCGGACTCTATGGGCCGATCGTGATCGAGCCGCGCGGCGGAGAGCGCCACCACGCCGATCGCGAGTATGTGGTCTTGCTCTCCGATTGGACCGACACGGATCCCGAACGAATTTTCGCGACACTGAAAAAGCAGAGCGACTATTTCAACTTCGGCAAGCGCACGGCTGGGGACTTCTTCGAGGACGTGCGCGAGAAGGGGTGGCGGGAGACGGTGGCGGACCGGCGCATGTGGGGACAGATGCGCATGAATCCCACCGACATCCTCGACGTCTCCGGCTATGCGTACACGTATCTGATGAACGGTGTCGCTCCGGCGAATAACTGGACGGGGTTGTTCTCGCGCGGTGAGAAGGTACGTCTGCGCTTCATCAATGGCTCCGCGATGAGCATCTTCGATGTGCGCATCCCCGGTCTCAAACTCACGGTGGTGGCGGCCGACGGCCAAGATGTCGAGCCGGTCACCGTGGATGAATTTCGGATCGCCACGGCGGAAACGTACGACGTGATCGTCGAGCCCAAGGACGACCGCGCCTACACGATCTTCGCGCAGTCGATGGATCGGTCAGGCTACGCCCGCGGCACGCTCGCGCCGGCGGCTGGAATGCAAGCGGAGATTCCGCCACTCGATCCGCGCCCGCTGCTCACCATGGCGGATATGGGAATGGCCCATGATATGGGCGGGATGAGCCATGACGGGATGCTTGGCAGCTCGCAGTCCCCCTCAATGGATCATGGATCGATGCAAGGCATGGATCACAGTGCGATGAATCACGGCGACCAGCCCTCAAACGAGCAAGTTGATCATGCAGCGATGGGACACGGCGGGATGCAGCAGGGTGAGGTAACTGCTGCCGCGCCGCGCCATGCGCCCCGCGAACTTGGGCCGATGGTCGACGCGCGCGCTGAGCAGGTGAACACTCGACTGGACGACCCAGGCGTCGGGCTGCGTGACAACGGCCGGCGAGTGCTGAACTACGCGGACCTGCACACGCTTGGCGGTCCTATCGACCGACGCGACCCCGGCCGGGAGATCGAGTTGCATCTCACCGGGCACATGGAGCGATTCGTCTGGTCGTTCAGCGGACGGAAGTTCTCCGAGGCAGAGCCGCTGCAGTTCAACTATGGCGAGCGCTTGCGCATCACGCTCGTGAACGACTCGATGATGACGCATCCGATTCACCTGCACGGAATGTGGAGCGAAGTCGAGACCGAGAAGGGCGAGTTCCAGGTTCGCAAGCACACGATCACGGTTAATCCGGCACAGCGGATCAGCTATGCCGTCACGGCCGATGCGCTCGGCCGTTGGGCCTATCATTGCCATCTGCTGTACCACATGGAAGCGGGCATGTTTCGCGAAGTCGAGGTCGCGGAGCACGGAGCGCATCAGGGAGATCACACATGAGCCGCTTCGCGACGTTTGCAACTCTCCTGGCTGTCGTGCTCGGCAGTGCAGCTGCGCGCGCGGCCGAAGATCAAGCTCACCAGCATGAGCAGCAATCAAAGCCCAAGCCCGAGGGACACGGCTCACGTCAACACCCTGCCGAGCACGATACGACAACGGCTGACCCGCATGCGCAGCATGCGAAGGCGGCAGAGAATGAGCCCACCGAAAGCGAACGGCGGCACGTCCCGCCCGACCCGCCGCAACATCCGCTGCGCGACATGTCGAACAAACGAATGATCGAGCTCATGCAGATGGAGGACGACGCGCCGTACAGCATGTGGTTGCTCGATCAGCTGGAATGGCGCGAGATCGACAACGAGAACGCGCTGTCGTGGGACGGCCAGGCGTGGTACGGCACTGACTACAACAAAGCCTGGTTCAAGACCGAGGGCGAGCGCGTCGAAGGTGATTACGAAGGACGCGCCGAGCTGTTCTGGGATCGCATCATTGGCCGGTGGTGGCACCTTCAGACGGGCATTCGCCATGATGTCGGCGAGGGTCCGTCGCGCACCTGGGCGGCCTTCGGTGTCCAGGGACTCGCGCCCTACTGGTTCGAGGTCGAAGCGACCGCGTATGTGGGTGAAGGAGGTCGCACGGCGGCGGGATTCTCGGCGGAATACGAGTTGCTGCTCACGCAGCGTCTCATTCTGCAGCCAAAGATCGAGTTTGATCTTTACGGCGAAGACGATCCGCGCAACGGAATCGGTTCGGGTTTGGCGGATTCGGAGCTTGGTCTGCGGCTGAGATATGAAATCCGCCGAGAGATTGCGCCCTATATCGGGATCGTGTGGACGCGTTCGTACGGAGATACCGCCGACTTCGCACGCGCTGCAGGTCATGACGATGATGATGTGCAGTTCGTCGCCGGCGTGCGGGCGTGGTTCTAAGGCACGCTCATCATCGTTACAACACTTCGATCAACAAAACCTCGGCGCCGACAAGCACGTCAGGGTGGGGCTCGGCCATCTTTTTGAGTGAAGGAGCAGAAGCATGAAGAGAATAATGCTTACCGTCGTCTCCGTGCTGGTCGCGCTCGTAGCGATGGCGGCCCTGATCATCGCGACGGGCATCTACAACGTTGCCGCTGATGAGCCTCATTCGTCGCTCGTTTCTCGCACACTTGAAAGCGCGCGCGAGCGCTCGATTGCCATGCGCGCCAACGAGATCGAGGTGCCGCACCTGGACGATCCAGCGAGGGTGCGCCGCGGGGCCGGCAACTACGACGCGATGTGCGTGGGTTGCCATCTCGCACCTGGCAAGGCGGCGTCGGAGCTGCGCTCGGGCTTGTATCCAAGTCCGCCCAATCTGACGGAACGCCAGCACCTGGACCCGGCGGAGGCGTTCTGGGTGATCAAGCACGGCATCAAGTCCACGGGCATGCCTGCGTGGGGCAAGAGCATGCAAGACCCGTACGTCTGGGACCTCGTGGCATTCGTGCGCGCGCTCCCCTCATTGTCGGCCGAGCAGTACGCGACGGAAGTGGAGGCGAGCGAAGGACACTCGCATGCGGGTGGTGAGTCAACCGATGACAGTCATGAAGAAGGTGCGCGGCACGATGAGCATTCAGCAGGGAGTCCTGAGCACGACGACAAAGGCGCCCTCGCGCACGACCACTCGGATGCGAAGCCGGCGACGGCCACGACACACGCCCATGCTGACGGCACGCAGCACATGCATGAGGCAGAGGCTGGTATGCCCGTTGCCGTAGTCATTGCGCTCCATGATGCGTTGTCGGGCGGTCACGCCAGAAAGGTTGAAGCACTGCTCGACCCGAACGTGTTGATTCTGGAAGGCGGGAATGTGGAGCGTTCCAGAAAGGAGTACGCCGCGCATCACATGCCGTCCGATCTCAAGTTCATGCAGGCGCTCACCTACAAGCTTGAACGTCAGAGTGGCGACACGGTCGGCGACTTGGCGTGGGTCGTGAGCGAGGCGCGCTTGACCGGCGCGCGTGAAGGAAAGCCGGTTGATCTCGTGAGCACTGAGACGCTCGTGCTCAAGAAATCGAGCGCCGGATGGAAGGTTGTTCACATCCATTGGTCATCACGGCCCGCTGCGAAGCAGCCCGTATGAAGGCAGCCGTCAGATCCGGAGGACTCTCGTGAATACGAACAGACTGATGATGAGCGCTCTGATTGCGGTTTTCGACTCCTGGGCGCCCGGACAGTTCGGCAATCAGTCCAGCACAGGCATCCGCCCGTCCTGGGACCTCCGGAAGCGCGACCTCGAGATCCAGTTGCAAACGCGTGGCCTTACTCATCGAGGGTCTTCCTCTCAGCGGGCGTTCAGGGATGCGCCTCGTGGCCGAGCGCAGACAAAGTCGCCATCGCGCTGCGCATGAGCGTGACAAGCATGCCTTGGTTGTCGGGGCCGGAGAGCAGCAAGACTGTTGTGTCATAGCGGGCAATGAGCACCGCCGATGAGGACGGCGCCGCGCTCATAAAGCGCGCTTCGGTGCCAAGGCCCCGCAGTGGGTCGGCAGATCGACCATCGGGAAGGAGGCGCTGCAGCTCTCGCGAGAATCGATCGCGCGCTTCTGCCTCAGAGCCAAGGCGTATGACGGAAAGAGAAGCTATCGTGCCCTGAGATACGTATCGACACGAGTCGACACCATCGTGCTCTTGCGGCTTCGCTCGGACCGGAATCGAGAGGAACTCCGAGACGACCCTGGCCGGAAGAAGCTGGCATGCCTCTGTCGAACTGGCCCGCGCTTGACTGACGAATATTGCTGCCGCAGTTACCAGGATCCATCGGGTCATTGTGAGCCTCCTGCGGAGCTGTAGTAGACGCGCTCGCCACGTTCATCGTGGCGATAGAGCCGATGGTTCTCGGCGAACACGAGACATCGATCGCGTGCCATTTGACACTGTTGCTCGCGCTCTTCAGCCAGTCTCTGCTGTTGCGAACTCCCACTTGAAGACACAGGCGTCTCCAGGCGAGTCCCGTCGGACTTCCAGCCCACGCGTCGTAGGCACGCAGAGACGGATTGGTTGTCTGGAGAGAGGGCGAGACGTCGATTCAAGCGCCCCGGTTGCTGCATGCGGCAGGCATGCAATGCGTCTGAGAAATTGGTCGCCTTCTGTGGATCCAGGCTGCGGACCGCGACGGAGGAGCACGCGCTCATACAAGCAGTGAATGCAAGCACCAGAAACAGAGTGACCAGAGGTCGTCGAAGTATTCTGTTCATGCGTCAGCCCCGGGCGTTCCTCGTCGGTTGCCAAGCCAGCGAATGCCCGTGTACGTCGTACAGCACCGATGGCGTGGCGGATGGGTCGGCATCGCGAACGGTACCGACGGCATGCTGCGGGCTCGCATCCTGAGCAATGCCAGCCGCCTCGGGGTGCTCGCGGTTGAGCCGCGCGAGATCCGTGGCCCGTACGTGTCCCTCGACGAAGTAGCTGAGGTACTGGGCCACATGGCATCCATTCAGCGGTTCAGGGGTATGAAGACGGCGCCGTACCGGTGCTAACGTGTCGACTTCCCGAAGTCGAACGACGTATCCCCGGTTCTCCAGCTCGCGTGCCCAGGCGAAGGCACATCGACAGCCGTGGGTGCGATAAACCGTCACCAGTTCCTGAGGCTCGATACCCAGGAGGGCATCGCAGTACGAAAGTCCAGCGGCGATTCCTGCGGTAATCGCTGCGCAGCCGGCGACGATCGCCAGCGACCGATACGGCAGCACCGCTGCCTGAGTACGCGCTCTGACGAACTGTGGGGAACGCGTCTGCCGTGAGTGCGAACGTGGCATGAATGCGGCCCTTCAATGCAGCGCGAAGAGCGCTGGAATTTCAGTCGCCGCCCGGAGGTCGTCGATGGCGTGAACAATCGACTCAAGGCACATCCATTGCATCGCCAGCTTGCGCAGCCCGGTCGCTCGCTCAGGTGACAGTGGTTGCTCTACAGCCATTGGCGCAGACCCCCATTGCTGGACGACTGATGCGGCGCTCCTCAGTGCGACTGATGGAGCGCCGGCTCCGCAGCGGGCACCGAGGCAGCCTTGCGATAGGCCATTCGGTAGAGTCCCGGCAGCACAAGCAACGTCAGCAAGGTGGAAGAGATGATTCCGCCAATGACAACCGTGGCGAGCGGACGCTGGACTTCCGCGCCGGTGCTCGTATTGAGTGCCATCGGGAGGAAGCCGAGGGCCGCCACCAGCGCGACCATGAGGATGGGCCGCAGACGCAGCATCGCGCCCTCGCGAATGGCGGTATCGATGCTCGCGCCAGCGTCAAGTTTGTCGCGGAAAGCGGAGACCATGACGACGCCGGTGAGCACCGCCACACCAGACAACGTGATGAAGCCCACGCCGGCAGTGATGGACAGCGGTATGTCGCGCAGCCACAGTGCAATCACGCCACCGGTCAACGCGAGCGGCACACCGCTGAAGACGAGCGCAGCGTCCTTCGCCGAACCGAACGTGAGCAGCAGCAGGGCAAAGATCATGAGCAGCGTTACCGGCACGAGCAGCGTGAGTCGCTGTGAGGCGGATTCGAGCTGTTCGAACGTACCGCCGTATTCGAGCCAGTAGCCTGTCGGCAACTGCACCTCCTGGGCGATCTTCGCTCGTGCCTCGGTTACAAACCCACCCAGGTCCCGGCCGCGTACATTGCTGGACACCACCAGGCGTCGCTTGCCGTTCTCGCGGCTGATCTGGTTGGGACCGGGTGCAAGCTTGAGCGTGGCCACTTCGCCAAGCGGCACATAGCCGCCAGCGGCCAGCGGGATGGGCAGACGCGACAGACTCGCGATGTCGCCGCGCTGCTGCTCGGGCAAGCGCACGATGACGGCGAAACGCTGGTCGCCTTCGAAGATCTGTCCCGCTTCCTCACCGCCTGTGGCAGCGGCGAGCACGTCCTGCACGTCCGCCACATTCAGTCCGTACCTGTACAAAGCGGCGCGATTGGGCTCCACGGACAGCACCGGAAGGCCCGCGACTTGCTCGACCTTGACACCATCAGCGCCGTCGATGCTGTTCAGGACGCGTGCAATGGCATTGCCCGCCTTGAGCAACTGATCAAGGTCATCGCCATAGACCTTGATGCCAAGATCGGAACGAACGCCCGAAATCAACTCGTTGAAGCGCAGCTGAATCGGCTGACTGATTTCAAACGCATTGCCCGGAATGGCTTCGAGCTTTTCCTCGATCTCGCGGACGAGGTCCGACTTCGGCCTCTTGGGATCGGGCCACTCCTCGCGATCCTTCAACATGATGTAGCCGTCGGAGATATTCGGCGGCATCGGATCCGTCGCGACTTCGGCGGTACCGACGCGCGAGAAATACGTGCGTACCTCTGGCATGTCCTTCACCGCTCGCTCCAGCTGGAACTGCATCTCCAGCGACTGGGACAGGCTCGTCCCGGGAATGCGCAGCGCCTGGACGGCCAGGTCGCCCTCATCGAGATTCGGAATGAACTCCGATCCCATGCGTGACCCGATCCAGCCGCACAACACGACAAAGCCCACGGCGGCGGCCAGCACGAGCACACGGAAGCGAAGCGCAGCTTCGAGCACAGGAGCATAGAGATTGCGCGCACCGCGAACGATGGCGTTCTCCTTTTCCTCGATCTTTCCGTTCAGGAACAGAGCGACGGCGGCCGGAACGAACGTGAGCGACAGTGCCAGCGCGGCAAGCAGCGCGATGATTACGGTCATGGCCATCGGCCGGAACATCTTCCCTTCGACGCCCGTGAGCGCGAGGATCGGCAGGTTGACAAGAATGACGACGAGGACGCTCACGAGACTCGGGGTAAACACCTCGCGCGTCGCCTGGAACACAGTCTCCATGCGCTCGTGCAGGTCAAGCAGTCGTCCGACGCGGTGCTGCCGCTGCGACAGGCGCAGGATGCAGTTCTCAACGATGATGACGGCGCCGTCCACGATCAGGCCGAAGTCGAGTGCGCCAAGGGACATGAGATTTGCGCTCACCTTGGATTGCACCATTCCCGTCATCAGCATCAGCATCGACAGTGGAATGACCATGGCGGTAAGCAGAGCCGCTCGCACATTGCCGAGCATCAGCAAGAGAACAGCAACGACGAGGATGGCGCCCTCGAGCAGGTTCTTCTGTACGGTGGCGATCGTTTTCTCGACCAGAACCGTTCGGTCGTAGACGGGATCGGCCGTGATGCCAGCGGGCAAGGTCTTGTCGATCTCCGCCAGCTTTTCTGCCACAGCTTTCGACACTGTGCGGCTGTTCTCGGCGATCAGCATGACCGCCGTACCGAGGACGGTCTCCTCACCGTCGCGAGTGGCGGCGCCCGTGCGCAACTGCTTGCCGTAGGCGACGTCGGCGACATCGCGAATCGTTACGGGAATGCCGTTGCGATGAGCAACGATGATGCCTTCGATGGAAGGGATATCGGCGACCTGGCCGGGCGAGCGAATGAGGTACTGCTCGCCATTGCGCTCGATGTATCCCGCGCCGATGTTCGCGTTGTTTTTCTCGAGGGCGGCGACGAGATCATCGAACGTCAGTCCAAACGCAAGGAGGCGTGCGGGGTCAGGGGTGACGTGATACTGCCGTTCGTAGCCGCCGATCGTATTAACTTCGGTCACGCCGGGTACTTGGCGTAGTTGCGGACGAATGACCCAGTCCTGCAACGTACGAAGAGCAGTGGCGTCGTAGGGCTGTCCATTCGGTTGCCGGGCACTGGCATCGGCATGCACGGTGTAGAGGAAGATTTCTCCAAGGCCTGTAGCAATCGGACCCATCTCCGGCTCGATGCCATCCGGCAACTGACTCTTGGCCTGCTGAAGGCGTTCGTTGATCAGATTGCGAGCGAAGTAGATGTCGGTGCCGTCCTCAAATACCACGGTGACCTGGGAGAGGCCGTAACGGGACAGGGAGCGTGTGTATTCGAGATGCGGCAGGCCCGCGATCGATACTTCGACGAGGTAGGTGATGCGCTGCTCGACTTCGAGCGGAGAATAGCCGGGCGCCTGAGTATTGATCTGCACCTGGACATTGGTGATGTCCGGAACAGCATCGATAGGCAGTCGCTGGTAATTCCAAACCCCGATGCCGGCAACCACAAGCACCAGGAATACGACGACCCAACGCCGCGCGATCGACAGTCGCAAGAGAGAATCAATCATGACTGCGATCCTTTAATGACCATGCTCGGCGGAGCCTTTACCCAGCTCCGCTTTGACGATGAAGCTGTTCGCGGCGGCATAGGTCTCTCCCGCCTGCAGGCCCTGCGTGATCTCGACCCACTGTCCGTCGGTGCGGCCGCTCTGTACCGGTCTTGGCTCGAAACCTTCGTCGCCGCGCACAAACACCACGGTGTTCTCTTCCCAACTCTGCAGCGCGTCGCTGCGTACTGCGAGAGGAACCGGGCTCTGCGACAACGTGACATTCGCGGTCACATACAACCCTGGTGCCCAGCGTCGTTCCTTGTTATCCAGCAACACCCGCGCGGTGAGCGTTTGATTCGCGCTCGTTCCAAAGGGCGCGACATACACGATCTTTCCTTCGCCCTGAAGTCCGGGATCGCTGGCGCCCACTTGTACGATCTGGCCGACCTTGACCTTCGCGATGTCGCGTGGGAACAGCGACAGCTCGACCCACACGGTGGACAGGTCGGCGATGGCGAACAGAACCTTCTCGCCGGTTTGCTCGCCGGAATTTGCGTTACGGGCGATCACGGTACCGCTGAGTGGCGCCACGACAGGGTAGGTCTGCAGGCTTTCGTTGCTCTCGACCGTGGCGAGCGTTTCGCCCTGGCGAACCTCATCGCCGATCTTCTTCGAGACGTTGCGGATGATTCCCGGAAAGCGCGCACCAACGTCACGCACACGTTCGGCATTCGGGGCAATGGCTCCGTAGACGGGGAGGGTCTCGCGAATGGCCGCGGGACCCACTTGTTCGAGACCGATGCCAGCTGTCTTTACCTGCTCCTCGCTAAGCGCGACGCGACCTTCGCCACTTTCCTCGTGCTGGTCGCCATCCTCCTCATGGCCTTCGTCTTCCGCCGAATGTTCGGCAGACGCGGACGGCTTCTGCGGGGCAGATTCGGAGCCGCATCCTGCGAGGGTGACGAGCAATGCAATCAACATCACCTTGGTGTTCATCGGAGTGTCCATATGGATTTCATGGGGTGGGCTGCGTTAACGCAGCGCTCGTGAGTCGTTCAATTTCAGCGAGCATGCGGTGATAGTCTGTCGCTGCATCAATCGCAGCGGCACGTAGTGCCAACAGCTCTTCCTGCGCAGTCGCGAGTTCGAGGAACGAAAAGCGCCCGCGCTCGTAACCGTTGCGTGTCTGATCCAATGCTTGCTGAGCTTGAGGCAGCGCCTCACCACGCAGCGTTTCAACGCGTGTTCTTGCTGACTGAATCTCTTCGTAGATCGCCCGCAGACTGGCGCGTGCGCGCACTTGAGCTGCGTTTTTCAACGCCTCTGTCTGAGAGAAGCGTGCCTGTGCCTCGCTAATGGCGCCCTGATTGCGATCAGAGATTGGCAGCGGCATGGAGAAGCCTGCGACCAGCGCTGCATCGTTGGTTCCCTCGAACCGGCGGACGCCGAGACTGAAATTCAGATTGGGCCGAGCCTGAGCGCGCGCGAGCCGCAATTCTGCGTCGCGAAGACGGCCTTCCGTGGCAAAGAGCAGGAAGTCCGGCGATTGATCGAGCTGTTGCATCAGGGAGGGGAAGGAACCCAGGGGACGCAGGTCGAACAACTCCGCGCGCGAACTGGTGAACGTGGGTTCGGGATTGCCCCACAGCGCAGACAACGCATAGCGCGCTGTGCGCAGTTCGCTCTGAGCCTGCTGTTGTTCCACCCTGGCACGAGTGAGGGCAATGCGGGCACGGCTGCGCTCAGCTTCCGGCGATCTTCCGGCGTCGACGCGTGCGCCAATCGCATCCAGCGTCTGCTGTGCAAGGTTCACAGCCTCGGCTTCGAACCGGACGCGTTCCTGTGCCGCGGATACATCAATGAATCGCCGTGTGACCTCCGCGAGAACATCGAGTTCGCGTGCACGCCGCTCGATGGTTACGGTGTCAAGATCAGCCTCTGCGACCGATCGACGCAGTGCTCGCTTGGATCCAAGTTCAATGACCTGGCTCAGGCTCAGCGTCGTCTCGAGAGCGTCCACGCCGCTGTAGTTGCCGCCACCCGCAAAGTTCTCGAGCTCGATCCCGAGTTCTGGGTTGGGACGCAGTCCAGCCTGGACGATGCGCGCCTGGGCAGCATTGAGGTCGTACGTGCTGGCGGCCAGATCCGGGTTGCCGCGCAGAGCGGCTTCTATCGCCTCGGCAAGCGTCAGCTCGCCTTGAGGATTTGGCGGATCGGCCGCGTGTACGGGTGCACTGCAAAGCAGCGCCATGAGGAACAGGGCCCACGCTTCGCGAGCGCGTGCAAGAACAGCAAACATTGCAATGCCTCCTGGCGGCAGGCACTCGTCGGTGCCAGCCGTTCGTTACGAGAAACGAAACAACAGTGGGAGGCTTAGCAGGGTGGCCCGCGGGATGGCGGACGCAGATCGAAAGCGGGGGTCAGATCCGGAATCTGGACGAAGACTGGGGGAGCAACGGACCGCTCGACGGGCAGCACTATGGCTAGAACGTAGGTCTCGAGCAGCGGCAGCGGGGTATCGTCGAGGGTATTGGCCTTGGTGATTGAAAGCGCTGCCGACAATTTGACGTCACGGTCGTTGTGACCGCTTTCATCTTCAGTGCCGTCATGCATCGGCACATCCGTTACATGCAGCGCGGCCCGTGGTTCTTGGCCGTCCAAGCACATGTGCAAATGTGCGTTCGCCATCCGGACTGGCAGCAGCGCGATGGCGAGCAGCCAGATGAGGGCAGCGAATTTGGAACGACGGAACATGGCCGGAGTATGCCTCACGTGGACAGCAATTCACATCAACAACGTGTCAAGCTTGTTAAGCAGTTCTCGAATCATGTGGCTTTGCGCTCGCTGGACAGCAACTCTCGTAAGTCATCGGGCAGCGGCATCTGTCTGAAGGCGCTAACGTTTGCTCGTCCGGTGTTACCCAGTGGTACCCAAATCCAGGTGAACAGCGCGGCCGCTACGATTCTTAAGGATTGGCCCACAACCTCCTGCACGTGGCATTGTCGCCAGGCAAGTCGCAACATCGCGATGTGAGCAGCTACATGCAACACAGCATGGCGTTGACCAATGATGTGCGCCGCTTCCAGGCACGAGAAGGCGGCATCCATTCGTCCAGCGTTTTCGTGGTCACGAGCCATCTGGCGGAATGCCCAGTACGCCGTCACCGTTGAAGAATCCTCACCCATCCTCCTGACTCCCCGTCTGCGAACCTTGATCGTTCATGTGTGCACCCGGCGGGCATCGCGGCGTGTTTCCCTGTCTCGGATGTCATGCGCGCGAACCTCAACGATTTCTTGACGCGCCTGCACAATGACGACCTTTCCTGCCGCAATCGCCAACGCGCCCATGAGGAGCGCGACAAGCAGGTCAGGCCACGCCGACTGCGTCAGCGACACCGACACCGCGGCGGCTATGACTGCCAGGTTGCCAATTGCATCATTACGGGAACACAGCCACACCGAGCGCATGTTGGCATCGCCTTCCCGGTACTTGTAGAGCAGTACAGTCACGAGGACGTTTACGGCCAGCGCCAGCAGTCCTACGAAACCCATTGTTGCCGGATGGGGAGTGAAATCACTTAGCGCACCCCATGCTGCTCGCCCGAGCACCAGCAGTCCGAATGCGCCCATCGTCAGGCCCTTGAGCAATGCAGTGCGGGCTCGCCAGAGCGCGCCCATCGACAGCGCAAACAACGACACGGCGTAGTTGCCTGCATCGCCGAGAAAGTCGACCGCATCGGCAAGCAGCGATGCCGACTGAGCTCGATGGCTCGCCACGATCTCCACGAGGAACATCAGTGCATTGAGGGCAAGTGCAACCCAAAGCACGCGCCTATAGCGTATGGATAGAGTCTGATCGGGCCGACACGCGCTGCTGCAACACGATTCCATGGATGCTCCGCGGAACTTCGCTGATAGAATTTGAAACCCTGTAGCAACTCCAGAGTCAAGCAGCGGCGGAGATCCCATGAAAGGCAAGCAGATTGGAGTGCTGGCGCGTGAACTCGATGTGCCCATCGAGACCATTCGCTACTACGAGCGCTGCGGTCTGATGGACAAACCGGAGCGAACGGAAGGCAACTACCGGGTGTACGCAGGCGCCCAGATTGAACAGTTGCGCTTCATCATCAATTGCCGTCACCTCGACATGGAACACGAGGAGATTCGCGGCTTGCTGAAGCTTCGGGCTCAGCCGCCACGCGACTGCGGCGAGGTAAACGCGATCATCGATGGGCACATCGCGCACATCGACCAACGCATCGCCGAGCTGCGTAAGTTGTCCCGGCAACTGCATAAACTGCGCGAGTCGTGCAATGCCGTTAGCTCTCTCGATAGCTGTCGCATCATGGACGTCTTGGGGACAACCTCGACTGTCGAGAAGCGTTCAACTCGTACGGTCGGGCATCCTGCCGGCAAGGCTGCAACGCGTCGTCGCCTTCGTCGGGTTTCGTAGAAGCTGGCCGCGCACGACCTTCGTACATGAATGTCATCGCCTTTGGACCTCTCATGTAGCCCGTGTCGATCTTGGTGATCGTAAATCCACCCTGCTCGATGAGCGCAGGGATCGGGCGATTCAAATGGCAACCGCCGCCGATGCATTTCCATACTGGTGTGAGCCGGTCCTGCCACTTGCGAACGCGCTCCTCAGGCGCTTGCCCATGTTCGACGAACAACAACTGGCCGCCTGGCTTCAGCACACGATGCATCTCTCTCAGCGCTGTCGAGAGATCCGGAATTGAGCACATCGTCCAAGTAGTCACGACCGTGTCGACGCTGTGGTCTTCGAGTGGGATCGATTCGGCGGAAGCCTCGACGAAGTCCGTCGCGATCGACAAGCCCATCGCCGTACGCCGAGCCATCGCAGCCAAGCGCTGAGCAGGTTCCAGCCCAACGATCTCGCGAACTCGCGTTGGATATAGAGCCAAGTTGAGACCCGATCCGACGCCGATCTCGAGCACTCGTCCGGTGGCCGAAGAAAGTGCGCGCTGTCGATACGGCAGCAGATCGCGATTGCGCATCGACAGGTTGATGACATGCGGCAGGACGTGGTTCCCGTAGAAGCTCATGGTTAGATGCTCCGCTGCGAAATGAACCAAACACGGAGCGCCCACGCGTGCACTCGGGTACGCCGGAATAGGTTCTATGTGGGCGTCGCTTCGCTCAGTTGGTCGCGACGGGACCGATATCCTGATGGTGTGACGCTGTATCTCTCCTTGAATGCACGATTGAACGCCACAACCGATCCGAACCCCGCTTCGAGTGCGATCGTCAAGATCGGGATCTCGTCCTGCGCCGGGTCGCTGAGCCGCTGGCGAACTTCCTCGAGCCTGAAAGCATTCACGTACGCTGGAAAGTTCTTGAACCCGAGCCGCCCATTGATGACTTTGCGCAGTTTCTTTTCCGGTATGCCGAGTTTCGCTGCGAGCGGCGCAATCGCGATGCCGGCGTCGCGATAGGCGCCGTTTCGAGTCATGAGATCTTGCAACTTGGCAACCAGTTCCTGCTCTCGATCGCGCACCGAGAGCGGCGCCGGCTGTACCTCTGGCGACGTACTGGGTAGCCAGCCGAACGCCGATCGTGTTGAGGGCGACACGTCGAGCACAACGCAGGCCAATCCGAACAGCAGCGCCGCAAGCAAGATTGCATTCAAGAGCAGCAATCCTTGGCTTGCTGGGGTTGCGCGCAGGAACAGCTCGACGATCAGAACCGCCATGCTATACCCGCCGCAGAGCACGAGGATGACGAGCCGCAATCGCCGGCGCGCCTCGACGAGATCCTGGCGCCAGCCTCGCAGCACGTTCACCAACGCGGCCGCGACGAACCCGAGACCCAGCAGCGAGTGGACCGTCACGATCGCTGTGTGCCAGGTTGGGTCCGAGGTCGCTCCCCCAACGATCGTCACGCCAACCAAGGCAACGGCAGCGGCCAGGGCGAGCGGAGAAAGGGCGAACTCATCATCCATGATCGAGAGGGTCCAACCCCAGAAGAAGAAGGGTACGCCGCTTGCGAGCCACATGGCCGGACTGAGCCACGTTCCCGTGCAGATGCGGAAGGAGCCTGAGCAGCCAAGGTAAGTGGCCACGCCCACACAGAGCGCCGCACCAAATACTCTGCTGCGAACCGTCGCATGACTTGCTCGGAGCAGCGCGACAGCCAGGATCAAAGATGCTGTGGCCGCCACGGTCCGCACGATGAGTTCGATAGCTGTCATAGCGCCTGCATTCTGTCCCGCGTCGATAGCGAGCGCTGGTCGTTTTGCGTGCCGTCTCTGGTCGAATCCGGAAAGTTGAGCACTTCCGCCCGTTCAGAGCAGACGAACCCTGGGTAAGGGGTCATCGTCGGCCGCACCAAGGCCCTTCGGCCTCATCCGGGAGCACGCCTATGGATCTGATCTCTTCTTGTATCTTGGCCCTGGTCGCCCCGTGGCCGTCCATCTTCGCGTTCGATTTTGGACGCTACCTGGTCGCCGCCGCGATTGTCAGCGGCGTCATTGCCGCCATGCCGCAGCGGTTTCTCGATCTGCGTCGCATCCGAGCCCGACTTCCGAAGCTGAAGCAGCGTCGGCGCGAGTTCAGGCATTCGGTGAGCACCGCGCTGGTCTTCTCAATCATCGGCATGGGCATCTACTACGGCGTCGAGTTTGGAATATTTCGTGTCTACTCGGAGATTGCTGAATACGGCTGGCTCTACGGAATGGCGAGCCTTGTCCTGATCGTGGCCGCGCACGATGCGTACTTCTACTGGATGCACAGATGGATGCATCGCCCGTCGATGTTCCGGCGTGTTCACCGCACGCATCACTTGTCCGTGGCGCCTACTCAGTGGGCGGCCTACTCATTCTCCATCCGCGAGGCCCTTGCGCAGGCCGCATTCCTTCCGGCGTATCTATTGATCGTTCCGACGCACGAAATCGTGCTGTTCATGTGGATGGCGCATCAGATCCTGCGCAATGTCGTCGGCCATTGTGGAATCGAGCTCGTGCCCAAAGCATGGCTGGCCACCTGGTGGGGCCGTTGGATCACGACGACCTTGCATCACGACATGCACCACGAGCATGGACGGTGCAACTACGGCCTGTACTTCACGTGGTGGGATCACTGGTGCGGTACCGAGCATCCTGAGTACTCGCGGCGCATGAAGGAATTGATTGCGGTGCTCGACCGGGCTACGGATGTTCAGTCGTGGTGAGGGGAGGGGCGGCGACCGGAAGAGTCGCCGCCCCGTGGGTCACTTCGACGGTCCGTCGTGCGCGTCGCACGACACGTTCGCGTGCCAGTTGACGAACGTGCCGGTCGGGTTGTCCTTCCACGCCCACACGTGCAACGTGTAGAACGCGTCCAGCCCGTAGCGGTTGGGGGCCGAGTAGTAGTGGAATTTCTGGCCGTTCAGCTCGGGCGCCTCGTTGTGGTTCGCGTGCCATGCTTTGGCGTCGACGATGTAGTCCGCGCCAATCAGCCGTGGGCGACCGCCCGGTGTTGGTTCGTAGATCACGATTTCGGGTTGGTAGGCGTCGATCTTGCCGTCCCCGTACAGCGTCAGGTTCACATAGTGCAGGCCCATCGCTCCCGAGGAGTCGCCGCTGACGCAGCCGAACATCAACTCGTAGTGATCGCTCTCGGCGACCTCGACGTCGCGATATTTCGCGGTCACCTGGCGCACGATCTTGACCAGCTCGTTTGTCTTTCGGCGCTCGCCGCCCGAATGCTGCTGAGCCGTTGCAGCTTGCGCGTGCTCATCGTGAGCGAGAGCTGACGAAGGAACGGTTGCGGCGGCCGCGAGCAAGCCGAGCGCGCAGTACGGCAGATGCGATGCAAGTTGTCTGGGTTTCACTGTGAGTCTCCTGTTGTGGGGGAATCCGATGGCCTGACGGTGTTGATGAGCTGCACGGCTGCCGGTCGCCCGTAGGTACCTCGGCGCGTACCGGCGGCGGCGCTGCGGCAACGAGTTCGTGGTCTGGCAGCGTGCCGAGCGAACCACTGACGGTGGAGAAAGCGAGTCGGAATGCCACATGCACGGTTGCCTCGAAGATCTCGCGATCCGACAGCCCGACCATGCGCATCTGCTGTATGTCGGTCGCGTTCGTCGAATTGGGATCGCTGACGATGCGCTCGGCCCAGCGTCTGAGTGCGATCTCGCGCGCCGTCGATGCGGCTGGGTCCATACCTCGCAAGACCTCGGCAACTGCAGATGCACCGCGTAACCCTGCGAGCCTCGTACCCCAAGCGAGAGAACAGTAGGGGTCACCCAGCGCACGCGCCGTGGTACACACGAGCAGCGCAATCTCTCTCGGCGTGAGACTTGTGCCTGCGAGCAGCTGCTGCCGGACGAGCGCGAACGCCTCCGCCACATCGGGACGCCACGCCCATGCGCGTTCCAGGTTCATCACGTAGCCGGTCTGCGCGCGGTCGCGCTCGAGGTACGCCAGCGCGTCCGTGCTGGTTGGTTCGTTCAGAAACATCAGCGCTGTGCTCCGCGCGAAGGCGTCGTCGTGCGTCGAGCCGACCAAAGCCGAGGCATGAGCATCGGTGTGCTGCGGCGATAGGCGACATAGTCGTTGCCGAAGGCATCGACCAGATCGCGCTCTTCGAACCGAATTGCGATGAGGATGTACGCCGTCGTCATGACCGCGAAGACCAGGTGCGCAACTGTCATCGTGGGAGCCGCCCAGAAGATGATCAGCCAGCCGATGTAGAGCGGGTGACGCACGACCCGGTAGAGGCTCGGTGTCCGAAACTGCGGCGGCCGGTAGCTCCTGCCCGTGAAGTGGCGCCAGACCTGCGCGAGACCGAACAGATCGAAGTGATCGATGAGGAAGGTCGTATAGAGAAGCAACAGCCAACCGAACGCGTACAGACCGATGATGGCCGTGCGTCCCGAGCCCTCAGGAACGCTCCATAAGACGCCGCCGATCGGCTCCCAGAAAATGAATAGTGCGATCAGCGCGAGCGAGCTCGCCAGGACGTAAGTGCTGCGTTCCGCCGCTTCAGGAACGATGCGCGTCCACCAGTGCTTGAACGCGGGCCGCGCCATGATGCTGTGCTGAAGCGCGAAGGCCGCAAGCAGGCCGAGGTTGATCGCCAGCGCCTGACCCAGCGGGCGAGTGGGAGCGCCGTCGAGTAAGGTCGGCGTGGCGAACCCGCCGATGAAGCCGATCGCGTAAACGAACACGCCGAGGAACACGGCGTAGCAAAGAACACCGTAGAGAAAGATTCCGATGCGCGACATTGCCGTCTCCTTCGTGACTTCGACCTGCGAGACAGGATGAAGCGTCGGAGGCGGACCCACATCGGACGAGGCGCCTAATTCACATCGAGGGGCGCCTAATTTTCATGCTCGCCGAGCAGACCGCGCTGACGCGCTGCGGTTGCCGCTTCGTGGCGACTGGACGCACCGAACTGCGCGATGATGGCCGACACATGGTGTTGAGTCGTCTTCCGTGAAATGTACAGACGGTCGGCGATCACGGCGTTGCTGAGCCCTTGGCCCAGGAGCGAGAGCACCTGAGCTTGTCTGCGGGTGAGTCCGACCGGGTTCGCGCGCGTCTGCGCACTGGGTCCGCGGGGTATCGACCGCGCGCCGCGCGCTCGCATTCGACGGCGGAGCAGAGCCGCCGCGGGCGTTGCCCCAAGGCGATCGAATAGAGCCAGCGCCTCGACCTGCGCTACGTCATCACCCATCGAAAGAGCAATCGCCTGCTCGTAGGTGCAACCCATAGCTTCCCAGGCTGTGGCCGCGTCACGCCATCGTCCCTCGATGTGCGCGCGATGCGCAGGGCGCAGGCTGCGCATGATTTCAGCCGGGAGGTTGACCGGCTCACCCAGGATTCTCAACCACAATGCCGTATCCGCAAGCGCCCACCGTTGGCCCTGCGCACAGCATGCCGTTTCGAACGCGGCCCCGAGGCGATCGAGTGCATGAGGACGAGGTAGACCGAGCCACAGTGCTTCGGCATCCACCACGGCGAGGGGTGCGCGCCGCATGATGTCTCTTCCAGAAGTCGGCATGGCGCGTAGTTCGTCGAGCACACCATCTTCCGCGACGCCCGTTCTGATGCGCGCGCGCGCGAGGGCAATGATTGCGTTGAAGCGCGGTGTACCGTGCGGATAGGGCCCGCACAACACGAACTCTGCCTCGCACATAGCCTCTTGAATGCGTCCCAGGTCCACGAGTGCAATCGCACGAGTGCCCCGCATGTAGGCTTCGAGCGGCGCGTTATCCCGAGCTGCTGCGACCTTGATGCCCTCATCGAAGTAGTCAGAGAGCGCTTCATAACGGTGGTCGGCGGTCATCATGTAGGCGAGATTGGCGTACATCCGTGGCAACAGGTCGGGCGCACCGCGTTGCCGCGCTTCAGCTATCGCCGAAACCATGTGCGGAACACCGGCTGCCACGTTCGACGAGCATCGTGCAGTCGTGGCATTGGTGAGCGCGTGGAGGTAGATGTCCCAGCGTTCCAGTGCTTCCGCCCGCGCCATTGCTTCGAGCGCTCGCGGAATCGCCAGGTCGTTTCGATCCGCGAGCATGTCCAGCTGCGATTGTGTGCTCAGCGCCATCGCGTACTGCCATGTCTCGCGATGCTCACGCAGGATATCGAGCGCGTCCTGCACTTGCTGCTCGGCCCTTTCAGGGTGACCGAGATGCCAGAAAAGCCGAGCTGAGATTCGCAATGCATTGCCTAATCCGACTACGTCACCGGCGCGCTTGCGTGCGTCAATAGCCTTCGTTACGGCTGCAAGCGACATCTCGAAGCTTCCGCATTCGTCACCTGTCTCGGCCTGCCGCTCCAGCAGATCGGCACGCTCCTGATCGGAAAGCCAGTGTCCATGCTCAACTGCGCGGGCGAGATGCTGAACGCTTTCCCGATGCGCACCCAGCGCATCGGCCTCATCCGCTGCGCGGCGTGAGTAGAGGACAAGATCCTCGGCAGCACCGGCTTCTTGCGCATGATGTACGAGCTCCGCGGCCCGGATGCCCTCCCGCGCTTTAAGCAGATCGAGTGCAGCGGCATGCAGTTCGCGCCGGCGTAACGGAGCCATTGCTTCGTGGACCGAACGCCGCGCCAGCTCATGACGGAACGCGAGTGTCCTTCCAGAGCTGTTGAGCATGCCGGCGCGCATGCATTCCTCGACGCCGGCACACTCCTGGTCGCCGGCAAGCAAGCGCAGCATTTCCTGATCGATCTGGCGGGGGAAGATGGATGCACAATCGAGCGTACGCCGCGCAAGTGCACTCAGGCATAACGAGCGAGCCAAGGTTGCTTCTCGCACACTATGAGGGACTGCCGATCCATCCGTTGCCAGAAATTCCGTGACGTGGAAAGGATTCCCGCCGGTCAGCGCAAAAAGCTCGTGTGCATTGCGGCCAGTAGAGCCAGCCAGCAGAGCGATGGCGTCCGCGGACAGCGGCTCCAGCACGATCCGGTCTCGACAATCGCGCGGCATGTCGACCCACAGTGCGGCGAGGCGCGATTGCGACGCAGGCTCATCGTTCCGAAACGTCACAACAATCAGGATCGGTGCGGTGCGGACGCGGCGGCTGAGATAGCGCAATAGATCCAGGGTGGCGTCGTCTGCCCAGTGAATATCCTCAATCAGCAGCAGCCCGGGCGGGCGGCCAGAAGTCAGCAGGCGCAGCAGAGCCTCGAAGGTCGCGAGCGGACTGGTCGAGGAGAGAGCGAAGCGACCCTCGCTATCACGTGCGATATCACGAAGGGGCCCCAGTGGTTCGGGAGTGGTGAGATGCTCGCACCCGCCTACGTACACGCGTGCATCGCGCCGATGCGCGTCGAGGAATCCGACCGCGAGCGATGTTTTCCCGATCCCAGCCTCGCCCTCTATGGAAACAACCTGTCCGTATCCATTGCGCGCTGATGCGAGCCCCAGCTCGAGTCGAGACCGCGGCGCTTCGCGCTCCAGTAATGTCGTTTGATGGCCACGCATGTCGCATCCCTCATGGTTGCCCCACGATCTCCGTCATGCGGTCGATCGTGGTCTCGATTTCCTCGCGGGTCGTGCCTCGTCCGAGGCTAAAACGTATGGCCCCCATCCCGGCAGCGGCTCCGACGCCCATGGCGCGTAGGACTGGGGACAATTCAACCCGCCCTGAATGACACGCGGAACCTGTCGAGGCCGCCACGCCTTCCAGCGCGGCGAGCACCTCGGCGCCCGCGCGCCCGACGACGGACACATTCAGCGTGTTCGGCAGCCGATATTCGGCGTGACCGTTGAGCACGATTCGGTCGCCTAACCGCTCGCGCAGTGCGTTCCACATTCGATCGCGCAGTTCACGCGCGCGTTGTGTCCACGAGAGGTCCTCAGCCAGCGCACAGGCAGCGCCCAGGCCGGCGGCGAGCATCACGCTCTCCGTCCCCGCACGCCGTCCGCTCTCGTGCCCGTGCCCATGAATCACGGGTTCGAGACCAATGCCCGAGCGCACGTACAGAGCACCCACCCCCTTGGGCCCATAGAGCTTGTGACCTGCGACCGAGAGAAGGTCTGCACCCAGCTCATTCACGCGCGTTCGGATCTTGCCGACGGATTGGGCGGCGTCGGTGTGAAATAACACGCCGCGGCTGCGTGCTATGCGCGCACATTCTTCGATGGGCTGGATCGTGCCGACTTCGTTGTTTGCGTGCATGACGCTGACCAGAATCGTGTCGGGCGTGATGGCAGATTCCAGATCCGTCGGATCGATACGGCCCGTGAAGTCCACCGGCAAGTAGGTCACGCGCGCGCCCAGCCGTTCCAGAAATCTGCACGGCTCAAGGATCGCAGGATGCTCGACAGCGCTTGTGATGATGTGAGCCGCGCGATTCCCCTGCGCGAAGTACAGTCCCTTGAGAGCGAGATTGTTCGATTCGCTGCCGCCGCCCGTGAACACAATTTCCTGAGGCAAGCAGCCGAGGAGGGCGGCGACGTGGCCTCGACTCCGGTCGAGCCGCCGCTTGGCCGAAGCTCCCGCCCAATGTGCGCTCGACGGATTGCCGTAAGCCTCCGTCGCCGCCTGCATCGCCAGTGCGACGCTAGGTTCGACTGGTGTGCTTGCGTTGTAATCGAGATAGATACGAGTCATCGGGTGGTTACCTGCAGTCTTGCCGGAAGTGTCTCGCGCATGCGAAATGCGACTACTACGCCCGATGCGAAGGTCACAGCTGCAACCGCCGCTATGGCCGCCGAAAGTCCCAATGCATCGGCAATCGCACCTGAAAGGATGGCGCCGAACGCGTATCCAAGATCACGCCAGAGCCGATAGACGCCGACGGACGACGCCCGCCAGGACGGGTGCGTCACGTCGCTGATCGCCGCCAGCAGGGTCGGATAGACCATCGCTGTCCCGACTCCGAGAAGAGCGGTTCCGATGAGTGCGTGGGTCATGCCGTTGAAAACGAGAACGAACGCGATACCGACGGCCTGAACCCACATGCCCGAAGCAATGAGCCACTTACGCCCGACACGGTCTGACCACGCGCCGGTCACCAGTTGCACGATGCCCCAAATCGCGGGATACATCGCAGCGAGGATGCCGATCTGCTGGAGGCTCATCTGCTGCGCTGCGAACCACAGCGGAAAGAGTCCCCACGCCATTCCGTCATTGAGATTGTTGACGAGACCGGCTTGGGTCGCGCTCGACAGATTGGGATCCGTGAAGGTAGTACGCCGGAACACTTCTGCTTGAGACGGCGTTTGCTCCAAGCGTTTCGACGTGGAGGCTTCGAGCGCAACGTGGCCACGCGTTTCGCGCACTGCAAGGACGGATAGCAGAAGGCCCAACACCGCGTAGGCAATGCCGAGATAGAAGGGCTCTGGGCGTAACCCGAACCTCTCGGCAATCGTTGCTGTCGCCAAGGCGCTTGCCGCCAAGGCGACATACCCGGCGAACTCGTTCAACCCAAGTGCAAGTCCGCGTTGCTTCGGCCCTGCCAGATCAATCTTCATGATGACGGTCACGGACCAGGTAAGCCCCTGACTGACTCCGAGCAGCACGTTCGCCGCGACGATCCAGTCCCAGGTGGGACCGTGCATCAACAGCAGCGGCACCGGCAGGGCGACAAGCCAGCCGAGCACCAGGATGCGCTTGCGGCCGAATCGATCCGCGAGGCGTCCCGCGAGATAGTTCGTTGCGGCCTTTGTGATTCCGAATGCCACGATGAACGAGAGCAGAGCGGTCCGAGCGGCAATGCCAAACTCTTGCTGAGCGATAGCAGGCAGAATGCTGCGCTCCAGCCCGACCATCCCGCCGACGAACGCGTTCACAAGCACCAGAAGCGAGAACTGCACCCAGTTCTCGCGCAAGCCAAGCCGGATGCTTGTCGCGGCCACTGTTACACCGGAGGACTGCTGCGATTTCGGCGCAAGATGTCCTGCATCTGCGCAGGCTTCGGTGGCACGTCAGAGATGGCTTCGATGAAATCTTCCACTGAAGCGCGCAGGAGCGGATTCCACCGTTTCTCAAAGGCAATCGTGCTGGACGGTTTTCCGCTCATTCCCGCGCCACAGCTCGAGCCCGCGAAATGAGCCGGATAGATCTCGAGATCGTCCGGCAACGTCAGCAGCTTTGTGTGCAGGCTGGCAAAGAGATCCCGCGCGCTTTCACGCGCATGCCCCGGCAGGTCTGGTCTTCCGACCGCGCCGACGAACAGCGTGTCCCCAGTCAGGATGAACCACGGGTCAGGTCCGCGCCGCAAATCCTTTACGAGCAGGCAGATGCTCTCAGGCGAGTGGCCCGGTGTGTGGAGAACAAGGGCACGCGTGTTGCCGAGATCAATCTCCTCGCCATCCTGAAGAGGAGTGATGGGTATGTTTACATCGGCTGACTCATGCAAGCAGTACGAGGCGCCGATTCGGCGCGCGATGTCGGCGCCGCCGGAACGATGGTCGGCGTGCACGTGGGTGTCGATCGCATGCGTGATGCGCATGCCCTTGGCTGTCGCGAATTCGATGTATGCATCCACATCTCGTGCCTGCGGATCGACGACTGCACACTTGCCGAGCGTGGCGCAGCCGAAGACGTAGGAGGCGCAACCGGTATCGAAGTAATAGAAGGGCCGAAAGATCATGGTTCAGTCCTCCGACGCAGATTTCTCGATCTTCCATCCACGCGCGCGCCAATCCATGACGCCTTGTTCCAGCCGCTGCGCACGGAACCCTCGCTTGCGCAACAGTTCGACGGCCTCGATGGCCATGACGCACTGTGGGCCACGGCAATACGCGACGATCTCGCGATTCTTCGGAAGGTCGGCCAGCTGTCGTTTCAACTCACTCAAGGGAACGGATCGCGCGCCGGGAATGTGCCCGGCTCGATATTCCAGCTCTGGCCGGACATCGAGCACAGTGACTTCACCCTTGCGAACGCGCTGCATGAGTTCTTCCCCGGATACGCGCTCGAGTTTGCCGCGAGCCTTCAGGTAGGCCTGCATGATTGCGCCGACTTCGGCGAAGCGGGCTTCGGCCAGCTCACGCATGGCATGGACGAACCTGAGGACGCCCTCATCCGCGAGCCGGTACTCGACAAACAGGCCCTGCTTTTGCGCATCGACCAGCCGGCTGGCCAGAAGGACCTTCAGGTGTTGCGATGCATTAGCGACAGTGAGTGCGGCCTGATCGGCGAGGGCTTCTACGGTGCGAGGGCCCTGGCACAGCAGTTCGAGCAGCTCGATCCGCTTCGGGGCGGCCACAGCCTTGCCGATGCGCGCGAATTGCGTGTAAACGCCGTCCTTCATCTCGCGTGCTTTCACTTGGCAACCTGTATATTCAAGTAGTCGATTGAATACTAGAATATGTCGAGGTCAGATGTCGAGGCCCTCGATGGTTGCTCCCATGAAGGGGTGGGACTCTCGGTGGAGAGTACCTACGCATTACCCGGACTCTTGACCTTCCTACAGTGGCAAGGTTCATCATTGCCCTGCAACCGAGAGGCATCATGTCAGCGAAATCACTTCCGGAACTCGCCGCTGCAAAGCAACAAGGGCTCTACAGCATCGGCCGTGCTGCCGAAGTCTCAGGCGTTACGCCCAAGATGATCCGGCACTACGAGTCTCATGGATTGATCCCGAAGGCCGCTCGAACGTTGGGTGACTACCGGGTCTACAAGGAGTCTGAAGTACACGCGCTACGCTTCATCCGGCGTGCCCGAGGTCTGGGCTTCTCGATGAATGAGATTTCCGGCCTCCTCAGCCTGTGGCGTAACCAACGTCGTGCTAGTGCGGAGGTAAAGCGGCTTGCCACCAGGCACATCACCGAACTCGATGCGAAGATCGAGGAGCTGCGCTCAATGCGCGCCGCGCTCGCCGATCTCGCTTTGAATTGTCATGGGGACGACCGGCCCGAGTGTCCCATCCTCGACGATCTCAGTCGTCTTCCTCCCGTCGAATGAAATCGCAGGTCCGAATATGAAACATCAGCATCACCCGCACTCAGCTACCAACGAGACGAAGCCCGCGTCATGTGGTGCGTCGGCCGCAAAGACCGTATCGCGCGCGGAGCCGCAATCCAACCATTACGCGCACGAGGCGGCACATGCGTGCTGCAGCTCGACGAGCAAGGCCGAACGCGGTGCGCATGCGCCGGATGCTAAGGCGGAGACGACGATCGATCCCGTGTGCGGTATGACGGTCTCCATCGATTCGCCTCATGCGGCCAGTCACGCTGGCAAGGAGTACGCGTTCTGCTCGGCCGGATGCCGCGCAAAGTTCGTGGCTGATCCCGCGCGCTACCTGGACGCGACGAAGAATGATCAAGGACACATGCACCCCCCGCAGAAGACATCGCTCGACGCAGATGTTGCGCCTGGGACCATTTACACGTGCCCGATGCATCCCGAAGTGCAGCAAATGGGACCGGGCACATGCCCGAAATGCGGCATGGCGCTCGAGCCGCTGATGCCCGAGCTCGGTGAGGAAGACAACCCGGAGCTACGGGACTTCCGACGGCGGTTCTGGGCGACGCTGCCACTCACGATCATCGTGACGGTACTCGGGATGTTCGGTCATCGCCTGGGGTGGATGCCTATTGGAACTCAGACGTGGGTCGAACTCGCGCTGTCGGCGCCTATCGTGTTGTGGGCTGGATGGCCGTTCTTCCATCGAGGTGCAATGTCCCTCGTGAATCGTAGTCCGAACATGTGGACGTTGATCGGTCTTGGCACTGCAGCAGCGTTCCTCTACAGCGTCGTCGCCACCGTCGCGCCCGGTCTGTTTCCGGAAAGCTTCATGGCTCACGGACGAATCGGTGTCTATTACGAAGCAGCAGCCGTCATCATCTCGCTCACGCTGCTGGGACAGATCCTCGAGCTCAAGGCCCGCTCGCAAACATCTGCTGCGATCAAGGCCTTGCTGGGTCTGGCGCCAAAAACCGCCAGACGGATTGAGGCGGATGGAGGCGAAAGCGATGTGCTACTGACGCATGTGCACGTGGGCGACACATTGCGCGTCCGCCCGGGAGAAAAGGTGCCTGTCGATGGCGTTGTTATCGAAGGCACCAGCTCGGTGGATGAATCGATGCTCACAGGTGAGCCGGTGCCTGTGACGAAGCGCCCAGGGGACAAGCTGATCGGCGCGACCATCAACACGTCAGGAAGCCTGACAATGCGTTCGGAGCGAGTCGGATCGCAGACCGTCCTCTCGCAAATCGTGCAGATGGTGTCTCAAGCTCAGCGGTCGAAAGCGCCCATGCAGCGCATGGCTGATCGCGTCGCCGGCTATTTCGTCGTGACAGTCGTTGCTGTCGCCGTCGCTGCATTTTTCGCCTGGGGATTGCTCGGAGGCGAGCAGGGCTGGCAATACGGGCTCATCAATGCGGTCGCCGTTCTGATCATTGCCTGTCCTTGTGCGCTCGGGCTGGCGACGCCGATGTCGATCATGGTTGCCACAGGACGTGCTGCGACTCAGGGGATTCTGTTCCGGGATGCCGCCGCCATCGAGAACTTTCGACGCGTAGACACGATCATCGTGGACAAGACTGGAACACTCACCGAAGGCAAGCCGGCCTTCGACAAGGTCATTGCAGTGCACGGAGCATCCGAGTCGGAGGTACTGCGCCTGGCAGCCAGTCTGGATCAGGGCAGTGAGCATCCACTGGCTGCAGCGATCGTGGCCGCCGCGCGAGACAAAGGACTGAAACTGTCGAAGGCGGACACCTTCGAATCCTCCTCGGGAATCGGCGTGCGTGGCACGGTCGAGCATCGCAGTCTCGCGCTTGGGAATACAGCGCTCATGGATCAGGAAGGGGTGGACGTGAGTTCACTGAAGGATGCTGCGGAAACTGAGCGCAGAAATGGCGCGAGCGTCATGTACCTGGCAGTCGACAAGCAGTTGCTCGGTTTGCTCGCAGTCTCCGATCCAATCAAGGCAAGCACTCCCGAGGCGCTCCAGAGTCTGCATGCTGCCGGGATGCGCGTCGTCATGGCGACGGGAGACGGGCTGACAACAGCCCGTGCGGTTGCCGCGCAGCTCAAAATCGATGAGGTTCATGGAGAGGTGAAGCCGGCGGACAAGTTGCGACTCGTGGAGAAGCTGCAGAAATCCGGCAGCATCGTCGCGATGGCAGGAGACGGAATCAACGACGCCCCGGCGCTCGCGAAAGCCGATATTGGGGTGGCGATGGGCACAGGAACGGATGTTGCGATGAGCAGCGCCCAGGTCACGCTCGTCAAGGGCGATCTGCGCGGAATTGCACGGGCACGACTGATCTCGCTCGCGACTATCCAGAACATGCGTCAGAACCTCGGCTTTGCGTTCGTCTACAACGCGCTCGGAGTTCCGCTCGCTGCCGGTCTGCTTTACCCGTTCACCGGCTGGCTGCTGTCGCCCATGATTGCGGCACTCGCGATGAGCCTGTCGTCGTTCTCGGTGATCATGAATGCGCTTCGGTTGCGAGGGCAGACATGACACCCAGAAGCACTTGAGCGCCGAAAGATTCGGCTGCGCGGCGCAGAGATGGCTCCAGTGAGGCGTGTTAGTGGAAATAAAGGCCCATCTGCGGCGTTTGGTTGACAGCCATCCGCCAACCACGTGAGGACCTCCACATGCGACAAGACGCTGGACACCAGATGCAGGGATCGTACAAGGCGTTGCGCATCGAGCTCGCGAGGGAAGAGATTGCACAAATGCAGGCGATTCTGGCGCGTTACTAATCACTGCGATGGGACAGGGCCGGCCCGGATCGGAATGGATCGGAAATGGACGTACGTCACGGCTCGCAGCTGCCCCGGAACAGGCGCTACTTGTATGACGGCGGCCCCGTAGTAACATCCTCGCTCATGAGACGCGTCCTGCTATCGCTGCTGCTCGCCTGGGTGGCCCTCGCACCCGTGGTGGCGAATGCGTGCGCGGTTCAATGTGAAATGCACCCGGGAGCCATGCAGCACCAGCAAGAGGCCCGCGATGGCATGGACTGTCACGGTTCCGAAGCTCCCGACGAAGGATCCGGATCTTCCGGCACTTTCAACGGAATGATGGCTGCAGGATGCTTCCTTGCTGCGACCGCCTCCGTGCCGAGTTCGATCGTGGTGCTCTCAAACGTGGAGCCCGTTTCCGAGCGCCCGACTTCACTTTTCCTGCTCCCGTCCTCAGTCTCTTCCGCACCCCCTGACAAGCCTCCGCGAGCCTGAGTGTTCGTGATCGCGTCGGACTGCCCGGCGCATCGAACATCAGTGCTCAATCTGGAGGCCCAACATGCCCAGTTCATTCGGGCGAGCTGTCGTGCACGACAGCCGCGCCATATATCCATCGACTGCAACGCAACGACTTTCTTTCTTGCGCTGTTGCGTTCGCGCTTACACCGACGCGGCGATCCTGTTTGCCCTTCTGGTCGGCGTTGTCACTTCGCCATTGACGGTCGCTAATGCGGCCGAATCTCCGATACTCGAACTGACTGAGGCGTTGCGACTTGCTGCAGCGGATCAGCCACAGATCGAGACGCTTCATCTGCAAGAGCAGTCCGCGCGAGAAGCCGCAGAGGCCGAGCGTGAGTTACCGGATCCCAAGCTGGCCTTTGGCGTACAGAACCTTCCTGCAACGGGCCCGGATTCCTTTCGTCTGGATCGCGACGAGATGACGATGCTGAGTGTCGGTGTGATGCAGGATGTCGTTACTCGCGAGAAACGGTCGGCGTCATCGGCCCGGATGACGGCCGAGGCTGCAAGGCTCGCGGCTGAAGCCGATGTGAAAGGGCGGGAGATTCGCCGCGATGCCGGATTCGCATGGATCGATGCGTTCGAGGCGCAGCAGCGCGCGAATGCGCTGCGCAAGCTCGTTACCGAGTTGAGTTCCGAGCGTGCGGTGAGCGCCGAGCGACTGGCATCGAGCGGAGAGCGTTCGAGCACCGTCCTGGCGCTCGACATGGAGATCGCACGCACCCGCGATCAGCTCTTCGTCGCCCAACGGGACGAGTCTCGGGCACGTGCGTCGCTCGCGCGGTGGATTGGTGAACATGCCGTACGTCCGCTACCGGAGCACTTGCATCGCGATCTGATTGCTTCGGCGGACCCAGCGAAAGCGAAGCCGGCATCACTGGATGCTCATCCGCTCATCCAATCCACGGAGCATGCAATCGAGGTGACTCTTCGTGAGGCGGATCGCGCACGCGCCGACCGTCGCCCGGATTGGGGATGGCAGCTCATGTACGGGCACCGCCAGGACCTGGCGGACATGGTTTCCCTGCAGGTCACGATAGGTCTGCCGATCAATCGGGCCGACCGCCAGGATCGAAAGCTTGCCGAGAAGCTCGCGATGGCGACTGCAGCGCGAAGCGACCTCGCCGATCGCCGCAGAGAACTAGAAGCACAGCTCGCGAGCGCACGCGCAGACCTCACTGCCAGCATTGCCCGCCTGCGCGAACACCAGGAACGGCTGCTCCCCGCTGCCCGCGCGCGACTGGCCACCGCCGAGGCCGCCTACGCCGGTGGAAGTGGCCAGCTCCCGGACGTTTGGGCCGCCAGGCGAGAGATGGTCGATGTCCTGCTTCATCACGAAATGATCATGGCCGAAGGCGTTCGCGCACTGATGCAGCTCGAATGGCTCGTTGGTACCCCGGAGATGCAGTCATGAATACGCGCGTCGTACTCGGGGGTATTGCAGGGGCCATCATCATCATTGCGGCTACGGTGTATGTTTCGCGCCGAACTGACCACGACTCTCATGCGGCGAGCGGCGAAGTCATCGAGGGTGTAGTGCAAGACGGATCCGGAAGACGAGTGCTGTACTGGCACGACCCGATGGTTCAAGGACAGCGCTTCGACCGGCCAGGTAAATCGCCGTTCATGGACATGCAGCTCGTGCCGAAGTACGCAGAGGAGGGCAGCGACACGGGCGTCCAGATTTCTCCAGCACTGACCCAGAACCTTGGAATTCGGACGGCAGCCGTCGAACGGGCCGAGTTTGGTGACCGCGTCTCTGCACTTGGTCGCATCGAAGCAGATGAGCGGCGTCGCTATGCGATGCCTGCGCGCGTCGAGGGATACGTTGAGCGGCTGTTCGTGCGCGCTGTCGGAGATCCGGTGTCCAAGGGCGAGAAGGTCGCAGAGATCTATTCGCCGGACGTGCTTTCAGCACAGCAGGAATACCTTGCGTTGATGAGCGCATCGGGTCTGCCGAATTCGGAGTCATTGGTGCAGGCCGCGCGGCGGAGATTGGCTTTGTTCGGAATGGATGAGCGCGAGATCGACGCCATCTCGAAGAGCCGCACAGCGCAGGCGCGCTTCGGAGTGTATGCGCCCGCTACTGGTTTCGTGACCGATCTGAATGCGCGTGAAGGAGCGCAGATCGAAGCCGGCGCAAACCTGCTATCGATTGCAGATCTCTCGCAGGTTTGGTTGATAGTGGAAGTTCCCGAGGCCCAGAGCGGGCACTTGCGCGCAGGGGATGATGTGACCGCCACTCTTGGAAACGCACCGAACAGGGAGATCAAGGGGAAGATCGACTTTATCTATCCCGTGCTCGATCCGCAGACGCGTACAGCGCGCGTGCGCATCGTCGTGGCGAATGATTCTGGCGACCTCCGTCCGGGTATGTTGGCGACTGCTCACCTCGATGCGATGTCTCGCGAGACGCTTTCGGTGCCAAGTGAGGCTGTGATCTACACAGGGGAGCGCACGATAGTCATCGTGCGAAACGACAATTCGTTTCGGCCGGTCGAGGTTCGAATCGGCGCCGAGGCGAGAGGGCGGACCGAGGTCCTCAGTGGCCTCGAAGTGGGCGAGCAGGTCGTTGCATCGGGTCAGTTCCTGATCGATTCCGAAGCCAGCCTGAGCGGAGTGCTGGCGCGGCTATCTGACGACGGCACGCAGAACGCGCGGATGTCCGCTCGTGATGAGGCGGCGCAAGTATCTGCCCAACCCACTGACTTGATCTCTGCGACCGGGCGAGTAGTGAGCGTGGACCACGAGGCTGGCCGAGTGACGCTCCAGCACGGTCCCATTCCTCAACTGAACTGGCCAGAAATGACGATGGCCTTCCGGTTGGCGGATCCTCAGCTGGCGCACTCGCTTGGAGTCGGCGATGTCATTCGATTCTCGCTGCGCGCCAAGCCGGAAGACGGCGCATATGTCATCGAGACCGCAACGAAGGAAGCGCAGCGATGATTGCGCAACTCATTCTGTGGTCGGGAAGCAATCGCCTGCTGGTGCTGCTCGGCTGCGCATTGCTGTCCGCCTGGGGCATGTATGCGGTTTCGCAAACACCGGTGGATGCGATTCCGGATCTTTCGGATACGCAAGTGATCATCCGAACGAGTTGGCCGGGGCAGGCCCCGCAGATCGTGGAGGACCAGGTCACCTATCCACTCACGACGACGATGCTATCCGTACCAGGCGTGCGAACCGTACGGGGCTACTCGTTCTTCGGCGACTCATTCGTCTACGTGCTCTTTGATGACAGGACCGATTTGTATTGGGCGCGCTCACGCGTTCTGGAGTACCTCAATCAGGCTGCATCGAGGCTGCCACCCAATGCTCAGCCAACGCTCGGACCCGACGCCACGGGCGTAGGTTGGATTTACGAATATGCGCTCGTCGATCGTACGGGACAACACGACATCGGCGAGTTGCGGGCACTGCAAGATTGGTTTCTGCAGTTCGAGTTGAAGACGATTCCTCATGTCGCGGAGGCGGCGAGCATCGGCGGGATGGTGCGGCAGTTCCAGGTGCAGATCGACCCACAGAAGCTTCGCGCGTACGGCATGCCGCTCGCGCAGGTCGTCAGCGCCATCCAGGCGGCAAACAGTGAAACCGGCGGCGCCGTGATCGAGCTCGGCGAAGCCGAGTTCATGGTCCGGGCGCGCGGCTATCTGCAGTCACTCGAGGATTTCGCGCGGATTCCCTTGATGGCGACGGGCGAGGGCACACCCGTTCTCTTGTCGGATGTCGCTCGCGTGCAGATCGGTCCCGAGATGCGCCGCGGCATCGCCGAATTGAACGGTGAGGGCGAAGTCGTCGGGGGCGTGGTAGTTCTGCGCTCCGGTGAGAATGCGCGAGAAGTGATCGCAGCAGTGAAGCGAAAGCTCTCCGATCTCAGGTCGAGTCTGCCGAAAGGCGTCGAGGTCGTGACGGTCTATGACCGCTCACAGTTGATCGACCGAGCTGTACAGACGCTGTGGAGCCGGCTGATAGAGGAGTTCGTCGTCGTAGCGCTCGTCTGCGCCTTGTTCCTTTGGCACCTGCGTTCGGCATTGGTGGCCGTCGTTGCGCTGCCGCTCGGTGTGCTCACTGCGTTTATCGTCATGTATTACCAGGGGATCAACGCCAACATCATGTCGTTGGGGGGCATCGCGATTGCGATTGGTGCGATGGTCGACGCGGCGATCGTGATGATCGAGAACGCTCACAAACACTTGGAGCAGTGGCGCAAGCTACACGGGGCAGAGGCACAAGGAGAGCACCGCAGTCGGATCGTACTCGAGGCTGCAACGCAGGTGGGTCCTGCACTGTTCGTATCGCTCCTGATCATCACGTTGTCATTTGTGCCTGTATTCACGCTGCAAGCGCAGGAAGGCAGGCTGTTCGGGCCGCTCGCATACACGAAGACCTACGCGATGGCTGCGGCCGCGGGTCTGTCAGTAACGCTCGTTCCTGTTCTGATGACGCTGTTCATTCGGGGACGAATTCGAGATGAAGAGGAAAACCCGGTCAATCGAGGTCTGATGCGAGTCTATCGGCCGTTGCTCGAGCGTGTACTCAATGCGCCGATCGCTACGCTCATCATCGCCGGAATCGTCACTGTCACTACGTTGTGGCCGTTGTCGCGTCTCGGATCGGAGTTCATGCCGCCATTCGACGAGGGTGACTTGCTCTACATGCCGACCGCGTTGCCGGGCATTGCGCCGTCGAAAGTCGCCGAAGTGGTGCAACTCACCGATCGGCTTATCAAGACAGTTCCCGAAGTCGCCACGGTCTTTGGCAAAGCCGGACGAGCTGAAAGTGCAACCGACCCAGCGCCGTTGGAAATGCTCGAAACCACCATCCAGTTAAAGCCGCGTTCCGAGTGGCGCGAAGGAATGACACCCGAGCGGCTCATCGAGGAGTTTGACCGCGCGCTGGATATTCCAGGACTGGCCAACATCTGGGTGCAGCCGATTCGAAATCGGATCGACATGCTGGCAACGGGTATCAAGAGCCCGGTCGGTATCAAGATCTCCGGGAACGACCTGGCGGTACTCGAGAAGCTCGGCCAACGCATCGAGCAGGCCGTAAAGAGCGTTCCTGGGGCTTCCTCCGTGATCGCTGATCGAGTGACCGGTGGTCGATACATCGATGTGAAGATTGATCGGCTGGCTGCCGCACGCTATGGGCTCAGCATCGAGCAAGTACAGCAACTCGTCGCGTTCGGTGTGGGCGGTGAAAACATAGGGGAAGTCATTGACGGTCGCGCACGCTATCCGATCAACGTGCGATTTCCACGAGAGCTGCGGGATTCACCGCGCGACTTGGCCGCGCTGCCGTTGGTGACGCCGGCGGGCGCAGCGATATCTCTTGGAGCCGTGGCGGATGTCTCGATCGTGGATGGACCGCCCATGATCAAGAGCGAGAATGCGCGACTCTCCCTGTGGGTGTATGTGGACATCCGAGGACGCGATCTCGGCGGATTCGTGGAATCCGCGAGGCAAGCGGTCGCCGAACAGGTCGAAATGCCGGCCGGCTACTCGCTGGTGTGGTCTGGACAGTTCGAGTACCTCGAGCGTGCCACCGAGCGCCTGAAATGGGTTGTGCCGGCGACGGTCGCAATCATCTTCCTGCTGCTGTTCCTCATCTTTCGAAAGGTCATTCCGGCACTGCTTATTCTGGGAACGTTGCCTTTCGCGCTGGTGGGCGCGATCTGGTTCATGTTCCTGCTCGGTCACAACATGTCGATTGCAAGCGCTGTCGGAATGATTGCGCTTGCGGGGCTAGCCGCCGAGTTCGGGGTGGTCATGCTGGTCTATCTGAACAGTGCGATCGAGCGCCACGCCGCGGCAGGGGAGGCGTTGACCGAGGAGCGCCAGCGCGAAGCAATCGTGGAGGGTGCAGTGCTTCGGCTCCGCCCCAAAAGCATGACGGTTGCTGTGATTCTCGCGGGCTTGTTGCCCGCGATGATCGGCGGTGGCACTGGCTCGGAGATCATGAGCCGAATTGCAGCACCAATGGTCGGTGGCATGATCACCGCGCCATTGCTTTCGCTTTTCGTGCTGCCCGCTGCGTACGCCGCAATGCGCCGCAAGGGGCGGTTCCGACTGGATGGTGGCGCCGCTGACTCAGATTCGGGAACTCGTTAGGTGAGGAGCGGCCCCCCCTGCATAGGCGAATTGACTTCTGCGTCCCTTCCTCTAGCCCTCGTCCGGCTCTTCCTGATCGGAATCGCCATCCTCACACGGCAGCTTCATCTCACGTTTCAGCGTGGCGCCAGATCATCGCGGGAATCGCCCTCAGGTAGATCAGCTCCGCCACCAATTCGACCAACGTCTGCGCGATAACAGTTGCTGCAGCCAGGGTCCTCAAATCGGGCGGCAGCGCCAGGGCGAGCGGCAACACGACGAGCGAGTTACGCGTGGCGGAGCTGAAGGCCACGGCTCGAGCGGCCGCTGCAGGGAGAGCGAAAATCCGAGCGGCCAACGCACCGGCCGCAGGCGCAAGTACTACGAACAACGCGTAGATGGGAAGCACGGCCATCAACTTGGTTGCGTCTCGCGAGATCGAAGGCACTTGAGAAGCGATCACCAGCATCAGCACTGCAGCCATGGCCGGAACCGGCAGCCACAGCCAGATGTCACGCCAGGCGCGAACCGCGCGCGACCGGGCGGTCAGCGCTTCGGTCGCAACTGCCAGGATCAATGGCACCGCGATGAGGAACAGAAATGCCTCGATGAAGGGCGCGAAGGAGATCGAGAGAGCCTCATCACTGCCCAGCATCAAAGACAAATAGAGCGGCAAGAGTGCGAACTGAAGCAACAACAAAATGGGTGTCGCCGACAAGACCAGTCGGGAATCGCCTTTGCCCAGGTGAGTAAAGACAACCACGTAGTCTATGCACGGCGTGAGCAGCACAAGGAGCGCGCCGATCATTATTGCCTTGTCATCCGCGAGTTGAGCCGTCAGCGCCCAGACCACCAGCGGTATCAGAACGAAGTTCGCCAGGAGCAAGGCGGAAATGAAGCGTCGATTGCCCAACGCAGCGCGGAGACTCAGGAAGGGGATCTGCAGAAACATCACGTACATGAGCACCGCGATGGCGGGGGTGATTAGGACATCGAAACCGCGTGCAGTGCCCGGCGCAGCCACTCCCGCTATCGCTGCAAAGGCCACCGATCCGAAGTAAATCGCAATCTGATGCCGCTCAAGCCAAGCCCGCGTCACGAGCATCTCGATCCTCGGCACCCATCGTTCGCGTGGGAAACACTGCTCGGAGAGAGGGAGCATTCCTCGATGCGCACACAACCGCACTTGAGGCTTAGTTCGAGTGCAGAACGCATCCGCTGGATACGTTCTGCTTGCTCATCGAGCTCACGCAGCTTCGTATGCGCGAGGCGCTGCCAGCGCGTGCTCAAGGGCGTGTCTGTGCCGAAGCCGCGGAACAGAGTCTTGATCTCTTCGAGCGTAAATCCTGCTTGCTGCGCGAATCGCAGGATATCGATCCGGCGGATCACGTCGGGGTCATAGCTACGTCGACCTGCAACGCGGGCTGGTGCAGGCAAGATGCCCGCTTCCTCGTAATACCGAAGAGCCGACGTGCGAATCCCGGTGCGCTTCGCGACTTGGCCGATCGACAGGGGTTTCATCGAAACTCCTTGACTTCAAGTTGACTTGAATATGTACGCTGAGACACATGAAAGCAACATCGGGGTGAGGCTATGACTGCGGCGAAAACCACTTCTATTCCCATCGCTTGTGTGCCGGCAGCGATTCCCGCCGGTGAGCGCAGGGCTCACTTTGCATTGGCTGAACGCCTATTCGGCGAGCTGGCGCTTGGACGATTGCCCCTGGATGACGGATACCAGTTCCGCTTCCCCGCGACTGCGTTGTCGATAGTGACGAAATTCCTCACGAACGAGCGGTTGTGTTGTCCGTTCATGCGCTTTGCTTTGGAAATCGAGCCCGGAACCGATGCGATCGTGCTCAGAATGACTGGCCCGATCGGAACACGCGAGATCCTCGATGCCGAACTGAATCTCGACCACTGCAAATCCACCGGGTGTGGCTGCCATGTCTCGTGAACTCGCGCCCGACGCTGCCACGACAGTAGCCTTAGGCCGTTGCGGTGCGACCCGCTCGGCGGCTCGTTGGACCACTCTGGGTGGGATTCTGGCCGCGCTGGGCGTGTGTTCCGCCTGCTGCCTATTGCCCGCCGTTCTCATTGCTCTGGGTCTAACAGGCACCTGGGTCGGGTGGCTCGACAGCTTGGCGCCGTACAAGCTCTATTTCCTGGCCGGCACCATCGTCTTGCTCGGTGCCAGCTTCTATCTGATCTATCTGCGACGAAGCACTTGCACTGTCAGTCCCGCTTGTTCGACCTGCCGCCCGAGTCCCACAGTACGAATTGGTTTGTGGATCGGCGTATTGCTCGTTGTCGCAGGGCTCATCTTCGAAGCAATCGAACCGCTGTTAGAAGGCGCACCGTGAATCGGCAGCCCAACGCGCGAGGCATCGCAGGTCTGCTTGCAATTATCACTGCCTGTGCAGCCTGCTGTGCGCTTCCGCTTCTCGGCGTCGTGGGACTAGGAACTGGTATCGCGGCCGGTATTACGCCGACTAAAGTGGCCACAGTGTTCGCCATCACGAGCGTCGTTCTACTCATTGGCCTCGCAGCACTCAAGGTTCGAAGTCGCATGAAGCAGTCCGGGTGCTCGACCCAGTGTGCGGCCGATCGGTCGTGCTGCGAGGAGGGTGAAGAAGCAAAGAACGATCGGACTTGAAGATGGAGCCATCAAGGAAACGCTGCAGCTCCTGCGATACCTTCAGATAGGCGACAACTGATTGCGGCAGGAGGCCAGGACAATCTGACGCGAAGGCTTGGTGCACTGCAGCCATTCTCGTTGGTTGCGTTGCTCGGAACGCTGATGCTGCTCTTCGGTTTCTAGCGTGTGCCGATTCTCGCGCAACCGGCGGCGACCGCGGACGGGAACCCTGTCGCACGGCGGCATTGGCATATTTCCAGACTGCTGCGTACACTCATTACAATGTCCCCTCGTGCGACCATCGTGTGGCTCTTACTGCTCGGCATCGTGCTGACGCCATTCGGCACGTTGCATGCTCACGTCGCGACTGACCATCATGAAGGCGTTCTGCATGGAGGGCACCTGCACGGGGGCCATTCACACGAGTCGGCGGCCGATTCGCATGAACGCAGCGAAGGTCAGGTCGTCGATGTGCAGCTGGTTGCTTCCGGACCCGCGCAAGCGACTGACCGCAGCCACATCGATTTTCGTACCGATTGTTGGCCGCCGCTTGTTGTAGTCAGCCTGCTACTGTGGGACGCACCCCCTGCTCGGCTGAGTCTGCGACCGCCAACCGCCAATGCTCCGCCGATTTCCCGCCTCGAGCATTGGAAACCGCCCCTGCGCGGTCCACCCGCATAGCTCCATCGCCCTGTGAGTGTGCTCTCGGCCGTTGATACGGCCGATGGGCATTTGCCTGCTCATGCGCTCGGGAATCTCCGTGCGCCAGGATGGAGTTGCCAATGTCTCGCCTGTTTCTCTGCATGGCATGCCGATGTGCATGCGTATTGCTGTTTGCCCATACATCACTCGTCCATTCACAGGCATCCGAGCCACAGCTCGGGTTCGACGATGCCATTGCACGCAGCGTCGAACGTAGTCTCGATCTGAAGGTCTTCAAGTTCGATCTTGACGCGCAGCAAGCGCGCAGCCAGCAGGCGCGGGCACAGCCGGCCGTAGATGTCAGCCTGCTGCACATCGAAATTGAAAGGCTGACCGGCATCTCGCTCGGCAATCCCCTGGAACGATAAATCAGTGAGCGGACTCATGAACAAGCAACTGTTGTTGATCGCCCTGGTGGCGCTGAGCGCTTGCGGGTCGCGCGACGAATCAGGCGCAAAGGGCGGTGAGCATGCTGCCGTGGCGGCCGAAGCGGCCGAAGCGGCCGAAGCGGCCGAAGCGGCCGAAGCGGCTGTCCGGAAAGGCCCACACAACGGCCGTCTTCTGGCCGATGGTCCCTTTGCGTTGGAACTCGCCATTTTCGAAAGCGGCGTACCGCCCGAATACCATGCGTGGCCAACACTCGACAGCAAACCGGTGTCGCTGGCGGACGTGGAGCTCATCGTCGAGCTTACCCGGCTGGGCAACAAGGTCGATCGGTTCGAGTTCGCGCCGCAGGCGGACTATCTGCGAGGCAATGGCGTCGTCCGCGAGCCGCACTCCTTCGTCGTCAAGGTCACCGCCACGCATGCCGGCAAGACGTATCAGTGGAGCTTCGACAGCTTCGAGGGGCGCACCGCGATTGCCGCGGATATTGCGCAGAGCGCGGGGATCGAGACAGAGGTTGCCGGTCCGGCGAAGCTGGTCGACACGCTAACTTTGTACGGCAACATTGCGCCCGATCAGGCGCGTCAACGGCAGGTGAGCGCGCGCTATCCGGGTCTGATCCGCACCGTGCATAAGAAGCTGGGCGACCAGGTTCGTGCCGGCGAACCTTTGGTCGCCATCGAGAGCAACGAAAGCCTGCAGACATACACGGTGACCGCACCGGTGAATGGCATCGTCACGGCGCGCGATGCCAATCCCGGGGAGCAGTCGGGGGATCGCACGCTATTCACGATCGTCGATCCTTCTTCGGTCTGGGCGGAGCTGTCCGTCTTTACGCGCGACCGCGCACGCGTTCGTCCTGGCGCAGTGGTACGAGTCCGGGGTGCGGACTCCAGTACCGAAGTGCTGGGGAAGATCGAGCGCGTCGACGTTCAGGCCAGCGCCAATCAGGCCGTGATCGCACGTGCGACGCTCGACAACTCGAGCGGACTGTTCATCCCCGGCGGCTTTGTCACTGCGGAAGTCTCTGTTGGCGAACGTGAAGTGCCGCTGGCCGTCAGGACCAGCGGGCTGCAGCCGTTCCGCGACTTTACTGTCGTGTTCGAGAAGGTCGATGACACTTATGAAGTGCGCATGCTTGAGCTGGGCGAGCAGCGAGGCGAATGGGTTGAGGTGCTCGGCGGCCTGTCGCCGGGCGCGAGCTACGTGACCGAGAACAGTTATCTGATCAAGGCGGACGTCGAGAAGTCGGGCGCCTCACATGATCACTGATGACGCTCGAGGCTGATCGAACCGTCTTCTCGCGCCCCATTCAACACTCCGTGAACACAGCAAGGGCAACGCCGTGATCGAACGCATTCTCAAATTCGCCATCGAGCGACGCTGGCTGGTGCTGCTGGCAACGCTGGCGATCGCTGCGCTGGGCGTGTGGAACTTCACACGCCTGCCCATCGACGCCGTGCCGGACATCACCAATGTCCAGGTCATCGTCAACGTCGAGGCACCGGGCTATACACCGCTCGAAGCTGAGCAGCGCATTACCGTGCCGCTGGAAACGGCAATGGCGGGTCTTCCCCGGCTGTCCTACACCAGATCGCTGTCGCGCTATGGCCTGGCGCAAGTCACTGTGATCTTTGAGGACGGAACCGATATCTACTTCGCCCGTCAGGTGGTCGCCGAACGCATGCTCGCCGTTCGTGGCGATTTGCCGGAAGGACGTGAGCCGGTACTCGGCCCGATCGCGACCGGATTGGGCGAGATCTTTATGCTCACCGTCGACGCCGAGCCAGGCGCGAAGAACGTCGATGGCTCCGCCATCACGCCGATCGATCTGCGCACGGTGCACGACTGGATCATCCGGCCGCAGTTGCTGCGGGTGCCCGGTGTCGTCGAGGTCAACCCGATCGGTGGCTACAAGAAGGAAATTCTGATTGCGCCCGACCCAGCCAAGCTGCTCGCCTATGGGATCGCCCACCGAGATCTCATCGACGCGGTCGAAGCGAACAACAGCAATCGCGGGGCCGGATACATCGAACACAACGGCGCTCAATGGCTGCTACGCGTGCCGGGCCAGATCAATGAGATCGACAGACTCGGCAACATAGTCATTCGCCAGCGCAACGGCATACCGCTACGGATAAGCGATGTCGCAAGCGTGACGCTGGGAAAGGAGCTGCGCACCGGCGCGGCGACGCAGAACGGCCGCGAAGTCGTGATGAGTACGGTCTTCATGCTCATCGGCGAAAACAGCCGTGAAGTTTCCCACGCTGTCGCAGCGAAGCTCGAAGAGATCAAGCCGACGCTGCCGGCCGGTATCACTGCCACGGCGGTCTACGATCGCACACGCCTGGTCGACAAAACGCTGGCGACGGTGGAGAAGAATTTGGTCGAAGGTGCGCTGCTGGTCGTCGTAGTGCTGTTCGTGCTGCTGGGAAATATCCGTGCAGCGCTCCTCACCGCGGCCGTCATCCCGCTCACGATGCTGATGACGATCACGGGCATGGTGCACAGCGGCGTCACCGCGAACCTGATGAGCCTGGGAGCGCTCGATTTCGGTCTGATCGTCGATGGCGCGGTCATCATCGTCGAGAACTGCCTGCGCCGCCTGTCCGAATCGTCGCGGGACAACCGCGCACTGCCGCTTTCCGAGCGGCTGTCGGTGGTGTTCGATGCGACGCAAGAGGTGATTCGCCCGGCGCTGTTCGGCGTGTTCATCATCACCGCTGTGTATTTGCCCATCCTCGCCTTGACTGGCGTGGAGGGAAAGATGTTTCACCCGATGGCGATCACCGTGATCATCGCGCTGCTGAGCGCAATGCTGCTCTCGCTGACGCTGGTACCGGCGGGTGTAGCTTTCCTGTTCCGGAATCCAAAGCCGGAGAAGCACAACGTCGTGATGAGCATCGCGCATGCTGCGTATCAACCGGTGCTTGCATTCGCGCTGCGGTGGCGTTGGTCGGTGGTGCTTGGCGCTGCCGTGCTTGCGGTGCTTTGTGGATTGCTTGCGACCCGCCTCGGATCTGAGTTCATTCCGAACCTCGATGAAGGCGACATCGCCATGCACGCTCTGAGGATTCCCGGCACTTCCCTCGAACAGGCGATCCGGCAGCAACAGATGCTCGAGGCGAGGGTAAAGGAGCTGCCCGAAGTGGAGCGGGTGTTCGCCAAGATCGGTACAGCCGAGGTTGCGACTGAGGCGGCGCCGCCGAGCGTGGCCGACAACTTCATCATCATGAAGCCCCGCGATCAGTGGCCGGACCCGAACAAGCCCAAGGCTCAGTTCGTTGCGGAGCTGGAAGCGAAAGTTTCTCCGGTGCCCGGCAACCGTTACGAGTTTCTGCAACCGATCCAGATGCGTTTCAACGAGCTGATCGCTGGCGTGCGTGCCGAACTGGCCGTCAAAGTGTTCGGCGACGACTTCGATACGCTCGTTGCACTGGGCGCGCAGCTGCAGGCCGCGGTAGCTGGGGTCGACGGTGCTGCCGACGTCGCGGTCGAGCAGGCTACCGGCCTGCCAGTACTGAGCGTGGAGCCGAAGTACGAAACGCTGGGGCGTCTTGGTCTCAATGTCAGCGATCTGCAGGATCTGGTAGCGACTGCCGTTGGAGGCACGGTCGCGGGCAAGTTCTTCGAGGGTGACCGTCGGTCCGACATCGTGATTCGACTGCCGGAGTCGATGCGCGGCGATACCGCTGCGCTGACACGCCTGCCGGTGCCGCTCGGTGAAGGTGGCTATGTGCCGCTGGGCGAAGTTGCGGAGCTGCGGCTTGAAACAGGTTTGAATCAGATCAATCGCGAGAACGGAAAGCGGCGCGTGGTCGTCTCTGCCAATGTGCGCGGGCGCGACCTTGGTTCGTTCGTAGAGGACGTCAAGCAGGCAATCGGCACGCAGGTCGAAATCCCGGCAGGCTACTGGCTGGAGTTCGGCGGCACATTCCAGCAACTGGAGTCGGCGTCGCGACGCCTTGCCGTGGTGGTGCCGATTACGTTGCTGATCATCGCGGGCTTGCTGTTCGCGGCGCTGGGATCGGTCCGCGACGCGGCGGTGATCTTCTCCGGTGTGCCGCTCGCGTTGACGGGCGGGGTGTTGGCGCTATGGCTCAGGGATATTCCTTTCTCGATCTCAGCCGGCGTTGGCTTCATCGCGTTGTCCGGTATCGCGGTGCTTAACGGCCTGGTCATGGTGAGTTTCATTCGTGACCTGTATCGCAATGGCATCCCGCTGGAAGACGCGATCACCCAGGGTGCGCTCACCCGTCTGCGTCCGGTATTGATGACGGCACTGGTCGCCGCGCTGGGCTTCGTGCCAATGGCCTTCAATACAGGCATCGGCAGTGAGGTGCAGCGTCCGCTGGCGACCGTGGTGATCGGAGGGATCGTGTCTTCCACGCTGCTCACGCTGCTCGTACTTCCCGCGCTGTATCGGTTGTCGCACCGCCCTGGCCGAACCGTCGCCGCTGCGCCGGCTGCCTGACGATATGACTTTCAAGCATCCACTTTTCCGCGTTCCTGTTCCCGTCTCACAACTGTAAAGGAGTCTCGACATGACCGTGATTCGATTCTATTCGGCCGCTGTCCTTGCCTTGGTCGTTAGTTCGGCTTCCGCGCATGAAGGCATGCACGGTCCAGGCGCCGAGTTCGATGCCAACGAAGATGGAAAGCTGTCGGTCGCGGAGTACACCGCTTACTTGCAATCCAGCAAGCAGGACGTTGCCGCGGCAGCCGAGAAGTTTGCCAAGCTCGATCGCGACAAGGATGGCTTCCTTACCAGCAGCGAGTTCATTCTGGGTTTGCCGAAGGCTCCCGCTGCAAACAACAACCAATGATCGACAACAAGCAAGGGGGCGCCGATAGCGGCGCCTTTCCTCCCACCTATCGACGTGGAGTCAAAGCGTGTCAAAGCCAGTTTCGCCGTACGAATCCAATCCTCCATCAGGCAAAGGTATCCTGGTCAGTGTGGCCGTCGCGCTGGCCGGCGCCGCCGCCGTGCTGGTGACTATCATCCTTCCAGCCGAATACAACATCGATCCCACGCGCATAGGCGGTGCACTCGGCCTGACCGCCCTGAATGCGCCCGCTCGAACGGTGCAGGTCGCCAATGTGGTGGGCGGCAACGAAAAGTACCGTGAAGTGGCGATTCCGGATTTCGGCCAGCCGGTGCCGTTGCCGAATCCCGACGTCTTTCAGAAAAGGACCGCGGCAGCAAACTCCGAAACGCTGACGATCACGCTGCAACCCGGGCAGCAAACAGAACTCAAGACGCTCCTGAAGACCAGCCAGATGCTCCTGTTCTCGTGGCAGGCCGAGGGCGGACAGGTTTACACCGATTTCCACGGGCACGAACCCGGTGCTGGTGACGATTTCTGGGTTCGATACGAGGAGCAGCAGGCTGGAACCGAGGGCCGCGGTTCGCTGGTCGCGCCGTTCGAGGGTGAGCACGGCTGGTTCTGGCTGAATATCAGTGAGACGCCGGTAACCATCAAGCTCAGTGTCAACGGCTACTACGAGAAGATGATCAACTATGGCATATCCGGCGGAACACCCTCGGGGGGCAAGTGACATGTTCACGAAGCATGGCGTGTCAGCCACTGTTTCTTTGCTGCTCGTCCTTTTCGCACCGCTTGCCCTGGCGCACGGAGTCGCCGGTGGTGACGCGGCGTACCTGGAGCGCATCCAGGGTGTGCAGTTCATTCCGTTGATGTATTTGGGCGCGAAGCACATGGTCACGGGTTACGATCACTTGCTGTTTCTCGCGGGCGTCATCTTCTTCCTGTATCGAATCAAGGACGTCGCGCTGTATGTCACGCTGTTCGCTGTAGGACACAGCGTTACGCTCCTAACGGGGGTGCTCGCCGGAATCCATGCGAATCCCTATATCGTGGACGCGATCATTGGCTTGTCCGTCGTGTACAAGGCGTTCGAAAACATCGGAGGGTTCAAGCGCCTGGGGATTGCGATCGACACTCGGGCCGCGGTGTTACTTTTCGGCTTCGCCCACGGTTTTGGCCTGTCGACGAAGTTGCAGGACCTCAGCTTGTCGCAGGATGGACTCGTGCCGAACATGATTGCGTTCAACATCGGCGTCGAACTCGGTCAGTTTGCGGCTTTGGCGCTGATTCTGATTGCATTCAATCTCTGGCGCCGTGGCGATACGTTCGTGCGTGGCGCCTATGCTGCGAATGTGCTCATCATGGCCGCTGGGTTTGCCCTCTTCGGTTATCAGCTCACGGGCTATCTGGTGACATGAACTGTCTGTGATGGCGGTTCTCCTGCGATGGACGATTCACCTTGTCACGTTTTTACGCACTGCAGCGGCACGCCCTCTACGTCCTGATCGCGGCAGCGCTATTCGGAGCGAGTGCGCCGCTTGCGAAGCGCTTGCTTGAACAACAGAGCCCGCTCTCGCTCGCCGCGCTGGTGTACCTGGGCGGCGGCTTGGCGCTGGGTATCGCATGGCTGCTCCGGCGCAGGCACATGAAGGTGCCGCGGGCGCATGGCAGGTGGACGGCTTCCGAACTCGCGAACCTCGTGGGTGCGATTATCGCTGGCGGCGTGCTGGCGCCGATCATTCTCTTCTGGTCGCTCTCCAAAATGCCCGCCGCGAGCGCGTCGTTGCTGCTGAGCTTCGAGGGCTTGCTGACCGCCGTGTTTGCCGCCGTGATGTTTCACGAGGCCGTTGCCCGCCGCGTGTGGCTGGCGATGCTGATCATGATCATCGCTGGCGCCGTCCTGTCACTCGATCGCGGCGAGTTCGGCTTGCAACTCGTTCCTGCAGGGGGCGTGATTCTGGCGTGTGCGCTATGGGGGCTCGACAACAATCTGACACGCGCGGTGAGTCACAGAGACATCCTTGGAGTTGCGGCACTCAAGGGCCTTGTTGCAGGCGCGACCAATACAGCGGTTGCAGCGCTTCTCGGCCACAGCTTGCTGGTTTCCGTTCAAGGCACGCTGGGTGCACTCGCCATGGGTGCATTGAGTTTTGGGTTGAGTCTCGTGCTGTTCGTCAGCGCGCTTGCCCATTTGGGCAGCGCCCGAACGGCGGCTCATTTCGGGACCGCGCCCTTCATCGGCGCGGCGCTCGCGGTGCTACTCGGCGAGCCGCTCTCGCTTTCGTTGATCGCAGCAGTCGTCCTGACCGTGCTATCGACGTGGCTCGTGCTCACCGAGACCCACGAGCACGGACACACGCATGAGACCATCGACCATGAGCACGCGCATGTTCATGACGAGCACCATCAGCACGGGCATGAAGGCGATGAAGGGCCGGAGCCGCATCGCCATCGCCACAGACATGAACCGCTATCGCACAGCCACTCGCATTTGCCGGACTTGCATCATCGGCATCGGCATTGAATAAGGTGAAAGATCCTGCGCAATCTCACAAATGAAGTAGTGGGCGGCGGCGCCGATCAGTTGAAGTCCAGGCGCCGCTATCCGAATCCCGGATAGCGTCCGTTCTGAAGGTGTCTCGGGGAACTCCTCTGTGCCACAGGTGTTTGCGATGTCCTCAGCCTCACAATGCCAACTCATGTGAAGACAGAACGGGCATCCAGGTTAGTGAGCGATCGTGGCTGGCTCTACTTCGCCGTATTCGTGCGCTCGCTGGCGACGGGCATGATCGGCGTCCTTCTCGGGATCTACCTCTCCGAACTACACCTCGGCGCGGACGCGATCGGCGTCATTGTCGGCGTCGGATTGGGCGGGGCGGCTGTGGCGACGTTTCTCGTCACCCTCTATGCCGATCGCGCCGGGCATCGTGCAACGTTGCTTCTCATTACATTCTCAAGCTGTGTTGGCGCAGTGTTGCTTGCACTGAGTGCGCATCCGGTCGCCCTTGGATTCGCAGCGCTGGTCGGGATGGTCAATGGAATGGGCAGGGACCGCGGTGCCGCGCTGGTGGTGGAGCAGGCGGCATTGCCCGCGACCGCGTCGGATCGCGAGCGCACCATGGTATTTGCGAAGTACAACGTTCTTCAGGACATCGGCCACGCGCTGGGTGCGTTGCTGGCTGCGTTGCCAGCGATACTTCAGCAGAGCGGCGTTGCGGAGCTTCCGGCATTTCGCACATCCGTGGCGGTCTACGCTGCGCTGTCCTTCCTGCCCGTGTTGGCGTATTGGCGTCTCTCATCGAACGTTGAAGCGACGCATGTCGCTGCCGCGAAGCGTGTATCGCCCGAAACGCGCAGCATTCTGTGGAAGATCTCCTCGCTATTTGCCCTCGACAGTCTCGCGGGCGGGTTCTTGACGACGGCCCTTCTATCGTTTTTCTTCCACGAACGGTTTGGAGTCGGCATTGAGATGATCGGGTTGCTGTTCTTCGCGGCTCGGATCGCGAACGCGGCTTCGCACATCGCTGCTGCGTGGCTCGCCCAACGCATTGGTCTCGTGAACACCATGGTGTTCACGCACATTCCTTCGAGCCTGCTGCTCGCGACTGTTCCTTTCATGCCGAGTTTCCCAATAGCGGCGGCATTGTTCCTTCTGCGCGAGGGCTTCGTTGAAATGGATGTACCGACGCGGCAGTCATACGTGATGGCGATCGTCCGACCTGAAGAGCGAGCGTTTGCTTCAGGCGTCACTCACCTTGTGCGTCTCGCTGGTTGGGCAATCGCTCCGGCGCTCGCCGGTTACTTGATGGGCGGCGGCCATCTCGCGCTTCCGCTTCTGATTGGAGCTGGGATGAAAATTGCGTACGACCTGATGCTCTGGCGCTCATTCCGCCGGTTGCGACCGCCCGAGGAATGCGAGCCTGTGTGACGGGATGCGGCGAGATCATTGGTAGCTGACGTCATCGAACAACGTGAGCTATCCCCTTTGTCCAGAGTCTCACACCGCACCCGCGTCCGTCAGCGTCACTTCATTTTGGCCATGAGGTAAGTGTCGAAGGAGCAGCGCGTTGGCAGCTGCCGCGAAGAATGCAGCGACCGGCAGGAAATACCTCGGCCAAGTGGTATCGGGCTCCAGATCCTGGAAAACGCAGAGCAGCGACAGAGCCGCTGTGAACAACACGAGGATGGTGTAGGCATCGGTGAGTGGGTCTTCTCGCAAGTTCCGGGCAGCCCTGGGCATTGGGATCCACAGGACGGCGGCGAATCCCAATGAGGGCATGAAGACGGGCAGGCATTCATCAGCCAGACGTCAGCCAGTGGATCTGGGGGCTCAGCAGATACATCGAGCCCGCCATACAGCGCGACCAGCAGGCCGACAAACCGGCCAACGGCCCTGATCGTCCAGTGCAGGCAACTTCGATATGGCATGACATCGACGATCCCCTTTCCACCGCGGGATGCCGGCGGCACATGCTCGGCCGTCAGCTGTCCGCGGCCGAGGGCGGCGATATCGAGCTGTAGCTGGCATCGCAGGGGCCAGAAAGTAAAGGGTCTCCTTGCTCAGCACTGCTGACGCCTCAGGTCGTCGAGGAACTGCAGAAAACTCGGAAAAAAATGGAGGTGAGAAGAGCGTCTACGCACCTGTGGATTTCGCCCAGATGCTGGCGAAACATCAGGTGACCGATGACCGCTCGATGAATGCGTGGAGCCACAACCCGTTGAAGGTTAGGGGAGGGCGGGGTGACTATTGCGCGGATTGACTTCTCCACCGTCTTCAGGCCAATGTTTTGGGGACGGCACGAGGACATCATGAAGACTGCCAGTGATCGCTTTTCAGCGGAGGAAGAGGGACGCGTGGTCGCGGATGTACTTCGCGGCATGTTGAGGTTCGTATGGGGCGTCGTTCGCGTACCCACTCTGATAGTTCTGGCCTTCCTTGAGCCCTTCGTCCGGATACTGCTGATGGGAACCGCAATTGGGAGTCTGTTGACCGGACTGGTCTACAAGGGATCGAGTGTCGCGCCGCCCATACCGTTCTGGGTGATGCTCTGCGTATCGTTGGGCTGTGTGATGCTTGTTCGAGCCTATCACTGCGTGCTTCGATTGTTCTCTAGATAGATCCACGGCCCGCCACAGAGAGTGTGCCGACGTGTTCGCCAACGTCTCCGGCACCGAGTCATCTGGGCCCGTGCATTCCGCGCGATTGGGGAAGAAACCGATTTATTGGTCCATCACCTCGAGTGTCTGCCACTGAGGCGGCAGACTTACTCTGGATTCCAATAATTCCTTACAGATCAGATACATGGACTATCGCATAGTTTTGCAATCTGTCGGGTTTTTGCATACTATTGTGTCGGGTTTTTGCAAGGGTGTTTTGTATGCGCGACCGAAGCAGAAAGACCTTGCGTGACAAGGTAGAAGCATTGATTGCTCGAAGGAGCGACGATGTGTTTCTCACGCGCGAGTTTGCTCGCCTTGGAGGCGAGGATCAGGTCATTCGAGCCTTGCGGGAGTTGGTTCGCGAGGGGCGATTGATCCGGCTCGGCTACGGCGTTTACGCACGCGCCGAGCGGTCGAGGCTTTCGGGTCGCCCCGTTCTGACTGCACGTGACGGCTTCGTTGGCGCTTCGCGGGAAGCGTTGACGAAGCTTGGCGTCGAATGGGAGCCCACCGAAGCAGAGCGTGCGTACAATGAGGGGCGATCGACGCAGGTGCCAGCTAATGCGGTCGTCCGTGTCAAAGGCCGCTTCGCTCGTCGGCTAGGCTACGGGGGCAATAGCCTCGTGGTTGAGCGACGCACGTGACCTATGATCCGGCCGAGATTCGTGAGGCCCAAGCGTACTTCGGTTTCGCGCGCCCCGTACTCATTGAGAAAGACTGGCACATCATTCGCGCGATGAGCGCCATAGCTGCGACGGACGCTGCTCCATTTCAGCTGATATTTTCGGGCGGCACTTGTTTGGCGCGCGCCCACAAGCTGATCCGCCGTATGTCGGAAGATGTCGATTTCAAGATCGTGCCTATCGACGCAAGTGCGGTGAGCAAGTCACAGCGCCGCAGGCAGCTTGCGGATCTGCGCGACAAAATCACTGCGAGCCTTCACGCAGCTGGCTTTCCGATTGATCCCGCCGACGGTGCTCAACTTCAATCGCGTGACGACAACCGCTACACGGTTTATCAACTCCAATATGCGACGTCAGGCGAAGAGCAAGCTCCGCTCCGATCGACGATCCAGGTCGAATTGAACTACGCCACACTGAGGAAGGCGAGCGTCGAGCTTCCAGTTGCATCGTTCGTCGCCGAGGCGTTCGGTCGTGCTCCGGAAATATTCGCAATCCCCTGTGTCACTGTCGAGGAAACTGCGGCGGAGAAGCTGATATCGCTCACTCGTCGCACGGCAATGGAGATCGCGGGATTGAGCCGTACTCCAGACCCCACCCTTGTGCGACATGTCTACGACCTGCATATCACCCGGCAGCGCTATGACAACTCGTCGGTCGTAGCGTTAGCCAAAGAAATTATGTCGCAGGACGCTGAAGAGTTCCGCAACCAGTTTCCGGCCTATCGTGACGATCCGGTCCAAGAGACGCGACGCGCGTTAGCGGCGCTCGAGAAGGAAGACGTGTACGCGCACAGGTACGCTGAGTTCGTTCAGCTGATGGTCTATGGCGAACGACCCTCCTACGTTGATGCCATGCAGACGGTTGCGTCGCTAACGAAGGGTCTGCTCGCGTCGGTCTCGCCGTAGACGCGGGACGCCCTCCAATCGCAGGACGCACCGCAACTGACCTCGCCAGGCAGAGCGATCGGCTATTACGGTTTCGCCGTTCCCGTTCACCCGAAATCGGATACGGAATCTGCGCGGCTCACGTCTCCAACGGAGATTTCGCGAAGCTGAGATGCGCGAACGACGGCATGCGAGCGCGTAGTGACGCCAAGGCGACGCTTCGCATTCTCGACGTGGCGGTGAGCTGTGTGCTCGCTTATGCGCAAGATTTGCCCGATCGCCCAATCACTCTTTCCTTCTGCTACGAGCTCGAGACATTGACATTCCCGCGGCGTAAGCGAGATTGCTGGTCGCGGATCGTGCGCAAGCAGCAGGTCATCGAGCAATCTTTCGTAAAGGAACGTGCATACCAGCTGAGCGGCGAAGTAGTTGTAGGCGCTGATGGCGGACGAATCGGATATGACTGAGCAGGAGGCACCGCAAGTAGCGGTGCGTCGGCGGCGCATCGGAATGGTGTAACCACGAGACAGCCCAACGGATCGCGCTTCCGCGAGCATGTCGGATTGGGGGGTGGAGAGTGGAGAACGAAAGTCGGGTGCGTCCCAGCAGAAGGGGACTAAGGTGCGCTCAGCGTGAACCATGACGGGATCGATCTCATGCAGTCTCCGTTCGCTATAGGCGGTCACCCAGGACACGGGATAGTTGTACAGCATGACGGCATCGCTCGGAGGGCTGCACGGGTCGACATGTGAACAACAGGCAAAATATGGGAAGCCAAGATTCTCCAAAGTGACCCGAAAGGCCTCGCCCAGAGCGGTGGCCGGGAGGTCCTTCCTGCTGTTCTCAATGAATGATTGGGCTAGATCGAACGGTTCCATCGTTCCGCCAAGCAAGCGATTCCGTCAATGACTGCGGCTGTGCGAATGTCCCATGCACGGGTCGCCATCATATGGACCAGCGTTGCCCTCCTCAAATAGGGAATTCCGAAGTATGCGACGCGCGGGGGCAGTCTGATCTAAGGTCAGCGAGCAAGCCGACTGGGTTAGATCGTATCTGTGCGGCCGGTTGTCAATTGGCCTGATCAGGTAATTGTCGCGGTCGATTTCTCCGGATATTCCTGTATGCGTACCGCGCTGCCGCGCGGTTTACAAGGAATCGGGAGAGGAACGTGGATATACCCGTGAGGACGGAGCCTATCGATCAGGAGCTACGGCGGCGGCAACTCGCCCGTCGCCTGGTCGCTCATCGAGCGCGCACACAGACGATCTTCCTCCTTACGGGTCTTTCGCGGCACCAACTCGCGACGCTGCGGCAGCGTTGGCGCGTTACTGGCGAAATGCGTCATCGTGGACCACCGCCAACATCGTTCGCTGTGTTCCTATCTACGCTGCGTAAGCGCGAGGAAGCAGCCGCGCTAGCCGTACATTGGAGAGTGCTGGAGAGCGTAGGAATCGCGAACGACAAGGCGGTGCGAAAGATGACACCCGTCGAGCTAGGCGAGCGGCTGTGCGCAGCCTTCGAATCGTATCTCGCATGCTTTCCGAAGTCCGCGCTTGACCTCGAGCATCTGGTCCTGCTTGTTCGGGGCCTTGAGCAAGCCGACACCATTGCGCTTTCACGCTGCAACCACTGTGAAGCTGTAACTCTCGCGGATCTGCTTGAGGCACGCCGCCGCCTTTGCTCCCATTGTCAGGGTATGGCGGATGCGGCAGTGCCGACAGAGCCAAGAAATTCTTTCTCAGGAATAGGAGAGGCGTCTCAGCAGGAACTGTTCTGATGCATGGATGGATAGAGGCAAGTCATGTCGAACCCAATCCTTGATGAACCCCCATACACCCCAGGTCCGTCCGAGTTCGCGGGGAAGGCCGCGCAGGCGCTGACGCGAGTTTATGCGCTGAACGAACGATGCCTTGAACTATTCATTGAACTCGCGCGCCCGGAACGGCATCCCGCCACCACCGCCATCGTCAGTCAACACCGAAGCCTCTGGCGCAGCCTGACCGTGACCGCGCGGAAGCGTGCGGCGCGCGCACCATTCCTGCTGCTGGATGTAGAGTTCCAAGACGCTGATTGGTGGCGATCGGCCAGGGATCTTCGCTCGAATCATCGGAGAAAGATGGTTCTGCACGCGGCCTTCCCTGGAAAGATCGCTGGCGAACTCATGCGCGAGACGCTGATGCTTGCCTGGAGTACCGTCGCGTTCGACCGTGGCGCGGCAAGCATCCTGCTCGGCATGACGCCCTCGGTGAGCGCGGTCATCGCCGGGCTCGGTCCTCAGGATGTAGAGCGCATCGCCACTCGGCACAGCCCCCACCTACGGCCACGTTGGGAGGATTTTCCGGCGTTCTGGGGCAAGCTCCTGGCAGCGGCGCACGACAGCGACGAGGAAGCGCTGCACGAGATCCATCTGCATGGTGCGCAACTGATCGGCGGCGAATTGCTTCCACTGCTCAACGGCAGATTCGTATGACTCGGTCAGCGAACAGCCGAGGCGTTGTCTGGCCGTTTATCCGAGCGGCAAGTTTCGCCGAAAAATCGGCTGAACAGATCCAATTTTTCCCAAAGTATCGGCCGAATTTTCCGCGAAACCGTGCTCTCACCAAGAGTCGCTGCGATGTTTCTCTAGCGTCCCCCAGAAAAAACCGAATGGGATGCGAACGTGAGACAGATCGATACAGCGATGGTGCGAAAGGCGGCGGTTGTCGTCCTCGTCGCAGTTCCGATGCTCGCCTTTGCGCAGCAGTCACCCTTCGACACGGGAGCGAACTCGCTCGTCACGTTCGCGCTGGCGATTGCTACGCCCATCGCCATTCTCGTCGTGATCGGCGCCGCCATTGCCGCAGCAGTGGGGCGTATCAGCTGGGGTTGGGTGGTCGGCGCCATCGTCGGAATCGCCGCGATCTTCGGCTCACCGCAGATCGTTGCGTGGATTCGCGGGATGTTCGGGGTATAGGAGCGCTGACATGAGCGAGCGGAACACAGGGCTCACGGCTGATCCATTGTTCGTCGGTATCACGCGCCCGCCGATGCGTTGGGGTGTGGCCTACGAGGCGCTGCTCTTGAACCTGGTCGTCACGATGGAAGTGTTTGTGATGACCAAGAATCTCCTGACGCTGCTGATCGCGATTCCTATTCACGGCGTCTGCGCATTGCTCTGTGCACGTGACGCCCGCTTCTTTCATCTGATGCTGCTCTGGGTTCGGACCCGCCTGCCAGCCTATCTGGGCACCGCGAGGCTCTGGCATGCCGCGAGCCATAGCCCGCTGGTACTGGACTTACCCGACATCTACGGCAGGCGCAGGGCGGTGGTCACGGTGCGTGTACAGATAAACGCAATCGGAGCACGGCGATGGCGGGTCTAAATCGTCTGGCGGCGAGCCGCCGCGAATTGCCCGCTGCACGACAGATTCCTTACACGGCGCACGTGTCCGAGAGCCTCGTGCAGACACAAGCTGGCGACTACGCGCAGGTGTTTCGTCTCGCTGGCGCGAGCTTCGAGAGTGCGGACGACGAGGAGCTCAATAATTGGCACGAGCGGCTCAATGTGACGTGGCGGAACATCGCGAGTCCGAACGTCGCGCTTTGGATGCACGTGCTCCGCCGCCGCGGGCGCAGCGCTTCCGGCGAAACGACCGCTACCGGTTTCGCTGGAACGCTCGCGCGAAAGTACCGCGAGCGCCTCGCCGGTGAGACTCTCATGGTTAACGAGCTGTACCTATCCGTCGTATATCGCCCCGTCACGGGAGCGACCACTGGGGCAGCCGCAAAACTCCTGTCCCGCACGGCGTGCGGCGGAGAGAACGTCGGTCTTGCCGATGCGATCGATGCCTGCGAGAAGCTCGGCCAGACCGTCGCCGCGTCGCTCGCTCGCTATGAGCCCGAGCGCCTGAGTGTCTACAACTCCAATGAGCGATGCTTCTCGAGGCTGCTGGAGTTCTTCGGTGTGCTCGTCAACGGTGAGTGGCAGGCCATGCCCTTGCCGCGCGCCCCCCTGAATGAAGTGCTCGCCACTACCCGACCGCTCTTCGGCAGCGAGGTGATCGAGTATCGCCTCCCCAGCGAGACGCGGCTGGGAGCGTTCCTCGGCATCAAGGAATACCCGACGCCGACCAGTGTCGGCATGTGCAACGCCTTGCTGTCGGCACCGTTCGAATTCGTGTTCACACAATCCTTCTCATTCCTGACAAAAGGTACCGCACAGGGATTGCTGCAACGGCAGTACAACCGCATGGCGAATGCCGGCGATTTCGCGGTCAGCCAGGCGGAGGAACTCAAGGAGGCGCTCGATGCGCTGACCGCCAATGAATTCGTGGTGGGGGATCATCACTTCACGTTGCAGGTCCTCACACCGGTGTCGGCGGCGCGCTCGGGTGCGGACACGAGCCTCCTGAAACGTCTCAACGACGACGTCGCACTTGCCCGAGCCATGCTCGCGGACTGCGGCATGGCCATCGCACGTGAGGACCTTGCCCTTGAGGCTGCATTCTGGGCTCAGCTACCCGGTTGCTTCAATTTACGGCCACGCAAGGCGCCAATCAGCTCGCGCAACTTCGCGGCGATGACCCCGTTCCACAACTATCCCGTCGGTCGCGCCACGGGCAATCACTGGGGTGATGCGCTCGCGCTTCTGGTCACGAGCGCACGATCACCGTACTACTTCAGCCTCCATGCGTCAGATCCGCGGGATCCCGAGGGCGGCAGTCGCAAAGATACGGGCCACACATTCGTTTGCGGTCCGACGGGATCAGGCAAGACCGTGTTTATCGGGTTCATGATCTCGATGCTTGCGGGGCAAGGCACGACGCAGGTCGTGTTCGATAAGGATCAAGGACTGAAGATCCTCGTGTGCGCCCTCGGTGGTGTCTATTTCCCGCTCAAGCCCGGTGAGCCGACGGGATTCAACCCTCTGCAGCTCGACCCTACAGCGGCTAATGTCGAATTCCTGAAAGCATGGCTTCGCATGCTTGCGCGCGGCTCCGCTCCGCTTACCACACGCGAACAGGCCGATCTCGATCAGGCGCTGCGCGGGACACTGGCGCTTGAGCGGTCGGCACGACGGTTGTCCCGGCTGATCGAATTTACGGATCCGACGCGAGCCGACGGTATCCACGCGCGCCTTGCGCGTTGGTGTCACAGTGCCGGTGGCGAATACGCCTGGGTGTTCGACAACTCGATGGATTCTGTCGTGCCGCAGTTGGCCGGCAACACCACGATCGGGTTCGACGTGACGCACTTTCTGACGCACGAGCTGATCCGCGGACCTCTCAACCGTTATCTCTTCCATCTTGTCGAACAGCTACTCGATGGTCGTCGTCTCGTGTGCTGGGTGGACGAGTTCTCGAACGCGCTCGCCGATGCCGATTTCGAGAATTTCGCGGACAACGCGCCGAAGACCTGGCGCAAGTTGAACGGCGTGCTGTGCGCGGCTACGCAAACGGCGCGTGGTGTCCTCGAAAGCCGCATCGCGCGAACCATCGTCGAGCAGACGGCGACTAAGGTGTTCTTTCCGAATCCGGACGCCGACACGCGGGACTACATCGAGGGCTTCGGCCTCACCGAGCGCGAGTTCAAACTGCTCAAAGAGCAGCTCGAGCCCGGGTCGCGGATGTTCCTTGTGAAGCAGGGGCATTACAGCATCGTCTGCGCGCTTGATCTTAAGGGATTCGATGGCGAGCTCGCGGTGATCTCGGGTCGCCGCAGTACGGTCGAACAGATGCATCAGATCATGCAGACCGTGGGGACTGAGCCGGCACAGTGGTTGCCCGTCTTTCTGCAACGGTTTGAACGGCGCTGAAGAGGTTGCTTGGGTTAACGAGATGATGGAGGTACTTGCCATGACATTGCTCAAGGTCCGCCAGTTACTCATATCCATAGTGTTAAGTCTCGGCATCACACCCGTGGCGAACGCGCAGTGGGCTGTGGTCGACGTGGGCGCCATCGCGCAGCTCGTCCAGCAGGTCAATACGATGCGACAGCAGCTCGAGACGACGCGCGATCAGCTGCAGCAGGCGCGAGTAACACTCGACTCAATGCGTGGCGGGCGCGGTATGGAGCAGCTGCTCGCCGGAACGGCACGCAACTACCTGCCATCCGATTGGCAAGAGCTGGCAGCAGTGCTCGATGAGGCCAGCGCGAGCTACAGCACACTCGCCACGGAGCTGCAGCGGCTCATCAACGCCAACGCGATCCTCACGCCGCAGCAGATAGGAGCGCTGTCACCAGCGGAGCGCTCGCAACTGGAGGCCGCACGGCGCTCGGCCGCGATGCTGCAGGCGCTGACGCGAGAGGCGCTGTCCGCAACCAGCCGCCGATTCGGATCGATCCAGCAGCTCATCGATGCCATTCCGCAAGCAGGCGACCAGAAAGCGATTCTCGATCTGCAGGCGCGCATCCAGGCGGAGCAAGGAATGCTGCAGAACGAGGCGACGAAACTTGGCGTGCTGTATCAGGCGGCGCAGGCCGAAGAGTGGGCACGCAAGCAGCGCGTACGCGAGCAGGCCATCGCCTCGATTGGTTCTCTCCGTGACCTTCCTCCAATGGGGCTCTGACATGACTACCAATCAACAGTCGACTCGACGCATTCGGCACGGCGCACAAGGCGTACGGTGGTGTTTAGGGATCGTTGTCACGATCAGTGCCGCCGCCTGTGCGCCGTCGCCGGAGCCGACGCACCAGACGGTCGAGTACTACCGCGCCAATCGGGAGGCGCGGGAGGCAAGAGTAGCTGAATGCGCCAATGATCCCGGTGCACTGGGCAAGACGCCCGATTGCATCAATGCGAAGCAGGCGGCGCAGATTGAAGACATCGGGAACCTTCGCGACCTGCCGCCAATGGGCTTGTTGAAGGACGCGGAAGAAGGGTCGGCGAAAACCGATTCATCCACCGGCTCATCCCGCCCCCAAGGCACCGACCGCCCGCCTCGTGAGGCGAGGTAAGCAGGAGACATACCAGTGGGCTTCTTCGCCGAGTTCAATGCCTGGCTGACCAGGATCCTTGCCACCTATATCAGTGACAACACGGCGAGGATGGCCGCGGTGCTTGAGCCCACGATCGTGACGCTCGCCATCCTGTACGTCGTGATCTGGGGATACCTGCACCTCGTCGGGAAGATCGAAGAGCCCTTCATTACCGGGGTGAAACGCCTTGTCGTGCTTGCCGTGATTCTCGGCGCGAGCCTGTCTCTGTGGCTCTACAACCCAGTCATCGTCGATACTTTTTTCAACGCCCCCACCCAGCTCGCGGCGGCAGCGATCGGCGGTTACGACTCGGTCTCAGCGGTGGATGGCATCCTCCTTCGGGGTGGCGACGCCGGCTACTTGCTAATTCAGAAGGGCGGGATCCTCGATGGCAACTTCTCGTACTACCTAGCCGGATTCGCCGTCCATCTGATCGTCGGACTGACCGTCATCTACACGGTCTTCCTGCTGACGTTATCGAGAATCGCATTATCAGTCCTGCTCGCGCTCGGGCCGCTCTTCATTGCGCTCCTCTTCTTTGAGACAACGAAGCGTTTCTTCGAGTCCTGGATTGCGCAGATGGCGAACTACGCATTCATTAGCATTCTGACCGTGCTCGTCGCAGCACTCATGCTGAACGTTCTGTCGTCCGCTGCTCAGCAAGCGGCGAGCGCGGGTGGCGGAATCCAGATCGCGCACGCGGTCAGACTGTGCTTGGCCGCGGGGCTCACATTCCTTGTGATGAGACAGGTCATGCCTATGGCGGCCGGCCTCGCCAGCGGACTTGCGCTCTCGACCTTCGGCGCTATGAGTGCAGCAATCGCATGGGGGTTCGGTACCGCGACACGCGGTGGCGGGCAGTTCTTGCGCGGCCTGGCGGACCGTGAGACGACGCGGTGGGATTCGTTGAGCAGGAAGGCCGGCCACTACGCTCGTCGTGGTGTCGGCGCCGGCGTCGGGCGTCTCACGCGCGGTTGGCGCGAGAACACGATTCGTCCTCGGTGATGCGCAAGCGGGGTACAGCATGAGAGCGTTTGTCGTGGCGTATGTGATCGTGACGCTTTCGGGCTGCGCGTCGCACGGCGATCTTGTTGGATGTGACGGAGGACTGGAACCGATCAACACACCTATGCATCGTGCGGTGCAAGCGGTCGTACCGGTCGCCAGCAGGGAGTCCGATGCAACGAGGTCGGATCGTGAGTAGAGACACCGCACTTGATGCCTACTTCGCCGAGGCGGCGTCCTGGGATGCCGATCGATCGGCCCAGGCGAAGCGAACGCTGCGTGTGGCCTGGTCCGTTGCGGGCGCCGGCTGGCTCTGCGCGATCATGATCGCAGCGGCTCTGATGTTTCTGATGCCCTTAAAGCGCGTCGAGCCGTTCCTCATCCGTGTCGACAACACGTCCGGGCTTGTAGACGTCGTGCCGGTGTTCGTCGGCCGGGCGGACATGCCCGAAGCGGTGACGCGCTATTTCCTCGATCACTACGTCAGCGTGTGCGAGCGCTTTACTCATGCGACCGCCGAGAGCGACTACGAGGAGTGCGGCGGGTTTCACACGCCGCAGCGGAATCAGGCGTGGTATGCGCAGTGGAATCGCAGCAACCCAGCCTCGCCGCTGAATGTGTACAAGGATGGAACCACGATCCGCGCGCAAGTCACATCGATCAGCTTTTTTACACGCGCGGGCGGCACCACGGATCTTGCTCAAGTCCGCTATATCAAAGCCAAGCGGGCCGCGGATGGGGCGGAAGAACAGAAGAGCTATTGGATCGCAACGATTCAGTACGCCTACGGTGACCCGTCGAAGGATCCCAAGCTGCGCCGCTGGAATCCGCTCGGATTTCGGATCATCGACTTTCGTCCAGAGCCGGAGGTTGTGACTGAACCAGGACCGAAGACCACACCCACGATCATGTCGACCGCCGCTTCCGCGCTGCCAGGGAGAACGCCGTGAGCATGAGGCGCTCACTCGCGTGCTGTGCGCTCGCACTGCTGCTGTTCGGCGGCGCCAATGTGACGCGCGCGGAAAGCGTACCGGCCCCGGGCTTGATCGATCCCCGCATCCGCACGACCACCTACCGCGATGAGGAGGTCTATCACCTCCAAGGCTTCGTAGGTTACGGCCTTGAACTGGTTTTCCAGGAGGGCGAACAGTTCGTCGGCCACGCGGGCGGCGATCTGGACGCCATCATGTTCGGCGCGCACGAGAACCATGTAGTCCTGAAGCCCCGCGCTGCCAATGTCGGGACCAATTTCGTCGTGTACACGAACCGGCGTGCTTACCGCTTCGATTACACCGTCGCGGACCGCCGGCCGGATCCGCTGAATGACGAAGTGATCTACGCGGTGCGGTTCACCTACCCGCCATCGCCCGCGATCCCTGCCGGTCCGACACCCGCCGAACAAGTCGAGTCGAATCTTGCAGCTGCACGCGAGATCCGTCCGCGCAATATCGACTACTGGTTCTGTGGTCATCCAGCCGTGAAGCCCGTTGCGGCATTCGATGACGGTGTTCATACGCGGCTCACGTTCGACAGCAAGACGGAGCTGCCCGCGATCTTCGTGCGCGGTGAGGATGAGTCCGAGTCTCTGCTCAACTTCAGCGTCGATGACGGCGATATCGTCATTCACCGCGTTGCTCGGGAGTTCATCATCCGCCGCGGTCGGTTGACAGGCTGCGTCGTCAACAAGGGCTTTGTTGGCACGGGAGAGCGCTTGGAGTCCGGCACGGTTGCGCCGAGTGTTTGGCGTGAGCGTAAAGGAGCGCGCCCGTGAGCTTCTGGGACCGCTTTCACTTGAACCGTGCCGGAGAGGCGATGCAAAGCGCTGGCTCGATTGACGCGAACGCGGAGACAGCACGAGCGGATGCGGGGCGGGAGAACGAAGCGGACACCGTACCGGGCGAGCGCGGGGTCGCATCGATTCATCGCACGCGCTCGCTTCAAAGTCGCATCAGCAGCGTACTCGCGGCGGGACTCATGGCAGTGCTCGCACTGGGCTTCCTCGCTTGGTACTACACGCAGACATTCGCACGCCAGTCACGTGCAGAGGCGGTGCAGGTCTCGAGGTCGCGGCAGCAGACGCAAGGCGAGATGGCGTTGCCCCCGCTCGGTCGCGTCGACCCGCCGGTCGTGGAGAAGGTGCTCGGTCCGCCGCCGGATGTGCCCCCGACCTCAACCTTCGCGCTCGATCGCTTCCATCAGCATGAAACCCCGCCATACGCCGCGTCGTCGGGTTACGTCCAAGCCCCATCGATCACGCCTGAGCACCGTGCGGTGGATCGCCGCTTGTCGGGACCTGTCCTTGTGACCGCATCCAGAAATGCGGCGCCGGCGGGTGAGCAGAGCGGCGTTGATACCGCATACGCGGGCGATAGCAGAAGGCTGCGCGCGGACGTTCCGTCCGCCGGGCGTGGCGGCAGTGCCCTTGCTGCACTACTGCAGCCCACGGCCACCCCAGCCGTGCAAGCCAAGGTGCTTCCGACGCAGCGCCTGCTGCTTCCCAAAGGTGCGTTTCTCGATTGCACACTCGAGACAGCAGTCGACTCATCGCTTCCCGGCATGACGACGTGCGTTACCGCGACCGACACATTCGGCGCCGACGGCAGCGTCGTGCTAATGGAACGCGGCACCAAGCTCGTCGGCGAGACGCGCGGCGACGTTCGGCACGGCAGCGCGCGGGTGTACGTGCTCTGGACGGAAGCGAGGACGCCCGAAGGCGTTGTGGTGCCGCTCGCGTCTCCTGGTACAGATGAGCTCGGACGCGCGGGACTGCCGGGCGAAGTCAACCGTCATTTCTGGGAGCGGTTTGGCGCCGCGATCCTCGTCTCCGTCATCGACGGTGCCGTACAGGCAGCCGTCCAGCGATCGAGCAACGGCGACGACACCGTGATCGTGAACCCCTCGACCTCGAGCGACATCATGACGGAGGTACTCAGAAGCACGATCAATATTCCACCCACTGTGACCAAGCCGCACGGCGACCGAATCGCCGTGCTGGTCGCGCGCGATCTCGACTTCAGGAGCGTCTATGAGTTGCGTCCTGCCGCACTCAGCTACTGAGCCATTCTTGCAGGTGGCAGCGCCGGCTTCCGGAGTCGGCGGCACGGCTCGTGCGAATGCCGGTGCCGACTCGTCGGCGCTCGAGCTGACCTTGCGCGCGCTGCGCCCAATCCTCACACGATCCGACGTGACTGAACTGTGCATCAACCGGCCGGGTGAGGCTTTCATCGAAACGCGTCGCGGCTGGCAGCGCGAGGCCTTGCCGTTCGCCGATCTCGACTGGTGCCGCCGGCTCGCCAAGCTGGTCGCGAACTCGACCGCGCAGCGAATCGACGAAGAGTCGCCACTCCTGTCTGCCTCCCTCCCGAGCGGCGAGCGCATCCAGATAATACTTCCGCCCGCGACGACGCCGGGCACGGTTGCGATCACGATTCGTCGGCCATCGGACGGCGTCTGGAGCGTGCACGAACTCGCGCAGAGTGGATTATTCAGACGCTGCGTTCCGGCATCCGGCGAGCTGGATGAGATCGAACGGAAGCTTTTGCAGCTGCATCAGGCGCGTGAATTCGAAGAGTTCTTGCGTGTCGCCGTGTGTGCGCGCAAGAACATCATCGTGAGCGGCGCCACCGGAAGCGGCAAGACGACCTTCACGAAGGGTCTCATCCTCGAAATCCCATCCGATGAGCGAATCGTGACGATCGAAGATGCGAAGGAACTCGTGCTCGATCGGCACGCGAACAGCGTGCGGCTCTACTACTCGAAGGACGGGCAGGGCCAGGCACGTGTCACGCCGAAGCAGTTGCTCGAAAGTTGTCTGCGCATACGACCCGACCGCATTCTGCTGGCGGAGCTGCGCAGTGACGAGGCGTACTACTACCTGCGCAACGTGAACTCTGGGCACCCGGGCAGCATCACGAGCGTGCACGCATCGAGTGCGCAGCTCGCCTTCGAGCAGCTGATGTTGCTCGTCAAGGAAAGCCCCGGAGGACGAGACCTCGCACGCGAGGACATCAAGAGCCTGCTTTACATGCTCGTGGACGTGGTCGTGCAGTTCGGTGTTGAACGGCACGAGCGCTACGTGCGGGAAGTCTGGTATGACCCAGCTCGAAAGCGCAGCCACCTGGCAGCCGCGCACTAAATCGGGCGCCGTCCGCCGCCTCGCGAAAGCCGTCGGCATCGGCGTGGCGGCACTTGTCTTGTCGCAGTATCTCGCAGGCTACGCATTTCTATGGTCGATCGGCGCGGATCCGCGCTCGGCGACGCCGCTCACGATCGCCCGCTATTCGTACTACTTCGGCGACCGTTCCGGTGTAGACGTGCGGCTCAAGGTCGCTTCTGCCGCGGGTGTCGCCGTCCTATTATTGGTGGCGCTCCCGGTCGCCTTGCCAAGAAGGCGCTCGCTGCACGGTGATGCGCGCTTCGCGAGCAGGCGCGAGATCGGGCGCGCCGGGCTCTTTTCGGAGAGCGGGTTTTATCTCGGCCGCATCGGACGTCGCGATCTGATTCTCGGAGGACAACAGGGTGTGCTGTTGTCGGCCCCGCCACGCTCCGATAAGGGCACCGCCATCGTCATTCCGAACCTGCTGACGTGGCCGGGATCGGTCGTCTGCCTCGATCTGAAGCTCGAGAACTGGACGATCACCGCCGGCTACCGCCAGCGCTGCGGACAAGACGTGTTCCTGTTTGATCCGCTGAACGAAGCCGGCAACACGGCGTGTTGGAACTGCCTGAGCTACGTCTCTCAGGACCCGAACTTGCGGATCAATGATGTCCAACACATCGCGGCGATCCTTTACCCGGACATCCCGGGTACGGACCCGTTCTGGTCAGCCGGTGCCCGATCGCTCTTTCTTGGCGTCACGCTCTACGTACTCGAGACGCCATCGTTGCCGCCGACGCTCGGCGAGGTTCTGCGGCAGGGTATGGCCTCCGACAGCGAAGGGTTCAGTCATCACTGGAAACGGATTATCGAAGGCCGGCAGGGAGGACGCTTTCCATTGTCGCCCCCATGCGCACGCGCCTTGTCGGATGTCATCGATCTGGCGCCGGTGACGGCCTCGAGCATCCGCAAGACCTTCACGTCGCGTCTCGACCTGCTCGCCAACCCGCTGCTTGATCGTGCCACCTCGCGCAATGACTTCGACCTGCGCGAGTTGCGGCGGCGGCCCATGTCCATCTACATCGGTATTCGTCCGGCGGACCTGCATCGGCTGAAGCCGCTGCTGAATCTGTTCATCGAGCAGGCGATCGGACTTCAAACCAAGATCCTGCCGGAGCACGATCCGTCGCTGACGCATCAGGTTGCGATGATCCTGGACGAGGCGCCGGCGATTGGTCGGATTCCGATCCTCGCCGAGTCCATCGCCTACTTGCCGGGCTTCAATGTCCGAATCCTGCTCGTCGTCCAGGCGCTCTCTCAGCTGCGCGATGTCTACGGCGCGCAGACGGCCGAGACGATGATGAAGAGCCTGGCCGTGCGAATCGCGTATGCGCCGAAGGACTTCGGCGAAGCGAATGAGCTTTCGCAAGAGCTGGGCAATACGACAGTGCGCGTCAAGAGCTTATCGAAGCCGCTGTTCGGCCTGTTCGACCGACACGGCAGCCGATCGCGAAGCGTGAACATCAGCGAACAGAAGCGCCCACTGCTGTTGCCCCAGGAGATCAAAGAACTCGGGCGCGACCGGGAGATCCTCATGTACGAGGGGCTTCGGCCCATCCTCGCGAAGAAGAATCGCTATTTCCAGGACAGGCGGCTTCGCGCGCGGCTGCTGCCGCCGCCGGCTCGAGCGAGCCCACAGCCGGCGCCGCCGCAGACGCCGCCCTTCGCGGGCGCCGCCGTGCGCATGTCTGGGGGCGAGGTTTCGGCTTCCATCGAGCAGTCCATTGCCCCGAGTGAGCCGCATCAGCCGCGGAAGCCGCGCACGCGCAAAGCAACGATGGAAGATCTCGAACGGATCGATTCGCTGACGATCGATGACTTCGCCGTGGATTGGAGCCGAGTGCAGATCCCGGACAAGCCGGAGGGTGAGCGCCTGACGAGTGAGGAACTGCACCGGGCAGTGGACAGCTTTCTGGCGACCATGCGGGAGCGTTGAGAGGTTCTATGGCTAAGACACCGAAAGACGCGAACGGGAGCACTCCGATCACGCCATCGGATAACGATGCTCGCGCCGCCGAAAACCGGCGACGCATGCGGGCGCGGAACTCCGTCGAGCCGAGTCCCTCTCTAGCGCGGGAGGAACGCAACGGCACGACGCAGGAACCGCACCGCGACTCGGTGAACTCGATTCGACCCACGCCGCGACGGCTTCGGTCGGACCCTCGAGCCGAGGACCGCATTCGCGTCGCCGAACCGAGCCGCACGCGCTCAGGGGTTCAAGAGCCTGCAAGAGATCCCCACGTCGTGCCGGACGAGATCAAGCAACGTTTCGTCCAGGTGGGCAACAAATATCACTTCCCGGACGGTGCCCGCGCATTCACCGATCACGGCAATCGCCTCACTTCGCCGAGCGAGAACTCCGAAGTCATCAAGAGCCTGATCACGATCGCCCAGGCCCGCGCATGGTCCGACGTGACCCTCTCCGGAAGCGACCGCTTCAAGAAGGAAGCGTGGTTTGCCGCGCGGCTTGCAAACTTGGATGTTCGGGGTTACTCACCGACCGAGTTCGAGCAGGGGCGCCTTGTCCGCGCGTTGGCGCGCGCGCAAGCGCCCGCTAGGCAATCAGCGGCGCCCGATCAACCGCCCAGTTCATTGCTGTCGCGCGACGGGGGCGCGCACATTGCGCCCCGTGACGGCGATGCTCGAGCAAAAGAGAGTCCTGCGCCTCGCGAGCGGCAGCGAACGTTGCAGATCGGACGGTTCGTGGATCACGGCGCGGCACCTTATCTTCATGATCCTCGCAACGCGACATCGTATTTCGTTCGCATCGAGACACCGGACGGCGAACGCGACATCTGGGGCGTTGATCTGCAGCGCGCACTCAAGGACTCGCTCACCCGCCCGCAGATTGGCGATGAGATCGGCGTGCGCGCTCTGCGTCGCGATACGGTGAAGGTCTATCGGCCGGAGCATGATGCTGAAGGCCGAGTCGTCGGCGAGAAGGCGCACGACGCACATCGAAACGCCTGGATCGTCGAGAAGCGCGACTTCTTTCGTGAGCGTGTGCAGGCCGCTCGCGTGCTACGCGACCCGAATGTCGATCGGCAGGCGGCCGTGAAACAGCACCCCGAGCTACTCGGGACCTACCTGCAGTTGCATGCTGCCGAACTCGCGGCGAAAACCCTGCGCGATCCCGAGGACCAGCGCCGGTTCGTCGCATCCGTACGCACGGCGCTTGCCGACTCCGTCGCACGCGGTGAACCGCTCGCGACGGTTCCACTGAAGGAAACGGCCGTACAGCGTCGGCAGCCGCGCGCACGTAGCGCGCCGGCGGCTCCCGAGCGCGATGCTGCGCCGACGCGCTGACCGAGACAACGGCGAGAACATCGAATGGCGGAACGACCTGACACGCCCAAGAACCCCCCGCTGGTTCGTGATGAATCGAATCGTGGCGATCAGGCCGGCCGACGCTCAGAAACCAGCGACCCTCGCACCCAAGCTTCGGGAAACGGCGCGGGCGCCGGGCAACCGACTCGCAGCACGCAACGTTCCGTCGGACGGCGCGCCAGTCAGCTCATCATCGGCCGACTGCAGGAGCATGGTCGCGCTCCTTACCAATTCCGGCCCGATCAAGACCTCTCGTACTACGCCAAACTGGTGACGACTGCGGGCGTGAAAGTTCTCTGGGGCAAGGATCTGGAGCGCGCGATCCACGCTGGCGAAACGATCCCCAAGGCAGGGGACCTCGTCGGTGCTCGACGCACTGGCCGCGAAGCTGTCACCCTGGTCGATCGGAAGCGCGATGCTCAAGGAAACGTCGTCGCCCAGAGCGAGCATCATGCGCATCGCACCAGATGGGAAGTCGAAAAGCTGCAGTTCTTGGCGGAGCGTGCCCGGCGTGCTCGCCTGGCACGCGATGCGCACCTCGATACACGCGAGGCTGTGCGGCAGCGACCGGAGCTGCGATCTGCATTTCTGAGCCTGCGCGCCGCGGAGCAACTCGCTGCTCAGCGGATTGCGAACCCTGAGGATCGTGTACGCTTCCTCCAGATGGTACGCGAAGCGATCACCGCCTCTGTTCAGCGAGGCGAGCCGCTGCCGGATATCAATCTACGCCAGAAGTCGCCAGCTGCTACTGCGCCGTCTGTCGCGCCGATCTCGAAGCGGCGTCGGGATGAACCGACCCGATGAGTTCGAACGAGTAAGAGTCACCAGCGACTAGAGAGCGCAGGTAAGTGCCTTTTCCGACTCGCACACGTGTGATTCATCGAAGAGGCGTTGCACGAGACCCAAGTGCATGTCTTCTGTCAGTTGAGGAAACCAAACTTCACCTTGCCGACGTGCCCTTTACGTCTTGTGGCACACCATTTTCAGAACTACGACGAGTCGCTTGAAGTGATCTGCATCCGCTGCGCCAGGTTGATCTGAGAATTCTCCCTTCAAGGGCAACTGTACTCGACCGCATACGTGTCCCAGCGCGTGATCCCGTGAAAGACCAAAATGCGCGCTTCGCTGAGCACGAGCGATAGATCGACTTTCTGCACGTTTTCCAGATAGCTGAAGACACTCGGTCAGTCATCGCTGTGTCCACTCCGCACTTTTTTTCCGCGGTCGTTTTCTGTGGCTCAGTAGTGGTACGAGCAGCCAAGGCAGAGAGGGCGGTTTGCCTAGCCTTGCCAGCGTATCACGCCGTGCTCGCCGTCAAGCGAGAGGCAACGGGCTTTCGCGGCATAAACGGCGCCTCCCCGCGAAGACGCGGGTCCCCTCCATTTATTCCACGGTCCCGTTGACTCTCGCTTGACCGCTGCGCGCGTCGTGATGCCGCAGGCGCGGGCAATCCCGCCCTAGGAGATCCACCATGACTACTTCTACAACACCTCGGTTCCCGGATGTACACGTCCAGCTTTCCGGCGAGGACGGCAATGTGTTTTCCATCATCGGGCGCGTTCGCAGGGCTCTTATGAAGGCAGGGGCGACCCAAGAGCAACTCAACGGCTTCATGAAGGAGGTGACGAGTGCAGGCTCGTATGACGAGGCACTGCTCGTTGTTATGCGGTGGGTGAATGTGTCATGAGCAACAACATATCGCCGGAGGTAAAGGTCAATGCAATCGCGGCGAACCTCAAGGCTCTGCATGCGCTACTCACCGTAGCCGCCGCACGCAGCGCGGAAGGTCACCAACTCATCGAGAGCGGTGAGTGCAACGGCGCGATCGGCACCGTACTGGAGGTGGACGCCATCCTGGATGACGCCAAGGCACTCTACGGTGCTGCGATTGCACTTCACCGTTTGAGATCGATGTGATGTGAGGCAAGGGGCTGCGGCATCCAAAGCTGCAGCCTCTTCCTTTTTGTTGTTCAGCACAGGTTCACTGGATCGACCTCGGGTGGATCACTGGGCGGCGGCGAACAGGGCTCGGCGGAAGCATGAAAGAGGTGGAAGAGAAGAAGATGAATAGAAGAGGGGGCGGCTTACCTCTGCAGTGCCAGCGTATCACGCCGTGCTCGCCGTCAATCGAAACGGGACGGGCTTTCGCGGCATAAACGGCCGCCACCCCGCGAAGACGCGGGTCCCCTCCATTTATTCCACGATCCCGTCCCGTTTCGATTGACCGCTGCGCGCGCCGTGATCGGGAGCACGCGTCGGCAAGCCGCCGATGCCCAATGGAGAATCTGCCATGTTCCCGATCAACGAAATCCTGCAAGGTGATTGCACACGTGTACTGCGACAGCTGCCGGATGCACACGTCGACCTTATCGTTACCGATCCACCATACGGCGTCCGTTATCAGGATCGCATCGGTCGCACCGTCGCGAATGATGATGATCCGAGCCGCATACTTGGCGCATTCACGGACCTGTATCGTGTCCTGAAGCCCGACACCTTCTGCATCTCCTTCTACGGATGGGGACTGGTGGATGAATTCTTTCGCGCCTGGCGCCGAGCGGGGTTCAAACCCGTCGGGCACATCGTCTGGGTCAAGGAGTACGCGTCGCGGGCGCGCTTCCTGCGGTACCGTCACGAGCAAGCGTTCCTGTTGGCGAAAGGCCGACCGCCGATCCCGAACGAGCCGCTCGATGACATCCAGCCGTGGGTGTACTCGGGCAACACCGATCATCCGACGCAGAAGGCGGTACGCATCCTCACGCCACTGATCGAGGCGTTTACGCAACGCGGGCAGCTCGTTCTAGATCCCTTCGCAGGCTCCGGCAGCACGCTGATCGCGGCGGCCATCACAGGGCGGCGCTATCTCGGCATCGAACTCGAACAGAAATACTGCACGTTGGTGCGGGAGCGGCTCGCGAACCTTGAGCGCAATCCTTCTTGGCCCAGATCGTCCGTAGCGGGCGTCGCGCAAGCGAGTCTCAGTGAACCTCCGGCGGTCGCGCTGGACAGCCTCTTTCAGTGGCTTAGGGATCGGGACTACCACGGTCTCGCCAGCACGGTGCGATCAGCGATGGAACGCTACCGACAGTGATCGAGCGACGCAGGTCGCGTGGCACGCCGGAGTGTCGCGCGATCTGCGTCTGTCGCAGTTTCGATGCCAGAAGAACGACTGGACCTGCCTGCTATTCCAGCGTGCCACACCGTACTCGCCGTCAACCGAACGCAGACGGGCTTTCGCGGCATAAACGGCCGCCTCCCCGCGAAGCGCGGGTCCCCTCCATTTATTCCACGATCCCGTCAGCGTTCGGTTGACCGCTCCGTGCGGTGCGGCGGCCCGTGACCGCAGGCAAGTCCGCCTGCATCAGATCGGAAGGAGAGAGTCATGAGTCGCCATTTCTTCGATTGCGATCTTCGATGCGCCGTACGCGTCCGGTTGGGTTACGACCGACCGCTGAATGAGTTCTTCCTCCAAGTGGAGCGGATCGGAGCGGATCTCGGCCAAGGGCATTCACCATTCCTGTACGCCTCGATAGATGACCCCTTCAATACCGGCGACGACCTCGACTACTACCGGGAGAAGATCGAGAAGCTCGGCTTGGTCGTACCTCAGAGCCTGTTCCAGGCCGTGGAAGAGGACGCTGCCCGTAGCGTCGGCAACCGCTGCGCACAGCACTTCGCAGATGGGCGGATCGTTGAAGGCGTTCCGAACTGAGGGAGGTAGCTGAATCGTGAGAGCTTCCCGCGGTGCCGTGGCCGCGGGAAGTTCGCTTTGAATGGTCGCGGGGCCGAGCAGATGGCGGATGGGGTGTGGGTCGGCTCCGGCGGAATCAACGGAATGTGGCGCGCAGTTTGCAAGAAATCCGATAGAGCGAACGTCGAGTTTCGGCCTAATTTTCCGCGAAAGGCAGGATAGCCTCGCGGCGGTTAATGGGCCACATTTGTGGCCTGATGAACGCGACGCAGTTTCTGAAAACTCGTGTGCCCGCGGAGACGAAGGCACTCATCCGCGCCGCAGCGGAGCGCGAATACGTCACCGAGTCGATATGGTTCCGCCGCGCGATCGAGCGCGCACTGCTTGCGCAATCGGGAGCGAGCGCGAGTCCACAGCCACAACCATTCCGAGACCGCAGGGATCACTACAACAAAAAGTATGGAGGCAGAGCGCGCCTCTACGTCCGGCTCAGACCGGACGATCGTTTGCTGCTTCGTGAACGCGCGGCTGCGCGAGGAATGCCATCAGCCACATACGTATCCGTGCTTTTACGCGCGCACCTTCGTAACCTCGCGCCGATACCCAAGGACGAGCTACTGGCCCTGAAGCGAAGCGTCGCGGAGTTGGGTGCAATCGGCCGCAACCTCTACCAGATTGCAAGGGCGGCGAATACTGGTGACCGAATCGTTGGCCCTGCGCGAGAGGATCTGCGGGCGATCCTGAAGGTCTGCGAAGCGCTGCGTGACAACGTGAAGGGGCTGATCCGGGCGAACGTCAACACATGGGAGATCGGTCATGTCGAAACTGAACGTTAGCCTGCTCGAAGGCCGGCCGATCCTGGACTTACGTAGCTACGCTCGGCGCGGGCCGGGACATCGCGATAGGCTCTCGCCAGCAGAGATCGCGCAGATTTCGCGTACAGTCCATTGCGCTCCCGAGGTGGTCGTCAAGGCGCTCTCGAAGGGGTCCAACAACCTGACATCGGTGGGGAAGCATTTTGGCTACATCGGCCGCTACGGCGATCTTGCGGTCGAGACCGACGAGGGTCAACTCCGGCAAGGCCGTGATGTGGGTGCGACGTTGCTGGAAGACTGGGATCTCGATCTCGATGAACATCGCTACACGTCGGACCTGACGCCGGGGCAGGGACGAGTGGCGCCCAAGCTCGTTCACAAGCTGATGCTCTCGATGCCCGCGGGCACTTCACCTGATGCTGTGTTTGCGGCGGCCAGGAGCTTTCTGCGTGAGCAGTTTGCGTTCAAGCATCGCTATGCGTTCGTCCTGCACACGGACGAGCCTCACCCGCATGTGCATGCAGTGATCAAAGCCGTTAGCGAGCAGGGCGAACGGCTGCACATCAAGAAGGCGACCTTGAGGGAGTGGCGGCAGGAATTCGCGCGGCACCTGCGTGTGTTCGGCGTAGAAGCCAATGCAACGGAACGTGCTGTGCGCGGCCAGAGTCGATGCGCGCTGAAGGATGGTATCTATCGTGCAGGCGAACGCGGCGACTCCGCATTTCTTCGCGAACAGGCAGTCTCGGTCGCCTCCGACGTACTGAAAGAGCGCCGGCTTACAGAGCCTGGCAAAGGAACGCTAGTGGAAACTCGAGCGAAAGTTGTGCTTGGCTGGACCAGCCTCGCCCATCGAGTTGCGAGTGAGGGCTACGGCCTCCTCCTCGCAACGGATATCCTGCGGTTCGTCGACCAGATGCCACCAGTACGGACCACTCTGGAGTGCGTTGCGCATTCCGTCTCGCATCGTCTGTTTCACTCACCCGTGCAAGACCGAACGTTGAACCGAACGTTGAACCGTTGACCGCGTAGTGGCGATTACGATCCACGAGAAGATCCGCACGCGCATCGTGCCGCCGGTCCAGATTCAACCGAATGCACCATCGGATCGCACCGATGGCTGCTCATATCATTCGCCAAGTGGCTTAAAGAAGTGCTGTCGTAAGCGCGCGCGGTCACGCAGCTGAATTCGCGGCGCATGCGGAGCGGCTGGATCTAGGTCCAGCCGGTAGTGATGGAAAAAGTAAGGCAGCATGCAGCGTCTAATGTCGGCGTACCAAGCGAAGGACTTTCCATCTTTGCGCATTCCAAAATCCCGCGCAGTGACGCTTCGCTGATGAGGATTAAGGCCGCAATGAGGCACAACTACAACTCTCTCCAGTTCGCTCCAGCCTGCATCTGCAGTCGCGGACATCGGAGAAGCCTGCTGCAGAGGTTCTACGCTGTCGATGCGGCGCAAGAGGAAATCCCTGAACTCGGAGCGAAGGTCGTCGTAGGAGCGGACGATCCAATCGAATCCCGAATTCATGAAGGCATGCGGCCAAATCGTTCGCGTTGAAGGATGGTCGCTGCTCATGCTGAGATAGGTAATCTTGAGCCCTTCTCGACGGCGGATGGCGCCAATAACATCTCGAAGAATGTGTCCGTCTAGGGTTCGGCTCGGTTGTGGCAATACGCCAGTCGGTATTGGGCCTTTTCCCAGCGCCGGAATGAGCGCGACGGTGTGTGTGGCTGCATACGTTTGCAGAAGCGATAAGTACTCTTCAGGATCATCAGATGAGAGCGCTGGTTTGAACTTGGCGCCCCTCCGATAGGACCGGGTCGACAAATCGTATTGGAGATGGCCCGGGTACAGACGATTGTAGAGTTTGAGGTCGCGCGAAATGTGATTTCGAGCAACTCCAAAAATCTCAGTGACGCGCTGCCTCTGCACTTCGCCTTCCCAAAGTAGTGAAGACTCTATGAAGCGAAGACGTTGCTGCTGAGCGAATGGAATGTCAGCGAGTTGATCCATGACCGTGCACATTATGTGTGTATAACTTGAAATGCGTGTATACCTCTTTTAATGGACTATACACAAAACATGTCGTATAGTTCTAGGCAATGTTGAGATGGCGTTTGCCCGTATACGAGAATGCCCGGCAGGAACGTAAAAAAGTGGTTGGAAGCATTGGGTTACGCGGGAAACAGCGTTTCCCTGCACACCAATGACGCGGCTATCTGCGCCGACCATCCATATGCCTCTGAGCTGCACGATCTGCTATCGCCGACCGGCGAGATTCGCGCGAGCGCCGTTTTCGATGTCGAGGGGTTACCGACCGTGTGTTTTCTGGGCGCGGCCCAGAGGTCTGGTGATCACTCATTGATTGAGGCTTTACGCCAGAAGATCTGGAATCAGAACCTGATCTCCATTGTGCTGATAGTGGACGATGAGAGTCTCTCAGCAGTGCCCGTTCAGAAGCTACGGCCTGGGCGATCTCAGTCGATTGCCCCGGATGCTCCGATGCCGCTCTCGTCGGCTAGGCCCGATGGGCCATATTCCATTCTCGACATTCAATCAGGAGACGTGCAGCAGCGGCACCCCGACTGGTTTAAACCTGAGGAGAGGGTTGATCATTATCTGCTGCGCAACCTCGGCGAAGCAGTTGCTCGATTGGAGAAGCGCAATTTCAGCCGCGCTGTTGCCCAGTATGTCATGGGACAGGTGCTGTTTATCTCGTACCTCGAGCACCGGGAAATTGTCAGCGCCAGCTATCAGCAGCGTCGCAAGGTGCGGCCGTTGCCGCAACTAATTCACGACCGAGATCGACAGGGAGTTCTGCGGCTTCTCAAGCAGCTGAAAAAAGATTTCAACGGCGACTTTCTCGAGCCAGAGGACGCAGCTGAAACGCCATGGTCCTTGTTGGATGAGGACGGCTTCGAGACGTTGGATTCCTTCCTTTCTCGCGTCGACTTGGCGGCAAATCAGACAAGCATGTGGAACTACGATTTCCGCTTCATTCCAGTAGAACTCATATCTGGGATTTACGAATCATTCCTCGGCGATCAACAGCGCCAGCTCGGTGCGTACTACACGCCTCGCAACCTGGCGAATTTAGTGATCGAGCAGGCGTTCACCGATTCGAAAGATATTCTCGCGGAAACGATATATGACGGGGCCTGCGGATCCGGCATCCTTCTAACAACCGCATTTCGGCGCATGCTTGGCGTTGCTGAGCGTCGTAAGGGTTCTCAGCTGATGTTGCGTGAACGCAGCGAGCTACTCTGCGAGCGGATATTTGGTAGCGATGTCAGTGAGGCAGCGTGCCGGATTACGGCATTCAGCCTGTATCTCTCGCTTCTTGAGCGACTGCAGCCCGCAGATATTGTGGAGCTTCAGGAGAGTGAAAACGTCACGCTTCCACGGTTGCTGGGACGCAATCTACAAGCAGGCGAACGCGACGGCGATTTTTTTTCGCCAAAGAACTCATTCGCCGCAAAGCCTCGATTTTCGATCTTCTTGAGTAATCCGCCTTGGAAGGAGCCAAAAAGGGATGAGTCGCTTCCTTCGGATCGGTGGGCGCAGGAAGCGGGGATTCTGCGTACACGCAGACAGCTGGCCGGTGACTTTGCGTATCGGGCTCTTGAGAGCGTGCAGGACGGGGGGCGGCTCTGTCTCATCTTGCCGGTCAGTCTATTCTTGGCCCCGACAAGTAGCGAGTTCGTTCGTGGCTGGCTCTTACGGGCGAGGCCTGAGCGAATAATCAACTTCGGTGATCTGCGTGAATTGTTGTTCACGCATGCAAGTCATGCTTGCGTAGTGATTCTCGCGCGCCCACGTCGCGGAGAGGAACTCGACCACATTCCGGTTGATGAGGTATTCGATTATTTTTCACCGAAGGCCGATCTTAGCCTTGCCCTGGGGCGCATTACTCTTCATAGCGGCGAGCGACATACTGTTCAGACACAAGCTGTCTGGACTGATAACCGTCGCCTTGTGACGCTGACTTGGGGCGGCCCGTACGATCTCGCGCTGTGGGCGCAGCTTCGACTGCGCGGCACGTTTCGGGAGTTCTTCCAGGGGGAGAAGGCACGTTGGGTTAGGCGCAAGGGATTCCACCGGCATGATGCAAGTGTCCAGCGGCCTGCGTCGTCCGCGCCGTTGCGCAAAGCTTTATTCATTCCAGCATCTGCGTTGCATTCGGATGTGCCGGTTCTTGATCGGAGTCTATTCACGCCATTCCCGCAGGAGATCAAGACGGTTGCTAAGTTGGGCGCCGAGCTGGTCTCAGTGTTTCAAGGGCCGCGGATCGTGTTTCCAGACGGACCGTCGCCGGAACTGACGGTGCGCGCGACATTCACTGCGACTCCGGCGAGCTTTATGAGCAGTGTGGGAGTCATTTCTGGTCCCGCCGCAGACGAGGACTTGCTGCGCTTCGCGACTGTGTACCTGCGTTCCAATCTTGTGCGGTACTTCCTCGTAATGAACGCATACCAGGTCTTGAGTGAGCGCCATCGCGTTTCACTTCGGGATGTAGAGGGATTCCCATTTTTTTCGCCAGAGCGCCACAACGACCCGCAGCGTGCTCGGCAGATCGTGAAAGAGGTCGCCAACGTCACACGCAAACTCGAGGTGCTGTCAACTATCGAGCAGCCTCATGCTTACGACGCCGCTCACCCACAGCTGCAGGAGCTGCTCTACGGCTATTTTGGTTTGGACGCTGGGCAGCGTGCGTTAGTTCAGGAGACGGTGGACGAGTTGCTCCCGTCCGTTCAGCCACGAGGATTTGTCAGCATCAACACCTCGCTTCAATCTCCGCCGACGAAGCGCATGGTAGAGCGGTATTCGGCATCTGTGCAGACTGAGCTAGAGCAATGGCGTGACCAGATGGGAGGAGATGGCAAACTTCAGGTGCAAGTGACCGCCGCTTCCGAGTTGCGCAGAACTGGCTTTGGTGTTGTGAAGTTCGCGGTCCATGCGCATGGCAAGATGGCACACGAGAGGAATGCGCGACCAACAGTTGAACTCAATGATCGCGCGGTGCTGGCGCTTGTGGAGATGCTGAAGAAGAAGAGTCTGCTACCTACCGCAGTCACCGAGAACTTGTATTTTGCGGCGGATGTGGTGATCCGCGTCGATCAGTGCCTATACCTGATCAAGCCGCTCGTGCGGCGTTACTGGTTGAGGCGAACTGCTCTACGGGATGCACAACGCGTAGTCGATTCGGTTCATTCGGCCGCCAGTCGTCTGGCGGAGGGCGCGTGACATCGAGGGATGCTTGGCTAAAGGTGTTTCCGCTCGATGAGGCCGCGCGTGCGGTTGGCTTCCTTCGGCACGCATGGAACGAGCTTGCTGCATCGAACCTATCTGGATTCCACGCGGGAGCGAAGGAGCCTGACCTCACTTTCGTGCTCGCGGAGCGGCTAAAGGATACCGCCCAGACAAGTGCGCGGCTTACAGGGCGTTGGGGACAGGAATCCTTAGGCGGAATTGTTGATAAGAGGACCGGGCGTATCGCTCGCCGCTGGAGAACGGATATAGAGTATTTCAGCAATCGGTGCGAGCCACGCCTAAGCTTGATATTTGAGTTCAAGAAACTGGACGAGCTGGAGCGGACACGAACGCTGTATTACTCAGAAGGAATGTCTCGCTTTGTTACCGGAGACTATGGAAAAGGTGAGCCCGTCGCACTTATGGTTGGAATATTTACCGCTGACGCGACGGCGTGCGAGAGATCGATTCGAGAAGGACTGACACAGGCGGTAACCGTGGCAGAGCTGAAGATGGTTAGGTCCAAGGGCGGCGGATTGCTTTGTATACCATCGAGGTTATTTGCTCCGCATGCTGCGTTCGATACGGAGCATCAGCGCACTGCTAAGAAGGCGGCACCACATGGCACGATCTGCATCTCGCATTTGTTCTTGGCGTTTCCGCTCAATACGCGGAAGCGGCAGAGAGGACGTCTGACGCGCAAGCGGCCCGAGGGGAACAGGGAATGACCATTTCGTATCCCCGATTGGTAAAATCGTTGGATCTTTGACGTATTTCCGCGAGCCAAACCCAAAAACGTTCACACTGGACGGCGGGGATTTGGGGCTATGCGAAGCGAATCGATGGCCGGAAGAGATTCTCGCTGCCAGCAGCTCGATCGACGATGTCATGAGCTGTTGCGCCACCTTAGTCTGCGGCTATTTCTAAATTCAGGAAGAAGCGATGGCCTTTAAGAAGACGCCGCCTCCCTCATCAGCGCCAGACAGTCCAGACAAGCTATTCCTGGACCTGCCGCGACGCAAATACACTGGTTTGCTTGATCATCAAGGGCAAATACTCCGCACCTACGCCAAGACCGGAGCAGATCATTCTGATGTAGCCCTGCAGTTACCTACAGGCAGCGGGAAGACCCTTGTCGGATTGCTTATTGCCGAATGGCGCCGCCGCAAGTTTCGTGAGCGCACCGTGTATCTGTGTCCGACGAAGCAACTGGTGCATCAGGTTGTCGAAGAGGCTCGAGCCAAGTACGGGCTGGATACCGACGGCTTTACCGGTCGGATTCGTGACTATGATCCAGGCGCGAAGGCACGCTACACCGGTGGCGCCCGAGTCGCAGTGGCAACCTACAACTCCCTTTTCAATACGAATCCGTTTTTTAAAGACGCGCACCTGATCATAGTCGACGATGCGCATGCTGCCGAGAATTATATCGGGCAGCTATGGACGATGAGAATCGAGCGCTTCAGTCCGGAGCACGCGCAGATTTTCGCTGCCGTGACCGGTGTACTCAAGGGAGTGGTTGAGCCGCATTTCTATTCTCGCCTCATCAACGAACCACGTTCGCTCGCCGATAAGCTGTGGAATGACAAGCTGCCAACACCCGATCTAATTGAGATCGCTGACGACCTTAGAGAGGTCATCGATGAACACATCGGTGACTTGGACCTTCAGTATCCGTGGCGGATGATTTCAGATCATCTGGAGGCCTGTCAGGTTTACATGTCAGCGGCCGAGATACTGATCAGGCCACTGATCCCGCCTACTTGGTCCCACGAGCCCTTTGCTCAAGCCAAGCAACGAATCTTCATGTCCGCAACTCTCGGTGCGGGCGGGGATTTGGAGAGGCTCACCGGTCGACGGGGAATCAAGCGTTTGGCGATCCCAGAAGGGTGGGATAAGCAGGGTATTGGACGTCGCTTCTTCATCTTCCCAGGGATGTCGCTCGGTGAGGCGGATGCCAGAATTCTTTCAAGAAAGCTGATGAGCAAAGCAGGCCGCAGCTTAGTCCTCGTACCGAGCGATGCAGCCGCAGAGGCTATAGAGAAAGATGTCAAGGCAGAGCTAGGCTTCAGGACCTTCTCTGCTGCCGACATCGAGCAGACGAAGCAGCCCTTTATCGATTGTGACCAAGCAGTGGCGATCGTCGCGAATCGATTCGATGGCATCGACTTCCCGGGTGACAGTTGCAGACTGCTATTCATTGAGGGGCTACCGCGCGCCGTCAATCTGCAGGAACGATTCTTGATGTCACGCATGGGTGCGAATCTCCTGCTCAACGAACGCGTGCAGACTCGCGTGCTGCAGGCAGTTGGCCGTTGTACTCGCGGCCTCAACGATTTCTCTGCAGTAGTCGTAGGTGGGGAAGAGCTGGCAGACTATTTGGGAGATCGTGATCGTCGTTCATACATGCATCCAGAGTTGCAAGCTGAACTCGAATTCGGTATCGAGCAATCTCAAGACGTAAATGCCAGGACGCTGTTGGAGAACTTCTCCATCTTTCTCGAACACGAGGAAGCTTGGGAGGTGGTGAATGAGGACATCCTCGCCAAGCGCGATGCGGCGGAAAGGGCGGAGTTTCCGGCGATGAGCGAACTGGAGCGCGCTGTTGATCATGAGATCAGCTATCAAGCTCGCATGTGGCAAGGGGATTACGAAGTCGCATTCGACGAAGCCCGCGAGGTCCTAGGCGCGATCGTACACAAGGACCTGAAGGGGTATCGCGCGTTGTGGCACTACCTGGCGGGCGGTGCAGCGCTCTTGACAGCAAAGCAGGGTGTGCCCGGATTCGAGAATCAGGCGCGCCTACAATTTTCGAAGGCCAAGGAAGCGGCGCGTGCCTTGCCATGGCTGGTAACGCTTTCGCGATATGAAGCGACAAATGCAGAAGAAGAAAGTCGCAACGCAGCGGTCATGCGGCAGATTGAGCGCGTAGAGACGTCTCTAATGAGTCTGGGGAAACTACACAACCGGGCATACACGAGACGCGAGAAGGAAATCATTGATGGACTTAGCAGCCCAAAGGATTTTGAGAATGCACAGAAGCTGCTCGGCGAGCTATTGGGTTTCTCGGCAGGCAAAGTAGAAACGGATGGATCGCCGGACCCTTGGTGGCTGTGCGACGACATCGGGTTTGTGTTTGAGGATCATGTCAATACAATCTCCCCAACACCGTTTATCGACACGACAAAGGCACGACAGGCCGCTTCGCACGCTGACTGGATGAAAGAGAATGTGCCCGCAGCAAAGAATGCGGATGTGCTACCAGTTCTTGTCACCAAAGCGAGGAAGGCAGCAAGGGGTGCTTTCCCCTCATTGAAGAGGGTTGCCTATTGGCCGGCAGATGAGTTCCGAGCGTGGGCAACGCAAGCGCTCGCGGTGCTGCGTGAGCTGCGAACTACCTTCAGCGAGTCGGGCGATATTGATTGGCGCATCAAGGCAGCCGAAGCATTCGAGGAGAATGCAATGGACGCACCCGGTTTGCATGCACGCTTGTCTCGTCAGCGCGCGTCCGATCGGTTGGAGCCGCTTGATGCGACTTAACTATCGCTCGAGCTCAGTGTTGCCCCGACGCTCGCCAAGAGTGGAATCAGAACACGGCCTCAAGCTCGTGGCTCCGCACCGGCGTCGCTCGCGATGCTCTTAGTGGAACTCGGCGTTGCGGGACGGCTAGTGTACTGAACCGTCGGTAATTCAGTAAGTTATTGATTGCTAGTACTCCTCCGTTGGCACTAGGGTGCTAGTCGCCCGGACGCCCTTAGTACTGCTTTCGAGATCTGCCGGGTTTCTGTCTGAATGCATCGGCGTATTTCTCGAACAGCAGCTGCAGCGCTTGCCGCAACAGGCGACTCTGCGGGATATCCGTTTGCGCGGAGAGCGCCTTCAACTTTTCCGCCGTTTCAACGGGAACATAGAGCCCAAGTTGCCGGCCTGTGCGTCCGCTTTGCTCCGACATCGTGGAAAACCTTAGGCAGTCTAGATGCGTCTAGACATTACCATTACTGAGGAATAGTGTATCGGAGCGGCTAGAAAGCCGCGAAGGGCGGCCCCCGCCAGTGGTGGAACACCGACGAGGGCCTAACCACAACGCCTCCGGAGAGGTAGTTATGGCTTCCTTTATTATCGCGCACCCGGCGCTCATGCGGGTACGTGCGCGTAAATTCTGCAGCGGCGATGACCTTGCCAGCCCTCGGCGACTCCCGTCCAGTGGGGTGTGGCCATGAGCACCCGACGAAAGCGACAGACGGCACCGCCCGGCAGGACGACATTAAGCGCTGAGTCGCCAGCAGCACCTTCGCGACAGAAATCCTCTGCCTTGGTCAGCCCTGAAGGCGCTCTCGAGGAATGCATCGGCGCGATCTGTCTCGTCGAAGTCACGCTGCACTCTCTGGAATCGCAGGAGAGCTCAACTCCGGAACAGGAAGTTTTGAAGCGTGCGCTGAAGGCTATTTGGTCCGTGCATGACTGGATCTACGAGCTGAGGCCGGACGATCTGGGTGGCGAGGATACCGATCGGGAGGATGGACAATGAATCGCGCTACCCGAGAAGACATGATCGTCATCAGCATGGGAATCGGTGCGCTGCTCGAATGCGTGCGGCAGATCGAGACGTGGTGGCAAGTGCGTGGAGACGGTGCGGCACTTCAGCGCACTCAGCAACTCGGAAACGCAATACTTGCGACACGGCGAAAGTTCTTTGCGGATGCCAGCGACTCAGACGTCCAGACAGCCGAAGCGTTCATCGTGGCCGACGGATTGCGCGACGCCGCCAGGCAATGCAAGGAAGGGCAAGCAGCGCTTCATGCGCGATTGATTGGTGGTGCCGAGACTATTGAGCGGCTATGTCGCTCCCGCGAGGTGCAGCCATGACACGTGCTGTTCAACGCGGCTCAACGAGCACTCCGCGACCGTCACGACGGGAAGAACTTGAGCAATTCGATCTCGCTCCTGAGCCGGTGCCTTGCGACGGCTGCCCTCACGCGATCACGTGTCGCACTCGACAACTCGCCTGCAAGACATTCGCCGAGTACGTGACGACCGGACGATGGAAGGCGCAGTCCATACCACGATTCCCAAGTCGCCGGCCATATCACAGGATGTTTCGCAACTGAGCGAACAATGTCAGCTCGCGAGAGACATCGAAGCGCGGGCGCTTGCCGGTCCAACAAAGGCGTCCACCCAGCTCGTCGTCACGGGTGGCGCCTCACACCTACCCACATGTTGGAGGAGAGCGTGACTAAGAGGGCATCCGCGGCGAAGGCGTCCAAGCGATCCGCCAAACACTCGACCAAGAAGACGCGAACGCCCCCCGAGCCAACAGCTGCTGCGGAGTCGGAGCGAGACCAGCAGTCACATGAGTCAGAGCCCCGACCCGCAGCACTCGACAGTGCCCGCTCACTCGCGAAGCGTATAAAGGCGCAGCGTGAGCAACTCTTCAAGGCAATATCCATCGTCGAATGCTGCAAGTATGCCAGCGCTACGCTCTATAACGTCTACGACTCGGAATACATGGTTCCGGCATTCGACGTCATCTGCGATCTCCTGGACACTTCAGTCGGTGAGCTGGAACTGATTGCATCCGAATGTGAAGACCTCGACTGAGCGCGGGCTCGAAGATCTCATCGAGAGTCCGAACTCACCGACGCTCATGATCCTAGTTTCGCCTGAATCAGCGGCGAAACTCGCCATACCACCGAAGCGCGCGTCTGGATCGAAGCTTCTCGGCGCCGCAAAGGCGGCGAAACTCGACGGGTCTCGGGCGCGCTGGCGTGTAGACCTCGCAGGCTCGGCGCCCCAGGGGGGGGCGGTGCGAGAAACCCCCTGAAGCGTGGTTGGATGCCGTGCTCGCGCACTGAACGTTGACACGCCAGTTCCTACCCCTAGAATACGCGACCCTGCTGGGGTGCCGAATCTGGTGCCAAATCCGGGGTGTTGAGGGGATTTCGGGGAACGCCGGGTCGCGAGATATCAGCAACTTACTGATCTCGCTTGTGTCGCTCCCGGGTTCGAATCCCTCTCTCTCCGCCAGCCTGACAAAGTTGAAGTCCCTTCCATGTGGCTGGTAGGATGCGCGCCCCGCGGCGGGGGCTGTCATGACCCCTGCCTCTTGGAACACCCTGAAAACAGGGGTTTCGCATTCCGGGTTTCTCTGTAACCCGCCATGACGTCGATTACGCGCCCGTAGCTCAGTTGGATAGAGCGTCTGGCTACGAACCAGAAGGTCGGGAGTTCGAATCTCTCCGGGCGCGCCATTAAATCAAGAACTTACGACTCCTCCAGGTCAATATCGCCGGAAGGTTGCGGGAATTCTGCGACTCTGGCTCTCGTGGTGTTGCCGTAGCCGCCGGCTTGCGGTGTCAACGGTGACCGCGAAGTACGTCGAGCACGGAGTGCAAATGGCGACCCAGGTCACACGCTGAAGAGGCGGCGGCCGAAAACGGTTGGCTCACCGCAAGGGCCGGAGGAAAATCCTCAACACCTCGTACGCGAAGTCAATCATGAGAACAATGAGCTTCGGTCCGCGTCAGTGCGTTGAGCGTCGGCGGCACGGGAAACGGCGATCGTGACCCTGCCATGACACTGGAACATATCTTCATCCTGTGGGTGATCGTCACGCTCTATCTGAGCGTGGTCTTCTTCTATGAAATGTGGCGCTATCGGAATGGCGACTACGAAATACCAAAGGCCGTTCAGGCAGAGGAGCCACGCGAGGCGCCCGCGCCGCGTAAAGACCCGCCGAAGACCTTCACCGGGGCGGAGCAACCGCAGCGGAGCCCGCCGGCTGCTCCGTCAGCTTCTGTAGTCGAGCGCCATGAGGAGCTCATGGACTGGCTGACGGATCATAAGAAGCGCGATTCCGCGGCAGCCGATCTCGCACCGACGAGATAGGGGATGGCCGCGAGCTGAAGTCCAGAAACTCGCGCGTAGATGCGCGAGTGAAGACGGCGGGACCGTTCCGATCCCGCCGCCAATCGATCAGAAGATTTCGAACAGTCCCGCGGCGCCCATGCCGCCGCCGACGCACATCGTCACGATGC
>NZ_JACHHZ010000005.1 GCF_014202975.1 Povalibacter uvarum
AAGGCCACGACAAACCTTAGGCTTCGAGACTCCAGCAGATACACTGGCTCGCAGTGTTGCATCGACCGTTTGACTCCGGTAAAGCCGGACCCACAAGTAGAATCCGCACCCCTGCTCCGCTCTCTAGTCTCGCTCACCGCTTCCCAGCTTCTCCCTCGTCTGCCTCGCCAGCGCCGCTCCCTCTCCCTGCGTCGTGACCAGCGCCTGATAGTTCTCGCGCAGCAATGGCATCCCCTCGTCCCTTCGTCCTTCCGCAATGAGCGCATGACCCAGCACAGTCTTCGCCACCACGATGGGTGCGCTGTCGGGCTGCAGTGATTTCTCAGCCATCGCGATGGCGCGGCGAAGCGTTTGCTCAGCGTCTGAAGGGTTGCCCTGACCCAGTTGAGCGCGGCCCAGCGCCGCCAGAGCGGATGCCACGTAGGGGTGATCGGCAGGCAGTGCTTCTCGATAGATCTCCAATGCTGCTCGAATGTCCTGTTCGGCTGCCTTCGCGTTACCGCGGTCCAGTCGCACGTTCGCGAGACTGACGAGATCGTGGCCGACGAACGGATGTGTGGCGCCTCGCGCGAGGCGGTCATTCGCCAGCACATCCGCCAGCACTTGTTCCGCTCGCTCGAGATCGCCGGTCCGACGCAGGTAGCGGCCGTAGTTCGCCATCGCATCGAGCGTGTTGGGATGGGTGGGGCCGAGAATCCGGCGCAGCATCTGCGTCGATTCCGCGTACATGGGCTCGGCCTCGGGCAGCTTTCCCTGCATCTGCAGCGCGACCGCGATGTCGTGAACGTGCATGGCCACCTGCGGATGATCCTGGCCGAGGGCCTGGCGATCGATGTCGAGCGCGGCGCGGTACAGGGTCTCGGCCTTCGCGAAGTCACCGCGATACGTGTAGAGACCGGCCAGCTCATTCATTGCGGACGCGGCAGCAGTGGTGCGCTCCTGGCCGTGTCGGCGATACAGCGCCAGAGACTCGTTGAAGTAGCGTTCGGCCACATCGAGCGTGCCGCGACGCTGTGCGAGCTTTGCCTGTGCCAGCAGCGTCGGTGCGATCTCGATCGACTCCGGGCCTTCGAGCTTGCGCTGCATGTCGATCGCCGCGTTCAGGCGCTTGTCGCACTCGTCCAGCTTGCCCTGTTCGCAGAGGACATTGCCGAGCTCGACCAGTGCGTTCGCGACTTCGGCGTGTTCCGGGCCGTGAATGGCGATGCGGGACGCGAGCGCCTCTTCCAGTAGTCCGACCGAATCCGGGTAGAGGCCGAGGCTGCTGTACACGCGGCCGATCGTGCCGAGCAGTGTCGCTCGTGTTTCCGGCTGATCGGTGAGGCCGACATTGACCCGCCGGGCGCCGATATCGAGCAGCTCACGGGCGGTAACCTGGTTGCCACGGCTGCGCGACGGATCGGAGAGCTCGAACAACTCCACGAGGAACGACGACACCTGTTCGGCGCGGGCGCGCTCGGCGGCGACGACGTCACGTTCTCGGGCTATGTGCCGCGCCTGGATATAAGTGATCGTGGCGAAAATGATCAGCGTGACGATCGCCGCGGCGGACAGGGAAACAGCGACCGTATGCCGCGCCACGAACTTCCGGGTGCGGTAGATCCAGCGATCGCTCGTGGCGATGACCGGTTCGCCGTCCAGATGGCGCTGCAGGTCGGCGGACAGCTGTTCCGCCGAGTTGTAGCGGCGCGAAGGGTTCTTGCGCATCGCCATCATGACGATGTTGTCGAGGTCGCCCCGCAATTCCTTGCGCAACCGGGTCGGCGTCGTCGACCGCGTGGCGACGATGCTCGCCAGGGTCTGCTGCGACTCGGAGGCGGTGCGATCCACCATCGCGCTGGGCAGCGCGGCCTCCTGTTCGCAGATGATGCGTTCCATGTCGGTCAGGCGGCTGCCGACCAGGTGGAACGGCTTGCGGCCGCAAAGCAGCTCGTAAAGGAGCACACCGAGCACGTACACATCGCTCGCGGTCGTGATCGTGTCGCCGCGCACCTGCTCCGGGCTGGCATGCGCCGGCGTCATGACCCGATAGTCGATGTGGGTCATCGCGAGCGTGTGCGCCGAGTGCCGGGTATCGAGAAGCTTGGCGATCCCGAAGTCCAGCAGTTTCACCTCGCCCGATGCGGTGATCAGAATGTTGTTCGGCTTCAGGTCGCGGTGAACGATCAGGTTCTGGTGGGCGTAGTGCACGGCCGAACAGACTGTTCGCACCAGCGCGATCCGCTCGGCGAGGGTGAGGCGGCGCCGGTCGCAGTACGCGTCGATCGGCTCCCCGTCGATGTATTCCATGACGAGGTAGGGCGTACCGTCCGGCGCGCGCCCCCCGTCGAGCAGCCGGGCTATGTTCGGGTGCTGCAGCCTTGCCAGGATCTGGCGCTCGGTGCGCAGCCGGCCCTGGACCTGCGGGGTGAACGCGCCCGCCCGGACGAGCTTGATGGCGACGACCTGGTTGTATTCCTCGTCCGCCCGCTCGGCCAGGTAGACATCGCCCATGCCGCCGGAGCCCAGCTTGCGCACGATCCGGTACGGGCCGAGACGCTGACCTTCGACAGGTTCGACCGCGACACCGGCGGTCTCCTCGGCTTCGATGTCGTGCCAGTCCGCGGAGCCCTCGTCCTGGAGCACCATCATCACTCGCGACAGCAAGGTCTCGTCGGCACCGCATGCCTTGCGCACGAAATCGGCGCGTTCGCGCGGCCCGAGTGCCTGCGCCTGCAGCACGATGCTTTCGAATTTCGGGTCGTTCTCGTTCATTCAAGTTTCGTGTGCGAGCCGACCCGCTTCGATCGGCGCGATGACGCCGCACGCATCATGCACCAGCGGCTTGCGGGCGTGTAATATCGAAAGCGCGGATAACGCCGCAAATTGTGCAACATGGATCGGAATCGGGGACTGACCCGGAGGTGACTCATGGCGACGAAGAAGAAGGCGGGCAAGAAGAAGGCCGCCAAGAAGAAGGGCAAGAAGAAGGTCAAGGCGAGCATCGTTCGCACGCCGCAGAAGAAGGCCAAGACCAAGAAGAAGGCGAAGGTAAAAGCGAAGGCAAAGCCCAAGGCCGCTGCGAAGGTCGTAAAGGCGAAGCCCCGCAAGAAGGCGGCGAGAAGGAAAGCAGCTCCGGTCGCGGTAGCGGCGCCGGCTCCAGCCCCCGCGCCGGAAGCGCCTCCGGCCGAAGACTCGGTGGGAACGCTCGCCAGCATCGTTCGCATTCCAGAGTGATCGGGATACGGGGCGCCATGTCCGCCGTGGCTGGCGCCCTTCCTTTCGTTTCCGATGAGCTACACCGCCCGACGCATTGCGCAACCCGACACCCTCCGGTTGCGCGGGCTCGATTTCCAGCTCTATCGCTGGCCGGGCGAAGATCCGGATCCGATCGTCCTCCTGCATGGCTGGGGCGACAGCGCGGAGACGTGGCAGTTCGTTGTCGATGAGCTGTCGCCACGCCGCACGCTGATCGCTTTCGATGCGCGAGGCTTCGGCCGCACCCAATGGCCGGATGACGGCTATTGGTTTCCTGACTACCTCGCCGATCTCGAGGCGATCCTGAACATCGTCGCTCCCGGCCGTCCGATCGACCTGGTCGGTCACAGCATGGGTGGCAACGTCGCGATGATCTACGCCGGCGTGCGGCCGGACCGGATTCGCCGGTTGATCAACCTCGAGGGCGTCGGACTGACGCCGACGAGCGCCGATCAGGCGCCGGCGCGTTATCGGCAGTGGCTCGATGAAGTTGCCGACGGCAGCCGATTCGCAACGTATGACACTTTCGAACAGTTCGAGTCGGTACTGGCGCGGCGCAATCCGCGTACCTCGCCGGATCACATCGCCTTCATCGCCCGATCGTGGGCGCGCACCCGGGACGACGGCCGGATTGAACTTCGATCGGATCCGCGGCACAAACGAATCAATCCCGTGCTGTATCAGCGCGACCAGGCCGAAGCCTGCTGGAACGCGATCGCCGCGCCCACGCTGCTGGTCATGGGAGCGAAGTCGGAATTTGCAGAGCGTCTGAAGCCGCAGATCGCTGAAGAGAAAATCGGCGCATTGCTACGCCATGTCAGGCTCGCAACGATCGAAGAGGCCGGGCACATGATGCATCACGAGCGGCCGGCGGCCGTGGCGGAACTGATCGAGACGTTTTTTCGTTGAGGGAAGACCTGTCGTAAGTTGACGAGCGTCATTGCGGGTCGAAATCGTGACGACATTCCTGCGCATTACCTACAAGTGGGCGCGACGTTGCGCCATCGCACTGGTGGGCGGGACTGTGGTCCTGATCGGGATCCTGATGATCGTCTTCCCAGGGCCCGCGATCGTGGTCATTCCCGCCGGCCTCGCCATCCTCAGTCTCGAATTCGCGTGGGCGAAGGACTGGTTGCGTCGCGTCAAGGCGGGCGGCAACTACATGATGAACTCGGCGGCGGGGTATTGGTCGCGCAGGAAGAAGACGGACCGCGACGTCTGACGCCCTGTCAGACAGCGATTTCCCGCCTCGTCACTCCCGCGAAAGCGGGAGTCCATGCCCTTCACGACCTGGAGATGGATTCCCGCTTTCGCGGGAATGACGAGCGCTGCGGATCGAGCGCTGCGGATGACGACAACGGCTCACAACCAGTACGACAGCAAACTGCTCGCCGCCTCCTTGATCTTGTCCGACAGCGGCCGCTCGCGCCATTTCTCCAGATCGAGTTCGCGCGTGTCTTTCAGATCGCGTTCGAAAACAGCCTCGAGGCGCTGCGCGAACCCGCTCCCCACGACCACGGCGTTCACTTCGTTGTTGTGCAGAAAGCTGCGCATGTCCAGGTTGGCTGATCCGACCATCGAGAGTGCACTGTCGATCACCGCGGTCTTCGCGTGCAGCAGCGCGTATCGCTGTTCGTAGATGCGCACGCCGCCTTCGAGCAGCTCCTCGAAGGTGCTGCGTGACGCGTGGAGGATCAGGCCGGAGTCGGTGAAGCTCGGGACGATGAGTCTCACGTCGACGCCGCGTTTCGCTGCGGCGATCAGTGCCTGACGGAATTCCTTGTTCGGCGCGAAGTAGGCGTTCGTCAGCCAGAGGCGCTGCGTCGAGTGTTCGACCACCGCCAGGTAGGTTGCATAGATGCGGGTTTCCGTCTTGTCGTCCGCATCGGTGGCGACGGCGGCAACGAGCTCGCCGCCGGCAGGTTCCGGAGCAGGGAAATACAGGGGATTCGCGTTGTCGATCTTGCCGCCCGCGCGCGTCCACGTTGCGAGGAACAATGCCTGGAACTGCGTCGCGACCGGTCCTGCCATCTCGACGTGCGTGTCGCGCCAGGCCTCGTCGCGGCCGGTTTCGGGGCCGGGTCGAGTCGTCGACGAGCTTTCATACGTGCTGCTGATGTTGATGCCGCCGGTGAAGGCGATCCGCCCATCGACGACGACGATCTTGCGGTGATCGCGGTTGTTGATCTTCCAGGGCAGCGGCGTGCGAACGGGATCGAGCGGGCGGAACTCGCGTACTTCGACGCCTGCTTCGCGCATGCGATCGAAGAACGCCCCCGGCGTGGTCACGCTGCCGATCGCGTCGTAGATCACGCGCACTTCGAGGCCCGCACGCCGACGCGCGATCAACAGGTCGCTGAATTCGTGACCGACTTCGTCGTCCGCGAAAATGTACGTTTCGACGTGGACATGATGCTTGGCGGATTCGATGGACTTGCGGATCGCGGCGAGTGTCTGCGGACCGTCGATCAGCAGTGAGACCCGGTTGCCCGCGACCAGCGGCGCGTCCGCTTGCGCGCGAAAGGCGTCGATCAGTTCGCGGACGTGCTCATCGTCCTGTGCGGGCGCGAGACGTCTATCGACGAGTTGCTCGGCTTTCGCTTCGCTGAGCGCACCGCTCGCGGTCACGATGGCGGGCGCCACCGTTTCGCCCGGTACGACCGGGCGCGCCTTGGGTGTCGCGCAGCCGGTGCAAAGCAGCGCGACGATCAGCGTCGCGAATCGAAAGGGAATCCTGGAAGGAGAGAACACGTCGCGCATGGGAAGGCGTTCTCGTGGCGACGTGTTCTGCCCGTACTGCAAGACAGCGTGAGAGTAGGGACTAATCCTTCTTCAGCTCGTCGGCGGCGTCCTTTGCACCTTCGCGAACGTCATCGACGGCATCGTCGAGCTTGTTCGAGGTCGATTCCTGGCCGTTCTTCATCGTGTCGATCGCCTCGTCGATTTCTTCACCGGCCTGTTCGACGGGCCCTTTGTTGTCGCACGCCGCGAGGCCGAGCATCGTTGTGCAGGCAAAGGCGGCGAGAAGTAGGGATCTGCTGCTCATGAATATCCTCCGCTGAGGGGCTGTGAACTCGGTTGTGAACTCAATAGAGCTCAACGGACAGATTGCTGAGCTCACCCGTCGGCGAAACGTCCACGCGCTTACCGAAGTTCCGGCGCGATGCATCGCTGTCGGTGATCTTCAGATCGCTGCTCGAGTTTTCGTCGCTTGACGCCGACCCGGTGCTGGAACCAAGGCGATCTTCGGACGTTCCGTCGCAGAGCGGTTCATTCGCAGTTCATTGCCGGAGGTTGTCATGTTGTCGTGGGCACTTACGTTCTTCATCGTCGCGATCATCGCGGCCGTGCTGGGTTTCAGCAGCATTGCTGGCGCTGCAGCAGGCATAGCGAAGATCCTGTTCTTCATCTTCCTGGTGCTGACTCTGGTCGCACTGGTGGCGGGCGCGATGCGCGGAAGACCACCGGTTTGACGAGAAGGCAGCTAGCTAGAAGTCAGCTAGCCGGCTAGCCATTAGCTGGTAGCCAGATGAAGAGAAGGGGCCGAATGGCCCCTTCTTTTTTTGCGTCCAGTGTTGACGCTGCGTCGGCGCAAAAAAGAGCGGGGCATTTGCCCCGCTCTTAGTTCTGAGCTAGTTGCTAGCCGGCTAGTGGCTAGCTGGCTTTCTACGCGAAGAGCAGCGCCTGGCTAATGGCGACTCTCACCGTCTCCGGCACGAACGGCTTCGTCACCAGGAACGTCGGTTCCGGTCGCTCACCCGTCAGCAGTCGTTCCGGGTAAGCGGTGATGAAGACGATCGGGACGTCGACTTCGCTCAGGATCTGGCGCACCGCGTCGATGCCGGAGCTGCCGTCGGCGAGTTTGATGTCGGCGAGGACGAGCTCAGGGCTCGTGCGGCGGGCTTCGCGCACTGCTTCATCGCGCGTCGTTGCTGTCGCGATCACCTTGTGACCCATCTCTCGCACGATGCTCTGCAGGTCGAGGGAAATGATCGGTTCGTCCTCGATGATGAGGACCTTCATGCTCGGCTGGCTCGAAATTTCTCGCACTGCCTGGCCGGTCATGCTCTTCACGTCGTCTTCGGACACCCCGAGGATCTTCGCGGCGTCGCTCGTGCCGAAGCCTTCCATCGCTGTGAGCAGCAAAGCCTGGCGATGAGCGGGCGTGAGTTCTTTCAGCCGCTTCTCGACGTTATCGGCGGCGACGGGGCCGGACCCGGCGACAGGACGCAGGTCGAGATTCGTGGTGTCCCACAGGCGGTGGAACAGTCGATAGAGCGCAACGCGCGGCGAGGCATCGGCGCCGAGGACCGAGGTGTCAGCCACGATCGCTTCGAGGCACGCTCTCACATAGGCGTCCCCGCTTTGCTGGGTACCGGTGAGCGCCCGGGCATACCGGCGCAGGTAGGGTAGGTGCTCGGCAATCGCATGAGCTAGAGCCATGATTACTCCATCGTTCTTTGTCGCTGAGAAATGCATGTCACTTTACCGTGCGCATGCACCCGCGCCCCGCGGACGTGACGCTAGTATGTATGAGGGGTCGGGAATGTTCCCTGACCGTGGAACTTTTTCCTGGTCGCCGGCGTTGACTGGCGATTCCCACAACTAAGTCAGTGCGTCGTCGGCCGTAAGCCGGCATTTCAGCAGCCATTCCATCCATGAGCGAAAAAATCAGGCCAGATCAGGCGACTCCCGCTTCGGGTGACCCTCCTGCCGAGCAGGTGCCCGATTGGCTGGGCAATCGTCTGCGCCGCATGTTCTCCGACGTGATGGAAGAACCCGTTCCGGACGAGTTCAAGGCATTGCTGAAGCAGCTCGAAGACAAGGAGCGCGGGTCCTGACCGGGCCGGTACGAAACATGGCCGCCCAAGACCCTTTTCTCGACCAAGTCACTGCCTTGCTGCCGGCGCTGCGTGCGTTCGGCCGCTCCTTGTGCGGCGATCCGGCGCGCGCTGACGATCTCGTGCAGGACACTGTGCTCAAGGCATGGACCAACCGCGAACAATTTCAGTCCGGCAGCAACCTGAAGGCCTGGCTGTTCACGATCCTGCGCAATTGTTACTACTCGGAACTGCGCCATCGCAAATTCGAAGTCGAAGACCCTGAGGGTGTCTGCGCGGCGCAGTTGTCCGTCGCTCCCATCCACGATGCCCGGCTGCATCTGCGCGATCTCAACCGGGCGCTGCAGGAGTTGCCGAACGATCAGCGCGAAGCGCTCGTTCTGGTCTGCGCGACGGGACTCTCTTATGAAGAGGCGGCCGACGTCTGCCAGGTGGCGGTCGGTACGATCAAGAGCCGTATCGCGCGGGCGCGCGACCGGCTGATCGAGCTCCTGGGCGAGGATGCGGCCTATGTGACGGATCCCGCTTCGGCCACGGAACTTCGCAACGACGGTGTTACGATTTCTGCAGGTCGCGCCAAGGCATCCTGAACACCGTGCGCTGACTAATATCCTGCGTCAGCCATGAAGTATCAAAAGCCTGATGCCGCGCCGCGCCGCTGGTGGGGGCGCAACGCCGGTCTGCGTCCGCGACTGGTGCTGATCGTCGGTATCGCCATGCTGGCGCCCGGCGTGCTCGCCGTGCTGCAGGCGATCTCCGGCTACAACAGCAGCGTCCGCTACCTGCAGCAGAATCTCGCCCAGGCCGCGCAGCTCGCGGCCAACGAAGAAGAGAACATGATCTCGGCGTCACGCGAGATCCTCACGAGCCTCGCGGCTCATCCCGATGTGCGGGTCGGCCAGGGCGCCGCATGCCGTCGCGCACTGCAGAGAGCCATCGGCGGCCTCGATCAGTACGCCGGCGCGATGGTGCTCAACGCCGATGGCGTGACGACCTGTTCCTCGAGCGCCATGAAGTCGGTCATCACCGTGGCGAATCAATCCTGGTTCAAGGATGTGATGTCGGGTGATGCATTCGTCGTGAGCGACCTCGTGCAAAGCGAATGGCTGGACGAGTGGGGCATGGCGACGGCCGTGCCGCTGGTCGATGACACCGGCGTGATCAGCGGCTCCGTCGCGCTTTTCATCGGCCTGGACTGGGTCACTCGCCGTTACCAGCATGCCGCGTCGGATGGAAATACGGCACTCGCGCTGCTCGACAGCAAGGGTGATCCCATTACGTCGAAGGGCGACAACTCGCCGTTGCTGGAGGGATTGCCCCGTCCCGATCTGATCGACGAGCACCTGCGTGCACGCACGCAGACATTCACCGCTCGCGGGCGCGACGGCACGTGGCGCCTCTATGCAATCAGTCCGCTGCTGGATGGACGCATCTTCGTGATTCTCGGCACGCCGGTACTGGCGGCGATGGGCCCGCTGGCATTGCAGGTGGCGTGGGGCGTGCTCACACCGCTGCTCATGTGGGGGCTCGCTATCGCCGTCGTGTGGTTCGGCATCGAACACTTCGTCGTTCGCTGGATCACCTACCTCGATCGCATCACCTCGGCGTACGCAGCGGGTCGTCATACCGTGCGGCCGGAGCGTGTCGAAGCGGCACCCGCCGAAATCCGCAGTCTCGGCGAAACGTTCGGCCGCATGGCCGATACGATTTCATCGCGCGAAGCGGAGCTGCGCGAGTCGCTCGCCCAGAAGGAAATCCTGGTGCGGGAGATTCATCACCGCGTGAAGAACAACCTGCAGCTCGTCATGAGCCTGCTCAACCTGCATGCGCGCCGGATCCGCGATCCTCGCGCCGAAGCGGCGTTCGCCGAGGCCCGCAGCAGAATCAATGCGCTCGCCACGCTGCACCGGCGTCTCTACGAGTCGGAGAATCTGCAGGAAGTGGATCTGCGCTGGTTCCTCAAGGATCTTTGCGCGGAGCTTCGGCGCGGCGGGCTCGCAGGCACTCAGGATGTCGATCTCACCGTGACGGCAGAGGAGGAAGTGATCGGCCCTGACGTCGCCGTGCCGCTCGGTCTGCTGGTGACCGAAGCGATCACGAATGCGTACAAGCACGCGTTCACAGGCGTCGACCGCGGACTCATCGAAGTGATCGTCAGGCGCGAGTCGGATACGCAGTTGCTGCTGCTCGTCCGCGACAACGGTCGGGGTTACGACCCGGCGAGCGAAACGGAACCGGGCGGACTGGGCCGTTCGCTCATCGATGCCTTCGTGCGTCAGCTTCACGGCGAGCTCGAGATCAACTCGGATCAGGGGGTTGAAATGAGGGTGAGATTCCGGGCACCGCTCGCCCGCGTCAGCCAGCCGCAGAAGGAGGATCAGTTGGTGCAGTGAAGCACATACGGCGGGTGCATTACTGGTTTTATATACAGTATGCTCCTGAGCATGGCCACACCCAACCGACCTGTCCCCCGCACCGGCCGCGGCGCAGTGTCCAATCCCGAAGGCCGCTTCGAGAAGACGACCACGCAGCCCGTGGATGACGGCTGGGGCAGCCTCGATGAGCCCCTGCCGCCGCTCGAAACGATCGTGCGCGCCGATCCGGCGCGGTCGATCATTGCCCGCAATAAATCTCCTGACATCGCGTTCGACCAGTCGATCAATCCCTACCGCGGCTGCGAACACGGATGCATCTATTGTTATGCGAGGCCCTCGCACGGCTACGTGAATCTGTCGGCCGGACTCGATTTCGAGACCAGGCTCTTCTACAAGCAGGATGCCGCGCGGCTGCTGGAAGGTGAGCTCGCCGTACCGGGCTATCGCTGTTCGCCGATCACGATCGGCGCCAATACCGATCCTTACCAGCCGATCGAGCGCGAGTACCGGGTCACGCGCAGCATCATCGAGGTGCTGTCACGATACCGTCATCCGTTCTCGATCATTACGAAGAGCGCGATGATCGAGCGTGACGTCGATCTGCTCGCGCCGATGGCCCGCGACGATCTCGTTCTCGCGCTCGTCAGCGTGACCACACTGAGCGGCGAGCTCAAGCGGACTCTCGAACCGCGGACGGCATCGCCCGCGGCACGATTGCGAGCAATTCGAACGCTCGCTTCGGCGGGCATTCCGGTCGGCGTCATGGTCGCGCCGGTCATTCCCGTGCTGACAGATTCCGAAGTCGAGAAAATCCTGGAGGCTGCCGCGGAGGCAGGAGCACGTTCGGCCGGTTACGTCGTGCTGCGACTGCCGTACGAAGTGAAGGATCTGTTTCGCGAATGGCTGCGGACGCACGAACCGCTCAAGGCGGAACACGTCATGAGCCGGATGCAGGCAATGCATGGCGGTCGCGACTACAACTCCGCCTGGGGCGTGCGGCAGCGGGGGCAGGGCGAGTATGCGGCTTTGCTTCATCAACGCTTCAAGGCAGCCTGCAGGCGCTACGGACTGAGGACAGGCGAACGCTTCATACATAACGTCGGCCTGTTCCAGCGTCCCGTCATCGGACCCGAACAGCTCTCCCTCATCTGAAGCGGCTGCATGCGGCGCCGGGGCGGAAATTTTCGCGCCGGCCGAACGTACAAAGCCGAAACAAAGCTGCGCGTTTTCCCCCGGATGCCTTGTACGAACCTTGGCGTATACTCGAACGCAATCGAGGAAAGTCGACACTCAATTACAGTTGGCTGAAGTCGAGCGGCGAAACTTCAGGGACGACCTTCCGCGTTTCCATCCTGGAGAGTCTTTCAGATGCCACGAGAGTATTCCGGTCGCTCCGCGGACCGTGACGCATCGACGCCCACATCGACAGCGTGTGGGTGTGGCGCGAACGCGCCGCGCACGCAGAGCGATTGCCTCGACAGAAGCGCCGGGTCGTCTGTGTCGCGCAACGGATCGTGGCGTGTGGCGGTGGCGATCCTGTCCATGTCGGGCATGGCCGGTTGCATGACGGCGAAGATCGAGGAAGTCCGCGATGCACCGACGCGCATCACGGCGAACGAGGCAGTCGTGCTGCTCGCGAAGCCGCATCTCGAAGGCACCGGCACCGAAGACAAGTTTCTCGACTGCCTCGAACGCGAGCTCGTCGGCGAATCGTTCTCCGCCGATCACGCCAGCGCGAAGAAAAGCGGCAAGGACCGCGACCCGCGCAGCAACATCAAGGACAAACCTTTCCAGGTCTATGCTGACGATCAGTTCGTGGATGCTTTCTATCCGTGGCTCGAGCCGAGCACGGCGCCGGTGAACCCGCAGGGGTTCTCCACCTTCCTCTCGCGTCCAGGCGTTTCTGAACGGGTCAGCTCGCTGGGCGTTCGTTTCATCGTATGGGTGGACGGCGTGACGCAGAAAACCGACGGCGGTGGAAGCATCGCTTGTGCGGTCGGTCCGGGTGGCGCAGGCTGTCTCGGACTGGGTTGGTGGGAAAAGCAGTCCGACTACGAAGCCACGGTCTGGGATTTGCGTGACGGCGTGAGCGCCGGCACCGTGAGTACGGACGTGAAAGGTACGTCGGTCATGATCGGTGCCGTGGCGCCCATTCCCATCATCTCGCCGGTGCAGAGCACGGCATGTGACCGGCTGGCGAACCAGTTGCGGTCCTTCCTCGTGGGTGCCGACGATGAAGATCCGGTCAACGCGCCGCCCAAACAGACGAAGGCGGCGGAATAGCGGCACCGACGGACAGATCGGCTCATATAAGAAAACAGGTTCAGGGGGTTGTGCGGCGATGCTGGGGACGTGAGCGACATTGGTGAAGTGAGATGGCAGGTCGATCGAGGCGGTGGGCGTCGCAATACTCAGCCCGCGTTCAGCTCAGCGGCAGCACGATAAACGGCGCCGCTGCGACCGTTGCCAATGTGACCCGTCCTCCAACATCCGACCTGACCCGGAGAGTGCGATGAAGAGAAGCCAGGTACTCGATCGGCTACTTATCGCCGCCGCGCAGGTCACAACCGTAGGCACCATCTCCGCCTTCCTCATGGGCGGGTGCGCCGGTCAGCAGTCTTCCTCCAGCATGCCCTCATCGACGATGCCTTCGGGCGGTTCGTCGGGATCGAGCGGCGGTTCTTCCGGTTCTTCAGGCGGTTCCAGCGGCGGCGGCGGCAGCAGCTCCAGCATGCCGAGCGGCGGGTCATCGGGCGGCGGCTCGTCCGGCGGCGGCAGTCAGTCGATGCCCTCGGGCGGATCCTCCGGTGGTGGCGGCGGTGGCGGCAGCAGTTCCAGCATGCCCGGTGGCAGTTCGGGAGGCGGTGCCAGCGGCGGTGCTTCCATGCCGTCGATGCCTTCCATGCCCTCGATGCCGAGCGGCGGCAGCTCCGGCGGATCGAGTGGCGGCAGCCAGGGCGGCTCACAGGGATCGTCCGGTGGTTCACAGGGATCATCCGGCGGTTCACAGGGTGGCTCATCAGGTGCCGACGGCGGTTCATCCGGCTCCATGGGCGGCTCCACCGGTTCATCGGGCGGATCGTCTGGGTCGTCGGGGGGTTCGGCCGGCTCGATGGGTGGCGGTGCTTCGGGAGGTGCTTCCGGAGGCTCGGCCGGTTCGATGGGCGGTGGTTCATCCGGTGGTGCCTCGGGCTCCATGGGTGGCGCCGGCGGCCAGTCGGGCGGTGACGGCGGATCGATCGGCGGTGCGGGTGGACAGGCCGGGGGCGGATCGCAGGGCGGCGCTTCGGGGGCAGGCGGCGGCTCATCCGGCGGCGGCGGTCAGCCCACGCTCGGAATGCCTTCAGGCAGCAGTGGCGGCGGCCAGGCGGGTGGCTTCCCAACGCCGAACATGGATACAGGTGCCTCCGGCGGTGGCGGTCAAAGCGGTGGCGGCAGCCAGGGTCAGAGCGGCGCCGACGCAGCAGGCGGTGCCAGCGGCGGTGCGTCAGCCAACGAAAGTATTTTCCAGGGCTCGAGCGGAGCTTCCGGTGCGCAGAGCACCGCGAGCGGTGGCGCATCGGGCGGCAGCAGCGGTCAGTCGGGAAGTTCAGGCGGATCCGCGGGATCGTCAGGCGGCGCGGCAGGAAGTGCGGGCGGATCCGCGGGTGCATCTGGTGGCGCAGCGGGCGCAATGGGTGGCGCTTCCGGCCAGGCCGGCGGTAGCCAGGGCGCAGCCGGTGGCGCTTCAGGTCAGGCCGGCGGTAGCGGTGGAGCATCAGGAAGTGCTGGTGGTTCTGCCGGTGCTTCGGGTGGCGCCTCGGGTCAGGCCGGCGGTTCAGCGGGTGCCTCGGGCGGCGCGGCCGGCGCGACGGGGGGAGCTTCAGGGCAGGCCGGCGGCGCATCAGGAAGCGCGGGCGGTTCAGCAGGCGCTTCAGGTGGCGGCGCGGCAGGCACGATGGGTCAGGCTGGCGGCGGCGGTGCATCCGGCGGTGCTGGTGCATCGGGTGGAGCAGATGGCGCTGCCGCGGGCAGTGCCGGCGGTTCAGCGGGTGCGTCCGGTGGCGCCGCAGGTGCCATGGGTGGAGCCGCAGGCCAGGCGGGCGGCAGCGCTGGCGCGGCAGGTCAGGCTGGTGGTGCCGGCGGCGGAGCAGGTGACGCGTCCGCGCAGATGGGTGGTGGCGCGGCCGGCGGCGGTGCATCCGGAAGTGCCGGTGGCGGAGCGAACGGCGACGGATCCTCAGGTGCAGCCGGACAAGCCGGCGGCAGTGGAGGAGCCGGTGGAAGTGATGGCAATGGCGCGCAGGGTGCGGCCGGTGGCGCGGGCGAAGCGGGCTCAGCCGACGGCGCGAACGCGAATGGCCAGGGCGGCCAGAACGGCGGCGGCCAGAACGGTGCAAACGGCAGTGCCGGCGGCCAGGGCGGACAGAGCGGAGCCAGCGGCGGCGCTGATGGCCAGGGTGGCCAAAGTGGCGGTGATGGCCAGAGTGGTGGTGGTGGCCAGAGTGGTGGCGCATCCGGATCGACCGGCAATGCCGATGGCACGAGCGGCGGCGGATCGAACGTTTCAGTCTCGGTAGCGCTTCCGGCAATCGTGCCGGTATTTGCGCCGACCGGCGGCTCACCCGGCGGACAGAGCGGCGGCGGCGCCCCAGGTGGCGCGGGATCTCCCGACGGCGCAGGTTCGCGTGGTGGTGCAGGTGGCGGCGGTGGCGCCGGGCCCATGACGACGTCCGAGCGCATGGCGCACATCGACAAGCAGTTCGATATTTCCCTTGGCGTGTTCGACGGACGTATGCGCGACGAGCAGGCCGAGATTGCCGGTCAGCGCAGCGGCCGCGGCGGATCGGGTAACGGCTCAGGCGCCGGCGCGGGCGGCAGCAATGACTCAGGAGCTGCCGGCGGTGATGGCGGTGAGGGATCCGGTGACGGCAAGGGCGGCAGTGGACAAGGCAACAGCCAGGGCAATGGCAAGGGACAAGGTCAGGGCCAAGGCCAGGGCCAGGGTAGCGGCGGTCAGGGGACCGCCGGGGATTCCTCCCAGGGCGGCGGCAGTCGCGGCGGCGGCGGCGGTGTAGGCGGTGGCGGCCCGAAGGGCGGCGGCGGTCCGAGCACGGTGCCGGCCGACATTCCCGACGGCAGCGACGATGATGTGGTGGCGCGCCAGCTGCGCGAGGCCGCGATGGCGGAGACCGATCCCGAGCTGCGCGAAAAGCTGTGGCAGGAATACCGGCTCTACAAGAAGGGAAGCTGATCGAAACCGGACACGAGTTGACGACCATGAACGGCTCCATGCGACAGGTTTCCTCGAAGCTCGCCTCCCCACTGATGGTCCTGGCGCTGCTGGCATCCAGTGGTTGCGTGACGCATGAGACGCGCCCGCAGCCGCGGCTGAATGCGATCCAGGCGGCGGAAGAAATTCCCGAGGCCCAGCTGCTCGATGTCGGCGTACGCCTCTTCGACGAGAACGTGCCCGAAGACGAAAAGAAACGGGAAAAGGAACGCATCTTCCCCGACGTGCGCAAAGCGGAAGCTCGCTACCTGGCGATGCAGGTGCGCAATACGCTCGAGGGCTCGGGTCAGTGGGGCCAGGTGCGCGTGATCCCGGTCGATGACGAAGCGCTCGACGTTCGCGTCTCGGCGAAGATCCTCGAATCGACGGGCATGATGCTGCGTCTCGCCGTCACGGTGGACGATGCCACCGGCCGCGTGTGGTTCCAGAAGGAATACGAGCAGCTCGCCGATACCCGCTCCTACAAGGACACCACCGGCAAGCCGCGCGACCCGTTCCAGAATCTCTACGCAACGCTGGCCAACGACATCCTCGCGCATCGCCAGACGCTGGTGGCGGCGGATCTCGAAACGATCCGCAACGTCTCGGAACTGCGTTTCGCCCGGGATCTGGCGCCCTATGCATTCGAGAGCTATCTGGGCACGGACAAGAAGAAGGGCACGTACCAGGTGCTGCGGCTGCCTTCTTCCGACGATCCGATGCTGGTCCGGATGGATCGCATCCGCGAGCGCGACTACGCGCTGCTCGATACGGTCAACGAACACTACGCCCTGTTCACGGACAACATGTCCGAGTCGTACACGAACTGGCGTCGTTACAGTCACGACGAAATCGAAGCGCATGACGAAGCACAGCGCTCGGCGACGACGCGCAAGCTGCTGGGTGCGGCCGCGATCATCGGCGGCCTCGTCATGGGCACGCAGTCGAATACTTACGTAGGTCAGGCGGCTGCCACAGCCGGCGTGTTCGGCGGTGCGTACGCGGTCAAGAGCGGTTTCGACAAGGGTGCGGAAGTGAAGATGCACTCCGACTCCCTGAAGCAGCTGGGCGAATCCTTCCAGGCCGAGATCCAGCCGATGGTCGTCGAAGTCGAAGGCCGTACGCTGCAATTGCGCGGCACCGCAGAAGAGCAGTACCAGGAGTGGCGGCGGCTGCTCAAGGAACTCTACGAGAACGAGACAGGTCTTCCCGTTGTCACGGCGCCCGTCGCCGACGGGCAGGCTGCAGCCCCCACGGCGAATGCCGGCGGTGGCACACGATAGTTTTCCGTCACTACCTCTCTACAATTCATTCATGCTGGAAAGCGGGCAGGAGCTCTCTGCAAGGTTCGTCTTGGTTCGCGCCCTCGGGTCAGGCGGCAGCGGGAGCGTCTGGCTTGCGCAGGACAAAGAGCTCGGACGCTTCGTCGCGGTCAAGGTGCTGGCCGATGAGTTGATGCAGGACGTGGCTGCGGTCACGGCGTTGCAGCGCGAATGCGACCGGCTGAAGGCGCTGGAGCATCCCAACATCATCCAGGTCGACGGAGTGCATCGCTCCGCCCGGCACACCTGGATCGCAATGGAGTACGTATCGGGCGGCGACCTCACTTCCTGGCGCGGCCGCGGCGCGACTGAGGTCCTGAGAGTCACGTTGCCGATCGCCGAGGCTCTCGCTCACGCCCATCGTGCCGGCGTAGTGCACCGGGACGTCAAGCCGGCCAACGTCCTGCTGACGTCGGATGGCGTGCCCAAGCTGACCGATTTCGGCATCGCGCTGGCACTGAACGAACTGCCTGCCGCCCGCGCGGGCCGCGGTTCCCTGTTCACGATGAGTCCGCAGCAACTCGACGGGGCCGCCGCCGCTGCGAGCGACGATGTTTACGGATTCGGTGCGCTGCTCTACGAACTGCTCTCCGGCTACCCCCCGCTGTATCCGAACGCAACGCCGGAAAGCATTCGCAACGAACGTCCTCGCTCGCTGACGGAAGCTGCATCGGTGCCTGCTCCCCTCGCACAGCTCATCGATCGCTGCCTGGAAAAATCTCCCGCGGATCGGCCGCCGGGCATGGACACGATCGTGCGCGAACTGACCGCGGCGATGGCTGGCATTCCCGCGGTAAACATTATTCAGACCCCAGCGGCGGTTTCGCGTCCTGCCGTGGCGCCGCCATCGATCCGCCCGCCGGTGGCGCAGGGCGAGCCGTTGCGCAGCGAATGGAAGCGGCCGGCAGTCACTGCGCGCAGCGACGACGAATTGCGGCGACAGGGTTTCCGTCGCGGCCTGGGAGTCGCCGTGGCGATTCTCGCTGTCATCGGGATCGGGTTCGTGTTCTTCGCGCTGCCTCGCTGGTTCCCGGAAGCGCCGAAGGCGAAGCCTGCGCAAACCGCAAAGGAAGTCGAGGCGCCGAAGACCGAGCCGCGCAAGGAAACAGACTTCGCCGCGCTGGCACGGGCGAAACAGGAAGCCGAGGAACAACGCACCGCCATCGAAGGACGCTTCGAGAAGCTGCGCGCCCGGGCTGTCGATCTGTGGGGCGGCGCGGAGTTCAAGCAGGCAAGCGACGAACTCGCAGCCGGCGATCGCGACTTCGCGGCTCGCGAATACGTGACGGCACGAGACCACTTCAAGGCTATCGCACCGCTGATCGACGTGTTGGAGAAGCGCGCGACGGAAGTACTCGCGCATCAGCTGGCGGCAGGCAATAAGGCAATCGCCGAGGGCCGGTCGGCCGACGCGAAGACAGCTTTCGAGCTCGCGCTGAAACTGGACGCCGGAAACGCGGTCGCAACGCGCGGTCTGAAGCGATCGGCAACGCTGGATGAAGTGCTCGCGCTCGTCGCAACGGGCGAACGGCTGGAGAAGGAAGGCAACATCACCGCTGCCGCGGAAACCTTCCGCAAGGCGCTGGCGCTCGATGCCGATACTGCTCGTGCCTCGGACGGCCTTGCGCGCGTCGATGCACGAGTGTCGAGCGACGCGTTCGCTAGTTCGATGGCGCGCGGATTCGATGCTCTGACGGCTCGCCGATACGGCGAAGCACGATCCGCTTTCGATGCTGCTGCCCGCGTCCGGCCGGGATCGCCCGAGGTCGCTCAGGCCCTCAGGCAGATCGAACAGGAGGAGCGCACTCGCAGCATCTCCGCCAAACTCGAAGTCGCGAGCGCATTCGAGTCGAAAGAACGCTGGGCGGAGGCGTTGAAAGAGTATCGCGATGTCGTGCAGCTCGATTCGACTGTTGCGGCTGCCAGCGAGGGGGTCTCCCGCACAGCGCCGCGAGCGCAGTTGAACGAAGAGCTCGACCTCTATCTCACTCAGCCCGAGCGGCTCTTCAGTGCGCCGGTGCGCAGCGCCGCACGCCAGACGCTCGGACAAGCGAAGCAAGTCGCGCCGGCAGGTCCGGTGCTTCAAAAGCAGATCGCGACGCTGAGCGACTGGCTCGCCCGCGCCGATGTTCCTGTGCAAGTCGCCCTCAGGTCAGACAACCTTACGCAGATCACGATCCATCGCATCGGTGCACTCGGCAGTTTCGAGCAGCGCTCGGTCGAACTGCCTCCCGGCAACTACACCGTCGTCGGGACGCGGCCGGGATATCGCGATGTGCGGCGTGAAATCCATGTCGTGCCCGGCACTGCGTTGCAGCCCGTCGTCGTTCGCTGCGAGGAAAAGATTTGAACGCATCGGCACTCCAGGAAGAAACCCTGATCGTCCGCGAACCGCAGGGCGAGCGGCGCTTTGGCGCGCCCGATTTTCCTCTCGGCTTCGGCGGCGCGGGCAGCGTCGTGGTGTTGAGCGGCCGGCCCGAAGGCGTCGAAGCGTGGCTCGGCGTGCACGAAGATCAGTTGTTCGTGCAGCCTGCCGAAGGCAAGGATGTGCTCCACAACGGGTTGCGCATCACGCAGTCCGCCTGGCTGAAGGCGGGCGACGTCGTGAACCTCGGCAACGCGCGCCTGCGGGTGGTGGAAGATCGCGGACAGCGAACGATCGAAGTCGATGACGGCAGCGCGGGCAACATCACTGCACCGCCGATCATTCAGCACGATGCGCGGTTGCGAGGCGACAGCGACGCGGAAGCAGAGCCGATCGCGGCAGTGCGCTTCCGCGCGAGCGAAGGTGCGGCGCGCAAGCGCACGGTGACTTTCAATCCCACTCGTGTCTTGTTGACGGTCATTGCACTCATCGCCGGTGGCGTGCTGTGGTTCGTGCTCACCGCGACTTCGATCGGTGTGTCGACAGCGCCGGTGAAGGCCCGGATCGATATCGCGGGAGGATTGCCGGCGGTGCCGGTGGGCGGGCGCTTCCTGCTGCGGCCCGGCGAGTACACGATTCGCGCAAGCTCTCCCGGATACGCGCCGGCTGAGATCAAAGTCAAAGTCACCGAAGCCGCCAACCAGCAGTTCGCGCTCTCGCTGGCGAAGCTGCCCGGCATGCTCAGCATTCAGGTCCCGGTCGAAGCGAAGCTGTCCATCGACGGCCAGGAAGTCGGCTCCGCGCCCGGCGAGTTCGAGTTGCAGCCGGGCACCCACACCGTCGCGATCAACGCGCCGCGATATCAGCCTTTCAGCGGCACCGTCGAGGTCGAAGGGCTCGGCAAGAAGCAGGTCTTCACACCGGCACTCGTGGCCGCCTGGGCGAACGTCACGATCACGTCCGAACCGGCCGGCGCGCAAGTCATCGTGGCAGGTGAACAGCGCGGCGTGACACCACTGACCACCGAAGTGATGGCGGGCAACCAGCCGCTCGAACTCAGGCTCGAAGGCTTCAAGGCCTGGACGACCGACATCCAGGTGAAGGCGAGCGAAGCGATGACGGTCGGTCCAGTGCGGCTCGGATTGCCCGACGGTCGACTGGCACTGCGGTCCGAGCCTTCAGGTGCGAGCGTGACGATCAGCGGCGTGTATCGCGGCGTGACACCGCTCGATGTCGAGGTCCGGCCTGATATGGAGCAGTCGATCGTGTTCTCGCGCCCCGGCTACGAGCCGGCGACGCGACAGGCGACGCTGAAGTCGGGCGAAAGGCAGACGATGAGCGTTGCGCTCACAGGCGTGTACGGTGAAGTCGCCGTTCGCGCGCAGCCCGCCGATGCCCAGGTATTCGTCGACGGCAGACCCGCCGGCAATGTGAACCAGACGCTGCGGCTCGTCGCGACGACCCACGAGATCGAGATCCGCAAGGCCGGGTTCGTCGATTTCAAGACGACGGTTACGCCCCGGCCCGGTTTGCCGCAGGTCGTCGAGACGAAGCTCCTGACGGCGGAACAGACGCGCATCGCCGCGACACCCGCTGTCGTGACGACGAAGGTGTCGCAGCAGCTGAAGCTCATGCCGCTCGGTCGATTCACCATGGGCAGTCCGCGCCGCGAGCCGGGCCGTCGTGCGAACGAGGCGCAGCGCGACGTCGAGTTCAAGCGCGGGTTCTATGTGGGCGTGCGTGAAGTGACGAACGCCGAGTTCAAGCGCTTCAAGTCCGATCACCGCTCCGGAATCGTGCCGCCGAACACGCTGGAGCTCGACAATCAGCCCGTCGTGAACGTGCGCTGGGAGCAGGCGGCCGCGTACTGCAACTGGCTGTCGGAGCAGGAAGGGCTGCAGCCTGCTTACGTGAAGGACGGCGAGTCGCTCGTGCCGGCCAATCCGATGACCAATGGCTACCGATTGCCGACCGATGCGGAGTGGGAATGGGTTGCCCGCTACTCATCCGATGGCAAGGCGCGTCGTTATCCGTGGGGCGATGCGTTGCCGGTGGCGCCTGCGTCGGGCAACTACGCCGACTACACGGCGCGCGTCGTGTTGCAGGACATCGTGCCGGGTTACGACGATGGTTACGCCGTCACCGCGCCCGTCGGGAAATTCCCGCCGAACGTGCTCGGACTCTATGACATCGGCGGCAACGTCGCGGAGTGGGCGCACGACTACTACACTGTCAGCACCGACTCGACCCAGGTCGCGGTCGATACGATGGGCCCGGCGCAGGGCAAGAATCACGTGATCCGCGGATCGAGCTGGAAGCAGTCGAGCGTGACCGACCTGCGTCTGTCCGCGCGCGACTTCGGCGACGTGCAGCGAAACGACGTCGGCTTCCGGGTCGCGCGTTACGTGCAATGAGGACGGGTGACTTATGAGAGCAGCCTCCTACCTGATCATGCTCACCGTCGCTTCGGCGACCGGTCACTTCCTGTTCAACGCCGACACCGAATCGGGATCGGGTGGCGGGCAGGGCGGCGGTACGCGCATGGCGGCCGCTGAAGAATCACCGCCCGCGGAGAAGCCGGTGACACCATCGCAGAGCCCCGCGGCCGAAGAAGAGGCAGCGGCAAAGAAGGCAGCGCCAAGCACGGAAGAGGAAGCCGCCGCCGCGGAGAAGGACGGCAAGACCCCCGCCGACAAGGCGGCGGACAAGGGCAGCGCCGCGAAGGGCTCGCCGCAACGTTTCATTCCATCCGAGCAGGTCCGCGCCGATTTCGACGTGTCCTTCCCGGTGGACATCTGATCACGCTCCGCCACAACGGAACATCGAGAGATTCATGGTCACAGCCACTGCCAATCCGCCGAGCGCACGCCGCCGCTTCCAGTATCCGAGCGAGTTCGCCTGGACGCTGTTCGCGCTCGTCTTCACGCTCATGGCCGTTCACGCCACTTACGTTGCATGGATTCGTCCCCAGGGCGAGGCGATCACGCAGATCGAGCTCGAGCGCATGAAGGAAGACAAGACCTACATTCCGAAGCGTTCGTTCTTCCTGGTCATCAAGGACTTCGAGCAGGAGCTCGAGATCATGCACTTCGTCTGGGCCATGCTGATCATCGGCTACAAGGCCGTGCTGGTACGACGCGAGCGCAAGTTCCTGGAGCGCGAGCTGATCCAGGTGCCCGAAGGCATCAAGGTGCTGCCGGAAGACGCGAAGGACTATGCGCGCCAGCTCGAATCGCTGCCGCAAGAGGACAAGCAGCGTCTCGTCGTTCGCGCCCTGCAGCGCACGCTCGATCGATTCGCCGCGACCCGCAGCATTCGCGACTCTGCCGAGACATCGAGCGCGGTCTGCGATTCGGAGGCCGATCGCCTCGACTCCAGTCTCGCGATGATCCGGTACATCGCCTGGGCCATCCCGGCCATCGGCTTCATCGGCACCGTGCGCCACATCGGCGACGCGCTGCTGCAGGCCAACCAGGCCGTCAGCGGCGACATCACGTCGGTGACGTCGAGCCTCGGTATCGCATTCAACGCCACGTTCGTCGCCCTGTCGCTCACCATCGTGCTCATGTTCTTCCTGCACCAGCTCCAGCAGTCGCAGGAAGATCTCGTCCACGACACGGATCAATGGGTGGATCAGAGACTGATCCGTCACATGCAGGTGAGATGAGAGCGAGTCGACCATGCTCTGCCTCGAACTCATCGATGCCGGCCTCATTCTCACGCAGCAACGCGGCGAGGGAGTGACCGTTCTCTCCGAAGCGCCCGGCGTGGCCGTGCTCGAAGACGCGGCGACTGTGACGGGTGAACCGGCGATGCAACGCATACGCGTCAAGCCGCTGCAGGCGCAGACCAACTACTGGCGTGCACTCAGCACCGAGTCACTGACGCGTCCGTCTCGGCTCGTTCGGACGACAGCGGATGTTGCGTTCGCTCAAGCGAGCGAGCTGCTCGAGCCGCACAAGTCCGATAGCGAAGGGGTGCTGCTCGCGATTCCCGCCGGCTACAGCCGCGAGCAGCTCGGCCTGCTGCTCGGTGTCATCAATGAGACCGGTGTGAGCGTCGCGGGAGTCGTAGACGCGGCGCTGGCAGCGTGCAGTCTGGAGTCGGCACCTGCGCGTGCGCTGCACCTCGATCTCGAACTGCATCAGGCGCTGCTGACGGTGCTCGACTACGCGGGCACGAAGGGCGGCGGCGATCACGGCGGTCTGAAGCGCAACCGCTACGAAATCGCGCCACGACGCGGAATGATGGCGCTGCATCAGACGTGGATGCAGATGATCGCGGAAAACTTCGTGCGCAACACCCGCTTCGATCCTTTGCACGATGCGTCGAGCGAACAGCGATTGCTGAACATGCTGCCGACGTGGCTTGCGGAGCTGGCGGGCAATGAAAAGCTGACACTGTCGATGCAATTCGGCGATCGGCCGCTCGAGGTGGAAGTGGAGCGGTCTCAGTTCATCGCCGCCGCGGAGCCGCACTACGCCGAACTGCTCAGACTCGTCCAGGACGCGCGAGTCGCGGGATTGCCGATCGAGCTGCGGGTATCGCAGCGCGTCGCCTCGTTGCCGGGCCTGACGGATCGACTCTCGACATTGCGCGATTGCGTGCTGAAGGTTCTGCCGCGCGGCGCTGCGGCATTGGGTGCCCTGATGCATCGCGCGACGATCGAGCGCACGCCAGATGCGCTGGCGCTCGTCTATCAGCTGCCGCTGGAACGGGCCGAGGGCAACACTGCGAGCACGGCTCACGAAGCGACTCCGCCGCAGCTGCGCCCGACGCATGTGCTCTACCAGGGGCGTGCATGGAGAATTTCAGACCGGCCGCTGGCAGTCGGCTGGTCGCCGGCGGCGGATCGATCCCTCGTGTTGCCGAGTGCCGCGCCGGGGCTTTCCCGGTCGCATTGCACGCTGGTTCGCCGCAACGGCTCCGTGGTCGTAGAGGATCGCAGTACTTACGGTTCGTTCGTCAACGAAGAACGAGTGGTGGGCGAGACGGTACTCACGGTCGGCGACCGGCTGCGGCTCGGTTCGCCGGGAGTGACGCTCGACATGATTCAACTGGTGCAGGACGATGGCGCGCCGCAAGACTGAAGTCTTCAGCATGTCGTTCCTCGATTGCATCACCTGTGCATTCGGGTCGGTGGTGCTCGTCTACGTGCTCATCAACGCCAAGGGCGGATTGCGCGCGACGACGCAGACCCGGGCAATGCAGGCCGAAGTGCAGCAACTCGAGGAGCAGGTGCTCGAGGGCTACCAGAACCTCGTCGTGCTGCGTAACTCGATGGTCCAGACACAAAGCGAGGAGGTCCGGACCGAGGGCATGGGCGAACGCGTGCTCGCCGAGACCGAACAGCTCAAGGTCCAGCTCGCGGATTCCAACAAAGAAGCGCTCTCGCGCCGTGAAGCGATCGAGCGCCTGAAGGCGGATCTGAAGTCACTCGAAGAAGGCACGCGCCGGCTGGAAGGCGCATCCGAACGTTCGGACACGACCGGCACCCGCGTGCGCGGCTTCACCGGCGATGGTGATCGGCAGTACCTCACGGGCCTGCGCGTCGGCGGCGAGCGAATCCTCATCATGGTGGATGCGTCGGCGAGCATGCTCGACGAGACCGTCGTCAACGTGCTGCGCATGCGGAACATGTCCGATACCCGCAAGATGATGTCGGATAAGTGGCGGCGCACACTGTCGACGATGGACTGGCTCGCGGCCCAGCTCCCCCTCGAAAGCGAGTTCCAGATCTACGCCTTCAACACGCAGCCGTGGCCGTTGAAAGAGGGCACCGAAGGAAAGTGGCTGAAGGTCAATGACGCCACGGCGCTCAACGAGTCGCTGACCAACCTGCGCAAGGCGATCCCGAAGGACGGCACGAGCCTCGAGAATGCCTTCCAGGCGATTGCCGCCCTGAACCCGAAGCCGGACAACGTCATCCTGATCACTGACGGCCTGCCGACCCAGGGGACGAGCGCCCCGCTGATCAAGAAGACCGTCGACGGCGACGACCGTCTCAAGTTCTTCGAACGCGCCATCGCGAAGTATCCGAAGAACGTCCCGCTCAACGTGATTCTCATGCCGATGGAAGGCGATCCTTCCGCCCCGAGCGCCTTCTGGCTCGCCTCACGCCGCACCGGCGGCTCGTTCATCAGCCCGTCGAAGGATTGGCCATGATAGGAAGAAGTGGATGGCGGATAGCGGATAGCGGATGGGTAGAGCCGCAGAGGCCACCCTCCGCGGTTCGCTCGCTTTCGTCATCTGGTCTGCGCGCAAAGAGCATCCTTTCCGGCTATCCGCCATCCGCTGTCCGCTATCTACTTCCTCATGCCTCGCCGTAACGAACGTCGCGAAACGGAGATCTTCAGCATCTCCTTCCTGGACTGCATCACGTGCGGTCTCGGTTCGGTCGTGCTGCTGCTCGTGCTGAGCGACATGAAATCGCCGGAGGCTGAGCGGTCGCAGGAGGATCTGCAGGCGCAGATGGTCAAGCTCCAGGACGAGCTGGTCGATATCGCGGGGCAGGCGGAAATCCTGAATCGTGATCTCACGGCGCGACAGCAGCAGCTCTCCGAGGAGAAAGCGAAGATCGCGCGCTTGCGCGGCGACCTGACCGACATCCGCGGCCAGTTTGCGGCTTCGAAGAAGGAAGCCGACGTTGCGAACGAGATCGAAGGCCGGCTGGTATCGGCGCAGCAGTCCTTGAGCGAAGAGATGAAGCGCGTGCTCGGCCGCGGATTCCATCGCAAGAAGGACGATGCCATCGGCGGTATTCCGGTCGACAGCGAATACATCATCTTCGTCGTGGATACTTCCGGCAGCATGGTGAACTACGCCTGGCCGATGCTCATCCAGAAGGTGGAAGAGACGCTCAACCTGTATCCGCGCGTGAAGGGCTTCCAGGTGATGGACGACGAGGGCGGATACATGTTCTCCGGCTACCGGGGGAAGTGGATTCCCGACACGCCCGCGCAACGCAAGATCGTGATCGACCGCATCCGCAACTGGAATGCGTTCTCGAACTCGAGTCCGATCGAAGGCATCGTCGAGGCGATCCGCACGTACTACTCGAAGGACAAGAAAATCAGCATCTACGTGTTCGGCGACGAATTCACCGGACCGTCGATCGACGCGGTGGTCAAGAGCGTAGATGTGCTGAATCGTGCGGACGACACCGGCGAGCGCAGAGTCCGTATCCATGCGATCGGTTTTCCGGTGCGGCCCGACGCGCCCCAGTACACGAGCATTCGCTTTGCCACGCTGATGCGAATCCTGTGCGCCAAGAACGGCGGTACTTTCGTGGGACTGGATGATCCGAAGCGCGGCGGACCCGCGTTCCGGATTGGCGGCACATCGCAAGAGGACGCGCCGGGCCAGGTCGCATTGCAGGCAGATCCCGCGTCGAATCCTTCCTGACCTTCTTTTCCGACAGGCCGAGGTCGTTTTGAAACCGATAACAACAACAGGCGCGCCACGCATCGCCGGATGGCTTCGGCCGATGGCGCTCGCGGCAGCCACGGCCTCGATGCTCGTCGTTGCCGGCTGCGGCCCGGTCAAGCTCGTGGCGACGACGAACATTCCGACGCCGCTCGTCGTGAAGATTCCCGTGTCCGTCGCCGTGTTCGTGCCGAAAGAGTTTTCCGGCTTCGTGCATGACGAAGAGCGCTCGGGAACGGACTGGCACGTCGAGCTCGGCAGGGCACAGACGGACGGATTGATGCGTCTGCTGAACGCGATGTTCCAGCACGTCGTTGTCGTGGACAGCCTGAATGTGGGACCTCAGGGAGACGTGCGGGCCATCCTCGAGCCCAGCGTCGAAGAGTATGCGTTCGTCACTCCGCGCGATGCCGGTTCGCCGTTCTTCGCGGTCAGCATCAAGTACCGCATCAACGTCTACACGCCCGATGGGAAGCTCGCCGACTCCTGGGGCTTCACAGGCTACGGCACGGCGCCTTCACAGGGAATTTCGAGCGACGCACCGCTCACGCAGGCGACGGCACTGGCGCTGCGTGATGCGGGCGCGAAGCTCGCCGTCGAATTCAGGGAACAGGCGATCGTGCGCGGCTTGTTGCCCGAAGGCGCTGTTCCCGATACGCCGGTCCTGCCGCCGACGGGTTTGCCGGCTCCGGCGCCGAGCCAGCAGCCGCCCGCATCGGCGCCCGCCGAAGCACCGCCGGCACAGAGCGAGCCGGCGGCGACGGAACCGCCTGCTGGAGGCGAGAGTGCGCCGGAGGCGAAGCCCTCCGAGCCGGTCGAGAAAGAAGAAGAGAAGAAGCCAGAGCCGGCGAGGGTCGAGTCGCTGGTTTAGTAGGGATCGGACGGATGGACTCCCGCTTTCGCGGGAGTGACGAAGACCAGATCGCTATCGCGATGACGTCCGGCTGAAGCCGGACCCACAACAGGAAACTCCTGTTTTGCGGACCGGCGCTTACTCCGTTTCTTTCGCTCCGCCGCGCTGCCGGAAGATCTGGCGGAAACCTACTGCAGTGGTCACTATCGGTTTGCCGTCGACGAACTTCGGGCGGTAGCGCGAAGAGCGAATCGCTTCCAGCGACTGCGAAACCTGTCGCTCGGTCGCATCCTGCCCGACCACTCGTTCATCCGAAACGCTGCCGTCTTCGTGCACGGTGAACTCGAGCTGCACGAACCGTTCGACGACCTCGTTGGGCGGACGATTGAGATTGCGCGTGGCCAGCGACGGGATCGGGTAGTACACCTGCGCAGGGAAACTGAGGAGCGACTGCAGGTTGGCGGCGTCCTGGCCCTTGGCTTCGGCGATCAGCTTCGCCGCTTGCTCGTAGTAGGGCATCGATCGCGCCGGCGTCTGCTTGAACATGAACCAGTCGCCCGTCTGCACGAGCGCCCCGGCGTACGTCTGGACCGATCGGTCGGGAGTGGTTTCCAGGATCTTCAACGCCCGCAGCAATGCGCGTTCACCTTCGCCGCTGAGATAGCGCGGATTCATCGGCTCCATGATCATCGTGGTTTCGGGCTGCGGCAGTTTGTCGCTGCGCGTCACGATGCCGAGGTGCGAAAGCACGATCTCTTTTGGAAAGCTCTGCGCAAGCGCGAGCAGCGGCTGCACGACGCCCACATGATCCGCACCGAGTTTGCGTGACGCGAGCGAAACGCCCTGTCGATAGAGCTGGCGCGCGGGTTCAACGAGCCCGACTTCCAGATACCAATCGCCGACGACGCAGAAGAGGGGGACCATGCGAGGGTCATCCTCGCCGTACACGTGTTCGCCCACGCGCAGCACGTACTGCATGTGGCGTTCGGCTTCTGGTGCCGCGCCGACGCGGGTCAGGCTGTCGGCGAGCTGGCGCAGCAGCCCTTGCTGCGACAGGTCGAACAAACCGGCCGAGCGTCGCGAGATGAGCAGCGCGCGATCCATGTAAGGGATGGCCTGTGCGTGCTTGTTCTGGGTTGCCAACGTGTAGCCCAGCCCGCGCAGAGGATCGATGAGTGCGGCGCTGGTCCGGGAGCCGTATTTTTCCGCGAGCTGAACCGCTTCGGTGAATGCCTGCTCGGCGGCAACGAGGTTTCCTTTGTTCAGCTGTGCGCCGCCGAGCAACGACAGTGCTTCTGACAGTCGCAAACCGGTGTCCGCGGTGGCAGGTCTCGAAGCGGCCACGAGCTGTTCAGCTGACGCGATAGCCGCGTCCCAATCCTTGTTGTCGAAACGGGCCCAGTACTCCTGCTGCCAGGAAGGCTGAGCAACGGGCTGCGCCGCGCTCATGCCCGACCAGGTGGCGATGAGGCCGCAGATCACCGCGGCCCCCATCCATCGCCTCAACGACGGTTGCGCGATGCTGGCTGATCGACTACGACGCGGGTGACAACTTTGCAGCATGACGATCGACGCCGTCTCGCTCGAGTGGACTGATGTCGAGGCTACAGGCAAGGCCTGCCGGGCGGAAGTGCGGTCCGCCTCATTTCATCCGGATGCTGAAGACGGAGCCCAGGTCAGTAGGTGACCTGGCAGCGCGATTGCGTTCTCCCGAAATCCCTACAAGCGCGACGAGAACATTCAGCCGGTCGCCGGCTGCTTGTCCTTCGGCACGTAGATCGAGTTCTTCACGTTGGTCAGAACGCGACGGACCATCGGCTCGAAGGCTTCGAGCGGCATGTTCCTGAACTTGGGATCGAACGCGGGACCGTCATACAGGCGACAGAATTCTTCCGTATGGGCGTACCACGGATGCTCGTGGAACTGATCGCGCATGTTCCGGTCGAGCCCGAGGTAGTGGAAGAAGTAGTAGCCCTGGAAGATCGCGTGCTTCTCGACCATCCAGTGATTCTGCTCCGACACGAAAGGCTTGAGGATCGCGGCGGCCACATCGGCGTGATTGCGCGGGCCGAGCGTGTCGCCGATGTCGTGGAGCAGAGCGCAGACGACATATTCCTCATCGCGCCCGTCCTGGTGAGCACGTGTGGCCGTTTGCAGGCAATGCTGGAGCCGGTCGACCGCGAAGCCGCCGCAATCGCCATCGAGCAGGCGCAGATGCGCGAGCACTCGATCGGGCAGATCCTGGATGAAGGGCTTCATCGCCCGATTGATGATCGACCAGTCTTCCCGGGTGCCATCGACCATCGTGTGAAACTGAGCGCGCGGCCCATGATCGCCGTCAGCCATCGCCGTCTCCCAATCGCTGGATGGCTGCAAGGTACGGGCGGGCTCGGAGGCCTGTCAATCAGCCGGACGCTGGTGTCCCGTCAAAGTCGCCGCGCCTCGGGCGCCTTATGCGGCAGAGCGCAGTGACTGCGTTGCACCGGCCTGTGCCGACGGCTGCGATGCAGAACGACGCTGGGTTTCGGCACCGATCGAGAAGTTGGAAACGGCATCCATCAGGTTCTGGACCTGGTCGCGCAGCGAGCCTGCAACGGCAGCTGTCTGCTCGACGCGTGCAGCATTCTGCTGCGTGTCGCCGTCGATTCGTTCGATGGCCTTGTTCAGCGTGCCGATGTCTTCGCTCTGCGAACGGCTCGCACGCGCGATCTCGTTCATGATCTCGGAGACGCGGGTGACCGACTTGAGGATGTCGCTCATGGCCGTGCCGGCGCTGCTGACGAGCGAAGCGCCCTTCTCCACGTCTTCGATGGAAGTGCCGATGAGTTTCTTGATCTCATCCGCGGCAGATGCCGAACGCTGCGCGAGATTGCGCACTTCGCTTGCAACCACGGCGAACCCGCGGCCCTGCTCACCAGCGCGAGCGGCTTCCACCGCGGCGTTCAACGCGAGCAGGTTGGTCTGGAACGCGATGTCGTCGATCACGCCGATGATGTCGCCGATCTTGCGCGAGGAGCCGGTGATCGTGTTCATCGTCGCGACGACCTGGCTCACGACTTCGTTGCCGCGCGACACCGTGCCGCGAGCGTCGTCAACCAGGCGGTTCGCGTTGAGCGCGCTGTCGAGGTTGCGCTGCACGACTGTGGCCACCTGCTGCGCACTGTCCGCCGTCTCGCGAACAGCCGCCGACTGCGACGATTCGCGCTGAGCGAGCTCGTCGTTGGCCTGTGCGATCTGCTGGCCCGCATCGTCGATCGTCTGAGTCGCTTCGCGAATGCGAACGATCAGGGATTGAAGCTCCCGGCGGCTGACGTCGAAGGCTTCGATCAGCATGGCGATCTCGTCGGCACCACGCGCCGAATAGTTCGTCGTGAGGTCGCCGCTCGCAAGCTTGCGCATGCGCAGCAGCAATGCACCGAAGCCGCGAAGGTTCGAGACGTAGAAGCTGGTGATGAGGTACGCCACGATCACCAGGCTGACGAGGGAGATGAACAGCAGGTTGTTGCGATGGCTCTTGAAGCCATCGATTCGCTTCGCGAGCAGTTCATCGAGCACAGAGGCCGTATCCTGCGACGCCGCGAGCGTCTCGACGATCAGTGCGCGGCCTGCATCCGCCCGAACCGAAGCCGCTGCTGCAAGGTCAGTGCTCTGCCGCAACGTCTCGGCGTTCGTGCGGAACTCGCGCCAGGCGCGATCGACGCCGCTCGTGTCGAGCTTCGAAGACAGCGAAGGATTGGCGCCGACAGCGCGGCGGATCGCGGTCGTCAGAGAGTCGTAGTAAGTCGAAACGCGCGCGATGATGAATTGCGCATTGGCGCGGTCTTCGGCCGTCACCGTTCCAGCCGTACGCACGGCAGCGGTGAGCGTGTCGAGCTGCGCTGCGGCGACGGCGAGTTTCGGCGCGTAGTCCATCGTGAGCGCCATGGCGTAATAGGAATCGAGGTCGGGGTCGAGCGTCAGCTTCGAGTTGTCGCTCACCACGGAATAGAGCAGCACGGTCGCGGCGGGTGCATCTTGCGCACTGGCACTGCGAACTTGGTCGAGAGCGGTATCAATTTCGAGCGCGCGGGCCTGCGTCCGGTTCAGATCTCCAAGCGCGGCGATCTCGGCATCCGCGCGCTGCGACTGCAGCTGGGATTCCAGCACGTTGTTCAGCGGCGCGATCCACGCGCTGCCGAGCTGTTCCGCCTCGGCGAAGGCAATGTTGCTGCTCGAATAGCCCACCACGCCGTAGATCGCGATGCCGAGCGGCACCATGAACGCAAGGCTGATCAGGGCGAATTTCGCGGGCAGCCGCAAGTTCTGCATCATGCCGATGCCGGGGCGGATGGCTGCTTCGAATACTGAACTCATCGGACACTCGCGAAAAGTCGCTGCGCGCACCAGCGGACGGTCTGCGCCTGATTCTTGGGCTCACGCCGTCGCAGGCCCCATCGCAACGCGCACGGCCCTGTCGGATAAGGTCATGAAATCGCTGCGAGGCGCTGAACGGCGGATTCGGCGCTTAACCTCCCATCGGCGGTCTCCGGCGTTTCTTGAGAGAGACAAAGCCCGTCTGGACCGGTCGAGTTGTGGACTGCGTCACACGTTTCGGGGGAGGGGTCCGTGCGTCACTCCCGCGATAGCGGGAGTCCATGCCGGGGCATGCAGCGGGAGTCCCGCGGGGCCGAGATGGATCCCGCTTTCGCGGGGATGACCGAGGGCGGACCTTTCGGGCCCCCGCAGGCGTTGTGGACGAATCAGCGTCGTCGGTACGCCGACAAGCCCCCGCGGGCTGGACGCTCCGGCCACATATATAAGCCCTGCAACCGGACCCATGCCTGCACCGACAGACCGTCCGCGCGACCCCTATCCGCTCTGGTACAAGGACGCGATCATCTACCAGATGCACGTCAAGGCGTTCCACGACGCCAATGGCGACGGCATCGGCGACTTCGCGGGACTGATTCAGAAGCTGGACTACATCCAGGACCTGGGCGTCAACACCATCTGGTTGTTGCCGTTCTATCCGTCCCCGCAGCGCGACGACGGTTACGACATCGCCGACTATCGCGATGTCCATCCCGACTACGGCACGCTCGATGACTTCAAAGCCTTCGTGCAGGAAGCGCATCGCCGCGGCTTGCGGGTGATCACCGAGCTCGTCATCAACCACACTTCGGATCAGCATCCCTGGTTCCAGGCCGCACGCCGTGCACCGCCGGGCTCGCCCGAGCACGAGGTCTACGTCTGGAGCGACACCGACAAGAAGTTCTCGGGAACGCGGATCATCTTCACGGACACGGAGAGCTCGAACTGGGCGTGGGACACGATCGCGCGCCGCTACTACTGGCACCGCTTCTTCTCGCACCAGCCCGATCTCAATCACAACAATCCTGCTGTCGTCGACGCAGTCATCGAAGTGATGCGCTTCTGGCTGGACATCGGCGTCGATGGTTTGCGGCTCGATGCGATTCCATACCTGTGCGTCGCGGAAGGCACGAACAACGAAAACCTTCCCGAAACGCATGCGGTGCTGAAGCAGATGCGCGCCGCGGTCGATGCGGGCTACCAGGACCGGATGTTCCTCGCGGAAGCGAATCAGTGGCCGGAAGACGTCAGCGAGTACTTCGGCAACGGCGACGAATGCCACATGGCATTTCATTTTCCACTGATGCCGCGCATCTTCATGGCGGTCGCGCTGGAAGATCGCTATCCCGTCGCGGAGATCCTGCGGCAGACACCGGACATTCCCGAGAACTGCCAGTGGGCCATCTTCCTGCGCAACCACGACGAGCTGACGCTGGAAATGGTGACGGATCGCGAGCGGGACTACATGTACAAGATGTACGCGCAAGAGCCTCGCATGCGCGTCAACGTGGGAATCCGCCGCAGGCTCGCGCCGCTGCTCGGCAACGATGTCGATCGCATCAAGCTCATGTACAGCCTGCTGCTGTCGATGCCCGGCTCGCCGATCATGTACTACGGCGACGAGATCGGCATGGGCGACAACATCTACATCGGCGATCGCAATGGCGTGCGCACTCCGATGCAATGGAGCATCGATCGCAATGCCGGCTTCTCGCGAGCCGATCCGCAGCGCCTGTACTTGCCGATCATCATGGACCCGATCTACGGCTATCAGTCCGTCAACGTCGAAGCACAGGGTCGCGATCCGTCTTCGCTGCTCAACTGGACGCGACGGGTGCTGAGCATCCGGCGCCAGTACCGCTGCTTCGGTCGCGGCACGCTCGAGTTCATCCGGCCGCAGAATCGCAAGATCATCGCGTACGTCCGTTCGTTCGAGAACGAGATCATTCTCTGCGTCGCGAACCTCGCGCAGTCCGCGCAAGCTGTCGAGCTCGATCTGGCGCGATTCAAGGGGCGCGTGCCAGTCGAGCTTTCCGGTCGCAATGCATTTCCGCCGATCGGTGAACTGCCGTACTTTCTCACGCTCCCGGCGCATTCGTTCTTCTGGCTCGAGCTGAGTGCGTCACACCAGGCGCCGTCGTGGCACGTAGAGCGATTGCCGGCTTCCGAGCTGCCCGTGCTGGTGCTGACGGATGGCATCAAGTCGCTGTTGTGGCCCGATCGCCAGCCAGTGTCCCGCTCCGTGACGCGTCGGACGTTGCAGCAGCTCGAAGCGGAAGTTCTTCCGGAGTTCCTGCGCATCCGCGGATGGCTGCGGGAGGCGGCGACCAAGATTCATCTCGGCGAGCGCATCGTGTGGACCGGTGCGCATGGCGAGACGATGCTGACATTCATCTACGCCGAAACGCAGCAGGCGGGTCGCCAGCGCTACGCGTTGCCGCTGACGCTGGTCTGGGATGATGCAGCGGACAGCGACGTCCAGCGGACTGCCGAGTGGACGCTGGCTCGTGTGCGCGAGCATGCGCGGGTCGGCATTCTCATCGATGCATTCGCCGATCCCAATTTCTGCCGGAGCATCGTCAAGGCGGTCGAGGGTGCCGAGCGCGTCGAGTTCACCGGAGGCGCACTGCGCTTCGAGAGAACCGCCGCCTGGAGCGGATTCGATCTGAGCCGCCTCGCGCCGGTCCAGCACATTGGCGCTGAGCCGCTGGAAGCAAATGTCATTCTCGGCGAAAGCGTGTTCATCAAGGCGTACCGCTGCGTCGAGCCCGGTATCAACCCGGACATCGAGATGACGGATTTCCTTACGCGCGTGGGCTTCGGTCGCATCGCGCCGCTCGGCGGCACCGTCACCTGCGAGATTCCGGGGAACGCCCCGATCGCGCTCGCCGCTGTGCATGCGTTCGTTCGCCACCAGGGGGATGTCTGGACCTTCACGCTCGATCATCTCGATCGCCTCGTCACCGAGCTGCGTTCCGGTTCGGCAGCGGGCGGCAAATCACCTCATGCGCTGTTCTATGACCGGCTCCGGACGCTTGGCCGGCGCGTCGGCGAGTTGCATGCCGCATTGAGCGGCACGAGCGAAGACCCTGCGTTCGCGCCAGAACCGGTAACCGCGTCGGACATGGCGGAGATTGCTTCCGAACTCGTGCAGTTGGCGGAGAGCGTCATCGCGGACGCGCGGCAACGCTTCGCACGGTCCGATGCAGCGGCACAGGGCGCGTTGCGGCCGCTGATCGACGCGCACGACCGGATCATCGGCGAGATCCGGTCACTCGCCGCGAAACCGGTGAAGGCCATGAAGGTGCGCCACCACGGCGATCTCGTGCTGCGCAAGATCCTGCTCGTCGCCGATGACTTCGTGATCACCGACTTCGAGGGCATTCTGACGCTGCCGCTGGAGGCACGCCGTCGCAAGTATCCGCCGCTCAGGGACGTCGCAACGCTGCTGTGTTCGCTGGAACGCGCACGCGCTGCGGCGCTCGAGCGAGCCCTCACCAGTCAACCCGACATTCGCGAGCGAATCGAGCCGGCCTTGAACAGCTGGCTGGCGGGCGCGACAGAAACTTTCATGAAGAGCTATCGCGCAAGCGTCGAGGATTCTCCTGTCGCACCCGGGAAGGCTGCCGATGCGGATACGCTGATCCGCTTCTTCCAGATCGAAAGGACATTGCGGGATCTCTCCGTCGATCTCGATCGACGGTTCGCAGCGGTCGAGGCGACGACCGCATCGTTGCTGTCGCTGATCGGCGAGCCCCGTCGGCGGAACGAGGGCGCTTGACTCATCGACGGCGCGGGAGGAGAGATGTTCATGGGTGAGCGTGAAGCCGCGGCGCGTCCGCATCGCGTGCGTTCAGTCGCGTTCCCCAAAGCTTTCGGTCGTGTAGCGATGGATCTGCATGTCCGGTGCCCAGAACGTCGCGGGCCAACCCGCCTTCTGCTTCAGATGGCGCAGGAACTCGGCCGGCTGCGGCACTTGCTCCCATACCGATGGCAGGAACGTCGCCTGCGAAGTACCTCTTCGCAGCAGCAATCCGTCGATGCCGGGCCGCAGGATCGCGAGCAGCTCCGCTTCACTCATCGAAGGCAGAACCTCGAGTCGACTCAGCGCGGAGATGTGGACGTCGATCCGCGGATACTCCGCGGATGTCAGCGGCGGGAAGCGTGGATCGTTGAACGCTGATGCCCATGCGTTTCGCCATACATCGCCCGCAAGCGAGTGCTGCGGCTCCATCGTTCCGCAGCAACCGCGCAATGCGTCCTGGATGCGCAGTGTGACGAACGTTGCGCGAGGCTCCTCGAGCGCGGCATCGTGCGCTGCAGGCGCGTAGGTGCTGCGCTGACCGGTACGCAGACCTGCCTCGATGGACTGTCGCGCCAGGCCGATCAGTCCCCGGCGTTGTGCGGGATCAAGAGAGTGAGGCGGGCTCATGGATGGCAAACGCACCGTAGCCGACGACTCGCTGCCGGTCGCCCGCTGTGTCTCCTGAATTCATGCGAAGGATCTCGCTCACGTCCAGCGGACGATGGCGGGCGAGATGCAGAAGTCCATTGATGCACACTGCACCACAAGCTTGCTCGCCTGTGAGCGTGATCTGCTTCTGGAGGATCGCTTCACTCGTATCACCATCGATCCGCCGGGCGAGATCGTAAGTGTGATAGTGGCTCAGGTCCGAGCTGATCAGGACGAGCGTCTCTTCGTCGCCCCAGGCCGCGTCGAGTACAGCAGCGACGTGAGCCGGTTCCGCGGTGCCGGCAACGAGAGGCAACAACTCGAAGTCACCGAGCAGCATCTGCAGGAACGGCAGCTGTACTTCGAGCGAGTGCTCCTGCGCGTGCGGCGCGTCCGCCGACATCACTTCACCACTTGCTATCAGCTTGTGGCGCCGTTCAGCGTCGACGGGGATTTCCCCGAGCGGTGTGGCGAACGAATCGGATCGGGGGACGGCGACGCCATGCAGGTACACGCGATGACTTGGACCGAGCAGAACAACTCGTCTGATCGTATCGCGTCGCGCCGCGATGGCTGCGTATGCGGCAGCAGCCACGCGACCCGAGTAGATGTAGCCGGCGTGAGGGACGATCAGCGCTTTGGGCGTTCCTTGCGGCGTGCGTAAGGAATCGCTCGACGCACTGTCGAGGTAGCGAGCGACTTCGCTGCGCAGCTCTTGCGGATCGGCGGGATAGAAGAAGCCCGCGACGGCAGCGGGACGTACGCTTGTCTTTTCCGAGGCCGGGCGCATGATCCGTATATACGCCGTTACCCATCGCAAGAGAAGCGAGGGTTTCCGGGCTTCGGAACGCAATGACGGACCTGCATCCCACCCGCTACTGGCACGTTCTCGACGACGGTCGCGTTCAATGCGACGTTTGTCCGCGCGCGTGCAAGATGCACGAAGGCCAGCGCGGGTTGTGTTTCGTGCGCGGCGTGGAACAGGGCGAAGTGAAATTGTTCACCTATGGACGATCGAGTGGATTCTGCGTGGACCCGATCGAGAAGAAGCCTCTCAATCACTTCCTGCCGGGGACTTCAGTGCTGTCGTTCGGTACGGCGGGCTGCAATCTTGCGTGCAAGTTCTGCCAGAACTGGGACATGAGCAAGTCGCGTGAGATGGACACGCTCGCCGATCGCGCGCCGCCGCGGATGCTGGCGGATGCTGCAAAGAAGCTGGGATGCGCGAGCGTGGCGTACACCTACAACGACCCCGTCATCTTCATGGAGTATGCGATGGACGTTGCGGATGCCTGCCGCGAGGCGGGCGTTCGCAGTGTCGCAGTGACGGCTGGATACATCTGCGACGCGCCACGTCGGGAGTTCTACCGTCACATGGATGCCGCCAACGTCGACCTGAAGGCATTCAGTGAGCACTTCTATCGGCGGATCTGCGGCGCCGATCTTGGCAACGTTCTCGAAACGCTCGAATATCTGAAGAACGAAACCAGCGTCTGGTTCGAGATCACGACGCTCCTCATTCCGGGAGAGAACGACTCGGATGCCGAAATCGATGCGATGACGCAATGGGTCATGACGAAGCTCGGGTCTGACGTGCCGCTGCATTTCACGGCGTTCCATCCCGACTGGAAGATGATGGACAAGCCCCGCACACCCGCGTCAACGTTGACGCGGGCGCGATCGATCGCCATGAAGAACGGATTGCGCCATGTCTACACCGGCAACGTTCACGATAGTGAAGGGTCGAGCACCTACTGTTCTGGCTGCGGCACGCGTGTCATCGAGCGTGACTGGTACGAGCTCGGCGAGTGGAAGCTCGATGCCACGGGGCGCTGCATGGCATGCGGTGTCCAGGTCCCCGGAGTCTTCGATGGCAAGCCAGGGGCGTGGGGAGCGCGTCGATTGCCGGTGAGACTGACGGCTGAAGTCTGAGCTCTGTGAATGCGCGCGCTCGCATACCATCGTCCGCTGTCCTGCCTGTGGCCTTCCGATCTTCACAAGGAGCGCACATGAAACTCGGCGCAGCACGCATCTTCGTCAGGAGCTTCACCGAAGCCAAGACTTTCTACGCCGATCGTCTCGGTCTGCGGATCGAGGCTTGCGATGATTCTCACGGGTTCTGCATGTTCGATACGGGCGCCGCGAAGCTGATCGTCGAATCGATCGGTGACCACGACGACGAAGGTGAGCGACTCGTCGGCCGGTTCACCGGGCTGTCTTTTCCCGTCGACGACATTCAGGCGACGCATCGCGAGCTCTCGGCGCTCGGCGTCGAGTTCAGCGGCGTGCCGGAGCAGCAGCCGTGGGGCGGGTGGCTCGCGACATTCAGGGATCCATCGGGCAACGGTCTGCAACTCGCCCAGCAATAGTTCTGCAAGAGGTCATTTTGGCGATCATTCAGCACAACCCGTCCGAGCTGTTCCCGCCGTATCGCGGTTACGTCCACGCGACGGAGATCATAGGCGGGGCACGCCTGCTGTTCATCAGCGGACTCAATGGATTCGAACGCGACGGGGTGACGATGCCCGAGACGTTCGAGGCGCAGGCAGAGCTGATCTGGAAGCACATACGAACGATCCTCGCCTCGGCCAACATGACTATCGAGAACCTGGTCTCGCTGCGGACGTATCTGGCTGATCCGAAATTTGACGAGCCGAACGCGCGCATGCGGGCAGCGCAACTCGGCGGGCATCGGGTTTCATCGACGGTTGTCTGCTGTCAGTTGCTCGAGCCGAACTGGAAGCTGGAGATCGAGGCCGTCGCAGCGGGGTAGGTCCGTAGATCCGTGCCGCGAGCGCGACGTTTCTTCTATGATCTCGCGACAGACGCAGCCCCCTACGGACACGCAATGACCCAACTCGATTCCATTCCGCGCAGGGCGGGCCAGGTTTGCATTCTCGGCAGCGCTGAACCGGGATCGCCGGCCTATGAACTTGCGGGCGCCGCGGGCGAGATGCTCGCGCGAGCCGGCATCACCGTCGTGAGTGGTTGCGGAAGCCCCGCCACGCGAGTTGCGGCTGAGCGGGCTCTTGCCGCGGGCGGACTCGTCGTCAGCATCGTGCCTTCGGATGACATCGGCCTGAAGGACTGGCCCTGCAGCGTGCTGATTCCATGCGGCATGGGAGACGCGAGAAACCTGCTGATGGCGCTGGCGGGCGATGCCTGCATCGTGATCGGCGGACGAGCGGGCACGATTTCAGAGGTCTGCCTCGCCTGGCTGCATCGTCGTCCGCTGCTTCCGCTGACGGGATGCGGCGGCTGGTCGGATCAGTTGGAACGCAATCCTCCCGACGAACGGAAGAACTCGAAGATCCTTTCCTGGGGATCGGTCGACGAGCTGAAGGGAAGGCTTGCCGAACTGGGCTTGTGAACCAGCAGAGGGTGACTCACTCCCGTGAGCCACCCTCTATTCAGGCGCCTGCAGACGTCAGGCGATCAGAACCGCCACGCGCCCGAGAGCCAGATCGCGTCGGCATCATCGACATCGTTGGAGTCGATCTTCTCGTACTCGAGTCGGGCATGCAGGTGCTCGAAGAACGTCGCACCGACGCCGACGCCGTAGAGGAAGTCCTCGCCGCTGTCGCTCGAGCTGAACACGTCGCCGCCCAGATCGTCGAAGTCGGCCGTGACGTCCACGTCATAGAAGTAGTAGCCGGCCTTCGCGAACAATTCGACCGGACCCAGCGGCAGCGTGCCGATGACGTACGGTGCGAAGCCGCTCAGCTCGATCTGGTAGTCGCCGCTCGAACCGTTGGCTTCGAAGGTGTCGGACGGACCGCCGAAGTCGATGTATGCGGCTTCGACCGAGATATAGGGGTTGAAGCGGTAGCCGGCGAAAAGCTTCCAGGAAGTATCGTCGTCATCGAGCCGCTCGATCGCCTCGTCGGTGTCGTCGACGTCGTCGATCTGCACGTTGAATTGACCTACGCCGCCACCGACGTAGAAGCCTTTCTCGTTCTCTGCATGCGCTGCCGCGGTCCATGTGCCCGTCAGTGCGAACAACGTTGCTGTTGCCAGAAGTGGATTCATGCTGGGTCGACTCATGCTCGTCTCCTTTCACATTGATCTGCTTTGCGGGCAGCAACGACGGTGTTGCGAAATCGACCCACATAGCGCGTGCTGTCACAACGCGCGGAGTGCAATGCGGTTCCTGCAGGTGCGCAGAGCATGGTTGTGTCGGCGGGAGACGCGGCGTACGCGCAACAGAATCAGCAGAGAAAAAGCCTACGCGCAATTTTCCCATCGAGAAAAGTTCCCGCGCACGGCGGATTTCACCGGTCTTCTCACTGGCCGAAGACCCAGCGGATCAGTTCGCTCTGAATGATCTCCGCCGAGCCGTTCTGTGCGCCGGGATGATTGACCAGAATGACGACGACGTAAGTCTTGCCGGAAGCCGCATTCACGAAACCCGCGAGCCCGCTGACGTCGTCGATGCGTCCTGTCTTCATGCGCAAGCGGCCCTGCATGCCGGCGGCACGGAATCGATTGCGCAATGTGCCATCGGTTGCCGACAACGGCAGCGACGCTGCGAACTCCGGCATGAAAGGGCTATGCCACGCGATGTCGAGGAGGTCAGCCATTCCTCGCGCGGTCACGCGTTCGTCTCGCGATAGACCGGAGCCGTTGTCGAGCGCGAAGCCAGGCATGCGGATGTCATGTTCCTCCAGCCACAGCCGAATCGCTTCGCGACCGTTCTGAGTCGTCGCCGGAGCGCCGAAGCGTTCCGCGCCGAGCGTGAGCAGCAGATGTCTCGCCATCAGGTTGTTGGAGAACTTGTTGACGAGCCGGATGATCTCCGGCAGCGGCAGCGAATCGTGCTCGTAGTGCAGGACCGCGTCAGCGGGCAGCGGTGCCACGCGCAATCCGCCGTCGATGGCTCCGCCTGACTGCGTCCACATCGTGCGGAACGTTCCGTAGGCGTAGTCGGGCGCGGTCATGATCGCGCGACTGATGGAGAAGCGGCCGCACGAGGCGGGCAGCGTTCCGCTGACTGCAATCGTCGCGGGATCGTTCGGCTCCGGCGTCGTGAAGCTGATGCCGCGGTTGTAGCCGTCGCATTTTCCGGTGCCGACCTGCGCGAGATTCCTGACGACGAGATTCGACGGCAGCGGATTCACGGCGATCTGCGGACGGATGCGCTGCGGATTCACGTTGAGCGTGAAGCGCGACGTCTGGAAGTTCACCATGAGCGCATCGGGCAGCACGTTGTAGCTGCGCCAGGGCTGATCGTCGAAGTCGCCACGCGACGCAACGATCGGCGCGAAGTAGGTGTTGTCGATGATGATGTCGCCGGTGATCTTCGCGATCCCCGTCTCGCGGAGCGCCTGGACGAAGCTCCACCAACGCTCGCTGGTCATGTAGGGATCACCGCCGCCGACCAGGATCAGATCGCCCGTCAGCACGCCATTCGCGAGCCGGCCGCGCCGATAGACGCGGGTCTTCCAGGTATAGGACGGACCGAGCATGTCGAGGGCGACGAAGGTCGTCATCACCTTGATGGTCGATGCGGGGCTGCGCAGCCGATCGCCGTTGAGATCGATCACGGCCTCATCGGTGCCGGCATCCCGAACGTAGATGCTGACGTTCCGATCCGGAATACCGGCCTGTTTCATGGCGCGAACGATGGAAGGCGGCGCCGGCGGCGCTTCCCGCGCGAAGCCGTGCCCGAAGACACAGAGTCCGATGACGACGACCAGCGTCCTGAAATGGGGCGGTACTGTTGCGAAGGAGGGCATCGAGACGATACGGCAGGAAGGATTCAGGTCGGCGCGTCAAGCTCAGCAGGAGGCAAGTGTACTTGACGCACCTCAGTCATTTCCCGCGAAAGCGGGAATCCATCGGATACCAGATGGACTCCCGCGTACGCGGGAGTGACAGCACCGCAGCGTTCGGATTTCTCTTAGCGCACACAGCACCGCATACTTGTTCCAGGTAATCGCGCGCAGCCGCGCAGCGGGGAGATCATGCGGCGACTCTGGAATACGTTTCTGAAAGGCCTGGCAGCAGTGCTGCCGGTCGCTCTGACCATTTACGTGGTCTTCTGGCTGGCCACGACGGCGGAGTCGATCCTGAGCGGGCCGCTGCGGGTCGTTCTGCCGCGCGATCACTATTGGCCCGGCCTCGGTCTGATCGTCGCGTTCGTGCTGATCCTGCTGGTCGGGGTCATAGTCGATGCGTACATCGTTCGTCGGCTGTTCCGGTTCGGCGAGTCGCTGCTCGCCCGCATCCCGATCGTGAAGACGGTCTTCGGCGCGCTGAAGGACTTCACGCGCTTCCTGCCAGCGGGCGGCAAGGGACGCGATCTGAAGCGCGTGGTCCTTTGGCGATTCAATTCCGCGCGGCTGGTCGGTTTCGTCACCGAGGATCATCTCAATCCCCGGCTGTTCGGATCCGACGGCGAGGACATCGTGGCCGTGTACTTTCCGATGAGCTACCAGATCGGCGGTTACACGCTGTACCTGCACAAGTCGGACCTCGAGGAGACGCAGCTGTCCGTCGAGGAAGCGATGCGGATGGTGCTGATCGGCGGAGTCACGGCAGAGGCGAGCAGATAGCGGATAGCGCCTCTTCTTTGTGATGCACTTAACGACCTGCCAATTCTTGTCACCCCCGAAATGTGGCCGGTTTAACAATTCGTAAGGCGCGCGTCCCGTCGGCCGAAGCACTACGCTACGATTTTGCTTATTGCATCGACCTGACTCGCTCATCGTGGCCGAAGGAAACATCCGACCATTGCGAGTGCTGCACGTGGTGAGTACCGCCGGAGTAAGCGGTACGACCCAGCAGGCACTCTTCATGCCCCTGCTGACGCGGATGCCCAAGCATCGCGTCAAGACGCAGGTGGTGTCGCTCGCGCCTGGTTTCACCGCGGGTGCGGTCCTGCGCCAGAACGGTATTCCCGTCCACGACGTTGCGCTCTCCCGCAAGCGATTCTCGCTCGGCGCCTTGGGCGAGCTCATGAAGGTGGCCGAACAATTCCGTCCCGACGTGATCCAGGCATGGGGTCATACGGCCCAGCTCGTTTCGCTCGCCGTGTCTTCGCGATGCGAATGGGAACCGAAAGTGGTCTGGAGCGCCGGCGAGACAGCGCCGCTGCCGAAGGACGCGGGCTTCATCGACAACCAGAAACTCAAGTGGCTCGCGAAGCGCTCGGCGAAGCCCGAGCGCATCGTCTACACATCAGAAGCTTCGGCCGTTCTGCATCGCCGCGCCGGTTTCCCGGATGGCGGGCACGTTGTGGTTCCGCCGGGCGTGGATCCCATCCGTTTCAAGCCGGACTTCGCTGCGCGCAAGAAGGTACGTGAGCAGCTGGGACTCGGCGGCGAAGCTTTCGTCATCGGCATGGCCGCTCCGTTCCTGCCGGTGCACGACCATGCGACGCTCATCAAGGCGGTCGGCGAGTTGGTCAAGACGAATCCGCACATTGCGCTCCTGCTCGCGGGTCACGGCGTTCAGAAGGGCAACGGCGCGCTGATGGCGCTCGTGGGCGGCGGCACGATGGGTACGCGTACCCACCTGCTCGGCGAATGGTCGGACATGTCGTCGTTCTTCAACGCATGCGACGTCGCCTGCTCGAGTTCGCAGACCGACAACGGCCGCATGACCCTCGTGATGGCGATGCTGTGCGGCGTCCCTTGCGTCGGCACCGGCATGGGCGGCCAGGGCGAAGTGATCGGACAGTTCGGCGTAGCCGTCGAACCTGGCAGTCCGGCAGCCTTCATTCGCGGGATCACGCGCATCATGCAGATGCCAGCGGACAAGCGCGCGTTCATGGCGCAGGGTGCTCGCAAACACGCCCTCAACAATTTCGTACCCGTACGTTCGATGCAGAAGTACCTGCAGATGTACTTCGATATCGTCGGACGCAACGCACTCGCGGCGGAAGACGTGCCGACGCAGGAGATCGATGCGGCGATCCCAGCGCCGCCGTCGGACATGCAGATCATCGCGAAGGTGAGCTCGAAGTCCAAGACCGTGGACAACGTGTCGATGACCGACCTGTCCGATCCGGATTCGATCGAGTCGAAGGTCCAGGCCTCGTCGGTGTCGTACAAGAAATACAAGGCCGATCCGGCGCCGGAACCAGAGGTGGTGGCAGCGCCGCCGCCGCGCGAAGGCGACGTTCTCGAGATCTTCGAATCGGATCAGGCGAATTCCAAGGCCAGCACCCAGTCGGCAATGACAGAGCGGGCTCGCGGTGTCGCGGACGACATGGAAGATCTGCTCACGCCTGAGGAGTACCAGACCGGCGACAAGCTCCCCGCGCTTGCGCCCGTGAAGACGCCGGAGATGGCTGCGGCACCGGTGCCAGCGCCGAAGGAATCGAAGCCTGCTGTCGCAGCGACGGTTGCTGCAGTAACAGCAGCGCCTCAGGTTGCGGCTCCGCCAGCGGAAAGCAAACCGGCCAGGATGCCGATCGAAACGAAGAGCGTCGCACCGATCGCCCCTGCGGTCGTGCAGCCTGTCGAGTCGCCAAGGCCCGCTGCAATCGAGAGCAACCCGGTCGAGAGTTCAGTCGCTGCGGACGAGATCGAACTGAAGTTGATGGAGACCGGGATCATCTTCGCGCAGGTCATCGAACCCGCGGCTCCGGTTGTCGAGAGCAAGCCTGTCACCGCGGTTGCCGCGTCTCCGGCGCCAGCTCCGCTGGCAGCGCCGGTACAGTCGCCGGCAGCCGTACCGGCAATGGATTCAGCGCCCACCGAACCCGACACGATGAATCTCGAGTTGAAGTTCGGAGAGGCGCCGCCTGCGGCGCTGCCGCTCGAGGCGCCGTCCACGCCGGCCGCGGAAGAGACGTTCCAGCTGGAACTGCTTGCGGATCCACCGCCGCCCGAAGAACTGAAGAAGGCGGCCAGCCAATAAGGCTCCGCCTGTGGCTATTGCCTCGTCAGCGCCTCCTCATCTCCGCCGCATCCCTCGCCAGCTCCTCGATTCCCTTCCAGTCCCCCGCCCGGACCTTGTCGGCTGGTGCCACCCACGAGCCGCCGATACACGCCACATTGGGCAGGTCGAGAAAATCCGGTGCGGTCGCACGCGTGATGCCGCCGGTCGGACAGAACACGATGTCGGGGAACGGGCCATTCAGCGCTTTCAGCATGTTCACACCGCCCGCCTGCTGAGCCGGGAAGAGCTTGAACGTATCGAAGCCCCAGCCCAGACCGGCGATCAGCTCGCTCGGCGTCATGATTCCAGGAAGCAGCGGAAACGGTGCCTTCTTCGCCGCAGCGGCGAGCTCGGCAGTCAGTCCGGGACTCACGCCGAATTGCGCACCGGCGTTCGCCGACGACACGAAATCTTCCGCGCGTGTGATCGTGCCGACACCCACAACGGCTTCAGGCACTGACTTGCGCATTGCTTCGATCGCCGGCAGGCATGCTGGTGTTCGCAGCGTCACTTCGAGTACCCGCAATCCACCCGCCGCGAGCGCCTTCGCGAGCGGCACGGCGTGTTCCACCTTCTCGATGGTGAGGACGGGAATGACGGGAGCGATGGCGAGGGTGGTTCTGACAGACATAGCGGTTGGCGGTTGGCGGTTGGCGGTTAGCAAGAAAAGACCCGAGATTCAGGCATGGAGAGTAGCACCGGCAGTGCGGCGATGAAGCGAAGTCCCTTCTGAACTAACCGCCAACCGCTCCTCCTACATGCTTGCAATCGCCCCCATCTCCGCGTCGCCGGCGGCGGCGCGGAAGGTGGCGAAGAGTTCCCGGCCGACGCCGTGGTTGTTGCGGCTGAGGTCGGGGGCGGTCGTGGCGCGGCGAGCGAGTACGTCATCAGCGACGTGCACCTGCAGTGCGCCGGAGAAACTGTCGAGCGTGATCACGTCGCCGTTCTGGACGCGCGCGAGTGGGCCGCCCGAGAGGCTTTCGGGTGTGAGGTGAATCGCTGCGGGAACCGCGCCTGACGCGCCGGACATGCGGCCGTCGGTGACGAGGGCCACTTTGAAGCCCTTGCTTTGCAGGGATGTCAGTGCCGGCGTCAATTGATGCAGTTCCGGCATGCCGTTCGCCTTCGGACCCTGGTAGCGGACGACGACGATGCAATCGCGATTGAGGTCGCCGGCCTTGAAGGCTTTCATGACGTCTTCCTGGTCTTCGAACACCGCGGCGGGTGCTTCAACGACGCGATGATGCGCGTGCACGGCGGACGTCTTGATCACTGCGCGGCCGAGATTGCCTTGCAGCAGCTTCAGGCCGCCATCGGTACCGAACGGATCAGTGACCGGGCGAAGCACATCGCGATCGCCCGTTGCTGCAGGCGCATCGCGCCAGGCGAGGCCATTCGGCGAAAGCCAGGGTTCCTGTGTGTAGGCACGCAGTCCTGTACCCATCACCGTCGTCGTGTCGCCGTGGAGCAGGCCGGCCGACAGCAGTTCGCGAATCAGGAATCCCATGCCGCCAGCGGCGTGGAAGTGATTCACGTCGGCGCTGCCGTTCGGATAGATGCGCGCGAGGAGCGGCACCACTTCCGACAGGTCGCTGAAATCATCCCAGTTGATGACGATGCCCGCAGCGCGTGCCATCGCGACGAGATGCAGCGTGTGATTCGTCGACCCGCCCGTTGCGAGCAGACCCACGATGGCGTTGACGATCGCGCGTTCGTCGATCGTGCGGGCAAGCGGCAAGTAATTCTCGCCGAGCGAAGTGATACGTGAAACGCGCTTCGCGGCTTCGCTCGTGAGCGCATCGCGCAGCGGCGTGTTGGGCGATACGAACGCTGCGCCGGGAAGATGCAGGCCCATGACCTCCATCAGCATCTGGTTGCTGTTGGCGGTGCCGTAGAACGTGCAGGTACCCGCCGAGTGATAGCTCTGTGCCTCCGACTCGAGCAAGGCATCGCGGCCGACTTTGCCCTCCGCGAACAATTGCCGGGTGCGCGCCTTCTCCTTGTTGGGAATACCGGAGGGCATCGGTCCGGCCGGCACGAAGATCGTCGGCAGGTGGCCGAACGTCAGCGCACCCATCAAAAGGCCCGGGACGATCTTGTCGCAGACGCCGAGGCACAGCGTCGCATCGAACATGTTGTGCGACAGCGCGATGGCCGTGGACATCGCGATCACATCGCGACTGAACAGCGACAGCTCCATGCCGGGCTGGCCCTGCGTGACGCCATCGCACATTGCGGGCACGCCGCCGGCGAACTGCGCGACTGCTCCAGCTTCGCGCGCGGCGAGCTTGATGAGCTGCGGATAGCGATCGAGCGGTTGATGCGCCGAAAGCATGTCGTTGTAGGAGGACACGATGGCGAGATTCGGCCATCGCATCTGTTTCAGTGCTTCCTTGTCCGCAGGATTCGAAGCAGCGAAGCCGTGCGCCAGGTTGGTACAAGCCAGCGATGCCCGCGTCGTCTCGCGCCGCCGCGCGTCATCCATCCGCTCCAGATAGTCGGAGCGCGTGTCTTTGCTGCGCTCGCGAATTCTCGAGGTGACGATGCGGACGCGGTCGTTCAGGGGCGCGGTCAAAGCGGTACTCCAGGCGAGGGCAACGGGTCGGGGAAGAGGACGCGGGGTATACAGTCGATTGTAGAGAGTCAGGTCCAACCTCGCACTCGCTGCGCCTGCGGCAGTGCGACGCGTCCCGGTACGTAAATTCCGTGATCCGGAATGCGAATCCGCGCACTGAAACCGCTTTCAGCCCCGGGAAAACGGCCGACGCAATGCATACGAATTCATGGAGCCGGAACTGCGGAAATCAGGCCCCCGAACGTCGTCCCGTTTGCGACCGGAAACAGCGGGCTGTACCTTACCGGCGCCTCGAACGACCACAGGTAATGCATGCAACCGCTCCCGAATTTCGATCTGATCCTCTTTGGCGGCACGGGCGACCTCGCCCTGCGCAAACTGCTTCCTGCACTCTATCGGCGCATGGTCGCCGGTCAGCTGTCCGCCGATTCGCGCATCATTGGCGTGGCACGCAGCGAAATCTCGCGGGAGGAATATCTCGCGCAGGTCGAGACGAGCTGCAAGGCACACGTCGGCGGCGAGTTCGATGCGAAGCAGTGGGCCCGCTTCTCGGGGCAGCTGACGTACTTCAAGATCGACGCCAACGTCGAAGGCGATTTCAAAGCGTTCGCCGAGTCGTTCAATGGCCGCGAGAAGTGCGAGCGCGCATTCTTTCTCTCGACGGCTCCGGATCTGTTTGCGCCGATCTGCGAAGGACTGGCCCGTAACAACCTGGTGACGTCGTGCTCCCGCGTCGTGCTGGAGAAGCCGCTCGGCCACGACCGTGCATCCTCCGCTCTGATCAACGAGCGCGTCGGCGCGATCTTCACCGAACAACAGATTTTCCGCATCGATCACTATCTCGGCAAAGAGACGGTGCAAAACCTGCTGGCGCTGCGCTTCGGCAACATGCTGTTCGAGCCGTTGTGGAAGCGGGGCCGCATCCAGCATGTTCAGATCACCGTCGCCGAGAACCTCGGTGTCGAACGTCGCGCCGGGTTCTACGACCAGACCGGTGCGTTGCGCGACATGGTCCAGAACCACCTGCTGCAACTGCTCTGCATCATCGCGATGGAGCCGCCGCAATCCGGCAATCCGGATGCGATGCGCGACGAGAAGCTCAAGGTGCTGCGCGCGCTGCGTCCGATGAGCGGCCGCGAGGTGCTCGCGAAGACGGTTCGCGGTCAGTACAAGTCGGGCGCGGTGAATGGCGCGCCGGTCGTCGGCTATCTCGCCGAGAAAGACGTGCCCGCGGGCAGCTCCACCGAAACATTCGTCGCCTTGAAATGCGAGATCGACTCGTGGCGCTGGGCCGGCGTGCCCTTCTATCTGCGCACGGGCAAGCGCCTGCAGGAGAAGCTGTCCGAAATCGCAATCACGTTCGAAGACATTCCGCTGTCGATCTACGAACGCCCCGACAAACCGCATTCCCTGAACCGGCTCGTGATTCAGCTCCAGCCCGACGAGAGCATCACGCTGAGCGTGCTGGCGAAGAATCCAGGCGAAGGCATGTTCCTCAAGCCGGTCAGCCTCGGCCTGGATTTCAGCGAGACGTTCAAGACCCGGATGCTCGACGCGTACGAGCGCCTGCTGACCGACGTGATCAAGGGCAACCTCACTCTGTTCATGCGCCGTGACGAACTGGACGCCGCCTGGCAGTGGATCGATCCGATCCGCGAAGCCTGGGAACAATATGGTGAGTCACCGAAGTCCTACACCGCCGGCAGCTGGGGACCCGCTGCGGCCAGCGCGTTGATCGGGCGGGATGGGTTTGCGTGGAGCAATGAGCTTTAGGAGCAGCGGTTAGCGGTTAGCGGTTAGCGGTTGGCGGTTGGCGGTTGGTTCAGAATAGGAAACCGGCGGATCTGGCCGGGCACGCTAAGCTTTGCCGCCAGTGATCGCGTAAGCTCTGCCTCTTACTAACCGCCAACCGCTGACCGCCAACCGCTTCTCCGACATGCCTTCCCGCTGGGTTCACGAACACCGCTTTCCTGATTCGACGGCGCTGGCGCATGCGCTGGCGGGGGAATTGCGCGTCGATCTCGAGGAAGCGATCGGTGTGCGCAAGGCGGCGAGTCTCGTCGTGTCGGGTGGGCGCACGCCGCTCAAGCTCTTCGGGCAGTTGCGAACGGAAAAGCTCGAGTGGTCCAAGGTCTGGGTGACGCTGGCGGATGAGCGCTGGGTCGAGACGACCGCGGAAGAAAGCAACGAGCGCATGATGCGTGAGCATCTGGGCAAGGATCTGGCCGCCGATGCGCATTTCGTGGGATTGAAGAATCCGGCGCCGACGCCGGAAGCCGGGGCGGACTGGTCATGGCGCGCACTGAGTCGCGTGCCGCGGCCGTTCGATGTGGTCCTGCTGGGAATGGGAGAGGACGGACACACCGCCTCGCTCTTTCCCGGATCGATGACCCTGGCCCGCGCGTTGGATCCCAGCGCGCCGCCGGGATGTGTCGCGGTGAATGCGCTGAAGGCGCCGCATGCGCGGGTCAGCCTCAATCTCGCGGCTTTGCTGGATGCACGACGGATAATTTTGCACATCGAGGGGGAAGCCAAGTGGCACGTCTATCAGCGGGCACGAATGCCCGGATCAACCGCGGAGTTGCCGGTGCGCGCCGTCCTGCATCAGAAAGAGGTGCCGGTTGATGTCTACTGGTCGCCCTGAAAGTGCGCCGCGGCTGATCGCAGACATCGGCGGAACCAACGCACGCTTCGCCCTGCTCGAGGGTCAGTCGCATCGGGATGAGATCGTCCTCGCCTGCGCCGATTATCCTGATTTCGTTTCCGCCGCCGAACACTACCTGACCCAGGTCGGTGCGGCGCAGAAGGGCAAACGCCCCGTCGAAGCCGCGGTTGCGATTGCCGGCCCGATCACCGGCGACATCATTCGCATGACCAATCACGTGTGGCAGTTCTCCGCCGCCCGCGTGCGGCAGCAGCTTGGTTTTTCGCGGCTCATCTTTCTAAACGATTTCACTGCGCTCGCGATGGCCGTCAGACACCTGCCCGAGAGCGAGCTCGAACCGATCGGTGGCGGTCGTCCGGTACCGAACGCGGCGATCGGATTGATCGGCCCCGGCACGGGGCTCGGCGTTTCGGGACTCATTCCCTCGGGCTCGCACTGGATCGCGCTGCAAGGCGAGGGCGGTCACGCGACGCTGTCAGTGATGAACGAGCGCGAGATGGCCGTGTTGCGGCAACTGCATCAGCGCTTCTCGCATGTCTCCGCCGAACGCGTGATCTCGGGCCCCGGCCTCGTGAACCTGTACGAAGCGATCAGCGTGATCGAACGCAAAGTCCCTGACGCACTGACGCCGAAAGAAATCACGCGCCGCGCGAGCGAAGGCTCCTGCGCCCGCTGCCTCGAAGCCGTGAACATGTTCTGTGCCCTGTTCGGCACGATGGCGGGCAACCTCGTGCTCACCCTCGGTGCAGTCGGCGGCCTCTACATCGGCGGCGGTGTCGTCCCGCACCTGGGCCGATTGTTCAAATCTTCGCCCTTCCGTGATCGTTTCGAGGACAAGGGCCGATACGCGGAGTACCTGAGCGCGGTGCCGGTGTATCTGATTCGGTCGCCGCTGCCCGCGTTTGTGGGGTTGGCGAGATCGTTTATTGATCCGGGTCCACGGCTGGAAGCGGAATAGGAAGCGATGAGCGGCGAGCGGTGAGCTGCGAGCCAGATCAAGAAGCCTCGCCTCTGGCACCACTCGCCGCTCATTGCGTCCCCTCCGATTCTGGCTCGCCGCTCATAGCTCGCCGCTCGTAGCCCCCCTGGCATCCTCCTTGCACCCCTCCGGCTATCCCAACCACTGGATCGCCCATCGTGCGTGTACTGGTCATTGCCGAGTCGTCCGAACGAGCGGACATCGTGCGCCGGGGCTTGTTGCTGGCGGGTCATGAAACGGCGAACGTCGCTGCGCCGGATGGTCCGCTGCCGTCCGCGATGGAGCAGGCGCGTCCCGATGCGATCGTCCTGGAAACCCATTCACCGAAGATCGATCTGCTCGATCGCATCATCGATGCCATGGGCGAGAAGCCATTGCCGCTCGTGATTTTTTCCGAGGATCCTTCAGAACAGACCATCAGCCAGGCGGTTCGCGCCGGTGCGGCGGCATACGTCGTCGATGGGCTGAACGCGGCGCGCGTCCCTGCGATTTTCCAGGTCGCGCTCGCACGCTTCGAACTGATGACCGACCTGCGCAGCGAGCTCTCCGTCGCCCAGCAGAAACTCACCGAACGCAAATTTGTCGAGCGCGCCAAGGGCCTGCTGATGAAGGCCCGCAACCTGAGCGAAGACGAGGCGTATCACACGCTCCGTCGCATGGCGATGGAACGCAACCGCCGTATGGGAGATGTGGCGAAGTCGGTGCTCGAGATGGCGGATTTGTTGAACTAGCACACGGCGGTGCAGGGCGCGGCGAGGGTGCACTAGGAGAGGGCAGGAGGCCATGAGCGGTGAGCTACAAGCTATGAGCCGGAACCGGAAGACGGGTTCCTCCATCTGGCGCACCGCTCGCAGCCCTCTCTCACAGCTTCACCAGACTACTGACCTCCAGCAGTCTGTGCGTCGGCACGCCAAAGTGAATCGCCGCCAGCTGGCTGTTGCGGCCCATGAAGGCGAACAGGCGTTTGCGCCAGAGCGGCATGCCGGAGCCGATTGCGAATACCGGGTTCTCGCGGCCGACGACGTACACCGTCGACTCGGCCTGGTATTCGATCCCCTTCTCCTCGGCGGCGCGCAGAGTGGCGACGACGTTCGGTGTTTCCATGAAGCCGTAGCGTGCAATCACGCGACACAGGTTCGGGGCGAGCGTCTGCACTTCGATACGCTCCTCCGGCGCCACGTACGGCGACTCGGGGCGCACGAACGTCAGCAGGATGTTGCGTTCGTGCAGGACGCGATTGAATCGCAGGTTGTTGAGCAGCGCGCGCGGCATGCCGCCGGCTTCGCTCGCGAGATACACCGCTGTGCCTTCCACGATGTGCGGTGGATCTTTCTGCAGCAGCGCGAGGAAATCGTGGACTGGCATCTGTTCGCGAGCGATCAGCCAGTTCAGAGTGCGGCGACCTTCCTGCCACGTGCTCATCAATATATAGACGACGACTGCCGCCGCGACCGGCAGCCAGCCGCCGTCGTCGAGCTTGAATGTGTTTGCCGCGAAGAACGCGAACTCGATGGCCACGATGAACGCGAGTACCGCGATATAGAACCGATAGTGTGGTTCCTTGCGCACCTTCAGCAACATGATGACGAGGATGCCGTCGATCAGCATCGTGCTCGAAATCGCGATGCCGTATGCGCCAGCGAGCGCGCTCGATGACTGATAGGCGAGCACGAGCGTCATCGTGCCGATGAACAGCACCCAGTTCACCATCGGCACGTACACCTGGCCGATCTCGTGCTCCGACGAATGCTCGATGCGCAGGCGCGGCAGGTACCCCAGGTTCAGCGCTTGCCGGGTGACGGAGAACACACCGGAGATCACGGCCTGTGATGCGATCACAGTAGCCGCGGTTGCGAGCATGATGAGCAACGGCAGCAGCCAGCTGGGCGCAAGCAAGTAGAACGGGTTCGAGATCGCACTCGGATTCTGCAGCAGCAGCGCGCCTTGCCCGAAGTAGTTGAGCACGAGTGCCGGCAGCACGATCCAGAACCAGCCGCGCCGGATCGGCGAGCGGCCGAAGTGACCCATGTCGGCATAAAGTGCTTCGCCGCCGGTGATGGCGAGGAACACGGAAGCGAGGACGAGGAAGCCCGCGACACCGTTGTGAACGAAGAACATCACCGCGTGAACCGGATTGATCGCGAGCAGCACACCCGGCTCGGTGACGATCCAGCGCACCCCGAGCAGCGCGAGGGTCGCAAGCCACACGAGTGTGATCGGGCCGAACAGTCGGCCCATCGCGCCCGTGCCGCGCTTCTGCATCAGGAACAGGAGGAACAGGATCAGCATGGCCCCGGGCACGACGAAATGCTCGAGCTGCGGCGTCGCGACGGTGAGTCCTTCCATGGCGCTGAGCACTGAAATCGCCGGCGTGATGAATCCATCGCCGAAGAAAAGCGCGGCACCGAACAACCCAACGGCGCTGATGGGGCCCCACACGCGCCAGTCGCGACTCGCATTCGACAGCAGCGTACTCAGCGCAAGCACGCCGCCTTCGCCGCGATTGTCCGCACGCAGCACGAGCGTCACGTACTTCACCGAGATCACGAGGATCAGCGACCAGAGAATCAGCGACAGCAGTCCCAGGACGTTCTCGCTGTTGACTCCGATTCCGTGATCGGGACTGAAGCACTCACGCAGTGCGTAGAGCGGGCTGGTGCTGATGTCTCCGAAGACGACGCCGAGCGCGGTGAGGACGAGCTTGCGGTCCGCGGCGGGATGATCGCCCGCGGCCTCTGGAGCAGCACTCGAACGCATGATTTTTCTTGGGTTCGCCAGCCTTGGAGAGCGGCGCGTATCTTAGTCGCCTTGGGCGGCCATGTCCGGTCAGAGGGCGGAGAAGAAGGAAGATTCTCCACGGGGGACACGGGGAGCACTGGGCAGAGAAGAGCTCAGAAGCACGAGTTTCCGAATGATATCCAGGAGGCGGTGACGCTTCCTTGTAGATATGTCTTGCCCCCGTGGAACCCCGTGTTCCCCGTGGAAAATCTTCTCCGGGGTCTCTCCTTCCTCAGTCCGCGACCTTGGCCAGCCACCCCGCCAGCAGGCCGCCGATGCCGGCGCCGATCATGGCGATGAGGGCAGTCTGAATGGTGCTGGCATTGCCGCCGATGCTCGCGCCTTCGGCTGCGATCTTGCCGGCGAGTCCTGACGTATCGAAGTAGCCGGCGAGTGCGAAGGCCAGCACGATGCCGCCCACGACGCCCGGGATGACGAAGGCAAGCGCACGGCGCCAGCTTCGCGACAGGGCACGCAGGTTTTCCTGCAGTTCTTCCTCGACGCGCTGACGCGCAGCGGCGCGCTTCGTTTCGTCGATGGCATCGATCTGCGCGAACAGCTCGTCGTCGAACGCAGCGTTCAATTCGGGTGCGGGCGCGGCGCTGAACAGCGCTTCATCGATCCTTTCGAGTGCGGCCATCTGCTGCTGGCAGATGTCGCAGCCGCCCAGATGCGATTCGACGGCCGCGCGATCGGCGGCATCGATGTCGCCATCGAGCCAGTCCTGCAGACGATCGTTCCAGTCGAGCTGGTGCTCGAGAATCTGTTGCGGCGATGAAGGTTGAGTGGCCATGGAAAACTACGCATCCAACGCGGATTCAGACTGGTCGGTTTCGGACTCGCGCGTCAGTTCGATTAGGCGCTTGCGGGCGCGGTGAAGCAAGGCTTTGACCGTGCCCAGGGGCAGGCCGAGGCTTTCGGCTGTCTGCTCGTAAGATTTGTCTTCCATGTAGAAGAGCGTGACCGCCTGCCGGTAACGCTCGGGCAGCTTGTCGAGCATCTGGGTGACGCTGACGGTCGCTGAGTCGTCCGGGTCGGGGGCAGCCAGGGCGGCAACCTCGGCGTCGTACTCGTCCTCGTCACCGTCCATGGAGACAGTGGGCCGCTTTTTACGCAGCTCGGACAGGCAAGCGTTGCGCGAAATCGCGTAGATCCACGTCGACAGTGAGGACTGTCCCGCGTACCCCGGCAGGGCACGCCAGATCCTCAGGAAAACATCCTGAGTCGTGTCCTCGGCCATGGCGTGATTGCGTAACATACTGAATGTCAAGCGAAAAACCTTGTCCCGGTACCTCGGCAACAGCAGCGAGAAAGCCTCGCGGTACTTTTTGACCTGGAGCAGCGCCTGGACATCGGCGTCGGCTTGGGGGGCGGCTGCCAAAGTCATTGGAGGTTTGTGACGTTGCTCGGGCGGAAAAGGTTGCGCCGGGATCTTTTATGTAAGGCCCCACCAGATGGGTCGGCACTCTAGCAGCCGACCCGGGCTCCCGAGCCTCCGTCTACCGGCCGCTGGCCGCCATCGACCGATGATCCCCTGGCGTCAGGTCCGGGCCCCCGCATCTCTATAGGTCGAGCTCGTGAACGCTTGTCGTGGATGGCCGTGCAACCCTGGGGAAGGACGCTGCGTCTGAAGTCTCACTCGCACATACTCGCGTTCACCCAAGAGGCATTTCAACAATGTTGTCGGATCTGGTCCCCATCGTCGCCATCACGTTCGGCGTCGGCTTCATCCCGGCCATCGTGTGGATCATTCTCAACTACCGCAAGCGCCGTCGCTTCATGGAGCTGCATCACGCAGAGCGCATGGCAGCCATCGAGCGCGGCATGGATATCCCGGCGCTGCCGATCGAGCTGATCGATGGCGGCAGCCCGCGTCGTCGCCGCTCTTCCCTGCAGGCGGGCCTCGTGTGGTTCTTCATCGGCCTGGCCATGGTCGTCGGCATGGCGATGGACGGCGACACCCCCTCGATCGCCGGACTCGTGCCGCTGGGGATTGGCCTCGCGTTCCTGATCTACTATTTTCTCGAAGGCAAGAAGATCGAAGCCCAGCTGCTGGAATTCGATCTGCGCGACCGCAGCGTGAGCGCCAATGGCCGCCAGGTCGTGAGGCAGGATTCGACACTGTAACGCCCGGCTGGGTGCAACCCGATTTGTTGTAACAAAAGCACGCGCACGGGGTTCTCATGGACCTGATGAGAACCCACGTCGCAGGTCGCCATTGATTCCGCTCACAGCAGTCCCGCCGGCTTCGTGCCGGAAATCGCCGAACTGTTCTCTCGGTTCACGCCCCTCGACTGATTCCGTGTTTCCGGCCAGGCTGCCGCAAGGCGGCCTGGCCCGTCATTCCGTCATCGCGCTACCCCGTCACCCCTTCTGACCGGTGTCCCCATGCTTGCGATCCGCAATATCTCCAAGACCTACAGCAACGGTGTCGCTGCGCTGCGCGGCGTGTCGCTCGACATCCCCGCGGGAATGTTTGGTCTGCTCGGCCCGAACGGCGCCGGCAAGTCGTCGCTCATGCGAACGATCGCGACCCTGCAGGATCCGGACTCGGGGACCATTACGTTCGACGGCATCGACGTGGTGAACCAGAAGGATCGCATCCGCCGCACGCTCGGCTATCTGCCGCAGGATTTCGGTGTGTATCCGAAGGTCAGCGCGCAGGACATGCTCGATCACTTCGCCGTGCTCAAGGGCTTCGTGAAACGCGGGGAACGCAAGGATGTCGTCGAAGGGCTGCTGCGCAAGGTGAACCTGTGGGATGTGCGCAAGCGCAAGCTCGGAACGTTCTCCGGCGGCATGCGCCAGCGCTTTGGTATCGCGCAGGCGCTGATCGGCGATCCACGCCTGGTGATCGTCGATGAACCGACGGCGGGTCTCGATCCGGAAGAGCGCAATCGATTCCTGAATCTGCTGGCCGAGATCGGTGAGCAGGTGGTCGTGATTCTCTCCACGCACATCGTCGAAGACGTGGCGGATCTGTGTCCGCGCATGGCGATCATCTCGAAGGGGGAAGTGCTGATGAGCGGCGAGCCGCGCGAGGCGATCGCCGCGATGCGCGAGCGCGTGTGGAGCCGGATCGTCCCGAAAGCCGAGCTCACCGAGTATCAGCAGCGCTTCACCGTGCTTTCGACGCGGTTGATCGCGGGCCAGCCGCTCATTCATGTCTACAACGATGCGGCGCCGGAGCCCGGCTTCGACTCGATCGATCCGGATCTGGAGGACGTGTATTTCCATCGCCTGCGTCAGCACGGCGTCGCGAGCGCGAACCATGCTCGCTGAGTTCTTCCGCTTCGATCTGCGCCAGCAATTGCGATCGCCGCTGCTGTGGGTCGCGGGTCTCCTGTTCGCTCTCTTCGCCTTCGGTGCGACGAGCTCTGATTTCATCCAGCTCGGCGGCGCGATCGGCAATGTGAATCGCAACGCGCCGGGCGTGATCGTGAACATGTTCATCAACTTCAGCCTGCTGGGGTTGTTCGTGGTGACGTTCTTCATCGCTCAGCCGCTGTTGCGCGATTTCGAGCTGGGCACCGATGAGCTGTTCTTCTCATCACCAATGAAGCCGCGTGCCTATCTCGCGGGTCGTGTCCTCGCGGGCATGGTTGCCGCACTCGCTATCTTCGTGCTCACGAGCGGGGGCCTGTTCCTCGGTGCGGCGATGCCCTGGGTCGATCCTGCGAAGCTGGGCCCGTTTTCACTGACTCCGCATCTCTGGTCCTTCGCGGTCATCGTGATCCCCAACCTGATCTTCATGACGGCAATGCTGAGCCTGCTCGCGGTGACGGCTCGCAACCTGATGTCGGTCTACCTCGGCGTCATTGCCTTCTTCATTCTGTGGCTGGTCGCCAACGTGCTGGCGCAGGACATGCAGTACGACGCCATCGCTTCGTTGCTCGATCCATTCGGATCGAGAGCCCTGGAAAGGACGATGCGCTATTGGTCCGCGATCGAGAGCAACGCACAACTACCGGAGCTGACGAACTACCTGCTCGTCAATCGCGCGGTTTGGCTCGCAGTGTCGGCGGTGCTGCTGACTCTGACCTTTGCGCTGTTCAAGCCGCAGCGGCTGCGTGGCGGTAAGAAGGCGCGCGCGAAGCGCGAGAAACAGGCCGAGGTAGCTGCCGCTGTGCCGGTCGTTGTCGCACCAGCGGCACTGCCTGCGCGGTCGTTCACCGTGTCGACGACGGTCGGACAATTCTGGCGTCAGCTGCGCTTCGATACGATCGGCGTTCTGAAGAGCATTCCGTTCCTCGTGCTGCTCGCCTTCGGTGCCTTGAATCTGGGCGGCGGCTCTGTCGGGCTGGATCAGCTCTTCGGCACGGCAGTGCTGCCCGTGACTTCGGTCATGCTGAGGCTCATCGAGGGCAGTTACCTGTTCCTGCTGATCCTGATCGTCGGCTTCTATGCCGGCGAGCTCGTCTGGCGCGAGCGCGGCGTCAAGCTCGCCGAACTTACGGACACACTGCCTGTACCGAACTGGTTACCGATTCTCGCGAAGATCGGCGCGCTGACTGCGGTAGTCGTCGTGTTCATGCTGCTTGGCGCGGTGATCTCGATCATTGTTCAGCTGTTGCGCGGCTACACGAATCTCGAGCTCGACCTGTACGTGCGCGGACTTTTCGTGCTCTCCGCGCAGTTCATTCTGATGGGGGCGGCGGCCGTCGTGCTGCAGGTCGTGAGCAACAACAAGGTGGTCGGCTACCTGCTGTACGTCGTCGTGATCATCATGCAGATCGCGATGCCGCCGATGCATCTCGAGAACAATCTCTATCGATTCGCCAGTGGCCCCGACACGCCGTACTCCGATATGAACGGCTACGGGCACTTCATCGCGGGCTGGGCGTGGTTCCAGCTCTACTGGGCGCTGTTCACGACGATGCTCGTCGTGGTCGGCACTGCTTTCTGGGTCCGCGGTGTGGCGCCGTCGTGGCGCGGCCGGCTGAACATGGCCCGCAACAATCTGCGCGGCGCGCCTTCGGCGTTGCTCGCCGGGCTCGCACTTGCCTTCATCGGCGTGGGCGGCTGGATCTACTACAACACGAGCGTCGTCAACGAGTACCTGCCGTCCGATGTTGCGTTCGACCGGCTCGCGCACTACGAGCGCGAGTACCGCAAGCTCAAGGATGTTCCCCAGCCGCGCATCGTCGATGTGAAGGCCGATGTCGACATCTTTCCGTCCGAGCGGCGCGTCGAGATTCGCGGTCACTACCGGCTGATCAACAAGACCTCGCGGCCGATCGAGGAACTGCATCTTCTCCTCGATCCGCGCGTCAAGCTGATTCGCTGGCGGCTCGCGGACGCGGCGATCCTCAAGGAGGATCCGCTGGCGGGGTATCGTCTGCTGAAACTGCGAACCCCGCTCGATCCCGGCGCCGCTGCGGATTTCGAGTTCACGATCGCGCGCGCCGAGCACGGGTTCACGAACGATGGCTTGCCGCCCTCGAGCGGTGCCGGCGACATGCGGTCGGTGCTGAACTACAACGGCACGTTCTTCAACAGCATGGGCATGTTCCCGCACTTCGGCTACAACGAGGGTGCACAGCTCATCGATCGTAATGAACGGCGCAAGCGCGGGCTCGGCGACGTGCCGCGCATGGCAAAGCTCGAAGACGAAGCCGCCCGCAAGGACATGGGATTCCCCGACGCTGACTGGATCAATTTCGAAACGACGGTCAGCACGAGCGAGGATCAGATCGCGCTGGCGCCTGGGTACCTGCAGCGCGAATGGACCGAGAACGGCCGCCGCTATTTCCACTACAAGATGGACCAGCCGATGCTGCCGTTCTTCTGCTACCTGTCCGCGCGCTGGGAAGTGAAGCGCGACGAATGGAAGGGCCTGCCGATCGAGGTCTACTACGACGCGAAGCACCCCTACAACATCGATCGCATGATCGATGGCACGAAGAAGTCGCTCGACTACTTTACCGAGAACTTCTCGCCATACCAGCACAAGCAGATGCGGATCCTCGAGTTCCCACGCTATGCGAGGTTTGCACAGAGCTTCGCAAACACCGTCCCGTATTCGGAATCGATCGGATTCATCGCGGACCTGCGCAAACCCGAGAACGTCGACTACGTCTTCTACGTGACCGCGCATGAAGTCGCGCATCAATGGTGGGCGCACCAGGTGATCGGCGCAGGCATGCAGGGCCAGGGCATGCTGACGGAATCGCTGTCGCAGTACTCGGCGATGATGGTGATGGAGAAGGAATACGGACGCGAGAAGATGCGCAAGTTCCTCAAGTACGAGCTCGACCGCTACCTGCGCGGTCGCGGGGGCGAGCTCGTCGAAGAGCTGCCGCTGATGCGCGTCGAAGACCAGCCGTATGTCCACTACCAGAAGGGCTCGCTGATCTTCTATCGCCTGCGCGATGAAATCGGCGAGGAGAACCTGAACCGCGCGCTGGCGAACTTCCTGCGCGACAAGTCATTCGAGCAACCGCCGTTCACCACGACGAACGAGCTGCTCGACTACATTCGTGCCGAGACGCCACCCGGGAAGCACGAGCTCCTCGATGAACTGTTCGCCAAGATCATCCTGTACGACAACAAGGTGACCGATGCGAAGGTGACGAAGCTCGCCGACGGCAAGTACGAAGTCACGATGGATGTCGCAACCGTGAAGCGCGAAGCCGACGGCGCCGGTCGCGAAACGGATCTGCCGGTCGATGACTGGATGGATGTCGGAGTGTTCGCGCGCAAGGAGGGCGACAAGGAAGAGAACGAACGCGTGCTCTTTCTCGAGAAGCAGCACATCACGGCCGACACGAAGCGGATCAAGGTCGTCGTGGACGAGGAGCCCTACGAAGTCGGCATCGATCCGTACAACAAGCTGATCGACCGGATTCCGGATGACAACAGGAAAGCTATTAGCGACTAGCCCGTGAGCTGTTAGCCAGAGGGCTGTCTCCCTGTGGGTCCGACTTTAGTCGGACGTCATGCCGACAGGCATGTCTCGCTGGGGTCCGGCTACGCCGGACCCGCAAGCGCAAAGAGTGCCTATCGGCATGACGTCCGGCTGAAGCCGGACCCACAAGCGGAGCGACCCTGATGGACTCCCGCGTACGCGGGAGTGACGAACTTCTGGCTACCCGCTAGCCGGCTACCAGCTAACGGCTTCTTTCCGGTATCACCCCAAACCGTCCGCTCTGATAATCCACGAACGCCTGCTCGATCTGCTCGCGGGTGTTCATCACGAACGGGCCATAGCGTACGACGGGTTCGTTGAGCGGGCGGCCGGAAAGCAGCAGCACTTCCGCTGACTCTTTCGCCTCCGAAGGAACGCTGATCGAGACGGTGTCGCCGCTTCCCAGCAGCGCGGCCTGGCCTTCGCTGACATCACGCTTTTCGTCGCCGATCTGCGTGGTGCCTTTGAAGACATAGATCATGCCGTTCTGGGCGGCGGGCACGGACTGCAGCAGCGAACCGCCCGGCGCGATCGTCAGATGCAGCATCTGAATCGGCACTCGCGTGTCGATCGCTGCACTCACGCCCAGCGATTCACCCGCGATCACTCGCGCGTGAACCAGCCCATCCGGCGATTTCGCCTGCGGGATCTCGCTCGCACGCAGCGTCTGATACCGAGGCGTCATCATCTTGTCCTTGGCCGGCAGGTTCACCCAGATCTGGAAGCCCTGCTGCAGCCCACCTTTCCGGTGAAACTCCGGCGTCGGCATTTCCGCGTGAATCACTCCGGCGCCGGCGGTCATCCACTGGACGTCGCCCGGCCGCAGGACATCGGTATTGCCGAAGGAGTCCCGGTGCTCGTTCTCGCCGGCCAGCACGTAGGTGACCGTCTCGAAGCCCCGATGCGGATGGTCCGGCGCCCCGATCGGGGTGCCCGGCTTCCATTCCACGGGCCCGAGGTGGTCGACCAGCAGGAACGGGTCGAAATGGCTGAATCCCTGGATCGGAAACGGCCGCCGAACCGGAAAGCCACCGCCTTCCAGCGTACTCAAGGCATTGATTACCCGCGCAACCGGGCGGGAAGCCGGCGTCTCGTGACGAAGGGGAGTGGTGTTCATGGGGATTAGGGTGGCACAAGGCGGGGGCAGGATCTGCGGGGTTCGGGGAATGGGAGATATTCTCTGAAGGGGCTACTGGCGACTGGCCACTGGCTACTGGCGGCTGGCCAGAGGGAGATGGCAGAAGCGGGGGCTCTGTTGTGGGTCCGGCTTCAGCCGGACGTCATCGCCGCCAGGCGATTCCGGAATCGGGCAGCAGCCCGAGGTTCGTCACTCCCGCGCAGGCGGGAGTCCATCGGGGTCCGGAATGGATTCCCGCGTGCGCGGGAAATGACGGATTTGGCTAGATGGCTCAGTGGCTCATCGCTCGCAGTCCCTCCTTGCTGCACCGCTCCTGATCGACCTGCCATCCGCCAGTAGGCCCCGTCCGCACTCCGACGTAAACTCCGTTGACTGGTCACTGGGGGTCCACCATGTCTTTCGTCGCTCAAGCCGCCGACGGCACCACGATTCGTTACATCGACGGCAAGCGCTACCTGTGGTTCGCGTCGCTGACGGGACCCTGCATTCCGATGATCGGCGTTGCTCTTTACTTCGCCCTGGGCGGCAACGCGCTCGCGACGATCTTTCCTCTGGCGTACACCTTCATCCTGGTGCCGCTCCTCGATGCCATCTTCGGCGAGGACACGCACAACCCGCCGGAGGAAGTCGTTCCTCTCATGTCGAAGGACAACTACTACCGCTACCTGCTGTATGTAGCGATCGCGCTGCTGTACATCGATTTCTTCGTCGTCGCATGGTTCCTCGGTACGCAGAGTCTGCCGTGGTGGGCGTACCTGGTCATGACGCTGGGGACGGGATTCTCCAGTGCCGGCGCCATCCTCATCGGGCATGAGCTGGGCCACAAGTCGAACAAGTCGGATCGGCTGGCGGCGCAGATCGTGAACGGGCTAGTCGGCTACGGTCATTTCTGCATCGAGCACAACCGCGGTCATCACGTGCACGTGGCGACGCCGGAAGATTGCGTGAGCGCGCGCATGGGCGAGAGCATCTATCGGTTCGTCCTGCGGGAAATTCCCGGTGCTTTCAGTCGAGGATGGAAGCTCGAGAAGGAGCGACTGGAGAAGATGGGCAAGAGCACGTGGTCGCTGGAGAACGACGTGCTGCAGTCGTGGGGCCTGACGCTGATCGTCGGCGTCGCTTTGCTTGCGATCTTCGGCTGGGTGCTGCTGCCGTTCCTGATCATTCATCATGTGTATGCGTGGTACGGTCTCACGCAGGCCAACTACGTGGAGCACTACGGGCTGCTGCGCCAGAAGCTGCCGAATGGTCGCTATGAGCTGACCGAGCCGCGGCACTCGTGGAACACGAACCACATCTATTCGAATCTCATCTCCTTCCATCTGCAACGTCATTCGGATCATCACGCGAATTCGCTGCGTCCCTACCAGGCGCTACGTGACTTCAAGGATCTGCCGCGCCTTCCCAGCGGCTATCCCGGCAGCTTCGGTCTCGCAGCGATCCCCTGGCTTTGGTTCAAGGTGATGGACCCCAAGCTCATGGAATGGGCTGGCGGCGACATCACCAAGGTGAACGTCGATCCGAAGAGGAAAACGAAGCTCTATGCCCGCTACGGGGCGGCAGTCGCATAAGAAGCAAGAGTTTCACGCGGAGCTCACGGAGCTCACCGGGAAAAATGCCTTCCGAGTCTCGTTCAGGGCCTCCGTGGTCTTCGTGAACTCCGTGTGAAATCTTCTCTGTTGTCTCCCTCCGGAGTCGCTTGTCGCCGGCCCCGGGCGCCTGCACACTCCCGCCTCCATTCACTGACCGCGCGACATCCATGACTATCGAAACCCAGAGCGATCTCGAGGGGCTGCAACGCATCGGCCGGATCGTTTCCCTCGTGCTGCATGAAATGCTCGAACGGCTCGAACCCGGCATGACGACGGCCGAGCTCGACGCGTTCGGCGCGCAGCGGCTCGCCGATCACGGCGCTCGGTCGGCTCCGAAAATTACCTACGGATTTCCCGGTGCAACCTGCATCAGCATCAATGAAGAAGCGGCGCACGGCATTCCCGGTGCGCGTCGCATTGCCGCGGGCGATGTGGTCAACGTCGATGTGTCGGCTGAGCTCGATGGGTTCTTCGCGGACACAGGCGGCACTCGCGTGGTTCCGCCAGCGGACGATGTCTCGCTGAGACTCTGCGATGCGACCAAGGAAGCGTTGGAGAGTGCGATGCGTCAGGCCCGCGCCGGCAACCGCATCAACCAGATCGGCAAAGCCATCGAGCGGGTCGCGAAGCGCGAGCGCTTCAACATCATCCGCAACCTCGGCAGTCACGGTGTTGGCCGCGCGCTGCACGAAGAACCCGGGCACATCCCTGGCTTTTATGACGTCACCGATCGTCGCGTGCTTCGCCAGGGGATGGTGATCACCATCGAGCCGTTCCTTTCGACGCGGACGACGATGGTCGAGCAGGCGAGCGACGGCTGGACGCTGTTCGGGCCGCCCGGCACGCGCTCCGCACAGTACGAACACACGATGGTCATCACGCGCGGCGAACCGATCGTCGTCACGAGGCACTGAGATGGCCTCGCTCCTGGTCAACATCGATGTCGACGACCTGAAAAAAGCCGTCGAGTTCTATTGCACGGCGCTCGACCTCACGGTCGGGCGCCGATTCGGTCACGATGCCGTCGAACTGCTGGGCGCCAACGCACCCATCTATCTGCTCGCCAAACCGAACGGTACGGTCGCGTCCGCATCGAGTCGTCACCTGAGATCGTACGCACGTCACTGGACCCCGATTCATCTCGACTTCGTCGTCGACAGCATCGATGCCGCCGTCGACAAGGCCCGCAACGCCGGCGCCCGTCTTGAGGGCCAGGTCCGCACCAACAATTGGGGCAAGATCGCGATGCTCGCGGATCCGTTCGGTCACGGCGTGTGCCTGATCGAGTTCGTGGGGCGCGGGTACGATGAGATTGCTTCGAGCCACGGCGAGACCGGGCACGAGGCAAAGGGCGCAAAGGCCAGAAAGTGAATGATCGCCCGCACCTTCTCCGGGCGTCGTTCCCGTCGTGACCTCGGTCACCATGTCTCTCACCTGCTGGAAATGCGGCAACTCTCTCGCTGATTACACGCTGCCGCTGCGGCGGCTCGAGGAGTGCCGCAAGTGTCATGCCGAGCTGCACGTCTGCAAGATGTGCGAGTGGTACAACACGAGCGTCGCGAAGCACTGTCGCGAGCCGATCGCGGAGGAAGTGAAGGACAAGGAGCGCGCGAACTTCTGCGACTACTTCACGCCGCGTCCCGATGCCTATTCGAGCTCGCCTCAGGACGAAGCCGCGAGAGCGAAGGCACAGCTCGATGCACTGTTCGGCGGAGCTGCGCCTGCGCAACCGTCAGCCGCTGACACGGCTCGCGCCGAACTGGAAGCGCTTTTCGGGAAGAAGAAAGAATAACGACACGCCGCGCGATTCTGTCTCGATTTCCGCAATTGACCCTCGAGGTTCGGGGGCGTATCTGCGAAGAGGCCTCGATACAACGTCCAGGAGATATTCATGGCCTCCACGACCCGGACCACTCACCGCAGCACCGCCGGCAAGAAGCTCTACGCGGTTCGCGACAAACAGGGAAGGTTCAAGGATATCCAGACCTACGAGCGAGCCCATCGCGCTGATCTGAAGAAGAAGAGCAAAGGCGAAAAGACCAAACATTGAAAGAAGCCGGCTAGCCATTAGCCGCCTAGCAGGTAGCCAGAGCAGGAGAGGAGACAAGCACCGGTGCGAGAGAAGCGTCTTTATCTCATTCTGGCTAATTGCTAGTGGCTAGCCGGCTAGCTGGCTTCCTTCCTTCACGGTGCCGGTCTGTGCGCGTCTGCTGAGTCGGTGGCCTCGCACTGCAGCCAGGCAATCGTGCCGGCGATGAGTTCATCGTCGAGCCGGCGCGGCAGGCATACCGCGTAGATCGCGAATTCGGCGCTGACTTCATTGGTGAAGACGCGGACCAATCGGCCGGCGTCCAGCTCATCAGCGGCGAATACGGCTGAGGTGATCGCCACGCCCTGGCCGGCAAGGGCGGCTTGCAGCATCGAGTTGCGATCGCCGCAGATGACGCCGCGGCGCACGTTCACACCCTTGATGCCGGCGGCGGTCAGCCACCGTTCCCAGCCTTGATACGAGTCGTCGTGCAGCAGCGGAAAATGTTTGAGATCCGCCGGCGTCTCGAGCTTGCGATTCTTCAGCACCGAGGGCGCGCACACGATGATCTCGCGCGGCTGGAAGAGCGGCACGACGTGCAGCCCCGGGTAGTTGCCGCTGCCGAAGCGGATCGCGATGTCCACGTCCTCGCGCGAGAAGTCGACGAGGCGCGTCGACGTCACTACCTGCAGGTCGATGTCCGGGAATCGTTCGGCGAACGACTGCACACGCGGCATCAACCATCGCGCCGATAGCGAAGCAAACGTCGAGATCGTGAGCTTGCGGCGCACCGCGGGCGTCGAGACGTCTTCGATTGCGCTGGCGAGCCGATCGAACGCCTGTCGGGTGCCTTCCGCGAGCAGCGCTCCATGCGCGGTGAGTTTCAGTCCTCGCGGCAGACGCTCGAAGAGCTGCACGCCCAGGCGCTGCTCCAGCTGCTTCACCTGCCGGCTCACCGCTGCGTGAGTGACGCTCATCTCCTCCGCCGCAGCGCTGAGATTCAGCGTTCTCGCTGCGACATCGAACGCGCGCAATGGGCCGACGGGGATTTTTTTCATGACAGTTTCGTGCGCGCGGGAAGACAGTGATGACGGCATGGAAAGAGTGACACAGCCATGATTGGCGCCCCGGTTCGGAGGCGAATCGAGACGCCCGGCACGTGCCCGAGCGAGGTGGCGCGCAGGGCGTCAGCCGTTGCTTCGACAATCGACGAGATATGAGTTTTAGTCATAGATAACGAGGCCAAACAGTTGCTTTTCGCGTCGTATTGGCGGGCCTACGCTACACCTCCATTAGATATTTGCATACCTGAAGGAGAGTGCCATGGACGAATACCTGTTCACCGTACTGGCGAAACTGAAGGCCGATCGGCTGACGCTGGAGAAGGCGGCTCGCGACAAGGAGATCGAAGCGCTGGATGACTACTACCAGCAGCGGTCGCCCTCGCCGAGAGCACGTCGCGGCGACTCGCTGGATCTGTCGGGTGTGATTCCCACGCACGGTCTGCGTGGGTGGAGTTGATTGGAAGTTAACGGGCGCAGCCGGGTGCGGCGCCCTCAAGGAGAGTCATCATGAAGCGTTTGAGTGTCATTGCTTTCGTCGCGTCCGTTGCGATCAACGCGGGAGCGCTGCTCGGAATCGCGTCAGGCATCGAAGAGTCCTCCACGCCGCGGGGCCAGGTGGTCGTGAGCGAGATCGCTTCTGACACCAGCGCGGTAGCGCTTGCGCAGGCAGATGCGACGACAGCGTCGCTGTGAGCGTCACTCCCGCGAAAGCGGGAGTCCATCTGAACAAGCCTGGATTCCCGCGTACGCGGGAATGACATCTGACTGTGGGTCCGGCTTTAGCCGGACGTAATCGCCGGAGGCGATGCTTCGCATGACGTCCGGCTAAAGCCGGACCCACAGCCGGAAGCCCATACGAGGGAGGACGCATGTCCTCAGAATTCGCCGACTCCTCAACCGCTCCGATCCTTCGCCAGCTTCCCAAGCTTCTCAATCGCGCGATCGATAGCAGCGGACCACGGCAGGCCGCAGCTCATGCGGATGTAATTGCGATAGTCGGCCTTCGCCGAGAATACGATTCCCGGCGCGATACCGATGCGGCTTGCAAGCGCCGTGCGGAACAGCTCGGCCCCATCGACGCTCGGCGGCAGTTCGATCCAGATCACGATACCGCCCGTCGGTCGCGTAATGCGGGTGCCGGCCGGAAAATGCCTCGCCACAGCGTCGATGAAGTGCTGCGAGTTCGTCGAGAGCATGGTGCGGATCCGGCGAAGGTAACGGTCGTATCCACCGCTTGCGTAGTACCGCGCGAGCACGAGTTGCTGCAGTGTCGGGCAGGCAACCGAGGCGAAGAATTTCGCCCTCGCGATTTCGGTGTGGAACTGCGGCGCGACCGCCCATCCGATGCGATAACCGAGCGCGATCGTCTTCGAAACCGATCCGCAGCTGATGACCAGCCCGGATTCATCGAAGGCGCGCATCGACGTCGGCCGAACGCTGCCGTAGTGAAGATCACCGTACAGATCATCCTCGATGATCGGCACTTCCATGCCGGTGAGCGTGGCTACGATGTCGCGCTTGGCGTCATCGGTCGTCAGTGTCCCGGCAGGATTGTTGAAGTTCGGCATCAGCACGGCGGCAGCCAGCCGGGTGGTGCGAGCGACCTGGCGAACCGCGTCGGCATCGATGCCCACGCCAGGACGATTCGGAACCTCGACGACCTTGAGACCGAGGTACTCGATGGCCTGCAGGAGGCCGAAGTAAGTCGGCGATTCGACCAGCACGGTATCGCCCGGCTGGCACACGACGCGCAGGGAGAGTGTGATCGCATCCATCGCGCCGCTGGTGATGACGACGTGTTCGGGATCCGTCGGTGCTCCGGCGAGTCCCATGCGCTTGGCGATCTGTCGGCGCAGCTCCGGATCGCCCGGCGGCATGATGAGCTCGCCCGCGTGATGCGGACGGTCGCGAAGCACTTCACGGACGAGATTGTTGAGTCGCTGATTCGGATACAGCGCGGGGGAAGTGAACGCTCCGTTGAGCGGCACGATATCGCTGCGGGTCAGTGCTTCGCGGCAGATATCCAGCATTTCCGTCGCGATGGAGGCGGGCCGGCGCGAACGCAGCGGCTTGGCACGCGGCTCGGGCACGACCTTCGGGTCGGGCGGCCGCACGTAGAATCCCGACTGGGGGCGCGCCTCGATCAGGCCGATGTTCTCCAGGTGAACATAGGCCTGCACGACGGTGGATACGCTGACCTTGGCCGCACGGCTCATGCTGCGAACGGATGGAATGCGGTCGTTCGCGCGCAGCGTCCCCGTCGCGATCTGGGTTTCGACCAGGTGCGCAACACGTTCGTAGAGGAGCGGCGCCTGCGACGGCACTTGCGCGGACATGATTACCCCCGTCCGTGAAAACTGTGTCGGTCCGAGGTCAGTCTACCTGAATCTGTACTGGTTGCCAGTTTCGTAGCAAAGTGACTCTCATGGAAAAGTCTTCGCAGATTTCGCTGGGTATCGTCGCCGCCTTCGCGGGGATCTATGTCATCTGGGGCACGACCTACCTCGCGATCGCGATCTCCATTCAGACGCTGCCGCCGTTCATCAGCGGGGCGTTGCGCTTCCTCATCGCCGGCACGCTGATGTATGCGTGGCTGCGCTGGCGTTCGCCGCAGCCTTTCGCCGCGGTGAACATTCCGGCAGCGATGCTGTGCGGCGTCCTGCTCGCGGGCATCGGCAACGGCCTCGTGATCTGGGCTCAGCAGGGAATTCCTTCCGGCATCGCGGCGCTGATCGTCACAGCGATGCCCGTCACCGTGCTCGTGCTCGATTGGGCGTTCTTCAGCAAGCGTGCGCCGACCGCACAGGGTCTCTTCGGTACCGCAATCGCGCTCGCCGGTGTCGTGACGATCGTCATGCACACGCACTCGATTACAGGCAGCGCGGAGCCGCTCTACCTCGTCGCGATGATTGCAGCCGTCGTGGGCTGGAGCATCGGCACGCTGTGGCAGAAGCGTTCGGTACGGCAGGACGGCGTGTTCGGCTTCACTGCCGCACAGATGCTCTTCGGCGGCCTGTTCCAGTTCGTGCTCAGCGTGCTCGATGCGGAGTGGCAGACATTCGACGTGTCGGCCGTTTCGCTGCCGTCGTGGCTGGCGCTGCTTTACCTGATCGTCTTCGGCAGCATCATCGGGCTCAACAGCTATCTGTGGCTGCTGACCCGCGTGTCGGCAGCGAAAGTGACGACGTACGCGCTCGTGAATCCCGTCGTCGCGCTGATCCTCGGTGCGCTGGTGCTCGACGAAGAGATCACGACGTTGATCGTGATATCGACGCTGCTCGTGCTGTTCGGCGTATCGCTGGTCCTGTTTCAGAACCTGGGACCTGCTGCGTTCGCTCGCGTGGCGAAGTCCTTGTCGACAGGGAGATCGCAATGAATGCTGAACTTGCTGCTGCGCCAATCCGGCGATCACGCACGGTACGCACGTACGTCGACGGCCTGAAAGTCGTGACGTTCGATCCTGCGTTCCGCGACGAATTCAGGCGGCTCAACATCGCGTGGCTCGAGCGGTACTTCCGGGTCGAGCCCATCGACGAGGGGGTCCTGGGCGATCCGGAGAACGTCATCCTCGCGCCCGGCGGCGAAATCCTGTTCGCTCTGCTCGATGGCGAGGTCGTCGGAACCGTCGGATTGAAGCTCGAGGCGCCCGATCGCTTCGAGCTGACCAAGATGGCCGTCGACGAGCGCTGGCAAGGGCGCGGCTTCGGCCAGTATCTGCTGGAAACAGCGCTCGCCGTTGCACGCGAGCGGGGACATGAACGCATCGTTCTGTACTCGCAGACCGAGCTCGTGCCCGCGATCGCGCTCTATCGCAAGAACGGCTTCGTCGAAGTGAACGAACCGCTTTGCGGCAAGTACGCCCGCTGCAACATCAAGATGGAAAAGCGCCTCGACCGCTGACGGGTGCGCTACGGACTCACGGTGTCCGGGCTGGGGGCTGTTGCGGGTTTGGTCGCGGACATCGTCAGGCGCTCGCGATAGATGATGTAGAGACCGCTGGCAACGATGATTGCCGCGCCGCCCAGCATTCGCGAGCTCGGCACCGTCAGCCACAGAATCCAGTCGAACAGCATTCCCCACATGAGCGCCGTGTATTCGATGGGCGCGACCACGGCGGGCGACGCCAGGCGGAACGCCTGCGTGATGAAGTGCTGACCGATGGCGCCGAACAAGCCCACGCCGAAGAACAGGTACCAGTGCTCCCAGCGCAGCGGCGTCCAGTCGAACGCGACCATCGCGCCGCTGATGATCGAGATGAACGACAGCGTCCAGAAGATGGTTGCCGGCCCCGAGTCCGTGCGCGACAGGACTTTGATCGTGATCGCGCTGATCGCGTAGCAGATCGCCGATGCAAGCGCGGCGATGCCGCCGATCGTGATGAGGCCCGTGCCAGTCGGCTTCAGGACGATCACCACACCGATGAGGCCCACGACGATGGCAACCCAGCGCCGCCAGCCGACATGTTCGCGCAGGATCGGCACGGACAGCGCAGTGATCAACAGCGGCGCCGACATGTAGATCGTGTACGCATCCGCGAGTGACAGCGTGCGCACCGCGAAGACGAACAGCCACAGCATGATGACGCCGAGAAATCCGCGCATCAGGTGCAGGCCGATCCGCTTCGGAATCAGATCGCTGAAGCGCCCGAAGAAGGTGGTTGCGATGAGCAGGAAGGGCAAGGACGCCGTGGCGCGCAGGAACGTCACCTGCAACGGCGGATAGCTTTCCACGAGCCGCTTCATCGTCACGTCCATGACCGCGAACGCGGCCACGGCAACGGTCATCGACAAAATGCCGCGGAGGTTCGAGGACTGCATGGCGGTTGGCGGGCGAGAGGGATCGAGGCTTCCTGTCCGGCATTCAGTGTCGCATGTTTCCGCGATGCAGCGTTCTAGGAAGGGGTTGTCCCGGCGATTTGCTTTCGTCCGGCCACACTCCAGACTTTTTCACGTCGGTACCCGCCATGCGGCGGTAGACTGCCCGTCCTCGAAACAGCGGTGATTCTCATGCGTCAGGTCTTCATTTGCGATGCCATCCGGACCCCGATTGGACGATACGGCGGGGCACTGGCCCAGGTCCGCACCGATGATCTCGGCGCGATCCCGATCAAGGCATTGATGACCCGCAATCCCAAAGTCGATTGGGCCGCGGTCGATGACGTGTATTACGGCTGCGCCAACCAGGCCGGCGAAGACAATCGCAACGTCGCACGCATGGCGGCGCTGCTGGCGGGTTTGCCCGACGCAGTGCCCGGTGCAACGATCAATCGCCTCTGCGGCTCGGGTCTCGATGCGGTGAACCTAGCTGCTCGCGCGATTCGCAGCGGCGAAGCGGAGCTGGTGATCGCCGGCGGCGTGGAAAGCATGACCCGCGCTCCCTTCGTGATGGGTAAGGCCGACAGCGCATTCTCACGCACGGCGAAGATCGAAGACACCACGATCGGCTGGCGTTTCATCAACCCGCTGATGAAGGCGAAGTACGGCGTGGACTCCATGCCGGAGACTGCTGAGAACGTCGCGGCGGAGTTCGGCATCAATCGCGCCGATCAGGATGCATTCGCGCTGCGCAGCCAGCAGCGCTATGGCCGTGCGCACGCCAGCAAATTCTTCGACACCGAGATCACGCCGGTCGAGATCGCACAGAAGAAAGGCGACCCGATCAAGTTCGCGGTCGATGAACATCCGCGCATCGACACGACGATCGAAGCGCTCGCGAAGCTCAAGGGCGTCGTGAAGCCGGACGGCACCGTCACGGCAGGAAATGCATCGGGCGTGAACGATGGCAGCTGCGCGTTGCTGTTGGCCAGCGAAGCAGCCGCGGCGAAGTACGGTTTGAAAGTGCGCGGAAGAGTGATCGCCACGGCCACCGCCGGTGTGCCGCCCCGCATCATGGGCATCGGTCCGGTGCCGGCATCGCAGAAAGTGCTTTCGCTCGCGAAGCTGACCATCGGGCAGATCGACGTCGTCGAGCTGAACGAAGCGTTCGCTGCCCAGGGGCTTGCGGTGATGCGCCAGCTCGGCCTCGCCGACGACGCCGAACACGTGAACCCGAACGGCGGCGCGATTGCGATTGGCCATCCGCTCGGTGCGAGCGGCGCGCGTCTCGCAACGACGGCACTCAATCAACTCGAGAAGACAGGCGGTCGCTATGCGCTGTGCACGATGTGCATCGGCGTGGGACAGGGAATCGCGATGGTGATCGAGAGGGTGTGAGGAGAAGAGGGAAGAGAAGAGCGAAGAGTTTCCACGGGGTACACGGGGAACCACGGGGCGGAAAGCATTGTTTCCGGAGCATTCATTTCCCCGTGGATCCCCGTGATCCCCGTGGAAAATCCGGCTCTTCGTCTTTATTCACACGCCGCCTTGCACTCCCGCAGCTCGTCCCTGCAGTAGCGCTGCGCGGTCGTTTCTGTCTGATAGCAGTCGTAGCGCATCGATGCGATGTTCTCCTGGATCGCATCGATACACAGTCCGTAGGTGCGTGCGAACCGAGTGCGGCATGAACCGCTGTAGTTGCCGGCGCCGCAAGCACCCGCGTTATTGAAGTACCCGCAGAAGTACGTGTAGTCGTTGTTGCGTCCCGTGAACGGATCGCGGCCTGCGGTCGCTGCGCGCTTCGAGCATTGCTGGCGAGCGCGGCGCACCTCGCTGCTGCATTTCGTTTCGGCTGAGTCACAGTAACTCTGGCAGGCGGAGCGCGCAGAATTCTGTTCACTCTTCTGCTCGGCTTTCTGTTCAGTTTTCTGGGGAGCGGCGGACTGGTCGCCGGCGATGGTCGACTGCGTAACGAGCACGGCTGCGAATACGGTCATAAGCGCCAGCGCGCTTGCTTTTATTGCTTTCATGAGGGAGCCCCGCGGGAACTGAAGGCCAATCTGGCATCTTCGCGATGCTCGGTCAATGTCACTGGAGGGCTACTCCAGCTTCATTTCCATCCTCACGGTGCCGGCTTCCGATTTGCCTTCGGTTCGCTCGGCGGTGATGAACACCCGTTCAGGATTCAGCTCCGTGTTCGCGAGCAGCGCATCCTGAACTGACCGGGCCCGCTCGCGGGCGAGTGCGGTGAGAGCCGCATCATCGGGCTTGAACCGGTCGAGGAGCGCACTTTCCAGAAACTGCCGTTGCGCGCCGAGGTCCGGACCCTTCTCGGTCGTGGTTTCCGGTGGATAGACCGGCGCCGACTGCGCGACCTCCTTGTAGACCTTTTCGAGCTGCGCAATCCGCTTACGCTGAGCCTTTTCATCCGTCGGATCGGCGCTTTCATCCGGCGGCACCTTCGCATCGAAGGCTGCTCTGGCCAGCGCTTCGCTGTCCTGCGCCGTCACCACAGTCAATGGAATGCTGAGCCTGAGTTGCGGTCTTTCGACCAGCGCCTTTGCAAGCTTCGTCAGCTTCTCAGTTTCGGCGGGCGTCAGTGCGGTCGTGCCCGGCGCGAAGTCGACATAGGCAAGTTCATCGCCGCCGCCGAACAGCGCACCCAGTGCGGCGAAAGGCGCAGTCACGATCTTCGTCAGCAGACCGAGCACCGCTTTCCAGATGATCGGTCCGAGTTTGAATTTCGGATCATCGAGCGTTCCGGATACCGGCAGGTTCACGTCGATCACTCCATTGCGGTCCTTCAGGAGTGCGATGGCGAGCTTCAGGGGAATCGGCGCCGCATCCTTCGAATCCGTCTTCGCGCCGAACTCCAGGTTGTCGAGCACGATGTGATGCGACGCATCCAGCTTGCGGTTCTCCACCTTGTAACGAAGCTCGGTCGAGAGCTTGCCCTTGCTGATGTTGTAGCCCGCGAACTTACCCGAGTAGGGATTGAACGTGGTGAGCTCCATGTTGCGGAAGTTCATCCCGAGATCGGTGTAGAGCGCGGCGGAGAACAGATTCACTTCGCCCGTGATGTCGACGGGGGCGTACTTGTCGACCTTGCCGTCGAGCTTCACTTTCGCGCGCGATGCGGCGTCGGAGGATAAGCCAGTGATGGCTCCATTGAGCTGCAGGATGCCGACTGCGAACGACGGCTCGATCGAGTAGTCGGCGAAGTTCGCGGACCCGTCGATCACCTGGACGGTGCGGATGCGAACGGGGAAGCGCGCCTGCTGGGCGTCGGATGTGGGCTTGCCTTGCTTCGTCGATGACGGCGTAGCCGCGCCCTCTCTGGTTTCGACTGCCGGTTCAGAACGCAGCACCTTATTGATGTTGAGCGTCGAGTCCTGCGCGATGACGACGCGCGCGTAAGGCTGACGTGCGACGACACGATCGATCGACAGCCGGTCGGGATGCAGCGAGAAGTCGATTCCGGTGACCGCGAGATCACGCCACTTCAGGAAATCTTCGTTCACGAGTTGATCGGTCGTGCGCAGATCGGAAGCCTGCATCTCGCCCTTGAACGTCACGGGCTGTGCGGATTCCGGAGTCGCGGCATAACTGACGTCGCCCTTCACGGCGAATCGCCCTGAGTGCAGCGTCATGTCCGTCGTTCGCGAGAGATAGGGTTGAATCACCGGCAGGTCGAACTCCTTCAAGTCGATCGCCATGCGGGCGGTGACGGGTGTCAGGTTCAGTTCGCCCTTGGCCAGCAGCCGCCCGCTTCGATTGATCGTCGCGTCCGCATCGACGAGGAGCGTCGCCTTCGGATCGGTGCTCCATTGATTGACGGTGAGCTGCACCGGCCGCAGATCGAACTTCACGGTCGGTGAGACGCTGCGGTCTTCGGCGGCAATGGTCGCGTCGGCAACCCGGATCGTATCGACATGAACGCGCCACTCAGGCCCCTTGTCCGATGCCGTGGGAGACGCAGACGGAGACGGGGAAGCAGTGGCTTCCGGATTCTTCCCTGCAAAGACTCGCGTCAGGCTCACGGAGCCATCCGCTTCGAGCGCAATATCGACTTGCGCGCCTTTGACATCCACGCTCTTCAGTCCGACCTCCCGCTTTCCGTAAGAGAACGAGAGGTCCTGGACATCGACTTCGGGAAGCCTGATCGGCGTGGTGCCTTCCGGTGAGCGCTCGGCGAGCGACAGATCCAGAATCTTCACGGTGGGCAGCGCGATGTCGAGCGCGAACTGCGGGTCCAGCGCGAACTGGTAACTGCCGTTCAGCGTCGCCTGGCCGGAAGCGAGGCGATACGGAATCGCGTCGTAGATGTAGGAATCGATCGTCGCGACCTTCAGTCCCTGCACACTGAAACGCCCGTGAGATCCGAGCGGCTCCACAGTGAACTGTCCCGCCCATGTGAGTTGCTCACCCGCTGTCGTCGTTCCCGCGAATTCGTAGTCGTTCTGGAAGCCGGCATCCGTCTTGAAATCGTTGAGGGTGAAGCGGATCGGAGTGATCGCCGCCTTGAAAGGCCGTGCTGCCGTGTAGTCCTCGATGCCGATGCGGCCCTCGCGCACGGCGAGTGTGCCGATGTGGACGCGGGTCGATTCCTCCTCCGCCGGTTCGGGCTCCGTCGATTTCGGCGCCAGCTTCGCCAGGTTGACGGCACCTCCGCTATCGATGATCAGGTTGATGTCGGGTGCCGAGAGCTGAACCTCGTGCAGAACCACGGCCCGCTGCCACAACGATGCGAGCTGCACATTGACGTAGAGATGACGGAAAGCGACGAGCGGCGAATCGTCGGCTTCCGCGAGCCGGAAGTTGCTGATGCTCGTATCGAGAACGAAGGGATTGAACCGGATCTCGCCGATCGACACGCGTCGCTGCAGGGTTTCAGTCACATAGCTTTCGATCTGCTGGCGCGCGATGTAGGGCACCAGAAAGAAGCCGGCGAGCGTATAGAGGAGCAGCACTCCAACGACCACGCAGACGGCGATCCAGTGCAGGCGGAGCACTGCGATGAGCGGGACGGTGAGGAGTCGGGCTTTGTTCATGAAGGTTCGTTGGTCATTCCCGCGAAAGCGGGAATCCATGCCGGGCACCCGGATGGACTCCCGCGTACGCGGGAGTGACGGAAGAGGGCGTTCGTCCGGCCGGAGTATGAAACCTTCCGGCCCGCGGCGTCACCCGCGGGGCGCCCTTAGTCGCCGCGTGGCTACATCATTCCTTCTCGAACACCGACTTGTAGGCGAAGCCGGCGATCGCGGCACCGACGATCGGAGCAACCCAGAACAGCCACAACTGCGCGAGCGCCCAATCGCCCACGATGATCGCAGGTCCGGTGCTGCGCGCGGGATTCACCGACGTGTTGGTCACCGGGATGGAGATGAGATGAATGAGCGTGAGGCACAGGCCGATCGCAATGGGCGCGAATCCCGAGGGCGCGCGTTTGTCGGTCGCGCCGAGGATGACCATCAGGAACATGAAGGTCATGACGATCTCGCTCACGAGGCCCGACTTCAGCGCATAGCCTCCTGGCGAGTGATCGCCGTACCCGTTGGAAGCCAGGCCGCCATGCGGTGTCCAGCCGGCCTTGCCTGACGCAATCAGGTAGATGACGCCGGCCGCTGCGATCGCGCCGATCACCTGCGCAATGATGTAGGGGAGCAGATGAGCCGCCGGGAAGCGACCGGCGGTGCACAGGCCCACGGAAACCGCCGGATTCAGATGACAGCCGGAAATGTGACCGATCGCGTACGCCGCGGTCAGAACGGTGAGCCCGAATGCAATCGACACGCCGAGAATGCCGATGCCTATGTCGGGAATGAGTGCCGACAGCACTGCGCTTCCGCATCCGCCAAGGACGAGCCAGAACGTGCCGAGGAACTCGGCGGTGAGTTTCTTGCTGAGGGGCATTGTTGTTGTTCCTTTGTTCAGAGATTTCTTTCTTCGAATCTTGCGATCGCGTTTCCCGCTTCGTCGAAAAACTCCAGGTGCGGTCCCGTAATCTTCCACGCCCGCGTGGCTTCGACGGCCTTCGCGAACGCAGATTCGTACTTCATTTCCGGGCAGGCCATGCGCGTGAGCGCCATCTGCTTGAAGGTGATGCGGTCGCCGTTCAATTCGTAGGCGCCGATCAGCCGGTTGCAGCCGGCGTAGCCGGCGACGCGATGTTCGCTGGATTCGAGCGCGATCGAGAGCTCGCGCTGGCCTTCCTTCAGGGTGATGACTTCTTCGCCGAGCCGGACGAGGACCCAGCGCGTGCCCTCGAGTTCGTGCGTCACACCGCGGGCTCCACAACTTTCATTCGGCCAGAGCTGGTCGAACCGTTCGACGACGAGCGTGTCGATCATGCGATCACCTTCCATCGCCGGGCGACGAACGATCTGACCTTCGACGGAAGCAAGGATCGTCTGGCTGGGCTCCTTGCGGGACTTCGCGTAGGCAGCCTCGAGCGCGGCGTTGTCGCCTTCCTGCGCTACAGCGAGTTTCAGGCCGGTGAGGCATTCCTCGAAGATACCGGCATCGGCCATGTACTGATACGCGCCGCGCAACTTGAGCTTCGGATCGAGCGGCGCGTACGTTTCCTGCCGGGTAAGCGTGTAGTTGAGCTGCGATTCGATCGGCTTGCCGTGCACGTCGAGCTTGCGCAGCGAGTTGACGTCATCCATCGACCAGAGCTGCGGCGCCGATCCGCCGCCGAAAAGCCCGAGCACCTTGTCGTCGCCCATCGACCAGTGACCGACAGCGTCGAACACATTGTTCGGTTCCTTTCCAAGGTACGTCGATCGCTCGAAAAAGACGTTATCAGCGCGCAGGTCGAGCTCGTAGCGGATGCCCGGGCAGTCGGCGCAGGGGATGACGCCCGAGTAGAGAGCAGGCAGCTGTTGCGAAGGAGCGCGCGCCGCTGCGGGCGGGGGAGTTGACGCCGCTGGGGCAGGCGGCTGCGCCGATGATTCTGGCTTCTGCTCGCAAGCGGCCAGTATCACACCGAATGCCAGACCGATGCACGCCAGAATCGGCTTCATGTCCCACCCCGCTGCCTCAGGACCGGGATCCAGCGTAGCCGACGCCGGCGTCGGTGGACCATAGGGGGAAGGGGAAAAGCTGCGAGCGGTGAGCTGCGAGCGATGAGCCAGAGGGGAAGGGGAAGGGGAAGGGAGGCTGCGAGCGGTGAGCTGTGAGCGGTGAGGCAGAGGGGATTCGGATAAGGAGGCACGGTCGCCGATTCCTTTCTGGCTCACCGCTCATCGCTCACCCGCTCGCTTCACTCCTTCCACTTCCAGTTCCTGATCTCCGGCATGTCCTCTCCATGCACGCGGATGTACTCACGATGCTCGACCAGCTTGTCCCGCACGCGCTGACGGATATGGGCTGCCCGCTCGCGCAGGCCCGGGACGAAATCGATGACAGCCTCGACGAGATGGAAGCGATCGAGGTCGTTGAGCACTGTCATGTCGAACGGGGTTGTCGTCGTGCCTTCCTCCTTGTAGCCGCGAACGTGGATGCTCGCGTGATTGGTGCGGCGATAGGTCAGGCGGTGGATCAGGAAGGGATAGCCGTGGAACGCGAAGATCACCGGCTTGTCCTTCGTGAACAGGCCATCGAACTCGCTGTCCGGCAACCCGTTCGGGTGTTCTCGCGGCGACTGCAGCGTCATCAGGTCGACGACGTTGATCACGCGTACCTTGAGTGACGGCAGCCATTCGCGCAGCAGAGTGACGGCCGCCAGAGTTTCCAGCGTTGGCACATCGCCCGCGCAGGCGAGAACGACGTCTGGTTCGCCGCCGTCGTCACAGCATGCCCATGACCACATGCCGATGCCTGCGTCACAATGTTTGATCGCCTCGTCCATCGAGAGCCACTGCGGTTGCGGCTGCTTGCCCGCAACGATCACGTTCACAAGATTCCGGCTGCGCAGGCATTGGTCGGTGACGCACAGGAGCGTGTTCGCGTCGGGCGGCAGCCAGACGCGAATGACCTGCGCCTTCTTGTTGACCACGTGATCGATGAATCCCGGGTCCTGGTGACTGAAGCCGTTGTGATCCTGGCGCCAGACGTGCGAAGTGAGCAGGTAGTTGAGCGACGCAATCGGTCGTCGCCACGGAATGTGGTTGCAGACCTTCAGCCATTTCGCGTGCTGGTTGAACATCGAATCGATGATGTGAATGAACGCCTCGTAGCAGCTGAAGAAGCCATGACGCCCCGTCAGCAGGTAGCCTTCGAGCCAGCCTTCGCACTGATGCTCGCTCAGCATCTCCATCACCCGGCCGTCGTGCGCGATGTCTGAATCGCCGGGCAGGATTTGCGCCATGCTGTTGCGGTCCGTGACCTCGAAGACATCGCCCCAGCGGTTCGAAGCCGTTTCGTCCGGGCTGAAGACGCGGAAGTTCTTCATCGGCTCGTTGAGCTTCAGTACATCGCGGATATACGCACCCTGTACGCGAGTCGCCTCGCCCGTCGTCGCGCCCGGCTGCGAAACCTTCACCGCGTACTCGCGATAGTTCGGCAGGCGCAGCTCGCGCAGCAGGACGCCGCCATTCGCGTGCGGGTTGTCGCCCATGCGCCGGCGCCCCTGCGGCGAGAGACTGCGGATGTCTTCGAGCAGCCGTCCGTTCTTGTCGAAGAGCTCCTCGGGCTTGTAGCCGCGCATCCATTCTTCGAGCTGCTTGAGATGGGCGGGATTCTCGGCGAGTCCGGCGAGCGGTACCTGGTGCGATCGCCAGTTGCCTTCGACCTGAACGCCATCGACTTCCCTCGGGCCGGTCCATCCCTTGGGCGTCTGCAGCACGATCATGGGCCAGCGCGGACGCGACTTGATGCCATTGCGCCGCGCTTCGTTCTGGATCGACCGGATGCGCTCGATCACTGTATCGAGCGTCTTCGCCATCAGCGCGTGTGTCGCCGAGGCAGGAGTCTGCGCATCGACATAGAAAGGCTCATAGCCGTAGCCGCTCAGCAGCTGTGTCAGTTCCTCACGCGGAATGCGGGCGAGCACGGTAGGGCCTGCAATCTTGTAACCGTTCAGCTGCAGGATCGGCAGCACCGCACCGTCGATCACGGGATTCAGGAACTTGTTCGAATGCCAGCTCGTTGCGAGCGGGCCGGTCTCGGCTTCGCCGTCGCCGACGACGCATGCCACGATGAGATCGGGATTGTCGAAGGCCGCGCCGAAGGCATGCGAAAGCGCGTAGCCGAGCTCGCCGCCTTCGTGAATCGATCCGGGTGTCTCGGGCGCGACGTGACTGGGGATGCCGCCGGGAAATGAGAATTGCCGGAAGAGCCGCTTCATTCCTTCCGTGTCTTCGGACACGTCAGGGTAGTACTCGCTGTAGGTGCCTTCGAGATACGTGCTTGCAACGAGCGCCGGACCGCCGTGACCAGGACCGGTGATGTAGATCATGTCGAGGTCGTTGCGGCGGATGACGCGATTGAGGTGCGCATAAATGAAATTCAGCGCCGATGTCGTGCCCCAGTGGCCGAGCAGGCGAGGCTTCACATGCCCGAGCGTGAGCGGCTCGCGGAGCAGCGGATTGTCGAGCAGGTAGATCTGGCCCACCGATAGGTAATTGGCGGCGCGCCACCACGTGTCCATGCGCGACAGATACGCGGGCGTCGCGTCGTGAGCGGAGTCGGCGTTCATCTTGGGAATCCTCGGCGAGGGTACCGGGAATTGTGGGAAAGAATGCTTGTCCGTAAATACGGGGATGACACGGGAAGGGCCGGGAAACTCCGTCATTCCCGTGCACGCGGGAATCCATCTTGCGCAACGGATGGATCCCCGCTTGCGCGGGGATGACAATGGATGACGGCGGCAACAAAGGTTCAAGACATGCGCATCTTCGCCCTGAATTGTGGCAGTTCCTCGATCAAGGCCGCGCTCATCGAGACAGACGGCGGCTCGCGGTTGCTGGAGATGCACATCGAGAACCTCGGGTCGGCGGATTGCCGACTGCTCATTGGCGAAGAACGCGAAGCGCTCGAGCCGGGCACCGATGCGAAGACAGCCATCAAGCGGCTCATCGCCGAGCTGCGCTCGCGGTGCAAGGACGGTCCGCAAGCCATTGCGCATCGCGTCGTTCACGGTGGATCGGCGTTCGTCCAGCCCACGCTGCTCGACGACAACGTGCTCAGCGAGATCGAAGCGCTCAGCGATCTGGCGCCGTTGCACAATCCTGTTGCGCTTGCGGCGATCGGATTTGCCCGGGAACAGGTACCGGATCTGCCGCACGTCGCTGTGTTCGACACGGCGTTTCACTCGACGCTGCCACCGCGAGCGCGTGAGTACGCGTTGCCGCGCGATGTGGCGCAGCGATTCGGGATCCGCCGCTACGGATTTCATGGCACGAGTCACGCGCAGGTCACACGAGCCGTTGCTCAGTATCTGAAGAGTGACGTGCAGTCGCTGCGCATCGTCTCCTGTCATCTCGGGAACGGTGCGAGCGTCGCTGCAGTCGAGTATGGACGGAGCGTCGAAACCAGCATGGGCATGACGCCGCTCGAAGGGCTGGTGATGGGAACGCGCAGCGGCGACGTCGATCCGGGTGTCTTGCTGCACCTGCTGAAGCACGGTGGTTACGATGCGGAGTCGCTCGACAAGCTGCTCAACAGCGATTCCGGCTTGAAAGGGTTGGCGGGCACCAACGACCTGCGGACTCTGGAAGAGCGTGCAGGCGACGGCGATGAAGCGAGTCGTCTTGCGCTGACGCTCTACGCTCATCGGGTCCGCAAGTACATTGGCGCGTACGCGGCAGTGATGGGAGGCGTCGACGTCATCGCGTTCACCGGCGGCATCGGACAGCATAGTCCGCTGATGCGTCATCGCATCCTGCAGCGACTCGATTTTCTCGGCGCGCGACTCGACGAGGATCGCAACCGGGACGCGAAACTTGCCGAGAACACACCCGTTTGCGAGATCTCCGACGAAACTTCGAGAGCCCGGCTGCTGGTCGTGACAGCGAACGAAGAGATGGAAATCGCGTTACAGACGGCAGCCTTGCTGGCCGCGGGAACCAGCGGCACAGCGATGCGGATACCGATCGAGATCTCGGCCCGTCACGCTCACCTGACGCAGGCGACGATCGAGAAGCTCTTCGGCCCGGGCCATCACATCCAGCCTCGAACCCAGCTCTCGCAACCGGGCCAGTACGCAGCAGCGGAATCGGTCGTGCTGATCGGTCCGCGGGGCCGCATCGAAAAGGTCCGGCTCATGGGGCCGCCGCGGAAGGAGGACCAGGTCGAGATTTCACGATCCGATGAGTTCGTGCTGGGCATCGACGCCCCGGTGCGTCTCTCGGGAGACTTGCGCAATACGCCGGGTATCACGCTCGAAGGGCCCGCGGGCAGGGTGACGATCCCCAGCGGCGTGATCTGCGCCCGCCGCCATATTCATATGAACCCCCGCGACGCCCGGCACCTCGGCGTCAGGGATCACGATTCCGTGCAGGTCCGCATCGACAGCGACGGCCGTGACCTGGTCTTCAGCGATGTCGTCGTGCGGGTCTCCGAAGCCTTCGAATTGCGCCTGCACCTGGACACTGATGAGGCAAATGCCGCGGGTGTTCGTCAAGGAGATACGTGTGAACTGGTACGATCTCCACCCCGACGAGCCTGACTGCAGATATGACGAGTGTCCCGCTGATCACGATTACCGATCCCCGCGCCAGAGCGACTGCCTCCATCGCCCCCGAGCGAGGCGCCATCGTCACTTCCTTCCAGGTGGCGGGCCGCGAGCTTCTTTATCTGGATGAAGCCACCTTCCGCGATCCGACAAAGAACGTGCGCGGCGGTATCCCCATCCTGTTCCCGTCGCCGGGACGACTTGCTGACGATATGTGGGCAAGGGAAGGGCGATCCGCAACCATGAAGCAGCATGGATTCGGCCGGACCAGGGCGTGGCGGGTTGGTCGGGTCGAGAGCAATGAAGTCATCCTGGCACTGGAGTCGGATGCGGCGACGATGGCGCAGTATCCGTGGCCGTTCCGCGCCGAGTTGCACCTGACGATCCACGGAACCGAGTTGCGCCTGTCCATGAGCATCGAGAACACAGGCGATACGACGATGCCTTTCGGACTCGGCTACCACCCGTATTTCCTGGTGAAGGACAAGCGCGGCGCCCGCATCGAGACGGACGCGACCCAGGAGTTCGACAACCTGACCCGGGTCACCCGTTCTTTCCGGGGCATCGATCTCACATCGCGGGAAGTCGATCAGCACTTGCTCGATCACAAACCGCATCGCATGCCGTTATTCCTCGCGGACGGCAGCCGGATCGAGGTCAGTGCCTCGAACGATTTCGGTCACTGGGTCGTGTGGACGCTTCAGGGGAATGACTTCGTTTGCGTCGAACCCTGGACGTCGCCCGGCAACGCCCTGAATACCGGCGATCACCTGCTCCGGCTCGCGCCTGGGCAGAGACATGAGTCGTTCATGAGCATCGCGTTCGTGAGCGCGGAAGGCTGAAGGTTCCGTCATTCCCGCGAAAGCGGGAATCCATCCGGATGCACTCCCGCCTGCGCGGGAGTGACGAAATCTGCCACCGCCCACTCCGCCGCAGCCCGCGCATGCCATGCCGTCGTGTCGAACAGCGGCACCGGCGAATCCTTCGGACCGATCAGCATCGTGATCTCCGTGCAGCCGAGAATCACCGCTTCGGCACCGGCGGCGATCAGCCGGTCGATGATCTGCCGGTACGCCTGGCGCGAAGCATCGAGCACCTGTCCGAGACAAAGCTCGTCATAGATCACGCGATGAACCGTATCGCGATCGCGTTCGTCCGGCACGATCACCTTCAGGCCGTGCCGCTGTGACAGTCTTTCGCGATAGAAAGCCTGCTCCATCGTGAATCGCGTGCCGAGCAATCCGACGCTGCGAATACCTGCTTGAAGGATCGCGCGCGCAGTCGGATCGGCGATGTGCAGCAGCGGGATCGAGACGGCACTTTCGATCGCGGCAGCCACTTTGTGCATGGTATTCGTGCAGAGCACGATGTTGCCTGCGCCGGCCGCGGCGATGGATCTGGCCGAGTCAGCCAGCAGTGCGCCTGCCTGATCCCAGTCGCCTGCGTGCTGCAGGCGTTCTATTTCATGAAAGTCCACGCTGGCGAGCACGAGCCGCGCCGAGTGCAGGCCACCCAGCCGCTCCTTCACCGTCTCGTTGATGATGCGGTAGTAGAGCGCTGTCGATTCCCAGCTCATGCCGCCGATCAGGCCGATGGTGTTCAACGTGCGTCTCCTGCTGTTGCACCGAAGTCTGCCGCAGGCGAGCGTGAAACCATATGCACAGTTGGTCGCATGGGTCACACGACAGCTCGCAACATCGATTGACGCGGCGACTGCGCGGACAGTAGCTTGCGACTCGAGTCCAGTCTGGTTCCTCCCCGCGACCACGGGGGGTTAGGGAGGGTTCCTCATGCGTCGCACAGACCTCAAGCTTCTCCGAGCCCTGGCAGCATCGCTGATCCTGTTTGCCGGCATCGCAGCCGCTCAGTCGCCGGCCATGTTCGTCGTCCATTTCGAAACCGGCCCGAGCTGGAACAAGTCGCTGCCTCCGGCGGAGCAGCCCGCCTTCAAGGAGCACTCGGCCAACCTCGGCAGGCTGCGCAAAGAAGGCGTCATCACATTCGGTGCCCGATACGCCGAAGTCGGCATGATCTTCATCAAGGCGGACTCGATCGAGGCGGTGCGCTCGATGATCGATGCCGATCCAGGTGTTCGCGCCGGAATTTTCGTGTATCGAGTCGATGCGCTGGGTGTTTTCTATCCCTGGCAGCCGTAATAAGAGGAGGAGCAGGGATGCATCGCCTCTTCCTGTGGGTCCGACTTTCCCCCAAGGGATTTCCGCTGGTCACAGTCGGACGTTATCGCCGGAGGCGATGCTTCGCATGACGTCCCGCTGAAGCGGGACCCACAACAAGACCGTCTCCGAGCGGTTCAGGCCACCTGATTCCGCCCGGCCCGCTTCGCCCGATACAGCTGGATATCCGCTGTCTTCAGCAGCTCGGCGACTTCGGCAGAGCCGTCCCACTGCGACAGGCCGATGCTGATCGTGACCGACAGCTCCTGGTGAACCGCATGCCAGTCGTGCGCTTCGACACGTTGGCGCAGGTTCTCGCAGAACTCCACGCCGGATTCGCGGGTGAGGCCGGGAAGAATGAGCGCGAACTCTTCCCCGCCGATGCGTGCGACCAGATCGTTCTCGCGACAAAGACGTTGCAGCAGTGCCGCGCTCTCGCGCAGCGCCAGGTCGCCGACGGCGTGACCGAGTTGATCGTTCACGATCTTGAAATGGTCGAGGTCGGCGACGGCGATGGTCAGCGGCTGACCCACCGCCAGCGCGACTTCCATCTCCGCCGCCAGCCGTTGACTGAACAGACGACGATTGGCGACGCCGGTGAGCGGATCTTCCTGCGTTTCGCGCTCGAGCCGGCTGCTGCGTTCGCGCAGCACCGCGATCAGGCGTTCCTTGTCCCAGTTGGCCTTCTCCAGGTCGGACGTGCGCTCGGCGACGCGTTCTTCCAGCCGCCGGCGATAGTCTTCGAGATCCTCGAACGCGCGGGCATCTCCAACAGCAGCGGCGACCTGTTCGGCGAGCTGGCGCATCAAGTGCAGGTCCGCATTCGAGTACACGCCGGGCTCAGTGTGCTGCACGCTCAGCAGGCCGATGACGATGCCGCTTTCGATCAGCGGCACGATGATCAGCGAGCCGGTCTCCTTCTCCGTCACTTCCGTACGTCGACGCAATCCCTCATCTGTCTGCGTCCAGTCCTCGATGAGCAAGGGTTCTGCACGTTCGGTCACCCAGCCGAAGAGCCCCGTGTCCATGGGCTTCGTTCGCCACGGCATGCGGGCCTCGCGCCGTTCATGAACCCGGATGTCCAGCTGGCGATGATCCCGATCGATCAGTACGAAATAAAACTCATCGAACCGGAACAGCGCTCGCGTCTCGGCCAGAATGCGTTCTCCCAGCGCATCGATGCGGCGGGCACCGTGCAACGCGCGTCGTGCTTCGAACAATCGCAGCAGCGGCGCGCGATCCTTCTCGTCGCTCGGCGATTCGCCGCCGATGCTGTTCACGCTGAGCACGAACACCACCATGAGCACCGCGAAGAGAGCGAATGCCGCGTACTGCCCGGAGTTGTAGAGCACGGCGGCGAGAATGCCGGCCGGAACGAAGACGAAATCCGTCAGCACATAGACGGGCGTCATGATGCGGCGTACATCGCGGCCGTCGAACTGGAAGAACAGAGCCATCAGTGCGAGGTTCACGACCTGCGCGACGATCGCCATGACGATCAATGGCCAGATGTCGCCTGCGACCAGATCGGCCAGAGGATGCCTGCCGCCGGCAACCTGGTACGCATGCCCCGCTGCCAACAGCATGAGCGCAGTCATCGGTGCGTTGTGAAGCGAACGCAGTGCGGCGACCTTCATCGAGCCCTGGCTGTAGCCGCGATTCAACCAGGGCCACAACAACGAGGCGGTCGCGCAGATCGCAGCAGCAACGGATGGGCTGAGGACGAGGAGCAGGCCGATCTGCGGCACACGCTCCATCGAGATCAATCCGATGCGCGGCGCGCGCAGGCCGAACTGCCAGATGAAGAGGCACACAGCGATGCAGAGCGCGATCGCCCACGCGGGCGGCAGTTCGTGTTCCGCAATCAATGCACGCGTCAACCAGGCGCCCGTCACTGCGGCCAGCAGGAGCGAATAGACGATCAGTGCGCGATAGCGCGACCCCATGGTGCTTGTATACGCCTTAAGGGCGACGACGCCCAGATGGACTAAGACGTAGCCGTTCGCCGCCGGAGCTGCTCCGTGTCGCTCAGTCGCCGTCCAGCAGCGATCTCACCGCTGCCGCGAGCTCTGCCGGACGGAAAGGTTTTCGCAACAGCGGCGTGCTGCCCACGGCGGATTCGAGCGCCGCAGTATCGGCATAGCCGCTGAAGAACAGTATGGGAATGTCCGGCATCCTGCGACGGATCTCGCGTGCCACATCGGCACCGTTGTTACCAGGCATGGCGAAGTCGGCCAGCACGAGATGGGGTGTTGCGCTGTCGAGCAATCTGAGCGCTTCGTCTCCATCGGCTGCGGCGAGGACGCGATAGCCGATCTCGCTGAGGAAATCCTCGACCAGTGCGCGCACGTCCGGATCGTCGTCGACGACCAGGATGGTTTCCGAATTGCGCTGGGCGGTAGCGACGTCTTCGGGTGCGACCTTCTGGGCCGTGTCGTGCGTAAGACGCAGAACGATGTTCACCGTCGTCCCGGACCCGCGCTCGCTTGCGATCCACGCGGTGCCGCCCGCTTGACGGGCAATTCCGTAAACCTGGGATAGACCGAGCCCAGTGCCCTTGCCGGCGGGCTTCGTCGTGAAGAAGGGATCGAAGGCTCGGGACACCACATCGGGTGTCATTCCCGATCCGTTGTCCTGGACAGCGATGTTCACGTACTCGCCGGGCGGCAGTTCGTTCAGCGCTTCGATCCGGATGCCCCGGGAAGCGATGACTGTGATTCTGCCTTCGCCGCCACGCATTGCGTCGCGCGAGTTGATCGCAAGATTCAGGATGGCGAGCTCGAGTTGATTCGGGTCCGCGAGGACCTGCGGCAGATCCGGCTCGACCTCGACAGTGAGGGCCACGGTGGGCCCGAGCGACTGGCGCAGCAGGTCGGTCATGCCTTCGAACAGTTCCTGCAGATTGACCGGCTGCGTTGCCAGTTTCTGGGTCCGGGAGAAAGCCAGCAGCTGCGCCGTCAGCTTGGAACCGCGATCCGCCGCCCGGAACGCATGCTCCGCCAGTTGCACGAGCTTGGAATCCTTGGCGCGTGCGCGGATGCGGTCGAGATTGCCGACGACGGCGGTGAGAAGGTTGTTGAAGTCGTGCGCGATGCCGCCCGTCAGGTGACCGATCGCTTCCATCTTCTGCGCCTGCACCAACGCCGCTTCGGCGCGCTTGCGCTGGCTGATTTCCTGGCGCAACTGTTCGTTCGCCGCCGCGAGATCGCGCGTGCGCTCGTCAACGCGCTGTTCCAGCGTCTCGTTCAATCGCCGCAGCTTGTCTTCGACCTCGCTGAGTCGCAACAGGGCGCGAACCGCCGCGACGAGTTCTCTCGGCTCGATGGGCTGGGTGAGGTAGCCGTCCGCTCCACCCTCGAGTCCGCGAGAACGATCGTCACCAGTCGTGAACGTCGCGGACGTTTGCAGCACCATGATGCGGGGCCAGCGCCGCTTGAGGACGGCGCAGACCTCGAGGCCGCTGATGTCCGGTAATTTGATGTCCAGTACGACTACCGCGGGCTGCAACTCCTCTGCCTTGCGCAACGCGTCGTAACCGGTGGCGGCATCCGCGACGGTGAACCCCGCATGTCGCAGGCTGCGATTCTTCGTGTAACGCGCCGCTTCGTTGTCGTCGACATTCAGGATGAGGATCTCGCGCGCTGTCACGGCTATCCTCCTTCGCCCATCGCTGTGCGCAGCATCGACATGACACGATCGCGCGAAATCGACTGCTTGTACAGAACGGGAATGCTCGCGGGCAGCTTCTCCCGCACCTGCGAGTCGAGCTGGAGCGATGTGCAGGCGATGATCGGGATGCGCTCGCGGAAGCTCCCCGGCAACTGTTCGATGACGGAGAATCCACTCACTCGCGGCATCTGCAGATCGAGAATGATCACGTCGGGCGGATCGTCGCGAATGATGCGCAGCGCCTGGTCGCCATCGACTGCCTCGGTGACTGCGTAGTGCGCGTCCTGCGCAATGATCTGCCGCAGCACATAACGGAATGTTTCGTCGTCATCGACCAGCAACACCTTGCGGGCGCGCCGCTCCGTCACCGCGTTGTCGCGCGGAGCGAGCTCGATTGGCACGGAAAAATAGAACGTCGAACCGCGCCCGATCTCGCTGTCGACCCAGACTTCACCACCGATCAGTTCAGCGAGCTTGCGCGACAGCGGCAATCCGAGGCCTGTGCCTTTCACCGCGCGCTGCAGCTGGCTGTCCACCTGGGTGAACTCCTCGAAGATGCGATCCCGGTCCTCGGCCGAGATGCCGATCCCGGTATCGGAGACGGCGAAGGTCATCGCCCTGGCGGCCGAATCGTAGTGCGCGGAGACGTGGATCTCGCCCTGCTCGGTGAACTTCAACGCATTGGAGATGAAGTTGCGCAGCACCTGCGTGACTTTGCTCTCATCCGTGTAGAGCCCGGGCAGTTCGGTCGCATTCTCGAAGATGAGCGCCACCGGCGTGCCTTCGCGCAGCGGCTTCAGCGCACCGCGCAACCCACCGAAAAGCTCGGCGACGGTGAATGCATCGGCCTTCACATCGATCTTGCCGGCCTCGACTTTGGCGAGATCCAGCAGGTCGTTGACCAGTTCCAGCAGATCTTCGGCCGAGCGGCGGATGTAGCCTATCTGTCGCGCCTGCTCATCGCTGAGATCGCCATCGACCCGATCCATCAACAGCCGGCTCAAGGCCATGATCGAGTTCAGCGGAGTGCGGAATTCGTGGCTCATGTTTGAGAGGAACCGCGACTTGATCTCGCTGGCCTGGCGCAACTGCTCGGCGCGGTCATCGAGCTCCGCGGTCAACGCCACGACACCACGGTTCGTGTCGCCGAGCTCCCGGTTGAGCTCAGTCGCCTCATCCTGCTTGCGCCGCAGCTCTTCGAGACTGTGGAGCAGCTCGGTGTTCTGCTCGCGCAGCGCCGCGAGGGGGTCTTCCGGCTTGGAGCGCTTGAGCTCAGTCAGCACGCTCTCCAGTTGCTCGCGCGTCACAGTCGTGCGGCGAGGCAGGTACTGAGTCAATTCGACCCGTGTGCCTTCGCCGTCCGATTCGATCCGGAACTCATCCATCAGGCGACGAGCGCCCGTGATGCCGACGCCCATGCCTTCCACGGAGGTGTATCGGCCTTCTAGCACAGCGGCGAGATCGGCAACACCCGGTCCCCGATCCACGATCCGGATCACGAGCTTCTGGGGCGTCTGTTCGTGCAGCGAGAATTCGGCGCGGCCGCCGCGGCCATAGCTGAAGGCGTTGCGTGCAATCTCCGAGACGGCAGTAGCGATGCGCGTCTGCTCCTGGCGCACGAAACCCAGCAGCTCCGCAAGATGTCGTGCGCGCTGACGGACGGCGACGATATCGGCCTCCATCTTGATGACCATGCTCACGATCGGCCAGGTCATGGGCGACGCCCCATATCCGCAACGAGCACGGTTGTATCGTCGCGGCCGCGTGAGTAATCGCGATAGAGAATGGCGGCTATCAATGTCGGATGCATGCGCAGGATGCCGGGATAGCGGTCCAGCGACCAACCCGTTCCCAGTCCGTCCGAATGCATGATCACGAGACCACCCGCGCTATACGGATAGTCGAATGACTGAATGCGCCGCGCCACATGACCCGCGGTGCCGTTGTGGGAAATCATCCGCCGCGTTTCCTGCTGACCGACGATGACTCCGGCGATATTGCCGATTCCGCCATACACGATGCTTGCTTTTCCGAACTCGAAGCGCGCAACAGCCACGGCAGCGCCTCGTGTTGCCCGCAACCCCGCGTGCAGGAATTCCAGGATCTGCGTGACCGGTGCATGGCGGTGGCGCGCAAAAAGTCTCATGGCTTCCATCGCTGCCGCGGCCGCTTGTGGGCCATGACCAAGGCCATCCGCCACGAGCAGCGTCCGGCCGTTCGCATCATCGACGCACTGAGCAGCATCGCCGCAGACCTCCTCGCCCGTCATCGGAACGCAAACGAAACCGTGAGCCGGGGCAGAAGCGGCGTTCGCAGCCGGCTTCTGCTTCTGAGCCAGTGAAATGCGTGCGAGCAGCGCCGTGCCGACGCCGGGCCAGCTCGCTACCTGCATGAAGCTCGATTGCCGCTGCACCGCGCCAAGGCCCGCGCCCGCGCTTCCACCCGCAGTCGAGTAACCGTCGCGCATGCACTCCTGAAGATTCGCGATGCCACGGCCTCGGTCCAGTGCGATGCATTGAATGCCATGTCCACTGCCATCCTCGTAGCTGCTGACGAGCAGTTGCCCGCCTCCGCCATGCTTGACCAGGTTGGACGCGAGTTCCGTCGCAACGATCGCGGCGCGGCCCGCTATGGTCTCGTCGGCACCCAGAGTGCCTGCCAGCTCTGAAGCCCGCCGGCGGGCCTCAGAAACCTGGCTCGCCTCGGTGACTGCAACAGCGCGCATGAGCTACTTCCAGCGCGCGATGGTGATGCGAGTACCGACTCCGACAGTGGATTCGATCGCGAACTCGTTGCACAGTCGCTTGGCACCGCCGAGCCCAAGTCCAAGCCCGTTACCCGTCGTGTAGCCGTCGCGCAATGCCTGCTGGATATCGGCAATACCCGGGCCCTTGTCATCGAACACCAGCCGGATGCCACGGCGCAGCCCGTCGTTCACCATGGTCATGGCCATGGTTCCGCCACCGCCGTAGTCGAGCGTATTGCGGGCCAGTTCGCTCGCTGCAGTGATGATCTTCGTCTGATCGACGAGGCCGAGTCCGGCTTCCGCTGCTCTGGCCCGTACCTGCTGGCGAATCAGGACGACGTCATCCGAGCTTCGGATCTGGAGCACTGTCGAATCAGCCGGCGCTGGCGCCATCTTCCTGCTCCGGCTGGTCATCACGCTGACGCAGCAGCGCCATGCCGCGCTCGACGTTGAGTGCCGTCTTGACACCGGCAAGAGACAGGCCCAGCTCCACGAGTGTGATGGCGACAGCAGGCCGCATGCCGACGACGACCGTCTCGGCATCGAGCACGCGTGATACGGCTGCAATGGTGTCGAGCGTGCGTCCAATGAAGCTGTCGACGATCTCCAGGGCCGAGATGTCGATGAGCACGCCATGAGCGCCGTGTTTGACGATCTGATTGGTCAGATCGTCCTCGAGCGCGGTGGCGAGGCGATCGTGCATATCGACCTGGATCGTCACAAGCAGGGCGCGCCCCAGCTTGAGGATGGGTATTCTGTCCATGGCCGGCTCAGCCCGCGGCCTTGGAATCGGCGGCTTGTGGGGTCTTGGCGGTGACGACCGTCTTGTTCAGTCGTTTCAGCGCCAACGCGAATGCATCGGCCAGGGTGGCTTTGGAAATGACATTCAATTCGACGCCCAGGTGCACCATCGTCTGAGCGATCTGCGGGCGAATGCCGCTGATGATGCAGTCAGCCCCCATGAGTCGGGCCGCCGCGATCGTCTTGAGCAGGTGCTGTGCGGTCAGGGTATCGACCGTCGGGACGCCAGTGATGTCGATGATGGCGAAGTCCGCGCCGCTGTCGACGATGGACTGGAGAAGGTTCTCCATGACGACCTGCGTGCGCTCGCTGTCGAGCGTGCCGATCAGCGGCAATGCCAGGATGCCGTCCCAGAGTTTCACGACGGGCGTCGACAGCTCCGCGATTTCTCGCTGCTGCCGGACGATCACTTCCTCGCGGCTGCGTTGGTAGACGTCCATCGTGTGCAAGCCCAGCTCATCCAGCATGGTGCTCGCTTCCCAGGTTGCTTGGGCAAGCTGTTCCGCACTGAAGTCCTTACGGCGGGCAACCGCTGCAAACAAGGCCTGCTTCAAGGAAAAGACGAAGAGGGCCGTCTCGCGGGGCGAGTATCCCTGGATGGCGCGGGATCGGCTGATATCGGCAAGGAGTTCGCGAAGCGGTTCAAAGGCCGCGCCGGTGACATCGCTGCTCTCGCCCAGGGTGCGCTTGAGAATGCTCAGGAAATCACGGCCCTGTGTCTGGAGTTCGGCCGCATTGATGCGACCGCCCTGGTCGGCGCCGGCCTGCCGCAGCCGCTGCATCCATTCGTCGAGAATGACCGCTTCATTGTCGCTGACGGTCTGCGAAAGCAGGGTGTTGGCGCGTGCCATCGAGTTGTCTCCCAGTTGCGAGGCCAGAAAAGTGGGTCGGGCGCCTCTTATTGAATCATCGTCGCGCGCCGGCCCACATCAAACACGCCAACGCCACGAGGGGACCCCGAGTTCCGGCTGCCTGGAAAAATAGTCGATCTCGACCTTGGCGCCCGGTCGGGCGGCACTCGGGCCTGGCGGTCGTCCGCCGGCTCGAACGAAGGCCTACAATCTGGCCGCATACCCTTCTGGATCGAGATCCAATGCACGACGCCGGGGTCGATCGACGCTCCTTCCTGTCCGCCTCGGTGTCGCTTCTGCTTTGCGGGTCGGCTGGAGCCGGCGGAGCGAATCCGGTTGCGGCTGCGAAGACGTATGCCTTCGAAAAGGCAGCGTGGTTCGACGGGCATGCGTTTCGCGCCGGTGCGTTCTATTCCGTCGGCGGAGTGTTGACGTTCGATCGCCCGGGCAAGGTCGATGAATTCGTCGACCTCCGCGGAGGCTACGTCGTCCCGCCGTTCGCTGAAGCGCACAACCACAATATAGAGCCGCGCCCAAAGCTCGCCGAAGTCATTCGCCGCTACCTGACCGATGGAATCTTCTACGTGAAGGTTCCGGCCAATCCGCCACGCGCGAAGGTCGCGCTCCAGGATCTGATCAACAAGCGGGACAGCATCGACGTCGTTTTCTCGAACGGCTGTCTCACAGCGACGGGCGGACACCCGATGCCGCTCGGCCAGAGGAATCTCGAGCGAAGCGGTCGCGCCGAGGATTGGGCCGAGGGGCGCTTCTACTTCACGATCGACGGGGTCGAGGATCTCGAGCGCAAGTGGCCCCAGGTCCTCGAGTCGAAGCCCGATTTCATCAAGGTTCTTCTGCAGTACTCCGAGGAGTATGGGCTGCGGCACGCCAACCCGCTCTTCAACGACTGGTCGGGACTGAATCCGGCGATCGTGCCGCTCGTCGTGGAGCGGGCGCATGCAGCGGGTTTGCGCGTGTCGTGCCACATCGAAACCGCAGCGGACTTTCACAATGCACTCGTGGCGGGTGTCGATGAAATCAACCACATGCCCGGCCTCAGGCCCGATCGGAACGATTGGGTCGACGTGCAGATCGAGCGATACAGGATCTCGAAGGCGGATGCCGAGCTGGCTGCGCGATCAGGTACGGTCGTGGTGACGACTTTCGTCACGGCGATCGCTCGAATCGACAAAGCCAACGCAGGAGAGGCGTTTCGGGAATGGCGCGAACTGCTGATCTGGAACCTGCGCGTGCTGAAGGAAGCCGGCGTCGCGCTCGCTGTCGGCAGTGATCGCTACTCGGATACCGCCGTCGCCGAGGCGTTCGCGCTCCACAGTCTCGGTGTCTTCAGCAACTCAGAGTTGCTGCGCATGTGGTGCGACACGTCGGCGCGCACCATCTTCCCTGGACGGAAGATCGGAGCGTTGCGCGAAGGCTATGAAGCCAGCTTCCTGGTCCTGAGCGGCAATCCGCTTTCAGATTTCAATGCGGTCCGCGGCATCGGGCGCAGGTTCAAGCAGGGTCAGTTCATCGAGATGTGACCGCCGCCCACGCGCTGGGGGGGATCGATCTCATGCAGCAATTCTGTCGCCGCGACAAGGTCGTGTGTTGCGAAGCCTTCAGTGAATCGATGGTAGGCGTCCCTGAGCACGCTGCGTGCTGTCGCGTCATCGCGCTCTCGCAGCATGATGTGCGCCAGATCCATGGCCACTCGCAGATCCCACGAGAAGGCGGACTGGCGGAGGGCGATCCGGTGGGCTCGCACCAGGAGGCGCACTGCGCGATCGGTGTTGGCAGGCGACGCGGCGAGAAGAATCTTCGCCTGCACACGCAACAGTTCGGGCAACAACACTGCTTCGCCCGAACGTACGGCTTCGTGTCGCGCGTCACGTATTGCGGTATCGGCTTCTTCGATTCGTCCCGTGGTCATCAGTCCATCCGCCAGCCACAGAGCGGCGAGCGTACGAATGACATTCTGTCGTTCAGCTTTCATGTCCGCGAGAGCGGCCTGCAGCATCGGAACGCCACGCTTCGCCTCTTTGCGCCCGATCAACAATGCGCCCTGCAATGCGGTCGCGCTGGAGTGGAACGGCTTCAGGATCGGCCAGTGCGGATGGTTGACCAGTTGCGTCAGGACATCCTGCGCGGCGTCCCAGTGGCCGCACCACAGATAAACCGGGCTCGTGAAGAGCAGTGCGAAGCAGGTGTCGAGCGGCTTCCCCGATCGCATCGCCGTTGTGATCGCTTGTCGAGCGGTATCGGTTGCGCGCTCCGGAAGACCGGACAGCCACAATACGCGCGACAACACGATCAGTGCGCGTACGCGATGGTCGTTACCGCATAGCTGCAGATTTCGTTCTCCTGCCCGTGCGAAGCCGGCATCGAAATGGCGCCGTGCCGCCGCCTGGTTACCGACGAAATGCCGCGCCACGCCTTGCATGAGATCGGAGATCGCAAGGCAGGTCGCGTCGCCGGCCTGCTTCGCAGCGACATCCCATGCCTCCGCCGCGACGAGCGCACCGCGAAAGTCGGCGAGTCGTGTCATGAACAGATGTCGCGTCGCGAGCATCCGCAATCGCTGCGACGGCTCGTCGAGCGGGTCCGCAAGCTCCAGGCCGCGAGCGATGGCACCCAGTACATCCTGGGTATTTCCTCGCACCCACATGGACGAGATTGCCCACGTGCTTTGCAGGAGCATCTCGCGCCGTCCGCCGCGAGTGGTCTCATCGAGAGCGGCGAGTCCAGCGGCACTCCATTTGAAGGATTCGTTCAGCAAGGAGAGCTCGAAGAACACCGGTGCCGCCGCCGCCGCCAGATCGACGGCAAGGATCGGGTCCGTGATCTCGCCCGGACGGAAACACCATTCGAGCGCGCCGCGCATGTCGCCCAGATGATCGCGCAGTGCGTGCGCGCGACCCGTGTATTCCAGGTCGATGAGTCCGCCATGCTGTGCGTTCAGCAGTTTGACGACATGTTCCGCGTGACGGCGTGCGGCAAGTGGGAACTCGCCGTTCGCCCGCAGTTTCTCGAGCGCGTAGATTCGAGTCGTTTCCAGAAGCCGATAGCGCACCGAACCGTCGTCCTCGGGCTGTGCGGAGACGAGGCATTTGGCGACGAGAGCATCGAGCGTCGCGAGCGTATCAGCCTCACTCGCCCCTTCGTTTGCGACCGCTGTTGCCGCTTCGATCGTGAATGTCCCCACGAGGATCGACAGCCTGCAGAGGGCGAGTCGCTCGCTTTCCGGGAGGAATCCATAGCTCCAGTCGAGCAGCGCGCGCAGCGTCTGGTGCCGCGGGTGAGCCGTGCGTCGTCCGTGCCAGTCGAGCCCCAGATTTTTGTTGAGCAGATCGGCTGTCGCCGCGATGCCATGCGTACCAGCGCGTCCCGCGGCCAGCTCGATGGCGAGCGCGATTCCTTCGAGTCGACCGCAAATGCCCGCGACAATCGGCGCGTTGCGATCGTCCAGCTCGAATCGCCCACCCCCGGCGGTCGCGCGTTCCATGAACAACTGCACAGCCGGAAATTCGAGGATATCGGCGGCCTTCATCCTCGATTGCGGTGAGGGACTCTCGAGAGCGGGCAGCCAGTAGATGCGCTCTCCCTCGACGCGAAGCGCTTCGCGGCTCGTCGTCAGAAGATGGACGCCGGCCGTTTCCCGGAAGATCGTTTCGGCCAACGCTGCAATCGCGTCCACCACGTGTTCGCAATTGTCGAACACCAGGAGAATCCGCAGCGTCCGCAGGTAGTCGAGCAAAGTGGGAAGCGCGTCCGCGGTCTGCACGGACAATCCCAGGGAAGAGGCAATCGTCGCGGCGACGAGTTGTCCATCCGCGACCGCGCCCAGGTCGACGAAGCAGATGGCGCCAGCGAACTCTTCGAGCAATTCGTGTGCGACGCAGACCGCGACTGTCGTCTTCCCGATGCCGCCGGGCCCGATGACGGTGACGAATCGCTCGGCAAGCAGATCGTTGCGGATGGAGTGCACGATCTGTTCACGACCCACCATCCGGCTCAGTCTCGGCGGCAGAACCAGTCGCTTGCGGGCAGCGTCGGGATACCCGACGGATCGTCCCGGCGAGCGTGTCGTCGCTTCGTATGTGATCTGTGCGACGAAGCAGTATCCCTGGCCCGTCACGTTCTCGATGTAGTGCGCTCCGCCGTCGCCATCGCCGAGTGCCTTGCGCAGCGCGCTCATGTGGACACGCAGATTGCCGGGCGTGACGATGAGATCGCGCCAGACGTGAGCAATGAGATCGCGGTGGCTGACGATCTCGCCCGGGCGTTCGGCCAGTGCAATCAGGATGTCGAGGGCGCGATCGCCCAGCGCGAGGGGAACGCCATCGCGCTCGATGACTCGCCTTGCCGGACACAACCGGAACGGTCCGAATGACGCAATCCCGCCCTGGGAAGCATTCATGAGAGCGCATCGGCGAACGAGGGACCCGGAGAATAGCCCCGCCGCAGTCGGCGATGGAAGGGTGGTGCCGGGAACCTCGTGGTTCCAGGCACGCATGCTGTTCAGCCGCTGGATGGCTTGCCGGTGAAAACCGCCAACTGATCGGCAAAGGCGCGCTTGTACGCGGGGCGAGCTTCGCCACGCGCGATGTACGCTGTGAGGCCGGGGTATTGCGCGAGGAAGCTCACCCCAACCCGTCGGAGCACCGTCACCATCAGCAGGTCAGCGGCGCTGAATTCGCCGTCGAGCCAGTCGGCGTCGCCGAGCTGCTTGGAAAGTTCATCCAACCGTACACGAAGGCGATCTTCCAGCATCGCCAGGCGTTCCTCGTGCCAGCTCTTGTCGCGCTCCACGATCATAGCCATCGAGCGTTCGACGATCGGCGGCTCCACGGTGTTGAGCGCGGCAAACATCCACATGATGGCGCGGGCACGGGCGTCTGGATCCTTTGGCAGCAGTCCTGTGTGCCGCTCCGCGATATGCAGCACGATCGCGCCCGATTCGAAGAGCGTGAGATTGCCGTCCTGATAAGTGGGGATCTGACCGAACGGGTTGAGCTCGCGGTACGCCGGCTTCTTCATCTCGCTGAAGGAGACCAGCCGGACGTCATAGGGCTGACCGACTTCTTCGAACGCCCAGCGAACGCGCATGTCGCGTGCCAGGCCCTGCCCGCGATCGGGCGACTTTTCAAACGCGGTAATGGTCGGCTTCTTCACTTTCGATACTCCGCACCGCCGATTGCTGTGTCCGGAGGACGAAGCAAGGACCTGCCTTCCGACAGCGTTTCTGATTCTTCCCCGCGGACGGGGAGGGGAATCTTTCCTGCAAACGTGGGGTCCGGAAAAGCAAAAGGCGCCTTCACGAGGCGCCCTTGTCGATCTGTGCGAACGACCTGTGGTCGTAAGCGGGACAGTGACAACCATCACCATCCGCCGTGCTGAGAATATACCGCGTCCGGGGGCTTGCCGTAAGGCCCGGGCTCTGGCGCAGCATCGCCGCCCTTGCAACGACGGGGGTGTGAAATGCGAGTGTTGTTGAGCACATTCGGATCACGTGGAGATGTTCAGCCCGTGCTCGCTCTTGCGGTCGCGTTGCGATCGCTCGGTGCGGATGCGCGCGTGTGTGCGCCTCCCGATGAAGAGTTCGTGAAGCTGTTTGCCGCGGCCGAAGTGCCGCTCCTGCCGGCCTTTACATCGGTGCGTGAATGGGTCGCTGAGATGCTGCCGAAACGCGCGACGATCTCGCTGCCGAAGATCGCGGCGCAGGTGATGGCCGCGCAGTACGAGGCAATCAGTGCAGCCGCGACGGATTGCGACATGATGGTGGCAACCGGTCTCTTCTCCTCGGTTGCCGCCGCGCGATCTGTCGCCGACAAACTCGGCATGCGTTACGTGCTCGCGGCGTACTGTCCGATCTTCTTGCCGTCGCTGGACCGACGTCCCTTCGAGTACCGAAGTCATCCTCATCCATCCGACGTCACGGACAATCGCGTTCTATGGAATCGCGACGTCGAAGTCATGAACGAGTTGTTCGGTGAAGGACTCAACACGCTTCGCGCGTCAGTCGGCTTGCCGAGAGTCGATGATGTGCGTGGTCACTGCTACACCGATCGACCGTGGCTCGCGGCGGATCAAGTGCTCGCGCCGTGGGATTCGTCGGCCGCGATGGTCGACGTCGTTCAAACCGGCGCGTGGATTCTCCGTGATGACCGGCCGCTGCCCTTCGACCTGCTCGCGTTCCTGGATGCTGGTGCGCCACCGGTCTATGTCGGTTTCGGCAGCCTTCCCGCGCCGAAGGATTTCGCACGCATGGCCATCGATGTCGTGCGGGCGCAGGGTCGCCGCGTTCTCGTATCACGCGGCTGGGCGGAGCTTGCGCTGGTGGACGATCGCGATGATTGCTTCATCGTCGGCGAAGTGAATCAGCAGGCGCTGTTCCCGAGACTGGCCGCCGTCGTGCATCACGGCGGTGCCGGCACAACGACAACTGCCGCGCGAGCCGGAAGCCCACAGGTCATCGTGCCGCAGATCGTGGATCAACCCTATTGGGCGAGCAGAGTTCAGGCGCTGGGCATCGGCGCCGCGCACGATGGTCCGACACCGACAGCTGAATCGCTGTCGGCCGCGCTGGCGCTCGCGCTTAGCTCAGGAACTCGCGCACGAGCACTCTCGGTCGCCGCGACTATTCGTAACGATGGCGCGATGCGGGCCGCGAGGCTACTACTCGAATCCGCGTAGCGGCTGAAGAGTCGCACTTGCTACGTATACCTTCGGAAAATACGCAGTCCTATGCTCCTGCGCGTCGTCCAACACGCGCAGGAGGCCGTGTGAAAGTCCAATCAGTCGTACGTCTGCTCGCTCTCGCGACAGTGATTGCCTTGCTTCCATTCCGGCAGAGCGAAGTGCTGGCACAGGACACGTCGAGAACGAACGCAGCGCGAGTCAAGGAGGTGTCCTGGAGTAAGAGCGGCACTTATGAATGGCGGCGGCCCGAAGGCGTGCGCTACATCCTTGTGCGGGCATGCGGCGGCGGTGGAGGCGGCGGCGGGAGTTACAGCTTTTCCGCGCGACCGGCCCCCGCGACAGAACGCGGGACCGCGGCGGGCGGCGGCGGAGGTGCAGGATCTCCCGTCGCAACCATCCTTCTCGGACCCCTGGCAGCCGACAGTTACACCATCGTCATCGGCCACGGTGGCGCAGGGGGAGCATCGGCATATGCAGCCAAGGCAACGAGTGCTCGAGTTGCGAGCGTTCCAGGCGATGCTGGCACCGCAACGAGCTTCACCGGTCCGGATATCGCATTCGAGACCCCTGGTGCGTCGGGCGGCAGCGTCGGCAAGGTCGGCACGAACTTCAGCACCGAAGCGAACATGTATGAGTACTCGATATCGCCATCATCAAGCAGCGGCGGTGCCTATCCGGGTGGCGGCTCCGTACAGAACGGAGGCCGCGGGCTGCTCGGACTCGGTGGTTCAGGCAACTCGCAGGGCAACTCGGGTGGCGGCGGTGGAAGCGTTGGCAACGGCGGTGCTGGCGGAAGCGTGAATGCTGCTGGTGTGAATGGTGGTGCGTGCGCCGGCGGTGGCGGCGCGGGATTCCTGGCGGGCGGATCGAGCAGCTCCGCCGGAGGAAACGGCGGCGATGGAAGCCTGACGCTGCTGTCGTTGACGAACGCTGGAGGCTGACTTCCGAACGCGTCATGTTCGCGAGGCGAACGCTATGCGATCCCAATCACCGCTGTCGCGCCGGGGTGTGCTGCTGGTCGTGATCCTCAGCCCGGCGTTGCTGGGCACCGAATGGAAATGCGCCGCAGTCAGCAACCCGACTGTGGCCAGTGCCCGCATCGATCTGATCGAGCCCACGACTCCGCGTGTGGGCGACATGGTGCAAGTCACTGGTCGCGGCGAAGGTACGCCTCCTTTGCAGTTGGCGTGGGACTTCGGCGACAACACATTCGCCGCTGGCATGCAGGCAGCTCATGTCTACCTCGCAGCGGGAACCTACACGATCACGTTCACGGTTCGTGATGCTCACGGGAATATCAACAGCGACTCATCGCAGGTGGTCGTGTCAGCTCGACAGTCATCGTCATTGCTCGACGTCGTTCAGCTTTCGAACGGGACTGCAGGGGAGCTGGTCGTGCTCACTGCATTGCCATCGCAAGACAGTGACAATGAGCTGAGCTTTCTGTGGACGTTCAGCGACGGCCAGACTGCAATCGGGCCGCTGGTTGCAGCAACATTCCCGACAGCGGGAATGTACGGTGCCTACGTCAATGCAACCGACCCTTCCGGCGCTGTGAGTGTCGGCCAGATCGTGTTTCACATCGCGGAGCCTGCCGAAGAGGGACTTCCTGAGCCGTAGCCGTAGCACGGTACCTACGTAAGTTGCCCTCACTACGAATGCTCAGTGGCTCGAACCAATGGGACATTTGGAGCACTGCGGCGACGCAATGGGTGCTCCATGCGGCTATGGTGTAAAGGAAGCCTTCTCCCGGCATTGCTCCTGGCGCTGGTTGTGCATCCGTCCGGGAGTCTTGCTCAGCAATCGCCCCCAGGCTTTGACAAGCAATCAGCAGGAACGCCGGTAGTGCTGCCGCGGCCGGATTTTCATTTTCCAGGCCCCGTCGGGCGAACCTACCTGGATTCCGATCCTCCGCGGTTTCCTCAGCCGGTGCAGGCGCCCAAGGGCGCACCCAACGTCGTTCTCATCCTGCTGGACGACACCGGCTTCGGTCAGTACAGCACCTTCGGCGGTGGTGTGCCTTCGCCGACGATGGACAAGCTGGCCGCCGAGGGCATTCGCTTCAATCGCTTTCATACGACGGCTCTCTGCAGTCCGACGCGCGCGGCGTTGCTGACCGGCCGCAATCACCACTCTGTCGCGACCGGGGTTATTTCCGAAACAGCAACGGGCTATGACGGCTACACGAGCATCATTCCGCGCAGTGCCGGCACCATCGCCGAAGTGCTGCGACAGAATGGCTACATGACGGCGTGGATCGGCAAGAACCACAACACGCCACCCTGGGAAGCCAGCATCGCAGGTCCGTTCGATCGCTGGGCCAACGGGTTGGGCTTCGACTACTTCTATGGATTCAACGCGGGCGACATGAACCAGTGGAATCCGATCGTCTACGAGAATCGCAACCTCGTTCCGCCGTCCACGGATCCGAAGTACCACTTCACCGAAGACATCGCCGATCGCGCGATCTCGTGGGTGCGACAGGTCAATGCCATCTCGCCGGATCGGCCGTTCTTCCTGTATCTCGCACCGGGAGCGAATCATTCGCCGCATCACGTGCCGCAGGAATGGATCGACCGGTTCAAGGGCAAGTTCGACATGGGGTGGGATCGCTATCGGCAGGAGACGCTCGCGCGGCAGAAACAATTGGGTGTCGTGCCGGCGAATGCCAGGTTGACTACGCGCTCTGCGGGGCTGCCGGCATGGGACTCGCTCAATGCCGATCAGAAGCGCATCTACGCACGCATGATGGAGGTCTTCGCGGCGTTCGGGGCGCACACCGACCATCACATGGGTCGCGTCGTCGATGCGATCAAGGCGCTGCCCGGCCTGGACAACACGATCTTCATCTACATCGTCGGCGACAACGGTGCGAGCGCGGAGGGCGGCATCGAAGGCTCGGTGAACGAGAACCTGTTCTTCAATGGATTCCCGGAGAAGTACCAGGACAACCTCAAAGTCATCGACGAGCTGGGAGGTCCGAAGCATTTCAATCATTTTCCGTCCGCCTGGGCGCATGCCATGTGCACGCCATTCCAGTGGACCAAGCAGGTGTCGAGCTACTTCGGCGGCACGCGCAATCCGATGATCATCTCGTGGCCGGGCCACATCACTGATCGCGGCGGCCTGCGATCGCAGTTCACGCACGTGATCGACATCGTGCCGACGCTGTATGAAATCACGGGCGTCACGCCTCCTCAGTCGCTGAACGGAGTGGCCCAGCAGCCCATCGAAGGCGTGAGCTTTGCTTACACATTCGGCGATGCGAAAGCGAACTCGCGCCGCACGACGCAGTACTTCGAGCTCGGGGCCCATCGCGGCCTCTACCACAATGGCTGGATGGCCTCCGCGCTCTCGTTTCCGCCGTGGCAGCCCATCCGCACCGGCTTCGATCCGGACAAGCAGAAGTGGGAGCTGTACAACATCGACGAGGATTTCACTCAGTCGACCGATCTCGCGGCGAAGAACCCATTGAAGCTGCGTGAGCTGCAGGACCTGTGGTGGGCGGAGGCGGCGAAGTACCACGTGCTGCCGCTCGACTGGCGAGCGTCGGAGCGCCTGAATGCAGAGCTCATGGGGCGTCCCGAACTCGGCGGCAAGCGCAGCAAGCTCACTTACTATCCAGGGCAACTCGCCGTACCGAATGATGCCGCGCCGCGAGTGTTGAACAAGTCCTGGTCGGTCACTGCCGACGTCAATGTCCCGGCAAACGATGCCGAAGGCATGATCGTCACGCACGGCGGTATCACCGGTGGATATGGTCTCTACCTGCGAGCCGGCAAGCCAGTCTTCTCGTACAACTACCTCGCGCAGGAGCGGTACGTCATCGAGGCACAGCAGCCGCTGCCAGCCGGCAAAGTCCAGCTGAAAGTCGACTTCAACTACCAGGGCGCAAAGGGCGAGTTCGGCAAGGCGGCAACTATCGTGCTCTCAGCGAACGGCAGCAAGATTGCAGAGGGACGGCTGCCGCAAACCGTTCCGATCCAGTTCTCTCTGGGCGAGGGCATGGATATCGGCCAGGACGTCGGTTCCGCCATCGACTTCACCTACAAGCTGCCTTTCAGGTTCACGGGGGAGATCGAGAAGGTGGCGTTCGAGCTGAAGTAGAGCTGCGATCAACAAGTGCGGAGTTGTTCATGAACGGTACGAGCATGCGTGTGGTGTTGGCGACGGTGGCAATGCTGCCGCTGACTTCGCTATCTCAAACATCCGTCCCCGCGTCGCCCGGCTGGGCGGCGGCGATGCCCTCCGCACCGGATACGCGAGTGAAGATCACTGAGGAATACGCCAAGCTCGTCGGCAAGGATGCCTACTTCTGGGCGTGGCCCATGATGAACATGTACAACCGCCGCCTGCATTTTTCGCAGTTCAAGGAAATCAGTCGATCGGGACCGTTGATGTCGGCGCCGCTGAATCAGCTCGCGATGCTTACGGACTACGTCGATCCCGCCGAGCGTTCCGTTGCCTGCCCCAACCAGGATGTCGTCTATGGTATCGGCGCCATCGCGTTGGATGTGTCACCCGTGGTCGTCCAGGTGCCTGACTTCGGCAACCGGTTCTGGGTCTACCAGGTGGTGAATCTCCGCACCGACAGTTTCGTGCAGCTGGGGAGGATGTACGGGACGACACCCGGCTTCTATCTGCTGGTCGGTCCGAACTGGAAGGGCGATGTGCCCAAAGGAATAACAGAGGTCTTTCGCTCATCTACCAACACCGGGCTCGTGGCGCCCCGGGTCTTTCAGGACGACACCGCGCAGGACAAGCGAGCGATCCAGTCTGTGCTGCGGGAAGTCGTGGCCTATCCGCTCGCGCAATTCGACGGCACGATGAAACAGAAGGACTGGACCAAATTGCCGCAGCTTCCGCCTCCGCCGCCAAGCGAGGAGGAGACGCAGTGGGTCTTCCCCGAAAAGATGGTCGATGAGCTGCCCGCAGTGCTTGCCGATGCGCCCCCATTGCCCGGCGAGGAGGCTCGGTATGCGCAGGTGCTCGCAGTTCTCAAGGCTGCAGCGGCGGACCCGAAGATCAAGCAGGCGATGACCGAGGGCGCGAAGGAATCGCATGAGCAGCTGGTGACGCCGCTGTTCCAGTTCCGGAACTACGGACAGCAGCTGCCGCACCACTGGAGCACGATTTCGAACGAGTCGGCGTTCGGCACGGACTACTTCACACGCACAGCGGTGGCCAAGTCCAATATCCTGGTGAACTCGCCGAACGAAACGAAGTATTTCTACCAGGACCTGGATTCGAACGGCACGCGTCTCAACAGCGCCAATCGCTACACGGTGACGTTCGCCAAAGGACAGACACCGCCGGTCCATGGATTCTGGTCGCTCTCGATCTACAACGAGCATCACTTCTTCGTCGCCAACCCGATCAACCGCTTCTCCGTCGGCACCAAGAACACGGACCTGAAACTTGCGAAGGACGGTTCGTTGACGATCTACGTGCAGCCCGAACCACCGAGCGATCGCTCGCAGCGAGCGAACTGGCTGCCTGCTCCGAAGGGAGACTTCTCGCTGTATGTGCGGGCGTATTGGCCCAAGGAAGGTGTGACCGACGGGAGCTGGACGCCTCCGGCGGTAGTTCAGGTTCGATAGTTGAGTTGACGATTCCGAAGATCCGCGAGTGCGGATGAATCAGTTGCCCTTCAGCGGAAGCTTGTGCTGGTGTGCCATGAGCCCAAAGTTCGCGATGAATTGCCGCGCGAACTTCGGGCTCTGCACGAGGCGCTCGATTCGTCGATCAGTGACGCAATGATCTGAAGCTCGTGCGGACTTCTTCCGAGAACAGCTTCGGCTGCTCCCAGGCCGCAAAGTGACCGCCCTTGTCCAGGTTGTTGTAGTGGAGGAGCTTGGAATACGCCCGCTCCGTCCAGCTCCGCGGAGCCTGGTAGACCTCTTCAGGGAAGACACTCACCGCAGCCGGGACGGAGATGTCGTAGTCGGTGAAGAAGGCGCCTTTGTATTCCACGTAGAGCCGGGCACTGGACACGCCGGTATTCGTCAGCCAGGAAAGAGTGATGTTGTCGAGGATGTCGTCCCGGGTCAGGTCGCCGTAAGGCTCTGCATCGATGAAGAGTTTCACGAGGTGGCCATAGCTCGCGACGTCATGGTCGATCATCCAGGCGGCAAGAGCGATGGGTGAGTCCGCCAACCCGCACAGAGTCTGCGGGTGTGCGGCCATCATCAGCTGCGTAGGAACGTGCTGGTAGAGGAATGCCATCTGACCATAGGCCCGCTGCTCCTCGGCCGAGAGGTCTGTCGGCGGCGGACCGCCGGACTGAAGCGCTTTGGTAACACCCTGCGGCGCGGCGCCGGAGAAGTTCACGTGGATGCCGATCAACTCTGGTGGTGCCTGTTGCGCCATCAGGTTCGTGACGAATCCGCCCCAATCACCGCCCTGTGCCGCGAATCGGCTGTAGCCGAGACGCTTCATCAGCTCCACCCATGCCCGCGCCATGCGAGCGGGATCCCAACCGGGCGTCGTGGGCTTACCCGAGAACCCATAGCCGGCCATCGAAGGGATCACCACGTGAAAGGCGTCCGACTCGCTGCCGCCGTGAGCCGTCGGGTTGGTCAATGGATCGATGATCTTCAACTGCTCGATCGGCGAGCCGGGCCAGCCGTGCGTGACGATGAGGGGCAGTGCATCCTCGTGCTTGGAACGCACATGAATGAAATGGATGTCGAGTCCGTCGATTTCGGTGATGAAGTTCGGCACCGCGTTGATCCGCGCCTCGACCTTGCGCCAGTCGTACTGGGTTGACCAGTAGTGTGCGACCGCTTGCATCATCGCAAGCTGCACGCCCTGTGATGCATCTGCGACAGTTTCCCGGTCGGGCCACCTGGTTGCCTTGATACGTCGGCGCAGTTCCTCCAGCTCCGCTTCCGGGATGTTCACGTGTAGTGGACGGATCGTCGTCGCATCACCGCCCTTGGGCTGTACAGATGCAGCATTCATGGTCTTGCTTCCTTCTGAGGATGGAAAATAGAAGTCCGAGCCCGACGACAAGAGCAGCCGTTGCATATCGCGGCGGCAATCGAGTTCGGGCGTCATTGCGAATGACACCTCCTTATCAAGCAGATGATCCGAAGGACGGTTGCGTCGATGACGCTGTCTGCGTGCTGCTTCGGGCTGGGGCCAGCCGGTGACTTCAGATTCGCAGAAGGAATTCCTGCAGCGGGACCGGGTCGGATACTGCGCGCTCGCAGTCCAACTGGATAGAAGAATCGCCTGCGGTCGATGGTGTGGCGCGTCAGCACCAACGCTCACCGATGGACAAGGTTGTAATCGTTGAAGTTGTGCTTGCGCGTCGGGTGCGTGCGCACTCCGCGAGTCCGTGGGCCGCACTGCCGAATCTTCTCAGTCAGCGCGCTCTGCTGCGGGATTTGCGCGCCACGGCGAGGATCGTCGTTCGCAGCGTTCGACCCTCGTCATCGAGGGCGGGGAAGCTTCGTATGGCGACGCGAATCGCCCTGAGCGATAACACAGCCACGAGCCTTCGCCACAACCTGGAGTACGGCACATGAGCACCGCAATGTCCCCGCATGTCGATATGAAGCTGGAAGTCGTCGCCATTCCGGTCACGGATATCGAACGCGCCAAACGCTTCTACAGCGATCTAGGCTGGCGGCTCGATGGCGATTTCGTCGCCGGCGATGAATTTCGGGGCATTCAGTTCACGCCTCCTGGTTCCTCTTCCTCGATTCATTTCGGCAAAGGCGTCACACCAGCGCCTCCTGGTTCGGCACGTGGCCTCTTCCTGGTCGTATCCGATGTCGAAGCCGCACGTGCGGAACTCGTCGAGAAGGGCATCGAAGTCAGCCAGGTGTTTCACGTTGCCGGTCCCGGCAAGCCGCCGATGCCCGGGCGTGATCCTGAGCGTCACAGTTACGCTTCCTATGCATCGTTCAACGATCCCGACGGCAACGGCTGGTTCCTGCAGGAAGTCACGTCGCGACTGCCGGGACGCATAGACGGAGGTCAGGCGACTTTCGCTTCGTCGGCAGATCTGGCTGCCGCGCTGCGGCGGGCTGCGGAAGCGCATGGCGAGCACGAGAAGCGCAATCCGGGACAGAAGCACGATGACTGGCCGGAGTGGTACGCCGAGTACCTGACTCGCGAGCAAGCAGGAAGAGAACTGCCGTTGTAGCCCGGAGTCTGTAGTAGAGGACGAAGCAGGCAACGCGTCGTGTCTGCTTCGTGTCCCTGAGACGGGCGAATCTGCGAAGCCCGCTTGCGCAGAGCATTTTTGGACAGTGTTGGTATCGCGCCGCGCGCCCATAGGGATGGCCTTGCGGGCACATACTGGCTACGCTTCTCGGCGCATACCAAACCTGTCTCTCCCGACACGTATGGACAGTCCACTCCCAGCCCTCGTCCGAGCCGCTGCAACAGTGATCGCCGTCAGCGTCGCTGCCAGCGCACTTGCGGCTGAGCCGGCGAATCGGGTTCCTGAAGCGACCGTCGCCGCTCAGAGTCCGAATGCAGACATCGAAACCGCGCTCGCACGGGTGACTGCGGCGAGATCGGGCGCCGAAGGCGTTTCACTCGAAGCTGCATTGACTGCTCTTGGCGACGCGCACGCCAACGCAGGTCAGTACGAGGCGGCCGCACCTGCCTACAACGAAGCGTTGCAGCTCGCGGAACGGCACGGATTCGAGGACGTTCGCGTACTCACTCCGCTGACCGGCCTGGGGATCGCATTCTCCCGATCCGGGCATCACGATGAAGCTGTGCCCCGACTGCAGCGAGCGCTGACCATCCAGCGCGCCAAGTACGGGTTGTTCGATGTGCGACAGCAGGAAACGCTCAAGGTGCTCGCCGCCAGTCTCACAGCGCTGGATCGAAAGCAGGAGGCGCAGGACTTTCTGGTCTACAGGGGACGTGTCGCGGAAAAGGCGTACGGCGCGGGAGACGTCAAAGTCGTTGAGGCCATGTGCGATCTGGGGAACTGGTTTGCCGAGACCGGCAAGACAGAGGAGGCCCGCATGAGCTTCAAGGTCGCGCTCGACAACGCTTCGTGGAAGCTGTCTCCCAATCATCCCGCCGTCGTGGAGCCGCTGAGAGGAATCGCTCGTGCCCAGATGCTGAGGCAGAGTTATCCGGAGGAATGGTTGCGGCCGCGTTCACCGAAGGGTTGCAAGACCATTGCACTCGAATGTAGTCCCCCATTCCGCATGGATTCCAGAGGGCATCGCATCATCCTGCCCAGGAAGCTCGATCCGGAAGGTGAGGATGCGCTGAAGCGCGCATTGTGGGTTCTGGAAGCCGATCCGCGCGCATCGTCGGAAGTTCGTGTCGAAACACTCATCCAGATGGGTGACTGGCAGCAGATCAAGAAAGCGCCCGTCGATGCTCTCTCCTATTATCAGCAGGCGTGGCAACTGAGCCGGGCTGCGTCGAATGCATCGAGTCCGGCAGCCGCGGCATTCGACTCGCCTGTCCGCGTCTTCTATCCGACGCCGATGATCGTGGCTCACATTCCGGGGCTGCCGCCGGAAGAAACCCGTACTCAGCATGTACAGATCGAGTTCACCGTGAAGGCCGACGGCTCCGTTGCCGATGCGCGCATCGTTGAGCACGACACGCGTGAACAATATGCACGCGACATTCTCGATGCCGTTCGTGTTTCGCGCTTCCGGCCGAAGCTCGTCGACGGCAAGCCAGTGGACGTGCCCGGGATCGTCTTTCGCGAAACGCTGTGGCGGCCTGAAGCGCGAAAGTGATCGATCGCGCGGGTGCTACTGGCCAAGGGCCTGCATCTGCGCTGAGTGTTCCCGGATGATCGCGATCGTCGACAGGTCGCTGTCGAAGATGCCGTAGAGTCCTTGCGGCTCCTGCGGCGGATCGCCGACGAAATCATCGCCCGGCTTCCACATGAAGTCGGCGTTGGTGGCGCGGCCCGCACCGTTCCACGCCCAGAAATTCGAGCCCGCGATCGGTGCGCCTTCCGCGGCGCGTCGATGCAGCAGGTCGAACACGGCTTTGTAGTAGCGATCGCGGAACGCGGTGCCGGCGTCGACGGCGAAAGCGCCACCATCACGATTGATACCGAACTCCTCGAGGACGATGGGCTTGTCGAGCTGCTTTGCGATGTCGATGTGCCAGTTCAGATAGTCCTGTGCTTTCGTCCATGCGCTGTCGTAGGTTGCCTCGGCGTCCTTCGGATCGAACCAGCTCCAGTTCGCTGCCCACATGTGATACGTCAGGTAGTCCACGTTCGGGCTCTTGTGCGATTCGACGAAGAGGTCCTTGTCGCCAGCGGTTCCCATCCACCCTTCGTTGCCCGTGCTGACGAGCTGGTTCGGTGCGAGCGAGCCGATGAACGCCGCTGTTTCGTCGATCCAGCGAATGAAGATTTCCGCATTGGCGCGACCATTGGCGTCGCTGCCCGGCCGCGGTTCGTTCGCGAGTTGCCAAGACATGATGGTGGGGTCTTCGCTGTAGAGTTTTCCGGTAAGGGTGTTGCGACGAGTGACGAGCGTGCGGATCACTTCGCGATAAGCGTCCTGAGCCGCCGGGACTGCGTAGAAGAGAGCGGAGTTGTCCATGAAGGTGTTCCAGTCGCGCGTGACGTCCGGATCGACGACGGGTTTGCCCGTGAACCACGAGACGTATTGCGACATGCCGCCCGACCATTGCCAGAAGTTGTTCACGTAGATGACGGCCTTCATGTCGCGCTTCGCCATCTCCGCGAGGAAGAAATCCAGTCCCGCAAGCAATTGCTCGTCGTACTTACCGGGTTCGGTCATGGACGCGGGGCGCACGGCGCGCTTGAGTTCGCTGGCTTCCGACATGCCCAGGATGCGGATGTTGGTGATGCCCGCGGCCTTGAGCTGGTCGAGTTCGCGCACGAGCCGATCGCGATCGCCGGTCGGGCCTGCGGAGCCAAGGTATCCGCCGTACCAGATGTTGGTGCCGGCGAAGTAGTACGGTTTGCCGCGCAGGCGGAACTGCGTGCCCTCGATCGTGACGAACTCCGATACTGCGGGCGCGCTGGCCTGGGACACCGGCGCTCCGGCCGGCTTCTTGCTGCAAGCGCCGATCAGCAGGCATGACGCCAGCAGCGTCGCGAGGATCCCTCTGGGGTTCATCGATTCTCCTGTTCCGGTGCCGTCGGTCGGGCGAATATGCCTGAAGATAAGGGACACCGATGCAATAGACGCATGTCTGGTACATGTCAGGCCGGTCGCGGCAACGCTAGAATCGGGCGTCATGATCAGCACCCGTTCCACGGAATTTGTCGCCGCGCTGGCCCGCGCCAGCGAGGAGAACGGTCTCGAAGAGCACTACCGCAGTACCGTTCGTCCATTGTTCGCGATGCCGCGATCGCAATGGCCGGGGTGCTGCGGAGGTGGGTGTGAGCCCTGTGCTCAGACGCTGATCGCGGTGGCGGATCGCGTTTGCGAACTGCTGGGCGTCGAGTACGACTGAATCACTCGAGCGAACTATGACCTGCGAACACATCAAGCATGCGCACCCCGTTGCCCCTCGTGCATCAGGATGCGAGGAATGCCTCAAGTCCGGAGGCACATGGGTCCACTTGCGACTGTGCCTCGAGTGCGGTCACGTTGGCTGCTGTGACAGTTCGCCGAATCGTCACGCGACACGCCATCATCATGAGACCAGGCATCCTGTGGTGGTTTCATTCGAGCCCGGCGAGCGCTGGGCGTGGTGCTACGTGGATGAAGAGGGTGCGGCAGCGCCGAAGGAGGCGCTGAAGTTCATGAGGGAATGAGGCGGACGAAGCAGCGATGAGCTGCGAGCCCGGAGGTGTGACGGCTCAACGCGCCTCTCCATTCTGAATTCCTGTTCTGGCCCATAGCTCACAGCTCCCAGCTTTCCGCGCATGCTTGTCCTGCTGTGGGTCCGGCTTCAGCCGGACGTCATCGCCGAAAGGCGATGCTTCGCATGACGTCCCACTAAAGTGGGACCCACAGAAGGCGCGCCCACCATTCCGAGTTCACCGTTTCTGGCTCACAGCTCACAGCTCACAGCTCACAGCTCATCGCCTTCCCTACGAAAGTCAGTCCCGCACCCCCTGCGCAAAGTCAGCATGCGCAGCAGCATTCGCCGCGGTCACGCCACTTTCACGCATCTTCATCCGGAAGCTTCACGCCCGACCTGTAATTTTCTCCTCAACGGCGGATCGCAACGGTTCGCTGCAATCAACCGCTTCGAGGAGAAGATCATGACCCGACGATTTGCAAGGCGCGCAATGCTGCTCGCCGCCCTGGCGACGCTCGCCAGCCCGATCGCCAGCCAGGCCGCCGGCACTCACGGTGTGGATGCCTGCATGAAGAAGTTCATCAACGGACAGCTGCCGGAAGGCACCACGGTTCGCATCGGTGAACCCGAAGGCATTTCGGGTGCGGATTTCCGCCTCGGCTCGCGTCCGCGCATCGTCGTTCATGCGGTCGGCGAAACGACGGGCAAGGACTACGGTTCGGCTCGCTGCGTCGTCAATCGTCGTGGCGATCTGGTCGCGATGTATGTCGGCAACGTGCTGGTGTACGCGGCCGGTCAGCGGACCGATCCGATGCAGGTAGCCGTGCGCTGAGACTTCAGGAATCGACGTTGGAAGCCGGTGCCGCAGTGGCCGCTTCCTGCGCCGTGGCAGAGTGGTGTCGTCCGATGATGGCGGTCACCACGACGTCGGCGGTTACGTTGCCGACAGTGCGGAAGATGTCAGGGATGACTTCGACCGCCAGCAACAGCAAGGCGAGCTCGATCGGTACGCCCATCGCGATGGCGATGGGGACGGCTGTCGTGAGAAAGGAAGCCTGACCGGGAATGCCGGCGATGCCGAAGCTCGTCAGGATCGCAACAGCAGCGCCCACGAGGAATTGTGCGGGGGTGAGATCGATCCCCGACACGTGCGCGATGAACAGCACGATCGACAGGTTCAGCGCCGGGCTCGTCAGTTTGAAGATCGACACGGCGAGCGGCAGGACGACATCGGCTACGCGTGCAGGAACGCCGAGCGATTGCGCGGTCGTCAGCATGGCGGGCAATGAAGCCAGCGAGGATTGCGTGCTGAACGCGACGGCTTGAGCCGGCGCGACGGCCTTCGCGAATTGCCGCAGGGATATGCGGCCGAAGAAAACCACGACGGGATACAGCACCAGCGTTATCAGGATCGCCAGCGAGCACATCAGCAACAGGTAGTGGCCGATCGCGCCCGCGGCTGCCACGCCTCCGCGCATGCCGACATTCAGCGACAACGCGAATACGCCGATCGCCGCGACCTTCAATACCCACTGCACGACGATCAGCAGGGCTGCCGAGGCGGCCTGAAAGAAGCCGACGAGCGCCGAGCGCTGGGTCGCAGGCAAGCGTGTGGCCGCCAGCGCGAACATCAATGTGAAGACGACGAGCGGCAGGATCGCGCCATCCGCCGCGGCCCGGAACGGATTCGTCGGGACGATGTTCGAGATCCATTCGCGCAGCGGCGCCATCTCCGGGATCTGCGAGGCCGATTGCTTCAATCCCGACAGCAGTGCCGCTGCGCTGCCCGAATCGACGGGCCAGATCGAAAGCGCGAGCGGTATCACGATCAGCGCGAGGCTGACCGACCCGGCCAGGAAAATGCCGAAGAGCGCGAGCGCGCGGCCCGCAAGCCTCCCCGACTCCGCTGTGTCCTTCGCAGCGGCCATGCCCGTGATCAGGAGCGAGATGAGCAGCGGGATCACCGTCATCTGCAGAGCCTTGACCCAGAGCTCGCCGATCAGCACGACGAAGTCGGCCCCCTCGATCAGCGCCGGATTGCCGATGGCCCCGAGTGTGGCGCCCGCGGCGAGCCCGGCAATCAGGCCAATGACGATTCGGGTGCTGGGTGACATGACGTCTCTCTATTCTTCTTATAAGGGAGGAAGAACGGGCGCCGACATGGTTGCATCCGGGTCCATGACTGTCCATCCTGCCGCGCGTGGATACAGCCGACTGGCGGCGATGAGACAGAAATCGGCGCGATCGGGCCATCAGGGCTTCGAGAGAATGCAAAGAATTTCACACGGAGATCACGGAGCGCACGGAGTTTCCGGACTATCCGGATCCGTGTTTCTCGGTCTCCGTGTTCTGCGTGAAATATTCTTATCTCTGACACAGTGATCCGCTTCCGTTCAGCAAAAAAGATACCCAGCGCGGCGCTGCCGGTTGCGAGCGATGCTCCGCTCGATCGCCTCTTCGCCGTGGAGCGGGAGACGTGGCCAGGTCATTCAGGCGTGCGGCTCGTGCCGGATGGAACGGACGCGTTCGCATTGCGCGCCTTGTCCGCGAGAGCCGCGGTTCGCAGCCTCGATCTGCAGTACTACATCTGGCACAGCGACTCGACGGGACGCTATCTCGCGCATGAAGCGCTGCTTGCTGCCGATCGCGGTGTCCGCGTGCGTCTGCTGCTCGACGATATGGATGCAAGATCGCGCGACGTCGTGCTGATGGCGCTCGATCAGCATCCGCAGATCGAGATCCGTCTGTTCAACCCGTTCGCCACGCGCTCCGGTGCGCTACGAACGCTGCGCGAGCTCTTTTCGCGTGGCTCGCGACTCAATCATCGGATGCACAACAAGGCATGGATCGCTGACGGTCGCATCGCACTGGTCGGCGGGCGCAACATCGGTGATGAGTATTTTGCCGCCAGCGAGAACGTGAACTTCGTTGATCTCGATGTGCTCCTCGCGGGTCGTGCGGTGGAGGAGGCTGAGCGCAGCTTCGACGCCTACTGGAATTGCGAGAGCGCCGTGCCGATCGCGCGATTGCGCCGTGCCGCCCGCAACAGAATGACGCTCGATGAAGTTCGCCGCCTGGCACTCGACGCAATCGCAGCGCGTGCCAATGACGACTATGTGCAGCGACTGCGTGAGTCGCAGCGGATCGAACAGATGGTGCGTGGCGAGTACGAGTTGAGCTGGAGCGGCGGCGTGACGATCATCGCGGACGATCCGCGCAAGGCGGTCAAGCGCGCAAAGGACATCGGCCCGGGCGTGTTGCAAAGTCTCACGCTTGCGTTCGAAGGCGCACGCGAGGAGTTGTTGTTGATCTCACCGTACTTCGTTCCCGGTGCCGGCGGAACACAGCAGCTGCAGCGAAAAGCAGCGGCAACGCGTGTTGCGGTACTCACCAATTCGCTTGCGGCTACCGATGTCGCAGCCGTTCACAGCGGCTACTCGCGCTACCGCAAGGCGCTGCTGCAGGGAGGGGTGAGACTCTTCGAGCTGAAACAGGCTCCGGAAGAGGAACTGGGCGAGGATGATCGTCCACCGAGGATGCGTATCGGCTCCTCGAAGGCGAGCCTGCACACGAAGGCCGCCATCATCGATCGCCAACGGACATTCGTCGGCTCCTTCAACCTCGATCCCCGCTCGGCCACGCTGAACTGCGAGATGGGTGCCTGGATCGAACACCCCGTGATCGCGGCACAGATGGTGGCGTTGTTCGAGCTCGGCGCGTTACCCCAGCGCAGCTTCGCTGTCACGCTGGACCCGGCGGGTCACCTCGTCTGGTCGGAAAGCGCGGCGGGCAGCACGATTCAATATGACCGGGATCCGCATGCAAGCTGGCGCCGGCGTCTCGTGACCTGGCTGCTTCGGCATTTGCCCATAGAGTCCCAGCTCTGAGATCGCTTACGGTTGCGCTCAGTATGAAACTCTCCCGGCGCCTCGGCTCAGGCTTTGTTCTTTTCGTGCTGTTCGCGGCGAGTGCGGCCGCGCATGTCGGCGATCCGGTCGTCATGGCGATCGAATCGCAACTGACGACACTCATGAATCCCGAAGTCACGACGGTTCGCGGGGCGCGTATCGCGCTCACCGATCGGATTCACGAGTTCTACACGCGGCGGGGATTCCAGCCGGCTTGGTCGAATCCGGATATCGCCGCGCAACTGCGCAAGGCATTCGCGGACAGCTATCACGACGGCCTCGATCCGGCTGACTATCACCTGCCGCTCCTGCAGCAGCTCGCGAATGAAGTGGCGCTGCCCGGCGCGACGCCGGAACTGCGGGCACAGAACGACATTCTGCTCACGGATGGACTGCTGCGGCTCGGCTATCACCTGTCGTTCGGCAAGGTGGATCCCGAATCCTTCGATCCGCAATGGAACTTCGGCCGGACGCTGGCCTCGATGGACGTCGTCGACCAGATCGAAGAGGCCATCGCATCGGGACACGTCCATGAACGCATCGAAGCGCTGAAACCCACGCATCCGATGTACCTCGCGCTCAAGCGCGAGCTCGTGCGCTATCGGGCGTTCGAGTCGACCGGACAATGGGCGCCCTTTCCGTCTGGACCGACGATCAAGCCTGGCATGAGCGACGAGCGAGTGCCGGAGCTGCGTCGGCGCATGATCGTGAGTGGTGACCTGCCCGCGAGTGCGACGAGCGATTCGAGCGAGTTCGACTCCGATCTCTCCGCCGCCGTCCGTCGCTATCAGGAACGCACCGGGCTCGAGCCTGATGGCGCCGTCGGGCCAGGCACGCAGAAAGAGATCAATGTGCCGATCACGGATCGCATCCGCCAGCTGCGGATCAACCTCGATCGCGGACGCGTGCTGCTGCAGGATCTGCCGCCAGAGTTCGTGGTCGCGAACATCGCGGGCTTTACGGTGTACTTCGTGCGCGGCAACGAGATCGTCTGGAACTCGAGAGCGCAGGTCGGCAAGCCCTACCGGCGCACACCGATTTTCCGCTCCGAGATCTCGTACATCGTGTGGAATCCCACCTGGACGGTTCCGCCGGGCATCATCGCGAACGATATTCTTCCGGCGGCGCGTCGTGATCCCGAAGCGATCACTCGCAAAGGTCTGAAAGTGCTCGATGCGAGCGGGCGCGAAGTGAGCCCTTCGTCCGTCGACTGGTCGCGATACAAGAGCGGCAACATTCCTTACACGCTGCGTCAGGATCCGGGCCCGTCGAATGCGCTCGGCCGCGTCAAGATCATGTTCCCGAATCCGTACCTCGTGTATCTGCACGATACGCCGTCGCAAAACCTGTTCGAGCGGGCGGAACGCGCATTCAGTTCTGGGTGCGTGCGCGTCGAGCGTGCGCTGGAACTTGCCGAGCTCCTGCTGCAAGACCCCGACCGCTGGAACAAGCAGTCGGTGGACACGGTGATCAAGGGCGGCCAGCTCCAGAACGTCACGCTGCGGAAGAAGATTCCGGTGCTGCTCGCCTACTGGACCGCCTGGGTCGATCCACAAGGGCGCATGAACTTCCGCCACGATCTCTACGGCCAGGACGCACGATGGGCAACTGCGCTTGATGCGGAGTTCAAAGTGCGGGCGAGGCCTCTATTCTCCGCAGCTTCCACGACACCTTGAGGTCGATCCGCTCATGAACACGCGTGTTCTGCTTTCCGCGCTCGCCATGTCCACAGTTCTTTTGTCGTCCGGTGCAAGCGCAGCCGGGCTCGGCTTCCTCAAGAACTCGCCGCTCTACTACTTCACACAGGCCGATATGAAGCTCATGAACGAAGCGGCGCGAGCGGTCCTCGATGCTCCCGAGCCGCACGGCCAGCGTGAATGGAAGAATCCGAAGACGGGCTACTCGGGCAAGGTGGAGTCGCTCGGCAATTTCCGCTCCGCCGACGGCGAAACCTGCCGCAAGCTCAAGCTCTGGAACCAGGCAAAGGGCATCGAGAGCGAGTCGGTCTTCCCCGTCTGCAAGACCGAAAAAGGCGACTGGCAGCTCGCCTCGGGCAAGGAATTGACCAAAGTTTAAGCAGGCCGTCGCCCTCGGGGAAACGCCTACCCGGCGCGGCTTCCCGCGTTTTCCCTTGTCCATCCGGAGCTTGCGCCGTCGATGCACTGCGTCGTCGCGCGGTCGTCCCGCGTCGCAATGCGTGCGCCGTAAGGGTGCGTTCAGGATTCCGGAGGAACCCTATAGCCGTACGCCAGTCTGGGTTAGAGCGGGTTACACTGCGACGAGACGGGATATCCGCGGCAAGGCCGCCGCACTGTCCGCGCAATTCCTCGAGTAGATGGCACGGCGGCGAGCTGGAAGAGGGCCGACCGCGCCCGAGCGACGAGTCCATGACACACACGTCCGAAGAACGCGTTCCTCAAGCCCCCGGATCAGATGACGCGCCGCAATCGGCGCAGATCATCCCGTTCGAACGCCCGCAGAACGAACTGCAGCGCGCCGTACAACGTCGCGCGCAGGAACATCTCGAAGCGCTGAGCGTGAAGCCCAAGAAATCATTCGCGCGCCAGGCGATCACGTTCGCCATCGCGCTGATTCCTGTCGGCATCATCTTCACCGGCTTCGTGGTCTCCGTGCAGGCAGTGCGGTTCATTTCATCGCTCTATCTCTCGCCGCAGGCAACAGCGAACGTCGAGCAGCCGGCTCAGCCTGTCGTCGAAGATCCGCCGCAGCAACAGCCCGGCGTCGTGATGCTCCTTCCCGACAAGACGATTCAGCCGATCAAGCCGGCCGAGAAGAAAGAAGAGCCGCCGAAGTCACCGCCGACGCCCTGAGTTCCGTCACTCCCGCGTACGCGGGAGTCCATGCCTTGAGCGAAGATGGAATGACGGATCGGCGCTCATCTCCACAACAGCCAGATCGTAGCCGCGGCTCCCAGCACCAGCACCACGAGCGAAAGCAGCATCATCGCGAGGCGACTCGGCCGATACGTACCGTCGTCGATCTGACGCGTCACCACATCGAAGCGATAGGCTGACCATAGCGCCAGCGTCACGCCGACGATCACCATGCCGAGACCGACGCGCCACCCCGCAACGACCGTTGCATCAGGTCGATGCTCCGCGACGAACTGGCTGAACTGATGCAGCGTGATCCCGAATGTGAACAGCACGATCGCCGTACGCACGTACGCGAGATGCGTTCGTTCGTTTGCCAGGTGCTCGACGACCCGGCCTCGTGGCGCGGGCGTTTCAGCCGACACGATCGCTCGCGGTTGTCACTGCAGCATCGTTGCCAGCATCTTCTGCACGCCGCTGCCGCCGGCCTTGCCGAGATAGTCGGTGACCATCGGTACGAACTTGGAAATGGTTTCCGTGTTCATCCCGAGCTTGCCGAGCGCGCCATTCAGGCCAGCGAGATTCTTCAGCGGCCCCGTGACGGCGCCCAGTTGCTTCGCCTGGTCCATGTACTTCGATGCGCCCGGCACGAATGATGCGAGCTGATCGAAGTCGCCTTTCGCCAGCTTCTCTTTCGCGAGCGTGAGATAGGAACCGAGGCCGCCGGTCGCCTGGGATTCGGTCACGCCCAGCTGGCTCGTCAGCATCCCCATCAGCGGGTTCTTCAATGCCGACGTGAGCGAACCGAGATCCTGGGCGTAGGCGGCGAAGGGCAGGGCGCCGAGGCAAAGCAGTGCAGATCGTCTGTTCATGGCAGTCTCTCCGTGCGTGCGGAACGCCGGACAGATAGCAAGGAACGACAGGGACGTCATTGGGCGTGAGGGCAGGCGTACTGCCCTTCGCCCGTATTGACGGGAATCGGAGTACTAGAGGCTTCGCAGCAGCTCCGCGGCGCCGTTCCAGAAGATCTGGATGCCGATGCAGAACAGCAGAAAGGCGGACAGCCGCACGATCACCGCGGTGCCGGTTGCGCCGATGAAGTTGGAGATGCGCTGGGAGTAGCGGTAGAGCAGGTAGATCATGGCGCACAGAACCACGCAGGCGAGCGTCATCTGCAGCATGAACAGCAGTTCACCTTCGCCGACACCGCGCGGGCGATTGGCACCGAGCGATACAGCCACGGAGATGGTGCCCGGCCCCGTCGTGAGCGGCATGGTCAGGGGATAGAACGCCATGCGGCTGATGCGGCTGTCATCCATCGGCAGTCCCGACGACTGATCCTTGGTGTTGTCCGTCGTATCATCGTCATTGAGCATGCGCCATGCGGCGAGTGCGATGACGATGCCGCCCGCCACGCGCAGGACCGGCACGGAGATGCCGAAGAACGTCAGCACGTAGGCGCCGATGTAGACTGAGAAGTTGACGATGAGAAAGCTGTAGATCGCCACCCAGCGGGCGAGTCGCGCACGCAGTGTCGGATGGAATCGTTCCGTGGCGCTCAGGAAGATGAATGCCCCGCCGAACGGATTGACGATGGAAAACAGCGCCGGAAACGCCAGTAGGAAATAGGACATGCAGCCTGCAACCGCGTAAAACCGGTCGCAAGCATAGCCTGTGCCGCGCACTGCCCCAACTACGGATCGGTTCGCAGGCGTCTACCGCGCATGATTCCGGGGCGGATCGATGGGGAGGCTCGTAGTGGTTCAAAAGAGGGGGAGGGCGGATCGCGCCATACCGGGTTCCGATCTTCCAGGAAAGTCCGATGCGAGCGCGTCACCGGCTCGCCGCAACACGCTCATCGTTGCGGTCATCGGCGCAGCAGCGATCGGAGCGCTGCTTTGGGCCTGGACACGTCAGCCGGCTCGTGTCGTGTCCCAGCAGCCGCCCGCAAGCGCGAGCGGTCCACACGCTGCCGAAGCGCAATACGTCGACGAACAGCAATGCGCAACCTGTCACGCCGATCAGGCACAGCGCTGGCACGGATCGCACCATGATCTCGCGATGCAGGAAGCGGACGCGACGACCGTCCTCGGGAACTTCAACGACACCGCGTTCACCAAGGATGGCATTCGCACCCGATTCTTCCAGCGCGATGGCCGGTACTGGATCAACACGGACGGGCCGGACGGCAAACCCACCGACTACGCGGTGAAGTACACGTTCGGTGTCGAGCCCTTGCAGCAGTACTTGCTCGAGCTCGATCGCGGACGGCTGCAGGCATTCACCGTCGCGTGGGATACGGCACGCAGGCGTTGGTTTCATCTCTATCCGGACGAACGCATCGACTATCGCGACGAGCTGCACTGGACCAAGCCGTCGCAGAACTGGAACTTCATGTGCGCGGAGTGTCACTCGACGGATCTGAAGAAGAACTACGACGCACAGACGCAGACCTACAAGACGACGTGGAAGCAGATCGACGTCGGTTGCCAGGCGTGTCATGGACCGGCATCGAGGCATCTGGAGCTGGTGCAGGAGGGCGCGAGCAAGACGCCGTCTCCCTCTGGCTCAAGCCTCGCTCCTCAAGCCTCGAGCCCTTCCGGCTTCCCCGTCGACCTCGCCGCACCTGACGCGACCAGCCAGATTGAAACCTGCGCCCGCTGTCACTCGCGTCGCGCCGTGATCTGGGACGAGTATCGTCACGCGAAGCCATTCCTCGATACACACCTGCCATCGCTGCTCGACACGGGCTTGTACTTCGCGGACGGGCAGATCGACGGTGAGGTGTATGAATACGGGTCGTTCCTCCAGTCGAAGATGCATCAGAAGGGATTGCGATGCAGTGACTGCCACGATCCGCATTCACTGCAGACTCGGGCGCCAGGGAATCAGCTCTGCACGAGCTGTCACAACACCGCCTCTCCGGCGGCGCGTGCGAGCATCGATACGTCCGGCTTGAAGCACAAGAACTACGACACGCCTGCGCATCACTTCCACGCGTCTGGTTCCCCGGGCTCGCAATGCGTCGACTGCCACGCGCCACAACGAACGTACATGGTTGTCGACCCTCGTCGCGATCACAGCTTCAGGGTGCCAAGGCCCGATCTGTCGCAAGCGCTTGGCACGCCCAATGCCTGCAGCATGTGTCATACGCAACGGTCGTCGCAGTGGGCCGCCGACGCGATCGCGAAGTGGTATGGACCCGACCGCCGCCGGGAGCCTGTGTATGGCGAGGCCCTTTGGGCAGGCAGAACTCGTCAGCAAGGCGCGGCGACGAGACTGGCGGCGCTCGCCAATGACGCACAGCAACCGGCCATAGTGCGAGCGACATCACTTGCATTACTGAGCGAGTATCCGTCGCCCTCTGCATTCGAGACCATTCATTCGCAACTGTCCGCGTCCGATCCGTTGCTGCGGCTCTCGGCGGTGAATGGACTCAGCATGATTCCACCGGAACGACTGGCGCCGCTGACGGCACCATTGCTCAGCGATCCGATACGCGCCGTGCGGCTCGATGCGGTTCGGCTCACCGCGACAGTTCCGGCGCAAGCACTTGGCGCGCCGCAGCGTGGAGCTCTGATGACCGGCATTCGAGAGTTCGAAGCGGCGCAGCGAACGAACTCGGATCAGCCGACCGCCTGGGCCAACCTGGGCAATCTCTATTCATCGCTTGGCGATGTCCCGGCAGCAGAGTCTGCGTTCCAGACCGCCATCCGGCTCGACGCCGGTTTCGTTCCGGCATACGTGAACCTGGCGGACATGAAGAGCCGGGCGGGTGACAACGCGATTGCAATCGCGTTGCTGCAGTCGGCACTCGGCGACAGTCCTGGCAGCGCGGCGTTGCAGCACGCGCTTGGCCTCGCACTCGCGAGAGAACGTCGTTACGACGAAGCACTTCGCGAGCTTGCGGCGGCGGCGAAAGGCGATCCTGGCAATGCGCGTTACTCCTTCGTTTATGGTGTCGCGCTGTACGATACTGGCAAGAAAGCGCAGGGCGTCGATGTCCTGAAGCAAGCGTTGCAACGCCATCCCGGCGATGGATCGCTGTTGAATGCGCTGGCGTCGTACGCGGAAGCGTCGGGTGACGCGAAGGCGGCGCGGAAGTATCGATCGATGCTCCAGTGATGGTTTGGACAGCCGACCATTGACCTATCAACCGTCGGTTTTCTTTACTTGAAATCGCCGGCAAATAAGCAGTTCTCCGCTGGCGGTGCTTCGCGCGATTCACGTAGATTTTTTCCCGTGCATCTGTCAGCACGTTCCTTAAGCGCCCTGTGGGTGCTCGGGGAAAAAGCAGGTGCATTCCACGACCCGGGGAATCTGCACACGTGACTCACTCGATCTCGCAGCGCATGGGCTAGTGCGGCGGTCGATATCGTCTTCCGTCGCGCCATCATGTGCTCTGCAGCGATGCGATTCTTGTCGCAGGACGCGTAGATCGCGCGCGCGGAAGCTCCCCTGAATCCTTGACTCGCGTGAACCGGGTGCGTCGATCGCACCCTCCATCGTTCGTTCTATTCAGGAGGCTTTTATGCGTAGATCCCTCATCGCTACAGCGATCGGTCTCGCCCTGTTCGGAACATCCACATGGGCCGGCGACATCGATCAGGCTAGCGCGGCAGGCGACGATACGTTGACCGCGACGTCGACCGACACGGATCAGAACAACGACAAGAGCACGGGCGACAATCGCAATAATGACGGCACCGCCGGTGCGGATGGCTACGGCAACGCATCCGCGAACAACGCGTCGACATCGACCGCGACGTTCACGAATGCCTTCAACACCAACGAGGCGGTGGCGACGACAGAGCTGTCGGGCACTGTGAGCGGTGTGGAGATCTCCGGCTTCGGCAACGTCGCGAACAACTGGGGCAACGCGAATGGCGGCGCCGGTGGTGACGGCGGCGCGGGCTATGGCGGTGAGGGCAATGGCGGCGATGGCGTGGGCGGCGAAGGCGCAGGCGGCACTGGTGGCAACGGTGGTGATGGAGGAGCGGGTGGCGCCGGCGGATCGGCGAACAATGGCAGCGCGGATGCGGGCGATGCATCGAATGGCGATGCGACGAACGGTTCCGCCACTGCGGGAAATGGTGGTGGAGGCGGTCGCGGTGGTGATGGTGGAAGCGGGGATGGCGCGAGCGGCGCAGGCGGAAATGGCGCCGGCGCAGTCGGCGACACTGGCGCAGCATCACTCAATGGCGGCAATGATGCCGGCGGCGGCGCAGGTGGCAACGCGAACGCGGACGGCAACGGTGGCAACGCACGCACTCGGGGTGAAGGCGCAGATACTGCGACGGGTGGCGGCAGTGCGAGCACCGGTGGCACGAGCACAGGTGGTGCAGGCACTAGTGGAGCGAGCACGGGCGGTGCCGGAACGGCAACGGGCGGAACGGCCACAGGCACGGGTGGCGCAAGCGGCGCCGTGACGAGTACGGCAGGCGCGGGCGGTGCAGGCGGTGCAGGTGGCGAAGGCGGTGCAGCCACGAATGGTGATGCGAGCAACGGCGACTCGTCGACATCCGCGACGAACGGCAGCGCCACCGCAGGCGATGGTGCTGTTGGTGCGACAGGCGGCAACGGCGGTGACGGCGCAGGCGGAACGGGCGGCGTCGGCAATGGTGGCGAAGGCAACGGCGGCGTCGGCAACGGCGCAACCGGTGGAACGGGCGGCAACGGCGGAACGATCACCGTCGACGCTGGCACGTTCGATCTGTCCGCGAACATGACTGGTACGGCGCAATCCGCGGCAGGCGTGCTCGTGGTCAGCAACAACAGCGGCTTCGGTTCGCTGGTGCAGCAGGCCGTGACAGTGCAGGCGAACCTGAATCTCGGTGCTCCGTAACGGGCGTCGACATTCGGAACCGTCCTGTCCGGGCGGCGGGGAGATCGTCGTCCGGACAGCCTGCAGTGTTGCGCGCATGACGGTCGCACAGGCCGTCATGCGCCGAGTGAGGAGGCGCCCATGCGTGAGGCTCACCTGTCTTCGGTATTGCTGTTCGCGCTGGCATGGCCAGCGTTGGCCACAGAGCCCGTTCAATCCGTGTCCGTGTCGGAAAACGTCGAGGCCGCCGATTCGTTCGGCGAGGCATTGTCGTCATCGACGCTCGAATCCCTGCGTGGCGGCGATCAGGACATCGTCGACAACGTGATTCACATCACTGGCGAAGTCACTGACAACAGCGCCACCAACGTCGCCACCGGTCACAACTCGATCAACGAAGGTTCGTTCGCGAACGCGAGCGGCCTCACGACGGTCGTGCAGAACACCGGCGCCAATGTGCTCATCCAGAGCGCGACCATCCTCAACATCCAGTTCGTGGATCCATGATCCGGACGACAATGATCCGAAGCGTGCTTGCGATGGGACTCTGGATCGCTGCCGCCGCGCACGGCGGCAGCCTGGACGTGCACGCGCCACAGGACGGCGCCTATACGGTCCGCGTCACGAGCCTGCGCGAAGCAAGGTTCGCCACGACGATGCGGCAGAAGTACGACTTCAGCTGCGGCTCGGCGGCGCTCGCGACCCTGCTGACATATCACTACGGCCAGCCGGTCAGCGAGCAGGAAGTCTTCGCGCAGATGTACTCCGCAGGCGATCGCCCGAAGATCAGCAAGCAGGGCTTCTCGCTGCTCGACATGAAGCGCTACCTCACTGCGCACGGCTACCAGGCGGATGGATTCGAGCAACCTGTCGAGCGGCTCTCACAGGAAGGCCTGCCGGCAATCGTGCTGTTGAGCGAGCGGGGCTATCGACATTTCGTTGTCGTGAAAGGCTTGCAGCGCGGACGTGTGCTGCTCGGCGATCCGGCGATGGGAACGCGCGCGATGTCCATCGATCGGTTCCACAGTCTGTGGGTCAACCGGATCCTTTTCGTGATCCACAACAGGCGCGACCTCGCGAAGTTCAACGTAGCCCGCGACTGGCGCATCGCGCCGTCAGCGCCCCTGGAGCTCGCGATCGATCGGGAGGATCGCTTCGATACGCTGCCGATCCGGCATCCGGGGAGCTTGTGATGAGAGCGCTCCTTGCGACTCTCCTGTGCTGGAACCTGGCGCTCGCCGATCCGCTCGCCTGGCAGCCGCTGGAAACGGAGCAGCTCGATGAACTGCGCGGCGGCTTCGATACCGGCGAACTGCACGCGTCGTTCGGCATCGAGCGTGCGACGTATGTGAACGGCGAGCTGGTTGCCAGGATCAGCGTCGAGATCCCCGACATCGCCGCGATGACGCCGGAACAGGCGTCGGCGCTCGACCAGGCGATGAACAGCATCGTCCTGATCCAGAACGGGCCGAACAACAGCTTCGATACCAGCGACGTCGCGGCCGGAACCACTGTCATTCAGAACACGCTCAACGATCAGCACATCGTCACGCTCACGACGATGTCGGCGGACGCGAACACGCTGGCGCACTTCCAGGGACTCAACGTCAACGAATCGCTGCAGCAGGCGCTCAACCGGGGTGTCGGCGGGCGATAGATCGGAGGAGTTGTGAAGGACATCCATCCGCGGCTGCAACGACGCAGCTCGATGATTGCCGTCGCCGTGCTGGCGGCCGTGTCCCTGCCGGCGCTCGCTGCTCCTCCGGATCGGTTGGAGGAATTGCGACGCCAGCTGGCTGAACAGAGCGCAAGGCTGGATCAGCTTCGCGATCAGTTGAGCGAGCAGGAAGCCACGATCGCGTCGCTACGCGATGCCCTGGACGAGGAAGTGCTCGACCAGCAACGCGGTGGAACTGCGACGGGAACGGATCAGTTCGTCGCCGCCGCCGAGCCGCAGATCAAAGCACAGTCGGTCGATGACATCACGTCGCCGCCAAAACCCGTCGGCGAGGCGCCGAAGCCGCAAACGCGTGCGCCCGAGGTCGCGCAGATCTTCGCGGAGCCGACGGTTCTCACCCAGAGCGGCAAGTTCGTCCTCGAGCCTTCGGTGCAGACTTCGTACTGGGCCAGCGATCGCGTATCGCTCATCGGCTACAGCGTCATCCCGGCGATCCTGATCGGCCTCGTCGATGTGCGCCGCGTGAAGACCACCAACGCCGTCGGAGCGCTGACTGCGCGCTATGGATTCGGCAATCGCTTCGAGTTCGAGGTTCGCGCGCCGTACGTGTACACGTCCGTGGATACAGTGAGTCGCGAGATCCTGACCGGCAGTGCGTTCGACAATGTGTTCAATGCCGAAGGTCACGGTCTCGGTGATGTCGATGCGACGATGCGCTTCCAGCTCAATCGCGGTGACTACAGCAAGCCGTTCTGGATCGGGTGGCTGCGCTATCGCTGGCATACCGGCACGGATCCGTTCGAAGTCGTCACCGATTGCGTCACCCGATGCATCGGGAACACGACGGGTACCGGATTGCCGCTGGAACTGCCGACGGGTTCGGGCTTCAATGCCGCGCAGGCGGGAGTCACCTGGCTCTACGCGTCCGATCCGGCCGTGTTCTTCGGTGGGTTCAGCTATCTCCACAACTTCCCTCGCGACAATCTCACGCGAACATTGCTGGTCGGCGAGGAGGAGCCGCTCGGAGAAATCGCGCCTGGCGATATCTTCGGATTCAACGTAGGCATGGGTCTGGCGCTGAACGAGAAGGCGTCGTTCAGCATCGGCTACGACCAGAGCCTCATCGACAAGACACAGCAGAACGGCGTCGATGTGCCCGGTGCTGTGCGAACGACACTGGGCACGCTTTCCCTCGGCGTCTCGTATCGCTACAACCCGACCTCGACGCTGAATCTTTCGCTCGGCGTCGGCGTGACACGGGATACGCCCGACGTAGCCTTCACCATCCGGACGCCGCTGACGTTCTGAGAATCAACGCGGCGCTGTCGCTGTCCGTGACATTGGGCCATGATGCTGCCGCGTCCGATCCGGACGCGCTGTCCGGTGCTAGCGATGTTCGTGGATGATGAATCGGTGCTGTCGCGCGTCGTTCCTGGCCCCGATCGTGTCGTGTCGTACGGGGCGTCGCCTGATCAGATCGCCGACGTTCGCTTTGGAAGCGAAGGTGCCGGGCATCGCCCGCTCGTCGTAGTCATTCACGGCGGCTTCTGGCGTCCTGCGTACGACCGCGTTCACACCGGACCGATGGCGATCGCAATAGCCGCAGCGGGCTGGACTGTGGCCAGTCTCGAGTATCGGCGTCATCCGGGTGATCCGGATGCGATGCTGGCGGATATCGCCGCCTCAGTTGCGAAGTTGCCCGCACTCATATCGCGTCACAACGGCTCAGTCCTTCTCGTAGGGCACTCAGCAGGCGGACATCTTGCGTTGTGGGCTGCGGCGCGTCTCGATGATGCGGGCTTGCGCGGAAGCGTCGCGCTTGCTCCGGTTGCCGATCTGCAGCGGGCCGATGCACTCCATCTCAGCAACGACGCAGTGCGTGCGTTTCTTGGGGCCGACCCCGTGATGCGAGTTGATGTGGATCCCGCGAGGATGAGCGCGCCGCGGGTCCCAGTCACGATCATTCAGGGACTCCAGGACGACACTGTTCCGGTGAGCGTGACCGAAGCGTACGCAGAGCGTCATCCGAAAGTGCGCGTGGTTCGACTCGAGCAGTGCGGGCACTACGCGCTCATCGATCCGCTGTCGGTGCATTGGGGCAGGGTGGTGGAAGAGATCAGGAGGATCGGCTGAATCGCCGTCACTCCCGCGAAAGCGGGAGTCCATCCGGATCACCAGGATGGATCCCGCCTGCGCGGGGATGACCGGCCTGTCGGCCGCTCACTTGCCCTCCATGCGTACGTTCATCTCCGCACACGTGCGGTAGATTGCTCCGCAGCATTCGCGGAGTCGCGCAATCATGAACAAGCTTCTCGGTTTCGTTCGTACCACTCTCATCGGCGGCGTGCTGTATCTCGTGCCGATCGTCCTGCTGATGCTCATTCTGGGCAAGGCCTTCGGCGTGGCGCATCGAATCGTTCCCGCGTTCTCGGGCGTGATCGACAAGCTGCAACTGGGCCATCTGCTGACGCCTCAGGTCTTCGCGGTCCTGCTGGTCGTCGTCTTCTGTTTCGCCGCCGGCCTGTTCTCTCGCACGGTGCTGGCGCGGGAGATCGGTGCCTTTCTGGATGCGAAGGTGCTGATCAACGTTCCCGGTTATGGTTTCTTTCGCAGCATGGGAGGCGGCAGCGGCGGCATCGAATCCTTTGCGCAGCAGCCGGTCATCGTGTCCATCGAGGACGAAGCCTGGCAGATCGCATTCGTCGTCGAGAAGCTGGGTGATTCGAGGATTGCGGTGTTCGTTCCCGGCGTACCGGAAGTGCGGTCGGGCTCGCTCTACTTCCTTGCGCCGGATCGCGTCAGACCGCTGAACATATCATCGGCCGCGGCATTCCAGGTCCTGCGCCGGATGGGCGTTGGTTCGGACGAACTGCTGCGAACAGCATTGAAGGGATGAATCATCCCGTAGGAATCGTCAGCAGCGGCAGTGCACGGTCGGAGTCGGTGTCCGACAGCGTGAACAACAGCATGACCAGCGCAAAGGCGCGCTTCGATCGCAGATCGCGGTCGTCGACCCAGAACCAGAGGTTGCGATACTGAACGGCAATGTAGGAATCCGCGGGCTCTTCAGTTCCTGAATGAATACGGAAGCTGCCCTCGCGCACGGGTTCTTCGAGCGATGCACCTGGAAGAGCGCGCCCCTCGCGCACGTGTTCCGCCGGCACTTCGACGTGCTGGGCCATCGATGACATCACGTGCATGAGCGCACGCGTGTGCACGGCTACCTCACGATCGTTGGAGGCGAGGCCGCCGAACGTCAACGTGAACTCGCTCGCTTCCTGCGACAGGCCCAACAACGTCCGAAGTTCGCGAATATCCGCCAGTGTCTCCGCCGCGGTATCAGGTGCGCGGAAGACGATGATCGTCGATGTCTGGCCGCCCGGACCGCGGCGAAGCTGCAGTCCCACCGAGCCGGTCACCTGAATTTTCCGCATCAGTTGCGTTACGCGAACGAACCTTGGGTCGGGTTCTTCGCGTCCGCCTGGTGTGGTCTCGGAGTTGCGCAATCCGTTGATGGCTGCAAGGCCGTGCGAGAGCATCACGTCCGCGGGCCAGCCCGATTGAATCGCGAAGAACATCGCATCGGGGGGAATGGGCATGATCAGTCCACTGATGAACTTGTTGCCCGTCATCGGCAGGTACGTGATCGTCGGGCGATCGGTGAAGCGCCCGGAACCGCCCAGCGTTGCGCTGTTGCCCTGCACGGCCCTGCTGCTGGAAACCTGGCCGCCGACCGTCATCGCGGTTTCGAGCGTGTAGCCGCTCACGATCTGGCCGACATCGACGAAGACAGGAGGATCGAGATAGCGAAGCTTCACGATGTTCAGCAGATTCTGTCGCTTCCACGACTCGGTGATCGCTTCGCTGTAGTCGAGGCGATCGCGCGGGACGGTCGTGGGGCCGATGGAGGCGCAGCCAGCCAGAAGAAGCAGGGCAACGGGCGCAATTTGTTTCATGGCGACATCGCAAGGCGGTGACGGGCATTGTGCGTGCCCGGCGTGTGCATGGGATAAGGACAAAGGGCAGATCCGGGCCGCGCTGCCCTTACTACGCATCCCGTCATGTCGCAGTGCACGGAATACTCGGCACCGTCGCCATCACGATGACAACGAACGTGAAACTACAAGCCATCCGCGGGCGGTCGTCAGTCTTCCTCGTATTCTTTCTGCTGCTCGCGGGTCCCCTGTCGGGTTGCATGTTCAGGACGTTGAAGGAGCAGCAGGCCCAACTCGACCAGCTCTGCCTGATTTCAGGAACCATCGCCGGTAGCACTGCACAGGACGATCCGCGCGTGGTGGTGCTCGTCGGCATGATCGGTAACTCGCCGAGGCTGATCGATCACTTCGTTTCGGAGGGGGATGGCACCTGGCTCATGGCGGCGCAGCCGGGGCTGTATCAGTTGGCTGCCTTCGAGGATCGCAGCCGCGATCTCATTTACCAGCCCGGAGAGCCGCTCCTGAATCGTGAGGCCACACAACAGGTGCAATGCGCGGCTGGCGGCAGAGTCGCCGACATCGCATTGCGGATTCCCTCGGCGGGGAGCCAGGCGTACGGGCACGACGTGGACATCACGCAGCTCGTGGCCAGGTCGAACGACCAGCAGTTCGAAGTCAGTATCGCTTCCGTCACCGCTGCCGGCGCCATGGCGACGCTCGATGACGACCGATTCTCCGACGAGCGGGTGAAATCCGGCATGTGGGCGCCGTTCGATTTCCTCGTCAACGCGGGCCCGGGCATTTACTTTCTGGAGCCGTACGATGCGAAACGCATCCCGGTGCTGTTCGTCCATGGCATCAGCGGATCGCCCCGAAATTTCCGCTATCTCATCGAGCATCTGGACCGCACACGATTTCAGCCGTGGGTCTATTACTACCCGTCGGGTGCGCGACTGCCGAGGGTTGCTGACCACCTGACACAAACGCTGCTGCAGCTCGAAGTGCGCTACCGAGTGCCGAAAGTGCTCGTCGTGGCGCACAGCATGGGTGGCCTGGTATCGAGGGGCTTCTTGCTACGACATCAAAAGAGCAGCGCTGCTGCGAGTCCATTGTTCATCACGCTGTCGACGCCCTGGGGCGGTCATAGCGCCGCGCAGAAGGGCGTCGACTACGCACCCACGGTGGTTCGTTCCTGGTACGACATGGCGCCATCCAGCGACTATCTGCGCACACTGTTCGACGATGGCACGCCCGTGCAGGTGCAAGGGACCGAGCATCATCTGCTCTTCTCGTTCAAGAAGGACGGTAGCTCCAGCGAGTCGGACGATGGCGTCGTGACAGTGGCCAGCCAGCTGCGCCCGGAAGCTCAGTCGCAGGCCCACTCGCTTTACGGCTTCAATGACACGCACACGGGCATTCTGGAGGATCCGGCGGTCTCGGCCCTCCTCAACAAGTTGCTCGCCGAAGCGCGCTGAACGGCGCTATTTCTTTGCTTCGAAAGTCGCAACCGACTGACCGGCGGCGTCCAGCAGTTGCAGCGTCTCTCCGTCGACGCGCCAGTTCGTCACTTTCTTGAACGCGGCGTGCAGTGCCTGTTCCTGGTCCATGCCGTGCGGGCAGGCCATCATCGTGCTCGCCATCTGGCCCAGCGTAAGCTTGCTGCCGTCCAGCGTGTAACTGCCGCCAAGACGATTGCAGCCACCGGAGCCGACGACACGCTTCTCCGCGGCCAGGAACTGCAGATAGGGGGCTTTCTCGGGGCTCGTCGCAGTGGCGGGTTGCCCGCCCAGCCGGGTGAGCTTCCACTGCGGGCCTTCCAGCGGTTCATTGGTCACCGCGGCGGGCGAGGACGCGCAACCGATCATCCCGAACATGAGCGCAGTGACGAACGATGCCGGCAATGTCTTCATCGCAATCTCCTTCTGTCGCGAGCAGCGGAGCTTACGCCTGCCCGGCGCGACGGCGAAGGGTTAGATCACCGGCATGAAATAGAACATCATCGCGATGATCAGATAGACGGTGATGAGTTGCGCCCCCTTGAACCAGTTCGTCTGACCGTCGCCGCAAACGACTGTGCCGATCAGTACGCCGAGGAAGAGCGATCCCACTTCCGCGCGCGAGAAGGATAGTTCGAGCGGTTCGGGAGCAATGAAGTAGCTCGCGAATACGAGCAGCGGCGCGACGAACAATGCGATCTGGATCGAGCTGCCGAGCGCAATGCCGACGGAGAGATCGACCTTGTTCTTCGCGCCCATCGCGATCGCGGAACCGCTCTCGGCAGCGCCGCCGACGACGGCGAGGAACACGATACCGATGAAGATCTGCGACATGCCGAGTGCCTGACCCGTGCCCTCGGCGGCGCCCACCAGAACTTCGCTCATCCATGCGGCCAGGACAGACGCACCCACCAGGCTGCCAATTGCACGCGGCATGCTCCACGTCGCCTCGCCGTGATGATGTGCTTCGCCCGTGGCGCCATCCGCGCTCGCAAATGCGGCTGGATGGGTCTTGAGCGAGAAGAAAAGATACATCACGTACGCGAAGAGCAGGACGCCGGCGATACCGAGGTTGAGCATCTGTTCCTGACGCATCGTCCCTTCCGGCGCGAAATAGCGACTGAACGCGCTGGGAACCGCGAGGCTCATCGCTGCCAGCAGCATCATCGTGCTGTATGTCCGCGAAGCCCGGGCGTTGTAGACCTGATCGCGGAACTTCACACCGCCGATCAGGAAGGAGACGCCGAGTGCGAGCAGGAGATTTGCGAGGATCGCGCCGATGATCGAGGCGCGGACCATGTCGACGTACCCTGCCTTCAGCGCGACGAGCGCGATGATGAGCTCCGGCGCGTTGCCGAACGTCGCGTTGAGCAGTCCGCCCACTGCGTCGCCGGTGCGCGCTGCGACTTGTTCCGTCGAGCGCACGATCAGCGCTGCGATGGGCAGGATCGCGATTGCGGCGGAGAAGAATACTGTCGGGTCGGGCGAGCCTGAGTGTTCCAGGATGAGCGTGATCGGGATGAAAACGAGCAGCCAGTTGATGGAGAACTTCATGATCTTCAGACCTCGGCGGAGCCTTCAGCGATCCAGGCTTTTGTCAGTGTGTAGGTCGCAGCGAGAATGACGGGTCCGACGAACAGGCCGAGCACCCCGAATCCGATCAGGCCGCCGATGACACCGGCGATGATCAGCAGCATCGGCAACTGGACACCGCGACGGATGAGCAACGGACGAAGCACGTTGTCGAGTGCAATGACAGGAAGGCTCCAGATCAGGAGCGCGGTCGCCCATCCCGTCTGGCCGGTCCAGAACAGCCATCCGATGGCGGGAAGCAGGATGGGCATCGGGCCGAGCTGCGCGACGCCCAGTACGAAAATGACGGCTGTGAGGATCGCGGCATGCGGGATGCCGCTCGCCCATAACCCGATGCCCGACAGTGTCGATTGCACGAGCGCGGTCACGATTACGCCCAGCGCCACGCTGCGTACGGCTTGACCCGCGAGCGTCACCGTTGCCTCGCCGCGTTCTCCCCCGAGCCTGCGGCCGAAGTCGAGCACGCCGCGCGCTGCCGTCTCGCCTTGCGCGTAAAGGATCGCGACGAGGATGACGATGAAGAGGATCTGGATGATGGTCATTCCTATGCCGCCCGTTGCGGACATCGCCCAGGTGCCGGCGGATCGCATGTAGGGGCGGATCGCTTCGACGACAGCGTCCGTGCCGCCGGCAGCAAGCGCTTGCCACTGCTCAGCGATCTTCTCGCCGACGATCGGGATACCAGAGACCCAGGACGGTGGCGGTCCGAGGCCCTGCGCCAGGAAGTCGCGGATGATCGCTGGGCTGCTCTGGATCGCATCGAGCAGGGAAATGACGACGAGACAGAAGGGCGTAATGAACACAGCCGACACGATGACGGTCATGATCACGACCGCCAGCTTGCGGCGATTGCCCGTGTGCCTCTCGAACCACAGCAGCACAGGCCAGGTCGCAACGACGATCGTTGTCGCCCAGATGAGCGCGCCGAGGAACGGCAGCATCGTCCAGAGACTGCCCGCGAGGAGCAGGCAGATCACGAGCACCGCCAGCACTATGCGCGTGATGTCGTGTGACGAATGCGAACTCATGAGACGGCCCCGTTCTGGTGATTGCCGCGTCCTACCGGATACACGCCGACCAGTCTCGCGATCAGGATGGCGAGGAAGAGTTGCCCGATCACTGCTTCGAGAACCGACGCGACCTTGGCGATGCGCGCGATCGGAACGATGTCGCCGAAGCCGGTCGTCGTCAGCGTCGAGAAGCTGAAGTAGACGAGATCAGTGAGATCGAGGGCGCCTGCGCTGCCACGGATCAAGTAGGCGTCGGGCACCATCCGGTCGACAATGGCGTAGAGAAAGCACCACAGAACTCCCAGCAGCAGGAAGCATGCAGCGGCTCCCCACAGTCGATCGGAGTCCATGACCTCGCGGTCGAAGACATATCGCATGAGAAAGGCGATCGCCGCCGCGTACATCGCTGCGTTCATGCGCAGCGCGACATCGAAGTAGTTGCTGTCGTCGGTCGTAAACGATAGCCATCTCAACAGCATGGCCGGCGCCGCGAGCAGCACGATGATGATGAACGACCCGGTCGAACGGCCGACAGCGGCGACGGCGGAGACAATGATGAAGATGTTGATCGCGTTGCGGACCAGGACGCCATGAGGGGAATCGTCGATGAACGGAGCGGCTGCGATGAACGCCAGCAGGGAAATGAAGAGGTAGAAGCACCGCTGCAGGAACAGGCGGCCGAGGGTATTGCGCGTGAGGTCGATCGACAGCTTCACGGACGTGCTTCGGCCTGGCGCTGCGGTGTCTCGAAGCTGCCGCCCAGAGCCAGGTGCAGATTGACGCGCTGCGCGAGCTCCTCCGTTCGCACGTTGAGCAGCGCGAGCTTCGCGTTCTGTACGCCGAGGTTCTGCTGCTCGACGCTGCGACGATCGATGCGGCCGATCTTGAAGCGTTCCTGCACGAGGCCCATCGTTCGCGTCTGTTCGTCCAGCGATTGGGTCAGAAGTGACACGCGCGTAGCGAGCGAAGCGCTGGCGGCGAGTGCGTTCTCGACTTCGCTGAGGGCGCGAAGCGCGATACGTGCGTAGTCGGCGATCGCTTCTTTCTGTTCGAGCGTGCGGATCTCGACGTTCGCATTGAGGGCTCCACCTTGGTAGAGCGGAGCCACCAGGCGGGCGCCGGCGCCCCCGGTTGGATTCTCGAAGTCTTCCTTGAGCTGCAGAATTTCGCTGTCGATCGCACCGAAATTCAGGTTGAGCGACAGCTTGGGCAGCCGCGCCGCCTTGGCTTCGCCGATCCGGTTGAAGGCAGCCGCCACTCGACGTTCCGCAGCGATAACGTCCGGTCGGCGTTCGAGCATCTGCAACGGCATCCCGACAGGAACAGCGCCGGGCATGGCGATGAGATCCGGGCGAGCCGCGATCTCCGCAGCAGGATAGCGACCGATGAGCACTTCCAATGCGCGCAGCGCCTGGCCACGGGCGAACTCCAGTTGCTGGTGCGTGTCTTCGAGATCGCGTGCACTTGCGCGGGCGAGCGCGGTGTCGGTTTCCGTGCCGGCACCTACGCGCTCGCGATCCTCTGCGAGGGTCGTCAACTGTTGCGCGGATTTCACCATCTCCGCCGCGATGTCCGCGCGTTGCCCTAGTTGAGTGGCGGTGAACCAGGCCTTCGCCGTCGAAGCGGCGAGCGACTGGCGTGCGAACTCGAAATCGGATTGCGCGGATGCGTAGGTTTCCCGGGCAGCGTTGCGCTGGTAGCGAACACGACCCCACAGGTCCAGTTCCCACGACGCGGCGATCATGATCCCCTGCAGTGCCGACGTCGGATCGCCGCCACCGCCGGACTTCATTCCTCCCGTGCCCGCGATGCCCAGCCAGGGCTTGAGGCTGGCTTGTGCGATGACGAGATACTGTCCCGCCTGCTCGACTCGCGCCGCGGCGATGCGCAGATCGGGATTGTTGTTCAGCGCTTCGCGCACGAGCGCATCGAGCTGAGTGTCCTGGAACGAGCTCAACCAGTTGTCCTGCACCGCTTCGGCCGACATTGCACCGGCTTTCCACGGATGTTCGACGGTAACGTTGCCGAGTGCCTGCTTCCGGATCTCCTCCGGTGCGGGCGGTGGCGTCGTGCTGCAACTTGCACAGGTCAGCGCGACCGCTGCATACACCGTGTGTATGAGCGGCCGACGAAGTCGGGCGTCAGGCGATTCTCGAGTCACGGGTCACCCTTCGCGTTTAGTGGAGTTTGAGGATCAGCCAGTCGAGCTTCGCGCCGACGCGGATGATCACTTTGCGAATGATGTGGATCGGTGCGCCGCTGTCGGTGTAGACGGCGGCATTGCCGATGGCGCCAGAAGCGAGGAACAGCTCCTTGTCGTGGCGATCGGCCAGCAGGCGCACTGCCAGACTGTTTCGCGGAATCGGCGCCACGCCCGAAGCTGTGTTGACGCCGCCGATCGGCAGCTGACCCTGCGCCGTCGCCCACATGATCGAATCGACCTTGCACTTGATGATCCGGCCCGGATACATCTTGAGCGCGATCTCCGCCTCCTGGCCCGGCTTGATCTTGCGGACTTCGTTCTGGTTGAAGATCGCCATAATCCACTGCTCGTCCTCGACGAAAGTCATCGCGGGAACCATCGGGAGCGGCACGGCCATCGCACCAGGACGAAGCGCGAGCGAAACGACAGTGCCGTTAGCCGGTGCGCGAGATGTCGATTGATCGAGTCGCCACTGGGCATCCGCCAGCTGCGACTGGGTCTGCAGAATCTTCGCCTTCACGTTGGCGATCTCATCCTGTTCGCCGGCTGGGGTCTTCGCCGCGAGCTTTTCGCGGACCTGTCCCTCGGTTGCGCTCGCGGAGGCGAGCTGTGCCTTCAGGCTGAGCACGTCGTTCTGTGCCTGCTCATAATCGAACTGGCTCCCGGCGCCTGTTCTCGCCAATTCCCGCAACTGCGTTTCGCGAACCTGAGCGAGTTTCAGTTGCGATGCCACGGAGTCCTTGGTACCGCGGGCAGTCAGGAGTTGCTGCCCGAGACCGCGCTGATTGGCATTGGCCGTCACGAGCTGTGCGTCCAGCTGCGCAAGCTGCGCGTTGAGTGATTTGACTTCGAGCTCGAACGGCGTCGGGTCGATCTGAAAGAGCACATCGCCCTTCTTGATCGGACGGTTCGGCTCGATCGGCACGTCCGTGACGAGACCGTTGACGCGCGGATTGATCGTGACGACGTAATTCACGACACGAACGTCCGCCGACGAAGGCGCTACGATGTTCAGCAGCAGGATCAGCAGCGTGATGCCGATGATCGGCAGCGTGATCACGATCACCTGGCTCACAGTGTTCCACGGCAGCCACTTGTACTTGAAGAAGATCAGCCAGACGAAGAAGGAATAGATTCCCAGCAGGAGAATTTCCATGTCAGTTCTCCTCTCGCAGGGATTCGGGGGCCTCGGCCTGGGGGATCAGCGTGTCTTCGGCGGCTCCTGGCGGCACTTCGACATCTCTGCCATAAGCCATCTTGTAGAGCACGGGCTTCGAATAGGCCCACAGCCACGCGAGCGGCCAGAGCAGACCGCCGAAGAACAGCGAAAGCAAGCAAAGGGTCTTGATCGCGGGTGCCTGCGGATGATGACGCTTCTCCGCGATCTTCTCCGGCAGGATGTGCACCAGCCAGAACACCGTGATGGCGACGGCCGGTGCGATGAACAGCACGATCCATGCGAGCACATTGGCGACCGCATCCAGCGTGTCTCCTGTAAAGAGCGAAGCATGCGCGGCGGCAGGGACGGCGAGCGTCCCCGTTGCGACGGCGATACGCAGCAGACGTGAATTCATCATTGTTCTCGCATGTCAGTAGCTGTAGGCAACGAAGATCATTCCGTAGATGAAGGTGTCGGATCGTCCTGACGACTGCTCGACGGCGTCACCCGGCTCGGCGACAGCCGCAATGAAGCTGAACGTGAAGTTGTCGTTGTAGGCCCAGTCCATGTACCAGTCGAGTTCCGTCGCGACGTCATCCGAAGTGACACCGGCGGAAGCGGCGTTGTCGAGCTGGAAGTCGAACAGCATCAGACCCATCGAGATCGCGTCGTTCGGCTTCACGTGGAGCCGCAGCTGATGCGAGATCAGGTTGGAGTTCGAGAGGAAGTACTCACCCGCGATTTCGCCCTGCCACCAGGTGCCCCAGTCGTAGAAGCCCGTGTACAGACCATCGAAGGACTCGTCCTTGGCCGTGTTCGGGTCGTCGCCTTCGAAGTAGGCGTAGCGATAGGACAGCTTGGGTTTCCACGAGCTCTCGAACTGGTAGGCAACCAGAGCGTTGTAGGCGGTCGAATCGCGCAGGTCACCGTTGTCTTCCTGCGCGTACTCGAGCTCGAAGGACAAGGCCTTCATCGAAGGGAAGGGAGCGGTGAACGCGCGCAGGTTATAGACGTCGAGACCGTCGCGTGCTGGCGCGCGGCTCGGATCCGCCGACCACTGCATGTACGTCGCACCCAGCGTCGTGTCTTCGCCGATGCTGTACTCGTAATTCAATCCCCACAACGAAGCGTCGGTTCGCGAGCCGGGGATTTCGTCGCGTTCGAGATAGAACGCCTCGAGCCGGTTGTTGCCCGGTGTGAAGCGCCCAATCGCAGCGAAGCCGAATGCCTGACGAGCGTTCGTCCAGTAACCGCCGCGGGAACCGCCTTCCGAGGCACCGTCGTACAGCAGCATGCCGTGTCCGAGCCGATAGCGTGTGCGGCCCAGCGTTAGATCGATATCACCGGACTTCCAGCCGAGGTAGGCATCTTCGATCTGGAACGACGATGCATCGTCGCCGACGATCTGCGCTCCAGCACCGTAGGTTCGTTCGCCGACTGCGGTGAGCGAGCCGTAGATCTCGGAGGAGTCGCTCATCTTGTACGAGCCCTTGATGCCACCCTTGAGCGACCCCTCGAACCAGTTGTCGCTCAGATCTCCGGAAGGCTCGCCGTCGCGCGGATTGGCGTAGTACGAGTTGCCGAAACCGAAGGAGCCCCAGGTCGCGCTGAAAACGGGTTCCCAATCGATACCCGGCGGGAAACCTGGAGGCGGGGCAGACGGTGCCTCTTCCGCGGCGACAGCAGACTGTGCGACGACCGCCAGCAACGCAGCCGCGATGGCGTGGCGTGTACGACGGGCGAGAGTCGGATCGGACGGCTTCATTTCTCAAGTCTCCTTAGTGTGCGGCACCCGGAACGGCGCTCGCGTGTGGCGTCTCGATGACAGCGGCACGTTGCGCTTTGCGCTGTGCCGCTTCCTCCATGGAGCGAATGAAATAGGGGTACAGCGGTACGCTGATCAGCAATGCGACCATCGCGCGCACGACAGTCTTCGGTTCGCCGCCGATGATGACCCACAGGCAATAGATCACCGCGACGATTGCGATGTACTTGTAAGTGCGGAACGTCGCCGCGGGCAGCTTGTGATCGTGAATGACCTTCACGACGGCCACCGCGGAGTAGACATAGGGAACGATGACGAGAACGACCGCCAGGTCGACGATGTGAGTGAACTGATCGGCGATGGTTGGCGACATCGTTGCAAACAGCACGATCGTCATCAGCACGGCGACGATGATGAGCCCGTGGCCGGGAACGCCATTCGTGTTGAGCCGCGCGAACACTTTGGGAAACATGCCGTCGTCGGCGGCTGCCTTTGCTGACTGCCCGACGAGCAGCATCCAGCCGCCCAGCGAGCCGACGGACTTCAGCACGGCACACACGCTGATGATGACGGCACCCGATGTGCCGATCGCAAGCCGCGCCGCTTCGGCGAACGGGGCATGCGACGTGCGCAGCTCTTCGTTCGGCAGGATTCCCATGATGACCGACGAACTGAGAACGTAGATCACCGCGGCGAGCGCGAGGCCGATGAGCGTGGCCAGCGGGATGTTGCGCTTCGGGTTTTCGATGACGCCCGCGGAGACCGCCGCGCTTTCGATGCCCATGTAGGCCCACAGCGCCATCGAAGCCGCTCGCGAGATCGCTTCCCCGTTCGATTCGCCGCTGACATTCCAGCCCGAAAGGAACGTCGTCGTGTCGAACCAGAACCAGCCGAAGAAGGCGATGGCGAGAATCGGAATGAGCGCCAGCGCCATCGTCCATGCTTCGAGTGCGCCAACGACGCGAGGCCCAAGGATGTTGGCGAATGTGAGCAGCCAGATGAGCAGCGCCGTCGCGATAACGCTGGCAGGAGGCTCGGTGATCGCCGGAATCAGTTCCGCCAGATAGCCGATGGCCGCCACTGCGATCGCGATGTTGCCGATCCAGTTGCCGAACCAGTACACGTAGTTCGTCTGAAAGCCCGCATACGGTCCGAGGAAGTCGCGCGCATACGCATACGGGCCGCCTTCCTGCGGATTCAGCTCGCCGAGTTTCGCGAAGGTAAGGCCGAGCGCGGCGACACCCGCGGTTGCAATGAGCCAGCCGAAGATCGCAATGCCGCCGACGTGCGCAAGATTGACCGGCAGCAGGAAGACTCCTGTGCCGATCATGTTGCCGGCCACCAGCATGGTGGCCTGCGTTAGCGACATCTTGCGACCGGCTGTACTCATGCAGTGCCGCTCTTCAGGCACTGGACGTAGTACACACCGTCGCGATTCTCCACGCCGTGAGTGTCGTGGCCGAAGCCCGGGAAGCGTTTGTCCCAGGCCGCGAGCGCGCGCAGGTAGCCGAGATACGGTCCGTCTTCCGGTCCCGTCGACTCACCCGGCATGAGCATGGGAATACCTGGCGGATATGGTACGACGCTCGTCGCCAGAATCCGGTCCGCCAGCTTGTCGAGCGGAACGTGCTCGATCTCGTCACGCACCAGGTACTGGAACGCAGCATTCGGTGTCAGCACCGGCGTCGGAAGCGTCGAGAACGCTTCGGCGAGCCAGTGTGTCTGCCGCGACTCGCGCAACTGCGCGAACATCTGGTCGGCGAGGTCACGCAAGCCCATGCCGCCATACACATCGGGATAGTCCGACGTCAGGTGCGGAAGCACCACAGCCAGCGACGTGTTGTTGTCGTAGTCACGCTTGAAGTCGAGGAGCGCATTCAGCAGCGTTCCCCACTTGCCCTTGGTGATGCCGATGGAGAACAGCACCAGGATCGTGAAGTCCGTGGTCTTCTCGACCTCGACGCCGCGGTAGTGCAGGTACGCCGTGACGAGATTGGCCGGGATACCCTTCTTGTCGAGGCCGCCCTTGTCGAGCACGCCGGGAGTGACGATCGACACCTTGATCGGGTCGAGCATGCAGTAGCCATCTTCGAGATCGCCGAAGCCGTGCCACGTTTCCTTCGGATGGAGCACCCAGCAGTTCGGATCGGCGGCGAGAACCTCCGGCGGTGCATCCTCGAAGCGCACCTTCTTCGCGGACTTGCGGCTGCCGACGCGGACCGTGTCGGGGTTCCATGTCTTGAAGAACCATTGCTTCTTGCGCGCGAACTCGCGGTTCACGCGGCCGATGGTCTGGCGGAAAGAGACAGCTTCCTGGATCGATTCCGTGGTCAGCGTCGGACCGCCGGGACCGTCCATCATCGAGGCGGTGATGTCGTTGGAGACGATGATCGGGTACAGCGGCGAAGTCGACGCATGCAGCATGTACGACTCGTTGAACCGCGAATGCGGGATCGGGCTGCGGCCATCGCGAATGTGCAGGAAGGACGCCTGCGACAGCGCCGCCAGCAACTTGTGCGTCGAATGCGTCGCGAAGATCGTCGGTCCCTTGTGATCCTTCGGGTCGCCGTGCATCGCATGCCGTTCGCGGTACAGCGGGTTGAACCGGGCGTACGCGTACCAGGCTTCGTCGAAGTGAATGCGATCGACGCTCGGATCGAGCAGTTCCTCGACGCGCCGCGCGTTGTAGCAGAGACCGTCATACGTCGAGTTCGTGACGATGGAGTGCACCGCGCGGGTCGCGATGCCGCTCGTCACGAGGGGATTGGACTTGATCGCCGCCTTGATCGCGTTCTTGTCGAGGCGGTTCGGCGGGATGGGCCCGATGATTCCGTAGCGATTGCGCAGCGGCACCAGGTAAGTCGGGATGGCGCCCGTCATGACCAGGCTGTGTTCGATGGACTTGTGACAGTTGCGATCGCAGAGCGCGATCTGATCGCGGGCCACGGCGGCCATGAAGATCACACGATTCGACATCGACGTGCCGTTCGTGACTGAGTAGGTGCGATCCGCGCCGAAGACGCGGGCGGCATACTTTTCGTGCTCGCCGATCGGTCCGGTGTGATCGAGCAGCGAGCCGAGACTGCCGACGCTGATCGACAGGTCCGATCGCAGCATGTTCTCGCCGAAATAGTCGAAGAAGATCCGGCCCACGGGCGACTTGAGGAACGCCGTTCCACCCGTATGGCCCGGCGTATGCCACGAGTATTCGTACTCCTGGCTGAACTTCATCAGTGCAGCCGCGAGCGGAGGCAGCATGATCTCGAGATAGCGACGGATCGCCGCGGCGACGCGCCCGCCGACGAACGCCGCAGTGTCTTCGAGCGTCCAGATGTACTCGTCCACCATCTCCATGATCTCCACGGGGATCGCGGAGGCTTCGCCGCGCTCTGCCATGAGGAAGATGGGTATCTTGTCGTTGCGCGAGCGGACAAATTGCAGCAGCGCTTTCGCGCGAGCGTGGTTCTTGTCGTCACCCAGCGTCCAGTCGAGCAGCACGGCATGAATAGCCGTGTCAGCCGTGATGACCGCCGTACCGTCTTCAGCGGAGTTCGCTTCGATGACTTCGATGCTTCGCCCCTGCAGTTCCTGCACCAACGCCCGCGCGGCCCGGCCCTCCGCCGTCGGTGCGCCGAGTTCGTCATCGACGATGAGGGCGCGCATGCTCAGTCGCTTGATACTTCTCTGGATCATGATCCTGACTCCTTGGCTCTACGTCGCGCTCACAGCGGCAATGCGTTCCACTGGAAGAAGGTTCTGACGGCCGCGCTCGGCGGGCCGAACGACTTCTGGTACAGCGCGTCGATCTCGCCGGTGCTGTACAGCAGGCTCAGGGCACGATCGACCAGCAGGCGCAGGTCTTCGTCACCGCGACTCAAGGCGATGCCATAGAGTTCATGCGTGAACATGCGATCCACGATGGTGAGATCCTTGAACGCGGACGGGTCCATGGCGCCGAGAACAGCGGAACGTTCGCCGAAGAGCACGTCGACCTTGCGATCGCGAAGCTGCTCGAGGCCCGTCTTGTAGTCGGGCACCGGTACGAGCTGTGCGCCGATCTGGAGAACGGCGATCTTTCCGATCGCCCACGCCTGTGTGGCGCTGCCGCTCACGACGCCAACGCGGGTGTCCTTCAAGGTCTTCACTGCTGGTGAGCCGCGCCAGACGGGTTTTGGAGGTTGCGCTTCCGCGAGTGCGGTCTTCAGGGCCGCCGGTGCGTCGTTGCGAAGTACGGCGCGGGCTCCGCCCGGAAACACGGGAAGGGAATAGGACACTTCTTTGCGACGACCGACGGTGATCGCCGTCGGCGTGCACAGCGCATCGACGCTGCCCTGGGCCACGGCAGCCAGTGCACTGTCGGGTTGGATCGGAACCCATTCGACCGTGAGAGTTGCGATGCCGAGTTCGCCTTTGACGTGGTCCGCGATCTTCTGGCACAGCGTCGCGCCGTACCCTTCGACCGTCGAACCGTTCACGTAAGTGAAAGGGCGGACATCGGCGAAGTAGCCGAACTTGATCTGGCCCGTCTCGCGGATTCGATCGAGCGCCGCAGCGTGCACGGTGGAGATTGCAGCGAGCGAGAGTGCGCCGACAGCAGCGCTGACCCGGATGATGCTGCGCAGCCGATCACAGCGGGAAGTATTGGTGCTCATGGTTGTTCTCCTTGGACCTTATGCCGCTGCCTTGTGAGCCGAGGATGTCGACGCCGCCGCGGGAGCCGTGAAGCGTGGCGCCAGGAATCCCCAGATGATGTAAGTGAGAGCGAGCACCAGCGCGCCACCCATGACGGCTTCCATGCCCGAGGCGTAGATCGCGAAGGTGCTGTACGCCATGGCGACGACTGCTATGAAGACGTTTCGTTTGTAGACGCCGTCACTGACATTCGCGCCCTTCATCATGACGATGAGCGCGGACAGCGAGACGATGTAGGGAATGACGTTCGTGACGACGGCCAGGTTGACGAGCGCGCTGAACTGCTCGCTCAGCGTCGGCGAGATCGTCATCAGCGCGAGGCCCGTCTGCACGAAGCCGAGTACGATCATTCCCTTGATCGGCGCGCCCATCGAGTTTGTCTGGGTGAAGAAGGCCGGGAACATGCGGCCTTCGGCGGCCGACTTGCCGGTCTGCGCGATCGTGAATTGCCAGCCGAGCAGCGAACCAAGGCAGGCGAGCACGGCGAGCGCCATGATGATCGAGCCCACCGTCGGGCTGAACATCTTCGCGTAGGCGAGACCGAACGGACCGGTCGAGTTCGCGAGCTCGGCGTTGGGCACGATGCCCTGGATCACCGTCGTCGAAAGAATGTAGATGACGGCTGCGCCGAGCGTTCCGAACATGCAGGCGAGCGGCACGTTCTTCTTCGGATTCTCGACCGCCGATGAGTTCTGGGCGGCGGATTCCATGCCGAGGAAGGCCCACAGTGTGAGCGAAATGCTCGACCCCATGCCTTGCGCCAGCGACAGGCCTTGCGGATTCCACGCCGCGGCGAAGGTGTCCTTGCTGAACCAGAACCAGCCGATGATGCAGAGGGCGCCCACCGGGATGATGACGCCCCATACCGTCACCGATCCGATCTTGCCCGTGACGCTCGGCCCGCCAAAGTTGGCGAAGGTCGTGAGCCACAGCAGCACGATCACCGTGACGCACGTCGTTATCGGCGTTGCCGACAGCCCGGGGAAGAACGAGGCGAGGTAACCCACTGCCGAGATCGCAATCGCCACGTTGCCGATTGCGAGCGACAGGAAGTAGAGGAAGAACACCTGGAAGTAGCCGTCCTTCCCGTAGGCGTCTTCCGCGTAGGCGGCCATGCCGCCGCTTCTGTCATTGAAAAGGCCTGCCTGCGCGAAGCCGTAGGCAATGGCCATCGATCCGAGCGCCGTCACGATCCACGACAGCAGGGAGATTGCCCCGACCTGCGCCATGTTCGTAGGCAACATGATGATGCCCGAGCCCATCATGTTCACCGCGACGATGAACGTGAGCTGCATCAGATTCATCTTCTTCTGTTCTTTCATGACCCCGTCCTCCTAATGGACCGTTTCCTGCCAGTCATTCCCGAACCGCATAGGTGTGAAACTTGATTCGTCCGTTCACGATTTCCTGGTACACCCCCTGGACTTCGTAGTTGAAGCCAGGAAACCGGTTGAACGATTCTTCGAACGTAAGGAAGTAGTCGAGCATCGGCTTTGCCCGCGCGTCCCAGCGTTCGCCGGGAACGATGACGCCGATGCCGGGCGGATAGATGAGTGCGAGCGTCGCGGCGACGCGGCCGGTGATCTCGGAGAGCGGCACATAGTCGACTTCGTTCGCGACGAGCGCCTCGTAGGCATCCTTCGAGGGCATCGCAAGTTCCGGGAAGCTGCTGGCGCGGAAGCACAAGCCCTGCAGCTCCTTCACTTTCGCTTTGCGATAGAAGTCGTGCATCTCGTTGCAGATGCGGCGAATCGAGTAGCCCGCGTAACGCTCGCGATTCTGTGAGTACAGCGTCGGCAGCACGTCGCCGAGCGGCGCATCCGCATCCCACAGTGTCTTGAACTTCACGAGCTTCGCGATCAGCGAATTGAGCTTGCTTTCGTCTTCCGCCGGCGTCATCAGGAACAGAATGCTGTTCAGATCGCATTTCTCGGGGACGATGCGCTGCTCACGCAGGTAGTTCGCCAGTACCGTGGCGGGCACGCCCCAGTCGAGGTACTCGCCCGTCTTGCGATCGATGCCGGGCGTCAGCAGGGCGAGCTTGTTGGGATCGACCATCGCGTAGCCGTCGCTGTAGCCGCGATAGCCATGCCAGGTCGCCTTGGGCTCGAAGACCCAGCACTGCTGTTCATGCTTTAGCACTTCGGTCGGCAGGTCTTCCCAGCGAACGTTCGCGGCATCTTTCGCGAAGCGAGACCCGCGAATGCTCACGACATCGGGGACGAAGGGATCGAAGAACCACTTCTCCTGCGCATCACGGCCCGCATTGGCGTAGTGGTGACCGAATTCGCGCAGCTTCTTGCGCGCCTCGATGCCGATCTCGATGCAGCGGTCCCAGAGCATTTCACCGGCTTTGCCTTCGTGAACCTTCGCGTTGACGTCGAGCGAGGCGAACAGCGGGTAGAATGGCGAAGTCGACGCGTTGATCAGGAATGCTTCGTTGAACCGTTTGTGCTCGATGAAGCGGCGCTGGCCCTTGATGTGATCGTCGCGCTTGTGGATCTGCGACGCCTGCGAGAATCCCGCACCCTGCTTGTGCACGGACTGCGTGGAGAACAGGCCCGGCATGTCCGGACCGAGTTTCTCGATCCGCATCGGGCTGTGGTCCGCGAACAGCGGATGAAACGCGTTGTAGCCGATCCAGGCTTCGTCCCACAGCACGTAGTCGCAGAGATGACCGATCTTCTCCATGACCTTTCGGACGTTGTAGATCGTCCCGTCATAGGTCGCGAGCTGGATGCAGGCGATCCGGAATGGTCGCTCGGCCTTGTGCCGCTCCGGGTCCTTCACGAGCGGATGGTTACGAATCTGCTCGCGCAGGTACTTCTCGTCCCACGCATCCCAGTCGACTGCGCCGATCATCCCGAAGGAGTTGCGCGCCGTCGGCAGGAAGATCGGGATCGCTCCCGCCTGCACGAGAGCGCCCTGGTGCATCGACTTGTGATTGTTGCGATCGAACAGGACCAGGTCGCCGCGGCGCAGTGCGGAACCGGTGACGATCTTGTTCGAGGTCGAAGTGCCGTTCAGGACGAAGTAGGTGCGGTCAGCACCGAACACTTTCGCCGCATGACGCTGCGCTTCGACGGCCGCGCCGACGTGAATGAGCAGGTCGCCCAGCTCGACGTCGGCGTTGCACAGATCGTTGCGGAAGATCTCTTCGCCGAAGTGCTTGTAGAGGAGCTGTCCCGCCGGCGACTTGCGATAGAACTGGCCGCCCTGGTGGCCGGGGCAGGCGAACGCGACATTGGCCGCCGCGTCGTACGCCATCATGCCGCCGAAGAAGGGCGGCAGCAGGCTGCGACCGTAGTCGGTCAGGCTGGCGAGAATCTGCTTTGCGTAGAACGACGGCGTCTGCTGACCGAGATAGATGAAGCCGTCGACTTCGCCGAACCAGCCGGAAACGGCGACATCCGCGATTCGTCGCGAATCGGCCAGCGCCCAGATCGGCGTGCGGAAGCCGATGTTGCGAACCGCCTGGCCCAGTTTGCGTGCCCGTTCGCGCCTGTCGCCATCCACTGCAAGGATGTAGGCGCCGACATCGGCGTCTTCGTCGACATCGCGCTCGAATCGATCGCTGATCTCGATCTCATAGCGATCAGCAGCGATCAGATCGAGCAGCGCGCGCACTTCCGTGTCGTCGCCGTCCACGAGCGCGACGACCTTCAGCAGCTTGCAGAAGGGAATGGGAATCTTGGGAATGCTGGCGCTGTACTCCATCATGGCTGTGTCCCCGTCAGGCAGTAGATCTGGTACGTGCCGTTGTGCTCTTCAGCACCTTCGACTTCCTTCGCGAAACCGGGGAAGCGATGGCCGAACTCCTGCAGTGCCTTCAGGTAAGTGATCCATGGGCCGTCGGCGGCGCCGATGTTCTCGCCGGGCATGACGATCGGAATGCCCGGCGGATAGGGGATGACGCCGACGGCGACGACGCGATTCGCCAGTTCATTGAGCGGAACCTTTTCCGCCGCACCGCTCATCAACTGCTGGAATGCGCGACGCGGCGGCATGATCGGTGTCGGCAGCGTTGCGTATGCTTGCGCCTGCCAGTGACCCTGCTGGCTCTTGCGCAGGTGCTCCCACATCTGATTTCCCAGATCGCGCAAGCCCATGCCGCGATAGCGATCCGGTGCATTGGCGACGAGCGATGGAATCACTTCCGACAGCGGTGCGTTGCGGTCGTAGTCGGCCTTGAAGTCGAGCAGCGTGTTGAGCAGCGTGCCCCACTTGCCCTTGGTGATGCCCATCGAGAACAGGAACAGCACCATGTGATCGGTCGTGCGCGAGGGCACGATGCCGTGACGGCCGAGATAGGCCGTGACGATGTCAGCCGGAATGCCGTGCTCGGCGAGCTTGCCGTCCTGCTGCATGCCCGGGCACACGATGCCGAACTTGATCGGATCGAGCATGCACCAGCCGTCCGGCAGGCCGTCGAAGCCGTGCCAGCTCTCACCGGGATGCAGGATCCAGCAGTTCGGATCGGTGCTGAGCAGTTCGGCGGGCGCTTCGTGGAAGGGAATGCGCTTGCCGGTCTTCGGATCGGTGATCTCCTCGGCGTTCCATGACGCGAAGAACCAGTCGTTCTTGTTCTTCTTCAGGAATTCCTGGCGGACGCGCGATACCGCGAGCCGGCAGGCGACTGCTTCGTTGATCACTTCCTGCGTGAGCGTTTCGCCAGCAGGGCCATCCATCATCGCGGCGGCGACGTCGTTCGATGCGATCAGCGCGTAGAGCGGTGAGGTGCTGGCCTGTGAGCAGTAGGCCTCGTTGAACCGGCCGTGGTCGATCGCGCCGCGTCCATCGCGAATATGGATGTACGACGTCTGCGAGAGCGCAGCGAGGAGTTTGTGCGTCGAGTGCGTCGCGAAGACGGTCGGACCGTCCTTCGCGTGCGACGAAGGTTCGTCGCGCATGGCGAAGCGGTTCTTGTACATCGGATTGAAGCGCGCGTAGCCGTACCACGCTTCATCGAAATGAATCCGGTCGACGCTCTTCTCGAGCTGCGCCTGCACGGCGTCGGCCTTGTAGCACATGCCGTCGTACGTGCAGTTCGTCAGCACCGAGTAGACGGGTTTCTTGCTCGCAGCAGTCTTCGCCAGCGGATTCGCGGCGATCGCCGCGCCGATCGCTTCCGGCGACAGTCCCTGGGGCGGAATCGGACCGATGATCCCGTAGCGATTGCGCGTCGGGCTCAGGAAGACCGGAATGCCGCCTGTGAGTGCCAGTCCCTGTTCGATCGACTTGTGGCAGTTGCGATCACACAGCGCGATCTCGTTGTCGCCGACACAGGCCGACATGATCGTGCGGTTCGAAGCCGATGTGCCGTTGAGGACGGAGTACGAACGATCGGCACCGAAGATGCGTGCGATGTTGCGTTCGCTTTCGCCGACCGGACCGGAATGGCCAAGCATCGACCCGAGCGCGCCGCGCTCGATGCCCATGTCGGTGCGGAAAAGGTTCTCGCCATAGAAATCGAAGAACAGCCGTCCGACCGGCGATTTCAGGAACGCCACGCCGCCCTGGTGGCCTGGCGCGGCCCATGAGTACTCGCGTTCGCGGTCGTAGCGGGCGAGGGCAGCAGCGTAGGGAGGCAGCAGTGTCTCGAGGTATCGCTCGATCGCCGCGAGGACGCGGCCGCCGATGAACTTCGCCGTGTCCTCGAGAATCCAGACGAACTCGTCGGCGAGCGTCGCGATCTCGACGCTGACGGAATCCGCGAGCTTGCGACTTGCCAGCAGAAAGATCGGCATCTTGACGTTGCGCGCACGCACTGTGCGCAGCAGCTCTGTCGCCTGCGTCAGCTCGGCACGATCCTGAGGCCAGTGCAGCAGCAGGCAATCGATGCTCGCGTCGGAGACGACGATGGAAAGGCCGTCGTCGAAGGAACTGGCCTCGATGACTTCGATGCTGCGGTTCTGGAGTTCCGTGGCGAGTGTCCGGATGCTGCGCGTCGCTGCGCATTCCGCGGACGCAAGGCCGCTGTCGACGATCAGGGCCTGTCTCAGCATCGGGGTGGTATTGCCGCTACGTAGCATCATGGTGCGTCCTCCTTCGTGACCGCAGCATCAGCGCGTCGGTCCGTGATCCGAGATGTAGCGGAGCAGTTCGCCTTCGACACGCAGGCGCAGCGCGCTGAATTCGCGGCGCATGGCGTCGTCCGAAGGCGCGTCAGTGAGCCGCTCGATCACTTCCGTGCAGGCGGCGTACTCCTCGCACAACTCCCGGAACGTCTCGTCCCTTTCGAGCAACTGCAGCGACACCGATTGCAGATGCGGGAACCGGGCGACGAGCAGCAGCGCGTAACGACGGATCCGGAGAGCGTCGTCCGGATCGATCGGCATGCGCGGAGGCTTGTGGCCGGATCGGGGCATTTGCATGGGTGACCTGCAGCGCAGCGATGATTCGCGGTGCCACCCCATGCCGGTAGTAACAGCGGGTTAGTTACGGTTTCATACGCCGGCACCGGACGCACGCGATCCGCATCCGGCATGGCGACGTGCTGCGGGAAGCTAAAGGGAGACCGCGAAAGGTCAGGTCAGTACGAGGCCGGCCTTGCGAAGGCCGAAATCGATGCATTCGCGCAAGGCTGGCGCCTTGATGTAGTACTGGATCATGGTTCGCCCGTGTGCGGGGAACTGCGGTTTCGAGAGCAGCAGCTCAGCGACGTGTCCCTGCGCTTCTTCCGTCCGCCCGAGATGACCGAGGCAGCAGGCCATCATGAGATCGCGCCAGAAGAAGCCCGGATCGCGATACTCGAGCGCCGCGCGATGAGCGCCTTCGAAGTCGCCGCGCCGCAGCTGATCCGCCCAGAGCCCGTGATAGACCTGCGGCGAGCAGTAGGGGTTGCGTTGCATCGTTTCGCGCATGAGCGCGACACCGTGATCCCACTCGCCCGAGAGCGCCAGCAACCAGCCAATGACTTCGCGGCAAACCAGTGAATCGGGATTTAGTTGCAGCACCTGATGCAGCTCTTCCCGCGCCGCCTCGATCTCGCCCTTGGCGAGCAGCGCCGTTGCGAGAACGCTGCGTGCACGCGTACCGCCCGGGTCCAGCATGACAGCACGAGAAGCATGGTCGATCGCCTTCTCGACAGGCGTATACAGCGGCGAGAGCTGGAACGTGTGATTCAGCACGAACAGCCGGGCGAGATACGTCCATCCCGCCGCCAGTTGCGGAGCGCGCGCCGTGAGCGAGCGAACGGCCTGGATGGTCGGGACGAGCTCATCGACCTGGCGCGAGAAGAGAAAACGGTAGGCGCGTGCGATCGGACCGAAACTATCGGCGGCCTCACCGCTGCGATGCACCGGATCGGTGGCCAGAACCCGGGCAATGGCGCCGTTCTCGCAGCCGAGCCGGGCCGCCATGACTCGTGCCATATCGCCGAGACCGCAGGACCAGCGGGAAGGATGTGGGGTGCAGCGATGTTCATCGCTCCAGACCTGCTGTCCGCTATGACGATCGATCAGTCGGGCCGACATGATTCTCTCGTCGTTCATGCAACGCAGGGTGCCGCGAAATTCGAAGCGGATCGATGCCTGCTGCCGCGCATCCATGTGATGCATCGAGCTTTGTCGAACGACGTGGACATCGTCGTAGCGGCACAGCTCCATGGCGAACTCGTCCTTCAGATGAGCCGCGATTGCCTCGTCGGCCGGGTCCGTCACGAACGGGTGGATGAGCACGGTGGGCCATTCGGTCACATCGGGCCGGCACGCCGTTTCGACGAGATCCGGCAACGGATCGGCTGTGCGCGTCATAGTCGTGAAGACTGGCGCATAGCACCCCTTGGGCAGCTGGATGCAGACGTCCCGCAAGTCACCGGTCAGGAGGTAGTAGCGCTCGAGCGATCGACGCAGCCGCCCTGCCTGGACGCGAACGATCGGGTCGAGCACGGCATCGAAATCGGTCCCGCGACCGAACACCTGCATGGCGATCGTCGTCTGATTCAACGCCTTGCTGCGGCCGGCGAGCGTTTCATCGATGACGAAGCGGAGGAACTGCCGCGAGCGGACGGACGCATCGAAATGCGCGCTCTTCAGCAGCGCCTCCAGGTGTTGCCGAACCTGCTGTTGCAGCATCGATCCTTCTCGCTCGACGATGCCTTGGTCAGCGCGGTTGTTCTGGGCGAGGAACATTTCAGCCTCCCAGCGCGATCGCGGCGAGCACCAGCGCGGTGCCACAAAGCAGGAAGATCGTTCCGACGAGCCAGGGCTTGCTCTCCGTGTGGCGAGCCCACGACGCACCGACGATGAAGAGCAACGCCAGCAACACTGCGTTTGAAACGCGCAGCGCGAGCCTCGCATCGTCGATGAGCAGGAACGGCAACGCGGCAGGAAGACTCGTCAGCACGACCAGCACGAAGCTGGTGAATGCGCCGAGCCAGTCCGCCTTTGTAATCCGCGACGCCTGTGGCGGCCGTGCTGCAACATTCGCCGCAACGCGCCGATACAGGTCGTTGCGTTCGACCGGCGTGAGCACGTCGCCCACGAGCGGTTCGAGTTCATCGGCGACGAGCGCAGCGGCGTTGGCTTGATCCGTCTCCCTGATCGCGCGTCCCAGTCTCCGCAATCGTCCGCGATCGAACAACTGCCCCATGAGGTAGAGGGCGGCATCGATGATGCCCCAGGCGATGTTGCAGCCGAGGACGGCGATGAGCAGTTGCCGGGCGCCTTCCCGGCCTTCGTCCTCGATGATGAGACCGGCGCTCAGCGTGAACGTCAGCGTCATGATGAGGCCGAACAGGATCTCCGCGAGACTGGTCGAAGGATCGAGGTAGCGATGCATCAGGTCCGTGTGCGGACGCGGTGCAGCACCTGACAGCTGCCCTGCGGGAGCAGCATCGACAAAGTGATCGCCGAGCGTTTGCTTGATGCTCATCCGTGCCAGCCCGAGGGAGAAGATTAATGGTCCGCTGCGCTGACAGCGGCGACCGCGATATCGTCACGTTGCGGGTGACCCAACCCTATCGCCCGGCCCGTGGAGCTGACATACGCAGATCAGCCTAGCACCTTGGGGAAGGATTGCTTTTGCCCCCACGACCGTGTTCGCTGCACTGCGCTTGGGCGTTCCTTCATCGCATTCAAGTTGCGACATCAACAGCACACCAGAACTGTGCAGTGCGACAGGCATAGGGGTAAGACTCTATGGCCGTTTCTTCGCATTGGAGGAAGCTCGCGTCGGAAGTCACGAGGGGAGGGCGTATGGCTAAGAGCGACTTCGGCCACGTCTGGCACGAAAAACAGCTCAACACCGTGGACGACGAGATCGCGCGGCTGGCGGCCATATGCGACATCCGCATGCTGGATCCGGGAGTGATCGAGCGCGTCATCAACGGCGACGACAGCGTCTGCGGTCGCTCCAACGAGAAAGCGTTCAAGCAGCTGCGCAGTCTCGTGGGATTGCATTACTCATTGACCGCAGACAGCATCCAGGCGATCGGTCCGGAGGAGTCGCGAAAGATCCTCGATCGGATCCGCGAGCGGATCGGCCAGCGTTACGACATCGGCGGAGAGCAATAGCGGGGGCAGCCGATCATCCACGGCGGACGCCGTGGACGATCGCAATGCGCTTCAGGCTTTGACTTTGCACTGACCGAAAATCACGTAGGAGCCCTCGCGATCGACGATGGCGATCGCCAGGCGACCCGTCGTGCGGTGAATCGTCGCGGACCACGCGAACTCCAGGCTCGTTCCCTGCATCACCAGCGACTTCGTGTTGTTGCTGAAGCTCTGGATCGGCAGTTCGGCGTTGCGGTAGGGCGTCTTGACCTGCATCTTCTGGACGTCGAAATAGAGATTCACGTCCCGGCCCGCCTCCGGCTTGAGCGGCTTGCAGGTTTTTTCCGTAGGCAGGCAGTCGTGACCGCTCTGCGGCGCGCAGACCAGCGGCTTTTTGCCGTCGTAGTCCTCAGCAGCATGTACGGCGGATGCCGCAAGCAGCACGGCCGTCAACAGGCAGATCTTCTTCATCATCGTCTCCCTTGCGTGTGGATAGCACCCGGGACGCGTTATACGGTCCGCGCATCGCCAGCACGCTCCGCACTTTTACGCATTACTTGGGCTGCAGTGCCTGCAGCTCGCTGTCCGACCAGCCGCCGCCCAATGCCCGGTACAGATCGATGTAGGACTGCAACTGAGAGAGCCTCGCGCGTGCGAGATCGATCTGTGCAGCGAACAACTGGCGCTCGCCATCCAGGACTTCGATATAGCTGATCACGCCGGCGCGATAGCGCATGCGCTGCAGACGAAGCGTTTCGGCGGCGGCACCAGTGCGGACTTCATTCTGTGCGATGACTTCCCGGACCTGGTCCGTCGCGACCAGCGTGTCAGCGACTTCGCGCAATGCCTGCAACACACCGGAGCGGTAAGCGAATTCGGCTTGTCGTTGCACAGCCCGTGCCGCCGCGACATTCGCGTTGCCACGGCCGGACTGAAAGATGGGCATATCAGCACTCGGCCCCACCGCGAAGAGGCTCTGGGCGGGCTCGTCGCCGTCGAGCAGGCGCGATAACTGGGGACTGATGATGCCGAAGAATGAGGTCAGACCGATCGACAGGTGTGGGAAGCGGCTGGCCTGAGCGACGCCTACTTGCGCGGTCGCCGCATGCAGTTGCTGCTCGAGGAGCCGCACGTCCGGCCGTCGCTCGAGGAGCTGCGCGGGCAGGCCGACGGGAATGTCGGGCGGAACGATGATGAACGTCGGCGGCTGGCTTCGTTGCACTTCGTCCGGAGGATTCCCGAGGAGGAACTGCAGGAAATTCTCGATCTGCGCCCGCTGCTGCAGGGCCAGCGGCAGCTGCGCCCGCGTCGTGGCCAGCTGTCCTATGGCTTGCTGCTCTTCGGCACCGGAAGCGACACCGTTGCGAAGCAGGGATTGCACCAACGCGAGAGATTCCTCCTGGGTACGGATCGTGTCGCGAATGATCTGGATCTCCGCATCGATCTCGCGAAGCTGGAACCACGTAGTCGCAACCGCTGCGACGAGAGAGCTCATCACCGCTCGTGCGTTGTCCTCGGATGCCATGAGCTGCGCACGCGCCGCTTCGTTGGAGCGTCGGATCCTGCCGAAGAGATCGAGCTCCCAGGTGAGCGACAGGCCGCCGGAGTAGGACGCATCTTCGGTGCTCGCCGGGTTCGGACTCGTCGACACGGTGGCACGGATGTCGGGACCGAAGGCGCTGCGGGCGACGCGTTGCTGCGCGCGAAACTCCTCGACACGCGCGACCGCACTGAGCAGGTCGAGATTGCTCGACAGCGCCACGCGGATCGCCGCCGCGAGCTCCGGATCGCCAAACATCCGCGCCCACGCGACATCGGCGATGGACTTCTCGGTTTGCACTTCAGGCGCGGCACGATACTGGTCGGGCGGCTTGACTGACTCGGGCCGCTCATAGTCCGGACCGATCGCGCAGCCGGCCAACGCCCCCGCAACTACGAGCATTCTGGCCAGCAGCCAGCCGCCAGTTCGCAGTCGCCTCTTCACGGCTTCGCCTCCACCGCAACCGGCGCCTTCGGCTCGCCACCGAACTTCTCAGCCAGTCCCTGGATCATCACGTAAAAGCCCGGCACCGCAAGCGATGTGAGGAGTGTCGCGGCGATCATGCCGCCGAACACTGCGATACCGACGGAGTGCTTCGACGCAGCGCCGGCCCCCGATGCAATCGCAAGCGGCACCACGCCAAGAATGAACGCGAAGGAGGTCATGAGGATCGGCCGCAGTCGCAACCGCGCTGCTTCGAGCGCCGACTCGATCAGCGGCTTGCCGGCCTCGCGATTCAGCTTCGCGAACTCGACGATCAGGATCGCGTTCTTGGCCGACAGGCCGATCAGCGTGACGAGGCCGATCTGTCCGTACACGTTGAACGCAATGCCGCCGAGCTTCAGCGCGAACAGCGCGCCCATGAATCCGAAGGGCGTCGCGAGCAGCACGGCGAACGGCACTGCCCAGCTTTCATAGAGCGCCGCGAGGAAGAGGAACACGACGACGATCGACAAGGCCATCACGAGAACGGCCGTGTTGCCAGCTTCTTTCTCCTGCAAGCTCTGGCCTGTCCATTCGATGTCGTAGTCGGCCGGCAGCGTCGTTTCGGCGAGGCGTTCGATCGCACCGATTGCCTGTCCGGAGCTGGCGCCGGGAGCGGGCGTGCCGCTCAGCGCGGCTGTGCGGTAGAGGTTGTAGCGCTGCATGAATCGGGCGCCGGTCGACGGAGTCGGCGAGACCACTGCGTCCAGCGGCACCATGTCACCCTGGCCGTTGCGCACGAACAGTTGCGCGATGTCCCGAACTTCCTTACGGAACTCCGTGTCCGCCTGGATCGTGACCTTGTAGTTGCGACCGAACGCGGTGAACTCGTTCACCTGGTAGCCACCCATGAAGGTCTGCAGTGTCGTGAAGACATCGTTCACGGGAACACCGAGCTTCTTCACCTTCTCGCGATCGACACTGAGACGATAGTTGGGCGTCGTCGCGGAGAAGGTCGTCGTGATGCGACCGATCGCGGGATCCTGCTGTGCCGCTGCGATGAACTGCTGCGTGACCTGCGCCAGTTCCTGTGGCGTCTGATTGCCCCGGGCTTCGAGCATCGCTGAGAAGCCTGACACAGCGCCGAATCCCGGCAGCGCCGGCGGATTGAACGCGAAGATCACGGCTTCGGGAATGTGCTGCGTCTTCATCATCAGCGCCTGCAGGATTGCCAGCGCATGCTGATCGCGTGCCTTGCGCTCCTCCCACGGTTTGAGCCGGACGATGACGAGCGCGCAGTTCGATGCTGCCGTGCCGGAGATGAGATCGAACCCCGCAACACCGGTGACAGCGTCGACGCCAGGATGCGCCTGCACGATCTCTTCGACCGCGTCGAGCACGCTCAGCGTGCGCTGCTGTGCGGCCGCATCCGGCAGGATGACCTGCATGAAGACCGCGCCTTTGTCTTCGTCGGGAACGAAGCCCGTTGGCGTGATCTTGAGGAGGCCGAGGATCGCCACGATGACGACGCCCAGTGTGATGACGACCAGCGTGATGCGGCGCGCCCCCATGCCGGCGGCTTGTCCATAGCGATCGTTCAGCCGGTCGAACCCGCGATTGAAGCGATGAAAGAACTTCCGGATCGGCCCCTTCGGTTCGGCGTGCGGGTCATGTTCCTGTGGTTTCAACAGCATCGAACAGAGAGCGGGCGTCAGGGTCAGCGCCACGAGCGCGGAGAAGAGCGTCGCTACTGCAATCGTCAGCGCGAACTGCTTGTAGAGCTGTCCCGTCACGCCGGGAATGAATGCCATCGGCACGAAAACAGCCGCGAGCACCAGCGCGATCGCGACAACCGGGCCTTGCACTTCGCTCATGGCCTTGCGGGTGGCTTCGAGCGGCGTCAGCTTGTGCGCGTGCATGTTCTGCTCGACGGCTTCGACGACCACGATGGCGTCATCGACCACGATGCCGATCGCGAGCACCATGCCGAACAGCGACAGTGTATTGATCGAGAAGCCGAGGGCCTGATAGGCGGCGAATGTCGCGATCAGTGACACCGGCACGGCCAGCATCGGAATGAGCGTCGCACGCCAGCTCTGCAGGAACAGATAGACGACGATGAGGACGAGGATCAGTGCTTCGACGAAGGTATGGATCACTTCCTCGATCGATGCTGACACGAACTCCGAGGTGTCGTACATGATCTTGTAGTCCATGCCCGCCGGGAACGACCGCTTCAGCGCGTCGAGCTCGTTTCGTACGAGCTCGGCCGTCTGCATCGCGTTCGCGCCCGGTGCGAGTGATACGGCCATCATGACGGCCGCCTGTCCACGGAATCGAGTCCGGAAGTTGTAATCCTTGCCGCCCAATTCGACGCGACCCACATCGCGTACCCGGATGAACGAGCCGTCTGGCCTCGAGCCGACGATGATGTCGGCGAACTCGCCCGGATCGACGAGGCGCCCGCGCACACGCAACGAATACTGGAAGCTCTGGTCCTTGTCGGCGGGCGGCTGTCCCACCTGTCCGGCCGGCGCCTGGACATTCTGTTCCTGAATTGCCCGGGCGACGTCACTCGCCGTAAGCCGCAGGCTCGCCATGCGATCCGGTCGCAACCACACACGCATGCCGTACTCGGAGCCGAAGACCTGCACATCGCCGATGCCGGTCACGCGCTTGATCGGATCGACGACGTAGACGTAGGCGTAGTTGTTGACGAACAGCGCATCGAGCGACGGATCGGTCGCCGTCAGCATCAGATACATCAGCGTATCGGGCGATTGCTTGCGAACGGTCACGCCCGCATTGATGACTTCCTGCGGCAGCGTTGCTGTCGCCTGCGACACGCGGTTCTGAACTTCGACTGCAGCCAGATCGGGATCGCGCTCGAGCGCGAACGTGACCGTGAGGCTCGCGCTGCCGTCGTCGCCGCTCACGCCGTTGATGTACAGCATGTCCGTGACGCCGTTGATCTGGCGATCGAGCGGCGAGGTGACCGCGTCCTCCACGACATCGGAGCTTGCGCCGATGTAACCGGCTTTCACCTGCACCGTCGGCAGCGCGATCTCCGGAAACTCGCCGACCGGCAGGGTGATCAGCGACAGCGTCCCGACCAGCACCAGGAACAGCGAGATGACGATGGCGAAGACCGGCCGATCGATGAAGAAGCGGGACATGGTAGGAGGAGCGGTTAGCGGTTGGCGGTTGGCGGTTGGTTCGGAATGCGGAAGGAGCGTGCGTGTCCGGGCGCGCAGCGCTGCTGGCTAACCGCTAACCGCCAACCGCTAACCGCTGCTCTGTTCATTCAGCTGGTCCGCTGTGATCAACGTCACTTTGAGCGGGGAGCCGGGGCGTGCCTTCTGAACGCCTTCGACGACGACGCGGTCGCCGGGTTTCAGGCCCTGGTCGACGATCCACTGGGTGCCGAGTCGGGGGCCGAGCTGGACTGGGCGCATCTCGGCCTTGTCGCCTTCGCCGACGACGATGACGAAGTAGCGGCCGAGTTGCTGCTGCACGGAGCGATCGGGAATCAGGATGGCGTTCGCGCGTTGTTCGGCTCTGACGCGAATGCGGGCGAACAGGCCGGGGATGAGGACGTGATCCGGATTGGGGAATTCGGCGCGCAGCGCGAACGTCCCGGTCGTGGGGTCGAGCGCGTTCGCGATGAAGTTGATCTGTCCGGGATTCGGGTAGAGCGTGCCGTCGCTCAGATGCAGCTGCACTTCCCGGAAAGCAGAATCGGGTGCGGGGCGGGCAGGGCCGAAGCGCTTGCGATACTCCAGCACCTCGGTCTCGCTGACATTGAAATAGACCCACGCCGGATCGTCGCGATAGAGCGAGACGAGCTGGGTGACTCCGGCCGAGATGAGTGCGCCCTCGAAGACCTTGGCATCGCCGATGCGGCCGGTGAACGGTGCGCGAATCGTCGCGAAGTCGACGCCGAGCTCCGCTTCTTCGATCGAAGCGCGTGTTGCGTTCACTTGTGCGCGAGCCTGCTTGGCAGCCGCGACGGCGGAGTCGTAGACCTGTCGGCTGATCGCGTTCTCCGCGAGCAACGGTGCGTAGCGATTCACATCCTGTTCGGCACGCGCAAGGTTTGCTTCGGCAGCGGCAAGTTGAGCCTGCGCGTTCGCGACCTGGGCGCGGTACTCGCGGGCATCGATGGAGAACAAGGGCTGGTTTTCCTTGACCAGCGCGCCGTCGACGAACAGCTTCTTCATCAGCACGCCATTCACGCGCGCGCGCAGGTCGACTTCCTGCGACCCGCGAACTTCGCCAATCCGGTCTGCATAGAGCTCGGTCGGACCGGACTGGACGGCGATCGCTTTGACTTCGGCTGCAGGCATCTCGCCCTGTGCAGATTTTTTTCCGCACGCCGCGAGGCCGCTTGCGGTGACGCAAGCAGTCAGAACCAGCCAGCCGTATCGGGAGCGCATGAAAAAGCATTCTCCGCGTCCGGTCGGGGAATGCGATAAGGGCTAGGGGCAGTCCTGCGCAGCACGAATTTGCAAGCGATTTGCGCCGTGATCGGCCATCGTGCGTGGTGGACCCGGCGTCGATTCCCCGGACTCTGTCCGATTCGGGCCGCTCAGTTTCCTGGACCGCGGTTCTTCGGCTGCCTCGCCTGGCGTATCCTTGGCTGCCGTTCTCCATCGAGCCGGCCATGAATGTCACGTTGAGCGCGCTCGCGGCGTTTCCCGATCAGCTCGCCGCCCACTTCGCCGCGATCCCGTCCGATCTTCGTCACTGGACGCCTCCGGCCTGGGAGGGCATTCCCAGTGAACGTCTGACCCCGATCGAACAGCTCTGTCACGTCCGCGACATCGAAGTCGAGGGCTACCACGTTCGTTTCCAGCGCACGTTGCAGGAAGACAATCCGCTGCTTCCCAGCATCGACACGGATGCGTATGCACGCGATCGCGCGTACGGAAAATCCGAGCCGGAGGTTGTGATCGCGTCGATCCGCGCTGCGCGGGCAAAGACGCTCAGCCTGATCACGGGTCTCACCGAATCACAACTTGATCGCACTGCCGTCTTTGAAGGCTACGGCCCACTCACCCTGCGCAGCCTGATTCATTATCTGTGCAGTCACGATCAGCAGCATCTTGCGGGATTGCAGTGGCTGCTGGGAAAGATGCATGCGAAAGCGTCCACCTCATCACAGGTTGCTCCATGACCCGCCAACTCATCTCCTCCGGCTCCACCTTCGAAGCCGAGATCGGCTATTCGCGTGCTGTCGTCGATGGCGACTGGGTGTTCGTCTCGGGGACCACGGGATTCGACTACTCGACCATGACGATTCAGCCCGGGATTCTCGAACAGACCGAGCAATGCATGCAGAACATCGAGCACGCATTGAAGCAGGCGGGCTCGGGTCTGCACGATATCGTTCGTGTGATCTACGTCGTCCCGGTGGCGAGCGAGTTCGAGCAGTGCTGGCCGGTGCTGCGGAAGTACTTCGGCGAGGTGCGGCCGGCGGCGATGATGATTTCAGCGGGGCTCGCGGACCCGAGAATGAAAATCGAGATTCAAGTGACGGCGAAAAAGCAGGGCTAGTCCCGCGATCGCCGTCATCCCCGCGAACGCGGGGATCGATCTGCTTCCATCCGGTAACCGGGCGCCGGCCCTCACTGCCAGCTGCCGGGTCTGAAGTTGACGCGAATGGTGGCATACGCGTCCGTACCAAGATCGGAATTCGGCCCTTCCCAGTCGCTGCCGGAGAAAGTGAAGCCGCGGAAGCCTGCGACGCCGACTTCGGCGCCGAGCCAGAGAAATTTCCAGATCCGGCGCTCGGCACTGATGCCGAGGTTCCATGCACCAAAGCTCAATTGGGCTTTTCGCGGCGAGCCGTCGTCATCGATCTCTACGGACCATGACGCGTCGGAAGGGGAGACCCCGAAGCGGAAGAGCCAGTCGGTATTGGGCGCATAGAGAATCGCAGGCCACGGCATGATCGCGCTGACGGTCCAGTGCTGGTTCACTGTCCAGGTCAGTCCGACATACGGTGTGTAGAACTCTTCGCGCGGCGCGACGTCCGCGAAGAAGCCGAAGAGCCACGCGAAGCGATCGGTCTGCAGCCAGCGCGCGAACACGCCGCCCATGTACTCCCAGTACCAGCCATCGCCCTCGCTGCTGTGACCGAGCGGCGCAACGAACGCAGCGACTTGCCAATCGGGGCTCGTCTGTCGTGCCCAGCCGACCGGGATAGCGACGCTGAATACTTCCTTGTCGCTGCCGTTCGAGAGATCGAAGCGCGTCCAGTTCATCCATTGTCCGATCACGACGGCGTCGCGACGGCCGATGAGGAAGGGAAGGAACGTGGCTTCGGAAACGGATTGCTGTTCGAACGTCAGCTCGCCGGGTTCACCGGAAGGCAGCAGGAATCGGCTCTCGTCGTAGAACGTCGCGCTCGCCCACGCGAACGGAATGAAGGGGATGTCGCTGCGGGCGCGATTGAACACGAAGTCGCTCTCGGCGAATCGCTTCGCGGCATCGTCGAGTGTTCCCGCGATTGCGCCCGCCGACGAAAGAATCAGTAGCCCCGCGGTTGGCAAGATGCTGCTATGCATCAGCATCGGCTATCGGGCCCAGGCCTCTCGTTCGAGGACCGCTTGACGAGGTAGTAGCCCCCGGTCAGCGCGATCACCAGTACGCCGATACCCACCAGCGTCATGCCGTCCAGACGCTCGAAGTCGAGCAGGATGATGTGGCGGCCCACCGCGATGACCGCGACGACGAGGATGATCTCGAGCCGGATGCGGTGCTCGTTGAAGTAGCTGCGCAGCGTGTCCAGCAGTTCGAGGCCCAGCAGCACCAGCAGCACGCCGCCGAACGCCCGCTGCAGGATGCGCTGCAGGTCCCCCACTGTGATCACTTCGGGAATCGTCGGATGGCCGAAGCCGAAGATCCCGCTGCGGATCCCCAGGTAGATCAGCTTGAGGAGCTCGAACACGGCAATCGCGATCATGAGCATCAGGACGAGCTGCATCGTCACGATGATCACGGTCTCGAACGCCGTACTGAGCTTCTGGATCGGGCGCGGTGACTCCATGAGCAACTCGTACCTGCGCTGGTTTCTGCCGGAAATGACGCGATGCAGACTTGCATGAACCGCGCCGCACGCGATCTGCATGCACCGCGAGAAGCCCACGGTTTCTGCCGATATTCCACGCGCGCGTCGCAGCGTAAATAGGTAACAGGGGCACGCAGACGGGCCCCAAGTTCGCATTGCGTGTTCGGCATCAGCGGACGAAAACATGGCCTTACGCGGGGAACTGCATTAGTCGAACGCGTCGGATCCAATCGCAACAATAGTGACCTCGAGAGCAGGAGAAGGATTTATGCGCAGACCCATTCTGGTATTCGGCGGAGCGGCCATCTCTCTGATGGCAGCTACTGCGCTCGCACAAACGAGCGTCGATCGTTCGTTCACGACAACGGCGAAGAACTGCGAAGGCGTCAACTGGTCGGCAGAAGCGCTCAAGGCCTATCCGAGCATCGCGTCTGCCTGCCAGGGCGTCGAAGTGCGTGACGGCAAGACCTATGTGAAGTTCTCCGGCCGCGTCGAACGCAACATCAATCGCGGCGAGCAGCTCGCTATCAACTTCAGAGAAGGCGACACGATGACGCTGACGCCGCCCGCCAACACGCAGCTGTTCGTGAACGGCAAGCAGACCCCGGTTGCCGACCTGCAGCGCGGTGATCAGCTGAACTTCTACGTGCCGGAAGATCGATTCGTCGCTCAGGTTGCACAGGACGACACGCCGCAGACCCAGTACGTGATCGTGCCGATCGTGTATCGCGAAATCATTCGTGAGCCCTCGCAGCAGGCTGCCTCTCTGCCCCACACGGCAGGCGATGTGCCGCTGTTCGCGCTCGGTGGCTTCATGCTCCTCGGCATGGGCGCTGGCCTCACGATCGTCAGACTGCGCAAGCGCTGATCGCGGCAGAGTCTGAAAAGTAGACAGGTGCCCTCCTCTGCTGGAGAGGAGGGCACGACGAGTTCGACCTCTTCCAGCAGACGACCTCAGCGAATCCTTCACCTCGGGTGAAGGCGCACAAAAAACACGTTCGGTCCCTCCAAGCCACTCCGACACGACAGGCGGGACGCGCCGGATTCGTCTGGCGACGAGATCGCGCAGGGAGCTGACCATGAAATCCGATGACCGGTTGCGGCTTCTCCATCGCGCCGTAGTCTTTGTTGCGGCCAGCGTATTGGTGTCGATGCCAGCGCTTTGCGCGGACACGACGCAGGCGTCGAAAGGCAGGCCTCGCGTTGGACTCGTGCTTGCGGGAGGCGGTGCGAAGGGCGGCGCGCACGTCGGTGTGCTGAAAGTCATGGAAGAACTGCACGTTCCCGTCGACTGCATTGCCGGCACCAGTATGGGAGCACTGATCGGCGGCGGTTACGCATCCGGCATCCCGGCAGCGGGACTGGAAGAGTTCGTCAGCGGCATCGACTGGAAAGCAGTCGTAGGCAACCAGGGCACGCGCGAGCTCGAGCCCATCGAACAGAAGCGCGCGGGAGCGACGTACAGCAACGATTTCGAGCTGGGGATCACGAAGGAGGGCATCGTCTCCCCGGGCGGCCTCGTCAACACCAGCAACATCGATGACCTGCTGCGCACCTACGTGGCCAGTGCGCGTCTCGAGTCGAGCTTCGACGAACTGCCGATCCCCTATCGCGCGATCGCAACCGACATGGTCCAGAGCCGGATGGTCGTGCTCGATCGGGGCGACCTGGCGACGGCGATGCGCGCCAGCATGGCGATTCCCGGCGCATTCGCGCCGGTGCAGATCGATCAGATGATCCTGTCCGACGGCGGTCTCGTGCGGAACATTCCGGTCGATGTGGCTCGTGATCTGTGTGCCGATGTCGTTATCGTCGTGAATCTCGTCGAGCCGCCGGCGGATCCGAAGCGCTTGCGCAGCGCGACCCAGCTGCTGAGCCGCACGATGGACGTGATGATCGAGGCCAACGAGAACCTGCAGCTTGCGTCGCTGCGCCCAGGCGATGTCCGGGTGGACGTGTACATGGGTGACATCACGACAGCGGATTTCGAGCGTGTGCCAGACACTATTCCGCTGGGTGAGGCCGCCGCGCGCGCGATGGCCGCTGATCTCTCGAAGTATGCGGTGCCGCAGCCCCAGTACACGGCGTGGCGGCAGGCTGTCACGACGTCGCAGCACATCGAGGCGAAGCTTGCAGACGTGCGCTACGAAGGGCTCAAATTCGTCAATCCTGAGTACCTCAAGACTACCGGACTGGTCGAACCCGGTGACACCATCAACACGTCGGTGATCAGTCGCGAAGCCCAGCGCATGGCTGCGTTGCAGGACCTGGACTCCGTCGGTTATCGGCTCGACGGCGATCCGGCACAACCGACGCTCACCTGGTTGCCGCGCGAGAAGAGCTGGGGCCCAAACTATTTGAAGGCCGATCTCGGGGTGTATTCCTCCGTCGACGGCGATCTGACGTTCACGATCTACGGCCGGCACGTTCGCACCTGGCTCAACAGTCTCGGCGCGGAATGGCGCAACGAACTGCAGGTCGGCGGTGAAACCCTCATCGCGACGAGCTGGTTCCAGCCGCTCGACGCCGCGCATCGATTCTTCGTCGAGCCGAAAGTTCTGTACTCGCTGGCGACCGAGGATGTGTTCCGGGACGACGAACGCATCGCGCGGTACAACTTCCAGGACTTTGCTGGCATCCTCAACACGGGCGTGAATCTCGGCCGCTATGCCCAGGCCCGTGTCGGCTACATCTACGATTCGAGAGATGTGAAGGTCGACATCGGATCGGAGCTGATGCCCGAGAGCAGCCCGGTCGATGCGGGCTTCACCGCAGCGCTCGAGTACGACAGCCGCGACACAGGATTCAGTCCACAACACGGCATGGCGGCCGCGCTCGAATACATCCACATGGAGGATTCGCTCGGCGGCGACCGGAACTGGGAACGCGCCGAGATGGGCCTGGGCGTCGCGCTGCCGTTCCGCAAAGACATCTGGTGGGTGACGGTCGCTGGCGGCTCCGATCTGAAAGGAAATCTGCCGGCGGATCGAGCCTTCGCGCTCGGCGGACCGGGAAGCTTTCCCGGTCTCGAACTGGGTGAGTTGCGTGTAGGCGGCTACTGGACAGCCGGCACGAGCTACCTGTGGAACGTGAAGGATCTCATGTCGATTCGCAATCTCGCGCTGTACGCAGGCGTACGTGTCGCTGGCGGCGCTGTTTACGATCGCATCGACGACGGCAGGTCGGGTGACATCTACGGTGGATCGATCTTCCTCACGGGTCGTACTTTCTTCGGACCGCTGACGATTGGTGTCGGCGCGACGACGACCGACTCATGGAGCGCGTGGCTGAGCATCGGCCGGCCGGTCGGGCATGGGACGATTCTGGAGCGGGGTATCTTCCGGTGATGCCCCCGTCATTCCCGCGCACGCGGGAATCCATCTGAATCAAGGCATGGATTCCCGCCTGCGCGGGAATGACGGGGATGCAGTCCCGCTTTCGCGGGAGTGACGCCATCTTCAGTTCTTCGCCCCTCGCGCGAAGCTCTCATCATCCAGCCGCGCATGCACGATATAGCGCTTCGGTGCTGAGCCGACGAAGTAGAACGGATAGCACGTGACCAACGTCATGGTGCCTGTCGTCGTCGGGTTCAGCACGCTCACGTCGTCCGGCGTGACGATCGAGATATTGCTGACGCGATAGCGCTTCGTCGCCGTCACAGTGTCGAGGAACATCGTGTCGCCGACCTGGATGTCCTTCAGCGGGCGGAAAAATCCATCGCGATGCGCGGCCACGCCGATGTTGCCGGTCTGGCTGTCGACTGTCGCGGTGCCTTCGATATGCCCCGCGCCGCGATTCAGAATGAAATCGCTCGTGCCGCGGTAGACGGGCACTTCGAGTTTCAGGTTGGGGATGCGGAGCACGGCCTGCGGCGTGGCCTGCTTCGTCAGCGCGTCGTTGTACTCGGCGATCCGCTTCTTGTCCCAGGTCGTCGTGTCCGGCTGGGTGGTCGAGAGACTTCGGATCGAGGTATCGGCGGCCGACGCAACCGCGGATTGCTTCAGCGCCGCCCCATGCTCAGCGCGGGCGCGGTTCAGTGCTTCGACACCATCTTCACTCGCTTGTGCCGACCACGTACGCACACCGGCATACGTGGCGAGCAACAGCACACCACCGGTCCAGGCTGCGATCTCGAGGAATCGGTGAAGCGGCATCAGGAAATGACGAGTGACCGACGACGAATGGGAATGATGCGCTTGCGGCAATCACCCGTCACCTGTCACTCGTCACGATCCTGGTTGCGTTCAATACCTATAAACGATGCCGATCTTGAACTGGTCGAGATCCGGCGTGCCGCTGGCCTCGCTCAGATCGATCCAGTGCTTCTCGTAAGAAGCCCGAAGCGAGTAGCCGGGCCCGAGGTCCCAGCGCAAGCCGAGGCCCAGGTCATACGTGAAGCCATCGACGCTGCGCGTGTCCTGCACGCTGCCGCAGACATAGCCCCACCACGGATCCCACCAGCAGACGTTCTGCGGGCGACCCTCCGGAATGTTGGTATCGATGAAGCTCCAGCCGATGCCAGCTTTCACGAACGGCGTAATGTCGCCGCTGCTGAAGTTGTACACGACGGCGGCCCGAGGGGTGAACGCTTCGTAGCTGCCGGTGACGCCGATTCGCTGCAACGGAACCGGGGGCGTCGTGTTGCTGTACGTCTGCAGCGTCGCGTCATAGTCGACGTCGTTCCAGTCGAGCGCGAACTGCAGTTCGAGATTGTCGTTGAAGCGATAGCCGAAGTTGATCGTAAGGCCGAAATCGTCGTCGAGGGATGCCGATGAACCGCCCTCGAAGTCGACGTCCTGACTCAGTTGATAAAGAATGTCGGCGCCGAATTCCCAGCCGGTGCCCCGATCGGCGCTGGCCGTCGTCCATGCCAGCAGGCCCGCGAAGAGCGCTGCGGCGGTTGATACTGCTCGTTTCATGATGGCTCCTTGAACTTCACCAATCGATGCAACCGACAGCTCGCCGGCCGCTCCTCATTCGTCCTCAACCCGTCTTGCCTCGCGATGCATCCAGCGCGTTCTTCAGCAGTTCGGCCCAGCGGCGAATCTCGCGGCGGGCATCTGCACTGTTCGTCACTGAGTCGGTCCACGTCCATTGACCGCCACTGCCGAGGTCCTCCCTGCGATCGTATGCCCGGCTCAGCAGCGTGCCGGTGACGGAGTCATGCAGTTCCGCGATGAGCGTCATCTCGCCGGCGCTCGTCGTGTAGGTCTTGACGCGAGCAGCTGTCTGCATCGATACGTCCGGTGCATTGATGTAGAGATTGACGATCGCCGCTTGCACTTCGAGCACGTCCTTGGCCGGCTCGCTGACCACCTGATAACCGCCCTTCTCCTGCAGCACCTGTCGGAAGACGTCGTCGAAAGCCTTCGCGAGGTCCTTCTTGATCTTGTCTCGGTCCGGCTCGTTCATGCGGTACAGCGCGGAGTCGTCTTCCGGTTTCCAGTTCTTGCTGAACTCGACGGCGATCGGCCGCAGCAGGATCTTGTCGTAGCTGGCGAGATTGGCGCCCGGCCTGTTGTAGACGGCATCGACTCCCTTCACGTTGGCTTTGACGAGTCCTTCGTGCGTCGACATGTCATCGATGGGCGATTGCTGGGTCGTCGCGCAACCGCTCAACGCTGCGGCTGCGGCAATCGCGTACAGGAGGGAGCGGCAATGCATGATTCTTCTCCGGGCTGAGTGTTTCCTGTGAGTGCATGTTGCAGCGACGCAGCGTTCAAGACACTCCGTAATAAGGGCAGACGCAATGGCTGATTGTGCGCGTGGCGACGACGCCACGCCGCCGGTCAGAAAGCGCCTGTGATGAACAGCAACGGTCCGCCGTACTCGAAGCGCAGCGTGCCGTTGAAGTGCTCCTTGTCGACATCGAGGCTCGTCGTGAACTTGTTGTAGCCGACACCGACGCCGAAGTTCCTGATCGGCATCCACGTGAAGCTGATCTTGTAGTCCTGCAGATCCCCGTCGTATTCGTCGAATTCCAGCGCGAAGAACTGGGCCTGCGCGTCGAAATAAAAGTGATCGCTCAATGCCCAGACGCCGCGAAATCCAATGACGGGGAGCGGGCCGTCGCCATCCGCCTTCGCGTCGCGATCGATGCCGCCGGCCCCCTGGTTGCTCGACGCCTCAGCGAGGAGGCGCGCGCCGATGCTCAGATTGTGCAGGCCGATCGTTCCGGAGAGCTCGAAGTTGTCGCGCTTCATGAAGGAATATTCATACGCGAGCTCGAAGATGGTCACGTCGAAACTGACCTTGACGAAGGCATTGAGGGGAAACGTTTCGTCGCCGAACTCGATCTCCCGCTCGATGTTGCGGGACGAGCTGGAGCTGCTGTCGAAGTACATGAAGCGCAGCTTGTGGCGATCCAGGAACCGCCAGTAGCCGTCGATCCGGAAGCGATCCTGGCTGTCGAGGCCGAGTTCGTCCTCCAGGTTCACTTGCGTACCGAGATCCTGGTTATTGGCATCGAGGCGGATCGTCGTGTCCGTATCGAGGAAGAATACGCCGAGGTTGGCCTCGAACTTCCGGTCGAGCGGCCAGAGCGGATCGGCACTGGCCACCGAAGACAGCAGCAACATCGACGATGCGATGCAGAGCGAAGCGATCTTGTTCATGGTAGCAACTCCTTGTTCACGAGATTCTTTCAGCGCCTTCGGCCGCCGTACGATCGATGCATCGATCTGCTCGCGCCACGGTTGTACTCGTAGCGCTGACCGCCGGTGTTTCGTGTGTAGCGATCGTGGTTGAGGTCACGGGTCTGGGTCTGGGATGGTTTCGGCTGCGGCCGGTCGGTGTTGACGGACTCCCAGCCATTGTCCGTGTGCTTCCAGACATTCCCGTCGTGGCCGGCGTAGACATTGCCGCCGACATCGATGACACCGCCCTGGTCGCCCTTGATGCCGCGCACACCGGTCGCTTCACCAGTGTTCTTGTTGTAGACGACGGCCTTTCCGGCCGAGACGCTGTCACCTGTGTAGATGTTGCCCGCCGTGCCGCCTGCACCGACCACTGTTCTTCCACCGGGACCTGTAGCAGCCCCCCGTCCACCAGTTGCGTAGTTGCCGGTGTAGACGTTGTGGACTGCGCCGCGTTGTCCTGCTGCGAGCACGCCCGTGCTCGAGTTGTAGGACATGCCTACGCGGCTTGCCCACTGATTGCCTGTCCATGCGTTGTAGCCGCCGGAAACACGAGAGACGCTGGCGACATCACCCCATCGCGAATACATGTTGCCGGTCGTTGCAGCCCAACCGCCGGGACCCCACGCGGCGGCGCCACGCGGTCCGACGGCAGCACCCCAATACGGAGCGGGATAGATCGGATACATCGGCGGACCCCAGCCCCATCCCCAACCATAGGGACCCCACCACGGATAAGCGCCCCAGCCCCAACCGACTGCAACTGTTGCCGCGCCCCACGCCCAACCAAAGCCGAAGCCGACGGTCCATCCGGTCCAGGGCGTGTAGCGAAGTGCAACACCGAAGCCATACGTGACAGGTGGCCCGTACCAGTAGGTGCCGATCCACGGCGTGTAGTAGTAGCCGGTTCCGTACACGACGACGTGCGTGACCGGGTCGATGCACTGACCCTGGTAACCCGGCGTGTAGCCGACATACACCGTGTCATCGACGACGTCGTACACCTTCACGTACGTGACGTAGTGAAGCGGAGAGCTCGGCGGAATCTTGTAGATCTCGGCGGGAACCGAGGTTGCGACCGTCCATGGCCCTTGCAGCGAACGCGATTCGAACCACACGCCGTTCTCGACGGCGTAGTAGCTGTTCGGATTCACCATGATGATCGGCATCGCAGTGTTCACGACGTACTGCAGGCTCGTGCCGTAGATCGCGACGAGTTGCGGTTCGCCGTCGAACTGCGGCGGCGTCATCTTCGCTTCGGCCTTCTTGACCGCGGCTGTCGAAGGAATCGACGCTGCGATAGCTGCTTCTTTCGCCTGCGTCGTCCGGGCGACGGAGGCCTTCACGTTCTCTTTCGGGTTGTCGTCCGGAATTTTCGCGAAGTCCTTCGCGAGCAGGTCGGACGAGATGTATTCCCACGGGCCCTTGATGTCCGGTGCGCGGAACCAGCGGCCGGAGATGAGCACGTACGTCTTCTGATCGCCGAGCAACTTGAAGACGTGTCCGGTCGTGTTCTCGACGAACAGCAGCTGCGTGCCGGGAATCGGCACCCACTTCGCCGCGCCGTCGGTGACGAGCAGTTCCGTGGGCTCGGTCGCGATGACGATTTTCGGGATCGTTCCCTTGAGCAGCGACGGTGCCGGTTGTTCCGGATCGGATTGGCCGGTGAGCAGATCCACCTGGCGTGAGGCGATGGCCTGATCCTTGATCTGCTTGAGATCGGAGGGTGGATTCAGGTCCGCGGTCCAGTTGCCCTGCAGCGAGCTGGCGATCATCCATCCGTCGAAGACATGCAGGTAGTGATTGCCGCTCCGAGCCTTGACCAGCAGCGGTCGCGTATTGATGACCCGCTCGTACGAGGTCCCCGGGATCGATCGGTAGGCCGGCTGACCGTCGATGTAGACGAGTAGCGCCGGTTGCTCGGAGAAGATGATTTTCGGCGGAGCGTTGCGGATCGGTGTGTTCGACACCGACTTCTCGGTCTGCACGATGTGCAGGTTCGCCTCGAGCCGGTCGAGTGCAATCGTGCGCGAACGATTCTTCGCATCGTCTTCCAGCACCTTCACCCAGCCGGCGCTCTTGCTTTGCGCGCTGGGGAACTCGGCCTTCGTGATGTCGTAACCGTCGAGCGTGACGATGCGCTCGGCCTTGTCCACGAGCGTTCGGGCGGTCACATGAATCACACCGTAGGTGGAGGTCGCGTTTTCCTTGTCGCCTTCCTTCACCGACACGGCAGCGCGCGCTTTCAGATGGTAGCCGTCCCAGGAATCGAGCTGCGGCTGATACACGGTGAGCGCCGTGCTGCCTTCCTTCACTTCATACGGCCAGGGCGTTTCAACGTCAGGCGCCTCGTCCGCCGGCGCCTCGGCCGCGGACGCGACCGAGGCCGTTGCGCACAGCACAATCAGCAGGAGATATCTGAGTGACGAGACCATGGGTATCACTGCGACCGTGAGAGCGGACGGATACCCGTCATGCTGCAACGCTGTCGCAGGTTAGGCAGTACGTAGGAGGGGCAAGCGTCCACGACGGCTCAATGTTGTCGCTCGATCGCCTGGTGGATGGCCGCAAGGATGTCGACACCGGCGTCCGTCTTGCGGAAGAACGCGGCACATCCGGCCGCTATCGCTTCGGTGCGCACCTGCGGATCGTCGTGGGCCGTGATGTAGATGAACGGAGTGCGGACCTGGCATGCGGCGAGCCGGCGATGCAGTTCGAGGCCTGACATGCCGCCGAGCTGCACGTCGACGAGCAGGCAATCGAAATCCACGCGCAAGCGGTCGTCGAGGAAATCCTCGGCCGACAAATAGGCGACCGGATGCAATCCGGCGCTCTGCAGCAATCGGCTGAGCGACCGGCACATGCTTTCATCGTCATCGATGACGGCTACATAGGATCGTGCAGGCACCCGTTGGCCCTCCTGATCCGACTTCGACAGTCCCTGCCGGCTCTACGGCCGGCGAATGGACTGGCCAGCGAAGTGGATCATCTTGTGTTCTGTCGTTCCCATGCGCGGACCCGAAGTCTCGCCGCATCGAACAGGCGCTCGTAATTCCCACGACGGACCGCGAAGCTGGCCTGCGGAGTCAGCTGCGCGAAGATCTCGTCCCAGAGATGGAAGACTCTCAGCTGCGCCGCCTGGTCGGCGGGCGCGACGTTGTCAGTGCCGAACAGGAAGCGGTCGGGGTGCTGCTCGAGCAGCTTTGCTGTACCTCGCTTCGTCTCGTCGGAGCGGATGGCGTACTTCGCGACCTCATCCCACGAGATATCGAAGTACAGGTGTTTGAGCGCCGGGTCGTCGAGAAGTCGCGTGACGATCTCGAGCTGGTTGGGCGCACGCTCGCCGCTGCCGGCGACAGCTTGTGATTGAACCGGATGCACGACGCGTCCCAGCCCCATGTGAGCCCAGATGATCGTCGTCTTGGGATGTCGCTTCACGACCTCGATGGCCTGGCGCAGGTAGACCGGTTCCTGGTTGGCCTTTGCGAACGGCATGTCGATGTCGCAGTGGAGGATCACGACGAGGCCCACTTCGCCGGCGAACTCGAGGATGCGGTCCAGTGCGGGATTGGTGAGGCTTGCAACTTCGCCCGCCACTTTGCCCGACACGAATTCCTTGTGGATCGAGAACTCGCCGATGCCGGAGAACACGCCAGGGAAGGTTTGCAGCACTCGCCGGATGTGATCGGCGGCGTACATATCCGCTGGATTGAACCCGGTGATCATCGGATCGAGCCGACGCTGCTGTTCAGGCTTCAGCGACTTGTACGCCATCGCGATGAAGGCGTCGGTAAACGAGTAGTAGTAGAGCGGCGCGTCCGACTGCAGGTAGTAGGTGGGCGCGAAGTCCCCGGAATTCTCATGAGACCAGGTCTGCTGCAGCGGAATGCCGAACAACGTCGAGCGATCGATCCTGTCGCCCATGATCTTCATGAAGTCCTGGATACTCGTCCCTTCCTGCACGTAGTTGGTGAGATGGAAGTGCGAATCGTTGAACAGGTAGGAGTCGCGCCTCTCCGCCGCGTGCGCGTACTGCATGAACAGCAGTGCGGACGCGGCGGCGAAGCAGTTTGATCGGACGTTCGACACGGGTGTCAGTGCCTACTTGCCTTTCGTCTTCGCGGCGTACGGGTTGCCGCCCAATGCATTCGAGACGGCCTCGATCGCGAGCTGGGCACGGACGCTGTTGCCGGCCTCATCGAGCGGCGGCGAGATCACGGCGATACCGAACTTTCCGGGCGACACGGCGATGATGCCGCCGCCGACGCCGCTCTTGGCCGGCAAGCCGGTGCGATAGAGCCACTTGCCTGAATCGTCATAGAGGCCAGCCGTCGCCATGACAGCGAGTACCCCGGGCACGTTGTCCGACTTCATCACCTGCTTGCCCGAGACAGGATTCTTGCCGGCGTTCGCGAGCGTGCCCGCCATGACGGCGAGATCTTTTGCGTTCACGCTGATCGCGCACTGCTCGGTGTAGATGTCGGTCGCCTGGCTGGGGTTGTCCTTGATGAAGCCGTACGCGTACATCAATGCGCCGATCGCCTGGTTGCGCTGATTGGTCGCGGCTTCGGAATCGAACACTTCCTTGTTGACGGCGAGCGGGCGGCCGGCGAAGTCGGAATGGAAATCCAGGATGCGCTTCCACACTGCATCGCGGCTTCCCCCTTGCACCATGCTCGTTGCGGTGATCGCGCCGGGATTCACGAGCGGATTGATCTCGGGTCCGCCCAGCGACTTCTGTGCAAATTCGATCGAGACGATCGAGTTGAAGCGCATGCCGGTCGCATCGACGCCGATGCGCTTGAGAATGGAATCGGTTCCCTGGTCCTCGATGACGCGCGCCATCGTGAACACTTTGGAGATCGACTGGATCGAGACCTCGGATTTCACGTCACCAGCGGTGTAGACCTTGCCGTCGGGCGTGACGAGCGCGATGCCGAAGATCTTCGAGTCGACTTTCGCGAGCGCGGGAATGTAGTCCGCGTTCGCGCCGTCCTTCACATCCTTGAACTTTGCGTGCGCCGCATTGAGCGCCGCCTGGATGTCGCTGGTCGATTGTGCCTGCGCAGTCGACACCGAAAGGAAGGCGAGAGCTGTCAGCACCGACAGACCCATACGCACCACGTAACGATCAGGCGAGCTCATTTCAGTTCCTCCGAAGGGGTGAGTTCAGTCTCGGGACACAGAGCAGGCAGTGCGTGCAGCGACGCATGCGACTCAAGCGGATGCGCGCGAAAGCGGTGCAGAGAAAGATCGAAAAGGACACTAGCGCACCGTCGACCTGTCAGTACTGCCTCAAGGGGAAGGATCGGCACACGGAATACCGCTACGAACTTTCAGAAGTTCAGTTCGAAGTTCATGTGGTAAACGTTGCCGTTGCCGCCGACTGGATAGGGCACGGCCGTGTAGCCGACGGGAGAGTTGTCGAGCTGGATCCATTCGCCGTTGAGGCGAATTCCGCGCATGCGCTGAGGGAAGTAATTGAAACCTGCGCGAATCTCGGATCCGTCTCCGTAGTCTCCGTAAATGCCGGAGGCTCCGGCGTAGACCTGCAGCAGTCTCGGCATCAGCATCGCCGAGACCTGGACCTGGAAGCCGTCGTCGGTGATGTCGTCGATCACGGAGACGCCGGGGCCGCGGTAGTCGCTCAGCTTCCGCCGGTACACCTCCGCTTCCACCGAGTAGCCGCGGTACTTGAAGCCCGCATCGAGCGAGGCCATCTCGTAAGCCACCTGGTCGACTATGATCCCGGGTCCGAACAGGCCGGGCGTGAAGATCACGTTGCCATCGGTCAGGCGGATCTGGCTGTTTTCGATGGTGTCGGTCCCTGGCTGCGACTGACGATCTTCCGTGCTGCTCGTGAAGTGGATGCCGACGCGCGTCGCGAGCTGCTCGTGTCCTTCGAAATCACCGAAGGCGCCCAGCGGTCCGAACTCGTGCGTCGTCGGCATCCAGTTCAACATCACCGACCACGTGTCGACGTTGTTGTCGAGCTGCGAGGCGCTGATGCCGAGCGTGCTCAGATTGTTGGCGAGCATCGCCATGTAGTTCAGGCCTGGCGCGAACTGACCCTTCAGCCAGACACCGGTCGTATAGGAGCCGCGGAAGAACTCATCGGCGATGAGTCGATCGTCGACGCCGAGCCAGTAGGGAAACTGACCTTCTGTACTGCGAACGCTGGGCAGCGAAGTGATACCGGCACCGATTGTCACGTAGCTGTTGGCGACATAGCTGAGATTGCCCGCGCCGACGACTTGAGCCGGATCGCCTTGCGCCGTGTTCGCTGACCATACGTACAAGTAGTAGCGCCACTTCGGATCGAGGAACCATCCGGAGAAGGGCAGGAAGAATTTGTTGAGCTGGAAGTCTTCGCGCTGGACGACGTTCTTCACGTTGCCGAAGGAGTCCGTGTAGGTTGGATCAAGTCCTTTCTGATTCAGATAGCGCGCGTAGGAGAATAGGCGCATGTAGATCTGCGCCTTGTCGCTCTCGTAGATCTTGAAACCCCCATTCGGAATGTACTCAGGTCCGCCTGATTCGGCCGCGGGCTTGATGTCATCAGGTGTCGGGCTCGCCGCCGGTGCTGGCGTGCTTGCAACGGCGGCAGCAGGAGGAGCAGGCGCTGTCGAAGGAGTCGCGCCGGCTGGCGCGGGCGTTGCGGATTGACTCTTGAGAAGCCGTTCGAGCTCCGCGATGCGCGCGCCCTGATCGCGAATCAGCTTCTCGAGTTCCTGCTGTCGCCGCGCCATCGCTTCCATGTCGACCGCTGGCGCCTGCGCATTGGCGAGCAGCGGGAGTGCTGCGAGAGCGATTCCGGCGATCGATTGCTTCTTCACGGCGACACCTCGCGTTTCGGTCGGCGTCGTCATGCGCGAAGGGGCACACGCGCCGCGTCAATCGCCGACGCTAACGGGGAGCCCTCGAAACGTGCCACTACCTCTAAGGACAGGTGCGTTACCTGTAACTCACGCAGTGAGAGTGGGTTCGTTGCCGAAGAGTCCGATCTCCTTGCTCAGCGTCGCGAGTTGTGCCGACGAGTGGACGCCGACCTTGCGTGTGATCGCTGTGCGATGAAGTTTTACTGTCCGCTCATTGATGCTCAGTGCTGCCGCAATCTCCTTGTTCATGCGGCCGACCACGACGTGCTGCAGGACTTCCAGCTCGCGCGGTGTCAGTCGACCGAAGCGCTGGTCGAGATCGCGCAATCGTCCGCGCCTCTCGAACTCCTGATCGCCGCGCTCGAGCGCCACGCGAATCGACCTCATCAGTTCTTCCTTCGGTGCTCGCTTTTCGAGGAAGTCGATGGCGCCGTGACGCATGGCGCGGACGCTTGCCGGAATGTCGCCATATCCGGTGAGAAACAGGATCGGCATCGGCGCCGGCGCCGCAGCGAGTCGCTCCTGCAGTTCGAAGCCGGTCATTCCGGGCATCTCGAGATCCGCCACGACGCAACCGCGCGATGCAGGCCCGAGCGATCCAAGCAGTGCCGTGGCCGAGATGAAGGCACGTGTCTCGAGTCCTTCGAGCCGCAACAGCCGCGACAGTGCGTTCAGGAAGGATTCGTCGTCGTCGACGAGGTGCACCCGGGGGGATTCGTTCATGACGCTGAGCCTTGAAGGGTGGGTAAAGTGAGCCGGAAGATCGCGCCGCCGTCGACGTCGTTCTCCGCCCAGAGGCGACCACCATGGGCCTCGACAATGGTGCGTGAGACCGAAAGCCCCATGCCCATGCCATTTGCCTTGGTGGTGTAGAAGGGTTCGAAGATGCGCGGCAGTCTGTCGGCAGCAATGCCCGTTCCTGAATCGACGACTGCGATCTCGACGGAGGTGTCTTCGACGTTACGCGCCGCGACGGTGATACGGCGTCGTGAACTGGCGGACTCATTGATGGCGTCCATGCCATTGAGGATCAGATTGATGAGCACCTGCGAGAGATGCACTCGATCGCCGGCAACCATCGGCAAGGCATCGCCAGCACAGCATTCGAGTGCTACGTGCCTTGCGGCCGCATCCGCGCGCAACAGCGTGTTCGCATCCTTGACCAGCGTTTCGACGGAGAGCGGCGAGAACTGCATCTGCCGGCGTTTGAGCAGCGCACGGAGACGTTCGATCACATCGCCGGCGCGTTGGTCGTCTTTGAGGATGTCGGCAACGATGGCGCGCAGCTCCACCAGATCCGGGGAAGGTGTGGACAGCAGCATCTCCGCGGCTTCGGCATTTCGCAGGATAGCGCCCAGCGGCTGACTCAGTTCATGAGCGAGAGCCGAAGCGAGCTGACCCAGCATCGTGACGCGCCCCGCGTGCGTCAGTTCGCGGCGCAGTTCCTCGGCTTCCTCCTGGGTCTGCTTCTGTTCCGACACATCTCTGATGACCCCGCGAATCATGGTGAGCCGGCCGTGCGGATCCACAACGACATCGCCATGTGAAGCCAGCCAGCGCGTCGCGGACTGCGGTGTGCAGACACGGAACTGAACCTGAAACCGTGCGCGCGTACCTATGGACGAGATGAGCGCTTCCCGGACGCGAGGGAAATCCTCCCGGTGAATTCTCCCGGCCACGCTGTCGACATCGATCTGTTCATCCGGTTCGAAGCCGAACAGGCCGCGGGATCGCTGCGTGGCCCAGAACTGCAGCGTCCTCGCATCCCAGACCCCGAGGCCTAGTCCCGCGGCGTTGGCAGCGAGCTCCAGACGATTCTGGCTTTCCAGCAGTTCGGCGGCCAATCGTCCCGCTCGCAGGGTGTCGCGCGTCATTTCATAGGCCATCGCGACAAGTGAGATCAGGAAGGGTGGGGTGATCAGCATCGGCATGACGGCGATGCCCCAGATCACCAGCTGTGTGGATACGGTCGCGAGGACGAGGAAGAGAAGAATGCCGCCACCGACGAAGAGCGCTCGTCGCCGCGCATCCTTTGTCCTCTGGCGCCACAGGGTGATCGCCGCATCGAGGACGAAGATCGCGAGGAGAGCGCTGGCCAGTGTCGCAAGCCATTGCCAGTGACTGACGACCCCCTGACCGACGACGGTGATCTCCTCGCCCAGAAAATGCATCCGTGCGACGCTCGTGATGCTGTCGAAGTTGAAGTTCAGAGGCGACGAGAAGTTGGCGATGACGATGGCAGTGCGGATGCCGATGATCGTCCACATCAGCCAGCGACGCCCGGCGCCGAGATAAAGGCGGACGAACACGACGATAGCGACAATGTGAAAGAAAAGCGGCAGGTGGCACCAGCGGGCCCACTCGCCCCATTCCTCGGGCGACTGCGAGACCATCATTCCGAGTTCGGTGATACCGATGCCGGAGAGGGACAGCGCGACGACGGCAAGTGCGAGATTGGACCAGGCCTGGCGATTCAGTAGCCACACGGTTGCGTGCACGATGCCCAGCAGCAACGCAGCTGCTGCAGCGCCCGACCAGAGTATCGTGACGTAACTCATACCTGAGCAATGCGACCGGACCGGCGATTGAACCTGCCGACCCGCTCGCGGACTTCCCCGTTTGTGTGTTCGATCCTCCCGGGCGCGTGCGTCACGCCTCAGGGATCTGATCCCGCTTTGTTCGGCACCATAGTACGCGCTGCATCATGACAGGTGCAGTAGCGATTGAACGCAGGGATTCTTGCCGGAATGTCTTTCTGGAAGCGCGGAAGTAGCGCTTCGACGCAGTGACTTCAGAAAGCCATGACCAGCGTTCCGATGATGGTCATGATGATGCTGGAGAACGCATAGGTGCCTGTGTACCCAAGAGCCGGCGCCGAGCTTTTCGCTTCCGCAATCAGCAGGCTGAGGGCGGGACCGCTGGTCATGGCGCCCGTCAATGCACCCATCAGGAGCACAGGCGGCAGCTTGAGGACGTGGCGACCGAACAGGTAGCCGCAGAGAACGGGTATTGAAACGACAGCGAGGGCGGCAACGACGAGCCAGGGGCCTGCCTCGCGCAGCGTCTCGACGACCTGACTGCCGGATTGCAGTCCTACGCCGCAGATGAAGATCAGCAGCCCGAATTCCATCAGTATCCATCGGGCAGCCTCGGGAAACTTGCCAGTGCTCGGACGCAGGTTGTTCAACCAGCCGACCAGCACGCCCGAGGCAAGGAGGCCGCCAGCAGTCCCGAGGCCGATCGGCGTTCCGGCGACTGTGATCGCGAGCAGTCCGATGGCAGTACCGAACGCAATACCGAAGGCGAACGTGGTCATGTCCGTCTCCATGGCTTCAGCTTCCAGCGGTCCGACGAGAGCGGGAAGGGCAGCGAGGGCGCGGTTCGATCCAACGACGGTGAGCACATCTCCGCGTTGCAGGACCACTTCGGGCGACAACGGCAGACTGAGAGCATCGCGGCGCAGACCGGTGACGAGAATTCCATGTCCGCGCGCGAGATTGAGATTCCCCAGCGGCCGGCTCACGGCGCTGCCTTGCGTGACGATGACCTGTCTCGCGTCGGCTGAAAGCTCGACATCCGACGCGACTGAAATCTCCTCGCCGAGCTGACTGATGCCACGCTGGAAAAGCGTCGCGTCGCCGACAACGTAGATCTCGTCACCGTGCTGCAGGCGTTCTTCAGGCGTGATCGGCAGCCATTGCTGCGAACGTCGCAGGTGAGCAATCGAAAAGCCGTCCCAGAAGCGCCGGGCAAGTTCAGTCGCCGATTGTCTGCACAGCTCATCGTTCGTAACGCGATAGCCGCGAGCCTGTATCTGAACTGGCTGCGTGCGGCTCCCGCCGTCCATCGCCGCGGCCGCGGTTGGAAGATCGACGCCTGCAATTCGAGGCATCAACCGGACTGCGACGATGATTCCCAGCATGCCGACGATGTAGGTGATGGCGTAGGTCGTGCCGATCGTGGCGATCACCCGATCGGAATCGCTGCCGGCGGGAAGCGTGGCAATCCCGGAGCGAACTGCCTCCTGAGCCGCAGCCAGCATTGGCGTCGTAGTGAGCGAACCGGACAGCAATCCTGCAGTTCCGCCCGGAGGCATCGCGAGCAGGCTTCCGGCGATCAGCGCAGTGATGAGGCCGATTGCACACACGACGACCGACAGCGCGAGATAGCGCCAGCCGTTGGCCTTCAGCGCCTCGATGAACCGGGGTCCTGCCTGATAGCCGACGGAAAAGATGAAGAGGGCAAAGCCCACTGCCTGTGCAGCAGGCGAAATGCGAAATCCCTGGCTTCCGAGGAACAGTGATACGAGCAGCGTCCCGGCCACTGCGCCCAGCTCGACGCCTACGACCCGGACGCGCGCGAGCAGACAGCCGAAGCCGATCGTGAGGAACAGCGCGATGACCGGCTGATCACGCAGGAACGCGAGTACGGATTCAGCCATCGCGGAATCTCTTGCGAGGAAGCGCCACGCAACGAGACCGCTGCGTGACGCGACTCTACGACTACTTCGCCGGCTCCACGCTCACGGCCAGAGCCTGCGTATAGGTGATGTCTACCTGATCACCCTTCTTCAGGCCCGCGATGAACTTCTGTGCTTCCGGCTTTTTCACGGCGACTGTGTGAGTGCCGTTCTCGTTCGTGAAGGTGACGGTGTTCGCCTTCTTGTCGACTGACTCGATGACTGCCACCGAATTGACCGTGGTGCCGACAAGTCCAGCAGGCTTCTGTCCCTCAGGCGCACGCGCCGCGGCTCCAGCGGCCTGTACATCCGTCGGAGCCGGATCATCCTTCTTGCGGATCTGTGCGGCGAGGCCTTCGTAGTAGCGAACGACAATCTTGTCGCCCGCCTTGACCTGCGCGAGGTTGCGGACATCAGGGGCGACCTGGACTGTTTCTGTGGCGCCGTTGTCGGCCTTCAGCGTGACCACGCGCGTCGCCTGGTCGATCGAAACCACCGTAGCGGACAGCGTCTCGGTGTTCTCGACGGTGAGCGGATCGGGGGACGCATAAGCGGTCGCGGCGAGAAATGAGGCAAGGACAATGAGTGATCGCATGACCGGGGCTCCGTTGAAGTGCTGATTGTGAAGTCCAAGGCAACGGCGGCGATGTTGCTCCGCCCGTTGCCGGAAGGCAGTACGTACCAACGCACAACGTCAGGGATTCAGAACCGGGAGCCGCGTCCCCGCGCCATGTTGCTGCGCATCGTGAAGCGACGCGCGGCGCTTGCGCTGTAGCTGGTCAGCCACGGCCTGCGCGGAGCGGGATTCGTGCAGACCGGATTGCCCATAGTACTCATCGAGCAGGCCGGAGCAGGCTCGCGAGAAGGGATCTTCGTTAGCGGTACTTGTCGCCCGTGCGGCGCTTGCAGGTGAGTCCGCTGGCAGCCGATCCAGCCAGCGATACAGCGCGGAGGGGATGGCCTTCGACTGTCCTGCGTCGAGCGCGGACTGAAGGTCCTTGAAAGCATGGTGCTCGGATTGCAGATACGCCGCCCGGCGCCGCCGCTCCCAGAGCAGCCACGAACGAAACAATCGAACGACGTATGGGCGCAGCCACAGCAGGATGACGATCAGAGCGATGGTCGCGGCGCAGTAGATCAGCAGCTGTCGCCAATCGATCGATCTCTCTGGAACAGGCGCTGGTGGCTCTGCTGGGACCGAGAATGGCGGCGGAGGCTGGGGTGCGGCAATCGCATGCGCATGCAAGGCAGGCACCTGCGCAGTTTCGCTCTGCTTCGTGTCGAGATCCCACCATCGAACCTCGACGGCAGGCAGATCGAAATCACCCGGCCGCTGCACCACGTAGTTGACGGCGAACGTGCGTGTGCCTCGAACGGGTTGATCCGGCGCGGCATCGGCGAGCACAGGTGAACTTGGGTAGGACTTCAGCCCCTCGGTCTCGCCGAGCTGGACGTCTGGAATGAACATCGCAGGCGTTCCGGTCGCAACCAACGTGACGGTCCGCGTGAATGCATCGCCGACCTTCAGCGTCGCGGGATCCACGTCCGTCGTTTGCGTCATTCGAAGGTCGTGCGTAACGAAGGCTCCCTCTGCGCCTTCTGGTACAGATACGTTCAGTGTGAATGCCTTGGTTCGTGACGACGCGGCCTGCATCTGCGGCCCGATCTTCGTTGCAACCTCGAAGACAGGAACGGCGAGGTCAGTGGCGACGATCGGCGTGATCGTGTACTTGCGTCCGATGCCGGGCCAACTCGCGCCGTTCACGTCCGTGCTGATGTGCGACGGCCTTTCATCCGACAGCGTGACGATGGCTCCCGGAACGCTCAGCGCGGGGAGATCGATCGCACTCGTGAAGAAGAGCGATGTGTAGGTGTCGACGTATAGCGTCGCCGGCTGTCCGATGGCAACGGTCGCCGGCTCGAGGCGGGTCCGGACCAGCAGGGACGACGCATCCGCCGCGAACGCTGACACATATATATGTGTCAGCAGGACCGCGACGGTGAGGCTCGCCATCGTCCGGCGGATCAAGCGCGGTGCGGACCGGCACCTCATTTCGTGGCCTCCGCTTCGATCTCGAACTTATGACGCAGAAAATCCGCCGGCGACACCTGCAGATTCTTCATCCACAGATCCGCCGTCTGTTTGCGGATCATCCCGGCCGACATCGTCTTTTCCTTCCCCCGCTTGCCCTTCTCGTCGAACTTCACCTGGTCCGGCGGCAGGTCGGGAGCCTCCTCATCGCTCTCTTCGTCGGGCTTTGGAATCAGCGCCGCAACGAGCCCACGGTTGTTCTTCGCTTCGGGGAATTCGCTGCGCGACTGGAGCGCGTTGTCGTACGACTTCACTGCCGCTTCGTACTTGTGCATGCGCGCCTGCGCATTGCCTTGCATGAAGTAGCCGTCGGCAGTGTCGAGTTTCGAGAACTCGGCAAGCGCGTTTGCGTAGTCACCGGCGCGATACAGCGCAGTGCCCTTCCATTGCGGATCGGTGAACCGTTGCGCCGCCGTCTTGTAGTCGCCACGTTCGAAGTACCACCGCCCCTGTTGATCGCGCGTGGCGAACAGGTCGATGAGATCAGCCGGGTACGCAGCGGCGCTCGCGAGAACGAGAGAAAAAGCTGCCACTACTTGGGAGATCAAGCGGCCCATCGCACGACCCATCCACGCCGAAACCAGAGTGCCGCCAGCAGCGCGATCGGAAAGCACAGGTAGTAGCCGAACTCCTTCCAGCGCATCGTTCCGCTGCTCGCTTCGACGATCCGCAGATGATGCTGGGCGCGTCGTTGCACCCATTCGATGTCGGCGTCATCGAGTGTGAGGCTTGCGACAGGGATGTCTGCCGCAGAAGCGAGTTGCTCCAGACTGTCCTTGTCCATCGCGGCGCGCAGCGGCCGGCCATTCTCATCCGTCTGGATATTGCCATCCGGATCGCGAAGCGGTCCGCCGTCGACCGTGCCGACGGTCAGCAGCAAAGCCTGCTGATTGCCGGACGAGAAAGCCCTGAAGGCATCGATCTGCTTCGTGTCGAAGCCGTCGGTGATGAACAGCACCGTACCCACAGTCTGTTCCTTGGCGAGAAGTTCACCGGCGATGCGCAGCGCTGCAGCAGCATCGCGGCCGGCTTTCGGCATCAGGGAACTCTGAAGCGCCGGAAGGTATAGATCCATCAATGCGGCATCCTCGGCCGGTGGCAGCACGAGATGAGCAGAGCCCGAGTAGACCACCAATCCTGTACGCGATCCTTTGCGGAGTTTCAGCAGGTCCTGGACTTTCTGCTTCGCTCGTTCGAGCCGCGAGGGCGGGGCGTCGATTGCATTCATCGAGGGTGAAAGGTCGAGCGCAACGATCATCGGCGCAAGGTCCTGTCCGAACGGCGGCGGCTCGCGCTCCCACGTCGGTCCTGCTACCGCGAGACCGCTCAACGCCATTGCGATCGCGATCGAGTCGATAGGGCGCAAACCCAGGGCCGGCTTCGGATTCACGAGGAGATGCTTCAACAGGCGTTCGTCGACGAGGTTTCTCCAGGGGCCGAACGCGTCGAAGCGACGTCGCCACAGCCAGCTGATCGCCACGGCCATCGGGATCAGCAGCAGCCACCACGGCCGCAGAAAATGGAAGGCCGTCATTGCGACACCGCTGCCGGTGGCGCCGATGGTCGACGGATCAAGGCAGCAAGCATCGCGATCGCGTGATAGATCGCAAGCAGCACTGCGGCAGCGCCGAGTGGCCAGTAGTAGAGCGCGATCTTCGGTCTGAACTCCGTACGCTGGACTTTGATCGGCGTGATCTGGTCGATCGTTCCGTAGATGCGTTCGAGTCCGCGACGATCCTCGGCACGGAAGCTCTGACCCTGTGTCTCGCCACTGAAGCGCTCCAGTGCTTTCAGATCGACCTTGCTCTCGCCGCTGGCGTTCGGATCGCCGATGCCGATCGTGTGAATCACGACACGATGGTCGGCTGCGACGCGGGCCGCGTCGTCCGGCGGCACGCGGCTCGCCGTGTCGTTGCCGTCGGTGAGCAGGACTAGCACCTTGTCCTGAGCCGTCGAGCCTTCCGTCATCTTCACGGCGACCCCAATGGCGTCACCGATCGCGGTCTGAGGACCGGCCATGCCGATGCGTACTTCGTCGAGCAGCAGCAGGACCGTGGCGTGATCGAGTGTGAGCGGCGACTGTGGAAACGCGCCCTGACCGAAGACGATCAAGCCGATGCGATCTCCTTCGCGCCTGGCGATGAACTGCCGCACGACGGATTTCACGGCGGTGAGTCGATCAATGGGTTTGCCGTCGGGGCCTTTGAAATCGCGCGCTTCCATCGACTGCGAAATGTCGATCGCGAGCATGAGATCGCGAGACGACTGCGTTCGTACGAGAGGAGGTTCCAGCCACTGCGGGCTTGCTAGTGCGGTGACGACGAGAATCCAGGATAGGGGTCCCAGGATTTTCTGCGCCCAGTTCGACCTCTGCACGACGGCGCCGGAAGACGGTTCTAGATTCAGTTTCTGCGCGACCTGCTCGAAGAAAGGTACGCGCAACGCAGGTGTCGTCTCCTTGAACGGCGGCAGCAGCCACCACAGGATCAGTGGCAGCGGCAGCAGCGCGAAGGCCCAGAGAAAATCAAACGTGAGCATGGTCTTCGCCGCTCAGTGCGCGTCGTGTGTCGTGGCGACGAATCCAGCGGCGCGACAGATCGATCAGTGACCGCAGCTCTTCCGTCGAGATATCCGCGGGCAGCGAAGTGGCATAGGCGATGCGGGGCAGGAGCTGGCCCGGGCCTTTCTCGAATTGATCGCCGCCGAGACTGCGATCCAGAAAGCGGAGCCACTCCTCGCCCGTCAGAGATGCAACCGCGGAGCGTGACGCTGCGGCAATCGCTGTCCGCTTGAGCAGCGCCGGCAAAGCAGCATGCGACGATTCCGCTTCGATGCGAGCGAGCTCAGCGAGGGCCTCGCGGCGATAGGCGTTCGCCCGCCGATGCCGGGCGACTTTCCAGCCTATATATATGAGTGCCAGGAGGACGACCCCACCAACCACCGCCCAGCCGGCGGTCTGCGGGAAATAGGGAACGACGGGCGGCTCGGCGATTTCCTGCAGGTTTGCGAGTGGATCGCCGGCGTAGTGCTGCTCGGCTGCCATCTCACGCCCTCGCTGCCGTCGGGACAGCGATGTGCCCCAGCTGCCGACTCAGCTGATCGCGAACTGACTCAGCGGTCGTGAACGCGAGCATGGGGACGCCGCTATGACGCAACAGCTCGGCGACGGTCTTGAGCCGCGCATTGAAGAGATCACTGAGCGGCTCATGCACCGTGCGCGCATTCAGATCGAGCTCGACTTGTAGCTCACCCTGGCTGACGACGACGCGCCCGGAGCCGGGGAGTTTCTGCGCAAGCGGATCGAAGACAAGCGCCGCTACGATATCGTTGTGGGCGGCGATATTCCGCAGCAGTCGCAGCGTTCTGTCGTCGGCGTGGGCGAAGTCGCTGGCAATGCAGACGAGGCAGTCGTGAAACGCGAGCCGCAGTACTTCCTCGAGAGCGCGATTCAGCGTCGCGGTCGGCTCAACCGGTGCGCTGCCCGCCGTCAGCGACTGATTGAAGCGCGAGATCACGCCGAAGATCTGATGCAGCCGATTGCGGCTGCGATGCGGCTTCACATGCTCGATGTCCGTGTCGTTGAATACGACGGCACCGACGCGATCACCTCCCCGGAACGCCATCCACGCCCCGATGCTCGCGAACTCGGCCGCGACGACGGACTTCAGCGAGCGCTGCGATCCGAAGAACATCGACATGCTCTGATCGACGACGAGGAAGGCTGGCCGGTCCTTTTCTTCCGTGTACGCGCGCACATGCGGCTCACCCGTGCGCAGGGTCACATGCCAGTCGATCGTGCGGATGTCGTCGCCGGGAAGGTAGTGCCGGATCTCCTCAAAATTGAGGCCGCGTCCGCGCACGCGCGAGCTGTGCTGACCGGCCAGAATGCTGCGATGTTTCTGTCGCGGCAGGAACGTCAGGTCGCGCGCCAGTAGTTCTAGCCGCATGAGGTGCTGCACGTCGACATACGCGATGCCGATGTCGGCTGCATCGACCGGGCTGCGGGCAAGCTGGGGCACTTGGGCTCTCGTTTGAGGGAAGCTCCGAACGTACGACCAGCGGTCCGCCGTGACTATCCGCATAAGGGGAAGAGCTGGCGGAATCGGGCCGCTGTGATGCGGTTGTCGGCGGCGCGGACGAATGGAAAAGCGCGTAGAGTGGCGCGCTCCATCCGTAGAACGGGAGCAGCGCTCTTGTCGAACAGAACCCTCGCCAGTCTCGGTCAGGCGGTGCTCGCGATAGCCGCTCTCACCGTGTCGACAACGGTCGTGCAAGCCGCCGAACCCGCGACACCGGTTATCGAGAAAACTGGCGATTGGCGGGCAGCGGTGCGGCGCTTCGCTGAGGTGAATCTCAAGCATCCAGCGTGGGGCGTCTCGCATTCGGCGCGCGACTATGATCTGGCGAAAGCGCTCGCCAAAGAGGATGGCGTAACGCTCGATGACGATGTGTTGTACGCCGCTGCGTATCTGCACGACGTGGCCGCGTTTGCACCGTTCCGCAAGCAGAATGTGGATCACCAGGATGAAGCCGCGGACATCGTAGGCTCATTGCTCGACGGCACTGGGTTCCCGATGGCAAAGATCGATGCGGTTCGAGGCGCCATCCGCACGCACATGTTCGAACGCGATCCTGCGGGACCCGAAGCGATCTACCTGCATGACGCCGATGCGCTCGACTGGCTGGGCGCGATTGGCGTCGCGCGGATTTTCGCGCTCGTCGATCCAAACGGCGGCGCGCCCGACGGTCCAGCGGTCGTGAAGCGACTGGAAGCGAACCTGGAGAAAGTCCCGCCGCGAGTCATCTCGAAGGCAGGCAAGGCACGCACGCCCGAACTCGCCCGGGAACTCGAGCAGTTTCTCAAGAATCTCAAAGCCCAATCGTCCGACTACCGAACGCTCTGAATCCGCGCGAAAGCGGGAACCCCTCCGTCATTCCCGCGAAGGCGGGAATCCATCCTGCGCTGGCTCGCCGCTCATCGCTCGCAGCCGAGAGATTCCCCCACCGTCGCCGCGCGCTGGCCCTCCGAGAATCCAGTACATCCCATCCTCCTGGACGTCTCGGGCTTTTTATCATATAAATAAGCTCTATCTGTTCAATGAAGCATTCCGGGGGATCGCGGATGGCCACGACGAGATGTCGGCTCCGTTTCGTGGCGGCATCTGCCGCAACAGTTCTCGCGACGATCGCCTCCCTTGGCATCAGCAGCGCGACAGTCGCAGCGACCGCGCAAGGGCAGAGCGCAGATCAATTCTCGAATCCGCTGCTGCTTTCCGGACCCGATCCCTGGGTGACTCGCGAGGGCGAGTTCTATTACTACATGCACACGCTTGGAAATCGTCTCGCGATCTGGAAGACGCGCGACATCACGAACCTGCGCGATGCCGAGCAGAAGACGATCTGGACCCCTCCGCCAAGCGGCCCGAACGCGCAGTCGATCTGGGCGCCGGAGCTGCATCGCATCGATGGCAAGTGGTATGTGTATTACACCGCCGCGGCGAACGGGCACGATGACGATGATCATCGGGGCATCTTCGTGCTGGAAAACGACTCAGCGGATCCGTTGCAGGGCGAGTGGCGGGATCGCGGTCAGATCAAGACGCGGTACACCGGCATCGACGGCACGACGTTCAGTCACGAAGGTCGTCGCTACTTCGTCTATTCGCCGTACGTCGGGCCGGACAGCGTGCTTTCGATTTCGCGCATGAGCGATCCGGTCACATTGACGGGAGAGGAAGTGATCCTGGCTCGTCCCGATCAGGGGTGGGAGCGACAAGGTGGGCGCCAGATCCTCGAAGGCCCCGAGTTCCTGCTCGGGCCGAAAGGGGATTTGTTTCTCGTGTATTCGGCGAGTGCATGCTGGTCCGACGACTACGCGCTCGGCATGTTGCGCGCGCCCGCAGGCAGCGACCCTTTGAATGCGGCTGCGTGGACAAAGTCGCGCACGCCCGTCTTTGCCAAATCGCGTGAGAACAGTGTGTTCGCGCCGGGCCACAACGGCTTCTTCACGTCGCCGGATGGCAAGGAGCACTGGATCATCTATCACGCGAATCCTGGTCCTGACATGAAGTGCACGCCGAAGCGCGCGCCGCGGATACAGCCATTTCACTTTGGTGCCGACGGAGCTCCCGTGTTCGGCAAACCCGTGAGTTCGGATCAGAAGCTCAGGAAGCCGTCTGCCTGAGTCCGAGTCGTGCCGTCATTTAGTGAGAGAGGCCCATGAGGATTTCACGACGTCTGCTGCTGCTTGCCAGCTTGTTTGCCGCGACTGCATTCGCCCGCCAGCCCGATCCGCCGGGACAAGTCCGCACCGGTGAGAAACCGGTCAATGAGGCGTACCTGTTCGCTCACATGACGCATGCCGACTACGGTCGTCTCTACTACAGCGTCAGCACGGATGGTCTGCATTGGTATCGGCTGAACCAGGGCAAGCGGATCACTGACGACTATCGCGGTCATCCCGACATCGCGAGAGGTCCCGATGGCACGTACTACATCGCAGGCAATCAGAGCGATGAGTCGCCGACGATCAATATCTGGTCGTCACGTGATCTGATCGAGTGGAGGCGCTACAGCGACTACAAACCAGATCTGAAAGCCACACCTGGCTACTCCCAGGCGTTGCAGCGCATCGGCGCGCCGAAACTGTTCTTCGATGAAGCCTCGAAGCAGTTCGTGATGACGTGGCACACGCCGCATCTCGAAGGCACGCCCGAAGATTCCGAGCGGTACTGGGCGAGTCAGCGCACGCTGTACGTGACTTCGCCGGATCTCAGGAAGTTCTCAGGCCCCCCGCATCGCCTCTTCGACTGGGACATGGGCACGATCGACGTCTTCATCCGCAAGGCTGAAGGCAAGTACTGGACGGTCATCAAGGACGAGACGTATCCGACGCTCGACTGGGTGACGGGCAAGACGATCCGCATCGCACATTCGGATTCGCTGCTCGGACCGTACAAGGAGCTCAGTGCGCCGATCAGTCCCAACTTCCGCGAAGCGCCAATGTTGATTCAGTCGCCGAACGGCAAGGTCTGGTACCTGTATTACGAACAGTATCCGGGCGTTTCGTATGGCTTGTCGGTCGCGAGCAGCCTGTCGGGTCCGTGGTACCAGGTCTCCGGCTACACGTTCTTCTCGGATTGGGACAAGTACAGCCTGCCGTCCAAAGTCAGGCACGGTGCGATGATCACCATTTCGCGCCAGCAATACGACGCGCTGGTGAAGCGGTTCGGAATCGAGAAGGAATCGAAGTAGCGGATAGCCAGAAGCGGCTGTAACTCCAGCCCCCTCACCCGTGTCCTGTTCTCAGGTGGGCCGGTACTCCGGCGGGATAGCCATGAGAATCAGAACCTTGCAGGTGAGGGATGGAATCATGAACAAGCGCTTTGCCGGTCCGGTCGCGGTCGCCGTTCTGTCGTTGACCCTGGGGGCGTGTACCGCGGGCGAGGCCGATGCGGATGGCCTGGAAATCAGCTTCAAAGCCAGGGACGAGGCCACGCCACGGGACGTCGGACTGCCGGCCTATCCGGGAGCCCGGGAATACAGAGAACCGGGTGACTCGAGCGCCGGCGCGGCCGTCGGCCTGTCGACGCCATTGTTCGGATTCATGGTCGTCGCGACGGACATGGAAAGCTCCGACGATCCGCAAAAAGTTGCCGCCTTCTACAAGCGCGCACTCGCGAAGTACGGTCCGGTGCTCGACTGCAGCGACGCGGATCGAAGCAAGCGGTCGAACGCTGACCACGACGGCGATCTCGAATGCGAGAGTGACGAGCGCGGCGATCATGAAGCCGTCTACAAAGTCGGGACGAAGAACAAGCAAAGGATCGTCGCGGTCAAGTCGCACGACGGCGGCACGCGCTTCAGTCTCGTTTATCTTCATGTCCGCGAGGACAAGTAGCGGGCGCCAGAACCACTCGTCGACACTGTCGTCGACGAAGTGACAGTTCGAACTGCCTTAGCGACAACCAGAAGGATCAGCGGCACGTTCTCCATCATTGCGGCGCCGACCACGAAGAGCACGGAGGAACTCCTTCAGTGCGAGGTGTGACCGGAGGTCGCCCGCAGTCAGAACGTGAATCCCAGCCTGAGCATGGGACCGAACGTGGTCATGTCGTAGACGAAGCGTTCTGTCCCGCTGCCGCGATCGTAGTCGTAGCCGAGGGCGCGATAGCCCACAGTCATCAGCATGCGGTCCGAGAAGCGATAGCCGACGTCTCCCTGCAGCTGCCACACGGAGTCCGAGCTGACGCCGAAGCCGCCGATGTTCGCGCGCCCCACGAGAAACCATTTATCGCCCAGCGGCACGGTGGCGCGCACGAGCACGGTCGGGTCGACCCAATCCTTGTCGAGGTCCGCGGTGCGACCTATGGCGCCCAGAGGCGTATTGAGCGTGAGATCGAGCTCCGCGTCGATCTTCATATAGATCGCACCGACACCGATCTCCATCCACGGCGACAGGCGAGCGAGGAACGCGAGCTCCCATCCGAGTTGCGACAGCTCGGCCTTGCCGTCCGCAATGCTCGAGTCCTGCAGAACATCGGCCTCTAGCTTCATGTAGAGGACATCGGAGGTGAACGCCCAGCGATCGTTGTGTGCTTCCGCGTAGAGCATGGCACCGAACTGGAGATTCTCGAAAATGTCGCCGGGATCCTCATCGACGTCCACGGGCGGCAAGGAGCCGATGCCCGTCTGGCCCTGCATGTTGGGGAACAGGATGTAGGGCTCGAGAAGGTAGTGCCAGGAAGTATCCCGATTCGTTTGCGCCTCGGTCGTCGCTGCGCAGAGCGCAAGCACGAGGATCGGCATCATTCGGATCTGCATGGCGTGGCCTCCCCGTGTTTGCGGACGAGGCTGTTTTACTTGGTGGGGCCCGGCGTTTCGGATACGTAGTCGGGGCAGGTCGGAGGCGATGCGCGTATCCGTCATCCCCGCGCACGCGGGGACCCATGCCTTTGTTCCGGATGGATTCCCGCCTGCGCGGGAATGACGGATTTACCGAACGATCAGTTCCAGATTGAACTGCTGCTTCAGCGCATCAGCAACGAGACGCCGGGCGTCGCTCAGATCGCCCTGCGTGGCCCGCAGCTCGATGTCGTACCGCGGATAGTCGAGCTCACGGCCGTAGCCCCGGACCTGCCGGTTCTCCACGGAAAAAACCTGGCTGATCAGCTCGCGCATCGAGACGTTGCTTGCGTAGACGTAGTCCTTCTGCACGACGACGAAGCCGGGCTCATCGGCGTCACTTCTCTGGATCGACCTTGCACCGGCTGACACTTTCAGTTCGGACGTGGCGACGATCTTCATCCCGAGTGCGACAGGCATGGCTGTGCACGTCAGCAGAGTTGCTGCAGCGACGGCACGCCGCCACGTGCTCGGCTTGGCCCGGCCGGAGACGATCGCGCGGACTCTCGCACTGAGATCGCCGCCGACCGCGCTTGCCGCGCAAAGATGTCGTGAAGCAATCGACTGCTTGCAGACGTGCAGGAGCGTGTGGGCGTACATTGCCGGGTCACGCCCATCCTGGACAGCGCCTTCGTCGCAAGCGTGCTCGCGTTCGATGATGAGCCGGTTGCCGATCCACCAGACGAGTGGATGAAACCAGAACAACGTTTGCACCAGCATCTGCAGCGCTGCCGCGAGATTGTCATGGCGGCGCACGTGACACGCTTCGTGCGCGATGACTGCGTCGATCTGCGCAGGCCTCAATCGCTTCAAAGCGCGGCGCGGAAGCAGCACGACAGGATTCAGAATGCCGACGACGGCTGGTTCGGCGAGCCGGTCGGAACATCGCACTGGAACCGGGGCGATGATGTCGCATGGCGAACTGGTCTTCACGAGCATCCGGCTGTGCAGCCAGGCGCGAACCCACCGCTGCGCGACGAGCGCACTGCCCAGTATCCAGGCGGCAACCAGAACGTATCTCGCATACCCGAAATCATCGCTGAAGAGCGTAGCGCTCGAGATCGGAGCTGCCGCCTGTTGCACGATCGGCAGCAACGCCGGCTTGTCGTCGAGCTGCAGGATGAAGTGATGGCCGATCCAGCCGAGGAGGGCAAACGGAACCAGGAACTTCAGCGAAGCGGCGAGCCAGATCCAGTAGCGGACTCGCGCGAAGTCCTGACGCACCAGCAGGGCCAGCAGCCATGCGGCCACGGCGAACCAGGTCGACTGCCAGAGGTGATCCGCAACGGCGCTCACGCTCACTTCTCCTTGCGCGACATTTCCCGCAGCAGCTTCTCGGCTTCCTTGATATCCGTCATCGTGAGCTTGCCGGTCTCGATGAGGTGAGCCATGACTGTCTGCGAGCGGCCGCCGAACAAGGCGAGCACATCGTCGATCCAGCGGCTGCGGGCGTCGTCACGGCTGACGGTTGCCTCGAAGATGTTGGCGTTGCTGATCTTCTTGGAGCGGCGAACGGCGCCTTTGGATTCGAGCCGGTAGACGATGGTCTGCACGGTCGTATAGGCGGGCCGCCCCTTCTTGGGAAAATCGTCGTGGATTTCGCGCACGGACGAAGCGCCCTTGTTCCAGAGGGCTTCCATCACGCGCATTTCGAGCTTACTGAGTTTCGGCGGGACCATAGAAGAACCGGATGGGGATGGCGTTGCCGAGCCTACGACAGGAGTAGTTCGCCGGGCAATCGGTGGACGGAGGAAGCGGCAGCCGGGTCAGCACGATCGTTCCCTCCGGGGTTCCACGGGCACCGATTCCCAGCTCGCTCCTCAGGTAGCGCGTCAGTTCCGTTATGTCGCCGGCCTTTATGACGCCGCTCATGCGCACGGAACGCAAGTCCTCTTCCGCAAAGACAAACCGGGAGGTCGTGTAGCGCTCGACTTCGAGCAGGGCATCCTCGAGCGGTTCCCGATCGAGGACGATCCGGCCCGATTGCCATGCGGTGCGCCGCTCCAGTTCTTGCGTCGAGGGCATCCACACCGTCTGCCAGCCGGTTCCGAGGGTCCCGGCTTCGTTCGCATTGAAGACATACGGGCCTTCACTGACGCGGGCGCGCAGTAGCGCAGGTGGGACGGGATGAGGCATGCGGCTCCCTGCTACCTCGAGCTGTCCCTGCAGCACAGTCAGTTCGAGCCGCTCCTGTGTAACTTTGCGCAGGTGGAACTTCGCATCTCCGGGCAACACTTCGAAGCTCCGCGGCCCGGCCACCACCCTGAAAGGGCGCTCGGCATCGTGCTTCGCATCGATGGCGATCTCTCCTCTCAGCAGCGCGATGTCCCGTGAACGGGGATCGTAGTCGATGAGCACGCGCGAGCCGGAATTGAGAACAATCGATCCGCCGTCCGGCAGCGGAAGGACCTTGCGGGCACCGACGGGCGCGGAGATGTCGGCCTTCGCGCGCAGGGGATTGCCCAGGTTGTCGGACCAGGGCATGCGATGCGAGATGGCAAGGACGAGCGTCATCATCGTGATGCCCGCGAGGCCGAGGAAGATGCCGAGCACCATCCGGCCATAGTGTTTCTCCACGCGATCCGCGAGCTTCTCGACCGGGATGAGTTCACCGAGCACTGCCAGAATCTCGGGACCGTGCCAGCGCTTGCACCGATCGATGATCGTGTCGCGATGGCCAGGCCCTTTGAGCCATACGCGCAGTGCCTGCGCCTCGTCGCGGCTGATCGTGCGCTCGATCTTTTCGAGCCACCTCGCGGCTTCTTCAACGATACGATTGTCGCGCTGAAGCGCTCCTTCGTTCATTGCCGCGCTCAACGCTGCACGGGTTCCGCGAGATAGTGCAGGGCGTCCGGAACGAACGACAGATCAGTCGCTTCCCGGATCGCCGTTCGCATCTGCAGTTCGAGAACGTCGAGCGGCACCGGGCTTTGATAGCTCGCGAGGCACTGCCTGACGGCCACATCCGCGGTGACACGTTCCGTTCGAACCAGCCGATACACCTTCACAACGAGCGACTCGGCTGCGCCAGGCGTCAGCAGCTCTGGCAACGTTTCGATGCGCGAAAGCTCCTCGAGCGACAACGAGAGATCGTAGCGTCTCGCCAGCGCGCTCAGGAGCGCCGCGCTTTCCACGCGGGTGCTCGTGGGAAGAATGGGAATCTTCAGATCGAGGCGCCCGGGACGCTTCAGGTCGATCTCGATCAGGTCCGGCCGCGACGATGCGAGTACCCACATCACTCTGCCTCGGTTCGCGGAGTCGGACATCTCCTGCGCGATCATCGAATACAGCCGGCCCGACAAGCCGCCATCGCCGATGCCCGATTCGCGGCGGCCGAGTGCCTGATCCGCCTCATCGACGAACACGATGCAGCGCCCGAGCGCGCGTGCGAGCCGGAAGACCTTCTCGAGATTTCCTTCGCTGGAGCCGATCCATTTTTCCCGGAAGTTCTTCAGCTTTACGATCGGCACACCGACTTCGCCGGCCAGGCATTCGACGAGGTACGTCTTGCCTGTGCCGACCGGACCGGAGATGAGATAGCCCATCGGCAGGGCCTTGAGATCGTTGCTGCGCCAGAGTTCGATGTCCTGGCGCAGCCAGCGCTTGAGCGCTTCCTGGCCGTGATAATCCTTCAGCGTGCGCGAAGATTGCATGAACTCGAGCAGTCCCGGCGCGTCTCGCTCAACGAGCTCCTTCTTCACCGCGCCGAGCTCGCGAGGCTGCATCACCTGGCGGTTGTACGCGCGGACTTTGGTCAGTTGTTCCAGCGTGCGAGTGGAGACACCCGTCATCGACGCGGCCAGATCCGTGAGATCGACATCGCTCGGGATCGTCCGCGGGTAGTCGCTGGCAAGGATGCTCAACGCTGCGTGAAGTTCCTGCGCCGACGGCAATGCGATCTGGATCGTCGTCACGTGCGGGGCAAAGGCGATCAGCGGTTCCAGATCGGCGAGGTTGTCGACGACGAGCAGGCTTGCGAACCGAAGTTGCGTGAACTGATCGCTCGAACCCCACTCCCGGACGACGGCAGTGATCGCGCCATGCTCGAAGCCCTCGCCATCCGAGGGCAGCACTTGTCCTGCCGAGCTGACCATGACGGCAACGCTGACCGGATCTCGCGATTTGAGTGCCGCGACGTTCGCGAGGTAGCGCAGGTACTTGCTGACGAACCGGAAGGCTTCGAGCGGTCCCTGGGGAAGATTCCGCAACGCTGACGGAACCCAGTCCGCAAGCAGTTCTCCGCCGCGCGCCACGGCGAGGCCATTGCCCAGGTCATAGGTAAAGACGACATCGAAGTCCAGAAGCTCGTCCCGGACATAATGTTCGATGTTGACGAGCTGCGAACCGAGCGGCATCCGGTCGCTCACGTTGCCATGCATCACGAACTGGGCAGAAGCGCCGCTCTCGAACGAAAGGTCGAGTTGCCTGGCCCAGCCCGGTGCGTCGTCGGTCGTCTTCATCAGCCCCTCGGATGACCGGTGTCGTCTTACCGGCTACTGATGTCATCTACGCTACTACGAGCGTAGTAATGACGGCAAGAGGGGACTGCCGCCACCGTGATTCGTCATTCCCGCGCAGGCGGGCATCCATGCCTCGATGCCGGATGGACTCCCGCCTGCGCGGGAGTGACAGGCCAGATGGACTCCCGCCTGCGCGGGAGTGACGGATGCGCGGGAGTGACGGACTTACTCGACGGTGACTACGACCTTGCCCCGCGCCCGCCCAGTCTCGAGATACCGCAGCGATTCGGCGACTTCACTCAGGGGATAGGTTCGATCGATCACCGGCTTCAGTTTCCCTGCGGCCATGAGATCCGCGAGGTACTGCATGTCGGCCTGCGTCGACTGGGCGATCATCATGCCCATCTTCTGATCGACGAACGGCGAGAGGATCAGTGCTTTCAAGGGCAGCGCGAACGGTCCGATCCAGTTGCCGTGCGCGCCGCCAACGATGACGAGCCGGCCGTTCGGCTGCAGTACGCGGCGCAGGTCCGATAGCGATCGATTGGCGACGTTGTCGACGATCACGTCGTAGCGGGCGTCCGCGGCAGCAAAATCCGCTTGCGTGTAGTCGATGATGTGATCGGCGCCAAGTGAGCGGACGAGCTCGATGTTCTTCGTGCTGCACACAGCAGTGACTTCGGCTCCGAGTAATTTGGCGATCTGGACAGCGAACGTTCCAACGCCGCCGGAAGCGCCGTTGATGAGTACCTTCTGGCCGGGCTGCACGGCGCCATGATCACGCAACGCTTGCAGCGCCGTCATCGCGCCGACGTTGACGGAGGCAGCCTGTTCGAACGTGACATTCTCCGGCTTGGCCACGACAGCCCCCGTTTCACGCTTCACGATGTACTGCGCAAGCGTGCCGCCGCCGCCACCGAAGACTGCATCGCCGGGTTTGAACTTCGTGACGTTCGCACCGACCGCTTCGACCGTCCCTGCGAAGTCGGCTCCGAGCCGTGCTTCCTCCGGTGTCGGCGCACCCATGCCACGACCCAGGCGCAACAGGTATGGGCTGCCGCGCAGGGTGCGCCAATCGAGCGGATTCACCGAGGCCGCGTGAACCTTGATAAGGATCTGGTCGGCCTCGGGCACAGGCTTCGCGATATCTTCGACCCGGATGATGTCCGGTGAGCCATAGCATCGCGCTGTCGCTGCCTTCATGTGCGCAGCGCCATCCGGCAGCAACGCTACAGTCGGGCAGGGCGCGTTGTAGCTGATTGCGAAAGCAAATGCCGCGAACGCAAGCGTGATGAGGATCGCGATACCGCTCAGGATCTTTCTGGTCAGGCTCATCGTCATTTCTCCCTGTTTGTGGCGCGACTATGCGAGGCGCCCGGCTGCTTTTTAAGGGGAGTGCGACGAGGGACGAATCGGCCCGGCGAACGACGGCCGGCCGGGATGAGCGGCGGCGGCCGCAGGGCCGATTCCCGAAATCGCGGGGCGGATCAGCTCTCGCAGAAGATCCGGACTTTCTTCACGGCGACATCGATCTGCGACTCGGTGGTCGCTTTCAGTGCCGCTTCCTTGGCAGTGTGACAGTCAGCGGCTTCCTCCTGTTGCTTCACCGTTACGTCCGCTGTCTGAACGGCAGGGTCGCTTGCGCTCGTGCAGTGCACGGGCGTGACCTTGCGCACGTTGGCTGAAGGACCTTGCTCCACGGCGACGCAGTCGCCCTTGTCGATATCCCCTTGCTCGACCACAACCGAGATCGTGCCGCCGCCCACCAGATTGACGGTGTACTGGTGCGCCATGTTGTCCTTGTTCTTGTGTGATTTGATCGCCGCGGTGAGCAACGCGCCCGCGAGTGCACCCGCCGCGGCATCGCGCACCTGGTGTCCGTGCGATGAGTTGTAAGAGCCGGCCAGTCCGCCAACGACAGCACCTGTGGCGACGCCGGTCGGCTGGCCGTCGTTTCCGACTTTCACCATGTCGATGCGATCGACGATGCCGTAGCTGATGGCGAACGATTGTCCGGTCTGTCTTTGCTGTGCACTCGCGCCGGACACGAACAACACAGTCAGCAATGCGACGGCGGTTGATGGTTTCGTGAACGTGGTCATCGCGATCTCCGTTCCAGTAAGGGCGTAGCGCGGCCGAGCGTACCGTCCACCTGGGAGGGGCACCCATTTGTACGAATACCTAGAGACCAATGCACAGTTTGCTCGGGCGCTGATAGCATCTGCCGTACCTTCCGTCGGAGACCGTCATGGCACAGACACGGATCGAAGCGTACGAAGTCCTCTATTCGGCCAACACGTTCTCGCCGCGTATCGCGCTGAAGAATGCCGGCAACTACGTCGGCCAGATGATCTTCAAGCCGAACGGCACGACGCTGCCGGCGGACACGGTGGTCAACAACCAGGTGCAGCTGTACTACCACCTGGACGATTTCCAGAATGCGATCGACCTGCTGCGCAATGAGAAGCCGATCTACATGTATTACAGCGGTTCGGGCGGCGGCTTCGAGAACGGCATCCGGACGATGTCGGAGAAGGTGGGCGAGGGGGAGATTGCGCCGGCGGTGTGAGACCTCGTCACTCCCGCGCAAGCGGGAGTCCATCCGGTCGATTCGGAATGGATTCCCGCTTTCGCGGGAATGACAGATGGCTTACGCCGGCACCGCCACGACCTTCACCAGCTCATCGATCACTCCATCCGCCGACACCCCTTCCGCGTTCGCGTCGTAGGAAAGAATCAGTCTGTGACGCAGCACCGGATGAACCACGGCGCGAACATCGTCCGGCGTCACATGATCGCGCCCCTCCAGCCACGCATTGACGCGTGACGTTCGCTCGAGACTGATGCCGCCGCGTGGGCTCGAACCGATCTGAATCCACTTCTTGAGCGAGTCGCCGTACTTGTCGGGGTGACGTGTGGCGGTGAGCAGATCGATGACGTACTTCTCGATCGCGGGCGCCACGTGGACCCTGTCGATCTCGCGCCGCGCATCGAACAGCGATTCCTGCGCGATGGCTTTGTCCGAGGACTTGTCCGCGGACCGCGATGCCTTCGTCTTCTCGCCATTCTCTTCTGGCTTCTGCGCATGGGCCTGCGCAGTCTTTTCTGCTTCTTCCTTGCGCACCAGTTGCAGCACACCGATCTCGCTTTCCGGATCCGGATAGTCGACGAGCACTTTCATGAGGAAGCGGTCCATCTGCGCTTCGGGCAGCGGATACGTTCCCTCCTGCTCGATCGGATTCTGGGTCGCGAGCACCATGAAGAGATCGGGCATCGGATGCGTCTTGCCGGCGACGGTGATCTGTCGCTCTTCCATCGCCTCCAGCAGCGCTGACTGGACTTTCGCGGGTGCGCGATTGATCTCGTCCGCGAGGATGACGTTGCCGAAGATCGGCCCGGGCTGGAACTGGAAGACGTTCTTCCCCTCCTGCTGATGCAGTACTTCGGTGCCCGTGATATCCGCCGGCAGCAGATCCGGCGTGAACTGGATGCGCCGCATGTCGGCTTGCAGGCTCTTCGCTAGACTTTTCACCGCGCGCGTCTTCGCGAGTCCCGGCAAGCTCTCCAGCAGGAGATGTCCGTCCGCGAGCAGCCCGATCAGCATGCTGCGGATCAGATCCTTCTGGCCGAGGATGGAGGTCTCGACGAGCTTCTGGAGTTCCGCGATGGCGGGTCGCGCAGGCTGAGTCGTCACTTCTGTTCCCACGGATAAATCACTTTCCACTCTTTCTGCATGTCGACGACTGTCCAGCCCTTCTGCGTCGCCTCGTCCCACGCCTTGTCCAGCGTGCCGATGTGTGACTTGCGGTCGTAGGCCCATTCGCGTTTCGCGTCGGTGTGATGAACGATGCCCATGAAGCGCGTGCCGCCGCCTGCCGCAGTCCATTGCAGCATCTGGTGATCGCCATCGGAGTTGCCGAACGCGAACACAGGTACGCGTCCGATGAACTTGTTGATGCCCGCGGGTTTGCCTTCCTTGTCGTCGACGAAGTCGACCTCGGCGAGCTTGACCAGCACGGGTTTTCCATTCCGGATCTCGTACTTCACCTTGCCGCTGGAGCCGACGATCTGCTCGGGCGGAATGCCGTAGACCTTCGACGCCCAGGGCCGCATGAATTCGATGCCGCCGCCGGAAACGATGTAGGTCTTGAATCCATTGGCACGCAGATACGCGAGCACTTCGAGCATCGGCTGGAAGACGAGCTCGTTGTAGGGCCGCTTGAAGCGCGGGTGCTTCGCGGTTGCGATCCAGTCGGTGACTGTCTTGCTGAACTCTTCGGTAGTCATGCCAGCATGCGTGACCGCGATCAACTCCAGCAGCCCTTTCTCGCCGGACGCCATCACGGCTTTGGTATCTCCCTCGATGACGCCTTTGAACGGCTGTTTCGTCTTCCAGTCGGGGTGCTGCGGAGCCAGGGCCTTCACACGATCCAGCGCGAACAGGAGCTGGAAGTAGGCGGGTTGCTCCGACCAAAGCGTGCCGTCGTTGTCGAAGACTGCGATGCGAGCTTCCGGTGCCACGAACGTCGTCGATCCCTGGCGCGTGGTGTCCGCGACGAACTTCACGATGGCCTGCTTTGAAGGGCCGTCGTTCCAGGAAGGCAGCGGATCGGGCGCGGCGGCGATTGCCGGCTGGCTCGCAACGAGCAAGCACATCAGGAGCGCCTGAAGACTGGCGATGGCTCGCATGGAAGTTCCTCCGTTTCTGCAAGGCAATGATGAAAGTACGTTGCTGTCCCGGCAGCGGGTATCCGTGGAAGGGGAAGAAAGCGCCGGCTCGCCGTCTTGCCCGAACTACGCATCCCGGTTGATTGCACGCACCCGGATACTTGACCGCGTGAGGCATACGGGAGGCAGGGGCATGCATTCGTCGACTCGGACACTCGGCCTGATCGCGGGCGCAGCGTTGCTGTTGCTGGGCAGTGGATGTCGGCAGAAAACCGCCGACCCTGCACCTCCATCGAAGGCGAGCATGAACGCAGCGCAGGGTGCATCGCTCGAGGAGATGCGAGCCATCGCCAAGGAAGCCTATACATATGGATTCCCGCTCGTGGATAACTATCGTGTCCAGTATTCGTACTTCGCGGATGCGGCCAATCCCGAGTACAAGACGGGCTGGAATCAGATATTCAACAACGCGCGTGTCTACACGCCAGACGATAAAGCGATCCAGACGCCGAACTCCGATACGCCGTACTCGTACGTCGGTGCCGATCTGCGTGCCGAACCGCTGGTGCTCAGCGTGCCGGCGATGGAGAAGAACCGCTTCTATCACCTGCAGTTCATCGATCAGTACACCCAGAACTTCGCGTACGTGGGGACGCGGACGACGGGTAACGACGCAGGAACCTTCCTGCTGGCGGGTCCGCGCTGGCAGGGCGAAGCGCCTGCAGGCATCAAGCAGGTGATCAAGTCCGAGACGGACTTCGCCTTCATCCTGTATCGCACTCAGCTCTTCGATCCGTCCGACATAGCGAACGTGAAGAAGGTCCAGTCCGGTTACAAGGTACAGACGCTTTCATCGTTCATGGGTCAGGCCGCGCCGCCGGCTGCACCCACCGTCGACTTCATCAAGCCGTTGACCGCGACCGAACAGCGTTCATCGCTCGAGTTCTTCAACGTGCTCAACTTCGTGCTGCAGTTCTGTCCGACCGTTCCCTCCGAAGTCGAGATCATGGAACGGTTTGGAAAGCTCGGCATCGGCGCCGGCAAGACGCTCGATGCGCAGGCTCTGTCACCGCAAATGCGCGCCGCGATCGAAGGCGGCATGGCGGATTCGTGGCAAGCGTTCAAAGCCGTGGATCAACAGGCGCAGGAGGGAAAGCTCACCAGCGCGGACTTCTTCGGTACGCGCGAGCATCTGCGCAACAACTACGAGTACCGCATGGCCGCCGCTGCTGCCGGCATCTACGGCAATTCAATCGAAGAAGCTTTCTACACGCAGTACAAGGGTGACACTTCGGTCGATCGTTTCGTGCTGCATTTCCCGCCGGGCCAGCTGCCTCCCGTCGACGCCTTCTGGTCGCTGACGATGTACGAAATGCCGGCGAGCCTGCTGTATGCGAATCCTCTCAAACGTTACCTCATCAACTCGCCCATGCTCCCGAAGATGAAGAAGGATGCCGATGGCGGCCTGACGCTCTACGTGCAGCACGAGTCGCCGGGGAAAGCGAAAGAGTCCAACTGGCTGCCCGCACCCGCCGGTCCGATGATGGTCGTGCTGAGGCTCTACGCGCCGAAGCAGGAAGTGCGCGATGGCACGTGGAAGCGGCCAGCACTGCAGAAGGTGGAGTAACGCTCGCCCCGGTTCAGTAACGCGGAGAAGCAGGAGAAATGCAGATGAAATCCCGCCTCGTCGGACCCTTCGCTGCTGCAGCGGGAGTCATTGCCACATGGACTGCCTCCGCGGCCGCGAGCGGCGGCCCGGCGCCAGTGACGGCCGACAACTTCGTTCGTGCCGAGTCGGATACGTACATCGGCGCCGCGGCGCGTGAGGCGGGTGGTCTCGGCAAGATGCAGCATCGGCGCGAACCTGCGTCGATCGACAATCAGACCGTCATCCGCCTGAATCGCGACACGCTCTACTCGTCAGTCGTAGTGGATCTCGACGCGGGACCGGTCACGATCACGTTGCCGGACGCCGGCAAGCGATTCATGTCTCTGCAGCTCATCAGCCAGGATCACTACGCAGTGACCGAGTACGGCGCGGGAGCGCATACATTGAGCAAAGAGAAGATCGGTACGCGCTACGCGATCGCTGCTGTTCGGACACTGGTCGATCCCAGCGATCCGAAGGACCTGGCGCAAGTCCACAAGCTTCAGGATGCGATCAAGGTCAGCCAGCAGGGCACGGGGAAACTCGAGTTGCCCGACTGGGACTCCGCGAGCCAGAAGAAAGTCCGCGACGCGCTGCTGGTCCTCGGCTCGACGCTGCCGGACTATAGGAAGGCTTTCGGCACGAAGAAGGACGTCGATCCCGTGCGCCATCTCATAGGCGCAGCGCTTGGTTGGGGAGGCAATCCTGACAAGGACGCGACGTATCTCAACGTGACGCCGTCGAAGAACGACGGGACGACGGTCTACAAACTGAAAGTGGGAGACGTGCCCGTCGATGCCTTCTGGTCGGTGAGCGTCTACAACGCGCAGGGCTACTTCGAGAAGAATGCCCACAACGCCTACACGATCAACAACCTCACGGGAAAGAAAGGCGGCGACGGTTCGATCACGATCCAGTTCGGCGGTTGCGACGGCAAGGTCGCGAACTGCATTCCGATCGTGAAAGGCTGGAACTACACGGTGCGGCTCTATCGGCCGCGCGCCGAGATTCTCGATGGCTCGTGGAAGTTTCCGGAGCCGAAGCCCGCGGCGTGAGGGGCTATCCGGTCGCAGCCGGGTTCGCCAGCTGCGATCGTATCCCCAGCAGTTGCTCGATACGCGCCTGTGTTTCCCGGCGTGACTTCCGCTCACGCCATCCATCGCCGGACTTGAGAATGTCAGTGGCTCGTTCGAGCCGCGCCTGCGCTTCATCGAGCCGGCCCTGCCGCATCAGCGATTCAGCGAGCGCGCTCTCCGCCCGCGCCGTATCCATTTCGCAATGAGGGATTGTTTCGAAGATCGCGATCTCCCGCCGCAGCAGTTGCTCTGATTCCTCCAGCTCTCCTGTTTTCAGAAGAGCCTCGGCGAGAAAGTGGTGTGCATACGCGACCAGGTAGGGGGCCGGCGGATCGTCCGGAGTGATGGCGTCGTATCCGCGTCGCGCTTCTTCTATGGCCTCGTCGTAGCGGCCCTGTTCGATGAGTGCCCAGGTCAGCGTCGAGATCAGATAGGCATTGCGGGTATCCACTCGTTCCGGCACCTGTTGATACGCAGCGATGGCACGCCGGGCTTGCACGACAGCTTCATCAGGTCGGCCTTCGGCGATCCGCAGCAGCGCCCATTGATCGATCACGTTGACGGTGGAGTAGTGGGCGTCGCCGTGCACTTGCCGCGAATGTTCGAGGGCGCGACGGAGGTGATGCTCAGCTTCGGCGTACCGCCCAGTATCAGTGAGCGCTTCCGCAAGTGTCGAGTTGAGCTCGACGCCTTCGGAGCTCACTTCCCGACCATGCTGGACGAGAATGGCCAGCCCGCGACGCGCGACTTCTTCACAGCGTTTGGGATCGCTGACGAGCGGATAGTAGTTCCCGAGTTGCATCAGTGTCGGGATCAACGCGAGATCGTTCTCTCCCACACTCTCGCTCAGCGAGTCGAGGACGGTAAGGAGCCGCTTGATGGCACGGCGATAGTGACTGGCTCCCTGATACGCCTGGGGAAGCTCGGTATTGGCGCCCGTTGAAGGCGGCGCCGACGCAGCGGAAGTCGATGAACCTGACGACGTAGCCGAGTCGGCCACCTGCTCGGGCTCGATCGTCGAAGCAGGCCCAAGCAGCCAGGCGGCTGCCAGTGCAACCGCTGCGGTCAAAGCGGCAGCGATCGCGTAGTAGCGCTGCCTCGAGCCTTTCGTATGCGCTGCCGCGACAGCGCCCCGGGCCTCGTCCCCTGTCACTCCATCGAAGCTGACGGCCGCGACCAGGCGATACCCTTTGCGCGAGACCGTATCGATGTAACGTTTCGATTTCTGCTCGCCGAGGGCGCGCCGCAACTGCGCGATGCTCTGGTAGATCGAATCGGGGGTCACGACCAGGCCGCTCCACGCAATGCTCTCAATCTCGCGCTGCGGGACAACTTGCCCGGCGCGCGAAGCGAGCAGCGTAAGGACGCGAAGGTTGCGAGGATCGATCCTGACTATCTCGCCCTCGCGGGAGATCTGCTTGGCGATCGGATCGACGAGCCAGTCGCCTACACGAAAGGAGGTCAGGTTCTCGTCGGGATCGGTGGCCGCCATCTTCTGTAAAGACTCGAGGGAGCGTGGCTTGCGGATATAGTGTGTGAGCGAAGGGTACGCGGGAATTTCAGAAAAATTCAAACTCTGGCCCGCGCCGGTTCAGGACTTCCACGGCGGCTGTCGGGCAATTTCCGTTGGGTGAAACATGAATCAGGCAACAACTGTCCGTTCCGCGTGCCTCGCGATCGTCGTTCTCAGCGGCGTTCTCGGGACGGGCAACGCGCAGACGCCGGGTTCGGCCACGAACGCCACGCTCAAAGGAGCGTTCTCGGTTCAAGCGGAGGAAGAGTGCGTGCACTCCTCGACCTTCGGCCCGCCCCCGGTGCTGGAGGCGCTGGGTCCAACGGTCATGGAGAACATCACGATTCAGGGCACGCTTACGCTGAACGGCGACGGCACGGGCGAATTCGTGGGGCGCAGCGCGTCGATCACGACGATCGCGATCGCATCTCCCGTACAGCAATCGACACTACGCTGTCCGGTCACGTACTCGATGGATCGCGGCGGTGTCGTCTCCCTCGAACGCACTTGCACCGGCACTGTCACGCGGGGATCGCTGAGCGTCGGTGCGCAGGTGTGGACGGCAAGTGCCGTGAGGCTCGAGGGACGTTTCCATTCCGTGACGGGCGCGTTACAGCTCGCCGATACGGCGCTCGAGATCGAAACGATCACTTCATTCCGTGGCGCTCGCACACCGAGGTTGTGCACGCGCGCGTGGTCGGCATTCAGGATAGAACGGCCGCGATAGTCCGCTCGATCGAACGCGCTGCAGCGGCGCGATTCCCCTCATCCAATCTTCTCGTGTGCCGCTTCTTCCCGGCTTCGGAGGAGGCGAGCTCGCGTGCGCCATTCACCAGGGTTCTTCGAATCTCTCGCGCTGATCCGAAGGATGCGACTGCAAGCGCGATTTGAAATGCAACTTCATCGGGAGCTCGATCATGAAATTGTTCTTGGGTGCATTGGTGCCGGCGATCCTCCTCGCGGCTGCGCCGCTGAGCGCGCAGGAAGCGCCGTCGCTGAAAGGAAAGTATGCGGTGGTGATTCAGGAGGATTGCGTGTTCTCGGCCTCCGGCTTCGGGCCCGGACCACTCTTTCAGGCCCTGGGCCCGGTCACTCGCGGCACGGGCACGCTTCAGGGCGAAGCCATCCTGTCGAGTGATGGAACGGGGCAGATGACGCTCAACAATGCGTTCATCGGTACGAACCCTGCGCTCACGCCTGCGCTGGGCTACGCGCTGACTTGTCCTGTGCAGCATTCGGTCGGGCCGGCGGGCGATTTCGAAGCAACTTTCGATTGCACGGGCGTGACGACGACCGGCACCGGCTCGCAGGTTGCGCTCCAGGTCTTCCAGAACGGCATGGCTGTGAACGGGCATGCACGCGCCAAACGGTTCGTTCTCGCGGCGAGCACCGGGCTCGATATCGAAACGATCGGCAGCGCGGCAGCGACACCCGTTCAGCGCATGTGCCACCGCACATTCCAGCTGCTGAAGCTCGCAAAGAACGGCGGCGAGTAGGAAACCCCCGAACTCCTCGGGCGCAAGGACGCGCCCGGGCGAGTTCCCCGCCGGCGACTGCCCCTCGTACGCATCCTGTCCCACAGATTTCGTTACTAGAATCGGGCGAGTCTCATCGTCCGTGGCCGGTGGAGATCTGTCATGCGTGCGAGCACGAATCGGCTTTCTGGTTGCGCCGCCATTCTTCTTTGCGTCTTCGCCGCGCCTGGCTCGACGAATGCGCAATCGGCGCCTTCGGTGCAGCTCATCCAGCAACTGGAGAGCCAGTTCGGACTGACGGATCGTCAGGTGCGTGGCGCACTGGGTGCGCTGCTCGTCTACGTACGGGAACGCCTTCCGAAGAAGGACTTCGATGATTTCTCGCAGCGCATCCCGAACGCCGCGCAGATCATGCAGGACGTGAAGCTGCAGGGCATCGTGACGAAACCCCTCGACACGATCGACGATTACGAAGCTTCGTTGGCGAGCCTCGGTATCGGTCAGCCGCTCGCGTCTCAGTTCGCGCCGGCAGTCGTGAAGCATCTTGGCGATGCGGGCTACTACCGCGAGCGGGACATCCTCGCGCGAGCGCTGAACTGACGGATCGTCGCCACGAGGGGCAGGGCGATTGCCCCAACTACGGAGTCACAAGGGAGTACCGGACGATGACAATCGCCCGGCGCATTCCTGCGGCAGCAAGTGCGTCGTCATCTCCCACGAGGTAAAACTCCATGAATCGAGCTTCACGATGGCTGTTGATACTCGCATCGATGCTGGTGTCGACCGCTGCTATGGCTCAGGGCGCCAAGCCGAACATCCTGGTCATCTTCGGCGATGACATAGGTATCCCACAGGTCAGCGCCTACACCCAGGGCCTCATGGGCTATCGCACTCCGAACATCGATCGCATCGCGAAGGAGGGCGCGCTCTTCACCGACTCGTACTCCCAGAACAGCTGCACGGCGGGGCGAGCGTCGTTCATTCTCGGCATGGAGCCTTTCCGCACGGGCTTGCTCACGATCGGCATGCCGGGCGATCCGCACGGCATTCCTGACTGGGCGCCGACCATCGCGGATGTAATGAAGGCGCAGGGCTATACCACCGGACAGTTCGGCAAGAACCATCTCGGCGATCGCGACCAGCATCTGCCGACGAAACACGGCTTCGATGAGTTCTTCGGCAACCTGTACCACCTGAACGCCGAAGAGGAACCAGAAGGCTACTTCTATCCGAAGGATCCCGAGTTCCGGAAGAAGTTCGGTCCCCGTGGCGTCATTCATTCGTACGCCGACGGTCGGATCGAAGATACGGGGCCGCTCAACACTGCGCGCATGCCTACCGTCGACGAAGAATTTCTTGGCGCCGCAAAGAACTTCATCGACCGCGCTGCTAAAGACAAGAAGCCGTTCTTCGTGTGGTTCAACTCCACGCGCATGCACGTCTTCACGCATCTGAAGAAGGAATCGCTCGGCAAGACCGGCGTAGGCATCCACGCGGACGGTATGGTTGAGCATGATGGACACGTCGGCCAGCTTCTCAAGCAGCTCGACGATCTGGGCATCGCGAACAACACCATCGTTCTGTACACGACCGACAACGGCGCAGAGCTGGCACTGTGGCCCGACGGCGCGATGACGATGTTCCATGGCGAAAAGGGCACGACGTGGGAAGGCGGTTTCCGCAATCCGATGATGGTGCGCTGGCCCGGCGTCATCAAACCGGGCACCGTTTACAACGACATCATCTCGCTGATGGACTGGATGCCGACGCTCTCGGCCGCCGCTGGCGAACCCAACGTCGTCAACAAGATGAAGAGCGGCTTCAAGTCCGGCAGCAAGACCTTCAAGGCGCACCTGGACGGCTACAACTTCCTGCCTTACTTCCAGGGCAAGGAGCCGAAGGGGCCGCGCGATACGATGTTCTACTTCGACCAGGGCGGCAATCTGAACGCGGTGCGCTGGAATGACTGGAAGGTCAGTTTTGCCATTGCCAGCGAAGGCAATATCGCGACGGCGACGCGCGAAGTTCCCTCATGGGCGATGATCACGAATCTGCGCATGGACCCCTATGAGCGAGGCATCAAGGAAGGCGGCGAGTCGCTGAAGTTCTTTGCTCAGCAGATGTGGCTGCTCGTGCCGATCCAGCAGCAGATCAAGCAGTTCTTCTCCGACTTCGATCAATATCCGTATCAGGCGGGTTCCTCGCTCAATGCGAGCGGCATCGGCTACGGCTTGCTGCGCCAGCAGGATGCCATGAAGCGGTTGAAAGACCTCGAATCGATGCGCCCAAGGTAGTTGCTCGGACTGGATCGCGCGGAGAGGCGCCCGGGCCTCTCCGCCTTTCACCGCGCAGCCCCATCCGCTGCCGCGTCGGCTTCCATGCCCTGCTGCAGTTCCAGCATCGACTGCTGACTGATCCGCAGAAATCCCTCCTGGGACCGATCGAGATCACTGATCAGCATGATGACGCCAGCGAACGCGACGGCCAGGCACGTCACGGGGGCGCCGATGCGGGCGCCGCTCACGCCGGCCTGGTAACCCATCGCGAGCATGCCGATCGCGGTTGAAGCGAACATGAAGGCCCAGATGGTCATCGGAATCCGGTTGCGCTGAATCGCGATGCGTTCACCGTGTACGTCGATCATCTCGTTGAGCGCACCGATGAACAATGGCAGCGAGGTCGATGTCGGCTGCTCGGCCGCCAGTGGCGAGGCACGCTGCCACATCGCGCGTTGCAGTTCATCCGATCCCGTCAGGAACGCAGCGTAGTTGTTCTTGTGCAAGGCGCCATCGAGCCTTATCGCCACGTACTGTCGCAGATGAACACGCAGTTCCGCTCCCACGGGTTCGGGGAGCAGCCACGTGCGCAGGTAGGTCGTTCCGATCGCATTGGCATCCTTCACGACCAGCGCCTTGCGCGCGTCGAAGCGCGAGGCGGCCATCGAGAAAGTGAAGGCGAGCACGAATGCCAGCAGGCCGAGCGTTGCACCGACAGAGGCACCGATCGGTCCCTCTGCTTCGGCGCCCCGGGCGACGGCGCGTCGTCCCAGCCAGCGGCCCGCGCCGATGAATGCGAACGCGAGCACGAGCGTCAGGACGAAGAGCATCGGGATCGGGATCAGGTCGCGGATTTCTTCCATCGGCTACCTCGGCAGTGCAGCGTACCGGCAGATTTCCTTACCTGAGTGCTTCGACCGCGTCGCTACGTATCTACGGCAGTCATTCGAAGTTGCCCCATCTACGGACTGTCAAAGTGACGGGAGCCGATGACAATCCCCAGCTGCGATCTCACGTCGGGCGAGGTGCGCCCGCAGCAGCCTCGAAGGAGTCATTCGAATGAACCGATTGTTCGTCCTGCTCATGGGCTCATTGCTGTCGACGGCTGCCATGGCCCAGGGAGCGAAACCCAACATCCTCGTGATCTTTGGCGACGACGTTGGGCAGTCGAACATCAGCGCGTACACGCACGGTCTCGTCGGCTACAAGACACCGAACATCGACCGCATCGCCAAGGAAGGCATGATGTTCACGGACTACTACGCCGAGAACAGTTGCACCGCCGGACGCTCGACGTTCATCACGGGTCAGAGTGTGTTCCGCACGGGCCTGTCGAAGGTGGGGCTGCCTGGTGCACCCGTGGGACTTCAGGATCGCGACATCACGATCGCACAGGCGTTGAAGCCGCTCGGCTACGCCACTGCGCAGTTCGGCAAGAACCATCTTGGCGATCAGGACAAGTTCCTGCCGACCAATCATGGCTTCGATGAGTTCTTCGGCAATCTGTACCACCTCAATGCCGAAGAAGAGCCGGAGCGGCCCTACTGGCCGAAGAACGATCCGGCCTTCCTCAAGTTCTATAATCCGCGCGGTGTCATTCGTTCGTCTTCCGACGGCAAGATCGAGGATACCGGCGCGTTGAACCGCAAGCGGATGGAAACGATCGACGACGAAACCACCGGCGCTGCGATCAGCTACATCCAGCGGCAGGCGCAAGCCAACAAGCCCTTCTTCGTCTGGATGAACTTCACCCGCATGCACGTCTTCACTCACGTGCGCCCGGAGTATCGCGGCAAGGCCGGCATGGGACCGGGGCATGAATATGCGGACGGCATGTGGGAGATGGATCAGAACGTCGGCAAGATTCTCAAGGCCGTGGACGATGCGGGCATCGCGAACAACACGATCGTCGTCTTCACCACCGACAACGGACCGAATTTCTTCAGTTGGCCGGATGCGGCCAATACGCCGTTCCGAAGCGAAAAGGATTCGAACTGGGAAGGCGCATTCCGTGTGCCCGCGATGGTTCGCTGGCCCGGGAAGATCAAGCCCGGCGAGATTTCCAATGGCCTGATGTCGGGGCTGGACTGGTTCCCCACGCTGCTGGCCGCGGCCGGTGACGCGAGCATCAAGGACAAACTGCTGAAGGGCACCAGCCTCGGCGGCAAGTCGGCGAAGGTGCACCTGGATGGCTACAACCAGCTGCCGCTGCTGACTGGGCAGACCGACAAGAGCGCGCGCACCGAGTTCTACTATTTCAATGATGACGCAGATCTGGTGGCGATGCGTTACGACAATTATCTGCAGGGCGCAACCAGCCCGGACGCGTGGAAGATCGTGTTCTGCGAACAGCGCGCGCAAGGCGGATTGGAAATCTGGAAGGAGCCGTTCACGTGTCTGAGGGCGCCGAACATGTACAACCTGCGCATGGATCCATACGAGCGGGCGTCCGTCGGACCGACGAGTGGGTATCAGGCGATGATGACGGATAACGTGTACATCCCCATCGACGCACAGCGGCGCGCTGCTGCATTCCTGCAGACATTCATCGAGTACCCGCCCAGCCAGATCCCCGCCAGCTTCACCATCGACCAGATCGAGGAGAGCGTGAAGCGGCAGGTGACGGAGAAGATGCAGAAGAAGTAGCGGCGGGATCGCCCCCTGCCCGGTTCGACTCAGCCTGTGGGTCCGACTTGCCGCCGTCCGGCGGTGCTTCGCATGACCTGCGGCTGAAGCCGGACCCACAGGAAGAAAAGTCCGGTACAGTGCAGCGGTGAGATCGCAGAACACGTCTGACATCAGTCAGCCATCCTCTCCTGATTTCAGCCGCGGCCGCGTCGTCGTACCCGCGCTCCTGCTGTTCGCTTCCGGCGTTGCCGCGCTCGTCTATCAGCTCCTGTGGATCAAGCAGCTGTCGCTCGTCGTCGGTGCCGACATTCATGCCATCACGATTGCGATCAGTGCGTTCTTTGCCGGGCTGGCGGGAGGCGGGCTGATCTTCGGGCGTCGTGCCGATCGGACGGCACGACCGCTGCGGCTCTACGCGGCGCTCGAGACGGTGATTGCCGTCCTGGCCGTCGTGGCTACATTCCTGCTTGCACATTTGGCCGGTGCGTTCGCAAGACTCGAAGTGACGGTCGGGCCGCTTGCATGGCTGCTCCCGTTCGCGTTGGTGGGGTCCCCAGCACTGCTGATGGGCGGAACCGTGCCCGTGCTCGTGCGGGCTATCGCGCCGGTCGATTCGCAACTCGCTCGCGTCGGTGGCGTGCTGTATGCGGCTAATACGGCGGGGGCCATCGTCGGAACACTGTTCACGGTGTTTGCCTTCATTCCAGCGTTCGGCATCCGTGGGTCAGCCGTTGCTGCTGCGATGTTGAATGTTGCCGCTGCAGCCGGGGCACTGTGGCTGGCGCACCGTGAGAAGGCGCATTCGCCGGCGCCAGCAAACCCAGTGAGCCGCGCCAGCCTGCTCAATCTGCCGCACGCGAGGCTCGCACTGGTTCTCTATTCCATCTCCGGCGGCATCGCGCTCGGCTACGAAGTGATCTGGTCGCAGGTGATCGTGCAGTGGACCAGTACCCGCAGCTTCGCGTTCGCGATCGTTCTCGCAACGTATCTGGTCGGTCTCTCGGTCGGCAGCTGGATATATGCGCGGCGGGCAGCGCGGATCACCGATCTCTGGAGCACGTTCGGATTGCTGATCGCACTGGCCGGTGTCAGTGCATTGCTCGCGGTGGCGATGCTGGGAGATTGGTTGCAGCCATTGCAGGTGGGTGCTGCGACGCTGGCGTTCAAACTCACGGGCGCTGAGCCGATCGCAATGGCGGCGCGCTTCTTTCTCGCGAGTACCTGGATCGTTCTGATACCGACGATGCTGCTGGGTGCGGCGTTCCCGGTTGCGCTGAAGCTCATTGCCTCCGCCGACTACGCGGGTCACGACACAGGCGTCATCATCTCATTCAACACGATCGGCGGCATCGTCGGCACGGCCCTCACGGGATTCGTACTCATTCCCGGACTGGGTCTGGAGCGAAGTCTGGCTCTGATGGCGATCGGTGCGTGCATCATCGGAGCGATTGCTGTTCTGCAGAGCCGCGCCAGCCCGCAGTTGCGCTGGGGCACGTTTGCCTGCGGCATCGTAGCGCTCATCGTCGCAGCATCGATCTCCCCGCAGCATCTGGCATCGCTACTCGCGAAGGCTCGCAACGGCGAGCTCGTGTTTTTCGAGCCCGGCGCCGGCGGGACGGTCGCGGTGGTGATGCAGAAGAACGGCGACAATGCGTTCCGCCGGTTGTATGTCGATGGCGTTTCCAACTCCGGCGACTCGATGACCTCGCTTCGCTACATGCGATTGCAGGCTTTGCTGCCACTCATTATCCATCGCGGCGAGCCGAAATCGGCGCTGGTCATCGGGCTTGGCACGGGAATCACGAGCGGTAGCCTGCTGAGCTATCCCACGCTGGACACGCGCGTGGTGGCGGAGCTCTTGCCCGGCATCGTGCATGCGGCACCGCTGTTCGAAGGAAACTTCGATGTGACGAACGACGATCGCGTCGAAATCCGCGTTCGCGATGGCCGTCGTGAGCTGCTGCAAAGCGAGCAGCGCTATGACCTGATCACGCTCGAGCCGCCCCCGCCATCGGCCGCGGGCGTCGTGAATCTGTATTCGACCGACTTCTATCGAATCGCGGCCCGCAGATTGAACGAGCATGGTCTCGTAGCGCAGTGGCTGCCGTTGCCGACGCAGACCGATGCCGACACGCGTTCGCTCGTCCGAAGCTTTCTCGACGTGTTTCCCCATGCATCGGTCTGGACGACCGAACTGCACGAGATGCTCCTGATCGGATCGCTCTCGCCGCTCGAGCTGGATGCACGGCGGATTGCGCGCCGATTCGACCAGCCGCAGGTGAGGGCGGCATTGAGCGAAGTCGGCATCTCCTCGCCGCAGGCGTTGGTCTCGACCTGGATCATGAACCGCGACGGCCTCGAACGTTATGCAGCGAATGCACGGCCGGTCACCGATGACGATCCCCGCATCGAGTACGGTCCCTGGGTTCTGCCGGACGACTTTGCCAAGGTGCTGCCGCCGCTGCTCGAGTTGCGCAGCGATCCGCCGTTGATGAACGCTGACCGCGTTTTCGTTGCCGAGACGCTTGCGCAACGCGAGCGGCTGCTGCGGTTCTACGCGGCCGGGCTCCACGCCTATCGGGGCGAGCGTGACCTTTGGAGTCGCACGCTGCGTTCTGTGATCGAGGAGGAACCCGGCAATCCCTACTATCGCTGGATCGGCGGTCGATGAGGCGAAGTGGCGATGCAGCGATGCAGCACTGCCTGAAGGTTCTAGCGGAAACCCACAGCGCCGATGTGGGGAATATCGGCAATAATCAACTCAAGAGCGAAACACAGCGGGAATCCCCTGGCGCGCGCAACGACCGTCGGGGTGACGAGAGATCAGTCCTGGAACACCCGGGTTCTTGCACCGGCTCAAGCACGGATGAAGTATCGACGTGCCGAGGGTGCCTCTTTGGAACTCGCGCCAGGATCGAGCGAAGCCGGTGCGGACCCGGCTCCACGCAGCGAAGCCAGAAATCAGAAGATGCTTCTGAGGTTGTCCCGCGCCCTCGCGGGGCTCGTGCTCATCGCAAGTTCATGGGTGCTCGCCGGCTGGTTTCTCGGGATCGAGTCCTGGGTGCGGATCGTTCCGGACGCGGTGTCGATCAAGACCAATGTCGCTCTCGGCATTCTGCTGCTCGCCGTACTGTTGTTGCAGGCGACGGGCGAAGCATCGACGCCTCAACGAGTATGGCCATGGCGCCGCGGCCTGGCCGGCTTCGTCGTGGGGCTCGGATTGGTGACCGCGTCGCAGTCGATCCTCCAGGCGGACTATGGCATCGACGAACTTCTCGTCGCGGATTTTACGACGGCAAGCGCAGGCCATCCGGGACGGATGTCGGAAGTGAGTGCGCTGTGTCTCATATTACTGGGCACTTCGTTCATCGCGCTCGATCGCGGCGGTCGTTCCGAGCAGATCGCGCGCGTGCTGTCGCTGATCGTCTTCGGCATTGGCTACCTCGGGGTCATCGGGCATCTCTTCGAGTCGGAGTCGCTCTATCGCCCGGGTGAGATGACGGCGCAGTCGATACAGAGTTCGGGACTCTTCATGCTGATCGCAACGGGCTTCGCGCTCGCGCGGCCCGATCGGGGACTCGCACATCGACTGACCAACAAAGGGTCGGCCGGCGTCCTGCTGCGGCGATTGTTGCCGGTCGTTCTTTTCGCCGCGCCGCTGATCGCATGGCTGATGACGAGAGCGAGCGCCTATGGCGACGGCACACTGGCGGCGTACGTCGTCGTGGCTGAGGTCGCCCTGCTGGTTGCATTGGTCATGTGGACCGCAAGGGCAATGCAATCCATCGCTGTGGCACGGGAGCGAGCCGAGTCACATGTCCGCACGAGCGAGGAGCGGCTCAACTGGGCCTTGCAGGCTGCAGGCGGAGGCGCCTGGGATTGGGATCTGGCAAGGAACGAGGCGTGGTGGTCGCCGGAGATGTATGACCTCTGGCTCGTCAGTACAGGAACGCCGATGCACCTGGACAACTCGGTTGCGCGAATCGATCCGCGCGATCGCGATGTGGTTGCCGGAACGATGAAGAAAGCGATTGCCGACCATTCTGTGTATCGATGCGAGTTCCGCATCCTCAATCCGGGCGGTCCCGAGCGATGGATGGAATCTCGCGGTCGCGCCATCTACGGGAACAGCGGCCGCGCCGAAAGATTGCTGGGTATCTCCATCGACATCTCCGCGCAGAAACGAGTCGAGCTGTCGCTGCGGCAGGCCAACGAGATTCTCGAACGCAACAATGCCGAGCTGCACCGGTTCGCGATGGTCGCCTCGCATGATCTGCAGACGCCGCTGCGAACGATCGGGAGTTTCGCGGAGCTGCTGGTGTCGCGCTACGCCGATCGGCTGCCGGATCAAGGCCAGCAGTGGCTCAGCCATATCGCGAACTCGGCGCAGCGATTGCAGACGATGGTGAAGGCATTGCTTCAGTACGCACGCATCGATTCCAAGGCAGAGCCGTTCGAACAAGTGCCGATGGATGTGGCATTGAGTCGCGCGCTGGAATTGCTGGAGACGCCTCTGAGCGAAACGAACGGCAGCGTGGAGACCATGCCTCTGCCCGCAGTGCACGGGGATGCGACCCAGCTCGTCCAGGTGTGGCTCAATCTCATCGGCAATGCGCTGAAATACCGCAGCGAGCTGCTGCCCGTCGTGGAAGTCTCGGTGGAGAGGCGCGATCGGGACTGGCTCTTCTGCGTCACCGACAACGGGATCGGTATCGACGCACGCCACAGTGAACGGATCTTCGAGATGTTCGAGCGTCTGCATGACGCAGCCGTCTATCCGGGAACGGGGATCGGCCTCGCCATCTGCCGTCGCGTCGTGGAGCGGCACGGCGGTCGCATCTGGGTCGAATCGCAGCTCGGCGAGGGCAGCCGGTTCTGTTTCACGCTGCCGATGTCCGGATCTGAGCAATCAGGTCAAGGGTGGTCGTCATGAAGAAACCAAACGCCATCCTGCTCCTGGCCGAAGACAATGAGACCGATATCGAGCTCACTCGGCTGTCCATCGAACAGTCCGGAGTGAAGGTCGATGTGCACGTCGTCCGCGACGGCGAGCAATGCCTGGCCTTCCTGCGGCGTGAAGGCGCGTACGCGAACGCGCCGACACCGCAGCTCGTGCTTCTCGATCTGCATATGCCGCGCATGAGTGGTCTCGAAGTGCTCGATGAAATCAACGCGCGTCCGGAACTTCGAGTGCATCCGGTCGTCGTGCTCACGACATCCGACAACGATTCCGATATCGGGGAAGCGTACAAGCGACGCTGCAGCGGGTACGTCGTCAAGCCGATCGGATTCGCCGCGTTCGCGACGGCGATGCAGTTAGTGCTGGGGTACTGGCTGGCGCTGGTGGCTTTGCCTTCCAGAAGGAGCCACTAGGCGGCTGACAGGGGCCGGCTAGCGAGGTAGCCGAGAGTCGGCAGCCTCTTGTTGTGGGTCCGGCTTCAGCCGGACCCACCGCCAGAGTCACAATCGGTCAGATCCGATCACCCCGTGTGCAACAGACCGGCGAGCGGGAAAAATGCGTACCGCGATGCGGCGGGGTGCGTTGACCCGCCCGAATGGAGGTGGCTCCCCGCCGGGCACTCTGCTAGCGTCGGCCTCAAACAAGAATGGGATGCGTGCGTCGCGAGACGAGGCTGAAGGGAGTTTTTCCGTGCGATACGTCTTCACGGATTACGACGAGTTCGCGGACGCGATCAGCGGCCTGGACGGCCGCTATATACCCACCGCTCGCTCGCGGCATCAGTGGTGGATCGACCCTGCGCGCGTGGGCCGGTTGCGATTGCAGCAGCTCCAGGTAGGTGCGCCGGCCGCGTTCGCGGGCGATGGCGAAGAAAGCGAGCCGGGGCTGACTGTCGGCATCCCATTGACCGACCCAGCCGAGATCCGCATCGACGGTCACTCGCTGGCCGAAGACTCGTTCATCCTGATCCGTCAGGACCGCCCGCTCACGTACTCGGCTCAGGGCATCACCCGCTGGGCGGGTGTCACCGTCCCCACCAACGTTTTCGAGCATGCGCGCTTCAAGGATGCAGCGGAATGGAGCGCGGCGATGCTCAGCGAAACCCGCGTTCGTGCGAACTCGTCCGCGCTCAGGCGCGTCAGCCTGCTCGTCGCGTTGCTGTGCGCGGGCGAGGACTCGATCAATATCTTCAATCCGGCGGCGATCGCAGCGGCGGAGGAAGAATTCCTGGTCGCCGTATCCGAGTTGCTGCAGGTGAGCACCTGCTTTCCCGAGCAGCGCGTCGGTCGCAAGCCCCTGGCTCGCGATCGCATCATTGCCCGGTGTCTCGAGTTCCTCAGCGAGAACCATGGCGGACCCATTCTAGTCGGCGATCTGTGTCGTGCCGCCGACGTGACCGAGCGAACGCTGCGCAATGTGTTCAACGAGTATTTCGGTGTCGGCCCGATCCGCTTCCTGCGCGCACGCCAGTTGCAGGAAATCCGCAGCGCCTTGCTGACACAGAATTCGGCGAACGAAACGATCTCCCAGGTCGCGGCCCGTTTCGGCGTCTGGGATTTCAACCTGTTCTCGCGCAACTACCGCGCGCTCTACGGCGAAAGCCCCTCGCAGACACTGCGCAATGGCCGCTCCGGCCGACCGCAGCCGGCGATGAACGAAGATCTCGAATCGATGCGGTCGTGGATGAGGTATGCCAACGCACGATTCGCCGGGATCGCCGATACGGGCGGCGAGAGCCCCTGAAATACTGCGAAGAATCGGCAAAATCCCCCGCCGCTCCGTCATTCCCGCGAAAGCGGGAGTCATGTGTCTCGGTCCTGCTCCGGATGGATTCCCGCTTTCGCGGGAATGACGTCCGGGTTGTGGGTCCGGCTTTAGACGGACGTCATCGCGTTGGCGATCCGGGCCTTCGGTCTGACGTCCGACTGAAGTCGGACCCACGGAAGGCGCCGGCCCGACTCTCCGCCTCAGACGCAATCCTTCGTCCCCTTATGCGTATGGCACGCCCAGGGGGCCGTCGTCATATTGCGCCGCAAGTACCCGGAGCGCTCCGGGGCCTGGCATTCACAACGAACCACCGACTCCGGAGGAGATCGACATGCGTTTCCCCAAAATTCCTGCCTTGCTGGCGGCGCTGGGTATGGTTGCGGGGCTGAGCGCCTGCTCCAGCGGTCCGTCTATTCGTGCCGACGCCGATCCCACCGTCAACCTGTCGAGCTACAAGACCTTCGGCTACTTCGAGCGCGTGTCGACGGACAAGAATGCGTACACGACCATCGTGAGCACGCGGCTGAAGGATGCGACGCGGCGCGAGATGGAGAAGCGCGGCTATCAGTTCGTCACGAGCAATCCGCAGCTGCTCGTGAACTTCAACGTCAACATCCAGGACAAGCAGGACATCCGCAGCACTCCTTCGGCGGGCGTCGGCGTCGGTTACGGCGGCTACTACGGCTACCGGGCCGGCATGTACGGCACCTGGGGCGGCTATCCGCAGGACATCGAAACGGTGAATTACCAGGAAGGCACGCTGAGCATCGACCTCGTCGATTCGACGAAGCAGCAACTCGTCTGGCAGGGTACGGCACAAGGCCGCATCAACAAGAAGGCTGTGGAGAATCCGGGCCCGGCAATCGACGCGGTGGTTGGCGAGATCTTCGCGAAGTATCCGATTCCGGCGCCCGGTGCGCCCGCGCAGAAGTAAGCCGCCGAATACGCCATGGCTGGCGTCGCCAGCAAACGCATCCTCTTAGCCATGCTGGCAGCATTCCTGCTGCCAGCGCTCGCCGCTGCACGCGAAAAAGTGGATGTCATCTATGTCGCCAACGGCGATCGCATCACGGGCGAGATCGTTTCGCTCGAGTACGGCCAGCTCAGCGTCAAGACTGACTCGCTGGGAACGATCAGCATCGAATGGCCCGACGTCAGGTCTGTCGAGAGCAAGCAGGGGTTCATTCTCGAAGATCTTCACGGCGGCCGCTTCTACGGCACGCTCGTGACGGATGCGAAGACTCAGAAGCTGACCGTTGCCGAGGAGGGCGGTGCGCCGTCGCTCATCAATCTGCTCGACGTGACCCGCATCTCCCCGGGCGAGAGCACGTTCTTCAGCCGCATGCACGGCTCGTTCTCGGTGGGCTTCGACTACACGAAATCGAGCGACATCACGACGGTGAGCGGCGCGATGGATCTTTCGTATCGTGCTCCTGAGTTCGCATGGTCACTGAGCGCGGACGTCAACTCGACGAAGGATCCCGTGCAAGGCACCCTGGATCGCGACTCGCTCACTTACGGTTACCAGTGGCTTCGCGCGCACAAGCGCTTCTGGGCCGGGATTGCTGCACTGGAGCGCAATGAAGAGACCGGCATCGACGCACGTTTCACGCTCGGCGGCGGCATCGGCAAGTACTTCCATCAGACATCGCGCAGCGAAATCTCGGGCCTCATGGGTCTCGCACTGACGAGGGAGTGGGCTACAGGCGAAGCAGACAGCCAGAACAGCCTCGAAGGCCTGATCAGCGGCAGCTGGCGGATCTTCAAGTTCTCGACGCCCAAGGTGAGCCTGAACGCGAACGTCACGCTCTACCCGAGCATCACCGAGTCCGGCCGTTATCGAACGAGCTCCAACCTGACCCTGCGCCGCGAAATCGTCACCGACTTCTACCTCGACCTGTCGCTCTACCAGTCATACGACAGCGATCCGCCGGATGTAACTGCAGAGAAGGATGACTACGGTATTACTACGTCGCTTGGCTATTCCTTCTACTAGAAGCGGTTAGCGGATAGCGGTTAGGAAGAAGGAAGAATTCCCTCCTTCTCGACTACCCGCCAACCGCTAACCGCTTCTCCCCTTCACAGTCCCCACCCGCTCCCCATCTGCAGATAGAACGCCCATTCCTCAGGGCCCTTCGCGACATCGATTCCGACCTGAAGCCCCAGCGCGCGTGAAATGAGGTAGCGCGTGCCGACGCCGCCGGCCCAGCGGCTCTCCGCGTCGTCCATTTCGCCGAAGGAATCGGCGGCGCGACCGACACCGGCGAACGCGACGGCGAACCAGCGGCCGTCGATGTCGTAGCGGGCTTCGGCTTCGGTGGTGAGAACGGCGTCGCCTTGATACCGACCCTTTGCGATGCCGCGCTGATTGATCGAGGGCAGCGCGTAGAAGGGGACGTCGCCTGACGTGAAGTTCGTGTCGAGACGCAGGCCGACCACCCATCGGTCGGTCGGGTCGAGGAACCAGCGGTTCTTGCCGTCGACTTCGGTGTAGTCGAAATCCTGGGTGAACGAGCCCCAGTGCTGGCGCACGTACCATTCGGACTGCAGTCCGCGGCTCGGCGTGAAGATGTTGTCGCGCGAGTCGTACAGCATGACGAGGCCGGCACCCAGGTTCTCGACGTCGCCGTTCAATTGATCGAAGACCGGCGGCGCATTGTCTTCATCGAGTCCCGTTTCGGCATCGAGATAGATGAGCTGCCCTCCCAGCCAGATGCGCGATGAGCCCAGCTTCCAGACCAGTTGCTGGAACGTTGCCCATCCCTTCATGTTGTAGCCGACACCGTCGTTCAGGCGAGGGAAGTCTTCGCCGCCGTAGAACGTGAGATTGATGTCCATCGCGGCGACGCCGCCGGTGTAGCGCATCGTGTTGTTGCGCCAGATGCCGAGATGGCCGAGGCCGCCGATCTTGGTCCCGTTCTCGGTGGCAGCGCCCATGACCATGCTGACGCTCGGCGGCGTGAAGTCGGGTTTCTCGCCGGCGGGCGCGCCTGACGGTCCCTTGCGATGAAAGAACGCGAGCGCGACTCCGCCGCCGTAGCCGACAGCGGGCTCCGTGATGATGACGGGGATCGGCAGAAAACCTTTTCGATCGAGCAGCCAGCGACTGCCATCGAAGCGGCCGTCCTGCGGGTCGGTGAACAACTCACGCCACGTTTCGGCATGCGCGGTGCCGCCGAGGAGCGCAGCCAGCGACGCAACGAATGACAATCGAACCCACTTGGCGACAAACGGCATTTGCCGATCTCCTGCAATCATGGGTGCAGGCTCGCGCATCGCCGGCGGTATTGTCGATCCGTGTGAAGGGCATCTTCCGATGTTCTCCTTGTGCGGATGCTCAAGCTCGCGTGGTTGGCGAAGCATCCGTCATCCCTGCGAAAGCGGGGATACATGACCTTTATTCGGATGGATTCCCGCGTTCGCGGGAATGACGGAGGCATCGCCTGTGGCGATTACGTCCGACTGAAGTCGGACCCACAACAAGACCGCCAGCTCAGCTAGCATCGCGGATCCATCCCTTCTGACTGTGGGTCCGGCTTTAGCCGGACGTTAGCGAAGCATTCGTCATCCCCGCGAAAGCGGGGATCCATGACCTTCATTCGGATGGATTCCCGCGTTCGCGGGAATGACGGAGGCATCGCCTGCGGCGATTGCGTCCGACTGAAGTCGGACCCACAACAAGACGCTCAGTCCACCCTTCGCTGCCGTGGCACCAGTTGGTCGCCTAGCAGCTGGTAGCGGAGCCTTCCTCTTCCATCGCCGACGGCGCGTTGTCCTCAAGGTGCAGCGTAAAGTGCACCGTCGTCCCCTTCCCCAGCTCACTCTCGATCCAGATCCTGTTCTCATGCGCATCGACGATGCGCCGGGTGATGTACAGGCCGAGGCCCGTCCCATGCCGGCGATCCGCCGAGCCCGACCAGTACGGATCGAACACGAGCGGCAGATCCTTGGCGGAAATGCCCGGGCCCGTATCGCGAACCGAGATTCGTACCGCGTCATCGAGGCGCGCGGCGCTGACGACGATCGTGTCGCCGTGCCGGCAGAACTTGATCGCATTGCCCAGCAGGTTTGCGAGCACTTGCAGGACGCGCTCGCGGTCGCAGCTCACGACCATGTCCGGATTGTCGCAAGCGCCCGTCAGCCGGATGCCCTTCGCTTCAGCGAGCGGTTCATGGACGGCAATAGCTTCGCTGACGAGCTTGCCCGCCGGCTCCGGCTTGATCGTCACGGCGATCTGACCGTTGCGGATATTGGCCATGTCGAGCAGGTCGGCGATCACGCGACTCATCAGATCGACCGTGCTCGTCAGCCGGCTGTGAATGGCGGCTTTCACGTCATCGCTCAGCTTCTCCGGCTTGCGATTGAGCAACTGCACGCCGCTCTTGATCGCCTGCAGGAAATTGCGGACGTCGTGCGACACGACCGCAAGGACGTCCTCGCGGGCCTGGACTGCTTCGCGCAGCAGCGCCTCGCTCTCCTGCAGTTGGCGATACTGTTCCGCGAGCCGCTTGCGCTGCTGATCCATCCCGATGAAGGTGTCCGCCTTGTGCCTGATCGCGTGCGGATCGACCGGTTTGAACAGGAAATCCACGGCCCCTGATTCGTACCCGCGAAACACGCGCTGGGCATCGCGGGCGCCGGCGGTGACGAAAATGATCGGGATGTACTTCGAGCGTTCGGCGCCGCGCATGAGCTCGGCGAGCTCGAAGCCGTCTATTTCCGGCATCTGAATGTCGAGGAACGCGAGAGCAAACTCGTGCAACAGAATCAGCTCGAGTGCCTCGGTTCCGGAGCGCGCGAACAGAATTTCCGCGTCGTCGCGCCGCAGGAGCGCTTCGAGCGCAGTCAGGTTCTCTTCCGTGTCGTCGACCAGAAGAATTTTTGACTTGGTCGTCATGCCGGGCTCCCTAACATCGAAGAGCGGACCGCGAACAGGGATGGCAGTTCCTTCGTCATCTCCGCCGGCGTCCACACATAGGTCGGTTTGAACAAAGCGAGGGCCGCGGATGGCATTGCCGCTGCCTCGGAAGCGGCGGGCGATTGCACGATCGTGATGCCACCCACTGCTGCAACCTCATGCAGCCCTGCGGCACCATCGGCACTGGCGCCGCTCAGCAACATCGCCAGCAGGCGCCCGCCATACGTGTCGCGCGCCGACTGGAACAGGACGTCGATCGACGGTCGCGAGAAATGCACCGGATCGTCGACCGACAACGCGAACGCGCGATGCGACTCGATCAGCAGGTGATAACCGGGCGGCGCGAGATACACGACGCCGGGTTGCAGCGGCTCCTTGTCTTCGGCCTGCTGCACGGCAAGCAGGCAATCGCGAGCCAGCAATTCGGGCAGGCCTTCGGGCGGACGCGGCGGCAGATGCAGCACGACGACGACAGGCACGGCTGTGGTCGCCGGCATGGTGCGCAGGATCTGGCGCAGCACTTCCAACGCACCCGCCGATCCGCCGACCACCACTGCGTCGAAGCGAGCGTCGGATGTCGAGGCGGTGGTGCTTCGCGCAGCCATCAGTCGACCCTCCGGAATATTTTGGGCCCGACGCTCATCGGATTGAATCGCGGCGCCTGGGCCGAGAAGCGAATGGATTCCTTCGTCCCGAGGCACAGGAAGCCGCGCGGACAGAGTGCATCCGCGAAGAGTCCCAGCGCACGATCCTGCAGCTCGCGGTCGAAGTAGATCAGCACGTTGCGACACGACACGAGCTGGACTTCCGAAAAAATGCTGTCCGTCGCAAGACTGTGATCGGCGAACGTGATGCGACGGCGCAGCTCCGGCGCCATCACGGCGTTGTCCTGATCGGCGTGATAGTAATCCGAGAGCGAACCGGTGCCGCCGGCGGCGCGATAGTTGAGAATGAACTGACGCAGTCGATCGAGCGCATACACTCCGGTCTGCGCTTTGCGCAGGCTGTCGTCGTTGATGTCGGTCGCGTAGATCAGCGTTCGATCGAGCAGTCCTTCCTCGGCGAGCAGGATCGCGAAGGAGTACGCCTCTTCGCCCGTGCTGCATCCCGCGATCCATAGTTTCAGCGACGGATACGTCGCAAGGATCGGCACCACGTGCTGGCGCAGCGCGAGGAAAAATTCGGGATCCCGGAAGAGGTCCGTGACCTGGATCGTCAGGTACGCGAGCAGGCGAGGGAATGCCCGTTCGTCGTGAAGGATGCGCGCCTGCAGCGCCGAGATGCTCTCGCAGTGCATGGCAGTCAAGGCCTGGATGAGACGCCGCCGGATCGACGCAATCGCGTACTGCCGGAAATCGTAGTGGAAGCGCTCATAGATCGCCTCCAGCAGCAGCCGGATTTCGAGGTCAGTGACCTCCGGCCTCAACGCGCCGCTCCCTGGCGTGCGGCCGGCATCCAGATGCGCAGCAGCGACAGCAGCTTCTCGATGTCGATCGGCTTCGTGATGTAGTCGTTCGCACCGGCGTCCAGACAGCGTTGCCGGTCGTCCGGCATGGCCTTCGCAGTCAGCGCAATGATAGGGAGCGACTTCAGATCGTCGCGCGCACGGATGTGGCGCATCGCTTCGAAGCCGTCCATCTCCGGCATCATGATGTCCATCAGGATCAGGTCGATCTGGTTGCCGGGTTGCAACGCCGCCAGTGCTTCGCGTCCGTTGCGGGCGATCTCGAGAATCGCGCCATGTGGTTCGAGCACGCGACTGATCGCGAACACGTTACGCACGTCATCTTCGACGAGCAGGATGCGCCGCTTGTCGAACACGGACTCGCGGCTGCGCGCGACGCGCAGCATCCGCTGTTGTTCCAGCGGCAGCGAAGCCTCGACGCGATGCAGGAACAGAGTCACTTCGTCGAGCAGACGTTCGGGAGAGCGTGCGCCCTTGATGATGATCGACTTCGAGTAGCGTCGGAGCTGCTGTTCTTCCTCCGCGGACATCGTCCGCGCCGTGTACACGATGACCGGCGGGAAGGAGTACTTCTCGTCGGTCGCCATCTTCTGCAGCAGCTCGTAGCCGGTAGCATCCGGCAATCCGAGATCGAGAACCATGCAGTCGAAGGTTTCCGCACGCAGTTTCTCCAGCGCGTCGGCGACAGTGGAGACGGCGACGGGCCGCACCTGCTCGGATTGCAGCAGGCGCACCATGCTGTCCCGCTGCACCGTGTTGTCTTCGACGATGAGCACGGCACCCTGGCCGGTCGCCGCCTTGCGCTCCAGGTTCGCGAGCGCCGTGATCAGCTGTTCGCGTTCGACAGGTTTGCGCAGCACGTTGGCCGCGCCCATCTCGAGCGCAGTCTGCGAATAGTCGAAGCCGGACACGACCTGCACGGGGATGTGCCGCGTCGCCGGGTTGTGCTTCAACCGATCGAGCACGGTGAGGCCCGTGTGATCGGGCAGTCGCATGTCGAGAACGATCGCGGTGGGCCGGTACTTCAGCGCAAGTTCGATGCCCTCGTCCGCGGTCGACGCGATGATGCATTCGAACTGGAAGCCGGAGGCCAGCGTCGCAATCGTGCTTGCGAAGGAAGGATCGTCTTCGATGATCAGTAGCACGCGGCCGGAGTGCGGCACCGCAGATGGCTCGCGAATCGGAACGACCGCGGCTTTTGGTGCGACGTGACGTGTTGCTTGATGCGCCGGAGGTGCCGCCGGCGGGGCCTGCGCCTTGTCGGCAGGCATGACCTGAGGCAGAAGGAGTGTGAAAGTGCTGCCGCAGCCCGGTGTGCTCGCCAGTTCGATCCGACCGCCGAGCATGGCGGCCAGTTCACGCGAGATCGAAAGACCGAGGCCCGTGCCGCCGAAGCGACGATTCGTCGTGCCGTCAGCCTGGCGGAACGGCTCGAAGATCACTTCATGCTGCGCGGGATCGATGCCGATGCCCGTGTCTTCGACAGTGAGCGCGATCCACTCGGGCGTGGCTTGCGGGACGAACACGTTCAGTCGCACGTGGCCCTGCGAGGTGAACTTCAACGCATTCGACAGGAGGTTCTTCAGGATCTGTCGCAGCCGCTGCGAATCGGTCTGCAGCGAGACCGGTGAGTCGGGTGCGACCTGGATCTCGAAGGCCACGTGCTTCTGATCGGCGAGCGGCTTGAAGACCTGCGACATGTTGTCGAGCAGCTGCCGCATGCCCACGGTTTCGCGCACCACATCGATCTGGCGGGCTTCGATCTTCGACAGATCGAGGATGTCGTTGATGAGCTCGAGCAGGTCGTTGCCCGCCGCGTAGATGTTGTTCGCGAACTTGACCTGTTCGTCGGTGAGATTGCCCGACTGGTTGTCGGCCAGGAGCTTCGCGAGGATGAGCGAGCTGTTGAGCGGCGTACGCAGCTCGTGCGACATGTTCGCCAGGAATTCGTTCTTGTACTGGTTGGCGCGGCCGAGCTCCGACGCCTTTTCCGAGAGGACCGCCTGCGCCTTCGCCAGATCGTCGCGCTGCTGCTCGAGCATCTGCGTGTACTCTTCGAGCTGCATGTTGCTCTGCGCGAGCTCATGCTGCTGCGCCTCGAGGTGTGCCTGCGATTCCTTCAGCGCCTTCGTCTGGACCTCGAGCTCTTCGTTGCTGACGCGCAGCTCTTCCTGTTGCGTCTGCAGTTCTTCACTCTGGCGCTGGGTTTCTTCCAGGAGGTCTTCGAGGCGCGTGCGATCCTTCGCCGAGCGCACGGCGTTCGCGAGCGATTCGGAGATCCGGTCGAGCAGCTCGCGTTCGATCGTCGCCGTCGGCTTCAGGAAGCCGAGCTCGATCACCGCGTGAACTTCGTTCTCCGAAATAGCCGGCGCCAGCAGAAGCTCGCGCGGCTGGGCCGAGCCGAGGCTCGATGTCACCGGCAGATAATTCGCCGGCACCTCACGAATGTGGAGCGCGCGGCGTTCCTTTGCCGCCTGCCCGAGCAGGCCCTCGCCGGGCTGGATGTCGCCATCGCGCCCCGGGGGCGGTGTGTAGGCGTAACCCGCGAAGCGCTGGAAGCTTCCGTCGCCCATCGCGAGGTACACCGCACCGACCTGCGCACCCAGATGGGTCGCGAGGAATGACAGCACTTCGTCGCCGAGGCGATTGAGTCGCTGTTCGCCCTGGATCCTCGTGCCGAACTGCATGAGGGCGGTGCGCAGCCAGACCTGCTGTTCACGCGTCCGATAGTCCTTCGAGGTCGTTATGGCTGCCATGGCGATGAGAACGAAAAGCAGTGCGGACCCACCGGTCGTGACCCAGACGGAGAACTGCGATGCCTTCTGCCACTCGGTCTCGCGCTCACGCAGGAGCGTCTGCTCTTCCTGCACCATCTCGGTGGTCAGCGCGCGGATCTGATCCATGACGACTTTGCCGCTGTCGCTGCGGACGAGCTCCAGTGCTGCCGCGTTGCTGCCGTTCTGACGCAGCTGGATGGTCTGGGACAGTTCAGCAAGCTTGCCTTCGATCAGTGTCTTCAGAGCCTCGAGACGCTCCAGTTGTCTCGGGTTGTCCTGCAGCATTCCGCGCAGCCGGCGCAGGTCGGTGGGGATTTCGGCAATCGCCGCACTGTAAGGCTCCAGATACGTCGTTTCCCCGACGAGCATGTAACCGCGTTGTCCGGTTTCCGCATTGATGACTCGCGCCTGCAGTTGCTGAAGGTTGCTCACGACCTCGAGCGTGCGAGCCACTCGTTCCCGCGATTCCGTCCGGTTCTGCAGCGAGACGTACGTGACGTAGCCGATCAGCAGCATCGCGAGGATCGCGAGAATGAATCCCACGAGGGTGCCCCAGGGCAGGGGAAGGCGCGAATGGAGACGGGACGCTTCTGCGGCGGCTTGGGTGTCGGTCATTGTCGTTCGGATTTCGTGTCGTGATTTACTAGTTATTCGGCCGCACCCATCTCACCCGCATCTCGTCGCGAGTCGATCTGCAGGGTCCGGTGATCTCTCCCTGCGAGCAGATCCCAGGCCAACAGAACCAGGGAATGGGGCGCTGCTCGCGGCCAACAGGTTCTAACGCCTCGGGAGGCGTCGTTGTTCCGCGACGCCGCGATTCGGCGGTCATGTGCGTCAACGATACCGGGATGAGCGGGAGTCGGACCAGTCGGCGTTCGTCAGCCGATGACTCCATGCCTCACTTCGGTGGCGATCCGCTCTTGGCCACTGAAACGGTAGGCCTTAGCTTGCGGACTGCGCGCATTCTTCGTTGTTGAAAGTCGCATCGCAACCGCAGGAACAAAGGTTCGCGGCGATCTCTTGCCCCCGGGTGAGTCATCACCGGTATCGATGCAACAGGAGAAGGATCATGGGTTATCAATCACGTGACGGGAGGCAATCGGATCAGTCCCGGAATCAGGGGCGCAACCATCGCAACGAGGAAGCGCGTCGCTTCCGCGACGACAGTGGCTGGGACGATGAGAATGCGCCGCGATCGGCCGAAGGCATCGGCGACTACGGCGGTTACAGCGACAGCCGCTACAGCAGCGGCGGGCGCTTTGGTGGATATGCCGAAGAGGAGTCGTCCTACCGTGGCGACTACTCGCCGCGCCATTCGCGTCGCGAAGAGAACGACTGGCGCGATCGGGGACGTGGCAACTACGAAAACCAGAGCAACTACGAGCGCTACGGCTACGGTCAATCGGGCTCCAGCCAATCGGGCTCCGGCCAGTCCCGTTTCGGCCAGTCGCGCTTCGAGCGCGATTCCGGCTACGAAGGCTCGCGGCATGGCGAGAACGAACCGGACTTCCGCACACAGCCGTGGCGGGATCGCTCGACGGAAGGCTGGAGCGGCGATCATTACCCGCATCGTGATTTCACTTCCGGCCGCGGCGGCGACTACGAGCGCGGCTCGTCGGGTCGCGGCTATGGGCAGGACTATGGTCGCGGGAGCGAACAGGACGGGCGCTACGGCAGCCTGAGTTCCGCTTACGACTCCGACTATCGCACTGCGAGCGGCTACAGCGGTGACTACGGCTATCAAGGTTCCTCCGGGGCTTCTTCCGGTCGCGGCAATCGCGGCAAGGGCCCGAAGGGATACGAGCGTTCAGACGATCGCCTGAAGGAAGTAATCTGCGAGCGCCTGTCGGACGACTCGGATATCGATGCAAGCGAAATCACGGTGAACGTGACCGGGGGTATCGTGAAGCTCACCGGCACTGTCGACAGCCGCAACGAGAAGTATGCGGTCGAGGAAATGATTGCCAACTGCAGCGGCGTGAAGGACGTCGATAACCAGTTGCGAGTGCAGACGAGTCGCTCGTCGAGTCAGTCGTCACAGTCGCAGCGTGACAACTCCCTGGGCTACAGCGCGAGCGGTCAGGACGGCGGCTATGGACAGGCGGGCGCCGGACGGCCGACAACGACTACCCAGACGTCGACGCCGAGTACGAAGAAGCAGTAGCTGAGGTCATTGGCCAGCTAGCCGGCCAGCCGGTTAGCTGGCTTCTTTTCTTTCATCCCTCCAGCGCACGCCGTGATCTCAGCTCCAAACAGGAAGATCTGCGCCGTGTAATACAACCAGAGCAGCATCGCCGCGAATGACGCTGCTGCGCCGAATGCCGAAGGTTGTGTCGAACGTCCCAGATAGAGTCCGATCAGCCATCGGCCTGCTTGAAAGAAGAGGGCCGTGATCAACGCGCCGGTGAGCGCGGAACTCCAGGACAGTCGGCGTGCGGGCAGATAGCGATAAATGCCGGCGACAAGCACGGTGATCAACGAAGTCGATACCAGCAGATCGATTGCGGTAATCATGATCATGAACTCGGCGTAGCGCTCGGCGACGATGGCTCTCACTCCTGCAAGCGCAGTCGTGATCGTCAACGAGACCAGCAGCAGGAACCCCACGGCGAGGATCAGGCCGAAGGACAACAGCCGGGCTCTCAGGAATCCGCGGATACCTTTGGGGACTTCAGCATGCGCACCCCAGATCCGTTCGAGTGCGCTCTCGAGCGCGGCGAACACGGTCGTGGCGCCGATCAGCAGACTCACGACGCTCAGCGCCGTAGCGATCATGCCGCCATCGCTCTGCGAGTTGCGCATTGCGTCGAGCAGGATCTCCGCGGTGCCCGCGCCGAAGAGGGAACGCAACTGACTTGCCAGATTCGCGTGCGCGGCTTCGAGGCCGACGATCCAGCCCATGAACGTGACCAGAATGATGAGCAGCGGCGCCAGCGAGAATGCGCAGTAGAACGCGAGTGCAGCGCCCAGCGTCGGCGCTTCGTCAGCGGACCAGTGGGTCGCTGCGCACCGCAGGTGCATCCATCCGGATCTAAGCCAATGATCGCGTCGCAAGGTTGGAAATCCACGCTCTCACATCGCAGCAATGCGCTGCGGCGAGCAGCGGTTCCGGGATCAGGCGCCGAGGATTGGCCAGGTCCGGATGCGTCGCCCGAGAAGCCGCGACGCGGCGTTGCTGACCGCGGCCATGGCAGCAGGGGTCACGATCTCCCCAATGCCGCAGATGCCTGAGTCGCTCGGCACCAGCACGACTTCGACGGACGGACATTCGTTCATGCGCAGGAGCCGGTAGTCCGCGAAGCTTCGCTGCTCGACTGCGCCGCCCTGCAACGAGACGCGCTCATGAAGCGCCGCGGAGGCACCCATCACGAAGCCGCTGATGGCCTGTGCCTCCACGATGCCGGGATTGATGACGGTCCCGACATCGACGGCGACGGTCGCTTTCAGAAGCGTCGGTGTACCATCGCGCAAGGTCATCTCCGTGATCACAGCCGCGTGGCATTCAGGCGAGTCGTAGATACCGCAGGCGAGGCCGCGAACGACATCCTTGTCTGGAGGTCGCCGCCATCCCGCGCGGTCAGCCAGCGAGGTCAGCACCTGCCGCATCCGCTTCGGATCGAACGTCACGCGCGTCTCCGCGTTGACGACGAACGATTGCGGCTGGGCATGCAGATGCCGGAGGCGAAACTCGAGCGGATCGTGACCGCATTGCTGCGCAGCTTCGTCCATGAAGCATTCGACTGCCGTCGTCACGTTGTTCCAGTACGTGCCGCGCCACCACGCGCAAGGCGTCATGGGTTTCGCGGCGCGATGCTCGATGCGAATGTTCGGAACGTCATAGAGCAGCGAGACGAGGGGCGTGGCAATCGTCCAGTCGGCGCCTGCGGCGTCGATCTGCGATGGTTCCTGCTGACGAAGCACGGATTCGGCGGCACAGCGATGTTCGAAGCTCACGAGCCTCCTGCTCGCATCGATGCGTGCGCGTAGACGATGCACGCTGGCCGAGCGATAGAGACCGAATTGCACGTCGTCTTCGCGCGTCCAGAGCACTTGCACGGGCCGTCGCAGCGACTTCGCGAGTCGCGCCGCTTCGAGGCCGTAGTCGATCTCCAGGCGGCGTCCGAACGAGCCGCCGATCAGGCATGAATGAACGACGACTTTCTCCGGCGCGAAACCGAGCTCGCGGACGATCGCGTCCTTGAGGCGCGTCTGGCGCTGGTTGCCGCACCACACTTCGATGCGGTCATCGACGATGTGGGCCGTCGCGTTCGGCGGCTCCATCGGCACATGAGCGAGGAATGGCTGTCGATACTCCGCCGCGATTGTTCTGCCGCCGTCGATCTGTCCGCGTTCGAGCGATACGATGCCCGGCTCGTTACAAAGCCGCGCCAGCGCTTCGAGCGGGGAGGGCGTGACCGTCGAGGGCTGCGTCCATTCGACGCGAAGTGCTTCGCGTGCGCGCTGCGCAGACCAGGAGTCCTCGGCGACGACCGCCACCGCATCGCGAACGTGATCCGTCGACGGCCACGCATTCCCGGGCTGTGCGACCGTAGCGATAAAGCCGGGGGTCCTGAGTGCAGCGGAATCGTCGAAGCGTGCGAGTTTTGCGCCGAGTACCGGCGCGCGTACCAGCACGGCAAAGCACAATCCCGGCAGGCGCTTGTCGATCCCGTAGGCCGCCCTGCCAGCGATGATCTCTTCGTGATGCGCAACCCTTCCTGGTCGCCCGATGTATCGCCATGTCTCCGGCGTTTTGAGGCTCACGGCCTCCGCGGCGGGAGGCGTCAGCGCGGCAGCCTCATCGACCAGTTCGTTGTAGGCAATTTTTCGCCCGGTCGGCCGATGCGTGATTTCCGCATCGAAGGTACTGAGCTCGGTGATCGGAACGGTCCAGCGTGTCGCCGCGGCCTGCAGCAGCATCGAGCGAGCCGTCGCGCCGGCTCTGCGCATGCGGTCTTGCCAGCCCGCGACCGTATAGCTGCCGCCCGTGAGGATCATGCCGAAGCGGGGATCCGAGGGCACCTGCACGATTTCGATGCGGCGCGGGTCGACGTCGAGTTCTTCGGCCAGCAGGGTCCTGAGCCCGGTATGTGCCCCCTGGCCCATTTCCACGCGGCTGGTCAGCATCAGGATACGGCCGTTGCCATGGAGCTCGACCCACCATTGCGGGGCCAGAACGCGCTGCGGTGCTGCTTTGCACCCCACGAAGGCGAGGCCGATGCCTCCGACCAGCAGGATTTGTGCAAATTGTCGTCGTGTCAGGGGAACCTGGGTCATCGCGATCCGTCCGAAGGTTTCGGCGACTGGGCGCGCAGGCGGCGAAGCACTATTCTGCGCGGCGCGGTCCGGCCCGAACCGGTCCTGTGCTCAACGACGGCTCCATGTGACGAACGGCTATGACGACACTCACTGAATTCCCGATGCTTGCGAGCGTGCAGCGCCGACTCGTCGGCAATCGCATGAATTGCCTGTGGCTGCTCGGTCCTTCGCTGGTCCTGGCATTGATCGGCTGGTGCGAGCTGCACACCACGCTGTTCGGCGGCACGTCCCCGGGCCTGTGCGTCTCGGGTGTCTGGGCGGTGCAGGTGGCGGCGGGCTGGATCCTGGCGGGAGCCGCACTGCTGCAATGGGGAGACAGGATCAGTCAGATGGCACGGGCCCTCGGGCATCCGGCTGTGGCCATCCTGATAGGAGCCGCGGTCATCGCAGGATTCACACTCGTCAGCGAATGGGCGCTAGCGCATCCGGACGCGATCTTCATGAAGTTCGTTTACGGACGCGCGCCCTTGCACGTGGCCGTAGCAGCGCTGCTCGTCGCGAGTTTCGTGTGGATGCAGCGCGATCGTGAACAGCCGGAGGTCGCGACAGCAACGACTACTGTCACGCCGCCCGCTGTGGAGAGGGTGTCCGTTGAAGAGATCGAGCCTGAGCCCGCGCCGGTGACTATCTCTCAGGACTTCCTGCGGACGCTGGAAGTCATGACGGGACGGGGACGCACTACCGTCAACGTCAGCGAAGTCGAATGTCTCGAAGCCGATCGCAACTACATCAGCGTATTGCACTCGTCAGGCCGGACGTATCTCGTTCGTCAGACGATGGCATCGATCGAGCAGCTGCTCGATCCCGGGATGTTCGTGCGCGTGCACCGGTCCACGATCGTGAATCGCGAGTGCCTGCGTGAGCGTCGGGCGGGCGGCGTGCTCGTGCTGCGGTCTGGCCGCACGGTGAAGATCGGACGGGCGTATCGCGAACGGGTGAACTGACTCCTGCGCTGGAGCCGGAGTGTGAAATCCTAGTTAGTCTTCGCCTGACGCTCCTTCTCCCGCTGCTCCGAGACCAGCGAGTACGCCACGTAATACTTGTAGATGTTGCTGACGTACTGAACGGTCTCGCGGCCGACTTTCTCCGAGACCACCACCTCGACGTTGTTGAACCATTTGTTCGGATCGAGGCCGCGCTTCGCGGCCGTCTCGCGCAGGCTGCGGATGCGGTTCGGTCCGGCATTGTACGAGGCGAACGCGAACAGGGCCTTGTTGACCTCGTCCATGGGTTCGTCGGCGTAGTACTGGTCGATCATGAAGCGCACGTACTTCACGCCGGCGTGAATGTTCGGTTCGATCTGGCGGATGTCGCCGACTTTCATGTCTTTGCCCGTTGCCGGCATTATCTGCATGACGCCGATGGCGCCGACGTGGCTGCGCACTTTCTGGTCGAGACCGGATTCCTGGTATCCCTGCGCGGCCATCAGCAGCCAGTCGATCTGGTACTGCTCGCTGTATTTCTTGAACAGTTCAGCCAGCTGAACGAACTTCTGGCGCTCCGCATCGGAGGTGGCGCTCTTCGCCCAACGCGTGTTCTGCAGGTATTTCTGGATGACGACGTTGCCGAAGGTCGTGCCGCGCTTGTTCTTCTCGATGAAAGCATCGAGCTCGGCCTTCAGTTGCGGGCTGTTCTTGCGCACAGCGAAGGCAATGTCGCCGGCCTCGCGCACGACCAGGTCCTCGCGAACCTTCATGTCCTTGTAGATCTGGCTCCAGAACATCGCGAGATAGCGGTCGACGACGCTGTATTTCACCAGGCCGGCGTTCACCATCTCCAGCACGTCTTCGGCCTCGAATGTCGGCGGCGCATCGCGCAATGCGATCGGTGCCTTGCCCCGCTTTTTCAGGTCGGCATTCAGCGCCGTCAGGCTGCCGTAGTAGCTCGACGTTCGCTGCACGAAGATTTCCTTGCCGGAGAGGTCGTCGAGCGACGCGATCGGCGGCGCGTCGGCTGAGGTGACCACGATCTCCTTGACGCCTGTTGCCAGCGGTGTCGTGAACTCGACGAGCTTGCTGCGCTCCGGTGTGACGGTCATGTTCGCGGCGATGACATCGCCATGCCCGGCATTGAGCTGCGGAATAAGTTGGTCGCGCGACGTGGGGAAGAACACCACGGCGACGCGCAGTTTGGTGAGCTTGTGCTTGGTGTTCAGCGTCTTGTCGAACTCCTGCATCAGCTCGTAGCTGAGACCGCGCTGCGTCGCATTGTCGAGGAAGTAGAACGTCTTGCTGTAGGGCACGAGCACGCGGATCATCCGCCGCTCGATCATGCCGTTCAGATCGCCGGTCCATGGCTTGGTGTTGACCTCGAAGTTGAGGCCATCGTCGACACCCTCGTCCTCCGCAGCGGACTGCGCGGTCGGACTATCTGCAGGCAGAGTCTCGGCGGGTGCCGCAGTCTGCGCAGCGGGCTCTGGTGCGCGCTGATCTGCAGGCGCAGCAGCAGGCGGCTGCTTCTGTTCAGGCTGCCCGTCGCCGCATCCCGCAGCGAGAAGAGAACACAGGAACAAGGGGCCAAACCGCATTTCCGCTCCGGCAAGGCGCGTCACCCGCCCCATTGTCGGCTGTGGGGAGGCGAGATGTATCCGTAGTAGGTGAAAGCGGGCATCCGCGAGGGCTGCAGCGGATATTTCGGCGATTTGCCCCGCCCCGGGCGCTGCCCACTTCCCCTATTTTCGCCGCTTCCGAGTCGGTCCACAGTGCCGCCTCGACCTCGGAGGCCACCCATGCATGCGTCGTTGACCGATCCACGCCGCGCCGTTTCGCGCGGAGTATTGCTAGTCGCCATCGCCGGTACCGTCTGTGCGTGCGGGTCCAAGACGGAACCGACCGGCCCTGCCGCGTCGACAGATCCGGCTGCGCAGTCAACCGGCATGACACAGGCGGGAGCCCCGGCCGAAGTCGCGCCTCCCGTTCCGGCGCCCGCGGTGACGCAAGCATCGTGGGCTCCCGATGCACTCGAGGAGTTGCTGGCGCCGATTGCGCTGTATCCGGATCAACTGCTCGGTCAGGTCCTCGCGGCGTCCGTGAATTCGCAGGAAGTCCTCGATGCGGGCAACTGGCTGCTGCAGAACGAGAGCCTGAAAGGGAACGAGCTCGACGCCGCCGCGCAGAAGGCCGGGTTCGGTCCGGCCATGCGCTCGCTCGTTCAGTTTCCGACCGTCGTCGACATGATGTGCCAGCAGATCGACTGGACGCGGCAGGTGGGATCGGCGTTCAGCTCCGATCAGGCGGCAGTGCTCGATGCCGTGCAACGGCTGCGCGTGCAGGCCCAGGAGACGGGCAACCTGAAATCGACGAAGGAGCAGAAGGTCGAAACGAAGACGGAGAACAGCAAGGTCGTCGTGGAAGTGAAACCGGCCGATCCGCAGATCGTCTACGTGCCGACGTACAACCCGCAGACGGTCTACACGACGCCACCGCCTGCACCGACGACAACGACGACGGTGGTCCACGAGGAAGACACCGTGAGCACGGGAGCCGCTGTGGCCGGCGGCCTGATTGCATTCGGGCTGGGCGTCATCATCGGCAACGAGATGAACGACGACTATTACCCGCACTGGGGATACGGCAGCGTTTACTACGGCCCGCGTCCGTTCTATCCGCCCGCGTATGTCTATCGACCTGCGTACGGCCCGGCGTTCCGGCCCGCCTACGGCTACGCGTCGCCCCCGGGTTATCGCTACAACTACAACAACGTCAATATTCGTAACGATGTGAACATCAACATCAATAACGACTACTTCAACCGATTCGACAACAATCAGAACCTGCGCGGCAACACCAACAGTCCGCTGCGTCCGACGCAACAGCCGCGCGTCGGTCAGACAGGCGGCACGCAGCGGGTGGGTCAGACGGGGGGCACACAACGCGTCGGCCAGGCGAAAACCGCCGAGAACTGGAAGGGACAATCAACGTACCAGGGCGCGAAGAACCCTGCGACCGCCGAGCGGCTGAATCAGGCAGCGGGCGGCCGTGCGGGCACACATGAGTCGCGCGATGTCGGTGGTGCCGGCGGCACGCGCAATCCCGCACTCGCTCAAACGCAACAGCGTGAGCAGCCGGCGCGCACTCAGCATGCGGATCGCGGTTACGGAGGCTCGACCCGAACCGACGCGAGGGAGCACACGCCGACGCGAGATCTGGGTGGCGCAACCGCGTCGCACCGGCCGGCAACTCAGCATGCGGCACCCGAAAGGCGCGACAACGCATTCTCCGGTGCGCATCGGGAAGGCGGTGGATCGTTCGATCGCGCAGCCAGCACGCGCGGCCATGCGAGCGCTGGTCATGCACGCAGCGGCGGCGGACGTCGGCGCTGATCATAGGCAATGGGTGGAGTGACTCTCATGAAGTTTGCGTTCGCGTTGATGATCGGACTCGCGTTGACGTTGAGCGTCGGCGGTTGCAGCAAGCAGGCCAGCAGCCCGTCGGACGCCACTCAGGCATCCACCGGATTCGAAACGCCGGAAGCAGCCATCGAGGCGCTTGTTGCCGCGGTCGAGAAGAACGACAGCGCGGCGTTGAAGGCGCTGCTGGGTTCTGGCACGCAGGATCTCATCAGCTCAGGCGATGAAGTTCAGGATCGGGCCGAACGCGAAGCTTTCGTTGCACGCTACCGCGAGAAGCATGCGCTGGTTGCCGGCGGGCCCGACGACCAGGTCCTGCAAGTCGGTGCGGACGATTGGCCGATGCCGATTCCTCTCGTGAGAAAGAACGGTCAGTGGTATTTCGACGGCGAAGCGGGCGCGAACGAGGTGGTCGTTCGGCGCATCGGTGCGAATGAGCTGCGCACGATCGATGTGATGCGCGGCTACGTGCAGGCGCAGGATGAGTACGCGTCTGTCGGACGCGATGGCGGTCAGCCGGGTGTATATGCCCAGCGGCTACGAAGTCAGCCCGGCAAGCACGATGGATTGTACTGGGAAGCCGTCGCAAACGAGCCGCAGAGTCCCGCGGGTCCATTCCTCGCCGATGCATCGGCGGAAGGTTACGACGCGAGCAAGAACTCGCCGTATCACGGTTACATTTATCGCGTGCTGTCCGGGCAGGGCGCTGCCGCGAATGGCGGCGCACGCGAATACGTCGTCGACAGCAAGCAGACAGGCGGATTCGCACTGATCGCGTGGCCCGCGAATTACGGCGCAAGCGGCATCATGACTTTCATGGTGAATCAGGACGGCGTGGTCTGGCAGCGAGACCTTGGGGACGACACCGCGGACATCGCGGCGGCTATCGCTCAGTTCGATCCGGATGAGACGTGGACACCGATCGCGACGGAGGCCGATCAATCCGACGAGCCGGTCGCACGGGCGAATCCGGCATCGGAGAACTGCATCCAACAGGGCGGCAATCTGCGGATCGAGAAGACTCCGCGAGGCGACGAGTACGGCGTCTGCACTTTCGAAGACAACTACCAGTGCGAGGAATGGGCGTTGTTGCGCGGGGAATGCCGGGCCGGTGGCGTTCGCGTCACGGGCTATCTGACGGATGCTGCGCGGTTCTGTGCGATCACGGGCGGCCGGTATGTCGTGACGAGCGATGGTCCGCCGGAGCAGGGAACGTGCACCTTCCGGGACCGCAGCTGCAACGCCGACGCCTACTACCGCGGGGATTGCGGCAGAAACAGCTGACATCGATTCCCGCTCCCGCAGGAACGAAGGTGAGCCCGTTGGCGTTGCAGTGACAGCAGCTGCAACGTGCGAGGCCGTCATGAGTCCTGCTGCCGATGCCGGCAAAACACCGGCAATGATCACTGGGCTGTTCAATCGCGCAGCCGACACCGAACGAGCCTATCGGGCCACGATGGCCCTGGGCTACACGAGCGACGAAATCAATCTGGTGCTCTCCGAGGAAACGCGCCAGCAGCATTTCACGCTGGGCGAGGTGAGTGCGGGTCTCGCACGAAAAGCGAAGGAAAGCACCGAGCACAAACCTCCGGATGCGACTGAACTCGGCGGGCCGGCCGGCGCTACTGTCGGAACGATCGCACCTGCCGCAGCCGCCGTTGGCACAGCGCTGCTGTTGCCTGGGCTCATATTCGCGGGACCCATTGCCGTTGCGCTCGCAGCAGCAGGTGCGGTCGGGGTCGCGGGCGGACTCGCCGGGGCGCTCACGAACTGGGGCATTCCGAAAGGCCGCGTCGAATCCTACGAGAAAGAAATCCGCGACGGCGGCATCCTGATGGGCGTGAAGCCGAAGTCAGCGGAGGATGCCGCTGAGCTCGCGATTCAGTGGGAGAGTGCGGGTGGGGTGATGGTGAAAGAGAGGGAGTGAGGGACGTCCGTCATCCCCGCGCAGGCGGGAATGACATTGGTGTGATTGCCCGAGTCGGTTCCCATATCACCTGTCCGCTGCCAACGCCTCGCGCTCAATCACTTTCCCCCTCAGCACCACTTTGTCGATCTGACTCCACGCCCGGATCGAATCCAGCGGATTCGCATCGAGCAGCAACAGGTTCGCGACCCTGCCCGTCGCTACCGTCGAATAGGTCTTTTCCCAGCGGAACTGGCGGGCGCTGTTGATCGTCCCGGCGCGGAAGACATCGAGAAGCGGAATGCCCGCTGTCGCCATCAGGCGCATCTCGCGGTAAGTGTCGTAACCAGGTTGATTTCCGTAAGTCGGCGCGGACGGCGTATCGCTGCCGAGCAGCAGCGGATGTCCCAGGTCGTGCAGATAGCGCGCCGCACGCATGCCTTGTTCGCCGATCTGCAGTTCCATCGATGCGATCTTCGCGTCGGGCAGGTCGCCATAGTTCTGCTTCATGACCTTCTTGAACCATTGTCCGGCGTCGGTGCGATACCACTCGAGCAGCGGTGCCGGAACGACCTTCTTGTAAGTCGGATCTTCGAGCGTGTCGGCGCGGAACAGGTCGGCGGTTCCCGCCAGCACGCGGAGCGTCGGCTGATATCCCGTGCCGCTCTTGTGGATGCGATTCATGTGAGCGGCGATCTCGGGCGGCACGCCGGGCTTGCCCGACGCAGGCCCCCAGTTCCAGAGGCCGTGTGCGAGGACATCCACTTTCGCATCGAGGGCAATGCGTTGCATGTCGAGTGCGTTGGCGTGCGCCAGGATCGGCAGGCCTCGCTTCGTCGCAGCGGCACGCAACCGCTGCAGCGATTCCTTGCTCAGCACGGGCCAGTCCGATGAATCGCCGAAACCGTTCTCGATGAAGATCTTCACGCAGGCGGCGCCGCTGGCAGCTATGCGGTCTACGATGGCTTCCGGCGTGTGTGCAGCAGCGTCCGCGCCTTCAGGAAGAGGATGCTTCGCTGCATTCGCCGGCTCGTAGATGTAATCCGGCATCGCGGTGTAGCGCAGTGGCTTGTCGACGAATACGGAAGGGTAGCCATCGAGCGGCATCGTCGCGCCGCATCGAAGCAGATCCGGATGCTGCGGCTGAGCTTCGAACGCTGCGATGGCCTCCGGGACGTTCGCGAGATCGAGAACCTGCGTGACGCCGAAGTACAGATAGCTGCGCGGTTGCTGGCGATAGAACGCGTCGGTGAGCGGCTTGAGCTCCGACAGGTGCGCGCCCTGGGGCAGTCCCACTGCATCCGATACATGAACGTGCGAATCCGTCAGGCCAGGCGTCAGGAATTTTCCGGCGCCCGGCACCCGCTGCGCACCCTTTGCGTCGATGGGCTTCGAACTGATCTGTGCAATCCGTTCGTCGCGGATCAGAACCCATTGTGAGCGCAGTGGCTGCGATCGTTCCGGCGAGACGATCGTGACGTTCTCGATCAGTACGTCGGCGGCCGGGGCCTGCTGGCAGAGAATCGCAACTGCAAGCGCGGAGGTTATCTTTCGCAGCATCCGTTCACCTTCCCGTAGTGCAGGCAAGACTACGGGAAATGCAGCGGATCGGGTACGGCGTTGGCCGGCGGAACGGTGCCGCAGGCCGGCTACGAGGCTCGCCAGCGGTCATTCCTGCGAAAGCGGGAATCCATTCTTGGGAAGCCGGATGGACTCCCGCGTGCGCGGGAGTGACGGACTGCCTATCGGCATGACGTCCGGCTGAAGCCGGACCCACAGCCAGCGTCGAATCGAAAGCTCAATTCCCCAGTCCCGGCGGCGCCGGCTCGCTCTTCATCGAGCGCGCGACCGCTTCAGCCTTCTCCATCGCACGCAACACATTCTCACCGGCCAGCAGGGTGAGGTCGCGATCGCTCCAGCCGCGGCGGATCAGTTCGGCGAAGAGATTGGGGTACATGGACACGTCCGAGAGTCCTTCTGGCCAATCGGAGTTGCCGTCGAAGTCGCCGCCGATGCCGACGTGCTCGACGCCGGCGACCTTGCGGACGTACTCGATGTGATCGGCGACCTTCGCGATGCTCGTGACCGGCATCTTCAGTTTGCCCATGACTTCGTCTTCGATGCGCTGCTGCTCTTCGAGCGACTTGCCCTGGGCGCGGCGTCGATATTCTTCCATGGCCGGCATCTGCACGGCCGCCACGGCCGGATCGATGAAGCCCGCGACGAACGTCACCATCACGACGCCGCCGTTCGCGCCCAGTCGCTTCAGGATGTCGTCGGGCACATTGCGCGGAACGTTGCAGAGTGCGCGTGCGGACGAATGCGAGAAGATCACCGGCGCTTTCGATACGCGCAAAGCATCGTCCATCGTTTCCACGGCCACATGCGACAGATCGACCAGCATGCCGAGGCGGTTCATCTCGTGGACGACTTGTTCGCCGAATGGCGTGAGTCCGCCGTGCTTCGCCGGCAGCGCGGCGGAGTCCGCCCAGTCGGTGTGCACGTTGTGAGTCAACGTCATGTAGCGCACGCCGAGGTCGTAGTACGTGCGCAGCGCGCCGAGCGAGTTCTCGATCGCGTGACCGCCCTCGATGCCCATCATCGAAGCGATGCGCTTGTTCTTGTGAGCCGACCGGACGTCCGCCGCCGTCAGCGCGACCCGGAAGGCATCGGGGTAGTGCTGGATCATCCGCGTGGCGATGTCGATCTGTTCGAGCTGCGTGCGGGCGTAGTGGCCGGGCGCTTCGCCGGGCGTATACACCGACCAGAACTGGCCGCCCACGCCACCTTCACGCAGTCGCGCCAGATCGGTCTGGCCCGGTACCTTGCTGCGCAGGTCGTAGGCTTCCACGTTGCCAGGTGCCTGCTTGTCGTTGCGGATCGCCCAGGGCAGGTCGTTGTGCCCGTCGATGAGGATGACTTTCTTCAGCAATTCCCGGGCGTGAGCCAGCGCGGGATCTGCCTTGTCGGCAGCCTGAGAGGAGGCTGCCATCAGGGAAAGCAGGAGCGTGCTGGCGAGAGCGAGGCGATTGGTTGTTTTCATGGAAGCGCCGGAGAGGTGACCGGACGAGGAGAATAGACGTCCGCACGCATCGAAGGGAACCCCGGCCCGCGCAATCGCGGGTGGCGAGGCTCACATCGTCGATGACGAAGTCGTCATGCGGAGCGGTCCGCATACAATAGGCCGAGCCAAGCGCCCCTCTCATGCAGACCGCAACCGAATCCCTTCCGCGTTCGACCTGGCCCGGCATCCTGCTGGCGAGTGCCGGCGCGATCGCGTTTTCAGGCAAGGCGATCATCGTGAAGCTGTCGTATCGCTACGGCGTGGATGCGGTGACGGTGATCATGTACCGCATGCTGTTCGCGATGCCGCTCTTTCTCGCGCTCTCCTGGTGGGCGAGCCGGGACAAGCCGGCGCTCAGCGCCCGGGACTGGACGGTTCTCTTCGGTCTCGGCTTCAGCGGCTACTACCTGGCCAGCTTTCTCGACTTCGCCGGATTGCAGTACATCACGGCGAATCTCGAGCGACTCATCCTGTATCTCAATCCGACGATCGTGCTGCTGCTCGGAGTCGTGCTCTTTCACAGACCCGTGACGAAACGGCAGTGGATGGCGCTGGGAGTGAGCTATGTGGGCGTGCTCGTCGTCTTCGGGCACGATATCGCGATCGGTGGAGAGAACGTGCTGCTCGGCGCAGTGCTCGTATTCGGCAGCGCCGCGAGCTACGCGCTGTATCTCGCTTACAGCGGCGAAGCTGTGAAGCGCATCGGCGCGCTGCGAATCACGGGAGTTGCGACCAGCATTGCGTGCGTGCTGTGCATAGCGCAGTTCTTCATCCTGCGGCCTGTATCAGCAATGGAAGTTGCGCCGCAAGTCATCTGGCTCGCGATACTGAACGCGACGTTGTGTACGTTCGTGCCCGTGATGATGGTGATGCTGGCAATCGAGCGCGTCGGCGCGGGCGTCACTGCGCAGGTCGGAATGGTGGGCCCGCTGTCGACGATCGCGATGAGCTTTCTTCTGCTCGGTGAGCCGTTCACTGCGTGGATGGTGGCGGGGACAGTGCTCGTGCTCGCCGGTGTGTGGTTGCTCGCACGATCGAAGCGCTGATCAGGCCGGCGCAAGCTCCGGTGTCCGGCTGCTCGCGAGCCACGAACCGCCGAGAATCATCGCGAATCCCACGACGGTGCTGACACCGAACGGCTCATTGAGCACCAGCACGCCGAGAAGCGTGGCCACAGCCGGATTCACGTAAGCGATGAGCGCGGCACGAGCCGCACCGGCTGTTCCTATCAGGTGGAAGAACAACAACAGGGCGAGCGCAGTGCAGACGAGCCCGAGCACTGCTACGGATGCGATCGTGAGCGTCGAAGGCATCTGCGCAGGCGCGGAAGCGAGTGCGAACGGCAGCAGGATCACCGACGCAATCACCAGGCTCAGCGCGAGTGCACCGAGCTCATCGACATCGGCCAGGTGACGCTGAACGATCAGCGGGCCAATGGTGTAGCCGATGATCGCGAGCAGCATCGACGCGACGCCGACCCACAGCATCGGCCCGTGCCCCGGATCGAGCCCGAGCAGCGTCACGACGCCTGAGAATCCGATCGCGAGGCCGGCGAGCCGCCGCCCGCTCAGCTTTTCATGCACGCCGAAGAACGGCGCGATGACGACAACGGTCAGCGGCACCGTCGCAATCAGGATTCCCGTGAGCGAAGACGAGAGCCATTGTTCGCCGAAGGCGATCATGAAGAAGGGGACGACCAGTTCGGCGACCGCGAAAGCAGCGACCATGCGGATGCGCCCGACGGCAGGACGCAGCACGCCTCGCTTCCATGCGATCGGCACCAGGACCACGGCAGCAAGCGTGATGCGCAGCCACGCAACGCAGGCGGGCGAGAGCTCGAGCAATGCGAGCTTGATGAAGAAGTACGGTACGCCCCAGATGACGCACAGAACCGCAAACACGATCCACGTGCGCGCGCTCATGGACGTAAAGATCTCCCGCGTGGAGTGAAGCCGTCGTCTGCCGGCGGCCTCGCCCCAGACGTCATTCAATCATTCTACAAGCGGAAGAATACGCTGAACGAGACGGTTTCGATCGCGGCCTCGGCCGACATGAGCGTCGCTGCAAGCTTGGCCGTGCGCAGGTACTCCGCCCGTAGCATCCAGCGATCCGCCACGGACCAGTCCACTCCGGCACCACCGAACCAGATCTCTTCGCCGAAGGTCATCTCTTGCGATCCGCTGGTGAATTGCGTTTCGACGTCCTGGTCGGCAAACAGCATTCCGGCGCGCAGGAAGAGATCGACGCGTCCGAGTGGGAGCGACCCCAGCACCGAAACGGCTGGGCCCGACACCGTGGACGAGTATCGATTCTTGAACTCGATGGGCGCCGGGAAAGGAAAGCCGGGATCGATTCTGTAGGTCTCGGTCACTTCCGATTCGCCGAAACTCAGGTAGGCGACTTCCGCGGCCAGGTAGCGATTGAGTCGGTAGCCGATCGTTGCCTGCCATCCAAGATTGCCGTCCTCCACCTGAACCTCTTCCGGGAACGCCTGGAACACGACGCCGAACGGAGGTCCGATCCCGATCACCGTGCCCTTGCTGTCTCCCATCTCCTGCCACGTTTCGCCGATACCGGCGCCCATGTAGAAGCCCGGCTCCGCGCCGAACGCACTGCTCGTGAGTGTGATCAGGCCAAGTGCTGCCGCAACCTGCAGTTCCCTGTTCGTTTTCATTGGATTTTCCCGCTCCGTCGTTCGTATGCGCACGCATTGTGCGGCACGAATGCCCCGTGCGGCGCATGCCACGAAACTTCTTTTTCTTTCCGGATTTCATTCGTTTCAGAGATTTCGCGGGCCACATTCGTTGCCCGTCGAGTGACGCCAGCTCAGGGAAAGCCGCAGCGCCTGCGATGGGCCTGTATGCAATGGATTGTGCGGGCAACACCGCGAGCCGGCCGGCGAGCTGTCGTGGCAGACTTGCCGGGAGGGCGGATCAAAGATGGGCGGGCAAATGACAACGACAATCACGCGTCGTGATGTCCTTGCGGCTGGGCTTCTGAGCGCGGTGCCGTTCGGCATCGCTCGCACGGCGGACACGAGCTGGGGCGGATACGATCAGGCCATCGTCATCGAGGGGCTCGGCGGTCCCGGGAGCCTGACTGCGGATTCCAATACCGCATGGACTCCCGAGCATCTGAGCGACGTTCGCGCCTCGGGGCTTACGTGCGCGCACATGACGATCCTTCCTGTCGGCACGACCCCGACGGATGCGGCATTCACCGCCGCCGTGCGTGGCATCGCCTGGGTCGAGCGCGAGATCGACGCGCATCCTGATACCTTCGCCAGGATTCGCACGGTTGCAGACATCACGGCGGCGAAGCGTGCGAAGCGCACGGGCTTGATCTACGGCTTCCAGGACGGCGTCGCCTTCGAGACGGATCTCGACCGGCTCACCGATCTGCACTACTTCGGCATTCGCGTGATCCAGCCGACCTACAACCGCCGCAATCTTCTTGGCGATGGCTGTCTCGAGCCGGCCAATGCGGGCCTGAGTCGTACTGGCTTCGACGCCATCGAACGGATGAACACCCTCGGTATTCTCGTCGATCTCAGTCACTGCGGACGTCAGACCGCTGCCGACGCGATAAGGACGTCGAAGAAGCCGGTCGCCTTCACTCACACGGGATGCTTCGCGCTGGCGAATCATCCGCGCAATCGCACGGATGAGGAGCTCCGCGCCGTGTCGAAGACAGGAGGAGTGTCGGGCCTCTACATCATGCCGTACCTCTCGGGCGGCCGGCAGCCGACGGCGGCTGACGTGATCCGCCACCTCGAGCACATGATCAACGTCGCAGGCGAGGATCACGTCTCCATCGGCACCGACGGCACGATCTCTCCGGCGGTGCTCGATCAGGCCTACAAAGACGCCTTCGCCCGCAGCGTGCGCGATCGCCGGGCCGCCGGAATCGGCGCGGCGGATGAGAACGAAACGGGCTATCTGTTCGCAGGCGATCTCAATACGCCGCGCCGGTTCGAAACGCTTTCCGCGATGCTCGCCGGACGGGGACACAGCACGTCCCGGATCGAGAAGGTTCTCGGCCGCAATCTCATGCGCGTGTTCGCGGATACCTGGAAGAGTTGAACGCAAGGAAGGACGCCCCCCGTGAGTAAAATGAGTAGCGTGAGCGATGAGAGCAAACTGACCGCGACGATCGTTTCATCGACGCGCCTGTCGAGCGGTTTCATCAAGCTCGATCGCGTGGAGTTCGATACCGCCAAGCACGCAGGCGGACGCCAGCGCGTCACACGCGAGATCACGGATCGCGGACATGCGGTGGGCGTGCTGGGCTACGACCCGGATCGCGATGAAGTGGTGCTCATCAACGAATTCCGTCCTGGCTGTCTCGTCGCAGGCGATCCTGCCTACACGGATAGCGTGGTGGCCGGTGGCATGAGTGCTGACGAGTCGCCGCTCGAAGCCGCCGTGCGCGAAATGCAGGAGGAGACAGGGCTCGAGCTGTACGACCCGGTGCTGGCGCACCCAGGGGCGTATGTCAGTTCGGGCGGCAGCACGGAAAGGATGGCGATCGTTGTCGGATTCGTCGACACGAACGGGGCAGGCGGCGTGCACGGCAATGCGGAGGAATCCGAGGACATCCTCACCGTCGTTGTCCCGTGGCAGAAATTCATGCTGCGCGTCCGGGACGCGCAGATCACGGACCTCAAGACACTCGTCGCTGCGTACTGGCTGGCCGAGCATCGCGACCGGCTCCGTGCGCAGCGACGCACACATCGATAGTTCGCGGAGAATCGAATCATGCGGTATGAGAAGCAGACATTCAGGAACGAGACGGTCACGCTCGACGGCAACGAGTTCATCGAATGCACGTTCGCGGGTTGCCGGTTCCAGTACAGCGGCGGTGATTTCAACATCGATCGCATTCGTTTCGATTCGCTCGAGTTCACGGTCGACGGCCCCGCGGCCCGGACCGTGTTGTTGCTGCAGAGTTTGTGGAGCAACGAGGTCGGGCGCCAGGCCGTGCAGTCGATGCTCGAAGGGACCGCGAAACGCGCGGACGCATAGGAAGGCTTTCCGGATTCAATGAACGAAATAACCACGGAGCCATGATGACAATCGCATCCAGCGTACTGCGCGGATTCGCCGCGCTTCCGATCGTTGCGAGCCTGGTGCTCGTGACATCAGCCAGTGCGGCGACCAGTTCGACCAAGAAAGCCGCCGTGCAATCGGTCGATCAGCACTCGGCGGAACTGATCGGGCTTTCCGATCAGATCTGGGCGTTCGCCGAGACGGCACTGAAGGAGCATCGTTCCGCGGCGGCGCTTGCCGACTACGCGGAGAAGCAGGGCTTCAAGGTGGAGCGGGGCGTCGGCGACATGCCGACGGCGTTCATCGCGTCCTTCGGCTCGGGTCGGCCGATCATCGGAGTGATGGGCGAGTACGACGCACTGCCGGGCATCTCGCAGAAGGCGGTTGCGGAAAAGACGCCACTGCAGGAAGGCGCGGGCGGACACGGCTGCGGGCACAACATGTTCGGTGCCGCGAGCCTCGGCGCCGCGGTGGCGATCAAGGAACAGATCGCAGCCGGAAAGCTGAAGGGCACGATCCGGTTCTACGGCACGCCAGCTGAAGAAAACATCGGCGGCAAGACCTACATGGCGCGCGACGGCTTCTTCAATGACCTCGACGTCGTGCTCGCCTGGCATCCGGGCGACAAGACACAGGCCGATACGACATCGAGCCAGGCGATGGTCGATCTCGCGATCGAATTCCGCGGCAAGGCAGCGCATGCAGCGGGCGATCCGTGGAACGGGCGCAGCGCGGTCGACGCGCTCGAGTTGTTCACGCACGGCGTCAATCTCATGCGTGAACACATCAAGCCGACATCGCGCATGCACTACACGATCGTCGCCGGTGGCGATGTCCCGAACGTCGTGCCCGAGTACGGCAAAGTGTGGATCTGGCTGCGCGACTGGCAGCGGGTCGAAGTCGAGGGGTTGCTGGGCCGCGTGCGCAGACTTGCCGAGGGCGCAGCGACGATGACCGAAACCACATCGACGGTGACGGTCCAGGGTGGAAGCTGGGAGATTCTCAACAACCTGACGGGCGCAAAGCTGCTGAATGCCAACCTGCAGTGGCTCGGCACGCCGATGTACAGCGCGGATGAACAGGAATTCGCCAAGAAGATTCAGCGCGCGACGAGCGTCCCTGACGTCGGCATGGACACGAAGATCCATCCGCTGGAAAACCAGGAGCAGGAAGGCGGCTCGACGGACGTCGGTGACGTGAGCTGGATCGTGCCGACGCTCCATTTCACCGTCGCGACTTCACCCTCGAAGGCGCCATGGCACGCCTGGCCCGTCGTTGCGACCGGCGGCATGTCGATCGGCCACAAGGGGATGGTGCTGGCGTCCAAGACACTCGCGGCCACGATGGTCGATCTCTATGAGCAGCCTGCCACGCTGAAGGCAGTGCGCGCGGAGTTCGAACAGAAGCGCGGCGGCGTGGTGTTCGATGCGTATATTCCGGATGGGCCGCCGCCGGTGCCGAAGGAGTAGGCGACGAGCGGTGAGCGACGAGCCATGAGCCGGAGAGAGTTCCCGTCACTCCCGCGAAAGCGGGAGTCCATGCCTTGATCGGGATGGATTCCCGCTTTCGCGGGAATGACAGCTTGGTGTGGGTCCGGCTTTAGCCGGACGTCATGCGAAGCATCGCCACTGGCGATCACGTCCGACTAGAGTCGGACCCACAATCAGAGCAAAGCCACGAAACAAAAAAAAGGCCCGACACAGTCGGGCCTTTCTCGTTCTGGCTCGTCGCTCGCAGCTCGCGGGCTTACTTCTTTTCCTTCCCGTTCTTCCCATCCGGCTTCGCATCCGGATTCTCGATTTCCTCGAGCAGCTTCGCGTGCAGGTCCGGGAGCGCCGGCAGATCCTTCTCGTCCTTGACCAGCGGCTTGAGTTGTTCGTGGATCTTCGTGGTCGCTTCGTGCAGTTCCTTGTAGGTCGTGACGAGGCGGCCCGTGCTGTCCGTCATCTTCGCGAGCTTCTGATCCTGCTCCGCCTTTTCCTTGCGCAGCGAAGTGAAGCTCGTCTCGATGTCACGGCGCGCATCGGCTTCTTCCTGCCGCTGCTTCTTCAGCGTGTTCATCTTCTTCAACACGTTCTCGGGCGTATCCGCGAGTGCAGTGTTGATGGCCTTGAGCTGCTTGTCCTTCTCGACGACGCGATCCTTGAGCGTCTGGATTTCCTTCGCCGAGGCGGTGCGCGCGGACGCAGCCTGCTGGTTGGCGTTGTCGAGCTTCGCGGTCAGGTCGACGACCTGCGCTTCAGCGACAGTCTGCGCCTTCTGCGCCGTGGCCAGCTTCTGCTCCATGCCGAGGATGGAGGACTTGGCCTGCTCGCGCGCGGTGACGACGCTGGCGTCGGCTTCCGCGACCTTCTTCAGGGCTGCCTCAAGCGCCGTCTTCAGCTCTTCCTGACTGCAATTCGGGTCGAGTTTCAAAGCCTCTGCGGCGGTCCGCATGAGCATCTGCTTGCTGATCGCAAGCTCTTTCCAAACTTTAAGCTGAAGTTCCAATTGCGCTTGTTCCACCATGTGTCCTGCTGTTACGAAGGGAAGGAAAATTCGGGCCGGCGATTGTATTCCAGGAAGGGCGTTTTGCGGCACGTCTTCTTGAAAATCCGCCGTTTCGACGCTCGTGTCAGCGAATCCGACGGCGGCAGTACGCGGATCCGCAACTACTTGTTCCCGCTGGCTTTTGCACCCGGAACGCGCCCACAGGGCGTAAGCCACTGAGCGGCCTAGACATTCCCTGTATCGCAACTCAGTCCGCGACTTAGGGCCGGCATTGAACGGAATGGGGTGCGGTGTCCGGTAGATGGGTCTGGAGCGACCGCAATCAAGCCGGACAGCGCCCTCGCGGCGGGACGGTCAGTCGGCGACCCGCGTTGCCACCCGCTCGTTTTCGCGAGGAGCGGGGTCGCGAACGAATCCCAGATGACCGGGCAGCGCTTCGCGATCCATGCGCATCACCCGAAGCTGCCGATCGCCGATCGAGATCTCCAGCGCGGTCATGCTTCCCGACGGCGTTTCCAGTGCTTTCGTCAGGGCGTACTCGTCCAGCGGCCGGCCCGCATCCGTCATGTTCGCCAGCGCCCAATCGAGGTCGGTATCGAGCAACGATCCTGCTCCATGTTCAGTGGCGATCGCTACACCGCCGTCTTCATCGATGAGGACTTGCGCGGGCGCCCGTACGACCCGCTGGGTGTGTGTCAGCAGCACGCCGTCGTTGACCGAGAGGACGAGCGGCGCGGTTTCGACACTGACGAATCCCCGTTGGGGGCCGTTCTGGAAAAACCAGCGGCCGTGGGCGTCGGCTTCGTAGTTGCCGTTGATCGTATCGATGATCTGCGGCCGGGTGATGACTTCGCCCCGGATCAGCCAGCGTCCGCGGCGATCGAGTCCAAGCCACCCGAAGAGCGCGGGCACATTCGGCCAGCGTTCCATTGCGCGCAGGGCCCACGCTTCCAATGGCTGCTCCGTCCAAAAGTGAGGGGAGGCAACTATATAACGCTGGTCGCGCGTCCGAGGCGCGTGGCCGGATGATGGAAGACGCTGCGAGCGATGAGCTACGAGTGGCGAGCCGGACTGGAGGGCTCGTCGGGCCCGCACAAACGGCATTCGAGGCAGGTGCCGACCGCTGCGGAACGTCCTTCCTCAGTGGTCACCCATGTGCGGACGAACCACGGTGGATTGTGGCGGACGTGCTGGTTGTGGCCGCATTCGAGATGGGCGACCCAGTGCTGCTCTTCGTCCTGATGAAATCCGACGATCCGGCGCTGCATGAGAAGAATTGTACGCGCGACGACAGTGTCGGGCGGGCGGGTGGTCGTGCGTCCTCTAGCGGAGTACCTGATCGCGCGCCGGTGTCTCCTATAATCGGCCGGCTCGATCCAAACGGGGGCGATGTGACAGAAACAATCGGACAGCCGATCATCAGCGTAAAGAACCTGGTGAAGACGTACGCGTCGGGCTTTCAGGCGCTCAAGGGCGTCGATCTCAGTATCCGCCGCGGCGAGATATTCGCCCTGCTGGGGCCGAACGGCGCCGGCAAGACGACATTGATCAACATCGTCTGCGGCATCGTGAATCCGACTTCCGGCGTGGCGACCGCCGACGGGCACGATGTGATCACCGACTACCGGGCCGCGCGGTCCAAGATCGGCCTCGTGCCGCAGGAGCTGTCGACCGATGCTTTCGAGAGCGTCTGGGCCACCATGCGCTTCAGCCGCGGACTCTTCGGCAAGGGACCCGACGACGCGCATCTGGAAAAGGTCCTGCGCGACCTGTCGCTCTGGGACAAGAAGGATCAGAAGATCATGGCGCTGTCCGGCGGCATGAAGCGGCGCGTGATGATCGCGAAGGCCCTGTCGCACGAGCCCCAGATCCTGTTTCTCGATGAACCCACGGCCGGTGTCGACGTCGAGCTCCGCCGCGACATGTGGGAGATGGTCCGGTCGTTGCGGGCGAGCGGCGTCACCATCATCCTGACGACGCACTACATCGAAGAAGCCGAGGAGATGGCCGACCGGATCGGCGTCATCAACAAAGGCGAGATCGTGCTGATCGAGGACAAGCACGTCCTGATGCGCAAGCTGGGCCGCAAGCAACTGACGCTTCACCTGCAGACACCACTGCAGCAGATTCCGGCGCAGCTCGCGAATCGCCAGCTCGAGCTCTCGGCGGATGGGAACGACCTGATCTATACGTTCGACACGCAGTCGGATTCGACGGGCATCGCGAGCCTGCTGCGCCAGTTGAACGAGCTGGGCATCGACTTCAAGGATCTACGGACGGAAGAGAGCTCGCTCGAGGAAATTTTCGTGAGCCTGGTGAGGTCGTCCCAGGTGAGGTTGTCCCAGTGAACACGCACGCCATTCGCGCGATCTATACCTTCGAACTGGCGCGCTGGTTCCGCACGCTCGTGCAGAGCGTAGCATCGCCCGTCATCTCGACTTCGCTCTACTTCGTCGTGTTCGGTGCGGCGATCGGCTCGCGCATCGCAACCGTCGACGGCGTGAGCTACGGCGCGTTCATCGTGCCGGGCCTCATCATGCTGTCGATCCTGACCGAAAGTATTTCGAACGCCTCGTTCGGAATCTACATGCCGCGCTACGCAGGCACGATCTACGAAGTGCTTTCCGCGCCGGTGTCCTTCGTCGAGGTCGTCACCGGCTATGTCGGTGCTGCCGCGACCAAGTCGGTGTTGCTCGGGCTCATCATCCTTGCGACGGCCCGATTGTTCGTTCCTTTCCACATCGAGCACCCGGTGTGGATGATTTCCTTCCTGATCCTCACCTCCGTCACGTTCAGCCTGTTCGGATTCATCATCGGGCTTTGGGCGAGCGGCTGGGAGAAGCTCCAGGTGATTCCCATCCTGGTGATCACGCCGCTCGCGTTCCTCGGCGGCAGTTTCTATTCGATCAGCATGCTGCCGCCGCTGTGGCAGAAGATCACGCTGTTCAATCCCGTCGTGTACCTGATCAGCGGTTTCCGCTGGAGCTTCTACGGCATCTCGGACGTGGGCGTCGGCATCAGTCTCGCGGCAACGCTGGGATTCATGGTGCTGTGCGTGATTGTGATTGCGTGGATATTCAAGACGGGGCATCGGTTGAAGAACTAGCAAATGAGCGATGAGCAGTGAGCCAGAGGGCTCTGGCTCATCGCTCGCGGCTCATCGCTCGTCCGGCTATTTCTTCTTGCTGCTCGTCTTTCTCTTCTTCGGCACCTTGCCTCCTGCCCGTCGTGCCTCGGACAAACCGATGGCGATGGCCTGCTTGCGGCTCGTGACTTTCTTGCCCGAGCGGCCGCTGCGCAACGTGCCGCGCTTGCGTTCATGCATCGCCCGTTTCACTTTCTGCGATGCTTTTTTGCCGTAACGCGCCATGACGATACCTCGCGGTTGCGTTGAGACATGGCAGCAAGGGGCTGATGCATCGAATTGTTCCTGACGCGGAACATTCGCTTGCGCGGGCCGGAGAACAACGCATGAACGGGCGAGTGATGCGCACGTAGCACTGGATCGCGAAGGCGTTTATCGTGCGGTGCTCGCTCATCGAGGCCGGAGGCTCCAGTGGAACTGCATCGCGCGACATCGCTCGCCGCCCTGATGGCGGTGCTTCTTTCAGGCTGCGCACACCAGGTGCCCGCAACGGTGCCGGAAGTCGCCTCCGGATTTCTGAAGGGCTATCTGTCCCGCGAAACCCTTCCCAACAGCAAGTTGCTGCTTCCGCCTCCGCCCGCAAAGGATTCCGCGGCCTTTACCGCTGATGAAGCCGCCTATCGGTCCACACGCTCTCTGAAGGACACACCGCGCTGGGCGTTGGCGATCCAGGATGCGGAACTGAAATTCCCAGAGGTGACGGCTGCTTTCTCCTGTGCGGTCAATGCGCCGCTCACACCGGACGCAACACCTCGCCTGTACATGCTGCTGCGCCGATCGGCGACTGACGCGGGCCTCGCGATGAACGCAGCAAAGGACAACTACAAGCGGCCGCGGCCGTTCATGGAGTTCAACGAAACGAGCTGCACGCCGGCGGATGAGCCGTCGTTGCGCAGGAACGGATCGTATCCCTCGGGGCATACGGGGATCGGCTGGGCCTGGGCGTTGATCCTTGCGGAAGTCGCGCCCGATCGAACCGATCCGATTCTTTACCGCGGCTACACCTACGGTCAGAGTCGGGTGGTCTGCGGCGTGCATTGGCAGAGCGATGTGGAGGCGGGGCGCGTTGTGGCAGCCGGGGTCGTCGCCCGCTTGCATGCTGATCCGGTATTCGAAGCTGATCTCACCGCAGCCAAGAGGGAGATCGCCGCGGCGCGCGAAAAGCAGCTGTTGCCTACGCGAGATTGCACTGCCGAAGCGGCCGCGATGGCGATCCACAAGTGACGCCGCGCTAAGCATTTTCCGCAGCGTGCGCTGCCGCCAGTGGCGCGGCTGACAGAATGGCCGCCTGCACGAGAGGAGAGCGGCATGGGACGCATCGGGATCATCGATCGGTTCGTCCGCTGTACATCGCTGGTTGCGCTGTTGCTTGCGTCAGTCAGTGCCTTCGCCAATGTCCCTTTCTGGGGCGCGAAGCAATCGATGCCGGCGGATACGCTGATCACGCAGCTCAAGCACGGCGAATGGATCTGGCTCGGCGATGCGATCCGCACTGGTCCGATCGTCATGGTCGTGAGTCTGGACGAGCAGCGCGCCTACGTGTATCGCAATGGTGTCGCGATCGGCATCACGACGGTGAGCACCGGCAGGCCGGGTCATGAGACGCCGACTGGCGTATTCACGATTCTGCAGAAAGACAAGGATCACCGTTCCACGATCTACAACAGCGCACCGATGCCTTACATGGAGCGGCTCACGTGGGGCGGCGTCGCATTGCATGCAGGTGGCTTGCCCGGGTATCCGGAGTCGCATGGCTGCATTCATCTGCCGAGCGAGTTCGCGCGGCTCTTGTTCGAGATTACCTCGACGGGCATGACGGTCGTCATCGCCAGCGCGGCGACGCAACCGACGGAAGTCAGTCATCCGGGGTTTCTTGCGCCTGTCAGCACGAAGGGAACGCTGCTGCAGTCGCAGCCGTTGCAGCAAACGGAATCGACGCGCTGGCAGCCGGATCTATCGCCGACCGGTCCCGTCAGCGTAATACTGAGTCGCGTGAGTGGCCGCGCGATCGTCTATCGCGACGGCATCGAGATCGGGCGATCGCGGGTTGTGTTCCGGGGAAGCGAGCCGATCGGCACGCACGCGTTGATTCTCGCCGCCGGTTCGGCGACTAACCCGCGCTTCGTGCCCGATCCCGCCACCGAGCATTGGTTGCGCGTCGGAATCGCAGGCCGCACGGATGAAGCGAGCACGGAGCCCGATGCGGTCAATGCGAGTCGCATCGAGATTCCCAATGATTTCCTGAGTGCCGTCTATGGTGTTCTGGAAATCGGATCGACGGTGCTGGTGACCGACGAGGCGATCACGCCGGCAACGACCGGAACGAAGCTCGACGTCGTGAACGCTGATCCGCCAGAAGCGCTTTGACTAGAACGTCGCCCGCAGATAGAGCTGCCCGCCCTCATACCGCCAGTCCAGCTTGCCCTGGAAGTCGTCGCCATCGTCGATGTCGACGTCGGTCTGAAAGAGGTTGTACGAGAGACCGACACCGACGTGCCTGGAGAACTGCCAGAGAATCCCCGCCTGGTAGTCCTGGATGACGCCGTCGTACTCCTCGTACTTCATCTCGAAGTACTGCGCGTGCGCCTGCAGGTGGAAATTGCCGGCGAAGTTCCAGTGGCCGCGCAGGCCGATCACGGGCAGCGGCGCGTCGGTCTGAACATCTTCGCTCGCCGTCTCGGTGAGCGTCGTTTCGGGAACGAGTACGCTGCCCGTCAGCTGCGTCTTGAACGCCACATTGTGGACGCCGATCGATGCACCGAGCTCGTACTTGTCGCGCCTGAGGAAATCGTATTCGTACGCGAGCTCGAAGATCTGCCATTGCAGCCGGGCGTCGATCTCCACACCGATCGGGAACGTGACGTCGCCGAAGTCGATCTGTCTCGACGCCGTCGCCGACGATGAGCGATCGCTGTCGAAGTACATGAGCCGCAGTTTGTGCTTCGGGAAGAATCGCCACGCGCCTTCGAGCCGGAAGACCTTGTCCTCGGTCATGTTGAAGAGCTCTTCGATCTTGATCGGATCGCCCAGGATCCGGCCCACATCGACGCCGTCGATGCGATCGGCGCGGATCCGCGTCTGCGAATCCATGAAGTAGTAGCCGAGATCGAGCGTGAAGCGGTCGTTCAGCGGACCGCCTTCATCGGCCGCCGAGGCGATGGAGCTGACGAGCAGGATCGCCAGGCCAAGGAACTTTGGGCACGCCGGCATGCAACCTCCCTCGCTGCATTCTTATGCGTATATTTTGTCCCTGAGTCGTGCAGATGAACGCAGGGTGTCTGTGGCCGAGTATGCAATATCCGGCCGTTCTGAAGTACCTGCTTTTAGGGGCGGTCGCCATGCCCCCTTATGTAGCAAGCGGGGGCGGCAGAGGAGGCATGGATCCCCGCTTTCGCGGGGATGACGCAGAGCCTGCGTCACTTTCAGAATGTCGCTCTGAGGTAGACCTGGCCGCCTTCGTACGTCCAGTCGAGCTTGCCCTGGAAATCGTCGCCGTCGTCGATGTCCACGTCGGTCTGAAAGAGGTTGTAGGAGACGCCGACGCCGATGTGCCGCGAGAACTGCCACAGAACACCGAACTGGTAGTCCTGGATGCTGCCGTCATAGCCTTCGTACTTGAGCTGAAAGTACTGCGCGTGTCCCTGCAGGTAGAAGTCGCCGGCGAAGTTCCAGTGGCCGCGCAGCCCGATCACCGGCAGCGGTGCATCGGCCCTTACGTCTTCCGTTGTCGTCTCGGTCAGCGTCGTTCCGGGGATGAACACGCTGCCCGTCAGTTCCGTCTTGAATCCCACGTTGTGAATACCGAACGATGCGCCGAGCTCGTACGTTTCGCGCTTGAGGAAATCGTACTCGTACGCGAGCTCGATGATCTGCCACTGCAGCCGCGCGTCGATCTCCACGCCGATGGGAAAGACCACGTCGCCGAAACTGAGCTCGGTCGAGGCGGTCGCAGTGGAGGAGCGGTCGCTGTCGAAATACATGAGTCGAAGCTTGTGGCGGGGAAAGAATCGCCACGCGCCTTCGAGCCGGAACACGTCGTCGTCGCTCATGTTGAACAGCTCTTCGATCTTGATCGGATCACCGAGGATCGGCTGGACGTTGACGCCGCTGATGCTGTCGGCGCGGACCTGCGTGTCCGACTGCATGAAGTAGTAGCCGAGGTCGATGGTGAAGCGGTCGTTGAGCGGACCGCGCTCGGAAGCGCCGGCACCGGTCGATGCGAGGAGCAGGGCCAGAATCAGGAATCTGACGAACGCGGGCATGAAACCTCCCCTGTCTGCATTGGTGGATACGTGCTCCGCCCGGCCGGCGAACGTTGTGCAATGCCGGGCCATCACTCTCGTGATCTCGACGACAGCCCCAGCGCGCGAATCAGCGGGGGCAGCGTGAGTCCCTGTCCGACGAGCGTGACGAGAATGACTGTGAACGTCATCACGATGATGATGTTGCGACCGGGGAAGGGTTCGCCGTTGTCGAGCGTGTGCGGCAACGCAATCGCCGCAGCGAGCGCAACGACTCCCCGCATGCCCGACCAGCCGATCACGAGCGTGCTGCGCCATGACGGCAGCGTCTCGGGTTGCCGCAGGGCGTGGCGCTGAATGACATAAACGAGCCACGCGCCGGGATAGACCCAGACGATGCGCAGGACGATCAGCGCGACTGCGAACAATGCGGCGACGAACCACAGGCGTTCGCGATCCGCCTGCGCGATCGAATCCAGGATCCATGGCAGTTGCAGGCCGATGAGCACGAAGGCGACGCCGTTTAAGATGAAAGCGAGCGTCTCCCACACCGCTGTGTGCGTGATCCGCGCGGTTGCGTTGAAGTGAGCGCTGTCGCGATTGCCGAGATAGACGCCGCACGTCACCGTGGCGAGGACGCCGGAAGCCTGCAGGTTCTCGGCGGCAAGGTAGGCGAGATAGGGTGCCGCGATGCTGAGCGAGATTGCGATCGACGGTTCATCGATCCGGCGCAGGAGCAGATGCAGGACGCGGCCCAGCACGATGCCGATCAGGATTGCGGCTCCGACGAGGTACACGAGCTTCCAGCTGGCCTCGAAAACACCAGGCATCTGTCCGGACACGATGAGCCCGAGCGCGATGTTCAGCGCGAGCAGTCCGGTCGCATCGTTGATCAGGCTTTCGCCTTCGATGATGTCAACGGCGCGCTTCGGCAGCCTGAGCCTTCTCGCGATCGATGTTGCCGCGAGCGCATCTGTCGTCGAGACAACGGCGCCCAGTACGAGACCCATCCGCCAGTCGAAGCCGGGCAGGATCAGGTGGCCTATCGCGGCACCGCCGATAACCGTCAGTCCCACGAGCCCGAATGCCAGCAGGCAGATGCTCAGCATGTTGGCCCGCATCCGCGCCCATGAAGTCGCATAGGCGGCGGCGAACAGCAGCGGTGGCAGCAGGACCAGGAACACGAGATCCGGATCGAGCACGACCGGCGGAACGAGCGGGAAGAAACCGAGCACCAGGCCGCCCAGGACCAGCAGTATCGGATACGGAATGCGCAGACGTCGTGCGAGCGCGGAGAGCCCGATCACGAGGAGCAGCAGCAACAGAGCCACGAGTTCGATGCTGAGAATGGACTCGTTGGGCATGGACTCGACGCTACCTGTGCTCGCGCTGCCCGGCAACTGCGGGCTGATGGGTACGTGGGCGTGCCCCTTGAACATCTCGCCGCGCTTGGCCAGTCTTGGGCAACCTCGACGAGGGTCTGTGATGGCGAACGAACTGGGCGATCCGCATACGCTCTTTTTTCATGTCCGCATGGTCATGGGCATGGTGATCGGCCTGGCCCTCGCGCACTTGCTGCGAGGCGTGGCCCGCGTGATCGAACATCCGGGCGACCGCGCGCTCTACTGGGTGCATCTGCTCTGGGTGTTCTTCATGTTCATGTACCTGGTGCACTTCTGGTGGTGGGAGCTGTGGTTCTCGACCCAGACGCACTGGACCTTCGGTATCTATTTCTTTCTCGTGCTCTATTCGCTGCTGCTGTATCTGCTGGCGGCGCTGGTCTTCCCCGAGCATCTCACCGACTACTCGAGCTATCGCGATTATTTCTACTCGCGCCGCGTGTGGATCTTCGGCGTGCTTGCGCTAGTGTTCGTCGTCGACTTTCCGGATACGTGGCTCAAGGGGAAGGAGTATGTCGAGCGCCTCGGGCCCGAGTATCCGATCCGGAACATGGGGTTCATCGTGCTGAGCATCGCTGCGATGGCCACGCGCAATGCCACCTTTCACGCGGTCTTCGCCGTTGCCGCGATCGTCTACCAGCTCAGCTGGATCGTGCGGCTCTACGATGTGCTGGGTTGAAGAGCGCCGCCCTCACGACTTCGCGCTGGATTCCGTGACGATGCGCTTCACCGCATCGACGAGAAGCCTGCCCGGGAAGGGCTTCGTGAGGTACTCCGCCGCGCCGATCGATTGGGCCTGCCGACGGCTCGATGCGTTGTCGTGCGCGGTGACGATGATCACCGGAGGCAGTGGTCCGGCGAGCGACAGGCGATGGAGGAATTCGTAGCCCGTCATGTCGGCCAGGTGCACATCCACGACGAGACAGGCCGTCTTCCGCGCGGATTGATCCGCAAGCGCGGCTGTCGCCGTGTCGAATCCCACCGCTTCGAATCCCGCCGCCTGCAAGAGTCGCAGCACGGCCTGATTCAAACCCGGGTCGTCTTCGACGATCACGATTCTGCCCCGGTCGGCCATCGCATCTCCGCCAAGAAACGCCCGCTTTCCTATGAAGATCGAACGCACGGCGGCATTGCCGTGGGTTGCAAGCGTGACAGGGAGAGACCCGAGGCTGTATCAGTAAATGGGGAGTATCCGGTTGCCCGTCAGGGCGTGTCACGCCACCTCATCCGCGATGAGTGTCTCCGCCGGGGCGATCCCCAGGACCCTCGCGATGCGGACCAGGTCGGCGAGTGACGCGGCCCGCAGCTTGGTCATCATCCGTGCCCGATGCGTCTTGATCGTGCGTTCGCACGTGTCGAGTTCGACGGCGAGCTGCTTGTTCAAGGCGCCGGCGATGACGCCGAGGAAGACCGACTGTTCCCGCGAGGTCAGGCTCTCGTAGCGTTCGCGCAGTTCACGGACTTCCTGTCGTGCGTTGCGGCGTTCCCGATCGAGGTCGATCGCGCGTTTGACGCGGTCCAGCAATGTGTCGGTCCGCACCGGTTTGGTGAGGAAGTCGACAGCGCCCGATTTCATTGCATGGACGCTGGTCTGCACGTCCGTGCAGCCGGTAACGAAGATCACGGGCGGTGCGGATTCCCTCAGGCTCAGCGCATCCATGAGTTCGATACCGCTTGGGCCCGGCATGCTCACGTCGAGAACGACACAACCCGGAGAGCTGGCTGCATCCGACAGCAGGAACTCGCCTGCGCAGCGATAGCCGATGGCATGAAGTCCGGAAGCGTTCAGGACGCGTGTCAGTCCGGTCCGGAAGCTGTCGTCGTCATCGACGACGTGAACCTTGAATCCCCGTTCCATTGTCGTCATCGCCATGGTCATGATGCCTTCCTTCGATCGAAGCCTGTCTAAGCGGCCATCGGAATCGTGAACGTGAATGCTGCACCGCGTGCGCCGTTGCTCTGTGCCCAGATGTTGCCGCCGTGTGTCTGCACGATCGCCCGCGCAATCGACAGTCCCAGCCCCATGCCCTGCGGCTTCGTCGTATAGAAAGAGTCGAACAGCCGGGACAGCTCGCTCGCTTTCACGCCGGCCCCGCTGTCGATCACTGAGACTTCGATCGAGCGGGTGTCGCGCCGGCGGGTTGCGATCTCGAGGCGTCGATCGTCCGCGGGAACTTCGCTCATCGAGTCCATCGCGTTGACGATGAGATTGAGCAGTACTTGCTGCAGATGCACCGGATCGCCCTGCACGTGAGGCAGATCGCCGTCGAGCTTCGTCGTCACCGCGATACCGCGTCGCGCCGCATCCGCCTTGATGAGCAACAGCGCGGTCCGGGCAATCTCGTTCAGATCGACAGACTCCATCTGCACTTCGCGCTTCGTCAGCAGCTTGCGAAGGTTCCTGACGATCTCGTGCGCGCGCAGGTCGTCGCGGCGGATGTCGTCCAGGATCTGTCGAATTTCGTCGAGCGGCGGCGGTGTTGCACTGAGCAGAATCTCCGCCGCGTCGGCATTGCTCAGGATTGCGCTCAGCGGTTGGTTCACTTCATGCGCGATCGAAGCGGTGATCTCGCCCACCAGCACGAGTCTCGCTGCGTGCGCGACTTCGGACTGCTGTCGCTTCGTGTCGTCCTGGGCTTGTCGCTGCCGGTGGTTCTGCACCATCAGCACGACGATCAATGCAGTCTGCACGATGAGCAGTCCGACGATGCCGGTGAGCAGCGCGCCATCGCTGGAGAGAAAGCGATCGACGAGCGACGCATGCGCGTGTGCAGTGGGCACGACCGCGATTGCAACGAACAACGCTGCAGTCGGCGCAGAGAATGCCTCTCGATGATGCATGTGTACCCGCAATGGCGTCCCGCTCACACGATCACAAACACAAGTGTTTTTATGATTCTTGTGCAGTGCTCAATCTAGTCGCGCGGTTGCGAGCGCATCTGTGATGATTCGGCAACAAATGCGTATCGTCATACGTACAAACTGTCTGTAGTGTGCGCGACCTGGCCCCAAAGGGAATAGCGCTTATGGGAAGGCACGCATACGCGGATTTCGATGAGTTCGCCGATGCCATCGATGGGCTTGCAGGACGGTTTGTACCTACGGCACGTTCGAACGGCGAATGGTGGATCGACAAGATGGCGCTGCGCGGCCATCACCTGCAGTACCTGCAGGTCGGCGGCGCGACAACATTCGCAGGCGACGGAACACCAGGAACGGTCACGCTCGGCATACCCATGACCGATCCGGCGGCGTTGCGCTCCGACGGGCAGCCGCTCGCCGACAACACGTTCAACCTGATCATCCAGAATCAGCCGTTCACGTGTTCGAGCCGGTCGCTGAGCCGCTGGGCCGCGGTGGCCGTGCAACAGGACAAGCTCGCGAAACGCGAGGCGTTCCTCGACAGCCCGACGCCGGGCGGTGCGCGAACACAGACGGACAAATCGCTGCTGGACAACGTGCGCTCGCTGATCCTGAGGATCTGGAGCGACGACCAGGCGGTCAAAATCGTCGACCCTGCGGCGCAGGCTGCCGTGGAAGACGAGATGATGCATGCGGTGACGAATGTGTTGCAGGCGAGCAATCGCGCGAACGACCGTCATATCGGCCGGCCGCAGGTGTCGCGTACCCGGGTGATCGCTCATTGCCTCGAACTGATCGACGCGAGCGAAGGACAACCGCTGTTCATCGACGATCTCTGCAACGCGACCCAGGTCAGCGAACGGACGCTGCGGAATATCTTCCAGGAGTATTTCGGCGTCGGGCCGATGCGCCTGCTGAAGGTGCGGCAACTGCGTGAGATTCGCAGTGCCTTGCTGCGCGGGGATCCGGTCGCCGATACAGTGACCAAGATCGCGGCACGATTCGGCGTGTGGGACTTCAGCCTGTTCGCCCGTAACTATCGGGCGCTGTACGGCGAGGCTCCTTCGCAGACGCTGCGCAAGCCGCGCGATCGGGGTATCGCAGTGCGCGAGGATGAAAGATTGACTCCGACCTGGATCGCGTTCGCAGCGCGCCAGTTCGCGCTGCAGCAGCCGATGCAGGCTTCGGACGGGTCGCCGATGCGGATGGCGGAGAGCTGACCCGTCTGATCGAAACGATCAGAGCGATCAGAGGCTCGCGCGGGCGAAGAGCAGCGGGCCGTCCATATCGAGCTTGACGAGGCCCGGGTCGTTCTCGTCGCGGGAATCGATATCGATCGAGAACGTGCGGTAGCCGAGCCCGAACACCAGGTACGGGTTCATGCGCCACGTGACGGCGAGCCGTGCATCCAGAATGGAGCCGTCGACCTCTTCCACATCCGCCGTCAGGTACTGAACGCGCACCTCAGTCGACCAGTGCGGCGTGAAATCGTAACGGCCTTCGATGCCGATCATCGGCAACGGCGCAACGCCGTTCTCCGCTTCCCGGATGACGCGGCTGCGAACGACTGCGTTCACGTCCACGCTCGCGACCTGAATGCCGAACGTGGCGGCCAGCTCGGCGCGGTCGCGAACGATGAAGCGGTAACCATACGTGAGACCGAACATCGTCAGGTCCATCTGGCTATCGACGCGCTCACCGGGCTCGTAGACTTCATCGTCCCAGAAGATTTCTTCCTCGAGGATCTTCGAGGCGGAGCGTCGCGTCGAGAAGCCGCTCAGGCGCAGCAGGTGATGCTTGCCCGGCAGCAGTGTGATCTCGGCTTGCGGCATCAGATCGGAATCGTCGAGACCCAGATCGTCTTCGGCATCGAGCAGTGTGCCCGGCAGCGTGAGCGACTGGTCGACACGCAGCTTCGTGTCGATGCTGGCGCCGAGCAGGTTCACTTCGACGCGGAAGCGATCCTCGATGACGTTCGGCTTCGGTTCGGGGGAATAAGAAGGCGTCTGCGCCGAGGCCATGCCCGCCGCGAGCAGGGTCAGTGTCGGCCACCAGCGAATGTTCGAAAGCCTCGTCACGATGCTCTGTCTCCCATATGTACCGGGAGCCAGAACGACGTTTGCAGGCTCCGCTATACCGCCACCCAATGATCGTCCCAGCGAATGGGTCTTTCATCGTTCACGTGCAGAAAGTGTGAACGCAGTGGCGTTTTGTCGATCTCGAAGGCCTGGCCGTCGCGTTGCGACGCGATGATCGTCCCGTCGGCAAGTCGCGACACCCCGTAGCTTTCACCCGCGGGGACGAACCCTGCGTAGCGATGATCCGGTGAAGCGCTCCAGCAGGCGACGCCGTTGTCGTAGGGACAGGCGGCGGCGATCAGTCCTTCACGTTCGCTGATCGTGACACTCGCGACGTAAGCGCGAAAGTGTCTGCGCTCATCGACAGGGGGCGGCAGGAGATGAAGACCGGCGCCGGGACGATACGCGGCAACGATGCCCGGTGCGTTCGCAGGCTCGCCTTCGTACTGCAAGCCCACCGCGGTGACGCCGTCCTGGCCAACGGCCAGGTGCCTAATGCTCAGCAGATGATCGGGCAGGCGCCATTGCTCGGCGCAAGTGCCATCGCGGCTGTCGATCACGCACAGCGACGGGTCCATCGTCGGAATGTTGAGTTTGCGACGGAACGTGCGCGGGTGAGTCATGATTCCGCCGTTCGCGACGAGCATCGATCGACCATCGGGAAGCCATGCGATCTCGTGTGGATCGATGCCGCGTGTGTCGATCTCATCGATGATGCGAAAGTCACGCGAATCGCGAACGGCGACGACACCGCGCTCGCGCGCGTAGTCGTGCTCCGGCGTATAGAGCAGCGAGCCGTCGCGGGAGAAGAGACCATGTCCCGCAAGGTGCCGACCTTCAGGGGTCTCGAAGATCGTCCGGACCTGCATCGAATCGCGTCGCAGCTCGAACGCGACCGTTCCCGGCCGCCGCGCAAAGAAAAGCACTCGATCAGGATCGTGAGGATCGATTGCACAGCCGTGAGCGCGCGCCGGCACCTTTGCGCCGAAGACGCGCAAGTCATCGAGCGACACTCCACCGACGTACTGATCGCCGCGTGCGTCCTCGAACGCCGAGAGCAGCGTTCCGTGTGGGGACCGATCCCGCAGCTTGAACGCGACGCCTGCCGCAACGCCACCGAGGGCGATCGTGGTTCCGATGAGAAAGCGGCGTCGGGTCGTCATGTCAGTCACAGTGAATCGATGAAGGCGAGCAGCGCCGCGCGATCCGATTTCGACAACGTGCGGTAGGCCTCTTTCGCCTTCTCGGCTTCACCTCCGTGCCAGAGGATGGCTTCGCTGACATCGCGCGCGCGACCGTCATGCAGCAGGCGGGTGTGGCCGTTCACGATCTTCTGCAGACCGATGCCCCAGAGCGGCGCGGTTCGCCATTCGCTGCCGCTCGCATCGAAGTCAGCGCGACCGTCAGCGAGACCCGGTCCCATGTCATGGAGCAGCAGATCGGTGAAGGGATGGAGGGTCTGGCGACTCAACCACGGCCTCTCGGGCTGGTCGCCCGTCGTGAACGCAGCGCGATGACAGGACTCGCAACCGGCATCGAGGAACAGACGCGCGCCGCGCTTCACTTCCGGTGCATCGAGATGACGGCGTGCCGGCACGGCCAGCATCTGCTGATAGTCGACGATGTGCTGGAAGATTTCGTCACTGATTTCCGGCGAGCCGCCCGTCGGGGCGGCGAGGCAGGCCGTCTGCACGCTGGTGCAGATCTGGTCAGGACGCAGCGAAGTGCTCATCCCGATCTCCGAAGAGAACGCACCTGCTGTCTGATGGGCGATGTCGGGCTGATTCAGCTTCCAGCCGAGCCGGCCGATGACGAGTTTCTTCAGCCGATGATCCCAGACGCGATTCGGCTTTCCGGAGATTCCGTCGCCGTTCGAGTCTTCCAGGTCGGCGCGTTCCAGGATCGTACTCTCGGGAATCGCTTCGAGCAGGCCCATGCCGAAGGCGCTCGGCGCAACACGGGGCGAGAACTGGTTGTCGTGAGCAAGTTCGCCGTACGCAAGCTCTTCGAACGTGTACTCCGGCGCGAGGAGCGTGTAGGACTCACCGTCGCCGAACTGTCCCTGTATTTCGCGATGCGTGATGCGCACCGTGCCTTCGGCGTCGACGCCTCCGATGGCGAACGGATTCAGATTCCCGCCGTAACGCGGATCGCTGCCCGGCTCATTGTTATCGCCGGGGACAGGTGTTGCGAACTGAATCACGAGCGAGACGAGGCGCTCGCCGTCGCGTTCCGGCGGCCGGCCACGGCCATCGTTGTTGTGGCAGGCATCGCAGCTGCGCGCATTGAACAGCGGCCCGAGTCCATCGCGTGCGCCCGCCGAAGCCGGCGCGACGACCCAGGGACTATTGAAGAACGCATTGCCGATGAAGAACTTCGCGCGGCGCTGAACGTCGAGATTCGCCGCTGGTTGCGCGTACGCCTTGTGAGTAGCGTTCTGCACCGTCGTCGCGCCTCCGGACGTCGCCTGTAGCAACTGTGTTGTCTCGTCGTTGCGCCCGCAGCCAGCAATCGATAGCAGGAGTACAGACCAGCAGACACCCAGGTGCGGCCAGACTCTCGCTCCCGCCAACCGCCAACCGCTAACCGCCAACCGCTTCTCCTTCATCAATCGCCAAGCCCTTCGAGGTCAGACAAGAACACCTGCAACGACTGGGCTGCACGGCCTATGGAAAGAGCTTCAGCGCGCAGCGAATCGATCGCTGCCTGCACGCGCTGCTGTCCTTCCTTGTTGTCAGGCTGGATTTCACGATCGAAAGGATCCTTGATGGCGGCGAGGGCTTCGCGGGTGCGGTCGAGTCGTTCGGTCATTTCATCCGCGACGCGTGCGTCTGCCTTCTTCACGAAGTCGGCGAGACTCGGGCCACTGACGGTTTCGCCATTGGGACGCTTGTAGCTTCCCGTGTAGACGATCTCGATGCCGGCGCCGTTGTTGCGCAGATCGGCGGCGGTCGTGTCGCTGAAGCATGATTGTTCTTCTTCCTGGTCGCCCGAGAGCAGCGGAACGTTCATGCGCTCGCCCGCCATCTCGATCTCGGCAAGCGCTGCAATGCCGGTGAGCATCCGCTTCAATCCTGTGTAGACGTCGCCCGCAACGAACTTGGCGCGATAGTTCGGCGTAGCGCCCGGCTGCGGGCTCCAGGCTGCGACGAGTTTTTCGAGGTCGCTGATCAGTAGCGTGGTCGTCGCCTTCAAATATTGGCCGCGGCGCGCAGCAGCATCCGTCGCCGGGTCGCCCTTGGCGACGAAGTCCGTATACGAACGCTGCCCCGCGCTGGTCGGCGGATCGTTGCGATCCTGTCCCCACAACAGGAACTCGATCGCATGCCAGCCGCTGGCGATGTTCTTCTCGCCCCCGGCTTCGTTCTGTGCGGCGACGAGCTCAGGCGTGATCTCCGGGAACGCCTTCGCATCGCCGATGATGTTGAGGCCGGGTGCTGCGTTGTACGTGTCGGTCTGAACGGCGTCGATGTGATTCTCATCGAGCGGCCATCCGTTCATCTGCGGCTCGGGGCCGCCTTCCGCATCGACCGGTCCGCCGTAGAAGCGGAAGGCCTCGGAGTGGCTGTAGGGAACGCGTGCCTCGCGCCAGCGCTCACGCGCAGCAGCGAGTGCTTCTTCGCTCGGATTCGCGAGTAGTTGATCGACGGCAGTATCGAGTGCGCGCGTTGCTGCAAGCGTGTCTTCGTACGTTGCGTGAACGATGCTGGCGTAGTTCTCGAGCACCGGACGACGCGGATCATCGGGTGGCGTGCGCGAGCAGCCGGCGCACATATATATGAGCGCGAGCAGGGCGACCGAGGCACTTCGGATCGAATAGGACATGTCACATCCGGGGCTGACGGGTGATCGTTTTGAAGTTGCGGGTCCGGGCGATGGCTGAGGACGCGCGCAGCTCGTCTTTGCGTCAGAGCGCGGATGACTCATCGTCGGCGTCTGGCGCGACGAATTCTATTCGCAATCGAGAATGACTCGCAATTGGGCAGAGCAGGAGTTTCACACGGAGGTCACGGAGATCACGGAGTTCAGACGGAAGGACCCTGCGTGCATGTCCTGCCTTTCCGGGGCTCCGTGGACTCCGTGTGAAACCTCTTGGGTTTCGGGTTCAGTGCCTGACGAAAGGCACGACGGTCGCGGAGGCCCGGCCCGGATAGGCGATGTCGTCGAACAATCGCAGCGTCTGGCGACGATGCAGGATTTCCCGGAGCTCGGCGCCAGCGACCCCGAGTTGCTCGGCCGCCTTGTCGATCGGCAGGCCTTCGCAGACGATCAGGCTGACTGCCGACCAGTAGAGCGCCGCTTCCGTGCGTGTATCGTGCTTATGCATGTAGGCACCGGAGCTTTCGGCCACGGATGGCAGCATGGTGCTGCGCGCGCGTGCCCGGAGGCAGTCACAGTTATACGTACGCAGATACGTGAAGTTGAGGTGAACCCGTGCGGGTTCTCTCGACGCTTACAGCGCTTATTTGTCGCTCTCCACGAGGCGCTTGCTCACGAACTGCCAGTTCGCGAGGTTCTCGACCACGGCCTTGGCGAACTTCGCGCGTTCCTGCTGATAGTCGAGGTAGTACGCGTGTTCCCACACATCGCAGGTCCAGAGCGCATGGCTGCCTGACGTCAGCGGATTGTCGGCGTCGTGCGTCGTAACGATGTCGAGTCTCCCATCGCTGACGACCAGCCAGGCCCAGCCGCTGCCGAACTGATTCACGGCAGCGTCCACGAACTTGTCGCGGAAGTTCTCGAGCGAGGAGAACGATGCTTCGATGCGCTTCAGCACCGGCTCGGGCGGCGTGCCTCCGCCGTTGGCTGCCAGCGAGTCCCAGAAGAAATCGTGATTCCAGGTCTGGGCCGCGTTGTTGAAGATCTTCTTGTCCCTGCCTTCGGCGCCCGCGGTGGCCCGGATGATCGATTCGAGATCCTTGTTCTCGTGCTGCGTGCCCGCGATCAGTTCGTTCAGCTTCTTCACGTACGCCGCGTGATGCTTGCCATGGTGATGTTCGAGGGTCTGCGCGGACATCGTCGGACCCAGCGAATCCTTGGCAAAGGGGAGGGGTTTCAGGGTGAAGGCCATGGCGGGGTCCTCCTACGCGGACATGAGCGGCGTGCTATGGATCTAACGCGAAGGGGGTGTGGGGGTTCCGGAGGGCCCAACCGGCGGATTCGTGAATTTGCACCGCATACAAGCGGCGCCCGCGGACCAAATCGTGCGTTGAGTCGAACTTTTCAGCGGCAAAACCGGGTCCGGCGATGCGCGAATGCGCCGGACAGACTATATTTCCGCCATACGGTTGACTCGTCCCTTCAAGAAGTTCGGGCAGCCGTCGATGAAACCGCGCACTTTGTGGGGCAGGGGGGAGACGATGACCTTGACCAGAACGGTCTTGATCACAGCCATTGCAGTGGCCTGGGCTGCATTGGGCGCGCCGTCGTCCCGCGCGGCTGACGAGGCGCCCGCCGCTTTCGTGGCGCTCAAGTTCGAGGGCGCCTGCGACGGTCAGAACAATCGCCTCTGGCTCACCAATACCCATACCTTCAAGACCATCGCCGTGAAAGTGCGCTGGCGTGCCGCCGGTGGCAAAGATCTCGAAGACCAGTTCTTCCCTCAGCCGAATTCGGTGCGCGAGATCGGCTGCGCTGCAGAAGCGGAAATCCTCGAAGCCGGTTTTGCCGATTTCTGATCGGATTGTCCGACAGAAAGCCTCACCTATTGACCTGTCCCCGGGCGTCCTGCCCGCGTTCGTGAGTTGCACGCATCTGGATTGATGCGGATTGCAGCCGGTTGAGACCTCAACCGACGCTGCATACATCCATTGGACTACACGTCAAATGTTTGGACTGCGCATCCAAAGTGACATACTCGTGCTATCGCGGGGCGCCTGGTCACCCGCGTGTCAGCCGCCCGACACGAGTGCGTGCTGGATGAGCTGATTGATTCGTCTCCGCAAGCAAATCAGAAGAAGGAGTACGCGAATGAATCTGGGGGTCATCAAGTCGCGGCGTGCGCGCGTTCTGGCGCTCGCTGTCGCTTCCACACTGGCAGTCACACAAGCCCAAGCGCAGGAACCACCGAAGAGAACCGAGCTGATCGACATCGTGATCGTGACGGCTCAGAAGAAGGAAGAGAATCTGATCGATGTGCCCATCGCCGTTTCCGCATTCAATGCCGAAGCGCTGCAGAGAAAGCAGATCGACCAGGCGACGGATCTGCAGCTGAACATTCCCAACGTTTCGTACACCAAGACGAACTTCACGGGATCGAACTTCCAGATTCGCGGTATCGGTGTGTCCTCGGTCGGCGGCAGTTCCGACTCAGGCGTCGAAACGCACTTCAATTCCGTGCCGATCAAGAGCCCGCGTCTGTTCGAGACGGAATACTTCGACATCGAACGCGTCGAAGTGCTGCGTGGTCCGCAAGGCACGCTGTACGGACGCAACGCCACCGGCGGCGCCGTCAACGTGCTGCCGAAGCGGCCGCAGATCGGCGACTTCGGCGGCGACTTTGAAGTCGGCGCCGGCAACTACGGCGAAATCAAAGGCAAGGGCGCGCTGAACGTGCCGATGGGCGAGATCATGTCCCTGCGCCTCGCCGGCCTCTATTACCAGCGCGACGGATACACGGACAACATCTTCACCGGCAACGACATCGACGGTCGCGATCAATGGGCGGCGCGCGCGGGCTTCCGCATCAAGCCTTCCGACGATACCGACATCAACCTCACGGTGAATCACTACAAGGAAGACTCGTCGCGCATGCGCGCGGGCAAGCAGTTGTGCCATCGCGATCCGACCGGTGCTTATGGTTGCTTGCCGGATCGGCTCGCGTTCGAGGCGGGCAATCTCCGTGGCACGCTCGGCGGAACCCTCGGTGAATTGCTGCCCATCGTGGCAGGCGCGGGAGCAGTGGCGCTGATCGCTCCGGGAACCGACATGAACGCGGGCGCTGTCGTGCCCGATGACTATCGCAAGGTCAGTGCCGAATTCGATCCGACTTACGAGGCAGATGAGACGATCGCGACGCTGGAGTTCTTCCATGACTTCGGTTCGCTCACGCTGACCTCGGTCACTGGCTACCAGGAAACGACGCTGGTCAGCCGCGCCGACTACAACTGGGTTGCAGGCACCCGGAACTACGACGGTGGCGGCATGCCGATCCTGTTCGGCGGCAGCATTCCGCTGAGCCAGATCGACCTCAATGATCTCTCCGGCTCGCTCGGCGGCAATACCATCGGCCGCTTCACGGCGTCGACGGGCTATGACCAGTCGGATCAGAAGGCGGATCAGTGGTCGCAGGAATTCCGGATCGCGTCCGAGTTCGATGGCCCGCTCAACTTCCAGCTCGGCGTGTTCTACTTTGAAGCCGACGACGACACGAACTACAGCATCGCGACGACGGAACTCGACTACGCAGCCGGCTTCCTCGGTTCGCAGCCACCGATCTACAACAACGCAACACCGCTTGCCGGCCTGAAATCGACGGCAGTGTTCGGCGAGCTGTACTGGGACATGACCGAGTCGTGGCGCTGGACCGCTGGTCTGCGCTACACGAAGGACGACAAGGAAATCCGTGACCGGCAGCTGCTACTGAGCGTCGACATCGGTGAGCCGTTGCCGCCCTTCCGCGAAGACGAAACCACGTTCGAAGAGTTCACCGGCCGCTTCGGCTTCGACTGGAAGCCAGGCTGGTTCGACGACTCGACGATCTATGCCTTCTACTCGCGCGGCTACAAGGCAGGCGGTTTCAACCCGCCGCTCGATCGCACCAACCCGGCCTTCACCGGAACGCCGGAAGTGTACGAGCCCGAGTTCGTGGATTCGTTCGAGATCGGTTCGAAGAATCTCTTCGCCAACGGACGCGTCCAGGCGAACTTCGGTGCGTTCTACTACGACTACCAGGGACTGCAGGTCTCGAAGATCGTGGCGCGCACGTCGGTGAACGAGAACGTCGATGCAACGATCTACGGTTTCGAAGGCGAGTTCGTCTTCCAGCCGGTCGAAGATCTGCAGTTCGACCTGAACGTCTCGTATCTCAACACGAGCATCAACGACTTCTCGAGCATCAACCCGCGCGATCCGAGCAACGGCGATCCGAATTTCACGGTCGTGAAGGACGTGTCGACGGCGGCGAACTACGTGATTCCGACGGCATTGATTCCGACGGCACGCGGTGCGGGATGCTTGTTGCCGGCACAGCTCGGCGGACCGTTCGGCCTGGGTGCGCTGGTGCCTGCCTGCGCTCCGTTCTTCCAGGACGGTGTCGCGCAGGATCTCGATGGCAATCAGTTGCCCTACTCGCCGGAGTGGTCCGCGAAGATCGGCCTCCAGTACAGCTTCAACTTCGGCAACGGCATGAGCCTGACGCCGCGGGTGGACTACTACTGGCGCGACGATTTCTATGCACGGATCTTCAATCGTCCGATCGATCAGATCGAATCCTGGGATGTGCTGAACGCCCAGATCGATCTGAGTTCCGCAGACGATTCATGGTACGTGCGCGCCTACGTCAACAATGCCATGGATGACGACAACATCACGGGCATGTACGTGACCGACGCGTCGTCCGGTCTGTTCACGAATGTGTTCGCACTGGAACCGATGACCTACGGTCTGGCCGTGGGCTTCCGGTTCTGAAGAAACCGGATGAAGAACTCCACGGGGTACACGGGGCGCACGGGGTAGGAAAAAAACTCTCTGACCCCGTGTTTCCCCGTGAGCCCCGTGGAAAGTCTTGCTCTTCAAAATCCCCGCAACGTCGCGAACTCCTCCAGAGGCGCCCGATCGGTTCGCAATGAATTGATCGGCGCGCTCTCATCGCGATAGCCGAGCGCCATGCCGCAGAAGAGCATGTGGTCGGCCGGCAGCGTCAGGTACTCGGCCACTGATTTGTGCCACACCGCCCAGGCTTCCTGGGCACATGTGTGCAATCCCTGTTCTCGCGCGAGCAGCATGATGTTCTGCATGAACATCCCGACGTCCGCCCATTGGTCCTGACCCATGCGGCGATCGACCGAGAAGAACAAGGCGACGGGCGCGCCGAAGAATTCATAGTTGCGGGCGAACTGCATCAACCGCTGCATCTTGTTGTCCCGCGCGATACCGATCGTCGCGTACATATCCTCGCCGCACTTGAATCGACGCGAGCGATAGGGTTCGTGGAGGTTCGGCGGGTACACGTCGTACTCGCTGCCTTCGCCCATCGGCTGCGTCGGCAGCTTGCGCTGGATGATTCCGGCGAATTCTCGCAGCGGCTCGCCCGTCAGAACGTGCACCAGCCACGGTTGCAGGTTGCCTCCAGAGGGCGCGCGTTTCGCTGTTTCCAGGATCTGCACAACGGTTTCGCGCGGGATCGGTGTATCGAGGAACGCGCGGCAACTCATGCGGGTCTCGATGGCGGTCGTCACATTCATGGTGTGTAGTTTTTCGAAGAGAGACGAATGACGCGCATGATGCGCCAGGAGCGACTTGCCCGTCACGTGGGCCGTACTTTCGTCAGTTGCTGTCCCCGACGCGGTGCGCCTACATTTCCTGCTCCACTTGCCAGGTCCCGATCATCAGGTGTCGATCATGCCTTCCACGGAACACACGCTTGCTGTCGGAGAGGGTGCGCGCTGCGTCGTGCGCGTATTCGAGTCGTCATCGACATCGCCGCCCAGGGGAACAGTGGTCATTCCGTCGGCCATGGGTGTCGCGCAGAGCTACTACGGCCGTTTCGCGGAGTGGCTTTCGACACAGGGCTATTGCGCGATCACGTTCGATTACCGGGGGATTGGCCGTTCGGCGCCATCCAGTCTGCGTGGATTCGAGGCGACGATCTTCGACTGGGCCCGCGATTGCGATGCTGTCATCGAATTCGCGAAACAGCGCTGGCCCGAGCTGCCGCTCTTCTGGGTTGGGCACAGCCTGGGTGGACAGTTGCTGGGTCTTCTCGCGAACCGCGCACGGATCGAGCGCGTCATGACAGTCGCAACCGGCAACGGCTACTGGCTCGAGAACAGTTGGCCCACGCGCAGATTCGTGTGGTGGATGTGGTACGTCGCCGTGCCCGTCGCAACTCGACTGGTCGGCTACTTTCCAGGCAAGCGGTTGCGCAAAGTCGGCGATCTGCCGCGCGGCGTGATCGAGCAATGGCGACGGTGGTGCCTCGATCGCGAGTACGTCGTCGGCGTCGAGGGCGAGAACGTCAGGGCAAGTTACTCGTCGGTCGAGATGCCGATGGTCTGCGTTTCCTTCACCGACGACGAGATGATGTCGGAGCAAAGCGTCCGTTCGCTTCACCGTCTCTACAGTCATGCACCCATCGAGTATCGACGCATCGCGCCTCGCGACATCGGCGTCCGTCGCATCGGTCACTTCGGTTTCTTCAGGCCGCAGTTCGAGCAGACGCTCTGGACGATGGTACCGAGGTGGCTGGAAGCGCAATGAGCTGTGAGCCAGAAACACCTTTCGGTTCTGGCTCATTGCTCATCGCTCGCTGCTCGCCGCTGTCTGGAAAATCAGCGGCCACTTGCGTGGCCGCCCGTCACGATTCCGTCCTCCTGCGAGAGGCGTATCGCTTGTTAGTCGAGTGCGGGGCGGGTGGGTTTAAAAAGAAGCGTGCGTAACATTCGTGGTGTTACGCACGCCCTGCATCCGAGATGGCTCAGGGGGATAGTCAACCACCGTCGTAAGCATGTTTAAAGCATCACCGGAGAAACCACCCCGGAGGGTGTTGGTCTTAGTAATGCACGAGGTGTGCCAGCCGCGTGAGGCGCGCCAAGTGGCGTGTTTTCGAGGTTTCTGACGCAGAACGACTGTGTACATGCACTCGCGATGTGCAGGTTCGACGATACCGCGCTCCATTGACGATCAATATTGATCATCCGATGAATTGCGTCCACCGCCGCGCTCAGGGAATGCCTGAAGTCGGCAGCGAGCCGTGATCGTTCTCAAACCGCCTTCCACGGATCGTAGCTGCCGAAGGTCCACACGTGACCTTCGAGATCGGCGCACGTGAAGCTGCGCCCACCGTAGTCCTCGTCTTTGATCGCGATGAGGATGCGCGCGCCGGCTGCAGTTGCGCGGCGGTGAATCTCGTCGGGATCGTTCGTGACGACACAGATGCTCTGTGTCACTCGCCCTTCGATCTCATCAGGCTGTCTCAGCAAGCGGCCGTAAGCGGAGTCGCGCACGCTGCCGAGCATGATCATCCCGTTCCCGAACTTGAGCTCGCAATGCGCGATGCCGCCCTCGTTGTCCGGATAGACGGCGTGCTTCTCGAAACCGAAGTTCTTGCAGAGCCATTCGATCGCGGCCGGCGCATTCCGGTAGGTCAGGCACGGCGTAACGGTGGCGACTGTCGATGCGGCGAGTGACATGGCGATTCTCCGGGTGCGGGGACGATGCCGGCAGGCTAGAACACCAGGCGGTGTGTGGGATTGGAAAAATGCGAAATCGCGAGAAGGTCCCTGTCATTCCCGCGAAGGCGGGAATCCATCCGGATGGACTCCCGCTTTCACGGGAGTGACGAGATCCTCACCCCACCGCCACATGGTTCGTTCCACCCGTCCGCCGTGCCTGCAATTGCTCAGGCGTGTAACCGGAAATCTCCCGGCAATCGCGGATCAGGTGCGATTGATCGAAGTAGCCGCACCGCGCCGCGAGGTCGCTCCAGTCCGCGTCGGTGCTGAAAAACTGCAACGCACGCTCGAACCGTTTCACCCGGGCGTACAGTTTCGGCGTGAGGCCGGTCTCGATTGCGAACAGCCGGGTAATTCGCCGGCCGCTGAGTCCCGCGCGTTTGCTCACGGACGCAATCGAGCGATCCGGGCGATGAGTCAGTTGTGCGATCACGAAGTCGATGTCGGCACGTCGCTGCAAAGGTCTCAGTGCCCTGCGCAACAACTCTGCTTCGACCACTTTCAGGCGCGAGTGCGGCGTTGCAGCTGCGAGCACGCGCTCGCGCAGCGTCGATCCATGAGTGCCCCACACATCGCACAGTCCCGAGTGAGTGTTGCTGAGCTCGTCCGCCGCAGGATCGAAGAAGGGCATCATGCCGCCAGGCAGGAAGGTCACGCCCAGGACCGCACGCTGCTCGCGCGTGTCGATCACCGTGTAACGGGAGCAGGCACCGACGATCACCGCGCCGGGATGGACGGCGACGATGCTGTCGTCAGGCCCGCTGTAACTGCGGATCTCGTCTTCCGCGAGATTGATCACGAGGCTCGCGCCGCCGGTCGGCATCAGGCGATCCTTGGCATGCGAAGGCGGCGTGCCTTCCCAGTACCACAGGCGCTCGACGAAGCGGTCGAGCGGCGGTGCGGGTCGATAACTGCAATGAAGATCCGGTTGCATGAGCGTCACGGAAGGTCGTTGCGTTTCTGGTTCTCCAGCGCTTCGATGGTGCGCGGCCAATCGTCTTTCAGCAGCCGCGACAGCGCCCGATCGGCGAGCAGCTTGCCGCCTGTCTGGCAGCGCGGGCAATAGTTGGTTTCATTGTCGGCGTAACGAATACGCTGGACCGCGGTGCCGCACACGGGGCAGGGCTTGCCGTAACGTCCGTGCACGGCCATGGAGTCGTGGAATGCAGTGACACGCTCCGGGAATGCGCTGCCCGCTTCGCCGCGCAGTGCGTCGGTCCAATGCCGTAACGTCTCGCGCGTCGCCTCGAACAGGGTTTGCCACTGCGCGTCGTCGAGCTGCCGCGTCTGCGCCATCGGCGACAGCCGGGCGCGATGCAGGATTTCATCCGAGTACGCGTTACCGATGCCGCTCAGGATCGTCGGGTCCGTGAGAGCCCGCTTCAGCGTGTGATTTACGCGCGCGAGGCGCTCGCGAAACTGGGCGAGTGTCGCTTCCAGCACTTCCAGCCCGCCGCGATCGTGAGTCGCCAACGCAGCTTCGCCTGTAACGACATGTAACGCCGCACGACGCTTCGTACCTGCTTCCGTCAGCGTGAGCGAGCCATTCCCGAATTCGAGCAGCAGCAAGGGCGCCCGCATCTTGCCGCGATGATCGCTCGCATACCAATGCAGCCGGCCAGCGATCATGAGGTGGATCACGAGCCACAGGTCACCTTCGAGCCCGATCGCGATGCGCTTGCCGAGCCGGCGCAGCGCCACCACCTTGCGGCCTTCGCACGCAGAGAGCGGAGGATCGACCGATCTCAGCAGGAACGGGTTCTTGAGAACGGCGCGCTTCAGTGTCTGCCCGACGATGCGCGCCTGCAGCGCTTCCAGATAGACGGTGATGTCGGGAAGTTCGGGCATGGGCGAGCCCGGAGCGTCAGAGCTCTCTGAGTCCGGTCGTGATCGGCAGCTTTGCTGCCCGCAGGCTGGGAAGCAATCCGCCGATGAGGCCGAGCGCGAGTGCATAGATCAGCGCCTGGATCAGCAGCGCCGGCGTCACTGTGAACGCGAACGTGATCTGACTGAACGTCGCGAAGTTCATGGTCGACGCCTGCATGCCGTTGAACGAGAAGTACGAGATCAGCATGCCAGCGACGCCGCCGATGAGGCCAAGGAACAGCGACTCGACCAGTACGGACACCACGACAGGACCCGATCCGAACCCGAGCGCGCGCAGTGTCGCGATCTCGCGCGTACGCGATGCGACTGCCGAGTACATCGTATTCAAAGCGGCGAAGACGGCGCCCAGGCCCATCAGGACTGCGATTGCGGTACCGAGCGTGCGAACCAGAGCCGTCAACGTTCGTGACTGGTCCTCGTAGAACTGCTTTTCCGTGAAGACCTTGAGATTCAATCGCGGGTCTGAAGTGAGCGCGTCCTTGAACCCTTGCAGTGCGTCCGCGCTCGTCAGCTTGACGCGCATGGACTGGTACGAAGCGCCGCGGTTGTACGCGCCCTGAAGTGCCGCGACGTCAGTCCAGATCTCCGATTCGGCGACGCTGCCGCGATCCGCGAAAACGCCCGTGACCGTCCATTCGGTCGTGCCCCAGCGCAGCTTGCTGCCGACGGTGAGACCCGCGAACTGTTTGACGGCGCCGCGTCCGACGATCACCTCGAATTTGCCGGGCGTGAACATGGTGCCTTCGACGATGCGGAAATCCTGCCGCAGTTTGCTCGAATTGGGCGACGCGCCACGCAGCGGCACATTCGCGCCGGTGCCCGTGGCCTGAAGCGGCACGTCGACGACGACGTACAGTTCAGGAGCCGCGATGGCGCCGTCCGCGTCGCGAGCGACATTGGGAGCGTCGGCGATCAGCCGGCTCTGTTCGAGCGAAAGATTGCTGCCCATCTCGTCGGTCGCGCCGCCGCGCAGGACGATGGCAACGTCCGCGGCGCCGGATTGGTCGAGCACGGCGCGGAAGCCTTCGCCGATGGAGAGCACCCCGATCAGTACGGTCACGACGCCCGCGATGCCGACCAGCGCGACGACGGACGAAGTCAGACGTTCGCGCAGATTGCTCAGGTTGAGCGCGGTCACGGCCGCGATTTGTGAGGCGACGCCAGACATTTATGCCTTCCTCAGTGCATCGACGATCTTGAGTTGCCAGGCTTGCGCGCAGGGCAGGGCGCCGGCGAGCGTGCCGAGCCCGACTGCGACCAGCGCACCGATGACATAGGTATCCGACGGCATGCCCAGCGTCGGGAAGAACTGCTGCATCGCCTTGGCGAGCCCGGTGGCGGCCAGCGCAGCGATAGCGAGTCCGATGACCGCACCCAGCAACGTGATCAGCAGCGCTTCGGCCAGGACCATTGCCGTCACCTGGAAGCTGGAGAAGCCCAGTGTCTTCATCACGGCGAGCTCGTTCGTCCGTTCGCGAACCGATTGACCCATCGTGTTGGCGATCACGAGCAGCATGGTGAAGAACACCGCGGAGGCGACCGCGGTCACGATCGCGCCGATGTTGCCCATCTGATTGGCGAAGCCCTGCACGAAGGCTTTCTCGGTGGATGTCTTCGTCTCCGTGGAAGAATTCGCGAAGAGCGCATCGACCGTGCGTGCGATCTCAGCGGACCGGTTCGTGTCGTTGATGCGCATGACGATCCAGCCGATCTGGTCGCGGCCGAATGCGCGCGACTCGTTCAGATAGTCGTACTGGAAATAGACGCTGTTGTTGTCGCCGTTCGTCGCATCGAAGATGCCGACGATCTTGAGATCCCAGACATTGCCGCCATCGGCCTTGGTGTAGATGTTGGAGCGCAGCGGGATCGTGTCGCCGAGCTTCCAGCCGAACCGCTCGGCGATGATTTTGCCGACGATGGCGCCCGTACGATCAGCACGCCACGCGGCGCGCTGCTCCTCCGGCAGCGGGTACTCGGGGTACACCTCGAAGAAGAGGTTCGGGTCCGCCGTCATGGCGACGACCTGGTTGCGGTCTTCCTGGTAGACACCGCCGAACCAGTCGTGCGACATCGCGACGCGCACGCCTTCGACACCGCGCACCCGATTCAGATAACTCTGCGGCAGCGACTGGATCAGCGAGACCTTGTGGATGGTGACCAGTCGATCGACGCCCGCGAGATCGGCGCCGCCGGTCAGCGCGGCCCGCATGGTCTGGAGGATGCCGAAGAGCAGGAAGGCCACCACGATCGACGCCAGCGTCAGCCAGGTTCGCAGGCGCTTGCGTTGCAGGTTCGCCCACAGGAGGTGGAGAAATTTCATATGAGTTGACCGTCAACTGGCTTCAGGCCGCTTCTCTGATGAGCTGTCCCTTCTCGAGATGCAGTGTGCGCTTTGCACGCGCCGCCGCGTGAGGATCGTGCGTCACCATGATGATGGTCTTGCCCTGCTGCTGATTCAGCGCCTGCAGGAGATCGAGGATTTCATCGCCGGACTTGCGATCGAGATCGCCGGTCGGTTCGTCGCACAGCAGGATCGTGGGGTCGGACACGATCGCGCGGGCAATGCCGACACGCTGTTCCTGGCCACCCGACAGTTCGCGCGGCTTGTGACCGGCACGTTCGGCGAGGCCGACGAGGCTCAATGCAGCGCCTGCGCGTTTGCGTCGCTCGGCGGCGGACAGCTTCGTGAGCAGCAGCGGCAGTTCGACGTTGCGCTGCGCCGAAAGCACGGGCAGCAGGTTGTACATCTGGAACACGAAGCCCACATGGTTCGCGCGCCACCGGCCGAGTTGCGCATCGCTCAGCGTATCGGTGCGCTGGCCGGCGATCTCGAGCGTGCCGGACGTCGGCCGGTCGAGGCCGCCGATGAGATTGAGCAGCGTCGATTTGCCGGAACCGGACGGTCCCATCAGCGCGAGGAAGTCGCCCTTGGGAATATCGAGATCGAGTGCGTGCAGGACGTGCACTGTCTCCGCGCCCCGCTTGTAGTCCTTGGCGAGCCCGCGAATGCGGACCAGAGATTCTTCAGCCACGATTCCACCCCGCTGCTCGAATGTTGACCGTCGACGTCATTGTCAGCTCTCAACCATGACATCCCGTGTCATGGACGTTTGAATTCTCTTGAATGAAGACGGGGTGAGGATGCGGATCCCGACAGGCTGGCGGCGAAAACCACTTCGTCATTCCCGCGCATGCCGAATCCATCCTGGTTCTTCGGAATGCACTCCCGCTTTCGCGGGAGCGACGAACTATCCACCCGCCGCTGCCGCCTCCACACTGTCCCCTTCCTTCAATCCCTCCGCCGGCGCGACCGCAACCGTCTCTCCCGCATTGATGCCCGAGAGGACTTCGACCTGGCCATCGCGCTCTCCGCCAGTGCGCACGGCGACGCGCTCGACCTTCTCGTCGCGGATGCGCCATACGAATGTGGTTTCGCCTTCGCGCACGATGGCATTCGCAGGCAGCTTCACGATCGCGCGAGGCGCGGCGTTCTGTTCCGGGCCGCCGCGATCTTCGAGGAAGCTCACCTTCACGCCCATGTCCGGGAGGATGCGCGGCTCGAGCTGGTCGAAGCCGATCCGGACGCGAACCGTTGCCTTCTGCCGGTCGGCCGTCGGCACGATGTTGATCACGTGGCTCGGAATGATCCAGTCGGGATACGCATCGAGCACCGCTTCGGTCCGCTGGTTTTCGCGCACGCGGTTGATGAATGACTCGTTGACATCGACTTCGATCTCGCGCGAGGTCATGTCGACGATCGTCGCGATACCTGTGCGGGTGAAGCCGCCGCCCGCGGAGATCGGCGACACCATTTCGCCGGGCTGCGCGTCCTTGGATACGACGACGCCGTCGAACGGTGCGCGCACGAGCAGGTCTTCGAGATCCTGGGCACGAACGCGAACGGTCCCTTCAGCTACCTCGACTTCGCTGCGCAGGGCTTCGAGTCGCGCGCGGGTTGCAGCGACTTCGGACTGCGAAGCATCGAGTGCCGATTCGCTGACGAGCTTGTCTGCGCGGAGTTTTTCAGTGCGGCGCAGCGTGCGTTCGGCTTCCGCGAGCCGCACTTCCACCTCGCGCAGTCGTGTGCGGGCGGACTCGAGCTGGCTCTTGCTCAGCGCATACGTCTGACGTGCCGTGCTGTCGTCGAGGCGGGCGATGAGCTGGTTATCTTTCACCTCCATGCCTTCCTCGATCATCACTTCCGACACTTTGCCGGTGACTTTGGAGGACACTGTCGCCTGACGGCGGGCGACCACGTAGCCCGATGCGTTCAGCACGGCAGGACCGCTGCCCGTGCCGGTTGTCGCGGCAACGGCGGTCGCTGTCTGAACCTGAATAGCGTCGTTTCTCAGCAGTGCCCACGCAGCCGCGGCCACGGCGATCACGAGAACGACGATGAGGAACCCTTTGTAGGACTTGCCGGATGCCGTTTCCGGCTCGGTGTTGCGATCGATGCGCAGGCTGTCGAGCGCGTTCTGGTCGAATGACATGTTGCTTCTTTGTGAATGGCCAGCGTTGACAGCGCCGGATTCTAGTCTGCGTCCGGGCTGGCCGTAAGCCGAAACCGGTGAACGGCGTGTCAATGCCGGCCGAAGAAGCGCGGCCGGGACGTGGAATTCGCGGCGAGCGGCCGGTTCAGGGCAGCGTGTCGCCGCCCTGCTTGGCGAATGTGTCCAGGTAAGAGCGAACGGCGAGAATCTCCTCGTCCGTGAAGTGCGCGAAGCGCGCCTTGGCCACGTGCGACATCAGGCCGAGATCGCGATCGCCCAGGCCCTTGCCGTCGCGCATGAGCCGCTCGAAGTTCTCATCGGAATAGGCGGCGGCGATGGCGAGATTCGGTGCGCTGATGAGCGGCCAGCCTTCGAGCCGCGCGCCATGGCATTCCGTGCACGCGCTCATCACCAGGTACCGGCCCACCGACAGCGGATCAGCGGGATCGGGCGCGGGCACCTTCGGCAGCGATGCAATCCGGTCGGCCTGCGGAGGAAACTTGCCCATCAGGATGCCGACGCGGCCCATCGTACGAATGTTCGTCAGCGGTTCCACGCCGTCCGTCTCCGGAAAGCTGCGCACGTAGGCGGTGATCGCGCCGAGATCTTCGTCGCTCAGATGGTTGAACATCGACGAAGGCATGATCCAGGTGCTGGTGCCGTCGCTCTTGATGCCGTGGCGCATGAGTCGCTCGAACTCGGCATCGGTGTAGTTCTTGATCACATGAGTGAGGTTCGGCGCCGTGATGTGCACGATACCGGGCTTGTCGAACATGTCCGTGCCCTGCAGCTCCGCGCCGTGGCAGTTGGTGCAACCGTAGATGGCCGCGAGACGTTCGCCCTTGCGCACGGATTCGCGATCGCTCGGTGCGTTGAAGGTCGACAGCGGGACTTCATACGTCCGCGCCACGACGCGCTGGGACGCAATGAACAGGTAGGCCGCGGCGCACAGCGCCAGGGTTGCCAGCGAGCCGATGGCCACGCCCAACCACTTCACGAATCGCTTCATTTCCTTACGTCCCGCACGAGGAGTTTCGAGGCGGGGGAGTTTCCGCGCGCGGATGCAAGCGAGCATCGGCCGGAGGAGCCATCTCGCGCCGGCGGCAGGAGCCATCGCGGCTGCGATCCACAGGAATCGGCAGATGCAGGCCCCTGGTGTGGGTCCGGCTTCAGCCGGATCCACGGGAGCACTCTGCGATCAGGCCGGCGCTGCTGCGGCGCGCAACGGATCCTGGTGAGCGGGGGTCTCGGGCAGGCTCACGTAGAAGGAGGCGCCCTGGTTGATCTGGCCTTCGGCCCAGATGCGGCCCCCATGGCGTTCGATGATGCGATGGACGGTCGCGAGACCGATGCCCGATCCGTCGAACTCGGAAACGCCGTGCAGCCGCTGGAACGGCTTGAAGAGCTTCTGAACGTAGGTCATGTCGAAGCCGGCGCCGTTGTCGCGCACGAACAGAGTGGTCGTGCCCCCTTCGGTACGCTGACCGATCTCGATGCTGGCACCGTGCGTCTTGCCCGTGAACTTCCAGGCATTGTCGATGAGATTGAAGAGCATCTGGCTGAGCAGCCGGCGGTCGCCATGCGCGTGCATGCCGGATTGAACGGTGATCTTCACGTCGCGGGCGGGTTCGCGCTGTCTGAGATCCGCCACGACGTCGTTCGCCAGCGCACTGACGTCGATCTCTTCCCGCTGCAGCGTGTGCCGCGAGATGCGCGACAAGGCGAGCAGTGCTTCGATCAGCTCCGACATCTTCTTCACGCTGGCCTGGATTCGCTGCACGCGACGTTTCTGTTCGTCCGTCGCGTGCTCATCGAGCGACAGTTCGAGCATGCCGGCCTGGCCCGCGATCGTGGACAGCGGTGATCGCAAGTCATGCGACACCGAAGCGCTGAATGCCTCGAGTTCGCGATTGGCGCGCGCGAGCGAATCATTGGCATCGCGCAATTGATTCTGCGTGGGCAGCGCAAGGATTGCCGGCATCGCACGCCACAGCATGATCGCAGTGGGCACCGAAGCGGCAGCGGTGATCGCCTTGATGATGCCTTCGAGCCAGTACTCGGCGTGCCACACATTCCAGATGTCGATCACATGCGTGGCGCCGCAGGCCACGATGAATACGCTGAACCAGACGAACAGCGAATGGAACGGCAGATCCTGCCGCCGCCGGGTCAGATGAAAGAGCACGAAAGGAATCGCGAAGTAAGCCATCGCGATGAGGATGTCGGGCAGCACATGCAGCCAGAGCACACCGGGCGTCCACAGGTAACAGTGCCCGTGCGGCATGAAGTTGGCTGTGCTGAAAATATCTGGCGCCGTCATGACCGGACTCCCCGCGTGAAGGCGGCATTGTACGGAGCGCGGAAAGGAGGCTTGCGGGAGCAAGTGCGTATTCCATGAGGAATGAAGCTGGCTACCCGGCTAGCCACTAGCCAGAGTCGAGCCGGAGAAAGAGAGGGGGTAGCGGTCCGGGGGCGTGTATCCGGATGGATTCCCGCTTTCGCGGGAATGACAGCTGCCCCTCGTCACTCCCGCGAAAGCGGGAGTCCATCCCTTCCGGATCCCTGGGCTAGCCGGCTAATAGCAAATCTGGCTAACAGGCTATCTAAGCCACTGATTTGTTTATTTTAATATTCATAAAAACTGAACTGAGGCGCCCATTGCGGCTGGCCTCCTCCCGCTCTGCCGGGCCAAAAACCGGTTGAACTGAACCGTCCAGCCGGTTTACCTTACCGTCCAGCCGGTACAGTCCCGTTCGGAGCGCTGTCCGCCACTTCCTTCGAGGGTTTCATCCAAATGGTTGCAGAACAGGCTGCGGTGGGCTCGGCCCGTGAGCGCGTTCTTGAAGCTGCTGAACGTGTGGTCACCGAGGTCGGCGCCGCGCGATTGACTCTCGATGCCGTGTCGCACGCGGCCGGTGTCAGCAAGGGTGGCCTGCTCTATCACTTCCCTTCGAAGGAATCGTTGCTGACGGCGCTTGCACAGCGCTATGTCGATTCCATGCAGGGCTGCATCGACACCGCCAAGGGATCGCTCGAAGACCAGAACGGTCGCGATCTCAAGGCCTGCATTCTCGGGATCCTGGGCAGCGATCCGCGCCTGAAGGCGATGGGAGCGGTGCTCCTCGCAACGGCTGCGAACGATCTCACGCTGCTCGAAGTCATTCGCGAGCGTGTCGCCGAACACACGCGCGAGCTCGCTGCCTCGGGCGGCAATTTCGCCCGGGCAGCCGTCGTGATGCTGGCGATCGACGGTCTGAAGATGCGCGAATCGCTGCGGATTTCGGCATTCACGCCGGAGCAGCGCGAAACGATCGTGAAAGAGTTGCTCACGCTGGCGGACGAAGCGTACCGCTGATGATGGTTTTACGACCGCTCGTACGTCCTTGGGCGGTCAGTCGATCGAAGTTCATGGGGTAGAAGTCATGTCGAAGGTCAAAAATCGCAGTTTCTGGTGGTTGAGCGCGGTCGCGATGACGGGCGCGCTGGCCGGCTGCGGTCAGCAGCAGCAGGCATTCCAGCCGCCGCCTCCCGAGGTCGCAGTGCAGACGGTCGATTCGGCGCCGGTGCCGCTCGATCTCACGTACACCGCGCGCACCGTCGGTTCACGCGAAGTCGAAGTCCGCGCCCGGGTGGGAGGCATCCTGCTCAAGCGCCGTTACGAAGAAGGCAGTCGCGTTCGCGAAGGCCAGCCGATGTTCCAGATCGATCCGGAACCGATCCGCGCCCGCGTTGCATCGGCACGCGCAGAGGTGTCGGTCGCGAAAGCCCGCCTCGATGAAGCGAGCCGCCAGCGCGATCGCGTGCTGCCGCTGTTCGAGAAGAACGCAGTCAGTCAGAGCCGTCGCGACGAAGCCGTATCCGGGTTCGAAGTCGCACAGGCAAATCTCCTCGCTGCGCAGGCAGCGCTCAAGACGGCCGAGCTCGATCTCGAATACAGCGACGTGCGTGCCCCGATCTCCGGTCTCACCAGTCGCGAAATGCTTTCCGAAGGCAGCCTCGTGTCGACCGATCAGAGCTCGAGCCTGCTGACGAAGATCGTGCAGATCGATCCGCTGTACGTCGAATTCTCGGTGCCGGAAGCGGAAGCAGCGTTGCTGCGAACTTCGCTGGCCCCCGTCAGCAAGAGCACACCGCCCGTCGTGAAGCTGCTGCTCGAAGACGGCGCCGAGTATCCGGACGCTGCGAAGCTCACGTTCGTCGATAACGCAGTCGATGTGCAGTCCGGCACCGTGCGCGTGCGCGCAGTACTCAAGAACTCTGGCGCACAGCTCATTCCCGGCCAGTTCGTGCGTGCGCGCGTCGAAGGCGTGACGCTTGCCAACGTCGTGTCGATTCCGCGCAAGGCGGTGATGTCGAGCGCGCAGGGAAGCTTCGTCTGGATCGTCGGTGCCGAGGACAAGATCGAAATGCGTCCCGTCCAGGTCGGGCGCACCATGCGCAACGACATCGTCGTCACGTCTGGCCTGTCCAAGGGCGATCGCTATGTCGTCGAGGGTGTGCTGAAAGTGCAGCCCGGCATCCAGGTCAGCGCCGTGTCCGTGGACGCGGCCAGCCGCCAGGCCGAAGGCGAACAGCCGAAAGTGCCGGCGAAAGAGGGCTGATCCATGCTTTCCCGCTTTTTCATTACGCGCCCGATCTTCGCGTGCGTGATCTCGGCGTTCATCGTGCTGGCCGGCCTCGGCGGCATGCTGTCGCTGCCGATCTCGATGTATCCGAACATCATCCCGCCGACGGTGACGGTTACCGCGCAGTATCCCGGCGCGACCGCGGAGACGATCGCCGAGACCGTGGCGGCGCCGATCGAGGAGCAGATCAACGGCGTCGAGAACATGCTGTACATGACGTCCGTGAACTCGGGCGACGGCACGCTGATGATCACGATCACGTTCGCGGTCGGGTCCGATCCGGACCTGTCCACGATCAACGTCAACAATCGCGTGCAGGCTGCCGTACCGCGGCTGCCGGAAGAAGTGCGACGGCAGGGCGTCGTCGTCCGCAAGGCGTCGATGAACTTCCTGCAGATTATCGGCATCACCTCGCCGGACGGCTCGATGAGCATGCTGGAGCTCAGCAGCTACACGGCGCTGAACATCATCGATGAGCTGCGCCGCATCCCGGGTGTCGGCGATGTGCAGTTGTGGGGGCAGAACTATTCCATCCGCATCTGGATGCAGCCCGACAAGCTCGCGAAGCTCGGCATCACTCCGGGCGAGGTGGCCGCGGCGGTACGCCAGCAGAACTCACAGTTCGCGGCGGGACGCATCGGTGTCGAACCGATCGACGAGCACGTGGACTTCACTTACGCAGTGACCGCGCAGGGCCGTCTCGAAACGCCGGAAGAGTTCGAGCAGATCGTCATCCACACCGGGGAGAACGGTTCGATCGTGCGCCTGCGCGATGTCGCCCGCGTCGAACTCGGTGCGCAGAGCTATAGCTTCGACGCGAAGGTCGGCGGCAAGGAGTCGATCGCGATGGGCGTGCTGCTGCAGCCGGGCGCCAACGCGCTCGAAACGGGCGATGCGATCCGTGCGCGGCTCGAGGAGCTGCAGGCTGATTTCCCGAACGGCATGTCGTACGAGATTCCGTACGACACGAACCTGTACGTGGAGATCTCGATCAAGGAAGTCGTCAAGACGCTGATCGAAGCGATGATCCTGGTGTTCCTGGTCGTCCTGCTGTTCCTGCAGAACTGGCGCGCGACCATCATTCCGATGCTGGCCGTGCCGGTATCGCTCATCGGCACCTTTGCGGCGATGTACGCGTTCGGCTTCTCCATCAACATGCTGACATTGTTCGGCATGGTGCTTTCGATCGGCATCGTCGTCGACGACGCGATCGTCGTGCTCGAGAACGTCGAGCGCATCATGACCACCGAGAAGCTCTCGCCGATCGCCGCGACCATGAAGGCCATGGAAGAAGTCACCCGTCCGGTGATCGCGATCGTGCTCGTGCTCACCGCGGTCTTCCTGCCGGTCGCCTTCATGGGCGGACTCGTGGGCGAGATGTACCGGCAGTTCGCCGTCACCATTTCGGTGTCGGTGGCGATCTCGGGCTTCGTCGCGCTGACGCTCACTCCTGCGTTGTGCGCGCTGCTGCTCAAGCCGGGCCACACCGTGCAGTTCGGTTTCCTCAATCGCTTCAACGAATGGTTCGCCCGGGTGACGGCGCGCTACTCGCAGGGTGTGCAGTTCGTGATGCGTCGCGGCGCCATCGCCACCGGCGTGTTCGCGGCGATGGTGCTGGCCACGGTCGGCCTCTTCATGGCGCTGCCGAGTTCGCTGGCGCCGGCTGAGGATCAGGGCTACGTGTTCGTCATCGGCCAGCTGCAGGATGCGGCATCGCTCAGCCGCACGCAGGAAGCGATCGGTACGGTCGAATCAGCAGTGCGCGGCAATCCGGCGGTCAAGACTGCGGTCGCGATCTCGGGCATGGACGCGCTTACGCAGGCCTACAAGACGAACGGCGGCATCATCTGGCTGCCGCTCACGCCTTGGGATGAGCGCACGGGCGATGAATCGAAATCGCCTGGCGCTGTGGTTGGCTCGGTGTTCGCGGAAGGCAGCAAGGTCAAGGATGCGTTCTTCTTCGCCGTCGAACCGCCGCCCATCGAAGGGCTCGCAATGACGGGTGGCTTCGAGGCGTACATCCAGTCACGCGGCCGCGGATCGGCGAAGGATCTCGAGGCTGCTGCACAGAAGTTCGTCGCGGCTGCGTCGCAGCGCAAGGAACTTGCGGGCGTGCTGACGACCTTCAGCGCGAGCGTGCCGCAGATGCGCGTCGATCTCGACCGCGAGAAGGCGCTGACGCTGGGTGTGCCGGTCAGCGAAGTGTTCGAGACGTTGCAGAGCACGTTCGGCGCGATGTACGTCAACGACTTCAATCGCAACGGCCGCGTCTACCAGGTGCAGCTGCAGTCGGAGCCGCGCTTCCGTGCGTATCCGGAAGATATCCGCAACGTGTACGTGCGTGCACGCTCCGGCGAACTCGTGCCGCTCACTGCGGTGGCGAGCATCCGGCAGGTGACGGGCCCTGAGATCGTCGAGCGCTTCAATGTGTTCAACGCCGCGAAGGTGATGGGCAATGCCGCGGAGGGCTACAGCTCGGGTGATGCGATCCGCGTCGCCGAGGAAGTGGCGAAGGAAGCGTTGCCTTCGGGCTATCAGCTCGCGTGGACGGGTACGGCTTATCAGGAGAAAGTCAGCGGCGGCGCGTCCAACAGCGTCTATCTGCTCGGCGTTCTGATGGTCTTCCTCATTCTCGCGGCGCAGTTCGAGCGCTGGACGCTGCCGCTCGCCGTGATTCTCGCCGTGCCGTTCGCCGCGTTCGGGGCGTTCCTGGCGGCGACGTCCCGCGGGCTCGAGAACGACATCTATTTCCAGATCGGCATGCTGACGCTGGTCGGTCTGGCGGCGAAGAACGCGATCCTGATCGTGGAGTTCGCATTGATGAAGCTGCAGGAAGGCATGCCGCTGAAGGAAGCGGCGATCGAGGGTGCGAAGCTGCGTTTCCGTCCGATCATCATGACGTCGCTGGCGCTGATCTTCGGCGTGTTGCCGCTCGCACTCAGCACGGGTGCGGGTGCGGCCAGCCGCCATTCGCTCGGTACGAGCGTGATCGGCGGCATGCTGGCGGCCACGTTCGTGGCGACATTCTTCATACCGATGTTCTTCCGCTGGGTGGCAAGTCATACACGGGACGTGTCGCACGCGCACTCCGCGCCGACCGATGAGTCCGAGGCCGAGCCTCAGCCGAAGCCGTTGTCCTGATCGATTCTGGAAGACTGGAAATGTGCATGCGTAATGTTCTGATCGTTGCTGTTGTCTCGACGGTGCTGAGTGGATGCATCGTGTCCCGTGTCGACCCGCAGAAGCCGGAACTGCCGTTGCCTGCGGCGCTTCCGGAGCAAACCCAGACGACGACCCAGCTGCCTGATCCGTGGTGGACGATCTTCGGCGACGAGCGGCTCAACCAGCTCGTCGACGAAGCGCTGACCAACAATCCGGATGTGCAGGTTGCGGCGGCACGCGTCGCGCAGGCTCGTGCGATCCTCGGTATCACCAATGCCGATCGTCTGCCGTCGGTCGATCTGCAGGGCAATGTCACGCGGTCGAAAGACAGCGCGTACGTGAACACGACGCCGGGTATCGATCGTCACCGCACGATCTACACCGTGCAGGGCGGCGCCGCGTTCGAGCTCGATATCTGGGGCAAGTACTTGCGTGCCTCGCAGTCAGCTCGCGAACAACTGCTCAACTCGGAGTACGGTCGCGAAGCAACCAAGCTCAGCCTGACCGGCGATGTGGCGCGCAGCTACTTCGGCCTGATTGCCTCTGCGCAGCAGCTTGCTCGCGGGCGCGACACGCTGTCGACCCGCGAAGAGTCGTTGCGTATCGAGAAGGTGCGTTTCGATGCGGGTGAGAGCGACGAGTTCACGTTCAAGCGCGCTGAAGCGGATGCGGCCGCGACACGGGTTTCGGTCCACCAGCTCGAGCTCGATCTCACGCGCCGAACCAATGCGTTCGGCATTCTGCTGGGCCGCTCGCCACAGGATCTCGTGGATCGCGCAATCAAGGCCGAGCGCGACGAACTTCCATCCGTCGTGGCCTTGCCCGCGGCGCTGCCGTCGAGCGTGATGGAGCGGCGTCCGGATATCGGCGCGGCCGAAGCGGCGTTGAATTCATCCGCGTACGACATCGGCGTTGCCCGTGCGCAGATGTTCCCGAGTATCAGCCTCACCGGTGCGTTCGGTTCGGTCAGCCCGGAGCTCGACAACCTGTTCAAGCCAGCATCGGAAGCGTGGTCCGCGGCGGGCGGCATCTTTCAGCCCATCTTCCAGGGCGGACGCCTGCGTGCGAACGTGAAGCGGGCGGAAGCAGTCCGTGAGGAGCGCAAGGCTCAGTATGCTCAGACCGTGCAGAACGCCTTCCGCGAAGTGCTCGATGGCCTGCAGGGCCAGTCGCTCATAGCTGGCGTCGCGTCAGCGAATGCCGATCAGGTTGCCTCGCTCTCGCGAGCGACCGAACTGGCAGAACTGCGTTACGACCAGGGCGATATCGCCTACATCGACCTGCTCGACGTGCGTCGTGGATTGTTCCAGGCACAGATCGATCTGGTCGCTGCGCAACGCGATGCGTTGCTCAATACGGTTGATCTCGCGCTCGCATTGGGCGGGGGAATGGGAGCGAGGGCGGAAACGCTGTCGGCGGCCAGATAGGCATTCGTCATTCCCGCGAAAGCGGGAATCCATCGGATCAAGGCATGGATCCCCGCGTGCGCGGGGATGACGGATGCAGTCGCTTCTTCACTCCATCGCCTGATACACCAGGTTCCTCATGATCGAGCGGTAATACGTGCGCCGCTCGATGTTCAATTCCTGCAGCATCATGATCGCAATGAGCTGTTCCTTCGGATCGATCCAGAAGTACGGGCCGGTCGCGCCGCCCCAGAAATAATCTCCGACAGAACCTGGAACCGTGCCGCGGCCCGGTTCCAGTCGAACGCCAACTCCCAGTCCGTAGCCTTGTCCCAGTTGCGGCAGCGGCGCGGTCAATCCCAGTTCCTGCACGAAGCCGCCGTACGCCACGCCGGGCGGCAGGTGGTTGCTCGTCATGAGCTCGACGCTCTTGCGAGACAGCAGTCGCACGCCGTCGAGTTCGCCGCCATTCAGCAGCATCTGGCTGAAGCGTGCGTAGTCGTGAGCGGTCGAGACGAGGCCGCCGCCGCCTGAGAACCACTTCGGCGGACGAGCGGGATTGTAGCCGATCACGGGCGCTTTCGGATCGCGCAGCGGCTCGGCGAGTCTCGCGGCCTGCTGCGGCGAAAGCTGGAACGCGGTGTCGTTCATGCCGAGCGGCTTCGCGATTCGCTCGACCACGAAGCGATTCAGATCCATGCCGGAAACGACTTCGACCACACGGCCCAGCACGTCGGTCGACATGCCGTACTCGAACGTGGTGCCCGGCTGATAGGCGAGCGGCAGCTTCGCGAGCTTGTCGATCAGTTCGGCGTTGGTCTGCTGATCGTCCATCGTGTTCGCCGCGCGATTGGCGCGCTGGACGAGTGAGTCGCCGAAAATTCCGTAGGTGAAGCCGGAGGTGTGACGCATCAGGTCCTGAATGGTCATCTCCCTGCGAGACGGTTCAAGTGCGAGCGTCCGCTCGGAGCCCTCGGCCTTCTCCACGCCGACCTGCATCTGTTTGAGTTGCGGCAGGTACTTCGACACAGGATCGCCGAGCTGCAGCTTGCCTTCTTCCATCAGCATCAGCGCGGCGACAGAGGTCACGGGCTTGGTCATCGATGCGATCCGGAAGAGTGCGTCCGGCTGCATCGGCGCCTTCGCAGGCCTGTCGCGATCACCGAAGTGCTGGAAGTACGCGACCTTGCCGTTGCGCACGACGAGCACGACTGCGCCGGGGATCGTGCCGGCCTTCACATCGCCCTCGAACTTCTCCGTGAGGCGCTGCAGCTTCGAGGCTGAGAATCCCGCGGCTTCAGGCGACGGTGTGTCGGTTGCGGACAAGGCATTCATGGCGAACAGGGTCGCCAGCAGGGAAGGAACGACTTTCATCGACGACTCCGACTACACGAAACCGGTGAGGTAGTAGATCGCGATCACGACGAAGACCGCGAGCGTCTTGATGCAGGTGATCGCGAAGATGTCTTTGTACGACTGACGGTGAGTCAGTCCCGTCACGGCGAGGAGCGTGATGACCGCGCCGTTGTGAGGCAGCGTATCCATGCCGCCGCTCGCCATCGAAGCCACGCGGTGCAGGACTTCCGGTGAAATTCCCGCGACCTGTGCCGCCGCGATGAACTGCTCCGACATTGCCGCGAGTGCAATGCTCAGGCCGCCCGATGCAGAGCCGGTGATACCCGCGAGAGTCGTCACGGTGATCGCTTCGTTGACGAGGGGATCGGGAATCGCCGCGAGCGCATTCTTGACGAGAATGAAGCCGGGCAGGGCAGCGATCACCGCGCCGAATCCGTATTCGGAAGCCGTGTTCATCGATGCGAGCAATGCGCCACCGATCGCAGCCTTCGTGCCTTCCGCGAAACGCACGATGATCGGTTTGAACGCGAGGATCAGCACAGTGAGGATGCCAGCGATCAGCGCGCCCATCACCGCCCAGATCGCAACTACCGACGTGAGCTGCATGCTCAAGGGTTGCGCCATGCCGGCGAGCTGCGTCTGCACGCTCGGCTCGTACACGAGCGGAATCGTTCGCGTGAAAGCGAGATTCGCGATCCCGACGATCAGCAGCGGCAGTACCGCAACGAGCGGATGCGTCGCGGTCGTGACGGGCACGCTCTCTGGTTCGTTGATGTGGTCCGTGCCATATCCCTCGCCGTTGCGGAGAGCAACGCGACGTCGCCAGTCGAGATACGTAAGCCCGGAGATCAGCACGACCAGTCCGCCCGAGACGCCGAGAATCGGCGCGGCCCAGGCGTCGGTGCCGAAGAAAGTCGTGGGAATGATGTTCTGGATCTGTGGCGTGCCGGGCAACGCGTCCATGGTGAACGTGAACGCACCGAGCGCGATCGTGCCGGGGATGAGGCGCTTCGGGATGTTGCCGCGGCGGAAGATCTCCGCGGCGAACGGATAGACCGCGAACACGACAACGAACAGCGAGACGCCGCCATACGTGAGCAGCGCGCAGATGAGCACGATCGAGAGAATCGCGCGCTCCTGTCCAACCATGCGGATGACGGCGGCCGCGATGGATTGAGAGAAGCCCGACAGTTCGATCAGCTTGCCGAACACCGCGCCCAGCATGAACACCGGGAAATAGAGCTTCAGGAAGCCGACCATCCGCTCCATGAAGAGGCCGGTGAAGATCGACGGGACAGCCGCGGGCTCCGTCAGCAGTACGGCGAGCAACGCAGCCAGCGGCGCGAATAGGATGACGCTGTAGCCGCGGTAAGCCGCGAGCATGAGCAGCACCAGCGCGCCCAGCACGATCACAAAACTCATGCGATCCCCCCGCGTAGGCCCGACCCGGTCACCCTGCGCGGCCTTTTGCAGCGCAATCGAAGTGCACCGGGCATTAATTCATCAGTTGATGAGTTTCCGGTCAGCTTGCCCCGGCGGGGTGCGGGCTGTCAATTCAGGGCTTCTCTGCGCGGGCGGTCGAGCGGCAGATGCTGGCTGTCGACGGGCTCGAACCGGGTTCGGGCGGCCGAGAAATCCCAGCGTTCGGCGATACACGCGAGATAGGGTTCGTTCGCGCGCCGCAGCAGGTTGATAGAGTTCGGCGCGCTATGGCGCACGCGCCATGAAAGTGCCGTGCCAGCCTGCACAGCCCAGATGGCTCGCGGCAGATCCGGAAACCGCTCAGCGAGCGGACGCACATACGGCAGGTGGATGTGCCCACCCATCACGATGTCGGCACCTGCTGCAGCCCATCGACGTACTGCGTGTTCGTTGCCGTGAACCACGTTCTTCTCGTCCTTGCCCTTGATCACATGCACGGGCTGATGGGTGACGACGATGCGGACCCGATCGGGGGTGCTCGCATCGAGTTGCCGGGCAATCCGCTGCGCCTGGTCCGGTGATATCTCGCCGTCGACGTGTCGATACCAGCGCGTCGTGTTGACGCAGAGGATGTGGAAGTCCGCCGATTCGTAGCGCGGTTCCAGCGCTTCTCCGAACACGCGTCGATACCCGGCGTACGGAAAAAACAACCGCGCCGGAAGATTGAACAGCGGAATGTCGTGATTACCCGGCAGTGTCACGATCGTTGCCGGTCGGAGCTGCTCGAGAAAGGCTCGCGCCGCCTCGAACTGTCCGCGTCGGGCGCGCTGGGTGATATCCCCCGACCACACGATGACTTCAGGCTTCATCTCGGTCACGAGCCGCAGCAGCGCGTCGACCACCGGCGGTTGCTCCGTGCCGAAGTGCGTATCGGAAATCTGGAGCAGCACACCCATCAGCCACCGTCCGCTGCGGGAGTCATCAGCAGCAACGCTTCCGGCGCGACCTCGAAGCGCAAGGGCAATGCGGCCTGCCAGATCTCGCCGTCCGTTGCGACCCGGATCGAGCCACGCGTCGCGGAAGCGAGCCGCACCGTCATCTGCTTGAAGGAGAAATCGCGCACGTTCTCCGCCTCACCGAGTCGGCCGAGCATCCCACGCACCGCCAGCCACAGCAATGCGGCACTTCCGGTCGGTTTCACGATGAGCGCGGCAAGCCTCCGTCGTCCGATGTCGCTGGCTTCGGGCAGGCCGACCTGCTCGAGCTGCAACGCATTGTTGCCGACGAAGAGCGTCGGTGTGCGCACGAGCTCCGATCGATCGTCGTGCCAGATCTCGAGCGCTAGCTGACGATGATCCTGGAGCAGCGTCGCAAGGCCGGCCCACATCGCGACGAGCCGGTTGCGTCCGTACTGCTGCTTGAAGGCTTCGCGATCCTGCAGCAGCTTCGGGTAGAGACCGACGCTCGCATTCACGAGGAATGCGCGTCCATTGAGCATTCCCACCTGCACTCGCTTGATATTGGCGTTGATGAGCGCCTGCGTCGCTGCTTCCGTTGCGAGCGGAATGTCGTGCGCGCGGCCGGAGTAGTTGAACGTGCCCTGCGGGATGATGCCGAAGGGTCGTCCTGTGGGCAGCGCTGACTGCAGCACTGCGTTGATGGTGCCGTCGCCGCCGGCAACGACGATCGCGCCGCGATGCCGTTGTGCCTCATCAGCGGCATGACGCGCAATCGCATGCAGCTCCTGAGGGTCGGCAACAGCGAGCAGTTCATACGGCTGACCGGCCTCGCGCAACGTCGCCTCGATCCGTTCCTGCTCTTCGCGTGCGTCCGCGGAGCCGGAGGCCGCATTCATCACGATGAAGAAAGTCGAAGTGGCAGTGTCGGACATGAAGCCTCGGGCTCGAAGGCGATTGTTCTCACAATGCCGGCCCGATTCCCGTGGTTCCTCGCGGCTTCTACTCGTAGCGCCTGCCGTCGTGCTCGAGCCAGCCGTGTGCGTGCCTTCCCTGCGGATCGCGATGTGTCCAGTGGAGGACGCCGCCCTTGTTGTTCCACTCGTACTCGCCGAAGAAGGCGACACGATCACCTTCGCGCAACGAATCGATGCGCGGCGCGAGGTCGATGTTGTGCGCGACGAGCAGTGTCTGGCCGGAACCGAGCCGGATCAGGAAACGTTGATGCCGCGAACCCTGATTGTCGTCCGACAGAATTTTCTGCACTGTTCCGTGGCCGCGGACCTGGATGTTGCTGCGCTGGTTTTCATAGGCTTGCGCCAGAATGTCATCGGCGCTGGATTCGACAGCGACAGCCGGACTGGAAGGCTGCGTCGAAGGTTGGGGCAGTCCGCCCCGCATCGTGAACTGATAGGCCGCAGCAACGACGATCAGTGCCAGCAGCAGCTTCTTCATGCGCGCACCCTGCGGATGAGAGGGTGCGACTATCGCAGAAAATCGAGGTGTGTGACGTGCAAACCCTGCCCTGGATCGATGAGGTCATCCGCTTCTGGTTCGAAGAGCTGCGTCCGCAGGACTGGTTCGTCCGCAGCGCCGCGACCGATGAGACGTGCCGGGTGCGGTTCCTGGATCTTTACGAATCCGTCAGCGAGCAGGCAGCGCGAACACCGGTGGCGACGGGTCGGCACGCACTCGCCACAGTGATCGTGCTCGATCAATTTCCCCGCAACATGTTTCGTGGCTCGCCGCGTGCATTCGCTACGGATGCGCAGGCGCTGCGGATCTCGGAGGAGGCGATTGCGGCGAAGCTCGATCGCGAGCTCACACCAGCGCAGCGTACGTTTCTCTACATGCCTTTCCAGCACGCCGAGAATCGCGACGTGCAGGCGCGGTCAGTCGAATTGTTCGCATCGCTCGGCGATGCGCAGTCGCTTTCGTATGCGCACAAGCACAAGGAAGTCGTCGATCGTTTCGGCCGGTTTCCTCATCGCAACGAGGCGCTGGGCCGGGATTCGACGCCGGAAGAGGTCGAGTTCATGAAGAGTCATCCGGGGTTTTGAGGTACCGACGTCACTCCCGCGCAGGCGGGAGTCCATGCCTTGATGACAGATGGATTCCCGCGTACGCGGGAATGACTGCCCCCTCCCCCAGAAATGACTGTGGGCCGGTTTTGAGGCCGGCCCACAGTACTCATCTTCCAATCAGCGCAGCTTTATCAGCTGCGGCGTGATTACCAGCGACCGCCACCGCCGCCGCCGTAACCACCACCGCCGCCACCGCCGCCGCCGAAGCCGCCACGACCGCCGCCGCCACCACCGCGGGGCTTGTCCTGTGCTTCATTGACCTTCAGCGGGCGACCGCCCATGTTGTGGCCATTGAGCGCCTGGATGGCGCGCGCCGCATCGGCGCGGGGCATCTCGACGAAGCCGAAGCCGCGGGGGCGGCCGGTTTCGCGATCGTTGATCAGGGAGACCGACTCCACGGTGCCGTGCTGTTCGAACAGCGCGCGCACAGCGGCTTCATCGGCGGAGAAGGGCAGGTTGCCCACGTAAATCTTGCTCATTAACAAAAAGACCTTTGAGAAAAGTACCTGACGTGTCTTTCCGACTGCGTGCAGGCAAACGACAAACGACACCCTGAAGTTCCTGGTGTCTCCTGGATCGGGAACGATTCGGTTTCGGAACCTTGGACGGACGGTTGCCGATCAAGGAAGGGAAAGGAAAGATCACGAGCCGGGCGCGACTATACACCTTCACCCGCGGCCCAAAGGAGCGATTTTTGGGCGTGGAGTCGCAAACCGCGCCCCGGCGATTCCCTGAATCCGGCCGGCGGGGTGGCCCGCCAGCCCCCTGGGAAGTACCACGCCGTCGTACCAGCTTGCCCCTTGGGGGCTGTCTACCACGCCGTCACCCCCGCGAAAGCGGGGGTCCATCCCCGGTCCCTCGGATGGATTCCCGCTTTCGCGGGAATGACTTTGGCAACGTCGTCAGAGAAGGGACGCCCCTTTCCTGGCCCGACGATCGTCCCTACAGCGTCGTCGGCGCCGCCCTGTCCCGCTCCTTATGTTCACCACGCCGCTGCTCCCAACGGGCTTTGCGCTCGGCGAGGACCTGCGGGACCTTCGCCTTCTGCTCCGGGGTCAGCAGGGCGAACACCTGTGTCTGGGTGTCGCTGGCCTGCTGGATCGCCTCGGCAGCGAGCTGCTTCTTCGTGGCAATCAGCCCAGGGTAGTTGGGGTCGTCCGGCATCGTGCCGGCGAGCGAGTCGCGGTTGCTGCGTTCGCGCTCACGAAGCGCTTTACGCTGTTGGGCATTGCTGTCGAGAACAGCACGCACGCTCTGTTGCTGTTGCGCCGTGAGATCGAGCTGTTTGAGCGCTCCCATCATCGGCATTGCGTCGTGACCGCGATGGCGATGCATCGAGTCGCGGTGCATCGACTGGGGCCGCTGATCGCCATTGCTGTCAGCGCTGGTGCCGGCGTATGCGATGCCGCCAGCGATCGTCAGTGCCGCACAGCCGGCGAGCAACGAATTCCTGAGCGGGGAATTTCTGAATCGGTTCGTCATGAAAAGGTACTCCTCGAAGGGTCACCGCTATCGGGCGACATGGGATTCGACAGGTCCCGGAGCCTCCTGCTCCGGGACAATTGTAGGAACGTTGTAACCAATTGCATCGTCAATGGGCCGGGGCCCGTGACATCAGTAGAAGATGTCGCTCACTACGTTCGCCACGAGGCCGGTCGCGATCGCGGCGAGGATCACGTCATTGTCGACGCGAACCCAGTGATAGCCGCGGGGCGGAGGACGCAGGCGATACGTCGAGTAGTTGTGCACGACGTAGCGCGGTGCGTAGTAGCCCGCCGGCAGGTAGGCGCCGCGGTACCACCGGTGATGGCGGTAGTTCTTCGGCGGGTAGTAACGGATGACCTTGTAACGACCGTCATAGCGACCATCGTAGTAACGATCACTGTAGTGGCGGTGGTCGGCGCGGCGACGATCATCCCGGTCGCGGTCGTGACGATCGTGATCGCGATGATCATGACGATCATCGTTCCACGAACGCTGGTCGTGGCCGCGGTCGCGATCCCTGGAATCGGCCATTGCAGCGGTTCCCACCAGGCTCGTGAAAGCGGTGGCAGTGACGAGAGCAGCGGCAATCAGGCGGTTCATCTTCGTCTCCTCGAGCGCCGGAGCAGCCGGCTTGGGCGCACTATTGCGCGCCGGGCCTGATTTGAAGCTGAACGATTTCAGTCAGTTACGGTTCAGCCAGGGGCGGCCGGATTACGTCCTATGGCCAATGAAATTCTGCTTGGCTGACAGGGATTTGCCGCGCTAACGTACTCGCAGGCTGGCGGTGTTACCGGCAGGCACAATAAGAATCGGGAGGAAGGGAATGGCCGCGAATCTCAGCAGCGAACTTGCGATCCAGATTCAGTCAGGGACGAATTCGCCGCGGCGGCTTTCCTCCGATCCTTTCGAAACCTTCCTCGAAGCGATGCTCCAGGTGCGACAGGAATGTCATCTGTGGAAGGCGCACTTCATTCATCTCTCGGGTCACGCATTGCCCGAGGCTACGTCGGCCGAGTACCGCGACGTGTGGGACCTGATGCTCGCGAAATGGATTCCCGAGTACTCCCCGGAAAACTATCAACGCTTCGCTCCGCTGTTCGAAAACGCGCTACGCGACATGCGCGCACGCTTCGATCGCTTGAGCGTGGTGTTCAGCCGCGTACTCCCGCGCGATGTGCGCAAGCGCCTCGACAAGGCCATGCGCCAACTCGACTTCGCCGCGGCAAGCTACAGCTGGATTCCGGCGCGCGAACACATCGAAGATCCCGCAGTGCTCTTCGCTGCGAGATTCAAGGGAGTGATTCGAGTGCTGAGGCTGATTGCGAGAGATGCGGATGAGAGGTTGAGGATGATGGTGGAGTAGAGCTGCGAGCTGCGAGCGATGAGCGGCGAGCCAGAAGGGAGAAGTCCCTTCATGTCTGCCTCTGGCTCATCGCTCACAGCTCGCCGCTCATAGCCTTCTTATCCCTCTCCCGCCGGCTTCGTCTTCAGGTACTGATCCAGGAACGCCACAAACGCTTCCGACGCCTTGATCCTGTTCTCCCTCTTCGCAAATCCGTGCCCTTCGTCCGGGAAGATCACGTACTCGACCGGCACTCCATTCGCTTTTACGGCAGCAACGATCTCGTCGCTTTCCACTTGAAGGACGCGCGGGTCGTTTGCGCCCTGGACGACCAGCAGCGGGACCTTGATGTTCTTCGCATGGAACAGCGGTGAGATTGCGCGGTGGCGTTCGGCGTCGGTAGCGGGATCGCCCATCTCGTCGTAAAGCGCCTTCTTCTGCGATTCCCACCACGGCGGAATGCTGTTCAGCGTGCGCACCCAGTTCATCACGCCGAAGATGTTGATGCCGACGTCGAAGGTTTCGGGGGAGAAGGCGAGTGCCGCGCCGACCATGTAGCCGCCATAAGAGCCGCCGATGATGCCGATGCGTTCGCCATCGACCCAGTCGAGCGATGCGAGGTACTGCTTCGCCTGCACGATGTCCTTGAGATCGACATCGCCATGGCGCTTGTCGTCGGCATGGAAAAAGGTCTTGCCGTAACCCGACGAGCCGCGGTTGTTCGCCGCGAGTACCGCGTAGCCGTGATTCACGAGGTGCTGAATCATCGCCGAATAGCCCGTGCGGCTCTGACCGCCAGGACCGCCGTGGACGAACACGAGTGCGGGAACGCGCTGTGTTGCCGACGCGATCTTCGGGCGATACAGGATCGAGGGGATCTCGAGTCCGTCGTAGCTCTTGTAACGGACGACCTCGGTTGCAACGAGGTCCGATTCCTTGATCTCGGGATTCAATGCCTTCGTGAGGCGTTCGCTTCGCCCGTGCGCGAGATCGACGACGTACACATCGTTCGGCGACGTGTCGGAGCTCAGCATCAGCGCCAGCTTCGTTTCATCGCGCGAGAAGCGGATCTGAGCAATATCGCCTTGCGGCAGATCCGGCAGCGACACCTTGTTGCCCGTGCGCTGGTTCAGGATGTGAACCGCTGTGCGCGCATCCTGATTCACGCCCCACACGCGGAAATTCCCGGTTCGCGAGTAGGTGACGAATGCGACGTCCCAGTTCTCCTGCACCAGGGGCGTCTTCTGGCCCGATGCGACGTCGTAGCTCCAGGCCTGGACGAACTCGCCGTGCTCGTCGGTCGCAAAGACCAGCTGCTTGCTGTCGCGAGTGAACTCGTAGGTGCCGTACGACACGTTGCCCTGATGCTCCGTGATCAGTTTCGGCTTGCCCTTCTTCTCCTGCAGATCGAGCAGGTAGATGTCGGAGTTCGCGCTGGTCAGCGGGCGCACCAGCGCAAGCCAGCGGCCGTCAGGCGATACGGCGCCGATCTGGAACGCCTCGTCGTTCCTGTAGACGAGCGTTCGCTTGTAGTCGGTCGTGGCGTAGCGATAGAGATCGAAGGTTTTCGGATCGCGCTCGTTCGTGACGACGTTGAAGTAGCTGTCGTCCGCCGCCCAGCCGACGAATCCCGCCTTCGCCTTCTTCGACGGCGTGAGATCGCGCGTTTCGCCGGACGCTTCGCGCACGTAGAGATGCGTAAGCTCGTTGCCACCCTGATCGGCGGTATACAGAACGCGCGCATCCCCGGGGAAGAAGGAGACGGCAAACGTCGATTCAACCGTGGAAGTCGTGAGCGGTGTTTTCGCGCCGCCGGCAGCCGCGATCGAGTGCGCGTTGAAGATCCCGCTTTCGTCCGAGCTGATCAGCAGTGACTTGTCATCAGGCGACCACGCGAATCCGCCGGCGATCGAGTACGACGTCGTCGTGAAGAACGCACTCGCGGAATACGTCGCGGGCGGCTCGATTTTCGCGGCCGGTTCGGCTGCTGGCGGCGCCTGTTTACTGCAGGCCGCCAGCACGGATGCTGCCAGGATGCATACAGTGGCTGCGCGGTTGAAACTCCGCATCGTTGTTCTCCTTGAGGCCGGGTTGTTCGGGCGCGGCTAGTATGCCGATGCGCAATCGCCGGGGACACTGTCGCTGAGCGGGGCCTTGCCTCCACTCACGATGATTGATGAGGAGATGCGCCATGACAGCGATTCGCAGCGCAAAAGTAGCCATTCTCGCTACACACGGTTTCGAGCAATCCGAGCTCCAGGTGCCGCGGAGGTGACGGTCGTTTCTAGATCGTCGCTGCGGCGTGTCATGCGCCCTGGCTGCTCGTCGAGCTCGACGCCGTTCGCGGCCGCAACGTGACCTCGTACAAGTCGATCAGGACGGACGTGAAGAACGCCGGCGGCAACCGGGTCGACAAGGAAGTGGTCGTGGACCGCGGCATCGTCACGAGCCGCAATCCGGACGATCTCGATGCGTTCTGCGCGAAGATCCTCGAGGAGATCGAGGAAGGTGCGCATCGCCGGGGACACCGAAAAGCGGGATGATCATTCGTCATCCCCTCATCGCAGTGTTTCCCCCAAGCGTCCGCAAATGTACGAACTCCACTATTGGCCCACCATCCAGGGCCGCGGCGAATATGTCCGTCTCGCGCTCGAGTACGCCGGTGTCGAGTACATCGATGTTGCGCGACAGCCGGGGGATGAACGGGGAGGTGAGGAGGCACTGATCAATGCGATGGGCCGAAGCGATCTCGTCCATCCTCCCTTTGCGCCGCCGTGGCTCAAGGCTGGCATCAGGCTGATCGGGCAGACGGCGAACATTCTGCTGTTTCTCGGCCGCCATCATGCGCTGGCGCCGAAGGATGAGCCCGGTGAGCTGTGGACTCATCAGCTGCAGCTCACGCTGGCGGACTTCGTTGTCGAGGCTCATGACGCGCATCATCCGATCGGGGTCGGGCTGTACTACGAAGACCAGCGCGAGGAGGCGAAGCGGCGCGCGACGGATTTTCGCGAGCATCGAATGACCAAGTTCCTCGGCTACTTCGAGCGCGTGATCACTCACAACAGCGGCAGGAGCGGACTACTCGTCCGCGACACCCTCACGTACGCCGATCTGTCGCTGTTCCAGGTGGTGGCAGGGCTGCGCTACGCCTTCCCGCGGAGGATGCGCGCGATCGAGTCGAAATATCCCGGCGTGGTCGCGCTCCATGACCGCATCGAAAACGAGCCGCGCATCGCCGCTTACCTGCGTTCGGAGCGTCGGATCGATTTCAACCAGCAAGGGATCTTCAGGCACTACGCCGAACTGGACGGGGGCTGAGTCCAGCGGCGGCGGGAGTCGGCCGGACGGCGATCAAGTCACGTGTTCATCTCTCTGGCCCCGGAGAAATTCCCGGTCGATCTGCTCCGCATACAGTTCGATGTCCCGTTTCGATACGCCTTCGCTGCGGAAGTGTGCCTGCCATCCGTCGACGACGCGCGCGACTGTGCGTATCTCCTTCACCGCCTGGTCTGGAGTAAGCGAGAACAGGCGTGACATCGATAGTGCGTTCTCGATCGTCGAATCCGCTTCCTGCTCGCCTACGCGCATCTGCTGGAACCCGAGCGCCTGGCCGGACGGCAGCACGTCGTAGGCGGGCGAGAGCTGGTACTGCTGTGCGTCGCTCATGACGAGCGCATGGTTTTTCTCATGATCATCGGTATTGTCGATCAGGATGTTGAAGACCATGCGGCGGAAGAGCTCGCGCATATCGGCGAGGTAGCGATCCTTTTCGATCACGCCGCGACGGCGCAGCAATTGCGCCAGCTCCGGATAGCCGAAGCGTTCCGCGGCGGCGCGCAGGGCAACGTGGGCGGACAGGCAATGCAGGCGCCGCTTGCCGCTGCGATCGAAGCGCTTGATGGCGACGGCATGGCCGTCGGCAAGTCGTACGGGCATCGTTCTGGCAACGTGAATCCTGGCCTTCGCTGCGAGCGTCATGCTTGCATGTTCGATGAGCGGGGTGTCGGCCGGATCGCCTGGGGAGAACTTGATGACCCATTGCTCGCCGTCGATGTCGATCAATGCTTTTGGACGCGCGCCGCCCAGCGTGACGCCTGGGGAGATCAGGCGCTTGCGTGCTTGCGGTATTGGCTCGTTGGCAAGCACCTTCTGCACCAGTTCGTGTATCTCATCGGCCTCCCGCAGCGTCGGCAACGGACCCAGCGTGCGCGGCACGTATTCCGTCGCCGAAGTGGATACGCCGAGCGCGCCGAAACGATCTTCGCCGGCGAAGTAGAGGAACTCGAGCAGAGACAGCCGCGGCGGCTTGTCGATGAAGCGGATGACCTGCTCGCCCCAACGATCAGGGCGTGCGTCGTCGATGGCGCCGGCGGCAGTGCCTTTATCCGTCGGCAGAAACTCCTGCGTGATGAGGGGCAGGTCTTCACTCAACGGGAAACCGTTCTCGATCCACGTATCGGCGTAACGCAGCGACACGCCCTGGTTCGACCGCATCAGCCGGAGTTCGCCGACGAGCACGGGCTCCTGCGGCAGCGTGAGCAGCCACAGGTGCAATTGTTCTCCCGGTGAGTACGCCACGTGTCAGGCTCGCGGCGATCTTTTCTTGCGGTCGAGGCGGCCTTCGACGGACGCAGTCGAGCGGACCGCTCGCCGCTTGATGGCATCGCGAACATCAGACTCGAGTGCTCCGCGATCTGCCTCCGGCGCGGCCAGGGTGGGCAGGCGCTCGACGGTGCCCATCAGCCAGAGGGCGGTTGCATAGATACCGGCACTGACGGCGGGATCGCCACGTTCGAGCCGGATCAAGGTCGGCACGGAGACACCGAGCCTTGCGGCCCAGGTGCGCTGCGATTCGTGCCGCCGGGTGCGTGCAATCGCGAGGTTCTCACCCAGCGCGCGCAGAGCCTGAGCGGCGACGGGTGGCAGGGCGAGCAAAGTGGGCGATGATTTCGGCATACATATACTTTACCAAAATGGCCAAAATAGTAAACTATATGTTAGTCGAGGCTCGCCGCCTCCATCGCCGCACGCCGGGATTTCCAAGCCGCTTCCGTCTGCGGTTTCACGAAGAGCCCAGTAATCTCCGGATACGCTGCTCTTACTGACGCTTCGAGCTGCCTGACGCATTCTTCGATTTCGGGTGTCGTCAGCCGATCCTCGAATTCGGCACTCAGCATCGCGATCACCTGATTCGGTCCGAGTTGCGTGGTGATCACGCCGTTCGCGCTCGCCACGCCGGGCTGCGCGGCTGCGATGTCGAGGATCGAACGTTGCAGTTCCGGGTAGGCGCCTTCGCCGATGAGAAGTTCCTTGGTGCGCCGGGCCAGCACGATGCCCGCCATGCCCAGGACGAGCGCGATGCCAATGGAAGCGGCCCCGTCCAGCATCGGCATGTCGAATGCGTGTGCGCACGCGATCCCGATGAACGCAATCAGCAGGCCCACGAGCGCTGCGGAATCCTCGAACAGAACGGTGAAGGTCGTCGGGTCCTTCGCCACCCCAACGGCTTCGAGGTAGCTGCGCCGTCCCTTCGCCGCCCGGAATTCCCGGAAGGCCACCCACCACGAACCCGACTCGAATACGAAGGAGAGAGCGAGCACCGCGTAGTTGACCAGCGGGCTTTCCATTTCCACGGGATTGCGAATGTGGCTGATGCCTTCGTAGAGCGACACGCCCGCGCCGACACCAAACACCATCAGCGCGACGATGAAGCTCCAGAAGTAAAGCTCGCGGCCATGACCGAACGGATGCGCGAGATCCGGCGGGCGTTTCGCGCGATGCATGCCGTAGAGCAACAGCAGTTCGTTGCTCGTGTCGACCAGGGAGTGCACGGCTTCGCTCAGCATCGCCGAGCTGCCGGTCCATGCGGCGGCGCCGAATTTGGTTGCGGCAATCAGCGCGTTGCCGAGCAGCGCGGCGTAAACCACTTTGCCCGATGAGGCTTGCCGCGCCATGCAACGGCGCTTATCGGCCAGCTCTCTCGCTGACGTACTGCACGAAGCCTTCCATGAACTGTCGCAGCTGGCCGCGGACTTTATCGTCGACCAGTTCGCCTTTGTCGTTGAAGGCGGTGTTCGCGCGTGCAACGGCAAGGCGCCCTTCGAGCCAGGGGTCGGTTCGCAATGTCCGCAGTACCGACAGCCACGCATTCTGGGAAAGCAGCGTCCCGTAGGGCCCGGGCGATGCGCCGATGATCGTGACAGGCCGTCCGTGAAATACGCGCGCGATGTCGTCCGACGGCCGCGTGAGCCAGTCGATCGCGTTCTTCAGGACGCCCGGAATCGAGTTGTTGTACTCGGGCGTGACGAGCAACAATCCGCTGGAGGAGGCGATCCGGTCCTTGAGCGTCGTCACCGCGTCGGGCATGCCCTCGCTTTCGACGTCGCCGTTGTAAAGGGGAATACCGCTGATGTCCGCGATCTCGAGCGTCGATCCGTCCGGCATCATGCCTGCCGCGGCGCGCAGCAGGGCGCTGTTGAGCGACTGGCGTCGCAGACTGCCCGAGATGCCGATGAGGGTGATCACGACTTCGCTCCTGGTGCGGGCATCTTCCGGATATCGCCCGGTATCGGTATGACCGGCGGGATTCTGCGATAAAGCGCATCGCCCGCCAATGAGGGAAACACAGGGCTGCGGAACTCCATGTCCCCACGAAACGTCCCATCCGCGACGGGCCGGCATCCGCGGCTTCGAGGGCATCTCTTGATTCGTCTGCTACGTTCTATTCGTCACCTGATTCTCGGTTTGCTGGCGATGGGCTGCGCGCCGGCAATTGCGCAATCATCGCTTGCGCCGTGTGCAACCGACGCTGCATTCACACGGCTGCCGGGGCTGGACTACGCTTGCATCCGGCTGAGATCAGGCGGTCATGTGCTCGCGGCGCAAACCCCGGACAAGTCGAAGCCATCGGTGCTCCTGGTTCACGGGCTCGGCAGCAACGCGCATCGGGACTGGAGGTATGTGTACCCGACGCTGGCGGAGCAGTTTCACCTCGTCATGCTCGACTTGCCGGGATTCGGCAATTCCGCGGCACTCTCGGGCGGATACTCCTTCGACGGTCTGGCGAAGGCACTGGACGAAGTGACTGAGCGCTTCGAGCTGACTCACTTTCATGTCGTTGGGCATTCTCTTGGCGCTGCGGTCAGCCTCTTCTTCGCCGATCGACATCCGACACGCGTCGACAGGCTCGTCTTGATCGATGTCGCGGGTGTATTGCAGAAGCAGGTCTTCGCGCGACAGCTTCTGCAAGCCAATCGCTCGGCGACACTCGATGGCGTCATGGGTCTTCTCGGTCAGGGCCGCGGGGATGCATGGATCGATCTGCTCGAAGACCAGGTCGACGCGAGCTCGCAATTGCTCGCGATTCCTGCCGTTCGCAACGCCGTGCTCGGAATGCCGTTGAATGCTGATGCCGCGCTCGGTCTGGTCGAGCACGATTTCACTGCGGCGATACGCAATGTGCGCGCACCGACGACCTTGATCTGGGGCCAGAACGACACGGTGACGCCGTTGCGAACCGGACAGGTGTTGTTGGCGCGCATGCCTGATGCGCGATTGCAGATCGTCGAGGGCGCGCAGCACATGCCGGCTGTCGAGCGGCCTGAAGCGACGAGTCGACTGTTGCTCAGCGCGCTGGGCTCGCCCCTGCAGCCGCGGCAGGTGCACGTCCGCGACAAGACGCAAGGCGATGTCAGTTGCAAGGACCAACCCGGTGCGACCTACACTGGAACGTTCGATCGCCTCTCACTGACCAACTGCGCGAACGCCCGCATCGAGCGCGCGTTCCTGAAACAGCTCGTGGTGGAAGGTGGATCCGTGGATCTCGTACAGGTCGCGATCGACGCGGATGCAGTGGCATTGCAGGCGTCGAACGCGTCGGTGATGGGAACAGGAATGACGATTGCTGGTGACACTGCTGTTCGTGCTTCGAACAGCAGGGTGGATCTGGCGGGGGTCTCCGTGCGGGCGCGGAAGCAGGCGGTCGAGATGGCGGGGAGCCGGGTCTATTTTTCCGTGAGCGACATCGACTCGCCGGAATATCGGGGCGACGCACACTTCAGGTGGCCGCCGCCGAGGTAATGCTTCGCTGTTGCGGTTTGGTTGCGGCCGCTCTGACTGTGGGTCCGACTTTAGTCGGACGTCATCGCCGCAGGCGATCCGATGCGAGATCGCCTAGCGGCGATGACGTCCGGCTGAAGCCGGACCCACAACCAGATACGGACCAGAACCAGACGCGACGCTCGCTATCCCTTCGCCAGCGCCGCTTCGATCGCCTTCGTGATCTCCGGGCTGTCCGGTTCGACCTTGGTGCCGAAGTGCGCAATGACTTTGCCATCGCGACCGACCAGGTACTTGGTGAAGTTCCACGCTGGCTCTTTGCCTGTCTTCGCGCTCAGTCCCTTGAACAGCGGATTCGCGGCATCGCCCTTCACCGACGACTTGCTGAACATCGGGAAAGTGACGCCGAAGTTCTGTTTGCAGAACTTGGCGATCTCGGCTTCGTCTTCGAACTCCTGTCCGGCGAAATCGCCCGAAGGGAAGCCGAGCACGACGAGACCCTTCGCTTCGTAAGTCTTGTAGAGCTTCTCGAGCCCGTCGTACTGCTTGGTGAATCCGCAGTGGCTCGCGACATTCGTCACCAGCAGCACCTTGCCTCCATACGTCTGGCAGATGTTCTCGGCCGGCCCCAGCAGTCGGCGCTGGCTCTGGTTGATGTCGGAAGAGGCGCAGTCGATGGCGTGTGCGCTCGCGGCGAACAGCGAGAACAACACAAGTGCAGTCAGGCGCATGCAAATTCTCCTCGTTTCAGAAGCTGGGTTTGAAGCTCTCCGGCGGGTACTGCCTGCAGCCCTTGCCGCCGAGCGCCGCATATTCCTTCTTGTCGAACTGTTCCGTCGACAGGAAGGCGAGTGCATACGCCTCGCAGTGAAGCTGCTGATCGTCGAACCGGTCGGCGAGCATCTGCTGCTTGACGCTGGTCTCGACGACCTCGTCGGCCATCATGCGGATACCGCCGCCTTCCTGAGTGTCGAGAATCAGGGTCTTCGGTTCACCGGCCCCATTCTTCCATGCGGCCCACTCGACTTCACTACCGTCGCGACCCTTGCCGGGGTTGCCGGTATACGCGAAGTTCGCCCAGTAGGACATCATGCTCTTCGAGAGGGCATCGCGGGCAGCGTGGCGTTCCTGGGGGTACATTGCCTCGGGCGGAAGGAAGCCGATGGTCCATTCGCCGAAGGCGAAGGCGATCTCGGTGGAGTGCGCCGCACCCACCGCCACGGAAAGGTCGACGTCGCCCACCTTGCCGCTCTCGTCCCAGTCGAACCGGTATGCGTAGACCGCCGGCTCATGCGGGCTGATGCCGCGTGCGAGTGAATCCACGCCGGTGTACTTCCACTGCAGGCTGGGATAGTTCGCGTACTTCGTATAGTCAGCCGGCGACTTCTTCATGACGGCCTGCCAGCGCGGCAGCCTATACATGTAGATGCGACGTTCGTCGCGATTGGTGCCGAGGATGATTGGCACGCGATTGAACTCACCCGACGCCAGCACTTCGCGAACACTGCGCGATGGGAAGACTGTGTCGTCCGCGATCTTCTGCGTGGACGGGTAATTCCGTGCGCCCGACGGGTTGTAGAGCTTCAGGAAATCCGTGACTGATTGCGCGTGCAGCAGTTCGCTGACCTGCGCATCCGTCATTTCCATCTGGAGTTTCTTCGCGGCGGCACCATCCGCCGCCTTGCCGTCGCGGATCAGGATCTTGTTCACGATCTCGCGACTGCTGAATGCGGAGCCTGCTTCCGCGTCATCCGTGAAATTGACGGCGGATGCGACAGACGTCGTACGCAGGCCGCCGCTCTGGACGATCGCCTTGTGGAAGAGTCCCTTCGCCGGCGGGGAGATCACGAGGCTCATCACATTCAGGCCGCCCGCGGACTCGCCGAAGATGGTGACGTTGCCCGGGTCGCCGCCGAACTTCGCGACGTTGGTCTGCACCCACTTCAATCCCAGCTGCAGGTCGAGATCGGCCCAGTTGCCGGATCGCGCTGCGCCTTCAGGCCCGCTCGAATGCAGCGCCGGATGACGGAACCATCCGAGCGATCCAAGGCGGTAGTTCACGGTCACCACGACGACGTCGTGGGTCTTTGCCAGCGTCGAACCGTTGTAGTCGGCGGCATAGCCGCTGTTGTTGCCGCCGCCGAAGATCCAGAACATCACGGGCAGGGGCTTCTCGGCGCTCGCGTTCGCAGGTGCGAACACGTTGAGGTACAAACAGTCCTCCTCGCCGACGATGCCGTCGCCATCCGTGTCGGGAACACCTTGCGTCAGCGGCGACACGAACTGCGGGCAAACATGCAGCTTCTGATTCGCTTCGAAGACGCCCTGCCAGGGAGCAACAGGTTGCGGCGCCTGCCACCGCAACTCATTCACGGGCGGCTTTGCAAAAGGAATCCCGAGCCAGGCAAGGCTGCCGTTCGGCTGCTCTACGCCGCGAACCGTGCCGGCGTCGATGGTGCGAACCAGTGGATCGGGAGGTGGCGGCGGAGCCTTCTGCGAGCAACCAGCGACAAAAGCAGTCGCAGCGACGAGAGCAAGCGGACGAATGAACGACATGAAGCGATCCCCCGGAATGCCGCGATGCTGCTCGCGGTCTTGTGCCGACGGTATCGCCTTCGGGTCGAGGCGTTTGTGAAGTCTTGTTTGCTTGGGGTTGTTCTGCGTGGAAGAAGGACCAGAACAAAGGGCCGGGATTCTCCACGGGGTGCGCGGGAGCCACGGGGTTAGAAGAGAGCCGAATATCTGTTCGGAGACCTCATCGCTTCTTCCCCGTGTTCGCCCCGTACCCCCGGTGGAAACTCCTGGTCTCCTCTCTGTGCTGCCTACAGTGACTTCAAGTACTCGGCCAGATCGCGCTTTTCCCCTGCGCTGAGGCCAAGCCCGAAAGTCCCATCGTAGTGCGCGATCACATCACCGAGCGTTGCGAAGCGACCGTCGTGGTAGAAGCCGCCGCGAGTGTGAGTCCACAGTCCTTTGAGCGGCGCCGTGCGATAGCGGCCATCGGGCGCACGATCCGCCTGGAAGGAATCGATGCCGATCTCCTCCGGCGTGTGCATGTTGTAGCCGGGCTCAGTGAAAATCGGTGGTACGTGGCACGTCGAGCATTCGGCTTTACCGTTGAACAGCGTCTTGCCTCGCGCTGCCGCATTGGCGTTATAGCTGCCGCGAGGCGGGCGCGGCGCGGCGAGCGCGAGCTGATACAAATGCAACGCGCCGAGCGCCGGCGTGATCTGATCTTCCGTCGCCGTGATATGACCGAAGCCCTCGCGGGCGGCGATCGGGAACTTCGTCGCATCGTCGAGTCGCGGATCGTAGAACGTGCCTTTCCCGTGCATCTCGAGGTTCGCGACGAAGGCGTTCCAGTGCGTCACCGAGCCCCAGCCTGTCCACGTGTGCAGGTTCACGCCAGCGAGGCCGAACGCCGGCGGAATGAGAGTGGCGGCGGATCGGCCATCGGGCCGGAACGCCTTGCCGTCCAGGAACAGCTCGGCGTCGAACTTTCCCGGACCCCACGAAGCCAGGACCGCGCGCACGGTCGCGACATCGACGCCGAGGAGTTGCGCGACGGGCTCTAGGCGCGGTGCCAGCCCGATGATGGCGCCGACGTTCAGATCGCGATTGGCCCAGCCGTCGCGTCGCTGGCCGATGCCGGGCGCAAAAGAGTCATCGACGACGGAATGACACAGCGCGCACTGAATACCGACGGAACGCAATCGATTGGCATCGTCGAAGAACCCCGTCACGCCAACGACCGCGTTGAGCCGCAGCAGATCGAGTGTCACGGCCGGATCGTCGAGATTGAGAGCGCCCGCACGCAATGCGCGTTGCACACGTTTCGGCAGTGCTTCGGAGTCCACTTTCAGTCCGACTGCGAGCGCGGTTCGTGGGCTGACGCCAGGTCCCACACCGCCGTTCGCCGCGCCTGCGATGGCCAGATGCAATCCCAGTACGTCGCCCCAGAATTCCTCGTCGCCGAACGTGGCGTAGCGGAAGGTTTGCCGTCCCTCCGAGATCTGGCGGAACGCATGAATCTCGGTGGCGAAGTCGTGCGAGTCACCCGCTGATGCATCCATGCCGATGCCGGAAAGCAGGCCGATCGAAATCATTGCGATGTGCCGAGGCAGTTTCATGGGGCATCCTCCGCGTCGGTCGACGCAATCATCCGTGCGCTCAGGTGCGCAATGGCTGCAGTCGATGCAGTACGGCGACAACGATGCGATCGCAGCGCTGACCGCCGAACTCGAACAGCGTGAGTTGTTCGTTCTGCAGTCGTCGTGTGATGTCTTCGCGCAGGCGAATCTGCGCGCGATGCAGGCGGGTCTTCACCGTCGCTTCACTGATCTCAAGGCACTGGGCCGTTTCGGCGATGCTCAGTTGCTCGACGGAGCGCAGCACGAAGACGAGCCGGAACGCCTCGGGCAACGCATCGACGGCGAGCTCCAGCAGTTGGCGTGCGCTCGCGGCATTGGAGCTGTCGGGCGTGGAGAGCCAGTCGGCCAGCGAGTGATGCGCCGCGTCGGTGACGTCGTCGTCGAGCTGGTCGAGTGACACCATCTCGCGACGGTTGCGTCGCTTCTGCAGCAACGCTTCGTTGATGACGATGCGGGTCAGCCACGCGGCAAAGCTGCCGATCGGTCGATAGCTGTCGAGATTCGAGAAGGCGCGTAGGTAGGCTTCCTGCACGGCGTCTTCCGCGGCATCGTCATCGCGCAGCACGCTGCGGGCGGCGCGGAACAGTCGGCGGTTGTAGCGTCGCATCAACGTTTCGAATGCTTTCGCATCGTTGCGTTGAGCAGCGGCGACCAGTTCGCTGTCCGGCCAGGATATGCGCGGCGTGTCTGTACTCGGCGAGACGGTTGCGATCACACAAACCTCGTGGCGTGCGCGTGGGTAACGGCGGTGCCTGCGAAAGTTCAATGCCATCACGAGAGCGAAAGGTTCCCGGCCGTGCATTGCACACGGCTGAGCCGGCTTGCTTGTGGGCTACCGCGCTTTGCGGAAGGTGAGATTGATGCGCAGCGGTCCGGTGGCGGGATGATCGCCTTCCGCGAGCGCTGCGATGCCGTGATACACGAAGCGCGATTCACCGCCCCATACGACGACATCGCCGCTCTCGAGCCGCACACGCCGGGTGCGATCGTTGCGTTTCAATCCACCCCATTGAAACGTGGCCGGCACTCCGATGGAGACCGACACGATCGGCGCAGCGACATCGCGTTCGTCGTAGTCGCGATGCAGCGAGAGTTTCGTGCCGGGCTCATAACGATTGATGAGGCACGCGTCGGGCACGAAGTGGTCGAATCCAGCACGCGCGGCGGCCGTGAGCGCCAGGCCCAGGAATGCGTCAGGCAGTGCAGGCCACGGTCGGCGGGTCTCGGGATCCATCGGGTCGTAGCGATAACCCGTTCGATCGGACACCCAGCCGACTTCGCCGCAGTTCGTCATCGCGACGGACATACGAAACCCGCCCGGGGTCACCAGATGTCGAAAGGGCGAGAGGGCCACGATCTTCGCAACTTCCCCGAGCAGCGCGGATTCCTGCCCGCGAACGAATCCGCGTAGGATCGTCGCACCGGGCCCCAGAGTCTCCGTTGCAGAGGAAGCGGCGTCGGAAAAGAGGTCGCGCGGGGGATGGTTGGCGATGCGCTTCATGGATCGGATTCGAGGAACCGGAACTCGGGTACCGCAATTTACGCAGATACTGCCGTTGCTGGAGGAGTCGTCATGAAAACCGTGCGTATCGCCCCGTCATTCCCGCGCAAGCGGGAATCCATCTTGGCAGAAGGCATGGATTCCCGCTTGCGCGGGAATGACGATGTGCGTGGGGACAACGTCATACCCAAGACAGTTCTTGCTTGCATCCTGGGCGCGTTCGCCGTCGCTGCCGCCGCCCATCACGGCTGGAGCGGCTACGACAGCAAGCTCGTTCCTCTCGAAGGCACGATCGAGTCGTCGTCCTACGGCAATCCGCACGGCTCCATTGCACTGAAGACCGCGGATGCTACCTGGAATGTCGTGCTCGCTCCCCCAGGCCGGATGGAGAGTCGGGGCCTGACCCGCGAAATGCTGCAGCCGTCCACCGAAGCGAAGGTCGAAGGCTACGTCCATCTACAGGACAAGAGCGAGATGAGGGCGGAGAGGATCACGATCGGTGGCAAAACGGTCGAGCTGCGATAGCTCTACCGGGTCATTCCCGCGTTCGCGGGAATGACGAGGTGCGCGGGAATGACGGGTCACTCCGCCGCCGCGTGCGGCGTAGACCCTGCTGGCCTCGTGGGCTTCCGCAACAGCAGCAGCAGCGGCAGCATGAAGACGTAACTGACCGTAATCAGCTTGAACACATCCAGCATCGCTCCCATCTGCGATTGCTGCGCGACCTGTCGGGCCAGGACGGCGAGGCCGCGAGGATCGGTCGGTGAGAGATGCAGTTGACGCAGGTACTCGCCCACTGCATCGCGATAGACGTTGATGTGCGCACCCAGTTCGTTCCAGATCACCTGTGTCTGGTGAGTGAGAACCGTGGTCGCGATCGAGATGCCGATTGCCGAACCGATCGTGCGGATCAGGCTGTAGATGCCGGCGGCCTCGGCCATCCGTGAGCGATCCATCGTTGCGTACGCGATGGTGGACAGCGGCACGAAGATCAGTCCGAGGCCGATGCCCTGGATGAACGCCGGGACGACGATGTTGATGGTCGTGATGTCGAGTGAGTAGAAGGTCATCATCCACGAGCCGAGCGCGCTGAAGCCGATGCCGACCAGCACGAGCAGTCGCGCATCGATGACGCTGACGAGCCTTCCCACGAACATCATGGTGATGGCGGTCGCGATGCCGCGGGGTGCCATGACGATGCCGGTCGTGACGATCGGATAGCCGAGCAGTCCTTCGAGGAGGATCGGTTGCAGCACGAGGCCGCCGAACATGCCGAGACCCATCGCTGCCATGATGAGGCATGACATCGCGAAGTTCCGGTCCTTGAAGATGCGGATATCGAAGATCGCCTTCTCGCCCTGGCGAAAACTGTAGAACGCGAAACACGCGATGCCGATCACCGCGAGGACCGCCGAGATGCGGATGTCGTCCGCGTCGAACCAGTCCTGCTGGTTGCCGCGGTCGAGCATGTACTGCAGGCCCGCGACGCCGATCGCGAGCATGCCGAAACCGTTCCAGTCCATGCGCCGTTCGCGCCGGTCAGTGTCCGGGACGAACTGACTCGCGAGGAAGAGCGAGAGCGCGCCGACCGGCACGTTGATATAGAAGGTCCAGCGCCAGCTTGCGATCTCGGTGAGCCAGCCGCCGAGCGTGGGCCCCAGCACGGGGCCCACCATTACACCCATGCCCCAGATCGCCATCGCTTTGCCGCGTTCTTCCGGCGGATAGGCATCGGCCATGATCGCCTGCGACAGCGGCACGAGGGCGGCGCCGAAGACTCCCTGCAGCAGGCGGAAGAGCACGATCTGCGTAAGGTTCTGCGAAACGCCGCAAAGCGCCGATGCAATGACGAAGCCGCCGATGCAGATCAGCAGGAAGCGTTTGCGTCCGAGCGTGTCGGCGAAGTAGCCGGTGAGCGGCATGCAGATCGCCGCCGACACGAGATAGCTCGTGAGCACCCAGCTCACCTGGTCGGATGTCGTGCCGAGCTCGCCCTGCATGTGGGGCAGGGCAACGTTGACGATCGTGGTATCGAGCACCTGGATCAGCGTTGCCGACATCACGGCCAGCGTGATCATGAAGCGCCCCGCTGTGGCGACGGGCGGCGAATGCACTGTTGAAGCTGTCGCGCTCACGAGTTCGGCGTCGCGACCGCGACGAGGATGCTGCAGTTGAGTTTGTGAAGCAGCGAAATCTCTTCCGACTCGCTCCACCAGCGCGCGAAACGACTGCGATAGCGATAGCCGACAACCACGAGATCAGCGCCGATCCGCGTAGCCACTTCAGGAATGTGAATCAGCGGATCGCCGTAGATCAGCGAACCTTCGCTCTCGACGTCGTGATCGCGCAGCCACTGGATACCTTCGGTCAGCAGCTGCTGCGCCGTGCCTTGCTCGGTTGCGATGAGCTCGGGCGTCACGCCTTCGGGCACGGCGGTCGCGACCATGTTGCGGCAGATCGCGAGCAGATAGGCGCGCGACTTCATTGCCATCGCGACCTCGGCGCCCTGTCGCAGGGCACGCCGGCCTTCGACCGTGCCGTCGTAGCAGAGCAGTATCTTCTGATACATACCTACTCCACGCTCACGCGGACGGTCGCCGTCGTGCCGACGCGCAATGGATACGCCGGGTCAGGATTGAGGATCTTGATCTTCACCGGCACGCGCTGGGTCACCTTTACCCAGTTGCCGGTCGCGTTCTGCGCCGGCAGGAGCGAGAACGCCTGGCCGCTGCCGCCGCTCAGGCTTTCCACTTCGCCGTCGAACGGATGATTGCGGTACATGTCGACGATGACGCGGGCCTTCTGTCCCACCTTGATGCGATCGAGCTCGGTCTCCTTGAAGTTCGCATCCACCCAGTACTCTTCGTCGCTGATGATCGTGAACAGCGGCACTTCCTTCTGGACCGTGCTGCCGGGCCGCAGCGTGAAGTTGGCGATCAGTCCGCCGGTGGGAGCGATGATCTTGGTGTAGTCGAGATCGAGTTTGGCCTGATCCTGCTTCGCGAGCGCCGCGCGTACGGCAGCGTTGCGATCGCCTGCCTTGCCGAGTGCGCTCATTGCCTGCGACAGATTCGCCTCTGCCGCCTTCACCGCGGCGTCCGCGGTTTCAGCCTGTGTGCGTACCGACTCCGCGTTCTGCTGCGAGACGAGATTGCGCTGTACGAGATCCTGGATGCGCCGCTCATTCGATTGGGCATTTCGAAGCTCCGCGCCACGTTGCGCAACCTGGGCGCGCGCAGCCTCGACAGCGGCGCTTTCCTGGGACGTCGACTGGCGCGAGATTTCGAGTTGCGCATCCGCGGAAGCCAGCGCGAGCTCATAGGGCCGCGCGTCGATCTCGAACAGGGCGTCGCCGACCTCGACGGTCTGCTGGTCCTGCACGTGGATCGCCGTGATCGGGCCCGAAACCTGCGCGGCGATCTCGACCATGTGCGCATTCAGGTAGGAATTGTCCGTCGTGACGTACCGCTGGGATTCCCGCCAGTAGTGGACGCCGGCCGCGATGGCCCCGACGAGCACGAGGAGGGCGATGGCCCACTTGATGATCTTGCCGACCGATACCCTCGGCCGGCTTGCTGGAACGGGGTCGGCGACGGGTTCGGTCGATGCCATTGTTCGGTGCTCGTTATTGGAAATCAGAAAGTCTCACACACGAGACGGGGTCGCGGAGAGAGGAGATAACGGCAAGATGCGCTGGGGGAAACCGGTTCATCGGCGGATCTTCAGAGGAAGAGGAGGTAGAGGATCCCCGCGATCAATGCCCACTTCAGCGCATAGTAGAAAGGCTTGTTCCATTGCTTGATGCGCACGCCGAGCAGGCGGATCTTGTAGATGTACTCGAAGGCATGGTTGAGCACGCCGACGTGCTCGCCCGGCACGTTCTCCGTCGCCGCGGCCTTGGCCATCCGCCGACCGATGGCGCGATTGATCCAGCGCATGACCGGATTCGAGAGCGGCCGCTCGATGTCGCAGAAGAGAATCACGCGCGTGACATCCGTCCGGTTCTCCGCGGTGTGGATGTACGTTTCATCGAACATCACCGCTTCGCCGTCTTTCCAGTAGTAGCGCTCGCCGTCCACGACGATGAAACAGTCGGGGGAGTTTGGCGTGACGAGACCGAGGTGATAGCGCAGCGAGCCGGCGAACGGATCGCGATGTTCGCCGAGCCGCGAGCCCGGCGGCAGGACTGTGAACATCGCCGCATTGATCGACGGGATGTCGGCGAGCAGAGCGGCAGTCCTCGGGCACAAGGCCTCTGCCGAAGGCAGGAAGTCGCCATACCACTTCAGATAGAAGCGTTTCCAGCCCGTCCGGAAGAACGAGTTGAACCCGATGTCGTTATGCTTCGCCGCAGCCCGGATGTAACCCTCGTCGAACAGCTTCAGCGCCTCTTCGCGGATCATCTGCCACTGCGCGGTCACCTTGCTCAGTTCCGGAAACTCCGCCACGTCCGCGTAAGGCTTTGCCTTCACGGCGGAGAACAGGTACATGAGGGTGTTGTAAGGGGCGAGCAGGTTCGCGTGATCGGCGATCAGGCGGGAGAACTTGTGATGCACACGGCCGCGCAGCTGCACATAGACGGCCGTCGACAGGAAGATCGCAAGGAGGATGTTGCGGGCAGTGAAGAATCCGTTCATTTCGGCATTTTACAGGCCCCCTCGCGGGGTGCGTCCATCGCGGCAAATCATTACACGAACGTAAATTCATGAACGAAGGCATCGCTGGACGAACGAACCGACTCGCGACCGTATCCTTGTTCGGACTGTTGCTGCTCGGCGCCACAGGCTCGGCGGGCGATCGCTCACTCGATGCCGCGGAGCAGGCATACGCCGACATGAATGACGCCTATGGCGCCATGTCGCTGATCGATTCAGGACTGCAATCGACGTGGGAGGGACGCGATCGCGCGCAATGGCTCGAGCGTTATTCCGCAAAGCGCGCGGCGGTACTGGCGTCATTGCAGAAGATCCCGGCCGATCGCCTTGCCGGCGTCGACGCGAGAGCGGCACAGGTCATGCGCGAGGCCATTGACGCGGCGGGATCGTCGCCGGATTCGATGGCGCCGACCGCTCGTTGCAGTGACGCGCAGCGACGCGACCTTGCGCCCGATGCGCTGAGGCAGTCGCTCTATGGTTGCTTCGCCGAACTCGCGAACAGCCTGCGGTTCGAGAACGGACTCGTGACTCGAGTCGGCGCGTTCGATCTGCTGACTCGCATGGAGGAACCCGCGCGTCGCAAGGCGTTGTTCTTCGCATTCGTTCCGCTATGGCAATCCCTCAATGGGAACAGCGAGCCGCAGAGTCCGTATCGCCGGATGATCGCAGCTACGTCCGCAGCGATGTCTCCCGAAGATTCGCCGATCAATGCAGCCGCACGTACTGTCGGTGCCGACGCCGCACGGATCGAGCGCTGGCTCGAGCAGATTCTCGATACGTGGCGCCGCGTCACTGACGATGAACCCATCGAGCCCTGGGACTATCGCTTCGTTCACGGAGCCGCCGAGCGTGAGCTCGGACCGGCTATCGCACGCGAGGCGATGCAGCCGATCAACGAGCGCTTCTATCTCGATCTCGGCGCGGATCTGAAGCGATGGGGCGTGCTCTACGATCTCGATCCGCGCACGGGCAAGGCTCCCCTTGCCTATACCGATTACGTTCGTCGCGGCCGCGAAGCGAACGGAGCGTGGCAACCGACACTCGTGAGAATCTCAGGCAACTACGCGCACGGCGGATTGGGATTGCTCAATGAACTCGTTCATGAGAACGGTCACGCCGTCCACATGATGGCATTGCGTACGCGGCCGGCCTTCATGGATCTCGGTGACGCGGTGTTCTACGAGGCGTTCGCGGACGTGCCTTCCTGGAGCGTCTACGAACCGGCGTGGCAACAGAAGTATCTTGGCGTAAGCGCCACCCAGGAGCGGTCGCTTCGATCGCTCTACGCTACAGTGATGCTCGATGTCGCGTGGGGCCTGTTCGATCTGCGCATGCTGCGCGAGCCGCAGCGCAATCCGAACGAAGTCTGGACGGAGATCACGCATCGCTACCTGCACATCGTGCCGCACCCCGAGCTCTCGTGGTGGGCCGTTCGGGTGCAGCTCGTCGACTCGCCCGGCTACATGATCAACTATGGACTCGGCTCCGTGATCACAGCCGATATCCGCAAGCAGATTACGCAGAACCTGGGATCGGTCGATGCAGGCAACGCCCGCTGGTATCCGTGGCTCGCGGAGAAAGTGCTCGCCAGCGGACAGACACAGGAAACGTCGCAACTGCTGCGCGATTTTCTGGGCCGGCCCGTGTCTCCTCAGGCGCTGCTGGAGCAGCTCGAGCGACTGAGAGTTCCGTCGAACTGAAGCGGGAGTTCCGTCAATGAATGCGACATCGTCCACGCGCTTCGGCCTTTTGTTCTTTGCTGCATTCGCCGCAGGCGCGTTGTACACGCTGCTGCTGCCCTGGCAGCCGTATCCAGGCTCGGTGGTGCTGAAGACCGCGATGTGTGTGCTGCTCGCGGGGTATGCGTGGCAGGCGCAGCAGAAGCTGCTTGTCGCCGCGTTGCTGTGCTCAGCAGCGGGTGATGCATTTCTCGGCATCGACGGCGAACGATTGTTCGTGCCCGGTCTGGCCAGCTTTCTCATTGCGCACGTGTTCTATGCGACGATCTTCGTACGCAGCGGCAGCCCGGTGCTGTCGCGTCGTCGCAAGATCGTCTTTGCAGCGATCGTTGCGTTTGCCGTGGGCTACGCGACGATCCTGTGGCCAGTGCTCGGCGCCTTGCAATGGCCCGTCACCGCGTACATGACGGTGATCACGGTGATGGCATTGTGCTCGCTGCGGATGCGATCGCCGTTGCTGCCGCTCGGCGCGATCCTCTTCATGATCTCGGACAGCCTGATCGCGCTGGGGAAATTTCTCTCGGCCGCCGAATGGCTCGGGCCCTCGGTCTGGATTACCTACGCAGCCGCTCAACTGCTTCTCACCTACGGATTGGTCGGCAGGCCCGTAGAGGCCACCATCACCGGGAACGCGCGCGTCACTGCCCAGTAGATTGCAAGGCAGCCGATTGCGGTTGCACCTGCAGGAAGCGCGACTCGCCTGTAGAACGCAGTGCTGCGCATCAGATAGACGGCGGGCATGACGACGGCAACGATGGCGAGCTGGCCGAGTTCGACGCCGATGTTGAAGCCGATCAGTGCTTCGAGCAGATGTCCTGCGTCGAGACCCAGGTCGGCGAGCACGGCGGCGAAGCCGAGGCCGTGAATCAGCCCGAAGCCCAGCGCCAGCAACCAGCGCCGCTCCCGTACCACCGGGAAGAGAATGTTCACTGCGCCGAGCAATACCGTCAGCGCGATGAGCGACTCGACGAGGCGGCTGGGCAGATTGACGAGCCCCAGCGCCGCGAGCGACAGCGTGAGTGAGTGAGCAAGAGTGAATGCGCTGACGACCTTGACGATATCGATCGCGCTCTCGCGCAGTGAAGCGCGCGGCTGCCAGCTGCCATTGCGGAACACGACGACCGAAGGCAGGAGCAGGGTGAACAGGAACAGCAGGTGGTCGTAGCCCAGCCAGATGTGACGTACACCCTCTGCAACGAATGCGCCCAACTGCTGCCATCGATCCGGTCGCGCCACATCGAGCTGCTGCTGGATGCCGCTGTTCTCAAGCACGGCGGATTGCTGATTCGCCGATGACTGAAGGCTCAGGAGCCCGCGGTGATTCGGGTCGAGCCCCGACAGCAGCGAGTAGGCGATGCCGATCCTCTCAGCGTTGCCAGCGCAGTCGGCGTTGAATTCGATCACTGCATAGGCGCCGTCGACATGTTCATCGACGAGGAGATTGCGCGGTGAGATGCTGCAGGCCTGCGCTTCATCGCTACCGATGCGTCGCAGTTGCAGATGCGAGAAGGCGTAAGCATGAATGGCATTGGCGCTGCGACGCGTCTCGCCCCAGGTGATGCTGCCGTCGGCATTCGTGTCCAGGCCGATCGCGAAGTCGAGATCGCGCAGCGCAATATCCCACCGGCCCTGAATGCTTGTGTCAGCGAGTGACAGGGTGAGGTAGCTGTCGCTCGGCTTGTGCGCAAAGGCACAGAGCGGGGCGCAGGCCAGAAGCGCGAGCAGCCAGCGGGTGTGACGGCTCATCTCGTTTCTCCGGGAGGCAATCCGAGCAGCGCATCTTCATAGTGATTTCGCACCAGCCAGTCTTTGAGCGCGGTTCGCGCGTCTGTGTCGGCTGCGCTCGCTCGCCAATAAATGCGTATGTCGGCGGGCTCGCGTTGCGTCTTCCAGTTGAGTCGGGCGGTATCAAGTGCTGCTGTCGTGTCGCCGCGGACTTCCAGGAGGTACCGGGCGATTTCGCGCAGGTGGAGCGTGTCGTTGTCGCGCTGGGCTGCGCGATAGCGAGCGTCGTAGGCGACAACCCAGCACGGGTTGTCGTCCCCGGGAACCGTCTCGTCATTCCCGCGCACGCGGGAATCCATCCGTTTGGACAAGATGGATTCCCGCTTTCGCGGGAATGACGACGCGGCGGTCGAACACGTCTTCCCCAGGCGATGCTCCGCAATCGCAAGTCGCAACAGCAACGCATCCTGCCCCGCATCCTGTTCGAGCAGCGTCATCACTTCGTCGTACCGCGCTTCACGCAACAGCAGGTCGGCCAGTTCGCCTTTGGCGTAGCTGTTGACGGAGTCCGCTGCCAGCGCCGCTCTGAAATACCGTTCCGCTGTCCGCGCTTCATTCATGCGCACGGCCATCTCGCCGAGCACACTAAGCAACCAGCTGTGAGTCGCGGGATCATCAGGAGGAGATGCGTCCACCATCCGGGAGAGCGACCGGAACGACGGATGGAGGTGGCCGCTCATGCTCTGCGCAGCAGCGATGCAGCCGAGAGCGACAGTTGCGTCGACGAGCCGCAGCAAAGGAGTGCACGTGGACCGCGCGCCAGTGAAATCGCCCTGGACTTGCAGCAGTGCAGCCTTCGTCAGCCACGCTTGCGCATTCTGTGGTTCCGCAAGCAGCGTTCGATCGAGAAGTGCTTGCGCTTCGGAGAAGCGATGAAGTCCCTGTAAGGCGGTCGCCATCATTACGCGCGTTTCGGCGCGAGCTTCGGGGCGCTCCATCCACGGCGCGAGCGTCGCTTGCGCATAAGAGAAGAATCGGGGATCGCCATCGCGACGCGCGAGGTCGAGCCAGGTGCGGGCAAGGCGCAGCGCGGCGTCCTGATCAGTCGGTTGAGCTGCGATTGCCTCACGCTCGGATTTCAACTGCTGAACCGCACGAGGCACGGTTGCGAGCACGACGTCGTCGCTCGCAGGCCGATAGGGCTCAGCCTGCGAGAAACCGCAGAGAGCGAGCAGCAAGGCGACGGACCGCCATGGAGCGGTCCATCGCTGGCCTGCAGCGCTGTTACGGCGATGTGGCAAGGAGGTCATCGTAGACCGTCTCGCTTTCGCCATCGGGAAACACCCAATCGATCTTCTCGATTTCGACCGGGTCGGCGCTCTCCGTCATCGCCGTCACGGTGACCTGATCACGCGTGAAGACGGTGAAGTTGGTCTGCGAGACCGGCGGCGGTGCAGGCGGCGCGGGCGACACAGGTTCGTCGCCGCTTCCTCCGCTCCCGCTTCCGCCGCCGCAGCCCGTCAGAACGACGGCCAGTGCTGCGGTGGCAATTGCCACTGCGTGTTGCAACGGTTTCATGATCGTCTCCTTCTTCAGTACGCAGCTTCGTTCGGTGAACCCGGCAGCGGTGTTGCGAGGTACGGGAACGTATCGAGATAGGTGTCGGCCGCGAAGACCGCGCCACTCACCATCGACGTTGCTGCCGTGGGCCCGGCTGCACGCGATCCGTCCGTATACGGAATGCCGTTGTTCGGATCGGCCGTCTGATCCCCGCACTTCAACGCGGCGCTGCAGAGCACGCCCTGCGCAACGCGCAGTTCGATGTCGACGACGTCATCGACCGGCCGGCGTCCATTCGGGAAGCCTGCGTTGTCGCCGCCGAGAACGCCCAGGTCCTTCTGAGCCGCAACCGGTGTCGGTGCGATCGACGTGTTGAGTCGCAGCATCTCGGCTGCCCTCACATTCGCCGGCTGATTCAGACCGGGCACGCCGGTGAGGAATGCCGCCACGAGATCGTTGCGCGGTGTCTGCGGAGGAATCGCCGCATTGCCGAACAGCACGTTGAGCAGCACCGGCAGCGTCGGATTGGTCACGTACGTCGCGAACTGCCCATCGTCACGCGGCTCACTGCCGTTGAAGCGATCCTTGTCGGGCAGGCCGACGACGACCTCGTTCACCAGCGGGCTGCCGAGGCGGGAGACCTGAGTCCAGGCGCCGGCTTCGACAGTCGTGCGCCGCGGGCTCGAGGGCTTCGGATTGATCAGCCGGACCTGTCGCAGGCTGGCCGTCGTCCATCCGCCGATGACCGGTTCGCTGCTGCGAGTCAGGCAGCTGATCGGCACTTCAAGAGCGAGCGTCGTGACGTTCTTGTCGGCGATCGTGTTGGGCTCGCCATCACGAGGGCCGGCGGGATTGGTGTTCACGAGATCGAACACTTCACCGAGATTCACGACGAAGCCTTCCTTGCGCTGCCCGGCGAAGACCCGCGCAGGCGTGCTGCAGCCGGGAATATTCGCCGAGTAGATGAAGTTGCCGGCGTAGCTCGCGTAGTCGGGGATCGACTTGTTGCCGATGTTGTCGGCGGGCTTCTGGAAGCGGTCGCCGCCCGACGTGGCGTTGCCGAGAAGCTGCGGAATGCTTCCGCGTCGATTGCCGCGCACGATCGCCACGCTGTAGCTCTGCGACATGTTGAGGTTTGCCGCATTCGTGTCCACCTGGCCGATGTTGATCAGCGGTACGGCAACGTTCTTGCCGCCGGCGGGCACAGTGAGGTTCTTGTACATGTCGTCGAAGCGGAACTGGAATGTGATGTCTTCGCGCGCATCGCCGTTGTTGTCGATGTGGATTTCGTACAGCGCCTTCTCGTCGAGGGCGAAGTAGTTCGGACCACCGTACGCGTCCTGCAGCGGCAGGTAGTTGGCGATCAGCGTCACGTAGCCCTCGCGACCTGATTCGTAGCTCCGGAACATGTAGAAGTCCGTGCCGTCGACTCTGGGCGTGCCGGCGATGAAGGGTGCTTCGCGATGGCTCGAGCCCAAGGCGAGCAGAGGCAGCGTGGCTGCCGTGAGAAACAACGCGATTCGAGGCAGAGGCGTTTTCATGACGAACTCCCTTTGTGAGCTGGAATGAGCTGCTGCTGTGGGCAGCGCAGGGAGTCATACGAGGGCAGCGGTGGATCGGATTCATGCACTTTGGGGAGAACGACGTATGGCGCGGTGCATCGACCGGTTTCAGGCTCACGCCTCGCATCCGATTCGCGGATCGATTCGTATGCATGGAAGCGCATCAATCCGAACAGGGGACAGCGATGAGATATCGAGTTGCGACTGGTTGTGGGGCGGTGCTGCTGGCGACGTCGTCTGCGGTTCTCGGCGGTGGCATTCCGACGTCGGTCCTGGAGGAGGTGACTGTCGTCGGCCAGTTGGCGCGCCTCAACGGCAGTCCGGTGTCGGCAAGCCAGGGCGTCGTCACCAGCGAGCAGCTGGAGCTTCGCCCGACATTGAGAACCGGCGAGATGCTCGAAGTCGTGCCTGGCCTGATCGTCACGCAGCACAGCGGCGACGGGAAAGCGAACCAGTATTTCCTGCGCGGCTTCAACCTGGATCACGGCACCGATCTCGCCACCAGTGTCGATGGAGTGCCGGTGAACATGCCGACGCACGGCCACGGCCAGGGTTACACCGACATCAACTTCGTGATCCCGGAGCTCGTCGAATCGGTTGCGTATCGCAAGGGGACGTACTACGCCGAGACCGGTAACTTCTCGGCGGCTGGTGCCGTCGACTTGCGCTACCGGAAGAAGGTCGACGGTGCACTCGCCGTTTTCGAAGGCGGCGAGAACGATTTCATGCGCGGCCTGTTCGCCGCCTCGCCCGAAGTGGGCCCGGGCGTGCTGCTGGTGGGACTGGAGTACGCGCACATCGACGGGCCCTGGGTGCTCGAAGAGAACTTCGAGAAGATCAACGGACTCGTTCGCTATACACAGCCGCTCGCGACGGGACAATTCAGTGTCACTGCCCAGGGCTACGATGGCGACTGGCGCTCGACGGACCAGATCCCGCAACGCGCCGTGGACAGTGGCCAGATCGACCGGTTCGGTTTCGTCGATCCCACCGATGCTGGCGCCTCGCATCGCTACGGGCTGTCTGTCGATTGGGACGGTGCAGTGGCAGGCGGCACGCTCAGCGCACTTGCTTATGCGGTGGACTATCGGCTGAACCTGTTCTCCAATTTTTCCTACTTCATCGATCAGGAGAATGGCGACCAGTTCGAGCAGTTCGATGACCGGCGCATCTACGGCACCGACATCGCGTGGCGCAACGGCTTCGAACTCGCCGGCCGACCGCAGGAGCTGCTGCTCGGAGTGCAGGTTCGCAGCGACGACATCGACAAGGTCGGTCTGTACCGCACCATCGCCCGCGAGCGCTTCCAGACGATCCGCGAGGATTCGGTGACGCAGACGAGCTATTCCGCCTACGCCAGCATCGATACCCGCTGGAGTGATCTCGTACGCACGACGATCGGTCTGCGCGGCGATGCATTCGAGTTCGGCGTCGACGCCAGCCTCCTGGAGAACGCCGGGAGCGCCAGCGATTCCATCGTCAGTCCGAAGTTCGCGATGGTGATCGGGCCGTGGCGTCAGACGGAGCTGTTTCTCGACGTGGGCAAGGGCTTCCACAGCAACGACGCGCGCGGCACCACGATCACGGTCGATCCGGCGGATGGCGTAACGCCCGCGGATCGCGTCGATCCGCTCGTCGATGCTCTCGGCGCCGACATCGGCATACGCACGGCCATCATTCCAACGATGCAGCTGAGCGTGTCGGTCTGGTCGCTCGATCTCGACTCCGAACTGCTGTTCGTCGGTGATGCCGGAACCACCGAGGCGAGCCGTGCGAGCGAGCGACGTGGCGTCGAACTGGCGGCGATCTGGAATCCGGTTTCCTGGCTGATCGTCGACGCGGATCTGGCCTGGTCACGCGCGCGCTTCACGGACGACGATCCAGCGGGCGATCGCATTCCCGGCGCGATCGAGAACGTGGCATCGCTCGGCGTCGCCATCGACCATCCGAGCGGCTGGTTCGGGGGCGCACGCTTCCGTCACTTCGGCGAAGCGCCGTTGATCGAGGACAACAGTGTGCGCTCCAGTCCCACCACCCTGGTCAACCTGGAAGCCGGCTATCGATTCAGCAATCGCTGGCGCGTCAGTGCCGGTCTCTACAACGTCTTCGACAGCAAGGACAACGACATCACCTACTTCTACGAGTCGCAGCTCGCGAACGAGACGGAGCCCGTGGAAGACATTCATTTTCACCCCGTGGAGCCGCGGACGGTGCGGGTGAGGGTAGGAACGGCGTTCTGAAGACGCCGAGGTCACATTTTTTTGTCCCAGCCGCATCCGCTGCCGCATCTGCTACGTAGATGGATTCATGGAGGACGCACGCTCGATAGCGTCGCCGCAGCGCGGTGACACGCTCCTGACGCCGACAGGCGAGGTCGAAGCGCTGCTGGGGCGTTGTGCGCTGCACGATCAGCGGGCTTTGGCGGAGCTGTACGAAGCGGTGTCAGCCCGGGTCCTCGGCCTCCTGCTGCGCATGCTCAGGAACCGCGCTGTGGCCGAGGAGGCCCTGCAGGACGTGATGGTGCGGGTCTGGCAGCGATCGGATCAGTACGCCGCCTATCGAGGGCGGGCGCTCACCTGGATCCTGTCAATCGCACGATACCGGGCAATCGATCTGCTCCGGGCGCAGCGGCTGCAGGTCACGCTCGATGAAGTGCCCGAGGAAGCGCTGGCAGATCCGGATGCGGAGGAGTTCTCGCAGGCGGTGTCGTCGCAGCGATCACGTCGTGCACTCGACGATTGCATGCAGCGCCTCACGCCGGAGCAGCAGCGCTGCCTGTCGCTCGCATATGTCGATGGATACTCTCAGGATGAGATTGCGACGGCGATCGAGAGTCCGCTGGGAACGGTCAAGAGCTGGGTGCGGCGCGGGCTGGCAAGCCTCAAGCGCTGCATGGACGCATGAACTACAACGCGAGAGCAATCGACGAACTTGCGGCACAGTACGCGCTGGGCACGTTGCGCGGCCCGGCGAGAGCTCGCTTCGAGCGCGTGTGTCGCGACGATCGCAGGGCACTCGAAGCGCTGCATCGATGGGAGGATCGCTTGCTCGATCTCGCCGGTGCGGTGAGTCCGGTTCATCCGTCGGCTGCCGTGTGGCGAAGAGTCCAATTGCGTCTCGGGCATTCGCGCAGCGCGCGCTCGTCCTGGAGATCGACAACACAATGGGCAATGGCCGCGGGTGTTGCAGCGCTGACGGCGGCAATCGTCTGGTGGACGGCGTTGGCGCCGGCGCCGGAGATCATTGCAACGATTGCCGATCAGCAGCAGGCGCAGATGTGGCGGATCGAAGCCCGCCCCGATCGCGAGGAACTGCTCGTCGCCGCTTTGCCTGCGTTGCCGCAGGATGCACAACACGCCTATGAGCTTTGGGCTCTGCCGCCGCAAGCAGGCGGAGCCCCGGTATCGCTTGGCTTGATGCCGCAGACCGGGAGCCGCGAATTGCGCCTGACCGATGCGCAGCGTGCCGCGCTGGCAAGTGCAACGCAGGTGGCGGTCAGCCTCGAGCCGGTGGGCGGATCACCGACAGGTGCGCCGACCGGACCCGTGCTGTTCGTCGCCAGCGTCGCGAGCTGAGACCGCGATGGTCGTGGTATTCCCTTGCGATGCGATGGAGATTGCGGACGGACAATCGCTTTCGTCCGATGGACCGCGAATGCGCAGCGACTATGATCGTGCGACGCGCAGGGAGGGAGCTACTGTGGAAGCGCTGGCAGAAACAAGGCATGTCTTGCAGGGTGCGCCCACTGCTGAGCTCGTGCAGCTCATCGAGGCGATGGCTCGCGGCAACGAGCGTGCACTCGAGCAACTCTACGATGCGACGGTGGGCAAGCTCTATGCGCTGGCCTCCGCGATCCTGCGCAGTGTCGAGGATGCGGAAGAGGTCGTTTGCGCGACCTATGCCTATGCCTGGGCGAACGCCGCACGTTTCGATGATGTGCGCGGGAATGTCCTCGGCTGGCTGCTGATGCTTTGTCGCAGCCGCGCGCTCGATCGCCTGCGTCAACGACGCGCCGCACAGCTTCCTGAAGGCTCGACCGAGATCGAGAGCATCGCCGCCGAAGATGATCAGCCCGACGATCTGCTTGCGCTGCTGCAGCAGCGCAGTCGTGTGCGAACGGCGGTCGCGCAGCTCACACCCGTGCGGCGTCGACTCATTGCGCTCGCATTCCTGCAGGATCTCTCGCATCAACAGATCGCAGAAAAAACCGGCCTCGCGCTGGGTACCGTCAAGAGTCACCTGCGGCGCGCATTGGCGCAGCTGCGCGAACACCTGGAGGCCACATGAGTGCGCCGCGCCGATCAAGAACAACACGTCTGCTGGCGAACTCCGTGGAGCGTGCGCTCGTCGCCGGTGTCGCCCCCGCCGAGCTGGGGACTGAACAGCGCGATCGACTGCGCAGTCTCGTGCTCGAAAGGGCGCGAGATGCGACGCCCGAAGGCACGGTCACGCTGCGCTCGGCGGAAACACCGTGGGTGGAGTGGGGGCCGCACATTCAGATCAAGGTGCTGCGGCGAGACCCCATCGCGGGCATGCAGACGATTCTCGCGAGGATGCAGCCCGGCGGCGTGATGCCTGCCCACCGGCATCGCCGGGACGAAGAGTTCGTCGTACTCGAAGGGGAATGTCACATCGGGACGCACCGTCTCGCCGCAGGTGATGTGCATCTGGCGCAGGCCGGGTCCTGGCACGAGGCGATCACGACCCAGACCGGCGTCGTCGTGCTGCTGCGGGGCGAGTACCTGCCCGCCGACGATTCAGCGCATCCCTGATCGAGCCGGCCAAAGTCCGATCAGCCGAGCGCCAGGCAAGGCGAGCCGCGGAACGAACCCACTGACAGGCGGTCCCAATTTCGGGCACAGTGAAGCTGCTCGAAGAACTTCAAAGGCTGCTGGTTCGCATGTTCGCCACGAAACTCCGCTGGATCGCGCTGTCGGTCATCGGCACCGTATTCATTGCCGGCTGCATTACGCACAGCGCCGGCCGCGACTGGCGGACCGCTTCGCGTGAACCGGCCGGTCTCGCGCCGAGCCCGGCAACGACGCCGGAAGCAGTGGTACAGGTCTACGCGGCGCGCACGGTGAGCTGGCGCGGTTACTTCGGCGTGCATACCTGGATCGCGACCAAGCCGAGCCATGCCGATCAGTTCACCGTCCACGAAGTCATCGGCTATCGATTGAAGCGCACGGGGAACGTGGTCGTGGTCCATCACCGGCCGGCGGACGGCTACTGGTTCGGCGCCCGCCCGGAACTGCTGAGCGATCTTCGCGGCGAAGGTGTCGATGAAATCATCGGCCGCATCGAAGGCGCAGTGAAACGTTATCCGTATCCCGACAAGTATCACGCGTGGCCGGGCCCGAATTCGAACACCTTCGTCGCCTTCGTGACGCGTGAGGTACCGGAGCTGCGCGTCGATCTTCCGCCCACTGCGATCGGCAAGGACTATCTCGGACTGAATCCGCTTGCGATGACGCCGAGCGGCACCGGAGGCCAGCTCAATCTGTTCGGGCTCGCCGGTGTGCTGGTGGGTGTGGAAGAGGGTGTCGAGGTGAACCTGCTCGGACTCACCTTCGGGCTCGATCCCAAGAGCCTTTCGCTCAAGCTCCCTGTCGTCGGTCGCATCGGACCGGGCGGCGATGCCGATCCGGTGATCCTCCCTCCGGTCATCAATCCCGATACGACTGCTGCGAATGCAGCGCCGGCTGTTTCGGTCGGCGACGCCGCAGAGTAGCATCGCGCGCCAATGCGCATTTTTCTCAACCGGCTGCGGGCCGTGCTCGCACTGGTGCTGGTTTTCGTCAGCACTGTCGTTCACGTCACTCCCCTGTTCGTCGTCGCGTTCGTCAAGGCGTGCCTGCGGATCCGGCCGATCCGGCAGGTATGCGACTGGATGCTGATCGGAATCGCCGAGAGCTGGATCGCCGTGAATACGGCGATGCTTCGGCTGATGACGCACACCCGTATCACGATCGAAGTCGAAGGCCAGTTGCGATACGACGGCCGCTATCTGGTGCTGGCCAATCACCAGACGTGGACCGACATTCCGATCCTGCAGGCGGTGTTCAATCGCCGCATCCCGTTCCTGCGATTCTTCCTGAAGAGCCAGCTTTTCTGGGTGCCGCTGCTCGGACTCGCCTGGTGGGCGCTCGACTTCCCGTTCATGAAGCGCTATTCGAAAGAGACGCTGGCGAAGCATCCGGAGCTGGCCGGTCGCGACATCGAAGCAACTCGTCGCGCATGCGAAAAATTTCGCCACATTCCCGTGTCGGTGATGAACTTCGTCGAAGGGACGCGGCTCACGCCCGCAAAGCATCGCAAGCAGGAATCACCGTATCTGTATCTGCTGCGCCCCAAGGCCGGCGGCGTCGCCTTCGTCATCAACGCGCTGGGGGATGCGCTGCAATCCGTGCTCGATGTGACGATCGTATATCCCGGTGGGCGCTCGACGATGCAGGACCTGTTCGGCGATCGCATCCCCGAAGTGCGGGTGCATATTCGCGAGCTGCCGATTCCCGAAGCGCTGAAGAACGGCAGCTACGAGAGCGATCCGGCGGTTCGCGAGCAGGCGCAGGCATGGATCAACGGTCTGTGGGAAGAGAAGGACCGGCGGATTGCCGGGATGAGAACACCGGCGCAGCCGCCGCGGCGGCCGTCGCCGTTTGGGTGATGCCGTCACTCCCGCGAACCGCGTCCGTCACTCCCGCGAAAGCGGGAGTCCATTCCGGGATTTCAGAGGGATTCCCGCTTTCGCGGGAATGACGTCTTTCCGGGCGTGAGGCCCATGTCGATTTTCCCAACCCCCGTTCGTCATGGCTGCGAACCGGGCGATATGCAGCCCGCGGTTACAATCCATCGCTTCAGGAGATCCCGCCATGAGATCGTTCTTCGTCCTGTTCCACGAAACCCCCCGCACCCTGACCGAGATGAGCCCCACCCAGATGCAGGAGGTCATCGCGCGGTACAGAACCTGGTTCGACCGGGTACACGCCGCGGGTCACATTGGCGTGCGGGCCAAGCTGAAGGATGACGGCGGCAAGCATCTGAACCGCGAGCGCGCCGCGATCGTCGCCAGCGATGGGCCGTTCGTCGAAGCCAAGGACGTCATCAGCGGCGTCTTCGTTCTGAACGCTGCGAGTCACGAAGCAGCCCAGGCGCTGCTCGCGGATTGCCCGCACTTCGATTTCGGCTGGATGGAAGTGCGCGAGATCGACTTCATCAAGCAATAGGTCTTTGCGGAGGCAGGCTCACGACGCCGATCGTGAGCTTGCTTCGAATCGCCCATGAGCACCGAACATGCTCTGATCGCCGATCTCTTCCGTCACGAAGCGGGCCGTCTGACTGCGCTGCTCGCGAAGCGCGTCGGTGCCTCGAAGCTGGACATGGTCGAAGATGCGGTGCAGGACGCGCTCGTCTCGGCGATGCGCACATGGCCGCTGCAAGGGATTCCACGCAATCCCGCCGGTTGGCTGCACACCGCTGCGCGAAACGCGCTCATGGATCGGTTGCGGCGGTCGCGGTTCGAGGTGCCGGGCGATGTAGAGACTGAGCTGATCGAGGCCGCCGACACATCGTTTTCGTCTGAGGCGGCGCTGCAGGACGAGTTGCTGAACTTGATTGCGTATTGCTGTCACCCAGCGTTGTCGGGGCCGGCGCAGATCGCACTCACGCTGCGCCTCGCATGCGGCTTGAGCGTGGAGGAGATCGCGGGCGCCCTGCTCACCAGTCCCGATTCAATCGCCCAACGCATCGTGCGTGCGAAGCGTGAACTGCGCGATCTCGAGATCTCCCTGGAGTTGCCGCCGGCACGCGAGCTGGTGGAGGAACGACTCCCGACGATCCTGCACGCGATCTACCTGCTGTTCGATGCGGGCTATCTCAGCAATCATCACGAAGAGTGGCAGCGGCCTCTGCTCTGCAAGGACGCGCTGCGGCTCTCGAGAATCCTCGCGGCGCATCCTGCGACGGATGAACCGCAAACGCATGCGCTCGCGGCGCTGCTGCATTTCTGTTCGGCGCGCCTGCCCGCGCGTTGCGATGACGAGGGGCGGCCTGTCCCGCTGGCGCGACAGAATCGGGAGATCTGGGATCGGGGATTGATCGCCGAAGGCTTCCGGTACCTCGATGCGGCCATCGGCGGCGACACGATCTCGCGCTATCACATCGAAGCCGCGATCGCTTCGCTGCATGCCCAGGCCGACAGTGTCGAATCGACGGACTGGGCCGGCGTTCTCTCGCACTACGACGCGTTGAGCGAGCTGTACCCAAGCCCGGTCGTCAGTCTCAATCGCATCATTGCCATGCGTTATGCGCACGGCGCGGACGCCGCGATGGATGAACTGACCGCGACGGCATCACTGCGCGATCTGCAGGATTCATTGCTGTATCACGCGACGCTCGGAGAGCTGCATTCGGCGCGAGGCGATACTTCGCAGGCTGCGGCTGCGTATAACGCGGCTGCGGAGGCGGCGGGCAACGATGCGCTCGCAGTGCTGTTTCGGGATCGTGCGCGTGACTTTGATCGCGGCTGAGCGCACGGCGTTGCTGCTCTAGTTGTGGGTCCGACTTTAGTCGGACCCACAGTCAGAATTACTTCACCGATGCGGCCACCACCGTCGGCGCTTCCACGAACGGCTTGATGCCGAATTTCGGATAGATTTCGCTCGGGAAGTACACGACGCCATCCTTCACGACCATGCGGATGGTCTTGATTGCTTTCAGGTCGGTGGTCGGGTCGCCCGGGATCAGGAAGAAGTCCGCGAGCTTGCCTTTCGCGATGGAGCCGAGCTGCTGATCCTGGCCGACGTACTGAGCCATATCGAATGTCGCACGCTTGAGGATCTGTGCTGGTGTCATGCCGGCGCGCTGATACAACTCGAGTTCGCGGTGGTACGTGAACGAACCGCCGAGGTCCGTTCCCGGCACGATGAAGACGCCGCGCTCGTTGAGCGTCTTCACCGTTGCGATGATCTGTTCGAACGCACGGCGGTAAGCCTTGCCGTCGGCGGGCGCGGACGCGTCGATGAGTGCCTGCTTCGAGTTGCGTTGAACGCCGATCGGCATGTGATCGAGATAGTCGACTGCACCGGGCGGAACCTGGCCGTTGCGGTTCTGGGTCAGCGCTTCGTGGATGGCGACCGTCGGATCGATGGCGGTCTTGTGCGCGACCATCAGGTCGATCGTGCGCTGAACAGCGGGACTCTTGAGATCGAGTTCGGGCAGTCGCTTGAGAGCATGCAGACGCAGCAGCGTGCGCGTGTCTTCACCGGGCTTCAGCACCCAGCCGAGCATGAACTGATTGATGTGCGTGATTTCGTCGTAGCCCGCTTCGATCATCTGATCCGCTGTCGCGAAAGCGGGTACGTGGCCGGCGACGCGCAGGCCAAGCCGATGAGCTTCCTTCACGACGGCAGGCACCCACGCGGGATTCATGCTGTTGTAGACCTTGACCTGCCAGAAGCCGCGCGCGGCGTACCAGCGCACTGCGTCGACGGCTTGCGCTTCGCTTTCGACGACGAAGCCGTTGTTCGCGCTGAAGGGGCTCTTGCCCTCGATGAAGCCGCTGCGGATGACGCGAGGTCCGGCGAGCGTGCCGTTCTCGATGTTGGCGATGAGCTTCTCGAGCACTTCGTTGTCGTTGCCCATGTCGCGAACGGACGTGATGCCCGCGAGCAGGTTCATGAATGCGTCCGATTGCGAGATATGCGCATGCATCTCGTACATGCCGGGCACGAGCGTGCCGCCCGCGCCGTCGATGGTGACTTCACCCGGCGTGGCCGGGCTGTCGAGCGGCTCGACTGCGGCAATCGTGCGACCGTGGACAACGACGCTGACCGGGTCGGTGAGAGCAGCCTTCGCAGGATCGAATACGCGAACGTTGCGAATCCGGACAGGTGATTCGTAGCGATGAGCCGAGGCCTTCTGGATCGCGACGAAGCGCTCGGCGGACCATTTCGCGGCGAGCGCACGCAGGCGTTCTTCTTCGGCTTCGTAGCCCGCGCGGATGATGATGAACTCCGGCGTCAGGAACGCGAACATCTGGCCGCTGCTGTCGAGCAGCACGTCATCCGGCTGCAGGTCGATGCCGCCGACGGAGTAAGCATTGACCTCCGCGGTTGCGCCGCTGGCGTTGCGGACCGATACGGCTTCGCCCTTCTCGAGGCGCAGCGTGCCGGCAGGAAGCGCGGGCAACTGGCCTTCAGGAGCCTTCAGCAACGCACGTGCGTAGAGGCCGAGTGACCACGGGCTTGCACTCTGCGCAACGTAGATCGAAGGCTGCTTGATCGTCGCGCTGCCCTTGCCCGTCGAATCGGTCCAGCTCGCCTTGCTGCCGGCGAGACGGAAGTTCTCGTCGACCTTGTTGCCGAACGTCGTCGTGCCCTTGACCGTCCAGGCCGTCGGAAATCCCGCGCCATCGAGGCGGACCGTTTCGGCCATCGTCGGCCCGCGCCCGTTGTTCTTGAAGTCGAAATCGATCTTCGTCGTATCGCCGTCGGTGCTCGTCTTCAGATGACCGACGTTCTTGCCGCCGAAGATGACGGTGAACGTTTCGGTACTGGCGTTGGCGGCGGAGGCGGCGAGGAAGGAGGCAAGCAGCAGGGCGAGTGCGTTCAGTTTCATGGATGTCGTGACCGGCCAGGAAGGCGAGGGGGTCACAACCTATCATCGAACTCGCCGGCGAGCATCCGTCGGCGGAGGCGCCGCGGTTGTATACCGGCGAAGGATGAAGCGGTCGAGCGATGAGCGGCGAGCCGGAACCTGGCCCTCTTGCTGTGGGTCCGGCCGAAGCCGGACCCACAAGGAGATCTCACCGCATCACTGTCCCTTCGGATTCGGTCCGAAGCGATTGTCGCCGGGCGTGCTGTCCATGACGAAGAAGACGATGAGCACGATGACACCGATGAGCGGAACGAGCCCGATGAGGAGCCACCAGCCGCTGCGATCCGTGTCGTGCAGGCGACGCACGCCGACCGCGATGCCCGGAATGAGTACGAGCAGCGTATAGATGCAGCCCAGCAGCCCGATGCCGTAAGTCATGTTTACGGTGCCCAGCATGCTGTCGACGATCGCGAGGACGATGCTTGCAATGAAGTTGAACAGGAAGAAAAACCAGTACTCCTTGCGCCGTGCCCGGCCGCTGAACACCGCGTACTTCTTCAGGACATCAAGATACCAGTTCATGCATCTCTCCCTTGTCGCTTGTGTTGTTGATATTTGCGAGCCCCAAGGCTTGAAAAGGCTTGGCTGCCGAGGGCTTATAACAGGACTTGCCGCCGAACCCCAGCGGCGCAAAGGGCTGTTTCGCCTTTCCCGATGGCTGCCTTCGCCACATCCCGTGGCTGTTTGATGGATCGGCCTATCGCGCCCGCTCGGGCCGGCATGATGAAATCGGCCCCATGAATACCGCTGCGGAGACTCACTACCGGCCGGAGGCGACCGCGATCGCCGTGCTCGGTGCGCTCAGCTTCTGCCATTTCCTCAATGACATGATGCAGTCGCTGCTGCCGGCGATGTATCCGATGCTGAAGACGGGCCTGGCACTGGATTTCGGGCAGATCGGTTTGATCACACTCGTGTACCAGCTCACGGCTTCTCTGTTCCAGCCGCTCGTGGGCCTCTACACGGACAAGCGGCCGCTGCCCTATGCGCTCGCGTGCGGCATGGGCTTCACGCTCGTCGGCTTGCTGCTGCTGTCGAAGGCGGCGAGCTTTCCGATGCTTCTCGTCGCGGCCGCGGTCATCGGCATCGGTTCGTCGATCTTTCACCCGGAATCGTCGCGTCTCGCGCGACTCGCATCGGGCGGCCGGCATGGATTCGCACAATCGTTCTTCCAGGTGGGCGGCAACGCAGGCACTGCCGTCGGCCCGCTTGCCGCGGCGTTCATTGTGCTGCCGAACGGTCAGCGCAGCGTCGCGTGGTTCGCGCTTGCAGCGATGATCGGCATCGTGCTGCTGGCGAAGGTTGGCAGCTGGTATGCGCGGCACAACGAGCGTCAGGCGACACGCAAGCAGCCCGTCGCTACGACGCCCCCGTTCAGCCGCGGGAAGGTGTTCACGGCGCTCGCGATTCTGGTCGCGCTGATCTTCTCGAAGTATTTCTATCTCGCGAGCTTCAGCAGCTATTACACGTTCTACCTGATTCACAAGTTCAACGTGTCGGTCTGGACTGCCCAGGTGCACTTGTTCGTATTCCTTGCAGCCGTGGCGGCGGGCACGTTGCTCGGCGGACCGATCGGCGATCGCATCGGCCGCAAGTACGTCATCTGGTTCTCGATCCTGGGCGTGCTGCCATTCACGCTGATCCTTCCTCACGTGAACCTTTTCTGGACCGGCGTGCTGAGCGTGCCGATCGGACTGATTCTCGCGTCCGCATTCGCGGCGATTCTGGTTTATGCGCAGGAATTGGTGCCCGGCAAAGTCGGCATGATCTCAGGCCTGTTCTTCGGGATCGCGTTCGGCATGGGTGGCCTCGGCGCCGCGGTGCTCGGCCATCTCGCGGACGTGACGAGCATCGAGTACGTCTACGGGTTGTGTGCGTATCTGCCGATCATCGGCATTCTGGCGGCGTTCCTGCCCAATCCGAAGAGGGCCTGAGAAAAGAATTCTCCACGGGGCACACGGGGAGTCACGGGGAAGACGAAGAGGAACAACGTATCGGAAGCTCTTTCAGGATCGGCGGGTTTTGCGATTTACTGTCTTCCCCCGTGCACCCCGTGTCCCCCGTGGAGATCTTGTTCCGCTTTTTCGCTTTGGGGCTGCAGTCTCCAGCGACGGGTGCGCATCCAGGGCCGCCGCCAGCCGCTTCGGCGCGAAGTGCCGATAGCTATTGAGCATCAGCCCGCGGATCTCATCCCAGTTCGCGTCCTTCGTCACGTCGATCGAGATCCAGCCGTTGTGGCCCATGTAGGGCGGAATGCTGTAGCGCTTGTCGCTCATGTAAAGCGATTGCTGCTCGACGCCGACCCAGAACAGCAATGTCAGGCGCTCGCGACCGTGACCGGCGCAAACGAACGTTTTCTTGCCGACGCGCCATACAGGCACGCCGAAGGCGCTGGACTCGTTCGTCCCTTGAAGCTCCAGACACATCCCGCGCAGCTTATCGAGCAGGGTTCGCGCGCGTTTGCTCTGCAGCGGATCGATGTCTTCGGGTTTGAGCTTCGCGGTCGGGGGCTTGATGTCGATGGTTGCGCCTAACGTGGCCGACAACGCCCGCGGAGCGACCTTCTCATAGGCTTCGCGAACGAGCTTCGCAACGCGCTTCCAGGAAATGCCCTTGTCGAGATTCACGCCGAGCCAGCCGCGCGGGCCGACGTAGGGCGGCACGAAGAAGTGCTTCGGCTCTTCTTTGGTGTAGAGCGCCTGCGCGCCGGCAGGAGAGCTCAGCCACAAAGCAATCCGGCCGTCGCCGTGATGATTGACGCAGTAGGCCGCGAAAGTCTTGCCGCGTACCCGGAAGTTCGGCGAGCCGTGCGACAGGAATTCTTCGGCTTCAGGCAGCCAGAGGCAGACTTCGCGAACGGCTGTGCCGATGTCCTTGGGCATGCCGCGAGGCTACTCCGGCGGTCCTCGTGGTCGCAAGACGGGAGAGGAAGAGGAGGTTTCACACGGAGTTCACGGAGATTGGGCCTGGTCTCCCTGTGGGTCCGACTTCAGTCGGACGTCATCGCGCGAGCGACAGCTCCAAGACTCGCAGCCGGACGGCAGCGAGGCGTCGCTGTCGCGATGACGTCCGGCTAAAGCCGGACCCACAGGCATCTCTCCGCGTGAAACTTCGAGGCGCTTACTTCGGCGCCTGCTGAGCCGGGGCAGTCGGAGCCGCTGCGGCGTCGCGAGCGATCGTGCGCTTCGAAAAGCGCCAGCCTTGTGCCGTCTTCACCAGCGTGTCCTTGTAGACGCCGGTGCTGAAGATCGTCTTCGTTACCGAGTCGACCAGCATCAGGTACACGCTGCCTTCGGCCTTCGTCGAGTCGCCGGTGATGCGCAGGTTCGAGTTCCAGTGACGGCGCGGGGTGCCGCCCATGCGCTCATGCCACTGCTTCACGAAACCAGCGAGTGCTTCGTGGCCGGTGAAGCTCAGGAAGTTGCCGTCCGGCGTGAATGTGTTCGCCCAGCCGGTGGGGTCGTTGAAGTCGATCGCGTGGTTGTACGTTGCGTACAGCTGCTCGATCTCGGCGTAGTCCTGCGCGGTGAGCGGATCCGCGTGAGAGAGCTGCGGCATGAGCATCGCGGCGAGCACTGCCGCTGCGGTGGCGAGCATTCCGGTTTTCATCATTTCCCCTGGTTCGTCGTTGTGGAAGAAAAAAGTCAGAGCGGAGTTTCACACGGAGTTCACGGAGTGCACGGAGTCAGAGAGGTGACTTTTCGCCTTCTATCTCCGTGCACTGCGTGAACTCCGTGTGAAATCCGGCTCCGGTTTCCTGTCAGCCGTACGCCAGTCGCAGCATCTCCATCACACCCCGGATCTGCACGATCCAGTAGATGGCGGCGGTGAGGATGATCGCGACAGAAAACGCGGCGGCGATTTTTTCACGCAATCCCATGAGCGGCGTCCTCGAGATCAGGAGAAACCGATCCAGCGGCCGCAGGCGGCGACCGTGAACCAGACGGTGATGGAGGCGATTGCCACCAGCTTGAGCAGCCAGGGCGGCAGCAGCGAATGATCCTTCCTGAGCAGAGGGCGCTTCACCGCGAACACGAACAGGATGCCGGTCGCGAGCGCGGCCATCTTGGCCCAGTAGAAATCGTTGTAGTACGCCTTCATCGCGACGCCGGCGACCATGAAGACGCCGGAGAGAAGGATCACGGCAAGCGCGACTTTGAACCACTTGTGCGCGCCTTCGGAGACGACATTCGAGGGCACGTCGCGCAGCGCCACGTTGAGCAACCGCAGATCGGTGATGAGCACGGTGCCGCCGAGCAGCGCCATCGATGCGAGGTGCACCGTCTGCGCCATCGCGTAGACGCCGCCGTAGGATTTCGCAATGTGGCCGAGCGTCGAACCCTCGAGCCAGGTGAAGAATGCCATGACGTCCATCGCGGCCTCCTAATGTGCAGCGACGTCGGCTACGCAGCCGGCCGCCCAGTTGAGGAACGCCGACTGATCCTTGCCGCAGTCGAACCAGTCGTAAGCGATCGCGCGGCCTGCGAAGATGATCGCGATCCACAGCGTGAGCGACAGCCCGGCGCCGATACGCACGTTCTTCGGCGGCACCGGATCGAGATCCCACGTCGGCTTCGCGGCCTTCATGCGGTTGCGGAAGATCCAGGCGTTGATGCCGGCCGCAATGAGCAGGATGACTTTCAGCCGGAACCAGACGCTCTGCGTCGTGCGCACCGGAATCGCGTAGAAGAGCAGCAGGCCGGTGATGATCATCACCGTGAAGCCGATCATCATCGGCAGATCGAGGCGCTCCGCGATCTTCGAGGCCGGTACGTCGGTCAGTGCGACGCCGAGCATGCGCAAGTCGATGACGAACAGCATGCCGAGGAACACCGTCAGCGTCAGGACGTGTGTCGTCTCGATCCAGTTGTACATGTAGAACGATTCGTGCAGGCCGGTACTCCATTGCTGGGCACCGAGCCATTGCGCGAACGTGAGCAGAACTTCATTCAGCACGCGTATGAACCTCGCTGACCGGGCCGGCACGAAGGCCTGTGATCGTTGAAATCGTGGCCCGGTAAAGGACGGCGGCAGTATACGGGCGCCGCTGCGCGGGCCCCATCGGGGCAGCGTGAAGAATTATTCGCGGTTTGAAGGGAAGTGCAGTCGTTCGTGAATGCGACTGCGAGTGAATCAACGAAGCCGTCCCTGGCTTCGTTGGCAGCGGGCCGGAAGGGGGCCCGGCCGCTGCCGCCATGCGTTACTGCTTCGACGCGTCTTCCGGATCGCTGCCGTCCTTCGGCGCGCCCGTGCCCGAGGAGCCCATGAACAGCTTGCGGCCATCGGGGAACGTCACGTCACGGCCGTTCGCGCGACACTTCGGCTTGCACAGCCCGTCCTTCGACTGGTAACCGCGAACGACGATCACCGTGCCGATGGTGAGCGAGTCCTTCGTGATCCCGCGACGCAGCAGCGTGTTGGGCGTGCCGCCTTCGACCATCCAGCCGGTCGTCGTGCCGTCCGTGTTCTTCACATCGATATGAATCCAGGCGTGCGGGTTGATCCATTCGATGCGCGTCACCGGACCGGTCAGGTTGACCGGACGGTTGCCGTCGAACTCCGCCGCAAAAGCGTGATGCGCCACGGAGGGCGCGGACCCGGCCATGAGTCCACCCAATCCGGCCGCAACCACACCGCTCAGCAACAACTTGATGCGCATTACATTCCACCTCTCATTTCGAGCCATCTTTTCCGGCTGCCGCCAGTTTTTCCTGTTCGCGCGCACCGGCGAGAATGCCCGGCAGGGCATAGTTGCCTTCGTGACACGCGTATTCGTACATCAACTCGTCGGTCCTGTGCATCGCGACCTCGCCGCTGAAGGCCTGCGTGAACGCTTGTCGGTCCTCGACAGTGAACCGGTATTCGATCGTGTCCGGGCTGACACGACGGAAGCGTTCGGTCACCTTCACGTCCTTCGTCGCGCCGCGGAAGCTTTCCTTGTCGGTGAAGTTCGTCGTCTCGACGACCAGGGTGTCGCCTTCCCAGCGACCGATCGAATCGCCCATCAGCTTGCGCACGTTCGACGGCACATGCTGGCCGCCGAGCCGCACGATGCGGGCGTCGTGAACCATCTCGACGAGAATCACGACCGTGTCGCGGTTCTGAACGATCTGATAGTTGTTGTTGTACAGCACCGGCAGCATCGGCGGACCGGAGCTGGACCCGAAAGCGAGCAGACAACGTTCGCCCAGCGGCCGCGCCTCGGGCCCGTCGTAGTTGCCGCGCATCTTCATGCGCTCGGCCACCACTTTCTGACGCTCCGGCGTCAGCGGCGGCACCTTGCCGTTCGCGGGCTCGACGAGGAGCGACGTGCGCTTCTCGCCGCCGATCGTCGTCACCTGCGATCCGCGATCCAGCCAGAAATTGTTGTAGCCGCAGGTCGCACCGGTGCCGCTGCGGCACGTTGCGAATTCGTCCGGCTTCGACAGGTCCGTGGGCCTGGAGCGCTCGTCGTTGTACTGAACTTCCGCGTGTTCCAGCTTTGCTGCCTGTTCGGCAGTCAGAGCGCGACTATCGCCAAACTCCGCGGGTCTTTCGAACGGCGTGATCGTCGCGTTGGTCCAGATTCCCTGCAGATCCGGATGACCGTCCGCGGTACGCGGAAGCTTCCATGCCGACGTCCTGCCCGCGCCTTCGCCCGCAAGCGCTTCAGGCAGCGCGAGAAGGCTCGTCATCACGAGCAACGAAGCGGCGCCCGCAAAGCGGGCGCCGTGTGAGGGAAGGTGTCGGAACGTCATGGCGCGAGCGCCTTATTCCGTCTTGCCCTTTTCAGCAGCAGGCGCTGCAGCGGGCTTCTTGCGGTACTCGCCGTACATCAGTTCCTCGACGAACTCGACGCACTTGAACTGACCGAGCTGCGCATTCGGTTCGACGCGGCGATACAGCGGCATGCTGATCTTCCACGGCCGCGTGAAGACATTGGGATCTTCGATCGTAGCTTCGTACAGCAGATGATCCGGACCGCGCTGCGTGTAGCGCTCCGTCACCTTCAGCTTGTCGCTGTGCCAGTTGCCGGCGCGATCGAACCAGGTCTGGTCGTTGAAGCCCGTCGCTTCGATGACCAGTGTGTCGCCTTCCCATTTGCCGGCGGACTGACCCATCCACGAGTCGGCGGGCGGCGGACCCGGATCTTTCATGTAGATGTTGCGGACGGCACCGGCGTACTCGTAAGCGAAGAACACGTGGTCCTTGCTCTGCACGATCTGGAAGGGATACGGCATGTACGTCGCGCGGGGGACGCCCGGCAGGTAGCACTTGATCTCGGGGTCGCTCGTGAGCCAGTTCTTCTGGTTCTCTTTCTTCTTCTCGAGCGCTTCGGGCTTGTACGGAATCGTGCCGCCTTCGACGACGCCGAGGCCGAAGGGCACGGAGCCGACGGCGCCGAGCGCGACGACCTGGGGAGCGGGCACCGGGACGAACTGGCCTGGAACCATCGCCATCGCAGCGCTCGCGGCATGCGGTTCGAGGTTGAAGTTCGCGCTGTTCATTGCCTGCCAGATGCCGTTCAGATCCGGCTTGCCATCGGGCAGTCGCGGACCTTTCGCCGGTGCATTCGCAGCAATCGCCGCCGAATGGATCACCGCAGCCGCAGCGGCTGCCAACAGGACGCGTGAGAATGCACTTCGCATTTAGTTTCCCCCAGGACGTGCGGAACCAGACTCTATGGGCAATTCAGGGACTTATGGGTGTTCTTCCCATGCGTGCCGTGAGCCCTGACGAGGTGCGTAACTTGGCTGAACTCAGGGCAACAGGCGAGTTCATTTCTGTAAAGAATGGTCATGGCGTTAGCGGCTTTTTATAACGTTTAGCTAACACTACGTAACGTGCGCACAGCGTAACTCCCGGTTAGATTCCTTGCACCCGCCGCGCGAGCGTTGCGTCAAGGATCGACGTGTCGGGGGTTTTCGAAAATTTGTCAACGGATCGCGCCAGCGGTCCCATCGAGAGGTTGGAATGCGAATGATGAGCCCGAGTGGAACAGCGCGCCTGATTTCCCTGAGCGGCACGGCGCTGATCGTCGTGGGTATCGCCGGCTGCGGCAAAGCACCCGCTCCGGCTGCCGCGCCGCCGCCCTCGGGCGAGGCGCATTTCGTCGCGACTGCCGACATGAAACAGCTGATGGCCTGGATCATCGATCCGAGTGCCGACGTGGTGTGGGGTGCGGTGGGCTCCGTGATCACCGAGAACGGCCGCGAGGATTTCGCTCCCAAGACCGATGAGGAATGGGCCGCCATCCGCAACGCAGCCGCGACCGTCGCCGAGGCCGGCAACCTGCTGATGATGCCGGGCCGGGCCGTCAACCAGGACGACTGGATCAAGAAGAGCCGGGCGCTCATCGACACCGCGACGGTCGTCATCCGGGCGGCCGAAGTGAAGGACGCAGACACGCTCTTCACCGCCGGCAGCGACATGTACCTGGCCTGCTCGGCATGCCACGCCGGCTATGTGTTCGGCGGGCCGGCCGCGACCCAGGAGCTGCCATCGCAATGAGCCCATTCGCGATCGGCTAAGATCGCGGGATGAACGATGACGTCGTCGAACGCCTGGAGCTCAAGCTCGCTTTCCTGGAACGCGCCAACCAGGAGTTGAGCGACGTCATCTATCGCCAGCAGCAGGAAATCGATGCGCTGCGCCAGCACTTCAAGGAACTGCTGGAGCGAGTGGACGCCTCCAGGGAGGAGGCGACGAAGTACACGGCGGAGCAGGAGAGGCCGCCGCACTACTGAGCGGTTCGTCACTCCCGCGCACGCGGGAGTGACGTAAATCAGCGGCTTTCCCTCCTAGCCCTTCGCTCTCTTCTGCACCTTCTCCACCACGCGTGCCCTGAGCGACATGTCCGTCGTAATCAGATCAGCGATGCGGTTGAATTCCTCGACCTGCAATCCTTCCCGCTCCACTGCTTCGATCATCTTTTTCTCAGCGGTGGCCTTCACGGCCGTCGCTTGCTGTTCATCCGTGGTGCTGGTGAGTTGCTGCGTGGCCTGGGCCTGGATCTTCTGGACTTCGACGAAGGCGGCGGCGAACTGGTCCACCTTTTCCTCGGCGATGGCGGCGGAAGGCGCGGAATCGGTCTGGGGCACCGGCATTTCAGCGGGCGGCGGTGCTTGGTCCGGCGTTTGAGCACGCAATGAAGGTGCGATGGCCAGCAGGGTGCCGGCGGTCAATGCGGCGCAAGCGGTACGGATGATCAACGTCATGGCGTTCTCCTCGGGGGCAGTGAGATCGGATGCGCAGGTGCGCATCTACCATCGCCAATCCCTGAATCGACGTGAGTGTTCCGTCGAGCGACGAACGAGCGCGCACAGCGGTCATTTCTGCCCGCTGCGTGCGCTGATACGTCGTGAGATGGCGACGCTGCCGCGTTGGAGATCGTTCAGTTCGTCGCGCGTGCCGACTGGATCGTGCCGGACGTGACGTCGAAGGTCACCGCCGAGGAGAGCGGCTCGTTGTTGAGGAAGCTCGCGGCCTTCACCGTCGTCGGCGCGGAAACGTTGAGCACATCCTTGTAGACGGGTGAGCGCGCTGTCGGCTCAGTGCCATTCGTGGTGTAGCGGATTTCACCCGCGGGAACCTGACGGGACAGCTCGACTCGTACGCGTTGTGGAGAATCCGCGGTCGGATGCAGCGTAACAGCGACGCGATACGCCGCGTCGCTGTACTGAACGCCGAGTTTGGCGTAGCGCTTCAACGGTACGGGCAAAGCGCCGGCGAAGCTCGACCAGCGCTGGCGCGAGCTCGGCGTCCAGGCGATTTCAGCAAGCGCAGCCGCTCTGGGAAACGCCAGCAGCTCGACGTCAGCTTCGCTGCGAGCGCGATGAGTCCAGATAGTCGCCTCGACACCCATGAGATGACCCAGGTCCTCGGCGCCGAGTGCGCTCGGCGCGGGATCGAATGCATAGACATCTTCGATGCGCATGACCGAACCGTTGCCCGGAGGCTCGTTGGCCAGCACGGACGTCTGGGGTCGCGAGAAGTCCAGTGCGTCCGCCGAGGTGACGACGTCATAGCCCGAGGCGGAAAGTCCCAATGCGCCATCGAGGCCGCGCGACGTCATTGCGATCGTCTGCTGCGGTGTCCCGGTGTTCGAGTACTGGTCCCAGCCGATGATTCGCCGGCGTTGTTCGCGGCCGAGTGCGGTGACGCGTTGCATGAAATACGCCTGCAGTTGCTGTGCGTTGACGACGCCGAGCTCGCGCATGCGGGCCTGGACGTCGGCGGAGCTTTCCCACTGCTGCAGAGGGTACTGTCCGCTGCCGACATGGATGTAGTCGCTCGGAAAGAGCTGCGCGATTTCACCCAGCACATCGCCGATGAAGGCGAACGTCGTTTCCTGGACGTTGAGCAATCGCGTTTCGTCCGCGGCGGGACGCGCTGCGCCGAGATGCGGATATGCGGCGATCATCGCTCCAGCGTGAGCTGGCAGCGAGATGCCGGGCACGATCGTGACGTTGCGCTCCGCTGCATACGCGACGATCTCACTGATCTCGCGCTGGCTGTAGGCGCCGCCCTGATTCGTCGCCAGCTTCGGATACTTGCGGCTCTCGATTCGCCACGCGCCATCGTCGGCCAGGTGCCAATGCAGCACGTTGAGTTTGTGCAGCGCCATCGTGTCGATGAAGCGCTTGATGAAGGCGACCGATTGGAACCGATTCGCCGAATCGAGCATCAGCCCGCGCCAGCGCAGTCGCGGCGTGTCGCTGATGCGCAGCGCAGGGAGTCGGATCTCATCCGCTGCAGCAGTGTCCGCAGCAAGGATCTGCCACAGCGTAGTCGCACCGTAGAAGAGACCGCGCATGTCGCGGGCCGCGACCTGCACGCCCTGGCTCGAGATTTCGAGCTCGTAGCTCTCCGGATCCGGCGAGGATTGAGTTTGCTGAAGTGTGAACCGGATCACTTTTCGCACCGCGGCCGGATTTTCGACCTGAACTATTGCGGGGCGAAATTCGCGGATGCGGAACAGCTGTTCACCAAAGTAGTGCGCGATGGCGAGGGCGCGCGGATCGTTTGCGATGACGATCTGCGTTTCCTTGTCGACCGTAAACGTGCCGCCTGTCATTTCGATGACGGCCGGCGCCGGCACGATGGGCGGCTCGAGCGAGCGGTCTGTAGCTGCGTGAACCATTCCCGCGCTCAAAAGCAGCCAGACCATCAGCGTCTGTGCACCGACTTTCACATTCGACTCCTGAAGTTACCCGGAACAAACCTCGTCGCGCGCTGCGGAGGCGAGCGCGTGGGCGACGAGTCGCATAGATTGCTGCAGGAGGTGTGCCAAGGAGAGGTGTGATCCCGTGATCCGGTGATGAGGCGATCACGTAAGAGAAGCCGGCTTGAAAGGCGCGGGTCGTCTGACCGGATCACCGGACCCCGCGGTCACCGGATCACCTGACGGGCATCCGCACCATCGTCGTCATCAGATGCTGCAGCGCCGCTGCGGGATCGTCGCAGCGTCCGGTGTGGACCGCCGATGTCTGGATGATGGTGCTCCGCGGCGCGACCAGCCAATGGAACCGCTCGCGCTGCGACAACTGACCGATCGTCCCTGCCTGCACACCGCCGAGACAGATCAGCGGAATGCTCGCCAGGTTGTCGCGCACCATCTGCAGATCGATGTCGGGCGCGAGCGCCAGCAGCCGTGCCTCGTCCAGCTCGATGCGTGCTTCGAGGAAGTCCCGCGTCTGGCACGAAACGATCGCACCGGCGTTGATGAACTCCTGGCGTTCGACCCGCGGCACGACGCGCACGATCGCGTAGTCATACGGACAGCGCACGGATTGCCTCCTCGAGGAACGCCTGCGGCGCCTGCAATCGTTGGGTCAGATACTCCGCGTAGGCGGAGCGATATTGCTGCGGCGAAGCGAAAGGCCCGTCGCCTGTCAGCCAGGCGTCCGGAATCAATGCCACTTTCTCCCGGACGATTTCCGGAGTGAGGTACGCAGTCATCTGCTCCGCCGCTTCGCGCAGTTTGCTTGCGAACGGCAGCAGGACGTGGCTCTTCACCATCGGGAACCTGTCGCCCGTTCGCTCGCGCCAGCCATCCCACGAATGATGGAAGTAGAGAGCAGCGCCGTGATCGATCAGCCAGAGCTGTCGATGCCACATCAGCATGTTCGTGTTGCGCGCCGTGCGGTCGACGTTCGTGATGAATGCGTCGAACCAGACGATGCGCGATGCGAGCAGGGCATCAGGCCGCGTGACGACGGGATCGAACATGATCGACCCAGGCAGATAGTCGAGCGCGAGATTGAGCCCGGCACTCGCCTGGATCAGCGCCTGGATCTCCGGGTCGGGTTCCGTGCGCGCAAGATCCGCTTCGAGCGTGATGAAGACGATCTCGGGCACAGGCAACCCGGCAGCGCGCGCGAGCTCACCTCCCAACAGCTCTGCGATCAAAGCTCTCGGACCTTGTCCCGCACCCCGAAACTTCAGGACGTACATGCCATCGTCATCGCCTTCGACGATGGCGGGCAGCGAGCCACCTTCGCGAAGCGGCGTGACGTAGCGGGTGGCGGCGATGGAGCGCATTCAGGAAGGAGGTTTCACACGGAGTTCACGGAGGGCACGGAGTATAGAGACCCGAGGACGATGGGTCTGCAGCCGACCTTCGCGAAGACGGGAAGCTTGTCGCTTTCTCCTTCTCCGTGGTCTCCGTGAACTCCGTGTGAAATTCCTCGTGCGCTCACTGCGCCATCTTCGCCCCATCGACCCTGAAGCGCAGTGCCTGCAATTGTTCCTGAGGCAGATTGCCGAGGCCCGTTGCAGCGGCGGCTTGTTCGCCGGGCTTCACGACCGCGCTGATCACGACCGGATTGCCCTGTTGCAGGATGCGACCCGATGAATCGACGAGGACCGGTGTGACCTGAATGCCGTTGAGGGGAACCGGTGAGCGGTTCTGTACGACCACGATCACGCGGCCTTGCGCATCGAGTTGACCCGCGGCGGCGACATAGTTGCCGGGGTTCTGCGGCAGGTCCATCTTCATGTACTCAGCGGCAGCGGCTTTGCCAATCGCGCTGCTGGAGCCTGCGGCGGCCTGGTAATACTGCTGTGCTTTCGCGGTGTCGCCTTTGTCGCGCGCGATGTTGCCGAGGTAGTAAGCAGCCGGAGCTGTGGGCAGGAGTTGTGCGCTCTTCGTCAGCCACTCTTCGGCTTTCGCCTTGTCGCCGGCCTGTGCTTGCGCGACGCCCCCGCCGAGATACGAGCCGAAGTAGTTTGGGTTGAGCTGCATCGCCTTCTGGTAGTACGGAATCGCTGCCTGAGGATTCTTTTCGGCCAGCGCGATCTCACCGAGGAATTCCTGGAAGCGTCCTTCGCGAGGCACCGCCTTGGCGGCTTCACCCGCGAGCGACTTGGCAGTGGCGAGATCCTTGTTGCGCGCAGCGGCAACGGCCTGATCGTACTTGTCGTACGCGGGCTTCATTTCGCGCAGTTGTTTCGTGGCGGCCGCGAACCGGTCAGCGCCCACTTCGCCGCCGCGGCCCAGTTGCTGAGCGGTGGCCTTGTTGCGCTCGACTCGTTCGACTGATGGCGGGTGCGAGGCGAAGAGCCCTTCCATCCAGCTCGCTTCCTTCGCTCCACCGGCTTGTGAAAGACGAACGAATGTTTCCTGCAGGGTGACGGCGCCCCAGGGATCGTAGCCGACCGCCTTCATGTACTTCATGCCGTACTGATCGGATTCCAGTTCCTGGTCGCGACCGTACTTCATCTGGATCATCTGTGCGCCGACGCCGGCGCCCTGAATGACGAGACCGGCCAGATTCGCGTCGACACCACTTACGGCAGCACCAACCTGCGCAACAGCCATGCCGACCTGCGCGATCGTTCCGCGTTCCTGAGCCTTTGCGCCATGTCGCGCGGCGGCGTGCACGATCTCGTGTCCCAGTACCGCTGCGAGCTCGGATTCATCCTTCAATTCCGTGAGCAGCCCGCGATTGACCGCGATCTTTCCGCCCGGCAAGGCCCATGCGTTGGGAACGGAGTTGTTCAGCACGACGAACTCGTACGGAAGCTTGCGATCGGCGACGGCGGCCAGCTTCTGGCCGACGCCGCTGACATAAGCGGTGAGCTCGGGATCGACCGTCAGATCTCCGCCTTCGCTCTGTCGGGTGGGCTCGTAATTCTTGGCGCCGATCTGCAGCTCCTGCGCCTCGGAGACGAACTGGATCTCCTTCTTGCCCGTCACGGGATTGGTGCCGCAGGCGGTCAGGGTCAGGGCCGCGGCCAGGGTGGCGATGATGGCAGTGAACCGCATGGCGGCGTTCCTCGAAGTATTCATGTCGGCAGCACCACAGAGTACCCGCCGGCGCGGGGCCGCAGGTATCGTTTCGACAGGTCGGCCGATTATCGTCCGCGCCCGTCGGCCCGCGCCACCGGCCGGCGGATAGGTATCAAACGCAAACCTGCCCGACGGGCTTCCCATGCGTGCCGCGCAGCGATACAAGAATCGACGCGGTCCGGGCTTGCCGAAGCCCGGCACAACCAATACAAGACTAAGTCCGCGTAGCCTGATCGATAACAGCAATGTCGGCGGGCCGCTCACCGGGAAGGAGCAGGATTGGCGCAGGAATCGCAGGTAGGGGGCGCCGGCGAGACACGCCGTGAACACGGGGTGTGGCAGCGCATCGGCTCCAGCATGGCGGTGCTGGTTGCCGGACTCGGGTCGACGTTGCTCGTGACCCAGCTCTACTACCGTGCGCAGATGGATGAGGCGCGCGGACAGTTCGAAGCCTGGAGCGAAGAGCGCCAGCAATCGCTCAGCAAGGCGATCGATGCGCACATCGAAGCGCTTTACGGTGTGCGTGCGCTCTTCGACAGCAGCGAATACGTCAGCCCGCAGGAATTTTCCCGGTTCACCAACGATGCCGGCAGAAGGCATCGATACCTGCGCTCGCTGGGTTATCTGCGCTACGTGACCGGAGCGGACCGCGCGCAATTCGAAGCCCGCTACTCGGAGACGCTCGGGAGGTCGTTCACGATCCTCGATCCGAAAGGCGATGGCACGGTCGGTCCGGCAGCAATGCGGTCGGAGTACCTGCCCTTGCTCTACACGCAGGCCGGCGACGACGCGCCGCTCGGACTCGATACATTGCAGCTGCCGGTTGTCGCTGCGGCACTCAAGGCCGCGCGCGAAAGCGCAACTGCAAAGGCGTTGATCGTTCCCGCGCAAGTCTCGCCGGAGCAGTCGGTCTTCCGCTATGTGCACGTCTACCTGCCCGTCTATGTCGGTCCTGCGCCGACGACGGCGGCAGCCGCGGCGGAGACGCCGGTGAGTGGGTATGTGCGCCTGCGGTTCGTGCTCGAAGAAATGACGGACGAGATCGAGACCTTCGCGCGCAACATGGGCGTGGAGATGACGCTCTTCGAATCGACCGAGGGCAGCCAGCTCGCGGACGATCCGCGCGACGAATTCTTTCTCATGACGGGATCCGGGGAGCTCGAATGGGCCGGCAAGATCGCGATCGCCGATCGCAATTTCCTGCTGCGTTTCCGCACCGCCGGTAACTACGCCGGACAGAAGCCGCCAGTTCCGTTCTGGCTTCTGTTCGCGGCCGGGCTTGCCGCGACACTGCTCGGAACGGTGGCGATGTACTTCATCACCCGGAATCGGCTGCGTGCGGAGAGCATGTCGCAGGATCTGTTGTCGGAGATGCGGGAGCGTCGCCGCAGCGAACAGCGCACTGCCCAGAGTGAAGCGCGCTATCGCGTGCTGATCGAGAACAGTCCCGACGCCATCCTGCTGGTCAAGCAGCAACGCGTCATCTTCGTGAATCGGGCTGCCGTCGATCTGTTCCGGGGCCGAAACGCCGAAGAGCTCGTGGGCCGCGGTGCCGACGAGCTGGTTCACCCCGACTACAAGGAGCAGGCGCGCGAGCGCATCCGGCGCATGGAAGCGGAGCAGGTCATCCTGCCTCCCTTCGAAGAGCGGCTGTTCCGACTCGACGGCAGCGTCGTCGAAGTGGAGGTGCGCAGCGTCCCATTCGCCATCGACGGCGAGACGATGCTGCAGGTCACGATTCGCGACATCACGGCGCGCCGGCAGGCAGAGCGCGAGCGCATGAGCCTCGAGACCGCGCTCCGACAGTCGCAGCGACTGGAAGCGATAGGAACGCTGACCGGCGGCATCGCGCACGACTTCAACAACATCCTGAGTTCGATCGTCGGCAACATCCGCCTCGTAATGGACGATCTGCCGAAGGGGCATCCGGCAAGGCAGAGTGCGCATGAGATCCGAAACGCGACGAATCGCGCACGCGATCTGGTCAAGCGGTTGATGGCCTTCAGTCGCCAGCAGGAAGCGCCACGATCGCCGCTCGAGCTGGCGCCGTTGATAGAGGAAGTTCAGCAACTGCTGCGTCCCGCGTTGCCGGCGGGTGTGGTGCTGCATTCATCCGTCCCTGTCGACACACCGCCCGTGATGGGTGACGCCACGCAACTGCACCAGGTCCTCGTGAACCTGTGCACGAACGCGTGGCAGTCGATGGCAACCGGCCGTGGTGAGATCCACATTCTTGTCAGCACGCTGACAGCGGAAGAAGCGCGGCGACAATCGCGCGCAGCACTGGACGGCGCGGCCGTGTACGTTCGCATCGAAGTCAGGGACAACGGCGGCGGTATTCCCGCCGACATCATCGACCGTATTTTCGAGCCGTTCTTCACGACGAAGCCGGCGGGTGAGGGCAGCGGCCTGGGGCTCGCCGTGGTTCACGGAATCATCCAGAGTCACAAGGGCGCCATCAGCGTCGTGAGTCCGCCCGGCGTGGGGACCAGTTTCCTCATCTACCTGCCGGCGAGCGATCAGCCCATTTCCGCGTCGAGTGCGGCCGAAGCCAGCTCATCCCGCGGCAGCAACCAGCACATCCTGTACGTCGATGACGAAGAATCGCTCGTCGTGCTGGTGACGCGGATTCTCGAACGCAACGGCTATCGCTGCACGGGCATGACGGATGCCCGGGCAGCGGTGGAACTGGTGAAGCAGGACGCGGCTCAGTTCGACCTCGTGCTCACCGACATGAACATGCCCGGCATGAGCGGCATCGATGTGGCGCGCGAAGTCATGGCCATCCGTCGGGATTTGCCAGTAGTGATCACGACAGGCTACGTTCGCGCCACCGACGTGGCAGTGACCCGCGAGATCGGCGTGCGCGACCTCATTCTCAAGCCGGACACCATCGAGGAACTGGCGAACACCATCGCACGCTACCTGCGGGAGCCGGTCAGGACCCGTTGAACGACAGATTCGCTGAGTGGCGATGGAATGAGTAGCGATGGAAATCGAAATCGACTTCGTAGCCGTGCGCCGGCTGACTTCGCGGGAATATGGGCAGGCTCGCCAGGAAATCGCCTCGCTGGGCATTGCGGCGGCGTTCGCGCAGTCCCAGCAGCGGCACGACGAACGGCTCGCATCAGCCGCGGACGCGCCGGCGCTCGCATGCAAGGCCGGCTGCTCGTGGTGCTGTCACTTCTCCGTCGACGTTCGGGCCGTCGAGGCCTTCCGGATCCTCGACTACGTGCGCGAGCATTTCTCGCTTGCCGAGCAGGAGCGCGTGCGGCAGGAGATTGCGAAGAACAGTCTGGAGGTCGCGCCGCTGGACGATCTCGAGCGCATGAAGCGAACGGTCAGATGTCCGTTCCTCGTCGAAGGCCGATGCTCGATCTACCCCGTTCGACCGCAGACCTGTCGCAACTACCATGCGACCGACGCGGCGGGATGCCAGAAATCGTACGAAGAGCCCGACAATCTCGATATCGACCCGGAGTTCGCGCCACTCGTGTATCAGGCCGGTGGAGCGCACGTGGAAGCCTTCGCGCGTGCGATGGAAGATGCCGGCTTCGATGTAACGGCGTACGAGCTGAATGTCGCGCTGACCGCGGCGATGACCGAGCCGGCCAGCAGGGAGCGCTTCGAGGCAGGGCAAGCGCCCTTTGAGTCGACCCAGGGTGATGAGGTCCCCTCCGAATTCATGGAAGAGCGGTGAGCCAGTGACGAACGCCAGATGAGACCCGCTCTACTACTCCTTGCCTCGTTGCTCTGCGCCACGCATACCTTCGCCGCCGGTTCGGGCGAGAGATCGATCGCTGAGTTGCAGCAGGAGCTGGCGAAGGGACGTACTTCTTCCGCCGCCCTGGTTCGCGAATTCACCTCCCGCATCGACGCGATCGATCGCCGCGGGCCACAACTGAAATCCGTGCTCGCGCTCAATCCGCGGGCGATGGAGCAGGCGCGGCAGCTCGATCGGGAGCGCAACGAGAAAGGTCCGCGCGGTCCGCTTCATGGCATTCCGATTCTCCTCAAGGACAATATCGAGTCGCTCGACCCGCTGCCGACGACGGCAGGCTCGCTCGCGCTCATCGACAATGTCACTGGACGAGATGCGCCGGTCGTTGCCAGCCTGCGCGCCGCTGGAGCAGTCATTCTTGGCAAGACGAACCTCAGTGAGTGGGCGAATTTTCGTTCGACTCCCTCGATCAGTGGCTGGAGCGCCGTCGGCGGCCTGACGAAGAATCCGCACGTGCTCGATCGGTCTGCGTGCGGATCGAGTTCGGGCAGCGCCGTTGCAGTTGCAGCAGGTCTTGCCATGGCGAGCGTCGGCACGGAAACAGACGGATCGATCGTGTGTCCGGCGGCGATGAACGGCATCGTTGGATTGAAGCCGACGTTGGGACTGCTCTCTGGCGAACGCATCGTGCCCATCGCTCACAGCCAGGATGCTCCGGGTCCGATGACGCGATCTGTTGCGGATGCGGCGCTCATGCTGGCGGCGATGGTGGACAGCCAGGAAGCGTGCAGAGCGCGTGAATCGCGATGCCGTGTTTCCGACTATGTCGCCGCGACAACCGTCACGAGCCTCGCTGGCAAGCGAATCGGTGTACTGCGATTTCGCAAGGGTCGCTGGCCTCGGATCGAGGTGACCTACGATCAGGCTCTCGCGCACCTGCGCGACGCGGGCGCCACGCTCATCGAAGTAGAGCTTCCCGACGAAGATCCCATCGAGTCCGCGGAAGGCGTCGTGTTCATCACGGAGTTTCGCGTCGATCTCAATCGTTACCTGGCAACCACGGCGCCCGCGGTGAAGGTTCGCGACCTGGCGCAGTTGATCCAGTTCAATCGAACGAATCCGCGGGAGCTTGCGCTGTTCGGGCAGGAGCTGTTTGAAAGATCAGAGGCGGCCGCGGAACAAGACCCCGCCGTGTATCGCGAGGCACTGGCGGCATCGAAACGGTTGGCCACCGAAGGACTCGATGGATTGCTGCGGGGGCAGAAGCTGGATTTTCTGGTGGCGCCGACCGCGGGCGCGGCATGGCGAATCGATCTGGTGAACGGCGATCACTTTCCAGGATCGTTCAGTACGTTCGCCGCTGTCGCGGGGTATCCGCATCTGACTGTGCCCATGGGTACAGTGCGCCAACTGCCGATCGGCATTTCATTCATCGGTTCGCCGTGGGCGGAAGCGGAGCTGCTCGCTGCGGGGGCAGTGTTCGAGCGTCGGGCTCGGGTGCGTGTGATGCCGGGGTTTGTGGAGTCGGTGGACTGAACCTCCGTACTCCCACGAAGAGCTTCCGTCACTCCCGCGAAAGCGGGAGTCCATCCGTCGTCCGCGTCCAGATGGATTCCCGCTTTCGCGGGAATGACGGCTGTCTCAATACCGCTCGCGCGCGTACCGATCCCGATTCGCCGCATCGCCGCGTCCAATCTCGCGCTCGATGTCGAGATACGCATTCGTCACCGGCTCGAAATACCGATCGGTTTCGCGATCACTGACGCGCTCGACCTCATCGCGAAGCGAGTGATAGCTGCGCGACACATCGTCGAACTCTTCGCGCACATCGCGGCGATCAGCTCGATTGCTCATCAGTGTGCGGCGGAATTCCCGAGCTTCCTCGGACAGTTCGCGCGCATCTTGTCGCACACGGCTCTGGTCCGCATTGCGCTCCATGGCGAAGCTCGTGTCTTCCAGCCGTCCGGCCGAACTAGACAGGCTGGGGCCCGTGGTGGCGCATCCGGTAACACCGGAAAGGGCAATAACGATGGGACCCACCCACCAGTTCAATGACATACGCATGGCGGTCATTCCTCGCTCATCAGTTGATCCAACAATGAGTGAGTCCGCGTGCGGGTTCCCGCTGTGCCTGCAGGTGTTTTGCTACGTCCTGTCGGGTACGGAGTCCCGTTCGAGCGTCCGTGCGGCGATCATGTAGTGCACGAACGACCAGACGTTGATGCAGACCATGATGATGAGCGCCCAGCGCAGTCCCTGCGATTTTGCCAGCGCCGCTGTGACTCCTTCCGCGAGGAAGCGATTGTTCATCATGTCGCTCACGATGCCCACGAGCCACGGACCGAGCCCGAGGCCGACGAGATTCACGATCAGCAGCAGGAGCGACGAACCGACAGCGCGTTCGCGCACTGTTACCAGCCGCTGCATCGTTGCGTAGGAAGGGCCGAGATACATCACGCCGAAAACCAGACCGATGAACATCGTCGCGATGACCATGTTCTTGTCGCTCAAAGTGTAGGCGAGGATGGCCACGGGCACGTTCAGCAGCGTCGCGATGCCCGGTGTCCACAACTGCCAGCGGACGTCGCCTCGCGAGTTCGAAAGTCTGTCTGCGAGGTAGCCGCCAAACCACGTGCCGCCGATGCCGGATACGGCGGACACGATTGCGAGAACGACGCCTGCTTCCGCGACCGTCAATCCATGAGTACGGATCAGGAACGACGGATGGAAGCCGTTGACGCCATATCCGACGAACGCATGGAGCGATGCGGCGAGCGCAAGATGCCAGAACGTGGGCTTCGACAGCACCGAGCGCAGCACATCGAGAAAGGGCGGCGGTACAGGCGCGACAGTCATGCCTTCGGCGTAGCCGCGAGGCGGCTCGCGAAGCGTGAGCTTCACGATGATCGCGAGCACGATGCCGGGAGCGCCCACGACATAGAAGGCCATGCGCCAGCCGTACTCCTGCGCAACGAGTGCACCGACGATGAAGCCGACGAATACGCCGCCGTAGATGCCCATCGTGTAGATCGCGATGGCCGTGGTGCGGCGCTTGCGTTCGAAGTAATCGCTGATGATCGAGTAGGCCGGCGGCGTGCAGCCCGCCTCGCCGATGCCGACGGCGACGCGCGCGAGCAGCAACTGCGTGAACGATTGAGCGCGTCCCGTGATGACGGTGAACAGGCTCCAGACGAAGAGCGAGATCGAAATGATGTTGACGCGATTGCTGCGGTCGGCGAAGCGTGCGATCGGAATGCCGAGTGTCGAGTAGAGAACCGCGAACGCGAGACCGCTCAGCAATCCCAGTTGCGTGTCGGTGAAGTGGAATTCCTCACGAATGGGCTCCATGAGGATGGTGAGGATCTGGCGATCCACGAAGTTGAGCACGTAAACCAGGAACAGCAGCCAGACCACGTACCAGCGATAGCCGTCACTCGCATGAAAATTCTGCACTCCGGAAGCGTCCGAAGTTGCCGGCGCGTTCGTCATTGGCTGTCGATCCCCCGGAGCGGCGAGTCAGTGGCGAGGCATTGTGGCGATCGCGTCGCGGATCGCCAAACACTATTTTCGCGAGCGCGCGCTGCGACCATGCGCCGATACGAGTGCGGTGCACGACGAGACGCGGGTGGTGCGCGATCGGCGCCTGCTCATCGGGGTTAGGATGAAGCGCATCCGCCATGCGGGACACGCGAAGGACACTCCGATGAATCCTGTCGCTGATGAAGAGCGCAGCGCCTCGACGCTCACTCGCCGGGGCTTCATGAAACTCTCACTCAGCGCCAGCGGCGGGCTGCTGTTGAGTCATTTCATATCCACCGAAGCGGTCGCGACAGCGACACCGGGCGGGCATGCGATCGGCACGCTCGTCAGGATCGAGCCGGATGGTTCGATCGTCATCGGATCGCGGGCGCCCGAGATCGGTCAGGGCGTGAAGACATCGTTGCCGATGATCCTCGCCGACGAGATGGACGCTGACTGGGCTCGCGTAAGGGTCGAGCAATTGCCGCTGGGTATTCTCAAGAAGGACGATGGAACATTCACGTGGAAGTACGGCCCGCAAGGCGCCGGCGGCAGCACGAGCATTCCAGATGCGTGGGGAGATCTGCGTCAGGCAGGCGCGCAAGTACGGCATGTTCTGCTGCAGGCAGCAGCAGTGCGCTGGCAGACAGATGCAACAGGATTGCGGACGAGTTCTGGATTCGTGATTCATCCCGACGGGCGGCGGCTGGGTTACGGGGAAGTCGCGGCGGAAGCGGCAGCGCTTCCCCTGGCGACGGAGTCGCTGAAGCTGAAGGACTCGCGTGAGTATTCGATTATCGGAACCCGGCAGCGGGTGGTCGATGCAGGTGACATCGTTACGGGCCGTGCGCAGTACGGCATCGATGCGAACTTGCCTGGTGCCCTCGTGGCGGTTGTTGCGCGTTGCCCAACGTTCGATGGCGAACTCGTTTCGTTCGATGCGACGCAGGCGAAGAAGATCCCGGGCGTGCGCGACGTTGTCGTTCTCGCGGGACCGAAGCAAGGTCAGCCCATCACAGCGAACCTTGCCGCGGGTGTGGCTGTGCTCGCGGACAACACATGGGCAGCACTCAGGGGTCGCGAGGCACTTAAGATCGAGTGGACGCCGGGCCCCTTCGCGGGTGAGTCGTCCGCAGCGCTGGATGCTCAATGCACAAAGCTGCTCGAGGGTGAAGGTCGCCGGGTGCGCAACGACGGAGATTTCGACGCTGCACGCAAGTCGGCTTCACGAGTGATCCAAGCGATATATCGCGTACCCTTCGTGTCGCATTGTCCGATGGAACCGCAGAATGCGTGCGCGGATGTGCGCAGGGACAGCGTGCTGATCATCGCGCCAATGCAGATGCCGGGTGGCGCTTCGCGTGTCGCGTCGCAGATCACCGGGATCGATCGTTCGAAGATCGAAGTGCGCATGACGCGCGTGGGCGGCGGCTTCGGCCGACGACTGAGCAATGACTTCGTCGCAGAAGCCGTGCAGCTCTCCAAGACCACTGGCCGACCGATCAAGCTGCTGTGGACACGCGACGACGATCTTCGTCACGACTTCTACCGCCCGTTCGGACATCATCAGGTGATCGCGACTCTGGATGATCGAGGCGATGTGAGCGGTTGGGCTCACCGGCTCGCGAGCGCATCGAAGTACTACCGGCGCGCCGATGTGAAGCCGGAGGACATGTGGACGGCCGAACTCTATCCCGATGATTTTCCCGCGCGGCTCGTGCCGAACCTGCGGATGGAATGGTTCGAAGTGCAGTCCGGTATCACTCGCGGTTCGTGGCGCGCGCCAGCACATACGGCGAATGCGTTCGTCGTGCAAAGCTTTCTGGACGAGATCGCGAGCGCGACGAAGAAGGATCCGCTCGCGTTGCGGCTCGCACTGCTGGGTGAACCGAAAGATCTGCCTTACGAGCAGCACGGTGGACCTGTGTTCAATCCCGGGCGCCTCGCAACGGTGCTGAAGCGTGCGGCCGAACGCATCGGCTGGGGCAGCGCGATGCCGCCGGGCAGCGGCCTGGGCATCGCAGGTCATTTCACTTTCGGTGGTTACGCTGCCCACGCGATGCAGGTGCGCGTCGCGAAGGACGGCAGCTATCGCATCGACCGATGTGTGTGCGCTGTCGACGTCGGCCGCCCGATCAATCGGCTCGGCCTGGAAGCGCAGATGCAAGGTGGAACGATCGACGGCATCAGCACCGCCCGACAGCTCGAGATCACCATCGAAGCCGGCCGCGTGAAGCAATCCAACTTCAATGATTATCCATTGCTGCGAATCGCCGATGCCCCCGCGGTCGAAGTCGAGATCATCGACAGCGATCGCGATCCGTCAGGCGCGGGAGAGATGGGGATTCCCACGGCGGCACCTGCGCTGACAAACGCGTTGTTCGCTGCGACTGGCAGACGGATTCGCAGCTTGCCGATCGGCGTGCGGGTTTGAAGAGGCGGAGAAGAGAGGATTCTCCACGGGGGACACGGGGAGCACGGGGGAAGACAAGAGATCGTTCTGTCAGGAGGTTGCCTTGACGTGTGGAAGTCCTGCGTGATGGCAGCAAGTTCGCCTTCAGGGTTGCTTACCCCGTGATCCCCGTGTGCCCCGTGGAGAATCTTCCTCTTACGTCTGTGGTAGCGAGACGTGGCAATAGACGACCTGCCAGCGGCCGTTACGTTTCGCCCAGATGTCCGCGAAGCGCAGTGTCACCGCGAATGGTTTGCCGCCGCTCACGCCTTTGAGATGGACGAGTCCGCCCAGCACGGCGCCATCGCTCCAGATTTTCTCGACGGGTTCCAGGATTTTGAACGGCTCGATCTTGTAGCCCGGTGTCGTGTAGTCCGCGATGAGACCGGCCTTGTCCTGAACCGTGCCGCTGCTGTTCACGAGCGCGTAGTCGTCGGCGATCAGTCGTTCCAGCTCGGCCCGGTTGCCGTTGACCTGGGCTTCATCGTAGTCGTGCACCGCCTTGGCGAGATCGGCGGGCAGGTTGGCGGAGAACGCGGATGAGAACAGGCAGCAGGTGATCAGAGCGGCGGTCAGTCGAAGCATGGCGGGTCTCCGGAAGGGCGAGACGGGAGCGTAGGGAACGTGCGCTGGTGTGTCACGGCGTCGCGCCGTGCGGGTTGGCCGAACGTGTTGGGCGCAGGCTGGAGAGGTTAGGAGGAGCTGTGAGCTATGAGCTATGAGCTATAGCTCATCGCTCGCTGCTCACAGCCTTCTGACAGCCCCCGAACCCGCCAAAATTGCCTCCGGCCGGCGAGCTGTGCTATCAAGGCCTCATGACCTGCGCGCGTCGCTATTGGTTCTGGTCCTACTACTACTTTCCGAGATCACTGGCGGAAGGACTGGGTTCGGCCTGAAAGACGCAAAGTCACCTGAACACCCAAGAAACCGCCAGCCAAAAACTGGCGGTTTTTTTTTGCCACGGTTTTTTTTGACCCAAGCCTGCCGTTGACGAGGGAGCCTGCTGTGAACGTCCGTACCGATGACCTGCGCATTCGCGATATCCGCGAGCTCACGACGCCCGAGGAGCTGATGCGCGAATTCGCCTGCACCGAAGAGGCATCCGCTGCCGTGTCCGCGGGCCGGACGGGAATGCAGCGCATCCTCCACGGTCAGGACGACAGGCTTGCAGTCGTCATCGGGCCCTGCTCGATTCACGACACGACGGCCGCTCTCGACTACGCCAGGCTGCTGCGCGAACAGCGCGAAAGATTCGCTGACACGCTCGAGATCATCATGCGTGTCTATTTCGAGAAGCCGCGCACGACGGTGGGCTGGAAAGGTCTCATCAACGATCCGGATCTCGACGGCAGCTTCAACATCAACAAGGGACTGCGGCTCGCGCGTGGCGTGCTGCTCGACATCAACCAGCTCGGCCTGCCCGCGGGTTGTGAGTTCCTCGATATGATCACGCCGCAATACATCGGTGACCTCGTTGCCTGGGGCGCAATCGGCGCGCGAACGACCGAGAGCCAGGTGCATCGCGAACTGGCTTCAGGTGTGTCGTGTCCTGTCGGGTTCAAGAACGGCACGGACGGCAACGTGAAGATCGCGATCGACGCCGTGCAGGCAGCGTCGCATCCGCATCATTTCCTGGCCGTCACCAAACTGGGGCGCAGCGCGATTGCATCGACGTCGGGCAACGCGGACTGTCACGTGATCCTTCGCGGCGGCAAGACGCCGAACTACGACGCAGCAAGTGTCGAGAGTGTCAGTGCGCAGTTGCAAGCGGCCGGACTCGATCAGCGCATCATGATCGACGTGAGCCACGGCAACAGCAGCAAGCGTCCCGAGAATCAGCCGCTCGTCGCGGCCGACATCGCATCGCAGATCGCCGGCGGCGAGCGTCGCATCGCCGGTGTGATGATCGAGAGCCACCTCAAAGCGGGTCGCCAGGATCTCGTGCCTGGCAAAGCGCTCGCCTATGGTCAGAGCGTCACGGACGGATGCATCGACTGGGCGGCGTCCGTGGAAGTGCTGGAAACGCTGGCGAACGCGGTAGCGCAGCGTCGGCGACTCGACGTCTCCGCGGCGGTGGCCTGAACAAGCGCTGAATGCAGCGGCAAGGAGATTCGTTACAGCGATTCAATGCATCGTGAAGGAACCGCCGCCGCGTCGCCGGGTTCGAATGGGTACGTACATTCGATTCCTCGACAAAGGAGTTCCTTCCATGAAATCGCGCAACGTTGTTCTCGTCACCGCCGTCGCCGCGTTCGGCATGAGCGCGACGTTCGGCGCGTCGCTCGGCGCTGAGGGGGAGTCGACCGCGAAGGCTGCCGAAGCTTCCATTCCTTTTGCGAACGAGGGCGGCATTCGTAACTGGTCCGCGGATCGCGACAAGGGCCTGTGGGTGCAGGACTCGCGAGGCAAGTGGTACTACGCGAAGATGTTCGGCGGCACCTGCCCGGGCCTCAACTTCGCAACGACGCTCGGCTTCGATACGCGCACGATGGGTTCGTTCGATCGGTACAGCGCCATCCTCGTGCCGCGCGAAGGCCGGTGCCAGATCGAGAGCCTGATTCCGAGCGATGGACCGCCGGCGAGGCAGAAGAGAGAAGAGCAGAAGCAGCAGGAGAGCGCGGAGAGCTGACGCAGTCTTGTTGTGGGTCCGACTTTAGTCGGACGTCATGCCGAAAGGCATGCTTCGCATGACGTCCGGCTGAAGCCGGACCCACAGGCCGAAGCGGGAATCCACGCCTTGATGAAGATGGACTCCCGCGTACGCGGGAGCGACGGCTGCTAGCCTTTGGGCCGCCGCCCTTCCATCACGACAATATCAATCGTCTCCGTCACCGGATCGAACAGGATCTGCGCTTCGCCTCGTTCGAGTTGCCGCATCACGTGCGCGACTTTCTCATCGAGTGAGTACTCGCGTTCCCCGTACTCGGTGCCCTCGCGCAGCACGAACGACTCGATCACGCCGCGCAGCGCATCGTGGGACAGTTCAGTGTGAGGGATTGGGATCGGTTCGGGGTTGGACATGAGGGGCGAAGGTCGGTGCAGGAGCGGGCCTTACCGGGTCACAGGGAATCCCTGAGCTGGAAGTCAGCCTCGGGCGAGGGAATTTTGCTCGAAGTCGTGGTCGAATTACGACCATGAAGTCCCCTCTGAAGCCGCTGTTCCTCGCATTCGCCGCCGCAGCCACCCTCCTGGGCGGTCCGTGCGCTCAGGCCCAGCAATGGCGGGGAATTCAGCTCGATCCGCAGGGGCTCATCCGGCCGCAATTGCTGTCGCTCGCCCTCCAGGCCTACGAGCAGCATGCGGATGCGAAATTCGCCCAGAGGAAGATTGCGATCGTCGATTTCTCGAAGCCCTCATCGCAACGGCGGATGTTCCTGCTCGATCTGTCCTCGGGCCTGGTTTCCGCGTTTCTCGTCGCCCACGGCCGCGGCTCCGATTCGGATCATGATTCGATGGCCGACCGGTTCTCGGACGAGATGGGATCGCACGCTTCCTCACTCGGGGCGTATCTGGTCAGTGAGCCGTACCAAGGCTCGCATGGGCTTTCCATCCGGCTCGACGGGCTCGATTCGACGAACCGATCCGCCCGGGATCGCGCTGTTGTCGTGCACTCGCAGTGGTACGTCACCGACAAGCTCGCCGAGGGCGGCAAGGTCGGTCGCAGCTTCGGCTGTTTCGTCGTCGACCGCGCGGTGATCAAGCAGATCACGCAGCAGCTGGCGAATGGCGGATTCCTGTTCGCCAGCCGCTGATCTGTCAGCCACCGCGCGCCTCCGTCACCCCGCGCATCCGTCACCCCCGCGAACGCGGGGGGCCATCTTCTCTCGGCAACCTGCCGGATGACGAACTCAAAGAAACATCCCGCCCGACGCCTCGATCCGTTGCGCATTGATCCAGCGGCTTTCCGGCGAGAGCAGCGATGCGATCACATCGCCGATATCGTCCGGCAGTCCGACGCGGCCCAGCGCCGTGTTCGATGCGACGAACTTGTTGAGTTCCTTGTTATCCCGCACGGCGCCGCCGCCGAAATCGGTCTCGATTGCGCCCGGCGCCAGTACATTCACAGCAATGCCTCTGGGGCCCAGCTCCTTCGCGAGATAGCGCGTGAGCACTTCGATTGCGCCCTTCATCGACGCATAGGCCGAGTACCCGGGCAACGAGAAACGCGCCAGGCCGGATGACACGTTGAGAATGCGTCCGCCATCGGCGATCAGCGGCAGCAGTTTCTGCGTCAGAAAGAAGACGCCCTTGAACTGCACGTTCATCAGTTCGTCGAACTGCGCCTCGGACGTTTCAGCGAAGGACGCGTGCGCGCCGATCCCCGCATTGTTGACCAGGAAGTCGAAGTGCTCGCGTTGCCAGCGGTTGCGCAGCTCAGCTCGCAAAGCATTCGCGAACGCGTCGAAGCCCGCGACACGGCCGACATCCAGCGGCAGGGCGACAGCGCGCCGGCCCAGATTTTCGATAGCGGCAACGACGGCTTCGGCTTCCGCGCGGTTGCTCCGGTAGGTGAGCACGACATCGGTGCCGTGCTCCGCGAGTTTCAGGGCCGCATTGCGGCCGAGGCCGCGGCTGCCGCCGGTGATGAGGGCGATGGGGGTGGTCATAGCTGTCTCCTTGGGATGTATCTGACTCGGGACACAGGCTATTGGTCTTTCTACACCGGATAAATCGGCGGATACTGAGCGCAGTGTTCATATGAATGAACAATAGAGGCGCTCATGAACCGACTGGATGCCATGCAGATCTTCGTCCGGGTGGCCGAACTGACCAGCTTCACGCGGGCGGCGGACGCCCTGAATCTGCCCAAGGCCAGCGTCTCGACTGCGATCCAGCAGCTCGAAGCAGAGATGGGAACGCGGCTGCTTCACCGCACGACGCGAAAGGTCCAGCTCACGCAGGACGGCCGAGCCTTCTACGAGCGATGCAAGGATCTGCTCGCCGACATGGATGAGCTGCGCGCGATGTTCCAGGGTTCGGAAGCATTGCGCGGCCGGCTGCGCATCGACATGCCGAACGGCTTCGCGAAGCATCTGCTCATCCCGCGATTGCCGGAGTTCCTGCGCGAGCACCCGCAGCTCGAGATCGAGCTGAGCGTCACCGATCGCAAAGTGGACTTGATCCGCGAAGGTTTCGATTGCGTGTTGCGAGTCGGCGCGATCGAGGACCAGAGTCTGATCGCGCGCCCGCTCGGCCAGTTCCGGATCATCAATTGCGTGAGCCCGGCTTACATCGCGCAGCACGGACTTCCGCGCAGCGTCGATGATCTTCGCTCGCACCAGCTCATTCATTACGTCGGCACGCTGGGCAGCAAATCAGCAGGATTCGAATACTTCGACGGGTCTTCGTACCGCAACGTCGAGATGCCGGGCGCCATTACGGTGAACAGCGTCGAGGCCTACGAAGCGGGTTGCGTCGCGGGGCTCGGCATCATTCAGGCGCCGGCCGTCGGCATGGAGCGCCTGCTCGCCGAAGGGACGATCGTCGAAGTTCTCCCCGAGCTGCGTGCCGAGCCGATGCCGGTGTCGCTCGTGTACGCACATCGCCGCAACTTGTCCCGGCGCGTCCAGACCTTCATGGCGTGGATCGCGCGGACACTGCAGCCGCATCTCGATCCGCTCAGTTCGTAGCTTTCCGCGCGTTGGCTGCGATCGCGCGGCATCGCGAGGCTGTCGTGTCATCGACCGGGAACATCGACTCGATGCGCAGTTCATCGAGCGTGACGTCGCGCGTCGTGCCGAACGTCGTCAGCGTCGAGAAGAAATGCAGTTCGAGATCGCCCGCTCGAAAGATCGTCGTCAGCAGCGGCAACGGACTCATGCTGGGCTCGCGCGCTCGCCATCCCGCGGGAACATCCGGATAGGACAGCACTTCGTCCAGCAATTCGCGGAGCCTGGCGTCGGAAGGGGAAGCCGCGATCTCGTCGTGGAGATGGCGAATCAGGTCGCCGGCCACTTCTTCCCAGTTGGCAACGAGCGGCCGCATGTCATCCGGGTCGAACACCTGGCGCAGGATGTTCGAGTGCTTCGGTCCGCCATCCTTCAGTACGCGGAAGATCGACAGCAATGCGCTGTTGGTCATCTGCACGTCCCAGTACCTGTTCATCACGAAGGCGGGGTAGGGATTCTGGTGTTCGAGAATGAACTCGAGGGCTCGTCGTACCGGCGCCATGGTCTCTGTGTCCAGTGAGGTCTCGCGATAGGTCGGCGCGTAGCCCGCGGCGATGAGCAATGCATTGCGCTCGCGCAGAGGCATGTCGAGGACATCCGCCAGCCGCGTGACCATGTCGCGGCTCGGCTGCGATTTCCCGGTCTCCACGTAACTCAGGTGGCGCGCCGAAACGTTCGCTTCGAGCGCGAGATCGAGCTGGCTCAGCCGGCGCATGCCGCGCCATTCGCGCAGCAGCTTGCCGATGTGGGCCGATGGGGCCGGCGGGGGAGGTGAGCTTTGCATGCCGACGATGATAGTCCCCGCCCGTTGCACATACATAACCTCCGAGGTCATTGATGGAGCGCAAAGCGATGACGTCTCATGCCGGCCAGTTTCAACTGGCACGGAGAACTTCGTCATGCATCGCAGACACTTTTTTCAGGCATCGCTCGGCGCGCTCGCGGCCGGTGCGGTTGGTTGCGCTTCAGTCGCTCCGGCGACTCTTGTCGGTACGAAGACGCAGCCGGCGACGGACGCTGCTGCGTTTCGTGCGCAGCGCCGTTTCCTGAGCACATCGTTCGGTGAGATCGCGTACAACGAACGGGGCAGCGGACGTGCGGCGCTGTTTCTGCACGGCTTTCCGCTCAATAGTTTTCAGTGGCGCGGTCAGCTGGATCGGCTGTCGGTGCATCGGCGCTGCATCGCGCCGGATTTCATGGGCCTCGGCTACACGAAGGTGGCACCCGGTCGGAGCGTTGCGCCCGATGCGCAGGTCGAGATGCTCGCCGAGTTGCTCGACAAACTCTCGGTCACCGACGTGGACCTGGTTGCGAACGACAGTGGCGGCGCAGTCGCGCAGCTCTTCGTGCTGAAGTATCCAAAACGCGTGCGCACTCTGTTGCTCACGAACTGCGACGTGGAGCCGGATAGCCCGCCGCCCGCCCTGAAGCCTGTGCTCGACCTGGCGCGCGAGGGCAAGTTTGCCGACGAGTGGCTCGCTCCGTGGGTGGCGGACAAGAAGCTCGCGCGGTCTTCGGAGGGGCTCGGCGGAATGACATTTACTTTCCGCAGCAATCCCACGGACGAGGCGATCGACTACTACCTGGGACCGCTCGTGAGTTCGGTTGAGAGCAAGGCGCGGATGCACGCCTATGCGCTGGGACTCGATCCGAATCCGCTCGCCGGCATCGAAGCGAAGCTGCGCAAGTGCAGCGTGCCGACGCGCATTCTCTGGGGCACGGGCGACGACATTTTCTCAGCCGAGAGTCCTGGCTATCTCGATCGCCTGCTGCCGAACTCGCGCGGCGTCCGTCACATCGAAGGCGCGAAACTGTTCTGGCCGGAGGAGTTTCCGGATGTCATCGCGGAAGAGGCGCGCGCCTTGTGGGGTGTGTGACGCAGCTGAATCAGCGACGTCATCCCCGCGAACGCGGGGATGACGAGACCAATTCGTGTGGATCCCCGCTTTCGCCGGAACGACCAACATAATTCGTCGGTCAAACCCACACGTCATTCTTCGCAGTCAGCCCGCCGCCGGCGTCACCCGTATTCACGACGCCGCGCGGTTCGACGAGCATCATCCTGCACTCGCGTTCGGCGACAGGCTGATGCTCGACGCCCTTCGGAACGACGTACATCTCGCCGGGCCGCAGCAGAACTTCGCCATCGCGGAATCGCAGCGTCAGCTCGCCATCGATGACGATGAAGACCTCGTCGGTGTCATCGTGCCGATGCCAGACGAATTCGCCCTGCACCTTCACCAGCTTGAACTGGTAATCGTTCATCTCCGCGATGACGCGCGGACTCCAGTGTTCGTTGAAACGCGAGAACTTGTCGGCGAGGTTGATGCTTTTGAGATCCACGACGATTCCTCCATGGATTTGCCACAGCATCGGCAATTGCGTCATCGTTGCATAGTGACAGTCGGTGATCCTGGTCCCGGCACAGTTGGAATGACGGTATGTCGCTCAATCCGATCCTCAATACGGACTCTTACAAGATCTCTCACTGGGTCCAGTACCCGCCCGGAACCCAGGCGATGTTCTCGTACATCGAATCCCGCGGCGGCGTTTACGATCGGACGGTGTTCTTCGGGCTGCAGGCGATCCTCAAAGAGCATCTCTTGCGACGGGTCACTTCGAGCGACATCGCGGAAGCGCGCGAGATGCTCGCTGCACATGGCGAGCCGTTCAATGAGGCGGGGTGGAAGTACATCGTCGGCAGGCACGGAGGCCGGATGCCGGTGCACATTCGCGCTGTCCCGGAAGGATCCGCAATTCCTGTGTCCAACGCGCTCGCGACGGTCGAGTCCACCGATCCGAACTGCTTCTGGATCGCCTCGTATCTGGAGACGGCGCTGCTGCGCGTCTGGTATCCGACGACTGTGGCGACGATCAGCTGGCACATCAAGAGACTGATTCGACGCTTTCTCAGCGAGACCAGCGATGACACGGAAGGTCAATTGCCGTTCAAGCTGCACGACTTCGGCGCACGGGGCGTGTCCAGCCATGAGTCAGCGGGGCTCGGCGGCCTCGCGCACCTGGTGAACTTCAAGGGCACTGACACACTCGCGGCGCTCGTCGCGGGCCGCAAGTATTACTCGGAGCCGATGGCCGGTTTTTCGATTCCCGCAGCGGAGCACTCGACGATCACTGCGTGGGGACGTGAAGGCGAGGTCGACGCGTATCGCAACATGATTGCGCAGTACGGCAAGCCGGGCGCCATCTTCGCCTGCGTTTCGGATTCCTATGACGTGTACTCGGCGATCGAGAATCTCTGGGGCTCGCGCCTGAAGCAGCAGGTCATCGATTCCGGCGCGACGCTGGTCGTGCGGCCCGACTCGGGCAATCCACCGGAAGTCGTCGAGAAGTGCGCGGTGCTGCTCGATCGCGCTTATGGGAGCACCACCAACAGCAAGGGATTCAAAGTGCTGAATCACGTCCGGCTGATTCAGGGCGACGGAGTCAATCCCGGCAGCATCAAGCAGATCCTCGAACGCCTGAAGACGCGGGGCTTTGCCGCGGACAACATTGCGTTCGGCATGGGCGGCGCGCTGCTGCAGCAACTGAATCGCGATACGCAGAAGTTCGCGATGAAGTGCTCGGCCGTCCGCATTCAGGGCGAATGGCGGGACGTCTACAAGGATCCCGTCACCGATCCGGGCAAGGTTTCGAAGAAGGGCCGGCTCGATCTCGTACGCGATCCCACGACTCGCGAATACCTGACCCATCCGATCGGCGACCGCGCGTCGCTGGCCTCGAGCGAGATGGTCGACGTCTTCCGGGATGGCGAGCTGCTGCGCGACTGGACGCTCGAGGAGGTGAGGAAGAGGAGCGACGAGTGACGCAGCGCGGCTATCTCATCTCTGTCGGGTTACCTTCGCGCCCCGCGGCGACGAGTGCGGTGACCTTGAGTCGCGGCGGGCTCAGCCGCTGAGGGCTCGACGAACAGGAACGATTCCGCGACTCGATCCGCGCGGCCAGGTGAGGAACCACCTGCGCGCCGAGCTGACTCAGCAGCTCGCAATCGCCTGACGACAGATTGAGCAGATCGACATCGGCCATGTCGATGTGCTCCCACACCGCCAGGAACGCACCGTCGGGCTCCCTGCCGGAGCCGAAGCGGTCGAGTAATTCCGTGCGGCGTGCCGCGGCATCGCGCTCAGCGTCTGGCACCTGCGATGGCAGCGCGGGACTCACGAGCCGGATACGCATCGAAGCAATCTGAGTCGAAGCGTTCGGCAGATGCACGATGTCACAATGCTGCGGTTCGACGCGGGTGCTCGGATGCGCTCCGAGCACGACGAGCAGTTGTCGCACCCTGAGCCCGAGCGTGGCGCAATCGTACAGGGTCAGTTGCCCGCGATAGTCGAAGCGGATCTCCTGCGTGCGCCAGATGGCGCTATGCACATCAGGCAGGGCGAATGCAGTGCCGGCGAGGGACAGCAACAGGACGAACGCGGCACTCCCCCGAATGGCGCGCCCCGGACTCGGCTGGTTCATTGTCTAAGTCTTGAATCGGATGATCCGCGCGCCGGGAACGACCACGAATCGTTCATCGGTGCGATGCGGGCACGCCTCTGTACCGCGCGCTGCACATTCTGCGCTTCCCGATCGCGGTCGGCAGCAGCAGATCGTCACGATTGCGAGAAGTACAGATGTCGGAGAGCAAGCGCCCGATGAGCGCCGCACCGCTTTGGGTCACGATCACGCCGGCTGTGCCGTGCCCTCATGGATGCGGGTCGGATCGCGAGACACGACGCAGCGGACGATCCACGCAGCGCCGGTCATCGCAGTCGAGATGCCGAGCATGATCCACTCGATACGGGCAGTCGGCGCAGCGATCACCCTGGGCAAATGAAGGAGCAGCACGAAGCACGCGAACATTCCCGTCAGCAGCAGCGAAGCCAGACGGGTCGCCACGCCAGAAATCAAGCTGACTCCCGCAGCGAGATGCCCGCAGCCGGTGAGGTAAACCCAGAACAGCGGCGCCGGCAGCCACGCCGGGATCATCGTCGCGGAGAAATCGTCGTAAACGAAATGCGCTGTGCCGAAGACGAGCAGGCAGGCGCCGAAGACTCGGGTGCTCCAGGCAGAGCGCGAGTAGGCGGCGTCGATCAACGCAAGGGACGCGATACCGCCCATCGCAAGCGCTGTGAGCTCCGCGACTCCATTCCATGTGCCCACATCCAGCGGAGCCCGCAGGGCACGAGGCAAGTGCAGCAAGAGGGCCCAGAGGCCGTAGAACACACCCAGGCATGCCGGTGCCTTGAGCGACGCACGCATCGGCAGCAGGGTGAGGACAGCTCCGGCGAGCAGTACCGCAGCGCTCAGGTAGGCAAGCGGCACGCGCATCGGCACCCATTCGGGAACCGGTTGCCATTGCATCGCGAAGTCGCCCGTCACCAGGCCGACGAATCCGAGTATTAGTGCGCCGAGTCCGTAGACGACTGTGGTTGTGTTCATGTCCGCGCTCGCAGTGAAAGCGCGCGACTTGTAGCGCGGAGATCCGCACACCGGCAATGGTGGCCCGGCGATATCGCGATCGATGCGCTCATTGTGTCCGGCCGTTCGTGCTGCGGCGGCCGCTGATGCTGTGTCGGACTACTGCGAGCGCTTCGGCGTCAGTCGCCACAGCGAATTCTCGACGTCGGAGCTCACATAGAGGGTGCCGTTCGCGCCAACGGCGATGCCCGCTGCCATCGTGGGATTGTTTGCGCCGCCAACGGGCAGATCGGTCGCAATGACACGTCGCTCGCCCGACGAGGCATCGATGCGGACGAGCTGGCGTGCGTCCATCTCGATCGTCAGCACATCGTTGCGCGACACGGCCGCGAGTCCGCGCGGATGCCGAAGGCCCTTGGCGACGACGGTCATTTCGTTCGTGCGCAGATCGATCCGCGAAATTTCACCGGCGCCTGCGTCGACCGCGTAGGCCACTTCGTTATCGCCCAGGGTGAAGCCGGTGAGATTCTTGAGTCCGCTGACGATGATCTTGCCGTTGGTGTCGCTGCCGCTCAGGCGCATGAGATTGCCGTCCGCGAGCGCGACGAGTATCTCGTTGCCCACCGCGACGGCACCCAGGACCCCACGCAATGACCACGATGCCACGAGGCGATGACCGGGCCGATCGAACTTCTGCACGGTGCCGTCGTAGTTGACCACGATGACGTTGGAATCATTGGCGGAGACCGCGATCGGATAGTGAATGGGCGAACCCTTCGCATGCGCGCGAGCGATGTCGGTAACCTTGCCCGTCGGGCCATCGACGGTGCGGAATGCAAATACATCCGCGACATAGATCGTGTCCGGCTTGCCGCGCGCGGCAGCGATGGAAAGCGGGATCGCGAGATTGCCTTTCACCACCTGGCGCGCCGTGCCAGTGGCAGGATCGACCTCCTGGATGCCGTTGTCCGCCATATTGGACACGAAGATCCGATCCTTCGAGTCGATGGCGAGGTTGTCGAGCGCGGTCTGCAGTCGTGCGACGACTTTTTTCGATCCGCTTTCGATGTCGACGCGAACGACTTCGCCCAGTGCCGTGTCGAGGACATACAAGTTGCCTTTGGAATCGAAGTTGGCGGCCGCGGGCGTTTCGAAGCCGTCGGCAATGACCCTCATGGCGCCGCTGTCCGGATCGATGCGAACGACCTGCTTCTTGAACCACAGCGGTCCGTACAGCATGCCGTCGGCGCCGATATCGAAGCCGTTGAAGCCGCCCGGATCCTTCACGATGTTTCGAGGTGGCTTCACACCCGCGGGATCGAGCTCCCACACGCCATCACCCCCGAAGACCTGGCCGGCAAACAAGCGCCCATCCTTGCGCACGTTGATCGAGTTGATGCTCGTGAGTTTCGCGATCGGCCGCGCGGGCTCATCGCCTTTGCGGGCGTAGACGACGCCCTGTTCGATGGCCGTCCAGACGAGTGTGCCGTCCTCGAGGAAGACGAGGTCGTCGGCCATGCCTTGCGGAGGCTCGACGACCGTTTCGACGGCTCCTGTCCGGGTGTCGACGCGATAGATCCGCTGGCCGACGACGCTGCCCGCATACAGTACGTCGTTGCGATCGAAAGTCAGGCCGTGAATGCCATGGAAGGCGGAAGCCGGCACGATCCGCTCGACGGTGTGGGTTTCGCTTCTGGGTTCGGCTTGAGTCAGGCAAGCCCAATGCAGGCAAGACATGGCCAGCGCAACCGGCAGGATGCCGGTGAGGTATCGACGAAGCATCTTGTTATTCCTTCATTCCCCCTGACGGGACGAAGGATGAGGGGCGCGACGCCAGCCGGCAACTGCGGCAAGCCGCGTGGGAAGCCTAACGATCCGTCGCTGCCGTCCAGCCGCTGGTCCAGCCCGCTTCACGGGCGTTTTTCACGCCGAGGCCGTCCTTGCGAAATCCCGACCGGCGCGAGGGGGCAATGGGAATCCAGACTTCAACGTCGCCGTTCGCAGTGAGCGGGTCGAATGTCGGGCCATAGCGCTCGAACTGCGTGCCGACCGGTTCGTATCCGGAGCCGGGCAGCCAGCTATCGCGGATGTCGGCCCAGGTCTGCGGGAGGGCAGCTATGGAAGCCGGGCGAAAGATCGCGCAGCTCTGCACGGGAATGCACAGCAACGTGAAGCTGCGGGGAATGGAGGAGAACTCGGTGACTTCGACCGCGCAAAGATATTCCATCTCGCCGGGACGATCGGTGTTGTAGCGGACGCCGTATGCGGCGTCGCCGGTCTGGTCGACGACGCGTCCCATGTGGGCCGCGAATCGCCGCCACAGTTCGGGCACGGCGCGCGCGCAATCCGCGACAGAGAAACGGTCGCTCAACCCCGCAAGCAGCATTCGGTCATTTCGGGCGTGGCGCGTGGGCAGCACGGCGCGGATGCCTTGATCGACCGATGCATTCATCTGCGGGCCTCGCTGACCACTATTCGCTTCGTTGCGGTCTCGTACTCGCTGCGAGTGACGAAGCCGTCGCCATCGATGTCGCTCTCCACGAAGATGCTCTGGAGATGCCGGTTGTAGCCGGCTTCGGTACGGCTCAATCGATCGTCATTGTTGCGATCGAGCTGTTCGAATGCCGGTGCGGCAGTTGCGATGCGCTCCTGTGCGTTGCCGACGGATGCCACGGTGCACAGCGCGAGTCCCGCACAGCCGACGATCCATTGCGCCCTGCGCGCAATCGATGAACCCATTTTCCTCGTCCCCTTGCCAGAATTCCGCCCGAAGGCGGTGTGTGATGGTCCGGATCGTAGGGACGCCACAGGACAGAATCTGTCGCGGCTTTGTAAACGATCCCATCGGACCGGCTCCAAAAGGCGGTTTCACCGCGAAAATCCGCTGCCAAACGACGCCGTACATTTGGGTTACAAAAGGGCCCAACGCCGCTGGCCGGCTGCGGTTGACGCCCGTTCGGGCTCGCTATTCCGCGCCGCGGACGAACGTGTTCCGGTCTCCGGAATGACGTCCGCCGATAGTTGAGATTCCGAACGAACGTTGACGTGGGCGGGGATTGCCGTCGATATACTCGGATCGAAACGATGCCGCCCTGGTTGCGCGCATCGTGCTTCCAGGGAATCGAAATCAGCTGGCATCCACAAGAGAGGGAACCATGAAGCGGTCAGTAACGCGGGAGTGGGGGATGGCGTCGCGCGTGGCGGTTGCGACGATGCTTTCGGTGTGCTGTCTTGCGACGACATCTGTCGCGGCCACGACGGAGGACGACGACGTCGAGGCGACATCGTTTCCGCAGGTGGAGCGAAAGGTGAAGAATCTGCGCAAGCGTGTGCGACAGCTCGAGGCGGATGTCGCGGCGTTGCAGACGCAGCATCTGCCGGTCGAAGCACAAGTCGATTGCGGATCGGGCGGCAGCGTATCGGATGCGCTGGCGGCAAATGCGGAAGGCAAGGGGTCGCTCACCATCGTCGTCTCGGGCGCGTGCGCCGAAGCCATTCGAATCTCGCGCAGCGACGTGACGCTTCGCGGCGCGTCCGCGGGCGCTGCTCTCCAGGGAACCTCGACATCGGTGTTCACGGTCATCGTGGAAGGCGGAGCGAGCAACGTCGAACTTCAGAACCTGACGATCAGCGGCAGCAACACCGCAGCGCTCGTCGCAACAAAGGGTGCGCACGTCATCGCCCGGAACGTGACCGTGCAGCAGTCGATCTCGGGCGCGATGGCGCTCGACAACGGAACGCTTGATGTCGTCGGTTCGACAGTTCGCAACAACTCGCAGGGTGCGTACGCGGCGCGAGGCGGAGTGGTGACGATCAGCGGCGGCACCGTCGAGAGCAACCAGATCGGCGCGCTCGCCTGGAAGGCGGGCACCGTGATCTTCACCAGCAGTCTGCCGGAGCTCGGCGCGCCCGGTGGCGCTGGCCCGGTCGTTCAGGCGAACTTCAATGGCGTCGTGGCGCGATCCGGTGGATTCGTCGAATTCGCCGACACGACGGTGCAGAACAACACCCAGAACGGGGTGGTCGTCGATTCGGGCGGCACAGCGCATTTCTTCTCCGCGCTGACCGGCGCCGGCAATCGTATCGCGGGCAATCCCGCCAACGGCATCGTCGCGTCCAGGAACACGAGCCTGGTGTTTTCCGATCTGACGAACGTCATCACGGGCAACGGCCGGGGCATCGTGTGCAACGGCAATCCGAGCTACATCGTGCCGCCGGGATTTGTCGTTGCGGGGAATACGCTTGGGGACATTCTGGGGTGCGCGCCGTGAGAAGCCGGCTAGCCCGCTAGCTGACAGAGATTCAGATAGCCCGGTCATATGTTGCCGTTGCACCGGGCTGTTGAAATACTCGTCCCATGCTCACCGTCTTCATCTCCGCTTTCCTGCTGGGTCTCATCTTCAACGCTGCGCCTGGCGCTGTTTTCGCGGAAACAGTGCGGCAGGGCGTGCGCGGCGGCTTCCGTCCCGCGCTCGCTGTCCAGATCGGGTCGCTGGTCGGCGATGCGTTGTGGGCAGTGCTCGGGCTGGTGGGAATTGGATTGCTGCTGCAGCTGGAGGCGCTGCGTCTGCCGATCGGCATTGCGGGTGCGCTCTATCTGCTCTGGCTCGCCTACGATTCGTGGCGCGCTGCCAGCCAGGAATTTCGCATCGATGACGGTACCCGATCGAAGCGCGCACTGCGTGCCGGCGTGCTCCTTTCGGTGACGAATCCGCAGAACGTTGCTTACTGGGCTGCGCTCGGCAGCGCGCTGGGTGCTGTGGGTATCCAGGAGCCAACGGCGATCGACTACGGAACGTTCTTCGGTGGCTTCATGGCTTCATCGATCGTGTGGTCCTTCGTGTGTGCCGCGATCGTCGATCGCCTGTTTCGCAAGGCCGGGGCTCGATGGGCAAGCATCACGTACAAGGTCTGCGCCGTCGCATTCGTTGCGCTCGCCGCGGGATCTGTGCGCGACCTGATTCATCACGCGACGAAGCCTGAACGACCGGATGCGGCTGGCGTGCTGGCTCCTCCCCCGCCCTGAGCTGACGTCGCTGTAACGGAACCACCTCCCGGCGGGCGCGTTCCCCTGTTGTTCTTCGGTGACAGGGGATTCACAGCATGAAAGTCTTGGTCTGGATCGGCCTCTCGATGGTCGTCGCGTGGGGCATTCTGTGGCTCGGCATCAAGATGGCGATCGGCGCCGTGCACCTGCTGCTCATCCTGGGCTTGATCGCGATTGCCTGGGGCCTCTTCGGGCGTGCGGGCGCGAATCCCTGATCGGGCGTTCTGACGTTCCGTGGCCGACGCAGAGCCGCAATCGGTCGTACAAGCCCGCCGCCATGCGAGGGCGAGCGGCCTGCTTTACGTCTGTGACACCGAGCCAGGGATTTCCCGGAAGCGTGCCGGCACGGGCTTTCGCTATCTCGGTCCGAATCGCCGGGCTGTCCATGCGGCGCGCACCCTGGAGCGCATTCGCAAACTCGCCATTCCACCCGCTTACACGGATGTCTGGATCTGCACGGAGCCCCAGGGTCATCTGCAGGCGACCGGTCGCGACGCACGGCGTCGCAAGCAGTATCGCTATCACGTGCGTTGGCGCGAGACGCGAGACAACGGCAAGTTCTCCCGCATGATCGAGTTCGGCGAGAGGCTCCCGCGATTGCGCCGCCGGCTCAAACACGATCGCGCGCTTGCGGGTCTGCCGAAGAACAAAGTGCTTGCTGTAGTCGTCACACTGCTCGAAGAAACGCTGGTGCGTGTCGGCAATGAAGAGTACGCCCGTGCCAACGGCTCATTCGGTCTGACTACGTTGCGTGCCCGGCACGTGAAGTTCCTGCGTGACGGTCGCGCGTCGTTCAACTTCCGCGGCAAAGGCGGCAAGTTGCACGAGATCGTGCTCGACAACCGCCGCCTCGCCGCGATCATCAGAAAGATTCAGCAGTTGCCCGGACAGCTGCTGTTTCAATACATCGATGACGAAGGGAAGCGTCAGGCCGTCGACTCAGGAATGGTGAACGAGTACTTGCGCGAAGTCATGGCGGACAACGGCGAGGGGTTCACAGCGAAGGATTTCCGCACCTGGGGGGCGACCGTCCGCGCCATCGCGCATCTGTCTTGTGAGCCGCGCGACAAGGTCGTCAGCGACACAGCATTCAACCGCTGCGTTGCTGCAACAGCCAGGCACGTTGCGGACGCGCTGGGCAACACACCTGCCGTCTGTCGCAAGTCGTACATCAATCCCGCGGTATTCGTCGCGTGGCGCGGCGGCACGATCGATGCACTCGTGCCGCACACATCCCTGAACCCGCGACAGATGGAGAAGATCGCGCTGAAGATCCTCCGGCGACAGGACTCCAGGCGATGAGCTGTGAGCCAGACGCGTCCGCGGGCTCTGGCTCACTGTTCGTCGCTCGCTGCTCACTGCCTCTTCAATTCGGTCGATAGAAGAACTGCTCGCGCACGATCTTGTCGTTCGCGACTTCATACACGCAGATTTCCGTCATGGAGCGTCGACCGCCTTCCTTGTAGGTGGCGTCGAGTCCCATGACGATGCTGAAGAACCCGTCGGCCACCACGGGCTCGCTGACCGTGACGGTGTGGACCTGGGTCAGTGTCGCGTCGAAATCGCGGCCTTTCTGGCGGATCGCATCCATCCCCACTGCTTCGGCGTTCGGTACACCTTCCATTTCGATGCTGCGAGCGCTGTCCGCGAACAGTTCATTCTGGGCGACGTCGAATTTTCCCTGACGACAAAGCTCGACGAGGCGGTGCGCGACGGTTTCGGTGCTCATGGTGATCTCCTGGCGAATTTTGCGGGCGAATCTTCCGGTTGGGGAACGGGAGGGATGTTCGCGCCAATCGCTGACAGCTCATGTCAGGGATCGCAGGGAGAGTGCAAATTCTGGCCAGGCGGGTCCCGGAGGCGTGTGGTCGGTGCGAGTTTCAGTCTTACGTTACAGGCCGATGACATCGAACGTTGCCCGAACCGCATCCGCACTATTGGCAGCGTATGCGGGGCGGGCGATCATCACGCGTATGCACAAAAGAACATCAGCTGCTCCAGCGTACCGCCTCTGCCTGGTTCTCTCGCTCGCGTTGCTTGCGTCCTGCGCATCGCAGGTCGAGACGCCGGTTCAAGGTGAAGTTTCCGTGAAGCTCATCGCGGTCAATGACTTTCACGGCAACATCAATCCCCCGCGCTCGCCCACGCGTATTCCCGATCCGGCATCACCCGACAGGCCCTTCGAACTTCCAACCGGCGGCGTCGAGTATGTCAGTGCGCTGATGGCGGAGTTGAAGGCGAGGAATCCGTTGCATGCTGTCGTCGGAGCGGGTGATCTCATCGGTGGTTCACCGCTCGTATCGGCGCTGTTTCATCACGAGCCCGCCATCGAGGCGCTGAGCAAAGCGGGGCTCGAATTCACGTCGGTGGGCAACCACGAGTTCGATGCGGGCAGGGTCGAGCTGCTGCGCATGCAGAACGGCGGGTGCTTTGCAGGCAGCGGCCAGGATACGTGCCGCAACGGAAAGTTCGCCGGCGCGCAGTTTCAGTATCTGGCGGCGAATGTGATCGATCAGGCTACAGGACGTTCGCTCTTCCCGCCGTACGCCATCAAGAAATTCAAGGCTCCGAACGGCGCGTCGTTCCAGATCGCATTCATCGGACTGGTGCTGGAAGACACGGCCAGCCTCGTTGTCGCGTCCGGCGTCGCGGGTCTGGAGTTCACGGATGAGGCGGATGCCGCCAATGCGCTCATTCCGGAACTGCGGTCGAAGGGGATCGAAGCCATCGTCGTGCTGATCCACGAGGGCGGTCTCACGGCACAGAAGGTTTTCGACGATCCGACATGTCCCGAATTCACGGGAGCGATCCGCGACATCGTGCGGCGGTTCGATCCCGCAATCGACGTCGTGGTCAGCGGGCACACGCATCGCCCCTACATCTGTCACGACAGCGGACGACTGGTCACGAGCGCCGGTGCGGAGGGCCGCATCATCACCGACATCGATGTGACGATCGATACGGCGACGAAGGACATCGTGCGATCCCAGGCAACACAGCTCGCCGTGGTGAACGACACGGCGCCGAATCCGTTGCCGCTCCGTTATCCGACCCTGGCGAAGGACCCCAAGCTCACGCCGCTGGTTACGTTCTACAACGATCAGGCCGCGCCGCTGGCGCAGCGCGAGGTGGCCAGGATTTCCGCGGACATCGTTCGTGCGCCGGCCACGACGGGTGAGTCCGCGCTGGGTGATTTCATTGCGGATGCCCAGCTCATTGCGACGCGAGCGCCAGAGGCGGGCGGCGCGCAGATCGCGTTGATGAATCGCGGCGGGATGCGTGCTGATCTGCGTGCAGACAAAGGCTATATCACCTACAGCGATGTGTTCTCCGTGCATCCGTTCAACAACGGCCTCATCACGCTCACACTGACTGGCGAGCAGATCGATGAGGTGCTGGAACTGCAATGGGGACCGGCCGACACGATGCTGCAGGTGTCGGAAGGATTCAGCTACGAATGGGATGGTCGCAAGCCGGTCGGCGAGCGCGTCGACTTTGCAAGCATCAGCCTGAACGGTCAGCCCCTTGAGGCAACGAAGTCGTATCGCGTGACGGTGAACGAATTCCTGGCGATGGGCGGCGACAACTTCAAAGTGCTGGCGAAAGCGTCGGATCGGGTGCGCGGCATCATGGATGTCGAGGCACTCGAACGCTACGTCACCGCGCGATCACCCATCTCGGCGCCTGCTCTCGGACGGATTCGGCGTGCGGACTCGGGGCCGGCCGCAAGCGGCAGTCACTAGGTCCCGAGTCACTGGGTTTCTTGAACTCCCGCCGGGGTCCGGCTGAAGCCGGACCCACGGCAAGAGGCCGGGCACGCGTTATTGCCAGTACGGCTTGGCCTTGTAGTACGCGTACGTCTGGTCGCGGTAGCCAAGACCGTCGTTCTTCGTCAGTTCTTCGATCGAATCCGCGGGAGCCGCCTTGAGCTGTTCCTTCGTCAGGTTCACGACATAGCTGTCTTCGCCCTTGTCGTAGTTCAGCGTGCTCCACGGGACGGGGTGGAATTTCTCGCCGATACCGAGCACGCCGCCGAAGCCCACGATCGCGAACATGATCTGGTTGGACTGCTTGTCGAGCACGATGTCCTCGACCTCGCCGAGCTTGTGACCGCTCGAATCCTTGACATTGGTCCCGATCACTTTCTTCGCGCGAATAGCGCTCGTATGGCCCGTTGCAGTAGGCATGGATGGATCTCCTTGGTGATGGAACGTCGAGACGACGTTCAACAGGAATTCAATGCGAATGCCGTGCGGAGGTTCCATGCGCTGCGCGGCGCGAACCTCGTCATCTTTTTACTTGCGGACAGACAGCAAAGAACCACCATCGCCGCCGCGCTGCGCAAACGATCAAAGCAGTCGCACGAAGATGAGCATCGCGTTCGACGAGAGAGGGTGTGCGCTAGTCGCCGGTGCAGCATGAGACCACCGAACTCCCTGGCCCTCGTCGAGACTGATATCGCCCACGAGCCAGCGACCTGCGTTTGCGTAGAGCAATCCCTGCACACCTAGTGTTAGTGACGTGCCTTCGCGCAGCACGCTGACTGCCGCGCGCTGCGGTCGCCGCGTCATCAGGTTGAAATCTTTCGAGACGCCGCCCACCAGGGAAGCCTGGATCGAGGTCTCTCCCGGAAACGAGAAAGGAACGCCTGGGTCGATGAGGAGGTGATCCACGCTGCCCTGATTCACGCCATCGTGGGGCGATCGCAGGTGCATGCCTTCCCCCGACAGCAGAACGATCGTGCGATCGATTCCCGGGAAGCGGGAGAAGGGTCCGCTGGCGGCAACGGTCGCGATGCTGACCCGCCAGTCGAAGTCCGCCAGCGTTGCGCCCGGTGGCGAACACATCAGTTCCAGCGTAGTGCCGCCCCCATTTTTCCAGGGCGTCGGCGGGATTGTCGCAGTGTCGAACCGGTCGAACATGGGTGCGCAGATACCGAGGGTAGGAACGGGCCGCGGGTCCGATGCATTATCGCCTGCCCAACCGCCGGAGGAGCCTCATGCCGACCAGGTCCGCACCCGCCGCAGCGCCGCGAGCCAGTGATTTTCAGGTGAGCCTCCGGATACGCCATCCCGATATCGATCCGAAGCAGATTACCCGGCAGCTCGGGCTCGAGCCCGACCACGCCTGGGCGAAGGGCGACGCCCGCAGATCGGAGACGGGCCAGACGCTAGGTGGGATCCGTCGCGATTCCTATTGGTCGATCACTTTTCCGGACCCTCGCCTCTATGAGCAGACATTTGGTGAGGATGCCGAACCCGGCACAGTGCACCAGTCCCTGGCGGGCGCCGCGACGGCCGACCTCGGGATGTTCCTCACGCTGCAGTTGCTGCAGCTGAAACGCCAGCGAGAGCTGCTGGTGAAGCTGAGCAGCGAAGGGGACGTCGCATTCGTCATCTCGATGACGGCGGAGTCGGGATCGACGCTGCGGCTCGAGTCCGCGCTGATGCGCCAGCTCACTGACCTCGGCCTGCGACTGGAATTCGAGTTCGAGTAAGGCTCACCAAAAAGTTGGCCGCCGGGAGTTTCCCCCTGGCGGCCAACGTTGGCGATCGATGAGGGTCGCTCAGTTCGTTTTCGCGACCTTCGCGCCGCCCTGGTCGACGTACTTGTAGGTCACCGACCCGAAGAACATCTCATCCCAGCTCTGCTGGCCCCACGGCACCTCCCGCGACGGATCCGGGTTCGCCTTGTTCTGCTTCGAGTTGTCGAAAGCACCCACGGCGCGGATCTTCGTACCTGCCGGCACGAACTTCGGTTCCGTCAGTTCGTAGTCGAGCTGCCAGTTGTAGTTGTAGTGCGCGATGTTCAGCAGTTCTTCGCTGGTGCCGTTCGGATAGTCGGCATAGAAGCGCATGCGCTTACCGCGGAAGTGCATGTGCGGCAGCATGCTGTAGATGTGCGCGTCCTTCTTGATCGTGATGGTCTGCTGCATTTCGTGATCGGCTGCATACGGCGGGATCGGAGTCCAGCCGCGCGTGAAGATGCAGGCGCACTGGTTCGACATGCGCTCGGCCGGCACTTCGTTCTCGTCGTAGAACCACAGGCCGATTTCGCTCGCGTCCGTCGTGGCCTTGCCGTTCGTGGTGTAGTGCAGCTGCAGCGCAAGCGTCGAGCCCTTCTTCAGCAAACCGCCCGTGTTCGCCGGTTCGTGCTGCGGCTGCGCGCCCGGAATGTAAGCGGTGATGCGCGCGGCGTTCGGATCGCCACCGCCAAGGAATCCGCCTTCCTGCTTCGCGCCCGGAGGCAGCAGGCTGTTGAGCGTGTGGTGCAGCACAGTGCGATCGCCGGCGATGTACTGGCTCGCCTTCACGTAGCGGTCGCGATCCATGCCTTCGATCGGAACGGCGACGCGGATGTAGTCGAGCACGCCGGTAGCGGGAATGTCCTGCGGCGGGACTTTGATGACGAGGTCAGGTTCGCCGTAGGCCCACTTCGTTGCCGGCCACTTGAGCTGCGTCAGCGGATCGACATCGCCGTCTTTCTCCGCGCCGGCCTCGATCCAGTGAATGAGCTTCTGCTGCTCTTCGCTCGTGAGCGTGTACGTTTCCTTGAAGTGCCCGATGACCGGATCGATCTGGCCCGGCGGCATGCGCTTGGTGAGCACGACTTCGCGAATCATCGGCGCGAAGCCTTTCACCATCAGGTGGCTGTTCATCGCGAACGGTGCGATGCCGCCTTCACGATGGCAGCGTGCGCAGTTCTCGGCGAGGATCGGCGCGATTTCCTTCGAGTAGGACACGCCCTTCTTTTCCTGCGCGACGCGAGCCGGGTATTTCACGGCCTCGCCGCGAGCCCAGGCCTTCGCCTTCTTCACGGGTTGATCGGCGAGCACCGCGTCGATTGCGGCTTCGAAGTGCTTGCCGGCCGGGCCGCGATACAGGATTTCGGAGGTGCCGGGGCGGACGAGGAGGACTTCGCCCATCTTCTTCACGCCCAGACCTTCGGCGACGAGTTGCGCGTCGTCCATCAGCACGGGAATGTCGAGGCCCGCTTTGTCCAGTTCCTGTTGCACCGACGCACGCGTCTGAGTGCCGAGCGGGTTGAGCATGAAGAAGCGGATTTTGCCGGCGTACTTCTCGCTCGCCTGCTTGAAGCCGGGCAGCGACTTCGCGGTGGCCTTGCTGCCATTTCCCTGCACGAGCAGCGCAACGGCCTTCTGGTCGTTGTAGTAGCTCAGCTGATGGAAGTAGCCCTTCTGATCGATGAGCGAGAAATCACCGACACGATTGCCGGAGCTGGCGGAAGCTGACCCCATCACCAGCGCGGCGCTGAGCAATGTCAGCGTGGCGACATATCTGTTCACGAAACCCCCTGGCTTTGTTCGACCTTGGCTTGTCCGGACCCGTGCGGACAGGTCTGTATCGCAAGCCTACCCACGTAACGCCCCGGTGCAATAGCCAACTTCACCGGCGGGCGTGCCAGCTTCCGTCATGATTTGTTAACGCGCTGTTTTGGCAGGGCACAATGGCCGCCATGAACGTGCGCGGCTTCATTCTTCAGGCGAGCTACCGGGTCATATCCGGCCCGGCGGGGCAGGTCCCCGTCATACATATCCATGGCCGGCTGGAGGATGGGGGTACGTTCCTGGTCCGCGACGACCGGCAGCGGCCGCATTTCTACATTCGAGCGGCGGATGCGGGCAGGGCCCGGCCACTGAGAATTCCCGAGCCGCAACCCGTTGATCGGCGGACCTTCGATGGCGAGCCCGTGTGCCGGATCGAGGCCGAAACGCCTTCCGACATTCCGGCAATCCGCGACCGGCTGCATGCGGCGGGCATCGAAACCTTCGAAGCCGACGTGCGCTTCGCGATGCGCTACCTGATCGAGCGCGGCATCAAGGGCAGTTGCGTGATCGAAGGGGAGGCAGTGCCGGGCAAGGGCATCACCTGGGTCTTCGACAATCCAGTCATCCGGCCCGCGATGCTGACGATCGAACCCCGGGTCTTTTCATTCGACATCGAGACGGACGCCAAGGGCGAAAAGTTGCTGGCCATCTCGATGTATGCGCCCGGCATCGACGAGGTGCTGATCGTCGACAGCAGCAATCGCGAGATGCCCGAGCGAGCCATTCGCTGCGAGAACGAGTACGCCGCGCTCGAGAAGTTCTGCGAGCGGGTGCGCGTCTACGACGCGGATGTGCTGACGGGCTGGAACATCATCGATTTCGATCTGAGTGTCCTGCAGCGCATTGCGGCGCGGGTACGTCATCCGTTCGTCCTCGGACGCGATTCGGGGCCCATTCGAATCCGCAAACCGGAAGGCTACTTCGGGAGCGGGCAAGCGAACGTGCCCGGTCGGCTCGTGCTCGATGGCATCGATCTGTTGCGCGGTGCGTTCATTCGCATGGACGACTACTCGCTCGATGCCGTAGCGCGAGGAGTCGTCGGCGAGGGCAAGGCGGTTCACGGTGACGTGCGTGATCGCCTCGGCGAGATCATTCACAACTATCGGAACGATTTGCCGGCGTTTGCGCTTTACGCACGCACGGACGCACGGCTTGCGTACCAGATCGTGGAGAAGCTGAACGTCGTGCAGCTTGCGCTAGCTCGCAGCCAGCTGAGCGGCATGACGCCGGATCGGGTGGCCGCCAGCATTGCGTCGTTCGATTTCCTCTATCTCTCGGAGCTCGAGCATCGACGGATCGTGGCGCCGAGCGTGCGTTCGAGCGATTCGAGCGTCTACGCGGCGCAGCAGGGCGGACACGTCCTCGAGCCGATCGCCGGCTTGCATCGCAACGTCTGGGTCTTCGACTTCAAGAGCCTGTACCCGAGCCTGATCCGCACGTTCAATATCGATCCGCTGTCGTATGTCGCGAATCCCGCCGCGACCGACGATCTGATCCAGTTGCCGGGCGGCGCATTCCGGCGCGAACCCGCAATCCTGCCGCGCATGCTCGACGATCTGTTCCCAAGGCGGGAAGCGGCGAGGAAGGCGGGCGACGACATCGCATCGAACGCCATCAAGATCCTGATGAACTCGTTCTATGGCGTGCTCGGCACGCCCGCGTGCCGCTTCTACAATCCGGCCCTCGCGAACTCGATCACGGGGACGGGGCGCGAAATGCTGTTGTGGTCGAAGCGCTGGTTCGAAGCGGCGGGATTCGTCGTGCTCTACGGTGATACCGACAGCTTGTTCGTGCATTCCGGTGTCGATGATCCGGCGGCGGCGCAGGAGCAGGGTCGCCAGCTCGCAGTCACCCTGAGTGCGCAGATCGCGCGCTACATCGAAGAACGCTGGCGAGTGACGAGCCGGCTCGAACTGAGATTCGAGAAGCTGTACTCGCGGTTGTTTCTCGCGCAGGCCCGAAACAGCACGCGGGGCGCGAGCAAGCGCTACGCCGGAATGCGTCACGGCCGCGACTCAGCCGAGTTCGTCGGCATGGAAGTCGTGCGCAGCGACTGGACGCCGCTCGCGAAGCAGGTTCAGCGCGAGCTGTATCAACGGCTGTTCACCGATCAACCGGTGGATGTGTATCTCGCCGACGTCGTTCGACGACTGCGCGTCGGGGAGTTCGACGATGCGCTCGTCTATCGCAAAGGGCTCCGCAAGGATGCGGAGGAGTACACGGCAACGACGCCGCCACATGTCGCGGCAGCGCGAAAATCATCGCAGCCGCTCGGTCGCACGATCAGTTACGTGATGACCACTGGCGGCGCCGAACCGATCGACAACATCCAGCATCCGATCGATCGCGAGCACTACGTCACCAAGCAGGTGAAGCCGGTTGCTGAGCCGGTGCTGGCGACGCTGCGGCTCGATTTCGAGAAAGTGATCGGGGACACGCGGCAGATGGATTTGCTGGGGATGTAACTCCGTCACTCCCGCGAAAGCGGGAGTCCATGTCTTGAATTCAGATGGACACCCGCGTTCGCGGGTGTGACGGAGCGAAACGCCCCCGACCGCAGAAAACAAATTGTCCGCGCAATCACCTCCCGCCGATTCATCATGAACGTATGGGTCGTGTGAAGCAGCAGGAAATCCTGCATCCCCTCCAGCTTCGCGGCAGTCACCGACACCTTGCCGTCATCCGGCCCCGGAATCAGTCGCGACAGCAACGGATTGACCGAACGATCGCCAGCGATGACGCCCACTTCGAAGGGCGGCGGGCCCAGTCGCCGAGGCAGCGAGTCACCTCCTGTCGTAAGTTGCCGTGCAGCGGGTGGATGCAATGTCTCGGGAATTTCCCAGGCCACGAGGGTGTCGGCGAGCTCGCTGCCCTGGTTCGGCGGACCGAGCATGACGACACGGCCGATGTGCGGCAGGCTGCCATCGGCGACCAATTGTCGGACGACGATGCCGCCGAGCGAATGAGTCACGAAGTGAATGCGCTCGGGCCGTAGCGTCCAGCAACGCTCGATTGCGGGCAGCACTTCGTTGGCGGCCAGTTCTTCGATCGATGCAGCGGACGATGTGTAGTCGATATTGCAGACATCGTAGCCGGCGCGCTCCAGGCCCTTCGCCATGAAGAACATCGAGGCAGCGGATCGGCCGAGGCCATGCAATACGACCACGTGCTCCTGCGCGGGATCGGTCGGGGACTCGCAGGCGATGCTCACGGTTGAAAGCATTGAGAGCGACGCGACTGCGAGACCGGGCCACTTCATGCGCAGACTTCCATTCTCATCGCAGCCGGTGACTTCGCTCGGACTTTGCGCTGCGCCTTCTTGTGCTCCACGAGAATGGCGTGCTGGATCTCGGTCGCCAGACCGTGGAGCACCAGGCGATAGCCGGCACGCAGCGTCGATTCAGGCACCATCGGGTGGCGATTGTTGATGAGCCCTGTTGTCCACGGCGTGTTCAACAGCTTCGCGACATACAGCCCGATCGTTTCGTCGAGCTGCAGGGAGTTCGAGGCGCGCCAGAAGTCGTTGTCGCTGAGGAACAGCTGATAGACCGGCGTGTAGAGCTCGATCGCCGTCTGCAAGTCGATGAAGTTGGTCCAGCGTCGGGGCATGGCTTCGAACGCCGGCGGTTGTTCGCTGATTCCGCTGAAGTCCAGCTCGTCGATGGGTGCCATCTCGAGCCCCTGTTCGCGCAGCTGCCGGTTGAGCTCGATCACGAGATTGAACAAGTTGAGATCGTGCTGCAGGTAGAGGTCGTTGCGCACGTCGCGGAGCTCCTGCGGCTTCAGCGGCGTCAGTGACATCGAGACACCCCGGGTGTTGCGCGCGATGAAGTTCAGGATCTCCGATCCGAGGTGAAAGTGACGGAAGATGAGCGTATTCGCCTGCGGCGACAGCCACGTGCGCATGTTCCATTCGAGCAGCCGATGCAGCAGCCGCGAAGACGTCAGTGCACGCGGCAGCACGATGCGCGCGCACTGGCAGAGGACGACCGCCGCTCGTGCGAACGGTCGCACGAGCGGCAGCAGGAACTGCCGCGATCGGGAACTCGAATCCGTCAGCCAGGCGCGCTTGCACTCTTCAGCGAGCGGCAGGCTCCGATCGAGATACAACGCGAGCCACGGACTGGGATCGCGCGGATCATGCGGTTGTCGCAGGAAGTCGGGCAGCTCGCTCATAGCGCATGCTCCATCTGGAGCAGGTACAGATCCGCTGTCGTTCGGGCGACCTCGATGATCGACCTCGCGCAGGCGGGATCGATCGTCACCGCGATCTCCACTGCCTGAAGCCACCGCTGCAGATGGCTCGTGTCGTTCTCGCCATGGTAGGTGAGGAATCGCAACGCGCTCTGCGGGATGTCATCGAGCTTGCGCAACAGCGGCAGCAGGGCGGGCACGATGCGTTGGCCCGTTCCCTCGACGATGTAGGTGGCGCCGAGCAGCCCCAGGGGGTTGGCATCGTTCGCGAGCCGATGCAGATAGGCGTTGAGCGCTTCGCCCCCTGGATTGCGCCGCAGGCTGTCGATGTTCGACTCGGTGCCGCCTGCGCGACGGTAGTCCTCGAATAACACCTGGTAGTCGAATTGCTCATCCGCGGCGTGAGTGCGCATGAGTTCGGTCAATGCAGCGAACTTCGGATCGAGCTGGGCTGCTGCTGCGCGCATCCATTGCGTACCCTGTCGAACCTGCGGAATCCAGCTCGACATCCAGCGAACGTAGTCCGCCCGGCTGAAGTCGGCGCTGCGAATGCGATTCAGAAGATTCGTCCGCCACGCTCGCGAACGGTAGTCGTGCCAGATGTTCGCCAGCTCCGTCAGCAACGGGCGCAAGGGTTCCGGGGCCGATTGCGCCAGATGCGGCGGTTCGCTCTTGCCGGGCAGCAAGGTCGTCACCGACTGGGCCGCGACGACTTCGAACATCATGAACGCGACAGTGAAGCGGCCTGATTCCGGGACGAAACACAGGATGCGTTCGCCGGGGCGCAACGTGCGCTCGCGCATGAAGTCCGCGAGCATGATGAAGATCGACGCGGCGCCCGTGTTACCGCGCCAGGTCAGATTGCTGTACCAGCGGTCTGTCGGAATCGCGAGGCCGGCCTTCTGCATGAGGTCTTCGACGACACCGGCGAATTTCCGCGATGAGTAGTGGCACAGGAAGTGCTCGATGCTCTTGGGATCGATGTGCCCGCGCTGCACGAGCTGTGCGTACTCATGAATGCCGAGCTCGAACAGGTGCGGCAGCAAACGTATGTCCTGCCGCAGCAGGAAGGCTCCATCAGCCTCGGCGTCCGCGAGCGATGGATAGTCGAGATAGGAGTCGCTCGGATTGTCCGCGGACTGACCGATCTGCATGCACACGGGCAGATCACCGCCGAACGATCGGCTGTGAACCCATTTCAGCTGCAGTGAAATGCCCGTCGCCGCCGGTTCCTTGCCGAGCAGCCATGCACCCGCACCGTCAGACAGCATCCAGCGCAGGAAGTGAGCGTCGAAGTCACTCTTGTAGCCACGCGGCGCGAATCGCGAGCGCTTGAACATGCGCGACGGCAGCTCACTGGTGACGACCAGTGCGTTCTTGCCGCCGCCGAGTTCGAGTGTGCTTGCGGCGTGCTGAAGCGCCGCGACGCCGGATGCGCACACTCCCTGATGGCTGCTCGCATGAACAGGCGGGGCGGCCAGTTCGCCCTGCACCATGCTTGCGAAGCCCGGCATCCCGAGATCGCCGCCGGACGTTCCGGTACAGAGCACGTCGATCTGCGACAACTCGACATCGCTCCCCGCGAGGCAATCGGCCGCCGCAAAAGCAGCCATCGTCGCCGCGGGAAATACCGTGCTGCCGTTGGTGTCGATCGCGTAGTGGCGTGTCTGGATGCCGTTCTCCGCAAGGATGCGCCGCTTGATTCGCGCGGAAGACGCATCGAGCGGCGCGATGAACTGATCCATCGCTTCGTTGCCCACGGGCGGGCCCGGCAGGAACGTACCTGCGGACGTGAGGAAGACCGACTGGAATTGCACGCACATCGGGTTTCGGAAGGCTCCTCGCAGCGCGGCCGGTTGCCGCGGCACGGAGACTGCGATTGTCCGCTGGCGGTGCGCCAACGGTCTGCGGGAGGTGACACCCGGAGGAACCCCGGGTATCGTCTGGTGATACCGGAGGGAAGCGGCATGGCGGATTCGAAAACCCTGGTGCGCAACCTGAAAGCGCGACTGCGGGCCGACGACGTGACCTATCGCGAGCTCGCGAAGCGGCTGGGCGTCAGCGAGCCCACGATCAAGCGCGATCTCAGCCGTGGTGCGTTCACGCTGCAGCGGCTCGATCGCATCTGCGAAGTACTCGACGTCGCGCTCGAGGATCTGCTGCAGGATCCGCAGGAGAGCCGGCTGATCACGCGGCTGAGCGACGAGCAGGAGCGGATGCTCGTGGCCAATCCGAAGCTCCTGCTGGTGACCTACCTGATCGTCAACGACTGGAAATTCCCGGAGATCGTATCGACGTTCCAGATCAGCGATGCGGAGCTCATCGATCTGGTGCTGAAGCTCGAGAAGCTGGGCATCGCGGAATTCCGCAAGCCGCAGCGGCTGCGCAAGCGGACATCGAGAAATTTCTCGTGGCGCAAGGATGGACCCATCCATGGATTCTTCGTGCGACGCGTCGCGCCGGAGTTCTTCAATGCCGGCTTCGACGGCGACGGCGACGAGTTCCGGTTCATCGGCGGTCTGCTGTCGAAGGATTCGCTGCGGCGATTCAAGTCCGGTATCGAGCGACTCGCCGCGGAATTCGAAGTGCTTGCCCACAACGACGCGCGGCTGCCGCTCGATGATCGCAACGGCTGCACGGCGATCCTTGCGCTGCGCGCCTGGGAGTTCTCGGAGTTCACCCGGCTGCGGCGGACCGCCCAGGCGGGCAGGCGCCGCTGACGTCTCAATCCGTCGTCGCCGGCACCAACAGCCCGGGCATCAGCAATTCCAGCATGACGAGCAGCAACATCGCGCCGCCCAGAATGGCGAAGATCCAGTTCGCGGCGGAGAACGATCCATTGCGATCGTGGGTCGGCGCCACCTGCTCGTTGTAGCGATTCACCTGCAGCTGTACCGGCACGAACACGAGACAGGCCAGGATCGAAATCAGCCAGTACGGATCAGGCAGGTTCGACAGGAACTGACTCAGGATCCAGAAGCTCGCCAACGGTCCGGCGGCAAATGTGGTCCCGGTGACCGCATCCGTGTCGCGGCGAATGCGATCGAAGCATTGGTAGCAGAAGAAGATGCTGAAGATCGAACGCATCGCCGGCATGATGGTGCTGCCATCGCGCTGCTTGATCCGGCGCCAGTTCTGATAGAACCAGTAGATCTGGTAGAGGCCGAACGTGCACATCATCAGCACGATGAGCTTGGTCACCGAAACGGCGAAATACGGTGCCTCTTCGACGGCTTCAGGAATGTCTTCGACAACAGCCGCCGGGGGTGCGTAGGGATTGCCGCTCATCGTGACTGGTTCCCGCAATTCTATTTCTTATGTCGCACGCTCGTTGCGAATGAGGTCGCGATCACGACGTGCATGCGCACACTACACGGGATGCGGCCGCGGTGACAATGACCTGCGCCGTGATCCGGCGCACGGTCTTGTTCGATGGTTCTCGCGACCGATCGGGCCGCGGGCGGCGTTTCTTTATCCGCCGATCTCGCTCTTGAGCAGCGCGCCGAGCTTCGCGATTCCTTCCTCGATCTTGGCTTGCGGCACCGTGACGAAGGACAGGCGCAGCGTGTTCGACTGAGGCTCGTTCGCGAAGAAGGGCGCGCCCGGTACGAACGCGACGTTCTGCGCGATCGCCTTGTCGAGCAGCTTCATGCTGTCGACGCCTTTCGGCAGTTTCACCCAGATGAACATGCCGCCCTCCGGTTCGTTCCACTGAACGCTCGCGGGGAAGTGATGCTTCATCGCCTCCAGCATCACGCGGCACTGGCTGGCGTAGAGCTCGCGGATCTTCGGAATGTGATCGTCGAGGAAGCCGGTCTTGATGGCTTCGTGGACCACGCGCTGTGTGAAGCTCGGTGTGTGCAAGTCCGCGGCCTGCTTCGCCTGCACGAGTTTCCCGTGCAGCTTTTCCGGAGCGATGAGGTAACCGACGCGGAAGCCCGGGGCGAACACCTTCGAGAACGAGCCCATGTGCACGACGCCCTGCGGATTCATCGAAAGCAGCGTCGGCAACTGTTCACCCTTGTAGGAGAGTGCGCCGTACGGATCGTCTTCGAGCAGGAGCAGGCCCGCTTCGCCGGCGATCTTCGTGAGCTGCTGGCGGCGGTCCGTCGGCAAGCGACGGCCCGTGGGATTCTGGAAGTTGGGCAGGCAGTACATGAAGCGCGCGCCATCGGTGAGATCGCGTGTGAGTGCGCTCGGAATCGGGCCGCTGTCGTCGGAAGGCACGGACACGAATGTCGGCTCCGACAAGGAGAATGCCTGCAACGCGCCAAGGTACGTCGGCGTCTCGACCAGCACGCGACTGCCCACATCGATGAGCACCTTGCCGAGCAGATCGAGGCCCTGCTGCGAGCCCGTCGTGATCAGCACCTGGTTCACGCCGATCTTCACGCCGTCCTTGCTGTAGCGCTCCGCAACCCATTCGCGCAGCGGCAGATAGCCTTCGGTCGGGCCGTACTGCAGCGCCGGTGACGGCGCCGTCGTCAGAATGTCCTCGCAAGCCTTGCGAATGCGGTCGACCGGGAACGTTGCGGGGGAGGGCAATCCACCGGCAAACGAAATGACTTCGGGCCGCTCGGTGACTTTGAGGATTTCGCGAATGGCCGAGCTGGTCAGTTTTCGCGCGCGTTCAGAAAAGGTCCACGACATGGCTGTGCTCATTGCTGGGTGCAGGCCGGACCGGCTGCGCGCGCATAGTAAGGGAACACCCCAGCCCGGCGCAGCCGCAGAAATCCTGAAATCCGGCAGTACAGTGCACGCTGTGTACAAGGGAATTCCCGGCTATTCAGGCGCTTCGGCGCGCCCTGGCTCTCTCGCCCCGTATTTGTGGCTCCTTCGAGCGATGTCGCGTTCGTGTGCGGCGCGGAAGATGTACACAGTCGACCCATCCACGAAGAGGTTCCATGAACTCGTTTTTCCGCGTGGCCGCTGCCATGGCCCTGATTTCCTGCGGCTCCGCCGCTGTCGCGAGCCCCGAAGCAGACTCGCGGCTCGCGACTGCGATCATGTCGAGCGATGTCGAAATGGCCCGTGCCGCGCTCGATGCCGGCGCTGACATCAATGGTGATCTGGGCGAAGGACGCACGCCGCTCATCACCGCGGTCATGGCTCGCAAACCGATTGCGGTGAAGGTGCTGCTCGACGAGGGCGCCGATCCGAATCGCAGTGCGGGTGGCGCAATCGGCAATGCGGTTACCGCGGCGTTCTTTGCGATGAACGGCACCGCGTTGACCGGGCGCACGGATGAACCGGATCCCAAGCAACAGGCCGAAGCGTTGAACGTGTTGCGACTCGTCGCAGCGAAGCGTCCTGATTGCAACGTGCTCGTCAGTCGCGGACCGACGCGAGTGACGGCGCTGATGATGGCGGCAGAAGCCGGAGTGCCGGAGGCGGTGAAGATTCTGCTCGAAGCCGGCGCTTCGCCGAACGTTGCGAATGACGGGAAGTACACCGCGCTTCACTATGCCGTGGGGCGTCCGCCGGTCTGGTCACAGGCTTCGTCAGCGGATCGCGTGCAGATCGTGAAGCTGTTGCTCGCTGCGGGAGCGCAGCGCGATCGCAAGGGAGCGGATGGTCTCGATGCAATCGAGCGCGCGAAGCGAAGTGGAAATCAGGCGGTGGTGGAGACGCTGGCGGCGAGATGAATCGCCGCGGTCGTCGAGTGAATCGCCGCGGTCGTCGAGTGAGTCGCCGCAGTCGTCATTCCCGCGAAAGCGGGAATCCATGCCTTGTTCTGCCTACTGGCTAGCCTGCTAGCTGGCCAGCCCGATGGATCCCCGCTTTCGCGGGGATGACGGCGGTCACCTAGAACACCTGCCCCCGCGCAATCGACACCGCAAACTCGAGCAACCCCTCTCCCAGCTCTGCGAACGCCGCGTAACGCGGATCCTGCGTTTCACCGCTGCGCCACCGCGCATGCAGTTGCTGAAAGATGACTGCGGTGCGTAGTTGCGCAAGCACGCGATGGAAGCGGAAATCGGAGAGGTCCCGGCCCAGCGCACGCGCATAGCGCAATGCAGCTTGTTCGCGAGAGGGAAATCCAGGCTGCGCCGTCGGCATCTGAGCCATCTGATGCATCGCGGGCGGGTCGTTACGCTCCGTCCAGTAACTCAGCAGGATCGCCAGGTCGTACAGGCCGTCGCCTCGTGTGCCCTGATCCCAGTCGAGCACCGCGAGCGGCCGTAGCGATTGCGGATCGAGCAGCACGTTGTCGAGCTTGAAGTCGTTGTGCAGCAGTACGGCGCCGTGACTCTCGATCTGGTGTTCGCGCAGCCAATGAGCGAGCTCGATGATCAGCTGTTGTGTGCCCGCGCTGGCCCACCCTTCGACCGCGAGGCTCGCGCGCTTGATCCAGCCCTCCGCGGCTCGCACCAGGAAGCCGTTCGGTTTGCCGAGATTCTCGAGACCGATAGCGGCGACATCGACACGATGCAGTTCGGCCAGCAGATCGACGAGTGTTTCACCCAGTCGCTGAGCGACTGCCGCATCGCGACAGAAGGGTTCGGGCAGCGAGTCGCGCACGGAAATACCAGCTCGGTATTCGACGATCTGGAACGGCACGCCGATGACGCGTGCGTCTTCGCACAGATGCAGCCCACGAGGAGCGAGAGGGAACCGCTCCCAGAGTCGCGACAGGATCCGGAACTCGCGCCCCATGTCGTAAGCACCCGGCGGCCAGGGGCCGCGAGGCGGTCGACGCAGCACGGCCGGTTTGCCGTCGATATGAATGAGGTAGTTGAGATTGGCGAAGCCGCCGGCGAACTGCTGCGGGTCTGTATCGAGGCGAAGCTGCATGCCCCGGCTCGCCAGATACTCCTCCAGCTGCCGCCAATGCTGCGGCACCGTTTCGATCCGGTGACGCATCGGCTGAGGTGCGGCGATGGTAGTCATCACTCTCCCCGGAAGCGTGGCGAGCGCCGCTCGGCGAAGGCACGAATGCCTTCGGCCACGTCGTTGGTGCGAACGAGGAGCGATTGAGTGTCGCTTTCCCAGGCCAGCATCGTGTCAAGCGAGAGCGGCAGGCGCGAAAGAATGGCCTTCGTCGTCGAGATCGTTGCCGGTGGTGCAAGCGCCAGACGCTGAGCAAGTGCGACAGCAGCATCGAATACGTGTCCCGACTCCACGAATCGATCGATCAGTTGCAGTGCGTGCGCCTTTTCACCCTTGATCGGATCGCAAAGCATGAGCATCTCGCGCGCTTTCGCGATCCCAACTCGCTGCGGCAGCGTCCATAGCAAGCCGTAGTCCGGCGTGAGGCCGACGCGACCGAACGCTGCGCAGAACGTCGTCGTTTCATCGCCCACGACGAAGTCACAAGCCATCGCGAGCGAGAAGCCCGCCCCGTACGCGTTCCCTTCGACGGCAGCGACGACGGGCAGGCGGCCGCCGACCAATGCACGAACCGATCGATGGCCAACCCCCATGGCCTGGCGCATCGCGAGCGGCGTGACAGTCATCGAGCTCAAATCGCCGCCAGCGCAGAACTGCTTGCCGCCGTAGAGCACGAGTGCACGGAGCGACAGATCGTCCTGCAGCTCGGTGAGCGTCTTCGACAGCGCTGAATACAGCTTTTCGCCGAGCGCGTTGCGCTTCTCCGGCATGTGGAGAGTGACGATCGCGACGTCGTCGCGGCGATCGACGAGAACAGGTTCGCTCATGCAGCATTCCAGGTCAGTAGTCCATCATCGCCCCGGCTGGTATGGCCGGGGGCTCCAATCGGCGAAGCATTCGCTGCAGTGAGCCGGGCGAGCGCGCGGGCATCGTCTGGTCGAACGCGTGCCATCAACCGTGCACCGGCCGTCGTTCTCGCGATGACGGTGCCGAATTCCGGCGCGCCGTGTCGGTCGTATACGACCGTGAACGTCTCGATCGCAGCCGGACCTTCGTAGTCCTCGATCAACGATGGCACTTCGCCGCGGCGACTGTTCGCGATCGATTGCACGCTCGGATCGGTCTCGAGTACGTTCTGCGATGGCGCGAACGTGGACAGGATCAGTGCGTGATGCTTGGTGACGTACTCGCCCTGGCCATACAGCAACGCGAGCTTTCCGGGTTGCGTGCGCAGTTGTCGTACGAGCCCGGCAGCAGCATGAGTCATGTAGTTGTTGAGCGGCGCACCGAAGAAACTCAGTCCACCCGTTGAAGTCATCCGCGCATCGGCGGGCAGACCGAGACGGCGCCGCGCCATCTTCGGCACGATGGGGAAGCAGCTGTAGAGCTCCACCAGTGCGAATCGCGAAGCATCGCCGCCTGCTTGTGCGAGAACAGCATCGAGCACCGCGTCCTGAGCCGATGAGTGCTGGTACTGATCGCGTTGCAGGTAGTCCGTCGGTTCGTTCGCGCTGGCGCCCGACCACACATAAATGAGTCTCTGCGGTGCGATGCCGAGTTCGCGCGCCCTCGCCAGGGAAGTCACCAGCACCGCCGCGCCTTGATTCACGAATGGGTTCGCGACCATGTGCTTCGTGTACGGCCACGCGATCGGTCGGTTGTCCGGTGCCGGCGTTGCGATCTGCTGCGGTGTGAAGCGCTGTTGCAGCCAGGAGTAGGGATTGTCGGCGGCGACCGCGGAGTATCGCGACCACAGCTCAGCTGATTCCTGTTGTGCCTGCGCAGGTGTCTGACCCCACGCAGCAGTCGCTGCGTTTTCGTACAACGGATAGATCTGCACCGGCTGCATCATTCCGTGACGGACGGCGACCGGATGACACAGATCCTTGCCGCGAACCAGCTTCGCGTGCGCATCACGTGCTTCCCAGGGCAGCGAAACGCCTGCTTTGGCAGCGGCTGCGGCGCTGTGTGCGGCTTCCGCTCCAACGATTGCGCATACGGCGCTTTCGCCACTCGCGATTCGTCGGGCTGCTTCGTGAATGAATCGCACGGGGCTCTCGCCGCCAGCGGTCCCGTAGAACTGCCGTCGAGGTTTGTGGCCGATACGCGCAGTCAGCAGCGACAACGCATCGGTGTAAGGCCAGGAGTACTCGGCAACGACGTCGAGCGAGTCCAGTTGCCGCAGAAGCGCGGAGCCGTTGCCCGTCGCATCCGATGCTGCTCTCTGCAGCGCCTGTTCCATCAACGCGATCGGCTCCAGGGCGAGCGCGAGGTCGCCTGGCTTGTCAGTGATTTCACCGATACCGACGATGACGGGAGTTCGATCTGGCGGGAGGGCTGACATTCACTCGTTCTCTTTACGTTGGTTATCGTGCCTGTGCACCGCAATCGATAAATCGTCAGTTCAGACGATGTACAAAAACGGGGCCTGTCCTAGCGTACCTATCGCCCGCGGAGGACTCCGCGGGCATCACAGATCGATAAACGACGATTGCGGGGGACAGGACCATGGCAAATGGAGCCAGACGGGCTGCCGCGTTGTTGACAGCTCTCTCATGCGTAAGCGCGCCGCTCGGCGCCCAGACATTACCGCTACTCGACCAGGCTGATATCCGTGCGCCGCTGGCGGCAGCCTGCAACGGCAAACCCGATAGTACGCCGCTGCCCATCGACCCGCGCAGACTCGTCACACCGGGCGTGAACACGAATCCCAACTCGGCGATTCAGTTCAACGCGTGGTTCGTGGATCTGCACAATCCACCCGCACCGTTCGTGAATCGCCTGCCGCCGCGGCCGCAGAACTGCGGCGAATTTCGTGCCGCTGCCGCACGCGGTCGCTACAACCTCGAACAGCGTCAGTACTTCCAGCCCATGGCGCTTGCGTCCGAGTATCACTACATCTACCAGCAGTGGGGCCTGTGGGTCCGTCCGCCGGACTTTCAGGAGCAGGTGGCAAAGCGCTATGGCCTGTATCCCGCGCCGTTCCGCAATCCCTATCCGCTGCCGGGCGAAGATCCGAACCGCACGAACGGCGGCAGCGGACAGCTGCCGCTGGGCCTGATCCAGGGCAAGGACGACAACGGTCGCTGGACGGGTCTCATCGGCGCGTCCTGTTCGGCCTGTCATGACTCGAGACTGGGCAGCGAGAGCGAGGCGAACTTCGTCTGGGGCCTGCCCAACAGCGCGAACGATGCTGGCGTGCTCGCCTCCGACATGTTCCGCACGACCCCGATCACATCCATCGGCGTGTTGCTGCCGGTTCCGTGGAGTTCGGGTCGCGGCAGCAACGATGCGATCGCGCTGATCTCGCTGCTGCCCGCGCTCTGGGACATGGACAACCTCGTGTTCGCGCCCAGTCTGCTGGAGTACACAGCGGACACTCCGCATGGTGGCATGACGAAAGCGCCAGCGTGGTTCCATCGCGGATTCAAGACTCGCCAGTTCTGGGACGGTGCGCTGACATCGGACAACGTGCATTCCGAAAGCGCGTTCGGCGTCGCCAACATTCTGCGCAGTGCTGCGCAGCGCCGCGCGTTGCGAACGGATTTCGAGGACATCAACACGTTCCTCATTTCCATGTCGCCGCCGAAGTATCCGAAGCCGATCAACACGTCGCTCGCCGAGCAGGGTGCTGTGATCTTCCACGAGCGCGACTTGTGGTCGAACGGCAACGCCAGCATCCCACGACCTCAGGGCAATGGTTCGTGCGCGAGCTGTCATGGCGTCTATTCGCCGCGTCACGCTGCTGATCCGAACTACCTTCCGGATCCGCGCCTGAAGGGCGTCGCCGGCGTGATTACGCCGATCGAGACGATCCGCACCGATCCGCGCCGCAAGGAACTGATGGCCGACGAGCGTCAGCGTCGCGCATGGAACAGCTCCTGGTGGGCGTACAACGAACTGAGCCCGGATTGGCAGGGCTATCCTTCCGACAGCATCGTCGCGAGCGAACTGCGTCGTGTGCCGCGTTCGATCTACAACAACGGCGGAGCGATCTATTCACCGCTCGGTCCGAATGAATGGATTGAGCCCACCGGCTATATCGCGCCGCCGCTCTACGGTACGTGGGCCATGGCGCCGTACCTGCACAATGCCAGCGTGCCCAATCTCTGGGGCATCCTGAAGCCGGCTGATCGGCCGAAGGTCTGGAAGCGTCCGTACACGGCGGCCGGCTGGGGCGGCAAGAACCAGGGCTACGACTACAGCTTTGCTTCCTACGACTTCAGCAAGCTCGGCTGGAAGTACACGGCTGTGAATTGCAGCAACTCGATCTTCACGTCGCCGTTCCTGCCTTGCGACCATGGCTTTGCACCGATCGACGCAGTGTTCTCCGCGTTCAGCAACGTCGCGGCCGAGCATCTGAACCTGGCGTTCCAGACACCGCCGCCGATTTCTGATCAGCAGATCAAGTCGCGCATGGTCTTCAACAGCCATCTTTACGGGAATGGCAACGGCGGCCATGACTTCACGCAGACCCTGAGCGACACCGAACGCTGGGCGCTGCTGGAGTACTTGAAGACCCTCTAGGAGATCGGAAGAAGATCCGGAATGAAGATCTCCACGGGGGACACGGGGATCGCGGGGGCAAGAGGAAGAGAGAATTTGCCGTAGAGCCCACAGAGAGAAAGGCAGAAGGAACTTCTTTCTCTGTGGACTCTGTTTAAACGCGCATTCGCCTTTTCCGCCCCGTGATCCCCGTGTGCCCCGTGGAGAATCCCTTCTTCTCCTGTCCGGAAAGGCCCCTCCCTCGTCGCAACGGACGATGCGCGCCGCTCTCCCGCCCGCCATTCTGCGGGTCGTCAGGGGGGATTGCGACGCAACGATGACGACGACCATTCGAACCCGCATTACCGAGTTGCTCGGAGTGCGCTACCCGATTGTCCAGGGCGGGATGATGTGGGTAGGCCTCGCGGAGCTGGCAGCGGCCGTTTCCAACGCCGGGGCCTTCGGAATTCTGACCGCGCTGACCCAGCCGTCGCCGCAGGCGCTGCGCGATGAGATCGGTCGTTGCCGATCGCTCACGGACCAACCGTTCGGCGTCAATCTCACGATGCTGCCGTCGATCAATCCGCCGCCGTACGAGGAATACCTCGACGTCATTCTGAGCTCGAAAGTGGCGGCGATCGAAACGGCCGGCAAGGTGCCGCCGGAGTTCTTCGCCAAGGCGAAAGCAGCGGGCGTTCCCATCATTCACAAGTGCGTTTCTGTGCGACATGCGATCTCGGCCGAACGCATGGGAGCCGATGCGATCTCCATCGACGGATTCGAGTGCGCGGGACATCCCGGTGAGGATGACGTCGGCGGTCTCGTCCTGATTCCTGCCGCGGCGCGTCGGCTTTCGACCCCGGTGATCGCCTCCGGCGGTATTGCCGACGGGCGAGGCATGGCGGGTGCGCTCGCGCTCGGCGCCGAGGGCGTCAACATGGGCACGCGCTTCTGCGCGACGCAGGAAGCGCCGATCCATCACAACATCAAGCAGGCGCTCGTTTCGGCGACGGAGCGCGATACGCGACTGATCTTCCGGACGCTGCACAACACGGCGCGCGTGCTGAAGAACGCTATCTCGGTCGAGGTCGTCGAGACCGAAAAGCGAGGCTGCGAGTTCGAGGACATCCGTCATCTGGTCGCGGGGCAACGCGGTCGCGCGGCGTTGCAGGCCGGAGATCCCGATGGCGGCATCGTTGCCGCAGGCCAGGTTGTCGGACTGATCGACGACGTGCCCACCTGCGGCGAGCTCATCCAGCGCATGGTCAACGAATGCCGCAGTCGACTCGGCGCGGCGCAGGGGTATTTCGCATGAATGCTGTTTCGCAGGCGGCTGCCGGCGCGGGCGTGTTCGACGGTCAGTCGATCCAGGTTCGCGAACTCGGTGACGGGCTCGTGGAGCTCTGCTTCGACGCCAGGGACGGAGCGATCAACAAGTTCGACAAGCGCACGGTCGACGAGTTGAAGCAGGCGGTTGCTGCCATCGCCGGACACGCGGGTGTTCGCGGCGTGCTGATGTCGAGCGGCAAGGATGGGTTCATCGTCGGCGCGGACATCACTGAGTTCGGCGCGTTGTTCAGCCTGCCGCCGTCGGAGCTGGCGGCGGCGAACATGGAGTCGAACAAGGCGTTCATTGCGCTCGAAGCGCTGCCGGTGCCTGTGGTCGTTGCGATCAACGGCTTCGCGCTGGGCGGTGGGCTCGAAGCCGCGCTCGCTGCCGACTTTCGCGTGATGTCGACGGCCGCGCAGGCGGGGCTGCCGGAAGTGAAGCTCGGCCTGTTCCCAGGCTTCGGCGGCACAGTCCGCTTGCCGCGAATCGCGGGCATGAAGGTCGCTATCGAATGGATAACCTCGGGCAAGCCTTCGAAAGCGGAAGCTGCGAAAGAGGTCGGTGTCGCTGATGCGATCGCCGAGCCTGCGAAGCTGCGAGAGCAGGCGATCGATCTGCTGAAGGCGGCAGCCGCCGGAACGGGCTGGCGTACTCGCCGCGAGGCGCGCTTGCAACCGGTGGCAGAAGCCGGTCTCGCGGAGTTGTTCGCCACATCCAAGACGGCGATCACTGGACGCTCTCCGCGGCATCAGCCCGCTGCACTCGCGGCGGTCGAACTGCTCGAACAGGCGGCGCCTTACGGACGCGACGCAGCACTGCAGCTCGAAGCTGATGCGTTCGCGCGAATCGCGAAGACGCAGGCAGCAAGCTCGCTCGTGCAGATCTTCCTGAACGATCAGTTCGTGAAGAAAGCATCGAAGACAAACGCGCGCGGCGCGCGGCCGATCCGCAATGCGACGGTGCTCGGCGCCGGCATCATGGGCGGCGGCATCGCTTACACCAGTGCTTCACGCGGCATCCCCGTTCGCATGAAGGACATTCGCCAGGAGCAGCTCGACCTGGGATCGTCGGAGGCGGGCAAGCTCGTCGGCAAACAGGTATCGATCGGCCGGCTCCGTCAGGAGCAAGCGGACGCGGTGTTGAAGGCTATCGGTGCGCAGCTCGACTACGCGGGCGTGGATACCACCGACGTTGTCGTCGAAGCGGTTGTGGAGAACCTAAAGATCAAGCACGCGGTTCTCAGCGAAGTCGAAGCGCTCGTGCGGCCGGACGCCGTGATCGCATCCAATACGTCCAGTCTTCGCATCGACGATCTGGCCGTGCCGCTCGCACGGCCGGAGAACTTCGTCGGCATGCACTTCTTCAATCCGGTGCCCGTGATGCCTCTCGTCGAAGTCATTCGCGGCGCGCGGACCAGCGATGCCGCTGTCGCGACGATCGTCAGCTATGCGCTGGCGCTCGGGAAAACACCGATCGTCGTGAAGGACGGTCCGGGATTCCTCGTCAATCGCATCCTGACGCCGTACATGCAGGGATTCGGGCAGCTCATTGCTCATGGCGCTGATTTCGAGAAAGTCGATGAAGCGCTCGAGAGCTTCGGCTGGCCGATGGGTCCTGCGTATCTCAACGATGTCGTCGGCATGGACACAGGCGTTCACGTAGCGCAGATCATCTGTGCCGGATTCCCGGATCGCCTGCGTCGTACGTGGAAGGATCCGCTCGGCGTGATGGTCGAGAACCGTCGCTTCGGACAGAAGAACGGCGTCGGTTTCTATCGCTACGAGACCGATCCGAAGGGCAAGCCCCGCAAACTCGCCTCGCCCGAAAGCTACGAGCTGCTGCGTTCGATCCAGGAGGGTGGACCCAAAGCGTTCTCGCCGCAGGAAATGATCGAGCGGATGATGCTGCCGATGATCATCGAGTCCGCCCGATGCCTGGAGGAAGGCGTGGTCGCCAGCGCGCCAGAGCTCGACATGGCCATGCTGCTCGGTGTCGGCTTCCCGCAGTACCTGGGCGGTCCGCTCAAGTACGCTGACTGGCTCGGCCTGAAGCACGTCGTCGCACTCTCCGAACGCTACGGCTCTCTCGGACCTCAATACCTCGTCACGCCGCGCATGCGTGAGATGGCCAGCGCCAGTGACACGTACTACTGATCTCTGACCATCCGCTATCCGCCATCCCCTTCTTCGAGCGATCCATGATCCCAAGAACCCTGTTCACCTCCGATCACGATGAATTCCGCAAGAACATCCGTCGCTTCATCGATGAGGAATGCGTCCCGCATCATGCGCGCTGGGAAGAGCAGCAGTACGTGGACCGCTCGCTCTGGAATCGCGCCGGTGAGCTCGGATTTCTGTGCCTGACGATTCCCGAGGAATACGGCGGCATGGGCGGCGATCGCCTGTACAGCACGGTGCTGATGGAAGAGCAGACGTACGCCGGCGCCACGGGCCCTGGCTTTGCCGTTCACTCGGACATCGTCGCGAACTACATGCTGAACTTCGGAACGGAAGATCAGAAGCGGCACTGGTTGCCGAAGATGGCGGCGGGCGAGGCGGTCGGCGCCATTGCGATGACCGAGCCCGGAACGGGATCGGACCTGCAGTCGATCAAGACCCGCGCGCAGCTCGACGGCGATGACTACGTGATCAACGGGTCGAAGATCTTCATCACCAACGGCTATCTCTCCGACGTCGTGATCGTCGCCGCGAAGACCGGCGAAAGCGGCTCGGGAGCGAAGGACATCTCATTGATCCTCGTCGAGAACGGCACGCCCGGTTTCACGAAGGCAGCCCCGCTGAAGAAAGTCGGCATGAAAGCGCAGGACACCTGCGAGCTGTTCTTCCAGAACGTTCGCGTGCCTCGCTCGAATGTGCTGGGCGGCGCGGACGGCGAAGGTCGTGGCTTCATCATGCTGATGAAGGAACTGGCCTGGGAGCGCCTCATCATCGCCATTCTCTCGATGGCGGGCGCGCAGGCTGCACTGAACTGGACGATCGACTACACACGAAGCCGCAAGGTCTTCGGCAAGCCGGTCGTCGACTACCAAAACTCGCGTTTCAAGCTCGCCGAGATGAAGGCGGACATTGCTGTTGCACAGGTGTTCGTGGACCGCTGCCTCGAGCTCGTTCTCCAGGGCAAGCTCACACCGGAAGCGGCCGCGGCCGCGAAGCTCTTCACCTCGGATCTGGTCTGTCGCGTCGTCGATGAATGCGTGCAGCTTCATGGCGGCTACGGGTATATGCTCGAATATCCGATCGCGCGGGCCTTCATCGACAATCGCGCCAGCCGGATCTACGGCGGCACGAACGAGATCATGAAAGAGCTGATCGCAAGAACACTGTAAGAGCAGATCCGGAGCGGGACGGTCGGCCAGGGAGCGCGCCGGTGCATCGTCGCGCGCCGCACTCGACGTCCGGGGGAAGATGATGACTGTGCAGACGCTACGCACTCCGATCGAAAGCCTGCGCCAATGGGCGACGACGACGCCCGATCGTATCTACATGACTCAGCCGCACGCGGACGGGTCTGTCGTCGACTACGCATGGGCGCAGGTCTGGGACGAGTCGAGACGCGTCGCTGCTCATCTCGTCTCATTGAATCTTCCCCGCGGCAGCAGCATCGCGCTCTATGGCCGCAACAGTGCGCACTGGATCATGGCGGACCTTGCGATCTGGATGGCGGGCCATGTCAGTGTGCCGCTCTATCCGACGCTGAGCGCCGATGCGGCGAAGTACATCCTCGATCACAGCGAAGCGAAACTGCTCTTCATCGGCAAGCTCGACGGCAAGGCCGACAGCTGGAGCGAAGTGCGCCCCGCATTGCCGCCCGGGTTGCCGCTGATCCGCCTGCCGATGTCCCCTGAGATCGACGGACCGACATGGAGCGAACTGCTCGCCCGTCATGAGCCGATTGCGACTCCTGTCGAGCGCGATCCCAATGCGCTGGCGACGATCATCTATACGTCCGGCACGACGGGCCGGCCGAAGGGCGTCATGCACAGCATGCGTTCGATCTCGGCGCCTTGCCTCGTGACGGCTGAGCTGTGGGGAACATGTTCGGAAGACCGGATGCTGTCGTACCTGCCGCTCGCGCACATCGCGGAGCGCGTCGCACTCGAAGTGCCGTCGCTCATCTTCGGCTTCCACATCTTCTTCAACTACAGCCTCGAGACGTTCCCGGAGGATCTGAAGCGCGCGCGGCCGACCCGATTCTTCTCCGTGCCCAGGTTGTGGACGCGGTTCTATCTCGGCGTGCATCAGAAGATTCCCGCGGAACAGCAGGAGGCGATGTTCTCTGACCCGCAGAAGGGCGCGGCCGCGAAGAAGGGTATTCTCGCCAGTCTCGGTCTCGATGCGGCGACGATCGGCTTCACCGGTGCGGCGCCGCTGCCTGCCCACATCATTGCGTGGTATCGCAAGCTGGGCCTCGAACTGATCGAAGTGTTCGGCATGACCGAGAACGCTGCTACGTCACACGCCTGTCGCCCGGGCGATGTGAAGCCGGGCTATGTCGGCACGCCGCTGCCCGGCGTCGAATGCCGGCTTTCCGAACAGGGCGAGGTGCTCGTCAAGAGCCCTGGCCAGATGATGGGCTACTACAAGATGCCGGGCCAGATGGAAGCCGAGATGACGCCGGATGGCTTCTTCCGCACGGGTGATCGCGGCGAAATGGACGAGACGGGTCGCCTGCGCATCACAGGTCGGGTCAAAGAGCTCTTCAAGACGAGCAAGGGCAAATACATCGCGCCGGTCAGGATCGAGAACAAGCTGGCGCTGCATCCGCTGATCGAGGTCGTCTGCGCAACCGGTCCCGGTGAGCCGCAGCCTTTCGCGCTGATCATGCTGCCGTTCGACCGTCATCAGCAGGTCCGCAGCGCGCCGCAGGCTCGCGACCAGCTCGAACAGCAGTTCGTCGCGTTGCTCGACGAGGTGAACCACGGGCTGGAAGACCACGAACGGCTCGACTACCTCGTCATCGTGAAGGACCAGTGGACCATCGAGAGCGGCATGCTGACGCCGACGATGAAACTGCGTCGCAATGTCATCGAGGATCGGTATCTCTCGCGGGCCGGGGCGTGGCGCGACGCGGGGAGAAGGGTGATCTGGGAGGAATGAGCCGGATGCTGCTGGCTATCGTCATTCCCGCGAAAGCACGAATCCATCCGGTTCCAGGACATGGATTCCCGCTTTCGCGGGAATGACGGAATCTCTCTTTCCAACTATCAGTTCTCTCATGCCCCACCCCCTCGACTCCTTCTTCCGCCCGCGCTCGATCGCATTCATCGGCGCAACGGAGCGCTCGGTCTGGACACGCGCGGCGCTCGCGAATCTCCGGACACTCGGCTACGAAGGCAAGTTGCATCTCGTGAACCGAAAGGGCGGCGAGGTGCTTGGACAGCCGGCGGCAACATCCGCCGCGTCGATCGGCGAGCCCGTCGATGTCGCGCTGGTGATGGTGCCGTCGGAAGTCCTTCTCTCCACGTTTCCCGATCTCGAGGCTGCAGGGATTCGCAACGCAGTGGTGCTCAGCTCCGGCTTCGCGGAGTCGGGGAAGGACGGTGCGGCACGCCAGCAGGCCTTGAGCGATGCTGCACGTGAGCACGGCGTTTCGCTGCTGGGGCCGAACTGTCTCGGCTTCGTGAACTTCGTCGATCGCACGCCGGTGTGGACTGTGGGTGCGAGGCCGCCGGTCGGTGCAAGCCGTATCGCGATCGTTTCCCAGAGCGGGGCGCTCGCCGCGCAAATGTCTTATTTCGCGGGCTGGCAGGGCATCGGTCTCACTTACATGATCTCGACCGGTAACGAGGCGGGCATCGACGTTGCGCAGGCGATCGACTATCTGGCTGATGAGCCGCGCACGCAGGCTATCGCCGTATTCCTCGAGTCGGTGCGCGATCCTTCGTCTTTCGAACGCGCAGCGTTGCGCGCGAAGCGGGCCCGCAAGCCGATCGTCGTGCTGAAAGTAGGCACGAGCCAAGTCGCGATGAAGGCCGCGCAGGCACACACCGGCTCGCTCGTCGGTGACGATCGTGTCTTCGATGCGGCTTGCCAGCGCATGGGGCTGATTCGCGTGCGCTCGCTCGAAGATCTGATCATCACCGCGGAAGTTGCAGCGCGGACCGGGCCGATCAGCGGCGGGCTGGGTGTGGTTTCTCTGTCTGGTGGTCTCTGCGAGATCGCTGCTGATCGTGCCGAAGCGGAAGGGGTCGAGTTGCCCGGACTTGAACCGGCAACGATGGCTGCGCTCGAGAATGCGTTGCCGGGATTCGGCACGCCGCACAATCCGCTCGATGTGACCGGCGCGGTGATGTTGCAGCCGGAGCTGCTCGAGCGCTCGCTCGAAGTCCTCTACGCCGCATCCAATCTGTCCGCGATGGCATCCGTGCTGGATGTTCCTTCCGCGCCCGAGGATGACAGCGCGCTTCTGAGAAAGCTCGTCGCCTCCGTGAGCGCAGTGCAGGGGCGACATGCGAAGCCTGGGGTCATGTTCAGCCACACGATGCGTCCGATGAGCGCGATGTCACAGCAGATCGCCCGCGAAGCGAATCTCAGCTACCTCCCATGTGGAGTGCATCACGGCGTTACGGCTCTCGGGCGAGTTCGTGCCTGGACGGAGATGCTTGATCGACCAACCCGAACGCGGGATCAAGCAGTTGCGCAGGACGTCAGGCCTCAATCCGAACAACAGACACTCGAGTTCCTCGCATCGCGCGGCGTGCCGGTGATTCCGACGCAGATCGCTCGCAGCGCCGACGATGCTGTCGCGATAGCGCAGCGCTTCGGAGCTTCTGTTGCACTCAAGATCGCGTCGGCGGATATCCAGCACAAGAGCGATATCGGCGGCGTCATCCTCGATGTCCGCGGTGATGCCGCAGTTGCCGATGCGTATCGGATGATCTTGCAGAACGCTTCGCGCGCGCGTCCGGAGGCACGAATCGACGGCGTTGCGATCGCGCCGATGCGCAAGGGCGGAGTCGAGCTCTTCGTCGGCACGATGCGCGATCCTCAGTGGGGCCCGGTGCTGGCTGTTGGGCTCGGAGGCGTGTGGGTTGAAGCGCTGCGCGATACGAGTCTGCGCTTGCTGCCTGTGACCGCCTCGGAAGCAGAAGAGATGCTGAGTGAGTTGCGTGGCTCGAAGCTGCTCGATGGATTCCGCGGCGCGCCCGCTGTTGATCGCAAGGCAGTGGCGCGTGTCATCGCGGCCATAGGTGAGGCAGCGCTGGTGCTCGGACCGGAGCTGCTGTCGCTTGAGGTGAATCCGTTGCGAGCGAGCGGGGATGAAGTGGAAGCACTGGATGGATTGGTGGAGTGGGGAGGCCAGCCAGCTGGCCGGCTAGCAGGCTAGCCGGCTCTTGTCTGAGGATCACAGTTCACATGACTACATTCCACGGTGGCTGCCTCTGCGGCCAGGTCCGCTACCAGGTGAGCGCCGACCGCGCGCAAACCGTGGTCTGTCATTGCCGGCATTGCCAGAAGCAATCGGGTTCGGCGTTCTCGATCATGATGATCGCGCCGCGCGCGAGCGTGACGTTGAGCGGCGAGCTCGGGACGTACATCGATCGCGGTGACAGCGGCGCGACGGTTCTGCGGAAGTTCTGTCCCGTCTGCGGTTCTTCGATCGTCAGCGAGCCGGGATCGATGCCCGCGATCCTCGCGATCAAAGCGGGCACGCTCGATGATGTCTCGAAGCTCAAACCCCAGGCGCACGTCTGGTGCAGCAGTGCACAGCCGTGGGTGGGGTTGCCGGAGGATGTGCCTTGTCTGCAAGGACAGTAACGAGGCCCATCAGATCCTCTCTACCACCGTCACATTCGCCATCCCACCGCCCTCACACATCGTCTGCAGTCCATAACGCTTGCCGTGAGTCCTCAGCGAGTACACCAAAGTCGTCATGAGCTTCGCGCCCGACGCACCCAGCGGATGACCGAGTGCGATGGCGCCGCCATGAACGTTGAGGCGCTTGGGATCGGCGCCGGTCGCCTTGATCCACGCGAGCGGCACGGGTGCGAACGCTTCGTTCACTTCGAACAGATCGATGTCGTTGATCGAAAGGCCCGACTTGCGAAGGGCAGTTTGAGTCGCGGGCAGCGGTGCTTCGAGCATGATCACCGGATCGTGGCCCAGCATGGTCATGTGGTGGATGCGCGCAAGCGGCTTCGCGCCGAGGCGCTTGAGTCCGCGTTCGTTGGCGATCAGCACGCCGGCAGCGCCGTCGCAGATCTGGCTCGCCGTTGCAGCGGTCACGCGGCCACCTTCGGCGATGAGCTTCACGTTGCGGATGCCTTCGAGCGAAGCGTCGAAACGAACGCCTTCGTCGGTGTCGTGGATTTCTCCGGGCACGTCCGGCGGGGCGGCGTTTCCTCCCGCGCTCACGCGGCGGACTTCGAGCGGCAGGATCTCGTCACGAAATACGCCGCTTCGGACAGCGGCCGCGCCGAGCTGGTGGCTGTGCAGGGCGTATTCATCGAGCGCGTCCTTCGTCAGGTCATACTTCTTCGCCATCATCTCGGCGCCGATGAACTGGCTGAACTCGACGTTCGGATAGCGGGCGGCCATTGCCGGCCCGACGTAGAAGCCGAAGCCGTTCTTCTGGGGCAGCGCGACGCTCAAGCCCATCGGTACGCGCGTCATGCTCTCGACGCCCGCTGCGATGACGATATCCATCGTGCCCGACATCACGGCCTGGGCCGCGAAATGAATGGCCTGCTGCGACGACCCGCATTGCCGATCGACGGACGTGCCGGGAACGCTTTCGGGCAGGCGCGATGCGAGCACGGCGCTGCGCGCAATGTTGAATCCCTGTTCGCCAACCTGCCCGACGCAGCCCATGATGACGTCTTCGACTGCGCCCGGCGGCGCCTGGGCGCGGTCGACCAGCGAGTTCAGGACCTGGCCTGCAAGATCGGCCGGATGCCATCCGGAAAGGCGACCGCCCTTGCGGGCGCCGGCTGTGCGTACAGCGGCAACGATGAAAGCTTCGGACATAAGTGTGATACCCGCGCGAAAGTGAGCGATGCGGCAACCGGCGGCTGCCTTCGGGAATTGTGTGTCGGGACGGCGATGGCAGGCTTCGTCCGAAGCGACGAAGCGGGGAATGCCGCAGCGGCTCGCGATGCGGTGCCGTCGTCACTATCATAGGCCCGCGTACCCATACGATCGCTGCATGTCCGATTCCCATCCGCCAATCGCTGCACCCCGCAGCCACCTGATCCGGTCGAAGCTCACGCCGCCGCCCGCGCCGCCCTTTCAAATCGCGCGTGCGGAACTGCGCGAGCGGATCTGCGCTGGTGCCGGCGAGAAACTCGTGCTCATCCAGGCCCCGGCAGGTTTCGGCAAGACGACGCTGATGCTGCAGGTGATGACGACGTTGCAGCAGCAGGGCGTGCGCACGGCGTGGCTGACCGCGGATCCGGCGGATAACGATGTGGGGCGGTTCCTGAGCTTTCTCGGGGCGGCGATCGATGCGCTGGCGGATCGCACCGAACCGGTGCTCATGGATGAGGGTGGCGAGGCCACAGGCCTGATGGCGCTGGATCTCATCGATCGGGTGTCGTTCGCGACGCCGCCGTTCGCGCTGTTCATCGACGATGTCGAGTCGATTCAGAACGCAGCGGCCTTCGCCCTGATTCGTCAGGTTCTCGAGCATTTACCGGCCGGCGGGCGAATCGTGATGGGATCACGAATGCTTCCCGACATCGGCGCGGCGCGGCTGCTTGCGCGCGGGCAACTGCTCGAAGTGGATCTCGCACAGCTGCGATTCTCGCTCGGCGAGGCTACGGATTTTCTCGCGGGCAAGCGCGGTCTCAAGTTGCAAGGAGCTGACGTCGCGCGATTGCAGGGTGTCACTGAAGGCTGGCCAGTTGCGCTGTGGCTCGCATCGGTCGCGCTCGAACGAAGGGAGCGTCCCGCGGATCTCGTTGCGCAGTTCTCCGGTTCGAACGTCGCAGTCGCCGACTACCTGGCCGAGGAAGTTCTCGCACAGCAGTCCGACGCCGTGCGCGACTTCATGTTGCGGACGAGCATCCTTCAGCAGTTGAACGCACAGCTCTGCGATGCCGTGCGAGGCAGCAGCGACAGTCGCGAGATTCTCGAATCGCTCGAGCGCTCGAATCTCTTCATCCAACCGGTCGGCGAGAGCCGCGACTGGTTTCGATATCACAGTCTCCTCAGCAGCTTCCTTCGCACGCAGCTCGAACGCGTGCATCCCCAGGACATCGGCCGCCTGCATCGTGCGGCAGCTGAATGGTATGAGGGCCAGCGTCGGCCGATTCCCGCGATCGAGCACGCGATTGCGTGCGGCGATGCAAGCTATGCGATGCCGTTGCTCGAGCGGCACGCCGAACGACTCATCGAGGATGGCCGCATTCGTCTCGTGGCCCGCCTGCTCGACACCGCGCTGCCCGAGGATCTGCAGAACTGGCCCGGATTGCGCCTGATTCACGCATGGGCGCTGGGGTTCACACGTGGCGGACAGGAAGCGATGCGCATGCTGGAAGGCATCGAACGCGATGGTTTGCAGACTGCCGACCAGAAGGCGCATGCACTTGCGTTACGACCGATGCTGCTGACGATGCTCGATCGACTCGACGAGGCGTACGCGGCTGGGCTCAGCGCAATCGACAGAGTCACGCCGCAGCAGGCGTTCGCGTTCCGCATCCTGCGTACGACGCTTGCCAACACGCATCTGATCATGGGCAAGTATGCGAACGCGCGGGAGCTGCTCGATCGCAGCGGCGGCGTGTCGGACGCGCCGAGCGGACCGTTCATGATGATCTACGCGCAGTGCGTCGATGGCGTCATCGATCTTCTGCATGGACGATTGCGGCAGGCCACTGCGAGATTCAGGCACTCGGCGAGCGTCGGTTCGCGCAGCGCTTTCACCGATACGAACGGCAACGCGATGGCGGGCATCCTGTTGTCGGAAGTGCTGTACGAGCAGGACGAACTGCCCGAGGCGGAGCGGCTGCTCAATGTGTACGTGCCGCTGATGCAGGAACTCGGGCTCGCCGATCATCTGATCTGCGGCTATCGGAATCTGGCGCGCATTGCCTGGCATCGCGGCGATCACGATCGCTCGTTGCAGCTCGTGACGGAGATGGAGTTCGTCGGCCATCGCCGGGGTCTCACGCGGGTCGTCGCAAGTGCGCAGCTCGAACGCGTGAGACATGCACTGTGGCGGGGCGACCTCAACACCGCGAAGGAAGCATTGCAGCGCGCGAAAGCGGCGACAGACTGGAGCGAGGTCACCAGCCGCTCGTTGTTCGGCAACGACGCCGATACGCTGGTGGAGGCGCAGCTGCGCTGGATGATCCATGGCGGTGCGGCCGACGATGCTGTCGCCCAGCTCAAGCAGGAGCTCGAACGGGCTGAAGGGGCGCGACGTCATCGTCGTGCATTGAAGCTTCGCATCCTGCTGGCTCTCGCTCTCGATCGCAGCGGGAATGAGAAGGCAGCCCTGCGCACTTTGCGTGATGCACTGCGGTTCGGCGCCACCGAGCGCTTCGTCCGGATGTTCCTGGACGAGGGCGATCCGTTCCACGCACTTCTGCAAAAGCTCTCCGCCGCCGGCCAGCGTGAACCCGAAGAAGGTATCGAGAATGCGCTGCAATACTTCGAACGGCTGACGCAACCCGCGGCGGCCGTGCCCGAGCCCGCGCCTCAGCCCGCGATCTCAGGCGATTTCGAGGCCCTGACCCGCAAGGAACTCGAGATCCTGAAACTCCTGGCCGAAGGCCTCTCCAACTTCGCCATCGCCGGCCGCCTGTTCGTCTCCGAGACCACCGTCCGCACCCACCTCAGAAACATCAACTCGAAGTTCAGGGTGCATAACAGGACGCAGGCGATCGCGGTGGGAAGGAAGCTCAGGCTGATCGCGTAGGCCGTCCCGAAATTCGTCACTTCGGACGAGTCAACCCGCCCCCGGCTCGTAGATCCTGACAACGCACAAACAAAGCTGCCCCTCGTTCCGGGCAGTGCGTCATCGTCGTATTCAGGGGGCAAGACTATGAGAAGTCGGGGGTTGGTCCGGGGCGGTAGCAATTCGAACTGCTTGAGGGCCTGCGTGGCGGCGGTGCTGGCGGTTGCGCCTTCGGTCGCAGTCTGGGCAGCGGATTCCGCGGGCGGTGCGGTAGAAGAAGTGATCGTGACGGCTCAGCGCCGCGCGGAAAACATCCAGCGCGTGCCGATCGCCGTGACGGCGGTGACGGCGGACCAGCTCGAGGCTGCGCGGGTCGACAGTATCGATAACGTGCAGGCGATTTCGCCGAGCATTTCATTCGACGTGACCAACAGCGCGTCCAACAGCGCCAATATTCGTATTCGCGGCATCGGCACCGTCGGTAACAGCCGGGCGTTCGAAGGCGCGGTCGGTGTATTCATCGACGGCGTGTACCGCACGCGCGGCGGCCAGGCGCTCCAGAACTGGCTCGATGTCGACAATCTCCAGGTGCTGCGCGGTCCGCAGGGAACGCTGTTCGGCAAGAACACGTCCGCCGGCGCACTGCTGCTCACCAGCAAGCAGCCTGAAATCGATGCGTTCGGCACGGACTTCGAGCTGACGTACGGAAACTACGAGACGCTCTCGGCACGCGCCGCTCTCAATGCGCCGCTGTCAGACAGCGCAGCGCTGCGAATTGCAGGGTTGTGGGGCCAGTCGGATGGGTTCATCGAGAATCCGAACGGCGGGAACTACAACGATCGCAATCCGCGCGCCGTGAAGGCGCAGCTTCTGCTCGAGCCGACCGATTCGTTCAGCCTGCGGGTGATCGCCGACTGGTCGGACGAGAAGAACAACTGCTGCTACGGCCAGGTCGACGATGTCGACGGACCGCTGCAGCCGCTGATCAACAACCTGACGCTGGCGCGTGGTGTGGCCCTGCCTTCGGCCGACTTCGACGACTATGAGCAGGTCCTGAGCAACGACACGCAGCAGGACATCGTCGACAAGGGCGTCGTGGTTCACGCGGACTGGGACTTGCAGAGTGGCGATTCGCTGCACTCGGTCACTGCATATCGCAGCTGGCAGTTCCGCCAGGACGGCATGGACGCGGACTTCACCGGCGCGAACGTGCTGACGATCAACGAGAGCTTCCGCACGGATTTCTTCTCGCAGGAGTTCACCTATAACGGCTCTGTCGGCGATGCCGAATACGTTGTCGGCGCGTACTTCGCGGATGAAGACATCGAAGCGACGTACGAACTGATCTGGGGCAACCAGGCGCAGACGTACTTCGACGCCCTGTTCTTCGCTCAGGCTGGCTTGCCGCCGGGCACGAGCAACGCCGCAACCGGCACCTGGAACTACGCCGAGTTCCCGGCGACGAGCCGTTCGTACGCTGCGTTCACGCACTGGACGATTCCCCTCTCCGATCCGCTGAAACTCGTGGCGGGTCTGCGCTACTCGAGCGAAGACAAGACGGGTGCCTTCGACCTGCAGTACTTCACACCGGCGCCGAACGCTGCGTTCCGGTTGCTCGGTGTGCAGCCTGGACCGGAGTACAGCGATGAGCAGAAGGACGAGGCCGTGAGCGGCACGTTCGGCTTCCAGTACCAGTTCACCGACGACGTGATGGGCTACCTCACGTACAGCCGCGGTTTCAAAGCCGGCGGCGTGAACATCGACAACACGGCCGCGGGTACCCGCATGAACAACCCGGCGGAAATTCCGGGCGCCGTGCCGAAGGATCCGACATACAAGCCGGAGTTCATTGACGGCTACGAGCTGGGGCTCAAGACCCAGTATGCCGATGGACGCGGCCGGACGAATTTCGCCGTGTTCTATGACGAGATGAAGGACCTACAGGTCGCGCAGTTCCTCGGCACGCAGTTCACGATCGTGAATGCGCCGGAAGCGACTGTCTACGGTGCGGAGATAGAGAACAGCTGGCTCCTGGGCGAAGCTGTCACGCTGGGACTCGATGCGACGTGGCTGCCGGAGAAGGAATTCGGCGAAGCGGCTTCGATCCTGAATCTGTCGGGCCGGGACTTTGCGCAGGCTCCGGATCTCGCGGCCAACCTGTCGTTGAATCTCGACCAGCCGCTGACGAACAGCCTGGCTCTGATCGGTCGCGCGGCGGCGCAATACACAGGTGAGGTGTACACGAACACCTCGAACGATCTGCAGCGCGATGCCCAGACCGAGTACAACCTCAGCCTCGGCCTGCGCTCTCTGAACGGCAACTGGTCCGTCACGGCGTGGTGTCAGAACTGCAGCGACGAGCGCTACGTCGTGCAGCACTTCAATACCCCGCTGCAGGGAACCGATGCGAACGGCTACGTGTCGGTGCCGCTCACTTACGGGCTGACGCTGCGGGTTTCGTTCTGAGCAGAGTAGAAAGAAGTTTCACGCGGAGCGCACGGAGATCATGGAGGCTCGGAAAGACCCCTTCGAAACTCCGTGCGCTTCGTGAACTCCGTGTGAAATCTCCTGCATTGGCTCCCACCTCCGATCTTCGATGACTCCCTATCAAGCTCCACTGCGCGATCTGCGCTTCTGTTTCGACGAGCTTCTCGACTATCCGGCGCACTACTCGACGCTGCCGCTCGCGGCGGAGATCGGGCGTGACGATGTGGATTTCATCGTCGGCGAGGTGGCGAAGTTTGCTCAGGAAGTGATAGCGCCGCTCTACGTCAGCGGTGACAGTGAAGGCGCTCACTGCGAGGACGGGCGAGTCACTTCGCCGCGCGGTTTCGCGGAAGCCTATCGTCGCTACGTCGAGGCTGGCTGGCCGCGATTGGGGAATCCTCCCGAGCACGGCGGGCAGGCGGCGCCGTACTCGCTGAAGCTTGCAGTCTCCGAGTTCATGCAGGCTGCCAACGGCGCGTGGTGCATGTACGCGTTGCTGAACGACGGCGGCATCAAGACGTTGATGAGCTACGCACAACCGGCGCAGATCGAAGCTTTCGTGCCGAAGCTCGTCAGCGGCGAATGGATGAGCACGATGTGCCTCACCGAGCCCCAGTGCGGATCGGACCTGAACCTGGTCCGGTGCCGGGCCGAGCCGGCGGCGGACGGCAAGTACCGGATCACGGGCACGAAGATCTTCATCAGTTCCGGCGAGCAGGATTTCTCGGAGAACATCGTTCATCTCGTGCTTGCTCGATTGCCTGACGCTCCACCGGGAACGCGCGGCATTTCGCTGTTCGTGATCCCGAAGCGAAAACTGCGCGATGACGGATCGGCCGGTGACGCGAATGCGATTCGCTGCCTGTCGATCGAACACAAGATGGGACTCAAGGCGAGTGCCACGTGCGTGATGGCATTCGATGGGGCCGAGGGTTGGCTGGTCGGGGAGCCGCATCGCGGGCTCAAGGCGATGTTCGTGTACATCAACAAATCCCGCCTCGGCACGGCACAGCAGGGGCAGGCACATGCAGAAGCTGCGTATCAGGCATCGCTCGCCTATGCGCGCGAACGGCGAGCCGGACGTGCGCCGTCAGGTCCGGTGAGTCGCGACAAGGAAGCAGATGCGTTGCTCGTGCATCCCGATATTCGGCGGATGCTGCTGACGCAGAGGGCGATTGCCGAAGGCGGGCGCGCGCTCGTTCTGTATTGCGCGCAGTGGGTCGATCGCGCCGACACCGACGATCGGAAGGTCCGCGAGCAGGCCGAACGGCGTCTCGCGCTGCTCACGCCGATTGCGAAGGGTGCCGTTTCCGAGTGGGGCAGCGAGGCTGCGGATCTCGGCGTCCAGATTCTGGGCGGGCACGGCTACATGAAGGAATGGGGTCTCGAGCAGCGAGTGCGCGACGTGCGCATCACCCGAATCTACGAAGGGACGACCGGCATCCAGGGCATGGATCTGCTCGGTCGGAAGGTTCTCGGACCTCAGCGCGAGACGCTGCAGGAGTTCACGGGAGAGATCCTCGATTTTTGCGCGCGACATGCTTCCGACAATGGATTGCGGCCGCTCGTTCGCAAGCTCGCGGATGCCACGAATCGATGGCGGACGATGACCGATCGCATCGCTGCGCGTCACTCATCGGATCCGGATCTCGTGCCCGCCATTGCCGTCGACTATCTGATGTTCGCGGGCTATGTCAGCGTCGCCTGGTTGTGGGCGCGCTCGGCGCAAGTGGCGAACGCAAAGCTGGCGACGAAGTCGCCGGAGCGCGAGTTCTATCTCGCGAAGCTTCAGACCGCACAGTTCTATTTCGACCGGATACTGCCGCGAATCGCTGTTTGCGAGGCGGCGGTGGAGGCGGGCAGCTCATCGCTGATGGCAATGTCGGACGATGGCTTCGCAGCTGGGCGCTAGCGTGCGCGCAACTGCAGCGGTTTTGCGTGCGCCGGGTGGCCGCTTCTCGATCGAGCCTGTGATCCTGGACGCGCTGCGTGAGAACGAAGTGCTCGTTCGAATCGTCGCGAGCGGTATCTGTCACACGGACCTCAGCGCGAGGGAGCAGCTGCTGCCGTTGCGGTTGCCCGCCGTGCTGGGTCATGAAGGGTCGGGCGTCGTCGAAGCCGTGGGAGCGAAGGTGACATCGGTACGCCCCGGCGATCACGTCGTGACCAGCTTCGATTTCTGTGGCGATTGCGATTCCTGTCGCGACTGTCACGTCGCATATTGCCAGCACGCGCCGCGGCTGAATTTCTCCGGCGTGCGGCGTGACGGCACCGGCGTCGTGCACGATGAACAACGAAGCGTTCTGTCGGCGCGATTCCTGGGACAGAGCTCGTTCGCGTCCCATGCGAACGTCAGCGAGTCCAGCGTGGTCCGCATCGATCGCGACGTGCCGCTCGAGCTGATGGGGCCGCTGGGCTGCGGCATGCAGACGGGAGCCGGCACGGTGCTCAACGTTCTGAAGCCCAGGCCGGGCAGTTCGATCGCCATTCTTGGCGCGGGCTCCGTCGGGTTCGCGGCGTTGATGGCCGCTCGCATCGCCGGATGCGAGACGATCATTGCAGTCGACATCAACGATGCGCGGCTGACGCTTGCCCGAGAGCTGGGCGCGACAGACACGTTCAATGCATTGTCGGGCGATCCTGTCGAGTTCGTTCGTATCGCGACAAAGGGGCGAGGTGTTCACTCCAGTGTGGAGTGCACGGGGCTGCCCGCAGTCTTGCGCCAGGCCGTCGATGTGCTCGCACCTCGCGGCACGTGTGCGCTGGTCGGCGTCGCTCATCCGCGAGCCGACGCTGCAATCAACATGGCATCGATGCTGCGCGGCCGAACGCTCGTCGGTGTGACCGAAGGCGATGTCGTTCCACGCACCTTCATTCCGCAGATGATCGAATGGTGGCGCGAGGGACGGTTTCCCTTCGACCGGCTTGTTCGGTACTTTGAATTTGCCCGGATCGATGAAGCGGTGGCGGCGTGTGCTTCGGGTGAGGTGGTGAAGCCGGTGGTGAGGATGGGCGGCGGCTAGAAGTTACTGGGTCATTCCCGCGGACGCGGGAATCCATCTGCATCCAAGCATGGACTCCCGCGTGCGCGGGAGTGACACCAATCGGCAGCGAGCTGCCTCATCTACCACCCGAAACATCGATAAACGTCCCCGTCGTGTACGACGCCTCGTCCGACAGCAGCCACAGGATCGCCTTCGCCACTTCCTCCGCTTCGCCGCCTCGCTGCATCGGAACCGAACTCTTCAGTCGCTCGATGCGTCCCGGCTCACCGCCGCTCGCGTGCATCTCGGTGTCGATGAGCCCGGGCCGCACTGCATTCACACGAATGCCTTCGCCGGCCACTTCTTTCGCGAGGCCGACAGTGAACGTATCGATCGCGCCTTTGGATGCCGCGTAGTCGACGTACTCATTCGGTGAGCCGAGCCGGGCAGCCATCGAGGAGACGTTTACGATAGCGCCCCCCGTGCCGCCGCGCTTCGTCGACATCCGCTGGATGGCTTCACGCGCGCAGAGAATCGAGCCAGTGACGTTGGTGGCGAACACGCGGGCGATGCGATCCGCTGACATTGCCTCGACGCGCATCTGGTGTTCGAGAATGCCGGCGTTGTTCACGAGCGCGGTGATCTTGCCGAACTCGCGGTCGACCACGCCGAACATCCTGACGACCTCCTCCTCGTTCGCAACGTCGGCCTGCACGACCAGTGCCCGGCCACCGTTGCGTGCAATCTCATCGGCGACGAGATAGGCGGGCGCTGCCTTCGAGCGGTAGTTCACGCACACGGCGTAGCCGTGCTGTGCGGCAAGGATCGCAGTCGCCGCTCCGATGCCGCGGCTTGCGCCGGTGATGACTAGGACCTTGCTCATATATATGTGTCAGCGAGCGGCGGCCCAGCCTGCGGCATCGACGCCAAGCTGCTCGCGTGCCCTCTGATACTCGGCTTCGAGCCGGTCGACGATCGTGCCGACCGGTGGCGCATCGTGAATTCCAGCGACGCTCTGGCCGCTGCCCCAGATGTCGCGCCACGCCTTGGCTTTCTGGTCGCCGCCGCTGCCGAAGTTCATCTTGCTCTTGTCGGCTTCGGGCAGGGCATCGGGATCGAGGCCGGCTGCAACGATGCTCGATCGCAGGTAGTTGCCGTGAACGCCGGTGAACAGGTTCGTGTAGACGATGTCTTCGGCGCCGCTGTCGATGATGGCTTGCTTGTAGCCATCAGTCGCGTTCGCCTCCTGGCTCGCGATGAAGCGCGTGCCCATGTACGCAAGATCGGCGCCCAGCGCCTGCGCGGCGAGAATGCCGGCGCCAGTGGAAATTGCACCTGAAAGAATGATCGTGCCGTCGTAGAACTCACGCACCGCGGTGAGCAACGCGAACGGCGACAGCGATCCGGCGTGACCACCGGCACCGCTGCACACGAGAATCAAGCCATCGACGCCAGCCTGCAGCGCACGCTTCGCGTGCTTGACGTTGGTGACGTCGTGAAAGACGAGGCCGCCGTAGGAGTGCGCGGCTTCGACGACTTCGTCCGGCGCGCGCAGGCTCGTGATTTGGATGGGAACGCGATGTTCGCGACAGACGGCAATGTCATGGGCGAGGCGATTGTTGGAGCTGTGCACGATCTGATTCACCGCGAACGGCGCGACCCGTCGCTCAGGATGCTCGCGCTGATACGCGTCGAGTTCATTGCGGATCTGGACGAGCCATTGTTCCAGCACCGGTTCGGGCCGGGCGTTCAGCGCGGGAAACGAACCGACGATCCCGGCTTTGCACTGCGCGATCACGAGCTGTGCCGACGAAACGATGAAGAGCGGCGAACCGATGACGGGCAGGCGCAGTTGCGAACGCAGGGCAGCGGGAATCGGCATGTCGGGGTCCGGAAAGCCTCAGGGAGGCCGATGATGCAGGAGCCGCCCTGCGCTGCCCACCCAGCGGCAGGGGAGTGGCTACGGAAATCGATTCCACGGAATGGGCGCGAGTTTGCCGCGAAACGCCGTTTGGGGCTTGTCTCGCGAGACGATTAGTGACATTTTGTCTGAGTATTTAAGCGGCCCAGATTGGGGGTGGGCCGTCTGCGGATCACTGGAATCCGAGAGACCACTATTACTCATGAGAAAACAGCAAGTTAGCGCTGGAACGCTGCTGGTCGCCCTGAGCATCGCTACGGCCGGCGAAGCGGCCGAGGTGAATCGGATGGATTTCGGCAAGCTGGCCGATGGCTCCCCCGTCGAAATAGTCGAGCTGGCGAACGGCAGCGGCGTGAGCGCGAAGATCATGACGCTCGGGGCGGCGATCTATTCCCTCAACGTTCCCGATCGCAACGGCAAGAGCGCGGATATCGTGCTCGGCTACGCGACCGCGGCTGAATATCTCGCCAAGCCCCAGTACTTCGGTGCGACTGTCGGCCGTTACGCGAACCGGATTCGCAACGGCCAGTTCGAACTCGACGGCAAGCGCTACAAGCTCGAGACGAACGACGGTCCCAATCATCTTCACGGCGGGCTGCGCGGCATCGACAAGGTCGTGTGGAAGATCGATTCCGTGAAGGCTGGCTCGCCCGCGAGTGTCGTGCTGAGCCACGTGAGTCCCGACGGCCAGGGCGGCTATCCCGGCACACTCAAGATGACCGCGACTTACTCGCTCAGCGACAAGAACGAGCTGACGGTCGAGTACCGCGCGACGACCGACAAGCCGACGGTCCTGAACATCACGAATCACAGCTATTTCAACCTGGCCGGTGATGCCGGCTCGAGCGACATCATCGGCCATCGGCTGACGGTGTTCGCGGATGCCTACACGCCGGTCGACTCGACGCTGATTCCCACGGGCGAACGTCGCAATGTCGCGGGAACGCCGTTCGACTTCCGCGAAGCGCAGACGATCGGCCTCAGGGTGCGTGACGGCCGCGACGAGCAGATCCGCTTCGGCCGCGGTTACGATCACAACTACGTGGTTCGCGGGCAGGCCGGCACGTTGCGCCCCGCGGCGCGCGTGGAGGACCCTGCGTCAGGTCGCGTCATGGAGTTGTTGACGACGGCGCCAGGAGTGCAGTTCTATTCCGGCAACTTCCTGGACGGCACCACCGTCGGCAAGGCCGGGCGGATCTATCGGCAGGGCGATGCGCTCTGCCTGGAACCGCAGGTCTTCCCGGACTCGCCGAACCAGCCGGATTTTCCGTCGGCGCGACTGGATCCGGGGAAGACGTACACCAACACGATGGTGTACCGCTTCTCGACCTCGCGCTGATCGCGACCACCTCAAATTTCTTCACCGACTTTCCGAAGCCGAAGCAATGACTGCATCGAAACCCGCTTCTCCGCCCAAGCTGCGCTCGCGTGCCTGGTTCGACGATCCTGCGAATGCCGATATGACGGCGCTCTATCTCGAGCGCTACATGAATTTCGGGCTCACGCTGCAGGAGTTGCAGTCGGGTAAGCCGATCATCGGCATTGCACAGACGGGCAGCGATCTGTCGCCGTGCAATCGTCACCACATCGTGCTGGCGGAGCGGCTGCGCGAAGGCATCCGCGAAGCCGGCGGCATCGCGATCGAGTTCCCGGTGCATCCGATCCAGGAAACCGGCAAGCGACCGACCGCGGGGCTCGATCGCAATCTGGCGTATCTCGGTCTCGTCGAAGTGCTGTTCGGATACCCGCTCGACGGCGTGGTGCTGACCATCGGCTGCGACAAGACGACGCCGGCGTGCCTCATGGCAGCGGCGACCGTGAACATTCCGGCAATCGCGCTTTCTGTCGGCCCGATGCTGAACGGTTGGTACAAGGGCGCTCGCACGGGCTCGGGCACAATCGTCTGGCGCGCCCGCGAATTGCTTGCCGCGGGAAAGATCGACTACCAGGGCTTCATCAAGCTGGTCGCATCGTCGGCGCCGTCGACGGGTTACTGCAATACGATGGGCACCGCGACGACGATGAACAGCCTCACCGAAGCGCTCGGCATGTCGCTGCCGGCATCGGCTGCGATTCCGGCGCCTTATCGGGATCGCCAGGAATGCGCGTATCTCACCGGCAAGCAAATCGTCGAGATGGTAGCGGTAGATCGCAAGCCGTCGGACATTCTCACCCGCGATGCGTTCATCAACGCGATTCGCGTGAACTCCGCCATCGGCGGTTCAACCAATGCACCGATTCATCTGAATGCGCTGGCGCGCCACATCGGCGTCGAACTGTCGATCGATGACTGGCAGAAGTTCGGTCTCGACATTCCGCTGCTCGTGAACTTGCAGCCTGCGGGCGAGTATCTCGGCGAGGATTACTATCGCGCCGGCGGCGTGCCGGCGATCGTGTCGGAGCTCATGAAGCAGGGGCTGATTGTCGAGAACGCTCTGACCGTGAACGGCAAGACGATCGGCGAGAACTGCCGCGACGCGAGCATCGCCGATGAAGCGGTCATTCGTCCGTTCAACGAGCCGCTGAAGAAGCGGGCCGGGTTCACGGTGCTGAGCGGCAATCTCTTCGATTCCGCCATCATGAAGACCAGTGTCATCTCGGAAGAATTCCGCGCGCGCTATCTCTCGAACCCCAATGACCCGGATGCGTTCGAAGGCCGCGCCATCGTGTTCGATGGTCCGGAGGACTATCACAAGCGCATCGACGATCCTTCGCTCGGCATCGACGAGTCGACGCTGATGTTCATGCGCGGCGCGGGCCCGATTGGTTATCCCGGTGCCGCGGAAGTCGTGAACATGCGTCCGCCCGCTTACCTGATCACTGCGGGCGTTCACCACCTGCCGTGCATCGGCGACGGGCGTCAGTCAGGCACATCGGGCTCGCCCTCGATCCTCAACGCATCGCCCGAAGCGGCGGCAGGCGGCGGACTCGCGTTGCTGAAGAGCGGCGATCGCGTTCGTATCGATCTGCGTCGCGGCGAAGCCAATATCCTCATCAGCAAGGAAGAGCTCGAAACGCGTCGCAAAGCGCTCGAAGCCGCCGGCGGTTATCCGATTCCGGCGAGTCAGACTCCGTGGCAGGAAATTCAGCGCGCCACCGTCGGCCAGGCCGAAACCGGCGCAGTACTGGAGAACGCGACGAAGTATCAGAAGCTCGCGCAGACGATCGGCGTGCCGAGGCATAATCATTGAGAAGTGACTGGCGGATAGCGGATGGCGGATAGGAAGACGTTCGGAAACGCACCACCCAACCGTCGTCACATTCGGTCTGCAAGCTTCGCACAGCGAAGTCGCGCAGGCTTTTCTGACTAGTCACCATCCGCTATCCGCTATCCGCTATCCGCCATCCGCTGCATGCCTTCAATCATCGCTCCCTCCATCCGTTGCCAGCTCGGCGAAGGTCTTCTCTGGTCGTCGCGCGAGAACGCGGTTTACTGGGTCGATATCATCGGCCAGAAGCTGCACCGCTACCTGCTCGGCGATGGCGGTACGAAATCCTGGGATATGCCCGAGAAGACCGGCTGGCTCGTCGAGCGCCGCGAGAAGCCCGGATTCATCGCGGGCATGCAGAGCGGGTTCGTCGAGCTGACGCTCGATCCGTTTGCGATCAAGGCGCTCGCCGATCCGGAACCGCACCTGCCCGGCAATCGCATGAACGACTGTTGCGTCGACCATGAAGGACGCCTCTGGGCGGGGACGATGGATGTGGCCATCGAAGAGGTGACCGGATCGCTGTACCGGCTCGATGGCGATCATCAGGTCACGAAGCTCGACAGCGACTATCTCGTTACGAACGGCCCGGCGTTCGGCATCGCTCGCGAGTGCGTGTATCACAACGACACCGGCCGCGGCGTCGTGTACCGATTCGATCTCTCGCCGGATGGGCGCATCACCAACAAGCGCGAGTTCATTCGTTTCCCCGATGACTGGGGCGTGCCCGATGGCATGACCGTCGACGCGGCGGGCGGCTTGTGGATCGCGCACTGGGGCGGAAGCTGCGTCAGCCGCTTCACGCCGGATGGCAGGCGTGAGCGCTGGATCGAGTTGCCCGCTTCGCAGATCACGAACGTCGTGTTCGCCGGCGCGAATCTCGACCGCATGTTCGTGACGTCAGCGGCTGATGGAAAGCCCGATGAGCCGCTCGCCGGCTCGCTGTTCGAAGTGGACGCGGGCGGGGTGAAGGGTCTGGCGCCGCATCGGTTTGCGGGTTAGGAAGCGGCACACCGTCATTCCCCGCGCACGCGGGAATCCATCCGATTGAAAGACATGGGCTCCCGCTTTCGCGGGAGTGACGAAGAGGGTGCTTCGCATGACGTCCGCCTAAAGCCGCACCCACAGGAAGATCGAGGCCGCGAGCGATGAGCCAGAGGGCCTCTCTGGCTCGCCGCTCACAGCTCGCAGCTTCTCACTCCAGCGTCAGCACCACCACCGACTTCGCCGGCAGATTGGCGATCACTTCATCGCCCTTGCGCTGAGCCTTGAACGCCGCCGGTTGCACTGCGTTCGGTTTATCGAACGTGTTGTGCGCATCGATCGTCGCTGCCGTCAGCACACGTCCGGTGACGCCGCCCTTGCCTGTGGCGCCCGCGATCTTGGTCGTGATCGTCGCGCCGCGGTTCGGATCAGTGTTCACTAGTGCGATGTGGATTTTTCCGTCCTTGCCGCGTGCAGCCGAGACATCGACCGCGGGCACTGCGAGATCACCCTTGCGGTACTCGGGCGCCTTGAACTCAGCCGGCAGGAACGTCGCGTCCTGGAACGGGATGTACATCTCGAACAAGTGATAGGTCGGCGTCAGGACCATCTTCTCCTTGTCCGTCAGGATCATCGCCTGCAGCACGTTCACCATCTGGGCGATGTTCGCCATCTTCACGCGATCGGCATGCCGATGGAAAACGTTGAGGGTGAGCGCGGCCACATGCGCATCGCGCAGCGTGTTCTGCTGCCAAAGGAAGCCCGGTTCGCGGCCAGCGGTCGGGTCGTACCAGGTGCCCCACTCATCGACGAACAGGCCGACGCGCTTCTCGGGGTCGTGCTTGTCCATGATCGCCGAGTGCTTCGTGACCAGTTCGTCCATGTAGAGCGCGTGATCCAGGGTCGAGATCCATTCGGATTCGGGGAAGCCGATGCCGGGGCCCTTGTCCATCCACTTCTCATGACGCGGACGGGTGTAGAAATGGATCGAGTACGCATCCATGAGCTTGGATGCCTGCGCGAGCATCACTTCAGTCCAGTGATAGTCGGCTTCGTTGGCGCCGCTCGCGATCTTGAGCGGGCGATTGTCGCGCGGTGCTTTCACGAACGTTTGCATGTGACGATACAGGTCGGCCCAGTACTCGGCGCGCATGTTGCCGCCGCAGCCCCAGGTCTCGTTGCCGACACCGAAGAACGGCAGCTTCCAGGGCTTCTCGCGTCCGTTCTTGCGGCGCAGTTGCGCGAGCGAAGAGTTGTTGTCGGCGGTGATGTACTCGACCCAGTCGGCCATCTCCTGCGCCGTGCCTGAGCCGGCGTTACCCGACACATAGGGATCGGCGCCGATCAGTTCGGCGAAATCGAGGAACTCGTGCGTGCCGAACGAATTCGGTTCTTCGACACCGCCCCAGTGCGTGTTCACCTTGATCGGACGCTGTTCGCGCGGGCCGATGCCTTCGCGCCAGTGATATTCGTCGGCGAAGCAACCGCCGGGCCAGCGCACGACGGGCACCTTCAGCTTCTTCAGTGCATCGACGACATCGTTGCGATAGCCGCGCGTGTTCGGAATCTTCGAGTCTTCGCCGACCCAGATGCCTTCATAGATGCCGGCGCCGAGGTGCTCGGCGAACTGCCCGTAGATGTTGCGGCTGATGGTTGCCCCCGGCTGGTCCGCACGAATCGTGACGGACGCCGACACAGGACCGCTCTGCGCGTGGGCCCCCGTAACCCCCAAAAGCGACGCCATACACATCGCTGCAGCAATGATCGTTCTCAACTTCTTCTCCTCACTTCGGCGGAACGGAAAGAGAAAGATTCTCCACGGGGTACACGGGGAGCACGGGGGTTCGGAGATCTTCTTCATCCCCGTGCACCCCGTGCACCCCGTGTACCCCGTGGAAATTCTGTTCTTCTCAGGTCACTCGACAAACGGTGCGGCTACAACACGGCGGCCGCACATGAAAGCATCGGCGACGAGGCGGAACGGTGTTACGTCGACATCGATCCGGCGTTCGCGCACGAGTTCTTCGAAACGTGCGTACAGGTTCGGATACTCGCGATCGGGTGCCTGCATGACCGGGTCGTCGTTGATGCGCAGCACGGAGCCGCCGAGCGACAGGAGCAGGCGGCCGTCGTCGGTTTCGACGGCGATATCCCAGGTTTGTGGGCCTGTCTGCAGAAAATCGAACTCCATGCGGACCGCGGTGCCGTGCTCATTCCTGAGTTGCAGCGTCGCAGCGACCGGGGCTTCGCAGTTCGAGGGGAATGCGAGTTCGGCGTCACGAAGCACGAGATGGCCCGGCAGGATGCGCGTGATGATCGACAGAGCGTTGATGCCCGGATCGAATACGCCGAGGCCGCCGGCTTTCCAGATCCAGGTCTGTCCGGGGTGCCATACGCGAACATCTTCTTTCCACGTGACGATGACGTTGCGCACTTTACGGTTGGCGAGCCACTGGCGCGCAGGCTCGACGCCCGCCGCTTCGCGTGAATGCCAGGTAGCGTGGAGCGCAACCTTCTGCTGTTCCGCGAGTTCGACGAGCGCGCGAACTTCATTCAATGTCGCGCCCGGAGGCTTTTCCAGCATGACGTGATGGCCACGCTCGAGTGCGTAGCGCGCGATGTCGTAGCGGATCTGAGGCGGCGTGCAGATTGCGAGCGCGTCGATGTCGGGGATTGCGCTCAGGAGCGACGCGACATCAGGGTAATGAGGGAAGCCTTCGAGCTTGTGGTTCGGGCTGGCGACCGCAACGAGCTCGAACGCCGGATTGCCGGCGATCGCGGGCACGTGCTGGTCGCGCGCGATCTTGCCCATCCCCACCAGACCGATCTTGATCCCCGTGGAGTTCTTCATGATCTTTACAGCGAAGTGACTGCTGAGCTCGGCGATGCGACGCGACCGAGCGGGTTGCGCAGCGGCAGTCGGAACGGCGGCGCCTCGATCTCGAACACATCGCCCTCTTGCGTCTTGATGCCGTCGGAGAACGACAAAGTCGCCGTGCCATAGAAATGCACATGCAGGTCGCCGGGGCGACGAAACAGCGCGTACTTGAAATGATGATGTTCGAGATTGGCGATCGTGTGCGACATGTTCGTCTCACCGGTCAGGAACGGCTTCTCCCAGATTTTTTTGCCGTTGCGCAGCAAGCGGCTGGTGCCGCGTACGTCGCTGGGAAGTTCGCCTGTGACCAGCTCGGGGCCGAGCGCTGCATGGCGCAACTTCGAATGGGCCAGCCACAGATAGTTGCCGCGTTCGATGATGTGATCGGAGAACTCATTCGCGAGACAGAAGCCGAGACGATGCGGGTTGCCCTGGTCGTCGATGATGTAGATGCCGGCGATCTCGGGCTCTTCGCTGCCGTCGAGTGCAAAGTCCGGCGACGGCAGTGCGTTGCCCGTGCCGACGATGTGCGATCCGTCGCCCTTGTAGAACCACTCGGGCTGCGCGCCGACGGTGCCGGGCGCGGGCTTGCCGCCTTCGACGCCCATCATGAACATCCGCATCGAATCGGTGACCTGACCAGACGCCGCGGCCTTGTGCATCTTGTCGCGGCCTTCAGCCGATCCGAGATGCGTGAGGCCGGTTCCGGTCAGATAGAGATGAGCGCTGTCGGGATGATCGATCGGGGCGAGCAGGCGACCTTGCTTCTCTGCCTGGGCAAGATCGATCTGCTCGCTCGATCGTCGTGAGCTTGCTGCATCCTTCAGGCTCGACCGCTTCTGAAGCGCAAGGCGGGCGAGCTCGTACACGGTGGTGACACCGTCGACTCGCCAGCCGGAGTCGCCGCCTTCGGACGCAACGACTGCGCGTGAGCCGGTCGGGGTTGTGATCTGCAGCAGTCGAAACGTCATCGTCATCTCTCGGTTGGCAAGGGGAGCAAGTCGTCAGTCGGCCACGTAGACGCCGTCGAGACGGCGCGGGCGCTTGGGCGCATCGCGGCGCAGCGCGGCGGGCAGCAGTGCATCGGGGATGTCCTGGTAGCAGACAGGCCGCAGGAAACGTTCGATGGCGAGCGTTCCGACCGATGTGCTGCGGCCATCGGAGGTCGAGGGATACGGACCGCCGTGAACCATCGCATGTGCGACTTCGACGCCGGTTGGCCATCCATTCGCGATCAAGCGGCCCGCTTTGCGTTCGAGCACCGGCAGCAATCGCGACGCAATTGCCGTGTCCTCGTCGGTGAGGTGCAGCGTGGAAGTGAGTTGCCCTTCCAGGTGCTCCAGCACGCGAACCAGCTCCGCCTCGTCCGCGCAGCGCACGACAACGGAAGAAGCGCCGAATACTTCTTCGGCAACCTCATCGTGCTGCACGAAGTCGCTGCCAGTGATCGTGAACAGTGCGCCACGGCCGCAGTTGACGCCGGCCTTGTCGAGTCCACGAGCGATCGTCGTGACGCGATCGTTGCGCGCCAGCTTGTCGACGCCCTTCTCGTACGCGGCATGGATACCCGGAGTGAGCATCGTGGCGGGAGGAACCTGTCCGAGAGCAGCGGCTGCGGATTCGACGAAGCGCTTCAGATCCGGCCCGTCGAGCGCGAGCACGAGGCCTGGGTTGGTGCAGAACTGACCAGCGCCGAGGGTGAGCGAGCCGACGAAATCCTTGCCGAGCGCTTCCGCGCGAGTAGCGAGCGCATTGGGGAGCAGCACGACCGGATTGATGCTGCTCATTTCGGCGTACACCGGAATCGGTTCCTTGCGCTCACTTGCGATCTTCATCAGCGCGGTTCCGCCGACGCGGGAACCCGTGAAACCCACAGCCCTGACATGCCGATGTGCTACGAGCGACTGGCCGAGCGCCCGGGAATTTCCGTTCAGAAGCGAGAAGACACCGCGCGGCAAGTTGCAGGCTTCGACTGCGGCACTCACGGCTCGGCCGACCAGTTCGCTCGTGCCGGGATGCGCCGAATGACCTTTGACGATGACCGGGCATCCCGCGGCAAGTGCCGCGGCCGTGTCGCCGCCCGCCACGGAGAACGCGAGCGGGAAATTGCTGGCGCCGAACACGACCACCGGCCCGAGCGGAATCTTGCGCTGGCGAAGATCGGAGCGGGGCAGGGGTTTGCGATCCGGCAGCGCCGGGTCGATGCGCAGGCCCATCCAGCCGCCCTTGCGCAGCTCGTCTGCGAACAATCGCAGCTGATTCACGGTGCGGGCGCGTTCGCCCGTCAGTCGTGCAAGCGGCAAACCGGATTCCGCGTGGCCTCGTTCGAGCAATTCGTCGCCGAGCGCCATGATCTGGTCGCCCACGGCCTCGAGAAACTGGGCGCGCTTCTCGGGGTCGAGCTCGCGGTAGCTGTGAAATGCCGACCAAGCCAGCTCACACGCCTTCTCGACATCCTCCGCGTTCGCTGAGCTGAAAGGGGGCTGCAGGTTCTCGCCCGTGGAAGGATTCACCGCGAGGAAGGTTTCGGGCCTCCGCACGCGCTGGCCACCGATCAACAACTCTCCGGAAATCGCCATGGAAATTCTCCAGTTCGTTCCGCCTTCGGCTTGGCCCCCGGGGCGAACGAACGATTTCATTTGCGTGGTTTACTATAACTCAGACAATATAACACGGCATGAGGGTTACCAAGGGGGACCCTCGAAGTTGTGGTAGCGCTCACACGCCGCCGCCGCATACCATACACGCCCGGTTCGCCCAGCGGACAATCCAGGGCGCCGGGTGCTTGGGGGATGATTTTGGGGGGATTGGGCGCGTTACAACGCGTCCCGTCGTCGCTGGGACGATGACCTACGATTCACGAACAACTAAAGACGGGATGCACGCATGACCGGCACCGCTGTTTCTTTCTCCGGCCTCGATTGGGCCGTGGTGGCCCTGTACTTCGTCGTCAACACCGCCATCTGCGTGTGGTGTGCGATGCAGAAGGAAAAGAATACCGAAGACTACTTTCTTGCCGGCCGTACCGCGGGCTGGGTCCTGATCGGCTCTTCCATCTTCGCCTCGAATATCGGCGCCGAGCACCTGATCGGCCTGGCCGGCTCGGGTGCCGATTCGGGCGTGGCGTTCGCCCACTGGGAGCTGCATTCGTACCTGGTGCTGGTGCTGGGCTGGATATTCGCGCCTTTCTATCTGCGCGCGAAGATCTTCACGACACCGGAATTCCTCGAGAAACGCTATACGCCCGCGACGCGCACGGTGCTCTCGGTCATCTTCCTGGTCAGCTACATCCTGACCAAAGCCTCGGTGACCATCTTCGCCGGCGCCTTCGCGATCCAGACGATTCTCGGCTATGACCAGGTGAATGTGCCGCTGCTGGGGCAGGTCGACTTCTTCTGGTTCGCCGCCTTCTCGCTGGTCATCATCACCGGCGTTTTCGTGATTCTGGGCGGCATGAAATCGGTGCTCTACACCGAAGCCATGCATGTGCCGGTGCTGCTCGCGGGCTCCACTGTCCTTCTGTTCGTCGGTCTCGGCGAGATCGGCGGCATGGATGCGCTGCTGGCAGCGAATCCGGACACGAGCCATTTGTGGCGGCCGCTCTCGACCACGCCGGAAACGCAGGGATTCCCGGGCTTTCTGTTCGATCCGAGCGCTACGCCGTGGCTGGGCGTGCTGTTGTGTTCCCCGATCATCGGCTTGTGGTACTGGTGTACCGACCAATACATCGTGCAGCGCGTGCTGACGGGCAAGAGCCTGAAGGAATCGCGTCGCGGCACGATCTTCGCGGCCTATCTCAAGCTCACGCCGCTCTTCATCTTCCTGCTGCCGGGCATGATCGCTGTGGCGCTGTACAAGCAGGGCGCCCCGGGCTTCGAAACCATCGGCGACAACCCGCAGGGTGCGTTCCCCGTGCTGGTTTCGAGCCTGCTGCCCGTCGGTCTGCGCGGGCTCGTGCTTGCCGGCATGCTCTCGGCACTGATGAGTGCGCTCGCGTCGCTGTTCAACTCGACCGCGACGCTGTTCACCGTCGACTTCTACAAGCGCCTGCGCCCGCAATCATCGGAAAAGCACCTCGTGAATGTGGGGCGCATCGCGACCGCCGGTGTCATCGTGCTCGGCATGCTGTGGATTCCGTTCCTGCAGGATCTGGGCAAGGGCCAGCTCTATACCTATCTTCAGCTGGTGCAGTCGCTGCTCGCACCGTCGATCGCCGCCGTGTTCATGCTGGGTATCTTCTCGAATGGCGTGACGCCGAAGTCGGGTCTGATCGGCATCGTCACGGGCTTCGTCCTGGGCATGCTCCGCCTGGTTTTCCAGGCTACGCATGAGATGTACGGCGTCGAGTGGCCGGGCTTCATCCAGACACTCGTCGACATCAACTGGCTGTACTTCAGCTTCATGCTGTTCGTCTTCACCTGCGTAGTGATCTTCGCGGTGAGCGCAGTCACGCCGAAGGCACCGCCGGAGCAGATCGCGGGTATCACCTACAACACGGCAACGGCGGAACAGATCGCTGAAGAGAAGGACGGCTACGGTTTCTGGGAAATCTTCCACACCGTCGTGATCGTCGCGATCATCGCCAGCATCTATATCTACTTCTGGTAAGGCAGGGCGGGAGAGGATCGATCCTTTCCCGCTTCCTCGAACCCAGGATGGATCGCCGCTTTCGCGGGGATGACGGGGTACTGGCTTACTTCGCCGCCTTCATGCGCGGCCGGCGGGCGTTGGTCGTATCGAGGAAGGCGAGATCGACGAGGTTCTCCATCGCCTTGTGCGCCGCCTGCGGGTCCGAGGCCTTGATCGCTTCGTAAACACGCACGTGATCCGGCATCGGATCACGGGACAGGGGATTGTCGCGCTGCTTGAAAATCGTGGTCCAGGAAATGGCGGCGCCGACGCCGCTCGTCAGTGACATCACGAACTCGTTGCCGCTCGCGCGCAAGAGAGCCGAGTGGAACTCCTGGTCGGCGAGCCGGCCCGCTTCCACGGCGAGCGTGTGTTTCGCCATTCCTTCTAGGCCCCGGGCCATCGCCTCGAGATGTTCATCGGTCCGGCGCAACGCGGCAAGTGCCGCGGCCTGCGGCTCCACGATCTTGCGCAGCTCGAACAGACTCGTAAGCAGGTGCTCGTCCGGTTCGAACTCGAAGATCCAGGAGAGCACATCCGGATCCAGCATGTGCCAGCGTTCTGGCTGACTGATGCGAGTGCCGACTTTGGGGCGCGATTCCACGAGTCCTTTGGCGGCGAGAATACGGACCGCCTCGCGATACGCGCCTCGCGAGACGTGCAAGCGGTCGCTTGCCGCGATTTCACCATTCAGGAGTTCGCCGGGCTTGTAGCGTCCCGAGACGATGAGGACGCCGAGGTCGCGCGCAATCGTCCCGTGCAGGCGCAACGATCGGCGACGCGCACGCGCGTTGGCTTTCGACGCGGGAGAAGAAGCACCAGCCGGGCTCGGTGTCGCTATCGGTTTCTTTTTCACGGCCATGAGTCGTTAATTTAGTCTCGCGGTCCGTTTCGGGGCAACTCTAAAGGCCATCGATGCTCGCGCGATGGCACGCAACGACGATCACGCCGCGCTTCCTATAGACGACAAGACTGCTCAGCGACCTCAGTCCCGACTCGTGAGCGTGCGCCGCGCAGAGCGTCGAAATACCCGCCTCAAGCTCCGCTTGCCTCAATTTCATTTGTCCGACAATATCCGTGGACGTGCCGGGACGCAAGTCACTACTTTCCGGTGCGTCAATCCATGCCTACAACCAGAAGAATCGTCCTGTCGTTGCCACTGGCTCTGCTCGCCGGCTGCGGAGGAGGCGGGGGCGGCGGCGATGACGGCGGCACTCCACCTCTATCCGGAGGTGGCGGCAACCCGCCGCCTCCCGGAGTCACGTTCACCGAGGTGTCGGTCCACGATCCGTCGATCATCAAGGTCGACAGCGACTACTACGTTTTCGGATCGCACCTCGCGGCGGCGAGGACGACGGACTGGCTGAACTGGACGCGGGTCGCGGACGGTGTGACGGCGACGAACCCGTTGTTCAACGACGTTACGCGGGAACTGCGCGACACGTTTGCATGGTCCGAAGTCACGGGACTCTGGGCGCCCGATGTGGTCCGCCTCCCGGACGGCAAGTTCTACATGTACTACGACTCGTGCAAAGGCGATTCGCCGCGTTCGGCTCTCGGCGTTGCGGTCGCCGATCGCGTAACGGGTCCCTACGTCAACAAGCAGATCCTCCTGAAATCCGGGATGTGGGGCGAGATCAGCGAGGACGGCGTGAGCGTCTACGACGCGCAGGTTCATCCGAATGCCGTCGATCCGCAGACCTTCTTCGATCGCGACGACAATCTCTGGATGATCTACGGCTCTTACTCGGGCGGCATTTTCATCCTGGCGATGGACAAGACGACCGGACTGCCGCAGCCCGGGCAGGGCTACGGCAAGCACCTGATCGGCGGCCACCACGCACGCATCGAAGGCGCGTACGTGCTCTACAACGCATCGACCGGCTACTACTATCTCTTCGTTTCGTTCGGTGGTCTCGACGCTGTCGGCGGCTACAACATTCGCGTTGCCCGGGCAGATGCGCCCGATGGTCCGTACTTCGACGCGGCGGGCACCGACATGGCGACGGTGAAGGGCAATCCGAACCAGCTCTTCGACGACTCGCGCATCGCGCCGCACGCGCAGAAGCTGATGGGCAATCACCAGTTCGCGCCTGCCAGCGGCGAGACGGGCACTGCGCTCGGCTATGTTTCTCCCGGTCACAATTCTGGGTACTTCGATGCCGCGACCGGCAAGTATTTCCTGATCTTTCACACGCGCTTTCCGAATCGCGGCGAGCAGCACGAAGTGCGCGTGCACGAACTGCTATTCAATGAGGACGGCTGGCCGGTCGCTGCTCCGTTCCGCTATGTCCCAACGAGCGTGAGCGCAACGCCCGTTGCGGCGGCGGTGACCGCTACAGAAGCGCAGGGTAGCTACAAGTACATCAATCACGGCAAGGACATCACCGCGGCCATTCGCGCCTCGCAGACGATCACGCTCAACGCTGACGGCACGATCAGTGGTGCCATAACGGGCACATGGCTGCACAAGGGTGACAACTACATCGCGCTGACGCTCGCTTCGGGCGAATTGTTCAATGGTGTCCTGTCCCGTCAGTGGAATGGCAACGCGAATGCCTTCGCCGTGACGTTCACTGCGCAGTCGCAGGCGGGCGTGTCGATCTGGGGCGCGCGAACCGGCGCTTGAGAGCGCAAGAGTCGGGCGCGCACGCCCGAAAGGCGTCCTTCGGATAACGTCCGGCTGAAGCCGGACCCACAATCGGAGCGGTGCACACCTCCAACAAAAAAGGGCAGCCCTTGCGAGCTGCCCTCCGGCTCCGGCCGATTCAGTCGCGATCAGAACGTGAAGCGCGCACCCAGTGCAAACGTCCGGCCCACGATTGCGGAGCCGAAATTGTTCGTGGTCGGGTTCACGTAGTAGCTCTGGTAGATCTCATCCGTGAGGTTGGTGGCGTCGAACGTCAGCACCAGCGCGTCCGTGAGGTCGTAGCTGAGCTGGAAGTCCAGGTTCTGCTCCGATGCGCGCCACACTTCCTTCGGGTTGGCGAACAGAGCCGCCTCGTAGTTGTTGAGGAAGTCTTCGCGCCATACCCACGACAGGCGGGCATCGAAGTTGTCCTTCTCATACACGAGCACCGCGCTGTACGAAGAGTCCGATACGCCGAACAGGGATGTTCGTTGCGTGCCTGTGATTTCGCCGGCCGAGTTCGTGATCGGTGTGTCCTGTTGCGAGTCCAGCATGGTGTAGCTGGCCTGCAGGCCGATCCCGTTCAGCCAGTTCGGCACGTTCTCCGGGAAGTACTGGAAGCCAAACTCCACGCCGTCCAGTTCACCGTTCGACGCGTTGTACGGCTGGGCAAGGATGTAGTCGTACGGTCCGATGTCGTCGGTATAGTTCACGCGCCGCAGGAACGGTACGACGAAGCCCTCGATCTCACGCTTGAACGCCGTGACGTACACGGCACTCGCGTTGGAGAAGTACCATTCGAGGGACAAGTCATAGTTCTTCGACTCGGTGGGCTCCAGGTCGGGATTGCCGCCGTTCGCCGTGCCGTAGCCAATGTTCGAGACATCTCGGGCATAGCGGACTACGGGGTTCAGGTCGATGAAGTTCGGACGCCGGAGCGTTTCGCCGTAGCTGGCGCGCAGGCGCAGTTCATCCGTGAAGGCGAAGCGCATCATGACGCTGGGCAGCAGCTTCGACTTCGTGGCCGAGTCCGACGTGCGAACCCGCGCGTTCGCCGGCCCCTCCCAGAAATCCATGTCCGTATCGACGGACACATAGCGCGCGCCCAACTGGCCGTCGAACTGATGTCCGGCGACATCGACGTCGAAGTTCGCCTGCAAGTAGGCCGCCGAAGTCACTTCGTTGACTTCGAAGTTCTTCGGGGTCACGAGCTCATCGCCGACTGCCAGGTCGATGTTCAACGTCGTGTTGTAGAGGTTGCGCATCTGGTCGGCGTGCGACCGCAGGTAGTAGCCGTCGATCGCGGCCCAGCCGCCGGGCACAGTCGCCTGACCGTCGAAGAATCCGCTGTTGGTGGAAACGAGATCCGGGAAGTTCGCCATCGTCGTGCCGCTGCCCAGGCCGGCCAGCCAGCCAGCGGATTGACCACGCGTACCTTCCGACGCGCTGCGGTCGTCGTAGCGCACGCCGAAGCTGAGCGTCGTGAGGAACGCGGAATCCATGTGGTAGTCGCCATCGATCGTGACTGTTGCAGCATCGCCTTCGCGCCATCCGGCGTTGTCGTAGAACTCACCGAGGTTCCACAGGCGAGGATCGGTCAGGTCGCTTTCGTCGATGTCGGCGGTACCAGGATTGTCGTTGAACGTCAGCGCCGGAATGCCGTCACCTGCGTTGAAGTCAATGGACAGGCCGGGCGCGACGCGAACGCCACGCATGGCGATGAAGTCTTCCTCGTATTCGCTCGTCTGCCAGGCCACATCGGCGCGCAACTCGAAGGCATCGCTGACGTTCCACTTGCCGCCGAGCGCGTACAGGAAGCTGTCGGTCTTCGCCGTGAACAAGTCACCGCTCGTGAAGCCGAAAGGCACGTCCGTGTTGCGCGACTTGACGATGTTCGTGCCCGGGTAGAGCACGATGTTGGCGTTCTGGGGGCTGCCCCAGAAGTCGACGAACGTGAACATCAGCGAATTGAACTGCTGGTTGCGATAGCCGTTGTAGAACACATCGAGCACGTACTCGGATGAGTCGTTGGGTGCCCACTGCAGTGAGATGTTGGCTGCCGGACGCTCGCGCTCGCCAGTGAGATCGCTGGCGAACACAGCATCGCGTGACAGGATGTACTCGGCCTCTTCGCCGCCGACAACCATTGTCGAGCCTGGTGCCGTGGGCAGACCGTTGAGCAGTCCAGGCTGCCAGTTTTCCACGCCCCAGTACTGCGGAGCGACTGCCCAGTCTTCAGGACCGCCCTGGTTATAGACCGAACGAATGATCTGGTAAGCCCCGAGATTCGCGGGCGGATCATCCGTGGCAAACGGCATCTGCGCGCCAGCCGTGAAGCTCTGACCGCGATAGTTTGTCTGCGCGTACGAGACGTTCAGCAGCGCGCCGACCTCGCCGATGCCCGTTGTCCAGCGATCGCTGAACAGCGCGCTGACGTTGGGATCCAGTTCTTCACTCTGTTCCTGATAGATGCCGCGCACCGACAGCGAAACTTTGCTCTCGGGGAAATTGAAAGGGCGCTGCGTCTGAATGTCGATCACGCCGGCGATACCGGCCTCGATCAGGTCGGCGGAGCGGGTCTTGAAGACGTCGACCCGGTTGATCAGGTTGGCCGGCACGTCGGCCAGCGCAATCTGACGGCCCGATGCCGTGAACACGTTGCGGCCATTGACCGTCGTTGTGACATCGTCGAGGCCGCGAATGGAGACTTTGCCGGCCTCGCCGTTTGCACGGTCGGTGACTTGAACACCGGGCACGCGCTGCAGCGCTTCGACCACGTTGTTGTCCGGGAACTTGCCGATGTCCTCGGCCACGATCGCATCGACGAGTTGAATGGATTCGCGCTTGATGTCGAGTGCCTTCTCGAGGCTCTCGCGAATGCCGGAGACGACCACTTCTTCCAGCTCTTCGGTCGCCGGCGCTGCCGCCTGACCGAAGGCACTGCCGCCCGCTGTGACGCCGAGCAGCACCGTCGAAATGGCCGAAGCCAGCCGCATGTTGCGCGGCGTGCGGTGATTGGCGCGCTCGATCCCCCACCTGTTCATATAATGCTCCCCCAAGTTTGTTAGACAATTGAATCCGACCGGGCCATCTTGTCCGACAATTAGGCGGCTGGCAAGGAGGGTTCGGGCCCGGATCGCTGTTTCGGAGGCGTTCGCAGGTGCAAAATGAGCCTGTCTTACTCTCGCCACACGGTGCCGAGGGGTCGAAACCTTCCGGTAACCGGTTTCGGTACCTCCTTCAGGCTTGCCCACCCTGGTCCGGATCGATACCATTCATTTGTCGGAGTTAATGCAAGTCAAGGCGTCGAACGCGCGCTGCTGGGGGAAAATCGATGACACGTCTGAATGGCCGCGGCCGCGTAGCAATGCCGGGCGCGAATTCCTCCGCCGATTCCCACATGACTTTCATGGCGCGGTGATCGCGCACCGATTTCTCACGCTCTCTCCCCGGCCGGCTGTCGTGGCAAAGTCGCTTCCCCTGGCGACTGCCGCGACGCCGGCCGGGGGACTTCGCGCTCACGGCAAATGACCCACGGCAGCGATCGATGACCAACGGCTCGTATCTGAACCGTCGAGACCTTCTGCGTGCGACGACGCTGTCGCTCGGCGCGCTGCTGTTGCCGCGGCCGGGAAGCGCGCAGTCCCCGATCAACGAGCGCCTGGCCGGCAATCTCTTTCCTGTTCACGATCCCTGCCTGGTCAAGGAAGGCGATACCTATCATTTGTTCTCCACGGGCCAGGCGGCCGACGCGACCGGCCTGCTGCCGTGGCGTACGTCGAAGGATCTGGTGAACTGGGAGCTGCGCGGCAAGGTTTTCGATGCCATTCCCAAGTGGGCGCAGGAGGCCGTACCCGGCACCGTCGGCATGTGGGCGCCGGACATCATTCATATTAACGGCGAGTACCGGCTCTACTACTCGTGCTCGACTTTCGGATCGAACCGGTCCGTCATAGGGCTGATTGCCAATCGCACGCTCGATTCGGCCTCGCCCGATTTTCAATGGGAGGATCGCGGGCTGGTGATCGAGTCGCAGCGCAACGATGACTTCAACGCCATCGATTCGAACGTGCTCGTCGATCGCGAAGGGCAGCACTGGCTCACGCTCGGCAGCTTCTGGAGCGGGATCAAGCTGTTTCCGATCGATGCGCGGACAGGGAAGCCTCGCCCCGGTGAAAAGCGCAAATACTCACTGGCGTCACGACCTGTGCCGGACAAGGCGCCCGCTGCCATCGAAGCACCGTTCCTGATCGAGCGGAACGGCTACTACTATCTCTTCGTCTCCTTCGACTACTGCTGCCGCGGTGCGAGCAGTTCGTACTACATCGTCGCCGGCCGCTCGAAGAGCGTGACGGGCCCGTACGTCGGCCGTGACGGAAAATCGATGCTCGATGGCTACGGCACCCAGATCCTGCGCGGAGACCGCCGTTTCCGCGGTCCCGGCCACAACGCCATCTTTCGTGAAGGCTCGAACGACTATCTCGTCTATCACGCGTACGACGCCGAGCATGACGGCCGGCCGACGCTGCGCATCGCGCCGGTCGACTGGAGCGATGGCTGGCCGGTGGTGAGCTCGTGAAGACGCGGAGCAAACCAGAATTTTCCACGGGGGGCACGGGGAAGTACGGGGGCCGGAAATCCGGCGTCATTGCGAACTCGGTCCTTCCCCCGTGTTCCCCGTGCCCCCCGTGGAAATTCTTTCTTTCTCCTGAGTGACCTCGTGGCTGAACTCGAAATCATCAATGTCAGCAAAACCTTCGGGCAGTCGAAGGTGATCGACAACGTATCGCTGACGGTCGGCGCGAAAGAGTTCGTGGTCTTTCTTGGGCCCTCGGGCTGCGGCAAGTCGACGCTTCTGCGCATGATCGCGGGGCTCGAAACGGTGGACGAAGGCGAGATTCGCATCGGCGGGAAGCGTGTCGACGCGCTCCCGCCCGGCGAGCGCGGCGTCGCAATGGTCTTTCAGCACTACGCGCTGTATCCGCACATGACGGTGCGCGAGAACATGTCGTTCGGCCTGCGCAACGTGAAGATCGCGCCCGCCGAGATCGATCGGCGAGTGGCTGCCGCAGCGAAGATGCTGGAAATCGAGCATCTGCTCCAACGCAAACCGGCCCAGATCTCCGGCGGCCAGCGACAACGCGTCGCGATCGGCCGGGCGATCGTCAAGGAGCCGCACCTGTTCCTGTTCGATGAGCCGCTGTCGAATCTAGACGCAGCGCTTCGGGTGCGTACCCGCCTCGAGATCGCGCAGCTTCATCAGCGTGTCGATGCGGCGATGATCTTCGTCACGCACGATCAGATCGAGGCGATGACGCTGGCGCACCGGATCGTCGTGATGAACAACCAGCGGATCGAGCAGATCGGCACGCCGATGGAGGTCTACTCGCGGCCGGCCACCGCGTTCGTCGCAGGATTCGTCGGCACACCCTGCATGAACTTCGCGCCGGTTGAAATCACGGGCGCGTCGCCGTTCGTCACGCTGCGGTTGCCCGACGGATCGATGCTCGAGACACGGGTGGATCGCAAAGCGCTGCCGGAAGGAGGGCGGTTCAAACTGGGAGTCCGGGCGGAATCGGTTCGGCCCTGCGCGACGGGCGAGGGCAATTGCAGCGGCACGGTGAAGTTCGTCGAACGCCTCGGTGACCGCACGCTCGTCTATGTCCTGCTCAGCGACGGCACGACGATCGTCGCCGAGGACGCTGGCATGAGCCGCATCGCGATTGCCGACGCTGTCGGCCTGCGGTTCGATAGCGCAGGCGTGCACCTGTTCGACGATGTGCGCGGCTATCACGCAGCCGAGGGCGCCTGAGATGTCGGTCGCGGCTGCACACGTTACGGATTCACGTGAGACGCGCAGCGGCGCTCGTGGCGACTGGAGCAGCCTGCTCTATGTCGCGCCGTTCCTGCTCATCTATATCGTGCTGGTCGTGTATCCATTGTTCTCCGGCATGTGGCTGAGCCTCCACAAGGCGGACTTCTTTGGTGAACGCGTTTTCGTCGGACTCGAGAACTTCACGCGCCTGCTGGCGGACAAAGTATTCCTGGGGACGCTGTGGAACACGTTCTACTTCATTGTGCTCACGGTGCCTGCGCTCGCGATCATCGGACTCGGATTGGCGCTGGCGTTGAATCGAACGACGCGAGCCGCAGCGGTACTTCGCGGCGTGTTTTTCTCGTCGTCCGTTCTTTCGGTGACCATCGTCACCTTGTTGTGGCGCGTGGTATTCATTCCAGACGGTGGCTTCATCGCCACCGTGCTCGAGATGTTCGGCAAGCCGCCTGTCGCTTTCCTGAGTGACGAAGATCTCGCGCTACCCGCGATTGCGATCACGACCATCTGGTGGTGCATCGGACTGCCAATGATGCTGTTCCTCGCAGCGCTGCAGCAGGTGCCAAAAGAGCTGTACGAGGCGGCTGCGCTGGACAACGCCGGTCGCTGGAAGACGCTCTGGAGCGTGACGCTGCCGTCGATCCGCCGCACCTTCGCGCTCGTGATCATCATCGAGATCGTGCTGCAGTTTCAGCTTTTCGGCCAGGCGCAGCTCATGACGCTTGGCGGACCGAACAATGCGTCGCGACCCATCGTGTTGTTCATCTACGAAGTCGGCTTCAACCGCTGGGATATCGGCTACGCAGCGGCGGCCGCGCAGATTCTGTTCGGACTGATCCTGATGGCCGCACTGGCACAGTACTTCGTGGCCCGCCGCAAGGGAGAAGCCTGATGGCCGCGGGCAGCATGGTCGGGCGCACGCTCAGCGATCGACTGATCCTCGTAGCGGTGATCGTGCTCGGCATCGTCATGGTCGCACCGATCGTGTGGGCGTTGGGCCTGTCGCTCAAGACAAACGCCGAGCTGATGGTCGATACGAGCTCGGTGCTGCATGCGCCGTACACGCTGCAGAACTACTGGGACCTCGTGATCGGATCGCCGGTGTTCCGCTGGTTCGTGAACAGCATGATCGTGTCGCTCGGCATGACGATCGGTGTGCTCGTTCTGTCGTCGCTGGCCGGTTACGGATTCGCGCGCCTGGAGTTTCCAGGCCGGGATATCATCTTCGTGCTGGTGTTGTTCGGGCTGGCTGTCCCGGAGCAAGCGGTGATCATTCCGCGGCATCAACTGTTCAGCGAGCTTGGCCTGCACAACACGTACATCGGACTCATCCTCCCGGGCCTGTCGACGTCGTTCGGGGTGTTCCTGATGACGCAGTATTTTCGCGCGATTCCGCGTGAAGTCGACGAAGCCGCGATGCTCGACAACGCCACTCGATTCCAGGTCTTCTGGCGTGTGTTGTTGCCGATGACGTTGCCGGCGCAGGCAACCCTCGGCATCTACACCTTCCTGCACGCGTGGAACGACTATTGGTGGCCGCTGATCTCGGGCACGAACGCCCAGATGTACACAGTGACCGTGGGCATCGCGTCGACTCAGATCAATTTCGCCGAGTCCGCCGGCCTCGGATTCCTGATGGCGCAGGCGATCTTCGCCGCGCTGCCGATCCTCATCGTGTACGTCTTCTTCCAGAAGTACATCGTGCGCGCGGTTTCTGGAGGAGCGACGTGAAGCGACGTGCCTTCGCGGGCCTCGCGGGTGCCGCCCTTCTCGCAGGCTGCGGCGTTTCGCAAGCGCCCAATGAAATCGTCGTGCAGCGATTCTTCGGTACCTGCAACGCCCAGTACGGATCGCAAACGGATGTCGCTGCGGCGCAGACCGAGTGCGGGATCATCACGACGCTCATCAACAAATTTCGCGCCGAGAATCCGGACATCAAGGTGACCGTGAGCACGGTGGCCTGGCCCGGTTACAACCAGCTCTCGGCGCAGATGGCGACCGGCGATGCGCCCGACGTCGTCACGATGCACGAGTCGGCGATTCCAGATTTCCAGTCGCGCCACTTGCTGGAACCGATGGGCGAGGAGTTGCGGGCGGTTGGCGTGGAGCCGGACAACTTCACCGAAGCGAGTCTGAAAGGCGTCACGATTGCAGGCAACGTTTGGGGCATGCCGTTCGACACGTGGGCGCCGCTGTGGCACATCAACATGAACTATTTCCGACAGGCCGGGCTCGTGCGCGACGACAAGCCGATCCTGCCGTCATCGCCGGAAGAGCTCATCGAGCAGGCTCGTCAGTTCAAGAAGGCGACGGGCAAGCCGTACTTCGTTCAGGCACTCGCAAACCAGAAACCGGCGTACTCGCGGAACCTGTACACATATCTGATGCAGCAGGACGCGGACTTCTTCGCCGATCCGAAGCGCATCAAGCTGCGGACACCCGAGGCCCGCCGGATCGTCGAGATGTTCCGGACGCTCTACGAAGAAGGACTCACGACTCGCGACCAGGACTATGCCGCTGCGACGCGCGGCTTCATGAATGGTGACGGCGGTGTGTATCTCGTCGGCACCTGGATGATCGGCGACTACGAAGCGGAGTCGCGACGGCCTGACCGACCGCTGTCGAACGGCTACACCGTCTATCCGTATCCGCAGCTCTTCCCGGAGAAGGACGCCACCTTCGCTGACGGCCATTCGTGGGTCATGCCGGTGAAAGAGCGAACTCCCCAGCAACGACAGGCTGTCTATCGTCTTCTGAAGTTCCTTGCCGACAACAACTTTCAGTGGGCGCGCACCGGTCATCTGCCCGCGTTCACGAGCGTCATCGAAAGCGCCGAGTTCAAGGCGCTGCCGTATCGCGACAACATCGCGAAGATTGCGCTTACAGGGACGCCGCTGCCGGCGGGCGTCGAGCGACGGTTCGCCATCGAAGACACGATCGGCGAAGAGCTTGCCCCCGCCATCGCCGGCCAGAAGTCGGTGGAGGCCGCGCTGTTCGACGCCGAGCATCGCGTCAACGATCTCTTGTTTCATGTGCTGGCGACGAGCGGTGAGCCATGAGCAACGAGCCAGAGGTTCCATCCATCTGGCTCGCAGCTCGCAGCGCATCGCTCGCAGCTTCCGATCTCTCCTAATTCTCCGAGACCTCCCCCATGCTCCGCTCCAGAATCATCGTCGACCGCGACTTCATCATCTCTCCTCTCGATCGCCGCGTGTTCGGCACGTTCGTCGAACACATGGGGCGATGTGTCTACGGCGGTATCTACGAGCCGGGGCATCCGACCGCGGACAAGCGCGGCTTTCGTCAGGACGTGCTCGAGCTCACCAAGGAGCTGGGTCCGACGATCGTTCGCTATCCCGGCGGCAACTTCCTCTCGGGGTACAACTGGGAGGATGGCGTGGGGCCGAAGGACAAGCGCCCGACGCGACTCGATCTCGCATGGGGCTCGACCGAGACCAACCAGTTCGGCACGAACGAGTTCATGGATTGGTGTCGCGTCGCGAACGTAGAGCCGATGTTCGCGGTGAACACAGGGACGCGGGGTGCCGACGAGGCGCGTAATTTCCTCGAGTACTGCAACCATCCGGGCGGCACGTATTGGTCGGACCTGCGCCGCTCGCACGGTTACGAGAAACCGCACGACATCAAGTTCTGGTGCGTCGGCAACGAAATGGATGGGCCATGGCAAATCTGCCGCAAGACCGCGACCGAGTACGGCCGCATAGCGCAGGAGACCGGCAAGGTCATGCGCTGGGTGGACCCCGACATCAAGCTCGCAGCCTGTGGTTCATCCGCACGGACCATGCCGACATACGCTGCATGGGAACACGACGTGCTGGACAACTGTTTCAACGAGGTCGATTTCATCTCGCTGCACCAGTACTTCCGCAATGACAGCAACGACATCCAGACGTTCTTCACGGTCATCGAGGACCTGGATTCGTTCATCAAGGAAGTTGCCGCGATCGCCGATGCCGTGGCGGCGAAGCGCCGTTCCTCGAAGCGCATCATGCTGTCGCTGGACGAATGGAATGTCTGGTACAAGGCGCACACGCCAGAAGACCTGCGCAAGCCGGGCTGGCCGCAGGCACCGAAGCTCATCGAAGAGATCTACAACTTCGAGGATGCACTTATCGTCGGCGGCGCGCTGATCACCATGATCAACAACGCCGATCGCGTGAAGGCAGCGTGCATCGCGCAGCTCGTGAATGTCATTGGTCCGATCATGACGGAGACCGGCGGTCCGGCGTGGCGCCAGACGATTTTTCATCCGTTCTCGCAGGCATCGCGGCACGCGCGCGGCAACGTACTGCGTGCGAAGATCGATTCGCCGACGTTCTCGACCAAGACACATGCCGATGCTTCCTGCGTCCTCGCGAGCATCGTGCACGACCCGGACTCCGGCGAGGTGAACATCCTGGCGCTGAACCGGCACACGACGGAAGAGATCGAGCTCGAAGTCGAATTGCGCGGCCTCGGCAAGCTCAAGGTCGTCAGTGCGTCGGAGCTGCACCACAAGGATCTGAAGGCGATCAATTCCAAGGACAAGCGCGATGAGGTATCGCCGGCGTCACGCAGCGATGTGACGATCAGCGGCGAGACGTTGAAGGCGAAGCTCAAGCCGCTGTCGTGGAACGTGATCGCAACGGGCGCAGCGTCGTGAGACCCGCGATGAGGTCGGTGCTGATTCGCGCAGCGGGTTCGGTTCTCCTGGCTGTGCCGATGTTCGCGGCAGCGCATCCGACGCCGGTCGAAACATTCCCGCTGTCGGACGTTCAGCTCCTCGACGGCCCATTCAAGGCCGCGATGGAGCGAAACGCGAAGTACCTGCTGGAGCTCGATGCTGACCGATTGCTGCACAACACTCGAAAATACGCGGGACTGGAGCCGAAGGCCGAGCTGTACGGCGGTTGGGAATCGCAGGGCATCGCCGGTCACTCGCTGGGTCACTACGTCACCGCGCTCTCGCAGCAATACAAAGCGACTGGCGATCGGCGTTTCCGGGAGCGCATCGACTACATCGTCGCGGAAATGGCTGAGGCCCAGCGCGGATATGGCGACGGCTATGTCGGTGCACTGCCGCCTGCGGAGTTGGAAACGTTGCGCGGGCTGAAGCAGGGCAAGGTTGAGCCGCGTGATCACTTCTTCTTCAAGAACGGCGCGTGGGTTCCTTGGTACACGCAGCACAAGGTGCTCGCCGGGCTCAAGGATGCCTGGGTTCTCGGCGGCAATGAGCAGGCGAAAGCTGTGACGCTCAAGCTCGCCGACTGGGTCGATTCTGTCACCGCGGGCCTGACGCAGGAGCAACTGCAATCCATGCTCAGCGTTGAGCACGGGGGCATGCGCGAGGTGCTGATCGAGATTCACTACTTGACCGGTGAGCCGCGCTATCTCGCGACGGCGAACCGCTTCTATCACCACGCTGTGCTCGACCCGCTCGTTGCGGGTCGTGATGAGCTGGCAGGCGAGCACGCGAACACGCAGATTCCCAAGATCACCGGCGCGGCGCGCAGCTACGAGGTGACCGGCAATGCCGACGATCGCGCTGCCGCGGTCGACTTCTGGAAGATCGTCGTTCGCCAGCACTCTTGGGTGAACGGCGGGAACAGCGACGGCGAACATTTCTTCGTGCCGAACACCGCATCGTCGCATCTAAGCGCTGCGACCGCGGAGACGTGCAACACGTACAACATGCTCAAGCTGACGGAGCATCTGTTTACCTGGCAGCCGAGCGTCGAGTACGCGGACTACTACGAACGCGCGCTGTACAACCATATCCTTGCGTCGCAGGAACCTGATCGCGGCATGTTCACGTACTTCATGTCGCTGAAGCCCGGGCACTTCCGTACTTACAGCACGCCGTTCGAGTCGTTCTGGTGCTGCGTCGGTAGTGGCATGGAGAATCACACGAAGTACGGCGAGGCCGTCTACTTCCACGGCACCGACGATCTGTATGTGAACTTGTTCATTCCCTCGGCGCTCACCTGGCGTGAGAAGGGCTTCGCGATCGAACAGCGGACGGACTATCCGCGCGGCGATCGGACCCAATTCGTCGTGAAGCAGGCTTCGGATCGACCCATGTCGCTGCGTGTGCGAACCCCGGCGTGGGCCACGCGGCCGTTGACGATCGAGGTCAACGGCAGGGTGATCGGGAACGAGGCGCCGCCAGGGTCCTATGCCACGATTATCCGGACATGGAAGAAGGGCGATCGCGTCAGCGTCACGATCCCGATGGCGGTTCGTACCGAGGAAGTGCATGGCGCACCGAATACCGTCGCGTTCCTGTACGGACCGCTCGTCCTCGCCGGCGACCTTGGCCCGGCGCCTCGCAGCGAAACCGTTCCGTACGCGAAGGACCAGGTCGTCAATCTGAAGGCGCCTGACTTCCCGGTGCCGACGCTGGCGGCCACCACGGAGAAGGCGCTTGCCGCGATTCGCCGATTGCCGGGTGATCAGCTGGCATTCAAGACGCAGGGCATAGGTCAGCCCTCGGACGTGACGCTGAGGCCTTTTCCAGATCTGCACTACGAGCGGTACAACGTTTATTGGGCGCTGAAGCCGGCGACGCCCTGATCGTTACTCCCGCGAAGGTTCTCCATTACTCCCGCGAAAGCCGAGTCCATCTTGCTAGCCGGGATGGATGCCCGCTTTCGCGGGCATGACGGCCTGCGCTAACCGGCGCATCCGCGCCCCGACCGGTACGTCGCCGCTATTGACCGGTTCTCCCTGTTCCCCCGCTTGCAGGCTGCGCAGAATGCACGCCGTCGCAATGGCCTGAGGATGGGGACCACCATGCACGACTCGCCGGAACGGCTGCACGCATTGGATGCAGTCAGAGCGTTCGCCTTGCTCCTTGGCATCGTGCTGCACGCCACGATGTCGTTCATGCCCGGTCTGATCGCAGTAGGCTGGCCGATTGCCGACCGCTCGCAGAGCGAGTTCCTGCAAGGGACATTCTTCTTCATCCATGTTTTCCGCATGACGATGTTCTTCGTCATCGCGGGCTTCTTCGCGCATCTGCTGTTTCATCGCCGTGGCGCTTCGGGCTTCATCAGGGACCGGCTGCGCCGCGTCGGCATTCCGCTCGTTGTCGGCTGGCTGATATTGGCACCGATGATCATCGCGACGCTGATCTGGGCCGCCTGGGGTTCGCCGCCACCGGCGCCGCCGCCCGGATTCGAGAAGCCGGCGTTGCCGTTCCCGCTCATGCATCTGTGGTTCCTCTACGTGCTCGCGCTGCTGTACGTGGTCGTGCTGGTGATTCGGCAGTTGATCGTCAAGCTGCCGAACGCCGATGCGATCCGGGCACGCGCGGACGCGTCGATGGGTTGGCTCGTTCGCAGTCCGGTGGCAGCGATGGTGCTAGCGATTCCGGTTGCGACCGCGCTCCATTTCTACCAGCCGTGGATGGTTCACGGCGGGATTCCGACGCCGGACATGTCGCTGATCCCGAACTCGCCGGCTTTCATTGCCTTCGCGACGGCGTTCTGTTTCGGCTGGCTGCTTCATCGGCAGACGACGCTGCTCTCTTCGATGCAGCGCGGCTGGGTGGCGTATCTCGCGACCGCGATCGTGCTGACGAGTGTCGCGCTGTTCATGGTGAGCGATCTGCCGTCGGGATTTTTTGCGAAGCTTGAAGGGTTGCCGCGCCTTGCCTACGCGGTGATCTACGGCATCGCGAGCTGGTGCTGGACTTTCGCAATCATCGGCGCGGCGATGCGATACCTGTCGCGTGAGCGTCCGGTCGTCCGCTACCTGGCGGATTCGTCGTACTGGCTCTATCTCCTGCATCTGCCGCTGGTGTTCGCGCTGCAGCAGCTCGTGTCGGAGTGGCCGTTGCATTGGAGTGTGAAGTATCCGCTGATCGTCAGCGTCACAACGGCGCTGCTCCTCTTGAGCTACCGGGCGTTCGTCCGCTCTACATATATAGGAGAGGTACTCAACGGTCGCCGCTACCCCAAGGGGCTCGAGAAGGGGCTCGAGCGACCGAGCACGGTTGTTGCCGCACCGGCGACATCGCATTCGCACGACCCGCAGAAGACTCTGGCTTCGCTGAAGGCCGTGAAGAAGCGCTACGGCTCGACGCTGGCACTCGACGGTCTCGACCTGAATGTAGGGAAAGGCGAGCTGGTGGCTGTGCTCGGTCCGAATGGCGCCGGCAAGTCGACGGCCATCGGGCTGATGCTCGGACTGCAACGGCCCGACCAAGGCGCCGTCTCTCTGTTCGATGAAAGTCCGGAGTCGCTCGCGGCACGTCGTCGCGTCGGTGTGATGATGCAGGAGGTCGCGCTCGCACCGGAACTGCGAGTGCGGGAGCTGATCGATCTCACCGCGAGCTATTACGCCGCACCGATGACTGCGGAAGCGGCGATGGAGATGACGCACACCAAGGAGCTGGCACTGCGTCCTTACGGCAAGCTCTCGGGCGGACAGAAGCGCCAGGTGCAGTTCGCGATGGCTATCTGTGGTCGGCCGCAGCTGCTGTTCCTCGACGAGCCGACCGTAGGCCTCGACATTCGCGCGCGCGAAATGATGTGGTCCACGATCCGCGAACTCGTTCGTGGTGGCTGTTCCATCGTGCTTACGACGCACTATCTCGAAGAGGCGGAATCGCTCGCGGATCGCGTCATCGTCGTCGCCAAAGGCAGGGTCATCGCCAGCGGCAGCGTCGATGAGATGCGCGCACTGGTTTCCCGTCGACGTGTGAGCTGCACCACGAGCACGCCGATCGCGGAGATCGAACGCTGGCCGGATGTCGACTCCGTCAGCAGCACGGGCGGTCGCGTCCTGATCTCGACGGCCCGCGCGGAGGATGTCGTTCGACGACTCCTCGCGGCCGACGCGACACTCTCCGACCTCGAAGTCCAGCGCGCTGGCTTGTCCGAGGCATTCACCGAGCTCACGCAGGAGGCTGCCTGATGTCCATCACGACTGTGGCTTCCCAGGTCAACGCACCCATGCCGACGAGCAGGGTGATCCATTGCTACGTGACCGAGGCGAAGTACGCGTTCCTCAGGGCGATTCGCAATCCCGGTTTTTCGATCCCCACGCTGCTGTTCCCACTGATGTTCTATCTGCTCGTCGGCTTCGTGTTCCGTGCGTTCCAGGCGACGGACCCGAACGTATCGTTCTTCATGTTCTGCGGATTCGCGACCATGGCCGCGATGACGCCCGGCATGTTCGGCTTTGGGATCGGGTTCGCACTGGAACGCGAGCAGGGATTGTTCCGCTACAAGCGGGCTGTTCCGATGCCTCCGTTCGCGGCCTTGCTCGCCAGTGTGGCGATGTCGGTCGTATCGACTGCGATTGCCGTCACACTGATGGCCGGCGCAGCTCTCGCGCTCGGCTCAGTGAAGTTGTCGATCCTGCAGGTACTGACCGTGGTCGCCGTCGTGTCGCTGGGCGCGATTCCGTTCTGCTCCATCGGATTGTGGCTCGGTTCCATCTGCTCGGGCCGGGCCGCGCCGGCGATCACGAACGTGATCTACATAGTGCTCATCTATTTTTCGGGCCTGTTCATTCCTCTACCCGAGGGAATCCGTGTCGTGGTGCTGGGTTCGCCCGCGTTCTATCTCGACCAACTCGCACTCGCCAGCATCGGCGCCCAGAACTTCATCGTCGGATCGGCAGTGAATCACGTCGTCGTGCTGCTCGGAGTCACCGTGCTGTTCCTCGGCCTTGCGACGCGGCGACTCGCCAGGGAAGGCTGATCGCTTAGGGACTGCCCCGAGCAGCAAACACGGCCAACTTGCCCAGTTCGCGTTCTCGGCCCTTAAGGGCTGGCCAATCGCACCGCGGTCAATCGCTTGAATGGGATGACGGCCTGAATAGGGCATCCCCGGATTTTTCCGCCTCTGCCTCCAAGTCAGCCATGAGCGGACCCCGCGGCGAAACCTGAATCGGTACTGCGGGACTCATCATTGGAAAGAGGCTGCCGCTATCTCGTTCATACCTGCCCCGTAGAGGCAGATGGAACGGTTCAAAGGAGCTCAGACCAACATGCGCGCGAATGGCCCTGTGACGAACGCGGAGTACGTGCTGCCGGATGATGAAGTCATCATCACGCACACGGACGCGACCAGCCGCATCACCTATGCCAATCCCGCTTTCCTGGGCAGCAGCGAGTTCTCGCTGGAAGAATGCATCGGGCAGCCGCAGAACATCGTGCGGCACCCGGACATGCCGAAGGAAGCGTTCGCCGATCTGTGGGAAACGATTCGCGCGGGCAGGAGTTGGACGGGCATCGTCAAGAACCGGCGCAAGAGCGGCGGTTTCTACTGGGTGCGGGCGAACGTGACGCCGATGATGGATCGCGGCCAGATCGTCGGATACATGTCGGTTCGCGTGAAGCCTTCGCGCGAAGAAATCACCCAGGCCGAGCGCATCTATGCGGACATTCGCGCCGGGCGCGCGGGCTCGATCCGGATCAAGGAAGGGCGGGCCTTCGATACGTCGATCCGCGGTCTCCTGGGTCGCGCGTCGAATCCGTCTCTGCGCACGGGCACATGGGTGGTCGTCGGCGCGCAGAGTGCGCTGATGGCCGGAGCCGCGCTGACGAATCTGCTGGCGAGAGGCCCGGCAATGATGACGTTGCTCAGTGCAGCCTGCGCCAGCATTGCGTTCGCAAACATGCTCTACATTCAGCACAGCGTCGTGCGCCCGCTGATCAAGTTGCGCGATGCTGCGTTCAAACTCGTGAGCGGCGACACCCGAACCCGCATCGTCGATGAGGGTGTGTCGTGCATCGTGGCAGTCGCACAAGCGTTCGAACAGGTGCGAGTCAAGCTCGACGGCGTGCTCAAAGACAACATCGCCGCCGCCGAACAGGTCCGCGACGGTGTCGGTGAAGTCGTGAATGCCAACTCGGATCTGTCGAATCGCACCAGCGAACACGCAGCGGGTCTCGAGGAAACCGTAGCGTCTCTGGAGCAGCTGACCTCCACCGTCGCGCGAAACACGGAAAGTGCGCATCAGGCAACCAAGCTCGCGGTGCAGTCGTCTTCGGCAACGGTCCGTGGACGCGAAGTCGTGAGCGAAGTTTCGGCGACGATGGGGGCCATCACCGAGTCGTCGCGCCGTATCGGCGAGATCGTTGGCATCATTGACGGCATCGCATTCCAGACCAATCTGCTGGCGCTGAATGCAGCTGTCGAGGCAGCACGTGCTGGCGATCAGGGTAGGGGTTTCGCAGTCGTCGCGCAGGAAGTCCGCAGTCTGGCGCAGCGTTCGGCCGCATCAGCCAAGGAGATCAAGGAGCTGATCACGCAGTCCAACGAGCGCGTGACCCGCGGCAGCGCGCTGGCGGCTCAGGCCGAGGAATCGATGGGGCAGGTCGTGGATTCCGTCAAGCGCGTGACCGATGTCATCTCGGAGATCGAAGCTGCGAGCCGCGAACAGTCATCGGGCATCGAGCAGATCAATCGCGCGATGTCGCAGATGGACAAGATCACTCAGCAGGACGCACAGATGGCGCACGAACTCAGTGAAACGGCGCAGAGCCTGCAGCGTCAGTCGGAGCAGATGCTGGCCGCGATCTCGGCGTTCTCGATGCAGGCTGGACGGCAGTTGCACGCACCCGCACGTTCCGCCGCGCCTTCCACACACCAGCTCGCGAGAGCTGCCTAGGTCTCGTCGGTCCCTCCGCAAAGGAGGGACCGATTCACGCGGTGATCTCGATCCGGTTGCCGTCGGGATCGAGGGTGACCGCTTCGTAGTAGCCATCGCCGGTTCGACGCGGGCCATCCAGGATCGGATGGCCGTCGCGCCGAAGACGAAGCGCCAGCTCATCCACTCGTCGATCCGAGCCCAGGCCGATCGCAATGTGAGTCAGTCCCATCCGGTGTGCGCCCGGTTCCGCGGTGACGGGCGCAAGCGTCGTCGTCCGCATGACTTCGATGCGGGCTCCGCTTTCGAAGCTCAGGAAGCACGACTCGAATCCCTTGGCCGCGTTCACGTAGTGAGCGCCGGCGGTCGCGCCAAAGTAGGTCGAATAGAACGCCTTGCAGCGCTCGAGATCCGTCGTCCACAGGGCAATGTGATCGATGCGCATGGGTCGCGATGGTGCGCAACCGCGGCGCAGTGCGCAAGGCGTTCTCCGATGCGCGCCGCCTTCCCGATGTGATCGCTACCTCGTGCCGGAGGCTTGCGCGAAGTCGCCGTCCGTTCGCGGCGGCAAGTCTCGTCCGGAAATCACGTACCAACGTTGTCATGCCTATTTTTATAGATTGAAAGTGCACCGATAGCACAATCGGTCGTGCAGGTTTGACAACGTTGTCCCGACTCAGTATCCCTTGCGCCGCGCTGACGCAGCCCAGGCGGCGTCGCGACCGAATTACAAGCAGTCGCAGACAGGGGAATCTCATGACGTCATCGAAACTGAATCCAGTCGCCGCCGGTTCTCGCGCCGCGGCACGGTGCATGCGGGACGGGCATCGCCGCTGGTCCACGCTCGCACTTGCAGTAACCGCGACACTGTCGGCGGCAGCATCGGCTGCGCCGCAGGCACAGGACGCATCCGTTCTCGAAGAAGTGATCGTGTCGGTCGAGCGTGTGGAGCAATCGCTCCAGAGCTACGCCGGCACCGCGGCCGTCGTTTCCCAGGCGACGCTCGACCAGGTCGGCGCCACGGACCTGCTGGATCTTCCGGCTCTGATGCCCGGACTCGAGATCACGAACTACGAAGGGAACACCGAGATTTACGTGCGCGGCATCGGCAGCAACGCGAACACGGAACTTGGCGATCCGGCGATCGCAACGCACCTCGATGACGTGTACGTGCCACGGCCTCGCGGGCTGGGCGTCGCCTTCTTCGATCTCGAACGCGTCGAAGTGAATGTGGGTCCGCAAGGCACCGTGCGCGGCCGCAACGCACTCGGCGGCAGCATGAACATCGTTTCACGCAAGCCGAAGCTCGAAACCTTTGAGGGCTATGCCGAAGCGATGGGCGGTAACTACGACCAGAGCGAATTGCGCGGTGCGATCAACGTGCCGCTTGGCTCGATCGCCGCGGCTCGCGTTGCCGTCTACTCCGCCAAGCACGATGCGTACGTGGAGAACACGGGTCCACTCGATCAACTGCTCGGCTGGGAGTCGCAGGATGATTTCGGTGCGCGTGCTCATTTCCTGCTCGAGCCAAACGATGATCTGTCCGTGCTGCTGACCGGCGATTTCCTGAACCAGCAGGGCACCGGTTCGCGAGGCGTCGACTTCTACAACTCATCAGTCGCAGGCAATGACTGGGACAAGTACGACGATCCGCGTCGTGTGAATCAGACGGGTTTCTCGCCGGTCCAGGACACTGACAATTGGGGTCTCGCGCTCAATGCGACCTATCGCACCGACTGGTTCAACGTTCAGTACATCGGCGGCTATCGCGATCTCAAGTACACGCAAAGTCTTTCGAACAGCGGCCGCAACTACGATCTCGATGGCGATGAGCGCATGGTCGTGGAGCGCGCGGGTCTCGTCGATCCCGACGGTCCACTTGCGGATGACTTTGTGCAGGAACGCTACTACGGCGCCTACGGTGCGTTGATCTGGGATGCGACGTCCGAGAGCCGCACGCACGAGCTGCGCTTCACCTCACCTGACGACGCGGATCGTGTGACCTGGGCAGTTGGCTTCTACAAGTTCAAGGAAGAGCAGCAGGTCTTCCTGGGCATTCCTCTCGATTACTCGACGGATCTGCCTTACCTGGAGTTCAACCAGGGCAATGTGGTCGGCGACTCCAAGTCCGCGTATGCCGATCTGACGTGGAAAGCGACCGATCGTCTGAGCCTGACCGCGGGCGCCCGCTATTCCGAGGAAGGCAAGGAGCGCGATGGCTTCAACTACATTGCAGGCATCAATACCAACGGCGTCGCGGTGCGGACGGGCACACCCGGATTCCGCATGACCGGTCTCAGTCGCGCCAACCTGAACCCGGATGCAGACGGCGACGGCACGCCGAACACGATCAACGACCTCATCCTGCTCTACCAGGCCGGCATCTCGTCGTACGGTATCGACGATACGCTCGACGAGTTTCTTGCGGGCGGTTGCGTGCAGGCGAGCCAGTTCCAGGGTACATGCGCGGGATATCCTGGCCTGAGCGTCGCTTTCGGCGGTGCGACGGTGCAGACGGGCGAGAACTCGGATTCGTACATCGATTGGCGCTTCCGCGCGGCCTTCGATATCACCGACGACAACATGGTGTACTTCCTCGTCGCCACCGGTAACAAGGCGCCGAGCTTCAACGACACGGTCGATCTCGACACGGGTCCCGGCGAAAACCTCTACACGCCGCCCGTCGGTCCCGAGAAGAACACCATGTTCGAGATCGGGTCGAAGAACACGCTGACGGTCGCCGGCAATCCGATGATCCTGAATGCCTCGGCGTACTACCTGAAGTACACCGACCAGGTGTTCAGCACCCTGGTGGGCATCGAACAGCTCGACGACGACCCCAACAACGATGCGGGTTGCGAGGACATGAATCCGACCACGCCGTGCTCGACGATCACTCTGAATCAGAACATCGGCGAAGCCACGAACATGGGCGTGCAGTTCGATGCGTCCTACAACTTCGGGCTCGGCTTCAACGTTGCCGGCACCCTGCTGTGGCAGGACACGGAGTATGCCGATGGGTCGGTGGTGAACGACGGTCGTCGCAGCAGCCCGATCGGCGGCACACTGCAGGTAGACCTCGGTGGCAACGAACTGCCCCGCACGCCGCCGTGGACACTCAACCTCCGCTTCGGTCAGGAATTCCCGTTGGGCTCCGGCACGATGGACTGGGTCGCGTCGGGTACCTACAAGAGTTCGTACTTCCTGACGGCATTCAACGGCGGTTCCGGACGCGACGGGGCCAAGGAAGTGACTACAGTCGATGCCGCGGGTGTGGCGACGGGCTATGGCGCCGACCTGCTGCGGTTGTACGACGAAGTCGATGGTTATGTTCACCTGGACCTCGGCGTTGGCTACACAACGGGCGAGGGCAATGTGCGCGTCGAAGCGTTCCTGAACAACGCGACGGATGAGGCGCACGCTTCCCAGGCCACGATCGACGGCGGCACGCAGGAGTTCGTGTTCAATCCGCCGCGGACGTACGGTGCGCGGATCCGTGTGAGCTTCTGACATGACTGCGGCAGGCCGGTGGCACGCGAAACCATCCCCCTCGCATGCCGGCCGGCCCTGCCGCGGCCGTGCCTCTTCCCAGAGGCGAATGAAAGCGCTTACAGTGCGGTTTTTCCGCCCATTCACCCAACCGTCCAGGAAGCCCAAATGGCCGCAAACGAGAGACTGACACTACGGTGGCATCGCCCTGCAGCGATGCTGATCGCGGGGGTACTGCTGCAGGGATGCGGGGCCGATCGTCCAGCCACGACGGCAGCGACCACCGATTCGACGCCGGCTACGCAGGTGCAGTGGCCTCACGCGAAGAGCGCGGTTGCCGCTGATCCGCGGGTCGAGGCGCGAATCGCCGAATTGCTCAAGCAACTGACGCTCGAGCAGAAGATCGGCCAGATGACCCAGCCGGATATTCGTGATGTCACTCCGCAGGATGTGAAGCAATATCGCCTCGGCTCCATCCTCAACGGCGGTGGCGCTTTCCCGGGCAACAAGAAGTACGCGAAGGCCAGCGATTGGGTGGCTCTCGCGGATCGCTACTACGAAGCATCGATGGACACGTCGACGGGCGCACCGGCGATCCCGATCATCTGGGGTACGGATGCTGTGCACGGCCACAACAACGTGGTCGGTGCGACGCTGTTCCCGCACAACATCGGCCTGGGCGCGATGAACAATCCGGACCTGATCGAGAAGATCGGTGCCGCGACTGCAGCCGAAGTCGCCGTCACGGGCCTCGACTGGACGTTCGCTCCGACGGTCGCGGCAGTGCGCGATGAACGCTGGGGAAGGACGTACGAGGGCTATTCGGAAGATCCCGAGATCATTCGCGCATACGCCAGCAAGATGGTCGTGGGCATTCAAGGTGCCGCGGGAACGCCGGCGTTCCTCGATGGCAATCACGTGCTCGCGACTGCGAAACATTTCATCGGCGATGGCGGCACGAATCTCGGTGTGGATCGCGGCAACAACGTCGCGCCCGAGCAGAAACTGCTCGAGATCCATGGACAGGGCTATATCACATCGCTCGAGGCGGGCGTTCAGACTGTCATGGCTTCGTACAACAGCTGGCAGGGCTGGAAGCTGCACGGCCACCGCTACCTCCTGACCGACGTACTCAAGAATCAGATGGGCTTCGATGGTTTCATCATCAGCGACTGGGACGCGATCGATGAAGTGCAGGGCTGCTCCAAGGACAAGTGCGCCGATGCGGTCAACGCCGGCGTGGACATGTTCATGGTGCCGAAGGACTGGAAGAGCTTCATCACCAACACGGTTGCGCAGGTCAAGGCGGGTGACATTCCCGAATCACGCATCGACGACGCGGTGACGCGCATTCTGCGTGTGAAGCTTCGCGCAGGCATGTTCGAGAAGGGCAAGCCGTCTTCGCGGCCGCTGGCGAACAAGTCCGAGCTGATCGGCTCGCCTGAACATCGTGCCATCGCACGCCAAGCTGTGAGTGAGTCGCTCGTGCTGCTCAAGAACCGCAACGGAGTTCTGCCGCTGCGGCGCGAAGTGAAAGTGCTGGTAGCAGGCGAGGGCGCCGACAGCATCGCCAAGCAGGCCGGAGGCTGGACGATCTCCTGGCAGGGCGACGGCAACACCAACAAGGATTTCCCGGGCGGCACGTCGATCTTCGCCGGCATCAAGGCCGTCGCACCGAACGCGTCGCTGAGTGTCGATGGCAGCTTCAGCGACAAGCCGGACGTGGCGATCGTGGTCTTCGGTGAGGATCCGTACGCCGAGTTCATGGGCAACATCAAGTCGATCGACTACCAGGGCGCGAACGGTCGCGATGCGGCGCTGATGACGAAGCTCAAGGCGGCGGGAATCCCCGTCGTGGGGGTGTTCCTGAGCGGCCGCCCGCTGTGGGTGAATCCGGAGCTGAATGCATCGGACGCGTTCGTTGCTGCATGGCTGCCCGGCAGTGAAGGCGGCGGTGTCGCCGATGTGCTTTTCCGCAACGAGCAGGGCGGAGTGAACAAGGACTTCAAAGGCAAACTGTCGTTCTCGTGGCCGCGTTCGACGGATCAGTTCGAGATCAACCGCAACGATCCGAACTACGCGCCGCTCTTTGCGTACGGCTTCGGTCTGACCTATGCCGACAAGGATACGCTCGGCGACGATCTGCCGGTTGCGAGCGCGGAGTAACGCTGCATGATGACGAGACCGGCTATTGGCACTGTCGCAGCGGAAGCGCGCGTGTCGATCAAGACGGTCTCGCGCGTCATCAACAACTCAGATCGTGTGACCGCGGCGACGCGCGAACACGTGATGGGCGTGATTCGCCGGCTGGGATACAGCCCTAGTCCCAATGCCCGGCGTCTCGCCGGGCATCGCTCGCTGCTGGTGGGGTTGCCGTTCGACAATCCATACGCGAGCTACGTCACCGATGTGCAGAGCGGTTCGCTTGCGAGCTTCAGGGCGGCGAACTATCAGGTCGTGATGCATGCCTGTGATTCGCAGTCACCCGTGCTGGCGGACGAGCTGCGGCTATTCGTGCACAGCGTGCGAGTGGACGGCGTGCTGCTTACGCCGCCGCTGTCGGATTCGGCGGCGGTCATCGAGATGCTGGATCGGGACGAGATCCCTTTCGTGCGGATCGCTCCGTCCGGTCGCAACGATCCGACTCGCAGTGTGTTTGCCGGCGACAGGGAATCGGCGGCGGCGATGACCCGGGATCTTGCGACTCTGGGTCATCGGCGCATTGCTTTCGTGATCGGCCATGAGCGCGATGCGGGAACCGCGCAACGTTACATGGGCTATTGCGACGGTCTGCGATTGAGCAAGCTGTCGCTCGATGCTCGCTGGGTCGTCGAAGGCGACGGCAGTTTCGAAGCCGGTATCGCCAGCGGGCGAAAGTTGCTGCGGATGCGCAAGGCGGACCGTCCGACAGCGATCTTCGCCAGCACCGATCTCATGGCGGCGGGCGTTCTGCATGCGGCGCACGAGCTGGGCGTCGCGGTGCCCACCGCACTCTCGGTCGCCGGCTTCGGCGACGAGCCACTCGCAAGCCAGGTGTGGCCTAGACTCACAACAATCAGGCAACCGCTGCAGGGCCTGGCACAGCAGGCCGCGGCAATGCTGATGGCTCAGTTGCGCCGAGACTCCGTGCCTGCACCCGCGGTCCCTGTTCAATCCTCGCTGGTGATTCGTCAGTCCACTGCCGTGGTCGCCTCCCGATGCTGACAAAACACTCGTTGCCGGCGGCAGCCGTCATCGTAGAATCGGTGTGCAGAGTCGCCCGGAACCGAAAGCATGTCCAATGCCACGATTCGTGATGTTGCCGCCCAGGCGCGGGTATCCATCAAGACGGTTTCGCGCGTCATCAACAACGTCAAAACTGTGCAGCCGCAGACGCGGGAACGCGTGCTGCGTGTCATTCGCAAGCTCGACTATCACCCGAATCCTTCCGCTCGTGGCCTCGGCGGCAGCCGGTCGTACCTGATTGGCGTGCTCTACGACGTCTCGTGCGCTTACTACGCCACGGGAGTTCTGGCCGGTGTCATCGAGACATGTCGCGCGGCTCGCTACCAGGTCGTGCTGCATCCCTGCGACTACCAGTCACCGGCGCTCGTCGAAGATGTGATGCGCAATGTTCGGCAATCGCGGGCCGACGGCGTGATCGTGACGCCGCCGCTGTCGGACATCGGCGTGATCGTCGATGCGTTCAAGCAGCATTCCGTGCCCTTCGTGCGCATTGCACCAGCCGAGCACGAGAACGACCTCCACAGCGTTTACACGAACGATCGCGAAAGCAGCGCACGCATGACGGAGCAGCTGGCCTTGCTTGGGCATCGGCGCATCGGATTCGTAGTCGGCAATCCGGATCACGCCGCGGTGGCGGATCGCTTCAGCGGCTATCGCGACGGGCTCAAATCGAGTGGCCTGTTGTTCGACAAGAAACTCGTTGCGCAGGGTTACAACTCGTTCTCGTCGGGGGTCGAAGCCGGGCGCAAACTTCTGAATCTGCCGTCCGACAAGCGGCCCACTGCAATTTTCGCCAGCAACGATGAGATGGCGGCTGGGGTGCTCGCGGTGGCGCACGGACTGGGAATCGCCGTTCCCGAGGAATTGTCGGTCGCCGGTTTCGACGATGCGCCACTCGCGAGTCAGGTCTGGCCGGCGCTCACCACGATCAAGCAGCCGGTGCCAGCGATGTCTGCGCATGCAGCCGAACTGTTGCTGCGGATGCTTCGCGGCGAACCCGACGAACGGTCGGGGCAGATCATGGAGTCCTCGCTGACGTTTCGCCAATCGACCGGTCCCGCGCCAGATCGCCCTTTGGCCAAGCACGTTCGCAATGCGCGCGCGGCTCGGGTTGCGGAGACGACCTGACTTCAGCTCCCGGCGTCGTCCAGGGTTTTCTTCATCGCGTGCGAGCCGAGTTCCATCATCTGCCCGATCGCGCCGGCGATCTCGTCCGGCAGCAGATCGGCGATCCAGATGACGTGGCTGCGATCGGCCCCTTCGCGGATCACTTCGAAAGATCCGTTGTGATGAGTGGGCTTGCCTTCGACGACTGAATAGACGAGGCGGTGCGCGGCGTCATCGATCGTCACGATTCGCTCTTTCGCGACGAGTCCGTTTGCAAACGTGACGGTGCGAAGTGTTCCGTCCAGTTGGCAATCCGTCACGAAGTCTCGTGCGAGGCGCGTATGGATCGCGCCGACATCCCGGAAGGCAGCCCAGACCTCATCGGCGTTCGCCTGGACAGTGAATTCTTTGCGGATGGTTGCCATGGGTTTTCCTCCATGCGACTGTCAGAAGCATGATCCTCCGGCCCGCCCGCCCGCACTTGGAGAAAGTTGCGGACTCGCGCTGCCGGTACTTAGGAGTTTCTCCGACGCATGCCGCTCCGCGATAGCCTTCTACGTCAGTTCGACACCGCGTGGAAATTGACGTCCTATCACCTCGACGGACTCACGACCGAGGAGTGCCTCTGGCGCCCGGCGTTACGTGGCCTGCATATATATGACAGCGGGAACGGGCAGTGGCGCGTCGACTGGCCCGAAAGTGAAGGCTACGAGATCGGGCCGGCCAGCATCGGCTGGCTGAGCTGGCACATGATCTTCTGGTGGTCGATGGCGGTCGATCATTCCTTCGGCGATGCGACGCTGGCGCGCGATCGCGTCGTCTGGCCGGGAAGCGCGGAAGGAGTACGGAAGAGGCTGACCGATCTGCACGATCGCTGGCACAGCGAACTGGATCAGCTCAGCGAGGGAGATCTCGAATCAACGGCCCGTACCCGGTGGCCGATGCGCGAGCGGCCGTTCGGCGACGTTGCTGCATGGGTCAATATCGAACTCATGAAGAACGCCGCCGAGATCGGTTACGCCCGCTTTCTCTATGCGGTGCGCGCGGGTTGAGGCGAAATCAGCCCGTCGGCGCTGTCGGCTTCTGGAACCTCAGCGTCATCCGGTCCGATTCGCCGATCGCGTCGTACTTCGTGCGATCGAACTTCGGATCATTGGCGTCAGCGCCTTCGCTGTATGGACGCGTGCGCGAGCTCGGGGGCAGCGTCCAGACGCCGAACGGATGATCCGCCGTGTCGGCCGGATTCGCGTTGACCTCTGAGCTCGCGACGAGCTCGAAGCCTGCCTTCCTCGCAAGGTCGACCACGTAGGCTTCGGTGACATAGCCGCTCGCGGCTTTCGGATCCTGATTGCCCGGCTTTGCGCGATGCTGCTCGACGGCGAGGATGCCGCCTGGCTTCAGGGCGCCATAGAGGTCGCTGAACACCTTGTCGGCGACGCCGCCGCCCATCCAGCCGTGTACGGAGCGAGCGGTGAGGATGAAGTCGAACGTATCGGCAGGCAGCGGCTTGGACTTCGCTCCGAAGTTGACCAGCGTCACTGTGCCGTAGACATCGGGTTTGGCAGCGAAGCGGGCCTCGAAGTCCGATCGTGCCTTGCGAGCGCCTTCCGAGAGCTCGGGATTATCGAGATCCGCGCTGGTGGCGTAGTACTTGCCGCCCGTTGCATGGGCGTAGGGCGCAAGGATCTCCGTCCACCAGCCACCGCCGGGCTGCACTTCCAGGATGATCATGCCCGGCTGCAATCCCCAGAACTCGAGCGCTGCCTGCGGATGCCGGTATTGATCGCGAGCTCGATCCTCCGCGCTGCGCGTCTCGGAATTCACCGCGGTGGCGATCGGATCGGCCGCAGCTGCGGCGGGCGGAGCGCTTTCGGCAGGCGCCGTCGCGGCCGATTCTTCCTTCTTCGAACAGGCGGCGAGGGTCGCCAGCAACATCAGAAAACCAATCCGGACAGCAGTCATTGGATTCTCCAGTAAGTGTTACCCCTGAACAGGGCGGCAGTTAGTCAGTGCAGCCGCGTCCTGTCAACGCTGTGCGCTGTTGCGCAAAAACCTAGCGAGTGCTAAGTTTTATTCCATCACGAACAGAGGATGGCGGGGGAATGCTGCTCGGCTTCGATGGGGGTTGGAACAAATCAGCGCTGGCGCTATGCAGCCTGGAAGGCCGGTTGCTCGCGCGCCTGCGCGGACCGGGAACGGCCATTGTCGGGCTGCCGACCGAGCGCTTCTTCACAGTCGCCGAGTCGATGGTGCAGGAGATCTGCAGGCTCGCAGGCATCCAGCAAACGCAGATAAGTCATCTGGCACTGGGACTCAGCGGCGTCGACTTCGACGATGAGCGGAAGGCGCAGCATCACTGCATTGCCGACGGGCTCAGGCTCGATCCCGCACATCTGACCCTGGTGAACGATGGCGTCGCTGCTCTCTGCGGCGCATCGAAAGCCGAGCGGCTCGTGATCGTCCAGCACGGCAGCGGCATCACGCTGTCATGGCGTGCGAAACCGGGCGAAGAGCAGGTCTTCGACAGCCTCGACGTCGCGAATGTCTTCGATATTCGCCGCGAGGTCACCATTCAGATCGCTCGAATGATCGACGGCCGGGCCGAGCCTACGCGGCTGCTCGGGCAGGTTCTGCGGCATTGCGATGTACCCCCGGAGCAGTTCGCCGAATGGATGTTCCGCGACCCCATTGCGCGACTGCGCCAGACGCTGCTGGAAACCGTGGTGTTCAAGGCCTGGCGGGAAGGCGAGTCAGTCGCGACAGACCTCGTGCAACGTGCAGCCGCGGACTATGTGCTCGCGGCACGCGCGATGGGTGCGCGCATGCCTCGTGGTGCGGGTTTCGTTGCCGCTTTCGGCGGCGGCGTCATTACGCAAGGCGGCGCCGACTTCCAGCAACTGTTGAGTCGTCGTCTGGGCGAGGCGTGTCCGGAAGCAACGCTGACTTCCGTGCAATTGCCGCCCGAAGCGGGTGCCCTGGTTCTCGCCGGTCGTCGCAGCGGCATCGATGCGAGCATGTTGTTCGACCGGTTGCTCGAACAGTGGAGTGACCTGTGACATCCCTCGCAGTGAGCGTGCTTGCATCGGACATCGATGTCGGCGAAGCCGCTGCCGACATCGTGCTCGCTGCACATCAGCAGGCAACAGCAGAGCGGCGCGCATTCGTGCTCGGGTGTCCCGCCGGGCGTACTCCACGATCGACGTACGCCGCGCTGGCGAGACGCGTCGCTGCCGCGCAGGTCGACCTCTCCAATACTCGCATCGTCATGATGGATGAGTATGTCGAGCACTCGACCGGCGATTGGCGCTGGTGTCCATCCCACGCGCACTACAGTTGCAGAGGTTTCGCCGAGCGCGAACTGCGCAGTGTCATCAACGCGGGCCTGCCGGTGTCGAAGCAGATTCCGGCGCACGCTGTTCATACCCCGGAACCAGAACGCCCCGAAGAGTACGAGAGGCTGATCGAGGCGCTCGGCGGCATCGACGTGTTCCTGCTCGCGACTGGTGCTTCGGATGGCCATGTTGCCTTCAATCCGCCAGGTACCTCACTCGGGAGCGTGACGAGAGTCGTCGAGCTCGCACCAACGACGCGCAGCGACAATGTCGGCACGTTCCCCAGGTTCTCATCAGGTGATGAAGTCCCGCGCCATGGTGTCAGCGTCGGGCTGGGAACTATCGTCCGGCTCTCGAGGCGCACGCTCCTGCTGATCTGCGGCCCTTCGAAGCGTGCGTCCTTCCGTCGCGTCATGAGCAGCGGCGGGTTCGATGCTTCGTGGCCGGCGACAGTGATCTGGACGTGTGTCCACGGTGAAGTGCTCGCGGACGAGGCAGCGGCAGGGAAGAGAAAGGACAAGAGATATGCGTGAGTTGAAAGTATGTGTCGTCGGAGCAGGTGGCAGCTACACACCGGAGATCGTCGAGGGCTTGATCACGCATCGATCGCAGGGACTCAATGTGCGTGTCCTGGGTCTTTGCGATACCAATCGCGATCGGCTCGAAGTCATGGCCGGACTCGCGCGCCGCATGATCGATTCAGCCGGTGCCGACATCGAAGTGCAGGTCAGCCAGGAGCTCGGCGAAGCCGCGCGGGATGCGGACTTCGTGGTGACGCAGATTCGTGTCGGCGGCATGCAGGCGCGTCGGATCGACGAAGTCATTCCCGCGAAGTACGGCATCATCGGCCAGGAGACGACGGGCCCGGGCGGCATGTTCAAGGCGCTGCGCACGATTCCCGTCATGCTGGACGTCGCTCGAGTCGTCACTGAGGTTGCGCCGCGGGCATTCATTCTCAACTACACCAATCCCAGTGGCGTGGTTACGGAGGCGGTTCTGACGCTGACCCGGGCGCGCCTCCTCGGGCTGTGTTCGAGCATTCCCCTGATGCAAGTGCAGTTGCGCAAGCTGCTGCAGCCCCGATTTGGCGACGTCCGGATCCACAGTGTCGGGCTGAATCATCTGGGCTTCATCTTCAGGATCGTCGCCAAAGAAGCCGATGTGACGAGTGCGGCAATCTCATGGGCGCGCAGAAACCATGGCGGTGAGGATTCACTGCTCACGTCCGCGCTCGAGGTCGCCGAAACCATCGGCGCGATTCCGGTGCCGAAGTACGGCGATCTCTACTTCCATCGTCGTCGCGAGGTGAAGTTGGCTGCCGAGGCGTCTCGCACGCGGGCCGATGTTGTGATGGACATCGAGGCTGCGGTCCTGAAGGAAGCCGCCGATCCGCACACTGTTGGCAAACCCGCTGCTCTCCTGCGGCGCGGAGGTGATGGCTACAGCAGCGTCACGTTCTCGACGATGCTCTCCATCGTCAGCAATCGCGGCGACGACATCGTGATGAGTGCCATGAATCGCGGCGCGGTGAGTGATCTACCGGACAATGTCGTCGTCGAGACGAACTGCCGTGTCGATGCGCTGGGCGCCAATCCCATTCCCGTGGGATCGCTGCCGCTCGCCATTCGCGGTCTCGTTCAGGCCGTGAAGACGCATGAAACGCTGACGGTGCAGGCAGCGGTAACGAAGCGGCGCGACCTGGCGCTCCAGGCTCTGCTGGCCCATCCCCTCGTAAGCGACATCGATGTAGCTGTGCCGCTGCTCGATGAGATGCTCCAGGCCCACGGACTCGAGTACCACTGACATGAACCTGCCCTCGCTCGCCGAGCGGCTCGGCTACGGCGCCGACGACCGGCTGCTCATCGTCAACTGCGACGATTTCGGCTCCAGTCGCGATGCGAACAACGCAACGCTCGAGTGCTTCGAGCGAGGGATCGCATCCAGCGCGACATTGATGGTGCCGTGTCCCTGGGCGCTCGATGCAGTGCGCAGGTCGACGCAGTATCCAGTGGGTGTCCATCTGACATTGACGTGCGAGTACCCGTCGTATCGCTGGCGGGGGCTCACGAACGGCGCTTCGTTGCTGGACTCAGAAGGGTTCCTGCCCAGAACTGTCGAAGAAGTGCACCGCGCTGCTTCGCTCGACGAGGTCAGGCAGGAGTGTCGGGCGCAGATCGCGCAGGCGCTCTCATGGGGACTGGACGTCACGCACATCGATGCTCACATGGGAACAGCGCAGACCGATCCGCGCTTCTTCGCCGTGTATGTCGATCTGGCGGCCGAGTTCGATCTGCCGCTGAGAATGGTCGGCACGGATCTGGAGGCGACACTCGGATTTCCATGCAGGGATGTCGCCGTGGCGCGTGGACTGATCTTCCCCGATCATTTCGTTTCGCCGTGGGGACGTCCAACCTACGAGGTTCTGCTTGAGGCGCTCGACGTGCTGCCGCCGGGCGTAACCGAGATCTACGCGCACCCCGTCACCGATGGAGACGAGCTTCGGACGTATGACCCAAAGCACGCCGATGTCCGTGTAGCCGACTATGCGTGTCTCATGGATTCCGGGATCCGGGAGCGAATTCAGTCGGCCGGCATTCGTCTGATCAGCTTCCGCGAGTTGCGCGAGCTGCAGAGATCGTAGTCATGAGTGCCGTCGAAGCAGTGTTTGCTCAGGCTCGCGCTGCGCCCACGGCGAGAGGCGCCCGACTAGGCTACGCCGCGGGCTGCTTTGGCACGGATGTCTTCTGGCAGGGCACGAGCTTCTTTCTGCTCTTCTACTACACGGACGTTCTCGGTATCAGCAGCACAACAGCTGGGCTGGTGTTCGCGGCGGCGATGATCTGGGACGGCATCACTGATCCGATCATGGGGCTCATCGCCAACCGGACGCAGTCCCGCCTCGGCCGATATCGCCCGTACATCCTGTTCGGTGCCGTTCCGCTGGCGGCTTCCTACGTCGTGATGTTCGCGCAGCCGTTTGCCGCCGCTGGATTGATCGTCTACACGCTGCTGGCGCAAATGCTGTTTCGCACGGCCTACACCGTCGTTTCGATTCCTTACGGGGCGTTGTCCGCCTCGATGACCAGCGATGCCGCGGAACGCAGCCGGCTCGCGACCTTCAAAGTGCTGGGTGGGGCGGTCGCGGCGCTCTTCGTGGCACTCGCCACTCAACCGTTCATTGCATTGTTTCCGACCGCGGAAGAAGGCTGGTTCGCCCTCAGCATCCTTCTTGGCGCGTGTTCTTGCCTTGCGCTGTACGCGACGTATCGGACGGCGAGCGAGAAAGCGGACACCGTCGAATTGCAGCAGCCGCCGGTCCGACGGCAGCTGGAAGCGCTGTGGCGAAATCCGTCGTTCATCATCGTCATCGCCGCGATCATGTTGTCGAGCATTGCTTCGGTGATCAGCTCGAAGGTGACTGTCTATTACTTCACGTACTACCTCTCGAAGCCGGATCTCGCCGGCATCGGGCTGGCGATCCAGGTCGTCGCAGTCATGGCGTGCACGCCGCTCTGGGCCTGGGTGGCGCGTCGCTATTCGAAGCGCATCGCGTGGCTGGCCGGCGCTGCGATCGCAATCGTGGGGCAGGGCGTGTTCTACGCATACGCAGGTACCGACTCGATCATCGTGATGTCGCTGGTGGCAGTGATCTGGATCGGCGGGTCAGCCGTGCCGGTGATCTTCTGGAGCATGGCACCGGACACCGTCGAAGTCGGCGAGTGGCGCACCGGTGCACGCAGCGAAGGTGCGGCGTTCGGAATCGTATCGCTCGGCCAGAAAGTCGCGCTCGGCATCGGCATCGGACTCACGGGAATTCTGCTGGATGTCATTCGCTACGTTCCCGGCGCTCAGCAGTCCGCGGTGACGCTCGAAGGCATGCACGCAATGATGACGTTGCCGGGGCTCGTTGCGGCCGCTGCGTCGGGCGCGGTGATGTGGTTCTATCGGCTGGATGGGACGCTGCATGCGCGTCTTGTGAAAGCGCTGCAGTGGCGGGCGAAGAAGCGCCGGTAGTGTCATTCCCGCGGAAGCGGGAATTCAGGCCTTTGCTTCGGGTGGATTCCCTCTTTCGCGGGAATGACGAGTCAGGGCTCTGCCGCAACGCGCGGCTCGGTAATCCCAAAGGCCTGCCGCGCCTGCCCCATCCGGGCCGCCATGTCCTTCATCACATCCGGATGCCGGGCAGCCACGTTGTAGTTCTCGCCAGGATCATTCTTCATATCGAACAGCAGCGGATACTTGTAAGCACCGAGCGGAATGCTGACGGTGCGGTAGTAGCTCTCGACGACATACTTCCAGCGATCAGTGCGCAGCCCCGCAAGCGATTCGTTGTTGAACAGCAGCAGTTGTTCGTGGGGAGAAATGGAGCGGGATTTCAGAACCGCGGAGATGTCCTTGCCATCGATCGTCAGCCCGGCGGGCAGGTTGCGGCCCGCCATCGCGACCACCGTCGGCAGCAGATCGATGTTCATCGTGATTGCGTCGGAGACTCGTCCTTGCGGAATGACGCCAGGCTGTCGCGCGATGAACGGCACACGATAGCCGCCGTCCCATCCTGCGCCGCCTTTGCGATCCCGCAATCCCGCAGTGGAGCCTTCAAACCAGGGGCCGTTGTCGGATGTCACGACCACGAGCGTGTCGCGATCGATACCGCGTTCGCGCAAGCGATCGAGCAGGCGGCCCATCTGGTAGTCGAGCTCTTCGACGACGTCGCCGTAATCGGCGGCCGCCGACCGTCCGTGAAAATCAGGGTGCGGGTCCAGCGGAATGTGCGGCGCCGTCGGTGCGAGCACCATGAAGAACGGCGAGTCGTGCCTGTCGTCGATGAAGCGCAGCGCGCGATCGAAGAATCGCTGTGTCAGGCGCGGAAAATCCACGCCCTCCTGAGTGAGCTCCACGCCTGGCCCGGCGGTCTCATACAGCGACAGCGGCTTCATGTCGTGGCTGTACGGCAGGCCGAAGAACAGATCGAAGCCCTGCTGGGTCGGCGGCCAGAACGGCGCTACATGGCCGAGGTGCCACTTACCAACGAACGCTGTCGCATAGTCCGGCTTCAGTGCTTCAGCGATCGTGACCTCTTCGGGCGGCAGTCCATTGCGATCCGTGGGACGAATGACATCCTTCGCAAGGCCGGTGCGGATCGGCATCCGACCCGTCAACAGGCCCGCGCGAGAAGGCGTGCAGACATTTGCTGAAGCATAGGCGTTCGTGAGCCGGATGCCTTCCTTCGCCATGCGATCGAGCCGAGGCGTGCGAATCAGCCGATTGCCGTAGGCGCTGAAGTCGCCGTAGCCGAGATCGTCGGCGAGCACGACGATGAAGTTGGGACGTCGCGCCGCCGCTGGCAAGGCAGTGAGCGGCGCGAGTGTTGCGGCGAGGGCGCCGCCGAGAAAGTGACGGCGCTTCATGGGCTCCTGCGATCAGAACTGGAATGCGATCTCGGCCCCGTACGTCCGCGGATCGCCGCGTTCGACGAAGCGCGTGCCGAAGAAATCGCTCGTCCGGTTCGTGAGGTACTCTTCTTCCAGCACGTTGTTGCCGAACACAGCGAGTTCCCACCGGTCCGCGAAGCGCAGGGCAATCCGCGCGTTCAGCAGTCCCCGCGATTCGAGATACTGCGCCGGGAGATTTTCCTGGCCCGCATACGTGTCCGTACGATACGCATACTGCGCGAAGACCACCAGATCGCCATTCCAGGCTGCGATCGGCTGCGTGTACTGCGCCGATACGCTGCCTGACCACTCCGGAGAGAAGGGGAGCTGGTTGCCGCTGGCATCTGCTCCCGCGGCGCCACCGCCCGGGAAGTTCTCGAAGGAGCCGTCGATGTAGGCTGCATCCAGTGTCAGACGCAGTTGATCGAACGGCACTGCCTCGATGCTGAGCTCAGCGCCTGTCGTGGCGACTTCCGCTGCGTTGCTCAGCTGGATGACCGTGATGCCGCCGAAGCGATTGAAACGGTTGATCTGATAGTCGCGATAGTCGGCCTGGAACGCGGCGATGTTGACCCGGAGCATGCGATCGAAGAACTCCGTCTTCGCGCCGATCTCGTACGACTTCACCGTCTCGGTATCGAACGCAAAGTCGACGCGCCCGTCGCCGTTGAGGTCGAGCACCTGGTTGCGATTGAGGAAGTCGATGTTCCAGCCGCCGCTCTTGAAGCCTTCGGAGTACTTGGCGTAGAGGTTCGAGGTATCACTGATCTTCCAAGTGAGTCCGACGGCGGGCGTCAGCTTGTCTTCCTCGTCGTCGTCGCGGAAGTTGTTGAGCGTTGCAATGCCGACCAGGCCGCTCGTCGAGCCATCGAGATTGAACAGCAGGTCGCGCTTCTCCATCGTGTAGCGGGCGCCGGCGTTCAGGATCCAGTTGTCCGTGATGTTGAAGTCGACGGAGCCGAAGGCCGCGTAGGAATCCGTGACGATTCGCGCGTTCGAGGGTGTGTTCGAGTTCGGTGCCAGGCCCAGTCCGAGACCGCCGGCGCCCGCGCCCCAGAATGCAATGCGCTCGGTTTCCGCCGTTTCCTGCAGGAAGAACACGCCAGCGACGAAGCGAACGCGTTGATCCGTCGGCGACGCGATACGCAGTTCCTGCGAGATCTGCTCGAAGTCGTCGGAGTAGCGCGTGTACACGAGATCGGCGGGGCTGTAGTCGTTGTCGGCCTGGATGAAGAGGCGGCTGTCCCGATAGGCGGAGATCGACGTGAGCGTCATCTCGTTGGCGAACTCGTACGTGATGTTCAGGTTCGCGCCCTTGTTGACTGCTTCCTTCATGCGCGGCGTGTTCGTGTTCGTTTCGAACGGCGCAGGCGCATTCGGGTCGGTGGTGCCGCCGCCCGTCAGATTGGAAACGGACTCAGGTCCTGAGCGGAAGGAGTCGTCCTGCGTGTAGTCGACGATGAGATCCATCGTCAGTGCATCGGTAGGCAACGCCCGCAGGCCGAGGCGCCAGGACTGCAGATCCAGCGAGCCGATGACGTCGTCGCCGCTGTAAAGGTTGGTCGTGAAGCCGTTGCGACGCTCATCGGAGAATGACAGCTTCGTGAGCAGTTTGTCTTCGACGAGCGGTACGTTCACGCCGGCCGTCACGCCCCGGTAGTCATAATTGCCGCCGGAAACGCGCACGTCGCCGCTGAAATCACTGCTGGGTGGGGCGGTGATGATGTTCACTGCACCCGATACCGTGTTGCGACCGAACAGCGTGCCCTGCGGGCCGCGCAGCACTTCGACGCGTTCGATGTCGAGCATCGGCTGATTCAACGCGGAAGGCTGACCGATGTAGACGCCGTCGAGGTAGACGCCGGCGCGCCCGGTGAATCCGATATTGCGACCACCACCGCCGACGCCGCGGATGTAGACCGTGTCGTTGGCGGAACCGCGATCCAGGCTCAGACCCGGTGCGACGTTGGCCAGATCGGAGAGACGCGTCGCGTTCAGTTGCTCGATCCGGTCAGCGCCGATCGCGCTGATGGCAATGGGCACGTCCTGCAGGTTTTCGGTGCGCTTTTGCGCGGTGACGATGATCTCTTCGAGTGCCGCCGACGGTGTCTCCTGTGCGGCGCTGACGCCAGCCATGCCGGCCAGCCCGGCGCAAATCGCGGTCGATACGAAACGCTTCATGACTCCCCCTGTTGTGCCAGGACGCTGTTCCTGTGTTCCCTAGTGGTCACTAGGTATTGTGTAAATATCTAGCATGCACGAGGTATTTCGTGCAACACTTTTCGCGATGGCGGCAAGACGCAAGAACACCAAAAGCCCGACGGATACGGGGCCGGCACGGGTTGTGCTCCCGGCAGGTACGCGACAGTCGCGTGGCCGTGCGCGGCGCAAAGCCGTATTGCAGGCGGCCCGACGGCTGTTCGCGCAATCCGGTTTCAAGGGCACGAGCCTGATGAGCGTCGCGAAGGAGGCGGGCATCACCGATGCCGGCCTGCTGTATCACTTCCCGACGAAGATCGATCTGCTGCTGGCAGTGATCGAAGAGGGCGATCGCGAGCAGGATCTGGCGCTAAGCCGCGTTCCCGACGATTCAGGCATGGCGCTCATCGAACGCATGGCGACGTTCGGCGCGGACCTCGAGGATGATCCCGTGTTGACGGCTCTGGACGTAACGCTGTCGGCGGAGCACTTGCAGGACGAGTCGGCGGTCAACCGATACTTTCGCGAACGCTATCAGCGTTTCCGTCGCCAGATCGCCAATGCGTTTACCGATGCGCGCGACAAGGGAGTCCTCTCGAAAGCGACGGATCCCAAGACGGAGGCCGAGCTCATGATCGCGGTCCTCGACGGCCTGCGGCTGCAGTGGATTCTTAGCGGGGGCAAGGTGTCGATGGCGACCGGAATGCGTCGCTACGTGCAGAGCGTCTTCGAGCGACTGAAGGTTCGCTGACTCCGTCGAGTCAGCCGCTTCCGTGCGGTGGTGTATTCCCCGATGCGAATCGTGAACCCGGCGCGCATGCTCCGCGCGCACGGGATGGTTCACGCGGAGATGAAGTCATGGGTCTACTCGATCAGGTCGTCGGCGCTGCGCTCGGCGGGGGCGCGGGTGCCAAGGGCGGCGGTCTCAACGCCGTGTTGTTGCAGCAGTTGATCGGGATGCTCAGCAAACCCGGCGCGCTCAACAACCTCATGGCTGCATTCCAGCAGCAAGGGCTCGGCAACATCCTGCAATCGTGGCTGGGCACCGGAGCGAATTTGCCGATTTCGCCGTCGCAGGTGCAGCAGGTGTTCGGCGACGGGGCGTTGTCCGCGCTCGCCAAGGGTGCCGGCATCGGCGTTCCGGAAACCGCCAACGCGCTTTCCGGCTTGCTGCCGCAGGTGGTCGACAAGATCTCGCCGGGCGGCAAAGCACCGTCCGCGAACGACCTGGGTGGCTTGCTCGCCTCGGTCGGTAAACTTCTGGGATAGCTTCAGCCAAGCTGATCGCGAAGCCACTGGGACGTTTCAGCGAGCGCACGGTCGCTGACAGCCGCGATGGAAACGGCTTCGAGAAAGCTGTGTGATGCACCGCTGTAGATCGCGCTATGCGCGGGAACGCCTGCGGCTCTGAGTTTTGCCGTCAGCGCAACACTTTGCTCGGCCAGGACATCCAGCTCCGCAATCGCAAGAAAGGCCGGCGGCAGTCCCGAGACATCGGCGCGCAGCGGACACGCCAGAGGATTGTCAATGTCAGTCGCGTCGCGAAGATAGTTGAGCCAGAACTGTTCCATCTCCGCGGCCTCCAGCATCGCGCCCGGCGCTCCGAGCCGACTCGCTGCGAGGTCGGAGATGCTGCGATCGAACGCGCCGTAGTTCAGCACCATCGCTCGCACCGCATCGTCATCGCCGGTGTCCCGCAGTGACAGGCAGGTGGCGAGAGAAAGATTCGCGCCCGCGGAATCTCCACCGATTGCAATTCGTGCCGCATCGATATCGATATCCTGCGCATGCTGTCGAAGCCAGCGAACGACGTCGACACTTTCATGGAGTGCACGCGGAAATTTCGACTCTGGCGATAGCGAGTAATCGACACCGATCACAACGATGTCGGCGCGCGCCGCATATTCGCGCATCAAGCGGTCGTGAGTGTCGATGCTGAACAAGGTCCAGCCGCCGCCGTGCAGATAAACCATGGCGGGCTTGCCTGGGGCAGGTGATGGATCATGTATCCGCACGCGCACGGTTGCTTCGCGCGTCGGCACCTGAAGCTCGCTTCGGCGATGCATGGCCGGTCCGCCGGCGGTCCAGGGGGCGCGCACTTCTTCAGCGATCCGTCGCCGTTGCGGTGGCGGAAGGTCAGCGAAATCAGGGTATCGACTGAATCCCGCGCCCACGGCTGCATTGAAGCGGCCGACCTCGGGGTCGAGCAGCGTCTGCGGTACGGCATCCTTCCCTGTGGCGCTCAAGTTCGGGGGCTCCATTCGCGGCGGTTCGAATCTGTGATATGAGTGAAAAAATCTACTGACCTCACCCCGCGGGTGCCGTCGCCGATGGAACAACAATCGTCTCGTCCGGGCCAGATCCGGAAAGCGCCAGGCGCTCCGGAACGCAGCACTCGCGGCATCGACTACCAGGATGTGCCGAGGCCGGTCGCCGGTCTCGCCGATGAATATCCTGGAGGATTCGTCGATCCGCGGCACTCGCACAAGCGGGCACAGTTCCTCTACGCGATCACTGGCGTTACACAGGTAACGACGGATCATTCGAGCTTCGTTGTCCCGCCGCAGCGCGCAGTATGGATTCCTGGCGGCGTTGCGCACGAAGTCCACTGCCGTGGCCATGTTTCCGTGCGCACGCTCTATATCGATCCGCGTGCACGGCCGGATCTGTCGGACACCTGTCGCGTGCTCGAAGTGTCCGATTTACTGCGCGAGCTCATCCTGGAAGCGACACGCATGCCGGTCGAGTACGACGTGAACGGCCGCGATGGTCGCGTCATGGCCTTGATTCTCGATGAAATTGCAGCAGCCCCCAGCGTGCCGCTGCACGTTGCCATGCCGCAGGATCCGCGATTGACACGAGTGTGTCGCGCGATTCTCGCCGATCCCGCGCACGCCGATACGCTCGACGACTGGGCGCGCGTCGCCGGTGTGGGACGTCGCACTTTCACGCGGATGTTTCGCCGGGAAACGCGCATGAGCTTCGCGGCATGGCGTCAGCACGTGCGGTTGATGGAAGCGCTGTCCCGGCTGGCGACTGGCGAGGCGGTCACGGCTGTGGCGCTCGATGTCGGTTACAACAGCCCCAGTGCTTTCACAGCAATGTTTCGCAAGGCGTTCGGTGCCGCGCCGACCCGGTACATCAAGGAAAGCGCGTCACACACAGCGGAGTGACGCGACGAGGCAACGACCGATCCGGTCGTTGCTGCATTCAGGTTGTGCATGACCTCGTCCTCCCGCCTCAGCGCGGTGCGCAGGCCGTCCGTTCCGCACAACAGCCACGACCCGGTGGCCCGATCTCAATAGAGATCGACCCTGCCACATCGGCGAACGACCAGCCCCCGGGCGCAAGCTTTTGTCCTACGTCCATAGAGCCGGCCGCTCGAAGCATCGATCGGAACCGGTCGTGGCGGTTGATACATGTCGGCCGACCACACTGGCGCCACGGGGCAACGCTGAATAGATCGAGGGGACCATGCGTCACAACACACTGCGAACCATCATCAGATCCACTCTCTGCCTGGCGGCTGGCTCCGCCGGCCTCGCGGCATCCGGCGTAATGGCGGCGGAGAACCTGAAGGACGACGTGCTCGTCGAAGTCATCGTGACGGCGAACAAGCGTGCGCAGGAACTGCGGGACGTCGCCGGATCGGTGAGCGCCTACACAGGCGATCAGCTCAAGGAGCTGGGTGCGCAGAGCCTCTCCGACTACATCACGCGCCTGCCGGGTGTCGTCTTCAACGACTATCAGCCGGGCGTTTCCGAAGTCGTGATCCGCGGCATTTCAGGCACGACCTATCACGAGCAGGGCCAGGCCGTGGTGGGTTACTACATCAACGAAATTCCCCTGAGCGAGCCGGGCTGGCCGATCGTCATCCCGGACGTGGACACGTTCGATCTCGAACGCGTCGAAGTGTTGCGCGGCCCGCAGGGCACGCTGTTCGGTTCGGCGTCTCTCGGCGGTCTCGTGAACTACATCGTGAAGGAAGCGGACACCGAAGGCTTCGACGCAGCCGTCCAGACGTCCGCGTCACAGACGCATGAGTCCGACGACTTCAACTACGGCATCAAGGGCATGGTCAACGTGCCGCTGTCGGACACGTTCGCCGTGCGTGTTGTCGGTCTAGAGCGCCGCGACGCAGGCTTCGCGGACAACGTTCGCACGGGCCAGGACGACTCGAACGATCTGACGACGCGCGGCGCGCGCTTGTCGGCGGTCTTCGAGCCGAGCGATGCAACGAAGCTGTCGTGGCTCACGCTCTACCAGAAGACGGATCTGGAAGATCAGACGTATGTGACGATGCCGACACTGACGCGCGATACCTATGTCGCCGAGCCGCACAAGACCGAGATGCTGGTGAACAGCCTCCGGCTCGATCAGGACCTGAGCTTCGGTTCGCTCACGATGCTGGGCGCGCTCGCGAACAAGGAAAGCGATCTGATCTTCGACTACACGCGCGATTTCCCGACCGGCATTCTCGGCAGCGGGCTGGGTACGCCGGTCTATGGCATCGGCGAAGCGGAGTCCGAGTCGAAGAGCATCGAAGTGCGCATCGCGTCGCCCGGCGACAGCAAGATCGGGTGGGTGATCGGCGCGATGTATCTCGAAAGCACGAAGGATTCGCTCGACAGCATGCACCAGGACGGCTTCGCGGGTTTCCTCGATGACGAAGGATTCGACGGCGACGCACTCGCGCCCGGCGACAACCAGGATCGCTACTTCGTGCATCGCAAGGACGAAGAAATGGCGCTGTTTGGTGAAGTGACGTTCAGCTTCACGGATACGGTGTCGCTGACGGCCGGCGGGCGACTCTTCGAAGCGAAGAGCGACAACAACATCGGCCGTCTGCCGCAGGCGGTGTTCGGAGCGGAGGGAATCGAGGCTTCGCCGGGTTACTCCTACAGCGAAGACAAGAAGGATGATGGCTTCACTCCAAAGGTGACGCTGTCGTGGAAGCCGAACGAAGACTTCATGGGCTACGCGTCCTATTCCGAAGGTTTCCGCGTCGGCGGCGCCAACCCGAATCCTCCGGGCCTCACGCCTTCGCAGCTCACGTACGACAGCGACTCGGTGCAGAACTACGAAATCGGCGTGCGCTCGACGCTCGTCGGCGGCGGCTTGCTCGTCGATGCCACTGCGTTCCACATCAAGTGGGACGATATCCAGGTTCGTCTGTTCGGGCCCGCACCGACGTACTACGCCTATGTATCGAACGCAGGCGGCGCCGAAGTGGATGGCGTCGAACTGTCGACGACCGTTCGCGCCGGCCAGGTGTTCGAGTGGCAGGCGAACGTGTCGTGGATCGACGCAGAAGTCACGGCATTCGTGCCTGACTCGTTTGCGCCGAACGGCGGTTACCCGATCGGCACGACGTTGCCGGGTTCGTCGGAATGGACGGTGTCCAACACGATCTCGCTCACCTTCGACGACGTGTTCCTGAGCCCGCAGTTCGTTCTGGCGCACCGGTACCTGTCCGAAGCGCCCGTGGCCTTCGCGAACGTGAGCGAAAAGGGTGACTATCACCTCGTCGATCTGCGTGCGAGCACGCGGTTCGGTGACTCGGTCATGGTGACCGCGTTCGTGAACAACGTGTTCGACGAGTACGGCATCCTCAACTGGCCGTTCGGCGACTTCGGCGTGCCGCTCGCGTCGGTGACGCGCCCGCGGACGATCGGGGTGAGCCTGGACTGGTCGTTCTGAAGAAGTGGATGGCGGATAGCGGATAGCGGATAGCGGATGGCGGATAGTGATCGGGACTATCCGCTTTTCCTTGTTGTGGGTCCGGCTTTAGCCGGACGTCATCGCCGTAGGCGATCCGGCGCCTCCGTCACTCCCGCGCACGCGGGAGTCCATCTGGATCAAAGGCATGGATTCCCGCTTTCGCGGGAATGACGAACTCAACCGAGCAGCTTCGCGATCAGCTCCCGGTAGATCCCCAGCCCCGTCCCGATCAGCTCATCCGGAAAATCATAGTCAGGGCTGTGCAGCGCAGGTGCGTCGACGCCAGCGCCCAATCCAAACATCGCGCCCTTCGACACCTGCGTGAAGAGTCCAAAATCCTCGGACCAACGGAAGGGCTGCGGAAGACGCTGCGAGTGGAGGCCCAGCGATTCGGCTGCCGCGACGATCAATCGAACGGCTTCCGGATCATTCATCGTCGCGGCGAAGTCGTCGTGCCACTGCACATCGAGTGAGAGATTCGCCGCCTTCGCGGCCTGCGTGACCATCGCGACTGCACGAGTCTTCAGTGACTGCAGATCCGAATCCTTCGCTGCGCGCAACGTCGCAAGAACCTCTGCAACGCCCGGCGCGATCCCAAACGATCGCTCGCCCAGCGTCGCGTGCGTCAGTGTGACCAGGCGGAACTGATCGATGTCCGATGTATCCCCGAGCGACGGGAGTTCACCCAGCAAGCTTGCGACGGCGGACGCCGGGCTCACGCCGAGTTCGGGCTGCGAAGCGTGCGAGGTGCGGCCTTCCAGTCGCGCAGCCATGCCGACCGATGCCATCGCGAATGTCCCTTCGCGTGTCAGCACCTGGTGCAATGGGTAGCCCGGCATGTTGTGAATCGCGAAGCAGTAGTCCGGGGCAATCGCCGCAAAGCGTGGATCGCGACGGATTGCGGCCGCGCCATCTCCAGTCTCCTCCGCGGGTTGAAAGAGCAGAACAACCCGACCGCGCGCGAGCGGTGACCGCACCAGCAGCGGTGCAATGGCCGCGACCATCGTCATGTGCCCGTCATGGCCGCACTTGTGCGAGACATGCGCATGCTGCGAGCGATGTCCGAAGTCGTTGGGTTCGTCGATCGGCAGCGCATCGAGCTCGCTGCGGAACAACACCGTCGGTCCTGGCGCTGCCCCCCGATAGATGGCCGCAACGCCCGTGCCGCCCAGTCCTGTGATCACTTCGTCGGGCCGATGATCGCGAACGAAATCGACGATGGCGCGCGCCGTACCCGTCTCACGGTTGGAGATCTCGGGTTGTCGATGCAGCTGATGTCTCAGCGCGACGGCATCGCGAACGATGGAGGTGTCGACGGCCATGGGCATCTCGTCAGGCGGGTTTGACGCGGAGTATGACGCGGAATCGATCATGGCCGGTCATTGCTGAACCACAAAGCAGGCAACGCGCGCTCGCGCGGCCAGACTTCTTTCAGTGTATCCGCGTCGTAGAGCCGGCCGTTCTTCATGACCTGTCGCAGCGACAGAGTGTTGCGGATGTCTTCGAGCGGATTGTGCTCGAGGATCAGGAGATCCGCGAACTTGCCCGGCTCGAGGCTGCCGATCTCGTTCGAGCGACCGATGATGTCGGCACTCTGCATCGTTGCGGCCCGCAGGAGTTCTTTCGGGGTCAGACCGCCGGAGGCCAGTGCCTGCAATTCCCAGTGATAGCCGAGTCCCTGGAACTGCCCATGGCTGCCGACGCCGATGCGTCCGCCGGCACGCATGATCCTTGCGGCGCCTTCGGCGAGCTGCGGATAGATCTGATCGCTGTCGCGGAACCAGATGGCGCGGCGCGTGCGTGCGTCGATGACATCCGGCGGCATGAAGCGGCGGATCTTCGGATCGTCCGCCGGAGCCTGTGTCATGAAGAAGTGGTCTTCAGCGAAAGGTCCGCCATAGGCCACGAGTGCCGTGATCGTGTAGCCGATCCCGCTGCGCGCAAACAGCTGAACGACATCCTCGTAGAGCGGCACGGTCGGCAACGCATGCTCGTTGCCTGCGAACCCGTCGAGTGCATGTGTCAGATCGAGTTTGAAATCCAGCGCGCCCTCGGTGGTAGGCATCATGCCGAGCTCCGCGGCAGCAGCGACGACGAACTGTCGTTCGCGACGATTGCCGATGGCGTACGACTTGAGATTTCGCGTGCCGTAGAAATCTCGATAGCGCGTCAACAGGTCACGGGCCTCCTGCATTGATTTCAGCCGGTTGTCGGAAAACATCCCCGGCCCGGTGGAATGAGCGCGCGGTCCCGGCATGAGGCCGGCTTCGATCATGTCCTCGTAGACGAACATGTCGCTGGTGAACGGCTGCACGTCCAGTCCGGTCGTGACTCCATAGGCGAGGTTCGCCAGGAAGCTCCAGTTCTGCAGATCCAGTACACCGCGCCGGATTTCGAACCAGTGGGCGTGCGTATCGACGAAGCCTGGGACGATGAAGCGCCCCGTGACGTCGCGAATCGTCGCGGCGGCTGGAATCGAGACGGTACCCTGCGCGCCAATGGCTGCGATGCGGTTGTTCTCGATCACGACATCCGCGTTCTCGATCACCTCATCGCCCTTCATGGTGATCGCGGTTGCCCCTCGAAGCACTACGGTTCCGCCAGGAACGTCTCGCGGCAACTCGACTTGCGCGACGAACTGCTGCGGCTCGCTCTTCGGCGGCGAGGTCGGAGCCTGCGATTCGCCAACGCTCTGCGGCTGATCGAAGGTGATCTGTTCGAACGGCAGGCGGAAGAATGTGGAACCCAGTGACCATGTCACCGTCTTGCCGCCATCGGCCCAGGCAAAGTAGTCGGCACCGAACTGCGTAACGCGCTTGTGGGGAACACTTGGCTGCGCGAGGTTGACGGAGAAGTCCGTATCACCGGTCTGCGGCACGGCGATGAGATGCAAGTGTGAGCCGAGGCGGGCAAGCGCCCACTTACCGTCGGGACTGAGCTGCGCGTCGAGTGCATTCACCGGATCGGGCTGCACGCGTTGTCCAAGTCCTTTGACTTGCACATGGGTTCGACGATCGCTGCCGTCGAGCCGCACCGATTGCAGTCCCCCATCGGAATAGAAGAACACGCGCTGCGTATCGGAAGTCAGGTGCAGGCTGCGTGCGCCTGATGCGTGAGAGATCAGCGCAACGTCACCACCGCCGGTGGGGATGCGCACGATATCGGCAACGCGGCCGGGCGAGAGGTCAGTCAGGGTGCGCGTGCGCGCGTAGTTGCTGGAACGCAGCGCAAAGACGCTCTTCCCATCGGCAGCGAACAAGGGATCGCTGTAATAGCCCGCAACGGTCGTCAGGCGCTGAGGTGAGCCACCGCCGTCCGCTCGCGCCTTCCAGATGTGACCCCCATTCGCGGACCACGTGACATACGTGATCCATCGCCCATCCTGCGACCAGGAAGGATGGAACTCAGCATCGTTGCTGCGAGTAAGCCGCTTCGGCGCCGCGCCGTCGCGCAAAGGCATGACGTAGAGCTGGCCGAGTGCGGAAAGAACGAGCGTCTTGCCGTCGGGCGACTGACGTGGCGTTTGAACGACGCGAGCGCGAACGGGACCCGTCGGCGTCGTTTGTTGACCGCGAAGATCGGGGCCGATGTCGAGTTTGACACGCGCGGTGAAGGGGACTTCCGCAGCCGTGCCGCTGTCGACAGCGATGCGCCGGATCTTCCCGCCGTACGCGATCAGGATCGCCTGGCCATCGGGCGTGAAGTCGTAGCCCGGCATCAGGTCGCGGGACGTCATTGCTTCCTGCTCGTCGCGCTGCACCGGATAAGCGAGCCAACGATCTTCGCCGGTGTCGAGATTCCTCAGGCGCAGACCCGTCTTGCCCTCGAAGCGCGTCGCGTAGGCAAGCACCTTGCCGTCATGCGAAACGACCGGGCGCATGGCGCTGCCGGGCGCGGAGATGAGCGTCTCTTCCGTGTTGCTGCGCAGGTCGCGCCGCAGGATGCTCCACATGGGCAATTCTGCGTTGTACTCGAAGCCACCGAGTTTCTGTGAGTAGTAGAGGTAGCGACCATCGGGAGACGGTGCGGCTCCCATGGCGTTGGGGCGCACATCGACGGGCGATGCGGCGTGCATGTCGCCGCCGCCACCCTTGGCGCCGGCTCCATTCGCGCGCGTGATCTGCACACCGCTGCCGCCCTGCACGTGATACATCCACAATTCGAAGATGCCGTAGCTCGGAATGGATCGGGCCACGTAAACGTACTGACCGTCCGGCGACCAGGCGGGCGACACGAACGTGCGATCGTCTTCGTCGCGAGTGAGTTGCTGCGCCGAAGAGCCGTCCGCGTTTGCAATCCAGAGGTTCTCACTGCCCGAGCGGTCCGAGAGGAAAGCGATCTTCCTGCCATCCGGCGAGAACACCGGCTGCGATTCGAAGGGCAGGCCGCCCAACAGCAGCTTCGCTTCCCCGCCGCCCGCGTCGATCGAATAGATGTCGCCGAGCAACTCGAAGACGATCGTGCGCGCATCCGCGGAGATGTCCAGCGAAAGCCACGTCCCTTCGTGTACATCGAACTCGATCTGACGGGCCGGCTTCAGCGGCGATTCGTCAGCGGCCGTCGCGAACGGGGCAGTGCCGGCGAGACTTGCGATGGCACAGCACTGGAGCAGGAATCCGGAGAACGTCGCTTTCATTACGCGCGCAACCTCGATCGATTCATGAATGCATTGTGCCGCGAGGACAGCTTCGGGCGAAGCTCGCTCGCTGCCCGGATCAGGCAGGCCTTTGCGGGTTGAACTCTTTCATCCATTGCAGCAGATCGTGCTGACCTTCGCGATTCAGCGCGACTGTGATATCGCCGAGAACGGCATCGCGCTCGTCCTGACCCAGCTTGAATCTGGCCCGGGTCTCGACGATCCGCGCGCGGAAGCCGGTTACGTGCCGGGCGAGCGTCGCATAGCGCGGGCCCATCAGGCCGATATTCCAGGCTTCCGGGCGACCGGCCTCCATTGTGGTCACCAGCTCGCTCAGGTGCTCATCGGTGTACGCGGGATCGTCGATGAACTCGATGTCCACTACGAACTGCACGGCCGCGTAATTCCAAGTCGGGCCCCAGGTCTTGTCGTGTATCCACGAAGGCGAGATGTAGCCGTTGGGTCCCAGAAACAGGACCAGGGCGCGCGACTGTGCGCGCAGCTTCTCGATGTGGTCGTTCGAGCGTGCGAAATGCCCGGCCAGCCCTTCGAGGCCTCCCGAGGGACCGAGGATCGGAAGCAGTGGCAGAAGGGTGGCCTGAAAGTCCCCGTCGTTCGCCGAGACGACCCACGCCAGGCGTTGGGTCCGGACCAGGTTCACGATGTCTTCGCCCGAACGCGGGGCGAAGCGATGAGTCGTCACGGGAGAAACTCCGGAAGCCTCGGCCTGATCGCCGATATCCCTTGGAAATTAGGCAGCGGCGGCGGATAGAGCCCACCGGGGCGGGTCAATCTTCGGCGAGTTCGGGCCAGACCGGCGCCCGTAGGAATGCGACTTGCGCGGTTGAACCGGGCAGTCGACGATCCGGCCTCACTCGAACGGAGCGCCCATGGATCTGCAACTCAAGAATCGACTGGCACTGGTCTCCGGCAGCACTGCCGGCATCGGCTTCGCCATCGCCGAAGCGCTGGCTCGCGAAGGCGCCAGAGTCATCGTGAACGGCCGCAAGCAGGCGGCGGTCGATGAAGCGATCGCGAAGATTCACGCATCGACGGGCGCGCAAGTGCTCGGGTTCGCCGGCGATCTCAGCACGGCCTCCGCCGCCGAGTCCCTGGTGCAGCGTCATCCGGGCATCGAGATCCTGGTCAACAATCTCGGCATCTTCGAGCCGAAGCCGTTCGAGCAGATTCCCGATGAGGACTGGATGCGCTTGTTCGAGACCAACGTGCTCAGCGGCGTGCGCCTGACGCGTCTGTGCCTGCCGGCGATGAAGCGCGCCAATTGGGGCCGCGTCATCTTCATTTCGAGCGAAAGCGGCGTGCAGATTCCGGCCGAGATGATCCACTACGGCGTGACGAAGACAGCGCAGCTCGGCGTCTCGCGCGGACTCGCCGAGGCGCTTGCCGGCACGGGGATCACGGTGAACTGCGTTCTGCCCGGACCGACGCGTTCTCGCGGCGTGGGCGATTTCGTCGATGCCCTCGCAAAGAGCGAAGGCAAATCTTTCACCGAGTTCGAGAAGGAGTTCTTCGAGAAGGTCCGCCCGACGTCGCTGATCAAACGCTTCGCGACGCCGGAAGAAGTCGCGGCGCTTACGGTTTACCTGGCGAGCCCGCTTGCGTCCGCGACGACGGGGGCGGCGGTCAGGGTGGATGGGGGGACGATCAAGAGTGCGTTCTGACGGGTCACCCGTCACCTCTTCATGAACCGGTTGATGTCCTGCAGCCCCTCGACATACCCGAACGTGCCGCTCTCCCTGATCTCATTCGCTGCGTGGATGAGTCCGCTCATCGCTGCGCGATACAGCGACGTCGCGAGGCTGATGCGCTTCACGCCGACGGCTTCGAGCTGCGCCTTGCTGAATGACTTGCCCGGCACGCCGACCATGAAATTCACGGGTTTCGAAACGGCGGAGCAAACCGCTTTCACCGTGGCCAGGTCGGGAAGAAGCGGCGCGAAGAGCACATCGGCACCGGCTTTCTCGTAGGCCTGAAGTCGCCGGATCGTGTCGTCCAGATCGGCGATGCCATGCAGGAAATTTTCGCAGCGACCGGTCAGCGTGAACGGAAACGGCAAGCTGCGAGCGGCAGCGACGGCTGCCGCGACTCGATCGACAGCCAGTTCGAAGTCGAAGATCGGTTTCGCACGGTCGCCGGTGGCGTCTTCGATCGATCCGCCGACGAGACCCGCTTCAGCGGCGAGCCGGATCGTTTTCGCAGCGGCTTCGGGCGAATCGCCGAACCCCTTCTCGAGATCGCCCGAGAGCGGCAGGTCCGTTGCGCCTGCGATCGATCTGATCTGCGACACCGCTTCATCGAGCGTCACCTTGCCATCGAGACGTCCCAGCGTATTGGCCGACGCGCCGCTGGAAGTGGCCAGCGCTTCGAATCCAAGACCGGCCATGATGCGAGCCGATCCCGCATCCCAGACGTTGGCGATGACGAATGCGCCAGGCCGCTCATGCAGTGACCTGAAGGCGCGGGCGCGATCGGCTTGGGAGATCGTCATGAGGGCATCCTGTTGATCGAGATCACGATGGGCCGGCGTGCGCCGCCAGGTGTTCGCCACTATCGCGCGTCAGCATGGCTCGGCTCGAGGCGCCTGGCGATGACGGCGAGTATGGATTCGCTGCTGCGAAAACACTCGCTGTTTTCGGACTTCGCCGAGGCGCGACGTTGTCAGAGATGCCGCGTTTCTTCAGGCGTCCGTTCCCAGTGATTGTGCCGACCGTCGAAGTACTGCACGGGCGCGGCAATGAGCTCCGCGGGTCCGACGTCATCCAGCGCGCCGAGGTTGATCGAAACGAAATGACCGCCGATCTCCTCGATGTAGCCCCGACCGAAGGGCCGGATGCCGCAGTGCCTGCAGAACAGATGATGGACGCTGTTGCTGTTGAACTGGTAGTCCGAAAGATCGGCCTCGCCGCTCAGCAGGCGGAAGGCATCCGGCTTGATGGAGGTGCCCCAATGACGTGCCTTCGTGCAAATCGAGCAATTACACTTGCCGGTGCCGGCGCTCAGGTCGATGTCGGCTTCGAACTGAACCTTGCCGCAATGGCAGCTGCCCCGATACGTCTTTTGCATCGCAATCGCTCCTGTTGTTCCTGCATGCCGTTATATCGACTAACCATGACAAGTAATGTCGTGAATCGGACTTCACTCACCGGAAGCCCATGCCGCTGACCGCTCTGCTCGCCGTGTTGCTGGCCGCAGCAACTCATGCGACATGGAATCTCTACGCGAAACGGGCCGCGGGATCGCGCCACTTCGTCTGGCTCTATTCCATCGGCTCGGTGGTGATCTATGCGCCGATCGTGCTCTGGATCGCCATCGTGGAACGCCCGGACTTCGAATTGCGGCACTGGATCGCGCTGACCGCCACGGCGATTCTTCATCTCGGCTATTCGCTGGTGCTTCAGGCCGGCTATCGCGCTTCGGATCTGTCGCTCGTGTATCCGATCGCGCGCGGATCGGGCCCGTTGATGTCGTTCTTCGCGGCAGTGCTGCTGCTCGGCGAGCGCATCACGTTGCAATCGGTGCTCGGCGTAGTGCTCGTCGTGTCCGGCATCGTGCTCGTCGCGGGTCTCTTGCGAGAGCCGCACAAGGCGCCGCGAGCGGGCATTGCCTACGGGTTGGTCACGGGGGTGTTCATCGCCGCCTACACGATCAACGATGGGTGGGCGGTGAAGGTGCTGCTGATCTCGCCGTTCATCGTCGACTACGCGGGCAATCTCTTCCGGATCATTGTGCTGTCGCCGCAAGCCTGGATGGATCGCGTGCGCGTCCGGGAAGAAATCCGTCTGTACCTGAAGCCGGCGCTGGTCGTCAGCATCCTCGGTCCGCTCGGCTACATTCTCGTCCTCTACGCGATGCGCGTCGCGCCGATCAGCCATGTCGCGCCGATGCGCGAGCTGGCGACGTTGATCGGGACGTACTTTGGCGCGCGGTTGTTGAAGGAGAAGGCGGCGCCGGAACGGATGGTAGGAGCGGCGTGCATCGTCGCGGGAGTGATCTCGCTCGCGATGGCGGACGTGTAGGAAGGCTACTGGCGACTGGCCAGACAGGGAGAAGGTCAACTTGGCAGGTGTCGGCGCCAGGTGGAGCGATAGGTGTCGAGGTTTGGAATCGTGCACGCGCGGACGACAGCGTATTTGTCGTCGCCAGGGAGTTCGTAGCCCGCGAGATAGGTTGCTGCTCGGGTGCAGGCGCCGCTGGCGGAGCGCGATAGAACGCCGGACTGCGGGCGCCACGTTGCGAGCAGGGAGAGAAAGAGAGGATTCGACGCGAACGGGCCGTCGACGAGTACGTCGCCGCTGGCACCGAGTAAGTCGAGTAGCAGATCGCTGAGCAGAGCGCAGTAGGCGCTGGCGAGCGCCTGGCGTTGCGGATCGGTCAGATCAGATGCGTTCAGCAGATGGCCTTTCGACCCCGCGAACGGGCCTGCCGGCGCGAATGCCGGCAGGGCGAAGGCGCCACGCTTCACGATGGCCGCGAGATCATCTTCGGTCGCAGCGCCTGCCCGTCCGGCAATCGCCTCATACTCGCGGCCGCCCATGAATCGCGCTGTTGCAACCGGTGAGCCGAAGGCATCGACGTTGGCGAGCATGTCGCGCTGGTCGTCGAGATTCGAGAGATCGCCGCGGTTCGCCATGAGCACCGTCCAGGTGCCGCTCGAGATCACGGCGAAAGGCTGCTCGCGCGGACGATCGATCAGGTACTGCAGATACGACGCATTCGAATCGTGGATACCGCAGATCACGCGGCAGCTGCGCGGCAGTCCGGTCTGGACAGCAATCGATTCCGACACCGTGCCGAGTGCTTGTCGCGCAGGCAGAACATCGGGCAGCAAGCGATCCCATCCATTCGCGCGTGCCAGCGCCGAGAACTGTCCGGCATGCGGCCGCCACAGATCAGTGTGACATCCCAGCGATGTCGCCTCGCTCGCCATGACGCCGCTGAATCGCCAAGCCCAGTATTGAGGATATAGAAGGACGTGCCGCGCGCGATCGTAGGCCTCCGCCTGGCGATGCTTCAGATAGAACAGTTGGCGCGCGAGATTCAGACCGAGCGGCAGGGCAGGTGAGAGCGTCTCCACGAACGGATCGCGCTCGCGGGCATAAGCATCATTGATCTGCTCGAAGCGCGGATCTTCATAGTCCGGGGCGGCCACGACATCGCCGTTCGCATCGACCAGCACCGCGGTTGCGCCGTGAGCAATCGGCACGAGTGCTGCGACGTGAGCCGTTTCCGGCGCTGACCGAAACCGTTCGATCAGCCAGCGCTCGATGCCGGCGACATCGAGTTGTCGGCCGATCGCCGAGTCGATACTGGCGTTCGCGTGCTTGTGGCTCGAAGCCTCGCGGCCGGTGGCCGCGTCGATGAAGCTGAGCTTCGAATGCGTCTTGCCGATGTCGATGATGGCAATGAACGTCGGCATCGCGCGATTCGAGGCCCGCTCAGGCCAGCTTCTGCTGCGAGTCTTCGTCGGTGGCTTTCGCGAGAATGATCTTGATGCCGGCGGTGCGGAAGGCTTCGAGCTCTTCTTCACGCGCTTCGTCGTCGGTGATGATCGTGGAGATGCGATCGAGGCCGGTGACGATCATCGCGGATTTCTGTCGCAGCTTGCTGCTGTCGGCCATCACGATCACTTCCTCCGTCCGCTTCAGCAGCTTCGTTTGCGCCTGCACGATCAGCGGATCGGCTTCCATCATGCCGAAGCGGTTGATGCCGTAGCAGCCGGTGAAGAGTTTGTGGCCCCAGAAGTTGTCGATCGTGTCGTTGCTGAAAGGGCTCAGCACGATGTTCTGTTCACGGTAGATCGTGCCGCCGGGAAGGGTGATGCGATTGCGGCTGGTGGCGAGCAGCTTGGCCGCGATGGGAAAAGAGTTCGTGAGCACATCGAGATCGTGGTCCGCCAGGAATTCGACCAGCGCGAACGTCGTCGTGCCGCCGTTGATGATGATGCTTTCGCCCTTGTTGATCAGCGCCGCGGCAGCTCGTGCGATGGCTCGCTTCTGACCGACTGCGATGTCCTGGCTCACCGAGAACGGCATCCCGACCAGATGCGACTGCAGTCGCGGCCGCAGGGCCTCGGCACCACCGCGGATCCGGCGCAGCTCACCGCGTTCGGCCAGCGTATTGATGTCGCGGCGGATGGTGGCTTCGGAGGCATCGAGCAATTCCAGCAACTCGGCGACCCCCACGAAGGAGCGTTCCTCCACGAGCTTGAGAATCAGATGGTGCCGTTCGCGTTCGAGCATGAGCCCCCCTTGATGCGCGCCTCTCTTCCCCTCCGACCAAACCCTCCGACCGGGCGCACTGGCCCGGATCCGGCCCGGAACCGGATTCGCGAAGTTGATCGAAAATGCGCGATGCTGATTGTAGCTGATCGATTCGTATGATACACAGTGCGCCACAAGCCCCGGGGTGTCACCCGTGGGTCAATGCTGACGGGGGAGTCTGATGGACGCGTCCAAGTTCAGGCAAGCGGCGGAGGACGTGCCTCCGTCCAGGCAGAACTTGCTGGAAAATCGCTGGGATACGTCGGTCGCCGCCAAGCTTTCCCCGCCCGAGCTGCTCCTCTATCGATCGAATCTGCTCGGTTCCGACAAGCGCGTGACCAATTTCGGCGGGGGCAACACCTCGGCCAAGGTGACTGCAAAAGACCCCCTGACCGGTCATCCGGTCGAGGTGCTCTGGGTGAAGGGATCCGGGGGCGACCTGGGAACGATGAAGCTGGACGGCTTCGCCACCTTATATATGGAGAAGTTCCAGTCGCTCGAGGGGTTCTTCCAGGGACCCGAGAGTGACGCGGAAATGGTCCGGCTCTACTCGCACTGCACCTTCGATCTGAATCCCCGCGCCGCCAGCATCGACACGCCTCTCCATGGGCTCGTGCCCTATGCCCATGTCGATCACATGCATCCCGACGCAATCATTGCGATTGCCGCTTCCGCCGACAGCCGGGCGCTGACGCAGAAGATCTTCGGCGAAGAGATCGGCTGGTTGCCGTGGATCCGACCCGGCTACGAGCTCGGATTGCGGCTGCGCAAGTTCGTGCGCGAGAACCCGAAGGCGCGCGGCGTCATTCTCGAAGCGCACGGTCTCTTTACGTGGGCGCAGTCGTCGGTCGCGTGCTACGAGAACACGATCGACATCATCAACCGCGCGACGCAGTGGCTCGAAGGCCAGAGTGAAGGCCGGCAGCCGTTCGGGCCGCAGAAGTCCGCGCCACTGTCGGCAGAGAAGCGCCGCGAAGTTGCCGCGGCAGTAATGCCACGCGTGCGTGGTTTGATCTCGAAGAACGTCCGCAAGATCGGACATTTCGACGACAGTCCCGCGGTGCTCGAGTTCGTGAACAGCGGCAAGCTCGACGAACTCGCCGCACTGGGCACGTCCTGCCCCGATCATTTCCTGCGCACGAAAATCTGGCCGCTGGTTCTGCCATTCGATCCCGCGAAGGAAACCGTCGAGCAGCTGATCGCGCGCATCGGCCCTGCAGTCGAAGACTATCGAGCGCGTTATGCGGCCTACTACGAGCGCTGCAAGCGACACGGATCGCCGAAGATTCGCGATGCGAATGCCGTCGTCTATCTCGTTCCCGGCGTCGGCATGTTCACGTTCGCTGCCGACAAAGCCACGGCGCGTATCGCCGGTGAGTTCTATCTCAACGCGATCAATGTGATGCGCGGTGCAAGCGCCGTGTCGACCTACCGCGGCCTGCCTGAGCAGGAAGCGTTCGATATCGAATACTGGGATCTCGAAGAAGCGAAGCTGCAGCGCATGCCGAAGCCCAAGCCGCTTGCGGGCCGCATCGCGCTCATCACCGGCGGTGCCGGCGGCATCGGAATCGCAAGCGCCCAGCGGTTGCTCGACGAGGGCGCATGCGTCGTCATCTGCGACATCGATCGCGATGCACTCTCGGGTGCGGAAGAACGTCTGCGGACGCAATACGGCAAGGACAGCGTCGCCGGCTGCTGGGTCGACGTGACGCGCGAAGATGCCGTGGGCAAGGCATTCAGCGATCTCGGCTGGATCTTCGGCGGGATCGACATCTGCGTGTCGAATGCGGGCATCGCATCCGCGTCGCCGATCGATGAAACCTCGCTGGCTACATGGCAGCGCAACATCGATATCCTGGCGACGGGCTACTTCCTGATCGGCCGCCAGTCGTTCCAGCTCATGAAAGCGCAGGGCATCGGCGGATCGATCGTCTTCATCGGCTCCAAGAATGCTCTGGCTGCGTCGGCTGGTGCGGCTGCGTACTGCACAGCCAAGGCCGCCGAGCTGCATCTGGCACGCTGCCTCGCGCTCGAAGGCGCAGTCGCGGGCATTCGTGTGAACGTCGTGAATCCGGACGCCGTATTGCGCGGCTCGCGCATCTGGCAGGGCGAATGGGCCCAGCAGCGCGCCGAGCAGTACAAGACCAGCACCGACGAGCTCGAATCGGTTTATCGTGAGCGCAGCCTGTTGAAGCGCAGCGTGTATCCCGAGGACGTGGCGGAAGCCGTCGCGTGGTTTGCCTCGGAGCGCTCGGCGAAATCGACGGGTAACATCATCAACGTCGATGCGGGGAATGCCCAGGCATTCACGCGCTGACGACATCGAGCGGCCCGCGGTCGTTACGACATGACGGGCCCCGGACGACGAGGGGGTAGGTCATGACGGGAAATCCCGCAGCCACGTTCATCCAGGCGCGTGCGATCGAGCAAGCGAACGCACGCCTGCAGGCGGATCTCGAGCAGGACTATCAGCGCCTGGGCGAGCTGCTCACGCGCAACGGTATCGAGATCGACTCGGTCACGAACGCCGTGGCTGCATTCGAAGTCGCGATTCCTTCGTGGGGTGTCGGCACTGGCGGGACCCGGTTCGCGCGCTTTCCGCAGCCCGGTGAGCCTCGCTCTGTTTTCGAGAAGCTCGAAGACTGTTCCGTGATCCAGCGATTGACCGGTGCGACGCCGCGAGTCTCGCTGCACTTTCCGTGGGACCAGACGGGCGACATCGCGGGGCTGAAAGCCTGCGCCGATGAGCTGAAGCTCGGCTTCGACGCGGTCAACTCGAACACGTTCCAGGATCGTCCCGGGCAGACGCAGTCCTACAAGTTCGGCAGCCTGACGCATACCGATCCCGCGGTACGAGAGCAGGCAATCGCGCACAACATCGAGTGCATCAAGATCGGTGCGCAGCTCGGCTCAAAAGCACTGACGCTGTGGATCGGCGACGGAGCGAACTTCCCGGGCCAGCAGAACCTCGCGCGTGCGTACGAGCGGTATCTCGAGTCTGCTGCAAAGATCTACGCAGCGTTGCCTTCGGACTGGCGGCTGCTCATCGAGCACAAGATGTACGAGCCGGCGTTCTATGCGACGGTGATCCAGGACTGGGGCAGTTCACTGATGGCGGCGCAGACGCTCGGTCCGAAGGCATTCTGCCTCGTCGACCTCGGCCATCACGCGCCCAATGTGAATATCGAAATGATCGTGAGCCGGCTCGTGCATGCGCGCCGTCTCGGCGGCTTCCATTTCAACGATTCGAAGTACGGTGACGACGACCTCGATGCGGGATCGATCGACCCGTACCGGCTGTTCCTGATTTTCAACGAGCTCGTCGATGCTCAATGGCGCAAGACGCCGGACCTCGCGCTCGCGCATATGCTCGACCAGTCGCACAACGTCACTGACCCCGTCGAGAGCCTCATGAGCAGCGCGATCGAGCTGCAGCGGGCGTACGCGCAGTCCCTGCTCGTCGATCGCCGCACACTCGATGAGTACCAGCAGGACAACGATGCGCTCATGGCCTCGCACACGCTCAAACGTGCGTTCACGACCGACGTCCAGCCGATCCTCGCGATGGCCCGCATGCGTCGCGGCGCGGCGATCGATCCGATCGGCACCTATCGCAGCAGCGGTTATCGCGCGGCCTGTGCGGCGCGCAGGCCGGCGAACCTGAGCTTCGGGGGCGGAATCGTCTGAGGCTTCGACTGTGGGTCCCGCTTTAGCGGGACGTTATCGCCGACAGGCGATCAGCATCGTCATTCCCGCGAAAGCGGGAATCCACTCTGCTTCGTCATTTCCCGCGTTCGCGGGAATGACGAGTGTGGCGCCTACTCCGCCGTCACCACGAACCCACCTCGTGCCGCGATCGTCAGCTCGAGCGCCTTGCCGCGCTCAACCTGCATGCTCTGCGTCCGGAACGACAGGTTCCCACCCGGTCCATCGGTGATCAGCGTGCCCTTGCTCACGCCGAGCTCATCGAGCCTCAGCGTCACGCTTCGCGATTCCTTCTCCGCATTGATCCCGCACAGATACCACCGCTTGCCGCTGCGACGAGCGAGCACGACGTAGCGGCCGGGAAAGCCATCCAGGAACTTCACCTCGTCCCAGACGCTCGGGACACCCTTCATGAATTCGCGCACGTAGTCCGGGGCGCGTGCCATGCCTTCGGGAATCTCCGCGTAGTGAGTGATACCCGAGGTGAACAGAACCGACAGCGCCAGCTCGAAGGCGCTGCTCGTGCGCCGCTCGATGTTGTTGATGCGATCGAGCACGACGGGCGTGAAGTCCATTGGATCGAACACGTTGCGCGTGAACGGCAGCATCGCGGCGTGCGTCGGCTCGTCCTCGGCGTTCTTCTGCTCGAACGTCACGAACTCGAGCCCGCGCACCGCTTCCATCGTCATCAGGTTCGGATAGGTGCGCTGCCAGCCACGCGGGAGCGTCGAACCGTGGAAATTCATCAGCAGTCCGAAGCGGGCGGCATCTTCGAGAATGTCGTGGTAGTACGCGATGGCGGACTGGCCGTCTCCAGGCAGGAAGTCGACTTTGAGCCCAACGACGCCCAGCGCCTTCACGCGGGTGAATTCGCGTTCGCGATCCTTTCGCGTGAGGAGCAGCCCGCGTGGCGTTTGCGGCGCCGTGTTCCAGTCACCGGCCGAGTTGTACCAGGCAAGAACGCTGACGTTGCGCGTGCGGGCGTAGTCGACGAGTTCCTTCATCTTCGCATCGCCGATCTGCTGGTCCCACATGCTGTCGATCAGCGTGTAGCGCCAGCCCATGTCCGCCGCATAGTCGATGAAGCGCTTCTGCGTGTCGTAGGTCGTGAGCGGATCGCCGAGCAATGGCCAGCTCCAGGAAGCCTTGCCCGGACCCGGTCCGGGGATTTTGGCGCCAGGCGCGGGCTTGTCCGCGAGATCGGTGCCGAGTGTCGATTCGACGATCGTCTTCAGGCTGCCGACGACGACGAGTCGCCACGGTGTCTGCCAGGGCAGCGTCGACTGCGGATTCACCGGACCGTTCTGGAAATGCTCCAGTGGATCCGGGAAGCCGACGCGGTATTCGGTGCTGCGCCAGGTGCCTTTCAGTCGTGTGCCTGGGTAGTTGCGATCGAGTCCCGTCTCGCTGATCAGCAGCCAGGTGTCGCCGCTGCGGAAGAGTCCGGGATAAACCCAGCCGGCGCCGGTCGGCGAGGGCGTGCCGACGATCCACTCGCGATCGTAGATCTCCTCGTAGGAGGGATTGGTTTCGCTCCAGCCCGTCTTCGCCGCCGCGATCGGCTGCAGCCAGGTCATCGTGCCGGGCAGGAAGTTGAACGACGAGGTCTCTTCGCTGAGCCGATGCACCCGCGAGCTCGTTTCGGGGAACCGATAGCGGAAGGCCACGCCGTCGTTCGAAACCTGGAAGACGATCTCCAGCTTCTGGCCCGCTGCGGTCTGCAGCGATGCGACCTGGCGATTCGCCCGATACTCGTTGAGCCGGCGCTTCGAGGTCAGCAGCTCGTAGCGATCGACGACGGATTCCGATGCGGATACTGACGTGAGCCGCAATGCGCGAGTGAAGTCGGCGTCGTCTCGCACGAGACCCAGCTTCGAGGATTGCAGTAGAGGTTTGCCGGCGAGCTCGATGGAGTAGCGAGGCGAGCCTTCGGTGCTCACGTCGAACACTGCGACAACGCGCCCGTCGGGGCTCGTGATGCGCGTCGGTGCCGCGATGGCGAATGCCGTGGGCAGAAGGATCAGGGCGGTCGTCGCGATGGCTTTGAGCATCAGGGCTTCCTTTGGTATTCGAGCGGCGAGAGTATCGCCGACCTTTCGTCACACCCGCGAACGCGGGTGTCCATCTCCATCTAAGGCATGGATTCCCGCGTACGCGGGAATGACTGAGGAGGGTTGGCCGCCGCCCCGCGCCCCCACAACCGCTCATACGGCCACCCCGACAGATCTTCCACGATGCGCCGGTTCTCCGGCGTCGGCTCGGTGCCGGGTTGTTCCTTGAAGCGTTTGATCTCGCCCATCAGGACTTCGTGCGTCTCCCGGTTCAGATGGAAGCGCAGCGACACGAAGAAGCCGAACGTGAGCAACGTCAGCGTGCCGAGTCCCATCACGATGAGAATCGTGGTGACAGCTTCGGACGACTGCGTCGCACTGCCGGCCACGAACCCGCCTGCCTGCAGGATCAAACCGACGCCCATTACCGCAGCGGCCTGTGTGGTCTTGCGCACGAAGGTCATCACGCCCGCGAACGCACCCTCGCGACGCCGGCCCGTCACGATCTCGTCGACGTCAGCCATGTAGTTGTAGACGTTCCAGGGAATGTAGTTGAGGCCGCCCCGGCCGAGGCCCGCCACGAGCACGGGCACATAGATCCACCAGGCCTGCGCGGGCTGAGCGTGATGCAGCGCCAGAAATCCGAGCACGGCGACGCCGAACAGCGATACCGCGATTCGATACGAAGGCGCGGGGTGATAGTGCAGGCACATCGGAATGAAGACAGCGACGGAGAGCAACTGGGCAAATGCCATCGCTCCAAGATAGTTGGATGCAGCGACCACCGTGCTGCCGAGCGCGAACACGACGAAGTACGTGAACGCAGCGTTGAATATGTCCTGGCTGATATAGCCGCCGAGATACATGCCGAGATGCAACCGGAACGCGCGAATGCGCATCGTCGCCCAGAGATCGGAATAGAGGCGACGCAGGCTGCGCAACGGCGAAACATGATCTTCGCTGGCGATGCTTTCGATCTCTTCGCGCGGTCGTTCCCAGCTGAACGTGAAGACGGCCAGTGCAACCAGCATGAAGATGACCGAGAAGATGATGCCCAGGTACAGGAACGTCTCGGCCGACTGCTTGCCGAAGTGCTCGATGATCCGGCCAGGCAGGACACCTGCCAGGATCGCGGCGATCTGCCCGCAGAGGATGCGTGCACCCGCGAACTTGGCCTTCACCTTGTAGTCGGGCGACATCTCCGCGGCGAGCGTCTCGTACGGAATCAGCTCCATCGCATACACGACTTCGAAGAAGACGTATGTGACGAGGTAGTACCAGAAGCTCTGACCCTCGATCCACATCAACGCGAAGCTCGGCAGCAACGGCACGGCCAGCAGCACGAAGAAGCGCCGGCGACCGAATTTCCTGCCGAGCCGCGTGCGATGGAAATGATCGGACAGATAGCCGATCAGCGGGCTTGCCACCGCATCGAACAACCGCGCGATAGCGAAGATTGCCGCCGCCTGCACCGGCGTGAGCCCACAGAACGTCGTATAGAAAAACAGGATCCAGCCGCTGATGACGGCCATCGCGCCGGCACCGAGGAAATCGTTGGAGCCGTAGGCGAGATAGTGGCCGAAGCGGACGGGGCGCATGGAGGTGACTGTGAGCTATGAAATGACCAGGTCAGGGCTTCTCGTCATTCCCGCGAAAGCGGGAATCCATCGGAAGCCAGGGAAGGATGGACCCCCCGCTTGCGCGGGGGTGACGACGTTGATGCTCAGATGAACGCCCTCTTGAACTCCACCAGCGCCAGCATCGCCATCGCCTGCCCATACGGCATCGACGTCAGCGGCACTTTGCGATAGCCATCCAGGTCATCGAAGACCGGGGTGCCGAACGACACGTTCCGCAGTTCGCCGGAAGGAGCGATGTTCGCGATGACGGCCTTGAGGGCGCGGACGCCCGCGTCCTCGTACTTCGCGTCGATGTAGCGCTTCCGCACGGACTTGAGGATGCCGTAGGCGAATCCCGCGGTGGCGGAAGCTTCGAGATAGGAGTTCGGATCGTTGATCAGCGTGTGCCACAGGCCGCTCTTATCCTGGTGGCGTACCAGCGCGTCGATCTGTGCGACATGTGTTTCGAGCAGGAACTCACGCAACGAATCGCCGGGCTGCAGATCCAGCAGCTCGATGAACTCCGGGATCGCGATCGTGACCCAGCAATTGCCACGCGCCCAGAGCGCTTCGGCGAAGTGATGGTGGCCCTGGAACGTCCAGCCATGAAACCACAGACCGGTCTTGCGATCGACGAGGTACTTGATGTGCACCATGAACTGCCGCCGGGCCTCTTCGACGTACGCCGGACGATTCAGCAGCTTGCCGATCTTCGCCAGCGGCAACACGCTCATCATCAGCGTGTCGTCCCAGAGCTGCTGCGGGTTCTCGGAGTTGAACACGATGTGCTGGAAGCCGTTTTCCTGCGTGCGCGGCAGGCCGTGCATCACCCATTCGGCCCAGGTGTCGAGATAGGGCAGGTAAGTCTTGTCGCCGTGCTCCTCGTAAAGGTATGCGAGCGTCAGCAAAGCGGCGACCGTGTTGATGTTCTTCGTCGGCGTACCGCTGTGGAAGCGGTCGCGGAACCAGCTCTGCATGATCGCAAGGCAGCGCGCGCCGTTCGTGAGCTGGTAGTACTTGTAGATACCGTACAGGCCGACGCCGTGCGTCCATTCCCAGTCGTTCCAGCCCTTGGTATCGATGACCCGGCCGTCGTCGAGGCGCAGCAGGAACTCTCCGGAGCTGTCCTTGATGTCCACCAGGTTGCTGATCAGAAGCTGGATGTGACGCTCGACATCGGCGGCATCGATGCCATGGGCAAGATTCGGCACGTCAGGTCCTCGGTACGTTCATTCGCACACGCTGCCAGTATTCACACAATCAATCCAGATGGAACAGCGGCTGCAGCGGCCATTCGCGCGGACGATTGTCCGGATGCGTCTCCATCAGATCGGCCATGTACTTCCACCAGCGCTGCATCACAGGATGCCGCGGCAGCGCCTCGCGCTGATTGTCGGGCGTGAGCTTCAGCACCGCGAAGAGGTGCAGCGTTTCCTCATCGAGGAAGATCGAGTAATCGTAGATGCCGGAGTCCGTCAGCAGCTGTGACAGCTCCGGCCAGATCTCGTCGTGCCGGCGTCGATACTCTTCCACGACGCCGGGCTTGAGCTTCATACGGAATGCATGGGTCGTCATGCGGGTCTCGCTGCAGTCTCCTACTGGAACCGGTACTGCACGCCCAGGCTGAACTGCCGGCCCGTATGGCCATACACGAACGTGCTGTCGCGGTCGGAGTCAATGTACTGCCGCTTGTACTCATCGAACAGGTTCAGCGCCTCGAAAGTCAGCTTGAACTGGTCGTTGAGGCTCCACGAAGCGGAGGCATCGAAGGTCAGCATCTCGTCCGTGCCCTCGACGTCCTGCAGCGGATTGTTCGCCGGCAGCGCTTCGAGGAACTTGTCGCGATACGATGCCGACAAGCGGGCGCTGACAGTCGTGTTCTCCCAGTAGACCGTCGCGTTGTATGCGTTCTTCGACAGGCCGAGCAGATCGTCGCGCGTCGTGGTCGTTGCGCTCTGCGCGAGGTAGTACTCGATCTCGGAATCCACCCACGTGTAGTTCAGCAACGCGCCGAAGTTGCTCATCCAGCCCGGCAGGAACGAGAAGGCCTGCTGGTAGTTGATCTCGAAGCCCTTCAGCGGACCGCCTGGGGTGTTGACCGGACGGCTCACGGTGAACGGTGTGTTGTCGGGATCGAGATTCGTGCCGATCAGCAGCGCGAGCGGCAGGCCGGTCTCGCGGAAGCTCATCTGCTGCGACTGGTTCTGGATGTACGTCTCGATGTCCTTGTAGAAGAGACCCAGCGCCAGCAGCGAGCTTTCCGCGAAGTACCACTCGACCGACACGTCGTACGTCGTCGCGAGGATCGGTTCGAGGAACGGATTGCCCGAGCTCACGCCCGGTGTGCCCGTCAGATTCACAGCGCCGCCAGGTGTCAGGAACCCGATCTCAGGCCGCGACATCACACGTGCGACGGAGAAGCGACCGATCAGTTCGTCGCTGAGCTCCGCGGCCAGATTCAATGCCGGCAGGAACTCGCCGTAGTCGTGATCGACGGTGACCTGCACGGGAGTCGTGGCGACCTGATAGCCGGTCGATTCCAGGTCGGTCAGCACATAGCGCACGCCGATATCGCCGCGCAGCGGGATGCCGAACACATCGAAGCGGAAGTCCTGCTGCAGATAGACGCTGGTGTCCTTCTCCGTCAGGTGCCGGATATTGCCGCGCGGTCCGGGAAGCTCCGAGCCGCCGAGTACCCACAGGCCGGTGCCGCTGTAGATGTCGTACTGATCGATGAACTTGTCGTAGTCCGTCGTGAGCCACGACGACGGGAAGCGCCCCGAGAGACCGCCGTCACCAAAGCCGGTCACGAGACGCGTCACATCGGTGAGCTGCGCGGTAGTGAGATCCGGCACGAGGAAGTTGTTCGGACGCGCCTTGGCGTGAATGTCGTAGTCGAACTCCGTGAAGCGCGCGCCGAACTTCAGTGTCATGTCGTCGGCCCACGTCCACGCGAGACTGGCGTCGCCTGTGCGGTATTCGTTCTCGACCCAAAGCGGCGTCATGCGGACTTCGGCATTGCCCGCGCCGAACGTGTATTGCGCGGGATCAGTCACGTCGAAATCGTGCGTGAAGGTCGGGCGGTCGCGATCCTGGGTGAAATCGATCGTCATGCCCGCGTTCGGCCGCTGGAACATGATGGTCGTCTGCACCGGCTGATCGAGATTGTTCGTCGACTGGCCCGCGACGATGTTCAGCCGCAGCGTATCGCTGAACTCGTGCGATCCGGTGAGCGTGAACTGCATGAACTCGCTCTTCCACTCATCGTGCTGCGTATCGGCGCGCACGTCGACGCCCTCGAAGGTGCCGAGGCCGATGTCGAAGACGTCCAGCCCGAAGTTTGTGCCCTGTGTATTGCTCACGCCGACGGGGATCAGTTCGGCGAAGCGGATCGCCGTCTGCGGCTTGCCGTTCTGGGAAATCGCGCGCGCGAACGAGAAGCCTTCGAGCCAGCTTTCCTCGCGTTTCACGTCGTAGTCGCTGTAGAGCGCGTCGAGCGTAAAGAGTGTCGAGTCGGCGGGCTGCCATTGCAGCGAGGCGCTGACACCGAGCCGTTCCTGGTCGTGCTCGAAGCGGCCATAACGAGGCAGGCGGGGCAGGAATACGGTGCTGCGGTTCACGAGGTCGTAGTAAGGGTCGTTTGCGGCTGGACGTTCGACACCGGTGGCACAATTCGCCGCGTCAGTGCCGCGAACCGGATCGTTCGCCGGATTCTGCGGCGTGCGGCCGACAGGCGTGCAGAAGCCGCCGTCGACGGTGGCCGGATTCCAGCCGCCGGAGCCGAATTCTTCTTCGAAGTAGTGGCGCTCGGTGTAGGCGATCGACGCGAGTGCGCCGAACTTGCCGTCGGCCCACGTGTTGCTGATCAGCGCCGAGAAGCGCGGCTCAACGTCTTCGGACAGATCGTTGTAGTTGCCCTGCACGCTCGTGACGAACGTGAGGCCGGGGAAGTCGAACGGCCGTGCCGTCGTCAGGTCGACCGTCGCACCGAGCGAGCCTTCGACGATTTCCGCCGAGGTGGTCTTGCGAACGGCGATCGTGTTGAACAGCTCGGACGCAAAGACGTTGAAGTCGAAGCCGCGGCCGAGATTCGCGCCGCGGTCACTGACCGTGCCGCTCGCCGCGCTCTGCGCTTCCATCCCGTTGATGCGAACGCGCGTGAAGCTGGGATTCAAACCGCGAACGGTGATCGCCTTGCCTTCACCGGCGACCCGGGAAATCGAAACACCTGGCACCCGCTGGATCGATTCGGCGAGGTTCGAGTCCGGAAAGTCCGCGATGTCCTCGGCCTTGATGACGTCGACGACGCCGCTCTGTTCGCGCTTTTCGGCCAGGGCGCTCTCGAGACTCGCGCGATAGCCGGTGACGACGACTTCTTCGAGATTGGCGCCATTGGCCGCTCCGTTCGGAGTCGATGCCTCTTGCGCCGCAGCAGATGAGATTGCCAGGACCAGTGCCGGCGACAACGCCTTCACGGCGCACGAAATCTTCTTCGATCCTTTCGACATGACCCCCTCCGGTGATATGGCCCGGTTCGCGCCTCTACAGGCGTCTGCCGGCCTGCTGTTTCGATGCCGGCCGATCATGGCAGTTTGTGATCGAAAATGAAATATTATGATTGTAGTTGACCGATCAAGGCGGCGAGACGCCGCCGTCGATCGGTCATCCCCGCGCACGCGGGGATCCATCTGTCTCCAGCTGCTCGGCCAAATGACCCGTCAATCGCGCGTCCGCCGCCCGCATCCCCTCCACAACCCGCCTTGCCAGTTCATACGCCCCGTAGTCACTGTGATGAGTGAGATCGCGACCTTCGTCGGCGAAGGCGCGGGGCGCGCGTTGTGGGCCGAGCGATTCATAGAACTGTTTGCTAGCCGACCAGAGATCGATCACCGCGACGGATTCTTCCCGGGCAACTGCGCGAACCGCCTCCGGATAATCACCATGACTGTTCACGATGTGGCCGCCGTCGTCGAAGCGGCGCCGTTCCGGTGATGTGATCAGGATCGGCGTCGCGCCCCGTCGTCGTGCTTCGCCGATGTAGGCACGAAGATAGTCGCGATACGTTGTCGCCGCCTCGGCGTAGGTCTGCGGCCACTGCGCTTTCTGATCGTTGTGGCCGAACTGGATCAGCAGCCAGTCGCCCGGCTGCAGTGTCGAGAGGATCTTGTCGAGGCGCAGCCCAGTCATGAAGGACTTCAGCGTCTCGCCGGACTCGGCGTGATTCGCGATCGCGACATCGGGCTTGAAGAACCGCGGCAGCATCTGTCCCCAGCTCGCGGACGGTGCCGCTTGCTGGTCGGTGACCGTTGAGTCGCCGGCGAGATAGACAGTCGGCACGTTGGCGCGCTCGATCGTCACGGAGCGAGGACGCGCGCCGGTGAAGTCGAGCGTCAGCCGGTCGTCCCATGTGAACGTCTCGAGCTCACGAGGATTCAGCCGGACCTGGGTCCCGCCCGGCGCATTCTCCGGCAGCGGCGGAAGCGAGCGATTGCGAATGTTCACGATGAAGCTGCGTGTCGCGTTCTCAGGCCCGCTGTCGGGCTCGATCATCAGCCGCCGGGTTTCCGCGAGGATTCTGGCCGATCGGGCTGATGCAGCGTCGGCGAACTCCACTGTCACACGGTAGTTGCCCTCGGCGGCGCGGATCGAGAATGCAGTCGGCACCGATGTCTCGAACCCGTAGCCGCGCCGGTCGTCGTAGCTCTCCGTGCGCGTCAGATCAAATGTCTGCGCATCGACGATTGCCGGCGCCAGGAGCAGCAGCGGCACGAGCCGCATCACGGTCGTGCTCCGATGCGCAATCGCTCTCCAATCGCGGGAACCGCAACGACGGCAATCAGCAGCGCGCCGACGAAGATCGACATGACGATACCGGGAATGTTCAGCAGGCTCAGACCGAAGCCGAAGATGCCGAGCGCGACCGCCGCCATCAGCACACCAGGAATGGTCCCTTTGCCGCCCCAGACGGAGACGCCGCCGAGGATCACCATCGCGATGATCTCGAGCTCCCATCCCTGTGCGATGGACGGGCGTGTCGATCCGAGTCGCGACGTCAGGAGCACTGCCGCCAGTCCGCTGCACATCCCGGTTGCGGCGAACAGCATGAGGCGATAGCGATTCACGGCGACGCCCGAGAAGCGGGCGGCGACCGGATTCGATCCGATGGCGTAGATGCAGCGGCCCCAGCGCGTGAAGTGCAGAACCACGCCCGCAATCAGTGCGAGCACGACAACGATGCACAGCTCGTACGAAACGAGACCGAACACATAGCCCTGGCCGAGATGGGTGAATGACGCGGGATAGTTCTTCAGTACCCGATCGCCGAGCACCGCATAGGCGATCCCGCGAAACAAAGACATCGTGCCGATCGTGGCGACGATGGACGGAACGCGGCCGATCGTAACCAATGCTCCGTTGATGATGCCGGCAGCGAGACCCGTTGCGAGTCCGATGGCTACGAGTCCTCCGGTCGGTACGCCTTCTGCCGCGGCGAGTCCCATCGCGACCGAGGCAAGCGCAATGATCCCCGCGACGGAGATGTCGATGTCGCCGCTGATGATCACGAGCGCGAGCGGCAACGCGATCACGGCGCGTTCCGTGAAGCTGAACGTCGCATCTGACAATGTCAGCGGATCGAGGAAGTAAGGTGTCAGCATCGAGAACACGACGAACTCGCCGACGAGGACGAGCGCGAGCATCGATTCCCAGCGCAGCCACGCAGCCGCCTTCATGCACGCTCCGCTTCGAGAATCGATCGCTTCTCGGTGCGCTGGCGTGCACTCATCAGTGCCGCGACAGTGATGACGACGCCATTGATGTACATCTGCCAGAACGGTGAGATGCCGACGAGCGGCAGGGCGTTGCGGATCACGCCGATGAAGAGACAGCCGAGCAGGACGCCGGTGACGGTACCGATGCCTCCAGCAATCGCGACGCCGCCGATGAGGCAGGCTGCGATCACTTCGAGCTCGAAACCCAGCGCGATGTCGGTGTAGGCAACCGCGAATCGCGCGACCCAGAGATAGCCGCACACACCGGCGATCGCACCGCAGATCGTGTACGCGATGAACTGCATGCGACCGGGGTCGATGCCCGCCGCGGTCGCCGCTGAAGGATTTCCGCCCGCTGCGTAGAGGTCGCGACCCGTGCGCAGGTATCGCAGACAGATGAAGGCGGCGAGCGCTGCGATGACTGCAGTCCACGCGAGCGTAGTCAGCCCCAGGAAGCGATAGCGCACGAGATCGAGGAAGGCCGGCGACATTTCGTTGTCGTTGACCCATACGCCGCCCGACAACTGGTAGATCGCGCCACGAAAGATCGACATCGTGCCGAGCGTGACGACGATCGGCGGCAGGCGCAGCTTCCACACGAGCAGGCCGTTGCACGCACCGAGCAGGGCGCCGCAAACCAGTGCGATCGCGACCGTCGACAGGGCGCCCGCGTCAGGGAAATGGCGATTGAACAGCGCGGCGATCATGCCGCAGAGCGCGAGATTGGCCGCGACGGAGAGATCGATGCCGCGCGTCAGGATCACCAGCATCTGTCCGAGCGCCAGCAGGATGAGAATCGCGCTGTCGTTCAGCACGCCAGCGAGATTGTCGGGGCGGGCGAACTGCGGAAAAGCGGCCGTGACCGCGGCGAACAGCAGGAGCGTCGCGATGCCGAGCCGGAGATCGCGACTAAGCATCTGTTGCCGCCCGGACAATGGCTTCTGGCGTTGCCGCCTCGCGCTCGAAGACGCCTCGTGCTCGACCTCGCCGCATCACCAGCACGCGATCCGAAAGGTTGAGGACCTCGGGTAGCTCAGACGAGATCATCACGACGGCGTGACCTTTCGCGACGAACTCGCGCATTACCGCGTGCACGGCTGCCTTCGCGCCGACATCGATGCCTTTGGTGGGTTCGTCGACGATGAGGATGCGCGGCTGCCTCGCCAGCCATTTAGCGAGCACGACCTTCTGCTGGTTGCCTCCGGACAGCGCGCCGACGAGCTGATCGGGACCCGGCGTCTTCACCGACAGCGAGTCGATCCATTTCTGCGCGAAGGCGGATTCGCGATCGCGCTTGCAAATGACTTGCGGTGCGAGCGCCTGCAGGCTGGGCAGGCAGACATTCGCAGCGATGGAGAGCGACAGGATGGCGCCCTCGGTCTGGCGGTCTTCCGGGACGTAGGCGAGTCCGTGACGAACGGCGTCGGTGGGGCTGGCGATCGTGACGGGCATGCCATCGATCAGAATCCTTCCGCTGTCGACTGTCGACAGCCCGAAGAGCGCATGCGCGACTTCGCTCCGACCCGCTCCAACGAGGCCATAGATTCCCAGGACCTCGCCTCGGCGCACGGAGAACGAGATGCCGTTGAACTCGCCCCGGCGCGACAGTCCCTCGACACGCAGGAGTTCGGTCTCCGACGGCGCTGCATGTCCCGACACCGATGGTTCGACTGCCCGCCCGACCATCAGCTTCACGAGGACGTTGGTGTCGACTTCATCGATCCGTCCGGCGTCCACCGCGGCTCCGTCGCGAAACACTGAGTAGCGATGCGCGAGCGAGAAGACTTCCTCGAAGCGATGACTGATGAAGAGCACCGCACACCCGTCGCCTGTGAGCTGCCGCGTAATGCGAAACAGGTCTTCCGCTTCGCGATGCGACAGCGCTGCGGTCGGTTCATCGAGAACGAGCACCCTGGCGTCGCTGTCGAGGGCGCGCGCGATCTGCACGATGTGCTTCTGCGCGATGCTCAACCGACCCGCAGGCAGGTCGGGATCGAACGTTGCGTCGAGCTGTCGAAGCATGGTCTTGGCGCGTTCGCGCATCTGTCGCCACGATACGAGTCCGTGGCGCTGCGGACGTGCGTGAATGCAGATGTTTTCGGCAACCGAGAGGTTGTCGAACACCACGCATTCCTGGTGGACGATGCTGATGCCGAGTGACCTTGCGTGGTGCGCATCGGTGATGCGCACAGTGCGTCCGTCGAGCTGAATCTCGCCGGCGTCGGGTTGATGCAATCCCCCGATGATCCGCACGATCGTCGACTTGCCCGCGCCGTTCTCACCGATCAGCGCCGTGACTTCGCCGGCGTGCAGGGTCAGCGTTGCGTCGCGGAGAGCGTGGACGCCGCCGAAGGATTTGCGGATGTTTGCGAGGCGGAGCATTGGAACCCCGTCATTCCCGCGAAAGCGGGAATCCATCCGGAAAAGATGGGCTCCCGCTTTCGCGTGAGCGACAGGTCGCCTCCATTCCCATCAGAACACCCCCGCAAACTCATCAATATTCCTCGCGTCATATACAAACGGCTTGCCCATCGCACCGACGCCATTCGCATCGAACGTCACGCTGCCCAGGCGCTCGATCGAGATCGGCTGGGAGATGCTTTCGCCACGGGCAATCCGGGCCGCGATCTGCGTCGTGGCGTAGCCGAGGTCGATCGGATTCCAGATGGCGAACTTCGGGACCACGCCGCGCTTGACGTAGCCGGCGAGCTCGGAAGGTAAGCCGAGACCGGTCACTGGCAACTTGCCTGTGAGACCGCGATCTTCGACGGCGCGGGCAGCTGCAACGATGCCGACGGAACTGAGTGAGATCATCACTGCGAGATCGGGATGCTGCTGCAGGAGTGCTGTGGTCTCACGATACGACTTGTCAGAAACATCGTCGCCGTAGGCGACTGCGGCCAGTTCCAGTCCCGGATGCGCAGTCAGCGCCTGCTTCAATTGCGCGAGCCAGGCGTTCTGGTTCGTCGACGTCGGTGTTGCGGAAACGACAGCAATCTTGCCCTTGCCACCCGGTGCCAGTTCGGCCGCGAGTTGCGCGACTGTTTCACCGATGAGCTGATCCGATGACGGTGCGAGATGCGCGACGCGTCCTGCTTCCGCGACTGCGGAGTCGTACGAGATTACCTTGATGCCGCGCTGTGCTGCGCGCTGCAGTGCCGGTACGACGGCATCGGGATCGTTGGCGGAGATTGCGATCGCATCGACGCGCTGAGCGATCAGCGCGTTCACGACTTCGATCTGTCCTTCCGCCGTCGGTGTTGTCGGGCCGGTGAAGATCAGATCGACGTCGAGCGGCCCCGCTGCTTCAGCCGCGCCTTTGTGGACGGCATCGAAGAAGCCGTTGCCGAGTGACTTCGCGACGATGCCGATGCGCACTCGCTCTGACGCGTTCGTCGCATCGCGCGAGCCGCAGCCGATCAAAGCGGCTGGCAATGCCATCGCCAATGCGAGTGCCGCGAACGAAAGCCCCCGTCGTGTCATCGTCGTCCCCCAGCAAGGCCGGGTCTGGTGCCCGGCGTCGTGACCGAAGTTTATCGGAAATGATTGTATATGACCGATTCGCATGCTACACAGGATCCGCACGCGAAGCATCGGCGCTTTGCGCGCTGTCGTGCGTCCGCCTTATAAGAAGAGTGATCCGGGCCGGACGGCGCGACGAACATTGAACGGGACTCATCGGTTGTCATGACGGTCATCAACAGCATTGCCGACCTGCGCGAACGCGCGCGGCGGCGTATTCCGCGCGCGATCTTCGAGTACGCAGATCGCGGCTCGTACGATGAAGTGACGTTCCGGCGCAATCGCCACGATCTCGAAGCACTCGCGTTTCGCCAGCGTGTGATGGTCGATGTCTCGAAGCAGGCGCTCGCAACGACATTGCTCGGTGAGCCGGCGGCAATTCCGCTCGCCATTGCACCCACGGGGCTGACCGGCCTGTTCCATGCGGACGGCGAGATGCTGGGTGCCCGCGCGGCCGAGGCGTTCGGGATCCCTTTCTGCCTGAGCACGATGTCGATCTGTTCGATCGAGGACGTGCGCAGCGTGACGAAGAAGCCCTTCTGGTTCCAGATCTACCTGATGCGCGAGCGCAGCTTCAACATGGAGCTGATCGAGCGGGCGAAAGCGGCGCAGTGCTCGACGCTCGTCCTGACGGTCGATTTGCCCATCATGGGTCTGCGGCGCCGCGACGCGAAGAACGGTCTGAGCATTCCGCCGAAGCTGACGTTCGGGAATCTGTTCGACGTCGCCACCAAGCCGGCGTGGGGATTGAAGGTGTTGTTCGGGCGCCGCCGGACGTTCGGCAATCTCGAAGACCTGATGAAGCGGTCCGGTGGTTCGCTCACGACGCTCTCCGCCTGGATCGCTTCGCAGTTCGATCCGACGGTGACGTGGGCCGACATCGAGTGGGTCCGCAAGGCCTGGCCGGGCAAGCTCATCATCAAGGGCGTCCTCGATGCGGAGGATGCACGCCATGCCTGTGCCGCCGGTGTCGACGGCATCGTCGTTTCGAATCATGGGGGGCGTCAGCTCGACGGCGCGCCATCGACCATCTCCGTGCTGCCGGAGATCGTCGACGCAGTTCAGGGCCGCTGCGAAGTTCTGTTCGACGGTGGCGTGCAGTCGGGCCAGGACATTCTCAAAGCGCTGGCGCTCGGAGCTCGCGGCTGCCTCATCGGCAAGACGTTTCTTTATGCGCTCGCGGCGGGAGGCGAAGCCGGCGTTACGCAGGCGCTGGGTATCCTGCGAGACGAGCTTCGTGTGAGTCTCGCGCTGACGGGCGGCGCTGATGTCCGGAGTGTGGACTCGAGCATTCTGCGAACGGCACGCACCTGAACTTCGTCATTCCCGCGAAAGCGGGAATCCATCTTGATCCGACGCTTGCCCCGGATGGACACCCGCGTTCGCGGGTGTGACGACGAAATCGCCTCGTCATTCCCGCGTACGCGGGAATCCATTCCGGCTCTGACAATACGCTGCAAGGTTCGCGAGCGACGACGCCAGTCCCTGCTGATGGTCCTCCGGCCTGATTCCTGAAGGCACATCGGTCGCAGCGACCGCGACTCGCGTGCCCGCGCCCTCCGGCGAAAACGTCCATGTCATCGTCATAGTGCCTGCGAACGCAGGATCGTCCGCGACGAAATCGATCGCCCACACGATGCGCTTGTCAGGGATGAGTTCGACGAATCTTCCATCCACGACATCCGAGTTATCCGTCGTCTTGCCCTGATGTGCATCGAACACGAGTGTCACGCGGAGGCTGCCTCCTGCGTGAGGCTCGAACGCATCGATGATTGCATGCGCGCCGGTCGGCGGAAGCCACTGCGCGAGTGCCGACGGATCGACGAACGCGCGATACACGCGCTCCGGTGACGCCTCGATCAGAATCGACGCCCGATCGACGCGTTTCTCAGTTCTTTCCACGGTTGTGCCGCCGTGCATGGAGGGGGCACGAGCATAGCACTCAGTCCGCGGCGCCTCGGCACCAGGTCATTCCCGGCTCGCTGCCTTCGCGACTTCGACCATGTATGCGTAAGCGTCGCCGTGCATGTTCGACCGGAAGATGACCCACTTGCCATCGGGCGTGAAGATCACATTCGGCTCGAGCCTGTAGTCATGCGCCCGCATGTCGACGAGCTTCTCCGCACGCAGCTTGCCCGGACGAACGAGATGCTCGGCGTCTGGCGCCGAGATGCCGGCCACATCCTTGATCGGCTCCGGATAGAGCAGGTAGAGCCACTTCCCGTCCTTCGCTTTCGCAACCATCTCTTCATCGCCGCCGTCGCCCGCGAAGAACGTGCCGTCGGGAGAGATGTTGTAGTGAACGGACCAGAGATCGCGTTCGACGTGATACCACTGACGATTGCTGCCGTCGGCGTTCGCGCGCGCAAGCCAGAAGACTTCGCCGCGTGGAGTCTGCAGGTCGTACCAGATCGTCTTGCCGTCGATGTCGAAGAACTCATGCCCTGCAATCTCCATGTTCATCGTGCGCCGGTGAACGAGTTGCGGCGGCTTGTCGTCGCCCAGGCGCAGGGTCCAGATGCGATCGACTTTGTGCCAGGGACCTTCGTGACAGAACATGATGAGCGACGGATCGGTGGGAGAGAACTGCAGGTGATTCAGCCAGGCGGTCGACTGGTGAATGGCGCGCTGCTTTCCGGTCGCGACATCGATCGTGAACATCGTCATCGGGATCGCGGCCTCGACTCGTGCGTCGAGCCGGACTTCCTTTGCTTCCGCGAACGTGAGGGGTTTGCCGTCGCGACCGAGCGCCGCGTAGTTGTTGTCGAAGCGCGGGTCGCGCGGTCCGCTTTCGAGTGCGAAGTCGCGCTCCGCGTATACGCCGAGCAGCAGTGTCTCGTCGGCGTTCACGGAGCCGACGAACCCGCGCTCGAGTGTCGCGATCTTGCGCGCTTTGCCGCCGGTCGCCGCAATGGCGAAGATCGTCGTCGTCTTCTGCTGGCCTGAGTCGTTGGCATTCGAGGCTTCTCCATCCTCGATGCGTGAGAAGTAGAGCAGCCCGGTCCTGCGTCCGACGAACAGCGGATTCGCTTTGCCGGAGACGATGAGCTGGTTGCGACGCGTAGCGATCTCGACCGCGGTGATGCCTGAGTTTCCCGAGACGATCACGAACCGGCCATCGGGCGTGATGCTGTTCTGATGAAAGTAGAGCGATCGTGTGCCCGGCTCATCGGAAAGCCGGATCACGCGGTGTCCGGTTGACGGGTCAATCCATTCGCGGGGAGGCGTCGGACGCGACTCTGCCAAGCTCCCTGCCGATTGAAACAAACCCAATGCAATCAAGCCGATGGCAATGCGGCAACGATGGCGCACGGTGAGGTCCCCCTTCGATCTGTTTCCCGCAAGTCTAGTCGTCTTTGTTCAGAAAGTTGCAAATTCGTTCAAACAGGCGCAAATTCTTGCACGCGATGTCACCGGTGTCAGGGTGACGCGCGCGCGGAAGAGGGGCAAGAGCGGGGCACACCGCTTCGGCTGCTCCGAAAGCTACCTCTACGCGAATTAGAACTTCTGCAAACGTGCGAGGGGGATCGAGCCGTGGACAAGTCCAAGCAAGGTCGCTGGCGCCTGGGCGCTGGCATGTCGGTGTGTGCCGTTGCGGCACTGGTGCAGAGTGCAGCGTTTGCGCAGGAGGCGAAACCGGCATCGACACCGGCCAGCACCGAGCTCGAGGAAGTCATCGTCACCGGTATTCGTGCCGGTCTGCGTTCCTCGCTCGAAGCGAAGCGCGATTCGATCCAGGTCGTCGACGCCATCTCCGCCGAAGACATCGGCGACTTCCCCGACAAGAACGTCAGCGAAGCGTTGCAGCGCGTGACGGGCGTACAGATCAGCCGGCAGGACGGCGAGGGCCGCGGCGTCAGCATTCGCGGTGCCGATCCCAGCTTGAACCGCGTCGAGATCAACGGCTCGTCCGCGTTGTCGATGACGGTCGGCGGCGGTCGCGACGTGGACTTCCGCGATATTCCCGTCGAATTCATCTCGCGCCTCGAGGTCGTGAAATCCGCAACGCCGGAAATGACCGAGGGCGGCATCGGCGGCACAGTGCGCGTGATAACGCGCCGGCCCTTCGATGCAGTCGGCGGCTTCCTCGCCGGTTCGGCGCAGATGGTCTACAGCGATCTGGCCGACGAATATGATCCCAAGTTCGCACTCATCGGCAGCCGCACATTCTTCAATGACACGCTGGGCGTGCTGCTGTCAGCCACTTATGAAGAGCGGAACCTGGACAGCAACAACGCGCGCACGACGGGCTGGATCCGGCGCGATCCCAATGCACGCAACGCCCAGGGTGCGCTGATCAACCCGCCGGGTCGCCACACTGACATCAACGGCGATGGCACTCCGGAATGGATTCCTGAAATTCCGCGCTACATCATCGATCGTCGCGAGACGAAGCGTCCCGCGTTCAACGGCGTCGTCGAGTGGCGTCCTTCGGAAGACTTCTCGATGTTCGCCGAAGGAACCTACACGGAGGCGAAGGAGGAGGTGAGCAGCATGCTGATGCAGCTCTCGGGCTCCTCGGGAATCATCGACTATGCGAACACCGTCGTCGGCCCCGACAACACCATCGAGCACATCGAGATCACCAGCGGTGCCATTGGCACGACGCAGTTCCCGGTGGATCTCGCTTACCGCAACATCAACGGCACGCTGAAGCGCGATCAGTACACGACGGCCGTCGGTGCGAAATACGAGATCGGCAGCTTCGTGCTCGACGGTCGGGTGGCTTACGCGAACGCGGAAGTCCAGAACGACGAGAAGAATTCCACTGCCACGATCTTCGGTGTGCCGCGGGCGATCATCGACTACACCGGTGGCGAAGGCGCGCCGAATTTCACTTTCCCCGGCCTCGACACCACGACTGGCCAACTCGTGAACCAGCTCGCTGCGGTCTTCAATCCGCGCACGAACACGCAGGACGAAACGTCGGGCGAGTTCAACGTCGAGTTCAAGCCCGACCTCGCGTGGATGCCTTCGGTGAAGGCAGGCTACCGTCACAGCGACCTGACGATGGACAGCATCCTGTATCAGCGCACGATCCAGTTGAGCAGCCGCACGCCGTTGCCGGCGAGCAGCGGCGGCACAAGGACCATTGCGGCCTCGCAGGCGACCATCGCAGGCATCATCGATGCGAACTCGGGTGTCAACTCGATCCAGTTCTTCGAGACCGGCGACCTCGGTTTCGGGGGCGGTGTCCGCTACTGGAACGACAACGGCGATGCAACGTACGACGCAACCGTTGCTGCCAGCGGCGTACCGGGCGGCCTCGACCCGTACGGCGTGAACACCAACCCGAATACGAACGGCACATTCCAGAACTATCTCGATACCTGGTCAGTGGATGAGAAGACCAACGCCGCGTATCTGCAGGCGTCGTTCGAGTTCGAGCTCGGCGTTCCGGTGAGCACGACGCTCGGTGTGCGCTACGTCGATACGGACACGCTCTCGTCGGGCTACAACCGTGTGCAGACGGGCAGCGGCGCCAGCCAGGTCGTGACCTTCCCGCAGGCGGAGCAGGCTGGCGGCTATGCAAAGTGGCTGCCGTCACTCAACATGAAGATCAACCTCACGGATGAGCTCGTCGGCCGCGTCACAGCGGGCAAGGTGATGGCGCGCCCGAATCCTTCGCAGCTTGCGCTGCGCCGGTCGACCGACCTCGTGGGCCTGACGGGCTCGCGCGGCAACCCGAATCTGCAGCCGTTCGAGGCGACACAGTACGACCTGGGGCTCGACTGGTACTTCAGCGATGTGAGCTACGTGTCGGCAACGCTGTTCCGCAAGGAGATCTCGCAGTTCATCATCAACACGGCGACCCCCGAAGACGTCGACGGCACGATCTACACGATCATCGTGCCGGTCAACGGCAATGACGCCGTCACGATCACCGGCGTCGAAGCCGGCGGCCAGTACGCCTTCGACTTCCTGCCCGAGCCGTTCAACGGTTTCGGTGTGCTGGCGAACGTCACGTACTCCGATGACGAAGGCTTCAAGGGCACGAACCTGCTGACAGGCGAGTTGCTGCCGTTCCCCGGTCTCTCCGAGCTCAGCTACAACGCGTCCATCTACTTCGAAGGCGAGCAGTTCAGCGTCCGCACGTCGTACAACTGGCGCGAGGAATGGCTGATCACGGCGGCCGGCCGCGGCAGCCTGCCCGAGTTCAACGAAGACTACGGTTCGCTCGATGCGTCGGCGAGCTTCAGCTTCACGCCGAACTTCACGGTGTTCGCCGAGGCAATCAACCTGCTCGATGAGCAGCGCATCGAGAACAACAATCCGTATCGCCGGATCGGCAACGAAACGTTCGGCAAGCGCTACTTCGTGGGCTTGCGCGGGAAGTTCTGAAGGAACGAAGCGGTTAGCGGTTGGCGGTTAGCGGTTGGTTCGGAAGGAGACTAGTAGACCGCAGCCGATGTCTTTGGAAGTTTTGGCCCCCCGGAAGGCGCGAGGGTGGGAGTGTCCGTGCTCCTGTCCTCGCGCCGATTCTCCCGTCTCCTCCGTCATTCCCGCGAAAGCGGGAATCCATCCTTTCCGCTCTTGTGGGTCCCACTTCAGTGGGACGTCAGGCCGAAGGCCTCTCGCTGGCGCGATGACGTCCGGCTGAAGCCGGACCCACAGTCCATCTTCGTCAAGCCAGCGCGCATTTCCGATGGACAACCCGCGTTCGCGGGTGTGACGACGTGAAGGCTGGCGTCATCTCGCCGTCTTCTCCGGCACGCATGATGCACGACACCCAGGCACTCCCCCGATCGGGGGAGAGAGACGCTTCTCTTTACAGGGTGTCGCAATCGCGCGCTTGCACGCAGCATTACACCCGAGGTCCACGATGGCAGCATTCTCATGAGCATCGATCTGCACTCCTTCGAGCCGTCGCATGACAGCGCGATCCACTCGCCGCTGCTGCATCCGTCGGTGTTCCTGCACCAGAATGCAGCAGTGCCTCCCGTTCGAGGGCTGAGCCGCAGGGCACTGCGCCTGGCACTCACATATATAGAGCAGCACCTGGGCGATCCCTTCACGCTCGAAGATCTCGCTCGCGCGGTCGGTGTGAGCCGCTTTCATTTCGCGCGGCTGTTCAGGATCAGCACCGGCGAAAGCCCCATGGAGTTTCTGCTTCGCTCTCGTATCGAACGGGCCAAGCAGATCCTCGTATCGAGCGACCGGCGCATGAGCGAGATCGCGGCGACGCTGGGCTTCTGCGACCAGAGCCACTTTTCGCGGTCGTTCCGTCGGTACGCAGGAGTGACGCCGCGCCAGTTCGCGCGGACGCATGGCGAGGTGCTGCAGACCGCCGCTGGCGCGTAACTGCGGCGGTGCGGAAGGGTCATTGCGGCGAATGCAGGGCATCGTTGCTGCGCCGCGCGAGTAGTATCGTCGAAGCCTGAAGAATCCCCGGAACCCGCCCATGAACCGCAATCATCCGTTCGAGCTCAGCCTCCCCGTCACGGCGGTTGATCATCGCCTGGGCCCTGAACACGCACCGCTCACACTCGTGGAGTACGGCGACTTCGAGTGCCCGAACTGCAAGCAGGCTGCGCCTGCGGTGAAGTTGCTGCTCGAGCGCTATGCCGAGCGGATCCGGCTCGTCTTCCGTCATTTCCCCCTCGAAGAAGTCCATCCGCATGCGCTGCATGCCGCGGAGGCAGCCGAGGCCGCGGGTGCCCAGGGCAAGTTCTGGGAGATGCACGACCTGCTGTTCGACAATCAGCGACATCTGAAGCAGCAACAGTTGCACGGATACGCTGAGCGTCTCGATCTCGACATGGCTCGCTACACCGCGGAGATGGACGATGAAATCTATCTGCAGCGTGTCCGCGAGCATCAGCACAGCGGCACCAGCAGCGGCGTGCGAGGAACACCGACGTTCTTCCTGAACGGCCGGATCCAGGATGTGTCCTTCGGGATGCAGTCTCTGTTCGATGCCGTTGACGCGGCGTTGCGGCGTTAGCCCCAGCCGATTCCATGGCCACACAACCTGAAGTGACCACCGCCGCGCAATCTCTCTACGAATCGCGTCGGCCGCAGATGTTTCCCAAGCTCTCGGCGCAGCAGTTGTCGCGGCTGTGCCCCCACGGCAAGCGCGTGGAGACAAGGGCGGGAGAAGTGCTTACGGAACCTGGCCAGCGCCATGCTCCGATGTACGTGGTGCTCGACGGTGCCCTCGACCTCTCGCTGCCGGGTGCGGGTGGACGCATTACCGTTCTGACGAAAGGCGACTTCGGCGGCGAGATCAGCACGCTGCGCGGAGCGCAGGGGTTCGTGCGCATCAGTGTGGTCGACTCGGGCGCGGTCCTCGCGATCGACGAGGGGCAGTTGCGGGAGCTCGTGCAGACCGATGCAGAGCTCAGCGAGATCTTCATGCGTGCGTTCATCCTGCGACGGATGGGATTGATCGCCAGCGGGCAGAGCGACGTCATGCTGATCGGTTCGCGTCACTGCGGCGGCACGTTGAGACTGCGCGAGTTCCTCACACGCAACGCGTATCCGTTCACGAGCGTCGATGTCGAGAGCGATCCTTCGGTGCAGGATCTGCTCGATCGGTTTCACGTTCGCGAGAATGAGCTTCCCGTCGTCGTGTGCCGCGGAGAGAAAGTCTTCCGCCGGCCGCGCAACCAGGACATCGTCGAATGCCTGGGGATGAATCCGAAGCTCGACATCGAAGCAGTGCGCGATGTCATCGTCGTCGGCGCGGGCCCGGCCGGTTTGTCCGCAGCCGTCTACGCGGCGTCGGAAGGTCTCGATGTGCTCGTGCTCGAAACGATGGCTCCTGGCGGACAGGCCGGATCGAGCTCGCGAATCGAGAACTACCTCGGGTTTCCCACCGGGATTTCCGGTCAGGCGCTGGCGGGGCGAGCGCTCGTGCAGTCGCAGAAGTTCGGCGCCAACGTCGGCATCGGCTGGCAGGCGCAACGATTGCTCTGCGATCGCTGGCCCTACGGCATTCAGCTCGAAGATGGTCACGTGCTGCGGGCGAGAAGCATCGTCGTCGCAACAGGCGCGCAGTACCGCAGTCTGCCGCTCGAGAACCTGCAGCGGTTCATCGGCCTGGGCGTGTATTTCGCGGCGACGCATCTGGAAGCGAGACTGTGCAAGGACGATGAGATCGTTATCGTCGGGGGCGGCAACTCCGCGGGGCAGGCTGCGGTATTTCTCGCGAACAGCTGTCGTCACGTTCACATCGTCATCCGCGCCCCGAGCCTCGCGGCCAGCATGTCGCGCTATCTGATCCGACGCATCGAAGAAAATCCGAACATCACGCTGCACCCGCAGACCGAACTTACCGGCATCGAGGGCGGTGATCGTCTCGAGCGTGTGAGCTGGTTCTGCGGCGCCAATGGGGACGCAGTGACTGAGGACATTTCGCATCTCTTCCTGATGACGGGTGCGGTACCCAACACCCAGTGGCTCGAAGGCTGTGTGAAGCTTGACGACAAGGGATTTGTCCGCACCGGCGCTGATCTGACGCGTGAGGAGCTTGCGCAAACGGGCTGGTCGCTGCAGCGATCGCCTTATCTGTCCGAGACGACCCTGCCTGGCATTTTCGCGGTGGGCGATGTGCGTTCGGGAAGCGTGAAGCGGGTGGCGTCATCCGTCGGTGAAGGATCCATCTGCGTTCAGTTCGTGCATCGCGTGTTGACCGAAATGGCGACACGCGCTTCGGCATAGACGCATGGCTACCCGAGGCTTCGGTGGCCGACGTCCGCCTCGCGACACGGCAGGCCGCATTCCGCCCGGTCAGTCGGCCACTGACGGGTTTCCCGTGCTGGCAGCGACACCGACGCCGTACATTCCGCTCGATCAGTGGTCGTTCACGTTGAAGGTCGGACCGAGAACCGTCGCGACCTGGAACTGGGAGCAGTTCAACGCGCTGCCGCGCACGCAGTTCACTCGCGACATTCATTGCGTCACGAAGTGGACGAAGCTCGACACGATCTGGGAAGGCGTGTCGATCGATGATCTGCTGAAGGCAGCCGGCCTGGAGCCGCCGACGAAGTTCACGCTCGCTCATTCCTACGGCGGCTATTCCACCAACGTACCGATCGATGATCTGACCGGCGGCAAGGCGATGGTCGCATTGCGGTACGACGGCAAACCGCTCGAGCCGGATCACGGCGGACCCGCGCGATTGCTCGTGCCGCACCTGTACTTCTGGAAATCCGCGAAGTGGGTGAATGGGCTGCAGTTCACTCAGCGGGATGAAGCCGGGTTCTGGGAGCTGCGCGGATATCACATGAGGGGTGATCCGTGGAAAGAGGAGCGGTTCGCAGGAGACTAGTGATGGAGAAGCGGTTCGCGGTTGGCGGTTAGCGGTTGGTCCGGAGAAGAGACTCCTTCCGTTGTGGGTCCGACTTCAAGTCGGACGTCATGCCGAAGGCATGCTTCGCTGAAGCCGCACGCAGTGCGTCAAGGCTCTTGCCTGTTCCATGACAACAAACACCTCCACTCCCGATCTCCATCCAGGCCGCCTCCAGTGGCAATCCGCTGTCATCACCGCAATCGTTCCGCGCACCGCGCGCATCAAGAGCTTCTTTCTCCGTCTTCCGCAGCCGTTCGATTTCCTCGCCGGTCAGCATGTCGATGTGCGCCTGTCCGCTGAAGACGGCTACCAGGCGCAGCGCAGCTATTCGATCGCATCCGCACCGGACGCAAGTGGCGAAATCGAACTTGCCATCGAGCGGCTGGAGGACGGCGAGGTCTCGCCTTTCTTTCACGATATTGCCGTCGTCGGTGATGAGATCGAGCTGCGCGGTCCGATCGGTGGTTACTTCGTATGGTCGATCGGGGATGCAGGCCCAATTGTCCTGATTGGCGGCGGATCGGGGCTCGTGCCGCTCGTGAGCATGATTCGTCATCGCGCCAACCAGCGGGTCAATACGCCGTTCGTCTTGCTCGCATCGGCGAGGACGTGGGATGACGTTCTTTATCGGGATGAGTTGCTGCAGTATGCCGCGAGACAGGACGGCTTCCAGCTCGTGCTCACGACCACCCGGGAAGGAGCGCGGCGACCAGGGGATTTCGAGCGGCGGATCGATCGGCAAATGATTGCATCGATGCTGGCGTGCTTATCACAGACGCCTCGCCAGTGTCTTGTCTGCGGCTCCAATCCCTTCGTCGAGGCGGCATCGCAGGCACTCATCGCCGCAGCGGTGAATGCGGATGTGATTCGCACCGAGCGATATGGGTGAGAAGCTGATTGTGCAGGATGGACTCCCGCTTTCGCGGGAGTGACGAAATCTATTCCCGCGAGGTTGTCATGGCTCAAGCACACGCTCCGCAAGTCTGGCTCGCCGCCGGTGTTCGCACTCCCTTCGCCAAGGTCGATGGCGCACTGTCCAGGTTCGATGCGATCGGATTGTCGGTGCCGGTCGTGCGTCACATGATCGATCGCCTGAATGGTCAGGTACCGCAGTTCGCGGTCTGGGGCGCCGTCGTGCCCAATCTCACCTGGAGCAACATCGCGCGTGAAGTGCTGATGGAAGCGGGCGTGTCGCCGTCAGTGACTGCGTTCTCCACCATCATGGCGTGCTCGACGAGCATGATCGGTGTGATCGAGGCTGCCGGCATGCTGAATGGCGCGAATCGCGATCTCGCGTTGGTGGGCGGCGTAGAGAGCATGAGTCGCGTACAGCTCGGGCTCGCGCAGCCGCTCTCCGACTGGTTGCGGCAGTTCCAGCAGGCGCGCTCGCTCGGACAGAAAGTCTCGCATCTGACCGATCTCAGGCTCGGTGATATCCGGCTGTACATCCCGTCGGTGACCAATCGCGTAACCGGCAAAAGCATGGGTGAACACACGGAGATCACAGCGAAGGAATGGCAGATCGCCCGCGAGGACCAGGACCGAAATGCGCTCGACAGCCATCAGCGAGCGGTCGCGGGCTGGGAGCGAGGCTTCTTCGACGATCTCGTGATTCCCATGGGAGATCTGCGTCGCGACGGCATTCCTCGCAAGGACACGTCGCTCGAAAAACTCGCGAAGCTCTCGCCGGCATTCGATCGCACCAGCGGCAAGGGGACGCTGTCGGCGGGCAATTCGTCGCCGCTGACGGATGGTGCCGCGAGCATCTGGGTGGCGACGGAGTCCGGATTGAAGAAGCTGCCTTCCGACGTTCCGCGAGTGAAGCTCGTCGACTGGGAGATCGCATCCATCGACTTCCGTCATGAGGGCCTGCTCATGGCGCCGGCCTTCGCGATCCCGAAGCTGCTTGCACGCCATTCGCTCAGGTACGAAGACATCGCGCTGTGGGAGATCCACGAAGCATTCGCCGCGCAAGTGCTCTTCCACATCAAAGCGCTCGAAGACGAGAACTTCGTGCGCCAGAAGGCGGGGGAGGAGCCGCGCTTCGGCCACTTCCCGAGAGAGCGGCTCAATCCAAACGGCGGCAGTGTCGCTCTTGGACATCCGTTCGGCGCGACGGGCGCCCGCATCCTCAGCCAGGCAGTGAAGGAGCTGGCGGCGCTGCCGTCCGGCAGTCGTGCGATTGTCAGCATCTGCGCCGACGGCGGGCAGGGGAGCGTGGCGTTGCTCGAGGCGGCGTGAGACTCTCGCGGGGTGAGCTGCGAGCGGCGAGCAACGAGCCAGAACAATGGAAACGCTCATTCATATCATCCAGGTCTACGGCCTGTGGGTCGTGTTCATCAGCGTGCTGCTCGACCAGGGCGGGCTGCCGACGCCATCGTATGCGCCGATGATCGTCACGGCCGCACTGGCTGCCGATGCGCAGCAACCGCTCTGGCCGATTCTATTGGTGGCGACGATTGCTGCATTGGTTGCCGACATCGCATGGTTCGCGGGAGGGCGGCGGTTCGGGGCGCAGCTACTGCGGTTGATGTGCCGCATTTCGCTGTCGCCGGATTCGTGCGTAGGCACAACGAGGCGCATCTATGAAAAGTGGGGAGCGCCGTCGCTGATTCTCGCCAAATACATTCCAGGTTTCGCCGCTGTTTCGACCACGCTCGCGGGTCAGGCGGGTACGAGCTGGCGGCGCTTCCTGATCTATGACGGTATTGGCGCTGCGTTATGGGCCAGCGGTGCCGTCGTGCTCGGCGCCATCTTCCATGAAGCTGTCGAAGCGCTGCTCCAGACGCTCGAGGATCTCGGTCACGTTGCATTGCTGATGCTGCTCGTCGCGATCGTGCTCTTCGTCGCATACAAATGGTGGCAGCGCCATCGGTTTCTCATGGAGATCCGCATGGCGCGGATTACGACAGGGGAATTGCGTTCGTTGTTGCAATCGATGCCGAGCACAGTCTTGCTCGATGCCCGCACCGAGGAGAGCCGCGAGAGCAGCGGCTGGATTCCGGGCAGCGTCCATGTCCGCGATCTCTCGGAGTTGCGCGCCGATCCCCAGGATGAGATCGTCGTCTATTGCGACTGTCCCAACGATGCTTCCGCGGCGACGGTCGCGAAGGCATTGCAGGCGCGAGGCTTCAAGCGCGTGCGCCCGCTTGCAGGTGGACTCGAAGCGTGGCGGGCGCAGGGATTTCCGGTGCAGCAGGTGCCGTTCGTCATTCCCGCGAAAGCGGGAATCCAGGCCGCATCGGAAGATGGATTCCCGCTTTCGCGGGAATGACAGAGTCCTGCTACTTCTCCACCGGCACCCACAACTCCACCCCGCCATTCCCCGACCGCGGATCGAACGCTTCGCCATAGAGCTCGAAGAACGGTGCATCTGCGACGGTGTGGTTCGACTGCGGCAGCCAGTCGTTCCAGACGGCATTCCACGTACCGCGGATCGCGGAGACGTGATCCTTGTGCAGGAACACGGCATACCGTCGCTCCGGAATTCGCAGATGCGAGAACTGCGGCGGCAACCCGGAGAACTCCTTCACCTCGACACCGCACAGGTAGTCCATGTTGCCGGCGTCGTCCGTGTTGTAGCAGACGCCGTACGCGATCTTCCCGATCCGGCCGGGAATGCTGTCGATGTACGCGCTGAACTTCTGCCACTGGCCTGGAATGCCGGCGCCGGATCGCTCGCAGTCGTAGTGTTCGGCGAGGCCGGCGATCAGGAGCGCCTTGCTGTCGATGAAACGCGGTGGGCTCGGTTTTGCGGTCGGAACGCTGCTCATGGGAATCTGCTCCTGCAGTGAAAGGTGATCGACACTGCGCAGTCGTCGCACCGATTCGGGGGTGACGCCGAAGTGATCGCGAAACGCGCGAGTGAACGCTTCGTGCGATCCGTAGCCGGCATCGAGTGCAACGGGAAGGATGTCGTCAGCACTCGCAATGAGGCGCCGCGCCGCTTCCGCCAGGCGTCGCGCCCGCACGTAACGCATGATCGATTGCCCCGTCGCTGCACCAAAGGCGCGCAACAGATGAAAGCGCGAGACGCCGGCACAGTCGGCGATGTCATCGAGGGCGATGTCCTGACCGTAGTGACTCTCGATGTACCAGAGGGCTTTGGCGACGGGATTCAATGATGCGTACCGGTCAACGGCCGAAATCGGCCGGTCAATGGATCGTACCCCTCTTATATAGACCTGCTGCCCAAGGCTATGTTTGATCGTGATTGCTGCCGGCTCCCAATGCGCAATTTTTCTTCGCGAATCTGTCAATAAACGACCTCGTCGTTCGTCTAGGAAATAGACGGACCTCGAGGATCGACTCGGTAATCACATGACTGCGGGCCTGACAACTCTGGACCAGAACGAGCGGATCGTCGCGGACGTCAACCGCGAACGTCCCCGGCTGCGCCAGTTCATCCGGCGCTATGTCATGAACGAGCGAGATGCGGAGGACATCCTGCAGGACGTTTTCTCCGAGCTCATCGAAGCCTATCGGATGATGACGCCGATCGAACAGGTCGGTGCGTGGCTGTACCGCGTTGCGAGGAATCGCATTACGGACCGGTTTCGCAAGCGCGGCCGTGAAGTGGACTTGCCGGTGCCCGACGCATTCGCAAAGGACGAAGAGCCGACACTCGAGCGACTGTTGCCGGATGCAGACGCAGGTCCCGAGGCTGCATTCGCGCGACAGATACTGATTGACGAGATATTCGTCGCCCTGGACGAGCTGCCCGAGGCACAGCGCGACGTGTTCATCGCACACGAGATCGAAGGCCGGAGCTTCAAGCAGATGGCGCTGGAGAGCGGCGTGCCGATCAACACGCTGCTCGCGCGAAAACACGCGGCAGTTTTACATCTGCGCAACAGATTGCGCGACATTTTCAACGAGTATGCGAACGGCGGAGCACAGTGACATGAACATGAGCAGCTGGTGGAAGAAAGGCATCGGCATCGTGGGGATCATCACCCTCGCAGGCGCCGTGATCGGTGGGGCGGTCATGCTGCTGTGGAACTGGCTCGCGCCGCCGGTGCTCGGCCTCGAAACCATTACCTTCTGGCAGGCGCTCGGCCTGTTCGTGCTCGGCCGCATCCTTTTCGGCGGCCTGCGCGGTTTCGGCCACCGCCATCACCATCGTCGTCATCGCCTTCATGACCGCTGGCGTCATATGACGCCGCAGGAGCGAGAGACGTTCAGCCGTGGGCTGCGCAACAACTGCCGCTGGGGCAGGCATGCGAGCCATCGCGGCAACCCGGATTCGTCCCAAACGAACAGCGCTTGAACCTTGCGCTGAAACTTTAGGCGCCGAACCCGGGTCCTATCGACAAACGATCGAAGACGCTGGAACCCGTCAATGAATACTCATCCTTCCCGTATCGTCTGTTTGAGTCCTGAGACTTCTGAAACACTCTGCCTCCTGGGCGAGGCACAGCGAATCGTCGGCTTCTCCGGTTCGCCCGCAAGACTTCCCGCGGAGATTCACGCGAAGCCGCGCGTCTCCGTGCAGACCACCACCTGCGTCGATCGCATCTGCGCGCTCGAGCCCGATCTCGTACTGGGATTTGGTGAGAGTCACGGCGATGTGCTCGGCGGTCTCGCGCAGCGCGGCGTATCGGTGCACCTGTTCAACCAAAGGTCGGTGCGCGGCATTCTCGACATGATCCGGATCGTCGGCAGTGTCGTCGGCCGCGATGCCGAAGCTGCGCATTTCGCCGCGACGCTCGAATGGCGGATCGAAGCAATCCGCGCACGCTCCGTTCACGAGCGTCGGCCGCGCATCTACTTCGAAGAGTGGGATGAGCCTTCGATCACCGCGACGAGCTGGGTTTCGGAGCTCATCACCATCGCGGGTGGCGACAATTGCTTCCCGGAGCTGGCCCATCAGCGACGACCGGAGGGGCGTGTCGTTCACGACAGCGACGAAGTCGTGCGCCGTGCGCCCGACATCATCGTGGCCGCGTGGAACGGCAAGGCCTTCGACCGTGAGAGCGTCCTGCATCGCGACGGCTGGGCCGATGTGCCCGCGGTCTGGAATGGCGAGATCCACGCGATCCCGTCGTCTCTCATTCTGCAACCCGGTCCGGCGGCGCTGACCGACGGCCTCGATGCACTGCACGCAATCGTCGAAGGCTGGCGCGAGCACCGCACCCGTATGTTCCAGACTGCCTTCGCGAGCGGTGACGCAGCGCAGGAGGCGGGGCGGGAACGGGTCGCCTGAGCCGGTAACTCCGTCATTCCCGCGCAGGCGGGAATCCATCTTTGAATCGTCCGGATGGATCCCCACGTGCGCGGGGATGACGGAGTAGGCGGCTTCCAGTGGTCGCCCGAGGTTTGCCATACTTGCGCCCATGCAGCGGCATCGGACCTCGAGAGGTTGGATCTGGCTGGCGCTGATCGCCTTCATGGTGACGCGCCTGGTCGATGCGCACCTGCATCTTTGTTTCGACGGCCAGGAGCCTCCCGCCGCGGTCCACATGACGGACGGCGCCGGTCACGACGATTCTCATCATGTCGATTCGCAGCATCAGGACCGCGATGTCCAGATGCTGGACACGGCGCTGGTCAAGAAAGTCGGCGAGTCCGCTGACATTCTCATTCCTGCTTTCCTTGCGGCAGTCTTCCTGCTGCTCCTGTTCGATGTGCGCGGCCGGCTCTGGCTGCGTTCGAACGATGCGCCCCCGATCCTGCGGGCGTTGCACTCGCTGAAACCGCCGCTGCGCGGCCCGCCTCTCTAAGCCTCCACACCTCGATTCGTTTTTTCGGTGTTGTCACGCACGTGCGTCTCTGCGCGCGCGTGCCGGAGGTCATGATGAAGATTTCATTCAGGCGCGCACCGCTCGTGTGCGTCATCGCCTGCTGGTCGGCGTCGAGCGCTGCTGCCGGGCCAGGTTCGATCACATTACGTGAGGCGCTCGATCTGGCCGCGGCACGCAATCCAGCGTTGGTTGCTTTCGAGTCGCAGACGTCAGCCGCCCGCGAAGAGGCCGCCCTTCAAGCGCTGGCTCCCAGCCCGGTCGTCGAGCTGCAGTTCGAGAATTTCGCCGGCACGGGTGATCTGTCGGGTGCGAAGGCGCTCGAGTCGACATTGCAGCTATCGAAGGTGGTGGAGCTCGGCGGTAAAGCTGATGCGCGGCGAATGCTCGGTGATTCGCAGCTCGAGAAGCTGGCGTCGGAGCAGGGTGCGCAGCGGGTCGACGCTGCGGCCGAGGTTGCGCGCCGATTCGTTGAGGTGCTTGCCGATCAGGAGCGACTGGCCGCCTTCGAACGCTCCGTTTCACTCGCTGAGGAAACGACACGAGCTGTGCGGACGCGGGTGCAGGCCGGGGCCGCATCCCCTGTGCAATCGAGTCGCGCGGAGATTGCGCTCGCGCGTGCGCGTATCGAAGCCGAACATGCCGAGCACGAACTGCGCAGTTCGCGAGTGGCGCTCTCGGTGCAATGGGGTGAGACCGATCCGCGGTTCACGGAGGTTCGCGGTTCTCTCTTCGGTCTCGATGAGCCAGAGCAGTTCGATCGCTACGCGCAGCGGATCGAGAACAATCCGGCGCTGAACACGTTTGCTTCGGGTCAACGCGTTCTCGAAGCAAGGACCCGCCTGGCGCAATCGCTGCGCCGTCCGAGCCTTACGTTCAACGTGGGTGTCCGCCGCCTCGAAGCTGTCGACGACGCTGCGCTCGTTGCCGGCGTAGCAATGCCGTTCGGCGGTTCGCGCCGAGCTGACGGTGAACTGCGCGCGGTGGCAGCGGAACGGACGACGCTGACATTGACTCAGCAAGCCCATCGCCTCGATGTGCATTCGACGCTGTTCAGCGTGTACCAGGAACTGACCCACGCGCGAGCCGAGGCGCTGGCTTTGCGGGAGCGCATTCGTCCGCAGGCCCAGCAGATGCTCGAGACCACTGAGGCCGGCTATCGCGCTGGCCGATTCTCATTTCTCGAACTGGCCGACGCACAGCGTCAGCTCCTGGACATCGATCTCGATGCGATCCAGGCGGCCGCCCAGTTCCATCTGCAACTCATCGAAGTCGAGCGGCTCACCGGGCAGTCGATGCTCACGCTCGCGAAAGGGAACACCCCATGAAGACATTCCTGACACTGGCCGCGGCGCTGCTGCTCGCAGCTTGCGGCGGATCGCATGAAGAACACGCGCACGAAGAGTCCGCTCACGATCACGCGGAAGAAGCGGAACGAGGTCAGCACGGAGGTCGCGTACTGCGCGACGGCGACTTTGCACTCGAGCTCGCGATCCACGAAGCCGGCGTGCCCCCCGAATACCGGGTGTGGCTGTACGAAGACGGTCAGCCAGCGCCCCCATCGGCGGCGGCGGTGACTGTCGTTCTCACGCGGCTGGACGGATCGGTCGATCGCTTTGCCTTTGCGCCGCAGGACGATTTCCTGCGGGGAAATGGCGTGGTCGAGGAGCCGCATTCGTTTGATGTGGAGGTGACCGCCGTTTCCTCCGGAGGTGGACAGCATGTCTGGAAGTTCAGCTCCTACGAAGGCCGAACGCAGATCGCAGCCGCGACCGCGGCCACGATGGGCGTCGTGACGGAAGAGGCAGGACCCGCTGTGCTGAAGGACGAAGTAGTTCTTTCCGGCACCGTGCATGCCGATCCGACGCGGATCTCGCGTGTCCGGGCGCGCTATCCCGGTGTCGTCCGGGAGATCGGCGTGCAGCCGTTCAGCACCGTGTCGCGAGGGGCCGTGCTGGCTCAGATCCAGAGCAACGAGAGCCTGCAGAACTATCCGTTGATCGCGCCCATCGCGGGAACGATCGTCGAACAGCAGGCTCAGATCGGTGAAGCAACAGGCGATGTGCCGCTGTTCACGATCGTCGACATCACGCGGGTGTGGGTGGAGCTCGACGTCTTTCAGCGCGAGCTGTCGCGTGTCGACGAGGGACAGCCCGTCGAGCTGTTCGATCTCGACGGCAACGCGCTCGGTCTCGGCCGGATCGCCAGGATCGCACCGCTCGCGACGCACGGGAGCCAGAGCGTTCGTGCCCGCGTCGTCATCGAGAACACAGCCGGGCAATTGCGTCCCGGTCAGTTCGTGACCGGGCGTGTCACCGTCTCGCAGGTGCCGGTGCCGCTGGCAGTGAAACGCGATGCTCTGCAGAAGTTCAGGGATCTCGAGGTCGTGTTCGCCAGCATCGGCGAGACCTACGAGGTGCGCATGCTCGAGCTGGGTCGGGCTGACGGCAGGTACGTGGAGGTGACCGGCGGCCTGAAACCGGGAACGCGGTACGTGATCGGGAACAGCTACCTGATCAAGGCTGACATCGAGAAGTCTGGCGCGAGTCACGATCACTAAGGACTCCCGCCATGCTCAACCGAATCGTCGAATTCTCACTCCGCCAGCGCTGGGCCATCCTCGCTGCCGTCCTGCTGGTCGCGCTTCTGGGCGCGGTCAATTTTCAGCGCCTGCCGATCGATGCTGTCCCGGACATCACGAACGTGCAGGTGCAGATCAACACCGAGGCACCCGGCTACTCGCCGCTGGAGTCCGAACAGCGCGTCACGTTTGCGGTCGAGACCGCGTTGGCGGGTCTTCCGGCACTCGAGTACACGCGATCGTTGTCGCGCTACGGGCTGTCGCAAGTCACAGCCGTCTTCCGCGACGGCACCGACATCTACTTCGCACGGCAACTCGTGACAGAGCGGCTGAATGAAGTGCGTGCGGGCCTGCCGGAAGGAATCGAACCGACGCTCGGTCCGATCGCGACGGGTCTGGGCGAGATCCTCATGTACACGGTGACGGCGGAACCGGGCAGCGGCTACACGCCGACCGATCTGCGCACCGTGCAGGACTGGATCATTCGTCCGCAGTTGCGACAGACGCCGGGCGTCGTCGAGGTCAATACGATCGGCGGTTACGAAAAGGCGTATGTGATTGCGCCCGATCCGCAGCGGCTGATGGCATACGACCTGACTTTCAGCGACATCGTGAGCGCCGTCGCCGGCAACAACGAAAATATCGGCGCCGGCTACATCGAACGCAGCGGCTCGCAGTATCTGATCCGCTCGCCCGGCCAGGTCACCGACATCGATGAGCTGCGCAACATCGTGCTCGCGCATCGACAGGGCGTGGCGATCCGGCTCTCGCAAGTTGCGCAGGTGCAGGTCGGTCACGAGCTGCGCGCCGGTGCCGCGACTCAGGACGGCGAGGAGATCGTGCTCGGCACGGTGTTCATGCTGGTCGGCGAGAACAGTCGGACGGTCGCCGATGCGGCGGCATCGCGGCTGAAGGAGATCGCGGCGTCCTTGCCGGAAGGTGTGCAGGCTACGCCGATCTACAACCGCTCATCGCTCGTCGACGCGACGATACGCACGGTGACGACGAACCTGGCGGAAGGCGCGTTGCTGGTGATCGCCGTGCTGTTCGCGCTGCTGGGCAATATTCGCGCTGCGCTCGTGACGGCGGCAGTCATCCCGATCGCCATGCTGGCGACGATCAGCGGCATGGTCGGCTCGCGGGTGTCCGGCAATCTGATGAGCCTGGGTGCGCTCGACTTCGGCCTCATCGTCGATGGCGCGGTGATCATCGTCGAGAACTGCCTCAGGCATCTCGGGCAGTCGCAGGCGACGCTTGGTCGACTGCTTTCGTTGCAGGAGCGGCTGGTCGTCGTGAAGGACGCAACGCGCGAGGTGATTCGCCCCAGCGTCTTCGGCGTGACGATCATCCTGGTCGTCTACCTGCCGATCTTTTCGCTGACCGGCATCGAGGGAAAGATGTTCCATCCGATGGCCTTCACGGTCGTCATCGCTCTGGTGGCGGCGCTGGTGCTGTCGCTGACCTTCGTGCCTGCCGCGGTCGCGCTCTTCGTGAAGGGTGAGGTGGCCCATGCGGAAAATCGCATCATGCGATCGATCCGTACGACTTATGAGCCGGTGCTGGCGAAAGCGGTGGAGCGGCGCGGCGTCACGGTCGCGGTTGCGGCCATACTCGTAGTCGTGGCGGGGTTCGCCGCAACGAGAATGGGACGAGAGTTCATCCCCAATCTCGACGAAGGCGACATTGCGTTGCATGCGCTGCGCATCCCGGGCACGAGTCTCACGCAGGCGGTTGAGATGCAGTCGGTGCTGGAGGCGAGGCTCACGAAGATACCAGAGGTGTCGCACATCTTCGGCAAGCTGGGGACAGCCGAGGTTGCCAACGATCCGATGCCGCCGTCGGTTTCCGATACGTTCGTGATCATGAAACCGCGCGCGGAGTGGCCCGATCCGGACAAGCCGAAGGCGCAGCTGGTGCGCGAACTCGAAGCGGCGGCCGCCGAAATTCCGGGCAGCAACTACGAGTTCACGCAGCCGATCCAGATGCGCTTCAACGAGCTGATCTCCGGCGTCCGGTCCGATCTGGCCGTGAAGGTGTATGGCGATGATCTCGACCGGCTCATGGAAATCGGCCAGCAGATCGAAGCCGTGGTCGCGGGAATCGAAGGGGCTGCCGACGCGAAGACGGAGCAGGCGACCGGATTGCCGTTGCTGTCGATCGATCCGGATCGTGAGCGGCTTGCGCGTTATGGCCTGTCCGTGACGGACGTGCAGGATGTCGTGCGTGCGGCCCTGGGAGGACATCGCGCTGGCGTGTTGTTCGAAGGCGATCGCCGTTTCGGCATCATCGTGCGTCTCGAAGACTCGGCGCGAGCTGATCCCGCTGTGCTCGCCAGGCTGCCGGTTCGGTTGCCTGTGACATCCGCTGATGCAGGCGACGGCGATCGCTTTGCCGACGCGGTGTCGTCGCCGGAGTTCGTGCCGCTCGGTGAGCTGGCAAAGATCGACGTGACGATCGGGCCGAACCAGATCAGTCGCGAGAACGGCAAGCGTCGCGTCGTCGTCACGGCGAACATCCGCGAGCGTGACCTCGGCTCGTTCGTCGATGCCGCGCGCACACGGATCGAAGCGTCCGTGAAGCTGCCGACGGGTTACTGGATCGACTATGGCGGTACGTTCGAGCAGATGGAATCCGCGACTCAGCGATTGTCGATTGTTGTGCCGCTCACGCTGCTCCTGGTCTTCGGCCTGCTCTACGCGGTGTTCGGCTCGGGACGAGAAACGCTGATCGTGTTTACAGGCGTTCCGCTCGCGCTGACCGGCGGTGTCTTTGCGCTGCTCGTGCGCGGAATGCCGCTATCGATATCCGCGGGGGTCGGCTTCATCGCATTGTCTGGGATTGCTGTGCTCAACGGCGTCGTGATGCTGTCGTTCATCCGCGATCTTCGGGAGCGCGGTTCAGAGCTCGACGAGGCGATTCGAGTCGGCGCGCTGACGCGCCTGAGGCCAGTGCTCATGACAGCATTGGTCGCGAGCCTCGGCTTCGTGCCGATGGCGCTGAATGTGGGAACGGGCTCCGAAGTGCAGCGACCGCTCGCGACGGTCGTCATCGGCGGCATCCTGTCCTCGACCCTGCTGACCCTTTTGGTATTGCCCGCACTGTACCGCCTGCTGTATAGCTCGGTGTCGCTGCGGGCGCGGTGGGCAACGCCCGTTCAACTTTAGCTGAAGAACCAACGGAGACGATGATGGAATCGAAACTGCGTTCGAATGTATCGCGCCGCACAGTCATCAAAGGCGCGCTTGTCGCGGGCATCGGTGCTGCGTTGAGTGACGTGGCATTCGCGGCCGACAGTCCTCTCATTACCAAAGCCATTCCGAAGAGTGGTGAGAAGCTGCCGGCCATCGGCCTCGGCACCAATGCCTACAGCGTGACGTCTCCGGAAGACTTGGCGGCGCGTCGAGAGGTGCTCGAGCACTTTCCGAAGCTCGGAGCGAAAGTCGTCGACACGGCGCGTGGCTACGGCGAGTCGGAAGTCGTCATCGGCAAACTGGTCGCGGAGCTTGGGAATCGTGATCAGCTCTTCATCGCGACGAAGACACCGATCCGCGGCGACCTCAGGCCCGGCGACGGCGAGCTGGAAGACGCGTTCGCGCGACTGCAGGTGAAGAAGCTCGATCTGCTGCAGATCCACAACTTCCATGGCATCGACGTGCTGTTCCCGAAGCTGCAGGAGTGGAAGCAGGCAGGCAAGGTGCGCTACATCGGTGTCACGACGTCCACCGACGATCAGTATCCGCAGATCATCAATGCGCTGAAGACGCTGCCGCTCGACTTCATCCAGGTCGACTATTCGATCGACAACCGGGGTGCGGGCGATGAGATCCTGCCGCTCGCGCAGGACAAGGGCGTTGCGGTGCTCGTGAACATGCCGCTCGGCGGTCGTCGCGACGGCAATCTGCTGCGGAAGCTGGCGGACAAGAAGCTCCCGGATTTCGCGGCGGAGTTCGAGGCCACGAGCTGGGCGCAATTGCTGCTCAAGTACGACATCTCCCATCCGGCGGTGACTGCAGTGATTCCGGGGACGACGAAGCTCACGCATCTTCGGGACAACCAGCTTGCGGGTCGGGGCCATCTGCCGACGGCGGCGCAGAGGAAGAAGCTCGAGGAGTACTGGGCAACGGTCTGAGACTCATGCCCGGTTGTGGGTCCGGCTTCAGCCGGACGTCATCGCCGGAGGCGATCCGCGCATCGCGATGCGGTTCGTCATGCCCGCGGACGCGGGAATCCATCTGATTGCCGGACTCGGATGGACTCCCGCGTTCGCGGGAGTGACGGAAGGGGATGCTTCGCATGACGTCCGACTGAAGTCGGACCCACAGCAAGACTGTCGTCGCGATCGCAGGTGATTGTTCGGCTGTCGCCACTGTCGTCGGTGATCGTTCTCGTGTCCGGTTGTGGGTCCGGCTTCAGCCGGACGTCATCGTCAGTGGCGATCCGCGCATCGCGATGCGCTTCGTCATTCCCGCGGACGCGGGAATCCATCTGATTGCCGGACTCGGATGGACTCCCGCGTTCGCGGGAGTGACGGAACGGATGCTTCGCATGACGTCCGACTGAAGTCGGACCCACAGCAAGACTGTCGTCGCGATCGCAGGTGATTGTTCGGCTGTCGCCACTGTCGTCGGTGATCGTTCTCGTGTCCGGTTGTGGGTCCGGCTTCAGCCGGACGTCATCGCCAGTGGCGATCCGCGCATCGCGATGCGCTTCGTCATGCCCGCGGACGCGGGAATCCATCTGATTGCCGGACTCGGATGGACTCCCGCGTTCGCGGGAGTGACGGAAGGGGATGCTTCGCATGACGTCCGACTGAAGTCGGACCCACAGCAAGAGCGTTTCGCAGCGGCGTTCTGCGCAAATTCTTCCTTGTGACCAAAATGGCACCGGCTTCGCGCGCAGACGTGGCGTAGGCGTCAGTTATGCCGCGGTCACAATCTCCGCCGCGCAGGTCTGCAGCTGCGCGTTTGTGGTCTTGCCGCAGTGACAATCCGATCACATTCACTTCCCGCGCGAGGCAGATAACGACACGGCATTTGTTGCCGTAGTCGCGCGTCCCTAGATTCCCTCGCCATCGCACGACGGATGCATGTTCGTCGTCTGGCAAATCAAGCTGCGGAGCGTCGCGATCGCGCTTACAGCAGCGGCTTCGAACGGGAATCATCATGCGCTCTTACTCGACTGCATTGGCCGCGCTGCTTGGCGCCGCGGCTCCTACCATCTACGCACAGGATGTGAACACCGCTGTGGCGGGTGCTGCCGGCGAAGGAGTGCTCGATACCGTCGTGGTACTTGGCACTGCGCGTCAGGACACGACGGCGCTGACCAGCACGGCGCCGGTCGACGTGATCACGCCGGAACAGCTTCGCGAGACCGGTGCGGTAACGATCAACCAGGCGCTCTCCAAACTGCATCCGTCGTTCAACTTCCCTCAGGGGCAGAACGCGGTGAAGGGGCAGGGCGTGCGTGCAGCATCGCTTCGCGGCGTTGGTCCCGCATACACATTGATCCTCGTGAACGGCAAGCGTCGCAACGTTTCCGCACAGCTCTCCGGCACGGATCCCTGGCCGGCGGCTCAGGTGGTTGATCTGAATGTGCTGCCCGTCAGCGCCGTGCAGCGTGTCGAAGTGCTGCGCGATGGCGCTGCGGCTCAGTACGGCTCCGATGCGATCGCCGGTGTCGTGAACATCGTGCTCAAGGACAACAGTAGCGGTGGTGACGTGACCGCAAACGTGGGTGAGTACACCGACGGCGGCGGATTCACGCGCTCGGTGAACGGCTGGACGGGCCTGTCGATCGGCGACAACGGGTTCGTGACGCTCAGTGCGGACTTCCTGAAGAACGACAACGTCGATCGCAGCGAGGAAGACTGGCGCCAGCTCTTCCCGAATGGCGATCCGCGCAACGAGACGTTCGACAAGAAGTACGGCCAGTGGGGCCAGCAGGCGCGCGAACATTTCAGCGCACTCGTCAATGCCGGCTATGAGTTCTCCGACAGCGTCAGCGCGTACGGCTGGGCGAACTACGCCCACAAGGAAGGCCTGAACTACGTGAACCCGGAGCGCATCGTGAAGGCGGTCACGAGCAACCCGACGGGCACCGATGGAACACGAATCTCCGAAACGGCTGTGCTCGGGGTCTATCCGGACATCTACCAGCCCTACATGACATACACGGCGGAGGACATCGCCGCCGTCGCTGGTCTGCGCTTCAGCAACGAATCGTTCGGCGAACTCGATACCGCCGTGTCGTTCGGCCAGAACGAAACAGGCCGCCACACGTACAGCACGATCAATCCGAGCCTGGGTCCGGACAGCCCGACCGATTTCTATCTCGGTTCGTGGCAGAGCCGCACGACTTCAGTGACCAGCGACTACCGCAAGGAGCTCCCGGTCGGCTGGGTCGAGTCGCTTGTCGCGTCCGCGGGTGCACTGTTTCGCCATGAGTATTGGGGCACCGAAGATCTCGGCGATCCGCGCGGCTACAACGGCGGACCGCTCGCCGGTCTCACCGTCGCCCAGCTTTATGGTCCAGGTGGAATCTATAACCAGTACGTTTCGCAATTCCCTGGCGTGAACTTCGCAGACACCTCGCGCATCCCAGCGACCGGCTCGTCGACGGCGGGCATTCGCGCCGAGGACGCCGGCTCCATCACGCGCAACGTGAAGGGTGGCTACGTCGGCTTCGATGCAGCTGTGACGGACAAGTTCGACGTGGGTCTGACGGCCAGATACGAGGACTATTCCGACTTCGGCGATACCAGCAACTATCGATTGACCGCGCGCTACGAGTTCATTCCCGCGCTGGCGCTGCGCGGCACGGTCAGCACTGGATTCCATGCACCGAGTCTCGCACAGCTCGGCAATCAGTCGAGCGGCTACACCAGCAACTGGAGCAACAGCGGCACAGGTGTGTTTGCCCCGGGTCGAACGCGCGTTTTCCGCACGGCCGATCCGACGGCTGCTGCGTTCGGTGCGAAGCCTCTCGAGCCCGAGGAGTCGACGACGTACTCAGTCGGCTTCGTCATTCGTCCCGACAGCAGCAGCTCCATCACCATCGATGCCTATCGGCTGCAGATCGACGATGTGATCCAGGTGACGGAGACCCTGCAAGGGCCTACCGTGACGGCGGCATTCAACGCAGCCGGTCTCAATGGCTATACGCAGGCTTCGTACTACTGGAACGCATGGGATGCGAAGACCGACGGCGTCGACCTTGTGGCACGCAAGCAGTTCGATTTCGCGAACAGCACGCTCGATCTGACGGCCGCCGCGAGCTGGCTCGACACCGAGGTCAGCGATGTCAACCGCGAAGTGACCATCGGCGGGGCACCACTCATCGCGATCCGAAACGCGAAGATCCGCGATGCGGAGACGGGAACACCCAGCAACAAGGTGATCCTGAACGGTCGCTACACGATCGGTGCGTGGGCAGCGGATGCGACGGTCACGCGCTACGACGAGTACCGCTACAACGTGGGAGATGTCGCGGGCGTGGCCGCCGCCAACGGCAACGTCGACCAGATCTTCTCTCCGGAGACGTATCTCGATCTCGGCGTCTCGTATCAGAGCCAGGGTGCCTGGCGTGTCGATGTGCTCGTCCAGAACGTGCTCAATGACTATCCGGACAAATATGTGAACGGCAATCGTGCGAGCGGCATCAACCCGTACTCGTTCATCGCGCCGAACGGTGCGTCGGGTCGCTTCGTGCAGGGAAGCTTCACCTACAGCTTCTGATGCGATCATGACGACACGACGACAATTCATCAGCAGTGCACTCGCCGCCTCGGCGGCGATCCCGGCGCTGCTGCGTTCTCCTCTAGCGAGCGGCGACGCGGATGTGGCGGCTCCGCGCGTACTGGTCGACTGGCACAGTCACTATGTCTCGCGGACGGAGCTGAACTTCCTCGCGGCGCGCAAGCAGCCACCGCAGCTGCTCAAGGCTGCCGACGGAACGACGAAGCTCCAGAACGTGACGACTGTGTCCGCCGCGGCCGGGGAGCCAAGTGAATTCGCGGTCTCCGATATCGGCACGCGAATCGCGAATCTGGATCGGTACGGCATCCGGCGGCAGCTGCTGACGCACACTGTCGCACTGGGATTCGATGCGAGCTTGACGGTGGAGGAACTGCGGCCGCTCTATCGTGCGTTCAACGATGAACTGGCCGGCGTCGTGCAGCAGCATCCGGATCGATTCCTTGCGGTGGCTGCTTTGCCGTCCGCTGATCCGAAGTGGGCAGCGGAAGAGCTCACGCGTGCGCATCGCGAACTGGGTTTCATCGGCGGTTCACTACCGCTGAACGCGTTCGCAACGCTCGAGGGCGCTCGGACACTTGCACCACTCTTCGCGACCGCTCAGAAGCATGGCAGTCATTTCTTCGTGCATCGCGGGCCGGCCAGTGATCGTGTGCCGGGACAGCCGCCGCTGATCGTGCCCCCGGACACCGGCTACGCGCGCTGGAATCTCATCAACAATAGTCACCTGGCAGCAGGCGGCATCACGCTCGGTCTGACTGACTTTCTCGATCCCTACCCGGATGTGAGCGTCGAAATCATCATGCTCGCGGGCTTCCTGCCGCAGCTGTTCGACACGATCATCCCGGCGGCCAGGGCCAACGGCGTCAAAGATCCGCTCGCACGATTGCGACGCGTCTACCTGGATACGGGTCCCTATTCGGTTCGAAACGCCGAGTGGGTCTCGATCGCCGTTCGCAAGCTCGGCGCCGACCGCATCCTCTTCGGTACCGACTACGGCGTGGGCGGGGGCCAGCGCGGCGATGTCGGCCCCGCGGTCGAAACTCTCGAACGGGTTCTGAGCGAAGCCGAACGTCGGTTGATCTTCATCGAGAACAGTCGCGCGTTGCTTGCAGCGAAGGGGCGAGGGTGATGAATCCGATTCATTCTTCTGAAGCGACAGGTATTGCCATGTCCGAACCGAGATCGTATTCGCGCGCGCTGTGGGCGTTGCTGACGGCTGCGACATTTCTTGCAGCACCCTCTACCCAGGCGCACCACGCCTTCGCCGCGGAGTTCGACGCCGATCAGCCGCTCGATCTCAAGGGCACGGTCACGAAGATCAAGTGGGTGAATCCGCACAGCTGGCTCTACTTCGATGTGCAGGGCACGGACGGCAAGACGACCAACTGGGGTGTCGAGTTCGGCGCGCCCAATCAGCTCGCTCGCATCGGGCTCACCAAGGCGGACGTGGTTCCAGGTACGCAAGTGCACATCAAGGGGTATCGGGCGAAGAACGGCGGGCCCTATGGCTATTCAGTCGTCGTGACGCTCGCTGATGGTCGTTCGTTCCAGACGGGCGGTGCGCAGGACGCGCCCGTCGCACGTTCGGCGCGAGTGGACTGATTCATGAGAGCGATTCAATTTCTGGCGGCACTCGCTGTGTCGCTGCCCATGGCGTTCGCACAAGCCGCGGGTCCGAAGATTCCGCGACTCGCGAACGGCAAGCCTGATTTCTCTGGCATCTGGCAAACGACGAGTGCTGCCGAGTACGACCTCGAGCCGCATTCCGGCCGCGCGGATGCGCCGCCGGGCGCCGGCGTCGTAGCGGGAAACGTCATCCCCTATCTGCCCGAGGCACTCGAGCAACGAAAGAAGAACTTCGCGGCACGAGGCGAGCTCGATCCACGCCTGAAGTGCTGGACGCTGGGAACGCCTCGCGGCATCTATTACCCGGAGCCGTTCCAGATTTTCCAGCGCGATCGCGATCTGACTGTCGTGTTCCAGTTCGGCCAGTCCGTTCGCACGATCCACACGAACGGCACGCTCCATCCGCAGGTGACGGACAACGAGTTCTGGCTCGGCGACTCGCGCGGGCACTGGGAAGGCGACACGCTAGTCGTCGATGTGCGGGATTTCACCGAGGAAACCTGGCTCGACCGCTCGGGCAATTTCCACAGCACGCAGCTGCATGTCGTGGAGCGCTGGAAATTCCTGGACGAGAACACGATCGACTACCAGGCGACGATCGAAGATCCGAAGGTGTTCAGCCGCCCCTGGACGCTGGGCGTGATCCTGCATCGTCATCGTGAAAAGAACTTCCAGCTCATCGAGAACTACTGCTTCACGCTCGGGTACGACAAGTACTACCCGGTGCCGAAGGGAGAGTAGTCATGACCACCATGCTCAGATCATTCGCGCTCCTGGCGCTCATCTCGACGCCTCTCGCTTACGCGCAGCAATCCGCACCCGCTGTGGGCGGCGCCGGTATTCAACGAGAGACGAAGATCGTCCCGATTGCATCCGGTCGCTGGACCGGACCCAGGCTACCCGACGGACAGCCCGACGTGCAGGGGCACTGGTCCAACACCATTGCCAATCACAACAACTGGACCGACCCCCAGGGCGGCATTCCAGGTGATCCCTCGCCGCGGGCTCGTCCGCTGGGACCACGCGACCAGCGTGCACCGAGTCGCGTCAGCGATCCGCCCGATGGCGAGCTGCCGTTCCAGCCGTGGGCTCGCACGCAGCAGCAGGAGTTCCTCGAGTATTTCCACAATCCGGTAAAGGAGCAGTACATCGAGCCGCTGGCGCGATGCGCACCCGCCGGTGTGCCGAAGTCGTTCACATGGCATGGCTACGAGATCCGGCAGTACCCGAATTACGTGCTGATCCTGTTCAACTCCGGCACGCGCATCATTCACCTCGATGGCAAGCCGCACCTGCCGGACGGCATCAAGCTCTGGAATGCAGATTCGCGCGGACGATGGGAGGGCAACACGCTCATCGTCGATGTGACCAACAACAACGCGAAGGCGAGACTCGCGCGCACCGGCGAGTTCTTCAGCGAGAACGCACGCATCGAAGAACGCTACGTCTTCGACAACAACGGTCAGCGCTACAACTACGTCGCGACGATCACGGATCCGGCGGTCTTCACGCGCCCGTGGACGACCACGATTCCCGCGCGGCGTTACAGCGAGAAGGACACGCCGGATGGCTGGCACTTTGAGACTGCGCTGGCGAACACGACAGATGGGAGGCCGCTTACCGAGCGTTACGAGCGGATCTGCGTGGAGAACAATGGGCCGTTTGGGAACGTAGCGGTGTTGAGCAAATAGGATCCTGGAATTCAAATGTCAGCACTACTTTCCATAGCCGAGCAGATCGAGTCTTCGGCGCTCGGCGTCGTGATCGCCGAATCCCGCTTCGCCTATCCGATCATCGAAGGCATTCACCTCATCGGTCTTTCGGTGTCGGTCGGACTCATCTTCCTGACGGATCTGCGGCTGATGGGGCTGATCCTCACGCGGGTTCCCGTCGAGAATATCCTGAAGCACCTGCGTCCCTACGTGCTTGGCGGGTTCGCGGCGATCTTCATCTCGGGCGGATTGCTGTTCTGGTCATCGGCCGCGCGAATGCTGGAGAGCCCGGCGTTCGCGTTCAAGCTGCTGTTCATCGCGCTTGCCGGCCTCAACGCTCTGTATTTCGAGTTGGTGATCGCGCGACGCGAACAGGGTCCTCAGGACCACACCAAGCTGCCGCGAGCGTTTGGGTATGCGGGCGCGGCGTCGTTCACGCTCTGGACGCTCACCATCGTTTGCGGCCGGCTCATTCCGTATCTCCCGACGTGGTCCTGAGGAAGCATCATGGCCGTGCATGACATTCTGACCGCGATCCAGGATAGTCCGATCGCGCATGCGATCAGCAAGACGGACCACATGGTGGGTGCCGGGCTGCAGATCGTTCATGTGATGGGGCTGGTGCTGTTTCTGGCGTCGCTCGTGCTGATCAGCCTGCGATTGCTCCGCTGGGCGCTGGCGGATCAGCCGATCGAGGATGTGATCCGGCAGACGGCGCGACTGATGTGGTGGGGACTGGGTTTCACCGCGTTCAGCGGCACGTTGATGTTCATCGCGACACCGAAGCTCTACTACTACAACTGGGCATTCGGCCTGAAGATGCTGATGCTCGTCATCGCACTGGCCGTGCAGTTCTTCCTGTTCCAGAAGGTTGCACGCAGTCCGACCGCGAGCCTCACTTTCGCCCGGGTCAGCGTCGCCGCGTCCGTGTTCTGCTGGACGACGGTTGCGTTGACCGGGCGGATGATCGGATTCGTGTGAGAGCCGGCTAGCTAGCACTAGCCAGACGGGCCCCGCGTACGCGGGAATGGCGCGTCTGCTGTACCATGCCCGGCATCCCTCTCAAGGTGGATGCCCATGAATCTAACAAGAACGCTGGCGGCCACTGCAATGGTGGCAATGCTGCTCTCGGGCTGCTCGAAGTCGCCACCCCCTGAGCCGACCGTCAAGGCACCGTCCCTCGTGCTCTTGAACGCGCGCATTTGGACGGGTGATTCGTCGCGGCCGTGGGCAGAGGCCCTTGCAATCGACGGGTCGACGATTTCCCTCGTAGGGTCGAACGACGAAGTCAAAGCGGTCGCGGGCACTGCGCCTGTAATTGATGCCGCCGGCCAGCTGGTCGTGCCGGGGTTCATCGATACGCATGTTCACTTTCTCGACGGCGGCTTCCGGCTGGCATCGGTGCAGCTTCGGGATGCGAAGACACGCGAAGAGTTCGTCGGGCGGATCAAGCAGTTCGCGGCCACCGTTCCCGAGGGTACCTGGATCACGGGCGGCGATTGGGACCACACACTGTGGGGCGGAGAGCTGCCCGGGAAAGACTGGATCGATGCCGTGACGCCGAAGCATCCAGTGTGGGTGAATCGCCTCGACGGCCACATGGCGCTCGCGAACACCGCGGCAATGACGGCAGCCGGAATCACGGCCAAGACCTCTGAAGTGCCCGGCGGCGAAATAGTTCGTACCAAGCGGGGCGAGCCCGCAGGCGTCTTCAAAGACAATGCCATGGGTCTCATCGACAAGGTCGTGCCAGCGCCGTCCGCTGAAATGCAGGACCGCGCACTACAAGCAGCGATGAAGTACGTGAACGAGCGCGGCGTGACGACCGTTCACAATATGGGATCGTGGTCGGATCTCGATACTTTCGCTCGCGGCGCAAAGGCGAATTCGCTGACGACGAGAATTTATGCCGCTGTCCCGCTTGCGGACTGGGAAAGGCTGCGCGACGCGGTCGCTGCGAAGACTCATGGCGGCACTGACGGGCGGGGCGACGACTGGTTGCATATCGGTTTGCTCAAGGGCTTCGTCGACGGATCGCTCGGGTCGCACACGGCAGCGTTCCACAAGCCTTTCAACGATGCTCCCAAAGACAGCGGGCTGCTCGTGAATACGCCCGAGAATCTCTACGCCTGGGTTTCCGGCGCGGACAAAGCCGGGCTGCACGTCACGGTGCACGCGATCGGTGACCGGGCAAATGGTCTTCTGCTGGATATATATGAGAGAGTCCAGAAGGAGAACGGTGCTCGCGATCGCCGCTTCCGCGTCGAGCATGCGCAGCATCTTGCGGAGCAGGATATTCCGCGCTTCGCGCAGCTCGGCGTGATTCCGAGCATGCAGCCATATCACGCGATCGACGACGGACGCTGGGCGGAGAAGTACATCGGCGAGCGCATCGCCACGACTTACGCGTTCCGCAGCCTGCTCGATGCACGTGCGCAACTCGCATTCGGCAGCGACTGGTTCGTAGCTCCGCCTGCGCCGCTCGAGGGCATCTATGCCGCAGTGACTCGTCGCACGATCGACGATCGCAATCCCGATGGTTGGGTTCCGCAGCAGAAGCTCACAGTCGAAGAAGCTTTGCGTGCCTACACGGCGACCGCGGCGTATGCGTCGTTCGATGAGTCGACCAAAGGCGTGATCGCGACCGGCAAGCTCGCGGACCTGGCGATGATCGATCGCGATATCTTCACGATCCCACCAGAGCAGATTCGCGATGCGAAAGTGAAGCTGACGGTGGCAGGCGGCAAGCAGGTTTACGCCGCTCAGTAAGGATCGTGCCGTGACAGCAGCCGTTGACGTCGGGCGTCGCAGCCCATTCTTTCTCTACATGGCGCTGGCGTTTCTGGCCATCGCCCTCGTGGGATTCTCGACGACCTTCTTTCTTCCGCTGGCGCGCGGAACGTTCGAGGCGCCGGCAGTTGTTCACGTGCACGGCGCTCTGCTCTTCGGCTGGCTCATTCTCCTCATCACTCAGGTCTCGCTGATCCGATCGCGCAATCCGCGAACGCACCGTCGCATGGGCTGGATCGGGGCGGCGCTGTGTGCCGCCATCGTCGTTTCTGGTGTCCTCGTCGGCCTCTTCGCGACGCGCCGCGATCTCGCCGCCGGGGGTGGCGACGTGGTCATCGGCGGCTTCGTGAACATTCTCATCGAGATGATCGTATTCGGCACGCTCGTCGGCGCCGCCATCGTGTTTCGCCGCGATCCCGAGAGCCACAAGCGATTGTTGATCCTCGCCACCATCTCTGCGCTTGCGCCCGCGTGGTTGAGATTCCGGCATTTCATGCCGTTCGTGCCGAATCCTTTCGTGACGTTTTCATTGGTCGCGGATTCCGTGCTGCTGATTGCCGTGGCGCACGACTGGATGGCATACCGACGAGTACATCCGATCTATCTCTGGGCGGGCGGGGCGATGGTCGGCGTTCATGCCGTCGAACTGCTCGCCATCGAGAGCCAACCTTGGGTACGCTTGGGACGCTGGCTGCTGGGTGAGCAAGCCGTTTAGGGGAGCAAGCCGAAAGGCCAGCGCTGCCAGATTGAGCGATTCAGCGTGCCAAGGAGGTTCGTATGAAGAACGCTACGACAGGTCTGGCGATTGCCGCTTGCGGCGTCGCCATTACTATCGCGGGTGTAAGCGGGTGGCTGGATCGAGGCTCCCTATACGGGGTCAGCATTGGATTGCTGATGTCCCTAGTCGGCGTCGCTGTCCTGCTTTCCGGCGTCCGCGCAAGCGAGCTGACTACGCCGGATCGATATGTCAGTGGAGTGGTTGGTTTGGGGGCCGTGCTGCACCTCTACGAAAACCTCGCGAAAGGATCAGGACCGTCGTTCGCATGGTTCGCATGGACAATGTTTCCGTACGCGCTGGCACTGGCGATCTCGTGCATAAAACCGACGAGACGTGCGGCAACGGCAGGCGCGGCGGCCGCGTTGCTCGTGGACCTGTGGGTCTATCACGGCGTATTCGTTGTGCCGCGAGGCTCGACAGAACCTCTCGCATTCCTCTTCGCGCCGTTGTGGAACAGCTTGATCGTCGTACCGGTGGGAACGTGGGCCGCCTGGTTGATTCAACGCAAAGCACCGGGTCCGATCGCAGCTCACTGACTCTGGATCGCTCACTGCGACGCGCAACATCGACGTGATCTCCGAGGTAATGGCCTCGACGGCGCAGGGGCCGATTCGAGCGGGAAACAGCGTCGACTGTTAACATTCCGGCCCTGCGTCATCCTCGCGAGGCTCGGAATGAACCCGGAACTGGAAACGTCTTCGGAAGCCCACAAGACCGGGCACAGGTGGGTCGATCTGTCGGTCGCCGGATGCGCGCTGCTCGTGTCGTTCTGTTCGCTCGGGCTCGCGGTTCATCATGGCAAGACCATGGAACGGCTGGTCACCGCGAACTCCATGCCCTTCCTGCAGATCACCAGCTCGAGCGGTGAGTACGCAAGCGACGGCAGCGTTCGCCAGGTCGTGAGCTTCGACCTGCGCAACTCTGGTGTCGGACCGGCTCGCGTCGAATGGCTCACTCGCAAGCTCGACGACAAACCGATCGAGGATTGGGACGCAATGATGAAAACGCTGCACGATGAAGCGATCTCATCGGGCAGTGTCGATGGCGCGATTGCGATCGGCCGCAAGTCGACATCCGATGTGCCCACCTTCCTCGGCGGCGGCGGTTCGCTGCAGTCGATGCGCTGGCAGCGCACGGACGAGAACGCGCCGTTCTGGGACTTCGTGAACAAGGTGCGTTCCGGAGACCGGCTGCGACTGCAGGCGTGCTACTGCTCGATCTTCGACGAGTGCTGGATCGCGGACTCGCAGGTCTTCAAGCCGAAACGCGTCGATCGTTGCTGACGGGAGTGCGATGAACTGGCTCGCGCATACATTCCTGTCCGAGCCGAATGTGCAGTTCCAGCTCGGCAATCTGCTGGCCGATCTCGTGCGCGGTCCCGAGCGCGAGCCGATGAGCGTGGACTTTCGTCGCGGCGCCGACTGCCACAAGATCATCGACGCTTTCACCGACTCGCATCCGCTGGTTCGCCGCAGTCGCGGCCAGGTGCCGCCGGAATATCGGCGGTTCAGCGGAGTACTGATCGATGTCTTCTACGACTACCTGCTCGCGAAGCACTGGAGCAGCTTCGCGTCGGAGTCGCTGCCCGAGTTCACGCAGCGCTTTTACGCGCAAGTGCAGGGGAAGGAGGAAGGCAACCTGCCGGAGCCGGCGAAGGCGACGTTGGGACGAATCGTACGTCACGATCTGCTGGGCTCGTACCGACAGATCGATGGGGTCGAGCATGCACTGCGGCGTATCTCTATCTATCTCGCCAGCCGCTGGAAGAAGCCGTTCGCCCTGGACCGCAGCGTGCCGGCCCTGCTGCGGGTCGAGTCAGCGCTCGATACCGACTTCCTCGAGTTTTTCCCGCAGCTGCAGAACCGCGTAGCGGATTGGTCGCGGAACCCGCACTAGCAGGCAGGTGACCGTCGACCTTTCCGGCGCTTCAGGGTTTCAGGGATCGGCAGCGCGCCCGCCGCCCGCTATCCTACGCCGATCATCCTGACAGCCTGGCGGAAGCAACATGCCCTCGAGAATGTTCAAGCTGTGTCCCCTGATGATCGTCAGTCTGGGTCTTGCCTCGACTGTAGGCACGGCGCAGCCGGTATCGAATTCCACGGTTCTCGTGCATGCGGGGCAGTTGCTGGATCGGCCAGGCCAGCCCGCGCGCGGCGCATCGACAGTGCTCATTCGCAACGGCAAAGTGGAGTCGGTTCGTGACGGCTTCGCGAACGCGGCGGAGTTTCCGGGCGCGACCGTGATTGATCTGCGCGACAAGTTCGTACTCCCTGGACTCATCGATTCGCACGTTCACCTCGACAGCGACAAGGCGGGACAGGAAGGCTTGCTCGAAGCGCTGACGAACAGCACTGCGTACTACGCGTACGAAGCGGCAGTGAATGCCCGCAAGACATTGGATGCGGGATTCACCACAGTGCGCAACCTCGGCAATGCAGACGGCGTCACGCTCGCGCTGCGCGATGCGATCGCCGCGGGCAAGATGCCCGGTCCGCGCATCATCGATTCCGGCAGCGGTATCTCCGCAACTTCAGGCCACGGCGACATGACGCTGGGTCTCAATCCAGAAATTGCGGAGCACGTGCACCAAGAGAATCTCTGCGATGGCGCGGATGCATGCCGTCGCGCGGTGCGCATGCAGATCCGACGCGGTGTCGATGTGATCAAGATCATGACGACTGGCGGCGTGAACAGCCGCATCGGCGCGGGCCTCGGCAAACAGATGTTCGACGACGAAGCGAAAGCGCTCGTCGAGACGGCCCATCTCTACGGCAAGAAAGTCGCCGTCCATGCCCACGGCGCTGATGGCATCAACATCGCGTTGCGCGCTGGCGCCGATTCGATCGAGCACGGCACGCTGCTGGACGAGGAAAGCATCAAGCTGTTCCTGAAGTCGGGTGCGTACTACGTGCCGACGCTCTCGACCGTGAACGGATATCTCGAGCGCATCGCGAAGGACGAGGATGCCTATCCTCCGGAAGTGCGCGAGAAGATCGACTGGCGCATCTCGATCACTGGCAAGGCACTCGAGAAGGCGTATCCGCGCGGCGTGAAGATCGCATTCGGTACGGATGCCGGTGTGTCGAAGCACGGCCGCAATGCCGATGAGTTCGAATTGCTCGTGAAGCACGGCATGCCCGCCGCGGAAGCGATCAAAGCAGCGACGGTGAACGCAGCGGATCTGCTGGGCTTGTCGAAAGAAGTCGGTTCTCTCGAACCGGGCAAGCGTGCCGATCTCATCGCGGTGGCGGGGGATCCGCTCAAGGATGTCACGATTCTGAAGAACGTCGGCTTTGTGATGAAGGACGGGCAGGTGTTCAAGGAGTGAGAGGGAGGAAGCCGGCTAGCCAGCTAGCAGGTAGCCAGAGTGGGAGGAAACGGCTCTTCCCATTGTGGGTCCGACTTCAGTCGGACGTAATCGCCGCGGGCGATGCTTCCCGTCATTCCCGCGAAAGCGGGAATCCATCCGGATTGCCGGACTGATGGACTCCCGCTTTCGCGGGAGTGACGGGAGGGGATGCTTCGCATGACGTCCGACTGAAGTCGGACCCACAGCAATCGCCGCAGGCGATGTCTGTCATTCCCGCGAAAGCGGGAATCCAACCGGAACAAGGCATGGATACCCGCCTTCGCGGGTATGACGAGGGGATCGCCTGCGGCGATTACGTCCCACTAAAGTGGGACCCACAAAAAGGGGGACCCACAAAAAGGGGAGCGCTTCCGTCCCTCTGGCTAGCTGGCCAGCAGGCTCGATAGCTAGTCTGGCTCTCTCCAGATTAGTGCTTCCGGCCACTGCCCATTCCCCAGGCAATCCCTTAGCTTTCCGCACTTCCTGATCCGCACGGCAAAGGAATGCCGGGAGTGCCGCGCATGAATACTGCCGAATTCGACACCAGGTTGCGTCATCAACCGAAGACGTCGCGGGCAGAGCCGCCTCCCGCTCCTTCAGCCAGCCCGGGAATTCCGATCACAGTCCTGTCGACTGACGTCGAATTGTGCGAAGCAATACGCGCTGCTGCTGGGGCGCAGCATGAAGTCTTCACAGCCGCCACGATGGAAGAGGCCTCGCAGCTCGGTGCGCAGGGGCAGTGCGGCATCCTGGTCACCGACCAGGCATTGAGCCAGCAAAGCCTCGTACGCATGAGCAAGCAGATGCGTGCGCATGATCCTGCAACGATCACGATCGCTGTCGGCAGCCGCGGTGACGACAACGCGCTGATCGGATTGCTCTCGTCGGCGGTCGTCGAGCGTTTCATGTTGAAACCGGTCACGCCCGCGCTGGCTCGCCTCGTTCTCAGGTCTGCGTCGAGCGAATACCAGTCGCTGCGGTCGCGACATCGGCGGCGGGCGTCTTCGGCAACAGCCTCGCCTGTTGCTGCGCCAGCGCCGGTGGAATCACCTTCGGTCAGCGATCCGGTAAGAGTCGCGGCGAACGTGATTCCGATGCCGCGCGTAGAGCAGCCGGCGTCGGAGCAATCTATTGCTGAGCAGCCCACACAGTACGCATTGCAGCCTGTTCTGTTCGAACCGCCGCTCGCACCTTCCGTCGTGCTGGCGGAGCCCGCAGTCACGCAGTCGCCACCGAAGTCGTACACGACATGGATTACTTCGGCGGTCGCGGCGATCGTCGTTGGTGTCGCGGTGTGGTGGACGATGCAGCAGCGCATGCCCGACATCGATCCCCGGCAAGTGATCGCGACGAACCTCGCGGAAGCAGCAAAGGCGTTCGCGGCAGGTCACTACGCCGAGCCTGCGGAATCCAGCGCGCTTCACCACTACGGTACGGTACTCGCGCTCGATCCGTCGAACGCGACAGCGCGCCAGGGCATCAGCCAGATCGCTGAGCAGATGATCGTTGGTGTCGAGACGGGCATTGCCGAAGGCAGACTCGCGGAAGCGGGTATCGCGCTCGAGCGTGTTCGCCGCATCGATCCCACGAACAAGCAGTTGTCGGTACTCGAAGAGCAGCTTCGCAAGGAGCAGGCGAATCAGCTGTCGATGCTGCAAGCACGCGCAACGCCGGCTCCAGAAGCGAAAGTCGCCCTGCCGCCGGTCGAGAAGGCAGCACGCGCGAGCGAACCGGCGAAGCGCAGTGTGAAGGCTGGTGACGCGAAAGCCGGTGCGACGGCAAGCGTTGCGCCGAATACGAAGGCACCCACGGCACGCACAATGGATCCCAGCGATCCTCTCGCACTCGGCCCGCCGGCACCCGCGTCGTCAGTCGCGAAGAGTGCCGAAGTTGCGGGCGCCGAGATTGCCGCTGCAGGGACGGCGCTGGCGGCCACAGCTGCCGCTGTCCAGGAGCCGGTTGCGAAGAGTGGCGAAGGCCCGGCGCCTGCTCCCGCGCCCCTCGCTGAACCGCGAGTGACGAAGATGGTTCAGCCGGAGTATCCGAGCGAAGCGCGCATGCGCGGTATCGAGGGATGGGTCGACCTCACGCTCTCAGTGACTCCGGCCGGTGACGTTGCCAGCGCAAAGATCGAAGACGGCAAGAACGGCCGCTGGTTCGATCGCGCCGCGCTCGCAGCGGTACGCAAGTGGCGTTATGAGTCGCGGCATCTCCCGGAGGGAACGCCAGCGCAGCCGGTGCGGGTGCGCTTGTACTTCAAGCTCGAGGAGTGATCGATCTCAGAGGTGCTTGAGTTTCCAGCGACCGCGCCGGAAGAGCACGAGACTCCAGAGTGCCAGCACCGAGAACGCGGTCGGCACCGCGATGAAGACACCCATCGGCCCGAAGCCCAGCACTTCGGCGAGTACCCACGCCAGGGGAATCTGGCCCAGCCAGAAGCAGAAGAAGTTCAACCGCGTCGGCGTCCAAGTGTCGCCGGCGCCGTTGAACGCAGCCTGGAAACACATGCCGGCTGCGTACAGCGGGAACGCGAGGCTCACGATCCACAGCGCACGCGTTCCGTGTTCTATCACTTCAGCATCCGTCGTGAACAATCGGACCAGCGGCCCTGAGAACGCCACGAACAGGACACCAACGAACGCCAGGAACATCACGTTGTAGCGCATGGAGATGGCGACAGCAGCTTCGGCACGCTCGGGCTTGCGTGCGCCGAGATTCTGCCCGACGAGCGTTGCGCCGGCATTCGCCAGACCCCATGCGGGCATGAGCGCGAAGATCACGATTCGCATCGCAATGGTGTAGCCGGCGAGAGCGGCACTGCCGAACGTCGCGAGAATCTTGAAGAGCCCGACCCAACTCGTCGTGCTGATGAGGAGCTGCGCGATACCGCTGCCGGCTGTCGTCAGAATTCCCTTGAGTACATCGAACTGCGGGCGCAGATGAGGAAGCCGGACGCGCACGCGACTTTGATGTCCCGCGAGATGCCATAGCTGATACAGCACGCCGACGCCGCGGCCGATGTTGGTTGCGACTGCGGCACCCGTCACGCCCAGTTCGGGGAACGGTCCCCAGCCGAAAATGAAGAAAGGCCCGAGCACGATGTTCAGCGCATTCGCGAGCCACAGCGTGCGCATCGCAAGCACCGCATCGCCGGCTCCGCGAAACACCGCGTTGATCAGGAAGATCAGGAAGACCGTCGCGTTGCAGCCAAGCATGATCCGCGCGAAGTCGGTGCCCATGGTGACGATGTTTTCGCTCGCGCCCATCAGTCGCAGGATGTCGGGCGCGAAGTAGCCGAGCACGATGCCGAGGCCCGAGGCGACGGCAACACCGAGGAGTACGATCTGCCCTGCGGCTTGCGCGGCACGTTCCGGATCTTTTTCGCCGATGCGACGCGCGACGATCGCCGTTGCCGCGATCGAGATGCCGATACCAACGGCATAGATCAGCGTCATGACGGACTCCGTGAGTCCAACGACCGCAACGGCATCGCGACCGAGCCGCGAAACCCAGAACACATCCACGATCGCGAACAGCGACTCCATGATCATTTCGAGGACCATGGGCACGGCCAGCAACAGCACCGCCCGGTTCAAGGACTCGGACGTGTAGTCGTACTGCTGGCCTTTCAGCGCCTGCGCGACGATGCGCCAGAAGCCGGGATGGGCGTCGGCAGATGTAGAGGGGGAGGGCGCTGACATGAAGCGCGCGAGTGTACAGGAGAACGCTTGCTGGCCGGCTGGCGATTGGCGGGTAGCCAGAGAGACGAGAGCGGCTTTGTTTGTGGGTCCGACTTCAGTCGGACGTCATCGCCGCAGGCGACGTCTCCGTCATTCCCGCGAAAGCGGGAATCCATCTGAGAAGCCAGCTAGCCGGCTAGCGGCTAGCCAGAAGCGGATGGAGCGATTCTCTTGCTGTGGGTCCGACTTCAGTCGGACGTCATCGCCGAAAGGCGACGCTCCCGTCATTCCCGCGAAAGCGGGAATCCATCTGAGAAGCCAGCTAGCCGGCTAGCGACTAGCGGGTAGCCAGAAGCGGATGGAGCGATTCTTTTGCTGTGGGTCCGACTTCAGTCGGACGTCATCGCCGAAAGGCGATGCTCCCGTCATTCCCGCGAAAGCGGGAATCCATGCCTTGTTCCGGATGGATTCCCGCCTGCGCGGGAATGACGAGGGGATCGCCTTTCGGCGATGACGTCCGGCTAAAGCCGGACCCACAGCATGACGACCTCTCTGGCTGGCCGTCTCGCTGGCCCTTCGGATGGATCCCCGCTTTCGACGTGCGTCTACTTCTTCACCAGCTCCACCCGCCGATTCTTCGCCCGCCCTTCTTCAGTCCGGTTGTCGGCCACCGGCCTTTCCTGTCCAAATCCGGCAGCGCTCAGTCGGCTCGCATCGACTCCAGACGCAACGATCGCGGCCGTTACGCTCTTCGCGCGCGCTTCCGAAAGCTTCTTGTTGGCAGCTGCGTCGCCGACGTTGTCCGTGTGGCCTTCGACGGCGAGCTTGAGGCCTGGGTTCGACTTCATCATGGCGGCGATCTCCTTCACCGTCGCGGTGCCGTCCTGCTTGAGGTCCGACTTGCCGGTATCGAAGTTGATGTAGAGCGCGATGAAGCCGTTCTTGTTCAGCTCCTGCAGCAACTCGTTCGCCGTCACCACCTGCGCCATAGCGGCGACTTCGGTGATGATGAGCTGGTAGCTCGTCGTGGGGGCGCCGAAGATATCGGGAGTCACTTTGATCCAGACGTCCTTGCCGCCGGTCGTGACCTTCATCGTGGTTTCGCCGCCGTCGTTCTCGCCGGGCAGTCGTTCGTAGACGACCGTGCCGCCGATCTGCTTGACCGCATTCTGATAGTTGCGGATCAGCTGCAGGGCGCTCGGTTGCTTCTCGACACTTTCGTAGAAGTAACGCAGCGTCGTCGTGTCGCCTTCGATCGTCTGCGTCTTCGGCGAAGCTTTCGGACCGACTTTGAATTCCGTCGCGTCGTAGTTCTTCGTGTACTCGGTGATGTACGAATCCGGATACCGCGTCAGCAGCGGATGATCCTTCGCGCCGCCGAGATCCTCTCCTGCCAGCGCGCTGGCGGTGACGAACAGGCCGAGCCACACGATGCGAATGATCCAGTCCATGAGAACCCCTTGCTTTCACGGGACCCGCGATCGCTTCTGCTTGTGCGCGGGAGCCGCATTTGTTGATCGGGCGGGGCAAGACTTACATGGCGGACGGGACGGTGCAATCGTCCTTTGAGGTCGCGAAGTTCAGGAAGGAATGAAATCGGGCCCGAGCCGGAGGGGGCCATGCCATGGTCCGGCCCGAGCCCTTCACTGGACTATTACATGTCAGCGTTGTGGTGACGGTCGACCGGTCGCAGGAAGCGATCGAACGTCCAGTCGGCCACTGCCCGACCCTGAGTGCGGCCGAGCGTATCCGAGAAGCGGAAGTGCACGCCCTGGTACACGCGGACTTCGACCATGTCGCGCGTCGCATCCGAGAACCGGTGATACGTGCGGGTCTTCTGCTGGGCATTCACGTTGAGGGTCGTGACGTCGAACGTCATGCGATCGGTGCCGAAGAACAGCTCCATCGTCCGGGTCATGGCGGCTGCGAGGTTGTTCGCACCCGATGCGTACTCCGGATAGTTCGGGGTGTTCAGGAACGGACGCCAGTTGAGGTCGGCTTCGGTCTTCGGATTGCCGTCGGACGCCGCCTCATGAATCGCCGTGACCGGACGCCAGGTCGGATACGTGAGCTTGTTGTCCCACGCCGTGATGAGCGCATCCGCGGTCGCCATGTTTGCGAGCGCCAGCAGGCGGGCACTGTCGCCGACGTTGGTGATGTAGCAATTGGCGACTCCACGCAGCACGCGGTTCCACTGAGTGAAGAAGTTGTCGTTGTAGAAGTGCGCGAGATCCGTCTGCGCCGCCGTACGGGTCGTGCTCGTCAGCGAACCGATCGCCTTGATCTCGTCGAAGTCACGACGATAGCGCTCGCTCGTCATCGCGGGAGGAGGAGCAGCGCGGAAGCGTGACGGGCCGGTCAGCGTGAACGGGTCCGTCTTGCCGAGCCACGGAGCGACCATCGGCGAGAACGGCGCAGGTGCGGCCGGCGTGTTGTACGAATCGGTCGGACGCCACATGCCAGGCGTGTTGCTGCCGACGAACGGAGCCGGCACCGGGTCCGGGGTGCCACGGCGCAGCGGAAGAATCCGCGCTGCGACTGTTTCGCCCACTGCGAGGCCCGGGTCCTGCGTGAGACCCTTCTCGGCGAGATAGTTGAAGTAGGTCGCATCGAGTGCAGCGACCTTCGCGGGATCGGGATAGATGCCTGCGAGCACGCCGTGCGCTGCCGCGGCAACAGCTGCCGACAGCGATCCGTTCGCGCCCTTCAGCTCGACGTGGTAGGGCTCGTAGCGCTTCTCGATCGCCTGCACGGCATCGTGCACGGCGACCTGAACCAGCGCGACATCGAGCATGCCCGTCGGGCCGGGGCGCGATGCCGTCACTGCATTCATCGTGATTTCGTTCCAGTCCGTCACGGCATCGGCAAACGCCGTTCCCGTGCAGGCGAGCAGTCCGCTCAGGAGCACGCTTGCGTGCATCTTCATCGTCTTCATGATCATTGCCTCGTTACAAAGTGGGTTGGATTACATGCGCGTCGTGTGACTTTCGTCGGCGATGGCGAACGGCATATCGCGGTACGCCGAGCCGCCTTTCTCTTCGTAGTAGCGCGTGAGCACTGGCGAATTCACCTGTGCGATGGCACGAGCCGTCGCGTTCTCGGCGCACTGACGGATGCGAGAGACGTTGATGATCTGCAGCAGGCCAGGCGTTGCGCACACTGAGCGCGCGGCGGAACGAATGCGCAGATACAGGCGCTCGGCGCCGGCTTCTTTCGTCAGGTCGAGGTCGGCGTAGTTCACTTCCGCGGCGCGAGTTTCAGCTTGCACGGCAGCGTTGGTTGAGGGGCTCAGCGCGCTGCTGAGGACGGTGACAAGAACGATCGGCAGGGTCTTCATTGCAATAACTCCGGTAGTGTCGATGGGTTGGGTAGCCGCACCTGTCGATGCGGTGATTTTTGTAGATCGAATCGTGCGAATCAGAGCGCTTCCATGAACGCGACGAGATCAGCGCGTTCCTGGGGCGTGAACTTGAATCCGAGCGCCGTCTCGTAGTGGATCACCACGTCGTGCAGCGTCGGTGCGATGCCGTTGTGGAAGTACGGCGGGCGAGCGGCGACGCCGCGCAGCGACGGCGTCTTGAACTTGTCGACGTCGGCCCAGCGTCCCGTGCGTACCGCACGGCCAGGGTCGGTCGTCTGGCGGACATCGTTCGTGACCTTGTTGCGCAGCGTGTAAAGCGGCATGCCGTTCATGCGGAACTCCGCACGCGATGCGCCTGCGTCGAACAGCGTGCCGTTCACGTTGCTGCCGTTATTCTGCGCGTTGTGACAGCCGCGGCAGGTCTTGCCGTTGGCGTCGGTGCGATTGAAGATTTCCTGTCCGCGCGCGATTTGTGCACGCTTGCGATCCGCGCTCACTGTGGTGCACGAGCCGGGCGTGAGACCGATCCATGCGTCATAGAGGTTGAAGCGGCCATTCGCAGCCGGCTGCAGCGAAAGATTCTCCGGGCCGCCCTGCGCACCGCAGCTTGCCAGCGAGCCGAGGCCGAAGATGGATTGCTGTGCGAAGCGCAGCGTCTCTTCGTACACGGCGATCGCATCGGCGACGCCAGGGGCCGGCGGCGGACCGCCGAGTGCGCCTGACAGCGCGCCGGTTGCCTGGGTGACGAGCCCGGTATGCACATCGCCGGAACCGTTCGTGTTCTGATCGTGCCAGCCGACATTCTTCGCGATGTGGAAGTTCGCCGTGGCGAGCGGGCGACGGAAGAATTCGAAGCGCGTCGCGCTGGCGCCGGCCTGCAGCGGATCGTCGAAGCCGACGATCTCGAACTCCGCATCGATGGGGAGGTTGCCGCCGCGGCGGAAGAGACCCTTGCGCAGCATGCTGTACGCAGCGAGCCGATCCTTCAGTGTGACGGGATTCGCCGTCGGGCTGTTCGCATCGAGCACGTTGAACAGCGGATCTTTGCCGCCGGTGAAGAGGAACGCGAGCTCGACATCGAGGGGGCGAACGCTCCAGCCCGCCTGCGGCAGGTGACACGATTCGCACGTGCGACCATTCGCACCCTGCAGCGCATGGAACGCGTTCTCCAGATCGACGGAGCCGTTCGTGCTGTACGTGGCTGCGGTGCCCGCCGAGTTCAGGAACGGAAAGTTGTTGGGGATTTCATCCGCCAACACGCCGCTCGAAGCAGCGCAGAACAGGGCGGTCGCGATGCTCGCACGCCGAACGAAGCCGAGGTTCATGATCTCTCCCGAAGACAAGAAAATTGGTGCTCGGGAGGGGAAACGGAAACGGCTTGGACAAGCCGCCAGGAAGGGGTATGCCCTGAAGGGCATAGAAGAGTCAGCCAGCCAGCCAGCAGGTAGCCAGGGAAGGACGGGGTCTTGGTGTGGGTCCGACTTCAGTCGGACGTCATCGCCGCAGGCGACGTCTCCGTCATTCCCGCGAAAGCGGGAATCCATCGGAGCAAGGCATGGATTCCCGCTTTCGCGGGAATGACGAGGGGATCGCCTGTGGCGATGACGTCCCACTGAAGTGGGACCCACAGGAGGAGCGGTTCCGGCTACCCGCTAGTGGTGGCTAGGCGGCTAGCAAGCTTCTCACTCGAATCCTTCCGCCCCCCGCGTAAGCGAGTGTTGCGGCCCCATCCCACCTCCAAACGCCACTGCCGCTCTCTCCGCAGTCGCTCTCGCGGTTTCGTGATCGCCGCTGGCTCGCTGCACTTGTGCCAACGTCATGAGCGCTGAACCAACGTGCGCGCTCTCGTCCGGCTTCGGCGCATTGTCGCGTGCAATCGAAACAGCATCGCGGGCAGTGGCAAGCGCGGCGTCGTTGCGGCCGAGTGCCAGTTCGACGCGTGCCTTCACGGTCAGCATCGATGCCAGCTGGCTGGCGACGCGGACTTTCGGATAGCCGATCTCCGCGAGAATGGCATCGACTTGCGCGAGGGAACCGCGAAAATCGCCCTGGGCTTCGAGCAACTCAGCGTGGATGAGCCGCATGGAGCGAAGCGGCGCGGCATTCTCGCCGGGATTCTGTTTCGCGAGCTTTTCCGCCGCTGCGAGATCGGCCAGGACACGCTCGTGACGACGCAACACCAGCGATGCCCTGGCCCGACTCAGGAGTGCGCCGATCTGCGAACGGACCTCGCTGTTGGCCGCGGCCGAGTCGACGGCACGATCCAGCCACGAGAAGCCCGCGTCCGATTCTTCGACGAGCACCTGGTAGAGACCGAGCTTGTGCGCATAGGCTGCAGTGAGCGTGTCGAGGCCCTGCTGCTCGACGATGCGCTCTACCAGCTTGCGCTGGACATCGAAGGCGGCGCGAACTTCGCCTGCGTCGAAGAGGTGCCCCGCCTGGTTGTGATGCGCGGTACTCATCGAGATGGTCGTGTCGCCTTCGAGGCGCTCGAGCGTTTCGATCAGCTTGCGGTTCCACTCACGCGCCTCCTTGCGACGTCCTTCCAGGCTCAGCATGACGTCGAGCATTGAAGAGAGCGTCTGGTACAGCAGGTCGTCGGTTTCGTTGCGCTGTTCCAGCATCAAGGCGATGCTGCTCGCTGCGTCGATCGCTCCCGGCAAATCGCCTTCGGCCCAGAGCAAGCGAGCCTGCGCGGCGCCGCACTCGGTCTGGCGTTGGTACGGCGGATTGGGAAGCTTGGCGAGTTGCGCGAGTCCATCCTGCATGCGCGCGCGTGCCTCATCGGGTCGGCCGGCAGCGAGCTCCGTTTCGACCGTATTGCATTGAACGAACGCGATGCGTTCCGGATCGTCGAGCTCGCGCGCGAGCTTCTCCGCTTTCACCAGAACTGCGTGTTCATTGTCGGTGTCGCCGAGATCCATGTAACGGCCGGAGATGTTGACCAGCATGCCGATGACGAAGCGAGGATCGTCGCGATAGCTCTTCTCGAGCACCTCGACGCCCTTTTCCATGAGCTGCCGGATCGTGACCGGCTGACCGTCGCCGCCGACTTCCGACATGATGTGATAGGCGAAGCGCGCCTGGAATTCTGCTCGCTGCGACTGGTACACGGCAGCATCGCGCTGCTTGCGCGCTTCCAGCATCTGCAATGTCGTGATGATCGTAGCGCCTGCGAGCACGATCGCCATCATTGCGCCCGCCAGGACGCCGCCGCGATGACGACGCGTGAACTTTCCAGCGCGATAGAAGAACGAGTCGGGGCGGGCCGACACCGGCTGACACGTTAGGAACCGTCGCAAGTCCTCGGCGAGCGCTTCGGCGGTCTGATAGCGGTCGGAAGGATCTCGCTTCAATGCCTTGGCCACGATGTTGTCGAGGTCGCCGCGCAGCGAGCGTTCGAGCGCAGGATGGGAAGCGCGTTGCGAAGGCCGCGGGATCTCACCGTCGAGCGTGGCACGTGCGACTTCGGTGAAGTCCTTGCCGCGAAGGTTCAACGGATGCTCGCCCGCCAGCAGCACGAAAAGGACGAGGCCGAGCGCGTAGACATCAGTCGCCGTCGTCACGGGCAGCTTCAGCAGTTGTTCCGGGGCGGCGTATTCCGGCGTGAGCGCAGCGTCGAATTCGCGCGTCAGCTCGGCATCTTCCGGCCCGAGGAGCGTCGCAATGCCGAAATCGAGCAGCTTCACGACGCCGTCGCGCGTCACCATGATGTTGGAAGGCTTGATGTCCCGATGAACGATCAGGTGCGAGTGCGCATGCGCGACCGCGGCGAGCACGTCGAGGAACAGCCTTACGCGCGCGTCGACGTCGAGATCGCGTTGCTGAACGTAGCGATCGATGCGATCGCCTTCGATGTATTCCAGGATCAGGTAGGGCTGGCCGCTCGGTGCCACGCCGGCGTCGATCAGCTGCGCGATGTTGATGTGATGCAGCTTGGCGAGCACCGAGCCTTCGCGGGCGAAGCGCAGTTCGGCAGGTTTGCCGAGCAGCGCGGCGTTGAGGAGTTTGACCGCTGCTCGTCCTTCGTAGCGACCGTCGTTCCGGTGCGCCAGCCATACGGTGCCCATGCCGCCGGCCCCGATGACGGAGTCGAGCGCATAGGCTCCAAGATGCTGGCCGACGAGTCCCTGTCGTGGCATCGCCGCCGAGCGTCCGTCATTCAGAAGCGGCTGTTCGCCGAGCCGGTCCCGGTCGGCGAGCAGGTTGCGGACCTCGGAGGCGATCGTCGGCTCGCGCCGGTCGAGATCCTCCAGCCATCCGGCGCGCTCGCTTTCCGGCAGATCGAGCGCCTCGTCGAGGTAGCGGCTGATTTCACGCCATCGTTGTTGTGGGTTGCGTGTCATTTATCGGAGAAACGTAAACCGCCCCGGAAAGCCGCCAGCCCCGGCAGAAATTTTCTGTTTGTGCCCCGGAAGCGGTCAGGAGGACAGGAGGTCCCGACCTTCCAGCGCCCGTTTGAGCAGGACCCGGGCCTTGTCCCAGTCGCGCTGGGCGGTCCGTTCGGAGACCCCGCGCATGGCGGCGATTTCGATGAGGGAGTAGCCGCAGAAGAACTTCAGGTCCACGAGTTGGGCGAGGTCAGCGTCCAGCTCCCCCAGCAGGTCGATCGCTCCGGCGAGTCGCTCCAGCTCCGCAGCCTCGGTGATCTGTTCCGGCAGTTCGGTCGGCAGGGAGGTGATCTCGAATTCGCCGCCGCGCTTGTGGGCCTGGCGATTGCGGGCGTAGTCGATGATCAGCGTGCGCATGGCCCGCGCTGCATAGGCGAGGAAGCGGTTCTGATCGGGAAAATCAGCGCTTTCGCGCTGACGGATGCGGAAATAGGTTTCGTGAAGGAGGGTCGTGGCGCTCAGGGTGAGCCCGCCGCCCCGACGAAGCTCGCGGTGCGCTATGCCGCGCAGTTCGTCATAGAGAGAAGCGAACAGGGCCCCATGGTCCGCACGTTCGAGACCCCCGAGCTGCGGCGTTGCCATCGTCAGGTCGGACACGCAGGACTCCCTGGCAACCGTCTAGGGTTGCCTTGTTTGTTCATCGCCCAGGCCAACCGCGCCATGCAGCGTCTTGCCAGTTTGTCGGCTTTGGGGGACTGACGCTAAGGATGCCGCAGAGGCGGGGAGGAAGCCATTGGCGGAAGGTACTGAGCTCCCCTGACTTTAGTTAGGGGGGCAGTCGGCTAGGCAGCTAGCCAGAATGGGGAGAGGTGGCTCTCTCGCTGTGGGTCCGGCTTCAGCCGGACGTAATCGCCGAAGGCGATGCTCGTGTGATCCCCGCGAAAGCGGGGATCCATCGGGAAGTAAGGCATGGATTCCCGCTTTCGCGGGAATGACGAAGGGCGCTTCGCGCTGACGTCCGGCTGAAGCCGGACCCACAGAGGGAGATGGATTCCCGCTTTCGCGGGAATGACGAAGAGCGCTTCGCGCTGACGTCCGGCTGAAGCCGGACCCACAGAGGGAGATGGATTCCCGCTTTCGCGGGAATGACTGAAGAGCGCTTTGCGCTGACGTCCGGCTGAAGCCGGACCCACAGGGGGGGATGGATTCCCGCTTTCGCGGGCATGACGGGGTGTGGCCCGGTCCGGCTCTGGCTAGCCGGCTAGCTGGCTCGTTTGGCTAGCCAGCTCCTTCTCAGTGCGCACTCGCCAGCTTCGTCGCCCCCGTGCCCGCTTCCATCCAGCGGCGCACCCGGATCGCGTCCGCGGTCCGCGTGTATTTCCCGAAGGAATTCATCAGCACCATGATCACGGGGCGGTCTTCGATGAACGTCTTCATGACGAGGCAGCGGCCGGCGGCCTGGGTGTAGCCGGTCTTCTGGACGACGATGTCCCACTCGGGCTTGCGCACGAGGTTGTTGGTGTTGCGGTACTGGAGGGGCTGGCGGCCGACCATCAGCGTTTCGTCCGGATCGGTCGAGTATTCGGCGATGAGCGGGTTCGCGGCGGTCGCGGCGACGAGCTTCACCAGGTCGGCGGGGCTCGCGATGTTGCCCTTCGACAGGCCGGTCGTATCGGTGAAATGGCTGCGCTTCATGCCGAGCGCCTTGGCTTTGGCATTCATCGCGTGCAGGACGGCGTCGAAGCCGCCTTCATAGGTCCGGCCGAGCGCGTGAGCTGCCTGATTCTCCGAGGACATCAGCGCGAGGTGGATCAGTTCACCGCGCGTGAGCTTGGCGCCGGCGGCGAGGCGCGAATGCGAGCCCTGGTCGATGGCCCGGTCGGCCTTGGTGATCGTGATGACTTCATCGAGCGCCTGTCCGGACTCGATGACGACGAGCGCGGTCATGAGCTTCGTGATGGAGGCGATCGGAACGGCGACGTCGGCATTCTTCGAGAGCAGGACCGACGAGTCGGTTTCGTCGATCACGAGCACGGCGCTCGAGCGGATTTCCGGACCGCGGGGCCCCGACCTGGCGGGAGCAGCGGCCGGCTTCTTCTTCGGTGGCGAAGCGGGCTTCTTCGCCGTTGCAGTGGCGGCCGGCTTCTTCGCAATGGAAGCAGGTTCGGCGACGGTGGCGAGGGAGGAAGTGGCGAGCGCGGCCAGGACCAGGCCCAGCAGCAGCTTCGCAACCGGCCGCTTTGCCGGCTGTCCCTCGACGAATGATCGCATGATGTTCCCGTGCAGGTTCCGCGCGTAAGTACTTGGCGGGAGTATGCCTGTATCGATCAACGAAGTGATCAGGTTTTCCCTAAAAGGGATGTTGCGCGTCCCCTTGATCGCGGTCGGAACGGACTCATGTCACGTTGCTCGCCGATGAACTGTGACGTGAGTCCACGTGCGTTGACCGCGATGGTCGCGGCCGAGCACACTCGATCGGCGCGAGATTCACCACGAAATCGTCAGGGAGAAACCCGTGTCCGGCTATCAGCTCGCCCAGCTCAACATCGCCACTCTGAAGGCACCGCTCGACTCGCCGCTGCTCAAGGATTTCGTCGACAACCTCGACCGCATCAACGAGCTGGCCGAAGGGTCGCCCGGGTTCGTCTGGCGCCTGAAGGGCGAGGGCAACGACGCGACTTCGCTGCGGCCGCTCGATGAGAACGTGATCGTCAACATGTCGGTGTGGAAGGACGTCGAGTCGCTCAATCACTATGTCTACCGCACCGTGCATGTCGAGATCCTGCGCCGTCGTCGCGAATGGTTCGAGCGCGGCGTCGAAGCGCATATGGTGCTCTGGTGGGTGAAGGCAGGGCACACGCCAACCGTTGCCGAAGCACTGAGTCGTCTCGACCATCTGCGCGAGCACGGGCCCAGCGATCACGCATTCAACTTCCGCACACCGTTTCTGCCGCCCGACGCACAGCCGGAGGAAACCCCGTTTCTCTCGGGTGATGAGTGTCCCGCGACATGATCGGCGCGGCGCGGTGGCTCTGGGGCTTTGCTGTTTTCGGGGCGACGTTGGCGCAAGCCGCGCCGCAGACGATGCGGCTCGACTACGTTCACTCCGGCAATGCGCTGGATGAGAGCTACGCACTCGACCGGATCGTGATCGAGCCGCTGCCGTGGCCCGGAAACGCGGCGCGACCGATCGATACGACGAACCGCGGTTCGAACCTGTTCGAGGTCGTCGATCCGAAGACGGGCGACGTTCTGTATTCGCGCGGCTTCAGCACGATCTTCGGCGAATGGCGCACCACTGAAGAGGCGCAGAAGCTCAATCGTGCGTTTCAGGAGTCCGTCCGCTTCCCCGCGCCGGATAAGCCGGTGCGCGTGCGGATCTTGAAGCGCGATGAGCGCAATGCGTTCTCGGTGGTGTGGAGTCTCGACGTCGATCCTTCGGCGCGGGACATCGAGCGCAAGACGGGCTCGACGCCGGCGCCTCTCCTCAAGGTTCGCGACAACGGGCCTCCCGAGCGCAAAGTCGACCTGCTGATCCTGGGCGACGGCTACACCGCTGCCGAAGCCGCGAAGTTCGAAGCCGACGCGCGCCGATTGACTGACCGGCTGTTCGCGACGTCTCCGTTTCGCGAGCGCGCAAAGGACTTCAACGTCTGGGGGTTGATGGTGCCCACGCCGCAAAGCGGCGTCTCGCGGCCTTCGACCGGTGCTTATCGCTGGTCCGCGCTCGGCACGCGCTACGACATCTTCGGCAGCGAGCGTTATGCGTTGACGCTCGACAACCGCGCGTTCCGTGAGATCGCGCAGTTCGCGCCGTACGAGTTCGTGGAGATCCTGTTCAACAACGAGACCTACGGCGGTGGCGGCATCTTCGGTTTGTTCAGCACCGCTGCGGCCGGCAGCGACTGGGCCGAGTATCTGTTCATCCACGAATTCGGCCATCACTTCGCCGCGCTCGCCGATGAGTACTACACCTCACCGGTCGCTTATCAGTCGGGCGAAGAACGTCCCGAGCCCTGGGAGCCGAATGTCACGGCCCTGCACGATGCGAAGCAACTCAAGTGGCGTGACAAGGTGAAGGCGGGAACGCCGTTGCCGACTCCCTGGCCCAAGGAGGAGTTCGAGAAATACCAGCGTGCCTATCAGAAGGAGCGCAGCGAGCTGCGTGCCGCCAATCGTCCCGAGTCGGAGATGAATGCGTTGTTCCGGCGTGAGCGCGCATTCACGGACGAGTTGCTGAGCAAGGCCGCGAACAGCACTGCAGTTGGCGCCTTCGAAGGCGCCAACTACCAGGCTTCGGGCTACTACCGTTCACAGATGCAATGCATCATGTTCAGTCGCACCGATCACTTCTGCGACGTATGTGCCGGTGCGATTGCGGAGATCATCGATCTGTATGCGAGGTAGCGGGGGCTGTGGGCTATGAGCTGTGAGCTGTGAGCTATGAGCTGTGAGCCAGAGAGATTGACAAGAGGGGGTTCCTGCCGTCATCTCGCTCATCGCTCATCGGCCTCACGCCACCTTGCGCAGCTTCACCGCCGGGAAGTCCACCGGCACGTTCAGCGCCACGTTCACGTAGTTCGTGAACAGATTCAGTGCCACGTGCGCGATGATCTCGACGATCTCTTCGTCATCGAATCCCGCGGTGCGTACCGCTGCGACATCCGCATCGGTTACCTGGCCACGTTCTTCGACGAGCTTCAGTGCGAATGTCAGTGCGGCTGCAGTGCGGGGGTCCTTGCTGCGGCCATCCTGAGCTTCGGAGATCTCATCGGCAGTTGCACCTGCTTTGCGGCCGAGCGCCGTGTGCGCGGCGAGGCAGTACTCGCAGGCATTGCGATTGGCGATTGCGACTGCCAGCTGTTCGCCGAGCTTCGCGGGCAGCTTGCCCTGGCCGAGCGCGCCGAACGAACCGAACATGCTCTTGAGAGCGGCGGGTGAGTTCGCGACCGCGCGGAACATCGCAGGCGTGGCGCCGAACGTGCGCTGGATCTGGTCGAGCACGACTTTGCGTTCGCCTTCGGCATTGGCCGGATTCACGAGGGATACACGGGACATGGGGTTCTCCTTTGGTTCTTCGTCCATGCCGGCGGAATCGCCGGCCACGGAAGCCAATATAGGGAGCCGGCCCGTACGCAAAGTCACCCGAAGTGCGGCAAAGTTGATCTATAGTCCGGTTCTCGTCCGGAGAACCCAATGAGCGCCCGATGAACGTGGATCGCCTCGATGCCCTGCTGCAGCGCTTTTCGGTGAGCGCGCGCATCTTCCATTCGGGTCCATTGTGCGGCGTCACGGATCACGTGCCCGAGGCGGATTTCGGGCAGTTGCACCTGATCCGTCGCGGCCCGGTCGACGTTCACCACAGCGCGAAACGACGCCAGCGCGTCGAAGAGCCGAGCCTGATTTTCTATCCGCGGCCGCTGCCCCATCGCTTCGTCACCGACAAGGTCGTCGGTGCTGACATGGCTTGTGCCAACGTCTCGTTCAACGCGGGTTCGACGAATCCGATCGCGCAGGCGTTGCCCGACGTCATAGTGATGCCGCTCGTCGACGTGGAGAATGCCGGTCCCGTGCTCGATGTGCTCTTCCGCGAAGCGTTCGCTCAGGCGTGCGGACGGCGGCACATCGTGAATCGATTGTTCGAGGTCGTGCTGATCCTGATCCTGCGCACTTTGCTCAATCGCGCGGAAGTCGATCACGGATTGCTCGCGGGACTCGCCCATCTGAAACTCGCGAAGGCGTTGACGGCCATTCACGCATCGCCCGGCAAGGCCTGGCCGCTCGAGGATCTAGCGGAGATCGCGGGCATGTCTCGCAGTCACTTCGCATCGACGTTTCACGAAGTCGTCGGCTCGACGCCGGGTGACTATCTCACGCGATATCGCATCTCACTGGCACAGGACATGTTGCGGCGGGGAGAGCCGGTGAAGATGATCGCGGTTCACGTGGGATATGGCAGCACGGCGGCGCTGTCGCGGGCCTTCAGCGCCGTGAGTGGCAAATCGCCACGCGAATGGAAGGCCGGGCTCGACGCCGCAAGCGTGTGAGCAGGCAGGGTTCACTGTAATTGGACGACGGATATGACCGAAGAGATCAGCATCACTACCGACAAATCGCGCTTCGACGTCGACGCGATCCACGCCTTCCTGGCCAGTACTTACTGGTCGCCGGGACTTCCTCGCGTCGTGCTGGAGAAGGCGATTGCGAACTCGCTGTGCTTCGGCCTGTTCAGCGGCTCGAAGCAGATCGGCTTTGCACGCGTCACCACGGACAAGGCGACGTTCGCGTATCTCGCGGACGTCTACGTGCTGGATGAGTATCGCGGCCAGGGACTGTCGAAGCGCCTCATGACGACGATCCTGGCGCATCCCGATCTGCAGGGCCTGCGACGCTTCATGCTCGCAACGCGCGATGCCCATGGTCTTTACCGCCAGTTCGGTTTCAAACCGCCCGCCAATCCGGACGCGCTGATGGAAATTCACCGGCCCGATGTCTATCGCAGCGCGGGGCAGGCGACATGATCGCGGGCGGTTGCGCATGTGGACGCGTTCGCTACGAATCGACGGGCGAAGCGGAGTTCAGCGTCATCTGTCACTGCCGGGATTGCCAGAGAGCGTCAGGTACAGCCGGCGTGCCGGTAATGGGCGTGCCGCGATCCGGGTTTCGGGTGACGGGCGATCCCGCGAAGTACGTCAGCCGGGGCGGCAGCGGCCAGGATGCAATCCGTCATTTCTGTCCCCACTGCGGCAGCCTGCTTTTCGGGGCACCCCAGGTGATCCCTGACACCATCACGATTTACGTCGGCAGTCTCGACGACCCTTCCGTCTTCAAGCCTGACCTCGCGATGTTCACGCGGGACCGGCCGCAATGGGGTCGGCTGTCGGGCGAGCTCGTGGAGGTCGAGACCGCCCCGGAATAGCATCGGTCATTCCCGCGCACGCGGGAACCCATTCCGGATGTATTCCCGCCTGCGCGGGAATGACGATGCCGGTTAGAATCCTCCACCCATTCCGCCCCCCGGACCCTCCCTTGAGCGCCGAACACATCGAAAAGACCTTCATTTCCGCGGAATCGCTGCTGCGGGACTCCATGGAGCTCGGGCTGCGGGTGGTGCGCAGCGGCTTCAATCCGTCGTTCCTCGTGGGGATCTGGCGTGGCGGTGCGCCGATCGGCATCAGCGTTCAGGAAGTGCTCGAGTACAACGGGATCGAGTGCGATCACATTTCGATCCGCACGTCCTCGTACACCGGCATCGACAAGCAGTCGAAAACCGTTCGCGTGCACGCCGTCGACTATCTCGTGTCGCAGCTGACGTTCGAAGATCGGCTGCTGCTGATCGATGACGTCTTCGACTCGGGCCGCAGTCTCGAGGCGATCATCGCGGAACTCACCAAGCGCTGTCGTCGCAACCTGCCCGAACAGATCCGCATCGCGACGGTGTACTACAAGCCGTCACGCAACCGCAGCGCGCTCACCCCGGACTTCTACGTTCGCGCCACTGATCAGTGGCTCGTGTTCCCGCACGAAGTGCAGGGGCTGACACGTGAAGAGATCCTGAAGCACAAGCCCGTGGATGAGACGTTCTTTACGGCGAGGTCGGACGGGAAGTAGGTGGGAGAGCCGCTGGCCGTTAGCCAGCTAGCCGGTTAGCCAGAGGCGGTGTCTCTGTCATGCCCGCGAAAGCGGGCATCCATGCCCTATCTCGGATGGATTCCCGCTTTCGCGGGAATGACGCGAACGGCTGGCAGGCTCCTCACTGTTGCAACCACTTCTCCAGCCACTGCGCCACTTCCTTGTAGAACTGCCGGCTGTTCTCCCCCGACAGAATCCAGTGATTCTCGTCCGGGAACACCACCAGCCTGCTTTCGATCTGCTGGCGCTGCAGCGCTGTCCAGTACTCGAGTGAGTTGTTCAGCGGGACGCGGAAGTCCCGTTCGCCGATCGTGACGAGCACCGGGGTGCGCCAGTTGGGCGCGTACCGGATCGGGTTGTGCTCGCTCCACACTTCGGGCTTCAGCCACGGCGGCGATCCCATGTTCGCTTCGCGCGAGTAGGCGACGTCGCTCGTTCCCCACTGGGCTTCGAGATTCACGAGGCCCGCGTGGCTGATGAGGCAGCGATAGCGGGTCGTCGTTCCCTGCAGCCAGTTGGCGAGGTGGCCGCCGTAGCTGGCGCCGGAGGCGCACTGACGCGAACCGTCGATGAAGCTGTAACGCGCGATCGCTTCGTCGGCGGCTTGATTGATCTCATCAGCGGGGCCTTTGAACGGATCGCCCTGGATGCCCTGCGCGAAGGCTTCGCCGAAGCCGGTCGAGCCCGTGTAGTTGGTCGTCAGGACGACATAGCCCGGGGATGCGAGCAGGTGATAGTTCCAGCGCAGGCTGAGGCTGTCGCGCGACATCGTGTGAGGTCCGCCGTGGATCACGACGAGCAGCGGGTACTTCTTCGACGGATCGAAATTCGCCGGACGCACGATCATGTTGTGGATCTTCTTGCCCGGTGACGCCTTGCTGTCGAACCAGAAGTGTTCGACCGGTGAGAGGTCGAGCGCAGCGGCCTTGTCGATCGCGAAGCGCGACAGCAGGCGATGCGTACCTTTCTGGAGATCGATGCGCGCGATCTCCGGCGGAGTCACCGCGCTCTCGAAGTTCGCGAGCAGCACGGGCTGACCCGAGCGGTCGGCGCCGGAAAGATTGTTGTACATGCCGGCCGGCAGATCGAACGCGAGCTTCGCTTCGCCCCCCTGGTGCGAGCCGCGATAGAGCTTGATGAGCCCGGCATCTTCAGCGAGCAGGTAGACGTCGCGATTGTTCGGAGCGATCGTGAAACTGATCGCTTCGCGCACGCCGGTGGGAATGATCGGTGTACGCGGCTTCGCGGACGGCCAGTCGAGAACGCCGATGCGCGTCGAATTGTAGACGCGTGCAGTTCGCGGTTCGAAAAATGCGTAGAGCGTCTTGCCGTCCGGGCTGAAGCGCGGCTCGGCCCAGCTGTCGCCGCCCTCAGGAGAGTCCTTGCCGGTGAGGCGACGTGGTTCGCCACCCGTGGCGGCGACCTGCCAGAGCTCCGAGTTCGTGAAATCGAACGCGCTGCGGTTCGCGTTGCGGGTTGCCGAGAAGACGATCGACTGTCCATCCGGTGTCCATACGACGTCGAGCTCGCTGCCGCCCTGAGTCGTGCGCGCAGCGAAGCCAGGCTCGTGCACGAGCTTGGAATCGGCCAGCAGGTCGCGGGGATCGTTCTGCCCGATCGTCTGCACGATCACGCGTACGTCACGTTCCGGCAGCCACTTGTCCCAGTTGCGGATCGGGAAGCTCGTATACGTGCGCACGTTGTACTTGCGCGATTTCTCTTCCTCGACGAGGCGCTTGCTGTCGGCGTCGTTCCTCGAGCCCGGAGGGACCTCGGTCGTGAACGCGATGCGTGTGCCATCCGGCGAGAATTTCGGCAGACGCGCGCCAGTGCTGATCGTGGTCGCGCGTTGCGCTTCACCGCCGCCCGCGATGTCGAGAATGTAGATCTGGTTGGCATCGTCGCCATCGCGCTTCGCCGCGAATGCGATGCGCTTGCCGTCCGCACTCCACGTTGCACCGGATTCCGCACTCCTGGAGTTCGTGAGGCGTCGTGGCGATGCACTGCCGTCGGTCGGGACGATCCAGAGATCCGCCGATTGATCATCCGGCTTGTAAGCGGGCTCCGTGACGACGAACACCGCGAGCTTGCCGTCGGGACTGACGACGGGCGCGCCGACACGCGGCAGGAGCCACAGGTCTTCGTGCGTGATGGTCCGCTTCTGTTGGGCGAAGGCGGGAGAGGTGAAGGCAGTGACGCAGGCGAATGCGATGAAGCAGAGTCTGATTGTCATGGCGTACCCTGGAGATGGAACCCAAGAGGTTTCACACGGAGTTCACGGAGTGCATGACATCCGGCTGAAGCCGGACCCACAAACTAGAGGGGAGATCGCGCTTCTTGTTCTCCGTGATCTCCGTGAACTCCGTGTGAAATTCCGGTCCTGAGTGTAGCCGAGCCGTCGTCAGCCGCGCAGCAGGTCGCAGAGACTCAGGGAAACCACGCAGGTTGCACGCTGCAGATCATTCAGGCGCAGGCACTCATCCGCCATGTGTCCGTTCGCTTCCTGCAGGGTGCGTGGGCCGGCGCCGTAAAGCACGGTGGGGATGCCGGCCTGCGAGTAATGGCGTGCGTCCGTATACAAGGGCACGCCCGTACGTTCGATCGGCGTCTGGAAGATGCGGCTGCCGTGGCTGCGCAGCGACTCGATCACCTTCGCCGCGCCAGGCAGTTCGATCAGCGGCGCCGCGAGCAGGATGCGCTTGATGTCGACAGTGATCCCGGGTCGATTGGATACGGCCTTCTCGATCAATGCGCGCAGTTCGGCCTCCGCGGTCGGCGGCGATTCTTCGGGAATGATCCGGCGATCGATGCGCAGCGTCACCCGGTCAGGCACGACGTTCGTGTTGATGCCGCCGGAGATCAGGCCGACGTTGATGGTCGCGCTGCCGATGCCGGGCACCGCCGACACGCGCGTCGCGAGTTCCTTCCGGTACGCATAGATCGCGTTCAGGACCTGGCTCGTCGCTTCGAGCGCATCGATGCCGGTGGAGGGAATCGCGGCATGGCCCGACTTCCCGTTGACGGTGACTTCGAGATGCAGGCAGCCGTTGTGCGCCGTCGTCACCGCGTAGGAAAAGCCGGCGCAGATGACGAGATCCGGACGGCTCAGCTTCTGTTCGAGCAGCCAGCGCGGGCCGATCTCGCCGCCGACTTCTTCGTCGTACGTGAGATGCAGTTCGACGGTGCCGTTCAGCTTGACGCCCTGCGCTTCAAGGTGGCGCAGCGCGAATATCGTCCACGTGTAGGTCGCGAAATCGGACTTGCTGACCGCAACGCCACGTCCCACCATGACCGGACCATGTTTCGGATCATCGACGATCTCGGCGCCGTAAGGATCGTGCGTCCAGCCGCGTCCGGGTGGAACGACATCGCCATGCGCGTTCAGCGCGATCGTCGGCCCGCCCTGGCCGAATTTTTCGCGCACGATCAGGCTGGTTGCCGAGATCATGCCGTTCTCGCGCACGACGTCATCGGGGACGACGTGGCTCTCGACCTTGAATCCGAGGCCTTCGAGCAATACCTGCGCTCGGCGGGCGGCGGCGGCGCAATCGCCTGGCGGGTTGTCGCTCGGCACCTTGACGATCTCGGCGAGGAAGTCGCGTTCTTTCGCGAAGTCCTTCGCGACGAACTGGGTGACGAGAGTTTCGATGTCGGGCGTCGTCATGAGTCGCTTCCGAAGTGGAGCAGGAAATTCTCGAATGCCTTTGCGGCCAGCGCCGCATCGGCCGTCGTCATCGTCTCGTCAGGATGATGGCTGATGCCGTCGTTACCGCAGCGGACGAACAGCATGCCCATCGGTGTAATCTCGGCCATCTTCATCGCATCGTGACCGGCGCCGCTGGGCAAGTGGCGCGGCGAGGCATCGCCCATGACGCGCGAAATGCTTTGTGCCCACCGCTGCTGCATCGATGAATCGCACGGTGCCGCCGCGGCGCGCATCATGAGCTGCGTGTCGATCTCGACGTTGCGACGCTCCGCGATCTTTTCGATCTCCGCCAGCACGTCGGCCAGTGCGGTGTCGCGAGTTGCATCTTCGGGCGCGCGCAGGTCGAGCGTCAGATCGCAACGTCCGGGAATGACGTTGATCGCGCCGTTCGGCACATTCAGCCGACCGACGGTCCCGACGACCCCAGGCGTGGCCTTGCATCGCCGCTCGACAGCAAGAATGAGCTCGGCCGCCGCCGCGGCAGCGTCGCGACGCAAGTGCATCGGCACTGTGCCTGCGTGACCCGCAAGGCCTCTGATGGTCACGCTGTACCTCACGCTGCCCGCGATACCTGTCACGACGCCGAGCGCTCGATCCTCGTCCAGGAGCACTGGGCCCTGTTCGATGTGAATCTCGACGTAGCCGAGCAACTGCCGCGGATCGCGCTTGATCGCCGCAATGCCTGCCGGGTCGAGCCCCGCGCTGGTCATGGCTTCCCGCATCGTCGTGCCTGAACCGTCCTTGTTCTCGAGCCACGCCGGGTCGAACGAACCGGCGAGCGCACTGCTGCCGAGGAAGGTCGACTTGAAGCGCACGCCTTCTTCGTCGGCGAATCCCACGATCTCGAGATCGAAAGGGAGCTGCTTGCCGCGCTGGCGCAGCTCGAGTGCGACCGCGATCGGCAGCACGACACCCAGGCGGCCATCGAACCGACCGCTGTTGATGACGGTGTCATAGTGGGAGCCGATGATCAGTGTCTTCGCGTTGCCCGCATTGGATCGCAGCCGCCCGACGACGTTACCGACGGCGTCGATATGAGTCTCGAGATTCGCGGCCAGCATCCAGTCCCGGATACGGTCCGCAGCGGCGATGTGCGGCGGTGTGAGATAGGAACAGGTCAGTGCGTCGGGATCTTCGGAGAGGTGCGCGAGTTCCTCGAGCATGCCCATGATCTCGGCGCCATACGGCGATGCGACGCGCTCCGCAAGCCGGAATCCGGCGATGCGGCCGATCTGCGCAAGCGCGGTCTCGCCTTCGACCGACGGATCGTTTCCGAGCCGCTGCTCCATGGCGCGGATGATCGACGCAGGGGTGTGACCGCGAACCGCGAGGATGAAGGGGAAAGCGAAGCGTTCGCGGTACTCGGCATTCAGTTCGTGCAGACGGGCGAACTCTTCTGGCGTGCAGGAGTCCAGGCCCGCGCCTCTCTGTTCGCGCGTCGACTCGACGGTGAGCTCTTTGCGGATCGCAGCCTTGCCAGCGAGTTCCGGGTGGGCGCGAATGAGCGCCAGTTGTTCATCGAGATCCGCTGTCGCAACGACCGTACGCATCGCTTGCAACAAGTGCGCGCGTGAAAGGAACGGGCGCGCGACTTCGACGCGAGTCGCGACCCACGGCGAATGTTCGAAGATGCCGTCGAGCGCGGCAACGAACTCCGCGGGTGAGGCCTGGTTGAGCTGATCAAGTGTGATCATGCGGGGTGGGTCGCTATCCAGTGTCGTGCGATATCGATGCGCCGACAGATCCAGACCTTGTCGTGCGACTGAGCGTAGTCGAGGAAGCGTTCGAGCGACGCCAGCCGCGCCGGTCTGCCTATGATGCGGCTGTGCAGTCCGATCGACAGCATCTTGGGACGGTCGAGCCCTTGCGGGTCGCCCTCGAGATACAGCGTGTCGAAAGCGTCTTTCAGATAGTCGAAGAACTGCGTACCCGAGTTGAACCCCTGGGCTGTCGCGAAGCGCATGTCGTTGGTGTCGAGCGTGTAGGGCACGACGAGATGCGCTCCAGTGCCGCGAGACGTTGCCACTCGCGTCCAGTACGGCAGGTCGTCGGCATACGAATCCGCGTCGTAGACGAAGCCGCCGTGCTCGACGATCAGTCGACGAGTGTTCGGGCTGTCGCGACCGGTGTACCAGCCAAGCGGGGCGGTGCCGGTGACTTCGCGCAGGATCGAGACGGCTTCCTCGATGTGACTGCTCTCGGTCGCTGCGTCGATCTGCTGATAGCTGATCCAGCGCAGGCCGTGACACGCAATCTCGTGACCGAGTTCCGCGAACGCAGCCGCCGCTTCCCTGTGTCGCTGCAATGCCATGGCGACTGCGAAGATCGTCAACGGCAGCTTTCGCTTCTCGAATGCGCGCAACACGCGCCAGAGTCCGGCGCGCGAGCCGTATTCGTAGAGCGATTCCATGCTCAGGTGCCGCATGGGGAACGCCTGTGCGCCGATGATCTCGGACAGGAATGTTTCGGACGCCGCATCGCCGTGAAGCACGGAGTTCTCCGCGCCCTCTTCGTGATTGAGCACGAACTGCAATGCGATGCGCGCGCCGCCCGGCCACCGTGCGTGTGGTGGCGAGCGGCCGTAGCCGATGAGATCTCGCGGATAGGGTTTCATTGCGACCTTGCGCTTCGCTTGATGAGGGCGGGCTGACCCAGCACATACGTTGCGGCTACACAGCGATCGTCGCCCAATGTCATGAACAGCAGCAAGCGCTCGACGAGATTCTTCGATTGCGCCATGCGGCGGGCCAGCAAGGGCGTTGCGTCCGGGTTCAACACGATGAAATCCGCCTCGGTCCCGGCGCCGAAGTGTCCGATACGATCTTCCAGGCGAAGGCAGCGGGCACCGCCCAGCGTCGCGAGATAGAACGCCCGGAGCGGCGACAGGTGCTGGCCCTGCATCTGCGCGACCTTGTAGGCCTCGCTCATCGTCCGAAGCATGCTGAAGCTGCTGCCGCCCCCCACGTCCGTTGCCAGTGAGAAACGCAATCCGGCGGCATCAGTCGCGGCGATATCGAAGAGACCGCTGCCGAGATAGAGGTTCGAAGTGGGGCAGAAGGCCGCGGTCGCGCCGGTCGTGGCCATGTGCCGTCTATCCTGCGCGTCGAGATGCAGGCAGTGGGCGTATGTCGCCCGATCGCGCAGAAGCCCGAAACGATCGTACACATCGGTGTAGCTGCGGCTGTCGGGAAAGAGCTTGCGCACCCACTCGATCTCGTCGCGATTCTCGGCGAGATGGCTGTGGATGAAAACGGTCGGGTACTCCTCGGCGATGCGCCCGGCGCTTGCCAGCTGCGATTCCGACGACGTCGGTGCAAAGCGAGGCGTAATCGCGTAGTGCAGCCGGTCGCGATCGTGCCAGGTCTCGATGAGCTGTCGCGTGTCGGTGTCGCCGCTGGCGGCTGTGTCCTGGAGATACTCCGGCGCGTGGCGATCCATCAGCACTTTGCCCGCGATCATTCTCAGGCCACGGCGCTGCGCGGCCTGGAAGAACTCGTCGATCGCGGCGCGATGCACCGTGCCCAGGACCTGCGCGGTCGTCGTACCGTTGGCGAGCAGTTCATCGAGGAAGAACTCGGCGACTTCCTGCGCGTGTACCGGATCGGCGAAGCGACCCTCGACGGGGAACGTGTAGTTCTCGAGCCAGTCGAGCAGGTTGCTGCCGCCCGAGCCGATCACGTCGGTCTGCGGGAAATGAATGTGCGTATCGATGAAGCCGGGAAGCAGCAGTCCCCGCCCGTGATCCATGATCGGCAGGTCTTTCGGTAACTGACTGAGCATCGCTGGCGCCGGCCCGACTGCTTCGACACGACCACCGGCGACGAGCAGCAGGCCGTCGTCCCAGTATTCATAGGCATCGGTGCCATGACGGCCCGGATCCTGCCGGAAATGCAGGACAGCGCCGCGATGCGCAAGACGGTTCACGTGGCTATCACTGGGGCGCGCCATGATCGATCCATGAAATGACGGTTGCACGCTCTTCCGCAGTCATGCCCGTGACGTTGCCGATGGGCATGATGTTCGTCGCAAGCTGCTGCCGCGTCTGTGGCAGCGAAGCGAGGATGTGTTCTCTCGTGTCGAGCAGCATTCCATTGGGGGCGACCGCGAAGCCCGGGAATGTTGGTGTCGCCGAGTGGCATGGCTGGCAGCGTGCACGGAAGATCGCCTCGATCTGCGCCATCTGGCCCGGTGCCGCTCCCGTTGAATTGCCTTGTGCCGGTGCCAGCGCGACCGCAACGACTGCGAGCGTCGCGATGCCGATCAGTGCAGGGATCGGCGATGTGCGGCCGCCGCGTTCGTGGGCCTTGTGTCGAGCAACGAACCAGGCGCGAATCGCCGCGCCCGCAATCGACAGCCCGATCAGGACCAGCCAGTTCCGAGTCGCGCCGTATGTCATCGCGTAGTGGTGGCTGATCATCGTGAACAGCACGGGCAGCGTGAAGTACGTGTTGTGAACGGAGCGCTGCTTGCCGCGCAGGCCGTGAATGGGATCGGGAGCGCGATTCCCGAGCTTCGCCTTCACGAGCTCGCGCTGGCCCGGAATGATCACGAAGAAGACGTTCGCCACCATGACGGTGCCGAGCGCGGCACCGAACTGGATGAATGCGCCACGGCCACTGAAAATATGGCACAGAGCCCAGGCTTCGAGCGCCAGCAGCACTGCGAGCACAGCGCCGAGAGCGCGATCGTTCCGTCCGAGCGGCGAGCGGCACAGCAGGTCGTAAATGACCCACGTGCCGGCAAGGAAGCCGAGACCGAGCGCGATCGCCATGGGCTTCGAGAGCTGGGCGACTGCCGGATCGATCAGATACAGTTCCGCGCGTCCGTAGTAGAGCAGGCACAACAGGAAGAAGCCGGACAGCCAGGTCGTGTAGGCCTCCCAGTAAAACCAATGCAGTGTTCCTGGAAGCTTCTCGGGAGCAACGCGATATTTCTGCGAGTGATAGAAGCCGCCGCCGTGCACGGCCCAGAGCTCGCCCGCGACGCCCGCATCCTGTGCTTCTTTGCGCTCCGGTGCGAGCAGGTGATTGTCGAGCCAGACGAAGTAGAACGATGCGCCGATCCAGGCGATGCCGGCGATCAGGTGCAGCCAGCGCCCCAGGAGACTCAGCCAGTCGAACAGGTACGCTTCCATGCGATCAACCGTCGGGGTGGAAACTGCGGCCGAGCGATGCCGGCTGGTTCAGCAGGATCGTCTTGGGATTGCGGCAGATGAGCACGAGCACGACGATCGTTGCGAGATACGGCAGCATCGACAGGAATTCACTCGGTACGTCGACGCCCAGGCCCTGGGCATGCAACTGCAACACAGTCACGCCACCGAATAGATACGCGCCGAGCAGCACGCGCAACGGCCGCCATGTCGCAAAGACGACGAGGGCGAGCACGATCCAGCCGCGGCCGGCGCTCATGCCTTCGACCCACATGGGCGTCAGCGCGGTCGAGAGGTATGCGCCCGCCAGGCCGCTCGTCGCGCCGCCAAACATGACGGCGAGATAGCGGATGCGAACAACGGGATAGCCGAGCGAGTGCGCGACGCCCGGCGCTTCGCCGATCGCGCGCAGCCGCAAGCCGGCGGCGGAGCGATAGAGGAACCAGCTCACCGCTGCGTAGAGGGCAATCGACAGGTAGACGAGCAGGTCGTAGCGGAAGAGTGCGGGACCCAGTACGGGAATGTCCGCCAGCAGGGGGATCGGGACTGCCGGCACGCGTTCGATCGGCAGACCCACGAAGGGCTGTCCGACGAACGCGCTCAGTCCGACGCCGAACAGCGCGAGCGCGAGACCGGTAGCGACCTGGTTCGTCTGCAGCGTCAGCGTGAGCAGTCCGAAGAGCAGTGCCATCGCGGCGCCCGCCGACATCGCCGCGACGTAGCCGAGAAACAAGCTGCCGCTCGTGACACCGACGCCGAATGCGGTCACTGCACCAACGAGCATCATGCCCTCGACTCCGAGGTTCAGGACACCGGCACGTTCGTTCACGAGCACGCCGAGCGCCGCAAGGATCAGCGGCGTTGCAGCGGCGACCGTGCTCGCAAAGATCAGGATGAGCGTGTCGATGTTCATGTCTGCACGTTCACCGGGTTGTCGACCTTGATGGCTTCGGCGGCGACAACGTCCGGACGTGCGCGACGAATGCGATAAGTGATGAGCAGATCGGCTGCAAGCAGATAGAAGAGCAGCACGCCCTGGAACAGTCCGGTGACGGAGGCGGGCAATTGCAGATCGATCTGTGCCGCTTCGCCGCCGAGATAGAGCAGCGACATGAGCAGGGAAGCGAGTACGACACCGATCGGATGCAGGCGGCCGACGAATGCGACGATGATGGCCGCGAATCCGTAGCCCGGCGAAATATCGGGCGAGAGCAGGCCGATCGGTCCGGCGACCTCACTCACCCCCGCCAGGCCTGCCATGCCGCCCCCGATCAGCAGCGCGAGCCAGATGTTGCGCTTCTCCCCATAACCAGCGTAGGCCGCGGCTGCCGGCGCAAGTCCCGCGACACGCATGCGATAGCCGGCGAACGTACGGCTCACGAAGAACCAGGCGACGCCCGCGAGTGCGAGAGCAATAAGGAACGCGATGTTCACGCGCACGGTTTCCGCGAGCAACGGCAAGAGCTCGTTCTCGTCGAACGATTGCGACTGCGGAAAATTGAAGCCGGCCGGATCGCGCCAGGGCCCATGTACGAAGTACGACAGCAGAAGCTGGGCGATGTAGACCAGCATCAGCGTCACGAGAATCTCGCTCGTGTGGAAGCGCGTGCGCAGGAATGCTGCGATAGCAGCCCAGGCCATGCCGCCGAGGATGCCCGCGAGCAGCATGAGCGGGATGGCGAACCCACCCAGCCCATCGACGAACAATGCAATCGCTCCGCCCGCCAGTGCACCGACGATGAGCTGGCCTTCGGCACCGATGTTCCAGACGTTCGCCCGGAATCCAATCGAAAGTCCCAGCGCGCAGAGCATCAGGGGCGTTGATTTGAGCAGCAGCTCGCCGAAGCCGTAAGTCGATGCGACCGGCTCGATGAAGAACGTCCTGAACGCGGAGAGCGGGCTCAGCCCCAATGCGCTGAACAGGATGAATCCCGTAACGAGCATCGCGACCGCGGCGATCAGCGGCGATGCGAACTTCATCGCGATCGAGGGTTCGGCGCGCCGTTCGAGACGCCACGGCCAGTTGTTCATGGCACTCACTGCGCGAATTCCCCCGCCATCCACGATCCAAGCTTCTCGACAGGCATCTGGGATGTCGGGTGCACCGACGACAGCTTGCCGCGAAAGAGGACGGCGAGCCGGTCGCAGATCGCGTACAGCTCATCGAGCTCCTCGGAGATCACGAGTACCGCAGCGCCCGAATCGCGCAGATCTATCAGTGCCTGGCGAATGCGCAGAGCGGCTCCCACGTCGACGCCCCACGTCGGCTGCGACACGACCATCACCTTCGGCTTCAGCCGGACTTCGCGGCCGACGATGAATTTCTGCAGATTGCCGCCGGAGAGACTGTTCGCCGGTGACAGCTCACTGCCGGCTTTCACGTCGAATGCGGTGATCGTCGAGCGAGCGAACTCGCGGGCAGCGTCAGACCGCACCAGTCCATTCCGTACAAGTCCTGCGCTGTGTGCGGTCAGAAGGGCGTTGTCGGCAAGGCTCATCTCCGGCACTGCGCCTCGGCCGAGTCGCTCCTCGGGAACAAAGCTCAGTCCGAGCCGACGGCGTTGGGCCGCGTCGAGCGTTCCCGATGCCGACCCGCAGATGCTGACCGAGGCTGCATTCCCGACCCGGCGCTCGCCCGAGATCGCTGCAAGCAGTTCGCTCTGGCCGTTCCCGGAGACGCCGGCAATGCCAACGATCTCGCCGGCGCGAACGTTGAGATCGATCGAGTGCAGGCTCGTGCCGAAGGGATCGGTGCTCGCGAGCGTGAGGCCTCGCAGTTCGAGACGGGTCTCGCCGGCTTCACGCGGCGTCAGATGACACTCCCGAAGATCGCCGCCGACCATCATGCGTGCCAGGCTCTCGTTGCTCTCTGCGCGAGGTGTCGCGGTTCCGCTCACGCGTCCGCCGCGCAGCACCGTTGCGGTGTCGCAGAGCTCGCGGACTTCGTCGAGCTTGTGGCTGATGTAGAGAATGCTGACGTTCTGCGAGGCGAGGCGACGCAGCGTATCGAACAACATTCGAACAGCTTGCGGCGTCAGGACGGATGTCGGCTCATCCATGATGAGCAGTTGCGGTGATTGCAGCAGGCAGCGAACGATTTCCACACGCTGGCGCTCACCCACCGACATGCTGTGCACGAGTCGCAGCGGATCGATCGGCAGGCCGTAGCTTTCGGAGACTTCGCGAATGCGACTGGCGAGCTGCGCCGGCGGTTCGCGGGAATCGAGCGCGAGAGAAATGTTTTCCGCGACGGTCAGGGTCTCGAACAGCGAGAAGTGCTGGAACACCATGCCGATTCCGAGCTGCCGCGCTTCGGCGGGACTGCGAATCGTCACGGGGCGGCCTTCCCATTCGATGCGACCGGCATCGGGCTGCGTTACGCCGTATACGATCTTCATCAGTGTGCTTTTGCCCGCGCCGTTTTCACCGAGCAGCGCGTGAATCTCGCCAGCGCCGACGCGCAGATCGACGTGATCGTTCGCGAGCACTGCCGGGTAGCGCTTGGTGATGCCGTGCAGGGCGAGTCGCGGATGCGGCTGCATCAGCTCACCTTCCCCGTGCACGAGTTGCAGTCACCGTCGCAGTGATCCGTGGCTGCAACGGCGACACCAGTCGCGGGTTCCGTGGCTCGATCGAATACCTGCAGAAGCTGCGCAGCCACGGAAACTGCGATCACACCAGGAATTTTGCTGTCGATGCGATCGACGCCGATCGGACTCGTGAGCGTCGCGATGCTTGCTTCCGTCAGGCCATCTCCCGCCAGTCGCGACCGGAATCGCGCGGCCTTGCTCTTCGAGCCAATGAGCCCGACCCACGCGGCGTCGCCGCGATCGAGAATCGCGCGGCAGAGGTCGTAGTCGAGCGAGTGGCTATGGGTCATCACTATGAAATGCGTGCGCGCAGGTGCGGAAGCGACAGTTGCCGCAGGGTCCTCTGCGCAGACGACATCCAGTCTGTCGCCCGATGTGAGCGGCAGCAGCGATTTTCGAGAATCGATCCAGCACAGGTGCACCGGCAGTTCCGCGAAGACGCGCGTCAATGCCTGTCCGACATGGCCTGCGCCGAACAGCCATATGTGGGGCAGGCGCTGCCCGAGCCGTTCGCTCAGGCGGATGGTGCCGTCCGCGCAATGCTCGAGCAGTGTCTTCGCTGTCATCGAAGGATCGGTTTCCATTGAAGACTTCAGGGGACGGACGATCCGCCGCGACACACCAGTGTCGTGAATTTCCGAAACCAGAGCCGCTGTGGTCGACTTCGATGCCCGCGCGGTCTCCGCAAGCAGCGGCGAATCCGTGCGAGTGTATTTCTCGATCCACAGTTCCACCACCCCGCCGCAGCACTGGGCGAGATCGGTGGCCAGCACGAACCGCTGGACGGTCGCGGCGCGTGGATCATTGCGCTGAAGGAGGTTCCGCGCCGCTTCAATCGCCTTCCATTCCAGATGCCCGCCGCCGATGGTGCCGAACTGACGGTTCGGTTCGACGAGCATGCAGGTACCTGCTTCGCGTGGCGCGGAGCCCCGGACCGATGCAACGACGATCCGTGCGACCACGCCTGCCGATTGCAGCGATCGAAGGGCGGCTGTCGGCCAATCGTGCAGCGGGTCGAGCCAGTCACCGCCGGTGAATCCCGGTTCACCCAGCACTGATGCAGCATTGCTCATGAGCTTTGCTCCTTGCGTGCCTTGTCGACAGCACGCAGCACGGCCTCTGCGGTTGCGGGTGCCGCAAGCGATATGTTCTGGCCCGAGCCGCAACTGGCGATCGCATCGCGGATTGCGTGCAGCACAGAAATGCCGAGCATCAGCGGCGGTTCGCCGACCGCTTTCGAACGGTAGATCGTCTCTTCGCGGTTCTCGCCTGCGAACAGTGAGATGTGTGCTTCGGCCGGCCAGTCGCTGACGCTGGGAATCTTGTATGTCGACGGCGCGTGCGTTTTCAGTTCGCCGCGTGGGTCCCACCACAGTTCCTCGGTGGTCAGCCACCCCGTCCCCTGCAGAAAGCCGCCCTCGATCTGGCCGAGATCGACGGCGGGATTCAATGAGCGGCCCACGTCGTGGAGGATGTCGACGCGCAGCAGCCGCGTCTCGCCGGTGAAAGTGTCGATGCTGACTTCGCTCACGGCGGCGCCGTAGGCGAAATAGAAGAAGGGCCGGCCCTGGAACCGCGTGCGGTCCCAGTGAATCTTCGGCGTTCGATAGAAGCCGGTGGCCGAGAGCTGGATGCGCGCTGCATGCGCCTGGCGAACGAACTCGGCGAACGCGACGCTGCGCGTGCCGATGTGCACCGTGCCGTTGTCGAATCGCACCGCGTCGGGAGTCACGTTGTCGGTCTGGCACGCCCACTGGACGAGTCGTTCGCGAATCGTCTGCGCGGCCGCCTGTGCCGCCTTGCCATTCAGGTCCGAGCCGGACGAGGCAGCTGTCGCCGATGTGTTCGGTACTTTCCAAGTGTCAGTACCGGTGATCCGGATCGCACTCAGCGGCAACGACAGTTCCGTCGCGACGACCTGCGCGACCTTGGTGTGCAGGCCCTGGCCCATCTCCGTGCCGCCATGATTCAGGAGCACCGTGCCGTCCGTATATATATGTAGCAGCGCCCCGGCCTGGTTGTACAAGGTGGCGTTGAATGAGATGCCGAACTTCACCGGCGTCAGCGCGATGCCGCGCTTCGTGGACTCGTGCGAGCGATTCCACTCGGCGACTTCGCGACGGCGCTGCTCGTAGCTCGCCGATCCCGCAAGCTCATCGAAGAGTGCCGGCAGAATGTTGTCCTCGACGACCTGGCCGTAGGGCGTCGTGTTGCGCTCGGTTATTCCGTAGAGATTGCGGTGCCGCACCGCGAGCGGGTCCAGGCCGAGCTTGCGCGCAATGTCATCGAGAACCTGCTCGATGACGAGCATGCCCTGCGGGCCGCCGAATCCGCGGAAGGCGGTATTGGAGACGGTGTTCGTTTTGCAGCGATGCGAAACGATCTCGACGTGCTCGAGGAAGTACGCGTTGTCGACGTGGCAGACGGCACGATCGTTCACTGGGCCGGAGAGATCCGCCGAATAACCGCAGCGCGATGCCAGCATCACGGTCAGCGCCTCGATGCGGCCGGAGCCATCGAAGCCCACATCGTAGTCGGCAAGAAAATCGTGACGCTTGCCCGTCATGAGCATGTCGGCGTCACGATCGATGCGCAGCTTGATCGGTCTTCCTGTCTTGTGTGCCAGCACCGCGGCGGCCGCGGCAATCAACGCCGGCTGGCTCTCCTTGCCCCCGAAACCGCCGCCCATGCGCCGGCATTGCACGTTGATGTCGTGTGCGCGGCGACCGAGCGCGTGCGCAACGATGTGCTGGACTTCGGTGGGATGCTGCGTCGAGCAGTGAATCAGCATCGCACCGTCTTCCTGCGCAAGCGCGATCGCAATCTGACCTTCGAGGTAGAAGTGATCCTGGCCGCCGACAACCATCGTTCCCTGCAGGCGATGCGACGCGCGTTCGAGCTTCTGTTGAGGTTCGCCGCGAACCAGGCGTTGCGTCGGCAGGACGAAGCTCTGGGCCGCCAGCGCGGAGCGGATGTCCAGGATCGGCGGCAGCTCCTCACAATCGATTTTCGCTCGCGCGGCAGCTTTACGCGCTGCCTGGTATGAAATCGCTGCCACTGCAAAGAGAGGTTGCCCGGCGTACTCGATGAGTGCATCGGCGAAGATCGGATCGTCGTTGATGACTGCGCCGTAGTTGTTCTCCCCGGGGATATCGGAAGCAACGGCGACGCCGATCACCCCGGGCGAGGCGTACACGTCCGTCAGATCGAGCTTCCGGATGCGACCGTGCGCGATGCGGCTCAATCCGAATGCGGCGTGAAGCGTGTTCGCAGGCAGCGGAATGTCATCGCAGTACAGCGCGCGGCCGCTGACATGAAGATGGGCGCTTTCATGCGGCAGCGGTTGGCCAGCACGCGACTCGTCGGCCGACGCGGGCTTTCTCATGAAGCACCGCCTGCACATTCCGCGAAGAATCGGCGCAGGAGATTGCCTGCGACAGTCGTTCGATACTCGCCGCTGGCGCGCATGTCCGTGAGCGGCTGGAAATCGCGGGCCAGTGCGAGCACACCATCGTCGATGGTTGTGTCGCCGACAGGTTTGCCGATCAGGGCTTGCTCCGTGTGCTTCGCTCTCGCGGGAATCGCAGCCATGCCGCCGAATGCAATGCGGGCGCTCCGGACGACTCCGCCGTCGATCTCCATCGCGAAGGCGGCGCAGACGCCGCTGATGTCCTGGTCGAAACGCTTCGATACCTTATAGCTGGCGACCTTGAGTGCCGGAGCTGCCGCCGGGATCGTCACGCTGACGATGAACTCGCCCGCATGCAGATCCTTCTTCTGGTAACCCAGATAGAACTGATCGAGGGGCAGGGTGCGCATGCGATCGCCACTGCGCAGTTGGATCGTCGCGCCGAGGGCAATGAGTACGGGCATCGAATCGCCGATCGGCGAGCCGTTCGCAATGTTGCCGCACAAAGTTCCTGAGTTGCATACCGGCGGCGAGGCGAAGCGCCGCGCAACATCCGCCAGTGTCGGATGAATTTCGACGATGGCGCTCAAGGCCTCGGTCAGGCGGACGGCGGCTCCGATGCGCAAGGCGCCCGCGGCACGGTCGATCCGCTTCAGTTCATCGATCGCACCGATGTAGAGGATCGGCGGCAGATCGCGCAACTGCTTGGTAGTCCACAGGCCGATGTCGGTTCCGCCCGCAAGAATGAGAGAACGCGGTGCCGCTGAGTACGCCGCCGCCAGTTCATCGACTGTGCGAGGTGCCATGAATCCATCGCGAGCGAGCGGCTGCGTACGGCGCAACGCCCGCAGCCGCTCGAGCCTCTCGTGCGACTGGCTGTCTGTGCGATTCCACTTCGGGGTGGCTGCATAGTCGTTCATGTGACAACCGGCATCGATAATTGGCCGATACCCGGTGCAGCGACACAGGTTGCCCGCCAGCGCATTCACGACATCCGCACGCTCCGGCGCGGAATCGTTGAGATACAGCGCGAACAGCGACATCACGAATCCTGGCGTACAAAATCCGCATTGCGACCCGTGCCGATCCACCATCGACTGCTGCACCGGATGCAGTATTTCGCCGGCCTGCAGACTTTCGACGGTGACGAGCTCGTGCCCATCGAGGGTGGGCAGGTAGCGGATGCAGGAGTTTATTGCCCGGTACTCGATGGAGCCCGACGCATCCAGTTCACCGATGACAACCGTGCAGGCCCCACAGTCGCCCTCTGCGCAACCTTCCTTGGTTCCGGTTCTGCCGAGCGTCTCCCGCAGATACTCAAGAACAGTCGTCGTGGCCGGCACGTCGCCAATCTGCACGATCTGTCCGTCGAGGATGAAGCGGATAGTGTCAGTCTCAGGAACCACGGTACACCGAGTAGCTCCACGGCGTGACGATCAGCGGCACGTGGTAGTTCTCATCAGGCGTCGCTATGCCGAACGGGACGACGACGTTCTCGAGGAACGCCGGGTCGGGCAGCGACACGCCGCGCGCGCGGAAATACTCGCCGACATGGAAAGTCAGCGAATAGCGGCCTTTGCGGAAACGAACGCCCTCGATGAGCGGGCCCGTGCACCGGCCGTCGTCGCCGGTCGTGCGTTCGACGATGGGTACCGGCCCTGCATCCGACACTTCGTGCAGCTCGACGCGGATTCCCGCGGCGGGCCGGCCTGTATACGTATCGAGAACGTGTGTTGTCAGTTTGCCCATGAAAGTGTGCGCAGAAGGGTCATGGTGGTGCGATCGCACATCGGCAGCCATTGGTTTTGGTGCAGCCCACTCTCCTGAGGATAGCGGCGTCCCGCGGGCGCACCAAAATTTTTGACTGGGAGATCATGTTTCCTGTGTACGATGCAAAAATCGTGTCGTAGGCTGTGTCCGAGTTCATGTCCGCGTCGCGAACATCCAATCTGTAACCGAACCTGTCACGATGAAATTCAACCTGAGATCCGCGCTGCTCGCGCTCACCCTGGGCTGCATGACCCTGGTCGCCGGCGCGAGCGAAGCCCCATCCGATCCGCTCAAGGTGGCCTTCGTTTATGTCGGCCCCGTGGGCGACGGGGGCTGGAGCTACCAGCACGATCTCGGCCGCCTGGCGCTGGAAAAAGCGCTGGGTTCGAAGGTCAAGACCACGTACGTCGAGAGCGTCGCTGAAGGTGCCGATGCCGAGCGTGTCATCCGTCGCCTCGCGGCCGGCGGCAACAAGCTGATTTTCACGACTTCTTTCGGGTTCATGGAGCCGACCCTCAAGGTGGCGCGCCAGTTTCCGAAGGTGAGTTTCGAACATGCCACGGGCTACAAGACTGCGCCCAACATGTCGGCTTATGAAGTGCGTTTTTACGAGGGGGCGTACCTGCTCGGCGTGCTCGCGGGGAAGATGACCAAGACCAATACGCTCGGCTTCATCGGCTCGCATCCGATCCCGGAAGTTATCCGCAATATCAATGCGTTCACACTCGGCGCCCGCAGCGTGAATCCGAAGATCCAGACGAAGGTGATCTGGGTCAACACCTGGTACGACCCGGGCAAGGAACGTCAGGCGGCGGAGACGCTGTTTGCCCAGGGTGCGGATGTGCTGAGCCAGAACACCGATTCCCCCGCGGCCGTTCAGGTCGCGGAAGAGAAGGGCAAGTACGCGTTCGGCTGGGATTCCGACATGTCCCGCTACGGGCCGAAGGCGCATCTCACGGCGAACACGCAGGACTGGTCGATCTACTACATCGACATGGCGAAGCAGGTCCTGGCTGGCACGTGGAAGGGCGGGCGCATCACGCGTACGGGCCTGAAGGAAAAGGCCATCGTCCTGACCAAGCTCAATCCCGCGATTCCCGCTGACGTGGCCAAGCTCTTCGAAGAAAGGAAGCAGGCGATCGCGACCGACAAGCTCGTCCCTTTCGCGGGTCCGCTGAAGGACAATACCGGCGTGCTGAAAGTGCCGGCGGGCAAGCAGATGAGCATGGATGAGCTCGTCGCGTTCAACTGGTATGTCGAGGGCGTCGCGAGCACCGTGCCGAAGTGACGGCGCGTTTCTTGAATACAACTGGCCCATGTTGTTCAAGATTGCCGCCCATCGCGGACGCAAGAGTCCGAGCCGCATCCGCCGCAAGAATGAACAGCTGATCCTCTCGGCTGCCGAAGAGGAGTTCGCCCGTCACGGGTACAAGGGCGCGAGCATGAACAGCATCGCGGTTCGTGCGGGACTGCCCAAGGCGAACATTCACTATTACTTCAACAGCAAGCTCGAGCTGTACGCGGCGGTTCTGAGCCGCATCATCGAATTGTGGGACGGCACGCTCAACAAGCTGAAGGCAGACGACGATCCGGCCGTGGCGCTGCCCGAGTACATCGCAGCGAAGATGCGCTTCTCTCGCGAGCAGCCCCTGGCATCCCGCATCTTCGCCATCGAGATCCTGAACGGCGCGCCGAACCTGGTCGGCTACTTCGACGAAGAGTACCGGCGCTGGTTCCGCAGCCGCACCGAAGTGTTCCGCGCCTGGGCACAGCAAGGCCGCATTGCACCGATCGATCCCGCGCACCTGATTTTCCTGCTCTGGAGCGCGACCCAGCACTACGCGGACTTCGCGTGCCAGATCCGCGCGTCGATCGGCAAGGAGGAGCTCACCGACGATGATTACGACAGCGCGACGCGGACGCTGACGCAGGTAGTTCTTCGCGGCTGCGGTGTTCTTGAGTCTGAGAAAAGATTCTCCACGGGGTGCACGGGGACCACGGGGGGAGGATGAGCAATGCGTTTCTCGGCGGTTGCGCAGACGCGCGGGATTTACGGCCAATCGCACCTGTTATTGATCTTCCCCGTGGTACCCCGTGTACCCCGTGTACCCCGTGGAAATTCTGTTCTCCGATCTTCGAGGTAAGCATGAAAGTTCGTCACTGGTGCATTCTCGCAGTGCTCGCGATGGGGCTGGCACGCACAGCCACGGCCGCCGAGCCTTGGTTCGAGGAGCTGAAAAAGAACGCTACGCCGCAGCAGCTCTACACATTCCTGTATGCGCTGCCCAAGGGCGGCGATCTGCACAACCATCTTCCGGGCGCGTACCTGTCCGAATGGATGTGGGACGAGGCGCTGGCGCAGAAGGCGCGCGGCTACACCTACTACACGAAGGTGAAGATCAACAACTGCGTCGACTTCGGAGCAAACGAGTTCTCGCCCGATCGATACCTGCTGCTGTTCCGGACGATCGGCGGCTCGAGCTACGCGAAGCTCGACGATTGCCAGAAGGGCGAATACAAGGCGCTCGGGGCGCTCGATGACCGCGAGCGCAACGCGTGGCTCAACAGTCAGCGGCTCGACAAGCCCCATGAAGGTCGTCACGAGTTCTTCGAAGCGCACTGGTTCCGGATCGACGAGATGATCCGCAATCCATACTTCGTTGCGGAGCTGCTCTACAAGAACATGGAAGCGTTCGGCAAGGAGGGGGTTGTCTACCTCGAGCTTCAGAACGGCCTCGATGGTTATCTGAAGGCCGATGGTTCGTCGTTCACCCGCGATGAAGTCGCCAATATCGTGCGTGCCCGGCTCAAGGCGAAAGATGCGGTCGCCACCGGTGTGACCGTGCGATTCCAGAACTCGCTGCTGCGCTTCACGCCGGATGCGGAAGAGCGACTGAAGGAGCTGTACGCGATCAATGATGCGTACCGCGACCTGTATGTCGGCGTGAACATGGTGGGCCGCGAGGACGACGACAAAGGCTATCCGCTGCGTTTCCTGCCGACGCTTCGCGAGCTGCGCCACAAGTATCCGGACATCAAGCTGTCGATTCATGCGGGCGAAGTCGACGAGCCGAATTCCCATATCCGCGACACGCTGCTGCTCGGCGCCGACCGGATTGGTCATGGCGTCAATCTGATCAGCGACCCGGAGACGATGCTCCGCATGCGTCACGGCCCGTATATGGTCGAGATCAACCTGGTGAGCAACCTTCTGCTCGAATACGTACAGAAGTACTCGCAGCATCCATTCCCCGAGTACCTGCGCGTGAACATCCCGGTGGCGCTGTCGACGGACGATCGCGGCATGTGGGATTCGAACATGACGGACGAGTACTTCGTCGCGGTGAGCGAGTTCAATCTTTCGTGGGAGGAGCTGACGCAGCTCGGCCGCAACTCGCTGAAGTATTCGTTCGTCGATGAACCGACGAAGCAGCGCCTGCTTGCCGACTACGAGAAGCGCGTGCAGGCGTTTGCGCAGCAATTCCAGAAGCAGGGATGGACAGCGCTCAAGGACGTGAAGCCCGTGAGCTATTCATTCCTGTGCAAGCAGTACAAAGTCTGCCTCCAATAAGCGCAGGCGCGGTGCGGGACACGGACGTCCTGCCGCACCATCGGCGCGCTTCGCGCCATTTCTTCTTCGGACGCTGTCGCGCGAGACCGTCGACTCAACGTTCAATCCCCTGATTTTCCCCTGATTTTTACGGCTGCCGCCCGCGCCGGAAAATTTTTGACCGGCCAGACAGCATTCTGGCCTCAAACGTGCTTGGGGGAAGGCGATCGGTACTGGCCGTACCTTCAAGCCACTAGGGGACTCATTTCAATGAAAAGCTCTTTGCTCGCTCGCGAGATTCGCGCGATCTGCCTGTTGTCGCTGGGTGTCGCGTCGATCGCTCACGCCGAACCCGATTCAGCCGTGCTGGACGAGGTGATCGTCGAAGGCGATCGCATCAACGTAATTCCAACCGAGAAGCTCGAGTCGGTGTTCGGCTTCGGCAAGACCGCAGTGGAAACGCCGCGATCGATCACGACCATCAGCAAGGAGATGCTCGACAAGGTGCTGATCACGGAGATCGATGACCTGGTCGCCCTGACGCCCGGTTCGTTCACCCAATCGTTCTTCGGCGTCGCGGGTTCACTCGACGTGCGCGGCACGCCCGGCGAAAACTACTTCCGCGGCGTGAAGCGCATCGACAACCCGGGCAACTATCCGACGCCCATCGGTGCGAGCGATCGTATCGACGTGGTGCGCGGCCCGGCATCGCCGATCTACGGGCCGTCGAAGATCGGCGGCTACCTGAACTTCGTACCGAAGTCGGCGCGCGCATCGACGGGGCAGCTGATGAACCAGGCGACCGGCGAGATCGGTGTGACGATGGGCAGCTGGGACAAGAAGGTGATCAGCGCTGAAGTTGGCGGCCCCGGAGAACTGTTCAACAAGCCGCTCGGCTACTACCTCTACACCGAGTTCGAGAACTCGGACAGCTACTACGACAACACCACGACCGATCAAAGCCTGTATCAGGCCTCGTTCGACCTGGCGCTCACCGACACGTCGCGCCTGGAGTTCGGCGGCATGTACCAGGACTACAAGGGAAATCAGGTGGCGGGCTGGAACCGCCTGACACAGGAACTGATCGACGACGGCACATACATCACGGGCAGTCCTCCGTCGCTCGATACCGATGGCGACGGCTTGCTGTCGGCAGACGAGTCCAACGCGGGCGCTGGCCTGGCGGCCTTCCTGTTCGGTCCGCAGACACCGCAGAGCATCCTGGCGGCGCTGCAGGCCAATCCGAATCTCAATCTCGAGAATCCGGGCACCGCGCACATCGACGGCAACACCGTGCTGGTACAGGAAGACGATACGCTGGAAAGCGAAGTGCTGACGCTGTACTTCGACTACATCTACGAGTCCGGGAACGGTCTCATGGTGACGAACAAGACGTTCTTCGAGTCGCTCGACAACGTGAACGAGAATGCCTACGGGTTCTCGCAGATGGCGGACACGTGGGTGGTCGAGGATCAGCTGGTCATCGGCTACGAGTTCTCGCCCACGGATGTGGTCGAGGCAAGCGTCCAGGTCTCCCCGTCGATCCGCCATCAGGACTTCGAGCACGGCGACAACTTCGACAACGAGTACTTCGATCGCCGTGACATCACGTTGCCGGGCTCGCCGATCGACCGACGCACGATGGCGACGCGCGGCCAGGAAAACTACTCGCAGCACACCGTCGGCGACTTCACCAACTACGCGCTTGCAGCGATGGCGGATGTCACGTTCTTCGGGAAGCTGAACCTCCTTGCCGGCGCCCGCTACGACTATCTGGACATGAAGTCGGAAATCCTCGCCGACTCCAACGACAGTCCCGGAACGCAGGCGGACGACACGGACAGTGCGACGTCCTGGTCGGCCAGCCTTTCGTATCAGCTGCCGTGGGGCTTGCGCCCCTACGTGACCCGGGCGGAGCAGTCGACGCTGATCCTCGGCCAGGGCGGCCAGATTCCCGCGCTCGCGCTGGCAGACGGCAACGCCGTCGCAGATTCGGAGCTCACGGAGTACGGCATCAAGGCTGCGATGCTGGAGAACAAGCTGTATCTCGCGCTCGACTACTTCGAGCAGGAACGTCTCGACTACAACGCGCAGGACACGGTGACGAACAACACCACGCGTGCCGAAGGCTATGAGTTCGAAGCCCGCTGGGTCGTGACGAACAACGTCACGCTCACGGGCGCCTACACGAACCTGAAGGTCTACAACATGGGCGCGCTCGACGCAGGCTCCCAGTTCAGCTTCGTGGGCGCAGCCGACCTGCAGGGCGTCGATCCGTCGCTGCTCTACGGAGGGGTGGGTCTTCATGTCGTGGGAGTCGACGGCAAGGAGGATGCGCGCAAGGCCGGCATCCCGGAGACCATGTTCAGCGTCTATGCCATGTTCAGCTTCGACGGCATGCTTTCGGGGCTGACCGGATCCATCGGCGGCTCGCACGTCGACTCGGTCTATTCCGGCTTCGCAAAGAACATCAAGCTGCCCAGTTACACGCTGCTCAACGCGAGCGTGTATTACGAAACCAGCAGCTGGAAAGTCGGCCTGCAAGGCAAGAACCTGACGGACGAACGCTACTTCCGCTCGAACTTCCCGGACCTGTTCGGGAATTCGGTGGTGTTGCCGGAGTTGCCGCGCAGCTACCTGGTGTCGGCGGCGTACAAGTTCTGATGAGCGGGTGATGGGGTGATGTCACTTCATCACCTCGCCCGTCTCCATGTCTGACTGTGGGTCCGGCTTTAGCCGGACGTCAGCCGAAGGCTCTGCTGTCCGACGCAGTCGGACAAGGGAGTCGCTGGCGCGATGACGTCCGGCTGAAGCCGGACCCACAGGAAGACGTCATCACCCATCACAACATCAAGATTCATCCATGCTTCGACTCGTCACCCGCATCGTCACAGCAGCCCTCGCTCTCTGCGGTGCCCCCGCGTTCGCCGCCTCCGTCAACGATTTCCCCAAAGCCAGAATCGCGATCGTCGGCGGCACGTTCATGAACGACGCGCTGCTGAAGCGCAAAGACCTCATCAAGGGGTCGTTCAAGATCAAGACCAAGGTGGGTGAGTCGCCGACGATCTATGCCTGCGAATCAGGCGGCGTCCCGTTCTACTACGTTCACGGCCACGGAGAAGGAAAGTGGGTGGAGACGTGGGCGGCGCTCTACGATCTCGGGGTTCGTGATGCGATCGGCGGCGCAACGGCCGGCGGGATCAACAAGTCGATGAAGCTGTACGACTATGTCGTGCCCGATGACTTCATCGATATGAACGTCGACCGGCCGCTCGCGATGCCGCTGGTCGTCTATCGCGATCCGAATGCGATTCCACTGCCGCGCTACACACCGGCGATGGATCCGTTGCTGCGCCAGATCCTGATCGAGGAAACGCGTGAAGCACTGCGCGCTTCGCACGACTACGACGACATCCAGATTCACGAGCAGGGCGTGGTCATCCAGGCCCGGGGCGGTCGCTTCGAGACGGCCGCCGAGATCCGCATGTTCGCAACCTGGGGCGCCGACCTCGTGACCATGAACGTGGGCACCGAAATGGCGTATGCCCGCATGATGGGCATCAACTATGCCTCGTTGGTCGCCATCTCCAATCCCGCGGAAGGGGTGGGCGAGTGGGAATGGGACACGCTCAAGAATGTATACCCGAGGCTGAATCCTCTGAGCCTGCGGATCGTGCTTGCCACGCTTCCGCGCATTGCCGCGATCGGGGATGATGTGCCCCGCGTCGGCGACGGTCTTCGGATGCATCCGGAAATGACCAGCGAACCGACGGCACATTAGTGGCCTCCGTCATGCTCGCGCAAGCGGGCATCCATCCGGACCGAGAAGAATGGATTCCCGCTTGCGCGGGAATGACGAAGTAGTACCGATAAGTCCCGGGGGACGTATTCCAATGACATCGAAATTGCCGCGACATCTGCTATCCACATTGCTGCTGCTATTTTCGGCAGTGATGGCTCACGCCGCCGAACCGCCGATCGAGATCAAGGTCGTCGTCGTGACGATGTTCGAGATCGGCAAGGACACCGGCGATACGGCCGGAGAGTTCCAGCTCTGGCACGATCGCCAGAAGCTCGATGAGAAGCTGAAGTTCGCGCATCACCACGATCTGTATCTGAACCGCAAGACCGGCGTGCTCGGCATGGTGACCGGCATGGGCACAGCGAACTCCGCAACCGCCGTGATGGCGCTGGCGCTCGATCCGCGCTTCGACCTGTCGAAGGCGTACTGGCTGGTCGCGGGCATCGCCGGGGTCGATCCGGAGGACGCGCCGATCGGCTCCGCGGCCTGGGCGGAGTATCTCGTCGACGGCGATCTGGCGCACGAGATCGATGCACGCGAGATTCCCAAGGACTGGAAGACAGGCTACTGGCCGCTGTTCTCCGCGGGGCCGTACGACCCGAAGCGTCCGGGCGGCAACGGCGAAGTGTTTCGCCTGAATCCCGATCTCACCGAGTGGGCGTACCAGCTCACGCGTAACGTGAAGCTGAAGGACAACGAGGGATTGCAGAAGACCCGCGCGAAGTTCAAGGATCACGCGAACGCACAGAAGCCTCCCTTCGTGCTCAAAGGCGACAACCTGGCCGGCATGACGTTCTGGCACGGCAAGCTGCTGAACGAGTGGGCGAACGACTGGACGAAATTCTGGACCGGGGGCAAGGGCAACTTCGTCACCTCGGCGATGGAAGACACGGGCAGCTATCTCTCGCTGTCGTACGTGCATCCGACCGGCAAGGTCGACAAGGAACGCATGATGGTGCTGCGCACGGCGAGCAACTACACGATGCCGCCGCCGGGCGTCACCGCCGCGCAGCACATGAAGGCCGAGAACGAAGGGTATTCGGGTCTGAACGATTCCGTCGAAGCTGCCTACGCCGTGGGCAGCGTGGTCGTCGACGAAATCGTCAGGAACTGGGCGAAGTACCGCGACCACACACCACCGCTGAAGAAATAGGAACGCAATGAACTGCCGATCGCTGCCGATCCTGCTGCCGCTCCTCGGTCTCGCTGCTTGTGCAAAGGAGCCGTTGCCGCGGGCGGCTGCGCCGATTCCTGTGAAAGTTGTCGTCGTTGCCATGTTCGAACATGGCAAGGTCACGGGCGATGAAGCGGGCGAGTTCCAGCTGTGGGTGGAGCGCGGCAAGCTCGACAAGAGTTTCGAGTTCCCGATGGGCGAGTACGAACTACGGATGAACGACGCGGGTGTTCTGGCGATCTGCACCGGTGGCGGCATCACGAATGCGACGGCATCGATCATGGCGCTCGGAACGGATCAGCGTTTCGATCTCAGCAAGGCTTACTGGCTCGTGGCGGGGATCGCAGGCGGAGATCCGCTGGATGTGTCACTGGGGACAGCGGCGTGGTCGCGCACAGTTGTCGATGGCGATTTGCTGTACGAGATCGATGCGCGTGAGATTCCTGCGGAATGGCCATATGGCCTTCTGCCGCTGGGCGCGAAGAAGCCGAACGACAAGGCCGACGGCTGGACGGTCGACACGATCAACTTTCCGCTCAACGGTGGACTGGCTCAGTGGGCTTACGAGCTCACGAAGGATCATCCCGTCGCGGACAGTGCGGGCATCGCTGAGTTTCGCGCGCAATTCAAAGGCTACGACAACGCGACGAAGCCGCCGTTCGTGACGATCGGAGAGAGCCTCGCCTCCAGCACCTACTGGCATGGCGAGAAGATGAACACGTGGGCAAACGACTGGGTGAAGCTCCAGTCCGGCGCCGACTACAATTTCATGATGACCAACATGGAAGACACCGGCACGCTGACGGCGCTGCGACGCCTGTCGCGTACACATCGTGCCGACCTGCAGCGCGTAATGGTCCTGCGCACCGCAAGCAACTACACGATGCCGCCGCCCGGAGAGACGGCGGCATGGAGCACGACGGCGCCATATCCGGAGAAAGGATTGCCCGCAATCGAGGCGGCTTACCAGGTCGGCAATCTCGTCGTGCAGGAACTGATCGGCAACTGGGCGAAGTACGAGCAGGCGGTGCCGGGCGGGACATGAGCCACCCGGCCGCGTGCAGGTGAACGTCGATGAGCACGCTGCTGGTCAGGAATATCCATACGCTGGTGACGATGAACGCGCAGCGCGAAGAGCTGCGCAACGCGGCGATCTTCGTGCGCGACCGCGTCATCGAGAAAGTAGGGCCGACGAGTGAACTGCCCGCCGTCGCCGATGAAGTCCTCGATCTGCATGATCGTCACGTCGTGCTGCCGGGTCTCGTCAACACACACCACCACTTCTATCAGACGCTGACTCGCGCAGTGCCGGCAGCGCAGAACTGTTCCTTGTTCGAATGGCTGAAGACGCTGTATCCGATCTGGTCTCGTCTCACCGCGGAAGGCGTGTATGTCAGCACGCAGATGTGCGCGGCGGAGTTGATGCTGTCGGGCTGCACGACATCGAGCGATCATCTCTACCTCTTTCCGAATGATGTGACGCTGGACGAGGAGATTCGCGCGGCGCGGGATATCGGGATCCGGTTCCATGCGTGCCGCGGCAGCATGAGTGTCGGCGAGAGCCTCGGAGGACTGCCGCCGGATCGACTGGTGGAGAACGAAGAGCACATCCTTCGCGACAGTCGCCGCGTCATCGAGCAGTTTCACGACTCAGCGCCGTACGCCATGGCGCGAGTAGCGCTTGCGCCGTGTTCGCCGTTCTCGGTGTCGCCGGCGCTCATGCGCGAATCGGCAGCGCTGGCGCGCAGTTATGGAGTCCGGCTGCACACGCACCTGGCCGAGAATCAGTCCGACGTCGAGTACAGCCTGGCGCAGTTCGGTCTCGAGCCGGGCGCTTACGCGGAAGCCGCAGGATGGGTGGGGCCTGATGTGTGGCATGCCCATTGTGTTCGTCTGAGCGATTCCGCGATCTCACTCTTCGGACAGACTGGAACGGGCGTTGCCCACTGTCCCTGCAGCAACCTGCGTCTCGCGAGCGGATTGGCCCCAGTACGAAAGATGCGCGCCGCCGGTGTGCCCGTGGGTCTGGGTGCCGACGGTGCTGCATCAAACGATGCTACACACCTGTTGGGCGAAGCCCGGCAAGCAATGCTGATTGCCCGCGTCCTGGACAGCGACGCTGCTGCTATGACTGCTCGCGAGGCACTGGAGATCGCGACGCTTGGCGGTGCCCGCGTACTCGGACGCGACGATATCGGTCGCATCGAGCCGGGTGCCGCCGCTGATTTCATCACCGTCGACATCGATCGACCGTCGTTCGCGGGCGCGCAGCACGATCCGGTCGCCGCGCTATTGCTGTGCCACGTGGACTGGGTCGACTACAGCTTCATCAACGGACGCCGGATTGTGGACCAGGGACGATTGACGACGGTGGAATTGCCTGCGCTCGTTCGAAGGGTGAATCGGCTATCCGCGGCCATGGTCAACGGCATGTGAGGCCTTTAGCTGCCTTCTTTCCGCGATCCGGTCACAAGTATTCCAGCAGGTGCAGCGAAAACCTCGCCGCCTCCCTCGCCGCAATCGGTCCCAGTCTCAGGTAGTCATCATTCGGCGCTTCCTGCGCGACATTGCTGCCGGCGCGCACGATCAGATAAGGCACCCCAAGGGTTTCGCACACGTGCCCGAGCGGTGCGGACTCCATCTCCATGATGTCCGTCTTGAAACGCGTCCGCAGAGTCTCGATGCGCTGCGCAGTGACGCCGAACAGATCGGAGGACGCGACGACGCCTCGACGGGCAGCGACGGTGTAGGTGGCGTCATTCGCGGTGACCTGCGGACCTTTGTATTCCGCCAGCGCCTTGTCGGCGATTCTCAGCAACGCTGCGGGCGGCGAGAACGCATTCTCCACCTCGTTGCCATCGTTCGGGCCGTTCATCGGCCGATAGACCATGTCGTTGCGGGTGAGGCTGCCGTAGTCGTGCTCATACGTGACTGTGGCGACGATCACATCGCCCGTTCGCAGCTCGCGATTGATCCGCGCACCTGTGCCGCTCATGAGAACGAGCCGCGGCTTGAATTCCGCGATGAACAGCGTCGTCGTCATTCCCGTGAAGGTCTTGCCGATCCCGGTGATCGCAACGACGACCGGCTTGCCCGCGATCGTGCCGCGATAGTACGGAATGCCCCAGGTCTCGCTCTTAGGCGGATTGCCCATCGCTTCCCGGAACAATGTGATTTCCTGCGGAACGGCGCCGAGGATGACGATCGTGTCGGAGGGCTTGTAGTGGGCAGGCGTCGCGGGCGCCTCACCAGCGAGCGCGATGGTGGCAGTGAGCAGGCAAAGAGCGGTCAATAGGAATCGCATGGGGCCTCCGCGGATGAGTGGGAGGGAAGTGCAAGTTTCCGACCAGCGGCGAGCGATGAGCTGTGAGCCGCGAGCCAGGCGGAGAATGTGTGTTTTTCCTTCTGCCGTTCGCTCGGTAGTCGCGGTGGTCTGCTCTGCGTTGAGGCGATGCGATGAGTGGTTGGGCCGAATGGGGGCGCGGCAACGCTCCCGCTGTGGGTCCGGCTTTAGCCGGACGTTAGCCGAAGGCTCTGCCGTCCGACGCAGTCGGACAAAGGCATCGCTGGCGCGATGACGTCCGGCTAAAGCCGGACCCACAGCAAGAGGTGCGTGCCCTGCGTCGTCCCCTCACGTCCCCCTGCACGCCGCCGGCACGTACTTGTTGTCCACCGTCGTGCGGTTCTCGCCCAGTGCTTCCATGCCTTCCGGGATCTCGCGCTTGCCGCAGCGCCAGGACATCGGGCTGGTCGGGCTGCCTTTGACGACGAGCGGCTGCAGTGTGATGACTGAACCTTTCAGGTTGCTGTTGGCGAGCTGGCCGAACGCGATATGCACCGCGCCGTCGACCACGTCGATGCGTGAGACGTAGTTGCCGATCAGGAGCTGTGCTTCCGGGACACCTGCGTCAGCATTGGTCGCCGGGAACCGGCCGTGCTCCTTGCGATAGTCCTGGATCGAAGGCTTGAGCTCGCTGGCCAGAGAAAACGCTTCGACCACCTGCGAGCGGATGGTGTAGTCCTGATACGCCGGAATGGCGATGCCGGCGAGGATGCCGATGATCGCGACGACGATCATCAGCTCGATCAGCGTGAAGCCCCGGGATTTCATCTTCTCTCTCCTTCAGATGATGCTGCCGAGCTTGAAGATCGGCAGGTACATGGCGATGACGAGCGTCGCGACCAGGAAGTACAGGAGACCGCGCATGAGTATCGCGGTCCGCAGCTGCAGGCCTTCGATCGATTTCGCAATGGCGTCTGCTTGCAACCCACGCTGCGTTGCCAGCTCTTCGCGCAGATGGCCGAGACGGTCGGCACTCATGAGTTGGGTCGGCAGCGTTGCCATCATTGCGGAAGCTTCCGCGCTTTCGAAATCCAGATCGGTGTAGATCCCGGCTTCCCGGGCCGCGGCGGCCAACGACTTGCGCGGATGAATTCCCGCGGCGACGAGCGTCGCTGCATAGCAGACGAAGAGAAACCGGCGGTAGTCGTTCGCCACCGCGCGGCAGAACACGGCGCGTTTCGAGAACAGGTCGAGGCGCCATGCTCGTCGATGGCGGCCGATGCCCCAGCCGGGTTGGAGCGGAAAGGCGAGGATGGATGCGGCCATCATCAGCAGCACCAGAATCAGCACAATCCAGCCGCCGCCACCGAGCACTGCGGCAGTCAGCGAAGGCAGCTCGGCACCCATGGCTGCGTACGTCGACGCGAACTGCGGCAGAACGAAGATCCCGTAGATGAAAGCGATCACGAGCGCGATGGCCGCGGTCGCCGACGACGCGACCAACGTATTCAGCAGGCCTCGTACGAGACTGGAGGAGAGCTCGAATCCAGCGAGCTGACGCCGGTCCAGCTCGGCCCATAGCTCGCTCGTGAACTGGCCGTCATGCTCCTGAACGAGCTGGACGCTGCGAATGGCGACGCGCAAGCCGTCCCGTTCGAAATCGCCGGTGGGCTTCGCGGTGCTCTCAAACTCGCTCTGCAGTCGCGCGCACGCGGCCAGCAGATCGCCAGTCAATACGTCGCGCAATCGCGAGAACGCTGCCGACAGGTCCGCACCTTCGTCCCGCAGTACGCGAATGACTTCGCGACCGGCAAATGCACTCAGCTCGTCCATCGCCGAATCCTTCCTTCAGTATTTTGTCGTGGGCGCGAGTCCTTGCCGGCAAGGCGAGGGCAGCAGGGCATCGGCGAAAGTCGTTTCATTCGTGCCGGGAGCAACGAATCCCTCGCGCACCGGAGCGAAGCCGCAGGTCCAGATGATGGAAGACGAAGCATTCCCTGGCACGACGGCTGCACGGTAGGAGAGCACTCCGGCGTCGCTCGTCGTCATCAGTGCCATCGTGAAATGCAGAGCCGCTTCGCCGCCTACCCTGACGTTGTTTGTGCCGCGCTCATCCTCGATGCTTCTGCTCGAGGAGTGAGAGGAGACGCCGTCGCGATCCGGCCAGGCCCCGTGAGTCGCCCGATACTCGTGAAGATCGACGCGAATGCCGGAAACCAGGAAAGGCACCTCGATCAGCTCGACATGAGTCAGCGCGCGCCGGTAGTCCCCCAGCGCAATTGTGACCACGACACCGATGATGCCGATGGCGACCAGTACATCGGTCAGCTCGATGTAGCTTTGCACGATGGAGCGCGTGACCCGCATGCCGTTCCCCGATGCTGCGTGCGTGTTGTTGGGGGAGCCTTGCGACCGATTCTGCCACAACACGTTCCGCCGTCGCTGCAGAGGCCGCATACTGGATCGAAGACTTGCCATCCGGTGCGCCATGACCTCCATCTCCGCTCGATCCGTCCTTTTGCTACTGCTGGTATCCGGTGTCGCCGTTGCCCGGCCTTCAGACACGGCGACGAAGCTGATCGAACGACTGCAAATGCAGAAGATCCCTGAGGAGGGCGCATGGTTCGCGGCGACCTACCGCAGCGACGACGTGCTCCCTGCTGGTGCAATCTCGCGTTACAAGGCCGGCCCTCGTGTCGCGGGCAGTGCCATCTACGCGCTGATCACGCGGGAGGACTTCTCGGCGTTGCACCGATTGCAGACCGACGAGACATGGCACTACTACAAGGGTGATCCGCTGGAGCTGCTGCTCCTTCACCCGGACGGTCGTACGGAAGTCGTGGTGCTCGGCCCGGATGTTCTGAACGGCCAGCAGCCGCAGTACACGGTGAAACGCAGCGTATGGCAGGGCGCTCGGCCGCTCGGATCCGGCCGCGATTCATATACGTTGTTCGGGTGCACGCTGGCGCCGGGCTTCGAATACGGCGATTTCGAGATCGGCTATCGTGACGAGCTTCAACGCCTGTATCCGCGGGCTGCTGCGCAGATCGAAGCTCTGACGCGCAGCGAGTTCGCAAAGCGTCCTGGAACTGCAATGAGTGTCGTCACCGAGGTGCCGCTGGCCCCGTCGAAAGTCTTCAGTCCGTCGGACGTGAAGAAGATCGATGTCGCACCGGGCACGGAGCTGCGCGAGCTCATCGGCCGGCAGGCAGTCATCAAGACTGATCTCTATAGTGTCGCGCTGTTCACGCTGGCGGCCGGCCGATCGATGCCGGTCAGTCACAACAAGACGTCAGAGGAAGTCTTCCTGATCGCTTCCGGTGATGGAGAAGTTACGCTCGGCAGCGAGGTCGCGCGCGTGGAAGCAGGCAGCACCGTCGTCATCAAGCCAACGGTCGCGCATTCAATCAAGGCTTCGCCGAAGGGGCCGCTGAGCTTCTACGCGATCTCGGTGCCCGCGTTCAGTCCCGAAGACTATGTGATCACGCAGTAGCGGCCTGCTTCTTTTTCTTGTCCAGCCAGACGCCGGCGCCCTGCGCATTGAGCTCGACGTCGGTCGCGAGCAGCGCGTCCAGGGTTGCATCATCCAGCGTCGAACCGCAGCGGCGCAGTTCGTTGACGTAGATGTCGCGGAACGCAGCCTTGAGCCGGGCATGCCGATCCGGCGTCCCATCGAGCGCCAGAGCTGCTTCGACCATTGCGTCGATCTGCGACAGGAGCTGCTTTGCGATTCGCTCGGGTTCGCGAACCGCACCATAGTGCGTGAGGTACAGTACCTGCGGATTCGCTGCCAGTAGACGCGCAATCGATGCGTGCAGTGCCTGCGGATCGAATTGAACGGGTGCCGTTGCAGGGATCACGTGCGGCCCGCGCGAAGTTGCGAGTGCGGGATAGCAGAGTCCCAGAGTGTCTCCCGTAAACCAGCCCCGGCTCGCTTCGTCCCAGATGCAGTGATGATGCAACGCGTGGCCTGGCGTCTCGGCAAACTTCAGCGGACGTCCCGCAAGGTCGATCGTCATCCCATCGGCCGTCGTGATGACTCGCGACTCTGCAATGGGCGCGAGCTCGCCGTAATCGCGATCCGCGATCTCTCGTCCGTACACCGCACGAACGGCATCCATGAGTGCGGAGGGATCGATCATGTGTCGCGCACCGCGCGGATGAATGACCAGCTTTGCGTTCGGCAGGTGTCGCATGAGCAATCCCGCGCCACCTGCATGATCGAGATGCACGTGCGTGACGATCACGTAATCGATGTTGTCGCGGGCGATGCCCAATTCGTCGAGCGCCGCGAGCAGATGCGGAACGGAGTTGTTGGTGCCGGTATCGACAAACGCACCGCGCCCGTTCGACATGATCAGGTGGCTGGCATCGAACAGCTCGCGCACGAAACCCGTGTCAATGACGTGGATATCGTGGGCGAGGGATTGGGTGGGGGCGAGGGGCACGGGAGGCTCCGGGGAGGTGAGGCCGGAGAGCGTAGCACCATCGAGACATGGACTCCCGCGTTCGCGGGAGTGACGGCATAGGCGTGCGGAATCAGCGTGCGCTGTCGGTTTCCGGTGCCTGTCCCGGAAACGCTGGAATCTTCTGTCCCGGATACCAGAATTTCAGGTGGCAGCCTTCGCAGACCTGATCCATCGTGTCGCCGGCATCGACGATCGCCTGCGGATTGCGATCGTCAGAGGCCTTCAGCATCGATGCGCCCACATCGTGCAGCGCGCGGGCGAAGGCAACGAACGAAGCGCGGTCATTGCGGATCGCTTCCTCCGACTCAGTCGCTGTCAGGTTGCCTGGCGTGCCGTGGTCTTCGAGCGATTGGCCTTCCCGGGCAACGTGACGGTTCTCGACCAGCAGCAGGTTCGCGGATTCGGTGAGGATGATCGCGTGCTTGCGCACTTCGCTCCATTCTTCGTCCGTGCGCGGCTGCTTTTCGTCGACACCTTTCTCGGTAACGGAGGTGCTCACCGATTCCCAGAGAAAGTCGGCGGCGGGATCGATCATGAACTTCATGATGTCCTGCACGCCGGCTGTCGGTTGGATGGGCGAGACAATGGCCGGGGCAGGTGCCGCTGGTGGAGTTTGCTGGCTGCATGCAGCGAGCAGCGCAACGACTGCGAGTAAGGGAATGGGTTTGCCAGTCATAGTCTGCTTCAGCTCTTCAGATACTTGTCGAACCATTCCCGCGCGAGTGTATGCGCCTGCTGCCAGGCTTCCATGTAGATTCCGTAATGCTTGATCTTCGGCACGACGACGAGCTGCTTCGGTCCCTTGTAGCGCTCGTACGCAAGGATGCCGTGCTGCCGGTTGTCGAAGAGCTCTTCGTTTTCAGCGACCACGATCATCATCGGAATCTGTCCGGCGTCGTTGATGTGATCCACTGGTGCATAGTTCGCGAACCGCGAATAGATCGGCGCACCGCGCAGATTGCCGAGCACACGGATGCCCGGTTCCGGATAGCCGATTTCTCCGCGCGCCCGCTTCGTCGCATCGACGTACGCTTCCGGCGTCGTGCCGAGGCCGTGGCCACTGAATGCGCCGACCTGACTGTAGACCACTTTGATCCGATGATCCCGCGTTGCCATCTCCGCGACATAGCCGCCTGACTGACTGCTGCCCCAGATGCCGATGCGGGCGGTGTCGACTCGTGGTTCGCCCTGCAGCCAGTGCAGTGCGTTCTGCCAGTCCGTGAGCATGTCGACCGGATCGACGACTTCACGCACTTCCCGCACTTCCGCGGTGAAGCGTCCTTTGTTCTTGGCTGCTGCATCTGGCGCAGGCTGCGTGAGAATGACGCGCGAATCGCTCTTGCCCCAGCCGCGATAGTCGAATGACACGACGAGATAACCGGCCTGTGCGAAGCCGACAGCGTCACGAGTAAGTGCGGCTGCAGTGCCGCCCCAACCGTGCGCCATCAGGATCGTCGGCAGCTTGCCGCTGCCCGCATCATTGCGGGTGAAAACAGTCGCGGACATGCGGGTTCCTTCGCTCCAGATGTCGACTGCTCGCGTCGCGACGTCGGGCGGGATGGGGAAGTTTCGCGGGCCATCCTGTTGTGCGAACGCGCATGCGGACCAGACGAAGGCCAGCGACAGGAACAGAGCCGATCGCAGCGTCGATGAGAACATCGTGGAGATCCCCTGATTGAGCGGTGCCGGCGAAGACTAGCGGGCGCGGCCGGGGTGCAAGCGATTTTCCGACGATTCTTTGCAGATTCGGCGACCCGCGGCGCTGATTGAACATTCAACCCGTCAGGCGCGTTGTGTGCGACATCGAGGGATGTTCGTTCCTTCGCGAAGAGGGCATGACGTTGAGTACCATCCTGCTGATCATTCTGATTTTGCTGCTGGTCGGTGCGTTGCCAACGTGGCCGCACAGCCGCAACTGGGGCTATGCACCGAGCGGCCTGCTCGGCACGGTCCTGATCGTGATCGTCATCCTGTTGTTGCTCGGGATGATATGAATGAGCCGCGAGCGGCGACGGATCAGCCGTTGCCGTTCGCGGCTTTCGCCCGCCAACGTGCTGTTTCCAATCCGGCGATGCACAGCGTCGTCCATGCTGCCGCTGACGCATAGCCCGCGAGTACATCGCTCAGGTAGTGAACCTGCAGCAACACCCGGCTGAAGCCGACGAAGACGATCAGTGCCACGCTCACGATGGCCACGGGCAGATGCCACTTCGCCGGAGTGTGCCGGACGACTATGTAGGCCAGCAGCCCATACACCAGCATCGCACCGGATGCGTGACCGCTCGGAAAACTCCAGCCTTCCACGAAGACGACTCCGTGTTCATGAACGGGCCGTGCCCGTTCGAAGAGCACCTTGAGCAGACTGTTCAGCAGTGCACCGCAGCTCGTTGCGATGACCCAGGCAGCCGCCAGGAGTTTGTCGCGCCTGACGAGCAGAGCAATCATCACGACGATGACGATGGCGGTGAGGAAGTTTCTGTCACCCAGGTGCGTGATCATCGCGATGATCTGAAGGAACTCACGCGAGAGGTGCGTTGCCAGCGCCTGGGCAAGCAGCGAATCGAAACGCGCAAAGTCTTCGTCGATGCCGATCTCGTCGGCGAGCGCGAAGAACAGTGCGACGAGGGTCAGCGATGCGGCGAACGCAATCAACGCGTAGACGCCGAGATAGCGAGCCGCGGTCATCGTATGCGTGATCATGTGCCCGAGCCCGGGTATGCCGCGCAGGGAGCCGATCACCCTGCTGGATCGCAGCGCGTTCCATAGCCCGACCACGAGACGCCCGAGCGAGGCCCCATGGCGTTCGATCGAACGCCACAGCACGTGGGTCATGCCGAGCATCAGAGTCGCCATTCCGAGCAGCACAGCGAGTGCGTGTCGGGCGATCGTGTCGGCGAGCGACTCCATCAATCCAGGGCGGGCACGATCAGGTGCGGCCTTCGCTGAGATCGGCGGGCGTGGATCGGGATGCGCTGATCAGTCTTCCGCGGCGTGTTGCTGCGTATGCGAACGTGATTGCAATCGCAGCGAGCGTTGCGTTGACGGTGAGTGCGAGCGACGAGAAGGCAGCAGCACCGAACTTGACCGTGTAGGCCACGATCAGCACGACGATCGATCCGGTCGCGGCGAACTCGAATCTCTGCTTCGCCAGCCGCTCATCGTTCCACCATTGAGCGAGCGCCGTCGCGGCGGCGATGCCGATCCAGAGGACGGCAGTGGCGGCTGTTCCAAAGATCACCTGTGCAATACCTGAGAGCGCCAGTGCGGGGACTGTTCCCCAGACGAATCCCGCCCACAGATTGTTCCAGTGATCGCGATGCTTGCGCCGCGCAAGCCAGATGTTGAATCCGGTGACGCACACGATCGTCATCGCGAGACCGAGCACGCCGTAGAGCACCTTCACGCTGAAACTCGCGAAGTGTCCGAAGTGGAGCCGGTAGACGGAGAAGATCGCCTGCTGTCCGGTTTCGCCATCCGAGAAGCCGACGTTGTCGAGATAGTTGCCGGCGCTGTCGAAGCGATACTGCTCCGCATAGATCAGTCGACCCGGATGTTCGGCGCCTACGATCATGAAGCGTTTCTCCGGGACGTCCGCTTCCTCGACCGTGATGTAGAAAGGCGTCGCTCCGGGCGCGATGGTCTTCATTGCTGCCAGCGCTTTGCCGATGGCGAGCGGCTGTGCGGCCTGCTCGAGCTTCGGCTCGGCACCGTACACCCTGGCCATCAGCGCCTCGGTGTCGCCGTCGGTGTAGACATACGACAGCAGCAAAACCATCAATTGCGCGAGACCGAAGAAAGCGCCGGTGATGGCGATCATGAGCTGGAACGGCAGGCTCCAGACGCTCAGGCGATTGTGGATGTCGGCCTGTTCGAGCAGGCGTGAGCCGCCGAGCCGCAACGCGAACGCGTCCTTGAAGATGCGTGGATGGGCCAGGATGCCCGAAACGATCAGGCCGCAAAGCAACGCTCCGAGCACGCCGACGAGGATGAGACCGAACGTTTCCGGCAGGTGCAGGTAGAGATGCAGGTTGATGATCAGGTGCGTCCACTCATGCTTCACCTCCTGCCCCAGCGATCCGTCGGTATTGACGAACCAGCCGGTCTTCTCCGTGGAGATGCTCGTGCGCGGGATCTCTTCCGTCGGCAGCGAGATGAACATGTGATGCGTGATGTCGCTGGCGGGAACCTGAGCGTAAGCGCGTTCCAGTGTTGCTGCGTCGTAGCCGAGCGATTCGGCGATCTGCGGCTGCTCCCACCGCTCGAGCTCCTGATAGAAGACAGCGATCGTGCCGCTGAGGCAGATCAGATACATGAGCGCGCCCGTGAGCACACCCAGCCACGAATGGCCGGCGAGCGACTGGCGAACGAGACCGGCGGGAAGGGAGAGCTTCATGGCGGATCAGAGAAAGAGCAGGGCCGCACCGATCGCGCCGGCGGCAATGACGGTCACGGTCGGACGTGACAGCTTCGGGTCCGCAACGATCCAGTACGCGGCGCACCCCCAGAGGAGCGGCATAAGGAAGATCGCGAGGACCATCTCATTCGTATCGCTCCACGGCAGCGATTGGCAGAGGGCGACGCTGACGACCGCAGAGGCTGCACCCGACAATGGCACCGTCGATACGAAGAACCAGAAATGACGCAGCCACGAACGTGCGTCGGTGATCTTCGCGGCGGGCTCGACCTTGGCCAGCGGCTTGCGCGTTCGCACACGCTGTTCGCGCAACTCGGCGCTTCGCAGCGCGAAGATCCAGGCAATGATCCCAGGCACGCCGAGCGCGAGCGTCGTACCGAATTCGGCGCCGCTGGCGATGCTCCAGGCGATGACGGAGACCGTGAGCAGCATCCAGCCGAGGCCATTGATCCAGGCCTTGCGCGTCGTGGCCCCGTTCCAGGACCCGAACAGGCACGCGACGCCTGCGACTGAAAGTGCGGTCCCCGCCAGAAGCGGCAGCATCAGTGTCTCCAGGGAATCAGCCCAATGGGGCGATGCGGGCATCGTATCGGACTTCAGTCACTCCCGCGAACGCGGGAGTCCATCTGCACCAAGGTATGGACTCCCGCGTTCGCGGGAGTGACGGGGACGGGGCGGAAGGCAAACGCGGCGATCTGCGACCCGATGCAGCTGGCGACGAACACGAGCTTGCGGTTGGCGGCGAGCGTACCGACCCAATCGAACGAGCCCCCGTCGATCAACGGGATACCGTCGCCGTGAATACTGCCCGCATTGATCAGGAACCTCAGTCCGCCGTTGTAGTACGTCTGCGTCAGGGGTTCGTGCACGACGCGTACTCCGGGAACAGCCGCGGCAATGCGCCGGGCGATCTGTTCCCGCTCCGGTGTCGAACGCAGCGTCACGAAGCGATCCGGAAATCGATAGCCGCACCGCTCGAGGCGATCGAGCCCTGCCAGGTGCGTGCGGATGTGATGACTCATCGAATCGACGACGAGCGCCTGATCCGCGGTTTCATGGCCGGCGGTCGCGAGACAGAACAACCGGAAGTGCGCCGCGAAGCCCGGCAGATCCGGATACGGCTGCGCACGCACGCATCGATGGCTCGTTGCGAGCCTGATCCGCCGCGAAGGATCTTCTCGAAGCCGCCGGGCGCATTCGAGAGCAAGCACGTTAGTGGGATCCGAAACGACTTCCGTGCCGCGAACAGTAGTCACCGTGCGGTTCTGCGTCGTCAGGGCAACGGCCGAGCAACTGGCCAGCGGAGCGAGCGGCGACAGCTCGATCCCTTCGAAATCGTGGGCAGTCGCGAACAACTCGGTGTCCAGTGCGAGCAGAATGCGCTGATCGATGACACAGGGCTTCACGAAGCGATCGGTCACCCATTGATGCTGCACGGCTGAAGCAGCACGTCGCGCCGTCCGTTGTTCCATCACCCATAGGAGTAGCGACCAGAGCTGCGAGGGCGGCAACTTCTCGGTCAGCGCGGAGAGCGCCTCAGCATCGAGACCGCGAGTGACCCAGCGCTCGCGGTGACTGCGATCGGTTTCGTTGGGGGGCATGAGGGAAGACTAGGAACCGGGGTTCGTCCTGTCCAGTTTCCCCGTCTCGCGCTCGTCATTCCCGCGAACGCGGGAATGACGGTCACCTCTCTTACGTTGCTGGCTTCAGCCGCCAGCCGTCGCGCGACACCAGCAGTACCGTGCCTTCGGGAATCAGTGTCGCGGCTGGTGCAGCTTCGTCGACCTGGTCGGCTGGCAGGCGCAGCGACGGGTCGAGTGTGCCGAACAGGGATACGTTGGGGTCGAAGGCGGCCCAGTCGACGTTGACGCGGGCGATCACGCCTGACGACAACGCCTGCTTGGCGGCTGCGAGACTGTCGCTGTTGACGGCGACGCGGCCATTACGCAACGGCACGATCGTTTCGTCGCCGCTCAGGATCGTCTCCGGCGAGAACGTGCTCGACATGTCGAAGAGCAGTACGCCGGCCGAGCCGGTGTAGCCCTTCAGCAGCAACGAGCCGCTCGGGCCCGAGTACGTGATGCTCGGTGTCGTGGTCTGGATGCCGTTCAGTGCCGGCACGATCAGGAAGACACTTTGCGGACCGCCGCCGCCCGCGGCTGCTATCGCGATCGGCGCATCGAGTGTGCCGATCTCACCGGTGGCGCCATTCAGACCGCCTGCCCGGATCTCGATCCCGGACGCCGTGAGGTTGTTGACGCCGGAGTTCGCTGACAGAGTGCTGTAAACGTTGCCCGAGCCCATCACGAGGGCGCGACCGTTCGACGCATCGATCGCCGAGAGTCGCACGTCGCCGTTGTTGGCGACGTATGCGATGTTGCCTCCGCCTGAAACGGTCGTCGAGCCGGCCTGCATGTTGATGCTGCTGCCGATGAGCGTGATGTCGCTGCCATTGCTCGTGACGCCAGCGGTCTGAGTCAATGCGCCCGTCGTCACGAGGCTGATTTCGCCGGCGGCGCTCAGTGTGCCGAGTGTCAGGCTGCCGCCGTCATTGATGTAGATGCCGCCGCCGGTTGCCGTCGCCGTGAGGTTGTCGACTTCGATGTTGAGCGCCTGGTCCGGGCCGCCGATCGAACGCGCCGACATCGTTGCCTGTCCAGCGGTGAGACTGGTGTCCGTGCCGTCGGTAATGGCGCCGTTGTTGGCAGTGACCGTGACGGTGCCGCCGGCGGCGTTGATCGTGCCGAGCGAGACGTTGCCCGTGTCGCTCGTGATCGAAACCGAGCTGGCCGTGATGGTGCCGACATTCAGGTCGTTGACGGTGCGCAACACGACTGCGCCGCTGCCTGTGTCCAGGCCGGGGAGTGCAAGTGCGTTGCCCGAGGTCAGGTTCACCACGCCATTGTTGGATTCGATCGCGCCCGTCACCGTCAGCGAGCCGGTGCCGCCAGCGGCGAGATTCACTGCACCGCCCTGCGTGACGAGCGTCTGCACGCTCATGCTGCCGTTGCCGCCGGTGCGCCCGTCGACGGTGTTGCCCGTGCCGGAAGAGCGGGCTTCGGCGAGCGCAACGTCATCCTGCTCGGCGAAGTAAATGCCGCCGTTCGATGCAACGAGCGTCAGCGACCCAGCCGCCGTATCAACGCGATTGTCCCCTGCACCGATGCGTGTACCACTGAGGCGCACGTTACTTGCGGTAACGCGCGTCGAGTCATTGCTGTCGTCCGTCAGCGCGCCCGCTGCATTGATGGAAACGTCAGTACCGGAAATGGCGTTGAGCTGCAGGTCGTCCGCTTCGTTGACGTAGACACCGCCTGTGCTCGTAGCGGTCAGCGATGCTACCTGCGTACCCAGTTCAGCGCCGGCCGCGCCGATCGAGCTGCCCGAGAGCGACAGCTGGTTGCCAGCGATGCGGGTCGCGCCGTCACCGGTGATGGCACCCGAAGCTGTGATCGCGATGTCGTTGCCGGCGCCGGCCGCAGTGATCGTTCCGAGCTGCACGTCGCCCTGTTCGCTGACGAAGATGCCACCTGCCGTCGTGCTGGCGGAGAGCACAGCAACAGCAGTGTCTACTTCGTTGCCTGCCGCACCGATGCTTCCGCCGGAAAGCGTCAGCGTCTGCGCCGACACGCGGGTGCTGTTGTCGGAGTCGTCAGTCAGCGCACCATTCGCGCCGATCACGACAGTCTGGCCTGCGATGCTGCGCAATTGCAGCGCGTTGGCAGCCTGCAGATGGATCGCATCGGCGGTCGCGTTGACCGAACCGCCGCCGATGCTGAGTCGATTCGCCTGCTCACCGATGGCCGCCGCCGACAGCGACAGTGTCTGTGCGGTGAGATGCGTCGATGCGTCGTCGGTGTCCGTGATCGTGCCGCCGCCGAGCGCCGAGAGGGTCGCAGTGCTTCCGCTGCTTGCCGCGCCTGCGAGCACGATGTTGCCCGCTTGCGTCGCGGAGCCGGCAGTCAGCGTCAACGGTCCACCGGCCTGCAGGGTCGACGCGACGGTGATGTTGCCGCTGGCCGCTTCGACGTCGATGCCACCCGCGGTCGCTGCGCCGCTCACCTCGACGTCGCCGGCGTGCGAGAGGAAGACGGAGCCGGTGCCGGCCTGGACCGCGACGGCGGTGCCGTTCGTGTCGATGCGATTCGTTGCGCTGCCGATGCTGCCGGTGGCAGTCAGCGATACGTTGCCCGCGTTCACGCGTGTCACGCCGTTGGTGTCGCCGTCATCGGCAATGTTCGCGGCGGAGATCAGGACGTTGCCGCCTGCGCTGATCGTGCCGAGCGTCAGGTCGTTCGCATCGGCGATCGTGAGGTTGCCGATGCCGCCCAGATTCGCGTCGAGAAGGCCCGCGTCGGTGTTGAGCGTGACCGATCCGCCCTGGCCGCCCGACTCGAACACGAGCGTATCGGCGCTCAATGCGAATGTACGGTCCACGCGAGTGATGTCGTTGCCGCCCCGCAGGTACAGCGTCGCGAGCGGGCCTGCGATCAGGTCGGCTTGCGCGCCGGGCATGCTGAGGGTGCCGTCGGAGCTGAAACCGACTTCCGAGAAGCCGGCGATGGCGGCATCGAACGCATCGAGCGACAGGTCGCCGCCGGACTGAATGAGCAGGCGGCCGTTGCCGCCCGAAGTGATCGAGGCTGGCGCCGCCGAGGGATTGCTGCCACTGGCGAGTGCGAGATTGATCTGGCCAGTCGTGCTGGTGACGTTGGCACTCAGCGTACCGGTGCCGGGATTCACAGCGATAGCGGTGCCCTGTCGCGTACGCAGGTCGGTCACGGTACCGATCGTGTCTCGCGCCCGCAGCTCGATACCCGTATTGCTCGAGATCAGCGCCGCGGAGGCATCGCTGACGTCGTCGACGATCGAGCCGTTCGTCGCTTCGAGCCGGACGCTGCCGTTCGAAGAGACCTGCCGCAGGTTCATGGTGCCAGCGCCCTGGGTGATCGCGAGAGGACCCTGGCTCGAGGCATTGATGGAGCCGAACTCGTTCGCACCGCTGAGTGTGATGCCGCCGCTGGCAGCAAGATTCGCGGTGCCGCCGACGTAGAGATTGCCGGACTGGCTGACGGAGCCGCCCGAGCTCACGTTCAATGCGTTCGAAACGGCGAGCCCGCCGAAGTCGATGTTGCCCGCCGAGGCGACCGTGACGCTGCTCAGCGTGCCGTCCGCGCCGAAGCTGACGCTGTTGCCGAACGAATTGGCGCTGTCGGCGAGCGTCACCGACTCGCCACCGGACGCAGTGAAGGCCGATGTGCCGCCGACGTTCAGGGCGCCGGATTGTCCGATGCCGCCGCCGAGCGATCGGACTGCGAGATTTCCTGTCACGTTGCTTGCCAGCAGATTCACAGGGCCGGAATCCGTGACGCTCACAGTCGCACCGCTGAGGGCGATGCCGGCGCGGAAATCATTCGACAGGTTATTCAGTGTCAGGTCCTGGCCCGTGGCGCTGATCGTCGCATCGTCGGTGACCGTGAGGGCGCCTGTCTGGGTGACAGCGCCGCCAGCGGTGACATTGAGTGTCCCGGTATTGATCGTGTTCAGAGCGATCGCCGAGCCCGAGTTCAGCGTCGTCGCGCCCGTCGTAGTCAGCGTTCCGCTCTGAGTGATGCCGTTGACCGCAGTAACGTTGAGCGTCGTCGTATCGATCGTGTTCAGAGCGACCGAAGCACCGCTCAGCGTGATCGTGTCGCTGACGTCGAGCGCGCCGGATTGCGTGATCGCGCTGCCTGAGCTGACCGACAGGCTGTCGCTCAGCGTGCTCGCGAGCAGGTCGGTGGCGACTGAGTTCGTGATCGATGCGTTGGCTGCGGTGACTGCGATGCCGCCCGACAGCGCATTGTTCGATCCGAGAGTCACGTCCTGCCCGGCTGCGGTGATCGTGGTCGTTCCCGCGACCGTGAGTGCATTGGTCTGCGTTACCGCGCCGCCGGCGCTCACGGTCAGCGCTCCAGCGTTGCTCGTGTTCAGCGCGACGCCGGCACCCGAGTTCAGGGCCATCGTTCCGCCGGTCGTCACTGCACCTGACTGAGTGATTGCTCCAGTGGAGTTCACAGTCAAGCTGTTGCCGACCGTCGCGCCTGCGAGCGTTGTGGCGAGAGTATTCGTCAGCGATGCATTCGCGGCGGTGACAGTGACGTTGCCGGTCAGTGCATTTGCGGACGAAAGAGTGACCGTCTGGCCTGCTGCATTGATCGCAGTGCTGCCCGTGACGGTGAGCACGCCTGTCTGGGTAACGGTGCCGCCCGCATCGACACTCAATGAACCGGTGTTGATGGTGTTGAGCGCTACGCCAGCGTCGGAACCGAGAATCGTACTGCCCCCAACGACGTTGACGGTGCCGCTCTGTGTCAGCGCGCCGGTCGAATCGACCGACAGGCTCGTCGTGAGCGTGCTCGTGCCGAGGTTGGTTGCGCCGGTGTTCGCCAGCGATGCGGTCGCGGCAGTGAATCGGACTGGGCCGGAAAGCGCGTTGGCGGAATCGGTCAGCGTGACGTTTCGTCCCGACGCGATGAAAGTCGACGTTCCGCCTGCGCTCAGCGAGTCAGACTGCGTGATGTCGCCGCCCGTGGAAGTTACTGTGAGGTCGCCAGTGACATCGATCTGCTGGAGCTGGATCGCCGTGGTGTCCGTGACTGCGACGCTTTGCAGCGTGCCGCTGCCTGCCGAGAAGTCGACGGTGCCGCCGAAGGTGTTGTTTCGGTTGACCGAGATCGAGCGTGCATTGCCCGCAGTGAAATCCGCGGCGCCCGTGGCATTGATTGCGCCGCCGGTCTGATCGATGTTGGTGCTCGCGGTGACTGTCAGTGCGCCGGTCGACAGATTGTTTCCGAGCGTGACGCTGTTGCCGGACGAAGTCAGTGTGGTGCTGCCAGCAGAGACGATGCCGGTCTGGGAGAGCGCTCCGGAGGAAGTGACGTTCAGCGCGTTCGTCACATTGCTCGCGCGCAGTTCCGTGGCGCCCGAGTTGGTTATCTGGGCGTCCGAGGCGGTCACGCCGATACCGCCGCTGAACGAGTTGGCTTCCGTCAGAATGATGTTCTGAGTGCCGGCGCCGGCGCTCAGCGTCGTTGCACCGGAAGCTGAGATTGCATCGGACTGTGTGATCGCCCCGTTCGCATTCACATTGAATGTGCCCGTGACCGTGGTGGCGCGCAGCTCGACTGGGCCGCTCGTGGTGAGCTGGACCGCGCCGCTGTCGAAGCCGACACCACCGCTCAACGCGTTGTTCTGGCCCAGCGTGACCGTCTGTCCGGTCGCATTGAACTGCGTGACGCCGGTGACGTTCAGCGCGCCGGTTTGCGTCACAGCACCGCCGGCATTCGCCGTCAGTGAGCTTGCAGTAAGCGCGCCGAGTTCGAGAGTGCCGGCTGACGTCAGCGTCGTTGCTGCGGCGGTCACTACTCCGGCCTGCTCGATGGTTGCGGCCTGCACGTTGAGGCTGCCCGTCACGTCCAGTGCCTGCAGCTCGAATGCCGTCGAATCGCGAACCGCAACGTTCTGGAGCTGACCCGAGCTCGCGGCGAACGTCACCGTGTCGCCGAAATCGTTCCCGGACTGATTGACGCTGATGGAGCGCGCGTTGCCGGCCGTGAAACTGGCGGCTCCGGAAGCGTCGATGGCGGTTCCGACGTTCTGGTTGATATCCGTCGCGGCCGTGACCGTCAGTGCGCCCGTCGTGACGTCTTCGCCGAAGATGACTTGAGCGCCGGAGGTCAGCGTGAGGGACCCTGTGTCGACGACGCCCGTCTGGACCAGCGTTCCCGAGCTGTTGACGCTCAGCCCGTTCGTGACGGTGCTCGCGCGCAGCACCGTCGTTCCGGTGTTCGCGATCGATGCGCTGGCAGCGTCGACCCCGATCCCGCCGCTCATCGCGTTGGACCCCGTGAGCGTGACGTTCTGGCCGCTGGCGTTGACTTGTGTGAGGCCCGTGACCGTCAATCCGCCCGACTGCGTGACCGCGCCGGCGGAGTTCACCGTCAACGTCGCGGCATTCAGCGTATTGAGCGCGGTGGCGCCGCTCGTCGATGTCAGTGTCACGTCGCCTGTTGTGGCATTGACCGTGCCCGATTGCGTTATGGCGCTTGCAGTGATGTCGAGATCGCCAGTGACGGTAAGTGCCTGCAGCGTGAGCGCGCTCGCATCGCGCAATGCGACGTTGAGCAGCGTGCCGCCGCCGCTTGCCGCCAGATCGACGGTGTTGCCGAAATTGTTGCCGACCCGGGCGACCTCGATCGAGCCTCCATTGGCTGCGGTGAAGGTGGTGGCGCCCGTGGCGGAAACCGTGCCGCCCGTCTGTGTGATGTTGCCGCCCGAAGTGACGGAGAGCGTGCCCGTCGAGCTCAGCGTGTTGTTGAGAACGACGTTGTTGTTCGAGCTGAGTGTGACTGAGCCCGCGGACACTGCTCCGGACTGGGTGAGCTGACCCCCGGTTGAGTTGACCGTCAGGCCGGCGCTCAGGTTCGTTGTGCCGAGCGTCGTCGTGGCCGCATTCGTCAGCGATGCGCTCACGCCGGAGAAGCCGACACTCCCGGTGAGAGTGTTGTTCAAATTCAGGGTGGTCGACGCGCCGGTGAACGTGATATTGCCCGCCGCCGTGATTGCATTCGATTGGGTGATCACGCCCGCTGAGTTGACCGACACGGTCTGTCCAGCCGCCGTTCGAAGATTGCCGCTGAGCGTGGTGTCGTTGCCCTCACGGATCGTGATCCCCGCGTCTGTATTCGCGGTGTCGCTGGTATTGCGGACCGACGCGCCGATCGAGGCGAAGCTGTTGGTGTTCGTGCCGAGCGTGATGGACGCGCCGCCGTCGTTGAGCGTCGTAAAGCTGGCCGCGCCAGCCGTGATGCCGCTGCTGTTCTGAGAGATCGTTCCGCCCGCGGTGGCGTTCAGCGTTCCCGCCGTCGTTGCGCCGAAAACGATCGTGCCCGCTGCGTTGAGCGTCGTCGTGCCGTCGGCCGCGAGCGTGCCCGCCGCGTTGATACCCTGGGCGGAGTCGACCTGCAGAGTGCCGGTGGTCGCGCCGGCGACATCGACGACCGTTGCTGCTCCCAGGTTGACGGAGCGCCCGTCGATAACAACGCTGCCGGCTGCATTGCCGCCGCTGCCCGAGACGTTCAGCGTGCCGGTGTTGGCGACCGCGCCTCCATTGCCGACCAGCCGGATCGTGCCGCCGTCGGTGCTGATGCCCGTCGCGATGATCGTGCCGCCGTTGTTCACGGCATTGGCAACGATGCTGGTGGCCTGGCGCGACGTGAGCAGAACCTGCCCGCCTTCGGCCTGGAGCGTGCCTGTGTTGTTCACGAGCGCACTTGCGCCGCTCGTGTCGGTTGCGAGCGCGGTATCGACCTGGAAGTTGATCAGGCCGCCGGCGTCGAACGAAACCGTTGCCGCACGACCGGCACCGAGCGAGATCGAGCCGAGGTTGGCCAGGATCATTCCGTTGTTCAGTACCGACCCGCCGAACAGGGCTACCGAACCCGCGGTGATATTGCCCGCGTTGGAAATCTCCCCCCGCTGATTCGCCGCATCGAACGTGTAGATGCCGCTGACCGCATCGGCGGTATCGAGATCGAGCGAGGTGGCAACCAGGGAGCCGACGTTCACGGTCGCGGTCGAGCCGAAGATGATCCCGTTCGCGTTCATGAGGAAGATGCGGCCGTTCGCCGTGATGCTGCCCATGATCGAGCTCGGATCCGCGTCCAGGATCCGGTTCAGTGCCACAGCCGTCGAGGAGGGCTGCACGAACACGACGCTGTCGTTGCCGTCGAGATCGAACGAATCCCAGCTGATGCTGACGCTGTTCGACGTCTGGGTGACGGTCGTGTCGTTCGCGTTGGGCTGGTTGATCGTGGCGGACCCGGCCGTTACGTTGCCGTTCTGGGGCGAAGCCTGGGCCGAGGCCGCTGCGAACGACAACACTGCCGAAATGGCGGCGGCGAGATAACGTGAGCGCTTGTTCGTGTTCATGCGTTGTCCCTGCGTCCTTACAGCGTGAATCCGAAGCGGAAGAAGTACTGCGGATCGCGTTCGTTGCTCGGCTCCTGCTCGCTGAGCGGCGTAGCGACGTCGATGCGCGCGAAATAGCGGTTCGGCAGGTTGAGCTGCAGTGATCCGCCCCATCCATAGAGATCGAAATCGTCGTCCTCGCCCGGCAGCGCGAGATTCAGCCGGCCCGTGGCGTAATCAGCGAAGAGGGAGACCTGCAGGATCTGGCCCCACGTCTTGCCGCCGAATGCCGGCCGCGAAGCGAAGCCGGGCGCGTTGATGATCCATTCGAGCGACGCGAAGCCCGCGGTGTCGGCGAGGAACTCCGCGGTCGGATAGGCGCGCACGGTGTCCGGGCCGCCGATGGAGAATTGCTCGAGCGAGACGAGGATGTCGTCGGAGTACTGGCCGGAGAGCCGGACGAGCAGGGCGTTGTTCTGCGTGATGCGCTGGTAACGCTGAACCTGTCCCGTGATCTTGTCGAAAGCGCCGCTGGCGTCGAGCCGGCTGGCCTTCACGCCGGGTTGTTCATCGTAGTCGGCAAGCGAGCCGAGCAGGTCGCTGAAGCCGTGGCTGTAGTTGAACGAAAGCTGCGTGATGCCGCGCGAGCGCAGGCCGATCTGGCTGAACCGGAAACCGAGTCCGCCGACGGAGAGCACATCGTTCGCAGTGATGGCGCCCTGCTGTTCGAACTCCGCGTCCTTGTGCGCGAAGGATGCGAGCGCCGCGGCGTCGGTAAGACGCGTCTTCACGAGATTGCGTGTGTACGATACCTGCGCGATGTCGGTCGTGCCTTTGATGCCGAGCTGGCGCAGGAGCTTTCCGACTTCGAACAGATTGTGCGAGTAGCTCGCCTGCAGCTCGTTTCTCGGGCCGAAGAGCGGCGTGACGTAGTCGATGCCGCCGTACATGCCCTTCGAGTCGCTGTCGTCCGGATCGAAGGCGTAGAGCCCGTACACGTTGAGCTTGTCCGCCTGGCCGAGCGGATCGTTGATCGTGAGGCCGAGATTCGCGCGGTATTCGCCGCTGTATTGCGATCCCTGGTTGTCGATCGTCGTGTCGAGCGTGAAGCGTTCTTCGCGCTGCGTCTTGATGAGCAGGTCCGTCGTTCCGATGCGATCGCCCGCCTGGAACATGCCGAACGCGGAGAGACCGGGATAGTCGGCGAGATAGAGCAGGGCGCTTTCGATGTCATCCTTGCGCACGGGCCGCTGCAGCAGGTTCTTGAACGGCCGCGCGAGCGTATTCGGCGAGTACATCGACTGGCCTTCGAAGTGCACGTCGTTCAGCGATCCTTCGAGCAGCAGGACGTTCACGACGCCGCCGTGGATCTCCTGAGCCGGGATCACCGCCTGCGCGAGGATCAGGCCGTGTGCGCGATAACGCTCGGCGACCTTGCCTGCAATCTCATGAAGCTGATTGACCGTGTAGCCTTCAGCGGGCTGTTCGGCGATTGCCGTCGTGAGAACGGAATCGACCTCGTGCCGGGGTACATCGGGCTGCGTTGCCGCACCGACGAGCTCGAAGCGGGAAACGCGCACGCGCGGGCCTTCGTCGATACCCAGCGGCCGATCCGGAACGCGCGGCACCATGAAAGGCGTGAACGCGGCGTCATTCGGAAGCTCCTGGGGCGGCCGGGGCTGCAGTCCGCCGGGTGTTGCCGCTGGCGGAAGGGGCTGCTGCTGAGCCCAACAGGTCGAAACGGTCAGAAAGACGAACAGCAGGGTTCTGCACACGGCTGTCACAGCCGAGTGGGCGGTTGCGGCGCTCACCAGTGTTGCTCCCTCATGCCCCTGATCTGCGAGGCTCTGTGCTGAGACAGGAATGGTTGTTTTCCGCGAGGCTACGGCCCGATTTCACGGAATGCAATCGAACGTCTTTGAGCTTCGCACTGATGCCCCGCTCGTGCGGCGACGTATCTCACAAGACGGGGTTTCGCCCGATTGGCGGGTAGGTCGATGGGCGTAGGACCTGGGTCCAGGACCGGAGAAGATTTTCCACGGGGTACACGGGGAACCACGGGGTCGGAATCTTCATGAGAAATTATTCTTCCCCGTGGCTCCCCTGCTCCCCGCGGAAAATCCTTCTCTGAAATCTTCTCTCAACGCAGGTCGCGCACGACCCGGAATCCGGTCGCCGCATCCGCTGCGCCGCCGACCGCTCTGGTCAACGCCGGGCTGCATTGCGAGATCGGATCGCTGAACGCCCCGCCGCGGGCATTCCAGCCATCACCGTTTTTCGCCCATTCCTGCGCATTGCCTGCCAGGTTGTAGAGGCCCCAGCTGTTCGGCCGGCCGGCGCGGACGCTGCCGAGGCCGAAGCCGCGGATCTTCTGGCCGTTGATCTCGACGACGCAGTTGAAGTCGCGTTCCGTGCTGCCGCCCGGGGCACTGGCGGCGTATGACCATTCGGCATCGGTGGGCAGGCGATAGGTTGCGCCGGTCGTCATGCTCAGCCAGTCGACGTAATTCTGTGCGTCGCTGGCCGCGATCGACGTCATCGGCAGATCGGCCTGTGCGGCGGTGTTGCCGCACTTCCCCGATGCTTTGCAGAACGCGGCGAATTCGCCGGCGGATACTTCGAACCGGCTGATCGCGAAAGGCTTCGCGGCACCGGCGCCTGCGGGGACGACGACCAGTTCGGGGCCACGACCGCCGGTCGGCAGGGAATCGAAGCAGACACCACGGCTGCGTGTCCCGTAACCAGCCAATGCGGGCGTGCATGCGGTCGTCGGCGCCTGCGATGCCGCGGGCGTCGTGGCGGCAGCTGTTTGTGCGGGTGCCTGAGCCGCAGGCTGCGAGGCTGTCTGCGAAGGCGGGTCTGTTTTCGCCGGGGCAGGCGCTGTCGAGGAGGGCGTTGCAGCCGCTGTCGGGGCCTGCGCTGGCGGCGTCTGCTTCGACGAGGCCGCGAGTTGCTGCGAATACTCTTCGCGAGCAGCAACGATCTGCGGATTGGTGCGATCGAGCTCGAGTGCCCGATCGATCTGCGACATCGCTGTGTCGAATCGTCCGTTGCGAGCCGCCGTTGCGGCCAGTCGCACGTACGCACCAGCGATCGCTTTCGGCGCCGTGCTGAGGAAAGGATCGTTCGCAGGCAGGCCGGCGCGCAGGTCACGCAACGTTGCCGTTGCGCCCGCGACATCGTTCGCCGTCGCCTGGTCGGAGAGCTTCTGTCTCAATGCCGCGAGTTCGGCGAGGCGTTTCTGTTCGCGATCCTTCGCGTCCTGCTCCGCGCGCATCTGGGCGAGCAACTGCTGCTCCTGCGCGATCGCCGACAAGCCGGGCGCGAAGGCTTTCGCCTGCTGCAGCGTGCGTTCTGCTTCGCTCAACCGGCCCTGCGAACGCAGCGTCGTCGCGGCGGTTACGTGCACCTCAGCCGCCCGCTGCCTTGCGGAGACGATGACTGAATCCTGCGGTGAAAGGTACGCCGACAGCTTCGCGAGCTGCGAATGGACCTTGATGTCCCAGGCATCGTCGGCCGCGGGTGTCTGCAGCAATGCGTCGAGTGCGCGATTGATTTCAGCGCCGCCGTTCGAGCTCGGTTGCCCTCGGGCCGCATCGATCGCTGAGCGTCTCGCGTCCACGAACTGCGGCTGGACGATGTCCGCGTATCTCGCTAGCAACGCTTGCGCATCGTCGTACGACTGGCGCGAAGACAGAGTCTGGATTTCGTTGCCGAGCAACTCTTCGACGCGGCGCCTCGCCACCGTCAAGGCAGCGTCGTCGTCCGCTGCGGACTGGAGCAGCAGCAGATCTTCGTGCACCGGATCGAACGCGCTCAGCGATGTCGCGGCGGACAGCTCGCCCGCCAGTTTGCGGCGCAGATCCGCCATGCGTGTTGCCTGGCGTTGCGCTTCGAGCTCGCGTGCAACTGTGTCGTTCAGGTCTTTCAGCGTGCGGTCGGACGGCGCCACGATCAATCCGGCCTGCGTGAGCGACTGTGCGAGCGCGACGTCCTCCTTGCGAAGCGCGATCTGCGCCTGTTCTGCGTAGGCCGACGGCAAGCGGGGATCGATGAGCAAAGGATGCTTCGGATCGATCTGCGCGACGATACGCAGCACGCCCGCGACGCTGTCTGCGTTCTGGGTGTCCACCAGCCAGCCCTTGGACAGATATTCGTCGAGACGGTCGCTCTGCCGCTTGATCTCATCGTTCTTGCGCGTCGTGAGCGCTTCGCCGATCTGCGAAACCGCCTGCGAATCCGGGAACAGTTTGCGCAGTTCGACGAGCTGCGCTTCCGCTTGCGGATAGTCGTAACGCTGCTTGCTCGCATCCGTCGCCGAGTCGATCTTCGAGTTGAAATGACCGATCAGGGCACTACGCAGATTGTCGTCGAGCAGCAGCGTCACGCGCGCATCTGCCGGCAGTGCTTCGATGCCGGGCAGCGCCTGCTGGATCGATTCTTCCGTGCCTGTGCGGATCAGGCCGGCCAGCGCTTCCTCGCGACGGCGCTGGAGATAGTCGGGAACGAGCAGTGCCGCGACCGCGCCAAGGACGAGCACGCCAGCTGCAATGCCGCCCCACAAAGCGGGCGAACGCTTTTCCGGCGAAATCTCTTCGAGGAACTTTGCGATGCTCGGTGTGCGGGCATCCCGGTCGAACGCGAGCGATCGCCGCAGCGCGCGCCATTGCCGGCTCGTGAGTCCACGAATCGGCTTCGGCTTCATCTTCGCATCGCGGGCCTGGACGGCCGTCTTGCGTTCGAACGGATGCGTGCAGGTGAGCAGCTCGTACACGACGCAGCCAAGCGCATAGATGTCGTCGCGAGGATCGGGTTCGAGCCCTTCGATCATTTCGCAGCTCGCGTACGCTGGTGTCAGCGCGCCGAGCGTGCCTGGATCGAACAGCGTCATCGCGCTGGTATCGTCGGCATTGGCGTCAGGCCGCTTCGCGGCGCGCGCGATTCCGAAATCGAATACTTTGATCGTGCCGTGCTTCGTGATGAAGGCATTCGCGGGCTTGAAGTCGGAGTGCACGACCTGGTGTTCGTGCGCGTAGCCGAGTGCACCGCACAGACCGCGAACGATCGGCAGCGCCTTCACCATCGTGAGACCGACGCCTTCGAGTCCCTTGATGTAGCGATCGAGCGGCTGGCCTTCGAGCAGCTCCATGACGATGTAGACATTCGCGCCGTCGCGATCGAAGTCATACACCGTGACGATGTTCGGATGGGCGAGCGTCTGCGCCTTGCGGGCTTCGCGCTGCAGCGCCTTCAGCGATTCGGGATGGCGCTTGAAATCCTCACCGAGGACTTTCAGCGCGGCGTAGGGATTGCGGTCTTGCGCTTCTTCCTTGCGCAAGTCGCGCACGCGGAAGACGACGCCCATGCCACCCTTGCCGATGATGTCTTCGAGGATGAAACGCTCTTTGACTGTGTCGCCGGGACGCCAGGGGCGCGCCTGGCTCGACGCGGCCTGCAACGAATCCCAGTTCGGGCCGGTCGAGTTGCCGCTCGTGCGGGGACGCTCTTCGGGAGGGGCGAGAGCAGTCGCCTGGTCATCGGCGAGAATCTTCTCGCCAGGGCGATACTTGGTTTCTTCTTCGTCGCTGACGGAAACCGCGGACGGGCGGTACCTGGTTTCCTCGTCTTCGGGTGCCTTGGCCGGAGGCGCTGGCGGAATGACAGGGGGCGTCGTCGAACGAACGACTTCCATCAGGTCGAGATAAGCCGGTCCGTTGATGCGTCCCTGGCGATACGTGTTCTCGATGAGGGCGCCGAGCACAGGCGCCAGGGAAGGCTCCCGCGACAGATCGGCCCGCAATTCACCCTGCAGCGCGGGCAGGTCGGTCTGGCCTTCGACGAAGGATTCCAGCGCCGGTCGGAACTGACTCATCCGTGATCACCCGCGACCTGCGAGTCCCCGAAGGCCCTGGGATCGACGCTCATATTTATGTCCAAGAGGCTCAACTTCGGCCCGCGACCCGCGTCGCGCTGCCCACCCGCTGCTTATTTGCGGCGAATCATAAGCCTGCGCATCGATTCGCACTATCGACCAGGTCTCGGGGGAGGGGGCGCGGCCGGTTTTGCCGGGACTTCGGGGTCGACAGCCGCGCGTTCGAAGCTTCTTGTTGGGATCGCGGCGACGGGTGCGGCGTCAGCGAGGCGGCCTGGCCTCGCTGACGCCCGCAAATCAAGCGAGCGCTTCCTTGAACAGCGCCAGCAGGCGTCCCCACGCCTTTTCAGCCTGCTCTTCGTTGTAGACCTGCGAATCCGGAGGGCACCAGCCGTGCATTGCCGGGTAGACCTCGATCTCCGCGGGCAGCTTTGCTTTCGCGAACGCTTCGCGCAGTGCGTCCTTGGCTTCCGGCTGACGCTTGTCGTCGTTGTCGGCGATCGCGAAGAGATAGTGCGCCTTCATCTGCCCCACGAGCAGATGCGGACTGTCGGGCTTGTCAGTGACGAGACCGCCGCCGTGGAACGAAGCGCCCGCGCCGATCCGCTCGGGAAACGCAGCCGCCGTGCGCATCGTGAACGGTCCGCCCATGCAGTAGCCGGTGGTTCCGATCTTGCGCTTCGTGTCGACGGAGGATTGCTTGTCGAGATACTCGATGAAGGATTTCGCATCGGTGAGCACGGTCTGCGGACTCAGCGTTCCTGCGAGCGCCATGAGTGCCGAGCGCGTTTCGGGATCCTGGAAGTTTGCTTTCTCGGGCGCTGTAGGCGCTTTCTTCGTGCGGTAGAACGGATTCACGACGAGGACCGAGTAGCCGGATTCAGCGAGGCGCTTGCCCATCTGCCGGAACGTGGGGCGCAGGCCGAAGATGTCCGGCCAGATGAGCACGCCGGGATGCTTGCCCTTCGCGGGATGAACGAAGTACGCATCGCACACGCCGTCAGCCGTCTTGATCTCGATCTCCGATTCCTTCGTCTCGGCGGCGTTCGCGATGCCGGGCATCATGGCTGTCAGCCCCGTTCCAACCGCCAGCGCACCGAACGTTCGTCGCGAGAGCTCCTTGGATCGCAGCTGATACTCGATCATGTCGTCCATCGAGTCGTTGTCGCACATGTCGTATCCCCCTTTGAATTCGCATGAAGGTTGGACGGTGAAGCCGCCGGTGCGGATGGTACAACCGGTGGGCCCGGCCATCCGTGTGTAAACGTCAATCCGGCAGGGCGTGGGACATTCTGCCTGCGGCGGGCAAGCGACGAGCGACGAGTTGCGAGCTGTGAGCGGTGAGCCGGAAAGTCTCTTCCGGCGCTGGCTCGTGCTCGTCGCGCGCAGCCCGCTGAAGAGAACGACCACCGCGACACTACGTTCGTCCTACGCAAACACACTGGGCACCATCGTACGCGCGGAACGTTAGGAACTCGCCAATCTGGCAATTTCCGGTACGAGGGTGATGCACATGGCGAATCCACAGGGGCCCGGCACGGGAGGCCAGCGGCCGTCGAAGCAGAAGCAGGGAACGTTCCGTCCAGAGCAGCAAGGCTCGGATGAAGATCAGACCCAGGTGGCGACTCCACAGCCCCAACGAGCAGACAAGCAAGCAGGCAAGCGAGCAGACGGGGCCGATCGCGGCGGCGAGTCTGATCGCAAAGCCGCCGATCGTGTCGAGATCGGCGATCCGGTGCCTGAAGGCGATCGGACGATCAAGGCGGATCGGGGCTCGGCTCGCGCCACCGGCCGTCAGGGCGAAACCGGCGAGGATGAGGATCTGCCGGATGCCGATAGAGGCGTTGAAGGGACGAGAGGTGGGAAGCACTGACGTCTGGTGCTGCCGTCATTGACGTCTGGTGCTGCCGTCATTCCCGCGAAAGCGGGAATCCATCCGCCTTAGGCGTCTGCGCTAAAGATGGACTCCCGCTTTCGCGGGAGTGACGGAGAGGCCCGCGCAGAGGTGACGGAGAGGCCTGCGCGGGAGTGACGGAAGCTCCTCACCCGTAGGTCGGCTTCTGAGGCCATCCCTCCGGCGAATCCTCGAAGCTCTCCTGCCGGCCATACGGCGTGCGATCGAGCAGCGCGTATGAATCAGTGATCGACTCGGTGCCACGCGCGTAGGTTGAGTACGTGTGAAACACCTCGTTGCCCACTCGGAAGAACACACTGAGGCCATGCTCTTCGCCCTGCGTACCGCTTGGGGCGCCGAGGCTTTCGATTTCAGCCTTGCTGCGATAGTTGTATTCGACCGGCCGGACTTTCTCATCCAGCGTCACGTGAAAGTCGTAGTTGAAGTCGCTGCCCTGTGACGAATACCAGGTGCGATTCCATCCCTTCTGGGTCTTGAAGCGCTGCAGCTTCTCCAGCGGCGCACGCGACACCAGCGCAAACGTCGTATTGCGCGCATTGAGCAGCGACAGATCGCCCATCTCATCGACGAGACCCGTGCAGCCGACGCAGCCCTTCTCCCAGCCCGGATCGAACATGAAGTGATAGATCACGAGCTGGCGGCGCCCCTCGAACATGTCGAGCAGGCTGACCTTGCCGTTCGGGCCGTCGAAGCGATAATCCTTCGTGACTCTCGTCATCGGCAATCGGCGCCGCGCGGCGTTGACGCGATCGAAGTGCTGCGTCAGTTCCTTCTCTTCCTCGAGCAGGGCTTTGCGTCGTTGCAGCCATTCGTCCGGCGAAACGATTGGTGGCATGGGGACGGTTTCGGTGCTCACGGCGAATACCTCTCAATGAGTGTGGAAGCCCGAGGACGCGTGGCCCCCAGTCCTTCCGACAAATCCGGCCGCAGAGGGCGGATCCTTGACGATGATCCTCGCAACGCCTGAGATCGATCCGGGTTCGTTTACATTGGCAAGCATGATGAGTTCAGCCACCTTGAGCATCGCTGCCGCCTCGCTCGCCGACGTCGCGGTGCTCAGCGAAATCGGTCGGGAGACTTACAGCGACCATTTCAGCGCGATCTGGACACCGGGGAACCTGTCGCGGTTTCTCGAGCGTGATTTTTCGGAGAGTGCCTTGCGAACGACGCTCGCTGCGCCCGATCGTCATTCCTGGTGGATCGCGACCGAATCGCCGGATCGGGTCGCGGGGTTCGCGAAGGTCAACTGGAATGCGATTGAACCCGTCACCGGCATGCGCGGCGCGGAGTTGCAGAAGATCTATTTCCGTCGCGGCATCACCGGCAAAGGCCATGGCGCCCGGCTGGTGAACGTCATCATCGAAGAGGCCGTTGCTCGCGGCAGCGGACTCATCTGGCTGGACGTGCTCAAGACGAACGCTGGTGCCCAGCGCCTTTATGCGCGGCTCGGATTCCGCATCTGCGGCGAGCAGCCTTTCGCGGCCGATACGGGAGAAATCGGGATGTTCATCATGCGCCGCGACATCTGAGGCCGGCTTGCATTCCGGGTGGCAGCAGCCATAAATAAGTGAGGCCGCCTCGCTGATTGAAGGGGGCTGTAGTGATTCGCAGGCGGAGAGGGTGATGGCGACAGGTTGGGCAGGCGATGGCGCGGTGCAGGATCAGATCGATGCCACCGTGAAGGACGGCATCAGCCGGGCCAAGGCGCGCCTGCCTTCCGGGCCGAGCCTCACTCATTGCGAAGAATGCGGAGCGACTATTCCCGAAGCCCGTCAGCAGGCTGTTCCGGGCGTGCGCCTGTGCGTCGTTTGCCAGGAGGCGGAGGACAAGGAGGAGGCGCAGTTCGCGGGATATAACAGGCGGGGGAGCAAAGATAGTCAGCTACGCTGACGTGCGCCGGATAGCCCGCGGGCCGCTGGTCAGACTGTGTGCCCCCGCCGTCATTCCCGCGCAAGCGGGAACCATGCCTTGAATGAGATGGACTCCCGCTTTCGCGGGAGTGACGGAAAAAGATGGACTCCCGCCTGCGTGGGAGTGATGGAGTAAAGATGGATTCCCGCTTGCGCGGGAATGACGGGACCTGCCTACGCCGCCCGTCGCAGGTAGTTCTCAACCTGCTGCAGATACGCCGCGCGCTTTTCCTCCGGCAGCCACGCGACGACAAAACTGTTCTTCACGAGTTGCACGATCTCCGCGAGGCTCAGGCCGCCTTCATCATGGAGCGCCGTCAGGTTTTCGTTCAGGTACGCGCGGAAGTATGCCGGATCATCCGAGTTGATCGTCGCGCGCATTCCCAGCTGCAGCATTCGCTGAATCTCGGGGGCGGTCAGGTTCTGAACGACGAAGCGATTCGAGATGGGGCAAACCGTCAGGCCGAGGCCGCGTTCGCGGATCGTCTTGCAGAGCAACGGATCCTCGAGTGAGTTGACGCCGTGATCGATGCGGTCGACGCCGATGACATCGAGACATTGGTCGATGTGCGTGAGCGTGTTCTGCTGGTTCACGTCGCAATGCATCGTGAGTCTCAATCCCTCTCGCCGCGCGCGTGCGAAGACTTCCGCGAACTTGACCGGCGGATTGTTCTTCTCGTCCGAGTCGAGCCCCACGCCAACGATCCATTTCTTGTACGGCAGCGCCTGTTCGAGCGTCTGCATTGCCGATTCCGCGCTCATGTCGCGCAGGAAGCAGAGGATGAGCTGAGTGTCGATTCCAAGTTCCGCTCGCGCACGTTCCTGCGCGCGACGGATGCCTCGGATCACCGTATCGAAGGCGACTCCGCGGCTCGTGTGAGCCTGCGGATCGAAAAACATCTCCGCGTAGATGACGTGTTGCTCGCGTGCTTTCGCGAGGTACTGCCAGGTCAGTTCGAAGAAATCGTCTTCGTGTTGAAGAACGTTCATCGCCTTGTAGTAGATCGAGAGGAACGAGGGCAGATCGTGGAAGTTGTAGGCGGCCAGCAGCGCTTCGGGAGTGTCGTAGTCGAGTGCCACCCCGTTCTTCCTCGCGAGTGCGAAGCTGAGCTCGGGCTCGAGCGTGCCCTCGAGATGCACGTGAAGCTCGGCCTTGGGCAGGTGGGCGATGAATGCGTTCATGAAGAATCCCCGGTGTTTTTTCTCTCCGGCAGCATCGCTGCAAGTCCGGGGCCACGACGATTCGGCGGCCGAATCGGGCTATCCTGTCCGACGACAGTGCGGCGTCATCGAATTGACGCTCCAAGTCTGGGCGACGCGTGTTACGCGGGACAGGTCTCGAATCTGTGACCTGTGCATGGAACGCACCGCGGGCAGTGCGTTGCAATCGGTCCGATACCGGCCCTTCGTCGAAGGCCGGCCGCTCCCACAAGAAACGAGGATCGCCCGCGATGACCAACGCCAATTGGATGAGCCGGATACAGGACAACCCGCAGTTGATCGAAATGGTCCTGCCTGCGAGCCACGATGCCGGTGTCTACGGCGACAGCCTCACCCGGGTCGCGTGCCCCAAGCGATACGCCCGTTGCCAGGGTTCCAACATCTACAACCAGGCGTACTCCGGATCGCGCGTCTTCGACGTTCGCGTCTTCCTGAAGCGCGTCAAGGACGAGAAGGGCAAGAGCATCGTGCAGCCCACGATGGGTCACTTCGCGGCCGAGAAGTTCAAGTGGCCGAAGATCGGCAAGAGCACCGGCGCGTTCGGCGGCTACGGCGGTTCCTTCATGACCGCGGTCAAGGATGCCGTGGCGTTCGTGAAAACCTATGAGAGCGAGTTCGTCATCCTGCGCGTCTCGCACACGTACTGCCCTCAGGAAGTCGGCAATGCGCTCAACGAGTTCATGGCGACGGGCGACAACGCCAAATACGTCTACAACAAGGATGGCAACGTGGCGCTGTGCACTCTCGACGACCTGCGCGGCAAGGTCGTGATGGTCTTCGCTTCCGAATTCCACAAGGGGTTCAGTGCCAAGGACGGATACCTGCCCATGTTCAAGTATTCCGAAGGGACGTCGAACACCTCCGGCCTCTGCTTCTGCGGTACCTACAAGGGCAAGAAGGAAATGAAGGACGTGCTCAAAACCGCGCAGGGCGCCGCCGACGAGCATCACGGTCACCGCCAGGACCATCTGCACTGGGTCTATTGGCAGCAGACCGGCGGCAACGTTTCATCGAACACGAAGGGCGGTGACGGCGCTCACGCGAAGCTCGGCAGTTTCCTCACGGAGATCAAAGCCAAGATGAGCATGAGCCGGTGGTCGTTGCCCAACGTCATCGGTCACGACTTCGTGAACGAGCAGACCTGCAAGCAGATCTTCGAGCTCAATCCTTCGTACGGCAAGTAAACACGTTCGTCATTCCCGCGCACGCGGGAATGACGAGCGCTTACCTGTCATCGAAGTACTCGGTCACCGCCGCCAGGCAGAACGGTGACACGAGCGACGTGTGATACGCCTCGAGCACGGCCGTCGTGCCGCCGCTCAGTTCGAGCGCTTCCTTCGCCGCTGCAAATCCCGCCTTCAATTCCAGATACGGGTCGTCGAGCGACGGCTCGTCGTCGACATCGAGCACCGTTACGCTCGTGGCGCCGTTGTCTGCCCAGTACTGCTGCATCAGCGATGTGTTCAGGTACAGCACGACGGGATCTTCATTGCCGGCACACAGCAACGTCGGCGCAGCCGGCACCCAGGTTCGCAGATCGTTGGCCTTGAAGGCCTGACGCAATCCATTCGCTGGCGCCGCCGCCGGCCTGCCGTCGGTTCGCGTCGGGAAGCCGCCATCCGGATTGGTTTGGGCGTCCTGCAGGTAATTCAGCCGGTAGCTGTTCAGGATCAGCGCGTCCGGGCCGAAGCCAAGTGCAAAGACTGGTGCCAGATCCGCTGGTGATGTTGCTGGTGTGTACGCGGCGAAGGCCGGGTCGGGCGGCGTACTGCTGAACAACTGCTCGCGTGGCAACCGGCCCTGATCGTAAATTGCTGAGCGGCTTGCGGCCGTCGGCAGCAGCGACTCGATCGTGGGCGCATAGCGGGCATCGAACATGTCCGCTGGCGCTGCGTAGATGTTGCCGTAGGCGCGTTGATACGACGTGGCCAGCCAGCTGACGAATAGCGGCGCACTGCCAACCACCTGCCCCTGAAAGACGGCGTCGCCGAATGCGCCGAGCGCGTAGGGCCCGGACATCGGCGCGGATGCCGTGACAGGTGTGCCGTTCTGTTGCAGAAGCCGATGAGTCGCCATTGCCACGAACCCACCCTGCGAATAACCGGTGATGAACAGCTTGCCGCTGTCGCTCACCGCAGGCGCTGTGCTTGTTGGCAATGCACTGCGAGCCGCTGAGAGTGCATCGGCGGTGTCATCCGCCTGCTGCTGCGCGTGCAGGTATGGATGCCAGGTCAGTGAAGAGGTGTCGTAGCCCGCATAGTTCGGCGCCACGACGATGTAGCCACGCGCTGCAAACGCCAGTGCCATCAGCAATCCTTCGCCGCTGCTCGAGTCCGTGATGTTCGCGATGTTGAATGAGCGTTCGGCGTTCGTCCCGTGCGCGTACACGACGATCGGTCGCGGGCCCTGGCATGCGGCGTCGGTGCCGGTGGGAATCATCAGAGCGCCTGATGCCGTTATCGCATTGCCCGCGGGATCGAGTGTGTTGTAACGCAGCTGGTGAACGTCGACCGCGCAGACCGGATCGACGATGAGCTCCAGCAATTCCTCGGCCGCCGAGCCGGCGTCGACCAGCGCCAGCAGTTGCGACGGATCGTATGTGGCCAGACGTTCGGGTGGACTCACGACCAGTGTGCCGCGTCCCGTTACCGGCGGCGGCGGAGGTGGCGGCGTTTCGCCTGATGAGTCGTCGTTGTTGTCGCCGTTGCTGCAGGCGGCGAGAAGAACGGTCAGAAGGAGGGCCGTGAGCGGCTTGCGTGCGTCGGTCATCGCCTTTCAGAATCCTGTGCAGTACCTGACGGCTGTAACGCACGAGATCGCCGGAAGGGTGGGCCCGCGGAGCATCTTTTTCGGCTCTGACGTCGAACGGTGACGCAATGGCGGAACCGCTGGGAAGTTATGTCGGTTTTCGTATCGCCGACCCGTCCTAGTTCCAGCAGTGCGGATCAACCAACACAAGATGGAGACAACGATGGCCAGGAACGTGATTTGTCTTTGGTATGACGCAGCGGCAGAAGAGGCGGCCAGGTTCTACGCCCGGACGTTTCCCAACAGCGCAGTGACGGCAGTCAACCGTGCTCCCGGCGACTTCCCGGGCGGCAAGGAAGGGCAGGTGCTCACGGTGGAGTTCACTGTCGCCGGCGTGCCCTGCCTGGGTCTGAACGGCGGCCCGGCCTTCAAGCACAGCGAGGCGTTTTCGTTTCAGATCCTCACCGAGGACCAGGCGGAGACGGATCGTTACTGGAACGCCATCGTCGGGAACGGCGGCGCGGAGAGTGCGTGCGGATGGTGCAAGGACAAATGGGGACTGTCCTGGCAGATCACGCCGCGCGTGTTGATGGAAGCAACCACCGGTCCCGATCAGGCGGCCGCAAAGCGCGCGTTCGAGGCAATGATGAAGATGAAGAAGATCGACATCGCCACCATCGAAGCCGCGCGACGCGGATCCTGAAGCGCCGATGAAGCCTCGAATCACGCTGATCACGCTCGGGGTCGATGACCTCGAGCGTGCCGTTCGCTTCTATCGCGACGGTCTTGGCTGGCGGACGCAGGGCATCGTCGGCACCGAATTCGAGCATGGGGCGGTTGCGTTCTTCGATCTGCAGTCAGGGTTGCGGCTTGCGTTGTGGCCACGGGCGAGCCTGGCCCACGACGCTGGCATCGCAGTGAGCGCGGCGAGTCCGACGGATTTCTGTCTCGCGCATAACGTGGCGTCGAAGGCTGAAGTCGACACCGTCATGGCGCAGGCGCGCGCTGGCGGAGCGCACATCGTCAAACCGGAGAAGGAGACGTTCTGGGGTGGCTACGCCGGCTACTTCCAGGACCCTGACCGGCACCTGTGGGAAGTGGCCTGGAATCCCCAGATGCTGCCTGCCGACTGAACCATTGCACGATCAACAGCCGCGCATGCCGCGGCTACAATTCGCCGAATGAAGATCACATTCCTCCCGGCGATCCTGACGCTGTGCCTGATTTCCGCATCACAGGTGTTCGCCGCGACGGACACCGAAATCGCACAAACCATCCGCTCGCGGCTCGACGCCTATCGCCAGGGCGATGCTGCCCGATGGGGCTCGTTCGTCGATGACGACTGCCTCTGTGCCGGCGAGACGAAGGCAGACATTCTCAAGGCGATCGCCAACCGTCCGTCCACCGTCCGAAGCTGGTTCGGCGATCCGGGGGACATCCAGGTGCGTTTTCACGAAGGCGTCGCGGCGGTTCGTTACCGCATCACGGAATTCACCGAAGTGAATGGGCACGTTCAGACACTCGAACAGCGCAGAATGGAAACGTATCTGCGTCGCGCGGACCGATGGATTCTCATTGCCGCTGCGGAGAATCTCATCCCCTCCGATCCTCAGCCCATTGCACTGCCGCGCCAGACGCTTGCAACATACGTGGGCAAGTATCAGTACGCGCCGGGCTCCATCGACGATGTGACGCTGGAAGGTGATCGGCTCTTCGTCGAATCGACCGGCGAGGCGAAAGTCGAGATACTGGCCGAGAACCCGACGACGTTCTTCGCCCGCGGACGGGAGTGGCGTCTCGTGTTCCGGCCCGATCAGCGCGGCGCGGCGAAGCAGGTCGTGTTCCGGCAGCAGGGACAGGAGTTCGTTGGCGAGCGTGTTCCGTAGGCCCGCCATCCGTCATTCCGGCGAAGCGGGCATCCATTCCAGTCGAAGACATGGATTCCCGCTTTCGCGGGAATGACGGGGCGTCGGGTCTTTTCAGAAGGATCTTTCATGCAGAAGACACCCCCCGCAGCCAACCCGGACGCCTACGTCGAAGGCCTTTGCGGCTGGCAACAGGAATTCGTGATCGCGCTACGCCGTGCGGCTCGCTCGATCCCCGCGGAAGAAGTCGTGAAGTGGGGCCATCTCGTTTACCTGTCGAACGGGCCCGCGTTCCTCATCCGCGCTGAAGCTCATCGCGTCCTGTTCGGCTTCTGGCGCGGCCAGCGCTTGCTGGATATCGAGCCTCGTCTCAAACCCGGTGGCAAGTACGAGATGGCGACATTGGAGTTGCTGGAAGGCATGTCGGTGAGCGCGGCAACCGCACGGAAGCTCGTGAAGCAAGCTGTCGAACTGAACGAAACAGTCGGTGATCCGACACGCATCGCTCCGCGCCCGAAGAGAGCGAAGAAGGCAGCGAAAAAAACGCCGCCTCGGGTTTCGAAGAAGACCATCAGGAAACGACGCTGACGAGATCGTCGCCGCGTCCGATATCAGGGGAACAACACGTATGCATATCGCTGTGCTCGGAGCGAGCGGAGTCTATGGACGACATCTGTTGCCGCAGCTTGCCGCTGCGGGTCATCGAATCCGCTCGTTGGTCAGGAACCCGGCCGCGGCAACGGTCGCCGCGGCTTGTGGTGCCGAAGTCGTCGCAGCGGATATCTTCGACGAAGCATCGCTCCGCGCGGGAGTTGCGGGATGCGACGTTGTGATCAACCTGGCGACGAGTCTGCCGCGGCCGAATGCGCAGGGCGGCGACTTCGCGGCGAATGATCGGCTGCGTCGCGAAGGAACACCGTTGTTGATTCGTGCATGCCGTGATGCCGGCGTCGCCCGATTCGTTCAGCAAAGTATCGCGATGACGCACGGAGGTGGCGGCGATGCGTGGGCCGATGAAGAGACGTTTCATCCCGTCGACGAGCAGAGCATTTCCGGCGCGGCCATTGCTGCCGTTCGTTCGATGGAAGCTGCAGTCGAATCCTGCGATCTCGACTGGCTGATCCTGCGCGGCGGGCTGTTCTATGGTCCGGGAACGGGATTCGACGACGATTGGTTCGCGCGGGCAGCAGCGGGAAAGTTGCGATTCCCTGGAGAAGGGCTCGACTACGTGTCGCTCTCGCATATCGCTGACATGGCAGCTGCGACAGTGGCCGCGCTCGAACGTTGGCCGTCGCGTCTCGCATTGATCATTGCTGACGATCAACCAGCGCAGTGGCGCGACGTGTTCGCGTACGTGTGCTCAGTTGCCAGAACTGCTCCGCCATTGTCCGGCGGACGCCCCGGCTTTCCTTCCTTCCGCGTGCGCAACGCCCGAGCCCGCGAGTTGCTGCACTGGCGTCCTCGATACACGGATTATCGAGCAGGCCTTGTTCGCTGAGTCGTGCGATGACTGCGCAACGACTGAATTATGGAAAGCACATTCGTCAGGAGTTGTCGTAGCCGGCCGGAACATTCATCCTGCGGCAGCGTTCTGCGGCGTGACTGTTCTCACGCTCTTCGGCTCAGGATGGGCGTGGTGACATAACTCCTTTGAGGTCTGTCATTTCATCGTTTAGTTTGTGCAAAGCTCCCTGGTAGAGGTGCCGCATGAAAGAGTCCGGGTACATCGACTTTACGGACACGTCCGAAACCGAAGTCGAACTGACTGCACAGGATTTGTTGAGCCTGCCGGTTGCCGCTGCTTCCGCCAAAGGATCGGAGCCTGTCGCGGCGAGTATTGCTGTGACCAAGGAGCAGCCAGCGGTCCGCGTGCAAGCTGAGAAAGCAAAGGCAGTGCCATCGCCCGCTCGCAAGCAAGGTTTCTCACTGCCGAAGATGGCGTGGGGCGTAGGGCTCGCTGTCGTCGGCGGCGTCGTTGTCGCTGCCAATCACATGTACTCCGCGCCGAAGCACATCGAACCGGCGCCGGTCATCGTGTCGACGATTCCGCAGGAACCTGATCCAGTGGTCGACGAGCGTCCGCCGACGCTGGTCACCAATCCGTTCGATCCCAGCGAAGTATTCGAGCTTGCACCCGACCTCTCGGAAGAGGAAGCGCGCATAGCGGTCGAGCAGTTGCTGCTCGAGCGCGCATCGCAGCGTCATGCGGGGATCGGCGGGATTCGATCGAGCCGTTGAACGCTGAGCAGAGTTTCAGAGCGGAATTTCACACGGAGCTCACGGAGTACACGGAGATCGAAAAGATCGGACGACTTCCTTCCGGCCTTTGTAGCTCCGTGTTCTCCGTGAACTCCGTGTGAAATCTTTTCCTCTTTACTCACGCCCGCCCAGCTTCCGAGACGCCGGCTTCGACCCCGGCAGAATCACGATTGCATCATAGCCATGCAGCAGGCACTGCAGTTCCCACTGCTGGGCCGCTTCCACCTGTTGGCGAAATAGCCGCTGATACGGCCGCAGCGCACGCAGATCGATGACGACCGGATTCTGTGGAGCATTCATGGGCAGCAGCGGCCGCATCCACGCCGGGTAGTCGTCGTAGGACGCATATCCCTCACCGAGCATGATGACGAAGAGTCCGTAGGCGTCCATGTCGTTCACGATCGCGAGCTCGTGAGCGAGATTGCCGATGGGAAAGGCTTGCGTCGGATTCTTGCCGCGATAGAGATGATTCGCGCCGAACTTGAACAAGGCTTTCGGTAACTTTCCGTCTTTCGCGATAGCGCGATATCGCGTGAGGAAATGCTTCTTCAGCACCTCTTCGCGGACGGTGTTGTTGTAGAGGCCGACGAACTCGCCGGCTTCGGCGCGACGGTAGTAGCCGAAGATCTCCGACGACTTCGCCAGGTTCGACAACAGATAGTCAGCGCGCGATCCTGGCGTCGCTGCGAACGCCTGGCGTAGTGAGTCGACCGCTGCAGGCGTACGCGCATCGATCAGCCAGTGCACGCTGTAGGTGGGACCCGTATCGACTGCTTTGGCGGCAGCGAGCGTTCGCTTCGCTTCGTCGCGTGCAGCGTCGTTGGGTGCGAGTGCGACGAGTTCCTCCAGGTATCGGACAGCGCCCGTCGTCTGCTCGACGCCCCAGATGGCATCAGGACCCTGCTCGATCGATCCGGCGACAGCCAGGAAGGTCAGGTCTTCGTCGCTGTCGAACTCGAACAGTCCCGGGTTTCGCCGTGCGTGCAATGCCAGCCGCTCCGCATCGCCCCGACGGGGTGGCTGCAGTGCCTCATCGATCGCGACCGGATCCTGTTCGACTACGACATGCCGAAAGCCGTGCCGGTCGTGAAGCATCCTGTAGAGCGCGGCAGAGAAGATCGGGATGGCATGATCCATATGCTCTTCGCCCAGCAGTACGAACTGACTTCGCGCCGTCTGCGCACGAAGGAACTCCGCTCCGGAGCCTTCGAGCGTCGTGCTCGTATAGGAGAAGGGATGGCTGTTCCGCGAAACCAGCGTTGACGGATCGGGTGGCGTTGCCGTTTGAGCCGCAGTCGTTTGAGCCGGCGCCCACTGAGCGAGCGCGGCGAATGCGCAAAGCAGTGCCATCGGGCGGAAAGCACGAGTCATCGGGTTCTTCCTCTCTCTTTGCAGGTGGGCTTCAGACGCAGGCGGAATCCCGAGGGTTGCAGTGGGCCCGTCCGTCTGGCTCCGGGCCTGACCTGCCCGTCAAACACTGTTACATTCAAACGCTCGTTGCTTCATGTCCGCGTAGGTCATCCATGAAATTGCGCCTGTCGTTCCTGGTCTTCATCTTTTCCCTGACCACAGTCCAGATTGCTGCCGGCGCGGGCATGCGCCCCGAGCGCGCGGAAAAGGGCATGGTCGTGAGCGTTCACGGGCTGGCATCGGAGGCCGGTGTCGAGATGATGAAGGCGGGCGGGAACGCTATCGACGCGGCGGTCGCGACAGGCTTCGCGCTCGCAGTCGTGCATCCGACCGCGGGCAACATCGGCGGCGGCGGCTTCATGCTCGTTCGCCTGAACGACGGCACCACGAACTTCATCGACTATCGCGAGAAGGCGCCGGGCAAGGCGAGCGAGAAGATGTATCAGGACGCGCAGGGCAACATCGTCCCGAATCTGAGCCGCGTCGGTTACAAAGCGGTCGGGGTCCCGGGATCGGTGAAGGGTCTCGTGCACGCACAGAAGCGTTACGGAAAGCTGACGCTTGCACAGGTCATGGCGCCGGCGATTCGCCTCGCGCGCGATGGGTTCACGCTGGACTACGGCGACGCGCGTTCGCTGACCGAAGACAAAGGCCTCGCGCAGTTCGCCGACTCGAAGCGCATCTTCCAGAACGGCGGCAAGGGCTGGAAGCAGGGCGATGTGTTCAAGCAGCCGGAGCTTGCACGCACGCTCGAACGCATCGTTTCGTCACCCGACGATTTCTACACCGGCAAGATGGCGCGCGAGTTCGCCGAATTCATGCAGGCCGGTGGCGGATTGATCACGGCCCAGGATCTCGCGAACTACGACGTGAAGGATCGCAAGCCCGTCACCGGCACGTATCGCGGCCTCGATGTCATCAGCGCACCGCCGCCGTCCTCTGGCGGCATCGCGTTGATCGAGACGCTGAACATTCTCGAAGGCTTCGATCTCGCGAAGGCTGGCTTCGGCTCCGCTGAATCGATTCACCTGATCACTGAAGCGTATCGTCGTGCGTTCTACGACCGCGCGCAGTTCCTCGGCGACCCGGAATTCAGCGAACTGCCTGTCATGGAACTCGCCGACAAGAAGTACGCCGTCGAATGGCGCCAGTCGGTCGATCCCGCGCACGCCTCCCCTTCGCAGAAGATCGTGCGGCCCAAGACTTCCACGAAGCTCGAACGCTATGTGAAGGAACATCCGGTGTTCGTGCCCGGCTTCGAGCCGACGCAGACGACTCACTATTCAGTCGTCGACGCCGAAGGCAACGCGGTCGCGGTGACGACGACGTTGAATGGCGGCTACGGTTCCAAAGTCACCGCCGGCTCGCTCGGCTTCCTGCTGAACAACGAGATGGATGATTTCTCGTCGAAGCCCGGCGCGCCGAACATGTTCGGCCTGATCCAGGGCCAGGAAAACGCGATCGGTCCGAACAAGCGCCCACTCTCCGCCATGACGCCGACTATCGTGCTCAAGGACGGCAAGCTCTGGCTGGTGCTGGGTTCACCGGGCGGCCCGACGATCATCACGACGGTCACGAACATCCTCGTCGGCGTCGCGGACTTCGGTCTCGACATCCAGCAGGCGGTGAATGCGCCGCGGTTCCATCATCAGTGGGTGCCCGATCGCATCATGCTCGAGCGTAACCGGTTCTCGCCCGACACGATCAAACTGCTCGAAGGCCGCGGTCACGCCATCAGTTTCGGCGGCGTCGGCGACGGCGAGTGCATCCAGATCGATCTCGCGACCGGCATGCGGCTCGGCGCGAGCGACGGTCGCAACGAGTCGGGGAAGGCCGTCGGGTATTGAGGTCCGGAGAAGAGAAGAGCCGGACTTTCCGCGGGGACACGGGGATACACGGGGACTGAAGATCGTTGATCCCAGTCCGCTCTTTACACAGTTGCAGAGAAGTCCAGCACGGCACCCAGCGTGCCGAGCGCGAAGACGAATACCGTCACGGCATCGCCGATCAGATCCACGATGTCGAGCGCCTGCGTCGCGACGTCGTGGTCCGCGTTGTGTCGCTTGATGAGTTGTCGTGCAATCAGCAGCACGAGCTGCACCGCGACGCCCACGAAGAACAGCAGTCGCGCGGATGCGAATCCGCCCAATCCCTCGGCTGCTTGGTGAAGCGGTGAACGGGAGAGCAGCCATGAAAGGCCAGCGACGCCGTATGTAATCAGCGCCGTGCGGACCAGGCCGGAATTGCGGCGGGTGGAGAACACGGGGTTTTCCTTGTCTGCTGGTCCAAGCCTCTCACGATCACGGACGCGACGATGCGCTACCGCGCACGGAATGAGCCTGTCCCCATTGACAGTAGTCTCCAGAATACTGGATATTTAATCCAGTATGAAAGAAGAGCCCGGCAGCGCTGAACCGGATATCAACACCCGTATAGCCACGCGCGTTCGGGCTTTGCGTGCCGAGAGCGGACTGAGCCTCGACGCGCTCGCGGAGAAGTGCGCGGTGAGCCGGTCGATGCTCTCGCTGATCGAGCGGGGCGAAAGCAGTGCAACGGCAGTCGTGCTCGAAAAAATTGCGACTGGGCTTGGTGTTCCACTCGCCAGTCTGTTCGAAGATGCCAGCGCTCCGCTCAATCCGCTGTCGCGCCGCGAAGGGCGCACCTCGTGGCGTGATCCGCAGTCGGGCTACGTTCGCTGCAACATTTCGCCGCTCAACTATCCGTCGCCCATCCAGATCGTCGAAGTCATGCTGCCCGCGGGTGCGCATGTGGCGTATGAGACCGGCGTGCGCGATGCCCCGTTCGAGCAGCAAGTCTGGGTGCAGGAGGGCCGTATCGAGCTGACGCTGGGTGAGGTCACTCATCGACTGGAGGAAGGCGATTGCCTCGCGATGCAGATCAACCAGTCGACCGCCTTTCGCAATCGCACGCGCAAGCCGGCGCGCTACATCGTGGTGCTGGCCACGGACCGTGGTCGCACGAGCAGGAGATGAGTTGCATGTCGACCGATATCGTCGTTCGTCGCCTCGACGCGATCGCCGAGCGGGAAATCCGTGAGCTGAGCGACGTACTGATCGATTGCGTCGAAGGCGGCGCGTCCGTGAGTTTCATGTGGCCGATGTCGCGCGACAAGGCAGAGAGGTTCTGGCGACAGTCGCAGGCGAGCGCGGCGAAAGGCGAGCGTGCGATCTTCGCGGCACAGGAGGCTGATGGTTCGATCATCGGCACGGTACAGGTTGTCTGGGCGCAGGCCGAGAATCAGCCGCATCGCGCTGACATCGCGAAGATGCTCGTTCATCATCGCGGCCGCAGGCGCGGCGTGGGTGCGGCCCTGCTGATCGCGGCCGAACGATATGCGCTGGAGCAGGGCAAGACTCTGCTCGTACTCGATACAGCAAGCAGCGATGCCGAGCGGCTCTATGAGCGTCAAGGGTGGCAGCGGTGCGGAACGATCCCTGACTATGCGCTGATGCCCGACGGAACGCCCTGCGCGACGGTTGTGTTCTTCAAGTCGCTTTCCGCTGTCGCGGGTGGACGGGATGCCTTCGGCATGACGTCCGACGAAAGCCGGACCCACGACAAGAGCCTTCGGACTGAGCGATCTCACGCCTCCGCCGATGCCAGCCACATCCCCACCAGCGCGAGCGCGCCGCCCGCAATCTGACCTCCGTGCAGCGTTTCGCCGAAGAACAGCACGGCGATGAGCACTCCGACGATCGGATCGAGATTCGTATAGACCCCCACGAGACTCGCATCGAGTTCGCGCAGGACGAACGCATAAACGATGTACGCGAGGGCAGACGCCACTACGCCGAGGAACAACACGCTGCTCCAGGCGGACAGCGATGGATTCGACCAGCCGTGCTCCGCGATCTCGATGGCGGCTGGCGGCAGCAGCATCAACGTACCGAGAGTCGACACGATCGCAATCGTCACGATGGGATCTGCATTGGCCAATCGTTTGGCAATGACCGTGTACGTGGTCCACACCGCTACCGCGCCCAGCATCCAGAGTGCACCCGGGAGCGGTTGCGGAGACGCTGCATCCGGCGTCCCGGTCAGGATGAGCAGAGCGACGCCGATGACTGAGAGCGCGATGCCCGCGACGCGTCGCCGCGTCGGGCGTTCATGAAGGAAAACCACTGCTGCGATCGCAATCGCCGCCGGTAGCGCGGCATAGATCAGAGCGCCCTGCGAGGCCGATCCGTAGACGAGCGCGTAGGTGAATGTGATCGCGAAACCGGTGATGCCGGTCAGCGCAAGCAGGCTCAGCGCGCTCCACGGAACGGGCCGCGGCAGTCGCTGCAATCCTCCACGCGAGAGCGCGATCGGAATCAGCACGAGTGATGCAATCAGGAACCGCAGCGCTGCCAGCGTCAGCGGTGGAAGATCGCGCGCTGCTGCTTTCGTAACGACGAACGTGCTGCCCCAGACGGACATGAGCACGATGACGGCGACGATGGCGAGGGAGCGACGCGACTGCATGAAGACCGGTTCTCTCGGGGCGGGGCCGAGAGACTAGCGTGACTTCATCGCAATGCGAAGCGCCCTCGCCAGTATCTCTCTACTCTTCGAGCAGCGCGTCGGCGACGTCGTCCGGGAAATACATGCCCCGTCCGTCGACCAAGAGGCTGACGTAGGGATGGTTTGCATTGGGACCGCTGAATCGTGTCGCGCGAGGGAGTCCGTGGGCGCGCAGCACTTCAGCACAGCCCACCCAATCGCCAGGTCCGCTGGGCTCGTTGACTGATGCCCATCCGAGTGTTCCGATCACATCGCTGTTGTAGGCGTGAGGTTCGTGCCAGTCCGCTCCGTGATCCAGCAGGAAATTCGCCAGCGGTGCGTTGCCACGGAACACGGCCCAGTTGAGTGCCGATCCGTCGATGTCGCCGCCCCGTGCCGCGATCGGCCAGCCCAGCGAAACCATCAGACGGACTGCATCGTCGGCGCCATTCATCGCGAGGATCGGCAGCTGCTTCTGATGCAGTTCGGACATGGATGCGATCAGATCAGGATCAGCGGCCAGCAGCGCTCGTGCCTGCTTCTCGTCTACTCGTGCACACGCCGCGGCAAACTGTTCTGCCAGCGATAGCTCTTCGCCCGCACCCGCGTCGGCGAGCAACTTCGCCACGTCGACGAGCCCTTGAGCCAGTGCAGCCTTGTAGAAGCTGTGCCCCGCACTCTTGCCACCGTGAGGATTCGCGCCCGCATCGAGTAGCGCCCGTACGTGACGCGCCGAGCGCTTGCGGTAGATCGCCCAACCGAGGATCCGGTCGAGATCCTCTTCTCCGTGAGGTGTGTGTTCGAGCAGCAGCGCCAGTCCGTCGTAGTGATCGAAGTCGAGAATCTTCGCGAGCGCGTTCGTACCGGGAACGCGTGTGCCTGCCTGTAGCAACAGCTTCGTGCACGGCAGGGTCCGATCCGGATCGTCGAGGGAGTGATACAGCGATTCGTTGTCGTTCGGATCCGCGCCGGCTTCGAGCAGCAGTTGTGTCATGACGGGATCGTGCACTTTGCCGGCAGCGCCGTAGATTGCAGTGAGCGGTTCGTCGCCGGGTTGCTCGACCGAAGCTGGAGGAAACCGATTGCCGAATGTGGTCTTCGGATCCGCCCCGGTATCGAGCAGCAGCCGCAAGCTTCGGCGCAGCGGCTCGCGATGGAGATCGAAGCGAGCCAGGGTCGAATGGCTCACGGCGATGATCGGCGGGATGTTGAGCGGACCGCTGCTTCGGGTCGCCCACGATGAATCGCGTGCGATGGCATCGCGAATCGCTGCTTCATCGCCGACCGCGCAGGCGAGGAGCGGATCGCCCTGTGCGAGATCCGGATGAGCAGCAATCAAACGCGCCGCCAGGTCGGGTCGGGGCAAGAGCCCGTCCCCGGCGATGTCACCGCCATAGACGAATCGCAGCCACTGCAGTCTCATCGATTCCAGGCCGCATGCCTGTGTCTGCAGCCACTCCACGTGAGTCTTCAAGTCGCTCCAGCTGGCGAAGCCGTACTCGCGCGCGATGCACGATTGCATGTCATGCAGTCGCAAATTCGCGGAAGCAATCGCACCGTCGCTCTTGTCGTGGGCGATCGGCAAGCTGGTTCGCAGGCGCTGAAAGGCGGATGGTTCGCGATCGCGCCAGGATCGCAGAAGCTGCTTGGCCTGTTTGCGCAGGTGCTCGAGATCGGGCCGGTCGGGCAGGGTAGTCACGGGAAACCTCCATGCATTGAATACCGGACGGTCCGCAACACCGGCTGCACAAAGGTTGGGTGATGCAATCGAGACGACAAGTGGGTTGAACCCTGCCCGCGGACCCGGAAGCGGCTTGTCCCGCGCACCGATTCTAGCGCGCCGGATGACGTCGATGGCAAGGCGAGGACGGTTGACGGTTGCGCCGGCTCGCGGCTTCGCGCACATTCCGCGCATCGCTTACCGCTCAGGGCAGGACACCATGGTTCAAACAATGACGAGAGCGCTGCTGGCCATCGCCTGCGGCGTCGCCGCTGGTTGCGCGGCGCAGCCGGCCGCAACGCCTGCGCAGCCCGCTGCAGCAGCGGGACCGGTACGTTCGGCGTTTCCCTCAACGTACGCCCCTGCGGCGTCTGTACCGACATTGATCCGTCACGCAACGGTGCTCACCGGGACGGGCGAGCGACTCGATGATGCCGACCTGCTCATCGTTGCGGGGAAGATTCAGGCGGTTGGACGCAACCTCGAGTTGCCCGCCGGCGGCACGCAGATCGATGCGACCGGTCGCTGGGTGACGCCGGGTCTCATCGATGTGCACTCACACCTCGGGGTGTATGCAAGCCCTGGTGTCGAAGCGCATTCGGACGGCAATGAAATGGTCGCGCCGGCGACGCCGCACGTCTGGGCCGAACACGCGGTGTGGCCGCAGGATCCGGGATTCGAGGCTGCTCTCGAAGGCGGTGTCACGACCCTGCAGGTACTGCCGGGTTCGGGAAACCTGATCGGCGGTCGCGGTGTGACGCTGAAGAACGTCGCTGCAACGGGCGTGCAGGGCATGAAGTTTCCCGATGCGCCGCACGGCCTGAAGATGGCATGCGGCGAGAATCCGAAGCGTGTCTATGGCAGCAAGTCGCAGGCGCCCATGACGCGCATGGGCAACGTCGCGGGCTACCGGCAGGCGTTCGCGGACGCACAGGAATATCAGCGCTCATGGCAGAAGTACGAGCGCGAGCTCGCCGACTATGAGAAGAAGAAAGAGAAGGACAAGGACGCGGAGCCGCCCACTGAACCGAAGCGGGATCTCGGCAACGAGACGCTGGTCGCGGCTATGGAAGGCAAGATCCTCGTTCACATTCACTGCTATCGCGCGGATGAGATGCAGCTGATGCTCGATCTCGCCGACGAGTTCGGTTTCCGCATCGCCGCGTTCCATCACGGCGTCGAGGCATACAAGCTTGCCGACAAGCTCGCCGAGAAGAAGGTGTGCGGTGCGCTGTGGGCGGACTGGTGGGGCTTCAAGATGGAATCCTTCGACGGCATCCAGGAGAACCTCGCGTTCGTCGATCATCCGAAGGACGGCTGCGCCATCGTTCACTCCGACTCTTCGGAAGGCATCCAGCGGTTGAACCAGGAAGCCGCCAAGGCCATGACGCGCGGTGCCCGCGTCGGACTGCCCATTCCGCCCGAGCGGGCGATTCGCTGGGTCACGGCGAATCCGGCGAAAGCGCTCGGCGTTGCCGACCGCACCGGCACGCTCGAGACGGGCAAGATGGCGGACGTCGTGATCTGGAATCGCGATCCCTTCAGCGTCTACGCGCTCGCCGACCAGGTGTTCATCGACGGCGTGTTGTCCTTCGACCGGGCGAATCCGCAACCGAGACCGCGATCCGACTTCATGCTCGGCCAGCAGGAGGTCGCACGATGAGAACTTCAATGATCAGAGCTGCGTTCGCGCTTTCCCTGTTCACCGCAATCACGACGGCCTCCGCGCAGGAGCTGCTGATCCGCGGTGCCCACGTTCACACGGCGACTTCAGCGGGCGAGATTGTGAACGGCGATGTGCTCGTGCGCGCCGGGAAGATCGCGGCCGTAGGCAAGGATCTCGCAACGTCCGCGGGTGCGACGGTCATCGATGCGAAGGGTCGGCCTCTCACGCCCGGGCTGTTCGCGGGCCTGACGGCGATCGGTGTCGAGGAAGTGTCGCTCGAAGCGTCGACGGTCGATGAGTACCTGAGCACCGGTGCTCCCGCATGGGAGATGCAGTGGCGCCCCGAGTTCGACGTCACGCTCGCCTTCAATCCGCGCTCGGTGCTGCTGCCGGTTGCGCGAGTGGAGGGGCTCACATGGACCGTCGTTGCGCCGGGCAGCCAGGACGGCGGTGCAATTCTCTCAGGGCAGGGCGCTGCGGTGACGCTCGACGGTCGCTATGACGCCGTGCTCGATGGCAGCCGCGCCCTGTTCATGCAGTTCGGCAGCGATGCGGTGTCGATCTCGGCGGGCAGCCGGGCCGCGCAGTACATGCTGTTCGATCAGGCTGTGCGTGAGGTCCGTTCGCCTCAGGCAGGAGGAACGCATCCGTTGCTGCTTCCGGCGGGACGCGAAGTGTTCGGGCGCTATCTGAATGGCGGCCGCTTCGTCTTCAACGTGCATCGTGCAGCGGACATCCGCCAGGTGATTGCGCTTGCGAAGCGCTACAACATCAAGCCGATCATCTCGGGCGCGACAGAGGCGTGGGTCGTTGCCGATGAGCTCGCTGAAGCGAAAGTTCCTGTACTGCTCGATTCCCTGGAGAATCTGCCGGCGACGTTCGATCGTATCGGAGCGCGCTTCGACAACGCCGTACTGCTCTCGAAGGCAGGCGTGGCAGTTGCCTTCTCGCAGTCGTCCGATCCGACGCAGAATGCGCAGAAGATCCGTCAGCTTGCCGGGAATGCTGTCGCGCACGGATTGCCGTGGCCGGTCGCGCTGGCTGGCCTGACATCGACACCCGCGGACATCTTCGGCGTGGGCAGTACGCGCGGGCGGATCGCGGTGGGGCAGGTTGCTGATCTCGTCCTCTGGAGCGGCGATCCACTCGAAGTCACTACTACGGCTGAACAGGTCTGGACCGGCGGCGTGCCTGCCGTCATGACCTCGCGCCAGACGGCACTTCGCGATCGCTATCTCGAACGAGTCAGGAGCGGCACGGCACGCTGAGTACCGCATGAGTGACGCGTCTTCCGATTCGCTGGAAATCACCCGCCTGCTTCATCGCTGGAGCGGCGGTGATGCCGCGGCGGCAGACGCGTTGTTCCCGCTCGTCTACGGCGAGCTCAGGCGGATGGCGAAGCAGCGTCTCGCCCGAGAGCGCAGCGATCACACGCTGCAGGGCACTGCCCTGGTCCACGAAGCGTTCCTGCGTCTCTCAGGGCAGAGCAGTGCTTCGTGGCGCAACCGCAATCAATTCCTCGCACTCGCGTCGCAGATGATGCGGCGAGTGCTCGTCGATCACGCCCGCCAGCGGGCGGCCGCCAAACGGGGTGCCGGCGAACAAGCGCTGAGCCTCGACGACACGCGCGCTGCCTTCGAAATCGATGCAGCGTTCGTCGCGGCGGCGCAGGAGGAGATCCACTCCGATCAGCCGCCCGGCATCGACGTGCTCGGGATCGATCGCGCACTCGAAGCGCTCGCCGTCATTGATGCGCAGCAGGCCCGCATCGTCGAGCTGCGGTACTTCGGTGGTCTCACGATCGAGGAAACGGCGGATGTCGTCGAAATCTCGCCCGCGACAGTGAAGCGTGAGTGGGCAATGGCTCGCGCCTGGTTGCGGCGTGAATTGAGCGCTGCGGGCGCCGATGATCCGGTGAAGCGCCCATGATGACTCCGGAGCGCTGGCAGCGAATCAAGACGCTGTTCAACGAGGCTCTCGCGCTGCCGCGTGCGGAGCGCGACGCCTATCTGGAAAAGGCGACCGGCGGTGAAGCGCAGCTGCGTCTCGACGTCGAATCGCTGATCGGCGCGCATGATGAATCCGGCGACCCGTTCGAGCAGCCGCTGCAGGACGCGGTGGCATCGGCCTTCGAAGCCGACGTCTTCAATGAACCGAGTGGCCTGCGTGCGGGCTCGCGCATCGGTGCTTACCGCCTGACTGAGCTCATCGGTCGCGGGGGCATGGGCGAGGTCTACAAGGCAGAGCGCGCCGACGATCAATATGAATCCGTCGTGGCCATCAAGCTCGTTCGCACCGACCATGACCCGGAGCAGGTCGCGTGGCGATTCCGGTCGGAGCGCCAGATTCTCGCGACACTCGAACACCGGAACATCGCGCGACTGATCGACGGTGGCACGACACGTGACGGCGTCCCTTATCTGGTGATCGAGCTCGTTCAGGGCGAGCCCATCGATCGCTACTGTGAGGACAACCTGCTCGGCGTGAACGAGCGCATCCAGTTGTTCCTGCAGGTATGTGCTGCCGTGAGCTTTGCGCACCAGCGGCTCGTCGTGCACCGCGATCTCAAGCCCAGCAATATCCTCGTGACCGCCGACGGTTCGGTGAAGCTGCTCGACTTCGGGATCGCAAAGCTGCTCGAGAAATCCTCGCTGCCGAACACGAACGACAAGACCGCTACTCAGTGGCGGGTCATGACTATCGAGTACGCGAGTCCGGAGCAGGTGCGCGGCGATACGGTTACCACGGTCAGCGACGTGTACTCACTCGGTGTCGTGCTCTATCGATTGCTGACTGGGCATAGTCCCTATCGGTCGGGTGCGGACACTGTCGAGCGGGTCGCAGAGATCATGAGCGACTCCGCGCCGACACGGCCGAGTGTCGCAGTGGGGGCCGATGCCGATCGAGCTACCGCCGCCAGGGACGCGCCGCGCTCGCTCGGTATCCGTCGTGTGCAGAGGAAATTGCGCGGCGACCTCGACAATATCCTGCTGATGGCGCTGCGCAAGGAACCGCATCGGCGCTACTCGAGCGTCGACCAGCTTGCGGACGATCTGCGCAACTATCTGGAAGGCCAGCCGGTGCTGGCTCGGGGTGATGCGTGGAGTTATCGCGCGGTGAAGTTCGTGTCGAGGCACAGGTTCGCGGTGGCGGCGGGCGTGCTCGCGATGCTGTCGCTGATCGCTGGTATCGTCACGACGACATGGCAGGCGCGCATTGCAGCCGAACAGTCGCGAATCGCGCAGGAAGAAGCGCGCAAGCAGCGGGCAGTGCAATCGTTCATGACGGCTCTGTTCGACAAGAACACGCGGCTACAGCCTGATGCCGCAAAAGCGCGGACCATGTCGGTGCAGGAGTTGCTCGTCACCGCCGGTGACCGCGTCCTTCGCGAGTTCTCGGATACGCCGGCCGTTCACGTCGAAGTGATGAATACGGTCGCGCGCCTTCTGCTCGACATCAACGAGTTCGATCGGGCATCGACCCTCTGGCAGGAGTCGGTGCGAATCGCGCGCGAACAGCAATTGACGAACAGCGATGGCTACGTGGAATCGCTGGTCGGTGTGGCAACAGCATCTCGCCTGCTGGGTCGCGGCGAGGAAGCGCTCGCGGCACGAAACCAGGCGATCGCCGAGCTGGACGCACGAGGCGACCGCGATTCGTTGTTGCGGGCTCGTGCTTTGACGACGACGGTGGCGCAGTTCGCGACCGATCCGGCGGAAGAGATCCGGATCATGCGCGACGGTGTCGCGCTGTTCGAAGCACGTTATCCGTCGGAGCCGGCTTATTTTTCAGCTGTCTATTCGCTGGGGCACCTGCTGCGAACCCAGGGTGACATGCAGGCGGCGCTGACGCGCTTCCGTGAGGCGACGCAGGTCTTCGAACGCGCGAACTCTCGTGACTTCACCAATCTGGGCGCAAGCTACGCCTGGGCGGCGTTCTGCGAAATGCAGCTCGGCCAGATCGACGAAGCACTGCGCGACTATGAAAAGGGAATCGCTTTGCTGCGACAGCATGCCGGCGACACATCGATCTACACGCGCATTCATCTCGGGCTCTATGCGGACGCATTGCAACAGTCGGGGCAGCTGGCGAAGGCGAAGGTCTACTTCGATGAGGTGTTGACACCCGACGCCATCGCGAAGCCTTCATCCGTGGAATTCGATACGGCGGTCTATCGGGCGAACGGCTTGCTTCAGGAAGGCCGTCCCCGGGAAGCGTTGGCCGCACTCGATCTGTTCAAGGATTCCTGGCTCGAGTTCGGCAAGCGTTTCGTTCTCAATGGGGTTCAGTGGCTGACCGCGCGTGCGCGTGCGCATGCGGAGCTGGGACAGTTCGATGCTGCACGCCAGGATCTCGCCCTCGTGAGCGAGCTGCCGGCGTTCTACGGTGTGCAGGCAGCGGACCTCAGTGATTTCCTTTCGGGCGCTATCGACGTCGCGTTGAAGGTCGGTGACGTATCGATGGCGAAGGAGCTCCTGTCACGACGCGAATCCAGCACGGCGCCGGCTGGTTTCGACGTGTCGTTCGTGGAGCTGGCAACGTCAGCAGCGTGGCTGCATCTGCGACTCAACGATTCGCATGCGGCACTGATGGAAGCCGACGCTGCTCTGGCGCATCTCGATCAGCATGTCGGAAATGGCTATCCATTCGCGCGAGCCAATGTCTTGCACGTTCGGGGAGCCACGCTTCTTTCGCTGGGAGACGATTCGGCCGCGCGAGCGGACTTGCAGAAGGCTGCCGATCTCATGAAGCCGCTGCATGCCACGCAGAGCTCGGCGTTGAGCGATGTCACCCGCAGATTGCAGCAAGTGCAAAGACAAGTATCCGCCCAGGTCACATCGGCAGCTGGCCCAGCTGGCGCAGCAGATTGAGATCGTCCGTCAGTCGCCAGTGCTGCCAGATCCGCCCGTCGCGAATCCATTCGATCTGCATCTGCCGCACGTCGATCTTCCGGCCCGTGGCCTCGATGCCGAAGAGAGGGCCTTTATGCGTGCCGGTCACGCTGACATAGGCGACTGCTTTGTCTTCCGTCACGACGAGATCGAGCAGTTGATAGTGCAGATCCGGAATGCCGATGCGCATGCCTGCAACGATGGGCTTGAGATCGGCCGGGCCGGGTCGCGGGTTCGGTATGCCGGGACTGTGATTGAGGTAGTCTGGCGCCAGCAACTCATCGAGCACGTCGAGCCTGCCTTCGTTCCAGACCTCCTCGAAATAGCGTCGAATCAGGCGGCGATTGGCTTCGAGCGACATGGCGTTCTCCTGGTGACGATCGCTGCGTAGGGTGCGGATCGCGAATGTCTTCGTCATTAACCCCGGTTAATCAGGAGAAGAGAGTGAGCAGTGTCCTGGATGCGCTGGCCGCGCTCGAGAAACGAGCGGGCGTCAGTCTGCCGGACATCGAAGTGATCGAGCGGGCGATCGAGCCCGTCGAGTTGCGGCCCGGTGAATTTGCTTTCCGCCAGGGCGAGCCGCACCCGTACGTGCACATCGTTCACACTGGTTTGCTGAAGCAGTACTTCACCGACCAAGACGGCAGCGAATGGATCAAGAGCTTCTCAGCCGAGCAGGTGCCGTTCGCTTGCCTCGAAGCGCTCTCAGGACTGCCGGCGCTGTTCACGAGCGAAGCCATCGAGGCATCGGTGACCGAGCGCGTGCCGTTCAGGCAGATTCTCGCGTTGGCTGATCGCCATGCACAGTGGCAGAAGGCACTGGGAACCGCTTACGCCCTGCTGGCCCGAATCAAAGTCCGGCGCGAGCGGGACCTGTTGATGCTGACAGCCGAACAACTCCATGCGCGGTTTGTCGTGGAGTCGCCGGCGCTGGCTGAACGGATCCCACAGAAGGATCTCGCCGGTTTCATCGGCGTCACGCCTGTCGGCCTGAACCGGATCGTGAAGAGATATCGCGAGAAGCACTGAAAGGAGCGGAGCGAATGAATCGTGTGCTGGCGCTGATCTTTGCCTGCGGACTCGTCACGAGTCCAGCCTGGTCTCAGGCCGACGCACCCCCGGAACCGCCGCCCGTCACGGTCATTCATGCGGGTGTGGTGCTTGCCGATCCTGGCGACGCGCCTCTCTCCCAGAGAACGATCGTCGTCAGCGCGGGAAGGATCACCGCGGTCGAAGAGGGCTATCAGGCTCTTTCGAAGTACGGCAGCAACGCGACGCTGATCGATCTTCGCGATCGCTTCGTGCTGCCGGGGCTCATGGACATGCACAAGCACATCGCGATGCCGCTCGATGCCGATGCCCGGACGCTGTCTTCAGAGGCGCGACTGGCGCTGATGTCGTCGTCGGTCGCGCGGAAGATCCTGCACGCCGGCGTCACGACCGTTCGGGACGTCGGCGACAACACAGGCATCACGTTCGCCGTCCGCGACTCGATCAACGCCGGCGTCATCGAGGGGCCGCGGGTCTTCGCTGCTGGCCGGATCATTTCTCGGACAGGTGGTCATGGCACGGTGAGGCAGTCACCCGGCGAACTCGCGTTCGTGCCTGGCGGTTGCGACGGGCCCGAGTCCTGCCGGCGCGTGACCCGCGAGAACATCGAGGCGGGTTCCGACTGGATCAAAGTGACAGTCTCGGGGTCTGGCGGCGAAGCCACGGGACAGGCCACCGCCGAGCCGATCATGTTGCCCGAGGAAGTGAACGCAGTGACCGAAGCGGCACGTCGTGCTCAACGGCCCGTCGCGGCGCATGCGCACAGCACCGCTGCGATCAATCTCGCGCTGGAAAGCGACGCGCGGACGATCGAGCATGGCGCCTACTTCGATGATGCGTCGGCGCGGCTGTTCAGGAAGCACGGTGCGTATCTGGTGCCGACTGCCTACGTCGCAGAGTTCGTGAGCAAGCAACTCGAGAAGTTCTCCAGCATGCCCGGCCGCATGGACGCCGAAGGACTGAAGCGCTGGACTCAGGCCGCGATTGCGAATCCCGGCCGGGCGTGGCGGGCTGGCGTTGCAATGGGTATCGGCAGCGACTCAGGCAGCCTGAATGATTCGCACGCGACTGTTCGTGAGATGGAGTTGTTCGTCGCAGCTGGCATTCCCGCGGCTGAGGCGATCAAGGCCGCTACCGTCAACAATGCAGATATTCTCGGGATGAGCGCGCGCCTCGGCCGGCTGCGTGCGGGTTACGACGCTGATCTGATCGCGGTGCAAGGGAGTCCGATCGAGGACATTGGGCGACTGCGCGATGTGTCGTTCGTGATGAAGGCGGGGAAGGTGGTGAAGAGTGCGGTGGGAGGAAACTAGCTGCCGGTCCTCTTGCTGTGGGTCCGACTTTGGTCGGACGTCATGCGAAGCATCCCTCCGTCACTCCCGCGAATGCGGGAGTCCATGCCTCTCAGTCGGATGGATTCCCGCCTGCGCGGGAATGACGGAACGCATCGCCATGCGAAGATCGCCACCCACAAAGGGAAGCCGCTCACGCCACTGACAACTTCACCTCAATGTTGTTGCGCGTCGCATTCGAGTAAGGGCAGACGACGTGCGCGCGTTCCACCAGCGTCTGCGCCACCGAACGCTCGACGCCGGGCAGCGTAACGTGTAGTTCCACTTCAATGCCGAACCCGTTGGGAATCGGACCGATGCCGACGGTACCGCGAATGCTCGTGTCGGCGGGCAGCGGGAGCTTGTCGCGAGCCGCAACAAATTTCATGGCGCCGAGAAAGCACGCGCTGTAGCCGGCAGCGAACAGTTGCTCCGGATTCGTGCCGTCGCCGCCCGCGCCGCCGAGTTCTTTCGGCGTCGAGAGTTTCACTTCGAGTTTGCCGTCGCTGCTGGCAGCGCGGCCGTCGCGACCGCCGGTCGCAGTCGCCTGAGCGCGATAGAGGACTTTCTCGAGGGCCATGCAATTCTCCTCAGGGTTTTGCGGAAGAACAGGAGTTTCAGCTCGCCGCCTTCGCGTTCCAGGCCGCGACCTTGTTGCGAGCATCTTCGAGCATCCGATCCAGCGCGGCCCGGTCGTAAGCCTGCCCGCGCAGTATGACCGTGCGAATCGATCGTGTTGCACGAATATTGTCGAGCGGATTGGCGTCGAGAATCACCAGGTCTGCTGCCTTGCCGCGCTCCACCGAGCCGTAGCGATCGAGCAGACCGAACCAGGCCGGACCCGCGCGCGTAGCCGATTGCAGTGCTTGCGCTGGCGTGAGTCCTTTGTCGACGAATAGCGCGACTTCATCGTGCAGCCCGATGCCGGGATAGTTGAATGAGTTGAGGAATCCGGCATCGGTCCCGGCCATGATCGTGACGCCCGCCTGCTGCAGCATCGGGATCGTAGCCGCGATGCGTTCGTAGCGGGCATGTCGCTGCTCGATCTGTTCCGCGTTCGCTTGTGCTGCCCGCTCAACGCGCCACGCGTAAGTCTTCTGCAGTCGCGGGCCGATGTACGCCAGGTAGGCATCGTTGTGATGATCGTCGCGGTCGAGGTACGCGATGATGCGGGAGCCGTTCAGTGTCGGCGTGACGAAGACACCTTTCGATGCGAGATAACGATAGGCCTTCATCGCGGTCGCGCGATCGAAGCCTTTGTCCAGTCGTTCGTTCGCCTGCTCGCGCGTGATACGACCGGCGCCGAAATCCGCGGCGATCGCTGCCTCATCTTTCGCGCCGGCGTTGTATGCGTATCCGAGGTGTTCGATCGAGCTCAACCCGGCATCGACGGCCTGCTTCACTGTGACCGCCATCGGGATGTGGCCCGATGTCTTGAAGCCTGCCGCACGAGCGCGGGTCAGCGCGTAGAGAAAAAGATCCGGCTGCAGCGTGCTGTCCGTAATTTTCACGAAGTCGACGTCGAGGGTTCTGAGTCGCTCGATCGCGCTGTCGACATCGGATCGCGATCCCGTCTCGATCGTGCCTTTCCAGACCGGCTTGAGGCCTTCGATTTTCGGGCCGGAGCTGAGCAGCGTCGGGCCGAAGAGCTCACCCTTCGCTATGGCGCGACGCCAGTCCAGGACTTCGGTGGGCAGATCGCCGGACGCATCGCGAATGGTCGTGATGCCGTGGGCGACGTACAGCGGCAGCAGCGCCTGGTTCTCTTCGATCAGTTCCGGTCCGCCGCCGAAGTGAACGTGCATGTCCCAGAGTCCCGGAATCACGAAGCGGTTCTGAGCGTCGATCGTTTTGGCGGCCGCCCAATCCTTCGCAATGTCCGCATCCTTTCCCACTGCCGCGATGCGATCACCCGAGAGGGCCACTGCCTGATCCGCAATCAGCCGGGCACGCTCGACATCGACGACGGTGGCATGCCGGATCACGATATCCGCAGGGCTCTGCGCAAGAACGGAAGAAACCCAGACAGCCGTCAGTGCTGCGGCCAGAAGTCTGCTCATCGCGGATACCTGCTTTCGTGGACCATCGGAGTTCTGTAACGCCGATGCGCAGGATTTGCAATCGCTGCAGTCCGCGGCTGGACTATCGCTCGGTGCGGGAGCGGTCTTCCTGTTTGACTTCATGGAACGCGACGCCGTCGATCACGTTGCTTCGTTCGTATCGCACGGGCGCCTGGCGGCGTGCCTGCCGCAATTTCCACCACAGATAAGTGCCGAAGCCGAGGAAGACGATCAGAGCGATTGCGAATACGACGACGGACATGGCGATTGCTCCCACGAGCACCACGCCGGTCGCGACGGCGGTCACTGCCTTCAGCAGAAACCCTTGCGTGCGCGCAGCAAGGCCGCCTTGGTGTCCGAGCCTGGGGCGCTCCTGATCGAACTGCATCGAATTCCTCATCGCTTCAATGGAGACGGAAGCTGGGCGCCGGAAGCCGGGCGCCTGTAATCGAGACTCATGTGGGGGCGACAAGTTCCAGTGCAAGCACCCCGCGCGCGACGCAGGGTCGGGATTTTGCGGATCAGACGCGCGGAGCGATCAGGTCAGCAGAAGCCACTGCGATGCTATCAGGGAAACCGACACGGCGAGTGCCGTCGATCGGCCTTGCGCATGACGATGAGCGGCGGAATTGTCGCTGTGCAGCGCGGGACTCGACGATTCCGCGGCGGCGGGAGCAGAATCGGGAGGCCACGATGGCAAAGTCCAACCACAGCGGGGTGGGAGGTTCCTTTGAGGATCAGCTTCATCGATCCGCCGGCCGTGCGGCACCTGGGCGAACTCGCTTCGCTGAAGAAAGCGATCCTCAGTCACTTCGACGGCGACTCCGGGCTGCGCTTTCATTCGGACGAGGATCGATGGCAGGCCATCCTCAGGCACTACAATCCCACGCAGCGCCTGCTCATCGCGGGACAGATCCGCGAGCTCCTTTCGCGCGACGACAGCTTCGTCCTCGCCTTCTGGGACAAGCATTCCGACTACTTCGGCTTCGAGACGGCCGATGAAGTGCGCCAGTACCTGAGCGGAAAGCTGCGCCTGTTCGAGCAGGACTCGCTCAGCGGCTCACCAGTGCAGGAATCACAACCGCCGCTATGACCAGAACCAGGATCGCGAGCACGATCCACACGATGATGGATGTCTTGTACTTGATGTGCGGTGTCGCTGCGACGATATCGGGATAGTCGGATTCGAAGATGCGTTTGCCCTTCGCGGCGAGCATCAGATACAGGATGTACGCGTTGATGAGCGTACCCAGTGGAAAGCCCAGCAAACCGATGCACGCCAGCACGATCGTCGCGGTGCGAGCCCAGGGCTGGTACCGGCGTATTCCGCGGGCGACCGCTGTGAACAGCACTGCCATCACCAGATAGATGGCGATCAGGGCTGAGCCCAGGTTTCCAAGTCCAGCGCCGCTGAACGCGCCTACGAGGAAGAGGACTCCCGCTACACCGAGGAAGAATGCACCGAGGTAATAGAGCACGCCGATCGACCGGACCGACGCCTCGTGCTTGATGTGCTCCTGCCGGATCTGTTCCATCTCCGATGTTGCGCCGGAGACGTCATCGACGTGCGCTGTGGGTGGGGCGTAGGGATTGGGTTGGGCGTTCACGATGGCCTGCTGAGGCAGATCTGCCTGATTGTTGTTATTAGCAGGGGCGATAGTAGTCGGAACGGGTGTGGGCGTCATCTTCGCCAGTAGCGTCCCAGCCCGCGGGCTCATGTGCTTCGGGCGTCCGTCTCAAGCGCATCGAAGTCATGCTGGTCGCAAGCCCCCCGTCACCGGCACCGATGTTCCGAAGCTATTCCCACATTGACAAGAAGGCGTGCACACTCATTATTCGGAGCATCTTCCGTCTCCAGCGGTCGGCAACAACGTTCGATGAGGTCCATTGTGAAATGCTTGCTGCGCATCTTCGCCCTCGCACTTGCAGCGCTCACCTCTGGATGCGATGGCGCCGACCACGTGCCTGGAATGGAGGACCTTCCGAAAGAACTCGCACCCTACGCGCGCAGAATCGCGAGTTCGAGACTGCCGCATATCTCCGTCACGCCCGTCCGTGCCCAGACGAAGCCGTGGGAGAGCAAGCTCCTCGGTGTCCCGTACTTTCCCAAGGATAGACGCTGGCCCGTCGATCGCGACGGCAAGCCGCTGGTCATGCTCGCGCAGATCAATTTCGCGGAGATGCCGCCGCTCGAAGGTTATCCCACCGAAGGCATCTTGCAGTTGTACGTTTCGCCGGGATACGACGATTCACACGGTTGGGGAATGCGCTTCGACGGCACGCATGAGTCGGAGCTCGCCCGCCTCACCGATTACAGCTACTTTCGCGCTGTGTACTTTCCCACCGTATCGCACGATGCTGAGAACTTGATCAGTGAGACGCCACAGATAGAGTTCAGCGAAGAGTACGGTTTCCCGATCTCGGGCGAAGCGCGGCTGATCTTCAAAGCAGACACGAGCTACGTCAGGCACGATGACTACCGGTTCCGGCGCTATTTCGGCAAGGACGGGTATGACTTCTTCTACGATGACGATTCCGTTCGGAACGACCTCGTCGATGAATACGACCAGTTCATCGGTGGTCGCTACTACCAAGGACGCATAGGCGGCTACTCGCGCGTCGAGCAACATGATCCTCGCCTGGATTTCCCCAAGGAAGAATGGCTGCTCCTTTTCAGCCTCGACAGCTTCGTGACGAATGAGTACTCGGCGGAATGGGCAGACGGCGGCGTCGGCAATTTCTACATACGACCGAGGGATCTAGCCAAACGTGATTTCAGCGAGGTGATGTATTACTGGGACTGCGGGTGAATGGCTCCTGGCCGATTGTTGACTTGAAGTCAACTCGCCACGATGCCTGCCACGAGCTTGGAGCGCTGTGATCAAGGCTTCACAGGCCGTGCATGATCTGCCCACATCGCACCGCACGCATCACGACTATCTTGTTACTCCTTCGCGCGATGCCTGCGGATCTAAGATGAGAGCTGGTTTCACACGGGCGCTGAGACCAAGCGCATCCCTTGGTCGCCGACCTGGAGTTCACCATGAAACAGACGTCTACAACCGGAGCGCAGGAAAAGGCACCTGCTGTAGCTGATCGCACCACTTACCAATCGCAAATTGATTCCCTGCGAGCTCGCGAGAAACAGCACAAGAAGGCGGGCGATGCGATTGCTGCCGCCCGGCGGCGGTTACCGATGGTCGAAGTCGAGGGCAGCATCTCGCTGATCGCAGAGCGAGGTAAGGTGACTCTGCTGGACGCGTTCGAAGGTCGCCGAATGCTGATCGCCTACTACTTCATGTGGCACCACGGGCATTCTGCTGCAGACCAATGCGAGGGCTGCGCGCTTTACACGACACAGGTCCGTGAGGTGTCCTTCCTTCAGTCGCGCGATATTACTTATGCGACGTTCTGCCAGGGGCCTTCCGAAGCGAGTATGTGTTATCGCAAATTCATGGGCTGGGAGTTGCCGTGGTACTCGGTTCAAGGCAAATCGCTCGAGACGCTCCTGGCCGGTCGGCGCGCGAACACGATGTACCTCATCTGCTATCTGCGGCAAGGATCGAAGGTGTTCGAGACGTACTGGACGACCGGGCGCGGTGTTGAGGTGATGGGTAACAACTATTCGTTGATGGACTTGACGGTCTACGGGCGCCAGGAGTGGTGGGAGGATTCGCCCGATGGCTGGCCGCATCCGTGGAGTGACGACGACGAGAACAATCCGTACCGGATGGACGGGCGCCCGATCGTTCAATGGCCGCGCGCTCGCGCGGGGTACTCCGACGATCTCGGAACGTGAGCGGGAGGTGATGAAGCTCCTGGTGGGCACAGCCCGTCAAAGACGGCGCAGAATTGGTGGGCCCGCCAGGATTCGAACCTGGAACCAAGGGATTATGAGTCCCCTGCACTAACCGTTGTGCTACAGGCCCACGGGTCGCCCCCGGATCGTCGTGAGTCGACGGGACTTATGGTGTGTCCGAGGGACGCGGGGGAGATTTCGGCGCGGATTCTAGCAGCCGGCGGCGTCATACCGCAGAAACAATCGCCGATTCGGCGGTAAACATATTCCGCGAGCAATCGCAAGAGACTTTCGGAAGGGGTCACGGTGATTGCGCGGCGCATTTGGCTGCGGATTGCGTCGCGTCGGCGAACTCCGTGCCCGCCGACGGTGAATGGTGCGTCGACGCGACGCCGGATCTTGCGTGAAAACCCCTGTTGCATCGGGCGAGCAACGCGATTGGTGTGCGCGCGACAGCTCGGTGGTGATGCGGCGGTGACAACGCTCCGCGAAAAAATTTTTCGCACGCATGTGACTTCGATGTGACGGCGTAACTGCCGGAAATATTTCGGGCGAGTGCAGATATCCACAGAAGCGGTGGAAAACTTCTGGATAACACGCGCTTGACTTCGCATTTCTGCGGCGGATCATTGCATCCGCGTTGCATTGATCGTTCTGTGAACAGCAAGCGCGCGCAAGACTCGCAAGCTGATGCAGCCGTTCCTGTCAAGCATGTCGATGTCGAGATTTCGTCACTGGAGGATCCAAGCGATGGCGTCACTCATTCGACCCGTGCCCGGCAACACCAACGATCGTGCAGCGACCGAAGCAATCGCCCGTGAGATGGACACGGACGTGGAGCTCGTGAAAGAAATCTACGACGAAGAACTCACGACGCTCGCCAGTGACGCAAAGATCACGCAGTTCCTCGGCGTGCTGACGAGTCGGCGCGTGAAGTTGCGATTGCGCAAACACTAGCCGCCAGGTCACTCCCGCGCAGGCGGGAGTCCATGCCTTGATCCGGATGGATTCCCGCTTTCGCGGGAATGACGAACGCCCGATCTGCTGTCACTCCCGCGCAGGCGGGAGTCCATGTCTTGATCCGGATGGATTCCCGCTTTCGCGGGAATGACAGGACGGCCGCCCCCTGTGTTCTTTTCGTATTGCCTGCCCGTCACGCCTCTTTAACCTCCTCAGGGTCGCCGATCCCGTCTGAACCGGTGGTGTCCGCAAATCACCGGCTCTCGCCGTCGGCGACGATCGTTCCGTGCAACGACGCCGGAACAGGGATTCGCTCCGCGGCATTGCTGTCGCGTTGTTCTTGCCGGCAAGTCGTCGTCCGGAGGCGTCGATGTACTCAGACACGGGTATCAGGGCAGCGCGAAGAGTCAAAGGCGCTGCGCGCCCGACCGCGCGAACGTCCGAACGGATCCTCATCCTGACCTCCGGGCTCGGATTCGGTCACGTTCGGGCCGCGCAAGCGATCGAGGCGGCGCTTCTGCAGCAGCAAGTCAAGGTCCGGATGCTCGACCTGTGGTCGCTGATCAATCCCGGCGCCGCGAGCATCATTCACCAGACGTATCTGCGGCTCGTGCAGGAGTACCCCGAGCTGTACGAGCGCCTCTATCAGCTCGACGAGCACACGTGGCGACAGATTCTCGAGAGCGAGGAGGGGCCGCCCGCGTCGGTGCTGGAAGTGCTCGAGCTGATCTCGCAGATCGCATCGAGCTCCGTGGCGGAGAACAAGGGCGTGCAGTACGCCTCGGACCGATTGCTGCTGTCGATGCTCTACACATCGCTGCCGTACGATCGGGCAAGCCTTGCAGGCAACGGAGTGCGTGCTCGGTTGGCCCTGATCAAATGGTCATGGTTGCGAATGCGCAAGCGGCTCGGTTCCGTTGCGGCATCGTTCGCGCCTGATCTGGTGATCAGTACGCAGATGATTCCGGCCGCGATGATCTCGTCACTGCGGACTGGCCATCGGCTCAACGTGCCGCATGTCGGAGTGCTCACGGACTACGGGCTGCATGATTTCTGGCGCCAGCCGGGCATCGATCGCTATTGCATTGCGCACGACTCGCTCGTGGATGAGCGTGATCCTGACTGTTCGCGAGTGACGGCAACGGGTGTGCCGCTGATGCCGGGTTTCGTGCATCCGCTGCCGCAACTGGAGGCGCGCCGACAACTGAAACTGGCTGTGGATCGTCCGGTCGTTCTGATCCTTGGCGGCGGTCTGGGGCTGAGCGTCGATGCGATCGCGTCGCGCCTGCTGCAATCGTCCCTGGACACGACGCTGATCGTCATGCCGGGACGGAATGCACAAGCGCGTTCGGCACTGGCCGCGCAGGCATCGACGGCGCAGCAGTCCGATCGGTTGCACATTTGCGGGTGGACGGATCGAATGGATGTCTACATCCGCGCTGCCGATGTCGTCGTCGGGAAGCCGGGAGGCATCTCGGTGGCTGAAGTGCTCGCATGTGGTCGCCCGCTGTTTGCGACGCGCTCGCTCGGTGGGCAGGAAGGATTCAACGTGCGCTTTCTCGAGAGCAATGACGTCGGGGCGCTGGTCAGCGACAGCGATCTTGCTGGCCGGATCGAAGCGGCGATCGCACAGCCGGAGCGGCTTGCCGATATCCAGCGGCGTGCATGGGCGTTGGGCTCGCGGGATGGAGCTTCTCGAATCGCTGCGCTGGCGCTCGACTACATCGCGCGTGAACGTACGCACACATCGCTGCACCTGCAATGAAAGCAGCTCATCGCATTGCCCGAAAAGTACTGGGCTGGGTCGACGGCTGGTACTACCGTCGCAATCAGTTGCGCACGCTCGGGCCGGTGCTGTTTCTCGGGACGGATCGCTATCACGGGCCGGAGTTGCGGTTCGAGGATGGCACGCTGCTGCGTGATAACGACGCGATCGGCAAATTGCACTTCAACAATGCGAGCATCGCGGCGCTCGGCGAGGGCTCGATGCATCGCGTCGGCTTCCGGTTCGCAAAGCTGATGCGCGAATCGCTGCGCCAGCTCAACGAGGCGGCGGATGTGGATCCGGCGTTGCGCGAAGTCCAGGTATTTCAGGGCGTCACGTGGATTCCCGCGCACGGTGAAGTCGTGGGATTCGTGAGTACGCCGATGCCGCGTGACTGGCGCACCCGCCTTCTGACTGCGCATTTCCGGATGCTGTCATGGGTGTTTGCGCCTGCAGCCCGGATTCGCGATAGAGGTGACACCGAGCCTCGTCTGTACTGGCTCACGCGCGACGCACTGGCGAAGAACGCAAGCAAGCTCAAGCGCGAGCCGGGGGCGGTGACGTGAACGCAAGCAACGGTTCGATCTATCTGACCTTCGACGATGGACCCGACGAAGAGTGGACGCCACGCGTCCTGGATGCATTGGCGGACGCGCATGCGCGTGCAACGTTCTTCGTCGTTGGTGAATTCGTGCGTCGCACGCCGGCCTTGTTGCGAAGAATCGATGCTGAAGGGCATGACATCGGCAACCACACACACAGCCATCGTCATCCCTGGATCATGAGCGACCGCGCGGCGCGTGAAGCGGTCAGGGTGGGCGCGGAGATCATTGCCGAAACGATCGGCCGGCTGCCGCAGTTCTATCGCGCACCGCACGGGCGTAACCGGCGGTGCATGACCCAGGAAGCAGAGAAACTCGGCGCTTGCTGCATCGGGTGGGATCTCAGCGCGGTCGATTGGGGGCCGTTCGGAACGGCACCGAAGATTGCTGCCCGCCTGAATCGGGCGGAGACCGGGGACATCCTGCTGATGCACGATGGCCGCAATCGCCATAACCGCCCGGATGAGCTGATGCGCGTGCTGCCCGGATTCCTCGACGACCTGGCGGCCCGTAAGGTTTCCTGCCACGTACTGGCGGCTGAGTTCGTCACCTAGAGGCTCCGCACAAGTCGACGTGGGTCGATGTGGCGTTCCCATCGACGCCGGGCGCCTTTCTATGGCTACAATGCGCCGGTGGCGGAGTCGCCGGCTGCGCCCTTTACAACATTCCGAAAAGAACAGAAGGCAGGGGCGCTCGATGGCCAGCAATGCGGATTCGACGACGCGCGGTGTCGACAAGAAGCATCGCCGCGTGATTTTCGCGTCGTCGCTCGGCACGGTGTTCGAGTGGTACGACTTCTATCTGTACGGCTCGCTGTCGGCCGTCATCACGAAACAGTTCTTTTCAGGCGTGAATGAGACCACGGGTTTCATCTTCGCGCTGTTGGCGTTCGCGGCGGGCTTTTTCGTCAGGCCTTTCGGAGCGCTGTTGTTCGGCCGCCTGGGCGACATGGTGGGCCGCAAGTACACGTTCCTCGTGACGATCGTCCTGATGGGTTTGTCCACGGCGCTCGTCGGTCTGCTGCCGAGCTACGCGTCAATCGGTGTAGCTGCGCCGATCATCCTCATCACGCTGCGACTGTTGCAGGGATTGGCGCTGGGCGGTGAGTACGGCGGAGCAGCCACGTACGTTGCCGAGCACGCGCCTGATGGCAAACGCGGTCTCTACACGAGCTGGATCCAGACGACAGCGACGCTCGGACTCTTTCTTTCGCTGCTCGTGATCCTGATCTGCCGTGTGACCCTGGGGGACGCGTTCGATGCCTGGGGCTGGCGCATCCCGTTCCTCGTGTCGATCGTGCTGCTCGCGATCTCCGTGTACATCCGGCTGCAGCTGCAGGAATCGCCGGCGTTCATGGAGATGAAAGCCGAAGGCAAGGTATCGAAGGCGCCGCTGACTGAAGCGTTCGGCCAGTGGAGCAACATGAAGATCGTGCTGCTCGCGCTGCTGGGTGCAACCGCCGGCCAGGCAGTGGTCTGGTACGGCGGGCAGTTCTATGCGCTGTTCTTCCTCGAGAAGATCCTGCAGGTCGATGCGAAGGCGGCGAACCTGATCATCGCGGCGGCCCTCGTCATCGGCACGCCGTTCTTCATCGTGTTCGGCGCGCTGTCCGATCGCATCGGTCGCAAGACGATCGTGATGGCAGGCTGTATTTTGGCCGTGCTCACATACTTCCCCACGTTCAAAGGGCTCACGCATTTCGCGAACCCGGCGCTGGAGCGCGCCGTGGAGACGGCGCCCGTCACGGTGATCGCCGATCCGGCGGATTGCTCCTTCCAGTTCGATCCCGTGGGCAAGAAAGCCTTCATCAGCTCGTGCGATGTGGCGAAGTCGTATCTCGCGAAAGCGGGCGTGCCCTACGAGAACGAGGCGGGTGCCCCCGGCTCGGTTGCTCGCGTGCGCATCGGTGCTGGAGACACGGGGCATGTCGTGGAGTCGTTCGCGGGCGGGCAGTTGCCGAAGGCCGACTTCAAGCCGGCAGCTGACGCATTCGCGGCCGATCTGAAGGGCGCGCTGAACACGGCGGGCTATCCGGCCAAAGCCGACATGACGCAGTTGAATTATCCGATGGTGATCGTGCTGTGCACGTATCTCGTCATTCTCGTGACGATGGTGTACGGACCGATTGCCGCGTGGCTGGTCGAGCTGTTCCCGACACGCATCCGCTATACGTCGATGTCGTTGCCCTATCACATCGGCAACGGCTGGTTCGGCGGCTTCCTGCCGGTGACTTCGTTCGCGATCGTCGCGGCGACGGGCGATATCTACAACGGCCTGTGGTATCCGATCGTCATCGCCGCGATGACTGCAGTGATAGGGACGCTGTTCCTGCGAGAGACGGTGGGGAAGCCGCTGGCGAAGTAGGGGCATCCAGGCTGTGGGTCCGGCTTCAGCCGGACGTCATCGCCGCAGGCGACGCCTCTGTCATTCCCGCGAAGCGGGAATCCATCAGAGCGAAAGGCATGGATCCCCGCTTTCGCGGGGATGACGGATGCTTCGCTAACGTCCGGCTAACGCCGGACCTACAGGAAGAGCAAGAGCCGGAGCCAGTGCCCTTCTGCGTCTCCGCTAAATAACCTGCTTCGCCCTCAGCGCGTCCCTCTCGCTTGCATCAAGCGCAAGCAACGTCTCGAGAACCTCATCCGTATGTTCGCCAAGCTTCGGTCCGGCCCACTGCGTTGCGCCGGGCGTCGCGGACAGCTTCGGCAGGATCGCGGGGATCTTCAGCGACTGGCCGTCGATGTCGACCGGCTCGAACAACTCGCGCGCCTGAAAGTGCGGATCCGACGCCATGTCCGCGACGCTGTAGATCGGGCCGCCAGGGACGGAAGCATCATCGAGCGCCTTCAGCACGACAGTCGATTCATTCGCGCGTGTCCACGCCGAGATCACATCGTCGATTTCTTTCTCGTGTTGCACACGCCCCGCGTTGTTAGCGAAACGCGGGTCTTCCGCCATGTCAGGTCGACCGAGCGCGCGCATCAACCGCTGAAACAGCGAGTCGCCATTCGCGCCGATGACCACGTACTTCCCATCGGCACATATATATGTGTTCGACGGCACGATGCCGGTCAGCGTCGAGCCTGACGGGCCGCGTACCACGCCGGCACCGTCGTATTCCGGCACGATGCCTTCCATCAGATTGAAAACGGATTCATAAATGGCGACGTCGACCGCCTGGCCCGAACCTGTTCGTCCGCGTGCAATCAACGCAAGCAGCACTCCGAGCACTGCGTGCATGCCCGCAAGCGTGTCGCCGAGAGAAAGATTCGGGCGCACCGGCGGGCGGTCGGGAAAACCATTGACGTGCCGCAAGCCGCCGATCGCTTCGCATACCGATGCGAACCCCGGTTTCGACGAATACGGCCCCGTCTGTCCGTAACCCGAGACGCGCGTGTAGATCAGCTCCGGCCGCAGTGCCTTCAGGTCATCCGGACCGAGGCCCCATTTCTCCATCGTGCCCGGTTTGAAGTTTTCGATGAGGACATCGCACTGGCAGGCGAGCTGCTTCGCGAGCTCGCGACCGCGTGGCGTCTGCAGATCGATCGTCACGGACTTCTTGTTGCGGGCGAGGCTGTACCACCACAACGATGTCCCATCGCGGAGCACCCGCCAGTTGCGCAGCGGATCGCCGCCGGGAGGCTCGATCTTGATCACCTCGGCGCCGAAGTATCCGAGCATGCAGCCGGCGAACGGCCCGGCCAGCAGCTGGCCCATTTCGAGGACACGGATCCCTTCGAGCGGTCGCGGTGCAGTCATGAGCCCAAGGATAAGGGCGGTTGGGAGTGAGAACCAGCGCACATTTTGGCCACCTGCCTACATACTTCAGTGAGGGGCGGGTGGCAGGATCGACGCTCTATAGGGGCGTCGAAAGCCGGCTCGATGAACTTGCCCGAAGGCAACAAGACCGCAGTCGCCGTCACCCCGGCATTCAGTGCCGAGGCGCCTCCCCGTTTTCGTCCAGGCATGGCAGCGCGAGTCGCACTCGGCTTCGCCGTGATCGCTGTTGCGATCTTTGCCGCCAATCTCATCACCCAGCAAAGCACTCGCAATGCGCGGCAGCGCATGCAGCAGCTCGTCGTCGAGCACGAACCTGTCGCGCGAGCGACTGAGTCGCTGGCGAATGCGGTGTCGGTGTACGAACGTCTCGTGATGGATCGCGCCGAGCGCGGTTCGGGTTCGATCAAGACAGTCGAAGTAGCCTCGCAGAACGTGTCGGACGCTGCTTCGCATTACCTCTCGCTTGCCAATTCCCAGAGCGCCGATCGTGCACTGCTCGATGAGTTCTCAGTCGAGGTCGAAGATTTCCGTCGCGCGGGTAGCGAGCTGGTGCGGACGAGCACTTCGCAGACGGCGCGACTGAAAACCTACTGGACGCGGCTGCGCGAACTCGAAGAAACCCTCAATGCGCCCCAGGACCAGGCCGCGAGATTCGCGGGTGGGGTATTCGCGAGCGAACACTTGCTCGAGTTGTCGAAGCTGCTTGCGGTCGTGCGTGAGCGCGTCAGTGCGGGGACGCCTGCCCGCAACGATGCTGGATTGCGACAGATCGTCGCGAGCGAATCAGCGTTCGGCCGGGCATTGCAGCAACATCGGACGGCGCTTGTCCGTGCGCATGGCGAAGCGTGGGTTGCCGACGTATCCGACCGCTTCCGTGCATTGCTTGCTGTCCGCCGATCCATCTTCGATGGCGCAGCGGACATGGAGCATCAGTCGGCAGCGTTCCGGGATAAGGGCGTTGCGTTATGGGCGAAGGTCCTGACGCAGCTAGTGACTCCGGCACGCACCGCGCTTGCGAACGCCGATCAACTGGCTTCAGAAGCCTCGCTCGCCGCGGATCGCGAACTTCAGCTCGGCAGCGTGCTGGTCCTCATCCTGTTGCTGGCCGTTTCACTGGTCACTGTGACCAGCGTGACCGCGCCGGTCCGACGATTGACTGAAGCCACGCGGCGGCTCGCAGCCGGCGCCACCAAGACGCGGGTGCCCCGAGGCGGTGTGCGGGAGCTCGATACTCTCGCCGCTGCCTTCAATCACATGGCTCAGCAGCTCGAGCAGGCCCAGGAGGAAGTCAGGCGGCATCAGTCGGAACTCGAATCGCGCGTCACCGAGCGCACTCGCGAGCTGCAGCTGCTGGCTCATCATGACCCGCTCACGCAGCTGCCGAATCGGCGCCGGCTGTTCGCGCACCTGCAATCGCTGCTCGCTCATTCGCAACCACCGGGATCACGTGTTGCGCTTCTGTTCATCGATCTCGATAACTTCAAGACGATCAACGACAGTCTCGGTCACGAGTTCGGCGATCGGGTCCTTCAGGCCGTCGGCGAGCGTCTGCGTCAGAACCCGGTGTTCGCCGGTGCCTTCGCCGCGCGACTGGGTGGCGATGAGTTCACCGTCGTCTTCGATGGAGTCGACGATGTCGATGCGCTCTGCACATCGGTGCTGGAAGCGTTCCAGTCTCCGCTGTCGGTATTCGGCCGCGAGCTGCGACTGAGTGCCAGTGTGGGAGCGAGTTTGTTCCCGGGCCATGCGACGGACGGCCCCTCGTTGCTGCGCGCTGCTGACATCGCGTTGTTCCATGCGAAAGAAGCGGGTCGCAATCGCTGGAGCCTCTTCGTGCCCGAACTGCTCGAGGTGGCTTCGAGCCGGTTCCGCACCGAGCAGGCGTTGCGCCGCGCGATCGAGCGCGGCGAGTTCGAGCTGCTGTATCAGCCCGAAATCTGTCTCGAGACCTTCACCACACCGCTGGTCGAAGCCCTCATCCGCTGGCATCGTCCCGATGGTCAGGTGCTGACACCCGGTGATTTCCTCGGCGTCGCCGAGCGGTTCGGGCTCGTCATGGAGATCAGCGACTGGGTGCTCAGGACCGCGATCCAGGATGTTGCACGGCTGCGTCGCGATTCCTGGCCGACTGCGCGAGTGGCCATCAACGTGTCGGCGCACCAGTTGCTGGCCGCGGATTTCGTTGCGCGGTTGAGCGTGCTGCTCGAAGAGTACGCCGTGCCGGCGCATTGCATCGAGTTCGAGCTGACGGAGAACGTTCTTCAGACGGGGATAGGTACGATCGCCGTCCTGCATCGCTTGCGCGAACTGGGTGTCAGCATCGCCATCGACGATTTCGGTATCGGCTACTCCTCGCTCACGTCGTTGGAACAACTGCCGCTCACCCGCGTGAAGATCGATCGCAGCCTGGTCGCGAGCATCGACAGCGGCGGCTCACGTTCTCCCGCGATCGTTCGCTCGATCATCGGCCTGAGCCGCAGCCTCGGACTCCAGGTAACCGCCGAAGGTGTCGAGCGTCCTTCGCAGATGGCGCATCTCTGCAACGATCGCGGCGTGCAGATGCAGGGCTACCTGATCTCCCGTCCGTTGCCCATTGCGGCCGTTGCCGGGTTCGCCCACAACACGCCTGTCCTGCTTCGCGAACTGATGCAGTCCCTCCCACCGGTCGCTGATATCGAAAACACAGGCACTGTCCGCGCCTTGCGCAGCGCAATGCGCAACCGCAAGGAAGCCGACGGCTAGCCCCCGTGGGTCCGGCTTCAGCCGGACGTCCGACTAAAGTCGGACCCACAACCGCAGCCCCAACAAGGCAGTGAGCAGCGGGACGGAACCGCAGCCGCCGCGGCCGAGTTCCTGCTACAGCCGCCGGGCGTAGCGGGGAGTCCAGGTGCCGCAAAATCAGCTTCTTACCAAGGTCAGCGGGGTGTGGGTGCCCCTGCTCGCGACGGTACTGGTCGTGGGATTGCTGTGGGCCGCGAAGGCGGTTCTGCTGCCGCTCGCGCTCGGGATCATCCTCGCGTTCACGCTTTCGCCGCTGGTCCGGCTATTCGATCGCTTGCGTCTGCCGCGCTTTCTCGGCGTCGCGCTGACCATGTCGATCGCATTGGGCACCGTTGGCGGCATCGGCTATGTCGTCGCGACGCAGTTCGCGGATCTGTCGACACAGATCACACGCTACACCTCATCGATGCGAGCCAAGGCGGCCGATCTTCGACCGGGCAGCAACGAAACTTTCCGGCAGTTCAGCCGCACGGTCGACCGCGTCACCGAGCAACTCGACAGCAATGTGGCCGAGCAGCGCGCGGCCCAGCCGGTTCGTGTGGTTTCACCGCGCCTCACGCCGGTGGAACGTGTCCGTGAAGCAGCCGTCGCGATCTTCGAACCTGTCGCGAGCGCGGTCATCGTGCTCGTGCTGGTCGCATTCATGCTAGGGCAGCGCGAGGATCTGCGCGATCGACTCATCCGGCTGACGGGTGCGGACAATGTGATCGTGACGACACGCCTGCTCAACGAAGCGGCACAGCGCGTCAGTCGATATCTCGTTGCACAGACGCTCGTGAACCTGGGGCTCGGTGCGCTCGTGGCCGCGGGTCTGTACTGGATCGGCGTGCCCTATGCGGCGCTATGGGGCGGCGTCGCTGCGATGCTGCGTTTCGTGCCTTACGTCGGTACGTTGTTGTCCGCTCTGCTCCCGGCGCTGCTCGCCTTTGCGATCTTTCCGGGATGGACGGAGACACTGCAGGTGCTCGCGATGTTCCTGGTGCTCGATATGGTGACCGGCTACTTCATCGAGCCGTTGCTGTTCGGTCGGCGCACGGGCGTATCGTCGTTTGCACTGCTGGTGTCCGCGCTTTTCTGGATCTGGGTCTGGGGTCCGGTCGGGTTGCTGCTCGCGACGCCGCTCACCGTCTGCATCGCTGTGCTCGGGCGTCACGTATCGTCACTGCGATTCCTTGCAGTTCTGTTCGCTGACGAGCCGGCGTTGTCGCCGCACGTTCGTTACTACCAGCGACTGCTGGCGCGAGATGAGGACGAAGCACATGCGCTGGCGATGCGCATGGTCGCGGAGACGGGTCCGGTGAATGCGATGGATGAAGTCCTGATCCCCGCGTTGCAACTGGCGGAGCAACACCGCGCGCAGGACGAGATTACCGCTGAAGACATGGATTTCATCCTCGAGGCGTCGGGCGAAATCGTTACGCAGATTCGCAGCCGGCAGAAAGTGCCGCCTGAGGCGGACGCGCAGATCCTCATGCTCAGCGCGAGCTCGCGTGCGGACCGCATCGTTCTTGGAATGCTTGCCGCGGCGATGGAGGCGAGCGGACGCGCGGTAGCGGTGATGGATCAGGATCGCGACATCGAGAGCACGATTTCCCAGGTCATCGCGGAACGTTCCGACCTGACATGCATCGTGGCAATTTCACTTGCGCACGGCTCGGAGGTTCGCAACTACTGCCGGCAACTGCGTGCATCGCTGCCGATGGCGAGATTGCTGGTGCTGCGACCGCTGACGTCAGCACAGAACGCCGAGCGTTCCATGAGTCGAATCAAGGATGCGGGTGCTGATCGCGTCGCGATCAGTATTCACCAGGCGCTGAAGGATGCCGAGGAGCTTCTGAAGCTCGAAGACCGAAGCTCGCCGTGCGGCGAAGTTGCGCGACCGCGGGCGTTCTCAGAAGGTGTTTCGCACGCCTGAGTCGGCTTCCGAATCGCCGAGCACTGCGGGATCGGCGGGTGCGCCGATGCGGGCGAGCCAGCCGTCGGTCTGCTGTGCGTCACCACTGCGCAACCACGCGAACACGAGACTGTGCCAGAGAACCCGCTGAACGTACCCGCGGGTTTCGTTGTACGGGATGTTCTCGATCCAGATGTCCGGGTCGAGCGCTTCGGTCGGCAGCCAGCGTGCTGCTGCGTTCGGACCCGCGTTGTAGCCAGCGAGTGCGACAGCAGTCTGTCCGCCGAAACGATCGAGCAGGATTCGCAACTGTCCCGCGCCGAGCGTCACGTTGGTCGAGGGATTGAACAGGTCCGTCGCGGAAGGACGCGCCCGCCGCCAACGCTGCGCGGTCGAGCGTGCGGTGGAGGGCAAGAGCTGAAGCAGGCCGTACGCGCCGGCAGAAGAGACGGCGTCGGAACGATAGAGGCTTTCCTGCCTCAGCACGCCATAGATCAGGTCGGGCTGCACACCCATCGTCTTCGCGGCAGTACGCACTTCCTTGTCGTAGGGCTGCGGATAGAGCAGCGTGTAGTCGTTGAATACGCGCAGTTGAGTGGCCGTGGACACGGCGACATCGAACCATTCCCAGTCGGCAGCGAGATGGATCGTCTGCGGCCGCGACGTTTCGATGAGAGAGTCGTAGCCGTATTGCCATTCGGTGAGCGCTTCGCGCCGCATGCTGGCGCGCAACAGTTCGCGCGAACGCACGAACGCCGGCAGCTGGCCGATCTCCTTCACCTTCGCACGATCGAGCGGCAGTTTCTCCGGATGCGGCTTCATCGCGCGATCGATGCGCGCTGACGCCATTGCGGCGTAGTAGTTGTCGTTCGGGATGACGGATTCGTAAAGCTGGCGCGCGGCATCGCGATCATGCCTCTCGTCCGCAGCGCGTGCGGACCAGTAGCGCCATCGTGGCGTGTCGCGCAGCTCGGGTGGCATCGCGGCGATCGCGCGTTCCACACGTTTCCAGTCGTTGGCCCACAGTGCCGCGCGTGCCTGCCACTCGAACGTCGACTCATCGAAATCCGCCGGCCTTGCCTTGTCGAAGAAATCGAGCGCGGCCGGGTCGCGATTCCACGCAAGCGGAGCCGCTAGCGCGAGCGCGTAACGACTGGCGGTCGCTTCATCGAGCTGTCGTGCGCGAACGAGGGAGTCGTACCGTGCAACCGCACCGTCCCGGTCGCGGCGCACGAGCAACTTCCAGCCCGCGAACAAGGCGTCGGGATCCACGGGCGTGGTCGGTGCGCCGATGACCGTATCGATGCCCCGCTGTGGGTTGTCGAGAATCGCAGCCCATTGCAGATACGGGCCAGCCTTCGCCGCGGGAAGTTGGGCGATGATCTGTCGTGCGAACGCGGGCGTGCCTTTGTCGAGCGCGAGGCGCACGCGCTGCTCGATGAGTGCGGGTGTCAGCGCGTCACGAGCGCGGAGCCACTCGAACGCGGTTTCACATTCCGGAAGACTCTGTGGAGTCAGCCATTGTGCGGCGATGTCCGAAGCCAGGCCTTCCGTCCGGCCGAGTTCGATTCGCGCCGTGAAGCTGTTGCAGCGGAGTGCATCGGTGGCCGAGGCGTCGCGATAGTGATCGAGGAATAGCGGCCAGCGTCGGCGCTTGGCGAGATTCTCCAGCCAGGAGCGTCGCAGTTCGCGCGTCACGGGTTCGCGATCGTAGTAGGCGAGGAATGTTGCGGCGCGCTGATCGACGGAGTCGAGCGCATCGGTGCCGTTCGTGAGTGCTTGCCGGATCCGGGCGGCCTGCAGGTATGGATACAGCGGGTACGTTTGCAGCGCGTCGTTGTCGGGTCCGACGGGCGCTGTGCTTACGCTGCTGGCACGCGTGTACGCCTGCACAAAGAGGGCGCGTGTGTCCTTGAACGGGTCGTCGGCACTCGAAGCAGGTGTCGTGAACCAGAACAGCGGAAGCGATGCCGCCGCACAGCGGCGCAGGAAGGAACGTTCAACGGGCATGATCGGAAGGGTAACGGGACAGGCGCGGGCGCGCCATGTGGATGATCGCCTATACCGGGCCGGTACGGAACCGCCCGACAAACCGCTGCGTTGCTACGGTCCCCGGGCAGGGCTTTCGCAATGGACATTCTGGACTGGTTCGCGGGCGAATCGACGATCATCCGGCCGATGGATGCGCTGCTGCGAATGCTGATCGCGGTGATATTCGGGGCGCTCGTCGGCTTCGACCGGGAGCTGCGCAACAAGCCCGCCGGACTGCGCACGCATATCCTCATTTCGCTCGCGGCCGCGCTGTTCACGCTCATCACATTCGAACTGCATGGGGAAATTCTTCAGCAGGGCGGAGACCAGGTGAACGCCGATCCGATCCGCATCATCGAGGCGGTGACCGCGGGTGTAGCCTTCCTGGCCGCCGGAGCGATCATCCAGAGCCGCGGTAACGTGAAAGGCCTGACGACAGGCGCGAACATGTGGCTCGCGGGGGCGCTCGGCGTCGCCAGCGGCGCTGGCTACTACCTGCTGGCCACAGCGGGGGCGGTTTTTGCGCTGATCGTGTTGACGCTGCTGGGGCGACTCGAAGCAAAGCTGAGCCGTTCTCGCAACGGGAACGGGAACGGGGACGATGACTCCGACAAAGACTCGTCGCCGCGACAGGGTAGACCTCGCTGAACCGGCGCTCGCGGGTCACGTCCGAATCCGGCGAGTTGCGGGCGAGCGAGCGGGGTAAGCTGGCCCAACTTGTCATCCCATGCACCGTTCGTCATTCCCGCGAACGCGGGAATCCATCTGTTCGGATCGGGACAAAGATGGATCCCCGCTTTCGCGAGGATGACGGAATAGAAGAGGTCCCATGACCCAGGACTCCCTGCCCATCCTCGCCCCCGGCGCCGACCTGCGCACCGCCTTCGCGAACGTGTTTGGCGATACGTACGAGGCCGAGGGTCGCGACGTCGTGAAACTCGACTGGGTGCAATCGCCTGTGGGGCCGCTGCTCGCCGGTGCTACGGAAGATGCGCTCGTGCTGCTCGAATTCAGCGAGCGGAAGATTCTCGAAGAGCAGCTCGAGACGGTGCGTCGTCGCCTCGGTGTGCCGATCGTGCCCGGCGACAACGTGATGCTGGGCCAGCTGCGCATCCAGCTCGCCGAATACTTCTCACAACGTCGGCGCGATTTCGATCTGCCGCTGAAGTACCCCGGCACTGCGTTCCAGGAAAAGGTGTGGTCGACGTTGCTGACGATTCCGTATGGACAGACCTGGTCGTACCTCGAACTCGCGCGAACGATCGGCGATACGAAGGCGACGCGTGCGGTCGGCACCGCGAACGGCATGAACCGGATCGCGATCGTGATTCCGTGCCACCGCGTGATCAATGCGAATGGAGAGTTGGGAGGCTATGGGGGCGGATTGTGGCGGAAGCGCATTCTGCTCGACCTGGAGCAGGGGCAGGGAAAACTGATCTGACATTCCTGAACGTGCCGACCGGCGCGAAGCCCTCGTTGCGAGGGAATGCAATCGCCGTAATCGCCCCCATGTCGGCAATCGCTACGCTGCGAATCGCGGCCGTGTCGGACACCAGGTTTCCCCCGCGGACGGACCTGTCGATCAGCATGGTGCGTTGGAACTAGAGATGGTTGTTTGCAGCCTAAGCCAAACGTAGCATCGAAGTCGCTACAAGGATAACGAGGTTCCGATCATGTTCAGCCGACATTCAGTTGCGAGCGTTGCAGGCGCGATGCTTGCTGTTCTCGCGATTGCGGGATGCGCAAGTACATCACGCGTTCCCCCCACGCGGATCGACTACGACAAGAAGGCCGATTTCTCGGTCTATCGCACCTACGGGTTCCCCAAGGAAACCGGTACGGATCGCGGTGGCTATTCGACGCTGGTGACGACGTACTTCAAGAGCTCCATCTCCACGGCGATGGACGCACGCGGATACAAATACAGCGAGGATCATCCTGATCTGCTCGTGAATTTCTACATGAACACGAAGGACCGCACGGAGACGCGCTCCGCTCCGATGGCGGGCTATGGCTACTACGGCTATCGCTACGGCCTGTACAACGCATGGCCGATGTACGACGAAGATCGCACCGTGACCTACAAGGTCGGCACGATCAACGTCGACATCGTCGACGCCGAAAAGAAGCAGCTGATCTGGGAAGGCGTGTCCGAAGGCCGGATGTCGGACGAGGCGATGGCGAATCCGAAGGTGACGGTGAATGCGGTGGTCACCGAGTTGATGAGGCAGTATCCGGGCAAGCCGAATATGTGAGGAGCGCCCGATTCCGTCATTCCCGCGAACGCGGGAATCCATCCCGGCGAGAGGCATGGATCCCCGCGTGCGCGGGGATGACGAGCCGATCTTTGCCTATCTCTCGCTCAACAAATCATCCATCTCTTCCGGCGTCAGCTCGATCTCGATGCAGTCGTAATCATCGCGGGCGGGCGCCGTATTTGCGCCTGGCTTCTGGGCATCGACGACTTCGATGTCGCAGATGTCGTCGACTTCCACCAGTCCGTTCGGATCGGGCGGCGTCAGCAATTCCTGGCTGGTGAGCTCGATCGAGAATTCTGTGGTTGGGCGCACGATGCCACCTCCGCCGTAGTGATCCATGGGACGAATGCTGCCAGACAGCAGACGCGAGTTCGCCAACCAGTTCACATGAGGCCCCTCATCCTTCTGACGAATCGTCCGGGGGGATTCACCCGAAAAGACCGCCTCTGATGCTGCGTACGACTGCACAAGGCCGGAGCGCCGCGAATTAACCTTAATCCCGCCGGCTTTCCGTCGCGTTCGGCTGCCGGCCCTGGTTGGCCTGATGGATTCCCGCTTTCGCGGGAATGACAGGCCCGTCACGCCCGCGAAAGCGGGTGTCCATCTCCTTCCGGAACCTGCGGCTGCGCTCGGCCGTTCACGGCTGTCCAGCGGAGCTCCAGAAGAACCTCATGCCCGAACCTCACGCGATCGCGGTCATGGCGTTGACGCTGGTCGCGCTGTATTTCTTTTCGCGCGACTCGATCCCCATCGAGACCTCGAGCCTGCTGGTGATCACGCTGCTGACGCTCGGGTTCAGCATCTTCCCGTATCGCAGCGCCGGTGGAGAATTCGATCCGCTGCGATTCTTCGGCGGTTTCGGCAATGAGGCGCTGATCGCGATCTGCGCATTGATGATGGCGAGCCAGGGATTGCTCGCGACCGGCGCGCTCACGCCGCTCGGACGACTGATCGCTCGCGTGTGGAGCTGGAGTCCGATGGCGGCAATGGCCGTGATGCTGGTCATCACCGGCATCGTGAGCGCATTCATGAACAACACACCGCAGGTCGTGCTGATGATTCCGATCCTGACGGCGGTTGCGCTGCGCTCGAATACGTCGCCGTCGAAGCTCCTGATGCCGATGACCTTCGCTTCGCAGGTCGGCGGCATGGGCACGCCGATCGGCACGTCGCTCAATCTGCTCGTCATCGGCACGGCGGCGACGCTCGGTGTCGAGCGCTTCCACATGTTCGATTTCATCGTGCCCGCGTCGCTCGCGGCGATCGTGGCGTTCTTCTATCTCTGGCTGGTTGCGCCGAGACTGCTGCCCGACAACAAGCCCGTCCTGGTCGATGCGAAACCGAGGCTCTTCGATGCGCGGTTGCACCTGACACCGCAGAGTGCCGCTTCCGGGAAATCACTGGCGCAGGTTCGGAAGATGCTGGACGGCGAGCTGGCGGTTCAGTCGATCCTGCGCGATTCGCAGCTGTCGATCGCACCGCTGCCTGATGTGGTCCTGCGGGCTGGAGATCGGCTGGTCGTACGCGACACGAGCGAACGATTGCGCGAGGCTTCGCGCCTCCTCGGAACGACGCTGTACTCCGGCGATACGCCGGTCGATGCCGAGCATCCACTGACGGCGCCGGATCAGCAGACCGCGGAGCTGGTGCTGACGCCCACGTCGGCGCTTCGCGATCGTACGCTCAACCAGGTCAATTTCGACTGGAAGTACCAGCTGGTTCCGCTGGCAGTGCATCGCTCCGGCGATGAGGCGCTCGGAGCCCACTCAGCCAATCTGCGCGATGTGCGGCTGGGCGTGGGTGACGTCCTGCTGGTGCAGGGTCCGGCGGAGCAGATCGCGGCGCTCAAGGCGCGCAATGAGTTGCTGGTTCTCGACGCGACGAGCGACGTTCCGCTCACCGCGAAGGCCCCGCTGGCATTGCTCATCATGGCGGGAATTGTCGTGGTTGCCTCGCTGCGCATCGCACCCGTTGCGATCGCTGCCATCTGCGGCGTGCTGCTGATGGCCGTCACCGGTTGCTTCAAATGGCGCGATGCGACGCGCGGTCTCGATTCTTCGATGATCTTTCTCACGGTCGCGAGCCTGGCCCTGAGCCTTGGACTGGTCACGACGGGAGGAGCGGCTTTCATTGCGAAGCTGCTCGTCATGATCAGCGGCAGTCTTCCGCCGGCGGGACTGTTGAGTGCAACAATTCTGATGCTGGCCATCCTCAGCAACGTCATCTCGAACAGTGCCGCGGCTGTCATTGGTACGCCGATCGCCATCGAGCTCGCTCGCCAACTCGGCTTACCTCCCGAGCCGTTCGTGCTCGCGGTGCTGTTCGGCGCAAACATGGGGTATGCGACGCCCATGGCCGACAATTGCAATCTGCTCGTCTACAGTGCGGGCAATTACCGCTTCAAGGACTTCCTGCGCGTCGGCGTGCCGCTTACCATCCTGATGTGGGTGGCGCTGAGCCTGATCCTGCCGCGGTTCTATCCGCTTCACTGATGCCAAAGACTTCGTTCTCGAACGCGCAGGCGCGTCGCATCGCGCTCGCTGCACAGCATTTCGATGCGTCGACGCGTCTGCGCGGCGTGCGCGATGTGGCTGCGTTCGTTCGCAAGCTGGGCGCCGTGCAGATCGATTCGGTGAATGTGCTGGTCCGCTCTCATTACCTGCCGCTGTTCTCGCGGCTGGGGCACTACTCGCACGATCTCCTGGATCGGGCCGCCTACGACGAGCGGCACCTGTTCGAGTACTGGGGACATGAGGCTTCGTTCCTGCCCGTCGAAATGTATCCGCTCTTCCGCTGGCGCATGGACCGCGCGAAACGTGGCGAAGGTACCTGGGGTGGATTGAGGCGCTACGCGACGGAGCACCAGGATCTGGTGCAGGCCGCGCTTGCTCAGATTCGCGATCGCGGGCCGCTTGGCGCGAGCGAACTCGATGCCGCCGGCAAATCGAGCGGCGGCTGGTGGGGCTGGAGCCAGGGCAAGCAGATCCTCGAATGGCTGTTCTGGTCGGGGACGGTCACCACGGCCAGGCGACGCAATTTCGAGCGCCTGTACGACCTCACAGAGCGTGTGCTGCCGTCGGAGATCTTCTCCGCGCCCGCACCGTCGAAGGAGGACGCTCAACGCAGCCTGATGGCGACCGCTGGAAGAGCGTTGGGTATCGCCACTCTGCGTGACCTTCGCGACTACTACCGCCTGCCGACGCAGGACGCGGCAGAGCGCCTCAAGGAGCTTCTGGACGAGGGCACGCTCCTGCCTGTCTCAGTCGAAGGCTGGAAGCACGCGGCGTACCTGCATCACGAAGCGCGAGTGCCGAGGAAGGTTTCCGGCGCAGCGTTGCTGTCGCCTTTCGATTCGCTGATCTGGGAGCGTCAGCGCACCGAGCGCCTGTTCGACTTCATCTACCGGCTGGAAATCTACACGCCGGCCGACAAGCGCCAGCATGGTTACTACGTGCTGCCATTCCTTCTGGACGAGCGCCTGGTCGGGCGTGTTGATCTGAAAGCGGACCGTGCACGCAGTCGCCTGCAGGTGAAGGGAGGCAGTGTCGAGGAAGGCGTGACCGCAAAGAAGATCGTCGAACCGCTCAGCGCGGAGTTGCAGTCACTAGCTCAATGGCTCGGCCTCGAAGGCGTCGAAATCACGACCCGACGCGGCGAGCTGATGAAGCTCCTGAAGCAGAAACGCTCCGTCTAGTTGCGATTGCCCTTCGTCAGCAGGCCAAAGCTGCAGGTCGCGATGAACAGCACTACATAGAACAGAACACTCATCGGGTACTCCTTCAATCGGCTCCTTTGTTAGTAGGACGCTGGTAGCCGGCGGTGGGTTCCACTGCGGGACGTAGGTAGTTGGCGACAGGGGGCGGCGAGCTACGAGCGGTGAGCCAGAAAGTTCCGAGCTCATTGCGGGCTCGGTCTGCCTGTGGGTCCGGCTTCAGCCGGACGTCATGCCGAAGGCATGCTTCACTGTCATTCCCGCGAAGGCGGGAATCCATTCTTGAGATTCGGATGGACTCCCGCGTGCGCGGGAGTGACGACGTCGGGCCCGGATCGCTGGCGCGATGACGTCCGGCTAAGGTGGTCTCAACGGGTCGATGCAACATCATCCACTAGACCGGAGGTGTGAGATGTTGCGTAAGAGACTATCAGCTGAAGAGCAGGCTCAGATTT
>NZ_JACHHZ010000006.1 GCF_014202975.1 Povalibacter uvarum
AGCCTCGGCCGGGTGCCGCCCCTCACCTTCATGCCGAGGCGAGCAAGCGCTGGAAAGTCTACTTTGGAGTTGTGTCCTTGACGGGGGAGCTTACGGAGCCATTCCAGGAACACATCGACGCTGCGGTCGCTACGGTCAAGCGTCGTGTAAAGGGTGAGTCGCAATCGCGTGACCACGCAGTAGTCGTGGCGGTTCCGCGCACGACGTGCGAGCTCAGACAGCCTCTCCTCCGCGGCAATCATGTCAGCCGTGAGCAGTTCGCACTCTGCCATCAGGTACTCGATGGCGAAGATGAGTCCGTAGTTCTGATCCCAGGTCTCTTCTCCCAAAAGCGCACGGCCTGCCCTCAGGTATTTGAGCGCCGAGACATAGGCCGTCGATACCTTCGCGCGCCGACCGGCGATCAGGTTGAGATCCGCGACGCGCTCGCGTTGCCCAGTGGAGGCAATCAGATGGGAACCACGGTTCAGCTGGTTGACGATTTCGAAGACGGACTCTTCGACGTGTGCTGCCGGCGTGTGCTCTGCGAGCAGCATGCCGATATGCAAGTGCGCTGCGGCACGCTGCTGCTGCGGGATCAACGAATACGCCGCCTCCTGCACCCGGTCGTGCAGAAATCGATAGGAATCTTCAGACCGGAAGATCAGGCCTGCGAGAACCGCGTCCCAGAGATGGCCATGAAGTCGGTCCACCGATTCCTCGTAGACCATGCTGAGCATGCCGAACTCCGCACGGTTGCCCATGCACGCAAACTGCTGGAGCGCTTTCTGCGTTGCCGCGGGCAGCCGCGCCAGCTTTCCGACCATGAGTTCGACGACATTGTCCGTGTAGCCTTTGGCCCGAATGCTTTCGAGATTCCACTCCCAGCGCCCGCCGACGTAGTCGAAGGCCAGTAATCCTTCATCAGCAAGCGTCCCGATGAACTGGATGGCGAAGAAGGGATTGCCGGTCGTTTTTTCGTGGAGCAGATGCGCCAGTGGCGCAGCTCGCTCGGGTTCGCATCGCAATGAATCTGAGAGAAGCTGCTCCAGATCGTCGCGCGTGAGCGGCGCCAGGACGATGTCCCGCAACGTCGCGCCGCCCTGCCGCATGATCTGAAGCTTGCGCATCAGCGGATGTGTGGCGCTGACTTCGTTGTCTCGATAAGCCCCGATGAGAAGCAGGTTCTGAAGATCCGGCTGCGTCAGCAGGTCTTCCAGCAGGTCGAGCGTCGCTACGTCAAGCCATTGCAGGTCATCCAGAAAGAGGGCCAGAGGATGCTCGGGCGTGGCAAACACGCTGATGAACCGGCGAAAGACCAGTTGAAAACGACGTTGCGCTTCCTGCGGTGCAAGCTCCGGCACGGGCGGTTGCTCGCCCATGATGTGCCTCAGTTCCGGAACCAGATCGACGATCAACGAAGCGTTCGGATCCAGCGCCTCGCGTAACGCATCGCTCCAGATCTGCAGTTCCCGCTCATTCTTGCTCAGCAGCGGCCGGACCAGGCTCTGAAACGCCTGGGCCAGCGTTGCATATGGAATGTCCCGTTTGTACTGATCGAACTTTCCGGAGGCGAATAACCCGCGGGGCGGCACGAGCGGTTTGTGCAGTTCATTCACAACCGCGGATTTACCGATGCCGGAGTATCCGGACACAAGGACCAGTTCGGGACGGCCACCGGCCACGATGCGATCGAATGCAGTGAGCAGCGTGTCGATCTCGACGTCGCGACCGTACAGCCTCTCGGGAATGTTGAGTCGATCGGGGGCTTCGCGCACACCGGGCGCGAAATCGCTGACCAGCCGCTGTGATTCCCACTCCAGCAGACACCGTCGCAGGTCGCCTTCTACTCCCGCCGCCGTTTGATATCGCTCCTCCGCTGTCTTCGAAAGCAGTTTCATCGTGATCGCAGACACGGATTGCGGCAGATCGGCGCGCCGCTCGATCGGTGCCGGCGGTTGCCTTGCGATGTGGCAATGCACCCACTCCATCGGATCCGCTGCAGTGAATGGCAGCGCACCGGTGAGCATCTCGTAGAACGTCACGCCCAGGGAGTAGAGATCACTGCGGGAATCGATCGAGCGATTGACGCGCCCTGTCTGCTCCGGGGCCATATAGGCGAGCGTTCCGGCGATGAACTCGGGCGGCGCCGGCGGCTGCCGTTCGCGCGGCAGTCGGGAGGCAATGCCGAACCCGGTCAGCCAGATTTTCTCTGTGTCGGCGTCCGCAAGCACGTTGGCGAGCTTGATGTCTTTGTGGATGACGCCGCGTCCATGCAATCGGCTGAGTGCACCCGACATGCCGATGGCGAGTCGCAGGAACTTGCCGATCTCCATGGGGCCTTGAACGATGTGATCGAGCGGCTCGCCGCCGGCGTAGTCGACGATCAGCATCGTGCGCCCGTCCGTTCGAACCAGCTCGAGCGGGCGAACAGCCCATGAAGCATCGAGGTGATCTTTGAGTTCGTATTCGCGGGTCAGCCGGCTGAGACCCTCGACCGTCGGATAGTCGGCATCGGGCGGCACAGGAATGAACGCGTACCCGCCACTGCTCCCGCCATCGCCCCGCAACTTGCAGAATGCGCGCTCCGTGTCATGCCACAGGATCTCGGCTCCTGCAGGCACCGACTCGATCAATTGCGGGTTGCTGAGACGCATCGTCCGATCCCACCGCCATTGCTTCGTGTTCGTGTTGTCGCATGGACCAGGGTCGCAGAGCACTGGCATGGTATCCCCGTAGACGCGGGCCAGGAACGCTCCATGAAAGAAGTCTGCCGAAAATCACTACTCTGAAGATGTGCCCAAACGGCGCGCGCAGGCGGACCGCAGGCACCCGATCAATGCGGATTCATCCAGCGGCTTGCGCAGATAGCACTCGACGCCCAGAGTCCGCATGCGTTCTTCGGTGTGAACGTTCGGATAGCCAGTGACGAGAATCGTGGGGATCGACTGCCCGGTAGCCAGCAGATGCTCGAACAGTTCCACCCCTGTCATCAGCGGCATCTGGACGTCGGCCACCAGGCAATCGGTGGAGGCTAGCCGGGACGATGCGAGAAAGTGGGCGGCCGATGGATAAGCAGCAACATCGTACCCCAACGACTTGAGGAGTCTCCTCATCGAGTCGAGAAACGATCGGTCATCATCGACGATCGCGATCAGTGATGGATGGGACAACACGCCCTCTGGCCTCGCAGCCGAAATGCCGCGCAACCGCGGTATGTGCAGAACCTCTGCGTCAAGAATGACACCTGTAACCACAATGACACCCTAAGCCTTGGTTTAGAGCGGCGGCATGGGCAAGGGGCTAAGGTGAAGCTAGACTCATATAACAAGGGCGGGAATGTGCTGGGGATAGAGGGCACCACCGTGGATCTTCGTTCGCGGGCCAAGCCTGCGCCGGATGCCGGCGCATGCGTCGTCGTCATCGACGATGATGCCGAGTTCCGCGAATCTCTCGGACGACTGTTGCGATCAGTAGACCTGCAGCCGCGTCTATTCGCGTCCATCGCCGATTTTCTGTCATCCGAACTTCCCGACGCACCGACCTGCCTTGTACTCGACGTTCGCCTGCCCGGGCGAAGCGGCCTGGACTTTCAGCGAGATCTTGCGGAGGCCAGCATCGATCTGCCGATCATCTTCATCACAGGATACGGCGACATTCCGATGACCGTTCAGGCGATGAAGGGTGGCGCCATTGAGTTTCTCACGAAGCCGTTTCGCGATCAGGACCTGCTGGACGCAGTTAATGTCGGATTGGCCCGCGACAGCTCTCGGCGGGAAAACGAGGAATCCCTGAGCGCCCTTCGAGCGCGATTCGAAGTTCTCACGCCTCGTGAGCGGGAGATTCTCTTTCAGATTGTGGAAGGCCGGCTGAACAAACAGATTGCGAGCGACATGGGTGTCACCGAGACGACCATCAAGGTTCATCGCAGCAATCTGATGCGGAAGATCAAGGCGCCGTCGTTCGCGGAACTCTGCCGGATGGTCGACAGGTTGAAGGTGTCGGCGAAAGGCAAGGATGATGGGAGGTGAGCCATTTCGGCCCACGCAACGAAGGTTCAGCGAGCCGCAGCGATTCAGATGGGAACCACGCTCTACCTTATGTAGCGCTCGCGCTTACCTTGCCTTCTTGAACATCGTCACAACAAAAATAGTTGCGAACGCAACTGTTCGCCGCTAGGCTTCCCGCCGTTCCAGTAGTTTTGTGCGGCGAAAGCTGCAATCGAAGAGAGAAGAGACTTCCATGTTGTCGAACGGCACAGCCATCTTTAGAACGCTACGCGATACGAATCGCGCCGCGCTCGGCTGCCCGTCGATTCTGGGTAGCGGGTCGCTGCCGTTCGCGAAAGATTGTCGCGAACCCGGGACCCAACCCGCCGTCTGACCGCCTTCTGAGCTCCCGAGCCCCGAAGGCATAAGCCGGACGGGGCACTACCCAGAAATGGGATGTGGGAGCCAAATACCACCCGAGATTCATCGGGATCGGTCCAAAACCCCCAAGTGTCCTGTCCGCACGGATTCGCACGTTCGCGCGTGCGTTTCCCCTGCGACGCAAGCTCGTCACAGGTCGCTGTTTAACAACTTGGTTTGATCATGGGCTCTCGCCCAAGGTCTCGCACACGCGCCTGCCCATGTATATCAACTTGGCAGGCGAGCGGGATCGGTCTGCGCGTCAAACACGCGATTGAAGATCTGCGGCGAGTTCGAGGGTGAGAGCCCAGGAGCAAGTGAGAATTTTTGAAGCACGTTCACGCGTGAGGGTCTCACTCGCTTACGAAATTTGCGGAGGTAGCTCAATTGGCAGAGCGCGAGTCTTCCAAACTCGAGGCTATGGGTTCGATTCCCATCTTCCGCCCCATTCCTTGATGCACGTTCTTGCTCCCGATGCGTTGCGAGCGAACGGGCATCTTAGTCGATCATGCGGATGTAGTTCAGTCTGGCAGAACGCGACGTTGCCAACGTCGAGGTCAGGGGTTCGAGCCCCCTCGTCCGCACCAGCCCTTCGGGCCTGTAGCTCCAATTGGCAGAGCCGCTGCTTTGCAAGCAGATGGATGTGAGTTCGAGTCTCACCAGGTCCACCAACTTCGCCCGTGTAGCTCAGCTGGCAGAGCAGCCGCCTTGTAAGCGGCAGGTCGTCGGTTCGATGCCGACTGCGGGCACCAATTTACGCCGATGTGGTGGAACGGCATACACACCAGTTCGAGGGGCTGGCGGCGCAAGCCCTGTCGGTTCGAGTCCGACCATCGGCACCATATTTTTCAACAAGGAGAATGTCATGAGCATCGAGGCAATGACGAAGATCGACAACCTGAAGTCATGGACCTCGGGCGTCGATATCGATTGGGAGTCGGTGAACCAGCTGCGCAACATCGCACGGCTGCCGATTCTCGCCGGACACGTAGCAGTGATGCCGGACGTGCATCTCGGGAAGGGAGCAACTGTAGGTTCGGTGATTCCTACGAAGGCGGCGATCATCCCGGCCGCGGTCGGTGTGGACATCGGCTGCGGAATGATTGCGCTGCGCACGGAGTTGAAGGCCAATGACCTGCCGGATTCGCTCGCTCGCCTGCGTTCGCGCATCGAGGCTCGCGTGCCGGTCGGATTCAACCATCACGATGCACCGGTCAACCCGCTGCATGATGGACTGCGCGGCCGCGGTCTGGTGAATGCAGGCAAGCAGCTGTCTGCTCGATATGACGATCTGTCGATCATGGAAAGGATCGGCAAGTTCGATCATCAGCGCGTCTCCCGACAGTTGGGAACGCTCGGCGGGGGTAATCACTTCATCGAGCTGTGCCTGGACGAGTCGAACGATGTGTGGGTGATGTTGCACTCCGGGTCCCGGAACATTGGCAAGACGATCGGGGAATGTGCGATCCATATGGCCCGAAAGATCGCTGAGGCGAAGGAAACGCACCTCAAGGACAAGGACCTGGCCTGGCTGGACGAAGGAACCGTCGAGTTCAACATGTACATCGAGGGATTGCGCTGGGCTCAGGACTACGCGGCTCACAACCGTGCGCTGATGATGCATGCCGTGCTGCTGGCGCTGCGTGAGGAGTTCGGCCGCGAGGTCGCAACGTTCGAAGGCGCCATCAACTGTCACCACAACTATGCGAATGTCGAAGAGCACTTCGGCCAGCAGGTTTGGGTGACGCGCAAGGGCGCGGTGTCGGCTCGGAACGGCGAACTCGGGATCATTCCCGGATCGATGGGTGCCAAGTCGTACATCGTGCGTGGCAAGGGCAACGAGGACGCGTACTGCTCCTGTTCGCACGGTGCAGGCCGTCGTTTGTCCCGTGGCGCTGCAAAGCGGGCATACACGCTCGCGGACCTCGAAGCGCAGACGGCTGGTGTTGAATGTCGCAAGGACGAAGGTGTCCTGGATGAAATTCCGGGTGCCTACAAGGACATCGATACCGTGATGGCCGCACAGACCGATCTCGTCGAGGTCGTCCATGCCTTGAAGCAAGTGATGTGCATCAAGGGTTGATATCGAGGAAGGGATGCACGGACCGCGTCCCTTCCTCCTTTCTGATGATCCCTTCCTGGCGGAACGGCATACGCGCTGCGCTCAGAACGCAGTGTCCTTGCGGACGTCCCGGTTCGAGTCCGGGGGAAGGGACCACTTTCCTGACTCCTTTCGATAAACAAGCTTCGGTAGCAGAACTCTGCTTCCACCTTCCCCCGCCCACCACATGACTTGCGCCTGTGGCGAAACTGGAAGACGCGCTGCATTCAAAAGGCGGTGACCGAAGGTTGTGCCGGTTCGATTCCGGCCAGGCGCACCATGGATCGTTAGCTCAACTGGCGGAGCATCCGGCTCTTAACCGGCAGGTTGAAGGTTCGACTCCTTCACGGTCCACCAACATCACCTTGAGAGGGCTCGTAGCTCAAGGGCAGAGCATCCGGCTTTTAACCGGACGGCGAAGGTTCGATCCCTTCCGAGCCCACCAGCACTTGGGGCTTCGTCTAGCGGCAGGACATCGCGCTTTGAACGCGAGAAGCCAGGTTCGAATCCTGGAGCCCCAGCCATGAGCGATTGCAGTGCCACGTTAACTCAGCGGCCAGAGTGCTCGCCTGTCTAGCGAGGAGTCACGGGTTCGAGTCCCGTACGTGGCGCCAAATATTTAGCGCACCGATAGCTCAGTAGGTAGAGCGCCTGGTTGAAGCCCAGGCGGTCCCATGACGATGACCTGGGTCGAAACCTGCTCGGTGCACCACTTTCTTGGTCAGTAGCTCAGTCGGCAGAGCGCCTCGCTGTTACCGAGGATGTCACAGGTTCGAGCCCTGTCTGGCCAGCCACCATTTGAACGCACGCATAGCTCAGCTGGCCAGAGCGCCGTTCTTACAAAGCGGAAGTCCTTGGTTCGATCCCAAGTGCGTGCACCAATCGAAGCGACGTTAGCTCAGCTGGATCAGAGCGCCGGTTTACGAAGCCGGAGGTCGAAGGTTCAACTCCTTCACGTCGCGCCACCAAAGTGAAATGAGTTGGGAAGTCGTCTAGTCGGCAGGACACCGGATTCTGACTCCGGCAACGTAGGTTCGAGACCTACCTTCCCATCCAGATCGCTTTCGATGGTGACGTTAGCTCAGTCGGCCAGAGTCCCGGAATGTGAATCCGGAGGTCGTGGGTTCGAACCCCACACGTCACCCCACATCATCATGGACGATTTCGATTTCCATGCACTCGTAGCCAAGCGGCTGAAGGCACTGGTCTGCAAAACCAGTGAGCGCAAGCTCCACGTCAGTTCGAATCTGACCGAGTGCTCCACGCTTTCATTCGGGACTTAGCTCAGCCTGGTCAGAGCACCTGCCTTGGGCGCAGGGGGTCGTGAGTTCGAATCTCACAGTCCCGACCATTTCTATCCGTCCGCTTAGCTCAGCTGGTAGAGCACTCGACCGATAATCGAGAGGTCTCTGGTTCGAACCCAGAAGTGGACACCAACAAAGGAGGGTCCGATGAGTCCGCACATTCTCGCGCTCGACGTCGCCGGCGCTCCGCACCGGTGGATCAACGTGCGCAGCGCCGCGCACTACTACGCCACCGACATGATCGCGTGGGCCATCGGCACGAACGAGTTCGTGCTTCACGGTGGCACACAGCGCTCGACGGGCGTGCAGTCGACGATCTGCGCCAGCTCGATCATTGCCATCAAGGGCAAGGACTTCATGGTCCGTCATTTCAACCAGGTACCGACGCTGACCAAGGAGATGCTGGTTGCTCGTGACCGCTACACCTGCGCCTACTGCGCCCAGCGGTTCCGGTTCGACCAGCTCGACATGGAGCACATCGTGCCGAGTTCGAAGGGCGGCGAAGATTCCTGGATGAACCTCGTCACCGCCTGCAAGGCGTGCAACAACCGCAAGGCTGATCGCACGCCAGAGACGGCCAACATGAAGCTGCACTATGTGCCGTACGTGCCGAACCGCTACGAGGCGTTCATCCTGAGCAACCGCAAGATCCTGGCCGACCAGATGGAGTTCCTGCTCCAGGGCGTGCCGAAGAACTCGCGAATGCACCTGGCAACCTGAGGGCGGGCAATGGGGCCCGCCCTCCCCTGCAAACAATCAAGGAGAAGTGTCATGCGTAACTCCAACTATTTTCCGTCGGAGTTCTTTCGAAGTGATGAGCAAGCGGCGTAACGGCTATCCATCCGAAAGCCGCGTCAAGCGAGGCACGCGCATCGTGCACGGAGACAAGGAGTTGATTCGAGAAGCTGGGTCGCAATGACCCATGCCCTTGCGACTCTGGACAGCGATTCAAGAATTGTTGCCTGAAGTCCGGGCACTTCGACGGTTCCGGCCGTCACCACTATGAGAGATGAAGCGGATGGCTGCAGTCTCTGCCGCCATCCGCAACTGTACTCGATCTTCAAGAATTCTGATGGGCGCCACGCGCGCCCATCGTCACCGAGGTCCTGGCCTACGTTTGACGCCAGCGGTTGTGGTTCGAACCACACTGGCACGCGGCAGCGCTGCTGTCCGGGTGTACCCGCGTCAGACGCAACCACAACCACCACTGCAATGTAGCTCAGTCTGGATAGAGCAAGCAGCTCACAACTGCTGTGTCGAGGGTTCGACTCCCTCTATTGCAACGACCTGATAAGTCGTTACTGGTAAGGCCGAAAGGTCGGGGTTCGAATCCCCCGTGGATGCCAGATGCATCCTCACCGCGAGGCGCAAGCCTCGCATCCGAGGCGCCCCAGCGATCCCTGATCGTGCTCACGCAAGTGGGCATCGATCACATCGCAGCGCGTACCACGCCTGTGCGTCGATGTTCGACGTGCGCCCGGTCAGGCGCGAAGGCGGTCGAAGAAGCGTTCGTGCCAGGCAGGCGCGAACGATGACGATCGTGTTCTCGCCGGCGACGGACACGTTGACCGCGATCCCCGTGCGGTAGGTGCGGGGTGGCTTCGGACCTATTCAAGAATTGCTGTCGCTGGATGGGCCAGTGGCGGCATTGGGCGATGAAACAAGAAGGAGAAACGACATGACAATGAAGCGAATCACAGTCGCCCAGCATGAACGTGCCTTGGTCTGGAAGAACAAGACCTTTGCAGGTGTGCTGGAGCCGGGCAAGCACTGGCTCATCGCGCCGATGAGCGACACCCAGGCGCAGCTCTATGACCTCACGGTCCCGGAGTTCGAACACGCGCGCGTTGACTTCCTGGTGAAGGAAGCGCGCGAGACGATTGAGAAGCACTTCGACATCGTCGAACTGACGGACACCGAAGCAGGCCTGGTCTACAAGAACGGCAAGCTCGCCGGCCTGCTCGCACCGGGCAAGCGTCAGCTCTACTGGAAGGGTCCGATTGAGGTGAAGGTAGAGAAGATCGATCTCGCGGGTGAACCCGAAGTTGCGGCACCGGTGGCCAAGCTGCTCGCTCGCGCGAAGCAGCCGCTACTGGCGCAGGCTACGGAGGCCGTGAGCTCGATCGAAGTGCCGGATACCTCGGTCGCTCTGCTGATCGTGGACGGCAAGTTCGTCAAGCTGCTCGAGCCGGGCCTGCACGTGTTCTGGAAGTTCCAGCGCACGATCAAGTTCGAGCTCGTGGATCGCCGCGTGCAAACCATGGAAGTCGCGGGTCAGGACATCCTGACGAAGGACAAGGTCAGCCTGCGCATCAACCTCACTGCCCTATGGCAGGTGGAAGACGTCATCACGGCCCGTGCGATCCTGCAGAACTTTGTGGAGTACATCTACAAGGAACTGCAGTTCGCGCTGCGTGAGGCGATCGGTGCTCGCACGCTCGATGAACTGCTGGGCGCCAAGGGCGACCTGGATCGCGAGATCCAGGCGTCGGCGCGCGGCAAGATCGAGCAGCACGGCATCAAGCTCGCGAGCGTCGGCATCAAGGACGTGATCCTGCCGGGTGAGATGAAGGAAATTCTCAACCGCGTCGTGGAAGCCGAGAAGGTTGCACAGGCGAACCTGATCAAGCGTCGTGAAGAGACCGCGGCAACGCGTTCGCTCCTGAACACGGCGCGCCTCATGGATGAGAATCCGACGCTGCTGCGTCTCAAGGAGCTGGAAACGCTGGAGAAGGTCACGGAGAAGGTGGACAAGCTCACCGTCTTCGGCGGCCTCGACGGCGTGCTCAAGGATGTCGTGCGAATCAACGTTCCCTCGAACTAAAGAGCGCTCGAGCATCGAAACGGAAGCCCGGCCGATGGTGGCCGGGCATTCCTGGAACAGCGAGGTATCACACTCACAAAACACAAATCATCGGAGTAGTTATGCGTGAAGATATGTACAAGGTCATCGTCGAACGGCCGCGACGCGGCCAGTCTGGCTATAACGCCGCGGCACGACGCCGAAATGACTTCGACGGACCCGCATCACTGGGCATGCGTGCGGGCTACGGCTATCGCGGTCTCAATGAGAACCTCGCACCGCTGCGCAGATACCTGCGGGCGCAGGTGGGGCGCCCATGGAACAAGGTGTTCAGCGAAATCTGCGCCGGCATCGATGGCCGCAACACAGTGCAACAGCACATCCGTCAGCACATCGATGATTTCATCGCAACGAAGGTCGGGTTACGCGATGGAAAGCTGATCGACTTGGCGCAGCGCTACAGGTTCTGGCCGGACGACGGCGCGCTGCACCAGGAACTGTATGTCGATCCGCGATCCGGCCTGATCCGGATCAACAAATGGTATCGCGCCTGGCGCCGTGAACGCCTGGAGGACGTGAAACGCGCGCTGGCTGATATCGCCACGCGCCGTCGCACGATCGACAAAGACACGCAGCTGCATCTCCTCGAGAGGATCTGGTTTCAAGTGACGACCAGCGTCGTACCTCCGGCACGGACCAGGGAGGTAGTGGTCAAGGGTCGTCGGGTGACGCACACGATTCGTGACAAGCGATACGACGCGATTCTGAGACGAGAGGTGTGGCAGGACGATGGGGTCGAGGACGAGCGGGAGCGTGTGTACGGAGTACGCAACAGGTATGGGGTCAGCAAGCGGCAACTTTCCAAGCGCGAGCTCGTTGCCTACGGTCTGCGATGACGTTGGCACGCGGGAGGGACTCGCGAGGAGATAGGGTCCGCGATGTCAGTTCTACTCGAGGCTCGCTACAACTCTGAGGCTTGCCAAGAGAATCCCCAAGGTTGCTAGCTCGTCGAGCGACTGATCTGCTTTGAGCAAATTGTGCAGCTAAGGGACTCGAACCCGACCCTCTGATTACAAATTGAAATCAGGGGATTTTTCGGCTGAAAGTGCCAGAGAAGCTCAACGCGGGCAGCTCGCTGATTCGAATCGATTTTTCAGCAAATCATTCCGCGCGGCGCCCGTTGCAATCGCCCGCTGGAAGCATCGTAAATCAGGGTCGAGTCCCACAATTTCCCCACAAAAATTCCGAGTACATCAGGTGTTCGGTGGCATCAGGTGGTCGGGACTTTGCGTCGGATTGTCTGAAGACTGACGTGCTTTCGCACTTCTCGGTTCCCCTCGTCTCCCAGCTGTAATCACCTGCGGCATCGATCAGGTGGTCGGGAGTTGGTTGCGGCCTCACAGCTGGATTTCTTTGTCAGTCAGCGAATTGGCCGCCACGTGTGGGTGACTGACGTTGCAATCAGGTGTTCGGCACATCAGGCGCTAGGTTCTGGGCTAAATATCAGATGGGCTGTGGGGGCGCCGACCGCTTCAGGCGCTCCTTCGTCTCCTTGTCTGCGCGTCGCACTATCGTTCGAAGTTCTCGGTCGATGCTGCTACTAGATGCCCCGCGCTCTGGTTCTCTTCGTTCCAGACTTAAGGGCGCTTGAACAAAGGGACGATCAGCGTTGGGGCTGAATGAAGATCATCTGAGGGGTGCGGACTTGAGTTTCCATGCTTCTGCTGGTTCCTCACAAGTCGAGGCTGTTCGAACTCTATTCCCGTTTCCCGGCCCGAAATCAGTCGAATCCCCTGCTCACACGTAGCAAAACGATTGCGGCGGAACCGCCCGCTCGATGAGCCTGCTGAGTTCAATAGGCTTCTTGTAGCGCTTCGGCTGATCAACGCCGATCGCATAGGCACGCGTCCTACCTGCGAAGTATTCCTTGAAATACTGCTCTGATATCCCTGCCGCGTGCGACGTTCGCTTCCAAAGGGCACTTGGACGCGCCTCGATGATCGATGACACTCGAAACTCGCCGATTACCTTCCCCACAGGCATGGTGGCGTAGATGACAACCGTGCAAACCCGCTCATTCCGGAAGATGGACTTGCGAAACTCGAAGCGCTTTTCACCGTTCAGAATCTTCTCCGCGTACTCAGGCTTAATCGACAATAAGACTTTCATTCACTTCCCCTAGGTCAGCTATTGCTCTCAGTTGGTTGCCGGTAATGGGCATGAAGCCCCAATACGCGTTCGCATCTAGACCCACTGAATCGATCAATTCTCCTCGCGTTACTCGCCTCGGCATCGCAATGTTGTACGTGAACCGAATGACGTGTGGGTACTTCTTATACTTCCAAAAGGAAGTCAGTTCCTCATCTGTGAATACGCTGTACGACTGGCAGTAACTCAGGAAGTCGTTTTCGTTACGGAACGAGTGAATGGATCTGTATTCCTCCACGACGCATATTGAAGTCGCTACGGAACGGTAGTATGCCGCACCAGCACCATCGTTGGTCCGGTAGATCATCAGCAGATCACCCGCCTTCAGCACGTCCATCCCTTTCATAGCGGCAAGATAAACCTTGTGGATGCTGTTGGTGTGCGAGACATCCTCGATGATCGCTGCCTTCTCTGTCTTCAAAATGGAATCCGGCAACAAGCGTGTGTGCCATACCGGATATAGAGACAGAAGATAGGCCGGAGATGAGAGCGATACCGAGGGATAACGGTAAAGGATGTCTTTGGATTCATTATTGAGGTTACGGGCAAGAACATCCTCGGATCCGTTGGCCGTATGCTTGTCAGCGATCTTCGCAAAGCCGTAGCGGCGAAAGAGTGCCACGAGGGCGGCGTGCTTCGGAAAGATTGTCACATACATCTGTGACACGTTCTCCTCGACGGCGTGATCGAAGATCTTCTTCACCAACCTCTCGCCCATTCGAGTTCCGTGTGGATTGACTTTCATTGTTCCGACCTTCAGGCGACGGGCAGCGGGCAGGCCAGGCGTCAGATCGTCCAGCGCATCCTCTTCCACCTTTAGGTACAGAAACGCTTGGATGGCTTCGTCTTCGCCATGGAAAACGTATGCTGTGTGCTCGCCCTTCTTGGCGAACCACTCGCCGAACTCCTTGTAGTCCGCCTTCAGCGAATCAAAGAACGCATCCGCCAGATTGATCTCTTTGAACTTCTTTCGTTTCAGTGCCATTGCCTACCTTCTCCCAGAGGTTCGGTGACCACACATGCAGACCGAAAGTTCGACCTCGTCTGTCAAGCTGAATTCTCCTGAAAAAACCATCGCGGATCGCGAGCGACATTACTTGCAGCAAGGATCGCAGAGTGCAGAGACCCAACCTCGAAGCGCCTGCATTCAGAAAGCGATCTATCTCCTACCCCATCGCCCATTTCAGAAGGCGTCTGGGCGAATGAACTCCAAACCGGTGATTTCGGAAGCCATGCCATAGACGAACTGTGCGGGCGCCGCACGGATGAACTCAGACAGAAGCCAGTTGTGATTGACATTGAAGTGACCGGCGAATGCGACGGGATCATATCGGCTGAGCTCACTCAGTCTATGCATGGCCGCGAACACAAGGACCATCTGTGAGTTCACAAGCTTGCCGTGACCCGCTACTGACTTCTTTAAGTACCAACGGTTCTCGGATGAATAGATCGGAATGATCCGGCGCCTGATTGTCTTGTGGTACTTCTTGAACTTGGTGATGCTCGTCTCGACGGCGCGGCCCGACCATCTGAATCGACGTTTGCGACGGATATAGTACTTCTGCTCCAGCTCGAAAAGCTCGAAGCCAGGTTGAATCATTCGCGTAGTGTGTGCGTTCACATACCGCCGATCCACTTCCGCCTGAAACCACGCTTCCTTCGAGTCATCCAGCCGCATGAAGCAGTTGTCCTTCAGCGGAATAAAGAGCTCAGTTGCACCTTTGTACGTGAGGCAGTATGCGCGATGAATAAATGGCATCTGCCAAAGTAGATCCTGAAGCGTGAAATCCTTTCCCGCATTATTTGGCTCCTCCAGGTAAGCGCACAGCGCTGGGAGTATCCCGCCTCCCTGGAAGTCGACGATCTCATTGGAGAGTGACTTATGGCCGGCCTTCGATCTACCTCCTACACCGTGGCTTTCGGTGAACACCTGTCCCTTGGATGAAAGCAAGGCCTTCGTCGCGTTCAAGAAGCAGTAGTACGAAGTCAGTGGTGCAGACAAGGCCGGCAATGAACTAGACGCCTCAAAAAAGTGACGTGACTGCTCCCAATAGAACAAGGCGGCCTTCTTGTGCTCGCGCTTTAGCCACAGCGCGACAAAATCCCAGGGATCTGAGCAGAGGACACGCTGTGTTCGGAAATCCGGAGCTGCCAAGGAGCCGTGCAAGCGCACTAGCTTGCCCGCGATGTGCAGTTTATGAGCCGGCATGAACCACCCTGAACGATCTTCTCGGGTTACCTGACGCCCTCATGAGGCGAGGTCTCCGCAGAAGGCTATCCTCAAGAGGCCTTTGTCTAGCCGCTCTGATCGCACACTCCCCGCTGCTGCCTTCGCTTCAACAGCCGCCGCGGATTCCAGAGCGGACGCTACAAATGCAACAATCCTTTGCTGCTCCCTCAACGTCGGAAGTCGAATGGGAAGGCGTTTCAAGTCGGCGCCAGAAACCCCTTTCTGTCCGGCGCTTGATCGAACGAGACTTTCGATAGCCGAACGCTGCTTGGGTGCTGCAAACCACAACTCGACGAACTCGGGCAGTACCTTTCTTGTGTCGACGCGCGCCCGGATCAACTTGTCAGGATAGAGAATCGTCGACGCATGCCTGCGGTACATCGCGCAAACACCAACAAACTCGAGTGTCCCGTTGTATCGCGTGAATAGCAGATCCTTGGGCCGAAGCCTGTAGCGTTCGATGGTTTCATCGTCTGCGTCGAGGTATCTAACATCTGACTGATCTATTTCGCCCGGCCTTACTGAGCTTATCCGCAGGATAGGGGTACCCGGCGGTTGCTCGCGCGGTTTAGGAGATAGCCCGTTTCGCAGTTCAATGAGCACGTCGCCGAATTCAGCCTCTTCCCATTCATCGAGTGACGCGCACCCCTCCGTCAACTCCCCGCTCGTCGCGGCCGAGAGCACCGATTGCCGGAAGCGTTTGAGGATGGCGGGGATGGCGTCGAGGCGGGTCTTGCAGGTGTCGACGGCGGCGAGCAGCCGGTCGAGTTTGTCGGCGATGCGCTTTTGTTCCGCGAGCGGCGGAAGCGGAACCTCAAGGTTCCGCATGATCCGTTGATTGAGATTGACCATCGTCGATCCGACTGATGCGCCCTCCAGGACTGCCACAACCTCAGGACTGGAGAGGAAGCGCTGTAAGTATGGAGCGTAGACATCCCGACTCGGCCTGACGATCAACGAGCCCGTTCCGCAGAGCCAGCCGTTGTTTTCCGTTGTAACAACCGCGCATCGGCCCATTTCGCCCCTCCGCCCGATGACCACGTCGCCCGTATGCAACCGAAAGGTGTCGAGTCGCGAAGCGGTCTTTGGCGACACCGTCATAGCCGGTGTTGGAACGAGCCGACCACGCTCTATGTGCATTGGATTGATGATAGGGATGCCGCCGAGCACATAGTCGTGCTTCTTGAGCGAACTGCCGAACGGCCCAGTGATCAGTTCGGCGACATCCCCGAGTGGTTGGTAGTTCCAGGCAGCCGAACTCACGCCACCACCTCACCCACCTCTGATGCCTCTTCCTCCCCCAACTGCACCAATATTCTCCTCAAATCCCCAATCGCCCCCTCCAGCTCCGCCATCGCCTCGCGCGCCAGCACGGCCGGCTCGGGCAATTCCTCGCCACTGCCTTCACTCTCATCGCGCAGCCACGCGATATCCAGGCTGTCGCCGCGCCTCGCAATCTCCTCGCGCGTGAACTTGCGGAAGCGGCCCTGCTCGCCTTCGTCCTTGCGCTTCGCCAGGCTCTTCGGTTCACCGCACTGATCCTTGCCGAACGCCCTCTCGAATTCCTTGAAGTGTTCGCGCGTGAGCGGCGTGCGCTTGCCGAATGCGGGCATGTTGGCGCGCAGGTCGTAGACCCAGACTTCCTTCGTGCTGTCGACCGCGCTTTCCGACACCTTGGTGAAGAACAGGACATTGGTATTCACCCCCTGCGCATAGAAGATGCCAGTGGGCAGGCGCAGGATCGTATGCAGGTGGCACTTGTTCATGAGGTCGCGGCGGATGTCGACGCCGGTGTTGCCTTCGAACAGCACGTTGTCGGGCACGACGACGGCGGCGCGGCCGCCGGGTTTCAGGTTCTTGTAGATGTGTTCGACGAAGGCGAGCTGCTTGTTGCTGGTGAGGAAGACGAAGTCGCTGCGCGAGGGCACGCCTCCGCCCTTCTTGGTGCCGAAGGGCGGATTGGTCAGGATGAGATTGGCGGACGGCAGGAGCTTTGCGCCTTCGTCGGTGAGCGTGTCGCCCAGGTGCATGCCGTCGACATGCTCGAAGCCGTGCAGCATCAGGTTCATGAGCGCGAGACGATGCGCGTCCTGCACCAGCTCCATGCCGTGGAAGTTGCGTCGCAGCTTCTGGATCTTCTCGACCTTGAGGCTGTCGAGGTCGTGATGCTTGCTGATGTACTGCCATGCCGAGATGAGGAATCCCGCAGTACCAGCGGCGGGATCCTGGATCACGTCATCGAGGCCCGGCTGCATCACGGCGACCATCGCGTCGATCAGAGGGCGCGGCGTGAAGTACTGACCGGCGCCGGACTTCTTTTCGCTGGCGTTGCGTTCGAGCAGGTCTTCGTATAGGTCGCCCATCTGTTCGCGGTCGACGCTGTACCAGTTGAGTTCGTCGATGGCATTGACCAGTTCGCTCAAGGTCTTGGGCTTGCGGATGGCGGTGGTGGCGTTGGCGAAGATCTGTTTGACCAGCACGTTGGTCGTGCGGCCAAGGTTCAGGAGCATTTCCTTGTAGCCGTCGAGGTCAGCGTCACGCGCCTTCTTTTCGACGACGTCCCACCGATACTTCGCGGTGATCTTCTCTTCCTGGCCAGTTTCCTTGGCCATCTTGAGGAACAGCAGGTATGTGAGTTCGGTGACGTACTGGTGGTAGGTGACGCCGTCGTCGCGCAGCAGATTGCAGAGGTTCCAGAGCTTCTGGCCGATGTCTTGGGTGACTTGGTTCATTTCGTCCTAAGTATGTATTGGGAAAGCATGCAAGTTGACTACGGACTGAGCTGGATAGCTCGGGCAATGCGACCAAGCTCTTTGTCTACGCGTTCACTATAGCTCGCAGGGCACGTAGCCCAGTGCCGCAGGAACTCTTTGTCACGTCCCCTCTTACTTCGAAAGAACAACGAGATATCCTGCTCCGAGTCTCCGCTTCCGCGATTCGCCCGGTAGTACGCGATAGCCTGCACATAGGTTAGCCCAATAAGGCGGCCCAGTGGCTTGAGCAACGCTTCTCTCTCACACCGGCACATCTCGACGAACTTCAACATTTCTCTATCGCGTCGAATTTTGCCTCTTAGCTTGTCCCAGACGAACCCAAGCACCATCCACTTCGTGTACCCACGCTGGGGCGCATGGCGGGCACCCTTCGTGACTTCTTTGAACAACCAGTATCGCGGAAGGTAGAACTCAGCTTTCGAGTTTGGGAAGACATCATCGTAGACACCTTCGACAAAAAGATTGTCCTTGCCAGATCGCGCGATGACTGGGTCAAGCTCGCAACCGGCGACCGCTTGCGCCAGCTCCTCCTTGTTTATGACCAAGTATTTTTTGCCTCGAACTTGTGCCCTCAGCTCACCCTTTGTTTGCCGCTTGCGGGCGTACAAATAGTCGCGACGCCTCAATTCCTTCTCAATCTCCAGCTGTCGCCGGTCATTAGCCATCAGGTCTGATGGCTTTATTGCGTTCTGCCAGTTCGTCGCCTGCACGATTCGACCCACAAGCCCATCGAAAGAAGCTCCGTCCTTCAGCGGATCACGAGGCACTTGAATAACCTTAACAAGAACGCTGGCCGCCCGATTTGTAGCTGCCTCCGCCAGCACCCTTGAAGTCTGCTGGCCATTGATGACTTGAGGGTTCCGTACCCGAATGACATCGGTGCCCCGGTGACTAACCTTCTCAGCCCGATCGCAGATGATGGTTATCCCGTTGTTGTAATAGAAGAACTGGTCCGGTTCGGCTGCAAGCGTACGCTTCATTCCTTCATTGACCGACGTCCCTTCCCCGAGAAAGCCACGTATGTTCCGGGCGAACAATCGTCGTCCGCCTACCTCGAATATGTGAGCTATGGCATCCCCCGATGCAGAAAAAACCCAGGATTCCATGTTGTTCTTCGAATCAAACCGCTGCAAAACACCATTGACTTTCACCCCGGGGCCACTTTCGATTGGGACGTCAAGCGTCGGGATGGGAGGCGCTGCTCCATCAAGGTAGTCTTGCAGCAGTACAAGACATCGCGTTCCGTCCAGTATCTCTATGGAACATCCGCCGCCAGCCCTCCTCACGGTTTGCCTCGCATCCCGCTCCGTGGCATCGGAACATTTAGCCAGGGTGACGAACACCAGCACTACGCGATATCCCTTTCGGGCCACCCTCTGACGCGCAGACTTCAGCAACTCAGCGGCGTTGGGCTCCATCCCCTTCAAATAGGAAGAGAACTCGGCAGCATCGGGGTCCGAAACGACACTAGCGAGATTCGCAAAATCGATTACGGAAGCGCGAGACTCAGGGACTCCAAAGTTCTTTCGCCGGTACTTCGCTTGAACCAGGTAAACAACCTGCGCCCGATCATCAATAAAAACCGCATCCACACTCTTGTCGCGAGAGCCGCCGGTAACACTCTCCAAGGCCGCAGGGTCGCTATCCGTGAGATATGCGCGCAGAAACCACGCCACAAACTGGTTGTCAGGAGCAAGCGAAGGATTCTGTGCAGCGAAGTCCTCTATCTCTCGCTCCAGTTTCTTGAGCCTATCTGCAACGTTCATTGCACTCTGACCTCTGCTCATCGGTCCCCCTGATCATTTACGCGGCGCAACTTGGGGGGCGACCATACGGCTTCATTCAGTTCAGCCAATACTTCGGTCAGCCCGCCATTGAATTCCTTGTCGATGCGTCGGAATCCACCTTGCGTGCTCAGTGCGCCCTGATCGATGGTGTCACGATCGAGGACGACGTTCGCTTTCAGCTGCTTGCCCAGCTTGTCGAGCCATTGCGTCTGCATGGGGGTGAGCTGGCGTCTCGAGCGGATAGCGGCGAGCGCATCGTCGACGCGCTGGTCGAATGGTACGAGCGCATCGCCTAACGCCGCCTGTCGCACGAATCCAAGGATACTGGCCGCAATGTCGCGGTTGGTCTTGCGCTTCCAGGCATCGGCCAGCGCGCGTTCATCGAAGCCGTCGATCTGCAGGCGCACGGCCAGGTCCTTCAGGTCGCTGCGCTTCAGCTCGCGAGGACGGGTAGTGAGCGCGATGATCGCAGGCACGGTGTTGCTGTGAGAGCGAACCCATTCGGTGAAGGACGCGAGATAGTCCTCGGCGCTGCCATAGCCGGGCTCGACGGATACGAGTGCGTCCTCGTGCTGAGAGATCACGAGGCGACCTCCCTTCCCAGAACGAACCGCGTCCAGCCATTCGGGAACCCACTGATGATGGCCGAGCCATTCGCGCAACTGTGTCGGCGACCAGTGGTGCATGGCTGTAGCCACCTCGGCGGCGCTCTTGCCTACACGCTCTGTGAATACTTGCCGTTGTTCCTCCGTCAGGCCCCTAGCGCGACGCTGGAGCTTGGCGACGAACTGATCGCGAATCAGTTGCTGCGCGTCCGGTAGTGGATCGGCCTGCTGCAGCTCATTCGCGAGTTGGGCGAAGCTGATCGAGGGATTCTGGACCACCGGCTCCATAGTCGAGACGTGGCGCATGTTCTCGCACACCCCCACCGCGTCGTAGATGCGGAAAGCTTCCTTGCCAATCCTGTCGCAACGCCGCGTGGCGCGGCCCTTCATCTGCTCGAACAGGATGCGGCTCGACACCATGCGCAGAAACACGAGATTCACGATCGGCAACACATCGATGCCCGTGGTGAGAAGGTCGACGGTGACGGCAATCGCGGGGAACGCATCGTTCTTGTAGCGGCGGATCATTTTGAGCGGCTGGTCGATCCTGCCCGTGATCTTCTCCACCATCTCGCTACGAAAGTCGGCGCCATAGTGGCGCGCATAGGCTTCGCGGAACAGCCGGCACACCATCTGCGCATGATCGTCGGTAGCGCAAAAGACCAGCGTCTTGTCAGGGCCGAATGGACTGATCCGTTCCGCCAGCGTTTCGATCACGACCCGGTTGAATGACTCGGTGATGACCTTGCGATTGAACTCCGTGACGTCAAACTTGAGATCGTCAGGCGTATGGAACAGGTCGACCTGGCCGGTCTCGGGCTTGTAGACCTGAACCTGCTCGCCTTGCTTGTACTCGATACCTCGTTGCGAGAGTTCCGTCTGGATGAGGATCGGCGGTTCGTGGTCGACCAGCACCCCATCGAGGACAGCCTCGCGGTATGTGTAGACGTACACCGGATCCCCGAAAATCTGGGTGGTGTGCAGCGCCGGAGTTGCTGTCAGCCCCACTTTGACAGCGTCGAAATGATCGAGGACGCGGCGATAAATCGAGATGTACTCGCTTTCATCGCGGAACGTCAGCTCGGTTTCCGACATCTCCCGATCGAGCAGGTAGCCGCGATGACACTCGTCCACAACGATGCAATCGTACGTATCCACGGACGGAGCCTTGTCGGGATCGCCCAGAACACGCCGCGCCATCCCCTGAACCGTCGCAATGTGAACGCGCGTTGCGGTGTCCGGCGTGGTCGCATCGACCCCTTTAACGCCGAACGTATCCGCGAATGTCTGGACCGTATCTACGCGCGTCTCGCCGAAGGAATCTTCCGCCTGCTCGCCGAGCGCGGATCGATCAACCAAGAACAGCACGCGACGGAATCGCCCCGCCTTGAGCAGGCGGTACACGAGGCCGATGCAGGTCTTCGTCTTGCCTGTGCCGGTGGCCATCGCCACGAGCGCCGAGCGCTTGCCTTCCTTGATAGCGGCTTCGACGCCTTCGATGGCTTTGCGCTGGTAAGACCGGATTTCGAAGCCGAAGTCGAAACCGATGTTGTCGAGTTGGATCTCAGCTTGTTGGCGATTCTGACGGTAGAGATCGCGCAAGCCTTGTGGCGAGTACCAGCCGTTGAGCGCGCGGTCGGGTTCGCCGGTACGCAGGTCAGCGAACCAGATCCCTGATGCTTCCTTGATTTGCTCCAGATACGGCCGGCCGTTGGTTGCGAACGCGAACGGCACTCGATAGTCGCCCCAGGATTCGGGCGCCTTCATGCCTTCGACGAGGCTGATGTGCCTCGCGTACCGCTTTGCCTGATTCAACGCTGATGCAGCACTCTTGCGATCGCGCTTGGCCTCGACAATTCCGATGAGCTGCATGCCGTCGAACAGTGCGTAGTCCGCCGGTCCGCTCGATGTGGGCCACTCCGCAATGGCGAGATAGCGACTGGCCTGCGGGCGAACGCCCTTCCGGAAATCGAGTTCTTCGCTGTTCGCTTCCCACCCAGCGTCGCGCAACTGCTGATCGATCTTGCGACGGGTCTCGAATTCATCGAGCTCGATCTGTTTCGCTGCTGTGTTGGATGCCGCGACCAGATCGCGTACCTGCTGAGCCGGTGCGGCGAAGGCCGCGGCCTGTTGCTCGGCGAACTTGCGCTGCAACGCTGCGTTCGCCCGTTCGGTCTCGGTGGCAAGTTGCTCCCAGATCGATCGATCGGATTCCGCCTGCCTCAGTTGCGCTTCCAGCGACTGGACCTGCGCGGCAACGAGAGTTTGCTGCTCGCGAACTTGCTTCGACTCGGAACGCAGCCGATCGAGCTCCTCGCCCAACGCGGCCGATTCGTCCTCTGGAGCACGCGGAGGGACGAACGGCCCAGACTTGAAGCTGGCACTACCGAAGGTGCGATGAAACCAGACGCTCAGCTGCCAACTGACCTTCAACGCAGCGAGGGCGGTGCCGTGATCGTTGCGCAGGCCGTGACTCGCGTCGTTGCCTGCCTTGCGGATCTGATAGAACAAGTCGCCCACTTCGCGAGGAACAGCGCCAACCGCCTGCAGCCGACGCAACAGATCGACCTGCTTCTCTTCGATGGTTGGCATCTGACCGAACCGGGAAGCAATGTCCTGGGCGAGCAGCTCGCCGAGCTGTCGCAGCTTCAGCAGACAGGTGTTGGGATCGTCAGGGAAGTAGTGTTCGGCGAGCGCGCCCAGCCTCGCCAGCTGTTCGTCATGGACAGCCAGATGCGAGAAGTTCGAGATGTGCGTCTTCGCCCCTGCCATGCGTCCCGTCTGGCCTGGCTCTGGAAGCCTAGGATTCAGCCCGCTTTATCGTTCTAATTCATTGATCCGAGTCGCAAAGATACTTCCATATGGCACTCGAGTCGACCGGGGAAACTGCGCGATTGAAGTAACCGATGCTGGACCAGGCCGCTAGCAGCACCTCCGCGCCAGGAATTGCGAATACCCTTTGTCGCGAGCGGCCCCGACGCCTATCTATATGTCGCTGCAAGGGTGCTGCTCTCACACTCGATCTAGCAGCGCCTTAGGAGCGGCATCGCCAATGGGTTATATATTGGACATCTTAGCTTAATTTGGGTAATTTATTACCCATTATGCCGCGTACCACCCCGACAATCCTGCCCCGTATCCAGCGCGAGTTGGCGACCCTGGGCGATCGCCTACGTCAGGCCCGGCTGCGACGTGCCTACGCCGCTGAAACAATCGCTCAACGCGCAGGCATAACCCGTAAAACACTCGGCCGCGTTGAACAGGGCGACCCCGCCGTGTCGATCGGCATCTATGCACGCGTTCTACAGGCACTGGGACTCGAGACCGACCTCGCCCTCATCGCAAAGGATGATGAGCTTGGCAGACGTCTACAGGACATGGCTCTCAAGCAGCCACGGCGAGCGCAACGGAAGAAAGCGAGTCCGTGATGAGCAGCCGCGGACTTCAGCAAGTCGACGTCATCTTGGATGTCGAAGACCTCGGTCAACGCAGAATGGGTATTCTGCATCGGCAGACTGCGCGCGGCGGCGAAGTGTATTCGTTCGAGTTTGATCCCGACTGGCTCACGCGTCGCGATCCGATCGCCCTCGATCCCGACCTGCTCCCCGCACCAGGCCGAACATATCCATCCGCTGGCCGCGCCCAGTTCGGAATTTTCATGGACTCAGCGCCTGATCGATGGGGCCGCACACTCATGCAACGTCGCGAAGCACTGCTGGCCACACAAGAGAAACGACCCGCACGTACGTTGATGGAATGGGACTACCTACTCGGCGTTCACGACTTCTCACGACTGGGAGCACTGCGGTTCAGAGCCCATCTGGACTCGCCGTTTCTTGATGACTCATCGACAAACAAGGCTCCGCCGCTAGCCTCGCTTCGTGAGCTACAAGCTGCCGCTCGTGTCATCGAGGAGGACCGCGCCCCCGATGACAACAGCCTAAAGGCGGCGCTAGATCAGCTGCTCGCACCGGGCAGCTCGCTAGGCGGCGCGCGCCCGAAGGCATCGGTGCTCGATGAGCATGGCCAGCTGTGCATTGCCAAGTTCCCAAGTGGTCAGGATGAATGGGATGTAGGCGCATGGGAAATGGTCGCCCACGCACTCGCAAAGAACGCAGGCATTCGCGTCCCACCTACCCGGACGGTTCGCTTCACACCGGATGGACACACATTCATTGCGCAAAGATTCGATCGAACACCGAAGGGCAGTCGTCTCGCATTCGTCTCCGCAATGACGCTTCTTCAGCGCTCAGACGGCGACAATGATGCAAGCTATCTCGAGCTAGTTGATCTTATGCAATCTCGTGGAGCGCAGACGCAAGCGGATTGCGAGGAGCTATTCCGGCGCGTGGTGTTCAGCATCTGCATCTCGAACACTGACGACCACCTTCGCAACCATGGCTTTATTGTCGGCGGCACTGGTGTCGTTCTTTCCCCCATCTTTGACATCAATCCAAATCCTCAGCGCCGCCAGCTAAGTCTCGCAGTTGACGAAACAAACGCGACGCTGAGCCTCGACGTCGCCGAATCCGCGGCGGAGTATTACGGACTGCGCATAGATCGGGCCCGCGACATCATTGGTAAAGTCCAGAAGTCAGTGCAGCGCTGGCCGAAGGAGGCAAAGGCACTGGGAATCCCTGAGCGTCAGCAGGAGCTGATGCGGCCCGCCTTCTCGCTCGCAGAGCAGTCACGAGTCCAGTGATCACTTGGCCATCTCAGGATGGCTCACGCCCAATACTCATGCTGACACGCGATGTCGCCGCACTAAGACCATCTGACTTGCTGCGTTCACGTGCAATACGCTGTCCGCATTATGGCTAATTCGCTGTTGACTGTATCAACGGTTGGCTGCAGCCTCGGTAGCGCGTAAATCGTTAGACTCGATTGGCGAACTAAGCGCGCCTTGAGCGCGGCAACGAAAGGAAATCGTGTCAGATGCGGCGGCGATCGCGTGACACAAAGACGTTGTCATTGTTCGCTCCAGGGACTTCTCTGGACGGAGAGTTATCACTCAATTCGCCCACGCCAGGGCGCTTTCCGCTGAACGACGCTGGCGAGCGCGTCGAGAACTGGGTCTTCCAGGACCTGCGTGATTCCGCGCATCCATTGATCATTGCCGGCTACGCGAGCCTAGATAGGTTTCTAGATTTCGCCTCCGGCACAGGTCCAGAACAAGTCCGGTTTCTGATCGGCAACGAACCGTTTGCGTCGCGTCGCACCGAATACTCAATCTCAGATGACGACCTGCCCGCGCAGGCGGAAAAATACTGGCTAGCGCGAGGAATCTCTCTCGTACGTTCGGCCGCGTTGATCCGCGCGATAGACAGTCTGCGCTCCGGTCGTATCGAAGCGAGATACGTGCGTGGCAATCGCATGCTGCACGCTAAAATCTACTGCGGGGACAAGGCTGCGACGGTCGGCTCCAGCAACTTCACAAACCCAGGACTTCTCACTCAGCACGAAGCCAACGCACGTTTTACATTCGACGGTGAGCCCGACAGGTATCGCGAGCTGCAGCAGATCGCTGAAGGATTCTGGAAGCTGGGCAAACCCTACAACGATCGCCTGATTGCGCTGCTAGAGGCACTGCTCAAGCCAGTGTATTGGGACGAGGCGTTGGCACGCGCCTGCGCAGAACTATTGGAAGGCGAATGGGCGCAGGAGTATCTCAAGGAAGACTACCTCAGCGACGCCAGCAGCCTATGGCCCAGTCAGAAACAGGGCATTGCACAGGCACTCGCCATTCTTGATCAACGAGGGAGCGTGCTCGTCGCGGATGCGACTGGCGCCGGTAAGACACGGATGGGCGTCTATCTGGTAGGTGCAATTCATGACCAAATTGTTCGTTCTGGCCGGCTATGGCATGGCAAGGCTTTGATGATTGCCCCGCCAACCGTAGTTGAGAACTGGGAACTTGAGGTATCGCGCAGCGGTGCCCACCTAGATGTGCGGTCTCACGGCGCGCTCAGCCATAGCAAGAGCAAGCACCATGAGCTCCGAGTGGAGGAGCTCAAGCGGGCTCAGATGCTGTGCGTGGATGAAGGCCACAATTTCCTCAACCTGGTATCTCAAAGAACTCAGCTCCTGTTACGCAACATGGCAGACCATGTCGTGATGCTAACCGCCACCCCCATCAACCGCGGAGTCACAGACCTCCTGCGAGTAGCAGATGTACTCGGTGCCGACAATCTCGATGAATCAACGCTAGTCGCATTCAAGCGAATGCTCGGTAGACCCAACCTACGTCGCTCGCTTACGTCATCGGAAGCGGAGCAGTTGCGACTTGAGCTCCGCAAATTCACCGTTCGACGAACCAAACGCATGCTGAATGCCTTGATCGATCGCGAGCCCGATGCATATCGAGACAAGTCCGGCCGCCAATGCCGCTTTCCAAAGCATGACCCCAAGGTGTATGAGCTCAAGGAATCTGCCGAGGACTGCGCCATTGCGACACGAATTGCGCAACTGGCGAATGAGCTCAAAGGCGCCACCCATTTCATTAAGTGCATCGAGATGCCAAAGAGCTTTCGGGCCCAGGGCATCTCTGAAGAGCACTTTCTGAAAGGGCGGCTGGCATCAGCAAAGAAGCTTTCGCGCTACATGATCATGCGCGCCCTCAGGTCATCGAGAGCAGCATTGGTAGAGCATATTGAAGGAACGAAGAAGGCTATCGATGAGTTCGGTCTAACAGAAACCTTCAGTAAGGACGAAACTGGCAACCAGTGCCAGCGCTTGCTGGAGCTCGCAGGTCATCTGCCGGGCACCAACCTCAGTGTCCCTCTTCCCGACTGGCTCGCCGACCCAGAGCTGCACCAACAGGCATGCATAGAGGAGCGTCACACATACGAGCAGATCGCCATTCTTACAAGGCGGCTTAGTGATGGCCGGGAATCCGCGAAAGTAGACTTGTTGATACGGCTACTCTCCTCGCACTCACTCGTCCTGGCGTTTGACAGCAGACCAATCTCCCTCGCTCTAATTCGACGCTATCTAGAGCACAGAAACATGCTTGCATTGCTCGCGTGGGGCGAGGCGGGCTCCGATCGAGAAAAGCTGCTGAGCTCCTTCGGACCGGGTTCTGACGCCAAGGGAATCATTGGTCTCTGCTCAGACAGCCTTGCGGAAGGAGTCAATCTGCAGCAAGCAGCTGCCGTGGTGCATCTCGACATGCCCAGCGTGGTTCGAATCGCTGAGCAGCGAGTCGGCCGAGTAGACCGCCTGGACAGTCCGCATCCATCGATCGAAGCTTGGTGGCCACGCGATGCGCGAGAGTTCGCCCTCACGTCGGATGACAGACTTGTAGAACGATTCGAGACCGTCGATCGCCTAATCGGGTCCAACTTGCCCTTACCAGAACACCTGCAACCCAGTCATGTTGAGCGTTCGACGCCTGTTGAGGTGGAAGACTTGATCAAGGAGCTGGACAACGCGTCGGTGCAACCTTGGGACGGGATCGATGACGCCTTCTCACCTGTGCGTGACTTAGTCACGGGCCAGAACTCGGTTATCTCACCTGATATCTATGAGCGCTTCCGACTCGTGACGGAGAGAGTCCTGTCCCGCGTTAGTCTCGTGTCCGCCACTACGCCGTGGGCGTTCTTTTGCTTGCGGGCCGGCAGTTTGGGTGCTCCACGCTGGATTCTGTTTCCAGCAGAATCGGCGGCACCGGAAACAGAACTTTCAAGGGTTGCATTGGAGCTTCGCGTACGGCTGACATCCAACATCAAGAACCTGCAATTCGATGAACACGCCGTGGTGCTTCTCAACCGGTTCCTTGAACGCCTACCTTCGATCGAACGAAGGCTCCTTTCGAAGCGCAAGCAACGCGCCATCACGCAGCTGATTTTTCTGACGAAGCGCCTGTTCTCGCGACACGCACAGGCAGGTGACACCGCTACCGTAGAGTTCTTGAGAAAGTTACTTGGGGTTCTCGACGATCCCGCATCGGAGCTGATTCCCGATTGGGATGAGGTTGCTTCGCGCTGGCTCGATGTCATCAGACCTATTTGGTTCGAGAAGCTCAAGGAAAAGCGTGCTCGCCCGCTTGTACTCAAGGACATACAGAAGCATCTCGAAGCTAAGCCGGATTGGCTCTTGGCACAGATCAAAGAGTACTTTGGCACGATCCCAGCGCCCCGCCGCCTCGACGAACGTGTGCACGCCTGCATTATCGGTGTGCCGTAGCCAGCGGGATTGAGCACGCCCACAAGTGAGTTTGCCAAAGCGCTATCGTGTGCGCTCTCTATCCCTCACGCGCTCGCGCAGGTGGGCACGAAGCTGTGCCTCGATTCGCTCACGCTCGGTTAACGGCGGCGGCATGCTCTGAACAAATTGCCTAACCGCGCTCGCGAGCGGCAGCTGACCCTGTTGATCGAGTAGCCGGGCGATTGCATGCCAGCCGTCCCTCACGGCGCGGCGCGTAGATCGAAGGGTACCTGTGCTGCCCGAATGCCCCGTACTCCTATTGACCATCGCCGCCGCGACGTCTTGCACCATTGCACGCACGTGCGTCGACTCCCGCTCCGGGTCCTTTGTGGTTCGATATATCGGATCAACCTTCGCCTCAACGACCTGCCCGCGCACCGCACGCTCTGTGGCATTGGCTGCAACCCCGTGCTCGCGCAGATGTCGCGCGAACTCAGCTCGCCATCTCCTCAGGGTCGCTTTGCGGATGTGCAGACGCTCTCCTTGCTCACTCACTGCCTTCACAACCGCATGGACGTGCGGATGAGGCTCATCCGTGTGCAGCACGAACGCATAGCGATGCTTGAGCCCGAACTCCTCCCGAAGAAGAGTTCTTGTCGCCTTCAACACGGCCGACGGTGGCGTCCCGGCTGGCATGGAGAACATGAGTTTATGGACCAGCTTTGCGGGCTTGCGGCCCTTCCCTGCCGTCAGCTCGTTCGTCCGTCGGTGCTGCTCAAGCTCCAAGTTCCAGTCATTGATCAGCGCACGCCCGATTCGCTTGCCACTCACCTGCTCTCCGTCATCGGTCTCAATCTCAAGCTCTCCGTCGCGACCGATGTAGTCGAAGTGTTGAGCTACCGACGACAGGCCGCTCGAGTTCCGAGTGAGCACTTTGACCATCACCTCCGGAGTGCGATTGACCGTCCGCGCGATCTGGGCGATCTGCTCAGGCGACAGTCGATCACGCCGCCCCGAACCGGCACGTCCAAAGCTGCCGATATCCAACAGGGCGCGACCCGCAAAGGGTTCAATCCTGAACGCGGGCATGGCCCACCTCCCATGACTCTTCATTCGCGCGAATCAGGCCCTTCGTGTGCTTCAGGAGAGCCTCAAACGCCCTTAGGATCCCCATCAACGAACTATTGCTTACTGTGATCCGCTGCCCTTGATTCGCGGCTCGGGCGAGCTGGTTGAGGTTGCGGCCGATGGCGGACAGTTCGGCAACTGAGTGTTTGAGCGCCTTGATCTCCTCTCTCGGCAGCGGAGTGAGGTGGCGAAGATGTGCCCGCACCAGGACCGATACGTAGGTGGCGGACGCGAGGCCACGGGCCGCCGAGCGCTCACGCAACAGCAGCTGATCCTCCCGACGCAGGCGTAGGCACACGCGGCCGGTCAGGCGATCTGGGGAGTCCGCCAAGACGTCGACGTCGCGCGCCGAGGAGTTCGATGGTCGCCGAGGCTCGCCCGTTGATGGGTCACCCAATGCAGCGGCCACAACGCGTCGCAGCCAGACTGATTCATTGAGGAGTTGCTGTTCAGCGAGCGCTTGTACGCGCTGCTTCGTCTCCAATGAGACGCGAGCCTTGATAAGGTGCGTCGCAGCCATGGGTCACACTGTGACCCATCAATCGCCGCGAGGCTATCCTGCATATTTGTTGTCTTAGGCTCGAAACAGCGTCTTGACTGACTCTTCAGCCTCTGCATCCACCTCCTTTCTCCGCCGAATGCCGACAGACACACGAGCACGGGCTGACCGAATCGGTTGCAGTCGTACATCCGGCCTCATCGTGGAATCACATGCGTGCGTTCCGGCCATCATGAAATCCGCCGGCAGTGAGCCAATCGTTTCGAAGGCTTCGAACATAGTCAGGCGTGCAGAATATCGGCTTGCACTGCGCCGGTTCGCCCAGCTTCCCACGAAGTCCGTGCATCTGCCGCACCACCTCTGGGGGCTCAATCAGGCCGTAACGGGCAGTGGCGTCGGGACTCCAAGTCGCGCCCGTCGTTACCAGGTGATCTAGACTATTCTCGCAAGCTTGTTCGCGACCGCCGCCTTGTTGTGCCCGCACTCGTCGCGGATCCTCAGCACCTAGGCGCGCAACGCATCGAGCGGTCTGCCGCCGTGCCGCGGGTCGCTGAGAACAAAACGGCACGCCCGCCGTGCACGAGCAGCGTCTTCAGATAGGCGTCTCCTCGTTTGCTGATCGAACCAAGACCTCGAATCGTGCCGGACGAATACACGCGCGGCGTCGGGCCCAGCCAGGAAGCGAAGCGCCGCGGGCTTCGGAAACTGGAGATTTCACCGACCACCCCGGCAAAAAGCGGTCGTTAGAAGATTGGAGTGCCTTGCGATCTCAGATAACTACACATCGGAACCATCAGGGCCGCGCGTAGCGCGCTTGCGAGCACGGCAGCGCCGCGCGCAGGGATTGGCCGGCTCCCTGACCGGCACTACCGCTCTGTTCGCTCAATAGCTATACCCAACTTTCCAGCCGCTTGAGCTGCCTTCATCCAGGCTTGTCCACGTTACGACGCTCATCTTGCCTCTGAGGTAGTCACCAGTAGCGCCCGTTGTACCCGCTCGCCGAGCACGGCTACGTACTGCCGCATGTTCTCGGCAATCAAAGCAATCTCCTCAGGTGAAAATTGCAAAATCTCACCGACTTTCAGTTTAGGTTTTATGTCGCGAGGAGTGGCCGCGGAAACCTGATTCATCATCTTATCGGTGACTTTGGCGCCCACGTGCACAATAACGTGCCGACACGCTTGGGTCGCTATCACGTTATTCACACCGCGATCTCTTTCCATGCTCACACCCAGATACTCTCGGAACGCTCGATGCGTAGAACCCATGTCCTGAAAAGTGAAATCCTTCTTCGCGATCAAGAGGTCAGGCGCAGCGTCCCTAAGGTTCCAATTGAGCTCTCGCAGATCGCCAAACGTCAGCTTTATCTCCTCATCGAGAAGAGAACTTCCTGGGTCAGTAGCTAGCCTCTGCGAGATCCCATAGCGAAATAAGTCCCCTAAGCAGGAGGCAAAGTGAGATACCAATAGAACAACGGCCTGATTGAAGATGACTTGGTAACGGATGCGTAGCGCGTCATTGGTCTTTATTGTCCCAATGAACTCAAGTAGCGAGGCTCCGTTTAGTTGCGGGTTATCAATCTTTTGTTTTTCCTTTAGCCGCCGGCTTAAGTCAGTGAGCCGTTCGATGATGATGCCGAGGAGCTCTCGGTCGAAATCCACGAGCTTCTCCACAGCCCGCACGTTGGCTGAAAATGTTGAAATAATATCTGGGATCACACAACACCATCCCGCTGCTGACTATAGTTCGTCTCGATATTGAACTGCCCGAGTGCACCGCGACGTACCGCGCATTGCATTCCATCCAGGACAGAACTCCCATCCGCGGCAACTCCCCGCAAAAGAGAGCCGCCTATATACCGTGCTGCCAACACATGAATGGCGGCGTGACGACGATACAAAAGCCAGGGATCCGGTCAATAGCTACTAAGCGCTTGATCATCGTCTAGCTGCTGAGATGCGAGGACTCGATCGCTCACGACAGATGGCGCCTCGCTTCGGAAGGCAGCCATCTCTACAAGCATTGCCACCTCAAACGACCGAACACACCCCAGGCGCGACCTATACGCCACTGCAGCTCTTTTGGCCCCATCACAGAACATGGTTTAATGGTGACCGAGGCCTATCGTCTAATTTGGCAAGACCTCCCGCGAGGGAGATCCCGGTTCGATTCCGGGTAGGCAAAGAGCATTCGTGGAGGTGCTCTTTGCCTACCTGAAGCCAGGCCAAATGAAAGAAGAACACAGGATCGCAGTTTTCCGTGCGCAGACAGCCAACACTAGAGAACTTGGTGTGGCATGGACGCACGTTAATCGACAGATCAACGCCCTGATCCTGCGCAAACAAGACAAGTCTGTCGAGGTTACGACTAAGCTGCTAGCCCTTATCTACTGCGCCCTTGCTGAAAGTACATTCTCGAAGCTGATACACACGCCGCACTGCCTGACTCTTGACGAGATCGAGCAGATTAAGCAAGCAACAAGAACAAGCGGCGTTCGAGAAGGGTGGATCAAATGCGCGGAACTTGCAGTGAGGCGTATCGACGGCGCGAAGAGCAATCACGCACAAAACGTTCTCAAGAAGCTGGGCAAGCTCATAGAGATGTACGTTTTCGATCCTAGCCTCATTCGCAACAAGCTCGCTCATGGCCAGTGGTCGGTTGCTCTCAACCGAGAGAACGACGCAGTCAATGATAACCTGACGAATGAGATAACCAACCTGGATGTCATCGAGCTATACAGGCGCAAACACGCCTTGGAAAAGCTTGCGTCCATTTTGGAGGATATCGTTGAATCGCCGAACAAGGCACACAGGCGCGACTATTGGACTCACCTAACCGCGCTCGAAGAAAAGCAAGCTGAATTCGCGACGTGGACCATGCGAAAGAAAGCGGAGCAGTTGACTGCAAAAAGGTCCCGCGCGCCCGAAGGCAAATGACAGTTTGTTGTGTTGGCCGCTCGTGGACTAGACAAGTGTGATGCCCACACACCATTCCGAGAAAAAACACAATCCTCTGACGATATCGCAAAAGTGAGGCTGTCATGGAGATTAGCACTGCTGCGCTTGACGCCATGGGGTTCAAGGATGGATTGGAAGTTGAAGCCACCTTCCATAGCGTCAATGTCTATTCCCTGAGCGGAATAACCTGTTCCCAGCCTACCACCCTCGAAAGCGCCATTGGGAAGACCGCCCAACATAGCGACTACCAGCTGGCCGTGGGACTCTCGGTCAACGAGGCCTGCAAACGTCTCATCGGAGACACGCTGGTAGAGGACGAACTCAAATGGATGGAAGAGCGTGCGTGCTGCGGCCCATATCTATTGGTCGCGATCAAGGTGAATCCCGCCAAGCGCATCGGCAGAGTCAAAGAGGAGATCGCTTCTATCAGTACGTACGGTATGTTCTCGATGGAGAAGGCAGCGATTGCCGCAATCGAGAGCGACGTGCTACCTCGCGCCGTGACTAGCGTGACGCAGTTGATCAGCGCAGCTGGGTATGTATGCGCAGCCCGCCATGTTGCCAGAGAAGTGTTTGGACTTGACCCAGCCCTTCGTCCGGTCCACGACATTCGCTTCAGCCTTTCTGGTACAGGCTCATCTTCGCGCCTTGTCAGCGACGCGATCATCCGAAGCGCAGTCGCCGAGGCACCGGGTCTCGCACATAAGCTCGACCCTAAAGTCGCGCGCTTCTTGCGATTGGCTGAAGACGAGGTGGACTTGCTGCGGAGATTTCTCTTTTTCTTCCTGGCGGTAGAAGTCGAGACCCATAGAGCATTCGCTGCGATCGATCACGCATCTCTGATTCCCGATTTGCTGGATCCTTCCCTGCCGCACAATGCAATCATTCGTGGCTTTCTGAGAGAACAGCCAGAGCGACTAAAGAACCTGAAGGATCGATTTACCTGGTGCGCAATGTTTGCGTGGCCCGCGATGACGGACGTCGATGTTCAGGATTTTGCCAGGCTCAAGTCTGTGCGGGACAAGCTCTCGCACGGCGAGATCACTGCACCGCCGCCCGAAGCGGTAATTTCTGTCGAAGCGCTTGCTCGCAGATTGCAGCACTACCGAATCCCGCCAGAATCGATGCGTAGGATGGTCTCGCCCGACGAGTAAAAATTTGAAACGGCCGCTTCCGCCGGGCGCGCAGTCTTCCTGACGACCAGGCTGCTAACTGCGGACGTTGTAGAGATGGCCACCCGATCGACTGGTAGCCCCGCCGCATGGGGCATTTCTGACGGCGGCGAAGACCCGCGCCCTGATCACAAATGGATTAGGTCGCGAACTCCACAAACTCCGATTGCCGCGTGGTGTGCGGCAATCGAGAGCTCCCGCGGAGCATTTGCATTTGTATGGCGAGGCAAACCCGGAAAGCGGTCGAACAATCGTGTACCGCTCTGCAACGAACGTAGGGCGGATGTTCCCAATCACCGTCCCCAGCGAACTAGGAACTCCAGACTTTCACGCCGAACGAGAACGAGACGAAACTCGATCAATCTCCTTCCGAACCTGGATATCTCGTGCAGCTCAGCGGGCACGCCTTTTGACGTAAGCACCTTGTGAGGAGCGCTCGAAGTGGGCTCAATACTTAGCTTCGAACTGACGCAAGCGCCCGGAAAGATGTCACCGAGTGCCGGCAACAGATGCCGGTATTTGCCTCCACCGAGATTGACCGCCGTTCTCCCTGTGTAATGTTCTAGCACCAATGAGAGCTGTAGCTGCGAGGTGTCGATCACCGCATCTGAGTCATTGAATATGTCCAGCTGACATATACGAACGAGGTTTTTTGAATCGTCGTCGAAATACTCAATGATGTGAGCCTTGGCGTCGAAATGCAGCTGCGTGCCTTGAATCAGGTAGCGAAGGCGCGGATGGTCAGGCACCGTTCCTGTTGAGTGAATCGACGCAACAGCCCAAGCCACGCGTTTCTTCAGTTTCTCGCGCAGCTGACTGATCTTCCCCTCGTAGACGATGTGCGGGAAATGTTTGAGATCGAACGGTATGTCATCAGCGCTTTGGGTCAGTAGAATTGTGCGCTTGCCCAAAGCATGAGCGAACCCGACCTCATAGAAGACGTTCGGATTGCGACCCGTCATGTCTGCGACAATAACGTCCGCTTTAACTATCTGGTTGTAGATTCTGTCGAGGATGCGCTCCTCGAAGATTTGCTCGTCGACTCGCTCACAGTACGCATTGATTGATTCGCACGCTTCCTTGATCCCCACTTTGTACACGTCGTCGAACTGTTCATGGAAAGGCATTAGAACAAACACGAACGGCTTCGGCCCCTGTATGGGCCGTGTCTTGTGTTCCACAACAGGCAGGGGCGCTGCGAGCGCTCGTGCGAGCGCCGCCTCAGCTTCGGCAGCGACAGCCGCAGCTCTCTTCGCGCGCTCAGCAGGCAAACGCTTAGCTAGATTTATTCTGACCCCAGCCAAGTACCTTCGTTGCTCGGGGTCTGATTGCGCGATGCCGACAGTTTCTTTCGCTGCACTTCTCCGCTTCCGGCTCGCGAGCGTCGTCGACTGCTTTGGGCGACCAGTCATCCTTGTCCCTCGTCTGCACTCCCGCCTGTAGGTTCTTAATGACCTGTTCCACGCCAGTATAGGACCTGCTGTTGCTCCGTCAAACTGCATGAGCCTCAGCTGTAAGGCACTTCGACAGCGAACACGTGATTCTCGGCTCCAGGAGAGGCAAGGACCCAGTAGAGTGCAGCGACATGGTTTCGCCGACCTCCTCGACACCATCGAGCATCAGCGGCTGCGACAGCCGGATCCCGCAGACCGACGGACTCCGATACCCCTGCCGCCTCGGATCTCATCAGCAGGGTGAAAGGCGCGCCAGCCCCACGCTGGAGCTGACGCGCCACCGACCTCAATCAATGGCCTCGAATATCAGCGACGCCTCCGCGTGATCCCCCGCGAAGCTGCCCAGCCAATAGAAGTGCTCTACCCACATCGCATCTGGATACTCGAATGACAGGTGGCTGAAGGTGAACAGACACACCGTGATGCCCGCGGCATCGGCACTCATCTGTCCTGAGAACCCATTGCCGGGGATGCTCACGTCGTACACTGCCTCAGGCGGACTCATATAGAACCCGCCATTGCTCAGTTCATAGAACTGCCACCAACCACCCTGATATGTGCTCGAGAACATTCGCATGAAGTCATAGATGCGATCCTCGACGATCTGCATCTTCTGCCCGAAGTGTCGCGGCAGGATGCTGAGCCGTGCGTCCTCGGGGACGATTCTTGCTTCGATACGCTCCGTGTTCATGGTCTTGCTCCGGTATCTTGGGCGGAATTGCCCATGACCCGGCCTCACGGCGCGCGGAGCAGTCAAGGATCGAAGACCGCCACCGGCGGCGAGTGCTCTGCACTCGTCCTTGATTGCGAGCACGCCGTGATAGGCTCAACCTGGCAAGTGCGCCCTCTTCTCTTCTCCGCCGACTTCCGTGCCATACCCAGTAGTCCGCCACTTCGCGAGCACGGGCATGCGAAACGACCACGCGTTCCACCGTGGCAGACCAGAAGAATCGGAAGCGTCGCGCTCGGAAATGAGCCAAAACAGATCTATTTAGATCGATTCAGCTCAGAGGCCTCAACAGGCATCATCGGGCCGTTCGGGATGCATGCATCACTGACGGCCATGCTGAGATCGGACCTCGCAGAAAGGGAGTTGCGGCAGTCACAGCTGATCTATCGGCTGCTGTGCCACGAAGCGCGCACACAAACGATCCGCAGGTTCCTATCGCTATCGGCCCACCAGATCACCAGGTATCGCCATCGATGGGGCTTCAAGGAGCAGGATCGTAGCCGCGGTCCGTCCCCAAACTCATTCGCTCCGTTCTTCCGTTCAACCAGAATGCGTGTCGAAGGCGGGCACCTCGCTCTGATCTGCAAGACGCATGAGCTATGGTCGAAGGACGTAGGTCCGCGCGTGTTCTACACATTGGACCGTGCCGAACAACTCTGCGACGCCCTCGATGCGCATCGCGCGACCTTCTCACAGGCCACGCTCACCTTCGATCAGCTTGTGCTGCTTGTCAGGGGCCTTTGTGCGTCGGTCAGTATCCGCTTGGGATCGTGTAAGTCTTGCGGACGGCCAGTCCTGATCGATCCCTTGGAGCCAGGCAAGCCTGGCTGCAACACGTGCATCACGACGATCGAAGGATGCATGACTGCACCCTCGGCAGGGCTAACAGCACCGTAGCTCTCGAGACGTGCGAGTTAGGGTGTTGCTCGTTTGCTTTTCGCTAGAGCACGCAGCGTCGCCTTGGCGATAACGAGGTACTTCTCAACGGTCTGGACGGTGTACCCGAGACGCTCGGCCACTTCTTGGTATGAGTATCCATATCGCTCGTGCTCGATCAGCACCAGCCGCTGCGAACATGGCAGCTTGGCCAGCAGGCTCTCGACTTGGCGGGCCGTATCGATGGATCGGCTAGCGTCCTCCGTCACGCAGGATTCGGGAACGAGTGCCGAATCTTCTGGCATCTCCACGAAGAGCCTGCGTTCGCGAGCCTTCTGGTTGTAGTAGTCCGCCAAAGAGTTCTTCATGACACCGCGGAGGTAGCCCAGCGGATTCTCTGGGTTGCATGGCGCGGCAAGGTATCGCAGGCATATTTCCTGAGCCAAGTCCTCCACGTCAGGAGACGCGGCCATGCGACGTCTGAGGTATCTCTCAACTTGGAGCCGGTACGCATTGGGAAGCGCTCTAGGCGCTGCATCCCTCGCAGCGCGCACGCGTTGTGGCGTCTCAGCGAAACTAGGATTCTCGCAAGCTGGTTGGAAAGCGAGCATGACTACGCCTTCCTGCCAGCCAGCGGGCGACCGCGAGCAACCTTTTGGGCGCTGGCGACAGCTTTCAACACCGGTCCGATGAACGCGGCGTCCAGACGGTTTGCTGCTTCCGTGACTATGGAGAGTGCAATTTCGGCCGATCGTGAATAGTCGGGATCGGTCTGGGGCCCTCGCTCCCCGGCATGGAGCAGTGCGACGTGCAGACATCCTAGAAGGGACGCCAGCTGCGATAGGTACGACCGCTGGGCGACGATCGCCTCCTCCAATTGAACCCACGCAGGACGCGGGTCAGCCAGAGTCCGTGGCGCAAGTTGGCCATGGGAGGCCAACTCTCGTGCAGATTCTCCCTTCTGATCTCTGCGCGCATGAAACGACCCATCTCCAACGCCGGCCGCGTTGGACGTAGACTGTCGCTTAGCCATAGTCATCCTCTCGTCAGGCTGGCTGTGGTCAGGCGCCCGACGGTGCTCCAACACCATCGGGCGCCGCTTCCTTGATGTCGTCGAACTTTGCGGCTTACCTCTATACTTCGAGCAAGCAATCTAGGGCCTATCCTATCCTGATGTGATTTTCACATCAAGCCCGTGCGACAGCATCAAGGTAGAACGGAGCACCTGCGTGGGTGAACTGACTGTTGAGCAACAAGCACTGTGTAGCGTGCTGGTCGAAGCGAGGACGAACGCAAAGCTCACACAGCGTGAGTTGGCCACTCGGCTCGAGCGAGATCAGTCCGTGATCGCGCGAGTTGAGCTGGGTGAACGCCACATCACTTTGCTCGAGTTCATCGATTACGCGAATGGGGTTGGAGTTGAACCCACGAAGCTGCTCGCGAAGGTGATCCGTGCCAGCAAGCCATGAGGGGCGCGACTAGAGCATCAATCCGATCACCGGCCGCAATGTTTGACCGCCACGGCTCGCTCAGCACCCTCTCACAAGAGCCGGCTCCGCATAGGACTCCACGACCGGGTCACCGTGGGTAAATTTGTCACCACTTGTGAACAAGTGGTGTTGTTTTTACCCAGGCATTCGAAGGCGAGATGCACCCTTTCACCGGGCTTCACAACTAACCGCCGCAGAGTTCATGCTTGCTCCCTGCCCTGCCTCGACTCCTCAACCGAACATCCATGATTCCTCGCTCCGCTCCACCTCGCTTCAGCACTGGTGATGACGGCCGCATCCTGCTGATCCTGGATCTGGATGAAACCTTGGTGCACGCACAGGAACCGCCATTCTCGCTAGATCCGCACTGCGTGCTCTTTGGATACGGCATCCACCTCCGTCCGGGGCTCACTGACTTTCTGCACCAAGTGACGACGGGCTTCCGACTAGCCGTATGGACTTCTTCTTCGCTGGACTACGCCAGCCACGTCTGCAACCTCATCTTTCCAGATCCAACAACTCTCGAGTTCATCTGGGCCCGCGACAAATGCACTCGCCGATGGGAGCCGGAGTCGCAGACGGAGGTACATGCGAAACGCTTGGCGAAATTGACGAGATTCGGGTACGACTTGAGGCGTGTCCTGGTTGTGGATGACTCTCCTGAGAAGCACGAAAAGAACTACGGGAATCTGGTTCGCATTTCGGCGTTCGAAGGCGACCCCGCGGACGCTGAACTCTTGCATCTCGCTAAGTACCTCCACGAACTGTCACAGCAACCCGACATGCGTCGAGTTGAGAAGCGTGGCTGGCGGTCGCGTAGAAATACCGATCGAGGCGCCCGCTAAGCCTTAGATACATCTGGCACTCCAGCGAATCCGGGCGGTACGCAATGTTCCGCGCCCGACTACCCATTCCCCGCCGGCCGGTCCTGGGTTAGATTTGGCACGCGCTAGACCCAGCGGATGCAGACATAAGAACCAGGCGCCAATGCAGGTAAGCACCATGGAGCGAACCGCTCGCCTCGCCGTACTCGTCGATGCCGTCAATGCACGGGCAAGCTCAATCAAAGAGCTGCTCGCAGAGGTGGCTCGTTACGGTACCGCCACGGTTTTGATCGTGTATAGAGAGTATTTAAGTTAGCGGGGCGAGAGGTGCTTTGCACGTCTACTTGCGCCCCAGAAAAGGAAGAACTGATGCAGCGACGCCCAAATTTCCAAACGGTTGCTTGGTTTAACGATCTCAGGCAACGCAACGTGCTAGATCTTGAACCGCCATACCAGCGACGGAGCGTCTGGAATCAGAGCTTCAAAGACTACTTTATCGAAACTGTACTGCTAGGGCTTCCTGCACCCGCCATCTTCCTTTATCAGGACATCTCGCCCGATGGGTTCACACTTCAGCATGTCGTTGACGGAAAGCAGCGTTTGACCTCCATTTTTGAATTCATTGAGAACAAGTTTCCGGTAGCAGAAGACTCGAAACTGCAGAAGCACCAAGGAATGTACTTCAGAAATCTACCCGACGCAGTAAAGAAGGAGTTTTGGAGTTATATCCTTTTGGTCGAGTACGTGCCTTCGGATGATGAAGAGGTGATCAAAGGAATATTTGATCGAATCAATCGAAACACCGTAAAGCTTACGGCGCAAGAGTTGCGTCACGCACGTTTCAGCGGGGAGTTTATATCGACGGCAGAATCTCTTTCGGAGTGGATGGAACTCACGCTTGGCAAGAACCTGCCGCGAATAGTTCAAGCCTCCAGAAAGCAGATGAAGGATGTGGAATTCGTCTCGTACTTGATGTTGCTCGTCGAGGAGGGCGTAAAGGGCTACTCTCAAGAAGATCTAGATACGGCATATGCCAATCGAGACGAGGCCTGGGAAAAGCGAGTTGAGGTTGACGATGAGTTTCGGACGGTAACTCAGATTATCAGAGACATCGCTCGAGCCGGACAAGATGGCTTCGATCTCGAAAGTTCGAGATTGCGCAATCAGGCCGATTTCTATTCTTTGTTCGGTGCGCTTATGCAACTGTACCGAGAGAAAGCAGTACCAACTCCAAGCGAGGTTAGTCAGCGCTTGATGAAGTTCGTAGAGCGGCTGTCGAGCGAGAAGGAACTTGCGGCGAACAAAGAACTTCAGGACTACTTCGATGCGGCTCGGTCGGCGTCGAACGATAAGGGACCACGCGACATACGAATCGCAATCGTGAAAAAGGTCATCCAGGGGTTGCTTTGATGATCGTTCCATTGGCTGTAGACCTTAAGTACAAGCAGTCGAATCCGATCCTTCTGGAAATCGCGGAACGTGCACGCTCAATCGTACTGCGAAAATTGGAAGGCACCGGATACGCGTTCATTGGAAGGCAAAAGGAACCCGGATCTCTAGCAGAGAAGATCGAGAGCGGCCGTTATCAAGCATGGTCTGAACTAGACGATCTCTATGCCTGCACGATCGTAGTTCCTACCAGCGCCGAGGAGCCTGAAATTCTCGAGTTCTTGCGCGGCGCTTTTCGCGAGATCCAAACGAGAAAGCGCGGAAGTGCTCTGAAGGATCCCAGCACGTTCCGCTACGACTCCACGCGATTCATCGCCACGCTTCGCCCAACGTTGATCCCCGAACCTCCGGACGCACTCAGCCGCCAGCGCTTCGAAGTACAGGTCCGAACCGCGTTTGAGCACGCGTGGACTGTTGCGACGCACAGTATCGTCTATAAGGGCGACAGCATTGACTGGCGGCGCCTACGTCTCATTGCGCAGCTTAAGGCCGCAACTGAACAGATGGATAGCTTGATAGCGGGCTTTGATCAAGCAGCAGAGTTAATCACCGAAGAGAACTGGCCGGAGATTTCTCATAGGCGTGCAATCGAACAGATGTTTCGAGCCCGGTTCACGAACGGCGATATCCCTCGTGACTGTGAGCCAGCAAGTTGGGTCAGATTCTCAGAGAACGTCTATACGCTCATTCGCGCGGCGGTTGGTGCGCGGCGCTTCGTCGAGCGAGACGTGATGGACAGGACTATCCAGCTAATTCAGTTGACGATCGATAAGAACAAGGGCGAGGCGTTCCCAAGGAGCATATCGCTCTTACAATTTGTTCTGGGGTCTCTGGCCGCAGGGGGCGCAATTCGCGGAGCGCTAGCTGACTACTGCCCCGTAGTAACTGATCAGCTTCGGTCGGTGTTTCCGGCCGTCGGGGATATCAAGGCGAGCTTCAACTTTGAGTTGCCGGGAGTGGCTTAGCTAAACTCCGGTCATTGACCGAGGCGCACCCTCGATTCACGACTGGGGCCGAATCTTTATCGTGCCCGGTCTGCAGCCGGGTTTCACCCACTTTGCCGTCGAAACTCAACCAGACCCAATTGAATCCTCGCTGCACAATCTCTACCAGGTGACCGCTCGCCCTTAAGGCGGCGGAAGCCACTCTGGATGATCTGTGCATGACCATCACCCCCCGCCTAATCCGCCTCCGCGACGCCCCTGCCTACCTCGGCATGGACAAAAACCGCTTCAACGACGAAGTGCGCCCTCTCTTCATCGCCATCCCCATCGGCGCACACGGCATCGCCTTCGATCGCATTGACCTCGACCAATGGGCGGATGACCATAAGAGCCGCAACGGGCGTTCCGCGGCTTCATCCGAAAGGAGTAAGCCATGGGAAACCGAAAGACGTCAGGTCTCACCAAGCGCGGTGGCATCTGGCATATCGACAAGATCGTCAGAGGAACGAGAATTCGCGAAAGCACTGGAACAAGTGAGATCGGTGAAGCCGAAGCGCTCCTAGCGCGACGCATCGAGGAGGCCCGCAACGCGAGTCTCTTCGGAGTTCGACCCGATCGTACCTTCCGTGTGGCAGCGACCAAGTTCCTGAAGGAGAACCAGCACAAGCGAACCATCGACAACGACGCGATGCATCTGAAGCGCCTCGATCCCTTCATCGGGCATTTGTGGCTGCGACAGGTGCACATGGGAACGCTGCAATCGTTCATCGACAAGCGCCGATCGGAAGGCGTGAAGACGCTGACGATCAACCTGGCGATGACAACCGTGAGAAGAATCTTGAATCTGGCAGCGAACGAGTGGCGTGACGAACTGGGCATGACTTGGTTGCAGCAGGCACCCAAGATCAAGATGCTGCCCGTGACCGACAAGCGCTCGCCCTACCCTCTTTCACGAGAGGAACAGGCGATGCTCTTTCAGCAGCTGCCCGACTACCTGGCACGGATGGCCTTGTTCAAGGTGAACACCGGTTGTCGCGAACAGGAAGTGTGTGGCCTCAAGTGGAGTGATGAGGTTCCGGTGCCGGAGTTGGGGACTTCAGTCTTCATCATTTCCGGCGAGCGAGTGAAGAACGATGAGGATCGCCTCGTCGTACTCAATCGCGTCGCCCACTCGATCATCGAGAGTGTGCGAGGCATGCATTCCGAGTTCGTGTTCGCCCGGCTGCCGACAGCCCGCAAGGGTGCATCGGAAGACGAGCTCGCATCACGGACGCCAGTGCCCATCGTGAAGATGAACACCACGGCCTGGAAGGCCGCCCGTGAACGCGCCGCCAGCGAGTGGGAGTCTCGGCACGGAGAGCCGGCACCGGATGGATTCCGACGGGCGCGGGTGCATGACTTGAAGCACACGTTCGGTCGGCGCCTTCGGTCGGCAGGTGTCTCCTTCGAGGATCGCCAGGACTTGCTGGGTCACAAGAGCGGACGGATCACCACCCACTACTCAGCCGCGGAGGTTTCGAACCTGGTTTCGGCGGCGGAGAAAGCGTGCAGCGACGAGTCCCACAAGGGCCCCACAATCACCTGTTTAAGGAGGCGTTCGAGCTAGTTGCTAGCTCGCTAAGTGACTGTTCTGCTTTGAGTAAAATGGTGCCGGCTGAGGGACTCGAACCCCCGACCCTCTGATTACAAATCAGATGCACTACCAACTGTGCTAAGCCGGCACGGCGGGACTATCGCGGGGGCGGAATTGTAGCGGGGGAAGCGGCGCGAATCACGCCCCCAATCACACCTCGATCGCGCGGATCTCAGGCATTCCCTGCATTTTGCGGGCAGGGGCGCAGCTCCAGCCGCGTAATTTTCCCGGGATCCGTCTGGAAAATGCTGGTATCGACCACCTGACCGGGCTCAGGCAGATCGACGTCGACCCAGTACACCGAGCCGGCCCGTTTGCGGTCGTCGATCCGGGGCTCGAGGCCGAGGATGCGGATTTCCTCGGCCCGGCGCTGGGCCCGCTGGTAGTCGGAAAACACTCCGAGCGAAAGCACGTTGGCGGGTTCCGAACCGGGCATGAGGTAGACATCGGAGACGCCGCTGTCGATCAGCGACTTCAGGGCGGCTTCGGCAGCTTCGCGCGACTCGAAATTCTGCACACTCACCCAGTAGCCGACCCAGAGCTCGCCCTGCTCGAGACGCTGACGCGGTTCGAAGCCGGCACCCTTCAATGCGGCCTGCGCATGAGCAGCGTCCGCGAGATCCTGAAACGGACCAACACTTGTGCAGGCAAGCACATCGGTTGATGGGGTAACCGCCGCAGTTTGCTCCGGAGGCGGCAGCGTCGCGCCAAGAGGAGCTACACGTGGCGGTTGCACACGCTTTACGACACTGGGCTCCGTTGCCTCACTGGCAGCTTCCTTCGCAAGAACGATACGGGGGGGCGGCGTAACTGCCGCAGCGGGTCTGCGGTCGAGATCGCTGACGCGCACATCGATGAGCTGCGACCAGCTCAGAAAGAGAACGTTGGCGAGGAGGAAGGCGAGGCAGAAGGTGCGCATGAATGATCAGCGAGAACGCGACGACGATGTAATCACTTCCCGCCCTTTCCCCAGTAGGCTGCGATATCGGCGATCTCGGCCTCCGACAACTGCAGCTTGCTCTTGTGCTTCACCTTGCCGGCGACGATGTCACGAATGAGCGATTCGAGCGACGCCGCGCTCTCCCCTTCCCAGTCGTCCGCCTCGTGGCATTGAACGCATTTGGACTGCGCTGCCGCCTTGCCCGCGGCTGCATCTGCCGCAGTCGCAATACCGCTGCAGAGAGTCAGACCTGCGGTCACGATACAAAGATCCCTGATCAACGTGCTCTCCTTCGATCCGGCGCCGGCGATGATACACGACCGGGCGGACCGGGCCGACCCGGTCACTCGCGGGATGTACTCAGCCGTGCAAGCCCTTGCAGCACGAGGTCCGGCACAGCCTCATGTGTCCGGAAAATCAAACGCTCGATCACTGGGGCGGCACCTCCGGTCAGCAGCAATTTCGGCTCGGTGCCCGCCGATCGATGCATCGAATCCACAGCGCGTTCGACCAGCGCTGCCAGCGAATGCGCGGCACCCTGGTGAATGGCGCCCAGGGTGTTGTCGGCAAACAGCGCGTCGCCGGTCGAGCCTTGCTGTGCGCGAGTTGCGATATCGCTGGTATTGCGCAGGAGGCTGCCCACCATGAGCCCCGGTCCCGGGACGATCACGCCGCCAAGATGCTGTCCGCTTGCATCGACTCCATCGATCGTCATCGCGGTACCGCAACTCACTATGCAAGAGAGTTGCTTGCTTCGCGAATGGGCCGCGATCACCGCGAGCCAGCGATCTACACCGAGATTCTGGGGAACGGGATAGGCATTCCGGACGCCGCAGGCTTCCGCGGTCGAAGTCACGAACTCCGGCTCGATGCCCCATCGAGTCGAGATTGCCAACTGGACCAGCGAAGCGACCCGGCTGCCGCCGACGTTGCTGACGATCACTCGCGCAGGACGCGTCATTCCCGAAAGAACGACGGCATGCACTCGCTCGTTGTCCCATTCGGCATGAGGCTCGGCTCGCTGCGCACTCAGAACACCGCCGTCGAGCGTTGCCCATTTGATGCGCGTGTTGCCGATGTCGAAGAGAAGGTTCATCTGTATCGCCGGCTCAAGCTCGACGCTCGCTGCGCACGCTCACTTCGCCGGAGACGAAACGGCGAAGCTCGCCTTCCATCTCGACGAGTAGCGCTCCGTCCGTGTCGACACCGCGAGCTGTTCCGAGCAATGTCTGCGTACCGGCCATCACTTTCACTGGCGCGTCCGCCAGCCCATCGAGCTGCCGCCATTCATCCGCGAACGCGGCGAAACCGCTCAGCGCGAAGACACGAAGCATCGCGACGATCTCTTCCGTGAGCGCACCGGCCACCGCGTTGCGAGTCGGTGTCCTGTCGCGAAGGATTTCGTGTACGTCCGCTATGAGCGCTGCCTGCTGCTCGGCGAGCGCAAGACGGGCAGCGGTCGGCATGTGCATGTTTACACCGATACCGATCACGACCGTCGAAGGCCCACCCGATTCGCCTCGCATCTCGATCAGGATGCCGCCGAGTTTCCGGCCGCGCCAGATAAGATCGTTGGGCCACTTGAGCGCGACATCATCGGCGCCGAAGCGCTTCAACGCCCGGATCGCGGCGACGCCCACTGCGAGACTGAGCGCGGAGAAGGTGGGCGGCGCTTCCTGGAACTGCCAGCCGATCGACATGCAGATCCCACTGCCGAATGGTGCGAGCCATGTTCTGCCGCGTCGCCCCCGACCCGCATTCTGCACTTCAGCCACGCAGAGTTGCGCGTGGCCTGGCGCGACGCTCACGTTGTCGTACACGTAGCGGTTGGTCGAATCGACAGTGAGCATCACGTCGACGTGATCAAGGAGCGCTTGCGTGTTCTTCGACATCGCAGCGAGCAGCGCCGACTTGTCGAGCAGATCGACCGCACGCGGCAGACGATATCCCTGACGCGCCACCGACTCTATTTCGATCCCGAGATCCTGGAGGCTGTGAATCAGCTTCCATATACCGGCGCGCGAGACGCGCAGGCGCTTCGCCAGCTTTTCACCCGAATGAAACGCGCCATCGGACAACAGCGACAGCAGTCGCAGTCGTCGTGCCTGGGTCTGGGATCTGCGCTGAACCATCGATCAGCGAGGGCGGAACAGCCACAGTCGCCGCACCCGGTTCTCGGAGCCTTGCAGCATGCGATCGATGTTCGATCGATGGGTGTAGCAGACGAACAGCGCCATCACGCATCCGAAGGTGAGCAACGCAATCGATGGCGTCGGTTCAGCGATGTAGAGATAGGCAGGGAACGATGCAACGGCCAGCATCGTTGCCAATCCAACGAAGCCCGTGATCATCACGGTCACCAGCCAGACGGCGAGCACGGGCAGCAGCGCTGAGATTTTCAGGCCGGCGAGTACGCCGATCAGCGTCGCCGCACCCTTCCCGCCGCGAAAACCGTACCACACGGGATAGACATGTCCCACGACGACCGCGGCAGCACAGGCCACCGTAAGCCAGTCGCGATCGACCGAAGGATCGATTGGGATGCCCGGCATCGAAAGCGATGGCAACAGCGCAACCGCAACCCATCCCTTACCGATATCGATCACCATCACCCAGAACGCGAACATGTATCCCTGCGTACGCAGCGCGTTCGTGCCGCCGGCATTGCCGCTGCCCATCGTGCGGATATCGACACCCCCACGCAGCCGACCCACGATCAGGCTCCCGATGAGAGCGCCGAGCAGGTAGGCGATGAGGGTTTTGACGCCGAGTTCGAGCATATTCTGGATTGTACGGGAACGTTGCGGGGTGCTGAAGCGACAACACAATCACCGGATCACGTGATCACTTTCTCCTCGGCAGATGCACTTCCGCAATCATGCAGCGCACGCTCCCACCGCCCAGCCGCTCGATGGTCGGAATGGGCACACTGACGATCTTTGCGTGAGCTTCGAGCTTCGCGCGCTGATCGCTGTCGAGCACCGTTCTCGCTGCTTCCGACATGGCAAGGACCGGCGTGCCGGAGCGGGATTGCAATTCGAGCATATTGCCGGCGAATGAATTCATCTGCTCCATGCTGAGATCGATGACTTCGCGGCCGCTCTTCGCGAGCGTTTCCATCACCGCTGCACGTCGCTGCGGCTCGATGCTCGCGCTGCAGATCGCGACGCAGCGAGCGCCGACCGACATCAGTACGTTGGTGTGATAGATGGGCTCGCCGCCCGCATCGAAGGCTTCGAATGCAACGATGTCGTAGTCGAGTCGCTGCGCAAATTCACCGAGCACATCCATATCGGTCCGCGGGGACAGGCACGCGTAGGCGATGCGATTGATCCGATCGAGGACCAGGCTGCCCGTGCCCTCGAGGAACTTGCCCTCCGCTTCGCGATGCGTGAGATCGACAGTGCGGGAGACATGGAATCCGTCGTGGAGATCGAGCGCTTCGACGATGTCGAGTCGTCGTTCGAGCCGCCGATTCGCAGCGAGCATCGGATAAAGCACGACGGTGCCATCAGCATGGAAGCTCACCCAGTTGTTGGGGAAGATCGAATCCGGCGTGTGCGGCTCGGGCGTGTCATCGACGATGTGAACGTCAACATCGTTCGCGCGCAGCGCATTCGCGAGCGCGTCGAACTCATTCAGAGCCGCGGCCTGGGCATCAGCGACCGCTCCGTCGAGTTGCTGGAAGCGATTGGATGCTGCGGTCTGAACGTTCCCCGCGAATCGCACCGGGCGGATCATCAACACGTGCGAGGTGGTCTGCGATTCCGTCATGTTCCGGATTCCGGTCGCCTTGGGGCGGCCTTCTAAGTGGCGCGCGAGTATAGCGGAGTGATTCGGGGGCTCCCCGCGGCGTCTGGTAGGGACTTCGGAGCGTTCAGAAAATCTGACTTGCCCGGGTTCGCGAGTGCTCCTAGACTCGATACCAGACATTCGTCTGGTATCTTTTCCTGTGATCGACCTCAGTCCCAAGCAACTGGAAGTATTGGCTTTTATTCGAGAATTTCTCGAAAGCCATGGCTTGCCTCCCACGCGGGGCGAGATCGCGGACGGGCTGGGGCTCAGGAACCGCCAAGGTATCGACCAGCATCTGCGGGCTCTGGCGAATAAGGGCGCCATCGAACTCGCCCCCGGCATTTCGCGGGGAATTCGCCTGCTGCAGAGCCCCATCAACTCTGAAGGCCTGCCCCTGCTGGGCCGGATCGCCGCGGGCTCGCCGATCCTGGCGGAAAGCAACATCGAGGAACGCATCCAGATCACACCGGGACTCTTCCGTCCCCAGGCGGATTTTCTGTTGCGCGTGCGCGGCGACAGCATGAAAGACGCAGACATTCTCGATCGCGATCTGCTGGCCGTGCATCGGACATCGCAAGTGCACAACGGACAGATCGTCGTCGCACGCATCGGCGATGAAGCGACAGTGAAGTATTACCGCCGACTGGATCATCGCGTGCGGCTCGAACCCGCCAATCCTGCTTACGAACCGATCGAGATCGATCTGCGCACTCAGGAGCTCACGGTCGAAGGACTGGCCGTGGGAATCATTCGCACAGGACTCCAGCGCAACCAATGAACGATCATGAATCGTGCGGCCACGCTTCAGCAGCTCACGCAGCTGTGCAATCTCAATCGCGAAGGCGTTGCGCCGCCGGCGATCGAAGCCAGCGGTCATCCGGAACTTGATGCCAGGCTTCCGCACGGTGGCTGGCAGAGCGGCACCATCGTCGAGCTGATGCCGGCAGAAATCGGCATCGGTGAGTTTCGTTTGCTGATGCCGGCCGTTTCGAGAATCACGCAGGGCGAGCGATACGTGGCGCTGGTTTCGCCGCCCTACATTCCATTTGCGCCTGCGCTGAAGAATCACGGCGTTCGCCTCGATCATCTGCTCGTCATCCGCGCAGAGAAGAACACGGACACGCTCTGGACTCTCGAGCAGACCTTGCGTTGCAAGTCATTCGGTGCGGTCGTGGGATGGCCAACATCGATCAGGGATCGCGATGTGCGCCGCCTGCAGCTTGCTGCCGAAGCAGGCCGCAGTACAGGATTCATCTATCGCCCGCCCGTGGCTGCACTTGAGGCTTCGCCGGCAGCGGTACGCATGCGGCTGCAAACGAATGAGCAGGGATTGCTGATCGATGTGCTGAAGTGCCGCGGCACTCGAGGTGGCTTCTCGATCGCTCTGAATCATCAGTCTCTACCCTCAGAGCCTCATGCGCAGCAGCCAGAAAATGTTTCTGGGGCACTCTCCGGCCTTCTGGCTCACTCGCTAGCAGCTAACAGCTAGCGGCTTCTTCCATGCTTTGGCTCTGCATTTCCCTGCCCCAGTTGCCCCTGGAGGCTTTGCAGCCGGAAAAAACGGACTCGGCCACAGTCGTCACGACCTGCGAGGGCAGCACGCGATGGATCCTCTGCTGCAATGAAGCGGCGGAGCGGGCAAATCTGCAGACGCCGATGAACTACACCGTGGCACTCGCGATTCATCCGCAGCTCACGGTACTGAATCGCAAGGTCGGTGCGGAACAGGCTTCTCTCGAACGGATTGCAGGCTGGGCCTACCAGTTCAGCAGCACTGTCATCCTGGGTGAAATCCACGAGGAATTGCGCCTTGCCCGCACGTCGTGCCTCTGGCTCGAAATCGGCGCGAGCCTCAATCTGTTCGGTGGATTCAGGAATTTCATCGAGCGCGTCGAGGCTGAACTGAAGGAGCTCCACTACACCTATCAGCTCGGGATCGGGCCGACGCTCGAAGGCGCTGCCCTGCTCGCCCGCGCGGGCATTCGCGTCGCCATTACTTCTCCCAATGCTCTCTTCATGCGCATCCGTCATCTGCCTGTGGGCAAACTGACCTTGCCGCCGGACATGACGCAGCAACTGCACACTGTCGGCATTCGCACGTTAGGCATGCTGCTGGAACTTCCGCGGGCCGCGATCGCGAAACGCTTCGGGCCGGACACGAGTCATTTTCTCGACCGGCTGATGGGCGAATCGCCTGATCCCCGGATCTCATTTCGCCTGCCTGAAAAATACTCGGCGCATTTCGAATTCGAGTTCGAGGTGCGCAATACGGAAGCGTTGCTGTTTCCATTGCGACGAATGTTGAATGAGTTTGCTGGTTACCTTCGGGGCCGAGACACCGGCGTTCAGCGTTTTACAATTTCGTTCGGACATCGCGACGCGCCGGCGACGCAGGTATCGATCGGCTCGTCGGTTTCCGATCGCAATGCCGATCGATTTCTGTCGCTGGCTCGTGAGCGACTGCAGAACCTCGACCTGCCGGAATCGACCCTCTCATTGAGCCTGCATGCCGCCGAGTTCGCGACGCCGAGCGCGCTGCAGAATGACCTGCTGAATCGTTCGCTGCACGAAGTCGAAGACTTGTCGCACACGCTCGACCGGATCGCGACCCGGTTGGGGAACGAGAACGTTCACAGCGTGCGGCTTGCGGCAGATCATCGGCCGGAATCCAGCTGGTCTTCCGCTGCTCTCGAAGAACCTCTATCGAACCTTCAGTTTCCGGATCGACCTCTGTGGCTGCTGCCTCAACCCCGGCCGTTGCAGCTTTCGGGCGTGCCGAAAATTGCCTCCGGGCCCGAACGGATTGAAGCAGGCTGGTGGGACAGCGGCGATGTGCAGCGCGACTACTACGTCGTGCAGGTCGCGAACGGACCCGACCTGTGGGTCTTCAAGGATCTGAAAAATTCAGACTGGTACCTGCATGGATTCTGGTCATGACGAGGTACGCAGAACTGCATTGCGTCACCAACTTCTCGTTCCTGCGTGGCGCTTCACATCCGCAGGAGCTCGTCCAGCGCGCAAAAGAACTCGAGTACACGGCGCTGGCAATCACCGACGAATGTTCCATGGCCGGCATAGTTCGCGCGTACACCGAGGCGAAGGACCACGGATTGAAGCTGATCGTGGGCTCGGAATTCCGCACCAGCGATGGGCTGCACGTTGTCCTGTTGGCGCCGACGCAGCGCGCATATGCACAGATTTGCGGGGTCATTACCGCAGCCAGAATCGATTCACCGAAGGGAGAGTATCGACTATCGCGAGCCGGTCTCGAGGTGGATCTGAGTGAATGCCTGGCCTTGTGGGTTCCTGGACAGGAGATTCGCACTTCGCATGCGGGATGGCTGCGTGAAAGATTTCCGCAGCGATGCTGGATCGCAGTGGAATTGCATCGTCAGCCGGACGACGCGCAGCATCTGGCGAAGCTCCAGCAGTGTGGCGACGCGCTGGGAATTCCATTGGTCGCCGCTGGCGATGTTCATATGCACACGCGAGAGCGACGAGCTCTGCAGGACACCGTGACAGCGATTCGGCATGGCTGCACGATCGAGAAGGCAGGTCATCGACTCTTTCCCAACGGTGAGCGGCACTTGCGCACGTATGAGGAGCTGCAGGGGCTTTACCCGCGAGAGCTCCTGGAAGAGTCGGCGAGAATTGCGGCGCGCTGTGAGTTCTCACTGAAGAACTTGAAGTATCGCTATCCGTGCGAGCTGGTACCCGCAGGCTGCAATGCCACTCAGCATCTGCGCGATCTGACTGAACAAGGCATTCTGAGACGATGGCCGCAGGGCGTCCCGCCAGGTATCCGCAAGGTGATCGAGAAGGAGCTCGACCTGATCCAGGATCTCGGCTACGAGCATTTCTTCCTGACGGTGAATGACATCGTCGATTTCGCGCGCAAGCGCTGCAAAGGGGCGCCGATTCTGTGCCAGGGACGCGGCTCGGCAGCCAATTCAGTCGTCTGCTACACCCTTGGCGTGACCGAAGTAGATCCTGGAAAGGCAAACCTCTTGTTCGAGCGCTTCCTCAGCAAGGAGCGTGGCGAGCCTCCCGACATCGACGTCGACTTCGAGCACGAGCGCAGGGAGGAAGTCATTGAGTACATTTTCAACAAGTACGGAAGGCAGCGGACCGCCCTGGCAGCCACGGTGATCACGTACAGAAGCCGCAGCGCGATTCGCGATGTCGGCAAAGCACTCGGCCTGGATGCCGATCTCATCGATCGCATTGCGAAGTCGCATGTGTACTGGGACGAGCCGGAAGTCTTTCGCAGGAATCTCGGGGCACTCGGGTTGCATCTGAGCACCGACATCGCGAGGCGCTTTTGCGCGCTGGTGGGCCTGCTGCTCGGCTTTCCGCGTCATCTTTCTCAGCATGTCGGAGGTTTTGTCATCTCTGAAGAACCCGTCAGCGAGCTCGTGCCGATCGAAAACGCCGCAATGGAAGGACGCAAGGTCATTCAATGGGACAAGACGGACCTCGAATCGCTGGGATTGTTGAAAGTGGACGTGCTCGCGCTCGGCATGCTCACCGCGATGCGCAAGGCGTTCGACTTCTCGGCAGCCACCGACGGCTGGCCGGCGCGGATGGACCAGGTGCCCGATGCCGATACTGCTACATACGACATGATCTGTGCTGCCGATACTGTCGGCGTCTTCCAGATCGAATCGCGTGCGCAGATGAGCATGTTGCCGAGACTGCAACCGCGCGACTATTACGACCTGGTGATCGAAGTCGCCATCGTTCGCCCCGGGCCGATCAAAGGCGGGATGGTGCATCCCTTCCTGCAAGCCCGGGAGAAGCATCGATTGGGAGAAGCCATCGACTATCCCAGCGACGCACTTCGCCCGGTTCTGGAAAAGACATTCGGCGTGCCGATCTTCCAGGAACAGGTGATGCAGATCGCCATCGTTGCAGCCGACTACACAGCCGGAGAAGCTGACGAACTACGGCGCGCGATGGGTGCTTGGCAGCGCACTGGGAAGATGGGTGCACAGCGCGACAAGCTGATGAGTGGCTTGCGCAGGAACGGCTATTCGGAGGAGTTTGCCGAGAGAATCTTCAAGCAGGTGGAAGGCTTCGGCGAATATGGCTTCCCCGAATCGCACGCCGCTTCCTTTGCCCTGCTGACATATCAGTCGAGCTGGCTGAAGCGGCATCGACCTGCGGCTTTTTTCGCTTCACTGATCAACAGTCAGCCGATGGGTTTCTATCAGCCTGCACAGTTGCTGGAACAGGCAAAGCGACAGCGAGTCGAGATCCGGCCAATCGATGTCACGATGAGCGATTGGGAATGCACGCTCGAAACCATCGCCCCGGGCAATCATGCAATTCGATTGGGAATGAGATTGGTACGAGGCCTGCGGGAGACGGAAGCGCAGAAGATCGTCGAGGCCCGTCGAACACAACCGTTCGTTTCCATCGAGGACTTTTCTGCGCGATCGCTGATTCCAAAGCGATCGATCAAGGTGCTGGCGAATGGCGGAGCATTTCGCAGCCTGGTAAATCATCGCAACACTGCATCCTGGTCCGCTCTCGGCGTGGAGCGTCTGCCAGGAATGCTCGAGGACGTGCCGACACCCGGCGAATCCATACAGTTGCCGGCGCCGACCGAATGGGAGGAGATTCAGCGGGACTACCAGCAACTCGGCTTCAGCAGCGGGCGTCATCCGCTTGCGCTGATGCGATCGAGCTTGCGGCGCATGGGGGTATCGAGTCGCCGCGAACTTGATTCGATTGCTTCAGGCACGACAGTCATTGTGAGTGGACTGGTCACTCATCTGCAGCATCCGCAGACCGCAAATGGCGTGATCTTCGGTTCGCTCGAGGACGAGACCGGCATCAACAACATCATCTTCTGGCCGGCAGTCTTTGCGAACTACCGGCACCGGATCCTGCAGACGAAGCTGATGATCGTCGAAGGAGAACTACAGAGTCAGGAAGGAGTAGTTCACGTGGTAGCTCAGCGAGTGCAGGATTTCTCGCACTGGGTCAGATCGCTGCCGCGCAACTCAAGGGATTTTCACTGATGGACAGCTCACGCTCTTTGGGGGATACAACTGCGGAAGGAATGCGGCGTTCTGATGCGCTTGCACAAACGCCGGCCGCATGTTCGTGCCTGCATGGACGCAGGCACGAATGCTCGCTCGACCGCTCAACCGTGAGCGTGACGAGGATAGGAAATGGTTTCGGTCTTGATGGTCGATGCGAAGTGGCTGGCAGCCATGGCCTTGCGCAACTTCTTCGTAGCTTCGGCTCGCTGCCGACGTGACTTGCTGACGCCTGTCTTCGCGATCGAGACGTCGATGATCTGAGCCCGTGCGATCTGTCGTCTTTCCAGGGTATTCATCGCCTACTCCGCTGCAGTGCGATTAAATCGATGGCCGAAAACGGAAAAAGCCCTGCCGGATAAATCCGGCAGGGCTTCCTCACGATTTAAGAGCCTGGCAGTGACCTACTCTTGCATGCCCGAAGGGCACACTACCATCGGCGCACAGCGTTTTCACTTCCGAGTTCGAAATGGGATCGGGTGGTTCCCGCTTGCTATTGCCGCCAGGCAAACTGGCTCCGCGTACTGAGCCCGTTGATTGCTCAACGTGCTCCCGGAATTCGAAAGTTGTTCGACGTCATCTCATGATCAAGTCACATTCATGAGTATCCAAGCAACCCATACCTGCAACAGTCGCTTTCGACTGTCCAAGCTGATTGGGTGTTATATGGTCAAGCCTCACGGGCAATTAGTACTGGTTAGCTCAATGCATTACTGCACGTACACACCCAGCCTATCAACGTCGTAGTCTTCGACGGCCCTTTAGGGGAATCGAGTTCCCAGGGAAACCTAATCTTGGGGGGGGCTTCGCGCTTAGATGCTTTCAGCGCTTATCCCGTCCGTATATAGCTACCCGGCAATGCCACTGGCGTGACAACCGGAACACCAGAGATACGTCCATCCCGGTCCTCTCGTACTAAGGACAGCTCACCCTCAAGTTTCCAACGCCCACGGCAGATAGGGACCGAACTGTCTCACGACGTTCTGAACCCAGCTCGCGTACCACTTTAAATGGCGAACAGCCATACCCTTGGGACCTGCTACAGCCCCAGGATGTGATGAGCCGACATCGAGGTGCCAAACTCCTCCGTCGATGTGGACTCTTGGGAGGAATAAGCCTGTTATCCCCGGAGTACCTTTTATCCGTTGAGCGATGGCCCTTCCATACAGAACCACCGGATCACTAAGACCTACTTTCGTACCTGCTCGACATGTCCGTCTCGCAGTTAAGCACGCTTATGCCTTTGCACTCTAGAGCGCGATGACCGACCGCGCTGAGCGTACCTTTGCACTCCTCCGTTACTCTTTGGGAGGAGACCGCCCCAGTCAAACTACCCACCATACACTGTCCCCACCCCGGATTACGGGGCAAGGTTAGAACTCCGAACATTTCAGGGTGGTATTTCAACGTTGGCTCCATCTGAGCTAGCGCCCAGACTTCAAAGCCTCCCACCTATGCTACACAAAAAGGTTCAAAGTTCAGTGTAAAGCTGTAGTGAAGGTTCACGGGGTCTTTCCGTCTTGCCGCGGGAACGCCGCATCTTCACAGCGATTTCAACTTCACTGAGTCTCGGGTCGAGACAGTGTGGCTATCATTACGCCATTCGTGCAGGTCGGAACTTACCCGACAAGGAATTTCGCTACCTTAGGACCGTTATAGTTACGGCCGCCGTTTACCGGGGCTTCGATCAAGAGCTTCGCCTTGCGGCTGACCCCATCAATTAACCTTCCGGCACCGGGCAGGCGTCAGACCCTATACATCCACTTGCGTGTTCGCAGAGTCCTGTGTTTTTGATAAACAGTTGCAGCCACCGATTACCTGCGACCTTCAATAGCTAGAGGAGCAAGTCCTTTCACCATCGAAGGCATACCTTCTTCCGAAGTTACGGTATCAATTTGCAGAGTTCCTTAACCCGAGTTCTCTCAAGCGCCTTGGCAGATTATCTGCTCGCCCACCAGTGTCGGTTTTCGGTACGGTCCAATGTGACCTGAAGCTTAGAGGCTTTTCCTGGGAGCCGGGCGTTATTCACTTCGGTCCACGTGGGACCTCGTCATCACACCTCAGGGTTGAATGAGTCACCGGATTTACCTGGCAACTCCCCCTACATGCTTAAACAGGCAACCAATACCTGCTGAACTAGCCTTCTCCGTCACCCCATCGCAGTCACACCGGGCACAGGAATATTGACCTGTTTTCCATCGGCTACACCTTTCGGTCTCGTCTTAGGAACCGGCTCACCCTGCTCCGATTAACGTTGAGCAGGAAACCTTGGGCTTTCGGCGTGCGGGTTTTTCACCCGCATTAACGTTACTCATGTCAGCATTCGCACTTCTGATACCTCCAGCACACCTCGCAGTGCACCTTCACAGGCGTACAGAACGCTCCCCTACCACCTGCACTTGCGTGCAGATCCGCAGCTTCGGCTCATGGCTTGAGCCCCGTTAAATCTTCCGCGCGGGCCGACTAGACCAGTGAGCTATTACGCTTTCTTTAAAGGATGGCTGCTTCTAAGCCAACCTCCTGGCTGTCTATGCCTTCCCACATCGTTCACCACTTAGCCATGAATTTGGGGCCTTAGCTGGCGGTCTGGGTTATTTCCCTCTTCACGACGGACGTTAGCACCCGCCGTGTGTCTCCCACCGGTTCACTTCCTGGTATTCGGAGTTTGCATAGGTTTGCTAAGTCGGGATGACCCGCTAGCCTAAACAGTGCTCTACCCCCAGGAGTGCTCGATGAGGCACTACCTAAATAGCTTTCGGGGAGAACCAGCTATCGCCGGCCTTGATTAGCCTTTCACTCCTATCCACACCTCATCGCCGCACTATTGCAACAGTGGTGCGTTCGGGCCTCCAGTGGGTATTACCCCACCTTCACCCTGGACATGGATAGATCGACCGGCTTCGGGTCTATTCCCAGCGACTGATTCGCCCTGTTCGGACTCGGTTTCCCTACGGCTCCCCTATTCGGTTAGCCTCGCCACTGAAAATAACTCGCTGACCCATTATACAAAAGGTACGCCGTCACCCGATTGCTCGGGCTCCGACTGCTTGTACGTATGCGGTTTCAGGTTCTATTTCACTCCCCTCTCCGGGGTTCTTTTCGCCTTTCCCTCACGGTACTGGTTCACTATCGGTCGATAGAGAGTATTTAGCCTTGGAGGATGGTCCCCCCATGTTCAGACAGGATTACACGTGTCCCGCCCTACTCTTCGTTGGTCATCGACTTTGCCTTTCGTGTACGGGGCTATCACCCGCTATGGCCGGACTTTCCAGACCGTTCCACTAAGCTCTATCGACTGGTTCCAACTGGGCTGTTCCGCTTTCGCTCGCCACTACTGACGGAATCTCGGTTGATTTCTCTTCCTCCGGGTACTGAGATGTTTCAATTCCCCGGGTTCGCTCTTGCAACCTATGTATTCAGTTGCAAGTACTGCCGAAGCAGTGGGTTTCCCCATTCGGACATCTCCGGATCAAAGCTTGTTTGCCAGCTCCCCGAAGCATTTCGCAGGCTACCACGTCCTTCATCGCCTTCTATCGCCTAGGCATCCACCACATACGCTTATTCGCTTGACCATATAACCCCAATGAGCCTGAGGTTATAGGCGCTGGATCTCTCGAATGCGACATGATCAAAACAAACTCAAATTCAAAGAATTTGAATTCGCTTGAGATGATGCGTCAAAACAACTTCCGAATTTTTAAAGAACACCGTGCGAATTTTCATTCGCGACGCAAAGCCACACATGCACTGCACGCAACGCATGTGTCGCTTCACGTCATCCGCTAAAGACGAGGTTGGTGGAGCCAGTCGGGATCGAACCGACGACCCCCTGCTTGCAAAGCAGGTGCTCTCCCAGCTGAGCTATGGCCCCTGATACGTCTTTGTGAAGACTGGTGGGTCTGGGAGGATTTGAACCTCCGACCTCACCCTTATCAGGGGTGCGCTCTGACCAACTGAGCTACAGACCCGGATTCGACTTTGTAGCACTAGCCGGGCCAGTCTCGCGGGAACCGATAAACAGGTAACTTGAGTGGGAACTCGCTCCGGCTGTAAGCCAACGCGAGTCTTTTAAAGGAGGTGATCCAGCCGCACGTTCCCGTACGGCTACCTTGTTACGACTTCACCCCAGTCATTGACCACACCGTGGTAAGCGCCCTCCTTGCGGTTAGGCTACCTACTTCTGGTGCAATCAACTCCCATGGTGTGACGGGCGGTGTGTACAAGACCCGGGAACGTATTCACCGTGACATCGCTGATTCACGATTACTAGCGATTCCGACTTCACGCAGCCGAGTTGCAGACTGCGATCCGGACTACGACCGGCTTTTTGGGATTGGCTCCCCCTCGCGGGTTGGCAACCCTTTGTACCGGCCATTGTAGCACGTGTGTAGCCCTGGTCATAAGGGCCATGATGACTTGACGTCATCCCCACCTTCCTCCGGTTTGTCACCGGCGGTCCCCTTAGAGTTCCCAACTTAATGCTGGCAACTAAGGGTAAGGGTTGCGCTCGTTGCGGGACTTAACCCAACATCTCACGACACGAGCTGACGACAGCCATGCAGCACCTGTCTCCAGGTTCCCGAAGGCACTCCCGCATCTCTGCAGGATTCCTAGGATGTCAAGACCAGGTAAGGTTCTTCGCGTTGCATCGAATTAAACCACATGCTCCACCGCTTGTGCGGGTCCCCGTCAATTCCTTTGAGTTTCAACCTTGCGGCCGTACTCCCCAGGCGGACAACTTAACGCGTTAGCTACGACACCGAGAGGCAGACCCTCCCGACATCCAGTTGTCATCGTTTATGGCGTGGACTACCAGGGTATCTAATCCTGTTTGCTCCCCACGCTTTCGCACATGAGCGTCAGTATTGGTCCAGGAAGTCGCTTTCGCCACTGATGTTCCTTCCGATATCTACGCATTTCACCGCTACACCGGAAATTCCACTTCCCTCTCCCATACTCTAGCAATGCAGTCTCGAATGCAGTTCCCAGGTTAAGCCTGGGGATTTCACACCCGACTTGCAAAGCCGCCTACGCGCGCTTTACGCCCAGTAATTCCGATTAACGCTCGCACCCTCTGTATTACCGCGGCTGCTGGCACAGAGTTAGCCGGTGCTTCTTCTATGGGTTACGTCAAGACCCCGAGGTGTTAACTCGAGGCTTTTCTTCCCCACTGAAAGGGCTTTACAACCCGCAGGCCTTCTTCACCCACGCGGCGTCGCTGGATCAGGGTTTCCCCCATTGTCCAATATTCCCCACTGCTGCCTCCCGTAGGAGTCCGGACCGTGTCTCAGTTCCGGTGTGACTGGTCGTCCTCTCAGACCAGTTACGGATCGTAGCCTTGGTAGGCCATTACCCTACCAACTAGCTAATCCGACTTGGGCTCATCTATTAGCGCCAGGCCTTGCGGTCCCCGGCTTTCCACCATGGTGCGTATGCGGTATTAGCCCGAGTTTCCCCGGGTTGTCCCCCACTAATAGGCAGATTCCCAAGCGTTACTCACCCGTCCGCCGCTCGTCAGCATGTATTGCTACACCTGTTACCGCTCGACTTGCATGTGTTAGGCACGCCGCCAGCGTTCAATCTGAGCCAGGATCAAACTCTTCACTTAAAGGCTAATTTCTTAGACCTAATTGAAGTGACTAGAGAATCCAAAAAGCTCTACTGGCTATTTGGAACTCATCGTCGTGTTGCGTTAGCAGACGACCGACGCGAGTCCCCACACAAATTACCTGTTTCGATTTTTAAAGAGCGACCTATGCGCGGGGCCTAGGCAGAAGCGGGATTTTAACCGACTTTCCAGGTTCGTCAACACCCCAAAACTTCGAGGCGGTCACTTTTCTGGAGCTCGGCACGTGCGTTTTGTGACGCTCGTGTCTCGCGAGGCGGCGCATCTTACTGACGGCGACCCGGGAGTCAACACCCTTTTTGCAACTTCTTTTCGCCCTACGTCAGAGGGCGAATTTTTTCGGGGAATTCGCAAAATCAAGCGCGACGAGAACGACGAAGTGGAGACGAAAGCGACGTCATTCAACACATCGTCGCGCGATTTTTTTCATCCGCGGCGGAGCGTGATCTCCTCGAACACACGTTTGCCGACTTGAAAAAGATAAGTGCCACCCGCCTTCACCGACGCTTTCGTGTCCGTGATTTTTTCATCGTTCAGACGAACCCCGCCTTGCTGCATAAGGCGAAACGCTGCAGAGGTGCTTTCCACGAGACCGCACTGCTTGAGCAGAGCAGCCACACCGATCGAGTCGTTCTCGATCGTCACCGTTCGCTTCGGCACGTTCTCCGGCACTTCGCGTCGCTGGCTGCGCGCGCGAAAGTTGTCGAGCGCCTGGCTGGCTGCGGCTGAATCATGGAATCGTGCCGTAATTTCCAGTGCCAACTCGATCTTCAGCTCCATCGGATTGCGCCCCTCCGCGACGTCCTGCCTGAACTTCGCGAGCTCCGCATTCGGCCTGAAAGACAGCAGATCGAAGTAGCGCCACATCAGCTCGTCCGAAATCGACATGAGCTTGCCGAACATGCTGTCGGGGGTTTCGGTCACACCGATATAGTTGCCCAGCGACTTGGACATCTTGTTCACGCCATCGAGACCTTCGAGCAGAGGCATCGTCAGGACGACCTGCGGCTCCTGCCCATACGCTTCCTGCAGCTGGCGACCGACGAGGAGATTGAATTTCTGGTCGGTGCCGCCGAGCTCGACATCCGACTTCAGCGCCACCGAGTCGTAGCCCTGCACGAGCGGGTAGAGAAATTCGTGGACCGCGATCGGCTGTCCGTTCTTGTAGCGCTTGCTGAAATCGTCGCGCTCGAGCATTCGCGCCACGGTGTGTTTCGCGGCCAGCTGGATCAGGCCCGCCGAACCCATTTCGGTCATCCATCGGGAGTTGAATTCGATGCGGGTTTTCGCGGGATCCAGGATCTTGAAGATCTGCTGCTTGTAGGTCGCGGCGTTTGCCTCGATGTCCGCCGGAGTCAGCGGCGGCCGGGTCGCGTTGCGCCCCGACGGATCGCCGATCAGCCCCGTGAAATCGCCGATCAAGAAAATGACGTCGTGGCCGAAATCCTGAAAGCGGCGCATTTTGTTGATGAGCACCGTGTGCCCGAGATGCAGATCCGGCGCGGTCGGATCGAATCCAGCCTTGATTCGCAGCGGCTTGCCTCGGCGCAGCTTCGTCAGCAGCTCCGATTCCAGCAGGATCTCCGAGGTGCCGCGCTTCAGCTCGGCGAATTGTTCATCCGGGGACAGCATTCGTTTCTCAGGTGAGGAAAAAGGGTCGCGAGGACTCTATGAGTTCGATGCATTGCATGCAATTGCGGACGCCTGCGCGGTCGACCGCGCATCAAATCCATGGTTGACGATGCGCGGCTTGATCTTCTATTTTTCGCGCAACTGTTAAGTCGCTGATTTGTCTGCGGGGGTTCGAAAGTGCAGCCGGATTCGAGGATCGCCTTCGACTACAAGCCAAGGTCCGCGCAGTCCTCTTCCGCCAACCATGCCCGCTGGTTCGCTTCGGGGCTGATGCTGCCGCTGGTCGGCGGTCTCATCGCGTACTTCATTGCGAGAAATCAGCCGGTCGACTCACTGCCCGCGATTCAGGCGATCGCCCCCGCTGCGCTGCCCGCGCTCGAGCCCGATATAGTTGCTGCGCCACCCCTGCCTCAACCGCTGGGCGACACGCTGGAGTTCGTGGTCCGTCGCAACGACACGCTCGATCGCATCTTCCGGCACCTGAAACTCGATCTGAACGATCTCGCGAACATTCGCGACGTGCCGGGCATCCGCGCACAGCTCGACCGGCTTCGCCCTGGCGACACGATCGAGCTCATCCACGATGAAGGCATGGTGTACGCGCTAACGCGCCGCATCAGCGAAACAGAGATCCTGACGGTCAAGCGCGGTGATGCAGGGTTTGCTGCCGAAGTCATCGCGACACCGATCGAGACCCGCACGGTGCGAACGCACGGCACGATCGAGTCGTCGCTGTTCGTAGCGGCGAGATCGGCAGGCGTGAGCGCCGAACTGATCATGCGACTCGCGAACGACATCTTCGGCTGGAAGATCGATTTTGCCCTGGAAATCCAGCCCGGCGACACGTTCGACATCGTCTACGAACAGAAGTATCGCGATGGCGAATACATCGGCGACGGTCACATCCTCGCCGCCGACTTCATGAATGAAGGCAAGCTGCATCGGGCGGTTTACTTCAAGTCGACCGACGGTCAGATCGCCGGATACTTCGGTCCGGACGGTCGCAGCATGCGCCGTCAGTTTCTGCGCGCACCGCTCGATTTCACGCGCATCAGCTCGAATTTCAATCCATCCCGTCGCCACCCGATCCTGAACACGATCCGCGCGCACAAAGGCGTGGACTACGCGGCACCGACAGGAACCGTGATCAAAGCCGCCGGCGAGGGACGCGTCAGCTTTGCTGGCACGAAAGGTGGTTATGGCCGCGTGATCATTCTCGAACACGGAGGCGGCATCTCGACGCTCTACGGGCACATGTCGCGATTCGCAAAGGGCATGCGCGATGGGCTTCGCGTCGGCCAGGGCGAAACCATCGGCTTCGTTGGCAGCAGCGGCGCCGCGACCGGTCCGCATCTGCACTACGAATACCGGGTAAACGGCGCTCACAAGAATCCTCGCACGGTCGCGCTGCCGGATGCGCAGCCAATTCCGAACCAGTATCTGGCCGAATTCCAGACCAGCGCCGGCCCTCTGCTTGCCGACCTGGATCGGGCGCGCGACGCGGCCGTCGCGGCGGTGCCCGCCGCACAGCGGTGATCGTGGGAATGGCCTGACTTGCCGCTGTAACACAGCGGCTGAGCCCCCGTAGTATCCTCGGGATCGCCCCTCCTTCTCCGGCGATGCCCATGCTCGATGTGAATCTCAAGGCTCCCGAGTACTACATCAATCGGGAACTCTCCTTCCTCGACTTCAACTGGCGCGTGCTTGCTCAAGCACATGACGAGTCGCTGCCATTGCTGGAGCGCATCCGCTTTCTGGGCATCTCCTGCTCGAATCTCGATGAGTTCTTCGAAATCCGTGTTGCCGGCCTGAAGCAGCGCATGGAACTCGGGTCGCTGAGCGGCGGACCGGACGGCATGAGCGTCCCCGAGCAGCTCACGGCGATTCACGAACGGGCGATGGCGCTGGTGAAGGATCAATACGATCTCCTCAATCAGCTCGTCTTTCCCGCACTCGCCGCCCACGGGATTCAATTCGTCAACGCTAAGACGCTGACCGCGCGTCAGCACGCGTGGCTGGCAGATCAGTTCGCGAAGGAAGTCGAGCCGGTGCTCACGCCGCTGGGACTCGATCCGGCCCGCCCCTTTCCGCGGATTCAGAACAAGAGCCAGAACTTCATCGTGCGGCTCTCGGGCAAGGACGCATTCGGACGCGACGCCGAGCTCGCTGTTGTGCAGGTTCCGCGTTCGCTGCCGCGAATCATCAAGCTTCCGCAGACCGACGAGGCGCCGGGCACCACGCACTTCGTGTTTCTGTCCGCAGTCATCTCGACCTTCATCGCGCAACTCTTCAGCGGCATGACCGTGGTGGGTGCGTGGCAATTTCGGGTGACAAGAAACAGCGATCTCTTCGTCGACGACGAAGAAGTCGACAACCTGCTGCGCGCGATCGAAGGTGAGCTCGCCCAGCGCAGATACGGCGCGGCGGTTCGTCTCGAAACCTCGATGGACTGCCCTGAGGACATCACGACGTTCCTGTTGAAGCACTTCGCGCTGACCAAGGACGATCTCTACCAGGTGAACGGACCGGTCAACCTGAACCGGCTGATGTCGCTGTATGACCTGCTCGATCGTCCCGATCTCAAGTACGCACCCGTCACACCCGCGATTCCACGGCGGGTCGTCGCGAAGGAAGACATTTTCGCGGTGATGCGCGACAGCGATCTGCTGCTGCACCATCCCTTCGAGTCGTTCGTTCCCGTCATCGATCTTCTGCGCCAGGCGAGCACCGATCCGCAAGTACTCGCGATCAAGCAGACGCTGTATCGGACGGGGCCGCAGTCACCGATCGTCGACGCACTGGTCGAAGCGGCTCGTCATGGCAAGGAAGTCACGGTCATCATCGAGCTCATGGCCCGCTTCGACGAAGCCGCCAACATTGCGCTCGCGACACGGTTGCAGGAAGCGGGTGCTCACGTCATGTACGGCGTGGTCGGCTACAAGACACACGCGAAATTGATCATGGTTGTGCGGCGCGAGCACGGGAAACTTCGTCGCTACTGCCACCTGGGCACAGGCAACTACCACCCGAGCACAGCCCGCTTCTACACGGATTACGGCCTGTTCACTTGCGACGAGGCCATGGGTGAAGACCTGCACGAGCTGTTCCTTCAGCTCACGAGCCCGACACGCGTCGCCACGATGCAGAAGGTCCTGCAGTCGCCCTTCACGCTGCACGAGGGACTGCTTGAAAAAGCGCGGCGCGAGATGGAGTTTGCGCGCCAGGGCAAGCCGGCTCGCATCATCGCGAAGCTCAACGCGCTGATCGAGCCTCAGATCATCCAGACGCTGTACCAGGCGTCGATGGCCGGCGTGAAAGTGGATCTGATCGTGCGCGGCATATGCGCGCTTCGCCCTGGGATTACAGGGGTTTCGGAGAACATCACGGTCCGGTCGGTCATCGGACGGTTCCTCGAGCACTCGCGCGTCTATTACTTTCAGAACGGCGGCGAACCCGAGCTCTTCTGCGCGAGCGCGGACTGGATGGACCGGAATTTCTTCCGGCGCATCGAAGTGTGCTTCCCCGTGGGACACAAACACCGCGAGCAGATTCTCGAGGATCTGGAGACGTATCTGGCCGACAATACGCAGGCCTGGGAGCTTCGGGCCGCCGGCGAGTACGAACGGCGGACGCCGGGCGACAAGGCGGCGATCAGCGCCCAGACGACGCTGCTGCGCCGATACAGCCAGTCGACTGAGTAGCTTCTCTACAGAAGTTTCAGCCTGAAACCCGTCGATTTCAGGTACTCGGCCTCGTTCTCCAGGTCGGCCATCGTCAGCGGATAATCTTCGATCCAGCCGCTCGGAAACGTGAGATCCAGCGATCTTCCCTTGGCATGCACGCCGATCTTCGGCAGCGCCGCACTGCTGCGGCCGCGATGAAGGAGCACCGCAAGCCGCAGGATCACGATCAGGAACTCGACCTTCAGGTGCCAGGGCGGCGTCAGATCCTCGAGGTCCTCGAGATGAATCTTGCGTCGATGGGCGCCGACGATGCGGGCGAGAATTCTCTGCTCTTCCTGCGGAAAACCAGGCATATCCGCATGCTCGAGCAAATACGCGCCATGCTTGTGATAGTGGGAGTGCGAAACATCCAGGCCGATCTCGTGCAGCTTCGCCGACCACGAGAGAACCAGCGCGGCGAACGGATCTTCCAGCCCCCATTCCTTCTGCGTCTGCGCGAGAAAATCCTGTGTCGTCGCCTCGACACGATCCGCCTGCGCCACATCGACGTGATACCGGCCCTGCATCGCACGTACGCTGCGGGTTCGCGCATCTTCGTCGGTCAATCGACCGATGAGGTCGTACAGGAGCCCTTCGCGCAGCGCACCGTCGGCAACCTTCATCTGCTTGATGTCGAGCACATGCAGAATCTCGGCGAGGATGGCCAGGCCGCCGGCGAAGACCGGAACGCGTTCCTCTGACAATCCAGGCAGCCGGATGCGGTCTACGTTGCCCGCGCGGATCGTGTGGTCGATCAGGGATTCGACCGCTGCAGGCGTGATGACGCCGTCGCCTCCTCGGGCGCGCAGCACGTCGCTCACTGAACGGATCGTGCCCGACGATCCCACGGCGCTGTCGAACCCGTAGTCCCGAAACGTCGAGCGAACCGGCTGCAATTCCAGCCGTGCTGCGAGACGGGCGCGCTTCATGCGCTTTTCGCTGACTTCACCGCCGTCGAAGAAGCGGCTGCTGGTGCTGACGCAGCCCATGTAGAGGCTTTCGAGCTTCCGGGTCTGCACGCCCTCGCCGATGATGATCTCGGTGCTGCCGCCGCCGATGTCCGCGACGAGACGCCGGCCCGGCTCACTTGGCATCGTGTGCGCAACGCCCAGGTAGATGAGACGCGCCTCTTCGATACCGGAGATGATTTCGATGGGATGCCCGAGCGCGTTGCGGGCCCGATCGAGGAATGCACCTTTGCGCTTTGCCCGACGCAGTGTGTTCGTTCCCACGACGCGTACGCTCTCGGCCTTCATGTCCCGCAGGCGCTGGCCGAAGCGCTCGAGGCAGGCGAGCGCTGTCTCGATGGCGCTGCGATCGAGACGCCCGGTTTCGTCCAGCCCCGCAGCGAGCCGGACCATTTCACGCAGGCGATCGAGAATGATGATCTGGCCGTGGGAGTGACGGGCCACGACCATATGGAAGCTGTTGGAGCCCAGATCGACCGCGGCGATGACGTCAGGGACTTTGGATCGGGCCATGAACAGGAAGCTCCGCTAGCTGCTAGCAACTAGCGGCTAGCCAGAGCGGCAAAATACCTTCGGAGCCGCTGCCTTGGCTAGCGCGGGAAGGCCACGGGCTTCGGGTCAGGCGGAGAAAGACGAGCCACAACCACAGGTCGTGGTTGCGTTGGGATTGCGAATGACGAACTGCGCGCCTTCGATGTCTTCGCGGTAATCGATCTGCGCACCGGCGAGATACTGGATGCTCATCGGATCGACGAGCAGCGTGACACCCTGGTTCTCGACCTGCGTGTCACCTTCTTCGACGTTCTCATCGAAAGTGAAGCCGTACTGGAAGCCCGAGCAGCCGCCGCCCTGGACGAAGACTCGCAGCTTCAGGTTCGGATTCGCTTCCTCGCGAATCAGCTCGCCGACCTTTGCCGCAGCTGCGTCGGTGAAGAGCAGCGAGGAGGCGGGAGTCTCGAGGGTATGTGCTTCAGTGGCCATGCAGCGCGTATTGGGGCAATAACGACCGGATCAAGTCTACATCACCCACCGAACGCAAGCGTCGAAGACAGGAGAATCAGGAAGTCGCCTCATCCGCTACCGGTTCGGCCACAGGGGCCTGCGCTGCGGCTGAGGCTTTCCCCGCCCCGCCCTTACGCGCTTCATGGATGAGCTTGCCGTTGATTTCAGCACCCATCTCCATCTCGATCAGGTTGTAGTAGACGTTTCCCGTCACCTTCGCGGTCGCACCGAGTTCGACGCGCTCGTGCGCCAGGATGTCACCGTTGACCGTGCCGTTGAGGATCACGTTCGGGACGGCAACCGCGCCCTCGATGACGCCGCTGTCGCTGACGCTCAGCGTCGCCCCGGATTCGGACTTGGCGTCCACATTGCCCTTGATGTGCCCGTCGACGTGGAAGCCGCCGCCGAACTGGACGTCCCCGATGATGCGGGTGCCGGCGCCGATCAGCGTGTCGATGCGCTGGGGCTTGGGTTTGCTTCTGAACATGCGTGGATCCTGGAGAGGCTGCAACCGGGGCCGTACTTGGCCGGGAGCGGATCGTGAGGGCTTCAGACAGGGCGGTAAATCAGCCCTTCCCTAGCTTTCCGCCTGAATTTCCCACGGGTAGGACTCCCGAACAGGGGCGAGTCTGCCCGAACGGACCTCCACCGTGACTGCACGTGGTTCAAAGTCTGGAGGCAAAACGATGTCCTGCTGCAGCTCCTGGAAGTACCGGAACTTGAAATCGACCTGCCCGTCGGCGCGGGTATCGCCGCCGATTTGCGACAGGGGCAACTGGACCGGCGCGTTGTTGCGGACGCCTTCGATGTGGATGGTCACGGCGCCCGAGGCGGCGGCGTCCTGCCTCATCGACTGGACCAGCACCAGCTGCAACCGGTAATGGTGCTCCGCACCGCCCGGAAAGACCTGCAGCCGCTGGATCCTCAGCCCTCCGACACCGTCTTCAGGCGCCACGATGCCGCGATAGAAAGTGAGCTCTTCGCGATGTTTCAGCACCTGGGATTGAAGGTCGGAGAGGCTCTTCTCGACTTCGGCATAGGCCTCGCGATCGACGTTCTTCGCAAGCTCGGCCTTGGCGAGCTCGGCTTTCAGTTTTTCGTTGGCCTCGCCCAGCGAATCGATCTGGGCATTCAGCTCGCGCCGTCGCTGAATCTCGGCGAACTTGCTGTAGCCGCCCTGAAAGCGGCCCGTTTCATACGCAGCGTAGACCAGCAGCAGCACGCCGAAGATGCCGCCGAACAGCCACAGCCGCCGCTGCCACAGCGGCCGCGTGCGGATCACGAAACGCCCGGTTCGCAGCCCCCCGGTATCAGCCATTCACCTCAATCCCCCATGCATGGCCGGACAAGTAACGGTAACCTGCGCCATTAAAGCACAGGCCTTGTCGCGATCCGCGAACCCGTCACCAACCGACGACAACGCCGCGTTCGGCCCCGCATTCCACTCATGGGACGTTCATGCTCTGGCTCAAGGCATTCCACATCATTTTCGTCGTGACCTGGTTCGCCGGATTGTTCTATCTGCCGCGGCTCTTCATCTATCATGCCGAAGCGACGGACGCGCCCTCGATCGAACGCTTCAAGGTGATGGAGCGACGCCTCTTCGCCATCATGACGATCGGCGCAACGCTGGCCGCAACGTTCGGCATATCGATGCTGATCGTAGCGCCCGTGATGCTGAAGCTCGGCTGGATCCACGCCAAGCTGACGCTGGTGGCGCTGCTCATCGGCTATCACCTGTGGTGCTATCAGCTGATGAAGGCGCTGGCAGCCAACGCGAATCGTCACTCTTCCCGCTGGTATCGCATCTTCAACGAGGTGCCCGCCCTGCTGCTGATCTCGATCGTGCTGCTGGCGGTATTGAAGCCGTTCTGAAGCGGCTGCGACCTGGAACTCAGCCCTGATCGGTCGCTGCGGGGACGCCATCCTTCGATGCGCGCCGGAGCGCGAGATTGCGCAGATTCTTCTCCTGCGACGACCATTCCGGGAGCGACGGCGGATCGCCCGGCCAGGCGCGGCTCGCGAGCTCGTCGAGAGCGCGCACGTACACAGCGCGCTTGAAATAGATCACTTCGCGGACCGGGGTCCAGTAGTCGACCCATCGCCAGCGGTCGAACTCGGGCGTGTCGGTCGAATCGAAATGCAACCGGTCTTCGGAGCCGACGAGCCTGAGGAGAAACCAGCGCTGCTTCTGCCCGATGCACTGGGGCTGGCTGTTCCGACGCACATACTGGCGCGGCAACCGATAGCGCAGCCAGTTGCGCGTCGTCGCTACGAGCTCGACGTCGGACTTCTCCAGCCCGATTTCTTCCTTCAGCTCCCGGAACAGCGCCTGCTCCGGCGATTCGTTGCGCAGAACGCCGCCCTGCGGGAACTGCCAGCCGCGGCCGCCCGTGCGGCCCCCGAGAAATACCTGGCGGTCGTCGCGGATCAGGACGATCCCGACATTGGCGCGGAAACCTTCGGCGTCGATGAAGTCGGTCATGGTGCCTGCCGGATTGTTCCACAAGCACTCGCGGTGAACCACCCGACGTCCTTGAATGTCACGATCGCGGGCCCGTAATCTCCGCTGCGCTGTGCCGACCCGAATTACAACGACCTACTGCCTCCTCCTGATCGCGGCGCTTGGCGCGTTTGCACTGTCGCTCGCGAACGGCAGTGTCGGCCTGAGCCCCGGGCAGCTCTGGCACGGATTGATGGGCGAGGATTCGCTGGCCCGGGCCGTCGTGCTGGAGCTGCGCCTGCCGCGCACCCTGACGGCGTTCGCGGCGGGCGGTCTGCTCGCCATTGCCGGCGTCCTGATGCAGGTCCTGCTGCGAAATCCGCTCGCTGATCCGTTCGTCATGGGCATCTCCGGCGGCGCAGCCGTCGCCGCACTGTCAGCGATGCTGGTCGGCCTGACGGGCCTGCTGGTCGATGTCTCCGCGACGCTAGGGGCGCTGGCGACCACTCTGATCGTCTTCGCATTGGCGCGAGGCGAAGGCGGCTGGACACCCACAAGGCTGCTCCTGACCGGCATCGTGATGGCCGCCGGCGCCGGCGCTGTCGTGAGCGTGTTGCTGGCGATGGGGAACGACACCGAGCTCAGGGGCATGCTGTTCTGGCTGATGGGCGATCTTTCGACGAGCTCCAATCCCTGGCCCCTGCTCGTTCTGTTCGCGATCGCAGTCGTCGTTCTGTTTCCGCTGGCGAGACATCTCAATGTCCTGTCCCGTGGCGAGTTGCAAGCTCAGATGCTGGGCGCGCCGGTGCGCGCGATGAGGATCGCGATTTTCATCGCCAGCTCGATTCTCACTGCGGCGACAGTGACCAGCGCAGGGACCATCGGCTTCGTCGGACTCGTGACACCGCATCTCGTGCGGTTGATGCTGGGAGCAGACCATCGCCTCGTGCTTCCCGCCGCAGCGCTGCTCGGCGGTACGCTCGTGATGATTGCGGACCTGTGTGCACGGACTCTGTTCGCGCCGCGCCAGCTCCCGGTCGGAGCGCTCACGGCAATCGCGGGCGTGCCTTTGTTTCTGATCCTGATGCGCCGGGGAAAGACAGTGCCTTGACCTCCGTCGGCGTCAGCACGTCATCACTTCTTCTCGAACGCCACCACATGGTCCGGCTCGATACGGATCCCGATCTTCTCGCCGACCGCGTGATTGTGATGGCTCGGCACGAGTGACAGGAGTCGTGCACCGCTCGGCAGCTTGAGCGTGTACAGGAACTCGGCGCCGCGGAACGCGCGCTGACAGACCTCGGCCTTGAACGTGCTCTCGTCATCGTGAATAACATCGTCCGGCCGCAGCAGCAGATCGACGGCCGTACCACGTTCCCAAGTACCACTGCCGTTCGCATGCATCACACCGACTTCGGTCTGAACCGAGTTCCCGCCGACGATCTCACCGGCAATGAAGACGCCCTGGCCGATGAAGTCGGCGACGAACCGGCTCGCCGGGCGGTGGTAGAGCTCGTAAGGCGCATCCCATTGTTCGAGCCGACCCTGGTTCATCACGCCGACGACGTCGGCCACGGCGAACGCCTCCTGCTGATCGTGCGTAACCAGCAATGCTGTCGTGTTGAGCGACTTCAGCACCGCGCGGACTTCAGCGCTCAACCGTTCGCGCAACTCGATATCGAGGCTCGAGAACGGCTCATCGAGGAGCACGAGTTCGGGCTCCGGTGCCAGCGCTCGCGCAAGTGCCACGCGCTGTTGCTGCCCACCAGAGAGCTGATGCGGATACTTCGCACCGGAGTCGCCGAGCCCTACGGTTGCCAGCATCTCTTCGGCCCGCCGCTTCCGTGACGGGCCAGGCAGCCGATGCAGCCCGAAGGCGACGTTTTCGAGCGCAGTGACGTGCGGGAACAGCGCGTAGTCCTGGAACACCATACCGATCTGTCGCTCGGAGGGGGACAGAGCGAGCCCCGGCTGCGCGAGCAAGCGATCATGCGCACGGATCGATCCACGATCCACCGGCTCGAAACCCGCGATGCATCGCAGAGCCGTTGTCTTGCCGCATCCGCTCGGACCGAGCAGGCAGCCGATCGAACCGCGTGCGAGCTGCAGCGACAGCCCATCGACCGCACGATGCGAACCGAACGAGCGGGCGACATCCTGGAGCTCAAGCCACATGACGGTTCCCACGAACCAGCATTGCGGCCGGTACCAGGCCGACGAGGACGATTGCGAGCGCGGGCAATGCAGCTCGCTCCCATTCGCCGATCGATGTCATGTTGAACACGCGCACCGCCAAAGTATCCCATCCGAACGGTCGGGTGATGAGGGTGATGGGCATCTCTTTCATCACATCGACGAATACCAGGATCGCCGCGGTCGTGAGACTCGTCTTCAGCAGCGGGACGTGAACCTTCCGGACCAGCCGCGCACCGCTCACGCCCATGCCGACCGCCGCCTCGTCGATGGAGTGCGTCACGCGCTCGAGGCCGCTCTCGACAGGATTGAAGCCGACCGCGAGGAAGCGCGCCATGTAAGCAAGCAGCACCGCCAGCAGCGTGCTCTGGAGCAGAATGACCGGCGCACTGCTGCCCCACACGACTCTCATCGCGTCCTGCAGCGTGTTGTTGACGATGACCAGAGGAAACAGGATGCCCACCGCAAGCACGGTGCCGGGGACGGCGTATCCCAGCGTCGCCGTGCGGACTGCGGCTTTCACGAATCGGGTATGAGGTCGCCGCAGCAAGTACGCAAGAGTCAGGCTCGCTGCGACGATGACCAGCGATGCACTCGCCGCGAGCACGATGCTGTGCATCGCGAACTCCCAGTAGCGGGCATCCAGATCCTGCGCGGCACGCTGGATGGTCCACCAGATCAGCTGCAGCAGCGGCAGGAAGAACGCGAGCAGGAATACGACCAGCGCGTATCCCGCGGTGAGCCAACGGGCCGGACCCGATAGCGCGAATCGAGGGGGCTCGCGCGTCATGTCACGACTGTTGGCGAAGCGAAGCCCCGATCGTGAGCGACGCTCCAGATACAGCGCGACGAAGACGAATATGAGCAGCACCGCCGACAGTTCCAGCGCTGCATGAACGGAGAACATTCCGAACCAGGCGCGGTAGATCGCCGTGGTGAACGTGTTGTAGTTGAAGATCGAAACCGCACCGAAGTCGGCGAGCGTTTCCATGCAGACGAGTGCGACGCCGCCCGCGATCCACGGCTTCGCCATCGGCAGCGAGACGCGCCAGATCGCCGCCCTGCGCGTGTGCCCAAGCGTCTGCGCAACCTCGAGCACCCGACGCCCCTGGGTCAGGAATGCGCTTCGCGCGAGCAGATAAACGTAGGGATACAACGCGAGCGACAGTACGAGGATCGCGCCACCCGTCGATCGAATCGGAGGAAACCAGGCGGAAGACCCGAAGACGGAACGCAGTGCGGTCTGCAAAGGGCCTGCGTAGTCGAGAAATCCGATCGCCACGAAAGCCAGCACGTAAGCGGGAATTGCGAGTGGCAGCAGCAGTGCCCATTCGAGCCACCGTCTGCCCGGGAAGTCATACATCGTCGTGAACCACGCGAGCGATGTGCCGAGCGTGCCTGCGATCAGCGCCACGCCGATCACGAGCTTCACCGTGTTGGCAACGACGTCCGGCAACACGTGCTGGGCCAGATGACTCCACACACTCGTTTCCGGCGAGATCAACGCCGTTGCAATTACGAGGAGCGGCAGCAACGCGGGCAGGCACAGGGTGGCAGCGAGCAGCGTCCCCTGCCATTGGGACTGCGTGCCCGCGGACCGCACGGGAAGATCGGCCCGACCGATGGCGCTCATGGCGGGCCGTCAGAGATCACAGATACCCGGCACGATCCATCAGCCGGACCGCGGCGGGCTGCAGCTCGCCAGCCTGCGCGACATTCAACGGACTCTGTTTGAATTCGCCCCAGCCGGCGACCTGGTCCACCGCCTTGGCACTCGGCGATGCGGGGTATTCGAGATCGAGGCTGGCGAACAATGCTTGTGCTTGCGGCTGCGAAAGCCACTCGAGGAACTTCTGGGCCTGCTCGGCACGCGGCGCATGGGCAGTCACACCCGCGCCGGAGATGTTCACGTGCGTGCCCTGCCCGTTCTGATCGGGCCAGAACAGCTTCAACGGCAGATCCGGCTGGTCGCGCTGCAACCGACCGAAGTAGTAGGTGTTGACGATGCCGACGTCACACTGACCCGCGGCGATGGCCTGCATCAGCAACGTATCGTTGGCGAATGCGGGCGTGGCGAGGTTGGCGACCCAGCCGCGCACGATCTGCTCGGTCTTCTCTTCACCGTGCTGCGCGATCAGCATCGCGACCAGCGATTGGTTGTAGACCGACTTCGATGTGCGCAGGCACAGCCGGCCGCGCCACTTCTCGTTCGTCAGCGATTCATAGGTGTCGAGCTCTTCGGGCTTCACCCTTTCGGTGGAGTAGACGATGGTGCGCGCGCGAACCGTGAGGCCGAACCAGCGTTTCCGCGGATCGCGCAGATGCTCCGGAATGTTGGCATCGAGAACGGGGGATTCGATTGATCGCAGCACGCCGAGCTGTGCGGCGTGCCAGAGCACACCTGCATCCACGGTGATCAGCAGATCGGCCGGTGAATTCTTGCCTTCGGCATTCAGGCGCTGAATGAGCGGCCCGGCGTCATCGGTGATGAGCTGAACCTTCTGACCTGTCTCCGCGGTGTACTTGTCGATGATCGGCTGAATCAGCGTCTCGTTGCGGGCCGAATAGACGATCAGTTCCGACGGCGGCGGCGCGCACGAAACCAGGAGAGCGAGCGAACCCAGGAGCAGCCAGTGCAGGCCGGCGAATCGAAGCCGTTTCATGGAATCGTACTACCTCAAATGCGAATGAATCGCATTAAAATAGTAGCACGGCCCCGACCAAGTTCTCAGGCCAAGTTTCGCAGGCCTCAGGCAAGCTCGACCCGATTCCGGCCGTTCTGCTTGGCCCGATAGAGCGCGGCGTCGGCTTCGGCGAGCAATTCCTCGGCGGCCGCCTTGAGATCAGAATGATTCCGGTCGAGCACGATGCCGGCCACCCCGATCGATACCGTCAGATTCAGGCTCTTGCCGCCCGGGATTTCGAGCGGCGACTCGCAGACAGCGGCACGGATGCGCTCCGCCAGCGCACCAGCCTGCTCGGGGCTGATGCCGGGCGCGAGCACCACGAATTCGTCGCCGCCGAAGCGGGCCGCCGCATCGCTGTCCCGGATGTGGGCGTCTACGCGCTGAGCGGCCTCGCGCAGCGCCATGTCGCCGGCAAGGTGCCCGTGCTGGTCGTTGATCTGCTTGAACTTGTCCAGATCGATCAGGAGGCACGTCAGCCCGGAGCCCTGACGCTGCGCGCGCGCGAGTTCTTCTTTCAGGCGTGCATGCAGATACCGTCGGTTGTGCCAGCCCGTCAGGAAGTCCGTGAGACCGCTGCGCACGAGGCGCGCACGGTTCACTGCGTTCTCAATCGCGAAGGACGCTATCACGCCGAGGTGTGCCAGAAAGTCCGTTGCGAGATGGCGCGAGAACCGCTTCTCGTCGCTGCTTCCGAAGTTGAGGCTTCCCTGCAGACGCTCGTTGCGACGAAGAGGAATCAGGGCAACGCTGCGCAACGACTCAGCGCGCGGAAACAGGAGTTGATGATCGCAACCCATGTACGGACCGAGCCAGGGCTTGTGGAACGCGTTGAACTGCGGAGCCACGCCGACCATGCTGTCCGTGAAGATCACGTTTGGAAAATCATCGGTGCTCACATGGTCCGCGATGAGCAGGTGGCGGATCTCGTGCTGGGGATCGCACAGCAGGAGCGTCACCGCTTCGAGACCGTAGGATGCGAGCAGCCCTTTCGAGATCGCCTCGAACAGCTCGCGGAGATTGTCGGCCTTCAGCAGGTCGAGCTCCCGCTGCTGACTGCGCTTCAGCAGGCGCTCGTTGTTCGCGGCCTCTTCCACCAGCGCGGCGATCCGGGCCCGCAACTCTCGCGTTTCGTTCTCGAGATCGCGCGACATGACGACGTCATCCCTCCCTGACCCGGCCCGCCAGGTATTCGCGTCCCTGGCGCATCATTGCCGCGAAATCCGCGGCATCGTTTCCGGACACCGCCTGCCAGAGCCGATCCACGGCTGAACGCAGCGCGGTCAGCGATTCGCGGCCGTAGTCGTTCAGGCTCTGGATCTCGAAATACAGATCGGGACTCTCGCCCGCGACGCGCGTCGCGACATCGACTTGAGCGTCGTACGTGGTGCTGGAGAGCTGTGCGAGACGTGGCGCGGCCTCGCCGCTGTTCGCGAGGGCCGTGAAGAAAGCAATGTTCAACGCATGCGAGAGGCCGAGAACGTACGCGATGAGCCGATCGTGTTCATCGAGCGTCATGACGACCTGCTCCGCCATCGTTGACGCGAAGAGCCCGCGCGCGGCGTCGATCGCTTCCTTGCTGCCGGCATCGACAAAGATCACATGCCGCCCTGAGAGCAGTTCGGTGTCCGGTCCGAACATCGGATGGATCGACGTGATCCGCAGGCCCGCGTCCTGCATCGCCTTGATACCTGTCCGGAGCGGCGACTTGAGCGAACCGATGTCGAACACGATGCCTCGCGGCTTGCGGGCAGCCAGCTCGGCGAGAACACGGTTCGCGATCTGCAGCGGCGTCGCGACCACGATGAGGTCGTGCTCGAGCGCTGTCTCGCGCCAATCCGCAACCCACGACACGCCCTCGATACGCCCGGCGGGATCGGCTCCGCAAACCTGGTAACCCTGAGATGCCAGGAATTCCACGAACCACCGGCCCATCTTGCCGGCGCCGCCGATGACCAGCGCGGAGCGACCGCTCCCCTGACCGCCGGCTGCTACACGCAAGCGCTCCTGCGTGGTCAGCGATCCGCGAATGAGCAGCCGCATCACCGACTCGGCGAGATCCGGCGAGAGCTCGAGAGACTGCGCCGTGGAGCGTGCACGCATGAGCACATCGCGTTCGCGCTGATAGTCACGGGTGCCGCGTCCGGTTGAGCGTTTTGCTTCGGCGACTTCACGACTCAGCCTCTGGCGTTCAGCGACCAGCGTCAGCAGCTGTGTGTCCAGCGCGCTCAACCGCTCGCGCAGATCTTCGAGTGTCATGGAGAAAGCCAAGCTGTCGTCGTATGCAAAATCGCGCCGTTGTTTTACCTAGAGCCTCAAGCCCCGGCAAGCGTCGATCTGCAGCGACGGTTGCAACTGGCATAATCGGTCGACGAACGGCTTTTCCCCGATGACGGCACGAGTCCAATGGCTCAGAACGACTTTCTTCCGGAACCCCTGCCTGCCAGCCCCCTGCCGCTGTTTGCGCAGTGGTTCAGCGATGCGCGCGCCCGCGCCACTCAGCCGAACCCGGACGCCATGGTGCTCGCCACCGTCGGTCCGAACCTGGCGCCGTCAGCGCGGGTTGTGCTGTGCAAGCGAGTGGAAGACCAGGCTGGCTATATCGTGTTCTTCACCAATTACCAGTCGCGCAAGGGTCGGGAGCTCACCGAGCACTCTCGAGCCGCGGCGGTGATGCATTGGGACGTGCTTCAGCGGCAGGTCCGTATCGAGGGGACCGTGGTGCGCTCGCCCGCGGAGGAAAGCGATGCGTATTTTGCGAGCCGGGCAGTGCTGAGCCGGGTCGGCGCCTGGGCAAGCGATCAAAGCCAGCCGTTGGGCTCACGGGCCGAGCTGGCGACGAAGGTCGAGGCGGCAGCCCGTCGCTTTGGAGTCGCCCCGAACGCGCAGGACGGCCAGGTCCCGAGGCCGCCTCACTGGGGCGGCTTCCGGCTCTGGATCGAATCGATCGAACTGTGGGTGGAGGCGCCCGGACGCGTTCACGACCGGGCCGTCTGGAACCGTTCGATCAGCCGCAGCGGCGAATACACGTTCTCCGCCGGGGACTGGAAATCGACGCGGTTGAATCCGTGACGCGACCCGCCGGGGCCGCTATTTCACGACCTTGAGCGTCGGCTTGCCCTTCTTGGGCTGCTCTGGCGCGCCCGTCGACTGTGCCTCCGCGGGTGGCGGTTGCGGCGGAGGGGCGTCGGCCTCCGAGAAGATCATGCCCTGCCCCGTCTCGCGGGCGTAAATGCCCAGCACAGCGGCGATCGGCACGCTCACGTCGTAGGTCGACGGGCCGAACCGCGCACGGAAGACGACGCCGTCATTGCCCAGGTTCAGGCCGCTGGTCGCATTCACGCTGACATTGAGAATGATCTTGCCGTCCTGCACGTACTGGCGCGGGACTTCCACGCCCGTCACGCTGGCGTCGACGACGATGTGCGGCGTCTGCTGGTTGTCCGAGATCCATTCGTGCATTGCCCGAAGCAGGTAGGGTCGCCGCGACCGGAGGATTGGCGCATCACTCATCAGTATTCGCTCATCGCCTCTATGCGCGCATGTCCTGCTCGACACGCGAGAGGCTGTGCCTGAACGCCGGCCGGGAGAACACGAGGTTCATGTAACGCGTAATGGCCTGCGCCTGCGGCGGCAGGTCGATCTCCCAGAGCGCGAGCCGCCACAACACGGGCGCGATCGTCGCGTCGACCAGCGAGAACTCGTCGGAAAGAAAAAACGGCTTGGCCTGAAAGACATCCGCGCTCGCAAGCACACTGTCGCGCAGGACCTTGCGTGCCTTCACGCCCACTTTCTTGTCGGGATCGTTGATCTGCCCGACGAGCCCGTACCAGTCGCGCTCGATCCGGTACAGCGCGAGCCTGAACTGCGCACGCGCGACCGGATCCACCGGCATGAGGGGCGGATGCGGGAAGCGCTCGTCGAGATACTCCATGATGACGCGCGAGTCGTAGAGCACGAGATCGCGATCCACGAGCGTCGGAACGCTGTGGTAGGGATTCAGATCGAGGAGGTCTTCGGGAAGATTGCCGTCATCGACGTCGATCGCTTCGACATGGATGCCCTTCTCGGCCAGCACGATCCGCGTGCGGTGACTCCACACGTCGTCGGCCTTGGAGAAGAGCGTCATCACGTGCGGGTTTGTCCGGTGGAACGTCGAGCGATCGCAGCGCCGCGCACTTCAGGCGCGGCGCCAGGAAATCACTTCACGTCCTTCCAGTACTCCTTCTTGAGGAAATACGCGAAGAGGAAGAACACCGCCAGGAACGCCAGTACCTTCAGACCCAGGCTCTGGCGCTTCAGCTGCACCGGCTCGCCGATGTAGTCCAGGAAGTTCACGGTGTCGCGCACGAACTGATCGTATTCCTGCGGCGTCAGGCTGCCCTTCTGAACGAGCTCGAAGCCCGTGAACTTCTTGTGCACGGCATCGTGAGCGGCATCGCTCTGACCTTCGTACACGGCCTTCTGGTAGCCCTGCAGCTCCCACAGAACATGCGGCATCGCCGTGCCCGGCAGCATGGTGTTGTTCACACCGGTCGTGCGGGTGGGATCCAGGTAGAAGGACTTGAGGAACGTGTACAAGTAGTCGGCGCCCCGGGCACGTGCGATCAGGCTCAGATCCGGCGGCTGCGTGCCGAACCAGTGGCGCGCGTCCTCCGTCTTCATCGCGATACGCATGGTGTCGTGCGGTCGTTCCCCGGTGAACATCAGGTTCTGCATCACCTGGGCTTCCGAGAGACCGAGGTCGGTTGCCAGACGGTTGTAGCGAACGTACTTGGCCGAGTGGCAACCCAGGCAATAGTTCACGAAGTTGCGGGCACCACGCTGCAGCGACGCGACGTTGCTGACGTCGTTACGGGCTGCCTGCAACAGACCACCCGCCTCCGACGCGCTGCCGACGACGGGCAGTGCGGCCAGGGCGAGACCCAGCGCAAGAGCAATGACTGGCTTCTTAATGAGCATCATAGGTCACTCGTTCCGGCACCGGCCGAGTCTGATCGGCTCGCGTGTACCAGGGCATCAGAATGAAGAAGGCGAAGTAGATGACGGAGAAGATCCGGGCCGCGTTGGTGGCCTCAGGCGTCGCCGGCTGCAGGCCGAGGTAGCCGAGCGCGAGGAAGCTGATCGCGAACGCGATCAGGAACCCGCGATACAGCCAGCCGCGATAACGGATCGACTTCACCTTCGAGCGATCGAGCCAGGGCAGGAAGAAGAACGCCACGACGGCCAGACCCATGCAGATCACGCCGATCAGCTTGTCCGGGATCGCGCGCAGGATCGCGTAGAACGGCGTGAAGTACCACACCGGTGCAATGTGCTCAGGCGTGCGCAGGGCGTCGGCAGGTTCGAAGTTGGCGTGCTCGAGGAAGTAGCCGCCCATCTCCGGTGCGAAGAACAAGACGCAGGAGAACAGCGCCGCGAACACGATGAAGCCCACCAGATCCTTGACCGTGTAGTACGGGTGGAACGGGATGCCGTCGACCGGATGGCCGTCCGGACCCTTCACCTTCTTGATCTCCACGCCGTCGGGGTTGTTCGAACCTACTTCGTGCAGCGCGAAGATGTGCGCGATGACCAGGAAGATCAGCGCGATCGGCAGCGCAACGACGTGCAGTGCGAAGAAGCGGTTCAGCGTGATGTCGGAGATGTAGTAGTCGCCGCGGATCCACTCCACGAGCGATTCGCCGATCCCCGGAATCGCGCCGAACAGGGACACGATCACCTGCGCGCCCCAGTACGACATGTTGCCCCACGGCAGCAGGTAGCCGAAGAAGGCTTCGGCCATCAGGCACAGGTAGATCAGCATGCCGAAGATCCACACGAGCTCGCGCGGATTCTTGTGCGAGCCGTACATGATGCCGCGGAACATGTGCAGGTAGACCACGATGAAGAACGCGGAAGCACCCGTCGAATGCAGGTAGCGGATGAGCCAGCCCCATTCGACATCCCGCATGATGTACTCGACCGAAGCGAATGCTTCCGCCGCCGAGGGCTTGTAATTCATCGTCAGGAAGATGCCGGTGACGATCTGGAGCACCAGAACGACCAGCGCCAGCGAACCGAAGTAGTACCAGAAGTTGAAATTCTTCGGCGCGTAGTACTCGCTTGCGTGTTCCTTCATGAAGCGCGTCATCGGGAAACGCGCATCGATCCAGGAAACGAGGGCGTCGAGCCGCGTGGGCTTCGACTCAGGCAGTGCGCTCATCAGGCAGCCTCCGTATCAGTGCCGATCTGGATGACGCCTTCGTTGACGAAGCGGTACGGCGGAATTCTGAGGTTCGTCGGAGCGGGAACGTCCTTGAAGACGCGGCCGGCCAGATCGAACTTCGATCCATGACACGGACAATAGAAGCCGCCCGGCCAGGTGGCACCGAGCTGGGCATCCTGCGGCTGGAAGCGATCCAGCGGCGCGCAGCCCAGGTGGGTGCAGACACCCACGAGCACGAGGTATTCATCCTTCAGGGCGCGCGTCGCGTTCTTTGCGTATTCCGGCTGCTCGGACTCTTTCGAATCCGGATCGCGCAGGACATCCAGCACGGCCGGGGTCGTGAGGGTCGCAAGCATCTCGGGTGTGCGGCGGACGATGTAGATCGCCTGACCGCGCCAGTTCACCTTGACGATGGCGCCCAGCTCCAGCTTGCTGACGTCGGCATCGACCGGCGCGCCGAGCGCCTGTGCGCGAGCGCTGGGTTTCCATGATGCGAGAAAGGGCACGGCGGTCAACGCCGCACCAGCCACACCAGTTACCGTCGTTGCAACCAGCAGGAAGTGTCTCCTGCTGCGGTCGACATGCTCTTCACTCATCAACGATCTCCGCTGGCTCCGCACAATGCGGGCTGGCCCCTTTGTAAGCCCCGACTTTCAGGGTGTGTGACGCGCATCACGCGACCGCTGCTTCGCAGACAGCCGGCGTCGATGGCGCATGCGTCTGCCGCGAAATTTCCAAACCCTGAAGGAATTCCGCATTATACACACATTGAATACCGCGCTTTGAAGCGCCCCGCATGTCCCGGCATGGCGATGCTGGCCGCGCCGAGTCCCTGCAATCCGCATCCATGGCAACGCTGAAACAGAGCTTGGTCTTTTTGCTGAAGTGGGCGCTGATCGGACTCGCGGTCGCATGCGTTTTTCTCGTGGTGCGCTCGAATCTCCCGGGCCGTGCGGCCAATAGCGCCCCCACAGCGCCCCTCCCTTCCAGCACGCAGACGGACCCGGCCACGGTCCAGCCCCGCAGGTCATACGCGGACGCAGTCTCGCGAGCGGCACCGGCCGTCGTGAACATCTATACGGCTCGCGTCGTCAGCACGACGGTCCGGCCCCAGGCCACCCGACCGCTCTACGAACAGAATTTGCCGGCTGTTCGCAGGCGCGTGGAAAGCAGCCTCGGCTCCGGCGTCATCGTCGATGCCGCCGGGCATATCGTGACGAATCACCATGTGATCCGGGATGCGAGTGAAATTCGTGTGCAGCTCGCGGATGGCCGGGTGGCCACGCCGACGGTCGTGGGCACCGATGCCGATACTGATCTTGCGGTACTGAAGGTCGATCTTCCCGGGCTGCCGGTGATGCCGCTCGGACGCTCCGATGAATTGCGGGCCGGGGATGTCGTGCTCGCGATCGGCAATCCTCTCGGCCTCAGCCAGACCGTCACTCAAGGCATCGTGAGCGCCATCGGTCGCGGCAGCCTGCGCCTCGCGACTTTCGCCGACTTCATCCAGACCGACGCCGCGATCAACTTCGGCAACTCGGGCGGCGCGCTCATCGACGTCGATGGCGATCTCATCGGCATCAACACGGCGGTGCTCGCGCAGCAGCTCGGCACGGAAGGCATCGGGTTCGCGATTCCGGTGAATCTCGTGCGCGGCGTCATGAGCGAGATCATCACCCATGGCCGGGTGCGGCGCGGCTGGCTGGGCGTGCATGTCATCGGCGATCCGAATCGCCGCTTCAGTGCGCCCGTCGTCGGAGTGATCGATCGCGGCAGCCCGGCCGAGCGTGCCGGCCTGCGTCCCGGCGATCTGATCGTCGAAATCAACGGCCGGCAGATCCTGACCGATCAGGAAGCACTCACCCAGGTCGCCGCCATGCCGCCCGGATCCGAAATCGAAATCCGGTTCCGTCGCGGCGATCAGTCACTCACCGCGCGTGCCACGCTCGAAGAACGGCGCAGCGATGAACCAGCGCCTTAGGTGCTCCCGCCCGCAGCTCGCTTGATCTGCGCGCCGAGCTGTTCGAGCTTCTCCTCGATCCGCTCGTAGCCGCGATCGATGTGATAGATGCGCAGCACGTCCGTCGTGCCCTGCGCGACCAGACCAGCCAGCACCAGGCTCGCCGATGCCCGCAGGTCCGTGGCCATCACCGGAGCCGCGGTCAGTTGCGGCACGCCGCGAATGATCGCGGTATTGCCTTCGATCCGGATGTCCGCACCGAGACGCCGCATTTCGAGCATGTGCATGAAGCGGTTCTCGAAGATCGTCTCCGTCACCGTCGCGACGCCGTCCGCGATCGTATTCAGCGCTGCGAACTGAGCCTGCATGTCAGTGGGGAATGCTGGATGCGGCGCGGTTCTTATATCCACGGCCTTCGGCCTGCGGCCTTGCATATCCAGTTCGATCCAATTGTCGCCGGTCGTGATGACGGCGCCCGCTTCGCGCAACTTGCCGAGCACTGCATCGAGATGCTCAGCGCGTGCACCTTTGACCTTCACGCGCCCGCCGGTAATCGCGCCGGCAACGAGAAATGTGCCGGTCTCGATGCGATCGGGCAGCACGTCATAGCTCGCGCCATGCAGCTTTTCGACGCCGTCGACGATGATGGTGTCGGTGCCTGCGCCGCGGATCTTCGCGCCCATCGCGATGAGGAAATCCGCGAGATCCACCACTTCGGGCTCGCGCGCCGCGTTCTCGATGATGGTCTGCCCTTCCGCCAGCGTTGCGGCCATGAGCAGATTCTCCGTGCCGGTCACGGTGACCGTCTCGAGCACGAGCCTCGCTCCCTTCAACCGATCCGCGCGGGCACGGATGTAGCCATTCTCGATATGAATTTCGGCTCCCATTGCCTGCAGACCGGCGACGTGAATGTTCACGGGCCGGGCGCCGATAGCGCATCCGCCGGGCAACGAGACATCGGCGCGACCGAAGCGCGCCAGCAACGGACCCAGCACGACAATGGACGCGCGCATCGTGCGAACCAGCTCGTACGGCGCGACACATTCGGTAACCGTCGACGCATCGACTTCCACGCGTGTTTTCTCGTCGATGGTGACACTGACCCCCATGCTGCCCAGCAGCTGGATCATCGTGGTCACGTCACGCAGGTGCGGCACGTTGCCGATCGAGACCGGGCCTTCGGCCAGCAGCGTTCCCGCGAGGATGGGTAGCGCCGCGTTCTTGGCCCCCGAGATCTTGACCTCGCCGTCGAGACGCGTGCCGCCCTTGATCTGCAGTTTGTCCATGATCAGGCGTCCAGTGGCAGAGCCGGCGTTTCAGACGGGGCATGAACCTGCATGGTCAACGCATGGATCTCGCGTCCCATCAGTGCGCCCAGCGTGCCGTAGACCAGCTGGTGACGCTGCAGCGTCCGCTTACCCTCGAACTGGGAAGCGACGATGATCGCTTCGAAATGCGTATCGTCGTCCGAGACAACACGTACCTGCGCACCGGGAAGCCCGGCTTCGATCAGGGTTCTGACTTCGGATGCATTCATTGCCTGGTACTTCGCGAAAGAGTTCGAAAAAACTTGCGGCTCGCGAGCGACGCGGGCGCAGCGGGGAGTTCAGCGATATTAAAGGAACGCGACGGATTGTTCTGCAGCGGAGACACCCTCCCGGCGAACTTCCCGCGTTATGATGCGGCCATGAAAGCGACGCTCAGTGGCGAAAAACTGATCTCCCGCGCGCAGCAGGTCTTCAACGTCGAATCCGCGGCAATTGCGGCGCTGGGCGTACGCCTCGGCGATGCGTTCGTGGCCGCGTGCAAGCTGATCGATTCGTGCACCGGCCGGGTCGTCGTGACCGGCATGGGCAAATCCGGCCATATCGGCGACAAGATCGCCGCGACCTTCGCCAGCACGGGCACGCCCTCGTTCTTCCTGCATGCCGCGGAGGCCAGCCACGGCGACATCGGGATGATCACTGCCCACGACGTCGTCCTGGCGCTGTCGAATTCGGGGGAGACGGCCGAGCTCGTGTCCATCCTGCCGGTCATCAAGCGACTGGGTGTCGGCCTGATCGCCCTGACCGGCAAGCCGCAGTCCACCCTGGCCCGGGCCGCCGATGTCGTGCTCGACGTCAGCGTTGCGCAGGAAGCCTGTCCGCTCAATCTGGCGCCGACGGCCAGCACCACCGCGACACTCGCGATGGGCGATGCACTCGCGGTTGCGCTGCTCGACGCGCGGGGCTTCACCGAAGAAGACTTTGCGCGATCGCATCCGGGCGGCAGCCTCGGCCGGAAGCTCCTGCTCCATGTCGAAGACGTGATGCGCAGCGGTGAACAATTGCCGCGTGTGACGGTCGACACTTCATTGCATGACGGTCTCACCGAGATGAGCGCCAAGGGCCTCGGCCTCACGACGATCGTCGATGCCCAGGGCCGGCTCCTCGGCGTCTTCACGGACGGCGATCTGCGGCGACTCCTCGAGAAGCCGTTCGATCTGCATCAATCCCGGATGGGTGACCTGATGAAGCGCAACCCCAAAACCGCCCAGGCCAGGATGCTCGCCGCCGAAGCCGTGCAGATCATGGACTCGAGCCGCATCACGGCCCTGCCCGTCATCGATGCCGAAGGCAGGCTCGTCGGCGCGTTGAACGTTCACGACTTGTTCCGCGCCGGAGTCATGTAGTGGACACGTTGGTCGAACGCGCCCGAGACATCCGCCTGCTGGTTCTCGACGTCGACGGCGTCCTGACCGACGGGCGCCTGTACTTCTCCGCCCGGGGCGAAGAAATGAAATCGTTCCATGTGCGCGATGGCGCGGGCATCGTCCAGCTGCTCAAGGCAGGTCTGCAGATCGCCGTGATCTCGGGCCGCCAGTCGCGTGCGGTCGAGAGGCGGATGGCGGAACTTGGAGTGACCTGGGTACGTCAGGGAATCGAAGACAAGCTGGCGGCGCTGCGCGAACTCCTGGATATCCTCGGACTCGGCCCCCAGGCGGTCGCGAGCATTGGCGATGACCGGGCCGATCTGCCGATCTTCGAGGTGGCGCGGCTGGCAGTCGCCGTCGCGGATGCCCATACGAGCGTGAAGTCGCATGCCCACTTCATTACGCAGGCGCCTGGCGGTCAGGGCGCGGTGCGTGAGATCTGCGACCTAATTCTGGAGTCCCAACGCAAGTGACGCCTATCCGCTGTCCGCTATCCGCTATCCGCTTCTGCTCGCTATGAACTGGAGCTGGATCTGGATCGCCGCCGTCCTCGCCGCATTGGTGATCGCCTTCGGCGTGGCGTCGCGACGTGACTCCTCGTCCGTTGGCGCGCAGGAGACGCCGTCGCAGCCTGCCTACTATCTGAAGGACGCCGTCATCACGGAAACCACGCCTGAAGGCAATCCGGAAATCCGGTTGATCGCCAATCGCATCGAACAGCAGCCGAACGACGATGGCATCGAACTTTCGAACGTCCGCGTCGATTACCTCAAGGTGCCGGACAAGCAGTGGTTCCTGTCCGCCCAGCGTGGAGTCGTGCCGGCCGATTCGCACATCATCCAGTTCATGGGCAACGTGGAGCTCAAGCCGACCGACGGTCCGGCAACGACTTTCCTGCGCACCCAGGAGCTGAGCATCGACAGCGAGAAGAACATCGCCTACACCACGACGTCGCCCGTCACGATCCGCTTCGGCGCCTATGCGATGGACGTGAAGCGATTCGAAGCCGACCTCAATACCGAACGAGTGCGAATGGAGGCTGTGAATGGCCGCACCGACAAGGGCTGATGGGTACGCTGCCCTCGTGATGGGCATCCTGCTCCCCCCGTCACTGCCGGTGCACGCGGCAACGCCCAGCACCGAAGGCATCAACATCAGCGCCGATCTGCAGGACTCCAACCTGCGCGATGACGTGCACGTGCTGACGGGAAACGTCCGCATCACGCAAGCCGACATGTCGATGGAGGCTGAAAAGGCGACGGTGAACGGGCTGCAGACCGATCGCAGTCGCTGGACATTCGAGCGCGGGGTTCACATCCGTTCGAACAAAGCCGACCTGCGCGCCGACACGGCAGATGCGCTGTTTGCCAGCGGCCGGGTGTCCGAAGCGACAGTGAAAGGCGCGCCTGCGCAGTTCGAGCAGCTCGATGCGACCGCGGACAAGAAAGTCAGCGGCCGCGCAAAAGTGATCGAGTACGATTTCGGCAAGGGCACTGTGAAGATGACCCAGGACGTCTGGTTCAGCTACGGCGGCAACGAGTTCCGCGGCGACACGGTGGTCTACAACCTGAACGACGAACGCGTCGTGGTGAATCCCGGCGCAACGAGAGGCAACGGCGGTCGCGTGAACATCACCATCAAGCCCGGCAGTGTCCCCGCGCTCCCTGGTTCGCAAAACAAACCGCCGCCCGAGAAAGACGGAACCGCCGAATGAGTCGTCTGGTCGTCGAAGGACTCGCCAAACGTTATCGGTCGCGGCAAGTCGTCAAGGACATCTCGATCGAGATCTCGAGCGGCGAGGTCGTGGGCCTCCTCGGCCCGAACGGCGCCGGCAAGACGACGGCGTTCTACATGATCGTGGGACTCGTACCGCTCGACGCCGGCCGTGTCATTCTCGATCAGAACGACATATCGAAGCTGCCGGTGCATCGTCGGGCGCGATTGGGTCTCGGCTATCTGCCGCAGGAAGCATCCGTCTTCCGCAAACTCACCGTCGCGCAGAACATCATGGCGATTCTCGAGACGCGTTCGGAGCTCAACCGCGAGAAGCGCGACGAAATTCTCGAATCGCTGCTCGAGGAACTGCACATCGCTCACATTCGCAACAGCGTCGGTCAGGCATTGTCGGGCGGTGAGCGGCGGCGTGTCGAAATCGCGCGGGCGCTTGCTGCTGAGCCGCAATTCATGTTGCTGGATGAACCCTTCGCGGGCGTCGACCCGATTTCGGTTCTGGATATCCAGCGCATCATCCGGCACCTGACCGCGCGCAATATCGGCGTGCTCATAACCGATCATAACGTCCGGGAAACATTGGGAATTTGCGGCCGGGCCTACATCGTGAGCGGCGGGTCCGTCATCGCTTCCGGGACTGCGGAAGAGATCCTTGCCAATAAGGAGGTTCGTGAGGTGTACTTGGGCCAGGATTTCCGTTTGTGAGGATCCTGCCTTGAGGCTGCGTTGAGTCTGCGCCGCCTTCAGGGCAGCGAACGAACCCGGTACTGCCCAAAGAATGCTCAAACCCGCACTGCAGCTAAGACTCGGCCAGCAGCTCACGATGACCCCGCAGCTGCAACAGGCCATTCGCCTGCTCCAGCTGCCGGTGCTCGAACTGCAGGCGCAGATTCGCGAAGCGCTCGAATCCAATGTGATGCTGGAGTCCGAGGACGAGGCCGGCAGCCTCGAAACCGGCGACACCATCGTCGATCAGCAGACCTTCGAAAGCGCCGCTCCGACTCAGACCGTCGAGAGTCCCGAGACCGAGCGCGAAGCCGACACACCCGAGCAGGATTGGGGTGACAGCCAGGTCACGGGCCAGTCGGAAACGCCCTGGTCCGGCGACGATCAGCAGCAGGACTTCTCCGACACCAGCGGCGAGACGCTCCAGGAACACCTGACCTGGCAGCTCGAAATGTCGCGGCTCGACGAGCGCGACATGCGCATCGGCGCGGCCATCATCGATGCGATCAACGACGACGGCTATATCATCGAGCCGCTCGAGGAAATCGCCAGCAATCTCCAGCCCGAAACCGTCGCGACCATCGCCGACGTCGAACGTGTGCTGTTGCACGTGCAGGCGATGGACCCGGCGGGCGTCGGGGCGCGTTCGGTCAGTGAATGCATCGAACTGCAACTGCGTCAGCTGGACCCGGACACGCCGGGTCGCGAAACCGCCCTTGCCATTGCCGCGGGCTACCTCGACCAGGTCGCCGACCAGCAGTACTCGCTGCTGCGACGACAACTGCGAGTGTCGGAAGAGGAGCTCGAACATGCGCTCGTTCTCGTGCGCGCGTGCCAGCCTCGGCCGGGCTCGAGTGTCCATTCCGTTCCCGCCGAGTACATCGTTCCCGACGTCTTCGTGCGCCGGACCGAAAAAGGCGGCTGGGCCGTCGACATCAACCCGGCAAGCCTGCCGCGCATCCGCGTGAACCAGAGCTATGCCGGCCTCATCGGCCGCTCGTCCGACCACGCAATGCTGCGCACGCAGCTGCAGGAAGCACGCTGGCTGATTCGCAGCCTGGAAATCCGCAACGAAACGCTGCTGAAGGTGGCGCGCTGCATCGTGCAGCGGCAGTCCGCGTTCCTGGAGAACGGGGACGAATACATGCAGCCGATGATCCTGAAGGATGTCGCGGAAGCCGTCGAGATGCACGAATCCACGATTTCGCGCGTCACGACGAACAAGTACATGCATACGCATCGTGGCGTGTTCGAATTCCGCTATTTCTTTTCCAGCCACGTGGCGGCGAGCGACGGCACCGAAATGTCGTCGACCGCCATCCGCGCCAAGATCCGCAAGCTCGTCGCCGCCGAGGATGCGGACAAGCCCCTGTCGGACAGCCGCATCGCGGAGATCCTGTCGCAGGAAGGCGTGCAGGTCGCGCGACGCACCGTGGCCAAGTACCGCGAGGCGCTGGGCATTCCGCCCTCCAGCGATCGCAAACGGGTTCCCGTCAGGTGAAAGGTTTTTAAGGACCGCAACGAGCAGCCGAGAGCAGCGTCAGATCTTGAGATCGACCGGTGCGATGGCAGTAAGACCGGGTCGATGGTTCATTCCTCTGCCGGACTTGCCTGTAGGAGGCGCCATGCAATTGAACGTCACGGGTCACCATGTGGATGTCACGACATCCCTCAAGGGCTACGTAGAAAAGAAGCTTGACCGAATCGTCAGGCATTCGGACCACGTTACAGACGTTCACTGCATCCTGACGGTCGAGAAATTGCGACATAAGGCCGAAGCCACGGTCGCCCTGCGGGGCGCCACGGTCTACGCGGACGCAACCGAAGCAGACATGTACGCCGCGATCGATGCGCTCGCCGACAAGCTCGACCGCCGCGTCAAGAAACACAAGGAAAAGCTCGTCGATCATCACGCCGTGCCGGCCCCCAAGAACGGCGCATGACCCCCGACCAGCGGCGGTGAGACGGTCACCGCCGCTGGTCTCTCCCGCCCAATGTCGTAAGACTGGGCGGAAGCCACCTCAGGAGCGATAATCGCAGCGCGCCCCGGCGCTGTTCCATTTCGTTCCAACCGTCAGTCATTCACGATCATCCTTCATGCGTCTCGTCATCGTTAGCGGCCTGTCCGGGTCCGGCAAGAGCGTTGCGCTGCATATGCTCGAGGACCTCGACTACTACTGTGTCGACAACATTCCGGCGGGCCTGCTGCCGATGTTCATTTCGCACACCGTGCGGTCGCAGGAACCGACCTACGGATCGACTGCCGTCGGCGTGGATGCCCGCAATCGACCGACCGAGATCGCATCAGTCCCCAAGCTCGTGGACGAGCTCAAGCGCAGCGGCGTCGGCTGCGAAGTCCTGTTCCTGCGCGCCGACGAGGACATTCTCCTGAAGCGCTACAGCGAAACGCGTCGGCGCCACCCGCTCAGCCACGACGGGACCGGCCTGATCGACGCCATTCGCCAGGAGCGCAACCTGCTCCAGCCGATCGCCGATGCGGCGGACCTGGTCATCGATACCAGCCGCACGAGCGTGCATGAACTACGGGAGCTGATTCGCCAGCGCGTTGCCGGGCGAACCGAGGGTCGCCTGTCGATCCTCTTCGAATCGTTCGCCTACCGGCAGGGCGTGCCCGACGACGCCGACTTCGTATTCGATGTCCGCAGTCTTCCGAACCCCTACTGGGAACCCGGTCTCGCCCGCATGACCGGCCGCGATCCCGCGGTCGCCGAATATCTCGAACGCCATCCGGTGGTCGCGAAGATGTTCGCCGACATCGTCGGCTTCCTCGAGCACTGGATTCCCGAGTTCGTCCGCACCAATCGCAGCTATCTCACGATCGCCATCGGCTGCACCGGCGGACAGCATCGCTCGGTGTATCTCGTGGAGCGGCTCGCCGAACACTTCGCGAAACGCTATGCACTCGTGCACGCCCGCCACCAGGTCGTCGGCGACGCGAGCAAGCGCTGAGAGGCCAATCACCGGAACCGGAATCTCCACGGGGAACACGGGGCGCACAGGGTCAGAGCAGAAAAATCATTCCCCGTGAAACCCCGTGTTCCCCATGGAAACTCTTCTTCCGCGTCTTCCGTGCTGCTGCGGGTAGAGCACATGCACCTCACCCGCTACACTGCGCGCCACTTCGCGGTGGGCCAGCAGCTTTGCACCGATGACGACCGAGGCTCCAGTCACCAAAATCAGCCGACTCGCCGCGCTGCGCAGCGCGCTCGAGCGGGGAACCATGCGCCACGGTCAGCGCATGATCAATTCCCTGCACCCGGCGGAAATTGCCTCGCTCATCGAATCGCTGCCGCCCGCCAAGCGTGAAATCGTCTGGGAATTCGTCGATCCCGAGCTCGAGGGTGATGTGCTCGTCGAGCTCAACGAGGAAGTGCGGGCCGAGCTGATCGGCGGCATGGACGCGGACGAGCTCATCGCCGCGACCGAAGGCATGGAAGTCGACGACCTCGCCGACCTCATCGGGGACCTGCCCGAGACGCTGAATGAGCGCGTCCTGCGGTCGATGGACGCTCAGGACCGCGAACGGTTGAGCGCGGTGCTGGGATTTGAGCAGGACAGCGCCGGCGGCCTCATGAATCTCGACGCTGTCACGATCCGTCCGGACGTGACACTGGAAGTGGTCATCCGCTACCTGCGGATGCGGGCCGAACTGCCCGACCGCACGGACCGGCTCTTCGTGGTCAATCGATACGATCAGTATCTCGGCGGGCTCGATCTCACCCGGCTGCTGACGGAAGACCCGGAGCGGACGGTCGGCGAAGTGATGGATTCGACCGTCGAGGGTATTGCCCCTGAAGCGCCGGCCCGCGAAGTCGCGAAGCTCTTCGAAGACCGCGACCTCGTGTCCGCGGCCGTCGTGAGCTCGGACGGCAAGCTGCTCGGCCGCATCACCATCGACGACGTCGTCGACGTCATCCGCGAAGAGGCCGATCACTCCGTCCTGAGCATGGCCGGCCTCGACGAGGACGAGGACATGTTCGCCGGCGTCGTGCGCAGCGCCCGTCGGCGTGCCGTCTGGCTGGGCGTCAATCTCGCTACTGCATTCCTCGCTGCCAATGTCGTGGGATTGTTCGAGGCCACGATCGAAAAAGTGGTGGCGCTCGCCGTGCTGATGCCGATCGTCGCCAGCATGGGCGGCATCGCGGGCAGTCAGACCCTGGTGCTCATCATCCGCGGTATCGCGCTGGGCCAGGTCGAGGATGCGAACGCCCGCTGGCTGCTGATCCGCGAAATCCTCGTCGGCATGTTCAACGGACTATTCGTCGCCGGCCTCGTCGGCCTGGCGGCGGGACTGTGGTTTCACGAGTGGAAAATCGGCGCGATCATCTGTGGAGCATTGATGATCAATCTGCTCGCCGCCGCCATCACAGGCGTCAGCGTCCCGCTGGTTCTCAAGCGCTTCGGAGTCGATCCCGCGCTCGCGGGTGGCGTGATCCTGACGACGTTCACCGACTGCATCGGCTTCGCGTCGCTACTGGGTCTCGGCACTCTGTTCCTGACGTGACGACAAGCGGCGCATGACGCCAGTCGCGCCGGTCGACGCCACCGAGAAGCCGCCGATGAACGCGAGCAGATCCTCCGACCGCTTCATCGCATCCTGATAACCCAGCGCGATCAGCTCGCGCGTGAAGCTGTCCTGGAACAGCAGGTAGCTCATCAGCTGTCCTCCGCCGGTGTTCAACGCACCCATCGTTCGAAGCAGCACACGCAGCGCGCGCGGCAACGACCCCACGTGATGCCGGGCGATCTCAGAGATGTCGCGGCTGGGAAGGATCACCAGCAGATTGATCTTGCGCAGATGGAGCTCGCCCTGCTGCGCCGGCAACCCATTGTCGAGCAGGTTGTTGATCTGCGTCAGACGCTCCATGTCGGCATACAGACCGTCCGTGAACAACGCATCGAGCATGTAGCCGAAGATCTGGCCGAACGTCGGACAGACCGGCGGCTGCGGACAGACGACATGCGACTCGTTGCGCGTACCGATCACGAGCAACCGGTCGGCGCCGAGATGGATCGCGGAACTGAACGGACTGGCCTGTCGCATTGCGCCATCACCGTAGTACTCGTTGCCCATGAGCACCGGCGGAAACAGGAACGGAACCGCCACGCTCGCCATCAGGTGATCGAGCGAGAGCTGCGCCGGTTCACCGACACGCCGCAACCGGGCCCAGGGAACGCTGCCGGCTTTGCTCTCGTAAAACGACACTGACCGGGCGGTGATGTAGCCGGCCGCGGCGATCGACAGCGCATCGAGCTGACCGGCTTCGATGGACTTGCTCACCCGGGCGAAATCGAACTGCTCCTTGAGCAGCTCGCGCAGCGGCGAATTGTCGAACAGGGATTTGGGCGGCGGCAGCAGCCAGCCGCCCGACATCATGGCGAACAGCCAGTGCAGGCCGGACCGCATCATGCTCGCGGTATCCGCCCTGAACACCTGTTCGACCTGGAAATTGCGCCACACGCGCTCGAGGTTGCCGACGGCGACGCGAAAGCGGTCGGCGTGAACCGCCAGCGCGGTGGCATTCACCGCCCCGGCGGATGTGCCTGTAATCACGGGAAACGGATTGATCGCGCGGGCCGGCAGCAGATCGGCGATCGCACGCAGCACACCGACCTGGTATGCCGCACGTGCACCGCCGCCCGGCAGCACCAATCCGAGCTTCATGCCCCCTCTGGATGGATCCAGATTGGATGAATCCAGCTTCGATGAATCAAACTCGGTGGTCAAAGCAGTCCGCCCTACCCGCTTCCAAGTCCTGCGCCTGTCGTGCGTCTGGCTATTGTGTGCAGTGAATCGCATGGCAGCGTAACGCCTCAAGCAGGCGTGAGTTGCCGTCGGTTCAGGATTAGTATGGCACAGTGCCATCGCAGGCCGGCGTTGACGCCGCCAGCCGTCATCGACCCTTGTTACATACCGTGGAGCTTCCATGAACCGTATCCCCGCCCTCCGCGCCCTGACCTTCGGGATGCTGCTGGCCTGGTTCGCCGTGCTGCATGCAGAGCCGCAACTCGGCAGCGCGGCGCCCGCTTTCCGTCTGCAGGATCAGAACGGCAAGTGGCACGAGCTGAAGGATTACCGCGGCAAGTGGGTCGCGCTGTACTTCTATCCGAAGGATCAGACACCGGGCTGCACGACCCAGGCGTGCGAGTTCCGCGACAACATTTTCGCGTTCCGCGAAGCCGGCGCCGTGATCCTCGGCATCAGCGTCGACGACGTCGAATCGCACAAGAAGTTCTCCGAGAAGCACGGCCTGCCGTTCCCGATCCTCGCGGATTCCACGAAGGCGACCGCGAAGGAATACGGCGTCCTGAAGAAATTCTTCGGCACCCTCGAAGCCGCCCGTCGCGACACCTTCCTGATCGACCCCCAGGGGCGAGTCGTGAAGCACTACATGGACGTGGATCCGAAGGGGCACTCGCAGGTGGTGTTGAATGACATCAAGGAGCTGCAGAAGAAGGCTAGTTAGCGGCGAGCAACGAGCAGCGAGCCAGAAAATCAGAGAGGCCGGCGTTAGCCGGCCTTTTTTCTTGTCTGGCTACCCGCTCGCAGCTCGTCGCTCGCCGCCGGTTTTAGTGCAGTGCCTTGATCGCCTGATCCAGCCCCGCCAGCGTCAGCGGGAACATCCGGTCTTCGATCAGTTCGCGGGTGAGTTGCACTGACGGGGTGTATTCCCAGCGCTGCTGCGGTTCAGGATTGAGCCAGACGTGATGCGGCCAGGTGTGAGTCAGCCGTTGCATCCAGAGGGCGCCCGGCTCTTCGTTCCAATGCTCGACGCTGCCGCCGGGCTGCACGATCTCGTAGGGGCTCATCGTCGCGTCGCCGACGAAAATCAGCTTGTAGTCGTGGCCGTAGGTGCGCATCACTTCCATCGTCGAGATCTTTTCGCGATGACGGCGGCGGTTGTCCTTCCACACCGACTCGTAGACGAAGTTGTGGAAGTAGAAATACTCCATGTGCTTGAACTCGGTGCGCGCCGCCGAGAACAGTTCCTCGCAGACGCGCACGTGATCGTCCATGGAACCGCCGACATCCAGGAACAGCAGGATCTTGATGGCGTTGTGACGCTCGGGAACGAACTTCAGGTCGAGCAGACCGGCATTGCGCGCCGTTGAGCTGATCGTGTCGTCGAGATCGAGATGATCCGCGACGCCTTCACGGGCGAACTTGCGGAGCTTGCGCAGCGCCACTTTGATGTTGCGCGTGCCGAGCTCGACGTTGTCCGCCAGGTTCTGGAACTCGCGCTTGTCCCAGACTTTCACCGCGCGACGATTGCGCGATTCATCCTGCCCGATACGAATGCCTTCGGGGTTGTAACCGTAAGCACCGAACGGCGACGTGCCCGCGGTGCCGATCCACTTGTTGCCGCCCTGGTGGCGTTCCTTCTGCTCTTCGAGCCGTTTCTTGAGCGTCTCGATCAGCTTGTCCCATCCGCCGAGCGCTTCGATCTTCGCTTTCTCTTCTTCGGAAAGCGTCTTCTCCGCCATGCGGCGCAGCCACTCTTCCGGAATCTGTCCCATCATCGAATCGAACAGCTCTTCGACACCCTTGAAGTGCGCCGCGAACGCGCGGTCGAAGCGATCGAAATGCCGCTCGTCCTTCACCATGCAGGCACGCGACAGATAGTAGAAATCCTCGGCGCTCGCATTCGCGAGCCGCGCCTCGAGCGCCTCGAGCAGCGTGAGGAACTCCGTGATCGAGACCGGGACGCCGGCTTCGCGGAGTTTGAAGAAGAAGGGGATCAGCATTGGGAGAAGCGGTTGGCGGTTGGCGGTTGGCGAGAAGAAGGGCTGGATCGGACCAGTCACCTCCGCTATCCGCCATCCCCTTCAGCTCATTGCCGGCCCTGGCGGCGGTGGAGGAAGACGAGCTGTTCGAACAGGTGCACGTCCTGCTCGTTCTTGAGCAGTGCGCCGTAAAGCGGGGGGATCGACTTCTTGGGGTCGTCGGTGCGCAGCGCTTCCGGCGGAATGTCTTCGGCGACGAGCAGCTTGATCCAGTCGAGCAGTTCGGAGGTCGACGGCTTCTTCTTCAGTCCCGGGGTTTCGCGCAGCTTGAAGAATGCGTTCATCGCTTCGGCGAGCAGATCCTTCTTGAGCGTCGGGTAGTGAACCTGGACGATCTGCTCCATCGTGGCGGCGTCGGGGAAACGGATGTAGTGGAAGAAGCAGCGGCGCAGGAAAGCGTCCGGCAGTTCCTTCTCGTTGTTGCTCGTGATGATGATGATCGGACGATGACGCGCCTTGATCCACTGACGCGTTTCGTACACGTAGAACTCCATCCGATCGAGCTCGTGCAGCAGATCGTTCGGAAACTCGATGTCCGCCTTGTCGATCTCGTCGACCAGCAGCACCGGCTGCACGTCGCTCTCGAACGCTTCCCACATGCGTCCCTTGACGATGTAGTTGCCGATGTCATGCACCTTCGCTTCGCCGAGCTGCGAATCGCGCAGGCGCGAAACCGCGTCGTACTCGTAGAGACCCTGCTGAGCTTTCGTGGTCGACTTGATGTGCCAGCGGTAGAGAGGACGGTTCAGCGAACGCGCCACTTCTTCGGCGAGCTGCGTTTTGCCAGTGCCAGGCTCGCCCTTCACCAGCAGCGGACGCCCGAGCGTCACCGCCGCGTTGACGGCCATCATCAGATCTTCGGTCGCGACGTAGCTGTCGGTTCCGGCAAAGCGTGAAGACATTGGAACTCCGAAAGAAGGCTACTGGCTGCTGGCCAGCTGGCTGACTGGCCAGAGAAGAGCAGATCTTCTCCGGCCTGACCCGGATTTGCCAGCTCGCCGGTTCACCAGTTGACAGTTACGGCGTGAGTCGCAGCGTGTGCTCGGTTTTTCCCGGCAGCAAGGGTCGTGGTTCTCCACGCACCCAGGCCTCGTGGCCCGCACCGTAGAACGGCGACAGAGGATGGTCCACCGGTCCGCCCGGCATCTGGAACAGGCCTTCCGCTTCTTTTCCCGGAGACACGACGAGACGCTGCGACGCACCGAAGGCCGGGCCCTGGGCGCGAGGCATCGCGGAATCTCCGGACATCGGGTCGGTCGGCATATCGAGCCAGCGCGCGGCAAACGGCAATGCGCCGGACAGCGGATGGCGCATGTGCAACGTGTTCTGGCGCCCCCAGGTACACGGCTCCGCGCACTCTTCCGCGAGCTTCACCAGCGAACGGTCGAACGCGGCAAGCAACGCATCCTCCCAGCCCGAATAGCGGGGATCGAGCAGGTGCTGAGGTCGCTGGGTCACGATCTGCCACAGCGCACCCTCGAACTGCGCCGACGGTGCGAAGGTGGTTTCAGGGTGCTTCGAGCGCGCCTGAGCGATCAATGCGTCGAATACCTCGTTGCGCACCTGAAGTCGGAATGCGCGCACGATCGGATAACCGGCATCCTCAGCAGACGCGCGCGCTTTCCAATGCTCGACCAGCTCTCTCGCCTTCGCGCGTGCCGGCTGGTTGGCCAGCGCTGGTTCGTTCAGCAGGTCCAGCAAGAGATCGCGCCATCGGACCAGGAATAGCGCGCGATCATCGATCTGCAATTCGGCGAGCTGCTGTGGCGTCGCCTGCGTGAGACCGAGAAGACCATCGCGAATCTGCGCAGCTCGCGCACCGAGGTCATAGCCGCCATCGCCCATGAAGGCGAGCCACGTCTCGACATCGATGGTGCGAGTGTTCGCCGTCCACAAGCGACCGGCGGCAGGATCGATCACCCGCGGATATTCATCGGCGGTGCGCCAGCCCGTCCATCCTGTTCCCGGCGTGCGCCAGGAGGTCGGCAGCGTCGAGTCGTAGTTCGCACGGATCGGCACCTGCCCCATGAGCGACCAGCCGATGTGGCCCTGCTGATCGACCGCGAGAAAATTCTGCACCGGCGTGCCCGAACGATTCGCAGCGGTGAGCGCTTCCTGCACATTCGTCACGGTTTCGAAGTCGAGCATGCGAACGTTCGTTGCGCGTGAATGATGCGCAGTCCACGCGAGCGCCAGCGGTCGCCCTTGCGAATCGTGATTCACGATCGGACCCCATCGTGTGGTCTTCACTTCCAGTGCGATCGGATCTGCGCCGCGAACCTCGAGCGTTTCGCTGTGCGTCTCGATGGCTTCGGTCGTATCACCAACGAAATACCGCCCTTCGTTCGCCGGATCCAATTCGACGACGACGAGATCGGTCCAGTCGCCATAGCTGTTGGTGAAGCCCCATGCGACGCGGCCATTGCTGCCGACCACCATGACAGGCAGTCCGGGAAGCGTCACACCAACGAGGTCACGAGGTGTTTCGGCGCCGCCCGTCACGACCAGTCTCGCGTGATACCAGACGTGCGGCAGGCGCAGGCCAAGGTGCATGTCATTCGCAAGCAAAGCCGCATCGGCGACCGCATGACCGGCATCGACCGCCCAGCTATTGCTGCCGACGACCAGACGTTCTTCCCACGGCGTGTTGGAGACTGGAGCTGACAGTGCGGCTACACGAGCTTCGCCCTGGCGCAGGTCCATCACATCGGGCCCCGGGATCGCTGGAACGCGCCACGTACCCCCCGTGATCGGCGCATCCCATTCCGTACCGAGCGGATGCAGGAACGCGAACATCGCGGGCGGCAGAATCTCGTGGAGCTGCGATCGCGCGAGCTCATCAGCGCCCGACGAATCGTTCAGGCTCAGATACATCGAGAACGCGGTGAGAACTGAATCCTCAGCGAGCCATGGCTGTGGTTTCGTGCGCAGGACGAAGTATTCCCACGGCCTCGCTCTCGCTCCACCGAGCGCCGCATTCACACCGTCGACATAGGCCTCAAGGAGACTGCGATCCGAATCCGGCATCCCGGCAACGACTTGCTGTGCGACTTTGCGGAACGCATGAATGCGCAAGCGCTTGTCCGAATCGATCGTTGCCGCACCGAGCAGAGCAGAGAGCTCGCCGGCGGCCGCCCGCCGCATCAGGTCCATCTGGAAGAAGCGATCCTGCCCGTGGGCATACCCCGTCGCGAAAGCCAGCTCGCGTCGCGAAGCCGCCTTGATCGTCGGCGTACCGGATTTGTCACGCTCAATGGTCGCGGAGACGCCGATACCGGCGACGTCGCCGTCGAGCTGCGGCAGGCTGCCGCGAAACATGAGATAGCCGGTCGCGATCACGATGACGATCAATGCGACGACGGCAATAGCGATCCGGCCAAGCAAACGCATCCGGGCCCCTCTTGTAGTTATTCGGCCGGGCGATTATCGAGGGCCCCTCCCTGGGGCGCCAGCCGGAAGAAGATGATCCTGGAGCCGTCCTTACGCGCTGTCATAGCCGCGAAAAGAGGCTGTCATCCCCGCGAAAGCGGGGATCCATCTTGTTCAAGGGCATGGATTTCCGCTTTCGCGGGAATGACGACAGCCTACACCCTCACTTCCAGGATCTTCATCGAGTTCGTCTTCCCCGACACCCCTGACAGTTCGCCCTTTGTCAGGATGATCCGGTCGCCGGCTTCGACCATTTTCTTGTCGAGCATGAGACGGAAAATATCGTTGTAAACCTGCTGCGCGTCAGTGTGGAGGATGTCGAAGTTCACCGGGTAGACACCGCGGTAGAGCATCACGCGACGACGCGTGGCCTCATGGCGCGTGAAGGCGTAGATCGGAATGTCGGCGCGGATGCGGGACATCCACAGTGGTGTCGAGCCCGATTCCGTCAGGGCGACGATGGCTTTCACCTTGAGATGATTCGCCGTGTACATCACGGCCATCGCGATCGCTTCGTCGGTCTTCTCGAACTGGCCGCCATCGCTGCGATGGCGAATCGGCGTGTGGGAAGACTCGTACTTCTCGGCGCCGAGAATGACCTGGGCCATCGCCTGCACCGCTTTCACCGGATACTTGCCGACTGCGCTTTCACCGGAAAGCATCACGGCGTCCGTCCCGTCCATCACGGCATTCGCGACGTCCGACACTTCGGCGCGGGTCGGGATGGGGTTGTGAATCATCGACTCCATCATCTGGGTCGCGGTGATGACGACACGGTTGCGTTTTCGCGTCGCTGAGATGATGTGCTTCTGCAAGCCCGTCAGTTCGGCGTAACCCACTTCCACGCCGAGATCGCCGCGCGCCACCATGACTGCATCGCTTGCCTGGATGATGCGATCCAGGTTCACGATCGCTTCGCTGCGCTCGATCTTCGCCACCAGCTGGCCGTGGCCGTTCTCCGCCCGCAGCAATCGACGGGCCTCTTCCATATCCGAACCATCGCGCGCGAAGGACACGGCGAGATAGTCGACGCCCAGCTCGGCAGCGAGCTTGATGTCGATCCGGTCCTTGTCCGTCAGCGCGCCGGCGGAAAGTCCGCCGCCCTGCTTGTTGATGCCCTTGTTGTCGGAGAGCTCGCCGCCGACCACGACCTGGGTTGCGATCCGCGAGCCGTCCACCGCTGTCACTTCGAGGACGATCTGCCCGTCATTGAGGAGCAGCACATCTCCTGCGCTCACATCGCGGGGCAGGCTCTTGTACGCGACGCCCACGCTCGTTGCCGTTCCGGCCTTTGCGTCGAGCGAGACGTCGAGCGTGAAGGGCGCGCCGTCGACCAGTTGCACCGGGCCATTGGCAAAGCGCTCGATCCGGATCTTCGGTCCCTGGAGGTCGCCGAGCACGGCGACCTGCTTGCCGACCTGCTCCGCCACCTCGCGCACCATCTGCACACGCTTTGCGTGCGCCTGGGGTTCGCCGTGGGAGAAGTTCACACGCACGACATCGGCGCCCGCGACGATGAGGTCGGTGAGCACTTTGGGATTGTCCGTGGCCGGACCCAGGGTCGTCAGGATTTTTGTGCGGCGGAGCATTGGAGAAGTGACTGGCGGATGGCGGATGGGTCAGAGAAACATCAGCCAGTCTAATCCCGTCTGCTCAGCGGAAGTAAGTGCCTTGCGACCGATCGTCCGATAAGTGACGACGATGGCGGGCAGATTCGCCATCGTCGTTGAGAGCTCTACTGGCCGCGTTCTTCAAGCACAGCGACCGCCGGGAGCTTCTTGCCTTCGAGGAATTCGAGGAAGGCACCGCCGCCGGTCGAGATATAGGAAATGTCGTCTTCGACGCGGTATTTCTCGATCGCCGCGAGCGTGTCGCCACCGCCGGCAATCGAGAACGCGGAACTGCGGGCCACTGCGTGAGCCAGCGTCTTGGTGCCTTCGCCGAACTGATCGAACTCGAAAACGCCGACCGGTCCGTTCCAGACGATCGTGCCGGCATTCGCGCACAGGCGGCCGAACTGCTCCGCCGTATCCGGACCGATGTCGAGGATCATCTCGTCGGCGGCCACGTTGGCGACCTTCTTCACGTCCGCTTCCGCATTCGCGGAGAACTCTTTCGCGACGACGACATCCGTCGGCAGCGGAATCTCGACCTTGAGCTCGGCCGAGCGCTTGAGCAGGCCCTTGGCGATGTCGAGCATTTCCATCTCGACGAGCGACTTGCCGATGTTGTGTCCGGCCGCCGCGAGGAAGGTATTCGCGATGCCGCCGCCGACGATGAGCTTGTCGACCTTCGTCAGCAGGCTTTCGAGCACCGTGAGCTTCGTCGACACCTTCGATCCCGCGACGATCGCCATCAGCGGGCGCTTCGGCTTCTCGAGCGCCGTTTCCAGCGCGACGAGTTCGTTCATCAGCAGCGGTCCGGCGCAGGCCACCTTCGCGTACTTCGCGACGCCGTGCGTGCTCGCCTCCGCACGGTGCGCTGTGCCGAACGCATCCATGACGTACACATCGCACAGGTCGGCCATCTTGCGCGACAGGTCTTCCTTGTCCTTCTTCTCGCCCTTGTTGAACCGGACGTTCTCGAGCAGCACGACTTCGCCCGGTTCGCACGTCACGCCCTCGAGCCAGTTCTTCTCGAACCGGACCTTGAAGCCGAGCAGCTCGGACAGCCGCTTCGCGACCGGCGCCAGCGAGAACTCCTCGTCGTAGACGCCCTCTTCCGGGCGACCGAGGTGCGACATGAGCATCACCCGCGCACCTGCTGCTTTCGCCGCCTGGATCGTCGGCAGGGAAGCACGGATACGCGCGTCGCTGGTCACGACGCCACCCTGTACGGGCACGTTGAGATCCTCGCGGATCAGCACGCGCTTGCCGCGCAGATCGAGCTCAGTCATTCGCAGGATGGGCATGGAGGCTCCGGAGGCAGCCAGCAGCTGGCTGGCTGGCTAGCTGGCTAGCTCGCTAGCCAGATGATGGACAAAGAAGGAATCGTTCGGTCTCTGGCCAGCCAGCCCACTCCGGACAGGAGCAGCGCCAGCCAGCCAGTCGGCCGATCTCACTTCGAGATGACGCGCGCCATCTCCAGCACTTTGCTCGAGTAGCCCCACTCGTTGTCGTACCACGACACGATCTTCACGAAGGTGCCGTCGAGCGCGATGCCGGCCTCGGCATCGAAGACGGACGTCCGTGCGTCGCCGCGGAAATCGGTGGAGACCACCTTCTCCTCGGTGTAGCCGAGCACGCCCTTCATCGCGCCTTCGGACGCGGCCTTCATGGCTGCGCAGATCTGCTCGTAGGTCGTGTCCTGCTTCAGCTCCACCGTCAGGTCCACCACGGACACATCGGACGTCGGAACGCGGAACGACATGCCGGTGAGCTTCTTGTTCAGCTCGGGGATCACCACGCCGACGGCTTTCGCCGCGCCGGTCGACGACGGGATGATGTTCTCCAGGATGCCGCGGCCGCCGCGCCAGTCCTTGTTCGAAGGACCGTCGACAGTCTTCTGCGTCGCCGTCGTGGCGTGCACAGTCGTCATCAGTCCGCGCTTGATGCCGAAGCTGTCGTTCAGCACCTTGGCGATCGGCGCGAGGCAGTTCGTCGTGCACGAAGCGTTGGAGATGATCGCCTGGCCGGCGTAGGTCTTGTCGTTCACGCCGAACACGAACATCGGCGTGTCGTCCTTCGACGGCGCCGACATGATCACTTTCTTCGCGCCGGCATTGATGTGCTTCTGCGCGGTTTCCTTCGTGAGGAACAGGCCCGTCGACTCGACGACGATATCGGCGCCGACTTCGTTCCACTTCAGCTCCGCTGGATCCTTGACCGCGGTGAGACGGATCTTCTTGCCGTTCACCACGAGGGTGTTGCCGTCGACCGCGATCGTGCCCTTGAACTGACCGTGCACCGAATCGTATTTCAGCATGTAGGCGAGGTAGTCCGGCTCGAGCAGGTCATTGATGCCTACGATCTCGATGTCCGGAAAATTCTGCGTGGCCGCGCGAAACACCATGCGCCCGATACGACCGAACCCGTTGATTCCAACTTTGATGGGCATGCTCGTTCCTCTTACGAAAGATTCATTTCAGAACCTGTTCCACGGTCGCGACGATGTTGTCCGTCGTGAACCCGAAATGCTTGAACAAATCCTTGCCGACGCCCGAGGCGCCGAAGCTGTGCATCGCGACGATCGCGCCGCTGGGCCCGACGTAGCGCCACCACGTTTCGGGCGCGGCCGCTTCGATGGCCACCCGCTTATCGACAGCACGCGGCAGCACTTGTTCACGGTAAGCCGCATCCTGCGCATCGAACACGTTCGTGCTCGGCATCGAGACCACGCGTACGCGCCGGCCCTTCTGCTGCAGTGCCTGAGCCGCATCCATGGCGAGTCCGACTTCCGACCCGGTGGCGATCAGGATCGCTTCGGGCGTGCCTTCGCAATCCTTCAGGATGTAACCGCCGCGACGCACTGCTTCGATCTGCGCCGGAGTGCGAGCCTGGGCTGGCAGCGCCTGCCGCGTGAGCGCGAGTGTCGTGGGACCGTTGCGGCGCTCGATGGCGTCAGCCCATGCCACCGCCGTTTCCAGCGTGTCGCAGGGGCGCCAGACCGTCATGTTCGGAATGATGCGCAGGCTCGGCACGTGCTCGACCGGCTGATGCGTCGGGCCGTCCTCGCCGAGACCGATCGAGTCATGCGTCATCACGTAGATGACGCGCTGCTTCATGAGCGCCGACATGCGCATGCCGTTGCGAGCGTAGTCGGAGAACACGAGGAACGTGCCGCCGTACGGGATCTCACCTCCGTGCAGCGCGACGCCGTTCATGATCGCGGCCATGCCGAATTCGCGAACGCCGTAATGCAGGTAGTTGCCCGATGCATCCGCACCGGTAATCGCCTTCGAATCCTTGCGGTTCGTGTTGTTCGAACCCGTCAGGTCCGCCGAGCCGCCGAAGAGCTCGGGCACTGCCGGGCCGTAGGCGTTGAGCGTCTGCTGCGACGACTGGCGAGTCGCGAGGCTGCCGGAAGCCTGCTGAGCAACCTGCGCGATGTAGTTGCGCGCGACGTCCGACCAGTTCGCGGGAAGATCGCCCTTCATTCGCCGGGTGAACTCGGCTGCGAGGTCCGGGAACTGGCCTGAATAGGCTTTGAACTTGTCGTTCCAGGTGCCTTCCGCTTTCGTGCCGCGGTTGCGGGCATCCCAACCGGCGCGGATGTCTTCGGGAATGACGAAGGCATCCGAGGTCCAGCCAATGTGCTTGCGGGTCGCTGCCACTTCGTCAGCGCCGAGCGCCGCGCCATGCGTCGCCTCGGTGCCCTGCTTGTTGGGCGATCCGAAGCCGATGATGGTCTTGCAGCAGATCATGCTGGGGCGGTCCTTGACCGACTTCGCGGCACGGATCGCGGTCTCGATCGCCTGCGGGTCGTGACCGTCGACATTCGGCACCACGTGCCAGCCGTAGGCCTCGAAGCGCTTCGGTGTGTCGTCGGTGAACCAGCCGTGGACTTCGCCGTCGATCGAAATGCCGTTGTCGTCGTAGAAGGCGATCAGCTTGCCGAGCTTCAGCGTGCCGGCGAGCGAACAGGCCTCGTGGGAGACGCCTTCCATGAGGCAGCCGTCGCCGAGGAAGACCCACGTGTGGTGATCGACGATCTCATGCCCCGGACGGTTGAATTTGGCGGCGAGCATCTTCTCGGCGAGCGCCATGCCGACGGCGTTCGCAAGTCCTTGACCGAGCGGGCCGGTCGTCGTCTCGATGCCCAGGTGCGTGTCGTGCTCGGGATGTCCGGCGGTGTGGGAGCCGAGCTGCCGGAACGACTTGATGTCGTCCATCGTGAGCGGATAGCCGGTCAGGTGCAGGAGCGCGTACAACAGCATCGAGCCGTGGCCGTTCGAGACCACGAACCGGTCGCGGTCCGCCCACAGCGGATTGCCGGGGTTGTGCTTGAGGTGGTCGTTCCAGAGGACTTCGGCGATGTCGGCCATGCCCATCGGCATGCCCGGGTGGCCGGAATTCGCTTTCTGAACCGCATCCATCGCGAGGGCACGGATGGCATTGGCAAGCTGCCTGCGATGCGACGTCATGGACCTTCGGAACCCCTTTTCGACCCGGCTTTCAACAGCCGCGCATTCTGGACCAAGGGGGCGTCAGCGGCAATGGAAGTGGGACGCCGTCGACACAATTCGCGGGAACTTTCGGGGCGTCGACGCGTAGGAGCAGGCTGAGATACAGCCGCGTGCGCGAGCCGGGAGGCGGAACTTCGCGCTTCGATCCGCGGTCCAGCAAAGCATCAGCGGGCGGGCGTGCCGGCTTGCAGTTCGTGGAGTCGCCGCCAGTGAGACGCACTGCAAAGAATCGGGCACTGGTTCGACGGCGCCCCGGCTGATAAGACCTTGGTCACCCTTTCAGCCACGTAGGCATTGTTACGATGTCATGAATCGAGGGAGTCATCGACCATGCCCTGGGACCCTGACTCCGGAACATGACGCTTGTGATGATTATGTCGGACCGGACGTAACCGAATCTGATGAAATCCTTTCGCTTCATTCATTTCACCGATACGCATCTGACCGGTGATGCGGCAGCGACGCTGCGTGGCGTTGCGAGCCTGCCCGCCCTCCAGGCGGCCATTGCCGATGCGCGTCACCGCTGTCATCAGCCCGACGGTGTCCTGTTGACGGGCGACCTGGTGCAGGACGATCCGTCCGGTTATCGCCTGATCCGGCAGGTCTTCGGCGGATCGACCGTGCCCGTGCTCTGCCTCGCGGGCAATCACGATGTGCCGCACGAGATGCGCGCCGAGCTGAACACCGGCCCCTTCCAGGTCGGCGGCGAAATGGAGTTCGGCCGGTGGCTCGTCGTGATGCTCGACACGTGGATCGAACACGACGCGAGCGGCCGCATCGGTGAAGCACAGCTCGCTCATTTGCGCGACGTGCTGCGCACGCATCGCAATCATCATGTGCTCGTCTGCCTGCATCATCATCCCATCCGCATGCGCAGCGAATGGCTCGATCAGGTCGGACTGCAGGATGCAGAGGAATTCCTGAACATCGTCCGCACCCACTCCAACGTGCGCGGCGTGCTCTGGGGACATGTGCATCAGTCGCTCGACAGCTTCGTCGCGGGCGTCCGGTTCATGGCCTCACCCGCCACGTGTGCGCAGTTCCTTCCGAACAGCGACGACTTCGCCATCGACGATCGCCCACCGGGCTATCGCCTCCTCGAGCTGATGCCGGACGGCTCGATCGCCACGGAAGTGATCTGGCTCGAACGGTACGCGCAGCGCGTCGTCGCCTGATCGTCCCGATGCTGGCGGGATCGCGCCAGCCGGCAGATACTGCGGGCAACTTCCGAAGCGATGGCCCGCCATGCCCTTTTTCTTCCGTACGCTTGCCCTTGCCGCCCTGTTGGCGACTACGTCCGCGGCGGTTGCGGCACCCGGCGGTGAAAGGCATGCGCTCTGGTCGCTCAAGGGAAAATCGAACACGGTCTATCTGCTGGGATCGGTTCACTTCCTGAAGCCGACCGACCAGCTCCCCGGCGCCATCGACACTGCGTATCGCGACGCGGAGAAGCTCGTGATGGAGATCGACATGGATGATCTCGATCCGCTCGAGGCGCAGCAGATCACGCTGCAGCTCGGCATGCTTCCAGAAGGCAGGACGCTCGAGTCGGAACTCGGTGCGAAGGCCTATGCACAGGTCGCAACGCAGGCGCGCGCCATCGGCGTGGATCCCGCATTGCTCAATCGTTTCCGCCCGTGGCTGGCCGCGATGACGCTCGTGCAGCTGCAGCTCATGAAGCAGGGACTCGATCCGCAATCAGGCGTCGAGCAGCGGCTCACTGCACGCGCCGCGGTGGACCGCAAGGAGATCACCGGACTCGAAACCATGGAGCAGCAGCTCGGCATGCTTGCCGGACTGCCGGAGGATCAGCAGCGTGAGTTCCTGATGTACAGCGTCGAAGACGTCGAACGCGCATCGAAGGAGATCGATGAGCTGATCGCGGCGTGGCGCATCGGCGATACGAGCACGCTCGACAAGTTGCTGTCGGAAGGCTTCGACAAATACCCGGACCTTTATCGCCCGCTTACCGTCGATCGCAATCGGCGCTGGATCCCGAATATCGAAGCGCTGCTCGATGACTCAGACGACTACCTGGTCGTAGTCGGGGCTCTGCACCTGGTGGGCAAGGACAGCGTGATCGATCTGCTGGAACGCAAAGGGCACAAGATCACGCAGCATTGAGCTTTCCGATCGCATAGCCCGCCCAGACCGCGAGCAGGCAAAGCGCGACCGACAGCGCGACGTTCGCTCCAGCGAACAGGATCTTGCCGTCGCGCACCAGCGCGAACGTCTGCAGGCTGAATGCGGAAAACGTGGTGTAGCCGCCCAGTATCCCGACCATGAGGAATTCGCGCGCGGGCTGTGAATCAGGCCGCGTGTCCGTCATGGCGGCGACGAGGCCGATCAGGAACGAGCCGGTGACGTTGACGAAGAGCGTGCCCCAGGGAAACGACGTTCCCATTCGCTGGGCGACCAGCATGCCGAGCCAGTGCCGCCCGACCCCGCCGACGGCGCTGCCGAGCGCTATTACGGTGTAGGTCGTCAGCGTCTTCACTATCCGCCGCTCAGACTTCCACCATCTCGAAATCTTCCTTGCCGGCGCCGCAATCCGGACACCGCCATGACAGCGGCACATCCTCCCAGCGCGTGCCGGGGGCGAGACCGGAGATGGGGTCGCCCTTCTCCTCCTCGTAGATATAGCCGCAGATCACGCACATGTAGGCTTTCATCAACAGTCACGCACGGGAAGTTGTGAGATTTCGAGGGCGGCGATTATAGAGGGAGTTGCGTCGCGCTGTCGTCAGGTCGCTACAGCTCGAGGTCGTCGCGGCTCGGGACCCGGATCCGGCCGCCCGGCGGGGTGCTTCCGCCGCCTTCTGCCCCTACACTTGCGCCCCTGTCACGGTCTTTGTCACCCGCGGAGTTTCCGACCTTGTCTCTCTTCACCGATGCCTCCCGCTACATCCCCGGCGGCGTGAACTCGCCCGTGCGCGCTTTCCGCTCCGTCGGCGGCGAACCGCTGTTCATCGAGCGAGCCAGCGGTGCGCACATCTTTGCCGCGGACGGACGGCAGTACATCGACTATGTGGGCTCCTGGGGTCCGATGATCCTGGGTCATGCGCATCCGGACGTGATCAGGGTCGTGCAGGAACGGGCGGCGCTGGGATTGTCCTTCGGCGCGCCGACACAGATCGAAACCCGGCTGGCCCAGAAGGTCTGCGAGCTCATGCCATCGATCGAGCTGGTCCGGATGGTGAGCTCGGGCACCGAGGCCACGATGAGCGCGATCCGACTCGCACGCGGATTCACGGGCCGCAGCAAGATCGTGAAATTCGAAGGCTGCTATCACGGTCATTCGGATTCGTTGCTCGTGAAGGCCGGCTCCGGCGCGCTGACGCTCGGCGTCCCCACTTCTCCTGGTGTGCCGCCCGAACTGGCGGCTCATACGATCACGCTGGCTTACAACGACATCGCCCAGGTCCAGCAGACCTTCACCGACATGGGCCGCGAGATCGCATGCGTCATCGTCGAACCGATTGCCGGCAACATGAACTGCGTGCCGCCGGTGCCTGGGTTCCTCGAAGCACTGCGGGCGCTCTGCGACCGCCACGACTCGGTGTTGATCTTCGATGAAGTAATGACCGGCTTTCGCGTCGCGCTCGGCGGCGCCCAGCAGCTCTACGGCATCAAGCCCGATCTCACGACGCTCGGGAAGATCATCGGCGGCGGCATGCCCGTCGGTGCGTTCGGCGGCAAGCGCGAGATCATGCAGCAGATCGCGCCTCTCGGCCCCGTCTACCAGGCGGGCACACTTTCCGGGAATCCTGTCGCCATGGCAGCGGGCCTCGCCACGCTGGAGGCAATCAGCGCGCCGTCATTCCATGCGGCGCTGGCGGAACGAACGAACCAGCTGATCGAGGGCCTCTCGCTCGCCGCCCGCACGGCGAACGTTCCGTTCAGCACGAATCATGTCTGCGGCATGTTCGGCCTGTTCTTCACGGACAAGGCCCCCGTCCGCTACTTCCGGGAAGTCATGGCCTGCAACGTCGAACGATTCAACCGCTTCTTCCATGCGATGCTCGACGAAGGCGTCTATCTCGCCCCATCGGCGTACGAAGCAGGGTTCGTCTCGTCGGCGCACGACGCGAACCTCATCGAGTCCACCGTGAAAGCCGCTCGCGCCGCGTTCTCGAGAATCTGACCGGATGCACATCAAGTCGATTGCCTGCGCCCTGACGCTCCTCGGACTCGCTCAGGTCGCTCACGGGCGAGGCGTAACGCCCTACCTGCCGCTCAACCTGGCACCGGAAGTCGAGCGACAGATCGAGGAAGTCCTGATCCTGGCCGGCAAACCCGTCATGCGGCGGCCGATCGCCGCGGCAAACGTGCTCGATGCCTTGCCCGAGGCCTGCAAGGTCGACCGGCCTCTGTGCGATTCCGTTCGCAGCTATCTCAACCGCTACATGCAGAAGGCTGGCCTGACGCACGCTCACGCGGAAGCGGCAGCGACATCCGATACCGTCGCGCCCGTCGCGAATCGGCGCGGCATGACGACGGATGACGAGTGGGCCGCATCGGCCCAGGCCTACTACCAGCCGAGCGACTACTTCCTGCTGTCCCTCGGCGGCGTGGCGCATCCGGACACGACATCGCCGGCAGGTTCTTACCTGAGCGCGGGATTCGAATACGCGCAGCTCGACGTCGGTTACCGCGACCGATGGATGTCGCCGCTGACGGACTCCGCGATGCTGATCAGCACCGAGGCGGAGACGATGCCGTCGATCTCGATTTCGAATTACACACCGATGACGCCGCTCGGGATCAACTACGAATTCTTCCTCGCCGAGATGTCCGAGTCCGACCGGATCGTGTTCGAGGACGGCTACACCAGCGGCAATCCGGCGATCTTCGGCATGCAGCTCGGCATCGAACCGTTCGCGGGCTGGTCGCTCAGTGCGAATCGCATCATGCAGTTCGGCGGAGGCGAACGCGGCGGCAACTCCATCAGCGATGTGCTCGACGCCTTCTTCCGGCCTTCGAGCGCCGACAACCTCAGCGAAACCGAAGGCGCGGAGTTCGGTAACCAGGCCGCGTCGATCACTTCTCGCTTCCTGTTCCCGGGAAAGGTGCCCCTCGCGTTCTACATGGAATACGGCGGCGAGGACACATCACGGTCGCGCGACCTGCTCCTCGGCAACTCCTCGCTTTCTGTCGGCGTCGATCTGCCGAGGATCCTGCCGGACATCGGACTCACTTACGAAGTCTCGGAGTGGCAGAACGCCTGGTACGTCCATCACATCTATCAGGATGGCCTGACCAATGAAGGCCGCGTCATCGGTCACTGGGGCGCAGCGAACCGCGTCACCGGCGACGGGGTCGGCGCGCAGAGCCATATGCTGAAACTGACGTGGACGCCCTCGTTCGGTGGCTTCTTCGAAGCGCGTTACCGCACGCTGGCGAACGAGAGCTACTCCGGCTACGACTACACGCGCATGCACGATCTCTCGCTGCGGTACTCGCGCGACTGGAAGATGCTGAACTTCGGCGCCGAGATCCAGGCGGGCCGCGACGTCTTCGGCGAGGATTATCAGCGGTTCGCCGCCTTCGTGACGTACCCGCCCGGCGGAATCGAGCGCACGCCGCGAGGCCTGACGACGCAGTCCAGTGCGAAGATCGGCGAATACTTCGTCGACGCCGGCGTGCACACGGGTGAACTCAGAACCGACCTGGCTGCATCGATTCCCCGCACCGAGACCAGCACGACGGGCGGGCACATCGCCGTCGGCGTGCGCCGCCCGATTTCGAATCGCAACGACATCGGCGTGCGACTGGATATCGACGACCTCGACGGCTCGATGCTGCTCGGCGTGCGCGCCATCGACTATCGCTTTCGCCTGAACAAGAAGATTGCGCTGTCGCTGTTCGCGGGTGCTGCCCGCTACGATCTCGCGACGCCCGCTTACGGCATTTACACGGGCGCCGGCGTGCAATGGCGCGATGCTTTCCCGAAGTACGACATCGGCCTCGAATACCGCTTCGCCGACAAGATCGCGCGCGACAACCTGTTGCCGGACGATCCGCCGAACGACGGTTCGCGTAACGACGCTTTCTATGACGCGTCGCTGCTGACGCTCTACGTCAGCCGGCGCTGGTGAGAGAGATCGAGAGAAGATCGGCCGCCCGCCGACCCATCGACGACACCGTTACGCTGCGCGCTGGCCAGGATCGCTTCGTACGCACGAACCAGCGTCGCACCCGCATTCTCGGGCAGGAACTCACCCAGATCGACCTGCTGTCGCGGCGTGCGCTGACTATAGTGTCGCGTTAGCAAGGCAGCGAGCGCATCAGCGTCGTCGACCGGGTATAGCTGGCCCGGGAAGTTGCTCAGGATCTCGCAGCACCCTTCCGTTCGCGAAGCGACCACCGGGAGGGCACTGTCGAGCGCCTCCGCCAGCACCAGACCGAATGCTTCTTCGCGCGAGGGACACACGAACAGATTCATGATCTGGAAGTAGTCCTTCGCGTTGCTGCGAAAGCCCGGCAGGATCACGCGATCACCGCCGAGGGCAACGAGCTCATCCTTCTGCCTGCCGTCTCCGAGGATCAGCACCTTCGCATCCGGAAGATTCGCCTTCGCGAAAGCGCGGATGAGGACATCCCATCCCTTGCGCTCGATGAGCTGCCCGACTCCGCCGATGACGAAATCGTTCTCCGCGATCCCGAGCTCGCGCCGCAGGCCCGCGCATTCTTCGCCACACAGCTTGCGATTCGGCCGGACGATGTTCGGCGTGTAGAAGACGTCGCCGCGGTAGCTTGCAGGAATCAGTCGTTGCTGCCATCGCGCGACGCATAAAATTGCATCGAGCCCCAGATAGGCGTCGTCGAAGCAATGCATGTGGAGCGTGCCTGTCGTGACGACCGTTCCCTTCAATCGCGCGACGAGCTTCGTCGCGCGCGTCAGATGTGCATGTGCGATGTCCGGTGCATACTCGGCAATCACGCGTCGCAGCGCTCGCAGGGCAAACCATTGACGACGGATCCGGAACACGGTGACGCGGGAATCGAGATGATCACGGATCGATCCCTGCGCTCCGCCGCGTTTGAGAAACTGGCGCAAGGTGGGCCAGCCGGGAACAGCGACAGCGACTTCATGTCCGGCCGCTGCAAGATAGTTGCAATACTCCGCGGCAGATCGCTCCGATCCCTTGAACCCTTCAGACAGGATGACGTGCAGAATACGCAATCGAGTCATGCTGACGGCGACACTTCACACCCTTGAAGCAGCCCCGACTATACCTCCATGAATGAACAACCGCCCGGTTCGATGCGTCCGCTGGTCGTGAGATGCGGCGCCTTTGGCGACATGGTGCTGCTGACTCCTCTCATCCGCCGGCTGGCCGAACGCTTCCAGCAGCCCGTCGATCTGGTGTCCTCGGGTCCCTGGACGATTCCCCTGCTGCAGGGACAGCCCGGCGTCGGCCGCATCCATTTGCTCGAGAGCCGCAACACCCCCTACTGGCTCAACTTTCCGAAACAGCGCATCGCGCGCGAGCTGCGCCGCAACGGACCGGCACCCGCATGGTTCTGCGACGGCAACGGAGCCGCCTTCGATGTACTGCAAAAGGGAGGCGTGCCGAAGGACTGGGTGCTCGATGTTCGCGACCTCGCATTCGGTGCGCGTGAGCACTTCGTCATACGATGGTCGCGCTTCGCGAACATGACGCCGCCCGGACTGAGCGTCGCTCCATCGATGTCCCGCGATGGGATGATCGGTGATGGCACATCGCCGGTAGCTGTCCAGGCCGCGGTGATCGACGTCCTTCCCGCATGGCGATCGGATCTTTCCACCTGGCTCGAATCGCGCGGCCTTGGAAACACGACACTGCATCTGGTCCAGGCCGGCAACAAGCGCACGATGCGCAGCGGCCGACGCGACCGGGCAACCAACACGAAGTACTGGCCCGAAGAACGTTGGGCCGAAGTCGTGCGGCATATCAGGCACCGATCGCCGGAGAGCAGCATCTTGCTGCTCGGCACGCCGGGCGAAAGTGAACTGAACGACGACATCATCCGCCTGAGCGCAACGAAGAACGTGCACAACGCTGCGCTCGACCTGCCGATTCCGCGATTGCTGGCGCTGATGGAATCGGCCTCCAGCCTCGTCACCGTCGATTCCGGCCCTGCGCACGCGGCAGCGGCGGTGGGTTGTCCGCAGGTGGTCCTCTTCGGTCAGGCCGATCCCGAACTCTATCGGCCGTGGGGCGCCGCCGGCGCACAGGCCGAATGCCTCACCGGTACCGTCGACGGCCAGGCCAGCATGCTCGGCATTGGTGCAGGCGAGGTCACGGCGGCGTGGGACGCACTCGAGAAACGAGCACGCCCGTCGCCCGCCGTGGGCGTCGCCGCGCACTGACCGGCGTCGGCAGAATCTGCCGTTCCATCGCGTTCGGTCATCCCGCCGGCGCATCGGCGGTCCGCGATCGCCCGTTGCTGTCCGCGAAGCGACGTGCGGAGGCGTTCATCGCGGGTGTGACGCGCCCGTGCTTTTCGAGTCGCGCCTGAATTCCCGCCACTGTGCGCAAATGGCCGCGGGCCAGATCCGCGATGGACATGCCCTCGTCGAACTGCGTCAGCAGACGCTGGTCTTCGTCGCTGCTCCAGGGCTTGCCTGCATTGTCGGCTGTCGATGCGCGCGACCTCGGCTTAGGGCGTCGCTCGAGAATCCATAGGACCAGAAACAATGCACGCACCACGTCCGCCGTCTGATACGGGCTGTCCGCGGGAAACACCTCACCCGTAAGTGGATTGACGCCATTGGCCAGCGCCGACACGATAGAGAACGCTTTCGTTTCGTCCATCTCGATACCATCCGTAGTGAAAATTACGATCCCTGTTGTGCATGAGCGTCCAGACGCCGCTCCGCAGCCACCATCAGACCACACGAGCTTCGCGCTGGTTGTGCGATATCTGGTCGCTTCCGCCAGAAACGCGATCAGAAGCGCACGATCCGCTGCCGGTGATGTCCCAGTGGCGTCAATGAATCGACTCGGAGGTCCTCTTTAACGATGCGATCGTTCGCCTCCATCCTGCTGCTGTTCGCGGCGTGCCTGCTGACCGCCGCAGTGCTCGCCTACCCTTTCTGGTTGCTGGTCGGACTCATCGACGATCAGCCGATTCACCGTGTCCTGCACCGCGTGGCGATGCTGTGCGCGCTCGTCAGCCTGTTCTGGCTGTTTCGGCGCTGGCGGGTCGCGGACAAACACTCGACGGGCTTCGGCCTGCCCAAAGCCGCCTTCTGGAGACAGATCGGCGTCGGTGTGCTGGTGGGCGGACTCATCATCCTGCCGCCGCTGATCGCGCTGCAGATGATGGGCGTGCGAGTAACCGACGATCGTGTGGAGATGACCCTCTGGATTGCGGCCTCCGCGATCGTGAAGGGACTGGCGACCGGGCTCGTCGTCGGGCTCATCGAGGAAACGTTCTTCCGGGGCGCGCTCTACACGGCCATCGAACGCGAATCGGGCAGCGCGCCCGCGATTCTCCTGCCGAGCCTCCTCTACGCGTCGGTGCACTTCCTCGGCGGACGGTTGCACGTGCCCGCGGATCAGATCGACTGGCTCAGCGGCTTCGCGGTGCTGGACAGGATGTTCATCGCGTACAAGGACCCCGCCGCCATTCTCGACTCTTTCGCAGCCCTGTTCGCCGTCGGTGTCCTGCTCGCGCTGGTGCGTCAGCGCACGGGCAACATTGCTGCGTGCATCGGGATGCACGCAGCGTGGGTCGGCGCACTGTATTTCTACGGCGCGATCACGGAATTCAATGCGGCCAGCGAAGCGCGATGGCTCGTGGGCTCGTACGATGAAGTCATCGGCTGGGGAACGGTGATGTGGATGGGCGTGCTCGCCCTCATCCATTTCGTCGTGAGTCGCGGCACTCCTTCCGTATCGGCCGCGGCAGTGCGCTGACTACTGCAGATCTTCTTCCTGCTCGATCGCCTCGACTTTCACCCGCATGCGCAGGTGCTCGAGGCGCTTGAGCGGATCCTGCAATTCGAGGCACAACTGCTTCTCTTCGAGCGGCAGCGGCAGGATTTCAACCAGTCGCGAGCCCACCCATGTCGCATCCTCGTAGCGGATCGGAGTGAAGTCGTAGACCGGCGCCAGCTGCGGCAACGCGTGCTGCAACAACCGCACGAGGTATGCGCTGTCTTCTGGCACTGCCGTCGTGGTTTCGCGCGGCAGCCATTGAACATGCGCGATGTTGAGTCCATCGGACTGGCGACTCATCGACTCGATGCGAAAGGTATCTTCGCCGAGCGCGGTGATCCCAAGCAGCCCATCCTGCAGCCGCTCGAAATCCACGATGCGCGCGGATGTGCCGATGCGGACCGTGCTCGCCTCGCCGCCTGCTTCGACCCCTTCCAGAATCATTGCGACACCGAACGTGGTGCCTTCGCGCATGCAGCGGCCGATCATGTCCACGTAGCGCGCTTCGAAGATGCGCAGCTTGAGTGGCCCTTCGGGAAACAGGACCGCGTTCAGCGGAAACAGTGGAATCGTGCGCGGGAGAGCCGTGGATTTTCGCTCGTTGACCGCTGCGGGCTCCATCGTGGGTCAGCCGGTCGAGCGCTCGCGCAGTCGCGCGAGCAGCTTGCCGTGAACTCCGTCGAAGCCGCCGTTCGACATGATCAGCACGTGATCGCCCGCTGTCGCGAAATCGTTGATCTCCGCGACGAGGGCACCGATGTCATTCACGGTCCGTGCACGCTCGCCGAGCGTTGCGACCGATGCTGCGACGTCCCACTTCACACCCGGCCCCTGGTAGAGCCACACCCGATCCGCCTGGGCGAGCGAGCCGGCGATCGCTTCCTGGTGGGAGCCGAGCTTCATCGTATTCGAACGCGGTTCGAGCACGGCGATGAGTCGCGCCTTGCCGATGCGGCGGCGCAGGCCGTCGATGGTCGTATGGATCGCTGTGGGATGGTGCGCGAAGTCGTCGTACACAGTGATGCCGTCGACGACGCCTCTCACTTCCATGCGCCGGCGCACGCCTTTGAACTCTCGCAGCGCCTCGATGGCCTTGCTGATTTCGACGCCCGCGTGGCGTGCCGCGAGGACTGCGGCAAGTGCATTCTCCGCGTTGTGACGCCCGACCATCGACCAGCGCACTTCGCCCATGCTGCGCTCGCCTTCCATGATCGCGAACGACGAGTAGTCGCCGCCCGGTTCGACTGCGATGTACCACGCGGTATCCCCCTGCGTGCCGCTCGAGAACCGCTCGACGGGCGTCCAGCAGCCCATGTCGATCACGTGCATGACGTTGGCATCGCCAGCGTTCGCAACGACCATGCCATTGCGAGGCACCATCCGCATCAGCTGATGGAACTGCCACTGGATCGACGCAACGTCCGGATAGATGTCCGCGTGATCATGTTCGAGATTGTTGAGGATTGTGGTCCGGGGACGGTAGTGCACGAACTTCGCGCGCTTGTCGAAGAATGCGGTGTCGTATTCGTCTGCTTCGACGACGAAGTACTTCCCGCCTCCGTCGCGTGCCGTCACGTTGAAGTTGCCCGGCACGCCACCGATGAGGAAGCCCGGGTTCAGGCCGGCGTATTCGAGTATCCACGCGAGGATGCTCGACGTCGTCGTCTTGCCGTGCGTGCCGGCAACCGCGAGCGTCCATCGACCCGCGAGGATGTGCCGCGCCAGCCATTCGGGCCCCGAGGTATACGGAATTCCGCTCTCGAGCAGCGCTTCGACCAGTGGATTGCCGCGGCTCATGACATTGCCGACGACGACGACATCCGGTTTCAGCTTCAGCTGATCGGGATCGTAGCCCTGGATCAACTCGATGCCGAGCGCCGCGAGCTGATCCGACATCGGCGGATAGACGTTCTGGTCGGAGCCCGTGACGCGATGGCCCGCCGCCCTGGCGAGGGCAGCGATGCCGCCCATGAACGTGCCGCAGATGCCGAGAATATGGACGTGCATAGAGATGCGTGTTTCAACCCTGCAATCGGGTAACGATGAGCTGCGCCACTGCCAGCCCGGAATAGGCGATCGCTACCGTCAGCGCCATTCCGGTGAGCAGGCCCTGACCGAGCGCATGCATGAAGATACGACCCTGGATGAGCGCCAGGGCGACGAAACGAATGAACAGCCAGGCGATGTATGGTTTCTGCTCCGGACCGGCCATCATGATCTGGAGGACGCGTACCCCGATGTCGGCCAGCGCGAGCAGCACCCCGACCCCGAGCATGGCGGTCAGTGTCTGCATGAACCGCTCGCTCCGGCGAAAAAAAGAGAGCACGGCCCAGGGCCACAGGATCATCATGATCGCATCGACGACGACGACGACGATGACCGTCCGCAGCTGCAGACCCAGCAGCTGCACCTGGATGAAACTCGCGGCGACGTACATCGCGAGCGCAAGGGCCACCAGGAATTGCGACGCGGGAAGGTCCTGCGGGCCTTTGCGCCACAGCGCAATGTCGAGGAAGGTTTGCAATAATTTCAACATGAGACGTTCCGCAGATTGTACACGCCATGCCGCCGGCACTTCCGATCACGACCGCCGCTGAACTGACGCGAGCCCTGGAATTGCTGTCCGGCAGCAACTTCATCGCGCTCGATACGGAGTTCATGCGTGAGCGGACGTATTACGCGACGCTATGCCTGATCCAGGCAGCGACTGCGGACACGTGCGTGATCATCGACCCCCTCGCGGTGACCGACCTGACGCCGCTCTGGGAATTCCTGGCCGACCGCCGCCGATTGAAGGTGCTGCATGCGGCCCGGCAGGATCTGGAAGTCCTGTCGCAGGCGATGCATCGCACGAGCCCGGGCAACGCCGATGCTCCGGCCCCTGTTCCCGGACCGCTCTTCGATACGCAGATTGCAGCCGGGCTGCTCGGGTTGTCAGCTCAGGTCGGCTACGGCTCCCTCGTTGCGGACCGGCTCGGCCACGTGCTGCCGAAGGGACAGACACGGACCGACTGGAGCCGCCGGCCGCTCAGTCCCGAACAACTCGAATACGCCGCCGACGACGTACGCTACCTCGTCCCGCTGTATCTCAATCTCCAGGACGCGCTCGAAGAACGCGGGCGATTGGGCTGGCAGATCGAGGAGGCGCGGGAACTGGAGGATCCGAAGCTCTATCGCCCGGATCCCGCGGATTCATGGCGCAGACTGAAAGGGCTGGATCGGTTGCGCCCGGAACAGCGCGCAACGCTGAAACTGCTCGCGCAGTGGCGCGAGGCTCGCGCGATCCACAAGGACAAGCCGCGAGGCTGGATTCTTTCCGACGAATCGATGCGCGAGATTGCGGATCGCCTGCCGCGCACCGGCGAGCAGCTGGAGACGATCGATGGCCTGTCTGCGAATTTCCTGCGCAAGCGCACCGACGAGATGCTGGACCTGGTGACGCAGGGCCGTGCCAACGCCACCGCTGAAGCGCCGGCGGTGACGCCTCCCAGACCGGACCCGCAGAAGCTCGCGCTGGCCAATCGCCTGCTGTCGATCGTTCGCGACGAAGCTCAGCGCAACAGCATTGCGCCCGAGCTTCTCGCGACACGCCGCGACGTCGAACAGCTGGTCTTCTCAGGGCGCTCCGATCACCTGATGCAGGGATGGCGCCGGGAAGTCATCGGCGAGCGGCTGGTCGAACTCGCGACCGCCGCCGCCTGATCGTCACTTCTTTCGCGCGGCCTTCTTGGCCGGGCGCTTCTTCGCGACCTTCGCACGCTTCGCGGTCTTGGGGGCTGCCTTGACGCGCTTCGCCTTCGGTGCCGGCTTGCGAGCGGACTTCGCCTTCGCCGTCCTCACAGCAACCTTCTTGGTCTTCTTCGCGGGCTTGCGCGCGGCCTTAACGACGACCTTGTTCCTGGGCACCTTCGCGGTGCTGACTTTCACGCTCGACGGCGGCAGCGGCTTCGCAAGCGCGGCGGCCTCCATCCGTTCGAACACGGAGTCGAGCTCGCCTTCGCCGGCGATCGTGCGCAGCAGGCCGAGCTTCGCGTAGTAGTCGATGAGCGGCTGGGTCTGCTTCTCGTAGACCTCGAGCCGGCGGCCGATGACTTCTTCCTTGTCGTCCGGACGCTGAAAGAGCTCGGCGCCTTCGCGCGGGCACGTTGTCGCACCGTTGAGGGAATGCACGTTATAGACCGTGCCGCACTTCGGGCAGGTGCGCCGGCCGGCCAGACGCTGCATGAGCGTCTCGCGGCGAACGTCCAGCAGGAGCACGGCGTCGATGGGCTGGCCGATGTCCTTCAGGAGCGCATTGAGCGAGTTCGCCTGGTCTTCGTTGCGAGGAAAACCGTCGAGGATGAATCCGTTGGCGGCGTCGGGACGGGCCAGCCGGTCTCGAATGAGTCCAAGGACGATATCGTCGGACACGAGCTGACCGGCTTCCATGACGGCCTTGGCCTTGAGGCCAAGCTCCGTGCCTCGCGCAACTGCATCGCGCAGCAGGTCCCCGGACGACACCTGGGGCACGCCGTACTTGGCCTGCAGCCTCTGTGCCTGTGTGCCCTTGCCCGAACCGGGCGCTCCCAGCAAAACGATACGCATGATGTCGGCGACGACCTCCGAAGCAAAGGGGCGCTACCCTACCGAAAACGGGGCTTGCTGGCCAACTGGCAACCGGTGGACTTCGCAGGAATGGTCCCGGGCCGACGTTCGATTCCGGCCAGCTAGCATGCTAGCCAGCTAGCCGGCTAGCTGGCTTCTTCCTGCGCTATCCTTCGCCCCCCAAATTCCAATCACCTCAGGGGTCTGCAATGCCTGCAAAGAAACCTCGTAACGCCTTCTATGCCCAGTCGGGCGGCGTTACTGCCGTGATCAACGCGTCGGCCTGCGGGGTCATCGAGACCTGCCGCAAGCACAAGAACAAGATCGGCAAGGTCTATGCCGGGCGTCACGGCATCGTGGGTGCTTTGACAGAAGATCTGATCGACACGACGAAGGAATCCGCGGCCGCCATCCGGGCCTTGCGGCACACGCCCGCCGGCGCATTCGGTTCGGCGCGGTACAAGCTGAAGAAGATGGAAGACAACCCGGCGCAGTACGAACGCCTGATCGAGGTCTTCAAGGCGCACGACATCGGCTACTTCTTCTATAACGGCGGCGGCGATTCGGCCGACACGTGCCTGAAGGTCTCGCAGCTTGCCGACAAGCTTGGGCTTCCGATCCAGGCGATTCACGTGCCGAAGACAGTCGACAACGATCTGCCGATCACGGATTGCTGTCCCGGGTTCGGCTCGGTCGCGAAGTACGTTGCCGTGTCGATCCGCGAAGCCGGCTTCGACGTCGCCTCGATGGCGAAGACTTCGACGAAGGTCTTCATCATGGAAGTCATGGGTCGTCACGCCGGATGGATCGCCGCGGCGGGCGGTCTCGCGTCAGAGAAAGAAGGCGATGCGCCGCACATCATCCTGTTCCCCGAAATCACATTCGACGAAGAGCGCTTCTGCGCGCGCGTGAAGGAGTGCGTGGAGAAGTTCGGCTACTGCGCGATCGTAGTGTCGGAAGGCGTGAAGAACACGGACGGCAAGTTCCTCTCCGATGCCGGCCTGCGCGATGCATTCGGCCATGCACAGCTCGGCGGTGTCGCGCCCGTGATCGCCCAGCTGATCAAGTCGAAGCTCAACTACAAGTATCACTGGGCGGTCGCCGACTACCTGCAGCGCGCTGCGCGCCACATCGCATCGAAGGTCGACGTCGATCAGGCTTACGCGCTGGGCAAGGCCGCGGTCGAGCTCGCGTTGAAGGGTCACAACTCCGTCATGCCGACCGTCGTGCGCGCTTCGCAGAAGCCCTACAAGTGGAAGCTGGGCATCGCGAAGCTCAGCGATGTCGCGAACCAGGAAAAAATGGTGCCGCGCGACTACATAACAGAAGACGGTTTCTTTATTACCGAGAAGGCCCGTCGCTATCTGAGCCCGCTGATTCAGGGAGAAGACTATCCTCCCTACAAGAACGGGCTGCCGCGGTACGTCGAACTGCGCAACGCACCGGTGAAGAAGAAGCTCGACAAAACCTTTGTGCTATAGTCCAGCGCCTTTTTCTGGCAGCTTTTACAGCGGAAAAACCTGCATTTTTCGCTGTATGCAATCACTTAAGAATCGAAGCCCGTTTTTGGGGGAGGGGAAAGTTTCATGTCCACAGAAGTCGCGCTCTGGCTCGCGATCGGTGCCGGTGTGCTCGCCGTGCTTTACGGCGTGTTCTCCGTTGGCTGGATCAACAAACAATCGGCTGGCAACGAACGCATGCAGGAGATCGCAGCCGCGATCCAGGCAGGTGCCAAGGCTTACCTCAACAGGCAGTACACCACGATCGGCATCGTCGGCGTCGTGCTGCTCGTCCTGCTCGGCGTAGCGCTCGACTGGGCGACGGCAGGTGGCTTCGCCGTCGGCGCGATCCTCTCGGGTCTCGCCGGATACATCGGCATGAACGTTTCCGTGCGTGCGAACGTGCGCACCGCACAGGCAGCGAGCGTCGGCCTCAATCCCGCTCTGCAGGTTGCGTTCCGCGGTGGTGCAATCACCGGCATGCTGGTGGTGGGCCTCGGCATGATCGGCGTCGCCGGCTACTTCGCACTGATGCGCGGCCCCATCGGCGATGCAGCCGCGCTGCACTCGCTCATCGGCCTTGCGTTCGGTGGCTCGCTGATCTCGATCTTCGCGCGTCTCGGCGGCGGCATCTTCACGAAGGGCGCGGACGTCGGTGCCGACCTAGTCGGCAAAGTCGAAGCCGGCATTCCTGAAGACGATCCCCGCAACCCCGCCGTGATCGCGGACAACGTCGGCGACAACGTCGGTGACTGCGCGGGCATGGCGGCCGACCTGTTCGAAACCTACGCGGTGACGGTCGTTGCCACGATGGTTCTCGGCGGCCTGATGTTCACTGCCGCCGACGGCAGTCTCGACATCCGCTACATCATCTATCCGCTGGTTCTCGGCTCCGTGTCGATCGTCGCGTCGATCGTGGGCACGTTCTTCGTGAAGGCCCGCGAAGGCGGCAAGATCATGAACGCGCTCTATCGCGGCACCGCGGTATCGGGCGTGCTCGCACTCATCGCGTTCTACTTCGTCACGCCGGTCGTGATGGGCGAAGGCGAACTGGCCAGCGATCTCTTCTGGTGCTCCGTCATCGGCCTCGCACTGACTGCAGCGCTGATCTGGATCACCGAGTACTACACCGCAACGGAATACGGCCCGGTCCGCTACGTGGCCAGCGCTTCGCAGACGGGTCACGGCACGAACGTGATCGCCGGTCTCGCCGTTTCGATGAAGTCGACCGCCCTGCCCGTGCTCGCGGTCTGCGCCGCCATCTGGGGCGCGTACCACATCGCCGATCTGTACGGCATCGCGATCGCTGCAACGGCGATGCTGTCGATGACCGGTATGATCGTCGCGCTCGACGCGTACGGCCCGATCACGGACAACGGCGGCGGCATTGCTGAAATGTCCGGCCTGCCGAAAGACGTGCGCAAGATCACCGACGCACTCGACGCCGTGGGTAATACGACGAAGGCCGTCACGAAGGGCTACGCGATCGGTTCCGCCGGACTCGCAGCACTCGTGCTCTTCGCCGACTACACCCACAACCTCGAAGCCGTGAACAAGCTCCAGGTGTTTTCTCTGTCGGATCCGGCCGTGATCATCGGCCTGTTCATCGGCGGTCTCGTGCCCTACCTGTTCGGCGCGATGGCGATGGAAGCCGTGGGCCGTGCCGCCGGATCTGTCGTCGTCGAAGTGCGCCGCCAGTTCAAGGAGATCAAGGGCATCATGGAAGGCACCGCCAAGCCCGACTACTCCAAGGCCGTGGACATGCTGACACGCTCCGCGATCAAGGAAATGATCGTGCCGTCGCTGCTCCCGATCCTGGTGCCGGTGGTCGTCGCCTTCGGCATGAACTTCCTGATGGGTCCGGGCGCCGGCATCCGCGCACTCGGCGGCCTGTTGATCGGCACGATCGTGACCGGCCTCTTCGTGGCCATCTCGATGTGCACCGGCGGCGGCGCCTGGGACAACGCCAAGAAGTACATCGAAGAAGGCAACTTCGGCGGCAAGGGCTCGGAGACGCACAAAGCGGCGGTCACCGGCGACACCGTTGGCGATCCGTACAAGGACACGGCGGGGCCGGCGATCAATCCGCTGATCAAGATCATCAACATCGTGGCGCTGCTGCTGGTGCCGCTGCTTTGAGAAGGAAGCAGTGAGCTACGAGCGGTGAGCTGGTAGCCAGAGAACGAAAAAGGGCGCGACGGAAGTCGCGCCCTTTTTGTTTGCACACTGCTATTCGGAACCTTGCCTGCTCAAGGCAACTCAGCGACCAGGTCTCTCTTCCATCTGGCTCACAGCTCGTCGCTCGCAGCTCGCAGCCTCCGTCCGCACCCGTGCGGACGCTCAGCTCGCCCTCGCCACCACTCTCACCAACGGCTGCGGTCTCCCCAAGTGATACCCCTGCACAAAGTCCACGCCCATCCTGGTGGCCGCTTCCAGAGCACTCACGTCTTCGACCTGTTCGGCAACGACCTGGAAGTTCAGTGTCCGGGCGAGCTTGATCATCGCGGCGACCATCGCCTGGTTGACCGAATCGATGCCGAGGTTGCGGATGAATGAGCCGTCGATCTTGAGGTAGTCGAGCGAGAGGTTCTTGAGATTGCCGAAGGACGACAGGCCACGGCCGAAGTCGTCGAGGGCGAAACGGCAGCCCATGCCGTGGAGTACGCCGATGAATCGCTGGGCGTGTTCGATGTTCGTGATGACGGAATTCTCGGCGACTTCGAAGCACACCTTGTCGGCGTCGACGCCCGTGCGGTCGAGCACTTCGACGACGAACTCGAGGAACTGGGGATCGCCGAGCGTCTGGCCTGAAAGGTTGATCGCGATGCTGCGATCCGGTGGAACTCTGATCGCACCGCGCGCAAGCGCTGTCAACGCGGCTTGCACGACCCAGCGATCCACATCCGTCATGAGCCGATAGCGTTCAGCGGCACGCAGGAACTCCACCGGAGAGATACCGCCGGGGATCGACTCGTCCTGCAATCGCAGCAGCACTTCCAGCGCCGGGCCCCGCGTAACGCCGGGTGTCGCAATGATCGGCTGCGCCATCAGCTCGAAACGGTTGTCCTTGAGCGCAGTCTGCAGGCGCTGCAGCCACTGGATCTCGCCGCGGTGACGGGCGACGGACTCATCGCGAGCGGAGTACACGTGAACGTGATTGCCCTGCTTCTTGGCGACGTAGCACGCGGAGTCGGCGGCGCTCATGATCTCATCGACCACCCCGCTCTCGCGCGAGACTTCGACGAGGCCGACGCTGACGCCGATGTTGAAGATCTTGTCCTTCCAGACGAAGCGGTACTCGCTCACCTTGCGGACGACGTCGTCGGCAATCTGGCGCGCCTTCTCGAGCGGACAGCCGGTGAGCAGCAGGCCGAACTCGTCGCCGCCCAGCCGACCGGCGGTATCCGAATCGCGCACCGCTGCTTTCACGAGTGCAGCGACCTCGCGCAGCATCGTGTCACCAGCCATGTGACCGCAGCTGTCGTTCACGACTTTGAAACGATCCAGGTCGAGATAGCACAGGACATGCCGCGCGGCACTCGCATGCGTCGACTCGAGCGCTTCCTCCATGCGGCGTTCGAACTCGCGTCGATTCACGAGGCCAGTCAGTGGATCGTGGCTCGCCTGGTACGACATCTGGCGCGTGATGCCGCGCAGTTCGCTCACGTCGCGAACCGCGATCACCGTGCCCGCCAGATCACCGCGCTGACCCTTCAGGGGCGTGACCGTGAGCTCGACAGACCGTTCTTCGCCGCCATCGCGCGAGATCATCAATCCGCGGCGACCTACGGTGACTTTCGCTTGCGTGGTCAGGCACTGGCGAACCGGATCACCGAGCGACCGGCGGTCGCTTTCATCCACCAGCGTGATGATGTCGGTGATGGTCTTGCCCATCGCATCCGCGCCGGACACGCCCACCAGCTGCTCGGCAGCACGATTGAGATAGTCGATGCGACCGCTGACGTCCGTCGTGACGATGCCCTCGCCGAGCGAATCGAGCGTATCCCAGGCGGTCGAACGACCCTTCGATCCCTGCGACGGCGCGGTGGCGGCTCTGGGGCCCATCTCCAGCATCGTCAGCAACAGCGCCGGCCCGCCCTGGTAGTCGATGCGAACGGCTGAAAGCTCGACCCGCAATGTCTGATCGCGGTTCGGCTGCAGCTCGATCTCGAGCCGATCCATCGCCGGTTCCGCGCCCAGCACGCGGCGCAGCTGTTCGCCGACGAGATCGCGATAGTCGGGATGCACCAGGTCGGACATGGCCTGCCCGATCAGGTTCTTTTCATTCTGGCCGCTGAGGACGGCGAAGCGATGGTTTGCGAAGACGATGCCTTCGCGATGCACGGCAACTGCCTCGTGGAGTCCGCCGAGCAGCCCGACGAGAGCGCGTTCGCGTTCGGCGATCAGGAGATCCTTGACGGCGATCTGTTCGAGCAGCTGATTGGCGCTCGATGCGAGCGGTTGTGCCGGCTGGCCGCCGCTTCGCACGCGCTCGGCGAATCTGCCTTCGCGCACGATGCCGTCGAGCTGATTCGCGGCGCGCGACAGCACCGCGGCACGACGCTCGCGCCACACGAGCACGCCGATGAGGGCAAACAGCGCAATGCCCAGCAGCAAAGTGCCGACAGGAATGTTCAGTGTCCCTAACATGTCGCCCAACATGTCGGACGGGCACCAGCGAACGTACCGCCCATGATCTCCTTCAAGCCCCTACTCGCGCATTCATGCCGCCCGCACGGCCGATGCGCTTTGTCGATGATCCACGCATCGCGATCGCCTGAAGCTCCCCGCTTGCGAGCGACCTGATGACACCGATGCAGATGTTCACGCAAGCAATTGTGTGAACGCGATCGCAGCATATCGGACCGAGAAATTTCTGCTGCGGAGATTGACCATATTGCAGCGGCGATTCATGCGTTCGCCAGCGCTTTGCACGAAGGCGCATTGCGATTGTCGATCTTTTTTCCAGATCGCCCGCGAAGCTTCAGGGAATCGCTTCATGCGTACTGTCGCGGACGAGCGCTGCATCGCGTGCTCGACTCGCGACGCGAGTGAAACGCCCTGGGCCGAACCTGCCGCCGGGACGCTGCCGGAGGCACCCGCCGGCGTGTCACATAACCTTGTCTTGGGGCGGTCAAAGCCCTTACCCTTTGCGCCCGTTTTCCTCAGGTCCGGCCCCGCCCGGACCGCGGCCGTGGGGCCGCTCCCAAGTGATTGATCCTGGTCCCTGATCCTGAGCGTTTAGACGACATGAATATCGAACTGGCCCGCGAGCAGATGATCGGACAGCAGGTCAACACCTGGGAGGTGCTGGACGATCGCATCCTCGATGTGATGCGCGAGGTCCGCCGCGAAGCCTTCGTCCCCCAGGGTTGGCAGGGCGTGGCGTTCGCGGACAGCCCGATTCCGCTCCCCCATGGCCAGATGATGCTGCCGCCCAAGGTGCATGGCCGGATCCTGCAGGCCCTGGGCCTGCAGCCGGCCGACCTGGCGCTCGAAATCGGCACCGGCACCGGCTTCCTGGCGGCCTGCATGGGTAAGCTCGCCGGCCGTGTGCGTTCGCTGGAAATCGTTCCGGAGCTCGCCGACATGGCTCGCGCCAATCTCCTGACGGCCGCCGTGAACAACGTCGCCGTCGAAGCGGCTGACGGCATGCGGCTCGAAGACACCCTCGCTTTCGACGCCATTGCCGTGACAGGCTCGCTGCCGTTGTACGACGAACGCTTCCAGCGTGCGTTAAAGATCGGTGGACGCCTTTTCGTCGTGGTCGGCCAGGCACCCGTCATGGAAGCCTGGAAGATCACTCGGGTAGGCGAGCGTGAATGGCAGCGCGAAGGCCTGTTCGAAACCGTGCTGCAGCCGCTGATCAACGCGCCGAAACCACCGGAATTCGTGTTCTGAAAGTGTCCGCGGCCGGACACTCGCCGCCATTCACCGATCTTCACCCGCGATTCGCCGCAACTCGCTTCTCTTAACGATGAACATCCCGGAAATTACCCCCGCCGAATTCGTAGCCCGACGTGATCGCGGCGACGCCCTGACGTTGCTCGATGTCCGGGAGGGCTGGGAACTCGGGGTGGCAAGCGTGCCCGGAGTCGTCCACATCCCCATGGGGGAAGTCGCCGGACGTGCCGGCGAGCTGGATGCCTCGAGGGAGGTCGTAGTGTTGTGCCGGTCGGGCCGGCGCAGTCTCGAGGTGGCGAAGTACCTGCAACAAAACGGTTTCCGGGCGGTCAACCTCGCGGGCGGCATCCTCGCCTGGTCGCGCGACCTGGATGCAACCATTCCGACCTACTGACGCGTCCAAGGGAAGCTTCGTGGCGGTGAGGCCACCGGTCATGACATCAATCGTCAATAACAGGCGGGATGACCGGGTCCGATCGAAGTTGCAACTACTGGCCGGCTGCTGTGTTCTCGAACATGGGAAATGAATCAATGAAATTGCGCTCGTATATCCAAGCGTGCCTGAAGAAACACGCGCTGGCCTCGGCTGCTGCCATGATGGGCGGGCTGTCCCTGCTCGCGATCGCGCCGACGGCCTCCGCCGCGGACATCGTGGAGGTCTATCAGAAAGCGCTCCAGAACGATCCGCAGATTCGCGAAGCAGACGCCAACCGTCTGGCGAGCCGCGAATCGAAGCCGCAGGCGCTGGCTGCCTTGCTGCCGCAGATCAACGCAAGCGGCTCCTACGAGAAGACCGAGTCCGAAGGCGCCAGCCTGTTCGCTGACCCGACGACCAATCCGATCCAGTTCCGGCCGGCCCAGCGCGAGCAGGAGCTCGATACCACGGTCTACCAGTTCCAGTTGCGCCAGACGCTCTTCCGCTGGGATCAATGGTCGACGCTGAAGCGCGCCGATTCCCAGGTCGCCCAGGCCGAAGCCGACTACCAGGCGGCTCAGCAGGAGCTCATCCAGCGCACCGCACAGCGCTATTTCGATGTACTCGCTGCCCAGGACACCGTCGACGCCGCGGTCGCCACCCTCGAAGCTTTCAGTCGCCAGCTCGAGCAGGCGGACAAGCGTTTCGAAGTGGGCCTGATCGCCATCACGGACGTCCAGGAAGCACGCGCTGCCCACGATCAGGCAGCGGCAGGCGTGATCCTTGCCAAACGGCAACTTGCCACGGCGCTCGAACTGCTCCGAGAACTGACGGGTGAATCGTTCTCCTCCCTCGCCGCGCCGATCGATGACTTGCCGCTGCGCTCGCCCGATCCCGAGAACGAGGAGACCTGGGTCGCGACCGCCCTGGAACAGAACCTCCGCATCATCTCCGCGCGACTTGCAACGGACATCGCCAAGCAGGATGTGAGCGTCGCAAGATCGGGCCATCTCCCGACCATCGACCTGGTCGCTGGCCGCTCGGGCAATGACATCTCCGGCGATACGACGACGCAGACGGGCAACGGCCCCCGCTCCACTTCGCCGGCTGACAGCGACGGCACCGAAGACGCGATCGGCGTGCAGGTGACGGTCCCGATCTATTCCGGCGGCGGCACCTCGTCCCGCGTCCGCCAACGCGTTTATCTGCATCGTGCGGCTCGCGAGCGTCTGGAGCGCACCAACCGCGAGACCGAACGTGCCACCCGTGACGCCTACCTCGGCGTGCTCAGCGAAATGTCACGCGTGAAGGCACTCAAGCAGGCGCTCGATTCGAGCAAGACGGCGCTGCAGGCGACGGAAGCCGGATTCGAAGTCGGCACGCGCACGACGGTCGACGTGCTGGACGCACGCCGCCGGCTGTTCGAAGCGCAGACGAACTACTCGCGCAGCCGCTACGACTACATCCTGAATGCGTTCAACCTGCGGCTCGCGACCGGCACGCTGCGGCAGGAAGATCTCCAGAGGATCAATCAGTACCTGGAAGAAAGGGTCATTACGAAGTGACGACGCCGAGGCGGCGTCAGCTGTGAGCTGTGAGCTGTGAGCCAGAGACAGAGACAGAAGGCCGGCATTAGCCGGCCTTTTCTTTTCTCCTGTCCGGCTCGCCGCTCATCGCTCGCGGCTCACAGCCTCTGCTTTCTCGATCATCTCCATCACCCTCGCCACGGCCCCCCGATTCATCTCCAGAATCCCCAGCGCCGCTTGTCCCAGCTCCGCGCGCTTTTCCGGATTCGCGCTCAGCATCGCCAGCGTCGCTGCGAGTTCATCCGCTGAGTTCACTTGCAGCGCGCCTCCACTCTCGAAGAGCATCTTCGCAATATCGGGGGCGTTGAAGTTGCGAGGGCCGGTCAGGATCGGTCGCGCGAGGGCCGCGGGTTCGAGCAGATTGTGGCCGCCGATCGGTACCAGGCTGCCTGCGACGAAGGCGACATCTCCCGCTGCGTACAGCATCAACAGCTCGCCGAGCGTATCGGCCAGGACGACCCGCGTGTCTTCTTTCGCGCTCTCGCCACGAGAGCGGCAAACGAATGCCATTCCCTGCTGGCCGAGCCACTGACGCACGCGGTCGAAGCGATTCGGATGTCGCGGCACCAGGACGAGCAATGCGTCGGATCGCTTCGCGATGAGTTGTCGATGCGCGGCCAGCACGATGTCCTCTTCGCCTTCGTGGGTGCTGCCCGCGATCCAGACGAACCGGCCGAAGAACTCTGCTGTCCGCAGCGCCTCTCCAGTTGCGCGCACGTTCGGCGCGACCTCGATATCGAACTTGATGTTTCCCGTCACGTGCACGCGCGAGGCCGGTGCGCCGACTTCGATGAATCGATCGGCGTCCGCGCGTGTTTGCGCACCGATCGTGAGGTCCTGGTTCAGCGCCTCCCGGAACAGCGACGAGATGCGACGGAATCGGCGCACGGACTTCTCCGACAGCCGTGCGCTCGCAAGCACGATGGGAATCTGGCGTCGGCCGCACTCTCGATAGAGGTTCGGCCACACTTCCGTTTCCATCATGACCGCGATCCGCGGCTGGATGCGGTCGAGAAAGCGGCGAACGGCGCCCGGCAGGTCATACGGCAGATAGACATGCCGGACGGCATCGCCAAACAGCGCGTTCACCCGCTGCGCCCCGGTCGGCGTGGCCGTCGTCACGATCAGCGGCGGATCCGGATATCGCTTGCGCAGTTCCCGGATCAACGCGGCAGCAGCCTGCACTTCTCCAACCGAGACGGCATGGACCCAGATCGTCGGCACCTGTGTCCTGGTGCGCGAGAATCCGAAGCGCTCGCCCCAGCGCTCCCGGTAGAGCGGATCGCGCACGCCGCGCCACATCGTCGCCGCAAGCGCAATCGGTGCGGCTACATACAGGAGCAGCGTGTAAAGCAGACGAAGCATCGGGCGGCGTTTTGCTCTTGACCGGCGACGGTGGTGGGAGGCTACAGGCTGTCGCCGCCTCGAATCCATACTACTATTCGCGCCCGATCATGAGCACGCCCGACCAGAACGTCGCCACCGATCCGCCTGCCGCGGAACGTGCGGCCCGCGCAAAGATCCAGCGGGAGCCAGAGATCCCGCTGTATCGATTCCTCGGGCCCCGGTTCTGGGGCGTCTGGCTCGGGATTGCGATCGTGCGGCTCGTCAACGTGCTGCCGCTGCGGATGCAGATGGCGATCGGCCGCACGACGGGCCGCCTGGCGTTCCACCTGAGTCGTCGCGACCGGCGCGTGACGAAGATCAATATCGACATGTGCCTGCCGGAGCTCGACGAGCAGCAGCGGCATCGCCTCGTGCGCCGTCATTTCGAATCGCTGGGTTGCGCGCTCTATGAAACAGGCCTGGTGTGGTGGGCGAGCGATGCCCGCTTGCGTCGCCTGATCCAGTTCGACGGCGAAGAGAATCTGCACAAGGCGCTCGAAGGCGGCCGCGGAGCGCTCATGCTGAGCGCCCATTTCACGACTCTCGAGATGGGAGCGCGCGGACTGACCCTGCTCGGACCGACGAGCATCATGTATCTGACCCCGGGCAACGCGCTGATCGCAGAGTTCTCGCGCAGGGGTCGCATGCGCCATACCGTGCAGGCGATCACCTCGGAACAGATCCGCGACCTCCTGCAGAATCTGAAGAACAACCTGCCCGTGTGGTACGCGCCGGACCAGCGCTTCACCGAAAAGAACAGTGAACTCGTGCCGTTCTTCGGCCAGCCGGCCGCCTCGAATGTCGCGACGTCGCGGTTGGCCCGCATTTCGCGCGCGCCTGTCCTGCCGTACTTTCCTGCGCGCCGCGCGGACAATCGCGGTTACGTGATCCGGATTCATCCCGCGCTCGACAACTTCCCGTCCGAAGACGCGATCGCCGATACGCGCCGGTTCCACGAACTGATCGAAGCACATGTACGTGCTCATCCCGAGCAGTACCTCTGGGCCTACAAGCGGTTCCGGCGCGAAGGCTTCGATCCATACCGCAAGCAGGCGGTTGACGGTTGACCGTGGACGGTCACAATCCTTTCGTTCTCTGCGGAGCCCGATCCTTTGCCGCCAGCAGCCAACAGCCAACCCTCGACCGCCCAGTTGCTTCACCCGCGCTACTGGCCGACATGGCTTGCGCTGGGAATCCTGCGGCTTTTCGAACCGCTGCCGTTCCCCCTGCTGTTGTGGCTCGGCCGTCGCGCCGGCGATCTGCTATCCATCCTGCCGCTGTCGTTCGTGCGGATCGCGCGACGCAATCTCGAACTGTGTTTTCCCGAGAAGTCGGCTGACGAACGCCAGCGAATACTGCGCGCGCACTTTCGCAGCGTCGGCATCGGACTCTTCGAGACCGCGATCTCCTGGTGGAGCTCCGACGATCGGATCCGCAAGCTGACGAAATTCGAGGGTGAGGAGCACTTGCAGGCGGCACTCGCGCGCGGCAAGGGCGCGATCCTGCTGAGCGCGCATTTCACGACGCTGGAAATCGGCGCACGCGCCCTGTGCGCACGCATCGCGGCCAGCATCATGTACCGGCCGACGAGCAACCTCGTCCTCGAAAACTTCCTGATGCGCAATCGCGGCCGCCGCGCAAAGCGCGCGATTCCGCGCGACGACATTCGCACCCTCGTCACCGCGCTCAAGAACAACGAACCGGTCTGGTACGCGCCCGACCAGAGCTATCGGAAGAAAGGCGCGGAAATGGTTCCCTTCTTCCGGATTCCCGCTGCCACGAATACCGCGACGTCGCGCCTGGCGCGCATGACCGGCGCTGCCGTCCTGCCCTACTTCCCCGAGCGCCTGCCCGGCTCACAGGGCTACCGGATGATCATCCAGCCCATGCTGGAAGGCTTCCCCAGCGACAGTCCGGTGGCCGATGCCGAGCGATTCAATGCCAGCATCGAAGCACAGGTCAGGCTCGTGCCCGAGCAGTACCTGTGGATTCATCGGCGGTTCAAGGGACTGAGTCCGGACTACCCCAACTACTACGGGAAGAAGCGGATAGCGGATAGCGGATAGCGGATGGTCAGAGCAAGAGACCGACCGTCATTCCCGCGAAAGCGGGAATCCATGCCTTTATCCGAAAAGATGGATTCCCGCTTTCGCGGGAATGACAAGTCCCTGCCTCTGCCTATCCGCCATCCGCTATCCGCTATCCCCTTCCCCTTCCCCTTCCCCTTCCCCATATCCTTCCATCAGAGCATCCCAATTCCTCTCGCTGAAGTGCGCGTCGCTGCGCTGGCGACTGACTTTTTCCAAGGAGCGTCGCAGCCGGGAGAGCACGGCGGCTTCCCAGGGTCCGCGCTCGCGGAAGCGGCCGCGGTCGAAGTCGAGGATGTAGATCGACTCGTCGGCGCCGATGAGAATGTTGTGTGCATTGAGATCGGCGTGATGAACGCCTTCGCGATGGAAGCGCGCGATGGTTCGGCCCATTGCCCGCCATTGATCGGCGGTTCGCGTGGACAGCGACTGTGCGAGCGTGCGTGACGAGGGAAGCTCTTCGGTAATGAGGTCGGCTGTGTAAGTCAGCCCGCTGCGCAGATACCGGGCCGCGACGGGCGCGGGAACCGGCAGGTCCCGTCGGCGCAGTTCCGCCAGCAAGCGCCATTCCGCGAAGGAGCGTGTGCGATTCTCTCCGGTCCACAGGTAGCGATCCTGGGAGATGCGTGCGATGAGCCCGCCGCGCCGGTAGTGGCGCAATACCCAGCGGCCGTCGTCGGCCTGGATGAAAGAGACCGAACCGCGTCCGCCCGTCACTTGCGTCAACGCCTTCCGGTTCGACCAGTAGTCGCGGTCGAACCAATCCGGCTGCGCCTTACGCAATCGTGATGCGTCGTATAGGATGCCGCCGCCGGGAATCTCCAGGCGCTGCTCGACAGGGGCGCTCATGCAGGATTCGATTCTGGCCTTGCCACAGTGATGTGCGGAGAATAGCAAGCCTTCATGAACTGCGTGCCCGCCCGCGAACCGCTGCGCCGCCCGAGCCTGTAGAACGCATGTCGTCACCGTTCGATCAGCGTCCCGAGTCCGTCTGCATCCTGCGTCTGTCCGCGATTGGCGATACGTGTCACGTGCTGCCCGTCGTTCGCACCCTGCAGCGCGCATGGCCGCAAACCCGCTTCACGTGGGTCATCGGCCGCGTCGAAGCGAAGCTGCTCGGCCACATTCCCGATATCGAGTTCGTCGTGGTCGACAAGGGCAGCACGTTCGGGGCCCGCAGCAAGCTTGGAGCCGCGATGCGCGGACGTCAGTTCGACGTGCTGATGCACATGCAGCTCTCGCTGCGCGCCAGCCTGATGTCGATGGTCATCCCCGCGAAGATCAAGCTCGGTTTCGATCGCCGGCGCGCCCGGGAACTGCAATGGCTGTTCACCACCAATCGCATCCGGCCCGCGCAGCGCCAGCACGTGCTCGACTCGCTGTTCGGATTCGCGGAGAAATTCGGCGTCTATGAGAAGGTCCTGCGCTGGGACATCCCGATTCCGGACGCCGCCCGCGCATACGCGCGCCGGTTGATTCCCGATGACGTCCAGACGCTGGTCATCAGCCCCTGTTCGAGTCACGTGCTGCGCAACTGGCGCGCCGAGTACTACGCACAGGTCGCGGACTACGCCATCGGATCGCTCGGGCTGAAGGTCGTCATCTGCGGCGGCCGCAGCGAGATCGAGCAACGGATGGGCCAGGAAATCCAGGCCCGGATGAAACATGCCTGCGAAAATGCCGTCGGCAAGGACACGCTCGTCGAACTGCTCGCGACCCTCGAACGCGCAACGGTACTCCTCTCGCCTGACTCCGGCCCCGCTCACATGGCCACGGCAGTCGGCACCCCCGTGGTCGGTCTCTATGCAGCGACCAACCCACAGCGCAGCGGCCCCTATCTGAGCCGGCAATGGTGTATCGACAAGTACGATCTCGCCGCGCAACGACTGATGGGCCGCTCCGCAGCCGAGCTCCCCTGGACCACCAAGATCGAGAAGCCCGGGGTGATGGACCTCATCACGCCGGACGAAGTGAACAAAAAGCTGCACAGCGTATTGATCGCCCTGGCGCGTCGGCGCTGACGGCATACGGTCTTTGTGCGAACTTGCGGGCCGGCGGACGAGCCGGTACGGTCACCCGAAATGAACCGATCCCCTGAACACTACCTGCTGTATGGATCGGAGCGGTATGCACTCGCGATCCTGCGTCCGCTTCAGGACGCGATCCGTGCCCGCGGTGCGACGGCAGCCTGGTTCTTCGATGGACCTGGCGGAGAAGAGCTCCGCGCCGACGAAACCTGGCTGCGCACGACAACCGACGTACGGCGATTCGCCCCGCGCGCAGTCCTGACGTCGAGCAATGCCGTTCCTCACTTCTTCCCTGGCGTGAAGACCGAGGTTTTCCACGGATTCGATGCGGGCAAGCCGCGACACATCTACATCCGCGGATTCTTCGATCTTTATTGCACGACCGGTCCACGCGACACGCAGGCCTTCGAAGCCGAATCGCGGCGCGCCGGACACTTCGCCGTCCGCGAAACGGGCTGGCCCAAGCTCGATCCTTTCATGCGGGAGCATGCGACGCCGGAGGCGCCGCCCGTGCGTTCGACGCCCGTGATCCTCTATCACTCCACGTTCTCGCCCTCCTGGAGCGCGGCGAACATCCTTTACGACACCATCAAGCGGATGTCCCGGTCCGGGAAGTGGCGCTGGATCGTCACCCTGCACCCGAAGAGCGACGCCGAAACCGTGGCGAAATATCGCGGGCTCGAAAACGAGTACCTGCGCTTTGCGACCGAGGACAACATCCTCGACCTGTTCCCGCAGGTCGACATGATGATCTCGGACACCTCATCGGCGCTGAACGAGTTCCTGCTGACCTACAAGCCGGTGGTGACGTTCAAGAATCGGCGGCCCGGCCCGCAGCTCATCGACATCGACACCCCGGAACAGCTGGAGCCATCGATCGAGCGCGCCCTGTCGCGACCAGCACCGTTGATGCAGGAGATCCGCAAGTACGCGGATTCGATTCATCCCTGGCGCGACGGCCGCTCGAGCGAACGCGTGCTCCAGGCAGTGGACGACTTCATCGCCGCCGGCGGACGCAATCCGAAACCCAAGCCGATGAATCTGTGGCGCAAGCTCAAGATCCGCCGGCGCATCGGCTACTGGGGCCCGGCGTGAGAATCGGATCTCCACGGGGTACACGGGGATCACGGGGGAGACAAACAATTCAGTCCGGGCTCCTGTTCACCCGGTGACCCCCGTGGAGACTCTTCGTCTTCCTCGGGTGTATTGAAGCCCGTATTGAGCCTTCGTCGCCAAGAGATCAAACTTCTTCGGCCTTCGTACCACCACCGAGTCACCCTCATGGCCACCGACATCCACGTTCCCATTTCACCGGGCGAGCTCATCGACAAGATCACGATCCTGCAGATCAAGTCCGAACGGATGAGCGATGCGGCGAAGGTCGCCAACGTGCGCGTCGAGCTGGGGCTGCTGGAATCGACATGGCGCGATTCCGCCCACGGCAAGGCCGACATCACCGCGGAGTGGTCGGCACTGAAGAGGATCAACGAGAAGCTCTGGGTCGTCGAGGACGACATCCGCGACAAGGAACGGGCGAAGGAATTCGATGCGAAGTTCATCGAGCTCGCCCGCTCGGTCTATGTGATCAACGATGAGCGCGCCGCCGTGAAGCGCCAGATCAATACGAAGCTCGGCTCACGGATCGTCGAAGAGAAGAGCTACAAAGACTACAAGTGACGACCTATCTCTGCAGCATGTACTCCGCGCTGCAGTAAGGGCACTTCGCCCAGCCCGTCTTCTCGATCGGCAGGAAGACGCGCGGATGGGAATTCCACAGGTACATGCCGGGCATCGGGCAGGACAAAGGCAGATCGGACACGGTGACCGTGTACTGGTTCTGCGCGTTCGGCTGAATGAGCTTGGGGGCGGCTTCGGTGGTCATAAGGCCAGGTCAGGCTGCGTGAGAGCGGCGCATTGTAGGCCGTAAGCGGTGCGACGCGTAAGGGTCGCGAGCCCCTACAGGTTCTCCCCCATCACCTCGGCCCAGATTTCGACGACCCCGCGTCGCTCCTCGACGAACTCGTTGTCGGCGATCACGTTTTTCGCCCCGTTGAGCGACAGGTGATGCAGTCGCTCGCGATAGCGGCGGTACGTGTTCACCAGGAAATCCACTCTTGACTGCGGCACGAGGTTGCCGGACGCCAGACTTTCGAGCTGGCGGATGTTGTCCGAGAAGATCACGATCTCGGGATACCGGTCGGCCCACTTGAGCATCCAGTACTGCACCAGGAACTCCAGATCCGCGACGCCGCCGGCGTCCTGCTTGAGATCGACCTGGCCCGGCCCCGCCTTCGACAGGTTCTCGCGCATGCGGGCGCGCATCTTTCGCACCTCATCGCGAAGGTCCGTACGCCGCACCGCGTTTCGCAGCACCTCGAGCCTCGCCTCCTCAAAAGCATCCCGCAGTCCCGCATTACCAGCGACCGCGCGCGCCCGCAGCAGTGATTGGTGCTCCCAGGTCCACGCTTCCTGAAACTCGTACTCGCGAAAGCTGCGCAGTGTCTGAGCGAGCAGGCCCCGGTTGCCTCCCGGTCGCAACCGCGTATCGACTTCGTACAGCCGGCCCGCTGCGGTGTGAACCGTCAGCAGGTGCACGAGTCTCTGTGCGAGCCGCTGGAAGAACACACTGTTGTCCAGCGTCTGCGCGCCGTCGGTACGCTGCACCTCGCCCACCGAATCGTGCAGGAACACGAGATCGAGGTCGGAGCTGTAGCCGAGCTCGAGACCGCCGAACTTTCCGTAGGCGACCACGATCATGCTCGACGGTCGCAGCTCTTCCGGACGATCACCGCACATCGGCAGCCCGTGCTTGCCCGTCATCTGAGTCCACGCGAGCCCCAACGCTTCTTCGACGATCAGCTCCGCGATATCGGTCAACCGATCGCTCACTTTCATCAGCGGCAGATGACCGGTCAGGTCGGCAACCGCGACTCTGAAGATGGCGGCACTCTGGAAATTGCGCAGCAACTCGACCTGCCGCTCCGCATCCTCGCCGTGCAGCGCGCCGCGGCGGGCTTCAAGGTCTTCTGCAAACTGCGCGCGGCTGGGCGGCTCGCCTATCAGTCGCTCGTCGATCAGCTCATCGAGCAGCAATGGATGGGCAGCGATCTGATCGGCGAGGAACTGGCTCTGCGAACACAGCTGCACGAGCCGCTGCAACGCTGTCGCGTTCTCGTTGAGTAGAGCGAGGTAGACGGTGCGCCCACCGATCATTTCGAGGATCCGCGCGATGCGCGCGAACGTCACTTCCGGTGCTTCCACCTTTGCGATGCTCTGCAGGACCGGGGAGAGCGCCGCGCGCAGCCGGCGTCGACCCGTGTCGTCGAGGCGCCGGTAGTAAGCGGATGTGCGAAGCTGGTCCAACGCCTGTGCGAGCGCTGGCGAGTTACCCAGACCGAAGTCGTTCAACGCTCGCTCGCGATCCTCTGCCGGCGCATCGAGATCGAATCCCGCGACCGGCGCGGGCTGATCCGTGGCACTCCCCGCCGGGCCGAACACCGTCTGCGCGAAATATCTCGCGACTCGCTCGCGATGCATCGTCAGCTTCGTCGCGGCCGAGCTCCAATCCGCCATGCCCAGGGACAGCGCGAATCGCGTCTGCGCCGTGTCGTCGGTGGGCAGACGATGCGTCTGCTCGTCATTCCATTCCTGCAGGCGATTCTCTGCGAGCCGCAGAAATCGATACGCGGCGTCCAGGTCAGAGACTATCTCGCGGCCGAGCAGACGTTGATTCGCGAGCAGCGGCAGCACCGTGCGCAGCTCGCGATTCTGCAGGCGCCGGTCATTGCCGCCACGAATGAGCTGGAAAGCCTGGACGATGAACTCGATCTCGCGGATGCCGCCGGGGCCGAGCTTGATGTTGTCGCGCAGCTCGCGACGCTCCACCTCGCGGGCAATCATGGCTTTCATGTCCCGCAACGACTCGAACACGCTGAAGTCGAGATAGCGCCGGAAGACGAATGGCCGCAGGACTTCGTCGTACAAGGACGCGAAGTGTTCCTGCGCGGTGATGGCCCGCGCCTTCACGTACGCGTAGCGCTCCCAGTCACGGCCGTGCTGCTGCAGGTAGTCCTCGAACGCGCCGAATCCCATCGCGACGCGGCCGCTGTCACCGAATGGCCGCAGGCGCAGATCCACACGATAGACGAAGCCGTCGACGGTCTGCGTCGAGAGCAGCTGGGTGACTTTCTGGCCGAGGCGCAGGAAGAACTCGGCGTTGTCCACGCTTCTCGCACCATCGGTCTGCCCTTCCTCCGGGTAGAGGAACACGAGATCGATATCGGACGAGTAGTTCAGCTCGTGCGCACCGAGCTTCCCCATGCCGAGGATGAGCATCGATTGAGGATCGTTGCTCGATTCTCCCCGCGGCGTGCCGTAGCGCGCAGTGAGCATCGCGTACATCCGGTCGTAGGCAAATTGAATGCAGACATCCGCGAGCGCGGAGAGGTCCCGCAGCGTTTCATCGAGATCGGCCCAGCCGGCAATGTCGCGCCATGCGATACGCACCATGTGCCTGCGCCGGAAATGCCGGAGCGCTTCCATCAGCTCCGCTTCGGATTGTCCCCGTTCGTGCGCGACGAGATCCTGCGCGATCCACTCGCTCGTCGCGCGATCGAGCAGGCGTCCGTTCTCGATCAGTGCGAGCAGCAGGCTTGGATTGCGGCTGCATGAGGTTGCAATGAACTCACTGCAGGCCCAAACGCGCGGCGCGGTTTCCGCCACCTGCGAATGCGCGAGAATTTGTGACCACACGGGTTCGCTTTGCTCGCGACTCTCGCCGATGCGGGCGCGCGCGGCGTCGAGCAGGCTCGTCAACGTTGCATCCGCTGTCATCTCGCTACTTCATTGCCATTGAAAGTCGACCCGACGCATTGTCGCCGATTGCCTACGATCATGCGATTTTTTGTCGACGCCGAAGGAACTTTTTCCAACCCTTTTCGGCAACGAAGATTGTTTGAACCCTTTTGTCGTTCCGCATCGTTAACACACCAGGAAGCGCAAGCTTCGTTCAATGCGGAGGCAATGCATGTACGTCGAACGTCGCTCTAGTCTAATGGCACGCCCTGGCCTGCTCGCCGCGGTGATCGGTGTGCATCTGGTCATTGGCTATGTTCTGTCAGTCAGCATGGGCGTGATCAAGATGCCGGAGTTCATCCAGCCGGCACAGGTCGTCTTCATTCCCGAGCAGCAGGAAGTGATCGAGGAGCCGGAGATCGAGATCAAGCCCGACATCGAGCAGACGCAGGTCGATAATCTCGAGCCGAGTGTGATTCCTCCGGACGAAATCATCGTCCCGCCGGCTGAAACGCCGATGCCGCCTTCGGAGAACGCAATCGCCGCGACCGAAGCCGTGGCACCTCCTGGCCCGCCTTCGCAGGAGCTGAAGACGAAGTCGCGCGTCGAGCCCATCTATCCGCCAGCGGCACGTCGGGCGGGTGAGGAAGGTACGGTGAGGCTCCGTATCCTGGTGGATGAACGCGGTGCACCGCGCGAGGTTCAGGTCGCCAAGGGCAGCGGCTTTGCGCGACTCGACCAGGCAGCGATCGAGGCTGTGCGCAAGTGGCGCTTTGCCGCGGCCACCAATGGCTCGACCGCCATTACTGCATGGACGCAGGTGTCGATCACGTTCAAATTGACGAACGCGTGAGCGATCGTCATCCCCGCGTACGCGGGGGTGACGGAAAGTTGCCCTAAAGGCCGGAGCCCCGCTCCGGCCTTTTTATTTGCGTTCGCAGAAGAGTCCATTTCCTTGGGCTGCGTCTCAGAATCGCGCGAACGGCTCCTCGGAAATTTGAGCTTCATCACCGTTGTGCCGATCTGCTCGTCATAGGCTCAATTCACCTGCTGCGCTTCGCAGGCGCCCGCAGGAAGGTTCGAGGGCGTCGTCGGCTTGAAAAAATTTCCCTCGGGAGATGTCTTAGCCGCATTGCACGCCCCGTCGTATCGACCTCGGTATCGCTGACGGGTAGTTCTAGCACATGCACCGCAATCGCCATCACGCTGCTGCTTCCGCTGCACGTCCGGACACTCGACGCATCATCCGGTTGGCAGGGTCCCTGCTCCTGCTCGCCGGACTCGCATGGCTCGCTGACGCGGATGCAGCTTCGGGTCTGTGCCAGGAAGGCCGCTGCGGCAGCACGACCTCCGACGCAACCGCTGCGCCGGATCGCGGCACGCTCGATTTCGCAGCGACTCGCCGACTGTCCGCAACGGGCGCAACCGGCCGGCGCGGCGAGCTGTCGAGCCAGGAATTCTTTTCGTTCAGCGGTGTCGGCGCCATCGTCTGCACGGTGAACGGCGAACAGCGCATGGCGACGGCATTCCTCGTCGGCGCCTTCGACATCGGCGTGACCGTCGCACACACGTTCGAAGGACCCGACGGCACGGTCGCTCCCGAGAACTGCATTTACACCAGCACGGACTCACTCGGACAGATTCGTGAGCGCATCCCCGTCATCTCGATCAAGTCCCAGTGGGCAGCCGAAGCCGGTGCCGCCGGCCATGCCGCCAAGGACTTCGCGGTGATCCGACTCAGCGAACCTTCGAACTACGCGCAGCGCACGATGCCGATGGGCAAATTCTCAGGCGCCGCCGTGAGCGTGCTGATGATCGGCTTCCGCAGCGACATGGAATCCGATCCGATGAAGAGCAAGAGCCGCGGCACGGTCTATGAGCGCAAGGTCAACGGCCTCTCGCTCGCCAGCCTCGAAGGTTTCACGCACGACATCGACGCCCGCGGCATCGCCGCCGGATCTCCCGTCATCGACGAACGCACCGGCGTCATCATCGGTATCCACACCGTCCCCTCGCGCCCGTCAGCCGGCGTGGTACGCAACACGATGATCACGATGAACGACTGGCTCGAGCAGACCCTGCGCACCGAAATGCAGGCCGGCGACGAGAAAGGCGCGAATTCGAATCTCTGATCTCAGCAGCGGGTAGGCCCCACCGACCAAGAGGCGACCTGCGGCAGCATGAGCTGCCGCAGGGAAGCCCTTCCGCGGCATCCGTAAGTCAATTGCTGTCTGCCCCTTCCTGTGGGTCCGGCTTTAGCCGGACGTCATGCGAAGCATGCCTTTCGGCATAACGTCCGGCCCGGCCCCCACAACGGAGCCCGCCGCGGCGGCATCCCCGGAACCTCCTTCTTCCTCATCAGTTATAGGACCAGTCCTACCGCGGATGGTACGTCGGCGGACAGCGACATCAGGTGAACCAGGAGAACGCATGAACAAATCATTGGTGACTGGATTGGTGATCGGCGCAGCCGTCGTGACAGCCGGTGCAGCCATCGGGGGATTGAACGTTTTCGATCGCAAGCCGAAGTATGCGGAAGTGATCGATGTCGATCCGGTGTCGGAGACGATCCGCACGCCTCGACAGGTCTGCAACGACGAAACGGTGACGCATCAGAAACCCGTGAAGGATGAGAAGCGCATTACGGGCAGCGTGATCGGCGCCGTGGTCGGCGGCGTGCTGGGCAGCCAGGTCGGCAGCGGCAGCGGTCGCGATGCTGCAACCGTCGCGGGTGCCGCCGCGGGCGGTTACGCCGGCAACAAGGTGCAGAAGAAGGTGCAGGAGAACGGCACGTATCAGACCACGGAAACACACTGCGAAACAGTGTACGACAGCAGCGAGAAGGTCATCGGTTACGACGTCAAATACCGTCTCGGCGATGAGACGGGCACGATCCGCACGAAGGACAAGCCTGCCGACCGCATCCCGGTCGTCGACGGCGAACTGGTCGTGAACTGACCGTTCCGCCGGGGCTTCCCCTTTGGCGAAATGACGGATCGCGATAGAGTGCAGCGCCGGCCTGGCCCGGCGCTGCACTCATCGCTGCATGAACGATCACCGCAACGCCCCCGGCCGCTCATCCACCACGACTGACGCAACGCAGACGCTGCGCAGCCTGCTCGACGCGAGCCGCTACGTGGTCTTCTTCACGGGTGCGGGTATCAGCACCGAATCCGGCATCCCCGACTTCCGCAGTCCCGGCGGCGTCTGGTCCAAGATGCAGCCCATCTACTTTCAGGAATTCGTCGCATCGGAGGACAAGCGCCGCGAAGCCTGGCGTCGTCGTTTCGACAATCGCGATGGCTGGGTCGGCGCACAGCCGAACGCGGGACACATGGCAGTCGCGCAACTGGTCGCCACCGGAAAGGCGAAGTCGGTGATCACCCAGAACGTCGACAACCTGCATCAGGCCTCGGGTGTGCCCGAGAACCGCATCATCGAGCTCCACGGCAACGCGACGTACGCCACGTGCCTGTCGTGCCACACGCGCTACGAACTCGTCGACCTGGAGAAGGAATTCCACTCGACCGGCAACGTTGCTCCCTGCAAACGCTGCGGCGGCATCATCAAGTCAGCGACGATTTCTTTCGGTCAGCAGATGCCCGCGCTGCCGATGCAGCGCGCCCACGAGGAAACGATGCAGTGCGACCTGTTCATCGTCCTCGGCTCTTCGCTCTCAGTATTCCCCGCCGCCGATTTCCCTCTGCGCGCCCGGCAGAAAGGCGCCGCCCTCGTGATCATCAACCGCGATCCGACGCAGATGGATGATGTCGCGGATGTAGTGATACACGCGGGGATCGGGGAGACGATGGGTCACTTGCTCTGCAGGTAGTCCACCGCCACCGCCGTCAACGCCCTCTGCGCCACCGCGATCGCCGGCTCATCGATATAGAACAACGGCGAATGATTGCTCGGCGCATTGACAACGTCGGTGTTCGTCGGCGTGACGCCGACGTAGAAGAAGAAGCTCGGCGCGTGCTGGCCGAAGAACGAAAAATCCTCGGCACCGGTCTGCAGCGGCGTGACCACTACTTTGTCGGCTCCTGCGATCCGGCGCAGCGAAGGCAGCGTGCGCTCGACGAGTTTCGGATCGTTGTTCACGACCGGGTAGCTGTGGTCGCTCACCGTGAGCTTCGCGGTCGCGCCGCTCGACGAGGCGATGTTCTCGGCCGTGCGCCGCATGCGATCGATGATGTCCGCGCGAACTTTCGGATCGAACGTGCGAATCGTGCCGCGCATGCGTGCCGTGTCCGGGATGATGTTCTGGCGCACACCGCTGTCGAACTGACCGACGGTGACGACAGCGGGCAGTTCAGTGATGTCGATCTGACGGCTCACGATGGTCTGCAGCCCGACGACGATCTGCGAGGCGGCAACGATCGGGTCGACGCCCGACCACGGCCGCGAGCCGTGCGACTGGCGTCCCGTCACGTCGATCTGGAACGTGTCCGCGCCCGCCATGAAGGGGCCTGAGCGGTAGCCGATCACGCCGCTCGGAATCGCCGCGGCGACGTGCAGACCAAACACCGCTTCGGGCTTCACTTTGTCGAAGAGCCCTTCCTTGATCATCGCAGGTGCGCCGCCCTCCTCGCCTTCCGGCGGACCTTCTTCCGCCGGCTGGAAGATGAACAGGATCGTGCCGGGCAGATCCGCACGCAGCGATGTCAGCGACTGCGCGACCCCCATGAGAATCGCGGTGTGCGCATCGTGACCGCACGCATGCATCACGCCGACCTTCTTGCCCATGAACTCGGAAGTCACTGTCGACTTGAACGGCACATCCGTCTGCTCGATGACCGGCAGCGCGTCCATGTCCGCGCGCAACGCGATCGTCGGGCCCGGCTTTCCGCCGCGAAGCACCGCCGTGACACCCGTCTTCGCGATACCGGTGCGGACATCGAGACCCAGCTTCTTGAGATGAGCAGCGACCAGCGCCGAAGTACGCGTCTCGCGATTGCTGAGCTCCGGATGCTGGTGAATGTCCCGGCGCCAGGCGATGACACTGGCATCGACCTTTGCAGTCGCAGCTTCGACCTGCTCCGGCGTCACCGCGCCGAAAGCGCTGAAGGCGGACAGCGAAAGGGCCGCGAGGATGGCTGTGCGGATCGCGCTCATCAGGGAATCCCCTATGGGTTGTTGTAGCGGCAGAGAACCGCGATGAACGGACTATAGCGCGCTCGGTCGCGACGGAGCGATGCGCGTATCAGCGCAGAGGTTCGGCGAGATACTTCGCGAATGGCGTCGTCATCCGATGCTCGAGTCCATCGCCCTTCGCGACGATGAACAGCGCGGGGATCCGCAGCTTCTCCGCAAGTTCATAACCTTCATTCTCGCCCAGCACATTCAGCGCGGTGGCCCAGGCATCCGCTTCGAGCGCTGTCGGCTGCACGACCGCCACGGAAGCGAGTGCATGCTCGACCGGGCGGCCCGTACGCGGATCGATCGTGTGCGAGTAACGATGGCCGTCGCGCATGACGTAGTGCCGATACTCGCCCGATGTGGTGATCGCCATATCGTCGATCTGCGCGATTGCGAACGGCTCAGGTTCGGCATCGACGGGACGCTCGATCGCGATACGCCAGGCTGCGCCCTGTGCGTTGCGACCTCGTGCGCGGACTTCCCCGCCGATATCGATCATGAAGTTCGCGATGCCCAGAGCCTCGAACTTCGACGACAGCAAGTCGACGGCGTAGCCCGGTGTGACAGCGTTCAGGTCCACCGTCAGCTCCGGAATCCGCCTGCGAATCGCAAATGGCGTCTGCCGCACTTCGAGATTGCGATAGCCAACACGCGCTCTCGCCGCGGCGAGCGTCGGCTCATCGGGCAGTTCCTTCATCTCTCCCGCCGGCCCCATGCCCCACAAAGTCACCAGCGGCGCCACAGTGATATCCAGCGCGCCACCGGATCGTTCACTCACGACCTGTGCCCCCGTAACGACCGCGACGAACTCACCCGACACGGCAAACCAGTCCGTCGTCCCACTCGCATTGAAGCGTGAAATCTCCGAATCGGGGCGGTACGCCGACATCTGTACGTCGATGGTCGCTAGAACGTCGTCGATCGCAACACGCACGGCATGACTGTCGACTCCTTCCGGTGCACCCACGACCTTGACGGAATAGGTCGTGCCCATGGTGGGGCCGGAGAGATCGATGACGGGCGGCGGCTGATGGCAGGCGGTGACGAGGAATGCGAGCAGCGCAGCGAAGAGTCGGGGCATGGGAGCGTGACGAGGTGACGGACTGATCCCGTCAGTTCGCCACCCCATCGCGCCCCCTGTCAATCACAACGTCTTCATGTACTCCAGCAACACTTCCTTGTCCGGCTCCGGCAACTGGGTCCCGAACAGATGCCCGCCATTGCCGTTCGAGCGCTGGCTGACGTCGTGCTTCGTACCGGTCTCGCCAGCCTCGGCTTCGCTCGAGATGAAACCTACGTTCACGGGGTCGTAGACGTCATAGCCGCGCCAGAACACTGCCGGACGATCCGCGGGTGCCTTGAGCATGTCGCGCAATGTCGGCACTGAGCCGTTGTGGAGGTACGGAGCGCGCAGCCAGATGCCGTCGAGGAATGCGGGGTTGTAGCCGATGAGATCCTCCTCGAGGAGTCCCTTGCGGTCGATCCCGAACTCCTTGACCTTGTTGTTGGCCACGACGGCATGCTCCTTCTTCCACGTCCAGAGCCGCTCCGGATCCGTATCGACGCCGCGCAACTCCATGCGCGTTCCTGTCAGCTCGCTCGCGTGGCAGCGGGCGCACTCGTGATCGAACACGGCTTTGCCCGCTGTTGCTTTCGCCTCGTCGATCGGCCACGGAAATTTTGGCGGCGCTTTCGCAGAGAGATAGTCCTGCAGCCATTTCACCTCGGCGAGGAACTCCTCGTTGCTCTTCGGCCGCGCCCCGAGCAGGCCCAGCGCCGAATCGATGATCACCGAGTAGGTATCGTGGCTGTCGCCGGCCCAGTTCAGCGTGACCCGCTCGCTGTCGTACTTCTTCAGGTTCCAGATCGAAGGCATGTCGGTGGGGCCGATCGAATCGTCCATCGGCGTGTCCACCATGAAATACTTGGTCAGGTTCATCGCATCATCGCGCCCCCGGCCCCACTCCGGGAAATCATGGCGGTAGATCCACTGGAACTGTTCTTCGCGCTCCAGCAGCCGCTTCTTCGTGATCGGGATCAGCACGAAGCGATAGATGGCGCTGTCGATCCAGGAGAGATCGGTCACCAGATCGATCTCGTGCATGAGATTGTCGGCGTTGAACCGGGGATCCTTTGCGCAATCGACGAGGAACCGGAACATCGCTTCCAGGTTGAAAGTGTGCCCGGGTCCCGCGGTCACGAACGTCGGATTCTCATCGGCGATGCGCCGATAGCTGCCGGTATGACAGACAGCGCAGTTGTTGCCGATGCGCTCGAATCCGATCACCTTCTTCACGAAGCCGACCGGCAGCTCCTGTCCCTGCTCCCACGCAAATCCGAACGAAGCGAACCCGTTCGGCCCCGGAATCTTTTCCGGGAACATCCGCGGCAGTACGTAGAAGATCCAGTAGGGAATGCCCGCGTCACGCTCGCCGCCGATCGATCCGTACTTGAACCGCATCTCGGGATCGCCCGTTATCCACTCGGGCTGCGGCTCCTCGCGGAAGAATTTGTACCAGGTGAACAAACCACCGATGGCGATGAGCACCGTCAGTATGAGGCCGACGCGAAGCAGCTTCCGTTTGGTCATGATGACTCCTTCGGCCTAGAACGTCTTCAGATACTCCACCAGCGCATCCTTTTCCTCGTCCGACAACTGCGTCCCGTACGCCGCGCCCTCATGACCGGCGTTCGAATTGCCGGGCTGCTTCGTGTCGTAGAGGAAGAAGTTCCGGCCGTACCGGCTCGCCTCCGTGTGGACGAAGCCCATGCGAACGGTGTCGTACACATCGTCGCCACGATAGAAAGTCGGCGGACGAGAGGCTGAGGGCTCGAGCAGATCGCGAAGCGTCGGCACCGAACCGTTGTGCAGGTACGGAGCGCGGAGCCAGACGCCATCGAGCGGCGCGTTCGCGTAGCCGAATGTCTTTCGATAGTGGCAGTAGCGATGCGGATAGCCGGCGTAGATCGTGCCGAGCTGCACGACGAGGTCGTAGCTGAACGAATCGAGACGATGCCGATCGGTGCCGACGTCTTCGATCCGCGTGATCCGGCCGACGTAGGGACCATACAGCGCCGCGTCGTTCGGCTCACTCTTCAGGCAATCACGTGAAGTATCGCCGCCCGGCGGACTGAACTCGCGGCCATTCGTGCCGTGGCATCCTGCGCAGTAGTGCGCGTAGATCGGCTGGCCCTTCGCCGCGAGCGCCTGGTCGACGACCTCTGATTTGAGCTTCGGCGGCTCGGCCGTGAGCAGCCATTGTTCGATGCGGCCGATCGCCTTCAGGTCGATCGTCGGAGGCGTGGTGCCCGTACCGAACGCCGCATTCTTGTTCCGCTCCTCCGACATCACATTGTTCCCGTCCCAATGCAGCTGCATTCCTTGTCGCGGCTTCTGCAACCAGATGGATGGGAAATCGACGGCCGCGTTGCGCTCTCGCGCGGCGATGCGATCGAGCGGGAAGTTGAACAGCACCTTGTTCGGGTTGAAGGTATCCGTGCGCCCCGGTCCCCACGGCGTGTCATTCAGCAGCGGACCGAAGCGCCCGCCCAGCATCGTGAGCCGCTCGCGCATCAGCCAGATCGCAACCGGGTAGACGAGGTGTCGATCGAGCACGCCAAGGTGCTCGCCGCGCTCCTCCATCGCTCTGGCGATCTCGGGAACGATCACGTCCTTGCGGAACGCGGGATCGGCGGAGCATTCGAACAGGAACTTCTGGAAGTCGAACAGGTTGAACGTATTCGCCGGCATGCCGAGCACGACGAGCGGCTTCTCCTCCGGCGTGTGGCGTACCGTGCTGACGTGACAGACCGCGCAGTTGATGAATGTGCGGTCCATGCCGAGGTTGTGCCGCTTCGACATCCCGACCGGCAGGTCCCTGCCCTCTTCGTAGATGAAACCGAGCGACTCGTAACCCGCGCCCGGCACTGGCATGTGCTTCGAACAGACCCGGGGCATCACCTGGAAGACCCAGTACGGCAGCCCGGACTCCCGCTCGCCGCCCGTCGAGCCGTACTTGAAGTGTTCCCCGACGTCGGCGTATTCGACCGGACGATCGGCGGTGAAGCGCATCACGAGCAGCAGCGCCGTGATGACCGCGAACACGGTGATCATGATCAGCAGGATGAAGAGAATCCTCGCCCAGCGTCGCCTCAACAGCTGGGTCAGTGCGGAAGGCGCGAGGTCGCCGGACGTCGATGAGTATCGTTCGTTCACTGGATCCCTCCCATCGATGCCGGCAGACACGTCGGCAGCGACTCGTAGCCTTTCGCGAGCAGACGATCGACAGAGGGCGGCTGCCCATCCCGCTTCTGCAGCAGTGCTTCGATTCGCGCCCGCAGTTCGACCAGCGCACGCTCATCGGCCGCGCCGCGATGCTTGTGATTGCGGCCGTCGAACACGAACTCCGGCGGCATCGGCGTCTTCACCCGTTCGCCGGCCATGAGGTCGCGCATCGCGAGCCGCACGAAAATTCTTGGAGCGCAGCTTTCGATCGCCAGCGCCGCGCGCTGCGATCCGCCGCTCAGAAAATTGGGCGGGGTCACCTCTTCTGTGTGGTGACAACTTCCGCACTGTGATTCGAGCGCGACGGTCAATGGATCCGCACTCGGGGCAACGGCGGAATAGCTGTCGACTCTGGCGTTCACAGGGAGCGCATCCCGGGCATCGGTCCTTGCAGTGACGACCTGGCTCAGCAAGTCGCTCCGGAGCGGCAACGGGTCGAAGGCATGAGCAGCCATCGACGCGGTGAAGTCGGAGAAATCCTCGCGCACGTCGAGATGAGCGACGCCGTCGCCCAGCGTCGTGCGCCGCAATTCGATCCGTTCCAGCGAATCGCCATCGGGCAGTCGATCGTGCTGAGTGTCGCGAATCGTCAGTGTCATCGACGCCGCTGAGCGACTCACCGCGACGGGCAGGTGCCGCAAGGGCTGATGATTCCCGATCCGGATTTCATCGATCGTCCCGCGTGTACCGTCGAGCGTGCCTTTCAGACGGAGGGAAGCATCGCCGGAGCAATCGAACTGCTCCTGTCTCACGGACCCCGAGATACGGCAACTTGCAGTAATGCGATGGCGCTTCGCCGGGATGCCTTCGAGCCGGGCTGTCAATATTGTCCGATCCCGCTCCGCCCAGAATTCATTCAGCCCTCGCACGAGCTCGTGCGCCATGCCACGACCATTCCCCACAGCAAGCGTCTCGAGCGGTGCACGCGGCACCAGCGGATCGAAACGGACATCGACGTTCGCAAGCGCGAGGCCTGTCATCTCGGCGGGAACGATCAGCGGATCGCGATTCGGAATATCGGGATCGGGCAGCGAGAGACCGGCGGGCCAGACCTCGGCCGCCCGCTGCGCGAGCCGCGCAACTACAGCAGCCTGGAAGTTCTCATCGCCATCGGCATAGCCGCGCTCGCCGGTGAGAGCAAACTGCAGCGAAGCAATGAACGCCGCGCGGCGACATCTCGTACCGGCGTCACCTTCGCCGCAGCCTTCAGCCCACAATCGCTGCGTGAGCATCAGCCGGTTGGCGCGATCCGTGGCGTCATCGATGCTCTGTGCGATATCCGTGTTGCCTCGGGCTTCGACGCTGGAGAACACCTTGCGCGCGGCACTCAGCCGGTCGGCGATCGCGGGATTCGCATTGGTCTCGAGCCAGACCTGCTGCGAGAAAATCGGTCCGTGATTCTGATGACAGGAAACGCAGACGGTCCGCCGCGCGTAGGTGGCTTGCGGTTGCTGGCCCGCCGCATAGTTGTCGACGATCTGGAATTCGAATCGTCCGAGCGTCTCGTTGTAGCTGATGACTTCCATGACGCTGGCGCGGTCCTGAAAGCCCAGGTACAGCCGGTCGCGCAGGAGCTTGCCGCCGCCGTCCTTCACCACCGCGGTCACGATGCGCGGATGAGCGAAGAAATCTGGTGAAGCCGCGACACGTTGCAGCGAACGTCCCAGCGGTACCAGCACTGAGCGAGTGCATGGCTGGGCGGCGCTGCATCCGGCCGCGGCCTCGATGCGCGCGATCAGATGTTCGAAGGGAAACGGAATGTCCTGCCGGCCGTCCGGCCCGGTCGTGAGGCGATCGAACAGCGACATGCCCGCCGGCGGACGATCGGCTCCAGGAATCATGGGATCGACCGTCCAGTCAGCTGCCCGCGTCGCCTGGCTGCCCAGACAGAGCAGCAGCGCCGCAAGGCATCCACTTGCGCTGAACGCCTGCCGTGCCGCGCGGCTCCGATGCGATGGCTTCGCAACATGCGGCAAGCGGCGCCTCGTCAGTTATGAAGCCGACGCCATGAGCTTGCGTTCCTGCGTGCCGATCCAGCAATCCTCGGCGACCTTGCCGGTGTCCACGAAGGCGTCGCTCTGGCTGCCGGCGATCTCGTGGTTGTACAGCGTGAAATTCAGCAGGAACGCTTTGCCGGCGTAGGCGCGGCCCAGGTAGAAGCCCGGTCGGACCATCCGGATTTCGTCGCGGATCTGGAAACCATTGCGCCCGGCGAGATAGTCGGGTCGCTCGCGATAGCCGGGCAGCTCATCGGTGAACGCGTAGTCGATGATGATCGACTCGCGACGCGAATCGATCAGGCTCTGCCCGCAATAGAGCTTCGCGGGAAACAGCAGCCACTGATCCTTGCCGCCGACGTTGATCTTCTCGATCGTCGAGAGGTCGTCATCGATGATGGGCTTGAGCGCGGCGAGATCCTCGATCCGGTTGCGCAGGATTCGCGTATCGCGATCGAACACCTTGCCGCGCCAGAGTTGGGCGCCGAGTGTCTCGAGCTTCTGGGATTTCAGCTCGACGGCAAGCCCGGGAAGCCCGCCGACGATCTCCGAGATGCGCCGGTCGCGCTTCGAGTTCTTCGGAAAGAACAGCGCGCCGTCGAATGCCGCGTCCGGAATCGGGCCGGCCGTCAGTCGCGCGTAGATCTGATCGACCTGTTCCTGCGAGTAGTTCGCGATGTTCTCCGGCGTGAGCTTCATCAGGTCGGCCGGCGCCAGCGGGAATTCGTGCTCGATACGCGCGAAGTCCGGCTTCTGCAGGTATCGCTCGCCCGCTTCCGCGAACTGCAGCTTCGGCGGCGGGTGGAGCTTCGAGCGTATCCAGTCGCATCCCGTCAGCGGCAGCATCGCGACCAGCACGATCGCCAGCGTCCCTGAATGTTTCATCGGCGTCTTCATCGCTTGTGACCTCGCGCCTTACATCGTCGCCAGGAACGCCGTGAGCGCCTTCTTGTCCTGCGCGGACAAGCCTTCGCCGAACCGGTGCCCTTCGTTCTCGACTGTCGCGGTACAGGAGCTGTATGCCCCCAGCAGGAAGGGACGCTTGCGGATTTCATCGATCATCGTCGAGGGATCGCGCATGATCTCGGTGCGCACTTCGTTCAGCGCCTTGAACACAGTGCCGCCATCCTTTTCCCCAAGCGACTTGTTCAACTGCGCGTGGAGCTCGTCGGGCCGCAGGGCCGACAGCACGAGATCGTCCGCGAAGCGCTTGTGCTGGAAGTTACCCAGCGCACCGGCGGTCGCTCCTGCGGGAATGGTTACGGAGAAGCCCACGACCTGACGCTCTTCCTTCCCATCCCACAGGCGCGGTCCGAATGCGATCGGCACGTCGTCACTGAAGCGCGTGATCTTCGGCACCCGCTGATCCGGATTCAGCAGATCGTTCATCGACGCCTTGTAGAGATCGAAGCGCCCCTTGACGCTCGGATCGAACTTCCAGCACGCGGGCACCGCATCGCCTGCGAGTGCTTTGCCCTGTGCGTCCGCAAACGGCGATCGATAGAAGTCGTTCGCGGCGTTTGCCGGCTTGCCGCACAGCTCGGGGCCGAGCGCGTTGTTGTGCAGGAAGGGCGCATGAGCCCACAGGCTGAGCAGCGAGATATTGCGGTAGTAGCCTCGGCCGCCATCGCTCGCTTCCTTGACGGCAGTATCCGCGGGCCGACTGCGCAGCGTCTCCGAGCCGTATTCCTGCCACACGTGATCCTTCATGTGATTCGTGTGCAGCGCGCGGCAGCGGAATGTTCCGACGCCGGACACGGGTGTCGCCTGATCGTTGCCCAGCCAGTCAGCGCGCAGCCCCGTCTTCGCATCGATGGCCGCAAAGTCGCGGTTGGCGAACGGCCCGCCATCCTTCTCCGCGATACTCGAGTGACACCGGGCACAGTTGCCTGCGAATACTTCGCGTCCGCGCGCCACCGAGCCCGCACCGAATTCACGTTCGAGATCGGCGATGAAGGACTGTCGCGTATAGGTCCCTCGCGGATTCGACTTCTTCAGCTCGTTCTCGCGCGCCACCTGCAGATCCGTCGCATGCGTCTCTGACGACGTCAGGAAGTTCATGATGTCCTGCAGCCGGTCCTCGATCGCGCGGAAGTTCGGGCAGTCGCGGCGGCACTGGCCGATGTCGAACGGCGTCTGGCCGAAGTTGCGCTGCTGAGGATCGATCTGCCGCAGATCGGTCAGATGATTGACCCAGCACTGCTCGGCGCACGAGCCGATATTGAAATACACGCGCTGGATCGCCTCGAGCGCGCCGATCGAATCCTCACCGCCCTTCAGGATGTGATGGACGGTCTCAGTGCGGGTGCCGCGCTGCCAGCATTTCCCTTCGTGTTCGCACCAGCACGCCTCGGTTCCTCCCTGCTTCGCCTGGCCCTCGCCCGCGGGACACGCCTCTACCTTGCGCCATTTGTCGACCACTTCGTCCTGGAACGTCGGCCGCTGGTGAATGTTGATGATCGCGTTGATCGTGCCGGGGTTGTTGATCTGATCCGTCGGCACCGCGGAGGTGTCCGATGTTCCCGGCCGGGCATGCGAGAACACCTGGAACTCGATATCCGAGGGCGTCATGCCGGAACTCAGGATCTCCGAAATGCGCGTGTACTGATTGCCGACCGCGCCTTTCAGATTGGCCCACTGCGGATGCGCGGGATCGGCCGGCGGATTGAGCGGATCGAATGCGATGTGGCAGGAGCCGCAGGAGATGCCGATCAGGAACGGCGGCTCCACGGAACCATCGGCGAGCCTGCTCACGTGCGAATCGCTGTTCGCCTTGTCGTTCGACAATTTGCCGTTGTAGCCGGACCAGTTCGCGGCGGTGCCGTTCAATGCGAGCCATCGCTCACGATTGAAACGCGGATTCGGAAACTTGCGGATGCCCAGCGCGCCGGTCGATGTGCCGAAGGCGAGATCGCACGACGACTGCCGCTGATCCTTCGTCCGGTTGTGCACATCGTTCGTATCGGCCGGCGCGTCTTTGAAATCACACGCCGGATCGCGATAGCCCTCGCGGCCCACGAACTGCAGCAACTGTTCGTCGCCCGGGCACCAGTCGAAGCCGTAAGTGTCATCGGGCGACTTCGCGGGACAATCTTGCGAGCCCGGAACGCAGCAGCCCGGATCGTTGATGATGCCCCACGCAGCGAAGCGATCGCTGCGCTCGTCGCTGCGAAGGACGCGATACCAGTCGATCAGCACGCCGACGCGCTGCTGAAACGTATAAGTGTGGAATCGGGAGTTGCCGGCGGTCGACTTGTACCAGATCTCGCGCCCCGCCCGTTCGGACGGGTTGAGCGTCGCTTCGCCAAGGTAGAAGCCGGGATTGTCGAGCACCGGCGATTGTGCAGGTGCTGTCGCCTGTGTCGGCGGCGGCGCGGGCTGCGCGTCCGCTTCCGGCAACGGTCCTTTGTCGCCCGCGCAGTTGTTCAGAAGGACGGCGAACAAAAAGCTCGCCGAGATCAGCACTCCGCCGATGACCACGCCACGTTCCATGGTTCTCCTCCGGTCACGCTTCGAGTCACGCAGATCGCAATGACTGCGCTGCACCCGCGTCAGGTGGATGCGAGAGTAGTGACTCGCTTCGACGCTGTGATCTGTTCTTTCGGGCACGACTCCTCGACGAGCTTCTGGCCAGCCGCCAGTGGCCAGCAGCCAGCGGCTTCGATCGCCGCTTGCGAGAAAACAGCAGCGAGCCTCCGTTTGCGTGAACTGCATCACCGGCGAACGGCGATGCATCGCGCGTCTTGCGCCGCACAACCCATTCCTGTGAATCAGTGCTCACCCCTGCGGTGGCTGCGGACTTTGACGTGGCTGCGGAGGCCGCATACTGTGTCGCAACATGGCAAAGCAAGGCGCCGGATCGACCAGAAGGTCGGTCGAACACAAGACGCTGGCGGGGTTCGCGCTCGCGGGCGCAGTCCTGTTGATGGTCATCGGCGCAGCCTGGCTCGCCGCGGCAACCTTCGTCGGCACTGCCCGCCATGTCCGGGCTTCCATGGAGATCGTCACGGCGTACGAGCGATTTCGCTCCGCCGCGGCCGAAGTTGCCGCCAATCAATACGGCTGGCTGGGAAGCCAGGAACCCCAGTTCCTCATCGAACGCAACGCCGCGCTCAGTGCAGCAAGGCAACAGGTCGACCTGCTGCGCGTGCGCATTCCCCAGGGCGAGGTCGAGCGACAGCGCAACGTCGAAGTATTGAGCGCGGCGCTCGAGCAAACCGTCCTGGCGCCGGCACTCGAGGCCTCGGCAACGCCGCAATCCCAGGGCAGTCCGGTGTGGACACAGTTGCAGGGCCAGACCGTCGAGCTGCGTCGCGTCGTCGATGGGGCCATGGCTCCGGAGCGTGCGCTCTACCGATTGCAACTGATCAAAGCGCGCACCGCGATTCGCTGGCTCTACGCCACCGTCGCCATCGCCGCTGTAGTGATGTTGCTGGCGCTCGCATGGCTGCTGCTGCGCATCCGCCTCGACTTGCGCGAACGCGGGACCGTCGAACAGAACCTGCAGCAGGCCAACCGTCTGCTCGAATCGTTGCTCGAGAGCATCCCTGCAATGGTCTTCGCAAAGGACGCGCACGACCTGCGCTTCGTCCGCGTCAACCGCACGGGCGAGCAGCTGCTCGGATTGAATCGCGAGGAGCTGATCGGCAAGAACGATTACGATTTCTTCCCCGCCGACCAGGCCGATCACTTCATCGCGAAGGATCGCGAGACGCTGGCCTCGGGGAGCATCGTCGTCATCCCGGAAGAGAAGATCGACACGCGTGATCACGGCAGACGCACGCTGCACACATTCAAAGTGCCCGTGCGCGGCGACGACGGCCAACCCATGCTGTTGCTGGGCATTTCTCTCGACATCACCGAACAGAAGGAAGCCGAGCGCCGCATCGTCGCGCTGAACGAAGAGCTGACGCGCCAGGCCCAGCTCCTGCAATCGAGCAACGAGGAGCTCGAAAGCTTCTGCTATTCGGTATCGCACGATCTGCGCGCGCCATTGCGCGCCATCAACGGCTACGCACGGTTGCTCGAGCAGGACTACGGCCCCCGCTTCGACACGGAAGGTGCGCGCTACCTGCGAACCATCTGCAACGCATGCGACCGCATGGCGCAGCTGATCGACGATCTGCTCGAATTCTCGCGCATCGGCCGACAGACACTGGAACTCGAACCCGTCGACATGGAAGCGATGGTCGGCAAGGTGATCAATGATGCCGTCGGCGGCCGGAACGAGCCTCCGCCAGTCATCGAAACGAGCGCGCTGCCTCCCGTCCGCGGCGATCGCAACATGCTGCAGCTCGTCTGGCTGAACCTGATCGACAATGCGGTGAAGTACACGACCGGTGTGAATGCACCGCGTATCAGCATCGAAGCCGAGCCCGGCGCCAACGAGATCGTCTACTCGGTGACGGACAACGGCATCGGCTTCGACATGCAGTACGCCGACAAGCTCTTCGGTGTCTTCCAGAGACTGCATTCCGACTCGCGCTTTCCGGGAACCGGCGTCGGCCTCGCGATCGCACAGCGCATCGTCGCCCGGCATGGCGGCCGGATCTGGGCGAGCAGCGAACCCGGCCGCGGTTCCCGATTCAGTTTTGCAATGCCGACCGATCAGCGCCTGACCCAGGGCGAACCCCTGGCGGCCGCGGGCTGATCCGAACGGCCATGGCATCGCCGTTCCGCCACGAACACCTCGTCCGCATCAACGACCCCACGATCGAACGCTCGATGTGGCTCACGCGCCGCCAGCTCTGGAACGGCTTGCGTCACACGGTGCTGTCGCCGCAGGCGATGGATGAATCGATCGACGAAGCCAGCGTGATCGAGAACGCGGACGGCACGCTGCAGCGGGAGATCCGCCGCGGCCCAACAACCGCCACGGACGAGGTCAGGCTCGTGACGGGTCACTCGCTGACGATCTGCGCGGATTCGCGCGGCCAGTTCTGCGGCAGCACGCTGACGATCCGGATCGAAGAACCCGCACCCGAAATGCTGTTCGTCCGCTTTACGTACGAAGTCGTCGGCATCGACGACGAATGCACCGAGGAAGAAGACAACGCACGACGTTCGGCCTACCAGGCCTACGACATCGAGCGTGTGCGCGAAGCAAGACTTCACGCGCGCAGCCGGGGACACTGAGCCGCCAGCCAGCACCGTCTGCCTCTGGCTAGCGGCGAATCGCTAACGGCTAGCCGGCTTCCCTCACCTCATGTCGATGTCGACCCGCCGCGCCTCATCCTCGGTCCCATCGCCCGTTACATTCCGCGGCGGATCCATCACGATCCGTTCTACCTGGACTCCCTCGTCCACCAACGCCTCGCGGACAGCCATGGCGCGGTTCTTCGCCAATTCGGCGTTCTGCAGTTCATCACCCGTGCGATCGGTGTAACCGGTAATCGCGACGGATCGATCGGAGGATCTCGCCGATTGCGCCATGTCGGCAATGCGCTGCCGGTCTTCCTGATCGATGCTGGCGTCGCCGAGCTCGAAGTACACCTTCGTCGTGTCGGCCTCGGCCACGCGCAACGGCGTCGAATCCTGCGGCACTTCCGCAATCTGAACCGCACCGCCCGGCGCCTCCTGGTACTCGGAAGTCCGGTTCACGAAGAACATCACGCCGAGCACGGCCACTCCGGCCGCAACGGCCCATGGCAACCATGGCTTGTCGCGTGTCGGAGCCTTCGCGACGGCTGCACCCGCAACACCAGCGCCGGCGGCAGGCACCGAAGCAAGCAACTCGTTCAGGCTGCCGAAGCCCAGCGCCTGCGTGATCCGCGGGTCCAGACCTGCCCGCTCGAGCGACGGCCGCTGCCGAAGCACCAGCGATGCGAGCGCTGAGGGATCGAGATCGTTGTGCGACACGAACTTCTTCAGCATGCCGAACAGCAGCGGTGCCGCCATCGACAGCAGCGTCATCGCTGAATTGGGCCGCGCCCCGCTGACCTGCGAGATGGCGTTCGTGACGGGGCCCGTCCGTCCGCCGAACAACATGCCCGTGAGCGCTTCGCCGCTGCTCAGCAGCGATTCCATCGTGCCTCGATTCGCAAGCACCCCCGGCAGCTTGGCCGGGAGATGGCTGTCGATGTTGTCACTCGTCGTGGCGCGGAAGATTTCGCCGATGCCCTGCGGCGACGCGGCTCGTTGAATCAATGCAGCAAGCAGCGTCGGGCCGGCAGCGCGTGCGGCGGCGCGCGTGCTCTCTTCTGATTCGCCGAGAAGCCCGCTGGTCTGGCGGACCAGAGGTCCGCCGAGAGTGGAGTTGAAGATGTCCAGCAGATCGATATTCATGAGTCCCCCTTGCGTGCGCAAAAACCGACTCACGCGATGACCGGTGGTGACCGGATGCAGAGGGGATTCTTCGAGCGCCCGGAGAGAGCGTCAACAGTGGAAAACGTCGATACCGCCGCCGTGAGGGAACCGACGGCCGTGTGCGAACGCACAACGGCCGTCGTCAGACGATGCCGCTACCAGAAAATCTGGTTGACCACTGCGAGCACGACTCCTGTCGTGATGGCTGCGAGCACGACGTCGTTGTCGACCCGCACCCAGTGATAGCCGTACGGCGGCGGATACAGGTGGTACGCGTGGTAGTCGTGGATGACATAGCGCGGAGCGTAGTAGCCGTAAGGCAGGCGTGCGCCGGCGTACCAGCGATACGGGCGGTAACCGTGCGGACGGTAATAGGCACCGGCGTGATAGCGGACGTGATGATCCGGTCGCCAGTGATGGCGCGGGTAGTAATTGTCGTAGCGACGAACCTGCCGGTAGTCGCGGTGCTCGTAGTGGCGGCGGTCATCATGGCGATAGCGCCGTGCATAGTCGTTGTCGCGGCGGCCGTGTGAGTCATTCCAGTCACGACGATCGCGATAGCGGTCGTTGCCATGCCACGCATCGTTGTTGCGCGCATTGCGTCGATCCCAATCGCGCTCGCTGCGGCCTCGATGATCGCGATTGCCATCGTAACGATGATTCTGCGCGCGGCCATCCCGCTGGCGGTGATTCTGTTCGCGATGGCCCTGCTGGCGATTGCCTTGCTCGCGGTGATTCTGATCCCGGTGGCGCTGCTCACTACGCCCGCGATCCTGGCGTCCGTGATCGCGGTTGTTATCCGCGTTGACGGCACCTGTTGCCGCAAGCGCGGCGACGGCAATGAAAGTAGTCAGCTTGGTCGGCATTCCGATCTCCTGCAGTCTTGCCTGCTGGAGACCACTATCGCCGGCGGATACTGATCGCTCGCTGAACGCCGTGAAGTCGCTACGCCGCGACAGCCGTGCGCGCCAATGACAGATATTGACGGAGCAACTGCTGGATTTTCGAGGCCGCCGGAGCTGCCCTTGCGACGCTCCATTCGCTTCGCGGCGTTTCGTTCATGTAGGTGCGCTGTGCAAGTTCCAGCTGAACGGCCCACACGCGATCCGCCGGGCGACCGTAGGCCATCGTGATGTAGCCGCCCTTGAAGCGGCCATTCAGTACAGCAGAGTGTTTTCCATCCGATCGCACTGACTCGAGTAGCGCCTCGGCCACGGTTGCGGGACAGGAAGCATGATCGCGGGTCCCGAAATTGAACTCCGGCAGTTCGCCATCGAACAACTCGGGGACACGACTGATGATCGAGTGTGCATCCCAGAGCAACGCGTAGCCATGCTCGGAGCGGATTCGCCAGAGCTCTTCCGCAACGCATTGGTGGTACGGATGCCAGTAGTGTTCGATGCGATCCGCGATCTCGCCCTCCCCCGGCTCCGCGCCGGATTGATAGATCGTCCGGTTGTCGAATGTGCGGACCGGGCATACGGGAGACGTCGGATTGCTCGCGTACAGCGACACTGAATCCAGCCCCCGGTTGAGATCGACGACGTAGCGCGAGTACGTCGCACTGACGATCGATGCACCGAGATCGGCGGCGAATCCGTACAACTGATCGACGTACCAATCGGTGTCGATCAACTCACGCCCCGCCGCGGTGAAGCGCCGTGCGATTTCGTCAGGCACTTGCGTTCCCGCATGCGGGACACTGATGAGGAGGGGTTGGGAGCCGCGGTGGAAGGCGTATGGGAGCATGGCTGCGATTATCCGATCATCGGCCCGATCATCGGCAGATTCAGGCCATTCTCCTTCGCACACTCGATGGCCTCGCCGTAGCCGGCATCCGCATGCCGCGCGACACCGGTCGCCGGATCGTTCCAGAGCACGCGTTCGACGCGGCGAGCCGCGGCTTCCGTGCCGTCGCAGACGATGACGACACCGGCGTGCTGTGAGTAGCCCATGCCGACTCCGCCGCCGTGATGCAGGGAAACCCAGGTCGCGCCGCTCGCGGTGTTCAACAATGCATTGAGCAGCGGCCAGTCGGAGACGGCGTCGGATCCGTCCTTCATGCTTTCGGTTTCTCGATTGGGGCTCGCGACCGAACCCGAGTCGAGATGATCGCGGCCGATGACGATCGGCGCCTTCAGCTCGCCGGAGGCAACCATCTGGTTGAAAGCGAGGCCGAGTCGATGACGCTGACCGAGCCCGACCCAGCAGATGCGCGCGGGCAATCCCTGGAACTGGATGCGTTCGCGCGCCATGTCGAGCCAGCGATGCAGGTGCGGATCATCGGGAATCAGCTCCTTCACCTTCGCGTCGGTGCGATAGATGTCTTCCGGGTCGCCTGAAAGCGCGACCCAGCGGAAGGGTCCGATACCACGGCAGAACAGCGGGCGAATGTACGCCGGCACGAATCCCGGGAAATCGAATGCGTTCGTGACACCGGCATCGAACGCCACCTGCCGGATGTTGTTCCCGTAGTCGAATACGGGCACGCCGAGCTTGTGGTAACCCAGCATCGCCTTTACGTGCTCGGCCGCGGAGGCACGTGCCGCGGCGACGACAGCCTGCGGATCGCGTTCGCGCATGTCGTGCCACTTGTCGAGACTCCAGCCGAGCGGCAGGTAGCCATTCACCAGGTCATGCGCGGACGTCTGATCGGTGACCGCATGCGGCCGGACGTCACGACGCAGCAAGTCAGGAACGATCTGCGCCGCGTTGCCGAGGACACCGACGGACACGGCCTTCCCTGTCGTCTCCGCGTTGGCCAGGATCCGCAGAGCCGAATCGATGTCGGGTGCCTGCACATCGAGATAGCGCGTATCGAGGCGCTTCTGGATGCGACTGGGCTGACATTCGATACACAGCATGCTGGCGCCCGCCATCGTTGCCGCAAGCGGCTGTGCGCCGCCCATGCCGCCGAGACCCGCCGTCAGGACCCACTTGCCTTTGAGGTTGCCGTTGAAGTGACGGCGTCCCATCTCGACGAACGTTTCGTGCGTGCCCTGCACGATGCCCTGGCTGCCGATATAGATCCACGATCCCGCCGTCATCTGCCCGAACATCATGAGACCGCGGCGATCGAGCTCGTTGAAATGCTCCCACGTCGACCACTTCGGCACGAGGTTGGAGTTCGCCAGCAGCACTCTCGGTGCGTCTTCATGCGTGCGAAATACGCCGACCGGCTTGCCCGATTGAATCAGCAGCGTTTCGTCGGTCTTGAGCGCGCGCAGTGCGTCGACGATGCGATCGAAACATTCCCAGTTGCGTGCCGCGCGACCGATGCCGCCGTAGACGACGAGCTCATCGGGATTCTCGGCAACCTCGGGATCGAGATTGTTCATCAGCATGCGCAGCGGCGCCTCCGTCAGCCAGTGACGGGCGGACAACTGAGTGCCGCGCGGCGCGCGCACAGGCCTCGAGCCCTGGAAGCGATCAATGGCAGGAATCGTGCGGGCATTCATGGGGCGATCCTCGGGGGCGGTATCGACCGATATTCCGGCTGCGGGGGTTGTATGGCAACCCCGCCCTCCCGCCGATAGCTTCCCGCAATCGCTGCTTCCGCAAAATGCCGGCCATCCTGCACCACCCAGCGGCCGCCGACCATCACGTCGCGGACCGGGTTGGGCTGGCCCGAAAAAATCAGGGTGTCGATGATCGCGTCGCCCGAGCGACCGACGAGCATCGGTGTATCCAGATCGAGGACGACGATGTCGGCGCGGCGACCGGTGTCGAGTGCGCCGATGTTTCGTCCGCAGGCGCGCGCGCCGCCATCGCATGCGAGGCGCCATAGTCGCGAACCGGTCGAGCCGCTGGCGGGATCCGCAAAGACATTGCGTTCCTGTCGGGCCAGCCGCGATTGGTACTCGAGCCAGCGCAACTCTTCGACCGGCGATATCGAGATGTGGCTGTCGGAACCGATGCCGATCGTGCCGCCCGCCTCCAGGAACCGCCCGAGGGGAAACAAGCCATCGCCGAGATTCGCTTCCGTGGTCGGACACAACCCGACGACGGCACGACTGCGCGCCATCGCATCGACTTCACTGTCGACAGCGTGAGTCGCGTGGATGAGGCACCAGCGATCGTCGACCGGCGCATGATCGAGCAGCCATTGGATCGGCCGTTGCTGCGTATGCCGCAGACACTCGGCAACTTCGCGTTGCTGTTCGGCCACGTGAATGTGCACGACACTGCAATCCCGGCTGCCGAGCGCACCCATCAATTCATTCAAGTGCGCAGGCGGCACGGCGCGCAGGCTGTGAATCGCGACGCCGAGGCTGTTCGGCGACGAGCCAACACGTCCCCTCAGGTCATCGAACAGCTCGAGAAACCGTGGCACGTCGTGGACGAACTGTCGCTGGCGCTGCGTCGGCGGCACCGCGCCGAAGTCGGACGTGCAGTACAGCGTCGGCAGCAGTGTCAAACCGATTCCCGCTGCCGACGCGGCATCGAGGATGGCCTGCGCCATCACGCTGCGATCTGTATACGGAGCGCCATCCGGCTGGTGATGCAGATAATGAAACTCGCAGACCGACGTGTAGCCGGCTTTCAGCATTTCTACGTACAGTTGGGCGGCGATGACATTGAGCAGTCGCGGCGTCGTCCGGCGCGCCAGCTCATACATCGTTTCGCGCCAGGTCCAGAAGCTGTCGTTGCTGCCCGCGCGCCGCTCGGCAAGCCCGGCCATCGCCCGCTGGAATGCATGACTGTGTACATTGGGCATGCCCGCGATCGCAGCACCGGCAACAGCAGCGGCCTTGGTTTCGCGATCGCCTGAACGGATGGACACGATGTCGCCGCCCGCATCGATGCCGATGACGACATCCTGCCGCCAGCCGTCGGCGAGCCACGCATTCGCAAATCGGAAATGGGCCGGTGGGGTCATGGCGAAAGTATATGCTTGGCGCCCATGTCCACCGACAACTCCTCTCACTGGGACCGTCTCTGGATCGGCGCCCGCCTCGCCACATTCGAGGCCGAGGGTGACAGCATCGGTCTGATCGAGGACGCCGCGCTGGCGATCCGCGACGGGCGGATCGCATGGATCGGGACTCGCGCACAGCTCGATCAGCTTCGCTGGACGGCGAAGGTCACGACACCCGCCGAGGGCTTGTGCATCACCCCGGGGCTGATCGAATGCCACACGCATCTCGTGCACGCCGGCAATCGCGCACATGAATTCGAACTGAGGCTGCGGGGCGCGACGTACGAAGAGATCGCACGCGCGGGCGGCGGCATCGTATCGACGATGAAAGCCACTCGAGCCGCGACTGAAGAGCAGCTGCTGGAAGAGTCCCTGCCCCGCGCCCTCGCCTTCGTCGGTGAAGGTGTCACGACACTCGAGATCAAATCGGGCTACGGGCTCGATGTGGCAAGCGAACTGAAGATGCTGCGCGTCGGCCGGCGATTGCAGTCGAAGCTCGGTATCACAGTCGTGAACACGTTCCTCGGCGCGCATGCGCTGCCGCCGGAATACGCCGGAAGGCAGGACGACTACGTGCAGCTCATCGTCGATGAGATGTTGCCCGCAGTGGCCGCCGAGAAGCTCGCGGATTGCGTCGATGCCTACCATGAAGGCATCGCGTTCACGCGCGAACAGACAGCTCGCGTCTTCGAGCGTGCGCGGCAACTCGGCCTTCCGGTTCGACTGCACGCCGATCAGCTCAGCGATTGCGGCGGCGGTGCACTCGCCGCTCAGTTCCACGCGCTGTCAGCGGATCATCTCGAGTACACGTCGACTGAATCGCTGGAGCGGATGGCCAAAGCGGGTGTGGTTGCGGGCCTCTTGCCCGGCGCGTTCTACTTTCTGAGAGAGAAGCAATTGCCGCCGATCGCGCAGATGCGTTCGCTCGGCATGGCGATGGCTGTATCGAGCGACTGCAATCCAGGGACTTCGCCGCTCGCGTCGCTGTTGCTGGCCATGAACATGGCGTGCGTGCTGTTCCGCCTCACGCCCACTGAGGTGCTTCGCGGCGTTACGATGCACGCCGCCAGAGCGCTGGGCCTGTCCGATCGCGGTGTACTGCGCGCCGGGGCGCGGGCCGATCTGTGTGTGTGGCGCCTGCGTCATCCGCAGCAGTTATGCGCCGAGTACGGCGTGCACAAGCCGGTGGAAACGCTCGCTGCCGGTCACGCGCTGCCGCAATGACCGGTCGGATCAGAAGGCGACGGTAAAGCCGAGACTCAGCATGTCCACGTCCGCCTCGCCCATTTGCACGTCGTAGTAGCCGATCCCGCCATCGCCCGCGTCCAGATATCGCTGGTATTCGAGCCGCAGAGTATAGATCTCGGCGAAGGTGAAGCCTCCTCCTACTCCCACCACCCAGTCGGTATCCGATTCCGAGATGCTGTCGCTCGCGCTGTTCTGCCCATCGCTCACGCGCACTCCGAGCTCACGGGTGGAAAATACGATGCCGCCGCGGGCGTAGATTTCCGAGCGATAGCTCAAGGGCAGGATCGCCAGCGCCGAAAGGGTGAGCCCCGTGATCTGACTCCTCGCCGACTGGTTCCAGTTGGCCGGAACCGCTGGCGTCACGCTTACGTCCATGCCACTGCTGTCGTCGCGGAAGGAGACTTCACCCAGATCCACATAACCGCCTTCGATGGCGAAGTGGTCGAAGAGACGGTAGCCGCCGAGGAATGAGAATCCGCTGTCTTCGGTGTCGAAGCTCGTGGCCGACTGCGTCTGCTGGAACCCGAAGTCGGTATAGATGCGCGACGCCTGCAGGTCGTACGGTGCCTGGGTGGCGTCGTTTTTCACCTTCCCGTAGGCCGCGCCGACATAGAAGCCGCGCTCTGCCGCGGAAACTCCGGTCGCCATCATCAGCGAGCCGCAGGCCAGGACTCCGAGACCGACCAGGCGTACGTTCATGTTGAACCCTTCACAGCTTCGATGCGCGCCAATACTAACAAGGCAAGCTGAATGACAGCTTGAAAATCGCCTCAGGCGGGCCGCGGGCGCAGACTGAACGCGGCCAGCGTCAGGATCAGTGTCAGCAGCAGGGTCGCACTGAGGGCGAGCGACCAGTGAATGCCGATCATCGCGCCGACCACCCCGATCGTCACGCCGCTGAACGTTCTCATGCCCAGCGCGGCCATGGAATAGACACCGATGACCCTGCCACGAACCTCCGGTGGCGCCCGCAACTGTACGAGGGTCTGTGCCATCGAGAAGAACGAGAGTTCAACGAACCCGGCGACGAACAGCAACGCCATCGACAAACCGTACACATTGGACATCGCGAAACCGGCCAGCGCGCAACACCAGACGATTGCCAGCAGGAATGCGGTCCGAGGATTGGGCTGCAGAAGACCGCGGCTCTCGAGTAACAGGCCTGCGGTCAGCGCACCGGCTGCGTCGGCGGACAACAGCAGGCTGTAGGACAGATCCGCGTCGCCATGCCCAAGGTCGTGCGCAAACCCCGGCATCTGCGCCTGATAGGCCGTGCCCACGAACAGCGATGCCCCGCCGGCCAGCAATGTCATCGACAGCAGCGTGCGATCGGCGGCCACGTTTCGTATTGCCGCAATGATGTCCGTCAGACCGCGGATTGCTCGCGGCGGCGGCCCCTGCTCCGTCCGGAACTTCGGCCCGTAGGGAGCTTTCCACAGCCAGAGAATCGTCGGGAGATACAACAGCGCGTTGAACAGGATTCCTTTCTCGGGCCCGAGCAGCAGCAGAATGCCTCCGCCCACCGCCGGACCGAAGAGCATTCCAAGATAGCGGGACGTTGCGTTGAGCCGCACCGCACTCTGCAGCTGGTCGCGCGGAACGATGTCGTGCAGCAGCACCTGCGAAGGCGGACTCCACAAGACACCGGCAATGCCGTGCGCGACGAGCAGAACTGCCGCATGCCACATCTGCAACGTATCCGTGAGGAACAGCACACCCCACGCGATCGACACGAGCATGAAGATCACCATGCCGATCTGGATCAGCCGCCGCGGATCGAAACGATCGGCCAGCGCGCCCGCATAGACGGAGAACAACAGGAACGGCAGCCAGTGCGACACGATCGCAAAGCCGTTGAGCGCCGGTGAATTGAACTTCTCGAAGATGACCCAGTAGCTGATGACGTGCTCGATGCTGTCCGCCATCATCGCGCCGGCCATGCTGAAGAAAAAACCGCGATAGCCGCGGTGCCGGAGCGCAGCGAAGGAACGAGGCGGCGACGCAGCGGCCGCGGTCGGAGAATCGGCTGACAATCGAAGTCCTTGGGATAGAGCGAGGCCGCCCGCAGTGAATCAGCAGACCGGCCGCAGCGTCAACCGATGAAGCCGATCCCCCGTGCCATCAACGCAGCGCACAGCATGATCACGACAAGCAGGGTCAGCTGGACGTGAATCGCCCGCCGGATCGAACGACGCCTGGCGTCCTCCAGCACCGGAATCTGCTGCTGACGTAGCGCGCTCCGCCAGGAAAGGTACTCGCGCGTCGGACCGATCGACATGACGCCGACGACGGCGAACAGGACGATCTTGACCAGGAACGGACCGCTGCCGAAGTAATACGCAGCACCCTTCTCCGTGTAGAACACACGCAGAAACCCCACGATGAGCAGCACGACCGCAGCGGCACCGTAAACGCCATCCATGCGCGCGAGCGATCGCGCGGACACTAGATTCAGCTCTCCTCTGATGAGCACGAGCTCGGTCATGAGCGCGCCGACAAGGATGAAGGCCGCGGAGTGATGCAGGAAGGCCAGGAGGGCGGAGATCATAGGGGGACGAGTGTGAAGCTCAGGGACGAGTGTGCTCCGTCATCCCCGCGAAAGCGGGGATCCATGCCTCTGTCTCGAATGGATTCCCGCGTTCGCGGGAATGACGAGGCGGGCTCTTCTCTGGCGGGCTGGCTAGCTGGCCGCCCCGGATGGATCCCCGCTCTCGCGGGGATGACCGCACGTGCCTCCGCGGTCATTTGATAATGGCGCAGCCAATCCTCTTCCCCGAATTCCCCGACGGCTGCGTCTGGTAGTCATCCGCCTTTTCGTGGATCACGATCGAACGGCCCACGATGTCGTTGGGCTGTCCGGTCCGCAGGCTCAGGCCACCGATGTTGGCCGTCAGTTGCGCTGCGCCCTGGTCGTCGGCCGTGATGTTGGGCATGTCACCCAGGTGCCGATTTACCGTCGCCGGGTCACCGTGGGGCTGACCGGACGGGTTGTAGTGCTCGCCGGCGCTGCTTGCATCGGGGGCGCTGCAATCGCCGTTCTCATGAATGTGGAATCCATGGGTCGAACCGGGCGTCAGGCCGCTGATCGTGCCTGTGATCTGCACACCCGGCCCAGAGGGCTGGAGCATGAGGGTCCCGGACACCCCGTTGCCCTGAGTCGCTTTGAGCTCCGCCGTTGCCCCTAGCGGCTGGCCATCTCCCGCTGTCGGCCCCGTTGTCGGTGATCCATCGGCAACCGGCGGTGCCGGATCCGTGGCCGCGGGAGGCGGCGGAGTCGTCTCTGTCGGCGAATTGGGGGCAGCGGATCGATCGCCGCAGGCAGCGAGCAGAACGGCAAGGGACAGAACGGGAAATGCTCGATACATGGCTTGGAGCTCCTGGGTTGTACCCCGGTACAACCCGCGGAGCCGCTATCCGTTCCGCATATTTACGCGGTCGCCGCAGTCGCCGAGCGGCGCAGGCCCACGAACTCGAGCACGCTGATCGCAGCGACGAAGAGCGCCTGGCCGATCACGAACGCATGGCCGAACGCATTCGGCGCGATCGAGTCGAGTGCGAGCACTGCAAAGCTCTCCACCACCCACACTGCATTGATGGCGATGATCGCCCACACCGCGCCGCGACGAATCGATGACCGCGACGAGACGTAGCCCACGAAGGCTGCGAACGGCAGCAACACCACGCCTGCCTCGAACAGCAGATCGGACGGCAGGCTCAGCAACGTTCCGAGAAATCCTGAGAACGCAACGAGCAGCACTCCCAACGCGACACAGGAAGCGGCATCGGCGAGCAGGACGCGACGGAGAAAGAGCGACGATTGAATCTGCGACATGACGAGTTCCTCTTTGTCATCGGCCTCACCGCGCGAGCCGATGCGATGACTGTTCGTTGCGGCGATGGGGTGATCATTGCCGGGCTCGCGTCGCACAAGCGATTACCCGGCAGGTAATGGCCCTCCTGCGAGCGCGTGATATCGTCAGCCCATGATCAATCCGAAGAACGCCACCGCCCTGCGCCCGGTCGGCACACTGCTGCGCGAATGGCGCCAGCGTCGCCGGATGAGCCAGCTCGATTTCGCCACCGAAGCGGAGATCTCGACACGTCATCTCAGCTTCGTCGAAACGGGCCGCGCGCAACCGAGCCGCGAAATGCTGATGCGGCTCTCCGAACTGCTCGATGTGCCATTGCGCGAACGCAATGAGCTGCTGGTCGCAGCGGGCTTCGCGCCGGTCTTCGCCGCGCGTTCACTCGATGACCCGGCGCTGCAGGCGGCACGACGGGCAGTCGACCTCGTTCTGAAGGGTCACGAGCCCTACCCCGCGCTCGCCGTCGATCGTCACTGGAATCTCGTCGCCGCGAACCGGATGGTCGGACTACTGATGTCGAGTGCGAGCCCGGAACTCCTGCAGCCGCCGATCAACGTCCTGCGACTCACGCTGCATCCGCAAGGCATCGCACCGATCATCGCGAACGCAGCCCAGTGGCGCGAACATCTGTTCGCGCGATTGCGGCGACAGATCGAAGTCTCCGCGGACGCAGTGCTGAACGATCTCTTGAAGGAACTGACGACGTATCCGTCTGCTGCGCCTCCGAAGCGAAGCGATGTCACGGCGCATGGCAGCGACGTCATCGTGCCGCTCAGCCTCACGACGCCGCACGGCACGCTCAACTTCATCAGCACGACGACCGTCTTCGGCACACCGATCGACGTGACGCTCGCCGAACTGGCGATCGAAGCGTTCTTCCCTGCAGATCAAGCCACTGCCGACATCCTCCGGCAGATGGCCTCATAGCGCACGGCGACGGTTCGCAGGCACACTGGATGCCTGTATCGGACTGGAGATCGCTGCATGGACTACCTGTATCGCGTCGAGGGCAACATCGCACACACGCATAGTTGTGCGGCGGGTCCGTGGAGCGCGGATATGCAACACGGCGGCGCGCCCGCTTCGCTCGTGAGCTGGGCAGCGGAGAAGATTCCGACACGGGAGCCGATGCAGGTCGCAAGGATCACGATCGATCTTCTGCGGCCGGTGCCGATCGCACCGCTCGAGATCCGCAGTGAGGTCGTTCGCGAAGGCAAGAAGATCCAGTTGTGTTCGATCACGCTGCTTGCCAACGGCGTCGAGGTGACGCGTGCAAGCGTGCTGAAGATTCGCGCGTCCTCGCTGGAACTGCCCGATGACATCGAAGACGAACGCATCGAACTGCCAGGCCCCGGGGGCGGCGAAACGCCGACGCAGCTCATCGGATCAGCGTCCAACGCCTTCATCCATGGATTGTCGCTGCGGATCGTGCGGGGCGGCTTCCGCACGCTCGGTCCTGGCGCATGCTGGTTTCGCGCGGAACGTCCCGTGATCGAAGGTCAGCCGATCTCAGCGCTCATGCGAGCCGCGATGACCGCGGACTTCTGCAACGGCGTGTCTTCGGTGCTCAAGTTCGACGAATGGACGTTCCTCAACGCTGACCTCACCGTCAGCCTGGCGAGAATGCCGCTCGGCGAATGGATCCTGCTCGATGCCCAGACCTGGCTCGGCGACAACGGCGCAGGTATCGCGTTCGCCCGCCTCGGCGACGAGCGCGGGTATTTCGGGCGGGCGGTGCAGAGTATGGTGATTGAGAAGAGGGAGGCTTGAGGCCTGAGTAGGAGGATCTCTTGTCACGCGTCTTGCTGTGGGTCCGGCTTCAGCCGGACGTCATCGCCGAGGCGACAGAGCCGGCTCCGCCGGCTAACGTCCGGCTGAAGCCGGACCCACAACAAGACCAGACCACTGCCTCATCACTTCATCAGTTCATCCCTCTTCTTCGCCTCCTCATCCCTCTTCTTCTCCCTCCGGATCGTCATCACCACCGACGCCATCGCAACGCCCATCACAGCGATGAGGGCCGCCATGATGAAGACGAGGCCGCCAGCGAGGCGATGCGCCTCGTAGAGCCCGAAGGCAAGGCCGATAGGGGTCGTGATGAGGAGCAGAGGCTTGGCGATCTTCATGCGGGCAGGATGAACTTCCTGGCGGCGACGCTCAAGGCCGAAGGCATGGACTCAAAAAAAAGGGGCGCGAATGCGCCCCTCTTCCGACTCGGCTTTTGCCGATCTGATCAGCGCTGCGCGGCACCGCGCAACGATGCACGCTGCTTGGTCGCCGGCTTGCTCACCGTGAGCTTCGACGCCAGCCCGGCGGGCGCGGCGAACGGCTCATAGTCATAGAAGCGAACCAGCTGCGTCTGCGGGGTGTTCTCGTTCACCGCCCCCTGGGATGTGAACCGGCGCACTTCCATCCAGTACACGCGGGCGTCATCCGCAACGATCGGGATGATGCGGCGTTCGTCGAACACGATGCAGCTCGCGCTGCCGACTTCGCAGTTGTACTGCTCGGTCTCCCAGTTGAACGTGCGGCTCACGACGACTTCCACACCGACCGGGCCTTCCGTGATGCTCCAGCGGAACGTTGCGGCTGCGTCGACGACGACCGCATCGTTGTCGCCGATGAAGTCGACTTCCTGGGCGCCCGTGAAGTCGGCGTCGAACCGCAGGCGGAAGCCGCCGAGACGCGCATCGCCGGTGGTCTCATCGCCCTTGCCGAACTGATAGAAGCGGCCGACGACGTCCTCTGCCGTGAACTCGACTGCGTACTCAGGATCGGCAAACACAGAAGCGCCGGCGCCCATGTACACGCCGCCCTCACCGTCTTCGCCCACGCGCACTTCCCAGAACAGATCGCTGGCGAGTGCATCGATGTCGCGGAATGACAGGTACTCGGCGCTCCAGCCCTCGAACTGCAGAGCGACGATCTTGCCGATCTCGTCATCACCGCCATCGGCATTCAGCTCCCAGGTGAAGTCCTGACCCGTGATGAGCGCGCGGCCCGTGCCGTCGGCATGGATTTCAGCCACGTCGGCAACGACCCTGTGCTGACGGCTGTCCCACACATAAATCGTCTGGGCGTTGTCCTTCAGCTCTTCGACGCCGATCACGTCGAAGTTGTCCATGGCCAGTACGGTACGTGCAACCGTCGCCGTCTGCTCCGTGTTGAGCGATTCGCAGGTCGGATAAGTGATCTCGCTGGTCGTCGTGATCGCAACGCTGCGCTCGTTGAGCAGCGTCAGCTCCACGCCATTGCTGACATAGACGGCCTGGATCTGGGCAACGTGTCCGTTGCAGCTGACGGTGTCGTAGCTGACCGTCTGCACCGGCTCGTCGTAGGTCACCTTGATCGTCGAACCATCCAGTTCCCAAGTGAACGACTGATCGTACGTTTCCGAGCTCTCGGAGCCCTTGCCGTCCGCCCACAGGTCGAAGTGAGAGACGCGACCGGTGTAGTTGAACGTGAACAGCGCATCCGTGGACAGCATCGCCGTCGTGAAGCCCTCGTTGTCGAGATAGCGCTGCAGCGCAGTGGCGTCCTGACCGAGCTCCGGATCGCGCGCAATCGCCACCTGGGCCGCCGCGAACGCAGCCGGATCGTTCTGATACACCTCGTTGACGAAGCTCTGGCGAGCCGTCGAATCGCTCACGAGCGCGAGGATCGACGTCGTTCCGTTGGGGAGCGGATTGTTCTCGGCGTCATCCACCGCGAGCTTGATCGCCGCAGCGAGATCGAGAACGTCCTGCGCGTTGACCAGCGACGCCGCGCTCTGAAGCGCTGCGTTCGTCGTGATCGGCTCGCCACCGTTGGCCTGCTGCAGGAACACAGCCTGTGCCGTGCTCACGTTGGTGATCTGCGTCGAGAAGTTCTCGGCGCTGTCGAGCACATCGTCGTTGCCCGCAGCCGTCAACAGCGATTCGAACGAACCGGCCAGCGATCTGAACTCGACGAACGACTGCTCGCCCACGCCGCGCGCGCTGAGCGTCACGAACTGGCCTACGTTGGCTTCTTCGATTTCGATCTCGAGGCTGTAGACGCCATCGGCATCGGCCGTGGCGGTGAACGTTTCCGATCCGACCGTCGCCGTCACTTCGGCGTTCGCGATCGGCTCGTCAGTGACCTTGCCGCTCAGCGTGAGCGAAACGGTCTCGGGCGGAGGCGGAGGCGGCGGGGGCGGCGGGGGCGGAGGTGGCGGGGGCGGAGTGACGTTGCCGCCGCCGCTCGAGGGAGGCGGAGTGGTGTCGTTGTTGTCGTCGCTGCCGCCGCATGCGGCGAGCTGCGTCGCGAGAATCAGTGAACACAGCGCAGCCAGCTTGCGGCTGCGGCTCTTCGATCCGGGCAGTGTCATCTCCATGTCTCCTGCAGATTGATTCGTTTCGTTGTAGGTCGTCGCGGGTGTCACCGCGTTCGGTCGCGGAAACTAGTGAGCGGGGGTTCCAGTGGCATTCCCAAAATTGGATATGCGCTGCGCCGCGTTCGGAATTTGTGATCGCACGCTCACTGCAAGGCGTGCTGCGCGCGGTGCGCTGAATCAAGCGGGAAGTGAAGCGTGAACACGCACACAGATCGCGATCGAAGCGCATGTGAACCCAATCACGCACGCGACACGCGTGCGCGAGAAGCAGTTCACAACGAGTTCTTGAGCGCGCTTTAGAGCTGACCGAGCTTTGCGACGAGCTCGGCCTGTCGGTTGACACCGACCTTGGAGAGGAGCGCCTTGATCTGCAGGCGCACGGTGCCGACAGCCACACCGCGAGCAGCGGCAATCGCTGCTGCGTTCCTGCCTGCAATCAGATACGAGGCAACATCGGCTTCGGCAGCGGTGAGTCCATACACATTCTGAAGCAGTGCCGACTTCTGCTCGCCCTCGCCACGCGGGCCTCGGGCTGCGACAAGTACACGCGTTCCCAGAAGAGGATGCAGTCCACTCGAAGGCAGCGCAGCCACATCGAGCACGAGAGCGGGATCATCAGCTGCACCGCGCACCACGACTGTGCGTGTCGCAGGCGTTCGAATGTCCAGCGCCGAATGAGAGACCGCTCGGATGGCGGATTCGAGAGCCTGTGTATCTTCCGACACCTTCGCAGTCAGCCGGCCCTGACGCAATTCCAGCCCGGATTCTCCGTCGACGAGCTTCTCCGCGGCCGCTGTCAGTTTTTTAACGACACCGGCGCTGTCGCAAACGAACGCAGGGATCGCCAGCGCATCCATCGCATCGGCCAGCACGGCCTCACCGTTGCCAGCCATCTGCATGTGCAGGCGTACCGCGGATCGCACGTGCGGCGCGAGAGCCTGGAACAAATCGCGCTGTTCGCGGGTGATGTGTCCCTGCTCTTTCGACCGCAGCACGGCCAGGCCAACGAGCAGGTCGGCCGTTCGATCCAGGGTCGCGAGACAGATGTAAGGCACGTCCGCGGGAACCGCGAACTCCTGATAGTGCGGATTGCGGTCGTATTCGTCGCGAGTGATGAAATCCTCTTCGGCCAGCGCGCGGAGCACCGGCGCATCCATCCCGGCGCGCACACGCGGATTGACCGCGGGATCGCCACCGTTGCACTCGACGAACTGCCGCACCATCTCCTCCGGCACATCCGTCAGCAGATTCAGCGGTACCGTGGCATCGGCACCGAGAGCGATCAGCTGTCCCGAACGCGAGCCCGTCGCACGGGCAAGCGCCTCCAGCGCGGGATACCAGTTCCCGTCGAGGGCGGCACGCTGAAAGGAATCGATGAGGGCAAGAAATCGATCGTCGTCACGGATCATCGTCTGATGGAATCTTCTCGGTCACATCGTCGGAAGCGCCCATCCCAGCAGCGCTGCCGCTTGTCCGGTCTCGAGCCGGGCTGCGCGATCATTCCGTTGTCGCGCCGCGAGTTTGCTATGGCTGCGGCGAGACGCAAGAGTGCGACCATCACAAGCGCGGCCCTTGTGCGCCGGAACGAACTTGTCGCCGAACCTTGCCTAGCGACGTTTGAGTGAATGGATGAGGCCGCGTGCTGCATTGTGCTGAACGGGGGATGCCCGCAAAGAAGTGTGGATCCTTCGTTACCAATGTCGTCAGCGGCCGGATTTCCAGCACTTGCCGCAACTGAAAACTCGTGTAGCGGCTGCTACACTAATTGTCCGTCGCCTTTTCCTGTCGAGTTGTCCGTGCGATACCTCTCCGCTCTGCGCGTATTTGCCGCGTTTTCCTGCGTCGGCCTTCTTTGCGCATGCAACAAAGCCCCGGATAACCAGGGCGGTGACCCGATCCCGGTCACCGTGAAGACGATCGAAGAACGTACGGTCCCCCTTTCCATTGAGGTCGTCGGCCGCACCGAGGGCGCAAAGGAAGTGGAGATCCGCGCCCGGGTCTCGGGCATCGTTGAAAAGCGCCTCTATAACGAAGGCGCATTCCTGCGGGCCGGCGCTCCGCTGTTCCAGATCGAACGCGCACCCTTCGAGATCGCGCTGGCGCAGGCACGCGCGGACGCTGACCAAGCGACCGCGAACGAAGAGCAGGCGCGCCGCGAGTCAGATCGCGTAGCTGGTCTCTACAAGAACTCCGCGGTCAGTCAGCGAGTCGCCGAAGAAGCCCAGACTTCCTACAAATCGGCCACGGCCGCTCGTGATGCCGCGCGAGCCCGTGTTCGCGAAGCCGAACTGAATCTGTCCTACACATCCGTCTCCGCCCCGATCTCAGGCGTCACGGGTCGTGCACTGCATTCCGAAGGCAGTCTCGTCACCGCCAACACGGACAGCAGCCTGCTGACCACGATGTCGCAGACCAATCCGGTGTGGGTGCGCTTTGCACTCTCCGAACTGGAGCACGAAAGTGTGCGCCGCACGCCCGACGACAAGATCCGCGTGCAACTGGTGTTCGCGGACGGTCGTGTTTACGAAGCGCCGGGCCGCCTGAATTTCGCCGGATCGACCGTCGATCTGCAGCTCGGCACCGTCCAGGCGCGCGCCGAATTTCCGAACCCGCAATTGCAGGTTCTGCCGGGACAGTTCGCAACGGTTCGACTCGAAGCAGGCAGCCAGCAGATCGTCGCCGTGCCGCAGACCGCGGTACTGCAGGGAAGCCTCGGCCGTTTCGTCTGGGTCGTCGGACCCGATGGCAAGGCGACGCAGCGTGCAGTGGAGGTCGGCGCATGGACCGGCAGCGACTGGATCATTCGCAAGGGACTCGCCGTTGGCGACGCCATCATCGTCGACAACCTGATGAAGCTGCGCCCGGGCGTGGCCGTGCAGGCCGGCACCCCCGCCGCCGCGACCTCCGCGGGCGGTTGATATGGTCTCGACGTACTTCATTCACCGGCCGGTGCTGACCGGCGTCACCGCGATCATCATCGTCATCGCGGGCCTGGTCGCCGCGTTCATTCTGCCGGTCGCGCAGTACCCGGACATCGCGCCGCCAACGGTCGTCATCAACACGAGCTATCCCGGCGCCAGCGCCGAGACGATCGCGCAAACCGTCGCGGCGCCCATCGAAGAACGCCTGTCGGGTGTCGAGAACCTCCTCTATTTCAATTCGACGTCTTCGTCGACGGGCGACATGTCGATCACCGCGACATTCGACGTCGGCACGAACATCGATACCGCCGTCTTCAACGTCAACAACCGCGTGCAGCTCGCATTGCCGCGACTTCCCGACGAAGTCCGCCGCAACGGTGTGACGGTTCAGAAACGATCGCAGGACATCCTGCTGCTCGTTACGCTCGTTTCCCCGGACAACAGTCGCGACACCCTCTTCCTCTCGAATTACGCGACGATCTCGCTGCTCGATGAGCTCAAGCGCGTCCCGGGCATCGCCGACGTTTCGATCTTCGGCGCGCGCGACTACTCGATGCGCATCTGGCTGCGGCCGGATCGTCTCGCGCAGCTCGGCCTGACGGTCAGCGACATCGCGAACGCGCTGCGCAACCAGAACACCCAGTACGCCGCCGGCAAGATCGGAGCCGAACCCGCCGTCGACGGGCAGAGCATCGTTTACACGGTAACCGCGCGCGGACGCCTCGTGGCGCCGGAAGAATTCGGCGAGATCGTCATTCGCGCACAGCCCGGCGGCGGCGTGCTGCGCCTGAAGGACGTTGCGAGAATCGAGCTGGGCGCCCAGAGCTATGACACGTACAACATGCTGAGCGGCAAGCCGTCGATCGGCATGGCGACGTTCATGCAGTCCGGCGGCAACGCGCTCGAAGTGGCCGAATCCCTGCGCGCAAAGATGGAGGAGCTCAAGAAGTCGTTCCCCCCGGGCGTCGACTACCTCACGCCGTTCGATCCGACACGCTACGTCTCCGAATCCATCAGCGAAGTCACGAAGACCATCATCGAGGCCGGCGTCCTGGTGCTGCTGGTCGTCTTCCTCTTCCTGCAATCGTGGCGCGCGACCCTGATCCCCATCGTCGCGGTGCCCGTCTCGCTCATCGGCACGTTCGCCGGACTCTGGCTGGCGGGGTTCTCCATCAACACGCTGACGCTGTTCGCGATGGTCTTGTCGATCGGCATCGTCGTCGACGACGCCATCGTCGTGCTGGAAAACGTCGAGCGCCTGATGCGCGAAGAGAAGAAATCGCCGCTCGAGGCTTCCATCGAAGCCATGCGCGAGGTGTCCGGCGCAGTCATCGCGATCGTGCTCGTGCTGTGCGCCGTATTCGTGCCGGTCGCGTTCCTCGGCGGACTGGCCGGCCAGCTCTATCGACAGTTCGCGGTGACGGTTGCCATCGCCGTCGTCATCTCCGGCTTCACGGCACTGACGCTGACACCGACCCTGTGCGCCATCCTGCTGCGCGAAGCGCATCACGACTCGCCGCGGTTCCGCTGGTTCAACAACGCGTTCGCCGCGACGACGCGTCGATTCCTGCAGAGCGTGGACCAGGCCCTCTCCTATCGCGGCCGCTCGCTCGCCATCTTCGCTGGCGTCATCGCGATCGCGGGCTTCCTGCTGTGGCGCATTCCCACCAGCTTCGTACCGCCCGAAGATCAGGGTTACCTGATCGGCAATGTCCAGCTGCCTGACGGCGCGACGCTCACACGCACGGGTAAAGTGACGTCACAGTTCCAGCAGATGCTCGCGGGGATCGATGAGGTCGAGCACGTCAACGTCATCAACGGCAATGACATCGTCGGCGGCGGTACGCGCAGCAGCGCGGGTACGCTCTTCATCATCCTCAAGCCCTGGGACGATCGCGACGTGCCTGCTGCGGAAGTCGCGCGCAACGTCAACGCGAAAGCGCGACAGATCCGCGACGGCAATGCGCAGGCATTCAATCCGCCGGCCATTCGCGGCCTCGGCACAGCAGGCGGCTTCGAGATGTATCTGCAGTCGCGCACCGATTCCGACCCGACCCGACTGGCTGACGTCATGCGCTCTTTCCAGGAAGAGCTGGGGCAGCATCCGTCACTCACGAACGTGAACGCATTCTTCCGCGCAGGCGTACCGCAGTTACGCGTCGAAGTAGATCGCGAGAAGGCGCTCGCACTCGGCGTCCCGGTGGAGGAAGTCTTCGAGGCACTGCAGAGCACGATGAGCGCGCTGTATGTGAACGACTTCAACGTCTACGGCCGCACCTTCCGTGTGCAGATGCAGGCTGAAGCCCCGTTCCGCAACGATCCCGAAGATCTCGGCAACGTGTACGTCCGTTCGCGGACGAGCGGCGAGATGCTGCCGCTGAAGGCGCTGATCCGCGTCGGCGAGATCGTCGGCCCCGAACTGCTCGAACGTTTCAACGGTTACGTCGCAGCGCGCATGAACGGTGCAGGCAAGCCGGGCGTGAGCTCGGGCCAGGCCATCGCCGCTGTCGAGGAAGTCGCCGCCCGACTGCCGGAGGGCTATCAGATCGCTTGGACCGGGCAGGCGTATCAGGAAAAGCGCGCCGGCAGCGCTTCGATCTTCGCGTTCGGATTCGCGCTCGTCATGGTGTTCCTGATCCTTGCGGCGCTGTACGGCCGATGGTTGTTGCCGACGTCGGTGCTGCTCGCGGTACCGTTCGCCGTTCTCGGTGCGCTCGGCTTCGTCGCCCTGCGAGGTCTCGAGAACGACATCTACTTCCAGATCGGGCTCGTGGTGCTGATCGGCCTCGCGGCGAAGAACGCCATCCTGATCGTCGAGTTCGCCCAGCAGGGCTACCTGCAGGGAATGTCAGCCATCGAAGCCGCCAGGGAAGCGGCCCGACTGCGTTTCCGCCCCATCGTGATGACGTCGCTGGCATTCGTGCTGGGTGTCGTTCCGCTCGTAGTCGCCACTGGCGCCGGCGCGGCTGCGCGTCAATCGATGGGCACGGGTGTATTCGGCGGCATGATCCTCGCGACGTTCATCGCCACCGTCTTCGTGCCCCTGTTCTTCGTTCTCGTCGCACGCCGTCGCAAGGAATCGCCGGCGGCCGCACCGACGAAGGCCATCGAGGAACAGCCGTGATCGCATCGGTGCGGAGCATCACCGTCGCCAACACGCGCGCCCGGCAGCTCGCCGCGCGTCGGGAACAGTTCATTGCGGCTGCCGAGCGCATGTTCCTGAAGCAGGGTTTTGCGAAGACGAGCGTCAACGCGATCGTGCGCGAAGCCGGCGGATCGCTGGCAACGCTGTACGCGGAGTTCGGCACGAAGGAGGCGTTGTTCGAGTCAGTCCTCTGCCAGCGCGCCAGAAGATTTTTCCCGGACGCGCGCCCTCGTCCACCCACGAGCGGCGGCGAACCCGAAGCGGACCTGCGGGCACTCGCGACCCACATGCTGCGCCGGATGCTTTCCGAAGACGGCCTGTCGGTGTATCGCATCTGCGTGCATGAAGCCCCGCACTTTCCCGGCCTGCGCAAGGCAATGCTGGAAGCGGGCATGCCCGGGCTGCTCGAAGGCACGGCCCGCTACATCGCCGAGTTGGCGGAGCATCATTCAATGAAGATCGACGATTGCCCGCTCGCGGCATCGCAGTTCATTGCCCTCGTCCAGGGTCAGCTCGTGTTCATGGCGGCCCTTGGCAGCAGGGTCGATGCGGGGATGCGCGACAGGCATGTGGAGCAGGCGGTGCAGGCGTTTCTGAAGATCCATCCGACCGGAAAACATGACGAGTGACGGGTGAGCGGTGACGGGCCAGAATAGCCGCCCTCCGCCGCTCCGACCCAATCGTCACTGAATGCCTCTACTCACGCTCCGCAACGCCGAGCTCGCCTACGGCCTGCATCCCCTCCTCGATCGCGCCAACCTCGCCATCCAGGATGGGGAGCGCATCGGCCTGATCGGACGCAATGGCACCGGCAAGTCCTCGCTTCTCAAGATCATCGCCCGGCAGGCGCCGCTCGATGACGGCGAGCTCGCGACCCAGGACGGCCTGCGCGTCGTCATGGTCGAACAGGAACCCGAGCTGCCCGAGGCCGGCTCGCTTCGCGAAAGCCTGGTCATGCGCGGCGCATTCGACGCCGTGCATGACGAACGCGAGCGCTGGCGAATCGAGGCGCGGCTCGATGAGTTTCTGCATCGTTTCGCAGTCATCCCCGATCGCGCACCGCGGACCACATCAGGCGGCGAACGCAAGCGTGCGGCACTCGCCCTCGCACTCGCATTGCAGCCCGACCTGCTCCTGCTCGACGAACCGACCAACCATCTCGACATCGACGGCATCACCGCGCTCGAGGATCTGCTGATCAAGGGGCCGACAGCCGTGATCATCACGCACGACCGCGCATTCCTCGATCGCGTCGTGACGCGCATCGTGGAACTGGACCGTGGCCTGCTTCGCTCGTATCCCGGCAACTTCGCCGCATACGAGACGCGGAAGAGCGAGCAGCTTGCCGCCGAAGAAGTCGTCAATCGCAAGTTCGACAAGTTCTGGGCGCAGGAAGAAGTCTGGATCCGCAAAGGCATCGAGGCGCGCCGCACCCGCAATGAAGGTCGCGTGCGTCGACTCGAAGGGCTGCGCGAAGAGCGTGCTGCTCGTCGCGAACGACTCGGCGACGTGAAGCTGACGCTCGATTCAGGCGAGCGCTCCGGCAAGCTCGTCGCGGAGCTCGAAGGCGTGAACAAGCGCTTCGGCGACAGGGTCCTCGTACGCAATCTGTCGATGCGAATCATGCGCGGCGACCGGCTCGGGCTCATCGGCCCGAATGGCGCCGGCAAGTCCACGCTGATCAAGCTGATCCTCGGCAGCCTGCAGCCCGACGCGGGGTCGATCCGGCTCGGCACCAACCTGCAGGTCGCGTACTTCGATCAGATGCGCGAACAGCTCGATCCGGAGAAGTCCGTCGTCGAGACGATCAGCCCCGGCTCCGACTGGATCGAGATCGGCACCGAGCGCAAGCACGTGATCACCTATCTCGCCGACTTCCTCTTTCCATCGCAGCGCGCGAACTCACCGGTAAAGGCACTCTCCGGCGGCGAACGCAACCGGCTGCTGCTCGCGCGGCAGTTCGCTCGCCCCGCCAACATTCTCGTGATGGACGAGCCGACCAACGATCTCGACATCGACTCACTCGAACTGCTCGAAAGCACGCTGCAGACGTACCCAGGCACGCTGCTGCTCGTCAGCCACGATCGTGCCTTCCTCGACAATGTCGTCACCCAGACGCTGGTCGCCGAAGGCGACGGCAAGTGGCAGGAGTACGTCGGCGGCTACACGGACTGGCTCGCCCAGCGACGAGCACCCGTCGTTGCCCCTGCCCCAAAGGCGAAAGCCGAGATCAAACCCGCACCCGCCGCTGCCTCCGCGGCCCCTGCAAAACTCAGCTACAAGGAAGCCCGCGAACTGGAACAGCTGCCCAAGGAAATCGAGCAGCTCGAGCAGGAACAGCAGGACCTCACGGCCCGCATGAGCAGCGCGGACTATCACCGCCAGGGCCCGGACCAGATCAAAGCCGACCGCAAGCGTTCGGAGGACATCGATGGGCTCCTCCAGCAGAAGTTCGACCGATGGGAGGCTTTGGAGGCACGCAAGGGATAGAAGCGGATAGCGGATGGTGACTGGGCAGCACCCGGATGAGATCAGGCCGACGGATCGGCTCTTGTTGTGGGTCCGGCTTCAGCCGGACGTTAGCCGGCGGAGCCGGCTCTGTCGCCTTCGGCGATGACGTCCGGCTAAAGCCGGACCCACAGGCAGAAGGCTGCCTGCGCACTCCTCCGGACCGGCCTTCGCGCATCAAGCGCGGAGCGCCTCTGACCAACCGCTAACGGCTAACCGCCAACCGCTTCTCCCTAACACTTGGTTACAAATTGCGTAACTCCCTGAAAATCCCACACCCCGGTCGTCTGCTATAACGCTGGCATGACGGAGCGGCAGCACATCCTGGTCGTCGACGACGATCGCGAGATTCGCAGCCTGTTGTGCGACTACCTGGAAAAGAACGGGTTTCGCACGACGGCGGTGGCGGACGGGAAAGGGCTGCGCCGTTCGATCGAGCACACTCACATCGACCTGATCGTCCTCGATCTCATGCTGCCGGGAGACGACGGGCTCACGCTGTGCCGCGAGATCCGCACTCGCTCGCAGGTTCCGATCATCATGCTCACCGCACTCGGTGAAGACATCGATCGCATCGTCGGCATGGAGGTGGGCGCGGACGACTACCTTGCAAAGCCGTTCAATCCGCGAGAGTTGCTTGTGCGCATTCGCGCGGTCCTGCGTCGTGCTGCTCATGCGCCGCGCGATCCGCTGCCCAACGAAGTGCGCGCCTACCGGTTTGCCGGCTGGCGGCTCGACATCACGTCCCGGACGCTCACGAACGAGAGCGGCAATGTCGTATCGCTGACGGGTGCTGAATTCCGGCTGCTTACGATTCTGCTGGCGCATCCGCATCGCGTCCTGAGCCGCGTCCAACTGGCCGAGCTCGCGAGCGGTCGCGACATCGATCCCTTCGATCGCAGCATCGACGTGCGCGTGAGCCGCCTGAGGCAAGTGCTCGGCGACGGCGGCCGATCGCCGCAGATCATCAAGACCATCTACGGTGAGGGTTATCTCATCGGCGTCGAGGTCGAACAGGAATGAGCATCGGGCTGCCGCAATCGCTGTTCAGTCGATTGCTCGCGGGCCTGCTGGCGGCAGTCGGCGTCGCGCTGATCGTCATCGTCGTGCTGATCATCCATGAGCGTCGGGATCTCGCGCTGTGGAGAAGCGGCGCGTGGAGCGCCGCTGACAATATCGCCGAAGCCAGCACCGAACTCATGAAGCTGGATGCCGAAGCGCGGCAGACGCAGGTAGAGGCTTATCGCACCCAGCGGCGGCTCGTGGAGAACAAGCGTCCACCGGGACCTCCGCATCCGCGCAAAGAAGCACAGCGAATTCAACAAGCCTTCGCGGAGAAGATTCGCACGCAGCTCGGGCCTCAGTACCAGGTCCAGATCTCGAACGCCCGCGGTCGCTGGCGCGATGTCATTCCCGTGTCCGGTAACTTCCAGATGCCGGAGGGCCGCCCACCTCCCGAAGGTGGACCGCCGAGCCCCAGGTCGCCGGACAGCTGGTATGACGTATCCGTGACGCTGCCCGATGGCGACAGCGTCGTGTTTCGCACGCTCGCACCGCAACCGGGCCCTCCGCTCCCGCGCCAGATATTCATCAATCTCGCATTGCTCACGGGCCTGCTCGCACTGGCGCTCTATGCGATGACGCGCACGATCACGCGACCCCTGTCGGACCTGGCGCGGGCCGCCGATGCAATCGGTCGCGGAGAAAGTCATCCGCCGTTGCCGGAGAAAGGGGCACGCGAACTGCGCGATGCCACGCACGCATTCAACACGATGCAGGAACGCCTGCATCGCTATCTCGACAGCCGCACTCGCGTACTCGCCGCGATGTCGCACGATTTGCGCACACCTCTGACACGCCTGCGCCTGCGCGCCGAAGCGATGGACGACACGGACGCGCAAGCCCGGTTCGTTGCCGACATCGACGAGATGAGCCGGATGGTGACGGGTGCATTGAATCTGTTCAAAGGACTGAACGACGAGGAACCGCAGCGGGCGATCGTCGTCGACGATCTGCTCGGCGAGATCCAGAAAGAGTTCGCGGAGCTGGGAGCAGCATTCGCCATCGAAGGTCACTCGGATGCGCCGCTGCTTGCTAAAGCCCAGAGCCTGAAGCGGTGTTTCTCGAACCTGCTGCACAACGCAGTGAAATACGGGACACAGGTCGTCGTGACCATCGCCGACGGCGACGAGCTCGTCGTTTCGATTCGCGACGATGGCCCGGGCATCCCCGCGGAAGAGCTCGAGCGCGTCTTCGAACCGTTCTATCGCGTCGAGGCTTCTCGCAATCGCGACACCGGCGGAACCGGCCTCGGCCTCAGCATCGCCCGCGACATCGTGCAGGCGCACGGTGGTTCGATCTCACTCACCAATCGAGCTGAAGGCGGACTCGAAGCGGTGGTGAAGCTGCCGCGCGGACGCAAGACCCAGGTCAGTTGACCGGTTGTCTTTGGCCCGCCGTCAGCGGGTCTTACAAAAAGTAACTATTGCTTACCCGTGCGCCTCGCATCGATCGATACATTCATTACGCATCACCTCAACAGGAGATTCGTAATGAAAACCCGCATCACCCTTGCAGCCATCGCGCTGCTCGCTGTCGGCAGCGCCGTTGCCGAACCGCCCGGCCCGCCTCCCGGTCACCGCGGCCCTGACATCGAACGCCTGGCTGTCCTGCTCGATCTCGATGAGGGCCAGAAGGTCGCCGTGAAGCAGGTCCTGGACGAGCAGTTCGCACAGCGGGCCGCGGCGAAGCAGCAGGCCCGCGACTCGCAGACCCGCCCTTCGCGCGAAGAATGGCAAGCGAAGCGCGAGGAGGCGCAGAAGGAAACGCTCGAAAAGCTCCGCGGCATCCTGAGCGATCAGCAGCTGACGAAGTTCCAGGCGCTGACTGAAGCTCGGCCGCGCGGTCCTCGGCCGGACAACTCAACGGGCGGCAACCAGTAGACATCGCCCGGCGTCCACGGGCTGCGGGAGATACCCGCAGCCCGGATTCAACCCGACCAGCAGGCCGAAAAACGCATACCTCGTTTTCCAATTCTTTGCTTCCCGGCTCCGCGCCGAGTAACTATGATCGGCCTCGACGGCGCAGGCCCCAGCAAGAGGGGCAAAGTCGACGCTTGATCGATCCGCGCCCGACGCTCGACAACAATCGCGACATCCTGTCGAAACGACCCTGTCGCAACGACCTGGAGTCGCTGCACACGTACAGGGGGCTTTCGAGTGACCGATCAGAATCAGGCAGCAGCGCCTGCCTCAAGCGCGATTCCGTATCCCACCTCGGGCCAGTCCTGGTACCTGGTGTTCGTCCTGATGATCTTCTACGTGTTCTCGTTCATCGACCGGCAGATCATTTCGCTGCTGATCGGCCCCATCAAACGAGACCTGGGAATCTCCGACACGCAGATCGGACTGCTGTCGGGATTCTCTTTCGCGCTGTTCTACTGCCTCCTCGGCATTCCCATCGGCTGGCTCGCGGATCGCAAGAATCGCAAGGCGATCATCGCAGTCGGCGTCATCGTGTGGTCGCTGATGGCGAGCTTGTGCGGAATGGCCAAGACGTTCGGGCAACTGTTCCTGGCGCGTGTGGGCGTCGGCGTAGGTGAAGCCGCATTGTCGCCGCCGGCGTATTCGATGATCACTGACGCCTTCCCGCGCGAGAAGCTCGGTCGCGCCTTCAGCATCTACAATCTCGGAATCGCCATCGGCAGCGGCATTGCCCTGCTGGTCGGTGGACTGGTCGTCGGCGCCGTCACCGGGGAAGGCAAGACGTTCACGCTGCCGTTGATCGGCGAGATTCGCGCGTGGCAATTCGTGTTCATCGTCACGGGTGCACCGGGCCTGCTGCTGCCGCTCCTTCTCCTTACAGTGCGCGAACCCGCGCGGCGCGGTCTCATCAAAGCCGAGCCGAATGCGGACGCGCCCGCCGACATCCCGCTTCGCGAGGTCGTCCGGTTCATGATCAAGAGCGGGCACTTCTACAGCCTGCACTTCATCGCACTCGCGCTGTTTGCGATGCTCGGCTACGCCGTAGGCGCGTGGCTGCCCGAAGTGATCCACCGCACCTATGACGTCCCGCCTTCGGATGTCGGCAAGGTGCTGGGAATCTCCGTTCTGTCGGTCAACGTCGCGGGCATCCTCTTCTTCGGACGCCTTTGCGACAAGCTGACCGCAAAGGGCCACACCGATGCGCCGATCATCGTGTGCTTCATCGTTGCGATCCTCATCGTGATCACCAGCACCGTGCCGTCGTTCATGCCGAACGTGACCCTCGCGTATGTCGCAATGTGTATCGCGGGCTTCCCCTTCCATGGCTACGTTGCGATGGGCCCGATGGCGGTCAACCAGGTGACGCCGAATCAGATGCGTGCGCAGGTGTCCGCGGTCTATCTCTTCGTCAACGCCTTCCTGGGGATCGGCGTCGGTCCGGCGCTCGTGCCCTTGATCAGCGATTACATCCTCAAAGATCCATCACAGATTCGCTGGGCGCTGGCCATCGTGGTGTTCGGTGCGGGCACTCTCGCCGCCATCCTGCTGTGGTTCGAACGCAAGCCGTTCCGCGCACGGATGGCTGCTGCAGCGCAGTGGCAGTAGTCACAGGCATCTTTTTCAGGGAAACCCTGACGCGCTCCGCGTGACGCCGCTCACACGGAGCGCGGCCAGCCCTGCCGATACAGGAGGTATCCGCAACGTCCGCGAGATGCCTCCATGCGCCCCTGGCTCGCCCTGCTCTTCAGTTGCGCCGCGACGCCGGCGCTCGCCGAATCCGAATGCACCGATTGCACGGGCTCCGATGCCCTGTCGGTCGAGGCCATTTACACGGCGGAAACCTGGCGCAATTTTTCCGGCGGAGCCGCGCAAGGCAACCGCTATCTCGACAATCTCGACCTGACGGTGAACCTCGACGGCGCTCGCTTCGGCGCGCCGGGCCTGCAGATCTTCGGTTACCTGCTCTACAACAACGGTCACAGCATCTCGGACCTGACCAACGTCGCACAGGGCACGAGCAACATCGAATCGTCGCGAGCCGTGCGCCTGTACGAGCTCTGGACCCAGTGGCAGTTCGGCGAAGGCGACAACTCGGTGAAGTTCGGTCTCTACGATCTGAACTCCGAGTTCGACAGCATCGAAACCTCGGGCCTGTTCATCAATCCCTCGCACGGCATCGGCGCCGATTTTGCGCAGACGGGTGAGAACGGCCCCTCGATCTTCCCGACGACCAGCCTTGGCGTTCGCGCACTCAAATCGTTCGATGCGTGGACCGTGCAGGCCGCCGTGCTCGACGGCGTGCCCGGCGACGTCGATCGTCCTGACCGCTCCGGCATTCACCTGTCGTCAGACGAAGGCGCCCTCGTCGTGGGCGAGCTCAACTATCGCACCGAATCGGGTGCGCGCTTCGGTGGCGGCTACTGGCGCTACACCGCGCAGTTCGACGATCTGACGGCGACGGATGTTGCTGGTGAGCCGGCGCAGCGCAACGACAACGCGGGTCACTACCTGATCGCCGAGTCGCCACTGTTGTTCTCCGAGGGCGAAGACCTCGGCACGCGACTGTTCGCGCGCACTGGCGTCGCGAACGATCACATCAATGCAATCCGTCGTTACTACGGCGCGGGCATCGCTCGCACGGGTGTCGGTTCGCGCGCCGCCGATCAAGTCGGCTTCGCCATCGCCGTCGCCGAACTCGGCGATCCGTTCCGTCAGGCCGAGGCTCTCGCCGGCACGGAAACGACGCGACGCGAGTACAACTACGAACTCACCTATCGCTCAGAGATCACGGACTGGCTGGCCTTGCAGATGGATCTGCAGTACGTCGACAACCCCGGCATGACGCCGTTTGTGGAGTCGGATTGGGCGGTCGGACTGCGGCTCGAGGTGGGCAGCAGCTGGGCGTGGTGAAGAAGAAGCAGATAGCGGATGGGGACTAGGCATAGCCGTTCAACAAGCTGCCTCTGGTTGTGGGTCCGGCTTTAGCCGGACGTTGGCCGGCGGAGCCGGCTCTGTCGCCTTCGGCGATGACGTCCGACTAAAGTCGGACCCACAGCAAGAGCGCTCTGCCCAGTCGCCATCTATTTCAGCCCAAACTCATCCGCATCCATGTGCGCCGGAAACTTTGCCCTGAACGCTTTCAGCGCCGTGTAGTCGAGCGTCACCGTCTGCACTGCCTCGCCTGCCAGGTCCGGAATCAACGGCTGGCCCATGAAATCGAGCGCAGCGCTGTCGCCCGTGTAGCTGACATCGAGACCGTCGGTGCCGACGCGATTCACGCCGATGCAGTAGCTGAGATTCTCGATCGCTCGCGCCTTCAGCAACGTTTGCCATGCATAGCGGCGGCGCTCCGGCCAGTTCGCTACGTACAGCAGCACATCATAAGCATGCGTCGCGCTGTGACGGCTCCACACGGGGAAACGCAGGTCGTAGCAGACGAGCGGACAGATCCGCCAGCCATTCAGATCGACCAGCAGTTGCTTCGAGCCAGACGCGTAGTGCTTGTGCTCCAGCGCCATGCGAAACAGATGCCGCTTATCGTAAGTCGCATGGCTACCGTCGGGGCGCATCCAGATCAGGCGATTGAAATAGTGGTCACCATCCTGCGTCACGATGCTCCCGGTGACCACGGCATCGAGGCCTTTCGACAACGTCCGCATCCACTGCGTCGTCGGGCCTTCGACGGGCTCCGCCACCTGGGCGGCCGCCATCGTGAATCCGGTGCTGAACATCTCCGGGAGCACGACCAGATCAGTCTGACCCGCAAGCGGCGCCAGGAGATGATCGAAACGGTCACGATTCGCCGCGGCGTCATGCCACGCAAGATCGGTCTGGATCAAGGAGACTTTGAGTGCAGCAGGCGTCATGACGCGACGCGCTCGAGCTGCCGCAGCTTCGCAGCCGCCTCGATCAATGTTTCGTCCTTCTTCGCGAAACAGAAACGGATGACATCGAGATGCGGCGGCGATTGGTAAAACGGCGACACCGGGATCGACGCAACCCCCGCGCTTCGCAATACGATGTCAGCGAACTCGGCATCCTGCACCGACGAGATGCCGCTGAAATCCAGCAGCTGAAAATACGTACCTTCGGACGGAATCCAGCGGAACGGTGATCCCTGCAACTGGCGCAGGAACAGATCGCGCTTGCGCTGGTAGAACCCAGACAGCTCGTTGCTGTGGCTCGGCTGCTGCTTCAGGAACTCCGCAATCGCGAGCTGCAACGGCGTCGCGATACTGAAGGTATTGAACTGGTGCACGCGCCGGATCTCGCGAGTGATGTCCGGCGGCGCGATCGCATAGCCGACGCGCCACCCCGTCGCATGCATCGTCTTGCCGAACGAGAAGCAGACGACTCCGCGCGCGTACAGTTCCTCGTGCCCGAACACACTGGCATGGCGCGCTCCGTCGTACACCATGTGCTCGTACACTTCGTCGGAGAGCACGAACGCATCCGTCGGTCGCAGCACTTCCGCAAGCTGATTCAGATCATCGCCCGACAGGATCATCCCGGTGGGGTTGTGGGGTGTATTGATCATTACCATGCGCAGTTTCGGCGTCACGGCCTCGCGCACTCGTTGCCAGTCGATCCTGAAATGCGGCGCTTGCAGCGGAATGTGCACGGGTCGCCCGCCAGCGAGGATGACCGCCGGCCCGTAAGAATCGTACGAAGGATCGAACAGGATCACATCGTCGCCCGGATGCACGAGCGCGCTGATCGCCGAAAAGATCGCCTCGGTAGCACCGAGCGTGATTGTGATCTCTGCTTCCGGATTCACAGTACGCCCGTAGTTCGCCTGCATCTTGCGGGCGATCTGCTCCCGCAGCGATGACTCGCCGATCATCGGCGCGTACTGGTTGTGCCCCGCCGACGTCTTCTGCGCGAGCAACTCCTTCAGCAGCTCCGGCGAGTCGAAGTCGGGAAACCCTTGCGCGAGGTTGATCGCGCCCATCTCGCGGGCGCGATTGGTCATGACCGTGAAAATGGTCGTGCCGACGTGGGGAAGTTTGGATTTCAGAGCCATGCGACGAAAGTGACGAAAGTCACGCGAGTGACCGCGCGTGCGCAGTTGTGCAGCCACTACCGGCGGCTACTTTCCCCCCGCCGCCGCCATCTGCATGTCCCGCTGCCGCCGCTTTTCCTGGGCGTGCATGAGGAAGCCGGCGATGACTACGCCGACGGTCACCAGGAGCACCATGATCGAGGCGAGCGCATTGATGTCGGGACTGACGCCGAGGCGGACTTTGGAGAAGATCACCATCGGCAGCGTGCTGGAGCCGGGGCCCGAAACGAAACTGGCGATGACGAGATCGTCGAGAGAAATCGTGAATGCGAGCAACCATCCCGACACGAGCGCCGGAGCGATGATGGGCAGTGTGATGAGGAAGAAAATCTTGGCGGGCCGGGCGCCGAGGTCCATCGCAGCTTCTTCGAGAGAATCATCGAGCGTCGACAGGCGCGACTGCACGATGACGGTGACGTAAGCCATCGTCAGCGTCATGTGGGCGATCGTGATCGTCGTGACACCCCGCCCCTGCGGCCAGCCGAAGAACTGCTCCATCGCGACGAACAGCACGAGCAGCGACAGGCCGGTGATGACTTCAGGCATCACGAGCGGTGCCGTCGTCATGCCCGAGAACAGCGTCCGGCCGCTGAACTTGCCGAAGCGCGCGAGGGCGAGACCGGCGAGCGTACCGAGGATCACCGCGCCGGTGGCGTTGATGGCGGCAATCTTCAACGACAGCCAGGCGGCGCTGAGGATCTGGTCGTTCGCGAAGAGCTTGCCGTACCACTCCGTCGAGAAGCCGCCCCACACCGTCACGAGTCGCGACTTGTTGAACGAGTAGATGACGAGCAACAGGATCGGGATGTAGAGGAACGCGAACCCGAACACGAGCGCGGAGATGCGAAACAGCGGCACGCGATTGCTCATCGGTGTGCCCCCCTGGCCTCTGCACTCTGCGCCCGCTGCAGGAGCACGATCGGGATTACGAGCAGCAGCAACAGCGCAATCGCGACGGCACTGGCGACCGGCCAGTCACGGTTACTGAAGAATTCAGTCCACAGTACTTTGCCGATCATCAGCGAATCCGGTGCGCCGAGAAGCGCGGGAATCACGAACTCACCCACAGCCGGAATGAAAACGAGCATCGATCCGGCGATGATGCCCGGCATCGACAGCGGCAGCGTGATCGTGAGGAACGACTTGAAGGGCCGGCTGCCCAGATCCGCGGCAGCTTCGAGCAGCGTCAGGTCCATCTTCTCGAGGTTCGAATACAACGGCAGGATCATGAACGGCAGGTACGAATACACGATGCCGACGTAGATGGCGAAGTCCGTCTGCAGCATCACGATCGGCTGATCGATGACCCCGAGCCACATGAGGAAGTTGTTGATGAAGCCATTGTTCTTCAGCAAGCCGATCCACGCGTAAACGCGCAGCAGGAACGACGTCCAGAAGGGCAGGATCACCATCATCAGCAGCACGTTGCGCCACGTCGACCTGGAGCGGGCGATCGCATAGGCAAGCGGATATCCGACGAGGAGACACAGCAGCGTGGAGATGAAGGCGACCTTCATCGAATTGAGATAGGCCTTCCAGTACAGATTGTCCTCGAACAGGAACATGAAGTTGCCGAGATTGAGCTTGATCTCGAGGACCTTGTCCCCCGCCCATTGGAACAACGGCTGATACGGAGGCGAGGCGATCTGCGTTTCCGAGAACGCGATCTTGAGAACGATGATGAAAGGAACGAGGAAGAACAGCAGCAGCCAGAAGTACGGGATCGCAATGACGGCAGTGCGGCCCCGCACACCCCATCGCAGGAGCCGTGCCTGCGTCCAGCGGTACGGCGGAAATTGCTGCAGAACGCGCAGGATCAGCTGCGCACCCGCGCTGTGTCGTTGCCCGCTGGGCGATTCCGCTTTGGCGATCATTCGCCGAGCACCACGGGGCTCGAGGGATGCCAGTGCACGTAGACCGACTGATCCCAGGTAATGAGATCGTCGGCGTGCCGATACGCATTGGGCTGGGTCACGCGCACGACCTTGCCGGAATCGAGCTGCACGAGATAGATCGACATGTCGCCCATGTATGCGATCTCTTTGACGACACCGTGCGCGACGTTGTCTGCCTGATCGGGCTTCTCGATCGAAATATTGATCTTCTCGGGCCGGACCGCGGCCCACAGCAGTACGTCCGGCGCCGAGCTCACACCGTGATCGACGAAGATCGTGCCGCCGAGTTCGGGCGATTCGATGCGCACCCGATCGGGCAGATCTTCGATCATGCGCCCCTGGAACATGTTGACGTTGCCGATGAACTCGGCGACGAACTTGCTGCTCGGATACTCGTAGATGTCTTTCGGCGTCCCGACCTGGACGATCTCGCCGAGATTCATCACGCCGATCCGGGACGAGAGCGTCATCGCCTCTTCCTGGTCGTGGGTGACGACGACGAATGTCACACCGAGCTGCTCCTGGAGGTTCACAAGCTCGAACTGCGTGTGTTCGCGCAGCTTCTTGTCGAGTGCGCCGAGCGGCTCGTCGAGCAGCAGCAGCTTCGGGCGTTTCACGAGCGAGCGCGCAAGCGCAACACGCTGGCGCTGGCCGCCTGACAATTGGTGGGGCTTGCGCTTGGCGAACTGAGCGAGCTTTACGAGCGCGAGCATGTCGGCTACGCGCGTAGCGATTTCCGCCTTCGGAACGCGGTCCTGCTTGAGGCCGAATGCAACATTCTGCTCGACCGTCATGTGCGGGAACAGCGCGTATGACTGGAACATCATGTTGACGGGGCGCTCGTACGGCGGAATGCCCGCCATGTCGACACCGTCGATCAGAATCTTGCCGCTGGTAGGCTCTTCAAAGCCCGCCAGCATGCGCAGGAGCGTCGTCTTGCCGCAGCCCGAGCCGCCGAGCAGACAGAAGAGCTCCTTCTTGTAGATCTTCAGCGAAACGTCATTGACAGCGACGAAGTCCCCGAACTTCTTCGTGACTCGCTCGATGCTGATGTATGGGACGGCTTGCGGGTCGTTCCAGGGCTGAATCTTGAGTTCGGGGCGGCTGCTAGGGGTGGCCATGATTCACCGCTGTTGTTGTTTGCGTCGCACGGCCATCGGGCTACGGGAAAAGGGTCACGGCCAGAATGCTCTTCCGGCCGTCACCCGTCGTCCGCAGCCCGTAGCCTTCTTCATCAGCTGCCCGTCGTGAACTTCGTCCACATACGGGTCATCAGGCGCGTGAAATCCTCGCCGTAGGCGAGCGAGGGGAACAGCTTCGCCTTCACTTCCGGCGTCGGGTAAATGCCCGGGTCGTTCTTCACTTCGTCGTTCACCATCGGCAGCGACGCGGCATTGCCGTTCGCGTAGTTCACGAAGTTCGAGTTGTTCGCGGCGACCTGCGGATCCATCAGGTAGTTGATGAAGGCGTGGGCATTCTTGGGATGCTTGGCATCCGTCGGAATGGCCAGCATGTCGAACCACACGATCGTGCCTTCCTTCGGGATGGCGTACTTGATGACCGTGCCCTGCCCTGCTTCCGCCGCGCGATCGCGCGACTGCAGGATGTCACCGCTCCAGCCCACGGCGACGCAAAGATCGCCGTTCGCGAGATCTTCGATGTACTGCGAGGAGTGGATCTTGCGGATGAACGGACGGATCGCCATCAGCTTCTCTTCGGCCGCCTTGAGATCTTCTTCCTTCTGGCTGTTCGGATCGCGGCCCATCCAGGCGAGCGTGATCTTCAGCAGCTCATCGGGAGCATCCAGCACGGACACGCCGCAATCCTTGAATTTCGCGATCTGCTTCGGATCGAAGATCAGATTCCAGCTGTCCACCGGCGTGTCGCCGAGGATCGCCTTGATCTTCGCCTCGTTGTAGCCGATGCCCGTCGTGCCCCAGAGATACGTGACCGAGTGTTCGTTGGCAGGATCGTGCAGGGCGACGCGCTGCATGATGTCCGGGTCCATGTTGCTCAGGTTCGGCAGCTGACCCTTGTCGAGCTTCTGGAAGACGCCGGCCTTGATCTGGCGCTCGAGGAACGATGCGGACGGGACGACCACGTCGAATCCGGAATTGCCCGCCAGCAACCGGGTTTCGAGCACGTCGTTGGAATCGAAGACGTCGTAGGTGACCTTGATGCCTGTCTTCTCTTCGAAGTTCTTGATGGTGTCTTCGGCGATGTAGTCCGACCAGTTGAAGACGTGAAGTACTTTCTCTTCTTCGCCCGCTGCAGCGGCCTGCGGTCCCTGCTGTGCCTCTTCCTTCTTGCCGCAAGCTGCCAGTACGACAGCGACGGCGGTTGCAGTCAGGGCAACGCGCAATTTGTTGTTCATCGGATGAGCTCTCCCCATGGTTGGTACGAGCCGGTCCCTACCGGCACCGGGCAACTGCGGGCAGCGTAGCGCACAGGAGGCCAGCAGGCCAACAGGCAGAGAAGATCGAACGCAGCCAGACCGACAACGAAAACACGGCCACAGCCACAACGGGTTCTCGTCCGAGTCCGGCCTGTGGGTCCCACTTCAGTGGGACGTCGGGGCCGAAGGCCTCTAGTCGCTAGCGCGATGACGTCCGGCTAAAGCCGGACCCACAGCAAGACACGGCTACCCGACGAAAAAATGAGCACTGACGGTGCAGCGATGCGAGCGAACGCACCGGCCTGGCAATCCGAGTCGTATTCTAGCCGGCCAGTTGGCTCGCCTTCTGCAGCGTCTCATCCAATGATCTGCGCGCTTTGTCCATCAACTCATCCACGTTCGCCCGTGTCATCACCAGCGGTGGCGCGATGATCATTGTGTCTCGCACGGCCCGCATCACCAGGCCATTTGAAATACAGATGTCACGACACAGTGTGCCGATCTCACCGGGGTCGGCGAAGCCCTGACGGGTTGCCTTGTCCTTGACCAGCTCGAGGGCTCCGATCAGGCCCACTCCGCGGGCCTCGCCCACCAGCGGGTGATCGGCGAGCTCGCGCCAGCGCTGCTGCAGATAGGGACCGATGTCGCTCCGGACCCGATCGACGATGCCCTCGTTACGCAGAATGTTGATGGTGGCGCAGGCCACCGCGCAGGCCGCGGGATGGCCGGAGTAAGTGAAGCCGTGATTGAAATCGCCGCCCTTCTCGATCAGGACCCGGGCGACCCGGTCGGCGACCATCACGCCGCCGATGGGCAGGTAGCCCGATGACATTCCCTTGGCGATCGGCATCAGGTCCGCTTCGATGCCGAAGTACTGCGAGCCGAACCATTCGCCGGTCCGGCCGAAGCCGCAGATCACCTCGTCGGCCACCAGCAGGATGCCGTAGCGCTGCGCGATCTTCTGGATCTCCGGCCAGTAGGTCGATGGCGGAATGATGACGCCCCCCGCACCCTGGATCGGTTCGCCGATGAAGGCCGCGACCTTGTCCGGTCCGATCTCGAGAATCTTTTCTTCCAGCGCGCGTGCCGCGACCTTGCCGAATTCCTCCGGCGACAGGTCCCCGCCTTCCCCGTACCAGTACGGCTGGCGAATATGCACGATACCCGGAATCGGCAGGCCGCCCTGGGCGTGCATCGGTGCCATGCCGCCGAGACTCGCCCCAGCCATGGTGCTGCCGTGATACGCATTCTTGCGGCTGATGATCACGGTGCGCTGCGGCTGTCCCAGCACATCCCAATAGCGGCGGACTGCACGGACCACCGTGTCATTCGCCTCCGATCCCGAGCCTGTGAAGAACACGTGTGTGTATTGCGGCGGCGTGACTTCGACGAGCAGGCGAGCCAGTTCGATCGCCGGCGGATGAGCGGCCTGGAAAAAGCTGTTGTAGTAAGGAAGCTCGAGCATCTGCCGGTATGCCACTTCGGCAAGCTCGCGGCGTCCGTAGCCGAGATTCACACACCAGAGTCCCGACATCCCGTCGAGGATCTGTCGGCCATCGGAATCGTAGAGATACACGCCCTCCGCGCGCGTGATGACGCGGGTGCCCTTGCGAGCCAGTGCGGCGTGATCGGTGAAGGGATGCAGGTAGTGCGCGGCATCCAGTGCCTGCCAGTCAGCCGTGGAACGGGACGGAATGAACGAGCTGGATGACGCAGTCATGATTTCAGCGGAAGCGGCGTGAGTAGTTCATGAAGACTCCGAATGTGGGCCGGTGATCAGGTCATCGATCGCCGTCACACGTTCAACAGAAGATGTTCGCGTTCCCAGGAGCTGATCACCTGCAGGAACGTCTCGTATTCGTTTTCCTTCACGGCGGCGTACGCCAGTACGAAACGCTCGCTCAGGATTTCGAGGAGCGGCCGGCAATCGCGCAGCAGGCGCAGCGCCTCTTCGATGTTTCGTGGCAATCCGAACGGCAGATCGTAGGCGCTGCCGGTGACAGGCTCAGTCGGCTTCAGACCCTCGATCATTCCCAGGTAGCCGCAAGTCAGCGATGCGGCGATCGCGATGTACGGATTTGCATCGGCACCAGCGATGCGATTCTCGACGCGGCGATTGGCCGGATTCGATACCGGCACCCTGAGACCCGCGGTGCGATTGTCATAGCCCCACTGCGTGTTGATCGGTGCCGAGTGATGCCGCGTGATGCGGCGATAGGAGTTCACGTTCGGCGCGAACAGCGACATCGCCGCGGGCAGGTACTTCTGCAGGCCGGCGATGTGAGAGAAGAACAGCTGTGACGGGCGGCCTTCCGCATCGCTGAAAACGTTCTTGCCGGTGCGACGGTCGATCACGCTCTGGTGAATGTGCATCGCGCTGCCCGGCTCGCGCGCCATCGGCTTCGCCATGAACGTCGCATACATCTTGTGACGCAGCGCTGCTTCGCGCGCCGTGCGCTTGAACAGGAACACCTGGTCCGCGAGCGACAGCGCGTTTCCGTGCAGCAGATTGATTTCCATCTGCGCGGCACCGTCTTCATGAATCAGCGTGTCGATCGCGATGTCCTGCGCTTCGCAGAAGGCGTAGACGTCGTCGAACAGCGGATCGAATTCATTCACTGCCGCAATCGAGTATGCCTGGCGACCGATCTCCGGCCGGCCCGAGCGGCCCATCGGCGGCTTGAGCGGATAGTCCGCATCGATGTTCGGTTCGACGAGGAAGAACTCCAGCTCAGGCGCAACGACCGGCTCCCAGCCGTGCTGCGCATAGAGCTCCAGCACGTGCTGGAGCAGATAGCGCGGCGCCATCGTGACCGGGCGGCCATCGGAATAGAAACTGTCGTGGATGACCTGCGCCGTGGGTTCGGCGGTCCAGGGCACGACGCGAATCGTGCTCGGATCCGCCTTCAGCACGACGTCGATTTCAGAAGGGCTGATGGCGCGATCGTCGTCCGGATATTCGCCGGTGACGGTCTGCAGGAAGATGCTCTCGGGCAGTCGCATCCCCTCGTCTTCCGCGAACTTCGCCGCGGGCATGATCTTTCCGCGCGGCACACCGGCCATGTCGGGAATTATCGCTTCGACTTCGGAGATACCGTGTTCTTTGAAGAATTGCTGGATGACGCTCATAAACGATCCTTGCGCGCGCGGGCGGTGGCGTATTGCCGGGCAGATTCGCCGAAGGCCGCAAACAGGGCGCGCGAAAACGGGTTGTCCTGGAATTTCCACTCGGGGTGCCACTGCACCGCGTGGGCGAACGACGGCGCATTCCTCACCCGGAAGGCTTCGACGATGCCATCCGGAGCACGCGCCTCGATGTCGAGACCGCGACCGAGTGTCTGCACTCCCTGGGAGTGCAATGAATTGACCTGAATCTGGTTCTGACCGCCGGCGAGCTGGTGCAGAAAGCTGCCGGGCACCAGTTCGACTTCGTGGGCCGGGCCGTACTGGGTGTCGACGGGCGCCTCGAGATCCTCTCGGTGATCGCTGAAGCCGTCGACCTCGTGAATCCGCTGCCAGAGTGTTCCGCCAAACGCGACGTTCATTTCCTGGAAACCCCGGCAGATCGCCAGCAAGGGCATCCCGGCTTCCACCACCCGCGGGATGAGCGGGAGGGTCGTCGCGTCGCGCTGAGGATCGTGCAACGTGCCCGGCGCGCTGCTGGGACCGCCGTAACGATGCGGCTCGACATTCGATGCGCTCCCCGTGAGCAGGATGCCGTCGAACCGCGAAAGCAGCTCCTCGAGGTTCGGCGAATCGCCGAACGAAGGAATGACGACGGGAATGGCGCCCGCACCCACTGCCACGGCATTGAGGTATTTCTCCCCCACACAGTGGAAGTAGTGATGTCCCAGCAGACGGCGGTCCGCAGGGACTCCTATGAGCGGCTTACCCGGCATAACGTTTAATATCTTTAACGACCGGCAGAGGTACCGGCGTCCAACCGACGGGGCATTTAACCACAACCGGGCCCTTTCCGCCCGCCCGAGGTTTACCGAGGGGGGCCATTTTCAGGCCTCACAAGGGCTTGCAGGCGGGTTCGGGGTGCCCGAAAGCTTGCCGGGCCGGCGATTGGGCCGGTATTCTCCCTGCGGCGGACGACGTCCAATCCGCTATCAAATCTTAAACAGGGTGCGCCTCATGGCAGTCGAAACACCGATCTCCGAGATCGCTGCCTTGCGGCGCGAGCATCCTGCTACCCGCTTCGTTGACATTCTGCTCGCGGATATCTGCGGCGTGCCCCGCGGTAAGCGCGTGACGATAGAAGAGCTGCCCGGCGTTTACGAAGGCGAGTTCCTGCTGCCGGGATCGATGTTCGCGCTCGATGTTCAAGGCGGCACGATCCAGGAAACGCACCTCGGCTTCGATGAAGGCGACGCCGACCGTGCATGCATGCCGATCGAAGGCACCCTGCTGCCGGTACCGTGGTGCAGCGGCGAAGTCGCGCAACTCCAGGTGACGATGCGCGATCGCGATCGCAGTCCCTTCTTCGGTGATCCGCGCCACGTGCTCGCGAACGTGCTGAAGCGATTCCGGTCGCTCGGCCTGACGCCGGTCGTCGCAGTGGAGCTCGAATTCTATTTCCTCGATCGCGAACGCACGCCGCAGGGGCGAATTCAGCCGCCGCGCATGCCGCTCACCGGGCGCCGCGAATTCCGGACCCAGATCAACTCGATGGTGGATCTGAACGAGTACTCCTCGGTGCTCGCCGACATCTCAGCCGCATGCACTGCCCAGAAGATTCCTTCGGGCACGGCGCTCGCCGAATACGGCCCGGGCCAGTTCGAAGTGAATCTGCATCATTCCGCAGACGCACTCCGCGCCTGCGACGAAGCGATCCGCTTCAAGCGACTGGTGCGTGGCGTGGCGACCCGTCACGGCATGGAAGCGACGTTCATGGCCAAGCCCTATGCCGAGATGGCCGGCAGCGGTGCTCACCTTCACGTGAGCGTGCTCGACGAATCGGGACGCAACATCTTCGAATCGCCCGATGCCGGCGGCAACGAGACGCTGCATCACGCAATCGGCGGGCTCGCGGAAACGATGAACGACGTTATGCTGGTTCTCGCGCCGACCATCAACTCCTATCGCCGCTATCGTCCGGAGGCTTACGTTCCGCTGAACCCGTCGTGGGCGGTGAACAACCGGGGCACAGCGCTGCGCATTCCGGTGAGCTCACCGGTGAATCGACGCGTTGAACATCGCGTCGCCGGCGCGGATGCGAATCCATACTTGCTGACCGCCGCGGTCCTCGCGGGCATTCACCACGGACTCGAGCGGAAGATCCAGCCCGGCCCGCCGCTCGCAGGCAACGCTTATCGCGATCACACGCCGTCACTGCCGCTCACCTGGCCGGAAGCCGCATTCGCATTCGAGCGCAGTGAGTTCGTGAAAGACTACTTCGGGCCAGCCTTTCAATCGTTGTTTGCGACGACGCGCCGCGGCGAGTTCCGCGCCTTCGAGCTGAATGTGTCGCCGCTGGAATATGAGTGGTATGTGACGACCAGTTAGCGTCGTCATCCCGCGCAGGCGGGAATCCATGCCTTTAGAAGATGGATCCCCGTTTGCGCGGGGATGACAACTCCCACGTCGACAGCCGCTCCATGACTCCACCGCATATCGATTCCTACTACGCGGCCTCCGCCAACCCGTCGCCGAGCCATCCTCAGCTCGCTGGCGACGTCGACGCGGACGTGTGCGTCATTGGCGGGGGCATCGCCGGCTGTTCGACTGCATTGCATCTCGCCGAGCGCGGTTATCGCGTCGCGCTGATCGAATCGAAGCGCATTGCATGGGGTGCTTCGGGCCGCAGCGGCGGCCAGGCGATCGTGGGTTTTGCGAGCGGACAGCAAAAGCTGATCGACCAGCTCGGGTTCGACGATGCACGCAAGCTCTGGGATGTCTCTGTCGAAGCATTGAGCCTGCTGAAGGATCGCGTTGCGCGCCACGCGATCGACTGCGACCTCCACTGGGGCCAGATGCACGTTGCGATCAAGCAGCGCCAGCGCGACGTATTGCTCGCTGAGAAAGAGGAACTCGAACGCAAATACGGATACTCGCATCTGCGCTTCGTCGAGCGAGACGCACTGCAGTCGTTGCTCACGACGCAGCGCTACTGCGCCGGCCTGTATGACAGCGGCAGCGCGCACCTGCATCCGCTGAACTACACGCTGGGCCTGGCCGCCGCGGCTCAAGCCGCAGGCGTCAGCATCTTTGAGAACACGACGGCACTGGAAATCATCAAAGCCGATCCGGCCACGGTTCGCTGCGCTACCGGCCGTGTTCGAGCGCGCTTCGTCGCGGTCTGCTGTAACGCGTATATCGACGGCCTCGCGCCGGAACTCCAATCGCGCATCATGCCGGTCGGCACATACATCGTCGCGACCGCGCCGCTCGGCGAAGCCCGGATGACCGGGCTGATGCGCGAGAATATTGCGATCACCGACATCAATTTCGTGCTCGATTACTTTCGCCGTTCCGCGGATCACCGCCTGCTCTTCGGCGGCCGCGTGAGCTACTCGGGCCTCGACGCATTCGACACCAAGAGCGCCACTCGCAAGCGCATGGTGAAGGTATTCCCACAACTCGCCGACGTGCCCATCGAATACGCATGGGGCGGCTACGTCGACATCACGATGAATCGCGCCCCGGACTTCGGACGCATCGCTCCGAACGTGTACTACCTGCAGGGGTTCTCAGGTCACGGGATTGCGTTGACCGGCATTGCGGGGAAGCTCGTCGCCGATTCCATCTGCGGTCAAAGCGAGCGGTTCGATCTGTTCGCGAAAATTCAGCACCGCAAGTTCCCGGGCGGGAGCCTGCTTCGAACACCAGCGCTGGTGCTCGCCATGCTGTGGTACCGGATGAGGGATTGGCTGTAGTACGACGAGCCGCGATCAGCGAGCACTTTCCTCGTACACCGCCCCGCTCGTACACGTCTCGTGCACGACGACTTTCTGCAATAGCGGCAGCACTGCCTTCGTCTCATTCCACACCCAGCGCGCAAGATTCTCGCTGGTTGGATTCTCGAGGCCGGGAATTTCGTTCAGGTAGTGATGATCGAGGCGATCGTAGATGGGCTGGAACGCCGCCTTCACGTCGGCGAAGTCCATCACCCAGCCGCTGTGCGGATCGACGGGCCCGCCGATGTGCAGCTCGATGCGAAAGGAATGACCGTGCAGTCGCGAGCACTTGTGACCCGCGGGCACGTTCGGCAAGCGATGCGCGGCTTCGATGGTGAACGCGCGAAAAATTTGCATTCAGGTCACAGCGATCAGAGGACCGCGTCAGCGAGCGGCGGTCGATTCTCTCCGAACTAACCGCCAACCGCTAACCGCTAACCGCTTCTGCCTTCAAGCCGCTTTGCGGCGACGGGCGCTCGACGAGCAGCTGCAGGTGCCACAGGTGCAGCGGATCGCGCTGCAATCCTTGCAGACAGCGAAATCCACGGAACCGAAATGACGACGGCAATGCTCGCAATACGGCTTGCGACGGCCGCCACGGGCAGTGCGATACGAATCCACAGCCTCGACGTACTCAGCCGTCTGCGCATCGGGGCACTGGGCGAGATCCTTGCTGACGATCGCGCGCATGAAAGTCGTCGCCGTCATCGAGCCGACCTTGAACAGGCGCATCTGCTCTTTCGCGAGACCCATCTGCGCGACCGGGTCGTAAATCACCACGCCCAGCTTGGGATGAAACTGAACCTGAAAGGGATCGGCGCTCATAAGCGTGCACTCTATGCTGTGCCCTGGCCTCGTTGGCCGGACGTGAAATCGAAGTCTCGCGCAGGGGTTATTACGGGGGCCCGTAATGCAGCCGCAATTGTGCTGCAACGCACGAGTCACAATCAATCCATGACAACCCTATTTCCCTAGTTCGTATACAAGATTACGCCCCAGGGGCGACGACGTCCGTTCGTAGGTTCCGAGATGCGGCTGCTCTGACGCGGGTTCAAGGCGATCCGCCGGCGGATTGCGGCGAAAATGCCTGCGGAATCACTATTTTTGCCGGATCCGCCAGGGTCAACTGGTAGCACTGGTGGATACGCGGGCTACGCCTGAAATCCCAGGGAAGCGTGGCTGTCGTGAGATCTTCGACCGCAAAAGCCCCCAGAGCGTTCCGGTCGAGGCGGAATCGCGTGTAGTTATTTGAGAACACGATCACACCCTGGGGCGCGAGCAACTTCGCGGCCAGCATCAAAAGCATTACGTGGTCGCGCTGCACATCGAAGTCATCTTCCATGCGCTTCGAACGCGAGTGGGTCGGCGGATCGATGAACATAAGCTCCCACGGCCGGAATCCCGCCGTCCGCGGTCTTTCCGCCTGCTCCCGCAACCACGCCATGCAGTCCGCCTGCACGAATCCGTGTTCCGGCTGGGCCATGTCATTGAGCGCGAGGTTGCGCTTTGCCCACTCCAGGTAGGTGCGCGACATGTCGATGGTCGTCGAAGACGTCGCGCCACCGCCGGCCGCATACACAGTCGCGGTTCCGGTATAGGCGAACAGGTTGAGGAATTTCTTGCCGCGCGCGAGCTCGCCGACTCTTTGTCGCGTCAGCCGGTGATCGAGAAACAGCCCGGTGTCGAGATAGTCGTGGAAGTTCACGACGAAGCGATACGATCCCTCGCGCACCTCTTCGAACTGACGCTCGTTGCTGACCTTCTCGTATTGCGCGACGCCCTTCTGCTGCCTGCGCCGGCGCAGGTGAATCCGATCGGTCGGCAGCGCGAGCACTTCCGGAATCACGGCGAGAACTTCGCGCCTGCGTGCGCGAACCGCCTCGACCTCGATCGTGCGTGGCGCCTCGTATTCCTGAACATAAGCCCACGGCTGATCCGTACCGTTGCCATACAGATCGATCGCAAACGCGTACTCAGGCATGTCGGCGTCGTAGACGCGGTAGCAGTGAACGCCTTCGCGCTGCGCCCAATCCTTCGCTGCCTTCAGGTTCTTTCGCAGCCGATTCGCGAACATCTGTGCGCCCGGCTGATTGCGAATCGCCTGCTCGTCCTCTGCTGAACGCGCTGGCCGATCCGCGCCGCGATACTCCGATGGCTCGATATCGAAACGCAGCAGACGACATTCGATTCGTCCGTTGAACAGCGTGTGGCTGCGCTTCGCATTGATACCGATCGCTTTTGCGAGCGGTGGATTACCGGTGAACACCGCGCCCTTCCAGCCTTCGAAATGCTCGCGCAGTTTCGCGCCGAGCAGCTCGTAGACTGACTGCAGCCTCTCCTGATCGCCGATGCGCTCGCCGTAGGGAGGATTGGTGACAACGAGTCCGGTTGCGCCGCTGTCCCGCGTCAGCTGCGCAAGATCGCGCCGCTCGACGTGAATGAAGCCGCGCAGGCGAGCGCGCTCGACGTTCTCGATTGCCGCCCTCACGGCACCGGCATCCTGGTCGTAGCCGCGCAGCGTCAAACGTCTGTCCAGCGTCGCCGTGCGGCGCTCGCGAGCTTCCTCGACCAGGCGCCGCCACAACTCACGATCGTGACCCGCCCAGCCGATGAGGCCGAAATAACTGCGCATCGAACCCGGCGCGATGTCGAGCGCCATCAGCGCAGCTTCGATCGGCAGCGTGCCGGAACCGCACATGGGGTCGACGAGCTCTCCACCGTCCTTCGCGATCGCGGGCCAGCCGCAGCGAAGCAGGATGGCTGCGGCGAGATTCTCCTTAAGCGGTGCAGCGACACCACGTGCGCGATACGCGCGTCGATGCAGACTGTCGCCTGACAGATCGAGACTGACAGTCGCGCGGTCCCGGTCGAGACGCACATCGATCTGCACCTCGGGCTGCTCGAGCTGTACCGACGGACGCTCTCCGGTGCGCTCGCGCATGAAATCGACGATCGCATCCTTGGTCTTCAGCGCACCGAAATGCGTATGCGTGATGCCGCTCGTGGTTCCGGCGAGCTCGACCGCGAGTGTTCCATTCGGCTTGATGTGATCCGCCCATGAAATGGACTTCACGCCTTCATACAAGGCCTCGGGCGTCGGCGCGGCGAAGGAGCCGACCGGCATGAGCACCCGGCTTGCCGTTCGCGACCACAGGCAGGCGCGATAGGCGACTTCGAGCGTGCCTTCGAACTGCACGCCGAGCTTGAACTCACGGCATTGAACAGCGCCGCAGTCGCGCAGCTCAGCGGCGGTCAGGTCGGCGACGCCAGGTGGACAGGAAGCGAAGAATTGCATCGTATCAAGCCGAAGATTTCACACGGAGTTCACGGAGCAACGACCCGCAGACCGGATCATTCCATGGTCTGCGTGATCTCCGTGAACTTCATGTGAACCTCTTATTTTCTGGTATGCCCGTCGAGCGTCAGGAGGGGGCCGTAGTGCTCTGGACGACGATCGCGGAAAACGCCCCAGGCGTTGCGATAGTCGCGAATGGCATCCAGGTCGAACTTCGCCGTGAGGATCGACTCGGTGGTGCGATCAGCCTGCTTCACGAGCGCACCGGTGTGATCCGCGATGAACGAGGAACCGTAGTACGTCACGGACCAACGCTCGCCTTTTTCGGTGCCGATTCGATTCGATGCCACGAGCGGCATGATGTTCGACGCTGCGTGCCCCTGCATCGCGCGCTGCCAGTGATCGCGCGAATCGATGCTGGTGTCCTGCGGCTCGGCGCCAATGGCCGTGGGATAGAAGAGAATCTCCGCACCGAGAAGCGCCATCGCCCGCGCGCTCTCCGGGAACCATTGATCCCAGCAGATCGCCACGCCGATCGTTCCGAACCGTGTCTTCCAGACTTTGAATCCGGTGTCGCCCGGCGAGAAATAGAACTTCTCGTGATAGCCGGGGCTCTCGGGAATGTGCGCCTTGCGATAGATACCGAGATTGCTGCCGTCGGCATCGATGATCGCCACCGTGTTGTAGAAGGCGTTGCCTTCGCGCTCGTACACGCTCGCAGGCAGCACGACGTTCAGCTCGCGAGCGAGGGCGCGGAATTTCGCGACCGCGGGATTCTCCTCGATCGTGCGAGCCAGCGAGAAATAGCGCTGGTCGTGGTCCTTGCAGAAGTACGGCGTCTCGAACAGCTCCTGGATCAGGATGACGTTCGCGCCCTGCGCGGCGGCGGCGCGGATCGTGCGCTCGGCAGTCGCGAGGTTCTGTTCACGATTGTCGGTGCAGGCGAATTGGGTGGCGGCGACTGTGACTTGCATGGCTAGAACGTAGGCGGCGTACTGGCGCTGATGATCTCACAGGCCTCCGGGCCCAGGTTACGAAATCTATGCGGGACGGCGCTGGAGAAGTAATACGCATCTCCCGGCCCGAGCACCCGCGACTGGCCACCGACGGTCAGCTCGATCTTTCCGCTGATGACGATGCCGCCTTCTTCTCCTTTGTGACTCAGCATGTCCTCGCCGGTGTCGGCACCCGACAAATAGTGCTCGTGCATGATGGCCATGGCGCGATTGGGACGCTTCGCCGCAACGAGGCGCAGCAGCACGTTGCCGTCTCCGATGTCAGTCAACTCTTCGCGCGTGTAGAAAACTTGCGGGCTGGCCTGCAGATCGAGCGTGAAGAATTCGGCCAGCGACATCGGAATGCCGTCGAGAACTTTCTTGAGCGAACTGATCGACGGGCTCACGCGGTTCTGCTCGATCAGCGAAATCGTCCCGTTCGTCACGCCAGCGCGCTTCGCAAGCTCTCGCTGCGAGAGGCCGTACATGATCCGTACGTTCTTCAGATGCGTGCCCACGTCGATGGTCATGGTGTCGTTCCGTCTTCGAGGGTGTTTAGAATAATCGACACTCTGCGAGGATGGCCAGCTTTTCAGGCCCTTTCATTGAGAGCCTTGTCTAATTTTCTTATCATCGCCGCTGCCGTCCCCTCCGAGGTCCGATCCATGTCCGCACAACCGAACCGCGCCGATCTCGAGGCGCTCTGGCTCCCCTTCACCGCGAACCGGCAGTTCAAGGCCAATCCCCGCCTGCTCGCGAAAGCCGAAGGGATGCACTACTGGACGCACGATGGCCGGAAGATTCTCGACGGCGTCGCGGGCTTGTGGTGCGTCAACGCGGGCCATGGTCGCCAGGAAATCGTCGAAGCTGTCAGCCGGCAGATCGCGACGATGGAATACGCGCCGCCCTTCCAGATGGGACATCCGCTGGCCTTCGAGCTCGCGAACCGGCTGGTCGAACTGACGCCCGGCGACCTCGATCATGTGTTCTTCACGAACTCCGGCTCCGAGTCCGTCGATACCGCACTCAAGATCGCCATTGCATATCAGCGCCTGCGCGGCGAAGGCACTCGCCAGCGCCTGATCGGTCGCGAGAAGGGCTACCACGGCGTGGGCTTCGGCGGCATCTCCGTCGGAGGCATGGTGAACAACCGCAAATTCTTCGGCAGCATGCTGCCCGGTGTCGACCACCTGCGGCACACGCTCGATCTCGAGCACAACGCATTCACGCGCGGCTTGCCGGAATGGGGCGCGCATCTCGCCGACGATCTGGAGCGACTCGTTGCGCTTCATGACGCGTCGACGATCGCCGCGGTCATCGTCGAACCGGTCGCGGGATCCGCGGGCGTCGTGCTGCCACCGAAGGGCTATCTGCAGAAGCTGCGCGCGATCTGCGACAAGTACGGCATCCTGCTCATCTTCGACGAAGTGATCACGGGTTTCGGAAGACTGGGCGCGCCGTTCGGCGCGCAGTATTTCGATGTCATGCCGGACATCGTCACGACCGCGAAAGGCCTGACGAACGGCGCGATTCCGATGGGCGCCGTGTTCGTGCGCAAACACATCTACGAGGCGTTCATGCAGGGACCCGAGAACGCGATCGAGCTGTTCCATGGTTACACGTACTCGGCACATCCGGTTGCGTGCGCCGCAGCCCTGGCGACGCAGGAAATCTATCGTCGCGATGCGCTGCTGACACGCGGCGCGCAGCTCGCGAAGCAATGGGAAGACGCCGTTCACTCGCTTCGAGGCCTGCCCAACGTGATCGACATCCGCAACCTCGGACTGGTTGCGGGCATCGAGCTGCAGTCGCGAACCGGAGCCCCGGGGGCGCGCGCCTACGACGTGTTCCTGAAGGCCTACGAGAAAGGCATCCTGATCCGGTTTACAGGCGACATCCTTGCGCTGTCTCCACCACTGATCATCGAGCCGAAGCAGATCGATGAACTGGTCGGCACGCTCGCGGAAGTGATCCGCGCGACAGCCTGATCACTGCCAAAAGAAAAAGGCCCCGGAGGCGTGAGCTTCCGGGGCCTTCGTTCGTCAGAAGACGACGATCAGACCGGGATCAATCCTTGCCCCACGGGAACGTCGTGGCGACCGTGAAGATCACGCGATCGGTCTCGGCATCTTCGATATCAGTATCGACGTACTTCAGCGAAAGACTGAAGTTGCCGATTTCATAGCCGACGCCCAGCGAGTAGTCCATGTAGGAATCGCCGTAGAGCACGTCGATCGCATCGCCGTCGCTATAGCCGATATGCGCCAGGAGCGAGAAGTTGGCAGGCAGCGGCACCGTTGCGGAGGTGTCGAGATAGAACGAACTCTCGCTCGTGGCGCCGAAGTCGTTCGAGTACCACAGCTTGCCCTTGAACCACTGGTAGCTGAGGCTGCCATAAATTTCGGGATAGTCGAGATCCGAGTCATCGGGATAGGCGTAGTACACCAAGCCGACGTCCCAGCCGAGGCCACCTTCGGTTTCGCCCGTGAAGCCGGTGTACAGATCGACTTCGTAGTCGACGTCGGTTCCGAAGTCCACGTTGCTCGCCCACGCACCGACGTACCAGCCGTTGTCGGCCGCGAAGTCCAAGCTGGCTTGCAGCGCCGGATCCTCGTCCGTCTGCGTGATGCCGCGATAGTCGTAGTCGCTGGTCAGCGTCCACGTCGAGCTCACGCCCGCATTGGCTGCTGCCGCGGTCGTCAGCAAGCCCAGTGCAGCCAGAATCCTCAGATTTCGCATAAATCTCCCCTTGTGGTGAGAAAGAAACACGCCCCAACGGCGCGGATGATTGAGTTTACTTCGCGTAGCCGCTTTCGAGTCGTTTTGCGGTTAAAAAGCCACAGCTACAGCCCGCGCTAAGAGATGCAGCAACTATGCCAAACGGATCACACAATCGTCGCAAGGGCGAACCAGGGGTCACGGCTGTACTTTGATGTTCAAGCGGCCGCAGACCTCAACGGTGGCGCGGCTTTACTGCAGCAAGTTGTATGCAGATCGGCTGACGCTGCGAAATCGCAGGGATTGCAGCTCCTCCGCCGATCGCCCCAACTCCGTGCAGGCAGGCTGGCGCCTGCGCTATTTTGATGCAGCCTCGAAGATTGCGTAGAGCTTCAGCGTAGGTACTTTTACGTGCCACGTCCCAATGAAGCCCGCGGGCACCACAAACGAGTCGCCAGTCTGGAAAGTGCGTCCGTTTCCGCGCTCGTCTTCGATGTGAACCTGGCCGCGAAGGATGTGACAGAACTCGCTCTCTGCATACCGGACCCGCCATTTGCCCGGCGTGCTTTCCCAGGTGCCGGCGAAGAACTGCCCGGTCGAGTCACTGAAAAAATTGCGGGTCTTCTGCTCGGGCGTGCCGGCGAGCAGGCGATCGGGCGCCGGCTTCGAATGAGTCAGCTCCGGAGTCGCAACGGCGAAATCCACGATGCCGGAAATATCGCTCACGCTGGCGTCGGTCATGACGATGCTCGCAAGACACATGAAGAGGCCCTCGACTCTAAGAGGGGATCACGCCCCTGGCTACTGCGGACAAGGAGACCGGCGCTTTCGCGCCGGTCTCGATAGCCGCTCAACTCACTGGGCTTGTGCCACCGCCGACTCGGACGATGCCCCCACCGGGCGGATCGCGAGACTCACTCGCCGCTCCCACGCGTAGGCTTCGATATCGTCCTTTGCCGCTGTCGTCAGATCCTCACCATGCGCGGACAGGCGAATCTGCTCGGGGGTGACACCACCGCGAATCAGTGCTTCGCGGACGGCATCAGCGCGCCGCAGTGACAACTCCAGGTTCTGCTCGGGAGTTCCGCGCGGGTCGGCAAAGCCGTTGAGCTGGATTTCGAGCTGGCCGTGAGCGGCAAGCAGGGCTCCCAGCGCCTCGAGCTTCGCGGCGACCTGCGAATCGATATCCGAACTGCCCGTACGGAACATCACATCCGCATGGAGTTGCTCGGCAAGTCGATCGAGCATTTCGTCACCGCCCGTGCTTTCGCTGGCCTTCGCGAGCGCAACGCGCGTATCGATGAGCTCCTGTTCGAGCTGTTTCGCATGCAGGTCCGCGCGCTTCGCCGTACCGACACTGTCGCCGAGAATGCCGCCGACCATCAGCCCGACGAAGGCGCCGATGGGGCCACCGACCACAGCGCCGATCGCCGCGCCGCTGCCCATGCCAACGCCCTCTTCCTTGGTGAACTTGTTCTCACCCGCGTTTGCCACGCCCGTGCTCAACGCAATGGCAACCGCCCCGATCAGTGCTTTCTTGAACATGACTTCTCTCCCACACCACTCGTCGTTGCAGCAGGTGACGATTTACCCGTGGGAGCTATTCAAGGCCGCAATAGCGACGCAACTGCGGGACCGGAGTGGCGGGAGAGAGAAGGATGATGGCGAATTGTGGCGGGAGCGCGGAGATACGGAACTCGGATGTCACACGGAGTTCACGGAGATTGAAGAAGGCAGAGGGCCTCGGCGACCCTGCGATTTCCTGATCGTCAGATCTCCGTGCTCTCCGCGAACTCCGTGTGAAATCTTCTCCTGATTCAGAGACTGCTACACAAATGACCGCCGTCCACAACGAGCGTCGAGCCCGTCATGTATCGCGAAGCATCGGATGCCAGCAGCAGCAGCGGGCCGTCGAGATCCTCATACTGCCCGACGCGACGCTGCGGAATGCGGCGGATGAGTGCCTGGCCCGGCTCGGTGTCGAAGAAGCCCTGGTTGATTTCGGTGGCGAAGTAGCCGGGTGCGATGCCGTTGACCCGAACTCCATTGCGAGCGAGCTCCAGCGCCATCGTGCGAGTGAGCTGCGTCAATCCGGCCTTCGATGCGGCATACGGCGCGACGTGCCCAGCCTGGCGAAAGCTCAGGATGGATTCGATGTTGATGATGCTGCCGCCCTGCCCCCGATCGCGCATCCGCCGCGCGACCTCGGTTGCCATCAGGAATGCACCTTTCAGATTCACATCGACGACGTCATCCCAGTCCTGCTCAGTCTGTTCGAGCACGCCCTTGGCCACTGACGTCCCGGAGTTGTTGACGAGCACATCGATCGGCCCCAGCTCCGATTCGATAGCTGCGACAGCTGCGGCGATCGACTTGCTGTCGGTCACATCGAGACGCGTTACCGCCGCCTTGCCGCCGCTGGCGGAGATATCCGCGGCGAGCGCTTGCAACGCATCCGTCCGACGCGCTGCCAGGCCCACCTTCGCGCCTGCACTTGCGAGCACGCTCGCGAAATGTCGCCCAAGACCACTGGACGCACCCGTGACGAGCGCTACTTTCCCCTGGAGCACCGAACGATCGACCGTCATGGAATCCCCGCCTTATGCGACCTGAACAGGTCCGCGAGGATAAAGCAGCTTTCCCGGACCTGCCCGGGAATCAGCCGGCCCGGCTCAGGCCGTTTGCGAATCCGGCTGCGGCTGTGCGTGCAGGAGCGCGCTGTACCATTGACCGCTCTTCTTCACGGTGCGCTTCTGCGTCGCATAGTCGACGTGAATGATGCCGAACCGCTTCCCGTAGCCCTGGGCCCACTCGAAGTTGTCCATCAGGCTCCAGACGAAGTAGCCCTTCATGTCGACGCCCTGGCGGATGACATCCGCCACGGCTGCGATGTGCGACTCGATGTACGCGCGCCGCAATTCATCGTCGATGCGTCCGTCGACGACATGGTCCTCGTATGCGGCACCGTTCTCCGTGATGAAGATCGGCGGCAGCTTGTAGTCGCGCTTCAACCGCAGGAGCAGTGCCGCGAGGCTCTGCGGCGCAACCTCCCAACCCATGTGAGTTACCGCCGCCGTGCTGCTCGAAACAGGCGAAGTCGGATTCGCGCTGCTCGAGACGGTCGGGTGGTAGTAATTGATGCCGAGGAAATCGATCGGCTGGCTGATCAGCGCCGCATCGCCGCTCTGCACGACCGGAGCGTCGGCGCCGAGATGCTCGAGCATGTCGCTTGGGTACTCGCCTTTCAGCACGGCGTCGGTGTACCAGCGCACGAGCTTTCCATCCTCGAGCCGGGCGTGGAACGCATCGAGCTCCGAATCCGTCGCCGGGGAAATAGGCGACATGTTGAGCACGATGCCGACGTCGGCCTTCGTTCCCGTCTGACGGATTGCCTGCATTGCCAGGCCGTGACTGAGCAGCACATGGTGCGCGACCTGGTAAGCGACGCGGCGATTGCGAATGCCGGGCGCGAAGATGCCCTGCTCATGACCGAGAATTGCGGTGACCCACGGTTCGTTGTGAGTGGCGATCGAAGCCATCCGATCACCGAGGCGACGCGTGACGATCTGCGCGTACTCCGCAAATCGCAGCGCTGTATCGCGCGACAGCCAACCTTCGTGCCGCTGCTGCAGCTCGATCGGCAGATCCCAGTGATAGAGCGTCGCGTAAGGCTGAATGTTGCGCTTCAGCAGGCCGTCGACCAGGCGCTCATAGAATGCGAGCCCCGCTTCGTTCGCAGGACCCGAACCGAGCGGCTGCACGCGCGGCCAGGAGATCGAGAACCGGTAAGCGTTGACGCCGAGCCCGGCGATCAGGTCGAGATCCGTTTCGAGACGATGATAGTGATCGCAGGCGATGTCACCGTTGCTGCCGTCAGCGATCGCGCCGGGCTGCCGGCAGAACTCATCCCAGATGGACAGAGCCTTGCCATCCGCGCGCGCGGCACCTTCGATCTGGAATGCGCTGGTGGCAGCACCCCAGATGAAATCGGACGGGAACCGGCGACGCAGTTCGAGAACGGAGCGGTTCTGAGTCATTGAATGGATGGCGTAACCGGATCCGCACTGCGTAGTGCATCCGTGCGGTTCGCACTCGTCCTGGCAGGTGACATGAGTTCGCTTTCGAGCTCTTCGAGCGTGCGACCCTTCGTTTCGGGAACGACGAACAGCACGAACAGGAACGCCGCGGAAGCAAAGAGACCGAAGATCAGGAAGGTCCCCGCCGACCCGAAGGTCGACAGCTCCCATGGAAAGATGAAGGTGACGCTGGCGCTCACGAGCGCGTTGAAGAAGCCGGCGACGGAAATCGCCGCCGCGCGCTGCTCGTTCGGGAAGATCTCCGACAACAACACCCACATGACCGGCCCGAGCGAAATGGCGAACGACGCCACGAAGCCGATGATGGCGATCAGCACCAGCTTCGCGTTCATCGTCAGCGCCGCCGAAATGAACGACTGGCGGTGCGACTGGACCTGTTCCGCGCCGACTGCACCCGTGACAGCCGCGACGTAGGCACGCTCGGAGTCATACGAAGTGCCGTCGAGTGTGCGAAGTTGCATGGCCAGCGAATCCGGAACGCCCGCCTTCTGCACGGCTGCGACGGTGTTTGCGTTGACTTGATACGTCGCACTGTTGAACGCCGCGCTGATCGTCAGCAGCGAAAGCGCCATACCGGCCACACCAATGGCGAGAAGCGGCTTGCGGCCCAGTTTGTCGATGAGCCAGATCGCCACGAACGTCATGCCGACGTTCACGAGACCGACGAGCACGGCCTGACGGAAAGCATCGTCCACGCCGCCGCCCGCTTGCGCGAAGATCGTCGGCAGGTAATAGAAGATCGCGTTGATGCCCGTGATCTGCTGGAAGAACGCCAGCCCCAGCGCGATCACCATGATGAACCGCATGCGGCTGTCGAGCAGCCCGCGGAATCCCCGCGATACCGGCTTCGCAACGAGGCTCTGGCGAATCCGCTGCAGACTCGCCTGCGCCTGATCCGTGCCAGCAACTCGCGACAACACCTGCAGCGCCTGTTCGTCACGGCCCTTCAGCAGTAACCAACGCGGGCTTTCCGGCACGAACAGCAACAGCGCGAAATAGGCGATCGCCGGCAAAGTCTGCACGCCCAGCATCCAGCGCCAGTTGTGATCGCCGACGCCGAGAAGGAAGTAGTTGGAGAAGAATGACGCGGAAATACCGATCACGATCATCAACTGATTGAGCGAGACGAGGCTGCCGCGCTTCTCGGCCGGCGAGATTTCCGCGATGTACATGGGCGCGATGAGGATTGCGCCACCCACCGCCAGGCCGCCGACGATGCGCGCAATGACGAAACCGGTGAAGGTGGTCGCCGTCGCAGCCAGCACGGAAGACACGACGAACAACAGCGCGGTGCCCAGCAGCACTCGGCGCCGACCGAAGCGATCGCTGAGCGGGCCTGCGATCGCATTGCCGGCCATCGCACCCCAGCCGAGGCTGCTGACGGCCCAGCCGAGCTTCAGGTCGCCTGCCGTTCCCGTGAGACTGAAGTAGTCGCGGATGAACGGCACGACGCCGGAGATGACCGTGGCATCGAAGCCGAGCAGAAAGCCGCCGATGGCGACCGTCAGCGCGACGAATGCAATGTTGAGCCTGCCCTGGGCCATGCGCGGATGATTCTTTACTTTCGGTTGTTGTCGCAACGGCGCTTCAGCCGCACCCCTGCTGCGACCGGCTGGAATCCAGCGATGAAAGCGCTTACACGGAGTATTGGCAGATCAACGGGGAGTGTCAAGCCAGACGCCGGAGCATTGTCACATCGGCCGCAAGGTCACGTCGGGGTTTCCAGCGCGTTCAGCTCGCCGCGCGCCCGCGCTTCGCGGCCGTAGACCCACTCGAAGACCGGGGAAGCCATGAGGGTGGTAACGATTGCCATGAGCACCAGCATCGAAAAAAGCGCGGGTCCGATGACGCCGGCCTGCAGTCCGATATTGATGATGATGAGCTCCATCAATCCGCGTGAATTCATCAGGGTCCCCATGCCGAGCGCCGTGCGGTTGTCCTGACCGCAAAGTCTTGCCGCGGCCCAGCATGCGCCGAATTTCGCGAAGATCGATGCCGCGAGAATCGCCATCGCGACGAACAGCAGCTGCGGATCGCTGACGATGGTGCACCGCGCGGCATGGCGGCGGGCGTCTTATAGAGGACGCGTCGTGACGCGCTCAATTGCCGGCCGATTGATTCTCGCTATCGCGAAAGGCCCCCAGGCCCTGGCTCTTCAGCGATTCTGCGCGGAGAGGAATTCCTCATGGGTCGGCAGGTGCGACACCATGCCCTGGATGGCTGCCTTCGCGGTTTTCAACGCCCCCGCGATTCGGGCGTAGTCGACGTTCTCGACTCGCGGGCAATAGTGGCTGGGCTGGATTCCCATACCTTCGAAGATCGATTGCCAGCTCGTGTTGCGAAACAGCGGGTCCGTCCCATCACGCAATGCGCCGTGGCGCTTGAACAGTTCGATGCGCTCCTGCAGCGAGTCCGGCAATTCGATCTGGCTGCACCATTGCCAGAACGGCGAGTCATCGCGCGCCGTTGCGGCGTAGTGCAGCAACACGAAGTCCCGCACTTCCTCGAAGTCTCCGGTCATTCGACGGTTGTACTCACGCACGAGAGCGAGATCGCAGTCGCGGTCCGGGAAATACCGCAGGAAGAAGTCGATGCCGCGAGCGATGAGATGAATCGACGTCGCTTCCAGCGGCTCGAGGAATCCTGCCGCCAGCCCCAGCGACAGGCAATTGTGTTTCCAGAGCTCACGCCGGTGACCCGTGACGAATGGAATGATCCGCGGCTCGTCGACGACGGGACCATCGAGACCGCGGATCAGCGTCGCCTTCGCGGTCGAGTCGCTGCAGAACTGGCTCGAGTAGACGTAGCCATTGCCGACGCGTTGCTGCAGCGGGATTCGCCAGCTCCAGCCAGACGATTGCGCCGTCGCTCGCGTGTACGGCAACAGCGGCCCGCGTCCTTCGCTGCGCATCGCCACCGCGCGATCGCACGGAAGATAGTTCGACCAGTCGATGTGCTCGACCGCGAGCGCCTTGCCGATCAGCAACGCCTTGAAGCCGGTGCAGTCGATGAAGAAATCACCCCGGATCTCGCGGCCGTCCTCGAGCACGACCGATTCGATGAACCCGCTCTCGCGCTGCTTCACGCTGGTGACCTTCCCTTCCGTGCGCACCAGGCCACGGGACTGGGAGTAGTCACGCAGATAACGGGCAACGAGCGTGGCATCGACATGAAGCGCGTAGTTCGCGCCGCCGATCGGCGTGTTAGGCACCTTCGCGGGTGGGAAAAAGCGGCCGCTGTCCGCCATGACACTGCATGGCGAGAAATCCATGAGCGACGACGTATCGCCCTGCGCGCGCGCCCTGAGCCAGCACTGGTAGAAATCGTGCCCACCGATCGGCTGACCGATCACACCGAAGGGATGGAAATACGACTTCGCCCGCTGGTGCCAGCCGACGAACTGGATCCCGAGCTTGTAGGTGGCGTCGGTCGCGCGAATGAATTCCTTCTCGTCGATCCCGAGCCGTTGAATCAGACCCACGAACGGCGGCACCGTGGACTCGCCGACGCCGATCGTGCCGATCTCCTCGGATTCGATCAGCTCGATTTCACACAGCTCGCGCTTCAGGTGACGGCTCAGCATCGCGCCCGCGAGCCACCCGGAAGTACCACCGCCGATGATCACGATTCGGGAAAGAGGTTTCATCACCAGTCTCGATTCTCGAGGAGCACGCCGGGCGATCCGGTCTCGCGCATCGTGTTGTAGTTCCAGTAGGCCGCGCTGCTCGCCTGGATTGCACGACGCAACAGATCGATCGCCTTGTGCCTGGGAAAGCTGACTCGCCAGGCGAGCACGAGCGTACGCCTCGGCGCGGGTTCCTGAAATGGCCGGCTCACGAGAATCTGCGGCGCATAGAGGGGCAGGCTGGCCGCGGTCTGCGGAAGGATCGTCACCCCCAGCCGCGAAGCGACCATATGACGTAACGTCTCCAGGGTGCTGCCGCTGACGCCGCTTCGCACCAATTCACCTTGCGGCCGCAGATGCGGAAATGCGTCCAGCACCTGCTCGCGAAACGGATCGCCCTCGCCAAGCAACAGCACCTCGACGGGATCGAGGTCCGTCGGTGCGATAGCGGTCTTCGCCGCGAGCGGATGACTCGGCGGCAACAGCAGAACGAATGGTTCTTCGAACAACGTCTGCGCAACGATATCGGGCTCATTGAAGGGCGCAGCGACCAGAATCGCGTCGAGCTCGCCGCCGCGCAGCTTCGCGGTGAGTACCGGCAGCTTGTCTTCCTCGACGTACAGAGAAAGATGATTCGCCGACTGCTGCAGCAGCGGGATGAATTGCGGCAACAGATACGGACCGATCGTGCCCAGCGTGCCCAATGCGAGCGGCCCTTCGAGCTGATCCTTGTCGGCAGCCGCGACATCCTTGATCGCCGCCGCTTGCTCGAGCACACCGCTCGCCATGGCGACGACGCGCTGACCGATCGGCGTCGTCAGCACGCCTTGTTTGCCGCGCTCGAACAGCGACACGCCCAGCTCGTCCTCGAGCTTCTTGATGGCAACGCTGAGCGTCGGCTGGCTGACATTGCATTGCTCGGCCGCGCGCCCGAAGTGCTGTTCGCGGGCAAGCGTGACGATGTATCTGAGCTCAGTCAGCGTCACGCTCGCGGATCCTCTGATGCTTTCGCTATGCTCGGCACAGCCCGATTCCCGATCTGCGTTACAGGACGACGTTCATGGTGCGACAACTCCTCATCCTGGCCACCCTGGGCCTGATCGGCTCCACGACCGTGGCGCTTGCAGAGGATAAGCCTTTCTCCTGGCCGCGCGGAGCGAAAGCCGCTGTAAGTCTTGCGTATGACGATGCGGCGCCGTCGCAGCTGGACCATGCAATCCCGACCCTCGATCGGTACGGGCTGAAAGGCAGCTTCTACCTGACCCTGGGCAATGACACGATCGCAAAACGCCTGCCGGAATGGCGTGCGGCCGCAGCCAACGGCCACGAACTCGCGAATCACACGCTGTTCCATCAATGCTCGCGCTCCGTCCCGGGGCATGAATGGGTCGTTGCCGACAACGACCTGGACACGATCAGTGTCGGGCAACTGGCCGCGCAGATCCGGCTCGCCAACACCATGCTGCACGCGATCGACGGGCGAACAGAACGCACGTACACCGTTCCGTGCGGCGATCTCAAGGCGGCTGGAGAGCTCTATCTTCCCGCGGTGCGCAGCGAGTTCGTCGCGATCAAGTCCGGTGCCGGCGCAGTCACTCCTGACATGCGAACGGTCGATCCGTACTCGGTTCCGGTCGGGACACCGTCGAACGTGACCGGCGAACAACTCATCGCCATCGTCACGGAAGCTGCGGCGAGGGGCACGATGGCCAACTTCACCTTTCACGGCGTGGGCGGGGATCACCTCGCGGTTTCCGCGGAGGCCCATGCGCAACTCGTTCAGTATTTGGCGAAGCACAAGGACATCTACTGGACGGATACGTTTCTCAACATCATGACGTACGTGAAGCAGGAGCAGGCTCGCGTGCGGACGGGACGCTGAGCAGCATCACCGCTCCACCTTGCGCGACGCGACAGCCGTCGCTTCCACTTCCGCGGGAATCGCAGGACTCCCCTCCTCCACGATCGGCACGCGATACGCCACCGGCAGCACAAAGCCCGCGATTCGCGTCGCCGCCTCGTCGCCGTTACCGGTTGTGATGTCCGCGCTCCATGTACCGTCGATACCCGGATAAATCGTCGGCGACGTGTAGGACGGCTTGGGGTACCACAGACCCTCCGCCTGGATGTAGATCGCGACGCGATACAGCGCGGGATCCACACCCGTCACCTGCCCGCGCAGATCTTCTGTCGAACCCAGTACCGGCATCGAGGTGAATTGCAATTGCGCCGGCCCCGCCCCGCCGGGGATCTGTCGACTCCAGGTATCCGCGGCATTCGTTCCGTCGAACCCGGCGTTCATGCCGGTTTTCATGTTGCCCGACGAGTCGAGCACACCCCAGTGAGGACCTTGCGATCCCTCATCCGTCTTCCACGCTTCGTTGAAAGCTTCGAAGTAGAAGTACTCCACCTGCTTTGTCCGCGCCCACGAAACGAAGCTGTCGAAATAGTTTGCCGCGTTCGTTGCAGATGGAATCGCTCCGCCGCGCTGCGCGCCGGCAGTCGGCCAGCCGGTCTCGCTCACGACAACCTTCTTTGGATGAACCGCCGCCTGCAGTCGCGTGAAGATGAAATCGAAATGTCGCATCGACTGCTCGATGGGCACGCCATCGAAGTACGGGTAGATGTTCGCAAAGGCCACATCCACCTCATCGACGACGTCCGGATGCGCCAGCAACTGATACGCCGTGTCGGCATATCCGAGTTGAATGCGTGCGGGCAGCGTTTGCCTCACATCGCGGATCTGGGAGATGAGCGCATCCTCGGACAAGTCGGCGCGCTCGAGCACTTCCGAGCCGGCAATCACGACATCGCCCGTATCGCCGGCCAGCGCCGCGGTGATCAGACCGTTCTTCTCGCGTTCATTCTGAGCAGCGTCACGGGAGAAAAACGCGCCGACGGTGATGCCGACACCGAGATTGCGCGCAACTCGCCCGGCGTTCTCGAGCCCATGAGTCATCGAATACGTACGCACGGAGTTCGTCATCGGCGCGACCACCTGCATGCGCGCGGTCAACTGGCTCTCGCTGATCACGATGCCCTGATTCGGGCTCTGGCCATCGAGATATGGCCCAAAGTTGAGCCCAGTTACTTTCTCGACGATGCGCGGCGGAGTCTGCGGAGGCGGCGACGAGCCTCCGGGCGGCGCAGCGTCACCGCCACCTCCGCCGCCACCCGAGCAAGCCGACAGCATGAGCGCCTGGATGCAGACACCAGCGATGAAGACGGACCGCATCACTCACGCCCCTTGGCTGCATCGCCGATGTGCGATGCGACTCGCGCAGCGTAGAGCGAGGTGCCTGCGCAGATGAACAGCGTACGGCCGTCCTCCCCGCCAAACGTCAGGCCATGCGGGCGTTCGGGAACCTGGACGATCTCGATCAGCTTGCCGTTCGGGTCGTAGACGAAGATGTGGCCATCGGCGATGTAGACATTGCCATTGGCATCGACAGCGAGAGATTCACCGCCCTGCTCGGCGAACAACCGAGGCGCAATCCATTCACCGTCTGCGCCGACCTGGGCGGAGAACGTCTTGCCGTGCCACTCCTGCGTGAAATAAGCGCGCTCGCCGGTGCGCGCACGAGTCATTCCATACGCACGCAGCACGTCGTGGTCCTTCGTTCCCCAACTCAGCAGGCCTTTGATGAAGTCCTCGCCTGCCGGCACAAACGTCGTCCCGTCCGGCGAAACGTAGTGTGCCGGACGCTTCGGCGATTCCCCTTTCGACACTTCGATGTCGAAGGTCCAGTAGTTCTGCGGCAGGATCACATCCAGCCCCGCGCGATCCTTGGCCACCTGGATCGGCAGCGCGTGGATCGGGCGATCCGGATGATCCGGCGCCAGCGCATACACAGAGCCGGCGTGAGAGATCACGAGCAGATTGCCCGCTCTGTCGATTGCGAGATTCACCGGCTCCAGTGACGCATCGGAGATCTCTTCGGGCAGTTTGCTCGGCAAGGTCCAGCGATAAATGCGCTGACGCTGTGCATCGACCGCATAGAAGCGCCCTTGCCGGTCAGCCGCGCCGCCAGCCAGACGCACGAAGCCGTCCGCCACTTTCTCTATGCGAGTTCCCTGCTCGAGCACGATCGATGCAGTGATCTGATCCGGCACACGACGATCGTTCAACGTCGCTGCCGCAAACTCACGCGGCCTGATGTCGAGATCGTTTGCCGCATCGACGACCGCACTGCTGAAGTCCGCCTTGCTGTTGGTCCACCAGTGAAAGCCACGGAAGCGGATGTCGCTTGAGCCGCTGACCTTGACCGCGTGAGGGAATGACTGAGTGGAGCTGATCACCCGATAGATGAAGAGATTCGCCAGCGTGATATTGCGGCTGCGGGAAATCTCGACCGGCAGTGCATGACCGCTTTCGCCACGCTCTTCCTCCAGTTGCAGCGCGTAGAGATCCCAGTTCGCGACCCGATCCAGCTTCACTTCCGTACGAACGTGATGCTCGCTCGACATCTGATAGACGCGCCCGGGCGTCGTTGTGTCTGTAACGAGCAGCCCCGCCTGCGCGTAAGGAGTCGGCGTCCATATATCGAGGAACGTTCCCCCACCTCCCTGTGTGACCCAGAGACTCGGATACTGTGAATCCCATCGCCGTCGCGGATCGGGATCCGCTGTCTTGTTGCTGTTGTAGATCGGCTCGGGCTCACCGCTCAGTTGCGCCGTTCCATGGCCGCCGAGGAACCGCACGTCATTCATCAGCGATTTCTCGCCCGACATCCACTTCACACCCACCGCGCGCGGATTGACGCCATTCGTGTACACGCCGAGGCCGATCATGATGTTCGCGCCGCCTGACGGAGCCTCGATCATCGCCACCGGTTCGCCGACGCCCTGGAACGCCGGCGTGTCGTCAGCAAGGAAAATACGCACAGCGCCGGCATGCAGTCCGATCAGCGCCGTGTCCGGTTTCAGTTTCAGCGTTTCCGAAATCCGATAGGCGCCCATCGGGAAATAGAGTGCGCGATGCTTGTCGATCGCCGCACGAAGCGCATTCGTGTCGTCCGCGATCCCGTCACCCTTCGCTCCCAGCGTTCGAACGTCGACCCAGCTGCTCTGCGGTGGCAGTGGAGCGATGTCGCTCGAGACGGCCAGCGGCAAGGCTGCGATGGATTCGATCCGCGATCGCGTCTCGAGCACCAACTGCTCTTTGGCGACACCCGAACCTTCAATGTGAAGGCCGTGAGAGAAGCTTGCGACCTTGTACGTACGACCTGGAGCGCGAATCTTCTTGCCGCTGGACCGGTAGGTCGCAAACGTCGGCGCATCGCGCGCGACGACATTCTCTATGTTGATCTGATTACGGCTGTTGTATTCGTTGCCTATGACAAGCGCGGGCCCCGTAATGTTTTCGAGTCGCCCGTCCTTGATCCAGAGCTGTTCGCCTTTCTCGGCTCCCATCGAAACGGCGGTCGGCACATTCCGGAACAGCGGGCGGATCAGCGTCAACCCAGCGGCTTCAGATGCGATGGCCGCGGTGCGCTGCCCTTCGAATTGCGTATCGATGACGGTGTATTGCCATCCCGGAGATGGCGTCTTCGTCATGATTGCGTAGCGCCCGCCGACGAAAGCGACGTCTTCCACCACATTGCCGCCATCGTGTACGCCCGCGAGGCCCGCGCCGATGTCGATCCGCATATGCGCCAGGAAACAGTGCTGTGCGAAAGTCGAGCGAACCGCGACGGCCGAGGGATTTCCCTTGCCCAGCACGATGTCGACGTTGCTGAGCGCGGAATAGAACGTGCCCGGATTCGCATCGCGTACCGGCTCGCTGAAGTCGATCGACTTCGCCTGTTGCGACGCAGACTGGAATACGAAACCCGCATTGCCCGGATGACCCGGAATGTTGCCGGTGAAATGAAACAGGTAAGCGGGCTCACGCTGGAATCCCGGCGAGCGATCCGCAAGCGCAAACACCGGGCGCTTCTTGCCGTAGCCGATCACCCGGATGCCGGGCCAGATGCGGATCGTGCGACTGAGCTTGTAGCGACCCTCGGGCACGAAGACGATGCCGCGAATGGTCGTTGCCACGACCGTGTCGATCGCCTTCTGCAGCGCAATCGAGTCGTCACCGACACCATCGCCATGAACACCGAACGCCTCTCGGGTGAGATAGATCGCCTTCGGATCGTCTGGCCGCTGCGTGTAATAAGAGTCCGCATGCGAACGATCGAGAGCCAGCAGGCCGCAGAGCGACATAAGAACAGCGTGGAGTCTGGTCATGCGAGCCGCTCCAGTGCGGCGAACGATTCATGGGTGGAGCCGGGCAATACGGATATGACGAAGGCAACTTTCACTGCTGCACGCCGATGACAGCGCTTGCCACGACGAACGTGACTCGCGGGCGCAACAGAAAAGCCACAACTGCGATCCAGTTCATGAAACATGGTTGCGTCATCAACGGATTGTCTTGCCATCCGCGCTGGCGCCATGCTAACGTAAATTTGTAAGCGCTTACATCCGCGCCAGAACAATCATCACGAGCCTCAGGGGGGCATCGACGTGAACGATCGCGCACGCAGACCTACACAGGTGGCGCAAGCCATCTCATTGATTCTCGGAACAACAGTCGTCTTCTCGACGGCCCTGTCACAGGAGACTCAGGGACTCGAAGAAGTCATTGTCACCGGCATCCGCGGCAGTCTCACTTCCTCCATGGAGTTGAAGCGCGACTCGCAGGGCGTGGTCGACGGCATCGTCGCCGAAGACATCGGCAAGTTCCCGGACACCAACCTCGCCGAATCGCTGCAGCGTATTACCGGCGTGTCGATCGACCGCACGGCGATCGGCGAAGGTTCACGCGTCACGGTTCGCGGTGTCGGCCCCGACTTCAACCTGGTGCTGTTGAACGGCCGCCAGATGCCGGCATCGTCGATCGAAGCCACCACCGCATCGAACTCCCGCGCCTTCGACTTCGCCAACCTCGCTTCCGAAGCGATTTCGGCGATCGAGGTCTACAAGACCAGCCGCTCCTCCACTCCGACGGGCGGCATCGGCGCGACCATCAACGTGAAGACCGCCCGCCCGCTGGATGCGCCTGGATTGCACTCGAGCTTCGGCGTCAAAGGCGTGATCGACACATCCGCCGGCAACCTGCCGAGCAATCTCGAAGGCGACAGCATCACGCCTGAAATTTCAGGCATCTACAGCAACACTTTCGGCGACGACAAGTTCGGCATCGCGATCAGCGGCAGCTACCAGGAACGTGACCTCGGCTACAACCAGGCCACGACGGGTGGCTGGCGCGCATTCGGCGGCGACGAGGTGAACTGGGGCACGATCCCGCTGCCCGGTCAGCCCGGCTCCGAGCGCATCACGAACCGTCCCGACGCAAGCGACACCTACTCCGTGCCGCAGAGCCTGGGTTACAGCTTCAACTCCGTGCAGCGCAAGCGCACGAACGGCCAGCTGGCACTGCAGTGGGCACCGGTCGACAACGTCACCGCGACACTCGACTACACCTACTCCGAAAACAAGATCGCGACACAGCGCAACGAACTGTCGGCGTGGTTCAATTTCGGCGCGTCGAGCAGCAGCTGGACCGATGGTCCTGTTGCAGCGCCTGACGTCTACACCGAGCTTCTCCCGGGCGGAAACAGCGACGTCGGCATGGGCGGCGCGCAGTTCGCCACGAAGAACGAGAACAACTCCGTCGGCTTCAACCTCGAATGGGAAGTCAGCGACCGCTTCGGCCTGCAGCTCGACTTCCATGATTCGACCGCGGAATCCGGCCCGGACAGCCCGTACGGCTCGAACGTCGCCTTCGGCGTCTCGGACCTGAGCCGCGGCGATACGACCGGCATCTTCTCGAACGACTTCCCGATCCTCGGCATGCAGCTGGCCAACGGCCGCACGCAGATCGACCCGAGCTTCATGGAAGTCACGGGCTCGAGCTTCCGCAACAGCTACATGAAGTCGGAAGTGCAGCAGGGCCAGTTGAGCGGCGACTTCGCGTTCACCGACAGCTCCCGCCTCGACTTCGGCGTCGGCTTCACGGAAGTGAACAACCGTTCCGCGTTCTCTAACGTGCAGTCCGACAACACCTGGACCGGCATCCGCAACGCCAACGGCGGTCTGACGGCCGCGAGCTTCGACGACGACATCTGGCGCGCGGACACCGTGTCCAAGTACTTCGACCAGATCTCCGGCAGCGGCGATCCACGCCTGTTCAACCAGTTCTTCACGTTCGACTTCGAAAGACTGCGCAATCAGGTCGCGCAGCTGCGCGGCGCGTTGCCCGATCAGTCGCTGGCCACGTGCCCGCTGAACGGCAATCAGTCGATCCGCGTGCCCTGCTACGAAGCTTCGAGCATCTACGGCACGGATCGTCGCGTCGAAGAGAAGTCGAAGAGCGCCTACGTCCAGTTCAGCCAGGACTGGGAATGGGGCAAGCCGATGCATGCGGCTCTCGGACTGCGCTACGAGGAAACCGACGTTACGTCGAGCGCCCTCGTGCCGATTCCCACCGGCATCGCCTGGGCGGGCAACAACGAGTTCACGATCCAGTTCGGCGCACCCGACTTCACGACGCTCGAAGGCAGCTACGACTACCTGCTGCCGAGCTTCGACTTCAGCGTCGATCTGACCGATGACCTCAAGCTGCGCGCCAGCTACGGCGAGACGATCGGTCGCCCGCAATGGGGCGACATCCAGGGCGGACAGACCCTGGACGCTCTCGCTCGCATCAACGGCGGTACTGGCAGACAGGGTGATCCGGGCCTGAAGCCGCTCGAGTCGCAGAACATCGACTTCTCGGTCGAGTACTACTACGGCGAATCGAACTACCTGTCGGTCGGCTACTTCCGCAAGAACATCGACAACTACATCGGTGTTTCGACGATCCAGGAAACGCCCTTCGATCTGCCGCACCCGGCGAACGGCGGGTACTTCAACGAAGCCAACACGAACGGTGCGTGTGCGGGTGACCTCACCTGTATCCGTCAGTACATCTTCGCCAATCATGACGGCGATCCGGGCGTGAACGCTGCCACGGGGACGATCCTGGGCATCGCCGGCGATCCGATCGCGGTGTTCGACATCCAGGTGCCGAGCAACCAGAAGTCGGCGACGCTGGATGGCTGGGAAATGAACCTCCAGCACGTGTTCGGCCAGAGCGGCTTCGGCTTTGCCGTCAACTACACGATGGTGGATTCGAACATCAGCTACGACGACCAGAGCCGCCAGGATCAGTTTGCGATCGTCGGTCTGAGCGACTCCGCCAACTTCGTGGCCTTCTACGAGAACTACGGCTTCGGGATTCGCGCGGCCTACAACTGGCGCGATGAGTTCCTGTCGGCCACGTTCGACAGTACGGGCACACCGAACCCGAACTACACGGAGGCCTACGGCCAGATCGACGTCAGCGCGAGCTACGACATCACGGACGCGTTCACGGTCCAGGCGGAAGTCATCAACCTCACGGACGAGACTCAGCGAGTGCATGGCCGCAACGACAACCAGCTGCTTTTCGCAACCCAGACGGGTCCGCGCTACATGATCGGCGCCCGTTACAAGTTCGGACAGTAGAAAACTGTGTTTGCAGGTGCTGCGCGGTCTCCCTACCGCGCAGCCGGAGAAGCCGCTGTCCCCCACAGCGGCTTTTTCGTTTCAGCGGGTGCCGGAACGGCGTCCGCTGCTTATAGTATCGAGAGCGTTCGTATAGGCCTTTTGCGTTGACGAATCCGATTCGACATGTGGTGATCGTGGGTGGCGGCTCGGCCGGCTGGTTGACGGCCGGGGTCGTCGCGGCGGATCACTGCGCAAAGTCGGAATCCGGGTTGCGGGTTACGCTGATCGAATCCCCCGACGTCGGCCCGATCGGCGTCGGCGAAGGCACCTGGCCCACGATGCGCGACACGCTGCGGCGAATCGGCGTCACCGAGAGCGACTTCATCCGCGAATGCGATGCGTCGTTCAAGCAGGGGTCCCGGTTCAATCAGTGGGCTACCGGCGCCGAGGGCGATTACTACTATCACCCGTTCGTTCTGCCCCAGGGCTATACGGACACGAGCCTCGTTGCGAGCTGGCTGCAACGCCACAGCGACGTTCCCTTCGCCGATCTCGTGAGCTTCCAGCCGCATCTATGCGTTCACGGCAAAGCGCCGAAGCAGATGTCGACGCCGGAGTACGCCGCGGTCGCGAACTACGCGTATCACCTCGATGCCGGCAAGTTCGGCATGTTCCTGCGCAAGCACTGCACGGAAAAGCTGGGGGTAAAGCTCGTGCTGGATCACGTCGTAGCGATTCAGACGCGCGACAACGGCGATATCGCCGCCGTCCAGACCCGTGAGCAGGGCCCTATCGAAGGCGATCTATTCATCGACTGCACGGGCCTGCAATCACTGCTGATCGGCAAGCACTACGAGATTCCGTTCCTCTCGCAGAAGCACGTGCTCTTCAACGACACGGCCCTTGTGGTGCAGGTACCCTACCCTCACGAAGATAGCCCCATCGCCTCCCAGACGATTTCAACCGCGCAGACGAGCGGCTGGATCTGGGACATCGGCCTGCCGACACGCCGCGGCATCGGCCACGTCTATTCGAGCGCTCACACGACCGATGAAGCCGCGGAGCGCGAACTGCGCAGCTACGTCGAGCGCACCGGCGGTCCCGCGAATGCGCCGAGTCCGCGAAAGCTCTCGTTCCATCCGGGCTACCGCACGAAGTTCTGGCATCGCAACTGCGTCGCCATCGGACTCTCCGGCGGATTCATCGAGCCGCTGGAAGCGTCGGCACTGGCGATCGTCGAGTTTTCGGCGGCGATGCTCAGCGACCAGCTGCCCGCCACACGCAGCGCGATGGACACCGTGGCCCGGCGCTTCAATGATGCCTTCCTCTATCGCTGGGAGCGCGTCATCGATTTCCTGAAGCTCCATTACATCCTGACGCGCCGCACCGATTCCGCGTACTGGCGGGACAACTGCCGCACCGACTCGATTCCGGACCGGCTGCAGGATCTCACCGAATTTTGGCGCTACCAGCCGCCGTCCCGGTACGATCTGCCTCGTATCGAGGAGATCTTTCCGTCCGCCAGCTATCAGTACGTGCTCTATGGCATGGGCTTCCGTCCGCAGTCGCCGCCCGCGATGCGGCGCAGCGACGATCCGGAACGTGCCGACGAGTTCTTCCGCGAAGCCGCGGCGCTCACCGGCAAGATGCTGAAAGCGCTGCCGACCAATCGCGAACTGATCAGCCATATCAAACGCAACGGGCTGCCTCGCATCTAGCAGCCGGAGACCCGCATGCCGAAGAACGTGTTACTGAACAACATCGAGCACAAGGACCTGCACATCGTCACTGCGCGCGGCGCGCAGTACGGCGACGATGTCATGTTCGCTCTGACCTTCCCTGCCGAGTTCCGCAGCATTCAGGCGCACTACCCGATCGTGTTCAGCAAGGGACCGGACGGCAAGTTTCAGCCGCTGGCGCTGTTTGGATTCAAGCAGAACCAGAATCTCTTTCTATCGAACGACAGCTGGGACGCGACCTACGTCCCTCTGATGGTCGAGCGCCAGCCGTTCCTGATCGGCTCGGGCCCGAATGGTGAGCTGCTCGTGCACGTCGACCTCGATCATCCACGCGTCAGCCGCACGCAGGGCGAAGCCGTCTTCCGCGAACACGGCGGCACCACCGACTATCTCGAACGCATCAATTCCACGCTCATGACGCTCCACCAGGGAATCGCGGCTACGGCGCCTTTCGTCGATGCGCTGATCGAGCACAACCTGCTGGAGTCGTTCGTGTTCGACATCCAGCTCGCCGACGGTTCGCAGAATCGTCTCTCGGGCTTCTACACTGTTCACGAAGACCGGCTGCGCAACCTCGACGGCGCGGCGCTGGAGCGACTCCACAAGACCGGCTACCTGCAGGCGATCTTCATGGTGATCGCTTCGCTGTCGAACTTCCGCGCGCTGATCGAGCGGCAGCAGAAGCTGCTGAAGACAGGTCATGCCTGAGCGGATGAAGGAAATCGCGGGACTCGATCCGCGCTCGCTGCCGGACGATGTGCTGAGCTCGACTCAGCCGTTGGTGCTGCGCGGACTGATCTCGAGCTGGCCAATGGTGCAGGCGGCTCTCGAATCGAGCGCCGCGGCGCGAGCCTACGTCCTCAAGTTCTATCGTGATGCCACCGTGGGCGCGTTCCTCGGCATGCCGGACATCAATGGCCGGTTCTTCTACAACGACGACCTCAGCAACTTCAATTTCCGCGCGGTGAAGATCAAGCTCGACACCGTCGTCAATGAAATCGCGAGACACGAAGCCGCCGCGAACCCGCCTGCGATCTACGTCGGCTCGACTACCGTCGATACGTGCCTGCCGGGCTTCCGCGCCGAGAACGATCTCGATCTCGGCGATCGTCGCGCACTGGCCAGCGTGTGGATCGGCAACCAGACGCGCATCGCGGCGCATCATGACCTGCCCGACAACATCGCCTGCGTCGCCGCCGGGCATCGGCGCTTTACTGTCTTTCCGCCCGAGCAGATCGACAATCTCTATGTCGGCCCGGTCGACTTCACGCCCGCGGGCCAGGCCGTCAGTCTCGTCGACTTCCACGAGCCCGACCTGGACCGGTTCCCACGCTTCGCGACCGCGCTGGAACATGCGCAGATCGCCGAGCTCGGCCCGGGTGATGCGATCTTCATTCCCAGCTTGTGGTGGCATCACGTCGAATCGCTGGATACGTTCAACGTGCTGGTGAATTACTGGTGGCGGCAATCGCCTGCATGGATGGACACACCGATGCACGCACTGACGCTCGCGATGATGACGGTGCGCGACCTGCCGCCCGCGCAGCGCGATGCGCTGAAGAAGATGTTCGATCACTACGTTTTCGACGTGAACGACGCCACCGCTGCGCACATTCCCGAGGGCGCGCGACGCTCGCTGGCGCCGATGACGGAAGACATGATGCGGGAGCTTCGCGTGCGCCTGCTGCAGAGACTGAATCGTTGAGGGGATTGCAGTGAATCAGAAGCGTATTCGCAGAATCGTCATCGCCGGCGGCGGCACCGCGGGCTGGATGGTCGCAGCGTGCATTTCGAAGATCATGGGAAAGATCCTCGACATCAAGCTCATCGAATCGGATGAGATCGGCACCGTCGGTGTCGGCGAAGCGACGATTCCCACGCTCGTTGCCTTCCATCGCCTGCTCGACATCAACGAGCAGGAGTTCATGGCAGCCACGCAGGCGACGTTCAAGCTCGGCATCGGCTTCGACAACTGGCGCGACCGCGGCCTGAACTACATCCATTCGTTCGGCATCACGGGCACCGATCACTGGACGGCTGGCTTTCAGCATTTCTGGCTCAAGGGCCGCGAACGCAATCTCGCCAGCGACTACGGCGACTACTGTCTTGAGCTCGTGGCCAGCCTCGCCAATCGCTTCGCGCACTTGCCGCGCGACGGGATGAACTACGCGTTCCATCTCGACGCCGGTCTCTACGCCAAATTCCTGCGACGCTTCAGCGAGGGCTACGGCGTCAAGCGCATCGAAGGGAAGATCGTCGAGGTGAAGACGAACGCAGAGAGCGGCTATATCGAATCGCTCCGGCTCGACTCCGGCAACGACATCGAAGGCGATCTGTTCATCGATTGCACCGGCTTCCGCGGCCTGCTGATCGGACAAGCGCTCAAGATCGGCTACGACGACTGGTCGCACTGGCTGTTCAACGACAGCGCCCTCGCCTTGCAGACGGAGTCTGTCGGCGAGCCTGTGCCATACACGCGATCGATCGCGCATGAGTCCGGTTGGCAGTGGCGCATTCCGCTGCAGAGTCGCGTCGGCAACGGCATCGTCTACAGCAGCCGCTACATCGACGATGAACAGGCAAAACAGACGCTGCTGGGCAACATCCAAGGCAAGATCCTGACGGAACCGCGCGTCATCCGCTTCAAGCCCTGCCAGCGGCAACAGGTCTGGAGCAAGAACTGTATCGCCATGGGTCTCGCGAGCGGATTCCTCGAGCCGATCGAATCGACGAGCATTCATCTGATCTCGCGCGCCGTGAGCCGCCTGATGCAGAGCTTCCCGAGCGAAGGCATCCAGCAGTCGGACATCGACGAGTACAACGAGCGCAGCAACTGGGAAATCCAGCACATCCGCGACTTCATCATCCTGCACTACCATGTCACCCAGCGGCAGGACAGCCCGTACTGGCGCGCGTGCCGCGAGATGAAGATCCCCGCGAGCCTGCAGCATCGCATCGACCTGTTCCGGGAAACGGGCCGCGTCTTCCGGGTGCCGAACGAGCTGTTCGCCGAGAATTCCTGGGTCCAGGTCATGCTGGGCCAGGGATTGATGCCGGAACAGCATCACCAGGTCGCCGATCTCATGGGCGACGCCGAACTGGCGAACTTCCTCGGCACGATCAAGGCCAGGATCGCCAAGACGGTGGCGCAGCTCCCTTCTCATCAGGCTTACGTCGAGCAATACTGCAAGGCGCCGGACATGAACGCCGCCATGGCGAAATAACAAAGAAGCGAGCGGGACGGATGGCCAATATCTACGAAGTCGCGGAGCTCGCCGGCGTGTCGCTGGCGACGGTCTCGCGCGTCATCAATCCAGGCGCGAAGGTCAGCGACAAGACGCGGCAGAAGGTGCTGGCCGCGATGAAGCAGCTCGGCTATCGGCCGAATTCGATCGCTCAATCGCTCGCGACCCGCAGCTCCAACACAGTGGGCGTACTCGTCTCCGAACTGCACGGTCCGTTCTTCGGCGCGATGCTGAGCGCGATCGAGGAAACACTGCGCGCCAACGGCAAGTTCGTGCTGGTGGCGGCGAGTCACAGCAAGGAAGAGCTGGAAGCCGAGGCGATCAAGTTCCTCGTGGGCCGCAACTGCGATGCGCTCATTGCCCACATCGAAGCGCTGCCCGATAAATTCATCGTCGAGCACAACAAGAAATCCGCGCCGCTCGTCGTGCTCAACCGGAAGGTCCGCGGCCTCGCCGATCGCTGCTTCAGCCTGAACAACGAGCTGGGCGGTTACCTGGCCGCTCAGTCGCTGCTCCAGCTCGGCCATCGCAACATCGCGTACATCTCGGGCCCGCTCGACTTCGTCGATGCGCAGCAGCGTCTGCTTGGGCACAAACGCGCATTGACGGAAGCCGGCGTGACTTTCGATGACCGGCTGCTGCATGAAGGCGACTATCACGAGACGGGCGGCAGCGACGCTCTGAACGACCTGTTCAATCAAGGCGTGAAGTTCAGCGCAGTGATCTGCGCGAACGACGACATGGCGGCAGGTGCCATGGCTGCCGCGCACGATCGTGGATTGAGACTGCCGGAGGAACTATCCATCGTCGGCTTCGACGATTCGCCGATCGCGCGCTACGTCTACCCGAAGCTCTCGACGGTCCACTACCCGATTGCGGACATGAGTCACATGGCGGCGCGATGGGTCCTGCGCAATGTCTACCAGCAGAGCAGTCTGGAAGTGCAACAGGCCTTCGAGCCTCGTTACATCGCCCGCGACTCCGTGAGTCGCCCGGCCTGAAGGTCCAGCGCTACAGCAGCTCGTAGAAGCGAATGATGGCAACGTCGGCCTTGCGCTCCGCAACGCCGATGAAGATCGCCCGATTCAGCCAGGCGTGTTCGCTCTCGAGCGGCGCTTCGAACTCCGCAGTCGTGCGAAAGTAGTAGGACTGCGGATCGACCGATTCCCCACGAGCGAGCTTCGCGATGACGTCAGGCGGACCGTGCCGCATCCCGCGGTTGGTCACCATGATCAGCGCGCCGTCCTTTGCTTGAAGGGTGTACTTGGCTTCGATGGCGAGAACACCGTCGGGGCGCACGAACTGCCAGTCCGCACCACCCGGTACCACTGTTCCTTCGATTCGCGGCCCAGCGAACGTGCCGCCGGTGATCGGGACAATGCGTCGCAACCCATGCGAACTGGGGCCGACAACCTGCGGGGTGCTGACCGAAACGCGGGCCTCGAAAGCAAAGCGGCTACGAACCTCGCTGGCGGGACTTTCAGCGGCGCTCGCTGTGCCCAACCCGGCGAGCGAAACACCCGCCATCGAGCCCACAACGTGTTCCAGAACATGTCGACGGGAAGGCATCGCGTGACTCCTGAAAAGCCCTCAAAATCGGCCGGTGATGGGCCCGGCCTGTGTCGTCATTCCCGCAAACGCGGGAATCCATCCGGCTCGGACCGCAGCCTCAGCTGCCCGCGGCCCTTCAGGGAAACTCCGATTCCTTGACAGCTCACGGCCCGGTCCAGACAATGCCCGCCCTTCTGTCTCCGGCTCGACGGCCCCACCGTTGTCCGGGCGCAAAAAAGGCTAGGTAGCTCAGCTGGTTAGAGCGTGGCACTCATAATGCCGAGGTCGTGGGTTCGAGTCCCACCCTAGCCACCATTCGATTCGCCGGCGCTGTCCGGACTCTTCCCCGAAATCTCTTTCTTTCAGATGCTTAGCGGCATCTGACGTCCATAGATTGCCACCGATTTGCGTCGAAATACGGCATTGAGCAGGGGTACCGAATAGGGGTACCTAGTCATATCTGCCGAGGACGCGGAAATCGGTACCCCTATGACACGGCTTTCAGACACGAAAATAAGGGCTGCGAGGCCTCGGGTACGTCCGTACAAACTGTTCGATACGGACGGACTTTTCTTGCTCATCACGCCGACCGGTCGCAGGTGGTGGCGGCAAAGATATCGCTTTGCCGGGAAGGAACGCTTGCGAGGACTCGGCACCTATCCCGAGATCAGCCTGGCTGAAGCACGTGAAGAGAGTCTGGCGATTCGCAAGCTGCTCGCCAAGGGACTTGTTCGGCCAGCGCGCGGAAGCGCGCCTTGGTCAGCGACGTAACTCGTGCACCGATGAGTTCTGTGCAAGCCATGGCCCAATTGTTAGCACATGGCCGCCGCGAAGCTATCCTGCAATTCACCCCAAATAGCGCCGAAACTCAGAGACACATTCTCCGCGCAATGTGCTAGATAGACTGGAGCAGCACCGCATCAACAGTGCTGCGATTCGATGATTGTTCTACTGCGAAGGAGTCTCGAACTCTCAAATCCGAAGCGGCGCCCGCCGGTGCTAGTAACACCAACGGACGCCTAACCACCGCCCTACCTATCTAGAGGTACGACCATGGCTACGCGCGATTGTATCGAGGCCCGGCTCTCGGGCTTACGTAATTATCCCCAGCGGTCGCAATGCGACCTCCATTTCGCCTTGAACTTCCCCACCCTGGCCGTCCGGGAATCCGATCCGCCGCCGGAGACAAGTGCTGAGCTGCTGGGTCGCTTCAGCGACGCCCGCGACTTCCTCCAGTGTGCTCTCAGCTCGCTAACCGCACGTGATCAAGGCTGCTTCTACAGCCCCGAAGTCGCGTGCCTGCAGCATGGGCTGGAGTTGCTGGGGAAGGCCTACAACGATCTGGACTTCTGGCTGGTCCGCGAATCCAAACCGCCCCGGGCTTAGAGCCAGCGCTGATGGGACACCGGCCGTGACGTCGACCGCCAGGCCGGTTCGGCGCTCTCTTATAAGAGGCCGCGTTCCGCAAAGGACTCGACAACCGCATCGCCCACGATGAGGTGATCGAGCACCCGGATGTCCACCAATGCCAGCGCCTGCTTGAGCCGGCGCGTCAGCAACTCATCCGCCTGCGATGGCTCGGCTACTCCTGACGGATGGTTGTGCACCAGGATCACTGCCGCAGCGTTGTGCGCCAGCGCCTCCTTCACGACCTCGCGAGGATGGACACTCGCGCCGTCGATCGTGCCTCGGAAGAGCTCCTGACAACACATCACCCGGTTTCGGTTGTCGAGGTACAGGCACGAGAACACTTCGTGTTCCACGCCACCGAACCGGACCGCGAGATACTCGCGCGTCACCCTCGGGTTCGACAGTGCACCAGACTCCAGAACTCGAGTCGACAGAATACGCAGTGCCGCCGCGATCACTTCGTCGTCGCTCACACTCCCCTGGCTCTCCCCAACTCCTGTCTTAAAGCGAGTGCTGTAGCGCGGCTCGGTGACCATCATGGCACCGCTGTGCGAACGGACATTCAAACTGTGAACGCTGCGCTTCGAAGTATTCATGGCGGATCTCCTTCTCCAGGCGGGATTGCCTGTCGGAGATCCCTCGTCACAGCGCTGCGCAGTCGTCAGGGCCGCGCGTAGCGCGCTTGCGAGCACGGCGTAGCCGCGCGCAGGCCTTGACGACGAGAACGGTGTGACAACCTATACGTCGACCAGGCGATCCCTCTCTCTCCGCTGCCCCTAGTACGCATACCACCTGTCGGGTCGGTAAACCAATATTCAACAGGCTAGTTGAATCGGAACTCTGAGGCCGACGCACGCACCTGCGATGCCCGCCAACACCCCGCTATCACGCAAGTCGCATCAAGCTTGATGCGAACGAGGGAAGCATGATGTTTGCCGCAAGACTGCTGACTCTGAGCATCGTGTTGCCAACTCTGCTTGCGGGCTGCCAAGGCAAGGAAAGACCAGCTGCTGCCACCGCGACGACCGCGGCCACAGCATCTGCCAATGCGACCAGTTTCTCCGAGCGCTACGAGTTCAAGGGTGGGTATCCGACTGACGAGACAGCACAACGTGCCCACGATTCTCTCGATCTGAATCGAGCCCTCTCCGCCTACCGGTTCTTCTATCCCACCGTATCCGGCGCAGCGATCTTCGCCGGCACGGCCAAGGTCGGGGTTGTACCGAACAAGAAGTTCGGCTACATGGACACGCAACCGAAACACGTCGGTTACACGCTCAACTCCGATACCCCCTACGGTGCCGTGCTGCTCGATCTTCACGCGGGGCCGATGGTGATCGACGTGCCTCCAGGTCCACTGCTGGGTGCCGCGCTCGACTACAACCAGCGCTGGATTGCGGACATGGGAATTCCCGGTCCCGATGCCGGAAAGGGAGGCAAGCACCTGATCCTGCCCCCCGATTTCAAGGGCAATGTGCCGCGCGGCTACTACGTCAGCAAGGCAACATCGTTTCGTGTCGTCGGTGGCATGCGTTCGATTCCGGAGCAAGGAGACCTCGCAGGCGCCATCGAGCGCCTCAAGTCGGTGAAGGCGTATCCGCTGAACAAGCCGACCGATTGGACCGATCCGATTTGGTTTGACATGACACCGCAGCCGCAGGACACCACACCCCATTCCTTCGAAGAAAGCATCGAGTACTGGCGCGTGCTTCATCAGGCCGTGACCGACGAGCCGCCCCTCGAGGACTCACGGTCATACTATGGTGATCTTGCCGCCCTCGGCATCGTCAAAGGCCAGCCCTTCAATCCTGATGAACGCATGACACGCATCCTCGAACAAGCCGCGAAAATCGGTAGTGCACAAATGCGTGCAGAGGCATTCGCCGACAACAGGGCCGACCGCGTCGTCTGGCCGGATCGGCAATGGCAATGGGCCTCGCTGCGCTTCGAGAACGGTTCGTTCGATGCAGCGGATTACCGCGACACGTACGCCATCGACAAGTGGTTCTATCAGGCGATCGCGGCGTCGCCTGCGATGTTCCGCCGCGATACGAGCGCCGGCTCGCTCTACTGGCTCGGACTGCGCGACGGCAGCGGGGCATACCTGGACGGTGGCAAGACCTACAAGCTCACCGTACCCCTGCCTGTGCCCGCTCGACTGTTCTGGTCAGTCACGGTCTACGACGCAATCACGCGCAGCCAGATACAAACCGATCAGGCCAAAGCCGCGTTGCGCTCACTCTTTGAACTGAAAGAACTGTCCGGCGACTCCGTCGATCTGTACTTCGGACCCAAAGCGCCGGCGGGGCAGGAATCGCGCTGGATCCAGACGCTTCCGGAAAGAGGCTGGTTCGTCTATTTCCGAATCTACGGCCCGCAAGGCCCTGCCTTCGATGCCAGCTGGAAGCCGGGAGACTTCGTGGAAGTGAATCAGTCGCTGTAGTTCACGGTGCAATGATATTGAACGATGGCGTGAACGTGGCGAGCATTCCCATCAGCTCGGACAGCTTTCGACCGTCGCCTTCGATCCGGATATCGCCTTGCTTCAAAGCCGTTGGCAGATCGATCTGACGCAAGCCGATCCGATCAAGGGTTGCCTTGGTCAGCGTGACTGTCGCGTCCGCGTTCGCATGTCTGCTGTTGTCGCGGTACGTCAGTACGCCGTTGCGCAGCGTCAGCGCGAATGATTCCTGTCGATCGCTGAATATCCAGTTGATGGTCATGTCGTGACCTTGCGCCTTCTCTGAATCGAGGCGCACGGCCATGAAGTCGAAGAACATGCCGGGTTCCAGTGCCTTGATCAGGTCCGCAGAGCTGCGCCCGGACTGCTGGCGCACACCGTTGCGCAGCTCCATCGCACCCGTGAGATACATGTTGCGCCACAGAGCGCTTTCCGACTGGTAACCCAACTGCTCAAGCGCCTCCGCTTGCGCTTCACGCGCCTTTGCGTTTTCCGGCTCCGCAAACACGAGGTGGTTGCCGAGCTGAACGGCCCATCGGTAATCGCCCTTCTCCATCGCCCCGCGAATCAACTCCAACACCTTCGCGCTGCCACCCAACGCCTCGACATAGCGTTTGCCGGCTTCGACCGGCGTCAGCGGGTCCAGGTTGGCAGGATTCGCATCGTAGAAACCAAGGTAGCGCTGGTACACCGCTCGCGCATTGAAGCTGAGCGTGCCGTAGTAGCCGCGGGTGTACCACTTGTTCTCCAGTTCGCCCGGAAGCCGCTGCATGGCTTCGGCGATCTCCGTCGGAGTCATCCCAAGATTCAGCAGGTGCAGCGTCCGGTCATTCACGAATGCATACATATCGCGCTGATCCGCCAGCAGCGTGCGAACGTGCTCGCCGCCCCAGGTCGGCCAGTTGTGCTGCGCGAACAGGACGTCAGTCTTCTCGCCGTAGCGCACCAGCGTTTCGTCGAGATAGCGGCTCCACGCCTTCGCATCGCGCACCTCGGCGCCGCGCGGAGTGAGGATGTTGTGCATCGCCGGCAGCAGGTTGTCGGCCATGCACAACGCACGCAGCTGCGGTAGATAGATGTTCATATCTGCCGGCGCCTCGGCTCCCTGCGTCAGCTGAAACTCGATCTCGATCCCGTCGATGCGATGAGTCTCGTAGTTCTGTTTCAACTCCACCGTCGGCGCGATAAGACTGATCGTGCCTCCGGCGGGAACCGTCTTCCCGAACCCAGTGTCCACCTGGCCGCGCTCGCCGCGGGGCGTGAGTGCCGCAGACTGATACTGCGCACGACGGAACATGGCGTTCCCCGCGAAGACGTTCTCACTCACCGTCTCCTGCATGAAACCGCCCGGCGCATAGATCGCTACCTTGCCGGCTTTGACGTCCGCCTCATCCACCACGCCGCGCACACCGCCGAAATGATCGATGTGACTGTGTGTATGAATCACGGCAACGACAGGTTTGCGTGGCCGGTGTTGATAGTAGAGATCAAGCGCCGCGCGTGAGGTTTCCATGACCGTCAAGGGATCGATGACGATCAATCCCGTGTCGCCTTCGATGATCGTCATGTTTGCCAGATCGAACCCGCGCATCTGGTAGACGCGTTCGGTGACCCGAAACAGTCCGGCGATCGTATTGAGCTTTGCGATGCGCCACAGGCTCGGATTTACGGTATCTGGACTCTGTTCGGCCTGCAGAAATTCGTACGAACGCAGGCTCCAGATCGTGTTGCCGGCGACGTCCTTGATTTCTCCTTTGAATGGCGCAATCAGGCCGCGCGTCGCCGATTCGTAGTCGCCGCGATCGTCGAGTGGCAGGTGCTTCAGCACTGCGGCGTTTTTCTCGACCGTCGCGCTGCTCGCGGGCTTTCCCTGCGTCGGAGAAGATTCAGCGGCTGCGGCCGTCCCAACGACCGAAGCCAGCACCACGGCGAGAATTCCCATGCGCAACATTGTTAGCCTCCAGAAAGCCTGCCTGCAGATCGCGGGATTCGCTTCGCGTTTGTAGCCTGACATTCCAGGACGGCTATGGCCAGCGCGAAATACCCCAGCAAGGCGCGCTCACAGGCAGAGACAGGTTCCGAGTTCAGACGAACGACGAGAAGCCGGTGAGTTGACGAGAGATCAGAAGCTTCTGAATCTCCGTCGTGCCGTCGGGAATCGGGATCACGATCGCTTCGCGCAACAGACGCTCGACCTGAAACTCTTTGGTGAGCCCGTTGCCGCCGTGCAGCTGAACGGCATCCCGGCACACCTTGACCGCCGATTCGGTCGCAAACCATTTCGCCATCGACGATTCGACCTCACAGCGAATCCCAGCATCGATGAGTGCGAAGGCCCGCAGGCACATGAGTCGCGAAGCATCGGCGAGCGTGGCCATCTCAGCAAGCTTTTCCGCGATCAGCTGATGCGAGGCGATCACTTTTCCGAACTGCTTACGCTCCTTCGCATACGCAATCGACTCCTCCAGAGACGCACGCATGAGACCAACGGACAGCATGCCGACGTGGGCACGTGCCTTCTCGAACACCTTCATCGTGTTCCTCAGGCCCTCGCCTTCCCCACCAATGACATTGGTCGCCGGCACACGGGCGTCGGTGATGAACACCTGTGCTGTGGACTGAGAGTTCATGCCGATCTTCTCAATGTTGCGCGCCTCGTAACCGTGCTCCCTGCGATCGATCAGGATATGCGACAGCCCCTTGTCGCTCGTGCGCGTGGTGCAGATGATGAAGTCCGAGTAGACGCCGTTGGTGATCCAGGTCTTTTCACCGTTGATGACGAAATGATCGCCGTCACGCACGCCGCGCGTCTTGATGTCGGCGACATTCGAGCCCACGTCGGGCTCGCTGATGCCAAAGCAGCCGAAGACCGTGCCGGCCAAGAGTCCAGGCAGATACCTATCACGCAAATGAGCCGGGGCATTCGTGACCATGAACTCCGCCGTTCCTGCGTTGATCATCGCGCACAGACCGATATCGCAGGAGACCGCCACGATCTCCTCGAACAGCATCGCCTTGGTGAGAAAGCTGAGCCCAAGACCACCGTACTGCGTGGGCACCGTGGTGCCGAAGAACCCGAACTCCGCGATCATCTGCTGGATCTCGGTCATTTTCTCCTTGGGAAGGAACCGGTCCCGATACTCGCGGGCGATCGGCTTGATCTCTGCCTGAAGAAATTTGCGGAAGCTGTCGACCGCGGCGCGTTGCTCTTCGGTGGGCGGGAAGAGATTCATGGTGGTGTCGTGTTCAATGAGGATGTGAGCAGCCGCTCAGGCGCGGCTGAAGATACCGACGTGCTCGGTGGACTCTTCCACGCGCCACAAACCACCACCGTTGCCCTGCAACGCAAAGTGGGCGTCCTCGACCTGACGCGGGCCGCAGTTACCTCGCAGCTGCTCGACCAGCTCGTAGATCTGTCCTATGCCGGTGGCGCCGATGGGATGGCCTTTTGACTCGAGCCCCCCGGACGGGTTGATGGGCAGCTTGCCGCCGATGGTCGTGTCCCCACGCTCGGCCATGACTCCGCTCGTTCCCGGTTCGCACAGTCCCAAGGCCTCGACCGCCAGCAGCTCACCGATGGCGGTCGCATCGTGCAGTTCCGCCACATCGATGTCTGACGGGCTGATGCCCGCCTGCTCGAATGCCAGCTTGCCCGCGAGATGCGTGCAGCCTTTGTCGAAGTCCTCAGCTGCGCGGGCCGACGCCGAACGCACAATGCTGGCCATCACCTTGACCGCGCGCTTGCGATCAAAACCATATTTCTTGAGTGCAGCCTCCGTGCACACGATCGCCGCGGCTGCACCATCGGAAATGGGCGAGCACATCGGCAGGGTGACCGGATAGGTGATGGGTGGCGCTGCGAGGATCTCCTCGATGCTCATCGGCATGCGGTACTGAGATCGCTCGTTGTGTACCGAATGGCTGTGATTCTTCGATGCGACGGCGGCGAGCTGGCGCTGCGTGACGCCGTAGCGCGCCATCAGTCCGCCACGACCGAGTGCCGCATACACATCCATGAAGCGGCTGTACGGCTTCGGTGATTGCGTTCCCGGCGGCGGCACGATGGACTTGCCCATCTCGGCCAGGTAGTTCGCATTGTCATCCGCGGTCTCGACATCCCAGGCGGAGTCGAATGCCGAGAACATCTTTGCCTTGTCGGCCGTGTACATCTTCTCTGCACCAACCGCGAGCACGACGTCCGTTGCTCCGGCCCGCAACTGGTTGACGGCAAGATTGAACGCGTGGCTCGAGGAGGCACACGCGCCTTCGAGATTGAAGATCGGAATGCTGTCGAAGCCCAGCGGCAGCAAGGCCACCTGGCCCCGAATCATGTGCTGGCCTTCAAAATGTCCCTGCGTACAGTTGCCGAAGAACGCCGCCTGCACCCACTTGCGATCACAGCCGGCGTCCTTCAACGCATCGCCCACGGCCCACGCCGTCAGCTGCTTGATCGACTTGTCGAGGTGTCGACCGAAGGTCGTCATGCCGACGCCGACGATGTAGATATCTTGCATGTCAGTAGCCTTTGAATCGAGGTTCGCGTTTCTCCACGAAGGCCTTGAGTCCCTCGCTCAGGTCGTAGGAACGCTGGTGATTGCGGCAGACGAGCTGTTCATGGCGCAGCGCATCCTCCACGGACTTGTCGAGTGCTTCGTTGGCGACGGCCTTCATGTTCGCCAGCACCAGCGGACTCTTTTTCGAGAGCTTGTCGCCAAGGCCCTGCACGCGGCTTTCCAGATCGGCGTCCGGGACGACTTCGTTGACGAGGCCGTAGTGCCGCGCCTCCACAGCGCTGATCGGGTCGCCCGTGAAAAGCAGATAGCGGGCCACGTTCTGCGGGATCTTCCGTGGCAGGATCGCCGCACCTCCACCGCCCGGAAAGACGCCGAAGTTGGAATGCGCATCTGCGAACTTCGCGCTCTCGCCGGCAATCACGAGGTCGCACGCGAGCACGAGCTCGAGTCCACCGGCGTATGCCAGTCCGTTCACGGCCGCGATCACCGGCTTTGGATAGCTGCGCAGTGTGTCGAAGAGTTCGACGATCACGTCGAGCAGGTCCTTCTGACCCGGCTCTCGTTCGGAAGCGGCTTTCAGATCCGCGCCCGCACAGAACGCACGACCGCGACCTGTCACGACGATGACGCGGACTTCCGCGTCGTTACGCCATTGCCCCAGCTTCTCGATGAACTGCGTGCAAAGTTCCTGCGTGAGGCTGTTCAGCGCGCTGGGACGGTCGAGCGTTACCCACGCAACTGCGCCTTGGCGCACGTGAGAAATCGTCATGCATGGCTCCTGACGGATGGTGGATTCAGGCCAGAGTAGCGATGCGGCCCTGCGCTTCCGACCCCTCTCGCTGAGGGGGATGCGCGACCACCTTGGCCGAGGGAGCGAGAAGCTGCCCTCGAAAACAAAGCGGCCTGTCGTCTCCGACAGGCCGCTACGTCGCGATGATCCGCTCGAACAGATATCAGAAGCGGAAGTTGGCCTGGACCGCTACCGATCTGCCCGGCTCTATGTAACGCATGGCTGCGAACCCGCCGCGCGTGAGACTGTTGGCCAGCGGCAAGTCCGCGCCGTACGGCATGATCCGTTCGTCGGTCAGATTCTTGCCCACCAGCGCGATGTCCCACGCGCTGTCGGCGCGACCGAATGAAATCCGTCCATTCAGCTTCGTGTATGCCTCCTGCGTCTGCTTCGGATCGAGGTTCGGCGAGGCGAAGTAGTCGCCGGTGTAGTACGCATCCAGCACCGTACGCAACTCGAAGCGGCTGCCCATCGGAATGCGATAGTCGGCCGATGCAGAAGCCGTCCAATCCGCAACGTACTGATTGGGTTTGCCGGCGTTATCGCACGTTACGCCGGCAGGTGCGGTCGCAGTTGATGGCTCGATCGGGCACGGAGCGCCCGAAAATTCCGTGAACTCGAAATCGGTCCAGGCCACCGCGGCGCTGAAGAGCAGATTCGACGTGGCGCGCCAGCGCGAATCGAGTTCCACGCCCTTGATCTCCGCAGCGCCTGCGTTTGACACGTTGTAGCTCACGCCGTTGAAGACACTGACCTGCAGATCGTCAAACTCGGTGTAGTACGCGGCCAGATTCACTTCGAGCTGGCCCGCGAACGTCATCTTCGCGCCGATCTCGTAGTTCTCCGCCTTCTCCGGCTCGAACTCGAACGATCCGCCCTGCCCCGGAGGGGCATTCGAGATGGAATCATACCCGCCACCCTTTGCGCCCTTGGTCCACGTTGCGTAGGTCATGACGTCGTCGGTGATGTCGTACTGCAGACCAACGGATGGCAGCACATGATCTTCGCTGCGCTCGTCGCTGATGTTGTGGGCCACTTTCTGCAGCAAGGACCGATTCAGGAAGGCCACCACTTCCGCCCGCGTATCGATACCGAGTGTGTAGAACGAAGGCGGGAGGCCGGCGATCACCGTCGTCGAGTCCAGCGGCGCACCATTCAGGTCGGTGTAACGGACCGCGCGGCTCGCCGTCTTGTCTTCCTTGGTATAGCGCAGGCCGACGTTGCTGCGCAGCGCATCGGTGATGTTCCAGGTTACGTGCACGAAGCCGGCATAAGACTCGCTTTCCTGGCTGAACGTGCGCGGACCATCGGTATCGGAGAGCTGCGACGCAGCCGTCGCGCCCACCTGCGCCGTAAGAATCGGAATCAGGAGCGTATTCGAGTAGAAAGGAATCTTGGTCAGCGAATCGAGTTCGGTCTTCTCCCAGTACACGCCGGCGAGATATTCGATCCTGCCACCCGTGGGTGACGTCAGCCGCAATTCCTGGCTGACCTGCTCGAACTCCTCGTCCACCGACTGTACGAGAACCGGTGCGCCAGTAATGTCGGCGTCAGTGCTCTCGCCGAACTCGTACTCCGAGTAACCAGTGATCGCGGTCAGCGTGTGCTCGCCGAGCTGCCAGTCGACAAAGAAGCCGTACTCATTCATCTCGTTGTCGCTGAACTCGGCAGCATCCGCCGATCGCTTGCCGTCGGGAAAATTGTTCAGCACGCTCGCATCGGCACCAAGGGCGCGCAGGGTCTGCGCGTACGTCGCTGTCACAGGGCGCGTTGCTGACGGCAATGCAGCCCGATCATCGACGACCTCGTAGGGGCGACCCGTCGAGTCGAACTTGCTGTGTTCGGCTTTCAGCGCGAGTTCGACGTTGTCCGTCAGGTCGAATTCCAGCCAGGCGCGGACCTGCGACTCTTCCTGCTCCGATTCATCGACCAACTTGGTCAGGTTCTCGATGTTGCCGCCATACTCCCGGTAGCGTGCGGCAACGCGGCCGCGCAAACGATCAGTACCCAGAGGCCCCGAGAGCACACCCGTGTAGAGTTGCTCGTCGTACTCCGGCTCGTACAACGCGCTGACGGAGCCCTCGAAAGAGCCGGTCGGGCGTGCACTCGTGATATTCAATGCGCCGGCCACGCTGTTCTTGCCGAACAGAATGCTCTGTGAGCCGCGCAGCACTTCGATTCGCTCCAGATCGAGGAACGGCGTGCGCGCCTGCTGGCCGCGACCGCGATACAGGCCGTCGACATACGTGCCGACCGATTGTTCGAAACCTGCGTTGGTGCCGGAAAAAATGCCGCGGATGGAGATGGCATTGCCCTGCGGCGTCGGCTGCATGAGGAAACTGGGAGCATAGTTCTTCATGCCCTCCAGGCTGACGATGCCAGCATCCTGCAGCTTGTCTGCAGAGATCGCGGTGATCGCGATCGGGACATCGGAAAGCGACTCCTCGCGCTTCTGCGCGGTCACCACAACTTCTTCGAGCGAACCCGCCTCGGCTGCTTCGGGTTGAGCGTTCTGTGCGCCGGCGGCGCTACCGAGCAGCACAAGTGAGATCGCGGTGACAAGGTCGCGTCGCGCGACTCTATTCAGATCGGACATTCATTCCCCCCGTGGTGTTAAAACACCAGATCCCTGCGTAGTGTGGTTTATGGATCGAAACCTACAAGGGCACTGGCGCGGAGGTTAGCAAGCGATCTTTGTGGGGTTACCCCCCCCAGTTGAGGAGTCAGGGAGTGCCTGCATTGTGTTGCGGCTTTCCTACTACGTTCTGGACGCGCTCGAAGCGTCGGGTGTACAAGGCGGGTCCCGCGTTTGTTCACGCGCGTCACACGCGCCGAGCGCCGATGAGTCTCAACAAGCTGCTGGTCTCGACCAAGTTTTCGCCGCCGCGCGTCGGGTCCCGCTATGTGCAGCGCAAACAACTTCTCGAAGCGCTCGAGGGCGGCAAGAACTGCAAGCTCACGCTCGTCAGCGGCAGCGCAGGCTTTGGCAAGACCATTCTGCTCGCACAATGGCGACAGGAACTGATGAAGGCTGGCCTGCAGGTCGCCTGGCTGTCGCTCAGCCACGATGAAAGGCTGCTGCCCAATTTTTGCGCGCACTTGTTCGATGCACTCGCCCGCCTCGGCGTCCCGCTCGATGAAGAGGTGCTGCTGGCTGGCGATGGCAGCGCATCGATCGACGGCATCGTTGCCGCGCTCGTCAATGGCCTTGCCGCAATCGATGACGATCTCTATCTGATCCTGGATGACTGTCACCACGTCGAGGATCCATTGGCGCATCGGCTGATCCAGAAGCTGCTCGACCATGGCTCCGGCAACCTGCATCTCATCATCGCGTCGCGCTCTGCTCCGCCCCTGAGTCTTGCGCGGCTGCGTGTCATGGGCCAGGTCGCGGAAGTCGAGTGCGCGGATCTGCCCTTCGATCTCGCCGAGACGCGTGCATTCCTCGAACAGAACGTGAGCGGCATGCGCTTCAGCGCTGATGAAGTCGGCGAGATCCACAACGTGACGAACGGCTGGCCGGCCAGCCTGCAACTGCTCGCCATCTCGCTGAAGAGTCGGCCCGAGAACCGCGCGACCCTCCACAATCTGGGCGCGCAGTCCGCGAACCTGCAGAACTATCTTTCCGAGGATGTGGTGGCACGCCTGTCGGCAGAACTGGCGCAGTTCATGGAATCGATCTCTATCTGCCGACGCTTCAATGCTGCGCTTGCCGAGGCAATCACCGGCAACAAGAACACTGCGCTGCTGTTGCAGCAGATCGAGGACGAGAACCTGCTGATCATGCGAGCCGAATCGGAGGATCGTTCGCCGTGGTACCGCTTCCATCCGCTGTTTGCGGAGTTCCTCATGGCTCGTCTGGAGCGGCGCGGCGAAGAGGCCGTGAATGCACTGCATCGCCGTGCCAGCTTGTGGTTTGCAGAGAAGGGGCTGATCGTCGAGGCGCTGCGCCATGCGACTCTGGGCCATGATGTCCCTTCGGCGGTGTCGATCACCGAGCGCACCGCACAAGGTGCCTGGAGCGTGCGGCATCTCGGCCCCATGCTGCACCTGGTGAACAATCTCTCGCCGGAAAGCATCGCGTCGCATTCGCGCCTGCTCTATCTCGGCGCGCTCACACTGGCGATCACCGGGCGGCACAATCGGGCGGCGGCATGGATCGAGCAGATGCGCTCCGGCGATTCCATGAACACTCGCGACACCGTCTTTCGCGTCGCGCTCGCGAGCGCCCTGAGCGCCTTGCAGAGAGACGACACTGCGAAGGCCATCGACTATCTCGAACCTCTGCGCAGCGACGACGCCACGAGCGCGTTCGAACGGAACATCTTCGTCACCACACTTGCGACTTCTCTGGCGGCCGCTGGCCGCTATGCCGACGCGCATCGCCTGCTGGATGCCCATCCTCATGCAACGGATGGGGATCGCGACGACACAGGGCTCCTGCTCGTCGCCGGCTGCCGCGACATCATCTTCCTGATCGAAGGCAAGGTGATCGAAGCAGAGCGCGCATCCATCTATACGCGCGCACTCGCATCCTATGGTCGGGGCTCGGTCTGGACCAGCATGAGTGCTGCGACGCTCGCGAGCGTGCTGTACGAGCAGGACCGGATCGAAGACGCTCGGGAACTGCTCGCGAACCGACTGCATATCGTCGGCGCCTCCTCACCGGAGATCATGACCCGCGCAGTCCTGTGCCAGGCGAGGCTGGACTGCCTGCAGGATTCGGCGGAGGCCGCACTCGCGCTGCTCGAACGACAGGCGGCCTTCTTTCGTTCGATCGGGCTCGATCGTCCTTTTGTCTATACCGGCGCGGAGCAGGTACGCATTCTCGTTGCGAAGGGTGATGTACAGAGCGCAGCCGATGTGACCGGACGCCTCGAACAGATCGCCGGATCGCATGTCGGCGCGGGCGGCTTTCGTGCGGAGATTCCGGCGGTCGCTGCCCTGGCACGCGCTCGTGTTGAACTGGCGAACGGCCGACACGATGCGGCCATGCAGGCCATCGAGACCGCAAGAGCGATAAGCGACAGGCTCGACCGAGGCTGGCTGAAGACCGTATGCCGACTACTCGCGGCGACGACGCTGTGCGTCGCGGGCCGGACGACCGAAGCATCGGTTGAGTTGATCGACGCGCTACGCATCGGACAGCAGCTCGGCCTGACTCGCACCTTCGTGGACGAAGGAGAATCGCTGTATCAGCAGATGCAGAGAATGCAGACCGGAGGCGCCTTCGATGAGTCGATCGCGAAGTATGCGCAGCAAGTCCTCAATAGCTTCGAGGGGGCTCGACGCACGGCAACCACAGCTGACGTGAGTGCCGAGGGCAAGGCGGCACTGACGCCGCGAGAGATGGAGATGGTCGGCCTGATTGCAGCCGGCATGTCGAACAAGCGCATCGCACAGACGCTCAACATTCGGCTCGAAACCGTGAAATGGAACCTCAAGAACGTGTTCGTGAAGCTCAAGGTGTCGAGCCGCTATGACGCGACGATCCGTGCGCGGCGACTGGGCCTGATCAAGTGACGGTGATCGGCAGCGGCATGCCTGGCGACCACCCTCGTCGTAACCGCGTTCAGATCTTCCCCATCGCCACGGCGCTCTGCAGCATGGCGTTGTCCAGCAACAGCTCGCCTTCGCGGTTGCCGATGGCGTCGAAGCGCGCCGCGACCGTTTCCGGGGTCGACTCTTCGCTCGTGACCTGGATGCCGCGTGTGAGCGTGATGTAGGCACGCTCGACGCCGCCCGCGCCGGCAGCCAGCGTGGCCCTGTTCGGTGCGCCCTCACTCACTAGGTACAGCGCGGTCGCGACGACAGCCTCGGGACCCATCTTCGACAGCAACTCCGGCGGAAGGATGTCTTCGGTCATGCGCGTCGCAGCTGCCGGCGCGATCGTGTTGACGTGCACATTGCTCTTCGCGCCTTCGATGCCGAGCGAGCCCATGAAGCCGACAAGAGCAAGCTTTGCCGCAGCGTAATTGCTCTGGCCAAAATTCCCATAAAGCCCGGTGCCCGACGTCGTCATCAGAATGCGTCCGTACTTCTGCTCCCTCATGATGTCCCACACCGCCTTTGTGCAGATGACCGACCCCATCAGATGCACTTCGAGGACGGTACGGAAGTCCGCCATCGTCATCTTTGCAAAGCTCTTGTCGCGCAGAATGCCGGCGTTGTTGATGAGGATGTCGATCCGGCCCCACTTGTTCTTTGCTTCGGCGACCATCGCAGCCACACCGGCCTCGTCGGTCACACTGCAGCCGCTGGCGATTGCTTCGCCGCCGAGTTTCACGATCTCGTCGACGACCGCCTGCGCCGCACTCGATGAGCTGCCCGTGCCGTCGCGTGCGCCTCCAAGGTCATTGACGACGACCCGGGCGCCGCGGCGTGCCAGTTCCAGCGCGTATTCGCGGCCGAGCCCATTGCCTGCACCGGTGACGATTGCAACCCGATTGTCGAAACGAATGGCCATGGGACGGTCAGCTCCTGCAGTTGAGGATCGGGAGACTAGCAATGGCCCGCGGCGCAGCTGTACCTCCCTTAAAGGGGGGGCCCATCCCTTACCCTTGACGAAAATCAGGCAATGGAAGACAGATATCGGCCTTATGCTTTGCGGCCCCAAAATCGGCCGTGCCCCCTCCGGGAGAGGTGGGGTGTGATCGCAAGACGCCCGGTAACCTCGGTTCACAGGGCATCGCACGCCACGAGACACACGTATGAAAACGAACTTTGCACAGCAGACGGCGCAACTTGCACGGCGCTATGGCGATCGCGAGGCACTGGTCAACATCGAACGTGGCCGCCGCTACACCTGTCGTGAGCTGCATCTGCTCACCAATCGCATCGTCAACATGATGCGCGAGCGCCTTGCGCTGCGGCGCGGTGATACCTGGCTGTGCATTCTCGAAAACGACAACCTCTCGCTGCTGCACGCCTGGACGGCACTGAAGAGCGAGGCCGCCGCAGCCTGGACGAACTACCGAGACTCATTCGACGAGCATCTCTGGCAGATCGACCACATCACACCGAAAGTCGTGTTCGTCGAGAGCGCACTGATCGATCGCTACTACGCGCCGCTGCGTTCCCGCGGCATCACGATCGTCTGCATGGACCGTATCACCGAGCCCCGCGAGGGCCTGCAATCCTTCTGGGATCTTCTCGAAGACGTTTCAGACGCCGATCCGGGTATCGAGAGCGATATCCACAAGGATGTGCTCATTTATCGCTTCACTGGCGGCACGACCGGCCGAGGCAAATGCGCGCAGTACACCATGGACAACTGGCTGGCGAGCCGCGACAGCCTCTACGCGCCGCAAGAGCAGTACTTCGATTGTGAGACGCGCAATCTCATCATGGCACCGATCAGCCACGGCGCCGGTCTCGGGACGATTGCAGTCTTCTTTCGCGGCGGTTGCTGTGTTACCCAGAACACGCCAGACCTCGCGCAATGGTGCCGCAATATCCAGAACGAGAAGATCACCCTCTCCACCCTGGTCCCCACCCTGCTCTATCGGCTGCTCGAGCTGGAAGAATCGAAGAGATGCGATCTTTCCTCGCTGCGTACGCTGTTCTACGGCGCTGCGCCGATGAGTCCGCCCAAGCTGCGCCTGCTGCAGGAGCGCTTCGGCAACATCTTCGTCCAGAGTTACGGGGCGACGGAATCCTTCTCCATGATTGCGCTGCTGCTGAAGAGTGATCATGTCAGCGGGCCCGATGGCGCGCCCGGGCATCTCGCTTCGGCCGGCTGCATCGCAGCCGATGTCGAAGTCCGGATTGTCGACGACAACGGCGCCACCGTGCCGGACGGCGAAACCGGAGAAATCTGGATTCGCTCGCGCAGCACCATCTCTGGCTACTACGGCAATCCGGAAGCCACCCAGCAGGAGTTCAGCGACGGCTTCTGGAAATCCGGCGACCTGGGTTATCGCGATGCGCAGGGCTATCTCTATATCGTCGATCGCAAGAAGGACATGATCATCACCGGCGGATTCAACGTGTACGCGATCGAGGTCGAGAATGCGATCAGCACGTACCCGGGCGTCATCATGTCCGCGGTGGTCGGCATGCCCCATCCCGAATGGGGCGAAGCCATTCACGCGGAAGTCATTCTGCGCGCCGGCACGACGGCGTCCGCCGAGCAGATCATCCAGCACGTCAAGGACCGGATCGGGAAGTTCAAGGCGCCGAAATCCGTCACCCTTGTCGATGAACTGCCGCTCAGCGCGGCTGGCAAGGTACTGCGGCGCAAGGTCCGCGAGAAGTACTGGAAGGACCAGGCGCGACGCGTTGGCTGATGGAAGACAAGCAGACTGTGGCGGACAGCCGTTGACGAGCTGCGCCAGCAGAGAGCCTGGCTTGCATGACCGCTGAGCTCATCTCACGCCGTGACATCGACTTCCTGCTCTACTGAAGCGACTCATCGCAGCCACGATCGAACGCACCGGCGCGTCGGACCTGACACCGTTGGCCCAGTCGACCGGACTTGCCTGGAGATGCAGCCGGCCTGGTTCTGAAGACAGGATCAGTGCATCTCGAACCTCACCTTCTCGATCTCCCCTGTAAACCTGAACGGGGGCTTGTACGAGAAGTCCACTGGCGAGCCGACGTCTTCGCCGATATCCATCCCTTCGTTGAGAGAGATCAGCGCGGGAATCGTCTTGCTCAGCCTGCCTTCGGCGACTTTCGCGCCCTTCACGGACAGGGTGATGACAGCGCCTTTGCCACGTTCTTTTGGGCTGCCCTGATATGAGAATTCGACTTCGATCTGGACCTTGCCGCTCGGCAGCGGTTGCTGGCTCGTCAGCATCAGTCGCTCCTCGGCAAGATAGTTGTAGACGAACGTTGGCTTTCCATCGCGCACGTACAGCGCGTAGCCACCGACCATGCCGCCCTGAGTGACGATGATGCCGTTCACATCGGCACCGGATGAGTTGATGTCCGCAGTGACTGTCCAGGAGCGGTTGAGAACGCGGGGCGAGACATCATTGGGCAGCCCGACCTGTCCTGGATAGTAAGTGAGCGTCTTCCCCGCACCGAGCGTCGGCCGCCCCATAAGGGCACCGTTGAACCGTTCGACAGTTCGCCAATCGAGGGGCAGCACGTTGTGGCGCGCGGCCTCCGCCCACCACAGGTCCTGCAATTCGCGCAGCTTCTGCGGGTATCGTGCGGCGAGGTCGACCGCCTGCGTGAAATCTTCGTCGATGTGATACAGCTCCCACTGCTGCTGATCGGGCACGAAGTCATTTCGCGGAAACCACGGCGCCGATCCCATCGCGGATGCCATCCAGCCATCATGATAGAGACCGCGTTTTGAGCCGAGCTCGAAATACTGTGTCGTGTGCCGATCCTTCGCGTTCGCGTCGTTCAGCGAGTAGGCGAAGCTCACTCCTTCGATGGGCTTCTGCGCAACGCCGTTCAGCATGGTCGGCGGGGTGATGCCGGTGAGCTCGTAGAGGGTCGGTACGATATCGACCACGTGCGTGAACTGCGTGCGAAGCCCGCCGCTCTCCTTGATCTTTCCCGGCCAGGAAACAACCAGTGGATTGCGAATGCCCCCGAAGTGGCTCGCGATGCGCTTGGTCCACTTGAAGGGCGTATTCATTGCGTGCGCCCAGGCGGCCGGAAAGTGATTGAAGTGCTTCGGCCCCCCGAGTTCGTCGATGACTTCGAGATTGTGCTGCCATTTCTCGGAGAAGCCGTTCAACGCCATGTTCTCGTTGATGGACCCCTCGAGCCCGCCCTCCGCGCTCGCACCATTGTCGCCGGCGATGTAGATGAACAGGGTATTGTCGCCGCCCGGCAGCCGCTTCACCGCATCGACGATGCGACCCATCTCGTGATCTGTGTGCGCACCGAACCCGGCAAAGACCTCCATCATGCGCGCGTAGAGACGCTTCTGATCGGCATTGAGTGAATCCCAGGACGGCAGTCCTTCCGGTCGCGGAGTGAGTTGCGCATCGGCTGGAATCACGCCGAGCTTCTTCTGACGCTCGACGGTCAGCTCGCGATACTTGTCCCAGCCCATGTCGAACTGACCCGCGAATCGTTCAATCCATTCCTTCGGCGCGTGATGCGGAGCGTGAGTAGCACCAGGTGCCACGTAGAGGAAGATCGGCCGATCTGGAGCGATGGTTTTCACATTGCGCGCCCAGGAGATGGCGTGATCGGCGAGGTCGGGCGTGAGGTGATAGTCGGGGTCATTCGACGGCGGAACGAGATTGCGGTTCTCATAGACGACCGGATTCCATTGACTCGTGTCGCCACCGTTGAAGCCGTAGAAGTAGTCGAATCCCAGGCCATTGGGCCAGCGATCGAACGGGCCTGCCACACTCGCTTCCCATGTCGGTGTGTTGTGGTTCTTGCCGATCATCGCGGTCATGTAGCCGTTCTGACGCAGTACTTCGGCGATGGCGCCCGTGCTCTTCGGGATCACGCCGGTGTAGCCGTCATATCCCGTCGCCGCCTCCGCGATCACGCCCGACGATGCCGAATGAGCATTGCGTCCCGTGAGCAGCGCAGCACGCGTCGGACTGCAGAGCGCGGTCGTGTGAAAGCGGTTGTAGCGCAAACCCTCGGCAGCGAGCCTGTCAATCGTCGGCGATGGCACGCCGCCGCCGAACGCAGCGAATTGCCCGAAGCCCACATCGTCGAGCAGGATCAGGACGATATTCGGTGCGCCCTCGGGCGCCCGCACAGGCTGCGGGAACTGAGCCGGATCGGAATCGAGATAGGTTCGCCCAACATTGCCTTGGAAGTGGAAGTCGGGACGCGGCAGGACGGTCGGCGTGGGCGGCTCGTCGGCGGCGCAGGTGGGCGAGACCGCGAGCAATGCCCATGCAGCGAGCGGGCGCAGGGCGAAAGGGCTGGAGGAAGTGTGGAAAAGATCTCGAATCCGTCGTGTCATCAGTTCAAGCATTCTCTTCGACTCCAAGCCACTCACGCAGCACCCATTCACGATCCGCTCCTCGCTCCGGAACCGGGCCGGGCGACGCCGCGGGCGTGCCAGAAAATCGCGGTGCCGGATTCGCCTGCAGCACCCCATCAGGACTCGAGTAGACGCCGCGCTCGACCATGTGCGGATGCTTCGCCGCAGCTTCCGGATCGAGTACGGGCGCGAAGCAGACCTCCGTACCTTCGAGCATCGCGCACCACTCATCGCGCGTGCGTTGCGCGAACACTTCGGCGAATCGTCGCTTCGCCTCCGGCCAGGTATGCCGATCGAACTGGTTCGCGAATGCAGGGTCTGCACCGAGCCCGAGCTTTCCAAGAAGCAGGCGATAGAACTTTGGCTCGAACGACTGCACGGAGATGAACTGACCGTCGGCGCAGCGATACGTCGCGCTCCAATGAGAACCATCGAGGATGCTCCCGCCGCGCTCCGTCACGAGCTGTCCGAGCGCACGGCCCCCGAGCAGGAGATTCAGCATGTGCGCCGAACCGTCGACGATGGCTGCGTCGACAACCTGTCCTAGCCCCGTTGCACGTGCACTCATCACAGCGGCGAGCACCCCAATCGTGAGGTACAAGCCGCCCGCCGCATCCCCATTGAGGGTCGGCGGTGTCAGCGGCGGCTCACCGGCTTGCCCCGCATACCAAAGCGCGCCGCTCAATGCGACGTAGTTGAGATCGTGGGCGGCAACGTGCGCCAGCGGACCGTCCTGACCCCAGCCGGTCATGCGGCCATACACGAGCCGTGGATTGCGAGCGAGACAGATATCCGGCCCCAGTCCCAGCCGCTCCATCACACCGGGACGCATGCCTTCGATCAGCGCATCGCATTGCTCTGCGAGCTGCAGCACCAGCGCGACATCCTGCGGTGATTTGAGATCGACCGCGATCGACCGCTTGCCGCGATTGCTGATGGCAGCGCGTCCCAGGTCGGTCACCTGCGGATTCGGTTCGATGCGATCCGCGAGCACGACGTCGGCGCCAAGGTCTGCGAGCAGCATGCCGCAGAACGGCGCAGGCCCCAGCGCGGCGATTTCCAGAACCCGCAGCCCGGCGAGCGGGCCGGAGCGATCAGCCATTGCGATACATCGTGACGACGCAGGCCCCGCCCACGCCGAGGTTGTGTTGAAGCGCCACGCGCGCACCCTCGACCTGACGCTCTCCCGCCTGTCCGCGAAGTTGCTGCGTCAGCTCGAAGCACTGCGCCAGGCCGGTCGCACCGATCGGATGGCCCTTCGACAGCAATCCGCCGGAGGGATTCGTGACGTACTTGCCGCCATACGTGTTATCGCCGTCATTGACGAACTTCTGCGCGCCCCCCTCCGGACAGAGACCGAGCGATTCGTACGTGATCAGTTCGTTGTGTGCGAAGCAGTCGTGCAGCTCGACAACATCGACGTCCTCAGGACCGATGCCGGCCTTCTCGTAAACCTTGTTCGCCGCTTCCCGGGCCATGCCGTAGCCAACGGCATAGCGCATGTCGTCGCCGAACGATGTGGGCCTGTCCGTCGTCAGGGATTGCGCGGCAATCCACACGCGGCTGTCGAGGCCGCGTTTGCGAGCCGTCTCTTCGCTGCAAAGCACCGCAGCGGCAGCCCCGCAGGTTGGCGGACACGCCATCAGGCGCGTCATGACGCCCGGCCACATGATCTTGTCGGCCATGACCTCTTCAGTCGTGAGTTCCTTGCGGAAAATGGCCAGCGGATTCTTCGCTGCGTGCCGACTGGCCTTGGCGCGGATCCTGGCGAACGTCTCGAGTGGCGTGCCGTAGCGCTTCATGTGCTCGAGGCCCGCACCGCCGAACATGCGCAGCGCATTCGGCACCTCCGGCAGTTTCCCGAGCAGCGACTCGCGCGTCTGGTCGAAGCGATCAAAGGGGGACGGACGATCCGGGAAATTGATGTCGAGCGCGCCGGGATTCATCTGCTCGAAGCCGACCGCAAGCACCATGTCGGCCTCACCCGACTCGATCGCCTGTCGCGCGAGGTGCAGCGCAGTCGAGCCAGTAGCGCAATTGTTGTTGACGTTGATGACGGGAATGCCCGTCATGCCCACTTCGTACAGCGCACGCTGACCGCTACAGGAATCTCCATAGACGAATCCCGCATAAGCGGACTGAATATCCCGGTAGTCGACGCGCGCGTCAGCCAACGCAAGAGCGACCGCCTCGGCACCCATCTGCTCGTACGTCTTGCTCGCACCCGGCTTCGTGAAAGGAATCATGCCGACACCGGCGACGACGATCTTGCGTGACATGTCAGTTCCTTGGTGAGGCGAGTCGAGAATCGTTGAGGCTGAAATGCTAGCGACGCTCGGCCGTTGCGACTCCCCCCTGCGGGGAGGGGGCGATCGCAGGAAAGAAATGTCTCGCACCTGCGCCTTGCACCTCCTCAAGGTGAGGGGGCATCTGCGAACACTCCCGTTGCTATAAGGGATTTGCTGAAGCTCTGTTCAGCCCCGGCTCGAACGGACTTCGCTGCACGAGCAACAAGCATCAGGGGGAATGAACATGACGCGAAACATTCGCGCGATCTTTATCATCGGTCTGCTATGGACGACCTCAGCGTCGCTCGCAGCACCCGGGCTGACAGCACCCGTCAACACTCAACAAGGCCCGGTCATCGGTCTGGCGAGCGGTCAGGTCGATCAGTTCTTCAATGTTCCGTTCGCGGCGCCGCCTGTCCGCTTCGCGCCGCCGCAACCGGCCGTCGTTCGCTCGGGTGAACTACACGCGACCGGCACACCCGTCGAATGCTGGCGCGGGCCCACGGCGCTGACGCCCGAGGCGAAGGGTCAGGAAGACTGTTTGATGTTGCACATCACACGACCGGTCGGCGCCGCAGCCGGTGCGAATCTGCCAGTGATGTTCTGGATTCATGGCGGCGCGTTTGCGATCGGCAGCGGCGGACTGTATGACCCGCGCGCCCTGGTTCGCGAAGGCAATGTCATCGTCGTCACGATCAACTACCGCGTCGGGCCTTTCGGATTCCTGGCGCTGGATGAGCTGCAGGCCGAGTCGCCGTATGCCGGAAACTATGGTCTCGCCGATCAGATCGCCGCGATGACCTGGGTGAAGAACAACATCGCCAGCTTCGGCGGCAATCCGAACAACGTCACGCTGTTCGGTGAATCGGCCGGCGCCATCAGCGCGATCATCCACCTCGGTTCGGACCGGTCGCGCGGCCTGTTTCATCGAGTCATCGCGCAGAGTCCGGCCCTGATGATCGAACAGATCATTCCGCCGTTGGTCGCCGCCAAGAACTACGGAGGTGAGTTCGCTCAGAAGCTCGGCTGCGGTGCTGGCGACCGGCTCGCCTGCCTTCGCAACCTGGATCCGCAGATCATCGCGTCAAATGCGGGTTTCGGCACGCTGCTCGTACTTGAGAGCGGCACACGGCTGCCCTTCGCTCCTGTCGTCGACGGCTGGGTCGTGCCACGCAATCCACTCGACTCGCTAACGCAGGGCAAGATCGCCCGCGTGCCTGTGATGATCGGGACGACGCGCGATGAGGCGAATCTCTTTGTCGCGATCATGGAGAAAGAGCTTGGACATCCCGTCGGTTTGGACGACTACACCAACTTCTTCCTCGAAGGGTTCAAGTATCCGATCGAAGGGGCGCTGGCCGCACCGGCGATTCAGGCGCTCTACCCTGTCTGGGACTTCGACTGGGACTACGGTCTGTCGCTCGCACAGACACTCACCGACTTCACGTTCTCCTGCCCGAGTCTTGTGATGCGACGACGGCTGCGTCCATGGGTACCTGTCTATGGTTATGAGTTCGAGGATCCGAATTCACCGACCGTGCTCTCATTCGAGCGCGAACCGTTGCGCGGCTCGAATCACGCGGACGAGATCCCGTATCTGTTCAACAGCGTCACCGGCATCGGGGTGCCTGTCACTTTCACATCTCAGCAGAACGCACTCGCGGTACAGATGCGCAAGTACTGGACCAGCTTCGCCCGTCACGGGCATCCGAACGGCATGGGCGGCCCGAACTGGCCGAAGTTCAACGACGAATACTACACATGGATCCCGCTGACCCTGCTCTGGGAACGTCGCAACGAGCAGATCCAGCGCCTGCATGTGGACGGCGTGCGCACCGCATACGAATCACCGAATCCGCTGAGCTGGAGCTACTCCAGCAATCATAAGTGCGGATTGCTCACGCTTTCGACACCGCTGGTGCGACTGCTCCAGCCGGTATTGTTCTGAGTTCTTTCGGCCCCTTCTCCACCTGCGGGGAGGGGGCCGTATCTACCGGCCCCGGAATTGAGGTGGTCGCTTCTCCAGAAACGCGCGGACTGCCTCGCGCGTATCCTCGGTCGTGATCGTCCGTGCGAGATGCAGTGCTTCGATGTCCAGCATCTGCTCGAGGCCGCCCTCCTCCGCCTCGTTGAGATTGCGTTTCAGGTAACGGTTCGCAACACGCGGACCATTGCCGATCTGCGAGGCAATGGCGGCCGTGACTGATTCGAGCTGATCATCCGCAACGACGCGGTTCACGAGCCCGATCCGTAAGGCTTCCGCAGCATCGAGCTTCTCGCTCAGATAGAAGAGCTCCCGCGCCTTCGCCGTGCCGACCAGACGGGTCAGGAAATACGTCGCACCGAAGTCACCAGACAGGCCCACCTTGGCGAAGGAGGTCGTGAACGTCGCGCTTTCAGAGGCGATGCGCAGGTCGCAGGCGGCCGCCAGCGCCAGCCCCGCTCCCGCCGCGGCGCCTCGAATCATCGCGATCGTCGGCTTCGAAATCTGATGCAGCAGTTGCGAGCAGCGCACCGCATGCCGAACTGCATCGGACAGCTGCTCAAGTCCGAGATCGGCATCGGCAGGCGGCAGTACGGCTCCGTCACGCAAATCTGCACCGACGCAGAACGCCCGCCCCGCACCCGTGAGCACAATGGCCCCGATGCTGGCGTCGGCCGCTGCCGCTTCGAGCTCGGTGCATAGCTCCTCGAGTACCTCTCGTGTGAATGCATTGAGAACCTCGGGACGGTTCAGGGTCAACGTGATAAATCCGTCCTCGCGGCGCACGAGAAGCGGGCTTGAATCGTTCTGCTCGAGATTCATGTGGGCTCCGGTCTGCTTCAGAGCGTCAACGCGCCAGGCTTCGCGCAATGATGACTTTCTGAATGTGGCTCGTGCCTTCGTAGATCTTCGTCACACGCGCATCGCGGTAGTACCGCTCGACTGGGAAGTCATTCAGGTACCCGTAGCCACCGTGGATCTGCACGGCATCCGAACACACCTTCTCCGCGATCTCGCTGGCGAAAAGCTTGGCCATCGAGGCTTCCCTGCCGCATGCAATGCCTGCCTGATGCAATCGCGCGGCATGAATGACGAACTGCCGAGCGACCTCCACCTGCGTCGCCATATCGGCGAGATCAAAGGCGACACCCTGCAACTTGATGATCGGTGCGCCGTAGGCTTGGCGCTCTTTTGCGTACTGGACCGCGGCTTCCAACGCAGCGCGTGCAACACCGACAGCAACGGATGCAATGCCAATTCGCCCTTCCGAGAGCGTGGCCAGGATCCTCTTGTAGGCGGCACCTTCCTCCCCAAGGAGGTTTTCGGCGGGCACACGACAGTTGTCGAGCTGGATCGCAGCGACATGCGCCGACCGCTGGCCCATTTTGTGTTCGACGCGCGAAACAATGTACCCCGGCTCCTTCGGGTCGACGATGAACAGACTCCCACCCTTCCTTCCTTCTGGCGTGTCGGTGGTCGCTGCGATCGTTATGGCGCACCCCGCCTGATTGCCATTCGATATGAACTGCTTGCTGCCATTCAGCACGTAATGCGTGCCTTCACGGCGCGCTGATGTACGGAAGTTCGCAGTGTCCGAACCCGCCTGCGGCTCCGTCAGCAGACCGGCCGCAATCGCCTCGCCGGATGCCAGCGCGGGGAGGTATTTGCGTTTCTGATCCGCAGTGCCGAAGCGCGCCACCATGTCGGCCATGCCGTTGTGAACGTGAAGGATGGTTGCGAAACCCGCATCGGCCGCCGCGAACTCTTCGATCGCGAGGATGTACTCCACGAAGCTCGCGCCCGAACCGCCGAACTCTTCCGGGACATGCATGCCTAGAAAGCCAAGCTCCGCCGCGGCCTTCAGCTCCTCCCGCGGCCACTCGCCAGTCCGATCACGCTCCGCAGCTGTGGTCGCCACGATTTCGGTGGCCACCTTTCTGGCGGAGTCGCGGATCATCAACTCCTGTTCGCTCAGGAAGGCCGCTGATGTGTCGTTCATGTGTTCTCTCTGGATTCTGTGTCAGGGTGCACGCGCATAGGTCGAGTCCGTACGCGCATCGGAAAATCGCTTCTGGAGCCGCCGCGCCGTGGCCATTTCACGAACCGTGCCGGTCCCAAGCAGCACATCTGCGACCACGGCACGCTTGAAGTAGTGTCCGACCGAATACTCCTCGGTCATGCCGATGCCGCCGTGCAGTTGGATGCCCTGCGCGCACACATTGCGTGCGACACCGCAGATGAAGGATTTCGCAGACGACAGGGTCTCGTATCGCTCGTTTGCGCATTCATTGAAGAAGGAAGCGAGCGCCACGAACAGCATCGAGCGCGCGAGCTCAGTCTCCGCCGCCATATCGGCCATGCGATGCTGAAGGCTCTGGAAGGTTGCGATCTGCACGTTGAACTGTTTGCGATTGCGCAGGTAGTCCGCCGTGATCTCCAGCGTTCGTTCCATTGCGCCGACCAGCTCGGCGCACAGCGAAAGCATCGCGTGCGACAAGCCTTCGCGCAGTGCCGGCAGTCCATGCTCAAGATCGCCCAGCATCTCCACCGCCAGCACGGCATCGAGAACGATCTCGGCGGCCTGGGTGCCATCGTGCAGCGGTAGACGTGTCGCAGTCAGTCCCGGCGCATCGGAGCGCACGAGGAACAGGCCCACGGATCCACGGCTCGTCGGGTGACTCGGCAGTCGCGCCGAGACAACGTAGCCATCGACCAGCGGGCCGCCGAGCACCAGCGTCTTGCGGCCGTGCAGGACATATCCGTTTGGCGAGTGATCGGCGTGAGTCTGCACGATCTCCGGCATCCCGTGAGACCACGGCTCGCTGTAGGCGAGCGCCAGACGCTGGGAACCGTCGATCAATCCAGGCAGCCAGCGCTCGCATTGCGACGGCGTCGCTGCCGCAAGGAGAGTCTGTCCAGTGAGCACCGCGCACCCAAGATACGGTTCGACCACCAAGCCGCGGCCAAACTGCTGGCTGATGATCGCTGTCTCGATCGCGGAGCCGCCGAATCCGCTGAACTGCTCGGGTAGTGCTGCGCCGAGCCAGCCGTTGGCGGCGAAGCCCTGCCAGTTCGCGCCGCTACCACCCTCATCAGCCTTCACCAGCGCGAGGCGTTGTGTGACGTCATAGTTCTCGGCAATGAAGCGCGCGACACTGTCCCGAAGCAGTTGCTGTTCGGAGCTCAATTCGAATTGCATGTCGTGCCCTCAGAATCCGTATAGCGCTTTCGCGATGATCCCGCGCTGCACTTCATTCGTGCCGCCGTAGATCGTCGAAGCGCGCCGCAGGAACATCTCACTCGCCGCGCCTGCGGCAAGCTCTTGCAGCGGCAGACTGGTCGCTGGTCCTTCGTGCGGGCAGGGATAGAACACGGCTCCGTAGTCTCCGAGCATCTCAACGATGAACGCACTCATGCGCTGTTGAAGATCGGTGCCGCGCAGTTTCAACATAGACCCCATGGCGTGAGCGATGGGGCTTTCCTGTCCATGCAACGCTGCCGTGCGCTGAACCATCATCGAGACGGCCTTCATCTCGGTTTCGAAGCGAGACAGTCGCAGCGCGAACTCCGGGTGTTCGACCAGCGCCTTTCCGTCGAGCTGAATTTCGACCGCCAGGTTCTGCATGCGGCGCAGAAAGACCTGCAGCATCGGCAGCTCAGCGGTGCTCGCGTGCTCGTTGTTGAGCAGGTACTTTGTGATGCTCCAGCCCTCGCCTTCCCTGCCGATGAGATTGGCCGCCGGCACGCGTACATTGTCGAAGAACACTTCGTTGAGATGGTGCCGTCCGTCGATGCTCATGATCGGCCGCACGGTGATTCCCGGCGTCTTCATGTCCGCGAGAAGGAAACTGATACCCAGCTGCTTCTTTTCGGACTGACTCGTTCGAACCAGGAGGAAGATCCAGTCGGCCCGATGCGCGTAGCTGGTCCAGATCTTCTGACCATTGACGACGTAGAAGTCGCCGTCACGCTGCGCACGCGTGCGCAGCGATGCCAGGTCCGATCCGGAGCCCGGCTCCGAGAAGCCCTGGCACCAGAAGCGCTCGCCCGCCAGCGTTGGCCCGACGTGTTCGGCGCGCTGATCGTCAGTCGCGAAATGGTTCAGTACCGGTCCAAGCAGCTTGTGTGCGAAGTTGTCGAGCGTCGGCGTTCCGGCGGCAGCGCATTCCTCATCGAAGATGATCTGCTGCTCCACGCTCCACCCCGTGCCGCCGCGATTCACCGGCCAGTACGGTGCTCCCCAGCCATGGGCGGTCAGCAGCCGCTGCCAGTCAGCGGTCTCTGAACGCTCCGAGCTGATGCTGCGAGGCAGGTTCGCCAAGTCGCGCGGCAACTCGTTCCGCAGGAAATCCTGCACCGTTGTCCTGAAGGACACGAGCGCGGGATCGACGTTGAAGTCCATGCCTTGTTGCTCTCCAAAACCCAGTAGCGCCTTGGACTCCGAAGCTAGCGCTCGGGCACGGCACGGAGAACCCCTCTCCTGAAGGGGGCATGACAAGTGCCTGGCTGAAGGGAAGCACGCGGCGCCCCTCCTCCTGAGGGGGTGCCGGTAGCACAGCAGTGTGGATACTGGACGCGTGCACGACACCACGTGCGCGGCTAAACACACGCGGAAATCTCATGCTCGACAAGAGTCTGATCGGACGATCGCTGCATACCAGCACCATCCAGGTCGAGAAAGGTGCGCTGCGCCTCTTTGCCAAGGCGATTGGAGAATCCGATCCCGTCTACACCGATGAGGCCGCTGCCCGCGATGCCGGATACAGGTCTCTGCCCGTGCCGCCCACGTTTCTCACTTGTCTCGAAGCACAGGCGTCCGATCCGCTTAAAGTGATCGAGCTGGCGAAGCTCGACCTGGGGCGCATCCTGCACGCCGAGCAGCAGTTCATCCATCACGCCATGGCCTTCGCCGGCGACGAGCTCACTTTCGCCACGCACATCGCGGACATGTACGAAAAGAAGGGCGGCGCGCTCGAATTCCTTGTCACCGAATCCCGCGTCACGAATCAGCACGGCGATTCCATCGCCGACATCCGCTGTTCGCTCGTGCAGCGCAATTCCTGAAGGGACGATCATGAAAGAATTGCGTTTCGACGAGCTCACGGTCGGCGATGAGCTCCCCGCGCTGCCGCTGTCGCCGATAACGCGTACGACTCTGGCGTTGTACGCTGGCGCTTCCGGCGATCACAACCCGATCCATATCGATCTGGACTTCGCACGTCAGGCCGGCATGTCCGATGTGTTCGCACACGGCATGCTCTCGGCCGCGTACCTGGGCCGCTTTCTCACCGGCTGGGTACGACAGGAACGGATTCGCGAGATCAAGCTGCGCTTCACGGGCATCACTCATCTGCAGGACGCGCCTTTGTGCAGCGGGCGCATCGCCGAGAAATTTGAGCACGCCGGTGAAGAGCGTGTGCGGATCGAACTGAAGACCACGGTGCGCGGGAACATCGACACGATCGTGGGCGAGGCAGTGCTCGCTCTGAAGTGAGCGGCGCATAAGGATGGACTCACAGTACAAGGCCTACCTGCTGGAGCGATACCACGACGAAGTCGCGGGTGAATCGTTCTTCCGCACCCTGTCCGAACACGCCACGGACCCGGACCGGAACTACAAGTGGCAAGTGCTGACGCGTCTGGAGACCGAGACGCAGGAACTGCTCCGGTCGGCACTGAAAGAACTGGAACTCGAAGTGGCGCCGAGGCGCGAGGACATCGAACGCGGTCAGCGCGAGGCCACGAGATTCTCAGCCATCCCATGGATTGAGTTCATGAAAGGATTCCGGCCGGTACTCCAGAATTTCGTGCACATGTTCGAAGCAGCCGAAAGCCTGGCGCCGGATGTGCGCGACCGCACTCTCCTTCAGCACGTAACCGCACATGAACGCGCCTTGCTGGCATTTGTCACCCGTGAGCTGGAGGGTTGCAGCGATGCTTCGCTGCAGCCGGTCCTCACGCTCCTCGAGAACCCGCCGCGACGGTTTTAGGTTATCAGTGCGCGTGATGACGATGTCAGTTCTCACACCGCTGAGAGTCGACAGATCGCGGCAAGTGCTGATCGATCCATCGTGTGAGACAGACAATAGCTAAGTGATCTCTTTCGCGAAATCACGTGTACGCGTTACTCGTTGTGGGATACGCGCGCGTGGCCGCCATGCTGAGCAAGTGCAAGTACCGACGGATCGACGATCCACGCCTTCCGAACGAGGCTGATCTTTTGTCAGCTATGTTCGCGGTGCCTTGAGCCGCTTGAGATTCTCCAAACACACACGAACGCGCCAGTTGAAGGCTTAGATGCCCATCGGGAAACACATGTAAAGCACGCTTGACACGCGACCGCGGCAGCACCATAGTAAAGCGTACTTTACATCGATCGCAGGTGGGCACATGCAGTATCTCGGCATGGTTCTTTACGTTGCCACAACGGGTGCAGCAGTCTTTCTGCTCAGCCGATTCGATATTCCCGAACCATGGCGATATCTCGTAGCTGGAGTAGCGGTGCTTCCAGCACTTCTCATCGTCTTCGGCATGCTCCGAACCATCAGGCGTCAGGACGAGCTATTCCAGCGCGTGCAGTTTGAAGCTATTGCCCTGGCGGCGGCCGTTGTCTGGCTGTTCACGTTCAGCTGGGGAGCATTGGAGTTCATGCAGCTCGTTCCCCGATTGCCGGCGTACGTTGTCGCAACCGGCATTGTGTTTCTGTATGGGTTCGGCGGATGGTGGTTTCGCCGCCGCTACCAATGAAAAACCGGCTGCGAGAGCTTCGTGAACAGAAGGGATGGTCACAGCAAACCTTGGCGGAGAAGCTCGATGTCTCCCGTCAGACCGTCATTTCGATCGAGCTGGGGAAGTACGATCCCAGCTTGCCGCTCGCCTTTGCGATTGCTTCAACGTTCTCGAGCAGAATTGAAGACATCTTCACTCCCGATGTAAGGCGCCGCTCATGAGCCTTGACCGGCGACGGGAACCACCCGCAAGGCGCATGACACGTGGCGCGAACGCCGAGCGTCCGCTTCTGGCCGTTGGCTAACTTCCGCTTCCGACCCAAACCAGACATGCGCCGGGCAGGGAACTTGTGTCGAAATGCATATGCGGGGACCGCATGTCACCTCGCGCGGCGGGATACGGCCACTGCGGTAGCTGCCCGTAGGCTTCACGTGGTATCTGAGATCACGAGGGCGCCATGAACCATCGCAACGCATTCACCCGACGTAGTTGCATTGCCCGCCTGGCCGCAACACTCCTGCCCCTGCCATCACTCGCCCGCGCGGCGACAGTGAGCGCACCGCCCTGGCCTGCGCTCCAGAACGTTCTCGATGAATTCGTCATCGAACGCAGCGCAGTGGGGACGAGTGTGGCGGTCGCGCGATCAGGGACCGCGGCCTATCTCGACGCTGGGCGGATCGCTTTCGATTCCCCTGAGCCCTTCGACGAAAACAGCATCTGTCGCATCTATTCGATGACCAAGAACGTCACACGGATCGCGACGCTGCTACTGGTCGAAGACGGCAAGCTCTCGCTGGAACAGCCGGTCGCGGAGGTGCTGCCGGAATTCAGGAATCTTCGTGTAGCGATCGATATCGCGAAAGGCCTCGAATCCCGGCCCGTCACGCGCGTCATGACCATGCGTCACCTCATCACCAATACGTCGGGACTGGGGAACTGGACGCCAGGATCGGACAGCGGTGACGCACTGCATCGCCTGTATCGCGAAAGGGGCATCACGCCAGGATCCTACGGCACTGGACGCACGCGACCTGGCTACGGCGCGCAGCCGGCCACGCTCGACGAAATGGTCGCGCGAGTGGCCGAACTTCCGCTCGCCTTCGAGCCGGGCACGACGCTGCATTACTCGATCGGCTTCGACGTGATGGCGCTGGTGATCGAACGCGTCACGGGAATTTCATACGACGCGTTCCTGCAGAAGCGCCTGTTCGAGCCCCTGCAAATGCATTCCACCGGATTCCAGGTGAAGCCGCATGACGCCAGACGCCTCACGACCAACTACGATGCCACCGAACGCCAGGTGAATTCAGCCGAACACTCAGCGCAGGATCCCGCCTTGCCCGCGGGCTGGCGCGTCCAGGACGATCGCGCCGGCAGTGACTGGCTCAAGCCGCCTCACCTGCTGGCCGGCGGTGGTGGACTGGTTTCCACGTCGCGTGACTTCCTGCGCTACGCGCAGATGTTGCTTGATGAAGGCGCGCTCGGGTCGACACGGATCATGAAGGTCGACACTGCACGCATGGCCGTTGGCAACATCAATCCGCCCAATGCGGCGGAGCCAGATGAAGGTGTCGGTGCCGGCACTCGTGCGATGCTGAGGACGCCTCTGATCCCGCCCGGCACGATCGGAGGCGGCGGAGCAACCGGCACGCTCTTCTGGATTGATCCCAAACATCACACCGCGGCGGTGTTCATGGTGCAGGTGATGTATGGCGGCCCTGCGCGTTCACCATTCCAGAAGCGGCTCTTCGCGGCCATCGATCAGGACATGGCCAGCGCGTGATGGACATCCGTCCTTTGGAGTGTCCGGCTTTGATCGCCGCATCGGCAAGGTAGCGTTCGGCGCACGGAGGGGAGCTATGTGGAGTCGTATTCTTGTCGTGCTTCTCATGGCGTGCCGTGGCATCGGAGCTTCCGCTCAGGAAACCCCTGCCGCGCGGGAGGCATCGCAAACATCCGCCGGAGATGGCATCCGGGGCGTGTGGAGGGTTACGGAGTTTGCCTCGCGAATTCCTGGCGCACAGTGGGAAAGTCGTGGCGCACCCTACCTGAGCCAGTACATTTTCACGGAGAAGCACTACAGCTATCTGTATGTGCCAGGGCCGAACCCCCGGAAGAGGTTTGCTGGCGACCCAAACAAACCCACTGATGCCGAGAAGGTAGAGGCCTATAACTCCCTCGTTGCTGCAACAGGGACGTATTCGTTGTCAGGCCAGACTCTCACGCTGCGTGCGCTGGTCCACAAGAACCCCAATGAAATGGGCGAAGTGCGGCTGACGTACACAGTTGATCTTGATGGCGACACGCTCCAACTGGTTATCGCCAACCCGCCATTCATGCCTGATCGTGAATGGCGCACAGTGCTCACGAGGGTAGAGTGAACACCTGCCCTGCGCTCGGATGAGTTCCGCTCCCGGGCCGAAGCCCGGCATCGACCCGGAGCGGACGTGGAAATCGAGACAATGCAAGAATGCCGGATGAAAGAAGGGGAAAAGAGCAGAAGAATATTGATGGTCAGAGGAGCCGCAGATTCCGTCTGTTGTTCACGGTGACGGGGACGGTTCGAGGGTGATCCGGGCGTTCCTCAACAGCGTTAGACCGACGCCGATGAACCACGGGATCTGGCCGAGGCCGAATGCAGCACCCAGGGCACCGAGTGCGGGGATGGCAGTGAGGATTCCGGCGATTCCGACCAGTACGCCAAGCACGTTCAGCGCGCGCGGGAACACGCGTCGATTCAGTGCGGCTGCACTCACGAGCAATAACCAGACACCTCCTACGATCTCGACGCCACCGCCAAGGCCGTCCTGAATGACCGCAATCGTGCGCCAGTGCGTCGCGGCCTGTTCCATGTTGTGGGCGCTGAGCGCTGCAGCAGAGTCGAGTCCCACATTGGCGACCATGCCGCTCGCGACGACCATGCCGGCCCAGATCAGGCCGAACGGGGTCGCGATCTTCATGAGGGTTGAATCGCTGGACAATCGCTCATGCAATGCGACGCTCAGCACGACCAGCGCGATGCCGAAATTCACATAGATGAAGAGCGTCCAGAGCTGGAACAACAGCTTGTTGTCCAGAATGAAGGTGAGACGGTCCTCGCTGGTCCAGCCCTCTGATGCCGCCCCGGGATTGAGCGCCGTTGCCATGACGGCGAAACCGACGATGTAAGCCAGGGCTTCGAACAGGGCGGCAATGCCACCCGCTTGCTGCAAACGATTCATGGTCGGGCACGAAGGAAAGCGGGGCCAGTCCCTTGATCGATGACACCTCTGGGCTGTCATTTGTTACAGCCCAGAGGAAACAACGGGCACCGGGCCGGGAAACCGGGAAGCTGCCATGACCCGAATCCGGAGTGTCGATCTACTGACTTCCGCTTCTATCCGTTCGCGGACGGCGCCAAGGCCTACTGCGCCCAAAAGTCGCGCGAGCGGTGTTGCCTGCAAGTGCATGTGCCGCAGCGGCGATCATCGCGATGAGCACGTGCGCCTCCGGCGCGCGTGCTGCACGCGCACCGCAGTGGGCCACCTCTGGCAGGCAAAGGGGCCAGATCTATTTTCTTGATATGGGTCCCCCGTTCAGCACAACGTGCTCTACGGCAGCTTGAACTTTCGCATCGCGCGCTGCGGCCATATCGATGTAAATTGTGCACCGCCGATGAGCCGGAATGCTGCGGACATACCGCGCAGCGTTGCGTGCTTTTCAAGAACGCGCTTGATGCGCCGAAATGACTGCCTTGGATCGGCGGTGTTCACGAACACATTGATTTCCTCCGCCCTGGTGTCGTAGCCGTCGAAGACAGCGTCGCCGAGCACGTCCTTCAACCTGCTCTCGAGCGTCGCGAGGAACGCTTCATCTTCCAGAGACTTGCGCCAGAACTTGATGACGAGCTGGTAGTCCATCCGCAGATTGTAGGCCTGACATTGCAAGCGCCGTGAACATCGCGCGGTTCTCTACGCGCCACGCGATCTGCCCGGAACTGTTAAGGTTGCGAATCCCGCGACTCGCTCGCCGACTAACGATCGCTTCAGGAGTCTACATGACCGTCTCGATGTTTCAGGCCTCTGTGCCGCCGTTCATTCGTGCGTTGACGAATCTCGCAGGCATTCTCGACAAAGGGCTTGCGTATGTGCAGGCGCGCAAGATCGACGAAGCCGTATTGCTCACCAGCAGACTGTTTCCCGATATGTTTCCGCTAGTCCGTCAGGTGCAGATTGCAACCGACACGGTTCGAAGCGGCGCCGGGCGTTTGGCTGGCGTGGAATTCCCCTCATACGAGGACAAGGAAACGACGTTCGCCGAGCTCACCGTGCGGATTCAGAACACGGTGACGTTCCTGAAAACGCTGCAGCCGACGCAGATCGATGGGAGCGAGAACAGGACGATCTCGTGGCAGAGCCGAAGCAGTACGAAGTCGATGCAGGGGCAGCCGTACTTGTTCAATCACTTGCTACCGAACATCCATTTCCACGTGACGACGGCGTACAACATCCTTCGCCACAACGGCGTTGAGGTCGGCAAGAAGGATTTCCTCGGCCCGTAGGGTGCAGAGGCGGGAACCGGGGGAAACCTTGAGCGCGGTCCCCTTCTGGCCGATTGCAGATACGGACGGTGGCCTGCTTCAGTGTATTGAGCCGAAGGCTTCATCGACCGATTGGACTATTTCAACGCTGGCATCGGCGTCAGTGCTCGCACTTTGCCAGAAGGCTCGACGTGATCTTGTCGCGCAACTCTGCAAGCTGCTTGCGGCGCTGTGTTTTGCTCACCGCATCTGCGTCGATAGGCACGATCTTGAAATCGATGTCCTCCGACATGCGACTGATCAGCTTATGGGCGCGCGCCAAGCAGGTGCCGCCCGAGAATACGAGCTGAAACGGCGCCGCATCTGTCGCAGCGATGGCGCGCATTGCGCGAATGATGTGCCAGTCTTTCTCAATCAGGACGGGGCGCGCGAAACCGAAATACTCCTGGGCCTCGCGAATCTCGGCCGGACCATAGGTCACGTGCGTCGCTCAACCACGAGGCTGTTGCCACCATAACCCAGACGTCGAGCGAAGCGGCCTTTGACCCGGACGACCGCATTGGCTGGCACCTGCGTTGACCGGCCCTCGTTGTATGCGCGCTCTGCTTCGGTGGGCTGCCAGTCGACGCCGAGCTTCGTCAACGCCTCCCGCGAAGCGCCAGCGAATCCGTCACGCGCGGTTAGAACCGGCCGGCCCGAAAGTCTCGACCGCTCGGCGCGTGCGTAGACACCATAGCCAAGTCGAACTAGCCGGCCTTCGCGCACCAACTCGCGCAGGGCTCGGATGATCTGGTCCTCACCTCCCAGACGGGCGAACTCGCGCGTTAGAAACACATCGTCGCCCCTGCGGGCGATCGCTGCTTCTACCCTGTCACGCAATGTCTTCCGAGTTCGAGGACGCATAGAAATATACTTGCAAAAACCCGACAAAACACAAGGCACAACCACTCTCTAAGTTATTGATTTTAAATAAAGTACAAACAATAACCCCGATACTCTGGCAACGAAGATATCGGAAGCCGGACAGACGAGAAAATAGCCGATCGGCTATTTTTAGCGGCGGCTGAGCTCAAGGCAGCGGAAACGAGCCGACCGGCTATTTTTTTCTCGGCTCGGACTCGAACCCAGAACCATTTTTTAAGGCAGGGGTACCGGTCAGGGGTACGTCAAAATCAGAGTCGCGCAAACGCCTGTAATTTCGGCCTTTTCTTGAGGAATGCGAGTCCCACCCTAGCCACCATTCGATTCGCCGGCGCGGTCCGGACACGTCCCAGAAATCCGACACCTATAGATTGCCACCGATTCGCGTCGAAACACGGCATCGAGCAGGGGGTACCGGATAGAGGTACTTCGAACTTGCAGCCGCTGCGGGGGCATTGAAGACATCATGGAGCGCATCCTGTTCCTGTGCGTCGCCAACTCCGCTCGCAGTCAGATGGCCGAAGGACTCGGCCGGATGCTGCTTGCCGATCTGGCAATTGTAGCGAGCGCCGGCTCACAGCCCTCGAAGGTCAATCCCTATGCTATCGAGGTCATGAGGGAACTTGGCACGGACATTTCGTTGCACCATTCCAAGTCCGTAGGTGACTTCGACGTTCAGAACCTCGACCTCGTGATTACCTTGTGCGCCGAGGAGGTATGCCCGGTGCTGCCGGGGAATGTGCGCCGGCTCCACTGGCCTACGCCAGATCCTGCCAGCAATGACCCCGCACTCAGTCGTGAGGACATGCTGCATCGCTTTCGAACCGCGCGTGATCAGATTCGGAAGAAGATTGAAGCGTTGCGCACGGAACTGTAGATCGCGCTTGATGACACCTACGGATTCAGAATCCGCTCCCAGTACGTGACATCGATCCATCGACCGAACTTGAATCCCACTTCTCTGAAGTGAGCCACCTTTTCAAAGCCCAGCTTCTCGTGAAGGCGGAGGCTCGCGTCATTGGGTAGCGCCACGCCACCGATCACTGCATGCACGCCAGCGACTTGAAGCGCGGCGATCAGATGGCGATACAGTTCACTGCCAATACCCTTGTGAACCTGTCCGGCTCGCAGATAGACCGTCGCTTCCGCGGAAAACTTGTAGGCGGCGCGCGCCCTCCATTTCGACGCGTAGGCATAGCCGATCACCGCTGAATCACTCGTCGCGATCAACCAGGGCAACGGGATCGAACGAACATCGAGGATGCGCCGCGCCATTTCCGGCGCGTCGACAGGCTCTTCCTCGAATGTAATCGTGGTGTTCAACACATAGTGATTGTAGATCTCGACGATCTGCTCAGCGTCTGCGCTGGTGGCGGGGCGAATGGATACCTGTTCTTTCATCGGCAGCTCTCTACCCGTGTCTCCGGCCTTGATCGATGAGATGAGGAGTATTGACGCCAGCATGGGATACAGCCACTCGGCACGGCAAGTAGGGGCTTGCTTGCCAGCAGGCGGCGCACATTGCGCGGGACGCTAAGAATCAAAATGGAGTACGCGACGGCCAAAAAGACGTGCGTCGATTGAATAGGCACCGGCACCCAGCAGGCAGATCGCGATCATATTGAGCGCATGGATCGCGATGATCGCGCTGCTCCAGTCGTGCTGTGTCAGCCCGACCCCTCCAGTGATCGCCGCGCACGCAAGCGCGACAACGCGAGTGCCCAGTCCCAGCAGCAGCAACGCAATGAACAACGCGAGCGCGACTACCACCCACCGACTGTGCGCGCCTTGAATCGCCAGGTAGCAGACGCAGGCGATGCATAGTGCGGCCGCGACCCGAAGTAGTAACAAAGCTGCGCCAGCAACTCCGGCAGGATGTTCTGAGAACGAGTACGTCACTCCATGGGTTTTAATGCAACGAAGGGCTGGAAGCCCGCCTCTTACGCCGTGTTCCGTACCCCCTCTTTTGGGGATGTGTACCGCGCCCCCATTGAGGCATCATGCGGGATGATTTGCCCGTCAGCGGCATGAAATTCTAACGACCGCGGCCAAGTGCTCGCCGAAACATGAACCGACTTATCGCGAGCGCGGCTGCACTACTCATCTGCTCTCACGCGTGGGCTCTGGATCCGACACGCACCATCGCCCAGTTTCACCACACTTCCTGGACCGTGGCCGATGGAATGCCCGCGGATATCCTGGCCATCGCGCAGTCCCAGGAAGGCTACATGTTCCTGGGTTCGGTCAACGGGCTGTATCGGTTCGATGGTGTGCATGTAGAAAGATACGCCGCGGATCTGCTCCCCAGTCCGAGTATCCACACGCTCGTAACCACACCCTCGGGCGGACTATGGATCGGATACGAGCGCCCTGTGGGGCTTATTTCGTATCTGCACAACGGCGTGGTGACCAATTATCCACTGCACGCCGACACCACGACTCGCGTCGTACAGATCATCGTGGCGCCCGATCAGACAGTATGGGCGGCGACACCTGACACCATGTTCAGATTTGATGGACAGGAGTGGGTCGCAATGGAGAGCGACTGGGGTTCCGCTCTGGGCCAGACACCGGGGGGCGTATGGTCATTCGGGATCGGCCGCGACGGGACGGTCTGGTCGAAGAACCGGCTCGGGCTCTACTACCTGCCGCAGGGCCAATCTCGGTTCCTTCTCGCGCACGGCTATGCCGGCGGTCCGGAAGCGTTCATGAACACGCCCGATGGAAGGCTCTGGACGACTGATACAACCGCACACCGGCTGTATGCGCTGCCCGATCTCGATCCGGATATGCCCGTGCCGCCGCCGCCTCTTGTCGGCGTTCGCGTGGCCGACACATTGCAGGCGCCGATGCTTCTGGATCGAGACGGTACGCTCTGGTGCGCGAGCCTGGTCGACGGTGGCATCTGCAGGATTCTCACGAAGTCGATTGCGTCGGATGAAAACCATCAGGGGCGACTCGACAAGTTCAGGGATGGCCTCTCGTCGAATCTGGTGCGCACGTTCTTCGAGGATCGCGAAGGGAGTATCTGGGTCGGCACCAGTCTCGGCCTCGACCGGTTCCGGCCCGCAAACGTTGTCCACGAGACGCGTGTCCCCGCCGGATTCCGGGCGCGATTCGTGCAACGAACGCAGAACGTGCTCTACGCATACACCGGCTGGTCAAATTCGGCGACGCGCGCCTCTGATGGCACCGAGTCATTGTATCGGGTGCTCCCGCACCAGGCTCCGGAGCTGTTGATACGAAACATTGGTCGCCTGCGGACGATGCATGCGAATGAGACCACCGGATCACTGCTTGTCGTGACGAGCAATGGGGTGCAGCAACTCGAGGGCAGCAATCTCGGTCCGCCAGTGACGCTGCCCCAGGGCGTCAACGGGGATTTCATCTACTCCGCAGTGATGGATAACAGTGGCGAGTTATGGATATCCGCGTTCTACAAGGGCGTGTTCCGCCGGCGCAGCGATAAAACCTGGGAGTCGGTCGACATCCGTTCGAAGTACGCCGCCACGGCAGTACTGATTGCCACGCCGGACGGCGCCGTGTGGGCGCGCTATTCCGGGGGAACCCTGTTCCGCCTCCACGGCAACTCGACTGAGGACTTCTCTGATCGCCAGATAAAGATCGGAGATATCACCCTGATTCATCCGTACGCCCATGGCCTCATCTTCGGGGGCGAGGGCGGCATGTCGTTCTTTGACGGCAAGACATTTCATTCGCTGAGCGCCCTTGATGAGCCGGTTCTCAACGTGGTCACGGGAATCGCCGAAAGCCAGGACGGCAGCACCTGGGTCTTCACACAAGCTGGCGTGCTGCGCATGGACCGCGACAACCTGCTCTCCGCGCTGCTGAAATCGGATGCAAAGGCGTTGCGCTATCACCTGATCGACTCTCGCGACGGCCTGCCCGGAGCACCGTACGGCGCCGTGTACGGCAGCACTGTCGCCACCGGTCCGGATGGGCGCGTTTGGTTCACTACCGGCGAAGGCCTTGCGTGGATCGACCCCACGAATCTCTACCGCAATCCCCTGCCCCCTCCGGTCGATATCCAGTCACTCTCCACTGCTGGACACGAACTTGATGCGCAGCGCGCGCTGTCACTTGCTGCCGGGACGCGCAATGTCGAGATCAACTACACGGCGCTGAGCCTTTCGATTCCCGAACGCGTGCAGTTTCGATACAGGCTGGATGGTGTCGATGAGGACTGGGTGGATGCAGGCAACCGGCGGCAGGCGTTCTATACGCAGCTTGGACCAGGGGAGCACCAGTTCCAGGTCATTGCGGCGAACAGTGATGGCGTCTGGAACAGCGAGGGCGCAACGCTGATCTTCACGATTCCGCCGACGTTCGTGCAGACAAAGACTTTTCTCGCCCTTTGCATTGCAGGCTTCGCCGCCCTGCTGACGATGCTCTATCGGGCACGGCTGACGCAGGTCTCGGCTCGTATGCGGTTTCAGCTCGAGGCACGCATGGCTGAGCGCGAGCGAATCGCGCGGGAGCTGCATGACACGTTGTTGCAGGGATTCCAGGGACTGATGCTGCGCTTCCAATCCGTGGCCAACAGAATTGCTCCCGACCAGCCAGCGTACAGGCTCATCGAAGAGGCGATGACCCGTGGCGATGAGGTCCTGGCCGAAGGACGCGATCGCGTGCGCAGCCTGCGAGGTACAGAAATCGCAGAGAGCCTGCCCAATGCGCTTCAGAAGCGCGCCCAGGAGCTCTCCGCGGGGTCCGATGCCGAAGTGCGCGTCGTCATCGAGGGAACAGTGCGAATGCTTCATCCGGTCGTGAACGACGAACTGGTAGCCATCTGCAACGAGGCGCTCACCAACGCGTTCAGACATTCAAGAGCAAAAAACATAGACATCGACATCGTATATCGCCGACGCAGTCTCGATGTCCGGATCCGCGACAACGGAATCGGCATCGATGCAGCAGTGCTCGCTCATGGCCGGCAGGGTCATTTCGGCCTCGCGGGCATGCGCGAACGCGCACAGAAGATTCGGGCAACGCTGCACCTTTCCAGCCGCAGCAATGCGGGGACGGAAGTCGAGATCGTCGTGCCGGCATCAGCTGCTTATGCCAAGCGACTGGTGCGTGTCGACAAAGGAACGCTGCATGCAGCAGACCAGTGATGGGGAACCTCGGAACAGCACCGATCGCATTCGTGTGCTGACCGTGGACGATCATCCCATGCTCAGGGAGGGCATCGCCGCAGTGGTACAACCACGCGCCGACATGGTGCTGGTCGGTGAGGCGGAGGATGGAGCACAAGCGGTCGACGCATTCCGCCAGTTGAGACCGGATGTGACGCTGATGGATCTGCAGATGCCCAATCTCAACGGCGTCGACGCCATCATCAAAATCCGCGCGGAGTTCCCGACGGCGCGGATCATCGTTCTCACGACTTACGCAGGAGATGTGCTGGCGCTACGCGCACTAAGAGCGGGTGCGGTCGGGTACCTGCTGAAGGGCACGTTGCGCAAGGAACTGCTGGACGCGATTCGCACAGTCCATGCAGGGCGCAAGCACATCCCAGTGGAAGTTGCGCAGCAGATTGCTCTGCACGCTGGCGAAGACAGCCTCACCGAGCGCGAAATCAGCGTGCTCAACCTTGTGTCAACAGGCCATGCCAACAAGGAAATCGCGCGGGTGTTGTCCATCTCGGAAGACACCGTCAAGGGCCATCTGAAGAGCATCTTCAGCAAGCTCGACGTCGGTGACCGGACCCAGGCCGTGACCCTTGCCGCGAAGCGCGGGATCATCGACCTCTGATCGTAAGCTAGTAGCGAACGCTGAGCTCGAGGCCCAGATAGCGTGCGCTGTCACTGCCCGGCGTCCAGCGTGTCGCGTCGCTCGTCGGTGCGGCAGCTGCGCCGTAGGGGTTGATATTCCAGGCGCCATCGCGGCCCCTGGTCAGGGAATAATTCTGATCGAGCACGTTGACGCAGAACGCCTTCAGCCTCCACCGGTTGCTCTCGATTCCGACGGCGAGATTGAGGAGTCCGTACGAGTCTTGCACCGACATCGGATCCTGCAGCAGGCTATGCATGACGCTCGATTGCCAGTGCCAGCTTGCGGCAGCGAAAGCTGAGTAGCCGTTGATGAGCGGTTGCTCGAACTGTCCATCGAGACTGAATTTCCACCGGGGTGCATTCGGCAATGGCCGGCCCGAAAGATCCTGCTTTCCGGCGACACAGCCCAGGCCCGGCGTCTGACTCGAAAAACACGGTGCACCGGGAAACTCGTCGATCGTGGCTTCGTTGTAGCTGCCGCTGGCAGTCAGCGACAGCCGCTCTCCCAGCGATGCTGTCACCTCCGCCTCGACACCACGGGTCGTCGCCTGCTCGATGCTGTTCAGAATGTTCTGCTGCGTGAGCTCATCGCGACTTTGAGCCTGAAAGTCATGAAACACCTGGTCAAACAGCGTCAGACTCCAGTACAGCCGAGGGTTCAGCTGCCCCTTCACGCCAAACTGATAACCATCGACGGTTTCCGGCGCGACCGGCTGCTGAGCCGCGACTGCGTCCCCAATGGGAAAGCCCTGGTAGGGGCCTGTCGCTGTGACGGGTGAGCGCATCGTGTAGGTGCTGGTCAGATCGTAGGCTGCGCCCTTGTACCCCCGGTCATAGCCCGCGAAGAGCATCATGGCGGGCGTGATTTCATAGGTGATCGCCACCTTTCCAGAAAACGAATCGAAGTCATCGCACGTTGACACCGCCAAGCCGCTGGTCGTCGATGTCGAGCAATCTGGAACCCCGAACGTGACCTGATTGAAGCGATCGATCAACGAGTAGCTCAGCTCCTCGTGATTGACCCGCATGCCTGCAACGATGCCGAAACGACTCGTCACGTCGAACGAGGCGGTTCCGAAGAGTGCGTAGTTCGTTGCACGGGCATTGGCAAGGTACGTTGAGTATGCGGAGCCCGTCGCGGGTACCGTGGTCAACGTTCCGTACTGCGTCAGCGTATTGGACCCGCGAACGAACGACCGTTCCGAATCCGTCTGATTGAAGTAGAGTGCGGCGAGGAACCTGAAGCGATCCTCCTGGGGCGATACGAGTCGCAATTCCTCGGTGATGGAGTCGACCTGGAACCATCCTCCGTTCGCGGACCCTCCGGGAATGGCGCCAGAAATCCCAGCTCCTCCGGGCCCCCAGTTGAAGGCTGTGCCATCGGTATCCTGCCTGTCCTCGAGTTGATACCGGTTCAACGCGGTGATTGAAAGCAGCGAGAGTTCGCCGATGCGTCGTTCAACCTTCACGCTCCCGCCGTAGTCGACCGCATCCCCGCGTGGGTCAACGTCCGCCGAAATGAGTCGATTACTCGAACCCGGCGTAATGCCGTTCAATACATCCGCCTGAGGAGCCCGATAACCCTGGAACCTGCCGAAGGTGACGCCGGGGCTCACGGATTGAGACGCCCATGTGCAGCACGAGGCTTCGGTGTCACTCCAGTACGCGGACAGTGCGACAGTCCACGGCTCAGAGGGCTCCCAGAGAAGCTTTGCACGCGCGAAGACATCGCGATGACCGTTGACCCAGTTCTGCGTAAAGGTGTTGTAGAGGTTGCCGCGATCAGAGACTGCACCCACAAACAAACGAGCACTCAGCTCATCGGTCACCGGACCTGACAGGAAGCCACTGAGACGGCTTTCACCATCATCGGTCGCCATGGCCTTGCCCCCGGCCTCGAAGACCGGGCCGGGGGAATTCGTGGTGATGTTGACCACACCCGCCGTGGCCGAAGTTCCGAAAAGCGTGCTCTGCGGACCTCGCAGGATCTCGACCTGGGAAACGTCGGCGAGCGCCTGGAACGCCTGTGCCTGAAAGGACTGGAGAACATCATCCACGATGACGGAAACGCTGGGTTTCGTCGCGATGGAAAACGCATAAGTCCCTACGCCACGGATATTGATGCTGTTGTTCGCCGGCTGGGTCGTTTTGGTGATCGTCAGCGACGGCGCTATACGCACCAGATCATCGAAATCGCGAACCTCGCTGCGCGAAAGATTCTCCTCCGTCGCGACCCAGATCGATGCTGGAAGATCCTGGAGCCTCTCGCGGTGCTTGCCGGCGGTAACGATGATCGACTCGAGAACATCGGAGCCGGGAGCATCGACCTGTGTCTGTGCCCCTGCAGTCGGGATGGACGCGGCGACGGACACCGCCATCAAGACGGTCTTCAGTGAAACGGCGGTGGTAGGCATGGGGACGCGAACTACAAACCATCGCTGTGCCCCGGTCAACAGGCCCCGGAACCGCACGCATGTCCAATCTGTACGGGCCCGATTGGCCAATGATCAGTCTTCACTGGGCAGGGAACAACCGTGACACGAACAACATGCACTCTGTTTCTGGCGATCGCGCTCGCGTCCACACAGGTTCACGCCGAAGGCCCGCTCCGGCTCGATGTCGAACAGTTTGTGTCCCTGCCTGCGGATGTGCGCCATCCGGAGAGCATCACAAGCGACCCCGAGACACGCGAGATCTATGTGGCCACGTTCGACGCGCGGCTACCGCAGAACGAACGCAACAACCAGCTGCTGCGATACTCCGAGGACGGGCGCCTTCTTTCCCGTCGAGGCTTCGGCGCGACACCGTTGACGGGAATCGAGTTCCGGGACGGGTACGTCTATGTATTGAACTTCGGTGCATCCAGGCTTCAACGGGTGCCTGGCCGCTTTCATGCGGCCTCCGAGATCGTGGACGTCGCGAGTTTTGGGGCACTGGCACCTCCTGCTCCTGCCCCACGGCTCGTGTCCAATCCCGATGGAAGCAAAGACGACATCCGATTCGGCTCGGCGGGGTTGCCTGCGATCAACGGTTTGAAGTTCGATCGCAGTGGCACCCTCTATGTGTCCGATTCGTTCCAGGGCGCAATCTACCGAATCGCTGACGCAACGACCTGCAAGCCTTGCAAAGTTGAAACGCTGGTCAGAGATCCGCTATTGGCAACGGCGGGTGCACTACCCTTCGGCGCTAACGGTCTTGCGCTGAACGCGGCTGAATCGATCCTCTATATCAACAACGCAGGTGACGGCCGCGTACTGCGCATGCCCCTGCCCAGTGGACCGATTTCTGTCCTGGCCGAAAGCGTGCACGGCGCCGATGGGCTCATGTTTCATCGAGGTATGTTGTGGGTCGCTGCAAATCAGGCCGACGCTGTGGTCGCACTGGACGAGCAGGGACGTGAACGAGTTCGCGCGGGCGCGTTCATGGGAATCGACCAGCACGGCGCGCCGACCGGACTCCTGTTCCCCGCCAGTACGACCGCTGTGGGTGATTGGATGATTGTCGCTAACCTGGCCCTGCCACTGACGCCTACTGCGGGTGACGAGTGGGAAGAAGACGTGACCCGATGGACGCTCGCGCGGTTCAAACTCCCGAAATGACGCCATCCTGCGCACTGATGCGGTAGACCGGCCACGATCGGCCGTGCCGCCGGTCACAGGCGTCGGACCGCTCACCATGCCGTCTCGACCGTTCGACACCGAGAAGTGACTTCTTTGTCCCGACGCCTATGCTGGCGGCCATGGTGTACGAATATCTCGATACCGACGCCCGCCCCGCCGACGCGCGCACCTACTGGGCGTGTCAGTTCGCAGGCTGGGGCCTCTATGGTCTCGCGCAGTTGTACAACGCGATCGAAGCGCTCCACGTACCGGCTGGTCGCGCACTGGCGGAGATCGCAGCGTTGAATGCAGCAGCCATCGCGCTCACGCATCTGCTGCGAAACTTCATGCGACGCCATCGCTGGTCAACGATGCCGTTGCGCGCACTCCTGCCGCGGAGCCTGGCCGTCAGTGTTGCCCTTGGCACGCTGCTCGGCCTGGCGATGCATTTCACATCGATCGCTCCCATGTGGGTGCTCGGTGATGAAGTCGTTCTGCCGCAGATCCCAGGTTTCCTGCTGGATCCGATGTTCGTGCGCACCTGCAACTGGAGCCTGGCGTTCTTCTTCTGGATCGCGATCTACTTCGGACTCACCTCGCTGCGCGACCAGCACGTTGCGATGCTGCGGCAGTCCGAGCTCACCCGGGCGCTGCAACTCTCCGAGCTGCGGCTGCTCAAGTCGCAACTCAATCCGCATTTTCTGTTCAATAGCCTCAACAGCGTACGTGCGCTCATCGCAGATGATCCGGAGTGTGCACAGAATGCAGTTACGCAACTGGCGCGCACACTGCGCTACACGCTGCGTTCGGGTCAGGAAGAACTCGTGACCCTGGAGCGCGAGCTGGAGATCGTCGACGATTATCTGGCGCTCGAATCGCTGCGCTTCGGTGACCGGCTGCGTATCGAGCGTCGCATCGAAGCGAGCGTCCTCGGGGTGCGCATTCCCGTCATGCTGTTGCAAACGATCGTGGAGAATGCGATCAAGCACGGCATCGCGCATCTTCTCGAAGGGGGCACTTTGACGATCTCGGCAGCGCTTCACGGCGACACCCTGCATATCGAGGTGAAGAACCCGCGGCCCGCGAGCGAGCACCCCGCCAGCCCGGATGGAATCGGTGTACGCAACTCCGCGGAGCGCCTGCGATTGCTGTTCGGTGCCCGCGCGAGCTTCGAGCTCGACCTCTCGCACGCCGACCTGGCACTGGCGCGCATCAGCATGCCTCGCGAATCATGAAAGCAATGATCGTGGACGATGAGCCGCTGGCACGTCGCGAACTGCGACGTTTACTGGCGTCGTTCCCGACCATCGAGATCGTCGGCGAGGCTGCGAATGTCGAAGAGGCCGTCGCAGGCGTCGAGCGCTGGCAGCCCGAACTGCTGTTTCTCGACATCCAGATGCCGGGCGGCACGGGCTTTGATCTGCTGGCGCGCCTCGATCAGGCTCCGCAAGTCATTTTCACGACGGCGTACGATCATCACGCCGTGCACGCATTCGAGGTCAACGCACTGGACTATCTGCTGAAGCCGATCGAGCCGGAGCGGCTGGCAGCCGCGGTCGCGAGGCTTCACGCTGCGAAGTCACACCAACTTCAGCCCACCTCGCAGGAGCCGGCAATCGAGCGCCTGTTCGTTCGCGACGGTCCGAGGTGCTGGTTCGTACCGCTTCAGGAAGTGAGCCTCATCGTTTCTGAAGGCAACTACGTGAGACTGCATTGGGGCAAGGCCCAGCCGCTGCTTGCGCGCCCATTGAGCAGCCTGGAACAACGTCTCGATCCGCGGCGGTTCTTTCGCGCCAACCGCCGCCAGATCATCAACCTCGACTTCATCGAGAGCGTCGACCTCGGCGTCGGCGGGCAGCTCCATGCACAGTTGCGCGATGGACCGGAGATCGAGATCTCGAGACGGCAGGCCCGGATTTTCCGCACGCTGACGACGATCTGACCCAAGCGCTCAGTAGCGCAAGGTCAGACCGATCAGATTGAACGCGAGACCGAACCACACGACGGCGAGCATTGCACCGACGAGGGTCACGCTCCAGAGCTTGCTCCACCACTTCGCGCCGCTCGTGAACACGAGCTTCGCGTTCCAGATCGTCACGCCGATACCAGCGATGCAGAGCAGGCCCACGATGTGGAGCAGCGTAAGCCCACCATTCAACCTGCCGTCGAACGAGGCAAGGTTCGACAGACCCGACTGGACCACCACCATCCATCCCACCAGGAACGTGAGCCCCAGAATCGCGACGACGCGCACCAGGCGATGCGCGAGCTTCGCCAAGCCCGTCCGATCAAGAGGCGCACGGTAGTAGCGGCGAGTCAGCGCTCCGACGGGCCATGAAACAACGGCAGCGATCAGAATAGCGATCGTCACCAGCATCAGCGGTTTGATCCACGCCGAGGACCGCGACGCCGGAACGGGCACAAGGACCTCGATTCCGCCGGCCGAATCGAATCCGAGGAATCGGATCTTGCCGTCCTCGATGCGCGCCGCGAGACGTTCATGCCCACCGACTTCACGCCAGACATACGGTGCGACCTCGCGCCACGACTTCGGCTCACCGTTGGCGCCAGTCAGATGCGGAATGACGAGCGTACCGTCCTCTTTGGCGACGACTTGCGTCTGCCCGACCAGCGACACCACGTTGAAGAATGTCGTTTCAGCTCGGCGCGAGGTCGCGTAGAGCCCCGCGACCTCGCGAGCGTGCTCGACCGCAGTACTCGTCGCAGGTTCATTCGGCACCGCAGCTGGAAAATAGCGATCGGCGAACAACTCGAACAGCGCATCGCGGAGCCGATAGGCAGCACCTTCCTTACCCTGGCTGTTGAACGACATGAACAGCCCTACACCGTCATCCGCGAACAGTAGCATGTCGCTGTGGAAGAACTGCGTATCGCCTGCGTGACCGATGACGCGCCGGCCATTGCGGCTGCGGTCGAAGAAACCAAGTGAGTTGCCGTGAGTCGGTGGCGCAGCCTGGAACATCGATCGGTACATCAGCCGAGCCGTGTCCGGCCCCAGCAGGTCCGGACGCGCTCCACTCTCGAGTTGCAGATGGGCAATCATGAATCGCGCCATGTCGGCACCGCTCGAGGTGAGACTGCCCGCGGGTGCCGGACCGACGAGCTCGAAGTACCCGGCGGGCGACGAGCCCCTTCGATAGCCCTGTGAAAGGTCCGCGCTCAGCGCCTGGGGCACGGGCTGTCTGAATGTCGACCGCTTCATGTCGAGCGGTGCGAAAACATGCCGGTCGAGGTAGTCATCGAAATCTTCGCCTGACACGCGTTGCACGACGTAGCCCGCGAGCGCGACACAGTAGTTGCAATACGAAGGCACTTCGCCCGGCGGGAAGATCGGGTCGGGCTTGGTTTTCTTCACGAACGTTTCGAGGTTCGGCAACGTGTCCGGATCGCTGAACATCAGGCCGTGGAGCATCTCCTCGTAGCCGCCGGTGTGCGTTATGAGATTCCGCACGGTCACTGGCTTGCCAAGGGTCGGCACCTTGAAATCCAGGTACTGGTTGACGTCGGCATCGAGGTCGATCTTGCCTGCCTCCACCTGCTGCATCACCGCCGTGTCCGTCACGAGCTTCGCGACGGAACCCAGACGGAAAAGAGTGCGCTCAGGATCGACGGGCGTCTGCGTCGTAACGTCCGCGTATCCATAGCCCTTCTGTGCCAGAACCTCGCCGTCCTTGACGACCACCACGACAGCGCCGGCGATGTCACCGCTGCGTAGTGCATTGGGCATCAAGCCATCAAGCCAGGCTTCCAGATCGGCCCGCTCGAGCGGCGCTGATATCGCCACACCCGCCAGCAGCAGATTCAGAAACATCGATCCCACGAACGTGGCCAAACGCATGTGCGCTCTCCCGAAACGACGAATGCCGTCGCGGGGCCAATCTAAGCGGTGCCGCTGGCGCTTCCGTTGCGGCGTGAGGAACGGTCGAAATCGGCACTCGAACGGCGAATTTCGGGCCTAAGACAGCTCCTGAAGTGGCCATACCTCGACCACCCCATGGGCGACCGCGCATGGAGTCTTCGAGACCAACGCGATGGCCTCTTGCATGTCCTCTGCCTCGATCACCGCAAATCCTGCAATCGGCAGACTGCTGCGCATGTAAGCGCCAGGCGCCGTCTGAAGACTCGCGTCGTCGTGATTGCGCACTTGAACGGGCGGGCCCGCCATACCAATCAAAGCACCGCCGGCTTTCATGCTCGCATCATGCGCATGTGCGGCATTCCGCACGGCTGAATCCGTCCGCTCGTAGCCCTTCTCGTCGCCGTACCCGACAGTGATGAACTTCGCCATGACCACCTCCGCGTCAATGCTGGAAGAAGGTTTGGCGTCAGCTGAAGTTCCGCGACCGCTTCTGGCCGCTCCTGCATCGACCTACTTCCGAGGTAGCGAACAGTCTCTCCAGCTTGGGCGTGACTGGAACAGCGCGCGCCGGTCAGCACAATGACCGGCGCGCAGACTACTCAGAACCACCGGCACCCGTACGGCGAAAAATCGCAGGGCCACGGGTCCGGCGGCGGCGGATCGACGGGCTCTGGATTGCATTGTGGCAAGTACGGCTTCTTCATGCAGATGGGCGGATCATCTCCGAACTCATCAGCTTGAATCACTGGCGCGTTCAACAGCACGACCACGGTGCATGCCTGCAGCACTCGTTGTGCGGCTTGCTTGACGATGCTCGATTTCATATCAGTCTCCTCGAGTTGATGAACTCTGCTCAGGCGCACGTTGCCGAGCAGTGAGGAAGACCGTAGCGAGCATGTCCCTGGGAGTGAACTGGACTGAATAGTTTGCGTGGGATGTCGCTCCCTTCTCATCGATCTCGTTATTGCACGTGCAATGCCAATGAACGCGACGTAGCTGGGTTCTTTGGTACATCGGAGTTCGACCGACGAGAGTCGTTCGGCGAGCACGGACCAGACCAGCACATGGAAATTTCCGAAGGCGCAGCCTGGCCGGAGGACGAGCTGATGTCGACATTGGCCGCGTGCAAGCAGCATTCGCGGCGACCTCATCAGCACTCCAGAAACACCGTTTCGCCTTCTCCGGCGAACCGGATATCGAAGCGATAGCGCCGATCCCCCGTCGAAACCGCGACCAACGTGGGCCGCCGTGCGTAAGGCACGAGGCTCAAGATCGGGTCATTCCCATTGATCGCTGTCGGGTCGAAGTAGATTCGTGTGTAGAGCCGCTTGAGCAGGCCGCGTGCGAAAACTCCAACGCACAGATGAGCCGCTGCATCCGGTCCCATCGACACTGGCCGCGAAGTCTCGAAAGCAAAGCGGCCCGTCGAGGGATCAGTCGCGAATCGGCCGAACGCTTTGTTGTCCGGCTGCCAGATCTCGATCATTGCATCGGTAACGGGCACGCCTTCGGCGTCGAGCACCGAGCCTTCGATTGTGATCCGCTCGCCGTTGCCAGCCAGGCTCGACCAGCGTTCGTGGATCAATCCGATCTGAAAATACGGACCGACGGTCTGCGACGGCGTGACGCTCATCGGCCATGCTCCATCGGTGTTTCTTCGGGTCCGCGCAGGACGATGTCGAAGCGGAATCCCAGCGCCCATTCGGGGCGAGTCGCCTGCAGGTCGAATCGGGCGATCATGCGTTCACGGGCTTTCGCATCCGGGACCGAATGAAAGATCGGATCGAACGGGAACAACGGATCGCCCGGAAAATACATCTGCGTCACGAGCCGCGTCAGGAAGCACGGGCCGAAGAGCGAGAAGTGGATGTGTGCCGGGCGCCAGGCGTTCGGATGATTCCCCCACGGATATGCGCCGGGACGGATCGTCGTGAACTGATAGCGGCCTTCCGCGTCCGTCAGGCAGCGCCCCGCGCCGAAGAAATTGGGATCGAGCGGCGCGTCATGCTGATCGCGCGCGTGCCGGTATCGTCCCGTCGAATTCGCCTGCCACACCTCCACGAGCGAGTTGGGGATCGCGCGGCCCTTCTCATCGAGCAGCCGGCCGTGAACGATGATGCGCTCACCGATCGGCTGCCCCTGCCCGTGTGCCGTGAGATCGGCGTCTTCCGGTCGAACATCGGAATGCCCGAATGCCGGGCCGCTCAACTCTGAAAGCGTATGCGGCACGATGACCAGCGGTTCGCGAGGCGAACGCAATCGCGTCGAGGCATACGGCGGATGCAGGTACGGCGGATCGGCCTGCAATGCCTCGCGTGAGTAGACCGGCAGCGAACTCATCGCAACACCTCAGTGCGCAGAGTTGAATCGGTCGATCACTTCCTGTGGTACCGGTTTGGTCCTGATGCCGCCCGGCTTCTCCGGGTCCTTTCCCGCCCAGACGCGGCTTTCGTAGCCTTCGACAGCCACTTTGCCCTCTTTCAGCAACCGGTGGTCGACGCGCAGACCGGAGCGGCGCCACTCGCCGATGCGGCTCTCGACGGTGATGCGGTCGCCGAACGTGGAAGGCATGAAGAACTTCGCCTGCACATCGACGATCGGCATGCCGACGATGTCGTAAGTCTTCACCAGCGTGGGCTTCGGCAGGCCGACGGACTCGAACAGGTACGCGGTGTTCGCATCGAACAGTTCGAGGTAGCGCGGGTAGAACACGATCCCCGCCGGGTCGCAATTGCCCCATTCGATCCGGACTTCGCGCCGGAAGATCGCACCCACCGGAGGGGGAGGAGCACTGCCGCCTGTTTCCATAATTGTCTGGGCACCTTACTGTATGCGCTGGCGCCGTTATACGGGATCGACACAATGTCGGCAAATCACGGCACATCGGCCGATGCCCGCACGCGGCCGCTCCTTTAATATGAGCCCATTCGCGGATGGCAACGCCGCAATCACAGGGTAAGCGATTGGACGCTCAGTTTCACAGCACAGAGGTTGCTGGCCTGTTCGCCGCCGAACGGCAGATTGCGCACATGCTCGCCTTCGAGGGTGCGCTCGCACGGGTCCAGGGCGAGCTCGGATTGATTCCCGAACCCGCTGCCCGGGCGATCGCGGATGCTTGCGCGGATCGCAAGCTGATCGCACGCATCGATCTTTCGGCGGCGCGAGTTGCCGGCAATCCCGCGATTCCCTTCGTGAAGCAACTCACCGCACTGGTCAGAGCTTCGGATCCCGAGGCTGCGGCGTGGGTTCATCACGGCGCGACCAGCCAGGACGTCATCGACACGGCGACGGTTCTATCGCTACGCGAAACCTTCGCGGCGATCATTCGTGATCTCTCGCAGTTGCGCGAAGCGATCGCGACGCTCGCTCATGCTCACGTTCGCACGCCCATGATCGCCCGCACCCTGCTGCAGCACGCAGCGGCGACGACGTTCGGTTACAAGCTCGCGGCGGCGCTCGCGGGACTCGATCAATGCGCGCAACGAATGATGCAACTGATGCAGACGCACTTCTGTCTGCAGCTCGGCGGACCCGTCGGTACGCTGAGCACCGCCGGCCCCCTCGCTCTCCCACTCGTCCGCGGCGTCGCCTTGCGACTGGGACTGCAACCCGCGGAAATCTGCTGGCACACGAATCGCGTGCGCATCGTCGAATGCGGCACAGCGCTCGCAACGCTGACGGGGCATCTCGGCAAGATCGCGCACGACATTGCGCTGCAGATGCAAAGCGATGTCGCTGAGCTCGCAGAGGCACCGGCGCCCGGCAAGGGCGGGTCGTCGGCGATGCCTCACAAGCACAACCCGGTGGATTCGGTTGCTGCGAGTGCCGCCGCTATCGTCACTCCGCAACTCGCCAGCACGCTGCTCGCCGCGATGGTTCAGGAGCACGAGCGCGCCGCCGGAGCCTGGCACGCAGAATGGATTGCATTGCCTCAGCTCTGCAGCCTCACTCACGGCGCCGTACTCGCGGTGACTCAGAGCTTTCGAGGCTTGCGCGTCGATGTTCAGCGAATGCAGGCGAATCTCGATGCCGCGCTCGAGCTTATCGGCGCGAGCGCGGTTGCCGAAGCGCTCGCTCCCGCAATGGGGCGCGATGTTGCTCACGATACGGTGCAGGAGTGGACGCGCATCGCGATTTCCAAACATCGTCCGTTGCGGGAGGTCGTCGCGCAGGAACTGCGCAACGCACCTCATGCACTGCCGCCGGAGCAGCTCGATGCGCTGTTCTCCATTGATCGCAACGTCGCTGCTGCCGATGCCGCCGCACGGCACTATCTCGAACAGCGAACAGCTTCCCCGGGCGGAAATTCATGAACGAGAAAGAGCGCCACGAACTCGGCATGCAGCATCGCCGCGCGGTACTGGGCGATGCGTGGGTCGATCGCGCGACCGGCAATCTCAACGACTTCAACCGCGAATTCCAGGACCTGATCACGCGCTACGCTTGGGGTGAGATCTGGAGCCGGCCCGGGCTCGATCGCAAGACGCGCTCCTGCATGGTGCTCGCTACCTGCATCGCTCTCGGCCGGTGGGAGGAATTCAGGCTCCACGTCCGCGGCGCGTTCAACAACGGGCTCACGCAGGACGAGGTCAAGGAGGTCATCCTGCAAAGCGCGATCTACGCCGGTGTCCCAGCCGCAAATACCGCGATCCATCACGCACAGGCAGTCATCTCGGAACTCAACCCGCCGCCGTGATGTTTGGACTGCAAGAGGGTTCCCGATGAAGCTCATTCAATCCCAGGACGTGCAGCTGCGCTGCGACCACACGCCGCGATCCGGCGCCCCGGCGCTGCTCATGATCAATTCACTCGGAACGACCCTCGAGATGTGGGACGACCAGATGAGCGCGTTACAGGAGCGGTTCGAAGTCGTGCGCTATGACGCGCGTGGCCACGGTGAATCGACCGCCGGATCGCATACGACAGCAACAATCGACGATCTTGCCCGAGACGCGCTCGCCATTCTGGACGCGTGCGGAATCGCTCGCGCTCATCTGTGCGGCCTGTCGCTCGGCGGAATGACGGCTATGTACATCGCGCAGAAATGGCCGGATCGCGTGCTGAAGGCAGCACTGTGCAATACATCGCCCTACATGCCGCCGAAAGACGGATGGGACTCGCGGATCGCGACGGCGAAGAAGGAAGGCATGGCGGGACTGACCGAAGCCGTGCTCGGCCGCTGGTTCACCCCGGAGTTCCGGTCGGCACAACCCGAACGGGTCGAGCGTGTCCGGCAAATGCTGCTGAACACTTCAGTGCAGGGTTACGTCGCGTGCTGTACGGCAATCCGGGACATGGACCAGCGCGAGTCCATCAAGTCGATCCGCACCACGACGCTCGTGATCGGCGGGTCGAAAGATCCCGCCACACCGCCGTCGGAAGCCGAATTGATCGCGAGCTCGATTCCCGACGCGAAGCTCACACTGCTCGACGCGGCGCATCTGTCGAATATCGAGCAGGCGGACGAGTTCACCCAGACGCTGGTGGAGTTTCTCGGCGGCGGTGAGACGATGACCGAGTGATCGCTCGATCACCCGATCGCTTGCTCACACATTGAACCGGAAGTGCATCACATCGCCTTCGTGGACGATGTACTCCTTGCCTTCGAGCCGCAGCTTCCCGGCTTCCTTGGCCCCTTGCTCGCCCTGGTTCGCGATGTAGTCGTCATAGGCGATGACTTCCGCGCGGATGAAGCCCTTCTCGAAATCGGTATGAATGACGCCGGCGGCCTGCGGCGCCGTTGCACCAACCTTGACGGTCCAGGCGCGCACTTCCTTTTCACCCGCGGTGAAGTAAGTCTGCAGTCCGAGTAGCTTGTAACCCGCGCGGATCACGCGGTTCAGGCCGGGCTCGTCGAGCTTCAGTTCCGCGAGGAAATCCGCACGGTCGGCCTCTTCGAGCTGCGCAATCTCCGCTTCGATGGCGGCGCAGACAGCAACGACTTCCGACCCTTCTTCCACGGCGCGAGCCTTCACTGCATCGAGATGCTTGTTGTTGGTGAAACCGTCCTCTGCGACGTTCGCCACGTACATCAGCGGCTTCAGCGTGATCAGCTGCAGTTCCTGGATCAGCTTCCGCTCTTCGGGATCCTTCACCAGCGAACGGGCGGGCTTGCCGGAGTCGAGATGCTCTTTCAGCTTCTTGAGCAGGTCACGCTGCTTGATCGCGTCCTTGTCGCCGGCCTTCGCCGCTTTCTCTGCTCGCAGCAGACCGCGGTCGACGGTATCGAGATCGGCGAGCGCCAGTTCCGTATTGATCACTTCGATATCATCGAGCGGCCCGATGCGACCGGACACGTGCACGATGTCATCGTTCTCGAAGCAGCGGACGACGTGAGTAATGGCGTCCGTCTCACGGATGTGCGACAGGAACTTGTTACCCAGCCCTTCGCCCTTGCTCGCACCCGCCACGAGACCCGCGATATCCACGAACTCCACCGTCGCCGGCAGGATGCGCTCGGGACTGACGATCTTCGCGAGCTCATTGAGGCGCGGATCCGGCACCGGCACGATGCCGACGTTCGGATCGATGGTGCAGAACGGATAATTCTCCGCCGCGATCTGCGCACGCGTCAGCGCATTGAAGAGTGTGGACTTGCCTACGTTAGGCAGACCAACGATGCCGGATTTGATGCCCATAAGGAGAGAAGCGGTTGGCGGTTAGCGGTTGGCGGTTAGTTCGGAATCGGAAGGGCGGGAAGAGTTGTCAGGTCGCGCTGAGAGAGTCATCTTCTGATCTCTGACTAACCGCTGACCGCCAACCGCTAACCGCTTCTCTTCTGATGCAATCCATTCATGGCTTTCTCCGGGCCTTGCTGGAGGAAAACATCCAGGGCGTCCAGAGAAGCAGCGACAGAGGCGAGAATTTTCTCTTCCTCTTCTTTCGGAGCGCGGCGCAGAACGTAGTCGATTACCTGCGACTTGTCGCCTGGGTGACCGATGCCGAGGCGCAGTCGCCAGAAATCGGCGCCGATGTGAGTAATCGTGTCGCGCAAGCCGTTGTGACCGCCGTGGCCTCCGCCCAGCTTGAAGCGGGCGTCGCCGACGGTGAGGTCGAGCTCGTCGTGAACGACCAGCGTTTCGCCGGGCGACACTTTCAGATAGTCGGTGAGTGCGCGGATCGCCAGTCCGCTGCGGTTCATGTACGTCGACGGCTTGAGCAGCGTGACTTCATCGCCATTCAGCTGAATGCGGCAGATCTCGCCCTGGAAGCGGGTGTGACTGCGGAAGCGGCCGCCGAGCTTCGACGCGAGCGCATCGACGAACCAGAATCCCACGTTGTGACGCGTGAGCACATGCTCGGGCCCGGGATTGCCGAGTCCGACGATGATCTTGATGGGAGTGGCAGGCATGGGAGCGAATGGCTGACTGACGATTCACAATGGGCGATGAAGAAGGGCGTGTCGCACTCCCCTGCCCATCGTGAATCCTCAATCGTGCATGGTGCATCCGCGAGCGGCCGGCAGAAGCCGGCCGCTCGCAACGCATCACTTCTTGCCGCCTTCCTTCTTCGCAGCGCCAGCGGCCGGCTTGGCCTCTTCCTTCTTGGCATCTGCAGCAGGAGCCGCACCGGCAGCAGGAGCCGCCGCAGCAGCTTCGGTCGCTGCAGGCGTCTCTGCCTCTTCCGCACGCGGGTGATGGATCGACACCACCGGTTCGTCGCGGCCGTGCGCGAGCGCCACGAACTGCACGCCCGCGGGCAGCGGCAGGTCCGACAGACGCTTCATGTCGTTGATGTGCATCTCGGACATGTCGACTTCGACGAACTCAGGCAGATCCTTCGGCAAGCAAAGCACTTCGACCTGGTTCAACAGGTGCGACACGATGCCGCCTTCGGTCTTCACGCCCGGCGAGCCGGCCGCGCCCTTGAAGTGCAGCGGAATGCTCATGCGGATCGCTTCGTTGTCGAAGACGCGCTGCAGATCCATGTGCAGGATCTGGTTCTTGGCGGGATGGCGCTGCACATCCTTCAGGATGGCCGCCTGCTTCTCGCCGCCGATGCTCAGCGAGAGGATCGTCGAGTAGAAGCGTTCGTTGACGAGCAGCGTCAGCAGGTTCTGGTGATCCAGAAGGATCTGACGCGGGGCCTGCGGGCCCCCGTAGAGAATCGCCGGGACCTTACCCGAACGACGCAGGCGGCGGCTCGCACCCTTCCCCTGCGCGTCGCGTGGATCGGCGACGAGATCAAATGAGGTTTTCATGAAAAAGACTCCAGCAGAAAGTGATGAGGTGATCAGGTGATCCCGTGATGACGCCGGAGCGCCTTGCGGGACTTACCCATCCACTTCATCGAAAAGCGACATCCGCTCCGCGACCAGAAAACGAACATCGCGCCAAAACGACGAGGCGATCGCGCGATTCGTGATGCTCTTGCGTCATCACCGGATCACCCGATCACCTCATCACCAATCAATCGATATACAACGAACTGACACTCTCCTCGTCCCGGATACGACGCATCGTTTCCGCGAGGAGGCCCGCAACCGACAGCTGGCGGATCTTCGAACACGCCCGCGCGGAATCACGCAGCGGGATCGTGTCGGTCACGACCAGTTCGTCCAGTTCGGACTTGCCGATGCGATCGATCGCCGGGCCCGAGAGCACGGCGTGGGTGATGTACGCCACCACGCGCTTCGCACCGGCGTCTTTCAACGCCTTCGCCGCATGGCACAGCGTGCCGGCGGTATCGACCAGGTCGTCGATGAGCACGCACGTCTTGCCGCGCACTTCACCGATGATGTTCATGACTTCCGACTCGTTCGCCCGCTGGCGGCGCTTGTCGATGATCGCGAGGTCCGCATCATCCAGCCGCTTCGCCAGCGCTCGTGCGCGCACCACACCGCCGACGTCAGGCGACACGACGATCAGATCGTCGTACTTCTGCTTCCAGGCATCGCCCAGCAACACCGGCGACGCGTACACGTTGTCGACCGGAATGTCGAAGAAGCCCTGGATCTGGTCCGCGTGCAGATCGATCGTCAGCAATCGATCCACACCCGCACCCGCAATCATGTTCGCGACCAGCTTCGCCGTGATCGCCGCGCGCATCGCGCGTGGGCGGCGATCCTGCCGGGCGTAGCCGAAATACGGCACCACAGCGGTGATTCGCGCTGCCGACGCACGACGACAGGCGTCGGCCATCACCAGCAGTTCCATCAGATGATCGTTCGCCGGCGGCGACGTCGGCTGCACGATGAACACATCGCGGCCGCGCACGTTCTCCAGCAACTCCACCGTCGTCTCGCCGTCGCTGAACCGGCTCACCGACGCGCGGCCGAGCGGCACCGTCAGATGACGGGCGATTTCGAGCGCAAGCTGCGGGTTGGCGTTGCCCGAGAACACCGCCATCGTTGAACGATCCATCCACGCTCCCCGAAACGAAAACTGGCTGGGGCGGAAGGATTCGAACCTCCGGATGGCGGGATCAAAACCCGCTGCCTTACCGCTTGGCGACGCCCCAATTCGTACTGCTCGACCGATCCGCGCTTCGCGCGAATCGCACAACTGTTCCTGATCCCCGCGGTCAGGCCGGTTCAGCCGCGAGTCGCGCCAGGAGCGGCGACTCGTTCAGGCTTTTTACGACATACCCTGACCAGCGCATCGGCAAGCGCTCCAGGGCCGCGCGCATGATGGGCGGGGACGAAATGGCAGCGAATACGCAGGCACCGGTTCCGGTCAACCGGGCTGAGCCAAATTCTCCAAGCCAATCAAGCGCTTCGGCGACTTCTGGATAACGCCCGCGCACGGTGGAGGTGCAGTCGTTGCGGCCACCCCCCGCGAGAAAGGCGCGTATTGTCGTGACGGGGGAATTACGTGTCAATTCAGCAGCCTGAAAGATTTCCGCCGTGCTCACCGCGGCTTGAGGTTTGAGAACCAGGTAGCTGTTTTCAGGTGGATCGATGGGCGTCAGCACCTCTCCCACCCCCTCCGCCCAGGCTGCGTGGCCGCGCACGAAGACCGGAACGTCCGCGCCCAGTTGCAGACCGAGTCTCGCGAGCGAATCGACATCGAGTCCCGTCCGCCATAACCGGTTCAGTGCCACCAATGTCGTCGCCGCGTCCGAACTGCCGCCGCCGAGACCGGCCTGCGCGGGAATGTTTTTAACGACTTCGATGGCAACGCCTGTGTCCGTGCTGGTGTGCGTCGCAAGCAGGCGCGCTGCCCGCACGACCAGATCCTTTTCGGCGGGCACGTCGTGCAATCCACCGAGACGATCGATGACGCCCGCGGGACGCTGGAAGAATCGCAGCTCATCCGCGAGATCGATGAACTGGAACGCCGTCTGCAACAGGTGATAACCGTCAGCGCGACGCCCGATGATGTGCAGGCAGAGATTGAGCTTCGCGGGCGCCGGCCACGGGGCGGGCGATCCCAGCGGTTCACCCGAGGAAATCATTGTCCGAGCTGCCAGCGGTCGACGACGATCCGCACACGAGTGTCGCCGCTGCTCGCGCGCATGCGGACCGGAACATGTGCGCCCGGCTCATCCGAGTACTGCTGATAGTCGATGCGCCAGCCGTCCTGCTCGAGGATCTTCGCGTCCTGCTCCGCCGCGCCTTGCCACAGATGGTCGCCGGGTGCGGCAATGCCGAGCATCCAGAAGCGCAGCCGCCCCGCGGGAACCTGCGCGCCCAGGCGTGTTTCGAGTTCGTCCCAGGCTGCCTGGGATTCAAGCTTCACGCCGTCACTCGTTTCGAGCGTGACATGCGGATCCTGCGCGTCGCCCTGAACCTGCAGTCGTACGCTGCCGATTCCTACCGGGCCGCGAATTTCGACATCCGCGCGATCGCCCCGCTGCTGCCACTGAAAGGAACCCGAGCCGCCGCCTGCCGCACTCGACACGCCGATGCGGCCGCGCGCCTGCCATTGTTCGAGCTGATTCAGATCCGACGGAATCGCAACGAGCGGACGCGATGGAGCGTGAGTGCAACCGGAGATGAGAATGACGGTCGCAACGACTGCGAGGACTGCGCGACTCAATACAAACAGGACCTGTGCGGGCAGGACCCGCAACTCCCGGCTTTCCGCCATCGACCCCGCCATATCAGTTCGGCAGGGACTTCAGGCGAGCCTGCAGATCCTCGTTCTCGGGATAACGCTGGCTCGCTTCCTTGAGCAACTCGAGCGCCTCGTCCTTGCGACCGAGCGCAAGCAGCACGTCGTAGAGATGCACATCGACTTCAGGATCGTTGATGCGGCGCTTCGCGTGCTGGAGATACGTCAGTGCTTCCTCGTTGCGCTTCACCCGATGCAGCGCCCAACCCATGCTGTCGAGCACGGCGCCGTTGTCCGGCGTTTGCGCGAGCGCCTGCTCGATGAGCTTCAGGCCTTCGCGCGACTTGCTCGTGCGATCGACCAGCGTGTAGCCGAGCGCGTTGGAAGCGAGAGGATCGCCGGGCCGGTCCGCGACCAGCTGTCTCAGCGCACTCACGGCCTCATCGACTTTGTCGGCATCCTCGAGCTGGAACACGCGTGCAAAGCGCAGCTCCGCCGAGTCGGGATACGTCTTCAGCGCGTTATCGAGAAGCGCAATGGCTCCCGTCGCATCGCCATTCGAGGACAACAGCGCGGCGCGGGCAGTGATGGCATCCAGCGTGTATTGCGGGCGCGTGCTCGCGAATTCTTCGAGATGCTTGAGACCGGCGTCGACGCCTTCCTTGCGGGCCTTCAACCGCGCGACCCTGGATTGAGCAGCCATCGCCAGATCGCCGCCGGTCACGCGGGTGTAGATCTGGATCGCTTCATCGGTTGCATCGCGCGTTTCGGCAATGGCGCCGAGATAGAACAGCGACTCGTACACGAAGCGTCCGTTCGACACGAGATTGCTGTAGCGCGTCGCCGCCACGTCACGATTGCCCAGCTGGAAATCGATATCAGCGAGAGCGCGCTCGGCGATCGCACCGGAGTCGCCCGCGGTCAGCGCCTCAAGGTCCTTGCGGCCTTCTTCGTCGCGGCCCGCCTGCAGCTTCATCAGTGCGTATTCGAGGCGATAGGAGTCCTGGCTGTCGTGATCGACGACGGTTTTCGCCGTGGCCAATGCCGCATCGTTCTCGCCGCGGGCCAGCTGAACCTGCGCGAGCAGTAGTCCGGCGGGTGCCCAGTAAGGCCCGAGCTCACGCGCCTTCTGCGCATGCTCCAGAGCAAGCGCAAAGTTGTCGGACTGCAGCGCTGCGCGACCAAGCGCGTAGTGAGCTTCGGTCAGGTCGGGATACTTCAGGACGAGCTTCTGGAGAACGGCGGTTGCCGCGGCAGCCGAACCCTCATCGCCCAGTTGCGGCAACAGCGCGAGAAATCCGGCGGGCGGATTGATGAACGCGGTATCGAGCAGGAAACCCAGGTGCTCAGCGGCCCGATCGATCTGATAGAGATGAAGAGCCGCGAACGCCGCGAAGCGTCGCGCTTCTTCGTTCGTCTGGTTCAGCTGCAGCCAGCGCTCGGCGCCGGCCAGCACCAGTGACCATTGATGATGTTCGTAAGCGATCTTCGTCGCCTGCTCGGCGAGCGTTTCGTCATTCGCTGCCTGGGCCGCCTTCACGTAGGCCTTCGACGCCTCCAGGTACTGCCCGCGCTGCAGAGCGACTTCAGCGCCGAGCACGAGCGCATTCGGGTCGTCCGGCAACGCATCGGTCGTCTTCTGGGCGGGCGTCCCGGCGCATCCCGCGAGGACGATTGCGGCCGCAATTGCCGCGATCGGGTGCCGCCAGCACGTGAAAAAAGCAGGTTTGGCAGTCGGATACATCGTGCTGGCACTATATCAGGGAACACCCTCAAAACTTGTCATTCCGGACAGGTTCGGCGGACAATCGCGGCCGTTTTGCGACACTTCACATGACATTCGTCGTCATCGGCATCAATCACCGCACGGCTCCCGTCGAAATCCGCGAGAAAGTTGTCTTCGCGGGTACGGAGCTGCCGGACGCACTGCGGGCACTCAACGGCATTCCCGGCGTACGCGAGTCGGTGATTGTCTCAACGTGCAATCGCACCGAACTCTATTGCTTCACCGACGACCCTCTGGGCAACGCGCCCGCGCAGCCCCTGGTTCAATGGCTGGGCGAATGGCATGACCTTGCCGCGCATCAGCTCGACCTGAATGATTCGCTGTACCAGCTGCAAGGCCAGTCGGCCGTGCAGCACGTCTTCAATGTCGCCAGCGGCCTCGATTCGCTGGTGCTGGGTGAGCCGCAGATTCTCGGACAGCTCAAGGACGCTTATCGCGCCGCACTCGATCACGGCGTCACCGGCCCGTTCCTCAACCGGCTGCTGCAAACCGCGTTCTCCGTCGCCAAGCGCGTCCGGACCGAGACGCGCATCGGTGCGAGCGCCGTTTCGGTCGCATCCGCCACGGTCGCGATGGCCCGGACTGTCTTCGAGAGCTTCGAACCGCATACGGCGCTGCTCGTCGGCGCGGGCGAAACCATCGCGCTCGCCGCACGCCACCTGCACACGAATGGACTGCGCCGGATGATCATCGCGAATCGCAGCCTCGACCGCGCCCAGGAACTGGCGAAGGAATTCGACGGCTTCGCCATCGGCCTCGATGCGCTCGCGACGCATCTGTCCGAAGCCGACATCGTGATCAGCTCGACGGCGAGCCCGACTCCCGTCATCACTCACGACGCCGTGCGGACCGCCTTGAGGGCACGCAAGCGCAAGCCGATATTCATGGCCGACATCGCCGTGCCGCGCGATATCGAACCGGAAGTCGCGAAGCTCGAAGACATCTATCTGTTCACGATCGACGACCTGCAGAACGTCGTGAACGAAAACATCGAATCGCGACGCGAAGCGGCGCGGGACGCCGCACAGTTGATCGCCGCGGAAATCGCTCTGTTCGAACAGCAACTCAAGACACTCGATGCGGTACCGACGATCCGGCGATTGCGCGACGACGCCGAGGCCCTCCGCGCCCAGACGACCGAGCAGGCGCGAAAGATGCTCGCCGCCGGACGCGATCCCCGGGAAGTCATGGACTTCCTCGCAGCGACACTCACGAACCGGCTGCTGCATGGCCCCAGTCAACGATTGCGCGAAGCCGCCGAACGCGGCGACGGCGATCTGATCCAGGCTGCGAAGGCGCTGTTCGCGCCGGAGCCGGAACGATCCAGGAGAGAAGCAGATCTCCACGGGGGGCACGGGGAACACGGGGCAGAGAAGGAGAAGTCATCTGCCAGCTGACGGATTCCGATGCCTTCCTCGCGGCCTCTTCTTGTCGATTGAAAACTCTTACCCCGTGCTCCCCGTGTCCCCCGTGGAGATTCTTACTCCGTTCTCATGAAAGACTCGATCAGAAACAAACTGGAAAAACTCGTCGATCGTCACGAGGAAGTGAGCGGCCTGCTCGCCGATCCGCAGATCATCTCGAACAACGACAAGTTCCGCGACCTGTCGATGGAGTACGCGAAGCTCGAGCCGGTCGTCAGCCGCTATCGCGACTATCAGAGCCTGCTCACCGAGCGCGCGCAGGCGCAGGAGATGGCGGACAGCAGCGATCCGGAAATGCGCGAGCTCGGCCAGGAAGAACTGAAGACGCTCGATACGCGCATCGAAAACGAAAGCGGCGAGCTGGCGAAACTGCTGCTGCCGAAGGACGCCCGCGACGAGAGCAACATCTACCTGGAAGTGCGCGCCGGAACCGGCGGCGATGAAGCTGCGATCTTCGCCGGCGATCTGTTCCGCATGTACTCGCGTTACGCGGACGGTCAGGGCTGGCGCGTCGAAGTGCTGTCGGAGAACGCCGGCGAGCACGGCGGTTACAAAGAGGTCATCAGTCGCATCGTCGGACGCGGTGCGTTCTCGCGGCTGAAGTTCGAAGCCGGCACGCATCGGGTGCAGCGCGTGCCTGCCACCGAGGCCCAGGGACGCATTCATACGTCCGCCGTGACGGTCGCGATCCTGCCGGAACTGGCGGAGATCGAAGCGATCGACCTCAACCCCGCCGATCTGCGGATCGACACGTACCGCTCCTCGGGCGCCGGCGGCCAGCACGTGAACAAAACCGACTCGGCGATCCGCATCACGCATCTGCCGACCGGCATCGTCGTCGAGTGCCAGGACGAGCGCTCGCAGCACAAGAACCGGTCCCGGGCCATGTCCTTGCTGAAGGCCAGGTTGATGGCGGCCGAGCAGGAGAAGCGCGACCAGGCCGAAGCCCAGTCGCGCAGATCCCAGGTCGGATCCGGCGATCGCTCGGAACGCATCCGGACGTACAACTTCCCGCAGGGCCGGGTGACCGATCACCGCATCAACCTGACGCTGTACAAGCTCGCCGACGTCATGAACGGCGACATCGAGCCCGTGATCGGGCCGCTCCAGCAGGAGTACCAGGCGGAACAGCTGGCCCGGATCGTCGAGTAATCCCTGCCGGGGCGTCGGCCCCGGGGAGGCGCGGTGCCGCGCTGCCACAACCGCCGCCCGGAGATGCTTTCACCTGGCCGACCGTGCAGAATCGATAACCAATGCCTCGCCAGCGAAGCGGGGCTGAAATCAGAATTGGGTTGCACGGGACAAACAGGGAGCACCAGATGAACGCGTCGACAGAACCGAACAATAATCCGTACGCGCCGCCGACTGCCGAAGTAAGCGACGCCGTAGACACGACCGCAGTTGAACACGCCGACCGGCTGACGCGACTGGGAGCCGCCATCATCGATGGCGTGATCAGCATCCTGGTCGTCGTGCCGATGGTCGTCAGCATCGGTACCGACTTCTGGTCCAACCCAGACGCGGGTTTCGACGATGTCTCCTTCGGCTCGGGCGTTTTCGTGACGCTGGCGCTGGCAATAGCGCTGATCGGCTACACGATCCATCTCGTTCACAAGAACGGCCAGACCGTCGGCAAGAAGCTGCTCACCATCAAGGTCGTCCGTTCGGACGGATCGCGCGCTTCGCTTGCACGCATTTTCTGGTTGCGCAACGTGGTGAACGCGCTGCCGGGCATGATTCCGGTCGTCGGCTACATCTACAACCTGGTCGATCATCTGTGGATCTTCGGCGAGAAGCGTCAGTGCGTGCATGACAAGATCGCCGACACGATCGTCGTCAAAGCCTAAGCCTCCCGCTCGTGGCCGGTGAGGTTCTGGACACCGGCGTCTCGACCGAGACGCCGGAGGGCATTCTGATCGAGTTGCGTCCGGCCGGTCTTACGCCGCGTCTCTATGCATTCCTGATCGATCAGTTCATCCGCCTCTGCATCCTCATGGCCATCGGTACCGTCGCCACCTTCATGGAAGGCGTCGGGATGGGCCTTTATCTCATCATCGCGTTCCTGCTCGAGTGGTTTTACCCGGTGCTGTTCGAGCTCAGCCGCTGGGGCACGACGCCAGGCAAGCGAGCGCTGAAGCTCAAGGTCGTCATGGACACCGGCCTGCCGATCACACCGGCGGCATCCTTCACCCGCAATCTGCTGCGCGTGGTCGACTTCCTGCCCCTGCTGTACGGATTCGCAGCCATCAGCATGCTCACGCGCAGCGACTTCAAGCGCCTGGGCGATATCGCGGCGGCGACGCTCGTCGTCTACCAGCCGCAGCCTTCTTCCAAAATCACCCTCGAAAGCATCGCCCCGCTCGCGCCCGCGATGGCGCTCAGCCCGAGAGACCAGGCCGCAATCATCGCGCTCGCAGCGAGAGCATCGCGACTCACGGCAGACCGGATGGATGAACTCGCTGCGATTGCCGCTCCCGTGAGTGGCGACGCGGGACGCTCGGGCCCCGAGGTCACACGGCGCGTGCTGGCAGTCGCACAGTGGCTGCTCGGGAGACGCTGACGTGACGCCGCTGCAATTCGAACAGCAGTACGAGAGCGACTGGCAGGAGCTCGAACGAGGACTGACGCAGCTGCGCACCGGCGACAGGAAGGAACTTGCAGCCGTCGCAGGCGGGCAGTTCGCCGCGCTCTACCGCCGCGTTTGCGAGCATCTGGCGCTGGCGCGAGCGCGGTCGTACCCGGCGTATCTCACGGAACGACTCGATCGGCTCACCGGCGATGCGCATCAGGTGATCTACCAGCGCAAGGAATTCGGACTCGTCCGGCTCAAGGACCTCGTAGCACGCGAGATCCCGCAGGCAGTTCGCGCACACGCGGTGTACGTGTGGATCGCGACGGCCGTATTCGTTCTGCCCACGATCGTGATCGGTCTGCTCGTCTATTTCCGACCGGAACTCATCCTCTCGGTCGTCGATCCGGCCACCGCCGCGCAATTCGAAGAGATGTATTCGGACGACGCCGACTCCATCGGCCGGCTTCGTACCGCTGATACCGACTGGATGATGTTCGGCTTCTACATCCGCCACAACATCGGCCTGGCTTTCCAATGCTTCGCGGGCGGGCTGCTGTTCGGCGTCGGCAGCCTCTTCTTCCTCGCGTTCAATGGCGCATTCTTCGGCGCACTCGCCGGCTTCCTCACGGAGCGCGGCCTGTCGTCGACGTTCTACTCGTTCGTCGTGACGCACGCAGCCTTCGAGCTGACTGCCATCGTTCTCGCAGGCGCCGCCGGCCTGCGGATCGGTCATTCGTTGCTGGCACCTGGGCGGGCAACACGAATGCAGTCGCTGGTCGCGGCCGCGCGCGAAGCGATCGTCATCGTGTACGGCGCCACCGGCATGCTCCTGATCGCCGCGGCGGTCGAGGCGTTCTGGTCGTCCGCCCAGTGGATACCGCACGTCGTCAAATACAGCGTCGCGGCCGTGTGCTGGATCGCCGTCATCGGTTACCTCTCGCTGCAGGGCCGTCGTGCGCGTTGACGCATTCGTAATCCGCTTGCGACGCCGCACGAACATGGAAGCGGCGGACCTGGGCGTGCGGCTCTGCCAGTATTCGGCTCGCAGCGTCTTCTCGTGCTACCTGATCGTGCTGTTGCCGGTGACGATCTTCTCCCTGGCCCTGATCGAGATCGTCGATTGGCTGCCTGCCCTCGTCTTGTGGTGGGCGAAGCCTTGGCTGGATCGCACGATCCTTTTCGTCCTGTCGCGCGCCGCCTTCGGACAGAAGACGAGCATCCGCGATCTCTGGGAAGCGCAACGACAGGTCTGGTGGGGACAGATCATCCGCACGTGGACGACGCGGCGGCTGTCGCCGTGGCGTTCATATACGCAGCCCGCATATCAGCTCGAAGGACAGCGTGGCAGCAAGCTGCGTAAGCGCATCGCACAGCTTCGGCGCGGGCACACGAGTTCGCCGCTGCTGATGACGAGCGCGTTCAGCTTGGCCGAGCTCGCGCTGACGTTCGCGCTGCTGTCGCTGATCTACTGGTTCGCGCCGCAGGGATATGAGCCGGATCTCACCGGCCTGCTGGACGGCACCGGCTCGACGCACCTGCAGTTCGCATATGCGCTGGCCTACGCGTTCGTGATCGCGTTCCTCGAACCCTTCTACGTCGCCAGCGGTTTCGCGATGTATCTCAACCGGCGCGTCGAACTGGAAGCGTGGGATATCGAACAGGAGTTCCGGCGTGCGTTCGCGCAGTGACCCGTCGCGCAAGCGAGTCGCGCTGTCGCTGCTGGCGTCGGCAGCACTGTTCCTGGTCACGAATCCGGCAATCGCCGCGGAAGGCGATCCGCCCACCGAAGAGGCTGTGACCACCGCCGTCGAGAAGCTGAAGGCCGATCCGAACCTCGCGAGCGAACGGACGACGCGAATCCTGCGCTGGGTGGACAGCGACGATCCCAAGCCCAAGGAAGAACCCAGCTCGTGGCTCGAGTGGCTCGCGGACCTGATGCGATGGATCGCCGACAGCAGCCGCATCATCGTCTGGTTGATCGTCGCGACACTCGCGGCCCTGCTCGTGCTCTTCATCGTTCGCTTCCTGCGCCAGATGGGACCGAACGCAGCCGCACGTCGCTTCGAGGCGCCGACGCACGTGCACGATCTGGACATCCGACCCGAGAGCCTGCCCGACGACATCGGTGCCGAAGCGCTCGCCCTATGGCAACGCGGTGAGCATCGAGCGGCACTTTCCCTGCTCTATCGCGGCCTGCTCTCGCGTCTTGCCCACGGTCACGGATTGGAGATCCGCCACTCGACGACCGAGAACGACTGCATCGATCTCGCGACGCGGCATCTCACTGCGGATAGCGGCGCGTATGTCTCGCGACTGGTGCGCATGTGGCAGCTCGCCGTCTATGGCGGCCACGAGCCCGCGACGGACGATGTGCAGAGTGTGTGCTCGCACTTCGCACAGGCCCTGGCACCTCCTGTAACTCAGGAGACTCAGGCGCGATGAACCGCAACTGGATCATCAGCGCGATCGTACTGGCGGGCGTCGCACTCCTGGCGACCTGGATCGCCCACAACACGTACTGGGACACCATCCGGATTCCGACGAGCCTGAAGGGCGAAGCCGCGAGCAACCCGTTTTACTCGCGACAGCGGCTCGCTGAAGCGCTCGGCGCTACGACGGAACATCGCCACGCACTCGGCACGTTGCCCGAGGGAGGAATCGTCGTTCTCTCGCACTGGCACTGGAGTGTGATCGACAATCGGCGAAGACAGCTCGAGGAATGGGTTGAAGCAGGTGGGCGCCTGATTCTCGATCACACCCTGGTCGGCGGAGAGAAGGAGCTCCAGCGCTGGTCCGGCATCGCCCGGAAGATGGCCACCGAGCAGGAGCAGGAACAGGACGAACCAGAGAAGAACGAAACCCAGGAAGAGTCTCCCGACGAAGAGAGCGAGCCCTCCGATCCTCTGCCCGAGCTGCTGTGGGCGAACGATGGCGTTTGTGGCGTCCTGCTTGCCCAACCCATCAGCCTGCGCGACGAGTACCACGTGTGCGGTATCGCCAACGACGCATGGCTCACTGCCGATCGGAAGACTGCCTGGGAGCTGCGGGACAAAGAACATCTGCAGGCTGCCCGCGTGAACGTCGGCAAAGGCAGCGTCACCGTTCTCAATGCAACTCCGTTCGGAAACCGCGAACTGCTGGAGATCGACCACGCACTCCTGTTTGCGGATGTCACCCAGCTGACGGCCGGCGATGAGATCGTCTTCCTGTCCGAGGAGAAGCGCGCCTCGCTGCTCGCGTTGATGTGGCGATACGGTGCTCCCGTCGTCACGCTCTCGCTCGTGCTGCTCGCGCTGGCATTGTGGCGTGGCGCCGTGCGCCTCGGCCCTCTCGCGGCGGCGCCGGCTGCGGCACGCCGCTCCATCGGCGAGCAAATTCGCGGCACGGGTCAGTTCGCCCTACGCTTCGGTGGCGGCGTAGAACTGCATGCTGCCTGCGTGCGCGCCCTGCATGAGACGGCGCAGCGACGCATTCCCGGTTATTCGCAGCTCGACGCCGCCGAGCGCGTGGCGCGAATCGCGCAGATCGCGGACGTGGACGCCGATACCTTGTCCGCAACAGTGAACCATACGGGCTCGCGCCGCCGCGCTGAGCTGCGAAATGCCGTCATGGTGATCGAATACACCCGACGACGCCTGTCGAACGCCACCCGCGCCAGAGAGACCTCCTGATGCAAGCTGAAACCAATACCCTCACGCGAGCCGCCGAAGTACTGAACCGACTGCGCGAAGCCATCGGCACCGCGCTGGTCGGTCAATCCGCGGTCGTCGACCAGATCATCATCACACTCGTCGCGTCCGGGCACGCGCTGATTGAAGGTGTGCCGGGGCTAGGCAAGACGTTGCTCGTTCGAGCGCTCTCGCAAGCGCTGTCGCTCAATCACGCGCGTGTGCAGTTCACGCCGGACATGATGCCCTCCGATATCACGGGGCACGCCATCCTCGACCCGAACACACGCGAGCTGCGCGTCGTGCGCGGACCGGTATTCACTCAAGTGCTGCTCGCGGACGAGATCAATCGCGCACCAGCGAAAACACAGAGTGCGCTGCTCGAAGTCATGCAGGAATACCAGGTGACGCTCGAAGGCCAGACGCTGCCGCTGCCCCAGCCGTTCTTCGTGCTGGCCACGCAGAATCCCGTCGAGACCGAGGGCACCTATCCGCTGCCCGAGGCCCAGCTCGATCGCTTCCTCTTCAAGATCGAGATCAACTATCCCAGCGCGGAAGATGAGGCCCGCGTCGTGGTCAGGGCGACGAGCAATCAGGCGGGCGACCGGCTGCCGCTCGACGACGTCAAACCCGTGCTGAACGAACGCTCGGTTCTGACTCTGCAGCAGATCGCTGCCCGCCAGCGGGTCGACGACAGCGTCGTGGACTACGCCGTACGTATCGTGAGGGCGACGCGCGAATGGCCGGGGCTCGCCATCGGCGCGGGTAGTCGCGGCGCGATTTCGCTCGTCCGCGCGGCACGCGTCACTGCGATGCTGGACGGACGCGACTTCGTCACTCCCGACGACATCCGCAAGTTCGCTCTGCCGGCGCTGCGCCATCGCATCGCGCTGGCACCCGACGCGCTCCTCGAAGGACGCAAGGCGGATGAGCTTCTGACCGCACTCCTCAACAGCGTGCCCGCGCCTCGCGTCTGACGATGAGGATGCGGCTTGCTCCAAGCGGCGTGATGCTGGCGACACTGGGCGCCGGCGCTGCAATCGCGCTGGTGGCCCTGATCGGCGGTTTCTCTGCAGCCGGAGTCGCTGTATTCGCCGCGCTGTGGTTCGGATCACTCGCGACACTCGGCCTCGCTGACTACGCGTTGTCGAAGCGCGCGTGGGACGCGGCTGCTGTGACCATGACGCGTCATCTGCCTGCGGCGTTCGCGTTGGGCGTGCAAAAGCGCGTGCAGTTGCATTTCACTGTGAGCGGCCAGTATCCCTGGCAAGTGCGCCTCCACGATCATGCGGATGCGACAGTTACCACCGACGGCCTTCCCGCAGCGGTGGAACTCATTCCCGAGAAGCTGACGGTCGTCGAATACGCAGCCGGCCCCACACGTCGCGGCACCGCTGCATTCGCACCGGCGGACATCGCGATCCGGTCGCGGCTCAGGCTGTGGGAAATTCTCGAAAGGATCGGCGAGACGGAGCACCGCCGGGTGTATCCGGACTTCGCGCAGGTTGCCCGCTACGCGTGGCTGGCGGGCGACCGGCGACTCGCGGAGATCGGTATCAAGACCTACCTCCAGCGCGGAGAAGGCACCGACTTCAAGCAGCTCTCCGAATACCGGATCGGCGATCCCGTGCGTCACATCGACTGGAAGGCGACCCTGCGCTCGGAAAAGCTGGTCGTGCGCCAGTTCCAGAACGAGAGAGACCAGTGCGTCATCCTCCTGATCGACTGCGGTCGCCGCATGCGGGCGGACGACAAGCAACAGGGAATCGGCGCGGGACACTTCGATCAGGTTCTGAATGCCACCATGCTGCTCACCTACGTCGCGCTGCGCCAGGGCGACGCCGTCGGAGCGATGACCTTCGGCACTCCACCAGGCGAGGAGCGCTGGTTCGCCCCCCGCAAGGGAGCCGCAACATTGAACGCTTTGATGGGCGAGCTCTACGCAGTCCAGCCGACACCCACGCACTCGGACTACCTGCTTGCCGCGCAGGATCTGTTGCGACGACTGCGAAAGCGGGCGCTCGTGATCTTCATCACGAACTTCCGCGACGAAGATACGGGTGAGCTGGAGCAGGCACTGCGTCTGCTGCGATCCCGGCATCTCGTGCTCACCGCGAGCCTGCGCGAACGTGCGGTGGGTGAACTGATCGCACAGCCCATCAGTACGGTGGAATCAGCACTGGATGTCGCGAGCGCGCATCTCTACGAACAGGGGCGCCGTACCGCGTTCAACCAGATTGCCGCTCGCGATGCGTTGATGGTCGACGCCGAGCCACAGCGACTCGGCGTCGAGCTGGTGAATCGCTATCAGGCCGTCAAGAAGGCCGGAATGATCTGAAGGCGCTTACTGCAACGCATCGCCCAGATCGGCGATCAGGTCTTCGACATCTTCGATGCCCACCGACAGCCGCACCAGCGAGTCGTCGATCCCCAGTTCCTTGCGCTTGTCGGCAGGAATGGACGCGTGCGTCATGAGCGTGGGATGGTCGACGAGGCTTTCCACGCCGCCCAGGCTCTCGGCGATCGTGAAAATACTCAGGCGTTCGAGGAATGTCTTCGTCTCCGCGAGTCCGCCTTTGACGAAGAACGTCACGATGCCGCTCGACCCGTTCTTCATCTGGCGCTTGGCGAGCTCATGCTGCGGATGGCTCGGCAGGCCGGGATAGAGCACGCGGCTGACCTTCGGATGCTTCTCGAGCCACTGCGCAATCTGGATCGAGCTCTCGCTCGTCTGGCGCATGCGCAGCGGCAGCGTCTTCAGGCCGCGCAGAGCGAGGAAGCTGTCGAACGGGCCGCTGATACCGCCAACGGCGTTCTGCAGGAAGCCGATCTTGTCCGCGAGCTCGCTGCTCGCCGCCACGGCAATACCGCCAACCATGTCCGAGTGACCGTTGAGATACTTCGTCGCCGAATGCACGACGATGTCCGCGCCGAGCTCGATCGGCCGCTGGATCCACGGACTTGCGAACGTGTTGTCGACGACGGTGAGGATGCCGCGCTTGCGGGCAAACTCCGCGACCTGCGCGATGTCGACCAGCCGCAGCGTCGGGTTGGTCGGCGTTTCGATCCAGATCAGCTTCGTCTCGGGACGCACCGCCGCGGCGAGCGCTTCGGGTTTCGAAAGATCCGCGAAGGTGATGTCCAGGTTGGCCGTGCGACGACGCACGCGCTCGAACAAACGGAACGTGCCGCCGTACAGGTCGTCCATCGCGACGATGTGACTGCCTGCATCGAGCAGTTCGATGACAGTACTGGTCGCCGCCATCCCCGACGCGAAGGCGAAGCCGCGCACACCACTCTCGAGATCGGCGATGCAACGCTCCCACGCATTGCGCGTCGGATTGCTGGTACGCGAATAGTCGTACCCCTTGTGCACGCCCGGGCTGGACTGTGCGTAGGTCGACGTCGTGTAGATCGGCGGCATCACCGCGCCCGTGGAGGGATCGGGTGACTGGCCGGCGTGAATGGCGCGTGTGGCGAAACCGAGGCGGCGGGTGGATGAGGACATATGTAACGAATGGATGATTGATGATGGTCAGTGGGCGGAATTGTCACTCAGGGCGGCGATCCGGGTGAGACTCTTGCGTTATCACCTGATCACTCCGCCGCGACTTCAGCATTTCACCTGCCGGCGCAGGTAGTTCAGCACGTCCGATCGCGTAACCAGGCCGAGGAACTTGTCCCCGTCCATGACGGCCGCGGACGAGCGCACCTCGAGCATCGCGACCAGGTTGTTCATGGACGTGCTCTTGTCGACGCGCAGGAACGCTTTGGTCATCGCGTTGCGCACCGGCTCGTTGAAACATTCCGGGCGACCGAACGCGAACCGCAGGATGTCGTCTTCGGTGACGATGCCGATCAGCTTGTCGTCGTCCATCACCGGCAGCTGCGAGAAACCTGCATTGCGCAGACGATTGTGTGCAGTCGTCAACGCATCGTCCGGACCCACCGTGATCGTCGCGCGCTGGCCATGAGGCCGTCCGATCAGGTCGCGCAGATCGCCGAAGGTCTCGCGCTGCGTGAACCCCTGGTCTTCCATCCAGAAATCGTTGAAGAGCTTGGAGAGATAGCGGGCGCCCGTATCGCAGGCGAGCGTGACGACGCGCTTCGGTGTCTTCTGTTCGCGGCAATAGCGCAACGCAGCGGCCAGGAGTGTTCCGGTCGACGAACCCGCGAGCACGCCCTCCTTCTGCAGCAGCTCGCGTGCAGTGGAGAAGGATTCGCCATCGGGAATCCGGTACGCGCGCTTCGTCAGCGAGAAATCGCAGATCGCGGGAATGAAATCCTCGCCGATGCCCTCGACGAGCCACGACCCCTTCTGCGTCATCTTGCCGGTATCGATGTACTCCTTGAGGATCGAGCCCTGCGGGTCGGCGAGCACGAGTTCGACATGCGGCGCGTGCTTCTTGAAGTAGGCCGCAAGGCCCGCGATGGTGCCGCTCGAGCCGACGCCCACGACGATGGCGTCGACATTCTGCTTCATCTGCTCCCAGATTTCCGGCGCGGTGGTTTCTTCGTGCGCCTTGGGATTGTCGGGATTGGCGAACTGGTTGATGAAATAGGCGCCCATCTTCTTCGCGATGGCCGCGCCGAGATCCTGGTAGTACTCGGGATGGCCCTTGCCGACATCGGACCGCGTCAGTACGACTTCCGCGCCCATCGCGCGCAGGTTGAAGATCTTTTCCTGGCTCATCTTGTCCGGCAGCACCAGGATCATTCGATAGCCTTTCTGTGCCGCGACGAGCGCGAGCCCCAGGCCGGTGTTGCCGGCCGTCGCCTCGACGATCGTGTCGCCCGGCTTGAGCTGGCCGCGCTTTTCTGCTTCCTGGATCATGGAGAGCCCGATGCGATCCTTGATCGATCCGCCCGGATTCATCATCTCGAGCTTCAGGAACAGCTCGCAGGGACCGGTGTCGAGGCGGTTGATCCTGATCATCGGCGTACGGCCGATCATTTCGAGCGCATTGGAATAGACGTGCATTGAGAAAGACTCCGGGAGGGGCTGCTGGCGACTGGCTGCTGGCCAGATCGGATGGCCAGGGCGGACGCGGATCGCGCGGATCGGATAATCTGTGCGTCGATTGTACGTGACTTGATGCGCCCAATGCCCGCCGCCGATTCCTCGCAAACCATTTCCGATGCGCTGCATACCGCAACCACGATGCTGTCGCGCACTTCCCCTTCCGCCCGACTCGACGCCGAGCTGCTGCTCGAGCACGTAACGGGGCTTTCGCGCACGGCTTTTCGCAGCGCACCTGAGCGACAGCTCCCGCCGAAGGCCGGGTGGTCGTACCAACAGCTCATCAAGCGCCGGCTGCAGGGCGAGCCTGTTGCATACATTCGCGGACAGCAGGAATTCTGGTCGCTGCTGCTCGAAGTCACACCCGCGGTCCTCATTCCGCGACCGGAGACCGAACTCGTCGTCGAGCGCGCGCTCGCACATTCCGCGAAGGACGCTGCCATCGACGTCGCCGATCTGGGCACTGGGAGCGGCGCCATCGCAGTCGCGATCGCGCACGAACGACCGGCCGCGCGTCTCGTTGCCGTCGATGCGTCGAAGCCCGCGCTCGAGATTGCAATGCGCAACCTCGCACGACTGCAGGTCGCCAACGTTACGTTGCTGCACGGAAGCTGGTTCGCGCCGCTCGAAGGTCGTCGCTTCGACCTCGTCGTGTCGAATCCCCCTTACATCGCGAGCGAAGATCCGGATCTCGCGCCGGACGTCCGCCGCAACGAACCGGGGATGGCATTGATCAGCGGACGCACCGGGCTCGAAGCCATCGAACACATCGTTGGCACGGCGCCCGATCACCTCGCACCCGGCGGCTGGCTCATCCTCGAACACGGCTGGAAACAAGCGCCCGCGGTCAGCGACTTGCTTGTGCGCGCAGGCTTCAGTCACGTAACCTCACACACCGATCTGGCCGGCCACCAACGGGTAACAGAGGGAAGCTGGATGGCGGATAGCGGATAGCGGATGGGTGAAGACGCTCCGCTGTTTCCATTCCGACCCATCCGCTATCCGCTATCCAACTTCTTCAGGTACTCCCATGCTCGAATTCAAAACCTCCAAAGGCACCTTCACTGTCCAGCTGTTCGACAAGCAGGCGCCGATCAGCGCTGAAAACTTCCGCAAGTACGCCGAGGACGGCTACTTCGACGGCACGGTTTTCCATCGCGTGATTCCGGGGTTCATGGTGCAGGGCGGTGGAATGACCGCTGACCTCAAGCCCAAGGCCGGTCAGCGGCCGGCGATCAAGAACGAAGCGACCAACGGTCTCAAGAACAAGCGCGGCACGCTGTCGATGGCGCGCACGAGCGACATCAACAGCGCCACCTCGCAGTTCTTCATCAACGTCGTCGACAACGATTTCCTGGATCACAAGGGTGCCGCGAATTTCGGCTACGCCGTCTTCGGCCGCGTCGATTCCGGCATGGAAGTGGTCGATGCCATCGTCGGCGTGAAAACCGGCAGCAAGGGCGGCCACCAGGATGTGCCCGTCGAGCCGATCACGATCGAGTCGGTGACGGTGGTTCCTGACAAGGAGGCTTGAGGGCACGAGGAGCCATAAGAAGTTGGATGGCGGATAATGGATGGCGGATAGGCCGGAAACAGCGAAGCGTCTTCACCCATCCGCCATCCGCTATCCGCTATCCGCTATCCAACTTCTCAATGCGCCGTATATCCCGCATCGCCGGCTGGCTGCTGCTCAGCTGGATCGTTCTGACGGTGTCGGCGGTGCTCCTGATGCGATGGATCGATCCGCTCACGTCGGCATTCATGGTTCGTGAGCGCATCGTCGCTTCGACCTCGAAGCCGCAATACGCGGTGAGGCAGCGATGGGTCGACGCGAAGGACATTTCGCCGCAGATGAAGCTGGCGGTGATCGCGTCCGAGGACCAGACATTCCCGGACCACTACGGCTTCGACTTCAAATCGATCGACAAAGCACTCGACGAACGCGAGAGCGGCCGGCGTGTGCGGGGCGCGAGCACGATCTCGCAGCAGGTCGCGAAAAATCTGTTTCTCTGGTCCGGCAAGAGCTGGATCCGCAAAGGACTCGAGGCCTACTTCACGGTGCTGATCGAGACGCTCTGGCCCAAGGAGCGGATTCTCGAGGTGTACCTGAACATCGCCGAATTCGGTAAAGGCGTGTTCGGCGTGGGTGTCGCGAGCGAGACCTACTTCAAGAAGCCCGCGGTTCGATTGAACACGTACGATGCGGCACTGCTGGCAGCCGTCCTGCCGAATCCCAAACGATTGCGTGCGAACGCACCGTCGCGCTACGTGCGCTCACGCCAGGAATGGATCGTCGGTCAGATGCGCGGCCTCGGCGGCACGGCATTGCTGAAGCGGCTGGACTGAATCAGGGCCCCGCTTCGACCGCAACGGAAGCCGCGATCTTCGGCGCTGCCGGTTTGTTCAGCGCGCTCGACAGTCTCGAAGCCGCATCCATGAACCTGTGGCCGTCGGGTGTGATGGAAGCCATCTCGATCGCGGGCAGAACGAAACGCCCCAGATTCAGTTTGCGAACGGACGCCACGATCCGCTGCTGCTCGTGCGCGTTCGCGGAATCGAAAGCGACGATGTCCCGATGCAGCTGGCGCGATATCGACGGCATGACGATTTCCGCCCGTCCGATCATCACGCGCACGATCGTGTCGGGTCGCGGCTCGATATCGAGCGGCAGCATGCGATCGGTCCACGCAGCCGGCAGCACGTAGAGCACTCGCGTGCCCTCCTCCTCGAACCACTGATCCTTCCAGGTCTCGACCATCGCGAGCGCTTCCTTCGGGAAGAGTCCCTGGGAAATGAGCGTCGCGACCATCTCCTTCATGACACGCCCCTGCACATTGATTGCAGCGTCGAAGGGCTCGACATCGAGCTGCACGAGGCGCTCAGCGCCCGGGGTGAGCGATCCCAGCTCGTGAAAGCGCATCATGTCTTTGCGAATCGTCAGTACGAACGCCGCGGGAACCGGCTCCTCGCTCGCCAACGCAAGTGATGAATCGTCCGCCGAGACCTTCACTTTGAGCGGCGCGGATTGATATCCGATTCCGCGATAGAACAGATCACGCTCGTACTCGGCTTTGCTCCGGGCATGCGGCGACTGTGTGCGCAGAAGATTGGCGTCCGTCGCACGGGCTGCGTAGTAGTGACGCGCATGCGCGTCCTCGCGATCGCGAATCAACTCGTCGGCGCTGATTGCGTTCGACGCAGGCCCAAGAATCCGCACACCCTTCCATTCGATGATCGAGCGCCGGTCAAAGCGGGTATAGCCATCGACAGCCACGGAGTAAGGACCAATGCTGTCCGCCTGCGGATACCACTCGGTGATTCGGCCCGTCGGAAAGGACACGCGCACGTCGACATCGAGTTCCCTGTCGGAATAGAAGTAGATGACTGGCGTCTCCATGCGCAGGACACCGACGGTCTGATCCTTCCGCGTCTGATCGACGAGCACAACGTTGGCGAAGCCGCCGTTGCGCGTCGCGCTGCTGTAGACGAAGTCAGGAAGGTCCGCCGCGATGAGCGGCTTCCAATGCTGCTGCACGCCATCGGCACCCTGGACCGAAGTGAACGTGCCCCACTCGTGGACGATGAGACTCTCTGCGCAGTGCGCCTGCGAAACCGCGCTCAGCAGCGCACATGCCAGGAATTGCCGGATGTCCATGAGCCAACCCTCTCGAGTCGCCTGAACCCCTCATCGACGGGCCGCGTTGCGCGGCCCGTCGGAAAACGCATCAACCTTACTGTTCGACCGCGAGACCGATCGGGCACGTCACGCCCGTACCGCCGATACCGCAGTAGCCCTTCGGATTCTTCGCCAGGTATTGCTGGTGATAATCCTCGGCGTAGTAGAACGTCGGCGCGTCCTCGATCTCAGTCGTGATCGCCGCAGCGTGACCCGCTTTGCGCAGCGCCTCGCCGTAGCGCTCACGGCTCGCTTCCGCCGCAGCTCGCTGTTCAGCATCGTAAGGATAGATGCCGGACCGGTACTGGGTGCCGACGTCGCCGCCCTGCCGCATGCCCTGGGTCGGATCGTGCGATTCCCAGAACACCTTCAGCAGCTCGTCGTACTCGATGTCCTTCGGGTCGTAGATGACGAGCACGACTTCGTTGTGCCCGGTGTAGCCGCTGCAAACTTCCTCGTACGTGGGATTCGGCGTCGATCCGGCGGCATAACCGACGGCCGTGCTGTAAACGCCGGGCAACTGCCAGAACTTGCGCTCGGCGCCCCAGAAGCAGCCGAGCCCGAACATCGCCTTTTTCAGTCCCTGCGGAAACGGCGCGACGATGCGGTTGCCGTTGACGTAATGCTGATGGGGAACGGACATCGAAGCGTCCCGGCCCGGCAGGATGTCGGCCGAATCGGGCATGACAGCTTTCTTGCGGAACGAATACATGGGTGACCTCGACAGGGGACGATGGCGGTCAGTGAGGGAAGACTACGGAGATTGACTTGATGGGGGCAATGGGGCGGGTTTCACCCCCGGCTGTCACCCCCGCGAAGGCGGGGGGTCCAGCTTGGCGACCGGATGGATCCCCGCTTTCGCGGGGATGACGGACTTGCACTTGATCGCTCCGCCCGGAGTGCTATAGATGCGGTCGACCACGGGAAAAACCAGCGCTCCCGGCGCGACGAAGTCGTCAGGTAGTCATGCGGATCCGGCGTCTGCGATGGGGATGGATGGCGGCAGCGATGGCCTGCGGCATCGCCCCGTGGACGTTGGTTTTTGCCGAGACGGCATCGCCAGGCGCCGCCACGGTGCTCGGCGCCAATCCTCAACTCTCCGAAGGCGCACAGGCGATGCTGTCGGGCGACTGGCAACGCGGCATCGAGCTCACCGTGCTCGGACTGAGTGCCGCGGTTTCACCGGCTGACCGGGCTGCGGCTCTCGCGAATCTCTGCGCCGCTCATGCGGCACTCAAGCAGTACGACAAAGCATTGGTCTTCTGCGATCAGTCCCTGGCGATCGACGAGGACAACTGGGAAGCGTGGCAGAACCGCGCGGCCTGCCACCTGGGGCTGAACAAGATTGAAGAATCGCTGCGGGACCTGCAGCGCGGCCTCGCCCTCAATCCGGACTCCGACGCGCTACAGAAGACCCTGACGATCGCGCGTGACCGGGAGAAATTGCAGCAGGAAAGGTTGAGGCACCTGGTGGAGTCGTAGCGCAAGCTAGTGCGCGACCGCCTCCGCCCGCCGCGGCGTATTGTCATCCGCCACCCACTGCGAGCCTCCCCCACCCACATTCCCCATGAACACCGGGGCCTCCGCGGCATTCCGGCATTCGCGTGGGGTGACGCCATGGAATCGACGCAGGGCACGGAACAGCGTCGAGCGTGAATCGAAACCGACTTCCTTCACGACTTCGTCGACTTGCCGCTGACTGCTCCGCAGCAGGCGCGCCGCGACGGATGTGCGCTTGCGCTGCAGGTATTCATGGGGCGTGACTTCGTGAATCTGCTTGAACAGCCGCAGGAAATGATGCCGCGAAAGGAAGGCCGCGCGCGCCATGTCGGTGAGCATCAGCGGGCGTGAGAAATTCGAATGAATGAAATCGGTCGCGAGCGACACGCGACGCAGGATCTCGCGACGCGTTGCGGCGCGACGCACTGGAATCTGGCGGGCGCGCGCGAGCAAGTGGCGGTGATGGATCAGCAGCCGCTCGAGCAGGAACGCGAGCTGCTCCTCGTACCAGAGCGCATCATCGAGGCCCATTTCACAATGACGCCGGATGAAGAGCAGCACTGGCGTGACGCTGCGATCGTGAGTGTGCAGATGCGGCGCGAACGGCAGCACGGAGCCCGTCACCAGCTCGCCGTCTTCGAGCATGCGGTCCTCGGGCGTCGTCAGCGAGCCGAGTACGTCCTCTGGCATGCCGGGGCGGAAAAGGATCGATAGTGAGTGGACATTGCGCGGCGACCGGATCCTGACCGACACCGGTCCCGCCGGCGCCAGCATCCAGGTGTCGTCGTCGACCATGATGCGACGACCGTCGACGCTCACTTCCTCGCTGCCGTTCCATGCGCACAGCAGGGCGAGGCGGCGGCCATCCAGCGTGTAGTCGATTGATTGCGTGTTCAGATCGAGGATGACGCTGTCATCGGTGCCCAGCCGTGCCGGCGACGCCCCGTTCTGTAGTTCGTGCGTTCTGCGAACGATCATCCGTTGTGTGCTCCCCATGTCTGCCAGATGCGCTTGCCCCGCAGGGTGTAGATGACGACGTCACGCGTCGGTATACAAGCGACTTACGACTATGAGATACGCAGATGCGACGAAAGGTTTCGACGCAGGCCCGCGCAGATGCCGACAACACACAAAAAAGCCACAGATGAGACAAATCGCAATGGCGACGCGGAGATGCGCGCGAACATTCCGTGGCGCTAGAGACAAAGATCGTTACATGAAGGTGTACGACCGTTCATTCTTCTGTGACAGTCGTATCGTCCACGGAGGGACTTCGTGTACAGGTCAGCGTGCGACGAACGACTGACTCTTTGTGCTGGGACTACGCAGCAACGGCAGGAAGTGGCCCTGGTCGCCGCGGTGGAGGCAGCGAGCGGCGAGCTATGAGCGGCGAGCCAGAATCGGAAGGAAAGCGAGACTGGCGTGGACGTCCGCGCTACTTCTCGATCTTTTCGTACTCGAGCGTTGGTTGATCGCCCGGTCGGAAATAAACGTAGCGGCCACTCATCTCCTTGAGCGCCTGGTCGCGTTCTTCGCGCGTGGCGTACCAATGTTCCTTGTCCCAGTCGTTGCCGACGAGATTGCGAAACGGGTCGGTCGAGCGCAGCTTCACCCGGATGCCGAAGGGACAACGGTTGGGCACCGGTTCGGCGAGGTTGTGTTCGTGACAAATCGGCATGGGCGACCCGGTGGTGAATGGACGGACGCATCATAGCCGCGTCCCGCATCCCTCGACCACTTCCGGCGTTCTCTGGCTCAGAGCTCACAGCTCACAGCTCATCCCCCCCTTCAAAACGACCTCCCCAAGAACAAATAAAACTGCTTGTCCCCTCCCTCATCGAACCCGGTCGCCAGATAGACCGGCCCGAGCGGCGTATCGACACCGAAAAAGAGGCTTGCATCCTTGCGCAGATCGCCGGTGCTGACGTCATCCCGTCGCAGCCACGTGTTGCCTGCCTCCAGAGAGAAACCTGCGTAGGCGGGAAGATCCAGCACACCTGAACCGCCGCGGCCGATCTTGCGGTAGTAGATGAGTCGAGCGATGCCGAAGTGCGGGCCGGACAGGTAGCCTGGCGGCAGGCCGGACAGATTGAAGAAGCCGCCGAGGGAGAAGAAATCCTCGGGCCGGGTCAGATCGTCGACCGTGGTGCCGATGTCGGTCGAGAAGACGAACGTGTGCCGATCGATCGACCGCGCGATCAGCCAGGTCGTGACGAACGCGTCGAATTCCTGGTCCGCGCCGAAGTTCGTGCGCTCGCCGCGCCACTCGAACTCGAACAACTGGCCTTTGCGCGGGAAGTAGAGACTGTCGAGCTTGTCGTACGAGAAGCGCGCGAACACGCCACCGCGACTGAAATCATCCGGCGGCAGCGTTGGATCGCCGATGAGTACGTGAGAACGCCCTTCGCCCCGACGCACGCCGAGACGAACCTCGCCCCAGTTCGACAGCTCGCGACCAACGTCTAGACCTCCCTGCAATGTGCGCACGCGATATTCGGCGATGCGGTTCTCATCCTGCAGCGTAAACACGCTGCGCTCCTCGAAGCCGACTTGCGGCGCGACGAAGTAGCGGCTCGCCAGCGACAACGGCTGATAGAACTCGGTGAACACGCGCGGGTTCTCGCCGATCTGCAGGTCCGTCAGCCATTCGGCGCCGAGGGAATTGAGCTCGGTCATGATGAAGCGCATCGCGGCGTTGTAGCGACTGTTGCCCTCGAAGTCGTCTTCGAGATTCAGGCCGAAGCGCGCGTAGTTCGGGCCCCAGCTCTTCCGGCGCAGGCTCATTTCGAGCCCGGTCTGTCCGTCGTCTTCGACGAGCGTGTAGTCGATCGTCTCGAAGAGATCGAGCGCGTACAACGACGACAGCTGCTGACGCAGCGTCTCGGGATCGAGCGGCTTGCCGATCACGTCCTCCATCGTCGCATCGACGAGTCGCGCGTGATCCTGCGACTGCGCATCGGCGCGAACGAACTGGATCGTCGGCGTCTGCGTCGATCGCGGATTTCTCCCGGCGAGATATTGACGGTAGTCATCCTCGGAAAGCGCGAGCGCGGACAAACGCGTTCGCGCATCGTTGGCGGACTTCTGCCCTGCTTCCAGAGCGTGCGGCACACGGGAGAAGTCGGTCGACAGGAAACGACCCAGCGGCGGATCGATGATCACATCCGTCGCCGCCAGCTTCTTGCGCTGCTCGAGCGTGCGATTGCGGATCATGATCGCGAACGCCTGGTTGGTGACTTCGAGCGGCGATGCAAGCTGGTCACGGGCGTACAGCGGGAAGCTGACGTCCACGACAATCAGCACATCCACATCCATCGCACGTGCGACGTCGATAGGCAGATTCTCGACGAGACCGCCGTCCACGAGCAGGCGACCGTCCCGCTGCGCCGGTGAGAATACGCCTGGCGCGGAAATGCTCGCACGCATTGCCGTTACCAGATCGCCGGACTGCATGAGCACGGCTTCGCCCGTTTCGAGATCGGTGGCCACCGCGCGGAACGGGATCGGCAGTCGATCGAAGTCCTGAATCGTCGCCACCGGCAGCGCCGCGTTGCGCAGGACCTGCTCGAGCTTCTGCCCCTGCACGAGTCCCTGGGGCAGGACGAATCCGTCATCCCGCACACCGAGCGCATAGCGCACGAGGAAATTGCGATCGTCCTGCTTGCGACGGAAGCCCAGCTCCGCTCGCGGCGGACGATCCTGAAACGCGTCCTGCCAGTTGACCGAGCTGATCAGTTCCTCGATCTCCCGCGCCGACATCCCCGACGCATAGAGACCACCGACAACCGCACCCATGCTGGTGCCGGCCACGGCATCGATCGGCACTCGCATTTCGTCCAGCACCTTGAGCACGCCGACGTGGGCTGCGCCGCGTGCCCCTCCGCCGCTGAGCACCAGCCCGACACGAGGCCGTGAAGCGTCCGCCGAAATGGCGGCGGTACTCCATAAGGAAGAGAACAGCAGGATCAGTGCGCCGATCGGCAGGGTATGCAGTCGGTTCATGGTTGTCGTATTCACAGCGCGACAGCGGACGAGGGGATGGTAGCCGATCAGACACTGCAGGTCTGGCCAGCCGGCTAGCTGGCTGGCTCGCGCTGTCCCGCTTGCCCCATCGCGCTATGCCGCTGGCAGTGGCCTCCATTACGCTTTGCTCCCATGCCGCGCCGTCCTCCTTTTGCACTGACCTGCCTGATCGTCGGGCTTGCCGTGCCCAGCCTCGCCGCACCGCCGACGCGGCACGGCAGCGAGGATCTGTCTCAATGGAGCGCTTATGGCGGCGATGCCGGCGGGAATCGCTATGCCGATGCCCGGCAGATCAACCGCGACAACGTCGACCAGCTGGAAGTTGCCTGGACTTACCGGACGGGCGAGCTCGGCGCAGGCTTCAAGCGCGCAGGCAAGCTCACGTTCGAAACCACGCCGATTCTCGTGAACGGGTCGCTGTATCTCAGCACCCCGACCAACATCGTCATCGCGCTGGATCCGGAAGCGGGTCGTGAACGCTGGCGTTTCGATCCGAAGACTCCGCGCGACTTGCCCTATTCCGAAGCGACTTCACGCGGCGTTTCATCATGGATCGATGAGGCATCGCCGCCCGATGCGCCGTGCGCTCATCGCATCTTCATCGGCACGCTGGACGCAAGACTGATCGGTCTCGATGGCCGCACCGGCCAGCTGTGTGCGAGCTTCGGCGACGGCGGAACCGTCGATCTGACTCGCGGCATCCGCATCACCGAGCGAGGTAACTACCTCGTCAGCTCGCCACCCGCGATTTACGGCGACCTGGTCATCACCGGTTCCGCTGTCGGCGACAACGGTGCCGTCGAGCTCGAACGCGGGATCGTGCGCGCATTCGATGCTCGAACAGGACTCCAGCGATGGGCGTGGGACCCCATTCCCTCGGACACTGATGCAGATCTGGCCGCTCGCGGGTGGACGGCAGCAGCGGCAAAGCGGACGGGCGCGGCGAACGCATGGTCGGTACTTTCGATCGATGAAGGCCGCGGCCTCGTGTTCGTGCCGACCGGATCGCCGAGCCCGGATTTCTTTGGCGGCGAACGGTTGGGCGACAACCGCTACGCGAACTCGCTCGTCGCGCTGCGTGCGAGCGATGGCAAGGTGGTATGGCATCAGCAGCTCGTGCATCACGACGTCTGGGACTACGACGTCGCCTCGCAGCCGCTGCTCATCGACATGGAACGGGAAGGCAAATCGATTGCTGCCGTCGTTCAGGCGACGAAGACGGGCATGCTCTTCGTATTCGATCGGGAAACGGGCGAGCCCGTCTTTCCGATCATCGAACGCTCCGTGCCGGCGAGCGATGTCGCGGGCGAATCGACCGCACCGACGCAACCCTTCCCGGCAACACCGGCACTCGTGTCGCACGCCGCGGTGACACCCAACGATGCGTGGGGCCTCACGTTCTACGATCGCGGCCGCTGTCGCGATCTGATCGAACAGTATCGATCCGAGGGCATTTTCACTCCGCCGAGCGTGAAGGGTTCGATCATGTCGCCGGGCTACGCAGGCGGCGTGAACTGGGGCAGCCTTGCGTTCGACGCACAGCGACAACTCGTCATCGCCGCGGTGAACAACGTGCCGATGGTCGTCACTCTCATTCCTCGCGATGACTTCGATGCGAAACGGTCTGGCGACTGGCCCCACTCGGAGTTCGCCCGACAGCAAGGCACTCCTTACGGCATGCGGCGCGAGCCGTTGCTGTCACCGCTGGGCCTGCCGTGCACGCCGCCGCCATGGGGAACACTCGCGGCCGTGGATCTGAAACGCAACACGATCCGCTGGCAAACCATGCTGGGATCGACGCGGGGCAAGACGCCGTGGTTCGTTCCGCCCGCGACATTGGGCATGCCCAACATGGGCGGACCGATCGCAACGGCGGGCGGCCTCATCTTCATCGCCGCCACGACCGACGACTATCTGCGTGCGTTCGACATCGAAACCGGTCGCGAACTCTGGAAATCCCGCCTCCCCGCGGGAGGCCAGGCAACCCCGATGAGTTATGAGCTGAACGGCCGCCAGTACGTCGTCATCGCCGCGGGTGGGCACGGCGGCCTCGGCACGACGCGCGGCGATTACGTGGTGGCGTTCGCGCTCCCGAAAGCGTAAAGAAAAGTCCACACCTGAGCGGGAGAGGTCGTGGGGTGGACGGATCATCTATGATGCTGTCGCCGCCTCTGCTGCAGCAGCACCGCGCGGCGTCGCCCCGCATCAGTCGAGAGAGTTCTGTGAAGTCCGCCATTCGCCTCGGTGTTTTCAGTGTCCTCTGTGCCAGCGTCCCTGCCGCGACGATCGCCGCGGAGCAGGTCGATGAAGTCGTCGTCACCGCCACGCGTCGCGCCGAACAGCTCCGCGACTACGCAGGCAGCATTTCACTCGTCGGCGACGATGCAGTGGCAATGGTCGGATCGACGCATCACAGCGAGATCATCAACCGTGCCGCGGGCGCGATGATCCAGCGCAACAGCGGCGAGGAAAGCCTGACCGCGATTCGTTCGCCGGTGCTTTCGGGCCCAGGCTCCTGCGGCGTCTTCCTCTTTCTCGAGAACAGCATTCCGATCCGTCCCGTCGGCTTCTGCAACGTCAACGAGCTCTTCGAAGTGAACACGGAAGAAGCGCGCTCCATCGAAGTGCTGCGCGGCCCTGCCGGCGTCGTGTACGGCTCGGGTGCGATGCACGGAGCGGTGAACGTGCTTCAGGCTTCACCCAACCAGCTGCCGCGCGCAGGGCTCGGCATCGAAAGCGGTCCCGACGAGTTCTATCGCGGCAAGTTCGCTTTCAGCACCGTCGGACAGAGCACGGACTTCGGTGTCGTCGGTCTCGCCTCTCATGACGGCGGCTGGCGCGATGATTCGGGACTCGAAGAGCAGAAGCTCAATGCCCAACTCGTCCATCGCTCGGACAAGTCGACGATGGGACTCAGCCTGGCGGCGACGAACCTCAACCAGGAAACGGCCGGTTTCATCCAGGGCGAGAATGCGTACAAGGATCCGGCGATCGCGAAATCGAATCCGAATCCCGAGGCCTATCGCGATGCCTACGCGGTGCGGCTCACCGGCCAGTATCAACGCCCCTTGAGCGAACGGGTCCAGCTCGACGTGCGTCCTTACGTCCGTCACTCGCGCATGGACTTCCTCCAGCACTTCCTGATCGGCAAGCCCACCGAGGAGAATGGCCAGGATTCCGTGGGTGTACTGACTGCACTGCAGATCGACGCATTCACCAACACAAGTCTGCTGACCGGAATTGACATCGAGTTCGCCGACGGCTTCCTGAAGGAAACGCAGGACGGGCCGGCAACCGACGGTACCCCCGCGGCCAATGCAATCCGGCCGGCCGGCAAGCATTACGACTACGACGTGCGCAGTTCCGTGGCGGCGCTGTACGGCCAGCTCGACCAGCCGTTCGCCCAGCGCTGGAAGTTCAGCGCAGGCGTGCGGCTCGAGTACGTCGGCTACGACTACGACAATCACATGATCAACGGCAACACGCGCGACGACGGCACGACCTGCCCTGGCGCGGGTTGCCTGTACAGCCGGCCGGCTGATCGCAGCGACGATTTTACGAACGCGAGCGGGAAGCTCGGGCTCACTTACTCGCTTGGCGAATTCCACACGTTGTATGCCGCGGGAACACGCGGCTATCGAGCTCCCGACACGAGTGAGCTGTATCGGCTCCAGCGCCAGCAGTCGATCGCGGATCTCGATTCCGAAGAGCTGGACAGCGCCGAGATCGGTGCACGCGGCCAGTTCTCGGCATTGCGCTACTCGATCGCCGGCTTCTGGATGAACAAGGACAACGTCATCTTCCGCGACGCCAATGCGTTCAACGTCAGCGACGGCCGCACCAAGCATCGCGGTGTCGAGTACGAGTTGAACTGGGCCGTGATCGATTCACTGAGCCTCGGCGTCGCCGGCACTTACGCGAAGCACACGTACGACTTCAATCGCACGGTCGAGCAAGGTGAAACGATCGTCGCCGGACGCGATGTCGATACCGCGCCGCGTCGCGTCAACACGGCCCGCATCGACTGGCGCCCGATCGACTCGATCGGTACGGAACTGGAGTGGGTCGGCGTCGGCCGTTACTTCGTCGATGCGGCGAACGCGCATGAATACGAAGGCCACGACCTGCTGAACCTGCGTGTCTCCTGGCGCGCGACCGACAACTGGACCGCCCTCGTCCGCGTCAACAATCTCACCGACCGCGCGTATGCGGATCGCGCCGACTTCGCTTTCGGCAACTATCGATACTTCCCGGGCCGCGACCGGACGGTGTTCGTCGAAGTGAATTACCGGGCGCAGTAGCTCCGTAAGGACTCAGAACACCACCACACTCCGGATCGACTCCCCGCGATGCATCAGATCGAATGAATCATTGATCTTTTCCAGCGGCAGCTGGTGCGTGATCAGGTCGTCGATATTGATCTTGCCGTCCATGTACCAGTCGACGATCTTCGGTACATCGGTGCGGCCGCGGGCGCCACCGAACGCGGTGCCCTTCCAGACGCGACCCGTCACCAGCTGGAACGGTCGCGTCTTGATCTCCTGTCCCGCGCCCGCGACGCCGATGATGACGGAAACGCCCCAGCCGCGATGGCAGCATTCCAGTGCCTGGCGCATCAGGTCCACGTGACCGACGCACTCGAAGCTGTAGTCCGCCCCGCCGTCGGTGAGTTCGACCAGATGCGGCACGAGATCGCCTTCGACTTCCTTCGGATTCACGAAGTGCGTCATGCCGAACTTTCGCGCCAGCGCTTCGCGACGCGGATTCAGATCGACACCGATGATCTTGTTGGCGCCGACCATCCGTGCGCCCTGAATGACGTTCAGGCCGATGCCACCGAGACCGAAGACGACGACGTTCGCCCCCGCTTCGACCTTCGCCGTATTGATCACGGCACCGATGCCCGTGGTCACGCCGCAGCCGATGTAGCAGATCTTCTCGAACGGCGCGTCCTCACGGACTTTCGCGACCGCGATTTCCGGCAGCACCGTGTAATTCGAGAAGGTCGAACAGCCCATGTAGTGGTGGATCTTCTCCTTGCCGATCGAGAATCGGCTGGAGCCGTCCGGCATCACGCCCTTGCCCTGGGTCGCACGAATCGCCGTGCATAGATTGGTCTTGCGCGACAGGCACGATTTGCATTGCCTGCATTCCGGCGTATAGAGCGGAATGACATGGTCGCCCTTGCGCACGGACGTCACTCCCGGGCCGACGTCCACGACGACGCCCGCGCCTTCGTGACCGAAAATCACCGGGAACAAGCCTTCGGGGTCCGCGCCCGAACGTGTGAATTCATCGGTGTGGCAGATTCCGGTCGCCCGGATTTCGACCAGGACCTCTCCCGCGCGCGGACCATCGAGATCGACCGTAGTGACTTCGAGCGGTTTGCCCGCTGCATACGCAACCGCGGCTTTCGTTTTCATGACCTGACCTCGTTGATCCGATGAGAAGCGACGATCAAGCGTACGCCGTCGAAGAACTGTTGACCAACGCTAGCGAGAAGGCTCAGGAAGAAGACTGAAGAAGAAGATCTCCACGGGGCACACGGGGGCCACGGGGGCCAGATCCGAAAAGACATACATCTGTTCTGTGCTCTTCCCCGTGGATCCCCGTGTACCCCGTGGAAACTCCGTCTCTTCTCCGATCTCCCCAATTCAGGGAAAGCCGCAATTCGTCCGCCGCTTGCATACAAGCCCCCCGTGCGCGGCGAAGCGAGGACTGCGCGCGGCACTTCGGCTGGCACTCCGTCCGCGAATGTAGAGAATAGCCACGCTCTTTCGGCCGAACAGAACGAGGTCCCATGCGCACCCTGTCACTCGCTGTGCTGCTTGTCGCCGCTCCTCTCGCATTCGCGGCACCGCCCGATGCTCCGTCCCGCAAGTTCGAAGGCAAGGACCTGTTCGGGCTGCAGGTCGCAACCGATCCGCAGATCCGTCCCGACGGCCGCGTGATTGCTTACACGCGCGTCGCGTATGACGTCATGAACGATCGTGCCCGCCGCTCGATCTGGCTGATCGATGTCGAGACCGGCACACAGACTCCCCTGATCACCGGCAACGCTTCGAACTCCTCGCCGCGCTGGTCGCTGGATGGCAAGCGGCTCGCGTACGTGTCGACGGCCGAAGAAGGCCGGCCACAGCTCTTCGTGCGCTGGATGGAAACGGGACAGTCCGCGCGTCTCGCGGAACTCACCGACGCACCGGGCGACCTCGCGTGGTCGAACGACGGCAAGTCCATTGCGTTCACGATGTTCGCCCCGGACGACAAGTCGAAGCTCGGTGAAGCACCGCCGAAGCCCGAAGGCGCGCAGTGGGCGGCCCCTCTCGAAGTCATTACCGACATCACCTACCGTGCCGACGGTGCCGGTTATCTCAAGCCTGGCTACACGCATGTGTATGTCGTCGCCGCGGACGGCAGCGCCCCGCGGCAGCTCACGTTCGGCGCATTCAACGAAGCCGGACCGCTGACCTGGTCGCATGACGACAAGTACATCTACGCAACCGGCAACCGCGACGAGAACTGGCGCCGCGAACCGGTGAACACCGAGATCTACCGCATCGCTCTCGCGGACACCTCGCTGACCGAGATCACGAAGCGCGTCGGACCGGATGCGCAGCCGGTGATGTCGCCGGACGGCACGAAGCTCGCGTACGTCGGCTTCGATGACAAGCTGATGGCCTATACGAACGTCCGCGTGTACGTCGCCAATCCGGACGGCACCGACAGCCGTTCGCTGACGGATTCCCTGGATCGATCGGTGGGCGCCGTTTCGTGGTCCGCCGACAGCCGCAGCCTGGTCATTCAGTACGACGATCACGGCGTGATGAAGCTCGAGCGGCTGCAACTCAACGGCAAACGCGAGCCGATCGCGGAAGGCTTGAGCGGCGCAGGGCTCGATCGGCCCTACACCGGTGGCGAGTTCACGGTCGCCGACAACGGCACCGTCGCGTTCACTACGGGCAGCGGCGTTCGTCCGTCTGATGTCTCCGTCGCACGTCGCGGCAAGGTCACGCAGCTCACGCGCCTGAACGATTCGTTCCTCGGCGCCAAGACGATGGGCGAAGTGAAGGCGCTGCCCGTGAAGTCGAGCTTCGACCAGCGCCCGATCGGCGCCTGGGTCGTGTTGCCGCCGGACTTCGACAGCTCGAAGAAGTACCCGCTGATCCTGGAAATCCATGGCGGTCCTTATGCCGCCTATGGCCCGACGTTCTCGACGGACTATCAGCTCTATGCGAGCGCCGGTTACGTCGTGCTCTACACCAACCCGCGCGGATCGACTTCGTACGGCGCTGAATTCGCGAACCTCATTCAGCACGCCTATCCGAGCAACGACTACGACGATCTGATCAGCGCGGTCGATGCCGCAATCGCCGCTGGCTACGTCGACGAGAACAATCTGTTCGTGACGGGCGGTTCGGGTGGCGGCGTGCTCACGGCCTGGATCGTCGGCAAGACGAATCGCTTCGCAGCCGCAGCGACCCAGAAGCCGGTCATCAACTGGGCCAGCACTGTTCTTACGACTGACATCGCGACCTACATGCCGAAGTACTGGTTCAACAAGCTGCCCTGGGAAGATCCCGACAGCTACTGGAAGCGCTCGCCGCTCTCGCTCGTGGGCTCTGTGACGACACCGACGCTCGTCGTCGTGGGCGACCAGGACTTCCGCACTCCCGTCAGCGATTCGGAACAGTATTACCAGGCGCTGCAACTGAAGGGCGTACCGACCGCCCTCGTGAAGGTGCCCGGTGCTTCGCACGGCGGACTGACGGCTCGTCCGTCGCAGTCGGCGGCGAAAGCCAGTGCGATCCTGGCGTGGTTCGAGAAGTACAGGAAGAAGTAGTCGTCACCGATCGGGTGATCGGGCAAGCCGTTGCGGCGGCCTGCCCGATCACACCCCTAAGTCCCATAGCCGCCCTTCCCGCGGTTCCCGAACAATGTCGTCCCGCTCATTCACATCGAGGGACGACGATGAAGAAGAATTCCGCCCTGTCCGCCCTGCTTGGCAGCACCCTGATCGCGATGACCGCGATGGCGGCACCCGGCATCGATGAAGTCGGCGATCCGGACTCGTTCGGCAACAACGTCATCTATCTCGGCATCGCCCAGACTCCCGGCATTTCGCTGCTCGACGACTGCACGCCCGATCCGACGTATCCGCCGGATCCCGAGAGCCGCTGCATCACGCTGAAGCCGCAGCCGCTCACGACGACGTTCGACGAAGGCAAGCTCGACTACATCAAGCTGCCGGGCGGCTCGACGAAAACGCTGATCTGCTTCGCCGTCACGCCCTCGATGAATTTCCAGTTCAACAACCTCACGGGCACGGACCAGCCATCCGCGCGCTTCGTCGCGCGCCCGGTGATCACGATCGAGAGCGATGTGCTGAACGATCCAGCCCTCACCGATCCGTCCACGGGCCTGCCGTTGAGCGGCCGGATCGTCCTGCCGCTGAGCACGTACTCGGAGTCACGCAGTCTCGAGAAAGGCGAGCGTGCACAGAAGCAGATGTTCCTGAGCCGCAGCTGCATCGGCGGCCTCGTGAGCCGTCGCTCGCTGATCGACAACTATGGCTTATCCGACTCGCAGGCGGACACGTTCTTCGGCAAGGAGATCACGCTGATCTTCGGCGCGTCGGGGTCGGCGCAGCTCGTCGACTACGCAACCTATTTTTATGGGATCAGGTTGTACGGGGACCGGTGAGAACTGATGGGGTCCGGTGATCAGGGAATGATCACCGGACCACGAACTTCCTACCTGACCGATCCGCGTCGAAACAGATTCACGATTGCGAGCAGAACCACCGCGCCCGCCAGCGACACCAGGAACGTCGCGATACTGACACCTTCATTGATGGTGCCGATCCCGAGCATCGGAGAAATGATGAAGCCCGCCAGCAGCGCGCCGACTATGCCGACGATGACGTTCAGCAGAATGCCCTGCTGTGCGTCGGTGCGCATGATGATGCTGGCCAGCCAGCCGACGACGCCTCCGACGATCAACCAGATGAGGATGCCCATGAGCCGCTTCTCCTGTTCTTGACAGAATCGATCACAGAATCGTGACCGCGGCAGCTTGGTTCCCTGTTTGTTGTACCGTCAATGCGTAAAGCGTGAAACGAGCCGGGCAATGACCGCACGGCGAGGATCTTCCGGCAAATAGCGAACCGTCACCTGGGAGCCGACGGCGGGCAGTGACGCCACATCACCCGACAGGACGCGCCGGTCGGTGTGGCAGCAGCGAAAAATCTCTGGCGATCCTTCCGGCTGAAACTCGAAATACACACGGGGGAAACTTCCTGCGACCGGCGGTCGCCACACACCGGTGATGCGCCCCTGCGCGATGTGCCCTTCCTTGACGATCTGCTGGGCTGCCAGCAGTCCGCGCAACGCAATCTTGCCGGACAGGACCATGGCAAGCACAACGCCGCCGCAGAAGGCAATGAGGGAAGGAAGTTCGATGACCATGGGACCCGAGACTGCCCGCGAGACCCGGGCGCAGCAGTGCAACAGATCACGAAACCCCGCCATTCAGGGGAAGTCGGGGCCGATAAGCGGACCTGGTTATCAGGATGCAGGCGCGGGGCAGCGCGGCAAAACGGGCTCGCGCGGCTTCAGTTTCCCGAGCGCGGCTTCCGGCACGAGGATTTCGACGCGTCGATTGAGCCGGTGGGCCTCCTCGGTCGCCGAGAAATCCAGCGGTCGCCGCTTACCGAGGCTCACGACCTGAATTCGACGCCGCGGGATACCGGCCTCGATCAGGACCTCACGTACTGCTTCGGCACGCCGCAAAGCGAGCGCTGAGTTGTAGCTGCACGTCCCCGTCTGATCGGCATGCCCAACGACGACGATGCGATCCGCGTTCGCGCGCCGCAGTTCGCGAGCCAGGTTCGCAGCGGCTCCCGCCACCGAGCCCCGGAATCGCGACTCGCCGTGACAGAAATGCAGCGACTGCGGAACCTGTTGGAGCGACGGATCCGAGTACGTCGCAATCTGCGGGCTGCGCCCGGGCACACTGCCGTCCCATGCCACTTCGACAGGCTCGGAAGCAGCAGTCGGCGCACCACCCGTGTCTTCATGGAAATCCAGAAGCTGGCGGCGAAGCGCCACGACGCCGCTGTCGGAGCAACTATCCGCCAACAGCGTCCTCGCTCCCGCGAGATCCGGCGGCGCCCTTTCGCCGGTGCGCGGATCGATGGGGCGACGCAGCAAGCGGGACGCGCGTGTCAGTTGCACCGCTTCGCCCAGCGCCGTTTCACGAAACTCCGTGGCAAGCCGATCAACGATCGCATCGGCATCTGCTTCCCGGGTCCGGCCGCCCAGCAGCAGGGCGCGACCGAGATCATCGCGCAGAGCGCCCTTCTCATCCGTCAGCAGTTGCAGCGCTTCGCGATCACGGTTGCTCTGCGGCGTCTCGATACGAATCGGCATCGGCTCCGTCACCACATCCTCGACGTCATCGCCGAGATGCAGCCGGACACGGACTTCGTACGCACCAGCCGTTGGAAACGTCCACGCTTCCGCGTCGAAGAAGATCGGTACCGTCTGTTCCGTGCGCTCACCGGGCGCCAGCATCGCTTCGTCATCGTCGATCGGCTCGTACCACGCGATGGGTTGAACCACCGACCACGGCGCACCGGGCGCCCCTCGTACTTCGATGCGAACGATCCCGTATCCCGGCGACAACCGCCCCGCCAGCGGCAGCGTCCTTTCGCCGCGATTCGTCGCCGTGATGCGAATCGCAACCGGATAGCCCAGTGGATACGCAGCGGGAAGCGCCTGCACGGCAAGCGCCACGTCGGGCGGCTTGCTCTCACCGTCGTCTGTTGCGGCTTCGGCCGCGGAGATACCGACGAGCGACTTCAACCGCCGCATCGCGAAGCGCCAGCGAGAGCTTTGCGGCTCGGCCACGATCGTCGCGCGCAAGTCACGACACGTCGACGGTGAGCCGAACAGGAACGGCGCGCTTTCGCGCCCCGGCAACACGTCACCAGGACGCGCGCTTTGAAAGAAGCGAATGGTCTGCGGACTCAGCGCCATGAGGGGTCGCTCGCGCAGACTCCAGTTCAGTTCGCGGGTGTTGTCGGAGATACAGCGCGTCGGCGCTTCGATGGTGAGACGCTCGTCGGGCATCTGCGCCGCTTCGCCATGGCTGCGGTTCAATGCGTGCAGAAGCTCGTGAATGAACGTCCGCAGTTGCAGCAGTGGAATCGAGTCAGCCTGTCGTTCCTGGAAGCGCGCCGCGATTTCACCCGGCGCGATCGCGAAGCCTTCGCGATCCGTCGCATCGAACATCAGACCGAACAGATCCTCGCCTGTGTCCGATACGATCGCCGGTGTGAGCATCGCATAGAGCTGGGCATCCGCTTCGGCCTGTGGCGCGCTGCCGCGCCATGCCTGCGCGAACGCATAGAGATCCGCTCGATCGAGCTTTCCGCTCTTCGCCGCGAACGGCAGCACGCGTTCGTTCGCGCGGATCCGCACCTCGATGCCGCCTGAACCGAGCACGGACGCAACGGATACGGCGTCGTCTTCGACGGGAACTTCGAGCGCTATGGGATCGACGCGATCGAAGCGATCGAGCTCGATGTCCAGGGAGAATCGTTGCCGGGCACAGGCGGGGTCGGCGCAGTCCGTTCCGCCGGCGAGCAAAGCCCAGAGGAATGCTCCGGTCACCAGCGCTGCCAGCACGCCGACGATGGGAGCGAGGCGTCGCAGCAGCTTCATCATGCCGTCAGAGGGTCGTCAACGACGCGTGTCGAACGCCATGCGCAGTGCAAGCAGCCCCAGCACCGTGCCCATGAACCAGCGCTGGATGCGACTCCACAACGGGCGAGTCGCAAGGAAGCTCGCGAAGCTTCCGGCAGTGAAGATGATCGCGGTGTTCACCGTGACGCTGATACAGATCTGCGTCAGCCCGAGCTGCAGGCTCTGCAGTAGCACACTGCCGCGCTCCGGGTCGACGAACTGCGGGAACAGCGACAGATACAGCATCGCGATCTTCGGATTGAGCAGGCTCGTCAGCAATCCCATTCCGAACAGGCGATGAGGCGGATCGATGTCGAGCGCACGCGGCTGAAACGGCGACGCGCCGCCGGGGCGCAAAGCGTTCCACGCCAGATATCCCAGATACGCCGCACCTGCGAGACGCAGCGCGTCGTACGCATAAGGAACCGCGGCGAACAGAGCAGTAATGCCGAACGCCGCGAGCAAAACGTAGACGGCGAATCCGGCCGCGATGCCCCCGAGCGAAATCATCCCCGCCTGCCGGCCCTGGCAGATCGATCTCGACACCAGGTACGCCATGTTGGGGCCCGGCGTGATCACCATGGCGAAGGCGACCGCCGCGAAGGCGAGGAACGTCGTGACGGAAATCATCCCTCCCACGCCTCCAATATTTCCCCCTTGTCGAATCCGTGAACGACCGTCCCCCGTATATCGATCACAGGGACGCCGTTGCCGCCGAGGGCTTCGTAGCGTTCACGGCCCTCGTCGGACTTCTCGATGTCATATTCCTTGTAAGGAATGCCCTTGTCCTCGAAGAGCTCGCGGGTCTTGGCGCAGTAGCCGCACCAGGAGGTGGAATAGAGGATCACTTCGCCGCTGCCGGTGACTGCGGGGGTGCCGTCGAAGAACCGGTCGATCCGATCCCAGTTGAGCCACAACCCGAGGGCCAGCAACCCGATGATTATGTTTCTCATGTTGCGGATTGTATGTGTGCGCCGCGGCGACGACACGAGACATTGCGCAAACTCGCATGGATTCCGCAATGGCGGGCGGCGCTATACTGACCGGGCCATCCCACATGGCATCCGGGAGTTCGCAAGGTAATGCGTTCCTCGACCGCGAATCGCCGCGCATTGGCCTCCCTTTGGCTGTGTGCCTGCATACCTGCGGCCGCGACGGCGGGCGACTTCGGCGGCTCCATCGGCGTCACCAGCGATTATTTCTATCGCGGCGTTTCGCAAAGCCAGGGCAATCCGGCGCTGCAGGCCGACCTCCACTATCGGTCGGGCGGGTGGTCCGCCGGTGTCTGGAGCTCCCGGGCGGATATGGATCGTGACGAGGGCCCTGCGAGCGAAATCGATCTCTATATCCGACGCGACTGGACGCTCGGCAATAACTGGGATGTCGGCGTTGCACTGACTCACTACACGTACCCGGACGATCCGCGGACGTACAGCTACGACTATGACGAAGTGATCGCGACCGCCGGGTATCGGTCCCGTCTTTTCGGAACCATCGCGTTCTCGCCGAACTACACGGGTCACGCCCAGGGGCGCTGGGCCTTCAATGAAAGTGCAACGTCATACGAGCTGACGGCAGTCCAGCCGCTGGCCGGGAAGCTGTCCGCCTCGGCGGGTCTCGGCTACTACGATTTGCCCGCGAGCCTCGACGCCAACTACTGGTTCTGGAACGTGGGAGTGGCCTGCTCTTTCGGTCGCGCCCTTCTCTCGGTGGCCTATATCGACACCGATCGGCCCCGCGAGAGTGGCTATGGGTACGAAACGGTCCCGGACGGCCAGTGGACCGGGTCGCTGGCCTGGCGGTTCTGACCGATTGAACCTGGCATGAGAAACGGCGTACTCACCGACCGACATCATCATGCCAACGAACCCGCCGACATTTCCCGTGCTGCACCCCACCGACCCCCAGGGACGCCCCGAATCGCGGTCGGGATCGTCGAATGAACGCGAACTGCGACTGCTGAAGCGAGTATCGCAGCAGGACCGCGACGCGTTTCGCGAGCTCTACTTCATCTATCACCGCCGGCTCAGCCGGTTCATTTCGCGGCTGACGACGCGCCGCGATCTCGCCGACGAGATCATCAACGACACGCTCTGGACCGTGTGGAGGAAGGCCGGCGACTTCCGCGGCGCCTCGCAGGTCTCGACATGGATTCTCGGCATCGGCTATCGGCAGGCACTGACGGCCCTGCGGCGGGCGGGTGCGCATTCGACACTCGACGAAGCCGCGGGGCGCGAATTTGCGGTCGCTGATGATCTCTACGCGGTCGACGAAACTCGCGACTGGCTCGATCGCGCCCTCGCGAGCCTGCCGATCGAACAACGCACGGTGATCGAGTTCACTTACTACCTGGGTCACTCCTGCGAAGAGATCGCCGTCATCATGGGTTGCCCGGTGAACACGGTGAAGACCCGCATGTTCTACGCCCGCCGCAAACTCAAGGCGGCGCTTTCCCAACTTGCCAACGGAGCCTGACGTGCGGGACCAGTTCGAATCGCAGCATCGTGCACTGCACCGCGAGATCTGGAACCTGCTCCCGTGGCACGTGAACGGCACGCTGAACGAGCGACAGGCAAGTCGCGTCGAGAAGCATCTCGCTGAATGCGCCGAGTGCAGGTCGGAATACACCTCGCAGCAGGCGCTGCAACAGCATCTTCGCGAAGACGACAGCGTAGTGCAGACGCCGCACGCGTCGCTTCGCAAGCTGATGGCGCGAATCGAGCAGGACGATCAGGCGCCGGCCGATCGGGAGCCAGGTCAGTCCAGGCGCACCCGCTGGCTGGTGGCGGCAGTGGTCGTCCAGGCGGTCGGATTGATCACGCTTTCGGGCGTGATGACGTGGAAGCTCCAGTCGGTTCGTTCCGAGCCCCGTTACGCCACTGTCTCATCCGCCGCCGTCCCGACTTCGAACGCAGTCGCCGCGCGAGTCGTGTTCTCGCCCTCGATGGCCACGGGTGATCTGGTCAGCTTGCTGCGAAGCATGGAAGCGCAGATCGTCGCCGGCCCGAGCGAAGCCGGTGTCTACACGCTGGCGTTCCCGGAAACGATGAGCGAACAGGATGTTGCCAATGCCGTTGCAGGATTGCGCGCTCGGGCCGATGTACGCTTCGCTGAAGTCGCCGTTGCGGATCCGTGATGCGTTCGCTCCTTATTCTGCTCGCAGCTCTCACGTGTGCCGCTTGCGCCAGCACCTCAGCGGTCGATGACCCGCTGCCCGTCGCCGCCCGCACTCATCCGGATGACTATGTCATCGTGACCGTTCGCAACGAAGGCGAACGAAGTTCCCCCCGCGCCGGATCGACTCCACGCGGCTACGACGGATCAGCGCAGTACTCGGTCGGCGCACAAGCGCGCAGCGCCATTGCTTCGATCGAGCGCCAGTACGGGTTGCATGAAGTTTCCGGATGGCCGATCGCGGAACTGAGCGTTCACTGTGTCGTTTTCCGGATTCCCGCCGGAGAAAGCGCAGCGCGGCTGCTTGCGAAACTCCGGAGCGACGAACGCGTCGAGTCCGCTCAGCCGCTGAACGTATTCGCAACGCGAGCCGCGGCCTACAACGATCCGTACGGCGAACTGCAGGCGAATCTCGCGACGATGAACGTCGCCGCAGCGCATCGCTGGTCGCGGGGTGCGGGTGTTCATGTCGCCGTCATCGACACCGGCGTCGACAGCGATCATCCCGATCTCGTCGGCCGCATCGCCGACCGCCGCAACTTCGTCGACGAGGACGATGAAGCTTTCCGGCGCGATCGTCACGGCACCGCGGTCGCTGGCGTCATTGCAGCGGATTCCGGCAATCGCATCGGCATCGTCGGCATCGCGCCGGAGGCCCGGCTTCACATATACAAGTCGTGCTGGGAGCGCGAAGGATCTGGCGGTTCCGCCGCGTGCAATACGTTCACGCTCGCAAAAGGACTCGCCGCGGCGATCGATGCACGCGTCCAGGTCGTGAACCTCAGTCTCGTCGGACCCGCGGATCCTCTCCTCACCCGGCTGGTCATGCGCGGTCAGGAACGAGGTCTGGTGTTCGTTGGCGCGGCACCCCCTGACTCGGGCCAGCAGGCATCGGCGGATGCATTCCCGGCCGACGTTGCAGGTGTGCTGAAAGTCGCAGCGAGCACGCAAGGCTTGTCGAAGCCTGGAGCGCTGCTCGCTCCAGGGACGGATGTGCTCACGCTGGCGCCCAAGGGACGGTACGACTTCATATCCGGCAATTCGCTTGCAACCGCAGGCGTCACGGGCACGGTTGCGCTGTTGATGGCGCGGGATCGGCGCCTGCGATCCGATCGGCTTCAGCAATTGCTGAGCGTGTCACCACCAACGTCCTCAGGAGTCGATGCGTGCGCCGCGCTCGCTTCGCTGCTTCACGAAGCGCCCTGCGCAATTGCGACTCCGCCAACTCCCGTAGCGGCAGAACCTGTTCAGTCGACCGGCTCTTCCACCCGGTGACCCGCCGCTCGCAGGATCGACAACACGCCGTCTTCCTTCATCAGCATGTGCACTGGCAACGCTGCGAACGTGCGGCGATTGCGGATCATTGCGCGCTCGATGACAGCCGCCAGGCGCGTGGTCTCCTGCCCGATCAGACGATCGACATCCTTGTCGCTCAGAAACGGCCAGCTGCGCGCGAGCGTTTCCGAATACGACTGATCGCTGCGTGCGAGCTGCCGCAGCATCTTCATGTCACCGTCGGCCCACGCTTCGGCGCGGCGCCGCGATTCCGTCATGTCCACATCCAGACGGTCCATCGTCTGCACGAGACAGCGTACGCCGGCCTCTCGTGCCGTGCGCTTTGAAACTTTCGTCACCGGAGACTCGACTTCGTACGATTGCGGCCTGATGGGCACATCATGCAATCGCGCGAGTCCGTAGATCGTGCGCCAGACCTCGTCGCTCGACGTCATGCCGTTGTGTTCGAAAGCGCTCATCTGCAACAGGTACGCCGCGGACGCCGGCAATAACTCGTCGGTCGGGATTCGAGGATCGATGTACCGGTCGCGCATCTTCGTCCAGCGGACGTAGACCTTGCGCGGCAGATCCTCTTCGAGCGTCGTCGACGTGCGCTGCCACTCCTGCGAACCCATCCGCAGTGAAACTGTGTAGGCGCCCAGCACCTCATCGGCGCCGGCGATGGCTGCTTCCACCTCAGCCGAACGCCACCGCAGCTTCTGCGGCAAGGGCGATTGCGTCCCAAGAATCCACACGGTGTGCTCGCCGCTCGTCACCTGCCAGAGCCGCGGCCCCGGACGCTCCGCCGTTACTAGTACTTCCGCCGTAGGCGGCGGCTCGACGTTCACTGGCGAAGGCTCTGCGCACGCCACTCGAGCAGCAAAGCCTCCGGCCAGCAAGGCCGCGGAGCAAAGCAGGGAGAGATTCTTTCCGTGTTTTCGCATCGGGCAACTATAGCGTGTCGTACGGGCTGATGACTCCGGGCAGCGCCGTGACCTGACCAAAGTCAGCAGACGCTGTGAGCCGCCGGGCGAAAACTCCCTGCCATACAAGACGGGGAAACGAACTCATGCGCTGGCTCTTCCTGAAACGCATCCGGCCCTTCGTGCTGCTCGCCGCTGTTGCGAGCCTGATATTGAACCTGGCGCTGCTGGTACCCGCGCTCTACATGATGCAGGTGTTCGATCGCGTATTCGCGAGCAGAAGCGTCGAAACGCTCGTCATGATCAGCGCTTTCGTCGCGCTCGCCCTGCTCCTGGGTTACTTCGCCGACACGGTGCGAACCCGCTCGCTGGCCTGGGCTGGCCGTTCGCTCGATCGTCAGCTCTCGCCCGCGGCACTCTCGAGCGCCTTGCGCACTGCGGCTTCATCGACGAACGGTCACTCGGGCGAAGCGCTGCGCGACATCTCGTTGCTGCGCAACTTTCTTGGCGGCACCGGCATCGTCGCGCTCTTCGATGCACCGTGGCTGCCCATCTATCTGCTCGTCATCGGGCTGATGCATCCAGTCCTTGGCGTGCTCGCCGCGTGCGGTGCGCTGGCGCTGGTCATCCTCGGATTCATCACGGAGAAGCTGACGCGCGAGCGGACGGCGCAATCGCTGGAGCAATCCCGTGCGATCCAGCGTCATACGCAGTCACTTACACGAAGCGCCGAGTCGATCGCCGGCATGGGAATGGCGCGCGCCGCCATCGCTGGCTGGCAGCGTCGTCACGAGGCAATGCTCGAGACGCAGGCGCAGCTCAGCCGTTCGACGTCCCTGCTGGGCGCCGTTGCCCGCATGTCGCGCCAGGCGTTGCAGGTTCTGCTTCTCGGCGTCGGGGCGTGGCTCGTCATCGGCACGGAAGCATCCGCCGGCATCATGATCGCAGCGACTGTGCTGCTCGGACGCGCACTACAACCGGTTGAGCAACTCATCTCCGGCTGGAGAGGCTTTCTCGAAGCCCGGGGCGCATGGACCCGGCTCACTGAGCCGCAAGCATCCGCTGATCGCGATCCGTCGAACGTGAAGCTGCCCGCTCCCAGTGGCCGACTCGATCTCGAACGTGTGGTCTACACGCTGGCATCGAATCGCCCCGCACTCATCAAAGGCGTCGGCCTCTCGCTCATGCCCGGTGAAAGTCTCGGCATCATCGGCCCCAGTGCTTCGGGCAAGACGACGCTGATCCGACTGATGCTCGGCCTGCGCCAGCCGCAATCCGGCGTAGTCCGTCTCGATGGCGCGGATATCGCGCAGTGGGATCGCGACGCGCTCGGCGAGTACATCGGCTATCTGCCGCAGGATGTTGGCCTGTTCGCCGGCTCCGTCGCCGAGAACATCGCACGTCTCGGTGAAGTGAATTCCGACAAGGTCATCGAAGCCGCAAAGCTCGCTCACGCTCACGAAATGATCCTGCGTCTGCCCAATGGGTACGACACGCAGATCGGCGAGCTCGGCGCAGTGCTTTCGGGCGGGCAGAGGCAACGCATCGCGCTGGCGCGTGCGCTCTACGGCCGCCCGAGGCTGGTCGTGCTCGATGAGCCCAACGCGAATCTCGATGCCGAAGGCGAAGCGGCGCTGCTCGCGGCGTTCGCGGACCTCAAGGCGCGCGGCATCACGCTCGTCATGGTCAGCCACCGCCCGGCACTCATGTCGCAGCTCGACAAGCTCGCACTCCTCAACGAGGGGGCCCTCGAGGCGTACGGCCTGACAGGCACCGTGCTGCCTCGCCTGCTCTCGCTGACGCCGCGCGTTCGCGTCGTCACCCCTGCTACTCCCGCAACGGAAGCCACCGCATGAAGACGTCGAAGGCCACTTCGTTCGAGCAGTTGCTCGACACGCCCGCAGCGGACTCCGGGGACCGCGGCGAACTTCGCGGGCTCACTCGTCGGGCGCTCGTTTCCGTCGCGACGATCGGCACCGTTGTCGGCATCTGGTGCTTCACCGCCCCGTTGTCGGGCGCCGTGATCGCACCGGCTCAGCTCAAGGTCGAGCTGAACCGCAAGACCGTGCAGCACCAGGAAGGCGGCATCGTTCGCGAAATCCTGGTGCGCGACGGTCAGAGTGTCCGGGCCGGCGATCCGCTGGTCGTCGTCGGTTCCGTTCGCAACGACGCCGAACTCAGCCTGCTGAAGGACCAGTTGCTCGCCGAACAGATCCGCGCCGCTAGAGCTTCCACCGAGGCGTCGCTGCAGCCGCGCTTCGATCTGCCGACGCAACTCGTTCCGGCGAGCCGCGACAGCGAACACTTCCTGCGTGAGAGCGCTCTCTTCGCTGCACGCCAGCGCACGCTGAACGAACAATTGTTGTCCCTGCAGGAACAGGCCAACGAAGCGCGCAGCCAGGCCGACGGACTGAAGCTTCAGATCGATTCGGCCGAATCCGCCGCGTCGCTGGCGCATGAAGAGTTGCAGATCAACGAGAAGCTCGTGAGCGGCGGCTATGTGCAGAAAGCACGCGTTCTGCAGCTTCAGAGAACAGAAGCCGACTATCGCAGCCGCGTCGGCGAGAGCCGCAGCGAGCTCGCGCTCGCCCGCCAGCGCATGGGCGAGCTTCAGGCGCGGATGGCGCAGGCTCGAAATCAGTACCAGCAGGTTGCCACCGACGAGCTGCGCGAAGCATCGGCCCGCATCCGCGAGATCGAGGAGCGTCTGCGTCCATCACGCGACCAGGTGGAGCGACAGATGGTTCGCGCCCCGGTGGACGGCGAAGTCATGGCATTGCGAGTCGCTGCGGTAGGAGAAGTCATCGGACCGCGCGAAGCAATCCTCGACATTCTCCCGACGAACGAGAAACTCGTCGTCGAAGCACGCGTGCGACCGCAGGACATCAATCACGTGTTCACGGACTCAGCCGCGGAAGTTCGTATCGCCGCTTTCGATGCGAACACCGCGCCGCCGCTGCCTGCCCGCGTTTCCTTCGTATCACCGGATCGCGTGAGCCACCCGGAGACCGGCGAGTCCTGGTTCGTCGCGACCATCGAAGTCGACGCGACCCCGCTGCGCGAGCATCCCGAGTTTCGCCTGCGCGCCGGCATGCCCGCCGAAGTTTTCGTGACGACGCCGGAACGGACCCTGTTTGCCTATCTCGCGAAGCCGTTCACGACCTTCGCGAATCGCGCCATGCGCGAACCGTGACTTTCCACGACCCTCGTTTCATCACCAGGAGCAATCGATGTCCACGTCTCGTATCGAAGATAGTGTCGCCACGGAGGCGGCCGACGCGCTGATCGCGTTCGATCAGCAAACCCTCATCTCAACCTTCGAGCGCCCCGCGCCGAAGCAGTCCATCACGCTGGCGGCCGCACCGACCGTCGAATCGAGCACTGCGGTCGGCGCCGCGTCGACCGACGGAGAGTTCACGATCCAGGCCGTCGTCGGCACGTTCAGTGCCGGCCAGCTCACCGTGTTCGGCGACTCGTTGAACAACAACGTCGAGCTCAGCCGCAACGCTGCGGGCGCGATCCTCGTCAACGGCGGTGCGGTCGCCGTCACCGGCGGCACGCCGACTGTCGCAAACACCACATTGATGCAGGTGTTCGGCCAGGCGGGCAACGACACGATCACACTGAATGAAGCGAACGGCGCATTGCCGCGCGCGAATCTGTTCGGTGGCGCAGGCAACGACGTGCTCACCGGCGGCTCAGGCGCCGACATGCTTTTCGGCCAGGCCGACAACGACACGCTGCTCGGCAAGGGTGGCAATGACTTCCTGTTCGGAGGCGCAGGCGATGACGTGCTGACCGGCGGCGACGCGGACGACCAGGTTTTCGGTGAAGCCGGCAACGATCGCTTCATCTGGAATCCCGGCGACGACACCGATCTGTATGAAGGCGGCCAGGGCATCGACACCACCGTCGTGAACGGCGGCAACGGCACTGAGCAGTTCACTGTCACGGCGAACGGCACCCGTGTCCGTTTCGACCGCCTCAACCCCGCACCCTTCTCGCTCGATCTCGGCACGATGGAGAATCTCGAGCTCAACATGGGCGGCGGCGACGACTCGTTCTCCGCAACCGGCAACCTGGCGGCGCTGATCAGCGTCAAGGTCGATGGCGGCACGGGCAACGACACGATCCTCGGCAGCAACGGCAACGACCTGCTCATCGGCGGCGAAGGCAATGACTTCATCGACGGCCAGCAGGGCAACGACACTGCTTTGCTCGGCGCCGGCGACGACGTGTTCCAGTGGGATCCGGGTGACGGCAGCGACGTGGTCGAGGGCGGCTCGGGCACGGACCGCATGCTGTTCAACGGCAGCGCTGGCAACGAGATCTTCACGGCATCCGCGAACGGCGGCCGCGTACTCTTCACGCGCAGCCTCGGCAACATCGTCATGGATCTGAACGATGTCGAAACCCTCGATCTGAATGCCCTCGGCGGCACGGACACGGTGACGGTCAACGACCTGAGCGGTACCGACGTGACGCGAGTCAATGTGAACCTGTCCGGCACGATCGGCGGCACCACGGGCGACGCTGCGGCGGATGTCGTGATTGCCAACGGCACCAACGGCAATCAGTCCATCGATGTCGTGGGCGCCGGCACTGCGGTGTCGGTCCTCGGACTTCCGGCGCAGATCAACATCACCAACAGCGAAGGCGCCAACGATTCGCTGGTCGTCAATGCGCTCGGCGGCGACGACACGATCACGGCAACTACGTTGCCCGCGGGTGTCTCGCGACTGACGCTCGACGGCGGCGCGGGCAATGACCGCATCTTCGGCAGCCAGGGCGCGGATGTGATCTTCGGCGGCACCGGCGACGATTTCGTCTTCGGCGACAACGGCAACGACACTGCCTTCCTCGGCGCTGGCGACGACGTGTTCCAGTGGGATCCGGGTGATGGCAACGACACCATCGAAGGCCAGGACGGTCTGGACGAGATGCTTTTCAATGGTTCCAATGCCAGCGAGAACATCAACATCATTGCGAACGGGGGACGTGCTCTGTTCCTGCGCGATGTGGCGAACGTCACGATGGACATGGACGACGTCGAACAGATCACGTTCAACGCGCTTGGCGGCGCTGACAACATCGTCGTCGGCGACCTCACCGGCACCGACATCGATTCCATCGCGATCAACCTGGCGGGCCCAGTCGACGCCAACGCGGGCGATGGCGCCGTGGACACGGTGACCGTCAACGGCTCCAACGGCGATAGCGCCATTGCCGTCCTGAGTGCTGGCGATTCGGTCGCCGTCACGCAGGGACCTGACGTCGTATGGATCGACCACGCCGAAAGCACCGATCGCCTGACGATCAACGGCCTGGGCGGCAACGACACGATCGATGCGAGCGATCTGCGGGCCGGTCACATGGAGCTGACGATCAACGGCGGTCTCGGCAACGATCTGATGATCGGCAGCGCCGGGAACGACTTCTTCAACGGCGGCGACGGCAACGACGTGGCACTCATGGGCGCGGGCGATGACACGTTCGTCTGGAACCCGGGCGACGACAACGACACGCTCGAGGGCCAGGCCGGCTTCGACACGATGCTGTTCAACGGCGCGAACGTAGCCGAGAACGTCACGATCTCCGCGAACGGCGGCCGTGCCCTGTTCTTCCGCAACGTCGCCAACGTCCTGATGGATCTGAACGACGTCGAGAGCATCGACTTCAACGCGCTCGGCGGCGCCGACACCATCGTCGTCAACGACATGAGCGGCACGGATGTCCAGGACGTCAACATCAACCTCGCCGGCAACGGCGGCGTGGGCGACGCGGCGGCCGATACCGTGGTCATCAACGCAACGAACGGCGACGACGTGATCTTCCTGTCGAGGGAAGCCGACGGCTCCGTCGTGGTGAACGGCCTCGCGACGCGCATCATCATCAGCGGCTTCGAAGCAGCGAACGATCGCATCGTCATCAACGGCCTGGCCGGCGACGACGTCATCGAAGCATCGGGCCTCACGCTCGGCAGCATCCTGCTGACCGCCGACGGCGGCGACGGCAACGATGTGCTGATCGGCGGCGAAGGCAACGACACGCTGCTCGGCGGCGCTGGCGATGATGTCCTGATCGGCGGTCTGGGACTGGATGTCCTGGATGGAGGGCTGGGCGACAACATCGTGATTCAGTAAGAGTCGCTCAGGGGGACGGCCTTGCGGCCGTCCTCCTGCGCGCTGGCCAACTGGCCAACTGGCTAACTGGCCAGAGTCGGAGGAGTGTCATTCCCGCGAAAGCGGGAATCCACGGCTCGGCACCAAAGTAAGTTCACGGCCCGTCACTCCCGCGAAAGCGGGAGTCCATCCGGGTCCGGAAGAAAGATGGATTCCCGCCTGCGCGGGGATGACGGACGGTCGCCAGCCAACTGGCTCCCCTCTTCGTCCTTCCCTATCCCTCCCATTTAAACGTCCAATTGCCCGCCAAATGAGAATGGCTATCATCTGATTCAGAGGATCGCCATCATGCTCAAGACAGTCACTTTCACCACGATGCACATCAGCATCGCTTTCACGGTCGTCTATCTCATGACGGGAAGCGTCATGGTCGGTGGTGCGGTCGCGCTGATCGAGCCGCTGTGCAATTCGGTCGGGTACTTCTTTCATGAACGCGTGTGGGAACGCATTCGCGCGAGCCGGGCGACTGGGGTGCCGGCTTCGGTCTGACTCGGAGGGATTCCCGTGTTCGCGGGAATGACGATTCTGAGCCCCTGGCTAGCGGGCTAACGGCTGGCTGGCTAAAACTTCATCGCCTTCGGCCGGGCCGCCAGCCTGTCGAGCCATGCCTCGAGCTTCGGGCGCTCGCTGCGTGTCCCCCACAGCCTCGCCCACAGAAACATCGATCCATTCATGATGTCGGCGAGCGTGAATTGCTCGCCGAAGAGATATGGTCCGTCGCCGAGCTCGCGTTCGATCACATCCTTCACAGTCTCGAAATCGGTCCACCCGCGCGCTGACGTCGTCGGCTGCTTCGTGAGTGCATCGCCCATCGACGGCTCGAGCTGCGACGTCGAATAGACCATGAGGGAGAGATAGCGACCGCGGTCCGGACTGCCGACCGGGGGAGCGACTTTCGCTTGAGGAAATTTGTCGCCGACGTACAGGCCGATGGCGGCGTTCTCGAAAATCTTCGTCGAGCCGTCGACGAGTGCAGGAAGTTTCCCTGCAGGATTGATGGCGAGGTACCCGGGCGACTTCTGTTCTTTCTTCTCGAGGTCGATCGGCACCAGCTCGTAGGAAGCGCCGCACTCATCCAGCATCCACTTGGCGATGACGGCCCGGCTCTTGGGATTGAAATAGAGTTTCATCGTCCTGCCCGATTCGAGGAGTAAAAAGCGACCGTCCCTGGCGCGGGCAGGTTCAGCTCGTTCGGATCGCGATCAGCAGAGCGGGCAGAGAGGCTCGGCACGCGCCATGCAATTCGGACCCCCATCGAGGTCGAGACGCTCTGCGAGGGTTGCGAGAACTTCGCCGTCGCTCAGCGACCAGCCCGCGAGGCCGAGCACCACGATCAATGCGGCCAACTTACGCATACGCACTCCCCAATTCCTTCCCTTCCACACGTCGTCGGCCGGTTATATCGCACGGCCCTCGAAGAGTTGCAACTCCCTGATAAATCGGACACATGCGGACACTTTTGGGTGCGGCGCAACCGGCGAAAACGGGACGAATTCTGTCCGGAAGGACACTGGCGGAGCGACGAGCAATGAGCCGGAGAGCGGCGCGTCACCACCAGCCCTCTGGCTCACAGCTCGTCGCTCGCCGCTCATCGCCTCTTGAGGGCAGCTTCCGGGCCTCACCCCGTCATATCATCGGACAGGCACGTATTGGGGATACGGACTCGTGCACGACCGCGGCGAACGCATCGCAGGCTGGGTACGCAAGTGGAACAGCGGACTGACCCGCTTCCTCGAGCGTCGCGTGCCTGCGCGCATCGATGCCCAGGATCTCGCGCAGGAGGTCTACCTGCGGCTGCTGCGCGTCGAGGGCTTCGATTCCATCGCCGAGCCCCAGGCCTACCTGTACCGCGTTGCCACGAACGTGGCGTCTGAATGGCGCCTGCGTGCGTGCAACAGCAAGCCACACGGTGCCGATGAACTCGAATCGCTGCTCGCGGAGGCATCACCCGAAGCGGAGCTCGATGAAATGCAGTTCAGCGCCCAGCTCGATGCGGCGCTGCGCAGATTGTCGCCGATGGTACGGGGTGTCCTGTTCCTGAAGCTCCGCGACGGACTCACGCACCAGGAGATCGCGGAGCAGATGGGGATTACGCCTCGCGTGGTTCGGCGCTGCGTTTCGCGCGGCTACGTCGAGCTGCGCGAGTACCTCACAACGGATCGGACCACGCTATGAAACGTTTGCGCCCTGACTCACCCGCTCATCGCGCTGCCGAAGAAGCAGCGCAGTGGCTGGTGCTGCTCGAGGACGATGCAAGCGAGGACAACCGGACCCGGTTTCTCGAGTGGCTGCGCAGCTCGACGCTCAATGTCGAAGAATTTCTGCGCCTGAGCGCGCTCGAGCGCAGGCTTCGTCGCCATCAGGCCTGGCCCCTCGATTCCGTCGCTGATCTCGTTGCTGCCGCAGCCACGGGTTCTGACGTCGCATTGCTACCGGGCGCACAACGCCGCAAACCTCAACGGCGCATCTATCTGGCTGCTGCAGCGGTGGCTGTAGCAGTCATCGGCGGATCCCTGCTGGCATTCCAGTCCTGGCGCGCGAACGAAGCGAATACCTACGCGACGACGACCGGCGAACAGCGCTCGGTGACGCTCGCGGACGGCTCGATCGTCGAGCTCAACAGCCAGTCGCGCCTGCAGACGCATTACAGCGATGACGAGCGGCAGGTCGTCCTGACTCACGGCGAAGCGATCTTCCGCGTCGCAAAGAATCCGCAGCGGCCGTTTCGCGTCCGCGTCGGCGGCACGGACATCGTCGCCGTCGGTACGGCTTTCAACGTCAACGTTCGCGACACAAAAACTGTCGTCACCGTCCTCGAGGGTCGGGTGCGGGTGTCGGATCATCCGGCCGCCGATCGTGGAGCAACGATCGCTGCGGCGAATCCCGTCGAGCTCGGCCAGGGCGAACAAGCGGTGATCGCCCGCGACCGAGCAACACCTACTGTCGTAGCGGTCGATCCGGTCAAGGCGATCGCATGGACCGATCGCCGGCTGATTTTCGACAACACGCCGCTCGACACTGTCGCTGCCGAGTTTGCGCGGTATCACACCCGCACGATCCGCCTCACGACGAGTTCACTGAAGGACCGCCGCATCACCGGCGTGTTCGACGCCAACGATCCCGCGTCGCTGATCGAGTTCCTTCGCACCGATCAGGCGATCAATGTCGAAGCGGATGAGAAGGGATGGAAGCTGTCGTCGTCGGATCTGCTGATCGGGACGGCGGCGGTGGAGAAGAAATGAAATACTCTGTCATTCCCGCGAAAGCGGGAATGACGAGTGACCACGCTCCTACTGTGCCGGATACCGTTCCAGCAGCGCCCGCAGCACTCCATTCGTCCAACCGAACCCATCCTGCAGCGGATACTCCCCGCCGCCCGCTGCGCCACCGCCCGTAACCACATCGTATTTCTCGACGAGCTTGCCGGTCGCCTTGTAGACCGCGAGGTTCTGCTTTACCCACCGGGTGGCGATCTCATTGGCGAGCGGCTCGTTGTGATACCGACGGAGGCCTTCGATCACCATCCATTGCAAAGGCGCCCAGCCGTTCGGTGCATCCCATTGCTGGCCTGTTGCATGAGTCGTCGTGAGGACCCCGTGAGCGGCGAGCAACTGGCCCTTCACCGCGGTCGCGACTCCCCTCGCCTGCTCGTCCGTCGCGATGCCGAAGAACAACGGCGCGACAGCCGCTGCGGTGACTTGCGCGCCTGCGCGATTCTCTCGCCACGAGTAGTCGGTGAACGCAGCGACCTGGGAATTCCAGAGATACTTGTGAATGGCCGCCTGGCGATCCCCCGCACGCGCACGGAATTCCTCCGCCCTCGCGGGTGAGTCTGCGTGGGCCCGAGCGAGCACTTGCTCCAGCGAATACAACAGGCCGTTCAGATCGACGGGCACCAGGTCGACAGTCCGGATCGTCGCCAGCGTCTTGCCGTCCGCGAACCAGCGCGAGCTGAAATCCCAGCCGCTTTCGGCCGCGGCGCGCAGATTCCGATACACCTCTTCAGCCGGCCGCCGCGACGCTTGCGCCGTCGCCACGTCCTCGGCATACGATTCCTCGCGGGGCGTCGCACGATCGTCCCAGTACCGATTGAGTATCGACCCATCCGGCATGCGCACGACTCGCCGGTGCGCGGGCATCCCCGCATTCAGCCGCTCGCTGCCATCCATCCAGAACTCATACTCGAGCAGCAGCGCGTTTCGATAGCGCGCGTACGCGGCATCGCCTTCATGCGCCGCGAGCAACTCGACCATCGCCGCGAAGAACGGCGGCTGCGAACGGCTGAGATAATAGCTGCGGTTACCGTTGGGAATGTGACCGTAGCGCTCGATGAGCAGCGCAAAGTTGTCGCACATCGACCGCACGAGATCGTGTCGCCCGCTCGCCTGAAGCCCGAGCATCGTGAAGTACGAGTCCCAGTAGTACATCTCGTTGAAACGCCCGCCCGGCACTACGTACCGCTGCGGCAGCGGCAATCGACTCGAGTACTCGATCTCCACGGCAGGATCGCGCGTCAGCACCGACCAGAGATGATCGATGTGCTGCGTGACGTTCTCGCCCGGATCGCTCCGATATTCCGCACCGGCGGCAACGGGCAGGTCGAACTCGCGTTTGACGAAGGCATGCAGATCGAAGCCCGGCGTGCTGCGTTCCTTCCTGTACGCCGCCACGATCTCGGCAGGCTCGCGCTTCGCGACTGCATCCACAAAGGTTTTGCTGTCAGGGAAGACGCGCTGCGTCTGCACGGCTTCGAACAGCTCGCCGTAGAGCTGGGAGGGAGTCGCAGGAACCTTGGGTTGAGGCGCCGTTGCACACGCTGCGAGCAGCGCGAGCACGCAGGAGACGATGAAGAGCGGAGGACGTGGGCGTGCCAGGGATTTGTCCGTGCGGCTGGGGATGAGTTTCATGCGGAAGATGCTACAGGTTCGTCATTCCCGCGAAAGCGGGAATCCATCTCTTCGGGAAGATGGATCCCGCCTACGCGGGGATGACGAAGGATGGATTCCCGCGTGCGCGGGATGACGGCAACTCAGAACTTGAACGTCACCGACCCCATGAACGATCGCCCGAACAACGGCCTCGCCATGTACACCGCTCCGATGCCACCGGCACCGACATCCGTGCGCGGATTGCCCTCGGTGAGTCCGACTTCGTCAGTCAGATTGTCTCCGGACAACTGCACGCTGAATGCCTCGGTGATGTCGAACATCACGCCGGCATCGACCTTCGAGTACGACGGCAGCTCGATCGTGTTCTCGTCGTTCGAGAAGCGCTTGCCGACGTAGGTGTAGGTCAGGTACAGCCGGCCGCGTGAATCCATGAAGTACCAGGTCGGCGTGAGCCGGCCCATGACTTCCGGAATGCGGCGGATCGTGTTGCCGGTGTTGTCGAACGGCGTGCCGTTGGCATTCGTGCCGGTGAAGTTCTCGTATTCTGGTTGCTGCCACGTGGCTGTGAAGCGGATGTTCAGCGACTCGACGGGCAGCCACTCGCCCTCCAGCTCGATGCCGCGCGTCTTGGTTTGTGCCCGCCGCACGACCGTCGATCCGTCCGCCAGGATGTCCTGGAAGGGCACATTGTCGAACTCCGTCTGGAACAGCGTCGCGAACATTGCGATCGTGTCGAACGAGACCTTGTACCCGAGCTCCACGTTGCTGACGTTGTCCTTCTCCAGCACACCATTTCGCACATCATCGAAGTGCGGCAGCTTCGCCGATTCGGTGTAGTGGCCGAAAAACGCCTGGCTGTCCGTGAACTCGTAGTTAAAACCGATCGACCACCCTAGGTTGTCGAAACTCTCGTCCACGCTGTTGGCGGGCGCCAGCAAAGCGAGCGATGTTCCTGCGTCGTAGGTCGTCGCCGGATTGCCGTCGAGATCCACCGCGGTCGGCACGCTGATCGTTCCTTCGATGTCCTCATCGTCGTAGCGAACACCCAGATCGATGCGGAATGCATCGGTGACCTGCCACTCATCCGAGGCATACAGCGACCATTCCGTCGCTTCGTAGTCCGCGGCGAGATTGAAGAAGGAATACTGGGTGAAGCCCTCCGGATCGGTAACACCCGGCAGCAACAGACGCGACGGCCGGCTGCTCACATCCATGAGCATCAGATTGCCGAGGCTCCAGCGATCCTCCATGGAGTAGTCGGCGTAATAGAGACCGAGCGTGAGGTTGTTCGACCCGAGGTCCAGGTTGAAGCGGATGTCGTCCTGAAACGCCTCGTACTCCTTGTTCACGACCCAGTGGCCGTGGTTCTGCACGAATTGATTTGCTGCGTAAGCGCCGCCGCCGTCCACATACGTGAAGTTCGGCGCAACCCCACGGCCCGCTGCGAAGTCGGCGCCGAGCACCGGCGGATCGCCCGGGAAAATGCCGTCGAAGCGCACGCTGCCGTCGGTGTAGCGCGCGAGATTGGTGAAGTTGACCGTGTCATTGATGTCCCACTGGAACCGGAAGCCGCCCGTTGCGAGATCGGGGTGAATGCCATCCTCGAGACTCGAGCCTTGCAGTCCCAGCTCGGCAGCGGAATCGGGCAAGCCAGCGCGCGCGAGATTCGCACTGTGCAAAGAGTAGGTACCGGCATCCTGGCCGTTGATCGCATCGGGATCCGACGCGCTGCCCTGCAACGGAATCGGGACCGCGAACAACGATCGATCGTTGATGTACTTGACGAAGAACTCGAGTTCGCCGCCGTCGAACTGGCGCAGCAGCTTCGCGCGGATCTGGCCGCCTTCGTCAGCGGTATATCCGGGATCGCGAATGCCATCTGAAGTTCGATAGTACCCACCGAACGCGAGACCCCACTGATCGCTGATCGGACCGCTCCACGCAAAATCGCCGCGATACATCGAATAGTCGCTGATGCCGAACTTCACCACGCCCTCGGACTCGTTGCCGGGCTTCTTCGTGACGAAGTTGACCGCGCCGCCGATCGCGCCCGCGGTAAAGATCGGCGCCGTGCCGCCGCGCAACGCCTCGACACGCGAGATCGTTTCATCGACGCGCACGAACTGGTCGGGGTTGTAGAACGACAGCTCGAACACGGGATAGATCGGAATCCCGTCCTCCATCAGAGCGACGTAGCGATAGCCGCCGTCCTGGATGATGCCGCGAGCGAACACATTGCCTTGTGTCGTACCGGCCGTGGATTCGACCCAGAAGCCAGGCACCTGCGCGATCAGGTCAGCCGAACTGGCTGGTGCCTGCTGCGCGATCGCATCCGCATCGAAAGTGGAGATGGCGACGCTGGAATCGAACTTCGTACGCTCGGAAACGGCGGTACCGGTGACGACGACTTCCTCGACGCCGAACAACGCATCTGAAGTTTCAGCCGGAGGCGACGCCGCTGCGGTCGTCGCTTGCGGGGCGGGAGCTGGAGCCTGTGCGGCCAGCGCCATGGGCTGCAGAGCAGCGAATTCGGCCGTCGCGGCCGGACCCGCGTCGGCTGCCTGCGCAATCGCGATCGTACGATCGTTGACGCGACGCGCTCGCAGCCCGGTGTTGTTCAGCAGCCGCTGCAGCGCCTCCTCGTTCGAGTAGCGACCCTGCACGCCCTGGGACTGCTTGCCTGCGCCGATCTCGGAAAAGAAAACGACCTGTTCGCCCGTCTTCTCGGCGTAGACGCGCAGCGCGGAAGAGAGCGATTGGGCGGGTATATCGAATTGCGTCGACGCCGCAGCTGTCGCCGAAGCGGCACACAGCATACAGAGCGATGCAGAAACGGCGGCAGCAAGCCAGGTATTCCGTGACGGCATGAGAACTCCCCCTTGTTTGAATTGCCAGCGGCTGGCGCTGACGCGGCCGCCGCAAGGTCACCTCCATTAGAGGGGCTGACCGGCAACTCCTGCCCCCTCGCGCGCGGACCGGTTAATCTGTGCCGCGATCTCCCGACGGACGCAACGGGGCTTCTACATAGCGCGAGGCGTCGTCGGCAAAACCACGGCAACGGAGACGGCAGCGCATGGGCGGACAGGGGCGGATACGGGTGGGCATCGGCGGCTGGAACTACGAGCCGTGGCGCGAGACGTTCTATCCGAAGAGTGTGGCGAAGAAGGACGAGCTCGCTTACGCAAGCACGAAAGTGACCGCGATCGAGATCAACAGCACGTTCTATCGCCTGCAGAAACCGGACGTGTACGCAAAGTGGCGCGAAGCAACGCCGGACGACTTCATGTTCTCGCTGAAGGCGCCCCGATTCGTGGCGCAGCGCAGGGTTCTCGCCGAAGCGGGTCCGCACCTGCAGCGGTTCATCGACAGTGGTATCACGGAACTCGGCGCCAAACTCGGGCCGCTCCTGTGGCAGCTCGAACCCAAACACGCCTTCGACGCCGATGACATGCAGCGCTTTCTCGACTTGCTGCCCGGCGCAGCCAACGGGGTGCGCCTGCGTCACGCCGTCGAGGTGAGACACGAGAGCTTCACGACGCCACGCTTCCTTGAAATCACGCACGAGCGCGCGGTGACCGTCGTACTCGAAGACGATGAAAGCTATCCCGGCTTCGCGGATGCAACGGGGCGATTCATCTACGCACGCCTGCGCCGTAGCGTGTCGAGCGAGCCGACGGGTTACCCGTCGTCGGCAATCCGTGATTGGTCAGAGCGCGCAAGGATTTGGGCGACCGGTGCCGAACCCGACGATCTGCCGCGCGTGGAGAAAACGAAACCCGCGAAGGCGGCGCCGCGCGACGTGTTCATCTATTTCATCAACGGTGCGAAGGAACGCGCACCCGCCGCGGCGATGAGTCTGATCGCGGCGCTGTGACCAGAGCCGGATAGCGGGCAAGCCTTCCCTGGCCTGGCCTGCGTCCCGTTGCCCCCGCTACGGATTGTGACCGCGCCTCGGCGGTGTTTCCTTCCTCGAAGGAGGCCGAGCTGTGGAGCGTGCTGCTCAACGTGCGAACGGACAACGAGAGCTCACCCGACATCAACGAATATCGGCCGCTCGTGGGATTGAAGAACTATTTCATCCGCAACCAGCGCCTGACCTTCTACAACCTGGCGCGCATGGAGTACCGCATCCAGGATTTCGACGGGGCCGAGGACAAGGAGTTCTTCCGCTTTCGCGACCGGCTCGGCACGGAGTTCGCTCTAACAGAGAAAGCCAACCAGCCGGGTGCCTGGTACGGCATCGCCGATGTCGAAGTGTTCTATCGCACCGATCGCGACATATCGGACCTCGCGCGGCTGCGCGGCGGGCTGGGCTGGGTGATCGGCCATTACGTGCGCGCCGAACTCATTTATCACATGCAATTCACTCGCACGGCCGGCGAGAGTTTCGAGTGGACCGACAACATCTGGCGCCTGAACTTCAAGGTCGCACGCCAGCACGGCCTGCTGCAGCGGCTCGATTTCGATCACTGAGCCGCCGCCCCTCACTTCGCCAACGTAATACTCACCGGGCAGTGATCGCTGCCCATCACATCCGAATGAATCTCCGCCGCCTTGACGGACTTGCTCAGCGCACCTGAGACCAGGAAGTAATCGATTCTCCATCCCACGTTGCGGGCGCGGGCCCCGGAGAACACGCTCCACCAGGTGTAATGACCATTACCCTGCGTGAACTTCCGGAACGTATCGACGAAACCGGCGTCGAGGAAATTCTGGAAGCCTTCGCGCTCTTCTTCGGTGAAACCCTTCTTGCCGCGATTGGGCTTCGGATTCGCCAGGTCGAGCTCGGTGTGCGCGACGTTCAGGTCACCGCAGAAAACGACGGGCTTCTTCTTCTCCAGTTGCTGGCAGTAAGCAAGGAACGCAGGGTCCCAGTGCTTGTGGCGCAGCGGCAGCCGGCTCAGATCGTCTTTCGCGTTCGGCGTGTACACGGTAACGACGTAGAACTTCTCGAACTCGGCCGTGATCACGCGGCCCTCCTCCGCTGCGTCGCGCTTCAGCTCATCAGCGAATTTGAAACGCTTCGCGAACTCCTTCGGGAAGCCGTTGATCACCGAGAGCGGTTCCTTCCTGGCGAAGATCGCCGTGCCGGAGTAGCCCTTCTTCACCGCCGAGTTCCAGTACTCGTGATAACCGGGCAGATCGATCTCGATCTGTCCGCGTTCCGCCTTCGTCTCCTGCAGGCAAAGGATGTCAGGTTTGTGCGCCTCCATGAACGACTGGAAAGTGCCTTTCTTCAGTACCGCGCGGATGCCGTTGACGTTCCAGGAGTAGATCTTCATTGGTGTTCTCGTGATCGAACCGGAAGCAAGTATAGGTGCAACTAACAAGACGATGCGCGTCTGCAATCCGCCGGTAGACGGGCGCTGCGGACAACCGCACGGAACAGCGCCATCCGCAGGACGTTGTTGGCAAGGACCCCCAGCGACGAGCGCCGGAGACGGCCATGAAATCCGGAATTGCGTGCTTCATTGCGATTGCCTCCTTGACCGCAGCACCGACGCTTGCGGATCAGACAGGCACTCCACCTGCTTCGACCGGCCCGAATCCGCAGCTGCCGGAACCCAAGGCTTCCGTGCTTCCTGTCGTGAAGATCGCGCCGGCCGTGGGCTGGCCCGAGGGCACGACACCCAAGGCGGCCGAGGGACTGGCGGTCAACGCGTTCGCTTCGGGACTCGATCACCCGCGCTGGCTCTATGTGCTGCCCAACGGCGATGTCCTCGTGGCGGAAACCAATGCGCCACCCCGCCCGGAAGACAAGAAAGGCCTCAAGGGCTGGGCGATGAAGCAGGCCATGAAGAAAGCCGGCGCGGCCGTGCCGAGCGCGAATCGAATCACCCTGTTGCGCGATGCCGATGGCGACGGCAAGGCCGAGTTGCAGACCCCCTTCCTGCAAGGCCTGAACTCGCCATTCGGCATGGCGCTCTCGGGCAGCACGCTCTATGTCGCGAACACCGATGGGCTGATGCGATTCACGTACAAGCCGGGCGCAACGAGCATCACCGACAAGGGCACGAAAGTGGCGGACCTGCCCGGGGGCGACCTGAATCATCACTGGACCAAGAACGTGATCGCGAACGCGGACGGTTCGAAGCTCTACGTCACCGTCGGCTCGAACAGCAACGTCGCCGAGAACGGGATGGACAAAGAGGAGCAGCGCGCCGCGATTCTCGAGATCGATGCGAAGAGCGGCGCGACTCGATTGTTTGCCTCGGGGCTGCGCAATCCGAACGGACTCGCATGGGAGCCGAAAACCAAAGCACTCTGGACTGCCGTGAATGAGCGCGATGAGCTCGGCGACGATCTCGTCCCCGACTACATTACTTCTGTACGCGATGGAGCCTTCTACGGCTGGCCCTACAGCTACTTCGGTCAGCACGTCGATGATCGCGTGAAGCCGCCTCGCGATGATCTCGTTGCCAAGGCAGTTGCGCCCGACTACGCCGTGGGCGCGCACGTCGCCGCATTGGGCCTCACCTTCTATGCAGGAAATCTGCTGCCGCAACGCTATCGCGGCGGCGCCATCGTGGGCTTGCACGGCTCCTGGAATCGCGATCCGCCGAGCGGCTACAAGGTCGTCTTCGTTCCGTTCGCGGACGGCAAGCCTTCCGGATCGATGGAGGATCTGCTCACGGGATTCCTGAGCGAGAAAGGCGATGCGTACGGAAGACCGGTGGGAGTGGCGGTCGACGCAAAGGGCGCTGTGCTCGTCGCCGATGACGTTGGAAACGTGATCTGGCGGATCGGTGCATCGACACCGTAACGTTTCTTCCGCGCACCACCGCGCAACGACCTCGGCTCTCCTTCGCACTCGTTGCAACAACGAACAAACGCCGTCGCCCTCGCGCCACATTTAACAATTGATGATCCGTCATTCGTCCCGCGCGTCTCAGCCGTGGCGGAAATCGTCTTCGTTGAGCCACTTGAGCAACCCTTGCGCCGCGCCGGCGTGAACGTCGCAGTACGTTTCACGCAACGTTAGGCGTCGATCTGACGCATGCAATGCGCAGCTGTCAGCCTCGCGTGCAGGGACCCGCAGCATTGTCGTCCCTGCGGAACAGCAACAACGCAGGAGAACCCCATGTCAAATACCAGCCATCGGTGGCGCTCCCCATTAAGGGCGCTACTGCTGAGTGTGTTGGCGGCATCGGCCGCGCACGCGCAGGACGAGAACATCCAGGAGATCGTCGTCACCGGCTCGCGCATCGCGGCGCCGAACCTGACCAGCACGAGTCCGGTGCAGGTCGTGTCGTCGAAAGAGATTCAACAGACCGGCCGCACGGACGTCGTCGAGATCCTGAACCAGCTGCCGCAGGTGATTCAGAACTCCGCGGTCGACTTCTCCAATACATCGAACTCGCTCAGCACGCCTGGCGGACTCACGACCGTCAATCTGCGCGGCGTCGGCCCGCAGCGAACGCTCGTGCTGGTCGACGGCAAGCGCCTCGGCAGTGCCGACGCCAACACGGCGAATCCGAATCCTTCCGCCAACCTGGACCAGATTCCGATGTCGCTCGTCGAGCGCGTCGACGTCGTCACGGGCGGCGCTTCGGCAGTGTACGGCTCGGATGCCATCGCAGGCGTCGTCAACTTCATCATGAAGAAGGACTTCGAGGGCCTGAACATCGACGCCCAGTACAACGTCTTCCAGCGCGACAACGACAACGGCTTCATGCAGGGACTCGCCAGAGAGCGCGGCATGACCGTGAGTGACGGCAGTACTAACGACGGCGACACGTTCACCGTGTCGATCACCGCCGGCGCCAACATCGCCGACGGGCGCGGCAACGTGACGGGCTACCTCACGTATCGCACCGCCGATCCCATCACGGGCGCCGACATCGACTTCGCGGGCTGCCAGCTCGTGCTCAACTCCGACGGCACACCGCGATGCGGCGGATCGGCGAACTCGAATCGCTTCTCGCCGGCGGGAACTACCGCGCAGTACGCAGTCGTTGGCAATCAGTTCGTGCCGTGGGGTCTCGGCGTGGATTCGACTCCGCCTCCGGAGTTCAACTCGAACACCTACGTGAACATGTATCGCGACAACGAGCGCTACATGGGCGGCTTCATGGCGCATGTGACCATGAACGACTACTTCGAGCCGTACGTCGAGTTCAACTTCATGAACGACCGGACGCGCGTCGAAATCGCGCCGTCGGGTCTGTTCGAGAACTCGAACCCGTACAACGGCTCGGGCTTCTACTCGATCAACTGCAGCAATCCGCTGCTGAGCGCACAGCAGCGCTCGATCCTGTGCACGCCGGCACAGATCGCCGCGGACACGGCGAATCCCGGGTCGACGAGTGTCGACGTCAACATCGGTCGCCGCAACATCGAAGGCGGCCCGCGTATCGCGGAGTTCGAGCATGACAACTACCGGGCAGTCGTCGGTACACGCGGCAATCTCACCGATGCGTGGAACTACGACGCCTACGGTCAGTACTACTACACGTCGCTGTACAACCTGAACACCAGCTACCTGAACTTCCAGGCGATCGCGGATGCCTTGCAGGTAACAGGGACGCCGGGCAGCCCGACGTGCATCAGCGGCAACGCAGGATGCGTGCCTTTCAACATCTTCAGCGAAGGCGGCGTGACGCCGGAGCAACTCGCTTATCTCTACACCGATGGCACGGCGTACGGCACGGTGACGCAGAAGATCGCGCACGCTGACATCACGGGTGATCTCGGGCTGTACGGCCTCAAGCTGCCGACCGCGGACACGGGCATCGGCGTAAACGTCGGCTTCGAGTATCGATCCGAGGATCTGGCGTTCAAACCCGACGCTGCCGAGCTGTCAGGCAACCTCGCCGGCTTCGCCGGTGCATCGGTTGCGATCAATGACGGCTACAACGTCCGGGAAGCGTTCACGGAACTTCGTGTCCCGCTGGTCCAGGGACGCACCGCCATCTATGACCTCGTGTTCGATGCCGGCTATCGCTTCTCTGACTACTCGACGGCGGGCGAAACCAACACGTACAAGTTCGAGCTGCAGTACGCACCGATCGAAGACCTGCGCTTCCGCGGTTCGTATCAGCACGCAATTCGTGCGCCGAACATCATCGAGCTCTTCAACCCGCAGAACTACGGTCAGCAGAGCTTCCTCGGCATCGATCCCTGCGCACGTCAGCCTGACGGTTCGCCGGCAACCCGCTCGCTCGATGATTGCATGCGCACCGGCGTCACGGCCGCTCAGTACGGCAACGGCGGCAGCACCAACACGATTCCTCAGTGCGTATCGAATCAGTGCGGCCAGGTCACGGGCGGCAATCCCGAGCTCGATCCGGAACTCGCGGACACGTATTCCGTGGGTCTGACCTGGGCGCCGGGCGCGCTGGGCCTCGTCGCGAGCCTCGACTACTACAGCATCGAGGTCGAAGACGCTGTCGGAGCGATACCAGGTGCGTTCCTGTTCCAGCAGTGTCTCGATACGGGCAATCCCGAGTTCTGCAGCCAGATCGTTCGCACGGGTGCAGGCGCCCTTACCGGTGCAAGCGTGCAGACGGGCGGCTACATCCTGCAGACCGGCGTGAATGTCGGCGAGCTCACACTGAAAGGTGTCGATGCGCAGATCAGCTACTCGCTGCCGATCGGCGATATCGGCAGTCTCTCCTTCGCGCTGAACGGTGCGTATGTTCTCGAAGCGGGCAACACGCCGCTGCCGGAAGCCGATCAGAGCTACGATTGCGCCGGCCTGTTCGGCACGATCTGCCAGACCATCACGCCTGAGTGGCGCCACAACCTGCGCATGAGCTGGGAAACGCCGTGGGATCTGGATCTCTCGCTCAACTGGCGCTTCATCAATGGCGTGGACCTCGACGCCAACCAGTCAGATCCGGACCTGAATCCGACCGGCGACTTCGACTCGTTCAACGCGCACATGCCGTCGGTGAGCTATTTCGACCTGTCGGCGCTGTGGAGCGTCGGCACCGGCACGACGCTGCGCGCCGGTATCAACAACATCTTCGACAAGGATCCGCCGCTGATCTCGACGAACGTGTCGGGCACCGGTGGTCCGAACTCATATCCGACCTATGACATCCTCGGTCGGCAGGCCTTCTTCGGCTTCTCGCAGAAGTTCTGATCGTCAGGCTCAAGGGCGCTCCGTCATCGACGGAGCGCCCTTTTTCTTTCCGCGGGCCGCGCTTGCGAATCAAATGAGAACGACTATCGAATGCCACGAGTGGTGACTGCTAAGCGGCACTCGCCGCTTGCGCAGCGGCAGGTCGCTTCCAGAAGATGAGCAGCGCGGCGCCCGTATTGATGAGAGCAGCGAGAACAAAAGCGGCGCCGGGGAAATGCACCGGCGCTCCGGGTGCAGTGAAGTAAGCAAGCGTCTGCGACATCACGAGCGGCCCGATGACATTGGCAATGCTCGTCAGCGAGGCAATGCCGCCCTGCAACTCGCCCTGTGCGTTCGCCGGAATCTGTCGTGACATGAGCGCATTCAGTGATGGATAAGTGATCGCCTGCAGCGCACCGACGCCCGCGAGCACGAACACCATCCATCCCTGCGGCACGAGCGCATAGCAAAGCGCCATCAGCGCAGCCGTCGACAATCCCAGCAACGCTGCGCGCTCGCCGCCGATCCGTGCCGCGAGCCTTCCAGTGAGAGTTGCCTGCGCCAACGCCATCGCGACTCCGGTCGCCACGAGCGACAGTCCGATCATGCCCGACGACCAGTCGAACCGCGCCGTCATGAAGAACGCCCACGTGCTCGGATAAACATTGTTGCCGAGCAGGAACGCCGCCGTGGCGAATGCGTAGATCATCACCGCCGGGTAGTGACGCAACAGTGCGGCAACACCCAGCGGGTTCGCACGACGCCACGAGAATGCGCGCCGTCGTTCCTGCGGCAACGACTCCGGCAGCACGAAGAATCCGAAGATCAGATTCGCCGCAGCGAGCGCTGCCGCCGCGAAGAACGGCGCACGCGGACCGAACTCACCGAGCAGGCCACCGATTCCCGGCCCGATGATGAAGCCCAGGCCAAACGCGGCACCGACCAGACCGAACGCATGCGCCCGCTTCTCCGGCGGTGTCACATCGGCGACGAACGCCGAAGCCGGCACATAGACCGCGCCAGCGATGCCTGCAATTGCGCGACCGATGAACAGCCAGAGAATCGAAGGCGCCATGCCCATCAGCGCATAGTCGATGCTGTAAGCGAACAGCGAGATCAGGATGACCGGCCGCCGCCCGAAGCGATCACTGAGATTGCCGATCACCGGGCCGAAGAAGAATTGCAGCACCGCGTAAGTGACCAGCAGCCATCCGCCGATCCGCGTCGCCGCCGCGATATCCGCGGCGCCCATGCTCATGAGCAGCTGCGGCATCACGGGCATCACGATCCCGAACCCGATCGCATCGACGAGGCGCGTAATGAAGATGAAGATCAGGGGTCGCTTGCTGGGGTCGGCAGTCATCGGACGCACTCAATGGATTTCGGGACCTTGCAATGCTCAGCGCGGACCCTCATGTTCCGCCCATTGCCGCCGCACTGCGAGAAGCGAATGAGCGACCCGATCCATGTCGTCTGCGGAAACTGCGATTCCGTCGTCCGCGTTCCGGCCGAGCGCGCCGAGGACGCGCCGCACTGCCCGAAATGCCGCGCGCTCCTGTTCGATCCGCATCCGCTGGAGCTCAAGACCAGCAACTTCGACAAACACCTTTCGCGCAACGATCTGCCCGTGATCGTCGATTTCTGGGCACCCTGGTGCGGTCCTTGCCGCACGATGGCGCCGCACTTCGAAGAAGCCGCGCGCAGAGCCGGGCCGAACGCGCGCTTCGCCAAAGTGAACTCCGACGAGGAACCTTCGCTGTCAGGACGCTTCGGCATTCGCGGCATCCCGACGCTCATCGTTTTCCGCGGCGGCAAGGAAATCGCCAGGCAATCCGGCGCGATGGATCTTGGCACGTTGCAGCGCTGGCTGGTGTCGGCACTGAGCTAGGTCTTGTCATTCCCGCGCACGCGGGGATCCATCCGGATCGACTCCCGCATTCGCGGGAGTGACGGAGTGCGCCGCCATGAACGCCTCCACTCTCGCCTGCGCGTTCCGCCGGATGTTCATATGGAACAGACTGAAGTCGTAGATGTGATAGTTGTCGCGTCCCATCGGTCTCGCGCCGAAGCGATCCGAGCGGATCTCGGTCACGACCAGGTTGCCGTTCACGCATCGAGCATCCGCCGCGCCGACCTCGACCCGCGGCTTGAACGTCGCATCCTCGGCAACTCCTGATCTCGTCTCGAAGCGCTGATTGAACGTCACGGCGCCGAGATTCAACGCAAAGTCCGCGCGTTCCCCGTCGGCCTTCCACGTCAGCGGATTCACGCAGATGTTGCGGGAGGTGTCCTGGAACTCGCGAACGTCCGGGCCAACGGTGTTCCAGGTGACGAGACACCTCGTCTGGGTTTCGCTCGCACAGACCGGGATATCCGGAACATCTTTGGCATACGCTTCCTGATCGAACGCGAATCCCACGGGATAGACGGCGACCAGCCGCTCGATGAGCGGCGTGCCGGTCACCCGGCGGACCAGCAGCTTGCGGATATGAGTCGATCCCTGGCTGTGTCCCGCGATGATGAAGGGGCGACCGCCGTTCATGTCACGGATGAAATGATCGAAGGCGCGTTCGACGTCTTCGTACGCCAGCCCGAGCGCCGCTGGACCGTCCTGGCCCTGATCCAGAAACGAGTAGACCGTGGCCTGTCGATAGCGAGGCGCGAACACACGGCAACAGCCGTTGAAGACCGACGCCTGGTTCTTCAGCACGAACTCGTCGGTGAGCTGGTTGGTCGCCGCATCGTCGAGCCGCTGGTTCCAGTGATCCGGACGGTAGTACGTCGTCGGGTGCACGAAGAACACGTCGACCGGTGCAGTCGCCTGCACGTCAGTCGCACCGGCCAGAACGACGTCCGCCGCGTCCGCCCGATCGGGCAGTGCCGCCCAGGCATCCGGCCGCGAGTAATCGGGGGCTGCGGCTTGCTCGTCCTGCGCAAACGAGTGCTCGGGTTTCATGCGGTTGAACGCCAGCATCATCGCGATCAGGTCGCGATTGAGGTAGCCGACGATGCCGATCACGGCAACCAGGAGGGCGAATCCCCAGGCCAGCTTTTTCATTCTTGTACCCTACGCGGTTCGAGGCTGCGGGGATTGTACAAAACCGAACCCGGATCCGAGGACTTGGCATCCTCTCCGGCCCACCTGCATGATGGACGCTCACTCACACGAGCCGGAGCAGAATCATGCATCGATGGGGTCTGGTTGCCTTTGCCGCGTCGGGAACCTTCCTGCTTTCCGCCTGTGTTTCGACGCAACCGACCGCTGCATCTGCGACAACCCGCGGGGCAACCGCAGCCCTTCCAGCCCTCTCGGCCGATCGCCTGGCACGGATCGATGCCCTGATCCAGCAGTACGTGGACAATGGCCAGATCGCCGGTGCCGTCGCACTGGTCCTGCGGGACGGTTCGCCTGCCTACGAAAGCGCAGTGGGATGGAGCGACAAGGAATCCCAGCGCCGCATCGAAAAGAACACGCTGTTCCGCATTGCCTCGCAGTCGAAGGCCATCACCAGCGCGGCGGCGCTGGTCCTGATGGAGGAAGGCAAGCTCACGCTCAACGATCCCGTCGGCCGCTATATCCCCGAATTCAACCAGACCACGGTCGCGGTGAAGGACGAGAAAGGCGCGGTCACGATCGTGCCGGCGAAGCGCGCGATCACGATCCGCGACCTTCTCACCCACACCTCGGGCATGTCGTACGGCCGCGAGCCCTACATCGCCGATCAGTATCAGGCCAAGGGCCTCGGACCCGCCGCTGGCAACGGCTGGTACACGGCCGACAAGGACGAACCGATCTGCGACACCATGGGCCGGCTCGGCACCTTGCCCTTCATTTCGCAGCCCGGCGAAGCCTGGGTCTACGGCTACAACACGGACGTTCTCGGCTGTGTCGTCGAACGCGCCGCCGGCGCATCGCTCGACGAAGTGGTCCGCTCACGCATCACCGGCCCGCTCGGCATGAACGACACGTTCTTCTTTGTCCCGAAGAACCAGGCGGATCGACTCGCGACACTCTATGGCTCGGGGCCCGATCTGCGCATCGTGCGCGCGCCCGAAGGCCCGAGCGGCCAGGGTCACTACGTCGAAGGCCCTCGCCGCAATTTCTCCGGCGGCGCGGGCCTGGTCTCCACGGCTCGCGACTACGGTCGTTTCCTCGAAATGATCCGTAACGATGGCATCCTTGACGGCACTCGCATCCTCTCACCGCGCACCGTCGCGCTCATGCGCACGAACCAGATCGGCAAGCTCTATCGCACCGAGGGAATGGGCTTCGGCCTCGCCTTCGACGCCGTAAATCAATACGGCTCGAGCGGCCTCGCTGCTCCGGAGAACTTCGGCTGGGGCGGTGCGTACGGCTCGCTCTACCGCGTCGATCCGCAGGCCCATATGACGATCGTGCTGATGATCCAGCTCATGCCGAACCAGAGCGATTTCCGGGACAAGTTCCTGAACATGGTTTATGCGTCGATCATGGAGCCGGTGGACCCCTGAGAAGAGCGGCATTTCACACGCAGTTCACGGAGAGCACGGAGGCAGAATGGATTTTTTTATCGTGCCCGTCCGGTCTGCGTGAACTCCGTGTGAACTCTTGAACTCTTAGCTTCCCAGCTTCTTCGTCAGCCTCACCGCATCCTCGATGCCGCTGTAGTACCCCGTGACGCGTCCTATCTCGCGGTAGCCCAGCGCCGCATAGAAGCGGAGTGCGGATTGATTGCTGGCGCGCACTTCGAGATTCACACGGAACAGGCCCGCGACGATCGCGCTCTCTTCGACCCACGCGATGAGCTGCTTGCCGATCCCGCTGCGCTTGCGGTCCTCGGCGACGCCGATGAGCGTGAGATGCACCGATTCGGTGTCGAACTGGGCCATCGCGAATCCGACCAGCCCGGAGCCTTCCTTCGCCGTGACGACGAGGTTCTCGCGCTCCTTCATGTGAGCCGCGACACGGCGGGGGGTCCAGCGCCACGGCAATCCCGGTTCGATCAACGTGCGCGACATCGTCGCGATGGCTGGGGCATCACCGATCTTCGCGGGGCCGAGAGCAACTGGCATGCGACAAAGCATAACGCTGTCGCGCTGCAGCCCTTGCGCAGCGCAAGCGGCCGTAACCTATCCAATAGGTTGAAGATGATGCGGTGCGGGTGGCGTTCCGCCTACTAGCCCCAGCATGACGGTCTGGCCGCTAGCCGGCGTATTCCTATCCAACCTGTTTGACAGGTCAACGCGCTCGCTGCTAGATTCCCGCCCGCACTCAGGGGACCCCATGACCAAGCTCCAGTCGGTACCGAATCTCCAGCGGCCTACCCTCTCCTCCCAGGTGGCGCGGCATCTGTTGGACTTCATTTCACGCGAAGGCCTGCGACCGGGCGACACCGTACCGAGCGAGGTGCAGATCTGCCGCGAGCTCCAGGTCAGCCGCGGCAGCGTGCGTGAGGCCTATCGGACCCTCGCCGCCCTCGGCATTCTCGAAATCGAAAGCGGTCGCCGGCCGCGCCTGCAGCAGATGAGCGCCTACGTGCTCGCGCAGGTATTCGGATACGCCCTGAACACGGCCCAGGTGAATCCCTCGCATGTGCTCGAGACCCGTCGGGCCATCGAAGTCCAGGGCGCGCAGCTTGCGGCCCGCCACGTTTCGGACGCTCAGAAGAAGCTCCTCAACGAACTCGTGATGCAGATGCGCTCCGCGCTCGGCGTCCGCGACCACGCCCGACGCATGGCGGCCGACATGGCGATCCACACGACGCTCGCCGAAGCGAGCCTGAACCCGCTGAATCCGCTGCTCCTGAATGCGCTGCGCGCACCGCTCGAACAGCTGATGAGCATCGACCTGGGCAGTCGCCGCAGCGAGAAAGAGCTCCTGCGCATCGTCGACGCTCACGAAGCCATCGTCGAGCGCGTGTGCGCAGGCGACGCCGTCGGGGCCGGCGGCGCGATGTCCCTGCATTTCGACTTGTCGGTCGCTTCGATGCCGAACATCGATTCCGGCGCGAAAGCACCCGCCATCGCGGCCGAGGATGCGACATGAACGCGGCTGCGGGCGATCGTCACGCACTCACCCAGCGCGCGATCGAATCGCTCGGCAACCGCTTCGGCCAGCGCCTCAGCACCGGTGCGGCCATCCGCGAACAACACGGTCGTGGCGAAGCATTCGCGACCGGCTTCCCGCCCGACGCGGTGATCTGGCCCGAAAATACGGGCGAAGTCAGCGAGGTACTGCGGACCTGCCATGAGTTGCGCATCCCAGTCATCGCCTACGGCGCGGGTACGTCGCTCGAAGGACATGTGAGCGCGCCGAATGGCGGCATCTGCCTCGACATGTCGCGAATGAACCAGGTTGTCGAGGTTCACGCCGAGGATGCGGACTGCGTCGTTCAGCCGGGCGTGACTCGCGAAGCGCTCAACAGCTATCTGCGTGATACCGGACTCTTCTTCCCAGTCGATCCCGGTGCGAACGCGACACTCGGTGGAATGATCTCCACCCGTGCCTCCGGAACGACGACCGTTCGCTACGGCACGATTGCGCACAACGTGCTCGCGCTTGAAGTCGTCCTCGCCAACGGCGAAGTGATCCGATGCGGCAGCCGCGCACGAAAGTCCTCAGCGGGCTACGACCTCGTACGCCTCTTCACGGGCGCTGAAGGCACGCTCGGAATCATCACCGAAGCGACGCTCCGGCTTCACGGCCAGCCCGAAGCAGTAGGCAGCGGCGTCTGCTCGTTTCCGCAGTTGCGCGACGCAGTAGAGACGGTCATCGAGCTGATCCAGTCCGGCGCACCGCTCGCCCGCATCGAATTTCTCGACGACGTACAGGTACGCGCCTGCAATGCGCACTCGAAACTGTCGCTGCCCGAGATGCCGACGCTCTTCATTGAGTTTCACGGCACGCAGGCAAGCGTCGCGGAGCAATTCGAGCGTGCGGAGGAGGTCGCCCGTGCTCATGGCGCAACCGGTCTCGACTGGGCCTGCGATGAAGCACGCCGCGCGAAACTCTGGCGTGCGCGGCATCACGCCTACTTCGCAGCGCTCGCGATGCGTCCTGGATGCGAATGCGTCGTCGCCGATGTCTGCGTGCCGATCTCCGGCCTTGCCGAATGCGTCGCTGCGACGCGCGCCGATATCGATCGTGCTTCGCTGATCGCACCGATCGTCGGTCATGTCGGCGACGGCAACTTCCATGTGCTGTTCCTGCTTGCGCCCGACGATGCCGCCGAGCACGCGCGCATGGAAAAGGTTTACGACTCCATGATCGCGCATGCCCATCGCGTCGGCGGCACCTGCACCGGCGAGCACGGAATCGGTCTCGGCAAGCGCGACAAGCTCGTGGCGGAGTTTGGGGAACCCGTCGTCGCTCTCATGCGACGGCTCAAGGAGGCCTGGGATCCTCATGACATCCTGAATCCGGGGAAAGTGTTCCGCAGTTCTTAAAGTCAGTTTTCGGGGGAAACGATGCGTACGTTCAAAAGCCGGGTTGTTACCGGACGGGCAGGTTTTGCCTTCGTGATGGCCGCCGCTGCCGTAGCAGCGACGCACTCGCTGCCGGCGCGGGCACAGGATGTCGGCGCGGATCAGACCATCGAACAGGTTACCGTCACCGCGCGTAAGCGCGACGAGACGCTGATCGATGTGCCGATCTCCATCACGGCTGTAACCGAAGACACGATGGACCGCAGCGGCTTGCGGTCCGTCGCGGACATCGCACCGGGCGTGCCGGGACTCAACATCAACTCGGATAGCGTCGGCCGCGCATTCGTGTCGATCCGCGGCATCGGCACGGCATTGCAGGCGGGCGTGCAACCGGGCGTGGGCATCTTCCAGGACGGCATCTACGCACCGGCAACGTCGTACATCAACAACCCGACCCTCGACATCGCACGCATCGAAGTGCTGCGCGGCCCGCAAGGTACGCTCTACGGCAAGAATACGCTCGGCGGTGCGATCAACATCATCACGCGTCCGCCCGGCGACTCCTTCGAAGGCAAGGTCTTCGGCTCGTACAGCGAAGGCAACGAAACCCAGGAGTTCGGCGGCCGCATCGGCGGACCGATTGGTGACTCGGTCCGCGCCAAGCTCGCCGTCGCGACGCGCGACAGCGATGGCTTCTTCACGAACAAGCTGATCGGTGGCCAGGTCGATGCCTCGGACAGCGACCAGGCCGATGCCAGTGTGATCTGGGACTTCAACGACGATACGCGGCTCACGGTGAACGGCTACTACCTCGACTTCACCGGCGGCGCAACGAACTACAACGCCGTGACGGGTACGACCGACTATCGCGACAACGTTCAGATGAACGTCATCGGCCGGCAGACGACCAAGTACACCGGCGGCAACGCGAAGCTCGAATTCCCACTGGCGTCATTGAAGACAACGGTCACTGCGATCGCTGCATACGACAAGCGCGACTACACCAGCGTGAGCGACGGTGACTTCCTGCCGCTCGACATCGTGCGCTCGAACGGTGCCGGCATCGACGAGACTTACACGGGTGAACTGCGCTTCGACACGCAGTTCACCGACACCTTCTCGACCTTGATCGGCCTCTACGCGAATCGCGAGGAGTCCGACGCCTCCGTGGCGCAACTGCTCGTTCCGGCCAATCGCGTCACGACTTCGATCGCCAGCACGAGCGGCAATACGTACTCCATCTTCGCAACTGGCTTGTGGCGATTCAGCGAGGACTGGGAATTGTCTCTCGGCGTTCGTGTCGACGAGGAAGACCGGGATCGCGACAGCTCACTGACGGTGTCGACGGCACCGGGCGTCGTCCTCACCGATCCGCCGCGCTCCATCGACTCATCGGAAGTCGAGCCTCGCGTCTCGCTCACGCGCTTCTTCAATCCGAACACGATGATGTATGCGTCGATCGCCAAGGGGTATCGCGGCGGCGGCTTCAATGCCGCCAGCGTCCCCGCGCAGTTCTCGACCTACGACGGCGACACTGTCTGGACGTACGAGATCGGCGGCAAGGTCGCCTCCGAAGACGGTCGCTGGTTCATTTCCAGTGCGATCTACTACAACGACTACACCGACTTCATCGGCCAGAACGCACTCGCGATCGGTCCTGGTGGTGGCCTCGTTTCGATCGATCTCAACCTCGGCGACGTCGAGTCGTACGGCCTCGAAACGGAAGCCGTCGCGAAGATCACCGACCTCTGGGCGCTGCGTGGCAGCGTAACGCTCATGCACGCCCGCATCACCGACCAGAGCGGCTGGATCGCCGTCACCGGCACGCCGCTGGCAACGGATCGACTGCTGTTCCAGCCCGACTGGAATTTCAGCCTGAGCTCGGACCTGAACGTTCCGGTCGGCAACGGCGAGATCGACTGGAATCTCGGCGTCACCGGCAAGGGCAGCCGCCCTGGCTCCAGCTTCGATCCGACCACACCGTCGATTCTGGACAGCTACTACCTCGTAAACACATCGCTGAGCTACCGCCTGGGGGGCCTCACCGCAACGGTATTCGCCAACAACCTCACGGATGAGAAATACTTCGAGTCCTTCATCGACGGCTCGCTGCTGGCGGCCCTGGGCCTGCTCAACCAGGATCTCGGCATCCTCGGCGCGCCGCGTAACGTGGGTCTGCGACTGCAATACGAGTTCTGATGAGCCACACAACCGATCGGACACCGGGAGAATCGGCGCTGCGCAAGGTCGCGTGGCGCCTGATTCCCTTCCTCGGCGCGCTCTATTTCTTCGCCTTCCTCGATCGGGTGAACGTTGGATTCGCGGCGCTCACGATGAACGCCGACCTGGGCCTGTCGTCAGCGGTGTTCGGCATCGGTGCCGGCATCTTCTTCCTCGGGTACGTCGCGTTCGAAGTGCCGAGCAATATCCTGCTCGAGCGCTTCGGCGCGCGGATCTGGATCGCACGCATCATGCTGACCTGGGGCGTGCTGTCGGCCGCGATGGCCTTCGTTCAGGGCCCGACTTCCTTCTATACGGTCCGCTTCCTGCTCGGCATCGCCGAGGCAGGATTCTTCCCCGGCATCATTTACTACCTCACCTGCTGGTTCCCCGCGCGTCATCGGGCACGAATCATCGCGCTCTTCATGATTGCGCTGCCGCTCTCGAGCGTCATCGGCGCACCGATCTCGACCGCATTGCTCGAGATCCGGGCGATGGGCTTCGCGGGCTGGCAGTGGATGTTCCTGCTCGAAGCGATCCCGACCATCGTGCTCGGCGTCGTCGTTCTCTTCTATCTGCCGGATCGCCCGTCCGAGGCAAGATGGCTCACGCCGCAGGAACAGCAGGCACTGAGCGACGATCTCGCCGCAGAACGCGCGGCACACGACGACGGTCACATGACGAGCCTGCGCGAAGCGCTCTTGATGCCGCGCGTGTGGCGTCATGGACTCGTGTACTTCAGCGTGCTCGTCGGACTGTACGGTTTCAGTTTCTGGCTGCCGCAGATCATTGCGTCGCTGGGCTCGATGACGCATCTGCAGGTGGGACTGGTCACGGCGATTCCATATGCGCTCGCCTGCGTCGCGCTCGTTCTGTGGGGCCGGCATTCGGATGCAACGGGTGAACGGGCACTACATGTCGCGTTGCCTGCGCTCATGGCTGCGGTTGCCCTGGTCGTGAGCGGATCGATCGACAATCCGGTGCTTGGCTTCGCCGCGCTCTGCATTGCCGCAATCGGCATCTACTGCGGCCTTCCCGCTTTCTGGGCCTATGCGACCGCCGGCTTGCAGGGCGCCGCCGCTGCCGGCGCAATCGCACTGATCAACTCCATCGGCAACATCGGCGGCTTCCTCGGCCCCAGCGCCATTGGCCTCGTGAAGGAACGCACGGGCAGCTACGCGCTCAGCCTGATGTTCATTGCGGCCTGCCTCGCGGTCGGCGCGGGCCTCGTGTTGCGGGAGCGGGCGCGCAATGCCCATCCAGTTGGTCTTCTGAACAAGGTGTCGCAATGAGAGCAACCTTTGCGGTTCTGCTGGCGGTCTCGGGGCTCTTCCAGGCGGTCAGAGCGGATGAGAAAGCGACGTGCGAACAACTCTCCGCACTGAAGCTGCCCGAAGTGAAGATCACTGCGGCCACCTTGGAGACCAGCGGCTCACTCAAGTCCGATCTGGGCCAGACGATGACTGGCCTGCCGCCCTTCTGTCGCGTGATCGGCATCGCAACGCCGACTGTGCAATCGCAGATCGGCTTCGAAGTGTGGCTGCCTCAATCGAACTGGAGCGGCCGTTACGTGCAGGTGGGCAACGGCGGCCTTGCTGGGATCATTTTCCACCCGCTTCTCGCGCAGATGCTCGAACGCGGGCACGCCGCGACGTCGACCGACAATGGCCACAAAGGCAATCCGTTCGACGGCAGCTGGGCAATCGGCGCACCGGAAAAGGTTCGTGACTTCGCCGAGCGTGCCGTGCATGTGACGACAGAAGCCGGCAAGCGCATCACGGCCGAGTACTACGGCTCGAAAGCGAAGCGCGCCTATTTCTTCGGCTGTTCAGAAGGTGGACGCGAAGCGCTGATTGCAGCCCAGCGCTATCCCGCCGATTTCGATGGAATCGTCGTGGGCGCGCCGGCGAACTACTGGACCGACCTGTTGACGGGCTTCGTGTGGAGCAGCCAGGCGCTGCACAAGGATCCCGCCACGTTCATTCCGCCGGACAAGTTGCCGCTGATCCAGAAAGCGGCGCTCGTAGCTTGCGACAAGAACGACGGCGTCGAAGACGGTGTCGTATCGGCACCAGACCGCTGCAACTTCGATCCGGCCGTCCTTGCCTGCCGCGATGGCGCGACGGATCAATGCCTGACTCCGCCGCAAGTCGACGCTCTGCGCAAGCTCTACGCTGGCCTTCGCGATCCTCAGTCGGGCAAGGAGATCGCGCCAGGCTACGTGCCGTCCGGGGAGAACGAGACGAGCGCGATGGGTGGCGGTCTGCGTGCGTACGCCTTCGGCGGCGCACCGGGAGCGAGCGCTCAGGTGCTCTTCGCAAAGGGTTACTACGGCGGCTTCGTATTCGAGAACAAGGAATGGGACTTCCGGAACTTCGACTTCACGAACGACACCGCAAAAGCTCGTGCGAAGCTGGGCGCGCTGATGGATGCGTCGAACCCGGACCTGAGTGCGTTCCGCAAACGCGGCGGCAAGATGATCCAGTATCACGGACTGCTCGACGGCTCGATTCCGCCGGCGATGTCGGTGCGCTACTACGATGACGTCGTCAAGAACACCGGCAGCCTGCCGGCTACGCAGGACTTCTATCGCCTGTTTCTCGCGCCCGGCGTGCTCCATTGCGGATTCGGCCCTGGGGCGAATGCGTTCGGCAATCTCGGTCCGCGCGGCCCGGCGAACGCCGAGCACGACACGCTCTTCGCGCTGGAGAAATGGGTGGAACACGACGTCGCGCCGTCACAGATCATCGCGACGAAGTACGTCAACGACGATCCGGCCAAGGCAGTGCAATCGACGCGGCCGCTGTGTGCGTATCCGCAAGTCTCGAAGTGGGATGGCAGCGGCCCGATCGAGCGCAGCGAGAGCTTTCGCTGTGCTCTTCCCTGACTTTGCCCACCCTTGAGTGGGTCAGGCTTCTGCCTGTGAGTCCGCCTCTAGCCGGACGTCACGCCGAAGGCGCTCCCGTCGGCCCGTCCATCATCCGCTGAAAGTTCTCGAAGTAGAACTTCTGCTTCGCCTCTTCCGACAGGTCCGTAAACGTCCGCTCGAAGCGACCGATCGGATCGTCGGTGCCTTCGGGGTGCGGATAGTCGCTGGAGAAGAGGAACAGATCCTCACCGGCGTCGCGGATCATCCGACCGACGTCCTCGCCGGGGAACGGCGTGAACTTCACCGCGCGCCGAATGTAGTCGGATGCTTTCATCTTCAGCGCCGCGACAGATTCGTCCGTCCGCTTGAAGATCTTCTGGCTGATGTCCAGCGTGCGCAGATACTCAGGCACCCAGCCTGCGCCGAGCTCGATCACTCCGCCGCGCAGCGCGGGGAAACGCTCGAACACGCCATCGAACACGAGCGCCGTCAGAAACTGCTGGGGAGCGATCGCGAGCACCATGAAATCCCGCACGCGCAGATTCTCGCCCTGCTCCGCGCCCGTGATGTCTTTCGGCCGGGGCTTGCCGTTGTTCTCGTAAGCGGCCAGCTTCGTCGGACTGTTCGGACCGACGTGCAACATGAAGGGCACGTCCAGATCGCAGAACGTCTGCCACACCGGATCGAAATCGGAATGTCCCGGCGAGCGCTCGTCGACCGGCATGGCCGGAATCCAGAACGCACCGCATCCGAGCCGCACTCCTTCCTTCAGCTCTTCGACGCACTTGCGCGGATCGGCGAGCGACAACTGGCCCACGGCGATGAGGCGCTTGTCGCCGCGACAGAACGACGCCATCGCGCGGTTGTGGGCACGAACGCCGCCGTAACGAACGTTCATGTCGGGATGCTGCAGGTACTGTCCGCCGGAAAACGTCGAGAACACGAGCTGACGCGCGAATCCCAGATCGTCGAGAGCGCCGCTGCGCTCGGCGGGATCGAATGCACCGTAGGCATTCCAGCCCTTCACGCCCCGGACCACGTCGTGCAGTACTTCGTGCGATTGCGCACGCTGCCTCTGCTTCGTCACCGCATCGTCGATGAAATCGAAACTCTTCGTGCCGGACTTGCTGAGGTTCAGCGGCGGCAGGCGGTCGCGAACCTCGGGGTCCGCGTGCCGGCTGATCCAGTCGACCGTTTCCATGATGTGGCTATCGGCATCGCAATAGACGCGATTGGTCGCGTAGGTCATGGCACACTCCGATCCCGGAAGTGACGAGGTGATCCAGTGATGCGGTGATCACGCCCGCGGGCGCGACGCACTGCGTGGACTTCGCGACCGACGCTAGTCCCTCGTCCCGCGCACTGTCAATCGAGTTATCAGTTGTTTGCTCAACGGTACTGCAGTGCGGATAAATCCACTGCGGAGGATCGATGTTTCCCTGGCTGAGACTGATCAAAGTGGCGTCGAAACTGCCCGGCGCGCGACGCATGGAATTGCTGGGGACGAGCTGCGTTCGCCTGCGCGCATGGCCGAACGATCTCGACTTCAACCTGCACGTCAACAACGGCCGCTATCTCACGCTGGCCGACCTCGGACGATTCGACTGGTTCGTTCGCAGCGGCACACTGCAGGTCGCGCGGCAGCACGGTGCAGTGCCCGTCGTCGGCGACGCGATCGCGAAATTCCGTCGCGAAGTCCGCGCGTTCGAACAATTCGAGATCCGCACCCGCCTCGTCGGATGGGACGAGAAGTGGGGGTTCCTCGAGCATCGATTCGTGAGAGCCGATCGTGTCGTGGGCGTCGTCGGCATCCGCGGTGTCTTTCGCGGACCCAAAGGTCCGCTGGCGCCGGGCCTTCTGATGGAGGGGCTCGGGGTCTCGGCCACTTCGCCCGCATTGCCGCGCTGGGCGGCGCAGTGGCACGACGGGTGTGAATCGCTGTCCCAGATGCTGAGGGAAGAAGAAGCGGCGCAGGGGTTGCGATGAGCGCAGGAAACATACTCACTACACCGCCGTAACAATCCCGTTACGAACCGCACCTCGTATCGATGCGACGATGCTTCACGTGGCCCATCTCGCCACGAGGAAGCATCATGTTCTCAGCAGTGCATCAAGCATGGAAACATCGGGCATTCCTGCCTGTCCTGGTCCTGGCATTCGCAGCATCACTCACGGCCTGCGGCAGCAGCGACGACGACGAAACCGACAATCCCGATATCCAGCTGAAGGCGGACAGCAGCAGCTATTTCGTCGGTGAGACCGCGAAGATCACGGCGGCCTTCCCGAGCGGCACCGGTCGCATCGAACCGGGCGACATCGCGGTAACCAACGGACAGACGATCACGACGCCGGTGCTCACGGCAAACATCCGCTACAAGCTCACGGTAACCAACGGCACCGAGACGGACATCCGCTATCTGGATGTCTCAGTCAGGTATCGCGAGCGCTTTCGCGCAGTGACCGCGCCGTTCGCACGCTCCGAACATGCAGCTGCGGCGCTGAACGATGGTCGCGTGATCATCTTCGGCGGCGAAGGCACGGAGAACATCCTCCCGGAGAAAATCTTCGTCTTCGATCCGAGTGACGAGACGTTCAAGCAGTTCGGTTCTCTGAGCAGCGGACGCGTTGCTTTTACCGCCGTGTCGCTCAACGATGGAGATGTGCTGGTTTACGGCGGCATTCCCGGGCTCACGAGCTCACCGCGCGCGGAGATCATCGATGGCCAGACCGGGGCGGTCAGGACAGCAGATGACCAGCCTGCGTTCAATCGCCTCTACGCCGCGGCAACGAAGCTGATGGACGGCCGCGTGCTGATCAGCGGCGGCATGGTGTCCGGGCAGGCATACACGCAAACGGTCGAGCTGTACGATCCGGAGGACGAGGAATTCACGCTGCTGCCCGGCGGCCTCAACGTCGGACGCGCCGATCACTCGATGGTCCGCATCGACGACCGGAAATTCCTGATCTACGGCGGCGTCACCCTCGACAATCAGCCGGCCCCGCCTGAGCTGTACGATCCGGTCACGGGCAACTCGACGACGCTGCAGGATCCCGAGAACGGCGAGCGATACCGTCACGTCGCCCACACGGTGCAGGACGGGATCGTGTGGATGCTCGGCGGCAAGGATTTCGACGAAGAGCCTCTGACGGCAGTGCAACGTTTCGACCCAGCGACGTCGACCTTTCTGCAGAGCTTCAACCTCGCCACACCGCGCAGCTCCGCGGCGGTCGCACGATTGGCAGACACACGAGTACTGATCGCCGGCGGCGAGACGACGACATCAGCGCTCTCCGCGACGCAGACGACTGAGCTGCTCGGCGCACCGACGGAACGCCGCGACGGTCCGCAGATGAATGCCAAGCGCAAACTGCACACCGCGACGCGTTTGCCCAACGGCAAGGTCCTCATATTCGGCGGTCTCGACGAGCAGCAGCGCGTGCTCTCGTCCGCGGAGATCTTCGAGTAGTCCTGTCAACCGCACGGCCGATGCAGCGTTGTGATCGACGCAAGCATCGCCGTGCGGCTTCCCCTTGCCCGGATTGCCGGTTTCCGGGGAACGCTCACACTGGCGGTGCGCCCAATCACCGGAGTCCGTCCCAATGAAACGTCTGTCAGTCCTCGTCGCGGCGCTGGCCGCCAGCGTCCTCTGTCTCTCGATGTCGATCAGTCTTGCCGATTCGTCCGCGCCCGCGGAAATGACGATCGAGCAACTAAAATCGCGCCTCAATCTCTCGGCCGAGCAGCAGGCAAAGATCGCGCCTTACGTGGAAACCCGCAAAGCGAAGCTGCAGGAAGCGCACGGGAAGATCAGCAGTTCGAGCTCGCGAAAAGACAAGCGTGCCGCGCTCCAGGAGGCGAAGCAGGCCCAGGACGAATTCGTGAAGAATGTCGAGCCCGTTCTCACCGCCGAACAGCAGGCCGAGTGGCAGAAGATGCGGGCGGAAGCGCGCGAGCAGATGAAGGAACGACTGAAGAATCGCTGAGCGACGCAGGCAGCCACCGCTTCGTCGCAGCGTCGTGCAGGCAGGACCGCAGGACGGGTAGCATCGCCACCAGCACCCACTCCCTCTGGCCAGTGACCAGTAGCCAGTTGGCCAGCCAGCCCTGCCTCAAAGGACTCCCCGCATGCCCCGCACGATCCTGTCGATCGCCCTGCTGACGATGACTTCCGCAGCCCTCGCTGCCGACAGCACCTGGCCGAAGCGTATCCCGGCACCGCACGGCGAAGTCATCCTGCCGACTGAACGCGACGAGAAATCATACGAGCAGTACCGCTACGCCACGATCCGTCGTGTCGACGACACGTTGTATCTGTCGGGACTGATCATCGGTCGTGCCCCCGATGAAGGCACGGATGTCGCCGCATTCAAGGTGCAGGCTCGCCGCGGACTGGAACGATTGCGCTCACGACTCGAAGCCGCCGGCGCGGGCTTCAAGGATGTCGTGATGATCAACAGCTTTCACGTGTGGCAGGGACCGAACTTCTCCGGCACCCGCGACGAGCAGTTCAATGCATTCGAAGAAGTGATCGGCGAATTCATGAAGCCGCCGTATCCGGCATGGACGGCCGTCGGCACGACGGGACTGTTGTCGGATGGCGGGATCGTCGAGGTGCAGCTGATTGCGAGGGTGCCTGGGAAGTAACGTCTCAGCGCAAAGCGCTGAGTCCGCCATCCACCACGATCACCTGCCCCGTGATGTAGCTCGCCTCGTTCGACAGCAGGAACACCGTCGAATAGGCGACTTCCCATCCCGTGCCCTGGCGACCCAGCGGAACGGGCGTGGTTGCCCGCGACGGACGGCCGCGACTCGCAACGCGACCCAATGGCGTGTCCATGAGACCTGGCGCGACGATGTTGGCGCGGATGCCGCGACGCGAGCCTTCGAACGCAACGTGGCGGCACAATCCTTCCATGCCGGCTTTGGATGCATCGTAGGCAGGCACGTTCGTGCCGGGTCGCAGACTGGCCGTCGAGCTGATGAAGACGAGCGAAGCACCGGCGTTGAGATGCGGCATCGCTGCACGTGCAATCAGGAAATGCGAACGGAGATTGACCGCGAACACCTGGTCCCAATGCTGCGGACTCGTACCGGCAAGGCCGCGACCGAGACCGAACCCGACGTTGAGAACCACTCCATCGAGGCCACCCAGCTCGCGCACAGCATCCGAGACGAGCTTCTCGCAGTCTTCTTCCTTGCTCGCGTCCGCTACGATCACGTTCGCGCGACCGCCCTGCGCTTCGATCTGATCGCGCGTGAGCGACGCAGCCTGCGCGTCCCGATCGACGCAACTCACCGTCGCTCCCTCGCGGGCACTCAGTAACGCAATCGCGCGACCGTTGCCGACCGGCGGATCCGGATCGTCGCAAGGTTGCGAGCCGGCGCCGACGACCAGGATGCGGCGGTCGGCGAGGCGACGTCGCGCGGGGGCGAGCCCCCTGGCTTCATCAGGAGTCCAGATGGTGGCGGGGTCGCGCGGTTTGGTGGGGTCGGACATGGGATGACCGGTGACGGGGTGGAACGGTTCGATTGTGATGGCATCACTCGTTCCGCTCATCCCCCATCACGCTTCTTTTCGCTTCAATGCCCAGAGCGCAATGTCGCCCCGGTCCACGAATCCCAGCCTTCGATAGAGCGCCTTCGCTCGTTCGTTGTCCCGGTTCACGTGGAGGAACGGAATGCGGCCTTCGCGCAAGCAGGTGTTGCACAGCTCCGCAACCAGATGCGCCGCGAATCCGCGACTCGTGAAATCGGGGTGTGTGCACACCGCGCTGATCTCCTGGTAGCCATCGGGACACATCCTTTCCCCGGCCATCGCGGCCAGCGTTTCGCCGCAGTAGATCCCGATGTAAGCCCCCATCTCGACCGTGCGCGCCCGGAAATAGCCGGGAAAGACGAGTGCCGTCAGCGCGAGCATTGCGTCGCTGTCCGCTGCCGTGAGCGGGCGGAATTGCGGGCCGGGACGATCTTCGACAGGGGTGCGACAGATCATCTGCGCGATGTGGAATTGCTGGGTTTCCCAGCCCCTGGCCAGCGGCGGAGCAATCCCCAGCAGATAGACGGATTCCCCCGGCGCGACGATCCGGCGCAGGTCTTCATCGGCCTGTTCGTCCGCCGATCCGACCGCCGCGAAGGGCGCGATTTCAGCGGGATATCGGGCCGCCTTGCCCTGAACGATCGCGAGTTTCCCATGGCGCGATACCAGCGACTGCCAGATCGGATTGTCGAGCGGATGCGTCTTCATCTCGGCCCAGATTAGTCGCCGCACTGATTTATGCAACGTGCCCGGCCGCGAACCCGCGCCCTGCGGTAGGATGGCGGGCAGCCGCCGTTGACTCATTTATATGGCTCGGCGCGCGGATCGAGGGGGAACGGAGTTGAAGGGCAAGGCGACATCGCACGACATTGCATACCTCGCCGGGGTTTCCCAGCCGACGGTATCGCGCGCCTTGCGTGGCAGTCCGACGGTCAGCGAAGAGACCCGCAAACGCATCCTCGAGATCGCCCGGGAGCTCAACTACAAGGTCGACAAGAACGCGTCCAACCTGCGTTCGCAGCACTGCGGTACGCTGGCGCTGCTCTTCTTCGAGGATCCGACCCTCGACGATTCGTTCATCAATCCGTTCTTCCTGTCAATGCTGGGCTCGCTCACCCGCGCCTGTGCGGTGCAGGGCTACGACCTGCTGATTTCGTTCCAGCAGCTCTCCGACAACTGGCACACGGATTACCAGGACAGCAACAAGGCCGACGGCATCATCCTGCTCGGCTACGGCGACTATCTCGAATACTTCGCACGCCTCGAACAGCTCGTGCGGAAGGGAACGCATTTCGTGCGCTGGGGCGCAGTGATGCCTGGCCAGCCCGGCATCTCAATCGGATGCGACAACTTCCGCGGCGGCAAGGACGTGACGGAGCATCTGCTCTCGCGCGGCAGAAAGCGCATCGCCTTCGTCGGGCACGCTTCCGATCACTACCCCGAGTTCTTCGAGCGCTATCGCGGCTATTCACAGGCGCTCGCCCACGCGTCTTTGCAGACGCTGCCTGCGCTCCAGATCGATGCGTTCACCACCGAACAGTCAGGCTACGACGCTGCCTGCGCATTGCTCGATCGCAATGCCGGCTTCGATGCGCTGTTCTGCGCGAGCGATCTGATTGCGATCGGTGCGATGCGCGCGTTGCAGGAGCGCGGCCTGCGCATTCCCGAAGACATCGCAGTCGCCGGATTCGACGACATTCCGACGGCGCGCTTCGCAAATCCTTCGTTGACAACCGTCCACCAGGACACGAAGGTTGCCGCGACGCTGCTGGTCGAAAGCCTGCTGAACACTATCCAGGGCGAAGAAGCCGCAAGCCAGACCATCGCGCCTTCGCTCGTGATCAGGCAATCGACCGGCGGTTGAGACGGGAGCTTTGACTGCTTCCGTCACACCCGCGAACGCGGTGGCCAACGGAAATCCCCAAGGGGAGTGTCCATCCCAGTGGCAAGATGGATTCCCGCTTTCGCGGGAATGACGGATAAGTCCCATGCGAACAAGAGGGCTGACCGAATGAACCTGCACCGCTGTCTGCTGGCCTGCATGTCGATTCTCCTCGCGTGCGCATCAGTTCGCTCGCAAGCACAGGCTCCTTCGGCGACGGAAGCCCAGGAAATCGCAGCCGAGGCCTACGTGTACGCCTACCCGATGGTCATCGCCGAACTGACGCGGCGCGTGAGCCTCGGCGTGAGAGGCGTGCCGATGAATCAGTTCGATCATCGCCGCGCCTTTCCGGACGCCAACTTCACGGCCATCGTGCGGCCGAACGCCGATACGCTCTACTCCATCCTGTGGTTCGACCTGTCGCGCGAACCACTGATCATCAATGTGCCGGACAGCGCAGGACGCTACTACCTCCTGCAGATGATGGACATGTGGACGGACACGTTCGACGTGCCCGGCAGCCGCACCACGGGCAATCACGCGCAGACGCTCGTGCTAGCGACGACCGACTGGAAAGGTGAGATTCCGGCCGGCGCCCTGCTCATCCGCAGTCCGACTTCGATGGGCTGGATCATCGGCCGCGCGCAGACGAACAGTGCCGCCGACTACGCGAACGTCCACAAATTCCAGAACGCTTTGACGGCATCGCCGCTGAGCCATGCAGGCAAGAGCTACACGCCGCCGAAAACTCCGGTACCCGCGGATTGGGACGTACGCACGCCTCCGGTCGTACTGATCGATCGCATGAATGCGGACACGTTCTTCTCGCTCTTCGCCGAGCTGATGAAGGTCAATGCGCCGCACGTGAACGATAATCCGATCCTGCATCGCATCGCCCGTATCGGACTCGCACCGGGCAGGTCCTTCTCCTTCGCTTCGCTGCCTGCCGAGATCCAGCAGGCGGTGCAGGCTGCAATCGGGTCGGCGCAAGGTACGATCAAGCGGGGCCTCATGAGCTCCGGCGTTCGCCAGAACGGCTGGCGAACCAATCTCACGGGCATCGGTACCTACGGCACTGACTATCGCGCGCGGGCGTCGATCGCTTTCGGCGGACTGGGCGCCAATCCGATCGAGGACGCCATCTATCCGACGGCACTGATGGATGCGGACGGCCAGCCCTTTTCGAGCGACCGGCGCTACACGATTCACTTCAGCAAGGAGCAGCTGCCGCCGGTGCGCGCATTCTGGTCGCTGACGCTCTACGACCAGCGGCAACTCTTCACCGCCAATCCGATCAATCGCTATGCGATCGGTGATCGTGACCCGCTCAGGCTCAATGATGATGGATCGCTCGACATCCATATCCAGCGCACCTCGCCAGGCGCCGACAAGGAAGCGAACTGGCTGCCCGCCCCTGCAAGCGGTCCCTTCTCCATGAACCTGCGCCTCTACTGGCCGGAGCCAGCAGCTCTCAATGGCGGCTGGTCGCCTCCCCCCGTAAAGAAATTGCAGTAGCGGGAGCCCGCGACCGGCGAACAGCGGAACGATGCCGGCCGATGGCCCGGACCCGGGCTCGTTCAACGTTGAATGAATGATACGCTGCGCACGAACAGCGGCGCGCGGGATCGCCGGCCTGCACGAATCACAACGGGGAGTATCCAGAATGACCAACATGGAACTGGCCATCGCGCTGATCACTTCGCCCAGCGCCGCCTTCGCCGATCTCAAAGAGAAACCGAAGTTCTGGTTTCCGCTGCTGGCGGTGCTCATCAGCACCGTCGCCGTCCTCATCTGGTACTACAGCTTCGTCGATTTCGACTGGCTGGTCGACCGCATGATGAGCGCGGATACGCGGACGCAACAGATGCCCGAGGAGCAGCGCAACCAGGCCATGGCGATGATGAAGCCCGGCTTCCTCATGTGGTCTTCCGTCATCAGCGTGATCATCTTCGTCACCGCGGCGCGAGCGCTCGAAGCGCTCTATTTCTCGCTTTCCGGGAACATCACCAACGTCCGGCACTCCTACAAGCAGTGGTTTGCGCTGAGCTGCTGGACGAGCCTTCCGCACATCATCGGTACGCTTGGAATGGTGGCGTTCCTGCTGACCTCCAGCACGAACCAGGTCAGCAACGAAGAACTGCAGCTGCTGTCGCTGAATGAGCTGATCTTCCACGTGCCGCTCGGAGGCAAGGGCTACGTGCTGCTGTCGAGCCTGACGATCATCCATCCGTGGGTGTGGTGGCTCACCGTCGTCGGCGTCCGCGTCTGGACCCAGCGCTCGTGGCTGTTCTCGACGGTGTTCGGCCTGCTGCCCTCGATCGTCGTCTATGGGGTCTGGGCGCTCATCGCGTTCTCCTGATCCGCGCCGCCAAGGACGCTTCGATGCAACGCAAGAAATGGGTTCCGTTTGCCGTCATCGCCGCACTGGTCGTCATTCCGGTGGCGCTCAAGCTCCTGCGCAGCGAAGAAGCCAAGGCGGTGGAAGCGCAGAACGTCGCGATGCGTGTTCTCTCGCCCTCCATTCTTGCGTCCGGCACGCTGGTCTATGAAAGCGAGCGCAAGCTCGTGTCGGAAGTCATCGGCCGCGTCGAGAACGTTCTCGTCCATGAAGGCGACCAGGTCAAGACCGGGCAACTGCTGCTGCGACTCGATCCCGCCGCCTCGCTCGCCCAGATCGCGCGACTGGAAGCGGCGCGAGCCCAGTCCCAGCTCAATATCGAGCGCCAGCAGGTGAACCTGCGCACGCAGGAAGCGAAATGGAGGCGGCATGAGTCGTTGCGCGAGAAGAACCTCATCGATCAGAACACCTACGAAGAGATCTCTGCCCAGCGGGATCTGGCGCAAGTGGAGCTGAACACGAGTCGCGCGATGCTGCGTCAGACCGAGGCACAAATGAAGGAGGCGCGCGAGCAGCTTGCGAAGACGGAAATCCGCTCGCCGATCAGCGGCAAGGTCACCGCGATCTTCATCGAAACCGGCGAGACCGCCGTGCCGAGTGCGATGAGCATCGCAGGGTCGGACCTGATGATCGTCGCCGATACGGCCAGCCTGTATGCGGAAGTGAACGTTGACGAGACAGACGTGGCCCGCGTCGGCGTCGGACAGGAAGCGAAGATCGTTCCCGCCGCATTTCCCGACAAGGCATGGGCGGGCACTGTCGAGCAGGTCGCGATCTCGCCGCGCCAGAACACGGGACAGGCCAAGAACTACGCGGTGAAGATCCGCCTCGCGGCGACAGAGGAAATGCAGTTTCATCCCGGCATGAGCTGTCGCGCCGAGATCTCGACGCGCCGCGAGAACGCCAAGAAGACCGTCGCCGTTCCGGTTCAGGCGGTGAAATACGAACCGTCGGAAGACAAGGACGCGAAAGCCAAGGCCAGCGTCTTCGTCGTTGCCGACGGCAAGGTGAAGCAGCGCGCAGTGGAAACAGGCACGGCCGATGACATGTACATTGAGATTCAGCGCGGCCTGAAGGAAGGCGAGACCATCGTCACCGGACCGGCCAAGACGTTGCGGTTCCTGCGCGACGGCGAAGCAGTGACTGTCACCGCTCCCGAGGAATCCGCAGCCAGCGATGCAGCCGACCCGGCTCCGAAGCGATGATCCGCCTCGAGAGCATCGGCAAGGTCTACACGCTCGGCGACAACGAGTTCGCCGCGCTGACCGACGTCGATCTGCACATCGCCCGCAACGAGTTCGTTGCACTGACCGGAGCTTCGGGCTCCGGCAAGTCGACGATGATGAACATCCTCGGCTGCCTCGACAGCCCGACGACCGGCAGCTATTCCCTGGACGGCGAGGCGGTCGCGGGCTTGAGCGAAGACCAGCTCGCGGGTGTGCGCAATCGCAAGATCGGATTCATCTTCCAGAACTTCTATCTGATGCCGCGCTTCACCGCGCTCGACAATGTCGCCCAGCCTTTGATCTACCGCGGCCTCTCGCCTTCCGTTCGTCGCGAACGTGCACGCGAAGCCCTGGCGCGCGTCGGACTTGCCGACCGCACGCATCACAAGCCGAATGAACTGTCAGGCGGCCAGCGTCAGCGCGTCGCCATCGCACGAGCACTCGTCGGACACCCGGAGCTGCTGCTCGCCGATGAACCTACCGGCAATCTCGACAGCCGCACCGCTCGCGAAATCATGGCCCTGCTGACGCATCTGCACAGCGAAGGCGTCACACTCATCATCGTGACGCACGATCCGGGCATCGCATCACATTGTCATCGCGTCGTCCGCCTTCACGACGGCCGCATCGCGGAAGACTTCCAGCAGCAGCCGGCTCCGATCGAACCGCCCGCTGCGACCGTCGCCGCACACTCCCCGGCCGAGAGACCCGCATGAGTGCGTCGGCCGACAGCGCCAATCGATTTCAGTCCTCGTGGTACGCGATGCAGGAATGCCTGCGCTCAGCGTTGTCGAGCATTCGCGCCCACGGATTGCGCAGCTCCCTCACCATGCTCGGCATCGTGATCGGCGTGGCCTCGGTGATCTGTGTCATCGCACTCGTGCAGGGACTGTCGCAGTCGATCTCCAATCAGCTGCAGGGACTCGGCGGCAGCACACTGACGCTGCGCTCGCATACGCCGCTCGAAGATCAGCTGCGCGGCAAGCGCAACCGCCTGAAGCTGAAGGATCTGGAAGAACTGCGCTTCCGCATCGACGGAATCAGCAATATCACGCCGCTCGTGTTCGCCGGTCAGGGCATGGGCTCACAGATTCGCTACGGCGCCAACACGGCGTCCGGTCAGATGTTCGGCACGACATCGAACTACCAGGACGTGCAGAAGATCTTCCCGAAGACCGGCCGGTTCCTGACGGAGAGCGACGACGCCAGCCGTCGCCGCGTCGTCGTCGTGGGCGAGCAGATGCGCAAGGACCTGAAACTGCCGGAAGACCCGGCCGGCGAATTCGTGCAGATCGGCAACGAATGGTTCAAGGTCGTCGGCGTGCTGGAGCCGCGAGGCGAAATGTTCGGCATGAGCCAGGACAACTACCTGCTGATGCCCTTCCGCACGGCCCTGGCCGTGAACGGCGTCGTGCTCGAACCCGATCTGTGGATCACGTTCTCCGTCAACGATCTCGAAGCGTTGGAGAGCACGAAGCTGCGCGTCGCGATGCTCATGCGCCAGTTGCATCAGATCGGCCCGAAACAGCCCGACGACTTCGTCGTCGAGGCGTCCGACATGATCGCGAAGACGTTCAAGCAGATCTCGACCACGATCACGCTCGTCGTCGCGGGCATCGTCGGCATCTCGCTGCTCGTCGGCGGCGTCGGCATCATGAACATCATGCTGGTGTCCGTCACCGAGCGAACCCGCGAGATCGGCATCGCCAAGGCGCTCGGCGCACGACGCCAGTACGTGCTGATGCAGTTCCTCATCGAAGCGATGGTGCTCGCCATCATCGGCGGTCTCATCGGCATCGCGATCGGCTTCGGCCTCGGCTACGGCATCGCGCAATCGATTCCGGACTTTCCACCGCCCTCCGTTCCGTGGTGGGCAGTCACCGGCGCATGCGCGTTCTCGGGCCTCATCGGCGTGATCTTCGGCATCCTGCCCGCGAGCAAGGCCGCGAATCTGGCGCCGATTGATGCGTTGAGGTACGAGTAGGACGGAATCAGGCGGAGAGGCGAGCCGCTTCCGACGACCGTTCGGCAGTGCGGAATGCTCTACATTGCATCTGCCTCGGATACCACCACATTGCTGAACGCGTGGTTGTCCGATTCGAAGGCGGGTAAGGATGTTCTGAACTCGATCCGCGTATAGGTCGTCGCACGGAAGTGAATGTTCACGTAAGTGCTGAGGGTCCCGGGCGTCGCCAACTGTCGCTCAGCGATCAAACGCAGGACGTCGCGGCCGGTCACGGTCGCGATGAGCCGGCCATCTCTGAAGAAGCGCAGCTCGTTGTACTCATCGATCGAGCCCCAGTAGAGCCCGTAGTAGTTGTAGCTGACCCCCGGCTCCGCGATGAACGCCGCCGCAGTCGGTTTGACAGAGTAGTAGGGCGTCTTGTCACCGTTCGGCTGAGTCGAGCCGGGGACCGAACCAGTCACGATTCGCCCCGCTCCCGAGTAGCGAGCAAGTTTCCTATCGTCGAAAGTTTCAACTCGCGCTCCCGCGACGCGCGTCGTCATGCCTTCGCTCAGCTCGACGAGAGGATCAGCGTGGGCCGCTGCCGAGCCGCCGGACGCGGCAGCGAGTAACAGACTCAGAACGTTCATGCGCATGCGATCGGCACCTTCTGGTCGCGGCTGCAATCACCACCGCGTACGCCCAACCCAACAACTAGTTCGCTCCACCAAGAATCAGATCCGCACCCTGATCTGTAACCGCCTTCTCCACCCACTCCGCAATATCAGCGTTGCCGACATCTGATATTGCCTCGAGATACGCGGCCCTACTCACGACACTCTCGTTGCTGGATGCACGCCCGAGATGGTTGCGCCAGACCGCATAGAGGCCATCGTTCTTTGTGGCGAGTCGTATCCTCGAATCGATCGCGAGGTTGATCAGCATTCCGCAGCTGTATGCGACATCGAATGTTCCCGCAGCGATGGCCTCGCGAACTGACCTGCCCTTGAGAAGCTCCCGGCACTTGCCGCGTGCCTCGCCTTCGGCGGACTGCACGTACGCGCTGGCATCAGCGCTCAAGGCCATGGCAGCGAACGCCTCGGCAGAACCCTCGGTAATCCAGTCGTCGCCCGATGTCGTGGATGTGTGCCGTTGATATAGGTGGGCCGCCTCGTGCGCGAAGTGCCAGGCAAGCTCGTCCGGGAAATTGGGCTTCTCCATCTCCGCAGGCCACTTGCTGCCGTAGAAATGGATGAAGACCTGCGCTGGCAGCACACCGCCTTGTCGACCCCACCCCTTCGGATGCGACACGTCGTAGGAGACGAAGAGCATGGGACGTGTCGGCAGAGCACCCAGCTTTCCAGAGAACAGGTGCATGAACTCAGGCAATTGCTCGAGCAGCTGAGCGCGGATTCGCTCGGGAAGCGCCGTGTCGATGACGGCAATGAAATCGTCGGTCTGCTGTGGAACATTGTTGCCGACGTAGACGGAACGCCCGTCGCCTCCATCGACCCAGTGCGCCTGCGCCTTCATCGCCTTGCCATTGAGGATGATCTGATCCTCTGTCGCCGCCCAGAGAGACATCGACCACGATGCGTCATCGGGACAGCTGTCCTGACACGCAAAGAAGCGCCCCGTGTGAAACAGCATTCCTCCATCACCGAATGGCGAAAACGGTGCGTAGTTTTTCGGCAGTACGCTGTACGTTGGGCTCATCCGGAAGCGGACAGTGCTGAAATGAGCGCCGTCCTTGCGCCGCGCAACTTCTCCGCGATCCGTGGTGACAATTTCGAAGCCTTGATCGGGCAGCCACGTCCGGACACGTGAATCGTCGGGAGAGAATTTGAATTCGACCTTGTCCACCGGCTGTGCGAAGTCATACCTGACTTGCCATTGCTTGCCACGCAACGCCGTAACGAGTATTTCCGGAGCTGGAGAAGCAGCCTGCACCACGGTCGAAGCAATGCATGCGATCGCCAGGAAGAACTGCGCAATTTTCATGCTGGACCCGCCATCTCTTTTGTTGTCAGTGTTCCGTAGCTCAACAGACGTGCGGGCGTGACTGAACAGGACATGCCGCGACCGCAGACAGTAGCTCAGCCGCCTTCCTTCCGGCCACCTGTCATTCGTAAGCTGATGCGCGTGACCGACGGCATGGCCTGCCCAGGTACGTGGGTTCCCTCATGTGCGGGTCAATCTAGCGCTTGCCGTCCCGGCAGGTCGCGAAGAAGATGCGCATGATGAAAACGACTGCGCTGCCCCTCGTGCTGGCCCTCATGCTGGTTTCCCTGATCTGCGCTGGATGCGCGACGACAGGGGGCACCGCCGATGAAGAAGAGCCGCCGGTAATTGACGCAGAAGGCGTTCCTGCAGCCGAAGCGGCTCCTGTCGAGCCGACCCCGACCGAAGCCGGCGCTGTCGTCGCGGACACAGGTTCCAAGCAACAGGAAGGCGAGGTACCGCTGGCCGTCGCCGAATCGGAGCAACCGGAGGCGCCTCCCGAGGAAGTCGTCGTCCAGGGCCGTCGTCACGAGGTGATCCACGACCTAGTCGCCGAAGCGCAGGCACTGCTGGAGAATGTAGAACTCCAGTACGTCTTCACCGGCAAGGGAAAGAACCAGGTCCTCCGTGGTCGCCCCGTTGCTTTCGCGCTGTGGAGCGAAACGAAGCAGGAATGGTCTGTCGCGCAGATCGAGCTCCCGCGCCCGCCGATCAAATGGAAGCCCGGCCGCAAGCCCCTGCCCTTTCGCAACCTCACGCCTGATATCCAGGCACGACACGTGAAGGGCACCGGCGCCGAGCGACTGATGTTTTCTTTCTCCCAGGACGGCGTTCCCCTGAAAGTGTACGGACGCAAGTTCCCTGTCTTCGACAACAACCTCATCAAGCGCAGGCAGTGGCGCGCCGTCGCGCAGACCGCGAAGCCGATCGTCTATCTGCCCTTCACCGAAGACACCTTCGATCCCGGCTTCGTCGCCGGCGGCAAGGATTTCCTGATTGCCACGGCACGCCAGGCGATCGAAGAACTGCGTCTCGCAAAGGTGCCGAGCGCGGCGTTTCCGGGAGAGTTGCTCGCCGATTCCATCCCCATCCAGGTCATCACGACGCTTGCGGTCATCGAGCAGACGGATGACAGGGACTATGTGGAGAAGCAGGGGCTCGCCTTCGACGAGGTGCTGAGCCAGTACGGCCTCAAGCAGGAGGAGGCGTATCGATACAGTGTCTCGAGCGCAAACGCGATCGGACCGATGCAGTTCACCAACCGCAGGGGAAACGGCACGTATTCACTCGTAGTCAGACGTTGCCGTGGCGCGAAGCTGGATCCGAACTTCGAGCGCGGCGCAACGAATCTGTTGAACGCCATGAAGGCCGCGGTCTGTCTGCTGGATCTCGAACTGGCGGCGATGCGCTCGGACATTCGCACTGCATACGTCGCCAATCCGGCCGTGCTGGGCATCTTTCCGGTCGCCGCATACAACGGCGGACCGCGCAACGTCACCAAGCTCTATCGTGTCCTGACCCGGATGAAGGTCGACCTCGACGAACTGAGCCGCCCGGGGGAGCACCCCGAAGGGTCCAACGTGAAGTGTCCCTGCGTGTGGAAAGCGGAAGGCGAGAACGTTCGTCCGGTGACGATCCCGAAGTACAACAACGAGAACCGCTGGTACATCGAGAAGTACCAGAGCATCGTGAGTCTGTTTGAGTGAGACGGCGCGGGAGTGCGCCCGCGACCGCAAGCAGACAATTGGCCTACTGCTCCGCGAGCGATGCGCTTCGTGTACGCGAGTAGCGCACGACTAGGTAGATGAGCAGGCCAGGAGGCCCGAAGATGTATGTTGCAACGAGCGGCACAACCATCCACCCTGCGTGAATGCCGAGTCGACGTGCGTCGCGCGACTCCCAAGCGCCGATAAAAAGATCGAACAGCACGAGCTGGAGCCAGATCGCCAGCGAGAACCAGGGACTGTCCAGCAACAGCATGAAACCGTGGAGCGAACCGATGTCCGCGCCCTCCGCTGCGGCAGGTCGCACCACAACCATGATGGTGACGGCCGCACTGTAAAGCACGGGAATCCAGATGCTGTGAATGAGGCGCTCGGTCCAACGCCATTCCGGCGCGACGATCAGCAACAGCCAGGCAGGAAGCAGCAAGACATTGGAGAGCAGATAGATGAGCTCGAAGTGCTGCATGACTCACTCCTCGATGAACGCCGCGCGTTGTAGCGCAGGTTCGTGAGCCAGGAAAAGTCTGTCGCACCGCTGGCGGATTTGTTTATGATGGTCGCAAGCTGAAGAACGGCGCCAGCCGCTCGATCGACGCCGCAAGGCGCTTCAAATGCAGCACGAAGCGCATGATTCAAAACACTATCTTCCCATCGAGCCCCGTGTCGCGGGTCACTCAGCTACCTGTCACCAGCTCGCGCGACTTTGAATACGCTTTGCACTTCTGTTCTGAAGTGCAGGCGTTGCGACCAAAACCTCCGCAGTCAGGTTGCAGCCTTGCGCCTCCATCGGCCATGAATGCAGCGGGGAACTACGGCAAGTGAGCAGGTCCTTCGGCACCTTCGACTACGTCATCGTCGGCGGCGGCACCGCGGGCTGCGTGCTTGCGAACCGGCTGAGCCGCGATCCTGACGTGAGCGTGCTGCTGCTCGAAGCCGGCGGCAAAGACGACTGGATCTGGATTCACATCCCTGTCGGCTATCTCTATTGCATCGGCAATCCGCGAACGGATTGGTGTTATCGGACGCAAGCAGAAGCCGGATTGAACGGTCGCTCGATTCTCTACGCGCGAGGAAAGGTGCTGGGCGGCAGCTCATCGATCAATGCGATGATCTACATGCGTGGCCAGGCGCAGGACTACGACGGCTGGTCGCGGATCACCGGCGATTCGCGTTGGTCCTGGGATCGTTGCCTGCCTTTCTTCAAGCGCGGCGAAGATCACTGGCGCGGCGGCGATGAGTTTCATGGACACGGCGGTGAGCTGAGGGTCGAACAGCAGCGATTGCGCTGGGACATTCTCGATCGGTTCGCCGATGCCGCCGAACAAGCAGGCATCCCGCGCACCGACGATTTCAATCGCGGCAACAATGCCGGCGTCGGCCGTTTCGAAGTCAATCAACGGCGCGGCATCCGGTGGAACGCGCGCAAGGCGTTCCTGCAACCCGTTCGGCATCGGCCGAATCTGAAGATCGTCACCGGGGCGGTCATCGATCGCGTGTCGTTCGATGGATTGCGCGCGACCGGCGTCGAGTTCCTGCTCGACGGCGAACGTCAGCTCGCGACCGCGCGAATCGAGACGGTGCTGGCCGCCGGCTCCATCGGTTCTCCAGCCATTCTCGAGCGCTCCGGCATCGGCGATCCGCGGCACCTGCAATCACTGGGCGTCGCCGTGCGCCATGCGCTGACCGGTGTCGGCAACAACCTGCAGGATCATCTGCAACTGCGGATGATCTTCAAGACTCATGGGATCCGGACGCTGAACCAGTCCGCTCACTCGCTGTGGCACAGAGCGATCATGGCATTGCAATTTGCACTGCTTCGCACAGGGCCGCTGACAATGGCGCCGAGCCAGCTCGGTGCGTTCGCGAAGTCGGACGAGAGAGTGCTCACGCCGGATCTGCAGTATCACGTCCAGCCGCTGTCGCTCGACAAGTTCGGTGACCCGCTGCATCGCTTCGCGGCCTTCACGGCAAGCGTTTGCAATCTGCGACCGACATCGCGCGGCGATACGCACATCGTCGCTGCCGATCCCCTGTCGTCACCCGGCATCTCGCCCCGATATCTCAGCACTGACGAAGACCGGGACGTCGCCGCGCGCGCTTTGCGATTGACGCGCCGCATCGCTTCGATGCCTGCGCTTGCGCCATATCGACCCGAGGAGTTTCTTCCGGGACCCCGGTTCGGGACCGACGCCGAACTCGCGGCCGCGGCGGGCGATATCGGCACGACGATCTTCCACCCCGTCGGAACGTGCCGCATGGGTCGCAGCGATGATGAGAGCGCTGTCGTCGATCCGCGACTGCGGTTACGGGGCATCAAGGCGCTTCGGGTGGTCGATGCGTCGGTCATGCCCACGATCACGTCCGGCAATACCAATGCCCCGACGGTGATGATTGCCGAGCAAGGAAGCGTCATGCTCATCGAGGATCGCCGGCGCTGAGCGTGTGACGTAACGACGGACCCATTTGCCTCGCAGTGCGTTGTAGGCCTGAAACCGCTCCCGCCGTCGATTCCAGGTGCCACATGCGCAGCCTCATCCTTCTGGCCATCGTGTCCTTGACCGCCGCCTGCTCGATGCCGCCGGCGCGGGAACCCCGCGAATTCCTCGACGAGCAGACGACCGCCACCATCACAGCCGCCTCCGAGCCGCTGATCCTGGTCGGCGAATCCTCGGGTCCGGCCCGCCGGGAACTCGAGCGCAACCGGGACTACCTGGAGATCTACGGCATCGACGTCAACAAGATGGGCAGCCATCGTCAGTATTTCGCCGTCATGGCCTGGTACGCGCCGGATGCGACGACGGGCACCGCGCCGACGCTGACCCTGAACCTCGGTCGCGAAACCATCGAACTGACCGCGGCAACGGAAGAACCGCGAACCCTCGGCATCTCCCAGCCGCTCGCACCGCCCTACTCGAAAGCATCGATGTGGTGGTATTTCCCGACCGATACGGCGACCCTGAAGAAAGTGGCAGCGTCCGGAGATCTGAGCGCAACGCTCACTACGCCGTCGCAACGGCTCGCGTACGTTGTGTTTGACGATGGGCGGCCGCAGTTGGCGGAGCTGACGTCGGTCCTGCGCTAGGAATGGGCTGCTGGCGGTCGGCCAGAAGCGCTATTCCCCGCTGCCGTAGGGCCTCGTGATGATCTCGAGGTAATGCCCGCTCGGATCGTTCCAGTACACGCCCCGCCCGCCATCGTTGCGGTTGATCTCGGACGGACGCGAGTGCATCGGATCCGCCCAGTACTCGAGGTTGCGCGACCGGATGCGCTCGAAGATGGCGTCGAACTCCTCCTCGCTCACCAGGAACGCATAGTGCTCGATGGGCATGGCCTCATCGGAATGCTGGAAATCCAGCGTCACGCCGTTGTCGAGCGAGACGGCCCAGAACGGCCCGAAGCGGACCGGCGCCTTCACGCCGAGAATCTCGCTCAGGAACCTTGCCGAGGCTTCGGCGTCACGGGCAGGGACGATGGTGTGGTTGAGCTGGATGGGCATGAGTCGGGCCTATGGTGCCGCCGGCACCGTCGTCGCGTGCTCCGCTTGCGGATTCGCCACTCTCAGTACGGCAAGGCCGGCAATGAACAGGCTCGCTCCGCCGATCACGAGCGCATAGATCGGCTGGCCGCCGGCGAAGGCTCGAAGCATGAAGCCGAGCACACTCGCCGCGAGCAGCTGCGGAATCACGATGAAGAAATTGAAGATGCCCATGTACACGCCCATCTTCGCAGCGGGCAGGTTGTTGGACAGCAAGGCATAAGGCAACGACACGATCGACGCCCACGCGAAGCCGACGCCGATCATCGCCACGATGAGGAACTGCGGATCGCGGATGAATACGAACGACGCCAGCCCCAATGCACCGAGCCAGAGATTGATGAGGTGGCTGACGCGCAGACCGAATCCGCGCACCATGAATGGAATGACAATTGCTGCAATCGCGGCGAACCCGCTGTACGCCGCGAACAGGACCCCCACCCAGTTGGCGCCCTCGTTATAAGCAGCCGATTGCGGATCGGTGGTGCCATAGTGAACCTGCGTAACACCTGACGTCGTGTAGATCCACATCGCGAACAGCGCAAACCACGAGAAGAACTGCACGACCGCGAGGCGGCGCATGGCAGGCGGCATTTCGTGGAGATCCGACATGATCGCCGTGAATGCGTTGCGACGCTGCCAGGCACTCAGCACGAGCAGCGCGATTCCGTAGACGATCAGTCCAGCGGCGAGCAGATAGAGCTCGGCCTCGAGCGACTGGAAGTAGATCAGCGCAACCGCGAGCACGCCGGCCATCAGCCATAGGACCCCGTCGCGGCGCGCCCTGCCGGTGTTGATCTTCGGCTCCTCGACCGTCCCCGCGTCGTCGAAGCTGTTCAGCACGTCCGGTGGGTACTCGCGCGTACTGAATACTGTCCAGCCCACTGCCGCGAACAGGATCGCGCCGCCGGCGTAGAACGCGTATTTGACCGTATCCGGAATCGCGCCCGCCTCCGCAGTGTTCTCGACTCCGAATCGCGCCAGAATCCACGGCAGCAGACTCGCGACCACCGCGCCGATGCCGATGAAGAAGCTCTGCATCGCATAGCCGGCCGCCCGCTGCTTCGGAGGCAGCTGATCCCCGACGAAGGCGCGGAACGGTTCCATCGACACGTTGATCGACGCATCGAGAATCCACAGCACGCCTGCCGCAATCCACAGCGTCGGCGAGTTCGGCATCACGAACAGCGCGAGCGTCGTCAGGATGGCGCCGAAGAGAAAATAGGGCCGGCGACGACCGAGCCGGTTCCAGGTGCGATCCGAGTAGTACCCGACGATGGGCTGGACGATCAGCCCGGTGAGCGGCGCCGCGATCCACAGAATGGGGATCTCGTTCACGTCCGCGCCCAGCGTCTGGAAAATCCGGCTCACGTTCGCGTTCTGGAGCGCAAAGCCGAACTGGATGCCGAGGAACCCGAAACACATGTTCCAGATCTGCCAGAAGGACACCCGCGGCTTGCTCGTCATGCTTACTCCGCTGCGCAGATCACATAGCCGAACGCGTCGAGTTCGACACGCACACTCCCAGGCGCCCACGGCTTTGCGCAGTTGCCGTGCAAAGACTTCAAGGCCGCTGTGTGCGGATCGATCTCCACGTTCGCTTCGAGCCGTGCATTCGACGTGTTGAACGCAATCACGATCTCCCGGCCGGATCCGGGATCGAAGCGCGACACCGCGAAGAGTCCCGGCTTGTCGCCGAAGTTGCGAAGCCGCTGCTCTCCCCGGCGCAGCGCCGGCTGTTCGGCTCGCAGTTTCGCCAGTTGCGCGATCGAACGGAAGAGCGGGTGCGACATGTCGAAGTTGCTCCGCGCCATCGTAGCGCTCGTGCCGACAAGGCGATTGTCGTTGTACGAAGCGACGAGGCTCGGGAACATGTCTTCGCGGGCGTCCTGGTCGTTGCCGTCGCCCGCGAATCCCTGCTCATCACCCGAGTAGATCACTGGCACGCCACGCAAGGTGAAGAGCATGGCGTGAGCGAGGGTCGTGCGCTTCAGCACTTCGTCGTCACTCGCGGCGGGATAGCTCTTGCGGACAAAGTGGGCGAAGCGCCCGTTGTCGTGATTGCTGATGAACGTCGGCAGCCGCAGCCCGCTGGCCTTGCCGCCTTCGTACAGATCATCGGCGCTGAACAGCCGCACCCATTCCTGCGTTCCCTTGTCGCCGGCCACTGTCGCCAGCGCTGCCGCACGGAATGCGAAATCGATGACCGAAGGCAACTGATCGACGCGCGTCGCCCTGGCAAGCAGCGCCGGATCGATCTGTTCCGTGAAGACCTCGCCGAAGATGTGAAAATTGGGGATGCCGCGCAAGTGCGCCCGGCTCAGCATCGCCGGCGTGAAGCGTTGCCAGAACTCCGGGTTGACGTGCTTCGCCGTGTCGATGCGGAAGCCATCGACACCCATGTCATCGATCCAGCGCCCGTAGATCTCGATGAAGCCGTCGACGACTCGCGGGTTCTCCGTCATCAGGTCGTCCAGCCCCGCGAAATCGCCGAAGGTGATGCTCTCGCCTTCGAAAGTCGTATTGCCGCGGTTGTGATACCAGATGGGGTCGTTCAGCCATGCGGGAGTTTTCGCGTTGAACTCCGCTTCGGGCACGAACGGCGAGTATGCGTAATCCGCCCGCTTGAGGCGCGCGAAGTTCTCCGCCGTCTGCACGCTCTCGCCGAGGAAGCCCTCGTTGATCGACTCACCGCCGAGACCGCCGCGCCGTGAGTACGGAAAGTCGGCGGCTGAGCGGAACACACAACTGCGCGCCGGGCATTCGCGGTACGCGATCACGTCGGCTGTATGGTTGGTGATGATGTCGAGATAGACCTTCAGTCCGCGCGTATGCGCTGCATCGACGAACGTGCGCATCTCGGCGTTCGTGCCGAAGTGAGGATCGACACGCGTGAAGTCCGTGATCCAGTAACCGTGGTAGCCCGCCGATTCCTGTCCCGGCGCGCCTTGCACCGGTTTGTTCTTGTAGATCGGTCCGAGCCAGATCGCCGTCGCGCCAAGCGCCTGAATGTAGTCGAGACGCCTGATGAGGCCTGCGAGATCGCCGCCGTGATAGAACCCTTTGTGCGCCGGATCGAAACCAGTCTCGAGCCGGTCGCCCTTCAGTCCGCCGCGATCGTTCTTCGGATCGCCGTTCTCGAACCGGTCCGGCAGCATGAAGTAAATGATCTCGTCTTCTGGGAGGCGGTCGCGAAAGCCCCCGGCGGCGAGCGAGTCATGCGCGACGAAGATGCCGAGCAGGAGGGTGAGGAGTGCGTATCGCATGCGGGACATTGTAGTGAGTCCCTCCCCCGCTCGCGCGGGGGAGGGCCAGGGAGGGGGGGCAGCCCTGGACGATCTCACAGCCGATAGTTGAGACCGAGCAGGTACTGTCTTCCGTACTGCTGGAAGTCCTGCTGGCGTGTCTCGATCACCGAATAGGCGATGTACGGCTCGTTGGTGATGTTGTTCACCTGGAACAGGATCGACAGTCCCTCCAGCGCACCGCTGCTGAACTCGTAGCCGAGCTGCGCGTCGGTGATCTGATCGCCCTTCACGTACTTGAACGCACGGTCGTTGGCGAAGTTCGTCACCTCACCGATGTACTCCGAGCGAGCGCGCGTTGCGACACGAGCGGAGAAGCCCGAGTTCTCGTAGTAGAGGGTTGCGTTCCAGACCGTTTCCGACAGGCCCGGCAGCGGAATGTTGCCGAGGCCGTTGCCGCCGGTGAACTGGTTGTTGGGCGGATCTTCGATACGGATGCTGCTCTCGGTCTGCGAGATGCTGAGGATCGCACCGAAGCCGGTGAGCGCGTCGGTGAACAACTCGCCCGTCAGCGACAACGACAGTTCCAGGCCCTTCAGGTTGCCGCCATTGCCATTCACGGGTTGCGTGAAGCGCCCGGTCGGCGAAGGTGTGACACCTGGCATGAAGTAGCCGGGAGGCAGCGTCGCCAGGAACTCGGAGAAATCGTAGTCAGCTACCGTCTGCGCGTAGATGTACGTCTTCAGATCCTTATAGAAGCCGGCGAGCGAAACGTAGGCGTTCGTGCCGAAGTACTTCTCGTAAGAGACGTCATAGGCATATGCCCGCCACGGATCGAGCTGCGGATTGCCGCCCGAGCCGCCCGGCAGGCCGGTGGCCGCGTCGTAACCCATTTCGCTCGATGCCTTCAGCTGATCCATGCGAGCGCGGGCGATTTCCTTTGCGACGCCCACACGCACCGCCTGTTCGGACGGCATCATGAACGCGAGATTGATCGCGGGCAGGACGTCGGTGTAGTCCTTGCCGTCGGAGTAAGGCACCGGAGTGCCGTTCTCGATGCGCAACGCATCGGAGCTTTGATCGGTCTGCACGACCTGCACACCGACATTGCCGCGCAACGTCACGCTCGACGAGATGTCGTGCTCGAGATTGCCCTTCAGGTAGCCGGTCGTGACCTCTTCCGTCACTGCCCAGTTCTTGCCGACCAGGTACGAGAAGCCAGGCTGATCCGGCGTGCCGTAGACGATCGGGTTGAAGTAGTCGCGCAGAACGCCCGCGACATCCCATGCAAGCGTCGGATTCGCATTCGCGTAGGACAGATTCGTCGGCGCCAGCAGATGCTCCGCACCCACCTGGTAGTAACCGCCACCGATCGTCGACAGGCCGCCTTCCGGCTGCAGCTTGTCCTTCGTGCGATCGGAATAGTTGGCGCCCACTGCGACGTCCTTGAGCCAGCCGCCAAACTCGCGGACCACATCGATGCGGGCCGACTTCAGTTCATCCTCGACGTGCGGGATCTTGCTGTAGCCCGAACCGTAGATCGTCGGGCCGAGGCGAACCGCGTTCGGGTCGGCATAGTTGAGATCGAAGTTCAGCGTCGGCATGTCGTCGCGGAACAGCTCGAAATAGCCGGAATCCGGAATGTTCGAGGTGCCGCCGGCAACGTACTGCGCGTTCGTCTCGTACTGCCTTTCGTCGCGCTCGGCCTTCGAGTAGCTGACGTCGGCGATGAACGTCCACTGGCCGGCGGTCCATTTGTTGTTCCAGCCCGCGGCGATGATCTCGTCCTCGGTCTCGAACAGGAAGTTGCGGGCGAGCGGGACGCGGTTCAGCAGGTCGCCGCCGATGACCGTGTCGTCCACGATGATCGCGTTCGCGAAGCCGGGACCGGAGATCGGGTAGTTGCCCAGGTTCACTTCCAGGCTGCGCGCGTTGTCGGTCTGCTTGCGCTTCGTGTAGTAGAGATCGAGCACCGTTTCATACGATTCGCTCGGGCGCCACTGGATCGCGGCCATTGCGCCGTCGCGCTTGTTTTCGCCCATGTCGCTGCGAACCTTCATGCCGTTCGTCACATAGACGCCCAGCGGCACTTCAGGGTGATAGTTGAATCCGTCCACCGCCGGATCGTTCGCGTGCCACGGCTCATAAGTGCCCGCGCCTTCGATCGCGAGCGGCGACTCTAGGTGCGCGAAGCCGAACGTAAAGCCGAGCGTGTTGTCGAGGAACTGATCGATGTAGGAGAAGCTGGCGCGATAGCCCATTTCATCGGAGTCCGCGCCCATGTCGTCCTGCGAGTTCATTTCGCCACGAACGTTCATCACGATGGCGCGGCTGGGCATGTCGAGCGGACGCGTCGTCCGCAGGTCGATGGTGCCGGCAAGGCCCTGCCCCACGAGCTGCGCATCCGGGGTCTTGTAGACCACGACCGAGCTGAGCAGCTCCGAGGGATACTGGTCGAACTCGATGCTGCGGTTGTCGCCGGTGCTGACCTGTTCGCGGCCGTTCAGCAGTGCAGTGGTGAATCCTGGGTCCGTGCCGCGGAGGCTGATTGCCGAGGCGCGTCCTTCCGCACGCTGCGACGTCAGGCCCGGCAAGCGGGACAGTGAGTCCGCGATGCTGGTGTCCGGCAACTTGCCGATGTCTTCCGCGGAGATTGCTTCGACGATGCTGCCGGAATCGCGCTTCAGCACGATGGCATCTTCGATGCCGTGCCGGATGCCCGTGACGACCACGGTCTCGAGTTCCTGCGTCGAGGCCTCCGCGGCGATGGCGGTGTTCATGCCCAATGACAGGACGAGTGCGCAACTCATCCATGCCGCCGGGTGCTTCGCGAGTGCCCGCCGCACTGCACCTGCGATCTGCGTCTGCGTAGAAGTATTCATCGTCATTCCCCCATTTACGGACGGCGCCTGCGAGCGCCAGTAGATTCATCGGATCGAAGTAAAGAACCTGTTGTCAGCGCTTCCCTGCTGCGAATCGAATTGCCGCGCCGCCGCCGGCTGCGAGCGGCAGTGTCAATGTGTCATCGCGCGTCACATCACGCGTCTCGATGGCGATGGCATGCGGATTGGTGCGCCAGTCCGCACCGTCGCCGTCGCGATAGATCTGCGCCCGGTAGCGACGACCCGCATCGAGAAAGTCGAGCTTCACCGTCAGCGTGCGGGCGTTCTCGTCGGTGACGCTGCCGAGATACCAGTCGTCGCTGTTGCGGTCCTTGCGGGCGACCGTCGCGAAATCACCGACCTCGCCATTGATGCCCCGCGTCTCCGCCCAATCGGTCGGCACGTCCTTGATGAACTGGAAAGGCTTCGGATAGCGCGCGTAGTTCTCGGGAAGATCCGCGGCCATCTGGATCGGGCTGTAGAGCACGACGTACTGCGCGAGCTGCTTCGCGGTCGTGGACTGGATCGGTTGCCCGCCTTTGCCGACGAGGCTCAACACACCCGGCGTGAAATCCATCGGGCCGGCGAGCATGCGGGTGTACACGAGAATCGGTTCGTGCTCGGGCGGATTCGGCGGCGAACCCCAGGCGTTGTATTCCATGCCGCGTGCCCCTTCGCGAGCAACCCAGTTCGGGTAGGTACGACGCAGCCCCGTGTCCTTGATCGGCTCATGCGCGTTGATTGCGATGCGTCGCTTCGCCGCTTCCGTCACGACCTTCAGGTGATGACGCGACATGACCTGGCCGTCGTGCCATTCGAAGCGGGTCGTGCCGTCCGCGGCCTTCGCCTTCACGCCACCTGCGTCGGCAACGTAGCCCGTCTTGACGGAATCGATGCCGAGGCGCTGGTAGAGGTCGAGGCCCGCTTCCAGCTGCGCCTCGTAGTGAGCGATGTTCGCCGACGTCTCGTGATGGCCGATCAGGCGCACGCCCTTCTTCTTCGCGTACGCAGCGAGCGCTTCGATGTCGAAGTCCGGATACGGCTCGGTGAAGCTGAAGGTCTCGCCGTTCGCGAACCAGTCGCCTTCCCAGCCCTTGTTCCAGCCTTCGACGAGAACGCCGCGAAAGCCGTTCTTCGCCGCGAAGTCGATCATGCCCTTCGTGTTCGCCGTCGTCGCACCGTGATTGGGGCCCGCTTCCCACGTCTGCGTGCCCAGGTGCATGCCCCACCAGATCCCGACGTACTTGAACGGCTTGACCCACGACACGTCGCCGAGCTTGTTCGGCTCGTTGAGATTCAGGATCAGATCGGACATCAGCAGCGCCGATGCGTTGTCGCCGATCTGCAGCGTTCGCCACGGGGTGTTGAATGGCGCGCTGCGGACGACCTTCGGGCCCGACGACGATGGCGACAGATTCGCCTTCAGTCGCTGGCCGCTGACGCGACGCAGCCACATCGCCGAATAGTCGACTAGCGCCGCTTCGTGGAATGCGATGTGCAGCCCATCCTTCGTGCGGATCGTGACTGGCGTATGCGCCTGGCCGATGTTCTCGAGCGCCGTCGTGTTGTAGAGATATTCGTAGCGGTTCCATTCGCCCGCGGGAATCCACCATGCTGTCGCAGGATCGACGACAGCAAATTCGGTGAGCTCATCGATGATCGCCACGCGCTTGAGCGAAGCCTGGTCCGGGAACTCATAGCGAAATCCCACGCCGTCGTCATAGACACGGAAGACCACGTCGAGACTGCGCTTGAGCGGCGTCTTCTCCGTCAGGCGGACCTTCAGCTCGTTGAAATGGTTGCGGATGAACCGGCGCTCGCCCCACGGTTGTTCCCATGTGTCGTCGCTGCCGCGCGTCGCTTGCGATTCGATCCGGAAGTTGCGCTCGAGCTTCGGCGCGTCGGCAAGAATGAAGCCGAGACGGGATTCTTCGATGAGAGGGCGACCGTTGCGGGCGATCGTGTACTCGGGGCGACCTTCGCCGTTCACGCTGACGCTCACGCTGAGCACACCGCCCGGCGATGCGATCGACGCGCGATTCTCCTCAGCTGCGTATGCCGACGCGTGCAGAGCGACGATCGCGAGCACGACGAGCCGGCGGATTCCGCAAGCGAATCTCATGCATCCCCCTTTCTTCGAATGGCGGTCATCGTAGGACCGCCGTGCGAGCGGGAACAATGCCCTGCATACGTATTCATGATCCGTCGCGATTCGCAAAATCGATTCGGGAACTGCGTAGGGGCCTTCGTCATAACGTCAGGCCGCAAACACGACACCGTACGCGGGCAACGTGAGCCGTCCTCCATCGAGCCTGCCTTCGACCAGACCCACGCACTCGACCTGCTTGCGCTTCAGATCAGGCAAAGCGATTTCGATGGGCTGCGCCGACAGATTGAAGGCGGCGAAGAGCGTCGTGGCCTCGTGGGTGCGCTCAAAGGCAACGAGAGGTTCGGGGACATCGAGGAACCGGATATCTCCGGACAGCAGCACGGGCTGCTCTCTTCGCCAGCGCAGGAACGCGCGGAAATTGTTCAGTGTGGAACGACGATCTGCGTTCTGCCGCGCAACACTCAGCGTGCGGTGCTCCGCCGCAAGCGGCAGCCAGGGAGCAGCAGCGCTGAAGCCACCATGCTCGGTGTCGTTCCACGGCATCGGAGTCCGGCAACCATCGCGACCCTTGAAGTTGGGCCAGAACGTGATGCCGTAAGGATCACGCAACGATTCGAACGGCACATCAGCTTCGGGCAACCCGAGCTCCTCGCCCTGGTAGATACAGGCGGAGCCGCGCAGCGAGCACAGCAGCGCAAGAAGCTGATTCGCGATGTGCGGGGACGGCTTCGGTCCGCCCCAACGCGTGACGACGCGCTGTACGTCGTGATTCGAGAGCGCCCAGCACGGCCAGCCCTCGGCCATCTTCGATTCCAGCGTTTCCACCGTCGTTCGCAGATGCGCGGCCGTTGCGTCGTCCGACAGCAGCTCGAAGCTGTACGCCATGTGCAGCCGGCTGCTGTTCGTGTACTCCGCCATCGTCGCCAGCGAATCCTCCGATGAGATCTCGCCGAGCGTCGTCGTGTTCGGATAGCGATCGAGCAGCGCGCGCAGCTCGCGCAGGAAATCCAGGTTCTCCGGCTGCGTGTTGTCGTAGTGGTGATACTGGAATGCGTACGGATTCTCGGGGCGGAATCCACGACCCACACGATGCTCTCGGGGCTTCGGCGGATTGTTCCGGAGCAACGGATCGTGGAAACAGAAACTGATCGCATCGAGGCGGATGCCGTCGACGCCCTTGTCCAGCCAGAACCTGACGTTATCGAGCACGGCCTCGCGCACTGCGCGATTGTGGAAGTTCAGATCGGGCTGGCTCGCAAGGAAATTATGCAGGTAGTACTGGCCGCGGCGTGGATCCCACTGCCACGCGGAGCCGCCGAAGATCGAGAGCCAGTTGTTGGGCGGTGTGCCGTCTTCAGCTGCATCGGCCCACACATACCAATCCGAGTACGGATTGTCGGCGCTCAGCCGGCTCTGCCGGAACCATTCGTGCTCCGACGAGGTGTGGCTCAGGACCTGATCGATGATGACCTTGAGCCCGAGCGAATGCGCCTTCGCGAGCAGCCGGTCGAAATCGTCCATCGTACCGAACAACGGATCGATCGCCCGATAGTCGGCAACGTCGTAGCCGAAATCCGCCATCGGCGATTTGAAGAACGGCGCGATCCAGATCGCATCCACGCCGAGACTCGCCACATGGTCGAGATGTTCGATGATGCCCGGGAGATCGCCGACACCATCGGCGTTGCTGTCGCAGAAACTGCGCGGATAGATCTCGTAGATCACCGCACCGCGCCACCAGGGCGGCTGAGTCATGTCGTCCCCCAAACATCATCGTTGTTCGGGGCGAAGCTTAGTCACTCAGCAGCTGGGAGTTCGAGGGGCTGCATACGTATTCATGGAAGCCTGCTAGCCACTAGCCAGCTAGCCGGTAGCCGGTAGCCAGAGGAAGAAGGCAGAGGCTCTCTCTTTGTCTGGCTAGCGGCTAATGGCTAGCAGGCTAGTGGCTAGTTCGTAGTGAACGCGTACACCGTCCTCGACTCGTACTTCTCGCCCGGCCGCAGTGTCGTGGCCGGGAATTCCGGCTTGTTGGGCGAGTCCGGATAGTGCTGCGTTTCCAGGCAGAACGCGCCACGCTTGTTGTAGATGCGCCCGCCCTTGCCGAGTTTTCCGTCGAGATGATTGGCTGTGTAGAGCTGCACGCCGGGTTCAGTAGTCACGACTTCCATCACTCGTCCGGACTTCGGCTCGGTGACACGTGCGGCGACCTTCATGCCGGGGCCCTGGCGATTGATGACGAAGTTGTGGTCGTAGCCGCCGCCGAGGCGGATCTGCTCGTTGTCCGCATCGATACGCGCACCGATCGGTGTGCTCGTGCGGAAATCCAGCGGTGTTCCCTCGACGCTGACCGGCGCGCCGAGGGGGATCAGATCCTTGTCGACGGCGCTGTAGTTGTCCGCGTTCACGTAGAGCTCGTGACCGAGCACATCGCCTGATCCGTCGCCTGCGAGATTGAAATAGGAGTGCTGCGTGAGATTGACCACCGTCGGCTTGTCCGTGGTGGCCTCGTAGTCGATGGCGAGCTCGTTCGCTTTCGTCAGCGTGTAGGTCACCTTCACCGACAGCGTTCCCGGGAACCCTTCGTCGCCATCTGGGCTCGTGTGCGTGAAGATCACGCCGACGTCGCCGTCCTTCTCGAACGTCTGGCCGGCCCACACGACCTTGTCGAAGCCTTTCAGGCCGCCGTGCAACGAGTTCGGGCCGTTGTTGGCCGCGAGCTTGTAGGTCTGTTCGTCGATCGCGAACTGCGCGCCGCCGATGCGATTTCCATAGCGGCCGATGATCGCGCCGAAGTACGAGCCGTCCTTGAGATAGCCTTCGAGCGTGTCGTAGCCGAGCACGACGTCGGCGAACTTTCCCTTGTTGTCGCGGACTTTCAGCGACGTGATGATGCCGCCGTAGGAGATTGCTGTGGCGCTCGTTCCTGATGGGTTCGTCAGCGTGAACGCCTCGACGGCAGTCCCATCCGGAAGTGTGCCGAACGGTGCACGACTCACGACGCCCTGCGCAATCGTCGTTGGCTGAGAGGTCGCGGGAGGCTTGTCGCAGCCCGACACAAACGTCAACGCGAGCAACAATGCAGGGACAACCGGACGAAATGCAGTCATGAGCGCCCTCTTGGTGGGACTGTCCCTCGGTGGGACATTATGGGCGCCTCTTATATCTGATCCTGTCCGGCGTTGTCACGGCGCCGGGTCGCGAGCGGGCCATTCGTCAGGAGAAGCCGAGCCACGCGAGGAGATCCATGGCGGAGGACGTGATGCCGGTCGCGCCGGCGCGTTTCGCCGCAGCCTCGTGAGCGGTGGCGCCGCGTCTCGAGCAGTAGATATAGATCGGCGTGGACTTGTCCTCGGCGCGGATCAGTTCGACCAGCTTCAGGCCGGCATCCGGTACCGAGCGCTGATCCTCCGTCCGGCCCATGTCCGAGATGATCGCGTCGATGCCGCCGCGATGAAAGAAGCGCAACGCTTCGCTGGTGCTCGTCGCAATGACGACATCGGTCCCGCGTTCTTTCAGGGTCGCCGCGAGCTGAGCGTTGTTGGCGGGATAGTCATCGACCCACAGGACGCGCGTCAGCGCACGGGGCGAGGGCGCCGGCGATACGGCAGGTCCGGGTGCCGGCCTCGCGGGCACTGATCCAGCAAAAGCCGGCTGATCAGGGATGGCCAGTGGCGGCTGGGGAGCAAGGGCCGGCGACCGCGAACGCTCCATCTCCAGCACTTTCTGCTGCAGGTCCGCGATGAGCCTGCGCTGCTGTTCGGTGGCCTCCTCGACCGTCACTTGCGTGCCGGCGACGTTTATCGAGAACTTCCGCTGCTTCAGGGTGAGCAGCAGCTCGCGCAGCGTGGGCCCGAACATGGTGATGAGCACGAGAAACAGGAGCGGCCAGATCAGGGATGCACTGGCGGATATCACGGCGGAGAGTTGATCCATGACGCCCTCACGAACGGTGAAGCGACTGGGAGTTCGCACCTCGTCATGCCCGACGGCGCTAGATCTTCACCACCCAGCCGCGTTTCAGCAACGCGAGCATGGCCCAGGCGATGAGGCCGAGAAATAGCCCGATAGGGAGGATGAGCGCGCCCTGGGCGCCCAGGAATCCGGTGCCGGCGACGTAGACGGCATCGAAGCTCTTCCAGTTGAGCAAGCCCGACGCCAGATAGTGCAGCACGTACGCTGCAATCGCGTTCACGCCGAACGCGATGCATACCTGCGTTCCCGGCGGACGGTGGCCGCGTTTGTCGACCCACTCGTGCAACGCACCGAGCAGCATTGCGGTGATGCCGCTCGTCAACAGCACGAAGCTCATCGACCACAGGTCCTTGCTCACTGGAATAACCAGCGAGAGAGACCCTCCCGTGACGATCAGTACCGCGCCAGACACGATGAGCTGGCGTACCGCACCTGGTGATGAAAGCGCTCGCCCAGCGACCACACCGAGCAGCGCCTGAGCGATTGCGGGAATCGTGCTCAGCAAACCTTCAGGGTCGTAGCCCAACGCCCCTTGCACATATATATGTGTGCCCAGAATCTGCCGATCCAGCCAGCCCTCGAGATTGGCGCCCGGCAAGTACAGATTCGCGGGCGTGCCGTCCGGCAAGGGAACAATGCAGAGCAGCGAGTAGCCGAGCAGTGCAGTGATTGCAGTCCACACGATCTGACGCGTCGAAAGCAGCAACTGCAGTGGCGCGACGACAGCGAACACGAGACCTATGCGCTGCAGGACACCCAGCCAGCGGAAATGGTATGTGTCGTAGTCCGTTAGCCAGTAGATGTTGGTGAGAAGGATGCCGATGACGATCAGCCGCAGCGCTCTCGCGGCAATCCGGCGTGCGGTGATCGTATCGAGGCCGCTCTCCGCTCGCATCGACAACGCGACGGAGACGCCGACGATGAAGATGAAGGCGGGAAAGACGACGTCCGCGAGCGTGAGGCCGATCCAGTGCGAATGCAGAAGTGGAGCCGGCACGGGATAGCGCTGCAGGCCGGCAGCAGAGTTGACGATGATCATGCCGATCACCGTCAGGCCTCGCAGAATATCGAGTGACTCGATTCGGTCTGACGCCCGCATTCTTCAGGCTGGCTGCAACGCCAGGGCGACACCGGCTGCCTGCGGCCCGATGATCACGTGCCACGTCGATTCACCCACTGCGACCGCACCACGTGCACCCGCTGACTTGATCGCCGCCGCAGTCACCGATGCTGGATCACGCAAGGTCACGCTGATGCGCGTCGCGTGGACATCCACTTTCTGAATATTCGCCGCGCCTCCGAGCGCCGCGAGCAAAGCACTGGAATCAGCAACGGCAGCTTCCGACACAGCGACTGGAGCGGCGCTGAGTCCCGCACGAATCTCGCTCGCGAGCTGATCGGCAATCGGACCGACGACTACCTGCAACGTGTCCGATGACGGCCTCACGATGCCGCGCGCGCCCAACTGCTTGAGTTCGGCTTCACGCACGACCTTCTGATCGGCGATGACCAGTCGCAGTCGCGTCGTACACGCATCGATGGAGATCAGGTTTCTCGCGCCACCCAGCGCGCTGATCCAGCCTTGTGCCGGCGTCGCACCCGAAGTCGTCACCTCCGCCGCGACGGCAACTTCCTCGGGCTCGCGCCCGGGCGTCTTCAGATCGAAGCGCTTGATCACGAATCGGAACAAGCTGTAGTAGAGGACAAAGTACACGGCGCCGATGGGCAGCAGCAGCAGCGGTTGCGTCGAGCGCGAGTAGTTGAGGATGTAGTCGAACAGGCCTGCCGAGAATCCGAACCCGAGACGGATCTGCAGAAGATCCATCAGGACCATCGCAAGTCCCGTAAGCAGCGCGTGAATGACGTACAGCACGGGCGCAAGGAACATGAACGAGAACTCGATCGGCTCCGTCACGCCCGTCAGAAATGAAGTCAACCCCATCGATACGAGCAGGCCGCCAACGGCTTTCTTTCGCTCGGGCCGGGCCGTGTGATACATCGCGAGACAGGCGGCGGGCAGGCCGAACATCATCACCGGGAAGAACCCGCTCATGAACGCGCCGGCACTCGGATCGCCCGCGAAGAAGCGCTTCAGGTCTCCTGTCACGCCGTTGAAGTCGCCGAGCAAGAACCACGCGATGTTGTTCAGGATGTGGTGCAGGCCCGTGACGATCAGCGCGCGATTCAGCACGCCGTACGCAAACAGGCCGATCGATTCAGATCCCAGCACGGCCTGACTGAGCGAATCCATCCCCCGCTCCAGCACCGGCCAGCCGAAACCGAAGCACAACGCAACGAGCAGGCCCGCGAATCCGCTCGCGATCGGCACGAATCGACGACCGCCGAAGAATGCGAGGTACGCGGGCAGCCGGATGTCGCTGTAACGATTGTAGAGAACGCCCGCGATCAGCCCGGAGATGATGCCGGCCGGCACGCTGAGCTTGCCGAGCTCCTTCGCGCGAAAGGCGGCTTCCGCGAGCGCCGCTGCCTGGCCGGTGAAATTCGCAGTCACTTCGGGCGGCACGGGAATGAGGATCTCCGCGCCCTTCGTGGCAACGAGGTAGCCGACGACGCTCGCAAGACCAGCGGCGCCGTGATTCTCTCGCGCGAATCCGACGGCAACACCGATCGCGAACAGCAAACCCAGGTTCGAGAAGATCGCATCGCCAGCGGCAGCCATCGCCGCGACATTGAGGAGGTCCGGCTGACCGAGTCGCAGCAGCAGCGCCGCGACGGGCAACACCGCGATCGGCAGCATCAGCGCGCGGCCGATCTTCTGCAGTCCAGGCACGATCTGTTTCATAGCGCGACCTTGAGCTCGTTCGACGTTTCAGCGAGCAACGAACGCACAGCTTCGGCGGATTCCTGGGCCAGCGCGCGTTGCGCCAGCGGGCGACATGCATCGAGCGTCAGATGACCGATGAGATGTTTGAGCTGGGGAATCATCGACGGGACTACCGACAGCTCCGTAAGGCCAAGTCCCAGCAGCACCGGCACTGCCGCCGGATCGGAAGCGAGGCCGCCACACATCGCGACGAGCCGGTTGTGGCGAGCGCCCGCCTCGGCCGTCATCGCAATCAATCGCAGCACCGCTGGATGCAGCGCATCGATGCGTGCGGCCAGGTCAGCATGACCGCGATCCATCGCGAGCGTGTACTGCGTGAGATCGTTCGTGCCGATCGAGAAGAAATCGACTTCGCGGGCGATCTGGTCCGCGATGGCCGCCGAGGCCGGAGTTTCGATCATCGCACCGACCTGCAGAGTCGTCGTGATCCCCAGCTCGCGGCGGATCTCATCGATCAGCTTGCGAACGATGCGCACTTCGGCGACGTCGGTGATCATGGGCAGCAGCACGCGGCACTGACCGGCCGGCTGAACCTGCAGCAACGCACGCAACTGCACTCGCAACAGATCGGGTTGCCACAGGCTCGTGCGGATACCGCGCAGGCCCAGCGCCGGATTCTCTTCGGCAGGCAAAGGCAGATAGGGAATCGGCTTGTCGCCGCCGATGTCGAGCGTGCGAATGATCAGCGGCCGGCCGGCAAGCGCGTCTGCAATCTCCTGATAGCGACGCAGCTGTTCGCGTTCGTCCGGCGCTTGCTCACGCTCGAGGAACAGGAACTCAGTGCGCAAGAGCCCGCAGCCTTCCGCGCCCTGCGCCACTGCATGCGTGGCTTCGCCCAGCGATCCGAGATTCGCAAACACCTCGATCCGCTTTCCGTCCGCCGTACGACACAGATTCTGCGCTGCTGATCGCTCGGCGGACTGTCGCTGGCGCCGCGCCGCGATCGTTCGCTCTGCGCTGGCAAGCTCACCCTGATCAGGAGCCACGCGCAGCACACCCTGCTCGGTATCCAGAATCAGTGCCGTACCGTCTTCGATGCCCAGAACGGCCGGGCCCGCGGCGACCAGCGTCGGCACACCGACCGCCGCGGCAAGAATCGAGACATGCGATGTCGGGCCACCCGCCGCGAGACAGATACCCGCGAGCTTGCGGGCATCCAGCGAGACGAACTGCGACGGCTTCAGGTCCTCCGCGAGAATGACCGCGCGATCAGGAATCTCGATCTGCGTCGTCGGCGTCTGGCCGAGCAGTGCCACCAGCACCTGGCGCTCGAGATCGAGCAGATCGTCCACGCGCTCTGCGATTCGCGGATCGCCCAGCGCCTTCAATGCATCGGCGCTGTCGCGCACGGCGCGGCGCCATGAGAACGCAGCGCTCTTGCCATGCGCGATGGAACGACGCGCCGCGGCAACCAACTCCCAGTCGTCGACGAACTCCAGGTGCGCAGTGATGATCTCTCTGGCTGTTGCGGCGGCTTCCTTCGCGAGTGCCTGGAGGCGCTGCCGCACTTCGCCACGAGCCCGCTCGAGCTCGGCGCTCTCATGCGCAACACCGGCGCCGGCTTCGACGACGGCGATCTCCGCTTCGCGCAGATAGAACGCAGTGCCGATCGCGAGACCCCGGCTTGCGATGACCCCTTTGATGCGGGACGGGTCTGTCGGCGCGGACGCAGCGGCGATCGGCCGGATTTCAGCGTGCTTCGCCTTCGCGGGACCGGGCCCCTCGAGGCCGTGGATCAAGCGGCGAACCTCAGCGATGGCGGCCGCGCCTTCCGCGCCCGACGCAGCAACGATGATTTCGTCGCCCCCGCGAATGCCGAGCGACATCAACGCTACGGCGCTGCGCGGATTCGCGCTGCGACCATTGGCGATCACTTCGAGATCGAACGGCAACGCCTTGGCGTAGTTCGCGATCAGCGCGGCAGGACGCGCATGAATGCCATGTTCGTGGTCGACGCGAATCTTCTCGCTGACGCGTTCTGCTTCGGCCGTCGCCTGCTTCGCATCGGCGCCGGCCAGCGGTTGAATCTCCAGCAACGCATCGCCGGCCATGAGCTCGCAGTCGGTGTGCGCTCTGACGATCTCGAACCGGTCGCCGTTCGTCACGATGACCGGCGTCACCAGGCTGGTTGCTTCCCGCGCCAGCAACGCGAGATCGAACGTCAGCAGTCGATCGCCCTTGCAGACTTTCGCGCCGGGTGCAACGTGCAGCTCGAAGCCTTTGCCGGCGAGAGCGACAGTGTCGATACCTACGTGCAGGAGGATCTCGGCGCCGTTTGTCGCACGCACTGCGATCGCATGATGCGACGCCGCGATGGAGACAACTTCACCGTCGCAGGGAGCGACGAGTTGGTTGCCCGTGGGGTCGATCAGGACGCCATCGCCCAGCATTTTCTGGGCGAAAACAGCGTCGGGGGCCTCGTCGAGAGGCGCGCTCCAGCCGGACAGCGGCGACGACAATGTCAGTCGGGACATCGTCACTCCCCGGTGGCTGCCAGCTCGATGCTGTCGATCACCCAGATCGGATCGACGGTCTTGCGCGTGAAGATGAAGCACAGATCATGCTGGCCAGCGCGCGGCGCGATCTTCGCCGGCGGCAGAGAAGTCAGAGTCTGGCTCGTCGCGGGCGCGAGCGGCAATGTCGCCAGCTTCTCGCCTTCACAGCTGTCGAGCCGCACTTCGAGCTCACCCTCCGGCGTTTGCGGCTTCGGCAACGGAATGCCTTTCACATCGTTGCCGATCTGGAAATTGAAAGGCACCTGCCCCACGACCGCGGTCAGGTCGCTGGCCTTCGAAAGGTCCGCGCCCTGGTAGATCCAGCACGGATTCATGATGTCGACGAGGAACACGGCGCGCTCGCCCTGCAGCGGCGCATCGTCTGTCAGCGAAAGCACGAGCTTGTCGCTGCACATGTTCAGCTGATGGCTGTTGCGGCGCTGCGAACCGGCAGCAGCTGCGTTCAACGCCATATCGGTCGGCGCATAGTGAATTCCCAGCGCATCGTAGCGGCCCAGCTGGGCAGGCAGCCGCGTCTGGAAATCCGCCCAGTCGCGCCGCTCGGCCGGCGACCAGGCGACCTCGGCCAGCGCAGCGGCACGCGGGAAGGTCATGTATTCGACCCGCTGTTCGGTTCGCATGTGCTCGGTAAAGATGGGAGCCTGAAGCCCAAGGATATGCTTCAGCTGATCCGGTTGCAGCGCGGCCGGTGCCGGGTCGAACTTGTACACCGACTCCACGCTGATCACCCAGCCGCGGCCGGGCGATGGATCGTTCGGACCGTTCTGTCGATTGTCGAAATACAGTGCAGGCTGCGGCGCCAGCACAGCGTCATGCCCGGCAGTTGCCGCTGCAACCGCGCCATCGATGCCACGCCACGACATCACTGTCGCGTTGGGCGCAAGGCCGCCTTCGAGAATTTCGTCCCAGCCGATCAACCTGCGTTGATGCTGGTTGAGGAATTTCTCGATGCGGTGAATGAAGTAGCTCTGCAGGCCATGTTCGTCCTTGATCCCGAGCTTGCGCATCTGCGCCTGGATTTTCGGCGAGCCCTTCCACTCGTCCTTCACGGCTTCATCGCCGCCGACGTGGATGTATTCGCCCGGGAACAGCGCCATGACTTCGGTCAGCACATCCTCGAAAAACGAGAACGTCGCGTCGTCGACATTGAAGAGCGTGGAGTAGACACCCCAGTCCGCCGGAACCTGCGGCACTTTGGTGCCGGCAACGCCCAGCTCAGGATACGCAGCCACGGCGGCGCTCGCGTGTCCGGGCATCTCGATCTCCGGCACGATCACGATGTGGCGCTCGGCCGCGTACGCGACGATGTCCCGTACTTCTTCCTGTGTATAGAACCCGCCGTAGACGCGCGGCTTGCCGGTGGCAGGATCGATGTCAGCTGCTGCTACCGGACCGGCGGGCACCCGCCATCCGCCGACACTGGTCAGCTTCGGATACTTTTTGATCTCCAGTCGCCAGCCCTGATCGTCGACGAGATGCCAGTGCAGGACGTTGAGCTTGTGCAGCGCCATCCAGTCGATGAACTGCTTGATGAACTGCGGCGACTGAAAATGCCGTGCCGAGTCCAGCATCAACCCGCGCCAGCGAAAGCGCGGCGAATCGTTGATGGCAAGTGCCGGCAGCGCGATCGAATCCGCGGCCGCGCCCGGCGTCATGAGCTGCCACAACGTGACAGCCCCGTAGAAAAGGCCGCGAGAGTCGGCGGCGGACACGACGATTCGCTGGGGGGAGATGCTTAACGAATAGCCGTCCTGTCCGTCCCGGCTCTCGCCAGCCGTGAGCTCGAAACGAATGATTCCGTTCGCATCCGGTTTCGCGGACGCATCGGGTCGCAGCGCGAAGCCGCGGGTACGCTGCATGAGATCGGCGAGATAGCGGGCGGCCGCTTCACCGCCCGAGCCGCTCTCGAATGACACCGGCGTATCCGCAGTGACGACGAACTGCCCGTCCGCCGCCGTCAGTTCCCGGGGTGCCGGGATGATGGCTGCCGGCTTTGCCGGAGCAGGTGCAACTGGTTCAGGTCGCTTGCAGCCCCCGGCCAGCGCAAGAAACACACCGCAAGTCAGGGCGAAGAGTTTGTATTGGTGCATGAGTCATGATCACACGGGATCGACGACCGCGAGATCCCCCTGCGCGATCGCATCCTGACGCACTCGACGTTCAAGAAAAAGGCCCGCAGCCCGGACAGGCTGCGGGCCGGCGGGTCAGAACTTGGCCCGGACGTTGAGGTAGTACTGACGACCGTTGCTGTAGAACGAGCTCGGAATGAACGCGCTCTGGTAGTACGTCAGCGTCGGGTCGTTCAGGTTCAACGCGTCCACGCTGATGTTCAGCCACTCGGTCGGCTTGTAGCTCAGCGCTACCGACAGCGTGCCGAAATCATCCTGGTAGTACGGGTTGGCGCCCGACAGGCCGATCAGGAAGTCGGTGCGGTAGGAGTAGTTCACCCGCGCACCGAACATCTCGTTCTCGAAGTAAGCACCGACGTTGTAGGTGTCCTTCGACGTGCCCAGCAGATTGTGGCTGCCATCCGCCCAGGTGTGCGAGGTCTTGCCATCCGCGTAGGTGTAGTTCGCATTGAAGCCGAACCACTCGCCGATGGGCTGCTCGTACACCAGCTCGAGGCCCGTCACCTGGCCGTTCGAGTTGACCGGCACGGAGACGAGGTACTCTTCGAGCTGATTCGTCAGCTCGCTGTACAGCATCCGCGTTTCGGTACCGAAGGCCACGTAATCCTTCAGGTCCATCGCGAAGGCACCGACGGACACGAGGCCGCGCGGCATGAAGTACCACTCGATGTTGCCGTCGAAGTTGGTGGACAGCACCGGCTTCAGGTTCGGGTTGCCGCCGCCGCCGGTCTTGTTCAGATCCGAACCCCAGCTGGAGGCGCCCAATGCCGAGTAGTCAGGCATCGTCATGGTCTGCGAAGCAGCGAAGCGGAACACCACATCTTCGCTCATGTTGAACTTCAGGTTCGCGCTCGGCAGCACCTTGTTGTGCTCGTTCTTGGTGTCCTGGTAGATCCAGTTGCCGAAGAGGCTGCTCACGTCGGCATTCGCTGCAGACGCGACCGCCTGATACGAGTTGATCTCCTGGTCGACGTTCACGTAGCGCAGGCCGAAGTTGCCGCTCCAGGCGTCGCCAGCAAAATTCGCTTGCACGTAGGCGGCAAGGTTCTGCTCGGTCACCTTCCATTCGCCACCGTAGTTGTGACGGCCGGTCGGGCCGTCGTTGTCCGACAGCCACGTGGAGTTGGCGAGGATCGCTTCCTTCAACGCGGCTGGCGTGAAGTACCACAGGTCGCGCGGGAAGCTGCCGCCGATAGTGCTGCCGAAGTCGCTCGGGTAGGCGGCGGTTTCACCGTTCTGGAGGTCTGACCAGATGTCCCCCGGCGTAGCGCCTTCCGGTGACTGGGTCTCACGCTCGTGGTCCGCGAAGCGGGCGCCGAAGTCGAGGGAGGTCAGCGGTCCGGCGTCGAGATCCTGGCTGAAATCCAGGTTGATCCAGTCTTCCTGATCCGTCGCGATGACTTGCTGGTTACCCCAGGTACCGAAGCTGGTAACGCCGGCGGGCGTGCTGTTGCCGCCGATGTTCCAGTCGAGCGGCGAGCCGATGCCATGAGTCGTCCAGCTGGCGCCGCCGCCGGCGTTCGTGGTCACTTCGGCGATGAACTGGCGATCCGTCGTGCCCTTGCCTTCGGTCGTACCGACCATGACCTTCGAGCGCAGGCTGTCCGTGATCTGCCAGTCCGCATCGAAGGTGATGTAGTTGCTCTTGGCCGTGGCTTCGCGGTAGATCATGTCGTACACCGCGTAGTTCCTGCCGGCGACGCCCGCATACGTTGCGTTCGTCAGCACGCCGTTCTCGACCGTGTAACCGGGCTGAGGCGACTGGATGTTGACGAAGCTGCCGCCCCACAACATGAAGTTGCGGTTGTAGTTGTTGGCATCCATGTCCGAAAGGAAGCCGCTCAAGCCCAGGGTGAGGTTGTCTGACGGCCGGAACTGCACTTCCAGCAAACCACCCGTGCGATCACGAACCTGCTCGAACAGCGTCGAACCCACCAGGCCGGGCGCATACACGCCGACGAGGTCAGGATTGTTGATGCCGACTTCGCTGAGCGTCCCGTCGGCGTTCCGGCCGGTGATGCGGGCGAAGCCGCCCGGAATCTCCTGCGCATCGCGACGGAGCGAGCGCTCCTGCTTGAAGACCTGCAGCAGCACGCCGAAAGTGCCGTCGTCGTTCTTGTAGTTGAACAGACCCGAGAGCTGCGGATCGTACTGGTCGGCCTGGTCGGAATAAACGCTGCCGACGGATGCCTCAACCGTGAGCGAGTCGGAGAACTGCAACGGCTTGCGCGTGCGGATGTTCACGGTGCCGGTGGTGCCGCCTTCCTGGAGCTTCGCGTGCGAGGACTTGTTGACCTCGACCGAGCTGACCAGCTCGGAGGGCAGCAGGCTGTAGCTGACGCTGCGGCCGACGTTGTTGCCCTGGCTCAGAACGAACCAGTCAGCGGAACCGACGCTGTGGCCGTTGATGAGGGTCTGGGTCAGGCTCGGGCTGGTGCCGCGCAGGCTGACGCGGTCGGCTTCGTCGAAACCGCCTTCATCGGCGCTGGACGAGCTGATGTTCACGCCCGGCAGGCCGCGGAGGGCATCGGCCACGTTGTGGGCCGGCAGCTTGCCGACTTCCTCGGCGGTCACGACTTCCAGACGCGCATCGGCGTCGCGCTTCACTTCGAGCGACTGCTGGATGCTTGCGCGGATGCCCGTGACGATGATTTCCTCAACGACGCCTTCGGCTGCCGGTGTGGCCGTCTGAGCCAGCGACGGTGCAGCCTGTTGAAACAAGGCGACCGCAATCGCCGTACCGATCAACGTTGAACGCTTGGTGTTCATGTGCGACCCCTACCCCTGTTGTTTTGTCAGCGGACCAATTGCGGGCCAATATAGTACCAATCGAACGCAAAAGCCAAGCCGGTTCGATACCATTATTTTTCTGGGGCGTCTTTGCATTGTTTTTCAGCAAGTTAACTATCAGGATGCACCACCTTGAGACTATATTGGTATTGCATTGGTAATAAGTTCGGTGGCATCTTCACGCTCGCGTAGACACAACAACAAGGCACCGGAGAATCGCTTGGCATCGCTGTCGCAATACCTTCCGAAGCTCGACGAAAGCCACGATCTGCCGCTGTATCAGCAGCTGCAGCGGGCCCTGCGCGAGGCGATCGAGAAGCGCGTACTGGGACCGGACGATGCGCTCCCGCCGGAACGCGACCTCGCCGACGACCTTTCCGTATCGCGCATAACGGTGCGCAAGGCGATCGACGGCCTGGTCGATGAGGGCCTTTTGGTGCGCCGGCAGGGTGCGGGCACCTTCGTCTGCGCCAAGGTCGAGAAGAATTTCGCGAAGCTGACCTCGTTCTCGGAAGACATGCGGGCCCGCGGACGCAAGCCCCGCAGCGTATGGCTCAATCGCGCGGCCGGCACGGTCACCCCCGAAGAAGCGCTCACATTGAGATCGAGCCCCGGCACGCCGGTTTATCGCTTTCATCGTATTCGTTATGCGGACGACGCCCCCATGGCGCTCGAGTACGCGACTGTGCTCGCTTCGTGCCTGCCTTCCGTCGAAGCCGTCGAAAGTTCTCTTTACGAAGCGCTGGAGAAAAACGGTTCGCGGCCGGTGCGCGCATTGCAGCGCCTCCGCGCCGTGCTTCTGACGGCCGAGCAGGCACAGTTGCTCAAAGCGCAGGAGAAGGAAGCGGGATTGCTGGTCGAACGGCTCGGCTTCCTGAAAGACGGCCGCGCCGTCGAGTTCTCGCAGTCCTACTACCGCGGCGACATCTATGACTTCGTCGCCGAACTCAACGCCAGCACGTGAACAACGACACACGCATGTATCGCGAAGCGGCGCAGGCCCCCGAGGTCGTGCGTCGCCAGACCGAGTCGAACGCGGCGAGCCTGCGCGCGCTGGGCGAAAAGCTTCGCGAACGAGCGCCACGTGCAGTAGTGACGTGCGCGCGAGGCAGCTCCGATCACGCTGCGACATTTGCGCGCTACCTGATCGAAACGCATCTCGGCATTCTCACCTCCTCCGCGTCGCCTTCACTGAGCTCGGTCTATGAGACCGATACCAATCTCGCGGACGCCGTCTTCCTCGTGATTTCGCAATCGGGGAAGAGCCCGGATCTGCTCGCCGCCGCCGAGCGGGCCAAAGCATCCGGCGCTTACGTCGTCGCCCTGTGCAACACGCCGGATGCTCCGCTGACGAAGCTCGCGCATCACTCGATCGATCTTCGCGCCGGCGCGGAAACCAGCGTGGCTGCAACGAAGTCGTACATCGCCTCGCTCAGCGCGATCATCCACGTCGTTGCCGAGTGGACGCGAAATCAGGAACTGATCGCTGCGCTCGCCGCTGCGCCCGCGCAATTGCAACAAGCCTGGGCAGCCGACTGGTCAGCCGCGATCCCCCACCTCCGCTCCGCGATCAACCTCTTCGTCGTCGGGCGAGGCTACGGCCTGGGCATCGCACAGGAGGCTGCGCTCAAATTCAAGGAAACATCCGGCCTGCATGCCGAAGGGTTCAGCTCCGCCGAAGTACAGCATGGACCGATGGCGCTCGTGCGCGCCGGTTTTCCAGTACTCGCGTTCTCGCAGTCGGATGAAACCCGCAAGGGCATCGAAACGCTTGCCAAGGACTTCCTGGGCCGCTCGGCGACCGTGCTGCTCGCTGGAGGCAACGCTCCCGGCGCGGTGCAACTGCCTGTCGTCGCGGCGCACCCCGTCATCGAGCCGATGCTGATGATCCTGAGTTTTTACCGCATGGTCGCGAGCCTCGCGATCGCGCGCGGTTTCGATCCCGATGTGCCGCCGCATCTGCGCAAAGTGACCGAGACCGTGTAATGACGACCGCCCTGATCAACGGCCGAGTGCTGCAATCCGCGGGGTTCGTCGAAGGCCTTGCGGTGCTCGTGCATGCTGGAAAGATCGTGGACGTGTTGCCGGCCACTCACGAGCGCGCACGCGGTGCGGCGCCCCACGATCTTCACGGTCAGCTGCTGTTGCCGGGCTTCATCGACACGCAGGTGAACGGCGGCGGCGGTGTGCTGTTCAACGACAACCCGGGCATCGAGTCGATCCGCGCGATCGGTCAGGCTCATCGCCGCTTCGGCACCACCGGCTTTCTGCCGACGCTGATCAGCGATGACCTGCATGTCGTCGAGAACGCGATCGCTGGCGTACAGGCCGCAATCGACGCCGGCGTTCCCGGCGTGCTCGGCATCCACATCGAAGGCCCGTTCCTCAACGTGCAGCGCAAGGGCGTGCACGATGCAACCAAGCTGCGTGAGCTCGATGAAACCGCGATCAAGCTGCTGACGTCGCTGCACGGCGGGAAGACGCTGATCACGCTCGCGCCCGAGATGACGACGCCCGACATCATTCGCAAGCTGGCGGGCGCGGGCATGATCGTTTCAGCCGGCCACAGCAACGGCACGTACGCCGATATCCGGGCGGCACTGGACAATGGACTGAGCGGCTTCACGCACCTGTTCAACGCGATGTCCCAGCTCACGGGGCGCGAGCCCGGTGTCGTGGGCGCAGCACTCGACGATCAGAAGAGCTGGTGCGGCATCATTCTCGACGGACTGCACGTGGACCCCGTCGTTCTGCGAATCGCCCTTCGCAGCAAGCCTCACGATCGCTTCATGCTCGTGACCGATGCGATGCCGAGCGTCGGCATCGACGGCGACGAATTCATGCTCCAGGGCCGGCGCATCGTCGTGCGCGACGGCAAGTGCCTCGACGAAGCAGGCACGCTCGCCGGCTCGCACCTGAACATGGCCGAAGCCATCGCCAATGCGGCCCGGCTGCTGGATATCGATCTGGCGCAGGCAGTGCGCATGGCGAGCCAGTATCCCGCCGCGTTCCTCGGACTCGATAACGAGCTGGGCAAGATCCAGCGCGGCTACCGCGCGAGCTTCGTCGTCGCCGACGACGAGATGAACGTGATCGAAACCTGGATCGACGGGGTGCGGGCGGATCAGAGCAGCCTGGCGGCGTAAGGCCGCTGTGTCATTCCCGCGAAAGCGGGAATCCATCTTGCTCGAGACATGGATTCCCGCGTTCGCGGGAATGACAATGAGACATGCCCTCTCCCGCTCAACTCCTGGCTGGGATACACCGCCCCCCTCCCTGGCTGCTGCCGCACTGGCATCTGCTGGAACGGGTCATCAGTGATTCAACTTCGCAGTCCGTTGCCGCCGCGCTGAACTCCGCGCGAACCGAGCCCGTCCCCGTACGCTTCGTCGACCCTTCAGCTCATCTCACCAGCGAAGCCTACGAAGCGTTCATCGCACGCACGGCAACCGTACCGACCCGCGACAACCAGCACGATCTGTTCAACGGCCTGCTGTGGCTCACGTATCCACAGACGAAGCGCCGGCTGAACTTGCTTCAGGCGCAGGAGATCGAACTGCGCGGCACGCCAGGTCCGCGCGGACCGTTGCGGGATGCGCTGACACTGTTCGACGAGAACGCAGCGCTGCTGAAAGCACCAGTGGAATTGATCGACTCGCTGCGTCGTCGCGACTGGCAACGGCTGTTCGTGAGCGACCGCTCGCTGTGGCAGCAGGCACGCGTGTCGCTCTTCGGCCATGCGCTGCTGGAAAAACTGATGCAGCCACGAAAGGCGATCACCGCGCACGTCTGGGTCGTCGACGACATGACGGATGAAACGCTCGCATCCAGCCTGACACCGGAGCGGCTGACAGACAGACCGTTCCTGCCCCTTCCCGTGCTCGGCATCCCGGGCTGGTGGCCCGACAACGAAGGGCCAGCCTTCTACGACGATCCAGAAGTCTTTCGACAGCGCCGCTGAAGTCAGGTGGTCGCGGCAACCAGCGCGTCGAGCGTCAGGAACCATCCGGCAACGACCGCAACGACCCCGTTGACCTGCGCCGCTCGCTTTCCCGAAGGCGCAACACGCTCCGACGTGATGGCAACAGTGACGATGGCCATCGCAACCAGATCCATCACGCCGATCACGAGCAGGATGAGCATCAGGTTCGCGCAACAGGCGGCGCAACGCACAGCCAGCTTCACGCCGTCTCGCCAGGCCGAGTCCTCACCGGCGGTCGAAAGGCAACGCGGCGCGGCGCGGCAACAGGCAAGACAGCGTTGCTTGATGGCGGTGAACTGAAACGCCCCGCACAGCACGAGAACTAACCCGGTCAGCGCAGGAACTGCCTGCGCCAGCGATGCGTGCTGCATCTGCGCCTGTGCCAGCCCGATACCGAGCGGGAAGATGATCGCGCCGGAAATGCTCCACGCAATGAAGTACGCGGTGCCGGCTGTGAACGTCTTTCGCCCGAGGTCCGCCACGCCTCTTCCGACCAGAGCGCGGCGATAACGCGACAGCATCGGCATCAGTGACGGCAGCATCATCGCGACCATCATCACGCTCCACATCGCGATGAACGAGAGCGCGGCGCCGGACCATTCCTGGCCCGGCATCCGCATCCACGTCATCGACATGGTCCAGTCTCCTGGCATCGGCATTCCGCTCATGCCCGCCATCGATCCGCACCACACGATCGTCGTCGCCGCGCTGGCGAGGAATGCCAGCGCAGCAACGCCGACGAAGGCACGGTCCGAGACCTGCGACTTCACATGCAACATGGCCAGCTCACGCGCGACCGTATTCATCGTTGCGACGCCACCAGACGCCTGTTTCATTGCGACCCTTCGGCGCACGGTCGAGCCACTGATACATGCCCCAGAGACCATCGAGTCCGCGGGCATACGTCGAGTAGGCGTGATACACGACGCCGCCCTCAAGGACGAACGCGCTCAGGCCGGGGCGATCGCGAGTGAAGGCAGCGGCGTCGGTGCCGCAGCTGGCAGCAATTTTCACTACCGGCTCGGGCACATCGGTGAGCTCGTCCATCGCGTGGCCGTTGCGACGATAGTTGTACTCGATCGTCCCCGCCCGCTGCTGCTCCTGGCGGAAGGACACGTTGAAGTCGAAATTGAAATCGTTGCTGAGCGAGGAGACCCAGGGAAAACTCCAGCCGAGGCGCCGCTTGTAACCCTGCAATCTTTCGAGCGGCGCACGCGATGCCGCGATCAGCCGTACATCGTGATTCTCCAGATGGACAGCAGTGCCGTTGAACCCGTCGGCGATTGCCGAACACGAAGGGCACCCGGCCTTGTAGTCGGGGCCGAACATGAAGTGATACACCATGAGCTGCGAGCGTCCTCCGAACAGGTCCACCAGGGTCGCGCCGCCCTCGTCGGTTTCGAACCGGTAGTCCTTGTCGACCTTCACCCATGGCAGCGCCTGCCTGCGGCGGGCCAGTTCGTCGCTGCGCCGGGTCAGATCCTTCTCGGCCTCGAGCAGCTCGAGGCGGGCCCTCAGCCATTCGTCGCGTGTTGCGGTCGCGTGAGTCGTCATCGAAGTCTCCTGTGATAAGAACTACTGCACGCCCATCGAGCCGATTCGGCGCGACGCGCCAGCGCGCTTCGTGAGATAAATCTATCGGCGGCGACTCAGGAGGCGGGAGTGACAAGTGTGACGGGATTCGGACGGAGCAACGCAATCGCATGGATTCGTTGATCACGGCTGCGGCGCGTGCGCTCGCGACGGGCGATCCGCTCGGCGCTTTGAAACGCATCTCGCTGCGGAACGATGCACCCGCGCTGGCACTTCGCGGCATCGCGATGGCGCAGCTCGGCGATCTGACACGAGCCAGATCGCTGCTGCGCGACGCGACGCGCGCCTTCTCCCCCAGAGAAGCAGTCGCCCGCGCGCGATGCGTCGTGGCCGAAGCCGAAGTTGCGCTCGCTGCACGCGATCTCAACTGGCCCGGGAAGGCCCTCGACTCGGCGCGGATCGCGCTGGAGGAGCACGGTGACCACGCAAACGCCGCTCACGCGCACTACCTTGCGATCCGCCACCTGCTTCTGCTGGGAAAGCTGGACGATGCCGAACGAAGATTGACGGGTATCGATCCCGTGCCTCTGCCGCCCGCGGCGCGAGCCATTCATTCGCTGATCGCGGGAGGCATTGCGACGAGACGCCTGCAAGCGAAGGCGGCACGGACATCTCTGGCGCTGGCAAGCAGCGCCGCGCACAAGGCAAACATCCCTGCATTGATCGCCGAGGTTGCGAGCGCTCAGGCTACGCTCGACGCACCCGCGGCTCGCTTGTTCGCGAGAGGTGAACAACGCGTCCTGCGTCTCGACGAAGTTGAAGCATTGTTCGCCTCGAAGGACCTGGTCATAGACGCTTGCAGGTACATCGTGCGCGACGCAAGCAACATGATTTCCCTTGCGAGGCGGCCTGTGTTGTTCGTTCTAGCAGGCGCACTCGCCGAAGCCTGGCCCCACGACGCGCCCAGGGAAATCCTGATCGCGCGCGCATTCCGAGGGAAGACCGCCGATGAATCCTATCGCGCACGGCTGCGCGTCGAGATCGGACGACTTCGCAAGGCACTGCGTTCCGTCGCCGATGTGAATGCAACTCCGCGCGGTTTCGTCCTCGCACCCCACAGTCGCCGGGATGTCGTCCTTCTCGCCCGACCGATCGATGAAGAACACGCCGAAGTACTGGCGCTCCTCGCGGATGGCGAATCCTGGTCCAGCTCCGGCCTCGCGCTTGCACTCGGCGCAAGCCAGCGCACTGTGCAGAGAGCGCTCGACGCCCTTGCTGCGGCAGGGAAGGCGCAGGCGCTCGGTCGCGGGCGCGCGCGAAGGTGGACAACCCCGCCGGCCCCAGGATTCGCGACGACATTGTTACTCCCGGCGCCTCCGCCGGTATGACTAGGATGCTTCCATGAAACGAACAGCAGAAATCATTGCAGAACACGGCCCGTTTCCCGGGGTCGACTCCGTGGGCGGGGTGACTTACGACGGCGAGAACGTCTGGTTCGCCTGCGGCGACAAACTGAACGCGCTCGATCCCGCCACGGGCAAGACAGTGCGGTCGATCGAGATCGCCGCGCACGCCGGCACCGCATTCGACGGTCAGCATCTTTTCCAGATCGCCGAGAACCGGATCCACAAGATCGATCCGCAAACCGGGCGTGTCCTGGCGACGATTCCCGCTCCCGGCGGCGGCGGCGATTCAGGGCTCGCATGGGCCGAGGGCTCGCTGTGGGTCGGGCAATACCGGGACCGGAAGATCCACCAGATCGATCCGCAGACCGGCAAGATTCTCCGCACCATCGAATCGAATCGGTTCGTCACCGGTGTGACGTGGGTCGACGGCGAACTGTGGCACGGCACGTGGGAAGGCGACGAAAGCGAGCTGCGGCGGATCGATCCGCGGAGCGGTGAAGTGCTCGAGCAAGTCGAAATGCCACCGGGCACGAATGTATCGGGACTGGAATCCGACGGCGGCGACAGGTTCTTCTGCGGCGGAGCGCGCAGCGGCAAGGTGCGCACAGTGCGTCGACCCAGATAGCGCACCCGACGCGACCGCCGTTGGTACACTCACGCGCCATCGCTCTACCAGCGGAACGCGGAGTGTCGCTTGATCCATCGTCGGCTGATTCACAAGAAGGTTTTCGTTCTCCTGTCCGTGCTGGCTCCGCTCGCCGCGCAGGCACAAGTGGCTGCGAACGAAACGCTTCGCCTGGACACCAGTGTCGCTTCGCCGTGGGGTAAACCGCTGAGTCCGGCGATGCCCGCCGGCACCCCAATGAAAGTGACACCGACGGCACTCGATGGGCCCGCTCCGCTGAAATGCACCGGCGCGAATCACACGTTCATTCGCACGTCCGCCGAGGGCCTGTTCGAAGGTAACCTCCCCGCACCCGCGGAGGAAAGTGCGAAGCGACTCGGCCTGCCTGAAGGCGTCATCACGCAACGCATCTCCTGCAGCAACGGCAGTTTCGACGTGCATCGCGCACCCGACGGTCGCGCGTGGATCGGATTGGACAACGCGGTGCTGCTATGGGATCGAACCAGCATCGCTGCCTCGCCGGAAGCGATCGTTCAACTGCTGCTGATCCAGCACATGAGTGGCAACATGGCGCTGTCACGCGAGAGCGTGGCGAGTCAGCGAGAATGGCTCAGTGCTCGCATCGTGGAGCAGTTCGATGGATGGTTCACCCGCACTGCCGGTAACGACGAGGTTCCCGAACTCAATGGCGATCCCTACACGGACAGCCAGGAATCGCCGGAGAGCTTCGAATTGTCGGCAGCATCGGTGAAAGGCAATGAAGCCGAAGTCACCGTCACCTTCCGTGACGCTGCCGATGCACGCTATCCGGTGCAATACCTGCTTTCACGAGTCGATGGCACCTGGCGCGTCGACGACCTTCGGTATCGCGACGGCGAACGGCTCTCGCAACTGCTTCAGCGCTGAACCGTTCGCTACTGCAACATCGATGGCCGCACTTCGCCGCCGACGATACGGCCGGCGAGGAGCTCAGCCTCCCATCGGGCACACTCCTCGAGCAGCGGAGCAATACGGCGCGCGTCATCCAGCGCCGGCGGATGGAACCAATGTTCGCCGAGGATGATGTGAACCGAATCGCGCGCACCTGAGGTCTGATCGAGTCGCGCGACGACTGCTTCCTCGAACGGCAGCAGCGGGTATTCCTCTTCCATCGTCGCCTGCTGCAGACCGCTGCGCTGCCAGCGACCCAGACCCGGATTCCAGTACAGCATCTGCAGGTTCAACGCAGGCAAGCCATCGCGCGTCGGGCCCGGATACTGCTCGGGCTTCAACACGAATGACAGCTGCGGCCTGCCCTGTCCATCGGTGTTTGCCTTCGCCGCGCCGTGCGGCAAGGGCACCGCTGCGAGGACGCGCATCACTCGGACCGCGGCGCGATCCTCATCCAGCCACGCGGCAACACCTCGCCCGAAAGAAGTCGCGCCCGCTGCCGGCGGCTGCAATCCCAGCGGCGCCAGTGCTGTGAATACGCCTTGCAAGTTCTGATCACGCAACCGATCGAGGCGAGCCTGCACGCCTCCTGTCTGCGCGAAGAACTCTGCCAGCGTCGGATGCAACTTAAGCTTGTCGAGTGTCCCGCGAAGCAGTGCCAGCGCTTCCGGCTGTTTCATCCGGCGCTGCCACACGAAGAAATCGAGCCGCACGCCGCGCGTTGCATCGAGCATGACGATCGCCCAGCGCGGTTCGTGCGCGGTGCCGAAATGATCGTTCATCTCGAGCACGCGCCAGCGATAGTGATCGTCACCACCGGCCTGCCAACGCGGACTGTCGAACGCAATGGTGTCACCGGTCGGCGTGTAGTAGCGATCGATGCTGAACCGGCGCAGCGCTTCCTCGGGCTTTTCACGCATCGAAGGTGGCAGCAGGACGATGTTCAGCACTTCAGGATCTTTCGGATAGCCGCCCCAGTCGTTGCTGGGGTCCTTGGTGAAGCGGAAAGCAAGCGTGGCTCGCTCATCATGGCGAGCGAGCTGTTCGGCAGGGGAAAGTGATCGGTCGGCGCCGTCGAGGCCCAACGCACGATAGCCTCGCGGCAAGACAGCGGTCGCAAGCCCGTACAAATCTCCCGCCGCGGCCGTAGCGGCAGCCTCGCGTTCGCGTGCGTGCGCCCTGGAGAACAACCAGGCAATCCCGACGACGAAGCCGAGCGCGACGGCGCAACTCACGAGAACCACACGCGTCATATCAAAGCCCTTGCGCCGGAGCGGGGCCCAGCTCGGCGAGAATGCGGTCGCGCTCAATCGACCGGGCTGCGCCTTCGCCACCGCTCGTTGCACTCGCGGCGTAGGCTCGCGCACAGGAAGCAGCCTTCTTCCACGCGTCCCGCGCGACGTCGGTCTCACCCTCGGCACGAGCACGTCGCAGTCGCTCCATGTGCAGATCTGCCTGCACGAGCAGTGCCTCGGCGCGATCTCCATCGCGTTCGACGACTGCGATGGCTTCATCGAGGCGCCCTTCATCGCGCAGCGCCTTCGCGCGCGACCACCATGACTCAGGCTCGTGAGCCGGAGGTTCCAATCTCTGATGCGATGTGCACCGGAAACTCAGGCGCATGAGATCCCAGACCGCGGACAGTCGCTCGTGATCGGCCGCGGGTCCGTCGATCAGCAACTCCACGACGGAATCATTGACCTGAATCCAGGCGGCGCCGACCCGTTTCGCGTCGCCCGCCGTCGACCATCCTGCGAGCGCCGGGAATCCATTCCAGCGCTCGTCGTTCTCAGGCAGCTCGTTCAGGTGATGGAGCTGCGCCCAATACACGACGGCCGGAACGAGGCCTACCGGCAACTTCATCGCTGCCGCGGCAACACGCAACCGAATCTGTCCGTCCGCACTCGACGCAGTCAAACGCGGCCGCAGGAAACCCTCCGCGGCAGCCGGCGGCGATTCGCGCTGAACTGTCCACCCAGCCGGGAGGTCGAGGTTCAGGGAAACCCCGGCGTCGTCGAATTTCCACTCGAAGCTGTCGGCTGGGAGATCGGTGGGCGAAGGATCGGGCATGGTGTTTCGCGTTCTTGTGCGGCGAAGGATAGCCTGTCGCCGCATGAGCTTCCCTGCCCCTCCAGAGCCATTGCAACGGACTCGGGGATGAAGCACGCTCGGCGCCCGCCTCGCTGACCGACCGGAATTCAGATGCACTTGCCCCGCGTGTTCGCCTTCGGGTCGCTCGCACTTGTTCTGGCGATTCATTACGGCGACACGGCTCAGGGCAAGGAGAGTCCGTTCGCGCTGTCGAGCGGCGTGGGCTTCAACTGGTTAGATCCGGAATCCGCTCGATGCGCGCGCATCGCGGCCGCTAACAGCAAGAGATTCAAGGCTTGCGAGTTCCGCGATTCCGGTGCCTTTGGGCTGGCGTATGCGTACTACTCGTGCCCAACGGACGACGGTGCCGAGTTCCTGGTGTTCAGGTCGAGCAGTGAATGTCAGGAAACGCTCGAGACCATGCAGGCGAATGCGCCGTGATTGTTCTTCCTGTGGGGCCCTGATCGCTACGCGATGACGTCCGACTAAAGTCGGACCCACAACAAGCCCCCTGCCGCTCCCGATCTCAGTGCGTCTCGACTCACTCGTCCCGATTGAAGTCGTGGAACACGCGCAGCAGATTGCCGTCGGGATCGGCGACAGTGAACTCCCGAAGCTTCCACGGTTTGGATTCCAAGGGCGAGACGACCCTGGCATTGCTGGCGCTCCACCGCGCATGGAGCTCATCGACTTCCTGATTGCTGTCGAGGTTCAGCCACACCAGGATCGGCGCACGGTTGCCGTACTGTTCGCGAAACGCGGCATTCGTCAGGAACATCCGGCAGTCGCCTTTCGAGATACCCGCGATGCCATCTTCCCGCGCCACCCAGTCGATGGTGAAGCCCAGGCATTTCTCGTAGTACGACGCAGCGGCTTCGATGTCCGCGACCGGAATTTCCGGGACAGCGCCGGGGAACGCACTGGACATCGTTGATCCCTCGTGCCTACTTCAATGGGCGATGCTGATCCGGTCCCGCGCTGGCGAATGAGTAGATGCGCCACTCCCTGCCATTGACGGGCCGCAGCTCTTCGACGACGTCATCCGAGTATCTGGCAACCGCCTCCGCCCAGAACCGGCAGCCGCCTGTGTTGCCGATCGACACGCGCACCGTCCACTTGCCCGGAAACCGATCCCACAGCAGGAATGCGGCTTCGCGTCCGACGCCGCTGCGGCGATGCCGGCGAACGACGAAGAACTCGGCGACGTCGAATACTTCCGATTGATCGAGGACAGATGCCATCCTCGCGACGAGCGCGAACCCCGCGATGTGGCTGCCGTGACGGATCAGGAAGGGAAATCGTCGGTCGGGCTCGGACCAGTACAGCGACAGCTTGGGATTGCCGAACCGGGCATCGCTGCCGAGCTCCAGCGAGAAAACATCGCTCAGGTCGTGCGCGTAGAGCTCCCATAGATTGGAGATCAACGGCGCATCCGACGCAGCCGCGGGCTCGACCGTCACTTGTGTCGACTCGACCATCCCCATGAATTCCAGACGTGCGATCCGCAGCCACCTTAGTGCCGCGACCGTTCGAACGTCAACGCCATGGCGCGGTGCATCTTGCTACCATCTGGCGAACGCGCCCCGCCGGAGACCCGCATGCCCCTTTCACCGCTGGCCGGTAAACCGGCCCCCAAGGACATCCTCGTCGATCTCGCCCGCCTCGAGCGCGAGTACTTCGAGCGTAAACCGGATGTCGGCAACCCGGTGGAGAAGGTCAGCTTCGGCACCAGCGGCCATCGCGGCTCGTCACTGAAGGGATCGTTCAACGAAGCCCACATCCTCGCGATCACGCAGGCAATCTGCGAATACCGCCGGTCCCAGGGCATCGATGGGCCGCTGTACGTTGGCAAGGACACGCACGCGCTCTCCGCTCCCGCGCAGCAGACCGCGCTCGAGGTTCTTGCGGCGAACGGCGTGCAGACCATCATTCAGGCCGGCGACGGATTCACTCCGACGCCCGTGATCTCGCGGGCCATTCTCGTTCACAACAGTGACAACAACGCGCGTCGCGCCGACGGCATCGTCATCACACCGTCGCACAACCCACCCGAGGACGGCGGATTCAAGTACAACCCGCCCGATGGCGGCCCGGCCGACACGCAAGTGACGAAATGGGTCCAGGATCGTGCGAACGAACTCCTGCGTGGCGGCAACAACGACGTCAATCGCCTCGCGTACGTGCTCGCGATCCAGGCAGTCCAGCAGGAAGACCTGGTCCAGCCCTATGTCGACGACCTCGAAAACGTCATCGACATGGAGGCGATCCGGTCCGCTTCCTTGAAACTCGGCGTCGATCCGCTGGGCGGCGCTGGCGTCGGCTACTGGGACCGGATCGCGAGCCGCTATCGCATCGACATCGATGTCGTAAATCCGCGTGTCGACCCGACCTTCTCCTTCATGACGGTGGATCACGACGGCAAGATCCGCATGGACTGCTCCAGCGTCTACGCGATGGCCAGTCTCGTCGGACTCAAGGACAAGTATCAGGTGGCTTTCGCCAACGATGCCGACGCGGATCGGCATGGCATCGTGACACCGAGTGTCGGTCTGATGAACCCGAACCACTATCTCGCTGTGGCCATCCGTTACCTGCTGACGCACCGCCCGCAGTGGCCCGCGACAGCGACGGTCGGCAAGACGCTCGTCAGCAGCAGCATGATCGATCGGGTCGTCGCGAGCCTGGGCCGCCCGCTGTCGGAAGTGCCCGTCGGTTTCAAATGGTTCGTGCAGGGCCTGTTCGACGGATCGTTCTGCTTCGGCGGTGAAGAAAGCGCCGGCGCCAGCTTCCTGCGTCGCGATGGCCGCGTGTGGACCACCGACAAGGACGGATTGATTCTCAACTTGCTCGCCGCCGAGATGACCGCGCGCACGGGCAAGGATCCGGGTCAGCACTACCGCGAGCTCACATCGCAATTCGGCGCGCCACAGTACACACGCATCGATGCGAAGGCGACTCCTGAACAGAAGGCGCGGCTCGGGAAACTGGCGCCGACCGATGTGACCGCGAAGACACTGGCAGGCGATCCGATCACTGCGCGTCTGACGAATGCACCGGGCAACAATGCATCGATCGGCGGACTCAAAGTCGTCACTGACAACGGCTGGTTCGCTGCGCGCCCGTCCGGAACCGAGGACATCTACAAGATCTACGCTGAGAGCTTCCGCGATGAGCAGCATCTCAACGCCATCGTGAGCGAAGCGCAGCAGATCGTGCAGGCCGCGCTCGACAAGCCCGCGTAGCGGGCTACTTCGATTTTCGCTTGAGTGAGCGCGCCGCGGACGATTTCTTCGAAGACTTCTTCGTCCCTTTTCGATCGGTGTGAGCTGCAATGTTCAGCAGCCGGCGGAAGGTAGGACATTCCATGTGGCTGCGCGCAGGGCACACCGCGGCGTGGCGCAGCCCGTCCCGCATCGACTGCAGTTTTCGAATCGACCGGTCCAGTTCGTCGGCTTTGTCGGCGAGCACCTTCCGGTCGACGCGCGGCCGGCCGTCTGCCGCAAACATGCTGGCGATTTCATCCAGGGACAACCCAGCCGAGCGGCCGAGCGCGATCAGCGCCAGTCGCTCCAGCACGCTGGGATCGAACTGCCGGTGCAGACCTCGCCTGCCGACAGCCGCGATCAATCCCTTCTGCTCATAGAAACGCAGCGCGGACGCCGGAACGCCGGACCGCTGCGCCACCTCTGTGATATCGAGATCCCGCACCCTCTTGACCTCAAGTCGACTTCAAGTGGCACTGTGAAGCCTGGGCCGATCGCAGGCAAGTCATCCGGAGATCGCTTTGAACCATCTCGTCCACACCGCGCTCATTGGGATCGGCGCGACCGCAACGATGGATCTGTGGGGAATCGTGCGCGCCCCATTGATGGGAGTTCCCGCGCCCAACTACGGTCTCGTTGGCAGATGGCTCGCCGGCATGCCCAGCGGACGGTTCCGGCACGCGTCAATCGCCGCGGCGCCGGCCGTGCGCGGAGAGCAGTGGATTGGATGGATCGCGCATTATCTCATCGGCGTCCTGTTTGCCGCGCTGCTGCTCGCCATCGTCGGCATTGATTGGATCGGAGAGCCGACGCTTCTGCCTGCGCTCCTCGTCGGCGTCGGCACGGTCGCCGCACCGTTCCTGATCATGCAACCAGGCATGGGCGCGGGTGTCGCCGCATCACGTACGCCGAATCCGAGAGCTGCGCGCGTGCAAAGTCTGCTCACGCACTTCTTCTTCGGCCTGGGGCTCTACGTCAGCGCCTGGGCCGCGCACCTTCTCCATGCACCGGGCGGCTGAGCGAGCGGGCAAATCGCCCGCTCGCTCTCGATCAGTCTCACTGCACCGAAATGTCGTCCAGATAGACATCGACTCCGGCGGTCGTGCCCTCGAAGAAGATCGCCACGTCGACGATGTCGCAGTCGGGAATCACGAGATTCGCCGACAGCTGCGTCCAGGTATTCGGCACGACTGCCGAATTGTTCTGCAGCCACGGATACGTGTTGTGGCCGGGCGGAGCAGTTGCCGCCGAGCATTCGATCTTAGCGGCGAGCCGCGCAGTGTCATTCGCTGCTGCGGTGTGCAGCGCCCATGCACTCACTGCATACGTCGTGTTCCGATCGACGGCACTCGTCAGGTTGTAGACCGCGAACTGGCTGGTGTTCGGTCGATTCGTCGCTTGCAGACTCTGCAAGCCGTTGCGCGCTCGCGTCGTCGTCGCGCTCAGCGTCGAACCATTCCAGGAACTCCAGCCCGCCGTGCCGGACTCGAAACCTCCATCCGTGATGAGGTTGTTATTCGGCGGCACGACCTTCACGTCATCCACGTACACATCGAACCCTGGCGCAGTGCCCTCGAGGAAGATCGCGACGTCCGTCGGTGTGCAACCAGCGGGTATCGCCAGGTTTCCGGAAAGCTGCGTCCACGTGTTCGACGCGACCGCGGTATTGTTCTGCAGCCACGGATACGTATCCGAAGCACTGGCGCACGCAAGCTTCGATGCGAGACGTACTGTCTGATTCTCCGTGCCCGTGTGGAAAACCCACGCGCTCACGGCATACGTTGTATCTGACTCCACGACGCTCGTGAGGTTGTAGACGGCGAACTGATTCGCGTTCGGCCGGTTCGTCGCGAGCATGCTCTGCAATCCGGTGCGGACTTGCGCCGTAGTCGTCATGAGTGTCGCGCCGTTCCACGAACTCCAGCCCGCGACGCCGCTTTCGAAGCCGCCATCCGGCAGCAGGTTCACGTCCGAAGGCGGTTGCGGCTTGCCGAAGCGCACGCTGTCGACATTGGCAACGCCCGGTGCCGTGTTGAATCGAATGTAGACGTCGTGACTGCCCGTCAGCGCGGCCCAGGGCTGTTCGATCGTGTCCGCACTGTTCCAGCTGCCCGTCGGCGGCAGATCCACCGTCAGCACAGGTGTTCCCTGCATGCCGTCGATGAAGATCGAGATGCTGCCCGGGTCGGTGTTGCCCTTGGCGTAAGTGATCCAGAACGTGTCCCAGCCCGCCTGGAATTCAACACCCTTGAAAGCGATCCAGTCGCCGTCATCGGTGTAGGCAACGATGTTGCCGAGCGCGGCAACACCCTGTCCTTCATCGTAGAGCTCGGCCTCCAGTGTCACGCCGAACTCCGTGCCTTGCCAGCCCGCCGGCACGTATTCGGGAACCGTGCAGGAATCGCCACCGCCCTCCATGTAGCAGACGATCCAGTCCATGGCAGGACGCGTGGTGCCATCGGAGCGCACGAGGTGGGCATTGGTCCGCCACATCGCGCCCTGTCGGTAGCCCCAGTGCGTAATGCCAGCGACCGCGGGATGATCCCAGAACACCGTGAAAAGATCGCGCATCACGTTGGCCTGACGCGCATCGTCCGCGTAGTTGAGATCGAACTCGGAGATGTAGATCGGCAGGCCGGTGCTCGCGAGCGTATCGAGATTCGTCGCGACCACGGGCACATCGGCGCGTTCGAGGAAATGTGCTTGCTCGCCGATGCCGTCGATCAGTCCACGCTCCTGCAGCAGCTCGACCACAGTCATGTAGTTGGCCGTGAACTGCTCCAGCATCAGCGTGTTGTATTCGTTGAGGATGAGCTTTGCGTTGGGGAAATGATGCCGCGCCATCTCGAACGCTTTGATGACCCAGTCGTAGCCGGTTTCGCCCGCGCCGCCCAGCGCTTCGCGATACCCAGCCGGTGCGTTCAGCGGTTCATTCACGACATCGATGAGATCGATGTGCGGATAACGCGCCGCGACTTCGGCCATCCATTCCTCGATCTCTTCCAGCTGCTCCTGCGGTGTCAGCGCACCGATCCAGCCGGGCTGCTGCTGGCCCCAGATGAGCGTGTGGAACTTGAACGGCAGACCATTGGTCCGTGCGAAGTCGTAGGCCGCGTCCAGCGCGGTCCAGGTCATGACATCGCGCGTGGCCTCGACGCTGCCCCACTTGCCGGAATTCTCGGGCGTGATCTGATCGAACCACGTCAGCAGGTTGGTGTAGTCGTCCGCCGAACCGGTAGCCGTTCCGAAGAACTTGATCTGATCGACCGTCACAATGACCGTGTCGGGCTTGCTCTTGCGTCCGAACGTATCCGTGACGACGAGGCTGAACGTGAGCGCCAACCGCACGTCGGTCTCCGGTGCTACGAAGGTCAGCACGCCCTTCTTCGACACCTTGAACGCGACCTTCGGTCCGCCTGTCTGGGTCCACTTGTACGTTGCGAGATAGCCGCCGGGATCGTTACTCGAAGCCTTCAGGACGACATTGCTGCATTCATCCACAGCCTGGTCGGGCCCGGCGTTGGCTACCGGTTCGGGCAATGGGCAACCCGCGAGCACGAGCGATGCTGCGGCGACAGTCGCATAGGCAAATAGCCGGAAACGCATGACAAAATCCCTCTGCATGCCCGCTCGGAGCGGGTCGTCGCCAGCCGATGGTGTTTATCCCCCAAACGTCCCTGCGCTGGCTGCCAGGTTTGATGGTAACGCTACCATTGCTGTGGATGCCGGCACAAGGGCGACTTGAGAGGTCAACGGGAGAGGCGATGAGCAATGAGCAATGAGCGGCGAGCCAGAGGCGGAGTCAGAACAGGCGGCGGCAGGCAGATCGCGCTCAAAGGTCCACCCCAGCGCAGGTCTTCCTCTGGCTCATCGCTCATCGCTCGCAGCTATCGGCTCCGCCTTGAACCTGATCGCCGTCCCGCCACCTGGCGCAAGCTTCAGCGTGAGCTGATCCGTCGCCGATACCGACTGACGCTTGATCTCGTAGGCGATCGGGTGAGTGCGATAGTCGGCCTGCGGCGCGTCGCGATAGATCTGCGCTTCGTAGCGGCGCTTCGGATCGAGGAAATCGAGCGACACGTTGAGTGTGCGCGGTTGCTCGTCCGTCAGCACACCGAGATACCAATCGCTACCGCCGCGTTCCTGGCGCGCCACGGCGATGTAGTCACCGATCTTCGCATCGAGCGTACGCGAACGCTCCCAGTCCGTCGGCACGTCGCGAATGAACTGGAAAGCATCGAGATGCTTCTCGTAGTTCTCGGGAAGATCCGCAGCCATGTGCAGCGGGCTGTAGATCACCACGTACAGCGCGAGCTGGTTCGCGAGGGTGGATTGCACCCGCTTCGCCACGGTCGGCTTGCCGCCTTCGGTGATGTCGAAAATGCCCGGGGTGAAATCCATCGGACCCGCCAGCAACCGCGTCAGGGGGAGGATGACGACATGTTCGGGCGGGTTCGTTGGATCACCCCAGGCGTTGAACTCCTGCCCTCGCGCCCCTTCGCGCGACATCAGATTGGGCCAGGTGCGGCGCAGCCCCGTGTCCTTCACGGGCTCGTGCGCATCGATCGCGATCTTGTAGCGGGCCGCCGTCTCGGCAACGAGCTGGTGATGGCGGACGAGGTACTGGCCGGCGAACCATTCGTTGTGAGCCGCACCGTCGGGTGTGCTGCGCTGGATGGTTCCATTCGGCTTCACGTAGCCGGTCTTCACGGAAGTGACACCGTATTTCTCGTACTGCTTGAATCCCGCCTCCAACTGCGATTCGTAGTTCTGGATGGCGCCGGCCGTTTCGTTGTGGCCGATGAGCGAAACTCCCTTGCGGCGCGCGTAGGCAGTTACCTCGGCGAGATTGAAGTCAGGATAGGACTTCGTGAAGCTGAAGTTGGCGCCGTTGGCGATCCAGTCGCCATCCCATCCCGTGTTCCAGCCTTCGACGAGCACGCCGTCGAATCCGTACTTCGCGGCGAAGTCGATGTAGCGCTTCGTGTTCGCCGTCGTTGCACCGTGCTTGGGCCCGCTGCCCCACGTTGAGCGATTCAGATGCATCTCCCACCAGATGCCGACGTACTTCGCGGGCTTCGCCCAGGAGACGTCGCCGAGCTTGTTCGGTTCGTTGAGATTGAGCGTCAACCGCGAATCCGCCAGACCTGCCGCCGTTTCCGACACGAGCACGGTGCGCCACGGTGTCTGGAAAGGACCTGTGCGCCGGACCTTGATGCCGTCCGACCACGGCATGAGATCCGCCTTCAACGTTCCCGTCGCCGTGCGCTCGAGCGTCATGCTCGCGTAGTCGATGAGTGCGGCTTCGTGGATCGACAAGTAGAGCTGCGACGACTCCAGCGTCAGCGGTGTTTCCGCCTTCGTGATCCGATCGAGCGGCGTGCGCTCGTACAGGTACTCGTCGCGTTCCTTTTCGTAAGCCGGAAACCACCACGCATCGTAGGCGCCCGCCGGTTTGAACTGCGTGAGCTCGTCTGCGATCGCAACCGCGCGTCCGGCGGGAACGCCCATGAAGTCATAGCGAAAGCCGAATCCATCATCGAAGGCACGCACGACGATGTCGAACGCACTGGTGTTCTGCGTATCGCCCCGCAACGAAACCCGCATCTCGTTGTGACGATCGCGGATCCGCCGCTCCTCGCCCCAGGGCTGTTCCCATGTCGAATCACGCGACGCGCGTTGCGCGGTACCGGCTACGACGAGACGCGGCACCTTCTCTCCTTCGAAGACGAGTCCGAGCGCCGATCGTTGCAGGACCGGATGGCCCTTGCGAGTAACCTCGTAGTACGCGCTCCCATTCTCGGTGAACACGCAGACCTGCAGGACATTGCCTGGGGAATCGACGCACTCCGCGGCGACCACCTGCGAAACACCGGCAGTGGCAAGAAGGGCGAACACTGCCCACGTGGAACTCTTCAAGTCGATACTCCTGGACGGCGAGCAGCTCGATTCACCTACCGTTGACGTGCGAACAGGCGGTTTTCCTCAACGCCGGCGGTCAGTATTTGAACCGGAACCCGACCTGGAAGCGCCGGTCGCTGCGGATCCAGGCCGAATCCCGTCGCACAGAAGCAGCGCCGGGAGTGAGTTCCGAGTCCCCGAACACCTGCTGCTGGTTCACGGTGGTGGTGTTGAGCAGGTTCGAGCCTTCGACGGAGAGCTCGAGATTGCTGCCGACCTTGAAGCGGATCGATCCGTCCAGGTAGCCGCTCGATCGCTGCCACATCGGCAGGCCGATGCAGCAATCGAGATTGTTGGTCAGGAAATCCGATCGCCAGCTGTACGCGAGGCGCGCACCGATCCGCCCGTATTCGTAGAGCGCAACGATGTTGTACGAATCATCAGAAATACCCGCGAGACGATGCGAATCGATGACTTCGCCGTTGACCTGCAGGCCGCCGCCGAAACCGACCGTGCCACCGGGAACGTAGCCGGGCTGCACCGCGAGGTTCGAATTGTTGATGCCGTCCTGCTTCACGTGCGTGTAGTTCAGTTGCGTACCGAGACCTGACCACGCGCCGGGCAGGAAATCGAAGAAGGTCTGGAAAGCCAGTTCGACACCGCGCAACCTGCCGCCGCCCTCGCCGTTGCGAGGGCCTCGAATGAGGACGGTCTGTGTCGTCCCATTGTTCTCGAACTCGCGCTCGAACTCGCCAAAAGCGATGCCGCCGTTCAGGCGCTTGTAAAACAGGTTCACCGTGAACGAACTGCTGCGGCCCCAGTAGTTCTCGTAGGACAGGTCGACGTTGTCCGAGGTGATCGGCTCCAGCGCGCCGAACCCCGAATCCGCGCTGAACACGAATCTGTAACCAGTGACGTTCTCAGGCGTGTGGGGTGCCTCCGGCGATCGATAGATCACATACGGAGAATCGGCGGAGGTATTGAGCAGCGGCGACTGGATGCCGACATAGTTGCGCAGCAGCCCGAAGTCCGGCCTCGACAGCGATCTCGACACCCCGAATCGCACGAACTGATTGTCGTCGAGACCAAAGCGCACGTTGAAGCTCGGCAGAAAATCGTCGTGAACCACGTCGAGATCGTTGTCGACGCCGCCGCCGCTGCTGAAGGCAAGCAGCTCCGGCGTCAGCCAGCACGAGATGTTCGTCACTGAGTTTGCAGCGAGCGGCGTATTGCACGGCGTGGCCGCCGCGGTCGTGTACCAGGTTGACGTCGGGAAGGACACGCCGCCATTGCTGGTCACTTCCGTCCGCACGTATCGCACGCCGATGTTTCCGCGCACGGTGATGTTGCCGAAGATCTTCGCATCGTCCCCGCCGAACCTGAGCATCGCGTAGGCCGCCTGCGTGATCTCATCCACATCCAGAACCTCCGGATCGATGAAGCAGCCTTGCGTATTCATCGTCCGCTGGCACAACGGTACCCAGGGCATCGGCGAACCGGTGGTGGCGCCGCTCAGCGCCTCGATCTGCTTGTCGCGATCCGCGAGCGTCGCGCGATTGAGGAACACCATCGGCCCGTTCTGGAAAACGGCACCGTCGTAGAAGTCGCCGAGGCTCGTCACTTCCCAGATACCCGCACCGTAACCCTGGAACATGCGCCCGGGCTGACCGCAGGAGTCGGGATAGGCCGACGGCGTGGTGTTGTCGATGTTGAATCCCGGACCATTGCAACTCCATGGCGCTGCAACCGGCAGCCAGTTGTAGACGGAGTAGCGCACCTTCTGTTCGCGATCCGCGTGTCGCACCCCGATCTTCAGCGTGTCGAGCCAGCCGTGATCGTCGATGTCGAACTCCAGATCGGCACGCGCCGCCAGCTCTTCCGCCTCGTTGTCTTCGTAGTGATCCTGGATGAACGGAATGAAATAGTTGTGCGGGTTCGAAAGGAAGCCCGACGCGTAGTTGACGTTGGTCCCGGGCAGAAACCGGACACGCGGTGTGCCCTTAGCGCTCGTGCTGTACTCCACGTTCGCCATCGTGCGGTTCGATACGAGTATGTCGTAATTGTCCGTCTCGGCGTCGATGTGCTGCAGGTCGAAGGAGGCATGCACCTGGTCAGTGATGTCCCATCTGAGATTCGCGGACAGGTCGCGAGTCCCTTCCGAGTGATCGAAGTTGCGAGCCTCGTTGCCGACGTAGACGCCCTGCCGGTCCGACGCGCAGGAACCGTCGCCGCAATAGTTCACGAACGGCAAGCCCGGCACCGCGGAGCCGAAGTCGATATTTCCCTGGGTGCTGCCGCCGAGCCAATCGCCGGATGGCTGAGTCAGCACGCCGGAGCGCAACATGCCATCCGGCCCGAAAACGAACTGCGGCGTCCCAGGAGCCGGCGCGATGTAGGCCGTGCTCTGCGGCGTATAGCCCGGCGCCGCCCAAAGACTGTAGAGAGAGACGTTCGAGCTGCGTTCGAGCCACGCGTTGTCGTACTGCGAATCCATGTACTGCAGCGTCGCGCCGACACGCTGGTCGCTGCTCTCGAACTGCAACGCCGCCGATGCGCCGTGGCGCACGCGGTCATACAGCACCTGCGAGAAATTCACCTGATTCGGAATGTACTGCCAGTTCGATCCGCCATACGGCGTCGCGCCGCAGGGAATGGTGCCGTCCGGACCAATCACTGCTTCACCGTTCGCGTCGTTGTTGCCGGCGCTGCAGAACGTACCGATGCGCTGCATGATGACGCCCTCGGTCTGCGTCTTCACATGCGAGTACGCGTAGTTCGCCATCACGCCGAAGCGACCGACGTCGGTATTCCACACGTTCGTGTAGATGCCGGACGCTTCGTAGGTCATGTCGTCGCTGCGATCGCCGTAGTTCACGCGCCCGGTCAGCGATATGACCTGCTTGTCCGCATCGAAGGGCAATCGCGTGCGCAGGTTCACCGTGCCTGCGATGCCCCCTTCGATCATCTCCGCCGTCTGGTTCTTGTAGGCGTCGACACCCGCCATCAACTCGGGTGAGATGTCGTTGAAGTTGAGTCCGCGGTAACCATCGGCGGAGAAACTGTCGCGACCGTTGAACTCGGTGCGAACGAACGTGAGGCCGCGAATCAGGACGCTGGCCGGCTCGGCGGAGAAGTGCGTGCTGTCATCGTTCGACTGCAATCGCGAGACCGTCACGCCCGGCACGCGCTGCAGCGCCTCCGCAACGGACTTGTCAGGAAACGCGCCGATGTCCGTCGCGGTGACCGAGTCGACGAAAGTATCGGCGTCCTTCTTGATCTGCTGCGAGGTTTCGAGGGATCGCCGGACGCCGACGACGATGACTTCTTCGAGATCGACGCCCCCGGCGACCCGCACGCGTCGCTGGCGAACGATCAGCGCACCGGTATGGTCGGGCACGACCTCCAGATCGGTCTCAGCGATCAGCAATCGGGCGGCTTCTTCGGCCGTCATCGTTGCATCGAGGGAAACCGATCGCAGGCCTTCCACCGCGTCGGGCGAGAAGAGGATGTTCGTGTTCGTCTGGCGCGAGAGCTCGCGCAGCGCAGCGTCGACGGACTGCGCATCGATTCGAATGCTGACGGCGGCCTGCTGCGCAAGCGTCGCGCCTGCGGTGGCCAGCGCTGCAACAGCGACGGCACACGGCAGCGCGCCGCGAATGGCGCGGCTCAACTTCGACGACATGCCCTCCCCCCGGTGCTGCCGCTTCTCAACTCATTCATCGATCCGGCCGCGCCTGTCGGGGCCGGATTGGACATGTTCTTTCCGTCGCTGACGATGATCCTCAGGTCGTCGTCGACGATGTCGCGGACCGCAGCGTCACGCGATTGCGTTCAAGGCCGACGCGTACGGGCAGCAGCACCGATACCGATGTCGCGAACGCCTCCGCATCGCCGACGCTGTAGTTGCCGGAGATCGGCATCTGCGCGATTTCAGGATCCAGGATTACGATCGGGCGGCGCGTGTAGCGATTCATCGCGGCGACTGCTTCGGACAACGGCTCCTCGAAGAACGCCAGCCGGCCATGGCGCCAGGCGATTGCCTGCGAAATGACCGGCCGCTCATCGCGCACGATCCTGTCGGTGTCGAACACCAGGCGCTGTCCCGGCGCGACGATCCGCGGGACAGGCAGCGAATCGATTTCCTCGGCGCGAGCGACCGACAGCGGGCCTTCTTCGAGCAGCACGGAAACGATCGCGCCTTCCCGGCTCACGTCGAAGTGCGACCTCGAGGCTGAGATCCACTGATCGCCCGCGATCACATGGAACGGCCGGGTTGCGTCATCGGCAACGTCGAAATGGGCGCGACCGCGCCGCAGCTTCACACGCCGCCATTCATCGGTCATCGAAACGTGGATCTCGGTATCCGTGTCGAGCGCGACGAGCGTGCCGTCTTCGAGCGAAACCTTGCGTTGCTCGCCGATCTCCGTCGCATACGTGGAACCGGAGCGAAGATAGACAGCCAGACCCGCGACGGATGCAGCGGCGAGCCCGACGCCACCGCGCAGGACGTGACGACGGCTGATGCGTGGCGCGCGGATCGATGCGCGTTCGGTTGCACCCGCCATCTCGAAGATGGAATTCGTGAGCTCGAAGGCTTCGCGATTCAGGTTGCTGCTCGCGAGCCACGCGCGGAAGCCGCGCTCATCATCGGCCGTCCTTTCTTCGGAGCGTAGGCGGGCGAGCCACGCGGCCGCTTCGGCTCGCGCAACTTGCACAGCGCTGTTGGAGGACTGCCCGCTCATTCGCTTTCGACCCAGTTCACGAGGAACAGGGTCGCCTTCGCGATGTGCTTCTCGACCGCGCTGACGGTTATGTCGAGTTGGGCCGCAATCTCCCGGTACTTCAAGCCATCCACACGATGCAACAGGAAAATCTCACGCGTTCGGGGGCCTAGCGATTCCAGAGCCGCCATTCCCCTTTCTAGACGTTCTCGCGCGGCCAAAACCTCAGTGTGGAGGGGCTGTCCGTCGGAAATATCCAGCATTTCCCCGATATCGATCGGGGATTCCCTGCGGACCTTGACCTTCCGGCGCTCATCGATCGCCAGGTTGGTCGCCGTGCGGACCAGGAAAGCGGACGGATTGTCGACGGTATTGCGCTCTTTGTACTCGGACAGGCGGATGAATGCCGAATGCAGCAGGTCTTCGGCCGTGTCCGCACCGCCGACCGCGCGACGCACGGTCCGCAGGACACTGGCCCAGCCTTTTCGGTTTGTCGGCAGATCGCTCATTCTTCGTGTATCGCCCTGCACCTTCACGTGCAGCCCCTGTGAACGAAATATGACGCCGCGTCGACGATCGCACAAGAGCAACGTGGACGACTGTGGCGCAACTCTCTGCGCCGCGCGATGATGCAGCGCCTTGCGAGAACACTCACTTCACAGAACGCCACACTCCCATCCTGCGATGGACGATCCTGAATGAGTTCCGTTGCCGCCACTGACGGTGCCCTGCTCATCGGCCGGAACATCGAAGTCCGCCTGCAGCAGGTGGGTATCGAGCAGCAACCGCTGATGATCGTCGATCACATGCTCGACGACCCTCACGCCATGATCGAAGCCGCGCGCACCACACAGTTCTATGTGCCTGAGCACACGAACTATCCCGGCATCAACGCGCGGCTGCCCGATGCGTATTACCGGACCGTGATCGCCACGCTGCGCGGTCCGCTCGAAGCCGCGTTCGGCCTTTCCCGTTCAGCTCACCTGAAGTACTTCGGCTTCTTTGCCCTGGCGACGACGCGCAGCGATGCAGCGCGGCCGATCCAGAAGATTCCGCATCACGACTCGCCCGATCCGGGCAGGCTCGCGATGGTTCACTACCTCTGTCAGGGCGCATTCGGCGGCACCGGTTTTTTCAGGCACAAAGCCACTGGTTTCGAGTCTGTCGATGCGACGCGACGCGACGCTTACGTTGCCGCAGCCAGTCGCGAGCTTGCTCAAAGCAGCGACACCGCCGCTTATGCGGGCCCCGTCATGGCCAACTACGAAATGATCGGCCGCGCCGAAATGATCTTCAACCGGCTCATCGTCTACCGCAGCCACGTCCTGCACTCGGCGCTTCTCGACGATGTCGCGGGGAGCGCCGATCCCGCCAAAGGGCGACTGACGGCCAACGGCTTCCTAGAAGCCACGACCGGTCCCTAGAAGACATACGTCCGCCATCCCCGACGACAGATTCTTCGGTTTCCCCCACTGAGGTTTTCCCGGGTCTGTTTCGTCTCTGACCTTGGGGAGATGTCGTCCTCATGCTGGTGACGCTAACACGCACTGTGAACACGGCTGCGACACTCAACGACAATCGATATCCGCCGCCGCGCTGAGGAAACACCGAACCCCAATCGTCATAGTCACCGGAAAGACGTGCGTTGCGTTGTCAATCGCCCGCACAGAATCACTATGACCTTCGTAAAAAGGGGAACTCTAATGTCCATGAAACCCATGGGGACACCCGCGGCGCGCGGGAGTCGCAATGCGCTCCTGCGCAGTGCGGTACGGCGCGCTGGTGCGCCGTTGCTCACGCTCGCGACGGCTGGCGTCGTCGGCTCTGCCTGGATGCAGACCGCTACCGCGCAGGAAGTCGAGGAAGTCGTCGTCGTAGGCCAACGCCAGTCGATGGAGACTTCGCAGCAGATCAAGATGGAGGCCGACACGTTCGTCGATTCGATCACCGCAACGGACATCGGTGCCTTCCCGGACAAGTCTGTCGCAGAAGCGTTGCAGCGCGTGCCCGGCATCACGGTGTCGCGATTGCAGTCGAGCGACGACAGTACGCACTTCTCGGCCGAACCGGCCAGCGTGCTGATCCGCGGCCTCACGTTCGTTCGCACCGAGTTCAACGGTCGCGACAGCTTCTCCGCCGATGGTTACCGCGGTCTCAACTTCAACGACATCTCGCCGGAGCTCATGGCGGGCGTGGACTCGTACAAGAACCAGACGGCGGAGATGATCGAAGGCGGCATCGCGGGCACGGTGAACCTGCGCACCCGCCTGCCTTTTGATTCCGACGGCCAGGTGATCTCGCTCACAGGTCGCGCCAACTACGGCGACCGCAGCGACGACACCACGTACGAAGCGTCCGGCATCTACAGCAACGTGTGGGACATGGACATCGGCCGCATCGGCGCGATGATCAACTACGCCTACTCGCACGTCCGCACGCAGACCGAAGGCGTTGTCATGCAGCGCATCGGCGCCTTCTGCAACGGCGGCAACAACGATGCGAGCGGCAACCCGATCGTGAATGACGACGGCACGATCCCCTGTACGTCGACGCCGTACGGCGGCACGGACTGGCAGTACATGCCTCGCCAGGTGAACTTCTCGCAGGTGCTTTACGACCGCGAGCGTCACGGCGGCTCGGCGGCACTGCAGTTCGAGAGCGCCGACAAGACCGTCATGGCAACGCTGCAGTACATCGACTCGAAGTACGACAATCCGTGGCTCGAACGCAGCTCGAACGTCGGCTTCTTCGATCTGTGGGGCGCAGCCGCCTACTCACCGCAGACGAGCTCGAACATCGGGCCCGCGGATGGCACACCTGCGTTCACGTTCGGCCCGAACGGCATGCTGACCTCCGGTGTTCTCACTCAGCCGTCCGGTGGCTGGGGCGGAAGCACGGCGGACAACGCCGCCCGCGGCTCCGTCGCGCCCGGCGTTCCCTTCGTGAACTACTGCGGCGCTGGCGGATGCGCGACCAACCGTCAGGGCCTGGACATCACGAACGAAGCCCGCAACTTCGGTCACACCGAAGGAACGCGCGACATCTCGGCAAATCTGCGTTGGGACATCGGTGACAAGATGCGCGCGACTTTCGATGCGCAACACATCGAGGCGGAAACCAACAACTACGACATCCTCGTGGCAAGTCGCACGATGGCGGACGTGCAGTACAGCGTGAACGGCGACGGCACACCGAACATCAAGCTGCTGCCGGGCTCCAACATCAACTACGCCTCCGGTGGTTTCGCGAACCCGCACAACTACTACATCCCGTTCATCCAGGATCACTGGGAAGACAATGACGCGGAGGAGAACGCATTCCGTGCGGATCTCGAGTACGACATCTCCGACACGGGCTGGCTCGACTCGCTGAAGGTCGGCGTGCGTCATGCGGATCGCGAGCAGAAGGTGCGCTACTCGACCTTCAACTGGTCGCCGGTTGCGGCACCCTGGAACTGCAACGGCCCGGGCTTCAACGTCGACAACACCGCTCCGTCGAACTACGCCGCCTGCGGCGACGCAGGTCGTCAGTTCCTCGGTTACGGCGCAGGCATCTGGGAATCCACGCCGCTCGATGGCTTCTACAACGGCAGCGTTTACGACAACGGTCCGCTGGTGTACCTGAATCGCCCCACTCTCGCGAACCGCGATGCGCACATTCAAGCGCTGAGCGGTGCGACGACGGGATCGCCGATGGCCTGGAATCCGCTGTGCGATCGCGCAGCCAACACCGAAGGCTGCTTCGTTCCGTCCGAACTCGTGAATGTCGATGAGACCAGTAAAGCGCTGTACGCGATGCTGAAGTTCGGCGGTTCGGACACCACGCTGTTCGGCGCGACAGTGCGCGGCAACGTGGGTGTGCGCTACGTCGAGACCGACGTCACCAGCAATGGCGGCGTGTCGTTCCCGACACCCGTCTGGTACAACAACGCCGCATCCGTGCCCTGCGGCAACCCGCTGCCGCCGAACGCCGTCACGAACATTTCGTGCTGGCTGACGCCCGACCTGCTGGCCTTCAGCAACGGCGGCGGCGCGGACAACGACCTGAGCACGACGTACGAGAACTGGCTCCCCAGTTTCAACGTTCGCTTCGGCTTCCTTGAAAACCAGTTCGTGCGCTTCGGCTATTCCCGCGCGATGTCGCGTCCGGACTTCGGTCTGCTGCGCAACTTCGTCGGCATCCAGGCGCCTGTGCTGAACGTTACGCCCGATTCGCCGTACGTGATCCGCAACTCCGCGGGTGCCGTCACCGGCTACAACTTCGTGTTCAACGCGGACTCCGGCTACGGTGCACTGAAGCCCATCACGTCCGACAACTTCGATCTGTCGTACGAGAACTACTTCGGCAAGAGCAGCTCGTTCACGGTCGGCCTGTTCTACAAGAAGATGAACGGGGCGATTGCGTACGGCGAATTCGACCGCGAGTTCGACAACAACGGAACGACGCAGGTCGTGACGGTTCGCGGTCCTCGCAACGGCGAAGGCGGCGGCACGCTGAAGGGCGTCGAAGTGGCGTTCCAGACGTTCTTCGACTTCCTCCCCGGCGCCTGGAGCGGCCTCGGTACCCAGCTGAACTACACCCACGTGGATCAGTCGGGCATCAGCAACTCGAACCTGTCGGTGCAGCCGGGCTACGCGGCCGGCGGCACGATTGCGTTCGGCGGCGGCTTGCAGGTCAACGGCGCCGTGCTCGACTCGCATCGTCTGGCCGGCATCTCGGATGACTCGTACAACGTCGTGGCGCTGTACGAGTACGGTCCGATCGGCGCGCGCCTGGCCTACAGCTGGCGTTCGGAATTCCTGACCAACAACCTCGACTGCTGTATCGGCCTGCCGATGTGGCAGAAGGCGAGCGGCTATCTCGATGGCTCGATCCGCTACCAGATCGGCGACAACATCGAGGTGTCCCTGGATGCGTCGAATCTCCTGAACACCACGACGGTCAATCAGCAGCAGGTCTTCGGCGATTCGGCGGCGACGCCGGGCGCCAAGCCGGTGCTGATCGATTCGGCCTGGATCAGGAGCGATCGTCGCTACCAGCTCGGCTTCCGCTTCAAGTACTGATGAAGCGGTCAACTCCCCGTCACTCCCGCGAAAGCGGGAGTCCATCTTCCGGATGGTTTCCCGCTTCCGCGGGAAAGACGGGGAGGATCTTCTCCGCAGGTGGTCGCGCGGCTTGCGACGCGCGTAAGATCGCGCGACCACTCTGCTCCAACGGAACATGACCTCTCCTCTCCGCATCGTCATTGTCGGTGGCGGCTCAGCCGGCTGGATGTGCGCTGCGGCGCTTGCACGCGTCCTGCATCCCGCCCGCTACAACATCACACTCATCGAGTCCGATGAGATCGGTACAGTCGGCGTCGGCGAGGCCACGCTGCCGCACATCAAGACGTTCAACGATCTGCTGGGCATCGACGAAGCCCAGTTCATGCGCGACACCCAGGCCACGTTCAAGCTCGGCATCGAGTTCAGGAACTGGGGACGCACCGGCGATCGCTATATCCATCCCTTCGGTGTGTTCGGCGAGCCCTGGGGCGGCGTCGACTTCCAGCATCATTGGGTGCGCGCGAAGCAAGCCGGACATGAGTTGGCCCCGTTCCAGGAATACTCCTACGCGATCGCCGCGTGCCGGCGTAACGCGTTCGAATTCCCCAATACCGATACCAAGTCGATCCGCTCGACTTACGCCTACGCGTATCACTTCGATGCGGGTCTCTATGCCAGCTTCCTGCGCTCATGGGCAACTCAGCGCGGCGTGCGTCGCATCGAGGGACAAGTCGCGAATATCGGACAGCACGCGCAGTCCGGTGATATCGAGACGCTGACGCTCAAGTCCGGTGAAAAAATCGCGGGTGATCTCTTCGTCGATTGCACCGGCTTTCGTTCGCTGCTGCTCGGCACGACGCTCAAGGTGCAATGGGAAGACTGGAACCAGTGGCTTCCCTGCGATCGCGCGCTCGCCGTTCCCTGCGACCGTGCCGGCGAGTTCACTCCCTACACGCGCTCGACATCGCAGACCGGCGGCTGGATCTGGCGCATTCCGCTCCAGCATCGCACCGGCAACGGCTATGTGTTCTCGAGCCGGTTCCTCAGCGAGGACCTGGCGCGTGAGAGGTTGCTCGGTGCGCTCGACGGCGCTGCACGGGCGGAGCCGAAGCTGCTGAAATTCAGTGCCGGCCGCAGGGTGCGGACCTGGAAGAACAACTGCATTGCCGTCGGGCTCGCGAGCGGCTTCCTCGAGCCGCTGGAATCGACCAGCATCTTCCTGATTCAGGCTGCGGTGATCGATCTGCTGCGGCTCATGCCGACGCCGGAATCGGCTGGGCGAATCGATCCCCGCCTCGTCGCAGAGTTCAACCGCTTGAGCGATATCCAATACGAGCGCGTGCGCGACTTCCTGATCCTGCACTATCGCGCGAACCATCACGAAGGCGTGCCGCTGTGGGACCACGTGCGGACCATGCCCATCCCGGACAGCCTCGCACACAAGATCAGCCTGTTCGAATCGCGCGGCCACGTGCCGTTCTACAAAGATGGCCTGTTCTCGCGTGACAGCTGGTTGTCTGTGCTGTTCGGACAAGGCCTGATGCCACGACACTACGACGCTCTCGCCAACGCGGTGCCGATCGACGATCTCGATGCTCGACTGCGCGAGTTGCACGCCCGAATTGCCTCGAACGCCGATGCAATGTCGTCGCATAGCGAGTTCATTGCGCACTACTGCGGCGAGACATCCTCCCGAGCAACACAGACGAGCGCCGCCGCGTCATGACTGCCGCCATGATCAATGAGGTAGTGATCGTCGGCCGCGACGTCCCGTTATGGCTCGCAGCCGGCGTCATTCAATCCGCTCTAGGATCGAACGGCGTGAAGGTCACCGCTGTCGAATTGCCGTCGCGATTGCGCGAGCATGACGTCTGCGCCTCGCAACCGGCGCTCGAAGCCCTGCACCATCGACTGCGGATCGATGAGTCCGTACTCCTCGCCGCGACCGGCGGCGTTTTCTCCCTCGGCCAGAACTTCGTCGATACGTCGAAGTCCACACCCCCGTTCTTCCACGCATACGGGACGTACGGCGCGCCAATCGATCAGAAAGCGTTCCTGCCTTTCTGGCTCATGGCCCGCAACTTCGGCCTGCAGATTGCGTTCGAAGATTTCTCACTGACGGCCGCGGCCGCGAAGCATGGCCGCATGCTGATTCCCGACGCGGCGACGGAAACCTACGGTCGTACGGACTACGCCTATCATCTTCCCGCACGCGGCTACGCCCGCTGGCTGAGGAATCTCGCGGTAAGACGCGGCGTAACGGCAGTTGAATCCAATGTCGTGCGAGCCGAGCTCGATTCAGACGGCGCTTCGATCGCAGCCGTGCATCTCGAGGGCGGCCATCGCGTCGGGGGGCAGCTGTTCATCGATGCCTCCGGAAGCGAAGCATCGCTGATGTCCGCTCTCGGAGTGCAGCGCGAGACGTGGCGCGGCTACTTCGCAGCGGATCGCCAACTGGCAGCCTCCGCTCCTCCGTTCTCCTCCATTCCCCCCTACGCCGAAGTGCGCGCCTGGAGCGAGGGCTGGCTGTCTTTGATTCCCGATCGCACTCGCACACACATCGTTCAGACGTATTCGAGCAACGAGCGCAGCGACGACGAAGCGCTGCGGATCGCCTCCAGCATCGCAGGCCTGCGGCTGAGCGACGCAACCGTGATGAACTCCGATCCAGGCCGACTACAGGCCGCATGGGAGCGAAACTGTGTAGCGGTCGGTGAGGCTGCGTGTACTTTCGATGCGATCCACTGCGTCGATCTGCAGGCCTTGCAGCTCAGCCTCGTGCATTTGCTCTCGCTGTTCCCGGTGAGCAGCGATCTCCAGGCTGAGCGCGCGGAATACAACCGCATCTCGCGACAGGCGTTCGAGAGGATTCGCGACTTCCAGTCGGCCTTTTACGTGGCCAACCGCTATCCGCGGTCCTCGTTCTGGACCCAGGCACGCGACGCCCACCGTTCCACCGAACTGACCCACAAGGTCGATACGTTCCGCGCCCGCGGTGAAGTGCCTCTGTACGAGAACGAATCTTTCGCTCTCGAGAGCTGGCAGGCATTGTTGATCGGTCAGGGCGTAGTGCCGGAGAGCTACGACCCGGCAATCGAACGCACATCGCCCGAGCAGATGAAGCACGAGTTCCGCCGCATCCTTTCCTTCATCAAGGAGAAGGTGCAGGAGCAGACGACCCACGATTTCTATCTCGCAAACGTCTGCGCGGGTCAGCGGTAGACGAGGCCGCGGCATGCAAGACCTGAACGCCCTGCCACGCGTCGCCGTTCGCGAATCTATTTCGCCGCAGGACTTCGCTGCGGTCGTCGCCGGCGAAACGCCTGTTGTACTGAAAGGCACGATCGATCACTGGCCAGCGTTGGGTGCGGGGCGCGATTCCCCCGCGCGGATGAACGCCTATCTCAAGTCGATGGACATCGGCGCGCCCGCATCGGTCATGGAGGCGCCCGCCAGTACGAACGGCTGGTACTTCTATGCACCCGACATGCGCGAGTTCAATTTCTCGAAGCGACAGGGCGGCATTCGCGAGACGCTCGACCGGATCGAACAGCTGATCGGCCAGCCGAACGCGCCGTTCCTCGCGATCCAGATGCTGCCGATCCTGAGCCACCTGCCCGAGTTCATGCGCCAGAATCCTTCGACGCTGCTGCCCGGCCACGTCATCCCTCGCCTCTGGGTTGGCGGGCCGCTGCGCACGCAGACGCACAACGATCGCGATCACAACATCGCGTGCGTTCTGGCGGGACGTCGGCGCTTCCTGCTTTTTCCGCCGGAGCAGGTCGCGAATCTTTACGTAGGCCCGCTCGACAATCCGCCGCCGCTGTCGCTGGTGAATCCGGAGGCGCCCGATATCGACCGCTTCCCGAAGTTTCGCGACGCGCTGAATCACGCCAGCGTCGCGTATCTCGAACCCGGTGACGCGTTGTTCATTCCGAAGTACTGGTGGCATCACGTCACTTCGCTCGACCCGTACAACGTGCTGGTGAACTACTGGTGGGGCGACACAGCAACGGGTCTCGAGAGGGCGAATGATTGCTTCCTCACCGCACTGCTGGCGCTGAAGGATCTGCCGCCGGGTGAACGCGCCTACTGGAAGGCCATGTTCGATGCTTATGTGTTCCGGAGCGAAGGCGGGAATCCTGTCGCTCATATCCCGCCGCATCTGCAATCGACGCTGGGAACGATGAGTCCTTCGCTGCGCGCGAGACTCAAGCAGCAACTGAAGATGGCGTTTCTGAAATCCTAGTGTCGAGCGCGAACCCGATGCTGGTACGCATCTGCAGCGGCGAATCTGTCATCGGCCGAATCAGGGATTCGCGAATCTTCTAAGAGCGGCGTACACACCAGCGAACGAACACACGGCGACGGCCGCTATTGCCTGCCACCAGCGGACTGGGCTGTGCGGCAACGAATGCCGGGCGTCCGGAACGACCCCCGATCGAGGTGGAAGTGGTCTCGATGCGCCTCGTTGTATTCGGGACCGTATACCGCATCGAAGAACTGGCAGGCGCCGTCATGGACTTCCCGGAGGAACTGCCCTTCGACGCTGTCGCTTTCCCAATCACGAACGACACGGATCCGCTTGTCGCCGATCACAAACCCCGCCACGTCCAGCGCATCCGCAGTTGCGTGGTGACTCATCCTGGCGTTGGGCCGGCCGTACACGCTGCGACATGAATAGCTGCCGAAATGCTCGAGCTTCGCCACCGGCTCGCCCAGGAGACGCAACGCAGCCGGCTGAACGACATGCTTTTCCCAGAGCGCAAGCGACAACGCTTCGCGGCATGACACGGCGAACGCCGGACCAACCTCCATGGTCGTCCGATGAACGCGGACCGCATTTGTGTAGCCACACCCCGGCCGAGTGACGTGGTCCTCGATCGCCACGTACTGCCAATCGGCCTGCGTGAGCGCAAGCTGGCATGCCTGCGCGTCCGCCGACGCACGACCAAGTTTGTATCTCGTCAGCAGGTTCGGAGTCTCGCGGATCGACAGCGGCGCCCAGGGATCGAGGCGAGGAGGGATTTCGAGGAGCCCGTAACGCACCGCGCCAAGCAGCGCGATGGCAAGAAACGGCACCGCGATGAGAATGATCCGGGCGAGCATGAGTACGAACACAACGCACGGCGAACCGTACAGGTCCCGCCATCAAGCGAGCAGGAACAGCCAAACCAGACGCTTCCCGTCAGTTTTCCACTATAACGTCGCATTTGCGCAAAGCCGGGTTCGGCAGCAAGAAGTGGAGTGCTGCCCTTCCCGTGTTTACCGATCATGGCCACACGCCGGTCGTACGGCGATCAGCAAGGAATTCCAGTGCGCAGCTCAAGCTCAGATAAACACATGCAGGCCGCCCTGTTCGGACTCATCGCGACGGCTTCGATCGGCGACGCAGTGGGGAGCGAAATCTCTTCGGTGAAGCAGTCGCTCGACGATGCGTGGTGGACGGGCCCGATCGTCACACCAGGAGCGGGCACCCTGCCCCAGGGTCATGCGCTCATCGAACCGTACTTGTTCGATGTCGTCCGCTACGGTCGCTTCAACAACGAGGCAGACCGTCAGAGCGCGGACAGGACGCACAGTTACGGCTCGCTGACCTACATGCTTTACGGTCTCACCGATCGCTTCACGATCGGCGCGATTCCGACGTTCGGCTACAACGATGCGGGCAACGGACTCGACAGCTCGGGCGTGCAGTTCGGCGATTTCACGATCCAGGGCCAGTACCGGCTGTCGCAGTTCCGCGAAGGCAGCCGCACGCCAACATCGTCCATCGTCATCCAGCAGTCGTTCCCAACCGGCAAGTACGATCAGCTCGGCAATCATCCTGGCGACGGTTTCGGTGCCGGTGCGTACACGACGATGATGGGTCTCTACTCCCAGTACTACTTCTGGATGCCGAACGGGCGGATCCTGCGCACGCGGTTCAACCTGACGTATGCGTTCTCGGGTGATGCGGACATCGAGGATGTCAGCGTCTACGGCACGGGCGAAGGATTCCGGGGTGAGGCGAGCCCGGGCGATGTCTTCTCGGTGTACTCATCGCTGGAGTACAGCATCACGAGCAACTGGGTCTTCGCGATGGACCTGATCTACCAGCACGACGCGAGCACAGGATTGCACGGCACCCAGCCAGATCCGATCACGGGCAGCCCGCAGGCAGTGGACGAGGATTTCGGCACAGCGTGGCGGCTCGGCGTTGCGCCAGCTATCGAATACAACTGGAATTCCCGCGTCGGCCTGATCGTCGGCGCGCGCTGGTTCTTCGCGGGACGCAACACGGGCGCGACGATCACGCCCGCGATTGCGATCAACATGGTCTATTGAGCGGGCTACCGGCTCACTGCGCTCTTGCTTCTTCGAACGCCTTCGCGTCGGCCTCCGGCGTCGTCCGCCAGCGGTAGTCTGTCACGATGCGCCATCCATCCGGCTGCTTGCGCGAGATCACGTGAGAGCGGGCGTGCCCGACGCGCCGCTCGCCGCGAGCATCCGTGATGATGGTCTGCAGGACTCCACGCTCGGACGCATACGATCCATCCGTCGTCCGGTCCTCGAACCGCACCTGCATCTCGATGCGAGTGCCCGCCCGCTGCAGCGGAGTCATCACGCGAACAGCGTCTTCGATGTAGGCGTCGTATCCGAAGAAGCGCTTGCCGTCGACAAATATGGAGTCCTTCGCGCGGACTGCGCCGTACAACTCATGATTGAACGTACTGACGCCGCGAACGAACGGCTGCCAGATCGCGCGATCGATCTCCACCCATGTCTGTGCTGAATCCGAAGCCGCCAGCGCGGGAGGACCTGTCAGCAGCAACGACAGACTGAGAACGCACCAACGCATACTTCCTCCTCCAGGCCTGGTAAAGAGCCGAGCATGCCGGAAGCGTTCCCTCCGGTACGGCGGAATGCGACGAAGCAGGTCGCAAGCGCGATGAAACCCGGACGCTCCTGACGCGTCGTACGCGTACTGCATTCGCCACCGAATCGGGATAGGCTTGCTCACCCGAATCGAGAGGACCCGTCGATGAATCGCAGAAATCTGCTCCTGCTGCTGGGATCGGCGCCGCTGTGGGCTCGCGCGGCTGGCAAACAGACGATCGTCGTGCACAAGACGCCGACTTGTGGATGCTGCGGCGTGTGGGTCACGCACCTGGAGACGTCCGGCTTCGCAACCCAGGTCCACGACATGGCCGACGTCACGCCCGTCAAGACACGACTCGGAGTTCCGCCGCGCCTTGCGTCCTGCCACACGGCGGAGATCGAAGGGTACTTCGTGGAAGGCCATGTGCCTGCGGCGGACATTCGGCGAATGCTGAGTGAGAAACCCGCCGCGCGAGGCATCGCAGTTCCCGGCATGCCCGCGGGATCACCAGGAATGGAAGTGCCGTCAGGCCAGGTTGATCCCTATGACGTCCTGCTCGTCGGCAAGGACGGCAGCACATCCGTGTTCGCGAGTCACGGCAAGTAGATAAACGCGATTCCAGCACGATCGGAATCGACGGGTTCACGCGACCCGGAACGACGCGGTACTGCGACTGGTGCCGCTCATTGCCTTCGGCTTCGATCGTGAGGAGATAGTCGCCTTCGATGAGATTGACGAAGGCGAACGACGGCCCCGCGGCATCGTCGCGATTCTCGCCCGACACGATCAGCCCTTGAAGCCTTTCGCGACCAGATAGATCTCGCGGGATCGCGAGCGCGACGCGGCGGGCTTGCGGATCGACACCTTGTCGAACGAAGTGCGCACTTCCTTGATGTACGACTCCGAGCCCGAGCCCTGGAACACCTTCGCCACGAAATTGCCCTTGGGCTTGAGCACCTTTCTCGCCATGTCGAGGGCAAGCTCGACGAGGTACATCGACGATGCCTGGTCCGCCGATGCGATGCCGCTGATATTGGGCGCGATGTCCGAGATGATCAGATCCGGCTTGCGCTCGCCGAGCGCTTCGAGAATCTGGTTGAACACCGCCTCGTCCGTGAAATCGCCCTGGATGAAGTCGACGTTGTGGACGTGATCCATCGGCAGGATATCCGTCGCGATCACTCTGCCCTTCTCGCCGACGATCCGCCCGGCCACCTGCGACCAGCCGCCGGGTGCCGAACCCAGATCCATCACGAGCATCCCGGGGCGAATCAACCGATCCTTCTCGTTCAGTTCGATGAGCTTGTAGCTGGAGCGCGCGCGATAGCCATCCTTCTGCGCCTGTTTGACGTAAGGATCGCTGACGTGCTCCTGCATCCAGCGGTGACTGCTCTTCGATCGGGCCATGAAAATATCGGGGAGGTATCGCAACGGGCTGGCCGGGATTGTAGCCGGTCCCGGCCACGAACCGGCCTGAAAATGGGCTTTCCCGCGGGGAAGTCCGCTAAAATGCGAACCTCCTTTGCCGGACAACACCCGGCCGGAACGTCGACGTGATCCGCATAACCGAACTCTCCCTGCCGCTCGACCACGCGCCCGAGGCGTTGCGCAAGGCAATCGTCAAACGACTGAAGATCAGCGACCCGGAGTTGCTCGACTTCAGCGTATTCAAGCGCAGCTACGATGCCCGCAAGAAAACGAGCGTCATCACGTTCGTCTATATCGTCGATCTGACGGTCCGCAATGAAGTCGCCGTCCTGCGCCGCTTCGCCGACGATCCTCACGTACGCCCGGCGCCGGACACGAACTACCATCCCGTTGCTCAGGCACCGGCAGGCCTGACCGAGCGGCCAGTCGTCATCGGCTTCGGTCCGTGCGGACTCTTCGCAGCACTGATTCTTGCGCAGAACGGGTTCAAGCCGATCGTCCTGGAACGCGGCCGCGATGTTCGCAAACGAACGAAGGACACCTGGGGCTTGTGGCGCAAGAACACGCTGACGCCAGAGTCGAACGTGCAGTTCGGGGAAGGCGGCGCGGGTCTCTTCTCGGACGGCAAGCTCTACAGCCAGATCAAGGATCCGAAGTTCTACGGCCGCAAGGTCATGCACGAATTCGTGCGCGCGGGCGCGCCCGAAGAAATCCTGTACGTCAGCAAGCCGCACATCGGCACCTTCCGACTGACCGGTGTCGTGTCACGAATGCGCGAGGAGATCATCGCGCTCGGCGGCGAAGTCCGGTTCGAAAGCAAAGTCGTCGATCTCGTGATCGAGAACGGTCAGGTCGAAGGCGTGACACTCGAAAACGGCGAAACGATCCGCACACGACACGTCGTGCTCGCGCTCGGTCACAGCGCGCGAGATACGTTCCGGATGCTGGTGCGCCGCAAGGTCTTCGTCGAGCCGAAACCGTTCGCCATCGGCTTTCGCATCGAGCATCCGCAATCAATGATCGATCGCGCGCGCCTAGGCAAATACGCAGGACATCCGGAACTCGGCGCCGCCGACTACAAGCTCGTGCATCACGCTTCGAACGGACGAGCGGTTTACAGCTTCTGCATGTGCCCCGGCGGCACCGTCGTCGCCGCGACGTCGGAGCCGCAGCGCGTCGTAACGAACGGTATGAGCCAGTACTCGCGCAACGAGCGCAATGCCAATGCCGGTATCGTCGTCGGCATCGATCCGGAGAAGGATTTTCCCGGTGGGCCGCTCGCCGGCGTCGAGCTGCAGGAACGGCTCGAATCGCAGGCCTATGTCCTCGGCGGCAGCGACTACAGCGCGCCCGGCCAACTCGTCGGCGACTTCGTTCGCGGCGTCGCGTCGCAAGCGTTCGGCGAGGTCGAGGCCTCCTACAAGCCTGGCGTGAAACTCGGAGATCTCGCCCCTTCGTTGCCTGACTACGCGATCGAAGCCATTCGCGAAGCGCTGCCGGCGTTCGGCAGGCAGATCCGTGGATTCGATCGCGACGATGCCGTACTGACCGGTGTCGAAACACGAACCTCGTCGCCCGTGCGCATCACCCGCCACAATGAGACGTTCGAGAGCCTGAACGTCCGTGGCCTCTATCCCTGCGGCGAAGGTGCCGGCTACGCGGGCGGCATTCTTTCCGCCGGCGTCGACGGCATCAAAGTCGCCGAGGCGGTGTCCTTGTCGTTAGCCCCGTGATCCGCGTGGAAATCCGATTCCGACTCCCAGCGAACCTCCCATGAAATTCGACGACATCAAGAAGCTCCATCAGAAGAAGTACCGCGACGAGCTCGGTCACTTCCTCGTCGAAGGCGAACACCTCGTGCTGGAGCTGCAAAAGGCAGCCGCGACTCAACCGGCGCTGCGAAACTCGAAGCTCTATGTGACCGACGGGCATGAGAAATGGAGCAGCCCGTTCGAAACTCACGTCGTCAGCAATCGCCGGATGGAAGAAATGTCGGAGACGCGGACGCCGCAAGGCATCGTCGCGCTCGTTCCGATCCTGCCGGCGCCAGCTGCGAACGCGACTACGCGTGCGATCTATCTGTATGAGATTCAGGATCCCGGGAATCTCGGCACTGTGTTGCGAACGCTGGCATGGTTCGGAAATCTGCGCTGTCTGCTGAGCCCGGGGAGCGTCGATCCGTACAACTCGAAGGTGCTTCGGGCCAGCGCCGGCGCGATCTTTCACGTGCCGGTCGAAACCGACGTGCCCGTCGCGGCGCTTGCATCGCGATTTCGTCGCGTCGGGTGTCTGGATATGCGAGGCGAGAGCCTTCAGTCACCGGGATTCAGGGAATGCGATTGCTACGTCTTCGGCAACGAGGCGCGCGGTGTGCCGCGTGCCGACCTTGAGCCGCTGAAAGCGAGCTTCTTTTCCATTCCCGGCAGCGGCGCCATCGAGTCGCTGAACGTCGCTTCGGCGGTGAATATGTGCGTGTATGAGATGAATCGCTAGTCCGTCAGCAACGTCAACGTCGCACACCGCTCGCTTCCAGTATGCCCGGAATGTGCGCTTCCCATCCCATCGCCATCAGGTGCACGCCAGCGCAGTGCGATTTCACCTCGGTGACGATGCGGGCACAGATATCCATGCTGGTCTTCAATTCGGCCTGAGCGTCGCCGGCGACACGATCCATCTCTGCGATGAGCGCCTCGGGCACCGCGATGCCCGGCACGTTGGCATTCAGCCAGTTCGCCATCTTCGATGACTTCAGCGGAATGATACCCACGAGAACATTCGCGTCGGGTTTGAGCGCGTCGACGAACCTGCGCAACGCGTCGGCGTCGTAAACGGCCTGGGTCTGCAGGAACTGCGCGCCCGCATCGATCTTGCGCCGGACGTTCTCGACTTCCCGCTGCAGGTCCGGGCACCCGGGATTCGCCGTCGCACCGAGGAGAAGCGAAGGACGTCCCTTCAACTCGTTGCCGGCCATGTCCCGGCCTTCCTTCAGCGATCGTGCCGCCTGCAGCAGATCGATCGTCGACAGGTCGAAAACCGGCTTCGCTTGCGGATGATCCCCGTTTGCCGGCGGATCGCCGGCCATGAAGACCATGTTCTCGATACCGAGCACCGCGGCGCCGAGGATGTCGGCCTGCAGCGCGATGCGATTTCGATCCCGCGTCGTGAACTGAACGATGGGCTCGTGACCTCGATCCTTGAGTACCTTCGCGACTGCAAGCGGCCCGACCGCAAGACGCGCTCGTGGCGACTCGGTGAGATTGATGCCATCGACGTAGCCGCGCAATGAGTCGGCCTTCGCAAGCAGATCGGAAAGGTCAGTGCCTTTCGGTGGCGTCAGCTCTGTCGTCACCGTGAAGGTGGACGACTGGAGTTTGTGAGAAAGCGAGAGCATGTGGCGCTTCCGTCACCTCATCCCCGCACGCTGCGTGCCCGTCGCATATCTCTCCGCCGACAGGATCGTGTTGTGCAACAGCATCGTCACCGTCATCTGGCCAACGCCGCCCGGTACCGGCGTGATGTAAGACGCCTTTTCCTTCACGCCTTCAAAATCCACGTCGCCGACGATCCGTCCATCCGGCAACCGGTTGAAGCCCACGTCGATGACGACCGCTCCGGTCCGGACGATCTGCGGCACGATCAGATTCGGGACACCCGCCGCCACGACGAGGATATCCGCGAGCAAAGTGAAGTGCCCCAGGTCGCGCGTCTTTTTGTGGCAGATGACGACCGTTGCGTCCTGCTGCATCAGCATCAGTGCCGTCGGCTTGCCCACGATGTTGCTCGCGCCGACGACGACGACATTGCGGCCTTCGACCGGAATGTTTTCGTGCTCGAGGATTTTCTGCACGCCATACGGCGTGCACGGCGAGAACACGGTATTTCCCGTAACGAGCCCGCCCATGTTGTAGAGATGGAAGCCGTCGACGTCCTTCTCGACCGAGATCGCCTCGAGCACGCTCGACACGCGGATGTGCGGCGGCAACGGCAACTGCACGAGAATGCCGTGAATCCCGGGATCGTCGTTGAGCGCGTAGATGCGCTCGAGGAGCTGATCTTCCGGCGTCTGCGAGGACAGCTCGATCAGATCAGACCGGATGCCGGCCTGCTGGCAGGCCTTGATCTTGTTGCGCACGTAGCTGCGCGAAGCCGGACTGTCGCCGACGAGAATGACCGCGAGCCCGGGCGTTACCCCGTGACGCGCCTTCAGATCATCGACCCTCAGGTGATACTCGGCGCGAAGCTTGGCGGCGATCGCGGTGCCGTCGATGATTTTGGCGGACATGGAGAAAAGCCTCTAGCGGCGAGCTGCGAGCGACGAGCCGGAAAGGGACATCAGACAAATCGGGGCACAGCGACGGCGGCTCACCGCAGGACGACGGTCTTCACGTCGTTGATGAAGACGCGGCGTTCGGCGTGCCAGCGCACGGCGCGATTCAATACGACGCTTTCGAGATCGGCGCCGATGGTGACCAGGTCTTCCGGCGGCATCGTGTGATCGACGCGCGCGACTTCCTGTTCGATGATCGGACCTTCGTCGAGATCGGTGGTGACGTAGTGCGCCGTCGCACCGATCAGCTTCACGCCGCGGGCGTGCGCCTGGTGGTAGGCCTTCGCGCCTTTGAATCCCGGCAGGAACGAATGATGGATGTTGATCGCCTTGCCACCGAAGTACGCGCAGGCATCGGCTGTCAGGATCTGCATGTAGCGCGCGAGAACCAGCAGGTCGGCTTCCGTTTTCTCGAACAGCTCGATGATCCGCTTCTCCTGATCCGCCTTGCGCCCGTCGATCACGGGGAAATAGTGGAAGGGAATCCCGTGCCACTCGGTGAGGCTGCGCATGTCCTGATGGTTCGAAACGACGGCGACGACTTCGATCGGCAGCGTGCCGGTGCTGTATCGATGCAACATGCTGTTGAGGCAATGCCCATGCTTCGACACAGCGAGGACGGCGCGACAACGACGACGGCCGTCGTGGAACCGATGCACCATCTTGAAGCGCGCACCGACAGTCTTCGCGAACTCGCGATCGAGCTCCGCAAGCGACGGCGTACCGTGACCGTCCGGATGAAAAACCGTACGCATGAACGACTTCACCGTGTACGGATCGTCGAAGTGCTGCGCCTCGGTAATGGAACAGTTGTGAGCTGCCAGGAAACCCGAAACAGCTGCGACGACACCGGTCGTGTCCGGGCACGACAGCGTCAGCACATTGCTGTTGGTCTTGTCGCTGGAGGCGACAGGGGCAGGAACCGGAGTATGAGAATGATCGGGCATTGTCGGGCAGCTGGCGCAAGATCGCCCCCACCCTGCCCTCCCCCGCGATCGCGGGGGAGGGATGTTCTCTATGACAGCGCGGGAGCCGGAACCCCCTCACTCTGCCTGCGGAAGCACTGGAAGAAAAGCGTTCTGACTATCCGCCATCCGCTATCCGCCCTCTACTTCTCAATAACGGTAGTGGTCGGGCTTGTACGGCCCTTCCTTCGCGACGCCGATGTACTGAGCCTGTTCATCCGTGAGCGTCGTGAGCTGCACGCCCAGCTTCGCGAGCTGCAGACGCGCAACCTTCTCGTCGAGGTGCTTCGGCAGCACGTACACGCCGATCGGGTACTTCGCCGTGTTCGCGTAGAGCTCGATCTGCGCCAGCGTCTGGTTCGCGAACGACGAGCTCATGACGTACGACGGATGACCCGTCGCGCAGCCCAGGTTCACGAGGCGGCCTTCGGCCAGCAGGATGATGCGCTTGCCATCCGGGAAGATGACGTGGTCGACCTGCGGCTTGATGTTCTCCCACTTGTACTGCTTCAGTGCGGCGACATCGATCTCGTTGTCGAAGTGGCCGATGTTGCAGACGATGGCGTTGTTCTTCATCTTCTTCATGTGATCGTGCGTGATCACGTGGAAGTTGCCCGTCGTGGTCACGAAGATGTCGCCCTTGTCGGCGGCCTCTTCCATCGTCACGACGCGATAGCCTTCCATCGCAGCCTGCAGCGCGCAGATCGGATCGATTTCCGTGATCCATACCTGTGCCGACAGCGAGCGCAGCGCCTGGGCCGAACCCTTGCCCACGTCGCCGTAGCCGGCAACGATCGCGACCTTGCCGGCGATCATCACGTCGGTTGCGCGCTTGATGCCGTCGAGCAGCGATTCACGGCAACCGTAGAGGTTGTCGAACTTGCTCTTGGTGACCGAGTCGTTGACGTTGATGGCCGGGAACGCGAGCTTGCCGTCCTTCGCCATCTGGTACAGGCGCTTGACGCCGGTCGTGGTCTCTTCCGACACGCCCTTGATCTGCTTCAGGCGGGCCGAGTACCACTTCGGATCCTTCTTGAGGTAGCGCTTGATCGAATTGAAGAGGCACACCTCTTCTTCGCTGCCCGGCTTCGCGAGCACGCTCAGGTCGGTCTCAGCACGCGTGCCGAGGTGCAGCAGCAACGTGGCGTCGCCGCCGTCGTCGAGGATCATGTTCGAGTAGCCGTTGTCCGGCCATTCGAAGATGCGGTGCGTGAACTCCCAGTAGTCGTCCAGCGATTCGCCCTTGAATGCGAACACGGCGGTGCCGCGCTCTGCGATTGCGGCGGCAGCGTGATCCTGCGTCGAGAACACGTTGCACGAGGCCCAGCGGACTTCCGCGCCGAGCGCCTGCAGCGTCTCGATCAGCACCGCGGTCTGAATCGTCATGTGCAGCGAGCCCGTGATGCGCGCGCCCTTCAGCGGCTGGCTCTTCGAGAATTCTTCGCGAATCGCCATCAGGCCGGGCATTTCGGTCTCGGCGATCAGGATTTCCTTGCGACCCCAGCTCGCGAGGGACATATCGGCAACGTGAAAGTCGCCTGAAGCAGGTTTGACAACAGCGCTCATGATCATCTCCGTTCAAAGTGGAAGGGCGCCGTTGCCGTTAGGCAATCCCGCCGAGCCTGGCAGAGGATTTCTGCTGCAGCGCCCCTCGGCGAGTGGAAGGCAAGTATTCTAACCGTGACCAGGGACGGGTGACGTGTGACGGGAAGAAACACCGTCTTTCCCGTCACTCGTCCCCCGCCACATTCCCTATATCAGCCGTTCGCCGCCCGCTTCACCCCGGCATCCGCGGCGAGTGCGTCGGCCTTATCCGTCTTCTCCCACGAGAATTCCGGCTCCGAACGACCGAAGTGACCGTAGGCCGCCGTCTTCTGATAGATCGGACGCAGCAGATCGAGCATCTGGACGATGCCCTTCGGACGCAGGTCGAAGTGCTTGGCGACCAGCTCTTCCAGCTTCTCATCCGACACCTTGCCGGTGCCGAACGTGGTGACCATGATGCTGGTGGGCTTCGCGACGCCGATGGCGTACGACACCTGCACCTGCGCCTTCGTGGCGAGCCCGGAAGCGACGATGTTCTTTGCAACATAGCGGGCAGCGTAGGCAGCCGAACGGTCGACCTTCGACGGATCCTTGCCGGAGAACGCGCCGCCGCCGTGGGGTGCCGCACCGCCGTACGTGTCGACGATGATCTTGCGGCCGGTGAGACCGCAATCCCCCTGTGGACCGCCGATGACGAAGCGACCGGTCGGGTTGATCAGATAGTTGATCTTCTTGCCGATCATTTCCTTCGGCAGGACGGGCTTCACGATCTCTTCGATCACGGCTTCGGCCAGTGCGGCGTGCTCGATTTCCGGGTGATGCTGAGTGGACAGCACGACCGTGTCGATTTCCTTCGGCTTGCCGTCGACGTACTTCACCGTCACCTGCGACTTCGCATCGGGACGCAGCCAGTTCAGCTTGCCGGCCTTGCGCAGCTGCGCCTGGCGCTCGACGAGACGGTGGGAGAGATAAATCGGCAGCGGCATCAGTTCCGGCGTTTCATCGCATGCGTAGCCGAACATGAGCCCCTGGTCGCCGGCACCCTGGTCGAGGTTCAGGCCGCGGCCTTCGTCGACACCCTGCGCGATATCGGGCGACTGCTTGTCGTAAGCGACGAGCACGGCGCAACCCTTGTAGTCGATGCCGTAGTCGGTGTTGTCGTAGCCGATGCGCTTGATCGTTTCGCGGGCGATCGACTGGTAGTCGACGACGGCGTTCGATGTGATCTCACCCGCCAGCACGACGAGGCCCGTGTTGCACAGCGTTTCCGCGGCGACACGCGAGTACTTGTCCTGCGCCAGGATGGCGTCGAGGATCGCATCGGAGATCTGGTCGGCGACCTTGTCCGGGTGACCTTCCGAGACGGATTCCGATGTGAACAGAAAGCTTGCGGAGCTCATAAGATTTTCCCTAGGTCTCGTTGCCTGTGAATACGAACGGGTTTAACGATTGAAATTCGGTAGTGGATCCATTGCGCATGCGATGGATCAGACGCTGGCCTTCGGCGACAGCGGCCGGCCGAAGCTGGCCTGGAAGCGCTCTTCGAACTGCGACGCCGTGAACGTGTGATTCTGGGTGCCGCGGGTTTCGATCTTGATCGCTCCGATGAGCGACGCGATGCGACCCGTGGTTTCCCAATCGAGGCCGTGCAGCAAGCCGTGAATGAGACCGGCACGATACGCGTCGCCGCAACCGGTGGGATCGACGACCGCCGAGGGCTTTGCCGTCGGGATCACGATCTCGCGACCCTTGGTGTAGATCACGGACCCTTCGGCGCCGCGCGTCACGATCAGCGCGTCGACCTGGCCGGTGATGTCGGAGGCGGAAAGCTTCGCCTTTTCCTGCACGAGCTGCCACTCGTAGTCGTTCACGGCAACCCAGGTCGCCTGCTTGATGAACGCGCGGAGATCCTCACCACTGAACAGCGGCAATCCCTGGCCCGGATCGAAAATGAACGGGATGCCCGCGGCCGCGAACTGCGCCGCGTGCTGGATCATGCCTTCGCGGCCGTCCGGCGCAACGATGCCAATCCCGATGTTGCTGGCATCCGCCACGCTGTTGTGGTGGGACAACTGCATCGCGCCCGGATGAAACGCCCAGATCTGGTTGTCGTCGAGATCGGTCGTGACGAAGCCCTGCGCCGTATGTTCGGTCTCGATCACCTTCACATGCTCGGTCGGCACGCCGTTACTGGCCATCCAGTCGCCATAAAGCCCGAAATCCTTGCCGACGGTCGCCATGGGCAGGCCGACGTCGCCGAGCAGCTTCAGGTTGTACGCGATGTTGCCCGCGCAGCCGCCGAACTCGCGCCGCATCTGCGGGACGAGAAAGGAGACATTCAGCATGTGGATCTTGTCCGGGAGGATGTGATTCCGGAAACGATCCTGGAACACCATGATGGTGTCGAAGGCGACGGAGCCGCAGATCAGTGCGCGTTTGCTGTTGATGGTCATGTCTGACGAAAAAAACTCCATTGAGGAAGGCGCGATCGAATCCGAAGTGCGCCCTGTTGCCTGGCGATGCGGGACCCTGACGGTGACCGCGCGCCCGGGTAACCCGGGTGCGGGCCGGGCACGTTGTCTACGCTGCCGGACCCTCGCTGGCGGGGGCGAATTGTAAAGTAAGCACAGGTCGTCCCGCAGCCGATTTCCGGGCTATTGCGACGGGATTTCCCCTGAACCGGGGCATTTTGCAGGTTGCGGCGCATGGCAAATGCAACAGTCTGCATAAGGCCATAACCGTCGTTCATCGACGCGTTGCCGATGAGGCAACGGGTCCCTTCCCGTAGCGCAATGCCACGGGGTCGGTGACTGGGCGAGTCGAAAGCGCGCTTCCTGTTGTAGAAGAAAAAGCATCGATGCATCCGATCGAATCACGGCCAACGATCGAAGCGCACGATCGGGCACTCCGACCCGAAAGCACTGGCTCCCTGGGAGCCCTGAGTCATCCCCAACGCCCGGACCATCCGTATCAACGACGATGCGACCGTCGACGTTTGTCGGCAATTTATGCGCGCCCTTCCTTGTACGGGTTCGCCTTAACACTCCTCGCTGAAACCCTGTCACCCATCCGTGCGTTAACAGCGGCGACCACCCGTTATCCGGCCCTTCGAAGCGACGCGAATTAATGACAGAACCGATCAGCACGTCTGACGTCACTCCGGACGGACATAATCCGGAGTCGCCAGAGTCCACGGACGCGGTATCGATACTCATCGTCGAAGACGAAGGCATCGTCGCGCAGGACCTGCAGGAGACCATTGTCAGGCTCGGCTACCGGGTAGCAGGCGTCGCGGGCGAGGGCGTCCAGGCGGTCTACATGGCCGACGAGCTGCGGCCGCAACTGGTCATCATGGATGTCGGCCTGCGAGGCGACATCGACGGCATTCAGGCGGCCCAGATGATCCAGGAGCGCGCCCGCATTCCAGTGATCTTCCTGACTGGGCATCGCGACCTCGATACGCTCGACCGGGCGGTACGCACGGGGCCGCTGGGATATCTCGTCAAACCCTTCCAGGAAGTCGAGCTGCGCTGCTCGATCGAAGTGGCGATCCACAAGCACCGGGCGGAGATCGCGACGCGTGAGCGCGAAGAAGCGCTGCGCCGGAACGCCGATCTGCTCGTCAGCCTGTCGCTGGTCGACGAGCTCACGCAACTGCGCAATCGTCGCGGATTCTTCGAGCTGGCGGAACAGGCGCTGAAAGTCGCGCGCCGCGAGCGGCACATGCTCGGCCTCTTCTTCGTCGACCTGAATGGCCTGAAGCAGATCAACGATCATCTCGGCCATCTCGTGGGCGACCAGGCTCTGCGCGACACCGCCGATGCGTTGCGCAGCACGTTCCGTGAATCGGACATCGTCGCCAGGCTGGGCGGGGATGAGTTCGTCGCACTCGCCCATGTCCAGAACGATACGAGCACGCTGCGCGAGCGACTGCGTGAACAACTGGCGGTGCTGAACGCTGGCGCGGGACGGCCCTACAAGCTCGACGTCAGCATCGGCACGACCCTGGTGAATGCCGCCTCCAACGAAACCATCGAAGCGTTGATCGCGCTGGCGGACGCCGACATGTACGAGGAAAAGCGCGCTTCGAGCGGCATCCGTTACGTAGGCGACTTCACCAGCACGAGCGGCGTATAGCGAGCGAACGGGACGCCCGTCCCGCCTCCGCATGGCTTAGAGCGCATGCGCGGCTATCATTGGGCCTGCTTCCAGTCATGCCGGGCCGACGATGCCGTTCTCCGCGCCTTCCCCCCTCGATCCTCTTCATTGGCTCGATCGCGTGTTGCAACACGAGCCGGGGCGCCCATTTCTCACGACGCCCGGAGGTCGCACGCTGACTTACGGAGACTTTGACAGCCTGTCGTCGCGCCTCGGGCAGGCGCTGCTGAAGCGCGGCGTCGAGGTTGGCGATCGGGTGACGGCGCAGGTCGACAAGTCGCCCGAAGCAGTCGCGCTGTACATCGCCTGCCTCAAGGTCGGCGCGGCGTTCGTCCCGCTGAACACGGCGTACACACTCGTCGAGCTCGAGTATTTCCTTGGCGACGCGCAGCCGCGCGTAGCAGTCGTGCGGCCCCAGACGCTGGCCGACGTTACTCACCTTCCAGCATCGATTCAGTTCGAAACCCTGGATTCGACCGGCGGCGGATCGCTCATGGACCTTGCCGCACAGCCTGAAAATGCGAGCCTGCCTGCCGCGATCGCGCCTTCAGCGCTCGCCGCATTGCTGTACACCTCGGGCACGACCGGACGATCGAAAGGCGCGATGCTCACGCGAAGCAACCTCGCTTCGAATGCGGTGACGCTCGCTTCCGCATGGCGTTTTACCGAGCGCGACGTGCTGCTGCACGCCCTGCCGATCTTTCACGTGCATGGACTTTTCGTGGCAGTGAACACCGTTATGGCCTCAGGCAGCTCGATGCTGTTCCTGCCGCAGTTCGACGCCGCCGAGATCCTGCGCCAGCTATCGCAGGCGACGGTGATGATGGGAGTACCGACTTTCTATACGCGACTGCTTCAGCAGCCGTCGCTCGGCCGGGACGCCGTTCGCGGCATGCGCCTCTTCGTCTCCGGCTCCGCGCCGCTGCTGCCCGAAACGCACCGCGAATTCCATGAGCGCACGGGTCACGCCATTCTCGAGCGCTACGGCATGAGCGAGACGCTCATGAACACGTCGAATCCCTATGAAGGCGAGCGCATTCCCGGCTCCGTCGGGCCCGCGCTGCCCGGTGTCGAAGTGCGAATCACGAATCCCGAGGATGGCGTGCCGCTCGATGCCTCGGACACGATCGGCATGATCGAAGTGCGTGGACCGAACGTGTTCAGCGGCTACTGGCGCATGCCGGAGAAAACAGCCGCTGAATTCAGGGCCGACGGATTCTTCATCACCGGCGATCTCGGGCGCATCGACTCGCGCGGCTATGTCCACATCGTGGGTCGGGGCAAAGACCTCGTCATCACGGGCGGCTACAACGTATACCCGATCGAAGTCGAGGCGGAGATCGATGCCCTGCCCGGCGTCGTCGAAAGCGCCGTCATCGGCGTACCGCATCCGGATTTCGGCGAAGGGGTGACTGCGGTCGTCGTGACGAAGCCGGGCGCCGCGGTCGACGAGGACTCGGTGCGCAAAGCCCTCCAATCGCGGCTCGCGAAGTTCAAGCTGCCGAAGCGCGTCCTGTTCGTAACGGAACTGCCAAGGAACACGATGGGGAAGGTGCAGAAGAACGTGTTGCGGGACACTTACCGTGGGTTGTACGGTACGGAGGAGGCGGTTAGCGGTTAGCGGTTGGCGGTTGGCCAGAAACGCTGCCGACCGCGCCCACCAGCGATGGACGAACTTCATGAGCGAACTCTCCAATCCTGCGGTCGAGCTGATCATCGTTCCGCCGACGCGCGACTTGGGCGGGTTCGAGGTCCGGCGGGCACTGCCGAATCGCCGCCGTCACATGGTCGGGCCGTTCATCTTCCTGGATCAGATGGGGCCTGCACGATTTCCGGTGGGCGGTGGCGTCGACGTCCGGCCTCATCCTCACATCGGTCTCGCGACAGTCACGTACCTCTTCGAGGGCAGCCTCATGCACCGTGACAGCGAAGGCAACGCCATCGAGATCACGCCGGGTGCGATGAACCTGATGACCGCGGGCCGTGGCATCGCCCACTCCGAACGAACGCCGGCCAACGTGCGCGGGCAGTCTTCGCCGCTGTTCGGCATTCAGAGTTGGCTGGCATTGCCGACTGCCCATGAAGAAGTCGCACCGTCGTTCCAGCGCTTCACGGCCGACAGCCTGCCCGCCATCGAAGACGGCGGCTTACGCGCCCGCGTCATTGCGGGATCCGCTTTCGGCCAGCGCTCGCCGGTTTCGACTGCATCGGAATGGCTGTACGCCGAGGTCAATCTCGACGCAGGTACGAGCGCACCGTTCGAAGCGGACCAGGAAGAGCGCGGTGCCTACATCGTCGAGGGCGCAGTCGAAGTTGCCGGCGACATTTTCGAGGCGCCGCAGCTGATCATCTTTCGCCCAGGCGATCGCATCACGATCACCGCAGTCCGCGATTCCCGCCTGATGCTCCTCGGCGGCGCCGGAATCGACGGCCCACGCTACATCTGGTGGAACTTCGTCTCCTCCAGCAAGGAACGCATCGAGCAGGCCAAAGCAGACTGGAAAGCAGGTCGCTTCAAGGCGGTGCCGGGAGAGACGGAGTTCATACCGTTGCCGGATCTCTAAGAATTAGATGGCGGATAGCGGATGGTGACTAGCCCTCGTTCGTCACTCCCGCGCAGGCGGGAGTCCATCCCGGTCGCTCAGATGGATTCCCGCTTGCGCGGGAATGACGGCGGCGTGCGCATTCCGGCTATCCGCCATCCGCTAGCCGCTAGCCGACTTCCCCAATGATTTCCCTCCTCGAAGCACATCGCGCCGGACTTCTCTCCCGGGTGCACTGGACACGGAATATCGTCGCGGGAGCGATCGTCGGTGTCGTCGCACTGCCGCTGGCGATGGCATTCGCGATCGCATCGGGAGCGAAGCCCGAGCAAGGCCTCTACACGGCGATCGTGGCAGGACTTCTCGTTGCGATGTTCGGCGGCAGCCGCGTCCAGATCGCCGGGCCGACCGGCGCCTTCATCGTCATTCTCTCGGGCATCACGGCTCAGTACGGCATCGATGGCCTGCAGATCGCCACGATACTCGCGGGACTCATCCTGCTGTTGCTCGGCATGGCGCGGCTCGGCGCAATCATCCGTTTCATTCCCGATCCGGTCATCGTCGGTTTCACGGCGGGAATCGCCGTCATCATCTGGACGGGACAGTGGCAGTACTTCTTCGGTCTGCCCGGCGTGAGCGGTGAGCACTTTCACGAGAAGCTGCTGAGTTCGTTCGCTGCGTTCCCGAAACTGCACATCGCAACCACGGCGATCGCGACGCTGACGCTTGCGGTGGTGATAGCCATACCGCGCATTCCGGGATTCAAACGAGTACCGGGACCGCTGGCCGGGCTCGCGGTCGCAACGCTCCTGATGACTCTGCTTCACCCTGAAGGCGTGGCCACGATCGGCTCTGCTTTCGGCGGCATTCCGCGCACGCTGCCCAGCTGGCAATTCCCCGAGATCACCGCCGCGAGATTGATCGAACTGATGGGTCCCGCCTTCACGATCGCGATGCTCGGCGCGATCGAGTCCCTACTGTCCGCTGTCGTCGCGGACGGCATGGCCGGTACCCGGCACGACTCCAACCAGGAGCTGATCGGGCAAGGGATCGCCAACATTTTTGCGCCGCTGTTCGGCGGTTTCGCCGCGACTGGCGCGATCGCACGCACCGCCACGAACGTGCGCAACGGCGGCAACAGCCCGATCGCAGGAATCGTTCACGCGCTGACGCTGGTGCTGATCATCGTACTGCTCGCACCGCTTGCAGCGGATGTGCCACTCGCGGCGCTGGCCGCGATCCTGTTCGTCGTCGCCTGGAACATGAGCGAAGCCCGACACTTCACCCGCATGGTCCGACGCGCGCCGCCGGCAGATGTCGTGATTCTTCTCGTCACGTTCGGGCTGACGGTGTTCGTCGACCTGGTCGTCGCCGTGAACATCGGTGTGATTCTCGCGACTCTGCATTTTCTGCGCCGGATGGCCAGCAGTGTCGACGTGCACCAGCAATCGCCGCAGGAACTGAATCAGGAACTCGAACATCGCGGCCTGACGTTGCCGGAAGGCGTGCTGGTCTATTCAGTGGAGGGTCCGTTCTTCTTCGGTGCCGTCGAGAACTTCGAGCGGGCGCTTGCAGCCACGCATACTGACCCGAAGGCCGTGATCATCCGCCTCAAGTGGGTGCCGTTCATCGATATCACGGGCCTGCAGACGCTGGAGGAAGTGATCCGCGATCTGCAGCGCCGCAAAGTGCGTGTTCTCCTTACCGGGGCCAATCCCAGGGTCGCGGGTAAACTCGAGCGAGCCGGCTTGCGCGACGTCATCGGCACGGACAACTATTTCGCGACGCTGCCGGAGGCGTTCGCGGCCATCGATGCCGGTCGCGCCCATGAGCCGGGATCCACGACATGAAGACACCCAAAGCGCACATCGAACTGCTCGCCCGCAAGCTGCAGCAACTCTATTCCATCATCCTGCGCACCGAACGCGAATTCGATTCGGGGCCCGCAGGCCTCGCCCTGCTCGACCGGCTCATCAACGATCCGGCCTGGGCGTGGCTGCGTCCCGTATCGCTGCTGACGGCCGAAATCGATCATGTACTCTCGCAAGCCCAGCCGCCTACGGAATACGATCACGCGGTCGTGGCCGCTCATCTTCGGGGCCTGCTGATGGGCGAAGGCGATCTGCGCAACGATGCATTCCTCGAACGCTATCGACCCTTGCTGCAGCTGAGTCCAGAACTCGCGAGCGCGCACGGTGAACTGCGGGCACTACTGCGCGCGGCACCGACGGAATCCGCCAACGAAGCGGAACGATTGCACGCGAGACACCAATGGGCGATGCGGTCCAAGCATAAAAGCGTCTAGATGCCCCTTTTGGGGGGCAACAGGCTGAGGGCAGCCAGCTAGCCTCCAGCCGGCCAGCAATCAGCCAGAGACAAAGAATGTCCCAATCCACCAACCGCCTTACCCGTCCCGTTTCGAATCGCGATCACTTGCTGGGTCCCCATCGGGCCGCGATCACGCTGGTCGAGTACGGCAGCTACGCGTGCCCGCATTGTCGCGCCGCCAATGAACGCATCGCGCAGGTTCGGGATCAGTTCGGCGAGCAGCTTCTCTATGTATTCCGGCATCGCCCGGTCACCGGAAGCGATATCGCGAGGCGCGCCGCGGAGCTGATCGAACACGCCGACACGCCGGAGAAATTCTGGGCGGCGCACGTCAAGCTGATGACGCGCTCGGAGACGCTGACCGAGGACGATCTGGATGCGGTCGCCGCCGATCTCGGCGTGACCCAGTACGACGAGCAGCAACTTCATGGTGCTTCGGAGCTGGCGCGGGAGCGCGTGGAAGCGGACATCAGCAGCGCACGGGACAGTGGCGTGATGATCACGCCCACATTCTTCATCAACAGCCGCCGCTACGACGGTCCATGGGACGAGAGTTCGTTCGCGGACGCGATGCTGGGGTCGATGGGCCATCGCGTTCGCAGCGCCGCGCTCGACTTCGCACGCTGGGCGCCTTCAACCGGCATGCTGCTCCTGCTGGCGACAGTACTCGCCGTGATGCTGATGAACTCGACCCTGGGACCCGCCTTCGATGCGTTCTGGGAATCGCATTTCGGGTTCACTTTCGGCGATCAGCATTTCGCGATGTCGCTGCGTCACTGGGTCAACGACGGTCTGCTGACGATCTTCTTCCTCGTCGTCGGCCTGGAGATCAAGCGCGAGTTCACGGTCGGACACCTGGCGAGCCGACGCTCCGCTGCCCTGCCCATTGCAGCCGCAATCGGTGGTATGGCTGTGCCGGCGGCAATCTACGCACTGCTGATTCCCGCGGGCTCGTGGTCGCACGGCTGGGGCGTACCCATGGCGACCGATACGGCGTTCGCGGTGGCGCTCATCGTCATGCTGGGTCATCGGGTGCCGATCGAACTGCGGATCTTCCTCACTGCCGCGGCTATCGTCGATGACATCGGCGCCATCATCGTCGTCGCCGCCTTCTATTCCGGCGAGCTGCACCTCGGCTTCCTCGCCGGTGCGGTCGCCATCATCGGCGCGCTCGTCCTGCTCAACCGCGCGCATGTGTATCGCACGTCGCCGTATGTCATCCTCGGAATCGTTCTCTGGGTCTGCGTATACGGCGGCGGGTTGCATGCGACGCTGGCGGGCGTGCTGCTGGCGCTGTTCATTCCTACGCGCCCCCCGCCTGATCTTCGAACACTCATGATGCAGGCGGATCAGATCCTGGCTGCCGAAGCGCGTCATGGCACCGAGGTGCTGCGCCATGGCCCCTCCGAACCGAGCCTGATGGCGCTCGACGCCATCCACGATCGACTGGAGTCACCTGCGGACCGCATGCTGCGACACGTGGGCCCGCGATCGAGTTACTTCGTCCTGCCGCTCTTCGCGCTGGCGAATGCAGGCGTCGCACTGAGCACCGAAGTTTTCACGGGCCACGAGCCTCTGATGCTCGCGATCACCGGCGGCCTCGTGATCGGCAAGCCACTCGGTCTCGTTGCCGCATGCGCGCTCGCGGTGTGGACAGGGGTTGCAGTAAAGCCCAGCGAATATTCGTGGCTGCAGCTTCTGGGTGCCGGCGCGCTCGCGGGCATCGGATTCACGATGTCGCTGTTCATCGCGGGCCAGGCGTTTCCGGCGGCTTCGGATTTCGCGGCGGCGAAGATCGCCGTATTCGCAGCGTCAGTGCTCTCAGCCGTGATCGGCGTGCTCATTCTGTGGCGCGCCGGCCGAGCACCCGAGATGTAGACAGGGAGATCTCACACGGAGTTCACGGAGACCGGAACTTCATGTCTCCGTGTGAACTTCCGGGAATCTTACTTCCGCGCGATCTCAGTCGCCGACAGCCCGCCCTTGAGCACGCTCGCCTGGAAGCCGCGTTCGGAAAGGATGTACGCGCACGCCGAACTGCGGCGGCCGGTGTCGCAACAGACGACGTAGTGCCGGTTGCGATCGAGTCCCGCGAGCTTCAGGCGCAGGGAATACAGCGGAATGTTTGCAGCGCCTTCGGCGCGATAGTGTTCGAACTCCGAAGGCAGCCGCACGTCGATCCATTGCCCGCCCGAGGCCGCGATGCGCTTCGCCTCATCGAAGTCCACCCAGTGCAGCAGCGGCTCGTGCAGAAGCTTGCGGAAATCTTCTTTCGCCAGTCGCATCAGGCAGCCGTCCGTGACCATCGTGACGGTGGCATTGCGACGTGTCTCGGAGATGAGGGCCTCTTCGCCGAAGGTGTCGCCCATGCGCAGTTCCGCGAGCTTGATGCCTTCCTTGTTGAGCGGCGTCTCGCGCGTGACCAGGCAGGTGCCCTTCACGATGATGTAGAGGCAATCGCCTTCTCCGCCCTGCTTGATCACGACTTCGCCGGCGCGATAGTCGATGCGCTGCAGCCGCATGAAGACGGCCTGCAGGTTGGCGGGCGGGATGCGATGGAATGCTTTCGACTGCAGCAGCGCCGTCATCCAGTCATCCGGTGCGGGCTGATTCTCTTCGTCGATCCCGCGCAGCTCGGAGACTTTGTAGCTGCCTGTCTGGTCCCAGGTCACCACGACGTCGAGGAACTCGCTGTCGATGTGCAGGTATTCGATGCGATCCGAAGTCACGACCGCCGAGTAGGGGCGCGGCAACGCATGCGCGAGCGGATTCTTCGATTTCGGCGTTCCGCTGCGTACGGTACCGACGACCTCGCCTTCGCTCATCAGGTCGATGGTGCCGCTCAGCAGGTAGAAGGTGTGCTTTTCCTCGTCGCCTTCCGTGAACAGCAGGCGCCCTCTGGGAGCCTGTAACCGTCTCATTCTCCGGGCGAGCGTGAGGAGGTTCTCCGGACGCATGGCGTCGAGCGGCGAGAACGTCTTCAGCAGCGCCAGTTCCTTCGAGTTCCCGGAGAGCTCCATAGACAGTCTTTGTTATCAGTAGGTTGTCGCAGTATAGGGACGCCCCGCGCTGAAACAGCGATGCATCTCACAGAGCCGCCGCCCGCCCGGCGCAGGGCGCTGCCGGAAAATGCACACTGCGTCACAGATGCCGCGGACCCGCGGATTTCCGGGGTCCGGGGCCGTTTTTCATGCCGCAACGCGGGCGTTCGGGGCAGCTTTGCCGGCTAAACTCGCCCGCTATGACGACGACACAGGTTCGACTTCTGGTCCCGGACGATGCCGAGTCGCTGTTCCATTTGCGGCGCGCTGCATTGCTCGATTCGCCCCTCGCCTTCTCGGCGAGCCCCGAGGACGATCGCTATTCGTCGCCCGAAGCGGTGCGCACGCAACTGGGCGAATCGCAGGCGCTGGTCTTTGGAGCGCTCAACGGGAATCTGGTCGGCATGCTCGGCATGTATCGCCTGCCGCAGATCAAGACCGCGCATATCGCGATGATCTGGGGCGTCTTCGTCGCACCGTCGGCGCGAGGCCAGGGTGTAGCAGCCCAGCTTTTCGAGGCAGCCATCGCACACGCCCGTGCGGTTCCCGGAATCGCATCGCTGCAACTCTCCGTGAACGAGACGACGCCAGGCGCGCGGCGGTTGTACGAGAGAATGGGCTTCCGGGTGTGGGGCGTCGAACCCGACGCCTTGCGTGCGAACGGCCGATCGACCAGCGAAGCTCACATGAGCCTCAGCCTGAACTGAGGCTCCGCGTCGCAAATCCGGCGCGATCCCCGCACAATAGCCGCCGCAATCCACGCACCCGCAGGGAATCTGAATTGAGCGCCACGATCATTGACGGCCGCGCGGCCGCCGAACGCCTTCGTCATCGCGTCGCCGGACGCACCGCGGAACTGCGCGCGAACGGTCTCGTACCCGGCCTCGCTGTTGTCCTGGTCGGCGAGGACCCCGCCAGCAAGATCTATGTCGCGAGCAAGACGAAGCAAGCCGAAGAAGCCGGCATTCGTCATTTCGATCACCGGCTCGCGGCGACGGCGACGACCGCCGAGCTGTTGCAACTCGTGCGCGAGTTGAATGCGAATCCCGATGTCCATGGAATTCTCGTGCAGCTGCCGCTGCCGAATGGCGTGGACAGCGCTGCCGTGCTCGCGGCGATCGATCCCGCCAAGGACGTGGATGGTTTTCACGCGGTGAATGCCGGCAAGCTGGCGCTCGGCGAAGAAGCGACCGTTCCCTGCACGCCGCTCGGCTGCCTGATCCTGATCCGCGAAGTGCTGCCCGACATGCGCGGCAAGCGCGCCGTCGTGATCGGCAGGTCCAACATCGTCGGCAAGCCGATGGCGCAGCTCCTGCTCCAGAACGACTGCACAGTGACGATCGCGCATTCGCGCACTCGCGACCTGCCCGCTCTCTGCGCCGAGGCAGAAATCCTGGTGGCCGCGATCGGTCGGCCGAAGGCGATTCAGGGGGAATGGGTCCGACCCGGTGCAGTAGTCGTGGACGTCGGTATCAACCGCATCGACGACGGGAGTGGCAAATCGAAGGTGGTAGGCGATGTGGACTTCGCCTCTGCCGTGACACGAGCCGGAGCCATCACCCCGGTGCCGGGTGGCGTCGGCCCGATGACGATCGCGTGCCTGCTGATGAATACCGTGAACGCCGCAATCCGTTCGCGACTCGGTGCTTCCGTGGAGCTGCTTCGTCCCTGAGACCCGCGGAGTTTCACACGGAGTTCACGGAGAGCACGGAGACGAAGACTTCATATCTCCGTGTACTCCGTGAGCTCCGTGTGAAATCTTCTCGCCTTCGGCGATGACGTCCGACTGAAGTCGGACCCACAAACTGAATCGGACCCGCCTCTTCCTTCTTGCTAGCGGCAAGCAAGCCAGCTGGCTAGCCGGCTTCCCATCAAACGTCATCCTGCCCAGCGTCCGGATCGCCGATCACGGCAAAAAGTTTGTCGAGCGTCTGATAGAGCGCCACTCGCTCCGAATCATTCAGCGTCTGCAACATCGACGCCTGACGACGCTGCGCGACCGGCAGCACCGACTTGTAGAGCGCCTTGCCCTTCGGGGTGATCGACACGCTGACCGGAGCGGCCAGAGCTTCAGCCGAGCGCGAACCGCGCTGAGCGATGATCTTGGTCTTCGTCAGACCGCGCTTGGTCATGACCCGCAACGTGCGGCTGACCTGTCCCTTGTCCATGCTGGAGCGGTTCGTGAGCTCCGAAAAGCGCAGCGGTGAGAATCGGGTCACGAGCGCCAGCAGGCGCCACTCGGGCAGGCTCAGATCGAACTCCTCGAGATACCGCTTCGTCATGTTGTTGCGAAGCGCGTTCGACAGACGCGTCAGCCGGAAGGTCAGGAAGTCCTCGATGTGCAGGTTTGCACCATTGCGGGACAGCGATACCCAGGGATTCGAGGTACGCGTGCCGGAGGCCTTCTTGGAAGTGCGCTTTTTCAAACGGGGAGTCTCACGGATGGGAAATCAACGGGGTGCGCATTCTGCCGCATCGCAGCGACCGTTGGATAGTGAAACCGCGTTAAATCAGGGAATTGCCATTCACGCGCGTCTCTCGATGTACACGGACGTTACAACTGCCGAACAAAACTTCACGCCCTTGCGCCGCGGATCGCAAGTGGATGTTTGCGCACATCCGCCGCACGGCACGCGCAATCCACTCCCTCGACATGTCAACCGGCGGGCAACACGGCGAATCAGACGCCAATTCACATGCAACGCCGGATCAGTATTTACCGCGATAGGGGCGCGGATCACGGCAGCAACCAATGCGGCGCGATTCAATCGAACAAGAGAGCTTTTTGCGCAGCCATGCCGGCCGGGCGCTTCGCATGCGCGTTTCAGCAGGGCAACAACGCCAGCGACGAACCTGAACGGCCGCGAAAAGCCCGACGCTATCTTCTTGTTTGAATGAGATGTCGTGCGGGCAGCGACGGCACACACTGGGTGATGCCACTGTTGTGCTGACAACCCGCGAAGAAATTGAGTGCACAACCTGCGCAGCGCTGCTACTTTCCGCGCGCGCAATTTGGTCTGAGCTGCGGGAGGGGCAATGGCACGGCTCGACGAAAAAAAGCGCGTTCTTGAGCAGTGGCTGCAACTACCCGAATCGCGCCGGCGGGACGCGACCGACGTGGTTGCATTCGCGTATCGACTGCTGCAGGAACGCCCAGAACTCATTGACGACAACCGGCAATCCAGTTTCGAAACGATCGTCGGCTGGTTGATGCCGCATCTGAAGCTGGAAGCGGATAGCGGATAGCGGATGGTGATTAGTCTGCGGGGCGGACTCGCATTCGTCGCATTCTGACTATCCGCTATCCGCTATCCGCTATCCCCTATCCCCTTCCTCACGCCCCCTGCAGCGCCTGGCTGATTCCTGTAATGGATGAGAGGAGAGCCGCCAGCATCTCCTTGTCTTCGCGCCCACCAGCCCGCCACCGCTTCAGCAGATCGACCTGCAGCAGGTGCATCGGATCGATGTAGGGACTGCGCAGCCGGATCGAGCGCTGGATCGTCGGCTCGCTTTCCAGCAGACACGTGGCGCCCTTCAGCTCCAGCACCCGCTTGCGCGCCAGGTCGTACTCCTCGCGCAGGACCGGAATGAACCGCTGGTACTGCGGATCCACCAGTTCATCGTAGAAGGCAGCGATGCTGAGATCGGCGCGTGCAAGCGCCAGCTCGATGTCGTCGATCAGGTTCTGGAAGAAGAACCAGCGCTCGTACATTTCCTTGAGCACCGCGGGACTCACTCGCTCCATCGCCGCTGTCAACGCAGAGCCGACACCGAACCAGCCCGGCATCATGTATCGGCACTGTGACCACGCGTAGTTCCACGGAATCGAGCGCAGCGCCGCGATGCCGGTTCGTTCGTTACGCGTCGTGGGCCGCGACCCGATCTGCATGCGTTCGATGACGTCGATAGGCGTCAGCTGCCGGAAGAAATCATTGAAGGCGGCGTCTTCGTAAGTGGTGGCGCGATAGGTGTTCGCACTCTGGGTCGCCAGGAAATCCATGATCTCCCGCCACTTCGGATCGACCACTTCCCTGGGCGTCGTGCCGCTGCTCGCGAGCGCGAGCACGTTGAACGCCTGCTCGAAAATTCTGAGCGCGATCGGTCGCAGCCCGTACTTTTCGTTGATGAGCTCACCGGCTTCGGTGATGCGCAGACGCCCCCGGCTCACACCTTCCGGCGAACTGCGGATGAGCGCCTCGGTCCGGCCACCGCCGCGTCCGAAACTGCCACCCTGGCCGTGCATGAACGTGAGATCGACATCCGAGCTGGCGGCGACTTCGACGAGCGACTCCTGCGCCTTGCGCACGAGCCAGCGTGACATCGCAACGCCCGAGTCCTTGTTGCTCGCGGAGTAACCGATCATCACGTACTGGTGATTGCCGCGACCGTGGAGATGGCGTCGATACAGAGGCTCGTTCAACAACTGGCGCATCAGCTCGCCGCAGCGTGACAACGCTTCCGCGGATTCGAACAACGGCGCGACGTCCACGGGAACGTCGCCGGAGCGGCGATCGGCAGTGTCTGCCCACCGAGCGAGCAGCAGGACCGAAAGAATATCGTCGACGCCGCGCGTACTGCTGACAACGTAGGGCCCGATCGAGTCAGGGCCGTTGCGATGACGGCAGTGAGCGAGCGCCTCGAACACCCAGAGCGCGCGCTTGCCCGTCGCATCGAGAATTGCGCACGGACTCTCGTCGCGCTCGAGTGCGTGGCGCAGGCGCGCAACGCGATCCTCGGCGCTGCGTTCCTTCCAGTTCGAATCACCGATCCCCTGACCGACCACGCCACGATGCACGACAGAGCTCTGACGGATGTCGAGCGTCGCCAGATGAAAACCGAAAGTACGCACCCGCCGGATCAATCGACTGACCTGGAATGCGCCCGCATGCGCGCCCCTGTTGGCCATCAGGCTGTCGTAGATCAGATTGAGATCGGCGAGGAAATGCGAAGCGGATTCGTACTGGGCCTGACGGCCTTCGTATGTCGAACGCAACCGCTCCAGGATCTGGCCGAGGAACACGCGATACGGCATGCGGTCGTGCCGGGCCGGCGACAACGATTGCGATTCGGAGAGCAATGTCTGGTAGTGATCGATCCGCGCCTGCAGCTGCGGCGAGATGCCGATGCGCGTCGCGCTCTGCGACAAGGACTCGGCGAGACCCTGGCACTCGAGGAAGTAGCGATTGACGATGAGCTGCTGATGGCGGGCGATCGTTTCGCGAATCGTCTTGGCGTTGACGTCCGGGTTGCCGTCCATGTCGCCGCCGACCCACGAGCCGAAACGCAGGATCTCCGGCAGCTCGAGATCCTTCGCTTCGGGTCCGTACACCTTTACGAGCGCCGCGGTCACTTCTTCGTAGAAGACCGGCACGATCTGGAACAGGATTTCGACGATGAAGAACAGCGCGTGCTCGCGCTCGTCGGCGACGGTGAGGCGTTCGCGCGAATTGTCGGCCGTCTGCCAGCCCGACGTGATGTCGGTGCGGATGCGCTCCCAGATCGTCTGCGTCTCGGCAGCGCTGCGCGACAGGCCGATCCGGCCCAGCAACAGCTGAGCGATCTTCTGCTGCTTGCGCAGGATCGTGCGACGTGTCGACTCGGTGGGATGCGCGGTGAAGACCGGCTCGATCCACATTTCGAGCATCAGCCTGCGAATGTCCGTGAGCTGCAGGCCTTTCTCGCGGAGCGCAATCAGTGCGTCTTCGATACCGCCCGGCTGCGTCTCGCCCTCATTCATATAGTGACGACGGCGGCGGATGCGATGCACCTTCTCCGCCATGTTCACCATCTCGAACCACGTCGAGAAGGCACGCACCAGATCGCGCGACAGCGCCGGGGATATCCCGCGCGTGCAGACCATCAATCGAACGGCGCCTTCGGCCTCGCCTTCACGCTGCCCGATTGCTGCCTGCCGCGCCCGCTCGACCGCCTGGAAGAGCTCCTCGCCTCCCTGCTCGCGAATGACATCGCCGACGAGCGCACCGAGCATGTGCACGTCTTCGCGCAGATCGGCATCTTTCGATGGGAATACGAGATCGTGACGGGGCATGGGAGTGTGGGCGCCGACGGCTGGTCAGGCGGCCCGACCCAAAGGGAGGGAATTCATAAGGAGGCGCAGTCTACCAGCGGGACCGCCCGACTGCCGATGGCAGAACGCCTACCCCACCAGGATCCTACGGCCAGCTGGCCGGCTAGCCTGCCAGCCAGAGCGCGCCTTGCGCGTCTACGCCACTCTCGCGGGGAAGGTCTTCAGCAGCGACTGCTTGCAATTGGTGCAGACGCTCCTCTTCAGTCGGGGCAGCGTTTCCGCGGCCTCGATGCGCAACGTGAGCTGGGCGTTCTCGACTTCTTCCCACGCACCGATCCGGACCTGAATCCGATTGCACCAGGCGCAGAACGGCAACTCGTTCGTGTTCCTCGGGTACGCCAGGTCGAGCAAGGCAACCGCCGGCCGCTTCTCCGACCACACGGGTTCGAAGACGTGCCGGATTGCACTCTCCGGCAACGGATGCAGCTCGACGTCCCACACGCGACGGACAGCCGCTGCGTCACTGCGCATCGGCACGAACACTGGAGCACCAACCGCACGCACACGCTCGAAGAGAATCTCCCAGAGCTGACGTACCTGCGTGCCCTCGACGAAATCCCAGAGCGGACGACCGATGACGTCTTCGATGCCGGTCACGCCGGGCACGCGATCGCGCACGAGATCCACCCAGGCAGCATTCGCCGACGCGATGCGGTTGCGCGCATCGATCGTGTGCTCCGGGCGATCCTGTGTAACCAGACTCATCGACTTCCTCGAGGGGCAATGTGCCCACAATTCGGCCGCATCATCCTGTAGGGGGTGCAAAAGCAGCCATGAGGTCCGCCCTGATTGCCCGCCCATCCGCCCGCGCATTGCACTTGTTACGATGGCTGTGCACGGCGCCAGAATCCCGGCGCCCGGTTACGCGATCGAGGTCACGCTCATGTCACTGCTGGTCTACGCGGCCATCTTCCTCACGGCGACCGTGATCGCCGTTCCGCTATGCCGCAAGTTCGGGCTTGCGTCGGTACTGGGGTATCTCCTTGCGGGAATGCTGCTGGGCCCGTGGGGGCTTCGCCTTATCCAGGACGGCGAAGGTGTGCTGCACGTCGCCGAATTCGGCGTCGTCATGCTGCTCTTCGTCATCGGGCTCGAACTGCAGCCGTCGCGACTTCGGGCAATGCGCAAGGCGGTGTTCGGGCTCGGCCTCACGCAGGTCGCAGTGACTTCGATCATCGTCGGCGTCATCGCCTGGCTGATGGGCCTGAGCACGCATGCCGCAATCGTGGTGGGCTTCGCCCTTTCGCTGTCTTCCACACCGCTCGTGCTGCAATTGCTCGCGGAGCGTCATCAACTCAACACTCAGCATGGACGATCGGCGTTCGCGATCCTGCTGTTCCAGGACATCGCCGTGATGCCGATGCTCGCGTTGCTGCCGCTGATGGCGGCGCGGGCCTCCGAACAGACCGTGGTGGAATCGCTCCTCGTCGCGGGCAAGGGAATCGCGGTTCTTCTGCTCATGGTCTTCGGCGGACGCTACGTGCTGCGCCCTCTGCTGCGCACTGTCGCCGAGACGCGCGCCAAAGAAGCATTCACTGCCGCCGCCCTGCTGGTGGTCGTCGCGACCGGCCTGCTGTTCAACGCCGTCGGCATGTCGATGGCGCTGGGTGCATTCGTCGCCGGCGTGCTGCTCGCCGAAAGCGAATACCGTCACGAACTGGAAGCGGACATCGAACCTTTCAAGGGACTGCTGCTGGGACTCTTCTTCGTCTCGGTCGGCATGACCGCCAACCTGGGCTCATTGCTCGATCATCCGGGCCGGATCACCGCGCTCGTCGTGGGACTCATGGCGGTCAAGTTCACGCTGATGTGGCTCATCGCCCGCTTCATGGGTTACGCAGCGGATGCCTGCCGCGGCATGGCGTTCTCTCTTCCCCAGGGCGGTGAGTTCGCTTTCGTTCTCTTCGCAATCGCCGTCAGCCACGGGATCATGGCGCAGTCGCTCGCCGATACGCTCGTGATCGTCGTGACCATCACCATGATCGCAAGCCCGCTGCTCATGCGACTGCAGTCGTTCGTCGAGCTGAAGATGGGTGGAGCGGAACCGCGCGCCTTCGATGAAATCGACAGCACCGACAGCCGCGTGATCATCGCGGGCTTTGGCCGCTTCGGCCAGATCGTCGGCCGCGTGTTGCGCATGCGCCGGATCTCATTCACCGCACTCGAATCGGATGTCGCCCAGGTCGACTTCGTTCGCAGATTCGGCAACAAGGTCTACTACGGCGATGCATCCCGTCGCGACGTGCTGCAAGCCGCCGGTGCGGAGCGCGCCGAGATCCTCGTGCTCGCCATGGACGATATCGATCTATCGGTGCGAACCGCCGCGCTGGTCCGGCGTCACTTCCCGCATCTCAAGCTGTTCGCCCGGGCCCGCAATCGCCAGCACGCGATAAGGCTGCTGGATCTCGACGTCCGGTACGTGATCCGCGAAACGTACCTCTCCAGTCTCGATATGGCGCAGCATGCGCTGGAAGCGCTGGGGCTCTCGCGCGCCGATGCGATCGAGAGCATCTCGCGATTCGATTCACACGATCAGCGCACGCTGGAGAGGCAACGCGAGGCACGCGACGACGAACAGAAGCTGATCCAGTCTTCGCAGCTGGCTGCCAGGGAACTGGAACAGCTCTTCGAAACGGATACCGCGACCAGTCATGCGCCAGCACCGGCGGCTGCGCAGTCTGACGCGACAGGCAGCTGACTGTCAGCCGAGAGCCTGAATGGTGCGCGTGTAAGCGGAGTGAACGAGCGCTTCGATGGTCTTCTCGCTGCGCGGCGCCAGCAGCAACTTCAACAGCACCTCGTCGGCGGGCCGCGCCGGATCATCGATCAGGATCTGCTCGATGAACCGGGTCACGCGATGCTGGATCTCGTTCACGAAGCGCAGCTTGTTCGCATCGATGTCCTGATTGCTGCCCGGGCTGTAGAAGTTGCGGGCGTCGAGCGTCAGTTCATACATGAAGCGCGCGAGAAACCGCGCTTTGTCGATCGACGACAGATCGACGAAATTCCTGACCTCGGAGTCGATATTCATGGAACGGATGATTGCGGGGGCGGCCTGGGGAAAGCAAGGCGGGACGAGGAACGGCGGCGGCAACGGGATGGGCGGTAGACGGGCTACTGGCTGCTGGCTGCTGGTTGCTGGCCAGAGCATGAGTCGGAGCTCAGAAGGACAGGCGAATGGATTCTGTCGAATCCGGAAACGAAGAAGGGGCCAGCGGCCCCTTCTTCCATTCTGGCCAGCAGCCAGTAGCCAGCTGCCTTCCTGGCCTACGCCGGGAAGAAATCAATCGGCTTCGTCGTCGTAATCGTCTCGACGTCGCGCGCCTCGAACCGGAACGACTTCACTCGGGCGACCAGCTTGCGCTCGAGGTCCGGATCGTTCAGTTCGCTCGAGACCACACGGCACTGCGTGATTTCACCCGTCGACGCAATCGTCAGCTCGAGCACGACTTTGCCCTTGAGGTCGGGTTTGTCGCGCAGCGCGCGGCTGTAGAGAGCGTAGATCGCGCCCTTGTTGCGGTCGAATATCAGCTCGATCTCTTCACGGCTCCGGGCGGCCTTCGTGCTGCCGGCGCCGCGCTTCACGCCGTCGTCGGCCTGCGCTGCCAGCGTCGAAGACGTCACCTGCGTCGTGGTGTGGCCGGTCAGCGAGCCTGCGCCGCTGCCATAGCCGCGACTCAGTGCCGCGGTGTTGATGCCACCGCTGTTCGAACCGACCTTGGACGTGATGAGCGACCGTTCGGAGCTGGTCGTCTCGCCGACCTTGCCGGACAGGTTCTTCGTCATCGCGGCCTTGTCGAGCACCGAGTTGTCGCGCAGGTCGGCGAGCTGATCCTGCAGCTTGAGCAAGCCGGCGTTCTGCGCCTTCTGGCGCGCATCGGGTTTCGGGGGTTGCGGCTTCGGCTCGATCTTCTCGATCGGCTTCGGCACTTCCTTCGGCTCGACCTTGGGCGGCGGAGGCGGTGGCGGCGGAATCTTCTTTTCGATGACCAGCTTCACCACGCGATCCGGCAGATCCGGCGCTTTCGCCAGCTTCTTGTCCGGCGTCGGCATGAACGTGATGATCAGCGCGAGCAACCCGAACAGGATGAACAGGTTGCGGACGATGTTGCGGAAGCGCTTCTCGACCGCCTCGGTCGGCGACCAGGGCAGTTCGTAGAGACGGTAAAACGGGGCGATGGCCGTGCTCATGTGGTGCGCCCCATCAATTGCGATTCGCCGCGCTCAGCGACGCGGTGCGATTGGAGTTGAGGCTCGTATTGAGCTCACGCTCCACCACTGCCAGCGAAACCTTGCCGTAGTCGGCATCGGTGCACGTCGCCATGACCTTGCGCAGCACTGCGTAAGGCGTGTGGCGATCGCCGAGAATGGTGACCGTACGATCGGCAATGTCCTGTTTCGCGGCATCCGCGAGCACTGAATCGCCGACCGACTGCAGCGCCTGCTTCAGCGGCGCGATCACAGTGTCCTGCGCCGCGACGATGTCGGAGACTTTCGCCACCGCACGTCCGTCGACCAGCAGGTCTTCCTTCGTGATCATCACGACGACGCTCGGCTCCGGCTTCTTATCGGAGATCGATTCGGGGATCGAGATGTTCTTCGAATTCGGCAGCACATCGACGTCCGACGTGTGCACGAGCAGGAAGACCACCAGGATCATCAGCATGTCGATGAACGGCACCAGGGTCATGTGACCGGCCGCTTCGGCACCGCCGCCCTTACTGCGCTTGCGATGGCGCTTGATGCGATAAGGAGTCATGTTGGCGCATCTCCAACGGAAACATCAGGAAAGAGTTCCGCGATATCCCACTGCGAACCCGGCACCTGGAACACGCGAACCGTATCCATCACCTGCACGAGCGTGTCGTACTGGATGTCCTGCTCGAGCAGAATCGTTGCGTTGAGCGTGTCCGGGTACTTCGATTTCACGAGCTGCAGGTATTCCGACAGGCTCTTCAGATCGTACTTCTCGCCGGCGAGCGGCACAGTGCGCAGCACGCCAGTGCCGCGATCAGCCACTTCGATACCGGCCTTGCGCACGATCACTTCGAGATTCAGTCCCTTCGGCAGATCGGGGACGGCGCTGTCCGCGCCCGGCAGGTTCAGCTCCAGGACATTCGTCTTGGTGAACACCGCCGTGAAAATCAGGAAGAACACCAGGATGATCATCATGTCGATCATCGGCACGACATTGATGTCATGTCGCCCACGGTAGCGCGCGTGATTACGCCGCACGCGCCCCGCGACTTTCGACTGCGCCATGGCCGTCTCCGTAGCGTCTTGAGCGTTCGATTCTTAACCGTGCGCAGAAGCGCGGCCGCGGGGAGCCGGCGCGGGCGCATCTTCGTCGGTATCCTGGCGACGCTCGACGACGGAGTTCAGGAACTTGACGTTGGCGATTTCGAGGCTGTCGATCAGCTTCGTGGTCTTGGCTTCGAGGAACATGTGGGCGAGCAGCAGCGTGATCGCGACGAACAGACCCGACGCGGTGTTGTTCATGGCGACCGAAATGCTGGCGGCGAGGAGGTTCGCCTTCTCCGCCGGGTTCGCCGTCGCGATCGAGGCGAACGCCGCGATCAGGCCGATGACCGTACCGAGCAGACCCGTGAGCATGCCGATGTTGGCGAGCGCCGAAAGATAGTGCGTGCGCTTCTCGAGCTTCGGAATGATTTCGAGCAGGCTTTCGTCCATCGCCTTCTCGACGTCATCGCGGCGACGAGCGCTCGCGAGACGGGCAATGCCGTAGTTGAGTGCGGTTGCGAGCGCAGCGCTCGACTTCTGGGTGACGGTGATCACCTGACGGAAGTTGCCCTGGCTGATCAGCGGGGCCACCTGCGCCCAGACGCGCCGGTTCACCGTCGTCTCCTTGGTCAGGTACACGAAGCGCTCGATCGCGATCGCCACGCCTACCACGAAGATCGCGGCGAGCATGTACAGGAAGGGTCCGCCTTCCTTGAAGAAGGCCACCACGTAATCCAGGAAAGTCATCGCTAGGTACTCCTCTGCCGTCCCGTGCCGCGCTGCCAGAAGCGCGTGTGAAAATGAAATCTGTTTCGTGCGTCAACCGGCGGGTGCCACGCGCTCTGCGTTGCGCACGTATCGCTCCCGGCCAGTCATGCGAGCGTTCTGTAGTGCTTTATCGCCTTAGGTAAAACTGTACGCTGCGACCTACTTCTCAGGACCTGCTTGCGGCGCCTGAGAAGCGGGATTCGCCTTGTCACCGCCAGACGACACTGCACCGTAGTACGTCACTTCCCGACGAAAAACGTCACGGTCGACCGGCGTCAATGCTTCATCGAGGAGCGTGTTGAAAGGCTGCGCGGGCAGATCGCCGATATCGGCTTTCTTCCACGGAACGATGTAGAGAACCTTGGGCAGCTCGCGATTGCCCGTCACGACGGTGGTGTTGAGCTCGAGACGGTCGCCCCGGCGGCCCGAAGCAGGCTGCTGGCCGCTGGCTGCTGGCTTCTGGCCAGAACTCGATGCGCGAGGCGCGGCGCTCTCTGAAAGCGGCTTCTCCTCTTTCGGCGCATCGGTGTTCGGTGCCGGCGGCTCGGCCGCAATCGCAGCCGTCGCGACCAGGGACAACAGGAAAAAGACCTTGTGAGCTTTCATCATTCGGCACTCGCACTGCGCTGCTGGCTGCCCAGCCGCGTCTTCAGTTCGGTGACCCATGCAGCCACCTTTGCGTCCGGCGATGCGGACAACGAGAGGTAGCGCTCGTAGGACTCCAGCGCACGCTGCGGCTGCTGGAGATACAGATCGCACAGCACACCCAGATTGAGGTGCGCGAGTGCGTAGTTCGGATCGATCTGCAGCGCCCGCTGGTACGCCTCGTCGGCCTCCTTGAAGCGGCCCATGCGGCGATTCACGATGCCCAGCTGGTTGTACGCAGCGGCACTGTTGCTGTTGCGCGCGATTGCAGAACTCAGCGTCTTCTCGGCATCTTCGAGCTTGCCTGCCTTCGTCTGCAGGATCGCGATATTCAACAGCGGCCCCGCGTAGGCCGGATAGTTATCGCCGAGTGTGCGAAAGGTCTGTTCAGCGGCCGCCGCGTTGCCTGCCATCGCAGCGACCGCACTGTCGAACTGCTGCTGTGCTTCGGGCGGAACCGGAACCTCCACAGGCGCGGCAGCTCCAGTGGCCGCATCAGCAACAGCCGTCTTCGATTGGGCAGCCGCGCTCGACGACTTCGCAGTCGGCGCCGCAGCCGCCTCTGTCGCCTGCGGAACAGCGTCCGGCTTCCTCGGCTCGGATCCACAAGCCGCGAGCCCGAGCAGCGCGCTCGCAACGAGAACACCATTCAGCAGAGCTGCGCCACTCTGGCTCACAGCTCGCTGCTCACAGCTCACAGCTTCAGCGAATCGCCTGAACATACTCTTCACCAATCTCAGCCTTCGCGTAGCGTGCCGGCTTGAGTTTCGCGAGCACATCGAAGCTGCGCTGCACCCACTCGTCGTAGACACCGTCGCCCGTGCGGGCGGCATTCGTTTCATGCAGCTCGATCGCCTTCTCTTCGAACGGGAAAGCCTGTTCTTCGAGCAGCACGTCGTACTGTTCTCGCGATTCTTCGTCGAGACCTTTCGGCCGCTCCGACGTCATCAGGTCGGCCGCGAGCTGACGATAGAGCTCAGCCATGCCGTAGTTCGACGCGGTCGTGACTTCCGCCACGCCGTAGTCGAGTGCCTGTCCATACGTCGCCAGCACCTTCTCCATTGCGCCACGCTTCGCCTTGAGAGACTTGTCGAGCGGCACCACGAGCTTGATCGAGGTAAACATGGCGACCTGGGGCTCAGCCGTCTCGAGCGTCGCCTTCGCCGCGAGGTACTTGCTGCGATCCGTGCGTGCCGCACCCGCGGACTTATCGGCCACGATGATCTCGTTGATCCACTGCGACCGTACCCGCACGTCGTTCTGCGCCTTGGCCATATCGGCCAGACGCTGACGTGCGTTCTGCGCCGGATCGAGCGGCGATGGGAATTGCTTGACATAGTTGGCATAAACACGCGCGGCATTAGCCTGCGAGCCCGCCTTCTCGTACAGGGTTGCCGACTGCCACAGCGCTTCGCGACGAACGTCCGCCGGCTCTTCGGTGCGTCCCGCGATGCGCTCGAACTCGGCAGCCGATTCGCCGGCGCGGCCCGTTTCGAGATACGCGACTGCGAGCGAGCGAGTCACATCGGGATTGAGCTGATGCCCCGGATACTTCCGGCGGAAGCTCTCGAGCACCTGCGAGGCGCGATCCCACTGCTTGTTGTTCAGCAGGATGCTCGCCGCGTCGTATTCGGCATTCGCGCTGACCTTTGCGTTCGGCGCGAGAACCGCTACACGCAGGAAGTCGTCGACCGCACCAGTCGCATCGCCCGCGGTCTGCTTGGCTTCGGCCTGCTTGTAGACCGACGCTGCGATACGCTCCTCGATCGCAGGACGATCCGGATCATTCGCGGGCAGGAAGCCCTGCACACGGATGTAGGCAAGCTCCGATTCCGCGAACCGGCCACGATCGAACAACGAATGCGCGAGCAGCGTCGACGCCGTGCGCTGGAACTGGGTGCTGACCGGAGGCTTGCGCTCGAGGATCTGCTGCGACACTTCGATCACGCGATCGAAATCGTTCAGCGCGAACAGCTCCTGGTCCGCCTTCGTCAGCACGCGGGCTGATTCGGGATGCTCAGGGAAGCTCGTCGCGAACATGACCTGGCTTTCGATGCCCTGGCGATGCCACAGAGCCTTCGATTCACCGGTGATCGTCGCTTCGTGCTTCGTGTAAGCGACCAGCGCCGCATAACCCGCGGCAGCAGACTTCGCGTGCGCCGGGTAGTCGTACGCCGTGCGCTCGTATTCCTTCGCCGCTTCCGCGAAGCGCCCGGATTCGAACAGCACTTCACCCAGCAGGTAGCGCGTGGCGGGTGCCTCTGCATCCTGCGGGAACGAATCGAGCATCGCGCGATACCAGCGCGCCGCAACTGAGTAGTCCTCGGGCTTCTTCGATTTCTGCGCCTGCGCGTGGTAGTACTCGGCCAGATCTTTCTGGTTGGCTTTCAGCTGCGCGGCGACTTCCGGTGCGTCCTGCACAGTGCGGTTCGCCCAGAACGCGGAGCCGAACGCGTAGCGCTCCACGAAAGCCTGCTTGCCTTCCAGCACCAGCGAGGCGAAGCCGCCCTTCTGGTACGCCTCGATCGTGCGCATCTGCAACGACGGCGCAAAGCGATCGTCCGGGCGACGTTTCGCGAACGCTTCGAACGCGAGCGCCGCGTCCTGATAACGTTCCTTCTCGATGTAAAGATTGCCGAGACTCTCGTAGAGCAGGTGTGCGTAGACGGGATCACCGCGCTGCTTCAGGAACGCATCGAGGGACGCGGGTCCGTCGATGTCGTAGAACGTGATCGCCACGGCGCGGAATGCATCGTCCGTCAACTCGCGCTCGGGCCGCTGGAGCGAATCGCGCTCGCGGAGCTTGCCGTCGCGGGTGAGCACGCGGTCGATGACTTTCAGGAACGAACCAACGCTCTCCTCGCCCCGGCCCTGCTTGAACAGCGACCAGCCATGCTTGTAGAGGCCCTGGTCGTAGTAGCCGCTCTCGGGTCCCGCGGCGACGACAGCTGCGTACGCGCGTTCGGAATCCTTGTAGCGAGCCGCGCTGAACAGAATTTCGCCGCGACGGAACTGGGCTTCGGTGGCCCACTTGCTGTTCGGATAGTTCGTGACCATCTTGTCGAGAACGGCCAGCGCTTTCTCCGGTTGCGCCTCCGACTCGTATGCACGCGACAGCTGGTACATCACGGCATCGTTGCGTTCGTACTTCGGATACGCAGCGAGCAGCGATTCGTACAACTTGATCGCTTCCTTGTTCTCGAGGCCATTGAAGTCGTCGCCACCGGCGGCACGCGCCGCTTCGTCGACTTCGACCTGCAGGTCACCGAGACGACGCATCGCTTCCGCGCGCATCTTCTCGTTATCGGACTGCAGCTCGAGGAAGCGCTTGTACTGCTCGATCGCCTGCTGTGGCTGGACGTTCGTCGGCGGATCCTTGTCGATCTGGATCTGACGCGTCTCGAGATCCTTGATCGTGCCGGTCGGCTTCGGCTTCTTTTCCGCCGAGTAGACCGGCGAAGCACCGAGCGCCAGTGCAACGGCTCCGGCGACGAGTGCGGATGCCAGGGTATTGCGCGCCTTCATTGCGCACCTCCCTGGCTACCCGACGACTCCGCGGGCACGTTCGTGCTGCTCGTGCCGGAAGCGGCGCGATCGTAGATCGACGCCAACGCGAAGCGCGCCTGCAGCGAGTACGCCGCCAGCCGCTCCTTCTGCGATTCGAGCTCGCGCACCGCTACCGATGCGAGGTATTGATTCTGGGCATCAGCGGTCGCGCCAAGACGGGCCATGAGGCCATCGATGCGAGGACGCAGTGCCTCGACGCGCTTGGCGAACGCTTCAGTCCGCGCGGGGTACTCTTCACGAGCCCGCTCGATCAGCACCCAGCGACGGCGTGCTTCCTTGTACGCGACGTCGAGCTCACGCAGTTCCTTGCGAGCCTTCCACAGGCGCGCCTTATGGCTCGACGAGAAATCCCACGTGAGACGGCCGCGCAGCAGACGCACTTTCTCGCGCATCTCCTGAACCATCGGATCGGAAGGATCGGCCTGCGCCAGCACCTTCTCGATTCGCTGCACTTTGTCCCACTGTTCGAGCTCGCGACTGCTCGCGAGACCGGCTGCATCACCTTCGCGCTCGATCGCCGCCAGGCGGGATTCGAGCTCGGTACGCCGTGAATCGAGCGCATCGAGATCGACGGTGTCGAGCGTCTGCTGCAACTGCGGCAGCCGCTGCGCGAATGCTTCGCGCCGGTTGTCGACCATGTCGTCGAACGCCGTGATGCTGAGCTGCCATGTCGCGAGATTGCGCTGCATGAGCCGCAGGTCGCGATAGTTCTTCAGGCCTTCCTGGAACTCGTTCGTTGCCAGCAGGTGGTAGAGGTAGCGCGTTTCGGGCGCGTCCGGCAGTTCCTGCAGCTGCCAGAACCAGCCGGCCTGATCAGCCTTGTCGTTCTCGGCAATCGCGTCCAGCAGGCGACCGCTGCGAATCGCGGCGATCGATTGATCGATGCGCGCAGCTTCGTCGCCGAACGCGTTCACCGCGAGCGTGTACTGTTCGACGGCCTGGCGATTGGCTTCGAGCTGTGCGTAGGCATATGGGATCGCGAGATAGGATTCCTGCACAGCCGCATCGAGCATGTTGCGGTCACGCAGCTCCATCCAGGGAACCAGCGCCTTCGTGAACTGCTTCTCCGCCGAGTCGGCCCAGCCGACACCGAGCAGCGCCTTGTTCGATTGCGGACCTTCGAGGCGGACCCGCTGCAGCACGGTTTTCGCGTCGGCCGGACGATTCGCCTTCAGCCATGCAAAACCGAGTGCGAGGTTCGCCTTGTCGCGCAGCGCCGCGAGTTCGTCGGTCGGCGCCGAGATCTGCCCCACTTCATCGAGCAGCTTGGCCGCATCGTCGAGCCGATCTTTCCGGACCAGCGCAACGCCGATGTTGAAGCGGGCATACGCGGACCATGCGTCGGAACGATCACCCACCGGCTGCCAGCGCTCGAGAGCGGCGATGGCTTCGTCGTAGCGATCGAGGTACATCAGCACCTGTGCGTGCAACAGGTGACGCTCAGGCTCGAGCTCACCGGGCAGCGCGCCATGAATCGAAGCAAGCGCGTCCGCGGCCTGCTCGAGATAGTCGCGCTGGTACCAGACCTTCGCCAGGTAGAACCACGCGCGGTTGCGGACGTCGAGCGGCACATTGTCGTTCAGCAAGGCCTTGAAGATGCGGCCGGCTTCTTCGTGCTGGCCCAGCGACAGGTACAAACCGCCTTTGAGCAGTTCGGCCTCGACCGTGTGATTGCCGATGCGATCGAAATCCTGCGAAGCGCCCAGCCGCGTGAGCGACTGCACGTAGTCGCCCTGGTAGAAATAGAACAGCACGTCGCCCCAGTGCAGATCCTTCACGACTTGTGGCGTACCGACGAGGGGCTTCTCCTCCGTCTGCTTCTCGCCCGCGATCGCGGGCGAAGCCGCAACGGCGGTCAGCGCCGCGGCGACGAGGACGGATGCGAGACGATGGCGCAGGCAATTCGGCATCAGCACACCGGTGACTTGGGGGCCGTGGGCTTTGGAGCCAGGGGCCACTGCGTCATTCCCATTCCTTGATGACGAACTCGGGCTGCGCCTTCGAAGCCCGGTCACTGATCTTCAGCTCGACGTACTTCGCGCCGACACCCTTGTTCAGCTTGATCGTCGCCCCGCGACGATAGTCGCGCACATGCGGGCCCTGCCCGGTGAACAGCGCAATGAGCTCGTGATCACCGGACTTGAGGTTGCCGACGAACACGCGATGCACGCCGCCCTTCAGCAGGGCCTGCGCTTCACGCTCGGTGTAGAGGTAGTTCGCGACTTCCTTGTTGTCGAGCTTCAGCGTCACCGAGTCGACCGCGAAGTACTCGCCGACGTCCATCGACACGAACACGGCGACCTGCGTGTTCGCGGGGAACAGCAGTTCTTCTTCGAGCACGAAGAGCTCGCGATTGAGATCCAGCACTTCCTTCTTCAGGGACTGCACTTCCTGATCGAGGCTCTTGAAGTCGCCGCCCGCGGCCGGATCGGCCGCGGCAACAGCTGGCGCCGTGGCCTCCTGCGCCGTCAGCGGAGTCGCGAGCACGAAGAATGTCAGCAGCGACAGGAAGGCGTGACGAAACATGGTGCGTACCCGGTTCATGCGGTCGGCGAAAATGGAATGAATTGCGTTCATGCGTTGGGGCGCCGGCTCACTCGTCGTTGAGGAGCTTGCGCAGCTGTTCGGTATAGCGCTTCTCGTAGCCGGGCTTGAAGCCTTCGGAGACGTAGCGCACGACGCCTTCGCGATCGATCAGCACGGTGACCGGCATCGATCCGACTTCGTAGGCGCGGCTGACTTCCTTGCGCTCGTCGAAAAGCACCGGATAAGTGACCTTCAGCGTTCGCGCCATCTCGGTCGCGCGCTCGGACGTGTCGTCGATATTGATGCTGAGCAGCGTGAGGCCCGCGAGCTTGTACTTGTTGTAGATCTCATCGAGCAACGGCATCTCCTGCCGGCACGGTCCGCACCAGGTCGCCCAGAAATTGATGATGATCACGTCGCCGAGGTGCTCGGACAGCCGCAGGTTGGCATCGCCCAGCGAGCGCAGCGCGAAATCCGGTGCAGGCTGACCCACGAGCCCTTCGGCATGGGCACCAACCGGCGCCGACAGAATTGCCGCAACGCAGACAGCGCGCAGGACGCGCTCCACGAGCGTGCATCGCAGCGAGCGCCGCGGAACATCACGAATCGAAGTCTGATGCAGCATCGAACTGAGGTACGCCGATCGCAGTGAATGGTTGCAGCCGAATACGCTGACCACGGAGGGCGGAACGCCGCAGACGCAGAGGAAGGACAGTCGGCCCGGTAAACCCCGATGAACGGGCTCGCCGAAACGCTGGCAACCCCGCTGTCCTAGGAAGTCCCCGTAGACCGGTGGCTTTGCGTCCTCACCTTTCGGTGAGTTTGCCTTTGCGATGAGGCGGTTTCGCCGCCATCAAACGCGCGAGTTAGGGTGCCAAACGGCGTGCAAATATGTCAACGAACGAAATGTGATCCCGGCGGCGCAAATCTGCGACGACATGTGACTCCGCGCACACTTCAGCTCGTTGTCTGTGTCTACAGACAACGAGAGGCGTGCAGCGCGACCGGGGTAATCGGCGCTGCACGCCTTCGGCGGTTCAGAGAGGAACGCGCGGTGCGATGTAGTCCGTGCTGGTCGCCGTGGCCTTCCACATCGCGATCATCTCCGGCGTTGCCTCACCCTGCATCGCGGGTGCTGCCTCGACGACCGCCTGCGCGCTCGCCTGGCCGTAGAGCATGGAACCGGCCACTGCCGTGCCGAGCGTGAGGAGGAGTGCCGCACCGATAGCGATTCGAGTCTTCATGATGATCTTCTCCGTCAAATTCTTTGCTGGTCAGATTCGTTTTGGCCGATTTTTCAGACGAGCTGCGGACGCTTCACGTCCACGGCATCGGTGAGCTGCGGACGCTTCACATCAACCGCGTCAGCAAACTGGGGACGCTTCACGTCGACTGCATCAGCAAGCTGCGGGCGCTTCACATCGACTGCATCGGCAAACTGCGGACGCTTCACGTCGACTGCATCGGCAAGCTGCGGACGCTTCACATCGACGGCATCGGCGAGTTGCGGACGCTTCACATCGACTGCATCGGCAAGCTGCGGGCGCTTGATGTCGACGACATCGGCGAACTGGGGACGCTTCACATCAACGGCATCAGCAAGCTGCGGGCGCTTGATGTCGACGACGTCCGTGAGCTGCGGACGCTTCACGTCGACTGCATCAGCGAACTGAGGACGCTTCACATCGACCACGCCGTCTGCCGTGGCCTGAGCCGAAGCGGCGAGAGCAGCAAGAACGAAGGAAGCGACGATTGCATTGCGCATGACTGAAAACCCCGTGGAAAAGTGAGAGAGAGTACAAATGGAATATGTAAATAAACCGTCCGACGTCAGTTGTCGGTTCAACGGCATAAGCGACGTGCCTGTGTGATCCCCATCACACGCGCTACTGGACATTAGGACAAATTGGCCAACAATCAGCGCATGGCGGATGAGTATGCGGGGGAAATCCCTTACAGAGGGCAAACGGCCGGGTGAGGGTTCGTCGTAGACGCATTGCGGGCACCAGCACGCAGTCGTCCGACGGCCAGCCATGCCAGAATCGCGTTCGGGAGCCCACATCGCCGGCCAATTCATTTAAATTCCGGGGTGGGTATCCGGACTTACCCGGATCTACGGGACAGCGGAGCTTTTTCTGAGCAATACGATCGCAGCGGCGATTCCCCAGACCGACCGGCAAGAGGCGGTGACCCGCCTTCTGTCTGCCTGGCAGTCCGGGGACGCGCTCGCCCTCGAGCGGCTGACGCCGCTCATTTATGAGGAGCTGCGCGATCGTGCCCGCCGCTACATGAAGAACGAGCGGGCCGGGCATACCCTCCAGGCCACCGCGGTCGTCCACGAAGCCTTCGTCAAGCTCGTGGAAATGAACATTTCCTGGCAGGACCGGGCTCACTTCTTTGCTGTCGCCGCCCGCCAGATGCGCCGGATCCTGGTCGACCACGCCAAGGCCCGCTATCGAAGCAAGCGCGGGGGCACGAATACGACGACCACCGGGATGATCGACGAGCTGCCGATGACCGAATCCATGGGAATGGGTCCGGTTACCTCCGGCGACATCGACGTGCTGGAGATCGATGAGGCCCTTCAGCGCCTGGCGACCCACAACCTGCGGCTGTCCGAGATCGTCGAACTGCACTACTTCGGCGGCCTGACTTACCAGGAGCTCGCCGAGACCCTGAAGGTCTCGGAAGCCACCATCGACCGCGACCTGCGCCTGGCCAAGGCCTGGATTCTGCGGCAGATCCGGCCGCAACGCCCCAGGGATCCCGAGGGCGTATGAACATGAGCTCAGGGATGAACTCCGCCGCCGAAGGGCCAGTGAACGGCGACACCCCACCCAGCGAGAAGACCGGCGAGAACCGCTCCATTTCCGAGCGCTGGGACCGGCTGCAGCATCTGTTCGAAACGGCGATCGCCCTGCCGCCCGGGGAATGGCCGGCCTTCGTGGAGCGCGAGGTTCCGGACGACCCGGAGCTGCGCACCGAGCTGCTGGAACTGCTCAAGTACGATCCGGGTGACCACACCTCCCCTCTGACGCACGCCCTGGGCGCGGCTCTGAACATCACTTCGCGCGACCGCCGCCGCCAACTGGTGGGCAAGGTCGTCGCGAACTACCGCCTGAAGCAGGTCATCGGCCACGGCGGCACGGGCACCGTCTACCTGGGCGAGCGCGCCGACCGGCAGTATTCCGCGCAGGTGGCCATCAAGATCGTGGACGGCGCCGCCGTCTACGACACGCTCGGCCAGCGCGTCCGGGCGGAACGCCAGATCCTGGCGAGCCTCAACCATCCGAACATCGCGCGACTGCTCGATGCGGGTGAAATCGACGACGGCCGGCCCTACCTGGTCATGGAGTACGTCCATGGCCAGCCGCTCGATCGCTTCTGCGACGATCCCAAGGTCCGGCTGGACCTGCGGGGGCGGCTCGAGCTCTTCATCCAGATCTGCGCGGCCGTCCAGTACGCCCACCAGAACCTGGTCGTCCACCGCGACCTGAAGCCCGCGAACATCCTCGTCACGGCCGGCGGCGATCCGAAACTGCTCGACTTCGGCGTGGCCAAGCTCCTCGACGCCGGCAGCGCTGGCGCAACGCTCGCCCTTACCCGGCTGAGCGACCGGTTGCTGACACCGGAATACGCCAGCCCTGAACAGATCCTCGGCCGCACCGTAACGACGTCGAGCGACGTGTACGGACTCGGCGTGGTTCTCTATGAGCTGCTGACGGGTCTGCGGCCGTATGTCGTGCCTGCCCAGGCCACGCAGCTTCAGCTCGAGGGATTGATCTGCGTCTCCGATCCCCTGCGTCCCAGCTCGGCGGTGCGGAGGGTCATCGATGCCGGCGACAGCGCCGCGCAGAGTTCACTCGTCGATATCGCCAATTGCCGGCACCTGACGCCGGAGCGCCTCGCCCACCGCCTCGAAGGCGATCTCGATGCGATCGTCATGCGCGCTCTGCGCAAGGAACCGAACAGTCGTTACGGCTCGGTCGAACAGTTCGCCGAAGACATCCGCCGGTTCCTGAACAACGAACCGGTACAGGCGCGGCAAGGTAACTGGATCTATTACTCGCAGCGGTTCGCCCGTCGTAATTCGCTCGCCGTCGCCGCCGCCAGCGTGTTCATCCTGTTCCTTGCGACATTCGGCATCGTCATGTCGGTCCAGCGTCAGCACATCGCGGAGGAACGCGATCGCGCCACGGCAGAAAGCGAGCGCGCCGAGCGCGTATCGGACTTCATGCTGCGCGTCTTCACTGCTGCCGATCCCTTCGAGAACAACGGCGAAGTGCTGACAGCCAGCCAGCTCCTCGACCGCGCCGCCGGTACGATTCAAAGCGAACTGAACGAGCAGCCCGAAGTCAGGGCACGACTGCTCGAGGCTATCGGGCGCGCTTACCGGCGCCAGAGCCAGCCGGAGCGAGCTGTTACGTTCCTCCAGGAATCACTGCGCGTACGTCGACAGGCCGGCGTCGCCGAAACGGCGCAGACCGGTCAGCTCTTCACCGAGCTCGCGATTGCACTGCGCAACGCCGGCCGCTTCGCCGAATCGGACCGTGCCTTCCAGGATGCGCTGCGCATCGCGCAACAATCCGGCAGCGAAAACCCTCTCGTGCAGTCGCGCCTGCTGGTCGATCTCGGAAGGCTGGAGATGTTCCGCAGCAACGTGGATGCCGCGCAGAAGCACTTCAGCGATGCACTGCGCATCACCCGCCAGGCGCTCGGCCCGCGCAACCAGGACGTCGGCGAGATCCTGCTCGAAATGGCCAACATCCTGTCGTGGCGCGACGACCTCGACGGCGCTGAAGCCGCAGCCCGCGAAGCCCTGAGCATCTATCGCGAGCTCGTGCACCCGCAACATCCGGACAGCGTGATGGCGAGCATCCGGCTCGCAGGCGTGCTGCTGCTGAAGGGACAGACAACGGAAGCCGGCACGTTGTACGAAGGCGCCATCAACATGCAGCGCGTGCTGTATGGCCCCAACAGCAGCCAGGTGGCCGATTCGCTGGATTCGCTGGCCCAGGTGCGCCTGGCGCAGAACAATCTGAAAGACGCCGAGCAACTGACACGCGATGCCATCGCCATCAACAAGGAAGCGCGCGGCGACAACTTCTATATGACGGGCTATCTGCAGACGTCGCTGGCCCAGATCCTCTCGCGACAGGGACGCTACGCCGAGGCCGAGGCTCCGCTGCGAGCTGCACTCGATCTGTACGGACGCACTCTGCCGCCTGATCACCAGTACGTCGCCGCCGCCGAATATGTGCTCGGCGAAGTCCTGCTCGCGACCAACCAGCTGAGCGACGCGGAAGCCGTGCTCACCGCATCGATGAATCGCTGGCGTCGTACCGATGCCCCCGCGTGGCGCGCTGCCCGCTCGGCGAGTGCACTGGGCGAAGCGCTCTATCGCGAGGGGCACATCCAGGATGCGGAGAAGTATTTGCTCATGGGCTATCGCGAGCTCTCGACCGAGAACAGCGCCGACAAGACCACGCGACAGAAAGCGCGCGATCGCGTCACCCGCTTCTACACGGAGCGAGGCGAGCCCGACAAACTGCGACAGCTCCTGATCACGATGGAGCCGAGCACTACGACGGTTCGAGACACGCGAAACAACTAAGAGCCTCGTTCGCACGAAGAAGGCTCACAGCGGATGCAGGTACTGCAGAGCGCGCTGAACGTTTCGTATCTGCTACAGTCCCACTTCATGAGCCCGATCCCTACATCACGTGGGAACAGGGCCCGCGGATCCCACGTTAGTGGAGTGCCGCTTCCCGCACTCCGACAAAGAGGTGTCAAGCAACGATGCGAGCGCAATCCTTCCTGAGCCGGCTTCTGATTCTGGCGACAGCTTTGGCTTTCAGCGCGGCGTCGGTCGCAGGCGAGCGACAGGACGCGCGGCTTCTCACATCCACGCAAGTGCTCGATGAGCTCATGGGGATGCCCGAGCAGAACATCCCGACCTGGCTGCTGCAGCGTGCTTATGCCATCGCGGTGGTGCCGGACGTCATCAAGGTCGGCCTGGGTATCGGCGGTCGCCGCGGCAAGGGCGTGATGATCGTGCGTCGTGACAGCGGAGCGTGGAGCAATCCGGTCTTCGTGAATCTCACGGGCGGCAGTTTTGGATTTCAGGTGGGCGTGCAGTCGACGGACGTCGTGCTCGTCTTCACGTCGCGCAAGAGCATCGAAGGCATCGTGGGCGGCAAGATCACGCTGGGTGCGGATGCATCGGTCGCGGCGGGCCCCGTCGGGCGGCAAAGCTCCGCGGCTACCGACATCGGCCTGACGGCACAGGTGTATTCGTACTCGCGCGCCAGCGGCCTGTTCGCAGGCGTAGCGCTCGATGGCTCCGCTCTGACGATCGATCAGCGATCGAATGAGGCTTACTACGGCAAGCCGAGCGTGCTGGCCAGCGACATCATCCGGGCGGATGCCCCTTCCGCGCCATCGACCGGCCAGGACTTCATCGCCGCCGTTCAGCGCGCTGCGGGTTCGCCTGTCGCCAGCACCGCGGCACCGGCGAATTCACCGGCTCCGACGAACACCCCCGCACCTCGCGCCGCCGACGAAGGCTCGCTGACGACGTATCCGATGGAGGATGCGAATCCGGGGTCGGAGCCGCCGCAGTAAGCTGAGGTCAACCCCCCGCAAGCGGGGATCCATCTTGTCGAGAAGGATGGACTCCCGCGTGCGCGGGAGCGACAACCCGTCTCAGATCACTCCGCGGCGCATCTGATCGAGCTCGATCGATTCGAACAGCGCCTTGAAGTTGCCCTCGCCGAAGCCGTCGTTGCCCTTGCGCTGAATGATCTCGAAGAAGATCGGGCCGATGACGTTCTGGGTGAAGATCTGCAGCAGCACGCCTTCGTTGTTCGCGGGATTCCCGTCGATCAGGATGCGGCGCGACTGCAGTTCTTCCAGCTTCTCGCGGTGACCCTGCACGCGCGCATTTACACCTTCATAGTAGGTATCCGGCGAGTCCTGGAACTGCACGCCCTGGTTGCGCAGCACATCGACGGTCGAATAGATGTCGTCCGTACCGAGCGCGATGTGCTGGATACCTTCGCCCTGGTACTCGCGCAGATATTCTTCGATCTGCGACTTGTCGTCCTGCGATTCATTGATCGGAATGCGGATCTTGCCGCACGGGCTCGTCATCGCGCGACTGAAGAGACCGGTCTTCTTGCCTTCGATGTCGAAGTAGCGGATCTCGCGGAAATTGAACAGGCGCTCGTAGAAGCCTGCCCACTTGTTCATATTGCCGCGCGCGACGTTGTGCGTGAGATGGTCGATGTAAGTGAGGCCCGGGGACCGCTGCGAAGCCGCCGATGCGACCGGCACGAAGTCGACGTCATAGATCGTGCGTTCGCCGTAGCGATCGACGAGATAGATGAGACTGCCGCCGATCCCTTCGATAGCGGGAATCTGCAGCTCCATTGGGCCCACACGGGTTTCGACGGGCTTCGCACCGAGCTCGACGCAGCGACGGAATGCGGCAGACGCATCCTTCACGCGAAACGCCATCGCGCAGGCCGACGGTCCGTGCGCCTGCGCGAAACGCTGACCGAAGCTGCCTGCTTCCGCGTTGATGATGAAGTTGATGTCGCCCTGACGATGCAGCGTGACGTTCTTGCTGCGATGCCGCGCTACCGCCGGAAATCCCAGGCGTTCGAACAAAGTGCGCAGCAACTCGGGATCGGGCGCCGTGTATTCGACGAACTCGAATCCGTCCGTGCCCATGGGATTTTCGAAAGTGAACTCGCCGGGACTGCCGGCAGTTTTCGATTTCGCATTCATTGGGTGTCACCTGGCATTGCAGCGCGACATTGCATACCGAGTCAACGCGCGCACGTGAACGATGCGGGCGATATTGCAGCAAGTAGTTACAATTGCAACCATTGCCGCCGTACGAGGCGGCCCACAGCCGGCACTCATGCGTAAAAACAAGACCTCGCCGAGCCCGCGAAGCGACCGGCTCCATCTCGATCGCTTCATCCCCTATCGACTCTCCGTGCTAAGCAACACAGTGAGCATGAACATCGCGCGCGCGTATGCGCGCGAGTTCGACCTGTCCATCCCGGAGTGGCGCGTCCTCGCCGTGTTGGCGCGCTACCCCGACCTCTCGGCGGTCGACGTCGCCGAGCGTTCGGCGATGGACAAGGTCGCCGTGAGCCGTGCCGTGCAAAGTCTCCTCGCCTCGAAGCGTCTCGTGCGCTCGTACGACAAGGTGGATCGACGACGCAGCGTGCTCAGACTCTCCGCCGCAGGGCAATCTGTATACACGCGCGTGGCCCCGCTCGCGCTGGGCTACGAGCAGCGGTTGATGTCCGCGCTGTCAGCCACCGAGCGACGCTCGCTCGATCGGTTGCTGTCGGTCCTGCTCGAACGTGCGCAGCAGATGAAATGATCGTCATCCCGGCCGCGCGGCGCGTGGTCTGCGAAGCACTTCGCAGACTGCAGCGGAGACTCGAAGATAGCCACGCTGCCGGCGACGTTCCGGCTCGCCACCTTCTCCACCGGATAAACCCCAGTCGACTTGGCTATAATCTCGCGGCTTCGACTTGGCCTTGAAGGAGAGCGCCGGGTGAGAACGGTGGCGGAGTTCCGGATTGAGTACCTGCAGTACCTCGACGCGCAGGGCAATGTCACGGGCGAGTTGCCGGCGTTTGCAGCCGACAATGCCGAACTGCTGAAGATGTACGCGGCCATGCTGCGTGCACGCACCTTCGACGCCAAAGCTATCAATCTTCAGCGCACGGGCAAGCTCGGCACCTATGCACCCTGCCTGGGGCAGGAAGCGACGCACGTCGGCGTCGGCGCCGCGATGCGCCCCGAGGACTGCCTGTCCATCGTCTACCGTGAGATCGGTACCCTCTTCTGGCGCGGCGTGCGCATGACCGACGTGCTGCTCTACTGGGGCGGCGATGAGCGCGGCAATGACTTCCACGGCCCAGCGCACGATTTCCCCTGGTGTGTTCCGATTGCGACGCAGACGTTGCACGCCGCTGGCGCCGCGATGGCATTCAAGGTCCGCAAGGAACCGCGCTGTGCCCTCGCCTACATCGGCGACGGCGGCACTTCCGAAGGTTCCTTTTACGAGGCGATCAATCTCGCCGGCGCTCGCCAGTTGCCCGTCGTGTTCATGATCGTCAACAACAAGTGGGCGATCTCGGTACCGATCGAAGAGCAGACGGCAGCCGAGACACTCGCGCAGAAGGCCATCGCGGCCGGTATTCCCGGCGTCCAGGTCGATGGCAATGATGTGATCGCAGTACGCGACTGCGTCGACCGCGCGCTCGCGAAGGCGCGAAGCGGCGGCGGCCCGACCGTGATCGAGGCAATGAGCTATCGCCTGAGCGATCACACGACGGCGGACGACGCGTCGCGCTATCGCGCCGAGAGCGAAGTCGCGGCCGCGTGGGAACACGAGCCCATGATCCGGCTGCGCAAGCTTCTCGTTGCGCGCGGTGCACTGGATGAAGCACGCGAGCAGGCGCTGAAGGCGCAGTTCGCACAAGAAGTCGAAGCAGCGGTGCAGGAATATCTCGCGACATCGAAGCAATCGACGGACGCGATGTTCGATCACCTGTTCGCCAATCCACCTCCTTATATAGAAGCGCAGAAAGAGATGGCGCGACGCTATGCCGGTACAGGCCGGCCTTCGCACTAGGCCGATTCGTCCATGCCAAGAATAACGATGATCGAAGCCATTGCGATGGCGCAGGCGTGGGAGCTCGCGCACGACCCAAGCGTGGTCGTGCTCGGCGAAGACGTCGGCCGCAGCGGCGGCGTGTTCCGCGCGACGGCTGGATTGATGGAACGCTTCGGCAGCGATCGCGTGCAGGACACGCCGCTCGCGGAGAACATGATTGCCGGCATGTGCGTCGGCATGGCAGCGCAGGGACTCAAACCCGTCGCCGAAATCCAGTTCATGGGTTTCGTCTACCCGGCGATCGATCAGATCGTGAATCACATGAGCCGTCTGCGTCATCGCACGCGCGGCCGCATGAGCTGCCCGGTCGTGATGCGCATGCCTCATGGCGGCGGCATTCACGCACCGGAACATCACTCCGAAGCGGTCGAGTCGATGCTGGCCCATGTTCCCGGCATCCGTGTTGTGTGCCCCTCCTCTCCCGCGCGTGCTTATGGACTGTTGCTGGCGGCAATCCGCGAACCGGATCCCGTCGTGTTCCTCGAACCGACCCGCATCTACCGGTACGTCAAACAGGACATCGCCGATGATGGCGCCGCATTGCCCCTCGACGTCTGCTATGTGCTGCGCGAAGGCGAAGACGTGACGATCGTGACCTGGGGCGCGATGACGGTGGATGTACTGCAGGCAGCGGAGCAGCTCGCTGCTCGAGGCATCAGTGCCGAAGTCATCGATCTCGCCACGATCAGCCCGATCGATTCAGAGACAATCCTCGAATCCGTCGCGAGAACTGGCCGGCTCGTGATCGTTCACGAAGCGGCACGCAACTGCGCCGTCGGGGCGGAAGTCGCGGCGATCGTCGCCGAGCATGGCTTGTTCGACCTGGTCGCACCGATCAAGCGCGTCACCGGCTACGACACCGTCGTACCGCTGTACCGGCTCGAGAACGAATTCATTCCGAGCGTTGTCCGCATCGTCGATGCGGTGAAAGAAGTGATCGAATGAACCAGCACACTTTCAATCTCCCCGATCTCGGCGAAGGTCTTCCGGAAGCGGAAATCGTTTCCTGGCATGTGAAGGAAGGCGATCAGGTCCAGCTCGATCAGCCGATGCTGTCCGTCGAAACGGCGAAGGCAGTCGTCGAAGTACCGAGCCCCTACTCCGGCAAGATCGTGCGTCTCCATGCGAAAGTCGGCGACACCGTGAAGACGGGCAAGCCGCTCGTCGAATTCGACCTCCCCGCAGGTTCCGGCCCGTCACCCGTCACCGGTCACTCACCGGCCGCGGGCCAGGGAATGGTCGTCGGCCATATGGCCTCCAGCGATCAGGAATTCGTCGACCGCGCCATCGTGCGTCGCTCGCGGGGCGCTGCCGCTCCCGGACGTGTGCGCGCAGCGCCCGCCGTCCGGATGCTCGCGAAGCGACTTGGCATCGATCTCAACACGTGCAAGGCAACCGGCCGTCACGGCCTGATCAGCGTCGACGACGTACTCGCTCGCGCGAACGTCTCAGGTGGCGCTTCGAGCGCGCCCGTCGTACCGGGTCTCACAGACGCGGATCGTCTTCGCGGGGCACGCAAAGCCATGTCCGCCAGCATGTCGCTTTCGCGAGACCAGATCGCGATGTGCACGATCTTCGACGACGCCGATATCCAGTCGTGGCACGGTCGCGCGGACATCACCGTTCGCGTCATCCGCGCCATCGCTGCGGGTGTGCGCTCCGAGCCCGGCTTGAATGCCTTGTTCGATCCGTCGGGTCCGTCGCGAAAGATCATGGCACAGCTGCATCTGGCCATCGCGGTGGACACTGCGGATGGCCTCATCGTGCCGGTGTTGCGCGATGTCGCCTCGCAGACGCCGGAGCAATTGCGCGCGGCGCTCAACGATCTCAAGGAGCGCACGCACAACCGTACGGTCGCTCCGGATCAGATGCGCGACTACACCTTCACGCTGTCGAATTTCGGAACCATGGCGGGACGCTATGCAACGCCGCTCGTGGTGCCGCCGACAGTCGCCATCCTGGGTTCGGGCCGATTGCAGCGCGACGTCGTCGCCGGCGAGACCGGTCCGGAGATCCATACGCGGCTGCCGCTGTCCCTGACCTTCGATCATCGATGCATCACCGGAGGCGAGGCCTGCCGTTTCCTTGGGGCAGTGATCGCCGATCTGCAGTCGCCCGGCTGACCGCGCCGGGCCGTTCCGGGCAGGATGCCCGGTACCTGGATTCTGCGAGGGATGACTACGAATTGCGGCGGTTCGCACCTGCTCGACATCATCGTTCAACTCCAACTACTCCCCTACTTCCATGCACGGCACTATTCCCGCTGCCCGAAAGAAGCTCATCGAACAGATTGCCGCATCGGCGCGGCGTCTCCAGAAGCGATCCGACCGCGTCAGCGCGCCGGATTTCGTCCGTCAGTACTACCGCGGCGTCGCCGAAGAGGACCTCGCGCAGTACGAGAAGTCCGCCCTGGCGGCCGTGGCGCTCGGACAACTGCGCTTCGCATCGACCCGGCGGCGCGACCGCGCAGCGGTTCGGGTCTTCAATGCCGACCAGGCCCGCGACGGCTGGTCATCGACGCACACGATCGTCGAAGTCGTCGTGGAGGACATGCCCTTCCTGGTCGATTCGATCGGGATGGTGCTCAGCCAGGCCGGCCTCACGATCCAGCTGATGATTCACCCGATCATCGACGTTCGCCGCGACGCCGGCGGACGGCTGACAGACGTCGATGACGGCTCCACGACCGAGGGCAAGTTCAAGCGGGAGTCGTGGCAGCACATCGAGATCGATCGCATTGCCGATCCCCGCCGGCTCGAGGAGCTCGAACAGAAGCTTCATCGCATCATCGAAGACGTACGCTTCGCCGTCCTGGACTGGAAGGCGATGCTCCAGAAGGCGCTCGAAATCGCGAAGGACATCGACACGCTCTCGACACCGGTGCCTGCCAACGAAGCACGCGAAGTCGCCGCCCTGCTCGAGTGGATGGAGGCGAATCACTTCACGTTCCTGGGGTACCGGGAATACAAGCTCCAGCGCGGCCGCAGCGAAGACACGCTGGTCCCGCTGCCCGAAACCGGCCTCGGCATCCTGCGCCAGCGCCGCAACCAGAAGCTGACGCCGACGACCCTGACCGGACATCTGCGGGATCACGCCCGCGAGCGCGACCTGCTGACGATCACGAAGGCGAACTCGGTGTCGACCGTGCATCGCGCTTCCTATCTCGACTACATCGGCATCAAGACCTTCGACAAGTCGGGCAAGGTCACGGGCGAACGTCGCTTCCTCGGCCTTTTTACTTCGACCGTCTACAGCCGCAGTCCGCGCGAAATTCCGCTGCTGCGCCACAAGATCGAACGCGTGATCGAACACTTCGGCCTCGATCCTGCAAGCCACGACGGCAAGGCCGTCATGCATGTGGTGGAAACTTATCCTCGCGACGAACTGTTCCAGGCCAGCGTCGCCGACCTGATCCGCATCGTCCGCGGCATCGTGAATCTGTACGAACGCCATCGCGTTCGCGTGTTCATGCGCCGGGATGCATTCGACCGGTTCTACTCCGGCATGATCTTCGTACCGCGCGACCGCTACAGCACGCAGGTTCGTAACAAGATCGAAGCCCTCGTCCGTGAGCGATTGCAGGCGACCGGGATCGAATCGCAGGTCCAGCTCTCCGAATCCGCGCTGGCCCGCGTGCATATGATCGTGCGTCTGCCGCCGGACGGGGGACCGCGCGTCGATGTCGATGCGCTCGAACAGCAGATCGCCGCCGCCGTGCGCACCTGGGACGACCAGCTCCGCGAAGCGCTCGCAGCCCGCCACGGCGAGATCGATGGCTTCGCACTCGCGGATCGACTCGAAAGCGCCTTCCCCGCGGCCTACGAGGAAGACGTCAACGCCGAAACCGCGGTGGCCGACGTCACGCAGATCAATGAAGTTCTGAGCGATGGCGATCGCATCGCGATGCGGCTGGTTCCGGGCGAGGGCACCACGATTCACCTGCGGCTCTTCCGTTCAGCGGCGCCCATTCCGCTCTCGAAGGCACTGCCGATTCTCGAGAATCTCGGACTGACGGTGCTGAGCGAGCGGCCCTATCGCATCGCGCCCGCGCGCAATCGCGAAATCTGGCTGCAGGATTTCCAGATGCAGAGCCGCGACGGTCGCAAGATCGATCCCGCAGCGTTGGGCACGCGGTTCACGGATGCGTTCATCGCAACGTGGAGCGACCAGGCGGAGAACGACGGTTTCAACCGTCTCATCGTGGCAGCCAATCTGACCTGGCGTCAGGCGATGATCCTGCGCGCGTACTGCCGCTACCTCCTCCAGGCCGGCATCACGTTCAGCCAGGCGTACATGGAGCGTGTGCTCGCTTCGAACTCGACGATTGCCTCGACGCTGTCATCGATCTTCGAGACGCAGTTCGATCCGGAACATCCCGCGGCGCGTCGCAATGCCGATCTGTCGCGCCTGCAGAAGCAGCTCGCCAAACAGCTCGACAAGGTCACGAGCCTCGACGAAGACAGAATCCTGCGACGGTTCGCAAACGCCATTGCGGCCACGCTGCGGACGAATCACTACCAGTTCGATACGGCGAACCCGCAAGCGAAGACGCACAAATCGTATGTATCGTTCAAGCTCGATCCACGCAGCATCGCCGACCTGCCGCAGCCGCGGCCCGCGTTCGAAATCTTCGTCTATTCACCGCGCGTCGAAGGCGTGCACCTGCGAATGGGCGCCGTAGCACGCGGCGGCTTGCGCTGGTCGGATCGACGCGAGGACTTCCGCACGGAAGTCCTGGGCCTGATGAAGGCACAGAACGTAAAGAACACGCTGATCGTGCCGGTCGGCGCGAAAGGCGGCTTCGTACCGAAGCGCCTGCCCGCGAATGCGAGCCGCGAGGACACGCAGCGTGAAGGCGTCGAGTGCTATCGCACGTTCATCCGTGCGCTTCTCGATGTGACGGACAACATCGTCGATGGCAAGGTCGCGCCGCCGCCGCGCGTCGTGCGTCGTGATCCGGACGACACGTATCTCGTCGTCGCCGCCGACAAGGGAACGGCAACGTTTTCCGACATCGCCAACCGCATCTCGGCCGAATACAACTTCTGGCTCGGCGATGCATTCGCTTCCGGCGGTTCCGCGGGCTACGACCACAAGAAGATGGGCATCACCGCGCGTGGCGCCTGGGAGTGCGTAAAGCGTCACTTCCGCGAGATCGGCATCGACACGCAATCCTATGGCTTCACGGTGGCCGGCATCGGCGACATGGCGGGCGACGTGTTCGGCAACGGCATGCTCCAGTCGCACCACATCCGGCTCGTCGCGGCCTTCAACCACCAGCACATCTTCCTCGACCCGAATCCGAACCCCGCGACCACGTTTGCAGAGCGCAAGCGGCTGTTCGAGCTGCCGCGTTCGACGTGGGAAGACTACGACCGCAAGCTGCTGTCGGCAGGCGGCGGCATCTACCCGCGCAGCGCAAAGTCGATCCGCATTTCGACACCCGCGCAGACGATGCTCGGGCTCGATCGTGACACGCTCACTCCGCAGGAATTGATCCGCGCCATCCTGTGCATGCAGGTGGATCTGCTGTGGAACGGCGGTATCGGCACGTATGTGAAGTCCGCCGACGAAACAAACCTCGATGTCGGCGACCGCGCGAACGACGCAGTTCGCGTCAACGGCAAGGACCTGCGCTGTAAAGTGATCGGCGAAGGCGGCAACCTCGGCCTTTCGCAACGCGGTCGCGTCGAGTACGCCCTGAACGGTGGGCGCCTCAACACCGACTTCGTCGACAACTCCGCGGGCGTCGACTGCTCGGACCACGAGGTGAACATCAAGATCCTGCTCAACTCGCTGCCGAAGCGCGCCGGGCTCACGCTCGCGAAGCGCAACAAGCTGCTCGCCGCGATGACCGACGAAGTCGCCCACCTCGTGCTGCGGGACAACTATCTGCAGAGCCAGGCGCTGTCGATGATGCAGGCACGTGCCTCGAAGGACCTGCTGGAGCATGTGCACACGATCCGCTCGCTGGAGCTGCAAGGTCTTCTCGACCGGGGCCTCGAGTTCCTGCCGATGGCGGAGGAAATCGAAGACCGCCGCAAAGCGAAACGTGGACTGACGCGCCCGGAACTCGCCATCGTGATTGCGTACGCAAAGATGGCGCTCTACACGCGCCTGATCGACTCGGACGTTCCCGAAGACCCGTATCTCGGCAACGAGCTCGACCGCTACTTCCCGGCGAAAATGCAGCAACGCCTGGGCAAGTACCTCAACCAGCATCGCCTGCGCCGCGAGATCATCGCGACTGCGACGACCAACAGCATGGTCAATCGCATGGGCGCTAGCTTCGCCCGTCGCGCACAGGAGGACACCGGTACGAGCGCCGCTTCCGTCGTCCGCGCTTATGCAATTGCACGCGAGTCCTTCGGCATGCGCTCGACCTGGAGCGCGATCGAAACGCTCGATGCGAAGATCGATGCGAAGACGCAGTACGAGATGATGTTCGAGACGACGCGCCTGCTGCGCTTCTGCACGTACTGGCTGCTCCATCGGCATCCGAACGCGCTCGACATCGAGCAGCAGGTCGGACGTCTGCGAGCCGGGCTCGCGAAGCTCGACGACGCGCTGCCCAAAGTCCTGTCAGGTGCTGACCTGCACAGCTTCCACACCCAGCACGAGGCCTACCGCGGCGCGAAGGTGCCGGAAGGTCTTGCGAAGCGCATGGCGAGCCTGGCGGCGCTGCGCTCGGGCCCCGACCTGGTCGATATCTCGGAACAAACCGGCGTCGCGATCGAATCCGCCGCGACCGTGTACTTCCGGCTCGGCACCGCCCTGTCCCTCGACTGGGTGCGCGAACAGATCGAGAAGCTCGGCGTCGAAGGTCACTGGCAGGCAGTCGCCCGCTCGACCCTGCGCGACAACATCTACGATCTGCAACGCAAGCTCTGCCTGCAGGTCCTCGGCAAGTCGTCGAAGGCACCCGCGGGCCTGGTCGATTCGTGGCTCGCAAAGAACGAGTCCGCCATCGCCCACGTTCGCAGCACGGTCAACGACATGCGGGCCCTGGCGCAGATGGATTTCGCGACGCTTTCGGTGGCACTGCAGGCGGTCAGGGCGATTGCGGAATAGCAGCGGTTAGCGGTTGGCGGTTGGCGGTTGGTTCGGACCCGGACAATCAGCCGGGCCGAACCCGATTGGGCCGCGCCGCTTGCTCATCTGGTATAAAGCCGCAGTGAGAGCGGATCCACTCCGGTCGTCCGCTTTCCGAATTCTGAACTAACCGCCAACCGCTAACCGCTTCTCCTTATGCCTGGAAAACTCGTTCTCGTCCGTCACGGACAAAGCACCTGGAATCTCGAAAATCTGTTCACGGGGTGGGTCGATGTCGACCTGACCGATCAGGGACGTGGCGAGGCGCGCGAAGCAGGAAGGCTGCTCAAGGCCGAAGGTTTCGAGTTCGATCTCGTGTTCACTTCAGTGCTGAAGCGAGCGATCCGCACCATGTGGATCATCCTCGATGAGATGGATCTCATGTGGTTGCCAGTCGAGCGCAGCTGGCGGCTCAATGAGCGTCATTACGGCGCTCTGCAGGGTCTGAACAAGGCGCAGACAGTCGAAAAGCATGGCGCGGACCAGGTGAAGATCTGGCGCCGCAGCTATGACATCCCTCCTCCTGCCCTGACGCTCGACGACAAGCGCCATCCGCGGTTCGAACGCCGTTATGCGAGCCTGAAGCCCGAAGAACTTCCCGCGACCGAGTCGCTGAAGACGACACTCGATCGCGTGCTGCCCTACTGGAACACGCGGCTTGCTCCCGAGCTCAAAGCGGGCCGCAACGTGCTCGTGGTCGCGCATGGCAACAGCCTGCGTGCACTCGTGAAGATGCTCGACAACATGTCGAACGAGGAGATCATCGAGTTCAACATCCCGACGGGGGTGCCGATCCACTACGAACTCGACAACAACCTGAAGCCCGTGTCGCGTCGCTTCCTCGGCGATCCCGAGGCGATCAAGGCCGCGGCGGAAGCCGTTGCGCGGCAGACGGAAGGGAAGAAGTAGCGAAGAGCAAGATGAGGATTTTCCACGGGGAACCACGGGGAAATCAGGCTCATGCAAGCCGCGGATGCGCTCATTTCGGAAGGGGAGATCTTCTCTTCTCCTCAGACACCACGCGTCACGTGTGACGCCGGAACAGATCCGCCGCCTGGCCGCGAGAGTCGCAGTCCAGCTTGTCCAGGATGTTGGCGATGTGCCGCTTGACGGTATGAAGGCTCAGGGACAGGGAACGCGCGATGTGCTTGTTGCTCGCGCCAGCGGCTACTTCCGCAAGCACTTCCAGTTCGCGCTCTGAAAGTATCGCCAGCAGGCCCTTCTTTTCCGTCGGCTCGAGCGTCGGTGAATCGTTCCAGCGGCCGAGCGTCTCGATGAGCACGGCATGCTCCGGTGAGCGCTTCTGCACAGGCGGAACGAGATCGAGCAACGCATCGACCACGGCGCGCGACTCGACGAGCAGCAGTCCGACGGCGGTCTCGCGAATCACTTCGTCATAGGCCGGCTCGAAGATCGACCAGGCCTCGGCCTTGCGGCCCTGCATCGCCACGGCATACGCAAGATTGATGCGCGCGTCCGAGTAGATCATCGGCATGCGGCATTGATCGTATGTCGTGAGTGCTTCGCGCAGCGCGACTTCTGCCCGGCGCCAATCCTTGTCGAACATCGCATCGAGCCCACGCACCGTGGCTGCGGCACTGGCGGTGAATGGCCATTCACCTGGCATCGGTGCCGCCGTCAGGTAAGGCAGCACCTGGCGGAATGCGGCGACGTCACCTCGCACCCAGCACGCGCGACCGAGGGCATGGCGATAGGCACGCAGCCACACGACGCTGTGACCGACCAGCTCGGCGATCTGCAGTCCTTTGATGTGCATGTGCATCTTTTCGATCGCGCGCTCGTAGTCACCGAGCACCATGTCGGTGATCGAGCGGATCTGCCCCAGCCGCTCGATCGCGAGCCTGACGCCACCAAACTGATGCTGCACGATTTCGGCCTGCGAAAGCGCTTCGAGCAACTCGGCGCGACGGCCGCGCCACAGGTGTGCCCACGCACCGATCGTCAGCGCAGAGATATGCCAGGGCAGCGAGGCCGTGCCGCGAATCTGCTTGAACGCCGTGAAGAAACGCTCGAAAACGCCAGCGATGCCCGGCATGCCGATGAGCACGCAGTGGATGCGATCGGCAGTCGCGGCACAGATGGTCGCGGGCTCGGCCTCGACCAGTTCGATGTACTGGCGCTTGTAGTTCGCCACCGCGCCAAGATCGCCCGCAGGCGTCGCGCACCAGGCCTGCTGCAAGGCAAGCTCGGCCTTACCCAGCGTATCGAGCGGCAGCGCTGCGGCCTGCTCGATGCGATGGCGGGCTTCCTCGCGAGCACCCGATGAGTTCAGCGCGTCAATGAGATGAAATACCGCCGTGACGCGTTCCGAAGTGTGTTCCGGTGCCGTGAGCCCTTCCACGGCGGGCGTCAGTTCCTTTCTCGCCCGCGGCCAATCCCAGCGGAACCAGGCGCACGTGCCGCGCAGGTACGAAATCACCGGGTTGCCTGCGCGGACGTCTTCGGGGATCGCGTCGATCCAGCGTTCGACGGTCGCGAGGCCGCCATGAGCGAGCCGCTCGTTCGCGGCCTCGGCGATACGCTCCATCGCCTCGTCCCATCGTCGCGCTACCAGCAGGTGGTAGATCGCACGTGATCGCGTGCGCTCGACCTTCGCGGTCAGCTCGTGCAGTTCGCGCTTCAGATCCGGATTGCGTCGCGCGAGCTCGGCTTCGAGGAACTCGCGGAACAGATCGTGGAAACGCAGCACCGGCGTCATCTCGTCGATCGCCGTGAGGAACAGGTTGCGCCGATACAGCGATTCCAGCACCTGCCGCGCGTCGGTGCGCCCCGTAAGGACCGAGCAAAGATGCGGGCTCAGTTCGATGAGGATCGAGCTGCGCAGAACGAAGTCCTGGAGGTCCGCGGGCAGTTCGTCCAGCACTTCCTGCGCGAGATACGCGAAGAGATGCCGATTCGAGTCCGCGCTGTCCCCCTTCGACAAAGCACCGGCGGCCGCGGCACCAGCGCGCGATTGCAGCATCAGCAGCAATCCCGCCGCCCATCCTTGAGTGCGCTGCATCGCTTCCTGCACGGCGCTTGCGTCGAGGGTGTTACCGAACTTCGCCAGCGCGAGTGCGGTCGCATCCTCCGGCGTGAACTGCAGGTCAGCGGGCGTGAACGAACCCAATTCGCCGTAGGCGCGCCATCGCGCGAGCGACAGCGGCGGTTCGACGCGCGTGCCGATCACGATCGTGACGTGATCCGGCAGACGCTCGATCAGCGAATCGAGCAGTTCGTAGCTTTCAGTCTTCTCGATGCGATGCAGGTCGTCGAGCACCAGCACGATGCGCCTTGCGACACTCGTGCACAGCGCATTCACCAATGCCGCGAGCGCGGCGCGCATCTGCGGACGCGATCCCGCCACGCTGTCGACGAGCGAATGCGGATCGACGTCCCATGTGAGCTCGAGAGGTTCGAGGGCCTGGATCAGCGCGGAGAACAATCGATTCGTGTCGTTGTCGTCCGAGTCGATCGTCAGCCACAGCGTCGTGGTCTCGGGCGGCGGATCGGACACCCACTGCGCGAGCAACGTCGTCTTGCCGGAACCGCCAGGCGCACAGACGAGCGTGACTGGATTCTCGTCGATCGATCGTGACAGCCGATCGAGCAACGCCGTGCGCGTCAGCACATCGCGGCGAACGCGAGGCGCACGAAACTTCGTGAGTGCGACCAGGTTCCACTGACCGGTCACTCCCAGGGTATCGACGGTTTCGGCGTTTTCGGCGCTGGCGGCCATGACAAACAGCTGAGGAATAATTGTTTGGCTGTATTGTCAGTCAGGACATTCGATCACTGCAATCGCGGGCCGAACCCGGATTGTCGCGTTTGTGTAAAGACCTCCGGCAGTCGGCTTAATCTTTTCCCTCAGTCTGCTCGATCGTCGGGATCCAGAGCGTCACGACCAGCCCTCCATCGGGCCGATTCGCGAGCGAGAGGCGACCGCCATGCGCCTCGACAACTTCCCGACAAATTGTCAGACCCAGCCCCGCGCCAGAGGGTTTGGTTGAATAGAACGGCAACAACGCGCCGCGTAACACCTCGTCGGTCATGCCGGTCCCACGGTCCAGCACCTGCACGCGCCAGCCGCCCGCATGCTCCTGGACCTCGACGTCGATGCTCTCGGGCGGTGCGCCCGCCTCCTTCGCGTTCTTCACGAGATTGATGAGGACCTGTTCCATCTGGGTCGGATCGAACACCGCTGTCCGGGCCGGCGGCGGAGCACCGAGGCGAAAGTGCGAGGTGTCCTGCAGGGAGCGCAGGAACGCGGACCAATCCACTTCCTCCGGTCGGGGGCGGGGCAACTTCGCGAAGCGTGCATAGCCGTCGATGAACGAGTGCAGGTGCTTCGCCCGCTCTTCGATGGTGCGGAACACACGTTCGAGCTGGGCCGGCTCCGGGCGTACCGCGAGCTGCCGTCCGGAATGGGCGAGCGACGAAATCGGTGCGAGCGAATTGTTGAGCTCGTGGGCAATGACCCGGATCACTTTCTTCCAGGTCTCGACTTCCTGTCGCGACAGTTCGCGCGTCAGCTGCTTCAACAGGAACAGGCGATGCATCTGGCTGTTGAGCAGGAAGCCGCGCTTCGACAGGTGATAGATCTCGGATTCGCCGTCGTTATCGATGGTGAACAGGGTGTCACCCTCGCTGGCGACAGCCTGCCGCAGCGGCTCGGGCGCCGACGTCAGCAGTTCGGTAAACGACAACCCTTCGAGCTTGCGACCGCCGAGGAAGGTCTGGCGCGCAGCGACGTTGCTGTAGACGACGCGGTCGGCAGCGTTGGTAAGCACCATCGACAGCGGCGTCGCCTGGATTACCGTGTCGAGCAGGAGCTCGCGCTGGTACAGACCCTGGCGCTCCGAACGGAGCAAGGCGCCAAGGCCGTTGTAACTCTCGACCAGGTCCGTGAGCTCGCCGTGCGCCGGGGGCGTGATGCTCACGCTGAAATCGCGATCCCTCATGCTGACGATGCCATCGCTGATCGCCTGCACCGTTCGCGTGATGGGATAGGTGAGCAGGCGGGCAGCGAACATGCTCAGGGGCGCGCCGATGAGGAGCGCGACGCCGGCAGCGATCCATAGGGATCCGAGCCACATGAACATTACGGTGAAGGCCGCCAGCACCGCGGTGGCCAGGACTACGAACAGGAGTGCGAATCTGCCTTCGAGAGAGAACTGCATGGAGGGCGGAGACACCGACGAGGTCAGGACGTTGGGGCCATCATAGCGGCCCTCCGTCATTCCCGCTTTCGCGGGAATGACGGAGTGGCTTCTAGTCGCCCTCTCCTTCCTCCGCCCTGCCCGTCGCTTCCTTCAGCCCCAGTTTCTCCATGCGCCGGTACAGCGCCTGCCGGCTCAGACCCAGGTCGCGGGCCGCACGAGCGATCACGCCACGTGCACGCGCCAGCGCCTGCTCGATCTCGGCACGATCCGGTTCGCGTTCCGGCTCGGGCTCGAAGACGGGGCTTTGTGTGACGAGTCCGAGGTCCGCCGCCGTGATTTCCGACCCGGTCGACAGCAGCGACGACCGACGGATCGTGTTGAGCAGCTCACGCACATTGCCTGGCCAGTTGTGGGACAGCAGCGCACGCTCGGCGGACTGACTGAGCGGCCGGCCGCCTTCCAGGAAGTGCCGCGCGAGAGGCAATACGTCATCCGTCCGCTCCGCCAGCGGCGGCACTCGAAGTTCGATGACGTTCAGTCGATAGAACAAGTCCTCACGGAACCGTCCGTCCGCGATTCCAGCCCGAAGATCCGCGTTGGTCGCACTGACCACCCGGACTTTGACACGGCGAGTCACGCTGCTGCCAAGGCGTTCGAATTCGCCAGTCTGCAACACGCGCAGCAGCTTCGCCTGGCCTTCGAGCGACAGGTTGCCGATCTCGTCGAGAAAGAGTGTGCCGCCGTCAGCCGCTTCGAACCGGCCTTGCCGCACCTTGGTCGCGCCAGTGAAGGCACCCGCCTCAGCGCCGAACAGCTCGGCTTCCATCAGATCTTTCGGGAGAGCGCCGACGTTGACCTTCACGAAGGGACCGCTGCGGACCGACGAATTCGCCTGGATGATCGCCGCGATGATTTCCTTTCCGGACCCGTTGGGCCCCGTGATGAGCACGGGCACTTCGGCCGGTGCGACGTGCGTGGCCTTGGTGACCAGATCACGCATCGCGTCACTTTCGAAGACGAGCCCGCACAGATCGAATCGCGCAGTCAGCGCGGCTCTGGATTCCGCACGCTTCCGAACGGCTCGCTCCTTCTCCACCGACAGCTGTCGCAGTTCGAGCAGGTTGCGGACAGTCGTCAGCAGCCGGGCATCGTCCCAGGGCTTTGCGAGATAGTCCGCGGCACCCGCCTTCACGAGCTCGACGGCGGTTTCCAGATGCGTCCATGCCGTCAGCAGAACGATCGGAAGCGTCGGGTGTCGTTCGCGGATCGCGCGAAACAGCGCGACACCTTCTTCGCCCGATGTCGCTTCCTTGCGGAAATTCATGTCCTGGAGAACGAGATCGACCTCGTGCGAAACAAGAGCGCGCATTCCTTCGGCCGGCCCGTTCGCCGTCAGGATGCGATGACCCTGCAGCGAGAGCAGCACCTCGAGCGCAGTCCGTACTGCGTCGTTGTCGTCGATGATGAGAATGGTAGACATAGCGGCGTCACACCTTACACGCCCGCGCGTTCATTCACACGGTTCGGGTGGCGATCGCAGGTGGAATCGCTGCGGCCCGGCGGGCCGGAACGAATACGGCGATCTGGCCGAGGATCCACAGCAACACCACCCCTGCAACGGGATAGAGCGGCTCCAGGCGCGGCAGCGAGTAAGTGCTGCTGAGCCAGTGACCGAACGCGAAGGCCAGCACCAACCCCAAAGCAACGCCGCCGGTCGTCAGCAGCCAGTTCTCGATCATGAAGTACCGGATGATGTCGATGCGGCGCGCACCGACCGCACGGCGCGTGCCGATCTGCTTCGTGCGCACGCTGACGTGGAAGCTCGCCAGGCCAACGATACCGAGTGCGGTGACGAGCACCATCAGCGAAACGATGACGCTCAGGAATGCAACCATGCGGCTGTCGGCGCGATAGCTGCGCTCCACCCAGTACGTGTGCGGGCGCACCCAGGTCACGGCGCGATTCAGATTCGATTCCGCCAGTTTTTTCTCGACCTCGGGCACGAGCTGGTCGCGACGCCCCGGCTCCGTGCGGATGGCATAGCGGATCGTCGGGCCGTTCGACAGGCGCGGCTGCAGCATCACGTTCGACGGCTGATCGAACCCTACCCATGCACCGAGCATGTTCTCGATCACGCCGATGACGATCGCCGATTGACCGAGATTGTCGTAGATGGGTTTGCCGAGCGCGGGGCCGTCGCCGAACATCTGTTGCGCGACAGCCTGCGTGATGATCACGGACGGAGCGAAGTCCGAGTTGGTCGGATTCTCGTTGTACTGGATCTCCGCTTCCGTGAATGCGCGACCTTCGATGAGCTTGACGCCGAGCGCGTCCACGCCGTGTTCATCCACGAAGTAGATATTGCTCGTCGTCGGATTGGGCTGCGGCGTCGGCGGCTCGATCGTGTAGCCGCTCTGCCGCCCCCCGCCCGACATCGGGATTCCATTGAGCGCAGTGACGGCGACCACGCCCGGTATCGCGCGCAGCATGTCGACGTCGCGCCGCACGGTGTCGCGATGGTCGTAGTTCGGCCCGAATCCGTAGCTTTGCGCAAAGATCAGGTTGGCCGAATCGATGCCCGGCGGCCGGCCGATCTTCTCCACGCGCTGCATGATGATGAACACCGCGTTCGCGACGACGGCCAGGGTCAGCGCGATCTGCAAGCCGACGAGAAAGACGCCGGTCTTGTTGCGGAGCATGGCGCTGAGGATGGGACGGAATTCCATGGGAGAACCTCGAAAGCTGTGAGCTGTGAGCAATGAGCCAGAAGTTACCGATTCGTACGTGTCCTGATCTGGCCAGCCGCTCGTAGCTCGCGACTAGCCGGCTTGCTTCACTGTGTCTTCAAATACGCGGCCGGCTGCACCCGGCACACCCGCCACGTCGGGTACAGCCCCGCGAGCACTCCGGAGGCGATCGCGATCACGAGCGCGGTCAACGACATCGTGACGTCGAGCCGCGTGAGCGTGTCGTAGTTCTCGTAGAGCTGACGGACGCCCAGCAATCCGAGGCCAGCGAGGCCGATGCCGAGAACGCCGCCGGCGATGCCGATGACGCCGACTTCCACGAGATGCTGATTGAATATCGTCTGGCGCGTGGCACCGAGAGCGCGCCGCAATCCGACGAGCGGTGCCGAACCCAGGAACTTGGCGAGCAGCAGTCCGATCATGTTCAGCAGGCAAACCGCAAGGAACATGAACGAGAGACCGACGAGGACGCTGTTGTCGCTCGCGACGACGCGATTGATCTCGAGCCACTCTTCCGGTGTACGCAGCTTGTTGTTGAGCGGACGCTCGAAACGACCGAGCTTCTTCTGTTCCTGCACGTAGCTGTCGATGAAGCTCTGGTAGGCCTCGACCTTGTCGCGCCCCTTCAGCTCGACCCAGTACTGGATCCACACGCAGTCGCTCTCGAGGAAGTCCTGGAACGAGTTCAGCGGCTGCGTGCGCCAGCAGTTCACGTTGCCGCCCGGCTGGACCTGATCGATCTGGCCGATGTTGAAGGGGACGAACGCTTCCTCGATGCCGTCGAACGAACCGTTGTTCAGATCGTAGAACTTCGGTGTCGGCGTCCACTCGGCCAGAACGCCGATGACGTTGTAGTCCTTGCCATCGAGGCGGACGTTCTTGCCGACGCTGTCCTGGCCGCCGAAGATCTTGTCGTTCGTTTCCTTCGACAGCACGACGACGCGCTGCGCACCCTGATCCGCTGCCGCATCCCAGCCGCCGCCGTATTCGAACGGCACGTCGAAGATCGAGAAGAAGTCCTTGGTCGTGAGACGTGCTTCGACGAGGAACGGCTTCACGCCGAGTGCCGGGTCGCTTTCGACGACGAACGGCCCCTTGCGCATCATCACCTGTCGCGACGGAATGTCCGACTCGAACAGCGCCATCGCATCGCGATACGTCAGTTCATACGGAGGCAGCTCCGGGCGGCGATCGTCCCATGGCTGATTCGGATCCCAGTTGTCGAGCGTGACCGCGCGCAACACGTCGTTGCGATGCTCGATCGGATTGCCCGACATCAGGCGATAGACCGTCAGCGTCGTGATGCACACGCCGACACCGAGCGCGATGGCGCCGATCATCAGCGCGGCAACGACCGGCGTGCGGCGCAGGCTCTTGAGGGCTAGGCGAACGTAATAGTTGAACATGAGAGAGTGACTTCAGGTGTAAGTGTCGACTTCGTTCATTCCCGCGAAGGCAGGAGGCCATCGTTCGCAGCCGATGGCCGCCTGACCTTCGCGTTCCTGAACCCCCTCAGACTCCGGCCGCCACGGCTTCCGGGCGGATCAGCGGCTTCGCCGCGAACGGCTGCAGGTCCGTGACCTGACCGTCCATCACGTGAACGTTGCGATGCGCACGGCGCGCGAGCTCAGGATCGTGCGTAACCATCACGATCGTCGTGCCGCGACGGTTGATGTCTTCGAGCAGGTCGACGACCTGCCGTGCCATCAGCGAATCGAGGTTACCGGTCGGTTCGTCCGCCAGCAGAAAGCGCGGCGTACCCGCGAGTGCACGAGCAATCGCCACGCGCTGCTGCTGACCGCCCGAAAGCTGCGCGGGAATGTGCTTCATGCGCGAAGCCAGGCCGACGAGCTCGAGCGATTCGGTGATGCGCTTCTTGCGCTCGGCCGCATTGAATCCGCGGTAGCGCAGCGGCACATCGACGTTGTCGAACAGATCGAGGTCCGGAATCAGGTTGAAGCTCTGGAAGATGAAACCGATCTTCTGGTTGCGGATGCGCGAGCGATCGTCATCGGAAAGCCGGCTCACATCCTGGCCATCGAGCTGATACGTGCCGCTGTTGAAGGTCTCCAGCAGCCCCGCGATGTTGAGGAACGTCGTCTTGCCCGAACCCGACGGCCCCGTCACGGCCACGAACTCCCCTTCCTTCACATGCAGGTTGAAGTCCCGCAGCGCATGCGTCTCGATGAGTTCCGTTCGGAAGACTTTGCTGATGTTCTGCATGTGAAGCATAAGGACCTCGAAGCGCTTGACGGTTAGCGGTTAGCGGTTGGTTCAGAAAAAAGAACAGCATTCACTGGGACTGGGCGTGGGTTGGCGACTTTCCGGTTCTGACTAACCGCTAACCGCCAACCGCCAACCGCTTCAGTCCGTCAATCTGACCGTTGCGGCACGTTCGAACTCGCCGAGGTTCGAAATGATGATCCGGTCGCCGGGGCTGAGCCCTTCGAGGATCTCCACTTCGTTGACGCTCGTGCTGCCCGTGCGGATCGTGGCGCGGGTGGCGATGTCATCCTGCACGACGTAGGCGACGCGGCCGCCGCTGGTGTCGAGGAACGGGCCGCGGGCGACCTTCAGGACGCCGTCGCGCTGTTCGAGCACGATGCGGGTGGACAAGCGCTGGTTCTGACGCAGGCCGCGCGGGACTTCGCCGGAGAAACGCAGCCGGCCGGTGACCTGGCCGCTTCGCACTTCGGGGGACACCGCGCTCACCAGCGCTGCGAATTTCTGCGTCGAGTAGACGACTTCCGCGTCCATCCCGAGCTTCAGGTCGTCGGCGTAGGTTTCCGGCACCTGGAACTCGACTTCGAACGCGGTGAGATCCACGACCGTGATGACGGCGGCGTTCTGTGCGACCGCTGCGCGTTCATTCACCGCGAGCGTTCCGACGATGCCGTCAACCGGCGATTTGATTTCGAGATCGCCGACGCGGCGCTGCAGCTCCTTGACGACCAGGCGCTGACGATCGCGTTCGAGACGACGTGCGCTCAGCTCGAACTGCAGGCTTTCTTTCTGCAGCTCCGCGTTCTCGACCGAGTGCTTGTGATTGACGGCGGCGGCAGCGGCCTCGTCACGCGCTTTCTCATAGTCGCGCTCGCTGATGAGATGCTTGCTCCAGGAATCCTCGGCACGACGCTGCTCGCGCTGCGCTGCCTGAATCTCGACGTTCGCGAGGTCAATCGTCTGCTGATTGGTCAGCAGCTGGCGACGCGTGTCGATGCTCTGGCGCTGGACCGCCACTTCGAGACTGGCCAGCGTTGCCTGCTCGCGTTCGAGCTCATTTTTGAGCTCCGGGCTGTCGATCTGCGCGAGCGGCTCGCCCTTCTTCACTGTGTCACCGGCCTGCACGATGTAATGGACCGTGCCCGGTGCAACCGCGAACAGCGTCGGGCTGACGGCCGCAACGACGGTGCCCTGAGCCGAGACGTCGCGCGTGAACTGTCCGCGAGTCACTTCAGCAATTCGCACACGATCGAGGGGAATCGAGACCTCGGCGCCCAGCCAGTTCCTGACCAGCAGCACGAGGATGATGAGGACCAGCAGTCCGCCGACGCCCGCGGCAATGAACTGATACCGGCGCTTGCGCTGCAGCGGCTCCTGGTCGACAGGCCGGTCCTGCGCCGAGGTGTCGCGAATGCGCGTGACCTTCTCGCGATCGCCGGTGGGAAGTGCGGAAATCATCAGCCACGCTCCTGGTGAGTCGTCGCACAGGCTTCCTCGGCATCGCGCGGCAGGTCGAGCGCGTTGCGGACGTCGTGCCGGGTCATCAGCGTTTCCAGGTGCGCGATCTGCTGCTGCTCGATCGTCGTATCCCTATCGACCGAGCGAGCCGGAGGCGCCATCAACAGGACGGCGAGCGCCCCCGCACTGACGGTCATTGCCGATAACCGGGCCGTAAACTGGATTGCCGCTGTCTTCATGATCCTGCTCCCGCGCACCTGTCCGGGTGTCGCTTGCCTACCTACGTTGCACGGGCTGTGCCAGGAGCGAAAAATGGGGAAATTCCGCGGGAAAAGCGCGGTTCTGGGGTGGCCGGGGAAGCGGCCGTCCGGGTGTCCGGGCGGGTGGCCGGACAGGCAGCGGACACTTTTGGCGGACACTTTTCCGGGGAGGTTCAGTACAATGCGCGCCCGCGCGGGCCGCCGTTGCCCATGCGCTATTCTTCAGCTTCTCAGTACACGCGCCCGTAGCTCAGTTGGATAGAGCATCTGGCTTCGAACCAGAGGGTCGGGAGTTCGAATCTCTCCGGGCGCGCCATATAAATCAATAAGCTACAAAATTTTTGCTGAGTTGGATCCGAGGTAGCCTTCAGGTGGGTACCGTCATCCGATTGGCCATCGACCGTTAGTCGACGCCGACGTGAGAGGCACAGTTCGGTAGCCACAGGTGCATAGACACATGGAAGCGCAAGAAATAATCGACGCCTTCAGGCGCCAAGTCGCACAGCTTGAAGCGAAAGGCATGACGCAGGTGCAGGTGGTGGCACTGGCGGCTTACCTCGACGCACTTCAGAAGGACGCAGCCAATTCCAACGAGCATCGCAAACGAGAACACGAAGGGCTGCTGGCGCAGTACGCCGCTGCGAACGAACAGAGTATCGAGATGTTTCGAGCGGTGCTCGAAACCGGCAAGACTGGGCTGCAAACGCTGCTAGTGATCAACGGGGGAGCCGTAATTGCCTTAATGGGCGTCATGAGCAATCTCGCAACTAGGTCCGGTGGCGATCTGCTTGCACGGTACCTCGCTCTGCCACTCCTGCAGTTCGGCATCGGTGTGCTTTGCGGGGCAGTTGGCTTTGCATTTCGCTACTTCAGCCAGGCGTGTTATGCGGCGGCTGATGAGGGTGAAAAGAATCGTTACACCACCTGGGGTGACTGGCTGCGCTACACAGCAATCGCCGTTGGCATTTCTGGTTACGTTCTTTTTGGGTTCGCGTTGGTGAATGCATATCACGGCGTTCTCTGGTCCTTCACGCGGTGATAGCTAGTTACTGAAAGGCACGCAATGCGCGACCCTCACGTCGAAGCCATTCATTACAAGGTCGGATCTGCGGAAACGATCTCGTACAACAATCCAAGGCCGATTAACTTCTCCAATCACCTCGGAGAGTTCACGCTGTCGGATGGCTATCTTCGAGTGATTCCAGTGGAACACTTCGCCAGCGCGAACGAGGCGCGCGCGGCGATTGATCCATTTCTTAGCGCGTGGGAGATCAGCACCGATCTCAACTCGAACTTCGGAATGGTTCGCTTCGAATTCGAGCGCGTTGAAGTCGTGGACCGCGCGCCACCTGAGCCGGGTGGTTCTATTGTTTGTAGCCTCGAAGGGGCGTCGATGGTGATGATCGGCAGCAGCGCAGTTGTACGCCTCACATGCAGCGAATACCCAAACCCGCCCACAGCCTTCAGCGCCACGACAGACGTAACGGCTGCCTACCGAAGGTGGTTGCGGTACCGGGCTGGAAACGAACCGCTTCAGTCCATGGCTTACTTCGTTCTGACACTGCTTCAGACCGCCGCTGGTGGGAGAGCACTCGCTTCGCAGATATTTCAGATCGAACGCAAGATCCTAGACACGATGGGTCACCTGAGTTCGACGAAGGGGGATGAGGCGACCGCAAGGAAAGCGAACAACCCGGGGCAATTCCAGGATCTGTCTCCCGCTGAGAAGCAATGGCTGGAGGAAGCGGTACGGCGTGTTATCCGAAAGCTCGGAGAGCACGCTGCCGGCTCACCGGGGACACTCATCACGATGGCGGACCTTCCGCAGATTTAAGGGACCGCGTGCGAAGTTCAGATCGCACGGACGCCGGTTCACTTCCTGTGGCGACGGTGCTCCTGAAGCGCCTTCTGCATCGCCTCGAAGCGTGGCCGGAACTCCTCGTACAAAGCCTTCCGCTCTTCGTCGGTCATCTTCGGCTTAGTATTTCTCTTCGGAGGTCCGAAATTTTTCTGCCAGACCGTCGCCGCGTGGGAGTCGATTGACGGCGGCGGCTGCGATCCGTAATCGTGACGGTGACACACGCGTTCCTCTTCGGACAGGGATTGCCACCATTCAGCCAATCGCGCCATATCTGCCTTCAGCACATCGGCCGGTACGACTTCCTGTTTGAGTCGCAGCATTTCGGAAGCGACATCCAGCTGCAATTGATCACCGGTGGAGAAGGCGTGGCAAAAGGGCAGATATCGCAAGTACTCGAGGTCAATCCAGTTCGTCTTTCGCGTTGTGATCGCGCCGACCTGCAGGCCGATGTAGAAGGTCATGCTGACCCGCAAGAAGTGATGAGCGTACGGCGCGAACTGTTGTAGCGTGCCTACTCGTTCCCGATCCCAGCGCAACATGATTGCGGCTCGGAGCCGCGCGGGCACCTTCGCTTCCAAACTCGCGAGCGAGACGAACAACCGCTGATACGTCGGCTGCGCGAGCATCGTATCGACGAACTGCACCACGTCGCGAATCGATTTCAGACCCGAGAGATTCGGGTGAAGTTTCCGCAGTTGCTTCTGAAAAGCTTCCATATCGAGCGACTTGATCGACTCTCGATAGTGCAGCGACTGAGCCCGCTCATCGTCTGTGAACCGCCGGACGTGCCATCGGAGAACTGCGTCGAGTTCCGGGGGATGGTCGAAAACGATACCGTACCCCCCGGTCGGATCCGGGACACGAATGCCACCGGGCATGGGAATGCGACCTTCCATTGGGACCGGATGACCCATCAGGCTGGCCAAGGCGCAGTCACGCGCATCCGAGCACACCCTCGGATGAGCCACATGCAGGTTGCGCGAAAGTGTCGCGACCACGCCGTCCGCGCGCTCGGCCTCATACTTCGACAGATCCCCCAGCAACTCGAAGAAGAGCACCGGCGGAGCAACGACCATATAGTGCATGCCAACCCGACTCAGCTCCGCGTGACTGAGACGGTGTAAAGAAGACTTGTCGAGGAGCAGGATCGGTCCCATCACCGAAGTTTATAACTTCGACTAGCGCCGCGCTGAAGGTCGCCTGCCGCGAGCCGCCCACGCAAATGAAAGCGGCCCACGGCAGGACTTCGCTCGGATCTGGCAGCGGCAGACAACCATGGGACAATCGAGGAAACTATTCTTCTTTCTTCGAACCAGAGGGTCGGGAGTTCGAATCTCTCCGGGCGCGCCATTTCAAAGCCGTGACCGCAAGGCGCCCAGTCCTGAGCGCGTGACGCCTAGCGCTCAAGGCACTCGTAGGGCTTCACGGATTCATTGGCTCGTGCCATCCATGACTTGGTGAGCTCCATCGGCCGCGTGAAGTTCACCGGGTCGGTGACGATCATCGTGTACTGCAAGCGGGATCCGTCGGCCGCGGGGGTGAAGCGTTCGACGATGGACGTTGCAGGACTCAACGGCGTGCCCTGGTGATCGAAATGGGCCCACGTAATGCCATCGGTGGCGACGACGAGAGTGTCGCCCTCCCAATGCCCGATCGAGCGCCCGAGCAGACCTTTTTGCAGCGACTCTCGCCGTGTATCGCCCGTATGGATGACCCGGACAGCGTCATAGATCTCCATCTTCAGCAGGATCGTGCCTGCCTGGCGCACGAATTCGAACGGATACGGATTGTCCATGATCGTAGGCATGCCGACCGGCGAGCAGCCCTGGGTGACGGAGTCGTTCACGGGATCCCACGCGGCCGCCTTGCGGCGAGCGGCGTCCGTGAGCGGCGGTTGTTCAGGATTCCAGGCCAGGAACTCATCGAACCGTGAACTCCAGACTCGAAAAATCCCCGACCTGGAGGACTCCAGGTTGCGTTGATCGAACCAGTTCGTCTCTGATCCGAGCGGTGCCGTGGTCCAGCGGGGCACTCCCCCGGGCTCGAATAGAAGCTCCCTCCCATCGGCCTGCAGCAGATTCAAGCCAAGCAGACGCCCCGGACCCCGTCGCGAGGGATGACCGGCTACCCGCACCTTGTCGCCGACGTGGAGTCCTTGAGCCGTCGCGTTCGTTCGTCGCATCACGCTCAAGGCGCTGCCTTCGATATCGACGATGACTGGCTGGCCGGTCGCATCGGTGCCCGTCCGCATGCGGATCCGCACATGCGGATTCCGCCAACTCACTTCGACGAGCGTGCCCTCCATCTCGACGACCTGCTGAAAGTCGTACTCGGTCGGTGCGTGATGCGCTTTCGCGCTCGCAATGCACATCGCACTGACGACGATGATGAGCGAGTGCCTCACGATGCATCTTGCCATGGTGGACCCGGTGCTTCGCCGTTGACGCCGCGATCCTACTCTATGACACGTGTAGTAGCAACGACCTCACCTGTAGTCCAGTGTACAAGCAGCTGGTGAGATTCAAGGATCTCGATCTGGCGCAGGGTTGACCGTTTCCGCCTCCTCATGCGTCGGCGGCCACGCCGACGCATCGATCCCGCTGCGATACGCGTGCCATGTCGCATGACCGATGAGCGGCATCAGAATCACGAACCCGACGAGGAACGTTGCGAAGCCGATCAACACGAGGCACGCGATCAACGCGCCCCACAGCGCCAACGTCAGCTTGTTACGCAACGTCGCATTGATGCTGGTCACGACCGCGGTGATGGCATCCGTGCGTCGATCGAGCAGCATCGGAAGCGAGAATGCGGTCGCGGCGAGAACGATGGATGCGAAGAACAGGCCGACCAGCGCTCCGATGCCGAAGTAGGCGAGCAGGTCGGTCCACGCGTCGATCGCATGATCGGGCTGAAAAATGCTCATGACCGTAGCGGCGCGGGCCCAGACCAGAAGAACGACGAGCAGGCAGAGGCCGAGCACGAGTGTATCCGGCAGATGCGACCGACCCTCCTGGAGGCTGTACGAGAGTGTGGGCTTGCGGCCGATCTCGAGCTGGTAGCTGATGGAATACAGGCCCATCGCAAGGAACGGGCCGATGAAGACGAAGCCCGTCGCGAGGCCGAGATACAAAGCAAGCGTGCCGAAGCGCCAGGTCGCGTACGCGATCAACGCACTCAGCGCAGTGAGCAGCATTCCGTAGAAAAGACTCGGCAAACCCGCGCGGCGCAAGTCGCTCCATCCCATGCGCAGCCAGTGAAGCGGCGCAGACGGCGCAAGCACTCGACATGGCGCGGCGAGCGGCAGCAAATCGAGATCGACGCCTGCATTGCCCGGTTGTTGTTCTGGCATCGCCCACCCCCTGAAGTGGTTCGCACTGGCGATGCCATCACAGGGCACTATGGAGAACAAATAGGGAAACCCCGTGAATACTAGGGGGAACCGCATGTCCTCGGCTCAGCTGGAGACTGTGCGAGTACCTTCTCCAATGCCTGGGCCGTGTCAAAGGCATGACACCTGAATCCACCGCAACGACTCCAGGGAGCAGCACGCCACTCGTCGTTGTCAACCCCGACGATCGCAAGTGCGTGCGCATTCTCAATAATCGACTGTCAAACGCAGATGCGCGCGCGGATTCGGGATGATGCGCGCCGTCGAAGTCGAGATGAGTGTTCATGCAGACCCTTCTACGTCCTCTCGTGGCACCGGCTGCCTATTGGCGAACGTTGCTGCTGGTTCCGTCGGTTGGATTGCTCGTCGATACGGTCTTTCAGGACCGCCTGGCTGTGCTGCTTTCGACGCTGGCGTGCGCGTTCATCTTCCGCGGTTACGAGCGTCGACGATGGATTCATGCGCCCGCGGAGTTTCTGAGCGGTGATGTCATCCTGCGGTTGGGGTTGGTGTTCGTGGTGACGAGCGTGGCGCAGCTGACGGGGGCGTGATGTCACTCGCGCGAAAGCGTGAGTCCATCCGGATTCGGATAGGATGGATTCCCGCTTTCGCGGCAATGACGGAGTGCTTCGCATGACGTCCGACTGAAGTCGGACCCACAGGCCTAATACCCGCCGATGATCGGCAGGATCTCGCCCGTGATGTAACTCGAGCACTGCGACGAGGCCAGAAACACATACGCCGGTGCAATCTCCTCCGGTTGCGCCGGACGTTTCATCGGCGTATCCGAGCCGAACTTGGACACGTCAGCGGCCTTCTTGTCGGCCGGGTTGAGCGGCGTCCACACGGGGCCTGGCGCAATTGCATTCACGCGAATACCGCGTTCGATCAACTGGCCCGCCAGCGATCTCGTGAACGCGTGAATGCCGCCCTTGGTGGTCGAGTAGTCCAGAAGGTGCTTGCTCCCTTCCAGGCCAGTCACTGATCCCGTGTTCAGAATCACGCCGCCCCGCTTCAGGTGCGGCACGGCCGCTTTCGTCATGTAGAAGTAGCCGTAGAGATTGGTCTTGAGCGTTTCGTCGAAATGCTCCTCGGTGATGTCTTCGATGGACTTCGCGTGCAACTGAAACGCCGCGTTGTTCACGAGAATGTCCAGCTGACCGAACTCGTCGACGACCTGTTCGATGGCCTTGGCACAGAACGCCTTCGCGGTCACATCGCCCGCGATCAGCAGGCACCGGCGCCCTTCTTCCTCCACGGCACGCTGCGTTTCCTTTGCGTCGCCGTGTTCTTCCAGATACACGATCGCGACGTCGGCCCCTTCCCGCGCGAACAACGTCGCGACTGCGCGGCCGATGCCGGAGTCTCCACCGGTGATCAGCGCGACTTTATCGAGGAGCTTCTCCGAACCTTTGTAGAAGGGCGCGTCGTACATCGGTGCCGGCTCGAGTTGCGCCTCGCTGCCAGGTTTCGCGATGTGCTGTTTGGGAAAAGGCGGGACTGGATATCGACGCGCGCCTGTTTGCGGCGCCGAGCCGGATTGCTTCGCCTGCGCCTTTTGATCCTTCCTGTCGATCCCACGCTGGAGCTTGCGATGCACCGAAGCCGTCGAGGATGGTCTTTGCCCCTCACGCCGCCGAGCCGCAGTTCGCGCCATGCGTTGATCCTCTCCGCAGATGTATCGCCAGAAGGGAAAGATCACCCATACGCAATTGTTCCTGCGTCGCCCACGAACTTTCGACAGCGATGGGCGTTGTCACAGCACATCACGTCGTGAGGATCCGTCATGTCGCTGGGCACCATTCTTCTCATCGTTCTCATCCTGCTGCTCGTAGGCGCATTGCCGTCGTGGCCTTACAGCACCGGGTGGGGCTACGGTCCCAGCGGCCTGCTGGGTCTCGTGGTCGTCGTGCTCATCGTTCTCCTGCTGATGGGGCGACTATGAGAGCGGGCAGCAGCGCGACGCGCGCAATCGACGATGAGTTTTCCGTCACTCCCGCGCAGGCGGGAGTCCATCCTGATGCAGATTCAGATGGGCTCCCGCTTGCGCGGGAATGACTCGATACTGACTACACCCTCTGGCTTGCCAGCTGATAGCTAGCTGGCCAGCCCGCTTCCGAATCATGCATTCGCGTGCGTTCCCCGCTGCGTCCGCTTTCTGCCGTTCGCCGATGACTCGCCCATCAGCTCCGCCTTACGGGCTGCGAGTTGTTCACCGAGTTCCTTCAGATCCATCTTGGCCTTCTTCGCTTCGGCGAACATGCCGCCGGGCTGCTCCTCTTCCTTGACGTGATGTTTGATCATTTCGGAGAGGACCTTCACCTTGGCATCGAAGAATTCTTCGTCCGGACCGGAGGCTTCGATCTGTTCGATCAGGCGCTTTGCGCCATCGTGTTCGACGATCGCCTCGTGATGAAGCTCCGTATCCTCGGTGGCTTCGAAGAACGCGGGATAGAGGATCTCCTCTTCGATCTGCGTATGGACCCGCAAGGCCAGGCAGATCTGAGCAGCGAGCTGCGTCTTGCGCGAGTCGGCGCGCGCCTTTTCGAACTCGCCGAACCATTTCTCGACCTGACGGTGATCAGCCTTCAGGAGGCTGATTGCATCTTTGCGCGCAGTGCGGGTCGAGGCGCGACGCGCGGTGCTGGAACGTGGCATGAAACTTCTCCTTGCGTTGGCTATCGAGAAGAGAGACGAGAAGGCAACGCGCGCGATCGGAGACAGTTCCTAAGGAGAAGCGGTTAGCGGTTGGCGGTTAGTGGTTAGTTAGGAAAGGAGTCGAGGCGAGTTTGGGCGCTCTGGGACGGCGCACTCGTCGCAAGCGAACGGCAGGAAGAACTGGCCGTTCGTGCGCACACCGTTCATGACATGACTGAGTCGCGAGAGATGTAAGCAATCCGCTCTCGTGGTCGTCCGTTCGGGTGCGTTGGACCCGCGGATCGCGGCTGTTCCGATGGCTCCCATTCGGTAAAAACCGTCTACACTCGGCGTCCCTCCGAGAACAGCAGGATGCTGTGCCAATGTCCGAGTCGATCACCGTTCCCGGCTATCGCATCGAACGCAAGCTGGGCCAGGGCGGCATGGCCGCCGTGTACCTCGCGATCCAGCAGAGCTTCGAGCGCGAAGTGGCGCTCAAGATCATGTCGCCGCTGCTCAACTCGGATCCGAGCTTCACGACGCGCTTCATGCGCGAGGCGCGCATCGTCGCGCACATGCATCACGCATCGATCGTGCCTGTATTCGATGTCGGCGAGCACAAGCCGTATCACTACCTGTCGATGGAATACCTGCCGGGCGGAGATCTCAAGCAACGCATCCTGCAGGGCCTCGGCAGTCCGCAACTGGTCAGTGACGTGTGCATGGCGCTTTGCCCCGCACTCGACCTGGCGCATCGCAAGGGCTTCGTGCACCGGGACATCAAGCCCGAGAACATTCTCTTTCGCGAGGACGGCACACCGGTTCTCACCGATTTCGGCATCGCACGCGCCGTCGACAGCGGCACGTCGCTCACGATGGCCGGCATGCTTGTCGGCACGCCGAGCTACATGAGCCCGGAACAGGTGAAGGGACAGGAACTCGATGGCCGTTCCGACCTCTATTCGCTCGGCATCGTCTGCTACGAAATCCTGACGGGCACCGTGCCGTTCCGCGCCGACTCGACGCTGTCGGTCGCGCTGAAGCATCTGAGCGAGCCGTTACCGACGCTGCCAGCAAACCTCGCGATGTACCAGGCGTTCCTCAACAAGCTCACCGCAAAGGAACGCGGTGAACGCTTTGCGAGCGGCTCGGAGATATTGAAGGCGCTGCGACATCTCGAGTCTCACTACCGCACCGCTGATGTGACCCTGCTGCGGCCGCTCCCGGAGGAACTCAGGTCGGCGCCGTTGCTTCGAACACTGCCAGCGAAGGCGAAGGCATCGGTCATTACGCTTTCCACGCAACTGAAGGACCTGTGGACCAGGGTCCCGCCGCTGCCGAAGATCCCGTGGTCGAAAATCACGCCGTCGAAGCCCGCGATCGACAAGCGCACGGCAATGGGGATCGGCTCCGGAGTCGCGGCACTCCTGCTCGTCGCGATCCTGATCCGCGTACAGAGCAATGAATCGCCCGAAGAGCAAGTCGCACGAGCGCCGGCGCTCGTGGCGGCCACACCAGCGGCGGCGACCGCCTCCCCATCGCTGAGGGAGCAAACAGCAGACAGCTCGATCGCTCCAGCTCCAGTGGCTACAGCAGAACCGGAGGCGATCGCGGAAGAGCTCGACCCTGTTGCCGAAGCCGCGCGTATCGCCCAGCTTGCGGAAGCACGAGCGCAGAGACAGGCCGAACGGCAGCGGCAACTGGAGCAGCAGCGCAGGCGCGAAGCGGAACAACAGGCTGCGGCGCAAGCAGCGAAGCAGGAACAGATTGAGAAGCTGCTCGCGTCCGCGCAGACGTTGTACGCACAGGGCTCGCTGGCTCTGCCCTCAGGCGCGAGCGCGGCCGACCGATACCAGGAAGTCCTTCAACTGCAGCCCGGGCAGCCCGAGGCGATGGCCGGCAAGCAGCGCATTGCGAACGTGCTCGCTCAGGAAGCCGAGCACGCCCGGTCTGTTCGCGATGCCGATGCTTTGCGCCGCCTGATCCCGCAGATCGCGTGGGTGCAGCCGGGTCATCCGAAGCTCGTCGAACTTCAGAGCCAGCTCGCCGCGCTCGAGGCGAGCCCGACGGAACTGACACGACGTCAGGCAGCCAATCTCGAGAAGGCCGCGCGCCACGTAGCCAAAGCGTACGAGCTCATCGAGCGCAAGCCGTATGACATTCGTGCGGCAGATGCGGCGACGGACGAATACGATCGCGCCGCGTCCGCGGTCGCGATGGCACCGGGATTGCCGCTGCTCAAGGAACGGCTGATCTCTTCATACCCGCAGGCAGTGCGCACCGAGCTCAATGACAACGACACCAGGAATGCGCTGAAGATGATCAATCTCGCCCGCAAGCGAAAGTGGCTGAGCCCGGAGCTGGAGCAGATGGAGGCGAGCATTCAAAGAGGGAGCGTGGCGGCGGACTAGGCAACAGCGGGCAGCTCTTGTTGTGGGTCCGGCTTTAGCCGGACGTCAGGCCGACAGGCCTCTGTCGCTTCGCGATGACGTCCGACTAAAGTCGGACCCACAATCAGGACAAGCCAGACAACCCGCGTTGGGCCGACAGGCCTCTGTCGGTGGCGCGATGACGTCCGGCTGAAGCCGGACCCACAACCAGACCAGATGCGGACGCCCGCGCGTCGCTGCGAAGTAATACCCGGCAAACGACAAGCTATTAGCCCGGATAAAGAGAAGAACTATGATGCGGCCGGACGAGCGCCCCTTTTCCGAGTTCTCCCTCTGGCTAGCTGCCAGTGGCTAGCCGGCTAACAGCTTCTCAACGAGCCTCCCATGTCCCGCAAAACATCGAGTGATTTCTCTCCCGAAGTCCTCCGCCTCTTCGACCAATACGTCCATGGCCAGCTCACGCGCCGCGGATTCCTCGACGGGGCAGCGAAGTTCGCCGTCGGCGGCCTGACTGCTGCCGGGCTGCTCGAAGCGCTGAGCCCCCAGTTCGCACAGGCCCAGCAGATCGCGCCGTCGGATCCGCGATTGAAAACGGAGTTCGTCGAGATCCCCGCGCCGGGATACGGCAAGGTCCATGCGTACGTCGCGAGACCGACGGATGCGAAGGGCAAACTTCCCGTGGTCCTCGTCGTTCACGAGAATCGTGGTCTCAATCCGCACATCGAGGACATCGCGAGACGCGTCGCCCTCGACAACTTCATCGCGGTTGCGCCGGACGCGCTTTTCCCGGTCGGCGGATATCCGGGAAATGAAGACAAAGCGCGCGAACTGTTTGGCCAGCTCGACCAGGCGAAGACGCGCGAAGACTTCGTCGCGACTGCGCGCTATCTGAAGGCGCTGCCGGAAGGGAATGGAAAGCTCGGCGTGGTGGGCTTTTGCTATGGCGGCGGCATCGCGAACTTCCTCGCAACGCGCGTACCCGATCTCAACGCGGCCGTGCCCTTCTATGGCTCAGCGGCACCACTCGAAGACGTGCCGAAGATCAAGTCGCCGCTGCTGATTCAGTTCGCAGCAACCGACGAGCGCATCAACGCGCAGTGGCCGGCGTACGAAGCGGCGCTGAAGGCCGCGAACGTTCCCTACGAAGCTCACACCTATCCGGGCACGCAGCACGGCTTCAACAACGACACGACGCCGCGATACGACGAAGCGGCGGCCAAACTCGCGTGGGGAAGGACGATCGGATTCTTCAACCAGCACCTGCGCGGCTGAAGGCCTTCAGAAGCTGGTGGTCTGCCCGGCGCTCGTCACGAACTCATCGATCACGAAAACCGCGGGCGCCATGTCGAGCGTTTCCAGAGGTTCAGTCGGAGGCTGAACCGAGGGCGCGCCGACTGAAGTCCCCGGCCCTTCCGCGACATCACGCGCCTGCGACTGATCCTGCGATGGCGTACCCGCATTGCGCAGCGAAGGCGGCAGGTCGTCGCACAGCGCACCGGACAGCCGCTCGTAGCCTGCGTCAGCGCAAGCGACGAGTCCTGCCGTCGAAAGCACGGCGAGCAATAGGCGGGTGAAAGCCGGTGCCATGATGGAAACGATGCTCCCCTTGTATACCTGTCGATCAGTCTCCAGCGACTCCATCGTCGCCGCGATCGGGGATCGGATCTGTGCCCCTTTTGTAAAAGATGTAACGGCCTGGCCGACGGTTTCGAGACCCGGAGCGGGAACGTACATTTGCGTTACAAATGTCTAAGAACGTTCTACACACCGCCCGGGACGACTCTGCAACAATTGACTCGCGTCCATTCCGGACCGAAGGATTCAGGAACCATTCATCGATGCACGGGTTCGGGCACAAATCGTTGTCCGCCTCACCGGCGATTGCGCTGCTGCTCGCAGCGTTCAGCGCCCCTGTGCTCGCGGCACCCGCCAGCGGCGGCTGCACCGCACCGTCGACCGATTGCGTGGAAGTCGGCCAGCTGAAGCTCAGTGTCTCGCTGGGCGCCGGGTCCCGATCGAATCCGGTGCTGGGCGAGTCCGACATCCCGCTGGTGATCATTCCCCAGATCAGCTACTACGGAAAACGGTTCTTCCTCGAGAACCTGGACCTCGGATTCACGCTCCACGAAGGCGAGTCCAACACATTCAACCTCATCGCGTCGCCCGGTTACGACCGCGTGTTCTTTTATCGCGACGACCTGCAGAATTTCTTCGTCAGCGGCGCCACCGGCGCGGTTTCCGCGGCCGCCCCGCTGCTCGGGCAGGAGGATTTCTCGCAGGAATTCGACGTCCGTCCCCGCCGCACAACCTACCTGGCCGGCCCCGAATGGCTGTTCCAGTACGGAAATTTCGTGGGCCAGGTCGACGCCCTCTACGAAGTCACCGGCCGGCACGACGGATATGAGGTGCGCGCAGCGGTGGCTGCCCCTATCATCCAGTCCGAACATTCACTGGTGATCAGCGCGGGACTGACCTGGAAGAGCGCCGAGCTCGTCCACTACTACTATGGGGTCGATGGTTTGTATGAGCCGGGATCGGCACTCAGCCCGTTCCTCAAGCTCGGGTATACACGAGCCCTGTCGGACCGCTGGAGCGTCAACGCGTTCATCCACTACGAGCGCCTCGGCAGCTCCATCGCTGACAGCCCGATCGTTTCCGACGACGGCGTCACCACGGCGTTCGCCGGCGTCGTATTCAGGATTCTTTAGCGCGATCGCCCTCGCCGCCCTGGCCTGTGGCGTCGCGAACGCGGCCAGCCAGGTCCAGCACGAGAACATCACGCTCGAACTGCAGCCGCGGGTCTGCACGCTTTCCGCCGACGACAACGTCTGCGAGACCACGATCCGGGCTCAGTGGCGCGCGCCGAAAGACGAATCCCTGTGCCTCGTCATCGTCGACCGGCCGGACATCAAGCGCTGCTGGGAGAATTTTTCGAACGGCACCTACAACGTCGAACTGTCGTTCGAAAGAGACCTGACGGTCGAACTGCGCGACCCACAGCTGCGGCAGGTGCTGGTCTCGGAAACGATCGCCGTGATCAAGCAGGCCCTGCAGCTGCGCCGCAAACGGCGCCAGCCGTGGAATCTTCTTTACTAGAAGTTGGATAGCGGATAGCGGATGGCGGATGGTCAAAAACGAAGGAAGCCCGATCGATCCATTGCATGCTGAACTCGACATCAAAGCCTCTGGCTATCCGCTATCCGCTATCCGCTATCCGCCATCCACTTCTCATGAACTCCCCCACCACCCCCCTCGTTCTCCTCGTCGAAGATGACGCCCGGCTCGCTGAGCTGGTGCGGACGTATCTCACCGCCAATGGTTTTCGCGTGAACGTGGAGAATCGGGGCGATCGCGTCGTCGAGCGCGTACAGAGGGAGAATCCCGATGTCGTGATCCTGGATCTCGGGCTGCCGGTGAAGGATGGCTTTTCCGTTTGCCGCGAGCTGCGGACGATCTACTCCGCGCCGATTCTGATACTGACGGCGCGCGACAGCGACATCGATCACGTCGTCGGACTCGAGCTGGGCGCTGATGACTACGTGATCAAGCCTGTCGAGCCGCGCGTGCTCGTCGCACGCATTCAGGCGTTGTTGCGGCGGGGACGAGCGCCGGGCGCCGCGGACGGCCGAACCCTGCGATTCGGCACGCTGTCCATAAACAGCGCAGCACGATCCGTAGCGCTGGGCGACCAGCCAGTGTCGCTGTCCAGCAATGAATTCGACCTGCTCTTCTTCCTCGCGACCCGCGCGGGGCAGATCCAGTCGCGCGAGACGCTCTACCAGCAACTGTATCGTCGCGACTACGACGGTCTCGACCGCACCCTCGACGTGCGTATTTCGCATCTGCGCAAGAAGCTCGGCGACACAGGCAGTCCCGAAAAGATCCGGACCGTCTGGGGACACGGCTACATGTTCGTGTCGGAAGCCTGGGAAACGGCTTGAATCCCTCCGCATGACGCGGCACTTCCTGCAGCTATATCTCCTGATCGTTGCAACGCTGGCGGCCGTCAGCTGGGGCCAGGAGCGCCTCTGGCAGGCCTACGCAAAACGCAACCCGGTGGAGATCGCCGCTGAGAACCCATCGCAGGTTGCGATGCTCGATGTGCTCGAATCACAGTTGCGCGCGCTGCCCGCCGATCGGCGCCGCGAATTCGTCCAGGACCTCGCACACGATAGCGCCGTCGACATCGAGCTCTTCGACCTCAAGGACATCGCGGGCGACGATATTCTCGCGAGCCTCTCGCGTGGCGACGTGGCGTACATGAGCGCGGCCACCGGACAGACGTGGATGCTGAAGCAAGTGAACGGCGATCCCGCGGTGCTCGCGTTTCGCTACGTACCTCACGAGCCGCGTCGAGGTGCTCTCGATTGGACGCTCGCTTTCATGTTCTACGCAGCCATCGCGCTGGTGATCATGATGTGGCTCTGGCCGCTGCGGCGCGATCTGCAGCGCCTCGAACACGCGACGAGCACGTTCGGCAATCGCAACTGGAAGTTCAACGCAGACATCAGTCCACGATCGCAGATCCATCCGCTCGCCCAGGCCTTCCAGCGCATGGCGGCGCGAATCGACGGGCTGATCCGTTCGCACAAGGACATGTCGCACGCGATGTCGCATGAGATCAAGACACCGCTCGCCCGCATGCGCTTCGAAGTGGAAGTCGCCCGATCGGCGACCTCGCCCGAGAAAATGGCCGAGCACCTGACCAACATCAACACCGACATCACCGAGCTCAATGCGTTCGTCACGGCAACGCTCGACTACGCGATCCTCGAACGCGCGGAGGTCGCGCTCAATCTCGCCGGACACGATTTCACGACCATTCTTCCTGCAGTAACGGAATCCGTACGACGCACCAGCCGCACGTCACTTGCGCTGATCTGCGAAGTTGACCCCGCAGCGACCCGCGTTCGTTGCGACGCGCATCTCATGGAAACGGTGTTGCGGAATCTCGTCTACAACGCACTGCGTTACGCGCGCGAAAAAATCGTCGTGAGATTCGCCGTCGAAGACGACACGCGATACACCCTCAGCGTGGAGGACGACGGTCCCGGGGTGCCCGAAGCGGATCGCGAGCGCGTTTTCGAATCGTTCGTGCAACTCGACCACACGCCACAGCACAAGTCCGGATTCGGACTGGGACTCGCCATCGTCCAACGGGTCGTGGAATGGCATGGGGGGAGCGCGGCGGTGGAAGCGGCGACGTTGGGAGGAGCGAGGTTTGTGGTGAGATGGCAGGGCGGCCAGCCATTAGCCAGCTAGCCACTAGCTGCTGGCCAGAAGGAGGATCCGGACTCGCACCTAGCCCGCCTTCGACATCCTCACGAACTCGATCGACAGCTCGGCGCCCAGCGGGTACGACACTCGCTCGTCTGCCTGGTAGCCGCACGCTTCATACAGACGCACTCCCGGCAGCGTCGCCATCATCTCGAATCTCGTGAATCCCCGCGCTCGCGCCGCGCGCTCGCACGCTTCCAGAATCGCCTTCCCGATCCCGCGCCGCGCATGATCCGGATCGACAAAGAACGCCCGGATCTTCGCAGCATCCTTCTCGGGATCCAGGTCACCGACTTCCCGATCGGCACGCGCGTCTCCGCCGAACAGCGTCCGGCGATAACTCCATCCGCCGCAACCCACCAAATGCCCCGCTTCCTCGGCAACGAAGTACGTACCGTCGAGAATGAGCTGCGTATCGACACCGAACGCGCCGCGTAAAGCACCTTCGATCTGCTGCGGCGAGTAGTCCTGCGTGCTGAGCCCGCGCGCGGACCGCGCAATCAGCGCCTGCAGCAGGGGTTTCTCTTCGAGTGTCGCGGGTCGTATCTGGAACATGTCCCGCATTGATCCACGGCAACGAGGGATCGCGCAAGCCGCAGCTCGCACGTCGCCGGTTCATTCGCGCACCGCCCCTGTGCCGTGACGGTGCAATCGCTTCGTCGCGTCATTGAAAAATCGCAGGCGAAGCGCGGTCGCATGCGCTGGCACGCAGATTGAATGGTGACAGCATTGATGTTCACCAGGGGGCGCTGATGTCCGCAGATGGCCTGTTGTCGCGACGCCGGTTTCTGCACCTGGTCGGTGCAGTGGGTGGATCGACAGCCGTGTACCAAGCAGCACTTGGACTGGGCCTCACGCCTCAGGTCCAGCCGATGCGGCGCCCCGATCTCGCACCCCTCGCGCGCGCCGGCAGCAAGTCCGTCGTCATTCTCGGAGCCGGCATTGCAGGGCTGACTGCCGCGTATGAACTGAGCCGCAAGGGCTACGAAGTCACCGTGCTCGAGGCCTCGCATCGCGTCGGCGGCAGAAACCTCACTGTCCGCGGAGGCGATCTCGTCGATGAGATCGGACAACCCCAGATCTGCCGGTTCGATCGTGATCCCGATCTGTACTTCAACGCCGGCCCCGCGCGCATTCCCGGACACCATGCTTCGCTCCTGAGCTACTGCCGCGAGTTCGGCGTGCAACTCGCGCCCTTCGTGAACGACAACCGCAACGCCTGGGTGCAGGATGACTCGATGCTCGGCGGCCAGCGCATCCGCAATCGCGAATACATGGCTGACGCGCGCGGATTCATGGCCGAGCTCATGGCGAAGTCGCTGAAAGCAGAGCAGCTCGATCGACCGTTCACCGCGACTGATCACGGCCGACTGCTGGAGTTTCTGCGGCAGTTCGGCGAGCTCGATCCGCAGTTCCGCTATCGAAGCGCGACGCGCGCCGGCCTCGTCTCCTACGACTACACGCAGCCCGAACCCCACCGCACACCGATCGATTTCAAGGAGCTGCTGCAATCCCGCTTCATGTACCTCATGAGCTTCGGCGAAGCCGACGATCAGGCCGCGATGATGATGGAACCCGTCGGCGGCATGGACCGGATCGTGGCGGGTTTCATGAGCAAGATCAGCTCGCTCGTTCAGACGCGCGCCATCGTCCAGTCCGTGCGGTTGCAAGAGAACGGCGTCGAAATCGTCTACGCTCGCAACGACAGCAAGCGGACGATTCACGCCGATTTCTGCCTCAACAGCATTCCGACGCAGTTGCTGGCGGGTCTCGAGCACAACTTTCCAGCGGACTACTCCGGCTGCTTCTCCGCCATCCCGCGCGGGAAACTCTTCAAGATCGGGCTGCAGGCGCGCGAGCGCTTCTGGGAACGCGAAGGCATCTACGGCGGCATCTCGTGGACGATGCAGGACATCTTGCAGATCTGGTATCCGGCGCACGGGATTCATCGCGACAAGGGCATCCTCCTCGGCGCCTACACTTTCGACGATGCCTCCGGTGATCGCTTCGCTCGCCTCACGCACGCACAGCGCGTCGAGCTCGCGCTTCAGCAGGGCGAGAAAGTGCATCCCGGTTATCGCGAACACATCGAGAACGGCATCAGCATCTGCTGGCATCGCATGAATCACATGCTCGGCTGCTCCGCGCAATGGGACGAGTCGCTGCAATCGCAATGGTTCAAGCGGGCCCAGGCGCCGATCGGCAATCACTATCTGATCGGCGATCAGGTCAGCTATCACCCGGGCTGGCAGGAAGGCGCGATCCACTCTGCGTTCCATGCGATATCGGACATCGACCGGCGGGTTCGCGGCATGGCGACCGTGGTGGCTGCATGAGCCGGCCCCTCTTCGCGACGCTGCTGTTCGTGACAACAATATCCGTAGCGCTCGCGGACGATGTCGATCTGTCGCAGTGCGCGCTCTGTCACGGCACGAACGGCAACGGCAACCCCGCCGTGCGTGCGCCAAAGATCTCAGGCCTCGATGCCGCGTACCTGCGCCGGCAGCTCGAAATCTTCCGCGCTGGCTGGCGAGGCACGCACGAGGCCGATGAACGCGGCAATGAGATGCGTGCCGTGGCCGCCTCACTCACCGATGACGCTGCGATCGATCGCGCTGTTGCACATGTGCGCTCGTTCGAAGTGCGACCGCCCGCGCCGACTGTCGCCGGGGACGTCGAACGCGGCCGGACGCTGTATGAGCAGTGCGCAGCCTGCCACGGCGCGCGAGGCGAAGGGAACGCGGCGATGCAGGCCCCCGCCCTCGCGAACGCATCGGACTGGTATCTGCTGGCGCAACTGCGCAACTATGCGAGCGGCATCCGCGGAACCGCTGAGCCGGAAGGCCCAGGAACGCAGATGCGGGCTATCGCGTTGACGCTGCCGGATGCCCAGGCCGCATCCGACGTCGTCGCTTACATCAACACATTGCGCTGATCCTCGGCGCCACCTGCGGGGTTCTCATGACTGGATTGAAGTTCGTTCGACAGGCCGGCGTGCTGACAGCATTCGGCGCCATCTCACTGTGCGCGTCGGCGCACGCAGCCGACATCGTGCGGCATCCGCTCGGCGGCGGATCAAAATTTCCAATTGCGCGGGCGATCGAAGTGCCTCCGGGCAGCACTTTCATATTTCACAGCGGCATGACGCCGGCGCCCGCCGATCCCAAAGCGCCTGAAGGCAGCGCTGCGTACTGGGGCGACACGAAGGCGCAGACGTTAAGTGTCTTCAAGCGCATCGAGGAGTCGCTCACGTCGCTCGGGCTCGGATTCGGCGATGTCGTTTCCATGACTGTCTATCTCGTCGGTGATCCGGCGAAGCAGGGCCGGATGGATTTCGCCGGGATGATGGAAGCGTACTCGCAATACTTCGGCACCCCGACACAGCCGAATCTGCCCACACGCTCGACCGTGCAGGTGGCAGGACTTGTGGCACCCGGCATGCTCGTAGAGATCGAAGTCACGCTCGCTCGCGCGCCGAAGTAGTCATGGGCCGGGTTCTGGCTGTGGGTCCGGCTTTAGCCGGACCTTATCGCGCCAGCGACAGAGGGCCTTCGGCCCTGACGTCCGACTAAAGTCGGACCCACAGGAAGAACGCAGTGCCCAAGGTGGGGCACTTCCGTAGGCTGCTGCACCAACGAGTATTGCTCCTGCTGCAGCAACCCTCTTCCGCACCGCGCTCCCGCCGCCGTAGCGAATCCCCGTCGCGCGGCCGCCACAGCCGCCGCCTTCCGCGACGGCTCTCAAACGCCTTGAAAACCAGCGGTTTGCGACGGTGCGAGCCACCTCGAAGCACGGATTCCCGAATCGACCCCGAACTGGCCGGCTTATTGCAACAGACCGCGTGCTCGCGACCGCCAGCGTTGTCACCGCAACGACATCGCATGACCGGCCGCAGCGATGCGTGCGCAACGCGCAAGGAAATCGCGATCCAAAGCCAACGACGTAACGCAGCGTCGCCCGGGATCGCACAGCCACGCGGTCTGCCTGCGCAGACAGCCGAAGCGAGGCAGCCACTGGAGGCGGCCGAGGCGCCAGCACGCAACGGGGTCTCACAACTACACGGGAGAATCTGCGTTATGAACAGGCAAGCCATTTCACGGCGTGTCGCAGCACTGGCCCTCATCGGCGGTACGAGTGTCGTCCTCACGGATGTCGCGCTCGCGGCCGACTCGGGCGAGAAACTCGAAGAGATCATGGTCATCGGCTCGCGCCGCACGACCAGCGCGACGGAAACCGTTGCCCCGGTCGACCTCATCACCGGCGAGGATTTCAAACGGCTCGGCACTCCGGAAATGGACAACATGTTGCGAAGCCTGGTGCCCTCGTACAACGTGTCGCAGCAGCCGATCAACGACGAGTCGAGCCTCATCCGCCCCGCGAATCTGCGCGGACTGCCGCCGGACAACACGCTGATCCTCGTGAACGGCAAGCGCCGTCACCGCGGCGGCGTCATCAACTTCCTCGGCGATGGCATCTCCGACGGCGCGCAGGGCGTCGACGTCGGTCCGATCCCCAGCATTGCATTGAAGCAGGTGCAGGTACTGCGCGATGGCGCGGCCGCCCAGTACGGCTCCGATGCAATCGCAGGCGTCATCAACTTCGAGCTCAAAGACGCCTCCGACGGCGCGGCGTTCGAAACGCGCTACGGCGAGTTCTACGAAGGCGACGGCGGTACGATGCTCGCGGCTGCAAACGTAGGGTTGCCGCTCGGAGCCAGCGGCTTCGCCAACTTCAGTCTCGAGTACAGCGAAGGCGACGCAACGTCGCGCAGCGCGCAGCGTGCCGATGCTCAGGCACTGATCGATGCGGGCAATACCGCGGTCGCCGTCCCTGCGATGGTCTGGGGTCAGCCAGAGATCACGGAATCCATCAAGTTCTTCGCGAACACGGGCTTCGACATCGGCGAGTCCGCGAAGGCCTACGCCTTCGGCAACTACGGCAAGCGCGAGATCGATGGCGGATTCTTCTATCGCAATCCGAACACGCGCGGCGCAGTGTTCTCCAATGACGGCGGCGCGACGCTGCTGGTCGGTGACGCCAATCCCGATAACGCAATCACCTGCCCTACGATCGCGATCACCAACAACGTGCCGAACGCCGCGGCACTCGCGCAGATTTCCTCCGGTGGCGCGCTCGACGCAGAGTGCTTCGCCTTCAACGAATGGTTCCCGGGCGGATTCACACCGCGATTCGGTGGCGAGATCGTCGACACGTCGTTGGTGGCTGGGGTCAAAGGCGAGCTCGGCGGCGGTCTGCGCTACGACTTCAGCGCGGGCTACGGCAGCTCGGACGTCCAGTACCTCATCTACAACACCGTGAATGCTTCGCTCGGCCCGGACAGCCCCACTCGCTTCAATCCCGGCGTCAACCACGAGACCGACACGAGCGTGAACGCGGACTTCTCATACCCGGTGGAAATCAGCGCGTTCGCCTCGCCGCTCAACATCGCTTTCGGTGCGGAGTGGCGCGAAGAGGAGTTCGAGATCGAGAAAGGCCAGCTCGAGTCCTACGAGATCGGCCCGTACGCCGAACAGGGCTTCAGCTCGGGATCGAACGGCTTCAGCGGCTTCGGTCCGCAATCGGAAGGTACGTTCTCGCGCCAGAGCATGGGCGTCTACATCGATCTCGAAGCGGACATCACGGAGAAGCTCATTCTCGGCGCGGCGGCGCGCTGGGAAGATTTCGATGACTTCGGCACCACCACGAACGGCAAGCTCTCCGCGCGCTACGAGCTGACCGATTCGTGGGCATTGCGCGCGACCGTCAGCACAGGCTTCCGAGCGCCGACACCCGGACAAGCCAACATCGTGCGCACGATCACGCAGATGGTGAACGGTGAATTGAACGAAACCGGCGTGTTGCCGCCGACCAATCCGATCGCGATCGAACTGGCGGAAGTCGCATCCGATGGCGCCTTCAGCGCCGTGCCGCTCGAACCGGAAGAGTCGGTGAACTGGACCATCGGCACGACCTTCAACGCGGGGCCGATCGACATCACGATCGACTACTTCACCATCGACCTGAAGGATCGCATCGCGCTGAGCAGCCTGATCGCAATCGATCGCACGGACCCCGAGCAGGCCGAGATCCTCGATCGACTGAACGAGGCAGGCGTGCCCGGTGCCACGACGCTGACAGCGTTCCAGTTCTTCACCAACGATTTCGAAACGACGACACAGGGCATCGACTTCGTTGCTTCAACGGCATTCGCGATGGGCGGCGGCGATTCGACCGTGACGCTGGCCGTGAACTGGACCAAGACCGAACTGGAGGAGATCACGGCGCTCGCCGATCAGACTCGAAAGATCCAGCTCGAGGATCAACTGCCCGAGTACCGTGCCGTGCTTACCGGCACCCACGCGATCGGCCCGTGGCGCTTCCTCGCCCGCGCGAGCTACTACGACTCGTTCATCTCCGCGCTCGAGATCGGCGCCGACGCAAGCGGTACTTTCGATGGCGAATACGGCGCGAAAGTCCTGTTCGATGTCGAGGCGGCCTACACGATCGCGGATCGTTACACGATCAGCATCGGAGCCCAGGACGCCTTCGACACGTACCCTGACAAGTTCCCGAACCCGGAGATCAACAGCGGTGCGATCTATCCCGGTATCTCGCCGTACGGCTTCAACGGCGGGTTCTGGTACGCGCGGCTGAACGTGGATTTCTAGAAGCCTCCTGTCACTCCCGCGTACGCGGGAGTCCATCTGTTGACCGGATGGATGCCCGCTTTCGCGGGCATGACGGATGTGTCCGGCGGGCGAGGCTGTGCCAGTTTCGACAGCTGGTGTAGCCTCGCCGGATGGAAGTTCCGGCTGCAGAGCCCCTTACGCTTCGGGTCAGTGAATCTCAGACGGTCTCGGGGCTGCTGATTCAGCCGCCCACGGCGAGCGCCTGCTACGTGTTCGCGCACAGCGCGGGTGCCGGCATGGCGCACGCTTCGATGTCTTCGCTCGCAGAGGGCTTCGCGAGCATGGGCATAGCGACGCTGCGGTACCAGTTTCCATACATGGAGCGCGGCTCGAAGCGCCCCGATCCTCCGCCGCTCTGTCACGCGACAGTTCGTGCTGCCGTTCAGGCGGCGCGGGAACGGATGCCGTCAATGCCACTGATCGCGGGTGGCCGGTCATTTGGCGGTCGAATGACTTCGCAAGCGCAGGCGATTGCCCCGCTGGCCAACGTTCGCGGCCTGGTCTTTCTCGGATTCCCTTTACACCCGGCGGGCAAGCCGGGCATCGAACGCGCCCAGCATCTCGCTGATATCGCGATCCCGATGCTGTTCGTCCAGGGCACGAATGACGATCTCGCCTCGCTCGATCTGCTCCAGCCGATCATCGGCCGACTGGTGCCGCGCGCGACACTGCACATCCTGCAGGATGCGGATCACTCCTTCCACGTACCTGCCCGCAGCGGCCGCAAGGACGCGCAGGTCCGTGAAGAAGCACAGCAAGCCGTCGCGTCGTGGCTCCAGTCACTGCAGTGACTCATGACCGACACACGCAAGCTCAGGATCGTCGCCGCAGTCGTGGCGTCGTTCTGCGCGCTCATCGTGCTGGTGATGGCGCTGCTCATCAAGCACGTGATCACTTTCCAGATGGCGCTGCTGATGCTGATCGCACTGTTCGGCCTGTACTTCGGCTTTGGCGTCCTGGTCGCGGTGTGGCGCTTCATTGGCAAGCTGGAATGAAGAGACGGGGAAGAGAGAATGCATATCGCCCAGCGATCGGGTTCCGGCATGGATACCTAGTTCCGCCCCCGTGATCCCCGTGTCCCCCGTGGAAAATCCCTTCTTGCTCTTGTCATGAAACGCCCGCTCGAGAAGTACGCACAGAAGCGCAAGTTCACGAAGACGCCGGAGCCCGGGCCGAAAGTCGTCACGCGCACAGGACCCCTGCTCTTCATCGTGCAGAAACATGCGGCGCGGCGGTTGCACTACGACTTCCGGCTCGAGCTCGACGGCGTACTGAAATCCTGGGCGGTTCCGAAAGGCCCGTCATTGCAGCCAGGCGAGAAGCGGCTTGCGGTCGAAGTCGAGGATCATCCGTTCGATTACGCGTCGTTCGAAGGCGTGATTCCGGAGAAGGAATACGGCGCCGGCAATGTGATCGTCTGGGACTGCGGCGTGTATTCGCCGGACGAAGGCAGCGAGTACTCGTTCGGCGACCGCGAGGAAGCGGAAGAACGACTGCGTCGGGAACTCGCGAACGGCAAGCTCAGCATCTTCCTGCGCGGCGAGAAACTGAAAGGTTCCTTCGCGCTGGTCCGCACGACGACGGACAAGCAGTGGCTTCTGATCAAGCACAAGGATCGGTTCGTCGGCCCCGATACCCTGCTCGCGCAGAACACATCGGTTCTTTCAGGTGCCACCCTGGATGAGATCGCGGCTGTCGCTGCGCGTGAGCGATTCTCCGCGGGCCTGCTCGCTCCGGCTGGCCCGGCGGAGTCCCTGCCGCGGAACCTCTCGCCGATGCTCGCGGAATCCGGCGATGAGGATCCCATGACGCAGGCCGACTGGAGCTACGAACCGAAGCTCGACGGCTACCGTGTGCTCGCCTACATCGACAACGGCGAAGTGTTCCTGCAATCGCGGCGCGGTATCGACCTGACGCCGATGTTCCCGGAAGTCGTCGAGGACCTGCAGCGGCAATGCATCGACACGATGCTGCTCGACGGCGAGATCGTGGCGCTCGATGGTGACGGTCGTCCGTCGTTCCATGCCCTGCAGAATCGCGCCCAGCGCAAGAGCACGAAAGAACTGACAGCCGCGCGGCGCGAGAACCCGGTGATCTTCCTCTGCTTCGATCTGCTGCACTTCGCGGGCATGAATCTTCGCGGCGCGACGTACGAAGAACGCCGCCGCTACCTGACGCAATGCCTGCTGCCCTCAGCGCACGTGCAGCTGATTCACACCTCGGACAACGCCGAACAGATGTATGGCGCCTCGCTCGCCAGCGGCTTCGAAGGGATCGTGGCAAAACGACGCGACAGCGTGTATCAGCCGGGCAAGCGCGCTGCGACATGGGTCAAGTACAAGTCGACTCGAACCGGTGACTTCGTCGTCGGCGGCTATACCGAGGGACGCGGAGGACGCGGCAAGCTCGGCGCGCTGCTGCTCGGCTACTACAAGAACAAGCAGCTCCACTACGTCGGTCACTCGGGGTCCGGATTCACGGATCAGTCGATCAAGCAGTTCCTTGCGCTGGCCAGTACGCTCGAAACGAAGGAGTCGCCTTTCGTCGGCAAACCGCCGCTGAACGCGCCGGCGACCTGGCTCACTCCCGATCTGGTCGCGGAGATCCAGTTCGATGCGTGGACACCGGACGGCCATCTGCGCAGCCCGGTTTTCCTGCGGCTTCGCGATGACATCGAAGCGAAGGAAGTGCGCAGCGGTCCGGACAGCAAGCCTGCGAAAACCAAGGCGGCGAAGACCCCCGCGAACGACATCGAGCGGGTCGTGCAGCAGCTCGACAACAAGTCGCAGCAGTTGGAGCTCGTCCTCGACAACTGGAAGCTCAGGCTCACCAATCTCGACCGCGAATACTGGCCGGGCGACAAGAGCGGCAAGACTCCGCCGATCACCAAGCGCGAGTATCTGCGCTACCTGGCGCGCGTATCGCCGTTCATGCTGCCGCACCTGCGGGATCGGCCACTCACGATGATTCGCATGCCCGAGGGCATCGATGGCGAGCGTTTCTTCCAGAAGCACTGGGAACAGGCGAAGCCCGAATTCGTCGAGACAGTCTCGGTCTTCTCCGAGCACAAGGAAGGTCGCCACGAGTACGTGATGGGCAACAATCTGCCAACCCTTCTGTGGCTCGGCCAGATCGGCACGCTGGAATTCCACATCTGGCACTCGCGCGCAAAAGTCGCAGCCGACTCGAAGAGCAAGAGCACGGACTACGACAGCTCGATCGAAGCGATGGAGTCGTCGGTGTTGAACTATCCCGACTACCTCGTCTTCGACATCGACCCGTACATCTACTCGGGCAAGGAGGCCAAGGGCGCCGAGCCGGAGCTGAACAAGAAAGGCTTCGCGGTCGGCAAGCGCGTGGCGTTCTGGATCAACGACCTGCTGAAGGAGATGTCGCTGACCGCCCGCGTGAAGACCTCGGGCAAGACGGGCCTGCATGTATTCGTCCCGATCGAGCGCACGGTGACCTTCGATGAGGCCCGCCACATCTGCGAAATGGTGGGCCGGCACGTCATGCAGGCGCACCCGAAGGAGGTCACCATGGAATGGGCCGTGGTGAAGCGCACGGGCAAGATCTTCATCGACTACAACATGAACGTGCGGGGCAAGACGCTCAACGTGGCCTACTCCCCCCGGGGTGTCCCGGGGGCGCCAATTTCCATGCCCCTGACCTGGGAAGAGCTGGAAGCGGCCGAACCGGGGCACTTTACCCTGCGAAATGTGCTCGACCGCTTGGAAAAGGCAGGGGACCGGTGGCATGATGTTCTTTCGATAAAACAGAACCTTGCGAAGGTATTCGGAAGCAAGCGTTGAAATATCACGGTCAAGCTCGTCGGTAAGGCGCCCGCCGGAACGTCCTTGGGGGCCAGGCATTTCCTACCCAGACGGGCAAACAAGAGGCAGCCATGGCCGCACGTTCTATCGGTTCACTGACCATCTCCTTCGGGCTCGTTGCGATCCCGGTCAAGCTCTACAGCGCCACCCAGTCGGGTAACGCGATCTCCTTCAACCTCCTGCACAAGGCCTGCGGTTCGCGCCTCAAGCAGCAGTACATCTGCCAGAAGGAAGGTGTGGTCGTCGAACGCGACGAGATGGTGAAGGGTTACGAGTTCGCGAAGGACCAGTACGTCCAGTTCTCGAACGAAGAGATCAAGCAGCTCGAGGAAGTCGGCACGCACTCCGTCGATATCTCCGAGTTCGTCCCGATCGAAGCCATCGATCCGGTGTACTTCGACAAGACCTACTACCTAGCTCCGGACAAAGGCGCTGCCAAGCCCTACGCCCTGCTCGTCGAAGCGTTGAAGGAATCGAAGCGCTGCGCCGTCGCCCACTGGGCTTCGCGCGGCAAGTCGCACATCGTGGCACTGCGTCCGGTCGGCGATGTGCTGACCATGCAGCAGCTCTACTTCGCTACCGATGTGCGACCGGCGACAGAACTCGATGTGGCCAAGATGGATGTGAAGCCCCAGGAACTGAAACTCGCACGCCAGCTCATCGATCAGCAGTCGGCTACCTCCTTCGATCCCGCGGCCTACACCGACGATGTCCGCGCCCGCGTCGAAGCTGCGATCCAGAAGAAGGTCGAGGGGCAGGAAATCTCCGTCTCGGAAGCACAGCCTGAAACCGGCGGCAAAGTCATCGATCTCATGGAAGCCCTGCGCGCAAGTCTCGAAAAAACCGAGGCCGCGAAGGAAACCGCCTCGAAGCTCGGCCCGCGCAAGGCGCCCAAACGCGTCGAGCAGCCCGCGAAGACCGCACGCCGCGCCGCGAAGAGATAAGATTCTCCACGGGGGACACGGGGCGCACGGGGTAAAGAGGTTCTGGAATTGAACATCCTGACCCCATGCTCCCCGTGCCCCCCGTGGAAATCTTTTCCGGCTGGACACACGACCCCCTTCATGCAGACCTACAGTGCCGCCGACATCGAACGTATCCTGCGCCTCTCGCGCAGTACGTTGCGCGGCCTGATCAAGAGCGGTTTCGTGAAGCCGGAGCGCGGTCCGCGTCGCGAGCTGCGTTTCTCATTCCAGGACCTCATCGTGTTGCGTGCTGCGCGAACGCTGCTCGAAGCCAAGGTTCCTGCGCGTCGCATCAATCGTTCACTGCAGGATCTGCGACGGCATCTGCCTGAAGAAGCGCCCCTGTCGGGCCTGAGCATCGGCGCCGTCGGCGACCAGGTCGTCGTGCGCGACGGCAAGAATCACTTCCACGCCGATAGCGGCCAATACGTTCTGGGGTTCGACGTCAGCGTCGAGAACGGCGTCCTGCGCGTCGTCGAGCGAAAGGAAGAAACGGCGAAGCGTGCCGAGCCCGAGCCTGCCGACATGGAGGAATGGTTCAACCGCGCGCTCGAACTGGAAGAAACGAATCCCGGCGAAGCGCGTGCGGCCTACCAGCGCGTCGTCGACGCCGATCCCGAAAATTGCGCCGCCTGGACCAACCTCGGCCGATTGCTGCACGAAGAAGGCGAAACCCGCGACGCCGAACACATCTATCGGCGCGCCGTCGAGCAGTGCGGCCCCGATCCGGTGCTCATGTTCAATCTGGGCGTACTGATGGAAGATCTGGGCCGTCCGCAAGCCGCGCTCGAAGCCTATCAATCGGCGATCACGGAAGATCCGAGCCTCGCCGACGGCCACTTCAATCTCGCACGCCTCTACGAAGCCATCGGCCAGCAACAGCACGCGATCCGCCACCTCGGCCAATATCGACGGCTGGTAAAGAACGCCGACGTCTTCAGCGATGCGTGATGCCGCCTTCCCTCCGGCTCGTTGCTAGCAGCTAGTAGCTCACAGCTTCCATCATGACCATCTGGGTCGGCACTTCCGGTTACAACTACCCAGAGTGGAAGGGCAGCTTCTACCCCGAGAAGCTGGCGGCGGCCGACATGCTGCCCTACTACGCGCAGCGGCTCTCCACGGTGGAGATCAACTACACCTACTACCGGATGCCGAATGCGAAGACGCTCGAGACCTGGAACGTCGCAACGCCGCCGAAATTCAAACTGACGCTCAAGGCACCGAAGCGCATCACCCACGATGCCAGGCTGCGCGACTGCGCGGACAACGTGAAGTATTTCACCGAGACCGCTGCGAAGCTGGGGCCCAAGCTCGGCGCGCTGTTATTCCAGCTGCCTCCGAGCCTCAAACAGGACCTGGCGCTGCTCGATGCATTTCTCGAAACGCTGCCGCAGGACACGTGCGCCGCATTCGAATTCCGGCATGGATCGTGGCTGAACGAAGAGCTGTACTCGCGACTGCGGGCACGGAATCTCGCGCTGTGCATCGCCGATGGCGAGACGATGGCGACGCCGACGATCATCACAGCCGACTACGCCTACTTCCGACTGCGCGACGAGGGCTACACACCGGAGGACATCGCTGGCTGGGCGCAACGGATTCGTGAATCGACGGTTCAGTGCAAGGAAGTGTACGTCTACTTCAAGCACGAAGAGGCGGGCCTCGGGCCGCAGTTCGCGAAAGTCTTCCTCGACGCACTCGGAGCCCAATGACATGCGCAAAGTATCCGCTGGCGACATACGCAAGGTATCCAAGGTTGCGCTGACTGATCAAAGCAATGCCCGCCTCGTCACGGGCTCGTCATCAGAGGAGCGCTTCCGGAACGCACAGCAACTCGCTCAGTCGGCGGGGCGACAACTGCTGCGGGTGGACCTCGCGCAAGTCGTCAGCAAGTACATCGGGGAGACCGAGAAGAATCTGCAGCAGCTCTTCGAGAAGGCGGAACGCGGCAACTTTGTCCTGTACTTCGATGAAGCGGATGCGCTCTTCGGCAAGAGAACCGAGGTGAAGGACGCGCACGACCGGTATGCGAATATCGAAGTGAGCTACCTGCTCGCCGCCGAGGATCGAGGTATTCCGATCCTGATCGGCACCTCACTCAGCAATCAGTCGCTCGCGCAGTCAAAGGCGGCGCTGACGTTGCAGCGGCCGAGGAAATGGCCGCCCTGACCGTCATTCCCGCGAAAGCGGGAATCCATCCGTTGCTCTCTTCCTGTCGGTCCGACTTTAGTCGGACGTTAGGCAGAAGGCCCGGATCGCTGGCGCGATGACGTCCGACTAAAGTCGGACCCACAGCCGGACTCCTAATCCCCGTAACTATCCACCCCAAGCTCCCGCAGGATCGCCACTCTCAGCTCCTGCGCCTCCGGGCTCGACAGCCGTCGCGGGTGCGCGAACGGCACATCGAACGTCGCCTGGATTCTCGTCGGTCGCGGTGACAGCACCATGATGCGATCGGCGAGATGGATCGCCTCCTCGACGTCGTGAGTGATCAGCATCACCGTGTGGCGCTCTTTCGCCAGGATCCGCAGCAGCTCGTTGCGCATGCGCAAGCTCATCAGCGCGTCGAGCGCCGAGAACGGCTCGTCCATGTAGAGAACTTCCGGCTTCACAACCAGCGCACGGGCGAGCTCGGCGCGCTTCAGCATGCCGCCGGAGAGTTCGTGGGGATACGCCTTCTCGAAACCCGTGAGGCCGACGATCGCAGCGTAGTGATCAGCCAGCTCAGCCTTGTTCGCCGGCGCGTGCCCGTTCAGGCCGAACATCAGATTCTCCCGCACGGTCAGCCACGGAAACACCGATCCGTGCTGCGAGATCAGAATCCCTTTCGCATTGGGCTTATTGCGCGGCTGCCCGTCGATGATCACGGCCCCCTGATCAGGCTGCACGAACCCCGAGATGATGTTCATCAGCGTCGACTTGCCGCATCCCGAAGGACCGACGATGGCAACGAACTCCCCGTCGCGGACCGAAAAGCTCACGCCGTCGACGACGTTCAACGCCGTCCCATCGTCCTTCGCAAAACCCTTGCGAATATTCCGAACTTCTATCTTGGAGCTCTGCATCTCTCTTATCCGCTTCTTGCCAACCGCCAACCGCCAACCGCCAACCGCTTCTGTCTCAATGCCCATACCGCCATCGAACCAGCTTCAACCCTTCGAGCATGCGCATCGTCCCATCGAGCAACAACCCGATCAGGCCGATGATGATCATTCCCGCGATCACCAGGTCGTAACGATTCCCCGCGTTACGCGAGTCCATGATCATGTAGCCGAGTCCCGAGCGCAGCGCGATCATTTCCGCCGCGACGACGACCAGCCACGCGACGCCCAGACCGATGCGCATGCCGACGATGATCTGCGGCAACACAGCGGGAATCACGACCTGCGTGAACAGCGCGTAGCGTGAGACGCCGAAATTCTCGGCGGCGCGCAGATAGCGTTTCTCGATCGTGTGCACGCCCACCGTGGTCTGCACGATCATCGGAAACACGGACGAGATGAAGATCAGGTAGATCGGCGACGCATTGCCGACACCGAACCAGAGAATGGCGATCGGGATCCACGCGATCGGCGAGATGGGGCGCAGGATCTGGAACAGCGGATTCAGCGTTGCGTAGGCGCCTTTCACCCATCCCATCCAGAGCCCGAGCGGGATCGCGACGATCACGGCAATCAGGAATCCCGCGCCGACGCGCATCAGCGATGCGCCGATGTGCATCCAGAGCGTGCCGTCCTCGATCAGCTCGATCGTGCCCGTCACCACCTGCCAGGGCGAAGGAAAGATCACGCTCTTCGTGATGGCCACGCTCGCCCACCAGGCCGCGATGAGGACCGCGAGAACCGCAAGCGCCGGGAGTGTCTGCTGCACCTTTCTCATGTCGTTCTTGTTCTCGATCAGGCTTTCGACTTCGACAACCATTCGCGCGTACGCCAGGCGATCCTCGCCCACGGCGTCGATGGGTTCGGCTCGACGATCACGGTCATCTGACCATTCGCATGCGCCGTGCACGCGAACTGATACTCCGATGCCACTTCAAACGGCAACCGGAAACTCTGCCCGGGCATCATCAGCGCCGGCCCGAATGTCTGCGGCACATCATCCAGATTGCGCAGCAACAGAACGTCGTTCATCCCCAGCGTCAGGCGAATCTCGTTCGGCAGGATCTCCACTGGATCGCCCGCCATGCGTCGCGCCCACGTGCCCTGCGGAATCTCGAAGACCTCCTCGCGCGACGCCGGCTTCTCGATCGGCGCGAAGCCCGCCCACCCCAATGCCGCGAGCACGACACCCGCGAACAGACCAGCAATCACCACGCGCGGGCTGAGAGTCATTCGCTCAGCAGCATCTTCAGATCGTGCGCGTAATCGTCCGGCGTGTGCCCGTATGGCATGAGCGCTCTCAGGACGCCTTTGCGGTCGATCAGATACACATACGATGAGTGCGCGACCATGTAGTTGTCGCCGAACACCTTCTTCTCGGCCTGGATGCCATAGTCCTTGCGAACTGCCGCCAGTTGTTCGCCACTGCCGGTGCCGCCGATGAAGGTCGGATCGAATGTGCCGAGGTACTGCTTCATGCGCGCCGCCGTATCGCGTTCGGGATCGACGGTGACGTAGACGACCTGGACCTCGGCACCCGCGGCACCGAGCTTCTTGCGTGCGGATGAAAGCACCGACAACGTCGTCGGACAGACATCGGGACACGACGTGAACCCGAAGCCCAGGACGACGAGCTTGCCGCGATAGTCGCTCAGCTTGAGCGCCGCGCCGTTCGACCCCTGCAGCGAGAAATCGGGCGCGAGCCGCGGCGGATCGAATACGCCGGCTTTCAATGCCGATGCCGCAGCGCTTGCCGTCGCTGCCACGACCAGGCTGACAGCGGCCAGCAGCCAGCCTGCGCGCGATTGACGCCCTGATCTGGCTGTTGAGCTGCTGAATCGATTCTTTATGGGCATGAAGGGCATGCGGCATCTGTGCGCACCGGGCGCCAGATTCACTTATAGGGCGCCCTCGGCGCCAGGGGCAACGGAAGGTCGATAAATTCTGGCTATCGCGAAGGGGACGCCAGCCAATCAGAGGTGAATGGCTGCCGGCCGGGCGACTCGCGCAAAGCTCTCGTCCATGTATTTCTCGTACGCGATCGGGTGCTTGATCGTGCCGGCGGCAATCGACAGCTGCATCAGTTCTTCGAACTCCGAACGGATCATGCGCAGGTCGCCGTAGGTCACACGGTCCGTCGGATTCTCCATGACGAAGCGGATGATGTTCGGATCCTGGTTGAAGTAGTCGCGCCCGGCAGCGATCTCGACGGCCTTGTTGCGGTTCTCCTGGCGCTGATCGAGCCACGCGCCCGCGCCGAGCACCTGATTGACGAGGTCCTGGACCATCGGACGATTCTCCGTGATCAGCTCTTCGCGAACCGTCAGCACGCAGCAGATGTACTTCGGCCACTCATCCCGCGTCATGCGCAGCGGGCGCGCATAGCCTGCACTCTGTGCGGCTGCGCCGAAGGGTTCGCCCGTGCAGTAAGCGTCAACAGCGTTTGCGTAAAGCGCGGCCGGCATGTCCGGCGGCGGCATCTCGACGATCTCGAGCTGGTCGATCGTCATGTTCTCCTCGGCGAGCATGCGCCGCAGGAACAGGAAATCGACGGCAAAACGGCTGGGAATCGCGATGCGCTTGCCCGTCAGCTCCTTGAACGAGCCGATGCTGGAATCCTTGCGCACCATGATGACCGCGCCGGAACGATGCCCGAGCGAAACGATCTTGACCGGAATGCCCTTGTCCGCGAGATCCATGACGAGCGGCGCGAGCATGTATGCCGCCTGGATGCGGCCCGACATCAGCGACTCCTTGATCTCTGGCCAGCCGCTGTACTTGCTGTACTGGAACTCATAGCGCGGCGCATCGGCCGCCGCGGACTGATTGCTCGCCGCTTTGGCGACGCACGCAACGGGCAGAGTGAGATTGCATGTCACCGGCAGGCCGCCGACGACGAGGGAATTGGGCTTCTGGGAAGCACAAGAGATCAGGCTCGCCGGCAGCGACGCTGCCATGAGACCCTGTAGGAACTGTCTGCGGTGCACGAACACGTCTGGCTTCTCCCGAGCATGACGCCCGTCTGAAGCAGGGCTTGCGCGGATCCAGGGCCCGTGCGGTTCGCTCGATGGAAGGGATTCTAGCCGAACCCGGTGCCGGCGCTGTCAATGCGCCGCAAGCCCGTTCGCGGAATCAGCCGCGACGAGCGTCCAGGGCCTTGAGCGCACTCTTCGGCGCGACGAGACGCCACGCGCGCTCGAGCTGGTCGGCGAAATCGCTGCTGGTGATGCCCTTCAGCAGGACCTTGGTCCAGCCCTGTTCGGCCCACTGGTCGACCGTGAAGGTGTACGGGTCCATGGAAAGGAGCGCGTGCTGGTCGTCCTGCGACAGCTTCAGGATCGCGATCGACTCGACCGGCCAGAGCACGGCATAGGTGTGCTCGCCGACGCGAAAGCCGCGATGGCCCCAGTGATCGTGCTCGTCCGTGCCCGGCAGGGCCATGGCAAGGCGGATGACTTCGTCGGTCCTAATCAAGGGTCCCACCCCTTCTGTTCAATTCGCGGCAGTTTATAGCACCCGCCGGCCCCAAAATCGTGACGTCCGCCGCATTCAGAAAGCCCGGAACGCGCCGCCTGACAGGGTTCCCCTGAAGCTCCTCCCGGAAATGGCGACCGGCCCGGCCGAATTCACCCGGCGGGTCCGGTACCATCCCCTGCAAGTCGTCGAATGTTGCCGGAATCCCCCGTGGGCATTCCCCGCCAGGACATGAAGAAGTTTCTCTTCGAACCGCCCTCCCAGCCACGCGCCAGCACCCGGGAAGTCCTGGTGCCCGCCTCCGTCCGCATCGCCCGCGAAAAGATCGTGGCGAAGCTGCAGGCTGCCAAGGCCCGGGCGACAGCGAAAGCAAAGCTGAAAGCCGCTCGTGAGGAACGTGAGATCGCGCGAGCCGCGCTGAAGATCGCGCGTGCGTTGGATCGGAAGGCGGCCCAGAAGGAACGTGAGGCAGCGAAGCTCGATCGTGAAGCGCAACGCGTGGCGTTCCAGCTCGCTCGTCGCGATCGACTCGAGGAACAGCGATTGGTCCAGCGGGCACGCCGCGAGGAACTGAAACGCAAGCGACGGAAGCAGGCGAGGAAGGCGACGGGTAGGCGCTGAAGAAGGCTCGTCGCTCGCCGCTCATCGCTCGCCGCTTCCCCTCCTCCCACAACGCGAATGCGGCGCTGTGCTCTCGTAGCGATCGTGATGCCTCACCCAGTCCGTGAGATCGAAGGCAGGTCCGGTTTCGTTACGGCCCTTCGGCGCCATGTCGAGATAGTTATAGGCCCCCGTGAGGTGCTCGGCGCTACGCCCATAAGCTGAGTAGGTGCGGAAGATCGCGCCCGTCTCGTCGCGGTAGAAAACACTGACGCCCGGCATTTCCTCGCTGTCGAGCTCGCGCGTTTCGAAGTTGTAGCTCACCGCGCCGCGCGCCAGATCCTCGGCAGTGAACGACACGCCGAAATCAAAGTTGAAGTCGCTCCCCTGGGACGAGACCCAGTGGAATTGCCAGCCCATGCGCCGGCGGAACGCGTCGATCTTCACGTAAGGAGCGCGAGACACCGCAGCGAAGGCGACGTCGTGATGCCGAAGGTGCACGAACGAGGAGTCGACGTGGTCGGCCTGGAATGAACAGCCGACGCAGCCTTCGACCCAGTCGGGCGCGAACATGAAGTGCTGGATGATGAGCTGGCTGCACTCACCGAAGAGATCCGCCAGCGTCTCCTCACCCTTCGGCCCGGTGAATACGTAGGGCTTTGTGACCCGTACCCACGGCAGCTCGCGACGTTGCTGGCGCAGCTCGTCGAGCTGCCGCAGCAGGTCCTTCTCCCGCAGAAGGTGATGCCGGCGAGCGGCGAACCACTCGCTTTCGCTGACGATGGGATGTTTCATGATGCAGATCCTCTTCGCGCACTTCCCGAAGCGGCGGCGATCGCCCTTCGCTTCAAGGACGCGCGGAAAACGCCGGTACCGACGTTCTCGCGGAGGATCTTCAGCTGTTGTGCGGACTGGTCTTGCGACGCGGCTTCTGCGCGTCCTCCGCCTGGCTGCCCTCGATCAGGCGATCGAGATGCGCGCGGATGTGTGCGGCTTCGGCCGCTGTATTCGCGAGTGACAAGGCGCGGTCGAACGCGAGGCGAGCTTCGGCTTTGCGTTCGAGCTGCAAGAGCAGCGCACCGCGAGCGCCGTGAAAGTGAAAGTAGCCGGCCAGCGCATCTGCCAGCGGCTCAACCATCGCGAGCGCGGCGGCGGGTCCATGCACCTTCGATACTGCAACAGCGCGATTGAGCGTCACGACCGGCGAAGGCTGCAACGTTTCGAGCACGGCGTAGAGCCGGTCGATCTCGCTCCAGTCGGTATCTTCGAAACGCGGTGCCTGTGCGTGCGTGGCCGCAATCGCAGCCTGCACCTGGTAGGGACCGAGTTGCCGCATTCGCAGCGCTGCATCGACCAGCGCCAGACCCTCGGTGATCATGTCGCGATTCCACAGGCTGCGATCCTGCATTTCCAGCAGCACGATCTCGCCAGCCTTGTCTAGTCGCGCGGGTGCACGTGCATGCTGGAGCAGGAGAAGCGCAGCGAGCCCCATGAGCTCGCTCTCGCCTGCGAACAGTTGCAGCATGAGCCGTGCAAGACGGATCGCCTCCTCGCACAACGGAGCGCGCAGATGCACTTCTCCGCCGCTCGCTGAGTAGCCCTCGTTGAACAGCAGGTAGACCATCGCCGCAACGGTACTGAGCCGCTCGGCTCTCTGTGCAGCGCCTGGGGTTTCGAATGGAACGTCCGCGGTACCGACGCGCCGCTTGGCGCGCGTTATCCGCTGCTCCATCGCAGCTTCCGTCACCAGGAATGCGCGGGCGATCTCGCGCACCGACAACCCGCAGACGACTCGCAACGCGAGGGCGATCTGCTGCGTCGCCGGCAGTTCCGGATGACAGCAGATGAAGAGCAGGCGCAGGACATCGTCACGGTACTGCGAATTGTCGAGCTTCTCGGCAAGCGGCGTTTCCGCATCGTCCGTGTTCGAGATCACGTCATCCGAGGGCAGCTCCTGCAACCGGCTGTTCCGCCGGACTTCATCGAGCGCCACGTTGCGCGCGACGAGAATGAGCCATGCCACCGGATCGTTTGGCGGCCCATTCACGGGCCAGCGCTTTAGCGCGCGCAGGCACGCTTCCTGGAATGCTTCTTCGGCTGTATCGAGATCGCGGAAATACCTCAGCAGCGCGCCGATCGCCTGCGGGCGCGCGTTCGTGAGAACCGCATCGATCCAGCCGATATCGGTCATGCCAGCGGGGCTCCCGGGAAGAAGCTGTGAACAGGCCGGACTTCGATACAGCCGGGCGGCTCGACGAGCTGCTTCGCAATCTCCTGCGCCTCGGCGAGCGATGCCACATCGAGGACGTAGAAGCCGAGCATCTGTTCCTTCGTCTCGGCAAACGGGCCGTCCAGCACGGCCTTCTCACGACCCGACCGCACCGTCGTTGCGAGCGTTGTCGGCTTCAGCCGCGCCACCGGCCCCATCTTTCCCTGGGCTGCGAGTCCCGCGATCACCTTCTCGTGTCGCGCCATGACAGCTGCATCTTCCTCCGCCGTCCAGGAGCCAACTGCGGCTTCGTCGTTGTAGCAAATGATGGCGTAGAGCATGGGTCGCACCTTGGGAGTCGCCTCAGAAGCCGCGCAGTATGCCCGATGCGTTCTCAGGCCTTGCGACGTGGCTGAATCTGCTGGACGACGGGCGCGGGAACGGTAGGCGCCTGCTTACGCGCCTTCCTGTCGCGGTACTTGCGGGCAGCGAAGAAGGTCAATCCACCGGCGGACGTGGTCCCGGCAACCGCCCAGGCGGCAGCGGCAAGACAAGCAGGGCACATGGCAGGACTCCTGTGGCAAGCGGGGCGATGCTCACAGGACGGGTGGGGACGAGGAGTGCCGACAATTACGGATAGGAAGGGCGATGAGCGGCGAGCGGCGAGCGATGAGCCGGAGATGAGACAGCCGACGGGCAACCCTGCCCTCATGGCTCACAGCTCGTGTGGGTCCGGCTTTAGCCGGACGTTATGCGAAAGCATCTGGCTGGCGGCCAGCCAGCTCCGCGCTATCGCACGACCGCGGGAATGCTTCGCATGACGTCCGGCTGAAGCCGGACCCACAGCAAGCACGAACACCCGAGAGCCACTTCCCTCTCTGGCTACCTGCTAGCGGCTAGCCGGCTAGTCGGCTATTCCTCTTCCCAACTCCTTCGTCAGCTCCCCCGCTCCCACTTCCTTGCAGCCTGTTGCGTTCTGCCCCGCCCACAGCGACGAGAAATCATTACGTCCAGCGGCCTCGGCTTTTGCACGCAGAGGGGCGACGGCGGCGGCGGCGAGCGGGAACTGCGGTGCCAGCGAGCTCATTGGTCCCTGCTCTTCGACCAATCGATTCACGATGCCGCGCGCAGGGCGGCCTGTGAAGACGTTGGTCAGTGCCGTGTGTTGAGCGGTGGGAGATTTCAAAGCGGCGCGATGGATCGGAGACGTCAGCGCTTCGTTGCACAACAAATAAGCGGTGCCGATCTGAACGCCCGACGCGCCCAGGGCCATGGCCGCGGCTACACCCCCACGGTCCGCGATACCGCCCGCGGCTATCACGGGCACATTCACTGCGCGAACGATCTGGGGTACGAGCGCCATCGTGCTGATCTGCGTCGTGATGTCTTCGGTCAGGAAAGACGCGCGATGACCCCCTGCTTCGAGGCCCTGCGCTATCACTGCATCGACGCCGTTGGCTTCGAGCCAGCGCGCTTCTTCGACCGTCGTCGCGGAGGCGAGCACCTTCGCACCCCAGGCCTTCACACGCGTGAGCAACGATGGCGACGGCAGACCGAAGTGGAAACTCACGACACGCGGTCGAAATTCTTCGAGCACCGACGCCATCTCCACGGTGAAGGGCTGCCGTCCGGGTCCCGTGGGAATCGACGCGATGTCGACATCGAATTCGAGGTAGTAGCGGCCGAGAGCCGAGCGCCAGCGACCCTCGCGCGCCAGGTTCGGTTCGGCTGCGCGATGACAGAAGAAATTGACGTTGTAAGGGCGCTGGGTTCCTGCGTGGATCGCAGTCAGTTCGGCGCGCACGGACTCTGCGTTCAGCAAGCCGCACGGCAACGACCCCAACCCGCCTGCATTCGACACTGCGATTGCGAGAGCGCTGCCCTGCGATCCGGCCATCGGCGCCTGGATCAGCGGCAACTCGGTCCCGATCAGCGCCAGCAGCTTCTCCCGCCCCCCGAAGCCCGTCATACACTGCTCGTCATTGCGAAGATGGCCGATCATGACGGCGGCGCGCCTGAAAAGCACCCACGCAGTTCGCGCAATCCGGCATGCAGTTTAAGTATGCTCACGACATGACAAGTTCCGTCGAAAACAGCCCGAAATTCGCCATCCTCGGCGCCGGGGCCCTGGGCTCCATCCTGGGCGCGCATCTCGTCCGCGCCGGCCATTCCGTCGTCATGCTCGTCCGCGAGCGACGTGCGCAGCAGATCCGCGAGGGCGGCCTGCGCGTGAAAGGATTGGTCGACTTCCAGGTCGAAGTCCCCGTGCTGACAGACGCATCGCAGCTGCGCAAAGCGGACGTGCTGGTCGTTGCGATGAAGACGACAGGCACAGCCGCCGCGCTTCAGCCGCTGCGAAACGCGCGGATCGGCGCGGCGTTCTCCGTCCAGAACGGGGTGTTCAAGGACGACGAACTCGTCGACGCCTTCGGACGTGATCGCGTCCTCGGCTCGCTGGCCAACACGAGCGGCGAGTTGCTGGCGAACGGCGATGCGCTCTTCACCCGGAACGTGGATCTGCAAGTCGGCGAGTTGAACGGGGGCCTGAGTCCCCGCGCGAAGGAAATCACTTCGACCATCGATGCCGCCGGCGTGCGTTCGACCGCCGTGCCGGACATCGTGAGTCTCGAATGGTCGAAGTTCGCCGTCTGGGCGAGCTACATGCCGCTGTCCGTGGCAACGCGATCGGCGACCTGGAAATATCTGCTCGATCCCGATATCGCGATCATCGTTGCACGCGTCGTTCGCGAAATCGGCGCCATGGCCCGCGCCCAGAGCATCGCGCTCAGCGACGACTCGATGTTGCCGGTGAAGAGCATGTGCGAGGAAACGGAAGACCAGGCGGTTCGGCGCGTACTCCAGGCGGGCGAGACGTTCAGGACCAAGGCGCCGGAGCACCGCATGTCGTCGCTGCAGGATTTCAACGCCGGCCGCCCTCTCGAGCTCGAGGACACCATCGGCCGTGCCGTGCGGAAGGCAGCCGAGTTGGGCGTGGCGATTCCGGTCGCGGAGTCGCTCTATCGGCTGGTCAGGGGGATCGAGAAGATCGCGGAGAAGAAAGAGTAGGAATTTCCACGGGGCACACGGGGAGCCACGGGGATCGGAACAGGAGATTTCTTCCGAGGTTCTTACCCCGTGGATCCCCGTGTGCCCCGTGGAGATTCTTCCTCCGGGGTCTTCGCTCAGACGCGCTCGACCGCTTCCCGCGAACGCATCAAACGTTGCCGTGCGAACTCGAACAGGAATGCGGACAGCACCAGCGCGATGATCGCCAGCGTGACATGCGGTGCGACGACGAGCGCGAATCCCGTCGCGGCGAAGAGCGCGCATGCAACGAGGAAGCCGATAATCCGGGGCGCCAGATGACGCAGCGCGCCAAAAGCGTCGTCGAGATCGTCGATCCAGAGCAGCAGGAATTCCATGCGGGTGCCTCGATGTTTGCGAAACTCTACGCGGACCGTTGCGGGGTCGATGTGAGCGGACTCACAGCCACCTGCTGCGACCAACGGGCAACCCAGTGACGGTCGTCACAAAGCGAACCTTGCACCTGGATTACCCTCTCCCGTAGGCTGATGAGCAAACGCCCGCCAGCGGCAAGCGGTTTCGCATGCAGAAGATCGTTCTACTGAATCCGAAAGGTGGTTCCGGTAAGACCACGATCGCGACCAATCTGGCGAGTTATTTCGCTGTATCCGGCCTACGGCCAACCCTGATGGACCTCGACGCCCAGGGCTCGAGCACGCGCTGGCTGAGCAAGCGCGCCAAGGGACAGCAGCCGATTCACGGCATCGCCGGTTACGAACGCAACTCACGCGTCACCCGCAGCTTTGCTACCCGTCTGCCGCTCGACACCGAACGGCTCGTCATCGATACGCCCGCCGCACTCGAACCGCAGAACCTGCCCGACATCACCCGCAATGCCACCGCGATCCTGGTGCCGGTATTGCCGTCGGATATCGACATTCACGCGGCGGCAAAATGCATCTCCGACCTGCTGCTGATCGCCAAGGTGAAACGCGAGGACCAGCGCATCGCCGTCATCGCCAATCGCGTGAAGAAGAACACGCTGATGTACAAATCGCTGATGCGCTTCCTGGAGACGCTGCAGATTCCCGTCGTCACCACGCTGCGCGATTCGCAGAACTACATCCGGGCCGCTGAAACCGGCACAGGCCTCTACGAGATGAAGCCATACCTGGTCAGGGAAGATCTCGACCAGTGGCTTCCGCTGATCGGCTGGCTGGAACAGCGTACGCCCCTGACATTACAGCCGGGCGCGCCTGCGATGACATCGATCTTGCGGGCAGGTGCGATTGCACCAACGGCGCCGGCGACTGCGGCTGCTGCGACGCCCACCTTGCCGGTCGGGCAGTTGACGGTCGACGGCTGAGCCGTCCTGTCATTCCCGTGCAAGCGGGAATCCATCTTTCTGAAGGAGTCGTATCAAGGCATGGATCCCCGCCTTCGCGGGGATGACGAGCGATCGCTCGTCACTTCTTGTCCTTGTCCCACCCGTGCTTGACCTTGTCGGTCCAGCTCTTGTAGTTGTTCCAGCTGTGCAGCGAACGCGTAATCGCAGCGTGACGGGAATTGCTCGGCTGGGCCCGGTCGAGCCAGTTGCGCTGTCCTTCGCGCGGCGCATTGCCTGCACGGACGACCGCACCGCCGGTCTCACCGACCCACGCCCGATGCGTTCCGGTCGCTGTCAGCTCATCACCTTTGTGTTCTGACATAGTCGTGCTCTCCTGTTGGAAAGCACGGTAATGATTCGCCCGGTTCTCGCGTGAGGAACTGGATCACAGCGATGTGGTGAAGTCGCGAGACTGCGACTGTGATCGCAATAACCTAGCTGTCACATGCCGCTCAGCGTCACACACTGACGCGGTTTCACACGCTATTTAACAGGCAATTATTTCGACAGTCAGGAGAGGATCGGGAGTTTCACACGGAGTTCACGGAGCACGCGGAGATGAACAAGTCTCGAATCCGATGCCTCCGTGATCGCCGTGAACTCCGTGTGAAATTCCGTGTGCTCTTCTTCAGGACGGTTCGGAAAGAAGCGCCGCGAACGCGGGCTTGATCTCGTCCAGTATTTCGTGGATCGCAGCAGGCACGAGACTGCTGTAGACATCGAGCAGGACGATCGCATTCACGATCGCGTCCTGCCGGCTCGCGGCACGCAGGCGCTGCGCCATCCCGCGATTCACTGCGTGCATGCCGTGATAAACGCTCTCGAGATTCTTCAGATCCAGATCCGCCGTGCCGCCATCGCGCGCCTTGAAATGCTGTGCGACGAGATACATCGCAGCGACGCGATAGGCAGTCTCCGATTCGCTCGAGAACGGCAGATGAAAACGCGCCATCGGCCGGAAAACCGCGGTCCGCGGACAGCCGCTCGACGCCATGATCAGGCCCATCAGCGACGCCAGTGCCTGCTGCGCCGACAGCGTCGCGATGACGCTGCGCTCTTCGCTTTCGACCGTCACACGGACGGTGTCATAGGAGACCAGATCGGCGAAGCCGTCGATGATGCTCGCCAGGTGCAGCGCGGCCGGGCAATGCTTGGTCTTCGCCGCGTCGAGCGGGCATCCCGCGCACTGGTGAAACGGCAGCTCCGTCCATGCGGGCGGATTCGGATCGGGCGCCGAGGTCAGCTGCGCGGTGTCATGGTCCAGCTGCAGGTTGAACACGCGTTCGCGCGAATCCGGGAGCGCGACCCGGTACGTCAGTTTCAGCGGAGCACTCATGCGACCAGCCGGTAGCAGGGCCGGTACTCGCCGGCGATTTTCATGCGTTTTTGTGCGACGAAGGCCGCGAGCAGCTCATCGAGCAGCGTCATGATCTCCCGGTCGCCGTGCAGCTCGAACGGGCCATGCGTTTCGATTGCCTGGACACCCTGCTCCTTCACGTTGCCCGCAACGATGCCGGAGAAGGCCCGGCGCAGGTTCGCCGCCAGGACATGCGGTTCGAGGCCGCGGCGCAGCTCGAGCTTCGCCATGGCTTCGTGGGTCGGCTCGAAAGGCCGCTGGAAATCGGGCGCGATGTTCAGCAGCCAGTTGAAGTTGTAGGCATCGCGGTGGGTTCGTCGGTGCTCGCGTACGGCTTCGACTCCCTTCGCCACTTCGCGCGCGGCCTGGGCAGCATCGCCGACGACGATCTTGTAGCGCCGCTGTGCGGCCTCTCCGAGGGTCGCACCGATGAACCGATCGATCTGCGCGAAATAGTCAGCTGACGACGAGGGCCCTGTGAAGACCACGGGCAGCGGCTGCTCCGCATTCGCGGGATTGAGCAGGATGCCGAGCAGGTACAGGATTTCTTCCGCGGTGCCGGCGCCGCCGGGGAAAACGATGATCGCGTGGGCCGTGCGCACGAACGCTTCGAGACGCTTCTCGATGTCCGGCATGATCACGAGCTGGTTCACGATCGGATTCGGCGGTTCGGCGGCGATGATGCCGGGCTCCGTCATGCCGATGTAACGACCGTCGCGGATGCGCTGTTTCGCGTGGCCGATGGTTGCACCTTTCATCGGGCCCTTCATGGCGCCCGGGCCGCAGCCGGTGCAGACACTCAGCGCGCGCAGGCCCAGCTCGTAGCCAACCTTCTTCGTGTAGTCGTACTCGGCCGAACCGATCGAATGACCGCCCCAGCAGACGACCAGGTCGGGCCGGCCCTTGTAGTCGAGAATCCGGGCGTTGCGCAGGATCTGATAGACCGCGTTCGTGATCGACGCAGGATCGTTCAGATCGAAGCGGTTGTTGCCCAGGATCGCGTCGTGGATATAGACGATGTCACGCAGCACCGCGAACAGGTGCTCCTTGATGCCGCGGATCATCTGGCCGTCGACGAACGCACTCGAAGGCGCGTTGCGGACTTCGAGCTTCACGCCCCAGGCCTGACGGCCCAGGCGGATGTCGAAGTCCTTGTAGCGGCCGAAGATGTCGCGGATGTCGTCCGTCTGCAGGCCAGAGGACAGCACTGCAAGCGCGCAGCGACGGAAGAGCTGGTAGACGCCGCCGTGCCCTGCGCTCAGCAGTTGGGCGACTTCGCGTTGGGAGAGGTTTTCGAGACTGCCGGTGGGCGATACGCGCGCATCCACCAGTGCATCAGGTTCGGAGCTCGAGAGCGAAACGGTAGTGCCGCCCTCACTCGAGGGTGGGGTCACGGCTGGATCTCGATCGGCGTATCTGGCGGCGTCATCAGCCAGATCTCGACCATGTCGGAGTTCGAAACGGCAATGCAGCCTTCGGTCCAGTCGACATTGGAGTAGTAATCGCGCGGCTTGCGCGGGGTGTTCGGCTGGCCGTGAATCATGATCGCGCCGCCGGGCCGCTGACCCTGCTTGCGGGCGCGCGCCACGTCCTGGTCATTCGGGTAGGAAACCTGGATCGACAGGAAGTACTCGCTGTTCGGGTTGCGGCGGGTCAGCTGGTACCTGCCTTCGGGTGTGCGGAAATCGCCTTCGAACTGTTTGTGCCCTTCGGGCCGCAGGCCGAGCGCGATCTTGTAGGTGCGCAGGATCTCGCCGTTGCGCATGAGCTGCAGGGTCCGCTGGCCCTTGCGAACGACCACGGCATCGGCGAGCGGCAGGCCCGCTTCGACGCTCGAACTCGCAATGGCGGACGACGACAGGGGACCTTCGGCGTGCGCCGCGAGGCCAAGGAACGCCAGCAGGCCCGGGAGCGCCCACCGCAGGATCGATCGCTGAATCGGCATTCGTGTCAGTTGAGTTCGCACCATGGCGATAGCACCGCGAGTATAGCCTGCTTATGTTGAGCGGCCAGAGGACGCCAGTCCCCCAGCCTCGTTCGGTGCCTATCTTGGGATGCAGTTCATGAAATGCCGTGACCCGGATCACCGGCTCGCCAGGTTAGGTGAGCACCTTAAGCGCAGTGACGACGGTATCTCACTCCCGGTTCAGGAGGCCGGTTCGAGGTGCACTGCGACACAGCCCTGCCTTTCCGTCCCTGTCTCCGGGACCAGACGGTATCGCTCGCCCGCCGCGACCGAGACGTTGAGTTCGAAGCGACTCGTGCTGGCCGGGTCCTGAATCACGCAATCCACGAGCAGGACGTGGTCGCCTGGCATCACATCGACGCCGCTCTGACCGACGCTCAATGTGCGCCCGTCCACCTGTCGCAGAAGCGCCGACACCGGAAGGCCAGCGGTGAAGCGCAGATCGCCGCTGATATGCGCGACTTCCTTGCTGCTGAGCTTCGGCCCGTCGTAGGCCTGTTGAGTCATGCAGCCGCTCGCGAACATCACGCTCGCTGTCGCAAACCAATGTAGAGATGTGAGGCGCATCAGCCGGCAGGTCCTGTGTTCGCGGGCGCCGCGTTCGCAGCGGCCACGGGTTCGACGGTCGGGATGATCAGTTTCGTGCCGGCACGCAGCGACCCCAGATCCACATCCGGGTTGTACTGCCGCAGCAGCCAGATCGGAATGTTGTAGCGCTGCTGCGCGAGCACCCAGATCGACTCGCCGCTCTTGATGACGTGACTCACGTCGCCGCTGATGCGGAATTCCGTGAAGAACGCTTCCTGCAGTTCGCGGTGATAGGCAACGCGACGCGCTTCGAACTGGTCGGGCGTGACCTTCGAGAAATCGAGCTTCAGCTTGCGACCGATGACCACCGGCGTTGCCGAGGTCATGCGGTTCAGCTTGCGCACCTGGCTCGCGCGAACTTCCAGCCACTCGGCGTAGTGACCGATGGTCTCTGCCGCCTGCACGCGAATCGTGCTGCCGTCATGAACCGAGTAGTCGGCCGGGTCAGCCGATGCAGCGGCTTGCGCACCGGGAACCAGCGTCGGACCCAACTCCTCCGCTTCCCTTTCAGAGGCAGGCTCTGCAGCTTCATTCACGGCCGCGACCTCGGCCACTGCAGCTGCAGCAGGCACGGCGGTATCGACAGGAACCTGTGCCTCAGCCGGCGGCGCAACGCGAGCGGATGCCTGCAACGCCAGCACCTGTCCCTCATAGACGAAGTTGCGGTTGCGGATCTCGTTCATGTCCATCAGCGCCTGTTCGGTCAGGCCGTGCTTCGTGGCGATCTTCGACAGCGTGTCGCCTCGTTTCACGATGTAGCGATTCTCGGTACCGACGACGCCCGTCGGCGCGGCTGCCGGCGGAGTCGGCTCCTTTTCCTTCTCTGCCTGCGCGACCTGAACAGGCGCCTGTGTCGGCTTGCCCGTCGTCGGTAGCGTCAGAACCTGGCCGGCGTGGATGCGATACGGTTTACGCAGACCGTTCATCTCGGCGAGGCGCGCCATGCTCACACCGTATCGGCTGGCGATCACCGAAAGCGTCTCACCGCCACGAACCTTGTGCTTGGTATCGGCAACCTGCGCATCGAAGCGATCCGCGCTTGCGAGACGCGCGACGACTTTGTTCATGTCCATCTCGGCGGGAACCCGGAACTCGAAACCCCGCGGCACGTGGCGCGAGCCGTTCCACACGGTCGGCAGCAACGAGGGATTCAGCTTGCGCAGGATGTCACTGTCGACCTGGAGCGCCGAAGCAAGCTGGCTCGCCGGCACATAGCCGGACATCACCATGATCTGGCTGTTGTCGATCGGATGAAGCTTGACGGGGCCGAAGAACTTCTCGGGATTCGAATCGATCTCGAGCGCCGCGAGGAAGGCGACGTAGAAATTGCGCGACGCGAAGCCGAATGAGCGGCTGCTGTACTCGCGCACGATCGTCGTGATGTCGCTCGTGCCCATGGCTTCCTGCGCGCGGCGCATGCCAGCAGTGCCGTGGTTGTACGCAGTGAGTGCGAGCGGCCACGAGCCGAGCACGATGTGATTCTGTTCGAGGAAGCGACCCGCGGCTTCAGTCGCGATGTACGGATCGAGCCGTTCATCGACGACGCTGTCGATGCGCATGTAGCGGCGGCCGGTGCCGCGCATGAATTGCCACATGCCTGCCGCACCGACTTTCGAATAGGCATATGTGTTGAATGAAGACTCGACGTGGGGCAGCGCCGCGAGTTCCGTCGGCAATCCCATCTTCTGGAAGGTCTTCGCGATGTGACCCTTGTACGCGCCCGAGCGGATCAGGCCTTCGAGGAATCGATCGGACTGACCGAGCTGAAAGCGCACTTCCTCCGACGCTTGCTCGAACCGGGCGCGGCGTGTGCCCTTTGGCCACAGCGCCTGCACGCGCAACTCCTCTTCGCTCAGGTCGGTGGCGCCGGCGGCGAGGCGATCGAGCATCCGGCTGTACTTGCGCTTCGTGTCGTCGATGCGCTTCGAACGCTCCCGCGGCGACAGATCACCCGGGAATTTCATGATTTCGTAGACCACATCGAGCCGCACGGGATCGTGGATCAACCCACCGTCGGTACCCACTTCCGTGTAGATCCGCCGCCAGAAAGCGATGTCGTGCTCTAGCGCAGCCGGACGCGGGAAGGCATCGCTCGCGAAGACTGGGGCAGCCACCAGGGCCAGCAGGATCAAGGAAATGGCTCGAACGGAACGTAGCATCGGCGTTAAGGGGTCTTGAGGGAATGGATGAGTCGTCAAAACAGGCACTTAGACTATGTAAAACACCGGCCATTGCTCAACTGCATGGTTCACAGACTGAGAACGGCCCGCTGGCTGGTTGGCAAAGCGGAGGCGGCCGACCCGGCGCGCACATATATATGCGGGCGCCGACCACTCCGTCATTCCCGCGAAAGCGGGAATCCATCCTGACAAGCACAGAGATGGCCCCCGCCTGCGCGGGAGTGACGGAAATGAACTTGATCTGACGGCATTCGCCCGCGACGGTTCCTTCCTGCTGTGGGTCCGACTTCAGTCGGACGTTATCGCCGCAGGCGATGCTTCGCTGACGTCCGGCTAAAGCTGGACCCACAACAAGAGACCCGCCCGGAGGAACTTCGCAGATCAAGTCGCCTCTAGACGAGACAAGAACAAACCTGCTCGTTTGGGGATGAATCGCGGTCGAGCCCGTGCACTCACAACCTGGCTCTCATTGGCGCGTGCGATGCGCGGCGGTTCTCATCGTCACGATCCTGCATGCGCTGCTGCTGCTCCTGATCTGGAAATCCCGCCAGCTGCTGCTCGTGCACGAGGCGTCCGCCGATCGCTTCATCGAGTGGATTCGAATCGATCCGCCACTGGACAACCCGGTACCCTCCTCTCCGCCCGAGCCGGACTTGATCGCACGAGAGCGAACGATCGAGCTGCAACAACCGTTACCACCTCCGGCATCGACTGCTTCCGCAACTGAGTCGCTACCACCGCGGCAGATCGACTGGAGTGCGCACGGAGCGTATGCGGCAAAGAAGGCGGTCGAGGGTAGCGTCAGCGAACCCTATCGAAACTTCGGCCCGCGCAAACAGGGCCCGCCGCCCGAACCGGGCGCGCCGGCGCTCTTTGAAGAAGAGGAGGAGAAATTCGGTAAGGAAGGAACCGACATCCACGGCGATCCCGTGGTGTGGCTGAGCAAGCACTGCTACCAAGAGCTCGAGAAGACCGTTCAGACCGCGCGCGACTGGGTCGATCCTCGTCCGCGGCTCACGCAGTGCATGTTCAATCTGGGCTCACCCGAACCGCGCGGCGATCTGTTCGAGCATTTGAAGAAGAAGCGGTGAGCGATGAGCTGTGAGCCAGAGAAGAATCTTTCTCCTCTGGCTCACCGATCGCCGTTCGCAGCCTCTTCCTCAGGTCGCCGGAGCCGCTGCTGCCTTGGCCGCGGGAATATTGAACGCCTGCTCGACCTTCGCGACCGCGGCCCCGATGCCGTCGCTTGCGGTCTTCGCTTTTGCCGGCAACGTCTTTCCGGCGACCGAAGCATCGACCTTTCTCACCGCTTCGACGAATGCGACGGCCTCGCCGGAGGCTGGCTTGCCGTCATCGACTCGCGACTTGAGCGCCTTGGCGGCCTTGTGCATCGCTTCGATGCTGCCCTCCGCCGCCTCGATGCCGGCCTTGTCTTCCTTGCCGAATACCGTCTTGAGCTCGCGCTTCAGGTTGTCGCCATTCTTGCCGGCGGCAGCGGCGGCGTCCTGGATCTCGAGGTCGTTCATGCGGCGGGGCGGATTGGTTGCGTTCGGAAAGTTTGATCCGTACGCGCCCGCAAGGTTGTTCAGGCTGGCCTTGAATTCATCCCACTCGCTGCGTCCCTTGAGCGTCGGCGCCTGCGACTGGATGAATTTCTCCATGCCGTCCGCGTAGCTCATGACGGCATTGAGCTCAGCGCTGGCGGCGTACTTCTTGTCGAACCGCTCTTTCAGCCTTTCGATGCTGGTCTTGAAGTCCTCGAGGAAGGCTTTCACGTCCACTTCGCCCTGGGCGCCACGGACCGTTGCCTTCTTGATGTCCTTATCGAGCGCCTTCTGGAAGGTGTTGGCGGACTTTTCGACCTGCTCGATCAGCCCTTCGACGGCCTTGTCCCCCGGCCGGGCGGTCTGGGCAACCGCTGGGAGCGCAATGACGGCGCCGAGAGCCGTCAACGCAACAACGCCCAGGATTCTGGCAATGCTCATAGTGTTCTCACCCTGTCTTGGAGTTGATATTCAGTGCGATCCCGCCTCCCGGCAGCCGCCCGGAGGGCGCACGCCAGTCATCCAAGACTAGCCGTCCGGCCGGTGAATACCTGTAAGGGTCAAGCGCAGTTTTTGCGGGTGCAACAAAGACTGGGCCGGCGGGGGCACCCCGGAGAAGAGTTTCACACGGAGTTCACGGAGGGCACGGAGATGAAGCGGAAGAAGGTTCCTTCTCCGTGATCTCCGTGATCTCCGTGTGAAACTCCGGCCTTACCTCCACGCCGCACTCAACGACAACTTGAACGTCCGCGTCGGCTGCAGCCAGGTGGTCGGCTGGAGGAAGTTCTCGTTGAAGTCGCCGAAGTTGCCGGAGAACTCGTCCCGACCGTCCGGGTTCTGCCAGTTGAAGACGTTGAGCACGTCGAACCGGATGCGCAGGTCGAGGTCTTCCATGACGGTGAAGGTCTTCTGGGCAGCGAGATCGAACTGCTTGAAGCCCAGCGTCGTGTCCGGCTTCTTGGCATCCCAGAAACAGCTCTGCGGGCTCGAGGCCTGGTAGCAGTTCACCGTCGAGTAATACATCGGCGAAGCGAGGTTCAGCTTGCCCGACAACCCGATGCCCCACGGACCGTCATAGATCGCCGTGGCGACCAGCCGATGCTCCGGCACCCCCGTCGACGGATTCCAGCCGAACAGGTCGATCGACGGATAGTCGAAGATGTAGGTGTCATCGTCCTTCGCCGAGTTGAGTCGATTCTCCTCGCCATCGGTGTACGTGTACGCGAAGGTCACGCCCCAGCCGGACGACTCGGTGTACGGCTTCTGCACTGACAGCAGCACCTGTTTCGATTTCGTCTCGACGCCGTTCGTGCCGAGCAGCAGGTTGCCCAGCGTCTGACCCTGGTAGGCCGGATGCTCGCCCCACGGCTGGTTGCCCCAGGTCACGCCCGGCGGGAAGAACGATCCGTCCGGATAGCGCTGGCCCAGCAGGAAGATGATGCCGTCCTGGTACTCCACGTACGCGAGCGTCAATGACGTCAGCCAGTCATGCTCACCCAACGTCCAGCGATCGCGGATCCCCAAGCTGAACTGATCCGAGTAAGGCGTCTTCAGGTCATTGTTGAGCATGAATACTTCGGCGCCGCGCGCGGGATTCGCCGCTGCCAGTGCATCGAGTTGCGCCGGATCGAAATAGATCGGGTCGAACGGTCCGAGACACGTACCTCCGCGCGAGCTGCACTGGGTCGGCGGCGATGTCGGCGAATCGAACCAGTACTCGTAGCGCGGGAAGCTGCCCTTCGTAGTTTCGCGCGCAAGGTACTCGAAGACATTGCGATCGTAGGAACGTCCCGCGCCGCCAAACAGCACGTGACGTTCGTCCTCGGTCAGGTCGAACGAGAAGCCCAGGCGCGGCGCGAAAGCACTGTCGAATGCGTCGCGGTTGTTGCCGGTGCTGATGTACTCATCGATGTTGATACCGCCGAGACGCAGCGCTTCGGAATATGGGGCACCGCCCGCCGCCGGATTCGGGTTGGGCGAGGCCAGCGCATCGATCACGAGCTGCTGGGTGACGTAATCGAGGTACTGCGGCGTCTCTTCGTAGTCGTAGCGCACGCCGAGATTCACCTGCAGGCGATCGGTCACGTCCCAGTCGTCCTGGAGATAGATGCCGTACTGGTGGTTGTCCGATTCAACGCGGATGTCCTCGACCACGCGCGGCGTGCCGAAGATCACGCGCCACGGTGTCTGCGTCGGGTCGTTGATGTCGACGGAGAAATACGGGTTGTACGGCGACTGCGATTCCACCGTCATCTTGATCTGCTTGTACTTCACGCCAGCCTTGATCGTGTGATACCCGGCCAGTTCGACGGAATTGAACGTGATGTCGTTCTGGATTCCCCAGCCTTGCTGGCTGCGGTCGTCGAACACGTTGCCGCCGCCGTACGTCAGCACGATATTCTGCTGGTCGAATCCGCCGTTGAAGAGCTGGAAACCATTGCCATTGGTCACGGGGCGCGGAGTGAACTGCGAATCCTCATAGGTGATATGCGCGTCGTTCGTGAAGAAGTCGCCCGTGTACTGATAGCGCAGATCCCAGCGCGACTCCTTGTTGTCGTTGATCGTGCCGTAGCTCGGCGCCTCGGAATCGCCGAATGAGTAGTCCCCTTCGTCGCGATATTTGGCCGACAGTTCGAACAGGTGCGCGTCGGCCAGTGTCAGGTCTACCTTGGCGAACATCAGATCCTGGTCGAAGTCCTCGTTGAACACGCCGACGAAACCCGCGTAGGCGGGAGGCAACGGTCCGGTCCAGTTGGTCGGGAACACGGTGGCCGGCGACTCGATCTTCTTTTTCTCGTACGCCACGAAGAAGTGCATGCGATCGCGAATGATCGGGCCGCCCAGCGCCATGCCGTATTGCTGCTGCTCGGACGGCGCCTTGGTGTCGTTCTCGATCTCGCGCGGGTCGCGGGCACGCCAGTCCTCGTTGGTCGTGTCGTAGAACGCTTCCGCTTCGAACTCGTTCGTACCTGACTTGGTTGCCGCGACGATCGCGGCGCTGGACACTTGATCGAATTCTGCCTTGTAGTTCGACGTGATGACTTTGTACTCACCAATGGCCAACTGCGGGAACGGATTGCCGCGCGTGCCCTTGTTGGCAGCGGAGCTGTCCGCGAGCTTGCCCTGACCACCGACGCCGCCGCGCGTCACGTAGTTCTTCTGGCCGACACCATCGATGTAGACATTCACGCCATTTGCCGACTGCGCGCCGCTGCGCAGCTCGGTCTGGCCGTTCGCACTCTGAACGAACTGCATGCCCGGCACCGTCTCGGCAAACTGCAGGAAGTTGCGCGAGTTCTGCGGCAGCAACTCGATTTCCTTCAGGGACACGTAGCTCGCCACTTCAGAAGTCTTCGCTTCCACCAACCGCGTTGCCGAGACGGTGACCGAGTCGGTGAGCTCCGTCGCAGCAGCTTCGATGCCCAGGTCGAGCGTCGCACGCTGGCCAACCGCGAGCTGCACGACTCTCGAAGTCGTCTGTCCGTTGGCGGTCACGTCGATCTTGTAAGGACCTGGCGGCAATCCGCCAAGCGTGTAGTTGCCGTTCGCGCCAACCTGCGCCGATCGGGTGAGACCGGTCGCGGTGTTGGTAGCAGTCACTGTCGCACCGGCCGCCGGCGCCTCACCGGAAGTGACTTGCCCTTGCAGCGTCGCACTGGTGGATTGCCCGAACACGCACGGCGCTGTCACGAGCATTGCGCCCGCGATCGCGGCCCGAAGAACCCGATACTTCGTTGAAGAGCTCATCCGATATTCCCCCTCAAGTGAACGCGGACCCGCGGCGAGACTTCGGCAAACCGATTGCGCGCTGTCGCCGTGCGTCGCGCAACACGATGTTCGTTGGCGAATAGCAACGGCGCGATGGCTCCCGGAAACGTCATTTGGTGCCAGTTGCCTGCAGCGTCTCTCGCTGTGGAAGTCGCGGGATCGTCTTGAACTCGACTCCGTTCGAAAAAGTTCCGCGACGCGCGGGAACAATTACTACGCCTGCGAATATCGTCGGTCATTGCGTAGAAGCCACATGCGAATGCACTCGCGCGCAAGCGATGATGCGAGTCGTTTCGCCATCCGTCTTCACGATGCACTCCGTGCGTCGCCGTCGTTCTTGCGTCTGCTCACGGCGACGGCGGATTTTCCCGACACGACAAGAGAGAGACCAAGAGCAAATCGAATGATCGCCGCTTCGCTGATCTGCATGTCTCTTCTGCTCGGAGCAACGAGCGTCCTCGCCCAACAGCTGCCGCCGCGAACGCAATGGCACGCGAGCAGCTCGGCCATCGAGAATCCTGAGCTCGCCTCTTCACACGCGATCGACGGCGACCCGAAGACGCGCTGGGGCGGCGCGTTCTCCGCCGGCCACTGGTGGCAAGTCGACTTCGGCCGCCCCGCCGACATTGCCGGCGCGATCATCCGCTGGGACAGCGGCTTCACCGAGACGTATCTGATCCAGACATCGACTGATGGCCAGCAATGGCAAACCGTCCGCGACGTTCGCGATGGCAGCGGCTTTGTCGAGTACGTTTTCTTCCCGACGACGAGTGCGCGCTACATACGTCTCGCAAGCCAGCCCCGCACCGCCGACTGGGGTGTTTCGGTCTTCGAGTTCGAACCGATTGCCGCTGGCGACGCTCCTGTGATTTCCGGTCTCGGCAGCGACCCCACCGGTGCGGCCGCATGGACGGGAAGTGGCGCTCTGCCGATGACGAACATTTCGAACGACATTGCGACGATGCAGATCCGGTTGCAACGCCCGCTCGAGATCGCCGGCCTGCAGGTGTTCTGGGGCAGCGCACGCACGAGCGCACGCCTTGAAGCTCGCAGAAACAATGAGCCGTGGCGCGTGATCGCGGAAGACCCGGAAGCGCTCGGCGACATGTCGTATCTGGCCGCAGCCACATCGACGACAGAGAACGAGCTGCGGCTGACAGTGAGGTCTGCAACACAAGCGCCAGCGATCCGCGGATTGCGCTTGCTCAGCCCGTCGCAGGCGATGACTTCGCTGAAACGCTACGAAATCAAGGCAGCACGGGACACGCAGCGCCTGTTTCCCGAGCAACTCCATCGCCACCAGGTTTACTGGACCGCCATCGGCATTCCCGGCGGGAAGCAGAAATCCGTGCTCGACGAGTTCGGCAATCTGGAAGCGTTCAAAGGCGCGCCGATGGTCCAGGCGATCTGGCGCAGCGACGGCGGACAGGCGAGGACCGGCACACTGCTCAACCAGCCGACGCAGAGTCTGCGCGAAGGCTGGATGCCCATGCCCACCGTGCAATGGGCATCCGAATCGCTGCTGATGAAGATCGATGCGTTTGCCATCGAGCAGGCTGGCGCGCCAGTGACGCTGGTTCGCTACCGGCTGGCCAACACAAGCAGCACTCCGCTGCGAGGGCAGCTCGCACTCGTCGTTCGACCGCTGCAGGTGAACCCACCCTGGCAACACGGCGGCATCGCTGCCATTCGCGACATCGCCGTGAATTCGTCGGACGAAGGCGCTTCCGTGCGTATCAACGGTCGCGAGTTCCTGCAATCGCTGACACCGATCACGGCAGCGGCTGCCGCTGCGTTCGGCTCACATGGCGAGACCGAAATCACGGCCGCGATCGCTTCCGGAAAACTCCCGAACACCCGCGCTGCAGGCGATCCGCAGGGACTTGCATCGGGTGCGCTGACCTATCGCGTCGACGTGCCCGCGCGATCTGTGCGCGATGTCGTACTCGCTTTTCCGCTGGGCAACGAACACGTCGACTTCAACTCCCCTTCCCTGCCCCCAGCGCCGACGCTGGATCGCTCAGCCCTCCTCGGATCGACCCGCGATGCCGGCGCAGCGTTCGATGCCCTCGCCGAGCGAGTCGCGTCGCAGTGGCAGTCCACCGTCGGCCGCATCCAGCTCTCGCTGCCCGATCGATCGCTGATCGATACCGTTCGCGCGCAGACGGCATACATGCTGATCAACCAGACAGGCCATGCGATGCAGCCTGGTCCGCGCAACTACAATCGCTCTTTCATTCGCGACGGCGCCGCGACCGCATCGATCCTCGCGCGCATGGGCATGGGCAAAGTCGCTCGCGAGTACTTGCGGTGGTATTCGGATCACGCCGTTCATGCGAACGGGCTCGTGTCGCCGATCCTCAACGAGGACGGCTCCGTCAATCGCGGCTTCGGGTCGGATCTCGAGCACGACAGCCAGGGCCAGTTCGTGTGGCTCGTCGCGGAAATTGCCCGCGTCGATGGCGGCGTCGAAAGCGTGAAGGAGTACGAACCCAAAGTGCGCCTTGCACTCAAGTATCTTCAGGAGCTCCGCGAGCGAACGATGGTTCCCGGCTACCTTGCGGAACGCGAAGCTCCACGGCGCTTTCATGGGATCCTCGCGCCGTCCATCAGTCACGAGGGCTACTCGGTTCCAACACACAGCTATTGGGACGACTATTGGGGACTGAAGGGCTGGCACGATGCGATCTGGCTGGCGGAAGGCTGGGGGAAGCCGGATCTCGCGAAGTGGGCGCGCGAACAGTACGAAGCGCTGCGTTCATCGATGCGCCAATCGATCCAGACAACGATGGCCTGGAAGAACATCGATTTCATTCCGGCATCGGCGGACACGGCGGACTGGGATCCGACGAGTGTCTCGATCGGTATCGATCCCGCGAACCAGATGGACCTGATGCCGCGGGCGGCACTGAAGCATACGTTCGATCGCTATCTCGGCGAGGTCCGCAAGCGCGACGAACCGAACGCCCTGTACGCGTACACGCCCTACGAGATCCGCAACGTCCTGACCTATGTGCATCTCAACGAGCCCCGGCAGGCGAACGAACTGCTCACGAACTTCGTGCGCCATCGCCGGCCAGCCGCGTGGCATGTCTGGGCCGAGGTCGTGCATTCGCTCGAACGGCGCGACAGATACATGGGCGACATGCCTCACACCTGGATCGGTTCTGAGTACGTGCGTTGCATCTTCGGCATGCTCATGCGTGAAGACGGGCAGCGGCTGCGCCTCCTGCCGGGAGCGCCGCCGGCATGGCTCGCAGGCGAAGGAATTCGTATCGGTGAGCTGCCTGTAGCCTATGGCTCATTGACGATGACGGCGAGTCAGCAGGACAGGAAACTGCAGCTCACGCTCGGGTCAGGCCTCGATGAAGGCACACAGACCAGTGTCTCCTGGCCGTCGCGAACGAAGCCCGTTCGGGTCAGCGTCGATGGCAAGACCGTCACGGACTACGATGACAATGGGATCGACCTGGACCGTCCGTTCAAGAAACTCATCGCTCAGTGGTGACAGCGCCGCGTCCGTGACGAGAAGGGTCGGGGCGCGGAACTTTGCCGCTCCGTAGTCAGTTAGCTCACAACGGATCTCAGCGAGAAAGAAAACAGTCAGCAGCTATGACCACGGACCCAGGGGCCTTGGCCTCCGCGCGCGCAGGGCTCTTCATCGGCACAGGGCCGATGGCCATTCACATGCGCAACCGGGATTGGGAGAGCACGCCGCTCGGCCCGCCGGAGAAATGGCCGCACAGCCTGCAATCCATGGTCCGCACGCTGCTCACATCCCGATACCAGATGTGGATGGGCTGGGGTCCTGAGCTCGCGTTCTTCTACAACGACGCCTACAGCCCGACGCTCGGCGTGAAGCATCCCTGGGCGCTGGGCCAGCCAGCCGCAACAGTGTGGAAGGAGATCTGGGGTGATGTCGGGCCGCTCGTTCGTCATGTCATGACGACGGGCGAAGCGACGTACAACGAGGGAATGCTGTTGTTCCTGGAACGCAGCGGATTCCCCGAAGAGACCTATCACACCTTCTCCTACAGTCCGCTGTTCGACGATGGCGGCAACATCGCCGGCATGTTCTGCGTCGTGGTCGAGGAGACTGAAAGAATTCTCGCGGAGCGCCGGCTGGCCACCCTGAGCAAGTTGTCGGCGAATACTGCCGGCATCGGCTCCGAAGCACAGTTCTTCGAAGCAGTGGCACGGCAGCTGGATGACAATCTGCGCGATCTGCCGTTCACTTTGACGTACGCCATCGACGAGGGCCGCGAAACCGCGCGGCTCGTCGCTGCGTCCGGAATCGATGCCAGCCATCCCATCGCCATCCCATCGCTGACACTCGCCACCAGCCCATGGTCGGTTCATGGAATGCAGGGCGGGTCCGTCCTCACCACGAACCTCGATCGCCTCTATTCATCGCTGCCGATGGGCGCCTGGAAGAAGCCTGCGACCGATGCGCTCGTCGTTCCCATCGGGCAGCGGACGGGCAACGAGCCGGCCGGGTTCTTCATCGCCGGGCTGAATCCCTATCGGCCGCTGGATGCCTCGTATCGCAACTTCATCGAGCTCACCGCCAGCCAGGTCGGCGCCGGGCTCGCCGGTGTCCGTGCGCTCGAGCAGGAACGAAAACGTGCGGAAGCGCTGGCGGAGATCGACCGCGCCAAAACGACTTTCTTCTCCAACGTCAGCCACGAGTTCCGCACGCCGCTCACGCTGATGATGGGTCCGCTCGAATCGCTGCTGGCCCAGCAGACGTCGAGCGAAGTGCATTCGCAGGCCGAGCTCGCGCATCGAAACTGCATGCGGTTGCTGCGACTCGTCAACAACCTGCTCGAGTTCTCGCGCATCGAAGCGGGTCGCGTGAGCGCCGACTATGAGCCGATCGACCTGGGCGAATTCAGCAGCGAGATCGCATCGAGCTTCCGATCGGCCATCGAACGCGCCGGCCTGACGCTGCGGATCGAAGCAGCCCGGCTGGTGCAGCCGGTCTATGTCGACCGGGATATGTGGGAAAAGGTCCTGCTGAACCTGCTGTCGAACGCGCTCAAGTACACGCTGGAAGGCGGCATCACCCTGACGATCGGCGTATCCGTCGACGGCCGCCGCGCCGAGCTTCGCGTCGCGGACACCGGCATCGGCATTCCCGAAGCCGAGTTGCCCCGGCTCTTCGAGCGCTTTCATCGTGTCGAAGGCGCACAGGGCCGCAGCTTCGAAGGCACAGGCATCGGGCTCGCTCTCGTGCAGGAACTGCTGAAGCTGCACGGCGGCGACATCTCTGTTGCGAGCGAACCCGGTCAGGGATCGGTATTCACGGTTTCGCTTCCTTTCGGCAGCGACCATCTTCCTGCTGCTCGCATTCGTGAGTCGTCGGCTCAACCGGCGAAGGTGAAAGCCGCTCCCTTCATCGAGGAAGCACTGCGCTGGCTTCCCGCTGCGACGCGGCCCCTCGAAGCAGCAGCGAATCAGACGACGATCGGCACCGGCAAACGGGTCTTGTTCGCGGACGACAACGCCGACATGCGCGAGTACGTCGGCCGGTTGCTCGTGAACCAGGGATATGACGTCGAAACCGCCGGGGATGGCGAGGAAGCACTCGAAGTGGCGCGCGCGGGGCGTTTCGATCTGATCGTCAGCGACGTGATGATGCCGCGACTCGACGGATTCGGCCTGCTGCGTGCGATTCGCAGCGAACAGCCGATCGCTGACACCCCGCTCATTCTCTTGTCCGCGCGAGCAGGCAACGAAGCGACGGTCGAGGGATTGAACGCCGGCGCGGACGACTACCTGATCAAGCCGTTCACGGCCAGCGAGCTGATCGCGCGCATCAACACCAATGTGCAGATGGCAAAGATTCGCCGCGAGGCCGCTCGAGCCGTGATGCTCAGCGAGCAACGATTCCTGATGAGTCAGGAGCGGCTGGGCCGAGCCCTCTCCACCGGCCGCATCGCCGTGTACGAGTGGAATCTCGACGAGGACCGGCTGAGGATTCACGGCGCGCTCGCAGAAGCCTTCGGTGTTTCTGCAGCGGTCGCCTCGGACGGCTTGCCTTTGCAGCGCTTCGTCGACGGCATTCATCCCGACGATCGCGAGCGCGTGATGAAACAGGTGCAGCGGAATGTCGGCCAGAACGAACCGTTCGACACCGAGTATCGATTGCTCGGCGGCGGGCAGAACCGGACAGTTCTCTCCCGAGGCCGCGTAGCGACGCTTGCGGGCGGCGAACGCAGCTTCGTGGGCGTACTCATCGATCTCACCCAGGAGAAGGAGGCCGAACAGCGGCTGCGCGCCAACGAGGAGATGCTGCTCGAACAGACCCGAGCGCTCCAGATCCTCAACCGCGTCGCGACCCTGATCACTGGCGAGAAGGACATCGGCCGTGTCGTTCAGGCGATCACGGATGCCGGCGTCGAACTGATCGGCGCACAGTTCGGCGCGTTCTTCTACAACGTGCTCGACAAGGCCGGCGACTACTACATGCTGTACACGCTCTCCGGGGCGGCACCGGAAGCATTCTCGAAGTTTCCGATGCCGCGCAAGACGGCCGTGTTCGGCCCGACCTTCGACGGCACCGGAATCGTCAGATCCGACGACATCACGATCGATCCGCGCTACGGCCACAACACGCCCCATCGCGGAATGCCTCCTGGCCATCTTCCCGTTCGCAGCTACCTTGCCGTACCAGTGCGATCGGCGGGCGGCGAAGTCCTCGGGGGCCTCTTCTTCGGACACGCGAAGACGAAGCAATTCAGTCCCCGCGCCGAGGAGCTCATCATCGGCCTGGCGAGCACCGCTGCGGTCGCCATGGACAATGCGCGACTCATCGAGGCCGTGCAGCGCGAGCTCGATCAGCGACGCAAGGCCGAAGCCGATCTGCAGACCCTGAACGCAACGCTCGAACAGCGCGTGCTCGACGAAGTCGCCGAACGCACCAAGGCCGAGGAAGCGTTGCGACAGGCTCAGAAGATGGAGGCGGTTGGCCAGCTGACGGGCGGCGTGGCGCACGACTTCAACAATCTGTTGACCGTCATCATCGGCGGGCTGGATACGATCCGTCGGTCGAAGCCCGGCGACGACGCCAGAGTCAAGCGCGCTGCCGACATGTCTTTGCAGGGCGCGCAACGTGCTGCCCACCTTACGTCGCGTCTGCTCGCTTTCTCGCGACGGCAACCGCTCGATCCGCGCCCGCTCGACCTCAACATCATGGTGCGTGACATGACCGAGCTGCTGCATCGTTCACTCGGCGAGAACATCGAGCTCGAAGGCATTCTCGCGCCCCGCCTGTGGGTGTCGGAGGTGGATCAGAACCAGCTCGAAAGCGCGATCATCAACCTCGCCGTCAACGCGCGCGATGCGATGACGGAGGGCGGGAAGCTGACGATCGAGACGGCGAACACCACGCTCGACGAAAAATACGCGGCAACTGATGCGGAAGTGATTCCGGGCCAGTACGTCATGGTCGCGGTGAGCGACACCGGCACCGGCATGACCCCCGACGTGCTTGCCCGCGCGTTCGAGCCTTTCTTCACGACCAAGGAAGTGGGTCGCGGCACCGGCCTCGGCCTCAGCATGGTGTACGGCTTCGTCAAGCAGTCCGGCGGACACGTCACGATCTACAGCGAAGTCGGCGAAGGAACGACCGTCAAACTCTACTTCCCCCGCTACCAGGGCGGCACGACCGCGCGCGAGGTGCCGACACCGACCCCGGTGCCGAGTGCCAGCGACGAGGAAGTCGTTCTCGTCGTCGAGGACAACGAGGAAGTTCGCAGCTACAGCGTGATGATTCTCACCGAGCTCGGCTACGGCGTGCTCGAAGCGAGGGACGCCGAATCGGCAATCGCGATCCTGGAGAGCGCACCGCGTGTCGATCTGCTTTTCACCGACGTCGTGCTGCCCGGCAAGACGGGGCGCGTGCTCGCTGATCTCGCCCGCGAACGCTGGCCGAACCTTCCCGTGCTCTACACGACCGGCTACTCACGCAACGCCATCGTCCATCACGGCCGCCTCGATCCCGGCGTACATCTGATCACGAAGCCATTCACCTTCGAAGAGCTCGGCAAGCGCGTGCGGGATCTGCTGGACAAGTGAGCGCGCGAGCTTTTCGCTGACAGACATCTCCCGAGTCGGCCGCGTTTACACCAAAGGACTAGTAGCGCCGCGCGGTCGACGGCGAGCTCATCCAAAACAGCGACACAGTTCTCAGTCTGCGCATCGATTCGATGCCCTTTGGGACGATTCTGTCGCATCGGCGGGGAACGGCACCTCGCTTGCAATGGTTGTGGTCAGGGATTCACCACGACTGCGAATGCGACCATGCCGAAGATCTGTGCGATTGCGCTGACACTCATCTGCCTCGTGGCTACCGTCGCGGATACGCCGGGCGTTAGTCTTTTCGGCGGCCCCGCAATAACGACGGGCGAACCTCCGGCGGCGACCGCGCCGCTCGAAGTCGTCGAGTTGCCCAACATTCTGCTTGCCTCGGACTCGACCATCGCGCACCCGGTCGATCGCGCGACCTGGGCACCGCTCAGCTTGAACGCTGCCGATGCATTCGAGCAGGAAGAGACGCAGACGGAAGTGCTCGGTTCCGGCTCCGTCGGTGGCGCGAACTACGATCATCCGACGCTCCTGTTCCGCATCGGCACGTCGATGCGCGCCGGGACTTCGAATACGTCAGGCGGCGGCTCGCGGCCGGGCCCGTCCGGAACATCCGGAGGCGCTGGCGGCGGCGCGCAAGAGGAACCCTCGAAGGGCGACAACAGCTCCGCCGCGCCGACCGATCCAACGACCGGCGGTGACGAAGCAGGTTCTGGCCCGACTGTCCCTAACGACAACCCGGTGCCTTCCGGGCCTTCCGACAACACCGGACCCACGGACAGCGATTCCTCGTCTGGTTCGAACGAAACGCCACCCACTGAAGGCACTGCGCCGCCGTCGTCGGATCACCAGCCCGATGCGGGCAACCCGACGCCTGAAGGTCCCGGAGACGCTGCACCGCCCGTGACCGAAGCGCCGCCGTCGCATACGGAAACACCGCCGGGCGACAGCACGCCGCCCGATCACGGCGATCCTTCGCCGCCGGCGAATGAACCTTCCGCGCCGGAAGAGCCGCCGCACGAGGAACCGAACGACACGCCGACTTATCCGTCGTATCCCATCGACGATGTTCCCGGCCATGGCACACCGATCCAGGTGCCGGAGCCTTCGTCACTCGGACTCCTCGGCATCGGCCTCGCGGGATTGCTCGCTCGTCGTCGCCGCCGCGCGAACTGATCTATTGCGATAGATCCAGGATCGCGGCACCCGCGAGCAGGAACGCGCCCACGCCATAAAACTGCGTATCGTCCCGGGTCACGTGCTCGGGCCGGTCGCTGACCTGCTGGACGAAGCCGAGCCGGCCGTCCGCGTGCACGGCGTTCGTCAGAGCGCGCCATCCCTTTTGTACCGCGGGCTCATACATCGCGCGATCCAGCAGACCGACGTCGATTCCCCACGCCAATCCGTAGACGAAGAATCCGGTGCCGCTCGATTCGGGCGGTGCGCCCTTCGTCGCAAGCAGCGAAGGCGACCAGTAGCCATCGGTCTTCTGCAGCGTCCTCAGCTTCGCCGCCATCTCCCTGAAGAGCGTTTCGTACATCGGTCGTGACGGATCGTTCGCGGGCAACTGCGACAACACCCGAACGAGCCCCGCGAAAACCCAGCCGTTGCCTCGACTCCAGAAGAGCTTGCGACCTTCGCTGTCGCGCTGCTTGAAGAAACGGCTGTCGCGATAGAAAAGGTGTTCCTGGGGATCGTAGAGATAGTCCTTCGTCGCCTTGAACTCGGCGTGTGCGTAGTTGGCGTAGTGCGCATCACCAGTCGCGACACTCAGTCCGATCCACACCGGCGGTGCCATGAACAATGCATCGCACCAGCACCACCGATCCCAGCAGGAAGTCTCCGACTCTGCATCGAGGCCCACACGCGGCGGCGTTGCGAGGATTTCATCGAAGCGGCGACGCAACGGCGCGATCGCATCGGCCCCGGCACCGTTGGTCGCGGCCCAGAGATAGCTCATGCCGATCGCGTGATCGTCCGCATGATACTTGCGCTCACCCAACCGCCAGTTCGCCTTGCGCCCATGATCGAGCACGGCATTGCGAAAGCGCGGCGAAGAAGAACGCTGCGCCAATTCGGTCAGCCCCGCATAGAACGCGGCCTGCTGCCAGCTGCGCGGCTCGGTGGTTTCTTCGCGATAGATCTGGATCGAACTGACGGGGTCGAGATGGGCGAGCTGCCAGTCGGCCACCTTCTCCATCGTCGCGAGTACCTGTCGTGAGTCCAGCGGTTTCTCGACCGCATGCGCCGACAGCCAGGAAGCAGACACGAGGATGCCGACGGCGATGAATCGCACGCGAAAAACTCCGGAAGGCAGATGTCGATCCGAGAATACCGCAGACGTCAGAGTCAGGGCGTCCCAAGCGCCTTCAGCTCGGCCTTCAGGTCACTGAGCCGCGACTCGCTGGCGTCGAGCTGCTTCTCGACCGCATCGAGCTGACCCCGATACTCCTGATCGAGCATGAGCGCATCTTCCATCTGGTTGCGGGCCCGCTCGGCAAAAGCGTCCTGCGAGCCCGCGGACTGTTCCTGCAATGCCTTGGCCTGCGCCTTCAAGGCCGCCAGTTGCGCTTCTCCCTCGGCCTGGTGGGACTCGACGAGTGCGGCGATCCGCAGTTTCTCGGACTGCAATTGCGCCAGCTCTGCCCGTGCGGCCTCGATCCGGGCCTGCAACTCGCTGCGTCGCTGGACGAGGTCCTGCGCAGCAGGTTCGGTGACTGCTGAAGGCGCTGCAACCGCTGGCCCAGCGACCGCCGCCGATCCATTCGCAGCCGTTGCTGAAGAATTCGCCGGAGAATCCACGGACTGGCCGCAGCCGCCGGCTCCCGCCGCGGCTATCAAGGCAATCAGAGACTGAACCGATCGACCCCGCATCCGGCACCCACTGTTGACTTGTCCTTAGTTGACGACGGCTCGATGCCGGGAGGAGCATACGCTCCGCGAATTTGCCTCGACAACTTGAACCGCGGCGACCTTCGAGCGCCGCGACAGGGGGAATCCATGCGTATCGCGCGAATGCTCGCCTTGCGATCATGGCAGTTGTGGGTGGCGCTGTCGCTTGCCTGCTTCGGTCTTCCGAGCCTTGCCCAGGTCGACGATCCACCACCCGTCGTTGTCGAAGCCGCGCTGCCCTTCGCGCCGCTGGCCGCATTTCCGACTGCCCGACAGTACTGGGGCATCGACGCCGCCGCGGGCTATCGCGTCGAAGTGCCGGAGCAGTGGAACGGCTCGCTCGTCATGTATGCGCACGGCTATCGCGGCGAAGGCAATCTGCTCACGGTGTCGAATCCCGCGATTCGCGCCCACCTGCTGGCGAACGGTTTCGCATGGGCCGCATCGAGCTACACGCGCAATCACTACGATGTGCGTGCCGGCGTACAAAGCACCAACTCTCTCGCGCGCGCCTTCGAGAGCATCACGGGGCTGAAGCCCCACCGCTATTTCATTCACGGGCATTCGATGGGCGGTCACGTCACGGTCGCATCCATCGAGCAGTTCCCCAATCGAACCTGCCCGTCGGGGCGGCTGGGTCATTTCTGCCGGGAGACCGTCGAGTTCCTCGGACAGCTCGCGGGCGGCATCAAGTACAGCGGCGCAGTGCCGATGTGCGGCGTCAACGGGGATACGCGGCTGTTCGATTTCTTCGACGACTTCAATCTCGTCGCGGCTGAGCTCGCCGGCATCGACGTACCGCGGCCTTCGCCCGACTATCCGACGGCACAGCTGCCTTCCATCCTCAGCCAGCTGTTCGTGACTTATCCGACGATCAACACGCCGCTGGGTGACAAGCTGAAGGCCGCGACGATCGAACTGACCGGCGGCCCGCGCCCGATCGTCGATCTTTCGTATCCCTCGTTCATGAACCTGCTCTTCGGATTCGGTGGCGGCGATGGCTCCATCTCCGCTGTCACGAACGGGCTGTCCGTGACGAACAACATCGGCCGCATCTATCAGCTCGACCATGACTCGCGACTGTCGCGCGAGGAGTTCGAATTCAATCGATCGATCCTGCGAGTGCGGCCCGATCCGAAGGCCAATCCGCCGAGATTCATCGAGCTCGAAGCGATTCCACGCAACACGGGCAACCTGCACGTGCCGACGGTGAGCCTGCACACGCTCGGCGACCTGTTCGTTCCGTTCTCGATGGAACAGATCTATCTCGAGCGGACCCGCTTCTGGGGTCAGCAGCATCTCTTCGTGCCGCGCGCGATCCGCGCTGCCCAGCATTGCGAATTCAGCGTTCCCGAACAGGAGCAGGCTTTCGCCGACATGCTGAAGTGGGTCGACCAGGGCGTGAAGCCACGCGGCGACCGTATCCTCGATCGCAAGACCGTGCAGCAAGCGAACTTCGGCTGTCAGTTCACGACGCCGATTCGCGCGTATGACAGTGCCGCGGCGTGCGCTGCACCTTGAGATCAAGAGTATGGAAAGTCTTCTTCTGATTCTTCCTCCGGTTCGGATTCCTCAGTAGCACCACCGTCAACCAACCTTCACGGATCGGCAACAGGGAGTGGCCAATGATCCGGACTCGCTGCGAATCGCGCGCCGATCGGCGGCGCGCGTGCACGCACGGGAGTCCGAAGCATGAAGCACACGAATCGCCTGATCCCTGCCCTCGCCCTGCTCACCTGCACTGCGGCGGCATTGCCGCAGGCGGGTGCCGCTGAGCTCCTGCAACGAGCGGTGCTCCCGAGTGACACCTTCTCGCCGGGACCGACCTCCGGCCAGTTCGCCACGGGCGCGAACGGCGTCGTGCTGCCGCTGATCAATCGTCAGCCCGTGCAGGGATTCTCGGCGGTCCTGCCCGGCCCGACGAAAGGCACCTACAGGGTGATGGCGGACAACGGCTTCGGTAACAAGGCGAACTCTCCGGATGCGCTGCTGCGCGTCTACACAGTGAAGCCCGATTTCGAAGAGGGCACGGTGTCCGCGGCGCATCGGGTGACTGGCGAAGCTCTCTCTGAGTTCACGGCCGACAGCTTCATCACGCTGCGCGATCCCTGGCGGCGCGTGCCGTTTCCGATCGTCGCCGACGGCGCAACTTACCCAGGCACACCCGCCGGCGGCGGCACGATCGCAGTGGATCCGTCGATCCGCAGCGGTCGCCTGCTCACCGGTGCGGACTTCGACATCGAGTCGATCCGGCGCGCACCGGACGGCACCCTGTGGTTCGGCGACGAGTTCGGCCCGTATCTCATCCACACGGATGCCCAGGGACGCGTGCTCGAAGCCCCGATCCCGTTGCCCAACTTCCGCGCACTGCCGAGCACCCTCGGCGGATCGGAAGTGAATCCGCTGGTGCAGGCGATCAGCAATCCGCAGCGCACGCTGGCCGCGAATCTCCCGGACTCGGGCGGCTTCGAAGGAATGGCGCTCAACGCCAGCCGCACCCGCCTCTATACGCTGCTCGAGAAGGCGATCGCCGGCGATCCGGTGCGTGAGCGCCTGATCATCAGCGAGTTCCATCTCGCTGCGCGCAAGTACACGGGCAAGACGTTCGCGTACCTCCTCGACAAACCCAACCACGCGATCGGCGACTTCACCGCACTGACCGACACGGAGTTCGTAATCATCGAACGCGATGGCGGTCAGGGTGATCCGAGCGATCCGCGCTTCACGTCACCCGCGCGGTTCAAGAAGATCTTCCGCGTCGATCTGCGCCGCATCGATACCGCGGGCAATCTCATCAAGGAAGAAGTTGCGGACCTGATGAACATCTATGACCCGCGCGACATCGCGGGCGACGGCCGCACCAACACGGTATTCACGTTCCCGTTCACGACGATCGAAGACGTGCTGGCGCTCGACAACAATCGTCTTCTCGTCATCGACGACAACAACTATCCGGGCTCGGCGGGCCGCGAGTTCGGCGTTCCGGACAACAACGAGTTCATCGTGATTCATACGGCGCCGTTGCTGGAGTGCGAGGAAGGACGGGGTCGGCGCGGCGACGGCTACGACGATCGGCACCATGACGATCAGCACCGTGGGGATCATGGGCACGGTCGCGGAGACGATTGTCGGCCAGCCGCGGAAGAAGTGCGATAGCGGATAGCGGATGGCGGATAGGCCGGGACAACGGTGCCCGGCCGCAAGATTCTCCAAGTCCAGGCCCGCGTCGACGATTACCGTCGCACGCACATCCGGACCAAGGAGCTTCTGCATGACCACGATTCGCAGTTCCACCATCGCCGCCGCGCTCGTCCTGGCGGCAATGTCCCCGCTCGCAGCCGCGACGGACGACGTCAGCATCGTCGCTGCACTGGACACGACCTACCAGGAGGCCGTGAAGAAGAACGACGCAGCGACGATGGATCGCATCCTGCACGATGACTTCGTGCTGGTGCTGGGCGATGGACGGACTTATCGCAAGGCCGACCTCATCAACGATGCGCGGACGTCCAGGTTCGCGTATGAGTTGCAGGACGAGGAAGCCGGCTCACAAACGGTGCGCGTCTGGGGAGACACCGCAGTCGTGACCGCGAAGCTCCTGCTCAAGTACGAGCACAATGGGAAGCAGTTCGAACGCAAGCTGTGGTTCAGCGATACGTACGTTCGCACGCCGCAGGGCTGGCGGTACGTATTCGGGCAGGCCTCGTTGCCGCTGCCGCGTGAGAGCTGAGCTTCCTAGAGCTTTCGCTGAGGCGCTTCAGTGTCGATGGAAACACCGATCGCGTAGAGGATCGCAGCGACTGCAGCAATCATGAAAGCGATGAACCAGACCATGGATCCCTCACTCGAGCCGTACATTGCCTGACGTGAACCGTTCAATGCACCACAGAGCGCAACGGTTCCTGCCCCACGCAGATATCCCGGTGCCGTCAGTTGGCGGCGCCGGAAGTGAAGTTGTCGACCCGGAAGCGATCGGCGTCGTCGCCGGCGAATCCGACGGCGCCTGCTGTTGCGATGCGTGAGGATGAGCTGTCGCTGTAGTGGCCTTCGCCCAGGACCTCCCACGCGCTGCCTGTGAACCGCTCGACATATGCGTCGAGCCTCACCGGATTCGTTCCGACAGCCCGCAGGCGCAGCCGGTAGGTGTCAGTGAGATTGATCGAACGGGAAAGCGAGAACACAGCCAGAGCCGTGTCCCAGCCGGTGCCGGTCTGGCGTCCCAGAACCGCCTGGGTCTGCGAGTTGTTGAGGTACACGAGATAGCCGTCCCACCGGCTGGCCAGCCCGACTGTCGACGCCTGTGCGCGTGCAAGCACCGCCGGATAGCCCACGGGGAACTGCTGGAACCGCAGCTCGACAATCGACTCGACATCGAGCGAGTCTTCCGATGCCGGGCGATACACGAGGCTGTTCCGGAAATCACCCGACGGCGCATTCTTCTGCACGGCCCCGCCGGAGAGCGAGAACGAGTTCGCCGTCTTCTCGATCCATGAGTTGCCCAGCACGGCGCCGTCCGCTCTCGCGAACGTATCGGAGAATGACGGAGTCACGGGACCTGAAGGCCCCTGGTTCGGTTGATCGTTCGCGGCAATCGAGACCGTCGCCGTTGCAGGCGAACCCATGTCGGCACCGACCGCCGTCGAGAGATCGACGCTGAATGTCTCGGCGGATTCCGCGTACGAATCATTGATGATCGAAATCTGGACCGTGCGCTCTCCGGACTGGCCGTTAGCCCAGGTCAACGTGCCGGTTCTCGCCTGGTAATCGGCGCCAGCGGTTGCCGAGCCGTTGCGCGTTGCGTAGTTGACCGACGCCGCGCCGCTCGAGCCGCCGGTGCGAGTGACTCGAACCGTGACCGAACCGCCGTCCTCGGCAACGGAATAGCTGCTCACGGCAAACTCCACATCGCCGCGCGGCGCTGAGCTCGCCGGCGATTCTTCGGGGTCGAACGTGCCGCTCTGCGTCCGGTACAACGACATGCAAGCGTTGGTGATCGAATCGCAGATCCGCGATCCGCTCATCTCCCCGATCTGGTACCAGCCCACGAGTCCGGACTCGGTGCCGTACACCGGCTGCGACCAGTTCGACTGGATTTCCGATGCCGATTTCGCGCGCGACCAGAATCGAACGTCATCGACCAGACCCTTGTAGTCTTCCCATGCCGCGCCCGAGATGGCGGCGATTTTCTCCGCGCCCCATACGAAGCCGCTCTGACCGGACGGATAGCCCGACCAGCTGTTCCACCACTGACGCATATTCGTTCTGACCGGCGATGTTTCGCTGTCGATCAGCGCGCCGTCGATCCACAGCTCGAGCTGCGACGCACTCGATCCGCTCCAGCGCCGCACGAGTGTCACGTGATGCCAGCGGCCGTCGAGCAGCGATGGTGTATTCGATGCTGGATAGGCGCCGACCGATCGCACTCCGCCGATCACGGAAGACCCGTCTCCGAACAGCCAGCGCAGGCGACCGCCGCCGTAGAACTGCAATCCGACGGAGCCGCTCGGAAACGACGAATTGTTGAAACCGTCGAGCAGAAAATTTCCGTAGTACCACCAGTCCGAACGACTGTAGGGCGCGACATCCGCGGACGACCACGTCGTGTATTTCGAGGAAGTGCTCGTGGTCGAGCCCACCGGAAAGTTCTGATTGGGCTTCAGCCACAGCTCCAGTGTGAACTCGCCGGAACCGAATGCTGACGGCAGCGAAGTCTGCTGCGCATAATCGAACGCGTTCGCGCCGTTCTGGAAAAATTCGAGACTGCTGGCGAGCAGGCGCTGACTGACGAGAAGGGAAAGCATCAGTGTTGCGAACGCGACGCGTGCCGCCATCGACCGGTGATTCTTGTTCATGGCCTGACCGGATTGCCTGACCGGATTGTTTGGGTGGCCCTGTAATTCTTCTCCGCAGCGCAAGTTCCCGATCGCCTACGTTTCCGTTGCAAAAAATTCAGAGCTGTCGCTGATTGCAAACAGAATGCGACACGACGCGCTGAATGCAGCGCGCCGTGATCTCGTGACGCGAGACGACGTTGTTATCGCAATGGAACCGGCGGAGGTGTGCGTTCGGTGAACTGGCCGTTCCAATATGGGTAGTACGGGTACGGCGCATCGACCGCGCTCGATGCATCAAGCTTCAAGACTTGTGCGGGAGAAAGGTTCCATCCGACCGCGCCAAGATTGTCGCGGAGCTGCTGCTCGTTGCGCGCGCCGATCAATACAGTCGACACCGTCGGTCGTTGCAGCAACCAGTTGAGTGCGACTTGCGGAATCGTGCGGCCTGATTCGGCCGCGACCTCTTCGAGTGCGTCGACGACGCGATAGAGGCGCTCATCCTCCACACGCGGAGCGAACTGCGCAGTCTCGCGAAGCCGGCTCGAAGGCGGTGCCGGTTGCCTGCGGCTGATCCGTCCGGTCAGACGCCCCCAGCCGAGCGGACTCCAGACGACCGCACCGATCCCCTGATCGAGACCGAGCGGCATGAGCTCCCACTCGTAGTCACGACCGACGAGCGAGTAGTACACCTGGTTCGCCACATAGCGCGAGTAGCCGTAGCGATCCGCGGCCGCGAGTGACTTCATCAACTGCCAGCCCGAAAAATTCGACGCACCGAGGAAGCGCACCTTGCCGGCACGCACGAGATCATCGAGCGTCGACATGACACTCTCGACCGGCGTCATCGCATCGAAGTGATGAAGCTGCAGCAGATCGATGTAATCGGTCTGCAATCGCTGCAGCGCTTTGTCGACGCTTCGGATCAGATGATGCCGCGACGCGCCGACGTCGTTCGGACCGCCGCCCGTTCGCAGTGTGACCTTCGTCGAAATGATGGCCTCGTCGCGTCGGCCGCGCAGCGCTTCGCCAAGAATCTCCTCCGACGCACCGTCGGAGTACACGTCAGCGGTGTCGAAGAAATTCACGCCGGCATCGAGACAGATGTCGACCAGGCGGCGCGCCTCGTCGACGTCCGTCGTACCCCATGCGCTGAACAGCGGCCCTTTGCCGCCGAACGTCCCGGCGCCAAATCCCAGCACCGGCACCTTGAATCCCGATGCCCCCAGAAAGCGATAGTCCATGGCCTGCTCCTCGATGAAACGAAGCGTCCAGCCTAGAGATCGCAGACCCCGGCAAAAATGGGCTGCGAAGAAACAGACTCCTGCCGCACGCCCTGCAATCGATCCGCGGCATCGACTGGACCGCGCTCCTCCATGCCGATCGTCTGCCGTAGTCCTGCCCTTACGGGCAATCGCGAGCCGCCATGACATCGGATTCCGTCCGGGGTAACAGGCGGCACGTCGTCGCCATCCCAACAGCAAAGAGGTGCGTCATGCGTCTTTCCCGGTCCCTGCCCATTGCGGTCTCGATCCTTTGTGCCTCATCGGCACACGCCGCACTCAACTGGCAATTCGTGGTCGACAGCGCGCAGATCACCGATCTGAACGTGCCCACCAGCTACGACAGCATCGCCAAGGACATCAACAGCAACGGAGATATCGTTGGCCGCTCGTACAACGCATCGGGTCTCTATGGATTCTTCTTCTCGGCCGCCAACAACAGCAGCTACAACATCACGAGCGGCTTGTCCGGAGGCATGGCGCTCGGTGTCAACGACGCGGGCATCGTGGTCGGCAGCTTCGTCGACATCAACGCCGGCGCACTGGACAAGCCTTTCGTCTGGTCATGGGGCAGCAATGCGGCCGAGATGCTCGGCAATCCGGCTGCCCCACTGACTTACAAATGGGACACGATTGCGCTCGCCATCAACAACCAGCAGAAGATCGTGGGTTCCTCGAACCGGCGCGACGATCTCAACCTGCCGCCGCCACCGAATACACAAGGGGATTGCTACGAGACGCTGGCGGTGAAGTGGTCGTCACCGAATGCAGCGCCGGCGATGGTGTATTGCCCAAACGATGGGCCGGAGACTCCGGAAGTCTACGGAAAAGAGATCAACGATGCGGGCAGCGTGATCGGCCACGATGGCAAGTCGAACAACTTCGCCTCCAGGATGTTCATGTGGAAGCAGCCCACGCAGCAGCTGCTCGCCGTACCGCTGCCGGCCAACACCGCACAGACAACGTACACCTACGGCATCGTTGAGGGACTCACCGAGTCACATCGTGTAGTGGGCACGGCGTTCACGAACACGCTGCCGCGTGCATTCATCTGGAACGGCACTTCGACGTACGCGCAGGACATTGGCACGTTCGCCGGAGGTAGCTACAGCAGCGCACGCGACATCAACGAAGACCAGATCGTCGTTGGGCAGGCACAGGCGATCCGCAAACTGCTGCCCAACTCACCAGGTTTCGCCTACGACGCCGCGTTCATCTGGCATCCGCATTTCGGTTTCAGGGCACTGCCGGCGCTGTCGATGAACGGACTCGTTCCGCGCAGTTGCACGGCGACCGCCGTGAACGATCGCAAGAGCAGTTCGGGACTGGTCCAGGTCGCGGGTCACTGTGCGGGCTCCGACGGCCGCAATCGAGCGGTGCGATGGGACGTGATTGTTCGCAAGCAACCCGTCGACTTCCCCATCAGTCCGTAACGCCCGCCCGAGTTCGCCCGCGTGCAGCGGCGGGCGAACTCGGGAAACGGCTGCGGCGAACCGCAGTGCCGATGCCGCCGAACGTCCTTGCTCCTTGCATGCGCTCATCGGACACTGCCCTATCGCAAGTCACGGAACCCCATGCATGTCGAACGCCGCTCTCCTCACGTCGCTGCAGCGTTACGACGACCACGGCCTGCTGCTTCTGCGCGTGCTCGCAGGCTCCTTTCTGATCTACGGCGTGTGGGACAACATCACGAGCGCCGAACGCATGGAGGAATTCGTCGCCTTCCTCACGAAGTTCGGCTTTCCGGCGCCGGCGTTCATGGCGCGTCTGTCCGTGTGGGCGCAATTCCTGATTGGCCTGTCATTCATCACCGGCCTGCTGATGCGCTGGGCCGGGATCCTGTGCGCGATCAACTTCGCCGTGGCTTTCGTGATGGTGGATCGCTTCGCCGGATTTCGCGGCGCGTTTCCGGCACTTTGCCTGCTGGCCCTTGGGGTCTACTTCGCACTGCGCGGTTCGGGGAGGTTTGGGCTGGACGCGGTGCTTGAGCGGCGCGCGCAGGCGAAGCAGTAGAACGCTCTTCTCTCTGTGGGTCCGACTTTAGTCGGACGTCATGCCGAAGGCATTCCGTCACGCGCGCGCACGCGGGCGTCCATCTGAACTCCAGGGAGTGGATTCCCGCTTTCGCGGGAATGACAGAGAGCGAACCATGCCTTTCGGCATGACGTCCGGCTAAAGCCGGACCCACAGTCGGAGCGCGTGCCGCATCTCTGCCTGTGGGTCCGAGCGCTCAGGCCGCGATTGCCTGCGGCTCGAGCAAGTTGCTGATCGACTCACGAGCAGCACCCAGGCTCTTCTCGCGTACCTCATCGCCGTACGCGAGTCCCTCTGCGTATACGAACTCCACATCCGTGATGCCGATGAAGCCCAGGAACTGCTTCAGGTACGGCGTCTGCGTATCCGCCTCTCCCGAGTAGATGCCGGCGCGGGTGATGAACACATACGCCCGCTTGCCCTTGATCAGTCCTTCCGGGCCGGTCGCGTTGTAACGGAACGTCACGCCGGCTCGCGCCACATGATCGAAGTACGCACGCAGCGTCGAAGGAACGCTGAAGTTGTACATCGGCACGGCGAACACGATCGCATCGGCGCTGCGCAGCTCATCGATGAGCACATCCGAAAAATCGACGGCGGCCTGCTGCGCCGGCGTGCGGTCGTCCGCGCTGGACGAGAACGACTGGAATCGCTCCGCGGTCAGGTGAGGAATGGAATCGCCGGATACATCGCGCGTGATCACGCGTCCACCTGGATTCTTCGCGAGCCACGTTGCGACAAAGCGATCGGCGAGCTGGGACGACTGACCCTGCGAGCCGAACAGGCTGGTCTGGATCTTCAGCAGCGTTTTCATGGGACACCTCTCGGATCAGTTGAACTTCGGTGTCGCTATTTGAATATTGAACCAGCCGATAAAAAAGCATAATAATCGGCCTATTCCTATCCATTTATTAGATACATGACTCAGAAAAGCGAGGCCCAAGAAGGACTTAACCCTCGCATCACCCTTGAGCAGTGGCGCTGCCTCGTGGCGGTGGTCGACGCAGGCGGCTATGCGCAAGCCGCTGAAATGCTGCACAAAAGTCAGTCCGCAGTGACTTATGCGGTCCAGAAGATCGAGGAGCTGCTGGACTTGAAGGCCTTCGAAATTCAGGGGCGCAAAGCGGTTCTCACGCCAACGGGGCAGATGCTCTATCGCCGCGCGCAGGTGCTTCTCGAGGACGCGGGGACGATGGAGCGCGCGGCGCGCAAGGTATCGAGCGGCTGGGAAGCCGAGATCACGATCGCGGTCGAGGTCGTGTTTCCAATGTGGCTCGTACTCGATTGCCTCGGCCGCTTCGGCGAAGAGAGCCCGCAGACACGCATCGAGCTGCTCGAGACGGTGATCGGCGGCACGGAGGAAGCGCTCGTCAGCAGGCGAGTCGACTTCGCGATCTCACCCACAATCCCCACGGGCTTCGCAGGCGAACCGCTGCTCACCGCGCGATTCATTCCGGTCGCGCATCCCGATCATCCGCTGCACCAGCTGGGTCGCGAGATCACCGCGCGCGATCTGCGCAAACATCGCCATCTGGTCGTCCGCGACTCCGGATCTCAGCGCGATCGAAAGAGCAGCACCGTCGAAGGCGAAATGCGCTGGACCGTGAGCAACATGCCGACGTCGATTGGTGCCGCGTGCCGAGGTCATGGATTCGCATGGTTCCCGGAAGAAAAGATCCGGACCGAAATCTCACAGGGCCAGCTGAAAGCCCTGGCGCTCCGCGACGGTGCCGAGCGACTGCTGCAGATCTTTCTGGTGTTCACCGATCGCGACGGTGCCGGACCGGGAACGCTGCGACTGGCGCAGATCATTCGCGATGGCGTCAGGAACATGGCGAGCTTGCCGGCGGGGAGATGCTGAGCGGGGGAGGAAGAAAAGAAGGAGATTCTCCACGGGGTACACGGGGATCACGGGGATCACGGGGGAAGAATTCTAAGGTTCTGCCTACTCAGCCGCGCTTCCGACGATTGCGGTACACATCCAGCAGCACGGCGACGATGATGACGCAGCCGGTGATCACGCGCTTTGCCGGGTCCGATGCGCCGATCTGCGCGAGGCCGGCTTCGAGGACGGCGACGATCAGGACACCGAAGAAAGTGTTGAGCACCGAGCCGCGCCCGCCCATGAGGCTCGTGCCGCCGATCACGACGGCGGCGATGACTTGCAGCTCCATGCCGACACCCGCATTCGGATCCGCGGCTTCAAGGCGCGATAGCTGCATGAGTCCGCCGAGCGCGGCGAGGCTCCCCATCAGCGCGAACACGATCACCTTCCACGGACGCGGATCGATGCCCGCGAGGCGCATCGCTTCTTCGTTCGTTCCAATGCCCACGAGATAGCGCCCGAACACCGATTTGCGCAGCACGATGTGGCTCGCGACAACGATCGCGAGCGCCAGCAGGAAGGCCGGCGAAATTCCGAACCACAACGGCGTGCTCAGTCCACCGATCGCACCGCCGATGTACTGAGTGCGTGAGTCAGTCACTAGATATGCGCTGCCGCGCGCAATCTCGAGCATGCCGAGCGACACGATGAAAGACGGCAGCCGCCATGCGACGGTAACGGCACCAGTCAGCGTGCCGCAGAACAATCCGCACGCGAGCCCCAGGGTGGCAGCGCCGGGAAGATTCCATCCCCACGACTGCATTGCAACGGCGGTGAGGCCCGCGCTGAGCGCCAGCACCGAACCGATCGACAGATCGATTCCCGCGATGATGAGTACGAACGTCATGCCCACGGCCATGACGGTGAGGGCCGGAATGTCGTTCGCGATCGCGATGAACGTGTCGCGGGTCAGGAAGTATTCGCTCGTCAGTCCGAACCCGACGACCAGCGCGAGCAGCGCCAACGGCAGACCCAACGCCTGTTTCATGATGCCGCCTTGTCCGTCGCCATGTTCATGGTTTGTGCGTAGGCCGAGAACGCTGCTGCGAGAAGTGCCTGTTCGGTCCACTCGCCGCGCTCGAACGTCTGAACGAGCGTGCCCGCACTCATGACTGCGATCCGATCGCACAGTGTCATGAGCTCGCGCAGATCGCTGGAAACGACGAGCAGTGCCTTGCCCGCTTTCGCCAGCGCGTCGAGCTCAGCATAAATATCGGCGCGCGCACCGATGTCGACACCGCGGGTCGGCTCATCGAGCAGCAACACCTGGCAATCGCGATGCAGCCAGCGCGCGAACAGCACTTTCTGCTGGTTGCCGCCGCTGAGCTCATCGACATGCTGCGCGGAGTCCTTCGAGCGGATACGCAGGCGCTGCTTCCATTGCTGCGCGGTTCGTTCCTCACCGCCGCCATCGATCCATCCCTTGCGACTCACTGTGCTCAGGTGCGCGATGGTGAGATTCATCGCCAGTGCCTGGCCGAGCAGCAGCCCCTGGGATTTGCGATCCTCCGTGAGGAGGCCGACACCCTGCGCAACAGCATCCGTCGGATTGCGAATGCGAGCCGGCCGGCCACCGAGCCAGAGATCTCCGGTCGATTTCTGATCGGCGCCGAAAATCAGGCGCAGCAGTTCCGTGCGACCCGAACCCACCAATCCCGCGAGACCGAGGATCTCGCCGGCGTGCACCGCGAGGCTGGCATCACGTACGAGACCGCCGCTGAAATTCGCGACGCGCAGAAGCTCGCGGCCCGAAGCCCGACGCGGACGATCCTCATCCTCATGGACGTCGTGTCCGACCATCATCCGGACGATCTCATCGTGCGAGACTTCAGCCATCGCGCGATCACAGGCGAGCCGGCCATCGCGCAGCACGACGACACGATCCGCGATTCGCTGCAGCTCATCCAACCGATGCGAGATGTAGACAATCGTTACACCGCGCCCTCGCAGGAGCGCGAGCTGACGAAACAGCTCCTCGACCTCGCGCGCAGTGAGCATCGCCGTGGGCTCGTCGAGAATGAGAAGCTTCACATCGCCGCTCAGGCCGCGTGCGATCTCGACGAGCTGCTGCTGACCGATGCCGAGCTCGCTGACGGGAAGTTCCGGATCGATCGAGTCCAGCCCAAGCAACGCGAGCTGCGCACGAGCCCGCGCATTCATGGCGTCGCGATCGATGAAGCCGAAGCGATGAGGAATTGCGCCGAGTTGCAGGTTCTCCGCGACGCTGAGTGTGCCGACCAGACTCAACTCCTGCAGAACCATGCGTACGCCGCTGCGCTCCGCGTCGACGCGGCTGCGTGGCGAGAACCGCTCGCCGCCAAGGAGCATCTCGCCGCTGTCAGGCGAAATCAGCCCTGCGATGAGCTTCGACAGCGTGCTCTTGCCGGCGCCGTTCTCACCCGTGAGCGCGACGATCTCGCCCGTATCGAAGGCGAGATCGATGTCAGTGAGCACCGGCGCAGCGAACGATTTGCACAGCTTCCCGATTCGCAGCAAAGGTGCGCGAGCCATCGTGCACTCCGCGATCAACGAGTGACGAGCGCAACCTCGGTATTGGTCACGACCGGCAAGGATGCTTGTGGTGTCTTGGCAGCGAGCGCCTTCAAAGCCACTTCGATTCCGAATGCGGCCTGCTTGCCCGCGAACTGATCGACGGTCGCGCTCATCCGGCCGTCCGTGAGCAGCGGCTTCACGGCCGGGATGTTGTCGTAGCCGACGACCTTCACCTTGCCGGTCTTGCCCGCCGAACGAATCGCCGCTACCGCGCCGAGCGCCATCGTGTCGTTGCCGCAGAGCAATGCAGCGAGATCCGGATGTTCACGCATCATCGCCGAGGCAACGGTGTTGCCCTTCTGCAGTTCCCACTCACCCGATTGCACGCTGGCCACCTTCATGCCCGCGGCCTGCATGGCATCGCGGAAACCCAGCGTGCGCTGCTGTGCGTTCACCGTCGTGGGAACGCCTTCGATGATGCCGACCTTGCTGCCGGCAGCGAGCTGCTTCGCGAGATGGTCACCGGCAAGCTTCGCACCCGCGCGATTGTCCGGGCCGACGAAAGGAATCGAAATGCCCTTGGCCGCCAGCGCCTTCGCATCGAGACGGTTGTCGATGTTGACCACGATCACGCCCTTCGCGATCGCGGACTGCAGCACCGGCACGAGCGCGCTCGAATCCGCGGGCGCAATCACGATCGCATCGACGCGCTGCGCCAGCATCTGTTCGACGAGCCGGATCTGGCCGGACGTATCGATCTCGTCCTTGATGCCAATGGCGATCAGATCGTACTGGGCTGCATTCGCCTTCTGATGCGCCTTTGCCCCATCCTGCATCGTCTGGAAGAACTCGTTGGCCAGCGATTTCATCACCAGCGCCACGCGCGGCTTCGCAGCCGCCTCGGACACGGCAGGCAGGACCACCATGCTGGACAGCGCAAGCGCCGCCAGGAAACGTCGGAAAATCTGCACGCGAGGTCCTTCTTGTTCGGGAGGCTGACGCCGGGAGGCCAGAATAGGGGCTGGTTCCGCGCGCTGTCAAAGCGCCTCTGACCGGCGATGTATACGCCCTCAGCGCAACCTGCGAGTGTGATCGCGCCCGGTGACTGACAGCGCCAGTTCGTATCCGGCGTCGAGTATCTTCATCAGCCTGCCCATGGAAACCAGCCGGTAGAACGATTGCTGGCGCGCGCCGAACGCTCGAAAGAAGCGCTCGACGTTCGGCAGCATCGAACCGACGAAATCGAACCGGCGGGTATGCACTCCCGCGCGACGGATCGCTTCCCACATCATCAGGCTGTGCGCGCCGCTCGTCCGCAACTGGGGATCGGCGCCGCCGGCGAGGTAGTACGTGGTGTGCGCATCGCGCACGAGATACAGCGACGAATGCACCCGGCCCTTTTCGTCGCGGGCCATGAGGATCTCGCGGCAATCGCGCTTCGAGCACGCGGCATCGATGCGCTGCATGATTTCCAGCTTGTGAGGCGATTGCACCCCGATGCGCGCGAACGTCTTCGCGATGACGCGCTGGCTTTCGACGATGTCCTCCGTCGCCACGATCTCGACCTGCTTGCGCGCCTTGCGGATCTCGCGACGGATGTTCTCGCGAAGCCCGTTCCAGAGCCGGGTCTCGTCGCTCAGATCATCGAGCACATAGGTACAGCGCGGAGTGACCTGAAAGCCCGCCCACATGAACGGCAGTACGTTGGTGAACGAGGCGTGGCAATGCACTGCGAGCTTGTCGTACTTCGGCAGCTTCCCGAGCAGCTCCTCGATGAGCTCTTTCTCGAGCTCCAGGCGCCGCGACACTTTGACGGCGTCACCGGTAGCGAGCGCTGGCCCCAGCCAGGGCGTCAGCGGCGGCGGAATGATGAACCGCAGGCCCGCCGATCGCGATTCCACGATCGGCCATCGCGCACTGATGAGCTCGCCGGGATTGACCGTGATCTCACGCCAGGAGTTGGGCGCAACCGCATCGAGCCACCAGGGTTCCTGGAAGAGCCCGTAGCTGAGCGTGCGCGGAGGTTTCGACTGTTCGGCCAGGGCCATGGCAATGCCAAACCGACGGATTGATGCCGGTGTTCCACCAGCCATGGGAATTCCGGCAAATTCTGCGCCCCGGATGTGGGGAGAGCCATAGGCAGCGAAGCAAAAGCAACCCACCCAGCAAAAACTGGAAGATTTGTCGACGGTGGGGAAATCCGGGACGGCGCAAACGCGCCGCCGTCCCGGTGAAATCCGTCATGCCCGCACAGTCGTCATGACGGACTATTTTCTCGCGGGGACGAGTGCCTCAGGCCTTCTTCTTGAACTTCAGCGTCATCCGGTCGCTCTCGCCGATCGCTTCCATCTGCGCCTTCACGTCAGGCTTGCCTTCGCTCGTGGCGAGCGTCGGCGGCAGGCGCCACACGAAGTCCTTCTCGGTCGGCTGGTCCTTCGGGTTGGCGTTGATCTCGCTCGCTTCCACGAGCTCGAATCCGCCCTTCTCGAAGGCAGCAACTACAGCCGACTGCTTCAGGTAGCCGGCCTCGCCGACAGCCCAGGCATCGGAGTTGCCTTCCGGCGAACGATGCGCTTCGACGCCCACGATGCCGCCCGGCTTCAGCACTTTGTTGATGTCCGCGAGCGCCTTCGTGAGATAGCCGTCCTTCGCTTCCATCCTGTTGAAGTGGTGCAGCGCGCGGATCATCAGCACCACATCCGCGGTGCCCGCCATGTCATCGGGAACGGCGCCATACTGAAACGCCGCGATCGCGGCATCGTCCGCACCCCGCTTGGGCTCCATCTTTGCGACGTAGTCGGCGGGCCAGTTCGTCTTCGTCTTGGGATCCGGAGAGTACTCGCCGAACTTCGTCCACATTTCCGCCGAGTAGTCCGCCGCGATCACTTTGCCATTCGGGCCGAGATAGTCGAGCAGGATGCCGGTGTACCAGACATCGCCGGGCAGAGTATCGACGACGGTCATGCCCGGTTCGACGCCGAAGAACTGCAGCGTCTCTTTCGGGTGCCGATAAGCGTAACGAGCCTTCTCCGCATCCGGTTGCGCAGCGAGCACGGCATCGAGCCGTTCGGCCGGTGAAGGCTCCGCAGCCGCCGTCGCAGGCGTCTGTGCCGCGGGTTCCGCGGGCGGTTCAGCCGGTTTCGAGCATCCGAGCAAAGCCACGGCAACGGCGGCGACGAGCAATGGTGTTCTCATGAGTTTCTCCCCTTTGTGAGCGGATTCCTTCGACCCGACAGCATGGCATTCCCGAGCGCGCGAATGCCACCGTCCGGCGCATTTGTGTCCGGCCGAACAGGCGCTTCGCGCGTGATTCGAACGTCGGACGCGTGAGTAGACCCGATCGGGGGAGGCGGGATTGCAGTGAATACGAAGAGAATTTCTCCTCGCGAGCTGGCACCTTCGAATTCTCACCTTGCGCATCGGCAGCAACCCATGACAACCGCACACGCTCCCTGCTCCGGCACTTTCAAGGTCGGCGGCGAAATACTCGTCAATCGTCTTGGGTTTGGCGCCATGCGGATCACGGGGCCGGGCATCTGGGGCCCGCCGCGCGACAAGGCCACCGCGCTCGAAGTCCTGCGCATGCTTCCCGACCTCGAAGTCAACTTCATCGACACCGCGGACTCTTACGGGCCGGATGTGTCCGAGGAGCTGATTCGCGAGGCCCTGCATCCCTATTCGGGACTGCTCATTGCAACCAAAGCGGGGCTGACACGCAGCGGCCCGGATCAGTGGACACAGAACGGCCGGCCCGACTATCTGATCGCGCAGGCGCACAAGAGCCTGAAAAAGCTGGGCGTCGACCAGATCGGCCTGTGGCAGCTTCACCGCATCGATCCCAAGGTACCGCGGGACGAACAGTTCGGCGCCGTGAAGAAACTGCTCGACGACGGCGTGATCCGGTTTGCGGGTCTGAGTGAAGTATCCGTTGAGGAGATCGAAGCCGCGCGCAAGGTCTTTCCGGTCGCGACGGTGCAGAACCTCTACAACCTCGGCAACCGGGCGAGCGAGCAGGTCGTGGACTATTGCGAGCGCCACAACATCGGATTCATTCCCTGGTATCCGCTGGCCGCCGGCGACCTCGCTCGCGACGGCTCGTTACTCGACCAGGTCGCCGCCAAACACGATGCGAGCCGCAGCCAGATTGCACTCGCGTGGATACTGCGGCGCAGCCCGGTGATGCTGCCCATTCCGGGCACGGCGGATCCAAAGCATCTCGAGGAGAACGTCGGCGCGGCCGGAATCCATCTCTCCTCGCATGATTTCGATGATCTGAACCGGGCGGGGCAAGGGCTGCACGCCGCGTAACGCGACTTCGTCATTCCCGCGAAAGCCACCGGTCATTCCCGCGAAAGCGGGAATCCATCCTGCGACGATGGACTCCCGCTTTCGCGGGAGTGACGGAGATCGAGCGTCTCGTCCGCGTTCCTCCACAACCACACGCCAATGAGCGTTCGCCCAAGGGGCTGGATCGCCGGATAGACCCAGTCTGCGAGCGCGTCAGGCACGACGTGTACCTGGAATTCGCCCAGCATGTACGTCACCGTGAGCAGGCACCCTGCCACGAAAAAGCCGCCGACGATGCGCGTCAGTCCTTTGTGCTTCAGGAACGTGACACCGAAGCTGAGATTGCCGATCGCGAAGCCGATGAGCAGCAGGAAATACATCGCGTCCCACAACGCGTCGTACATGAACGTGTGAGCCTCGATCTGCGCACGCATCGCCGCGTCCGCGGTTGCGAACGCGGCACGCCACTTGTCGAAAGCAAGCAGTGTCAGCGTCTGCTGCCCCGCTTCAGTGAACGCCCAGAGCACGAATCCCAGAAGACCGATCACGGCCGCGGCCGATGCAGCGCGACGGATGCGCATCGCAATCCCCAGAGCCGCCGTCAATACGATGAATGGATGGACGAGGTACACCCACGATCGCAGCGCATAGGCAGGGTCATTCACCCGGGACATGCGTCCTTCGAATCCTTCCACCGGCGCATAGAGGTCGGGCAGAAAGATCAGCAGCAGCGTCGTGACTGCGGAGACGACCGAGCAGATCGCGGCGGTGCGGTAGAAGGAACGGTCGAAGTGCATGGTTCGGTGACGGGTGACGGGTGAGATGGGTGACGGGCAGCGTGCCGCGGTGCCCATGCGGCAGGAATACGCATGGGACGAAGGCCGTCGGTCAGGGACGGACGGGATGCAGCGTATAGTTCGCGTTCCCTGCGAAGCGACTCCAGAGCCTGCGAATGAATCGAAAGATCCCTGCCCTGTTGCTGACTTTCCTGTCGATGCTGTCCCTTGCTTCGATTGCCGCCGACGACACGGGCCCCGGCCTCAAGAAGGCGCGGGGCGTCATCGCGGATCTCGACCGGATCGTGACGCCGCGCGGTATTCAGGAGAACTACAAGCTGCGCGCCGGCGGCATCGATCAGTGGGTCTATGCGCGGGGACATGATTCAGAGAATCCCGTGATTCTGTTCGTGCACGGCGGCCCAGCCTCGCCCCTGTCGCCGGCGCTCTGGCAGTTCCAGCGTCCGCTCGAGGAATACTTCACGATGGTCACGTGGGACCAACGCGGCGCCGGACGCACGTTCCTCACCGTCGATCCCGCGGACATCGCCGACACGATCCGCATCGATCGCTACGTCAGCGACACAATCGAGATCGCGGAGGCCATCCGGCAGCGATACCACAAGCAGAAGCTCATCCTCATGGGACACAGCTGGGGCACGGTCGTCGCAATGAAAGCGGCGCTCGAGCGACCCGACCTCTTCCATGCGTACGTCGGCATCGGCCAGGTCATCAACACGAAGACCAATGAGCGGCTGAGTTTCGAATACGGACTCGATCAGGCCCGCAAGACGAACAACGCCGAAGCGATTCGCGATCTCGAATCGATCGCGCCTTATCCTGGAGACCAGCCCATCACTCGCGAGCGGATCATCATCGCGCGCAAATGGCCGCAGTACTTCGGAGGTCTGACGGCGTATCGAAACAGCTCCGCCTACTTCTTCAGCGCACCGCTGCTCTCGCCGGAGTACGAGCCGGGCGACGTTGCCGCGATCGACCAGGGCAATGTCTTCACGCTCGGAAAGATCCTGCCGGCGTTTCTCGAAGTCGACTTCACGACCGTTCGCGAGTTTCCGATTCCCGTCGTCATGTTCATGGGCCGGCACGACTACACGACGCCCTCGCAGCCCACGGAGCAATGGCTGAACGCAGTGCGGGCGCCTTACAAGCAGGGCGTATGGTTCGAGAACTCCGCCCACATGATTCCGTGGGAGGAGCCCGGCAGGATGCTGGTGAGCCTGCTCGAGCACGTGCGTCCGCTGACGACGCGCACGAAGTAAGCGCCTCTTCCGGCCAGGAAGAGGCGCCTGGCGATTACGGAATATTGATCTGGATCGTGTCGCCGGAATTGATGCTCACGCCGCGCCGATAAACCCAGCGCTCGACGTTGCCGTCGAGATAGCGAATGCGGAAATCGACCTTGCCGGTCCAGCACGGAAGCTCGAGCTCGACGGCCTGCTTGCTGTGAGAGGCAGCGCCTGCCCCTTCAGGATCGAGCACTGCAGCCTCGAGTCCTCCGATCGGGTTCCACAGATTCAGGCCGGCCTTGCTTGCACCGCTGTTCGGGCCGCCGAAGATGGTGATGGCATTCGGAGTCTTGTTGTTGATCCGCAGGTTCAGATCACACCCCACGCCGGCGCTCGCCACCTGGGCGAGACCGAACACGAGGGCGATGGCGGACAGGATCGGATAGCGCGTTTTCATGAATACTCCTTCGATGAGGTCGCCGGGGCGACAGGCAGGAGATGACCTCCTGACTTCATCAACGGAAGCCTTCCGCCGGAACCGGACAGCGATGGAACGAAAGGACAGGTCGTGCGAGTCTGCGCGCATGAAGACGACGCCCTCCTGCCCGTGCGGCTCAGGCCAGCCGCTCGCTGCGTGCTGCGGCCGATATCACGCTGGGGAACCCGCACCCACCGCGGAAGCGCTGATGCGATCCCGGTACTCGGCGTTCGCGCTGCACAACGAGCCGTATCTCATGATGTCGTGGCATCCGCGCACGCGGCCCGCGTCGATCCCGTTCGATCCCAATCAGAAATGGCTGGGACTGCGCGTCGTCGAAGCGAAGAACACCGGCGCGGATACCGCGGAGGTCGCATTCATCGCGCGCTTCCGCGTTGGTGGTGGATCTGCGGCTCGTCTTCACGAGCGCAGCCGTTTCGTGCGCGAGAACGGCCGATGGCTGTACGTCGATGGCGATCTTCGCGACTGATCCCGAAACGGATTCGAGCGCAAGAACCGAGGAGAGCGAAGCGCGACCGCGTTCTATCGTGAGCCCGAATGTCGCTCACGAGGAACCGCCATGTCAGTACTCGCTCATAAAGTCGCAATCGTCACAGGCGCCAGCTCCGGCATCGGCCGCGCAACCGCGGTTCTATTCGCACGCGAAGGAGCATCTGTCGTCGTGTCCGCGCGGCGCCAGAAAGAGCTCGATGCACTCGTCGACGAAATCTCCACGGCGGGCGGACGCGCAGTGGCTGTCGCTGGTGATGTGAGAGCGGACGACCTGGCGCAGCGACTGGTCGCCACTGCGGTCGAGCGCTTCGGCGGTCTCGACATCGCATTCAACAACGCAGGGTCGCTCGGAGAAATGGGCGCGACGCCGGATGTGTCACTCGATGGCTGGCGCGAAGCCGTGGACATCAATCTCACCGCCGCATTCCTCGCTGCCAAGCATCAGTTGCCTGCGATGCTCGCGCGCGGCAGCGGCTCCCTCATCTTCACTTCGACGTTCGTCGGCTACACGGTGGGCTACCCGGGTGCCGCCGCTTACGCCGCGAGCAAGGCTGGTGTGATCGGACTCACCAAGGCGCTGGCGGCCGAGTTCGGTCCGCGGGGAATCCGGGTGAACGCCCTCCTTCCCGGTGGCACGGACACGCCGATGGCGCGGGCGATGAATGGAACACCGGAAGCGTGGGCGTTCGTGGAGCAACTGCACGCACTGAAACGCGTCGCTACGCCGGAAGAACAGGCGAAATCCGTGCTCTATCTCGCGTCCGATGCGTCTTCGTTCACGACCGGCACTGCGATGCTGGTCGACGGCGGCGTTTCCATCAATCGTGCCTGAGCCGCCCGCCCGATGTCCGGCACACATGTGTCCGGATGATCGCGACTAGGAAGCGCAGCGAAACGTCGTTACCTGCCGGCCGGTGCCCGGAGGCAGCGAGGGATCCTTGTTGACCGTGGAGACGATCACGGCTCGTTGCTCGCTGGCCTTGCCACAAGCGCGATTCGCCAGCGCCTGGCTGTCCTCATCGGCGCCATGGGTAATCGAGTTGGTGTTGTCGTGATTGAGCTTCACGGTCGTGCAGGCACTCATTGCGACGACACAGGCAGCTATGACGATCCCGCGAATCATGGTGACCTCGGCGTATCGGCGGCACGGATCGTGAGCTTATCTCCTCTGTCACCCCCGCGTAAGCGGTGTCCGCCGTCATTCCGCGCAGGCGGGAGTCCATCCGGAGACTGAAGATGGATTCCCGCTTTCGCGGGAATGACGGGAGTTGCGGGACCTACCCCACCAGCTTCTCCGCGATCTGCACCGCATTGAGCGCCGCGCCCTTGAGCAACTGATCACCCGCGATGAACATCGAGATGGAGCGGTTCGACGGATCGCTCACGTCCTGGCGGATGCGGCCGACCAGCAGCTCGTCGCGACCTGACGCATCGTTCGGCATCGGGTAGTAGTTGTTCTGCGCATCGTCGACCAGGCGCACACCCGGTGCCGACGCCACGATGCTGCGTACTTCTTCCGGCGTGATCCGCTCTTCGCACTCGAAGTTCACGGAGACGCAATGAGCGCGCAGCACGGGAACACGCACGCACGTGGCCGTGATCCGCATCGTCGCATCGCCGAAGATTTTTCGCGCTTCCTGCATCACCTTCGCTTCTTCGTCGTTATAGCCCGTCGTCGGATCGACGCGCGCGTTGTGGCTGAAAACGTTGAATGCGTAGGGATGCGGCAATACCTTGGGCTCATAGCGCTCGCCCGCGAGATACGCACGCGTGCTCTCGCGCAACTCTTCCATTGCAGCAGCACCGGCGCCCGAAGCCGCCTGGTAGGTCGACAGGATCAGGCGGCGAATCGGATTGCGCTGATGAATGGGCCAAAGCGGCGTGATGCTGAGAATGGCCACGCAATTCGGATTGGCGATGATGCCGCGATGCTGCGCGATGGCCTGCGAGTTGATCTCCGGCACCACGAGCGGCACATCGTCATGCATGCGGAAAGCCGACGAGTTGTCGACGACGATCGTGCCGCGCTCGGCCATCAGCGGCGCGTACTGCTTCGAGACGGAGCCGCCTGCGGAGAACAGCGCGATGTCGATGCCGTCGATCGTATCCGGGCCCAGCGCTTCGATGACGACCGGCTGATCGCCGTACTTGAGCACCTGCCCGGCGGAGCGGCCCGAAGCGAGCAGACGCAGCGAGCGCAACGGGAATTTGCGCCGGTGCAGGCACTCGATCATTTCGCGACCGACTGCTCCCGTCGCACCCACCACGGCGACGACCGGCGAGCGAAGGTCGCGACGGGGTCGCGAATCAGGGACGGAATCGGAGACTGCTGCGCACATACTGCTTCCTCATTGAGTGAAGCCGGGTCGGGAACGCAGCCAAAGAAAAGGCCCCGTCCGTTTCCGGCGGGGCCTTTTGAACCGTTCGATCGCTTTTTGACTTACGCGCGCAAACAGTCCGGCAACCCCGCTGGGAGCCGCTTTGTTTTCGTCGTGCGTTTAATCGAGCGAATCATGGGCGGGGAAATTAGCCGACGGACGACGGGTCTGTAAAGGGCCAAAGTACACAATCCCCGAAGGCCTATCGCGCAATTCCGCCCTTTCTTTTACTTAAGTAGGCCCCGGCGAGCGCTGCCGGGATACCAAGGCCTAGTCCCAGGACCCGCACCCAGGTCGGTACTCCGGTGGAAAACGGGATGCTGATGGCGACCCCGAGGACGCCGAAGGCCAGCGCGTTGTAGTACGGCAGCGTCGGAGCCAGGCGTGCTGTGAGATAGCCACCAACGACTGTCGATGCCGTCCCGAGAACCAGCGCGGTGAGCAGGTAACCTGCGTCCTCATTCAGCGCGGCCAGCGCAGCCTCGATCTGTTCCTTGGGCGCGTCGAGAGGGGGCCCGCCGAACATCGCGAACAGCACCAGGCTGGACACGAAATCGATGCCGAAGACGGCGAGGGTCGCGAGCACGATCGCCTTGATACTGATGCCTTGCATGAATCCGTGGTGCTTGTCTTGAGGATGTACCTCACCAGTCTGACATTGTTCGTCGTACGCCTGCGTGACTTCGGCGTGACGCCCGCGGATTTGCAGGGGCAGTCCTCGCGCACTTCGAATACCATCGCGCACCGTCGAATACCCGCACCGCGATGAAGCCGATCCTCAACGCCGCCGCCTACAAATTCCTGCCGCTGTCCGACCTGATGGCGAAGCGGGATCGGTTGCGCGTGCTCTGCGAGCAATGGCAACTCAAGGGCTCGATCCTGCTCAGCCCCGAGGGCATCAATCTCTTCGTCGCCGGGGAAGCCGATCAGGTCGAATCGCTGCTCGCCGAGCTGCGCAGCTGGCCCGGCCTCGCTGACCTGCAGCCGAAACTGAGCGGTACGGAGGCCCAGCCGTTCCGACGCATGCTGGTGCGAGTGAAGAACGAGATCATCGCTTTCGGCGTCGAGGGCATCGATCCCTCCCGGCACACTTCCGCCAAGCTGCCGGCGACCGAACTGAAGCGCTGGCTCGATGAGAAGCGCCCGGTGACGCTGCTCGATACGCGCAATCGCTATGAAGTGAAGCTCGGCACCTTCAGGAATGCGCTGCCAATCGACATCGATCACTTTCGCGACTTCCCCGCGGCAGTGGCGCAGCTGCCCGCGGGGCTCAAGGAGCAACCGATCGTGATGTTCTGCACCGGCGGCATCCGCTGCGAGAAGGCCGGTCCGTTCATGGAGCGCGAAGGCTTCAGGCACGTCTACCAGCTCGAAGGCGGCATCCTGAAGTATTTCGAGGAGTGCGGCGCCGCGCACTACGAAGGCGAATGCTTCGTGTTCGATCAGCGCACCGGACTCGACGCGCATCTGCAGCCGACGCAGTCAGCGCAATGCTTCAAGTGCCGCCTGCCCCTGACCGAAGAAGACCAGCGTCACGAACATCATGTGCCGGGCGAGAGCTGCCGCTACTGCTATCGCACGCCGGCCGAGAAAATGACGAGCGTGCTCAGCGCCCGCCACGAGGAAGTGAAGCGGATCATCGATCCGCTGCCCGGCAGCCAGCCGCACGATCACTTCCGGCCCGTCAGCATTCCGGCTGAATGCGACGGGCAACGACTCATCGAAGCGCTGTGCCACGTCGTGAAGCACGTGCCCGAAGAAACATGGCTGGAGCGTTGCGCACTCGGCCTCGTACTCGACGCCGACGATCGCTCGTGCGAGCCGCACAGGATCGTTCATGCCGGCGAGCGCTATCGCCACAAGTTCCCGGCGGTGATCGAGCCGGACGTGAACATGCGGCTCGAAATCCTCTACGAGGATGAAGCGCTGTTCATCGTGAACAAGCCCGCGCCGCTGCCCATGCACGCGGGCGGCCGGTTCTATCGCAACACGCTCAAGTACGTGCTCGATGCGCTCTACGCCCCGCAGAAGCCGCGCCCGTCACATCGACTCGATGCGAATACGACGGGTGCACTGGTCGTTGCGCGAACGCAGTTCATCGCGAAGAAGATCCAGACGCAGTTTGCACGCGGTGAGGTGGAGAAGCGCTATCTGGTGCGCGTCCACGGCCATCCGACGGATGACAACTTCGCGTGCGATGCACCGATCAGCGTCGATGCCGGCAAACTGGGCTCACGCTTCATCGATCATGAGAGCGGCCTGGCCGCACGCACCGAGTTCAGCGTTCTCGATCGCCTCGCTGATGGCTCATCGCTTCTCGAAGCTCGCCCCCTGACAGGACGCACGAACCAGATTCGCGTGCATCTGTGGCATCTCGGCTTCCCCGTATGCGGCGATCCCGCGTACGTTCGCGGCAAGGAGCTTGGGGACAGCCAGACGCTGGACATCAATGCACCGCCACTGTGCCTGCATGCGTGGCAGGTCAGCTTCGAGCATCCGCTGCATCGGCAGACCGTGACGTTTACCGCGCCTCCGCCGGGGTGGGCGTCTGTCACTCCGGCGTAGCGTCTGTCACTCCCGCGAACGCGGCCACGCTTTGCCTGGTTCAGATGGATTCCCGCTTTCGCGGGAATGACGGCATCTGTCACTCCCGCTTTCGCGGGAATGACGGATCGCTGTCGCGATGACGTCCGGCTGAAGCCGGACCCACAGCGACGCCCCTCTTCCTCCCAGCTAACCGCCAACCGCCAACCGCCAACCGCTTCTCCTCAGTGCTTCCACTCCGCCTGCAGCACCTCGGCGGCGTCATTCTCCAGCTTCACCTCGATCTTCGTTTCCTTCCCCGCGGCATCCGGCCCGAAGAACTCGTAAATCACGACGCCGTTGCCCTGGTCGCTCTCGATGATGCGGGTCGGCGCGAACTGCGCATTGGCTCCCGTGAGTGCAGCCATGACCTTCGCAGGCGCGTCAGCCGCGACGATGTCGCGCTGAATCTCGACGACTTTCCAGACGCCGTCGACTTTCGTCAGGTCGAGCTCGATCTCCGCTCCGTTGAACGTGCCCTCGACATCGTAGTAATCGTTGCCGTTGCGCTGCTCATGCTCCGCTTCCGCGACCTGCATTCCCGGGCGTGCGGCTTCGACTGCCGCCAGCACCTCCGGCGGCACTGACGAAAGATCGACCGTTTCCTTCCCTGTCGCATCGACCTTCTGCGCCGGGGCGGCCGCGGGCTCGGATGCCGGCGCAGGTTCTTTGCTGCAAGCCGCGGTCATCAATGAACCCGCCAGCACACACGAAACGAGAATGACCTTCGAGCTCATGGCATCACCCGCGGCAAGCAACAGGGGCCCGCATGCTACCGCACTGCCGTGTTCTTCTGTCCATCGTGCCACTTGATTCCCGTGCCATTGCGCACTGAAACTGCGCACACGTCGGCCAAGAACGTCACGAGGCATTCAACGTGTCCACCCCCGATCCGGTTCTCACTGCTGCCGTGGCCGCACATCAGGCAGGCCGGCTGCAGGAAGCGATCGATGGATACGAAGCCGTCCTCACGAAGCGGCCCGATGATCCGGACGCGCTGCACTTCTTCGGGATGCTGCACTTTCAACTCGGCCGCGGGATCGACGCGGTACGGCTCATCGGTCGTTCGCTCGACCTGCTGCCGACCAATCCCTATGCCTGGAACAATCTCGGCAACATCCTCGTGTTCCAGGACAAGTTCAAGGAAGCCCGCGAGGCGTATCGACGCGTCACCGTACTCGCACCGCAGATGGCGGAAGCCTGGTTCAACCTCGGCGTGTCGCTGCGTGACGCCGGCGAGTTCGAAGCCGCCGTGAATCATCTTTACGAGGCGATCCGCCAGCAGCCCAGTTTCATGCGGGCCTACGAAAGCCTCGGGCAGTTGCTGTATCGCGTCGGCGATTTCGAACGCGCCGCGCAGGTGTATCGCGACTGGCTCGCTCGCGACCCTGACAATTCCGTTGCAAGACACATGGCGGCTGCAACCTCCGGCATCGATGTACCCACACGAGCCGACAGCGACTACGTCGCGAAGCTCTTCGACAAGTATGCCCGCCACTTCGACATGAACCTCAAGGAGCTGGGTTATCGCGCACCTGAAGTCATCGCATCGACGCTGGCGCATTGCCTCGACGGCAGTTCGTTCAAGCCTGTCGTTCTCGATGCGGGGTGCGGCACTGGTCTCTGCGGTCCGCTGCTGCGGCCCTTGTCAACGACGCTCATCGGCGTCGACCTGTCACCCAAGATGGTGGACCTCGCTCGCGAACGCGGCACGTACGACGAGCTCGTCGTTGCAGACCTTTGCTCGTTCATGCGCTCCCGACCGCTGGCTTTTGAAGTCGTCGTCGCGGCGGACACGTATGAGTACTTCGGCGATCTGAAGGAAGTGAACGAAGCCGCGGCGATGGCGCTGCAACCGGGTGGGCTCTATCTGTTCACCGTCGAGGCGCTGCCGGAAGACGCCAACAAGGACTACGAGCTCCTGATGCACGGCCGCTACGCTCACCGCCGGGGCTACGTGGAGCAATCGTTGCTCGATACCGGATTCGATGTGATCGACCTGAGACTCGAGGTGCTGCGAGCGGAACGAATGCAGGATGTCGCGGGCTTGCTGGCGATCGCGCGCAAGCGGGTCCAGCAATGAGCACGCTGCACAGTTCGCTCTATGCCATCGCCCTGATGAGCTGCGTGCTTGGTTCGTTCGTGACGCGAACGACGATGCGCGGCTCTCATTACCTCATGGTCTACCTCGCGCTGGAATCTCTCGGGTTCATTTTCGAATGGCTGATGCTCCATCCCACATCACCGGGAAAATCCCTGTGGCTCGGCCTGCTGATGTGCGTGTCGTTCCTGCTGGCTCCCTGCGTCTCGCTGTATGCGCGCGAGATTACCGAGCGGCCCCGTCCATCCATCAGATCGCTGTCCACGGGCGAAGTGTGCGTCATCGCCGGCGGAATGCTGCTGACATTGCCGCTGATCCAGGCGTCACACTTCGGCCCCGACTATGCCGAGGCGGCCGGTTCCACGAACCAGCTGCCGTGGTCGATGATTCACGACCATGTTCGTTTCGGCGGCGATGTTTCTGCTGCAAGCGCCCTTCTATCTTCGTCAGTGCCTTCGACGCATGCGCTTGCACGCGGACACTGCTTCCCCGGCCCAGCTCGGGGCACTGCGGATTCTGCTGCTGGCCGTGGCCCTCAACTGGTTCGTGAGCCTGCTGCGGATTCTTCATTGCGTCATCCTGGGTAAGGACACTGGCCTCGGGCTCGTATTCGCATTCATGGAAGTGGGTGTCACGCTGTGGGCCATCTTCTCGCTCCTGCAGCCCACCACCGACGCGATGCAGCTGCCGGCGATCGCCCGCATCGATACAACACAGGCCGCGGCGAAGTACGGCCGGTCGGCGCTCGATGCCACTGCCCGCGCCCGCATCCAGCGCAAGCTATCGGCGGCGATGACAGATCTGCGGTTGCACCGGGACAGCGCGCTGAGCCTGCGAGCGCTGTGCGATCACATTCGCGAGAATCCCCACTACGTCTCGCAGGTCCTGAACCAGGACCTGGCCACGAGCTTCCACGACTTCGTGAATCGCCAGCGCATCGACGACGCGAAGGTGGCGCTCCGATCGTCCCCGGAGCGGCCGATCCTCGAGATTGCCCTCGACGTCGGCTTCAACTCCAAATCCACATTCAACGCGGCGTTCCGGGCGCACGCCGGGATGACGCCCAGCGAGTACCGGCGCCCTCAAGCGGCGTCGCCGCTTCCATAAGACCGCCAGAACGATCGCCAGCGACGTCCGATCCGGACGGATCGGTCGCCCGACCGCACTCACTGATCGATGCTGCCCCGTCGTTTCACTACGGGGACATGGCGATGCGATTGCTGCGATCGGGCTGTCTGGTGTTGCTGCTGGTGGGCGCAACGATTCCTGCACTCGCCACGGAGAAGGCGGGCGCAGTGGCCGACCTGGAGCTATCCTCCCCGAGTCTCGAAGAGAACATCATCGGCATCGACCCGGTGCGGCGAATCAAGATCTACCTGCCGCCCGGGTACGACACGAGCCGCAAGTCCTACCCTGTCATTTACTACTTCCATTCCGTGTTCTGGAGCAATCGCCAGATGTTCCAGGACGGTGGCGTCCAGCGCCTGTTCGATCGCGCAATCGCCGAAGGCACGATTCCGCCGTTCGTTTTCGTCGCCGGCGATTTCACCACGCCGCACGTGGGCACCTTCTTCGGCAATTCGCCCGTCTCAGGTCGCTGGATCGATCACATCGTCGATGAGATCGTCCCCGCGATCGACGCCCGCTTCCGCACCATTCGAACGCCCGCCGGGCGCGGACTGGCGGGAGACTTCCTGGGCGGCTACGCAGCGCTGAAGCTCGCGATGATGTACCCGGACCGGTTCAGCGCCGTCTATGCGCTGCATCCGATCGGCACATCCGGCGGACTCATTCCCATTTCCTCGCGGCCTGATTGGGGGAAGATGAATCGCGCCAGATCGTGGGACGATCTCGCGGATGACGGGCTCTCGCAGGTCTTCATGGCGATGGCGCAGTCTTACCTGCCGAACGCACAGCGCCCGCCGTTCTACTGCGACCTGATGGTTGAGGCGAATGGCGGAACACTCGAACTCGATTCGACCCATGCCGAGCGTCTGCAGTCGCAGTTCCTGCTCGATCGCCTGCTTCCCCGCTACGCGCAGAACCTGAAACGCCTGGCCGGAATCCAGTTCGACTGGGGGCGTTACGACGTGAACCAGGATCACGTCGCGGCGAATCAGTCGTTCACACGCCGGCTCGACGATCTCGGCGTGCCCCACTACGCCGAGGAATATCGCGGCAACCACTACGAGATGAACTGGAGCGAGCACGGACGCGTGGAGGATCGGATGCTGCCGTTCTTTGCGCGGCTACTGGCGTTCGAGAGATAGGGAATGAGAAGAAGCCGGCCGGCTCCCCACTCCAATCGCCCTCAGGTAACGATCGAAGGAACGCTCCACCGCCTCCCGCGCCCCTCCAATGATGTTTCGTCCCCACGTGTAGCCGAACACGTCGTCGAACTCGAGGCCGGCGATCTTCTGCCGCATCGTGCGCACCGCATCGGGATGCAACGGAATGGCATTCGGGTAGCTGTACATGAACGTCACGTGCCGGCGATCGAACACCACTTGCAGCGCGTCGCCCGGAAAGAGCTGGCCCTTCGGGCGTCGACTGTCCTGCCAGTGAAGCGCCGTGCTGCCCGGAAAGTGTCCGCCGCAACGGATCAGTTTCACGCCCGGTGAAAACACGTGCTCTTCGCCACCCCACAACCGGATGTTCCGTGAGCCGCGACCCACCCACTCACGATCCGCTTCATGCAGGTAGATCGGTACGTCCCCGAGCGCCTCGCTCCAGTCGACCATCGACGAATAGAAATGCGGATGCGAGATCGCGATCAGATCGATGCCGCCCTGAGCACGAATCCTGTCCACGGCCTCCTGCGTCACCAGCGGCACGCACTCCCAGAGGATTCGATGAGTCGCGGTCGGCAGCACGAATGCCCGCTGGTCGATGGCAAAGGCCGGCGACATGCCGACGCAAAGAATCCCCTGCTCGTCGTCCAGACGGTTGCCGTGCGTGCGACGCAATTCATCCTGGGTCGTCCAGCGTTGTCCTCCCCACCCCACGTATTGCCGCTCGTCCATGCAGATGGGGCACTGTTGAGGATGCGGCGTCGGCGTCTCGTACTGGGTGCCGCAGGTTGCGCAGATCGGGTGAAACATCGGTGATCCCTCCGGATCGATCGGGCTCGTGTCATCGCGGCGCCAGCATGCGATGATCCGTGGACCCCCAGAAGGTCCAGATCCAGCGACTTCCATGGAACCAATTTTCGAGCTGCCGATCAGCGTCCCGCCGCGCCGGTCGCGCAGTCGACTGCAGGCGCTGCATCGTCAGTTGCGCGCGGCCATCGTGGAGGGCCGCTTGCAGGCCGGCGTTCGACTGCCACCGACGCGTGTGTTCGCCTCGACGTATGGGGTGTCGCGCAACACGGCAATCGCTGCCTACGACCTGTTGCTGAGCGAGGGTTACGTCGTCACGCGCCAGGGAGGGGGTACGTTTGTCAGCAATGCGCTGCTGAATCGATCGGCGAAGACGCCGGTGCGCGCGAACAAGGACGATGCCCGGCTCAATGAATTCTGGCGCACTCGTTCGCCTGGCGCTCCGGAGCCGGCACCCCGAATCCACTTCAGGCTCGGCGTGCCGGAGCTGTCTCTCTTCCCGTTCGACACCTGGCGCCGACTGTCGGCTCGGGCATTGCGCACCTACTCGAAGATACCGGTCTCTGGTTACGACGATCCACGCGGACGCCTCGCCTTGCGGGAAGCGATCTCGAAACACGTGTCGTTCACGCGCGCCGTGTCTTGCGAGCCGGACGATATCGTCATCACAGCGGGCGCGAAGCAGGCGTTCGATCTCATCGCGCGGATTCTCGTTACGCCCGGCCGTTCGGTGGTTGCGCTCGAGAACCCTGGCTATCGACCGCCGCGCCTTGCGTTCGAAGCAGCCGGCGCGAAGATCGTGCCGGTTCCCGTCGACGAAGAAGGCATCGTCGTCACCAAGCTGCCGGCAAACGCGCGAATCATCTGCGTCACACCGTCACACCAGTATCCGACTGGGGCGGTGATGTCCGCGCCGCGACGCACCGAGTTGCTCGCCTTCGCGCAGGCGCATCAGGCCGTCATCATGGAAGATGACTACGACTCGGAGTTCCGCTTCGGAGATCGGCCGCTCGATGCGCTGCAGACGCTCGATCGCTCATCATCCGTGTTCTACGTGGGCACGTTCTCGAAGAGCCTCTTTCCTGCCCTTCGCATCGGATTCATCGTCGCGCCGCAGTGGGCACGCACCGCGCTCGCCGCCGCAAAACAGAATGCGGACGGCTACTCTGCGATTCAGCCCCAGGAAACGCTCGCGGCATTCATCCATGAAGGCCATCTTGCACGACATGTGCGTCGCATGCGCCGCATTTACGACGATCGGCGCAGCGCGCTGCTGGAGCGGCTCGACCGCGACTTCCCGTGGTTACGACCGATCCCCGCTGCAGCAGGACTTCATCTGGCCGCGCTGGTGGCGCCCGGTGTCGACGTCGACGCGTTCATCGCGAAGGCACGTGAATCAGATGTGGGCATTGAAACGCTGCGTATCTATCAGTTTCAGAAAGCGACCGCTCCTGGAATTCTCTTCGGCTACGGCGCGCTCGGCGAAGCAGCGATCGTCGAGGGCCTGGCGCGACTGCGACGGATCTCAGTGAAGTCGCGATCCCGGGCCTGATGTCCTTCTGGACCATGCACCGTGCGTACGTCTCATTTGCCCTGACCGGCCGCTCGTGACGCAGCTCGCACTTCGTCGCGCACCCGCTCCGGGAACGCAGGGACGAAACGTGAGGCGCTTCCTGAAATCGCAAAGTAGGAGATCTCGACACCCCAATTGAGGGCTCCACCTCACTGAAAAGCCGCGCCTTCATGCCGATCTTTGGGGCTCATGGAGAAACTGTTTCACGAGGTTTCCAAGTGACCCGGATCGGCATCGTCCTGAGCGCCTGCTTCGCCCTGCTCTTCGCGGCTACGAGCCGTGCCGAGTCGTTCGACGAAGCCTGTGCCTCCCTGCCGTCGCTCCCGCTCGCGACGGTTTCGACCCTGCCGATCACCATCGACAACACGATCCGCGGCGGCGACATTCACCGGATGACAGTCGAAACCACCGGTGCAGCGAGTCTCGGTAAACGCGCGACGGTCGGCACGACCTTCGCGACCCGCACGTGGGAAGCGTCGTATGGATTGAGCATGTTGCACGACCCGGTCTCGGGCCGTGTCTGCTACCGCCCCGCAATCAATGTCACGGTCGGCTACGAGCCGCTGCAGATTTCCGTTGCACATCCCTTCGAAGCCGGCAGCTGTGCGTTCGATGCGATCGTCGAGCACGAGCGCGAGCACGTGAACATCTACTCGCAGTTCCTGTCCAGCGCATCGCATTCCATCGAGGCAGAGCTCAGGCAGCGCATCGCGGGTAACGTCCGCTACGCACCCAGCCTCGATGCCGCCAATGCGCAGATGCGCCAGTTGCTGCGTTCTCAGGTCCACGAGATCGTGCGCAGCGAGATGGCCAAGGGCCAGCCGCAACACGACGAATTCGATTCGATCGACGAATCGTTGCGCTTGCTGAATGCCTGCAACGGCGAAATCCGCCGAGGCCTGTCCCGCGAAGTGCTGGCGCTGAAGTAACGCCCTTAACGCTGCGTCTCGCGCGACGAGACGTGATTCAGCGCGATCACCCATTTGCCGTCCCGCTTGCGCATCAACCGCGTGTTGATGCCGTTCTGCGGACTGTTCGGCCGATCCAGCCGGTAGCGACTGATGAGCTGCGCTGCGTCCGGTCCCAGCAACTCGATCCGGATGTCGTAGAAATGCAGCGTGCCGCGGCCGTCCGGCGACTGTCCGTAGTCGCGAATGTAATGGTCGAGCGTCCCCTGCCAGTCCTTCTGGAACTCGCCGCGCGACACGAAGATCACGTCCGGATTGGCGAAGCCTTCCATGTACCCACGGAAGTCGCCGCGATTCCACGCAGCTTCCATGCGGCCGATGACTCCACGGATCGCCACCTTCTCGGCTTCTGCCTCTACGTCGGCGAATGTCGCGTGGGAGACCAGTGCAAGCGCCAGCAGTGCAATCGATCGGATCATGGGAGCACTCGGGAAAGTTGGGGTGTGCCCAATACTAGACCCGAAGCCCCTGCATGACTAAGCGAGCGAGAAAGGAAGTTGCCGCAGGCGCTTGCCCGTCGCGGCGAAGATCGCATTGGCAAGCGCCGGAGCAACCAGGGGCGGCGACAGTTCGCCGGAACCGTGAGGCGCATCGCCTGGGTTCTCGATGAAATGCACTTCGATCCGCGGGCACTCGTTCATGCGCACCACCGGAGTGTCGTTGAAGTTGCCGTTCATGACGCGACCGTTCTGGATGTCTATGCCGCCGTAGAGTGCAGCGGTCAGGCCCCACACGATGCCACCCTCGATCTGCTGGCGCAGACCGCTCGGATTGATCACGCGACCGACATCGACAGCAGCCACGGCGCGCTCCACCCTGATGCGCCCATCGGCGACGAGGACATCCACGACCAGTGCGGCGTAACTGTTGCCGTGCATGTAAGGGAACACGGCAATTCCCTGTCCGCGGCCTTTGCCTTTCTTGCCGCGACCCCAGCCGCTCTTGTCGGCCGCGAGATCGAGCACGCGCCGCAATCTCACGCGACTCAGCTTGTTCGAATGCCCTACGTCGACTTCATCACCTGACTCAAGCAGCTTTGCACGGAAGCGGTAAGGATCAACCCCGGCAGCGACCGCGAGCTCGTCGATGAAACCCTCCTGGCCGAAGGCCCAGTTGTTCGCGACGACCGAGCGCCAGGCTGCGCTCTGCACGATGCTGTCCGCGTGCAGGCTGATGAAGTCATAGCGGGTATTCGGGATGTCATACGCCATCCACGGCATCTCGTTCGCGGGATCGCCCCAGAACGTCCGCCCTTCACGATGGCCCCAGGCTGCGATGCTGCCCTTGTCATCGAGGCGCGCGCGGTAGTCGGCGTAGTAGAAGGCATGGAACCCGTCGTTCCGGATGTCGTCCTCGCGGCTCCATACGACCTTCACAGGAATATTACCGGCGGCGAGAGAGACCTTCAGCGCTTCGAGCGCGACGTCCGGATAGAAGCGGCGGCCGAAGCCGCCACCCGACGGCAGCGCGTTCACGGTGATGCTGCGCGCCTCGATGCCGAACATCTGGCTCGCGCGAGCGACGATGCCCTGCGGTGCCTGTGAACCCACCCAGACTTCACATCGATCGCCGCGATGATGGGCGACACAGTTCATCGGCTCCATGCACAGGTGGGCCTGGTACGGAAACACGTAGGTCGCGTCCAGCGAACGACCCGCACCCGCAAGTGCGTTCTTGTCGCCCGTCGATCGCAGCGGATCACCCGGCGGCTGTTTGAACTTCTCCTGCACGTGCTCCATCCAGCTCTTCGAGCTGAACTTCTCGTTCGCACCGCCGTTCCATCGCACTTCCAGCGCATCGCGTCCCCGCATGGCGGCCCAGGTGCTGTTCGCGATGACGGCAACGCCGTCTTTGATCGTGAAACCGGTTGCCCCTTCGAGCTTTCCGTACGGAGACAGGAAGCCTTCGACCGGAACGACCTTGATGACGCCAGGCACCTGCAGTGCGCGTGTCGCATCGAAACCGGCGAGCTTGCCGCGAAAGACGGGACAGCGCGCGATCGCGGCGTACTTCATTCCATCGACCTTCACGTCCATCGCATAGCGATGCTGGCCGCTCACGATCGCGGGCGCGAAGATGTTCGTCACCGGCGTGCCGATGAGCTTGAAAGTTTTCGCATCCTTCAGCGGCGCTTCGAGCTTTGCGAACTCGGCATCGTTGTAGGTTGCGGGCAGCGACGACAATCGATCTGCCGCGAGGCGCGCGAGCTCGCCGAACCGCAAGACCTTCCCGCTGGTCGTATTGCGGACCGTACCGTCGGCAACCGCACAGATCGATGCCTCCACCGACCATTGGGCAGCCGCCGTGTCGATCAACGCCTGTCGCGCAAGTGCGGCAGCCCTGCGGATCGGCAGGTACATATCCTTGACCGTCGTGCTGCCGCCGGTGCCGCTCAATGCGTAACGCGTTTGTCCGGTGTTCGGAAACTCCACCGTCACTCGCCGGAAATCTACCCCCAGTTCTTCCGCCATGATCATCGCGAGACTCGTCGCGACGCCCTGCCCCATTTCGTGCTTGATCGACAGGAAGCGGACTCGGTCGTCCGGATGGATCTCCAGGAAATAGGACAATGCGACCGGATCACTTGCCGGCACCACGGAGCCCGCAACGTCACGCGCCAGCGCGGCAGGCATCGAGCCTGAGACGATGATGCCGCCGCCCGCCATCGCTGACAGTTTCAGGAATTCGCGTCGCTGCATTGCCATCGCCACACCTTTTCAGCGCCAGGGGATCACGAAACCCTGCAGTCATCCCCGTGCACGCGGGGATCCATCTTGAGAAGAATGGATTCCCGCCTGCGCGGGAATGACGCGGGCGGAGACCTCTTAGCGTAGCGGCCACGATGGCCCGGCGGGGCGGGCCGGTCGCGCATCCGGCACGGGTCGTCGCATGACTTGCGCGGACGGACGATCACGGCGCGGGATTTTCCCGTAGGATCAGCCCTGACTTCCGTCATGGGCGAACCGCATGTCCACACTCCGACTCTGCGTTCTCATGGCCGCGACATTGCTCGCGAGCGTCGCGATCGCCGCGCCCCGCAAGGTAATCATCGACCAGGACGCACTCGGTCCGGGCGGACCCAACCTGCAGCCCATTCTGATGCTGCTGCAGGCCGAGGATGTCGAAGTCCTCGGGATCACCGTCGTCAGCGGCGACGGCTGGCGCGATGAAGAAGTCGCCCACACGCTGCGCCTGCTCGAGATCTCCGGACGCACGGACATTCCCGTGGTGCCCGGTGCCGTGATGCCGCTCGTCAATTCGCCCGCGCGAACGAAGGCCTGGGAGCGAACGTACGGCAAGCTCTACTACAAGGGCGCCTGGACCGAGAAATTCGGCGACGAAGGTTCGGTGAAGCGCGCACCGCCGCACCCCGACAATCCATACCTGATTCCGCCCTCGCCCGCCGGAGCGCCGACCACGAAGGCACTCGACGAAAGCGCCGCGACGTTTCTCATCCGCAAAGTGCGCGAGTTCCCGGGTCAGATCACGATCATCGCGGCAGGACCTCTCACCAATCTCGCGCTTGCATCGCGCCTCGATCCGAAGTTCGCAGGTCTCGCGAAGGAACTCGTCTTCATGGGCGGCAGCTTCAACCCGGTGCCCGCGCAGAATCACTTTGCAGCGGAGTACGTGAACTCGCCTCGCCGCGAGTTCAACATGCGCTTCGACCCCGAGGCCGCGAGCATCGTCCTGCGCGAACCCTGGGCTCGGGTCATGCAGATTCCCGTCGATCCGACGACGCGTACGTTCTTCAAGCCCGAGTACTACGAGCAGATCGGTCGGGGCCGGGCCGCGTTTCGCGACTACGTGAAGGCTTACGGCGAGTCCTTTCCGATGTGGGACGAACTCGCCGTCGGCGTGTGGCTCGATCCTTCGCTGGTGACTCGCAGCGCAACGCTCGCTGTCGATATCGAAACGAGCTTCACCGCCGGCTACGGCGACACACTGAGCTGGCCGGTTGGCGAGGGCCCCGGTCTCGGCGAGCGAGCGGTGCTCGTCGTGCAGGAAGTCGATGTGGCGAGATTCGAAAAAATGACGGTGGAGCTGCTGAGCAGGCCGTCGCGGCGAAGGTAGTCCACAACCGAACTGCTGTCATTCCCGCGAAAGCGGGAATCCATCCGGACGCAAGATGGACACCCGCCTTCGCGGGTGTGACGGACCTACCTCGCGAACTTCAAATGCGTCACATCCGGCGCCGCAAGCGTGCTCACCAGCTTGAGCCCGTGCATGTCGTCGCCGAGCCCTTCGAACAGCCGCTCGCCGCTGCCCAGCAGCACCGGAGCGAGACTGATCAGCATCTCATCGACGAGCCCCGCGGCGAGGTACTGCTGCGCAGCCTTGGCGCCACCGGCGAGCGAAACGTCTTTACCGTTGGCCGCACGACGCGCCTGCGCTAGCGCTGACTCGATTCCATCCGTGACAAACGTAAACGTCGTTCCTTCGAGCTCGAGCGGCTGTCGCGCATGATGCGTGAGCACGAACACAGGATGACCGAAGGGCGGCTTGTCGCCCCACCATCCTTTCCAGGGATCGCTCGCATTCCACGGTCCCGGGTGCCCGCCGAACATGTTCCGGCCCATCACGGTGGCACCGATGTTCCGGATCGATTCCTCGACTACCGCCGAGTTCACGTTGACCTCGCCGCCCTGCATGTCGTGCGCCGACCGCCAGGCCTTCAGTCCGAACACCCATTCGTGGAGCCGCATGCCGCCCAGGCCGAGCGGATTCTTCACGCTCTGCTCGGGTCCGGCGACGAAGCCGTCGAGGGACATACTGATTTTCAGCCGCAGTCTGGACATTCCGGTCTCCTGGCAGGATCGATGGGCAGGCCCTTCAAGAACGACTCACCGTCGGCCGATCCGACACGACGATACCGGTTCAAGAGCAATTTCCCTCGAATGACCGACATCCTCCCGGCTACCATAGCCCCGTCCCGTCGCCCACAACAAACTCAGCAGGGGAATGACATGACACTACTCGTGGGGAGCGCGGCCCTCGAAGCGACAGGTACGTTGCCGGCGCATTCCGATGCCTTCCAGGCGATCACGGACGAAAACAAGTGTGTCATCTCATCGCGTTCCGTAGGCAAGTACGCCACTGGCCTGCTGCGCGACGGCTACGCGACCAAGGGCTTCCACAACAAGGCGAAGTCCTGCAACTGGGGCCCGATGGCGGGCTTCGTGCTGAGCGACCCGCGATTCACGAAACGCGGCGACAGCCGCGAGGCGATGGAAGAACAGCGCAAGGACATCGTCAAAGCCTTCAAGGAAGGTTCGGGCGAAGTGCCCGTCTACATCACCGAATCGCGACGTGTCGAACTGCTCCGCCCCGCGCTCAACACAATGCGGCCGGGCTGGGAAGTCGACTACAACAATCACTACTACTACGCGAACAGCCCGAGCGGGAAGCTGTTCCTGTTTCATCTGCAGCGCACCGACAGAGCGCCCGGCGCCTACGGCAAGCCGATGTGGGCCGTGCAGTACGCGTACACAGAAGCTGCGATGCCGGGCAAACTGAAATCACCCGCCACCTCCAAGGACACGAGCTTCCTGCCGGTCACGGCGATCGTCGATGTCGCCACGCGACCTTCCGCGGCAGGCACATACCTCTCCGCCACGACGGGTGACTACGATCTGTTCGCCGTGTTCCCGCAACGAAGCAGTTACAACCGGAAGGAAGCCGACAAGCGCGCCGTGCCCGGCAGCGACCGCTTCCGCCAGCCGATCAAGCAGTTCATCGAGCACGAAGACAAGGAAGTCGGCAACATCACGCCGCGTATCGCGAGACTGGTCGCGCAGATCAATGCCCGCGCAAACCATGCGGGCGGCAACATCGTTCATCACAGCGATGAAGCGGGTCGTCCGCTCGTCAACGACATCGACTTCCCGTTCATCGCGTGGATCCCCGGCAAGCCGCGTCCCTACGCCGCCCGCAACGTTTCCGAGTTCAAGGAGCTCATCGCACTGCTGAAGGGCGAGTACGTGCTGGCGCTGAATCCGGGATGGCTGAAGCCCCTGGGGATCGGCGTGAGCGGCGGCGGCTCGTACGAAGTGTGACGATGTGAGCGCCTGCGGATTCCTCCCCGCGGCATCCGTCACTCCCGCGAAAGCGGGAGTCCATTCCTTCCCCCGGATGGATTCCCGCTTTCTCGGCAATGACAACAGCAGCTCAGCCCTTCATGAACGCCTCGATGTCCTCATTCACCCGCCTCGCATGCGTCACCCAGATCCCATGCGGCGCATCGTCGTAAATCTTCAGCTGTGAGCCGCGCACGCCTGCTGCGACACGCTCACCGGTGATCACCGGAATCGCCTGCACGTCACGGGCTCCGTGAAGAATGAGCGTAGGCCGATCGATCCTCGCGAGATCCTGGCGAAGGTCCGTGCTGTAGAGACTGCGGAAGCAGCGCATCGCCACCGGCGTCGGCGTATCGAGCAGCTGGCGCGTCAGCATTTCCTTCATCGGCATGCTCGTCGTGGGCGTGAAGAATTTCTCCTGGAACTCGTACGCCCATGCGGGGAAATCAGTCGCGTAGCGCTGCAGCGTCGCTTCGAAATATGCCTGCGGCGCACCGTAGGGATTGTCGTCCGTTTTGAGAATGTACGGCGCGACCGGCGCGAGCATGACGATGCGACGGATCCGCTTCGAACCGTGACGGGCGATGTAGCGGATGGATTCCGCAGCGCCCATCGAATGAGCCACGAGCGTGACGTCCTTCAGATCGAGCTGTTCGATCACCGATGCAAGATCGTCCGCCAACGTGTCGAAGTCGTAACCGGCCGGCGCGATCTGCGACCGGCCATGTCCGCGACGATCGTACGCGATGCATCGGAAGCCGCGGTCCGAGAAATACGCCACTTGCGGATCCCACATCGCGCTGTGCAATGCCCAGCTCGCGACGAACAGCATGACCGGCCCTTCACCGAACTCGCGATGAAAGAGCGTCACGCCATCGGCCTTGCTGATGATGGCTTTCGGCGCACCGCGCTTCGCGGCGGCCTGCGCGCCCATTGGAATCAACGCTGCAGCACCCATCGCGGAAGCCAGCAGGAGATTGCGACGATTCATTTTGGTAGATCCGGTTGCGGGCGGTAGCGCCGTGGCAGGAAGGATGGCGACCGGACTGAGGCGAGCCAATTACCCGGCAGGTAACGGCGCGGCTCCTGGTGTGCAGCTCCGTCACTCCCGCAAACGCGGGAGTCCATGCTTTTTCCGATGGATGCCCGCTTTCGCGGGCATGACGACGGCGGTTCCCTTACTACCGCGCACTCAACCTCTGCAGCGCCTCTTTCACACTGTCGCAAATGATCCTCTGCGCGAGCTGGCGCGCGACAGCTTCTTCCGATTGCTCCTCCGCGCGCGGCGCGCTGCCACTGGACCTGAGCAGCGCCACGTTGGTCAGAATCATCGTGTATCCCGGCGCGAGCACATCCTCGAGACCAAGTTCGCGCAGATACGTCGAGGCCATTCGAAGGACCGATGCCACGCTCGGCTGCTGCCGGATCGCCAGTGCCATCGCGAAGCTGTCCTGCAGATCCGCAGTCCGCTTCGGCATCGAAGGTGCTTCGCCGCGTTCCGGCGCAAAGCCGGCTGCGAGCATCAGGCGATCACGGGTTTCGGCATCCACTTTGAGCGTCGCGCAGAATCGCCGGACCATCGCACGGCTCGGATTCGAGCGATCGCGCTCGATGAAGTTCGTATGCCGCGTCGACACACCGGCCGCGAACGCCAGTTCCATCTGCGTCAGTCCGGCGTTGCGTCGCAGCCGCGACAGCAATGAGCCGAACGTCGGCCCCGCCGAAGCCGATTGTGCTGGAGATCGACCCTGATTCGCAGAGGCTTCAGGCTGCTGCGGACGAATGACCGGTGCATTGGACGCCATGAACCGAGCCTATCCGCAGCCTTTCGGGAGCAAGAAGCAATTGCCGGCGAACGGCCGTTTCATGCGGTCGAACGTCGCAGGCGCGGCGTCCGCGGTCGTGACTTTCCGCTGAACGTCGCTAGCTTTCGGAGCGACGCAGATTGAGTGCCTGTCGCAGCGAGCGGGCGTGAACCCGGCCGGCGGGGACGACGGAACCAGTCTTCAGTACGACTTCGAGTCCACCGTCTTTGCCTCGCCGCAGCTCCCGAATCGCACTACGCCGCACGAGATGGGCGCGATGGACACGCACGAACACGCCGGGTTGCAGCCTGCGTTCGAGTCCGTTCAGGCTCTCGCGCAACAGGTGACTGCGTCCGTCCGCGAACAGGCGAACGTAGTCTTCCTCGGCGGACGCGACATCGATCGATGCTGCGTCGACCCGCACGAGTTCGCCCCCGGTGCGACGAATCCAGAACTCGGTCTCGTAGCCGGCGGTGGAAGCAGTCTGCGAAGTGCGCAATCGTTCGACCAGCGCGCGCAACTCCGCAACCCGCTGCTCGACGTCTTTCGTAGCGAGCTGATTGCGGATCCGCTCGAGCGCCTGCGCGAGCCGCGATACCTGGACCGGTTTGAGAAGGTAGTCCACCACGTCACGCTCGAAAGCGGCCGCTGCATGGTGGCTGAACGCGGTAACGAAAATCACGGCGGGCAGATCAGTACTCGCCGACTCATCGAAGAGATCGAATCCGCTGCGATCGCCCAGCTCGATGTCTAGCAGCACCGCATCCGGCTGATGCTCGTCGATCAGTCGCCTGCCCTCATCGAGCGATCGGGTAGTCGCCACGAGCTGTGTGTGCGGCAATGCTTCGATCAGCAACTCCAGCCGGCGCAACGCCAACGGCTCGTCGTCGATGGCGATCAGGCGCAGCGATTTCATGCACGGACGGTCAGGGGAAGCGACAACCGCACTTCGAACGTCGATCCTGCCGCGGGCCCCGCGTTGAGCTCGAACTCCTTGCCATATCGCAGCCGCAACCGTTCGCGGACGTTCGACAGGCCCAGCCCCATGCCGCGGGAACGTACTGTCTCTGGTGCATCGTTGATGACCGCGACCTCGAGCCACTCCCAGCGCCTGCGGGCGCTGATGCTGATGCGCATCGGGTGGCCGGCGTTGAACCGACCGTACTTCACTGCGTTCTCGACCAGCGGCTGCAGCAGGAAGATCGGCACGAGCGCCTGCTCGGTGCCCGCCTCGATATCCAGATCGACCGTCAGCTCCGGATAGCGGGCCTGTTCGATCTCGAGATAGAGCCGCTGATTCGCAATCTCGGTTGCGAGCGTGGTCTCGTCCGCCGGGTTGTCATCCAGCGCAGTGCGCAGGAAGGCCGACAGCCGATCGATCATGTGCTCGCTGTCGGCGGTGCGGCGGTCGAGCACCAGGGTCGACAGCGAATTCAGGGTATTGAAAAGGAAGTGCGGATTGATCTGGTAGCGCAGCGCCCGGATCTGCGCTTCGCGCGCCGCGATGACGATGCGCGCATGCTCCTCGGACTGGCGGCGCACCTGGTCGCTGTAGTCGATGGCCAGGTGCAATGCCGCCCAGGCGAGGAAGAACCAGGCCCAGAAGCCGTAGAAAATGACGTTCAGCGCGATGACATCGCGCGTGAGCGGCACGCCGATCCCGACAGACCGCAGCGCCATTTCGTTCGCGAGGAGATGGATGAGCGCAGCACAGAAGGTCAGGCCGAGGGTGAGCAGCGCCCGCCGGAGGAAGGGCCGGGGCGGGGAGAGCACAATCAGCCGGTGCATGGCGAAGCACAGGCCGATGCCGAAAACTGCGAGACCGACTCTCAATCCGCCGCGCAAGAGCTGCCGTTCGGCTCCGGCAATGAGACCAGCGGTCGTGATCATCGTGAAATTCAGGGCCCACAGACCGATCGTCATCCATGCGATCGGCCGGAACAGCGACCTCGCGTCGGTTGCCGGCTCCCGTCCCACGGAGGGTTGCTCCGCCTGGTCGGTCGAATCCGCGTCTTCGGTGGGCGCTGCTGCCGGTTTCATTCGGCGGCGATTATGTGGGGGCGTGCGGGTCGGCGTCGATTGATGTGCGAGGTAATGGAAACTACTGACGGGTTACGAGCGTTGTGGTCGGATACCCGTCGACGACGGTGTGGACGAATAGAGACAGCGGGTCAGAACGGAGCGGCTGGAATCGAATGAACGCGCGGATGACGGTGCGGGCTCGACGCGAAACGCCTTGCAACTCAACGATGAAGGCCCGCCACGGGAGCCGTGGATGACCCGGTTTCGCTGGGGAATTTTCGGCACGGGCGCCATCTCCGCAAAGTTCGTTGCCGGTCTCGCGGCGGCCCGGGATGCCGAAGCAGTTTTCATTGCCTCGCGCACGCTCGGGAAAGCCCAGAAGTTCGCCGCGGGGATGGGCATTCCCCGGGCGATCGCCGGCTATGCCGAAGCTGCCGCCACCGGCGGGGTCGATGCGATCTATATCGCCACGCCGCCCTCCGAGCATGCAGCTCATGCCCTGCTCTGCATCGAAGCCGGGATTCCCGTGCTGGTCGAAAAGCCCTTCGCCGCAAACGCCGCCGACGCTCAACGGGTCGCCGATGCAGCACGAGCCAGATCAGTGTTCGTGATGGAAGGGTTGTGGACACGCTTCCTTCCAGCCGCGCAGGCGTTGCGTGAAAAGATCGCTGCTCGCGCAGTCGGAGACGCCAGGATCGTCACCGGCAATTTCGGCACATCGCAGGTGCCGGATCACACCAATGGCATGTTCAATCCCGCGCTCGGCGGCGGTGCGATCGCCCATCTCGGCGCGTATCCGCTGTCGCTCGCACAATGGCTCTTCGGCACGGCGACGCGGGTTCAGGCAATCGGCACGGTCGGCGCGACCGGTGTCGACGAAGACGCTGCGTTCCAGTTGCAGTATCCGGGTGGTGTCACGGGTTCATTCTTCGTCAGCCTGCGCGCGTGGGCGCCTGACGATTTCCAGGTACTCGGCACCGAAGGCATGCTCGGGTTTCGCGGCTCGATCGTGCGACCGTACGGACTTCACGTCTCGCGCGAAACCCCTCGCGGCTTCGAGGAAGCGCAGTTCGGCTGGAAGGCACAGCTTCGCCAGCACGGACTCGTTCACCACATTGCCCAGCGCACTGGACGATCCAGTCGCGGCCGCGGCGCAGCCGTTGACTACCGCTACGACGGCAATGGCTTCCACTACGAAGCCGATGAAGTCCGCGCCTGCATATCGCGTGGCGCTGTCGAAAGCCAGGTCATGCCGCTGAGTGACAGCATCGCCGTCGCTGCGACCGCTGATCGCATTCGTGCCGCGCTGCACGGGAGCGATCGCGCATGAAGATCGCGTTTGTCGGCTGCGGCTACGTCTTCGACATCTACATGCGCACCCAGTGGGCGTATCCGGAGCTCGAGATCTGCGGTGTCTACGACATCGACACGGCTCGCTCCGCCACCGTGGCTAAGCACTACGGATTCCATGTCTATCCGAGCTACGATGCGTTGCTCGCCGATCCGAAGGTCGAGATCGTCGTCAATCTCACCAGCATTCGCTCGCACTACGAGACCGTCAGACGAGCACTCGAAGCAGGCAAGCACGTTTACTCAGAGAAGCCGCTGACGACGGACGTCGAACAGACGCGCGAGCTGTTCCAGCTTGCGCAAAGTCGCGGCGTGATTCTCACCGGCGCTCCCTGCAACATCTTCAGCGACGCGGTCAGCACCCTGTGGAAGGCCGTTCGCGACGGCGTCATCGGCAAGCCGATCCTCATCTACGCAGAGATGGACGACAATCCCGCGCATCTCATGCAGCTCGAAACGGTCCAGAGTCCGACCGGCGCGCCGTTCCCCTACGTCGAGGAACTGCAGGAAGGCTGCACCGTCGAGCATGTCGGCTATCACCTGGTCTGGCTGTGCGCGATGTTCGGCCCCGCGATTTCCGTCACGGCATTCTCGAAGTGCCTGGTCGAGCACAAAACCGACACGCCGCTCTCGCCTCCGAACACACCCGACTTCTCAGTCGCCTGCCTCGACTTCGCCAACGGTGTCGCCGCCCGGCTCACGTGCACATGGGTCTCGCCGCGCGACCATCGGGTGCGTGTCATCGGCGAGGAAGGCGAGATCAGCATCGACAACGCGTTCCACGATCAATCGCCAGTGACGATCGAACGCTTTTCGCGGGTGAGTCTCGCCGCCCGCAAGGCGCATACAGTGCGCAACCAGCCCCTCATTGGCCGCCGCTTCGGTATCGGGGGTCGTCGCGTTCCGCTGGTACGCCGGTGGAAGTCTCATGCAGTGGAAGCGGAGCGCGGTGTCGGCCGTTCGCTCAAGCACAAGTTCGTGAGCTGGCTGCGACGTCGCGAGATTCACGCGCTCGACAAATTACTGGGTGTGGCCGAGATGGCGCGGGCGATGAAGGAAGGACGACCGCAGCCGCTGCCGCCGGACTTCCTCACTCACCTCAATGAGCTGACGCTGCTGATCCAGAGAGCTGGAACCCAGGGCGTTGCCGTGCGCCCTCAAACCACATTCACACCGATCGGGCCGCTGCCCGACATGATGAGCGGCGGACACAATTATCGGGCGGAGTATCGGCCGAGGCTCTTCGAGAGGCTCAGTGGGAAGCTGGTCGCGGCGCTGCACAGGAAGTAGCTATGAGCTGCGAGCTGTGAGCGATGAGAGTGCGGCGAACCAGGGCTCGCGTTCCCTCTGGCTCATAGCTCACAGCTCACCGCTTCTTCATAAACCCCGCACACACCAACGCTGCGAGCACGCCCAGCGCCGCGCTCACCAGAGAAGCCGCACGAATCGCTCGTGCGAAAGCGTCACGAGACACCGACTCCACCAGCGTCTTGGCATCGCTCTGGAAATTCTTCGCCAGCTCGATTGCCGCGCCCAGGGTTTCTCGAGCACGCTCGACCACGTCGGGTGCGATTCCCGGTAAGGTCGCTTCATTCACGTGCGTGCGATAGACCGCGCTGACGATACTGCCAAGCACCGCGACACCCAGCGCCGCACCGAACTCGAAGCTCGTCTCTGAGATACCGGACGCTGCGCCCGCACGCTCCGGAGGCACATCGGACATCACCAGGTCCGTCGTCAGCGTTCCCATCGGGGCGAGGCCGGCGCAGAAAAGCACGAAGCCGGTGATAACGATCCACAGATCGCCGGTCGAGCTCACCTGAGTCAGCACTGCGTAGCCACCCGCGGTGATCAGAAACCCCCACGTCAGCACGGTGCGTGCCGGATAACGCCGCACGATGATCGGCGCGAGCACCGAACCCGCCATGAAAATGAACCCCGACGGCAACAGCCAGAGGCCCGCTTCGAGCGGCCCCATGCCATAGACGAGCTGCAGGTACTGCGTGATGAACAGAAACGAACCGAAGGCCGCGAAGACGCCGATGATGTTCACGCACAGCGCCGCCGAGAAGATCGGCCGCCGGAACAGCCGCAGATCGATCATCGGATCCTCGAGATGACGCTGGCGCCGGACGAACACCGTCCCGAGAACGAGACTCCCGACGATCGCGATGACCGGGAGCACCGACGCGCCGTACACGGCAATGTGCTTCGCACCGAAGATCATCAGGAGGACGGTCGAAGTCGCGAGCACCGCGCTGAGAACGTCCAGGGACCCGGCGTTCGGATCGCGGTACTCGGGCAGGAACATCGGCGCCAGGATCAACAGCAGAATCATGAGCGGCACCGCAACCAGGAACACCGAGCCCCACCAGAAATGCTCGAGCAGCATCCCGCCGACGATCGGACCAACGACGCTGCCCGCCGAGAAGCAGCCGACCCAGATTCCGATGGCCGTCGTGCGCTCCCGGTCGTCGAGAAACATGTTCCTAATGAGCGATAGCGTGGATGGCGCAAGCGTCGCGGCTGCAACGCCGAGGACCGCCCTCGAGAGAATCAGCATCTCAGCGCTGGAGGCAAACGCAGCCAGTACCGAAGCCACGCCGAACGCCGACGCGCCGATCATCAGCAAGCGCCGCCGGCCGATGCGGTCGCCCAGCGTACCCATCGTGATCAGGAACCCGGCGAGGAGAAAGCCGTAGATATCGACGATCCACAGCAACTGCGTCGAGGTCGGATTGAGATCGGCCGTGAGGTGCGGAATCGCCAGATTCAGCACGTTCAGATCCATCGAATACAGCAGGCAGGGAACGGCGATGACCGCGAGGCCAATCCATTCCCTCCGCGTAGCCTTTGGAGGAACCGGGGTTTCGACGACCGGGGCTTCGACAACACTCGTCATTCGATCGACCTGCAGCGGGGGAGGCGCATTCTCCCCAAGGACGAACGAATGCACCAGCCTCCGACACGCGGCCGGCGACGAATGACTAGCCTGCGCGCTCGATCAACGCCGCGTAGCACCCCGGTTTGGCAAAGTGCGCGTGGATATAGGCGACTTCTTCATTGGCGAAGATCGCTTCGATCCCGGGCTCGAGGCGCTGTCCATCGACGACATCGGCCGTCCGCAGCATGCCTTCCCGGTCGTAGCCTCGCAGTGACAGCAACCGCTTGCGCAACTGGGCTGGAACGTCGTTGACGGCATCGAACGTCGTCTCGCCTTCACGCACATAGATGGCAAAACTCGACCGGAACGGCGTATCGACAGGATGGTGTTCATAGTTGACCAGGATCACCGGGTCACCAGCAGCGGCATCGGTCAGACTGATGCGACAGGGAAATCCAGTCTCACGAGCGATCATGCGGCGTGCGCTGTGCGTCGCCAGCTGCGCGTCATCCAGCGCGAAGAGATGAGCAAACCGCTGCGCCGGCAAACCCCGAATCCGAAAGCCATTCATCGATCGATCCTCCGTTCTGGTGGATAGAGATTGCTTCAGGGACGTCCATCCCGCACTCGGGTTCTTGCTGTCGAATTCGGGACGCGTTGCGATGAGCAGGTCGCCGGGCGACCATAGCTGATGACTCTCGCCGCGCTGCGCCTTCGCAATCAGTTCATCCAGGGTTCGCGACTCGACGACCCGGCCGAAATCGTGCGAGCGTTGTGCGCCGTGCAGGCGCAGGACTACTACGCGTCGCTCTGGGCAATCGGCTTGCGGTCGCGCAATCTCGTCGATACGGATGTGGAAAAGGCGATCGCCGGCCGCCGCATCGTCCGGACATGGCCAATGCGCGGCACGCTTCATTTCGTCGCCGCGGAGGATGCGCGATGGATGATCGACTTGCTCGGTCCGAGAATCCTGGCACGCAATGCTGCCCGACTGCGTCGGGAGTTCTCGATCGATCGGCGCGTGATCACGCGCGCGACCAAAGTCGTCGAAGCGGCCTTGCGCGGAGGCGTACTGACCCGCGATGGGGTTTACGAGCAACTGGACGCCGCGAAAATCCCCACGGACCGCCAGCGAGGATTGCACCTCACCTGGTGGCTCGCGAATGAAGGCGTCATCTGTTGCGGTCCACGATCCGGCAAGCAACCGACTTTCGTTCTGTTCGATGAGTGGGTGCCGCGGACGCCCGCGATGGCACGCGACGAAGCGCTCATCCAACTCGCGCGGCGATATTTCGCTCATCATGGACCGGCAACAGCCGCGGACTTCTCATGGTGGTCCGGAATCACGATGACGGACGCGACGAGCAGCATTGAAAGCATCCAGGCGCAACTGACACGAAGGACGATCGGCGATGCGACGTACTGGTCGCAGAAGTCCGCGACCGCAAGAAACAAGGGCAGCTGCTACTTGCTGCCCGTCTACGACGAACTCACCGTCGGCTACGCAGATCGCAGCGCGGTTCTGGGTCCGACTCACGCCAACAATCCCGCGGCAGGCCACGGCATCTTCCGTGCCCCCATCCTGATTGACGGCATGATCGTCGGCAGCTGGACGCGGCAGTTGCGGCGCGACGGCGTCGAGATCGAAGCGATCCCATTCGGGAAGTTCAGTCGAGCGCAGAAGGATTCGATCGAAGAAGCGGCTGAACGCTACGGCAAGTTCGTTCGCGCGACGCCGAAAGTCCGATATCGCCAGACCGTTCGCAGCGCAGCAGGCGCCCGCATGTGACTCATGTCACTTCTCAGCGACACGGATGTTGCCTGAGCGGCGGCTCAGGGATCGATTCGCGACGCCGTGAGTTACAGTGCATCGCGGGCGCGTCGATTGACGAACGCGCCGCCTCACGGAGACAACTGCATGCACGCGCCGATCCGCAAGATTCTTGGGGCCTTCACTGTAGGCACGTTCCTTCTGACGAGCACTGTCGCCCTGGCGGATCCGCCCGAGCACGCACCCGCCCATGGCTGGCGCAAGAAGAACGACCCGCGCTATGTCGGCTACACCGGCGGCGGCTGGGAACGTGACTATGGCGTCGTCGAAGGCAGCTGCAATCGCAAGGAAATCGGTACCGTGCTGGGCGCAGTCGTCGGCGGTGCGGTCGGATCGCAGGTAGGCAGTGGCGACGGACGAGTCGTCGCAACCGTGATCGGTGCCGTACTCGGTGCCGCTGTGGGCCGCTCCATCGGTCGCGATCTCGACGAAGAAGACCGCGCGTGCGTTGGACATGCGCTCGAACTCGGCAAGCAAGGTCAGCCCGTTCGCTGGGTGAATGAAACGTCCAACGTCACCTATCTGCTCACGCCGCAGCCGCCGTCCAAGAAAGACGCAAAGAATTGCCGCCACTTCTCGATCAAGACATCGGGCGGAGGCAGGTCGCAGACATCGAACGGCTACGCCTGCCGGGACGGCAATGGTGTCTGGAAGATGCACTGAACGCAGTCAGCGCAGGATCGCGTGAATCAGCATCGCCGGCAGCCAGGTGAACAACGCTGACAGGGCGACGGAAACCCAGGCCAGCAGCACGACGACGATCGACAAGAGCACGACGACAAGAGCACCCAGCGGCACGAGAGCGAGCCGTCCGAGCAACGGTATTCGCTGCCACGCGCTGCGCTCTTCCTGTTGAGCGGTATTGGCGCCCATCCCCGTCAATGCGGTCAATCGGCGCTGTAGCGATGGGAACATCCTCGCGCCCGAGGAACTGAACAGCCCTTTGCCGCCGATCCTCTCCACGTTCACGACCGACATGTGAGCTGTCCATGGCGCAAACGCACCTTCCCAGGGAAGGTCGTTGAGTTTCAGCAATGCGCTTCCGAGCGTGTCCGGGTCTCGCGTGAGCCGGACCGCAGTTGCATCCGCGAGGAACTTCCGACGACGCCAGACCCAGGCGAGCAAGGGACTGAGCACGATCGAACCAAGCATCGCGCCGAAGAATCCGCTGATGACCAGCGGCCCCATCAGCGGCAGCCACATCATCGTGCGCCAGGGAACCTTGCCCTCTTCCGCCGGCGGCCCCTTCTTCGCTTGCCCGGCAGAGTCGAACGGGTTCGTGAGCTCGAGGGCGAGTTGCCCGTCTTCTACTGTGGAACCGTGCCGAAGCGCACCGCGCACCAGCCTGGCGAATCGGCGCGCCGCATCGCGATCGGTGAACGATTCGCTCAGCTTGGCAATGAGACCGAAGAGGCCGAGCGTCGTGGCAATCTGCGTGCCGACAGCGACGTCGCCATTCGCGATCGAACCGATCAGATGCCCGGCGATGCCTTGCATCTGCGCGCGATTCAATCCTTCGAGCATGCCGGTCGATACGGCGACGGTCGCATGCGCACCATCCTGGCCGAAGGCGGCCGCATTGGCGGCAGCACTCTCGATGATGAGCACTCGCGGCTGCTTCAATCCGGCTGCCAGCGTCATCTCTGCAATCACGTTCGAGAATCGCTGCTCCTCGAGCCGAGTCGCATCCGGCGCACGCACGTGGAAATTGCCGGCTTCGCTCATCGACGCTTCGCGGAGCACGCGCCTCAGCGCGAGCATGAGCAGCGCCATGACCACAAGACCGGGGATCGAAGCCATGAACGCCACGTACATCCAACGCGAGACCGGAACGGCTTCCGGCGCATCCGCGAGCGGCTCGATCGCGTCCATCGAGATCTCGAACAAATCGGGTGTCGGTGTCGCGAAATTCACGATGTCGAGAATGATGCCGAGCAAGGCGAAGAGCAGCGGCGCCATCAGCATCGCCACAACGAAGCCCAGCGCCAGTGCACACACAAGCGTGAGACCGCGGATGCGATTCGCGGCGCGCTGGTGCCGCTCGATCGCAGCGAAGAACGATTCACGTTCCTGCGGCGTCCAGGCTGCGACCGCGGTCATCGTCTGGTTCGCGGTCATCGGCGCTGCCGGGCTAGCCGATCGGCTCGTCGAGCATCATCTCGCGCACGAACCTCACTGGCGGCGCACCGTACGACAGCACCTTGTCGTGGTACGCCTTCACATCGAACTTGTCGCCGAGCTTCTGCTCGACCGCCTTGCGCATGTCGAAATGCTCCTGCGCACCGACGAAGTAGGTCGGAAGTTGCGCCGAGGTGAGCTGTGCGCGAACCCACTTGCCCGCCGCTTCGCGCTCCTGCTGGAACGTGTCGCGCGTCATGAGCTGCATCGCCTGTTCCCGCGACCAGTTGTCGACATGCACACCCTGGTCGAGGATCGCGTTGGCAATCGTGCGCAGGTAGAACTTGAGCTGGATCAGCCTGAAGAGGGGATCGCCGTTCAGGTACCCCGCATCGGCCATCACGTCTTCGGTGTAGACCGCCCACCCTTCCGCGAACACGCCGGAACGCAGCACCGACCGCAAGGTCGAGTACGCGTCGGTCGAATGAGCGCCTTCGAGGTAGTGACCCGGCACCGCCTCGTGAATCGACATGAGATGGATCATCCGGCTGTTGTATTCGCGCAGGAACGAATCGGCCTGAGCCTGGCTCCAGTCATCCGGAATCGGCGAGATCGCATAGTAGGTATCGAGCCCTTTATCGAGCGGACCCGGTGAATCGCAGTAGGCGACGGCGACGCCGCGCTGGAATTCCGGCATCAGGATCACTTTCACCGGAGCATCGGGGACAGTCACCAGATTGTGTTCGCGCGTGAACTTGGTCGCCTCAGCGAGTGTCTCCCTCGCGAAATCCGCCACCTTGTTGCGCTCGGGGCGATCGGCGTACCCAAGCTCCAATGCCGCCTCGATTGCCTTCTGTTGTTCTTCCGCCGTCGGACTTGCAGGCAGCGCGGGGGCGCCCTGTCGATCCTTGAGTACAGTCTGTGCGACGGCGTACATCTCATCGCGAACCCGCTTGAGCTCGGCTTCGGCACGCTGGCGGATCTCCTGTCTCGACAGCGACGCATTGAGCGAGAACTGCAGCTTCTCGTCATAGAGCTTCTGGCCGATGCGGAAATCCCCTTTGGCGCCCGGAACGAGGACGGTGTCGAGCCACTTCTGCTGTTCCGCGACCGCCTTGCGCAGCGTCGCGACCGACTCATCGAGTGCGCGGCGCTGGTCGCCCTGCAGTTGATCGGCATTGGGGGTGATGAAGGTATCGATGAGACTGAGCAATCCGCCGTTCTGCTTCGCGACGGTCTCAGCGTGAATCTTAGGTACGCGGGCAAGGTCGAGATTCGCGCGCATCTGCTCGAAGAGCCGGGGAATCTTTTGCATGCGAGCAGAAGCTGACTCAAGCCGCTGCGGAACCGGCGCAAACTCCCGCGCCATGACGTTGTAAATCGCTCCGCCTGCGAGTGCGCCGTAGACCTGCGGGTCCCAGGCCCAGCTCTGCAGCGTTTCCGTGCCCCAGATGTCGCCGCGAACCTGGTTGCGCAGGATGGCCGCATCGATCTGGTTCTCGCGCGAGAGCTTCGTGACATCGACAGTCTCGAGCTCGGCCAGGATCTGGCGGCTGAAATCGACGAGCTTCTGGCGGCCGGCGGCGCTCAGATCGTCGAGCTCGCGGTCGTAGTCGTGCTTGCCCATCTGGGTGGCGATCACGGGATTCAGCGCAAGCCAGCCCTCGAGCCAGCGTCGGGAGATTTCGTTCAGTCTTGCATCGGTGGCGGCGTCGGACGTCGCGGTTTCAGTCGTGCTGGCGGGCGGGGTCGCCGGTTTGCACGCAGTCAATCCGATGCAGAGCAGGAGTACCGAAGCAATCGAAGACACGCGCACTCGAAGCATGACCCGTCTCAATTGGGAGCGGCGGTACCGCGGTGACGCGAGAATACCAATCCGCCGCGACCTGCGCGCCTGCTATCGCTTCTTCGGCGCGGCCCTGCTCTTCCGGACACTTTTCTTCCTGGCAGTGCCCGTCTTCGCATCCTTGGGCGCTGATTGCGGCGAGATCGTTTCGCCCCGGGCAAGCATTGCGACGAGTGTGGCGATCTTCCTTTCCCGGCCCTCGGGCGTCTTCATATTGTTCGTTCGGAACGCCAGCGCAAACAGGTTGGTCCGATTGAGCGTGGGCAACATCTTCCTGGCCCGGGCATTGGCGTCGATCGCCTTGCGCAGATCGGCGGGAAGGGTGTCTTGCGTCGAAGCGCGGATGGGGGCATAGGCCCTGTCCCAGCGCCCATCCGCCTTCGCTGCATCGATGTGCCTTTGCCCATGCGGCGTCATTCGACCAGCGGCGGTGAGCCGCGCGACGCGATCGCGATTGATCTGGCTCCACATGCTCTTCGAACCGCGCGGCGTGAAACGCTGCAGAAACGACCGCTCGTCGAAGCCCTTGCGGATCGCATCGATCCAGCCCCAGCAGAGCACGGAATCGATCGCCTCGTCGTTGGTGACCGAGGACAGGCCCGAGCCCTTCTTGTGGATCTTCAGCCAGATCTCCGGCTCGCGATCATGATGCTCGCGCAGCCAGTCCTCGAACGCCTTCTGATCGGCAAAGGCCCTGATGCGCTTGGGGTCGGGTTTGACTGCGGCCATGATTTTTCGATGTCTGCGAAACTGACCGTGGAGACTAGCTCACCCGAGGGCTGCGGTGACACTATCCCGCGAGTCCCGTGGAATGAGCGAGCACTTCATGTCACCGATGCGAACCCTGATCGCTGCATGGATGGCGGCGTGCTGCCTGCCAGTGCTTGCGGCTGCCGAGGAACGCCCTTCGACCCGCGACCTCGGTATCGCGCCCGGCATCTTCGAACCTGGCCCGCTCAATGCGATCACGGATGTCGAGGGTGTGAAGGTCGGACAAGTGTCGATCGTGTCCGGCGACAACGTGCGCACCGGCGTCACTGCCATCCTGCCCCATGGCGGCAATCTGTTCCGGGAGAAAGTCGCAGGCGCGGTCTACATCGGCAATGCCTTCGGGAAACTCGCCGGCTCGACGCAGGTCAGCGAGCTCGGAACGATCGAAACGCCCATCGTGCTCACGAACACGCTCGCCGTCGGCCCTGCCATCGAAGGTGTCGTGACGTGGACACTCACGCAGCCGGGCAATGAACAGGTGCGCTCCGTCAACGCGCTGGTGGGCGAAACGAATGATGGCGGCTTGAACGACATCCGCGGCGGCCATGTGCAGCGCTCGCATGTGATCGACGCCATCCGGTCTGCCGCTGGCGGACGCTTAGCAGAGGGGGCAGTCGGCGCTGGCACCGGGACGATCGCATTCGGCTGGAAAGGCGGCATCGGCACATCGTCGCGACGCGTCCCCGTAGGCGAGGACACATGGACGATCGGAGTGCTCGTGCAATCGAACTTCGGCGGTCGCCTCACGATCGCAGGTGTTCCCGTGTGGCGCACGTTGTCCCCCGATACCGATAAGCAGCGGTTGACGGCGTCAGCGGACGGGTCCTGCATGATTGTCATCGCCACGGACGCGCCGCTCGATGCGCGCAATCTTGAGCGTCTCGCGGCACGTTCGATCTACGCGCTGGCGCGGACAGGGTCGACGTATTCCAACGGCAGTGGTGACTTCTCGATCGCCTTCTCGACGCACCCGTCACTTCGCGTCACTGGATCGTCCGTGCCACAGGCGAAGCTGGTTCTGCCGACAGACGCCGTGTCGCCACTGTTCGAAGCCGTGCTCGATGCAACGGAAGAAGCGCTATACAACTCGATGCTGCGTGCAACCGATACGACGGGACAAGGACGAACCGTGCGCGCGCTTCCAGTGGATGCATTGAAGAAGGCACTGCGTGATTGGCGTGCACCGGGCGGCAAGGCTCCGTAGTCGTCACTCCCGCGGAAGCGGGAGTCCATGCCTCTTCCGTCAGATGGATTCCCGCGTTCGCGGGAATGACGGATGCGCCCTCCAAACGCAGTCAAGGCCGGCCGCGGAATCTGCGAACTGCGCCCGGCCCGTTCGGTGAACTCCCCAGGGCAGGTCGCAATGAGAGCCAGTTCGCAAAATTTGGGGGTGTTGCGGCTCAGCTTCCGGCCCTTTCTGCCGATGCAGGATGCGGAACCGACGAAGCCATGCGCTCCGGCGCGGCTCCTGAGTTGTCACAAGAGACCGGGCTCAAGATTCGATGCTGAAGAAGATCGCCATATCGCAGGTTGAAACAGGGATGTACATCGACTCCGTCGAGGGCTCCTGGCTCAACCATTCCCTGTGGAAAGCGCGCTTCGTCGTCAACGATGCGGAGACGCTCGCACGTGTGCGCCAGTGTGGCGGCTCGGAATGCTGGATCGACACGTCGAAGGGCAGCGATCTCCCGGAGTCCGCTACCGTCATCGAACTGGTCCCGCCGAAGCCCACTGCCGCCGCTGCGCCGCCCAGGCCCGCTGACCGTCGCTCGATGGCCGATGAACTGCAGAATGCGGCCAACGTGCTGAAACATTCCAAGGCAGCGATGACATCGCTCTTCGCCGAAGCCCGCATGGGCAACGCGGTGAACACGAGCGAATGCCAGCCGCTGGTCAACGAGATCGTCCAATCCGTCGACCGCAATTCCGACGCTCTGCTCAGCCTGTGCCGGCTGAAGATCGCGGATGAATACACTTACATGCACTCCGTATCGGTGTGCGCCCTGATGGTGTCGCTCGGCCGCCAGCTCGGCCTCGATGACGCGATGTGCCGCGACGCTGGTCTTGCCGGCCTGCTGCACGACCTTGGCAAGGCCAAGATGCCGCAGGACATCATCAACAAGCCCGGCAAGCTCACCGACGATGAATTCACGATCATCAAATCGCACCCGGTGAAAGGTCACGAGATGCTGCTTGAAAGCGGCGTCGACAATGACCGCGTGCTCGATGTGTGCCGTCACCATCACGAACGCGTCGATGGCCGTGGCTATCCCGACAAGCTCGACGAAGCGAGCATTTCCCTCATCGCGCGCATGAGCGCCGTCTGCGACGTCTACGACGCCGTGACCTCGAACCGCCCCTACAAGGCGGGCTGGGATCCGGCCGAGGCGATCGCGCAGATGGCGTCATGGAAAGGTCATTTCGACAGCGTCGTGCTGCAGACCTTCGTCAAGACGATCGGCATCTACCCGGTGGGCTCGCTCGTGCGCATGGCTTCGGGAAAGCTCGGCGTAGTCGTCGAACAGAACACCCGCCTGACGGCCCCGAAGATCAAGATCTTCTTCTCGACGAAGTCCGGCCTGCCGCTGGAGCCGAAGCTCGTCGATCTCACGGATCCGCACGTCACCGACAAGATCGTGGGCCGCGAGCCGGTCGAGAACTGGAATTTCGGTTACCTCAACGATCTGTGGGCCAAGCACGTCCCCTGATTCATGAGACCGGGCCCATCAGACCAATCCTGATTCGGCAGCCTGTGGCGCAAATCCATGAAACGCTCCGCATTTCCCCGACCCGCGAGTCAGGATCATGCCGCGGCGTGCGGAATCGAACCTGCCCGGTGATGCGTGAAAACAGCGGCCGACACTGACAACTGGCGCCAGAAATATTTCGACAGCCTTGGCCGGCTCGAAAACGAGCAGCGCGAGTTCCAGGCAATGGAGGCGTCGCTCAAAAAGCTCGCCGGCCGCCTCTGCACAGCATCGCTGGGCCAATCCTCGCGTCTCGACGAACAGATAAAGAAGCTCCAGACGGCGATCCGTCGCGACGTTTCCAGCGAAGAGCTGGAAAAGATCACGCCGGCGCTGACAGAAGCCATCCAGGCACTGGATCAGCCGTCGGAGCCCAAGTCTGTCGCGCCGGTACAGGCGCAACCGCCCGCTTCCGTCACGCCGATCGCGGCTGCCGCAGTTTCGGCGAAACCCGCCGCATCGACCGCGGTGATCGGTGATGAATCGATCCGTGCGATTCTCGCAGCGCTGCTTGGCGAACTGCGTCGTGACGCCGATCTGGCCCCGCAGGCCGACGCTGTGGACTCCAGGCTTTCCGAAGCCCTGAAGCCCGAACAATTCCCGGACACGCTCTCCACCGTCACGCAGATGGTGTCGCAGCGCATCCAGCGCATCGAGAAAGCGAAGCTCGAAATCGAGACACTGCTCAGCCACATGGTCGGCAAGCTCGATGAAGTCCACCAGTTCATCGCGGAGCAGCACCGCAACCAGACCGAATCGCATGCCGCGAGCGAGACGCTGAGCGTGCAACTCGTCGGTGAAATGAAAGCGATGGGCGAGACGGTCGAAGCCACGAACGACGTGCAGCAGATCCGGGTGCACGTCCGCAGCCGACTGGAATCGCTCGATCGTCACCTGCGCGAATTCCGGGAGCGCGAGGCGACCCTCTCCAGCGCCATGCAGGCCCGCAACGAACAGATGCAGGTTCGCATCTGCGAGCTCGAGAGCGAGGCCAAGTATCTGCACGGCCAGCTTCGCAACGAACAGCGGCTTTCGACGCTCGACGCGCTCACCAAGATTGCCAATCGCGGCGCCTACGAAAAGCGCGTCGATGAGGAATTGAAGCGCTGGCAGCGCTTCAAACAGCCGGTGTGCCTCGCGGTCTGGGACGTCGACTACTTCAAACGCATCAACGACACCTACGGCCATCGCGCGGGCGATCGCGTGCTGGTCACCGTCGCCGAGTTCCTGTCGAGCCGGGTTCGCAGCACTGATTTCGTGGCGCGCTACGGTGGCGAAGAATTCGCGATGCTCCTGCCCGGAACCAAGACCGACGACGCCGTGCGCCTGGTGAACGAGTTGCGCGAAGGTGTGGCGAGAATCGGATTCCATTTCCGCGGCACGCCCGTCTCCGTGACCATCTCCATCGGCATCACGGCGTTCCAGCCAAACGATTCCGCAGGCGCGGCATTCGACCGCGCGGACAAGGCTCTCTATCGGGCGAAGGAATCCGGACGCAATCGCTGCGTCGCTTCCTGAAGCTCAAAGATGCGGGAAGGGCCGAAGCCCTTCCCCATCCGCCCCCAAACCAGACCCTTCAGAACTTCACGGTGACGTCGAGCAGGTAGCGACGGCCGTACTCATCGTAGCGTCCGATACGGTTCGGCCGGTTGTCGCGATACATGCGCAGCGGCTCGTCCGTGAGATTGTTCACCTGGAAGCGCAGCTGCACGCCCGCGCTGAATCGATAGGACGTGCTGAGATCCAGCACGGACTCCGATTCGAGCGTCTGCAGATCGGCGCCGTTCCAGCCGTAGATCACCGTAAACGGGCTGTGATACTTGTACCCGAGCCGCGCCTCGAACGATTTCGAGCTGTACCACAGATCGACCACCGCCGTGTGTTCCGCATAGCCCGCGCCAGTCAGCGGATCGGTGACCGGCACGAACTCTTCGATGTCCGAATCGACGTAGGCGTAGTTGGAATAGATGCCGAAGTTCTCCAGGCCGCCCCAGAAATAGAACGGCGTCTGGAATGTGATCTCGGCGCCGGTGATCTTTCCACCATCGCCGTTCACTGGTGTTGCCACCGCATATGTGATGCCGTCGTAAGTCTGCGGCTCCTGCGTCCAGCCGATGTATGAGGACACGTCCTTGTAGTAGGCGGCGAAGCCCAGCAGCGCTTCCTCGTGGAAGTACCATTCGTACGAAGCGTCGAACTGATTCGCCTTGAACGGCTCCAGATCGGGGTTGCCGGCGTTCCCGGTGTAGGGCAGCCAGTTCGTCAAAGTCCGGCTCGCGCGCAGCTCATCGAGCGGCGGACGAGCAACGACTCGCGAAACACCGAAGCGCAGCAGTGTCGAATCGTTCAGGTGGAAGTTGATGTTCGCGCTGGGCAGAACTTCCGAGTAGTCGTTGTCGACCGATACGGATTCGAGTGCGCTGGCACCTGTTGCCTGCTGGTAGCCGTCGCTGGTCGTCTGCACATCCAGGAACCGTACGCCCAAGCCGCCAGTGACACGCTTCGCGATCGACGTGCTGTCGAAGCCGAGCTTGACGTAGCCCTCGGCGACATCTTCCTTCACCTTCCAGCGCTGCGCGAGATTCTCGGTGGCATTCGAAGGATCGAGTGCGTCCGCGCCGTACGCCAGGAGCGCGATCTCATCGTAGTTCCCCATCAGGATGGGCGGAATGTCGAGCGTGCCAACGTTGTAGACGGTGAACATGCCGAGCGGGATCTCCACACCGCCGGCTGGCGCCGACGGCCACCACTCGAACCGGTCATGCTTCTTGGTACGGTTCGAAAGGCGCGCACCGAACTGCACTTTGTTGAAGAAGCCGCCGTCGAGCGAACGGGCAAGGTCGAGCGCCCCTGCGATCAACTCGTCGTCGAGATGTTCCGGACCGTCGCTCGCGCCGCCGCGATAGTCGGGCGCGAACTGCGGCATCGTCGTTGGGTCCTGGCTCGTAACGATCGTCGGCAACCCGCCAGCGCTCGTGTCCCAGGTCATCAGCTCCGGATAGACCTCCGTGCGTACGGCCTGCCAGATGTTCTCTCGCTCGGCCTGCGAGTACGAGAGATCGCCGACGACGCTCCAACGCTCGCCCGTCCAGCGCCCGTTGAGACCAGTGACGGACAGCGTTTTGTCCTCGTCGTAGTCGGCGAGCACCGTCGTCACCGAGCTGTACGGCAACGTGGCCGCAACGACGTCGCCATTCACGAGCGTGTAGGACGCAGCGGGATCGTTGTACGCGCCCCAGCTCCCGTTGTTCCAGTTGCCCCAGTTGTTCCAGCCGTAGACGGTCTGGGCCTGGTCTTCGTGAATGTCGATGTCCGAGTACAGCGTATCGAAGCGCAGCTCGAAGCTGTCCGACGCGCGCCACTGCGCGCCGAGCGACACACCCTTTCGCGTCTGATCGATCGCGCTCACGGAAATCTGCGAACCCCAAGGCGTGGGATCGGGGGTGCCGTCGCCGTTGAGATCGCCGGTGAAATCGCTCGCGCCCGCCGGCGGACGCATAGCCGAATCGTTGTAGCCCCAGCCCGTGAAGGACGGATAACCGTTTTTCTGCTGCTGCGCCGTCAGGCCGATGACGATGCCGAACGTCTCGTTCGAGTTGTAGACGTACGATCCGCTCGCGCGATAGCCCCACGGATCGTAGTCCGGAAGGTCCTTGCCGCTTTCGTAGTACACCGGGCCGCCGCGCAGGACGAGATCCTCGCCGGTGTAATCGAGAGGTTGCAGCGTGGCGATGTCGATCGTCGCCGCGACGCCGCCCGCAATCAGATCCGCCGATTGCGTCTTGTACACGGTGACGCCGGAAACCACTTCGGACGGATAGATCTCCCAGCGCACGTTGCGATCCGGCTCGCTGGAAGCCACCTCGCGTCCGTTGATCGTACCGAGCACGAGGCGAGCGCCGAGTCCGCGCACGACGGCCTGGCTGTCGTTGCCGCGATCTCTCGTCGCGTTCACGCCCGGCAGGCGATTGATGGACTCAGCGATCGTGACGTCGGGCAGCTGACCGATGTCATCCGAGGAAATCGCGTCGACGACCAGATCGGAGTTCATCTTCACATCGAGCGCATCGCGCAGGCTGTCGCGAATGCCGGTGACTTCGATCTCCTCGATGACCTGCGACGAGGCGGATTGCGACTCTGCGGCCAGCGCGGGCATTGCAATCGCAGCCAGGAACAATGGCAGAGACGACCGTATCGCGCTTCGCAGCCGATACGGGCAAGGCTTTAGCGTATCCATGTGCATCCCCCAGGTAGCCAGAAATCGCCGATCGAGTAATTGTCGGAGTATTTGTGCTATTTGTAATACTATTGACCCGGCCTGACAAGCCGGTCATCGACCTGGGAAGGAAAAAAGCTACGGAATGGCTGAAATACAGGCCGGCCGGAGCCAGATCTGTTGTGCCGTCAACGGTCCACTGCTTGCGAAAACGTTTGCATGCGCTGTAGTGCGGCTGACACGCAACAGGGCACTGGCAATCCCCGCCTCTGCGCGCTGGTCCTTCTCCCCGACCAGCTCCGCGCTGCCGGCAGCGGAGAACTGCACAGAGCGATCGGCAGGCACAGCGGCGCCGTTACGGTCCAGCACCCTTGCTCGCGCAAACACCAGATCCGCTGCATCGGTCGCACTGCACACTCCTGCGTCGTCGATCTCGATCTGCAACCGTTCGGGAGCCTCTGGCGTAATGACGCGATGCAAAGCAATTGCGCGTCCATTGCGATAGCCGACGGCGTCGAGCGTCCCTGCTTCATACTTGCCGACATCGAACGTGAAGGGCGGATGGCGCAGACGATCTGAAACGCGATCGCGATCGGGCCGCTGGCGAGCCACGCTTCGGCCGTTCAGGAACAACTGCACTTCATCGACGTTGCCGAAGACTCTCACGCGAGTACTCGAATCTGGCAGCCAGTAACTCGCGATGAAGACCGCGGGACCCGCCTCGAAGCGCGGTGAGACCTCATCAGCCGCTCTTTGTGTTCGGAAAAACTGGTAGTTGAACTTGGGCAGACGCTCGAGACTCATGACACCCGATGCCTCGAGATCCTCGGCATAGCCACGGTTGTAGTCGAACATGACCCAGTAGGCATCGGCGAACGCCGGTGTACTGAAATTGTCGTTGTGCGCCTCCTGGTTGTTCAGGGCTTGCTGCAACAAGCGCGCTTCACCCGCGCCTAGCAGTTGGCGACTCGTGCGATCTTCCTCCTTCAAGTTCGCCCAGGTGTGCTGCTGGAATCCTGCATTGAGTGCGTAGTACTCCCAGTCGCCGTACTCGGAAACGAGGTACGGCCGCTTCGGCGGCTCGTAATGCTCGATGCGATGTTGTCTTGCCTGGATGTAGACGTCATAGCCGTCGTCCTGCCAGCCCGCGGAGTAGGCCTGATCGCCCGGGTACTCTTCATGCACGATCTCGTTGAAACGCTGCACGAGCGATGTCGGCATCTGCGTTTCGTTCAGCGAGCATTCCCACGCGATCACGCTCGGATGATTCCGGTCGCGGCGGATCATGTCGCGGCAGGTCTGCAGAACCTGGCGCTCGAACGCGGGGTCCGGATTGAAGAACTGCCATCCGGGAATCGAGTCGAGCAGGACGAGCCCGAGTTCATCGGCCGCGGCCATGAAGTGTGACGAATGCGGATAGTGCGAAAGGCGGACGAAATCGAACCCCGCTTCCTTGATGCGCTTGGCGTCGCGATAGTCCGCCTCCGGCGAGAGCGCATAACCGACGTACGGATATTCCTGGTGCCGATTGACGCCGCGCAGGAACGTTGCCTCGCCATTGATGGCGAACTTGCCCGGCGCAATGTCGATGCGGCGGATGCCGATACGTGTGTGTCGCTCATCAACGGTACCCTCACTCGTCTCGACGATCGTCCGCAGCTGATACAACGACGGTGATCGTGGCGACCAGAGACTGGGCTGACCGACGTCGAACTGCTGTGCAACGCTCACGTTGGCGCCCGCCGCCAGCGTGGTCGATGTCGAAACGTGACGAGCGACTTCTCGTCCGTCCTTCGAGAGAGCCTGCACGATGCGAAACGATGCCTTCGCCCGCGATGTATTGCGCAGATGCGTTTTCACAGCGACTGTCGCCTTGTCCCTACTGACCGCGGGATAGGTAACGAAGATCCCTCCTCCGCCAGGCTGCGCCTCCATGATTTCATCCGTGATGTGCACGGGAGATTTCACGATGAGCGACACATCGCGATACAGCCCGCCGTACATGTTGAAGTCCAGCACCTTCAGCGGCTTCGGCCCGGTGACGGCGTTGTCCCGGTTGTCGAGGCGGACCACGAGCTCATTCGCCGCATCGAACTTCAGTCCTTTCGTCAGGTCGACGACGAAGGGCAGATACCCGCCGAGGTGCGTCGTCACGACGCGCCCGTTGAACCGGACCTCGGCGACATTCATCGCGCCTTCGAAGCGCAGCCAGACCTGCTTGCCGCGCCAGGACGGCTCCGCCGCAAACGCCTTGCGATAGAACGCGATCCCTTGCCATTGATCGTTGACGATGCGCGGCTCGATGCGTGCCGTGTGCGGCACCGTGACTTCAACCCACTGCGATGAAGGGATCGACTTGACGTCCGCATCGACATCAGCAGCGCGGTGAAACTGCCAGTTGCCATTGAAGTTGCCGAGGGTCGACTTCGCTTGCGCAACGACGCATTGGTCGCACAGCTTCTCGGTCAACGAGATCGTCGTGTCGTCCGCGCCCGCGACTGCCTGAACGAAACGACCCGGCGCATCATCTGCGCTCAGCAGAGGCTGCTGCCGCTGCGCATCCCGATAGACCTGCAGCTTCATGCGGGTGCCCGGCATCAGCCGGAGATTGGCGTGGGCTTTCCCATCCGTGAGCTTCATCGTAACGGGCGTCGACGACTCGAACACATCGCTCCACAAGTACAGCGCCAGCGCGTCCTTCACATTGCGCACATCGAGCGCGAACTCCACGTCGACCGGCAGCACATACGGAAAATCGAGATAGTCCGCGCCGGGCAACAGGCGGCCATCGAAATCGAACAGCGCTGCGTTTTCCCAGCTCGAACCCGTACCCCAGCGTGTCTTGCAGCGACTCGACACCCACGCCGGCTCCCAATAGACCATGCCGACGCCGCCGCTCGCGATCACTCTTTGCGTGAGATCGATGAGATAGCGACGCTGCCCCTGCCGGGTCGCCGGATAGTCCTGAATCAGCGTGTCGGTGCCGAGCAGGTTCGGCATTTCGTCCTTGTGATCGAGCGTCCACGGGTAGGCTGCTTCGACGAGCAGTACATCGGCGGCATGGCGTTGTCGCAATCGATTGATCACAGCACTGAGCCCATCGAGATCCTGCGTCGACCAGCGCCGGTAATAGCTGATGCCGATCATGTCGAAATCGCTCACGCCTGCCTTCGCGGCTGCTGCGAACCAGGGCTCGACGTTCTCCGGTTGCGCGATATGCAGCATCACGCGGGGCTTGATACGGGAAGTCGCTCCCGCCTCCCGGACCGCGCGAATTCCGGCATTGAACAGCTTGGCGTTGCGGGTCCAGTCGATCGGGTTCTTGGCACGCTCGAGCGTGCTCAGGATCTCACCGTTGGTCTCATTCCCCACCTGCACCAGCTCGGGCATGAGCCCCACGGCATCCAGTTCGCGCAGGGTCGACAGAGTGAACTCATGGACGCGTTCGGCCAATTTGTCCGGGTTGTCGATGTCGGCCGCCCACGCGGCGGGAATGATCTGCTTGTCCCCGTCGGCCCAATCGTCGGAATAGTGATAGTCCAGGAGGACTTGCATGCCGGCCTTCCGGGCGCGACGGATCGTCTTCTTCACGTCCGCCATGTTCGAATAGCGCGTCCAGCGCGCGTCGTTCCACAAGCGAACGCGAACCAGATTGGCACCGCGCGACTGCAGTAGCTGGAAGGGATCAGCGCGAACCCCGGCGGCATCGCGATAGACCGCGCCGCAATCCTCCATTTCGTTGACATACGAGAGGTCGGCGCCAAAGTAGTACTGAGGTTCCGCATGCGACTGCAGGCTGGTACCGACCATCACCACTGCGCCCAGGATGGCTGCAAGCTTCATTCGAAATCTCCCAGTCGTTGTCTGTCGGCCGCGTAATTAATCATACAAATACAAACGACCGGCAGGGAAGCCCCGGACTTGTGGCGTCGCAAGAACGACTCTGCCAGAGTACGCGGCAGGTCCTTCGTTCGTTCACCGCACGATGCGCAAACCCCCTCAGTCGAACGTGACACACGCGATCGTCGAACAGCTCGGTCACGCGGTCGTTGCGCGTTCTTTCGGAACCAAGGACTCCTTCCCCATCGAGGCCGAGCTCTGCAAGCAGTTCGGCGTGAGCCGGACGGTATTGCGAGAAGCGGTGAAGATGCTGACCGCGAAGGGCCTGCTGCGCGCGCGCCCTCGCCAGGGAACGTGGGTCCAGGAAGAGAATCACTGGAATCTTCTCGACCCGGATGTGCTGCGCTGGCTGATGGAACGGAAGTTCTCGCTGCAACTGCTCGCGGAGTTCACCGAGATCCGGCTCGCCATCGAGCCGATGGCGGCGATGATCGCGGCGACTAAGGCCACCCCTGCTTCGATCGCGCAGATCCGCAACGGCATCCATCGCATGAAGATGGCGGAACAGGGCGACGACGACCCTCTCGAATCCGACATCGCCTTTCACGTCGCGATCCTTCACGCCACCGGCAACCGGTTCTACTCGCAGCTCGAAGACGTCGTCGACGCGGCGCTGCGGATCTCCATCGCGTTCACCAATCGCTACAAGGGCGTTGCCCTTGCAGACATCAAAGCCCACACGAAAGTGCTTGACCACATCGAGGCCGGCCAGCCCAAGCGGGCTCACGCAGCGATGACAGCGATCATCGAGGAAGTGATGGAGCTGATCGGACAGGCCAGGAAGAAGAGCCCCCAGTGAGTCGCATCCGGTGACTCGCGTCCAGATCCTCGGCTGTGACGACAGCGCCTTGCTGGAGCGCATGCTGGCGCTGTTCGCCGAGGCCTTCAGTGATCCGGTGGCTTACAACAGCGCCCGCCCCAGCAAGGAATACCTCCAGCGACTCCTGCGTCGCGACCACTTCATTGCGCTGGCCGCGATCAACGGTTCGGAAGTTGTCGGCGCCATCGCCGCCTATGAGCTGCAGAAGTTCGAGCAGGAACGCAGCGAGATCTACATCTACGACCTCGCAGTGGCCGAGCCCTTTCGCCGGCAAGGCGTTGCGACTGCGCTGATCCGGGAGCTGCAGAGGATCGGCGCGACACGCGGCGCCTATGTGATCTTCGTGCAGGCGGATTACGGTGACGACCCCGCCATCGCGCTCTATACCAAGCTGGGTATCCGAGAAGATGTTCTGCATTTCGATATTGCGGTGAAACCATGAAGCACGCGTGCACTGCCGCCCGCTTGTTCTTCATTGCCGGGAGCACGATCTGCATGACTGCCTTCGCGGAGAACGAGTCTTTCGAAACGCCGGCGCTCGAGCACGTCCTGACGGTTAGAGCTGATATCGACGCGCCTATCGTCATGGGCAGGACGCCGCAGGGTCAGCGACGCGTGATTCCGATCGCAGGCGGTACGTTCGAAGGCCCCTCGATGAAGGGCACCATCATGCCCGGCGGCGAAGACTGGCAAGCGATCCGCGTGGATGGCGTCACGCTGCTCGATGCACGGTATGCATTGCGCACCGACGATGGCACGATCATCCGCGTCCACAATCGGGTGCTGATCGATCCGCCGGCCCAGAATGCAGCTGCGGGCACGAAGCCCTATGTGCGCTCGTCCGTCGAGTTCGAAGCCCCGGTCGGCAAGTACGACTGGCTGAACAAAGGGATCTTCGTGGGCACGCTCACGGCCGATACGACTCGCAAACCACCGCTGGTGACTCTGCGATTCTTCAAGGTTCGCTGAGCTCGGCCTCTAGCCGCCGAGGCCTCGCGGCAGCGATAGCTCTGCCTCCAATCCCCGGTCGGGCCCGTTGCGCAGGATCAGTCGCCCTCCGTGAGCCTGCGCCGCATCGCGCGCAACACTGAGCCCGAGCCCTGTGCCGCCAGTCTCGCGCGATCGCGACGATTCGAGGCGGTAAAACGGCTCAAAGACGCGCTCGAGCTCTTCCGGCGGGATTCCGGGACCTTCGTCGATGATCGTGATGCGCAGGACATCATCGTCGTCGACACGGACACGAACGGCATCGCCGTACTTGAATGCATTGTCGATGAGATTCGTCAGGCAGCGCTTCAGGGTTTGCGGCCTGGCGCGATATGTCGCAGTCGCGCTGCCTTCGATCCTCAACCGATGCCCCAGCTGGGCGAACTCGGACTGGAGCCGGGCGAGCAGCCCGTTGACGTCCAGTTCCTGCGCCGCTTCTTCGACACCCAGATCGCTGAGCGCATCGAGCGTCGCAACCACCATGCTTTCCATCTCCAGCAGATCGCGCTCGAACTCCTTGCGATGCTCGTCATCCTCCATCAGCTCGAGGCGCAGACGGGCCCGCGTGAGCGGCGTTCGAAGATCGTGCGACATTGCAGCCACGGCGCGTGTGCGGCTGTCGATGTACCGGCGCAACCTGTCCTGCATCACATTGAAGCCCTGCGCCACCTGGCGAAGCTCGCGCGGTCCGGTTTCCGGAACAGGTGGCTGACTCAGACTTCTTCCCAGCGAGTCCGCAGCCGCCGCGAGTCGTGACAGCGGACGCGTAATGCGTCGTGCAGCGACGTACGCGCCCAGTGTCAGCCCGGCGAACAGCACAGCCAGCTGCGCGGCGAGCTGCACGCCGACAATGGCATTGAAGCTCAACGGCGCACGGCGGAGCATCGTCCCGCCAAACGGCACTTTGAACGTGACGGGCGCCTCGCCGGGCCAGGTCGCTGTCAACACGATCTCTGCATCCCGCATGATCGCCGCCGACCACCGCCCTGCTCCACTCGATGGCGGCGGCAACGCCGCCTGGAAACCGCCCGTTGCCACGCCTTGAACAGCCATCGCCGGCATGCGCACTCGCTCGACCGATGCGAACACGGGCGCATCGGCTGCGCCTGATGACACAGTGTGGATCAGCATGTCCGTCGGCTCGCCAGGGGCAATGCGAGCACGAATCGCGACCCGATCGTCGACGAGCGAACGAATGCGCTTCACGAGTTCATCGGCCCTTTCCTCGGGACTCGGCGGCGGCCGCACACGAACCGGCATTCCGATCCCGAACTGCAGGAACGGTGGAAAGAACGACGGCGGTGGTGGTGGCGGCCCGGTTGAGATGGTCATGCGGGCCAACTGGATGTTGACCTGGCGATCGCCGAGCTCACGCAACGTTGCGCTGCGCTGCGCCTGAGGCAGTGCCTCGAGCCGGTTGAGCGTGTCGGCAATGCGGCGAGCGGCATCTTCCATCATCGGCTGCTCGCGGCGGAGGATGAGGCTGCCACTGCGATGAATCACGAGCGTTGTCGCCACGATCTGCGCGAGCGCGCAGGAAACGACGAGCACGACGAGAACGCGTCCGAAGATGCTGTCCGGCAACAGGCGTGCGAGCATCGATCAATCCATCTCGAGCGCAGTCGCGAACACGTAGCCCTTGCGATACACCGACTTGATGATCTTCGGCTCGCGCGCATCATCGCCGAGCCGCTGACGCAGCCGGCTGACCAGGACGTCGATGCTGCGATCGAAGGGATCTGCTTCACGCCCCCGCGTCAGCTCGATCAGCTGGTCCCGACTCAGCACCAGACTCGCGTTCGTCACCAGGGCATGCAGAAGATCGTACTCGGCGCCGGCGATCCGCAACGATTCGCCGGCGGGATTCAGCAGGCTTCGCGAAACCGTGTCGAAGGTCCAGCCGGCGAACCGGTACTTCGAGCGCTTCCGCGCGTGCGTCGGTGCCGAGATGCGATCCGACCGGCGCAGGACGTTGCGTATCCGTGCAAGCAGCTCGCGCGGATTGAACGGCTTCGCCATGTAGTCTTCGGCGCCGACTTCGAGACCGATGATCCGATCGAGCTCGGCGCCCTTCGCGGTCAGCATGATGATTGGCGCACGATTCTCGGCCCGCATCCTCCGGCACACCGAGAGCCCGTCCTCTCCCGGCAGCATCACATCGAGGACGACGAGGTCCGCCCGCTCGCTTGCCAGCACACGATCCAGCGCCGAAGCGTCGGCGACGGCAGTCGCTCTCAATCCGTTCACCTGCAGATACTTGGTCAGCAGGCCGCGAATCTGCCGGTCGTCATCGACGACGACGATGTGTGGAAAGTTGCTCATGGACGGTACGTTGTCTGACCCCATCGGCCTACTGCATGCCGCAGTCTGGCGGCGGGGAATGAACTGCGGCTGAAAGCTGTGTTGCAGATCGTTGCAGGAATCGCCGGCGATTGACGCGACGACGCCACGCGCGTTGCAACAGCGCAAGGATCCACGTTCCGTTCGATGCGGCAGGCGGGAAAAAGGTCGCAACTGCAATGATTGCTTACAACTTTGCCTGGCCCGATGGGCTGCGATCGCCGCCGGCAGGATGATGTAAAAAGAAAAGACCATCCGGAGGTGCTCCGGATGGTCAATGCGCGACAGCGCAGGAGGAAGTCCTGTCGCGGCGACAGGCTGGATGTCTATCGATCCTTGCGAAGTGTCCCGCTCACCGCGGCGGTTCCGCCGCCGTACATGAACATGGTGTAGACGCTGCCGCTCTGCAGCGTCGCACCGGCGCGGGTGAAGAGATTCACGCCTGTATCGGTATTCGATACGTCGAACTGATACTCGAGTCCGCCGTCGACTTCGACGAATGGCGAGGCGTCGCCCAGCGCGACGCCTTCGATGATCGGCGAGTAGTCGATTGCGAGCGACAGCAGTGCTTCGGCGCCGGACACGCTGTTGATCACGCGGATCTTCGAGCGACTGCTGGTCGTCGGAAGACGATTGTCGTCGCTGAGCAGCTTCGCCTGCACGCCATCGGCGTTGTTCCAGATGAGCAACGTGTACTCACCGCCGGCAGCGAGATTCACACTCGGCACAGCGACGGCAGTGCCGTCGACGCCGACGGAAACGGTGGCCGTTCCCGACTCGACCTGGCTGTAGCGACTGCTGATCACGCCGGCGGACGAGTTCGAGAGCAGTGTCGTTCCACCGACTCGGGCTGTGACGGCGGTGCCGCTCGAAATTCCGACAGCACCGCGAACACGCGCCTTCGTGTTCGCATGCAGAGTTGGGCTGCCCTGCTGCGGCAGCACCACCGCACTGACGAGCACACCTCCGTCGGTTGCCGTGAGCACGACTGCGGTCACCGATTTCTCAGCGAACGTGACCGAGGACAGATCGAAGCGCACATCGGCCGAATCTCCCGCACCAGTGACACGCAACCGATACGTACCGCTGTCCACAATAGCCGCCGACGTCGCTGCCCCGTGGGAAATACTCGAGAACTGCGGCGTCGCATCGTCCAGCGAGACCGATTCATCGGTGAAATACACATCCAGAGCGCCCGCTTCCCCGGTGTTCAGCAGCAGCACTTTGCTCTCGCCGGCGCTCGCCTCGCTCGTGTCTTCATTGAAAACCATCGAGCCGAAGTGCCCGTTCGATCCATAGGACACGATGACCGTGTGCGATTCTTCGACGAGCTTGCTGCCGCTGAGTGTCTGCAGCGTGCTGGTCACGCCCGCGCGCCGCAGTTTCAGTGTGTATGTGTCCGCATCGACTGTCGCGTAGTCGCTGATCGTGTTGTAGCCGACGGACTGCAGCTTGACCTCGTCGTCATCGGAACCGTTGTTCACGTACAGGTCGAGCGACTGATATCCGGGGCTGACGTTCAGCAATCGGAACTTCGCATCGTCCTTGTCGTCGTCGCCGCCCGAGATCTGATCGCATCCGCTCAGGGACAGCACGAGACCGAGACCGCAGAGAAGCACTGCAACCGCCTTCAACACCTTCATCGCTTGACTCCAGAACCGGATGAACAGGCCTGGAAGCTACGGCAGCAGTGTGGGACAAGCCTTGCACATCATGGCGGAGTTGTAAGCAAGTGTTGCTCTGGAACGTGCGCTGACGCATTACAATGCCCCCATGCGCATCGTCACTTACAACGTCAACAGCATCAACGCCCGACTCCCGAACCTGCTGCGCTGGCTGCAGGAGACGACACCGGACGTCGTGTGTCTTCAGGAATTGAAGGCGCCGCAGGAAAAATTCCCGGAAGCCGCGATCCGCGAGGCGGGTTACGGCGTGATCTGGCATGGACAGAAGAGCTACAACGGCGTCGGAATCCTGGCCCGCAACGCCGAGCCCACCGAGATCCGTCGTGTGCTGCCCGGCGATCCCGAAGATGCGCACAGCCGGTACATCGAAGCAACGGTCAATGGAGTCCTGATCGGCTGTCTGTACTTGCCGAACGGCAATCCTGCTCCGGGGCCGAAGTTCGACTACAAGCTGCGCTGGCTCGAACGCCTGCGAATCCATGCCGCGGAGTTGTTCGCGCGCGAAACGCCGGTCGTGCTGACGGGTGACTACAATGTCATCCCGACCGAGCGCGACGTGTACAAGCCGGAGCGCTGGGTCGACGACGCATTGTTCCGTGTCGAAACGCGCGAAGCGTTCGGCCGCATCATGAGCCAGGGTTGGGTGGACGCCGTTCGGACGCTGCACCCCGATGCCCAGATCTTCACGTTCTGGGACTACTTCCGGAACGCATATCAACGGGATGCGGGACTGCGCATCGATCATCACCTGTTGAATCCGGCCGCGGCGCGCTTGCTCGAGCGGGCCGGCGTCGACCGCGAAGTCCGCGGCTGGGACAAGGCCAGCGATCACGCCCCAGTATGGATCGAACTGGGCGGATCGAACTGAAGACGCCCCGATCGATGCGCCTGCTGGCGAGTGCCGCGATGCTCTGCACGGCGATTGCTGCCGCGCAGGATGGAACCAGCCAGAGCGCACCCTACGAAGTGGGTGTCGGTGTCTTCGACCGCACCAAGCCGGACCTTGGCCTGCAGCGTGCCTCACGGTCGCAGACAATCACGATCTTCCGACCCGGCGATCACGACGACAAATTCAGCAATGGCGTCGTGCTGCTCCCATTCAAAGGCCGGCTCTATGCGCAATGGCAGAGCTCACCTCGCGACGAGGATTCCGCCGACACCTGGGTTGCCTACAGCACGAGCGAGGATGGGCTTCGCTGGTCAGCACCGGCCGTGCTTGCGAAAGCCGGCGTCGCCGGGCGCATGCATTCGAGCGGCGGCTGGTGGACAGACGGCGACACGCTGGTTGCGTACATCAATGTGTGGCCGACCGGATTTCAATCGCGTGCCGGCGGTTACACGGAATACGTGCTCAGCAGTGACGGCAAGCGCTGGTCCACACCGCAGCGGGTGACCGGCAGCGACGGGTCGCCTGTCGAAGGCATCATCGAACAGGATCCGCATGTCCTGGCCGATGGACGAATAGTCACGGCGTTCCACCTGCGTCCCGGATTGATCGTTTCTCCTTTCCGTACGGACGACGCGCTCGGTATCCGCGGCTGGAAACGAGGCCGCATGGCGAACCTGCCGCACGAGGGCGAAGTCAGTCGCGAGATCGAGCCGAGTCTCTTCCTGCGTGGCGCCTGCGCAGTGATGGTGTTCCGCGACCAGTCATCCAGTTATCGGCAACTCGCAGCGGAGAGTTGCGATCGTGGCGAGACGTGGACGACTCCCGTCCTGACCAATATGCCCGATGCGCGTGCGAAGCAAAGCGCCGGCAATCTCCCGGACGGCACGGCTTTCCTCGTCAACGCACCCAACAGCGACAAGATACGCATTCCGCTCGCGATCACCCTCAGCGCTGACGGGCGACATTTCGACCATGCCTTCCTGCTGCGGGCTCAGTCGGATCTGCAGCCGCTCCGGTATGAGGGGACTTACAAGCGGTCGGGCTACCACTATCCGAAGAGCGTTGTCTGGCAGCAGCACCTGTACGTTGCCTATGCGACCAACAAGGAAGACGTCGAGCTGACGCGGGTTCCACTCGAGAGCCTGAAACGACCGTAACAAATGGGTCTTTTCCGCGACTGACGGGACGAGCGAGCGTTCCTCGGTACGAATGGCGCTCGTCCCCCGTTCGTGACACGTCGTATTGTCGAGGCCGAACGTCATCGCCGAGGTCTCGCGTGTCTCATACCATTCACCGCCTTCCTGTCGCCTTCTTCAGCCAGGGAGTGCTGCTGGCGGGACGACTGCATCGCAACGTTACCAATCTCACGGAAGTGCAGCCGGCGCTCGTGATCAGCGGTTCCTGGCTGACGGTCAAAGAGCAGATGGCCGATCGCCACGCCGAAGCCTTCGCGCAGCGGGGCTATACCGTCCTCACATTCGACTTCGCTGGATTCGGTGCCAGCGGCGGCGAGATGCGCCAAACGGAGATGCCCGCTCGCAAGGTCGCCGATATCGCAGCGGCGACGCAGTTCCTTCAGACGCTCTCGTGCGTTCGACCCCGCATCGGCTACGTCGCGATCTGTGCCAGCGCTCAGTATGCCGCCGCGGCTATCGATGCCGGAGCGCCAATCGTTTCCTTCGCAAGTATTGCCGGGTGGTTTCATGACACCGCAACCGTCGGCGCCTACTACGGCGGTGAAGAAGGGATTGCCGCTCGCATCGCGAGAGCGGTGGACGCACTGCGCGCCCGGGAGTCAGGCAGCAAGCCGGATCTCGTCCCTGCTTACGAACAAGGCAATGAGCGCGCAGGCATGTTCTTCCCGCTCGACTACTATGCAAACCCGGATCGCGGCGCGATCCCGGAATGGCGCAACGAAATGGACGAAGCCACGTGGATGTACTGGCTGACCTTCGACGGCCTGCGTCGCGCCGAAAGGCTCCGCGTGCCGACGCTCTTCGTGCACGGCGACGAATGCGCGCTGCCCGACAACGTCAAGCGCATTTCGCAACGCATGCTGGGACGCAAGCGCATGGTCTGGGAGACCGGATTCCAGGTCGATTGGTACGATCGACCCGATCGTGTAGCGCTCGCAGTCGACGCAGCCGATGAGCACTTCCGCGGCACTCTTCCCGAGGGTTCATGAACATGAACGACTACGGCTATCGCGATCTCGACCAGATCCGCGTTCGACAGACGATCGCGTTGCTCATGGGGGATATCGATCGGCGCGACTTCGACGCCGCTGAGCGGCTCTTCGCTCCGGAAGTCCTCGTCGACTACACGAGCCTCTGGGGCGGCGAACCGGTGACGATGACACGCGAAGTGCTTCTGCAAGGCTGGAAGGCGCTCGTACCCGGTTTCGATGCGACTTGGCACGAACTCGGCGAAATCACCGTGCGCGTCGAAGGCACAACGGCAGAGGCATCGTGCCCCGTCGCCGCCCGTCATTGGATTGGCACGGATGTATGGCTGCCGCGCGGAGAGTACGAATTTCGCCTCGTTCGCCGCGACACCTGGGGCATTGCCGCCATGAAGCTGATCGTATCGGACGAAATCGGTTCGCGGTCGCTCGTCGAGGCAGCTCGCGCCCGAGTCGCATCGAGATGAGAGCAGTGCTCGCTATCACCGGATCGCTGGCGCTCGCATCAGTGTCGGCTGACGAGTTGCGCCTCTTCGGCCTGCCCGTGCCGGATCGGCCGGAACCGTTCAGCCCTTCGTTCCTCGATGCGCTCGAACCGCTGCAGGTGACGAATCCTGCTCTGTCCCCTGATGGCCGCAAGCTGGTCATCACTGTCGTGAATTCGTTGACGCCGCGCCACACGACGACTGCGCTCTACGAATCCATTGTGGCGGGGGACGAATGGGGCCCTCCGAAATACATCCGTGCGTTGCATGCCGATGGCTACAACAGCTCCGAAGCCGCCTTTTCCGCGGACGGGGCGTATCTCTATTTCGTAAGCAACCGTCCACCCGGCTCGCCGCCATGGAATGTCCGCATGTTTCGCGCCCGAGTGCTCGCCGATGATTACGAGAAGCCTCAGCTGCTCACGATCCCGACGGGCAACGCAGCAACGTTCTATCCCCAGCTGATCGATCCGGACACGCTCGCCTTCACCACAGACGCGCTCAACGGAGTCGGCGGAGGCGATCTTTACACTGCGTCGTTGCAGGAAGACGGATCGTTCGGAACACCGCGGGCGCTGGATGGCGATTTCAACTCCGCGCAGGATGATTGGGATCTCGTCGAAGACGACGCCAGCACGACGCGGTTGTGGGCGTCAGCTCGCCCCGGCGGTGCCGGCAAGGTCGACATCTACATGAGTTGTCGTGAGCCGGCTGGGGCGTGGTCGTCAGCACGCAATGTGTCGGCTGTGAATACCGAGTCGGTCGAAACCGCGCCGCGGTTCATGGCTGGCGGCGAAGTGCTGTTCTTTCATCGTGTCGTCGAGGGTCGGGACCGGCTGTACTGGGTGAGGTGGAAGGGATGCGAAGGCTGAAAGATTCCGTCATTCCCGCTTGCGCGGGGATGACGAGTCCCCTCGCAATCGCAGCGCATTCGCGATCACCGAAACCGACGACAGACTCATCGCTAGCGCCGCAATCATCGGGCTGAGCAACCATCCCGTCAGCGGATAGAGCACACCTGCGGCAATCGGAATGCCGAGCGCGTTGTAGCCGAATGCGAAGAACAGGTTCTGGCGAATGTTGCGCACGGTGGCGCGACTGAGATGACGCGCACGAACGATTCCCTGCGGGTCGCCTTTCACCAGCGTCACCTGCGCACTTTCCATCGCGATGTCGGTTCCCGTTCCCATCGCGATGCCGACATCGGCTTTGGCCAGTGCTGGCGCGTCGTTGATGCCGTCGCCCGCCATCGCGACCCGGCGACCTTCCGATTGCAGCCGTGCAATGACGTCCGCCTTGTCCTTAGGCTGCACATCGGCGATCACATCATCGATGGCGAGCGTTGCAGCTACTGCACGCGCTGTTGCTTCGTTGTCGCCAGTGAGCATGACGAGCCGGAGCCCATCCGCCTTGAGCGTCTCGAGCGCCGCGGGAGTCGTCTCCTTGATCGAATCGCCGACCGCGATGGCGCCGGCCAGGCGCCGATCGACGCAGAGGAAGACGACCGTTCGTCCCTGACGGCGCAGCTGCTCCACTTCACTGTCGAACACGCTGACATCGACACCGCGGGATTTCATCAACGCGATATTGCCCAGCGAGAGGTCGTGACCGGCCGACTCTCCGCTGACGCCCTGACCTGTAACGGAATGGAAGTTGGTGACGGTAGCGGGCGCGATCCCGCGAGATTCCGCGCCGGACACGATTGCGTGCGCCAGCGGGTGCTCGCTCGCACGATCAAGACCGGACGCCCAACCGAGAATCTGCTGCTCCGAATAGCCATGAGCAGTCAGCACCCGATCGAACGAAGGCTTACCCACCGTCAGCGTCCCCGTCTTGTCGAGAACGAGCGTGTCCACCTTCTGCAAATGCTCGATGGCCTGAGCATCGCGGAACAAGACACCGAACGTCGCACCGCGGCCGCTCGCAACCATGATCGAGATCGGTGTCGCCAACCCGAGCGCACATGGGCACGCGATGATCAGGACAGCGACCGCATTCACCAGCGCATACGAAAGCTTCGGCTCCGGGCCGATGAGCCACCAGGTCATGAACGTGAGAATCGCGATCGCGACGACGGCCGGAACGAACCAGCTGGCAACCTGATCGGCGAGCCGCTGCAAGGGAGCGCGCGATCTCTGCGCCTGCGATACGAGCGAAACGATCTGCGCGAGCAGGCTGTCGGCTCCGACACGTTCCGCCTCGATGACCATGCTGCCTGTCTGGTTCACGGTCGCACCGACGACGCGATCACCGGGTTGCTTGTCCACGGGCATCGGTTCGCCCGTCAGCATCGACTCGTCGATCGTCGAACGGCCCTCGATCACATGACCGTCGACAGGCACCTTCTCGCCGGGACGCACACGCAGGCGATCGCCGGCGTGGACATCGCTGAGAGCAACATCCTCCTCCTGCCCATCCGCACGAACACGGCGCGCATGTTTCGGCGCCAGCCCGAGAAGCTGGCGGATGGCGGCACTGGTCCGGCCGCGGGCACGCAGTTCGAGCCATTCCCCGACCAGAACCAGCGCGACAATCGCGCTGGCCGCCTCGAAGTAGACGCCGACCATGCCGTGATGATCCTGCATCTGCGCGGGGAAGGCCTGCGGCCAGAACGTCGCAATCACGCTATAGACGAACGCGACGATCACGCCAAGCCCGATCAGCGTGTACATATTGGGCGATCTATTGACCACGCCCATCCAGCCTCGCCGGTAGTAGTCGAGTGCCGTCCACAGAACGACGGGCAGCGACAGCAATAGCTCCAGTCCTCTGAGTATCCTCGCAGTCGCATGCGACATCTCGATGTGCACGAAATGCGGCACCATCGCGATCAGGACGATCGGGATCGTCAACGCGAGCGCGATGGTCAGCTTGCGGCGAACGTCGAGCAGCGACGTGTCGTCTTCCTGTTCCGTCGGCATCTCTGGCTCGAGCGCCATCCCACAGATGGGACAGTGCCCCGGTCCGACCTGACGGACTTCCGGATGCATCGGGCACGTATAGATAGCGCCAGGTTGAGCGGGCGCTGCCTCGCGCGGTGGTCTTTCATGCGCGCGCGCATGAGCGCCAGGGCCGCTGCAGCACGCCGGGGCCGCCTCATGGCGATGGGTCCGGTGCTCTTCGTGAGAATGAGCGGACTTCGACGAGCAGCACGACTGCTCCGGAGTCTCGTCATGCGGGTGCTGATGCTTCACTTGTCGCCCTCACGATCGTGCGGGGCGGCCGGAATGCCACCCAGGTCGTCCAGGATTGGACAATGCGGTCTCGCATTTCCGGCACAGTGCTCGGCGAGGTCAGCCAGCGCATTGCGCATGGATTGAAGCTCCTCGATGCGCGCATCGAGTTCTGTAATGTGCTTCGTAGCCAGTCGCTTCACTTCGCGACTGGCGCGCCGCTGATCGCGCCAGAGCCCGAGCAGGTCGGCGATCTCGCTCATCGAGAAGCCCAGCCCCCGAGCCCGCCGAATGAACCGCAGCGTGTGGATATCGGCTGCGTTGTAGACACGGTAGTCGCCAGCCGTACGCGCAGCCCTGGGGATCAGCCCGAGCGACTCGTAGTGGCGAATCATCTTCGCCGTGACGCCGGACAGCTTCGCGGCGTTGCCGATGCTGTAGTAGCCCTGCTCTTTAGCGGCCGCCAGCTCGGCGCGAGCTGCGGCAGATGTCGCCCTGCGGTTCTTCATGGGCACATCATGAACCTTCCTACAGTGGGAAGGTCAAGCCGATGAACCGGCTGATGCGCCTTCCTCAGCGGCGCTGCATCACGGCGCGAGCGCTTCGGACCAGTCGTGGATGCTGTATTTCCCCACGACGCCATTGATCACGAAGGGATCGCCCGCGACGAACGCCTCTGCCGCGGCGCGCGATGTAAAGATTCCGATCGCGCCGATCGGGGGAGCGCCGTACGGACCCGCCATCAGCAACGTCCCAGCCTTGTGGAACTCGACGAGTCGCGCTTGATGGGCAGGAAAGTTGGCTTGCGCCTTCGACAGGCCGTCGGCGGCCAGTTCGTAGAACATCAGGTACTTCATGAGGAACCTCGCGAGCAGGGCGCGCATGGTGCCACCTTCGCCGCGCTCATTTGAAGGAGACGGCAGCTGCGAGAGGAGAAATAAGCGCTCCTTGAGAGTCGCGTTGAGCCGAGCACGTCGACAACGAGCCGTCAGAACGCTATGTCGTGCTCCCGTGCGAACGTCTTGATCGCCGCCACTGATTCCTTTGGCTTTGTCTGCAGCAGGAAGTGAGGACCTTCGATCTCGACTATCCTCGCAGCTGGCATGTTCCCGGCAACAGGACGATCGTGGTCATTCGAGCAGAAACTCGCTGATCTGCTTCCTCAACTCGGGATCATCGACCAGCTTCGCCGCTTCCTCGGCACGACCTGCGCACTCGCGCGCCATCGATGCGTTGCCCATGGTCCTGTGGCGTTCCGCCATCGAAAGCAGGATGGATGCGCGGTAGGCAGCGGCATCGGGGCGATCAGCGTAGTCGAGGCCTCGCTGATACAGATCCAGCGCGGTAGGGTCGTCGTCGGTGAAGTCGGCCAGTGTCTCGAACAGGAAGGGATGCGGGTTTCCCGAAGCGACCTCGCCGTCGACAACTTCACGCAGTTCGTTGTACAGCGTCGAATGCTCTTCCCTGTCGAAGCCCTCCGACGCGCGAACGAGTGCCGTCGCGAGATCGAGCACCCGATAGTAGATGTCTTCAGGGATCTTCATGCTGTGGTCATTCCTCAGCCCCCTCGATCAGCCACTGCCTGAGCGTCGACCCGTCCGGGTACGCTATGTCATCGATCTTCCAGTGACGTCCGACGCGGATCAGACGGTACTCGAGCTGCGCCTTCCCTGACCCCACAGCGTCCACGGGATATTGAAGGGTCGCGATCACCACGGATTCGACCGAACCAGCCTGGATCCTCACCGTGACACACCCCGGATCCGCGGAGTACCAGATCGGGGAAACTTCTATCATGCAGACGCCGTTCACCTCCTCGCAGTCCCACACTCGGGCACGGAGGCGCACGACCTCTTTGGTGAAATACTTCTTCCATGCCTTCGGAGGCACGGTCCGCATACTTCGCTGATCCGGTTTTTCGACAACCACTTCTGACGAAAAATCGCTGTACAGCCTCGCGACGACATCGCTGGGCGCTTCCGCCGCGGAAGCCGCGCTTGCCGGAAGGACGGACGAAATCGCACTCGCGGCAAGGACGACACACAGGCGGGCGACGATACGATGCGACATGTGACGGGCACCTGAAACCGAAAGTCAGGTGCCAACATAGCATCACAGGCTCTGCAGCTCCGCAATCCTCCACGGCCCGCCGTTCACTCGCTGCAATGGCCAGCGTCGGCGCAGGGTGAAGTGATTGTAGGCGCGGATCTCGCCGTCGAAGCTGCCGAAGTGGTCCAGCCAGACGACGACATGATCGACGTCCGGCACGCCCGTCGTCGGGTCCGCACGAGTGATGCGCCGGATCGGGGAGACACGATCGACTCGCGCGTCGAGTACATCGCCCATGATGTACTTGCGACTCGTCTCCCAGATGCTCTGGAACAGGTGCGAAGGAATCGAGTACGACGCATCGAACAGCGCGCGGCCGCTTTCATAGATCGCAACTCGCCAGTCGGCGAAGAGGCTGCGCCACCGATCGTCGTCCGCAAGCTTGACTGCCCGGACCATTGCTGCGACGACTTGCTCGGGCGGGGCATCGTCAGGCAGTTGCACCGGATCGATGCTGTCTACCTGCGCTTCGCCTGCAAAGGCATAGCCGCCCGCCTGGTTCTCGCTTCGCATGTCGACACACAGCTCTCCAGAATCGCCAGCGAGTGCCGCGACGATATCGACGAGCAAACCGGTCACGGGACGACGGTTGAACGTGATCATGCGAACGTCGCCACGAATCGCAGCGAGAAACTGGTACCGCTCCGAGAGCTTCGGATGAACCTGTGCTTTGAAGCGCTCCATCGTCGCGTAGAAGTGTCCGAACCGCGGCGCATTCGACAGCTGAATGAGATAACAACCCTCACCCGAACCCGCGGCGACCGCGAATCCGGCGCCCAGATCGCTGACGAACTGCCGCGGTGACAACGCGGGCAGTTCGACGATCCTTCCAACCATCTTCGAAGCTTCATGCGCAGGGGGCGAAGGGAATGTCGCAATCGTCTGGCTCGCGAGTTCCTGCTTGATGGTCGTCCAGGACTGCGCAGCCGCGCCTTTCGCGATCTCGAGCCGTTGCGCCCCCAGCTCCCGATAACGCAAGTCGACAGCATCGAGCCGCTTGCCGTTGAGACTCTCGCGGGCCGCGTTCCAATCAGCCATCACCGCGTCGGCAAAGTCGCCGGGATGATTGTTCGCGAGATACTCGATGCGCGCCGCATGTTCGTCGAGCTCTTTCAGTTCCTGGCGCGTGTTCATGCGCTGGCGATACCACGAACCGTCGAGGATGACGGAGAGCTTGAACACCAGACGCTCGTACCAGCCGCTCCAGGGAGAGCTGAATCCATCGTTGCTGATGGTTCCGGGACCGCCCGGCGCGAGCGCCGAGCGCTGCTGCGGCGTGCGATAGAGCCGCTCGAATCTGAGTTGCCCCGTCACTTCGTGCTGCTCGCCGAATCGCATCACAGTCAGCGCGAGATCGCACTCGGATTTCCAGCCGCGCTGTTGCCATGCATACGACTCGTTGGCCTGCCCGATCTGTCCATGGAACTTGCCGGGCAACAGGTACGGCGCGACCGACTCGCCGTTCACGGCGACGATGACGTCGCCGATTGCGAGGCCGCTGCGGCGAAAGCCGCTGTCCCAGGCGATCCACGTGACACGGAATCCGACGATACCGTCGGCCGATTCGAGCACCGCGTCGGCCTTCAGCCCCGAGGTCAGCGTCTCGGTGACATGGATGAGTTCGGCAGCCATCACTCGAGCCCGCCTCTGCTGGATTTCACGCGATCGGCAAGCGACGAAAGCTTGTCCTTGAACATCGCTTTGATCTGATCCTGGATCCGGTCGTCCTTCGCCGCGACGAATCCGCGCCCGAGCTTCTCGAGCTCGACCTCCCAGACCTCCCGTAGCGCCTTCTGGTCGTCGCTCGACAGGCCGTTGACGTCGATCTTCCAGGTCTTCACCGAATCCTCGAATACCGTCTGCAGCTGCCGCTGGATATTCACCCGTTCCACATCCGCCCAGGAGCGCTCGCGCTGCGATGTTTCCAGCAGGTCCTCGATCGTCTTCGTGCTCACCGCGCCGACGAAGATGCCGCGGTGCTGATCGATGAACCGCTCGTATTCGGTCTTGAACCTGTCCATGAACGGCCGGACGTGCTCGATCGCCTTCTCCGCAAACTTTTTCGCATCCTCCCGCTGGCGCGTTGTCGGGCACTGCGATGTCTTGTCGAGGCTGGCACGCGTCAGGTCGTTGTATTCCTTGACCGCGCTGTCGAGATTCGTCTTGCGCAGGAACTCCCGCACGGCTTCGCGAATCTGCGCGAAGACGACGACGATCGTCTCTTCCATCTTGTGCTGCTGCAGGAATGCATCCGTGTAGCTCTGCATACTCGCGCGATACGGTTCGACGGTCGTCATCAGGTACTGCACGCCGCCCTGCAGGATGAGCGAAAGCGCATTCATCGTGCTGCCGGTGATCGGCTTGTTGGGATCGATCTTCACGTTGCGCAGCTTCTCGGCGATGCCGCGCTGGTTCTCCGTCACCTTCTGCACGGTCTCGTGCATGATCCGCATGACCTGCTGCGTCGTATCAGAGGCCTTCTGGTCGATGGAGCGATCCTGATCGCCCAGGGACTTCCATTTGTCCTCGAGGTTCTTCGACTCGTCACGAAACTCACGCGTGTACTCCTGCAGCTGGCCCTGCAGAAAGCCGAGCGGCATTTCACGCAGCAATGCGTAGAAGCGGGATTCCTGCTCGACGACCTTCTCGGCGAACTTCTTCAGGTTCGGCGCGAACTTCTCCAGGTCCTTGTCCTTGATGAGATCGGTCAGCGTGCGGAACGCCTCGTCGCCACGCTTCGCGAAATGCTCGATCCAGCGCGATTGCTGGCTGACGCCCTTGATCGAAGACGACTCTTCCTTGAGCACAGGCAAGGCATCGTTCAGCGCACGATCGCGCCAGTCGATGTACCTGGCGATGCCCGCCATGTAGCCGGTATAGCGCGCGAGCACCTGCGCCTGCGGGGCCCCTTCGGCGACAAGACGCAGATCCTGTTCCTGCGGCTTGAGCACCTCTGCCTGCAATTCATCGAGCCGTGCGCCGTAGTCCGCCATGGTTCCGTCCCTGCATGAAAGTGCGAAACGTGCAGGCGCGACGGGCCGCGGTCAATATGAACCGAAGGACTTCATCGAATCCCCGCATGTGAGTTCTGACGAAAGTCAGGGACAGATCCGGACATGGACTGCGCGAGCGGCATATTTCCGGCTGTGGGTCCGACTTTAGTCGGACGTCAGGCCGAAGGCCTCATCGCTGACGCGATGACGTCCGGCTGAGGTGGTCTCAACGGGTCGATGCAACATCATCCACTAGACCGGAGGTGTGAGATGTTGCGTAAGAGACTATCAGCTGAAGAGCA
>NZ_JACHHZ010000007.1:0-11044 GCF_014202975.1 Povalibacter uvarum
CCGTCGCCTCAATGAAAGGCCACGACAAACCTTAGGCTTCGAGACTCCAGCAGATACACTGGCTCGCAGTGTTGCATCGACCGTTTGACTCCGGTAAAGCCGGACCCACAGCCAAGCAGGGACGCCTGAAACAAAAAGGCCGGGCGTTTGCCCGGCCATTCTGTTCTGGCTAACTGCTGGTTGACTAGCAGGCTAGCTGGCTTCTCTCAATCATCCACCAGGAAGCTGCGCAGCTGCTCGCTGCGGCTCGGGTGACGCAGCTTGCGCAGCGCCTTCGCTTCGATCTGACGAATACGCTCGCGCGTGACGTCGAACTGCTTGCCGACTTCTTCCAGCGTGTGATCGGTATTCATGTCGATACCGAAGCGCATGCGCAGGACCTTCGCTTCGCGCGGCGTGAGGCCGGCGAGAACCGAATGCGTCGTTTCGCGCAGGCTCTCCATCGTCGCGGAATCGATCGGAGAGTCCACCGAGGTGTCCTCGATGAAATCGCCAAGATGCGAATCCTCGTCGTCGCCGATCGGGGTTTCCATCGAGATCGGTTCCTTCGCGATCTTGAGCACGCGACGGACTTTGTCTTCCGGCATTTCCATGCGCACCGCCAGTTCTTCCGGCGTCGGCTCGCGGCCCATCTCCTGCAGCATCTGGCGGGAAATGCGGTTGAGCTTGTTGATCGTTTCGATCATGTGCACCGGGATGCGGATGGTGCGGGCCTGGTCGGCGATCGAACGGGTGATCGCCTGGCGAATCCACCACGTCGCGTACGTCGAGAACTTGTAGCCGCGGCGGTATTCGAACTTGTCGACCGCCTTCATCAGGCCGATGTTGCCTTCCTGGATCAGGTCCAGGAACTGCAGGCCGCGATTCGTGTACTTCTTCGCGATGGAGATCACGAGACGCAGGTTCGCCTCGACCATCTCCTTCTTGGCGCGACGAGCCTTCGCTTCGCCGACCGCCACTTCGCGATTGATTTCCTTCACGTCGCCGATCGACATGTGCACCCGCGTTTCGAGCGTCTGCAGCTTCGTCTGGACCTTCTCGACTTCCTCGCGCAGGCGGGCGAGCGCTGCCGAGTGCTTGCGCTTCGCACGGATGTGCTTGTCGAGCCAGGTGACGTTGGTTTCGTTCTTCGGGAACGTCGTGACGAAGTCCTTGCGCGGCATGCCGGCATCGCGGACGCAGATCGTCATGATCTGCTTTTCCATGTTGCGGACTTCGGCGACATGATCGCGCAGCTGCAGGATCAGTGCATCGAACATCTTGGGCGACAGCTTGAGTTCCATGAACTCACCGGCCACCTTCTTGCGGATCTTCAGCGTCTTCGGATCCTTGATGCCATGCTGCTCGATCGCCTTGAGGGCCTGCTGGTGCAGCTTGAGGATCGACGCGAAGCGGCGTGCAGCCTCCTCGGGATCCGGGCCGGTCTCGAGCGCCTCTTCGTCTTCCGAATTGCCTTCGCCTTCTTCGGTCTCTTCCGACTCATTCGCGGGCGCGGCAGCGGCCTGTGCGAGCTTCGGATTCACCGGCGCGGCGATTTCATCCGGTGCGTTCGGATCGATGAAGCCGACGATGATGTCGACGAGGCGGCCCTGGCCCTGCTTCACCTGCTCGTACTGGTTCAGGATGAACTGATACGTGAGCGGGTAAGAGGAGAGTGCGGTGCGAACGGCATCGAGACCTTCTTCGATGCGCTTGGCGATACGGATTTCGCCTTCGCGCGTGAGCAGCTCCACCGTGCCCATCTCACGCATGTACATGCGCACCGGATCGGTCGTACGACCGAATTCGGCGTCGACGGTTGCGAGCGCGGCAGCAGCTTCTTCAGCGGCTTCTTCATCGACGACGACAGGTTCGTTCAACGGCAGGGCTTCATTTTCCGGTGCTTTCTCGTACACCGGGATGCCCATGTCGTTAATCATGTTGACGATATCTTCGATCTGTTCCGGATCGACGATTTCGCTGGGGAGGTGATCGTTCACCTCGACGTAGGTGAGAAAGCCTTGTTCTTTGCCGCGCGCGATCAGCAGCTTGAGCTGTGACTGGCGCTCGTCGGTGATCTGTGCCGGTTCCTTTTTGGCTACCAAGGTCTTGCTCAAGATACTGCCCTCAGGGTGGCTGGGATGCGCGGGCTTAAAAAGACCGCGCAGTCTACTTTGATTGAATTTCAACCGCTAGGTTCGTTGCCCGGCCTGGGTGTGAGCGCTTTCTTGCGCCCCCTGCGGCCTGGTCAAAAAGCCTTGCAATTCAGTACGTTCTGCCCGTGTTAAGCCCTCTCGGGCTTGCTTCCTCAGCAATTCATCGAGGCGCTGATCGCCCCTCTCCGGGAATAACTGACTCAGGGCGTCCTTCAGTTCCCTGGCAGCCCCGGCAGCGTCGAACTGGATCTCGGCGCTTGCGAGCTTGAACAGGGGGTCAAAATCGGGGCGACCCCGCCACCGTTCAAGCAGCGTGGCCGTATTTGTGCAGGGGTTTTCCTGCAGATCGTTCAGCAGCTCCATCAGCAGCGGAATCCCGGGTTTCTCGATCCCAGCCAGGCCGTCCGCCGAAGGCGCGTCGACCGCGATCTGGGGGTAATGCACCAACGTACGAATTGCCTGACGTACTACGCTGCCGCGACCGGCCGCCGGATTGCGAATTGCTCCCGACTGAACGGTTGGTGCACTGCGGGCCGCCAGCAGACCAGTGTCGATCTGGGTCAGCCGGTCGACATCGACCTCGAGGATGTCGCGGAAGGCGCCTTCCGGAATCCGCTCGAGCAGCGGTTTCGCGAGTTCCTTGAACCGGGCTCTGCCGTCTCTGCTGGTCATGTCTACCTGTTCGCGTAAATGGCGCAAAAAGTAGCTCGAAAGAGTTTCGGCGCTCTGCAGCCGTGCCTCGAAAGCCTCGCGACCTTCGGCACCCACCAGCGAATCCGGGTCATGGCCGTCGGGCAGGAACATGAACCGGATCTGCCGGCCATCCCGCACATGGGGCAGCGCGTTTTCCAGGGCCCGCCAAGCGGCTGCCTTGCCGGCGCGGTCGCCGTCGAAGCAGAAGATCAGTTCCTGGCAGATGCGAAACACCCGGGACAAATGATCCGGCGTCGTCGCCGTTCCCAGCGTTGCGACGGCGTAATTGATCCCGGCCTGATGGAGACGAACGACGTCCATGTAGCCTTCAACGATCATCAGGCGGGTCAGGGTTCGTGTCGCCTGCCGTGCTTCGTAGAGTCCGTAGAGCTCGCGCCCTTTGTGGAAGAGCTCGGTCTCGGGCGAGTTCAGATATTTGGGTTCACCCTTGTCGAGCACGCGGCCGCCGAAGCCGATCGTGCGGCCGCGAGCATCGCGGATCGGGAACATGACGCGATCGCGGAACCGGTCGTAATAGCCCGGTGAATCCGTGCCCGGCCGGCGCTCACGTTCGATCGCGAGGCCCGTCTGATGCAGCTTCAGCCGATCCGACTCGCTTTTTCCCAGCTGGCGGAGCACGAAATCCCAGCCATCCGGTGCGTAGCCGAGGTTGAATGTCGCTGCGGTCTCGCCAGTGAGTCCGCGTGCACGGAAGTAGTCCTTTCCCCGGTCCGAAACGCTCAGCTGGTTTCGATAGAGCCCCGCCGCTTTCTCGAGCAGGTCGAACAAGCCGTCGGTCGGCGTCGTGGGGCGCACACCCAGGTTGCCCTCGCGCGGCACATCGAGGCCGACGCGTGAAGCGAGCTCTTCCACGGCTTCGACGAAGCTCATGTGGTCGTGCTCCATCAGGAAGCTGATCGCCGTGCCGTGTGCTCCGCAGCCGAAGCAGTGATAGAACCCTTTGTCCGGCACCACGTGAAAAGAAGGCGTTTTCTCGTTGTGGAACGGGCAGCAGGCTTTGAATTCCTTGCCGTTCTTCTTCAGCGGGACGCGGCTGCTGATCAACTCCACGATGTCAGCTCGTGCCACGAGCTCATCGATGAAGTGTTGTGGAATGCGTCCTGACATTTATTGGGAAGAAGCGGTTAGCGGTTGGCGGTTAGCGGTTGGCAAGAGAAGGACTCGCTAGGCTCGCTTCAAGAAGAGACGCCGACGCTGGCGTCCGCTCGATGGCGCGTAAGCATATGCCGCGAGAAATGCGGCGCAAGCGCGCAAATTGCGAGCCAAACAGGGTCTCCAAAGGGTGCTGCGATCAGTGGATCGTTTCATCACTTTCGTCAGTGATGAGGTGATCAGCGGGGGCGTCCGACCGAAGGCCCTCGCTATCGCGATGACTTCCGGCTAAAGCCGGACCCACAACAACAGGGTGCCTCAGGCTCCCAGCTTCGCCTTCAGCTTCGCGCTCACCACTCCCATGTCGGCCCGGCCCTGCGCGCTCTGCTTCAGAAGCGCCATGGCCTTGCCCATTTCCTTGATGGAGGTGGCGCCGGACTTTGCAATCGCGTCGGCAACCAACGCATCGAGTTCAGCTTCGGACAACTGGGCGGGCAGGTAGGCCTGCAGCAGTTCGATTTCCTTGTTTTCCTTCGCGACCAGGTCTTCACGACCGCCGCTCAGGAACTGCGCAACGGATTCCTTGCGCATCTTGATCATCTTCTCGACGACCGCTAGGACCTGCGTGTCGTCGAGCTGGATGCGCTCGTCGACTTCACGCTGTTTGATGGCGGCGGTGATCATGCGGATCGTGCCCAGGCGCTCGCTCTCTTTGGCGCGCATGGCCGCTTTCATGTCTTCGGTAATACGGTCTTTGAGAGACGACATGGGGTCACTCGTGAAGCTGAAGAGGAGCGGGGTTGGGTGAGGGGCTGGAGCCCGGGTCTCACCCACCGGCCGGAAGAGCTCCGGCCGGCGAGGGGATCAATTAATAGCGCGAGGCCGGGCGGGAAGCCGGGCGAGCTGCCGGACGGGCGCCGCGGGGAGCCGAGAAGTCACGGGTATTGCGCTTCTGGTGGCGCTTCACAGCGGCCGCCTTCTTGCGTTTCCGTTCCTGGGTGGGCTTCTCGTAGAATTCGCGCCGCCGCAGTTCCGTCAGCACTCCGGCCTTTTCGCAGGCGCGCTTGAAGCGCCGCAAAGCGGCATCAAAGTACTCGTTTTCTCGAATCCGGACGCTCGGCATCGCAACCTCTGGTTTGTCTCGATCTGCTCGATTTGGCCCAGCCGCCTCGACGGGAGACGGATCACGCGGGGGAGGGGCGGGCGAAAGACGCGGAAGTCTAATGAGGCAGCCGGCGAAAATCAAAAGGTCAACGCGAAAACTGCCCCGGATTGCGGGTCAGGTCGGGTCTGAGGGTTGGGACGGGGTCGGATGAGGGTTTGCCGGGCTCGGAAAGGGCCGGAAAACCGGGAAAAGCAGTGTCGGGAGAGGTGGGTTTGAAGGTCCTAGGTATCGAAACATCCTGCGATGAAACGGCAGCCGCGATCTACGACGGCCAGGCCGGCCTGCTCTCGCATCGCCTGTACAGCCAGGTCGCCATGCATGCCGAATACGGCGGCGTGGTCCCCGAACTGGCCTCCCGGGACCATGTCAGGAAACTCCTGCCCCTGATCCAGGCGGCTTTGACTGATGCCGGTGTCCAGGCCGATGAGATCGACGGAATCGCCTACACAGCCGGCCCGGGGCTCGTCGGCGCCCTTCTGGTAGGGGCGTCCGTGGCGCGAAGCCTCGCCTTCGCCTGGAACAAGCCGGCGGTCGGCGTTCATCACCTCGAAGGGCACCTGCTCGCGCCGATGCTCGAAGAAACGCCCCCGGAATTCCCCTTCCTCGCGCTGCTGGTCTCGGGCGGCCACACGCTGCTCGCCGAGGTTCGGGGGCTGGGCAACTACCAGATCATCGGATCTTCGATGGATGACGCTGCGGGCGAAGCGTTCGACAAGACCGCGAAGCTGCTCGGCCTCAGCTACCCCGGTGGCCCCGCGCTGGCGAAGCTCGCTGATTCAGGGACACCCGGAAAGCTGAAGTTGCCACGTCCGATGCTCGATCGTCCCGGCCTCGATTTCAGCTTCAGCGGACTCAAGACCGCGGTGGTCGTCGCGCTGCGCAATGTCGAGCTCACCGATTCCTCTCGCGCCGATATCGCGGCCGAGTTTCAGCAGGCTGTCGTCGATACGCTGGTGGCGAAGTGCGACCGCGCACTCGAGCAGACCGGATTCCGCTCACTGGTTGTTGCCGGTGGCGTCGGCGCAAACCGCGCGCTTCGTCGTGCGCTCGAGCAACTTGGCAGGCGCCGCGGCGTCCAGGTCTCGTATCCCCGAACCGAGTTCTGCACCGACAACGCCGCGATGATCGCGTACGCCGGCTACCGACGCCTCGCTGCCGGCGAGCGTGACGATCTGAAGATTCGCGCGACGGCGCGATGGCCGCTGGATACGTTGAAGGAGCCGAAGCGGTTGGGCTCTGTCATTCCCGCGCAGGCGGGAATCCATCCGGATCAGCAAGATGGACTCCCGCCTGTGCGGGAGTGACACAGACGAGTTAGCTCCGCTGCGGCTTTCGTCTTCCTTCACACCGTCTTTCGTGCGCGAGCACGTTCGTTTCTGACACTATCCGCCAACCGCTAACCGCCAACCGCTCCTCTTTATGGACAAGATCTTTCTCAGTGCCCTCAGCGTCGAATGCATCGTCGGCATCTGGGAGTGGGAGCGCCGCGTCAAGCAGACGGTGATCATCGATATCGAGATGCAGGCGGACATCCGCAAGGCCGCCGCGACGGATCGCATCGAAGACACGATCGACTACAAGAAGGTCTCGAAGCGCCTGCTGTCGTTCGTCGGTGAGTCGCAGTTTCATCTGGTTGAGACACTGACCGAAGAGATCGCGAAAGTGATCGTCACTGAGTTCGGCGTGCAGTGGGTGAAAGTGCGCCTGAACAAGCAGGGTGCGATTCGCGGCGCGCGCGATGTGGGGATTCAGATCGAGCGGAGTGCCGCAGACTATTGAGGTGCGTCATTCCCGCGGAAGCGGGAATCCATCTGGTTCCGGCGAAGAATGCACACCCGCTTTCGGGTGTGACGAAAGGCATCGCTGACGCGATGACGTCCGGCTGAAGCCGGACCCACAATCGGAGGCGCACTTTCTTGTGATGCAGAAGCTGGACCCACAATTTGAGGAGCACGTCCTTCTGCTTGTGGGTCCGACTTCAGTCGGACGTGACGCCGAAGGCGCGGGCGCAATGCGCCTCCGTTCGCCTTGCAATCCATTCGAGTGAGTAGCAATGCCCGATGTCTTCGTCGCCGCCGGCAGCAACGTCCAGCCAGAAGCCGCGCTTCGTACCGCGCTGGATGAGCTCGATCGCATCTACGGTCCGCTGCGTATCTCACCCGCGTATCGCAACAAGGCAGTTGGCTTCGAAGGCGACGATTTCATCAACCTCGTCGTCGGCTTTGCGACCAGCGATCCGCTTCCGGAAGTCCGTCGCAATCTGCAGCAGGTCGAAGCGCTGTGCGGCCGACCGCCGAATGCACCGAAGTGGGCACCGCGCACGATGGACCTCGACATTCTTCTCTACGGCGACATAGTGAGCACGGAGCCTGGCCTGCTGTTGCCGCGGCCGGATCTGATCAAGCGGCCGTACATGCTGAAACCCATGGCTGACGTTGGGCCGGATGTCGTGCATCCGACGCTGCAACGGACGATGAAGCAGTTGTGGGGTGTGTTCGATCAGGACGGGCATGAGATGAGAGAGACGAAGATCTAGCCGCCCATGTCATTCCCGCGCACGCGGGAATCCATCCGGGTTAGTGGGGAAAGATGGACACCCGCCTTCGCGGGTGTGACGAATCATGCTACGCGCCCTGCTCCCCGCTCTGGCTACCCGCTAGTTGCTAGCCGGCTCTCTTCAGATACTCCTCCCCCCATCCACCGCCAGAATCTGCCCCGTCACATACGTCGCCTCCGCGAGAAACAGTGCCGTACGAACGATGTCGTCCGGCGAACCGCAGCGTTTCAACACCGTCTTGGAAATGATCTCCTCTTCCAGCGCCTGATCGATCCCACCATCGGGCCAGAGGATCGGTCCGGGCGCGATGCCGTTGACGCGGATTTCGGGGCCGAGTTCGCGGGCGAGCGATTTCGTGAGCATCGCGAGTCCCGCCTTCGCGGTGCTGTAGACGGGATGATTTCGCAGCGGGCGCTGGGCGTGGATGTCGATCATGTTGATGATCGATCCATTCGCGCGCTTCAGGAATGGCGCAGCGGCCTGCGAAAGGAACAGCGGGGCTTTCACATTCGTGCCCATGAGGTCCTGCCACTGCGCAGGCGAGATCGTTCCGACAGGCGTCGGGTAGAAGCTCGACGCATTGTTGATCAGTACGTCCAGCCGGCCGAATGCGGCGATCGTGCGTTCGACGATGTCGGGAAGTTGCGCCACTTCGAGCAGGTTCGCGCTCGTGGCGATGGCGGAATCCTTCCTGCTCGTGTTCAATTCATCGCGCAGCCGTTCGGCCTCGCTCACGGAGCGGTGGTAGTGAATGGCGACGTTCGCCCCCGCAGCGTGAAAACCGCGGGCGAGCGCAGCACCGATGCGTTTGGCCGCCCCTGTGATCAGGACAGTCCGGCCGGCGAGGGAGTCCGAAGTAGTCATGGCGGTAATGTTCGCTGAACTGGCATCCGTTGCATATCCGCGCGAGGCGTCGTGAGCACGGACACCAGTCTGCCCCCATTGACCCCCGACGAGCAGGCGCACAGCGAACGCCTGGTGCATCGCATCCGCGATGCCATCGATGCCCATCACGGCTGGATCAGTTTCGAGCGGTTCATGGAGATGGCGCTGTACGAGCCGGGCCTCGGCTATTACAGCGCGGGCTCGACCAAGCTCGGCGGTGCCGGTGATTTCGTGACGGCCCCTGAGATTTCCTCGTTATTCAGCCGCTGTCTTGCGGCCCAGTGCGTCGAGGTCCTGCAGCGCCTGGGCGGCGGCGATGTGCTCGAGCTGGGCGCCGGTTCTGGCGTGATGGCGGCAGACATCCTGGCGGAGCTCGCCAATCAGCAATGTCTGCCCGAGCGGTATCTCATTCTCGAAGTCAGCGCCGACCTGCGCGAACGCCAGCAGAAGACACTCTCAGCCCGTGTTCCGGACTTGTTGCCGCGAGTTCAGTGGCTGGACCAGTGGCCCGTCGGTTTGCGTGGTGTGATCGTCGCGAACGAAGTGCTCGATGCGTTGCCGGTGCAGCGATTCCGCATCCGCGGCACCCAGGTGAATGCGGTAGGCGTGACCTGGCAGCTCGGCCAGCTCGACTGGTCCGAGGTTCACGCCGATCCGACGCTCGAGCTTGCGGTCCGCGCGATCGAACGCGCGAACGGCGAGCCGTTTCCGGATGGATATCTGTCCGAAGTGAATGTGCGACTTGTGCCGTGGATCGCCGGTCTCGCCAACGCGTTGGCAGAAGGTGTCGCGCTGTTCATCGACTACGGACTGCCTCAGCGCGAGTACTACCGCAGCGAGCGTCGCGAAGGCACGCTGCTATGCCACTTCCGCCATCGCTTTCATGATCATCCGTTGATCAATGTCGGTGTGCAGGACATCGGTGCCTGGGTGGATTTCACGGCGGTCGCAAGCGCGGCGCACGATGCGGGCATGCGGGTCGCGGGCTTCGCGACTCAGGCGCATTTCCTGATCGGCTGCGGAATCGAATCGTTCATGGCGACCATTGCCGAGCAGCCCGTGACCGAGCGCGTTCAGCTCGCGCGTCAGGTGATGGTCCTGACGCTGCCAGGAGAGATGGGCGAGCGGTTCAAGGTGATCGGGCTTGCGGCGAAGTACGATCATCCGCTGCGAGGGTTTGGAGTGAGGGATCTGAGCGGGAGTCTCTAACGCTCTGTCATTCCCGCGAACGCGGGAATCCATCTGGGTTGCTGGGCTGAGGATGGACACCCGCGTTCGCGGGTGTGACAGACCTCGTCCGGCGGCCGCGACGTTCTCAGCGCCCTTTCCGAATCTCCACCCACCACTCCCCACCCGACTCGATGTCGTGAGCGGCGGCATAGTCCCCCTGATTCAGCGCGACAGAAACGTTCATCAGGCTGTTGATGTACACCAGCGGCTGCCCGACCGGCACGTTGCCGAACGTGTGCTGATAGGTAATGCGTTCCTCATGAACGAGTTTGTCGCCGCGGTAGAAGCGCACGTTCACCGGCTGGCCCACCGGGACTTTCAATTCATCGAACATCGTCTGCGGGATGTTGCTCCACACGTTGCCGTATGCGACGTCGAGGACGGGAATGCCGCCGGTGATCACATCGCCTTTGCGTTCAGCGCGGCGATACGGAATCGAGATCAGGTCCGAGGTCGGGAGCTTCGGGCCGACCTGCTCGAACGTGATCTGCCCCGACGCGAGTTTCGCTGCGGTGTACGCGAACACGTCGCGACCGTGGAAGGTATATGAGCCTTCGGAGCCGGGGCGGCGGTTCGCTTTCTCATCGATGAGACGGAGTTCTTCGATGCCTTCGCGCTCGGCGACGAGGGTGTAGAGACCGTTGTTCGGCCCGACGAAGTACTGGCCGTTGCGCGTCTTGAGAACGACTGACTGCCGCGATGTGCCGACGCCGGGATCGATTACGGTGACGAAGACGGTGCCCTTCGGCCAGAACTCCTCGGTCTGATAGAGGCGATACGCACCGTCGAAGATGCCCGTGATTTCGTGGCTCAGATCGGAGATGACCAGATCCGGTGCGATTCCGTATGCGACGCCCTTCATCGCGGAGACCGCGCCGTCGCGGACGCCGAAGTCGGTCATGAAGACGAGTGGGGCTTTGGCGAACGCGGCGAGAGGGAGGAGCAGGAAAGTGAGCAGGAGTGAGCGGAGCGTCTTCATCGGGTAGCCTGGCGTGATGGGGCGGGGCAAGCATGTCCGGCGGAGGTCGGGGCGACAAGTCCTCTGTCATTCCGGCGCAAGTGGGAATCCATCCGGGCTCAGGGAAGATGGACACCCGCGTTCGCGGGTGTGACGAAGCGTTCTTGCTGTGGGTCCGGCTTCAGCCGGACGTCATCGCGTTAGCGATCCGAGGCCTGTCGGCCTGACGTCCCACTGAAGTGGGACCCACAGGCAGAGTCGGACGGGGCTGCTGTCATTCCCGCGCAAGCGGGAATCCATCCGGGCCT
>NZ_JACHHZ010000007.1:11142-13816 GCF_014202975.1 Povalibacter uvarum
CACAGGCAGAGTCGGACGGGGCTGCTGTCATTCCCGCGCAAGCGGGAATCCATCCGGGCCTGAGGAAGATGGACACCCGCGTGCGCGGGTGTGACGCCGCATCACTCCTTCGCCACCTCCGACAGCTTCGCAATCCGTGCTCGTCTCAGCCGCTCTGCGATCTGCTCACCATTCAGCCCCGCACGTTCTTCGTCGCTCAACCGCACGCTCGCCGCTGCTTCCCGGGCCCGGCGCAAATAGGTCGATTGCGAGTAATCTCGATCCTCCAGCCCCTTGCGGCCGCGGGCATCGGCCTCGCACGCAAGCACATACTGCTCGAATCGCTCCGGTCGCCGGAACGCATCGAGATGCTCCAGCAGCTCGAGCACAGTCGACGCTCTGAGTTCCTTGGCCTTGTGAGCAAGCAGATGATGCCGGCCGACCTGCACGGCGACGTCGCGATAAGTGTTGGGAATCTTCAACCGCGCACACATCGACTCAATGAGCGCAGCGCTGCGATGCTCGTGTGCCACATGTCGCGGCCATTCGTCCGGCGGTGTCGTGCCTTTGCCCAGGTCATGTACCAGCGCAGCGAATCGCACGATCGGGTCCTGTGTCAGGCGCGCTGCCTGCTCGATCACCATCATCGTGTGAACGCCGGAGTCGATCTCCGGATGCCACTTTTCCGGCTGCGGTACGCCGAACAACGCAGCCACTTCAGGGAACACGATCGGCAGCGCGTTGCCTTCGCGCAGTACTTCGAAGAATACCCACGGTGCCGGCATCTCGAGTGCCCGCTGCGTCTCCTGCCACACGCGCTCCGGTACGAGTGCATCGAGCTCCCCTCGCGCCGCGATCTCGCGCATCAACGCGATCGTTTCAGGCGCGACCGTGAATCCCAGCGGTGCGAACCGCGCCGCAAATCTCGCGACGCGCAGCACGCGCACGGGGTCTTCGACGAACGCAGGCGAGACGTGTCGGAGAATCCGCGCTTCGATATCGCGCTGTCCGTTGAACGGATCGATCAGCGCGCCCGTATCCGAATCTTTCGCAATGGCATTGATCGTGAGATCGCGCCGCTCGAGATCCTCTTCCAGCGTGACATCGGGCGAGAACTCCGTGACGAATCCGCGGTATCCCGGCCCGGTCTTGCGCTCCTTGCGGGCGAGTGCGTGCTCTTCGCTCGTCTGCGGGTGCAGGAAAACAGGAAAGTCCTTGCCGACCTGTTTGAATCCCGCCGCGCTCAGCTCCTCGGGCTTGCCGCCCACGATGACCCAGTCGCGCTCGCGCACCGGCAAGCCGAGGAGTTCATCGCGGACCGCGCCGCCGACGAGGTAGGTTTTCATGGCGGAGAGTGTAGTTGGGCAGAAGGCGCATTGCGCGGGAATGACGAGTGGCTTGCTGTGGGTCCGGCTTTAGCCGGACGTCATCGCGTTAGCGATCCGGGAGGCCTTCGGCCTGACGTCCCACCGAAGTGGGACCCACAGGTGGAAAGGCGCGGGGGCCGCGCACCCTTTCTGCCCGCCCTCACTTCCGTCACCATCGTGACTTTCCTCACCGGACCCAGCTCCAACTCATGACCCTGCCGCCCGGTTCGCATCGGCTCTTCGCCCTGCTGTTGCTGCCGCTTCTCCACGGCTGCTATCTCCTTCAAGCCGCCGGGGGTCAGATGGAAATCGTCTCGAAGCGTGAACCGATCGACCAGGTGCTCGCGAACCCGGCGACGCCCGACAAGCTGCGTGCACGGTTGGAGTACGTGAGCGCCGCACGCGATTTCGCTTCCCGCGAACTCGGGCTGCCGGACAATCCGAGCTATCGCAGCTATGCGGATCTGCAACGCCCGTACGTTGTGTGGAATGTCTTCGCGACGGATGAGTTCTCGATCGAGCCGCGTCGCTGGTGTTTTCCGATTGCAGGCTGCGTTGTCTATCGCGGGTACTTCAACGAGGAGTCGGCACAGAGCTACGCACGCAAGATGCGAATGAACGGCGGCGACGCGATGGTCGGCGGTGTTGCGGCTTATTCGACGCTTGGTCACTTCCGCGATCCGATCCTCAATACGATGATGGGATGGAGCGATGCGCAGCTCGCGTCGACGCTCTTTCATGAGCTCGCTCATCAAGTGGTCTACGTGCCTGGTGACTCCGAGTTCAACGAAGCATTCGCGACGGCGGTGGAGGAGGCCGGGCTCGAGCGCTGGCTCAACGAGCGCGGCCGATCGCAGGACATGCTCGCCTGGCGCAGGCAGAAGGAGAGGCAGCAGGAGTTCATCGACCTGTTGCTTGGCACGCGAGAGAAGTTGAAGGAGCTGTACGCGTCGAAACTCCCGGCTGACGAGATGCGCGCCCGCAAAGCGGAGGTCTTCGGCCGGCTCAAATTCGACTACGCGCAACTGCGTGCGCAATGGAATGGCTTCACGGGCTATGACTGGTGGTTCGATCGCGCACTTGGGAACGCGCACCTCGTATCTGCTGCGACGTATCACGGTTGTCTGCCGGGGTTTCAGCGGTTGCTGGCGAGTCTTGGTGGGGACTTGCCGAAGTTTTATGAGGAAGTGGGGCGGATTGCCAAACTGCCGAAGGCGGAGAGGGAGCGGTCGCTGTGCGGCGGTGAGTGACGCACGGCCCGTCACACCCGCGAAAGCGGGTGTCCATCTTGTCGCAAAGCCCGGATGGATTCCCGCGTGCGCGGGAAG
>NZ_JACHHZ010000007.1:13912-287692 GCF_014202975.1 Povalibacter uvarum
GAATGACGGCAGTCCTCGTCACACCCGCGAAAGCGGGTGTCCATCTTTGTCGCAAAGCCCGGATGGATTCCCGCGTGCGCGGGAATGACGGCAGTCCTCGTCACACCCGCGAAAGCGGGTGTCCATCTTTGTCGCAAAGCCCGGATGGATTCCCGCGTGCGCGGGAATGACGGCAGTCTCCGTCACACCCACTGTCGCGGGTGTAACACCTCATCGCTGCCCTTTCGGGCCAGTTGCAATCACCCTATCGCGGGCTTCTACTAGCCGTGCTTCGCAACGATGTCTGGGAGGGATCGTTTATGCAGCGTCGCCGATTTCTGCAGTCTTCACTGTGGGCGGCCGCCGCCCTTCCTGCCCACTATGTTCTTGCTGCCCGGACCGGGCGTGCCCCGAACGTCGATGCTGTAACCGGCGATGGTCGCGAGATCCAGCTGCGCGGCGGTGATATCGACGAACTCGCTGCGCAACTACAAGGCGATCTGTTGCTGGCCGGCGATCAGGGCTACGACAAATCGCGACTGCTACTGAATCCGTCGTTCGACAAGCATCCCTCGCTCATCGTATTGCCGGCGAACAGGGTGGATGTGCAGGCGGCGGTCACGTTCGCGAAGGCGCACTCGTTGCTGCTCGCAGTAAAGTGCGGCGGCCATAGCAGCTCAGGCCAATCGAGCTGCGACAAGGGAATGCTCATCGACCTCTCGAAGCTTCGCGGCGTGAAGGTCGACAGCGAGCGACGTCTCGCGCGGGTGCAGGGCGGCACGTTGCTCGGACAGGTGGATCAGGCTTGCGTCGCTCAGGGTCTCGTCACTCCGCTCGGTACTGTGTCGCACACGGGCGTGGGTGGTTTGACGCTCGGCGGTGGCTTCGGTCGCCTTGCCCGGCGCTACGGGCTTGCGATCGACAATCTCGAATCCGTGGAGCTGGTGACCGCCGACGGACAATTGCGGAGCGCCAGCGAGAAAGAAAATGCAGATCTGTTCTGGGCTGTGCGCGGTGGCAGCGGCAACTTCGGTGTCGTGACGGGGTTTGAGTTTCGCCTGCACGAGCGGCAGCCGCAGGTGATCGCAGGCTCTGTGATCTTTCCATTCGAACGGGCGCGCGAAGTGCTGGGCATGTGGGCGGAATACGCGCCAGCTGCACCAGATGATCTGTACGTCGATCCTGTCCTGATGCTCCCGCCCAACAATGCGCCTGGCGTCATGCTGCTGGAGATTTGCTACTCCGGTGCGGCGAAGGATGCGGACGCAGCGCTCGCGCCCATTCGAAAACTGGGTCCCGCCAAGGACAGCATCGGTACGAAGGACTACGTCGCTGTGCAACGCGCGAATGACTCCGGCGATTCGCGCGCCATCGCTTCTTATATGAAGAGCGGTTTCGTTCCACAGCTGCCGCGCGAGCTCGTTTCGACCATCGTCGAAGGCTTGAAGCCGGACCCTCGTCGCACGACGTTGCTGTTCTTCCAGCACTGCGGCGGTCAGAGCACGCGTGTCCCGGAGGCGAGCACCGCGTTCGCTCATCGCGATGCAGTCGCGAACATGATGGCGGTCGTGGCGTATCCGAGCTCGGGTGATGCGGCCGATCACATCACGGCGACGCGGGCGTACTGGAAGACGCTGGAGCCGTTCACTCGCGGCTTCTACGTCAACGACATGGCGCGGGAAGCGACGTCCTCGGAGGTCAACGAGAACTATCGGGGGAATTACAAGCGTCTGGTCGACCTGAAGAACAAGTACGACGCGACGAATCTGTTCAGGCTGAATGCGAATGTGAGGCCGACGCGGGTGTGAGGATGGATTCCCGCGTTCGCGGGAATGACGAGACTGTCGTCACACCCGCGAAAGCGGGTGTCCATCTTTCCCAGACCAGATGGATTCCCGCGTTCGCGGAATGACGGAACCCCTCGTCACACCCGCGTAGGCGGGTGTCCATCCGAGCCCCCTCAAGCGCGCAGCTCCAGGTAGAGATCCCGCCACTCCGGATTCATCGACTCGATCAACTGAATCTTCCACGCGCGCCGCCACTTCTTCAGCTGCTTCTCCCGAGCGATGGCTTCGTACATGGTCGAGTGAGCTTCGTAGTAGACCAGCAGATGGACGCTGTACTGCTGCGTGAAGCCTCGCACTACGTCCTTGCGATGCATCCAGGCGCGCGCGATCAGGTTTGAGGTGACGCCGATGTACAGCGTGCCGCGCGGGCGACTGGCCAGGATGTAAACCGCGGGTTGCCTGTCCATGGCTTTCCGGGGTGGGATGGGGTAACTGAAGATGGATTCCCGCGTTCGCGGGAATGACGAAGAAGACTCTGTCACACCCGCGAAAGCGGGTGTCCATGCGTTTCGCGGGAAATCGGATGGATTCCCGCTTTCGCGGGAATGGCAGGACGTCGTCGGGAACTACAGGACGTCGTCGGGAATGACAGGACGTCGTCGGGAATGACGGAGAGGTCTCGTCACACCCGCGAAAGCGGGTGTCCATCCTTCCCAGATCCGGATGGACTCCCGCTTTCGCGGGTGTGACGGAGTGCCTCACCCGATCGGGAACACCAACGTCGAATTCCCACGCCGGATCGTCACCGTAAACGCCCGAGCATCCTTCACCGTCGTGCGGAGCTGCTCCATGTTCGTGATCCGAGTGCGGCCGATCCCGACGATGACGTCATTCGCGCGCAGCCCGTTCAGTGCAGCGGGGCTGCCTTCGGCGACGCTCTGAATCTGCACGCCGCCGTTGCTCGGTGCATTCCCCAGCGCGGCGCCTTCAAACGCTGAGTGAATCTCGCCCGAAGTCTCCGCGCTCGCATCGTCACGCTGTGCGATCACTGCAGTAACGCGACGAGGCTGACCATCGCGACTCAACCCGATGTCCACCTTCTCGCCGATGCGCAGCAGGCCAATCAGATTGCGCGTCTCCGATGAGTTCGACACGGTCTTGCCGTTGATCGACGTAATGATGTCGCCCGCCTTGATGCCTGCCTTCTCCGCCGCCGAGCCTTCAACAACCTGGCCCACGAGCGCGCCCTTCGACGTCTCGAGCCCGAGGCTCTCAGCAATCGCCGGTGTGAGGTTGCGCAGTTGCACGCCCAGGATGCCGCGCTTCACTTCGCCGTATTGAATGAGCTGCGTCATCACCGCCTTCACCATGTTCGACGGGATGGCGAAGCCGATGCCGATGTTGCCGCCGCTGCGCGAGAAGATTGCGCTGTTCACGCCGACGAGCTGGCCGTCGAGATTCACGAGCGCGCCGCCCGAGTTGCCGGGATTGATCGACGCATCGGTCTGGATGAAATCTTCGTAGCCTTCGGGATTGATGCCCGAGCGGCCGAGCGCGCTGATGATTCCCGACGTCACCGTGTGCTGAAGGCCGAACGGATTGCCGATCGCGATGACGAAGTCACCGACTTCGGCTTTGTCGGAATCCGCGAGCGGCATTTCGACGAGATTTTTCGCAGCGACCTTGAGCACCGCGACATCCGAGCCCGTGTCCTTGCCGACGACTTCCGCCTTCACCTGGCGATCGTCGCGCAGCGTGACCGTGATTTCGTCCGCGTTCTCGATGACGTGCGCGTTCGTGATGATGTAGCCGCTCTTCGCATCGACGATCACACCCGAGCCCGCGCTCTGGAATTCACGCTGCCGCGGCTGGTTCGGCGCATCGAAGAAGCGACGGAAGAACGGATCATCGAGCAGGGGATTGCGGGCTTCCTTGATCGTACCGCGCGTCGCGATGTTCACCACCGCCGGCGACGTCTTCTTGATGATCGGCGCGAGCGAGGGGACGGGCGTATCGCCCACCTTCTGCGGCAGCTGCGCGTGGGCAGCGGCAGCAAAGAGAGTCAAACCGAGGGCGACGAGCTTGGATGCCTGGCTCATAGAAGAAAGTCTCTGCAAAGCGATTGGAAGAACAAGTGCGCGATTTCGCGACGATTGTCGGGAGATTCTAGCCGCGAACATTGGATGAGTGCTGGAAGAGTCCGGAAGCGGAGAGGAAGTTCCCCCTCTGTCATTCCCGCGCACGCGGGAATCCATCCGGATCAAAGGCATGGACTCCCGCTTTTGCGGGAGTGACGGGGCGACTCTCTGTCATTCCCGCGCACGCGGGAATCCATCTGGATCAAAGGCATGGACTCCCGCTTTTGCCGGAGTGAAGGAACGCCGCACTCCGTCATTCCCGCGAAAGCGGGAATCCATCTGGTTTTCCGGGGGGGGCTCAAGGCATGGACTCCCGCGTTCGAGGGAGTGACGAAGCCGTTCGCGGGAGCGACGGATTAACAACCCTGTGGACAACCCGTGCACACCCTGTGCGCCCCCTGTTCTTTCGTTGTGCAGTTCTGTGGGGCGACACAACATCTTGTGCTCCAAACCCTGACGGAGGTGGCTGCGGAAGGCGACGCTTGCAAAATAAAATTTCTCCAACAAACCCTGTAATCGGCTCATCCGTAAAGAATTTTCCGACCCTGAACGAGCCTAAACATTGTCTTGACGCATCCCCAACACCGGAATAGATTCCCTCCTCTGACACAAGATGTTGTGGTAGGCGATCACGGGTGGTACTCCCGCCCCGCGGACTACGGGGCACCCCCAGTAACCGGCCCGGATCCCAAACCAGCATGGAGTCAGGAAGGACTGTGCGCAGCTTCGTCCCCCCGCCGCCATACGAAGAGCGAGGCACGCACAGGTGGATTCAAGGGGTTCCCGCCCTCATAAAGTTGGGGAGTTCTCACCGGCATGAAGACAGCAATCAAGCTTGAGCCTATGGACGTCAACAGCATTCCATTTCAGGAGGCCTCGCTCGATATCTGGGACAAGAAGTACCGGTTGACGGCCAAAGACGGCTCGCCGATCGACAAGAGCATGGACGAGACGTACCAGCGCGTTGCCCGCGCACTCGCGGACGTCGAGCTCGAAGAAGTCCGTACCGAGTGGTACGAAAAGTTTCTCTGGGCGCTGCGCAAGGGAACGATCCCGGCGGGGCGCATCACCTCGAACGCCGGTGCGCAGGAACACAAACCTGCGACCTCCACGATCAACTGCACCGTGTCCGGAACCATCCTGGACTCGATGGACGATATTTTAGCTAAGGTTCACGAAGCCGGCCTCACGCTCAAGGCTGGCTGCGGGATAGGTTATGAATTCTCAACGATGCGTCCGCGTGGCGCGTACGTGTCGGGCGCCGGTGCCTACACGTCCGGCCCGCTGTCGTTCATGGATATCTACGACAAGATGTGTTTCACCGTGTCGTCGGCTGGCGGCCGTCGCGGCGCGCAGATGGGCACGTTCGATGTCGGCCATCCCGATGCGATGGAGTTCATCCGCGCCAAGCGCGAAGCGGGCCGGCTGCGCCAGTTCAACCTGTCGCTGCTGATCACGGATGAGTTCATGGAAGCGGTGAAGCAGGACAAGGAGTGGAAGCTCGCCTTCCCGGTCACCCGCAAGGAAGTCGAAGCCGAAGGCCTCGATACCTCGGATACCAGCAAATTCCTGTGGCGCGAATGGCCGCACAAGGGGCCGTACGTCTCCAACGAAACGGGCCTGGTCTGCTGCCGTATATATAAGACTGTCCCGGCGCGCCGCATGTGGGACGTGATCATGTCCTCGACGTACGACTTCGCCGAGCCTGGCTTCGTGCTGATCGACCGCGTCAACGAGATGAACAACAACTGGTGGTGCGAGAACATTCGCGCGACCAACCCCTGCGGTGAGCAGCCATTGCCGCCGTACGGCTCGTGCCTGCTGGGCTCCATCAATCTCACGCGCTTCGTCGTCGATCCGTTCACGGACGATGCGCGCTTCGATTGGGAAGAGTTCCGCAAGACCGTGAAGGTCTTTACCCGCATGCTCGACAACGTCGTCGAGATCAACGGCCTGCCGCTCGGCCAGCAGCGCGATGAGATCATGCGCAAGCGCCGTCACGGCATGGGCTTCCTCGGCTTGGGCTCGACGATCACGATGCTGTGCATGAAGTACGGCTCGAAGAAGTCCGTCGCCTTCACCCAGAACGTGTCGCGCGAAATGGCGATCGCGGGCTGGGAAGCCGCACTCGATCTCGCACGCGAGAAGGGCCCGGCGCCGATCATGCTCGAAGAGTTCGAAGTGACGCCGGAGATGCTGCGCAAGCGTCCGGAGATGGCGGATGACGGCTGGCGCGTCGGCCAGAAAGTCCCGGGCCGCACGCTGCACGCGAAGTACAGCCGCTACATGCAGCGCGTTGCCGAAGCAGCGCCGGAACTCGTCGATGAACTCGCCGAGATCGGTGCCCGCTTCACGCATCACAGCTCGATCGCGCCGACCGGCACGATTTCGCTGTCGCTCGCGAACAATGCATCCAACGGCATCGAGCCGTCGTTCGCGCATCACTACTTCCGCAACGTGATCCGCGAAGGCAAGAAGTCGAAGGAAAAGGTCGATGTCTTCTCGTTCGAGCTGCTGGCCTATCGCGAACTCGTGAATCCACGCGCGATGCCCGGCTCGACGAACGCCGCCGAGAAGCTGCCGGACTACTTCACGACCGCCGACGACATCTCGCCGAAGGAACACGTCGACATCCAGGCCGCCTCACAGATCTGGATCGACTCCTCGATCTCGAAGACGGCGAACGTGCCGACGAACTACGACTACGAGCAGTTCAAGGACATCTACCTCTACGCCCACGAACAGGGCCTGAAGGGCTGCACCACCTTCCGCTTCAACCCCGAAGCGTTCCAGGGCGTGCTGGTCAAAGAGGAAGACCTGAAGAACACCACGTACGTGTTCACGCTCGAAGACGGAAGCGAAGTGAAAGTGAAGGGCGACGAAGAGATCGAGTACGACGGCGAGATGCACAGCGCCGCGAACCTCTTCGACGCTCTGAAAGAAGGTTATTACGGGAAGTTCTAACTAGCAGCGCCGCCCACTCCGTCATTCCCGCGAACGCGGGAATCCATCCGGACCAAGGCATGGACTCCCGCCTACGCGGGAGTGACGAAGAAGCAGACGCGTCGCTGCCAGTTCTGAAGCGGCACAGCCGCTGGAGCAAGAAGATGTCCATCAAGATCGACAAAAAGATTTCGAAATACCGGGTCGAGAAGCCCGAAGACAAGAAGGCTGCTGCGGTTGCGAAGGAAGAACCCCGCAAGGAAGCCAACGTCGTCTGGATGCACGAGAAGCTCGAGCGTCCCGAGATGCTCATCGGCTCCACGTACAAGATCAAGACACCCGTCTCCGATCACGCCATGTACGTGACCATCAACGACATCATTTTGAATGAAGGCACGCCGCACGAGCAGCGCCGCCCGTTCGAGATGTTCATCAACACCAAGAACCTCGATCACTTCCAGTGGATCGTCGCCCTCACCCGAATCATTTCGGCCGTGTTCCGCAAGGGCGGCGACGTCACGTTCCTGGTCGATGAAATGAAAGCCGTGTTCGACCCCCGCGGCGGCTACTGGCAGGCCGGCGGCAAGTTCATGCCATCGATCATTGCCGAGCTCGGCTACGTGGTCGAAAAGCACCTGCAGATGATCGGCCTCCTCAAGAAGCCGGAAATGGACGAAGATCGCAAGAAGCTCATCGAAGAGAAGAAGGCCGAGTACGAAGCGAAGACCAAGCAAGTCGACGCGTTCTCGAAGAGCCACTTCCCGGATGGTGCGCAGCTCTGCTCAAAGTGCAGCACGGCGGCGGTGATCATGATGGACGGCTGTATGACGTGCCTGAACTGCGGCGACTCGAAGTGCGGGTGAGGTGAGGGGACTCCTTGAAGGGCCTCTCTTCTTGCTAGTAGATCTTTCTTATTGTGGGTCCCACTTTAGTGGGACTCTTTGCAAAGCAAAGGTTTGAACACATTCCCTCCCGCCCCACCGCCTATCTCAGCGGGCAGGCGCCAAGGACGAGGATGGAATGAGACGAAGCGTGACGACAGATGAGGATGCGGGACTTTGACCAAGTAATACGACGATGGCCTCACCGCCATCCCAGCATCACCTCATCGCGTCATCACGCTTGCTCACAAGTTTGATCGTCGAAGGGGACTAGCCTTGACCGATTGAAGCCCCGCCGAAGAGCGGGGTTTTTTTTGGGATGTATGACAGTCGAGTACTGAATCGGGAGGTGCGCGGATGAAGTCAATTGCGGTGTTCAACAATAAGGGTGGAGTTGGGAAGACGACATTCTTGTGCAACCTAGCTTCGTCCCTGGCTCGACATCAGAAGAAGCGCGTGCTCGTTGTCGATGCGGATCCGCAATGCAACGCAACTCAGTACATGTTCGATGATCTAACGATTGACAAGATATACGAACAGAACGATTTCACACTGCTGGATGTCGTCAAGCCGCTAGCTCAAGGCAAAGGCTTCGTTCAACAGTTGCGAGTTCGCCATAGCGAGGCATTCGAGGTTGATGTAATTCCCGGTGACCCCGGTATGTCCCTCGAGGAGGATCGGCTGGCCACGGATTGGGTTCAAGCGACCGGCGGCGACATTCGTGGACTTCGAACGACCTTTCTGTTCTCGCAGTTGCTCTCGCAATGCGGCGAGTACGACTTTGTCTTCTTCGATATGGGGCCATCCCTGGGCTCGATCAATCGAGCTGTTCTTGTGGCCGTCGACTATTTCGTTACTCCGATGTCGACGGACATATTCTCTGTGCGCGCGATAGACAATATCAGTCTCTCGTTGTCGTCCTGGAGGAAAAAGCTGGAGCGCGCGCTCGAAGATGTTGCGGATTCGCTTGAGGATCTTGAAATCGACGACCCGCGCTGGAGACTGCAGTTTCTAGGCTACATTACGCAACAGTACACTGCGAAAACAGTCGGTGAAGAGAAGCGGCCCGTTAAAGCGTTCGACAAGATAGCCAAGAAAATACCAGTTCGAATAGAGAAGCAGCTAATCGCGCACTTTACGAGCCGAGACTTACCAACTTCAAAGTTTGAACTGGGGTCAATACCGACGCTGCATAGCTTAGTTCCGCTTGCGCAGTCTGCGCACACGCCGATATTCGCTCTGAAGGCTTCCGACGGTGTGGTTGGTGCTCACTTCACAAAGGTTAAGGAGTATGCCTCCACCATCCGCGAGGTTGCCAAGCGCTTCGAAAGCCAAGTTGACGCATTGTCATGATTGTTTGGCCTCAGCAGCTGATCGAGGACATCGCTCGGCGCAGAGCTATTCTTTTCCTCGGCTCTGGTGTCTCCAAAAACTCGGTTTCCGAGTTGGATAACAACGTACGTCCGCCTACGTGGGAGGAATTTCTAAGAGCTGCTGTTGCTCGCTGTGGGAATCCAAAGCGACACATTGAAGCGCTCTTGAGTCGGCACGACTACCTGACTGCCTGCGAAATCATCAAGTATCGACTCGCGGATGAGTGGAACGCATTGATACATGATCTGTTTGTAGCTCCGAAATTTCGTGCAGCAGACATACATCGCGACATTTTTCAACTAGATAGTCGCATCGTTCTAACGCAGAACGTTGACAGAATCTACGACTCATTTGCTGCTAACGAATCTAGCGGCACTGTCTACGTCAAGGAATATTCGAACGCTGATGTCGGTCTGGTGGTGCGCGGAGATCGCAGATGCGTACTGAAGGCGCACGGGTCTGTGGATACACCGGCTAGGATGATCTTCACGCGCGAGGACTACATTCGCGCTCGCGTCGAGCATTCGCCTTTCTATGGTGTGCTTGACGCGCTTAGCGTGACTCACACGCTATTGTTTGTGGGTTGTGGCCTGTCCGATCCCGATGTCCAGCTAATGTTGGAGAAGTACGCATACGTGTTCCCTGGTAGCCGGCCGCACTACATGGTTGCGCCGCGCGCATCACTCCATGTGGACATCGAACAAAGCCATAAGAGAAATATGAATCTAAAGTTCCTCTTCTATCGGGCGCAGGATGGTCATGCCGAGCTTCGCGAATCGCTACATGATCTCGTGGGGTTGGTGGAGACACAGCGTGAACTGCTGGCAAGTACCAGAAATTGGTAGCAGCCCCCAAGATCTGTAAGCGCGGGTTCAGCTATGCAAGTGTTGCGGGACGACCTTGAGAGTCCAAATCTGAAGGTAGGATGACTGTATGGCAATGGGAGCAGACTTTCGTCAGTCGTGGCTATGGCGCCAGGCGTTCTTGACTCAACGGTCGGATAGTACAGCCGAGGAGCAAGAGTTCTTTCGGATGCAGTATCTTTCGGTTCGAGAGAAGGCCGCCCAACTTGTAAGTCGCATTGCTGCGGATTTGCCTGGTTTGACGGTTCACGACATCTCTCACCTAGATGCCCTGTGGGATACCGCGTCTTTGGTGGCGGAGGGCGCGATAAATGTGAACCCGGCAGAGGCTTTTGTGCTGGGAGTGAGCATCCTCTTGCACGACGCAGGCATGAGTCTCGCGGCGTATCCAGGGGGTATCTCGGAGCTGAAAACAACGCTCGCTTGGAAAGACGCTGTTGCCCGGGCGTGCTCAGAATTGGCGGTTGATGACGATGGGCTGCAGGACTCCGATTCGCTGCCGGCTCCCATTGAGCAGCGAATAGTCTCTGAAGTGCTGCGCCGACTGCACGCGGAAACAGCTGAGGTTCTTGCAGAGCAGGGATGGCAAGCCTCGGATGGCTCAAAGATCTACTTAATAGACGACCCCGATCTCCGAGCTTTCTACGGTCCAACTATCGGGCGAATCGCGCATAGCCATTGGTGGTCAGTTAGCAAGGTGGAGTATGAGCTCTCAGAGGACTTGGGGGCGCTGGCGCATCGGACACGTAACTTGGTTGATCGCGTAAAACTCGCATGCCTGTTGAGAGTGGCTGATGCGGTGCATCTCGATAGTAGGAGAGCGCCAAGGTTTCTCCGAGCGATAACAAATCCGACTGGGGTATCCGCCGCTCATTGGGCATTTCAGGAACGACTATCGCGTCCTCATGCGGAGCTAGACGCGGTTGTATTCACGAGCGGCCGGCCATTCTCGAGATCTGAGGCGGAAGCATGGTGGCTTGCGTACGACACTCTCAACTCGGTCGACCGTGAGCTGCGGGACGTCGACGTCCTTCTTCATGGGAGAGGCCGCGAGGTTCTCAAGGTCAGGCGGGTGAAGGGTGCTGGATCTCCAGAGATGCTCGCCCGCTCCGTGCAGACACGAGAATGGAGGCCGGTGGACGCGCGCTTGCAAGTTTCCGATGTTCCGCGAATTGTCGAAAACCTGGGCGGATCGAAGCTCTATGGAAATGATCCAACAGTTGCGCTACGTGAGTTGATTCAAAATGCTGCTGATGCAGTCCAGGCACGGCGAAGATTTCAGAAAAGGGCACCTGATTGGGGAGAGATCACGCTAGACCTTGTTTGGCGAGCAGGTGACTGCTGGCTAATTGTCGAGGACAACGGCATAGGAATGTCTGAACACATCCTAACTGGCCCCTTGTTGGACTTCGGGACATCGTTTTGGAGATCGTCGCTAGCCATGGATGAGTTTCCCGGCCTGCTTGCTTCCGGGATGCAAGCAATTGGCCGATTCGGCATTGGCTTCTTCTCTGTCTTCATGCTGGGGTCGCTAGTTCGTGTCTACTCGCGTCGCTGTGACAAAGGCCAGGAAGCTGGACGATTGCTCGAGTTTCGCGGAGGCACAAGCGCGAGGCCGATCTTGTCCCCGGCTACTGCTGAAGCCCCAATCGACGGAGGTACGCGTGTAGAGGTCTTGCTTAAGATTCATCCCGCAGACTCGCATGGGCTGTTATCCGTGGGACCGTTCTCTAGGGCTCCATTGCAGTTTCCAAGCCTCGTTGCCTCGATAGCTCCAAATCTCGACGTAAACGTGTTTGTGAGGACAGATCGTGGGACACGCGAGCAGGTCATACGCCCCGGTGACTGGCTAGAACTCGGAGATGCCGATCTAATTAGTCGCCTAGACCCGCAGCTCGATAAGGCTCATCTAGATCGCCGCAAGGCTGATCGTTCGTTGATGCGGCCTATCGTTGGCGCGACTGGTGAGCTATTTGGGCGTGCGTTCATCAATCCGTCACCCTACTTTTCGTCCACATCAGGTGGATGGGTGACGATCTCCGGGCTACGGGCTGGTCGGCTTAGCAACCTACAAGGCGTGCTTCTGGGTCAGGCTGTGACGGCGGCGCGAGATGCTGCGCAACCCTTGGTCACGAAGGAGGCGTTAGCGAGGTGGGCCACTGAGCAAGCACGTCTCATTGAGGAGTTGGTGAGTGACGAGGACCGTCAAGCGAGATCGGCCGAGGTCATACTGGAATGTGGGGGAGATGTGGGGGGGCTTAAATTGATCAAATGGGGCTCGGATTGGCTCAATGCGCAAGAATTCTTGGAGCGATTAGGTGCAATGGGCGAGATCGCGATCAGCTTCGATGGTGAGTTCAGGTACGACGAGGATGAAGACGATATCCATCCGAAGGAATTCCGCGAAGACTTCGTGCAAGATGATGGCGTGGCAATCGCTCTCAGGCATGACGGTGAAATACTGCGATCAAGCAATTGGCCGGCAGCTCTGACTGGAGAGCAAAAGCCCCAAGATTCCCGCGTCGCAGGCTTAGTTCGAAACCTTATAGCCCACGCCTGGAATGGGGCATTCGCGGAAGACGAAGACGATGTCGTAGTGGGGGCGGTCAATTCAACGAGAATCCATCGACGAATACCTATCTTCAGAATGCAGGAGTCTACGCATGATGGAGACGTGAAACCTGGTACCTCTCCCGACTTCGACGCCACGCTGTAAATCACGGTGCCCGCAACGAAATGTTCGTGGGTTCGAGCGACTAGGTGCCGGGCCGCGAGTTCAGGGGTTCGCGTGCACATTGGTGCCGGGCCGTAGGTTCGTACTTTCGAAACTATGGGACGGTGGGCGCTGTTTGATGTGAGCAGAGATACGAACACACGTCCCGGTACGTAGCGCCTGGAGCTCGACATCAGTATCTATTGTGGCAGCAGAGAGGAGGTGAGCGCTCAATGTGTTTCGGGTTGGACGCGATGATTGAAGGCTTTGTGCGATTTCAGACTTTCATCGTGGGGCTGCTCGGCTTTACGGGGGTGATTCTTACTATCAGAATGAATGCTAGGTCGGCGCGCCAGCAGCATGGGCGCCAGGTGAAGCACGAGAGGCAGGCGCTCCGCACCGCGTTGCGGGCGGAGCTAGAGATCATACGTGCGATGTATGCTGATCGGATCAGCACGACTGGCGATCATGAATCGCAACAATCAGTGTTAGTTCCGCTGCATGTGCCGGATCGCGTGTATCAGCAGCTCCTCGATCGAATCGGCCTCCTGACAGCAGCCGAAGTGGAGGCGACGATGAAAGCGTATCTGCTGGTCGCCGAGCTTCCGACGCGCTTAGGAGTTCTCGCTGATACGACGGTTGAGAGCAGGTATCCGGGATATGTCCGTATTCCCGGCCGCAACGTCGGGCACGTGTCGAAGCTCCATGCGAGTTTCATTGAGAGTATCGATCTAGCATTGAAGCTGCTGATTGGCGAGCTTTCCAGCAATGCCATCACATAGAGCAAACGAGGTCATCGGTGCCGGGCCGCGGGTTCGCGGGTTCGTACGGATTCGGTGCCGGGCCGTATGTTCGTAGGTTCGAAGCTCAACCAAGATACGGACGTATGTTCCGGTACTTAGAGCCGGCAGAGCTTGTAAATGGAAGGAGCATCGAGCATGCCTACAGAGGACGAGCTGAGTCGCCGGGCGAGTCGCTCTGCGATGGTCATTGCCACGGTGGTTGTTGTTCTCGTTGTGGTCACGGCCGTTGCATCGAGGGAGCCCCCACTGTCGGGTGCATACGGCGATACATTCGGTGTGCTAACAGCATTGTTCTCGGGCGTGGCTCTCTCGGGTCTCTGGCTAACGATCAGGCTGCAAAAGATAGAACTGGCAGCGACTCGGGCAGAGCTGCGCGCGCAGGCAGAAGCTGTGTCGCGGCAAGGTTTCGAGAACACGTTTTTTGCAGCTATGGATCTATTGCAGCGCGTTGAATCAGAGGTAAGAAATCCCGGCAGCGTGGACCCGGCGCAGCAAGGTAGGCACGCGTTCTTCCATCTGGTTCATCATTTGAACGGCTATGACAACGGGGGTCTGAGTAAGGTTCGCGAGGGAGATTCGCCGGATAGTGTGAGACGAATCTACAGTTCATGGTTCATCAATAGCGCTTACAACATTGGCCCGTACTTCGATCTGCTGTTGCAGATTCTTAGACTGATCGACAGAAGTCGCCTGGCAGATCGACAGATATACGCGAATCTCCTCAAGGCGGCTGCGTCGCCAGCTCAGAAGCATTTGATCTTCTATCACGGCTTACTGTGCGAGTCGTCTCCGGATTTCAAGACGCTTCTTGAGCGCTTTGCATTCTTCCGCGACTTTGACATGACGCAGGTGTTCGCCATCCCTCAGTCTCGAAACCTCTGGTATGGCGCGGAGGCAACGGGTCCTGGTGTGATGGTTGACGGGAGAGCTGTGTAGGGCGCGGAGCGCCAGCATTTCGGTACCTGTGCACCGGTGCCGGGCCGCTAATCGCGTGGCTAGGGCGTTCGGCGCCCGGGGAGAGTTTCGGGTTGGCCGTCCGGTACGAATGAGGAACCGCAAAACCCCGCCCCGGCAACGAAGCTGCCGGCACCGAGGCTGCGCTAGGCTGTTATGGCGAATGGAAGGCATTCGAATGAACGAGTCGAACGACCCGCGGTGGCATCGTCGAGAGCCTGTGTTCTCGAAGTCATCGGAAGAAAATCTCTTCGTTCCAGTGAACATGGAGCGACACAAAATGTATGAGCCCGAGACCAGTCGCGCCGTATCGTGGAAGGAGCTTTCGGTGCTGGCGGCCCTGCTTGCCCTCGTGTATCTCGCCGCCAATCCCTGGATCACGCTGCATCAGCTGCGCGCTGCGGCGGCGTCTCGAGATGCCGATGCGCTTTCGCAATACATCGACTTTCCGGCCGTTCGCGACAGCGTAAAATCCCAGATGGGCGTCGTCATGACGAAGGAGATGGCGGAGCAGAAGAGTGGATTTGCCGTGCTCGGTGCGGCGTTCAGCTCCATGATCATCGATCGCTTCATCGACACCATGATGACGCCGGCGGGCCTGCGCGCGGTGATGAGTGGTAAGGACCCGGTGGGCGCGGGGCGGGATCAGTCGCCGACGAAACCCGAAGAAGTCTTCAGGTACGACCGCGCGTACTACACGGGTGTGAATCGCTTCGTGGTAGAAACTCCGAACCAGAAACGCGAGATCATCAGATGGGTGATGAAGCGCGATGCCTTCTCCTGGAGGATCGTCGATATCCAGTTGCCGCTCGACGAGTTCGACACGGAGTAACCCTTCGAACCTTCGACCCGTCGTCTTTGGTGCCCGGGCACCGAGGGAGGCGAGTGCTACCAAGAGTGAGCCGCCATACGGCATTGCGCTTCCTGGTTGCTTTTTCGCAAGTTGAACGGGAGTGCCGATGAAACGACTCGTCCGCAAGCGACCGGGCTGGCGCAACACAGTTGGAGGTCGTGGTGTCATGAATGAAGGGGGTGCCATGAACGAAACGACGGCAACAGCTTCAATCTCCGATCCCGCTGGTCTATGGAGATATATCGACCCAAAGAGCCGGACGTGGAAAGGCCCGGTGACGCTGCAAGAATTGGACAGCATGCACAAAGCGCTCGAGATCCACGGTTCAACAACGGTAGTGGCTGAGTATGTTGTTCAACAGCGTGGCGAGGAGTCGCCGCTCATCACGTACGAGAACATTCTTCGCTATCCGTTTGTCTTCGAGCCGACGATCGATGACTTCTTCGTACAGCGCAGGGATGCGTCGGTAACGGTCCTCTGCGGTCCGAACAATTGCGGAAAGTCGCTAATCCTCAAGCAGATGTATCTCCGTGCCGACCAGCGTGCCTTTTTGCTCGCGGTCGGTCGGTTCTCCCACGTCGACACACTCAATACTAGGCCTAGCGAGCCAGAGCTGTACCGCGGCATGTACTACAACCACATGCAACAATCGTTTCAGAAGGGTCAGAATCAAGACGATTCGCAGGTCAAGCTTGAGCAGATTGTGGGCGGACTCCCCGATGCTGAACTGGACAAGTTGCTCGAACTGTGTAGCGACCTGATCGGTGAGAAGTTCACAATCAAACACGTCGACGAAGGCCGCAGGCTCAGCCCGTTCTACGTGGACATGAATGGCCAGAACATGCGCGTAGCCAGTACTGGAACGCGTGTCTTGATGACCGTACTTGGTGTGGCAGTCGATAGCCGAATCTCTGCCCTCTACATCGATGAGCCAGAGCTCGGTCTCAGTCCGAAAGTCCAAAAGACCGTGGCTACGCTTCTCTACAGTCCGGAAAGTCGTGCCAAGCACTTTCCTCACCTGAAGCAGGTTGTCGTCGCAACGCACTCTCATCTGTTCTTGGATAGACGCGCGTTCTCTAGCAACTTCAACGTTCAGAAGGCAGACGATGTCTTGACCGTTAAGCAAGTGACGAGCGTCAGCGAGTTCCACGCGCTGCAGTTTCGCCTGCTTGGGAATGATCTAGAGTCTTTGTTCTTGCCGTCCGCTATCGTATTCGTGGAAGGAGACGCAGACATCATTTTCCTCTCGCGCGTCATCTCGCGTCGCTTTCCAGACAGAACAATCACCGTGACGCCTACTGGCGGCGAGGGGAATGTCAGCGGGAGAATCCACACGTTGAAGGAAGCATTTGGTTCGCTGGAAAAGAGCCCATATCAGAGCAGGCTGTTCGTCGTATTCGACAGCCGGTTCAGCACCAAGAGGCAAAAACTCGTGAATATGGGAGTTGCAAGCGACAACGTCATTGTCTGGAGCCGAAATGGCATCGAGTATTTCTATCCACCAGAAATGGTGGCCTCACAGTTCAATTGTGCCGTTGAAGAGGTCGAAGAAATCTCCTATGAGAAGGATCCGATCACTTTCAACGGCGTGAGTTTGGGAAAGAAGCAGTTGGCCCAAGCTGTTAGTGATCGCCTTACCAAGGACACCGCATACAACAAGGAACTAGAGGGCTTTCTCGCCAGACTGGGTGACGCGTCAGCTTAGCTCCTGGCAGACTCCCTGTAGTCCATGCTCGGTGCCAGTCGGGCGTTCGGTGCCCGCCGCGGTGCCTCTGGTGCCGGGCCGCGGGTTCGAGGGTTTGATGTTGTGCAAGATTAGGTCGCGCTCCTGAGGGGCTGACTAGGACCGGCACCCGTAACGCAATCCAACTCCTGCCGAGAAGCGGGTTCGGTTAACCCAGAACCCGCTCCCGACGTTCTTCAGTGCAAAGGCGCCACGTCGTACGCTGCTGCCATCTCCCGAACCCCAGCCGCTAGCGTCTCCCGCCCCTCCGCATACTCCAAATCCTCCAGCCGCCTGACCGCCTCATTGACCAGCTCTCCCGCCGCCTCAATAGCCGCCGGCCAATACGGCCGATCACCCGCACAAACGCCATCGCTCTCTATCGCCTGCTGAACACACCCGAGGATCGCGTGCGCCTTCATCAGCCGCATGCGCTCGTTCTCGATAATTTCACCCCGCGTCTTCGGATCCGCTTCACTCGCCGGAGAAGCGCAGTTGCGGGACGGACGGGACTTCGACTTATGATGCTTCCTAGCCATGGATGGACCTCTCAGTAAGGTTTGCCTGTGGTTAGGCGTTCGGCGGTGTTGCCACACCGTCGAACGCCGCTTGTCGATCAATCGACAGACACCTTAGTACCGATCTGGCATGCGGCCGAGATGCGACTTTCTGAGTGAATTGCAAAGATACTCATTCGGAGCTGATGCACGAATGGAGCTATCGTGCGGCAGGAAGAAACCGCTGCAATTCAGTTGGGGATTCGGTGTCTCGAAAAGCCATAGCCCTACCGAAGCTGATGCTCGCCGAAGATATTTTGCGAGTGATGGGTTGTGTCAACGTTAACGTTCGGTGCCGGGCCGCGGGTTCGCGGGTTTGGCGAATCAGTACGTGGTCCTTTGGTGCCGGGCCGTGCGTTCGTGGTTTGAGCCGATGGATCGGGCTGCAGCTTGCGCATTGGATTGAAGTGGCCGCGCCGGCGCCGAGGGGCACCTTATGAGATGCTGCCCACGGTGAGGATCAACCAGGGAGACTCGAATGACCGCAAAGTTCGCACTAGTCCGGGGTCGTGACGTCGTTCCGATCGCCGAGATCAAGGCCAATGGCCGCCGCGTGTCGACCATGCATGAGCTCACCCATGTAGTGCAGCAGCGGGGTTGTCAGTTGACTCTGTCATTCGACGAGACAGGAGTCAGTGCCGCGCAGAAGACCATCATCGGCGGGTTCAAATCAATGTCGGGGATGGATTCGGAGACAGAAGTGGTCGATCAGGCGCTGGTCGGGGAACGAGTTGCCCTCGGCGGATTCAAGGCGACAGGCGCTGGTGCGACACCGTATTTCCCCGGTAATACCAAGTACTCGTCGGTCAAACTGACACGCAGCTGATTCCACGCAGAAGCTCTTGTTCGTGATTCCGGTTGGTCCGGCATCGAAGCGCGCGGTGACCCCGAAGGACGCGGTGGATCCCGAAGGCGTTGCGTGCTGTTGGTGCCGGACCGGGAAAGGTGGCTGTCCATTGATTGCGGGCCATACCCGGCACGGCATTCGGTGCCGGTGCCGGGCCGCGGGTTCACGGGTTTGAGCGTTACGCAAGACGAGGTCGCGTCCTGCTGGGTTGGCTAGGAAACCCGCGAACCCGCGACCCGGCACCGCCTGACACGCGGTACCCGCTGAGGCGCGCTGAGGCGGGATTTCACGTCGCACCGATTGCGCCGATCTGCGCAAGTCCTCGCTGTGATTCCGGCGGCGCGCGAGAATCCAGTCCGTCGCGAAGTCCCAGCGTATCGGAGGCATCGGCATGCGATTCAGCGTGATCGTTATCCTGGTTGCGGCATTCACCGTGGCGTGCGCGGCGGTACCTGACAGGACAAGCAGCCAACGCATGGTGGTGGTCCCGTTGAGCGAGGCCAAGTTCGTTCCGGTGGTGGCCCGATTGCCGGATGGTCCACAGATGGCTGTGCTGTGGGGCGATCCTTCGAGCGGCCCTTCGGCGATGTTGTTGGAGATGAAGCAAGGACCGACACCGCTTCATGTACACACTGCGGACTATCATCTGGTGGTCATCGAGGGCCAGCTCAAGCACTGGGGTGAAGCGGAGACCGGCGCATCCGCGAAAACGTTGGGGCCGGGCAGCTACTGGTTTCAGCCGGGGAACGAGATTCATGGCGATGCCTGCCTGACATCGAAGTGTCTCGTGCAGGTCGTCTGGTCCGGCCCGAGGGACGGACGTCTCGCGGAGTAGCGTCCGGCACCAGATTGCGTTTTGTTCTTCGCGCCTACCCGTGCCGGGCCGCGGGTTCGCGGGTTTGGTTCAGGCGGATCAGGCGGCAGATTTGCGTACTTCATCAAAGTGAACCCGCGAAGCCGCGACCCGGTACCAGTAACTAGCTGTGCCGGGCTGCGGATTCGCGGATTTGATTCTCAAGAGCTAACGGAAAGAACAGAGCGTTGGATTCGATGCGTCCTGGATGGCGAGTCATGTCGAATGGACCATTGCTGCACTCAGACTGCGGCTAAAATCCGCGAATCTGCGGCCCGGTGCCGAATCACGATCGCTGGCGTTGACTCACGAAGGACCCAGGAACCGGACACTCACGTCCCAGCGCACCGCGCGCCGCCGCGAGCCGGAGTTGCAGTAGCCGACGATCTGGACGCGTCCCTGGCTCAAGTCGTTTACGGCGTACGCCTCGCACCCGCCTGAGTAGCCGCTGGCGGGCAGCTTCGGGAGTTCGCGCATGCCGATGCTGGGATGCCACACGAAGCCGTGATTGCGGCGATATCCCGGAGGACCTGGCAGCGGAGAGATCGTCCATTTGTCGGCGACACCGACGACGAATCCCTGCCGGTTCACTTCATAGGCCATGCTCTCGGTTCCGGTTGGCAGCACTCCGGTGAAGATCGAGTGCGCACCGACGCCGTCCCAGAAGAATGCGCGACGCAGCCTGGCGCCGGACTCACCAAGGACGTAGAACTCACCGACTACCTGACCGCCATCGTTGATGCCACGGGCAGGACCGCCTGAGCCGAGGATTCCCATACCCGGTGGCAGAGGCACCGCCGTCAACACGCCCGAATGCCAGCGGAACGCTTTGTGATCGACGCGAACGCAGCACTCGTTCGCCATGCCCACGAAGGTTCCGTGATTGTTGACGTCGAAGTTCTGGCCGCCGGGCAGTCCGACGTCGAGCGTCTCGGGAACGCCAAACACGTGCGTCCAGTAGGCCGGTTCGTATGCAGGGTAGCAGCGCGATGTCGGTGTCTGGATGCTGATCGCGCCGACCGCCATGCCGGAATCGTTGAGCGCTTGCACCAGGCTCCTGTAGTTGCACATTCTGGCAACGTCGGGATGGATGCCCTCGTCCATGAGCACCATGGATCCGCCGTACGAGTAGGTGGCGGCATGCGGTCGCAGGTCGGTACGGGCGCGGGCAATCGCCACGGCGCTGCGCAGGCTGTTGATACCCGTCGCTTCCGTGTCGTAGTTACTGGCCAGGTTCCAGCCAATGTCGGCCATCACTCCGGCGAGATGCATGAATGCACTCTGCCGTCCGTCCGCCTTGTGCGCCCAGCCGACTGCGTCACCGAGATTGTTGATGTCCCTGGCGACGCTCTCCTGACCACCGAGCGTTCCCAGGTCGGTGATGGTGATAGTCGCAATCTCGTAGCGCGAGGCGCTTGCGGGCGCGTTGCCGGCGAACATCGCGAGAGCGATCGCCCAGGTCAATTTGCGGAACGGCATGTTTCAGCCCTCCGAACGCGAACTCCGTTGCCTGCTCCCAATGGAGCGCCGGCCACGTACGCGTGCAATCGACGAAGCGTACCGAGATCGAATTCACGGTAGGCTCTGTCAGTTGATGCGTCAACTGAACGGAAGTCTGCTTCCGCCTGTCTTGCGGTTCGCGCATCGGCGGTCGGATTCGTCCTGGTCATGCTCAGGCACACCAGCGGGTCTATCAAACTCTCGTTGGATTTGTGGCGGTGGGAAGTTCCCAGGACACCCATCGATTGCGTCCGAGAACTGATGGGTATCCCAAGTAGCTCGCCGCGAAATGGATTCCCAGGACCCATCGCCGCAGTTCGAGATGGGTGTCTCCGTAGTTCGGTACGGTGTCCCAATCGCAGCTCCAGTGATGGGCTCCGGTGCCGGGTCGTCTGCGCCAACCCAGATATTCACATCACGAGTCCCATCTCGTCCTTTTTTTCATTCGTCAGCGATCATTTGCCAGGTAGCGTATTCACTGGCATTACCGAAGCGGCTCGGGCGTGTATTGGCCGCTGATACCTCTGACGTACGGTGCTGCATGAGAAATGTTCGTCCAGGCACGATCGTAGGGCCCTTGCTGGCGTTGGCCGGGGTCACAATCGGATTGTGTTCTGCTTTGAACGGCGTCGCTTCGGAGTATGTGGGTAGTGAGGCCTCAGGAATAATGTTTGGCCTCGCCGGCGCAGTAGTCGGACTACTTGCGGCAGTCGGCTGCGCGTTGGCCGCTCGCGGCGGCAAGCCTCGCGCCTGAGCTGTCTCGAATCGCTCTTGAACCAGGGGCGTTACGCCACGGACTCGATCCGGTACGCCCAATGTGCAGTGACGCTGAAATTCCCAGTAGCTCGCATTCGAAGCGGGATAGCGCTCGGCGGCGCGGGAATGCGGGTCCTCGACGAACTCACAAGCCTCGACGTTGCAACTTCTCCCCATTGATTCGTGTCCTTGGGCGACGCGAACCGATACCGGAGATTTGCCATGTCGACGGAGCTGCCAATCACTCCTTCAGTACCGCTGCCACTATTGGCGCCGGGCAACACCGGGACTACGGATCGGCGCCAGGCCATGGCGCGGCTCTCGGGATTCGCCTACATCTCTTACGTGTCCCTCGGACTCTACATCTCATTCGGACCCGTTGGCCGGATCTGGAACCTGAACGCAGTAGGAGAGTCCGCTGGCCTGTCCCAGGCAGACTTTCTATTCCGCACGGGTCTCGTCGCGGAGACGGCGCTCTACCTCTTTGTGACGATCTCCGCCGCCGCCATGTACGCCACCCTTCGCGACGTCGATCGCGGCATCGCGTTCGCGGCTGCCTTCTGTCGGCTCATGGAAGGAGCGATGGGAGCGACATTCGTGCTGCTGAAGTACGCCGCCTTCGCCGTCCTGATGCGCGATGACCTCGTGGGCGCGTTTCCCGATGCTCAGCGCCAATCGCTCACCATGCTCTTCAAGCACGTGCATGGATCCGGGCTCTACCTGATTCTCATCGTCATGGCCGTGGGCGGCGCGCTCTTCTTCTGGTTGTTCTGGCGCAGCCGCCTGATCCCACGCTGGCTCGCAGGATGGGGCGTCTTCACGTACGCACTGATGGGCGCGGTCGCAGTGCTGGTGATCCTGTTTCCAGCGTTGAAACAGTGGGTGATGATCGCTTTCCTCCCTGGCGCAGTATTCGAGGCTATCGCCGGAGTCTGGCTGCTGGCCAGAGGCGTCAACGGGTGCGTAGCGACTAGGACACCCACCGATTCCCAGCCGAATATCGACTTAATCCCCACCGCTCCGACCTGACGCCGGCATATATGTATTGCCGGCAATCTCACCGGCTCAGAAGCACACCGATGTGTCACGATGCGTCGCGCGCGGAAAACGCTGGTGTGTCTAAACGACATGCGTACCTTCCTGTCCTCTTGTTCCTCTGCACTTCCCTCACCAAAAGAGTCGTCATGCATCGACATGTCATATGCATAGTGCTGATCTCCGGTATCACCGCGTGCGCAACAACACAGCCTGAGGCGAAGCCGCCCGAAGCCCCGCAGCGCTGGACCTGCAGTGGCGAAGAAAACGCAAGGAAGCAGCAGATCGAGCACAACATGCTCCCTCGCGTGGTTTTCGAAGGTGAAACCACACCCGTCCGCATCGAGTCACGCATGGCGGCGCACAAGACGCCCGCCCTGTCCGTGGCTGTCATCAACGATGGCAAGTTGGACTGGAGCAGTGCGTGGGGTGTGCTCGGCGTCGATAGCGCGCAAGCGGGTTGCGACAGTCTGTTTCAGGCGGGTTCACTCGCGAAGCCGGTAACACTGCTTGCGGCCTTGCGGATGAAGGAGGCGGGGCTGATCGACTTCGACAGGAACATCGACTCGTATCTCGTTTCCTATGATCTCCCTGCGGGGCGGCAGACCGAGGGCAACCCGGTGACGTTCCGCAACCTGTTCGCGCATACCGCCGGGATCACACCCGGCGGATACGCGGGTTACGCGCAGACCGAAGCATTGCCCACTGATCAGCAGATCGTGCGCGCAGAACCACCGAGCAACTCGCGCAAGGTGGAGGTGCTGAACGAACCCGGTACTTCGCTCATCTATTCCGGCGGCGGTTACACCGTCATTGAGATTGCTCTTCAGGATCAGCTGCGCAAGCCATTTGAACAGATCATGTCCGAATGGCTCATCGATCCAGTCGGAATGAAGCAGGCGACCTATGCGCAACCGCCGCCGCCCGCGATCCGTGAGCGGATTGCTCGCGGGCATCGAGCCGATGGCAGCATCGTACCGGATGGTTGGCGAAATCATCCGGAGCAGGCCGCAGCCGGACTTTGGGCAACCGCGAACGATATGGCGGCGTTTCTGCTCGAGATCTACAAAGCCCACAACGGCAACAGCAAGGTCCTTTCCCAGGCCAGCATTCGCGAACTTCTGGCCGCGCCCATCGAGCGGCATGCGTACGGCTTCCGCCTGATTGGTGAAGCTGACCAGGTGTTCATCACCCACTATGGCGGAACCGAAGGCTACCGGGCAGGGATGACGCTGAACCTGCGCACCGGCGACGGCGCTGTGTACCTGAGCAACTCAGATGCTGGCAGTGACCTCGGCGCCGAGTTCCTCGCAGCGGTTTCGCGTGTTTATGAGTGGACGGCGTTTCGCGAGGTGCGAGTCACCCGCGTGACTCAACCAGTTGAAGTGCTGCAATCGCTTGCCGGTGTCTACACGTTCCCACGGGGACGGGATGTTTCCGTGGTCTACGAAAAGCAGTTGACGCTGGTGTTTCCGAATGGCGATCGATACGCACTCGAGCCGATCAAGGGTGCTCCTCGGCGATTCATTCATCCAGCATCGGCTGTCGAAGTCACCTTCGAAGGCGAAGGCTTGCAAACGCGGCTGCATCTGTATGGGCAGATCGGAACGCGCCGGCCGTAGCGGCGCGTTAAACCGGCTCTAGTTTGCGGGCGGCGTTGGCACTGCAGGTGGCTTGCAGACCTCTGCGCCAGGTTTGGCGTCGCCCCGACATTCGCGGATGCAGCGAAATCCTCTCTCGGCTTCGTGGGCACATTGCTTCTTGCACTCGGCATCCTTCTTTACCCACGCGTCACTGCACTTCGGTAGATCCTGAGCACCTGCCAAGATGCTCATGCTGAGTGTGAAGGCTCCAATCATCACTGCCGAGAGTTTCATTTTGCCTGCCCCTTGCGTGGAAGATGCCCAACTGACCCCGAGTGTCGTCAGAACTGGAACGACGAGGCGGATGACCTCAATCGCGTTCTTCATTCAGACGCCACAGCATAACAACTATTGAACTGACGCGGATTCGCGGATCGATCGTGTTGTCAGTCAGCGCTCCCTACGGCAGGGTGAGGTCTCTAGAAGATCAAGGTCAGGGCAGAGACTCCTTCATTCGCGTCGGTACTGAGGACCTTCCTCTTGTCGAATGTCCCGAGGTCGGTCCACGGATCGCCGTCGTCGGAGACCAGCAGAGCGCCGCCCTCGGAGTCTCGAAATAACTCGCCGATGCGGCCCTCGACCACGATAGCGTCCTTGATCCAGCGATCAGGCCCTGAGATGCGAAGTCGCATCTTCATGTGCCCGCTGAAACCTTGAGGATATTCGATGCCGGCGACCCCCAGCGACAGGCGGGGGTTGACGGGGGTTATCAGATACGGCCTCTTGAAAGTGCAGATCACTCGATCCTGCCTGTTCCTATCAAGACGTTCCGTGTCCCCGTGTTCGAGTCTGACAATGCAGATTGGCGCATCATCTCTGAGAAGCTCGCAGGTAACCTCATTGTCCGTACCGGCCTGATGCTCGTCGCTCGTGTAAAGCGACCACCGTACGGCGGCAAGAACTGTCGTGGACATCCGGATGCTCCTGAGTAGATGGGTAAAGTCTGCTGAGAGTGATGGTGTAGTTGCCTTTCTGTCAGGGATGGACATCAGAGCATTTGTGCACGAGGTCAGAACGTGCGAGACACGATGATCAGTGCGGACCAGCGGGACTTGGTTTCGTATCTCACGGCGGTCTCGGTTCCCGGCGGGGGCTCGTTCTCCTTGAACCCGTCAGCGAGGTCTTTGATGTTGCCATCGAGGACGACGCCAATGCCGACCGAAAAACCTTCGGTATCGCTCGGCGTCGATTTTCGGCCGTACATGAAGCCAACGCCGACGCCAGCAAGGACATCGTCTTCCGATGCGGCTACCGCGACGAAGGGACCGCATCCGCGGTCTAGTTTCGTTCTTCCGCTGTTGCACCAGAAGTATCGGTGGAACTCGAGAACCGCCCGGGGTTGATCTTTCTTGCGAGAATTGACGCGGACCACGCCATCAACGATGGTGGCGTCGTCGATGGCCTCGTCTTCTCCGAATGAATAGCCGAAGCCCAGCCCCCACGTCAGACCCATGAACTCGGTGGCGCTCTTGGTCTCCTTCACCGAGGCTTCAGCGAGTTCCACATGCGGTTGGACTATTCGGTCTGCATTCGGATCGCTCGTTTGAGCGGCCACGATTTCCTGGTTGGATCTGAAGCAGAGCCGCGCCTCCTGCGCGCTGATGAGACGATCGTCCATCGTGCGACTGCCGTCCCTGGACTCGCTCAACGACCGATCGCACGCCTCCAGGATGACGCCCTGCGTCTCGGGCAGGTTGTTCCTCACGATTGCCTGGTTTAGCCGCGCTTGCTGCGACGGATTCATGAATTGGTTCTGCGCCAAAGCGGTACCCAAAGCGACATGGCTACCTACTGCGATCCCCACGAAAAGGAGAAGGAATCGGCGCATACATTTCTCCCTGTAGTTGAGGTCCCTGAACGGGGTACCGTTGCTCCGGGAACCTGTGGCTACGCCGATTCCTATCTCACTAACGCAGGTCCGGTGCCGAACGCAGGTCAACGCAGGTCCGGTGCCGGGCTGCGGCTTCGCGGGTTTGAACGTTACGCAAGACGAGAGTCGCACGCTGCTGGGTTGGCCAGGAAACCCGCGAACCCGCGACCCGGCACCGGCTCCGCGTCCGGCACCGGCTCCGCGTCGGCATTCGGTGCCGGGCTGCGGCTTCGCGGGTTTGAACGTTACGCAAGACGAGAGTCGCACGCTGCTGGGTTGACCAGGAAACCCGCGAACCCGCGACCCGGCACCGGCTCCGCGTCAGGCACCGGCTCCGCGTCAATGCGCGTCCGTCCTGCTTTTCCTGACCGGGACGATTTTGGTCGTATGGCCGAACCAGCCCGCGACAGTGGATTTGTTGCGGCGGCTGATCGGTATCCTCAGGTCGTTGGATAGCAGGCAGTACCATTGATGGCCGTTCTTGACGATTTTCACGATAGCGCCTCGTGCCACCCAGTGGGCTCGATGGACCCGCAAGCCGGATTCCCCCAATGAATCCGCGGCCTGCTGCAGAGAACCGAGAATCATGCAGCGGCCGAGGTCCGTGTAGACGTGCAGATAGTGAAGGTCGGAAGAAATCGCAATGACGTTCGTTCCCAGCGATTCGGGTAGTCGGCTGATGAACTCCGCCCGGGCGGATTCGGCGTAGCGACCCGCTTCCGCCTTGTCGAGATCGACCGGCTCGGCCGAGCCGGCGTTGGGGTCTCGCGCATCGCCGAACGACCGGCGCTGCGCGAAAAGCGGCAGATTGATGATCATCCAGAAGCTCAACGTTGCCGGTGCAAGCTGGAGGAATTCGGCCGCGATGGCTTGCCACCAACCCCGGCTGGCGAAGACATCCAGCCACCCGTCCTCGTCTTCGACAGCGATCAGCGATGCCGGCAGCGCGTGTTCGACCAGGTAGCTCACCGGCGTGACGAGTAGCGCACCACCGGTCCCAGCGACTAGCAATACGAGCCACGCCGGCAAGGATTTCATCATGTGCGGTAGAACGAGCCAGCTTGCGGCATAGAGGGAGACAAGCCCGAGCCCTACGTGAATCACCCAGAAGACCGTTCTTGCCGCTACGCCCAAACCCCGGCTGGCCTCCGGCTCGATCACCACGAAGGTGATGACGAGCAGAGCGCCGACGACCGCGATGGAGCGCCCCAGCGCCCAGGCTCCGAAAACTGTTCCGCTACTGACTGCGGCGTTGCGATTCATACGTAGCGTCCAAGAAGCCACCAGAAGTACTCGAAGGCAAGTCCATCATCGTAGACGAAGAGAATCCAGTTCTCGCGCAACTTGGCAGAGTGATCGAACGTCATAGGCGGCGCCGGGTTCTCGCCGGGCGGCTGGAATGCGGCTGATGGAGGTCGACATCCCCGCGCCTGTGTTGACCGACGTGATCTTCGAGTCCGTCAGGCGGCGGTACCACTCGTTCCATTCGGGTTGGCGGACGACGGTTCGTGAAGTATTCGCGCCGCTGGTACAAAGGGCCGCGCTGGACGAGCCACGGCGCAGCAAGATTGACCTGAGATCACCACACTACGCCTCACCATGTCTCACCAGCTACGCAGTTTCCATCAGGCTGTATTCGGTTTGCAGAAGGCCGCCCTCATGCTGCTACTTGCGACAACCCCCGCTGTTGCCGACGTAGGCGCGATATCGGTGGAGGTCGTCGATGCCGTGACGCGCCGGCCTGTCGATGGTGTGACGATTACGGCCGAATCGCGCGACGGCGAGGTGCGCTCGGCTACGACAACTGAAGGCAAGGCGCTGCTCGACAGCCTGGAAGACGGTTTCTTTAGACTGCGTGCCGAATCGGCCGGATACGTCACGGCCGTCGAGCCGGCGGTGCGAGTACTGGAACAACGGACAGGCCGACTTCGCTTCGAACTGCAGCCGGTATCCGACTCGTTGGACGAGGTCGTCGTTATCGCTCGTGCACTCGAGGCAGATCCCTTCGGCGGCGTCTCGGACAGATTCCTGAGCCGCGACGAGCTGCGCAACGCGCCTGGCAGCGGCAGCGACGTCATGCGCGCGCTGAGCGGCCTGCCAGGGGTCGTCTCCAACGGCGAGTTTGCGGCCTTTTCCGTGCGGGGCCATGGCCCCAAGAGCAACCTCATCTATGTCGATGGCTTCCCGTTCCAGCAAGTCGTGCACTTCGAGCAGACGCTGGGCGAGGAGGACGAAATCATCAATGGCGGCCGCTATTCCATATTTGCACCCAATGCCGTTGCCGGAGCGGAATTCTCGCCTGGCGGCTGGAGCGCGGAGTTCGGGGGCCGCGACGCGTCGCTCCTGCAACTCGACGTCGTGGATGGCGCGCCATCGCCTGTCGCCAGCCTGCGTCTCGATCTCGCCGGTGCCGAATTCCTCTACGAGGGACCGAGTGGCTTCCACGACAACACGACGATGTTCCTGCAGGCGCGGCAATTCGATTTCGGCCAGTTCTTCGAGATGATTGAGGAAGAGTCTTTGGGTGCGCCGGTGTCCACGGACGTAATCCTGAAGACGCATACACGTCTCGATGATGACGACGAGTTCGAGTTTCTCGCCGTATACGCGCCTGAGGAGTATTCGCGGGACGTCAACCACATCCTCGCTGCCGAGGAGGACGAGGGCATCGAGGACGTCACGTTGCAGAACGAAGACCAGGACCTTGCGCTCATCGGTGGCACCTGGCGGCGGATGTTCGGCAACGATGGCGAATGGACAAACCGTATCTACTACCGTGAGAGCGACCGGGTGTCGTCCGAGGGCGAGGCCTACCCGGACCTGGTGCCCCCGGGTACGCCAGCCGACCAGGTTCCGGTGCGCGAGAAACTCCTGACTGTGAAGGAAAAGGAGTCGGAGTTCGGCTGGCGCAGCGATGTGTCTGTCGGGAACGGCCTTGGGATATTCATCGCCGGGCTGCACCTCACGAGCAACGATCTCGACTATTCGACGGACCTTCGGGAGGACTGGATACGCTATATCTACGAGTCCGACGATCCGCGCCCCCCGAACGCAAACTACATTGTGTTGCAGCCAGATGAGATCGACTCGGTCTATAGCGCAAGCGAAACCAACTACGGAGTTTACGGCGAGCAGTTGTTTGACTGGGGCAATGCCAGTCTGCGTGCGGGCCTTCGCTACGATCGCAATGGCTTTGGGGACGAAGACCTGGTGTCGCCGCGATTCGGCTTCAATTATGCGATTTCACCCCGGCTGAGATTCTCGGCAACGGCTGGCATCTTCTATGAACCGCCAAGCAACCTGGCGCGTGCGGCCGACCCTGATAACTTCGATCTCGAGAGCGAAAGGCTTACTCATCTCAGCCTCGGCTTCGACTATCGGCTGAGCGACGACCTGGATCTGCTCGTAGAAGCGTACTTTCAGGATCTCGATAACCGGCTCGTTGATAGCGGACGCACGAGCGGTCGAATCACCAATGATGGAGAGGGCACTAACACCGGCGTGGACCTGGTGTTGAGGCGCAGGTTCGATCGGGGCTGGTCGGCCGACTTCGTCTATTCCTGGAATCGCTACCGGGTGGACGACAATGACGGGCGTGGGGAGTACGACTGGGACTTCAATCGCGAGCAGTTCGTCGCTGTCGGCGGGCGCTGGGAGATCAATGATCGATGGCAGATAGCGGCGCGATGGAAGTATGGCTCCGGGCTGCCAACGTACCGCTACCTCGTGCACGATGACGTGCTTGCGCCGAACCCGCCCGTGCGCTATTCGCAAGAGAGGTTCGACTTGAATGCGGATCGCGGTGATGCGTTCCACTCACTCGATGTGCGCGTCGATTACCGTCGTCGGATCGGCCCGGTGGATCTTGTGCTGTTCGCGGACGTGCTGAACGTTTATGGCGGTCCGGCTGGCCTGCAGCCCGAGTTCAACATCCTGACGGGAGAGATTGTCGACGAGGAGGAGGAAACTCTGCCGCTGCTCGGCCTGATCATCGAGTACGCCTGGTAGGCGTCCGGTGCCGGGTCGCGGGTTCGCGGGTTTGACTCCAGCAGAGCTGCAACGCTCGGATGCTGCCTTCGCTGAGTCAGCTGGAGCAATTGCGGAAGTGACGCTATGGCGCCTTCGGTGCCGGCACCGAAGGCGCACGATCCATTTGGGTGCGCATCCAGCCGGCGAATTCCTGCTCGAGAAAGATTTTCTGGAAACGAGACTTTTCCTCGATGCTGAGGCCGCTCTTGAGCGCGAATCGATACGTCCAGGTGACGGTGGTCCTGTCGGGCGCGGGTTGCGTACGGACGAACTCACCCACCGCATAAGCGACATTACGAAACTTGGGGTTGGTGTGGTTCCAGACCACGTACCTGAAACGGCTGCTCTCGCTATTCGAATCAGTGTTCAGCACCTCTTCGACCGACGTCGAGCCATCCGTGAGGCAGACGAGTCTGCGCGCACCGACGCTGCCATACGGGCCGTCTGACAGCCTGAAAGTACCACTGACGCCAGGCAGGTCTTTCGTCGGATCGATACGCAGCGGACGATTCGCGGATTGCAGGACGACGGCAAGTGGCTGGGGGATTTCCCTCTGCTCGGCGTGACTCATTAGTTGCTCGAGCGGAGCGATCTCGGGGCGGGGTGGGTTGACAAATCCCGCCGGCGGCTCGCAAGCCAGACTTTGGCCATTGAGCAGAAGGCCGAAGAGCGTCATCGCGAAATGGAACCGGTATTCGAATGTGCGCATGCGAGGTATCTTGCGCAAGTCTGCATCGCCGGGCTATTCGCATATGAGAAGGAACGCAGCCGGATCGCTGAACCCCAGAAAGAAGCCGCAACAGCGGCGTTCCCGCGACACCATCGACGCTATTTTCGAAGCAGCTATTCACGTTTTGCTCGCGAACGGGTTCGACAAGACCACGACGATTCAGATTGCCGAACGAGCCGGGGTTTCCATCGGCTCGCTTTACCAGTACTTCCCGAACAAGCGCGCCCTGCTCGCGGCAATCGTGAGGAGACATGTGGGTGGAGTCGTCGATGAGACGATTGCTGCCTGCAAGTCGGTACACGGGCAGACGATCGAAGCAATGTGCGCGACTATGATGGCTGTGTTTGTCGATGCGAAAACGCGCAGGCCAGACATCTCACGCGCGCTCTACCTCCCCACGGCCGCGGTCAATGCCGATGCAATCGTCAAGGAGGAGTCGAGCCGGTGTGCTCAGGCCGTACACGACATGTTGATAACGGCCAGTGACGCCAAGTTCGACCAGCCGCTTCTCGTAAGTAGCATGCTGATCGCATCCATCGTAGGGCCGACACGCGCAGTGATCGAGGCGGGCGGAGATCGTAGTACGTTCGAAAGACTCAAGCTGCACCTCACCGCGCTGACAGTGGGGTACCTGAAAGAAGTTTCGGCGCTTCGGTGCCGGGCCGCGGCTTCGCGGGTTTGAAGGTTATGCAAGACGAGGGTCGCACTCTGCTGGGTTGGCCAGGAAACCCGCGAACCCGCGACCCGGCACCGGCTGATCAGTGGCAGCTGACCTGGATGTCGGTCACGTTGGTCGCCCCGACAATGCCCGAGGCACCGCTGTCGATCGTGCAGACGTAACCATTGGTCGAGTCGATGGCCACGGTGTACTGCGTGCCGGCGGCAAACGGTGCATGGCCGGCGCCGTCGTCGATCGCGAAATTTCCTGCGACAAAGACCGGCTTCCAGAACTGCGGTGATGACGCGCCGTTGACGGTGAGCGTCAGCAACAAAGGTGCCACGCCTCCCATGCTGCTCGCCGGAAGGCCTGTTACGGTGCCGTCGATCGTGTAGCCGACCCAGCAGTCGACGACGACGCTCGTTACATCCTGCGTCGCCGTGCCGCTGGTATTCGATGCTTCGCAGTACTGGCCCCCAGGCTGCTGAGTCACAGAAACATCGTAGGCGTCTCCCGGATTGACCGCGGCCGGGAAGCCGAACACCGCGGCGTTGGCAGCCGGAGACAGCGTCTGCGAGCTGTAGATTTCCATGAGCTGCAGGCCGCTCGTCGTCAGGCCGTTGATGGATCCACCGATGGAGTACATGACGGGGCCGCAGACGAGCTGCAGATGTGTCACGTTCGCCGCTGCGACGGTGCCGCTGGCACCTCCCGAGAATGCGCAGCTATGTCCAGCCGGCAGACCGATCGGTTGGGCGGCGACGGACAGTGCATAGGCAGTGCCGGAGGGAAGTGCGTCTGCGAGTTCGAAGCTGCTCGCGCCCGCGGACACGGTGAGCGCCACGCTGCCGTGATTGGCGATCTGCAATCCGGTGGCGCTGCCGAGGCCGCTGATGCTCCCGCCGACCGAGTATGTGTTCACGCTGCAGGTGACCGCGACATCGGTGATGTCGTGCGCCGGTACTGTGCCACTGCCATTGCTGACCGCGCAGGTGCGCCCCGCCGGCTGGCTGCTCACTGTCACGCTCCATGCCGAACCAAACGTGACTCCCTGCGTGAACGCGAAGGTCGTGGCGTTGGCGGCAATGGCGAGCTGTTCACCGGCGCTGTCGAGCACAAGGCCCGTGGTATTGCCGAGACCAGCGACGGTGCCGCGGATGTCGAACGGCTGTGCCGCGCAGGCGATGGTGCCGATGTCCAGCACGCCACCTGCTGCGGACTCGGGAAATACGCCAGTTGCAGCGGCGAACGTGCAGGACAGGCCCGCGGGCATGCCGCTGACGACCACGCTGTACTGCGAGCCCACCGGCACCGGGTCGGGCAGCGCGTAACTGCCGGCGCCAGCGGGCACGTCGTACTCGGTCGTGCCGTTCGTGAGTTTGAGTCCGGCGTGGTTGCCCAGCCCGGTGATGCCAACGGATAGCTGGCCGCTCAGGGTTGCACAACTGACCACCACGTTGGCGATGTCTGCCGATAGCATGGTTCCGGCGCCGTCGGCGACCGAACAGATCTGGCTCTGCGGCTGCTGCGCGATGGATACCGCATACGCCGCGCCTTGTTGGACCGCTGTAGGGAACGCGAAAAGCACGGTGCTGCCGGGTTCGATCGCGAGCTGTTCGGAGCCCTGCGCGAGAATCAGGCCTTGGGCCGTGAGACCGTGCACCGTGCCGCCGACGGTGTGTGCCGGCACGGGAGTCGTGCATGTGACCGTAACGTCACGGTCCATGTCATGGCCGTGCTCTCCGACAATTTCATAGTTGCCGCTGATGTCCCCGGACAGTACGCAGGTCTGACCCTGCGGCTGGCGTGAAATCTCCAGGTTCCATGTGTAGAGGCCGCCGCCCGAGCTGCTATCGGTGTCCTTCACCTTGACCTTGCTTGTGGTTTCGTTCGCCGCGATGTCCAAGCGTGTGTCGCCCACCGTATTTACGATCTGCAGGCCCTGTGCATCGAGACCGGTCACCGTGAGGTTGATCGTCAGTGATGCTGGAGCACCGCAGGCTGCAAGGACCAGAAGCGCGGCGACGGCGGCGACCGCGCGGGGTCGCGTCGACATGATTTGCATGAAGGAAGGACTCTTGTTTGTTGTGGCCGTTGGCCCGATGAAACGGCAAACTTCGGCGATGACGGAGCGAGCTGCCAGCGAAGTGGCGCACAGTATTTCCGCGCCGAAGACCGGACATCCGAAAGTGTGGATGCGTACTGATCCGATCAGGGATTGCCGATTGCGAACGTTAGGTCGCTCGCCCAATGATTCTTGGAGTGTCTAGTCGAATCGCTGAACGCAGCGTCGTCCGGTAGGTGCCGGGCCGCGGGTTCGCGGGTTTGGGCGCGGGAGATTCGGAGCTTCGGTGCCCGTACATTCGTACGTTCGAGGCTACGGACCGTGAAGTATCCCAAGGTGAGCAAACGTACGAACATACGTCCCGGCACCTGACGCGGAGCCCGAAACTTCGACGTCGCGTGCGTGCGCCACTAGGCGCTAGTTTGCGGGCGGCGTTGGCACCGCAGGTGGCTTGCAGACCTCTGCGCCAGGTTTGGCGTCGCCCCTACATTCGCGGATGCAGCGAAATCCTCTCTCGGTGTCGTGGGCACATTGCTTCTTGCACTCCGCATCCTTCTTTACCCACGCGTCACTGCACGTTGGTAGATCCTGAGCGCCTGCCCAGATGCTCATGCTGAGTGTGAAGGCTCCAATCATCGCCGCCGAGAGTTTCATCTTGCCTGCCCCTTGCGGGCCACTCATCCTCGCGGCGACACTCAACCTCGAACATCACGGGTCGATCTCTCGCCAATGCACGATGGCGTGATGAATCAGGAAATTGTCGCCGCCGTGCCGTTCGAACTGAATCGTGTTCGCGCCCGTCTTGAGAAAGCGGGCTGGAATGACGTCGGTATGTGTCTGCAGACCGGTGTGATCCCCTTGTCCAGTTCGGAACACGTCGACTGCGGGCAGCGGCTGGTCGTTGATGAGGATCTCGTGCGCCAGTTCATCGACGTGTGAGACCTGATAGCTCACGTATCCGTCGACCTCGAACAGTGTTTGATTGATCTGGAACGTCCGCTTCGACGAGCGCTGGCCTTTGAAATCGAAGTCCGTGTCGATGTCACCCTGGTTGTCACCGAGATGCTCATTGAAGGTGAACACCTGGAAGTCTGCTCGTGCGCTCATGGTGCCTCCGTCGCTGAGATCCGTTCCCGGTTCGTTCGGCTCCCATCGTGCAGCACCGCTTCTTGAAGGAAAATCGTACCGAAGCGCTAGCCAGGAAATTGGTGCCGGGCCGCGCATTCAGCGCACGAAAACAACAGGGCCCCGACCTGGCGCCTCACGGCTTCAGATCGAGCGCAGCCTTTAAGCTGCCATCCATATAGAAGGGCACCGATGTGTGCTCGTGGACGATGAGCCATCTGCCGGCCCTGCGGGCAAGGCAGAACGTAGCGCGCGACCACCATTCAGCGAGCGCCCCACTCGCGTTGCTGACGGCGGCCGTGTGGATGTAGCCGTGTGCGTAGGCGAGATCGCCACCGACCGTGATCTCGAGGTTGTGCACCTTACGGCTTACGGGTCCGTCCCACGTATCGAGCCACGCGGCGGTTGCCTTCTCGCTCACTCCGTGCGCAAGAGGCGGAGACAGGTCGAAAAGAGTGGCATCGGAAGCGAAGGGCGCGATGATGGCTCTGGCGTCGCGATCGCTGTGCGCCCTGTTGATGCCTTCGACGAGGGTGCGGATTGCGTCGGAATCGGCTTGCATGGTCATGGGAGTCTCCAGGATGGGTTCATCAAGGACGACTCGGTGAATCGTGTTCCGACATCGCGCCTCGCGCCCGGTGCCGGGCCGCGGGTTCGCGGGTTCGAAGGCTGTGCGCGCTGAGGATTGATCACGAAAACCCGCGAACCCGCGACCCGGCACCGCCTAGGCACCGCCTAGAAATACCAGAACCCGATCGACACCAGGACATTCAAATAGTCGCGCGCGGAGTCGACCGTCGCGGTCAGGCTCCAGTCGTATTCGCCCCAGAGGCTGGTGTGGAACAGGCGGACTTCGAATCCGCCAGTCACGTGCGTACGGCTCGACACGCCTTCGTAGTTGGAAGGTTCGTAGTAGCTGCCCAATCGAAGCCGCAGCCGGCCTGGTATTGCTTCCAGCTCTGATCCAACTCGAACACTGATGGTGTCATGAGTTCCGACGGGCTGAATCCTCTGCGCCAGCACCGATTCGACACCCACCGCGTTGTCGCTCGACTCGGTGTAGAGCAGATCCCCGCTGACCAGCCATTTGTGGTCCTTCCAGAACGGAGCGGACTCCACGGCGTAGGACGCGCCCATTCCAAAAGTCGCAGGCAGAATCACCTGGTGCGGAACCACCAGGCCGTTCACTGTAACCGGAGTGTCGCCGGGATTGTCGAGCTCATCGGTCAGGATGGAAGAGGAGAACGACGCGCCGAACCGCCATGGCCCGCGTTCCGGGTTCCACAAGGCACCCACATCCCACCCGACGCCGGAAAGTTGCCCGAGCGTCGCGTCCAATGTCTCGGTTCGCAGTTTGCTGGTCGTCGCGTGCAGTCCGACACCGATCGTCAGTTCGCGATCCAGAAACTGCCGGCCGAGTCTCAGCGAGGTGACACTCAGTACATATTCGCTGTCGTCATCATCGGGGTTCTCGAGTGCGATGATTTCTGCATTGTTCAGCACGCCGAGTCCCCATGGCCCGTATTGCCCCATCAGTCCCAGCGACCGGATCCGGTGACTCTTGTAGTCGGGCGGTGTTACGCCGTTGTTGTCGAAGTCCTTGCTATCGAGGTTGGTCAGGCCGGCAGTCCAATCCCAGTCGAACCGGGTCGTCGAGCGTTCCAGGCGGAACGCCACACCGGCGGGATTGGAGTTCAGCGATGCGATGCCTTCGGCGACTCCGATGTATGCGCCGCCCAACGCGACTTGCCGGGACGAGCCCATGACGGGGCCCTGCCGCAGATCCAGATTGTAGTTGTTGTCTACGATCGGCGGTCCGTCGATCTCGCTGCGCACTTCAGCGCAGGACAGCGACATCATCAGCAGCAACAGGCGGCATCCGGATCTCAAGGCGGACTCGGTTGTGTGGGACATCGAAAAGGCGTCCACTCTGGCGGGAACGAGGACGCCCGCCTATTGGGGAAAGACCGGAGCGCGGAGCGCGGTGCCGGGTCGCGGGTTCGCGGGTTTCAATAGCGATCAGGGATAGTTGAAATGACGTTTGACGCACTCTCGCAAGCTGGATTCGCGACGCTGGAAGACGCGAGCGACAGCGCTGAGTGATGCGACGCGCAGGGTAAGGGCTTGATGGGCCACCCAGGCGCGTGCTTTGGTCAGCTCGCGGTTGGCGCTGGGGGAGCGAAGCGATGATTCATCCACGTCGAACTTCCGGCATGCTTCTGCGACGATGTCGGCAATCGTTTTGCGGGATCTTGGTTGCCAGGCTGCACCGAGGAGTTTGGCCGCGAAGTCATCGCTCCCAAGGATGCGGCGATCGTTGGAATTGCATTCAAGCAGCGGAGAACAGAGCACGCCGCCGATCTCCTCGGATAGGAAGCGTTGGTACGCTGCGACTGCGTGCTCCCGTTCCCGATGGAGCATGCTCAGGGCGAAGTCGGTCGTGACCCACGGATGCGCGATCGAGCTGCAATACGCATGATGGCTTGACCACGGATAGTCGCACGGAAGCGCGACCATCCGGGCGCGGACAGGGTTGAGATGGATGTAACGCAGAAGTTCGAGCAGGTATTCATTGGCATCGACGAGAACTGGGTAGTAGCGCTTCTCGAAGAGGTGTCCGGTCGTGTGGAGTTGCGCCTGGACAGTGCGTGCATAGCGGCCGGCAATACGCATCATCAATCTGCCCAGAGGAACGTCGCTGACCTGAATCAGCAGATGGATATGGTTGGTCATCCAGCAATAGGCGTGAACCCGTGCCCTGAACCGTTCGATGACCTCGGCGACAATCTCGTCGAGCAGTTGCCGATCGGCGTGCGAGAAGAAGATGCTCTGGCGATGGTTGCCTCGCAGCGTCACGTGATAGAGCGCGCCGGGCGCATGAAGTCGAAGAGGTCGCGGCATCCTTGCCCCGGCAGAAATTGTGCCTGGATGAATGTAGAGTCGATCAGGTTGGTTGGTTATTCGATAAATGAAGCAGTCATGCCAGAAACCCGCGAACCCGCGACCCGGCACCGGAGGCGACAAGGACTCCGCCGCAGATGACTACGCCTCACGCTACGGCACTCGTGAGGACTTCAACGAGAGCGACATTCCGCCGCCCAAGCCGCAGGAACCGCCGACAAAGATGCTCGAGTACAGGGAGATGACGAAAGCAGAGCAAAGACATCGGTCCCGACGCTGGGGTCGCCGAGAGCGCAACGAACCTCCTCAATCCATGGGCTCGCGCGTCATGGGCGCGATCGGTCTGATCCTCGTGATCATCATCTTCAGGGGGCTGACCAAAAGTAATCCACCGGAAGGACACATTGACGGATCCATGGGAGGCGCCGTCTATCACGTGCCGAATCTGTTGACGGCGCTTGTCATCGTCGGCGTCATCGGTGGAATCTTTCTGGCAATTTTCAGAAAGAAGTAAGATCGAATCATGCCGGTGGATAGGGCGGTGGCGGAACTTCATCGGTGCCGGGCCGCGGGTTCGCGGGTTTGAAGGCTGTGCGAGATTCGGGCGCGCTGAGGGTTGATCACGAAAACCCGCGAACCCGCGGCCCGGCACCGTGAGGAAAGCCCAATGCCGTGTTGCGCAGAGAGATTCCACTGCACGAGCGTCTTCATGGGTCGATTATCCGGGCCGCGACCGAGGAGCTTGGCATACCAGCGTTCGGCGACCGAAAGGTCGGTGGTGCGCAATATCGTGTAGCTCATTTGCAGGTTCATGACGGCGAAACGTCCGCTCGAGAAGCGGGGTTCCGAGCAGTGACGGGCAGTGCATCCGACTAACCCGATCCCTCCTGTTTTCCTCATAAGGAGAATCCTGATCTGCACACAACTGCTCGCGTGGGAATTCTCGACGTACAAGGTTGTTACACTTTTAACCGCGTCGATGGCGAACAATACCCGCGAGCAAGTGTCAGTACCCGGATGACAATCACCATGCCGAGAATGCGAGCCGTCACAGTCGTTGCTTTTCTGCTGCTCGGAGCTTGTGGCGGCGGAGGCAACTCGCCCGCGCCTGCGCCGGCACCCGCTCTCGTCGTCAATAGCCTGCTCGACTCCGCCACTCCAGCGGCGGGAACGACAACGCTGCGCTCGGCCTTGGCGCAGGCCGCGTCAGGGCAGGCGATCACCTTTGATGCCGCACTTGATGGAGGCACGATCGCGCTGTCGATCGTCGCTAACGAACACACGCTGCTGAAGGGCGAGGTGATGGGCATTCGTAACGAGCCCAGCGGCCCCGTCTCGTATCTGATCGGCTATTTCGATCGGGACTACGGTCGATCGGCACTGGAAGCGCGAAAGGATGTCGTCATCGATGCGTCCAGTCTTCCGAGGGGCATCACGCTCGCATGGGCTGGTGGTGCGCAGCCCGGTGCGCGCGTGCTGGCTGTCGACGGCGATCTTTCGCTCACGAATGTCTCGATCACGGGCGGCAGCAGCGTGGCTGCAGCGAACACGGTCACCACTGCACACCCTCAGCCCTGGACGCTGGCACGCGGGGGTGCGCTGGCGGTGTGGGGCACGGCCCGCCTCACGAACTGCAAGCTCTACGACAACCGCGTGAGCGGCGACTTCGAACAGTCGCGGGATCGCGGCGCATTCGGGGGCGCGGTCTATGCGGACCTCGTGGTCATGAAGGGATGCGTCGTGAGCGGCAACTCGGTGCTCGGCGCTGGTGCCGCGGGTGGCGGCGTGTACTCCGTCGGTGGCGCCGGGCACTCCGGGACGACATCGACCATCGATCAGTCAACGATCAGCGGCAACCGCATCAGCGGACTGTTCACCTACGGCGCCGGCGTGTACTCGGACGGCGGCAGCATCGGCGAAAGCAAGCGCCTTAGACTGACGAACACCACGATCGCAAGAAATCTCGTCGAGCCGGCGCCGGGCCTGCCACCGTTCCTGCTGGCTATGGGTTACTGGCGTGGCGGCGGCGTCTACATGTCGAACGGCTACATGGAAATCCAGAACTGCACCATCGTCGAGAACGAAGTCCGCGGCGTGCCGCGCACGGACAGCCTCGGACGGCGCAACCTCGCGGGCGGCATCGCGGCGACGGTCGGCAATGCCCACGCTGTCGAGGACCTGATTATCGGCAGCTCGGTCGTCGCCGGAAACACCGTGCAGGAAGTTGGAGGAGTCCGCTACGCGCAGGACATCTATACGGGCTCGCTTTTCTATTTTCGCAGCGCGGGCTACAACCGGATCGGTGCGCTCGATTTCAGTCATATCCTCGTTCCGGTCGGTGAACCGGGCTGGGCATCGCTGAGCCGTAGGCACTATCCGCAGAATGGCGACGCGGACGGCGTCGCACTGGTGGACGTGATCGACGTTGTCGGAGTGACGCGCTCGAACTCCATTCTATCGGTCGGTGCTGATTCAGGCAGTTTCGCGGTGCTGCACTACCCTCCGTTGGGCAGTGCACTGGGCCAGGTCCCGAACTCTTCCTATGAACTCAGCGAGACCCTTGGCGAGTACGCTGTTGCGCGCGGGGCCACCGATGACTTCCTCGAGATCGTGCTTCGGCGCATCGAGAGTCACTATGGGTTGCCGGGATTCGCAGCTGATTTTCAGGCTGATTTCGAAACGTTCCTGCGGACCGTGGACGCAGATTCTGCAACTTCCGGAACCCAGCCCTACGTGGATCCATCCGGCGTTCCGATTCTCACGCTCGCCGCCACCGCATATTTCGGTCCGGCACAGACCTGGCCACAAGAGCTCGAGAACTATCCTTACATCGAGTTCTGGCACCGGCTCGACGAGGCCCTTGCCGCGGCATCTGTTCCCGGCATGGGGCCGGAACTGCTCGGTGGCGCGGCTTGGCGCCAGCTGTTTTCGACGGGCCAACTCAACGAGAATCAAGGCATCACCGTGACGATGAGCACCCGGCCTCGGCTGAGTGTTTCGCCACTTGGCGTCGACCAGCTAGGTCGCACACGCCCGACTGCTTCGTCTGCCGACATTGGGGCCATCGAGGCGCCCTGACCCGTGCCGGGCCGCGGGTTCGCGGGTTAGGTAGGTGCGTCGGCTGAGAGTTTAGAGTTCGCTGTGGTCAGTCCGGGTGAACCCGCGAACCCGCGGCCCGGCACCTCTACGATATTGTCGGCCTGCTGGCGCATCCATCGTCCTTCGCTCCGTGGTCAGTCACCAGGAGCACCTCATGCGAGCCAGTTTCATCTCGATCGGACTATTCGCGTTGGCCTTTCAGGCGTTAGCAGAAGACCGCAAATACGCTTCGTTCGCCGAATATGAAATGCCGCGCGATGCCGAGGTCGCACTGGCGAGAAGCGCGGCACCCGAACAGATTTCCTCGCGCGCCACGATCAAGATACTGACGCGCAACGGCTTCGAAGTCGTCGCGACGGGTGACAACGGCTTTCTCTGCATGGTGATGCGCAGCTGGAGTGCAGCTCCAGATCCGGAAGCCACCTACGCAGCCGCGATTCGCTCGCCCATTTGCTTCGATGCCATTGCGGCACGAACGGTCGCACCGGCGGAAGAATTGAAGACGAAGCTCGGGCTGGAAGGACAATCTCCCGAGGCCATCGCGCAAGAGGTGGCGACACGTTACGGAAATGGTCAGCTGCCCGCGATGGAAACGGTTGCCTTCGCATACATGTGGTCAGCCGACCAGAATACCGGCCCGGGTTTCGGTGCCTGGCATCCACATATGATGATCTATGCGCCCTACTACGAGAATGCAACGCTCGGCAGCAACGCCGTTGGCGGCCATGCGGCTCCGTTCGTGGTCGGCAGCGGCGCGCCATACAGCACCGTGCTGATCGTGGTGGATGACAAGCTGGCAATCAGGGCGAGCAAGCCCTAGTTCGGGCTGCGGACTGACCTGTCACGGAGGCATAATCACCGAGCGCCTTCTGGGCGCTCTCAGTTCGCCAACAAAAATCAACGAAGGGAGTGTCGGCATGAAGATCCTCATCAACGTTCTGCTCCTTCTGTCTTTTGTGACTATCGCTGCATGCGATGGCTCTCCTCAGCCCTCGGCGAAAGAGGCCGAGAACAATGCTTCGGGCATGCCGAGTCTGCTTCTCATCGAGGCCAACGGTTCAAAGTGCGAATGCAGGCCTCACACCTGCCCGCATAACCTGGCGTCGTCCTGCACGATGACCGAAGTAAAAGACGCAACCGGCTCACGGTGCCAATGCACGTGCCAGTGTATTTACCTTTAAGGTGCCGGGCCGCGGCTTCGCGGGTTCCGGCAATCACCGATGGAAATGCCGTCTGGCTCACTCGTGCGCAGGCACCGGCCATCACCCTCGCTGCTGCGAATTTTCAACCAGCCTCACTCCATCCTCACGGCTCAGCTGTGGCGTAGTCAGCACCACGGAGGTTTCAATCTGACGCTCTGGAATCCTCCAGTATGTTCTCAGCAGCAGCGGCTTCAAATCCTCAGGGACGAGCCGAAATCCATGCCGCTCATAGAAGCGAACTGCCCACGTCGCGGCGGCCCATGTGCCAACGAGTACAGGCCGCTCAGTCCGCTCGCGCAAATGGGCTATCAACGCGCTTCCGACGCCCCGACCCTGGTAGCCCGGCAGTGTGTACGCGTGACGAATCAGATCGACATTGCGCACCGTCTGAATGCCCATCACTCCAACCACCGCATCGTCGATTTCACAGCACACGAAGCGGACGCCCGCTTCGATTTCCGATAGAAGTTCCGCCTCTGGCATGTAAGGTTCGTGCCAGCGATCCGGAGGAATCACACCGCGATAGGCTTCGGCTGCCGCGTTGATGATCCCCGTCATGATATCGATCTCGTCGCTGCGGGAAGGACGAATGGCTGGAGAGGGAAGGGTGTTCACGTCGCGCGGAGTCATACTTGTGCTCGTCCCATCGTTTGCTTGCCGCACCGGCAATAGCGATGGAAGCACGCGACCGAGTGCGTGGTATTGAACGAAATTGCAGCTCAGCGCATGGCGCGTGCGTAGGCGCCGGGTGTGAGGCCGTAGCGTCGAACGAACAGACGATTGAAGTGGCTTTGATCCGCGAAGCCGCAGGTGATGGCGACGGCTGCAAACGATTCACCGCACGCAATCATCGCTCGTGCCGTGTCCATGCGCCGCTGCACGATATAGGCATGAGGTGTAAGTCCAGTGCCGCTCACGAATCTGCGCAGCAACTGAAAGCGGCTGAGGCCGGCTTCGTGCGCCAGCTCGGCTAGGGTCACGTGTGCAGCCGGATCATCATCGATCCGCGCCTTGGCACGCGTCCATGCCTCGGGCGGATGTCGCGATGAGTGCGGCTTGACGCGTAGAAATCCGGCCAGTAGCTGGATCAACCGTTCCTGCGCATCTTCCGCATCGACGCTCCGACTCGCCAGCGCGTCGTAGGCAGATTCGAACCTCCGAGCATGCGCCCGTTCCGAGATCACAGGATCAGTGAACTCGAGCTCCTGCGCAGCGCCCTCGTGGACGTCTGACGCAACGGCTGCCACAAGCTGCGGCGGCAAGTACAGCATCCGCCACATCCTGCTGTCGCCCACTGGCCTGCCGTCATGAACCTCGCCCGGGTTGCACGTGATGACATCGCCAGGCCCCGCCTCAACCATGCCGCGACCACTCCAAGATCGATGCGCGCCGCGCACGATGATCCCGATGCCAAAGCTGTCGTGTGTGTGTCGCGGAAACGAATGTCGCGAGGATGCCTCGACCGCGTGCACCCCGGGCAGGGCGCAGGATTGCATCGCGAATCCTGCGCCATCTATGGCAGGTTGCTTCTGGGTGGAGCGGGGCCTCACGGATGCGATCCTAACAGCCGCTGAGTTCCCCGGACATCTACGCTGATCGAATGATGGGCGTACGCGCGCGCCGCCGATTCGCGAAGAGAAGCAGGGCGACCCCAATGCTCATCATCGAGAAGAGGCCTGGCTCAGGTATCTTCGCTGCTCCTCTGCGCACGTGTCGCACCGTGATATCGGCAACGAGGTTGAAGCTCATCGGGACGATGTCGTCTGTCGCAGCGTTGATCAGCAACGTGCCGGTCTTGACCCCAAACTGCGAGTCGCCCTCCGTCGAGATGACCATGTCCCTGTAGAGGTAGTCGAGAGGCAGTCCCACCATCTGCATGCCTTGGGCGTATCCGACCAGATCGTTCGGATAAGACACCGGACTCCAGATCGGAGATGCAAGAAAGCTCACGCCGCTGACTGAGAGGAACAGGCCCGCGCCACGCGGTTCGACGGGTCCAAAGATCGAGCCGGGAGTCGCGACCTCGCGGATTCCGAACCACCCCAGGACCGGATCACCGACGGTGAATGGCGTTGCAGCTCCGGACTCGGTCACCGACACCAGGGAGCCGGAAATTTCCCAGATGGAAACGGGCTTCGCGAACAACTGTCCGGAAGTGAACAGGAGAGAGAGCAGGACTAGCGCGCGCATGGGACTCTCCAGTGGTGGAGAAAGCGGGCAGATTGCCGGCCGAAGTATTCAGGTGGACGGCAATGGAGACGATGCAAGCGGTGCGCCAGAAGGAACAGTCGAACAACAATCAATCAGTTGACGGAGCAACGGACTGGTGGCGCGACGCGTCATGCAAGGGTCTTCGACGCTTGGTTTCACCTACGGTGACGACGCGCGTGCACCTGATCGCGGCGGTTGGCGAGAATGCTAGGTCGGTGCGGTGCGATTCTTCAGCGTGTCCTCGATCTGCACAAGAACTCGCTCGATCGCCACCTCTTCGGTGCGGGTGCGAGTGCGCTTCAGCCGGCCGCGAAGCTGGTTGCTCAACGTGGTCAGATGCTCGGTCGAAGATGTGGTCGGATCGAAGGCCAGCAGCGCTCCGGCCACCTGTTCGTCGCTGATCTCGTGTTCATTCTGCGTGGTCGAACGGGTCAGCTTCTCGGAGGTCGCGGCTGCGACGCCGCTGATGATGCCGTCGAACTTCCGCCTGAGGCCCTCCACTTCCATGGTGAGGTACTCCAGCTTGTCACCGCTGGATGTTGTCGGACGCGCGCCATCTCCGCCGAACTGTGCACGCAGGCCAAAGTACCTCCACAACGCGTTGCCCTCTTTTGACTGCTCGACGCTCGTCCTGATATGGGCCGCAAGTGTCTCGATCTCACGCTTGATCGTCCATGGCGTGAGATCACTCCGGTAGACATGGTAGTTCACGATTCCCGCGTCAAACGGAATGGAAGATTCCGTGATGTCGTCGACCACGAAACACAGCGGCTGGTTCAGAGCCGTACGCAGTCCCATCTCGAAGAATACGTTCGGGTTCAATCCGGACATGTCACACAGCACCAGATCGCTCTTGACGATCTTGTCGACGATCGATGCATGAACCAGATTGGCACCCGTCGCGATCGGCGACACCATCGCCATCCCGGCAATCTCTATGGCGGGCTGGAACAGGTGCGACAGCACGTGAGAGAAATGCTCCTCATCGCCTCTATAGGCATCAAGGGACCCGTCGGGGGTCGTGATAGGCATAGCGACGAAACACTGCCGCCTGCCATGATTCACGTCCGGATTGCTGGCATTGCGCACGTCGTCTACTCCGCAGGGTGTGACATCCGCGAGGATGTGCCGAACAAGACGTCGACCGCCTCATCCACCGATGCGACGAAGCGAAATTTCAGGCCGTTGGAAATTCGATGCGGCAGTCTGGCCACTTCCGCTTCGTGACTGCGTGGCACGATCACTTCCTCGAGTCGCTGCCGTTGTGCAGCTGCCATGCGGACCGTGAAATCGTGACAGCCTCCGACCTCGCCATGCAGATCGACTGTACCCACAACACCGCTTCGCTGCGGAGCCACGGTGCCGATCAGCGCGGAGATCAGCGACAGGCAGATGGCGAGGTCCAGATTGGGCGTGTCGTCCGTGGAGATGCTTGCATCGATGTGAACGTGCACATCGGAGTTGTGCAGGCCCTCGGGATCGAAACCCAGTCGCTGTGCCCGATGTCGCACCAGCGACATCGCAACGTGCATGCGTTCGGTCACTACGCTGTCGTTGGATCCCGAGACTACGAGCTTGCCCCGGCCGCGAAAGCGTATTGAATCGATTGGCACGATCCGCGCACCGCCGGCATCGAAGGCAATCGCATTGACACGCCCGACCTGTGCCGTTGGCACACCCATGCTCGGAGGGACGCGTGGTGCGCCGAGCAGGGAATCCAGTGTGTCCGTGGTGATGTGTATGGTCTTCTGCGATGCGCCACTGACCGACAGCAGCACAGCACAACGTCGACAGATCCGCTCGAGGTGCCGCGCCAGTTCGCGCACGCCAGCCTCTTGCGTGTAGCGCTCGATCAGCTGCTCCAGCGCAGCTTCATCGATCTCGACACGGCCCTTGAGCCCGTGGCTCTCGAGCATCCGGCCCAGGATGTAGTCACGGGCAATCGCCAGCTTCTCGTCCGCCGAATAGCCCCAGAAGGTGAGCACACGCATCCGCGATCGAAGCGGCGGATAGATGGCGCGAGCATTGTTCGCAGTAGCAACAAACAAGACCTGCGAAAGATCGAGCGTTACACCCAGGTACTCATCGACGTAGTGACGATTCAGCATCGGATCGAGTGCCTGCAGGAGTGCCGCGCCGACATTCCCGCGGTATGAATCGCTGCTTACCTTGTCGATCTCGTCAAGAAGGATGACCGGCGCAAGCATGCCCGCTGCCTGCAACGCCGTCGTGAGCATGCCCGGCTCGCTGCCGATGTAGGTCCTGCGATGGCCTCGAATGAACGAAGGATCCATCGCTCCGGCAAGGGATATCGTCTGCAATGGGCGATCGAGCGAGTTGGCGATGGCCTGGGCAAGGCTTGTCTTGCCGACGCCTGGCGGCCCAACGAGGCAGAGCGTTTGCGCGCTCCGGTCGGTTGTGCTGCGCGCGGTCAGGTTGCGAACGGAGAGCTCCTCGACGATCCAGTCCGCAACCTCGTCCGCCCCGAAATGCAGGCTGTCCAAGGTTGCGCGAACGGCCGCGATGTCGGGAGGAGTCTTCACATACGACGTCCACGGCAGCGCGGCGATGTGTTGCAGGAGTTTGAAGCCGACCGCGTACTCGGCCGCGGACTCGGACTGCCGCTCCAGCTGTGCATGAGTCTTTCGCACCAGATCCCGCACGGCCTGCGGCAGGGCAAGGCGGTCCAGTCGGCTGCGAATCTCGACGAGGTCGCTTTCTTCCGCCTTGCCCTGGCCGAGCTCCGCCCGGATGGCTTTGAGCTGCTCGGTCAGGTAGTACTCGCGTTGCGAAGCGTCCATCTGACGTTTCACTCTCCCCTTGATCTGACGCTCCAGTCCCGTCATCGCCTGCTTCTCGCGCAAGAGTGCGGCAAGCAGCGCAAGCTGCTCATTCACATCCTGTGCCTCGAGCAGCCGGATCTGTTCGTCGTGCGTCGCGCTCGCGTGAGTTGAAATGAGGTTCGCGAAGACAATTGCATCGTGCGCGCCCTCGATCTGCTCCACGATGCCCGCGGCAATTTTTTCGTTCTCTTCGCTGAACTCACCCCATAGCTCGCGTACTTCTGCGAGCACAGCCGGATTGGCGACGCCGCTTTCGACGATCGGAGTTACACGACCGCGCACGTAGGGCTCAGTGCGCGTGAAATCATCAACCCTGACCCGGGAGATCCCGCGCAGGATCGCTGTTCGCGCGCCATCGCTGCCTTGTGTGAGGCTGACGATGTGCGCGACGACTCCGATCGGAGAGATATCCGACAGACCGGGCTCCTCGATCTCGGCCACCAGCTGCGTGGCGACGACGACGGGTGTCCGCACTTCGCTGCCCAGTGCTTCCAGCAGGGCCAATGTCCGCTTTCGGCCGAGGTCGAATGACCGCTCGGTGCCTGGGAAGACGACCGCATCGCGCAGGAACAGGAAAGCCAACTCGCCGCTCAGATCCGGCGAAGTTTCCGACGACTGCGGATTGCCCATTCGCACCTCGGCGATTCGACGTCGGGTCACCACCAGGTGTCCGACCCAGCGGCTTCTAGTTTTAAGAGCCTCGGTCCTGGAACTGAGGAAAGCGTGCTCCCGCGGAGCTGGGTTCGTCAACCACCAACAGCGGCAGCCCGGGCTCGAATCACACCGCTGAAACTTGCCAACCCGAGGAACCGATGACAATGTTCTTGGGCAAGCACGCTCGGCGTGCCAATCCGTGCCGCGATTTCCTGTACCAGCACGACACCCGCTTCCAAGGAGAACAAGTGAGTGGCCTGACGTTCATGGTGCTTGCGCTTGGTATCGGCTTCGTCCTGTTCATGCTCAGACGCACCACCGGGTCCACCGGGGGACGCCTGTTGACCACGTTGGTCTTCTTCGTATCGTTCTTCGTTTTCGGGGCAACCTTTATTGGATTCGTGGCGGTGCTGATAGGCCAATCCGAGAGTGTCCGCACCGCATGGTCCACACGACTGATGTTTCTGGTGCCTTTGTCAGTTGCCTGCATTTGGGCACTCTGGCGGCTTCGAGAATGGATTCGTTGATCTTCACCCAACGACGTGAACCCGACTCCGAGCCGTCGCCGTCTGAGTCCTGCGCAGCACCGAATCCACGGACGTTTGCACTTCCGCGGCCATCCATTGCGCAAACGCCTCGATGTCGGGATCGCCCTGACGATCGCGGCGCCAGCGCAGGTAGTGCCGCTTCGTCGAGACCATCGGTTCGAAGTTGCTGACGGGAATCGCCAGTCGGCCTTCCGCAAGAGCATCGTGCGCAAGCAGCGATCGCGAAAGAGCCACACCCGCGCCATTGATCGCAGCGGACAGCAACATCCCCATATCGCCCAGGCGCAGCTCGCCGCGTGAGCCCCGCTCTCTGTGCATCTCGAGTTTCTGCAGCCACGTGGCCCAGTTCAGCTCGCTGAATCCGTGCGAGGTCTTGTGGATCAGCGGCAGCTCGGCAAGTGCCCGCCCGGGCGCGACGCTCTTCAGCAGCGCGGGACTGCACACCGGAAAGACGTGTTCATTCGCGAGCGCGAGGTGGGTCGCGGCCTTTGGCTCATCGTGAGCGGCGAGCCAGAGGACGCGTACGTCGACTTCGGGAATCGGCGAGCGCTCGTTCTCGATCGGCACCAGTTCGAGCGTGATCTGCGGATGCGCTTCCATGAAGCGGGGCAGGCGGCCCGCGAGCCACCAGCTGCATAGCCCGCTCTCCGCGGCGACGCGCAGTCTGCGTTCACGCCGCCGGCCGAGCTGCTCGAGGCCATCGAGCGCCGACTTGAGTTGCGGCAACAGCAAGATGCCTTCCGATGTGAGCTGCAGCCCGGGATTCGAGCGATGCAACAGGCGCACGCCGAGGAACTGCTCCAGCCGCCTGACCCGATGACTCACGGCGCTTTGTGTAATGCACAACTCGTCCGCTGCTTTGGTGAAGCTCAGATGGCGAGCCACCGCTTCGAATGCGACGAGTTCGGCAAAGGGAGGGAGACGGCGCATGGGGCCATTGTGCCGCAAGCTGGCGCGGATGGCAGCGGCCATGAGCATGATCGTACGTCATGCCGCATGCCGCATGGTCATTTGCGCCGCGCGTTGCTTTGTCGACACTGGACGGTGTTCACCGAGGAAAGGAGAGCATCATGTCGACGTCATCGCTGGCTCAGCACAATAAGGCCCTCCTGAGGGAGATCTTCGAAGCAGTCGGACGAGGCGACGGTCGCCTGTTCGCCTCGCATCTGGCGAATGACGCCCGGATGACGATCACGGGCGAGGGCTCCTGGTCGCAGGTGGTCGAAGGCAAGGAGCGCATTCTCGAATTCTTCCGCTACGTGCGTTCGCGCATCGCGGAGCACAGCTTCAGGACACAGGCGTTTCATTTCCTGGCGGATGACGACTGGGTGGTCGTCGAAGCGCGCGGCGATATGGTGACTCTATCCGGCGAACCCTATCGCAATCACTACTGCCTCATGTATCGGCTCGAGGACGACCTGATCATCGAGATCAAGGAGTACCAGGACTCCCTGATGGGCGAGCGATCCCTGGGTCCTTGTCCGCCGCATCTGCGAAGCCAAGGGGCTTTCACGGCACGCGTTTCGCCACCAGCACCGACCCCTGATCTTCAATCGCAGCACTCGTGACGTTGCCCGCCGCGTCGCGGATGAACTCGACTGAATCGCCGCTCGCGGGGTTCACGTAGACCCAGTCGCTTTCCGCGGCCAGCGAAGGACGTTGCGGGCCAGGCGCATCGACGACCAGGGTCGAACCTTCGACGCGACACGTGACGACGACACCGGGAAACAGCTCGTAGCGACCAGCGATAGCTTGTAGCGCGGCGGGCGCAGGAACGAATCCTTCCTGTGGCATCTGGCGCAGAGTCCATGCGGCAGCGGCTTGTTCATCGCGCGGCACGGTCAAGCGATCTCGCGTGCGCCACGTCGCGTCGAAGAGGCCGGATGCGACGCTGCTGACCACGGGGTCCAACGTACCCGGTGGCGCGCGTCGCCCATCCTGGATGATCCAGTCGAACTGCGTGAGCGGATTTCCCCGCACGAAATGGACGAGCTGCGGCCGCCAGAAGTACATGCCGGCGGTGGAAGTCGGTGCTACGACGTATACGTAACGGTCTGAGGCGGCTGGGCTCGGGTAGACAGCCTGCAGGACTGCGTCTTTCGCGTGCCATTCGCGGCCGTCTACTTTGATGCCTTTCGCGGACGTGGCGAACGGGAGTTTGCTGGCGAAGCGCCGCGTGACCGCATTGGCGTCGCTGCCGCCGATCAGGAGCAGCGAGTACTTCTGCTCCTCAGCGGAGGTGACCTGAGTGTCGTCAAGCATTCGCAGTGGCTTGTGTTGCCAGCTTTGCCACTGGTCTGCCAATCGTTGCGCGCGTTCTCGAATGAGCGCGCGCATGCGGGCATCGCTTGATGTGGTGCCAACCACGATTGCGAACGGAGTAGCGAGGACGGCGGGCAAAGGTCCTTCGAGGCCGGCACGTTTGCGCAGGGCGGGGGACTTGATCTGCGCTCCCAGCACGACGGCAGACGTACCGTCCGTGAGCTTCTGGCGCTCACCGTTCCAGACAATCTGCAATGTTGATTCCGATCCGCGCAGCTTCTGCGGCAGGGCGATGCGGAACGTCGCGACGTTGGTCGTATCGACGCTGACGATACCGGGCTCGGTCACCTCGGCGAAGACGCGAATGATCTCGCCCGGCTGCTCCGATGCGAGAACTTCCAGCCAGTAGGCGGATGCGCCCGCGAGGTCTGTGGCCCGGATACGCACTGTGCGTGGATCCGAGACACGCGAGTGCTTCAGAAGCCAGTCTGCGATCGCTCCTTGCTGTTCGAGGTCTTCATGCGCCCAGCCTGGCATTTCGTGGTAGCGCACGTCGTACCCCCAGCGCTGCAGCAGGCGTACCGCGTGCCGCGAATTCTCGACGCTGACAGCCTCATCGGCGTCACCATGGATGATCAGCAGCGGCACGTGCTGGAGATTCTCGGCATTGGCAAACGAACTTGCGCGCTCGAAGCCGTAGGCTTGCCACGCCGTCGTCGGTGCGGGTGCGAGAGCCGGTCCGCTCACGTTGGTGATCCGAAAGTCCCAGCCCCCATAGACCGGCGCGACTGCAGCGAAGCGATCCGGATGCCGGGTGGCGATCGCCCAGGTGCCATGCCCACCCATGGACTCGCCCGTGAGATAGACGCGGTCAGGATCGACAGAGAACTGGCGACTTGCCTCTTCGAGGCAGCGCAAGACATCGCGGTCGCCGATGCCGAGGTACTGAGCATTGCCGCGCCCGTGCGGCTCTACCACGATCGTTTCGCGGGTCTGTGCAATGCCGTGATGTCGCTGGTCGACGCTCCACCAGTCGAAGTATTCGGGATTGGCCGGATTGAAGCCGTGCAGTGAAATGATCAGTGGCCAGGCTCTGCCGCGCGAATAGCCGGACGGCAGATACGCGCGGCAGTACTGCGTCGAGTTGTCGACTTCGTCGCGATAAGCAATTCGTACGAAGCCATCGCTTCTGACGCGCCCCTGTTTGCCCTGCGCTTCGAGTTCGACCTCTTCGAACTCCATCAGTGGGGAGTGCACGAGCCGCCAGTGAGGGGCGATGGCCTGATTCTCTGAGCCGCCGAGCCGATCGAGCGCCATCGCAGACAGCATTCGCAGCGTGTCGCCGGCAGAAGTGTCGGGTGCCTTTGCGGCCGTCGATTGCAATCTTTTCACTGCGGCAGCCGCATCACCCTTGAACCAAGGCAGGTACTGAACGCGGCTCGTGCTCCATGCATCCGACGTGGCCACGCGGATTTCGTATGCACCATCCCGCCAGTTCGTCGTGTCGAAGGTTGCCGCTTGCCCACGCGAGCGCGTCTGCTCCGCGATTACGGTACCTCCGGCAGCGATGACCTTGAGCTGTACCGGCGCCCCGCGTGTCTCCGCGACGTGTGTGCGCACGAGCAACGTGCCTGGCTGCGAGTCATCGAGAGAAGGTGACACCTCGTCGATTCGTTGCAGCACCGCACCTGTTGGGACGGGGCGCAGCGTGAAAAGAGCCGGTCCGGCTTGTGACTGCTGGAATCGCAATACGATGCGATTGCTCCCGGCCCGCAGTCGAACCGCGACACGATCCTGATCCGGCGTAAACGCCGCGGGACTGCTGCGTTCGTGGACCTGCTCTCCATTGACCCACAGCGCATAGGGCAGCGCGCTGCCGATCGCGAGGTCCAACGAGCCGTCTGTCTTACTGGTGAGATCGCAGGCCATGAATGTCACGTGGCCGGCCGCCATGCCCGGCAGTGCATTCACATCGATGACGTTCGACCATGACACCTGGGGCAACCAGCGTACCGACTGTTGGTCTGGCGCAAGCGGCATGCCGACCCCGACGTCGAATCGCGCCGGGTCGATTCGCTGCGCAGCCTCCGGCGAGACGGGGCCTGCGATCAGCCACTGGCGCTGGAACCGCACGGCGCCCCTCGTCCACAGTTCGCGCAGGGGCGCATCGAAACTGTCAGGTGGCAATGGTTGCGAAGCTGCGTCTACCCTGGGAGCCGGCAGCGCCACCACGAGACTCAGCAGCAGTGCGGGTCCACGCCAGAGGGTGAATGACATCGGTGGCCAGCCTTTATCGGGTGTGAACGATTGGGACGCGGGGCCGCGGGAAAGGGTTGCACATCCGCAGTGCCATCCTAGCGACAACGCTTGCGCGCCAGGGCGATCACCTTGTCAATCAGATCATTGGTACGCAGCCAGACTGAGTTGAACACAAGGTTGGGGTCGCGTTGGGTGGGCGCAAGCGCCTCGAGTATCGCCCGATCGAGATCCTGGTGCGCATCGACCACCGACCGTGCATCGGTCGCGTCGAACAACATGCGGACACGTGTCACATCTGTCCTCAGGTCGGCTCGAGCGGACTTCCAGCTCGTCTCCATCGCGGCGATTTCCTCCGCCGTGAATTCATGGAGCTGGAGATGATCGGCCTGCTGCATCATGAATCGGGAGCGGACGATCTCCGCCGTCGAGACGATTCGCAGCAGTGTTTCGTAGCGATCCAGCCACAGGCATTCCCGGCGTGACTTCAGCAGCGCGAAGTAGGTACCGAAGAGCGCTCCGACGAACGCGACCAGCAGCGGTATGACGTTGGCCACCGACCTCTCCTTGTCCGCAGCTCGTGACCGACGGGTCCAGGGCATGACCCGCCATTCGGGCTGGTTGAGTCGACCCAGTGTCTGAGTGCGCGCTCATACTACCTCGTTGCGTGGGTACTCCCGGTTCTGTTCGCACGGAACGCTGGTGAGCGACCTCACCCGGCCAGCGCCGGATAATCCGTGTATCCCTTCGCCTCGGACGTATAGAACGTCTTCGAATCCGGAACATTCAGCGTCGCGCCCACGCGGAATCGCGCCACGAGATCCGGATTCGCGATGAACAACCTTCCGTAGGCGATTGCATCAGCTTCGCCAGCCTTCACTGCAGCCGCGCCGGTGGCGGCATCGAAGCCGCCGTTCAGAATGAACGTGTTTCTGTACGCCTCGCGCATCGCAGGCGCGACGCGATTCGCGATCGTGCGCGTCTCGTGCACGTGCAGGTACGCAAGATCAAATTCGTTGAGTGCCCTTGCCGCTGCCGTGAACGTCTTCGCAGGGTCGCTGTCGGTCATGTCGTTGTATGGATTCCACGGCGACAGTCGTACGCCTGTGCGGCTCGGCGACCATGCCTTGACGACTGCTTCGGTCACTTCGCGCAGGAAGCGCAGGCGGTTCTCGATGCTTCCGCCGTAGCGGTCCGTGCGCTTGTTCGACCCGTCGCGGATGAACTCGTCGATGAGATAGCTGTTGGCGGCGTGAATTTCCACGCCGTCGAAGCCGGCCTCGCGTGCGTTGAGCGTGGCTTGGGCATAGTCCCGCACCGTTGTGGCAATCTCGGCTTCGGTCAGCGCGCGTGGTGTGACATACGGTTTCTTGCCTTGCGGTGTGTATGTCGTGTCGTTGACCGCAATCGCGGACGGAGCGACCGGCGTCGCGCCGTCGAGGAAGTCGGGGTGCGAGACGCGGCCCATGTGCCACAGCTGCAGGAAGATCTTCCCGCCGCGCTGATGCACGGCGTTCGTTGTCGCCTTCCATCCTTCGATGTGCTCGGGCAGATAGATGCCAGGTGAGCCGTTCCAGCCGTAGCCGGTCGCGGAGATCGCCACGCCTTCCGATACGATCAGACCTGCACCAGCGCGTTGGCCGTAGTACTGCGCCATGAGCGCATTCGCGGTACGAGAGGCTCCCGCGCGGCCCCGTGTCAGCGGCGCCATCGCGATGCGGTTGCGCAGCTCGACATCGCCGATCTTGATCGGTGCAAGCAACGCGTCGGCCGGTTGTTCAGTCGCATTCCCGCGCCCAATCGCCAGTGCCAGCATCGTCGCAGCAGCGCCCTTCGTCACATCACGCCTGGAAATCGATCGCATCGTTGGACTCGTCGCAAAATAGGAAGCCGCAGGATAGCGGATGGACTGCCCGGGGCTGCGATCGGTTCCCTCTGAGTACATCGCCGGCGCGCATGACAGCTCGACGACGGGACTTCGCTGGTTGGTGATCAGTATCCGATCGTCTCGGCACCGCATCTTGATCGCGCAGGTAAGCAGACCTTCTGATTGCACCTTCACGCCGACCGCCTGACGATTCGTGTCACACCGGAACGAGGCCTCAAGGAGCGGACAATGAGGGTAGGGAGACTGGCAATCATCGGCGTGCTGACGGGAGAAGAAGTCAAGGACAAGGAAACGGAAGAAGGGGCCTATGCCCTGCTCGGGAGGTGCACGGAGCGGTCTCCGAACATGGAATGGACATTGAAGTTTGTCAGGCTCGGGGGAACCCCCGGAGCCCAGGCCTGGAACCCACAGGAAGATAAGGAGACTGGCGGGCAAGCCTCGGGCTACTTCGAAAACTCTCCCGCCGACCTGGGCGTCTACGTGCTGGCGCACGGCAGCATGGCGGGGCTCGCCGGCGTCGTCGACGTGGAAAAGTTCTACGTCATGCTGCAGCACTTCGGTCTGCTCTCTCTTCGCAAGCTGTGTCTGATTGCATGCGTAAGTGCCGGAGAGGCGATCGTCGAAGGTGTGGTCCACGGCAATCCCAGTACTCTCTACAAGATCTGCAAGTACATGGGAGAGAAGGGCTGCAAGCCCGTCATGGCGGGCTGGAATTCATTCGTGACCGTCGTCAATACGGAGATGTTCGGCAAGTCCGAAGCGGACGGGAAGCCGTTCCTGCTTGGCACCGCGACGGCAAGCGTCAAGAAGAACAAAGGATTGCTGGATCCCGCCGACCATGCCGGAAGGAAGGCGCTTGACGGGCCAAGGACAGCGAAGATCCTGGCATCGAATCCGGCGAGCAAGAGCAGCGCAAAGAAACTGTTCTATGTGTTTAAGGATGGAGCGACCCGAGTGACTCACGCCGACTGGACCGACAAATAGGGCAGCTGCGATCAGGCGACTCCTTTCGCAATGCGCTTGCCGATGCTCCAGCGATGGACCTCCGAAGGTCCGTCGTAGATGCGGAAGGCACGCATGTCACGGAAGATGCGAGCGACGATCGTGCGATCGGTGACGCCGCTGCCACCGAGAATCTGCACGCTGCGGTCGACGACACGCCACTGCGCCTCCGAAGCCAGGACTTTTGTCATGCTCGATTCCAGGCCGCCGTCGCGGCCCTGATCGAGTACCCAGGCTGTGTGCCAGATGGAAAGTCTGGCGGCGTGCAGGTCCATGAGGTTGTCAGCCAGCATGAAACTGACACCCTCGTGGTGACCGATGGGCTTTCCAAACGCCTGGCGCTCACGCGAGTACTCCACTGCGACATCGTGGGCGCGCCGCGCCTGACCCAGCCACCGCATGCAATGAGTCAGCCGCGCCGGTGCCAGACGGACCTGGGCATAGTGAAATCCTCGGCCGGGCTCGCCCAGGATGTCGTCCTTCGAAACTCGCAAGTTGTCGATCCGCACGTGCGCATGGCCACCCGTGAAGCACGTGTCGAGTGCGGTGAGTTGCTCCTCGATCCGGATTTCCTCGCGATCCATGTCGGCCAGGAACATGGTTGCAGAGCCATCAGGCATTCGCGCCATGATGATCGCGAGCTTCGCCCCCGTGGCGCCCGTGATGTACAGCTTCTCGCCGTTGATCACGTAGCCATCGTCTACGGGGTCGGCAGTCGTGCGCAGCAGTCCCGGATCCGATCCAGCGCCTGGGGGTGGCTCGGTCATGCAGAAGCAGGAGCGGATGTCGCCGCGAACCAAAGGACGAAGCCATCGCTCCTTCTGCTCGTCGTTCGCGACGACTTCCAGCATGTGAATGTTGCCCTCATCGGGGGCATGAATGTTCAGCGCTGTTGGGCCGAGGGGCGAATAGCCTGCCTCTTCGAACAGCACGGCTTTCTCTCGGTGAGAAAGACCCAGCCCACCCATCTCGACCGACGCGTGCGGTGTCAGCAGCCTGGCCTGCCGCGCCAGAGCCACGAGCTCGCGACGCAAGTCTTCCGTGGGTCCGTGTTCGGTCTGGCGCGGATCGCTCTCGTAGGGAACGACCTTCTGCGCGATGAATTCGCGTGTTGCGGCCTGGAGCTCGCGCATGCGCGGGGTGATTTCAAAGTCCATAACCTGTCATTTCGGTGGCCCGGGGTCAGCGCATTTAGGAGCCTTCCGGAAGTGAAAGCATCGTCGCTTCTGACGAGTCGGTGCCGTGCCGGGACCGATTGAGGTAGCATTCCGTCATCTCCAATCGCCCCGCATTTCCCATGGCTTTCTCGCGTCAGGAGCTGCTAGCGGGATTCCAGATCGGTGCGTGCGTCATTGAGCCGCGCCAGAACCGCATCGTGCGCGGCGATACGGAGGTGCATCTCGAACCCAGGGTAGTGGACGTGCTCGTATGCCTGGCTGAGCATGCGGGTGAAGTCGTTTCTCGCGACACGCTCAACGCGCAAGTGTGGGGCAACGTCGTGGTCACCGATCAGGCGGTGACCAACTGCATCTCGGAGTTGCGTCATCATCTGGGCGACGATCGTGCAGCTCATCGCGTCATCGAGACGATTCCCAAGCGCGGCTATCGGCTGGCGGCGTCCGTGGAATTGGTTCGATCCGAGCCGCCGCCGATGGAGCCGCCATCCCCGCCGAAGGCTCGCATGTCCGGCAGACGTTGGCTGCTCGTGGGCGGGCTGTTCCTCGTGCTCAGTGCAGCACTCGGCGTGTTCTGGTGGCGGAGTGCGTCGACGGCAACGCGTACGAGCGTCGCAGTGCTGCAGTTCGAGAACGCAGCCAACGAGGAAGCGCTCGACTATCTCAGTCTTGCGCTGCCGGATGAAGTGGCGACCCTGCTGTCGAAGTCACGCGATCTGGCGGTCCGTCCCTCCGCGTATGTCGATGGCGAAGATCCGCTCACCGCCGCTCGCAAGCGTCGCGTGGATCACATCGTCAGCGGCCGTTTCTACAAGGAAGACAACGGTCGGCTGAGTCTCGCGGTCGAGGCGTTGCATGTGCCCCAGGAGCGCGTGGTCTGGCGAACACGTATCACGGTTCCGGCTCACGATCTGCTTGCGATGCGTCGAGAGATTTCAGACGGCGTGAACAGGGGCCTGCTGCCAGCGCTTGGCGTAACTGCCGCTGCATCGTCAGGGCCCATGCCCGAACACGGCGAGGCCTATCAGCTCTATCTGCATAGCCTCGCGCTCCCGAAGCAGCCGAAGCCGACCGAACGCGCCATCGAGATGCTGGAGCGCGCAGTCGAGTTGGAGCCGAAGTTCGCATTGGCATGGTATGCCTTGGGCGTTCGCTACTACGACCACGGTTCTTATGGTGCGGGCGGAGAGGCCGCACGGCAGCAAGCGATCGTGGCGCAACGCAAGGCGCTGGAACACGATCCCGATCTGCTTCCCGCGGCCAGACGCATCGTGAACCAGCGCGTCGAGGCCGGAGAGCTCGAGGCCGCGTATCGCGCAGCCCGTGAACTGTACGACCGTCATGGCCCGGCCCTGGAAACGCATTTCTCACTCGCGTACGTGTATCGGTTCGGTGGGCTGATGGAGGATGCACAGCGCCACTGCGAGCTGGCGCTCGAGTACGACCCATACAACCCGGGCCTGCGTTCCTGCGGCTACGCGTATCTGTACGCCGGGAAAACCTCGCGCTTCATGCGCTTTCTCATGCTGGATGAGGGCTCGTACTTCGTGCAGTGGGGAACTGTGCTGTTCCACTTGCGACAGGACAATCGAAACGCAGCGCTGCAGGTCGTCAGGCAGGCGGCGGATGAGCCGACGCGGCAACTCATGGAGCCGTGCCTGGCGGGAGCGAGTGGCGCCGCGCTTGATGCTCGGGCTGCCGCGTTCGTCACGTACTGGAAGCGCCAGGGAGACCCGGAGAACTACTACTCCGTTGCACCGATGCTCGCCTACTGCGGCCGCGCTCGGGAGGCGCTGCACATGTTGGAGCTTGCGGTGGATGGCTACTACTGCTCATACCCCGCGCTCGATGTGGACACGATCTGGACGGGAGTGCGTGACGACCCGGAGTTTCAGCGAATCCGCGTCAAGGCCATGGAATGTCACGACAACTTTCGTCGAATGGTCGAGGCATACGACGCCGCCTGATGCCGCACGGCAAGAAGCAGGCAGTCTTGTCGATCCCGGCCGGGATCGATCGTCCTGACGAATCACGTTCAAACGTAACTGAGCCACCAGTCCTGTCGTCGCGCCTTGAGGTCTGCGATCCAGCGACACAGCGGGTAGAGGGCGGCGACGACCGCGATCCAGACCAGGTAAACACCCAGCAAGCCGACCCCAAAGCCCGTTGGAAAGTAGCGGTAGTGGGTGAGGAACTGCTGTGCCGGGAAGCCCTGCGCGATTCCAAGCAATATCGCCGCGGAATGAATCAGATACAGATGAGCGAGGTAGAAAGCGAGTGGCGCGCGTCCGAATGTCACGAGCGCAGTGCGGATTGGACCCTGGAGCCGGTCGATGAACGCGCAGGCGAGAGCAGCTGGGCCCAGTGTCATCAGGACGTAGAGAAGACTCGGCGGATACTTCGTCGTCGCCAGGAACGACATGACGGAAGCCGCTGTGCCGCTCGCGTCAGACTGCCATGGATGCGGATCACCGTAGACGTTGAGCGCCCGGATCAGAACAAACGCAATGATTACGCCCGCGCCGATTCGTACCAGCAACGTGTTCCGCTGTTTCTCCGGCAGCTCGAAGAGACCGGCGGCGCCGTAGCCGGCGAGCATGACGCCGGTCCATGGCAGCAGCGGGTAGGAGAAGAAGACCGAGAGGAAGCCGACTTCATGCAGTTGTCGCGCATGCAGCACTGCCCACAAAGGTCCTGTGCTTCCAGTTGTACTTGCCGCGGGCCAGACGCCATCCAGGAGGTTGTGGCCCATCAGGATCATCACACCAATCAGAAGACACGCGTGTCGGCCCAGAAATTGCGCGCCCGCCAGAATCACCATGCTGGCCCCGATCACCCAGATGACCTGCAGTCCTATGTAGGTCTGCCCGCCAAGCTCTGGAATACCCATCGGGGCGAACGACCAGGCTGGGGAAACTACGAGGACTTCCAGCACGATCAGCCAAAGGCCTCGCGTCAGCAGGAAAGACGCAAGCTCTGCGGGACTCTTGCGGCGTGACATCAGTCCCGCACTGGTTCCTGCGAGGAACACAAACGTCGGCGCGCAGAAGTGAGTGATCCATCGCGTCGCGAACAGCAGTGGGCTGCTTGCAGGATCGGCCGTTGGATCCTGCACCGCCGCAGTCATGACGAAGTCACGAACATGATCCAGGGCCATCACGACCATCACGAGTCCGCGGAGCATATCCAGCGAGGACATCCGGTACGCGCGCCGATCCGCGGGAGCCGAGATTGTCGCAGTAGTGCTGACCGGTGAGCCTGCCACCGTTGCATGGACCGAACTCATGACCACCCTCGCACAGGACAGATGTTCGGTCAGTACTGCGACGGCAGCTTCGGGTTCACTCGCTCGATGACGAATGTGTCATGTGGATCGCTGAGATGGCGCCCCTCGTCACTAAGCGTGGGTCACTGAACGTGGCTTGCGGAGTTTTCTTCGTCTGAACAGAAGGCCGATCGAGGCAGCTGCAACCAACATCAATGGGCCTGGTTCCGGGACGCGCGTTGGCGTCGCCAACCGCAGGTACTCGATCTCGCCGCGAATGAACACGTTGGGAAACCCTCCCAGGATCGAGAACTGGCGCAGGCCGAAGCCCTCGAGATCAGGCGGCACGGTTGGAAGATCGGTGCTTCCCAGCACTGAAGCGTTGCCGCCTGATCGGGAGTCCAGATCGATCGCAATGAACGCCGCACTGGACTCCACGATCTCGCCGTCGATCGTCGAGTAGGCGCCCGACCAGTTTCCCGACGGCAGCACGGTCTGGGTCATGAACGACAGGTGATCGTACACCTGCCCAGCGACCTCGCCGTCGTTCAGAACTCTGATCTCGGAGTGGCTGTCGTCGAGGAACAGGCTTGGCGGCAGGCTCGCATCGGTTTGCAGCGTGAAGCCCCCGAAGGTGACGTTCATCACCATTCCCGTCTTGCCCGCGTCCGCGTATTCGTATGCGACGCTCGTGCCGAAGCAGCATGGATCGGCGACGTAGTTCTGCGAGTCGAATGTGATCTCGCCCTTGAATGCTTCGCCAACGACCGCGGAAGGAAACTCGTCATACCCGAGGTGACGAGTCAGGACATTGGGATTGTTCGCGGTGATGGTCCCGCCAAACTCGAACGTGATGGGGACCGCCAGCACCGCGAGCGGGTTGACGAGCAGACTCAATGCAACGACCCGTCTGACGCTCATTCCGAACCTCCGTTTCGCCGTCTTTCCCGGTGTGCCGACAGTAGTCGGTTGATCCCGCAACCGGAATTGCGCCGAAGGGCAGTTCGGACGTGTCAAGGCAGCCGACATCATCCGTGCACCGCGCGAACGCTTTTTGTCTATGCTTGTGCCGTCTTCTTGCGGCCCGGATTGCGCGTGATCGTCCCTGAAGAAAATCTTGTCCAGCTCGCCCTGGCTTGCGTCGTTGCCCTGTCCGCCTCAACGCTTGGCGGCCTGTCCGGCTTCGGCACCGGTCTGATCCTTCCCGTTTTCCTCGTACCGCTGGTGGGCATCGCGAACGTCATTCCCGTCATGGCGGTGGGCATGTTGATCAACAACGGCAGCCGCGTCGTCGCTTTCTGGCGTGACATCGACTGGCTGCACGCTCGACGCATGCTCCTGCTAGGGCTGCCCGCCTGCGTTGCCGGAGCCTATGGCTACACGCTTCTCAGCGCGAAGTGGATTGCGGTTCTGCTAGGCACGTTTCTGCTTCTGAGCGTGCCGATGCGCCGCGTGCTGCGACGGGCACAACTGCAGTTCTCCGCTGCAACCGAAGTTGGGGCGGGCGCAGTCTTCGGTTTCGTCAACGGTGGCGTGACCGGTGCGGGCGTGATCCTGATCTCGATCCTCATGTCTGTCGGATTGGCCGGCAGTTCGCTCGTGGCGACCGATGCCGTGGTCTCCATCATCATGGGGGCGGCCAAGGTGATGTTGTTCGGCTCTCTTTCGGCACTGGACCTGCGACTTGCGCTGCTCGGGCTGCTCGTCGGTCTCTTTACTGCTCCAGGCGCGTTTATTGCTCGCGCTCTGCTGCGTCGTATCCCGGCGGGCGTCCACGCCGGGTTCATGGAGCTGGTGGTCGTCGTCGGAGCAATCGTACTGTTGTCGCGCGCCTGGGCGTGAGCACAGGAGCGACGGTATCCGCCGGTGCAGCGTCGCGGTGATTGCGACTATCATCTGACGATCATCGAGGGCCGGCTCAAGCACGGGAATGCGAAACGAATGAGCTCACTCACCCGTCGTGATTTTGTCGTCGGCGCCGCCGCGCTCGGCGCTTCGCCATCCATGGCGGCGTCGGTGAGGCAGCCGAATATCGTGTTCATACTGGCGGACGACCTCGGCGCAGGCGATCTCAGTTGCTACGGCCGACCCGACTACGTGACGCCGAATATCGACCGGCTGGCTGCGCAAGGCGTCAGGTTGACGCAGAGTTACGCGAACTCCTGCACTTGTTCGCCAACCCGCGTCGCGCTTGCGACGGGCCGCTACCAGAATCGGTTGGCGGTCGGTAACTACGATCCGTTGCCCAGAGGTGTTGATGTCGGCCTGCCTGTCGATCATCCGACGCTTGCATCGCTGCTGAAGCGCGCCGGCTACGAAACGGCGCTGATCGGCAAGTGGCATCTGGGCTCGATCCCGAAGTACAGCCCGCTCCAACGCGGATATGACGAGTTCTTTGGAATCAGTGGGGGCGGCGCGGACTATTTCACTCATGCATCCGCTGTTCTCGGACCGCCCGTGCATGACTTGTTCGAGAACGATGCGCCCACGCGTGTGGAAGGGTATGCCACCGATCTCTTCTCCGCGCGCGCGGTACAGTTCATCAAGCGCCGTCGCAGCAAGCCGTTCTTTCTCAGTCTGCATCACACTGCGCCACACTGGCCATGGCAAACGCGCGACGATCGCGGCGGCGCACGTGTCAACGACTTCCACTATGACGGCGGCTCCCCGCTGATCTTCGCTCAGATGATCGCGGCGCTGGACGATGGCGTCGGCCAGGTGATGAAAGCGCTGCGATCGGCGGGAGTCGAGCGCGACACCATCGTGATCTTCACCAGCGACAATGGCGGCGAGCGCTTCTCCTATAACTGGCCACTGCGCGGCGAGAAGTTCGATTTGCTCGAAGGCGGCATCCGCACTCCGGGGATCGTGCGCTGGCCGGCGCGCATCCCCAAGCACTCGACGTCGAATCAGCTCGTGATGTCGATGGACTGGTTGCCAACGCTGCTGGCTGCTGGCAGTGGGGTGGTCGATGCGGTTTATCCCTCGGATGGTATCGATGTCATTCCAATGCTGGCCAAAGAACGTGCCGTGCAGGAGCGCACCGTGTTCTGGCGCACGCAATGGGCGCATGCCGCACGCCGCGGTTCATGGAAGTACTATGCTCACGCTGATCTTGAATACTTGTACGATCTTGCAGCGGATGAATCAGAGAGCGCGAACCAGCGGCTGAAGCAGCCTCGGATCGCTGCCGAGCTCAGGGAGGCCTACGAGGCCTGGAACGCAGCGATGCAGCCCATACCCCCTGACGCGATCACCCCGCGTGAAGCCTTCGAACGCGCGAAGGGGATGGAGCCGTTCGTGCCCAGAGGTCCATCAACGCAAGGTGCGGCGCCACGATCACCTGCCAACGATGGCAGGTGATCCGACGCTATGCTCGAGCTTCAGCGCAGCAACTTCATGTACGCCACCATGTCCCGCTGATCTTCCTCCGTCAGAACGATCGGCGAAATGGCGCCGAAGAAGAGCGCGTAGTGGCGTGCGACATCTTCGAGCGTCTTCGCCGAGTTATCGTGAAAGTACGGCGCCGTACGCGGTGCGCCCCAGAGCGAAGGAATCTTGAACGCGTTTGCGCTCTCGAAATCGAGCGCGTTGCCTGTGATGAGCGCCCGGCCCGGATCGGGGCTGGTGATCGTGGTCTGGCTCCCGTCCGGATTCGTGAACACGAAGTCGTGCACCGGATTGCCCGCGGTGTTGAACTCGGAAACACCGACGGACTGAAAACGTCCTCCTCGCTTGAAGGGCGGCGCGGGCACGAACTCATTCGTCTCGTTGAGCATGGGGCCGCTGTGACAAGCCGAGCACAACCCTGTCTTGAAGTCTCCCTCGGGCGGCGCATCGATGAAGAACCGGCGACCCCGTTTCTCCGACGCGGTGCGGCCTTCGGGCAGCTTCGGTTCCTTGCCGGCGTATGCATAGGCAAGCATGGGGATCGAGCTGAAGAACTGTGGCATGTGCTGATAAGTCGCGATCAGTTCCAGATCGCGAGTGCGCGGCTGTTTGCCCGCGGCGTGATCGGCAATCGCGCCGCTCGCCTGTGCAACGAGGTCGGGCTGGCGACCATCGAGCATCAGCACCGGATCGAGCGCTGGCGTGTTCAGCGTCGACGGAATGCCGCGACGTAGCACAACGCTGCGCGCCGTCGGATCGCTGGCAAGAGTCACGTTCTCAGGCAGCGCAATGCGAACCAGAATCGTCGCGTCCTTGAGGATGCGAGAGACGCCGTGGCCCTGGCCGTCGTCGGTGCCATCGCCGCGGAACAATGGGTCCTTGGGATTGCGCGCGAAGCGATGCTGCGCGTCCTTCGGAGACAGCGTGCCTGTGTCAGTGCTGTGGCAACTCAGGCAGGTGCGTCCGTTGCCGCCGAAAGTCTCCCGCTCGAACAACTGGCGCGCTTTGAAGAAATCCAGCGGACCCCGAAAGAACTCCGCTGCCTGTGTCTCCAGCGCTGCCGCGTCAACGGCGTCTGATGTCTGTGCATCTGATCGAGCCGGGATCTGCGTCAATGCCAGCACGAACATCGCGGCCGCGATCGGCCGGCTCCACGAACCTGGATGCATCGCTCACTCCTGAAGATGGATCGCTCGCGGTGCACTCGGGCTGCGGCGAGCAGGGCACACATCGTGGGTGTAATGAGCGACGGGCGACACACACGGCAGTGTCAGGGCACATCTGACTTTTGTCAGAATTCTGTCCAGACCTGCGGTGTGAGCCGCTTTTTCATCGGTTTGCGCGCCGCGCTGGGATCAAATTCGTTGCGGCACCGCACGATCAGGAACAACGCCCGCGCCACGGCCGTCTAATCGGCGCACTTCAAAGGAGGACACATCATGATTTCCTCGAAGGGTAAGGTTTCTCTGACGGCAGCGTGCGCGTTCGCAGTTTCCCTCTCCGCGTGGGCGGGCGGCGACAAGCACGACAAGATGGCGATGATGGACACGGACGGTGACGGCAAGATCACCCAGGCCGAGCATGCGGCCGGTGCAAAGAACATGTTCGTCAAACTCGACGCGAATGCCGACGGCAAAGTGACCGCGGCGGAGATGGACGCCGCTCACAAATCGATGGGCCACGACAAGGCAGGCAAGGGCATGTCTTCCGCCGACAAGATTGCGAAGCTGGATACAGACGGTGACGGCGCCTTGAGCTCGGAGGAGCATTCGGCTGGCTCGAAGAAGATGTTCGGCAGGATGGACGCCGACGGCGATGGCAACCTGACGGCCGCTGAATGGAAGGCTGGTCATGACAAGGAGATGAGAACGGCCAGCGACTACTAGCTGACTGAAGTTCGCTCCCGCGGTGCGACGCCGCGGGAGCTACAGCGCGTTCTCCATCTATCGGTGACTTACGGTTCCGGCGTCACCACCCATCTTCTGGCCAATGACCGCGTAAGCCAGTCCGAGTCGTACGTGATGCGGCCGTTGGGACCGTACGAGTTCCTCCATCCTCTCGCGTTCGACCTGAGCCGTGACGGCAAGCGCGAGCCGCTGGCGGCCGGTGAACAATTGTCTTTCACCGCGGTCGCGAGGAGATCGAAATGGATTCTGCTGGGGATCAGGCCGCCGAGCAGCGCGATGCCGGATTTCTACCGCGCTTCTCTCGATGCGCCCGGCAGCAGCGTCAAGTTCGCGGCGGGAACGTTCGTTCCTTCCGGAAACTGGTCGAAGCCGAAGATCAATGAAGCTGGAACGCTGATCGCGTACGGCAGAGGGGACACGCCGGGTGCGAATCCGGCCGTCCCGCGCTTGCGGTTGATGAGCACGCAGACAACGGACCACGACTGGCCCATATCCCGACCCGACGGGACGAGGGGTACCGGTCAGTTCGAATTCCTGCCCGCCCGATAGGGCTCGCTCACGCTCAATGCCGCACGATCTGGTGCGCGTCCTGGCCGATCTTCTCGGCCTGGACGTTCAGCATCTCGATCTCCGGCATCGCGGAGAGCAGGGTGAACGCCTGCTTCGCGAGCTCGCGCGGGACGTGGCCGACGAGATGCAGGAAGCGCTCTTCGTTGCCCGGAAAGACATCGAAGATTCCGTACTCGCCGTCGCGCATGCGGATGCCGAACCAGGCAGTGGTCGTGTGCTCGTCGTTCACGGCCTCGTTGGCGAATCGGATGAAGTCTTCCATCTCCGGTTCATGACCCGGTTTGACCTTGAACGTGAGCAACAGCCCCCGCGTATCGGGGACGGAGCTTGCGACTGGCAGCTTGTCCGCCAGCACATCCAGCTTCTCGATCCGCGGAGCGCCTTCGAACAGTTCGCTAGAACGCTCTTCGAGGGCGGCACGAACAGGCCCTGACAGATGTGCGTCGCGCGCGGCGTCATCGGGGAAGACATCGAAGATGCCGTACTCGCCGCGGCCGAAACGCACAGCGAACCATGCAGAGGTCTGCGGCTCATCGACGATGAGTGGTAGTGCCGAGCGCAGGAATTCTTCCACGGCGTGTTCCTTGCCGGGCCGTGCGTGCATTCGCACCAGCAGTCCGCGCGTATTCATGAGCCACCTCCGGATTGGAATCGCTGTGCGCCGCCATCTCAGTCGCTTCGCACGGAAGGCGCAATGCGTATAGAAAGCAGTGGCGCAGCGAAAATGATCAGGCGATTGCGCCAGGCGAAAGGCACGGGCCCAGGCGCGGACGGTGGAGATCACTGCCCTTCAGCCCGACGACATCGAGATCGCATCGGAGTACGTTCAGACCGACGCTGCGCACCCGCGTCGTTCCAGGAGGTACGCCATGCCGATCTTCGACAGGATCATCAAGTACTCGGTGTCTGTTTTCCGGAGAGCCGGGTTGCCCGGTGTGCCACCTTCGACGCGCCAGATTCGTCTCACGCTCGAGTCGGGCGGCGCCGCATCGATCGACTTCACGCCGACACTGCCGAGTGATTTTCTGAGGTTCTCTGGCCCGGATACGGCCCTCGTCATGACGACGGATCAATTCACTGATGTCTACAAGGTCCTGCAAAGCGAAAGCCCGGTCTTCTTCACTGCGTTGGACCTCCTGGGAATCCGGATCGGCAGCGTGCACACTGAGCTCGATCTCAGCGGCGGCGAGACGCCGGGGGAGGGTGATCAGGATCCGCAGACTCTCGAGGCGCTGATCCTCCACGCACGCCGGGTTGGAAGTGATCGCGTTGTATCTTCGAAAGCGCGTGCTCCCGCGCGCTCGGCGAGTAGAATCCGCCCTCGCGGAGCGAAGAAGAAATAGAGTGCCGGTGGTGGGCCGGCGCATGGAGTTGCAACGATGCGGCACGCCCTACGTGCAGTGACCCTGATGTTCGCAATGGTCAGCGCATGCGCGCTCGCGGCTGAATCACTGCCGACAGTCTGGTTGTTTCATGACGAGTGGCCGCCGGAACCAGCGCAGCCGGAAATACCCTGGAAGAGTACGGGCGTGATCGTGACTTTCTGTCCTGGCGGTGAGCTGCGTGTGCTGACCGGTACTCTGTACCGTGCGAAGAACGAGGTTACGATCGCGAGAGAAGGTCTCGTCGTTCTTCCGGGCACGTGGTCCGGTACGACGGACAATCTGGAAGCCCGCTACGTACTCGCGCTGGGGGAAAGTCAGTCGGCGGGACCCAGCATCCGCGCTGTGCACAAGAAGACGACGCGGCCGCGCATCGTCGATGGCGGCAACCGAATGCTCTTTGAGTACCAGGCCATGCCTCGCGAATCCGCTCGCGAAGTCGTGCTGAGACCCGAATGGGACCTGCCATTCAGGATTCGCGACAACCTCGTGCGCTGCGACTGATCCGCAGTCCGTAGCGGCGTCTCGCGTATAGAATCGAAAGCAGCAATGCGATCGACAGCGGAGTCGTCGAGCCGCCGCCACCACCGCCGCTCTTACCTGGGTCGCTTGGGGGAGATGTCGGCGGCGGCAGATCCCTGACGGTCACCGAGACGACAGCACTGTTGTTGGCTGGATTCGAATCATTGCGCGCTGTCAGTGTTGCAGTGGTCTGGAAGGACCCCGCCTGCTTGGTCGTCAGCGTGACAGCGATCGTGTGCGTGGTGTTTCGCTCAACTGTTCCGAGCAGACATTCGATCACGGTGGTCGAGAAGGAACACGTGCCTCCCGCCGCGGTCGCGGATCGCACTGTTGCGAAGCGGTCGTCGATGCTCAGCCTGACCTTGGCGTCGTCGACAGGATCGGTTGTCGTGATGGACACCGTAGGCAGCGACAGTGTCTTGCCCGAGTCGCCGGCGACGGTGCTGGCTTGCGCCTGTACGGACGCATCGCCCTGGCGATCGGCTACTGTGATCGGAACGATCACCTCGTTGTTGGTCGTAATGACGTCGAACTGACCCGACACGATGGCGTGCAGCGTGAGCGGCGTCATGTACGCGGCACTGAATCTGACGGTTATCGTCTTGGTTGTGTTCGCCTGCATCGTGGTGAGGTAGCAACGCAGTGCATGGAGCGCTGGCGATACGCATGATCCGCCGTTCACCGTCGCCGATTCATACACTCCGCCCTGACCGAGAGGAGCCAGATCGACGACGACCTGGTCGACGTAGTGGTTCCCCGTGGCCACCGTGAGATCCAGCGACGTGGCCGTTCCCACTGTTGTATTGCCAGAGGTCGGACCACTCAGGCGCACATCCTGTCCTTCGCGCACCTGGTACTGCCAGGCGATCTGATTGTTGAACGTCGCGCCGTCTCCTGGCACGTCGGCGGTCACGCTGGCAGTGAACGTGCCCACTTGCGACGCGGTCGTGTCGACTCGCAGGAATGCGTCTGTGTTGCGCGCCAGGGCAGTAGTGCGAACGCATCGCGCCGACTGGCCCTCGATCGTGCACGAGCCGCCATCCAGCGAAGCAGCGAGAATCGTGAACTGCGAAGGAAACGTGGCGGTTACTGTGAAATTCGACGCGCCAGTGAGGCCCCAGGAACGCAGCCGGGCAGTGCTTTGAGAGCGAACGCCAGCGTAGGGGAAGTACGAACCGCCACTGGTGGTGTTGAGCTCCAGATCGGTGTCGAACCACGCGACAGCATTGATCTGCGACTCGTTGTTCCCGATCGCGTCGTCGCCTGCCGACGTAGCGGTTACGTTCGTGTAGAACTGACCACGGCTTGGCGCACGCAACCGGAGTGTGATGGTTCTTGTGCCGCCGGCTTCGATGGCGTCCATATTGCACACGACGGTGCCGCCGCCGAGGCTGCACATTCCGCCCTGCGTGCCGACCGAGTCGAATGTGAACTCAGTCCCGGGCCCCGGTCCGAACGTGACAACGGCCGGTGAAGTCGCTTGTGTTCCCGCCGAACGCAGGATCACCGGAACATCGAAGGGCGTATCGATGCCGACATCGAAGTATTTCGTCGGGATGTCGAGCTGCAGATCCCGCTCCGGATTTATTCTGATCGGGAAGTAGTGGCGGTTGTTCTCTGCTTCCGCGTCGTTGTCCGCGGTGACCTCGACCGAGCCGTACTGCGAGACCCGGACTTCCGTGGCACGTGCGGTCAGGTCGATTCTCCGCGTCGAACCCACAGGCAGGTCGCCGAACGTGCAGTTGAGGACGACGTTGTCCTGGATCGAGCAGCTGCCTTCGCTGGGAGTGGCGGCAACGATCTGCAGGGCCTCTTCGATGAAGAAACGTGCCTCCACGTTCCGCGCTGTACGCACTCCGGTCGATTCGAGGTTCAGTGAGAAGTCGAAAGGCGTGCGCACCATGCCGCCGATCGAAGCAGGCGCGCTGGTAATGCGAATGTCCGCGGCAGTCCCAATGGCGATGCGTACCTCGGCGTTGTTGTTGACCGCGTTTCGATCCGTCGCGGACTGCAGCCGGACATTCACGGGGTAGTTGCGGATGAACGCGGAGGATGCGCGGACTGTCATCCGGCGAGCCTCTCCCGGCGCCAGTTCGGAGAGCTGGCAAGTCACACCGATCCCGGATATCGAGCAGCTGCCGCCTTCCATCTGCGCAGAATCGATCGCGAAGCTGGGCAGGTCGACAGTCACCGACATGTTCCGGGCCGTCAGCTCGCCGACGGAGCGGACGTTGACCGGCAGCTCGAAGATCTCACCCACGTAGCCCTGCACATTCGACACATCGACGGCTGCATCCGCGATTCGCAGCGGAACGATGCATGAGGCCGCCGCGATCTTCGTCGCCATCTGTTGCCTGCTGCAGCTCGAAAACGTGCTCGAGAAATTGAGCGCCGGCGCCATGAGGTAACTGTCCGGTGTATCGCTGCAGGCAGAGCCCGCCTCTCCATCGTGCGGCGCGCCGAAGTTGTGGCCGAGCTCGTGAGCGATGATCAACGCCGCGAGGCCTGCATCGCTCCATGCTTCGCTCAGGGAGACGCCGTATTGTTCAGAGCACAGCGCATCGATATAGGCGATACCGACGGTGCTTCCGTCGAGTCCTTTGCCCGTGAGCAGGTGAGCGAGTCCTCGCGCACGGACGGCATCGGTGGACCTGCGCAATGTCGATACCTGTTCCAGCAGAGTGGGTGCGGCTGTGGCGATCAGCGGACTATCGGCACCGTCCGATACGACAAAGTCGGTCGGAATGATCGAGACGCCGACCTGTTGCGTGAAGATGCCATCGACGATGTTGATTCGCGCAAGCATCGCTGCCTGGGCGTCGGGATAGGCTGCGGCGAACTCCTTGTCGCCGAGCAACGCGACTTCGATCTGCAAAGGGATCCCGGCCGCTGCCGCGGATGCGGCGCTCTTCAGCTCCCTGACCATGGAAAGATACTGCGTGAGCGCGGCGCCGCGTTCTGTCGCGCCCTCGACGACGGTGCACGAGCCGCCCGAGACGCCGCCGACGGTGTCGGAAAGGCGATAGATCATGGTGGCATCCGGGCGCAGGCCCGGAGCGGAATCCATGTGCGGCTGCACCTGGCTCGCCGGCGCTACGATGTAGTAGTCGGTACCGTCCCAGATCGCGCCGTGGACTTCACCGTCGCTCGCTGTCATGCGGATCCAGGAGCCTGGCATCCCAGCGATCGTGCCGCGAAACAGGGACTTGCCTGCGAGGACCGTCGGCGCGGTGCGAACGAGCGCGTCGTTCGATTCGAGCTGCAGGTCGAACTGGCGGCCATACGCGGCAATGGAGACAGCGGGCGCTAGTTGCGGTTTCGCCGTTGCGAGGTTCGGGCCGGCCTGAACCGCGACGGGAAGGTCGATCTCCTCGGCGTACAGGACGCGGAAGTCGTTCGCATGCGTCAAAACGCCGAACAATAGCAGTACGCATCCGCTGAGATGGCAGAATGCACGGCGCAGCATGGAGAGCCTCCCTCGCTTCTTATTATTCCCCGCGGGTTGATGTTAGCGGGTGTGTTGCAATACGCCAGAAGGGTTTTGCCTTAACGTTTCAGAAAAGAATCACCTGCTCCATGACCCATTTCTCCGCCTTGAACCTGAGTGCCCCCCTTCAGCGCGCGCTCGCCGAGGTCGACTACGACCAGATGACCCCCGTCCAGGAGGCCAGCCTGCCGCCTATCCTTGCTGGCCGCGACGTGGTTGCGCAGGCCCGGACGGGAAGTGGCAAGACAGCGGCCTTTGCGCTTGGAATGCTGTCGCGGCTCGATGCCGCGCAAGTGAGACTCCAGAGTCTCGTGCTGTGCCCGACGCGGGAACTGGCCGACCAGGTCAGTCGTGAGATTCGACGCCTCGCGCGCTTCATTCCGAACGTGAAAGTGCTGACGTTGTGCGGCGGGGTTCCCCTGCGTCCGCATCTCGCGTCGCTCGCTCACGAGCCGCACATCGTGGTCGGTACGCCGGGCCGGATTCTCGAGCTGGTTCAGAAGAGCGCGCTTCCGCTCGGCTCAGTTGAAGTCATGGTGCTCGACGAAGCAGACCGGATGCTCGACATGGGCTTTGCCGATGACTTGCACAACATCATCGAAGCGATGCCCGCGCGACGCCAGACGCTGATGTTCTCCGCGACGATCCCCGCATCGATTCGCGAAATCAGCGGGCAGTTCCAGCGCGATGCGGTCGATGTCACGGTCGCGGATGCAGGCGACGAGTCGCCGATCGCACAGACGTTCTTTGAAGTCGACGCCGATCGTAAGATCGACGCGCTCGAAGCGCTGCTGCTCGAGTATCGACCCGAATCCGCGGTCGTCTTCTGCAACACTCGCCAGGAAGTACGTGCGGTGGCGGAAGCGCTCGATGCAAGAGGCTTCGCGGTCCTCGCATTGCATGGTGAGCTTGATCAGCGCGATCGCGAGGAGATGCTCGTGCGATTCGCCAATCGCAGCTGCACCGTGCTGGTCGCTTCCGACGTCGCGGCGCGCGGGCTCGACATCGCTGATCTGCCGATGGTCATCAACTACGACATCGCATCCGACGCCGACACGCATCTGCACCGCATCGGCAGAACAGGTCGCGCGGGCCGTGAAGGTATCGCCCTGAGCCTTTGCACACCGCGCGAAATGAACCGGGCCAACGTGATCCAGGATCGCCTTGGTCAGCGCCTTCACTGGGAAAAGCTTCCCGTGCCGGATGATCGCAGTGCACTGCTCGCCGCCAATCTGACGCTGGCCATCGATGCCGGCAAGCAGGACAAGCTGCGGCCTGGCGATGTGCTCGGCGCCCTCACCGGAGATGCGGGTCTACCCGCGGACGCCGTCGGCAAGATCGACGTCTTTCCAACACGAACCTATGTCGCGATCGCACGCGAGTCGTATGACAAGGCGCTGCAACGACTGCGCGGCGGGAAGATCAAAGGCCGCGCATTTCGTGTTCGCAAGATCGTGCGCTAGTCGCTGAGCGGTTCTGGGCCGGGGATCGCTCAGCCAGTCGTTGTGTTCTCACGAGCCCCGGGTCCGGAATCGAGTGCGCCAGCAGTCGCGGTGCCGGTTGCGATGGTGCAATATTCGGCGGAGCCCATGCTCGGGAGCAGGAATCATGCGCCTTGGCGGCAAATTGAGATTCGTCGCTATAGCCCTCGCGGCAGGGCTTCTCTACGGATTCATGGCTTGGGGAAGCTATGGAATCCCAGCCGCACGTGTTCCGAACGCTGGCGTCAGTGCATGGGGCTTGGTGCTCTCTGCACTGCTCTGGACCTACAGCTGGTTTCCGGGATTCCTGGCGGGTCTCCTGGCGGGCAGAGGAGCCGTGCCGCTGGCGGTGGTGACGGTTGTGATTGGCGCTGTGGCAAAGAGCGTCTTTCACAGTCTCTTCTCGCCGATGGTCGTCATCGATGATTGGGACCCGGCCATCGTCAACCTGGTGCAGGGATTGCTGGCGATTGTCGCCGCCGCAGTAGCGGCTTTCGCCGGCCAGTGCATGTCGCGGCGGAGAGGCTGGGTCACCGCCAAGGACTAGCGGGCGTTGCTGCCGTTGATTTCGCATTGGACCTCGCGTAAATCTTCTGCCGACAGCGTTTGCTCTGAAAGGGACTATTCATGCGTAGATTCGCGCGTTGTCTGTTGCTGCTGTTTGGCGTTGCACTCTTCTCCTGGGCTGAAGCCAGTCCGCCAACCCTACAGCAGGACCCCGATGCTTCCAGCCTATATGACTTCGCCAAGCGGGACGCTCAGTATCGCGCGCTCGCGAGCATTCCCGACGCGGTGGTGAAATACGGAAAGTATGGACGGCTGCGGCAGCTCGACGGGCGCACGGGAATCGGCGTTGCAGGCGCAGCGAAGCTGAAGCCTGGTGACTCTGCCGAACCGATCCTCCGGAGACTGAAGCCAATCCTGCTGGCGAGCGGATCGGAATCGCTGATCGTTCGACACGCAGGTCGCGATCCGCTTGGAGCGGGCAATTTCCTGTTCACTGATCAGCTGATCGGCGGCATTCCTGTGCTGGACGGTGGCGTCAACATCATTCTGGATTCTCGAGGAGAAGTGTCGAAGGTGATTTCCTTTTTCGTCCCAGAGGGGACGGAAAACCGATCCCCGAAGCTTTCGCTGAAAGATGCGCAGGCGAGGCTGAGGCAGTTGCTGGCGCAGGGGTCAGACGGGACCGCTGCAGATGCCGCCGGAATAGATGTGGCCGCCGAGGGTTCGCTCGCGTTCTGGACAGACGGAGGTGACCGCGCAACTCCGCAACTCCTGTGGATGATTGATGTCAGTCATTCGAGAGACGGAGAGTTCGGGATTGTTCGTTATGGTGTTGATGCGGCAACCGGGAACGTGAGCTATTCGCAGAAGCGTGGCTTTGAGCTCAGCAGGACCGTGTACACACACAACTACCGCATGGACAGCAATACTCCGGTCGCCACCAATCGACTGTGGCTGGAGGGCAGCCCAAACTCCGCAGACACACAAGCTTTCAGTATCTACAATCGGATTGTCCAGCCGATCCAAGCGTGGGCGGGCACGCCGCTCGCATACGACACTCTCAGCTTGGTCGCGCACTGGGGTACGCCTGGCAGCAACACCGCCAACAATGCGACATTCATTTATGGAACGGACAACAATCGCTATCTCTTTTTTGGCGATGACCGTGCTTCCGACGATGATGCAATCGCTCATGAATATGGTCACGGGCTCTTCTTCGGGTACGTCCCGATGCCAACAGGCTGGAAGCCGTACCACGATTGGTACGCTGGCAATGAGTTCTACGCCGACTTCTCGGCTGTTCTGACGGATATCCACCGCTACGGCATCAACAGTGGCACATGGGCTATTACCGACCTGCGTGACTGGCAGCATCCTCAGAGCAGATCGGTCTTCCACATGGACTGGTATCCGAATCGCTATTTTGCCAATCCACTGATTGGAATCTCGTATGCAAACTCGACGATCTACGGTTACGCCATCTATCTGATGGTCAATGGCGGAACGCACCGGCGTGCTGGGCAGATCGGTATCAGCGGTGCGATACCCGTTATCAACGTGCCACCGTCGACTTGGGCACAGATCAAGGAAGTGATGATCACGACGATCTACATAATGACCCTGAACCGCGACGAGTTCACAGGGCCTATGCTCAAGCAACGCTCGATGGAGGTGGCGGGTGCCATCCATGGACCGGTCTCAAATGTGCTCAACACCGTGCAGCAGGGATGGACCGCCGTGGGCATTGGTCACGGCTGTTCCAGTCCACCTCCGGCGCCCCCGGTAGTCAACATTCAATCCGCATACTGCAAGGGCAGGCACGATATTTCGTGGAATCCGATCTCGAATGTGAAGTACCACGCAATGGCCGTCTCAAATCCCTGGACTTGGGAGTCAGACAGAGCCGTTACGGTCGTGGATGGTGTCAACACGAACTGCACGCAGAATGTGCCCGGAGGGACACTCACTCGCTATCGCATGCGAGCTTGCAATGCCTGTGGCTGCAGCAATTGGACGAATGATGAATGGATGCAGTACTACATGCCCTGCTTGTGATGCTCCAGCCGTCCGCACTCGCATCAGCTTCTATCTCGCCGCGGTGCCGGGGGCGGCAAATGGGCATCGCTCTTCATTGGAAGGATATCGAGAGCTTTTTGACTCCTGCCCGTCAGCGACCACTCATCGGTATCGCCACAGCGTGCCGTTCGTGCCGACGGCCCAGGTGCGCACCGAAGTGGCAGCAATGCTTTCGAATCCATTGGCGTCTTCGACCTGCTTGAAAGTCACGCCGTCGTCCGTGCTGGTCCACACGCTTCCGTTCTTTCCAGCCAGCCACAGTGTGCCGTTCGGGGCGACGCCGACGTCCTGCATGCCGCTCGCCGGAGTTTTCTTCCAAGTGCCGTCCGCGCGTTTCCACAGCGAGCCGTTGAAGCCAACGGCCCAGACGACGTCTTCACCGGCGGAAATGCGGCTGAATCCACTCGCCTCGACCTGCTTGAAGCTCTGTCCCTGATCATTGCTGGACCAGACGGTGCCGTTCTTGCCTGCCAGCCAGATGGCGCCGTTGGAAGCGACAGTGACATCTCCGATCCCGCTGGCGGATGTCTTCGTCCACCGGTCATCAGCGAATTTCCATAGGGTCTCGTTGGTACCGACTGCCCAGACGGTGCCGTCTGGTGCGACAGCGATCCGTGCAAAGCCGCTGGCTTCGGTCTTTTTGAAAGTCTGTCCGCTATCCTTGCTGACCCAGACAGTGCCGTTCTCGCCCGCCAGCCAGATACTGCCATCGTAGCCGACCGCAACGTCCTCCATCTGGCTCGCGTTGGTCTGGAACCAGTCGGAAGCCAGGGCTGACAACGGCAGCAGCATCCAGGCCGTCGCGAAAGCCAACATGAGTTTCGAGCGCTGAAGTCCTCGACCGTGCTGACGCGTCGATCGGGCCTCGTCCGGGGCTTTCATTTCCGTCTCCTCGATGATGGAGGTGTCACCGTCAGTGGATTCGGTTGTGAGAACAACGTTTCTCCCACTCCCTTTGGTACACGGCGCCGGCCCGGGGAACCGGACACTCGCAACGCGTCAAAGTATCGGTCCGGGTTGCGCACGAAAGCGATTGTGCTTTCTGTATAGGGGCGCCGCGCTTAGATCGCGGGTGTTCCAGGCTGAACCGGTTCTTCCTCCGATCGCCTGCGCCAGCCGCCGGGCGAGGTGCCGAAGTGTCGTTTGAACGCACGACTGAACGCTGCTTCCGACTCATAGCCCACCGAGAGCGCCACTTGCGCAACGCTGCTGCGCCCAGCACGCAATTTGTCTTCCGCGACGTGCATCCGCCAGACAGCCAGGTAGTGCATCGGCGGTTGTCCAACCAGCGAAGTGAAGCGATCCGCGAACACCGAGCGTGAAAGGCCCACTTCGAGCGCCAGGCTTTCAGCGGTCCACGCTTCCGCCGGTCGTGCATGAAGCAACGCCAGTGCTCGTCCGATCTGTTGATCACGCAGACCCGCGAGCCATCCGCTTCGCTCCGCGGGAAGGCTTGCGACGTACTGGCTCACCGCTTCGACGAACAGCAGCTCAGAGAGCTTTGCGATCACGGTCGCGGAACCCATGCGCCCGGCCGCAATCTCGCTGGCTGCGAAGCGAAACGAGCTTTCGATCCACGCGCCCGACGCAGTTGCGCGCACATCCAGTTTCAGCACGGCCGGCAACGCGGAGAGCAGCGGGCTGAACGCGACTTCAGAGCCAAGAAAGCCGCAAAGAAGCTGTGTCGCCTCGCCGCCACCGCCGTGCCTGAGTCGCGCAATTCCGCCGGCTTGCAACTGCATGGTTTTGTGGGCGGGCAGCGGCTCGATGTTCAGATCGCTGCCGAATGCATGAGCGTGGTTGTGAGGGAGCAGGACGAGCTCACCCGCTCGCAGTTCGATCGGTTCGCCGCCTTCGACACGCAGTTGCATGCGGCCCGCGGCGACGAAGTGCGACGCAATGACATGGCGAGGCGCGACCGAGAAGGGCTTGCAATGGTCCGCCGAGATTCTTCCCTCGATGCACCAGGGCGCGGTGAGCTCGGCCTCGAGGAAGACACCTCCGGCCAGCCGGATCACCCGCAACACATCTGAGAATGCGTCAAGCAAGGCCCGTCCTCGGGTTCGGAGTCCGGAGCAGAAACTCCGGAGGAGCAGTCATTCACCGTCTGAGGGTCGACTCGTAGATTAGCACCCGGTGAAACATTTCACCGCTGTCCAGTTACGAGGAATCTCACGATGAATACCGCCGCTGTCGCGCCCGCTCCCGCGTCGAGCAGGGCCACCCGTTACGCTCAGATCGTCCAGTCGTCGAAGAAGGCGGAGTGGCAGATCGATCGCGATCTTCTGCAAGGCCGGGCCTTCGACTTCTCGCGCAAGTTTCTGCCTGATGCATTGTCGCGCGTCGATCGCCTGACCTTCCTGTCGAACGACGAAGCGCGCCTGCTCAGTCAGATCCAGGGCCGGACGTACGCTTATCTCTTTGGCCTCGTCGAGCGCTTCATCAGCGCCAAGATGCTCGAGCAGGGGCGATCTCATGTCTTCGACGATCAGCTCGCGCTCGAGGCGCTCGTCCGCTTCTCCAGCGAAGAGCTCAAGCACCAGGAACTGTTCCGGCGCATGGAGACGATGATCGGTCCGCACCTGCCGGCCGGCTATCGCCAGGTGGTCGATCCGAACGATGTGGCGCGTGTCGTGCTTGCATCCAGCACCTGGTCCGTTCTGGCGCTGACCTGTCACATCGAGCTGTTCGTGCAGGCGCACTACGCCGAGAGCATCGCTCCGCACGATGAGCTCTGTCCGCTGTTCAAGGATGTCTTCAGGTTCCATTGGAAGGACGAAAGCCGCCACGTCGTGCTCGATGAGCTCGAATGGAAGGACGAACATGCGCGACTTTCAGAGGACGAGCGTGACCATGCGGTCAACGATCTGATTGCACTCGTCGCGGCGGTCGATGGGATTCTGCAATCGCAATCGCAGTCCGACGTCGATTACTTCATTCGGTGCGCTGCACGGCGCTTCAGCTCCGAAGAGATAACGCAGATCGGGGCGACTGTCCTGAGCGCCTATCGCTGGCAGTACATCATCTCAGGCGTCCAGCACGCGCATTTCGGCAAGCTGATTGCCGGCATGACGACGCAAGCGCAGATGTCGCGGATCGAGGCTGCGCTCGCACCGATCATGAACGGCTGATCCTGCGACGGAATCGACGGGGAGATCGCCATGACGATACCGATGTGGGCGTTGCTGGGGTTCGCAACCTGGACCTTGCTGCTGCTGATAGCGACGGTGGGTGTCTATCGGTGGGTCAGGATTCTGCTCTTCAGGGCGCCGATCGCATCGTTCCGGAGCGACCAGCTCGAAGGAGAGGATTGGTACCGGCGCGGAACGCGAGCCCACGCGAACTGCGTCGAGAACCTTCCGGTGTTTGGTGCGATCGTGTTCGTGCTGACGACACTGGGTGTCGCGGGCCCTGCCGTCGACTCCCTGTGCATCGCCGTGCTGGTTGCGCGCGTTTGCCAATCGCTGGTCCATGTGTCGCACGCGCAGACGGACGCGTTCGTCGCGGTCCGGTTCTCGTTCTTCAGCGTTCAGCTGATCTGCTTCCTGGGGCTCATCGTCATGGCTGCGCGTCATCACATCGGCACATGAGTGCATGTCATCAACTCGCGGACACTCTCGAGACATCCCTGAGGGGAGTGCATTAAGACCGATCCTGAATCGCCATGCGGGTCTGTCCTAACGTCCTTCGCGTGTGATTGCACTCACTGTTGCGATGCACTCCGCTGCCGACAATCCGGCATCAAGTCCTCGGAGAAATCAACGGAGTTCCGCATGTTCATTCCACGTCGGCCAGCGGCACGGCTCGCTATCGCCGTGCTCGTTTCATCGCTGGGCGCGAGCGTTGCCACTCAGGCAGCGACTCAGTGCATCAACGCGGGCGCACCGGCGCCGCTCGAAATCTGCGTGCAGGACAGCGGAACGCCCGGCGTGTGGATCAACCAGCCCAATGGCAGAACGCGCCAGTACTTCGGCGACTACTCGTGGGGTTCATCGCTCTGGCTCGATGGTGTCAACGCCGGCCTGCGCTATCAGACGGGCTACTTCAGTGGCACTGCTCTCACGCCGGTTTCCAACACGACGACAGGCACCGGAACGGCAGCTGACCCGTACGTCATCACGACGGTCGCTGATCTCGGCGCCTCGGGCGTGCGTTTCACGCAGCGCTTCACCTACGTCAACGGCGATCGAAATTTCCGCAAGGCATGGAAGCTGGAGAACACCGGCGGCTCGACCTTCAGCGGTTTGCATTTCTTCCATGGTGGCGACACTTACTTCGGCGGCAGCGACAGCGCGCGGAGCTGGTACGACGCCTCCCTGCGCATGGTGTACGTGAACAACTCGAGCTTCTCCAACTCGGGCTACATGGGCTTCTACGCGAATCCGCTGACGCCGTTCTCTCACTACTTCTCGGGCCAGTACAACACGGGGCGCACACAGGTCAACGCTGGCCAGCTCGGCGACGCCTCCAACTCGGCATTCCTGGATGCGGGCTACTACCTGCAATGGGATCGCGCCGAACTCGCGCCGGGGCAGTCGTGGAATATCGAGGCGTTTGAAACGTGGTCGCCGCCCGGCTCGCTGCAGGTGCTGACGCCGGCTGCGGAATACGTCACGCCGGCAATCACCGTGCGCAAGACGTTCAAGGTTCACAATCTCAGCGACACGACGCCGCTCAACGTGACGGCTACGGCGAGCACTGTCTCAGGATGGACGGCCACGCTGGTGGGTTCGGGCAATCTTTCGCTCGCTCCGCTGCAGGTTGTGGAGGTGCCGGTGGATGTGCAGGTTCCCTCGAATGCGGCAGCCGGCGCGAACGAAGTCGTCCAGCTGAACGTCACGGACGGTGCTTTGAACAGCATGCTCGGCACGACGCGTCTGATCGTACCGAGCGTCGACTACTCGTTCTCCAGTGAAGATCTGAACTTCGGCACTGTGGCTTCCGGTGACGATGCGGATCTGCCGGTGACGCTGACCGCAGGTTCGAGCTCGCTGTCGATCGGGCAGGTGACTGCAACTGCGCCGTTCAGCATCGCGAATGACAACTGCTCGAATGCGACCATTGCTGCCGGCGCAAGCTGCACGATCCTCGTGCGCTTCTCGCCTGTTGTTGAAGCGGAGTACACGGACACGGTCAGCGTTCCGGTGACGGGCGAAACGCTCATCGGTCACAGGATCGACGTGTTCGGCGCGAGCGTGGATGCGCTGGCCGTCACGGCTGCGGCGGGTGTTGGTGGAACGATCGCACCGACCAGCATTGCTGTGCCAGCAGGCGAGCGGGCTGCGTTCACGCTGAGCCCAGAGACTGGCTTCAGCATCGACGGTGCCAGCGGTTGCGGCGGCACGTTGAACGGCAACACATACACGACTGCTGCAATCACGACGGCGTGCTCGATCAGCGCGGCCTTCAAGCGCATCCAGTACGCAGTGGCTGTGAATGCCAGCGTCGGCGGAACCGTTACTGCTGCGGGTTCTGATCCCTATCACGGTGAGACGGCGTCGTTCACGATTGCGCCGCAGACGGGTTACAGCATCCAGGGTGTGACGGGTTGCGACGGCACTCTGAACGGCAGCACGTATACGACGGCCGCGATTACTGCCGCGTGCTCCGTCAGCGCGACGTTCACTCGCAATGAGTATCCGGTGAACGTGACGTCAGGCGCGGGTGGCAATGTCGCTGCGATGGGCTCCACCCCACGTTACGGCGATCCGGCGACATTCACGATCACTCCGGAAGCGGGCTACAGCATCGATACCGTGTCGGGTTGCAACGGGACGCTGAACGGCAACACGTACACCACTGAGCCGATGACCAGTGCCTGCAGCATCTCCGTGACGTTCAAGCAGACGATTTCGGATGTGACTGTGGACGGCAAGGGCAACGGAGGTGGTGGTGCGTTCGATTGGGCCATGCTCACAGGATTGATGCTCGCTGGCCTTGCGCGACTGCGTCGCGGCGCTGCAGCGGTGACGCTGGGTGCTGTGGCGACAACCGCCGCCCACGCAGCTGATGCGGATACTTCGCAGAGCGGTTGGTATGTCGGCGGCTCGCTCGCCGATGCCAGCAGCAGCGAAAGCGCGGGCGATCTCACGCGCGCGCTGCAGGATCAGGGATACGCGGTCACGGCACACATCGATGACGATCGCACGGCCTGGCGCATCTATGGCGGCTGGTCGCTGAACGAGTACGTGAGCTTCGAAGCGGCGTACTCGGACTTCGGCGATGTCACGACGACCTATGACGCCGCCATTCCCGTTCTGTCCGTCGATGCCTTCCTGCAGGACGCTGTCGAACTGCACCCGCTCTCCGCGGATGGCTTCGATGCTTCAATCGTCGGGCGATACGCGATCGGCGATCGCTTCGCTCTGCGCGCGCAGGTGGGCGTTCTGCGATGGGATGCCGAACGCAACGTGCGGACGTCCGATGGCCGCTCTGCCCATGACGACGACAGCGGCGTCGACCTGCTGTGGGGCGCTGGCCTCGACGTTAAGGTCTACCGGAACCTTGAGGTCGCGGCCTCATGGAATCACTTCGAGCTCGACAACGAATACATCGAGACGCTGGGCCTGGCGGTGCAGTACCGCTGGTGATCCCAACCGGTGCCGGGCTGAGCCCGGCACCACGAGGGGACTACGCCGCGTTGCTGACGCCGGTCTGTACGTTGCACCCCTCCGACGTGCCCGGAGATGCGACCTCACGAACTTCGCAAGTGCCCTCCCAGCTGGGAAGGAACTGCTTGTGCAGCGTCATGAACTCGATGGCGCTCGCTATCGCTTCGTCACGGTTCGCGAATTCGAACATCGCGTAGCCGCCGATCACTTCCTTCGTTTCCGCGAACGGCCCGTCAGTGACGCCCAATTCGCCCTGCTTCAGCGTCACACGCGTCGCCGCCGGCAGGAGTCCGCCCGTGTCGATGAGCCGGCCGGCCTTGATCTCCCTCTCGATCAGTTTGCCCATGGCATCCATCAGTTCCGGGGTGGGCGGCACATCGGAATTTGAAATCACGAACGACAAGTAGCGCATGCGGTGGCTCCCGGGCGAATGCGGGATCCTGCTGCGACCGCGCCGCAGCGTTGTCCCGTGTTTGAATGACGAAGCAGGATGCGCCGATCCGACACCGAGGGGTAAGGAAATTTCGGCGCCGCATGGCGTGTCTCCGTTGACGACGCGTCCTTTCGTGCTCCAGTCCGTCCAGTTCCGCGAGTTCAGTGCCGATTCAGTGCATCTATGCCATCGTCCCGCGCCTATGAGCAGGTGGGCAATCTCTGTGCTTTGCGTGGCGGGCTGCCTGAGCGGATGTGTCACGACACTTCCCCCGGCACCGACGCCGTCGCAGATCGAGACCCTCCAGAGTCGCGAGTACGAACACGACAGAGCCATTGCCTTCGGTTCCGTGTTGAGCGCGTTCCAGGAGTTGGGCTACTTCATCGACAGTGCCGATCCGGTCACTGGTCTGGTCACGGCCTCCAGCCCCACGGACGACAAGACCAACTTCCTCGAAGGACTCAGCGGCGTGATGGCCACCGGTCGGACTCGCGCAACGGCTGTCGTTGAAGAGATCCGGCCGGGTTTCGTCAGGGTGCGCCTCGATTTCGTCGACAGCAGACATCGCTCCAATCCAGGTACGTTCGCAGTGACGAACCCAATTGGTTCGGGAACGGGTGATCGCGAGACATTGATTCTTGATCCGAAGATCTACGAGACCGCATTCGAAAAAGTGAGTGATGCGATCGTCGCGCGTTCCAGCTCGGAAAGCGTGCGATGAGCGCGTGTCGGTGATTGGCTGTCAGTCCACGTGACGAAGAAGCCGGAACAACTACGCATTGCCGCGCTGATCCCCGCTTCATAGTGTTGCTGCCCGCTTCCTCTTTCCGCACTCGCGGATCGCCGAGGACCCAATGCGTGCAGCTTCTAACCCGATCTGCATTCTTCGCGCCGTCGTCCTTCTCCTGTTCGCACTGTCCTTCACTACCGAAAGAATAGAAGCAGCAACGCTGCCGAGCGGATTCACCGAAACTCGCGTTGCGACCGGACTCGCGAGTCCGACCGCGATGACGGTTGCGCCCGATGGGCGGTTGTTTGTCTGCGAGCAGGGTGGGCGTTTGCGAGTGATCAGAAATGGCGCGCTGCTGACGCAACCGTTCCTCACGCTCTCGGTGAATTCCTCGGGTGAGCGCGGGCTGCTCGGTGTGGCGTTCGACCCCAACTTCGAAAGCAACAGCTATATATATGTGTACTACACCACGTCGAGCTCGCCCGTTCACAACCGCGTCAGCCGGTTCACGGCGAGTGCCGCGAATCCTGACGTGGTCGCAGCGGGCAGCGAGCAGATTCTGATCGATCTGCCCAGCCTGAGCTCGGCGACGAATCACAATGGCGGCGCGATTCACTTCGGCAACGACGGTTACCTCTACATCGCGGTCGGTGACAACGCGGCGCCTTCGAACGCGCCGCTTCTGACGACGACACTCGGCAAGGTGTTGCGCATCGCGTCCGACGGCTCGATTCCCGCCGACAATCCTTTCGTGTCGCAGACGACGGGCATCAATCAGGCGATCTGGGCTCGCGGACTGCGCAATCCGTTCAACTTCGCAGTGGACCGTGCGAGCGGCCGCATTCACGTGAACGACGTCGGGCAGGATTCGTGGGAAGAGGTCAATCATGCGATCGCCGGAGCCAACTTCGGCTGGCCCGCGACCGAAGGTCCGAATCCGGCGGGCGTCGCAGGCGTTCGCTATCCGGTCTATTCGTACCAGAACGCCGGCTCGAACTGTGCGATCACCGGCGCGGCGTTCTACTCGCCGACGACTGTGACATTCCCATCAGCGTATGTCGGTCGATATTTCTTCGGCGACTATTGCGGCGGATTCATTCGCTACGCCAGTCCGACGAGCTATTCGACCGCGACCGGGTTTGCCACCGGCATCAGCTCGCTGGTCGACATTCAGGTCGCCAACGACGGCTCCTTGTACTACCTCGCTCGCGGCGGCGGCGAGTTGTTCCGCGTGCAGTACACGGCAAACCTTGCTCCGAGCATCACGCGGAATCCGATGAACGTCGTCGTGGCGGTGGGGCAGAGCGCCAACTTCGAGGCAGCCGCATCGGGCACCGCGCCCTTGACGTACCAATGGCAACGCAATGGCGTGAATATTTCAGGGGCCAACCAGGCGACATACACCATTCCGTCCGTAATTGCGGGCGACAACGGAGCGAGCTTCAGAGTGGTGGTCAGCAACGCCTTCGGCTCAGCAACAAGCAGTCTTGCGACGCTCACCGTCACCAGCAACACCGCGCCTGTCGCGACGATTGCCTCGCCCGCGGCGAACACGACCTATCGGGGTGGGCAAGTGTTTACCTTCTCCGGCAGCGGCTCCGATGCGGAGGAGGGTACGCTTCCGCCCAGTGCGCTGACGTGGCGGGTCGATTTCCATCATGACGACCACACGCATCCGCATGTGTTGCCGACCACGGGTGGCACAGGGACCTTCTCGATCGCCAATCGCGGTGAAACATCGGCCAACGTGTTCTATCGCGTAATCCTGACCGTGCGTGATTCCGCGGGGCTGACCAGCACGACATCGGTTGACCTGCGACCGCTGACTTCCACCGTGCGGCTCGAGAGCAATATCGCGCAAGCGCAACTCACGCTCGATGGTGTGCCGGTCGTTGCGCCTCTCGAGTTCGTCGGTGTCGAAGGTGTAGTTCGCAGCATCGGCGCGGTATCGCCACAGACGAGCGGCGGAGCGTCCTACGACTTTGCATCCTGGTCCGACGGCGGCGCGCAGACGCACGAGATCACGACACCGACGGCAGACACGACCTATACCGCGTTGTTTCAGCCGACAGTGACGACGACTGTGTTTTCGGAGACGTTCGAAACGCAAACAGGATGGACGTTGCCGTCTGGAGCCAACACAGCGTCCTCGGGCCGTTGGGAGCGAGGAGATCCGCAGGCCACTGGTTCCAGCGGTCGGGCAATGCAACCCACCAGTTGCGCAGGCGGAACGGTGAACTGCATGATCACCGGCCTCGCTGCCGGCAGCAGTGCCGGAGCCAACGACGTGGACGGCGGGCTCACGACGATCGAGTCACCACCGATTGCACTTCCGACGAGCGGCACGATCACGCTGCGCTTCAGCTTCTACCTGGCGCATTTGAACAACGCATCGAGCGCGGACTTCTTCCGCGTGCAGGTCGTTGGAGCGAACGGCACTCCGCAATCGGTATTCCAACGCAACGGCTCGGCTTCGACCATTGCCGCTGCGTGGAGCAGTCAGACGGTGAACCTGACATCGTTCGCCGGCCAGACCATCCGGCTGCGCTTCGTCGCGGCTGATGGCAGCTCGGCTTCATTGATCGAAGCGGGGGTGGATGCGGTCAGTGTGACGCGGCAGTAGGCGGGGTAGTTCGGAAATTCCGCTTCACAGCGCATGGAGGGCGCAGCAAACTCCATGGCTTTCAGCTCGAGAGCCGTGTCATGGATGCCTTGGTTCGAGAAACAGCAGCCGTCGTCAGGGCGCTTCAGGAGCGCGACGACAACACAGCCGATCATTGTGGGCGTGCGAGCGGCCTGGCCCTGGAGATAGGCCGGGCGTGCGGCCTGGCTTCCAGCCAACTGGCCGCCCTGGAGCTGACGGCAAGGTTGCATGATGTGGGCAAGATCGGGATTCCTGATCGCGTCCTGCTCAAGCCCGGCCGGCTCGATGAAGAAGAATTGCAGATAATGCGGACTCACCCGCGACGCGGCTACGACATTCTCATCGCCATTCCGCGCGACGAGATCGCGAACGTCGCGGATGCCGTTCTTCACCATCACGAAGCGTGCGACGGAACAGGTTATCCGGACAAGCTGCGTGGAGAAGCAATACCACTCTTGTCGCGAATTCTCGCGGTCGCCGATGCTTATGATGCTCTTGCCACCGTGCGGCCCTATCACGCGCCGCGAAGCCACGCGGCGATCATGACCCTGCTCGAGGAGCGCGCGAGCAAGTACGACGCGAGTGTCCTCCTGGCGTTCAACAGCATCATCGAGTCGAGCGCGTACAGATCGAGGGGCGGTTCAGCCTGAGCTCGGGGTCGTTACCAACCCCGGCACAGGTATCCACCTCTACGGCTTCGGCGTCTTCGTCACATCTTCGATCCAGACGATCTGGTTGTCGTAGCGCACGGGAGCCGGGGCGCCGGAGTCCATCCACTTGATCTTTGCAGCGGGTCCGATTTCACCTTTGCCGGGGCCCGACGCTTTGGTCGAGATCATCGCGTAAGTCAGGTCGAATCCCTTCTTGGATTTCTTCGAGCCGCCGAGGAAGCCCATCGGTTCGTCACTGATGACGATCACGCTGTCGCCATTGTCCATGGGCGTAACGGATGCGAATCGAATCGGGACGCTGCGGTCTTCGGCCTGGATGGTGCCGAGTTGCGGCTTGCCGGCGAGGACGCTCTTCGCGGAATCCGGGTTGGCCTTCACCTGCTCCGCCACGGCCTTTCGATCCTCTTCCGCCATCGCCTTGTCCAGGGTGATGACGAGGGTTGCAGTGACCGGCTTGCCTGCCGCGTTCTTGAACTTCACCGTGCCCTGGTAAACGTCCGCGGCCAATGCCTGACCCGAGAAGAAGGCACACATTCCCAGACTTGCAGCGAACCAATGCACGCGAGTATTCCGAAGCATGACGGCGGGACCCTGTTGAGTTGAGGAGTCAAGGAGCCTATCCCCATGGCCGGACCGGCGCCAGCCGCATAAATCCGCGAATCATCCTTCCCCTAAGGGCAGGTCTGAGCCGCCGCGCGAGCTTTCTTCGCCCGTAGGGGAAAGGGCAGAACCCGTGCATCACGGGAAGAGGGTTCATCGTGCGTCTCCTCATCGCCGGATCATTGCTGCTGGTTGCGTCACTTGCCGACGCACAGATCGTCACTGCGTGGAAGTACAAGGTGACGAACATGGTTGTCACCGATCTCAACACGCTTGGTGGAGCGGACAGCTCCGCCAAGGACATCAACAATATCGGCGATGTCGTCGGCAGCGCGTGGAAAGTGGCTGTCATCGATGCCGACCGATGCTTCGGTCGGGATGGGCTACTTGTGGGCCGCGAAGGCGCACGCGATCAACGGCTACGACTACATCGCGGGTGAAGCGATCACTTCGCGCTGGCGCGACTCTCCGCTGCAGCCGGCTCCGGCGTTTGCAGTTCCTTCACGATGGCCGCAGCAACTGCTGACACGCCACCAGAAAGCGCGCGCTCCAGGCCGGGCACATCCGCCTTCATCGATTGCAGGTCGCTCCATCGTTCCGCCGCATCTCCGGTCAGTCGCACCGCTTTGGGCTCCGCGAGGTTGTATGCGAACAGTCGATCCATCAGGATTTGCTTCGCTGCCGTATCCGTCATCCGTGCGTGCACCATGAGTTTCGGAGTGAAGTCTCCGTTCGCACCTGCCCAGAAACCATAGATGATCAGTTGCGAATCCAGGAACAGATGGTGTCCATCCACGCTCGGGAGCTCAGCCACTGCAACAACATCGGGGTAGACGCCGGCGGATTTTCGCTGAGGTCTCGGGTCGCTCCTGGGTCCCTTGCGCTGCGTGGACGCTCGTTCGCGAGGAATCGTGTGAGGCCGACCAACGTGGCCGGCAGCGCCGAGATTCGAGAGCAATTCCTTCTGCAGCAGGATCGCCGCATCGAATTTCCGGACCTGCAATTCCTTTTGAATATCGGCGAGGGCAGTCGCCGTGTAGATGTCATACACCAGGCCGTAGAGGGGAACGAAGCGCGTCGGGTCGAATGCAGCACTGATGTCGATCTGAGCGGGCTTTGCCGGATTCAGAACGACGACTGACGAAGCATCCGCAAGGCGCGACTTCATCGGCGTGTTGGTACAACCGGCAATGAGAGCGGCAAAAAAAACCAGGCAGACCCGAGCAGCGCGGCGCTGCTTCTCGCGAGCGAGCATTGGAAGCACACGACTGCTTTCGGCGTACATCGATTTCACAAGTGCGATACTGGAACCCAGAGACACACAGGCGCTTACGTCAAATCCCGCTCTGCGCCAATACACAGCCAGGCCGGGGCCGGTGCTATCTTGCCATACGAGGGAGGTTTCAAGGCCGCGCCTGGCCGGCCGCGGCCCCGGCACTTGCTCAAACCACTTATCCCAGTCCCCCGCGCAGGTCTGTAACGTCCGCTCCCGTTGCCATGCAAACCGAGGGAGCGACTGCCATGGGAAAGATGTGGGATGACACCGGCTGCCAGGAAATCACGTTCGGCGTTCGGCAGTTTCATGTAAGCCGGACCGAGCCCGCGTCGATCGCGCTGGTCGACGACGACTTTCAGGGAGGCATCGTTCACTACGTGAACTCCAACGCCATATCGGCGCACTCGCCGTACTCGCCGGTCACGCGGCTGATTCACACGCTGCTCAACAACAACAAGGCGAAGGTTCTGACCGGCAACGTGATCTACACGACGGAGGCGCCGACTGCCATGTGCCTCGGCATGGCCTCCAATGTCGGCGCGGCCGTGAAGCAGATTGCGGTGATCAAGGGGCGGGTGCTGAAGGACTCGCAGTACAAGCAGGTCGACTGGTCGTCATGGCTGGCGACACGCAACACCGAGTTGAACGCATATGCATGCGATGGCGCGGGCGCTTCTCCAAACCTCGATCTGACCAACGAACTCAAGACCAAGAGGCATGAAGGCGGGCACAGTGTTCATCGCATCTACATGATGGTTGCGTGCGCACTCATCACGAAGCGGTTCCGCTCGGGCCACGGGCTGAACTCCGGCCAGAACATCGGTTCCATCCTGGTTTCCCGGCAGGGCGAGATTCTGGCGTGGGGCGTGAATACGAACGACAACAACCACACGTATCACGCTGAAGTGAACATGATCCAGAGCTATCACAGGCGCATGGGCGGCAACTACGCCGGTCTGCCGGACGGCTGCCGCATCTATACGACGCTGAAGCCCTGTGCGATGTGCGCGGGCATGATCATGCAGACGGTCGCGAACCCCGGATCCTTCAAGGTGTTCTACGAACAGCATGATCCGAGCGGTTTCGCGGCCGACACTGCGCTCGACAAGGCTCCGGGTCGTCAGTCGGCGTTGTTTACGGGCAGCCACGTTCTCGACATCGTCGGCGTCGAGACCGCGGAGAGCAAATCCCGGGTCGGCAAGCCGCGGATGTCGGACCAGATCAAAGATTCTTACCGCAAGATCCAGACATCGAAGAAGGTCGATTCCGAGGACAAGCGCATCACTGCTTTCCTCGGCGACGAGATGGCGACGAAGCTGTTCAGCGCAGCCGCGACGTCACTGCAGACCAAGTTGCGCAAGCACGGTGTCAGCGGACAGGCGACGGGCAAGGAACTCAATCCGACAGTGACCAGCGCCCTCACGCATTTGCATGGTTTTCTGCGGGCGCGTGGCGTGGTGAACTGACTTCTCTCAGCGGTGGCCCACCGCTTCGGCTGTGACGAATCCCGCTTTCGTCATGGCGTCGAAGAGTGCTCCGGCGGATCTGGATGTTTTCCCGATCTGCCGGCCTGGCACCTTCAGCGTCAGCCACTGCAGAACACTTTCGAGCGCAGCGTGATGTGAGTGGCCCGCGCTGCGACTGCGTTCATAGATCCGCAGTTGCTCATGAGCGCTCGTACCGGCATTGGCGATGTCGACGAGTGTAGTCAGGATCGGTCCGCAGCCGAAACGCGCGATCTCTGTTTCGAGTGAGTCGAGGAAGCGGGCGAGCAACCGACGGACCGACACGGTTGACGCGGGGTCGTCGGAGATGAACTGGGCGTCCATGCCGTCGCGTTTCGCCCGCGAGCGATTCTCTCCCGCGATGGCGTATGTGCGAGGCGTGTGATCAGCGCCTGCTTGAAAATTGCGGACAAGCGCAGAGACATGGCATCGGAACAGGTTGGCAATCGCGACGCTGTCCTCTACGCGAGTACATGCATCGGAGATGTTCAGCTCGAGCGCGGTGGTGTTCCTCGCGAGGAAGTCGGAGGTGCCGCCGTACGGCCACTGATCGAACCGTGCCTGTCGACAGCTGAGTAGTCCGCCGAGTGAGCCGTTCCAGAACGGCGATGAGGTGCTGAGAGCGAGGAACAACGGCAGCCACGGAATGGAGCGATTCATCAGCGCGACGCGATCGATCCCCGATGGAATCGATACCTGCACGCGAAGTCCGCATGTCTGCTGTGCCTGTTCGACGATGCGCAGGTCAGCGAGCCTCTCGCCGGAATCCCTGCGCTCAGAAGCCGGCGATTCGGTCGATGTGCCGAGAGGATGCGTGCCCGCCACGAGCAGGCGCAATCCATGCGACTCCGCGATGCTCGCCAGGCTGTCTCGCAGGAACGGCATGTCCATCACCGGCTCTGGAGCCAGCAGGAATCTCTGTGAAGTGACCTCGATGCACGCTCCACGCTTCTCAATAGTTGCCCGGGTTCCCAGCTGTGCGCGGACATCCTCGACGAAGCGCGGCGGGAGCTCGCGAACGAGTTTGTACGAGCGATCCTCGCAGACAAAGAAGCCCTCCCTGATCGTGAAGGCGTAATCGAAATCGCCGGCGCTCTGGTTCATGCGTACACATCCGTCGTCGCCCCGCACTTGAGCGACATTTCGCGGAGAGTAGCACTCGCGGATGTGGGATCAGCGACGCGCGGAACGAGTAGTGAGCGCCGTCGGATCGTGAACAGTGCAAGGATTGCTCACGATTCTCACGATCACGAACCGCCGGGAATGAGGTTGCCCGTACGGGCTCTACCGATCGCTGGACGATCGGCTCGTGAATCGACAGGCAATCGCGAGTCTGTGCAAAGGACACCGTACGTGCACTACACCTGTCCGGCGGTGCGATCGGGAGGATCGATCTTCGTGCCGTTGTCGCAACGATTGCGAGAATGTAGCAATCTTTTCGTCAGGGAAGCGCTCTATCCGCGCTTTTGCGCGCGGGCATCGAGCCCGATGCGCACTGCGTCCGCGAGTGTCCGGCAACCGAGCTTCTCCATCATCCGCGCCTTGTAGACCTCCACGGTACGCGGGCTGATGTCCAGGCGCTCGGCGATTTCGCGATGCTGCAATCCGTCCGCAAGCAGATCCAGGACACCCCGCTCGCGCGCGGTGAGGCGGTTCAGGCGGGCGTCGAGATCGCTCCGCTCGCTGTCGGCGCGATGCCGTTCCTCATCGATGCGGATCGCGTTGAGGAGCACGTCGATCAGGATGGAATCATCCACGGGCTTCTCGAGGAAGTCGACTGCGCCGTTCTTGAGAGCCGCACGAGTGGTGCTGACATCGCCGTGCGCGGTGAGCACGACGACGGGAAGTGAAATACCGCGCTCACGCATCGCTGCCTGAAGTTCCAGCCCGCTCATGCCCGGCATCTTGAAGTCGGTCAGCAGGCAGCCCCGCCAGCTCGGATCGTAGACCTCGAGAAAGTCCTCGGCGGAAGCGAATACGGATGCGCGCAGGCCCTTGAGCGAGATCAGCAGGCTCAGTGCATCGCGGACGGCTGCGTCGTCATCGACGACGAAGACGGTGGCGTCAGGCATGGGCAGTCGCGCGCTCATACGGTGGGTGAGTCGGTCGGAAACTCGAACGGCAGGAACATGGTGAACGAAGCACCGCCCAGTGTGCCAGCACTCGTGCAGGAAAGTTCGCCGCCGCGGGCACGGATCAGGGAACGGCTGATCGCGAGGCCCAGGCCCATGCCGTCGGGTTTGCTCGTGACGAAGGGTTCGAAGAGCTTGTCCCGCAGTTCCGGAAGCATTCCCGGACCGGAATCGTCCACGCGCACCGTCGCGGCTCGCTGCGAGCGGGAGGCCGAGAGAACGATCAGTCGACGCCCTTCGGGCATCTGGCTCACCGCATCGATGGCATTCGCGAGCAGGTTGTGCAGGGCGATTTCCACGTGGGTTGCATCGCCCTCGAAAGTGGGAATGTCCGGATCGATCGAGACGCTCAGCGAAGCATTGTGCCGACGCAGACGCTCCTGGAATGCATCGACCACGGCAGTACAGATCTCGTCCAGATCGATGGTCTCCCGTTTGTGGGCACCACCCTGGTAAAAATTTCGCAGGCGCCGCAGCACTTCGGAAGCGCGGATCGCTTCGTGTGCGGCTTTGCCCAGAGTGTCCTGCAAATGCTCCTGATCCGCAGGCTGCCGATCCGCGAGGATCTTCGATGCACGCACGTACGAGACGAGCGCCGTAATGGGCTGATTCAGTTCGTGCGCGAGTGCCGATGCCAACTCTCCGGCTGCGGCGAAACGCATGGCGCGTGCGAGGGCCGCGTCATGCTCGCGCAGTTGTTGTTCGGCCTTGCGACGCTCCGTTGCATCGCGGACGGTGACGAGATACCCGCGATTGGCTGGCGGATCGAGGCGTGCCCAGGCAATTTCCGCTGGGAATGGCTGGCTGTCGGCGCGCTGGCTCTCGAGAGTTCCACGCCCTTCTTCCGAGACCAGTTGCAGACCCGGCAACAGCTCGGCGAGCAGCCGCCCATACTCCGCGCGCTCACCGAAGAGACGCAATGCTGCTGCATTCGTCATCTCGATCCGCCCGTGTGCATCAACGGCGAGCACAGCGTCGGGCGCCATCGCCAGCACCGCGCGTTGTTCCGCTTCGCGTATCGCCATTCGCTCCAGCACGCCCGCGCGCTCGCTTACGACAGCGCCGAGCAGCAGTGCTGTCAGGCTCAGCGTCAACATCAGGAATTGCAGGTCGGTGAAGCGCGGTGTGGGAATCTCATTCTGGGACGCGATCAGAAAGCCGATCTGGATGGCCAGCGCGGCAAGAATCGATCCCGGCCAGCCCCATCGCAACGCGATCCAGATCAGCGGAACGAACAACAGCGCGAAGAAGCGCAGCTGATCCGCCGCCGGCAGCATGAAGATGATCACGAGTGTCAGTGCGATCGACGCGAACTGCGCGAATACTTCCATGTGGTGCCCCGAGAGCGTCCGCGCCATCTCGCGCCAGTGACCTGCAACGATCAGCAGCGGTGCGACTGTCAGGACTCCGTTGAGGTCGCCGATCCAGTGCCGTGCTAGTGCCTTCAGCGTGGTGTCCGCGGGCAGCACGTGTGTTGCGACCAGCAGACCTACGTAACCAGCCGCGACAATCGCAGTCCCGACAGCGACTGTCGTTGCGAGACGCGCTGCGTGCACGACCGTTGCCATCGGGATGGCGATGCGCCAGCTGCGAATCACGACTCCCATCGTTGCGTAGCCGCAGGCGACCCACAGCGACATGGCGACATGAAGCAGTAGCGGCTGCGAGGGGATGCGAACCAGACTTTCGGCGAGGAAAGTGGCAATGGCGGCGGCGGGCAGCCAGCGTGGGCCGCGCCAGACAAGCAGCGCGAGCGTCAGGCCGGCCTGCGGATTCCAGGGAGTAATGCTCGGCGCAAGCGGGCGCACGAAGCTGAGCCATACCAGCAGCAGATGGAGCGCCAGATAGAGGGCCAGGTACAACGCGACCTGTGCGACGGGTTCCCAGGTTCGAGGCCAGGTGCGGGTGATGGGCAGCGTTGCCATGGCGGCGAGCGTAGCTCACGGTGCCAGGCTGGGAAACCGGGAAAACTCGGCGGAGCTGCGGTGTGAGGCTCTTCTCCAGCCACGACGCTGCCGCTGAATTGCCGGCAGCGTCGTGGTGCGCGCAATCACCGATCGAGCGGTACCGCAATGTCGGTGACGTTCTGGCGGAACGTGCCCAACAGCTGCGCCGTGCCCGTAAGCAGGCTGACGCGATAGAAGGCCGAATATCCGCCGCTGCTGAGGACGGCGTAGCCGCGATTACTGCGCGCAATCGAGCCGCGCAATTCACTGAAGATGTCGAATCCAGCCGCTGCATCCGCGTCGATCGTCGTTCGCCCCGTTGCACCCAGGGAACCGTTGTTCGGAGGGGCTTGCACTGCGATCTGATCCATAGTCACGTCGAGGTCGAAGAGGGTAGTGGCTGTCTGCGGGTCCAGGTCGTTGTTCGTGTACGCAGCACCGACGATGCCCAGTGCCGCGATGCCCGCCGTGTAGTTGAGTCCACCATCGGCGAGCGTCGTTCCCCCTGCATTGACGTTGTGGCGCAGATTCTGGCCGGTGTCGCTCACGATTCGCAGTCGATCGGCCGCGGGATTGAAGTCGACGCCGAACGATGTGCCGTTGAGTGCTTGTGTGAGCACGCTCACCTGAGTGGCAGCGGCATTGGTGGTGTCGAGCTTGTAAACGCCGCCACCGTCGCCGACACCGTACAACTCACCGTCCTGCACGCGGAAGTCGATGCCCACCAGGCGTGTATCAGGGCTGACGAGACCGCCGACATAGCCGATCTGCCGTGTGTGCCGCGGCGACTGCTCGTTGAAGCAGACGAGGAAGCCATCATCCGTCAGTCCTACGACACGCAGCGTCTTGCCGTGATCGGCATTGCTGCAATCGAAATTCTTCGTCGCCTGTGACGAGGTCGAACCCAACAACATCAGTACTCCGGCCGCCGCGCCCAGACTCCGACAGCGATTCCCGATTCGCATACGCATGATGAAGACTCCTCTTCGCAAGGTGATGTTGCCCCGCCTCAGGACGGATCGAGGCCGCCGGCAGTGCGAAGTAAGTTACGCAGCACGGATGCAATCGGATGCAGGGAAGCCGAAGCCGCACAAACAGCCAACCATTGTGCGGCGCGCACACACCCATCAGACTCGTCGTTCGGTACAGTCGTGCGCAGATCGATTCGGCTGCGGAAAAAGGGAGTGATCATGGCCAGCAGTGTCAACCTCTCGCGTCAGTTTCGGGGCGCGCGATCCTGGGTTATCGGACTTCTGCTTTTGGTGGGAGTGCCTGCTCTCGCGGATCCCGCATCCGCATTGGATCGCGAGCTCACACCGGATGCATCCCTGCCCATTCCACGGCTGAGCTTCGACGGCGCGGGAGCGCTGGCGATCCGGGCTTCGGCCACCTCTTCAGAACACGACTTCGACTTCCTCGTGGGCAACTGGAATCTGAAGAACCGCAAGCTGAAGTCGCGTCTCACGCAATCGCACGAGTGGATCGCGTTTGAATCGAAAGTGGAGATGCAGCAGATCCTCAACGGCGTAGGCAACATCGACAAGTACGCCGAGCTCACGGGCGACAAGCCCTACGAAGGAGTCGCACTGCGGCTCTTCAATACGAAGACGAAGCTCTGGAGCATTTACTGGGCCGACAGCAATTCGGGTGCGCTCGATCCGCCCGTCGTGGGCTCTTTCGAGAACAAGGTCGGCCACTTCTTCGCGAGGGATACCTACAAGGGCCAGAACATCATCGTGGTGTTCCGATGGGATGTGCGCAATGCCGAGCGCCCGATCTGGAGCCAGGCCTTCTCGACGGATGAGGGCAGGACCTGGGAATGGAATTCGATCAATGTGTCGGAGCGAGTGCGGTAGCGCACTGGGCCAGGCCTGCGGCTGCACTCATTGCGCCGGCGCTGCTCGGGTGCCGGCCTTCATCAGACTTCCGATGCGGACTACCAGAATGAGCACGGATGTCAGCGCCAACGACAGCAGCAAACCTGTCTCGACCGGATAGTAGTAGGCGAGCCAAAGCCACGACCACGGAACGACCCGGCCGAGCAGCATCGGAAGAGCGATCAGGACGGCGATGGCGGTTGCGGCATAGCAGACGAATCCCACCGCAATGCGCCACCATGGTCGTGGCGTGGTTGCCCATTTCCTGGTGCGCGTCAGTTTCCACGCGGTGAACGCCCAGTTCCCTGCCAGCAACAGTCCGGCGACGAGATCAATCCTCGGCAGAAGAGGCGCGGAATTGGCGGGCGGCGACAGTCCCTTGCGCAATGAAAGGATGCCAAGCGCCATGTCTCGCGGCGCATTGCTGTCGCCGCACGGGCAGAGGACGACGACACCGTCTCCATTCTCGAAGAACGCCACGTATGAACTGTAGGTGGGCAGTCCACCGCTGTGCGAGATGCGGCCATTGTTCGCAACGTTCCATCCGAAGGCATAGCCGCGGGATGCGGCCGATGGCGTATGGGTCTCGCGAAGCGCCTGCGAAGAAAGAAGCTGGCTGCCATTGGCCGCTCGGCCGCCGTTGGCTTGAGCGATGAGCCATTTGCTCATGTCGGTGGCCGTCGTCGCGATGCCGCCGGCCCCGTTGATGAAGAAGGGTCCGCCGGGTGCTATGAATGCATGACCGAAGGCGTAGACGTGTCCGCGGGCAATGCCGTGCCGACGTTCATCTACAAAGTCGACGGTCCGGGTTTCAGTCATTCCCAGGGGCAGGAACACTTGCGTGCGCATGTAGTCGTCGAAGGGACGACCGCTGATCACTTCCACCAGCCGCGCCGCGGTGGCGTAGTTCGGGTTGAAGTAGTTGTGCGTCGTTCCCGGCTCGGTCGCCAGGCGAGCACGGCGCAAGCGGGCAACGGCCGTCGCCAACGAGTCCGGTTGCGGAAGCGACCACTGCCGGATTCCCACTTCCCACATTCCGGAGGTGTGATTGAGCAGGTGCCGGACGGTGATTGAGCCAGCTCGCTGATCAGCCAGCTTGAACTCAGGAAGATACCTCTGGACTGGAGCGTCCAGTTCGATCTGCCCCGCTTCGACGAGCTGCATGAGAGCGACGCCCGTGAAGGCCTTGCTCGTCGAGCCGAGGTAGAACGGCGTGCTGCCCGTTACCGGGCGGTTCGATGAGTCCCGACCATATCCGGCGACCGAGAGCACGTAACCGCCGTAGGTCACTGCGACAGCGACGCCGGGAAGCGCGCGTCGGGACATCTCGGCGCGGATGAACTCGTCGATCGCGGTCGCTGCGCTTGTCGCGGGGTCGGGGGACGCATTGCTGTCCCCTTGCCGGGTTGCAGCGGAACTCGCCGAGCCCAGGGCCAAAGCGGCACAGATCGCAACTGTCCGAAGCCAACGCGCCGTCACATCCATGAGACATCGACCTCACGCATTGGCGTAACCCTGTCGATCATTCTTGTCGCCCGATCCCAGACCGTGCATTCGGTGTGGTCAGGCATGTTATCGCGACGCATCGTCGGGGTGATATCCGCCGCTCGCCTTCCTGTGTCCGCGGGGGCGAGCTAGGATGAGGCGGCACCGGGACCGTTGAAAGGGACACCGCATGTATCGCTCGCTTGACGCCAATAACATCATCAATACGGCGCAACAGCTGTACAACCGCATCGGCGAACGCTTCCCGGCTTCCGGGTTGCGGAAAGTCTGCGAAGAGCTGCTGGCGGAAGCACGCCAGGCGGAGGTGACGGCGCGCTGGCTGGCGACACCGAACATCCGGATTCGCGCTATCTCCATCGTGATCATCATCGCGATGTTCGTGGTTGCCGCCAGCACGATGCTGGCGCTGAATCGCCGCGTGGAACTGTTCAGCAGCGTGTCCGATTTCCTGCAGGGCGTCGACGCGGGCGTCAATGAGCTGATCCTCATCGGCGCGGCGACCTATTTCCTGCTGGGCTGGGAGACACGGATCAAGCGCAAGCGCGCGCTGCGGGCGCTCCATGTGCTGCGTTCGTTTGCGCACATCATCGACATGCATCAGCTCAGCAAGGACCCGGAGCGGCCCGCTCCGATCAAGAGTCACGCGATAGCGACGCCAACCCGCACGATGACGCCGCTCGATCTCGTCCGCTATCTCGACTATTGCTCGGAAATGCTGTCGATCATCAGCAAGGTCGCGGCGCTCTACGTGCAGAACTTCGATGATGCGACGACGCTTGCTGCGGTCGATGAAGTGGAAGATCTCACGGGATCGCTGTCCCAGAAGATGTGGCAGAAGATCATGATCCTCGATCGCATGATTCCGATACCGGTTGCGTACAGTGCCGATGCGACCGGGTGAGTCCCCGAGGCAGCGCGAATGCAATCCACCGACTCAAACTCAACTGGTCAGGCAGGCCCATCTGATCAGGCAAGCTCATTTGACCGGGCAGGCCTGGACGATTTCATCGCCGGGTTGCCGAAGGCCGAGCTGCATGTCCACATCGAGGGCACTCTCGAGCCGGAGCTGATGTTCGAGCTGGCTCGGCGCAATCGGGCACCAATCCCGTTCGCGTCCGTGGCGGACGTGCGTAACGCGTACTCCTTCACGAACCTCCAGGACTTTCTGGATATCTACTACCAGGGAGCGCAGGTGTTGCAGGTCGAAGAGGACTTTCGCGACCTCGCGTTGGCCTACTTCGCTCGCGCGGTCCAGGACAACGTGCGACACACCGAAATCTTCTTCGACCCGCAGACTCACACCGATCGCGGCGTTCCTTTTCGAGTGGTCATCGAAGGATTGCTGGCGGCTGGCAAGGAAGCAAAGACCCGATGGGGGCTCAGTTCGAAACTGATCCTGTGCTTTCTGCGTCATCTCGATGAGGCTGCCGCCTTTGCGGTGCTCTCGTCCGCGGAGCCCTGGCTGGATCGCATCGAAGCCGTCGGTCTCGATTCTTCCGAAGTGGGGCACCCGCCTTCAAAGTTCGAACGTGTTTTCGCTCGCGCGGCCGACATGGGGCTCAGGCGCGTCGCGCATGCGGGCGAGGAGGGGCCACCAGAGTACGTCGAGGAGGCACTCGATCTGCTGCGAGTCGATCGCATCGATCACGGCAATCGCGCACTGGAGAGCGAGACGCTCGTGGCTCGTCTGGCCAGCACCGCAATGACACTGACGGTGTGTCCACTGTCCAACCTGAAGCTTTGCGTCGTGAAGGATCTGGCGAAACATCCGATCCCGCGAATGCTGCGATCGGGTCTGTGCGCCACCATCAACTCGGACGATCCCGCCTATTTCGGCGGCTACATCAATGACAACTATCGCGCGGTCGCGCCGTTGCTCGGGAGGGAGGGTCTCGCGACTGCAGCGCGCAACAGCTTCGTCGGATCCTTTCTCGACGCGGATGCCACAGCGGTGCAGCTGGCCGGGCTGGATCGATATCTCGAGGGTCGCGGGTAGGGATGCGAGTTTCTGGCGGAATCGCACAGATAGGGTAGGCGGCGCGGCATCTATTGCCCTTCAGCACACCTGAATCGGCCGGGGGCACGAGGATAATGAGTGCCGGCGATGCCGAAGCCATGGCCAGTGGGGCGGACAGGTCGGAGGGCATGATCATGGGCGCTGCGTCGAAATCTGCACCGGGACCCAACCTGAGTGCGCAGGTGCTGAATACCTACGTGGGAAAAGAGATCACTGCGATCTGCCCCCACGGATTCCATGACAAGACAGTGAATCACTGTGCCCACTTCGTGAGCCACGTGATGTCGCTGGCGGTGGGGGTGACCTGCAAATCGCTCAGCAACAAGGCGGTGGCGACGATTCCTGGGGGCTGTGTGAAAGTTCACGAGCTGTTCGCCAAGTGTGCCAAGGTCGGTTTGTTCGCCGATGCTCCGGGCGAGCCTGTGCTCGTGTTCGTCCTGGGGCGGAATCTCGTGAAGCTGCCGACCAAGTCGATGACCAACGTGCCGAAGAAGCACGTGGGGATCCACCTCGATGGCACCATCTGGCACTACAGCAACGGCAAGGACAAGGTCGTGACCGCCACGCCCGAAGACTTCAAGAAGCACTACCCCGGCCAGGTGAACGAAATGTACTTCGGCACGTTTCCGTCCATCGCGGCGCCGGTTTCGTCGAAATGACCCACCGAATCCGTCGAATCACCGTGTATCGACTGCTGGGGATCTTCCTGCTCGCCATGCTGGTGGGCTGTCAGCGTGAGCCGGCTCACGTCGCGACCCGTCAGCCGCTGGCCGGTCCGCCGGATCGTGGTCTGGTCCTGCGCGTGTTGCTGGCCAATCTGCGGATTCCCCTGTCTTCTCACGCCTCCTGCAAAGACATCGGTACGCTGCCGTCTGACACGACGGTCGGCGACTACATCGCTGGTTTCATGGCGGAGCAAACCACCGGTCAGAACAGCATTACGACGGAGTGTCCCGCCCGGACGGGGCATGGCTATCAGTGCGAGGTCTATCTGAAGCACAGCGATGGCGATGACGAATGGGGCTGGGGGGTCGGTTTCGAGATCGCCGAAGACGCGACGCTGGTGCCAGGTTCCATGCGATGTCTCGGAGCGGGCTGAGGCGAGTTTCCCCGCATTGACCCTTGCCTCCTTCTGATGCATCTATGCCGGCGCGAGCGGCGGAGCTCGGGGGAGGCAGCGATGCTGTATTCACGGTTTCCGGTCATTTCCGGTTCGATCTGCTCCGTGCTGTTGGGCTTTGCGGGTGCCGCGCACGGGGCGCCGCCAGAGTCGATTACAGTCGGCTCGCTGACGCTCGAGTACTGCAACTCGGACTACGACGGCTACTGCGGGTCGATCAAGCGCGCCCTCGATCCGACTGGCGGCGTGCGAGGTTCGATCAACATCGGGTTCGAGTACTACCCGCGCTTCGATCAGCGCAGCCCCGCTCTCGGTACGATCGTGCCGCAGGAGGGCGGGCCGGGATACTCGTCGACCGGCACTCGCGACGCCTACCTCAATATCTTTGGCTCGCTGCGCGAGCGCCGCGACATCCTGATCGTCGACAAGCGCGGCACCGGCACTTCGGATCCCATCGATTGCCCCGGGATTCAGACGGGCGATCCGAGCGATCCGGCAGCGCTCAAGGCGTGCGGTGATCAGCTGGGCAGGAAGGCTCCGCTCTACGGCACGCGCCTGGCGGTCGACGACATCGTTGCCGTCCTCGATGCCTTGCAGATCGGTGTGGTCGATTTCTACGGCGACAGCTACGGCACGTACGTCGGTCAGGTGTTCGCTGCATGGCATCCGACGCGGCTGCGCAGCATCATTCTCGACAGCGCCTATCCTGCGCGTCCCCCGGATGTCTGGTTTCCCACGGATTGGGCGACGGGTCGCGACGGGCTCGACCTGGTGTGCGAACGTTCGCCGTCGTGTCGCGCGCTGCGCGGGCGATCGACGAATCGTATCGAGCGGCTGCTGCGCGAGCTGCGAACGCATTCGATCAGTGGTGTCGCTCCGGATGCTGACGGGTTGCCGCTCGAGGTGACGTTGGATGTCTCGACGCTGTTCCTGCTCATGACGAATCTGGGCAACTCTCCCATCACGTACCGCGATCTCGACGCCGCGGCGCGCGCGTGGTTCGATCGTCGCGACTCGTTACCGCTGCTGCGGCTTGCGGCCGAGTACAACACGCCGTTCGTGAGCTCGCCGGAGGATTTCAGCTACGGCCAGTATCAGGCCGTGATCTGCGCGGAGTATCCGCTGCACTACGATCTGAACGCGTCGCCCGCTCAACGACGCCGGCAATACGATCGTGCGATCGAGGATGCGCGGCGGACGCGTCCGGATCTGTTTGCACCGTTCACGATCGATGAGGCACTTGCGGCGAACGCGAACTTCACGCCGCTCGCCACTTGTCTCGACTGGCCAAAGCCGCCGCCCGCGTATCCGCAAGGCGATCCGTTGCCCGCGCACCCGAAGTTTCCGGACGTGCCGACGCTCGTATTGTCGGGAGATCTGGACTCCGTTACCTCGCCGGAGGATGCGACGCAGGCCGCGGCGCAATTTCCGAACGTCGTCCATCTGATCGTGCCGAACTTCACGCACGTTACGGCCTACTACTACAGCGACGTGGGCTATCTGCCGGACGGTGGCGACACGACACACTGCGTGCAGCGTATCGTGCGGCGTTTCATCGAGGCGCTCTCGACGGGCAGTACGAACTGCCTCGACGGGATCCGGCCGATTCGCACGGTGCCTGACTTCGCAAAGTCAGTCCGTGATCTCGATCCAGTGAACGCCATGGCCGGCAACAAAGCGGGCCGCGATGAACTGAAGCTCGCGACGGGCGCGATCGAAACGGTGGGTGACACCTTCGCACGATTTCTCGTGACGTACGGCATCGGCAGCGGCTTGCGCGGCGGTGAGTTCACGTATCTGCAGAAACCCTACGGATACGAGTTCGATCTCGACCGGGTGAAGTGGGCTCAGGATCTCGCCGTCAGCGGCAAGCTGCGCTGGTACACGAAGACAGGAGATGTGTTCGCGGACGTGCGGCTAAGGCAGGGCGGCAGGAATATCGGGCACCTGACCTTCTTCTGGAACGATGTCGAGAAAAACGCCACGACGTTCATCGAAGGCACGATTGAGGGCAAGCGAGTCAGGGCGAAGCGGATTGCGCCGTAGAGGCCGGAAGCATTGCAGTGCTCACGACCGTAATGCCTGCAGTTGCAGTCCCTCACTCGAACACGTAAACCGCTCCGCTCGCCGAAGCGGTGTTGTTGCTCGAATCGCCGTTCACGTTCGTCGCATTGCTGTCTTCGAAGGGGGCGCCGAAGACGAGCGTGGTGTCGGACAATGCCGCTGAGCTGCGACCGAATCTGTCCCCGGCATCCGAATTCGAAGCCTTGACGTAGAGCTCCTGGGACCAGTTGCCCGAGTCATCGCGCACGAACAGGTAGGCGGCGCCGGCGCCCGGCTTCGTGTTGTCGCTTTCGTCGCCGCCGATCGCAGTCGAGCCACCGGCCTCGTTCTCGGCTGAGACGGCCAGCCAGTCGCCACAGAGCGCGATCGCGTAACCGAAGTTATCGAACGCCCCGGGATCGGATGCCTTGATGAAAGCGGTCTGCTCCCATGTGCCGGCCGAATTGATACCGAAGAGATAGACGGCGCCGGCCCAGGTCACACTGTTGTCATTCGGATTGCCTGCTGCTGCGCTGTCTTCGCCGGGCGCGCCTACGGCCAGAGTGCCGTCGGATAGTGCGACGCTGCTGCCAAACTCGTCCGAGGGTTCCGTGTTCGAACCCCTCAGCTTCACGACTTCGGTCCACGTACTACCCTGGCGCGAATAGACATAGACAGCGCCCTTGAAGCTGGAAATTCCTGGATGCCATGGAGCTCCTACCGCAAGCGTATCCCCTTCCAGCGCCAGCGTCTGACCGAAGCCGGCATCGCCAAGGGGATCTGATGCGGAAATGACGGCCTGCTCGCTCCAGATTCCATCGGCATCCCTGGTGAAGGCATACACGGTGCCTATCAGCATCGGCTGCTGCGGCGCTGCAACCACCAGCGTGTTTCCGTTCAGCGCGATGCTCTTGCCGAACTGCCCGCTCGCCACGGTCGAAGGCTTGAGATACGCCTCCTGCGTCCACTGCCCATTCGAATCACGGACGAAGATATAGACCGCGCCTGCGGAGGTCGCGGAATTGTCGGCCTGGTCGCCGTTTATGCCACTCGCATTGCTGGCTTCGAATGGAGCGCCCACTGCGATCACATCGCCGTCGATCGCCACGCTGTAGCCGAAATTGTCGTTGGTGTCGCCGTTCGATGCCTTCAGATACGCCTGCTGACTCCAGGCGCCGGCGGAATCACGCGTGATGACGTAAGCAGCACCACTGCCGCTCGCTGCATTGTTCGTTCCGTCCTGATTGACTCCGCGTGCGTCGCTGTCTTCCGCGGGTGCGCCCACAACCAGCGTATCTCCGGAAAGCGCTAGCTGGGTGCCGAAGACATCGTCGATGCCGGTGTTGGATGCCTTCACATACGCCGACTGTTCGAAGGTCGTCCACGTTTCGCGCGTGAGCTCGATGGAGTAGTTTTTCTCTTCGGTATCGTTCTCCACGACGATGTCGATCTCATTCTGTCCCTCGCTCAGCGAGATGCGTTCGGTCGCGCCCGAAGTCACTGCTTTGCCGTTGACGCGAACCACAGCATCAGGGTCGGAGGCCTGTGCGTGAATGCGCACGGCATTGTCGAGATAGCGAACCTTCGCGGTGTAGTTCGTTACACCGGGCTGGAACTGCTGATCGAGCTCACCGATCGACAACCCGAGGCTGCTGAGATTCGTGTCGGCGGCCGCCGGGGGTGGCTCCGGAGGCGGTGTCTCGGGCGGCGGCGCTGGCGGCGGAGGGGGTGCCGGGCTGGTTGGCTCTGGCGTCTCGCTGCTGCCTCCGCTTCCACCGCATCCCGCCAGTACGAAGCTCAAGGCCCAGATGGCCAGGAGCACGCCCGGCCGAACACAGCTCAATATTCCCTGGGAACCGCAACGAGGTTGTCATTTCTGCTTCTCTTAATTATGTGACATGAGCGAGACTCCGCCTCGCTGTGAGCGGTCGTAGCTTAGCAGCGCGATGCGGGTTGGGCGCTTCGAGCTGCGGGAGCCGGTCACAAACCCCGAACACCCGGATACCGCGCCGCGCGGAAACCCTCATGCCCGCATCGGCATGCATACTCATCTGGCACAATTCAATCATCGCGCAACGGTGTCGTAGGCGAATGAAAACTTCTGGCAATCGCTCACTGTTCGGTCTCGCCCTGACGCTTGCAACGGCGATTGCGCAATCGGCAACGCCCACGGAAGCTCCCCGGCCAAAGCTGATCGTCATGGTCGTCGTCGATCAGTACTCCGCGGATCTCTTCAATGAGTATCGTCCGCTTTACAAGGAAGGCTTGAAGCAGCTTGCGACGGGCGTCGTCTTCCCTCGCGGGCATCAGAGTCATGCGGCGACCGAAACATGCCCGGGTCACTCGACGATTCTGACCGGCGCACGTCCTGCGCGGACAGGGATCATCGCGAACGAGTGGCAGACACCGAAGCAGGCGTACGAGGCGAACGGGCAGACGACGCACGAGGTGTACTGCGCGAAGGATCCCGCGACACAAGCGGTGACGCCGAAGTATCTGAAGGTGTCCACGCTCGGCGACCGCATGCACGCGGCCAACTCCAAGGCGAAGATTGCCGCCGTCGCCGGCAAGGATCGGGCGGCGACGATGCTGGCCGGCCACGACACGGACACGATGACGCTCTGGTGGAACGGAAAGAAATTCGAAACCTACGCGAACGCCCGGCTTCCGAAAGGGATCGACGCGGTCAACGCAGCCGCTGAGAAGTCGATGCGCACGGATGTGCCGGTCGACATGCATGCCGCGTGTCGTTCGAGAGCCAATGCAGTGACGTTCGAATCGGGTGTTCAGATCGGCGTTGAAACATCGGAAGAGAATTACAGCGCGTGGCGCGCATCGTCCGCTTTCGACGCGGCTGTGCTCGATGCGGCGTTGCTGGTGCTGGACGAGGAGGAGCTGGGTCGGGGTGAGCAGACCGATCTGCTGGCGATCGGTTTCTCGGCGACTGACTACGTCGGCCACCGATACGGTGCCGGCGGCATCGAGATGTGCACGCAGCAGATGCGCCTCGACGCTTTGATCGGCCGCCTCGTCGACCGGCTGGATCACGTCGGTGTTCCCTACGTGATCGCACTGACGGCGGATCACGGGGGCGTCGATGTTCCCGAGAGAAACAAGCAGCAGGGCGCGGGTCAGGCGAAGCGTCTCGAGCTCGAATTGTATCCGGCACAGATGAGCAAGTACGTCGCGGAGAAACTGCGGCTCAAGGGTCCGGCGATTCTGGGCAACTTTTTCACACCGGATATTTACTTCTCCGACGCCATTCCGAAGAACCTGCGTGCCCGGGCGATCGCGATTGCACGTCAGCGCTACGAAGCAAGCGACAGCGTCGAGCTGGTCATGAGTTGGGAGGAGCTGAACAAGATTCCCGCGCCCACGGGGCTGGTCGATGAGTGGACGCTGCAGCAGCGCGCCAGGGCGAGTTTTGATCCGGAACGCTCGGGCTCGCTCGTCGTGCTGACGAAGCCTTTCGTGACACCGCTTCCGCCGCCGACGAAGACCGGCAGGGACTACATCGCGGGTCACGCAACTCCATGGGGCTATGATCGAAGAGTGCCGATCCTCTTCTGGTGGCCGGGCATCCGGGGATTCGAGCAACCGATCGCCGTCGAGTCGGTGGATATCATGCCGACGCTCGCCGGCCTGATCGGTCTGGAAATTCCCGAGGGCGATATCGACGGCCACGCGCTCGATCTCAGCAGAGCCGAGCAATAGCTTCATTCGGAAGAACAGCGCGTCCCCCGGGATTGTTCCGGCGTGTGCGCTGCGGCACGCACGTGCAGATCGCTCGTGTAGATGACTTCGCGACAAGGATAACCGCGATCCCTCGCGTCGCGGCCCCGGTCGCATACTCGGTCATCGAATCGCGAGGAGCTGCCATGGATACCACGCTCGATACCCTGGACCAGATCCGCACGACTGCTGTCGATCTCGCGGTGAAGTTCGGACCTCGTGTCCTCGCCGCCTCGCTCGTTCTCATCGTCGGATACTTCATCGGCCGCTGGACTGCGCAATGGCTGGAGCGCGCGCTGAGCCACGTCCAGATCGAACCGCCTGTGCGTTCGCTCATCACGCGACTCGGACGGGCAATCGTCAGCGCCTTGTTCGTCGTCATCGCGCTGCAGAATCTGGGCGTCGAGTTGCTGCCGCTGATCGCCGGTCTCGGTGTCGTCGGTGCGGGCATCGCACTCGCCATGCAGGGCGTTCTCGGCAATCTCTTCGCGGGCCTGACCATCATTTTCACGAAGCCGTTTCGCGTCGGCGAGTACATCGAGATCGTCGGGGAGGAAGGCAACGTCGACACCATGACGCTCTTTCAGACGACGCTGCTCCATCCGGACCAGTCGCGGGTGGTCATCCCGAATCGCAAGATCGTCGGCGAGATCCTCCACAACTTTGGAATGCGGCGGCAGCTCAACATTACTGTCGGTGTCGCTTATGACTCCGACATCGGGCTGGTGCTGGGCCTCATCGACGAAATCCTGAAAGTGAACCCCCGTGTCATCCGCGAACCCGTTCCGCTGGTCCGCGTGAACCGGCTTTCGGACTCGTCGGTCGACATCATCGTTCGTCCGTGGGTCGCGTCCGCCGACTTCGGGCCGGCGTTGGGAGAGATCAATCGCGCCATCCTGGAGCTGTTCCGCGAGCGCGGCGTCGTCTTTCCCTTCCCGCAGTGCGAGGTACGCCTGATCGGCGAAGCGGCGTGAGGCCTTCGGGCGCCGCTTCCATCCATGGCGGAGGAACTAATTTCCCGGGCACGCAGTCCATTGGCTCAGCGCATTCAAACAACGATCGCGTCGGGTGCAGGGAGCTGTCGATGCCTAAAAGTGCGAAAAATGCGGCAGTCGCGTTGGTGGCTGCGTCGCTGTGGCTTGCCTCATGCGGTGGTGACGACAAGGGCAATCGCGGACCTCCGCCAATGCCCGTGCCACCCGCACCCGCCGCTGGAGTCGTGGGCGACAACAGGCTCGCGGAGCTCGCGGAGTGGGCGCGCGACACTCAGGACGTTCCCGCCATGGCGGTCGTGCTGGTGCGCAACGGCCAGATCGCTGAAAGCGTTGTCGTTGGACGGCGCTCCGCAGCGAGTTCGGTCCCAGTGACCCTCAGCGATCGCTGGCACATGGGATCCCTGACCAAGGCAATGACTGCGACGCTTGCCGCCGTGTTGGTCGAGGACGGAGTCATCGACTGGGACACGACAGCGCAGCAGGTCTGGCCGGAGGCGGCCAGCCAGATGCACGCGGATTTTCGCGATGCCACGCTGCGACAGTTCCTGTCGCACACCTCTGGTCTCAGGCGCGACGACAATTTTGGACCGGCGCAGGATGGCGCGCCGGGAACCGTCACCGAGAAGCGCCGGGCATGGGCCGTAGACCTTCTGAGCCATGGAGCTCTGGTCAATCGCGGTGTGTTCAGCTACTCGAACGTCGGATACATGATCGCCGGCGCCATGCTGGAGGCCCGGGGAGGTGCGTCGTGGGAGACGTTGCTGACCGACCGAGTGTTCGCACCGTTGGGAATGGTGCGCAGCGGCTTCGGTGCACCGGGCACTGCCGGACAACTCGATCAGCCATTGGGACACCGCAGCGAGTCGCGCGGATTCAGTCCTGTCGATCTGACCAACCCGGATGCGAACATTCCCATTGCTGTCGGCCCAGCGGGCTCGGTGCACACCACGCTCGATGACTACGCGAGGTTCATGCTGGCGCACATCGATGGTGAGCGTGGCACGCCGAATCTCGTGAGTGTCGAATCGTATCGAGTCCTGCACGAAGGCGTTGGCGGCAACTACGCGCTGGGCTGGGGAGCGCAGTCTGCGTTGTCGACGCTGGGTGCTGCTGGTCTGACGCATACCGGTACTATCGGATTGTGGTATTCGCTGGTGTGGCTGGCGCCGACGCTGGACGCGGGTGTGATGATCGCAGTGAACGGGGGCGGGGATCGGTCGCTTGCGGCGATCGAGCAGATGGATCTGCTCATGCGTCAGCGGGTGATGGCGAGTCGGTGACCGGGGCTGGATGCGATGCGTGTCGCAATTGACGTCCGCTCTTGCGCCGCTGGGCACTTCGATGAGAAAACATCTTGTGCGGAAGGCGCCTGAGCCCAACGGGATGCGTATCGCGTGATCTTCAAAATCGTTCGAACTCTGACCCTCGGCGTTGTTGCACTGGCGATGCCGCTCCTCGTCCCGACCCACGCCAACGATGTCGCGAGTTCGACTTCGCCACGACCACTGCTGGCGGGCGTCGGTGCTCGTGGGGTGTTCGATCCGTCGGTCACCGAAGATCCCGAGACGCGCCGGTTGTGGATGAGTTACTCGTCGTTCGATGCTTCACTGCATTCGCAATCGGGCGTCAATCTGCGCCTCGCTTCATCGGACGACGGCGAAACCTGGCGCGACGCGGGGATCGTCCAGCGATTCACTGACGTGGTGGTGGGCCCGCTCGCGGAAACCGCGGAGGTAGAGGGTTACGTCGAAGAGGGCAGCCGGGGTACCTGGCAGAACGGCACGTCGACGCTCGTTTACGATGGCCACGCGCCGCGCGATCAGCGGTGGAAGCTCTTCTGGCAGCAGACGCTTTGGGTAAGCGACGTTCCGAGGTACGCAAGTTACAGCTGGATCGCGCTGAAGATGGCGGACGCGCCAGAGAACCTGGCGAACGCGACGCCGATCAAACTGTTCACCGGATACATGGCGAGAACGACAGGCGAGTCTGCTGATGCCCCGGCCTTCTCGCCCATCCCAGGTCCACCTGCGATTCAGCTCGACAAGAAGGACGCACAGCTGGGCGCATGCATGTTCGGGCAGCCTGCGGCGCTCTCGGCGCCCGATGGTCTGTACCTCGCGCTCGATTGCGCCTGGCTGGGTACTCGTGCGCTGCTGCACACCGTGCTGCTCCGATGCACGTATCCGGGTTGCGTTCCGACTGACGCCGCGACCTGGCGGGCCATCGGTAGGCTGACCGAGCCTCGCGATGGGCCGCAGCTCAACGAGCAGTACCTGGGATTCGGCGGTACTTCACTCGTCGAGAACGGCGGCCGTTACTACCTGATCGCCACGCCGATTTCCTCGGACGCGAATCGCTACGACGGATGCAATGTCTACCGGTTCGAAGACCTGGCCTATGGCCGGCTCGAGCGCAAACGCGGCAAGCTCGTCGTCGCGGAAACGGTCCACGGAATCCCGGGGACGTATCACGGCGCATGCGCGGCCCACTCGCGACTGCCCGGCATCCTGCTGAGTCAGATCATCAGCACCGCGGCCCCGAGGGTCATGCAGATTCGTGCAACGGACGTGAAGCTGCCGAGGAAATGACATGACAGCGGCGGCCCGATGCAGAGCATCACGATCAGTCTGAACGGGGACGCCATCGCCGATATCAACAGCACGCTCGGCTCGGCCTATTACCTGTTCGCGATTGGCGGCTTCTCTGAAACGCTCGCTGCAGGTCAGTTGCTGTTCCAGACCTCGGGAATCGCGCCGAACGCGACTCTCTCGGTTGCGCCGGTTCCGCTTCCTGCCGCGGCGTGGCTGCTGGGCAGCGGACTGCTGGGTCTCGGTGCACTGCGTCGACGCAAACGGACTGCCTGATGGGCCATGACTGGGTGCGATGCGCAGATCGCTTGCGCATCGCGCCCGGTTGCGTGGATCACGGATACCAGAGCTCGTCTGTGCAATACGCGATCAGATGTCCACGGAATACGAAGTTCGCCGCTTCCTCTTCTTCCTCTGCGTAGATGGTATAGACAATGGTGTAGTTGCCGTTGCCCGTGAAGCTGTCGTGCAGCGTCACCGCTCCGTTGTCGAAGCCGCCGTCGCGGCCAATCCGGCTGTGCATCTCCAGATCGACATGGGCTGCGGGGCTGCAGCCGTTCTCGACCTGTCCGTACCAGAAGGTCCGCGGTTGTGGGGGATCGTACAGTTCGCCCGGCTCATTGAAGAACATGAAGCCGGCCGGTACATCCGGCCGCACACGTTCCGCTACATTGCTCTCGAATTCCCAGTGCAGCCAGAACTGATTCAGATCGGCATTGTTGTCGATACCCCCACCGGCGACGGGTTGATGATCGATGGTGTCGATGTGGATGTGGAAACGCAGATGCGGCAGGTACTGGCCGATCTGCGACGGGGGCAGGAAGTTCCGGCTCGTCAGATTCCGTGCGGGAGCGTAGGGACAGTGCGACTGCGGCCGCATCGCCTCGGCGGTTTCACAGATGAAGTCGAAGGCAGGATCGGTGAGCAGTGGCGGGTCGCGTGTGACCTCCAGAAATCCTCCTGATCCGGTGGTGTAGCTGCCTGTCTTGCCAGCGGCATCAGCGGGAAGTGTCGCGATCGATTGCGCGGCGATGGGCAACAGAACCATGAGTTCTGTGTTCATGAGCGTGCTCCTCTGATCCTGTTGCACTATTTCTCAGAGGAGCGACGCCGAGTCCATTGGTCTTCGGCGCTGGCACTAAAGGACTGGCTTAAGGGTGTTGAACATGCAGGCCAGATGGCAACTGCGGCGTCGAGATCAGAGTTTCGAACGCCTTCCAGCGCGCATCGGCGTCGGCACCGCCAACGGTCTCGATGTGCTGCCGTACGAGTTCGAGGCCGAGGTTGTAGTTGATGACGTAGGCGCGATACGTGTCGATGAAGCTCATGCGCTGTTGCGCTCGTTGCGGTGACATGAGCCCGTAGCGCTCGAGCCATGAGGTGGCTGTCTTCGCGTCGATCTTGCCATCGAGATACTGGCGCGCGGCTTCGTTGACGGCGAACTCGAGTTTCGCTGCGAGGCGCGTCACGCGGTAGTAGCGTTCCGCCTGCGCTGGATCCAGGCCGGCGATCGGGTAGAGCTCGTCGCGCTCGAACTGCCATCGCTCATCGCCGGGAAACGCGAGCTCGATACCGTAATTCGCGCTGCCTTCACCGATCAATGCCTGCGGTGAGAAGAGCGGCAGCATCGTGAACTCCTGCCACTGTCGTTCGCGCACCATGTGCTGTTCCAGCAGCGTCGAATACACGTGATGACCCGGGTATCCCTCGTGACACGCGAGGTCGAGCGCGCGATCGATGTAGATCGGCAGGTCCGTGTTCACCTGGATGAGACTTCGATAGCCGCCCTGGTAGTAGTTGTAGCCGCCCCAGGGTTTGTCCTTGACATACTCGACAGTGAAGGTTTCTTCGGGCGGCAGTTTGATGTGGGCCAGTGTGCGCTCGCGACACGCAGCCACGGCACGCTTGAAGACGGCATCGAGCTTTGCCGGCGGAACGATCATCTTGTCCCGATAGGCAACGTATCGCTCACTCGTCGAGCCCGCGCCGGGCAGGGCGGCATCGAGTTCCTTCAGCATGTCGGCGAAGTAGGCTTCGTCGTGAGTCGGTGCCTGCGCATCGAACAGGCGTTGCGATTCGACATCGAAGGGGAGCTTTGTCCCCGTCAGCATCTGCATTCGCGTACGCATCGCTTCGAGCTGCTTGATGAGATACGTGCGTCGTTGAGCCTCGATCTCGACCGATGGCACCGGAGTATTCGACAGCTTCCCCGCCAGCTCCTGTGCCCGTTGCTGCAGTTGTCCGGCGGGCGCAGCGTCTCGCTTTGCCTGTTCGCGCCATTCGGGTGGTCCGTAGTACGCATCCACATATGCGGCGTCATGCTCGCCCCACGCGAGGCCGAGACGAACGTAGTCTTCGCTCAACGAATCAAGGGTCCGCGGGCCGGGCGAAGCGGTTTTTTCCAGGGGAGTCTGCTTCGAACATGCGACGCAGGCGAGGAGGGCCACAGCCGCGATGATTGAAGCGGTCGGACTACTACGGGCAGCACGATCGGTCACTGTCGGCACCTCGACGGGTGTGGGCGTGGATGGCTCCGGGCGTCCCGGTCGTGCCTATATATACATCTATATGTGGTCATCGGCTGACCAGGTTGGGTGCCCAGGTTGGGTGCCACGAGGGGGCTGGCACAAAACCCATCCGTTTCGCACAATGATTTCGCACGGGTAGGTGCCCATGAACACACAACTCAAGGAAACAACAAGATGCGTCTCAGTATCCTGCTGGCGACCGGAGCGTTTGCGATGCTCCTCGGTTCCTCCGCGTTCGCGTGCGAAGGCGAGGCCTGCACCATGGTTCTCATCGGCTACAAGACCGACAATCCCAACTGCATGTCTGTCCGGAACATGGGCAAGCGCACGATTGTCGTGACCGTCGGTGCATGGCAGGCCACGCTGCGCCGGCGCCAGGACGACGTGCCCAAGGATGCGAACGGTGCCTGCTTCAAGGAGTTCGATATCTCCAAGGTCAGTACCGCGAAATACGCCGATCAGTGAGGAATAGATCCTTCCGCGTGCCGCTATGACCTGGTCCGCAACGCAATACAGCCGCTTCGAAGATGAGCGTACCCGTCCGGTTCGCGATCTCGTGCGCGCCATTCCACGCGAGCGGGCGACCGCCGCGGTGGATCTCGGTTGCGGCCCTGGGAACTCGACCGAAGTGCTGGCTGAGCGCTACGGATCGGCGCAGATCATCGGCGTCGATAACTCGGATGACATGATCAGTGCGGCGCGGAAGCGGCTGCCGCATGTGGCATTCGAGGTAGCCGATATTGCGAATTGGCAGGCGCGACAGCCGATGGACGTAATTCTCGCCAATGCGTCCCTTCAATGGCTTTCGGATCACCGGTCGCTTTATCCGCGATTGGTCTCACAGCTGTAGGAAGGCGGATGCCTTGCCGTGCAAACGCCGGACAATCTCATGGATCCTCCGCATCGTCTTGCACGCGAGGTTGCGGCGGCGGGGCCGTGGTCAGGACAGATCGGTCAGGTGCGGCATCCGGATCGACATGATGCTGCCTGGTACTACGCGTTGCTGAAGCCCATCTGCTCACGTGTCGATATCTGGCGCACGACCTACTTTCATCCTTTGCAGGGCCATCAAGCGATCGTGGAGTGGTTCAAGGGGACAGCGCTGCGTCCGTACCTTGGACCACTGACAGCAGAAGAACAGCAGGGCTTTCTCGCTGCGTACTTGCAGGCGATTGCGTCGGCCTATCCTGTTCTGGAAGACGGGACTGTACTGCTGCCGTTCCCGCGACTGTTCGTGGTGGCTACGCGGTGAGCGCGTAGTCGCCCGGGTCGCGCTTCACAGATTGAGAATCTTCCGCAGCTCCGCGGCAGTCGTATTCTTTCCCGATCCGGGTGCGCCGAAATCGAATTCCTTCGAGCGCGCGAGGCCGCCGACCATCACGGGTTCGAAGCCGGCGTCGATCACGAGGTCGGACGTCACCTTCACGGCCTCCGCATCGTCGCCTGCAATCGGAATCGCAATCTTGTCGCCGGCTCGATGAGCGTTGTCGAGCGCAACTTTGAAATTGATAGTGCCGAATGCGCGTGTGACGCGTGCGCCTGGAATGTACTCGGCTGTCGCGACGCCGCTGCCTTTCTGGCGTGCTTCCTCCGCCATCGCACCGTCACGACGAGGTGAGGGGTTGCTGCAATCGATCACCACCTTGCCTTTGAGGATCGAGCCGAAGTCCTGGCCGATCTGCGGGATCGCGCCGTAGGGGACGGCGAGAAAGACCACGGGCCCGAACTCCGCTGCGTCCTTCGGCAATCCCGCTCGCGCCTTCGGGCCAGCTTCCGCCACGAGGCCTTTCAACTCGTCGGGATTGCGGGAGGCGAAGAGGACCTCGTGACCTGCTTGCGACCAGAGTTTGCCGATCGCGCCGCCGATATTGCCGGCACCGATGATGCCGATGCGGATCGGTCGTCCTGTCTGGGCGAGGAGGAGTTCATTTTTGAGCCCAAGGGCCAGGCCGCCCGCCGCAAGCGCGAGGCCGCGGCTGAATGCCCGCCGGGAGAGACCGTTCCTTGTCGTCTTCATGTCGCGACTCCGATGAAGTAGTCGAGGGCGCGGGAATTATCGTCGCCTCGGGGAAAGCGCGGCGAAAAGAAGAGTCACGATGCCCGTCATCGATTGCCTTATCGGCCTCGGGCGCGGGTTGAGTTATCCTTGTCTCGCCGGTCGCAAGCCCGGCAATCTATGAACCGATAAGCAACTTTCCTTCCGGATTCCCCTCCCTCCGCTGACGGGCGCAGTGCGCCTGGGGTTGCTTATGCCTGCACTCATCGTGGCCCACGATGTGTCCTATGAGCTTGCGAATGGTCGCGAGCTGTTCAGTCGATTGAGTCTGTCCCTCGATGCCGGACTGACGGCGCTCGTCGGTCCAAACGGCGTCGGAAAGACCCTGCTCGCGCGCTTGCTGGCTGCTGAGCTGGAACCGACGCACGGCGTCATTCGCAGAACCGTTCCGGTGAGACTGTTTGCGCAGCGCCAGATCCCGCCGGAGGTCAGCGTCGATGAGTATCTGGTCGGCAATGGCGACTGGTCGCTGCTGCGCGATCAGCTTCTCGCCGGTGTCGATCGGCGTGCGGATTGTCGTGTACTGAGCGGCGGTGAATGGATGCGTGTCCGCCTCGCTCGCGCGTTGAACGAGGACTTCCTCATTCTCGATGAGCCCACCAACGATCTCGACCGGGACGGTCGTCGCCTGGTGGGGCAGTTCCTCGGGGAGCGAGCCGGCGGAACGCTGTTGATCTCCCACGATCGTGAGCTGCTCGAGCTGTGCACGGAGTTCCTCGAGCTTTCGAATCGCGGATTGATGCGATTCAGCGGTGGCTGGCAAGGCTATTCGGAATCGAAGGAAAGCGAAGCGGAACGGCTCGGCGCCGCGCTCGAGCAGGCGAAGCGTGAGCGTGATCGCCTGCATGCGGACCGCGTCGAACAGAAGGAACGACAGGAGAAGCGCAATCGTCGCGGCGCTGCAAACGCCGCGCGCGGCGGCATGCCGAGAATCATTGCCGGTGGTCTGAAACGCCGTGCACAGCAGACCAGCGGGCGCCTCGATCGAGCAACCCTGGAACGTGCCGAAGTGGCAGTCAGCAACGTCCACGCAGCCCTGCGGGAACGCAAGATTGATCCCGTGATGTACGCGGACGTCGAGGCCTGCAGCATTCCTGCACAGAAGCTCGTCGCGGAAGCTCGTGGATTCAACATCCGTCTGAGCGACTGGCTGTTCGGTACGAATCTCGATTTCACCTGGCGCGGCAATGTCCGCGTGGCACTTCGCGGACCCAACGGGTCGGGGAAAACCACGCTTCTGCGAGCATTGATGGGCGAAGCCTTAGAGACACGGGGTGAGTGGCGTCGCGGCGATCTGTCGGCGCTGTACATCGATCAGCGATGCGGTCTTCTCGATGATGGCCTGAGCGTTTTCGACAACGTGCGTGCCGTGTCATCCGTCGGCGATACCGAAATCCGCACCGGACTGGCTAGATTCCTGTTCGCTGGTGACGCGGCGTTCCAACCAGTCGGGCAGTTGAGCGGCGGGGAGCGATTGCGTGCTGCACTGGCGCGCGGATTCATGGGAGCCCGAAAGCCCGAGCTGATGGTGCTGGATGAACCCACCAACAATCTCGATCTCGTCAACATCGAGTTTCTCGAAGGACTCGTGCGTCGATTCCACGGCGCGCTGGTGGTCGTGTCTCACGACGAGCGCTTTCTCGAGGGGTGTGCGTTGACCGCGGAGCTGCTGTTGGGCCGCGATCCTCACTGAAGTCATATGCCGATCGACAGGTGTGGTCCGTCCTCCTGCCCAAATCCCGGCGCAATCCCGGAGTTCGCACGGGACCCGCCGGGATGAGGGTCATAGTCTGTCCGTCGTTCTTCCATCAACGCAGGGAACTGATTCATGAACGGCAAATCGACGATGCATCTCGCATGTTCCGCTCTCGGCATACTCGCCTTCGTGGCGATACCCAGCTCGCAGGCGGCGGATACGGTGGGCGCTGAAGCTGCGATCTCGCAGCATCACTCCGGCAGCAATGACCGCAAGAAGACCAACGAACTCGTGAAGATCGTGCGGCAGGTGACCGCGAAATATCGCGACGTGGAAGTCGCCGAAAGCGACAACTATCACTCGATGTTCGGCTGCGTCAGCGGCGACTCGTCCGGCGCGATGGGTCTGCACTACGTCAATCTCGGTCTCTACGCGGACGGGAAGATCGACGCGTACCAGCCGGAAATCGTGATCTACGAACCGACGCCGAGTGGTCGCCCGCGGCTCATCGGTGCCGACTACATCGTGGACGCCGCGACGTGGGATGCGACGCACAGCCAGGCGCCGGAGCTGAATGGCCAGATCTTCCACTACTACTCAGCACCCAATCGCTACGGATTGCCGGCGTTCTACACGCTCCACGTGTGGGCCTGGAAGGACAATCCGACCGGCGCGTTCGTCAACTGGCACCAGAACGTGTCATGCGAGGCGCACGACGGACCGTCGAAGTAAGGGCCCGGAGCGGGCGAAATCCGTCACTCCCGCGAAAGCGGGAGTCCATGCCTTGGGTTCAGATGGACTCCCGCCCGCGCGGGAGTGACGAAGTGCCTCGGCCGGCATCGCGTCCTTCCTGAAACCGCCGTCACAGTTTCCACGTGTGCAGCCGCATGCGTGCCGGACTGTGCGGCAGGTCCGTTCTGCTTTGAAAGGCAGGTCGGTAGTCTCGACACCTGTTCAATCTGAAAGGTGTTCGAGATGAAGTCTGTGTTCCTGGGTCTCGCGGTTGCCGCCCTTTCGTTTGCTTCGGTCGTCGAAGCCGGAACGAATGGAACCTATGTCATGGAAGGCGGTGCCTACACGATCGATGTGGAGTTCGTCGCGGGCGGCCTGCAGATCGTCGAGCCGAACAAGACCTCGCTCTACACCTCGGCGGGACAGAACGAGTTTCAGTTCACCAACCCCACCAACGGCATCACCTACGGACTGCGCGTCATCGACGACAACACGATCGAAGCTTTCAAGCCCGGCAGCGGTCAGCCCGCGACGACGCTGAAGCGCGCGGCCGCCAGCTTCGGTGGCGGAGAGTCGAATGCAGATGCCGCGAAGTACGAGGCACTTGGTTCGAAGTATGCTGAGCTCACCGCAAGCGACCCCGACAACGTGCATGTCTGGTCCGCGTGCGGCGCGGCTGCGCTCGGCTGGGCCAACATGCCTGCCGATCAGGCGAAAGACATGGCGAGGCAGAGCGCCACGCTGCTGAAGTCCATCATGGTGGACATGTCCAGCTCACCGTGCCCCGAGGTGATTCCGAACGACGTCTGGTAGCACGCATCCTCCGTCACTCCCGCGCAAGCGGGAGTCCATTCCTCTCTGCTGCTCACTTCTCCGGGAACTTGAAGCCCAGATAAGTGCCGGCGCTGATTCCCATCAGCGTCAGCAGCGTGGGGCTGAACGTCGGCATGCTCAACTCGATGAGCACTGACGAAGCGAAGATGATGCCGAGGACGACGGTCCACACGACGACCTGAAAGCGATGCAGCCCCATGTTGCCCGCTGAGTCGCTCAGGATGTCTCGCAACAAGCCACGTGTCTGAGGTGCTGCAACGACGCCGTTCAGCAGATTGTTGGCCTCGGCGAGTTTGGCGTTGACGACCCCCAGTTCCGATTGCGCGTCCGTGAGTTGCTTCTGCGCGGCCGCGTCCGTGGGTGCGGCGGTAACCGCGGCCGAAGCGCTGGCGACCTTGGCTGACGCGTTCTGTTGGGCAGCCTGCAGAGCCAGGCGATCGCTGGCGGCTTGCGTGAGTGCCGCAGTGCCACTCGTATTCGCATTGATCAGGACGGCGCTCAAGCCCGTGCCGGCGCTGATGCCCATCAACACCAGCAGGGATTCGGTGATGGCATCGCGATCACCGCTGATCAGCCAGATGAAGACGTAGCCGAAGAGGATGAGCAGGAACCACCACGCCATCTGGCAGCGGCCGAGACTGTATGGCGCGGGACGCGGAGCGTCGCGCAGCAGATCTCGCTTGATGACGAGCCACCCGAAGGTGAATACCACGGCGATCATGACGCCGGCCCAGAGCCATGCGTACCATTCCCACTTGATCACCGACAGCGTGAAGGTTGATCCCTTCGCTGGCTCCGCAACGCCTCCGGCCACGCCAACGCTCGCGATGACCTCGCGATAGTGATTCGAGAAGGGATCTCTCAGGAGTGCCGACCAGACCCGCTTGTTCTCCGCGTGATTCGAGTTGCGTTCCAGTCGAAACCGCAGTGTCCCTCCTTCCCGGTCCTTCGCTTCCGCGGCGATGCCGGTGTCGACGCCATCGAGAAACAGTGTGACCTGCTTCGGTTGCCTCTGCGCATGGTCCAGATAAGCCCCCAGGTCTCCCGAGACGCTGATCACGACCTCGTCGCCCAGGCTCGCGCAGCGCGCTGCCGGGCATTTCTTCTGTGTCGTCACCGTCTTGATTCCGGACACGCTGATCTTCGGCGCGGCCGTGCTGAGTGCTTGCGTCGGTGCGGCCGGCGGATCGTCTGCTGCGATCACGCAGTGAGCAGTGGCGAGACCAAGGAGCATGAGACTCGCTACGAACGCACGCATCAAAGATCCCCTGTGCAGGTCGGCGCCAAGTGGCCGTCCTTGCCATCTGTAGCCACCGCGGTTTCCTTCGCACCTGAAGCATCGATCGTCGCGGATCAAATCGTGACCGCCTCTCTTGACGTCGAATCGGCGGTCGGGGATCGTCGCGCCCGGACCGGAGCCGAATGTCCGGTCAACGAAACAACAACGGCATCTCAGCGGAAGACACAATATGAAGAAAACCTGCCTGGCGGGATTGCTGCTTGCCATGAGTTCGATGGCGGCTGCCGGCGAAGTCGAGCACGGCTTCTATATCGGCGGCGCGATCGGCCAATCGTCACTCGAGCTCGAAGACGCCGATTCGACGGTTGATTTCAACGGCGACGATACGGCGTACAAGCTGATCGCCGGCTATCGCATCATCGACTGGGTTGCCGTCGAAGCGAGCTACTCGAACTTCGGCAAACCAAACGACGAGATCTTTGGTATCGAGACCGAAGGCGACTTCAGCGCCCTTGCGATAGAGGCTGTCGGTTTGCTGCCGCTCGGTTCCTTCGACCTGTTTGCGAAAGGAGGAATCGCGGCCTGGGAAGGGACGTTGCGCGCCGAAGACATCGATGTCTCGGTGAGCGAGGACAACGTCGACATCAAGTTCGGCTTCGGGGCTCAGTATCGCATCGGCGGTCTCGCCCTGCGCGCCGAGTACGAAGCAGTGCTGCTGGGATTCGACGATGATGGCGACGACGAAGCCGACGGCGATGATTGGGTCGACATGGTGTCGCTGGGGCTGACTTACACGTTCTGACGACTCGCGGCACGGATGCCGCTTTCACTCCTCGGTGCGATTCGTGCTTTCGCGGTCGCGCTCGTAGTGCTTGCGCAGCGGAAACGGCGGCAACCAGGATTCACGACGAACGGTCCATAGCTCGTAAGTGGGTTGCAGCTGATCAGGTGCATCCAGCGAGCCCAGGTGCACTTCAACTTCATCCGCGCTGCGTGAAAAGACGGGCGAGCCGCAGCGCGGGCAGAAGAATCGCCCGGCGTAGTCGCGAGTTTCACCTTCGATCGTCACGGCGTCCTGAGGAAATACAGCGGACGCATGGAACAGGGCGCCGTGGTGTTTGCGACAGTCGAGGCAATGACAGATGCCGACGCGGAAGGGACGCCCCCTCGCGACGACGCGGACGTTGCCGCACACGCAGCCGCCAGTGAATGAGTCCATGCTACATCTCCTCTGATATCGACCGTCGTGTAACAAGTTCAATCGACGCTTGATTCTTCCTGTCTCGCGGCCGCGTCAGATTGCAAGTTTTCCGTGCCGGCGCATTCTGCGCGCGAACGCGTCATTCGCAGCGGACATTAGAACACGCGTTCCGGGAGTCCATTCTTACCATCAGCGTCGTAGCGGTCACAGGGCCGTTGCCGCGAGCGGCCGGAGGATATTCGTATGAAATCCCTGGTTCCGGATCCTCGTGGAATTTTTCTGTCGGGAGGCTCAGGGCGCAAGCGGTTGCTGGCCCTGACGCTCATTGCCTTGATCGGACTCGATGGCGGTCTTGCGCAGGCGGATCATCAGCGAGATCGGTTTCAGCGCGCCGGCTCCATGCAGCGCGAACTGGACGCGACAGCCGATCGCGACCAGTACAGCGAAGCACCGAGAGGTTTCGACAATCGCACCAACGGCTTCAACGTGCAGGGGCCGGCGTTCGATACGCTCAACGAAGACAACGTCGTGCCCTTGCGATCGTTCAACGACAATCGCTTCATCTTCGAGGAAGTGGAGAAAGCTGCGGATGGTCTGGGCCCGACCTACAACGCGCAGAGCTGTAGCGAGTGCCATCAGAACGTAGTAACCGGCGGCGCCAGCCAGATCGCGGAACATCGCACCGGCCGCTTGAACGGCGATGTGTTCTTCGAGTCGCTCGGCGGATCGTTGATTCACTCGCGCGGCACGCATCCCGACATCGTCGAGCGCGTCGCCTTCGAAGACGACGTCCGCACGTTCCGCATCTCCACCAATACCCTGGGCGCGGGGTTCGTCGAATGCGTAGCGAACGAGACGCTGCTCGCCATTCGCGATGCCCAGCCGGCGGCGATGCGGGGCACGGCGTTGACGGTTCCGGTCCTCGAAGCGCCGGGCACGACTCGCATCGGTCGCTTCGGCTGGAAGAGCCAGCACGCCAGTCTCGAATCGTTCTCGGCCGACGCCTATCTCAACGAGATGGGGATCACGAGCCCTCTGTTCCCTGAAGAGAACACGTCCAGCGGTCGATTCGTCGGCGTCGGTTCGGGTTTCGACGCTGTGGCGGACCCGGAGGATGACGGTGTCGATATCGTGGCCTTCGCGAACTTCATGCGCTCGACCAAGGCGCCGTCGCGCGGTGCGATCACAGCGAACGTGGTCAGCGGCGAACGATTGTTCAACCAGGTAGGGTGCAACACGTGCCACGTCGCAACGCTTCGCACGTCGAGGCCCGGTACGCGCATCAACGGCGGAAAGTTCACGGTGCCGACGGCGCTTGGCAACAAGCTGATCCATCCGTACAGCGACTTCCTGCTGCACGACATCGGCACGGGGGACGGGATTCCGTTCCTGCCGACGCCGGAGTTTGCAGGGACGGCTCCGCAGATTCGCACCGCACCGCTCTGGGCACTGCGAACGCGCAATCGACTGATGCACGACGGGCTGTCGTTCACGAAGCAGGAAGCGATTCGGCGCCATGCTGGACAGGCATCCGCCGTGACGGAACGCTACAACGCGCTGTCATCGGCGGAGCAGGCGCTCGTACTGACGTTCCTCGATTCTCTGTAGGCGCTCGAGGGCAGGAGCGGGGCAGATCCATTCCCGATGAAGAGGTGGATCTGTCCCGGGCGGTGCAGCAGACCTTAGTGAAATTCCCGGCGCGGCATTCCACGATCCCAGGATTGGCGGTACCAGCGCAATGTCGCGCGGCCAACACGGAGAGTCGCATGAACATCCGAAGCTGCACGTACGCGTCGCTGCTCGCCATTGCGCTCGCCGGTATCGCTCACTCGCAGGAGGCGCCTCGCTACTTCCTCGTCGAACTGCCGACGCTGGACGAGTTCTCATTCACCTATCCGCTCGATATCAATGACAACGCCCGCATCGTAGGGACGGTGGAAACGTACAGCGAGAACGCACTGCAACCGAAGCTCAGCGCTGTGCAATGGGATCCATGGTTCGGCCTGCGCAAGCTGCGCGGCCTGCCTGATGCGCAGTTCAGCCAGAGCGTGGCCGTCAATCGCTGGGGCCAGATCACCGGCTACGTCTCGTTCGATCCCGGCCTGCATCCGTTCTTCTACGATCAGCATCGCGGATTCGTCGACATGAACGTGGATGACGTGACGCAGGTCATCCGCCCCAACGCGATCAACGATCGTGGTGCCATTGCTGGCCAGCTCGTGGTCGACGGAATCCAGGCGGGATTCACCTGGGATCGCCGCAACGGGCTGCGCAACCTGCGGGATGTCTTTGGTTTGACCGGCCACTTCGACGTGGTTGCCATGAACAATGCAGGCCAGCTCACGGGTGAGATCTATCAGCCCGCGACAGCAACCTGGGAAGCTTACTTCTACGATCCGTTGACCGGCTTCGAGCAAACAGGCGATCTGCCAGATGCAGCGGGTGGCGGTAATTATCCTGCAGACATCGATTCACGGGGCGTGGTTGTCGGAAACAGTCTGGATCGCAATTTTCGCTCGCGCATGTTCCTGTGGACGCATGCGGGCGGCATTCGTCCGATCGGGAATCCGGATCAGAGCCTGACGGCCTGGGCTATGAATGATCGCGGTACGGTCGTTGGTTTCCGCGATGAGTTCTCCGACTTTCACGGCATCGCATGGAATGAGCGTGACGGTGTGATCGATCTCGAAACCGCCATCGTCAATCCGCCGGTCTATCCTGCGCCCATACCCCAGTTCACGTTCTTTCCCGAAGGCATCAACAACGCCGGTTGCATCGTAGGCTCACCGGCTTCGCTGCTGATCCCGGTTCGCAACCTGCGGCGTCTCGTACCGCGCAATCGACCGATCGATGCCACGCTGGAGCTCGCGCCTTGGCAGATGCAGCTTGCATGCACGGCGCTGATTGTCCGTTGAGCGACGGTTGAGGGGAATAGACGAATGCCGGATCAGCGTTCCCGGTGGTGACTGGGACGGACCTGCCCCGGCTTCAAGAATGCAAGCGGCTGCCGCTATAGACCTCAGACGTACCCATGGGAATCCGTGGCCTGTGAAACGCTGCAGTTTGCTCCTGGCAGTCCTCGGCGCTGCCCTCCCTTCAGCCGCCCATCCGGCTGTGCGCTCCACGACGTTCGTCGTCGGCGTGACGGTCACCAGCGAATGCACGTCTACGGCCGGTTCACGCACGCTCACGATGCGTTGTTCTGCCGGTACTCCCTATAAGGTCATCCTCACCTCCGGTCACACGCTGGCGGAAAGCAGCGTTGAATTTTCCGGTCGCGGCGATGGCATCCCCCAAACACTAACTATCGGCATCGACGATCCCGCCGTCGCGACGATCAGCGCCCTCATCTATTACTGAGGCGACCGAAGCCATCGGGCGATTCCCTTCATACGGATGTCGGAGCCCCGGTTCGCCTGCCAGACTCAGGGCACTGCGTGCGCCAGGAGACCGCCATGCTTCCTTTGCGTCTGCTTCACTGCTCTTTCGGAGTCGCGCTGCTCGTTGCATCGTCCGCGGCCCAGCCCGCCACGCAAACGGCAAATTTCAACGTCACTGTTTCAATCCAGAGCCAATGTCTGATCTCAGCGACCAATCTCAGCTTCGGCAGCCAGGCAGTCACGCTCGGCGGTGAGGTCACGCAAACCGACAACAACTCGACGATCACCGTGACGTGCACGCTCGGTGCCTCCTATGCTGTCGCTCTCGATGCGGGCACCGGTACAGGCTCCACGATAACCGACCGCAAGATGTCCAGTGGCACCAACACGCTGAGTTACCAGCTGTACGCCAATGCTGCACGAACGTCGATCTGGGCCGACGGCAGCGGCGGGTCACAGACCGTTGGTGGAACGGGCACCGGCGTGCCCGTCGCATTGACTGTCTATGGGCGGCTGGCGGGGCAATCGGCCACCGCACCCGGGGACTACGCAAGCGTGGTCACGGCCACGATCACCTATTGATCGAGGGAACCGAGATGTTGCGGATGAATATTCTGCGGTCGGTGCTCATTGTAATGGCGCTCGCGGTCGAGTCCGCTTCGGCGGCTTCCCTGTTCGTGCGTCCAACGACGGTCATTCTCGCCCAGGGAAATTCTGCAGCCATCGTGACGCTGACCAACAGCGGGACGGCGCCCGTGACGGCGCAGTTACGTACCTTCGCATGGGATCAGTCGGGCAACGAGGACCAGCTCACGGCGACTACGGCTATCGTGGCCAGCCCGCCGATGATGACGATCGCCGCAGGCCAGAGTCAGACGGTGCGGCTGGTGCGCGTAGCGAAGTCGCGGGCTTCGCGGGAGGAAAGCTACCGGTTACTGGTCGATGAGATTCCCGACCGGGCGGCGGGCGATGCGGGGTCAAACGTGCAGATCCAGCTGCGATATTCGGTGCCGGTGTTCGTCATTCCCAACCCGAAGAGCCTGGCGAAGCTCTCGGTCACTGCCGAAGTAAGCGACACCGTTCTCGTGTTCGACGCGGTCAACAGCGGCAAATCGCATGCGCAGATCAGCAACGTGGTCCTGGGATACGCTGATGGTTCATCGCATGTCGTAGGGCAGGGGCTGGTCGGTTACGTACTGCCCGACAAGAATCGCCAATGGAAACTGGCACTGCCTGAAGATCTCGCGGCGAGGGGCAAACCGCAGCAGGTGCGAGCCACCGTGAACGGCAAGGAGATGGCTGTGACGCTGTAGAGCGTCGTCGAGCAGAACGTTGGTGCCCGTAACGCGAGGATGGCATCGACTCCGGGCCCCGGAGGCTCGTCTCGGATGCAGAGTGCATGTCGTGCACGCGCGATACCCCGAGGCTCGTTCGATTGGGCGTTGCTGCTTCTGGGCAGGGCTAGTTGCGATGGCCATCGCATCGGTACCGGCAAGCACACTCGCGCAATCCGGTGCAGCCGCGCTGGCCACCGAAACACTCTACTTGCAGGTCTTCGTCAACGGTTTCGACAAGCAACTCATCGTGCGCGTCGATCGCGAGGGAGACACGCTCTACATCAGCGGCGACGATCTCGACGCCATTGGCATTCCACCGGACGCCCTGTCTGCTGGAGTCGGCGGGATCGCATTGCGCAATGTGCCCGGCCTGACGTATCGATATCGCGCTCTGGAGCAAAGGCTGGACCTCACCATCGACCCGGGCAAGTTGCGGGCGCAGCTGTTGGGATCGAGCGCGCATGAGACCGTCGAGCCGAGTTCCGACTACGGACTGGCGCTCGACTATGCGATCCAGGTCCAGGACGAGACGATCACCTTGACCGAACGGCTTCAGCGTCAGCGCGCACCCCTGGTCGAGAGTCGATATGGACGCCTGCCCGTGCAGTCGCAGAGCGACGTGGCGGAGGCCTACGAGGTGAACAACGAGAATGCGACGCTCGGAGTCGAGCTCCGCTTCTTCGGTCCGTTCGGTTTGATCTCCACCGACGGTCACGCGGTGATGGACTCGGACGAGTACAGGCACATACGGGACGAGAGTTTCTGGACCTATTCGGAAGTCGGTTCGCTGCGCACCTACACCGTCGGCGACTACATCAGCTCATCGCTGGACTGGTCACGCGCCATCAGGCTCGGCGGTGCCCGCGTCTCGCGCAACTTTGAGCTTCGTCCCGATCTGGTGACCTTTCCGCTGCCGGCACTCGGCGGCACGGCAGTAGTGCCCACGACGGTGGACATGTACGTCAACGGGATTCGCCAGTTCAGCGGCCAAAGCAATCCAGGTCCCTTCCAGTTCTCCGATCCGCCGTCGCTGACCGGAGCGGGCCTGGTTTCTATCGTCTATCAGGATGCGTTCGGGCGCGAGCTCACGTTCACGCGGCCGTTGTACGTCGATAGCCGGATGCTCGAGACTGGCCTGAGCGACTATGCGGCGGAGGTCGGGTATCCGCGGAGGAATTTCGGTTCAAGTTCATCCGACTACGCGCAAGATCCGGTGGGCGTCGGTTCGCTGCGATACGGTGTCAACGACGGCCTGACACTGGAGGGTCATACGGAGCTGGCGCGCGGCCTGAGCAACGGCGGCGCAGGACTGTTGGTAGCCCTCGGCCAGTACGGTGTGCTGAGCGCGGCGGCAGCATTCAGCGACGGTGGCGGGACGCTCACGAGCCTCGGCTATCAATTCATCGCGCCGCAATGGAGCTTCGACATATATGACAGGCGCGCACGCGAAGGTTACCGCGATCTGGGCACCCTGGAGGGTGTGCCAGTGCCCGATCGCCTTACGCGCGCGGGCCTCACACTTTCCTTTGCGCAGACGCAGTCGCTTACATTCACCTATGCGCGACAGCAGGCTTCGGCAACGGGCGGCTCACGCATCGCATCCGTGGGCTACAGTGCGAGCTGGTTCAGTTCCCGCTTGAGCCTCTTCGTCAACGCTTTCGAGGATCTCGACCTCGATGATTCCGGCGGTGTCTATCTCGGCGCGAACTACAGCTTCGACAACCGCGTCAGCATCGACACCAGTTTCAGCCGCTATGGCGATGAGCGTACCGCGACCGTCGGCGCAAGCCGGCCGGTGGACTACGACCTGGGCGGCTTTGGCTGGAAGGTGGCCGCTGAAGCTGGCAACGAGAGCTACCGGCGTGGCGCAGGCCGGCTCGACTATCGCGGCCGGTACGGCGACTGGACGGCATTTGCGCAGCGGGTGCAAAGCGAGGGTTCGGAGTACACGCAGAGCGGGCTGTTCGGCACCGGCTCGTTCGTGTACATGGGCGGCGAGTTGTTCGCATCGCGTGCCATCTACGATGGCTTTGCCCTGGTGTCGACCGACGGACAACCCGATGTGCCGGTGTTGCGCGAGAACCGGTTGCTCGGGCGGACGAATCGGCGCGGCTATCTGCTCGTCAACGATTTGCCGGCGTATCGCACCAGTCGCCTGGCCATTGATCCGCTGACGCTGCCTGTCGACATGAGTGTTGCGAAGGAAAGTATCTATGCCAATCCGGAATCGCGCGCTGGCGTGCTCGTGGAGTTCACGCTCGACCGCTACCGGGGTGCCACAGCGATCATCGTCGACGAAGATGGCAGTCCCTTGCCCGCAGGCACGCGTGCGACGCTCGACACCGGAGAGTCCGCGCTGATCGGCTTCGATGGCCAGGTGTTCTTTCCTGTCCTGCAGCCGATGAATCGCCTGCGCGTGGATACGGACGATGGCAACTGCATCGCCGAAGTCCCTTTCGACGAGCGGCAGGCGATGCAAACGATCGGCCCGTTCGTTTGCACTCCAGTGTCTGCGCCATGAGGCACCTGTGCTTCAAAGCCCTTGCGGTCCTTGCGCTATGCGCAAGCAGTTCCGGAGTTGTTGCGGAGCCCTACTGCTCTCTCGGGACGTCGAATATCGACTTCGGCTCCGTGGGGGCTAACGGCAGCAGCGTCATTGGCGTCATGAACATCACGTGCAGCAACGTGGTGCTGCCGAGTATCCGGGTATGCGTCTCGCTCGGCTCGTCCCTGTACTTCAGCGGACAGCAGCGCTACATGATCGGACCGTCCGGAACCGCCGGCCCCGTGCTCAACTACAACGTCTACGCGGACAGCAATCACACGCAGATATGGGGAGAGGCGCAGTATCAGGTTGCAATCGACGTGCCGCTGCTGTGGCCCGGCGGCGGGCAGGTCCAACGCTCCTATTACTCGAAGGTGCCGCCAGGACAGTCGGTGCCACCGGGCTACTACTGGAGCAAGTTTCCATACGATGCCAGCGGCGGATCGTATCGCGCTATCGAGCACAACGGCGCGGCTCCCGACTGCATGACTGTGACTACGGCGCCCAACTATTTCGAGTTCGGCGTTACTGCGACCGCGACTGCGCAGTGCGTGGTCTCCGCCACCTCACTCAGCTTTGGTACGACCGGCAATCTGGCATCCGCACTGAACGCCAGCAGCGGCATCTCAATCACTTGTCCCCAGAGCGTGCCGTACAACGTTTCTCTCAATGCCGGGCAGGGTAGCGGTGCCAGTGTCGCTGAGCGCAGGCTCACTCGTGTGAGCGGCACCGAAACGCTCGCTTACCGGCTCTACAGCGACAGTTCTCGCAGCACGCTATGGGGAGATGGCAGCGCCGGCACGAGCAAGGTGAACGGCACTGGGACGAACGGCGTTCAGACACACACTGTCTACGGAACACTTCTCGCGCAGCCGGTTGCTGCCGCAGGCGACTATCGCGACATGGTGACGGTTACCGTGACGTACTGATTCATCGGCGAAGTGGAAGCGGGACTAAGGCTTGATCGCCGCCACCACGCGCTTCACGAACTCCGCCTCGTTGCCTGAGTGCCAGCGCCACACTACCACCAGGTCCTGCTCGGGCAGGATCGTGATTGTGTTGCTGCCCGCGCCGCGCGCGCCGTATGCCGTCGTCGGCAGATCCGGATAGTTCTTGCCCTGCGTGTTCAGCCACCAGAGATAGCCGTAGTCAGGCCCGTGGTCGCTCGGGGTGAGGGCGGCTTTCACGAATGCCGAAGGCACGATCTGTTTCTCGTCCCATTTGCCGCCGCGAAGCCAGAGATAGCCGAAGCGGGCCATGTCCTGGGCGTTGATCCACACACCTCCGCCCCAGCGCGTGCCGCCGGAGACTGATGCGAGCTGGCGGCCGTCGATCTCGACGAAACTGTTGTGATATGGAATCCAGCGCCAGGTGTTCGATGCGCCGATAGGGTCCATCACTTCGCGACGGAACACAGTCGGGACGCTTTGTTTGAACGTGCGCAGGAGCGACAGGCCGAAGCGGTTGATGCGCACGTCGTTGTATTCGTAGAACGTGCCCGGTGGCCGGATCTCGCGCGGCTTGCGCTCACCTTCGCCAAACGCCGCCTTGCCGATGAAGTCGTCCTTCTTGCCGAACATCGTTCCCTGCCATTCGCTTTCCTGCTGCAGGTGCATCTTCCACGTCACGAGTGCGTTGTGCGCGGAATCGTAGCCGCCATCCTTCACGGTCTTGCCGACCGGTTCATCGAGGCTGGAAATCCTGCCGTCGCGGACGCCGATCGCAGCCACTGTCGACATCATGCTCTTGGCGGCGGAGTAGGTCGGGTCGACCCATGTCGTGTCGCCGAACTCCGCGACTACGTAACCCTTGTAGATGACGATGCCGTTGGTCCTGGCGCGGATGTCCGGCACTGAACCGAGCATCGAGCCGAAGATGCGTTCCTGGTCGCTGAAATCCATTTCCCGTGTCGACTCGCGCGTCTTCGCGAACGCCACCGCGGAATCGAGTGCGGCCTGATCCATGCCGAGCTCGCTGGCCGATTTCTTTGCCCAACTCCCTGCCGGGGGGTAATAGACGGCCGACGCCGGTTGCGCGGCACGCGCGTCGTCATGGAAGGTGGTGAGCAAAGCGCTGAGCATCAGCGCGCAAGCTGCCAGCGGCAGGCTGAATTTCATGAGATGTTCTCCCGCCGCGGTGATCAGCGGCGTGCGGCACTTTACACCGACGGTCTGTCCACGGCGCAATGGCCGTGCGCCGGCTCAGGGTCAGTGCGTCGTCAGCGCGACCGCTAGTACGATCAGCTGCCGGACACCCGGGACGATGCTGTTCGCTTCGGCGTTCTCTTCCATCTGGTGCGGATTGCTGAACAGCACACCGCCGGCGGCGATCGCGGGAATGCCGAGGCTGATGGCGATGTTGGCGTCGGTCGAGCCGAGATCCATCGGAATGACAGGCGGCGATCCCGGTTTACGGAAATGGTTGAATGTCCCGATGGCTGTCTGCACGAGGGGATGATTCAGTCGTTGTTCTTTGGTCAGCGCTTTCGAGTAGTCCTCCGCGGCCACCGTCTGTTCGATCCGGAACCCCACGCGCTGTTCGTCGGCAACGCGACGTCCAGCTTCGACGATCGCCGCGCGCAGGCGTTCCTGCGTCGACGAATCCGCAGAGCGCAGATCGACGGTGAACCACGCTTCGGCGGGAATCGCGTTGAGCACGGTTCCTCCGCCGAGCATGCCGACATTGATTGTCGGCAACCGGATGCCGCCGATTCCTTCGATGCGTTCGGGAAGCGCAATGTCGTAGACCGCTTCGATCGCCTTGGCCATCGCTTTGGCCGCGGTCGGTTCATCGCGGCTGAAGAGAGTGTGAACCGAAGGCGAGGTGAATATCAGCTTCACCATCTCGATCCGCAGCGCGCCGTACCAGATCTCGTTCGAAGGGGCATCGAGCGCGACGAACATGTCGGGCTTGTACCCGCTGTGATGCAGCCAGTGCTTGGCGCCTTTGAGTCCGATCTCTTCCTGGGTGGAGGCGACGAGGATCAGATCACCCTTCGTCTTGATGCCGCCCCGATTCAGCGCCCGGAACAGTTCGAGCATTGCGACGACGTTGCCCGTGTCGTCACCGACTCCGGGTGCCCGCAACAGGTTGCCGTCGCGCTTCACCTTCAGGTCTGTCGTCGCGGGGAAAACCGTATCCGTGTGGGCGACGAACGCGACCGACGCCCCGCCGCCGGTCCCCTTGCGCACTCCGCTGACGTTCAGCATCTCATCGACACGAACGTCCGTGAGGCCGAGCTTCTCGACTTCGGCGCGTACGTATTCAGCGCGCGCGCGTTCCTGGCCGGAGGGCGCAGGCATTTCCGTGAGCCGGACCCATTCGTCGACGATCGTTCTCTCATCCAGCGAAGACAGCGCCTTGCGTACGTCCGGACGATTCAGCAGCGCTTCGGTGAACCAGTTGGATTCTGCTTGCAGAGGGGACGCAGCCAGCAGCAGGAGCGAGGTGATCAGAGTGCGCATGTGGGTCAGCATAGCATCTCACTCCCCGGTCTCACCGAGCGTCACCGTCGCTGACTTCCGCGAGCCGCTGCGTTCATAGGCGAGGTCGAGCGAGCTGCCGGGCGCCAGGCGCCTGATCAATCGGACCAGGTCTGATGAAGAGTGAATGGGTTCGCCTGCTGCCTGCACGATGACATCCTCCGCCCGGAGTCCCGCGCGATCCGCCGCTGATCCTTTCGTCACAGCAGCAATCATGACTCCGCGCAGCCCGGGCTCTGCTTCAGATTCCTCTTGCAGCATGACGCCAAGGCTCGCACGCTTCACGCGGCCGAACGCTGCCAGATCGCTGACCACTTGCTGCGCTTCGGATTGGGTGACCGCGATACTGATCGCCGAGTTGGACGGATTCGCATAGATGGACATCGCCACCGCGATGACTCGACCCTTGCTGTCGAGCAGCGGCCCTCCCGCGAATCCGAAAGGAAATGCCACATCGGTCATTAGCATGTCGCGTGAGTCGAACTGCTCGACGCCTCGCGCGAACCCGGAAATGATCCCTGAGGTCACGACCCTGCCGAGATCGCCGACCTGGCCCAGACCGAACGCGACGTCGCCGACCTTCAGCGCATTCGAGTCCCCCCACTGAAGGGCCTTCAGTCCCCGAACGTCCTTGACCCGCAGCAGGGCGATGTCGGTGACCTCGTCGCGACCCGCGATCTCTGCTTCGGTCTGGCGGCCGTCATCGAATCGGACAGTCACGCTGACTGCATCGTTGAGCAGGAAGCTGGCGGTGACGATCAGGCCCCGCTCGGCATCGATGATGAAACCCGCGCCGGCTTGCCGGGACTCTCTGGCGGACGGTGACCTCGATCCAAAGAGTTTCCTGAACTCATCCGGGACTTCCGGCTCCGTGCGAGAGCTCTTCACAGACACGCCGACTATCGAAGCCAGGGCGGGCTCGACGTATCCGGCATAACTCAGCACGCCCCGGCTCGTATCCTGCGGGGCACTGCCGGCTACTGATTGAGCAGCGGCGGAATGGATGAATACGATCAGGAGCGCGCACGCGCCACCAACGAAGCGTAACGGAGTGTGCTTGCGCAAGAGGATTCTCCCGGCCGAGGTTTCTTGTCGTTCTGATTGCCATCTAAGGTGACATGCCGCCCGGCCCGACGCCAGCGCCGCGGCTGGCGCCGATAGAAATCACCGACGGTACAGCTACGCATTGAGGCATTCGCGGCCCGAGGCGAAGAATCCGCGCGAAGCGACCGGCATTCCGAGCCGGCGATTCCTGGCCAATCTCTTCCAAGGCGTTCACTGCAAGGAGCACGTGTCATGCGCCACTCCCATCGTTCTGCGTCGCTGCAGCATGGAGGCGCACGCAAGCGCCAATGGCTGTTGCTGGTCTGCGCGCTGCTGCTGGCACCGTTGCAGTTGCCGGCGCAGGACAATCCGCTTCCCATCGTCCCTGAGGGCACCATTACCAACAGGTTGCCCACGTGCTGGGGATGGTATTGCGGCAGCACCATGGTGGCGATGCACGGAAGTGCTGCGGTCTACGACGGAGGTATGGGCATCCTCGAGTTGTTCACGCGTGTTGCGCCGGATACCTGGAGCGTAACCAAAGCCCTCGTGAATCCGGATTACCCGGCTCCGCCGGAGCTGCGGCCCGGCGCGCCGGTTCAGGACTTCGGTGCGCCAGTGGCATTGGATCAACGGGTCATGCTGATCAGCGGCGGTAGTCCATCGCACCCCAATGCAATCTATGTGTTCACACGACCGGGGCGCACCTGGACGCATACACAAACCATCGATCTGCCCAAGCCCGATGGCTACTACCGCGTCACGGTGGTCGACATTGCGCTTCATGAGAACACCGCGATTGTTCTCGTGCGCTATCACAACTCCGTGAGGGCTTTCAAAGAGGTTCATTGGTACACGCGCACAACGGGTCAGCCCTTCGTCTACCAGGGAATGATCACGCCAGCGCTTGGCAATCGGCTGGCGCTGCAGAAGAGCACTGCGTTGATGGTCGATCCGCGTGCGGACGGCGATCGCGGCGCGGCGTATGTTTTCCAGCGCACCGGTTCGCAGTGGACGCAAACGCAGAAGCTCACGGGATCCGGGACCGCGCCGTTCGATGGTTTCGGCCTTGCCGCGGCTTTCGATCAGGACACGATCGTCATCTCGGCGCCGGATCAGCCGAATGCTTCCGACGAGCGGCTGCCGGGCGCCGTGTACACCTTCGTTCGCAACAGTGGGGTGTGGGTCGAGGACAGCGTGCTGCGTCATGAGCCGGTGAGCGATCCCGAGTTCTCGAAGTTCGTTCGCTACGGGCAGGACGTAGCGTTGTCCGGCGCCCGGTTGCTGGTGGACTCCGGCAGGTCGGCAGGTTTCCCGAGCGACATGCAGGCCGTCGTACTCTACGAGCGCAGCAACCTCCAATGGCAGGCGCGGGCGCAGCTCGGATGCCAGAACATCATTGACGTCATGATTGCCGGCGACGCTGCTTTCATCACCCACTACGACCCGATCCGGCCGACGCCGAACGTTACGGCGTATCTGCTGCCTCCGCTGGGCACTGCGCCGCCGCCGGCGATATCGACTTGCCAATCGATTGCGGGGTTCGCGCCGCCTTAGTCCGTCCATGGCGCAAGGCTCTCGCCGGCTCTGTACGATGAGCCGGCGAGAAGCGCACAATCGACGCCGGGCACAGGCAGGAGAACAAGAATGAACGATGCCAATCCCTATCAGCCGCCGCAGAGTGAAGTCCGGGACACCGAGGAGCTGCGTGAGCTCGTCGAGGCCAGTCGTGGACGAAGATTCGGAACCTTCATCGTCGACTACATCGGTGCATTGATCGTGGTCTTCGTCGTGAGTTTCGGGATGGTCCTGGTCATGGGGGACCGCTGGATCGTAATGATCAACAGCACCCTGGTGAGCTACCTGCTCGGCATGGGCGTGATGATCCTCTACTACGTCGGCTTCGAGGCCATGTGGGGGCGGACACCGGGAAAATTCGTGTTCGGCACGGTCGTAGTGAATGAGGAGGGCGGCCCTCCATCGTTTGGGCAAGTCATCGGCAGGACGCTGTGTCGTTTCATTCCGTTCGAGGGCTTCTCGATGCTCGCCGGTCGCGGCTGGCACGACAGCATCCCCAGGACCTACGTCATCATGGCTCGCTGATCGTTCTGCGATCGACACATATGTATGTGGCGTCGCTGATCGCGGCAGCCGTTCTTGTTACATAAGCAGTGCTCCGCCGACAATCAACGCTCGACGCGCCTACGCTGGTTGCCTAAGCTACGCGCACGCACTGAAGAGGCCGATCGAGCCTCACCGAAGGAAGAATTCCAATGAAGAAGGCCATCCAGAGTCTGGCGTTCCTGTTGCTCGCCGGTATGGCAGTGAGCGCGAATGCCGTGCAGATCAGGATCGATTTCACCGGAACGGTGTATTCGTCCTACAGATTCGGCGATGACGGAGTCGCAGTTCTCGAGCCGCTCTACATGGGCCAGTCTGTCGTTGGCTGGATGCTGATTGAGACAGAGGGATTGGATCGGACCGAGTGGGGTAGTGCAACAGCCGACTACCTGGGGTTTTCTGATGGCCCGGACGCTCCCGATCTGATCACGAGCTCGCTGATGATCGGTGGAACGAATGTGGATATTGGTGCCTACAGCGAGAATGGGGGTGGCATTCAGTACACGGACTCCAAAGGCCCCATCTCCCTGGAGGGTGGGGGCACACTCATGACGCACGATCAGTTCAGCTTCGACGATGCGTCGGGCGAAGAGATTGTCGATTCCGCGACGGGCGCGAGTACCTATTATGGGCGTTCCCTGTACCTTGGTTCGGCTGCGATTCCGGAGGACCCGTTCGATCTGTCCGATAGTCAGGCGTACATCGATCTCTCTCAGAACCTCGATGCCCTCAGTTCTGTCTACCTGCCGTTGCAAACCGAGAGCTATCGGGGCCTGTACGGCGGGTACGCCGACGCCTGCTACGGCAGTGGCTGCGCGACTGGAGATCTGTCGCTTGCCTTCGAGATCAGCTCGATGGTTCGCCAGGTCATCGGCGTTCCCGAACCCAGCACACTTCCGTTGATGGGTATTGCCGCCTTCGCGCTCCTGGCAGTGCGTCGTCGCCGCAGTCTCACGGATCGCTGACTCGCGGCGGCAGCGTCCAGAGCTCTGGCAGTTCATGATCGAAGCTGACCATGACGTTCATGGTCTGAATCGCGATGGGCCCGGACAGCAGCACATCGACGGACACCAGGCCCTCATAGGTGAACAACTGCGCCACGGGCGCCCAGACGCCTCGACGCTCATACAGATAAGCACGCGACAAACTGCTGTCGCTCAGATTCCAGCTCGCGACCAGCCGATCCTCCGACACCGCGATGCTTTCGCCGAAACTGGATTCGCTCTCGTCCGGTGCGGGTTCATCCATCTCTTCCGGCTTCACCAGGAGTTGCACCTGCGCCCAGGTAGAGGCGGTGCGTCTCAGCACGTAAGCCGCGCCGGGATGCAACGGTCGATCGAAGTTCGGTCGCTGCGGTGCGCCTGCCACGATCGTGTTTCCAGAGATGTCGATGGATGTCCCGAAACGCGCGCCCGGACTGCTGTCGGCCGCAGTCAATTGACGGCGTAGTGTCCAACCGCTCGAGCCGCGCTCGTACAGCAGCACGCGCCCACTCTCCTGGTTTGCGAGTGGGTCCGCCACCAGCAGCGTGCTTCCTTCGAGAGCGAGAGTGCAGCGGTTCCTCGCTTGCGGAGCAACGGGCGGAATGATCTGAGCTTGCCGCTGGAAGCGGCCGCTGGCCTGGAGCGCATAGAGATCGATCTGTGTTTGTATACGAGCGGTTGCCGTGTCGCGCTGGATGCTGCAGATCGCCGCAGTCCGCTGGTGCACTTGAACGCTCGCGATGATGGTCTCGTTGAATCCGGCAGCGCGGGGCAGCGCGAGAACCTGCGTATGTGTCCACGTCGTGCCGGAGCGCTGCCACACGTAGATCACCGGCACGAAGTTGTAGACGCGGCTGGTTCCGGTCAGCAGCAGGACATCGCCGGAGACCGCGGCAGGCACATTCATGCGCGTCGGATACTGAGTGGGAGGCGAGTCAGGATTCCGCAGTTCCTGTTGCAGGTCCCAGCCGCCCGCGGCATTTCGCACCAGCACGCCCGCACCATCGCCGGTCATGATGGCGGTGTTCCCGTCGAGCGCGGTGACGGTCGCGGAACAGAACCGGGAGAAGCAGCCGATCCCTCGATCGAACTCGGTATCGGCAGGGATTTCAGTGACACGCTGCGCTTGCGTCGAACCGGCAGCCAGCAGCGCAAAGGCCGCGACGAATCGCAGCCCGCATAGGCGAGGGGGACGGCGCATGACAACACTCCTTGCAGTGAGACGCCGCGATGGATGGCCAGGTGTCGACGTGAGACGTTCCGCCGGACGTCGCGATCCTTCGCCCCGACCCGTGGCTTGGCAATGCGTAGCACTACTCAAGGGAAAAATCCGACGCGGGAGAATCCGCGTCGGTTCGTGCGGATCATCGAAGCGATGAGTCTGCCCTCGTACCCGATCTGGCCGCGGATCGCGCGAAGCGAATCCGCGGCCGCAGGCCTCAGTACGTTCTCACAAACCGCAACGTGCTGGCGGAGTTGCTATCGGGCGCAACGAGAAGAACCGCGCTCGCGCCATCGGCTGAAACGTCGAGCTGCGTTTCCCGCAGCACAGTGTTCAGCGGCACGCTGAGCCGCATCGAGTTGTCGGCGTTGTAGATCCACAGCGTGTCGGTATCGGTCGGAGTGGCGTTGGTGCGCACGACAGCGTAGAGATCGCCATTCGTTCCCGCTTCGACGGCGCGACCGGCGCCAGGTGTGCCGCCCGTGTTCATCGCCTGAATCATCTCAGCGGTCTGGCGACCGTCAAACAGCATCAACGGCATCTGCAGGTTCGAGGGGCCGAAGTACGGAGAGTTGGCGATCAGGATGCGCTCGCCATCGTTTCGCATCGCGAGGTCTCGCGAGAAGCTGGCGGTACCAGATGGGGTATTGTGGCCACTCGCCGCGACGCTGGCCACCCATCGGATGTCTCCGTCGCCATAGGTGCTCAGAGACCACGTCGCGCAATCGCCCGTGAACGGTGTGAAGTCGCCGTTGATGACACAGAGCTGATCGGGTCGACGGGTCGGCGACAGCGTGTGCTTATCGGCGAACTGCGCCATCGGCGTGGTTGTGATCTGGCTGCCATCGTCCGTGTCGATCACGTGCCCGTTATTGAGAGCGATGACGCCGTGACCGTTCGGCCTCATGTATCCGAGTCTCGTCGCGCTCGACGACAACGACCAGGTGACAATCGGTGCCGCACCGTCAACGAGGCTGACGCGCCGTACGGCGCCGCCATCGAGAACGTACAACCATTCGCCGTCGCTGCTTGCCGCCATCGCGCCGAGCGCAGTGCCGACGGTGCGCGATGTTACGAGACTGCGATCGTGAACGTTGTAGACATCGATGCTTGTACCGCCGTTGTGCGCATAGACGTACGGCCGGACTGGATCCGCGAGAATCTCGACATACGTTGCGGCCGTAGCGGACGACGCGGTGGGCGTCGTTGAACTGACCCAGATAGCTACGCGCAGGGCACCTGTGCGCTCGACGCCGGCATTCGTGGAATCGAGTGACACCGTCGCTTCGTGCAACCCATCCGGCAAGCCTGTGACGTTTGCTGTGACAGTAAGTGGGTCACCGCTCGAGCCGCTCGATGTCACCGATAGCCACGGAGCGTCGTCGCTTGCCGTCCACTCCGCACCTGGCACGTTGTAGCTGTCGAGGATCTCGACCGTGTGTGTCAGCGCCTGCCGACCCGGAAGGCTCAGCAGGGCGACACCGTCCTCGGAGGGGTAGAGGACATGCTCGGATGCGCGTACTGCGATCGGCACTGTGCGCGTGATCGTCTCACCTCGCACCGTAGCCGTGAGGCGCACTGTGCCGGTGTGTTCGCCTCCGCCCAACTGCTCTGGCGCTATAGCCAGCGTGAGTTGCGCCGCGGTTTGTCCCAGCGTGCCGCCGCTGATCGACGCGATGGCGGTATCCGAAGGCGTGAAGTCGACTTCAGCAGTCACTGGATAGCGCAGAGTGCCGGTGTTGAGCGTGACGTTGGTCGTCGTGGTCGGTTGCGACCAACCGAGCGAGCCGTCGATCGTCAGCGACGTTGCGACAATGCTGATCGTCGGCAGCGCGATCTCCAGTTGCACTGTGACAACGACTTCGCGTTCGACTTCCGGATCGGCGAACACCAGCGATGCTGCATGAGTGCCGGCGCCGAGCTGCGACGTGTCGGCCGTGATCGTGATGTTGGCGGGACCAACGCCGCTGGTGCGGCTGACTTGGGCCCAGCTTGCGCTGCTGCTCACCTGCCATGGCGCGTCGAAACCGTTCACGGAAACGACGCCGGTGGGCATCACGGAGCTGCCAAGGACACCGTTGAGAGCCACGGAGTCCTGACCGACCGTCAGCAGTTGCCAGCGCTGCGCATCGCGCGGATAGGCATCGTTCGCATCCGGAACGGAATCGTTGTCATCGTCCTGGTCGCTGTTGTCGCCAACGCCGTCGCTGTCGAAGTCCGTCGTTTCGTAACGGTCCAGCGGAAAACGATCGTCCGCGTCAGCGACGCCGTCGTTGTCGTCATCTGGGTCGTAGAAGTCCGCGACGCCGTCGCGATCGGTGTCGGTGTTGTGAACGTCGAACGGGAACGGATCGCTGTTGTCGGGCAGCCCGTCGTTGTCGTCGTCGTTGTCGGCGTTGTCGCCCATGCCGTCGTTGTCGAAGTCCTTCGTCTCGGTCGGATCGAGAGGGAACCGGTCGTTGGCGTCGGCAACGCCGTCATTGTCATCGTCCGTGTCGGCGTTGTTGCCTTGTCCGTCGCGATCCGTGTCGGCGGACTCGTTCGGGTTGTTGGGGAACGCATCGAGACCGTTGAACACGCCGTCGCCATCGCTGTCCTGTCCCGTGGCGTTGGTGAGCCGCAGCGTCTGTCCCGCTTCCAGTCGTTGCACGATGCCAAGATCCCGCACGAACCAGAACGTGACGTTGAAAGGCAGTGAAATGCTCTGCCCCTGGACGGTGGTCGAGAAGTTCAGATTGACCGCCACACGGCGCGCATCGAACTGACCAAGTGCGGTCGTTATCTTTTCCGTGCCCGCATAGTTCACCGTGCCCGAGACATTCAGGTTCTGGGTGCCATACGTCGGCGTGATCGTCACCTTGCCGCTGCCGCTGACGGATTCGGTGCGCGGTCCTGTTTCGTCTGTTCGAAGGAACGTCACCGGCGCATCGAGCACAGCGTCGACAGTGAACTGCCCAGCTCCGCTGACGAAGACCTGCGGGGAATAGAAACCAAGGAAGCCGACCGACGTCGGCGTGCTCACGAAATATTCCTTGCCGCCTGTCGGATAGCGCAACGGTGCAACGAACACGGAGTTGCGTTGTGCAGTCGCTTCGAACGCCGTGGCCGACGGATTGCTGTTGTAGTAGAGCTGGACACTGGAGCCCGTGGGCAGCCAGGGATTGGGATCGGGCGCAACCGGATCAGGTCGGCCGCCGTCGTCGTTGTCGCCACCACTACCGCCGCCGCACGCAGCCAGCGCAAGACACGCCAGCACCAGCCAGCTGTGCCGGATAATCGACGTCTTCATCTGAACTCCCCGCGTGTCCCTCGAGGACAACGCGCCCATGTCCACTCTTCAGAATTCTGGTGTATTTACGCGTCGAAGCGCGTTTCGCCGCCGTTGATAGCAAACGCGATCGTGCAATTCAACCGCTTAACAAAGTCGGACATAACATCAGGCCGCCGGCGCCCGCTCACTGACGCTCGCCAGGAGCCCTGGGACCTGATCCGGAAGGCGGGTGGGATCTGGAATCGCGAACATCGACCCGAGGTATTGCCGATGAGTGAGATCTTCAGCTGCGCGCTTCAGGTGGGATGGGAGCACCTCGATTCGAACGCCCACATGGCCAACACGGCGTATCTCGATCTTGCCGTCAACGTCCGCATGCGGTTCTTTCAGGCAAGCGACTTCTCTCTGCAGGAATTCGAACGCCTGCGGATCGGCCCGGTCGTACGTCGGGACGAGATCGACTACTACCGTGAGTTCCGTCTTCTGGATGCCATCAACGCGACGCTCGCGCTCGACGGGCTCAGCGATGACGCGTCACACTTTCGTTTGCGCAACGAGTTCTTTCGGGCGGATGGACGGCTGGCGGCACGCGTCACCATCAGCGGGGGATGGCTCGATCTCAATCTGCGCAAGCTGACGACACCGCCCGAAGGAATCGTTCGGGCATACGCGTCACTCGCCCGCACCGAGGGTTTCGAGGTGCTGAAGTCGAGCCTCAAACAATGAGGTAAGTCGGCAGGGTCGCGATGCCGGATCTACTTGGGCTTCTTGCCCATGCGTCGCAGGTTCAGGCGTTCGACCATCTCTTCGAGTTGCAATGCCACTTCGGCGTGCGCGCCCGGGCGCAAACCTGTGATCTTGTTCACCCCTTGCGAAATCACGTACTGCTGCCAGGCAGCGCTGCTGCCGTCGGGCGCGGCCGCTTCGCAGATCAACTCGACCCGAAAAGGCAGTTCGACGAAAGCCTGAGCGCCGAACCGGCTCATAGCTGCTCCATTGCGCCGCGTGCCCGGCGTTGTTGTTCATCCCTGATCTGGTCGAGCGTCAACGAGGTCTGTTGCGCAATCAAAGCCAGCAACGGGTGGGATGCGCTGCGCGGCAACACAAGCATGTGCAATCTCTCCCAGAGCGCGATCCGGTCTTCCGGGGGGCTGCTGGGCGAGGACTGGCGCTGGAGTAGTTGTGCACGCTCTTCGGCGCGCCTTTCCGCTGCGCGTATTGCCTGCGCGCGGGGATCTCCGTTCAAGGTATCGGTCATAGGTGAGGACCGTTCTGGTAGTGTCGACATGTCAGGACGTTGCGACTGCGCACGCGGAATGCGGTGCGCAGTCGCTCTCGGCCTTACCAGCGACGCGGGCCGCCGCCGCCACCACCGCCGCCGCCACGTGGCTTGTCCTGCGCTTCGTTGATCTTCAGCGGACGACCATCCATGTCTTGCCCGTTGAGGCTCTGAATGGCGCGTGCAGCATCCGCGCGTGGCATTTCGACAAAGCCGAAGCCGCGTGGCCGACCGGTTTCACGATCGTTGATCAGTGCGACCGAATCGACGGTGCCATGTTGTGCGAACAGCGCGCGAACGCTGTCTTCCGTTGCGCTGAACGGGAGATTCCCTACGTAGATCTTGCTCATTGGATACTCACAAAGTAGAAGCGCGATCCTTCAAGCCAAAGGAACACGCACGGACATGACAGCGGACAACCCGCGGTCTCCAGGTTCGAGAACGATTCGGTTTAGGTTGAGTGGCCGGAGAGACGCCGGATTGGCGCGGGCCAGGCGAGATAAAGAGAAAGGTTACGAGCCGGGAGGCACTATACATGCCGGGAGCCGGCCCTGCCCGCCTTTTATCCCCCGGCCGCGAATGAGCCGATTCCGGCTGCGCGGTCCGCTATCGCTTGTACCCCGCCAGAGCAGCATCATCGAGTCCGACGCGCGTGAGCAGAACGTCATAGCGGGGATCCTGCCGGATCGCTTCCAGGCGAGGATCGTTGCGCAGGAAAATGAGACAGTTCGATCGTTTCTCGACAGCTTCGCCCAACAGGGAAAGTGCGCGATTCCGGTCGTCGATGCTGAGATATGCCGCGGCGGATTCATAAGGGCAGGTGTACGTGCCCGCGTTCGCGGCCTTTTCGAGCAGCGGCAGTACTTTCTCTTTCTGCCCGGCATATCCGTACGCTTGCGCCAGCATGATCAGCCCAACAGGCGACCCGTCGAGCTCGGCGCCCCGTTCTGCGAGCTTCACTGCGCGCTCATAGTCGCCGGCGATGTAGGCGCCCACGCCCGCGCCCGAATACATCACGCCGACATCCGGATGCTGCCTGATCTTTTCATCGATCCAGGCCCGGGCGGCCTCGCTTTCTCCGACAGTGAACAGGGCCCAGTTGCCCCAGTCCGCCAGTTCAGTGCTGAGCGGATCGAGCCGGTTGGCGGCGGCCAACGCCTGCTTCACTTTCTCTGCTTCGCCCAGCCCGGAGTAGTAGAGCGCGAAACCCAGTTCTGTCTGTGCCAGCGTCGGGTCGGCGCGCTTCGCCTTGTTCAAAGCGATCCACGCATCCTTCCAGCGCCACGCCATCACATAGGTCAGGCCGAGAGAAGACCACGCTTCGGCCGAGTCGGGACGCAGTTGCTGCGCTTCCGCGAGCGACTTGACCACTGCTGGCAGCATGCTCACCGGCGGCTCGAAATATGCGAACAGTTGCCGGTAGGCATCACTCCGCGCGATGTATGCGTCGAAGAACGACGGATCGAGCGCGATTGCCTGATTGAAAAGCTCTATTGCACGCGGCAACGATTCGCGACTCAGCAGCTCGAGCTCGTGTCGCCCTGAGACGTACAGTTCATAGGCATTGAGATTCGCGGTGGGAAATTCGTCGAGTGCCCGGCGCTCCTCTTCGCGGATTGCGACTTGCAGCGAGTGCGACACCGCCGCGGCGATTTCGGACTGCATCGCGAAGAGGTTCGTGTCGTCGGTGCGGCCTTCGTAGTCCTTGTCCCAGACCAGCCGGCCTTCCTTGAGATCTTCGAGCTCCGCGGTGATACGCAACGTGTTGCTGCCGGAAATGCTCACCACGCCGTCCAGCACGTATCGCACATCGGGCAGCTGGCTGCGGATGTGCTCGTGCGTCTTGTTGTCCTTGAAGGCGAAGGCTGAAGTCGTCGGGACCACTTTGAGCCCGGAGATCTTGCGCAGATTGCGGATCACTTCGCGCGTCACCTGGTCGGCGAAAGGGCGCCATGCTTCGGGCGCGTCCGCGGATACATCGAAGGGCACGACGACCAGATAAGGAACTCCGGCATCAGGCGGCGGCGCGTGTGAAGGAGCGATGCGAGTCCAACCGAACACGGCGACAGCGAGGAGCAGCAGGGCACCCATTGCCACGGGCAGACGCCAGGCTTGCACGGGCTTGCTCGTTTGAGTCGTCGGAGGCGATGGCACCGGCACCGCGACCGGATCGGGGCTCGCCGCGGCGTCCGGGATCTCCTGGACGGGTGCCACGAACTGATAGCCGCGACCGCGGACCGTCAGGATGGTCTTCTGCAGCTCGCCGCTGTCGCCCAGAAGTTTGCGGGCGCTCATGACGTGATTGCTCAGGGTCGCATCCGAGACCTCGCGGCCATCCCAGACCTCCTTGAACAGCTCCTCCCGGGAAAGTACCCGGTCCCGGTGCCGGATCAGGTAGACGAGGAGGTCGAAGACCTTGGGCTCCACGGGAACGGCGGCGCTCCCCGTACTGATCCGATACCGGGCGGTATCGATCACGTAGTCAGCCACCTGGTACTTCATTTCTTGTTGTCACCCCTGCGTCCGCGGCCCTCCCGACGAATCATTATCGAGAGATTGCGGAAAGATTATCCACCGACTATGCAAGGACCGAGCAGTCCCCGGCAACGTCGCTCCCACGAACCACAAGAGGGAGAGTCCCATGCCGACGCCGCTGCAGATCCTGATGGATCCCATTTCGCTGACCCTGCTGGCTCTTTATGGTGCATTGATCCTGCTGGAAGCCTTGTTTCCGGCGCGTCCCTTGCCCAGGGTCAGGGGCTGGATACCTCGTGCCCTGGCAGTCTTCTTCTTCTACTTCCTTCTCTCGTCTTACCTGCCGCTGCTTTGGGGCGACTCGCTTGCCCCGTATCAGCTCTTCAACCTGGAAGCCCTGCATCCCCTCGTCGGGGCGGCGATCGGCGTGCTGATCTACGAGCTGCTGGTTTATGTCTGGCACCGGGCCATGCATCGGAATCACTGGCTCTGGCGTGCCTTCCACCAGATGCATCACAGCGCGGAACGGGTGGACAGCTTCGGTGCCTTCTACTTCAGCCCGCTGGACACCGTCGGCTTCACTTTCATGAGCAGCATCAGCCTGACCATCGTGGGATTGAGCCCGCAGGCGGTGACCTATTTCCTCTATGCCGGGATGTTCCTGGCCGCATTCCAGCACACCAATATCCGCACACCGCAATGGCTGGGCTACATCGTGCAGCGGCCCGAGAGTCACAGCGTTCATCACGCTCGCGGCATTCATCATTACAACTATTCAGACCTGCCGCTGTTCGACATCCTGTTCGGTACCTTCCGCAACCCGAAGGATTTCTCCGCGGAGAGCGGATTCTACGAAGGAGCCTCGGCCAAGCTGCCGCAGATGCTCGTGTTCAAGGACATCGCGAGCAGCGACTACGACCCGTCGATGAAGCTCGACCAGCAGGGAGCGACACATGGATAAGCGCGATCGCGCCCTTGGCATGGACGCCAGCATCACACGCAGGGATTTCATCGATGGCGTGGCGCAGATCGTCGGCAGCGCCGCAGCGTTGTCTGTCGCAGGGTTCGCACCGGCGACAGCCAGCGCTGCGACAACCGAGGCTGCTTCTCTTCCGGGTTCCGACTATCCGCCGATGCGTCAGGGCATGCGCGGATTCGAAGATGCGGCGATGAATGTGGGTCATGCGCTTCGCGATGGGGGGCTCTTCGAAACCAGCACTGACACCGGCGAGGTCTACGACCTCGTCGTGGTCGGCTCCGGTATGGCGGGACTGTCGGCCGCGTATTTCTATCGCAAGCAGATTCCCGGCGCGAAGATTCTCGTGCTGGATGGATGCGACGATTTCGGCGGCCACGCGCGTCGCGTCGAGTTCAACGTCGACGGCAAGCAGCTGCTCATCTGCGGCGGGACGGAGGAGATCTGGAATCCAAATACGTTCTCACCCGAATCATTGCAGATGCTGAAGGACATCGGCATCGATCGCGAGCGCTATGCCCGGCACATGCAGGCCAACGAAGACCCGATCGAGAAGCTCGGTCTGGGCGGATCCGGCCTGTTCTTCGACAAAGAAACTTTCGGTGCCGATCGGCTCGTTACCAAGCGGCCGCCGACGCGAGGAACTTCGGCGGCACAATGGCGCGAGTATTTCGACAGGACGCCGATGTCGGAGAATCTCAAGGTCGGCTTCATCAAGCTCTACACCGACAAGACCGACTACATGGCGGGCCTGTCGGTCGCGGAGAAGATCCAGCGGCTGAAGAAGATGAGCTATGCGGATTACCTGAGCAACGTCGCGCGGATCCATCCCGAAACAGTTGCGTTCCAGGTGCGCAACGGCAGTGGCGACAGCGACAACCAGGCGGCGGGACCGGAGACCTACAGCGCCTGGTACGCATGGCGCAAGAACCAGCGCGGCTTCGACGGACTGGGGCTTCCGCAAGCGAACCAGCTTTCGAACCTGACCAACGATCCCGGCCAGAACATCGTGTTCCCCGACGGGAACGCTGGCGTCGCGCGCTTGCTGATCCGCTCGATGATTCCAGCGTCGCTGCCGGGCAGCACTGCGGAAGACTCCATTCCCGCACGCTTCCGCTACGACAAACTCGACCTGCCTGAGAACGATGTCCGCGTTCGTCTTTCGAGCATGGTCGCTCGCGTCAGGCACCTGGGCGATCCCTTGACGGCGAAGGAAGTCGAGGTCACATACATCCGCGACGGACAATCGTATCGAGTACGCGCGAACGCCACAGTGATGGCGTGCTTCAATACGATGATCCCGCATCTCGTGCCGGAGCTGCCGGAAATCCAGAAAGCTGCGCTGCGCATGGCGGTGCGCAAGCCGCTGGTGCGAACGTTCGTCGCGATCCGCGACTGGTCGGCTTTCCAGAAAGTGGGTGTCAGTGAAATTTCGTGTCCGGGCATGTTCCATCAATACATCAAGCCGTGGACCCGGCCCGAGTGGGGCGGTGCTTACAGGAACGCCAGGAATCCGAACGATCCCGTCATCGTCTATATGAGACTAGCCACCAGCATGCTCGAGATGCACGGCTCAGGACTGCCGCCGCGAGAGCAGTGGAGGGCTGCACGGGCAAAGCTGCAGGCGATCAGTTTCGAAACGATGGAACGCAACGTCCGCTCGCAACTCGATCGCGTGCTGGGGCCCGGCGGCTTCAATGCGCGGCGGGACATCGCCGGCATCACGGTGTGTCGATGGAGCCACGGCTACGCCGGCGGTTCGAACGAGCTCTACGACCCGGACTGGTCGCACCGCACCGATGCTCCGTGGGTCGTCGGCCGCCAGCGCTTCGGCCGCATCGCCATCTCGAACTCGGATGCGGCTGCCACTTCGCTCACCAGTGCGGCGTTCGCGCAGAGCCATCGCGCGGTCATGGAAATCGTCAATGACGTCGTGCGGCCCGTTTACGATTTTCGGTGGTCGGAGCGGGATACGGCGGGCGAGCCGGGAGTCACGGGTCGACTCGCTACGTGAACGCAAAGCGGAGGCATCCGCGATAGCATGGGGCCCGGCGTGTCTTCAGTCGCTGGGTTCACTTCAATGTATTCGCACATCATGCTCGGCGTTCAGGATTTCGATCGCGCGGTGGCGTTCTATCGCGCGCTGATGCCGGTGCTGGAAATCCAGGAACGTTTCTGCGATCGGGCTCGTCCATGGGCGGGCTGGCAATCTCGTCCGGATCCGCGTCCGCTGTTCCTGATCGGTAAGCCCTACGATCGTCAGCCGCATGAGGCAGGCAACGGTCAGATGATCGCGTTCCTTGCGAAGGATCGGGCGACAGTGGATCGCGCGCATTCGACTGCAATCGCGAATGGCGGTACGTCGGAAGGAGCGCCAGGGCTCAGGCCGGAGTATCACGCCAACTACTACGGCGCCTATTTCCGGGACACTGAAGGCAACAAGCTGTGCGTCGCGTGTCATTCACCGCAGGAGAGTGAGAAGTGATCGTCGGCGGATGTCTCTGCGGCGCAGTGCGCTACGAGTACGAGGGAGAGATCGGCGAGATCTCGATGTGCCACTGTTCCATGTGCCGCAAGGCTCAGGGCTCGGCGTACGTCGCTGTGAGTCCGATCGATGCGACGAAGTTCAGGGTCACCGAAGGACAGGAAGCGCTGAAGGAATTCCGGGCTGTCCCGTACAAAGCTCGGGTTTTTTGCTCGAACTGCGGCAGCCCCATCTACAGCGCGAGGGATGATCTTCCGGATGTGAAGCGGCTTCGCATCGGTACCGTCGAAACTGCCTTCGCGTGCAAAAACGCGTACCACATCTACGTGGATTCGAAGGCGTCGTGGGAGGTGATCACGGATGATCTCCCGAAGTATCCGGGCTTGCGCGCGTAATCGACGAAGCGGCAAGCCGATCGGCGTTGGATCGCTTTGCTGCTACGGTCATTCCAAGGGGTCGCGCGATCTTCCGGCCAGCACCACTTTGACGACGCGCCCGATGATGTCTTCCTCGGGGACGTAACCAACCTCGGGGAAGCGGCTGTCGCGCGAATTGTCGCGGTTGTCCCCCATCGTGAAGTAGTGTCCCGGCGGCACCGTACCAACGAAGTCCAGCGATGGACGCTCGGGTAGCCACGCGATCGACACTTCTTCGCCATCGAGGATTTCGACCGCGTGCCGGTATCTTCCGACCCGATTGCCCGGTGTCACCGGCACCTTGACACTATTGATGAGCAGCTCCGTTCCGTTTGCGACGATCCGATCGCCCGGCAGGCCGATGATGCGCTTCAGGTACGCCGTCTCGCCATCGCGCAGATAGAACACGATGATGTCGCCCCGTTTGGGTGTTGCCGTGACGGAGAGTTTCCCGAGGCGGAATGGAATGGCATGCGCAAAGCCACGCTTGTCGACGAGCACTATGGAGCCCGCCGGAAGGGTCGGATACATCGCTGCCGACGGTGTTCGGAAAGGTTCGTAGATGAACAGGCGTGCGATCACCAATGCGGTGAAAACGATGCTGCCGATCCAGGCGATCGAAAGACCGATGATCCGTCTCGTGCGTCGTGCCTGTGGCTTGCTGTCCGATGCTGTTGTCATTCGTGGTCCCCCCGTCGATCAACTCTCAGGATCTGCCTGTGGTTTGTGCCTGGCTTCAGCATCCTGCAACAGGATAAGTCCCCGGGGCTCATGGTGCCGTGCTAAAAGGGACCATGCCCGACAGATCAGAATCGATAGCCAAGCACGCGGCGCTGCGATTCGTAGTGGTCAGCGACATCCCGGCGGATCACAAGCGTGTGCTGATCAGCGTGCTGACACAGGCGCTTCGGGATGATGATGCCGCCGAGCTCCGCGTGAAGAGTGACGCACAGGCCCGACCACCGTGGGCCCCCGAAGACGTCGTTCAACTGCAGTCTCTGCTGGAGCAAAAAGTCGCACGCAGCTGGCAGCACGCAGATGAGATTCTGATGGGCGTTGCAGCGCAGCTGCATCGGGAGCCTCGCGACGTACGCTCGAAGGCAACGCAGCTTGGCCTCGGCCGCGCTGTGGACTATGCCGTGGCGAAAGCCGAGATCGTGGCGAGCGACTAGCAAGGAGCCATTTCATCAGCGGCCATTTGTGCGGGCGCGTACAGATCGCACTCCGGCAAGTGTCGTAGTCCCAGGAGCGAGGACACGGGTCGGGATATCCGTGTCGCTGAAGTGGATGCGACACAGGAGGGCGGCTAGCCGCCTGATTCCGCCGTCACCCCGTTGCGCGTGAAGGCGAATCGCAGCACCACAGTCCGCTGCTCCTTCGTCGGCGCTGCCGCGAACGTCCATTTTCTCGATGCGTCCACGGCGAGCCGCTCGAAGTACCGGCTGGGGCCGGAGTCCACGGGGGTGACGGTGACGACCGTGCCCAGTGGATCGACGGCCGCCCGAACCGACACCCTTACTGTGCCCCGTATCGTCTCCAGAGCGCTTCGCGGAACATCCGGCATCACTTCGTCAATCGGTGACGGCGATGCGTTCTCTACATCTCTCGCCGGTAACTGCGTCTGGTGAGCCTGTATTGATCGCGGCTCGATCGATGTCGCGACGGTGGGCGACGCTTTCTCGGCCGAGGCCGCGGGCGCCTGCACGGCACGAACAACGGGTGAGACATCGCTCGGATCGGATCTCGACGCCGATAGTGGGGACTTCAAATCCCGCGCTTCTTCACTCCTGAACACTCTGATTCCGGCCCAACCCAGCGCCAGCAGCGCCACAGCGCTGATCGCGAGCGCAGCGGTGCGTTTCCTCGCCAGCGACCGTCGGTCGCGAGTCGGCGAGGGCGGTTCGGGAATGATTTCGGCGCGTATCACCAGCCGGTAGGTAGGCGGCGCGTCTGGTCGCGACCCGGTCTGCGCGTCCGGTACCGCATCTGACTCTTTCATCGTTCCCACCCATCGTCAGCAGGATCCCGAGACAACTCGCCCATCCTCAGCATGTGTGCGCCAGCGTCGATTGTCCTGATTCAAATGCACAAGCTGGAGCAACTCAATGAGCCGCGTAATGAACATCGATCCCGAGATCCAGGTCAGCGATCTCCTGACGACTCGGGCTTTCCTGCCGCAGGGTCAGCAGTCGCAGGATGTCGTTGCGGAGCTCGCGGCATTCAATGAACTGTCCGCGGTGCTTGCGAGTGATCCGACGCGCGCGATCTGATGACCCTCAGAATTCATCGTCCGGCACCGCCGCTTGCGTGAATGCGGCGCGTAGCGTAGCGCAGCACATTGGCCAGAGCGACGGCAATCACTGCGCCGAAGAACGAAACCAGCACACCACCCGTGCTCAAACTGCCCTGATTCATGGTTGCAACTCCCAGCAGGGGCGTCAGAAACCAGCCACTGAAGACGGCACCCACGATACCGATGGCAACGTCGAGAAAGATTCGCTCCTGGCTGTCGATCCGCAGGGCGATACTCGCCAGCCATCCGACCAGTCCGCCGATTAGCAGCCATGTGATCACGTTCATGATGCAGCCCTCGAGTTCGTTGCGAGATCGCGACATTTGAGCGTACGCGCGGACAGAGTAGCGTCGGTGCGCAGGCGCACATATGTCCGAGTGGCGCTGTAAGCGCGGCAACGCACTGATGCCGCGCCACTTGGCAGCTATCTTGCAGTCCACCAGATGCGTTGAAGTGGTTGTTCGGAATGTGACTGCGTCTGCCTGGAAACGCGTCAGAGAGGCATGTATGAGCCGTTCAGGAGCAGGTCCCAAAGGACCTCGACGTCAACGATTCCATGGGCCATGGAGCGCCAATCCGTGGTTCAACCCTCGGAACATCGGACCCAGACAGTATGAGCAGGTGGACAGGCCGCGCGGCCCGGCTCCCCTGGCGTCGCTCCCGCAAACCGCAGGTGCTGCGGAAGCGATCGAATCGGACCGCGACCACGTGCGGAGGCGAAGGGACAGGCGGGAGCAATGTCGTGCATTGAGCGCATGGGATGAGGAGGGTGGGAGATGACGCCTCCGGTCAAAGCCAATGCTGTGTTGTCGTGTTGGACAGCTCACGTGCAGGCGCGGACTAGCTGAGCTTCGCCAGCAGCGCCTGAAAACGCGGATCGTCGCGCAGGCTGTTGTAGTCGGGGTCGTGTTCGATCCAGTCACGCTTGCCCCAGCCCCGCCCGAACGCGTGCTCCAGGTGAGTGAGCGCTTCTTCTTTGCGGCCGATCTTCAGCATCAGACAGGCTGCATTGATGAGTGAGCTCATGTCATCCGGGTACAGCTCGAGTGCGCGCTGCGCCCACTCGATTGCCCGCGCGATCTGGCCGTCGAAATGCAGAGCGCCGGAACCCAGCGAAAGGACCCGACCGTCCACCGGATTGAGCGCGAGCAAGCGCTCTGCGCGGACGATGCCTGCGCGATTCGCCTCATTCGCTTCGCTGGTTCGCCTCAGGATGAACAGCGATTGCGCGTATAGCATCTGGCTCTGGAAATCCTCAGGCCGTACGCGCGCCGCCGAACCAAACAGGTCGGCCGATTGCTCTACAGCGCCGCGGGCGAAGGCCGTCCGGCCATAGTAGTAGTAAGCATCGTAGAGATAGGGATTGATGCGAATCGCAGCCTCGAAGTGCACAGCCGACTCGTCATAGCGGCGATGCTGCGAAAGAGCGATGCCGCGTGCGACATGCGCGTCCGCCAGTTCCGGTGCGAGCTGCATCGCCGTCTCGCTGGCGCGGTCAGCACGGTCCAGATCTTCTGTGCGCGAACCCCACCACTCATAGAGCAACGCATGAACCGTGGCCAGCCCGGCCCACGCGGGTGCGTAGGTGCGGTCGAGTTCGATGGCACGTTCGAACATTTCGCGACTGTGTTCGAGATCGGGCTGACGCATGCGATGCAGGCTTTGTCGCCCGCGCAGGAAGTATTCGTAGGGCTGGGCACTCGTTGCCGGTCGGCGCAGGGCCTGGCGTTCGCGACTGGAGAGATCGCCGCCGCGCAAGGTCGTCGCGACGCTGGCTGCGATCTCGTCCTGGATCGCAAAGACATCGACGACTTCGCGCTCGAATCGCTGCGACCACTGCTGATAGCCGGTCACGACATCGACGAGCTGTACAGTGATGCGCACCCGATCGCCCGCCTTGCGAACGCTGCCTTCCACGATCGCGTCGACTCCCAGCCGGCGGCCCGCTTCGCGCAGATCGACGCCAGCCGTGCGAAATTGAAACGACAAGCTGCGTGCAGCGACTCGCAGGCCTTCGACCTGTGTCAGTGCGTCGATCAGTTCCTCGGCAAGGCCCTCGCAGAAGTAATCCTGGTCGCGACCCGGGCTCATGTCGGTGAATGGCAGAACGGCAATGGCGGTCATTGCCCGCTTTTCAGGAGCGGCATTGTGTTCGGCCGGCATCGCGACGGTTGCGACGAATCGATAGCCGGATCGATGGCGCGTCTCGATGAAGTCGGGCTCGCGTGCGTCGTCCTTCAGCGCCTTGCGCAGTTCCTGAATACAGGTGACCAATGCGTCGTCGCTGACGATCGTGCTGCCCCACACGGACGAGAACAGCTCCTGCTTGGTTACGGGCTGACCAGCACGCTGCACCAGCACGCCGAGCACGGCCGCCGACTTGGGGGTCAGCCGAATCTCGCTTTCACCCGACCACAGTCGCGCGGACTGCGGATCGAAACGATAGGGGCCGAATGTGACTGCGTCGTTCATGACTCTCGATTCCCGGGGAAATCCCGGCGTTCTCCCGGGATTCCCCGGCACGCCCGCGCGTACCCTTTTGTCACAACGTTCCCGGGGGCACAAGCAGCCCGGAAGGACGTATGTCTTTGAATTCGGCCGGGCCACCCACTGCGGACAGGGGCGACTCTTCACGTCGGTGGGCGTTGGACGGCACGGTAGGGTGGTCCCCTTGTCGTCCCGTGTATTTTCAGGAGTCTGTCATGAAACGCTTGTTGATCTTTCTGTACGGCATCGCGAGCTACGCGGTGTTCTTTGCCACTTTCCTTTACGCCATCGGCTTCATCGGCAACTTCGGCGTGCCGAAGACGATGGATTCGCTGCGGGATACGCCGCTCGTCACCGCGCTGCTGATCGATGCGGGGCTTCTTGCCCTGTTCGCGCTCCAGCACAGCATCATGGCGCGTCCTGCCTTCAAGCGCTGGTGGACGCGGATGGTGCCGGAGTCGGCTGAGCGCAGCACCTATGTGCTCTTCTCCAGCCTCGCACTGATCGCGCTGTTCGCGTTCTGGCAGCCGCTGGGTGGCGTGGTCTGGGAAGTGACTTCGCCGGTCGCGCGCGCAGTGCTGTACGGCGCCTACGCGTTCGGCTGGGGATTGGTGCTGGTCTCGACGTTCCTGATCAATCACTTCGATCTGTTCGGCCTGCGCCAGGTGTGGCTGCAACTGCTCGGTCGTCCCTATCATTCGGTGCCCTTCGTCGTGCCGGCCCCGTATCAGGTCGTTCGTCATCCGCTGTACGTCGGCTGGCTGTTCGCGTTCTGGGCAACGCCGGTCATGACGGCGACGCATCTGTTCTTTGCGATCGCCACGACGGCCTACATCCTGATTGCGATCCAGTTCGAGGAGCGCGATCTGGTCGCGGCACATCCCGAGTACGAGCAGTATCGTCGACGCGTGCCGATGCTGATTCCGTCGTTCAAGCGTCGCGCTTCGACGCAGGGGCGTGTGGCTCTCGGCGGACGCTGATCATGTCGGCCACGCGCGTCGATCTGTTCGACAGCACGTATCGCCACTTCGCGTCGGAAGTCCTGACGGACATCCGGCGCGAAGCGTTCGGCGACGACATCGGCCAGAACAGCTGGCTGACGCTGGACGAATACGATCGGTTCATCGCCTGGCTGAATCTGCGCCCCGATGAACATGTGCTGGAGGTGGCGTGCGGTTCCGGCGGACCCGCGCGCTATCTTGCGCAGCAGACGGACTGCCGTGTGTGTGGCCTGGACTCCAACGAGTACGCGGTCGGCACTGCTACCCGGATGGGAACGCAGGACGCCGTCACCTTCATTCATGCGGATGCCAACGATCCGTTGCCTTTCGCCAACGGTGAGTTCGATGCGGTCGTCTGTGTCGATTCGATGAATCATTTTCCGAATCGCCTGAGCGTGTTGTGGGAATGGCATCGCGTGATGCGGTCGGGTGCCCGAGCCGTGTTCACCGATCCGGTGGTCGTCACAGGCCCGGTGACGAACGAGCAGTTCGCCATCCGCAGCTCGATCGGGACGTTCGTTTTCGTTCCTCAGGACGTCAACGAACAGCTCATCGAGCTCGCCGGATTTCGGCTGATCCTGCAGCAGGACGTTACGAGCAACGCCGCTCTGGTAGCGGGGCGGTGGTATCGCGCCCGGGAACGCCACAGGAACGAACTGCTATCGAGCGAAGGGCGGCATCGGTTCGAGGGATTGCAGGAGTTCTTTGCGACGGTCCATCGGCTGGCGAGCGAACGGCGGCTGTCGCGGATCGCCTATCTCGTGGAGAAGCCGGCGACGACATGATCACTCGATACGCAGAGTGCGACGCCACCTCATCATCAGCAGTCCCAGCGACAGCAGCACGAGTGTTCCAGGCTCGGGAACCGAGACATAGGCGGCCGAGAATCGATCCACGGATCCGATTGCGAAGACACTCGTCGTCGTTTCTCCCGGTTGCATCTCGTAGAACACGAAGTCGGTGAACTGCCAGAACGGACTCTGCCTGTCCGTGAACAAAGAGGTCAGTTGCAGCGGATCGGCGATGAGAGCATCGCTTCCCAGCACCCCGCCACCGGGCGCCGCATCCCCAAACGATGCAAGAAGACTGAAACCGTACAACGTCGAGGCAACGGACCCGCCGAATCCGACCACATCGCGGAAAGTCTCCCCGTCGCCGTCGTTCGATGGTCGGTCGTCGAAGACCCGCACATTCGCTCTTTCCGGCACGAGATCAGCAAGCGTGTAGATCTGATCGCCGACAGTGAGCTGCAACCACTGATAGGCGTTGTAGAGGCCTTCAGCGGGATCGCCAGGAAGCGTATCCGGCGTCGACGTCTCGTAAACCAGATCGAGACTCCATTGCGTGCCCACGGCGATCGACGATTGGGAGTCGACGAAGACTCCGCCGGTGGAGACCTCGATTGGAACGGCCTGCACCGGAGTGGAGAGGCTGAGCAATACCGCGGTGCCGATCACAGCCGCCGCACGCAGTCCTGAGTTCATTCTTGTTTCTTCCTTTCGCTGAGCCGAACGCCGCAGAGCAGCAAGTCTCATGCCCAAAGAATCATCACCGTGATGCCACGCGCAGTTGCGTAGTAATCGCGACGGAACGCCAGGCGAGTCTGTCAAAGCTTCCGACGCCGCATCCGGGCTACTTGGCCCTGTCGCCAAATGCGAAGCCCCTGTCGCTATTTGCCAGACGCATGCCCGACCGCATCCACTAACGTCAGGACCGCTGGAAAGGCGGCCGCTGCAAGGTGGTGATTCGCCCTCCGGCGCCCCGGTTCTTCCAACCCCGGAAGAGAGCGTTGCATGCGAATCGAGCCCCTTACCTGCGCCATCGGTGCCGAACTGGTCGGCGTCAGCCTCGCCGAGGCGGCTTACAACGCCGACCTGTTCGGCGAGGTCAAAGCTGCCCTGCTGCGCTATCGCGTGCTCTTCCTCCGCGACCAGGATATCTCGCGTGCAGCTCATGTCGCGTTTGCGTCCCGGTTCGGGAAGCTCGAAGACCATCCGGTCGCGCCGAGTCATCCTGACTTTCCCGGTCTCGTTCAGATCTACAAGAGTCCCGAGCACCCGGCCGATCGCTACGAAAACGCCTGGCATACGGATGCGACCTGGCGCGACGAGCCGCCGATGGGATGCGTGCTGCGTTGCGTCGAATGCCCGCCGGTCGGAGGCGACACGATGTGGGCGAACATGGCGCTTGCTTACGAGCGGCTTCCGGACGAGATCAAGGCGCGAATCGCCAATCTGCGCGCCCGTCACAGCATCGAAGCTTCATTCGGTGCCGCGATGCCCATCGAGAAGCGCCTCGCTCTCAAAGCACAGTATCCCGACGCCGAGCATCCGGTCGTGCGCACGCACCCCGAAACCGGCGAGAAGATCCTGTTCGTGAACGCGTTCACGACGCACTTCACCAACTATCACACGACCGCCAACGTCCGTTACGGACAGGATGCGAATCCCGGCGCGTCCGACCTCCTGCGTTACCTGATCAGCCAGGCGTTCATTCCCGAGTACCAAGTGCGCTGGCGATGGAAGCCGAACAGCATCGCGATCTGGGACAACCGCAGCACGCAGCACTACGCCGTGATGGATTACCCGCCGTGCCATCGCAAGATGGAACGGGCCGGCATCATGGGCGACAAGCCTTTTTGAGTTCTGTAGCAGAAGGAAACACCGCATGAATTTCCTCGACGGCTCCCTCTTTCCCGAGAACCAGCAGAAGCTCGTCATCACGGTCGCGCCATATGGGCCGGAGTGGATGCCCGCTGACTTCCCGGAAGACATTCCGGTGACGATGGAAGCGCAGATCCAGAAAGCGGTGGATTGCTACAACGCCGGCGCGACGGTGCTGCACCTGCACGTGCGCGAGCTCGACGGCAAGGGCTCGAAGCGCCTGTCGAAGTTCAACGAACTGCTCGCCGGCATTCGCGCCCGTGTTCCGCAGCTGATCCTGCAGGTCGGCGGCTCGATCTCTTTCGCGCCGGAAGGCGAGGGCGAAGCAGCGAAGTGGCTGTCGGACGATACGCGCCACATGCTCGCTGAGCTGCAGCCGACACCGGACCAGGTGACGATTGCGATCAACACGAACCAGATGAACATCGTCGAGCAGATGGTCCCCGCCGACCTCGCCGGCACATCGATTGCAGAGCCGGCGCTGTATCGCGCCTACCGCGAAATGACGATTCCCGCCGGACCGGAGTGGGTCGAAGAACACATCCGTCGCCTGTCGGCCGCGGGCATCCAGACGCATTTCCAGCTCGCGAACAACTCGCAGCTCGAAACAGTCGAACGCATGATGCGTCGTGGCGCGGCGAACGTGCCGTTGATCCTCACGTGGGTCGCGATCGGCGGCGGCTTCGATGCGCCGAACATCTACAACCTAGCGAACTTCGTGCGGGCCTGCCCGGACGGCTCCGTGCTGACGCTCGAGACGTCGATGCTCAACGTGCTGCCGCTCAACATGATGGCGATCGCCATGGGCCTGCACGTGCGTTGCGGCATCGAGGACAACATCTGGACGCAGCGCCGGGACAGCAAGATGTCCTCGGTCGAGCAGATCGAACAGCTCGTTCGCATCTCCCGCGAGTGCGGGCGCGACATTGCGAACACGCAGGAAGCCCGCGAGATCTACCGCATCGGCACCTTCTACAAGGATGCTGACGAAACTCTGGCAGCGAATGGCTTCGCGCCGAATCGCAAGCCGGGCCAGCTGGGGTTCACCCAGCATGCACCCAGTGCACCGGTTCGTCCGGTGATGACGCCGCGCAAAGTCGCAGTCTGATCTTCATCGAGCCGAAAGCTCGCGGCTGATAGTCCACGCCACGGACGGACCTCACCGGCCAGGACGGCCGGTTGAGTCGTGGGCTGTCAGCGCGCGAGCTTTCGGCTATCGGAAACCCTCATGTCCTTTCCGCCGACACTGCTGATCATTCCTGGCCTGCGCGATCATGTCCCCGACCACTGGCAGACGCTGCTGGCGAAGAAGCTGTCGTCGAACCGCCTCGTCTGCTCTGTGCCGCCGCTCGGTCGCGTGGATCTGAGCTGCGCGAAACGGGTTGCGGCGATCCAGCAGTCGCTCAAAGCAATTCATGGCCCTGTCATCGTCGTGGCTCACAGCGGTGGCGTCATCTCGCTCGCTCATTGGGCGCAAAGGCACGGCCGTGCCAACGTCGTCGGTGCCGTGCTGGCTGCACCCGTGGATCTGGATACCCCGCTCCCAGAGGGCTACCCCACGTTCGCCGATCTACAGCACAGCGGCTGGTTCCCTGTGCCGCGTGCGCAGCTGCCGTTCCCCAGCCTGGTCGCGGTGAGCAGCAACGATCCTCTGGCGGAGCAGTCGCGTGTCGAGCAATTCGCCCGTGACTGGGGAAGCGATTGCGTGCACGTGGGTGCCGTCGGTCACCTGAGTCCTGCGTTCGGATTCGGCGAGTGGCCGCAGGCGGAGGATCTCATCGCGCGATTCGATCGGTCGATCTGAGACGGCGATCGTCCTTCACGACGGAAACCGGTCGAAGCCGGGAATCGCCTCCAGCGCGTGATCCCATCCGGCGCGACTGGCCGTGAACAGGTGCGCGTCCGGCCTCGCGACGAGGTCGCTGTCCAGCGAGCCCGCCGGCACTACGAGCAGCTTGCCTTCCATCTGCAGCATCGGCAGCGCTGAGCCGCAATTCCCGCAGAAGCAGCGGGCGTGCCGTGTTCCCGGCAGATTGAACTGACGCCTATGGTCTTCGCCGGAGATCCAGCGAAGCGTGGCAGTCGACGAGAACAGATTGGCGGCGTGCGCCGAGCCGGTGTCCTTCCGGCAATGCTGGCAATGGCAGAGGAAGAATCGCTCGAACGATCCTGTGATTTCGAAGCGGATCTCGCCGCACAGGCAAGAGCCAGAATAGGTGCTGCTCATTGTTCTTCTCCCGAGTCTCGATTGAACCGGAAGCGTTGCATTCCCGAGAGTTGGCGGCAAGCAAAAGCACAGACGGCACGAAGCGCTTTCCGTCGTCCCCGCGAAAGCGGGGATCCGTGCCTTGTTCCGGATGGATCCCCGCTTTCGCGGGGACGACGGAAAGCGCTGCGCGCTGACGTGCGGCTGAAGCCGGACCCTGCGTTCTGGCTAGCCGGCTACCAGCTCATCTTGCTGGCCAGCTTCTTTCAGCCCAGCCAGTGTGACAGCCCGAGCACCAGACACGCGAGCAACACGGTCTCGATGACCATCAGGATGACCGGCTTCAATCCCACGGCGGCCAGTTCCTTCAGCTGAGTCTTCATGCCTATCGCGCTCATCGCGATCGCCAGGCACCAGCGTGAGACATCATTGGCGACGTCGCGGGTAGCGGAACCGATCCAACCGAGGCTGTTGAATGCCGCCAGAGCCACGAAGGCGACGGCGAACCAGGGTAATAGCGGCGGCCGTGTGCCGCGACCATCGCCTTGTGCGCGAGTGATCATGGCAGCGCATACGATCACGGGCAGCAGCATTGCGACCCGCATCAGCTTGACCACCGTGGCAACGTCGCCAGTTTCCTGCGACATGCTGTAGCCGGCACCGACGACCTGCGCAACGTCGTGGATCGTGCCGCCAATGAACAGGCCCGCTGCTGCCGGCGACAGGTCGAGCAGATGCGCGATGAGCGGGTAGACGATCATAGCGATCGTGGACAGCGCGGAAACGCCGATCACGGTGAACGTCGTGGCTTTCTCCTTGCCCGGATGAGCGGGCAGCGCGGCGGAGAGCGCAAGGGCAGCAGACGCGCCGCAGATCGCGGTGGCTCCGCCCGTCAGGAAGCCGAACAACGTGTGGAAGCGCATCCACCGCGCCAGCAGCGTCGACACGCCGATCGTGACGACGAGCGATACGATGACGATGACGGGCGGCTGCCAGCCCAGCTGCGCAATCTGATCGAACGTCACCCGAACCCCGAGCAGCGCGACACCAGTACGCAGAACGGCACGCGCAGAGAAGTCGATGCCTGCGGCGCAACGCGTTTCGCCCGAGAGGAAATTCATCGCGATGCCGAGCAGCAGCGCGAAGAGCATCAGCGGCGCCTGATAGTGATCCGCCAGGAAAGTGGCAGCTGCGGCAACGATGGCTGTGACCGTCAGCCCAGGCAGCAGTTCGCGACTGCGTTCCGGGAACGTCACCATCGCGTCGCGAACGATCGAAAGTGTCGTGGAGACCATGGGCCTACGCCAGGTCGGCACGCATTTCGCTATGCCGGAGGTCCGTGCGACAGCACCGCGCGGCGCGAGCAAACAGTAGAGCTGAGGCAAGGCACACGAGTGGCACGAGCTGCAGCGCCGTCGTCAGACCATAGACGTCGGCGAGGGCGCCGACGACGATCGGCCCCGGCGCCAATCCGAGCAGATTGTTGGCCAGCGAGAGCGTGGCGAACGCGGTGCCATGGATAGGCGCCGGTGTGAGATTGGCGACCATTGCGCCCGAGGGCCCTACGGTTCCCGCGCCTACGAACATGCCCAGTCCGATCAGAACCAGTTGCGGCAGACCAGGCGGCAACTGGAATGCGATTGTCAGTACCAGGAAGCACGTCAGGCAATACGCAATCGCGAGCCCGAATTTCGTGGTGGGCGAGTCGCGACCGATACGATCGCTGAGGTTCCCGCAGAGCGCCATGCCTGTGGCACTCGCCAGCACGAACACCGCGGCGACGAGGGCTCCCTGTGCGACGGGCATGTGATATGCGCGGTTCAGATGGCTCGGAAGCCAGGCGAGCAGCGCTCCACTGACGAAGACCTGGACGCCGCTGCCGAGATAGGTGTAGATGACCGAGCAGCTGCCGACGACGTCGCTCAGCTTCGGTCGCGGAGCCGTGGTCGATTGCTGCGGCGACGACGCTATCCGTCGCTCGCGAACGATGAGTGGATAGCAGATCGTCAACAACCCGCCGAACACGGCCATTCCGGTGAAGGCGCTGCGCCAGCCGAATTGTTGCGCGAGCAGCCCGCCGATCGAGATGCCCAGCACTGAGCCGATCATGCTGCCGGCGAGAAACATCCCTGTGATGGTGGCTCGCAATCGGGCAGGAAAGACGGTCAGTACGACGGCGAGACCGACGCTGCCATAAGCCGCTTCACCGACGCCAACGAGCAGGCGCGCGATGAGCATGTGCTGAAAGTCCTGTGCAATCGCGCAGCCGAGCGTGGCCACGCTCCACAGAGCCGCCATCAGCACGAGGCTGCGGATGCGGCCCCATCGATCGGCGAGCAGCGAGAGCGGCAACGCCAGCAAGCCCACCGCGAGCGACACGATGCCACTGAGCGTTCCGAGCTGGGCATCGGACAACGCCCATTCTGCTTTGAGGTGCGGAAAGACTGCGTTGAGCACCTGCCGCGACATGTAGTCCGACAGCAGCAGGCCGAACGTCACGGCGAAGACGATCCACGCGTACCTGCGCGATACCGACACCTCGGCGTCGTTTTCCAGAGCAGCGTTCCGAACAGGAAGCGCCATGAGTTTCGCTCCCGGATGAAGAGGTCAGATGACGAAGATGGAGGAGCCCGTGGTCCTGCGCGACTGCAGGTCCTGGTGCGCCGCCACGACATCTTCCAGCGCGTAGTGCTGGTTGATCTCGATCTTGATGCGTCCGCTGCCGACGTTGTCGAACAGCTCCTGCGCCAGCGCGGCCTTCTCTGCGGGATCCGCGATGTAGTCCGCGAGAGCCGGCCGCGTCAGGAACAGCGAGCCTTTCATCGCGAGCAACTGCGGATCGAAGGGCGGAATCGTTCCCGACGCCGTGCCGACGTTGACGAGCAGGCCGCGGCGTTTGAGCGAGTCGAGCGACGCCATGAAGGTGTCCTTGCCGACGCTGTCGAAGACGACATCGACACCGACTCCGCCAGTCAGTTCACGGACGCGCTTCGCGACGTCTTCACGTGCGTAGTTCACCGTGTGGTCGCAGCCGTACGCACGCGCGAGGTCTGCTTTCGCGTCCGTCGACACCGTCCCGATGACCGTCATGCCGAGCAACTTCGCCCACTGCGCCACGATCAGGCCGACACCGCCTGCGGCAGCATGAAGCAGCACGACGTCACCCGGCTTGTGATCGCGAACACGACGCAGCAGGTAGGCAGCGGTGAGGCCGCGCATGGTCATTGCCGCCGCGGTTTCGAAGGCAATGGTCTCGGGCAGCCGGATCAGCGGCGCTGCCGGAATCAGCCGCTCGGTGCTGTACGCACCGAGTGTGTTGACGAAGCCGGTGTACGTGACGCGATCACCAACAGCGACATTGCTGACGTCCGTGCCGATGGCCGTGACGATGCCCGATGCTTCGACGCCGATGCCGCTCGGACGAGGGACCGGATAGAGACCGCTGCGGAAGTAGGTGTCGGCGAAGTTGAGGCCGACGGCGACATGGCGGATGCGGGCCTGTCCCGGCCCGGGATCGCCGACTTCGACGTCCTCGAGGCGCAGCACTTCAGGACCGCCGACATGATGGAAACGAACTGCTTTCGCCACGAGATTCTCCGCGATCGCTGCTGCTGTGGATGAAGGTAGAAAAGTGCCGCCCGGGCAGCTACCTCATGGGGCGACAGGGGTTGTTCATTTCGCGACAGTCGGGCTCACCAGGAGGAAGAGCCGGATTTTCCACGGGGAACACAGGGAGCCACGGGGACAGAAAACGATCGAGTGTCGCGCTGCGATCGTCCTTATCGGCATTTCTGGGGGGAGATTGCTCTTACCCCGTGGCTCCCCGTGTTCCCCGTGGAGATTCTTTCTCCCGTTCCTTACTCTTCCTTCGGGCCCGGCATTGCACCGGGCCCGAAGGTGTTCGATCAGTATTTCGCCTGGACGGAGATGCCGTACGAGCGTTGCGCACCGAGATAGTTCTGATACGTGCCGTCCGCCAGCGACGCGAAGAGATTCGACTGCGCCGTCTGGGTGATGTAGGTCTCGTCCGTGAGGTTGCGCACCCACGTCGAAATTTCCCACGAGCCCTGGCGCCAGCCGAGACGCAGATTCGCGATCGCGTAGCCATCCTGCATGCCGTGATTCGGATCGAGCTCCGACGTCACGTTCTGTTCGCCGATCCAGTTGCCGTCGAGGCGCGAGAAGATGGTGCCCGGACCCACGTCCTGTTCCCACGTCAGGCCGGCTGTCGCAGTCAGCTCCGGTGCGAACGGCAACGTCTGGCCCGAGAGATCGCAGCCGCCCGTCGCGGGATCGTCAGGAGCGCGACCCGAGTAGCACGAGCCTTGCGTGTACTTCTCGTAGGTCGCTTCGGCATACGTCGCCGACATGTCGAGCGTCAGGCCGTCGGTGAGGCGGGCGGTCATGTCCGCTTCGAGGCCCTGCACGCGGACCTTCTCTGCGTTGTTGACCAGGAACTGCAGGCCGATGAACGACGCCGACTGGAAGTCGTCGTAGTCAGCGAGGAACGCTGCGGCGTTCAGGCGGACGCGGCCACCCCATTCGGTCTTCGCACCGACTTCGTAGCTGATGACGTCCTCGGAATCGAACGGACGTCGCGCCAGCGGGGTGTTGCCGAAGCCGCCGTTGTAGCCGCCACCCTTGAAGCCGGTTGCGACAGTCGCGTATGCCATTGCATCCGGAGTGAAGCGATACACCGTGTTGAACGTGCCGGTGACCGCATCCCATTCGTCGTTCAGGGCGAACGATGCCGCAGCCGGCGTCAGCAGGCGCACGGGCAGGGAGAGGCCTGCGAGCGGGCCCGGGGCGGAAGTGAACGGCGTGTTCGTGAGCGACACGTCCTTCTCTTCGAGCGAGTAGCGCAGGCCGAGCGTGACCGCGAGGCTGTCTGTCACGTCCATCGAGCTCTGCGCGAACGCGCCGTAGCTCTGGCTGTCGGAGATTTCGTAGAAATCGCCGGTGTCGCCGGGCAATCCGAATACGGGCACGTTCGGCAGCGTCGGCGATGCGATGCCCGCGGCGACGCCCAGTTCGTCGATGGCCTGACCCAGCGTGAATTCGTGCTTGTCTTCGTCGCCACGCTGGAAGTGGTTGTCGTAGAAGTACACGCCCGCCAGCCAGTTGAAGCGATCGCCACCGCGCGAGTTGATCCTCAGTTCCTGGCTGAAGGTCTCGCCGGTCTGGAAATCACGGTAGTTCACGAGCTCGAGGCCGGTCTGGCCGGCGTCGTTCCAGCTCTGCGTGACGTCGTAGACGTCGTAGCTCGAGAGCGAAGTGAACGTGAACGAATCAGCGGAGTATTCGATCGAAGCGATGGCTTCGTCGGACTTCTGCTCGAACTGGAGCGGAGCAAGCGCCTGCACGCGGCGGTTCAGCGGATCGTTGTCGAGGATCGGCTGCGCGCTGGAGTTGATGACGCCGTCTGCGAGGCCAGGGCCGTCGGCGGCACCGAGCGCGGCAGGATTCGCCGCAGTTGCGTTGACCAGGGCGCTGACAGCAGGACCGTAGTACATGTCGGCCAGTGCGGGCTTCATGTCGCGCTCGACATGCGAGCCGATGAGGCGGATCTGCCAGGAATCGCTGGGTTCGAACAGCAGCTGGCCGCGCACGGCGAACTGGTTCAGATCGTCGCTGTCGTCACCGATCAGGTTATCGGCGATCGCGTCACGACGCGAGCCCGTCACGCTGAGTCGCGCGGAGACTGAATCTGTCAGGCCGCCGGTGACATAGCTGCGGACGCCCCAGAAGTTGTCGTTGCCGGAGGTCAGTTCGCCCATGGCGCCGAAGGTCTGGCTCGGCATCGCGGTGCGGACGCTGATTGCACCGGCAGTCACGTTGCGGCCGTAGAGAGTGGACTGCGGTCCGCGCAGCACTTCGACCTGTTCGATGTCGGCGAGGTCGCCCAGTCCGAGACCGGAACGCGAGCGATATGCACCATCGATGAAGAGGCCCGTATCCGGTTCGAAATCCGGAATGTTGCCTTCGTTGCCGATGCGGCGGATGCGGTAACTCGTGTTGAAGGGATTCGAGTTCGTCGTCACGACGAGCGAGGGCACCACAACGGTGAGGTCGGCGACGTCGCGGATGCCCGCGGCCTGAACCTGCTCCGCGGTGACGGCCGAGATCGCCATCGGGACATCCTGGATCGGTTCGGATGTCTTGCGCGCGATGACCTGAATTTCCTCGAGTGCGGTCACGCTGGTGTCGGCTGGTTCGGCCTGAGCCCGCGCCTGCTGCGAACCGAGAACGGTCGCGATGGCGAGCGTGAGCAACGAGTACGATGTCTTCATCGAAAAAACCCCCGGACATGTTGGTACGGCATGACCAGCCAACGAGCTTCTGGCGATGCAACAGTGGTGAACCTGGCGCCGTGCGCGAGACAGTGGTACTGCCGACGAGTCACCGGTCGCACCCCTCCCGTTCGTTGTTTCGTCCACGGCGTCAGGTCCGGAGACCGAGCCTAGAGGTCGCGCGCAGCCCCGTGCTGTGCACGGGATGACAGGGCCTTTTCATTTCGCGACACGGGGGCTAGAGTCGTTCAGGATTTACGCCCTTTGCCGAACCTGCGATACGACATCCAATGACCCGCATGGTCCGCGCCGCGGCGCTCACGAACTATTTCGACGTGGCCGAGCAGGTCGGTTTGAACCCGGTCACACTCCTCAGTGACGCTGGTCTCAATCGCACGATCCTCGCCAATCCCGACAACAAGATTCCCGCCAGCGCCGCGGTCACGTTGCTCGAGGAGTCGGCGCGCATCGCCAGTTGTCCGACATTCGGATTGCGGATGGCGGAGACGCGGCAGATTTCGGATTTCGGCGCGGTCGGATTGCTGGTCACGCACCAGCCGACGCTGCGAGAGATGCTGCTCGCGCTGATGAACTATCGGCACCTGCTCAACGAGGCGCTCACCCTGCAGATGAGCGACGTCGGCAAGCACGTCGTCATCCGCCAGGAAATAGTGACGGACCCGCCCATGTATTCGCGGCAGGCAACGGAGCTCGCGCTCGGCGTATTGGCAAGAGCGGGCAGTGCGCTGCTCGGAAGTCACTGGAAGCCGGAGCGAGTGCTGTTCCTGCACGAAGCACCGGAGGATCTGCAACTGCATCGACGGCTGTTCCGCTGCAAGCTCGAGTTCGGCAGCGAGTTCAACGGCTTCGTCTGCAACTCCGCGGACCTCGACTATCCCTGCTCAGCGGCGAACCCTGCGTTGGCGCGCTATGCCGAGCAGCTACTGCAGACGTTGCCCAAGGCGACAGACAAGACGATCGAGGAGGAGGTGCACGAGGCGATCTACCTTCTTCTGCCGATGGGACGGGCAACAGTCGAACAGGTGGCGCAGAGTCTCGCGGTGAACGTTCGTACTCTGCAGCGACAGCTCGAGGAGCGGGGCGTCACGTTCTCGGATCTGATCAACACCGTGCGCAGGGAGCTCGCGGTTCGCTACATCGAAAGCGGCCAGCATTCGCTCGGTCACGTGGCGGAGCTGCTGGGATACTCGACGCAGACATCGTTCACGCGCTGGTTCAAGAATGAGTTCGGCGTCGCGCCGACGCAGTGGGAGCGATCCTAGGCCAGTTAGATTTTTTGGCCGCATCGATGTGTAATACGCAGTCACAAGCTCGATCAGGCTCGGGAGCGTATACATGTCAGCATTGTCAGTCGCCAGCGTTCTGGCGGGGCGCATACCCCTCGATGAAGTCGTCACCCTCAAGGGATGGGTTCGCACCCGGCGCGACTCGAAGGCGGGATTCTCGTTCCTGGCCGTTTCCGACGGGTCGTGCTTCGACAATGTCCAGATCGTTGCGCCGAACACGCTCGCGAACTACACCACCGAAGTTCTGCAGCTCACCACCGGTTGCGCCGTGGCGTGCACCGGGAAACTCGTCCGTTCGCAAGGCAAGGGACAGGCGATCGAGATGCAGGCCGACGCGGTCGAGGTGATCGGCTGGGTCGAGCATCCGGATACCTATCCGGTTTCGCCGAAGCAGCACACGTTCGAGTATCTGCGGGAAGTCGCGCATCTGCGGCCGCGTACCAACACCTTCGGCGCCGTGACGCGAGTGCGCCATGCGCTCGCGATGGCCGCGCATCAGTTCTTCCACGACAACGGCTTCTTCTGGATTCACACGCCGATCGTGACAGCCAGCGACGCAGAGGGCGCGGGCGCGATGTTTCGTGTCTCGACGCTCGACATCGCCAACCTGCCGAAGACGGGCGACGGTCGGATCGATTTCTCGAAGGATTTCTTCGGTAAGCCCACGTTCCTCACGGTCTCGGGCCAGCTGAACGTCGAGACGTACTGCCTCGCGCTTTCGAAGGTCTATACGTTCGGTCCGACATTCCGCGCCGAGCAGTCCTTCACGCCGCGCCATCTGGCCGAGTTCTGGATGATCGAACCGGAGATCGCCTTCGCCGACCTGAGCGCCGATGCCGATCTGGCGGAAGCCTTCCTCAAGCACCTGTTCCGGTCGTTGCTCGATTCACGTCAGGACGACATGAAGTTCTTCGCGGAACGCATCGACAAGGATTGCATCACGCGCCTCGAGAAGTTCGTCGAATCGAGCTTCGAGCGCATCACGTACACGGATGCGGTCAAACTGCTCGAGCAGTCCGGCCGCAAGTTCGAGTTCCCGGTGAAGTGGGGCCTCGACCTGCAGGCCGAGCACGAACGCTATATCACCGAGCATATCGGCCGCCCGGTCGTCGTCATGAACTATCCGAAAGACATCAAGGCGTTCTACATGCGCCTCAACGACGATGAGAAGACGGTTGCCGCGATGGACGTCCTCGCGCCGGGCATCGGCGAGATCATCGGCGGCTCGCAGCGCGAGGACCGGCTCGATGTGCTCGACCAGCGCCTCGATGCGCAGCATCTCGATAAGAACGCGTATTCGTGGTATCGCGACCTGCGTCGTTACGGCAGCGTTCCGCACGCAGGCTTCGGCCTCGGCTTCGAGCGCACGATTCAGTACGCGACCGGCATGGCGAATATCCGCGACGTGATTCCGTTCCCGCGCTCACCGGGCAATGCGGACTTCTGAGCTCAAGGACGATTCGGTGAGGTAGTGGCCACTTTGGGTCGGACCAGGCGGTTCACCCGATCGATCTCAAAGACGACACTCACCGTTCGTGACGGACAGCACAACGCGTCGCTCTGGGTGTAGCGCAGGTACTGCGCATCCAGATTCTCGCCGCTGCTGTGGAATGACACTTTGTTGAGCGCGCCGTCGGTGCGGCTGTCCATGAGCCCGGGCGAGAGCGTTCCCGCAAACGCTCCGCGGACGAAGACGAAGTACTGATACTGGAGCGGCCGGCACATCCCGTCATAGCCGGCCGCGGCGGCGATCACGAGAACGTTCCATCCGCCCTGGTACGGGCCCATCAGATTCCATCCCCGTTCGCGCACGTTCCTGTCTTCGAGGAATTGTGGCGGCCGGGTATAGCCCTCGCATGCGAGAACGGTGTCCCTCTGGTTCACGGGTGCCGCCGGAATCGTCATGCCGGGTTTGTTCCAGTTGGCGGGATTCAGGTCATCCAGCCAGTTTGCTTCCCCAGCGCAGACGCAGGACCAGAGCAGTATCGAAGGCGCAACCAGGATTGGCAGCGTGCGAATCATGCAAGGCAGGATACCCGTGAATTTTCCGCCATGCACTGCCGTGCTGCGGTGCCCGCCCGGGTAGCGTAAATCGCTCGAAAATCGTCTCAGCTCGGCCGGTGTGCCTGCTCCGCGCTCTGGAAATTCACACTGATGCGGGCGCCGCACGCGGCGTCGCTCTTTGGTACGCCGTGAACCCAGTCTTCCTGGCTGCGCCCGCCCATGACCACCAGGTCACCGGATCGGGGATTCACGTTCACGGAGGTGCCGCCTGAGCGCGGTTTGATCTGAAAGCGCCGGGTGGCACCGAGAGAAAGCACCGGAACGATGCACAATGGTCGCCGGCAGGAAAACCGATCGCGATGCCAGCCCGTGCTGTCTTCCTCCGTGCGATAGAGGTTCATCCAGAGGCTGTCGTACTTCACGCCATAGTGATCCGACAGCGCCTGCGCAGCCTCGATGATTGCGGGATGCGGCGCGTCGTGAATACTCCGATAGCTCGCAGTGAGTCGCGGCTCGAGGAATATCTGTTCGAACATGCGGCGATGGTGCTGCTTCCACGGCACTTCCCTGCGCAGGGCTTCGAACAGATCCGTCGATCCGGTCAGCCAGCCGGGCACGACTTCGAGCCAAGAGGTGCCGTCGAGGTTGCGACGGTTCGCGGTGGCGAATGAGGTATCGATCGCCAGCGCCTCGGGCACCGAGAACAGGTCCGCCTGATTGTCGCGCCCGGAAGAGCTGGCCATGGTCCTCATCTCCGCGGCGTCATTGTTCCTGGGGAAAATCCGAAGCTCAGTGTCGAGAACACGGTTTCAAAATCCACTTCCTCGGCTTCGGGCAGGACCCTGGTCCACGTCACGCTCACGATCCACTCCCCGTCCGACGGCATTGCGAAACTTCCCCGACCGGCAGCATCGCTCGTAAACCTGTCAACGACTGTCAGGTTGCCGCGCAGGTCGATCATCTTTACCAGCGCACCCGCCAGCGGCTGTCCTTCATGGATCACCCGCAGCGGCAGGCGGGCAGCAGGGGGCGTCGCGTAAGGATTGGCTTCCGGCACGAGTTCGAGTGACAGCCCTGTGGGCATCGAGAATGAATTGCTGTCGGCTGCGCCGCCGACCTGCACGAGCATCTTCGCCCGGCGGCTGTATCGCTCGGAGCCCTCCGCGACAGTTCGTCCAGTGAGCTGGCGATGCCTCAGCGCTGGTGTCAGTCCTTCCTCGGCGAGATAGGCATTGAACTTTTCCGCCGGCAAGTAGCTCTCGGCGCGATTGTCGGTTTCGAGAATCAGCACGTGAGTGCCGGGGGCCTTCCAGCGCAGTTCACCATCGTGCTGCGGCTCGTGCAGCGTCAGCACGCCGCGCCTATCGGTTCTCTCGCCGCTCGGCCCGATCGAATCGAAACGGGTAATGCGTTTCGACTTGATCTGCGAGCGCTGCCGCGACGACGGGTCTCCCACCAGCAACGTGATCGACACTGCTTCATCGATCCGCGGGCTGAATGTTGCCGGCTGAATCCAGAAATCGTGCGCATTCGAGCCGAAGCTCGCGGTCACCGCGATCGCAGCCAGCGATCGGATCATCGTGTCGCGCATCATCGGTCAGTAGCCTGAGGCAGTTCCGGGCGCCGCCAGAAATGGAAAGGCCGTCAATGAATGGGTGTGATCGTCGGTGTCGACGCCATCCTCCACCCCGCTCGTCGTTCCGTTCACCAGCAATGCCCGATACACGTCGATGGAGTCGTCGGTGACAGTTCGCCCGCCGCAGTCCGTGGCGAGTGACTTGCGGCCGGCAGCGTGCGTCAGCTCGACTGCCAAGAACTGGCGACAGACCGAGGAAGCGCTGTCGACCCACAGTCGATCGTCGGCCAGCACGCGTGCAAGCTGTGCGTATCGGGCGTCCGCCGCTGCAGATCGATCCGCCAGCAACTGATTGCCGCAGTGCGCATCGAAAGCATCGTAGAGCGCGAGGCCCTTCTCAATCTCGGTCACGAACTCGGTGAACGTTGCAGGTGTCGTCTCGTTGAAGCGCTCCTTCAGTTCATCGGCGCGTTCCGCCGGGCCGAGCGTGGCGAGCAACGCATTCTGCGTCAGCGGTCGACCCATGCGATCGAGCTGGCGCTTCGCGTTGCTCGTCGTGGCCCAGATGGCGAGCAGGTCACCGCCGATCGCCACGATGTCGCGATCCACCGAGATCACGAGCGACGACGGCGTCCAGCCCCGCAGGAAATCCGTCGCCGGTTTGCCGTCGACCTCACGGAATTTCGTGAGTATCTGCCTGGATGTATCTGCATCGAAGCGCGGGCAACCCGCGTCGTCCGCGGGTACGCCTGCGCGCACTTTCGCCGCGGCAATTTCATAGCCCGCCCGAAAGCCTTTCACGTTGTTGATGAATGGATCGTCGCGCAGTCCGGCGAAGACTCTGAATCGTCCCCTGCTGCTGGCGAGACCCGCGACGGCACTTGGATCGCCCTGTGCGAAATCCGCGCTGCCCGCGAGACATTTCACCGAGCTCATCGATGCGAACTTGCATGTGATCGCTGTCGACGCTGTCGTCTTGCTGAACTGTCTGCCGCTGTCGATGTGGAATGTGTAGGTGAGTTCTTCCGAGAAGGAATGTCCCACGATGGTCATCACCAGGTTGAGCCGTTTGCCATCGGCCGACATCCAAGAGAACACGTCGCCTATGTCGGCGCGCGGGTTCATCACAGTCGTGGGGGTGTCGAGATGGTTGGCGGCGGATGCCGTCAACGGGCACCATGAACTCACGCACAGAAGCGCGACCACCAATCCGTTCCCGATACTGTTCATCACGATCCCTACCGCTGCATGGAGCGTGTAGCAGACCATTGCGTTGCGCGTGGCGCTGTCAGAATCTTTAGCTGACAGCAGTGCGGCCACTCCCGCGAACGCGGGAGGCCATGACGGGGAGCTCCTACCCGCGCTTGATGTAACCGAACAGGTATGCCGCCACCTTCCGCATCTGGATTTCCTCCGACCCTTCGGTGATCCGGTAGCGGCGGTGGTGACGGTAGATGTGCTCGAACGGTTTGTGGCGCGAGTAGCCGATACCGCCGTGCACCTGCATTGCCCGATCGGCGGCTTCGCACACCAGGCGATTCGCCCAGTAATTGCACATCGACACGCGATCGGACAGCCGCCTCTCCACTTCGGGGTGCGGCATGCGATCCATCTCCCACGCAGTCTTGCGGATCAGCAATCGCAGCATCTCGATCTGCGTCGCGAGTTCGACCAGCGGCCACTGGATCGCCTGGTTCTCGGCAAGCGCCTTGCCGAACGGTTGGCGCTCGCGTGCGTACCTCGCACTCTCCTGGACGCAGAACACAGCGGCGCCGAGTGAGGAGGCGGCCTGCCGGATGCGATTCTCGTGTACGAATGCCTGCGCGAGCGCGAGACCGCCTTCGGGCGGGCCGAACAGTGCGTCCTCGGGCACCCACACGTTCGTGAAGCTCACGCGCGGGTGATCGGTCGGCATGTTGAACGTCCACAGATATTCTTCGATCACCACGCCTTCGCTGTCGGCCGGGACCAGGAATGCGGTGATTCCCTTTGCTGCGCCCGCTTCGCCGGACGTCCTCGCGAACACGATGCAATGCGTGGCCACGTGCATACCCGTGGTCCACATCTTCTCGCCGTCGATGCGCCAGCCCGCTCGGCCGCCGCGACTCTCACGCACCGCGCGTGTCTCCATGTGGGTCGCATCCGAGCCGTGATTCGGTTCGGTGAGCCCAAAGGCGAATCGATGAGTACCGTCGAGCGAGCCCCGGATGAACTCCTCCTTCTGTGCGGGGCTGCCGAAATCACGCAGCATGATCACGACTGGGAAGTTGCCGACGATCGAGTGCTCGTTCTGCAGGTCGTTGTGCAGTCCCAGGCCCCTCGCGGCCAGATGCTCGCGGATCACTGCCATCCAGAGATTCGATCCGCCCGCGCCGCCGTACTCTTCGGGCAAGGCATATCGAAAGAATCCCGCACGGTCCGCGCGGGCACGCGCTTCGTGGAGCAGCGCTTCCCACTCGGTGCGCGGCAGCCCGCCGCGATCCCAGTCGGTGCGAGCCCATTCGCGGCGATGATCGAAGAATCGCTCGTTGTCGTTCGCCCGTTGCAACGGCTCGATCTCGCGCTCGATGAAGTCATCGAGCTTGCCGAGGTAGTCGACCAGGTCGGCCGGCAGATCGAAATCCATCCGGAGCTCCTTATTCCTTGCCCGCTCGCCCGGCAAGTGTGCGTTGATAGCTGGCGTACGTCGGCTGATCCACCGCGACCTTGGCGAGCGTCGTGGTCCAGAGATGCTCCATGAGTTCCCGATCGTCGAGGCCGAGCTGCCCCGCGGCGATCCTTGCGCAGAGCTGTTGATTGAGCTCCTCAAGCGATCCGTGACTGCCGAGAAGACTCCTCAGTCGCTGGCGCTCAGCGTCATCCTGCTGAGTTGTCTCAGCGTTCAAGGCCAGCTGACGCCGTACGAGCTCGACAGCATTCGCCGCCACACGCGCATCGAATGCTTCGCGCGGCGGCAGCTTCGAGGGAACGACGTCTCGCAGGAACGTCGCAACCGATTCCAGAATCTCCGCGGGTGTCGGGTGGTCCTGCATTTCACTCCTCCAGGATCCGCAGCAAGTCGAGCTCGCTCTCGGACGCGCGCCTCGCGATCATCGCCCGCTCGACACTTCGATCGCGGCCGCTGCGGAACCAGTCGACCATGCCGGAGCACATCAGTCCCCAGCGCAGGCTGCCAAAGATTTCCCAGTAGCGCAGCCGCGTACGATCGAGTCGTTCGCCGCTGGCGTTCTCGTAGGCCGAATAGAGCGCCTCGCGCGAACCGAGCCCGCCGGCTGGCGAATCGATCTTGCCGAAGCGCCACGGATGCAGACACAGCCAGGCCAGATCGTGCATGGGATCACCGATGTGGCAGAGCTCCCAGTCGAGTACCGCACGCAGTCCCTCCGGGCCGACGATGAGGTTGCCCATGCGGTAGTCGCCGTGCACGAGTCGCGGAGTGAAAGGCGTCTTCGGCTCGTGATCGCGCAGGTAGCGAAGCGTGAGCTCGAACACGGGACGCGATTGACCCTGGCTGCGATACTCCTGCCGCCATTCATCGAGCGTCTGTGCGACGCTCTGCATCTTCAGAGGCGGAAGCCGATCCAGCGGCACTGCGTGAATGTGCGCCGCCGTCTCTGCGATCTGTTTCAGGAGCACGTGGTGAATCGCCTGGAAGGCCGGGTCGCGCAGGATCTTCCGCGCGATGGTCTCGCCTTCGATGCGCTCCATCAGGAAACCGCCGCCCAGACGATCGTCCGGCTGCAATACGTAGCGGACGATCGGTGCCTTGACGCCTGCCGCGACCGCAGCCTGGATCACCGACGCTTCGGTGCCGAGCCCGGCGAAATCTTCAGGCTGTGCATTGCCGGGCGGCCGCCGACGCAGGATCAGTGGGATCGTGCCGGTCGTCGACTCGGCATCGAACGACCACGTTTCCATGCTCGCGCCGGCAGACAGGTGACGCAGCGAATGCACTGCGCTCACGCCCGGAATGCGGGCGACGACCACGGCCTGAAGTGCATCCTGGAAGCTGTCTGCGTTCGAGGTCATCGGAGATCGGCGTTGGCCCTCCACTGGTCGCGGAGAATGGCAGAACAGGCACCTCGACCGCACCTATCGAGATCGATACTGTCGAGCCGCCGATGGATTCCCGCGTTCGCGGAAATGACAGTGGTCCGTCACTCCCGCGAACGCGGGAGTCCATGTCTCACTGATCGCTGAAATTCCCCGGGCGTTCGCCCGAACGCCTGTCTGAACGCTGCACTGAAATGACTGTGACTCGAGAATCCCAGGTCCGCCCCTAGCCGCGACAGATCGTCGTAGCTGCCCAGCAGCTCCAGCGACCGCGCCAGGCGCAATCGCAATTGATAGCGTGACAGCGGCATGCCTTCGACCTGCTGGAATACCTGCGTAAGGTAGACCGGCGAACCGCCGACTTCCGCGGCGATGTCCGCAAGCGACCAGCGGCGCGAAAGATCGGACGACAGTACCAGCTTCACGCGATCGACGAGTTTCCGCCGGACCGCTGTACCACGGGAGACGTGAGAGGTCTTCAATCCCAACGCACGCCGGACAAGTGCCACGGTGGCTGTTTCTGCTTCCAGCGGCTCTGTGATCTTTCCGGCGAGGCCGTAGCGCAGTTGTGCGGCGAGCGCTTGAGCGTGTGAATCGATGCGCAAGCGTGCGGGTTTGAAGGTGACGCGCGACGAGCTGTCCAGGTGTTCACGCGGCGAGAGCTCCTGCAATCCGTCTCCGCCGAGCGCAATGGACAGGCACGCATCGCCGCCGGAAAGCGGATGACTGATGCGGTAGCCTTCGCCAGCGTTGAAGAACAGCAGCTGGTTCGCTTCGGCGACCGTTGCTTCGCTGCGCGCATGCCGGACATAGACACCGCGATAGGGAAACACGAGGTGTGTCGTGCTTGCACACTCTTCCGCACTCGCATGACGGCAATCGCCCCGGCAGATCACATCACTGATCGTCGCCGTGGCGGTGCTCAGCAGGCATTGAACGGAGAGTTGGGTCATGCGGCGTTCGGTCATTCTTTGAACGGAGCGCGCCCATCGTAGCGGATCCGCGGGCCATCGGGACCTTTGCGGGCAGGGATCGTGACCGCATCGCCTCATTTGCGGACCGGCGGGCAGGGGCGGGTGAACTGGGATATCCTGCCGTCCAACTCAGGCGAATCGGGCAGCGCAAGATCCGAAGCCCAAGCTGCAAATGAACGGAATCCGCCGCAATATCAGGCTGTTGATCGTGGGGTTCGCCGCGGTCGCTGCGACCGCCGCAGCTCATTCCCACGCCGATGAGGACTCTTCCGCTTCCATCGCGGAAGCAGCGGCCCAGACGACTGAAGCCGGGAACGATGAGCGTGCCGCGCTTCTGAAGAAGGCGAAGGAACAACGCAAGTGGCGTTTCTCTCGCTACCAGCCTCCGACTGGAATCGGCGACCTCAAGTGGGGAGAGCGGCCCGCGAATTTCGAGCGATACCGGCCGGTGAACATCGAAGTCACCTTCACGCCGGGCAGGTACATCTGGAGCGGCAACCCATGCCTCGCGACCGCCGACTGCGACATCAACCACATCCTCAACTCGCTGCGGATCGATCAACACGAGCAGTTCCAGATGTTCGCGGAGTTCGTGATCCCGGAACAGGGAATGCGCTTCACGAACACCGGCGTAGTAATGTATCCGGTGACGTATATGTTCTGCGCCAACTGGGCCGGCGGTCGCGGCAAGCCGCCGCCTGACATTGAACAGCGGCTGGTCCTGTGCGGCGCCCGTCTCGTCTTCGAGAGTCAGACCGGCGAAGCGCTGGCGGCCCTGCGCGAGGATGAGCCGACGAACTACGAGCGCGTGCTGTTCGAGCTCATCGAGCGCCATGGACGTCCACCCAACTACTGGCGATCGCCGCAGGTGATCGTGAAGACCGACGACGCGATCATCAGCGAGCCGCGCAAACGCAGGTTCGACAACTGGGCCTGGTGTCCCTTCTACCGCGGCGGCGCACGTTCGTGCGGTACGAGCGTGAATCTCGCGTTCAATGAAAAGACCGGCAATGGTGCCGTCATTTTCGCTACACGCGCCATCTGGGACTTCGCCGCGGCCAGCGACTCCAAATCCGAATCGGCGCGGCTGCTGCACAAGCTCCTGTACGAAGAGTGAGCCTCTGGCCGGCTGCGTCCGGCCCACGCAGGCCGAGGGGTTTCGCCGATCGCCAACCCCCTCCCTCTCATATATATGTGCCCGTCCCGATCGATGGATCGGCCATATTCATAAAGAAAACTGGCCGCGCTCGCCGTCCGGGAGGGGGAAGCGGATGCCCATACCCGGTCTTAACCCTCAGGTACGACTCCGCGAGAAGCCTCACCGCTCATGTCCGATCCGGGCTCCAAAGGCCACGTTGCCGACTGGTTCCGACGCCTGCGCACCCCGTTGCGCCGGTTTCTCGTCGGGCGCGGAGCCGTGCGCGTCGCCGACCTGGACGATATCGCCCAGGAGGTTTTCCTCCGCCTGCTGCGCTATCGCACCAGCGAAGTGGTCAGTCAGCCGCAGGCGTATCTGTTCAAGATCGCGTCGAACGTCGCCGCGGAGTGGGCGATTCGCGCCCGTCACCGGTTCGAGCACGAGCCCCACTGGCTCGACTCGCTGGTCGCGGAGGATCAGGTCGAGGAGACGCTCGACAGCGCCGCCGCCCAGAACGAAATCCGTCGCGCCGTCGATACCCTGACGCCGCGCGAACGCCAGATCATCAAACTGTATTTCGAGGAAGGACTGACGCATGCGCAGATCGCCGAGCGAATCGGCGTAACGCTGCGGGTCGTGCGTCGGGACTTCGAGAAAAGCTATAGCAAACTGCGCGGCGAGCTGAAGCTGCAGCAAACAGGAGCGCTCAAGTATGGAAGCGAATGAACGGCGCAGGCTCGCCACGGAGGAGGCGAGTCGGTGGTGGATCAAGATGGATACGCGCTCAGCGGACACCCTGTCGGCTGAGGATCAGCGGCAGTTCACGGAATGGCTGCGCGAATCGCCTCTGCACGTGTCCGCGATGCTGCATGTTGCGCATGTTCACGATGCACTGGGCAGGTTCAAAGGCTGGAGCGAGGTTGCCACCGACGGCGCGGATGAGAACGACAACGTCGTGACTTTGCGCGACCAATCACCGCGCGAAGAGTCAGCGCCCCGTCGCCGCTCTGCATGGCTGCCGGCCGCACTCGCGGCTGGCCTGTGCACGTTCGTGGTCGGCGGCGCATGGATGTGGCTCGGCCGCGGTGAGGTGATCGTGACGGATCGTGCCGAGCGGCGCGAAGTCATGCTGAGCGACGGCAGCGTCGTCCGGCTCGAACCAGAGTCGATGGTCCGCGCCAGCATGAGCGATGACGTACGCAACATCACGCTGGTTCGCGGACGTGCCCTGTTCCACGTGAGCAAGGACCCGAATCGACCGTTCATCGTTGCGGCCAACAATACCGCTGTTCGCGCAATCGGCACGGCCTTCGGCGTCGAGCACAAGAAGGACGAGATCATCGTGACAGTTGCCGAGGGCGAAGTCGCGGTGCGCCCCGTTGCGCCGAAGATTCCAATCCTTCCGATGACACAGCAGGACGAGAGCCCGTCGGCAGCTCAGCCCGCAAGCGCAGGCGTCGTATCGAAGAGCGTGAGTGAAGTGCGTCTGACTGCGGGCAAGCAGGTCATCGTGCAGTCTTCCGGCAGCGCCGAACCCGTGCGTGAAGTCGATGCCGAGCGCGCGCTCGCCTGGTCCGAGGGAAGGCTCGTGTTCGACGGCGTGCCGTTGCGTGATGTCGCCGAAGAATTCAATCGCTACAACCATGTTCAGTTGCGCATCGAAGGCGAAGATCTGGGACAGCGTCTGGTGCGCGGCGTGTTCCAGGCGTCCGATCCGGAAACGCTGATTGCCTTCATCGGCGCCGGCGCTCACGTCAGTGTGACGTATCCGGATCGCCAGAACATCGTTGTCGCAGCCGCTCCCTAAAGCGCGGCTGATCGATCTGTCGAGGGGGAAGTTCGTGAGGTCGCCCGGTCTTACTTAATCAGAACGTATTTCGACAACCAGATCGTACTGGGCGGGGAGACCAACGATGCGGATTGCAATCGCCACTGCGGTAGCGGCATGCCTCATGGCCAGCATGGCCAGCGCGGAAGATGCCAAGCTCTACAACCTCAACATTTCGCGCCAGCCGCTCGACGCGGCGCTGCAGGAGCTTGCGCGCCAGACCGGCCTTCAGGTCGGTCGTTTCAGTGATGCAGGTCAGGATGAAATCCTCGTCGGTCCGCTGAGCGGCGACTACGCTGCGGACAAGGCGTTGGAAGTGCTGCTCTCGCCAAGCGGATTCACCTGGCGCGCACTCAATGATCGCGCGTACATCGTACTGACGCCTTCGGATCTGCAGCCTGCGCCAGCGGGAGAACGCGGTCGCGAAACAGTGACGCTGGATCGTGTCAGCACGACACAGATGCGTCCGATTCGTCTCGCGCAACTCGATACATCGGCAGCTCCGCCGTCGGGCGCGGTAACGGTGCCGCAACGCGCCGCCGCGGCAGCAAGCGCGGATGCGGAGGAAGCACCTGTTGCCGAAGTCATCGTCACCGGATCGCGTATCCGCACGACGAACCTCGTGAGCTCATCGCCTGTCACCACGGTGAATCAGGAAAGCCTCAAGCAGACCGGCACGCAGTCGGTCGAAGCGTATCTCAACACGCTGCCGCAGCTCGTTGCCGGCAACACCAAGTCGAGCAACGTGTTCGGCGATGCCGATGCGACCTCGACGCTGAATCTGCGCGGCCTCGGCGCCAAGCGCAGCCTCGTGCTGGTCAACGGCAAGCGCTTCATCGCTTCCGGCCCCGGCGGCACGGTCGACGTCAACAACATTCCTGCATCGATCGTCGACCGCGTCGAGATCGTGACGGGCGGTGGTTCGGCTGTGTACGGCTCGGACGCGATGGCCGGTGTCGTCAACTTCATCCTCAAGGACAAGTTCGACGGCATGGAAGTCGAAGGACAATACGGCATCTCCGGCGAAGGAGATGCTTCGGTATGGAGTGCCTCGACTACGATCGGGGGAACGGGTGAGAGATCCTCGGGCTGGCTGCACATCAGCCACGAAGAGCGTGACCTGCTGCGCGGCAACCAGCGCGAACTGTCGCGCTATGCGTTGACAGACAACGGCACCACGTTCGTTCGGACGGGCTCCGCGAGCCGTCGTGGCGGCACGCTGCTTGCGATTCCGACGCCGAACGGCACTGGCGGCTTCACGAATCGTGACTACGCGCTGGATGATCTCGTGCCGCGTCCGTACGTCGCCGCCCAGGACGCATTCTTCGATGCGACCGGCGACTACGCGATCCAGACGCCGCTCGAGCGCACCAACGTCTATGGTCGCGCAACCTTCGATGCGACCGATAACGCGACTGTCTATCTCGAAACGACCTACAACCGCGTCTTCTCGGCGGCAGCATTGTCGCCGTCGGCACCGAACGTGCGTCAGACCTACAACGCGCCTGCGATGCCTGTAAACGCGTCATGGATCTCTCCTGAGATTCGCGCGCTGCTCAACGCGCGTCCCAACCCGAACGCGCCGTTTGCAGTGCGCTTCCTCGTACCTGATTCGTTCCCAAAGCGTGAGATCTCGTTCACGCGCGATATCTTCCGCGGCATCGGCGGCCTCAAGGGCGAGTGGGATTCGGGCTGGGCTTGGGATGTGAGCTACAGCTACAGCCACCTCAACACGACGGAAGTGCAGAAGGGCGATGTGTCGCGCCGCATGATCGTCGAAGCCTCGACGCCTGATCCGAATGATCCGACGCGTTGCGCGAATGGCAATCCGGCTTGCTCGCTCATCACGAGCCTGACGGACTGGACGCCGGAGCAGGTTGCGTACCTGCGTTCCGACAACGTCAGCACCATCAGCGGTACGGAAGAGATCGCAGCTGCGCAGATCACGGGTGATCTGTTCACGCTGCCCGCTGGCGCGGTTTCGACCGCGTTCGGTACGGAGTACCGCCAGGTCTCCAGCCAGGACAACCCTGCACCGATCGTGCGTGACTTCATCTCGGCAGGTTTCGGCGAGCGCAGCGCGACCTCGGGCTCGTTCGACGTGTGGGAAGCGTACGGCGAAGCGATCGTTCCTCTGATCGCAGACAAGCCTTTCATGGACTACGTCGGCCTCGAAGTCGCTGCCCGCTACTCTGACTATTCGCTGGCCGGTGGCGTCAACACGTACAAGGCTGGCGGTGAGTGGCGTTTCAATCCGACGTGGCGTTTGCGCGGTGTGTATCAGCGCGCCGTTCGTGCACCGAACATCAACGAACTGTTCGGCGGCGCAACGCAGACATTCCCGCAGACGATCGAGCCCTGCTCTGCGTCCGCGAACCCGACAGGTGCTGTTCGCGATCTGTGTATCGCGCAGGGCATCCCGGCGGATCAGATCGGTGTCTACCAGCAGAACGGCGCGGCGATCTCCGGGTTGCTGGTGTCGAACCCGGATCTCGAACCGGAAGAGTCGGACACGGTCACGCTCGGTGTCGTCTACACGCCGGAAGCGCTGCCGCGCCTGAATGTGACGCTCGACTACTACGACATCAAGATCTCGAATGCCATCGAGCGTCTCGCCGGTGGTGCGATCGGCACGCTGAACGCCTGCTTCGCAAGCCTGGATATCAACAGCCAGTATTGCCAGACGATCCGTCGCTCGCCGAGCAACTATGAGATCGCGGACTTCCGGGTACCACTCGCGAACGTGGGTGCATTGCGCACGTCCGGCATCGACCTCGCCAGCCAGTACGCCTGGGACTTCGACTTCGGATTCGGCGGCGCCGGATCGCGGTTGCATGTTTCGGCACTGGCGACCTGGGTCGAGCAGAACACGTTCCAGGCGAACCCGGATGCGCCGGTCATCGATCGCGTCGGCACGGTCGGCGGCGACACGGCGGCGATTCCGGAATGGAGAGCGAATACGGACGTGACCTGGGTCACCGGCGACATGCGGTTCACCTGGAGCACGCAGTACCTCTCGTCAGTGAAGGATCGCAAGTACGCGAATGCGCTCGCCGCGGGCAGCGCGAATCCGACGGCGGGTATCACGAATCCGGAAGTGCCGGCCTACTGGTATCACAACTTCAATGTCGCCTATGACCTGGGCAAGTACTCGGTCTACGGCGGTGTCCGCAACGCCTTCGACAAGCAGGCTCCGCTGCTGTCCTCGCCCATCGAAGGCAACACTGACCAGAACACGTACGACGTCATCGGCCGCTACTTCTATCTCGGCGCCTCGGTGGAGTTCTGATCGATGCGCATCCTGCTGCCGCTCGTCGCCGCGCTTGCGGCGACGGGCTTCGCGGATTCATCCGCGGCGGAGCCGGTCGCGAAGCACAAATCCCTGATCGGGACTGAGCTTCGCGATCCGGACTGGAGCCCGGCCACGCGCGCGATGCTGGAGAAGGATCTCCTGATCGCACAGAAAACGATGGAGATCGCGCCTGAGCGGGAAGACTCCTATATCTGGCTGGGACGGCGTTTTGCGTATCTGAATCGCTTCGACGAAGCGATCGACGCTTTCACCGTCGGCCTCGGGAAATTTCCGGACAGCTACAAGCTGCTGCGTTTTCGCGGACGAAAGTACGCGCGCACGCGCCAGTTCGAGCTTGCGATTGCGGACTATCGGCGCGGCGTCGAGTTGATGCAGGGCATTGAAGACAGCTACGAGCCTGACGGCATCGTCAACAAGCGCAACCAGTTCCTCGGTTCGTACCGCGGCAACATGCACTACTACCTGGGGCAGACGCTCTGGGCGGTAGGAGACTATGCGGGCACGCTGCAGGGCATGGAGCGATCGATCAGCGAGCCGCTGGTCCAGAATCCGGATCACACGGTCGCTACGACGTACTGGCGATATCTCGCCCTGCGAAAGCTCGGGCGGACAGCGGAAGCGAACGAGCTCGTTCGCAAGATCCCCGGCGATCTCAAGCTGCTGGAGAACGACGGCTACTACGATGGCGTCAAGTTCATGCAAGGCGTGCTCGATGCGAAGAGCGTGATCGCGAAGGGCGATGCAATCAGCTCGTTCGCCGTCGCCATGGACTATCACTTCCGCGGCCAGCACGCCGAAGCGGAACGTACGTGGACCGACATCATCACCAAGACGCCGCAGGGCTTCTGGCCCGCGGAGACCGAGTTGCTCGCGTCGCGGGCACGCCGAGGTGCCAAATGAGCAGCCAGATGAATGGTTCGTGGACACGTCGCGCCGCCCTCGGCGCTATTGCTGGAGCGGTCGCTGCAGCATCCACACCGCGCACGTTGTGGGCCGCGAGCGGGCAGGGTGGCTCGCCGATCTTCGATGCGCTCGGTGAGATCCGCACGGTCTATACGCCTGCATTGCTCGATGACATCATCGCGAGCGGTACGCGCGCCATCTCGATCACACTGACGGATCCGAAGGTCGGTGTCGACGAGGCGCTCGATCTGCTGCTCCTGGACATCTCGGCGTACAACCGCTACCTCAAGTCGCTGCCGAATCACTTCATCCTGGCTCGCAGCATTGCGGACGTCGATCGCGCAGCGCGCGAGCGCAAGCTGGCGGTGTTCTACAACATCCAGGACTCCAATCCGGTTGCGCGCGATCTCGATCGCGTGGCCGTGCTGCGAGGGTTGGGTCTCACAAGCATCCAGCTCACCTACAACACCCAGAACTACTCCGGCGCCGGCTGCTTCGTGGAGAATGATCCGGGCGTCACGCCGTTCGGCCGCGAGCTCATTGCGCGCATGGAGAAGGAGCGCGTGCTGCTCGATCTGTCGCATGCAGGCATGAAGACAATGGCCGACGCCGTGGCGGCCGCAAAGCGGCCGATGATCATTTCTCACACGGCGTGCAAAGCATTGCGTCCGCATCGTCGCAACACTACCGACGAGAATATGCGCGCGATCGCGAAGAAGGGTGGTGTCGTCGGCATCACTCAGATCCGCACCTTCCTGACGGACGCGAAGAAGGACAACCTCGAGGTCTACTTCGAGCACATCGTGCACGCCGTGAAAGTGGCGGGCATCGAGCACATCGGCATCGGCAGCGACCGCGATCACCGCGTCATTCCTGACACCGAGGAAGAGCTGAAGATCCTGCTGCAGGAAGAAGGATCGCAGATCAAGCCGACGGACTGGCCGCTCTATCTCGAGAAGCTCAACGGGCCGCGACGCATGGAAGTCGTGCACGACGGGCTCAAGCGGCACAAGTTCCCGGCGTCGGATATCGACAGGATCATGGGCGGGAACTTGTACCGTCTTTACAAGGAAGTCGTGGGTTAAGTTGACCAGGAATGGATCCCCGCTTTCGCGGGGATGACGATCGCCGTCGCCGAGGTGACGACCTCGCAGTCATTCCCGCGAAAGCGGGAATCCATCTTCGTGTCCGTATCCTCGGAGAATCGATTTCGCGGCGCAGTTCATCGCGCCAGGCTACAAGGGGAAATTCAGCATGAGATTCAGCAAGAGCTTGTTCATCGGCGTCGCCGCGGTCGCGGCGATGGGGTCCGCCGTTGCTGCCGAGCAAGGGCCGCGCGTGTTGCAGGGCAAGTCGCTGTTCGGCGAGCAGCTCTATACGACCGGCCCGAATCCGGTGAACGTCGCGCCCACGGATACGCTGCTGCGTGCCGTGGCCGAGGCGAAGACAGCCTACGAGACCAACCTCACGATCGACTCCGCGACCTGGTACGGACGCCTTCTGGGCTACCAGGGACTGATGCGCGAAGCGATCGCCGTCTACACCGCCGGCCTCAAGAAATATCCGAACTCGGCGAAACTGCTGCGCCATCGGGCGCATCGCTATTTCAACCTGCGCGAGTTCGATCGTTCGGTCGAGGACGGCTTGCGGTCCGCCGCGCTGTACGAGAACAAGCCGCTCGAGCGCGAGAAGCTGGGCCCGGACTATTTTCCGAGCACGCCGGACGTCGTGCAGTTCTATCTCTACTATCACCTGGGCCATGCGTTCCTCGCGAAGCATGACTACAAGCAGGCGGCGCACTGGTTCGATCGCTCGCGTCAGGTCGGAGCCGGCGTCGGTGAAGCGAGCAGCATCACAGCCGGTACTTACTGGCAGTACATCTCCCTCGCGCGCGGCACGCAGTTCGATGCTGCCCAGGCGCTCCTCGACGGTTACACGATGGATCTGGTCGATCTCAAGGACAACCTCGAATCGAACAACTACTTCGAAGGCCTGCAGCTCTTCAAGCACCGCCGCGATCCGTCGTCCTTCTTCGACGACAAGGACAGCGGCAAGGCGTTCAGCACGTCGGACGGCATCAAGTCGAGCACGAGCTTCTCGCTCGCGAACTACTACCTGATTCAGGGCCGCGCGGCCGAGGCCAAGGATCACCTGCGTCGGGCGATGCAGATCGATACCTGGAGCTTCTTTGCGCGCGTACAGGCGGAAGCGGACTGGATTCTGGTGTACGGGGAAGAAAAGCCCTGAGGCTAGCCGGCCAGCAATGAGCTGTTAGCCAGAATCTAGAGAGGAGTTCTTGCTGTGGGTCCGGCTTTAGCCGGACGTCATCGCGTCACGCGATCTGGGCCTTCGGCCTGACGTCCGGCAAAAGTCGGACCCACAGTGCTATCGGATCCGCAGCGCCGAACGATCGATCGGCGTGCCGCGCTGAATGACGTGCGCGATCCGCCGGGTGTTCATGATGTCGGCGAGCGGGTCGCCGTCGAGAATCAGCAGGTCCGCGGCCTGGCCGGGCTGGATCGATCCCCACTCGTTTTCTTCCTTCAGGAATTTCGCCGCGTTGACAGTGGCTGCCGCGAGTGCGTCCATCGGCGCAACGCCGGCTTCGACCATCAATCGCAATTCCTGGTGCGTCCCGTAGCCGGGAAAAGCAAACGCATTGCCCGTATCCGTGCCAGTGACCAGCAGCGCGCCTGCCCGCTGGGCGTCACGCACGTGATCGAGGATCGGGCGCAGCCCGCTCTTGCCGAAGAACTCCTGTTCGCGGGCGAAGATTTTCGGAGCGTTCTGCATCGACGCTGCTTCCGCGTCCGTCAGTGTTTCGCGCAGGAACGCGTCGTTCATGCGATCGGGATCGGCGCTCCAGTTCAGGAAGCCGTCGTACAGGTCGAGTGTGACGACATAGAAGAAGCCGGCTGCACCCATTCGCTGATGCAACTCCGCGTCGAACGGCCCGGTGATGATCGAATGCGCGGCGGCATCGACGCCCGTGCGAAGACATACATCGAGCTCATCTCGCGACGATACGTGCGCGATCACGGGAATCTTCGCAGCGTGCGCTTCTTCCACGGCGGCACGCACGATCTCTTCGGACATCTGGGGATGGTCGTCACCGAAAGGACCGGGTCCCGATTCGATCGTGAGCTTGATGGCATCGGCGCCCCACGATGCGAGTCGCTTCACCTCGGTCCGCACTTCGTCGGCGGTACGAACGAGCGTGATGGCTCTCAGCGGCATCAGATCGATCGGCCCCTGTTCGGGTGCGGCGGCAACGGTCTCGGCAATCTTCTTCCGCAGGTCCGGCGGGAAGATCGTCGTCGTGGGGTGCGATCCGGGGACCGTGAGCAACGAGCCGACTGCGTAGAGCTTCGGTCCCTGCCACGTCCCGTCAGCGAGCTTGCCGCGGTACGAATCGATTTCCGCGGGCGACGCGCCGTTTGACCCCATGTTCAGAATGCGAGTGATGCCGTAGTAAAGATTGCGGGCCAGCGTCTGCTCGACGATGTTCCCGCTTTCCGCGAACGTGCCGTTGCCCCAATGAACGTGAAGGTCGGCGAAGGCCGGGACGACGCTCCTGCCGGCGGCATCGATCGTTTGCATTGCCTTCAGGGTGGGTGAGAGCGAGGGTGCGACTTCGACGATCCGGCCATCGTCGATCGCGATGACGGCGCCTTCCAGAACGCTCCTGGAGCCCGGGTCGATCACCTTCGCATTCGCAATGACGAGATCGATCTCGCGTGGCGCTTCAGCTTTCTGGCTGCAGCCCGCGGCGCAGACCAGCGCGACGGCCAGAAGGAGGTGCAGCCGGAGGGGTTGGGTCGCATCAGCGAAGGGCATGAGTTTGTTCTCGTTATAGGGGGCAGGACGCGCAGCCTAACAGCGCCCGCACGGTGATGGCATTTCAGGCAGGCGGGAGATGGATACCCCGTTTCGTGCGTATGACGGACTTACGCCTGGGCCATCTTGGCCGGAAAGATGAGAATCGTTATCATCTCGACCGCCGCGCGCCTTGCATGAAGGCCGATGCGGCAACCCAGCCAGCCGCCTGTCCCGCCGGGACACGCAAGCCAGCCATCAATCGCAGCGCGCTGGCCCTGTTTCATTCCATTTCTCCAGCGCCTCTGCCGCCGACAACGATAAGGGAGAGGCTCCGATGGCTCGTGTTTCCGACCAGCGCCTTGCGCGCGCGGTATGTATTGCATTGACCGGACTGTCAGCGGTGGCTGCATCAGCGGCCGATACCTCCGCTGCACCGACCGAGGTCGATACTGTGATCGTGAACGCGACACGCATCGGCACTTCGCTCGAAGAGGTCGCGACCAGCGGCGCGCTCGGATCGAAGAAGCTGCTGGACACGCCGTTCTCGATCACCGTCATCAGCGACGAAGAAATCAACCGGCGCCAGGCGAACTCGGTCGCGCAGATCTTCATCAACGATCCTTCGATTCTTTCTGCTTCGCCTTCGGCGACGACCGCCTGGTGGGGTGCGCAGATCCGCGGTCTCGACGTGATGAACTACTACATCGACGGCGTTCCGTTCCTTCTGTCCTACGGAGGCGAATTCCCTCTGGAACCCATCGAGAGTGTCGAAGCGCTCAAGGGCCTGACGGGATTCATGTACGGCTTCGGTACGCCCGGCGGTGCGATCAGCTACACCACCAAGAAGCCGACGGAGGAACCGCTGGCAATGATGGCGCTGGAGTACCGCAACGACAGCGTCTTCTCTGGTCAGCTCGATGCGGGCGGACGCGTCGGCGATTCGCAGGCATTCGGGTATCGCGTCAACGTCGCTGGAGAGTACGGCGAAGCGTACAGCGGGGCCGATCTCAATCGCACGCTCGTGTCACTGGCGGTCGACTATCGCATCACCTCCGATCTGGAGTGGTTCGCGAACGGGCTGTACGAGACGAGCAAGCTCGAGCACGAGCCGCTGTACTTCTACTGGGACATGTACGAGGACGCGCGGCTTCCGCGTCCGACCTATGACTACGAGAACGTCAGGATCGACAACTCGTTCTACGAGTACGACACGCTGATGGGCTCGACGGGTCTGAGGTGGCGCATCAACGACGAGTGGAAGGCAAACCTGACCTTGGGCTACAACGAGAAGGAACATCACTCGAACAAGATGTTCGCATACGTGTTGAACGAGGCGGGCGACTACGAGGGCTACGCCTACAATTTCGCGGGCTTGCTCAAGAACTACTTCAGCCGCGTGCTCGTTCAAGGCGAGGCGACGACAGGCGCGATCCGGCACGAACTGGTGTTCGGCATCGACTATCAGCGCAACACCACCCGCTGGGGCAACGACTGGCACTGGTCGAACGACTTCAACGGCAACATCTACCAACCCCAGGATTTCGTGGTCACGCGCGATATCGATTTCAGTCTTGCGCCGCTCAGCGACGACGAGCGACAGACTGCGCTGTTCGCCAGCGACACGCTCCATATCGGCGATCACTGGCAGGCAATGCTCGGCGGTCGATACACCGAGTACGAGCAGGTCGATCATGACCACGACCCGACGTTCGATTCCGGGTACGACACCAGCGAGTTCTCGCCGACGGTCGCGTTGATATTCAAGCCGGCCGATTACGTTGCCATCTACGGCAGCTATGTCGAGGCGCTGGAATCCGGCTCGCGCGTGGGGACTGACGGTGAGCCGCCGTACATGAACGCGGGCGAGCTTCTGCCCGCGACGATCAGCAAGCAGTACGAACTCGGTGCCAAATACGAGCACGATCGCCTGCGCTTCACCGCTGCCGCATTTCATGTCGAACGAGCCGCGCAGATCGACGTATACCGCGACGGTGATCGGTACCTGACCCAGGATGGGATGACTCTGTACGACGGCATCGAAGCCATCGGCAACGTGAACGTCACGCACGATCTGACGATGGGACTCGGTGCGACCTTCATCGATCCGCGCATCGACAGGGTCTCGGAGGAGAACGCAGCGCTGGAAGGCAATCGTCCTGCCGGCGCCCCGAAGCGCCAGTTCGTCGCCAACGCGGACTATCGATTTCCACGGATTTCAGGGTTGAGCGTGTTCGGCACCGTGCGCTACCTCGGCGACTTCTACTACGAGGAGGCGAACAACGTCCTGATCCCCGATCGCACGATCGTCAGCACCGGCTTCGAGTATCAGGCGCAGTGGGGCGGGCGTCGCGCCGTGATCACCGGCAGCATCAACAACCTGCTCGATGAGAAGTACTGGGACAGGAATACGCTGGGAGAAGGGATCAATGGAGCGTTGGGAGTGAGGGTTTATTGGTAGACCAATGGACGGCGGGCTAGTTGGCTAGCTTGTTAGCTAGCTAGCTACCTAGCCAGAGCAAGAGCCTCGTCACTCCCGCGAAAGCGGGAGTCCATGCCTTTGGTTCAGATGGACTCCCGCTTTCGCGGGAGTGACAGAGTCCTACGCTGACTCTTCTCTTCTCTTCTCTTCTCTTCTCTTCTCTGCTCTGGCTACCGGCTAGCTGGCTAGCGGGCTTCCTCACGATGTCAGTCTCCCCAACCCCTCCGGCCACAACTTCGTATACGGCGTGATCGCCCGATACACCGTGACATTGTTGAGCTGGCGATTGTCGCGGCCGAGGAACTTGATCAGTCCGCCCGCGCGGCCGAGGCGATTCTTGTACTGGTAACTCTGCGAGATGACGCGCTGGTAGAAAAACTCCCACTTGCCCTCGACGCGCCGGCCCATCACGAAGCAGAGAGTGTCGGTCAGGATGCCGCCCTGGAGCTTGCGATTCTGATCAGATAGACCCTGTTGCACTGTTGCTTCTTCGCGCGCGATGCCGCCGGCGTCCAGCTTGTAGTCCTCGCGTCCGAGTCGCAGCGCGTTCTTCGTCTTCACGCCGGAGTCCTTGAGCACCTGGTGATACTTGTCTTCGTATTCGCTCGAGTCGTCGCAGTTGATGTGACTGACATACGGCTCGCGCGGATCGCCGGTAACGACGAACGAGCAGCCGTTCATCTGGCCCGTGAAGAAGGCATCGGCCCGCGAGTCCTTGCGTAGTTGCATTGTCGTTACGCCGTTCTGGATCCACGGGAGCATGAGGCACAGGAACCACTGGAGACTCGCGCTCTCGGCTTCGGTGCGCGTGACGGATTTCGCCGCGGTCCGCACGACCAGTGTTGCCTTTTTCTGAATCTCATCGACCTGCCACGCCGCATTGTGGGCGAGGGCGCTCACATGCACGGAAGCCTTCCCTGCCTTGAACTTGTGGAACGACTTCGAAGCCGAGGAGCCGGCGAGATGGTTCTGCGCGCCCTCGATCTTGTTGAATGTGCTCTGCATCAACTCCAGCTGGCCGATCTTGCCGGCTTCTTCGGGGTTGCCGGGCAGGTTGATCGAATAGCGCTCGAAGAACGCCCTGGGATCGTCGAAAAACTGCTTGCGATAGTCGGGCATGGCGTCTTGTCCTTGTTCGGCGTTGCAGTGCGATGGTCCTGCGCGACCGGTGGATTTTCCGCGGACGTCGTCACACGTCCGCGATGTCGGCGGCGTTTACATGCGGGCATGAGCACCGTCCGGTATGAACGTTGGTCTAGTGGTTGTGTGATCGCACTCGGTCGTATAACCAACCCCTCATCGACGAGGGTCCCCTCATGGCCGAAGCAACCTTGACCGGTGTCGTAGTCGCTCAGCAACCCGGTGACCTGAACAGTATCGCGCCTTCTCCCTACGACGGGTTGTATCTGCTGACGGACGACGGCCAGCTGATCGCGCTCGTCAGAGATGCGATGTATGTGCAGATGTCCTGGGAGCACATCTGGCGGCGCAGTCGCCCGGTGTTCGAACCCCTGCTCGGGCAGCACGCAACGATCCAGGGCTATCTGTCGCGACGAACGCTCTACGGCGCCGCCGTCGTGACACCGGAATCGCACGCCAGCACCGTCGATCATTTTTCCCACTGAAGCGACGGCGGATATGCCACTCAAGGAAATGCTGGAGATCCTCGGAACGACTCTGGCGGTCGGTACGCTGGCTGCCGGCGTCTATCAGTACTACATCGCGCAGAAATGGAAACGCGCCGAGTTCGCAGCGAGCCAGTTGGAGTTGCTGACCAGCGACCCCGATCTCGAGCTGTGCTGCAAGCTGCTCGATTGGGCTGGCCGCGTATCGTCAGTGCCGGAGAAGTATCGCGATGTGACGAACGAGAAGACCTTCATGCATGACTGGCAGACCATGAAGGAGGCGATGCTGCCGGAAGAGGATTCGGATCGGGCCGACTGGGACTGGCAGCACATGATGTACCGCGACATCTTCGACCGGTACTTCGGTTACCTGGAAAGCATCAATCACTACGTCTCGGTCAACCTGATCTCGGTGCGGGATGTTGCCAGCCTCGGTTACTGGCTGGAGCAACTCGACAAACCCCGTTTCCTGCCCGACGAACAGCAGTCGCTGTTCCGTGATTTCATCGCGCGATATCACTACGAAGGCGTGCGGGAGCTGACGCGACGGTTCCAGGCGGCGGGTCTGACGGCACGCCCCAGCGACATTGCTCACCTGGAGTCCCCGCGTCGTTCAGTTGCACCGTCCAGCGCAACGATCTAGCCTGCCCTGGCCACCCGGTGGTGACTACCTAGTAGCCGCGCTATCGCGGCGATGGCAGTCTCATCGGATAACCATAAGGAAGAAAGCCATGATCGCGGGTACCCGACTGTTGCCGTTCCTCTGCGCCCTGTTGCTGACGGGCTGCGCATCATCGACGTTCACCACGACCTGGAAAACCCCGGACGCAACACCGCTGGGATTCAAGGGCGAGAAGGTGGTGGCGGCGGTACTGATGAAAGACCCCGCCGCGCGCAAGCTGGCGGAAGACAGGCTGGCGATGCAGATTTCCATGCGCGGCGCGGAAGGTCGAACACTGTACTCACTGGTCCCCGATGCAACGCCCGGCAATGAAGCCCAGGCAAAAGCGGCGCTCGAAGCAGCCGGAGTGAAGGGCGCCGTCGTGATGAGGCCGGTGCACGTCGACCGGACCGTTACGGTCACGGAGCCGTACGAAGCGGAAACGTACGCGAGCTTCTGGGGCGGCTACTACGGCTATGGTGTGTCCCTGTCGTATTCGTCGCCGAGAGAGGCGACCGTGAACGAGAAAATGGTCGTCTACGTCGAAACCCTCGTGTATTCACTCGAACAGAACAAGCTGGTCTGGGGCGGGCTGAGCACGAGCGAGGACCCGGATACGCTCGCCCAGTTGATCGAAGAGCTTTCGGTGGCCGCGGCAGCGGAGCTCGAGAAGCAGGGGTTGATCAAGGCCCGGTAGTCGTACGATCCTGCAGCCCCTGTCAGATCAGATCGAGGGAGCTGCAATGCGTTCAGGCCGGCGAGCTTTCCTGGGGATGACGGCGGCGACTGCCGCACTCGCGTTCAGACCGTCGGTCCTCCTTGCGCAGACGACACCGCCTCCTCCTGTCGGCAAGGCGGTCGCGGGCATCGCGCTGCCGCCTTCAATTCAGACTGCTGAATACCTGCAACGCATCGCCAAAGCGCAGCAGTTGATGCGCGCCGCTGGGCTGAAGGCCTTGCTGGTCGAGGCGGGAAGCTCGCTCGTCTATTTCACTGGCGTTCAGTGGTGGCGCAGCGAGCGCCTGACCGCGGCTCTGATTCCTGCCGAGGGCGAACCGATCATCGTAACGCCGCAGTTCGAGGAGCCTTCTGTGCGCGAAAGCCTGAAGATTCCCGCAAGCGTTCACGTCTGGAACGAGCACGAGAGCCCGACAGCATTGATTGCGGACTGGCTGAAGAAGCGCGGTTGGGGCGCAGGCCCGGTCGGCGTCGAAGAGACTGTGCGTTTCTTCGCGGTCGACGGCCTGCGAGCGCTCGGTGTCGAGACACGCAGCGACGCAGGTGTGGTTCGCGCATGTCGCGTGATCAAGTCTTCAGCCGAGATTGCGCTCATGCAGGCCGCGAGCGATATCACCATCGCTGCGTATCGTGACACGGCAACGCAGATCGCACGTGGAATGACGCCGGCCGACATCGGCAACATCATGTCTGCCGCGATGGCGAAACATGGCGGCACACCCGGGTTCACGTTGATCCTGCTCGGCGAGGCGAGTGCCTATCCGCATGGTTCCGGCAAGCCGCAGGAAGTGAAACCCGGTGAAATCGTGCTCATGGATTGCGGCTGCTCGGTCGAGGGATATCAATCGGACATCTCGCGAACGCTGGTGTTCGGCGAAGCGACGAAGCAGCAGCGCGCCGTTTTCGACCTCGTCCGGCGCGGCCAGCAGATCGCATTCGATACGGCGAAAGTCGGAACGCCCGCGGGCGAGGTGGATGACGCCGTTCGTTCAGCCTACGAGAAGGCGGGCTACGGCCCTGGCTACAAGTTGCCGGGAACCTCGCACCGAACCGGTCACGGCATCGGTCTCGACGGGCATGAGCCGGTCAATCTCGTGCACGGCGAGACGACGCGACTCGCTCCCGGCATGTGCTTCTCCGACGAGCCGGGAATCTACATTCCCGGCAGCTTCGGTGTTCGACTCGAGGACTGCGTCTACATGACAGCGGGTGGACCCAAGTGGTTCTCGGTGCCGCCGCCATCGATCGACGATCCGTTCGGCTGAGATCCCGAGGTCCAGTAACCATGTATCTCACCCAGGGCCTGCATCGCGCGCTGCAGTGTCGTCCTGATCGCATCGCAACGATCTGCGGTGATCGGCGACATACGTATCGTCAGTACGTCGATCGCGTGGCGCGGCTGGCCGGAGCGCTGCGGGAACTGGGCATGGCCGCGGGCGACCGCATCGGAATGCTTGCTCTCAATTCCGATCGGTACCTCGAATTTTTCTACGGCACGTGGTGGGGCGGTGGCGCGGTCAATCCGATCAACATCCGCTGGAGTCCGGCTGAGATTGCCTATTCGCTCGACGACTGCGATACGCGCATCCTGCTGGTCGATGAGCAGTTCAAAGGCGTTGCCGCGGAGTTACGCGGTCGCAGCAAAGCACTGCGGACGCTGATTTACACCGGCGACGGAGCCACGCCCGAAGGCATGCTGAACTACGAAGAGCTGCTGGGGAAAGCCACGCCGGCAGTTGACGCCGATCGCGGCGGAACAGACCTGGCCGCAGTCATGTACACCGGCGGCACCACCGGTTTTCCCAAGGGCGTCATGCTGAGTCACGCGAACCTGGTCTCGAACTCGCTCGCGCTGGTCGCTGCCAACATCACGCACGCCGATGGGATGGCGCTGCTTATCGCTCCGATGTTTCATGTTGCCGTCGGTGCGCTCATGCATGGGCACGTGATGATCGGGGGTACGTGCGTGATCGCGCCGATGTTCACGCCGATCGCGGCGATGCAGGCGATCCAGCAGCATCGCATCACTCACATGCTGCTGGTGCCGACGATGGTCCAGCTCACTGTCGACCATCCCGACGCAGGGAAATACGACCTGAGCAGCGTCAGCATGCTCATCTACGGCGGGTCGGTGATCAACGATGCGGTGTTGCGCAGAGCACTGAAGACCTTCCCCAATGCTGGCTTCTACCAGGCTTACGGCATGACGGAGCTCGCCCCGTGTGCCACCTACCTGCGTCCGGAAGACCATATCGGCAAGGCGGAGCTGCTGCGCTCGGCAGGTCGCGCATCGTTAGCGACGCAAGTGCGAGTGGTCGACGAGCAGGACGTGGAGGTTCCTCGCGGCACGGTCGGCGAAGTCGCGGTGCGTGGACCGACAGTGATGCTCGGTTACTGGAACAAGCCTGTTGAAACTGCCAAAGCGGTGCGCGATGGCTGGATGCATACAGGCGATGGCGGCTACATGGATGAAGACGGTTACCTGTACATCGTCGATCGGATGAAGGACATGATCGTCAGCGGAGGGGAGAATGTGTACTCGGCGGAAGTCGAGAATGCGCTTGCCCGTCACGCTTGCGTTGCTGCTAACGCAGTGATCGGAATCCCGAGCGAGCAATGGGGCGAGGCCGTTCATGCCGTGGTTGTGTTCAAGCCGGGAGCCAGCGCATCCGCTGAAGAGTTGTCGGCACACTGTCACGCGCTGATCGCCGGCTACAAGTGTCCTCGCAGTTTCGAGTTTCGCGATGCGCTGCCGATGACGGGTGCCGGAAAGATCCAGAAGACGGAGCTTCGCAAGCCTCACTGGGAAGGGCGTCAGCGCTCGGTCAATTGAGTACAGGTTGAAAGAGGTTTGGCCATGCGTGCGCTGTTCGCTGTGATCCTGGGCGTTGCGGTTTGCGTTTCGCCGGCTCGCGCAGCGCCGGCAGAGACGAAAGCGGTACTGGTGACAGGAGCGAGTTCCGGGATCGGCCGCACGATCACCGAACGCCTGGCATCCAAAGGGTACTTCGTCTACGCAGGCGCGCGTAAAGACGAGGATCTGAAGGCGCTAAATGCCATCAAGAACGTCCAGGGCATCAGGCTCGATGTGACCGATCAGCAGCAGATCGACGCCGCGGTCGACACGATTTCGAAGGCGGGACGTGGACTCTACGGGCTCGTGAACAATGCGGGCATCGCGACGCTCGGATCGCTCGAGAACATGAAGCCCGAGGAGTTCGACCTCGTCATGGCTGTGAATGTGCAGGGGACCTATCGCGTCACCCGGGCAATGGCGCCGCTGATCATCGAGCAGAAGGGACGCATCACCAACATCGGCTCTCTTTCCGGAACCGTGGCCATGCCCGATCTGCTGGCGTACGCGATGAGCAAGCATGCGATGGAAGCTTTCACCGATTCGCTGGCAGGGCAGATGGCGCCGCTCGGCGTGCAGGTCAACGTGATCGAACCGGGGAACTACGACACGCAGATCGGCAGGAACGCAGCGGAGCGCACGGGTGCGGCGTCGCGGATGGCGGATCGCAGCCGGTTCCCGAAGCCGGATGACGTTGCAGCGGCGGTCGAACAGGCGCTGTTCGATGCCAAACCAAAGCGCCGCTATCTCGTCGTGCCGGTCGAGGGCGAGGCGCGGATCGTGATCCGCAAACAGCTCGAGAAGCTCGTGCAGATGAACGAAGACCAGCGTTTCACGTATAGCCGCGATGAGCTGGTCAAGATGCTGGACGAGGCGCTGGCCGCGGGGCGGCCGTCGGGGACCTGACTCCGCGAAGTTCTCCGAAGGCACCGAGGAAGGGCATCGCACCTTCGCTCATGTCTTCCTCGTCGAGGCGAGAGCTCCTGTCGGACGACGAGCGAAACTCGGCGAGCGCCTCGGCATGCACAGCATCGGGTGGAATCTGCGCGCACGCCGCGAGGATCCGTGAATCGAAGCGATCCGGGTTCGAGGCATAGTCCGCCAGCAATCGCTTGTTCAAGGCCAGGAAGCGCAACAGCATGGCGATGCTGCGGTGCTGTGAACCTGTGAAGGTCCACAGATCGATGCCGAGGCGGCGCCCCAGCGATGCACAATGGATCAGGCCTTGAGTGAGAAACAGGCTGTAGTGCAGCGGGCGCGTACGCTTGAGCTCGTTGACGGGTACACCGAATGCACTGAGCTGACTCGTCAATCGCAGCGGCAGATCGGACAGCACTTGCGCTGCCCGTGCGTGTCGCCCCACGAACGCGGCGAGTGCCGCCACGACCAAGTCGTGCCATATCGCAATGTTGTTCGGCTCTTCACTGATCCGTCGCGCGTCGACATCGTCGAGGAATCGTTCGAACCACGCTTTCAGCGCAACTTGCTCGGCATCACTCAGCGCGCCAGCCCGCGCCGTCAGCGTGATGGCATCGAGCAGGGGCCAGAAGCCGCGAAAGTCCACGATGCCCCATGCGTTGCCGGTCTGCTCTCGCCCAGGAATGACCTGGGCGAATCGCATGTGTGGATTCATGCGAGTGTCGGGATCGATGAACCAGGTTTTCAGCATGCGCGCGGTGTGATCAAGCAGCGTCATGTCCCGGCTGACCGTCCCCGCGATAGCTGTGCTGCACGCGTCGATCACCAGATGATCGAGTGCGGCGCGATCGGTCGATGTGCCCGCGGCTGCAGCGTCATTTCGTTGACCATCGACGTGTCGAATGGTGCCATCTGCATCGACGTGGAAGTATGGCGCAACGCTGAGGTAATCCGCCGGATCTCCGCTGGCGGCGCAGCCGGTCTTGTTCCGCACGCTCGGCAGCGGACGATTCAATGCTGCTCGCGCGTGTGCGATGAGTCCTGAGACCTGAAGATGTTCGCGCCAGTTCCCAAGTGCTGCCTCGTCATAGCAGAGCAGCCGGCCCGGCGGATTGCGTTCGGTCACGAGACGCGTGTCGAGTTGGCGGCACAGCAGTTCAACGCCTTCGAAGCGCGAGCGCCAGCGCAGTCGTTCGTTGCCTTCGATGCGTTCTTCCGTGGTTGACGTCAGTCGCGCGACCCACGCACCCTTCACGAAACGACCGCGTTCGGCGCTGACCGCCGTGGGCTGTACATCCCACGAAGCAGTGCGCCAGGTATGCCAGGGTCCCGGAACTCCGAGACTCCTGAGCAGCGCGGCCTTGTTGAGATTGCCGTAGCGAAGGCTCTCGTCGAATCGCGCCTGGCTGTCGTTGCGAAAGCCGATCTGCGGTTCGGTGAGCGTGACCGACACCGAACCCGGCCGCAGCAATTCAGCGTTGTCCTTGATGCGCGCGAGCGGCACGATGAGATGGAATGCCGTGGCATCGCTCTCGGCGAGACGCCGAATCTGTTCCCAGGCGTCGCTGGTGATGAAGCAGGCGCCGTCCCAGGGCAGCGTCCATCGGGCGATGGCGCGGCCCGCATCGAGCGCGACATTGCGGGCCTCGTTCAGCCCGATCGCGTACAGGTTCTTGTGCCGGTACTTCCATTCGAGCGCAAAGCTCGAAGCGTCGAACGCGATGTCGCTGTGCTTCGGATCGACGCGATCGACACCTGGCGGCAGATCGGACATGTCATTGAAGCAGCGCGCATAGCGATGCATCTCGAAAGGCAGGCGGATGCATTCATGCCCGGCCTGTTGTATCAGCTCGAGACAGGTGGATTCCACCTGGGCGTCGGCGATGCGGTTGAGCACCCAATGCTTGCGGCATCCGCGCAGCTCGGGCTCGTGCTCGAGCGTGAAGCGCAGATGAGCCAGCATCTCTTCCGCGCCGTGTCGCGGCGGCAGGCTGTTGCCGAGCACGCGATACAGCGCGAACTGCAGCTGTGGTGACGTCGGAACGGATGGAGTCATCAGCGCGCTCCCGTCGCCTGGTCCGGTCTGAGTTGCCGCTGATTCTGACTCATCTGGCGCCCAGACTGCAGGACTGCACGATCGGCTCACGCCCCGCTTGTGCCTCGGCGCGGGAGAGAGGTGCTGCACCGTGCCTCCGGCCAGCACGCCCAGAACGCCGATGGCAGGGACGGCAAGTGACAATCGCCAGTTCGATTGATCGGCGATGACACTCTCCTTCGGTCAATGACGCGGACGGCATAGCTCGCCTGCCGCGATAAGTCCAGTGTCGGTGGGTTTTGTCGCCGGCGGTTGATTCTCGCGGGCCGGGCCCTTCAGTATGCTCACCCCGGACACGAGCGGCGCTATTGTCATGAGCATCCTGATACTCGGCCTCGTCCTGTTTCTCGGCGTGCACTCCGTGGCCATCGTGGCCGGGGATTGGCGCGAGTCGATGATCTCGAGACTCGGCGACAAGCCGTGGAAGGGGATCTATTCGGTCATCTCCATCGTCGGATTCGTGCTGCTGATCTGGGGCTACGGGCTCGCGCGGCAGGAGCCGATCGTGCTGTATGTGCCGCCGGTCTGGACTCGATACGTCACGGCGCTGCTCATGCTGCCCGTGTTCATTTTCCTGGTCGCGGCCTATCTGCCCGGGCGCATCAAGACGGCCATGAAGCATCCGATGCTGGCCGCTGTGAAGTTCTGGGCGCTGGCTCACTTGTTCGCGAACGGCACGCTCGCGGACGTGCTGCTGTTCGGCGGCTTCCTGGCCTGGGCCGTTGCAGACCGGATTTCTTTCAAGCGGCGGCCGCCGCAGAGGATCAAGACGGCGCCGCCGGGCAGATTCAATGACGCGATCGCCGTCATTCTCGGGTTGGCGTTGTACTTCGTGATGATCCACTGGCTGCATGTGCGCTGGTTCGGCGTTTCGCCGCTGCCGGTCTCGCTGTAACCCATTTGCGCGTTCTCACCTTCGTGTTCGAGGTCTCCATGCGTTCTCTGACGATCAATACGGTTTGCCTTGCCGGTCTGCTGACTACTGCTTCTGTCGCGGGTGTTCAGGCGGCGGAGTCCGCCGATCGGGTGCAGGTCATTCGTGCGGGACGGCTCGTCGATGTTGCCGCCGGACGTGTGCTGGAGAACCAGGTCGTCGTCATCAGGGGAGAGCGCATTGAATCAGTCGGTCCCGCGGCCAGTGCATCGATACCTGCTGGCGCAGAGGTCATCGACTTGTCGTCCAGCACGGTGTTGCCGGGGATCATCGATACGCACACGCATCTGATGGGTGACCCCACGCTGCCGCCTTACTACGGTTATGGCCTGTCGGTGCCGCGCATGGCGCTGAAGGGAGCCGCGAACGCAAAGGTCACGCTGCTCGCTGGTGTGACCACAGTGCGCGATGTCGGATCTGACGGCTACAGCGATGTGGCTTTGCGCGACGCGATCAACGACGGTGATGTCCCTGGTCCGAGAGTGCTGGCATCGGGCCCGGCGCTCGGTATAACTGGCGGACATTGCGATTCGAACATGCTCGCGCCCGAGTTCAAGTACGAGGCCGAAGGTGTTGCCAACGGCGCCGACGCCGTCCGTACCGCTGTTCGCCGCAACGTGAAATACGGCAGCGATGTGATCAAGTACTGCGGCACAGGAGGCGTGTTCTCGAAAGGGACGAAAGTCGGCCAGCAGCAGTACACGGCGGAAGAAGTCGCCGCGCTGATCGACGAAGCTCACATGCATGGCCGCAAGGTGGCTGTGCACGCGCATGGCGCGGATGGCATCAAAGTCGCGATTCGCGCCGGGGTCGATACCGTCGAGCATGCGAGCCTGATCGACGACGAAGGCATCGCGCTGGCGAAGAAGAACGGCACGTTCCTCTCGATGGACATCTACAACACCGAGTACACGCAGGCAGAAGGCCCGAAGCGCGGTGAACTGGAAGAGTTCCTGCGCAAGGACCGCGAAGTCGCGCAGATCCAGCGCGACAATTTCCAGAAAGCAGTGAAGGCGGGCGTGAAGATGACCTTCGGCACGGATTCCGGCGTCTACACGCACGGCGACAACGCGAAGCAGTTCGCCGTGATGGTGAAGTACGGCATGACGTCCATGCAGGCGCTGCAAGCGGCAACTGTGGTCGGCGCGGACGCAGTCGGTTTGAAGGGTCAGATCGGCGCAATCGCCGCAGGACACTACGCCGACATCATTGCAGTGAGCGGCAATCCGCTGACCGATATCCATGCGATGGAGACGATGCAGTTCGTGATGAAAGGCGGGCAGGTGTATCTGGGGCCGTGAGGGCCGGTGCTCAATCGGTTGCGGAGGGTTTGGCTGTGGGTCCGGCTTTAGCCGGACGTCATCGCGAAGCGATCCGGAGATGCCTTCGGCATGACGTCCGGCTAAAGCCGGACCCACAGCAGGAGTGGAACCAGCGCTCGTTGCTAATGGCTCGCCGCTCGCCGCCTTCAGGCGCTCTTCTTTTTCCTCGAAGCCTTGGGCGCGGAGCGCACGGCCTGCACCGCCGTATTCAACGCCACCGCTTCACGAATGAGCGCCTTCAACGCCTTCTCGTCGATCTTGTCGCCTTCGCGAAAATCGATCGCGCGCCTGGTGTTGCCTTCGAGGCTCGAATTGAACAGGCCTGACGGATCTTTCAGCGACGCACCCTTGGCGAAGGTCATCTTCACGGCGCTCTTGTAGCTTTCGCCGGTGGTGATGATTCCGTCGTGAGACCACACGGGCACGTCACCCCATTTGATTTCCTCGATGACATCCGGGTCGGCCTGCCTGATGAGTGCACGGATGCGGGCGAGCGTGTCGCCTCGCCAGCCGCCGAGCTCTTTGATCTTCGCGTCGATACGCTTGGCGCCCGAGCCGCCATCGCTTTGCTTTGCCGCGCTCTTCTTCTTCGCGGCGGTCGTCGTCTTCTTCATGACTTCATCCTTTGATCATTCGATGTATCGGGGATCCGGGTCACAGACGCTCGCCGGGTAACCGGCTGGCCTGTTCGACCCACGAGGAAAACTGTACTTCGTCGAAGTCGTCCTCACGGATGTCGAGGTAGCGCACGTCCTTGTGCTTCGAGGGGCCGGGCGGAACGGGTCTCAGCGAGGCTCCACGGAAGAAGGTCACTTTGATGTACTTCGCAAAGACGTGAAAGCTCAGGAACCAGCCTTCGCCTTCGAGTCCGTAGAAGGGCGAGTTCCATTTGACCGCCTTCTGGACGCCAGGAACGATGCGCATGATGAGCTTGTCGAGACGTCGACCCATGGCGCTCTTCCAGCCGGGCATCGCGGCGATGTACGCCTGTACGGGAGGGTCGCCATGGCCTTTCGCAATCTGCGGATTCCCGCCCGAGAGCAGAACCACTTTGCCGCCCTCGGAGGACTGCTTCTTCGCCGGCGCCTTGCGCGGCTTGACTGCCTTCGCAGCGACCCGCTTCGTGCCGGGTTTCTTCGCGGCTTTCGCCTTGGCGGATTTCCTGGCTGCCATCGCGTTCATTCCGGTCGGCGCGCTTGTGATCTGGCGAAGTAGGGCAGCGCAAACATGTACAGGCCCGTGAGCATGAGCAGGATGAGCGGGAACAGCGCGAGAAGCCCGACCCACACTGCTTGCTCCTTCTGCGCCAGTGCAACGAGATTGGCGATGACCGCCAGCGTGAAGGCGATGGACAGCCAGCGATGAATCTGTCGAATCCACTTGTTCATGTCATGTCCCCTGGTGATGACTCGTAGCGACTTCAATCCGTGCGGCCCAGGAGCTGTTCCAGATTGCCAAGGAACTGCTGCCAGCCATGCTTCGCACCGCCGAAGGCCTGCTTCTGCTCGGGCCGGAAGCCTGACTGCTCCATGCGCAGGTGCGTCCCTGTGCTCGTCTGCGTGAGCGTGAAGACCACCACGCTCTTCAGGGCGAAGGCGGGATCGTCGTGCGCGAAGTCCCATGTATAGGACAGCGTCTTGTGCTGTTCGATGGCGAGCACTTCGCAATCCAGCACGCCGCCCCAGTCGCCGCGAAGATTGAATCGATGCCCGACGACCGGCTTGAAATCGCTTTTCATGAGCCATTCCTCGATCAGGTGCGGTTGAGTGAGTGCGCGCCAGACCTTCTCCAGCGGAAACGGCATCTCGCGCTCGACGACGACGCTGCGCGTCTGCCCCTCGTTCAACGATCGGGAATTCATTGGTCCATCCTTCGCAATAAATCTTCGAGGCGGTCGAAGCGGCTCTGCCAGAAACCGGCCATTTGCCGCGTCCAGTCGATCAGCGGACTCAAGGCGCCGACCTGTGCGCTGTAGTGCGTCTGGCGTCCCTCATGACGGTCGCTCACCAGTCCGGCCTGTTTCAGAACGCCCAGGTGCTTGGAGACAGCGGGTTGCGAGATGCCGGCTCGGGCGGTGAGGGCGCCGACGGTCTGCTCGCCTTCGCGACACAGCCGTTCGAAGATCGCCCGCCGGGTCGGATCGGCCAGTGTCCTGAAGAGGGTGTCGCGGGCGTTCTGCATTCGCAATGAATAACCAAAGAGCTATGAGTAGACTGTATAAACTTTGGCGGATATGCGAGTCAATAGGCAATTTATGGGCCTATAGGCTGCTACGGCCGATTGACCAATAACCATTGAGGTATTTATATCGACCACTGCTCCGAGGGGCAGCGCGCGGCAGGATGGCTTGACTGCCGGACCCGCGTCGGCCAACTCTGCGGCCGGTGCCCCAGGAACGAAGACGTCTTCCGAAAATGCTCCAGATGCTCGTATGCGATCTCGATGGAACGTTGCTCATGTCGGGTGAGCCTTTCGACCCGCGTGACGTACATGCAATGCATGAGCTTGGCGAGAAGGGCGCGGTTCGCGCGATAGCCACCGGCCGTGCGCTCGCCACCGCGAAGAAAGTGATCACGGCGGAATTTCCCATCGACTATCTGATCTTCTCTTCCGGCGCCGGCATTCTCGACTGGCGTTCGCAGGAGTTGCTCGTGTCGCACACGTTGCAGCCCGATGATGCGGAGCGTGCCGTGCAGACCTTTCTCGCCCATGAGCTCGACTTCATGATCCATGCGCCGATCCCCGGGCAGCACATCTTTCATTTCCATCGCACGGGGAACGCGAATCCCGATTTCGAACGGCGACTGGCTCGCTATGCCGCGGATGGTCGTGTGTTCGAACAGGGTGCGTGGCGCAACCCGGCGAGTCAGTTGCTCGCCGTCTGTCCCGGCGGCGACCCGGCTGAACCCTTCGAGACGCTGCGGCGAGAGCTTCCGGATCTGAGCGTGATCCGCGCCACCTCTCCGCTGGATGGCCGCAGCATGTGGATCGAGGCGTTCTCTGCCGGTGTTTCCAAGTCGCAGGCTGCTGCGTGGATCGCGCGGACTTGCGATATCAGCAGCGAGAACGCGTGGGCGATCGGCAACGACTACAACGATTGGGATCTGTTGCGTTGGGCAGGCAGCGCCGCGGTCGTGACGAATGCGCCAGAGGCGATGCGGGCAGAGTTCACGACGGTGAGCTCATTGAACGAATGGCTCGGGTCGCATTGAGCTCTGCCGCGCGTACTCACTCGCATTCGAAAGGAACCGACGGTGGCGCTGTTCCGAGTCGTGGCAGTTCATAGGGACGAACCCAGGCGCCGGGCTTCGAGAAATCCCGATACGTGAGAATCGCCGCGTTCCCCGCGACCATCGCGTCCTGGACATTCAGGCATCCCATTCCGGCTGCGGCATACCACTGACCGTTGCGACGCTCGTAAAGCACTGCTGGCGGTGGATCGCGCGGCGGATAAGCGATCGGCATGCCGACATCGATCAGCAGACGCGCTCCCGAGAGGCTGACGGATTCACCGAAGCGCACCGGAAGATCGAACTCCGGCGGCATGGGTTCGTGCAGCAGCATGCCGCGCTCCACCCAGGGACTGTGATATCGGCCGAATGTATAGACAGCCCCAGGCAGCCGCGGATCGCGCGGATTCGGTTGGTCTGGCGCTGAGACGACGATCAGGTTGCCGTCGAAAGCGAAGGAGCTGCCGAACCCATCGCCCGGTGCCGTGCCCGTTCCCATGAGTTTTTGTCCCTGCGTCCACTGCGTTCCGGTGCGCTCGAATGTGTAGACCGCGCCGCGCCCACCGTCGGCATCGGGATCGACCATGAGCGCCGTGCTCTTGCGCAGCGCGAGGCGATTTCCATACACCGGTGCGATCTGTCCCTGGTGGACGAACTGCTCGCCGGTCTTGCGTGTGTAGACGTGAACCTGCTTGTAGGCCGTCGCGGCGTTGCTGTATCGCGCAAGAATGAGTGCGGTGCCTTCATGGAATGCAACATCGATGATGGTCACGCGGATGTAGTCGGCAGGCGTTGGCAGGACGATCGTCTGTGCATGAGTCCACACGCGGGAAGGACGAGTGAAAACATAGACCGCACTGGGATTGATGCTGCTGCCGCCGCTGATCAAAAGCACGCGGCCATCGATCGCCGCTGGCGCTCCGAAATCATGATAGGTCGGAGAAGGTGGAGGATCCGGCGGTCCGTCCTCGTCGGGATTGAACAGGACCTGAGTGCCCGCCCACACGTTCGGTGCGGTTCGCGTCCACACCTGGGCCACGCCGCTGCTCGATGTTTCGATCGCAACGTTCTCCTGCATCGCCACGATGGAATTCCAGCAGTAGACGTCATAGCAGATGGGCAGCCTGCTCGTGATCGTCGCGGGTGCGATGATCGGTAACTGCTGGGCGAGCAGAGGGGCCGGCAGCAGCAGAGTGAGGAAGCAGAGCGAGCGGCAGCCGCGGACGATCGTCTGGAAACACATCGCGAACTCCTTTCCCTGTCGCGGGCGTGATCCTGATCTGCAGTGGTGCGAATGCGGAGTGTGATCGTCCGAGCGTTCCCGTCACGGGACAATGCGTATCCGCCGCGCCAGCGCAGCGCAGGGTAAATCACGACAACGGTGAGCGAAGATCGCCGACAAGCTGCGCCGATGATGTGGTGGCGAAGTGCTCCGGCCGCGCGAGCGTGTAGAGGAACATCGCGAGTATCCAGTGAAACGCGATCGGAATGCCGCCTGCCGCAAGGGCATTCGGCGCGCCCAGCGCGAACTGAATGCAGAGCCGCGAGGCCATCACCGCGAAGTACAGCAAAGCAGAGACTCGCATCCACTGCCGCGCGCGCGAAGACACTGGCCACGAGATGCGTCCCTGCATCGTCGCGATGGCTGTCATCACCATCAGCAGGATGATCTGCGCCGGCAGGAGCAGAGGGTAAGGCAGCAAACCCGAGTACCAGTCGTCCATCGGCGGCAGCCAGGGCGGCGCGAGCAGCAACACTTCGACCTGGCCGAGAACACGCAGCAGAAACAGGATCAGGCACACCCACAGAACGACGATGCGTTCGCGGTCGATGTACGCGGCCGTGTTCATTTCATGCCCTGGAGTTCGCGGCGATAGTGTCGATACCAGTCGCTCTGGAAAGTCTCCTGCGGATCGAAAACGCGCTTGGCCTTCAGGAATCGCAGGAACTCCGGATAGCACGCGAGCAGTTGCTCCGCGGTTGCGTGTCGATGGTAGGTGAGGAAGAAGCTGCCCTGATGGTGGATGGCGATGTCGATGAGACGACGGAAATGGCTCGCGGAGCGGTGAATGCCCTTGAGATCGTGATCCACATGCAGATTGAAGATCACGCACGCGCAGGAGGCTTTCGCCCAGGGCAGCGCGGTTTCTTCGTCGCGTTCGATCAGTCGGACCGTGCCGTAGATGAGGTCGACTTCGTGCTCGAGAAAGTCGCGGCGCACATCATCCATGAACGCGACGAGCCGGTCCTTCGGCACGTACAGTTCGGTGATCATTTCGGAGCCGGGGACGCGCGCATCGCACACGCGATCCAGACGTCCGTGATAGTCATCGAGATACAGGCTGAGCTGGTGGGTATCGCTCCAGTACATCTGCCCGGACGAGCGAAGATAGAAATCCGCGAACTCGTTGAAGGCGCGCAGCTTGTTTCGATGCGCGAGATAGATCAGTCGACGCCAGTCAGCGGGCGACAATCGGACCTGGTGATCGGGAACGATCGTCTCGGGTTCGACGGGCCGATAACACGAGAAGACGCCGCGGCTGAGAAATCGCCGATCCTCGGGCGCCGTCGAGAACTGGAAGTCGCCGTAGAGGTAACCGCTGCGGATGCGCCGGTCGAAGGCTTCGCCGATCTCGGCGATGTCGCACAGGCCCACGATGCGTTGTACTTTCTGTCGCGGCACCAGACGGATCGTTGCCGAAGTGACGACGCCGAAGAGGCCGTAGCCACCGACGACGTGACGGAAGAGCTCCGTGTTCGAATCGCGATCGCACTCGACGACAGATCCGTCGGCCGTTACGACTTCGAGACTCTCGATGTCGGATACGAACGGGGCGCAGGTCAGGCCGCGTCCGTGAATGTTCGCGGCGACGGCGCCGCCGACCGTGAGGCGATCGGCGCCGGTCTGTTTCTGGCGAATTCCCCATTGCGATGCACTGCCGTGCTGGGCGATCACATAGTGGCGAATGAGCTCGGGCCATGTGATTCCGGCCTGTACCTTGATGTGACCGCGCTCGGCGTCGAACCCGAGTATCTGCTTCATGCCTCGCATGTCGAGTAGCCACCCGTCGGACGCGAACTGCTGGCCTCCCATTGCGTGACACGATCCGCACACACTCATGGACTCATCACGAGCACGCGCGAGCTGCACAGCGCGAACGACATCTTCAGTGTGCTTCGGAGTGAGGTGACCCCGCACCGTCGTGGCATTCAGGCGCGAGTGAGTGTCGTTGTGGACCAGCGCGGGGCGTTCGATCGTCGCGGTTGCGGCTCGAAGTTGCGTGACCATGCCTTTCTTCTCTGGTGGCGGAGGGCGCGCCGAAGACTGTGAGCATGGAGTGGATTACGCAACTGGCGATGATCTAGTATCGGAAGGCGATACCACAGGCGGCACAGCCCGCGACGGGAAAGGGCAGATGAGCGAATCAAAGCAGATCGTGGCGATGCTCAAGCGCAGCCTGAAGGCGCGCGGCATGACGTACGCCGACCTCGCCAGTCGCGTCCGGCTCAGCGAAGCGTCGATCAAGCGCATCTTTGCGCAGGAGACGTTTTCGCTGGCACGGCTCGAGCAGATCTGCGGCGCGCTCGGGATGAGCATTGCCGAGGTAGTACAGATATCGGCGCCTCAGCCGCTCGAGCGGCGCCAGCAACTCACCGTCGACCAGGAGGAGGCGTTGGCCAGCGATCCGCGGACGCTTGCGACTTTCCACCTGCTGCTGAATGGCTATGACTCAGCGAGCATCGCCGCCGAGCTCGGGCTCAACGACCGGGACCTGCGTCGCCTGCTGGTCAAGCTCGATGCGGCGAAGCTGATCGAGCTCGGAACGAAGCTGAAAGTTCGGCTGCGGACGTCGAACGTCATTGCATGGCGATCCGACGGGCCGGTCCGTCGGGCCTACGAAGAGCAGGTGAAGGGCGAGTTCTTGCGCGCTGCCTTCCAGGACAAGGACGAGCTGCTGAACTTCGGCTCGGCGGAGCTTTCGGCTGCATCGGTCAACATCATCGTCCGCAAGCTCGAAGCCCTCGCGCGCGACTTTGCCGATCTGGCGGCGCTCGATGCCAGCCTGCCGGGCAGGGATGAGAAACGCAGCATGGGACTGATGCTGGCGATGCGGCCGTGGGTGTTCTCGATGTATGCGGGGCTGCGCCAGAAGGGCTGATACCGCGCCGCGATTGATCGAGATCAAGGCGAAGGCGTCGCCGGTCGGCTGCAATAGCGCGCATGCATGCTCCTTCAGGACGCTCCTGGAGCGGGCAGGGCATCCTGCACTTTGGGAGTCGCGGCCATGCTCAACGCTTTCATGTTCACGCTTCGAGAAGGTATCGAAGCCTTCCTGATCGTCGCGATTACGCTTGCTTACCTGAGGAAAACCGGCCGCGCGAAGCTGGGTCGCGCCGTCCATCTCGGGGTCGCCGTTGCGCTGGTGGCGAGTTACCTGGCATCGCTGCTGTTCGCGCGAGCGGAGAATCGTCCGCTGTGGGAGGGCGTGCTGGCCCTCGTGACTGCTGTGCTCGTCGGTACCTTCACGTTGCAGGTCCTTCGCACGGCAAAGTTCATGCGGCGTGATATCGAAGGCAGGATCGAGCACGCGGCCCTGCAAGAAGGGGCCTGGGCGTTCGTCGGGGTTTTCGCATTCACTGTGTTGATGATCACGCGCGAAGGCATGGAGGCGGCGCTGCTGCTGTCCGCTTCATTCATGCAGAGCGGAGCGCGGCTATTTTTCTATGGGGCGACAGGTGGGCTTCTGGCTGCAGCGCTGCTCGCTCTGCTCTGGAGCAGATTCGGTCACCGCATCCATCTGGGACGCTTCCTCCAGGTTACCGCCGTGTTCCTGCTGCTCTTCCTCGTGCAGCTCCTGATCTATGGATTCCACGAGATCACGGAATCGGGCCTGCTTCCGATCGACAACACCTACTGGCATCTGGTGACGGAGCCCTACGGGCCCGAAGGCCGCTACGGTCATTGGCTCACCTATGCGCTCGTCGTGCTCCCTCTCGGCTGGTTGCTTTCCGTCTCCATCGGTGGTGGCTTTTCGCGTTCGACACAGGTGGCGCGGTAGATCGTCGCGTCGCTGACCTAACTTTGCACGCAAAGCGCGTCCCAGCTGATCTGGATCAAGTGAGCCTTCGACCGCGTTGCCTACGATGAATCGTACTCAACAAGATACGAAGGAGATGCTCATGAGACTCAAGACTTCATCGGCGATCGCTTTGCTGGCGCTGGCTGCGGTACCGCTGGGCGTCCAGGCAGGCGATGTCGCACAGGATGCCGCGCTCGACGCCTGCGTAAAGGCATTCACCACGACGTACATTCCCAATCATGTGGTGCGGGACACCAAAGCGAACATGTCGGCCGTATCTCCCGCGCTGAACTACTACAGACCATCGAGTTACACGATCGAGTTGCGAGCGCTTGGAGTAAAGAGCGGCGAGACGCTTGCCCGCGCACGCTGCCAGGTTGATCGCAACGGCGTCGTTCGGGTCGAGAGCCGCGACACGAAGTACACGGTGACCGCGAAGGAAGCGGAAGTGACGGATTGATGCGCGTGCGTTCGCGTGAGATCAGCCTCGCATGTGCCGTGCGAGGCTGATTGCCCGTGCTCCGGCAGGGCGATGCCCGACGTGTCGACCGAGCCGGGATGTACTTACAGGGCGACCTCACCCCATCTGCGGTATTCTCTCCCGAGCCGCTCCGGCGCGGTGCCGCAAGATGTCAGGAGGAGTTCCGATGGCGACCAAGAAGAAGTCGACGAAGAAGCAAGCCCCGGCGGCCAAGGTCAGCTGGGCGGACACGATGAAAAAAGCGCTGGAGAAGAAGAGTCCGGCCGGCGGCTTCCCCGATCAGGGCAAACCGCGGGACTCGAAGGTCAAGCAGCTCAAGCGGACGGTGTACTGAACGCTGCTTCGCCGCGTCAGTCCGAATCAACGAAAACCGTCTCCGCACGCAGTTTCTCGAAGCACAGATTCACCGTCCGGCCGACGCCGCGAGTGCGATGACGCGTCATCGCCGGAATCGTCACGCACTGCCAGGGCCGCAGCTGCAACTCGCGCCCGGCCTCGCCATTCTCGAATTCAATGACGAGCAGTCCCTCCACGACCAGGAAGAGCTCGTCCGATGTCGGGTGAAAGTGCCAGCGGTACACCTCCTCGAACACGGCGAGGCGCAGGCAGCTGTCGTTCACCCGGTTGATCACCATGTTCCGGTAGCGCTCGGTGACCGCGGCGCCTTCCGCGAACAAGTCGACAACCTTGAGTGCAGGATATCGAACGGGCTCCGACGTGTAGTCGTCTGCTGTGACCTGCATACGCTGCTCCTCTGTCATGCAGGAGCAGCGTAGGTTCCGGTCGGGCAGGAGAGAAGCAACTCTTCGTGTCGCCGATCCATGACCTCAGGTCATAGTTGCGCCCCGCCGTCAGAGCGTCTGGCGTTCGACGTAAAGAATGTTCGTGATCCTGCCGTCCTGCACCTGGTACACGGTGAGTTCTTCGGCGGTCTTGCCATCAGGCCTGCCCGTAACCCGGTCGCGCACCATCACTTTGTCGGCCAGCGCGATCAGCTCCACTATTTCGATCTTCAGATTGGGCGCTGCAGCGAACGCCTTCGTGTACACCTCCCGGTTGTGCTGGAGCCCTTCGGACGTCTGTTCGCCCGGAAAGCGGAATTTCCGGATCGCTGGCGAGTAGAGCGCAAGGAACGCATCCAGATCGTGACGATTGGCCGCATCGGTGTATTCGCGGACGACCTGTTCCGGTGTCTTCGCGGGTTCCGCGGAGAAGCCGGCGGCGGAAACGAGCAGCAGCGAGCAGAGGGCGAACGAACGGATCATGGGAAACCTCCTTGAATGAAGCCGAGAGCGCGAGTCGTGCGGCTTTATCGTCGATCGGGGCCGGGCGGGCTGTAATCGAATGCTACGAATCGTTAGCGGCTCACCGGCGGCCGCACGTTCGAGCGGTCAAGTAGCGCATGCCCGAAAGTGCAGGGAACGGGCGGCCTGAGCGCCCGTTTGCAAACCCGTAGCTAATCCTGACCTCTTCATGAGGACTCGTGAGCGTGCTCCCGGCTGTAGTCGACGCACGGGAGACGAATGGGTCGGCTCCCGATCCGCTACACGAGGTCGTGATCATGAGCAGCATCAGATGGAGTGTCCTTCTTTCCGCTTCGGCTCTCGCCGTGACCCTGGTCGGTGCCTTGTCGTCCCCGGCAATCGGCAACCATTCGACCGAAGGGCATGGCCACGGGGACGGGGCGTCGAACAAGCAGCCTTCCGGCGAACTGGTCCGGGCCGTTCGTGACAGCACGCGGCGTTTCAAAGACATCAACCAGGCCAAGGCCGCCGGCTACCAGCTGCTCTTCGGCTGCGTAAGCGGGCCCGACGACGGTGCGATGGGCATGCACTACGTCAACCTGGAGCTGGTGGCGGATGGTGTGCTCGATCCGGCCCGGCCCGAGATTGTCATTTACGAACCGCTGCCCAATGGCGGCCGCCGCCTGATCGGCGCGGACTTTCTCGTCTTCGCCGAAACATGGCATGCGACCAATACGGCCACGCCGCAGGTCATGGGTCAGCTCATGCACCTGATCGACAGCCCGAACCGGTACGGCCTGCCGGCGTTCTATACGCTGCATGTATGGGCATGGAAGTCGAGCCCGACGGGCGCTTTCGTGAACTGGCACTCCGATGTGTCCTGCGAAGCGTTCGAGGGTGAGGAGCAGTGACCATGCCGGTCGTCATCTATCGCACCAGCGCGTTCCTTTTCAGCGTGCTCAGCTATGGGGCGTTCCTGCTGGTCTTTCTGTACCTGCTCGCCTTCCTGGGCAATCTGCAGGCGACATCGCTGGCGGACGAGATGGCGATGCTCGCAGCGCTGGTGCCGAGATCCATCGATCTTGGTCGCGACATGGGCTCGCCGGCATCCGCGATCCTCGTGGATCTCGGGTTGCTGGCGCTCTTCGGCCTGCAGCACTCCGTGATGGCCCGGCCCGGCTTCAAGCGCGCATGGACGCGAGTCGTGCCGAAGGAGCTGGAGCGAAGTCTCTACGTGCTGATCGCAAGCGCGGTACTGGCTTTGCTGATGTGGCAGTGGCGACCGATTCCGACACCGGTGTTGTGGCATGCGAGCGCGGACTGGGGTGTCGCGCTCGGCTGGTCAGTCATGGGTGCCGGCGTCGCGGTGCTGCTGTGGGCGACATTCCTGATCGACCATTTCGAATTGCTCGGGTTGCGTCAGGGCTGGAGCACATTGCGCGGCAGGGAGCTTCATGCTCCCGCGTTCGTGACGCCGTATCTCTACAAGATCGTCCGCCATCCGCAGTACCTGGGCTGGCTGTTGATCTTCTGGGGTACGCCAACCATGACCGCGGGCCATCTGCTTTTCACGGCGGGCATGAGCGGCTACATCCTCGTGGCAATGCGGTTCGAGGAGCGCGACCTTGTGGAGAACATCGGTGAACGCTATCGGCGTTACCGCGAGGAAGTGCCGGCGCTGGTGCCGTTGCCTGGCAGACGATTCGACGGCTAGCGACGTATCGACCAGCCTTCCCTCGCCGCGGGGAAGGCTGGATCGAGATTCGCAGAGAGCAGCTAACTGGCTTGGCTGTGAGCAGCGACCATGCTTCGAAAGTTGTCGTGGCAGCTCATCGCCTTGGTGCGAATGCGCTGAAATTCCGGATCGTCGCGCAGGCGCTTCCATACCGGATCCCGGTCCACCGCCGGGAAGGAACAGAAGTTGGTATCGACAGCGCGCTCCAGCATCTGCAGCGCTTCCTGCGGTCGCCCGCAATACAGGAGCATCGGAGCCACGGCATAGAAGGCTTCCGGATCGCCGGCACCTGACCATCGGCGCATGAAGTCGCCGACAAACGCATCCAGCACTTCGCCGCTCGCTCCTTCGAGGCACGGCTCCATGAGTCGCCTCGTCTCATCGTCGGCGGCTTGTCGGGTGATGCGCAGGGCGGCGTTGCGATCATCCAGTCGCAGGTAGTACAGAACCGTTCCCCACTGAAAGATGTACGAGCCCTCATCGAGCGCCAGCCAGCGCGTTACTCGTGACAACTCGCCATCGTACATATAGGTATAGCCGCACGTGCGCAGACGGGGATCCTGCGGATCGAGCTTCAGCGCAAGCTCGCATTCGCGCTGCGACTCCTTCAGCAGGCCGCCATAGCGGTAGACGTACGACGACGCGAAATGCGTTTCCGCGTGCGAGCCGAAGCGATCCAGCAATCGACGCGCTTCCACGAACGCGTTTTCCAGGTCGCCGGTTTCGGAGAGGTGAGTGACGATTTCCCGGGCGGCGGAGATCAGTTCAGGATCGAGCTCCAGTGCCTTGCGATGCGCAGCGAGGGATCGCTGTCGGGCCGGCGCGCCGCCACCGCCGTAGGTGCCGTAGTCGTAGTAGCGCAAACCCAGCGAGTACCAGGCGCGGGCAAAATCCGGCTCGAGTGCAACGACATGCTCGAGCATTTCGATTGCGCGCTCGGTGGGCTTCGGTTGCTTGGGAAGCGCGATGCTGCGGAGGTAGAGCTGATACGCCTCGCCGTTGGTTGGGATCGCCGCCGGCGCGGCGGTTGTCGACGCGCCGAGAGCCGGGAGCAGCCCTTGCCGTACGCCTTGAGTGATGAGCCGGCGCATCGCCAGCAGATCGTCAGAAGGCACCGTGATGCGGGTCCTCCAGACGACCCGGTCGTACTCTACCTGCTGAGCCTCGATCGCGAGGCTGAGTTCGTTGTCAGCTTCGAGGTAGTAGCGGCCGCTCACGATGTGATCGACGCCGCGTGCCCGCGCCGAACGCAGAGGATCGTCCGCATCCAAATAGTCGAGCGGGCGGACGGCGAGGTCTCGCGACTTGGTCAGCAGGGTCGCGATCTCATCGGGCAGTGCGAGCGCCAGATAGTCCAGTTTGTCGTCGCCAGCAGCGTTCTCGAATCGCAGCACCGCGACGCTGGTGAGCGACGATGCCGCCGTGGTCTTCCACCACCACGCAGATCCGGCGAGTATCGCCACCAGGAGCACCAGCCCTGCGGCGGGCAACGCCCAGCGTTGACGGCCGGAAGGTTGTTCGCCGCCTGGTCGTGGGGTTTCCTTACCCGATGCCGGAGCATCGATCCTCTGCACCGGCGCTGTCAGCCGGTAGCCGCGCTTCGGGATCGTTTCGATGATGCGATGCGTGCGGTCGTCGCCGAGGTGATGGCGCAGTTCGGAGATGCAGTTGGTGACCGCCTGGTCGGTGACGACGACATTGCCCCAGACTTGTTCGTTCAGCGTCTCGCGCGAGACGACTTCACCGGCCCGTTGCGCCAGGCACACGAGAACGTCCATGACCCTGGGTTCGACGCGCGCCTCGGTATCGCCGCGGACGATGCGATTCTGGCGGGGTTCGATGAGGCACTCGCCGACGCGGAATCCGGCTTGCAGGTCCTGGGATTGCGTTTTCCGGCTCTGCATGCCTGATCGTGTCCGAATGTGGCCGGTGCTGGGCCGACGACCACCGTAGGATACCGCCATCGTACCCCTCGGCGATTGTTCATTCGGGAGCCCGTCAAATGAAGCGTCCTGCAGTTGTACTGGTTGCACTGGCAATAGGCGCCTTCTGCGCGGGGCAGTTCGCGCTGGCTGATGAGGAGGCCGTCCCGTATCCCGAAAACTTCCGGGCCTGGTCGCATGTGAAGAGCGGCGTGATCGGTCCGCAGCACGCGAACTTCTCGAGCATGGGCGGCATCCACCACGTCTACGCGAACCCGCGGGCGATGGACGGTTATCGCACGCGACAGTTTCCGGAAGGATCGGTCATCGTGTTCGAATGGCTCGAGTGGGCCGAAAAGAACGGCAGCATCGAAGAGGGGCCGAGGCGCCAGGTCGATGTGATGGTCAAGGACTCGCAGCGTTACGCATCGACGGGCGGCTGGGGATTTCAGCGCTTCGTGAAGGACAGCAAGACGGAACTCGCGGCATCGCCGACACCGCAGCAGTGCTTCGCCTGCCACGACAAGCTGAAGGTCGACGGACTCGTGCTCAGCAAGTATCGCGAGTGATACCGGACTTCGGGAAGGACGGGCCGACCCGTCCTTCCCCGGCTTTCAGTTCGCGTTCGCGTCGATGAATGCCGCGGACGTGTCCCTGAACTTCTGCATCGACGCCGGATGCACGTACATCATGTGGCCGGCTTCGTAGTATTCGATCTGCACGTTGCGGCGCAGCTCGGACGGGATGTTGAGATGCTCGATGGCATGCGTGACGGTGCCGTACGGGCATGCCAGGTCGAAGTAGCCCTGCTGGACCAGCACTTTCATCTTCGGATTCATCGTCATCGCATACGACAGGTCGGCAAGCACGCTCGCGAACGGCAGCTTGAAGCCGTTGGAGTCGGGCTGCACATGGCCGAAGTCCCAGTCCTTCCAGAGACCGGCCGACAGGATGTACGGCTGGTCGGAAACCATCTTGAGCTCGCGTCGTGCATAGTCGTTGAAAGTGGCAACGACGGCGGGAGCGATCGCGGACGCGTACGGATCGAACGCCGTGGTTTCCGCGAGCCGGTTCGGCATGCCGCCGACGAAACGTGAATCGATGCGGCCGACAGTAATGCCGCGCGAGCGCAGCAGTTCCTGCAGGAACCGGTTCTCGTCCATTCGCATGTTCGCCTTGTCCCAGTACGCGGCGCTCACTCCTGTGTAGCGCTCGAGCCCGGCGAGAACGGCCTGACGCTCTTCCGCGGTTGCGCGTGAGCCTTTGAAGAGCACCGGTGCATAGACTGTCTCCGCCCAGTTTTCGACTTCGCGCAGGAACGGTTCGAGCGCGGGCGGCTGCGGATTGAGCGCCTTGTGATACCAGGCGGTTGCAGCGTAAGTGGAGAAGAAGTTGACCGTGCCTTCGTCCACCGACAAGCCGGCCGAGCCAGTGGCGAAATCGAGGAAGGGCGATACGAGCATGATGCCGTTCAACGCGACGTTGTGACGCGTCAGCAGGTCGTACGTGACGCCGCCGGTGCGAATGCCGCCGTAGCTTTCGCCGAGCACGAACTTCGGGCTGCCCCAGCGGTTGTACTCGCCGAGATAGCGCACGATGAAGTCCGACACCGAGCGGATGTCGTTGTCGACGCCCCAGAAGTCCTTGCCTTCGGCTTTGCCGACGGGTCGCGAGAAGCCGGTGCCGACCGGATCGATCAGCACGATGTCCGCGCGATCGAGCATCGTGAACTCGTTGTCGACGATCTTGAAAGGTCCGCGCGTGTTGTTGGCTTCATCTTCCAGAGCGGTGCGACGCGGACCGAGAATGCCCATGTGCAGCCACGCCGATGCCGAGCCCGGGCCGCCGTTGTATGCAAAGACGATAGGGCGCGTGCGCGTGTCCTGCCCCTGACGTACGTACGCAGTGAAGCCATAGAGCGCGATAGGCTCATCCTTGTCGTTCTTCATCAGCAGCGTGCCCGCCGTCGCCTCGTAGTCGAGTGGCTTGCCGCCGACGCGGATCTGGTGGCGGGTCACCCAGACTTTCGCTTCGGGAATCGGCTTCTCTTCCTTCTTCGTCTCGCCGCTGGTCTTTTCGTCAGGCGCTTCAGCGGCGTAAGAAACAAGTGGCGCAATGAGCCAGAGTGCTGCCGCACAAGCAGCAGCGAGACGGGCGGGCTTCATGAAGGGACCTCGGACTGAGCTGGTGTCAGTCCAGTATATGAAGCGGCTCCAGGCGTGGGAACAGCCGCGCGAAGCTCAGTCGATCCAAGGCGCTCCTGCATGTCCCGGATCACGACCCTGTGCATGGCGGAGATCGTGCGGCCTACGAAGTACCTCGCGATGTTCCAGCCCGGCGAGAGGAACTCGTAGCGCGTGACCATGTGTACCGAGCACGAGCCGTCGTCGTGCGCGGCGATGCTGATCGTTCCGCCCCGGAGCGCAATGTTGCGGCAGTAACGGATCGTGTGTTCGATGATGTCGAACTCGATCCTCTCTCCCGGTACCAGCTTCGTGATCCTCTTGGCGAGATAGCCTCCGTCGCTGTACATGCAGCGCGAGGAGTCACCGACCTTGCCGTAGCAGCCGGTGGTTCTCAGTGGTACGGGCAGGACGCTGCGCAGGAACCATGAGGGCTTCCGGCGGATGTGCTCGTAGAAGCACACCGTCTGCCACGCTTCATCGGGAGTGCAGGCGAGGTGACCGGCGGTCTGAACTTGCAACATGGTCATGAGTGATCTCCGGATCGAGTCGGGGGTCAGTGGGTAGTGGCGCGGGCGCTGAAGAATGCGAAGCAGCCGATCAGCTCGACTGTGTGCTCGACGTAGCGGGCAGCGAGCGACTGGCGCAGTTCCTCTGCTGTATCGCTCATGCAGTTGATGACGCGCAGGCCATTCAATCCGCGATACGCGAGCCGGCGTGCGGTGCGATCCGGGATTGCATCGTTGACGAGCGTGAAGCCGAAAATCCTTGCGCCGCTGCGGCAGATCGGTCGCAGGGAGTCGAAGACCCGGCACTTCTGCGCCATGTCGCCGGGCAGGCAGTGCAGGATGCCGCCGAGGGCAATCGAGTCGAACGGATCGATGCCCACGAGTGGCCGGCATGCGTCGCGCAGATAGACCTGCGGTCGATACCGGGCGAGGCGGTTCGCAGTGAACTCCAGGCAGTTCGGTTGCAGGTCGATGAGCCCGATCCTCGGTTCGGGCGTATCGAATCCGCAGCGGTCCAGGCAGTAGCCAGTACCGACGCCGATGTCCGCGTGGTTACCAGTGACGTGCTGGCGGTAGTGATCGATGAAGGCTTCGGCCGGGCAGTCCCAGACATACCTGGCCAGGACGCCGACGATCAGCGGATCGTAGAGGTGCAGGCCAAGGCGCGTATAGGCCTTGATGCCGTCACTGGACGCATAAGAGGCGGCGGACATTGGATTCCCCATCGGCTGGCAACGATGGGTGAATCCTGCGGGTGGGGCCGAGAGGCCGGCTTCCGGATTGATCAGTCCGGATCAGAAAGTACCGATGCCTTCCTGGTTCAATGACTTGCGATGTTCCTGGAAGATCATTCCGGAGTCCGGAGGTTCATCTTGCGGTAGTCGCCGGGCGACTGGCCGGTCACTTCCCGGAACGCGGCGTAGAAACTCGACTGCGAGCGGAAGCCCGTATCCATGCTGATGGAGAGGATCGACTGGGAGGGCGCCGACAGGAGCAGTTCCTTCGCTGCCGCGACCCGCCGTTCGCGGACATAACGCGAAAACCCCACGCCGATGCGGGCGTTCACGAGCTCGGAAAGCTGGTGGCCGGAAACCCCCAGCTCGGACGCCAGCGTCGACAGGCTCAGGCTCTCGTTCTGGTAGACCTTCGGATCGCTCATCAGCGACTCGAGCTTCTTCAGAGTGGCATCGACATCCACATCGCGCAGTGTCGACGCGCCATAGCGCGCGCGAGCTGCTTCGGTCACTTCAGCCAGCAGATCAGGGTTGGCGATGAGCGCTACGACCATGATCGCGAACGCGGCGCCGATGGCGTTGCAATAGAAGAGATAGAAGTAGTCGTGATCGATGTATGGAATCGCGAAGCCAAGCGCCAGCACGATGATCGCCATCGCGGACATGACGGCGAAATAGAAGATCTCGAAGCGAAACTGTCGGCGCCGCGCGCGCAGCTCGTACACGAGATTCGCGAGCCACAGCGAATAGCCTGCGCCGAGCAGGAACAGGATCGGCAGCGAAATTTCGAGGCGCGGCAGGAAGACGAGCAGGACCGGCACGAGATGCAGCAGCATGAGCGGCCGGAACGGCTCGCCCGGGAGCACAGCCCAACGACCGAAGAAATAGAACGTCGCCGGCGCCATGAACAGCGCCAGCCGGTAATAGAAGAAATGGAGCGGTTCCTGCGCTGCGGTGAAATAGCGCATGTGGCCGATCTGCAGCGCCGCCAGCGCACCCAGGAGGACGGCGCACGAGAGAATCGAATAGGCCGATTTGTTCGGCGTCTCTATGAATCCCACGTACGCGAGCAGCAGCAGGGCTGCGATGACGATGGAAAATCCTGCGACGGCGAGGCTGACTGTTTCCATCGACGCGGCTGCTCACGGTGCGGGATTGGGTGCGGGATTGCACGAAGGCACTGTACACGCTGGCGTCGCTTCCTTCCCAGCGCAAACCAGAACCGGAACCGCGGGAATTGCAACATCCGCATTCACACGAATGAGCCGGCGACGGCGCATCGGTTAGCATGGCGATCGAGATGAAGGTGTGAAGCAGGCATCGCAGGGGCGGTGCCGATTCGTGCATCGGGCACGAAAGGGGAGCGATATGCGACTGTCGATCGTCACCTTCGGGAGCGAAGGCGACACCCGGCCGCTGGCGGCACTGTGTCGCGGTTTACTGGATCGAGGCCACGACCTCACTCTTTTCGCCGAGCATTCCACGCTCAGTCTGCCGCGAAGTCTCGGCATTCCCTGCGAAGCTCTTTCAGGCGACGTCCGGTCGGCATTGCCGATCGCGGATCCCCGCCAGGACCTGCATCTCTCCGACGTGTTTCGGTCGATCAAGGCGGTAAACGCCGTGATCGCTGAGAACAGCGCATCCTGGTTGCGAACCGTCGCGCCTCACGCGCGTGAATCAGATGCGATTCTGTTCTCGAGTCTGGGTTCGGGCGTCGGCGGCGCTCTCGCGGCGCAACTGCACAAGCCGCTCATCGGTCTGTTCTTCCAGCCCATCACGCCGACCCGCTGTTTCTCATCGCCGATGCTCCCGCCGATGAACCTGCCCGGGTGGGCCAATCGGCTGACCTTCAAGCCCGCGCATGCGCAGGCGTGGAAAATATGCGGCCGCCCGGCACAGGAGGCTCGACGCGAAGTCTTCGGTACGCGCGACGACACGAGGCTGCGATTCGATCATCCGATGTTGTTTGGCGTCTCGCGCGAGCTCGTGGCGCAGCCTGATGACTGGCCTGACGATCATCGCATCTGCGGGCACTGGTCGCGCACCGACGTCACTTGGCAGGCACCGGGAGACTTGCTCGAATTCCTCGCGGCGGGCGAGCCGCCGATCTATGCGGGCTTCGGAAGTCCCTCGGCGTTCATACGTCGCAAAGCTCTGGGTGCGCTCATCGACGCGGTCGCGGGACGTCGTGCTGTCTTCTCGCCGGGCTGGAGCAGGATCGACGCGAGTGTGCTGCCGAAGAATTTCTTCATCGTGCGCGATGTGCCACATGAGTGGCTGTTCCCCCGGATGTCCATGGTCATTCATCACGGCGGCGCAGGCACGACGCACACCGCTGCGCGCGCCGGCGTTCCGCAGATCGTGTTGCCCATCGGAGCCGATCATCATTTCTGGGCGCATCGGATCGCATTGCGCGGTGCTGCGCCGAAGTATCCGCGCAACGGACGTTTCAGCAGCAAGGCCGTCGCTGCCCTCATCGACTTCGCGCAGCGTGACGAAACAAGAATGTGCGCCCGCGATCTGGGAGCGGCGATGGCTCGGGAAGATGGCGTCGGCAATGCGATTCGTGAGATCGAACGTCTCGTATCGCCGCAGGCAAGAAGTCATGAAGCTCTCCGCGTCGACTCACGCGCGCGAGTGGCCGCGAAAGGATTGTGGTTCTCGATCGCGACCGATTGAGAGCTCTGTCGCCCGACATGCAGATCGCGTCAGCGTTGACATGTCTCCCGGCGCAGACATCGCGCTGCGAATTGCAATCGACGCTGCAAAGTTGTGTGAGATCGTCACGAAACGCCGGACGTCTCGAATGAACGTTGCTAGTCTCGCCGCCGCGTAAAAACCAACGCCACGGAGAGGATTATGCAAGGAACTATCTTTCGTGCCGCGCTCGGTGTCTGCATGCTCGCAGCCAGCTTGGGCGCCACTGCTCAGACCGTCGCGGATGTAGGCGATCCGGATTCCTTCGGACGATCGGTCACGTACCTGGGGCTGGTTCAGACGAAGGCGGTATATCTCGAAGCGGACTGCTCGGTGGTCACGGACCCAGACGGCCGATGCATTACGCTCCTTCCGGCGCCGGCGACGACGCGATTCGACGAAGCCAATCTGGGAACGATGCGACTGCCCGCTTACGCGACGCGGACGCACCTGTGCTACCAGCTGAACGCGAACGTGCTGTACAACATGTTCAATCCGAGCTCGACCGCGAGACCGGCTTCGTTCTTCGGTCGCGCAACGATCGAGATCGAGAACACGGTGCTCAACAACCCGGCCCTGGTCGATCCCAACACGGGCCTGCCGTACAACGGCAAGATCAGCTTTACATTGTCGGCCAATACCGAAACGTTCACCCTTGCCCCGTTCGAACAGAAGTTCAAGAGCGGCTGGGAGAACCGCAACTGCCTGGGCGGACTCATCAGCCGGCGCGGGCTGATTGGAACCTATGGGCTCACGTCCGCGCAGGCTGCTGAGTTCTTCCGCCGGCCGATCACGTTGAGATTCGGCGCGACCGGAGGTGGTTACTCGGTCGAGTACGGCCAGTTCTTCTACGGCATGCGAATCTACGGCGATTGACGGAATGCGAGGCGGAGGTACGGCCCGAGTGCCGTGCCTCTGTCTCGATACTCAACGCTTCCGGCTTCTCGTCGTCTGTTTTGGGTTCTTTGCGTAGAGCGTCGACAGATTCGCGATCGATTGCGACAGCGCCTCGCGCAACGAGTCCGGAGCGACCAGCTCTGCATCCACGCCCAGCGACAGGATGTCGCACACAGCGTTCTCCGGGCCTTCGAGCGGAATCTGCACGGACGTCCAGCCTTTCTCGTCCGGCGGCGAACGCGTTCTCTCCGCGGCCTGCTTGACCGCGACGCTCAGCTTCCCCAGCAACTGGAAACCGCGCTCCGACACTCTCACCGTCGCGGTAACCCGGTGCAGGCGCGCATTGAACTGCTCGACTGAATCCGACCAGTACGCGGGCAGGTCGAAATTTTTCGGGCGAGCGAAAGGAGTGTTCGTCGGCTCCAGCGACCGGATCGACGAAACGAGATACGTGGCAGGCGATGCTTTGGAGCCCAGCGCGATCAGGTACCAGACGCCCGCCTTCAGAACGAGGCCGAGCGGTGCGAGGTCCTGGACGCTTTCCCTGGTCCAGCTCTTGTATCGGACGACGACGCGGCGTTCGCTCCATACTGCATCCGCAAGCGCCGGCAGCGTCTGCGGTCTCTCGATGGGCTTGAACCAGCCCGCGGTGTCCAGATGGAATCGCGTTGCGACGGTGTCCGCACTGCGACGGCGTTCCGAGGGCAGCGCTGCGTCGATCTTTCTTCGCGCGGCCGACATCGCATCGCCCAACCCGAGATCCGCAGCTGCTTTCGGTAGTCCGAGCAGGAAGAGCGAGCTCGCTTCCTCCACTGTCAGGCCCGTCAGCTGCGTCTTGTACCCGTCCAGCAGTTGAAAGCCTCCGGCCGAGCCGCGGTCCGCAAAGACGGGCACGCCTGCGGCGCTGAGCTGATTGATATCGCGATAGATGGTCCGGACGGAGACTTCGAGCTCCTGCGCCAGGACGGTCGCGTTGATCCGCCCCTTGGCTTGCAGCAGCAACAGAATGGACAGCAGTCGGCCCGCGCTCATCTCGATAGTTTCCCGTACCATCCTGACACGCGTTGTCAGGTATGCCCGACTATAACGATCTCCGTGACCACCAACGGAGATTTTCATGACTCACCGTCTCGTCGATCCCAGCCGTCGCGATCTGCTGGCAGCCGCACTGGGCGCTTCCGGAGCGATGCTGCTGTCGCCCGCGATTCAGGCCGCTGCCTCGGTCTCGGAAAAACCCGATCCCGTGTTCGCAGCGCATGCGAATGATTGGAGCTGGCTCGTGGGGAGTTGGTCGGTGCGCCACAGCCGCCTCAAGGATCGACTCGCTGGCAGCACCGAATGGGAGGAGTTCACCGGTACGTGCATCAACTGGGCGTTGATGGGAGGCCGCGGCAACGTGGACGACAACATCCTGGACTTTCCTTCCGGCCGTTATCGCGGTGTCGGCGTTCGCGCGTTCGACGTCGAGACCCGTCAATGGTCGATCTGGTGGATCGATTCGCGACGTCCCGGAATCGAGCCGCCGGTACGCGGTGGATTCGCCGATGGTGTAGGAACATTCATCGGCGACGACACGTGGAAGGGCAAGCCTGTGAAGGTGCGTTTCCGCTGGTCGAAGATCACACCGGCTTCAGCGCATTGGGATCAGGCGTCTTCGGGCGATGGCGGCGAGACGTGGGAGACGAACTGGCACATGGATTTCACGCGCACTGCGTGACCGGATCTGTGCGGGTTCCGACTGTGGGTCCGACTTCAGTCGGACGTCAGCGCGGCAGCGCCTTCGTCAGTTCGACGAGCTGTGCACGTCCGTCGTTCGTCAGCATGTACTGCGTGACCTGGTCGCCGAACGTGAGCTGGGCGCTCAACTGACCGGCGCTCCCGATCTTCGCGAGCGTCGCAGTGCCCATCGGGAAGTACCACCACTGCGAGGTGCTGGAGAACGACGGGCCCAGCGGTTGCGACATGCCCAGCCTTTTCACATCGAGCTCCGGATTGCGCAGCTCGATGGATTCGCTGTCGACCTTCAGGATCAACTCCGGCGAGGCGCCCGTCAGTTCCTTCGGCACCAGCCACTTGAGCACGGCGAGGTATTGCACGTGAGTGCCCATGCGATTCACGTCCACACCGTGCAGCTCGATCAGGTCCAGTTCCTGTTCCTTGTGCTTGGGCGAGTTCCGGTCGCGCCGCCATCGATCGGGTCCGCGCGACGCGGCGTTGACGAGATCGATCGACGTTGCCACCGTCGTGACGGTGACGGCCGTTTGTTCATCGAGGTACTGGCGCGGTGCGGTCGGCGGGGCGGTAGTAGCGCAGCCACCGAGGACAGCGAGCGAAAAGAGTGCAACCAGCTTGCGCATCGACATCGGGGTCTCTCGTGATCGGGCATCGCGCTTCGACATGCCGATGATGTTCGGCTGCCGCGCCGTCCGCGGTCAACTTCCGGAGGTCGAAGCGGCTTTTTTTAGGGGGATTTCCCTGATCGGACCGGGTAGCCCGCTTCGCGCCAGGCCTTCATTCCACCGTCGAGCGCAGCCGCGCGCTGAAAACCCATCTCGCGCAGCGTTGCGGCCGCGAGCGTGGAGATCCGGCCGAACTCGCAGCAGGCAACGATGCGGCGCGTCGGGTCGGGCAGGTCCTGGTTGACGCGCAGCTCGAGCTGGCCGCGAGGCAGATGCTTTGCGCCGGGCACGTGAGCTTCCTCGTAGGCTTCGCGCTCGCGTACATCGAGAATGACGAGCTCGTCAGAACCGGCTTCGACACGCGACTTCAATTCCGCCAGCGACATGAATGGCACGGTGGCTGCGGCGCGCGCGAGCATCTGTGCGACGGTCTTGCCGCCGCTCATGTTCGTTCGCAATGCTTCGGTGATGTGCGTGGGCATGTTCAGGTTGAGATTGTTCATCATCGCGATGAACCCGGCGCGATCGCGCACCTGAAGGCGTGGGTTGTTCGCGGCTTCATCGCCGATCGTCGAGTGCGTGCGATTCTTGTATTCATGCGCCGGGTAGACCTGCAGCGCCGGATCGAGTCGCAGCACGCGCTCGAACAGACTGTCGTACAGCGCATCCGGATCGCCGGTCGGCAGATCGGTGCGGCCGGTGCCGCCCATGAGCAGCGTATCTCCCGTGAAGACGCGATCTTCGACCACGAGGCACATCGAATCACGCGTATGCCCGGGCGTGTGGAGCACTTGCAGGCGCAACTTGCCGACGATGAGCATCTCGCCGTCGTCCACTCGCAGATTGACGAATGGCGCGGAACTCAGGCGATACATCGCAACGGGAATCTGCAGGCGCTGCGCCAGCTCCTGCGTGGCGGAGAAGTGGTCGGCATGCGTGTGCGTATCGACCAGATATCTGATGCGCAGGCCGTCGCGCGCCGCTGTCGCGAGGTAGCGATCGATGAGGCCGATCTCGGGGTCGATCAGCACGGCGGCGCAGCTGTCGGCGCAACCGAGAAGGTACGATCGGCAGCCTCCCGCGCTGAAAGATTCAAAGATCACGTGGGGCTCCATCGCCGCCAGAGGCGGCACTGGGCGAGGTGAGCGATGCGGCGAGTATAACGCCGGCTCGAGGAGCCGGGTCAGCCCGCGCCTCGCGCGGGCTCGACGTCAGGCCGTAGGCCCGGATCGCTTACGCGATGACGTCCGGCTAAAGCCGGACCCACAGTCTGCGGCGCCATTCATCAGACAGTCTGCTACCTTCCACGTCTATCGAATGCGAGATTCGCCCCATGACTCGAGTATCACTGCTTGGCATTCCCAATGATGAGAACTCCTCCTTTCTTCGAGGTCCGGCAGAGGCGCCGCCGCTGATTCGCCGTGAGCTCTTCTGCGATGCGTACAGCATGTGGAGCGAGACCGGCATCGATCTGGGAGCGGAGGGCAGGCTGCAGGATCGGGGCGACCTGAAATTCGAGCCCGGGCAGGATCCCTGGGAGGCCATCGAACAGGGAGTCGCTCGCGTGCTGGCGACGGGCGATTCGCTCATCAGTCTGGGCGGCGATCATGCGATCACTCATCCGATCCTGCGCGCGGTGCGCCAGCGACATCCGAAGCTCGCGATCCTGCACATCGATGCGCACGCCGACATCTACGATGCCTATGAGGGCAATCGGCGTTCGCACGCATCGCCCTTTGCGCGGATCATGGAGGAGGGGCTGGCGGACCGTCTCGTGCAGGTCGGACTGCGGACGATCAACGATCACCATCGCGATCAGTTCAAGCGCTTCAGCGTGGAAGTGATCGAAGCCGCGAAGTTCAGCGACGACCTGCGGCTGGAGTTCTCGACGCCGGTCTACATCTCGCTCGATCTCGATGGTCTGGATCCGGCGCACGCGCCGGGTGTCTCGCATCGGGAGCCGGGAGGTCTATCCGTGCGACAGGTGTTGAACCTCATTCATCGCATCGATCAGCCGATCGTCGCCGCGGACATCGTGGAGTACAACCCACGCTGCGACTTCATGACCATGACCGCGACCGTCGCCGCGAAGCTGGCGAAGGAGATCGCGGGAGCGATGTTGAGAAACGGTCGGGGATGTTGAGTAACGGTCAGAACTGGCGCGTCATCCGCAGCTGGTGCGCAGCGCCGGCCGTGTGAGGTGGGTTCGTCGCCGCTGAGCCAGCGCGAACAGCAGGAGGCCGGCTCCGAGCAACGCTGCCCCGGCGGGCTCCGGCACTTCGACACCCTCTCGTCGCAGCGAGGTGATGTCGAACATGCCGTTCAGGCCCGTCGTTGCCTGATCGAAATCCCAGTTCGTACCCCAGAACGAACCGAGGCCATAACCGAAGCGGCCTGGATCGATCGCCGAATCGGACGGCCCCGTGCGGGCGTTCAGGAGGTCGAGGCCGAACAGTTCGAGCGTCGTCGTACGCGTTTCGAGGCTGTCGGGCAGCATGTATTCGTAGTATTCGAAGAAGTTGATCGAATCCAGCGCGGCGCTGTCATCGCGATAGATCGATTGCGCGCCTTCGATTCCGGCGTAGCCAGCATCGAAGAGGAAACCATCGCCGCTGATCGATATGCGCAGCAGGCCCGTGAGGTCGCTGACGTTCTGTCGATCCGTGTCGTATGAGAACGTTCCCGTGATGGATCGCGTGCTCAGCGACTCGAGTGTGCGTTGAGTCGAGCCGTCATCGGCATTGAACGCCGTGAGCAATCCTGTGAACGAATAGGAGATCGGCACAGCGAGGGCGAGAAGCGGAAAGGAAAGAGCGATGGTCGCCGCGACGATTCGAGCCCAGATACACATACAGCCTCCGTGCGAGCACGTGCAGGATAGACGGGAGGGTTCGACAGTGCTTTACGCCGATCCGGGCGGCCATCCGGTTCGGTACGTAAGCAGTTGACCGATAACAAGGGGATTCGCGCGTCCATCGTTCACGGGCGGAGTGCGCCTTGAGCAAGATCCTGAATTCGCGTTGCGGGTGGGCTTTCCGCGCGAGATACCCACAGCGAGTTCCCTGCCCGGATAATCGTCAACGACGACAAGGGGCTGATCGAGCACTCGAATCCAGCCCTCTTTCCAAGATGACGGAAGAGGTGGCGCTGTCCGACGCTGATTGCGTCGGGCTCAGTGCTTGCGCTTCGGCACGAAATGCACGATCGCGACGATGATGCCGCCGATGATGAGACCGACGATGGAAGCGCCACCTGCGAACGCCAGCCATTCGGTGACGGGGCCGAAACCGGGAACCTGTCCCGCGAGCTTCGAAAGGTCATGGACGATATGCGGCACCGTGTTCAGGTGAAAGTGCTCGAGCCCATGCACGATGATGCCGCCGCCGACCCAGAGCATGGCCGCGGTGCCGACGAAGGCCAGTCCTTTGAGCAGATGGGGCATCGATTTGACCAGGCCCCGACCGAACGCTTTGGCGGCGGCCGACTGCCGGGCGGCGAGATGCACGCCGATGTCGTCCATCTTTACGATCAATCCGACGACGCCATAGACGGCGATGGTCAGCGCGAGGCTGACGACGACCAGGGCGCCAGCCTGGATTGCGAACGGGCGGTCAGCGACGGTCGCGAGCGCAATCGCCATGATCTCGCCTGACAGAATGAAGTCAGTGCGGATCGCGCCGGACACCTTCTGCGCTTCCAGTTGTGCCGAGCTCAACGCGAGTTCCGTCACCTTCGGCGACGCATCGACCTTGCCGGTCGTCTTGGCGACCGCCTCGATGATTTTCTCGGTGGCTTCGAAGCAGAGGTAGGCGCCGCCGATCATGAGGATTGGCGTGACGGCCCAGGGTGCGAAGGCGCTCAGCAGCAGCGCACCCGGCAACAGGAAGAAAAACTTGTTGCGCAGTGACCCAAGGGCGATCTTCCAGACGATCGGCAATTCGCGTTCGGGCGTGAAGCCCATCGCGTAGCCGGGGGTCACGGCGGCGTCGTCGACGACGACACCGATCGCTTTCGACCCGGCTTTCCCAGCCGCGGCGGTTACGTCATCCAGGGATGCGGCTGCCAGTTTGGCGATCGCCGCGACGTCATCGAGCAGTGCTGCAAGTCCTGAAGCCATTCGCAAGCGTGACGTGGCCGTGCGAGCAAGGCAAGAGGGCTAGCCTTCGCAGCCATAGGTCGCGATCACCACGCCGTTCCTCGTCGTCTTCGAATCGACCAGTTGCAGGTTCTTTGGCGATCTGCCTGCGCGGAACAGGCGGGCGCCCGTCCCGGCAATCACGGGATAGATTTCGAGTCGCAACTCATCGAGCACGCCAGCGTGCAGCAGCGATTCGACCAGCGTTCCGCTGCCGTGGATGCCGATGTTCCTGCCGGGCTGTTGTTTCATTTTTGTGAGTGCGGATACGACGTCGTCTCCGAGCAGCGTGACGCTGCCACGACCGGCCGGCCAGGACATGTTCCCGAGTGTGCGCGAGGCCACGTACTTTGCAACGTTGTTGATGTGATCAGCGAAGGGCTGGACCTCTGAAGTGGGCCAGTACCCGGCCCACTCCTCGTACGTGACGCGTCCGAGCACCATCGCATCTTCCTCCGCGACCTTGCCGAAGAAGTCCGCCAGCACTTCATCCGTATCGCGCAGCCGGACGATGGAGTCGGCAACGGCGTCGAACTGGACGACGCCATCGAGCGTCATGATCAGGTGCGAAACGAGCTTTCTCATGTCGGTGAGCCCTGGAGCGGGTGGGGAACAGCTTCTGCCTCAGTATGAAGTAGACGAACCAGGTACCGCCGGATCGACACCGGCCAAATATTTCTGTTTGGGTAAGGCACAATCGGCCGGCCCGTATGCCAACAGAAATTGCACCGTCAACGGCTCGAGGTCGTTCATGAAAACATCGATCGCACGACTCCTGACCTGCCTGGTCGGGACAGCTGTCTCGCCATCAGTCGCAGCAGACCCGCTGGACACTGCGCTGGATGCCTACGTGGAAGGACTTCGCAAGGGAGATCTCAACATCCTGCAGGGGCTATTCCTTGGCGAGGGACAGTTCTGCATGAATCGGCAGGAGGGCATTCGTTGCTCGTCATTCGCAGCGGTGCTTCCGTCATGGATCGAGAAACCGGATGCGCAAGCGGCCGGCAGAGTACGGTCGCGGGAAGTCATCGGTTCGATGGCCAGAGTGACCTACCAGCTCGACTTCAACGGCACGTCGTACCTGGATCATCTGCTCCTGTACGAGAGCGCCGGCCGGTGGCGGGTGGTCGCCAAGACGACCTGGGTCGAAAAATAGCCTTCCTGCCGCGACCCCGCCCGACTCTGCGTATGACATTCCCTTAGCGATCCATCCGCCCAACCCTGCCTGTGGTCGATGTGCGAGCGGCTTCGCGTCGGCACTCCAGCCGCGCAAGCACACTCTGTGCTGATTTTCAGGATCACCAGAGCCCTGTCGTGTTTCGTTCGCTTACTTTCTTTCCGCTGCCTTACCTGCTTGCGTCCATGGCGCGCCTGCGGCCGCTGCGGGATTTCGTCGTGCAGCGGGCAAGCACAGTGCTTTCGGCGTCCGGCGCCCTCTGCGGCATGACGGGTACTGCATTGCTTTCGGCGCACCCCGGACAGACAACGGCCGTGTTTGCGCTCTACTCGGGGTCGGCTGCCGCATGGATGACGGTCGGCTACCTGACGCGGCAGCGCTGGCTTCTCGCATCGAATATTGCCTACTTGATGCTCGCATTGAAGGGTCTGATGTTCTGAGTCGGTTACCGTCGAGGTAAACCTGGACCCCGTCGACAGCCGCGTATGGCTCGTGCGCGTCGATGCTTCTATGCTGGGCGAATGAAGCTCTCCGACTATCTCTCGCGCATCGGCTATAGCGGTTCTCCGCAGCCCGATCTGCCGACGCTGCGTGCGCTTCATGTCGCGCATGCCCAGGCTGTTCCGTTCGAGAATCTCGATGTCCAGTTGCGGCGTCCCGTCTCCATGGATCCGTCGGCAATCTACGAAAAGCTCGTGACGCGCCGGCGCGGCGGCTGGTGCTATGAGCAGAACGGTCTGATGGGATGGGCACTGCGTGAAATTGGCTTCGACGTGTCACGCCTCTGCGCGGGCGTGATGCGGGAAGCGGCGGGAGACGGTCAGCTCGGCAATCATCTGTGCCTGCGCGTGAATCTCGATCGGCCCTATCTGGTCGATGTCGGTTTCGGCGGCAGTCTGCTGGAGCCGTTGCCGCTCGCTATCGACGGACGCGTCGATGCTCCCTATCGAATCGAGCTCAGTCGGATCGACGGCGGCTACTGGCGGTTCACGGAGCAAGCGCACAGCGATCCGTTCAGCTTCGATTTCAAGGACGCGTCCGCCGATGAAGCGCTGCTCGCCGCCAAGTGCGAATGGCTGCAGGTCCATGCGGAATCGCCGTTCGTCAGGAATCTCGTCGTACAGCGTCGTCGCGGCGATACGCATGTGACTGTGCGTGGGCGCGTACTGACGACCATGAATGCAGTGGGGACGGACAAAAGGCTGCTGGCGAGCGCCGATGAGCTCGTCGACGCGCTGCGCGAGAACTTCCAGCTGGAAGTCCCCGATGTACGGTCTTTGTGGCCCGCGATCTGCGAACGTCACGAAGCACTGTTCGGAGAGCGTGCCTGAGATCGCCAGTCATGGCGTTCCTGTACTGAAGTTCATCCGTGAGCCGGTTGTGGCCGGCACCCCGTCCTTTCTCATGCCCGGGCGCAACTGCTTCGGGTGCACGAGAGGAGCGGTGTCGATCACCGCGTCGTGCGACGTCCCTTCAATTCAGGAGATGACCATGCACGCAAGGAAATCGATTGTTGCCACTGCGGTCCTGGCCTCGACACTCGCGGCTCTCTGGGCCGGTGGTGCCGCCGCGGGACAATGTACGATCTGCCTGCCCGATCCGCTGACCGGGAAAATCCATTGCTTCGAGAACATGTGCGCTCACATCAAGACGTGGCTGCACTTCCCACCCGATGCGCAGGTCAAGACGCCCATCGACATCACTTCCATCGCGCGTGAACTGCAGACCGTAGTCGCTGATCCCGTGCCGCTGCCGTGGGTTCTGGTCAACCCGACGACCAAGCGCCAGTTCATCGTCGACCTGCAGAAGGGGACAATGACCGAGATCGTGGCGGCCAAGTAGCAGATTGGCTGTGAGCGGTGAGCTGTGAGCGATGAGCCCGAGGGGCGGTGGCCGGCGATCTTGAATACTCTGGCTCGCAGCTCGCAGCTCGCGGCTCGCAGCTCATCCCTCATCGCGCGCTCAGTGCCTCTGGCGGATTGCCTTCTCGGCGATGCGATCGATGACGGAGGGTGCGAGCAGCTTCAACCAGCGGCCGAGCTTGCCACGCGTCGACATGAGCACCAGTCGCTCGCGGCGGTCGATGGCGCGGACGATCCTGGCGGCACAGTCTCTGGCTGTCATGATCTTCGACTGCATCATCGGCGACGTCCCGAGCGGCTTCCCATCGGCGCCGATGGCGCGCTTGTGAATCTCGCTCACGACGAAATCCGGCGCGATCACGCTCACATCGACGCCGGTGCCGGAAAGCTCGATGCGCAGGGAATCGAAGAAGCCGATCATCGCGTGCTTGCTGGCCGCGTAACCGGAGCGTTCGGGAACGCCTGTAAGTCCCGCGAGGCTGGCGACCGCGACCAGCAATCCCTTCGATTGCTTCAGGTGCGGCAGCGCCAGCGCCGTGAGCCTTGCAGGCGCGAGATAGTTCACGTCCATCAGCCGCGACAGGATGGAGAGATCTCCCAGTGCATCGAAGCGACTCCACATCGTGATGCCCGCGTTGTGGATGAAGACATCGATGCCGCCGAAGACCGCGACGGTCTCGTCGACCAGGCGTTCGCAATCCTGTGGATTCGTGACATCCGTCGGAACGACATGCGCTTCTGCCCCAAGAGCGCGGCATTCCTGCGCAAGGGTTTCCAGTCGCGAGCGATCCCGTGCAGCCAGCGAGAGATGAGTCCCCCGCGCAGCGAGTTCGAGCGCAAGGGCGCGACCGATGCCTTCAGACGCACCGGTCAGAATGATTCTGCTTGCTTTCATGCGGGTTCCCCTTGGCCGGCGGCAGCACCGGTGGCGCAAGTTTCCCGCGTTACTGAGGGGCGAGCTAGTGGCGCGGCCATCTTGTCGTGGCTCTTGTTGTGGGTCCGGCTAAAGCCCGGACCCACAACTGGACCAAGCCCTCTAGAACTCCCGGCGCAGTCCCAGCGTTGCGCCGTACCGGTCGATGTAGTCGTGCCCGAGGAGGCCTTCGATGTTCGCGAATGCGCTGAAGCCGTGAGCAAAGACGGCGACGAGACTCAATCGTCCGGCATAGACATCGCGATCCGGTGGCGCATCGAGGAAGGCGAGCTGCGTCGGGTCGGGGCGCAGGTCCTCCGCGAACCGCGCGGTGATGATGCGCTGGTCGTCCTCGAACTCGTGGATCCAGTCCGCGTTGAACTGCACCACCCAGACTGCCGTGCTCCGGTTGAAGGCGCGGGTCGCTTGAAAGCCGACAGCCGTGCGCAGCGAATCCTCGGTCTGCGCATCGAATGCCAGTGTCATGGGAGTATCGCCGGATTCGGTGAAGGCATCCGTTTCCGTGCGGCGCGAAGTCAGTGCCACTCGGGGTCCCCATGTGAACACGCCAGCGGAAAAGTCCGCGCCAGAGCGCAGCTCGAGGTTCCATTCAGTACTGTCAGAGTCGGCATCGACGGCCGCCGGCGGCGGATCGTAGACGATGTTCGGCGGGAACATCGGATTGCCAAACACCTCCTTCCGCACCGTCACGATGCGCTGCACTTCCAGCTTGCGGCGATCGATCGTTGCGTTCGCGTCGATGAATACACTGGGGCGTGGAAACCAGGAGCCGTAAAGCACTGCGCCGTTCGCACGAATACGAAAGTCGCCGGTGTCGTTGTCGAAATCACCGGAGCGCTCGTTCAGTCGCAGCCCGAGACCGATGAGTCCGGTCGTTCCGAATCGATAGTCGGAGCCGAGCAGCAGGCCGGCGAGATTGGAACGTCGGCCCGTTTCGTAGCGCGTCGCGTGCTGATGCTCGCGCTGATAGTCCACGGACAAAAACGCGCTCAGCCGTCCCACCTCGACGATGCTCGTTTCATCCGCCGCCGGTTGTTCCTCTCCGCGCGCACGGTCGCGTCTTCGGCGCAACGTGGCGTCCGAGACTGCGCTGCCTTGTCCCGATGAAGCGCCTGCGCCACCGCCGGATGCAGTAGTGGACCCGCCGCCGCCCGTGGGGGGCAGGCCCGAACAATACGACTCCAGCCGCGGCCCCGCCTGACCGGGAAGCAGCACGCCGTCTCCTTCGCGTTCGAAATTCATCTCGTCGCACTTGGCGTCAAGATAGAAAGCGTACTGTTCATCGAGCGTCTGCGCGGCGACAGGAAGCGTCAGCAGCGTGGAGATGACGATGCAGAACGAAAGCGTCGCGCGGCGACGTCGTTCAAAGGCATTCATTTTCATTCAGTCCCGCGTTATCCATCCCTGGTCGCGATTGCAGACGAAAGCCCGCGGACATGCAACAAACGAGCGCGGATTCTGTGCCTTCCGTCATCCCCGCGCTCGTCGTCTAAATCGAAAGACCTAGGCCTCGAGCTCGATCCAATGCCTCTCAATCCGGCCCGGCGAGCGCAGCCCAGAAGCTGTCGTAGTTCTTCAGTACACCCGGATCCTCCCTGACGATGCCCACGACCTGACGAGGGATGAGCTTGAGGTGATCGATCATGCCTTCCTCATTCATGCCGTTGGCCCGTGCAAACTCACGGAAGATCGCGAAGGAGCGTACTTCGTACGCGTCGACGTCGATGTCGGCCCCGTTCGCGAAGGTGGCGACCGTCTCCTCGTAGTACGCGCGCATGTGCGGCGACTTCTTCCATTCGCTGGCGCCCTGGATGTCGACGGTCGTTGGACTGGACGTGGCCGCCGAAGCGGACTGCTGCGGCTTCGCATGCGGATGACCGGGCCCGTGCGAGCAGCCCGTGATGATCGCGACAATGAACAAAGGGGCGAGGAGCGTACGGGATGCCATCTTGCTCTCCAGGTTTCGATTGCGCGGTGTCCGAAAACTACCCTCGTCATGGACTTCGTGTCGATTGTTCCCTGTGTCGCTCACAAATATTGTTTCCGGCATTCCGTTAAGTCGCGCGCAGCTGAGCTGCGCGTCAAAGCATAGTGCGAGGCATGCAGACGACTCTCGTCGAACGTCGTTCCGGGAACGAGCGCAGACGCCGCACACTGGCGGCTTACTGGCATGGAGCGCGCAATCCGCGCCGCCGGGCGGGCCGCCGTCTTGCCGATACCCTCTATCCGATCATCGACTGGCATTCGCCCCGCGTCTTTGCGCTGGTCCTGTCGATCCTGCTCTTGTGCGTATCCGACGGCGTCCTGACCGTCCTGCTGATCTCGAAGGGTGCGGTCGAGGTGAATCCCGTCATGGCAAAGTTCGTCCCGCACGCGCTGGGATGGTTTGCTGCAGCGAAGCTCACGCTAACGGGCCTGGGCGCAATGGCGCTCGTAGCCTGCAGCCGGATGAGGCTGTTTCGCGGGGCGATTCGCGGCGAGACACTGCTCGCCGCGATTGCCGTCGGCTATATCGCGCTGGTGGTTTACGAGCTGAGAATGCTCGACCGCCTGCACTGACGAGTGCTTTACTGGAAGATGCCTTTCGGCACCTCTCCTCGCAGGAAGGGCTCCACGAAACCGTGCAGCAGATCGAGCTGATCGATGACAGCCGTGTGCGACGTTGCCGGCATCACTGCCAGTCGTGAAGCGGGCAACGGCTTCCCCATGTCCCCCATGACGCCGCCCCCGAGCAGGCGGAACAGGGCGACGGAATGCTCGAGCGTCGCGACATCGGCATCGCCGGTGATGATCAGTACGGGCGTCTTGAGCGACTTCACGCCGGCTTCCCACGCCATCGGTTCCTTCTCCAGTGCGATCAGTTTCGCAACCAGGGCAGGGAAGCCGTTCGGATTCGCGGCGAGTTTCTTGTAGTCCTCGGCGAACGGCATGTCGAGCATCATCTCGACCTTCATCTGCGGAATGAACGCCTTGAACTCCGGTTGCCAGCCTTCCGCGTCGTAAGCGACGGAGGCGGCAGCCAGCTTGTTCACCTTCTGCGGATGGCGAATGGCGAGCTGCAGTCCAGCGGCTGCGCCCATCGAATAGCCGAACACATCAGCCTTCTTGAGCCCCACGGCGTCCATGAAGGCAGCAACATCGTCCGCGAGATTCGGATACGTGATCGGCCGATCGATATCCGTCGTGCGGCCGTGGCCCTGGAATTCCAGCGCGTACACGGTGTGGGTCTGGGCAAGCTTCGGAATGATCGCGCCCATCGCCGGAATGTTCATATAGGCGCCGTGCAGCACGATCAGCGGATCGCCTTTGCCGGAGACCTCGTAGTACATCTCCATCGAGTTGACGCGGACCCGCTGTCCCGCGGGCTCGGCGTGAACGAGGGCAGGGCCGGCCAGGATCAGAAGGCCGGTTATCAGGGCAGCGCGAGTCGACATCGATCTCTCCCAGTGTTCAGCAATTGCAGGATGCTTGCCGAGGACGCACGGGGCAGGGGAAATCCGACGCGCCGGGAAAAAAACATCGGTCCGACGCGCAACGCCGCAACGAGAGGCAATGCTCTCGCCGCGGCTGTTGCGGAACGACTCGCTCAGCCGGCGTAGCTGGAGAAGAACGTCGTCTTCACGCCCGGCAACATGACGAACTGGGGATTCCAGATGAGCTTGAGCCATCCCTTCGGCTGGAAGGGTCCGTACGGCGGGTCGTGCGTGAAATCGCACTGCAATTCGATGCGCGGCGGCAGGCGTTGATAGAACGCGGTGGTCGCCGTGAGCGCCGCATTGTCGACGCCTTTGAACACTACGCCGGAGTCCGCCTGCCACTGACCCATTCGCCAGCGCGAGCCGCTCGGCGACACCTTGTCGGGCGTTGGTCCCCGCAGGATCGTGATCTTGTCGGAGGCAGCACCGCCGCCTGAATAGATGAGGCCCTCGCTGGCGAAGTGCCAGGCATCGATCTTGTAGCTGATCCCGCTGGTCTGCAGCGTGGCGTCGCTCTCGACGATCACGTGTCCGAGGATGGGCTTGTTCTCGACCGTGATGCCGACGGCGGAATACGCAACTTTCATGACGCTGCTCCCTGTGACTGCGAGGACTGCCAGTCCCGAATTTACGCGAGCGGCATTGCACTCGGCACTGACCGAAGGGACACGTCGCGAGTCCGCGGATTCGTCACCGGAACGTGCCGTTTGTCCCTGCCGCCGCGCAATTCTTCGTGCGCCATGGTCTTTCTGCACCTGTTCTGCACCGGCGAACGACGTGCGGGGGTTCCATGCGTGCCTTTCAACTCAATGTGAACGATCAAGTCCGGACCGTGACGGTCCATCACACCGACACGCCGCTGCTCTGGGCGCTTCGGGATGGACTGCGGATGACGGGCACGAAGTACGGGTGCGGCATGGGTATGTGCGGCGCATGCACGGTGCTCCTCGACGGCAATCCCGTCCCGATGGGGTCGGCGAAGCCGGCGTGCCTCCGACTGCGCCCGCTGTCGCCAATGCAATCTTCGCGGCGACGGGGCAGCGCTTGCGGAAACTGCCGCTGCGGCCGACCGGCTGACGTCGTCATCACTGCGTACGCGGGGACCCATCTCAGGCGTTGATTGCGAAAAAGCACTTCGTTGCTGCGACGTTTGCGGTCGCTGGTGCATCCTATGCTGATCACCCGGCCGAGGATCGAGCATGAGTCGCTATGCCCTGTTCGCGCTGATCGTCACAGGCCTGCCGTTGATCGCAAACGCTGAGCCGCGTCAGGACGTCGAGTCGGTCGCGGCTCTGATCGAATCGAAGTACTTCGACCCGAGGCGCGCGGAAGAGATCGCGACGGGTTTGCGAAAGTCCGCCGCTGCGGGAGACTTCGATCGATTCGACGATCAGCGTGACCTCGCGGTCGAGTTGACCCGGCGGCTGAAGCCGCTCGACGGACATTTCGACGTGCGCTGGAACTCGCGGGAAGCGCCGCGCAGCCAGACATCGAGGCCCGGCAGCGCACTGCCGGAGAGCCGCACGAACTACGGCTTCGCGAGGATTGAGCGCCTGCACGGCAATGTCGCGTACATGGAGCTCACCTACGCGGCGCACATAGATTTCGCCGATGTCGATTCGCCATCGAAGCGGAGCGCCGACTCGGCGCTGGCGATGAGTCGCGACGCCGATGCCGTGATCATCGATCTTCGTCGCAACGGGGGCGGCTCGCCTGCGATGGTCGGCTACCTCGTCAGTGCATTCGTTGACGAGAAGGCCGACGTGTACAACACTTTCCACTCGCGGCAGGGCACCACGAGCGAACGTCCTGCCCGGACGTATGCGAAACCGATGTTGTCGGTGCCCGTTTACGTCCTCACCAGCGGTCGCACCGGGTCGGCTGCGGAAGCGATCGCGTTTACGCTGCAGTCGGCGCAGCGTGCCGCGATCGTAGGTGCGAGAAGCGGCGGCGCCGCCAATCCGGGGGCGCAGTTCACGACGCCGCAGGGCTACACCCTGTTCATATCGACCGGATCGCCGCGCAATCCGGTGAACGGCCGCAACTGGGAAGGCGATGGCGTGAAGCCGGATGTGGAGGTGGCTGCAGAGCGCGCGCTGGTACGCGCTCACGAGTTGGCGCTGCAAAAGATACTAGGCGGTTCGATAGCCGGTGCAGCACGTACCGATGCGCAGTGGGCGTTGGATGCTCTCAGCGCCAAGGCGCAACCGAAGGCGCTCGCGTCAGCGGATGAGGTCGCAGGCCAGTTCGGGCCTTACAAGCTCGAAACGATCGCTGGAGTGCTCGTGGCAAACCGCGCCCGCTGGCCGACGATCACACTGTCCCCGCTCGGAAAGGATCTCTACTACTTTGACCATGACCCATCGCGGCGCGTGAGGATAGAGCGCGAGAACAGCGCGGTCGTCGCGATCACTGTTCATTCCTCTGATGGGAGCGAACAGCGGTTGCGGCGGAGTGCGGCCGACTGAGCGCATCGAACATATACACATATATATGTGTGGCGCCGCCGAGCGGATTTTCCCTACGGCACGCGCCAGACCGGGGCCTTCATGTTCCTGAGACAGGATGCGTCGATGTTCGCCGTCGGCTGCTCGAGAAAGGCGAGCACCAGCGGATCGAAGCACGTGTCGAGGTTCGAAAGGCCATCGACGATGTGAGCGCCCTCGTGGATGACGAAGTGACGACTGTTGCGATAGATCTTCGTCATGCTCTCCGCCCAGTCCGGTGGACTCACGGGGTCGAGTCGGCCGGAGATCATGAGGACCGGCCCGTCGAAGCTCGGCGTCGTGAACGCGTCGGGATCCTTTCTGGCGGGCGCCCATTCGCGACACGCCTCTTGCTGACGACGCAATCGATAGGCCCCGAAGCGTGTCGGCGCCGACGCGGTGATCGCAGCGCTCGTATCGATCGCGGCGAACGTTTCGGCGCATGTCATGGAGAGATATAGCCCTTCCGCGAAGTGTGGCCCCTGCGTTGGTCTGGTCGCTTCGAGAAACGGCTGCAGATCGCCTTGCGCGGCGCGATTCACGACGAACGGAACGCGTCGGGCGCCGCCCGGCGAGTACATCAGTGTGCGCAACTTCTCCATGAATACTTCGCTGCTTACCGGCGCGTCTGGCGCATTCAGTCGCTCGAGGGCCTGCTCCAGGTCTGCATCCGGAGTCTTGAACGCGACCGAGCAAGCATCATCCCGGCGGCAGTCGCCGAAGAGTTGCCCGAGTGCGGAGTCGGCGACCAGCGCGTGGAATCTGGGCGGGGTCCGGTCGGCCGGAACTGTGCCGAGCAGCACGGCGGAGCGCACGGACTTGGGGAAGTCCTTGATGTAGCGCATGGCCAGCATCGTTCCATACGAGATCCCGAACAGATCGAGTTGCTCATAGCCGAGCGCGCGTCGAACTTCATCGATGTCTCGTGCCGCATTGCGCGTCGAGTAGCTCGCGAGATCCGCGGTCTCTTCCAGTTGCTGCCGACACTCGCTCACGAGCGCGGGCGGATACATCGGAGCGTACGGCGACGCGTTCTGCTCAGCGTCGATCCGAGGGCAATACAGGCCATGCGACTTGCCGGTGCCACGCATGTCAGCCAGCACGATCGTTCGATGGGCGCGATAAGACGCGCCGTCGCGGGCGTAGAAATCCACGAAAGTAGCGCTGCTCCCACCAGGTCCACCCTCGAGGTCGTATTGAGCAGTCTTCGTAGTCGAGCCATCCAGCGGATCGAGCACGAGCACATGCAGATCGATCTGGCGATCCTTTGGACGATCGTAGTTCTCCGGCACACGAACGGTCCCGCACCGTACGCGTTCGAGCGAAATCTCTCTTGGGCAGTTGGCGGTCGTGAACCGAGCGTTCGATGCGTGGACGGCCGACGCGAGGCTCGTCGCCATCAGCGATGCAATCAGGAGAAGGCGAGCCCGATTCATATCCACTCCCTGTTTGAAGCTGTGGGATTCTAGGCACAATGACGCAGCCATGGGCAGCCAGCGTGCATCGATCGATGCCCGAAAGGGCAATCACCCGGATCAGCTCATCGACTCGCAGCACACCGACCTCGTCTCGTCGCATCGGTCGCAATTTTCGCCACGCTGCTGCATCTACAAGCCGCCCGTTTCGCACAGGAAGAAAGTTGTGAAAGTCCGGTTCCCGATGCTCGTGTCTTTGGTGCTATTGCTGGTCGTGTCGCCCCATGCGTGGACGAAGGAATCAGCCAACGCTTGTGCCGCGCCGCCTGCGACGATGCGCGCGGCTCGTATTCATGCAGCCGGTGGTCCCGAGTCGCTTCGTGTGGAGTCAGTGCCGGTGCCTGCGCCAGCCGCGGGAGAAGTGCTCGTGCGTGTTCACTACGCCAGCATCAATCCGGTCGACTGGAAGCTGCAGGAAGCAGGGCGATTCAAGTTTCCGGCGACTCCCGGCGGGGACTTCTCGGGAGAAGTCATCGCACTCGGCAGTGGTGTGACCGAGTTCAAGTGCGGCGACCTCGTCGCGGGCATCGTCAACCAGCGCGAGCGCAGCGGCAGCTACGCCGAGTACGTTACGGTGCCGGTCACGGAGATCGTGCCGAAGCCATTCGCATTCTCCATGGCGGAAGCCGCGGCTTATCCCACGGTATCTGTCGCAGCATGGCGCTTCCTGGTGAAGGGCGCCGATGTAAAAGCCGGCGAGCGCGTACTCGTGCCGGGCGCCGCCGGCGGCGTCGGTTCGGTCGTCGTGCAACTGGCAAAGGCGAAGGGCGCCTACGTGATCGCGACGGCGTCGGCCCGCAATCATGAATACCTGAAGTCGATCGGTGCCGACGAAGTCATCGATTACAAAGCTGTGCAGTTCGAAGAAGTCGTGCGCAACGTCGACATCGTCATCGATACCGTCGGCGGCGATACGCTCGCACGCGCCGATCGCGTTCTGCGCGATGGCGGTCGCCTGATCAGCATGGCCGGCGCCGTAGCACCGTCGGTTTGCGCGGCGGGCCGCATCGTCTGTCTCGCGACACCACCCTGGAACGTAAAGGAAGCACTCGAAGGTCTTGCGCCGCTGATCGCGGCAAACAAGATCCGGATCAACATCGACGGCAACTATCCGCTCGATGCCGTGGTCGATGCGCAGCGCCACAATCGCAACGGCAACACCCGCGGCAAAGTCGTCATCGACATGGGCGTTGCGCTGCGCAGCGCCGACGTGAGCGCATCGGGCGCAGACGTCCACGCAGTAACGATTCCGCTGCAGGCCTATCTCGACGGTCACGCCACCGGCCAGGAACATCACTTCCGCCGCGCTTTCGCTACGGACGGGATGCTCGTCGGCGTGAAGGACGGCAAGTACGGTCAGCGTCCGGCAAGCGTCTATATCGCGCAATCTTCCAGCGGCCGCGCCCCGCGTGATGAGAATCTGCGTCGGCGCTGGATACGCTCAGTGACCGTAACCGGCAACGTCGCCACCGCGGTGATCGAGCTCGACTATCCCGACATGAAAGCACTCGATCACATGAGCCTGCTGAAATTCGAAGATGGCTGGCGCATCGTCGTGAAGGCCTACGAGGCGAGCACGCCGACGTCGACCTGAAAGGTGATCCCCGCGAAAGCGGGGATCAGAGCGATGAGCGATGAGCAGCGAGCCGGATGAGGCATCAACTGCTCCCTTTCCGAAGGTGCACGCGGGGTCGGGAGCTGTGGGACACGGATTCCCGCTATCGCGGGAATGACGAGGGTGAAGCTGAACGGCACCGCAACAAGCCGGATTCCCCGCGACCTGTGAAACTCTTCACATCCGGTTCACGCGCCCGTGGCTAACGTCCGCTCAGGTTCTCAGCGGGGCGGCCTTCATGCAAGGGTTTCATTCGAAGTTGCTGGCGATTGGTCTCGCCTGCGTCACGGCTACGGTTGCGGGGTGCTCGTCGATGAGCGCCAACGAATGCATGGCGACGGACTGGCGGACGGTGGGCTACGAAGATGGCGTGGTCGGCTATTCCGGCAATCGCATCGGTCAGTACCGCAAGTCCTGCGGCAAGCATGGCATCTCGCCGGATCTGGCGGAGTATCAGGCCGGTCGAGAGCAGGGGCTACGTGAGTTCTGCAAGCCGCTGAACGGATTTCGCATCGGCTCCCGCGGCAACGGATACAACGGTGTTTGTCCGGCGGATCTCGATGCCGATTTCGTCGACGCGTATCAGACCGGCAGGCAGCTCCATACGCTGCGTTCGCGTGTCGGCTCGACGGCGGCGGAGATCGATTCGATGCGCGCCGAGATGGACAGCATCGATGCCGGGCTCGTCAGCGTCGCGGCGCAGATCCTGGACACGACGATCACGAACGAGCAGCGCGCCCAGTTGCTGGTCGACAGCAAGCACATGGCGGAGCGCAAAGGCGAAATCAGAGCCCGCATTCCGCAGCTCGAAGACGATCTCCTGATCTATCGGCGCGAGCTCGACGACTATCGCGCAACGCTACCCTACGTCGAGTAGCGTGGCGCTGCCGCTGGCTGCGGTCAGGCCGCCGCAGCGACTTCGACTGTCTCGCCACCGAGCATGCGGTCGATGTCGAGCAGAAGGACCATGCGGTCGTTGACCTGTGCCAGGCCGTTCACGAGCTCTTCGCCGTGAGTGTTGACGACATCCGGAGCCGGACGGATGTTCTCGCCCGGGATATCGAGTACGTCAGAGACGCCGTCGACGACCAGTCCGAAGTCACGCCGGCCACGGTTGCTTTCCACCGAGAGAACGACGACGACCGTCAGTGCCGATGGCTCGACGGCTTCGATCCCGATGCGACGACGCATGTCGATGGTGGGGACGATGTTGCCGCGAAGGTTGAGCACGCCGAGCATGTGATGCGGCGTTTCGGGAATGCGCGTGACGGGCGAATAGCCGCGAATCTCGACGACTCGCAGGATATCCACGGCGTAGGTCTCTCCTCCCAGCTGGAAGGACAGGACCTGGCGGGCACCGGTCGAATTGATCTGGCTCATCTTAGAACTCCTTCCATGCGACATCGCTGCCGCTGACCTTTGCTGCGGGAGCCGGCCTCGCGGGGCGAGATGCGGCTTTGCGCGGCGCCATCTTCACGACTCTCGTCGGCTGAGCGTGGGCGACCGGTGCGACGCGTGTTTCCGCGACCGCGCCCGTCTTGAACTGGGACATCAGCGACACGAGTGACTGCGCGCGTTCCTCGAGCGACTTGCTCGCGGCCGACGCTTCTTCGACCAGCGCGGCGTTCTGTTGCGTGGTCTCGTCCATCTGCGAAACGGCGTTGTTGACCTGCTCGATGCCGGTCGCCTGCTCTTCGCTGGCGGCGGCAATCTCGGCCACGATGTCGCTGACCTTCTTCACCGCGTCCATGATGTCATCCAGCGTCTTGCCGGATTCGTCGACGAGCTCCGAACCGACCTTGACCTTCTGCACCGAGTCGCTGATGAGATCCTTGATCTCCTTGGCGGCGGTGGCGCTGCGCTGCGCGAGGCTGCGGACTTCCGTCGCGACCACTGCAAAGCCGCGGCCCTGTTCGCCGGCACGCGCTGCCTCGACCGCAGCGTTGAGAGCGAGGAGATTCGTCTGGAAGGCGATCTCGTCGATGACGCCGATGATGTCCGCGATCTTGCGGCTGGAGCCGTTGATCTCGTCCATCGCGCCGACGACGCGCTGCATGACCGAACCGCCTTTCTCGGCATGGGTGCGTGCATTGCTCGACAGCTGGTTCGCCTGACGCGCGTTGTCCGCGTTCTGCTTCACCGTGGCGGTCATCTCTTCCATGCTCGAAGCCGTTTCTTCGAGTGCAGCCGCCTGTTCCTGCGTGCGCTGGCTCAGGTCGTCATTGCCGCGGGCGATCTGCATGACGCCCGAAGACATGTTCGCCGTCGCGTCCTTGCTGCCGGAGATGATGGTCTGGAGCTTCTCCATGAAGCCGTTCATCGAGTTGGAGATCTCACCGAACTCCGCGCCCATCGCGGGGAGGCGATACGTCAGGTCGCCTTCGCCAGAGCGAAGGTCTTCAGTTGCACGGAGCACCTGGCGCAGCGGCGTCACGATGCTGCGGCCGATTGCGATCGCCAGGATGATGGCCAGCGCAACTGCGGCACCGCCGCCGCCGATCAGGACGAAGTTTGCGGAAGCGCGGGCCGCGGCCGCTTCGGCGATGCGCTCACCGAGCAGGTCGTCTTCCGCATCCTTGATCTCCGCGAGCTGCTTGCGCATCTGGTCCATGCCGGACTTGCCGCGCGCTTCGCGTTCGTATGCGACGATCGCGTCCATGCTCTTCGCGCCCGACGCGACTTCGCGGCGCAGCGCGAGGCCGGGTTCGACGGCCTGCGTATTCCACGAAGACATCGTGCTCTTCAAATCATCGAGGCGGCGCTGCTGGGTCGGGTTGTCCGCGGTCAGCGTCTTCGCCTGCGTCCAGCTCGTCTGAAAGGCGTCGCGGCCGGAGTTGAGCGGTTCGAGGAAGCCTTCCACGCCGGTGAGCATGAAGCCGCGCGCGCCGGTCTCCATGTTGATCAGACTCGCGAGGATCTCATCGGCTTCACCCAGGACCTCGTAGGTGTGGATGTTCATTTCCTGCGCGGCGACCTGTTTGTTCTGGCTGATCTTGGCCGTGATGATCAGAACGACGAGGATCGCGACGATGATGCCGAACGCGCCGATCAGGCGTGAATTGATACTGAGCTTGGAGAGATCCACTGCAACGCTCCTGGAAAGAGAGGCTTCTCGCCGGATGGGCGATGCCTCTGTAGCGGCCTTGCCACTCGGAGGCATTAGCTCGATATTCCGAATCAGCGGATGCCTTAGGGGCGTGCGGGGAGGCGGCCGAGCTGCAGGGCGTTCGTTCCGAAGGCGGATGAGTGGGGCGTCAGGGTTCGTCTGATGCGGCGCCGATGCGCCGCGTGGGTGCGGCTGTGGCACGCTTGTCAGGTCCCGGTACAGCGTGAGTCTCATGAGCTGGAAGATCGCAGCGCTCGGTTTCGTCCTTGCATTCACCTCGCTGCTGGCGATCCCGCATCCCGCGGTCGTGAGCGAGGAGTTCATCTACGACTCGGGTCCCTATCCAAGTGTTCATGCGTCGACGATCGTCGAGACTCGCGGCGGAGCATTGCTCGCGGCCTGGTTCGGTGGGACGAACGAGAAGAATCCGGACGTCTGCATCTACGTGTCGCGACGTGTGAACGGAAAATGGATGCCCGGTGTACAGGTCGCGGACGGAGTAGCGGGCGCTGACCGCTATCCGACCTGGAACCCCGTGCTCTTCCAGCCCGGCAAAGGTCCGCTCATGCTTTTTTACAAAGTGGGCCCGTCCCCGCAGGCATGGTGGGGGATGCTGATCACGTCCAAGGATGGTGGGCGCACGTGGAGCAAGCCGCGTCGCTTGCCCGACGGCATTTTCGGACCGATCAAGAACAAGCCAGTGCAGTTCGCCGACGGCACGATCCTCGCGCCGTCGAGCACGGAAGACGATCACGGCTGGCACATTCATGTCGAACGCACCCGGGACCTCGGCAAGACCTGGGAGCGCAGCGAAGCGCTCAACGATGCGGACCAGTTCAACGCGATTCAGCCGAGCGTCCTCATTCACAAGGACGGCCGGCTGCAGCTTCTCTCGCGCACGAAGGAAATGGTCGTCGTGACGAACTGGTCGTCGGACCAGGGGCGGACCTGGAGCAAGTCGACGTCGACCGGACTCTTCATGCCCAACTCCGGCAGCGATGCTGTGACGCTCGCCGATGGACGACAGCTCCTCGTCTACAACTGGCGCGATCGGCCAGCGCCCGCAGTCGCACCGGTCGTGGAGAACGAGGAGAGCGGACCGGCAGCGACGGGCACTCGCGCCGACTACGGTGTGCGATACCCGCTGAACCTCTCGCTGTCGGAGGATGGCGTTGCTTGGTCGATGGTCGCCACGCTCGAGGATCAACCGTTGCCGCACGGATACGCGTACCCGGCTGTGATCCAGACGCGTGACGGACGGGTGCACGTCACGTACACGTGGAATCGCGAGAAGATCAAGCACGTCGTGCTGGACCCGAAGCGTCTTTGAACGAAGCCGATGCATGTCCGGCCCGGAGACACGTCCCTGCGCGCATCGGTTTCCACTTCGGTGTGGGTACCCAGCGCGCGATGACGCAAGCTTCGCCGAAGGCAGAGCCTGTCGCGCTGCCAACCGGTATCGGTGCTCATAGCTGCGAAGCAGGCGTTCATGGACGACCGTACAAGTGTGCCGCGCTGATCGATCTGCTACGTTCGACACTGTCGGCACTGCCCGTCGGGGAGATCGGTCATGGCGATCAGCGTGGCGCAGGCTCAGTTGCTGAGCGATCGACGGTTTTTCGTCAGCATGGCGTTCGCCCTGGCGATGGTGACGCTCGTTGGCTTCGGTCCCACTTATTTCTTTGTCGCGCTGAACAGTGCACCCACACCGGTGCTCACTCCGGCCGTCCATATTCATGGAGGCCTTTGCACCGCGTGGGTGTTCCTGCTGATCGTTCAGACCGCGCTGATTGCGGCAGGGCGACGCGACGTTCATCGCAAGATGGGGATTGCGGGGGGTGCCATCGCCGCAGCCATCGTCGTTTCGGGGCTTTACGTGGCGCTTCACAGTCATCGTCGCATCCACACCGATGCCACGGCCGATACGCTCGCGGATCCCTTCGTCTTCCTGATCTTCCCGATGTCCAGCGTCACGCTCTTTGCGGTGTTCGCGACGCTTGGCATCCTGAAGCGCCGTCAGATGGACAGCCACAAGCGATTCATTGTGCTCGCGACGTCGAGCCTGATCATTCCCGCGCTCGCCCGGATCGTGATGCAGGCGAATGCAATGCTGGGCGTCACGATCGTGCCCGGTGTCGTCGGAGCGGTCGTGCTGGTGAACGGATTCCTGATCGCGATGGCCGTGCACGATTTCCATACTCGTGGCCGGCTGCATCCGGTGACGCTCTGGGGCGGCGGGTTCGTGCTGCTTTCGGAGCCGCTGAGGTTTCTGATCGGCTTCAGTGCGCCGTGGCAGGAGTTTGCACGGTCGGTGATGGGCTAATCGTCGTCATTCCCGCGAAAGCGGGAATCCATCCGGAACCAAGGCATGGACTCCCGCTTTCGCGGGAGTGACGGAGAGAAGGTCTCCCGCTTTCGCGGCAATGACGGCAGTGGTCTCAGGACAGGGAGCCGTCGCTGAGTCCATGCTCCTGCAGGATGGCCAGGCTCTTCATGTACAGGAGCACGAATGCCGCGGCGGCGATGTTCGCCGGCAGGTCCATCCCTTCGAGCGCAAACATCAGGTGGAAGAGGGCAGTGCCCATCATCGCGTGACCGAACAGCGGCATGCGCGCCCGGAAGCGCACATACGAGAAATAGAGCGCAAGCGCTGTGCTGACGAGATAGAAGGCGGTGTCGAGGAAGTCCATGGCGGCGGATGGCTGAGCTGACTATTCCGAGGATCTTGCTCTCGCGCGGCTACTGTGGCCGCGGAATACGTCTCATGTTCGAGCAATCGCCGGCCGATTGGAATCGGCCGATCGATACGCATGTCGATGAAACGCCTACCGTGCCGGTGTCGAAGCAGCCTTCGCCGTGGACACCGGTCTAACGGCTTCGAGAAATCCTGGAACGGCCGTCACATTGCTGCTGTCGTTGCGGACAGCGTCAGCGAAGTCCATCAGCACCCCGAAAGCATCGGCGGGCGGCTTGCGGCCCGGTTTCTTCGGGTAAGTCGCACTCTTGATGTAGTCGATGACTCGCTGGTAGCCGTCGGTCTTGCGGATCGACCACAGCGCACGATCGGTTTCGATGCGTTTGAAGGACCACGGCGCGTAGCCGACGTTGTTCGCGAGCGACCAGTCAGCGATGCCCCGCAGCACGGGGTAACTGTTCTCCCCGAATTCGCCGAGCCACAGTGGAATCCCCAGCTTCCGCGCATGCCGGAGGCGATCCCCCAGGCCGCCGCGCATCGTGTCGTGCGCCTGCAGTTCATCCTGCTTCGGATAGTGATGGGTCTGGAAGACGAGCTTGTCGTCCCACTTGTTCGTCAGGGGGCTGAAATCGGAGCCCCACCAGTCGCCCTGGACGCTGATGAGATGGTTGCGATCGACGCTTCGGATCGCCGTGGTGATGACCCGATAGGAGGCTTCGAGCCGCCCCTTCTCGGCATCGTTGCGCGTGACGGGTTCGTTGAGAAGATCCCATGACCAGATGACAGGCTCGTCGGCGTAGCGGCGAGCGACGTGCTGCCAGATCTTCGCCGCCAGTTCGACGTTGCTCCAGTCGGCCCAGAAGCGGACCGATTCGCGGACTTCCTCGCTCGGGTTGTCGCTGTGATGGCCGGGGTTCTGGTATCCCGGCGCGGCGTGCATGTCGAACTGCACGTACAGGCCGAGCTCGCGGCAGAACCCGATGATCCGATCGAAGTGACGGAACCCTTCGTCGGTCAGTCGTTTTCCATCCCAGAAGAGCCGATAGGAGAACGGCACACGGATGCTGTTGAAGCCTTGGGACTTGATCTGCCCGAGCGTGTTGCGATCGACGTAGTTCTCGCGCCAGCGATCGACGAAGCGATCTGCCTGCTGTTGGTTGCCGCCAAGCGCGTGCGTGACGCCGAGCTCGAACCCCGTCGGCGTGCTCCAGCCCTGCACGTCGATGTCGAGCATGTAGCCCTCGAACACCAGCCAGTTGCCGAGATTCGGCCCAACGAGCAGCAGCGACCTGCCTTCCGCATCGACGATGCCGGCGTTCCTGGTGTGAACGAACTGGGCGTTCGCACCCGCGTGCAGTGCGAACGCAAGCAGCAGGAGCCACCAACGGAAGCGGACGGCATTCATCTCACTGGAGGCTGTAGCGGAAGCCGAGCAGGTACTGCGTGCCGTACTCCGTGTACTCCTCCGGGAACGTCATCCCCAGGCTGTTCGAATCGCTGACCGTCGTCCGGAACGGCGAATCATTCAGGTTGTACACCTGGAACAGCAGCGACAGGCCTTCGAACCGCGTTCCGCCCTGGAAATCGTAGCCGAGCTGCAGGTCGACCTGGGTTTCGCTGAGCGTGTAGCGATACGTCCGTTGTCCGAAGAGCGCGCCGTATTCGCCTCGATACTGATCGCGATAGCGTCCGCTGACTCGTGCCGAGAAGCCGTTGCGCTCGAAGAACAACGTGCCGTTGGCCACGACCTTCGAAAGGCCCGGGATCGTATCGGTCGTCGAGCCGCCATCGGGACCATCGGGATCGATCGACGATTCTGTGTACGACGCATTCAACTGGATGCCGAATCCGGCCAGTGCGTCCGTGATGAGATCGCCCGTCAATGTGGTCGCACCCTCTATGCCGCGCATGTAGCCGCCCGTGCCGTTCGCCCAGGTGCTGAACGTTCCCATGTTCGAGATCGGCGTGATCCCGTTGTCGTCGTAGCCGGTGAAGTCCCACGGGATATTCTGCTGATAGATGTAGCTTTCGAGGTCCTTGTAGAAAATCGCCACGCTCACGTAGCTCGCATCGGCGATGTACTTCTCGAGCGATAGGTCGTACGCAGTGGCCCGGTAGGGCTCCAGCAGCGGATTGCCGCCACTACCGCCCCATTCGCGCGTCGTGGTGTTTACGCTCGCATCGCTGTCGGCGCTCAGGTAGTTGATCGGCGGCCGCATCAGCGTCTTCGCGGCGCCGGTGCGTGCGATCCATCCGCTGCCGAAGTCCGCGACGAGATTGAGACTCGGCAGCGTGTCGGTGTAGTCGGTGCCGAGCGTCTGGGCGCCGACCACGGCGCCGCCGTTCGCATTGAATCCCGTCGACGACTGGTCCGAAAGGATGTATTGGACACCCAGGTTTCCCCGCAGGCTGAAATTGCCGGACGTCTCGAGGCCGATGTCCATCTGCGCGTAGTACGTGTCGACGTCTTCATCGACTGTGTAGTCCTTACGCAGATCGTCGTTGCTCTCGCTGATGGTCACGTCGTAGTAGCCATCGCGGATGAGCGCGTTGGGATCGAATGAGATGACGCGTCCCATGCCGACGAATCCGAGCGATGTCGGTGCATAGAGAAGCGATGGATCGACGAGCGTCGGTGCGCGTCCGTCCGGCAGATCCGCGAAGTACACCGTCGCGCGCTTCTCCTTCGTGCGGCGATTGAAGTTCGCGCCAACGTCAAAGCCGCTCACGAAGGGCATCTCGAAACTGCGACCCAGATTGATGCGGCCGGCCTTGATCCGGTCTTCCTGGATCGAATCTTCCTGGCGCCCGTCGTGACCCCATTGCTGCGGATCCCAGAGATAGACGGCGGTAGAGGAGGAGAGATCAGGCAACGAGTAATCGCCGAAGCGGGACGACAGCGGGATGTCGAACCCGATGCTCTGCGGGCCCAGCAGTCCCGCGTAAGTCTCCAGCGTCGTCTGCTCGCGCTCAGCCTTCGAATAGTTCAGGTCGACATCGAGCGCCCACGCACCCATGGTGAACGTGTTCGCCCAGCCGCCCGAGTACAGCTTGTCGTCGCGGTCGTTGTCGTCGTTGCGGACGACGGGTTGCACGCCGTTGAGTGCGCCGTCGGTGACGATGGGCAGGCCATCCTTGTCGGTGAGGCCGGCGTTTGCATAGCTCACGGCGCCGCCGTTCCACCACGGATCGTTGGTCCACATGGCGCCGTGCATGACCTCTTCCTGGCTGAACTTCGAATAGTAGAGATCGACCTCGCTGTGGAAGACTTCGTTGGGCTTGTACTCGAGGACCGCCATGGCGCCATCGCGTATCAGGTCGCGCGACTTCACCCATCCCTCCGAGCCCTGCAGCGCGATCGCGTCATCCGGCTTCCCCGCCTGCGGTGTGCCGTAGAGATTCGTGTTCGCCCACCACCATTCCTTGTAATGCTCCTCCTGGAATGGCGAGCTCAGCCGCGCGATGCCGAATGCAACACCGAGCGTGTTGTCAGCGAACTGATCCACGTACGAGAAGCTCGCCCGATAACCGAGATCCTCGCTGTCGGCGCTGACGTCGCCGAGCGAGTTGTACTCGCCGGATGCGCCGAACACGACGCGGCGCTCGTCCAGGCTCAATGGATGGATCGTCTGCAGATTCACAGTGCCCGACAGGCCTTGCCCAATGAGCGAGGCATCCGGCGTCTTGTAGACAGTGACTGCATTGATGAGCTCGGCCGGATACTGGTCGAACTCCACGCCTCGGCTGTCGCCGGTGCTGACCTGCTCACGCCCGTTCAGCGTCGTACCTACGAACTGTTCCGACATGCCGCGCACGTTGATGACCTGCGAGCGTCCATCCACGCGTTGCGTGGCGAGTCCGGGCAAGCGCGCGATCGAGTCGGCGATGCTGACGTCCGGCAGTTTGCCGATGTCCTCGGCCGAGATCGTTTCGACGATCGAGTTCGATTCCAGTTTTACGTCGACCGACGTCGCTATGCTGTGACGGATGCCGGTGACGATGACTTCTTCCGGTGTCTCTGCCGGTGGTGTGGTCTGCGCCTGTGCGGCGCTGGCCGCGAAGAGCGCTGAACACATCGCAAGCTGCATGGCATGTCTGTTCACGATATCCCCCTGTTCGCGTTGTCGGGCAACGCCTATCGCTGCGCGTCGCGGCAGCCTTCGTAGAGGAATTTGAGCTGCAGCGCACGATGGCCGCAGTAGCGGAACCCACGTAAGTAGATTCCCGGTCGAACAGACCGTTATTGCCGGCTCTTTTCAGCGCTCAACGTGACGAGCACGACATCGTTCACGCGCATGGGAACGGTGAACCGGAGCAGTCCATCGTGAGCCACCTTCACTTGCCGATTCGTCTCGGCGTTGTCGACGGTCAACTCGTTCAGTTGCTGGAGTTGAGAGCGAGTCAGGTCCTTGGGGGAGCCGATCTCCAGATACGCGGTGTAAGCATCGTTCGCGCGGTAGCCCGTGCGCCGGACCTCGAGCCGATAGCTGCCCGGCGGCAATGCCCGAAATACGAGATCCGCCGACGGCGCCGGCCGCGTCGGCGTGGCTTTTGTGTAGAAGGAACGATTGCTCACGTTCTGGTCGGGGTGTTCCCAGTCCCAGAGCACGATCGCCGTCCGCGACGGACTCGTCGAGATGAAGCTCTCGGTGTCCGCCGCGGGCACCGCATTTCCCTCGAGTGCATGCAGGTACTTGTAAGCGAAGAAGGCGGGCTTGCGGATGCCTTCACGGGTCATTAGACCGAAGCCGCCATGAAACGGCGAGGGCGGCGGCCCCGGCTCTTCGAACAGATCGGTGAAGGTCCAGTAGCTCATCGCCTGGACCATTCCCTGCGTCGCCTTGAGCTTCGAGAGGATGTATGGCGCGCTGATGTAGGAGTCGTGCACCGAGTCGCGAGGCGTGTAACTCGTGCTCCATTCCGTGAAGTAGAGCGGCAGATTGGGGAATGCGGATCGCGATATCTGTTCGCGCACGTGACGGACGTCGCCGACGATCGCATCGGGTGAGGCGGATAGTTTCGTGTCGCTTTCGCCCTTCTCGTCGAGGAAGCCGCCATCGACGCCGTACGTATGTGTCGTGACGAAGTCGACGGCGACACCGTTCTTCGCGGCGAAGTCCAGGAACTCCGGAACCCACGCGGCGCCCGCCGTCGACGGCCCGCCGACTCGCAGGGACGGATCGATCGCCTTGATCGTCTTGGCCGTCAGCGCGTACAGATCGAAGTAGGCTTTCTGGTCCGCTCGTTCCCAGAAGCCGTCGAGGTTCGGTTCGTTCCAGACTTCGAAGTACCACTGGCGGACTTCATCCGCGCCATAGCGTTCGAACAGATGGCGAACGAACGCGTCGATGAGCGCGCGCCAGGCGTCGTGCTTCGGATGCGACGTATTGCCCTTCCAGTAGAAGATCGTCTGCCCGGATGTGGCCATGGCCTGCGGCGTGAAGCCAAGCTCGATGAACGGCCGGATATTCTTCGCGAGCAACTGGTCATAGAGCTGGTCGATCTTCGTCCAGTCGTGGACGATGCGGTCGCCTTCCGTGCGAACGGTGCCGAGCACATCGTGGAAGATGTCGTGGAAGCGGACGTAGCGAAAGCCGAGCTCATCGACCGCCGTCTTCAGGTGCGCCTGCGTGTCCGGGCGAATCAGCGTGCCCGGAAAGTCCGATCCGATCGCCAGGTCGAAGAAACGATCGACCGGCGCTTGCGCTTTCGACACATCGATATCGATCACCCGTCGCGGCGGGGCATCCGTTGCGGCGAGGCTCGCCATCGAGCCGGCAGCGCAAAGGCAGAGTACGGCAAGCGATCGAAGGGCGATCAAGCAGGCTGCTCTCAGGGTTTCTTGTCCGCGGCGGCGCCGCCAAGCACGCTGATGAGCTTGTCTTCGTTCAGGTACTTGGTGAACTCGCCGAGTCCTTCATTGACGCTGCGATCCGAGAACATCTCCGTCATGGCGGCTTCGCCCAGGATGCCGAAACTTGCCTCGATGGTGCCGGCTCCTTCGTAGCGAACGGCTTCGACGGTCTGGGCGCGACAGCGTTCAGTCAGCAGCGATTCGAACAGGCCCGCGACCTTCTTGTTGAGCTCGACACGCTGGGCCTCGGTAATGGCCGATACGTTCGACACTTGCGGATGCAGGGCGGCGATGCCGAAGATCCATCGGACGAGCGTGCCCTTGTCGTCGGCCGTGGTGGATTTCACGAGGCACTTCGCAAGATCGTCCGAGTACGGGCCGGCGTGGGCTGCGCCTGCCGCGAGCGACATTGCAGCGACGAGACTCCAGGCGGGGTTCCTGTTCATGAATCGCTCTCCCTCGACGTCTTGTTATAGGGGTCGCGTGCGATCGTAAGCTGTTCCCGTTCCACCGTCACGTCGGCCGCGTGGAATCGCCACCGGCCGGATCAAGGCATGGACTCCCGCTTTCGCGGGAGTGACGCGAAACAGCCGTCATTCCCGCGAAAGCGGGAATCCATCCGGTTGTGATTGCGCGCAGGTCGCGCTGCGTGTCCAATCCCGACCGCTACGCACGGCAAACACGGGAGACGGGTGATGAAGCCGATCATGAATCTCGACGCAGTGGAGTTCGACGACGTGGAGGAGAACGGTTTCTATACATCCAGTCGGGGCCAGATCGGTGCGCACATCGGAGCGCGGAAGCTCGGTTACAACCTGACGGTCGTGCCGCCGGGCAAGGCCCAGTGTCCGTTCCATTCCCATCATGGGGAGGAAGAGATGTTCTTCATCCTAGAAGGCGAAGGAGAGCTGCGCTTCGGCGACCAGCGTTATCCGATCCGCAAACACGATGTCATTGCGTGTCCGACGGGCGGACCGGAAGTCGCGCATCAGATCATCAACACCGGCAAGACGACGATGCGCTACCTCTCGCTGTCGACGCTCGCCGAACTGGATGCCTGCGAATATCCCGATTCGCGGAAGGTGCTGATCGTCGCGGGGCAGGGCAACGACCTGAAACTGCGCAAGATGGTCCGTGCGGAGAACACGGTCGAGTACTACGACCGCGAACGCACGGACGAGCCGGAGAGGGCAGGCTAGAGTCGGCGGGATCCCGGTCTATTCATTGTCCTGGACTTGTCGCTGGATGTCATCGAGATAGGCATCGAGCTCCGCGACGTTCTTGAAGATGCCGCCCGAGGGAATCGCTTTCACGATATCGAGAACCTTGCGGACCCCGGGCTGGGGGTTGACGACGGCAACCCTGCCGCCGCGCGGTTCGATGATCTTGCGCGCGCGGACGAAGCAACGGATCCCGGCGCTGCTCAGATACTCGAGATGACTGAGATCGAAGACGAGTCTCAGCATTGGCGTGCCCGCGAGTAACCGATCGAGTGCCTCATCGAGCCGCGGCGCCGTGTTGCTGTCCAGTCGACCCGTCAGTGAGATCGTCGGCGTGGCGGTTTGATCGATCGCGATGTTGAGCGACATGGGACCCTCTCAGCGCGGACGTGCGCGCGGCAAGCGGACTTCCAGAATATTGTAGTCGTCGACGCGGGAGTAACGACACTGGTCGGAGAGCTGGCGGACGAGCTCGATGCCGAGCCCGCCGATCTCCCGGTCGGCGATATCGGCGTCGAGATCCGGGCGAGCGTGCGCGAGGGGATCGAAGGGCTCCCCATCATCACGCAGCGTCAGAACGACTTCTTCCACGGTCAAGGTGCAGTGGATCGACACCCGTGCTTCCGCGCGACTGCCCACGGCACGGAATACGTTCGTCAAGAGTTCTTCCGCGATCAGTTCGACATCGCCGCAGATTTCCTGCGCGATGTCGCGGGAAAGCAGAATGGCGCGCAGCCAGACCTTGGCGTGTTCGACACCGGTTGCGGAGATCTCGGGTTCGATCAGCCAGTGCGGGCCCAGTGCGTTCCAGCCGGCTGTGATGCGCGGCGGTTTCAGCGCGAGAGCGAGCACCGTCAGATCGTCACTGGCGTGGATGTCGCCAGTATGTTCGGCGACCGTGTTCAGGATCTGCTGGACCAGGGTTGCCGGTTCGCCATCCGGGCTGTTCTGCATGAGCGCAGTCAGGCGGTCGAGGCCGAACAGCGATTGATCCCTGGCCTCCGCTTCAGTGACGCCGTCGGTGAACAGGATCAGCGTGTCGCCAGGCGCCAGGTATCGTTCGATCGTCGGGTACTCGACCGATGCATCGATGCCGATCGCGGGCCCGTTGTCAGCGGCCAGCGCAGCGACCGTTCCTTCGAGTCGGCGCACCAGCGGCGCATCGTGTCCGGCACTCGCGTAGCGGATCTGGCCCGTATGGATGTTCAACAGGCCGCAGCCGAGCGTGACGAACATGCACGCATCGTTGCCGTCGACGAGTCTTTCGTTGATGCCGCAGAGCAGGCGATCGGGGACTTCGCCCGATGCGCCCAGCACACGCAACAGCGCTGAAAGGCGTGCCATGAAAAGAGCGGCGGGGATGCCTTTGTCGGAGACATCGCCGATCGCGAACAGGACGTTCCCGTCGACGACATGAAAGTAGTCGTAGAGATCGCCGCCGACTTGCCTTGCCGGCAAGAGTGCGGCAGCTACTTGAGCCGTGGCCGGGAACGTCCTGGGGTCGTGCCGTGGCAACATCGATTGCTGAATGCTGGCGGCAATCTGCAGCTCATGTTCGACGCGGGCCTGCTCGGCGAGCGTCTCTGCGCGCAACTGAATGTGCTTGCGCAACGAATCCCGCATCCGGCGCAACGCTTGCGTGAGAACGCCGATCTCATCACGACGCGGATCCTCCGGGAGCCGGAAATCCGGATCGTCCTCGGACGCGGTTCCCACCGACTCGGCAAGGTTGTGCAGCGGCCGGGAAATCCCGGCGGCGACCACTGATATCGCGGCGACGAGCAGGAGCAGCCCGCCAGCGCCGAGCCAGAGCTGGCGATTCAGCAGCGCTCGTGCCTCCGCGAGCAGATGCGAACGGGGAATGACGAACATCACCCGCCAGTCGAGCGTCTCCAGTTTTCGAACGGCGAGGTATGCGGGTTGCGACACGACGCCGTCAGGCAGCGGCTCGAAACTGGATTTCCGCGCGAGCATTTTTTCCGCGATGTCGCGCACGAGATCTGCGTTGAGCGTCGGCGTGAACTGAGGCAGTCGATCCGGTGTGGCGCCGATCGGTGCTGTGAACGGCTGTGTGCCGGCTGGCGAGCTCAGCCAGCCAACGCCGGACGAACCCAGCGTGACATCGTGTGCGACGCGCTTCATCCAATTGAGATCCAGGTCCGCGGTGACGACGCCGGCGAATACGCGACCGCGGTCAGCCCGGTTGCGATAAAACGGCACCGAGTAAGTCACCATCCACGTTTCGCCGCCGCCGGCGTCGAAGTATGGCAATGACCAGACGGGCTGCTGCTCATCCGCAGCGCGGCGGTACCAGGCGAGATCCTGGTACGCGTAACTGTCGAGCGCGAGATCGGAGTATGCGATCGCACCCTCGCGACGAAAGAGATAGGGCGCGAACGGTTTCTCGCTGGGGCCCGCATCGCCGATTTCCACTGCAATCGTCGACCCGTAGACATCGGGCCAGGCAGCCAGGATGCCGCGAATGCGTGCGGGATATTGCTCAGGGGGCGGATCGACTTCTTCCAGTTGCCCCGCCACCGTGCGGATGCCGCCTTCGATGGGACGGATGACGGAGTCGAGTCCGATCGCGAGCTGTGCAACGAGTTCTTTGACGTCGCGCTCGGCGCCCGCTTCGAGCTGCCGAGCAGTCGCCTGATACGACATGTACAGCGCGAACGCGTAGATCGGCACCGTGACGGCTAGCGTCCAGAAGAGCATCCGGCCGCGAACCGTGCGGAACACACCACCCTGCAGGGATTGAGAGGCGACGCTCACAGCGGGCAATGCTGCACTGGCGCGCGAAAAGTATCCACCGCCAGGGCAGCGCCGGGCTCACTATGGTGAGGCGCTGTGACAGCGCAGGCTCGCTGGTATGGGCTCGATGTCCCCTTATCGTCGATTCGCCGTCGAAGGCGGCTGCTTCACTCGGCGAGGGTGTAGTCGAACTCGTAGAAATGCTGGCCCTTGTCGATGATGATCTTGAACGAACCCTTCAGGCCCTGAAGCTCATCCGTACCCGAATCGGGCACGACCGTGATGATCCAGTTCTCCGGCGTGCCGCGATTCATCAGGGAGTGGTGCACGAGCATGAAGCTGCCCTTGCGCCCGTGCAGCGAACCGCTGACGCGCTCGATCGCCACATAGGAGCCAGAAGTGCTGCCGTCGCCCGAGTAGAGCATCTCGCCGGTGCTCGAGGCTGCGAGATCGCCTTTGTATTGCTTCTCGAGTGACATGCGTCCTACATTCGCGGCTCGCGCCGGCTCGTTGTCCGGCTGCAGTACCTTGATCTTGACGTCGAACGCACCGGCGACATGCTTCACGGAAGACTCCCTCTGTTCGTTCGCATCGGAAATGCCCACGGCGAAGTACAGGCCGAGCATTGCGAGCGCGATGGTGTTGCTGGGTTTCATAAGGTGATCGTATTGAGCCATGGCCGTGTCGTCGCGGGCTAGGAAAAACGCGCCAGCTTCAGCCGAGGTCCGGCTCGTTGGCGTGGGGCCGCCTCGCGGCCTGCTCAAACACGCGGAAGGTCCGGGGCAGTTCTATCACGCGCGGATCGCGCCGGCACCCGACGTCGCGAGTCTCGTTCAGCACTTCTGGATCGTGCGCTGGGATCTTCGCGGCCTCGAGTCGCAGCGCCCGGAAACGCTGCCGCATCCGAACGTGCATCTCGTCATCGATCGCAGCGAGGCGCTCGTTCACGGAATCCACACGGGCCGCTTCACTCGCGAGCTGACGGGCAAGGGCGGTGTGCTCGGCGTGAAGTTCAGGCCGGGCGGATTCCGGCCGTTCCTGGGCGGATCCGTTTCGCGAATGCGTAATCGCACGGCGACGCTCGCATCGATCTTCGACGAATCTTCCGATGCGCTGTGCAAAGCGGTGGAGGAGGCGGGAGAGAACGACGAGCGCGCGATCGCAGTCGTCCAGCAGTTCCTGGTGCGTCGCTGGCCTGATGCAGATCCGCTGGTTGATCGCGTCGCGAAGATCGCCACGGACATCGAGCAGGATCGTTCGGTGACACGCGTCGAGGATCTGCTCGAGCGGCATGCGATCACCAAGCGCTCGATCCAGCGGCTGTTCAACGAATATGTCGGCATCGGCCCCAAATGGGTGATCAATCGCTATCGCATGCATGAAGTCGTCGAGCGATTGAACGCCGGCGGTCAGGTCGACTGGCTGGCGCTCGCGCTGGAGCTCGGCTACTTCGACCAGGCGCATTTCAATCGCGACTTCAAGGCGCTCATTGGGAGATCGCCTTCGGAGTACGCGGCGCTTCGCCGATAGAGATCCGGCTGCTTCCTGTGGGTCCGGCTTCAGCCGGACGTCATCGCCGAAGGCGAGAGCCGGCTGCGCCGGCTAACGTCCGGCTAAAGCCGGACCCACAGCAAGAGTGGCCCCGCATGAGCCGATTTCCCCCTGCTTTACGCGTAAATAACGTGGCCCCGGTGCAGCCTGCGGCAGGCCGTGCCCCCGCCACGTCTATCGCGTACAGGATTTCCATATGAAACAGTTAATTAGCGCATTCGTGCTGGTGTGCGCGGGTCTGGCGCTGACGGCTGCGGTGGCAGCGCCGACCGGCGAAAAGTGGAAGATCACGAACCAGATGCAGATGGGCGGCATGTCGATGCCGGGGCAGTCGAACGAGATCTGCAAGCAGCCGGGCGACGACTCCGTCCCGATGAAGACGGAAGAGAACTGTGAGCTCTACGACGTGAAGCGCGTCGGCAACACGCAGAGTTTCAAGATGCGCTGCACCGGTAAGGATGCGGCGCAAGGTGAGGGCGAGTTCACGTACCTGGGCCCGGATCATTACAAGGGCAAGATGCTCGTCGCCGTCGACGGCGAGTCGATGACCATGGCAGTCGAGGGCAAGAAGATCGGTGCCTGCGATGGCGGCGAGATGAACCTGAAGGCCAAGGAATATGAAGACCTGGCGAAGCAGCAGATGGCGCTGGGCGCCCAGGCGCAGAAAGAGCAGTGCCACAAGTTCGCGGCCGAAGCGACCTCACCTGGTGTCATGAAGCAGTACTGCACCGATCCGGCGGATCGCCAGACGTTCTGCGCGGCCGTTCAGACGCACGACAAGTTCCTGGCGCTCTCCGAAATGGAAAAGCGCGGCACCGGCGCCGAGAAGCCTCTCACGGAGTCCGCTGGCCTGTGTGGCTTCGGGATCGACGCAAAGCGCCAGGACCTGTGCAAGAGCGCCTATGCATACGGCAACATCAAGTTCATCGGCAGCCAGTGCCCGGCCGAAGCGGAAGCGCTCGCCAAGGCGCAGTGCGCAGGCCGTCGCTACACGGCGATCGCCGACCAGTACCGCGATTTCTGCGCTTCGTACGCGCAGGCTGAAGCGGAGCGTGAAGCGAACTCGCCGGCCGGCAAGACGAAGAGCATGTTCAACATGGGCAAGAAGGCGCTCGGCCTCTTCAATAACTGATCCTGCCCGGTTTTCGAATCGTGCGCCGAACGATGAGGTGGTCGCATGCCGCGTTGTTCGGCGCACTCTTGCTCGCAACGGGATTGGTGCGGGCTGAAGCGCCGGGCGCGTTTGCGGACACGGCGCGCAGCTATATCGTCGTGCGTGACGGCCAGGTTGTGTGGTCGCGCGAGCCTGGACTCCAACTGCAGCCTGCTTCACTGACGAAACTGCTGACCGCGCTCGTCGTGCTCGATGCGAACCCCGACATGGAGCGCTGGCTTCCTGTGAGTGCACCAGCTGCGCAAGTCGCGCCGACGAAGCTCGGCCTGCGGGCGGGCGAGGAGATCACGGCCGGTGCAGCGATGGCAGCGATGCTCGTCCGGTCAGCGAACGATGCGTGTCTCGTGCTGGTCGAGAGCGTCTCGAAGGATAGGGACGCATTCGCGAAGCGGATGAACGAGCGGGCTCGGCAACTCGGCATGTCACAGTCGCGGTTCGTCGATCCGTGTGGCTTTGATGCAGTCGGTCAGCACAGCACAGTGACTGATCTCTTGAAGCTTGCCCAGGCGGCGCGGCGCGTGCCGATGATCGCGCATCTGGTAGCACTGCCGCGTGCCGAGCTCACCACCCGAACGGGGCGGACGAAATCCTTCGCGAACACGAATCAACTGCTCGGCCGGCTCGAAGGTGCCGCGGGAATGAAGACGGGCTACACCTCGCAAGCGGGCCAGTGCCTGATCGCCTACGCCAGGCGCGGCGAGAGCGAGGTCTGGCTCGTGATGCTGGGCGGTACGCAGAGGTGGTGGCAGGCGCACGGAATGATCGATCATGCGTTCAGTTCTTCCCTTGCGCACTGATCCGATCGCGGCGTCGACGCCGACCGCCACGAGCTGGCTGTGGGTCGGCTTGTGGCTGCTGCCAGCGCTCGTCGTCGTCCTGGTCTGGTTGCCTTCGTTGTCCGCGGGTTTCCAGTTCGACGACTGGAATGTGATCGTTCATGAGCCGAAGGTTCATTCGCTCGCGGCTTGGTGGGCGTCGATGCCCGGCATCCGGCCGCTGCTGAAACTGAGCTACGCCGCCCACTACGCGATGGGACCGGATCCCATCGTGTTCCGCGTCTTCAACATGGGTATCCACGCGCTCTCGGCGATGCTCGTGTTCTGGCTATTGCAGGTGCGTGGAGTCCGCGCGGGACTGACACCTTCCCACGCGATGCTCGCCGGGCTGCTCGCGGCGCTGATCTTTGCGATCCATCCTGTGCAGACAGAAGCGGTCACTTACATCTCCGGCCGCTCGAGTTCGCTGTCTGCGTTCTTCTGCCTGGTTGCGCTGTGGTGCTGGGTGCGCGGCGATTCGTCAGGGCAGGGTTCGTCACTCCCGCGAAAGCGGGAGTCCATTCTTTGGTCGTTCGCGTCCTGCGCCGCGTTCATCGCCGCAGTGGCCTGCAAAGAAACTGCGCTCATCCTCCCGCTCGCACTCTGGCTCTACTCCGCGGACGGACATGCGTTCCGGCGCTTGATGCCCCTGTTCGCACTCGTCGCAGTGTTGCTGCTGCTCGCCGCCAGTCTCCCGAGATATCGCGATCTGCTGGACGTCAGCCTGCAGACGCGTTCGATCACGGAGAACCTGCTCACACAATCCCGCGCCGTGCTGTACCTCGCGGGGCAACTGATCCGTCCGTGGAACATGAATGCGGATCCGGAGTTGACCGTGATCACGCAGGTCGATGCGACGAGCCTGTTGCTGTGCAGCGGATGGAGCGTGGCGTTGGGTGCGGCGCTGTGGAACGTGCGGCGCAAACCGATCGGTGCTTTCGCGGTGCTGTGGTTCCTGTTGTGGCTGGCGCCGACCAATTCGTTGCTGCCGCGGCTCGATCCCGCGAACGATCGCCAGTTGTACCTGGCAATGATCGGCCCGGCCTGGTGGCTGTCGGTGCAGCTCATTCGTTGGGCACAGACCCGCAGGCCGTTGCTTGCGATGCTCACGATCGCACTCGTACTCGGTTCGCTGTGCGCGGCGACGATCGAACGCAACAGGATCTACGAAACCGAAGTTACGTTCTGGGAAGACACGGCGGCACGCAATCCCGCGAACGCGCGCGCGGCCAACAATCTTGCGATGGCGTATGCAATGGCCTGCCGTCGCGAGGATGCGTTGCGCGAATTCGATCGCGCGATCTCGCTGGACCCTTCGGACTTTCGCGCCCGCATCAATCGCAAGTTTCTGAGAGAGGGTGAATTGCCCGGCGTTGACGAGGCGCGCTGCGGGAACTCCGTCATTCCCGCGGGACACCCGCTTTCGCGGGTGTGACGGTTTCTATGCCGCCGGCGCCGCCGACGTGGCCGCGTAGTCAGCAACCCCTCGATAGATCTCATCGAAGACCGTCTTGATGTGCCGCGCCTTGCGCTGATCGGCGTGCATCACGATCCAGGTCTCGAGGTTCATCCGGAACAGATCCGGCACGACATTGATGAGATCCGGGTCGCGGCGGGCGAGGCCATACTGGCAGACCCCAATGCCGACACCCGCACGGATAGCGGCGAGCTGCGCCGTATCGTTGTCCGTGCGGAACGCGAACCGCTCGCGCCTCAGGTCGACGCCTACTTTGTAGCGCTGAAGGAATTGCGGCGGATGGTCGAAGCCGATCAGGGAATGCCGATCCAGATCTTCGTCCGTCCTCGGAACGCCGTGGACTTCGAGATAGCGGCGATGCGCATGCATGCCCAATGCGATCGTGCCGGCGCGCCTTGCCATCAGTGACTTCTGCTGCGGCCGGGCCAGGCGAATTGCGATATCGGCGTCCCGCCGCAAGAGATCGGCCATCGCATTGCTCAGTACGAGCTCGATCTCGAGTCCGCGATAGCGATTGCGCAGCTTCGCAAGAATCGGCGGCAGGACTTCGATACCTGTTACCTCGCTGGCAGTCACGCGAACGACGCCCGCGACCTGGTTCGGTTCGCCCGTGGCCGCACGTTGGAACGCGGCGACCGCGGCAGCCATCGATTCGGCGTGCGGGCGCAACTCGTGTGCAGCGGCGGTGGGGGTCAGCCCCGTCGCTGATCGAGTGAAGAGCGGCTTGCCGTCCAGCAGGACCTGCAGTTCGGCGATGTGGCGGCCGACCGTCGGCTGAGTGAGGTCGAGCATGCGCGCAGCAGCCGAAAAGCTGCCGTGTTGGATCACCGCAAGGAAGGACCGGTAGAGGTCCCAGCTGGCTTGGCCCGGCATGTGCTCACCCTTCGGCCTCCCCGGATGGCCTATGCATAAATGTATAGCAGCCATGCAGGACTGCTCAATTCTTTTTACCACGCCGCTGGGGAACACTCGTGTCCAGGCAATCGGCCCTGACTCACTACCGGAGCACGCTCATGAATACCGGACATCTGCAGATCGCCAGCATCCTGGGAGCCGTAGGCACCGGCCTGATCGGCGGCGTGTTCTTCGCCTTCTCGACGTTCGTGATGCAGGCGCTGGCGCGGATGCCGGCGGCGCAAGGCATCGCAGCGATGCAGCACATCAATGTGACTGTGCTGAATCCCTGGTTCCTCGGGGTGTTCATGGGCACCGGGCTGGTATCGATCGGAGTGCTCGTGCTCGCGCTCATGCAGGCCAGGTCGGGCGCGGCGCTGCTGATCGTCGCTGCGACGCTCTATTTCGTGGGCACGTTCCTGGTGACGATGGTTTTCAACGTGCCGCGGAACGACGCGCTCGCCGCAGCGACACCGGATGCTGCGCAAAGCGCGGTGCTATGGGCGAAGTATCTGCGGGAATGGACGTTCTGGAATCACGTCAGGACCGTCGCGGCGCTGGCGGCCTGCGCGACCTTCTGCGTGGCGCTGACGCGCTGAGCGCTACTCGGAGAACCAGTGCAAGGCTTCGTCCATGCTCTTGACGAGACGAACCTGCAGGAAGGGATTGTCGTTCAGGGACTGGAACATGCGCGCATAGCCGATGTGCAGCGGCTTGTGCGCGAGCAGGGCGGACTTGACCGGCCGGGCGAAATGCCTCGATCGACGCCGGTCGGCAAGGGTCTGCACTTCAGGAAACGCGACGTTCAGCAGCTCGATGCCCGTGAGGTCGGTGACCCGATTCAGGAGCGGACCGGCATCCTCGAGCTCCTGCACGGCGCGGGCGACGTTTTCCAGGTCCTCGCCGACCAGGGTGCCGGTCAGTCTCAGGACGAAATAATCAGGATGTTGGGAGATATCGAACGGCATGGGCTCAGGTGGGTCCGCCACCCGAGTCGATGCTCGCGTGCTTTTCGTTCAGGTATCGCATCGGTTGTATGCACTGCGCCGGCAGAATGCCGTGCGGTGCACAGTGTACCGTGAGAGGAAGGCGATGAGCGATCAGCTGCGAGCGATGAGCTACGAGCGGCGAGCCAGAAGCGGAAGATTTTTCGGCTCGCCGCTCACCGCTCGTTGCTGGCCTCCCGCAGCCCCTCGATGAGCTGATGCAACCGGTCCGCGTCTCGCTGAGCAACCCTTGCCAGCTCGTGCACGTTGCATGCGAGCTGGCCTGCGGCGCCGGAGGCCAGGCGACCGACCGAGTGGCGCAGTGCCGTCGCGGGAACGCGCAGCTCCTGGCTCAGTCGGGAGAGAAGCGCCTGCCGCACATCGTCGCTGCGCTTGCGTTCCGTGATGTCGACGACTTGCGAGATGAAGTGCAGCGGCCGATCGGCCTCGTCGCGAACCATCGAGACGCTCAGCAACGCCCAGACCTCCTGGCCATTGCGATGGATGTAGCGCTTCTCCATCTCGTAGCTGCGGATCGTACCGTCGAGCATCTGGTGCACCAGCCCGAGATCCTTGTCGAGATCGTCGGGGTGGGTCACTGCCTGGAAATCGAGCCTCAGCAGCTGGTCAGGCGTATACCCGAGCAGATCGCAGATCGCGCGATTGACGCGCAGCCAGTGACCATTGAGCGATACGAGTGCGATGCCGATGGCGGCATTCTCATATGCTTCGCGGAAGAGCAGCTCACTGCGCGCGAGATCCGCATCGGCCGCCCGCTGGGCCACGGTCGCGTCTTCTAGCTGCTTACGGAGTTTGCGTTGCTCGAGCAGCACGCCTACCTGGCGCGACAACGCCCGCAAGGCTTCGCAAGCCGCTGCATCCAGGGTACGCGGTGTGCGATCGAGGACGCAGACCGTTGCAAGCGCGTGTCCGCCCGCGGAGACGACCGGCGCACCGGCATAGAAGCGGATATGAGGATCTTCCGTGACCAGCGGATTGCTCGCGAAGCGGGCATCCAGCGCCACGTCCGCGACGATCATCAGTTCGTCCGGACGCTGGATGGCATGGGCGCAGAAAGCTTGCGCGCGATGAGTCTCACGCACGGGCAGGCCGATGCGCGACTTGAACCATTGGCGCTCGCCGTCGACCAGCGAGATGAGCGCGATCGGTGTCCGGCAGATCGTGGATGCGAGGAGAGCGATGTCGTCGAAGGCGCCTTCCGGTGCGCTGTCGAGGATGTCGTATTCCTCGAGTGATCGCAGGCTTTCGCTTTCCGCGTTGCCGGAGCGTCGGACCGCTTTGCGCATGACGGTGGCATAGAGCTGCCGGATGCGCGAGACCAGCAGACGATCCGATTGGCTCTTGCTCAGGTATTCGTCCGCGCCGGCGGCGAGCGCCAGCCTGGAATCCTCGGCGGATTCGCCATCGGCGAGCATCAGGATGCGGGTGCGACGCCCAGCCACGCTGGCACGGTGCTCGCGACACAAGTCGGTGCTGTCGCCATCGGGCAGGAAGCGATCGACGACGATCAGGGGAAAGTAGATGGCGCGGATCGCCTCGCGCGCGGCTTCGAGACTGTGCACGCAGACCGAACGGATCTTGTGGGACGCCAGCAGGGATTCCAGCTGCTCGCACTCGGATGCATCGCCATCGACGATGAGGACTTCGAGCAGGCTCTGCCCCTGTGCGGCGGGATTCTCGGTCATTCAGGCGCTTCCTTGGCGCAACAATCCTGCGCAGCATCGGTTGAATGACGCGCTCGCAGCATCGCGGTGACGCTCGTTTGTGCATAGGACGTCCCCTGAACGAGGGCGCACCGTGCGCTGTGCCCGCTTCGCTGCAAGCGCAATGCTCCTGGCTGCAGGGAACGAACCTACGCGCCGGACGTTTCTCCGATCGGTGTCGCCGCGGACGGGGCCTGCGAGGAAGCCGCCGGCGACGGGTGGCGTGTTGCGATTGAGTCTCGACGGGGCCGTCGGCACTTGCCGACGCTTTTTTCCGCGGCCGCACGGTCAAGGCTAGAATCGCCGCGCGTTTGTCATATGAGGTTGCTGCATGAAAAGTCTTCTACAAAGAGCACTCGTCTACGTACTGGCGTTGTCCGTGCTGGGGCTCAGCTCGCCGGTCGTCGTTGAGGCGCAGATCATCGGGACGCTGGCCGCCGTCGAGGCACAGCAGCGCGACAAGGATCTGGCCACCGTCAACGGCGCATTGGCCCGCGAGGAAGTTCGCCAGAAGATGACCGAAATGGGCGTGGACGCGCAGCAACTCGATGCGCGCATCGCTGCGATGACCGATTCCGAGCTTCGTTCGCTGGCCACGGACATCGAGTCGATGCCTGCCGGCGGTGACGCGCTCGCCGTCATCGGCATCGTGTTCCTGGTGCTCCTGATCCTGGAAGCCGTCGGTGTCATCGACATCTTCAAGAAGTTTCCCTGACCGATCTGTCCAGCTGATCTCGTGAAGTCATGCTGCGGCGATGCTGCCGCAGCATGACTCCCGATGATCCGCCGATGCTGTACCGGTTCATTCCCTTCCTGTTTCTCGCGCTCGCGGGCTGCGTTTCGCATGGCCCCGCGCTGAACGCGATCGACCGCTCCTTGCCGGAGCGGGTCGAGCTCACCGAGACACCGTTTTTTCCTCAAGAGGACTACCAGTGCGGTCCTGCTGCGCTGGCAACCGTGCTGCGTGCATCGGGGGTGGATACGACGTCGGAAGCGCTGGTGCCAGAGGTCTATCTGCCTGGGCGACAAGGCTCCTTGCAGACGGAACTGATCGCATCGACTCGTACCCACGGACGCCTGCCTTATCTGCTCGCGCCGGGCATCGAGGACATCGCTGCGGAACTGGCAGCTGGGCGTCCTGTCCTTGTGCTGCAGAACTTGTTGTTGCGAAGCCTGCCGCAGTGGCACTACGCCGTCGTGGTCGGCTATGACCGGGACGAGGAGCAGGTCATTCTCCGCTCCGGCACCACTCAGCGGCTCGTCATGAGCACGCGCAAATTCCAGAAGACCTGGGCGCTGGCCGATCGCTGGGCGCTGTTGCCGCTTCAGCCCGGCGATGCACCGGCACGGCCAGATCTCGATCGCTACATGGCAGCGGCGGCGGGACTCGAAGCAACCGGAAGGGTCGACGCCGCGACGGCTTCGTACACGCGGGCGCAGTCGCTGTGGCCGCAGGCAGCTCTGCCGTGGCTCGGGCTCGCTAATCTGGCGTACGCCCGCGGCGACTTTCCCGTGGCCGAGAACGCCTATGTCGCCGCGATCGAAAGAGACCCCACCAATGCGGCGGCACGCAACAATCTGGCGGAGACGCTGGCGCGGCGGGGTTGCGTGAACGATGCGAAGCGAGAGATCGTCCGCGCGCTGGAATTTGCACAAGGCACGTCGCTCGAGAAGGACGTGATGGCGACAGCCACGCGACTGCAGGGCCTGAGGGATGAGGGCACCTGTCCAGCGTCGTGAAATCTCAGAGCGGAGAGCGGAGTTTCACACGGAGTTCACGGAGTACACGGAGGTCGGACAAGAAAAATAGAACTCTATTTCTCTGTCTCTTTACTCCGTGTACTCCGTGTACTCCGTGTGAAACTCTTTCTCTGCTCCGCTTTCACGTCTCGCGCTCGAACCCTTCATGAGTCAGCTCGAGCGTTTCGATCGCCACTTCGTTGCCGCAGGCGCTGAGTGACGGCCCTTCGTACTTGACCGGCCACGCGTTACGCAGGATGAAGCGAGCGACGTCGTTGCGGGCTTCGTCGCTCAGTACGACGACCACATTGCGGCGCGCATCTGTCGTGCGACCTTCGGCGATCATCCGATGCCATTGATACAGCTCGAGCGAGTGTGTGATGCCTCGCTTGAGGATGACGTTGGAGTAGTGCGTCAGGCCCGGTAGTTTGCGTACACCACTCTTGTCGCTGCCGTCGCGATACTCGACGATGTCGGTGATCGCCGCGCCTAGGATGACTTCGCTGAAGCCGCTGATCGTCAGGCCATCGATCTCGAGGCGGAAATTGAACTGACGATAAGGGTCGGGGCGGGCGGTCATGGGCAGTTCCTCCGGGTGCGGCCAGAAGTGCGACGAGAGGGCCACGATCCCTCGCGCGCAGGATGCGGGTCAACGCACTTTCGGGCACGCGAGCGCCCACCGGAGCGCCTAGAATGGCGCTATCAGCAAACAAGAAGTCCGGGGGAAAGAATGTTGCGCACGATCGTCCTTGGCGTCGTCACACTGCTGGCTGCCTGTTCCAGTGCCCCCACCCAGCAGGCGCCGGCAGGCAATCCGCCGTCGCTGCTCACGCTGACGCCCGAACAGCAGCTCGATATCTACAGGAACATCGAGGCGACGTACTCGGTCCGGACGGCAAAGCGTGGCACGAAGGTGCATCCGTTGCCGCTCGCGCAGAAGCAGATCGCGCCCGTCATCACCTGGCAGGGGAAGACCTATTCCGAAGTCGAGGCCTTCATGGTCGACGCGAGGATCTCGGGCCTGCTGATCCTGAAGAACGGACAAATCGTCCTCGAACGATATGCGCTCGGCCGCAAGCCCGAAGATCGCTGGACGTCGTTCTCCGTCGGCAAGTCGGTGACCTCCATCCTGCTCGGCGCCGCGATCGAGGATGGCTATGTCAAGTCGCTCGACGACCCGGTCACGAAGTACATCCCGCAACTGAAGGGCAGCGGCTACGACGGCGTGAACGTGCGACAGCTCGTCACGATGACGTCAGGCGTGAAGTGGAACGAGGACTACACCGACCCGAACTCCGACGTCGCAAGAGCGTCCTTCTGGCCCGGGGAGCCCGGCATGAATCCGCTGGTGAGCTACATGCGTCGCCTGCCGCGCGAAGCGGAGCCCGGCACGAAGTTCGTCTACAAGACCGGCGAAACGGACATGGCGGGCATCCTCATCGCGAATGCGACCGGCAAAGGGCTTGCGGAATACATGTCGGAGAAGCTCTGGAAGCCCTACGGCATGGAGCGCGATGCGATCTGGATGGTGGATCGCGGCGGCATGGAGCGCGGAGGGTGCTGCATCAGCATGACGCTTCGTGACTACGGACGAGTCGGACTGTTCATGCTCGAAGGCGGAAAAGCGCAGGGCAGGCAAGTCGTGCCCGAATGGTATGTCCGCGAGTCGACGACTGATCAGGTCCACGAGCCCGCGAAGGGCGACTATGGTTATTTCTGGTGGATGCAGGGCGGCGGCTATTCCGCCCGGGGCATCTTCGGCCAGCAGGTCCAGGTGTCGCCGTCCGACGGCCTCGTCATCGCGATCAACTCCGCATTCCCGAAGCCGGTCGATCGGGCTGTGGGCGAAGGCTTCGCGGCCGTGCTCGAAGCGACGCGAACGGCGCTGCGGAGTAACTGAGGAAGGTATGGATTCCCGCGTACGCGGGAATGGCGGATGCATGGCCGTCATCCCAGCGCAAGCGGGGATCCATCTTCCCGAGATCAGGCGGCAGCGCGATGCGCTTCCTCTTCGACGGACGCGGCGGACGCCCCGGAGACTCCCGCGATCGCATCGGATTCGCCCGTGCGGAAGTACGCTACTTCGCGGATCAGTTGCTGTGACTGCTGCTCCATGGTCTTCGCGGCTGCTGCTGCTTCCTCGACGAGCGCGGCGTTCTGCTGTGTCGACTGATCCATCTGCGTGATGGCTTTGTTGACCTGCTCGATGCCGCTGGCCTGCTCTTCGCTGGCGTCCGCGATCTGCGCAACGATGTCGCTGACGTTGCGAACGCCGTCCATGATTTCGTGGAGCGCCTTGCCGGATTCCTGGACCAGTGCACTGCCGGCGCGAACCTTCTCCAGCGAGTTGCCGATCAGATCCTTGATCTCCTTCGCGGCAGTCGCGCTGCGCTGTGCGAGTGAACGCACCTCGGCTGCGACGACGGCGAAGCCGCGACCTTGTTCGCCCGCACGCGCTGCTTCCACTGCGGCGTTGAGCGCCAGAAGATTCGTCTGGAAGGCGATTTCATCGATGACGCCGATGATGTCGCTGACCTTGCGGCTCGCGACATCGATCTCCGACATTGCTTCGACGGTGCGGGTAACCACGGCGGTGCTGCGACCAGCGTGATCCCGAACCGCTGCAGCGCGCTGATTGGCGCGTCTCGCACTCTCCGAATTCTGGCGCACCGTCGCGGTCATCTCTTCCATGCTCGACGCCGTCTCTTCGAGGGCGGCAGCCTGCTGCTGAGTGCGCTCGGAGAGGTCGTCGTTGCCTTGCGAGATCTGCCGGGCCGCGACACCGACCGATTCGGATGCGCGACGCACGCTGCCGACGATGTCGGCGAGCTTGGCGCTCATTCGTGCGCATTCGCCGATGACGCTGTTGCCGGCTTCGATCCTGTTGTCGATGGCGAGCTCGCCGTGCGCGATGCGGGTCATCATCGTCATCGCGACCCGCGGTTCGCCGCCGATCGGTTTCAGCACCAGGCGCTGGATCAGGGAAAGCAGCACGAAGAGCAGTACGCCACCGACCACGAGTGCTCCGCTCATGATGCCGATGCCAGCATTGCGCGCGAGCGAAGCAACTTCCGCGGCCGGATAGGCGGCCACGACCTTGAAGTTCCACGCGTCGAAAGTCTTGTCGAGCCGGACCCAGCCGGATTGAGGTGGGTCGATCGCCGTCAGCGCGACATCCTCGTCGATGCCGTTGGAACGAAAGCGGAGTTTGCCCTTGTCGTCGACGACAGCGATGACGCCGCCGGTGAGCAGGCGTGCGCGACCCACAGTCTGCTCGAGCGGCTGGAGATCGACTTTGAAGCCGACGTACCAGATGCCGATGACGTCCCCGCGCACATCGCGAATGGGCTCGTAGCCTGTGATGTAGGGATTGCCGAGAATGTCGACCTGGCCGTAGAACGCACGACCCTCGCGGATCGCGGCCATGGCGCGTCCCGAAGGATCGAGCACAGTGCCGATGGCGCGCTGCTGATCGACCATGACGTTGGTCGCGACACGTACGAACTGATCGCCGGATTTCGAGAAGAGGGTGACGGTGCCGCCGTTGATTTCCGCGACGCCATCCACGAGCGAATAGTGCTGTGCCTGTGGCTGACCGCCGAAAACCAGGTCCGGCGCCGACTTGTCCTTGACGGTGACGACGGGCCCGGCACTCGCAGCGCCCAGCGCCTGGCTGCGTGCCTGCAACAACTTCATACCCGATTGCACGCGCGCCTGGAGCTGCTGGTCCGTCAATGTCAGCAGATCGAGCAGCCCCGCCAGTTCACGCTCTGCCTGCGCGCTGGCCTGCGTGCGGATACGTGTGTCTTCCTGGCGCCAGAAATAGAACGCCAGCAGGAGCGAAAGGGGCAACAGGACGGCACTGACGATGATCGCGATGCGAGTCCGCAATGAACGTGAAGGCGCCGCCTCGGGAGCGCGGGACAGCTGCAGGATTCCGTGTGACAAAGTGCGCCTCGCAGGAGAAGTTCTCCCGCGGCCGCGGGATATCTCCTGTATCGACGCCGTGGGGTGCGCCTTGATCGCCGGGGTGTCGGAAAATTCGGGGATGCCGGATGGGACGATCCCTGTATCGTGCACCGCCGTGTGATCCAGGTATCACGCAGCCCGGGAATTCATCCAGACCCTGTTCCGTGGCGGTCCATGTCGGGTTCGCGGGTACCCGATCGTCCTTGAATCGAAGCCTCCAACTGCAAGCCCAAGGAACTCTTCCGATGCCCACCAACACTGTCCGATTCCATCGCGTGCTGCGCGGCAAAGCAGAGCGCATCTACCGTGCGTTCCTCGATCCAGACGCAATGTCCAAGTGGCTGCCGCCCAACGGATTCACCGGGAAGGTGCATCAGATGGACGCGCGGCAGGGCGGCTCGTATCGCATGTCGTTCACGAATTTTTCCACGGGCAGCAGCCACTCGTTCGGCGGCACGTTCATCGAGCTCGTGCCGAACAAGCGCATCCGTCACACCGACCGGTTCGATGATCCGAACCTGCCGGGCGAGATGACGACGACGATCGAGCTGAAGGAAGTTTCCGTCGGCGTGGAAGTGAACATCACGCAGGAAGGCATTCCCGACGTGATTCCACCCGATGGCTGCTATCTCGGCTGGCAGGAATCCCTCACGTTGCTCGCGCTGCTCGTGGAGCCGGAGATCCCTGACGGGGCGTGACGACTACTCGTGCCGGTGCACATGCTCGACGCGATGATGGGACTTCCACACGTCTTCGAGCATGGCATCGATGTTCTCGCCGGCGACATTGACGACGCACATCGGCGGATCATGCCGATGCAGCGTGATCAGGCTGTCGACACGCAGCTCGTGCTTCTGCACGAGCTCGGAGATCAGGGGGAACACGTCTTCACCTTCCGAGATGTCGAACGTGATGCGCGCGCCGCCACTGCTTCCCTGCAGGACACTGGCGAACGCCCTGAACACGTCGGATTCGGTGATGAGTCCCAGGAGCTCGTCCCTGCGAACGACCGGGAAGGCGCCGATCTTCCGGTCGCGCATCAATGCCGCGACAGCTTCGATCGCCATGTCCGGCGTCACCGTCAGGGGATTGCGGGTCATCACGTCGCCGACGGTGATCGCGTCGGAGCGCAGATGCTCGGTTGCGACGAGGCCATCGGCAGCCGTCGAGAACGGATTGAGCTTGGCAGGCGATGCGTGCAGCACGTCGGTCGCCGAAACGATGCCTACCAGAGTCGGATCGTTGGGGGATTGCATGACGGGCAGGCGGCGGATCTTCCGGCTCGCCATCAGCGCAGCGGCATCGGCGAGCAGTGCCTGCGGGTACGTCGTCATGACGTCGGTCGTCATCCACATGCTGACAAACATGGCGGGGATACCTCGAAGTTTGCGGCGCCTGTCAGCGTGCGCGGACGTGGGCTGTCGTAGAGTCTGTCCAGCATCCGCCAACGCAACCGGGCCTTCCAGTCCGCAGTTCTCGAAATCCCTGCCGAGGGAGCGCCCGACCGCCGATAAGGCATCTCCTTAAGCGACTGTTGCAAAGCCAACGGGCTCACACCGCGATCCTCCGAAACATCGCGACTGGAACACAGTTTTCACCGATTTTTTCAGGGTTCCGCGCTTTCCGTGACCTGCCTGCGAGGGTGGGCGCGAGGGCTCTGGTACGGTTGCGTTTAACCGAATGTGGGGTACCGGTAACCCAAGCGTCCAAGACAATGTCGTCCCGTCGTTTGCACTACAAAGATCGATATCGCTCGAGAGCGTTCACGCTCCTCGAGCTGATGACGACGCTGACCATCTGCGGGTTGCTGGCGGGCGTGGCGGTTCCGGCTTATCGACAGTTCCTGGGACACCAGAAGGAGCAGGCCGCGGCACGCGATCTCATGCTCATCGCGATGAAGATCCAGAGCGCCTACGAGAAGGACTTCCGGTACCCGGCTTCGCTCGACGACATCGGCATGGCGGGCATGCGCGATCCCTGGGGCAATCCGTACCGCTACCTCAGCTTCGATTCCGACATCCCGGGCATCAAGGGCCAGATCCGCAAGGATCACAACCTCCACCCGATCAACAGCTCCTTCGATCTGTACAGCATGGGCCCGGACGGCGACTCGAAATCTCCTCTGACGGCAAAAGCGAGCCGGGACGATATTCTCTGGGCCCGCGATGGCGCGTTCATCGGCCCGGCCTCCGACTTCTGACCGGTCGTGTCGCGGCGCCGCACCCGAATCGAGACCCGCACCCTGGCGCTCTTCGTAGCGTGCGCCCTCGTTCCGGTTGTCGCGTTCGCGCTCTTCGGTTCGGTGATCGTCGACCGCCAGCTTCGCACGTTCACGGATGAACAGATCGATGCGGCGGCGAAGAGCTACGGACTCGCCATCTATGACCGACTGACGAACGTCGACCGGCAACTCACGGTTCTCACCGAACGATACCTGGCCGGAGAGATTCAGCCCGCGGGCATCGAGGCGTTCAGCGACGAGCGTGCGCGAATCCGTGTGCTCGATACGGTGCGCCCCTCCTCAGCGGCGGCAGGCATCGAACGCCGACTGAAAGTTTCCAATCAGGCCGAGCCCACGGTCTTCCTGGAGATCCAGGCGCGCAACGCCGACAGGGCCCTTCACGTCATCGCGACCTTCTCCGGCGACTACCTCTGGAATACGGACGCCGTCCTGGTGTCGGACGCCGTGCTCTGCGTGCGCAACAACTTCGGCGTCCTGCTGCATTGCTCGGCCAGTGAGACACAGGCAGGGCTCGATGGCAAAGCCCTCGCGGAGGGCGATTGGACGCTCTTCCTGAACGGCACTTACGGATCGCATCCCTGGACGATCGATGTCAGAACCCCGCGCGCGTCGGGTGCGATCGCGTGGTTCCGTTGGGTCTCTCCCGTCATCGCGGCCCTCGCCGTTGCGGTCGCTCTGCTCGCGGGGTCGATCTTCATCCGCCGCAGCCATGAACCATTGCGAACGCTGATCGACGCCGCCCGGCGCATTGGACGCCGGCGAGCCGGCCAGGCGCTGCGAGTCACCTCCCGCGACGAGTACGGTCGTCTTGCGCGCTCCTTCAATCGAATGGCGAGCCGGCTGGATGACCAGTTCGATCTGCTGACGCTGCTGGCGCAGCTCGATCAGACGATCCTCGAGCGCTCCGGCATGAAACCCGCGATGCAGGGGCTGATCCTCAAACTGCCGCAGCTGCTGAAGTGCCGGCTCGCGGCCGTCGTGTTGCCGCAGAACGATGTCGAGCTGCATCTCGTTCGTCGCGGCTCGCCGACGCTGGAGCGGGTCGCATTGCCCGCGGATGCGATGGCCGAGTTCGAAGGTGGTGATGCGAGCCTGCGGCGCTTCGCGTGCAATGAGCATTCTCCAGGCGTGCTGGCCGAACTCTCGCGCCGTGGCATCGATGCCGCGATCTCGCAGACGATCCGGGTGGCGGGCAAGGTGAGGGCGGTCCTGCTGATCAGCGACGAGAATGCGAAGTCGAGCTTCGTCGCCCGGCGGCTCCACGACGTTGCGCATCGGCTCGCTGTCGCGTTCGCCAACGAAGATCACGAGCAGGCGCTCTGGCGGCAGGCGTACTCGGACTCGCTCACGGGACTGGCGAATCGCGCGATGCTGCGCGAATGGCTTGCCTCCAACATCCTGCGCAACGGTGATCGCATCGCCGAGGGCGCCATCGTCTTCGTCGATCTCGACCGCTTCAAGTCGGTGAACGATTCGCTCGGGCATTCGATGGGCGATTCGCTCTTGCAGCAGGTGGCCGGCCGACTGCAGCAGCAACTCCCGGTGACGGCTCTGCTGGCCCGGTTCGGCGGCGACGAATTCGTGATCGTCCTGCCGCAGACGAGCCGCGCCGGCGCGCGCGAGACGACGCGAGCGATGCTCGATTCGTTGCGTGAGCCTTGCGAGCTCGAACACATCCACTACGTGGCGCAGGCATCGGCCGGCATCGCGATGTTCCCGACCGACGGTACGACCGTCGACGAACTGCTGAAGCATGCCGATATCGCGCTCTATCGCGCGAAGGCGGACGGCCGCGGTCAGCTCTGCTTCTTCGACGAATCCATGAGCCGCATGGCGAAGGATCGGCTGCTGCTTGAAGATCAACTGCGCAACGCGATCCGCGACGGCGAGATCGTTGCTCACTACCAGCCCAAGGTGGACAGGGACGGTATCGTCGTAGGTGTCGAGGCGCTGGCGCGATGGTTGCCCTCAGGCGGTGAGGCTGTGCCTCCGGCGCGCTTCGTGCCGCTCGCGGAAGAGACAGGCCTGATCGTCCCGATGGGTGACATGCTGCTGCGCGAAGTCTGCCGATCGATTCGTGGATGGCGGCAGCGCGGGCTCCACGTCGGCCGCGTCGCCGTGAACATTTCGATGGTCCAGATGCGCGATGCCGGATTCGCCGAGGCGCTGCTGGAATGTCTGGCCGAGCACGATCTGAAGGGACACGACCTGGAGATCGAGCTCACCGAATCCGTCTTCGCCGAAGATCGCAACGCCATCGCTGCGCAGCTCTTCCGCTTGCAGGATGCCGGCGTGCACATTGCGATCGACGACTTCGGCACCGGCTTCTCCTCGATGTCTCTGCTGCGGCACTTCCCGATTCACGCGCTCAAGATCGACCGGTCGTTCGTCATCGACGCGGTGAGCTCGGAGGAGTCCCGCCTGCTGCTCCACGGCCTGATCGAGATCGGGCATGCGATGAAACTGGAAGTGGTGTCGGAAGGTGTCGAGTCCGGCGCGCAGTTCCAGTTGCTGCGCGAACTGCGATGCGATGTGTTCCAGGGGTATCTGTTCTCGAAGGCGCTGGCGCCCCGGGAGCTGGAAGCGTTCCTTGAAGCGCAGTCGACGGGGCTGCGAGAGGCGTCGTGAGAGAAGTCGCTAGCCTGCTAGCAGGCTAGCCAGCTAGCCAGAGGCGGAAGAAGCGTGCCTCCTCATATTGTGGGTCCGGCTTCACCGGAGTCAAACGGTCGATGCAACACTGCGAGCCAGTGTATCTGCTGGAGTCTCGAAGCCTAAGGTTTGTCGTGGCCT
>NZ_JACHHZ010000008.1 GCF_014202975.1 Povalibacter uvarum
TCTGCGATTCCGTGAACCTCGATTTCCTCATGACACTCTCCCGGTTCGCCGGAAGAGTCTACTATTCAGCTGTGTCCGAGGCGGGGGAGCTTACGTTGTCACCTAACGCCGTGCGCAATACGCGAGCGAAATGCGTAGCATTCTGCGAGTCGAGCGCGCGCCGCGCACGGTGTTGCCGCACTTGTTAGATGTCATTGTTGCGAGGCCGCTTTTCTGACTCGATCGTGGACGTCACCAGGAGATTCGGATTCGTTATATACGCCCTGCAAGGCCCGACGAAACTTCGGATCGCCTGATGCAAGGTGCTCTACCTTATCAATGAACTGCTCTCCGCACGCATACAGAAGGTCTTCGAGAGGTCCCGCCGCAACGTACGAGAGTGCCTCGGGCTCTGGAGCCGCGTCAATTAGCTGCAGAGTGACGTTCCAAGCTCGCATGGGGTCGCTTGTGAGGTAGCCCTGCAACTGTTGCCACGCCCAAAACAAACTATCGTCTTTCTCTACAAAATGGCGCAAGTACGCATCGACAAGCTCGGCGTCCGACTTCTGTTCGCTCATCGGATTGCGGTCTCTGACATCTAACGCCGCACATAAGCCGCGTGCAACGGCGCTTCGCCGTTGCACGTCGGGCACGCGCAGCGTGCGAACTTGATGCGCTTGTTAGATGCCATTCCGTCGCCCCGGCTCTTTAAGCCACTCTCGCAAGTACTCCGCATCGGACCCTCCGCGAAGATTCATGGGGAAGGATCGATCACAGTGAGATAGCTTGAATGGCTCTGCTCCGGTCGCATAGATCAGCCACTCGTCCGAAACCACGGCGCTCGTGACTACCGAAGGGTCAACGTCGGTCGTTACTTCTTCTAGCCACGTCGGGTCGTTGCGAGCGCTCCGACCGCATGAACCGCCACCGATCGCGGACTCAATTGCGACGCGTCCTCCAACTTTATAGGCCCCTTTCAATACCACCAGGACAACGAAGGAAGCCGCTTCGACAATGTGGAGCCCGGTAGGATCGTTCGGGTTCAGTGAATGTTTCGTAGATTCCACTCTTGCAACGATAACGGTATCGGCTTCGGTGAACGCACGTTCAATCTGCTCTTGCTCGGTGAGCGTCCCATACAGAGCGCATGAACACGCATCTGCATCTGGTCCTACCATCAGCAAGCACGCAGTCGCCAATAGGTCCAGTGCTCTCATGGCATCTAACGATTGAATTGTGCCGCGCGTGCTCTGCGCTGACGAAACGCCGCATCGCTCACACGCGTCGGCGCGAATGAATTGTTAGAGGCCTTTAACATCGAGTAACTCTGCTGAACCGACCAAAGAAGCGCCTTCTTGAATGCGCCAGCGCCTACCTAGCGTTAAGTATGGACGAAGCGATGGCTCTGGAAAGAATTGAACGACAACTTCACGTTCTTCTCCGGGTTCAATTGGAGTCGGCGGATCCCAATCAACAAATCCGATAAAGTAGTTTCGGTTGTTCTCATCGCCGAAGTTATGGTTGGGACGATACTGCGGTCTGCGCGCGGTCGACGCGAAGAGATGCATGCGAGCACGCACAGTAAAAGGTTGTGTCGGTTCAGCGCTTGTCATTCATTTTGGCCTCTAACGTCTGCGCTCAGGCGCGTGCGTTTCGCACGTCGCCTGCAGCGCATTGTTCGGCATTGTGTTAGTCGCAACCGCCACCACCACCGTCTCCGGAACTGTCCCCACTCCACGAACTTTCACCGCCATAACTTCCTCCGTCTGAGCTGGATCTCTCCCTCTCTTTCCTGTGTCGCGCTTCGCTCGCCTTCAGACGCAGTTCGTATTGTGCATCGAGCCTGGCAATTTCCTCTGGAGAGAACAGCAACTCCTCAGGCAGGTGTGCTCCGCACGACTCGCACTTTCTGACGCGGCGATTGAAGATTTGGAAGCCGCACGCTGGACACTGGTACTTGCTCATCCTGATCTCGTAGCCCAACGCCCACGCTGTGCCGCGAGCAACGGCGCTTCGCCGGTGCGAGTCGGAACCAGCGTGATGTTAGGCAAGGTTAATAACACCGAAGTAACCAAGCATGACAATCCAAGCCACCATCAGCACCGCAAACACCAGGAACGACACCACGCTTACGCGCACAACCCGCCAATTGGACTGAAATACGTAAGTGTCAGACTGCGCAATTTTCTCCTTGGACAACTGGTAGATCTTTACCAACTCCCCTACGGTCAGTGAGTAGACGAGCGGAATGAACGTGTTTGGAAATTTCTCCGGCAAGAAAGGCAGGATCGCAAACAACGCGGCAACAAAGCCGATGCCCCAAAGCAGCGCCGAACGAGACCGCCCTGGCTGCTCCAATGCCACGAAATTTTCCCGAAGCACTTGGACAGCGGCAAATGGTCCGCCGAAGAACGACGCCATCGTTGCTTGGCGCGGGGAGTAGAGTCTCGTTGTCATATTCCCCGGTTTTGAATGCCTAACGCTCACATTAACCCGCCGACACTGTGCACGCGCAGTGTGGACCGCAAGGCGCATGCCTTGCGGCGGTCGGCGTTGAATATGATGTTAGGCATTCTGTCGATTCGGTCGCTACGTCGCCCCTTCCGTAAAAGGGTCACAACCCTTCCGTTTGGGTCACAGCAGCAGGCGTCTGTAGTTCGCAGACTGGGCACAACTCCATCTTCTGGAGCTTGGTTTCCACATGACGAGACGAGGCCCATTTTCCATCCTTCCTCCGAGTTGGGTTGTGTCCGCACTTCGGGCATCGAATGCGATAGTAGAAAACGTAGGCACTAACAAAGCCAAGCAAGAGATAGATGCTCATCAGTGCGACTCCCAGAAGCCAAGCTCGGCTGATAAAGATGCTAGCAACCAGGGAGAGAAGCAGAATGCCAAAGGAGAAGAAGCCGAGCAGGCCGAGATAGCCCTCCAGGTCAAACTTCCACATCTGGCCAGTTCGTTGCAACCAAGGATGCGGTTTTCCATTGAGCGCTTTCATGCCCAACGCCGCCGCTGTGCCGCGAACACAGGCGCCTCGCCTGTGTGAGTCGGAACCAGCGTGATGTTAGGCCGACAACTACTGCGCATCTTCGCTCGCCATGGCTTGGCACTCACGCGCCGCATCGCGCAACTCCTCTGCGCTCATCACGATGCTGCCCTGAGGCTCGAATGCAATGCCCCCAAACCTCTCCACTAAGACAGATATCGAGTAGAACACCGCAGCACACTCGTCGGAACTGCCATAGCCAACTTCATACACAACGGGCCGCTCAATCTTGAGCCGGGCGACTCCAGGATAGCGCGAAGCGAGATCAGAGAATGAGCCCACATCAAATCGGCGGAAACCACTGGGCTTTCCTGCCACTGTGACAGGAACAAAGCCACTGCTCTTCGAAAGGTCGGCATCCTCTGCAATGACAACAGGGACCTGTGCACTCGCAAGAGCCCTGTTCCAACTCGTAACGTCAGGGGCCTGACCACCCGCGAGGATTACAAACAGCTCCATGGACATGATAGTTCTCTGGCCCAACGCTGCGGCTGTGCCGCGAGCAAAAGCGCCTCGCTTCTGCGAGTCGGAACCAGCCGCTTGTTGGGCAGCCTACGGGTCGGCATCAACATCTGACCAGTCCCAGTCAAACCAATCAAAGATTGACCAAGAGTCATCCAATGGCTCCAGGGCCTCGGATGAAGGCGACGGGTCGAGAACCTCTAACGTCGACCCCGCATCGCCACCCACTGCGTCCATCATGCCTTTATGCATGACGGTGTAGTCGCAGGTCTCTCCGATCTCACGATGATGCGCATCAAAGGTGACGCGGTCCGTGTACAGCGCGTACGCCCAGCAATGCCAATCAACCGAGAACTCTTGGCGCACCGCCGCTTTCCGAACCTCTGGAGCCGTATAGCTCTTCTTCTTGCCATGGTGCTTGATGAGATCCCGACCCACTCGCCGCGCGATAAGCCGCTTATCTGCTGACGTGAGTGCGCATGTACTCATCTTCTTATCTCCCTCTTGAAGCCCAACGCCGTTGTCAAGCCGCGTGCGTCTTCGCACGTCGGCTCTTGAACAACTTGTTAGCCATCCTTAGCCGACTTGTCATAGATGTACTGTCCGCGAACATGGCCTACATTGTGGCCGTGCTCGTCCCGCTCGAACTGAAGCTCGATGCCTCGATGCTGGTCTTCAAATGTCCACATCCAGAACGTACATCGAACCTCCACGAGGCTACGCCGAATGCAGGAGGAGTCGAAGTGCGGACCAATACCTCGAATGGTCTCGAGATTCAGCGGCTTCCCCTTCAAGCGTTTTTCCGTCTCCGCTGCCACGAATTGCGGCGTCATCGCCTCTTCGCCTATGGATCGGGGGTGACCTAGATCGCGTGCCACCCATTCCCACATGGGACCACAACCGCAAGCCGCTTCCCAAGCCACTGAACCCGTGCAACCGATCAGTACCAGCGATACCCACGCGATTGCAGACCTTGCAGGTGGCATGCTCTTTCTCCTGAAGGCTAACGCCCCGCGTGAGCCGCGAGCAGGGAGCATCGCTCCCTGCGAGTCGAGCGCACACTGTGCGCGTGCTCGACGCGGTTGTTGGGCTCCGGCTCAGCCATTGATGCAACGAACCGATTGCCAGGCAGCATCAAACAGCTCTCTTGAGATATGACAACCGACACCGTACTCAGATTTGGATCCTTCGGCCTCGTCCCATTTGCCCTCCGGTAGAACGCCGAACTTGTCTGCCGCACGATCCGTGCTGTACCGGAGCGCTCTCCCGTTCGCATTGATCTCAAGATAGCGGCACCAGTAACCTTCCTCGTCGATTTCGGAGTAGGAGACATACTCGTCGATTCCGACGGTGTTCCCAGCAGAACAGCAGAGGAGATACTTCATAGAGCCCAACGCTCGCATTAACCCGCGTGCAAAAACGACGCGCAGCGAGGCTTTTGCACGCGGGTTAATGCGTTGTTAGCCATGCGCGGCGCGCCACTCAGAGAGCCGCTCGTCTAGGACGGGCCGCAGCCGATCGAAGTTCTCCCATGTATCTGCGACATAGTAAAGGTCACGACCCGCTTCCCCAAGTGTTGCCGCGTAGTCTGCGAGATAGCTTCCGTTCTCAAAATCGAAGTAGGCGGCCGCGAACTGATTTCCTTCGTCGTTCAGATCTTCATCTGTGAACTTACCATCGCAGAATCGGAGAAAAAGCGTCCCTGGAGTTTCAGATCGAGACTGGGCGAGTTCAAGATCTTCTGGGCATTCTTCGGTGTGAATGTCGCCGCCCAACCCTGCGAGAAGCGCCCACGCAACAAACATGCCCGTATGTGTCGCTCCAGCCTCCGGCGGGAGATCGGCCGGGAATTTTCCACCGTAGTGCCAAGATGCGTCGTCGTACTTCATGTTCTTTCTGATTGGCTAACGCCCCGCTTAAGCCGCGAGCAACGGCGCTTCGCCGTTGCACGTCGGGCACGCGCAGCGTGCGAACTTGATGCGGATGTTAGTTTGCAAAGCGTACCATCAGGTAAATGCCAAGCCCAATGACCAGCAGGCTCACCACACCGATTAGCTGGACTGATTCTGTGTAAAGAAACCTTCCCGAGCCGCGCTTGTAAGTGAAGCCGCGCCATTTCCAGGGCGCAATTGATTTCTGCATTCTTAACGGCTCGATCTTGAGATGAGGTAGAAACATCGCAGCAACGATCTTTCCGATGCCGTACGCCAGCACCTCAAATATGAACTGCGCTACTACTTCGAGTACAGCCGCCATGTCTCTTGCAAACTAACGATTGAGTTGAGCGGCGCGCACGCCGGTGTATGAGCTTGGCACTTTATCTCCCACGCGTCCGCTCGAACGAGGTGTTAGGCCGCATCTTCGGCATATGGCGAGCGAATGATCTGCTCGACGAATAGGCCCCGACTCTGCGCGACACTTTCAGCAACAGGGCACGGTGCAAGTACTCCAATGTACATGTAGTAGTCCCAACCAACGTGAACAAACGCCGACTGCCCTTCAAGTTTGCACCAGTACTCCTCGCGCAAGAGTGACCGCAGCACTTCAGGAAGTCTTTCAATTGAAACCGCCGCGCCGTCCCGCGGCGGATTGGGATGCTCACCAGCGTTCTCGAGACCGACAACTGCGAGTTCGCGCACACCGGCCTCTTTGAGAAAGGCAACCGCGGATTCCAGGTACGCGTTTTCGGCCGCTAAGTAGCGCTCCTCGGTGAGAGCGACTCCGGCGAACGACTGCCCGATATCTGAGTGCGCCGTCCAATCGTCGCTCAGGTACGCGCCAGTGAGATCGCGTCTGGCAGGGTCGTATTTGGTGACGCGGTAGTGCTGCATGCGGCCTAACGCCGTTGTTAAGCCGCGTGCGTCTTCGCACGTCGGCTCTTGAACAACTTGTTAGCCTGGCCTTGTTTCACCACGCCGGCGACTCCGGTCGCTTGCTAAGCGCGGAAGGATGCATATGTGACTCCAGCTCCTTCAGGAAATGCTCGACTGGATGCGCGGTGCCCAGGACTTTTATCTCAAGAGAGTCACGGAATACCACGAAAGGCGCGTTACCGACGAGCCGCAACGAGAAATTCTCAGGCTCTCTCAAAGCGGCCGATGATTCCCAGAAGAACACCCACCCGTACGGCTTTGCGATCGTGGCGTCCCTAACCAACTGCGCCTCTCCTTCAGAGAAGAGTTCCACCCACTTTTCAGCAAGCATCCGAGCCCGAAAGAATGCGTTCATGAAAGGCTAACGCTGCCGCTGTGCCGCGAGCACAGGCGCCTCGCCTGTGCGAGTCGGAACCAGCGGGTTGTTGGGCACTACGATCATCGCTTCACGGCCCAGGCAGTAAATCTGCGATCGCAATTCTTAGCTCGTTTGTTACATCCAACGCCCGTTCTCTGGCCTCCTCCTTGGGAAGACCCGAGCGCAGAATTTCTTGAAGCTGAGTCGACGCGTTATCGAACAGGACAAACATCCGGCTTTCTCTCAGTGCTTGCGCCGTAGCGTACGTAAGCAGGTACGTGTCAACAATCTCCGACTTCGAGTCAAACAAGCGGTCTAACGCATCCATAGCGTTCTCGAGCAAGGCCGTCTCGGTGTCCATCATTCTTGGATCGCCTTAGCCCAACTTGATTTAGACAGCACCAGCCTGCCGTTAAACCTGGCGACCAGGCGATAAACCTGGACCGGGTCACGATCATAAGCTCTAGTGTTCATTGTGAAATTCGGCGCCGCCATTGCTCGTCAGCCTACCTAAATTCCAGACAATCCGCCTCGTCTCCACCCGTCCGTGGGAACAGCTGCGATTAAACCTGGCGCTGTCCGTTAAACCTGGCCGACGGGCTCCTGGTTTTTGCCATAAGAACCATTGATTTCTTTGCATTCAATCAGTCGACGCAACACTTTGAGCAAAAACCTGAGCTGGAGTTCGGAAGCCAAGGGTTTCACGTGGGCGCTGGTTCAGGCGCATCGCGACTTGATCGAGGTGACGCTGCGAGTAACCCGAGACGTCCTGACCCTTCGGAAAGTACTGTCGCAGCAAGCCATTGGTGTTCTCGTTCGATCCACGCTGCCAGGGGCTATGCGGATCACAGAAGTACACCTGCATGTGGGTTGCCAGCGTGAACTGCTTGTGTGCCCTGAGCTCGAAGCCTCGATCCCAGGTGAGTGAGCGGCGCAGCTGCGAAGGCAGCTTACGCACATGTTTGCTGAGCGCAGCGACGACCTGCTCGGTGCTCTTGCTCGGTGTCTTCACCAACATCACAAAGCGTGCGGTGCGCTCGACCAGTGTCGCGATCTGTGAGGAAGGAGTACCGCATAGCAAGTCACCTTCCCAATGCCCCGGTACTGCACGATCCTCGACCCGGGGCTCGCCGCTCACGAATGCACACCGCATCCTCGATCCGGCCGCGCTTGGAGGGACGGCCGCTCGCCTTGCGGCTGCGGCGCAGTGACTGGTGACGGCGCAAATGCGCGCTCAGCTCTTGTTTCACCACTCCGCGCGCTTGTACGAACAGGCTGCGATAGATCGTTTCGTGGGATACGCGCATCGTCTCATCATGATGAAACCGTGCAATCGATTGATCGCTCAGGCTCCCGCTTCAGCAGGAGCAGCCCGGAATCTGCCCTGAACCGCTTACAGGGCATGTCGACATAGCCAATGAATCTGCTCGCGGCAGATTCGGGACCAACGTCAATCACTGCTTCTTTTCGATCTCGAGCAGCTCCACGTCAAAGATCAACACTGCATTGGGCCCGACATAAGGCGGTGACCCTTCCTCTCCATAAGCAAGGCTGGAAGGAACATACAATTCCCACCTGGCGCCTTCCGACATCAACTGGAGTGCTTCGGTCCACCCTTCTATGAGCGCTTTGGCATTGGCGGTGTAGGGCTCACTACGTGAGTGAGTGCTGTCGAATTCGGTGCCGTCGATGAGCCTTCCTCGATAGTGCACCTTCACGTCATCTTCCAAGGTCGGCCTGTACCCGCCTCCACCGGTGGCGATTACCTTGTATTGCAAACCGCTTTTGGTGACTACCACGCCCTCTCTCTTTGCATTCTCTTTCAGGAAGATCTCACCTTCCTTCTTGTTCTTTTCCGCCACCACCACCCGCTCGGCTTCTTTCTTCTTCAGATGAACTTCCTGATAGACCTCCATCGTCGCGGCTATTTCTCCAGCCGACATTTTTTTGTCGCCGCCATCGAACACGGCCTGCATCGCGGCCGCCATGAGAGCGACATTCAATTCGATGCCCTCTGCTCTGAACCGCTCCGCCAGATCGGCACCGTAGGCATAACTGAAACGATCTTCCAGAGTCTTGAAATCCTGCTGGCTTTCCGCAGCGACTCCTTCTGTTCCTGCTTCCTCTTCGGATTGGGCGTGTCGCCCACAGCCGCTCATGCACGCCGCAATCAATGCCAATACGGCAACAGCGCTTGTGTATGTTTTCATGTGTTGTGACCGCTGAGATCCGCGCATTGCAGGCGAACGAAAACCCCAACCGCGAACGGTTGGGGTCTTCCTACAGAGCCGATGCGATCGGCGATTACCGCAGCAAGCGGTCAATCTGGGCGCGCATTGCCACACCAACCTGGCCACCGGTGCCCGACGTCGGCGCGAAGTGAGTGCCGGAAGTCGTCACCGTCCTGTAGATGGTTGAGTTGGCTCTGCAGTTCAGTGCATTCGAAGGCAGTGCTGGGGCCAACACGTCGCCTGTGCTGAAGATGCATGTCACGTCAACGTTCGAGGCTACCGGACGGTAGATCCTCGTCGTGAAGACAGTGTCAGGCTGAACCGCAATGACACATGATGCCGCTGAGCCAATCGCATTTGCAGCGTTGAAAGAACCGCCGCCGCCTTGCGAGTGACCGGACGTACAGATCTTCAGATTTGAGTTGAGGATGCTGCCGTAACGGCTCCGCGCCTGACTCACAGCATCTCGTACATCTGTACCGCTTCCAGAACTGGAGGTGGTAGCAGCGGCCACCAGAACGCAACGCTGAGCAGCGGCAGTCAGCAAACCGGAGTATGTGGTTGAGGTCCCGCCCGTACCGTTTCCCCACCCCAGGATGTTGTATCTGCCGTCGCCGCCACTCGGCACGTAAAAAACAGCACCGCTTCCGCTTTGACGGCTAACGCTGCAAGTCTGGGCAAACGCGCCCGCAGACATCAAACAGCCGAGCAGGAGCGAGCTACCAATGAGTACTCTGATGTTCACAATGAATCCCCCAACAGGTTTGAACTTGATTTTTCAGCATCAGGACTGGGTCAATGGTGTTGAGCGAAATTGGCACCTCCTTGTACGAATTCACCGGAAATGGTCTGGTCACGCGACAGGCCGGCCGCGACTACTTCGGATCTCGCGCCTGCCAATCCAAACTGGTAACCCGAGCCCGTTCTCGCTCGTCGGGGCTGAAATACTGGTCGAGTAGTTGATTGATCTGGCGCTCACGCTCGACTTCGTCCAGACCCGCCCGCATCACGTATTGGCGCGCCTGCCAGAATCCGTTGAAGTCGCTTTGCCACCTCGCCTCTTCGCGATCGGCGGCGGCCAACTCACGCGCGCCTTCCTCGCCGAGAATTGCGTTACGAGTGGAGTAGATTTCGGTACTCGAGGCGCCCTGTTCGCGCAGACGTTGCACTTTTTGTGCTGCGGCCTCTTCAGGCTCCAACAACCCCTGGGCCAGCAGGCTGTTGTTCAGTTTCTCTTGCAAGGCGCCTTGCTGAGCCGCTTTCTCTTCGTCCGTCAGGTTTACGTTCGTCTGGATCGCGATAGCGGCGAACATGTGGCGACCGTTCGCATCCTCGACTGCAAATAACTTGTCGGAGATTTCTGCGCCGAGGTAGTCGCGTCGCAGCTGCACCAGCTTCTCGTAGTGGTCGGCGGGTAGCTCGCTTCGTGGTTGCGCGTTGAACTCCATCTCCGCCAAGCGAAAGCGCCAGTAGTCTTCCAGAATGCGAGCTGCTTCTTCTCCCGCTTGACCAGGCAGCCCAGTGCGAATCGAGTTCTGCAGCTCCGACAGAGCCGCCGGACTGAGACTGGGACCCAAATCCTCGAATCCCTGCTCCAGTGCGTCCTTCAGCGTTTGATCCGGCAGCACACGGCCGTTTTCATCGAGCCTTATGCCCTGAAGAATTCTGTAGATCCCCACTGCGCCGGAAGGCACCTCACCCGTTGGACGAGGCTCATTCGCTTCTGATGTCGCACCGGCGTTCAGTGCTGGATCGGTGGGAGCGAAGTTCTGCCACTGCCACTGATGCGCGATGGTGTTGGTGTTTTCATCCGAACCCGGCATCGGCACTGCGATTGTGTCGCCGGACAACAGCCAATAGGCCAATCCGCCAATGACGGTCGCCGCCGCGAAACTGGAAACCAATATGGGTCTCGTCGGCATCGAACTATTGCGCCGTCAGATCCGAGCCATGGTCGGCAGACCACTCGGTGACTCCCAGCGGATGGCACCGAACGGGATGACTTGCCTCATACGTGTCCATACGTTCGCCTTCGATTCCTGCTTGCGCTGCCGTGCCGTCATGTGATCCCCCGGCGCCCCACTATCGAGCGCGGATATTACACATCGGTGCACAATGTGTCATCCGGGTGCGCATTATCTCCAGCACGTCACGTTGGTCTTGTGCAGCGCAACACTCCACGAGCTAAAGCGAGGAACGGACACCTATTAAATAGAGATCAATGGCTGCGCGAGGCCTTGATAGCCCGGCCTACCCCGCAAGCGGCTCGCGACGATCGGTGTCTGCGGAGTCGTTCTGGCACTGATCCTCGCCAGCTACAACGTGATCGGGTGGCACGTGCCGGGTTGAAGGCACTAATCCCGGCACTCATTGCCAACGGCGATCTGCGGATACGGGCACGCGAGGATCTCACGCTCCTCGCGGCCTTCTACAAATCGGCGCGCGACGATCCTTGGGGGAGTCTTCCCCTGCTCTCGCCACTCGATGAGCGCTTCGAGTGGATCGAACTCGTGCGTTGCATTGGCGCCGAATGCCTGGCCCGGACAGTGACCCATGCCTGGCACCATGAAGAGCCGGACTGAATTCGCGACAGCACTGGCGCCCATCTTCCGCACCACGCTCTCGTAGTAGTCGGTGTTCGCGGTCGGCGGGATTGCGATGTCGTTCCAGCCACCGAACATGAGCAGCTTGCCGCCGCGCTTCACGAACTTCGTCAGATCCGGGTCGACTGCGCTCAAGGTTTCATTGACGCGCCTCGCGCGCTCCAAATCGCGGTCATAGTCGAGCGGTTGCTTTACGGGATCCCACGTGGGGTCCTCGAAGACCAGGTATCTGAAGAAGTCGAGCGCATAGCTCGATGGCCGTTCTCCGGAAATGGCCGCGGTCCAGCCGAGTTCGCTTCCGGGCATGAGCGGACCGAAAATTCTCTCTCTTGTGCGCGGGTTGATGACTGGCGCATAGAGGGCACGTGCCGTGTCCACCTGAGCAGTCGTCAGGCAATCAGCGGCATCGCCACTTTCGCATTCGACTAGCGCTGGATTGAATTCGCAGCGACGCGGATCCTGGAGCAGCCCGTCGGTCGCGCCATCCCGCGAATCGCACATCTTCATGACTGCGCGATTCAAAGCAGCCAGCTTCTCCGCGGGTAGCGCATGAGCCGGGCTCCGGTGCGCCGCCTCCCAGACCCAGGTCTGTGCGAATGCGAAGTGGGCGGTGTCATGAGCAATACCACCCACCGCGATGCCGTCGAAGTCCTCCGGATAGCGCTGCGCCGCCTTGAGACCCTGGCGGCCCGCGCCGCCGCACCCCGAGAAATAGGAAGCACGTGGCGCCGATCCGTAGAGCGACAACGCAAGCACCTTGGTTGCAGCAATCGTCGAATGCCACGCCCGCTCGCCGACATCGATGAGCTTTTCAGGTTGGCGCAACATAAAGTGCGCGCCACGCTCTCCGTTGCCGCCTCCGTCAGTTGTAGCGGTGACATAGCCGAGTCGGATCGCCTCGGCGAGAATCGCTGGATCCATCGGGCCACCGTAGAAGCTGTAGCCCCGTGCGAGCAACTTGCCGTTCCACTGCTCGGCTGGTAACCACACCTCGAAGCGAATGGAGCTGCTGTCACTCGTTCGGATCGTTCCTGTCACGCGGCAGAAGGCAGGCAAGCCACGAAACAATTCGCTGCGCGCAGCAGCGGCTTCGGAATTCGCGGGCACATTGCTGGCCGAAGCCCGATAGGCACCTCGGACGATGAGCTCAGAGCTGGAGATCGCAACACCAGACTCTGTGTCTGCACCAAGCCGCCCACAAGCTTCCGCGGAGACAGGCGTGCGCTCGGCGTGCGCGACGCTTGCGGCAAGGAGAGCAGCGAGGAGCATGCGCTTCGAACTACTTCGTCGGTTGTTTCCGGACGAGGAATGCAACGATGTCATCGAGTTCCGCGTCCGAGAGCTCGGTCTTGCGGAACGTCGGCATGAAGCTGATTCCCTGGCGCACGAACACCTTGATGAACTCGGGCGTGAGGTCATTGCGGTCGACGAGCGCGGCCGGACGGGTGCCTTGATAGCGAGCGTCCAACGGCGTTGTCCCTGGCATCGTCTCGCGGGTTGGCCCCAACCGATCGTGGCAGCCCTGGCACCACTGCCCATAGAGTCGCTCGCCGCGACCGACATCGGCCGCTGCGGAAGTCGATGCAATGCCAGTGAGAACGACCGCGAGAATCGCACGCATCGTCATTCCTTGCGGTAGCGCCGCGGCCAGATGCCACCGCGACCGGGGGAGAGAATGCCGTTCGGATCGACGGCGTCCTTCATCGTCTCGCAGAACCTGCGCAGCGCGCTGTTGTTGTTGGCATAGACACCGGCTACGAGATCCTGGAACCCGGCAGGTGCGCGGTATTCTGCCCAGCCGTGCTCGGCGCAGGTCTTCACCAGTCGATCGAACAGCTTCAAGTGCCGCGCGTTGAGACCCGCATCGTCGTAGACGAGGAAGTCGTAGTAGAGGACGTATGTCTTCGGGAACGGTCCGCCCCCACCCTGCCATCCCCATCGCTTGAGGATCTCAGGCTCATTCGCGTCCGCCATCACTTTCCGGACGGTGCGGTTCATCGCGAAGATGTCGTCCGCTTGCGCCTTGAACAACGGAGAAAAGTAGTAGTGCCCGCGATTCACACCCTGATTCGCCAGCCGCTGGAAGCCCCACAGATTCGGCATGCCCAACCCGACCCATTGATCCACCGGCACAGTGGCGAGATCGAGCGGGAAGTCGCGCGCCGTGCCCGCACTGAAGGTTGCATGCGGGAGAAGCTTCGCGAAGTGCTCGCGTGCATGGTCCAGTGTTGCCACGACGATCTTCGCAGGTCCCCACACTGTGCCGTTCACAGAAGCGTTCGGGATTCCGGTCGCGATCGACAGTGCATCCCAGGCACTCGCAGCACCATCGCCCGGGCTCGACAGCAGCCGCTCGACCTCAGGTATGTTTCGCGAGCGCATACCAACGGTCGAGTTGTTGGCGGCTCGCAGAGGATTGCGCGCACCTGAGCTGCGGATGATCCCTTTGTGACGCAGCATCTGAATCGCATCGACCATCGGACCAAAGTCGTCATGCTTCGACGACGATACGCTGAAGCCCTGCATCCGCTCCGGCTCGGGCTCGAGCCAGAAGATCATCTTCGTAACGATGCCGAAGTTCGCCTGCGGGAACAGGCCCGAAACGTCGGGACCAAAACCGTACTTGTACACGGGCCACAGCTTGCCATTGCTCACTGCACCGGAGCCGGTACGAATGACTTCACCGTTCGGCAACACAGCTTCGATGCCACAAACCCGTGCGAAGTTGTCGCCGAGAAAGCCGACGCCGTGATCGAGCGAATTGCCGACGGGTCCACCGGCGCCGTTTTCAGCAGCGGACACCAGCAACGGAATGTTTCGCTCGCGCAAGTAGTGACTCAGCTCAATGAAGCTGACACCGGGCTCCAGCACCGCGTAGCAATCGGTGACGTTGACCTCGACGACGCGATTCATGCGCTTGAGGTCGACGACCACTGATCCCGACAGCGTCGGTGCGGCGCCGCCGTAGCCGAGATTGCGACCGGTGGAGGTCGCGAAGAGTGGGAGGCGATGCTTGTTTGCGATGTGCACCACCCGCTGCACCTGCTCGACGGAGACTGGTGCGACCGCGGCGCTCGCGACGATCTCCTTGTCCGGCATGCCGCGATAGGGTGTGTACGCATCGCGATACAGAGAGAGGTCATCTTCGCTCGTGAAGACCTGGTCCGCGCCAAGTGCAGCGGTGAATTCATGGATGGCCGCGCGGAAAGCCTCTTCGCTGACGCCAGGGGGAAGCATCATGCCGACACCGGCGCCATGAGCCAGGCGACGAGCGCGTCGTTGGTGAACGGGTGATCTTGCGCTGACAGGATGCTGGATTCGCGTCTCGCTACTGTCGCGCTGTGTGCAGGCCAACCACACAGGAGGCGAGCGGTAGCCGCCGGGTCGGTGCTCAGCGGCGCCCTGCATACGTTGGCGGGGCCATAGACGTCACCGCTCTTCAGCTCATGCAGGAATACCAGTCGCAACCGTGGCGTCTCCGCCATCAACCTCAAGCCGAACAATTGGGAGTACGGCGTCAGGCCCGCCACGGCAATCGCACTCTTGCGCCACCGCGTCATCAACTCGCGCACGTACAGCGCCGCTATATCACCACGAGTGTCGGACGTCTCGGCGCCCCAAAGCGCCGCTTCAGCCGCGAAACGCACGCCCGGTTCATGGCGGCCATCGAAGACGACCCGGTGCAGCGGCAAGCTATCGTTTCGCTGGGCGATCGAATGGGGGGCGGTCGCAATCAAGCCCGCTCCAGCGGCGGCCTGCAGGACCTGTCTCCGCGTGACCATCTCGATCTCCGGTTCTGGCGCTATTGCTAATAACGCATGCCCGAGCCGAGTACGACACGAGGCGTTTGTCGACAGCGAGGTCCGGTCGGAGTTTATGCAGTATAGGAGCGGTGTACGCAGCCGTTGCTGCGCCCGGATCCGATGACGGGGCAAGTCCAATGCCGAGCCGACGTGAATTCCTGGCCGTATCCCTGAGCGCGGCCGGCGGTCTCCTCCTTGCCCTCCCGATGGCACGCTCAACTCGCGCCAGCGGTTACGAACGCGATCTTTCGCGTCACGGGCAAACGCGTGCGCTCGCTGCCGATCGCGGATCATGACCTCGCGACGAAACCTCCCGAACCGGCGTGACACGGGCTGCTGAGGCAGGTACTCACGGAGCCTCGGCGCTGGGACTGACCTCGTCTTCCAAACGGATCGTCACTCTGAATTGTCCCCAGCCCTCAACCGCTTTGCCCTTCTCCATTCGTGGCTCAAGGCGCCAGGTCCGAATCGCATGTTCCAGCATCTTCTCATCCAGCTCCGCATGTCCGCTCGATTCAATGATCTTCCCGTCCTTCACCCGACCGTCCTTGCCCACGAGAATCGCCAGAACAACCGAACCTTCTGCTGTCGGCGCGCTCTTCTCGTCCTGCAGCGGCTTGGGGTCTTCCATGCGGAATCCCCCATAGAAGGGAGCGAACGGCGGAGAAGTGAGCGGTGTCTGCAACAGGATGCGGCGATAGCACTCAACTACCGGACCTTCTGGATCACCCGCAACTTCAGCTACTTTCCCACCCGCCTCGATACGAACAATGAGATGAACGCCGCCCAATCCCTCGATCACGCATTCCCGCTGTGCTTGGTGGTACAGATCTCCGATGAGTCCCGACATACCACCAAAGTAGCTTCGCGTGATCGCCGTTTTCGGCTGCGCCTCGAATGCTGCCAGAGCCTGGGCGTACGCCGAAGGTGACTCTTCGGCGCGAGAGTTCTCGCCGCAAAGGAACACGATCAGTATCGCGACACCGATTCTCATGATCTTTCCTTTCCAAACCACCGCAGCCGCTTTGTAACAATCCGATCGAACGCGGGAATGACCTCCGAGCCCGCACAATGTGTCGTCCAAGGCTCCGGTGCATCAGAATCGTAGTAGCAGAAGATGACCTTGTCCGCAGTCTCGTCATACGAGACGGTGAGTTCACCATCGGCGCGGGAAAAGTTTTGGCTCCTGCCAGTTCTCAAGTCTCGGAGCATCGTGGCTGGAAACAGGTAAGCCGACATTCCGGAGCCAATTACATGCTCAATCAGCTTGGAGATCGGAGACTCAACCGGGCGGACAACCTCGTCCCGAATCGTTTCCCAGCTAAAAGTGGTGTGTTTCATGTGGCTTCAGTGCCCGACGCCCAACTTCGCGCTCGTAACAGCCACCGCGGCCGTCATGGGAACCCCACGTGACAACCTGGTCTGCAAAGAGCTTGATGAGGAAGGCCAATGCGTCACTGCACCCCGACCCGCGACGAGGTCGTCGATCAAGACGCCATCGGGAAATGTATCGATGCGAAACTCTTCCGGAGGACTATCCGCAGTACGCAACCTCAGCTACTCCGGCAGATTCGAACGAATCAGCTCCGCGGTTTGAACGAGTTGCCTGGCAGATACCTGAACTCGCTCTCGACGCTGTGCATCTCCGCTTGGATCGTGTGGTACGCCCTTCTGACGCCCGGCGCCATCGAACGTCGCGAGCTGCGGGGGTCCTATTCCCCAATCGCTTCCCTTCTGACGGGGCACGACATGGAAATGGAAGTGCGGTGTTTCCTGCCCGCTGAAGACCCCATTGTTCTGAAACGTGAGTATTCCGAGAGGTCTGTAAGTCCTGACGAGCGCCTCCGCGACTCTCTTCGCAGAGACCAGTACAGCCCCGCATTCCTGCTGAGAGAGATCCAGCAGCGTCGCGACATGCCGGCGCGTGATGACGCAACATTGGCCAACTTCGAACTGCCACGGGTTGATCACGGTAAGCGTATGTTCGCTTTCGTCGATGATCGCCCACCGCTCTTCGCGACCCGCCATCCCTTCGCAAAGGTCGCACGGATCTCTTACGGGAAGCTCGATCAATTGCAATCTCCTTCAACTGCTCGCTTCGCGAACTCGCTCAACCGGCTCGGAATCGACCGGCTATGCCCGACACACCTCATACGCGTTCCATTCCGCAACCCGGGCAATGCTTGCTTGGCAAGTAAAAGTTTCCAGTTCGCTTCCAGAAAAATAAATGGACTTCGGGTCTGTGGCGGGCATGGACCAAAGCATTGCGATCGGGACATCGACACTTCGGAAATCGTGATGTGCGGCGGGATCGGAGGCGCTGGGGTCGGAGCTTGTCGGGAGCATGCGCTCAGCACCAACGTGGCTATCGCGATAGTCCAGAACAAGCGATGCATAGCGCGCTCCAACGCCTGAGTTAAACCACGCCCCGAAGCTGCATCGGCTTGAATGAATCATCAGGCAGCGTTGCCCTGGGCACGCCTTGACAGCCATGCGCAAATCAACCCAGCCTGGAAGAACTGAACAGGACGCTCGAAGCCCCCTGACTGAATGATTGATGCAACCCTGGTCGGCGCGAGAACCGCCACATCACTGGCGTAGGCTTTGCGCATGCGCTCCACGGCCTCTGGTGCTATCGCTGCCGCTGACATCATGTTCATCCAGCCGCGAAGCAACACCTCATACTCGGGGGATTGCACATCCGAAGCCAGGTCTGAGCTTGCAAGGATGCCACCCGGCCCGAGCCTGCGTGCCAAGCCTCGAAAGAACTCTGAGCGTGCGGACTGATCAAGAATGAACTGCGATACCAGGAAACAAGTGGCCGCGTCATGCAAGCCGGTGGCTGGCAGTGAATCGAGATAGCCTTCGTGGAAGTGACACCGAGATGCAAAGCCCTCGTCTTCCGCCCGTTGGCGGCAGACATCGAGCATGGGACCGGAAGGCTCTACCGCAGTGAACCTCCAGGCAGAGTTCTTCCTGGCAAGGTGAGCCAGCTCCGCTCCGGTCCCAACTCCCACACAGAGAATTCGTGCGTCGGCAGGAAGGCCGATGAAAAATGAATCAAGAAGCAGGTGCAGGCAATTCCTGATCGGTGCCGTTCTAGCCCACTGCGTGTCGTAGTTGGCAGCCTGTTGATCGAATAGTGCCCTGACTTCGTCTTGATTCATGTCGTACTGCCGCTAACACCGCCGCTGATCTCGACCGAAGACCAGACTCCATATGTATCGAACATTCCCATCAGGTGCCTGCTGAAGCCGCGGCTACCGCGTAGTCGTACACGTTCCCGCCCATCCCACGAAACCACCGTCAACCAGATTACCGAGAAAGAACCGCCGACGATCCTCGGAAATGGATAGCTGATAGTCGACCGCAGGGCGTTCGAGATCATCTCCCGTGGAACCGCGCTTCTCTGACAGCGTAAACCCGCTCAGCTTCTTCAAGGCGTCATCCAGACTGTCCCCCGGCAGCGGCACAAGCACAAAGTCGCGACAGTAGGTGTACGTGCAGAGGTTGCCTCTACCTGACACGGTTGAGAGTTCGAAACCAACTGGAATTGACCCGGTTTCCTCGGGTCCCTCGGTGCTGCAAGTCGCACTCTCGCAGCCCAGCGTGTGCGTTGCCTTGCAAACCATGCTCACGGCCGGTTCGGCGCTGACCTGCGCCGCGACCAGGAGAATCATGGAGGCTGTGGTTCTCAGGGCTGTTTGCATCTTCGTCACTCCCCTGGCCTGGCACTCACTCGCCGCAGCCCGCAACACGGCAGGCAGCACGATCCAGGCGATAAACTGGCCGCCAGGCGATACACGTGGATCGGCTCAAGGTAAGCCTACCTAAATTCGGGACAATTCGCCCGGACGCGATTGCGGTTGGACGTGCCCCTGTCCGTTGAATATTGGCGGTGAATGCGGGCCTTTGCCATAAGGCCCATCGCTGCGCCGGGCAACGTCCGCCGCTTCGCTCCCTGCGACTGCTCGGACGGGCGTCGCGCGAGCGCGTACGCTACTTGACGCTGGCGAGCGATATGCCGTGCATTGCAGCTTTATTGCGGATCGCAGAGGGCGACTTGCGCAACAGGTCGCAGAGGGATTTCCAGGAACTGCCCTGCGACGCCTCGCGCCGCAGCTTGCGGATGTCTTCTTCCGTCCATTTCCTCAATGCGGCGGGTAAGGCGAAACGATTCTGCATGACTGGTCAGTCACCTCATATGGGACGCTCGCCCGATGCCCACACGGGCATCGGGAGTTGGCGGCGCTAGCGGAAGAAAGCGCGCCGCATGACGCGGCGCGCGAAGGGAGCTGCGGGTGCCGAAGCACCCGCAATCGGAACTCAGAATCGCTTCGAGACGACGGGACAACCGGGGAAGTAGTTGCCCTTCGCGAGTTCCGCCGCGCAGCGCTCTCGCGCACGCTGCACGCCGCCCTTGACCATCTCGAGCACTTCAGCCTGTTTCATCGTCTGCATGTGCACAGGCGCAAGCGTCTCGACATCGAGCTTGTAGTACTCGATGTTGTCCATGTAGTTGTCGGCCCAGAACTGGTAGTCGACCGCTGCGGTCGCGATATCGCCCTCGACCATGACCTTGGCAGCGGGCACGTACGCGAATATCGCTTCCGCCATATGGATATTGGCGCGCGCCCAGTAGATGTCGACGCTCATCGTGTTGTCGGACAGGCGCAGTCGCTCATCGACCGGGACGAACTTCAGCGGCCGCTGATTGCGGTCCTGGTCGTCCGGGAACTCCTTCGCACGATGCGAAGCCATGTCCTGGAAGATGATCTCGTTGTTGCGCCTCGAGATGACAGTCAGCCCTTCCGCGATTGCCTGGCGGATGCCGGCGACGTGATCGAAATGAGCATGCGACACGATGACTTCAGTCACCGGCTTTCCGGGCACGAGCGAACGCGCCTTCTCGATGACTGCTTTCGCCTGGTGGCGCGAACCGCCGAGCTCGAACAGCGTCAGGTGATCCTTGAACTCGAACACGATCGTGCCCGTGTTGATGCGCCAGATGCCCTTCGCGATGGATTCCACTTCCAGCGGCCGCAGAACGCGCGATGCAGGTACGTCGGCAGACCGCACTTCCGGCGGCGCGACGAGATCCGGAATCTCGCCGTCGATGATGTAGTCATCGACGTAGACCTTGAGGTAGTCGATGTTGCGCCAGTCCGTCTTGGTGACATAGCCGAGAGGCAGCATCAGTCCGCCGTAGGGGACGAAGCCGCTGAAGTAGGTCGTGTAGGTGATCTCGCCAAGGTTGTCGTGCGGGTTGTTCCAGCGGATCCACGTCGGCAGGCCGCTCTGGTCGCTGAAGGCCATCGACATGCGGTCGCCTTCGGCGATCTGGATGTCGACGACTTTGCTCTTGTCCTCGCTGCGCACATTCGACAACTTCGCACCCTTCGCAAGAGCCGCGCGGACGGCGACTACTGGATTGTTCATCATCCACATCCGCCGCATGTGGACGCCGTCGTGCTGAAGCACACCCTCGGACCAACCGGGGATTCGCTGCTTCTTGCCTTCACGATTGATGTCGAAAGCGACATCGCCGTCTAGGAACAGGTTGACCTGCTGGTAGCTGTGGCCGAACACGGCAGCGAACGGAAACAGGAAATTCCGGCGCTCCTGCTGCAGGAAGCGGTTGTTGCCGAGGTCGTAGACGCGGCGCATATCGTTGGCCGCCTGATACTTCATCGGCGCGTTCACCTCAGGGCCGATGTTGCCGCCGCCGAACTGGTAAACGTACTGGCCGTAGCCGACCAGCGTGATGTTCTTGACGCCGTTGATGCGCTCGAGCCCGCCCAGTGATTTGGCGGCCCGTTCGAGAACCTGCCGTTCGCTCGCATTCTGGGACCAGGCTGCCTGCAGGGTCAGCATGCCGAGCAGCGCAGTGATGGAAAACAGCCACCTCGATCGAATCATGGGTCCCCCCCGAGCAATTTGCCGGCCGATTGTTCTGATCACATTGATCAAACGCAGCAGGCGACCGATTGCGACATCGCGGCGCGGCAGGCTTGTCTGCAACCGCAGCGCAACGACGTTATAGTTGTCTGGTGCCGCGCAGGTGAGGATGGTCTTCGCAGGCGCGCAGGTAACCGCGAGAAGACATGAGCAAGAAGGTTTATCCGGACGCCACGGCCGCGCTGACCGGCGTCGTTTTCGACGGGATGACGCTGATGTCGGGAGGGTTCGGCCTGACCGGCAATCCCGAATTCTGCATCGCCGCCCTCGCCCGCATGCCCGTCAAGGGCCTGACAGTGATCTCCAACAACTGCGGCGCCGACGGCTTCGGCTTGTGGACGCTGCTCAACAACGGCCAGATCGCGAAGATGGTCAGCTCGTATGTCGGCGAGAACAAACTGTTCGAGCAGCTCTATCTCACGGGCAAGCTCGCACTCGAACTGACTCCTCAGGGCACGCTGGCTGAGCGCATTCGCGCCGGCGGTGCTGGTATCCCCGCCTTCTTCACCCGCACTGGCGTAGGCACGATCGTGGCTGAAGGCAAGCCCGTTCAGGAGTTCGACGGTGAGCTGTACGTCATGGAACGGGCCCTGCGCGCGGACGTCGCGATCGTCAAAGCCTGGAAAGGTGACACGGCCGGCAACCTCGTGTATCGAAAGACGGCACGCAACTTCAACCCGATGATGGCTACGGCGGCCAAGGTCACAGTGGCCGAGGTCGAGGAACTGGTAGAGCCGGGCGAACTGGATGCTGACGCCATTCATACGCCTGGCATCTACGTGCAACGCATCTTCCGCGGCGGACCTTACGAAAAGAAGATCGAGAAACTGACGACCAGGCCCCGCCCCGCGCAGGTGAACTCATGAGCTGGACGCGCGAGGAAATGGCACAACGGGCCGCACGCGAACTGCGAGACGGCTTTTACGTGAACCTGGGCATCGGTATCCCGACGCTCGTCGCGAACTACATTCCGACCGGTGTCGACGTGACGCTGCAGAGCGAGAACGGCATGCTGGGCATGGGCCCGTTTCCCTACGAGGACGACGTCGATCCGGATCTCATCAACGCCGGCAAGCAGACGATCACCCAGCTGCCTTCATCGAGCTTCTTCTCCAGCGCCGACAGCTTCGCGATGATCCGCGGGGGCCACATCGATCTCACGATCCTGGGCGCGATGGAAGTCGCGGAGAACGGCGATCTCGCGAACTGGACGATTCCCGGCAAGATGCTCAAGGGAATGGGCGGCGCAATGGATCTGGCGGCCAACGTGAAGCGCCTGATCGTGCTGCTCGAACACACGTCCAAGACTGGCGCGTCGAAGATCCTGAAGCGCTGCAGCCTGCCGCTGACCGGCGCGGGCTGCGTGGACCTGATCATCTCCGATCTGGCTGTCTTCGAGTGCGGGCGCCGAAACGGCACCGGGTTAAAGCTGATCGAACTGGCGCCGGGCGTCAGCCTCGATGAAGTCAGGGCAAAGACGGAAGCGTCGTTCGACGTGGCTTAAACGCCTGAGCCGCACACCCCTCGTCACTCCCGCGTACGCGGGAGTCCATGCCTTTCATCAAGATGGATTCCCGCTTGCGCGAGAATGACGGACTTTCAGGCGGCGACACTCCGCCGCGCATTGTTCAGGCGATCCTGGCAAAGCTCCTGCGCGCCGCACATATCGCGCTCCACCGTCTTGGTGCTGATACCCAGCTGGCGTGCGATGGCGCGATAGCTCATTTCGGCATCGATGTGCAGGCTGAAAACCTGCTGATAGCGCGCAGGCAGCGTCGACAGCGTGCTGGAGATGACTTCCATCGCCTGGACACGATCGACTGTGTGATCGGGTTGCTCGGCATCAGCAACGATGTCGATGCTCTCGTAGGACATGTGCATCGTCTGGCACCGCGCCTTGCGCCGGCGCAGTTCGTCCCGGGCGAGGTTGGTCGCGATCTTGAACAGCAACGCGCGCACCTCGCGTTCGCCGCGCCACAAGTCCTGTACGCGCAGCAAACGGATGGACGTCTCCTGCACGACGTCTTCGGCATCCTGTTCGCTGAGCAGGATTCGCCTGACGTACTTGAGCAGCGCGGCGCGATGGAGTCCGATCACTTCGATCAGACGCGACAGGTGAACCCGCGACTGCGCGGGAGATGGCGCTTCGGCAGCCTCGGCCGGTTGTGTCGTCAACTGGACCGCGGCACCCGCGTCGAAGAATGAGTTGTTCATGTGTTACCCCGCCCGACCCACGTCGATCGGCTTGGTTACGACTCGCGCCGAAGTGCCTGTGCCTTCGTGGCGCCCCCTGACTGTTGTTTTAGTTTAGGCTTCAATCGGGCTATCATTATTCGCGTAGCGCGAATACAGCCGTCGGCGACGACAGGCAATCGCGGCGTCCCGGAGGGGGTTCAGATGGACAAGTTCGAGTGCATTCAGGCCTTCGTCAGAGTTGCGGAAACCCTGAGTTTTGCCGAGGCCGCGCGGCAGCTGAACGTCACGCCCTCCGTCATTACGAGCCGCGTGAAGAAGCTGGAAGCGTTCGTGCAGTCACCGCTTTTTCATCGCTCGACGCGCGCGGTGACGTTGTCGGAGGCGGGATCGAACTTCTTCGCCGAGTGCGCCGAGATCGTGTCGCACGTCGATTCGGCGATGGAGCGGATGAGGCTGATCAAGGGGACCCCGACGGGCGTGCTGCGCCTGCAGGTCCTGCCCGGCTTCGCGCTCGGACATCTCGGATCGGCGCTGAAGGACTTCAGCAGCCAGTATCCTCAGATCGAGCTCGACATCACCGTGAGCGATGTGCCCGTCAACCCGGTCGACAAGGGATACGACGTGGCGCTGCAGGTCTTCAAGCCCGCCGCCGAGACACTGATAGAACGTTCCCTCTTCCCTGTACGCCGCGTGTTCTGCGCTTCCCCCAGCTACCTGCGCAAGCACGGCACGCCGAGGGAGCCCGCTGATCTGCATCGCTACAGGCTTGGCCTCTACTCGGCTTATCCGACACGTGACCGCTGGACCTTCCGGCGGGGCGATGACCAGGTGTCGCTGCAACTGCCGGCGGCGATCCGGACAAACTCAGTGCACATGCTGCGCGATTTCGCGCTGAGCGGCGGCGGCATCACCTGCTTGCCGACGCTCGTATGCGGCGACTACCTGCTGAGCAATCAGCTCGTGCGCGTGGTGGAAGACTACGAGATCCCGCCGCTCGAGCTGCTTGCGATCTATCCCGCAACGCACCGTCGCGCGCTGAAGGTGAAGCTGTTCGTGGAGTTCATCACGACCCGCTTCTCCGGCGAGCCTGTCTGGGACCGCGCGCTGCGCGACCGCAGCAAGGAACGGCCGCGGATCGCCACGACAAAAGCGGTTGCAACGAGATCAAAGCGTTCCGGTACCAGCGAACGCAATGAATCGCCCCGCCGCAATAATGCCGACCCAAAGGACTAGCGAGATCAGCGATATCACCTTGGCCGTCCCGGACGCATCGACGCCCGCGCCCCAGTCATGCGCCTTGGGCAGCGCGCTGATCCAGAACCAGATCGCATTGGCCCCGGCGATCACGATGAGCAGCATCTTGAGCCTGAATGCGGGCACGACCAGATACGACTGCGGATCGGAGGCGACGAAGCCGATGCCCGTGATCACGTTGAGCACGAAGCCGCCGATGGCGAGCGGCAGCAGTCTGTGCAGCGGCCCCAGCGGCAACCCTTTCGCGAATCCCAGCACCCGCAGATCGATGAGCGCGATGATGCCGAACAGCAGCGACATGCCCACGAAGTGCAGTCCTTCGAATGTCGGAAACACCCACGGTACATCCCGCATTACCTGGCCGTACCAGGACGCCTGCAACCAAGTCATGAATGTCTGGAGCATCGTTCTTCTCTACTCGTATGCCATGTAGCGACCGAAGCCGATCGCCGAGATCCACATCAGGATCGAGATCGCGGCGAGCACCTTGGCCTTCAGCGGCGCTTCGGCCACGGCTTCATCGAGCCGCACGGCATCGTCGAGCACGGTCCTCTTGATGAGCACTGCGATCGTGATGCCTATGACGACGCTCGACAGCTTGAGGAGGAAAGCGGTGCTGTTGATGAACTTCACGCCGTCCGCCACGAACAGAGCCAGACCTGATCCGAGGTTGACGGCGAAGGCCGCCCATACGATCGTCATCAGACGCCGCAGTGGCACGAAGGGAACCATCTTCGGCACGCCGAGGGCACGCAGGTCGATGACGATCAGCAGGCCCACGAGGAGAGCGAGCCCGATGGAATGCAGCGTCAGCAGTATCGGGTAACCCCATACCGACACGAGAACCCACTCGGAGAACTTCGTGTTCTGCAGCATTTCGAGGAAGCTGATCATGCGCATGCCTCCGCTGGAAGCACGGCAAGCGCGAGAGCGCCGGGCATTCGTTGTCTCATGATTCCCCCGATGATCTGTATGTACTGCCTACAACGTTGGCAGCGGTCGGGCGCAGACAGAAAACCTTGTGGTTGCGGGAGGTGAGGATGCTCACCACGCCTTTCCGCAAGATGGATTCCCGCTTTCGCGGGAATGACAGAGGGGTTGTGCAGCGCGCCCTAGGGCTTCGGCAGGTACTTGCGGTGACACCCTTCGCACGTAGACGGCGTCACCAGCGGTCGAGAGTGACTCTGCGTCGCGTTGATTTGCGGCGGCAAGAGCTTGCGAGGCGGCTGCGATGAGGTCCTTCGAGTATCGGGCCCAATCCTCGCCCGGCGCGGTGCGAGCGTCCTTCAGCGTCCGGCCGTCATCGGACAACTGCGTGATTGCCGCCTTCAGGGCAGTCCATTCTTCAGCCCGCTCCGGCGGCGTTGCAGCCGCGGTGAAGACAGCGTCTGACGCTGGCACCACGCTCTTCAGCATGAGCTCACGCACGTTCGCACTTTCCGCCGCTGGCACGTTAATCGGCGCGAATGCCAACGCAATCGCGATCGTGCCAATGCGGAAGGTGCAGACGTTCATTGCTGCGGTGTGTTCTCGGGCGTGACCTTGCGATCGACGTCGTGATACAGGACACGCCCGTCGACGGTCTTGGCGTACTTGAGCGACAGCCCCTTCGTGCCGTCCGTCTTGGGATTACCCACGACGATGATCTTGTCACCCGGCTTGAATGTGTCCTTCGCCCAGCCCTGCCGCGAGCCGATGTTCGGACCTGAGCTTTCGACGTCCCAGGTTCCGACAGTGCGAGGGTCCTTCGCGCCTTCGGGCACGAGCATGATGATGTGCACGTGCGGCTGCCGCCAGCGGTACTCGACCACCTGCCCTTCCCATGTCCAGACCTGGTTCTGGTCGAACATGGCGAACGAGTGATGAGCCCACGCGGCTGATGCGACACCCAATGCCAGTAGTGCAGCGACCCATTTGCGTTTCATCGGAATCTCCAGCGGGCTCCCTGGCCCTCTCGAACGTAGATCAAACTTTCATCGTCCAACCGAGCGGCCGCAGGTAATCGATCGCGCGACGCGCCTGCTCCGTCAGATCGACGTTCTGTCCGCCCTCGCATTCGACATTGAAGATCGGATCATCGATCTTCGCCGCTGCGCGGTGAATCGCCTTGAAATCAATGCTGCCGTCGCCGGCAGTCGCGGCCTTCCCCTGCGCCGTCCAGTCCTTCAGATGGAAACTGACGATGCGCGCCGCATGCCGCTCGATCAGCGCGACGGGATCCGCGCCAGCTGCCGCAACCCAGGCGACATCCAGCTCGAACCGGATCGCCGGATGCGTCTCGCGCAGCATGACGTCGAAGACGTTCTCGCCCTCGAGCACGGAGAACTCGGGCCGATGTCCGTGATACGACAACCCGATGCCTGCTTGAGCCGCAATTTCGTGCGCCTGGTTCAGCGCTGCGCACATCTGCTTCACCGCGGCCAGCGACTGCATATTGCGCGCACCCGACCCCGCTACCACTGCCCATTTGCAGCCCAGGTCACGCGCGATCGGTACGTTTACACGCGCCACCTGGACGATGCCTGTTGGGGTGTAGACCGCATCCTGTGCATCGACAATCGAGCCGCCGGGCGCCCAGAATGCCCGCACCTGATCGTTGCCGATGTGCAGAGTTCGCAATCGCAGCCCGAGTTCGTCCGCCCGCTTCCTGACCAACTCTGGTGAGTTACCCATCAGGCCTGCGAACTGGATCTCCTCGTAGCCCAGGTTGCGTGCGATACCCATCGCCTCCGAGAACTTCGTCCAGCCCTGGATGGCGAGTGCGTTGAACGTGAAGAACTGGATGCCGAGCGGATAACGGCGCGTCTTCTCATCCGCCGCGAGTGCGCCTGTACCCGGCACCAGCGCCGCACCTGCAAGCGCTGCTGAACTCAACAGCATCTCGCGACGTGACATGCTCACTGTTTGGTCCCGATCTGCTCGGGCTCTTCCGCGGTCTTCGCTCGCTCAGGGTCGCTGGCGTCGCAGAAGTACTCGAGAGCGTATGCGTCATCCGGAGCCTTGTAGTACGTGAACGTGTACGTGTGTGGCTTCAGGAAGACCTGGGGATCGTCCCACGTGAAAGTGACCTGCAGCTTCTTACCACCGTCGAGCAGCTCGTATCGCTCGACCAGGTGACTCGTCTCGCCGCGCAAGCCGCCGCCCGGGACGCCTGGATTGCCGCGATCGTTGAAGCCCACGGTGTCCACGACCAGCACGCCGTTCTCCCACTTGCCGATCGAATGCCCGTTGGTCGTCGGATCGAAGCTCTCCATCGGCGGATGGCCGCGACCGTCGATATAGATGTGACGCGCGGACGACTGCACTTCCGCGGTGATCGCGATCTCTCGCTTCGACTGGATGATGTCGAGCGGTGCGGAGTCGCCCATGATGAACGGCGTACCGAGCGGCTGACACCAGCGGGATGCGTGCGTCATGATGACGCCATCCTCAACCTTCGGCCGGAAAGCGGCCGTGAGCTTCTTGCCATGTTCGGTGAGTGCGGCCGGCGAGACCTTCTTGCTGTCGGCACGCAGTTCCCAGAAGCCCGACAGATCGGGACTGGCCGCCATCGCAAGCGATGATGAAGCGGCCAGGGCGACTACGACGGCTGCCTGCAGGAGCTTGTTTTTTCCGATCTTCATGTCACTCGACCTCGATGCGGCTGCTCAAACGGATATCACGCGACGACGCGCCGATCCTCAGCGTTCGTGAACCGGCCTGCTTCGTCCACCGCTTCTCGTCGACGGACCAGTAGGAGAGCTGGCGTGGATCGACCGGTATCGTTACAACGACGGACTCGCCGGGTTGCAACGTGACGCGATGGAAACCTGCAAGCGTCTGCGGCGGCATCGGCACGGCGGGACGCGACGGCCGCGATACATACGCCTGCGGCACCTCGCTGCCTGCCACGTCACCCACATTGCGCACGGTGAACGTCGCTTCGAATCCTTCGCCCTTCGGCGCTACCTTGAGATCGCTGTAGCGGAACGACGTGTACGACAGTCCGTAGCCGAACGGATACAGCGGCTCGATCTTGTTCTGATCGAAGTGGCGATAGCCCGTGAAGACGCCTTCGGAGTAGACGACCTTCTTGTCGACGCCGGTGTAGCGCTCGGGATGCTTCGGATCGAACGCGGCGACATCCGCAAACTTCTTCGGGAACGTCAGCGGCAAGCGCCCGCCGGGATTGCTCTTGCCCGTCAGCACATCCGCCGTCGCCCAGCCGCCCTCCTGGCCCGGGAACCACATATAGAGAATCGCCTTCACACGGTCGCGCCAGGGCATGTCATGTGGGCTGCTGCTGTTTACAACCACGACGGTGTTCGGGTTGGCGCGCGAGACAGCATCGATCATCGCGTCCTGATCATTGGGAAGACGCAGTGCCTGGTCGGGATCGTCGAACTCACCGCTGCGCGCCCAGGCGAACAGGACCACAGTCTTCGCCGACTTCGCTGCTGTGACGGCGGCGGCGATGTTGTCCTTGCGCATCTGCGGTGTCACCCAGGCGAGCCGGATCTGCATCGTCGATTCGGGTTCGGCCTGCCCTTCCACTTCGATCGCGTAAGTCTTGCCGGCCTCGAACTCGGCCACGTACTGAGCGTTGTCCAAACCGTCCGTTGTCGGGACGATGCTCGAGTACTTGCGCGGAATGCCGTGTCCGAATCTCACTGCCGCGGAGAACGCACGCGGCTGACCATCGATCTTGAGCACGCCGGTGCCGCCCCAGCTATGCATCTGCAGCGCGTATCTACCGGACTCCGGCACTCGCAGCGTGCCGCGCCACGAATACCCCTGGCCGATTGGCAGTGCCTTGTTGCCGACGAAGTCGACACCCTGCTCCACGCCAATCACTGTCGAATCGATCGCACGGCGCGTGAGTCCATTGCCGCTGCCGCCATCGGCGGTGAGGGCACTGGCAGGAATCGCCGCCCCCGTGAGCTCATCACCCACCACGTGCGTGATGCGCGCTTCGGACCCGAGTGACTGTTTGAGCGCATCCATCGGCGACACGAAGCGGCTCTGGAATCCGGACACGCCCGGCCCTACCGCGAGCTGTGCTGCTGTCGGTCCGATGAGGAGGATGTCGCCAGCCTGCGCCGGCCGAAGAGGAAGCGCACCCTTCTGATTCTTCAACAGCACCGCACCTTCGGCTGCGAGGCTTCGGGCGAACGCGGCGTGCTTCTCGACGTCGATGGTCTGCATCGCTTTCACGCGCGTACCGTCGAGGAAACCGAATTTCTGCATCTGCGTGAGCACACGCGTCACGGCACGATCCAGCGACTCCACCGACACCTGCTTGCCTTCAAGCGCGGCATTCAGGCGGGGGCCCCACTTCGCGCCCTCTCGACCAGTCGGGTACTGCGGCCCGACGCCAGGCATCTCGACATCGAGACCCGCGGTGATCGACGGTGTGCTGCGGTTGGCATGCCAGTCGGACATGACGAAGCCATCCCACTTCAGCTCATCGCGCATCAAGCCGGTCAGATTGGCCTGGTTCTCGGCATTCCAGAACCCATTCGTCTTGTTGTACGCCGCCATCGAGGTGGCGACGCCAGCCTTGAAGGCGGCCTCGAAACCCGGCAGATAGATCTCATGCAGGGTCCGCTCATCGACCTGGAAGTCGAAGCCTTCGGCGCCGTTGATGCCGCCGCCCTGGTTGAGCGATTGATTGTTGGCGATGAAGTGCTTGGCATTCGCCATCGTGCCGGTCGACTGGATGCCGCCGATCTCGGCGACTGCCATCTGGCCGATGACGAACGGATCCTCGCCAAAACTCGTGACGTTGCGGCCCCAGTTCGGCAGGCGCGAAACATTCAACATGGGTCCAAGCAGCACGTCATTGCGGGTAGCACGGGATTCCCAGCCGAGCACCTCCCCGTACTCACGCGCAGCATCGCGGCTGAACGTCGCCGCGAGCGCGATCGGTTGCGGCAACGCCGTCGTCTCATAACGCAGATAGACATTCGCAGGGCCGTCCGCGAGTCGCAGTGGTGGAATGCCGAGCCTTGGCACGCCCGCGATATAACCTGCACCGCCGTTGTATGCGGGATCGCGCGTGCCCCACACCATCGACAGCTTCTCCTGCACCGTCATTTTCTCCAGCAGGGCTTTGACGGTGGCGGAAGGTTCCTGTGCGGTCGCCATCGCAGCAGGAAGCATGCATGCGGCCAGTGCCACGATTCGCGATGTGCGATTCGACTTCACTCGATTCCCCTTGGGTCTTTGTTCTTCTGGCAAACGCAGCTGCGCGCCCTCGCGGCGCGCAACTCGTTGAACACACCTGCTCTATTCGAACCGGAAGCCGAACGTCACACCCCATTCACGCGGGCGGCCCAGCGTGCCGTTGTCCATCTGATCCGTCGGGATGTAGAAACCGTTGATGCGGTAGTACTCGTCCGTCAGGTTCGAACCGAACAACGCAACGTCCCACTTGCCGCCGGGTGCCGTGTACATCAGGCGCGCACCAAGCAGGCCATAGGCCGGGATGATCGACTTCTGGATATCCGCTGCCGTCTGGATCTCGTCCTGCCAGCCGTAGTCGGCGCGCAGCATCAGCCCGCCGCTGTTGGCCAGGTCCCACTGATACTGGGCGCCAACGCTGTAAGACGTATCCGGTGCATACGGGAACTTCTCGCCCAGCGGGATCGCGGTCGAAGTACCCAGATCCGTGTACTCGCTGTCGAGCCAGCCGAAGCCGTAGTTGATCGTGAAGTTGTCCGTCACGAGCCACATGCCCTCGACCTCGAGGCCCTTGACCTCGGCTTCACCCGCGTTCGTCGTCGTCGGGAAGCGCGGGATGATCTCCTCGCTGACCTGGATGTCTTCGTACTGGCCGTAGAAGGCCGAGAGATTGAAGCGCAGGCGCCGGTCGAACAGGTCGGTGCGCAAGCCGAACTCGTAGTTCTTCAACGTTTCCGGGTTGTACGGAATCGCAAGACCGTTCACGTTGTTCACACCGCCCTGGTTGAACCCTTCCGAGTAGGTGAGGTACGTCATGATGTCTGACGTCCACTGGTACTGCAGCGATACGCGCGGCGCCAGGTTGTCCCACTTGTCGGCGAGGTCCGTGCCCGGCCGCGGCGCGCCGCCATCGGTGGCGACGCTGAGTACCGGGGTACAGCACTCGACCGACACCGGCGTCTGCGGGTTGTACTGCGCGTTGTGAACTTTGTCTTCGTTGTACCGAGCGCCCGCGGTCAGCGACAGCTTGTCGGTGAAGTCGTAAGTCCATTCGGCGAAGACAGCCCAGCCTTCGGTGCTCGTGAAGGCGAGCTGATCGATCACGGGCGCGAAGAAGAACCGGCCGACGTATGCGGATGCCAGCGCGTTGCGGACCGGATCCACTTCCAGCTTGAGGTCGTTGGCCAGCCAGTTGATGCGGCGACCATAGCCCTTGTTGTCGTAGTAGTAGAAGCCGCTCGTGCCATGCAGGCGATCGCCGCCGTAGATGAACTGCAGTTCCGCGGTGCTCTCCTCCGGCTCGCTGTAGTTGGCACCATCGAAGATGTGATATGGCGTTCCGTCGAAGTCCGCATACGCCGTCGTCTCGATCTTGCGGTGGCTGCCGATGAACTTGGTCGACCAGGTATCGGTGAGATCGAAGTTGATCTCCGTCGAGAGACTCTTGACCGTGGTGTAGAGCTCCGGTCCGTTGTAGTCGCTGGCGGTCTTCATCTCGCCGCGTGCGCCGTACACATAGTCCTGGTTGATGGGCAGGCCAGCGTTCTCATACACGCACGGAAAGTTCGGTGCACCGCCCGGGAAGTTCGCCGGCGGATTCGGATCGCCCGGGCACACGGGATTCAGCGCCCAGACTGTCGATGGGTTGCCATTGGTCCGCTGCTGATCGTAGCCAGCGACGACGCGCCAGTTGAATCCATCGGTCGGCTGCCAGAGCACATCGAGGCGGCCGGTCGTATCGTCCTGGCTGCCAAAGCTCTGGTCGATGGTGGTGCTCGGAAGGAAGCCATCGCGCGAAAGCTTGGCGGCCGTGAGCTTGGTAAGGAGCGTCTCGCTGAGCGGGATGTCTACGTTCGCAGCGATGTCGAGGCGATCGTACGAACCCATGGTCGCCTTGACGCGCGCACCGAATGTGTCCTGCGGGCGCTGCGTCACGTACTGAACGGCGCCGCCGATGACGTTCTTGCCGAAGAGAGTGCCCTGCGGACCCCGCAGGACCTCGACGCGCTCCACTTCGACGATGTTCATGAGTGTGCCGGCCGACGAGCTGTTGACGATACCGTCAACGTAGATGCCGACGTTCGGAAGGCCGCGCATGCGGAAGCTGCCGCCCTGCCGGCCGAAGAAATTCGTGCTCGCGATGGTCACGTTCGGCACCATGCGGTTGAGTGATTCCGTATTGTCGATGCCGCGGACCTGGAGCTGCTCGGAGCTGAGCGCTGCGATCGACAGCGGCACTTCCTGCAGGCTTTCCTCACGCCGGCGGGCCGTCACCATCACCTCTTCGAGCGGATTATCGAGTTGCGCGGTCTGATCGGCTGCCTGAGCCATCGCGTGCATCGGCACAAGCGTGGCAGCGGACGACAAAAGGGCCATGCCGAAGCGGCTCATCGACTTCATCTTCCAATTTCTCATGCGCTACGGTCCCCCGGGTTCCTGTGCCAGGAACGTCTGTGTTGGTTGCTCAACCGTGACGCGAACTGTTAACGCACCGTTATCGCCTGCGTTATCGTAGTCGCGCCTCGAGCAGGTCGATCAACGCGTGTTGATCGCGTGCTCTTGCTGACGAATACGTGCCAGGGCAGGCAATGACGACATTCTTTTCTACATTCGTGCGAACAGACGCAGAAACGAGAGAAGGCTGCGCACGGAGGGTGCGCAGCCCTGAGAGTGAAATCGCCGCGGCCGTCAGGCTGCCGGCGCTTCAGCGTTCAGCGCGGATACTTTTCGCGGCGCCGTTTCGACCAGGAAGATGCTGACGAAGAAGCCGGCAACGAGGCCGATGAGCGCCATCGTGAGCACGTGCTGAATTCCATAGGTCTGGGCTATGTTGCCCGCGATGGCCGGTGCAATACCGCCGCCGAAGATCTCACCCGTGCCGATGATGATTCCCGCCGTCGAAGAGATCAGTCCGCGCGGTGCTGCTTCTGCGGCAATGGGACCGGTGATGAGCCCGAGCAGTCCGAAGCAGAAGAACGTGCAGACAAAGAGCAGCGCAAACAGCAGAACGGGATTCGGTCCGACCTGCATGAATGCGTAGAGAAAGCCGGCGCCCAGCGCGAAGCCGATCAGTGAAATATTCTTCCGACCGACGAGGTCAGACGCGCCCGGTAGCACCACCTGACCCGCGAAGCCGCCGAAGCCGATCGCCGATGTGACGAAGCCCATCTGCACGGTCGTCAACTTCAGGTAGTCGACCAGGTAGTTCGGCGTCATTGCGCTCAGCACGAAAATTCCACTCATCGCGCACATGAGGGCGAGCATGCCGAGCTTCACGTTGCGGTGATTCATCAAGTCCTTGAGCGGCGCGCGCTCGACCTTCGCGTTGGCGCCAACCGTGGCGGGCTCGCGAATCGTCTTCCACAGCAGGAATCCCAGGATCAGTCCGGGAATCGCCACGATCACGAACACCCAGCGCCAGTTGACGACCTGCAGCAGCTGCGTCGCGATGATCGGCCCAAGTGCAAGACCGAACAACGGGAACGCACTTTGCTGGACACCGAGGTTGAATCCGCGGCGCGTCGGCAGGGACGCATCAGCGGTAGCCGCAAAGCTCGTCGGACAGAACGAGCCTTCCGTGATCCCCATCAATGCACGGATGACGAGGAGGCTCGCGATGCCGTGCGCGAAGCCGCTCAGACCGGAGAGGAGCGAGAACGCGAGAATCGCCGGCACGAGGATCTTGCGGCGCCCGAGCCGGTCGGACAGCCCTCCCGCCACGATGGCGAACACACCCCAGGCGAGCCCGAGTGCACCGATCAGATTGCCCAGGGCCTGATAGTCGAGACCCAGGTCCTGCATCATCGAGGGAAACAGCGGCGCGATGATCCAGCGATCGAGCCCCACGAGGCCAAAGCCCAAGGTGAGCAGCGTGACCGCCTTCCACTCGTAGTTCGTGTCCCACTGCGTCTGTGGTGCGCTCATTCAATCCCCCGCAAGAAGTCCGAAGTTTGTTGTTCTGGACGTGTCCCGGTGGCACTTGACGTGCACACCAGTGTGCTCCGCAACGATCAGTCGAATGTTCCGCCCCACTTCCAGCCATCGGAGGGACGTTCGATCGTGTTCAGACGGATGCGGCGATCAGATTCCTGGCGGCCCGGTGCGCCCGTGATGACGACCTCATCGCCCGGCTTGAGCGTGTCGCGCGAGGCCATGCCGGCGAGCGCGCCCGCAGCCGCCCATTCGACCGCCCAACGGACCTGCTGGCCCGTGGAGTCCGGCGCCAGCACGACAATCATCGAATGCGGATTGCGGAACATGAACTGCACGACCTTGCCTTTGATCGTGACGCTCTTGTCGATGTAGTAAGTGGCGGGAAACGAGTGGTGCGCGAAGACGGGCACGGCCATTGCCAAAAGAGTCGCGGCGGCAATGCGAGCGAGGGCTCGGGTCATTGATATCTCCTGAACTGATGTCGGCATGCGCCGCAACGCAACACAGGGGCGACCTCGCCGGCGAGCCGACGACCGGCTGCGCCCCCCGCTGCATCCGGCTTCATGCCTCATAAACGCGGCACGGTCGGGCGTGTCGACATTTGTCCGCCAGATCGCCGCGGCCGGGTGTCTGAGACGACGTAGTCGGGACGTTTAAGGTTCTGCCGTATTGCCGGCGCCCATCCCGCCCACCCGTGGAGAAATCAATGAAGCAACTGACCGTCGCTGCGTGCCTTGGCCTCGCATCCCTGTCCCTCGCCTGTGGTCCCACGGCGGCTGCGGACCTCGCGGCAAACAAGGAGCTCGTCCGCGCGTTCTTCGAAGCCGTGGAATCACGGGACTCCGCCAAGGTCGAAAAGATCGTGCGGGAGGACTACATCCAGCACGTTCCGACGATTCCGACGGGACGCAAGGCCATCCTCAACTACATCGACATGGTGAAGGCCCAGGGCAAGGGGAAGATGCCGACCATCGCGCGCATGATCGCCGAGGGCGATCTGGTCGCCGTGCACTTCCGCCGCGACAACCCGACCGGACCGGTGGCTGCCATCGAGATCTTCAGAATCCAGGACGGGCTGATCGCCGAACACTGGGCGGTCACAGAGCCGTTCCCGCCTGCATCCGCCATCCGCAACGACAACGGCATGCTCTGAGAGGGCCGTTCCGTTCCCTGCCTCAGCCCACTTCGTAATCGACAACGCGCCGTTCCGTGCGGATCGGCGCGATCAGCCGCTTGAGCTGCTCGTGCAGCGGATGGGTCTCGTACGCCTGCAGCGCTGGCCAGTTGTCGAACTCCGAATAGAGAACCAGATCAGCGGCGTCGCTCACCGTCGACTCGTTGAAGCCGATCTCGACGCTCTTCAGGCCTTCGACGCCGTGACGAAGCGCATCGATCGAACGCCTGATGGCGCCGAGCCGTTCGGTGCGTTCTTCATCACCCGCAAACCTCAGTCGCCACATCACGAGGTGTTTGACCATCTTCTACGCAGTCCTGCACGCGCGACGGTTGCGCGTCCGGCGCGCCATCGCAGTTGTTGACCTTCTACCCTTCGGATCGCGCGTGAGGAGTTCGACCAGTTTCCTGACCATTGCCTCGCCAAGCTCGACGGGCCCGCTGATAGTAAACGCACTGGAATACCAGGAACCGACATCGTGACCGATGCCGATGGCCAGCAACTCGACCGGGGACCGAGTCTGCACGTCCGCAATGACTCGTCTGAGGTCACGTTCCAGATATCCGGCATCGTTTACCGCCAGTGTCGCTTCGTCGAGCGGCGCACCGTCGGAGATCACCATCAGAATGCGCCTCGGCTGCGGACGCTTCATGATTCGCGCATGCGCCCACCGGATAGCTTCACCATCGACGTTCTCCTTCAGCAGTCCCGGTTCGAGCATCGACGCGAGATGCCGACGCGTTCCGCGCCATGATCCCTCGGCAGGCTTGTAGATGACGTGGAGCAGCTCCGTCAGGCGTCCCGGATGCGCGGGACGATTCGCTGCGACCCATTGTTCGCGTGCACGTCCGCCTCGCCAGCGCCGTGTAGTGAACCCCAGGACTTCGGTGGCGATCCCGCAGCGCTCGAGTGTCGTCGCAAGCATCCACGCGCAGGTCGCGGCCATGGATATCGGCACGCCGCGCATCGATCCTGAGTTGTCGATGAGTAGCGTCAGCGCAGTCCCGGGAAACTGCGCCTCGCGCTCCTGTTTGAACGTCAAGGGCTGCGACGCATCGACGACAATGCGCGCCAGTCGTCCGCAGTCCAGCAGACCCTCTTCGCAATCGAACGTCCACGAACGCACCTGCCGCGAGAGCAGATGACGCTGCAAACGGGCAGCCCAGCGCGCGATGTTGGGCTGAACGGATTTCCGGAACGCGTCGAACTGCGCATTGAGGCGACGGCGAGTGCTGTCGTCACACAGGTCGCCAGCATCGAGCGTTGCGTCGTACTGTGTGGTAAAGATGCGATACGCGTTCCCGGTTTCATCGGCGGGGCCGCGTGCAGGCACGATGCGCCCTCGCGGCTCATCGCGAATCCTGCGCAGGATTCCCGCATGTGTCGCTTCCACTCCCTCCCGGGGCGACGTCTCCTTCATCTCGCCGCGAGGCAGACCGCGGTCGGGCTGCGCTGCTGATTGCGTAGCATCGGGTGTCAGCGGCTTTGCCGGCACGCCGTTGGCCGCCAACTCCGCCGCCAGTCGCGCCGCCTCTTCGCCGAACGCGCGCTGATCGGCAATCAACGCGGCAAGCCGATCGAGCCGCACAGCAAAGTCGTCGGAAACGTTCTGCGCCGAAATCGCGGAGACAAGTCGCGCTCGCACCAGATTGATGACGTGATCCCCGCTGCCCTGCCCTTGCGCAGCGCCTCCCTGCACTGCCCGAAGATTCTCACGAACGCCCGCGAAGTCGCGGCATCCGAGCGCCTCGCAGCGACACTGCTCCAGCCTCGAGAAATGCTGTCGCGCTGCGCCCGACGGCGACTGTGACGCGAACAAAACAGGATCGGTGTAGCGCAGCCTGACCGCTGCAGCATCCACTCGGCCACGCCATGCACACAACGCAGCGTCATCAGGATCTGACGGCATCGTCGCCAGCAGCGCTTCGACTCCTTTTGGATCCGCCTGCCGTGCCAACGCCTTGAGCGTCGCAAGCGACGCCCCGCGAAGATCTCGCGGATTGGGTGCGCCTGTCATGCGCTGCCGAAACAGCGCTGGTAGAGCTCCATGATCGCGTCGTGCTCAGAAGGATCGCACTTGTTGAGGAAGCTCAGCACGAAAGCCTCGCGCACGTCGGTGAAGATCAGCGCGTTCTCCGCCCAGGTGATCACAGTCCGCGGCGACATGACCGTGGAAACCTCGTCGGCGATGAACGCCTCACGAACGAGACCGGCCATCGCGACCATAGCTGCTGCAAGCCCAGGCCATTTCGCCTCGAGCGCGGGAACGCGAGCAGTCACAACTGCCACTTCGTACTCGGGCTGCAGGTAGTTGAGGGCGGCGACGATGTGCCAGCGATCCATCTGCCCTTGGTTGATGGGTTGCGTGCCGTGATAGATGCCAGCGGGATCTCCCAGGCCGACGGTGTTGGTCGTGGCGAACAACCGGAATGCAGGGTGAGGCGTGAGCACGCGACTCTGGTCGAGCAGCGTCAGCGACCCTTCGACCTCGAGAATTCGCTGCAGCACGAACATCACATCCGGTCGCCCCGCATCGTACTCATCGAACAGCAGCGCGACGTTGCGCTGCAGTGCCCACGGCAGAATGCCTTCGCGAAACTCGGTGATCTGTTTCCCGTCACGCACGACGACCGCGTCCTTGCCGATCAGGTCGATGCGACTGATGTGACTGTCGAGGTTGATGCGCACCAGCGGCCAGTTGAGCCGCGCCGCGACCTGCTCGATGTGCGATGACTTGCCCGTGCCGTGATATCCCTGCAGGAGCACACGGCGGTTGTGAGCAAAGCCGGCGAGGATCGCAAGCGTCGTTGCCGGATCGAAGCGATAGGCAGGATCGCGACGCGGTACATGTTCGTCGACGGCGCTGAATGCAGGCACACGCAGGTCGCTGTCGATACCGAACGCCTCGCGGACACTGATCTCGGTGTCCGGCAGCGATGACAATGCGTTATCCATTTGCGGCCACCCTGACTTCGCCGTCAACGACTGTCACAGGAATTGCCTGGAGACTGCGGTCCTTCGCCGGGCCTTCGACGCAGAACCCGTCATGGAGGCGAAACAACGCGCAGTGATACGCACACATGATGTGACCATCGTTCGTCAGCAGGAATTCGCCCGGCGTTGAGTTGAGCGGCAGCGAGAAGTGCGGGCACTCATTGACATACGCTCGCACGCCGCCATCCGAATGCGTAAGCAGGATGCGCAGCGCTCCTCCACCCTCCCCGCGCAATACCTCCAGGCCGTTGCCGTTCGGTATGGCTTCCACGCGGCAAAGGCGTTCACCCGACTTCGGCGCGTGAGGATGCGATCGCCAGCTCATGAGCGGAGGCTTCCGCCCCTGGAGTCAGCGCGGGTAGTGCGGAGGAATCTGCGCATCCACGTTGATCCACACCGACTTGGCTTCGGTGTAATCGTGCATGGCTTCGAATCCCATCTCGCGCCCGTAGCCGGAACTGCCGACGCCGCCGAACGGCGATCCGGGATTGACACGCTTGTACGAGTTCACCCAGACCATGCCGGCGCGAATGGCAGCCGCGACCCGATGGGCACGCTGCAGGTTCGTCGTCCACAGGCCGCTGCCGAGTCCGTACTCAGTCGAGTTCGCAATCGCGATCGCCTCTGCTTCATCGCGGAAGGTCGTGACCGAGATGAAAGGCCCGAACACCTCTTCCTGACAGACGCGATCCTGCGGGCTTGCGCGGACGATCGTCGGTTCCACAAAGAATCCGTTGGCGAGCGCCGGGTTGTCGGGCCGCTTGCCGCCAGTGAGCACTTCCGCCCCCTGCTGCTTCGCGATCTCGCAGTACGACAGCACGCTCTGCTGCTGCTTCTGCGATGTCAGTGGCCCCATCTCGGTGGCAGGATCGAGCGGATCGCCGAGCCGGATGGATCGCGCGAGCTTGATGAAACCTTCGAGGAAGCGATCCGCGATCTCCTCCTGCAGCAACAGCCGCGAGCCGGCGATACAAGCCTGGCCCTGGTTGTGGAAGATCGCGAACGCGCTCCCATTGATCGCAGCCTGCAGGTTCGCGTCGGCGAAGACGATGTTCGCGCCTTTGCCGCCCAGTTCGAGCTGCACGCGCTTCAGATTGCCTGCGGATGCTTGCACGATCCTGCGACCGACTGCAGTCGATCCGGTGAAAGCAATCTTCTGGACCTGCGGATGTTCGGCGAGATGCTGACCGGCGGGGTTGCCATACCCGGGGACGATATTGACGACGCCGGGTGGGAATCCCACCTCCGCGATCAGCTCCGCGATCTTGAGCGATGACAGCGGCGTGATCTCTGCGGGCTTCATCACCACCGTGTTGCCGGCTGCCAGTGCAGGGCCAAGCTTCCAGCTCGTGAACATGAGCGGGAAGTTCCACGGCACTACCTGGCCGACGACCCCGATGGGCTCGCGCAGCACGTAGTTGAGGAATCCGGCTTCGACGGGCACCACGCTGCCCTGAACCTTGTCGGCCATACCCGCGAAGTAGCGGAACGTCACGGCAGTGCGAGGGACATCCAGCGAGCGCGTGTCGCGAATCGGGTGACCGGTATCCTCGGCCTCGATCTTCCCCAGTTCCTCGGCACGGGCTTCAATTGCATCGGCGAGCTTGCCCAGCAGGCGCCCGCGCTGTGCCGCTGGCGTATCCCGCCATTTCGGAAACGCTGCACGAGCCGCATCCACGGCGCGATCGATGTCGGGCGCCTTGGCCTCAGCGACCTTCGTGAGCACCGATCCGGTGTACGGATTGACGACATCCATCGTGGCGCCGTCGAGCGCGTCGACGAACTCTCCGCCGATGAACAGTTTGGTTTGTAGTGTCATTGCAGTCTCACAAGGCAATACGAGGCCGGGTGACGCGCGGTCACCAGCTCGCACCGGAATTTCCGGCGCCGGTCAGAACTCGACGGGATACGGTTTCAGCTCGCCCCGCTCATACATCTGCGGCAACTCGGGGGTCGCGTTTTCCCACACGAGCAGCATCGAGCGCTTCTTCGAGTAGCCCTGATGACGAATGTCCGCGGGCATCGCCGCGACGTCGCCCGCCTTCATGATCACCTTGGCGCGGGGCGCGCCGGTGTTCTTGTCTTCGATCTGCCATTCCAGCTCGTCGCTCAGCTGGATGAACCATTCGACGCGGTCGTTGCCGTGCTTGATGGGCAGCAGGTATTCCTCCGTGGTCGGGCAGCACAGGCTGCGCTCGAGCACGGACGACACCGACGGATTCCATGTCACGTCCGAGCGTGACAGGTACGCGAACAGGCTGAACGCGTGAACTTCGTTCTCGAAGCCCGGTTCGGCGTGAACTTCTGGTTCGTCCTGGGAGACATCGGCGAACGCGCGGTTCACCGGATAGCCGTTGTCGTCGCGGCGCAGCTCGGCATCGCCCGGCAGGCCCGGCATCCGCTTGCAGGCCTGACGTTCGCGCTCGATGGCGCCTCGGTTGTTGCCGTTCTTGCGGCCAAGCCAGGTCTTGCCGGTCTCATCGGGCGCCGCGAAGGGATCGAAGCCTTCATTCGTCCAGTCGTCGAGGATCGCCTTGAAGGTCGCCATGATCTGGCGCGAATCGAAGGTCTCGACGTGATCGAGCCCTCTTTCCTTGTAGGCGGGATTGTAGGTGCCCGCGTAGAACTCCACTTTGCCGTAGAGATTGCGGGTACCGATCATGCTGTCGAAATTGACCCAGCCATAGAAGAAGCCCCAGGCCACGTCGCGCATCATGGCGCGCAGGAAGGCATCCGCGGACATCTTGTGGGACAGCTTCTGTCCCTGCGCTTCCCAGCCGATACGGACGAAGTATTCGTCGCGGCTGAAGGAAAATCCGCCCAGCTCGAAACTGCGATAGCCGGTTTCATTGCTCGCCGGCGATGCAGCGACCTGAAGTGCCCCACCCGTCTGACTCATGCTCGCAACTCCTGCAGTGTCCGGACGCGGTCAGACCCACCGCATCACGTGTAACAGATCTCGCCCCACTTCTTGACCGACAGCGCACCTTCGACGGTCTGCAGCAGGATCACGCCCGGGCGCGTTGCCTTGAAGCGGTAGGCCGCGCCACGCGGCAACAGGACCTGGTGTCCGCGGCGACATTTCACCCATCCCATCTTCCGGCCCGCCGGCGTGCCTTCGATCGCGACGCTGCCCCGCGTCTGGGGCGCCACTACGGCATCGGGGCTGTCGAGCTTCAGCAGTTCGACGTCCACCTCACCGTCCATCACGATCGCAAACTCGTCATGCGCCGCCGCAAACCACCCCGAGTTGCCCTCCGCCCGCAGCGTTTCGAGGACGTAGCCCAGGTTGATCGCGACAACCACCTTCTCATACGGACGAGAACGGGTGGCGACGTCAAAAATGTTCGAGAAGACGTAGTTCTTCGGGTTGTCGTTGATGATCTCGAGCTCGCCGCGCTGGAAATCGCTCAGCGAGCCGAACACGGTATGAAATTCAGTCGTCATTCTTGCTGTCCCCCTCAACGTGCTTTCCCGTTGCGATCAACGCTGTTCCGGTGCCTGCGCCGGGTCGAGCACGAGCAAGCGGCCACCCCGATCCTCGACGCGGATTCCCAGCGACTCGCGCAGCAGGAATGCCAGCGAATCGACATCGCCGATCTTGATCACCCCGCTCACCGGGCGCTGGCCGATCGCACCCGACTGCAGCGACACTTTGTGGGTCGTGTAGCGATTGAACTCGGTAATCGCCTGCAGCAACGGCACCGATTCGAACACCAGCTTCCCTTCGCGCCACGCATTGATCCTGCGGGCATCGGCCGCCTGCACAGGCTCGAGCGTGCCGCCGGCGCGATAGCTCACGGCCATGTTCGCAGTCAGCGGCGGAACCGCGACTACCCCGCCGCCCGTCGGCAACTCCTTCTCGGGGACGACCACCACGGCGCCTTCGAGCACCGAAACCGTCACCCGGCCACGATCCACCTGGACACCGAACTCGGTGCCGACGGCACGGACCATTCCGCCCGCCGCATACACCTCAAACGGACGGGACTTGTCATGTGAGACAGAAAAGAATGCTTCGCCCTTGCCGATGTCGACCCGCCGCTTGTGGTCATTGAACCGAACGGTCAGGGACGTATCGGTATTCAGGGTCATCGTCGAGCGATCGGCGAGGACCACCCGCCGCTGCTCGCCGACGCGTGTCTGGTATTCGTCCACACGGTCCCGATGGGCATAGAAGTAGCTGCCCGTCATCACCGCCAGGACCATTGCCGCCGCGGCGCTCAGCCACCACGGCCTCTGCGCCCGCGCACGCTGCCGCGCCTCTTCATCGGCACGCGCTTCGGCCTCGTCGTTGGCCGCCATCTGCTCGCACGCTTCCATGTCGACCATCAGGTCGGCATCGCTCACCAGCCCGCGCGTCAACGCAAGCGTCAGCTCGCAGCGCATATAGGCTTCGCGATGTGCGGCGGACTGATCCAGCCACGCATCGAACTCAGCCTCTGCTTCAGGGGCGACACGCTGACCATGCAGCCGCGCGAACCATCGCGCCGCCGCCGCCTCGATCGTCCGGATATCTCCACTTGAACCGTTCATGACTCCGTTCTCGCTCATGGCTTGTCCGCCGTTCGTAGTCTCCCCTGACAAAGCTCCAGCACCATCGCTATATCGCGCTCTACCGTTTTCGCGCTCACGTTCAAGTGCTTCGCGATGTTCCGGTAGCTCATGTTTTGTGTAACGTGCAGGAGGAAAACCTGTCGATGCCGTGGCGGCAGATCAAGCAGCACCTGCTTGATGACCTGCATCCCGGCATTCCAATCCACGATCTCCGCCGGCGTCTCGTCTTCGCCGGCGATCTCGACCAGCTCGTACGGTACGTGTGACGACTCGGCGTGTGTCCTGCGCAGGCGAAAGCGATCGCGCGCAAGATTCGTGGCGATCTTGAAAAGAAAGCGGCGCACCTGGTCGTCCAGGTGATCGAGATGTTCGAGTCGCAGCAGGCGCACGTACGTCTCCTGCAGAACCTCCTCGGCGTCATCCGCACTGGACAGCAGCCGGGTCAGGTATTGCAGCAGCGCACCGCGGTGCTCATTGAACAGTCGCTCGATCAGGGCCGAGCGCGCCGCGGCGTTGTCCGCAGACTCCAGACCTGACTCCGCGGCGTCGCCCGATGGCTGCCGGTCAGCGGCCGCCGATTCGGACCCGGTCCGGATCAGACGCAATTTGAAGGGCGGTAAGTTCATGACGCGGCAGGCACTTTGCGATATCGGGCAGGGCCGGTGGCTCTCATATTTATATACGCCGGACCTGCCCTGCTGCAGACAATATTCCGCTGCGGCGCCGGGGCGAACCCCCGATGTTCATTGCTCCTTCGGCTGATCCAGTCCCGGGGCTGCGGCAGATTGCGGGCGGCTCATGAGACGGTCGAGGATCGAGCTCGTGTGCTCCGGCGACTTGGTGTGTGCCGCCACGAGTGAGTAGACGACCGGCACGGCAACCAGCGTCAGGAACATCGAAACCAGCGTCCCGAAGAAGACCACGACGCCGATGGGCAACCGCTGCTCCGCGCCGGCCCCGTGCGCAAACACGAACGGCAGAGCACCGAAGGCCGTGCACAGGCTCGTCATCAGCACTGGTCGCAGGCGCGTTGCAGCCGCCTGGATGACTGCCTCGACGTATTCCACGCCTCGATCTCGCAGCTGGTTGGCGAACTCCACGATCAACACGCCGTTTTTGGCCGCGATACCGATCAGCATGATCACCGCGATCTGGCTGAAGATGTTGATGGTGCCGCCGTAAAGCTTCAGTCCGAAGACCGCTCCCAGCAGCGCGAGCGGCACCGTCACCATGATGATCGACGGCAGGACGAAACTCTCGAACTGCGCCGCAAGCACCAGGAACACGATGGCCAGTGCGAATGCGAATGTCAGGTACAGCTGCGAGCCGCTGCGAGTGAATTCAGCGGATTCGCCGTCGAACATCAGCTTGGCGCCTGCGGGCAACTCCTTCTCGACAGTGTCACGGAACCATTGCACGGCCTCGCCCATCGTGTAGCCCGGCGCAAGCCCCGCCGACACCTCGATGGAGCGCAGGCGATTGAAGCGGTTGAGACGAATGGCACCGGCGGTTTCCGTGAGTGTCACGACATTCGAGAGCGGGATGAGCTCGTTGGTACGGCCCGAGCGGACGTAGATGCTGGTGAGGTCCGTCTCGTTGCGACGTTCCGCGTCCTGGCCCTGCAGGATCACGTTGTATTCGCGGCCACGATCGAGATAGGTCGTCACGATTCGCGAGCCCAGCACGGTTTCGAGCGTGCGGCCTACGGTTTCGAGCGAGACACCGAGATCCGCCGCCCGATTGCGATCGATCGCCACGCGGATCTGCGGCTTGCGCTCCTTGTAATCAGTATCCACGCCCGTCAGACCGGGGTTTTGTTCCGCGAGCTGCGCGATCTTCTGCGACCACTGCGAGAGCTGCTCATAGTCCGGGCCACCGATGATGGCCTGCACTGGTTGGCCGAAACCGCCGCGTCCGAGGCTGGACGGTTGACCGCCGAACGCGCGCACTCCCGGCAGCGTGCGCAGCTCCGCAAGCAGCGAGCTCATGATCTCTGCACTGGAACGGTCGCGCTCGTTCCAAGGCTCGAGCACGATGATGCCGCGTGACGAACTGACGTCACCGACGGTCGTCGGCGTTCCGCCGCCCGTGCCTGGAATCCTCAGCATCGTTCGCAACACTTCACCTTCCCTGCGCCGGTGCTCGTTCGCGATTTCCTCCATGCGCCGGCCATACGCCTCGGTGTACTGCAGGCTCGCCCCCTCGGGCCCCTGCAGCGTGAGGAACAGCCGGCCGGTATCGGCCGTCGGAGCGAACTCCGTCGGAATGGTGCGGAACGTCAGCACGCCGAGCACAGACAGCGCGAGCAGCGACCCGGTGACGATCCACGGATGGCGAACGGCGCGTCGCAGCCCGCCCTCGTAGCGGGTGGCGAGGCGCTTGAAGAAGCCGTCGATCGCGACCGCGACGCGGCTGCGCCCTGCGTGATGATCCGGAAGCTTCGATGCCAGCATCGGCGTCAGCGTCAGCGCGATCAGTGCGGAGAACAGCACAGCCGCGGCAAGCGTGAATCCGAACTCACGAAACAATCGGCCGATGTCACCCGGCAGGAACGAGATCGGGACAAATACGGCCGCGAGCACGAGCGTCGTCGCGATGACAGCGAAGCCGATCTCGCGGCCGCCCGTGACAGCCGCAACCATCGGCGGCTCGCCCATCTCGTTGCGCCGGTGGATGTTCTCCAGCACCACGATCGCGTCGTCGACGACGAGCCCGATTGCGAGCACCAGACCGAGCAACGTCAGGACGTTGACCGAGTATCCAAGCGCGTACATGACCGTGAACGCTGCGATCACTGACACCGGAATCGTGACCGCCGGGATGAGCGTTGCCCGCAGATTGCCAAGGAACCCGTAGATCACGATGAGCACAGAGATGAACGCGAAAATCACCGCGATCACGACCTCGCGCAGTGCCGCTTCGATCGACAGCGCGTTGTCGACGTTGAGCAGGAGGGTTCCGCCTTCGGGCAGTTCGCCCTGCAGCGCCGCTACCTCCGCACGCACGCCGCGCACGACATCGAGCGTGTTCGATTTCGACTGTGCTTCGACGAAGAGCCCCACGCCGGGTCTGCCCTCGGTGCGCATGACGGTGCGTTCGTTCTCGGCCGCAAGACGCACGTCCGCCACTTCGCCGAGACGAATCAGGTGACCGCCCGCCCCTCGTCCGATGACGAGGTCGCGGAAGTTCTGCTCGGTATCGAGCCCGACCTCCGTGCGCAGGGAGAACTCGCGCGTCTGGGACTCGAGGCGGCCCGCTGGCAGCTGCACGTTCTCACGACGCAGCGCAGCCTCCACATCCGCCACCGTCAGTTCGCGTGCTGCGAGTGCCTGGCGGCTTAGCCAGATGCGCATCGCAAACCTTCGCCCACCGCTGAGCGAGACACGTGCGACGCCGGGCACGGTGGCAATGCGATCGACGATGTAGCGCTCAGCGTAGTCGGAGATCTCGAGCAGCGACATCTTGTCCGAACTGAAGTTGAGGATTGCCACCGCGTCCCCGCCCGCAGTCGCTTTGGCAATCTCCGGCGGGTCCGCCTCTTCCGGCAGCGCGCCGAGCACTCGGGAGACACGGTCGCGCACATCGTTGGCCGCACCGTCCAGGTCGCGGTTCACATCGAACTCGATCGTGATCTGGGAGCGTTCGTCCTCGCTGGAGGATTCGATCTTCAGAATGCCTTCGATACCGGCAATCCGGTCCTCGATCGGCTGGGTGATCTTGTTCTCGACGACCCGCGCCGAGGCGCCGCGATAGGTTGTGCTGATCGAAACGACCGGCCGCTCGACATCCGGATACTCGCGCACCGACAGACGCTGCAACGACACCAGCCCGATGATGATGAGGACCAGGCTGATGACGGTGGCGAAGACGGGACGCCGGACCGACAGCTCCGAGATCTGCATGCCTGACTCCTAGGATTCGGTCGCAACCGCTGCGTACTGAGACTGGCTGATGCGGGATTTGTCCCTGACCTTCTGCGTGCCCTCGACGATCACCTGTTGTTCTCGCTTGAGGCCCGACAGGATCTCCACCTCGCCAGTCAGCCGACGCCCGATGGATACCTCCTGCTTCAATGCGGTATCGCCCTCGGCAACGAAAACAAAGACGCGGCCCTGCTCCGGGACGAGCGCCGCTTCGGGGACCACGAGCGCCTTCGTCGGTGCCGCGCGCACAACGACCGACATGAACGTGCCTGGTTTCAGAATGCCGTCGCGATTGCTGACGACGGCGCGCGTATTGATGGTGCGCGTCACCGGGTCGACGCGTGAGTCGAACGCGCTGATGCGACCATCGAACTTCTGCCCGGGCAACCCCGATGCGGTCGCGACAACCGGCAATCCGTCCTTGAGCGCGTACTGATACACCTGCGGCACCGTGAACTCGATCTTGATCACGGACGTATCGTCGAGCGTCGTGATGGCCGTCCCCGGTGGGACAAGGCTGCCGACGCTCACGCGGCGAAAACCGGTGCGGCCCGAGAAAGGTGCGCGAATGACTGTATCCGAAAGGCGCGACTTCGCCGCAGCGACCCGCGCCTGATTGGCCTTGTAGGTGGCCTCGATCTGATCGAGCTGCGACTGCGAAAGAATCTTCGTCGAGGCGAGGCTGCGGCTGCGCTCGAGCGCAGCGGTACTCTCGATGAGTGCCGCTTCCGCCTCGGCGAGCTCTGCTCGCGGCTGCGCGCCGTCGAACTCGATCAGTACGGTATCGCGCCTGACGACCTCGCCTTCGACGAAGCGAATCGCCGTTACGATGTTCAAGGTCTTCGACGTCAGTTCGACGGATTCATTGGCGCGAGCCGAGCCCACGGCTTCGATCAGGAGATCCAATTCCTTCTCGACGACCGGGCTCGTAACGACCGCCGTCACTGCGCCCGCATTGCCGCCGGGTCCACGTGCGCCATCGACCGGCTTGGCGTTGGGCGAGCAACCGAGCACACCGGCAAGCCCTCCCGTTGCGGTCACTGCGATGAGCACAAACCTGTTCACACGCACGTTCAAGCGCCGTCCTCTCGATCCAGCACGAACTCGTGATCCAGCGTCCAGCGAAGGTCCGAGGCCGCGTCTGAAACAGGGATGTAGTCCACCAGCAGCGACGGCTTCACTCCAAAGACCGCATCCGAGTCGATGTAGGGATCACCCCGCGTGTACATCTGAGTCGTGAGTGACCGGAATCCCGGAGCAGTCACCGTGAAGTGAATGTGAGCAGGACGCATGGGATGCCGCCCGGCGAGCGTCAGCAGCGATCCGACGGGGCCATCGACCGGAACGGGATAGAACGTCGGCTTGAGTGTCGTGAACGCGAATGTTCCGTCGCCACGGGATCGCAGCCTGCCGCGAAAGTTCATCTCGGGCTGCGTGGAGTCCTGAACTGCGTACAGCTGATTCGGAGCCGTGTGCCAGATGTCGAGGATCGCACCGGCGATCGGCTCGCCGTCGACCGAGCGTACGCTGCCCGTGATCAGCACACGTTCGCCCTCCCCCGCCAGCGCGATGCTGGCGCCGTGCTCGACGTCGGGTGAACCCGGCGCGTAGAACGGTCCGGTCACCGCGGACTCCGTCGCGCCGGGAGAGGATGCATTGTGAATGTTGTCGACCGCCGAGCTGATACCGAGTGCGTCTGACAGGAGAATGAACTCCTGACGCGGACCGACACACGTCTTGCCTGTGCGGGTCAGGAAGTCGATTGCGGCGAACCACTCCGGCGGAGTCAGTCCGGTTTCATTGACGAACGCGTGCAGGTGACGAAGCAGCGACTCGGCAACGGTGTTCCAGCGTGCGTCTTCGGTGCGCGCATACGACGCGATGACTTCCTGGAGCAAAGCGTCGTTGAGGGCGCGGCTTGCTGGCGAATGCGATGTCATGATCTCGACTCCGGCGACTGTCCGTTGAACGCGTCTTCCAGCAACTGCCGGATCGCGGCTTGCGTGACGGGACGCGGATTGGGGTAAGGAACGGATGTGGCGATCTGAGCAGCACGATCCAGGTCTTCATGCTTGAAGCCGATGTCACGCAACGAACGCGGCGCACCCACTTTCGCGCCGAGCTCCCAGATCGCCTGCGCAACCGCGCTGGTTCCGAATGAAGCAGCCAGACGCGCCTGTGCGTCGGGTGCTGCCACGAGGTTGAACGCGGTCGCATAAGGCAGTACGACTGCATGCGTCTCCGCGTGTGGCATGTTGAATGAGCCGCCAAGCGTGTGGCAGAGCTTGTGGTGCAGGGACATGCCGGTCGAGCCAAGCAGGATGCCTGCGAGGCACGACCCGTAGAGCATTTTGTCCTGTGCATCGAGATCGCCAGGATTCGCACACACCGCCGGCAGCGAGCGTGCAATGACGCGTGCTCCCTCCTGGCCGAGTGTCGACATCATGGGATTGGCGTTTGGCGCGTAGAGTCCTTCGACGAGATGCGCGAGCGCATTCAGTCCGCTCGGGCCCGCCGTCCTCGCCTTCAGCGTCGTGAGGAGCTCGGAGTCGTAGATCACGCTGCGCGCAAGGACCCGCTGATCCTTGCCGGTCTTCTTGACACCATCGGTCGTGATTCCCCAGACCGCTGTCATCTCGGAGCCGGAATACGTGGTGGGCACCGCGATGAATGGCAGACCGCTCTCGAGCGCGATGGCCTTGGCGAGTCCGATCGCGGAGCCGCCGCCGATGGCAATCAATCCATCCACCGAGTCGCGGCGCACAACGGCAGTGCAGGCTTCGACGAAGGGCGTGGGCACATGCTGCGCCACCTTGTCATACACCCCGACGCTGCGTGGGCCCAGCAGTTGATGGACCTGCGCCGCCGTTCCGGCATGACTCGGGCTCGCAATCACGAGGACACGCTGGCAACCGATCGCCTCGACCTCCGCCGTGATTCGCGTACGCGAGCCACGACCGGAGATCACCCGCAGGCGGGCGATTTCGAAAACGAATGGGTGCAAGAAACCTCCGCCGTCGATGCGACGTCAGCCAGCCGCCCGTGCGGGCATCCACTGGATATAACTGCCGGAGGGCGAAAGTGTCGACAATTTGACCGGCGTCCGCCGGTCATCCCCGCGAAAGCGGGGATCCATGCCTTTTCTTCGGATGGATTCCCGCGTTCGCGGGAATGACGACGGACGGCCGTCCTAGTGCGTCGCGTACCGCAACGACATCCCCCACTCCCTCGGACGCGCCGGCGTCCCCGTGTCGATCTGGTCCGCCGGCAGGAAGAATCCGTTGATGCGATAGAACTGGTTGAGGACGTTGGTGCCGAAGATCGCGAATTCCCAGCGATTGTCGGGACTCGCGAACGCCATCCGGGCGTTCATGACGCCATACGCAGGCTGGAACGATCGGGTGTTGATGTCGAGTTGCGTCTGCACATCGTCCTGCCATGCATAGTCCGCTCGCAGGGAAAGATTGCCGGGTTGCAGCCGCCAGTCGTACTGCGCACCGAACGAGTACGCAAATCGGGGGGCATAGGCAAAGGGCGCACCCAGAGCGAGATTCTCGGCGTTGCCGATCTCGGTGAATTCCGTGTGCAGCCACGTTGCACCGTACTGCAGCAGCAGCGAACGGGACAGCTGCAGGGACCCTTCGATCTCGAAACCCCGGATCTGCGCTTCACCGGCGTTCGTCGTCCGCGGGAAGCCCGGAGCCTCCTGCAACTCTTCCGTGATCTGCACGTCGTCGTAGATTCCGAAGAATGCGGTGGCATTGAACCGCAGCCGCCCGCCGAACAGGTCGGCGCGCAATCCGAGCTCGTTGTTGGCGAGATCTTCCGGACCATATGGAGTGAAGCCCCCATTCGGCAGAAAAGGTACATTGCCTCCCGTAAATCCGCCCGCGCCGAAACCGTGTGCCCGAGTGAAGTAAGTCATGATCCGCGGCGTCCATTGATACTGGATCGACGCACGCGGCGACACCCGGTTGAACGTCGCCGTCCCGGACTGATTGGGGAGCGGATCACCCGCGGCCTGGAGAGAGTCGCTCGGATTGCAGCACTGCTCCGCCTGGACGAACGCAGGCAGATAGGACGCCTGGTGGATCTCATCGGAGTTGTATCTCGCGCCGAGACTCAGCGTCAGTCTGCTCGTCTGTCGCCAGCTCCATTCGGCGAAGACGGCCCAGCCGCGCGATTCGATATCAGTCAGCGTGTTGATGAGGGGCGGATCGTAGCTTGCGTATCCGCCGCCCAGCGCTTCGCGTGCACTGAGCCATGGATCGAAGCGCAGCTCGTTGGCGACCCAGTTCTGCCGCGAACTGCGATTGTCGTCGGCGTAGTAGTACAGTCCGCTCGTTCCGGTCAACCGCTCGCCCCGGAACTGCAACTGCAATTCCTGGCTCGATTCGGTCCGGCGCGACGCTGAGTAAGCTTCATAGATCGCATAAGGCGTTCCGTCGAAGTCGTGCCCCGTCTTCACATCGATGTCGCGGTAGCCGGTGATCGATTTCAGCCGGACCTGGTCGCTCATCTCCCATTCCACCTGCAGCACGCCGCCGGCGGAGGTATAGCTGTTTCCCCAGATCGATCCAGGACTCGCGGTTTTCCATTCCTTGCGCGCGCCGTAGGTCCACTCGCTGTCGAGAGGCAGCCCCACTGCTTCGTAGATGCACAGGCTGTTCGGCACGCCGCCGACGAAGTTCACCGGCGGCGCGGAACCTGGGCACACCGGATTCAGCGCCCAGACTGCGGCCGGCGTACCGTCATTGCGCTGCTCCGCGTACTCGCCGATGAGCAGTGCGCTGAGATTCTCGTGCGGACGCCACTGCAGATCGGCACGCATGATGCGGTCGTTCTGGTCGCCGAAATCGGCATCGACCGTCGTGCTGTCGATGTAGCCATCGCGATTGAGCGTCGCCGCTGTCAGCTTGCTGAAGAGCGTATCGGTGAGCGGCAGATCCGTGTTGAGGACGAAGTCCCTGCGCCCGGCCGAGCCGCCGGTGGCCTTCACTCGAATGCCCGGGTCCGTTCGCGGTTTCTGAGTCACGTACTGGATGGCGCCGCCCATGGCGTTCTTGCCGAACATCGTTCCCTGCGGACCTCGCAGCACTTCGATGCGTTCGACTTCGACGACGTTCATCAGCAAACCGTTCGCACCGCTGCGCACCACGTCGTCGACGTAGACCGCTACGCCGGGAATTCCACGAACCCTCATCGCGCCTGAAGTTCGACCGAAGAAGTTGCCGCCATTGACGGCGACACCTGGCACGCGCGCGTTGAGATCCTCTGCATTCTGGATGTCGCGAACCTCGATCTCCTGCGCACCCATGGAGCTGACGGCGAGCGGCACCTGCTGGAGACTTTCTTCCCTGCGACGCGCGGTGACAGTGACTTCGGCAATGGCAACGTCTGCGTGAGTGACGTCGTCGCCGGCCACACGCGGCGGGGCAGATGGGCTTTCCTCCGCGGGCACAGGAACGGGCTGCACCGCCCTTGGACGGCGGCGGATCGCAACGTTGCCCTGGTCATCGATGACGAATTCGAGATCGGAGTCGGCGAGCAGTTTCGCCAACCCGTCGCGCACGGTGAAGTAGCCGCGCAGCGAAGCCTTCGCGTGAGCGTCGACGGCTTCAGATGAATACAGGAGATGAACCTTGCCCTGCGTCGAGAATTCACGCAGCGCGGAGGTGAGCGATTGATTCTGGATCTCGAAATGCAGACGTGGGTCGTCCGCGGGCACGGCTGCGCTCGCGGTCGCGCATGACAGCAATCCCAATCCTGTCAGCAGACCCGCAACGCCCCGACATCGCGACGCGTGATGCCGCGCCCGACCGTTTCGCCCCAAGATTCCCCCCAGATGCATCCGGGCCGCCTGCGTCATCCCAGGATGCTGGAATACGCGACCGCCTCTGGGGCTTCACCATACACGCAAACACCGCAGCAAGCACAGCCGGGCCGGCTGCGCCTGACATCGTGCTCATTCCATGGCTGAGTCAACGGCCAGGGAAAGTCCCTAAGTCGATTATGTCGCTCTCAGGCGATCAGACGTCGCCGCACGCCGTGGTCCGCCACCTGGAGCCGTCCTGCTCCTTGCGGAACTGGGTGCTCCAGATCAGGGGCTCGCGCAGATACTGCGGATCTTCGATCTGCGTCGTAACGACGATCCAGGGCGTCCCGTTCAGCACGAAGATGTCCCAGTACTCGGTCATCACCGCGTTCTCGCTGTATGGGAATCCATTTCTCTGTAGATACCCTGCGCGCATCTGCGTAGTGATGACACGCAACGCAGGACGCCCGGCGTCCGCCGGGGCGCGCGCGAACTGTCTCAAGTGGGGAGTTTCGTACCAGCTTCCGACCGACACGCCCTGCCAGGTCCGTTCGCCCGATGGCGCTGCAGGCCGCTTGAATGGAATCACGCGCGACTGTGTGCCGGCGGAGAAATCCGCGCGCAGCGTTTCATCATCCTGCCACGTGATGTGCAAGCGGCCGGGTGTGCGGATGTTGCCTGCCGCACCATTCAGCTTGCATGCGTTGCCTGCGGCCTTGTCGGCAGCAGGATCGTAAGCAGCGGCAACCTTCTTCGCAGCATCGTTCGCCGGAATGCTGCCCCGATAGCCCACGGGCGGCATGGTCATTCGCTCCAGCCAGTCCTCGGTCACTACCGAAACCCAGTAGCCGGTGAGATCGATCGGCGCACCGGCTTTCGCTGTCGGCGGTGGCTTGGGGGCCTGCGCCGGCTGCTGACCACTGGTATTGCGGCGTTGCTGTGCAACGGATTCGGCAGCCGGCAGCGCCAGCAGCAGCGCCATTACCGTCATCCCCATCGCGCGCATCGTCTTGATGGCCGGGCTTCGCGCCAGCGCAGGTTTCATCGATCGTTCTCCGGATTCCTGGTCTGATGGACGCATCGTGTGGCGCTCACTGCGCGGCCGCTGCTTGCGCAGGTGCGGCCGAGAGCTCGCGATAGGCGGCTTCGATGAACTGTTCCTTGGTCCATCCACGCTGCGGCGCGCCATAGATGCCGTCGTAGTCGAAGCTCGGACGGGCCGCTTTCACCTGCTCGAGCGTTTTGCCCTGCTTGATGAGGTCAGCGATCCGGTCGCGGATGACCGTGAGCGCATCGCGGTAGATCACGACGCTGTACTCATCCGCCACCGGGCCGTACGCGGGGACGACGAGCGTGCCACCCTGAGCATTGAAGTCGGGCACTGCGAGGTCGATGATGCGATTGAGTCCATTGATCACGCCTTGCAGCGAACCGCCGCGCTCCGGCGTCAGGATCGGATAGCTGGTCGGCGTGAAGACTTCTCCCGCCACGATCACATCTGAACTGCGAAAGAAGACGATGCTGTCGCCATCAGTCGCGGCGTTCGGCTCATGGATCAGGATCACTGCTTCGTCATTGAAGCGCAGGTCGAGATTGCCCATGTAGTAGACGTCGACCGGCCAGCCGGCCTCCGGTGCCTTGCTGTTTCCGATCACGCCGCTCATGTGATTGAGCACACCTTCGTGTGCCTTGATCGAAGCCGTCTTGATCTCGCCGCGATCGCCAATGAAGCGACCCACGTTCGTGACGTTCACGTTGCCGCCGGTGTGTTCGGGCAGGAAGCTCGTGTTCAGGATGATGCGGAGCGGTTCGGGCGTGAGCTTGCGGATGGCGGCGATCAGCTTCTCGCTGGTTGCGGGCGTCTGGGTGTCGACGAGGATCGCACCTTCCTTGCCGAACTGGACGACGCTGTGTGCACCGCCACCCGCGGCACCGATCAGGTAGACGTTGCCGCGCAGATGCATGACATCCAGCTCTGCCGGCACCGCTTCGGCAGCAACAGGCACCGGCTTCTGCGTCTTTGCCTTCTGCGCATGCGCAATCGAGAGCGGCACGAGCGCCAGCGCGCACACGGCCAGCATCTCGAATGGACGTCTCGTCCGGACAGTGGCGGCCAGCATCGAATGGGAACTCACTGTGGCACTCCGTGGATCAGGCGTTGCTCTGTTCATTGTCGTAAGGCCCGGATCAGAACGGCGATGCCGGTTCGCCCCACTGCGGCAACTTCTCCGGCAACAGCTTCTTGAGATCCTGCTGGTACTCCGGATACAACTGCTTCGCACCGCCCTTCGTGACTTCGGGCGGGAAGCCCGTCTTGTCGCCGAACTCCTTGAGCATCGGATTCATGCCGGGCGGCAGCCAGTGCGCAACGAATCCTTGCGGACGTTCCACTTCGACGCGCGCAGTGCAGGTGTAGGGGTTGATCCACAGACCGGGAGCAAGCGTCCAGTTCCAGCTGCGCACCAGCGGCTCGGTGAGGTAGACCGGATCTTCGACCACGCTGACGAGGGTGAGAATGTTTTCGTGCCGGATCCAGTACTCGGTCAGCTTGCCTAGCGCACTGCGCGCGACGCCGTTGCGCCGGATCCAACCTTCCTTCAGATGCGTGGTATCGACGACCAGGATGTCGCCGTCCCACTTGCCCGTCGAAAACCCTTCCCATGTATGCGGCGCATTCGGCGACGGATGCGATCGGCCATCGACCCAGATCGTTCGCACGGGTGTCATCCAGCCGAGCATCACGTGATACGCAACGACCTTGAGCGAGTTCGGATCGAAGGTGGACCAGATCTTGAGGTGAGCGGGTCCATGCGGACCATAGTCCGCAGGATGCGGAGCACATTGGTGTTCCGGTACAGACCACTTGTTCGCGTCCCACGTCTCGGCACGCAGCAGTGCCGCTTCGTTGATCGGCAGGCCGGTGAAGTCGCCGATGTCGGGGCCACCGCCGCGATCCGCCTGGTCTTCGTGCATCTTCTGCGCCCACGAGCCGGTCAGGTCGACTTCCGCAGTCGCGTGCGAAGCGCCAAGCACACACAGAGCAAGCATCGCGGCGCGTAAAGGAGCGCAGTTTTTGATTCTCATCTACGACGCGGCCTTGCGACCGCTCCCCCGGATGAAGTCCAAGAAACGATTTGAAGCTGAAACGATGGGCACGGGCCCTTGTCGACAAATTGCGTGTCGACGACCGGCACTAGGGCTCCATCACGCCGGCGCCGCGCCCCGCAAGAAACTGGATGAGTGCTGTCATTTCCTGCGACGTGCACTGCGAACAGTTCCCGCCGGCCGGCATGTTCGGCGTGCCTTTGATCACGCTCTGCCGCATCCGCGTCACACCCTTCTCCAGTCGCAGGTTCCAATCCCGGCGATTCCCGGTGAGTGGCGCGGCGTTGAGGCCGCTGGCATGACACGGCTGGCAGGACTGCCTATAGAGCTCCGTAAGCTTCGGATCGGCCGGCAACAACTTTGCCGCTCGAACGGCGGGATCGATGGCGGGCGCGTCGTTGCCGGTACAGCCGGCTATCGACATTGACGCCAGAACGAGCAGCCGGAGGATTTTTGGCATTGCGATAGGCTGAGGAACGAACGCGAGTCTCAGCGTGCTTAACGGCGCTGCCGCATGCGACACGACAATTTCGCCGCGGCAGCGGAATAAATGTCTGCGGGCGGCCGGCGGAACGTTGGAATGTCCACAGCCCCCCCTCGCGAGAGTTCGCATGCAGACGCCAGAACAGATCCGCGCGCTGGCCGATGAGATCCGCGCAGGCGGCCGGCTCGGCCGACCCGGCGTCATCTACCGGCTGTTCGACTACCTGGTCGACCGCTCCCTCGACGGCAGCCCGCCGAAGGAACTGGAGATCGCGGTCGATGTCTTCGGCAAGACCGCCGGCTTCGATGTCTCCCAGGACGCGGTTGTCCGGGTCTACGCCCACAAGCTGCGACGCAAGCTCGACGAGATCGGTGCCAGCGTGCCTGCCGGAATGGCACGGCTTGCGCTGACGAAAGGCGAGTACAGAGTCGCGCTAGCGAACCTCGCAGCGCATAGTGATGGAGCCGCCGATCCCGTCGCTGCAGCTGAAGAGACCCATGTCACGCCACTCGTGATGCTGATGAAGCAACCTCGGGTGAAGGGACTCACGCTGGCAGCGGCGACTGCACTGCTCGTTGCCGTCGCAGTCCTCTTGCTGCTGCAACTCCGGCCTGTCACCGACGAGATCGCGCAACTCCGCGCCAGCGAGGTCTGGGCGCCCTTCTTCAAGGATCAGCGGCCGATCACGATCGTCGTCGGCGACTACTACATCTTCGGCGAGGCCGATGAGCAATCCGGCGAGATCAAGCGGATGGTGCGTGAGTTCTCGATCAACTCGGCACGTGACCTCGAGGCGCAGCTTCAGTCCGATCCGCGGCAGCGGTCACGTTACGAGGACCTGAACCTGGCCTATCTGCCCACTTCCACTGCGTTCGCCCTGCGCGATGCAATGACCATCCTCGGCGCGCCGGGGCAGCGTCGCAATCGCGTCCAGATCGTGCTCGCGTCAGACCTGAATGCGACGACCATCCGGTCGTCGCACATCGTGTACATCGGTCTCATCAGCGGCATGCGGGAGCTGCAGGACCTCGTGCTCGAGCGCTCGCGACTCAAGCTGGGAGAGTCCTATGACGAGCTCATAGATCGGGAGAACGGCCGGCACTATGTGAGCCAGGCCAGCAGCGCGCCGGCGGAGCGCTCGACATACAAGGACTACAGCTTCGTCGCCGGCTTCACTGGCCCCGCCGGCAATCGCATTCTCATCGTCTCCGGCACGCGTGACGCGGCGGTCATGCAGAGTGCGGCCACGTTGACGGAGCCATCGACGGTCGATGAGCTGCGGCGCACGGCGCGATCGCTGAAATCATTCGAAGCGTTCTACGAAGTCGAGGGCATGGACCGGTTCAACCTCGACAGCAAGCTCCTGTTTGCCGTGCGGCATGATGATCACCGCATCTCGCCAGCGAACGCTTTGGCCGCACTGCGCTGATCCTAATGCGCTGGCTCGGCTGGATAGCGTTGGCGGCCTCGCTCGCCGCCGCGGCGGTGGCTTCAGGCATTCACGAGCAATCGGTGCGCTCGCGGCTGCTCAGAGCTGATCCGGATCTCGTCGCTTCGGATCCGCAACTGGTCGCCTATGCGATGGACATGGGCGCACTCACTTATTCAGGAGCGTGCAGCGGCTGTCACGGCCCGGCCTTGACGGGCGACCGCAGATCAGGTGTCCCTGACCTCACCGATTCCGAATGGCTCTATGGCACCGGGCGCCTGAGCGAGATCGAGCGGATCGTCCTCTACGGCATTCGCTCCGGATACTCCAAGGGCTGGAATCTCGCCAGCATGCCCGCGTTCGCCCGCGCCAAACCCTACGCCAGCTATCACGTCGACCCGCTCAAGCCTGGCGAGGTCGACGACGTAACTACCTTTGTCCTCTCCTTACAGAATGCCGCGAGCCCGTCCGATGCTGTTGAACGCGGCAAGACAGTATTCCTCAAGAACGGGCTCTGCTTCGACTGCCACGGCGCAGACGCCCGAGGAGATCCCGCGATTGGCGCACCCGACCTCACCGACGCCGTCTGGCTTTACGGAAATGGCTCCGCGGAATCCATCCATGCCGCGATCGCGCACGGCATGGCAGGCAGCTGCCCCGGAAATATCGACTCGCTGAGCTTCGCCGAGATTCGCGCGGTTGCGCTGTACGTGCATTCGAAGCGGTCCGGAGGCCGCGCACATGACCCCTGACGCCGCCCTGTCCAGTAGCGCGATGCAGCGCGCACTCGATCCCGCAAGCACGAGCACGTTGCGAGCGATGGTTCTCTGCGCGGTCGGCGCCATCGTCGGCCTGTCGATCGCCGGTTATGGCCTCTTCACCGCGGCCGGCACGTCGACACGAACGGTACCGCCCGAATCGGTGGCCATGGTGAATCAACGGCCGATCCTGCGCAGCGACTTCATCGCCCAGACCGAGAGCGAGCTGGGCAAGACGTTCGCTGAAGCCACGCGCGACGAGCGACTCAAGGTTCTCGATGAAATGGTCCGCGAGGAACTGCTGGTGCAGCGCAGCCTGGAACTGGACTTCGCCGAGACGGATCAGGATTCCCGCAACGCACTCGTGACCGCAGTGACGCAACAGATCACCGTGGGCATCGTCACCAGCGAACCGGACGAACAGCAGCTCATGAACTTCTACGAGACCCACAAGGAGCAGTTCTCGTCGGAAGGCCGGATGCAGGTTGTCGATCTGGTCCTGGCTGGCGAGAACATGGAAGTTGGGCGAGCCGCGGCGAACGCATTGCGCTCCGGAACTTCGGTCGAGGATGTCATGGCCGGCTTCGGCTTGACTCAGCCGGTCCGCCATGACGAGGACTACTACTTCGCCGTCAAGTACCGTCTCGGCGATGTTCTATTCGCGCAGGTCGAGCATCTCTCTGCTGGCGCAGTGAACGAGCCAGTGCGCCTCGGCGACGCCATTCACATCGTGCAGGTGGTCTCGAATACCCGGCCGGTTCCCCTTGCCTATCCGATCGCCCGCGCGCAGGTGGCGACGGATTTCAAGATGTTCGAGCACGAACGATCGCTGAATGCGACGCTGACCTTTCTGCGCGGCCGATCGACGATCCTGATCGCGGATGACTACGCCGCCGACTACAAGCCATGAGCCGCTTCTCTCGTGTGCTCTGTACCCTGCTGCTGTTCATCGCAGGATCGACGCAGGCTCACACGCTGAGCGAGAGCCACTCTTCGTGGAGGGTCTCTGGCGACAGCGTACGCGTCGAGTTCATCATTCCCGAGCTCGAGGCTAAGCGACTCTCCTCGAACGGCACCGAAGTGCCGGCGCGCTCCGCTCTGAGCGCCTACATTGCAGCCCATGTCGGTGTCGAAGCGGACGCAAAGGCCTGCGATCTTTTGGACGGACCCCGCGCACTCACCGCAGTTCCGGGGTTCTATCGCGATGAGCTGACGTTCAAATGCCGCTCGTCGCAGCATCTCGCTATCCGCTCCTCCGTACTCTACGAGTTCGTGCCCTCACACACGAACTTCGCCCGCATCGAGACGAATGAAGGCGAGCTCTTCGAGCAACTGCTGACGATCGACCATCAGAGTGTCGAGCTGACCGGCGAACACTCTGAACTGCAGAGTGCCGGGCTGCTCGAGTTCATCCACATGGGGATCATGCACATCTTCACCGGCATCGATCACATGTCGTTCATGCTGGGACTGGTCCTGATCTCGCGCCGTGTGCGCGACCTGCTCTTCGTGGTCACCGGATTCACGATCGGACACAGCCTGACGCTGGCGCTCGCGGTAACGGGGATCCTTCGGCCCGATGGTCAGTTCATCGACGCACTGGTCGCACTGACCATCGTGCTCATCGGTGCGGAGAACATTGGTGACTCGACCCGCAATCCGCTGCCGGTCGCGCTGGGTCTCGGGGGCATTCTGCTCGCGATGACCGCCGCTAAACTCTTGGGCGCGAACATAACCCTGCCGCTCACGCTACTGATAGGCGGCGGCATCTTCTCGTTCTGCTACCTGCTGTTCACAGGCCACCTGCGTGATGCCGCACGCGTACGGCTGCTCGTCACCCTGGTGTTCGGCCTCATTCACGGTTTCGGGTTTGCCGCTGACCTGCTTGATATGCGGCTGCCTCCGGAACGTACGGCAGCCCTGCTCTTTGGCTTCAACATCGGCGTGGAGATCGGACAAGTCACGGTCGTGCTGGGCGCGCTGCTGCTCGCGCGATTGCTGATCAAAGTGCGACTGGCGATGCCGAGGCCGCTGTTCACCGATATCGCGGCTGCGTTCCTGATCGGCGAGGGACTCTATTGGTTCCTCGGCCGGACCGTGACACTGGGCTAGCAGGTGAAATTACTTGGGTCCGATTGCGCCTGCATCCGGCCAGTCCGTATCGCCGACCCGGCGCAACGTGAACTCGGACATCGCGACAGGATCGCGCCCCGGCGCTATCGCCCGGCCGGACTCCTTCCAGACTTGATCCTTGATCGAGCCTGCGTAGTGGAGACCCGCATCCGCGCCGCCGATCCGCCAGACGTAGCCTTCGGTCGCAAGTTCGAAGTCGAAAGCGCCACTGCGACCCGCGGCGCGTGCATTCATGACGTACGCATTCTTCTGCGCATCGAAGCTGATCGTGTTGAATGCGTGAAACCCAAAGCTGCCGTCGGCGAGGTAGCCGCGAATCTCGATGATCCTGATCGTGCGATCGAGTGCAGGTCCCACGCGGTACGTCATGGTCATCTGCCGGGGAGTTTCGCCCGGCTGGTCGATCATCCAGCCTGATCCGCGCCATACGCCGTCCAGCGACGAGAGTTTCGCCATGGCGCTGCGCTGCGCGGCGATCATCTGTGCCGGCGTCATCTGGGGAGCAGGTTGCGCAGCCGATGCGGGAACTGCGGCGATGACCAGGGTCACCGCGATCATGCGCAGCAACGCGCTCTTCATTCTCTGCGCTGGCAAGGGACTCTCCTGACTTGCGGCAAAACGGACCCGACGACCGCGTCGAGGCCTTCCACCATAGAACGCGCCGCGTTGCGGCAACACGACAATTGACCAAGAGAGCGGAAGCGATTGACCGTGAGCGCGGCAACGCGTCGTCCTTTATTTCCTCATCGTATTAGTCATAGACGCCCCTTTGCGCGGGCGCACGAAGGTCCCTACGCCCTGAGAGCGTCAGGGGTAGTTCCAGATCGAGAGAATAAATGGGGGCACACATGGCATTCCGAAGCACGGCATTCCGAGGCACGGCATCTAGACGTTCGCAACATCTGCTATTGGTTGGGGCCTGCGGCCTCGCTTCGAGCGTCGCTTCACTGGCGCAGGATTCCACGCCAGCGCAGGACGGCCTGCTCGAGGAAGTGATCGTCACCGCGCAGATGCGTGCGCAGGACATCCAGGACGTGCCGATCGCGATCACCGTGATCAATCCCGAAGACCTGGCCCGCGCCGGCTTCAACGACGCCAACGATCTCAGCAAGATCGCGCCCAACGCGATCATCACGCAGGATCAGGGCGAGGTGAGCATTACGATTCGCGGTATCGGCGACCTGTCCGACGGCGGGGACACCTCGGTCACCGCGAACATCGACGGTGAATATCTGAACGGCGGCCGGGCACTCGCGGCCGCGCTCTTCGATCTGGAACGTGTCGAGGTCCTGCGCGGCCCACAGGGCACATTGTATGGACGCAACTCCACCGCCGGCGCCGTGAACTACATCATGCGAAAGCCGGGTGATACCTTCGACGCGAACATGGCCGTGAGCTACGGCGTCGATTACAGCTCCGTGCGCGCGGACGGCGGCGTCTCGATTCCGCTCACAGACGGCGTGGGTATCCGTGTAGCCGGGTTCTATGAGGACCGCGATGGCTACGTCGAGCATCCGGGCCTGGCTGCCGGGAACTACGGCGGATTCAACTTCCCTGGCTATGAAGCATTCGAGTCCGACGACAACGAAGGGTTCGGCGGCCGCTTCTCGCTTCGAGGCACCAATCTCGGCGCATTCACTTACTACCTCGCTGCAGAGTACTCGGAGCGTGAATTCACGCCACAGGTCTTCGCCGCGATCGACACCCACCAACCGGAGTTCACGCCGGGCGCGAACTGCGCGGCACCTGGCTGGGAGGCTACGGCCCCGCTCATCACGACAGACACCCTGTGCATTCCGAGCGGGACGCGATACCAGGACACCCTGAACCGCGAGAACTACGCCGCGCCCGCGAATGGCGGCGGTCGTCAGTTCTGGGAAACGTACGCGTATCGCGCGCGCTTCGACTATGAGTTCAGTCCCGCGGCGACATTGAGCTACATCGGAGGCTACCGGTACTTCGAAGTGGACCCGAAGAGCACGGGGTCCCTGCCCGTCGTCTATGCGAACGTGGTCGAGCAGAACGAAACGACGACGCAGAGTCACGAGATCAGGCTCGCGGGCGACGTGAACGGAATCATCTACCAGGTCGGTGGATTCCTGTTCAAGCAGTCGATCGACCAGCTCGCCGGCTTCTATCTCGGAGACATCACGCCGGGCACCCAGAACTTCGGCTTCTTCATCAACTACAACCTGCGCGACTCGGACAACGAGAGCAAGTCCGCGTTCGGTCAGGTCGAAGTGCCGATCACCGATCAGCTCACGGCAGTGGGCGGCGTGCGTTACACCAGCAACGAGAACGATGGCTACTGGCGCGATCGTGCGGCCTTCCTCGTGGGTCCAGAAACTCGCCCGCGCGATACGCCGGGTATCTTCACCGACCCGCTCCTGCTGCACAGCTCGGAGGAAAAGACCACCTGGCTCGCCGGCCTGAACTACAAGCTGGATCCCGACACACTGATCTACGGCAAGGTCTCGACGGGTTTCAAGGGCGGCGGCTTCGACGCCGTAGGCACTTACGGCCCGGAAACGAACACAGCCTACGAAACCGGCTTGAAGAAAGTGTTCGCGGACGGAAAGAACATCTTCAACGCTGCGGCGTTCTACTACGACTACAAGGGTCTGCAGGTCGATGTTCTGCTGAGCTCGGCGGAAGGCGGTCGCGTCTTCAATGCGGGCGCCGCAACGATCTGGGGCTTCGAGCTCGAGGGCGTGTTCGAGCTGACCGAGAACGATCGCGTCAATGCGTCGCTCAACTACCTGAATGCGGAACTGGACGAGCTGGAGGCGCTCTACAACGTGTACTGCGTCCCTGTCAGCGAGGGTGGTGTCGGACCGTGCGCGGGTGACGAGGCAGCTGTCGGTGACCTCGATCCCAATACGCCGGGAGTCCAGTCGCCGAACTTCGCCGGCAACAAGCTCGGCAACTCGCCCGAGTGGATCGCGACGCTTGGCTACGACCACGTGTTCCCGCTGAGCTCTGGCAACACCATCACGTTCCACGCGGACATCGCTTACAAGAGCGAGTTCTTCACGGAGTTCTACAACTACGAGGACCACAAGCAGGATGCGTACACGCAGTCGAACGCGTCGATCGACTTCGAGACGGACAACGGGCTCACCGTGTCTGCTTACGTCCGCAACATCGAGGACAAGCGCTACCTGACCAACGGCTACTTCCTGGCGGCGGGCCCGGACGACATCTGGAACTTCCAGTTCGGCAACCCGCGTCAGTTCGGGGTGCGCTTCAGCAAGGACTGGTAGCAGACTAAGCACGACCGCGCAGTCCTTTGAGGCTGCGCGGTCGTCGCATCAACCGGCATCTCCTTTCTTCCTGTGGGTCCGGCTTTAGCCGGACGTCATGCGAAGCATGCCTTTCGGTACTACGGCTGAGCCCTCATCCGTCATCCCCGCGAAAGCGGGGATCCATCTTGCGGAAAGGCATGGACTCCCGCCTGCGCGGGAGTGACGAGCCCTAGTTCTTAGTCGCGCCCGTATACCTGACGATCCAGATCCCACCCTCTGATCCATTCGTCATGTAGGCGTACCCACGGGTGTCGACGAGCACGTCTTCCACACCGCGATGGCCCTTGTCCCAATCTGGGATCGGCGGCACGAAGTACGCAACCTCCGTGGGAAACAGCGGATTCGAAATGTCGTAGACCCTCAACCCGGCGAGGAAGTACGTCGCGAACATCCGATTCACCGGCTTCTCCGTGACCGGCAGGTGCGTTTCAGCATTCACGTTGTGCAACCCGAAACGTCCCTTCAGATCGCAGAACGTTTTGTACGCGGCACCGGGCGGAGCTGAAGGCCTGCCAAAGCGTGCGACCAGCAGCGGATTCGCGGGATCGCGGTTGTTGATGATCCCGGCCTGCGCCAGCGTTTCGCTCTCGCAGCCAGGCTTCTCTGGCTCGGTCGAGAAGAATACATAGTCGTTCGGCAACCGCAGCGCCGTGTGCATCGACGGCGGACCCACCTGCGTGAGCGGACTGAAGTCGATCCTGCCGATGATCTTCGGATTCGCTGGATCGCGCACATCGAGATTCACGATTCCCGGCGCATAGGCCAGTGTCATCATCGTGCCGTCGCGATTCAGTGCGGGTGCGCCGTGGAAAGCCATCGGGATGCGTTCGACACCGTCGTTGTCGCGCTGACCCGGCCACCACCAGCGACCCACTTCGGTTGGGTGCCGCGGATCGCTGACATCAAGGGTGAGCAGGATCGACTGTCCCTGATAGCCGTCAACGAAGGCAGCGAGGTACGCATACTTGCCGCCGAAGTAGCCGTTGCGATGCGTGCCCCAGCCGCGCGCGGCAAAGCCGGAAAGCTTCTGCGGATTCAACGGATCCTTGATGTCCCACAGCGTCACCAGATCCATATCCTGCGGAGGCTGTCGAAACGGGCGTGGCGTGCCGCGATCGGTGAACGGCAGTTGTGCGCCGAGCAGCAGCAAGTCACCAGACGACGTTATCTGAGCGCTGCCCCGCTCCGATTCGATCACCTTCGCGATTGCGGGCTTGGCCGGATCGGTAACGTCGATGACATGAAAGCCGCCCGGATTTGTCGTTCCGACGAACAGATACCAGCGATCCGCGTCCGTGCGTTTCATCGTCAGCTTGAAGCCGCGCTGCGCTTTCAGGTTCACGTACGAAACCGGGCGCACATCCTTTGCCTGCCAGCCGGGCGGAATCGCATCGGCACCGGAGGCCGCAGCGACGACGGCGAAGAGAAGCGCAATGAATCCTGCAACCATTCGCATCTTTGCCAATTCCCAGGTGAAGAACGACTGTGGATTGTGCGGGCAGGAACTGCCCGCAGTTGACCAGCGTACTGTTGAAACTTGACTGGCTGCGCGGCCGCCTCCGAGGCAACTCATTGCGAGACCTAGACTGCACATCCGAGTACGTATCAACGCCATCATCGGACGGGATGACATGACAATTCGTGCAGCGTGCCTGGTCGGGATTCTCGTGTTAGCCGCCAACGGCGCGCCGCTCTTGGCGGCTTCGCCCACGGCTCCTTTCGTCGGGACGAAAGCGGGCACGCTGCGGGGAGTGCGCGAAGACGCCGTTGATGTGTTTCGAGGTGTGCCGTATGCCGAGGCACCTGTCGGTGCACTGCGCTGGCGTGCGCCCGTGGCCGCAAAGTCCTGGTCCGGCGTCCGCCCCGCCATCGAGTATGGCGCGAGTTGCTACCAGGAATGGCCGGCGCGTACGTTCGGCCCGTACACATCCGAATTCGTGGACACGCCGCGGCCCAGCGAAGACTGCCTCTACCTCAACGTGTGGTCTCCAGCGCAAAGGACCGCAAAGGTACCTGTCATGGTGTGGATCCACGGCGGCGGATTCTCCGGCGGCTCCGGAGCCCTGTCGATTTATGACGGCACGCACCTGGCGTCGCAAGGCATCATGGTCGTCACGATCAATTACCGAGTGGGACCTTTCGGATTCCTTGCACATCCCGAACTGACGCGCGAAGCCCGTGGGACCGCGGCCGGCAACTATGGTCTGCAGGACATGATCGCAGCGTTGCGCTGGGTACAGGACAACGCAGCAGCATTCGGTGGCGACGCGGCGAACGTCACGATCATGGGGCAATCGGCAGGTGCGATGGCTGTGAATGCTCTTGTTGCCTCTCCGCAAGCGAAGGGCTTGTTTGCGAGAGCGATCGCCCAGAGCGGTTCGGGCATGGGCATCCCCGCGATTCCGCTTGCGGAAGCTGAGAACAACGGGGAGCGCCTCTTCAAAGCGACTGGTGCTGCCACGCTGACGGAACTCCGCGCACTTCCGCCTGAGAAGATTCAATCGGCCAATCCGTTCTACTTCGGGTCCCCTCCGCCTGGCACTCCGCCGCGCATCGAGCTGCGCCCCGTACTCGATGGTGGCGTGCTGCCGGCGGACTACTCTCAACCGGGCGCGCCGGTGGCGTCGGCGGTACCGATCATCACGGGGTTCAATGCAGACGAGTTCATGCCGTCGAACGAGGTCACCGCAGCCGAGTTTCAGCAATCCGTGCGTGCACGTTACGGCGCTGATGCCGATCGACTGCTCTCGTTGTATCCGCACGCAACGAACGAAGAGGCTGCGCAATCCGCGCGAGCGCTGGTGCGAGATGTCTACATGACGGCCACCTACCGCTGGGCCGTTGAGCACAGTCGCATCGGCGGACGACCTGTGTATGCGTACCTGTTCACGCATCCTTCTCCCGTCGCGAAGCCTCCGGGCTTCGGTACCTTTCACTCGTCCGAGATTCCGTACCTGTTCGGCGTGCTCGATCGCAACCACCGCCCCTACGACGACAGGGATGAGCAGATCGCAAAGCAGCTGCAGTCGTACTGGCTCAGCTTCATTCGTACCGGCGACCCGAACGGCGGGCCGGGAGCCCGCTGGAATCCGGTCGATCGAAACGTGGTCCAGGTGATGGGACTCGGCGACGATGCCGGCCCGCGCCCGCCGGTGTCATCGAATCAACGATTTCAGGCGCTGATGACCTACGCGGATTCCGGCGGGCGGCTGTCGATCCGTTAGCGCGGTCCGTTCAGCCTCTGATGCGCGCAAAAAGCGTCTCGGCTGTACCGCTAGAGATCGCCGCCAGATCGCCAGCACTCAGCGCCAGGCCCTGGAGCCTCGCCTGCGTCGCCTCGATCGGCACGAGTGGAAAATCGCTGCCAAACATCACCTGTGTCGCTGGCACGAGACTCAGCAGTGCAGCCATCGCAGGTTGGTTCGCCGAATTGGCGATCTCGTAGTACAGGCGCCGCAGCTCTGCTTCCACGCCGTCCGGCACAGCTGCGGTGAGCTGCGGCACGCTCGTACTCAACTGCGCAATGCGACCGGCCAGCATCGGAATGGTGCCGCCGGCGTGTGAGAAGATGAAACGAATACCACGGTGTCGTACGAGCTGACCGGAGAACATCAGGCTCGTGATCGTCCGGTTCGTGTCCTGCGTGAACTCGGTGAGGAATGGCGGCACGTAAGTCATCAGCTTCGAGCAGCATTCCGGAGAGCCGGGGTGGACGTAGACAACAGCGCCGCGGCGATCGAGCTCCTGCATCACCGGCTCAAAAAATGGATCGCCGAGCCAGCGATCACCATAGCTCGTCATGAGCACGATTCCGTCCGCGTGAAGCTGATCGAAAGCATGCTCGATTTCGCGCAGGCTCCCTTCGATGTCCGGCAGCGGCAGCGCGGCGAAGAAGCCGAAGCGCTTCGGATGCCGTTGCCGCAGCTGCGCGGCATACAGGCTCGTTTCACGCGACAGGCGCCTGCCCTGCACTACATCACCAAACCACACACCCGGCGCCGAGATCGAGAGAATCGCGGTCGCAACGCCAGTCTGGTCCATTCGCTCGAGCGCCCGCTGCTCCGACCAGCCCAGCCAGTTGGGCACGATCCGGCCGCCGCCCTGTCGTGAGATGTGCTCCTTGACCTCCTCGAACCAGAACGGCGGAATGAAATGGTGATGGACATCCACGAGCGCAGGGGCACTCGCGGCAGCGTAGGCCGGTGCCAGGCCGTAGCACGCGCCCGCCGCCGCGAGGCTGCCCAACAGTGTCCGTCGAGTCAGTGTGTCCGTCTTCATGGCTTCTTCTGGTGATCAGGCGGCCGACTCGTTTCGGGTCTGGGGCGCGTTCTGGGCTATATCGGGTTCGGTTCGCTGCCGCGTCAAGGCGAAGACAGCGGCACCGCCAAGAGCAACGAACGGGATGATGCCAACGAGCACTGCCGAGCTCGCCGCGCCGAGCGCCAGCAAACCACCTGCGTAGAGCGGCCCTACAACTGATCCAAAGCGGCCAACAGCAACTGCAGCACCCACGCCAGTACTGCGCACCGCTGTGGAATACGACAGGGGCGCGAGCGCGTATACGACGAGCTGTCCGCCGATGATCGTCGCGCCAGCGAGTGCGCATCCGAACAGCGCGATTTCGACGCTGGTGCCTGAGTACAACAACATCAATGCGACCACGATGCCGAGATAGTTCAGCGTGACCCACAGGCTGCGACGCGGCCCACCACAGGCACGTGCTATGAGGGCTCCGATGAACGAGCCGCTGAGGTTGAAACAGATGGCGGCCCAGCTTGCCGCGGCATGCGAGAAACTCAGCCTGACGAACAACGTCGGCAGCCAGTTCAGCATCAGCAGAAGAATGAGCTGGTTGAAGAAGAACCCGGACCACAATTGCAGCGTCCTGCTGGCGCGACCGTCCGCGAACAGCGCCTGACTCAGGCTCGCGGTGTCAGGTCGCACGGCTCCATCTCCAGAGCGCTCCGCCGACTCACGCAGCAGCGGCATCATGAGCAGCGCGAGCACGACGGGGCCGATACCGCCGACATAGAAGATGACGCGCCAGTCCCAGCCGATCCCGTGGCTCAACGACAGCATGCCCGCAAGAGCGCCACCGAACGGCAGCGCCGCTGTCACAACGGTGACTACGGCAACCCGTCTCCGCGGCTCGACCATCTCGGCGGCCAGAGCGATGAAATTGGGCATGGCACCGCCCAGCCCGAGACCGGTCAGGAATCGCGCGAGCAGCAGGGACTCGACGCTATTGGCGAGCGCCGTTGCACAGGAACACAACCCCATGACCATCAGCGAAGCAATCAGGACCGGCTTTCTGCCGACCCGGTCGGCGACACGCCCGCCAATGATCGCTCCGACGAGAAGGCCGAACGTCGCAGCGCTGAATACCCAGGAAATGGCGCCGGGCGCCAGGCCGAACTCGGGAATGAGGCGCGGCGCCGCAACACCCATCGACTGATTGTCGAAGCCCTCGAACAGCGCTGCCAGCGCGCAGAGCACGAGCGAGCGCAGGTTGCCGTCCTGCACGGGCCGCGATTGCATACTCAACGGCGGCCCTGGCGGAATCGGGCGGGCCTGCCTCGACCATGCGATCTTCGGCTCTGTTCTGAATGGTCTGATCCCGCCATCACTTGCTTGCCCCGCGAGCTGCCACACCGGTGGAATGCACCGATCGTATCCATCCTAGACAACCAGCGACAGGCGGGCTGGTCCCGGCATGCGGCCCGAATTGACCCTGTCAGCGGCAACCGGCGCACAAGAATGTCGACACCGGACCCTCCGGCACGTCTCTTGATAGAGCGACCGGGCGAATGCCGACGCAAACCGATAACCACGGCCGCTGCAGAAATCAGGGGTGACACGGTGCACATCGAGACTTTCTCGTCCGATCAGGTGCCTCAGACCGCGCGCAGCCGTCAGTTCCAGCGGGAAATGGAGCGGCGGTTCTCGCTGGGACTGGTCGTTGAGGCGACTTCCAACGAACCGCTGCGGACGCGAGTGACGGCCTATAGCGGCCGGCGCCTGCGCTTCGCGGAGCTCGAGTTCTCGCCGCATCGCACGCATTGCAGCCAGCCCCGTTGCGACGCACCAGGCCGCCTGCTCATCTCGATCCACCAGGAAGGCAGCGGCCTCGTGTCCCAGTCCGGCCGCAGCCAGCAGATCGACGCGGGTCAGATGTTCGTTCTCGATCCTTCGCGGCCGTTCTCCATTGAAACATCCGCGGTGCGCGCCCGGTCCGTCTATCTCTCCGCCGACTCGGTTCGAGCAGTGTTGCCGCAACTGGAAGAAGTGACGGCGCGCCGGATCGACCTGCGCAACGGACCCGGACGCATCTTCGCCAGCATGGTCGATCAGATGTTTGCGATCGCTCATGAGCTCGACGAGCACGCTACGGATTCACTGGCGGACGCACTTCCTTACATGCTGGTCACTGCGCTGGACGGCGCGGATGCCGCATCGCTCGAATGCAGCTCACGCCTGACGCTGCTGCACAGGCACCGTATCCAGCAGTTCGCAAAGGAGCACCTTCGCGATCCGAGGCTCGACGCGAAGATGATCGCCGAGGGCGTAAGTCTGTCGATCCGCCGCGTCTACGAACTGTTCAATCCCTCCTCTGCGTCACTCATGAAGTGGGTCTGGCACGAACGCCTGGAGCGATGCCGCCGCGATCTCGGCACGTCAGCACTGCGCGCCAGACCGATCGGCGCCATTGCCTTCGCATGGGGGTTCAGTGACATCTGCCACTTCAGCCGGACCTTCAAGCAACGCTACGGAATGACGCCGCGCGAGTGGCGAACGAGCAAGACCGAGCAGTGCGACTGACGCCCTCACGTCCGGTATAGGGCCCCAGCCTCATCGCGTGTTGCCAGCGGACGACCGGTGCACTCGATCATCTGGCGCACATTGGTCACGGATGCAGCGTTGTCCTTCGCGAGCGTGCCATCCGGCGCCATCAGATTGTTCTCGAAACCCACCCGCACATGCCCGCCGAGAGCGATAGCGGCCGCCAGACACAGCGGCTCCGTCCTGCCGAAGGCGCACACAGTCCACGGCCAGTCCATCGGCCAGTCCGCGATGAACGTCAGCAGGTCACGCGGATTCGACAGGCCATTGACCGCGTGTCGTCCGACAACGAACAAGCCGTGCGGGCGATCGACCGCAATGAGCCCGCGCGAATGCAACCGGGTCAATGCGGCGACATCCGCCGCCGTGTAGAGAATGAACTGGATTCCGATCGCCTGCTGTGCGGCCCACGCAAGGAAGCCGGCAGCAGCTGACTCATGAGACTCGTCGGGTATCAGCTCGCGGATCGCCATCGACATGTATCGGGGGACAAGGTTGCGGATCACGGCGACCTGTTGTTCCGCACGATAGAGACCCGCACTTTCCGTGGTGACCTGCACCAGGAGGTCATCGCCTACGCGGGCACGAATTGCCGCGATCGCTTCTCGGTACAACTCCGGATCAAGGCTATGCCGCCCTTGCGCGTCGCGAACATGCAGATGCAACACATGTGCACCGGCCTCGACGATCTGGGCTGCCTCATCGGCAAGCTCCGCAGCGGTCATCGGCAATCGCGCGTGATCGGCCTTGCCACGACGTGCACCGTTGGGCGCAACACAGATGACGACAGGAGGTGAGCCGGCGTGCATGGACGACATGGTCAGATCGGCTCCGCGAGTGCGCGAAGCGATTCCTCCACGAGTGCCGTCTGCTCCCCCACTGAGCCTCCTCGTTTCTCCACGCGGCCGATTTCCAGCGAGTTTCTGACGACCAGCCCGCATCGCCCGAACCGTCGACGCATGAAAGCATCGCATGCCTTCTCGATCGACTCAGCACGCAGAAGCTCCTCACCCAACACCAGCGCGTCCTCGATCGCCATGCCGGCGCCCGATGCAAGCTGGGGGCTCGTCGGGTGAGCGGCGTCACCGATCAGAAGGGCACGACCCCGGAACCATGGTGCATCGAGAACCAGCGCATCAACCGGTCGAAAAACAATGGACGAGTGAATTCCCAGCGCGGCACGTATCTCGCTCAGAATTCCCCCGTAGCCTTCGAGCAAGCGTGCCAGCTCGCCGTGTGCACCAAACTGCGGGATTCGATCGCGGCGCGGACGCGCTTGCAGCAGAAACAAGTACATCTCGTCCCGCGATACCGGACTCAAACCTACCTTGACCGGTCCCCCGAGAAAGTAGTGGCGACGATCGATGGACGGCGGACGCGGCACGACGACTCGCCACACGCTCTGCCCCGTGTACTCAGGCTTCGGCGCATCGGGAAACAGAAGCTCACGAATGCGCGAGTGAGCGCCGTCGGCACCGATGACGAAGTCATAGTCGCCAGTGCTCCAGTCAGTGAACACGACGTGAACATGCCCGTCACGTTCGGTCATTGCCTCGACACTCAACCCGAGCCGCACATTCACGCCCAGCTCGCGCACACGTCGCGCCAGCAACTCATGCAGCACCGGCCTGAGAATTCCACCGCTGCCCTCGAGACCATCGATCCCTTTGGGCGCCGGCGTCTGCAGTTCCTGCAGCGTCGCTCCGTCCATTCCACAGATGCGGATTCCATGCCCGGTATATCCGAGCTGGCGCACCTCTTCGAGAACACCCAGGGAATGCAAGGCACGCAGCGTCGGCCCCGTGATCGTGATGCCAGTGCCCGCGACTCGCCAGCTGGGATCCCATTCGACGAGATCGACTTTCACGCCGGCACGGGCGAGCACGATTGCCGCTGACATACCGGCAATGCCTGCGCCTGTGATCAGAACCGATGCAGCAATCATGTCGTCTTGTGCCGCGCAGGCTGTCGGGCAGTCAACGCGACACATTCAGTTACGCAGGTTCAGTCAAGAGTGGGTGCAGGAGCAATCCAATCGGCCTGCGCGGTGTGGCTAGCATGTCCTCTCCTGCCCAGAGCGACCAGGTGGCCGCGTGCCCGACGCAACGATCGATCCCTCCGTCCAAGGACGGCCGAAAACGCTGGACGAAGCCAAGGCGTGGATGAAGTCGCGGCTTGCCGCACGCACGCACCCGATGAACAACATCGAACCTGTCGAAGGCAATCGACTGATCGATCAGCTCAAGGGCCTCGATGGCGAATCCTGGGCTGCCGTGTGGGGAACTGCCGCCGATGGAGTGATGAATGAAGCGCGGCAGGCCGAGCGCAATGGCGACGCCGCTGCCGTGAGCGCTCTATATCAACGCGCAAGCGGACTGTATTTCATGGGGCGATTCCCCTGCCCCAATCATCCCGCCAAGGAGCGATGCGCCGTGGCGGAACGCGAAGCGTACATCGCAGCGTCGCGCCATTGGCCTCATCCGGTCGAGCCCGTCATCGTTCCCTTTGCAGGTCGCAAGGGTGAAGGGAACCGGGTCACCGGCTATCTGCGCCGTCCCCACGACGTTCCGAAGCCGCGAGTCGTGGTGATGTGGGGCGGCGTCGACGCATGGAAGGAGCAGATGACGGCTATCAGCGATGCCTTCCTCGCACGGGGACTCGCGACCATCGCAATGGACAACGCCGGCACCGGCGAATCACCCGTAAAGGGCGTCGTCGATGCCGACCGAAGCTTCGTAGCCATGTTCGATTGGGCCGCGGCACAACGCGATCTCGACGCGGATCGCGTGGCGTGCCTGGGCAGATCGTTCGGCGGCTACTGGGCAACCCGACTCGCCCATCTGCACCCCGACCGCATCGCCGGTGCCGTCAACTGGGGCGGCGGTGCCCACTTCATGTTTCAGCGCGAGTGGATCGAGGCCTCGAGGTATCCCGACAGCTATCTCATGGACCTCGTCGAAACGCGCTCGCGGATGCTGGGCGCCTCGACCGACGAGGAATACATCGCGTTCTTCGAGCGCCTCTCCCTGCTGGACCAGGGATTGCTCGATCGTCCCTGCGCGCCTCTGTTGCTGGTCAATGGCAAGGATGACCGGCAGTGCCCGATCGCGGACATGCATCTGCTCATGGAGCGCGGCAGCCCGAAATCAGTCCGGCTGTTCCCGGGCGGCCACATGGGCCTGACGCCGCAAACGCTGCCGACGATCGTGGACTGGCTCGTCGCCCGCGCGCACAACCAGAGCTGAAGCAAACCATGCGCAACTGGCAGCAAGACATCCCGACGATTCAGGCGTACTGGATCGATCGTGTCCTGTTCGACGTTCACCACAAGGAAGGCCACCTCCAGCGCTACAACGCCAGCCCCGATGCGTATCTGTCCGCGATCCCGTTGAGCGCGGAGATCAAGGCACTCATTCGCGACAACGCGGTGGGCGCGCTGTATCTCGCCGGTGCCAACCCCTACCTGCTGCGTGCGCATTGCCTGGGACTGCACATGCCCGACGCCGAGTTCGTTGCCTCGTTGCGCGCCGTCGCCGGAGAAGCACGCCGTGGCTGATCTCGTCGGTGTCTTCGCAGCCAGCCATACGCCGGTCATGCTCAACTTCCCGGACGCGGTCGAGGAAGCTGACCGCAGCGCCGTCTACGACGAGTTCCGCAAGCTCGGGGCGGCGCTGGCGGCCACCAAGCCACAAACCGTGATCGTGATCTCCGACGATCACCTGCATAACTTCTTTCTCGACAACCTTCCAGCGTTCTGTATCGGTGCCGCGGACAGCTATGCATCGCCGGCCGAGCATTGGCTCGCTGTCGATCGCCACGCCTTGCGCGGTGACAGCGCCCTCTCCGCACACGTGCTCGGCGAAGCGCTTGAAGCAGGTTTCGATCCAGCGTTCTCCATGCAGCTCACTCTCGATCACGGAGTGCTCACGCCGCTCGTGCTCGCAGGCCTTTCGCGACAGGTCGCGATCGTTCCCATCCTGGTCAATTGCGTGCAGCCGCCGCTGCCGACCATGGCGCGCTGCCTGCAATGGGGACGATTCCTCTCTACCGCGATCCGCAGCTATCGCGGCTGCGAGCGTGTAGCGATTCTCGCAACCGGCGGTATCAGTCACGACGTCGCGACGCCGCGCATGGGAATGATCAACGAAGCGTTCGATCGCGAATTCCTGCGCCTGCTCGAGCTCGACGACAGTGAGCAACTCCTCAGGTTCGCTACCGACCACGTCAACGAGGCCGGCAACGGTGCCGAGGAGATCCGGAACTGGCTGATGGCACACGGTGCTGCCGCCGGGCACCGCTTCGAACTGCAGTTCTATCGGCCGCTGCACAAGTGGTACACGGGCATTGGGATGGCGCGCTGGCACACGGGCGACGCATCGTGAGTGACCCGATCACGTCGTGGCACGACATCGGTCCACGCTCCGCGCCCGTCGTCGTACTCCTGCACGCCATTGCGACGGACAGCGACCTGTGGGCGTCGCAAATTCCCGTGTGGTCGCAGCGATTCCGTCTGCTCGCGGTCGATCTGCCTGGTCACGGGGCGAGTAAACCCCGGCCGCATATCAACTCCGTCGAGGCCTACGCCGATGCGCTTGCGCAACTGCTGCTGCGCGAATCGATTCAGACCGCCTCAATCGTGGGCCTGTCGCTGGGAGGCATGATCGCTCAGGCATTCGCCCTGTCGTTCCCGGAGCGCGTTCGTTCGCTGGTATTGAGCAACACTTCCGCGCGCACTCCGCCGGCGATGCAGGACATCTGGTCGAAGCGCATGCAGCAGGCCGTTCAGCACGGGATGGAGCACCAGGTTGCGCCAACGATCGAGCGCTGGTTTACGCCGCGATTCACCGAACGTGCTCCACTGCATGTCGCGCGCATCGCCAGGATGATTCGCAGCACATCTCTGGAAGGCTACGTGGCGGCGATCGAGGCGATTCAACGACTCGACCTGCTGGATCGACTTCCGGAGCTGTCGATGCCTGCCCTGGTCATCACGGGACGCCTTGACCCCGCGGCAACACCACAGATCGCAGAAACGATCGCGGGCAAGCTGCCCGACTCGAGGCTAACAGTGATCGAGGATGCCGCCCATCTTTCCAACATCGAGCAGCCCGGGGCGTTCGTGGAATCAGTAGGCGCCTTCCTCGAACAGACACGCTAGTTCGACACGAGGACGACATGAGCTTCGCTTCGCGCATTCTGTTCTTCGCCGCGCTGCTTCCTCCTGCGTTCGCGGCAGAGACTCCTCGGACACCGACTCCCGCCGCATCGACGTCAGCGGCTGGCGAGCTCGAGTCCGGCTTTCGCAATCCTCCCGCAGCCGCGCGACCACGCGTCTGGTGGCACTGGATGAACGGGAATGTCACCAAGGAAGGTATCACCGAAGATCTGCGCTGGATGAAAAGCGTCGGGATCGGCGGCCTGCAGAATTTCGATGCGTCGCTGGGAACACCGCAAGTCGTCGAGAAGCGGCTGGCCTTCATGACGCCGGAATGGCAGGACGCATTCCGGCACGCCGCTTCGCTGTCACGGGAGCTCGATCTCGAGCTCGCAATCGCGACCTCCGCAGGCTGGAGTCAGACGGGCGGCCCCTGGGTTGCGCCTGAGCAGGCGATGAAGAAGGTTGTCTGGAGCACCGCGATTCTCGAAGGAGGTCAGCGTCGACAATCCCCTCTGCCTCTACCGCCGAACGTCGCCGGTCCTTACCAGGATATACCGTACCCATCGCGCACCTCCGCACCTGCGCCGCCCTTCTACGTCGACACTCACGTCATCGCCTTTCCCGCGCCTCCCGATGACGGCAGCGAGAATGCATTGACTCCACGTGTCCACACTCGCTCGGGAGTGCTGGATCGGAGCCTCCTCGCTGACGGCAGTCTCGCGAACACGGTGACTGTGTCAGTCGCCGATGCGACAAGTGGCATCACCTTCGACTATCCGCAGCCGACGCGAATCGCCGCGATCACCGTTGCCGTGCCTGTTCGACATGGATTTGGAGCGCCGCCTCAGTTCTCCGCCACGTTGGAGGCGAGCGATGACGGAACGACCTATCGCCGCGTCGCCGACGTCCCACCCTCACGCGCGGATCAACGCACGATCGCTTTCCCTGCGGTCACCGCACGATCGTTCCGCGTTTCGTTCAGAGCGGGCGACCCTTTCTCAAGACCGATCGGCGATGGCGTCGTGCCCATGCAGTTTCCGCCGGTGCCCGCCTCGATCGACATCGCCGAGCTCGCTCTGCACCAGCGCATGCGAGTCAACCAATTCGTCGAGAAGGCGGGCTTCGCTGCTGCGAACGACTACTACGCGATCGCAACACCTCAGGCTCCGTCGGGATCCATCGTAAAGAGCAAGGACATCATCGATCTCACGCGCAAGCTCGGTCGCGACGGCGTTCTCGACTGGACCCCGCCGCGAGGTCGATGGATCGTGCTGCGCTTCGGCTATGGCCTCACTGGACACATGAACGGACCCGCCACCGAGGAGGCGACGGGCCTGGAAGTCGACAAGCTGAATCGGCAGCACGTCCGCGGTTACATCGATCGCTACCTGGACATGTACACGAAGGCCGTCGGTATCGATCTGGTCGGCACGCAGGGCCTTCGAGCGTTGCTGAGCGACAGCTATGAAGCGGGCGCGCAGAACTGGACCGAGCACATGCCCGAAGAGTTCGAGCGACGGCGTGGCTACGATGCCCGTCGCTGGCTGCCATCGCTTGCCGGGTGGGTCATCGACAGCTCCGTCGCGAGCGATCGATTTCTCTGGGACTATCGACGCACGATCACTGATCTGCTCGCGGACGCTCACTACGGCGAGATCGCATCAGTCGCTCGCGAGCGCGGCCTGCTGCTGTATGGCGAAGCACTCGAGGATCAACGGCCGGCTCTCGGAGACGACATGGCGATGCGGCGTCACGCCGACATTCCCATGGCCGCAATGTGGATGTACCCGGGAAGGCCCGGACCGAATCCGACTTACGTTGCCGACCATCGCGGCGCCGCTTCGGTGGCCCACGTCTACGGCCAGAACGTCGCTGCCGCCGAATCGCTGACGTCCTTCGGATATCCATGGGCGTTCGCGCCGCGCGATCTGCAGCCCGTCGCTGATCTGCAGTTCGCGCTGGGCATCAATCGGATCGTCGTTCATACATCCGTGCATCAACCGCTCTCCGACAAGCGTCCCGGCATGTCCCTGCGTCCGCTGCTGGGACAGTATTTCGGACGCACGGAGACGTGGGCGAAGCACGCGCAGCCGTGGATTGACTACCTCGCACGCAGTTCGTTCCTGCTGCAGCAGGGAACGTACGCAGCCGATGTTGCGTACTTCTATGGGCAAGAAGCGCCGATCACCGGACTCTATGGCCTTCCCGCCTCGGAACCGCAACCCGCTGATCAACCCACAGGCTATGCGTTCGACTTCGTCAACGACGATGTAGTGCTGAACCAGTTCTCGGTCGATCGCGGTGATCTCACGACGCCGGGCGGAATGCGATATCGCATCCTCTATCTTGGAGGCACCAGCGAGCGGATGACATTGGCTGTCGTGCGAAGGCTCGAACAACTCGTGCGAGCGGGCGCTACTGTCGTCGGCACGCCGCCCCGTGAATCGCCGAGCCTCGCTGATGATCCATCGCAATTCGCTTCCGCCGTAGCAATCCTTTGGGGAGATGATGTCGGCGCAGGAACAGTTCGCGTCCTCGGCAAGGGACGAATCATGCGCGCAGCAACACCGGCGCTTGCATTGGAACAGCTCGGAGTGTCGAAGGACTTCGAGCTTCGCGGCAAGGCAGCCACCGGCGATGTCATGTTCCTGCACCGGCGGCTTGCCGACGGACACGCGTATTTCCTCAGCAATCGAACCGATCGGATTCTGTCGGGCGATGCCGTCTTCCGGGTCGACAACAGGCTTCCCGAACTGTGGGACGCGGAATCGGGAAAGATTTCGCCGCTCTCCTATCGGCTGGAGAATGGCCGCACGATAGTTCCCCTCGAACTGCAAGCGCACCGTTCTGCCTTCGTCGTGTTTCGCACGCCGGCGAAGGCCCGCTCGTGGACTGCTCCTTCGATGAAAGACGCGACGCTCCAGCCGCTCGACGGCGAGTGGAACGTCGAGTTTCCCGCCGCCCACACCCGACTGACTTTGCCCTCTCTCGCGAACTGGGCTGTGAATGACGATCCGAAGGTGCGCTACTACTCTGGAAGTGCCTTCTACCGAAAGACATTCAACCTCGCCGCTCGTTCGCAAGCTGGCGGCGAACGCGTGATCCTCGACCTGGGCGATGTCCGCGAACTCGCCGTCGTGACTGTCAACGGCCAGACGCTTCAGACCTTGTGGCGGCCTCCGTTCCGCGTCGACATCACCGATGCGCTCATTGCCGGCAAGAACGAAATGACGGTCGAAGTCGTCAACCTCTGGGTCAATCGCCTGATCGGCGATGCGCAGCCCGGCGCGAGTCCGCGGACTTTCACGACCGGTCCCACCTACCTGCCGGGTGCTCCACTGCGTCCCTCCGGCCTGCTTGGACCTGTGCGACTGCTCAGTACTGGAGCAGTCGAAGGTGGCGGCTAGCGCGAGATCCAGCCGCCCGCGCTCCAGGGCCACGCCGATTTGTCGCATTCGGCGCTGCAGTTCGTTCCATCAACCAGAGACAGCCGGTCAGCCGACCGCACCTGTGCCTGGCGACGGCCCGCGGGATGGCGTGCGTTGCAGCGCAAACTTCATCGTCGCCATGGAGACCCGAGTTGTTCATTCTTGCCGCAGCGTTGCTCGTGTTCCTCGCCTTGTGCGCCGAGGCGAACGCACAGACTGCGCCCCTGGAGAAATCCTTCACCGCGGGCAGGACGTCCCAGGCACCCACCATTGACGGCCGTATCGACGAGATCGAGTGGAAGGACGCGGCCACTGTCGACGGCTTCCATACGCTGTTGCCCGTCGAGTTTGCAGTTCCGGCCGAGCGGACAGTCGTCAAGGTCATGTACGACTCGGATGCGCTTTACGTCGGCGCATTCCTCTACAACCGCGATCCTCGCCAGATCAGCGCCCGGGTGATGAAGCAAGGCGATGCGCTGCTCGCCGACGACCGCTTCTCGGTGGTCATCGACACGTTCCATGACCGGCGCAACGGCTATCTTTTCATGGTGAACGCCAATGGCGTGCGTCGCCAGGGTCTGTTCCAGAACACCACCAACCTGAACTTCGACTGGAAGGGAATCTGGCAGACACGCTCGAGCAGGACTGAAGACGGCTGGGTCACGGAGATGCGCATTCCGTTCAAGACGCTCGCCTTCGATCCCACCACCGACGAGTGGGGAATCAACTTCGAGCGCGAAGTGCCGGGGCGCAATGAAAGTTATGGCTGGTCGTCGCACAACGCGCAGGTCAACCCAGGAACGGCCGGCAACGTGCGCGGCCTCCAGGGATTGAGTCAGGGCCTGGGGCTCGATGTCGTACCCTCTCTGAGCGCAAGGCGAACTCAGCGCAGCGACGAGGACAACGACGAGTGGCGCCTCGAGCCCTCGCTGGATGTGTTTTACAGGCCGACCCCGACGCTCACGGCAGCGCTCACATTCAACACCGATTTCTCCGCGACCGACGTCGACGATCGCGAAGTCAATCTCACGCGCTTCAGCCTCTTCTTTCCGGAGCGCCGCAGCTTCTTCCTCGAGGGTGCCGACTTCTTCGAGTTCGGACGGCTCGATGCGACCAATGAAGAAGACTCCGCGATCCCCTCCTCTTCGCGCCAGAACGGCCGCCCGTACTTCTCGCGACAGATCGGGCTCGCCGCCGACGGCACACCGGTCGACATCCTGGCGGGAGCCAAGCTGACAGGTCGCGCCGGACGCTGGAACATCGGCGTGCTCGACGTTCAACAGGAAGCGTTCGCTGAAGTCGACTCACGGAACCTCGCTGTCGCGCGCGTTTCTGCAAACATCCTCGAAGAATCCAGTCTCGGCATGATCGCAACGAATGGCGATCCTCGTTCGAACGAAGACAACTCGGTTGCCGGCGTCGACTTCCGGTATCGCAACTCACACCTGCCGGGCAACAACGTCTTCGAAGCGGAAGCCTGGTACCAGATGAGCACGGGGACCCGCGCGACGGAAGACGAAGCGTTCGGTGTTCGCCTGCGGTTGCCCAACACTGTAGGCTGGCGGGCCGGCCTCAGTGTCAAGGAGATCGGAGAGAACTTCTATCCCGCACTTGGTTTCGTCAACCGCCGCGGCATCCGCGACCAGGTCGCCGAAGCCGGCTACGAGTACCGGACCTCCGGCAAATTCCTGCAGTCGATCTACGCCGGCGTGGATGCGCAGCAAGTCGATCGCCTGAGCGGCGACATGGAAAGCAGGCTCGTGGTGCTGCGGCCCCTCGAGATCGAGACCCGCAATGCCGACATCCTCGGCCTGCGCACGTACATGAATACCGAAGTGCTCGCGGAACCCTTCGAGATTGCGCCGGGCGTTTCGATAGCGCCCGGCCGCTACGATTTCGACGAGTACGAGATGTACCTTGAAACCGGCGCGCATCGCGCGCTGGCTCTCGCGCTCACCGCAGCGACCGGCGACTTCTACGACGGCGAGCAGCAACGCGCCGAGGCAGAGATCACCTGGCGGCCAACGCCGCACTTCGCGGCCATCGTCGCGCACGAGATCAACGATATCGACTTGCCTTCCGGCGCATTCATCGCGCGACTCAGCCGAGTGCGCTTCGACATCGTGTTTTCCTCGACGCTTGCGTGGACCAGCTTCGTCCAGTACGACAACGTGTCGGAGCTCATCGGCATCAACAGTCGCCTGCACTGGGTTCCCGAAGCCGGTCGCGAGATGTATCTCGTCTTCAACCAGGGACTGCAGGACTTCGACCGCGACGACCGGTTCCGCTCCGTCCAGTCGGATGTTGTCGGAAAGGTCGGCTATACGTTCAGATTCTGATTGTTTGTCGCGGTGGCAGGCGGCGCCCCGTTGTACCTCTCGAGGATCGCAACCAAGGAGCCGCCATGCGCCATGCCGTGCGCACACTGATCGTGTCCGCGTTCGTGTTTCCCGTTGCGCTTTGACCGAGAAAGGCGAACCGGTGAAGCAAGTCGGCCATCACGACCGGGTAGGCGCCCTTACTACGTCGTGGAACTCTGCGCATCCCAGCCGGGCTGCAGCCAGCAGGCGCTGACGGCCAGCGGCGGCAACGGCTTCTTCTACTGCTTCGCTGCGGATTGAACTCGAAGCGCGCCTGGCCAGCGCGCAGCAAGATGAAAGCGCGAAGCGTTCTCATCTGTACGTGATTTCGCTGCGTTCGCTGGTGATGTGGGCTCACCGAACTGGCCTTCGTTTGCACCCAAGGACGCGACGGCGCCCGCTACAGTCGGTCCGACCAAGTCGCTGCACGCGCGTGGTCACCTTACTCACAGAGGAACCGACCATGAAGAGATTGCTTGTACTCACCGCGCTGGGCTCGCTCCTGTCGGCAACGACGGCATTGGCCACAGGCCTTGCGACCTGCGATTCAGGCCCTCAGGAAACCTGGCAACCGCAGGCTACTCTGGAGAAGCAACTGACGGACAAGGGCTGGCAAGTCCGGAGAATCAAGATCGATGGCGGCTGCTATGAGGTCTACGCAATCGATGAGAAAGGCCAGAAGGTAGAGGCGTACTTCCATCCGAAGACGCTCGCCCCGGTGCCAACCAAGAAATCCTGAGAAGCAGCTTCGTGACGCGCTGGGTGCGAGTCTGGGACCCGCTGGTTCGCATCGGCCACTGGCTGCTCGTGGCTGGGGTTGTCGCTGCGTGGGTCACTCGGCACTCCACGAGCAGTTGGCACGAACGCCTCGGCTATCTCGTACTCGGGATCGTGGCGCTGCGCATAGTGTGGGGCTGGACTGGCTCCACCTATGCGCGATTCGCGTCGTTCGTCTCCTCTCCTTCCGGCACGTTCAATTACGCACGCCAGCTCATCGCTCGAAGCGAGCCTCGTCACGTGGGGCACAACCCGCTTGGGGGCTGGATGATCGTCGCACTGCTCCTGACGATCACCGCAGTGTGCGTTACGGGATGGCTCTACACCACCGATCGTTTCTGGGGAGTCGAGTGGGTCGAGACGACACACTCGATGCTGACGGATCTGCTCATGATTCTCGTCGGCCTGCACCTCTGCGGGGTTCTCTATTCGACTTACCGTCATCGCGAGAACCTCATCGCGTCGATGCTGCATGGTCGCAAACGCGAGATCGATTGAGATGCGGCCCCCTGTGCGCCGCGCCGGCCCAGCGCTTGCGATGATCGGAGTCGCATCGGGTATCTGCGCCGATGAAGTCGCGGAGCCCGCAGTTGCGCTGTCTGCTGTCTACACAGCGGACCTGCTTCGCAACACGAGTGGTGGGTTGAAAACGGGCAACGCGTATCTCGACAACCTCGACATGACACTCTCGATCGATGGGGAGCGTGCGTTCGGCTTACCGGGCCTTACCTTGTTTGCGTACGGCCTCTACACAAATGATGCCCGATTCTCCGAGGTCTACCCCGGGGACGTGATGACAGCTTCCAACATCGATGCACCCGAGGCGCTGCGCTTGTACGAGGCCTGGGCGCAATGGGGATTTGGACCTCATGATTCCTCCCTTCGCTTCGGCCTCTATGATCTGAACTCCGAGTTCGACGTCAGTGCAGCGCGCGGAGTATTCATCAACTCCAGCTTTGGCGTTGGCCACGAACTGGCGCAGACGGGGCTCAATGGCCCGTCGATCTTTCCGATCACTTCGCTCGCCCTGCGTCTCGCGATCCAGCCGACGCCACAGTGGACCGTGCTTGCCGCAGTCCTCGACGGCGTGCCCGGTGATCGCAACGAGCCAACCAGGACAGGCATTCACCTGGATGCCGACGAGGGCGTTCTGGGAATTGCTGAAGTCGCCTGGAGTGGAACGAAACTCAGAAAGCTTGCGGCTGGGGCCTGGCGGTACAGCGAACCGTTCGAGCGCATCGACGAGACGGAGTCCGCAGGAACCGCCTTCAGCTACGGAGCATATGCGCTGACCGAGTTCGAACTGTGGACTGACCCACGCAGTGACGCGCGGGAGATTGCGGCATTTTTCCGAGTGGGCATCGCATCAGACGCAGTCAACGAATACGACCGAAGCACACAGGCCGGCATCATCTTCCATCAACCCTTCAGCAACGCCGAAGAAGAGACGTTCGGCGTGGCGATCAGCACTGCACGGGTCGGCCGCTCCTATCGGCACAGTCAGGAGGAAACCGGTGTGCAGCTCAGTGAGCGCGAAACGGCGATCGAGCTGACTTATCGACGCCGCATCACCGACTGGCTCCTCGTTCAGCCCGACATTCAATACATCCTCAATCCCAGCGCCGACCGGACCCTGAAGCATGCGCTTGTGCTGGGCCTGCGCTTCGAGTTCCTCACCGAACGATCCTGGTAGATCGCGCAACGCTCAGTTCAGCCGATCGTGCGCAATCACATCTGTAAACGATGCGAACCAATAGTTAGGTATTGACCTTAGTTTTATCCGATGCCAAGATCTTTCCATCGCAGATCGGGCAACCCAACCAATGCACGGGTGTCGAAATGGCTCAAGCCGCAGTTGCTGACGATGTTTTCTACGCCTTGTCCAATGCGACGCGGCGGAAGGTTCTGGAGCACCTGTCGCGAAGACCAGCGACCGTCACCGAGCTCGCGGCGCCGTTCGACATGAAGCTCCCCTCGTTCGTGCAGCACCTGTCGGTGCTGGAGCGCAGCCGGCTCGTGAGATCGAAGAAGCTGGGGCGTGTGCGCACGTATGAGCTCGCCCCCGAACGATTCAAGGTCGCTGAAGACTGGCTGACCACACGGCGGCAACTGTGGGAATCCCGGTTGGATCAGTTCGACCAGTACGTCAAGCAACTCAAGGACAAGGAATCAGCATCATGAGAAAGCAATTCGCGGTCGATCCGAAACTGGATTTCACCATCGAACGATTCATCGACGCTCCCGTGCGACTCGTCTGGGAAGCACTGACGAAGCCCGAACATCTCAAGGAATGGTACATGCCCAAAGCCTGGGGTCGCGTGGCACGAGCGGAGATGGACGTGAAACCGGGCGGCATCTTCAGCATCGACATCGCAAATGCCGAGGGCCAGGAGTTTCCGAACCTTGGCTGCTTCCTGGACGTGGTTCCAGGAGAGCGACTCGTCTGGACCTCCATGTTGTTTCCCGGCTATCGCCCGGCTGTGTTCGACGACATTCCGATCACGGCCATCGTCACGATGAAGAACGAGGGCAAGGGAACGCGCTACGTCTTCACGGCACTGCATCGGAGCGAAGCGGACCTCGAGACGAACAGAACGTCAGGCTGGCAGGAAGGGACCGGGATCGCCGTCGATCAGCTGGTGGCGCACGTGACGTCGATGAAGTAGTTCGACGTGACGCCGCCGGATGGATTCCCGCGTACGCGGGAATGACAACTACCCCGTCACTCCCGCGCATGCGGGAATGACAACCACTCTGTCACTCCCGCGCATGCGGGAGTCCATGCCCTGTCGCTTCTAGGGCTTCAGTCGTTCCCCGAAGAATGCGCTCATCTCCTTCCACAGCCGAAACCATGCCTCGTTCCGGATGAACCCATGAGGCTCACCCGGCACGAGTGTCGTCTCGACAGCCACCCCGTTGGCTCTGAGCTTCTGCGCCAGATCGACCGTCTCCAGAACATCGACATTCATATCGGCATCGCCGCTGAAGAGCAGCACCGGCGACTTCCATTGGTCTACACGCGAAAGCGGCGAAGCTTCGAACGCGCGCTTCCGATCGTCATCCGACACACCGAAGAAGCGACTCGGATTCAGGTGCCCCTGCTTCGCAGAAGGCCAGCCCCAGTCGTACACACCGTGCACTGAAACGCCGGCCGCGAAGAGATCGGAGTTTCGCGCGAGCGCCTGCGCTGTGAGCAAGCCGCCGTATGAACCGCCCCAGATACCGATCTTTGCGCGATCGACGTCATCGCGCTCTGCCAACCAGCGGGCGGCAGCCAGAACATCGCGATACTCCGATGCGCCTCGCCATCCGCGATCGGCTGCTTCCCGGAACGCCCGGCCGTAGCCTACGCCCGACCGGAAGTTGACGCTGAGTACGACGTAGCCGAGCCGCGCGAGTTCGCGATTGAAAGCATAGTTGCGCGCGTAGTACTCGCTGAAGTGATAGGCCGGGAACATCTGGCGCTGCGGGCCACCATGCACATAGATCACGGCGGGATGCGGGCCTTTGCCAGTGGGCATGAAGAGCTGAGCTGCAACTTCGACACCATCCTCTGCGCGCAGCAAGACGATGGCTGGAGGAGCACGATCGGTAGTGCCGGCGTATCCGTGATCGGCCGGCTTCTCTGCAAGAGCCACCCGCCGGTTCGATGTTTGCAGCACGCGCATCAATGGCGCTGCATTCGCGTCACCGCCGCTGAACGCAACAAAGCCATTCGCTCCGGCAACAGCGTTCGCAAGCACCTTGTCCGCTGTCGCAACGGCGGCAGTCTTCCCATTGCGCAAATCGATGATCGACGCCTGCCTGAGATGGCGGTCGGTGCAGTTGTGAATGACGAACAGCTCGAACGCGTCGATCTGTTCGCTCTCCGCCACCTCGCAGTTCGGCGGCGTGATTGCGGTTGGCGAACCGCCCGCCGCTGCGATGGTGTACAGCCGTGCCCAACCGTCGTGCTCTGAGAGAAAGACGAGACGATCGTTGCCCATCCAGCGCAGCGCGCTGTCCGGATCTTCCATGAGCTCCATTGCAGCGACGCCCTGCGATTGCCACAGCGTGCGGGTCTCGGCGGTGCGAACATCTACGACATGAACCGACAGCGGTTCACTCTCGGTGCGGTCGTAGACCTTGTCGTGTTCGCGACCAGGTCGCGTCACGTACGCAAGCTGAGTGCCGTCCGGTGACCACACCGGCGATGCAGCACGGTCTGGTCCGCTCACTACCCAATTGATGCGATCCGCGCCGAAGCGGTAGACGCCGACGAAGGCGTAGCCTCCACGATCGTGGGTGAAGGCGATTGCCGTGCTGTCAGGTGACAACTGGACGTCCCCGAAAGCGGCGCCTCCTGCGAGCAAGAGCTGATCGTTGGCGGCGTCGGCGGACAGTTCCACGGAACGCAGGTCGCGACCTTGCCTATATATGAGACGAGTCCGAAGGAACTCGGGGCCGGTGCCCTTGCCGATCTTCCGCGGCGGCGCGTTGGATTGAGTTGCTGCGATCCAGACGGTCGTCGCCGGCGGGTCGATCAAGCCGGCGGGATTGTGTGCCTGGCCTTCGATGTAGCCGACACCCGTGAGGAAGGCCACGAAAGCGCCGTCTGCGGAGAGCGCGACAGCGGTTACCGGCTGCCCGTCGTGATCAGTGCGCTCGTGGATTGTCAGCGGCTGGAAGGCCGGACCTCGGGCGAACATTACTTTCGTTCGATCGCCCTGGCGGATGGTCCAGGCGAAGGCGTCGGAGTTGCGGGAGGATGCGGTGGTGAGGGTGATGGGGAAGTCGAGGAGGCGTGCGTACTGACTCGGATCCTTCGGGGCAGCCGACGCGGGGCCAGCTATTAGAGGTCCGGCTGCGAGAGCAAGGACAGAGGGCAGGCGAAGGAACCAGCGTGTGCCTTTCATTGGGGCGGACCTGTGTGCAATGACTCGGTGTCGTCGCACGTTCGACCTGCTCCCTAAAATCACCCGGCTCTAGCGTGAGGTGGTGCAAATCGTCGTCGCGTTGCTTCGATCTGGAGCGGACGAAGCAACGCGAGTGATGACGACACCCCCGGTCACTTCAACGTATACCCCCTGCCCTCCATGCACGCCGCATTCGCGCGATTGTAAGTATCGATCTGCTGCTGCTTCTGCGCCTCTGCCTGATCCTGTGCTGTCTTCTGCGCCTGCTCCTGTTCCTGCGCCGCCTGTTTCTCTTCAGCCTTGCGGTTCTGTCGCGAACGGCTGCCTCCCGCGAGCACACCCACGGCCGCTCCCGCCTTGGCACCCTCGCTCGCATCATCGTTCACGATCTCTCCGGTGATCGCACCGGCGGCAGCACCACGCGCTGCACCCCTGAGGCGCTCGCCCTTCGGGCCGCTCGACTCCTTCTCTGCCGGTGCAGGAGCTGCAACAGTCGCGGGCGTAGCGGCGACGGCTGCAGGATCGATGCCTGTGGTTTGCTTCGCCCACACAGCGCACTCGCCTGAATCCTTCTGTTGCTGTTCGGCACTCTGGCCCTTGGCGGGATAGATGATCGGTGCCTGCGCCAGCACGGAGGTTGCGCTCAGGGCAAAGATCGTAGCTGTCGTGAATCGGCGGAAGGCACGCATGAGGGCACCTCTGCAGTAGCGGAGAGTTCGGAGCGGCGACTCGCTTCAGAAGATCGCCTTGAGCACATAGGAGGCAAATTCCTCCAGCGAGAAGATCGTCAGCAACAGAGGCAGGAAAGGGATCGCCGTCATCGATGCAAGCCTCGTCACATCGCGCCAGCCGAAGGGGAACAGGCGCATTTCCTGCACTACGCCGAAGCTGTTCCCGAGATCCGCCAGCGACTGGATGTCGCCGCTGCCAAGCAGTTCGTCGTCGGTGGAAGAATCATGGAGCCACTTGCCTTCGAATCTTGAGCCGTAACGACTCGCCAGCCGCCCAAATGCGCCCAGCCCCGCGCGCTTCGCTTCCGCAAGACGGGGCGCGAACACAGTGAGCGGCAAGAGCGTCGCCACGATGAAGAATGCGAGGAACGCGACGACCTGCACCCGGAAATCGGTCAGCACTGCGCCAGCGTGGAGAATCTGACCGGCAATCAATCCGGCCAGGATGGCGCCCTGAGCAACCAGGATTGGCGCGAAGGCATGCGTGCTCGTCCCGAGAAAACCCAATCCACCCGTCCTGTCGACATGGATCGGAATGAGCTTCAGGTTGAGTCGCGACACGCGAAACAGGAAGTAGAACCAAAGGAAGAACCGGAAGTACCAGCGCAACAGGATGAACTGGAAGATCGGCACGCTCACGAACACGAACCAGTAGCCGGCGGGCGTCAGCCTCATCCGCGTGCCGTCCGGAATGGCGTACCAGCTCGCCGCGCCCAGCGAAAACTGCTTGATCCAGACCCAGATGCCGATCGAGTACACGATGAGGATGAGCAGGATCTCCGTCATCGGCGAGTTTCGCAGCCGCAGCGTCGATTCGATCGCGCGCTCGAACTTCGGCGTGTCCTCGGGCGTCACGATCCGCCGCTCGATGAACTGGCTCACCGCCGGCCGCAGGCGGCGATGAACGATCAGTTCCGCGCCGATGAGAATCGGCAGCGCCACCAGAAATCGAACGTGCGATTCGACATCCTCGATGAAAGGAATTTCGACCGCGCCACCGAACGCGGTTCCTGCGAGTATCGTCAGCAGGAGCAGCGGAATCCACGCAATGCCCGCAATGATGATGATCCGACGATTCAGCAGTTCCAGCGCATCACCCGAGAGATGCGCCCGTCGAAACAACTGGAACAACGGACCGCCCAGAACGAGGGAGAAATTCTGCGCGCTGAATGCGTTGGTGCTCATGGCCATGGCCTGCGCAAGCGCGGATCCGTCAGTGCGACAGTTCCTCGGCAACGGCCGCCGATCTGTCGATCGCAGGTCGCCGACCCTCGGGTCGTGCAGCCTTCTCCAACGTCAGTGACATGCCGATCAGTTCCGCAACGGACGCGGCCTCCATCTTCCTCATCACGCTGCGTCGATGCGTCTCTACCGTCCGCCGGCTCAGGCCGAGCCGGGAAGCAATGACTTTGTTGATCGAACCGATCGCGAGCATCCGCATGACCTCGCGTTCCCTGGCGCTCAACGAGGCGACGCGCTGCCGCAGAACCTCGTTGTACTTCTGATCCATCAGGCTGTCTTCCGAGAACCGGACCGCACCCGCGATGCAGCGCCGCAGGTCGTGGGGGTTCAGCGGCAACTCGAGACAATCGAAGGCGCCGCCCTTCATCATTTCTACCGCGGTCTCGATATCCGCGTTGGCGGAGATGACGACAACGGGCAGCGCATGCCTGCTTCCCCAAAGGGAAGGTAGGTCGGCTGCGCCGGCCGTCGATACCTCAACGAGCACACAACCTGACCTCAGCGCCGTGTAGCCTTGCAGATATTCGGCAACGCTACTGTAGGTCAGCCGCCCCCAATCCGACCCTTCGAGCGCCTTCTCCACCGTCGCGCTGGCCTGCTCATCCTGCACAACTACGTGAACGACGGAGAGTTCTTTGGTGCTCATGAACTTCTGCTGCGGTGGCGGTGGATGGGCCGGAATCTACCCCCGTCGCGAGAATCCGGAAGTAACAGGACGTTAGCTACGTAACAGGATCTGGTCTGATGCGCTCCTTCCTCACTTTCTCGCTGAACGCACTGGCGATTGCCGCGACCGTGTACATCCTCTTCTGCGCCCTGCTCTACTGGCGGCAGGAAGCATCGATTTTTTACCCGGGCCCGAACGATCGGGCGCTCAAGGATCAATGGTCCGCGAATCGCATTGAAATCCCCGTGTCGGGTGCGACGCTCGAAGGCTGGTGGACCGACAATCCGCGTGCCGCAACGCCTGCGGTGATCCTCTATTTCGGCGGCAATGCGGAGGACGTGCTCTACACGGCAAGCACGGCACGTTTTCTCGAGGCTCGTCGGCTCCTCGTCGTGAACTATCGCGGCTACGGGGGCAGCTCGGGCCGGCCGGGTCAGAAGGAACTGTACGACGACGCGCTCGCGATTTACGACTGGATGATCCGCGAAGGAACCGATCCGAAACATATCGTCGTGATGGGTCGCAGTCTCGGTTCGGGCGTAGCAACGATGCTCGCCGCCAATCGTCCCGTCGCAGGCGCGATTCTGATCACGCCGTTCGACAGCCTCGCCGATGTCGCGGCCGGGCACTACCCGATCTTTCCGGTTCGACTGCTGCTGCGTCATCCCTTCCCGTCCGGGGAATGGGCGCGGCAGATTTCGCGACCCGCTCTGATCATCGCGGCCAGTCACGACTTCATCGTGCCGGCAAAGCACGCTCAACGTCTGGCCGAGCAATGGGCTGGTCCCAAGGACATCCGGATCCTGCAGGGCGTCGGCCACAACGATGTCGATGCGAACGCGGACTACTATCCGTTGATCAACCAGTTCCTGTCGTCCGTCGCCCAATAGCAAATGAATGTCGGGCCCGCCGACCCTGCCACGTCCTTGAGGTCACACCCAGGCGTACGAGGCAGACATCATGAGACTCTATGAATTCGGACCGACCCGCTCGCTGCGGGTGCGATGGACGCTGCAGGAACTCGGCGTCCCATTCCAGTCGGTGATCGTGGATATGTCGCGCAATGAGCATCAGCTCCCGGACTTCCTCTCGCTGAATCCCGCCGCCAAGCTGCCCGTGCTCGTCGACGGCGATCTCGTGCTCAATGAATCGGCTGCGATCGTCCTGTATCTCGCGGAGAAGTACGCGGACAAGGGGCTCGTGCCCAAGGACCTGCGGGAACGCGCCGACATGACGCGATGGTTGCTGTTCACTGTGACGGAACTCGAGCAGCCGCTTTGGCGAATCGCACGCAATACGTTCGTCTATGCAGAAAGCGATCGCGTGGCCGCTGACGTTCCTGTCGCCCGCCGCGATTTCGAAGCGATGGCTGCCGTGATGGATGCGCACATGAGGGATCGTGAGTTCGTGGTTGGCAACCACGTAACAGTCGCCGACTTCGTGCTGGCCTACACGCTGGACTGGGCGAACGAGGAGGAACTCCTCGCGAAATTCCCGCGACTGAAGGCGTATATGGAGAAGCTCTATCGCCGCCCGACTGCAACGCCGCGAATCGCCGCGGCAATGGCAGCGGTGCAGGCTGCAGGCTGATCAGCGAGCCGCTGTCGGCAAGCGATCCATGGAACGAAGCTCGGGAAAGAGGCGCGACCAAACTGCCGCGACGATGAGTGTCGCGGCGCCTCCGACTACAACCGCGCGCACAGTTCCGAACCACGCTGCGGTGACGCCTGACTCGAACTCGCCGAGTTCATTTGACGCACCGACGAACACAGCGTTGACGGCACTGACGCGACCTCGAATCGCGTCGGGTGTCTCGAGCTGCACAAGGAGATGGCGCAGATACACACTGACCATGTCGCCCGCACCGAGCAACGTGAGTGCAACCATCGACACCGCCAGGTTCGTGGACAAGCCGAACACGATCGTCGCGATCCCGAAGACCGTCACGCCGCCGAACATCCATGCGCCCACATGCCGGGAGAGCGGCTTCGCAGCGAGCGCTAGTGCACAGATCATGGCGCCGACCGCCGGCGCTGTGCGCAGCAGCCCAAGCCCCGCTGAACTCGTGTGCAGAATGTCGTGAGCGTAGACAGGCAACAGCGCAGTTGCACCGCCGAACAGCACGGCGAACAGATCGAGCGAAATCGCACCCAGCACGATCGGTTTCGACTTCACGAAGCGCAGACCGGAAAGCAGTGACTGCACACTGACCGCCGGCGCAACGCTGGCCGAACGGCCACCCGACCGAATACGCAGCATCAAGAGCGTGCTCGTGAACAGCAGCGTCGCGACGATCCCGTAGACGACGCTGGCACCGGCAAGATAGAGGACACCGCCAAGCGTCGGCCCGACGATTGTCGACACCTGGAACACGGACTGATTGACTGCGACGGCCCGAGCGAACGATTGCGGCGGAACCAGGTTCGGGATCAGAGCCTGCGCCGCCGGCATCGCGAACGCACGGGTGATTCCGAGCAGCGTCATGAGCGCGAAGATCGGCGTCACCGAATTCACACCGCGCAGCGACAGCGTGAGCAGGCTCAAGGCGCAGATCATGTTGAGGAAGTAGCAGCCGGTCACGATCCGGCGACGATCGAACGAGTCGGCCACGTGCCCTGCCGGCAAAATCAGCACGATGAACGGCAGGAACTGGGACAGCCCGATGAAACCGAGATGCAACGGATCGCGCGTCGTCTGATAGACCTGCCAGCCCACAGCGACCGTCTGCATCTGAACCGCGAGCGTGCCGAGGCATCGCGCGGTCAGATACCGAATGAAATCACGCTCGCCCAGGAGGCCCGCGCGGGTGGGAGCATCCGTCATCGAAGAGTCCGCAGGGAAGTGGGCGGGCAGAATACCGAAAATCGGTACAGGTTCGTTATCCCTCTCCGTCACTCCCGCGCAGGCGGGAGTCCATGCCTTGATCCAGATGGATTCCCGCGTTCGCGGGAATGACGGACATACTCAGCCCGACACTTCCCGAAGCTCCCCCAGCATCGTCGGAATCAACTCCGACACCGTCGGATGAATCGGAACCGCATCGCGGAGCGCCGTGTACGCAACGCCCGCATTCATGACGTCGAGGATGCCGTGGATGGCCTCGTCGCCGCCGGTGCCGAGAATCGAAGCGCCGAGTATCTTCTGTGTCTGCGCATCGACGATGACCTTCATGAAACCCCGCGTCTCGCCCTTCTCGATGGCGCGCCCGACCTTCGTCATCGGCCGGCTGCCGATCAGGACCTTCCGGCCGCTTCGTCGGGCTTCTGTTTCGGTGACACCGCAGCGGCCCAGCGGCGGATCGATGTACAACGCATACGCCGGCACGCGATCGCTCACACGCCGATGGGCGCCGTCGAAGATGTTCGCGGCGACGATTTCGTAGTCGTTGTACGCGGTGTGCGTGAACGCGCCGCGACCGTTGCAATCGCCTACCGCCCAGATGCCCGGCACGCTGGTGCGAAGTTCGTCATCGACGACGATGTAGCCGCGCTTGTCGACAGTGACACCCGCCTGATCGAGCCCTAGGTCGTCCGTGTTCGGACGCCGGCCTACGGCGAGTAACACGTGCGTACCGATCACGCTCGGCGAGCCCTCCCTGCAGTCGACATGCACCTCGACTCCCTTCGCGTGGCGTGCGAGCCGGATGCATTCCGCGCCCGTTCGCATAGCAATTCCTTCCGCACGCAGGATGTCTGCAATGGCAGTCGAAACGTCCTCGTCTTCCCGCGAGACAAGACGGGGGCCCTTCTCGACGATGGTGACCTGCGCCCCGAATCGCCGGAACATCTGCGCAAACTCGAGGCCGACGTAACTCCCGCCGACCACGACGAGATGCTCGGGCAGCGTCGTGAGCTGCAGCATCGACGTATTGGTCAGGTACGGAACGTCGTCGATACCGGGAAAATCAGGCCGGAAGGCGCGGCCGCCGACATTGATGAAGATCTTCGGCGCTTCGAGCAGTTCATTATCGACTCGGACGCTCGTCGCCGACTCGAATCGCGCATGACCCTGGATCACCGTGCAACCCGGCATCGAACGCACCCAGCCTTCGACCCCGTTGCGCGCATTCGTCGACACGGTTGCCGCGCGTTCATGAACGCGTGCCAAGTCGATTCGCGGCGCGCCACCGAGAACGACACCGTATTCAGCGGCTCGTTGCGCGACACGCGCTGCATACGCACTCGCAACCATCGTCTTCGTCGGCATGCAGCCCGTGTTGACACACGTGCCCCCGAACAAATGGCGTTCGACCATCGCCACCTTCATGCCAGCGGTGCTGAGGCGATTGGCGAGGGATGGCCCCGCCTGCCCCGCACCGATGACGATGGCGTCGAAGCGCGTCATCCGGGCACGGCCAGAAGCAGCAACGCGGCGCCGCCGATGGCGACGATGTCTTCGATGATCGCAGCCGGTCGATCCTTGCCGAACGCGGCTGCGAGCCGTGCCCTCGCTGCTCGTCCGCCCAGCGTGCCGATCACCGCACCGATGATTCCGGCGATCGCGCCGGCCCACAGAGAACCGCCAGTCACGCCGATGGCAGCGCCACAGAGCGCGCCACTCAGGATGCGGGTGCCGAACTGAACGGGCACGGTGCGACTCGGTGTGGTCGGAAGCTGGTCCGTGACCAGTTCAGCAAGCGCCAGGACAGTGAAAATCCAGGGAGTCCAGGCAAAACCCATGAAGGCAACGAGGCTTCCCTGCACTTTGAGCACACCCAGATGGGCGCCCCATGCAAATGCGGCTGGCGCGGTCATGGCGCGCAGGCCGGCAACGATCCCGATCAGCAAAGCCAGCAGATAGATCACGGCGTGCTCCTGTCTTCGGTCGCAATGGCAGGCCGACACTGGCCCGGCTCATCGACTGTGACCGGCGGCCCGCCCGGAGGCTTGAATCAGCGTGCCGTTTTCAACCGAACGGACTGAGGATACTCCAGCTGCGGGTCCGGCTTCAGCCGGACGTCATGCGAAGCATCGCCTGTCGGCGATCACGTCCGGCTAAAGCCGGACCCACAGCAGGAAGGCGAGCCGCGTTCTCAGTCCGCGGCCGCTGCGAAAAGATGGACGTGCATGAACTCCAGTGCCGCTCGGATGATCTCCCGGGACCGCTCGTCGTCGTTGTCCACATCGAATCCGTGCAGCCCCTGAGGATGGTTCACGAACGTCAGCGGGACATTGGCGGCGACTGCATCGGCGACGAACCGGTCGAGGCGCTCATTGAGTTCCGGGATCGCATCGCGTCCGGCTCTGGCAACGAAGAGCGGCGGGAACGCGGGCTCCTTCAGATACGTCGACAGAGAATACTGCCGCTGCAACGCGCTGGCAGACGCCGGCTCGGGCGGGCGAATATCGATCAGCGGATAGATACCCAACTGGCACCGGATATACGGACGCGGCTCGCGAAGAGCCACCGAGAGCAGCGGACCTCCCGCGGACCAGGCAGCCACACAGATCCGATCTGCATCCGCCTGCCATTCACCGCTCTTCGTGCGAACGTAATCGAGCGCCGTCACGACATCCGCCGCTGCTTCCTCGAGCCGCGCGAGGGGCCATTCGAGTCGATGCCCCGCAACGACAGCCACCATGCCCTGCGCTGCAATCACGCGGCCCCACGACCTGAAGGCACCGGCGTCCTTGACCGGAATTCCTGCGGGAGCGCCACCGTGCAGCAACAGCACGACGGGACGTCGCTTCTCGCCAGCCGGTTCTGGAGGCAGATAGACGTCCATGCGCAATCGAGGCTCATCGATGCTGCTGTAGCGCAGATTCGCGAGGACTTTGACGTCCTCCATACGCGGCACGCGATACACGATCGGCCGACGGACACGTTCGAGAATTGCAGGGTCGAGGGCGGGCCGTTCGGGAGTCGCCGCGAAGGCAGGGGCGAAACAAGCGGCTGTCAGCAGCACAATCAGGATGGTCTGGGCTGGTCTCATTCCGACTCCCCTATCACTGCAGTAGTCACTGCATGATAGAGAGCGAAGGCGCGAGCGGAAAGCCGGAGGCTGCGAGCGGGGAGCGATCAATCCCTCGCCCTTAGCCGCACATCCCCACCCGAGCTGCGGGCCTGGATGCTGGCTCCGCCACCATTGATCGTCCCGGCGAGTCGGCGCTCGCGGACTTCGGTGGTCGTTACCGGGAGATCAGTCGACACCGAACCGCCGCTGGTCGATGCGTCCACGGACGCAGTGACACTCCGCGGTACGCGCACGGTGACGCTGCCACCATTTGTCGTCGCAACGATGCCGCGATTCGCGCCGATCAGATCCACTTTCACATCGCCGCCCGACGTGACCGCGCGAATGCTGCCGTCGATCGCATCGGCATCGATGCTGCCGCCGGAAGTCTGCAGGTCTGCCGGTCCACGAATATCTCTCGCGATCACGTCGCCGCTCGAAGTGCGCGCTGTCGCTCCACCCGCCACTTGTTCGATGCGGATGCTGCCGCCGGAAGTTTCCGCACGCAGATCACCGTTGACGACCTTCGCACGAATGTCGCCGCCGGACGTACGCACTTCGGTCTGGCCCGTTACGTTCTCGACTTCGATGCTGCCGCCCGAGGTGCTCATCCGGACCGTGCCCTTGATCGCGCCGAGGCGGATGTCTCCGCCGGATGTCTTGCCGACTGCGTCGCCTTCGACGTCCTTCACGACGATGTTCCCGCCAGAGGTGCGCAGGTCCGTCCCGTACTTTTTCGGCACGGTCACGGTGACGGTCGTCTGCTGGTTGAATCCGTTGAACCAGCCGGTCCACTCCTTCTTCGCTTTGACGGCAACGTCGTTGCCCTGCTGCTCGGCGGACAGCGTGATTTTCTCGAGGGCATCGCGAGAACCCTTGAGGACGATCTGGACAACCACCTGGTTCGAACTGCCGCCATTGACGACGACGTCGCCGCCGTCCACGTCGACGATGACCTTGCCGCCGGGGCTCACCGTGAACGTCTTGTCGAGGCGACGCTCCTCGGCATGGACGATCAGGGGCGCGAGCAGACAGCCGAACAGCAAGCCTCGGACGACGACGTTCATATGGAATTCTCCCTGCACAAGGACCGGTTTCCATTGCGACGCGGGCCGCGGCCAAAAGGTTGCAATGCGCCAGGTTGCAATGCCTTTCGCCCCGGAATGGCAGTCCCGATCGCCCGGCGAGATTCATTCCGGTGCGTCGACTGCCGTATGGCACCGCCGCCGACCCCGATTTATCCTGCCCGCTTCTTGCAAGCCCGGAGGGGGCAGTTCATTCCATGGGAGAGCCGGTGGCGAAAGTAGTGCCCGGAGTCGGTCCGAAGTTTCCCCAGGTCGTCGTCCTGTTCGGGGCGACGGGCGACCTGGCGCGTCGCAAGCTGCTGCCCGGGCTGTTCCATCTCGCAAGCGCCGGCTTCATTCCAGGGTGCCGCATCGTCGGGGTATCGCTGGATTCGTTGTCGGCCGAGCAGTTCCGGACCGCCGCCCGCGAGGCGATGGAGGAATTCTCGCCGAGGAAGTTCGCTCCTGAAGACTGGAATGCGTTTGCCGCCGGCCTGGACTACGTGCCGATCTCGGCGGGCCCCGCCGCACTGCGTGCAGCCATCGATCGCGCCGAGCAGTCCTTCTCCGGCGAAAGTCGCCGACTGCATTATCTGAGCGTGCCGCCGAACGCTGCGCTGTCCGCCGTCCGCATGCTGGCCGACGCCGGTGTCGTCGAACGGTCGCGCATCGTGATGGAGAAGCCGTTCGGCACCGATCTCGCGAGCGCCGTCTCGCTCAATTCGAAGCTGCACGAAGTCTTCAGCGAGGACCAGATCTTCCGCATCGACCACTTCCTGGGCAAGGAGCCCGCGCAGAACATCCTGGCGTTCCGGTTCGCGAACGGGCTCTTCGAGCCGATCTGGAACCGCAACTTCATCGATCACATCCAGATCGACGTGCCCGAAACGCTCGGCCTCGGCAAACGCTCCGGCTTCTACGAAGCGACCGGCGCGTATCGCGACATGGTAGTGACGCATCTGTTCCAGATTCTCGCCTTCGTCGCCATGGAACCGCCGACCGCACTCGAACCGACATCGATCGGCGAAGAAAAGAATAAGGTCTTCCGCTCGATGCTGCCGATCACGCCATCCGACGTGGTGCGCGGGCAATACACAGGCTATCGCCAGGAAGAAGGCGTCAATCCCGAATCGGAAACCGAAACGTTCATCGCGCTCAAATGCTCGATCGACAACTGGCGGTGGGCCGGCGTGCCCTTCTTCCTGCGCACGGGAAAACGCCTCGCCGAAGGCCAGCGAATCATCTCGATCGCGTTTCGTGAACCGCCGAAGAGCATGTTCCCCGCCAACTCCGGCGTGGGCGCGCAAGGCCCGGATCACTTGACGTTCGATCTCGCCGACGCATCGAAGATGTCACTGTCCTTTTACGGCAAGCGCCCAGGTCCGGGCATGCGGCTGGACAAACTCAGTCTGCAGTTTGCGATGCGCGATACAGGGTTGATCGGCGATGTGCTCGAGGCCTACGAACGGTTGATTCTCGATGCGATGCGCGGCGATCACACGCTCTTCACGACGGCGCGGGGCATCGAGCGCCTCTGGGAAGTTTCGACGCCGCTGCTCGAATCGCCGCCGCCCGTTCGCCTGTACGCACCGGGCTCGTGGGGACCGAACGCAATTCATCAACTGGTCGCGCCGCGCGCGTGGCGCCTGCCGTTCGAAAGAACGTGGCGCGATCCGAATCAGCTGGGTGCCTGACGATCAGTAGATGCTGACCCAGGGCAGGATGAGGAAATCCGGCACGTCGCCCTTGGTCACATAGTCCCCTGCTTCCGCCGATCCCTGGGCATTTCTCGGCCTGAGGATGCGGCTGCCCGTGACTTCGGCTCTCAGCCAGCGGGGGTTGTTCTCGGCGACGAAGTTCGGGCCGACGCAGCCCGCGGACAGCGACGCTGCACCGAGGCAGATCGTGAGGCGTACGACTTTCGAAAAGGTCATAACCGAACCTCCTGTGCCAGAACCCACGTCGACTATAGCCCACTGCCGCGACGCTGCTGTGCGGGATCGCACATGTCGTCTAGTAATCCAGTCGTCTCGTCGCCTCTGATGCGGGAACCGCATCGAAAGCCACCGTCAGGCGCGGCTCCGGGTCCGAAAACGGCACGGTTCCATGCAATAAATAAGAAGGAAAGAGCACGAGCCGTCCCGGCTCTGGCCGAACCAGGCGCCGCGGCGAAAGATCGAGACCCAATTCGGACGGGGGCGCGCCGAACTGTAGCCAGCCCTCGGACGAGTCGCCAGACGACCGCAGCACGGACGGCGGCAGTGCGACATGAAAGGCCGAACTGATCCATCCGTTCTGGTGGAAGTGATTTACATGCCGCCCGGACGACCAGAGACGGACCGACCAGGCCCCGGCAAAACGGACCGCGTTCTCCTTGCAACGTAGAAATGGATGCTGCGAATCGTCCGGCAACGCAGTCACATATTTCTCAATGGCTGCGCGCATCGCGGCCCGCATCGCCACCAGTACGGGATCGCGGCGACCGAAGAGATTTCCGGAGGTCTGCGATCCTCCGCGCACACTCTGATTGACCGGTTCGCGGCGAGCGACGTGCATCGGCAGCAGCGTTGCCTGCAATGCATCGAGAAATCCGGCCAGATCAGGAAACGACTCAGGAAGCGGAACTTCCATCGAAGCGACCAGCCGGTCGTACCCGCAGAGCCACTCCTCCCGTGGATCCGACAGCAATCGCCATGCGATGCCGAGAAACGCCAATGCCGACTGATTCCGGGGATTGCGCTCGACAGCCCCCAGAGCAACAGACGCAGCACGCCCGGGATCGCCTGTTTTCAGCAGGAGCCGCACATGGAGATCGGCGAAAGCTGCATTGGTGGACAGTTTGTCGCTGGTGCCATCGAGCAGCTCGATCGCTTCCGCCAAGCGTCCGTTGCGATCGAGCGCGTGCCCTTCGAGTACAACGAACGTCGCATCGTCTCGCCCTTCACGCAGTATCCGAATCTGCCGCAGCGCTTCTTCGGTGGCCTGCGATTCGAGCAAGAACTTGACGAACGCGCTCCGCAACTCGTCGTTCCGCGGCTGCGCTTCGACCGCTCTCGAAAAGGATGTCGCAGGAGACTCGTGCGGTGACAGGTGTTCTCCGTGCTCCCAGAGTATTTGCGCCAGCATCGGATACGCGGGGACATACGCCGGAAATTTCTCGATCGTTCGCCGCGTCAGCTGCAGCGCCTGGTGCGTCTCTCCCAGATCGAGTCGGGCGCTGGCTTCGGCATCGTCGATCTCGGGTCCAGCGAAGCCGACGGATCGCGCGTGTGAGTAGCATTGAAGTGATTCCGCCGGGTCGCCCAGCAGACGTGTGACGACACCCAGACTGACCCAGGCTGCGCCGTCATTCGGATCGAACTCCACCGCGCGCCGCAACGCGCTCTGCGCTCCTTCCAGATCGCCTGTCGAACGCCGCGCCGAACCAAGAGCTCGCCAGGACACCGCGTGTCGGGGTCGCAGCTGAACTGCGTGCTCGAGTGCCGGAAGTGCGTCTGACGCGTGTCCCGCCTGCGTCAACGCGATACCCAGATTCATCCAGCCGTCGGCATGGTCGGGAGCAATACGCAGTGCCGTGCGATACAACTCGATCGCACGCGCTGCTTCGCCCTGCTGCCGCAGGAAATTCGCATAGTTGTTGAGCAGGCTGGCGTTCGACGGCGCCAGGGCAACAGCGGCCTCGAAGCTGGCTGCTGCACCCTCCATGTTTCCCATACTCTTGCTGCAAAGAGCGACGAGGTGCAGCGCGTCAGGGGAATGGGGAATGCGATGCGCGATGTCGTCGGCGATGCGCGCCGCCGCCTGCATCTGACCTTGCTGCAGAAGCCCGAATGCCTGCGCCAGGCGTTGCGCGTCGGAAGTAGTGAGCTGCGCGGGCTTGTGTGTCACGAATGCTCGGCGGGCAGTGCCGCTATTCGATGCGTTCCAGCTTGATCATCCGGCGTTCGCCATCAACGTACATGCGATAACCGCCGATGGCACCGCGCTCGATGCGCGCGGAGTACTTCTTGTTCGAGTCGAGACGTGCGCGTTCGGGCGTTGCCACGGTCTCGCGCCAGACCTGCCCGTCGGCCATGCGGAATGTGCCCAATCCGCCTGCGCCGTAGGAAACCGAGACGATGTCGACGAGGACCTGAGGCCGTGCTTCGTCGCTGTCGCGCTTGCCCGCACGAACCTGTTCGGCGCCAAGCTCGGTCGGCTTTGCCTCTGCCACCGGCGCATTCTGTTGCTGAACCTTCTGCGGTTGCTTCGCTGCGGAAGGTTTCGGCCCCTGCAACGCTCCTTCGAGGCATGCGATGTGAGCCGCGGAATCGCCGCTGTGCCTTGCCCTGCATTCCGCGACAGGATCCGTCCCCGACATCGCCGGGACTGCAATCAACCCTGCCAACCAGATCAAGTGCTTGTTCATTCGCCCGATCATCGACAATCCAATGAAAAAACGGGGCGGAGAGAACTCTCCGCCCCGTCAGTTTGCCGGAGCTGTCCCCGGCGCAAGTTACATCCGCATTTCGAAGCCGAGGAAGTACCGGCGGCCGAGCACGTCATAGAGCGACGGATCGGTGTTTGCCTGCACGTTCGGCGTGTAGAGACGCGGTTCCTGATTGGTCAGGTTGTTGACACCCAGGCGGATCGTGACGTTGTCCAGCACGTCGTACGATGCGGTCATATCGAGGTACCAGGTAGCCGGCACGCTCGTATTCGCCACCGGAGATCCACCCGTCACCGTGTTGCGGTGATCCATCGCATCGATGTACCGGGCCTGGAGCTGAGTGCGGAAGTCGTTCAAGGTGTAAGCCGTCACCAGCGTACCCTTCCATTCCGGATACGACGTACCGGTGGTGGAACCGATCGTGCCGCCGTAGTCGTAAACCGGATCGAACGGCGTCACTGCCGTCTGTTCCTCGAACTTCTCGATCCAGGTACCGACGAGCTGGAAGCTCAGGTCACCCACATCGCCCATGTCGAAGCCGTAGCCGAACGTGAGGTCGATGCCGCTGGTGTTGAAGAAGGCCTGGTTGACCTGCAGCTGCTGCAGATTGATGACGCCGCCGTTGCTCTGTTCGCGACTGAACATCTGACACCACGCGTTGTTGATGTCGTAGTTCGGGTTCGCGCCTTCGCGGTTGAAGCAGCGCTGCACGATCGTGGAAGCCTCGATCGCGCCGATCACGTCTTCCAGTTCGATCGACCAGTAGTCGACCGACATCGACAGGCGGTCGAGCGCCGGCGAATCGAAGGGCGACTGAAGGACGAATCCGACCGTGAACGAATCAGCAGTTTCTGGCGAGAGATTCGGATTGCCGCCCGTGATGCCCGTCGCCTGACCCGACGGCTGCACGTAAGTCGCGCCGCCAGCGGTGGCCGACTGAGCTGTGCACAGCGCCCGGACCTGCGCACCATCCGGGCCATTGCGGTACTGGGCCGCAATCGCGCCGGACACGTTGCACGGGTCCTGGTTGGTGAAGGTCGGGAAGTTGTTGACCTGTGGCGAGAAGAGCTCGGTGATGCTCGGGCTGCGAACAGCCTTCTGCACACCTGCACGGAATCTCGCCCAGTCAACGATCGACCAGTCGAGCGACAGCTTCCACGTTTCGTCGTCGCCGAAGATGTTGTTGTCCGTCGTGCGGACACCGGCAGTGACGCCGAGCGACTTCACTCCAGGCAGATCCGCGAGGATCGGAATGTTCACTTCGCCGAAGAGGTCCGTGAAGTTCAGCTTGCCATTGACGGGCAGCTGCTGGTTGAAGCCCGCAACCAGGCCGGGCTGCAGACCGCCGTCCGGACGGAAGTCGAACGACAGGTCGCGATAGCCCGCACCGACGGCCACCATCACGGCGCCGGCCGGCAGCGAGAACACCTCACCGCTCAGCACGCCTTCGACGACGTTCTGCTCGACGACCGTGAGGTTCTTAGCTTCGAGGCTGATGTAGTCCTTGCAAGCCTGGCTGATCGCAGCGGAGCCGAACAGGTTCAGACCGCCCGCGCAAAGTGAAGCGCCGCCGTCGGCTGCGTTCAGGAGAGCCTGTACGCGGTCGCGACGCACGTTGCCACCCTGCACCTCGTTCTGAACCGAACGGCCGTAGGACGCATAAACGTCGTACGTCCAGGTCTCGGTGATGTCGCCGGTGCCGCCGATGGTCAGCTGCCACACGTCATGCGTGTTGTAGCCGGTACGGCCGCCCAGGTCGTTGAAGCGCTTCGAGAACGACAGCGGTGCCGTCGGGTTCGCGCGATTGGCAGCCAGGTAAGCCAGCGAGGTCGGAATGAACGGGTTCGTCACGGGAACCGTGAAACCCGTCGATCCTGCCGCCGGCGTCGGTGCCAGCTCCTGCAGAGCGTTGTAGTTCGTGTACTGCGCCTGCGCGTACGGGCGGAACCACTCCGACACTTCCAGGTCGATGCTGGTGAAGAGATTCCAGCGTTCCATCGGCAACACGAGAATGTTGTCAGGCTCGAAGTTGTACGAATAGAAGTCGGGGTAGAACGCCGTCGCGATGTACGAATCCGGACCAGTGAAACCGACGGCGTCGAACGTCGGGTTGTTCTGAATGCCCGTACAGAACACCGAACCGTCCGGATTGAAGCCGAAACCGCCGGTGCCGCCGCTGCGATCGCAACGGCCGGGGCCGAACAGCGTGTCCACAGCAGCCTGGGTAGGCTGATTCGCCGCAGCACCGGGCGCCCAACCGCCGCCTGGATAGGTGCTGGTCGTGGTGCTGGCCTGCGCCGAGAACTCGCGCGCATCCTTGTACATGTCATCGCGCTTGAAATAGCCAGCGTTGAAAATCGCGTTGCCCTTGCCGTCGGCGAACTCGCCGCCGAAGGTCATGTCAGCGCCCCACTCCTGGCCGTCGCCCTCTTCGGTCAGGTTGTAGTTGGTGTTCAGCGCAACGCCGTCGAAGCTCTTCTTCATGATGAAGTTGACGACACCGGCCACGGCGTCAGGACCGTAGGTCGCTGCCGCGCCGCCCGTGATCACTTCGACGCGATCGATGAGCGCGGTCGGAATCGTATTGACGTCAACCACGCCGCCGCCGGTCGAGCCCATCGCACGCTTGCCGTTGATCAGCACGAGGTTGCGATTGGTGCCCAGTCCGCGCAGGTCGATGAACGCGCGGCCGTTGGAGCTCGGGTTGTTCGACTGCGAGCTGAGGTTGGGAGTGACTTGTGGAAGTGTGTTGAGGTAGTGATCGACCGTGGCGAGACCGCTCTCCACGATGGCATCGCTGCTCACGGTGAAGATCGGCGTCTCCGCGGACGCGTCACGATTTGCGATGCGGGTGCCCGTGACCACGACTTCGCTGATGCTCTGCTCCTGAGCAACGGCTGGGACTGCCGTTACCACAGTCGCAACAGCGCCCGTCAGCAGTGCCAGTCGCACCGCCCGCTGTACTGATTTACTCGTCGACATGAAAACTCCTCCTGCGAGAGGGATTCTTGGTTTTGTTGGCCACTGGGGTCAGTGGGCCGCTTGGCAGGGGGATCGGCGGCTATGACGTTGCATTGCTCGCTCTTTTCCGACCTCCCCACGTGGCGCCGAGCATACAGGTTACGAATCTGTAATGAATAGTCACGGAAGGCCTGAATTTCCCTTCAAACGCCAGGCAGCCGGCCGCGCTCAGCAACTCATGCTGTATACAGTTGGTTAAATGCAACGATATGACCGCCGCGTTATCGCGGATGAGGAAGGCGCCGCTACCGACGCGACATAAAGAAGGAGCGCAGCAGCGCGCTGCACTCGTCCGCCAGGACGCCTGGGACGATGTCGAGGCGGTGATTCAGCGCTGAATGCTGAACGATGTTGAAGACTGATCCCGCGGCGCCCGCCCGCGGATCGGTGGCCGCGTAGACGAGACGCTTCACCCTCGCATGCACCATCGCGCCTGCGCACATCGCGCAGGGCTCGAGGGTCACGTACAGAGTGGTGTCGAGCAGGCGGTAGTTTTCCAGTGCCTGGGCGGCGGCACGCATGGCGATCATCTCGGCATGCGCGCTCGGATCGTGAGTGCTGATCGGCCGATTCCAGCCTTCGGCGATCACGATTCCGTCTTTGACGACGAGCGCCCCGACCGGCACTTCGCCGGCGCGCTCGGCTTCACGGGCGAGTTCGATCGCCCGGGCCATGAACAGTACGTCGACGTTTTCCGCTTCGCTCATTCCCACTCGATCGTCGCCGGCGGCTTGCCGGAGATGTCGTAGGTCACGCGCGAGATGCCCTGCACTTCGTTGATGATTCGCCGCGCGACCAGGTCCAGGAATTCATACGGCAGGCGCGACCAGCGCGCCGTCATGAAGTCGATGGTTTCGACACAGCGCAATGCGATGACATAGTCGTACCGGCGACCGTCGCCCATCACTGCAACGGATCGCACCGGCAGGAACACGGCGAACGCCTGGCTGGTTCGATCGTAGAGATCGTGGCGACGCAGCTCATCGAGGAAGATCACGTCGGCCTGGCGCAGCAGGTCGGCGTAGGGCTTCGTGACCTCGCCCAGGATTCGTACACCGAGCCCGGGGCCCGGGAACGGATGGCGATAAACCATTTCGCGCGGCAGACCGAGCTCAACGCCAAGCTTGCGCACTTCGTCCTTGAACAGCTCGCGCAGCGGCTCGCAGAGCTTGAGATTCATCTTCTCCGGCAGGCCGCCGACGTTGTGATGACTCTTGATAACGTGCGCCTTGCCGGTCTTCGAGCCAGCGGACTCGATCACGTCCGGATAGATCGTGCCCTGCGCGAGCCAGCGAATGCCCTGCAGCTTCGCTGCTTCTTCCTCGAACACTTCGACGAACAGGCGGCCGATGATCTTGCGCTTGCGCTCGGGATCGGCCTCGCCCTTCAGCGCCTTGAAGAAGCGATCGGCGGCATCGACGCGAATCACACGGACGCCCATGTGACGCGCGAAGGTATCCATCACCTGGTCACCTTCATTCAGGCGCAGCAAGCCGTGATCGACGAACACGCAGGTGAGCTGCTTGCCAATGGCCCGATGCAGCAACGCACCCACGACTGACGAATCGACGCCACCCGACAGGCCCAGCAGCACGTTGTCGGAACCGACCTGCTCGCGCACGCGGGCAATCGAGTCCGCAATGATGTTGCCCGCGCTCCAGCGAGCTTCGCAGCCGCAGATCTCCCGGACGAAACGCTCGAGCAACTGCGCGCCCTGCAGCGTGTGCGTCACTTCAGGATGGAACTGCACGCCGTAGAACTGTCGCGACTCATCGGCCATCGCGGCCAGCGGTACGCTGTTCGTGAATGCCGTAGCGACGAAACCGGCCGGCAGTTCCTCGACGCGATCGCCGTGGCTCATCCACACATCGAGCAGCGCACGCCCCTGCCCATCACTGTGATCGCGCAAACCATCCAGCAATCGACACGGCGCCGCGGACGTCACCTGCGCGTAGCCGAACTCCCGGTGATTCGATGCCGTCACGCGGCCGCCCAGCTGCTTCGCCATCGTCTGCATGCCGTAGCAGATGCCGAGAACCGGCACCTTCAGGTCGAAAACGACGGACGGCGCCACGGGCGGCGTGACGTCGGTGACCGACTCCGGGCCACCTGAAAGAATGATTCCGCGAGCTCCAAACGCCTGCACGTCGGCGTCCGACATGTCCCAGGGATGAATTTCGCAGTAGACACCGCTCTCGCGCACACGACGCGCGATCAACTGCGTGTACTGCGCGCCGAAGTCGAGAATCAGGATTCGATGGGCGTGGATGTCGGCGGGCGGTGAAATCGTTACGGGCGGCGAGTTGTGAGAAGTCACGTGGGATCCCGATGCATGGATAAAAATCCGATTTCCGTCTCACCGCACGCGATAGTTCGGCGCTTCCTTCGTGATCGTCACGTCGTGGACGTGGCTCTCGCGCATGCCCGCGTTGGTGATGCGCACGAAGGAAGGACGCGTACGAAGCTCTTCGATGGAGCGGCAGCCCGTGTAACCCATCGCCGCCCGAAGGCCGCCGGCCAGTTGCAGCAGGATCGTGACCATCGAACCCTTGTAGGGAACGCGGCCTTCGACGCCTTCCGGCACGAGCTTCTCGAGCTCGGCCGTCGCATCCTGGAAATAGCGATCCTTGGAGCCGTGCGATTGAGCCATCGCGCCGAGCGAGCCCATGCCGCGATACGACTTGTAGGAGGCACCCTGGTACAGCTCGACTTCGCCCGGGGACTCTTCGGTGCCTGCGAAGAGACCGCCGATCATCACGGAATGCGCGCCGGCAACGAGCGCCTTGGCGATATCGCCTGAGAAACGGATGCCACCGTCCGCGATCAGCGGAACGCCGGTGGGCTTGAGAGCTGCTGCAACATTGGCAACCGCGGAAATCTGCGGCACACCAACACCGGCGACGATACGAGTCGTGCAGATAGAGCCGGGCCCGATACCGACTTTGACGCCGTCCGCCCCCGCCTCGACGAGCGCCAGCGCCGCGTCTGCCGTGACGATGTTGCCGCCGATGACCTGCAGGTCAGGCCAGGTCTTCTTGATCTGGCGAACCATTTGCAGGACGCCTGCGGAATGGCCGTGCGCCGTGTCGACGATGATCACATCGACGCCGGCTTCGCGAAGCGCCTCGGCTCGCTCCAACGTGTCGGCGCCAGTGCCCACTGCAGCACCAACGCGCAGTGCGCCGCGCTCGTCTTTCGCAGCGCGCGGGAATTCGGTGGCCTTCTGGAAGTCCTTGACCGTGATCATGCCCTTCAGATTGAAGTCGTGATCGACGACCAGCACCTTCTCGATACGGTGCTTGTGCAGGAGGGCGAGCACTTCTTCCTTCGGGGCGTTCTCGCGGACCGTGACGAGGCGCTCCTGCGGCGTCATGACGGTCGATACCGGCGCATCGAGCTTGGTTTCGAATCGCAGGTCGCGGTGAGTGACGATACCGACGGCCTTCGAGCCTACGACCACCGGAACGCCGGAGATGTTCTTGGCCCGGGTGAGATCGAGCACTTCGCGAATGGTCTTGTCGGGGCTGATCGTGATCGGGTCGTGGATGACGCCGCTTTCGTACTTCTTCACGCGATCGACTTCCCGCCCCTGGGCGTCGATGCTCATGTTCTTGTGGATGATGCCCATGCCGCCTTCCTGCGCGATCGTGATCGCGAGGCGGGCTTCCGTAACCGTGTCCATGGCCGCGGAGACCACGGGCAAGTTGAGACGGATGGAGCGGGTTAACTGCGTGCTCAGGTCGGCATCACGAGGGAGGAACTCGGAATACGCCGGAACCAGGAGAACGTCGTCGAAGGTGAGTGCTTCCTCGAGAATACGCATGGTGCCCTAGCCCACGGCCTGTCGATGAAAGCGCGCCATTGTACTCCGGCGGCGATCTCCGGTAAACGGGCACGAGCGGTCAAAGTCAGCCATGTCGAGCCATTGGTGTGTCGAGTCGTTGGAGTATATGGGGCATATCGGGCAAACACTGAGGCCCGCCGCCTTGCCGGAGTCGTGGGGTGTCGGGGCGGGGCCGATCCTGTAGCCTCGCGGCCATGTCCGATTTGTTCGCCAATCTTCAACCCGAGCGCGACGTCTACACGCCGACCCGCCTGAACCGGGAAGCCCGGATCATGCTGGAACGCGGCTTCTCGGCCCTGTGGGTCGAGGGCGAGATGTCCAACCTCTCGCGCCCTTCGTCGGGACACTGGTATTTCTCGATCAAGGACGAATCCGCACAGCTGCGCTGTGCCATGTTCCGCCAGCGCAATATGCTCGCCCGCTTCTCGCCGAAGGACGGACAACGCGTCCTGCTGAGGGGACGAGTCAGCCTTTACGAGCCTCGCGGAGACTACCAGTTCCTCGTCGACCACATCGAGGAAGCCGGCGAAGGCGAGCTGCGCAGGCGCTTCGATCTGCTGAAGGCAAAGCTCGCGGCGGAAGGCCTGTTCGGCACCGAACGAAAGCGCGCCCTGCCCCGCCTGCCACGGCGCATCGGGATCGTCACGTCGCCGAGTGGTGCGGCCATCCGGGACATCCTGCACATTCTGCAGCGCCGCTTCCGCACGATTCCCGTCCTGATCTACCCGGTCCAGGTTCAGGGCGCTGCGGCCGCTCCCCAGATCGTGCGAGCGATTCAACGCGCGTCGGCACGCGCTGAGTGCGACGTGTTGATCCTCGCGCGCGGCGGTGGTTCTCTCGAAGATCTCTGGCCGTTCAACGAGGAGATCGTGGCTCGCGCCATTGCGGCCTGCCCGATTCCAATCGTGAGCGGCGTGGGTCATGAAGTCGATTTCACGATCGCTGATTTCGTCGCCGATGTGAGAGCACCGACGCCTTCAGGCGCCGCCGAACTCGTCGCGCCGGATTGCAACGAATGGCTGCGCAACGTGGCCGCGCTTTCGCGCCGCCTGAGCATAACCCTGCAGCGTTCGCTTACGACGCAACGCAATCGCCTGACCTGGATGCAGCGGCGACTCGCCCAGCTGCATCCCGGCGTTGAGCTGCGGCAGCGCGCACAGCGGCTCGATGAGCTCGAGGTGCGCCTTGCCCGTGTCATGAAGCAACAGCTCCGCCATCGCCGAGCACTGGTCGCCCAGCATGCGGCACATCTTCGACACGCATCGCCGGTCGTACGCATCGCCGATGCAAAGACGCGAATGAAGATTGCGAAGGCGGCGATCAATGCGGCGCTGCGCGGCAGGCTTCAGCAACTTCGCCGCCAGCTCGCGGTCGCAGGCGGCAAGCTCGATGCAATCAGTCCGCTCGCCACGCTGAATCGCGGCTATGCAATCGTTACGGACGCGGGTGGCCATGTGGTGACCGATGCCTCCGCCGTGCGCCCCGGTGACCTGATCGAAACGCGACTCGCTGCCGGCCGCTTGAGTGCCCGCGTAGAGCGATCGTTGCTCCCCGACGAAGGAACTGCCTGAAGTGATGTTGAGAAAGACGCTTTCGCTTACTGCCCTGCTCTGCCTGATCTGCGGCAGCGTTCTCGCGAACGCGCCATCGCTGCCTCGCGAAGCTCGCGTTCCCGGCGGCGTCGCGTTCGTCGAGATTCCCGGCGACAAGGCACCTGCTCGCGTGATGTTCGGCGACTACCAAGTGGCCGTGATCCGACAGGACAACCGCTGGGTTGCCGTCGTGGGGATTCCGCTCGCGACGAAACCCGGGCCGCAAACGCTCGTCGTCTACTCCGGCACCGACAGGAAGGAAGCGACGTTCAATGTCACCGACAAGCAGTACCGGACGCAGAAGCTCACGATCAAGAACCAGCGACAGGTCGATCCGAATCCGGATGACCTGAAGCGCATCCAGCAGGAACAGCAGCGATCCGATGCAGCCCTGTCGAAATTCACCCCAGGCGCTGACGTGCCCGGTCTTTCGCTGCTTTCGCCGGTTCCGGGTGTTCGATCGGATTCCTACGGTTCGCGCCGCATCTTCAACGGCCAGCCGCGCAATCCTCATTCCGGCATGGACATCGCCGCCGCGACCGGTACACCGATCGTGGCGCCCGCCGCGGGCAAGGTCGTCGAGGCCGGAGACTTCTTCTTCAACGGCAACACGCTCTACATCGATCACGGTTACGGCCTCGTGACCATGTACTGCCACCTGAGCAGCATCGCCGTGAAAGTCGGTGACGAAGTGAAAGCCGGCCAGCTCATCGGCAAAGTCGGCGCGACGGGCCGCGTTACGGGAGCACACCTGCATTGGGGCGTGGCGCTGAACCGGGCGATGGTGGACCCGGGGCTGTTCCTGGAGCCGCAAACCCCATGACGGGGCGCGCAGTCACCTCTGCTTGTGGGTCCGGCTTTAGCCGGACGTCATGCGAAGCAGCGGCTAGCCGCTCTCAGTGCGCTGGCGCGCTAACGTCCGACTAAAGTCGGACCCACACAATCAGAAGGAGCTCGGCGACCCGGCTCCGCTACTTGATCACGGCCCCTTCCAGGAACTCCGCGATCACTGGCCTGAATCGATCCATATCCACCAGGAACGAATCGTGCCCCTGCAGTGAAGGCAATCGCGCGAACTGAACTTCGCGGCCTTCCGCCTTCAATCCATCCGCGAGCTCCTGCTGCTGTTCGATCGGGAACAGCAGATCGGTCTCGACCCCCATGACGAGCGCACGATCGACTCCGAACCGCTTGAGCGCATCGGCAACCGTTCCGCCGTGATCGGCGAGATCGAAGAGATCCATCGCCCGGGAAATATAAAGGTAGCAGTTCGGGTCGTACTGGCCCGTGAACTTCGTGGCGTGATTCTCGAGATACGCCTCGACTTCGAAATCGATGCCGAACGGATCGCCCGGCTTGCGCTCCGAGTTCGCGCGCTCGCGGCCGAAGCGCAGCTGCCATTCCTTCGCCGAGCGATACGTGATCATGCCGAGCTTGCGCGCGAGGCGCATGCCGGAGACCGGGATTTCATTCGTCGCGTAGTTACCCTCGTGCCACGCCGGATCGCGACGGATGATCTCGCGCTGCAGGGAACGCAGCGCAATCGAGAACGGCAGCGAACGAGCAGCGCCTGAAATCGTCACGACGCTGCGTGCCGCGTTCGGGAACAGCGCGCAGTACGCGAGGACGGTCATTCCACCCAGCGAAGGTCCGATGACCGAAGCCAGCTTCCGCACGCCGAGCGACAGCGCGACTTCGTGCCCCGCGCGTGCGATGTCCTCGACTGTCAGTACAGGGAACGTGAGCCTGTAAGGCTCACCGGTCGCTGCATTGATCGAGGCCGGCGACGTCGAACCGTACGGACTGCCGAGCGAGTTCACGCAGATGACGAAGAAGCGACGCGTATCGATGGGCCGGCCCGGTCCGATCATGTCCTCCCACCAGCCTGGCGACCCATCTTCGGTCGACGAAGCCGCGTGTGCCGAGGGCGAGAGTCCCGTAAAGATCAGGATCGCGTTGTCCGCGCAGAACGCCAGATCGCCCCAGGTCTCGTACGCGATCTGCACATCGTTGAGCACGCCGCCGCGGCGCATCTCGAACGGGCGGTCGAGCTTGAGGATCTTGCGTGCGGTGGACATGGAGAAAGCGCCGGCGGTGTATGTCAGCCCATTCTAGTAGGGAAGCCGCGCGTCGGGGATAGCCGGCGTTGCATACACCCAAGAACGATTCGTTCTATGGACAGCTCCGTCCGATCGTCCGCGGACGATCAACCCTTCTTTACGCGCTGCATCAGACGCTTCCGCTTCTGCATCTGGCGGGGTGTCAGCGTATTGCGCTTGCCCTTGAACGGATTTGCGTCGGAGCGGAACTCGATGCGCACCGGCGTGCCTTCCAGGTGGAAATGCTTCCGGTATGCGTTGGCCAGATAGCGTCTGTACGCGTCCGGCACATGCTCCACCTGGTTCCCGTGGATGACGATGATCGGCGGATTGCGTCCACCCTGGTGTGCATAGCGCAGCTTGATGCGCCGCCCGCGGATCAGCGGAGGCTGGTGCTGCTGCATTGCCGCTTCGAGTACGCGGGTGAGATCCGGTGTCGCGAGGTCGCGCATCGCAGCCGCGTATACCTTCTTCACGTCTCGCATCAGCTCGCCGACACCGGTGCCGTGGAGCGCGGAGATGAAATGCACGGGTGCGAAATCCAGGAACGGCAATCGCAAGTCGAGTCCGGTGCGGATTTCGTTGCGCTTGTCGGAGGGAATGCCGTCCCACTTGTTGACGGCGATCATCAACGCGCGTCCACGCTCGGCTACCAGACCGAACAGGCTCGCATCCTGCTCCGCGACGGTATCATGCGCGTCGATCACGCCGATCACGACATGCGCGTCGTCCACCGCCTGCAGCGTTTTGACGATGCTGAATTTCTCGATCGCTTCCTCGACGCGCGAACGGCGTCGCACACCGGCTGTGTCGATGAGCGTGTATTGCTGGCCATCGCGCTCGAAGGGAACGAACACGGCATCGCGTGTCGTGCCCGGCTGGTCGAATGCAATCAGGCGATCCTCGCCGATCAGGCGATTGATCAGCGTCGATTTGCCCACATTCGGACGGCCAATGACTGCAACACGAATGCCGGTATCTTCGACGGCGCCTGCGCCATGCGCGACGGTAAATCCCTCGAGCGCTCGGTCGATCAGCCCCTTGATCCCATTGCCGTGTGCCGCGGAGATCGCGAGAGGTTCGCCCAATCCAAGCTGATGGAAGTCAGCACCTGCTGTCGCGCTCTCGACGCCTTCGGCCTTGTTGACGACAACCACGACATCCTTGCCCAGGCGACGCAGTGTCTGTGCGACGAACTGGTCGGAGGGTGTGCAGCCTTCGCGGGAATCGAGAATGAAGAGAACCCTGTCGGCTTCTTCGATGGCCTTCAGCGTCTGCTTCGCCATCAGCTGCTCGATCCCCTCCGCCTCGGCCACGAGACCACCGGTATCGACGACAAGGTAAGGAATCGGGCCGACCTTGCCATAACCGTAGATACGGTCGCGCGTGAGCCCCGGCAGATCCGCGACGAGCGCATCGCGGCTACGCGTAAGAACGTTGAACAGCGTCGACTTTCCGACGTTCGGTCGGCCGACCAGGGCAATGACGGGAAGCATAGGGAAGTGACTAGCGGATAGCGGATGGCGGATAGAGCAAGGGACTTACTGTCCGCTGTCGGCGGTCCGCTCCTCGCGGGAAGTGCTGCGCAGGGCGATCACCTTGCCGGAGTCCGTCTGCACGAACGTGCGCCCGTCCTGGGCAATGGCTGCGTTGGTGATCCGCTCGCCGTCGGTCTTGCGACGCGCGACGATCTCGCCGCTCGACTTGTCGAGCCAGTGCAGGTAACCCTCGAAATCACCGACCAGCAGCGAGTCGCCATCGATCGTCGGCGCGGTCAGACCGCGGCGACGCAACGCCGACTGTTCCCACTGCACCGCACCGTCGGCGCGACGCATCGCTACGACGACACTGTCCGAGTTGGTGAGATAGATGTTCTCGTCGTCCATGCTGAAGCCGCGATAACTCGAAGCATCGCGCGCCCACCAGATCTGCCCCGAATCGAGCGCGAGCATCGCGACGCGACCCTGGAAGCCGACGACGAAGATGTCATCGCCCGAGACGTGGACGGACGAGTCGATGTCGGAGAGGCGTTCGAGTTCGGTACGACCATGCGGCGCGTTGACGATCGTGTCCCACAAGACATCGCCATTGCGCACATCGACGGCGATGACGCGACCGTTGTCGAAGCCCGCGATGATGCGATCGCCGGCAAGCACCGGCGGTGCGGTGCCGCGCAACGTCAATCGCGGCACCTGCTCATCGACGGCCCAGCGGGTCGCGCCGTCCGTCAGCGACAAACCTTCGAGATGGCCATCCACCGTGCGGATGATGACGAGATCGCTCGCGACGAGCGGGCTCGCCAGCACTTCGCTGTTGATGGCTTTGCGCCAGCGCTGCTGACCGTTCGATGCATCGAGCGCGATCACGTCGCCATCGCTGGATCCCATCACGACTACGCCTGAACCGACCGCGGGACCGGCGGCGAGCGACAGCTTCGTCTTTACGCCCCAGACTCTGCGGCCGTTCTCCGCGTTGACCGCGACGACTTCGCCGTCGTGGGACGCGGCATAAACGGTCCCCTCCACCACCGTCGGGCGAAGCGCCAGACGCAGGTTCTCGGAGTCTCCACCGAGCCCGAGGCTCCAGATCTCCTGCACGTTGCGCTTGGCAACGATATCGACAAGCTCGGCCGGCGGATCGACGTCCTTGTCCTTGTCGCACGCGGCAATGCCGAACAGAGCTACGAGCAACAGGAATGCCGGACCAAAACGGCCGGCGGTTTCGAGACGTCGACTTGCTTGCATCACAATGTCCCCTGCACCGCGCCGGATGCCGGCACCACGCCGCCTACATCCTGCAGTTTCAACTCAACGATCTGACGATCAATCTGTACATCGGCTTCCGCGAGCGCCGCGGCGTATTCGGCGCGGGCACCTTCAGCGTCGCCCTTGGCGAACAGCGCGTCGCCGCGAATCTCTCGCGCCTGCGCACCGAAAGCGCCAGCAGTCAGCGGCTCGAGCAGCTTCACTGCGTCATCATGCTTGCCGTCCTGGATCAGCAGGCGCGCCAGGCGCAGCTTCGCAACTGCTCCGAGCTCCTCGTCCTTCGACTTGTCGACGACAGTCCGCAGCAGCGATTCAGCTTCAGCGAACTTTGCTGCTTCGACATGAGACTTCGCGAGGAGCAGGCGACCTTGCTGCGCGTACGCGGACGAATCGAAGTCGCCGATCAGAGCATCGAGCTTCTCCTGTGCCTTCGTGGCATCGCCTGCGGCAACAGCCGCTTCGATGTCGCTGTACAACTGTCCCGCGGACTCTGCCTGGCGCTGCTTGTGCGATCCCCAGTAGTTCCAGCCGATCAGCAGGCCCACGCCGAGAATCACGCCGCCGACGATCCAGGCCCAGTTGTCGCGCCACCACTGGCGCAGTAGTTCTTCGCGTTCGTTGTCGGAGAGGTTTTCGTCGGCCATGGCTGCTTGGGTGGTGAGTGAGGGAGTGTGTCAGTGAAGTAGCAGGGCTGCCCTGCTCATGCCTTGTTCAATCGGTTCCTGAGCTCGGTCGCCAGGACGTCCCAGGAAATTTCCACCTGCGGTTGCTCCACACGCAGGGACTTCAGACCGACGATCCGGCGTTCGGTTTCAGTATCGCCCAGGATCAGGGCGTAGGCCGCGCCGCTCTTGTCCGCGCGCTTCATCTGGGACTTGAAGCTGCCGCCGCCGCAGTTCGTTTCGATCCGGATGCCGGGAACGCTGTCGCGCAATTTCTCGGACAGGCGGAGCCCTTCAGCCTCGGCGCTCTGGCCGGCGATGACGAAGTAGATATCGGGTGCATTCGCCGCGGCATTCACGCCCTGAACCCGAAGCAGTTCGACGATGCGCTCCTGGCCGAGGGCCCAGCCGATGGCAGGCGTTGGCTCGCCGCCCAGCTGGGTCACGAGTCCGTCGTAGCGGCCGCCGGAACAGACGGCACCTTGAGAACCCAGTTCGGTGGTGACCCACTCGAAGACGGTGTGACTGTAGTAGTCGAGCCCGCGCACGAGCCGTGGATTGAGGACGTACTTGATTCCGACCGCATCGAGGTGACGGCACAGTCCGGAGAAGTGTGCGCGCGACTCTTCGTCGAGGTAATCGGTGAGGACAGGAGCAGTCGCGATGATGTCCTGCAGGTCCGGATTCTTGCTGTCCAGGATGCGCAGCGGATTGCCTTCGAGGCGCCGCAGGCTGTCCGGATCGAGCTTCGACTTGTGCGCCGAGAAATGGGCGACGAGCTTCTCGCGATACTCGCGCCGCGATCCTGGCGTGCCGAGCGAGTTGAGATTCAACTCCACGCGATCGACACCGACGGCCTTGAGCAGTCGGCTGCTGAGCATGATGAGCTCGGCGTCGATATCGGGGCCGGCGTAACCGAAGGCCTCCACATCGAGCTGGTGAAACTGGCGGAAGCGCCCGCGTTGCGGCTTCTCGTGCCGGAACATCGGCCCGGCAAGCCAGACGCGGTGACGCTGGTTGTGCAACAGGCCGTTCGAGATCATTGCGCGGACGATGCCTGCCGTCCCTTCGGGACGCAGCGTGAGCGAATCACCGCTCGGATCGTCGAAGGTGAACATCTCCTTCTGCACGATATCCGTGAACTCGCCGATCGAGCGCTTGAACAGGCCCGTGTGCTCGACGATCGGCACGCGGATTTCCTGGTACGCGTACGCAGTGAACAGTTCGCGCGCGATGCTCTCGAGCCGCTGCCACGCAGCGGCGTCGGCCGGCACCATGTCGTTCATGCCGCGCACTGGCTGGATTGCCTGCGCCTGAGCGGGTGCTGTGGAAACTTGAGTGGACGTGGATGTCATCTGCGGATTCGATCGGAATATCGCCTCAGGCTAACGCAGCGAGCCATCCGCGGCGACTGTAAAGCGTGCGGCGTCGCGATTGGCACGCCGCGGAACCACGACGGGACTGTCGTTGACATCGAGCGTCACCGCCGACGCCAATCCCAGAGTGACTCGCAAAGGAGCAGTGCCGGCGACCACACGAGTCTGGCCGGGCTGGCCGATCCCGTACATCAGTCGCCGGTCACCCGCGTCGTAGATCTCGACCCAGGACGACTCGGAGAATGTCAGGCGCATCCGGACACCTTCGCCCGCAACGGCGGCTCGCGGAGCGGGCTGCTCAACGAGCGCTGGTGCTCTCGAAGCTGCAGGAGCGCCTTCGGCAACGAGCGGCTGAGCGGGCGGTGCCGCAGCTGACTGACCGGGATTCGTCTGCTGCGGAATCTCCGCAGGCGCAGCTGCCGGCGCCGTCGCAGATTGCGGCACGCTCGACACGGGACTGGACTGCGTGCGACCCAGCAGCGCGATCGCAACCCAGATGAGCAGTCCCACCGCCACGATTCCGCCGACGATCAGCATCGGCACGCGAAGCGAAACACGCTGCGGCGGAGGCACCGCGACGCTGGCGGGAATGACAGTCGGTGTGACCGGGACGTCCGTCAGCGTTTCGTAATGAGAGATGACGACTTCGGGCGACAGCCCAAGCACCGTCGCATATTTGCGCAAGTGCCCGCGCGCATACACCGGCGCACCGAGCAGGAGAAAGTTGTTCGATTCGATCGCCTGCACGAGCCGCACGTCGAGATGAAGCTCATCGGCGACCTGCTGAACCGTGAGCCCCCGCCCTTCCCGGCCCGCCCGCAGGAATTCGCCAGGCGTCGGCGAACTCGGGGGCGGCGGCGCTGCTGCCGCGGGTTCCGCGGTCTGGGCCATGCCGGCCGCGTCCACACTCATCCCGAATGCCGCTCGGACTCGATGAGCTGTTTCGTTTCCGCTGCCTGCGGGTACTCCAGCTTCAGTCGCTGGCTGTACTTGCTGGCTTCGGCCGTGTTGCCGAGCTGCTGTTCGATGCGAACCGCAAGCCACAGGCTCGACGGGGTCGACCGGCCTGCGACGAGGTAGCGCTCGATGAAGCCGCGCGCGGACATGTAGCTCTTGTTCTGGAACTCGAGATCGGCCATCTGATAGAGCGCTTCCGAGAATCGCGGCTTGAGCGCGAGCGCCTTGCGGAAATGCGCCTCGGCATTCGCGAGATCGCCGGCGCTTCGGGCGCAGTTGCCGGCGTTGAGGTACGCCACTTCCGGTGTCTTGTAGAGCGGATTCGAGGCGGCCTGCACGAAGAGCTTCTCGCCCTTCGCATGCTTGCCGCGCTTGCAGAGAATGACGGCGTAGTTGTTCAGGATCTCGGGATTGTTGCCATCCAGCGAAACCGCCTTGTCGAAGTGCGCTTCGCTCCTCTTCGGTTCGTTCAACCGGTCATACAGCAGTCCGGACGCTGCCTGCGCTTTGGCATTGCGCGGATTCTGTTCGACGGCGCGATCGATCTTCTCCTTCGCCGCGGCCAGGTTGCCCTTGCGGAAATAGTCGATACCCAGCTCCAGGTTGATGTCGGACGCTTTCTCCGGCTGCGGCTTGGACAGGTTGTTGTCCGTGGTCATGCAGGCCGCGAGCACCATCGACGCAAGTGCGATCAATGCCTTTCGAATCACGTTTGCACCGCCACCGAAATGAGTTTCGATCCCAGGCGAACCGTCGTTCTGTCGCGCACGCGGCCCACGAGCTGGCCGCAAGCTGCGTCGATGTCATCTCCGCGTGTGCGTCGGGTCGTCGCTATGACGCCGTGCGAATTGCAGATGTCGCGGAATCGTTCGATCGCGGCCGCGGAGGAACGGCGGTACTGCGTTCCCGGGAACGGATTGAACGGAATCAGGTTGACCTTGGCGGGCTGGCCCTTGAGCAGGCGCACGAGCTCGAACGCGTGCTCCGGCTGATCGTTGATGCCGTCGAGCATGACGTATTCGAACGTGATGCTGCGGGCATTCTGCTTGTTGACGTACTGCCAGCAGGCGTCCAGCAGTTCGGCGATCTTGTGCTTGCGGTTGATCGGCACCAGCACGTCGCGCAGCTCGTCGTTCGGCGCATGCAGCGAAACCGCCAGCGCACAGTTGGTTTCTTCGGCGAGCTTCAGCATCTGCGGAACGAGCCCGGAGGTGCTGACGGTGACACGACGACGGGAGATGTCGAATCCCAGATCGTCCATGAGGATTTCGGTCGCGGGCACGACGTTGCGATAGTTCGCCAGCGGCTCGCCCATTCCCATGAACACGATATTCGTGATGACGCGATTGCCGCCCGGCTCGTAGCCGAGCTCCTTGTTCGCCAGCCACACCTGGCCGACGATCTCGGCAACGCTCAGATTGCGATTGAATCCCTGCTGCGCGGTCGAGCAGAACGTGCAATCCATCGCGCAGCCGAGCTGGCTGGAAATGCACAACGTGCCGCGGCCGGGCTCGGGAATGAAGACCATCTCGATCGCCTGGCTCGCATCGATGGGATCATCGGCCTGCGCCGGCCCCTTTCCGCGAAGTGTGTCCATCGACAGCAGCCATTTCCGCGTGCCGTCGGTCGACACCTGGGTCATGCGGATTTCAGGCGTGCGGACTTCGGCAACTTCCTTCAGTCGTTCGCGAAAGGATTTCGCGAGGTCGGTCATCTGGTCGAAATCGCTCTCGGCGCGCTTGTACAGCCACTTCATCAGCTGGCGCGCGCGGAACGGCTTCTCGCCCATTCCGGCGATGAACGCTTCCAGCTCGGGTCGCGAGAGCCCGAGGAGATTGGTCTTGTTGGTCGCAGCGTTCATGCAGTTCTGGTCGGAGTGCTCGGTCCGGGATTCGTTCAACCCAATCCCGGACCGTCGTCAGCTCAGCGGGTCCGCGGGCAAATATCCGCGGCCGCGAAGAAGTACGCGATCTCGATCTTGGCGTTTTCGGCGCTATCGGAGCCGTGGGCCACATTTTCTTCGATGCTCGCAGCCAGATCGCCGCGGATCGTGCCCTTGTCGGCCTTCTTCGGGTCCGTGGCACCCATCAGCTCGCGATTCTTGGCAACGGCGTTCTCGCCTTCGAGCACCTGGACGATGACCGGGCCGGAGCTCATGTACTTGGTCAGGTCCTTGAAGAACGGACGTTCGCGGTGGACGGCGTAGAAACCTTCAGCCTGCGCGAGGCTGAGATGCATCATGCGGGCGGCCACGATCTTGAGACCGGCCTGCTCGAAGCGGCGATAAACCTCGCCGATGAGGTTCTTCTGGACACCGTCGGGTTTGACAATCGAAAGAGTGCGTTCAAGCGCCATGGGAATCGTCATCCTCTAAGGCCGGAAAACGGCCGATGAAACAATGAATTAGGACAGCCCCGCCGATGCGCTGGCTATAGGGAGTACTGGGGCGGGTTTTGCGCGCGGCGAAGTCTACCCGCCGGGGTCCCGGGCGGCAAGAAAAACGAATGGTGACGAGGGGTTAGGGGAAGCAAGGAAACCGCGACCCGGCAAGACCCGCGGCCCCTCTTCCGCCCTCTGGCCAGCTGGCTGGCTAGCTGGCTAAACGGTGAAGCTTTCCCCGCACCCACACTCCCCCTTCACGTTGGGATTGCGGAAGCGGAAAGCTTCATTGAGCCCCTGCTTCACGAAATCGACTTCGGTGCCGTCGATGAAGCCCAGGCTGTCCCGGTCGACGATGACTTTGACGCCCTGATCCTCGAAGACGACGTCATTGCCCGTCAGATCGTCCGCGTAATTGACGACGTAGGCGAAGCCTGAACACCCCGTCTTCTTGACCCCGAGGCGCAGGCCGAGGCCATGACCGCGGCGGGTCAGGAAGGTACGGACACGATCAGCGGCAGCGATGGTCAGCGAGATGGACATAGGCGGTCGATAGCGAACTTAAGCGGCAGCCATGAAGATTGAGGGGCGGTGCGTTCAAGTCAAGTGCGAAGTCCATGCCGGATCGGCATGCCTTCAGCTCGAAACTCTACGGAGGCTGCAAGCCGATTTCAGCCAAGCACTTCACAGCATCCTGCAGGATCAGCATCCGCCCCCGCTTCTCCGCGGGGATTTCGAGCGCTTGCGCCACTGGACGCCAGTCCCACCGGGCCAGCGCTTCGATCGGGCTGCCCACCAGATGCTCTGTAGTCCACGACGCTGCGGCAATGCAATGCGGACAGCCGTAGGCCTCGAACTGCATCGCCATGATGCTTTCGCCGGACAAACGCGCACTCAGATGGAACGACGTGCCCTGCGCAACACTGCCCGCTGAAGCCTCGATCACGTCAGGCGCTGCCGGCAACCGGCCTGAGTTGCGTGGACGATCGAAGTGATCGATCACGAGGGGCGAATACCGCGCCATCCGTCAGCCCGAAGCGATCTGCCTCAACCGGCCGACCTCGCGCTGCACTTCCGCAATGGCGGTCTCGACTTCCGCGGTCGTCGAGAAGCGGCCGAGGCTGAAGCGCAGCGAGCTCTGCGCCTGCTGATCCGTTCGACCCAGCGCACGCAGCACGTAAGACGCCTCATCGGATCCGGACGAGCACGCCGCGCCCGCCGAGACCGCGACCGCTCGCAACGCAAACTGCAGGCTCTCGCCTTCGACGCCATGGAACGTGACGTTGAGGATGTTCGAAACGCGGTCGGCCGATTCCGCGTTGATCTCCACATCCCCTACTTTCGCGATGCCTTGCCACAGACGCTCACGGAGGCTGCGCAGGCGATCGACATCCTCGTCTTTCTCGGCAATCGCCAGCTCGAACGCCGCGCCCATGCCGACGATCTGATGCGTCGGCAACGTGCCCGAGCGAAGTCCGAACTCCTGGCCGCCGCCAAACAGAATGGGCCGCAACCCGACAGGCGGCGTGCGACGCACGTAGAGCGCACCGACACCCTTCGGCCCGTAGGCCTTGTGGGCGGTCATCGAGAGAAGGTCGATCTGCATCGCTTCCACATCGACGGGCACTTTGCCGATGGACTGCGCGGCATCGCAATGAAACAGAACGCCGCGTTCGCGACACAGCCGCCCCACTGCGCCCACATCCTGGATCACACCCGTTTCATTGTTCACGTGCATGAGCGACACGAGGATCGTGTCCGGCCGCAGCGCTTCCCGCACCTGTTCGGGCTGAACGATGCCGTCCACGCCCGGGCGCAGATAGGTCACATCGAATCCTTCGCGCTCGAGCTGCTTCAGCGCATCGAGCACGGCCTTGTGCTCTGTTTTCGAGGACACGATGTGCCGGCCGCGATCGGCATGGAATCGCGCCACGCCCTGGATCGCGAGGTTGTCGGATTCCGTTGCGCCGGAAGTCCAGACGATGGTCGCCGGTTTCGCGCCGATCGCATTCGCGACTTGCACGCGCGCCTTCTCGACGAGCTCTCGCGCACGTCGGCCGAACTCGTGGCTCGCCGAGGATGGATTGCCGTGGGCGCCTTCGGGCCGCAGACACTCGATCATCCGGTCAGCCACACGGGGGTCGACCGGCGTCGTGGCGGCGTAATCGAGATAGATGGGTGAGCTCATGATGGTGCAACGATACAGACTAAACCTTGCCCGCGGGCCGCCTGCGCGACTGAACTGCCGTCAGGATGCCGCGCAGAATGTTCATCTCGTTCTGATCGAGCTGTGCGCGATTGAACAGCCGCCGGATGCGCGCCATCAGATGACCGCCGCCCGTGCGGTCCTTGAAGTCGATCTCTTCGAGCACCTGCTCGAAATGCACATACAGTCGCGACACCTCTTCGGCGCTTGCGAGCGGCACATCGCGTTCGGGCGGCGGCGGTGCGCCAGGGCGCGCGGCGAGCCACAACTCATAGGTCACGACCTGCACGGCCATCGCGAGATTCAGCGAGCTGTATTCCGACGCTGTCGGAATCGTCATCAGGAGGTGGCATCGATCGAGCTCCACGTTGGTGAGGCCCGTACGCTCGGCGCCGAAGACCACTGCGGCAGTCTGGTCCCGCGACGATTGGATGATCTGCGCACTGCACTCGCGGGGCTCGACGATGCTCCATGGCAGATGGCGCTGCCTCGCGCTCGTACCGACGATGAGCCCGCAATCAGCAATTGCCTGATCGAAGCGCTCGTGAACGACCGCGGCGTCCAGCACGTCGTCCGCACCCGAGGCGCGTGCGGATGCTTCCTGATGCGGGAACAGAGCCGGTTTCACGAGATGCAGCTCGCGCAGCCCCATGTTCTTCATGGCGCGCGCGACCGCTCCGATATTGCCGGGATGCTGGGGTTCGACGAGAACGATGCGGATAGGCATGGGATCTCAATGCTATTCTACGCACCCCCGGGACGCACCCTTCGTCCCCCGCTCTTTGCCAATCCCGCTCGCCGAGGTTTCCATGCAGCCCCTGCTCAATATCGCCATCCGTGCCGCCCGACGGGCCGGTGAAATCATCGTTCGCGGCATGAACCGGCTGCATCGCCTCGACGTCCAGCGCAAGGGTCAGAACGACTTCGTGTCGGAGATCGACCTGGCGGCCGAGCGGGACATCATCGAGACCATCCGCAAGCATTACCCCGATCATTCCGTGCTGGCCGAAGAAAGCGGCCAGACCGAAGGTCGTGGCGGCGAAAGCGAATTCACCTGGATCATCGATCCCCTCGACGGCACGACCAACTTCCTCCACGGGTTCCCGCAGTTCGCCGTGTCGATTGCCGTGCAGCGTCGCGGCCGCATCGAACACGGTGTCGTCTACGATCCGCTGCGGCAGGAGCTCTTCACGACTTCACGCGGCGAAGGTGCGCAGCTCGATGGTCGCAAGATCCGCGTGAGCAGCCACATCGGACTCGAGGGCGCGCTGATCGGCACCGGCTTTCCCTATCGCGCCAACCTGCATTGGCTCGACAACTACATGGCGATGATGAAGGCCGTCATGCAGCAGACGGCGGGTATCCGCCGCCCTGGCTCCGCGGCGCTCGATCTTGCTTATGTCGCCGCGGGCCGGCTCGATGCCTTCTGGGAGATCGGCCTGTCGCCCTGGGATACAGCAGCCGGCACGCTGCTCATCACCGAGGCCGGCGGAATGGTCGGCACGCTCACTGGCGGAGACTACAAGCTGCAACCGCACATCATCGCCGGCACTCCCAAGGTGTATACGCCGCTCCTGACATTGCTCGGTCCACACGTCCCTGAATCCTTGCGGGATTGAGCACGCACTGTGCTGCCTCGCTTTTGCGCAACTGCTCCGCTAGAGTCTCGCGCCTGAGCACGCCTGAGCCTGCGTCGAACGGTCGGTGCAGCCTGCTGCTGCAAAGTCGCGCCAATGTGCGCAGAAAGAGCCAGTTTCGGGGAGGAGTCAACGCGTGGATCTATTCAGAACAAAAGTGGTCGGCAACGACCCGCACGTCGATGCGGGCGAGCCGGCGGACAGCGCCAATCCGGAAGCCCGCACACTCAAGCGGGCACTGAGCGCGCGACAACTCGTCCTGCTCGGTATCGGCGCGGTCATCGGCGCCGGTATCTTCGTCATGACGGGCCAGGCTGCCGCGAATCACGCGGGTCCTGCCATCACGCTGAGCTTCGTCATCGCCGGTTTTGCCTGCGCGCTGGCGGGTCTCTGCTACGCCGAGTTCTCTTCGATGCTGCCGGTTTCCGGCAGTGCTTACTCCTACGCATACGCAACGCTCGGCGAGCTCGTCGCCTGGTTCATCGGCTGGATGCTGGTGCTGGAGTATCTGGTCGCTGTCGCAACAGTTGCTGTCGGATGGGGCGGCTATTTCAACGGCCTGCTCGAATCGCTGGGAGGATTCATAGGCACGTCGCTCGCGCTGCCTGATGCGCTGTCGAATGCGCCGTTCAGCTTCGCGGGACACACGCTCACGTCCACGGGCGGCATCATCAACATTCCCGCGATCATCATCGTCGTCGCCATCGCCGCGCTCTGCTACCGGGGCATCTCGCAGTCGGCGGCAGTGAATGCCGTCATCGTTGCGATCAAGCTGACGGTGATCTTCCTGTTCGTGGTGTTCGCCATCCGCCACGTGAATCCCGAAAACTGGACGCCGTTCATCCCGCCGGCGGAAGGCCCGGGCAAGTATGGAATGGATGGTGTGATCCGCGGCGCCACGGTCGTGTTCTTCGCGTACATCGGATTCGACGCGGTCTCGACCGCAGCGTCCGAAGCCAAGAATCCGCAACGCGACATGCCCATCGGCATTCTGGGATCGCTCGCGCTCTGCACGCTCGTCTACATCGTAGTGTCAGGCGTGCTGACGGGCATCATGCCGTATCACCTCCTCGGCACCGCGAAGCCGGTGGCGACCGCCCTCGAAACCTACTCCGACCTTTCCTGGCTGAAGTTCTTCGTCGAGGTCGGCGCCATCGCAGGTCTCAGCTCGGTGATCCTGGTGATGATGATCGGCCAGACGCGCGTGTTCTACGCGATGTCGCACGACGGTCTGATCGGGAAGTTCTTCGGTCGCGTTCACCCTCGCTTCCAGACGCCTTACAAGGGCACCGTATTCGTCGGTGCAGTGGCTGCATTGCTCGCTGGCCTGCTGCCGTTGCAGGTGCTGGGCGACCTGGTGTCGATGGGCACTCTGCTGGCGTTCGCGACGGTGTGTGTCGGCGTGCTCGTACTGCGCTACACGAAACCTGATCTGCCGCGACCGTTCCGCGTTCCGGCCGCCTGGCTCATTTGCCCGTTGGGCGCAGCGGCGTGCCTCTGGTTGTTCTTGCGCGCCTTCCTCGACAACTGGCTCTGGATGAGCGTCTGGATCGTTGTCGGCTTCGTCATCTACTTCACCTACAGCCGCCACAACAGCGTGCTGGAGAAGCAGAAGAAGTAAGACGCCGAGAGAAGCTGGAAAGAAAAGGCCCGCTGCGCCTCGAGGTGCAGCGGGCCTTTTTCATTCTTCACCTGTCCGGTCATTCCCGCGTACGCGGGAATCCATCTGCATCGCGCCCAAGGCATGGACTCCCGCGTGCGCGGGAGTGACGGACGCTAGTTCGTCGGATCGTCGTCCAGCTTCTTCCTCAGCTTCACCGGATCCACTTCGGCTGACCGCTTGCCGCGCATCCGGATGTTGAGCATCTCCACCGCCACCGAGAAAGCCATCGCGAAGTAGATGTAGCCCTTCGGGATATGGAAGCCCAGTCCCTCGCCTACCAGCGCCGTGCCGATCAGGATCAGGAACGCCAGCGCGAGCATCTTGATGGTGGGATGCCTGTCGACGAAGTCGCTGATCGGGCCGGCGAGGAACATCATCATCAGCACCGCCACGATCACGGCGGCGATCATGACTTCCACATGGTCGGCCATGCCGACCGCGGTGATCACGGAATCGAGCGAGAAGACGATGTCGATGATCGCGATCTGAACGATCACACTGAAGAAGGTCGAGTGCACCGCACCGCCGCGGCCCTCTTCCTCGGCACCTTCCAGTCCGTGGTGAATCTCCAGCGTGCTCTTCGCCAGCAGGAACAAGCCACCGCCGATGAGAATCAGGTCACGGCCGGAAATGCCGACTTCACTGATCCGGATGAGTTCGGCCTTCAGGTTCATCACCCAGGTGATCGACAGCAGCAGAAGGATGCGCGTGATCATCGCGAGCGCAAGGCCGATGGTCCGACCCCGGGCTCGCTGCGCCGGCGGCAGCCGGCCCACGAGGATGGAAATGAAGATGATGTTGTCGATACCGAGAACGATCTCGAGCGCGGTCAGGGTCACGAACGCGAGCCAGACCTGCGGATCCGCCAGCATCTCCATTCAAATCCTCCGGGGAATACGGTGCGGGGCGAGAATAGCCTAAGGTGGTAACCGCCGGACGCGACCGGCGAAAAAAGACCTTCGCCGCCGGGTCAACCGCCGGACTGATCTAACCGCCTGACTGGCCCTGCTGTTCCCGGCGGGACACCCAGAGCGATGCAAGGACGCCCAGGGCGAGGAATGCGACGATGATGCCCAGGGACAGGGCATGGGGAATCTGCAAATGATGATGGAGCATCATCTTCACGCCGACGAAGGCGAGGATGAAGATGAGGCTGTACTTGATGTAGCGGAACATGACCATCAGGCCCGCAATCGCAAAGTACATGGCGCGCAGGCCGAGGATGGCGAATGCATTGGACGTGAAGACGATGAACGGATCCTTGGTCACGGCAAAGATCGCCGGGATCGAGTCCACCGCGAACACGACGTCCGCGAAATCGACCAGCAGCAACGTGACGAACAGCGGTGTCGCCGCCCTCGCCCCGTTCACCGTCGTGAAGAACCGGTCGCCGTCGAGGTTGTCGGTCAGGGGATAGATGCGGCGGGAGATCTTCACGAGCACGCTCGTCGAAGGATCGAATTCCTCGTCACTCTTCAGCATTCGCGCCGCTGACAGCAGCAGGACGGCACCGAAGACGTAGAACATCCAGTCGAACGCATGGATGAGCGCCGCACCCGCGGCAATCATCACACCACGCAGGACGATTGCGCCGACGATGCCCCAGAACAGCACGCGATACTGGTACTGCGCCGGAATCTTCATGTACGTGAAGATCACGGCGATGACGAAGATGTTGTCGACCGACAGCGACCACTCGAGCAGGTAGCCCGTCACGTACTCCAGCCATGCCTGCGTGCCGCCGGGCGCTCCCGGGTCAGGTCGCCACCCAAACCAGTGATACTCGTAGAGCCCGTAAACGAGCCCACCGAACGCCATCGCCACGCAGATCCACACGACAGTCCAGCCAAGCGCCTGGCGCACACTCATGGTGCGCGACTCCCGATGCAGGACCGCCAGGTCCAGTACGAGCACACTCAGGAAGATGGCGAAGAAACCGATCCAGACGAGCATAAGGAGAAGCGGTTGGCGGTTAGCGGTTGGCGGTTGGCGGTTAGTTAAGAGGAGAGCAGAAATGGAGATCTGCGCGCGGCTGGCGACGGCTTTTCTGGTTCTGAACCAACCGCCAACCGCCAACCGCTAACCGCTTCTCCTTACGGTATCGCGTCGAGCTCCGACGTGTCCTTCTGCGGCGGCATGAGGTCGGTCGCCTTGAGCTTCATGTCGAGCGCGAGGGCGGCTGCGATGAAGATCGAGGAGAACGTGCCGACGACGACGCCGATGATGATCGCCATCGAGAAGCCCTTGAGGGATTCGCCGCCGACGATGTAGAGCGAGGTCACGACGAACAGGGTCGAGAAGCTGGTCATCAAGGTACGCGACAGCGTCTGGTTGACGGCAGCGTTGACGACTTCGAGGGGCGATGCCTTGCGCATCTTCTGGAAGACTTCGCGAACGCGGTCGAACACCACGACCGTGTCGTTGATCGAGTAACCCATCACCGCCAGCACCGCCGCGAGCACCGACAGATCGAAGGTCATCTGCGTCAGCGCGAAGAAGCCCAGAATCACGAACGGATCGTGCAGCGCGGCGAGCACCGTGCCCGTCGCCATCTTTTTCTCGAAGCGGATGCCGACGTAGATCAGGATGCCGATCATCGAGAACAGCAGCGCGAGGCCGCCCTTCTCCGCCAGCTCTCCGCCGACCTGCGATCCGACGACGTCCGTGCGTCGCAACTGTGCGCTCGCATCGACGGTCTTGAGCGCAGCAACGATTCGCTCCGCTACGTGGTTGATGTCTTCGCCCTCTTTGGGCAGGACCTTCACCATGATTTCGCGCGAGCTGCCGACCGTCTGCACGACCGGATCGCGGAAGCCCGCGGCTTCCGTCGCATCGCGTGCTCTGTCGAGATCGACGCTGTTCGTGTAACCGACTTCGACGATCACGCCGCCAGTGAAGTCGATGCCCAGGTTCAGCCCGCGCAGGGCGAGCAGGACGATGGAGCCCAGGATCAGCACCGCTGAGATGCCGTAGCACCACACGCGGTTCTGCATGAACCCGATGTTCGGTGTCTTGCGGAAAAATTCCATGATGGCGGACCCCGATTAGACCGGCAGCGCAGCGAGCTTGCGCTGGCGGCCCCAGATCAGCTGAATGAGGACACGGCTGCCGACGACGGCCGTGAACAGCGAGGTGGCGATACCAATGACCAGCGTCACCGCGAAACCCTTGATCGGGCCGGTACCGAATGCGAACAGCACGATACCGACGATCAGCGTCGTGATGTTGGAGTCGGCGATCGCCGAGAAGGCCTTGTCGAAGCCCGCGTTGATGGACGCCTGCGGCGTATTGCCCAGCCGCAATTCTTCTCGCACACGTTCGTAGATGAGCACGTTCGCATCCGCGGCCATGCCGACCGTCAGAACGATACCCGCGATACCTGGCAGCGAAAGCGAAGCCTGAAGCAGCGACATCACTGCGACGAGCAGGATCACGTTCGCGGCGAGAACGACGCAGGCGATGGCGCCGAACGCCCTGTAGTACAGGATCAGGAACACGAACGTGAGCGCCATGCCGATCATCATGGCCCGCAAACCGCTCTGGATGTTGTCCTGGCCCATGCTCGGACCGATCACGCGCTGTTCGACCAGGTAGTTCGCGGTCGCGAGCGAACCCGAGCGAAGCAGCAGCGCCAGTTCCTGCGCTTCCTGATGCTGCAGGCCAGTGATCTGGAAGTTCGAAGAGAAGACGCCCTGGATGGTCGCGGCGTTGATCACTTCTTCCTCGGTGCACTGGTCGCCGCTGCGGACGCCCTTGCAGGTCTCGCCCGGTGCGAGACGCTTCTTCTCGATGTAGACCACGGCCATGCGCTGGCCCAGGTGAGCCTGGGTCGTCTTCAGCATTTCCTTGCCGCCGCGATCATCGAGGCGGACGCTGACCGCCGGCAGACCTTCGGCGAAAGCGGATGTCGCATCCGTCAGCTGATCGCCCGAAACGATGATGTCGCGCTTGAGGAGGATCGGGCCGCCTTCGCGACGCTGATACAGCTTCGAGCCGATCGGCACGCGCTTCGACTGTTCGGCGGCGTACGGATCATTGGCTTCATCCACCATCCTGAACTCGAGCGTCGCGGTGGCGCCGAGGATGCGGATGGCCTGGTTCGGATCCTGGAGGCCAGGGAGCTGCACGACGATCCGGTCGATGCCCTGCTGCGTGACGATCGGTTCAGACACGCCGAGCTCGTTCACGCGATTGCGCAGCGTCGTGATGTTCTGCTGGATGGCGAAGCTCTGGCGCTGGCGGATCTGATCCGGCGTCATCGCCACGATGACATCGGCGGAGCCTTCGGTAGTAACCGTCAGGTTCGGATCGCTCGTGCGGATCAGCGAGGCGACCTCGGACTGCTTCTGAGCATCGACGAGCGTGACGCGGATCGTGCCGTCGCGGGCGGCGACGTTCGATGCGATGCGCTGGTCGCGAAGCTGCGTGCGGATGTCACGCTCGATTCGTTCGAGCGCCTGGCCGACGGCTCCTTTGACGTCCACTTCGTACATGAAGTGGATGCCGCCGCGCAGGTCGAGGCCCAGCGACATGGGCTTGAGGCCCATCCAGCGAAGCCACGACGGGGTGCGCGGCTCGTTGGTCAATGCGACCTGGAATTCCTCGCCAGCGGCGTCAGTGATGACATCGCGTGCCTTGAGCTGCTCATCGACCGTGGCGAACCGCAGGACGAGCCGATCCTCAAGGATGTGCGAGGCCGCTATCGGCACCTGCTTCGCATCGAGAATGCTCCGGACCTTCTGCTCTCCGGATGCATCGATGGCCGCGCGATCCTCGCGGGCCAGCTGGAGTGCCGGGTCGTCGCCGAAAATGTTCGGAAGCGCGAGCAGGATGCCCGCGATCATGACGATGGCGACAAGCCAGTATCGCCAGGTAGGGAACTGGTACATACCTGAACCGCCGACGCCTGATCAGGCGCTCTTCAAAGTGCCCTTGGGAAGGACCTGTGCCACCGTGTGGCGCTGGATCTTCACGTTGACGCCGTCAGCGATTTCCAGCGTCACGAACTGATCGCTGATCGCGGTGACCTTGCCCAGGATGCCGCCGTTGGTCGCCACTTCGGAGCCGACTTCGAGCGCCGCGACCATTTCGCGATGCTCCTTGGCTCGCTTGGTCTGCGGGCGGATCAGCAGGAAATAGAAGACGACGAAGATCAGGATCAGCGGCAGGAACTGCATCAGCGCGTTCGGTTGCCCCGCGGCGCCTTGCGCCTGGGCCGCAGCGGTCGAAATCAGCCAATCCATCTAGGATTCCCCTGTTCAAAACTGGAAGGAAAATGGGTCCGGCGCGGAAGCCCGGCCCAAATGAGCGGCGCATTATACACGCGGCCTTCGCGGGCCCTAATCCCGCCTCCCCTCGCCGCGCCTCGGTTTGGGTACACTGCCGGGCCATGGGGTTACCCACAGGTCGCTTCAATGCCCACCGGTGAAATAGTCGTCATCCTCCTGCTGATTCTCCTGAACGGGTTCTTTGCGCTGTCGGAAATGGCGCTCGTGTCCGCCAAGCGCACCCGCCTGCAGGCCGCCGCCGAACAGGGGCGGTCCGGCGCGAAGTCGGCTCTCGCATTGACCGAGGACCCGACCGTGTTTCTCTCCGCCATCCAGATCGGGATTACCCTGATCGGCATCCTGACCGGCATGTACAGCGGCGCCGCGCTCCAGTCCTGGCTCACCGGGGTGCTGACCGGCTATGGCATCGCCATCCCCTACATCGAGATTGACGATGTCGCATTCGGCATCATCGTAGTCCTCGTGACCTTCTTCTCGCTCATCGTCGGGGAGCTGGTGCCCAAACGCGTTGCCCTTACGCACGCGGAGTCGCTCGCGATGTTCGTGGCACCGGTCATGCGAGTGTTCGCGAAGATCATGGCGTATCCGGTCCGGTTGCTGCGGGGTTCGGTCAACCTGGTCCTGAAGATCCTGCCGGTCTCCTCCGCTTCGCAGGGGGCGGTGACGGAAGACGACGTTCGGGCACTGGTCGCGGAAGGCACGCACGCGGGCGTGTTCCTGGCTTCCGAGCGCCGGTTGCTCGAAGGCGTGATGGCCCTCGCCGATCGCAAGGTCGGTTCGATCATGGTGCCGCGTCAGGACGTGATCTGGCTCGATCTGGAAGAACCGCTCGAATCGCTGTGGCAGCAGGCGAAGGAAAGCGGCCATGCGCGATTCCTGGTCGCGCGCGGCAAGCTCGACAACCTCCTCGGCATGATCTCGCTCGCGGACCTGAGCGAAGTCGTTCATCGCGGACGTCTCGACGCCGAACGCGACCTGCAGCCCCCGCTGCACATTCCCGATTCGCTCTCGGTGCTGCAGATGCTCGATCAGTTCCAGAAATCGAGCACGCACCTGGCCATCGTCACCGACGAATACGGCGAGATCGAAGGCATCACGACGCCCATCGACATTCTCAAGGCGATCGCGGGCGAACTACCTGAACTCGGCAGTCGCGAGCGTCCTGAGGCCTTGCAGAGAGAAGACAGCTCGTGGCTAGTCGACGGCCATCTGTCGATAGAGGAGCTGCAGCAGCGGCTCGGTCGTCGCGACATGGTCGGCCGTGACTATCACACCGTCGCGGGATTCGTCCTCGCGCGACTCGGTCGCATCCCGAAGGCCGGCGACACACTGACGTGGCGCGATCTCAAGATCGAGATCATGGACATGGACGGTGTCCGCATCGACAAGGTGCTGCTGAAGGCCGGGAAGTAGAGAGATAGGAATTTCACACGGAGTTCACGGAGTACACGGAGGTAGAGAGAACGAAAAATCCGATCTCCGTGATCTCCGTGTGAAACTCCGTTCGCGGATCCTCAGCTGACGACTTCGCCTTCCGGTTTCTGGTGCTGTTCGAGCCACTCCCGCCAGATCGCGAGCGACACGGCCAGCAAGACCGGCCCGATGAAGAGACCGACGAGGCCGAAGGCCAGCACGCCGCCCAGCACACCGAAAACGACGAGCAGGAAAGGCATGCGAGTCGCGTTCGATATGACGAGCGGACGCACGATGTTGTCGACCCAGCTGACCAGCAACAGTCCCCACAGCATGAGGCCGACGCCGGGCCAGACGTTGCCGCTGACGATGAGCCAGATCGAGAGCGAGCCCCACACGAGCGGCGCGCCGAACGGAATTAGCGCAACCAGCACCGTGACCGCGCCGACGAGCACGGGCGCCTTGATGCCGAAGATCCAGTAGCCGATTCCGGCAACCGCGCCTTGTGCAAGAGCGCCCAGGATGAGCGCGTACACGACGGCCTGGGTCGTCGCACCAATCGCCTCGAGATAGTCTCGAACCGTCGGACCGAGGATGCCCTCGAGAATTGCGCGTGCATCGTGCAACAGGCGAGGTCCGTCACGCAGCAGGAAGAACATAGACAGCACGGCGAAGAACAGCTTCGCGACGTTGCGGCCGACACCACCGATCAGTCGCGTGACCTCGACGGAAGATTCTTCCATGAGCAGCACGAACTGCTGCCCGATCGCCTTCGGGTCCTGCGACATCTGCTGCAGCGTTTCCTGCGCGACCTGGCCGATCCAGGGCAGGTCGCGGATTGCCGCCGGCAACTGCGGCTTCGAGGCCAGGAAATTCTGTACTGTCGCGTACGCCGAAATGGCCTCCACTCTCAGCATCAGGGCAAGCCAGACCAGCGGGACGACGATGGCGAGCGACACGATCAACGTCGTCACGAGCGATGCGGGGCCGACGCGTCCGCGCATCCAGCGAATCATCCGCTGCTGCAAGGGCCAGCTCACGTACGCAAGAATGGCGCCCCAGATCAGCGGCACGATGAACGGCTGCAGGACCGTGAAGGTCAGCAACACGATGCCGAGGATCAGGCCCGCGACGAGAACGCGGCGGAACCACGGAGCGGTAGGCAGATCGGACAGCATTATTCGTCCTCGACCGCACCGGCGATCGGCTCGACTTCCGTTGTACCGCGGCGCTGCGCATAGAACTCGGCAGCGAATGCATCGAAGCGCGACTGCTCGATGGCGCCGCGGATCGACTTCATGAGCGACAGGTAAAAGAAGAGATTGTGGATGGTGCCGAGCCGCGCGGCGAGGATCTCGCTGCAACGGTCGAGATGCCGCAGGTACGAGCGGGTGTAGTTGGCACACGTGTAGCAGCCGCAGTTTTCATCGAGCGGTCGGGTATCCGCTTCGTACTGTGCATTGCGGATCTTCACGACACCTGTCGACGTGAAGAGATGACCGTTGCGCGCGTGTCGTGTCGGCATGACGCAATCGAACATGTCGACGCCGCGCCGGACGCCCTCAACGAGATCTTCCGGTGTACCGACGCCCATGAGATAGCGCGGCCGGTTGCGCGGCAGATCTTTCTCGATCGCCTCCAGCACACGCTCGCGTTCTGCTTTCGGCTCGCCGACCGCGAGTCCGCCGATGGCATAGCCGTCGAATCCGATCTGCGTCAGGCCAGCAATCGACTCACGCCGCAGCGCATCGTACATGCCGCCCTGCACGATACCGAACAGCGAATGCGGGTTCTCGAGCCGGTTGAACTCAGCGCGACTGCGCGCCGCCCAGCGCAACGACAGCTCCATCGATTTTCTCGCTTCGCTCTCCGTCGCCGGGTACGGCGTGCACTCATCGAAAATCATCACGATGTCCGAATCGAGATCGCGCTGCACCTGCATCGAGCGCTCGGGGGTGAGCATGATGGGATCGCCGTTCACGGGCGAACGGAAGTTCACGCCCTCCTCGGTGATCTTGCGCAGGGTCGCGAGGCTGAAAACCTGGAAGCCGCCGGAGTCGGTGAGGATCGGTCCCTGCCAGTGCATGAAGCGGTGCAAGCCGCCGTGAGCCCGCATCACTTCCATGCCCGGGCGAAGCATCAGGTGGAAGGTATTCCCCAGGATGATCTGCGCGCCGATGCCGGTGAGCTCCTCCGGCGTCATGGCCTTGACGGTCCCGTAAGTACCGACCGGCATGAACGTCGGCGTCTCGACGATTCCGCGTGGAAAAGTCAGACGGCCTCGCCGGGCTGTGCCATCGGTGCTCAGAAGATCGAATTGCAGGGGCATGGAGGGGCGCGGGCGCGACGTGGGGCGGAGATTGTATGCGAGAGACCGGGACTTTAGGTTTCGGACTTTTCCAGGAACATGGCATCGCCGTAACTGAAAAACCGGTAGCGCTGGATAACAGCGTGCCGATAGGCCCGCAATACGGCCTCATACCCACCAAAGGCACAGACGAGCATCAGGAGTGTCGACTCGGGCAGATGGAAGTTCGTGAGCAGCGCGTCCACGGACCGGAAACGATAGCCCGGCCGGATGAACAGCTGAGTTTCACCATTGAAGGGCTGGAGCGTCCCGGAAGCCGACGCCGATTCCAGACTTCGCACCACGGTCGTGCCGACGGCAACGACGCGTCCGCCCCGCTTGCGGGTTTCCGCCACTGCATCGCAGACATCCTGGTCGACGCGCACCCGTTCGCGATGCATGCGGTGTTGATCGAGATCGTCGACACGGATCGACTGAAACGTCCCGGCACCGACATGCAAGGTCACGTAAGCAGTGCGGATCCCCGCCCGCTTGCACCGCTCGATCATTGCATCGTCGAAGTGCAGCCCTGCCGTCGGTGCCGCCACGGCGCCCGCCTCCTTTGCATAGACGGTCTGGTAACGCGTCGCGTCGTCCGACTCGGTCGTGCGTTCGATGTACGGGGGCAGCGGCATCGATCCGTTGCGCTCGAAGTATTCGAGCGGGTCGCCGCTCAGCTCCAGCTCGAACAGATCGTCGTGCCGACCGATGAATCGCGCTTCGACACCGCCGGGCAGATGCACCGGCACTTCAGCTCGCAAGGCTTTGCTCGCATGCACGTGCGCGAGGATCCGCTGCCCTTCGAGAATGCGCTCGAGGAGTATCTCGACCTGACCACCGGTGGGCTTGGCGCCAATGACGCGCGCCGGGATGACCCGAGTGTCGTTGAAGATGAGCAGATCGTCGGGACGCAGCAGACGCGTCAGGTCGACGAACTGGAGATCCTCGATCGCACCGTCGCGCCGCAGATGAAGCAGTCGGCTGCCCGACCGCTCCAACGCGGGTCGCTGTGCGATGAGTTCAGTGGGAAGTTCGTAGGCAAAGTCGCTGCGCCGCATGCGGCGCGAACGGTATCAGGAAAGCGGCTGGCTGGGGACCGGGCGTTTCCCGGACGGGGACGGGGTAGTGCGAAGCATGCCGTCGCATTCCAGTCATTCCCGCGAAAGCGGGAGTCCATTTCTGGGAAACAGGATGGACTCCCGCGTGCGCGGGAGTGACGGAGCAAGGCATGCCTTCGGCATGACGTCCGGCTGAAGCCGGACCCACAGCAGGAAACCCTCAGAGCGGCTCCTCTGCCGTGATGATGTGAACTTCCGCTCCCGCCGCGGGCATCGGCCGGGTGACCGACACTGGCGCGATGCTCATTGCCGGTACTGCCGCCGCAACAGGCGAGGCCGGAATGAACACATCTTCATCCGGGTCGAGGCGACGTTCCCAGCTGCCCCGCGCGTTTTCCGGGATCGTGACGTCGACGGTCAGCTTCTTCTTCATCCGCAGCACGTTGAGCTGCAGCTTCTCGCCCGGCTCGTACGAACTCAGGATCTGCATCGCGTGCGACGAACTCGAAGGCACCCGCCCATCGATGTCGACGATCACGTCACCCTCTTCCAGCTTGAGTCTCGAATCGCGGGGAGCGCGTACCACGAGCAGACCTTTCTCGGTTCCGAAGTACTGACCCAGCTTCGGCGTCAGCTTCACGAACTCCGCGGCACCGAACACGCCATCGAGTCGTGAGAAGGCGAACGCCGGCATCGGCGGCATCGGGGCACCGGGCGGCCCCGGAACCCTCAGATTGAACAATCTGTCCGCGGGCTCCTGGGCTGTGACTGTGGCGCTCGCCACTTTGCCGTCGCGCTGATACTTCACCGCGACCTTGTCGCCCGACTTCACAGCGCGCATCCCCTCCAGCAGCAGACTGCGCGGAGACTCGTCACCCGTCTGCTTCAACGCCTTGCCGTTGATCTCGGTGAGCACATCGCCTGCCTTCAGACCGGCGTCGGCCGCGCCTCCGCCCGGACTGACGCTCTGGATCACCACACCGTCCTGGCGGGATTCGTTCTCGCGTCCGCCGACGTTGATACCGAGAACGGCACGGCTTGCCATCATGCGATGAGCGTGCACTACGCGCGGCATCACATCACCGGAGATCGACATGCTGAGATCGGCAACTTCGCGGGCCGCTGCATCGAGTCGCTTCTGCGCGGCTTCGAGCTTCTGCTGCATGTCGGCGCGATTCGGCTCGGTCTTCTCGACTTCGGCAGCGCCGGCGAGTGTCGCCAGCAACGCGAGCGAAAGCCCACCCGCAATCCCTGCGATCGATCCGGGTCGTGATCTTTTCGTATTCATCGGATTCTCCGCACCTCGAATGACATTTCAGAAAGAGAGACTGCGACCTTCGGCATAGCGCACCTTGACCAGCGAATCCATCAGATCCACCCGCTCACGCCAGAGCTGATATGCCTGCTCCTCGTTGAGGCCCGTGTCCGACGCATACGACAGCTGCTGATCGAGCCACTGCACGCGCTGCTCGATCGTGTCGATCGTCGCAGCCATCGACACGCGCTCGACCGCCGGACGCTGAGGCAGATAGAGCAGCAATTCATCGAGTTCTTGCGATTGCGCCACCAGCGCTTCCAGCGGAATCGCGGTCGCTACCGGCGGCGATTGTTCCTGCGTCGACACGATGGCGACCGGAGCGGTTTCGCTCACGGTGTCGACCTCACGCACGAGCAGACCGCTGACCACCGTCACCGCAACCGCAGCCGCGATTGCCCAAGGCACACGCCGAGGCTGCGGCGATGACGCTTCACGCACCCGGATATCGATGCGCTCCCACGCCATCGCAGGGGGATCGATCGGCGGCAACGCCTGCAATCGCGACTGCATTCGCACAAGCCGAGCGAGTTCGCCTCCGCACACGGTGCAGTTCTCTACGTGTCGCATGACATCCGCATCGACGGGTTCACCGTCGCGCAGACTCAGCAGTTGTTGGATATCGGCGTGCATTGCAGATTCTCTCGATGCGTCTCCGGCACATCCGGATCGAGCACTTTGCGCAGGCGCGCATGGGCTCGAGCCAGCTGTGATTTGGAAAACCCTGTCGACCGCCCCATCAATCGGGCGATCTCGTGATGTTTGTAACCTTCGACGTCGTGCAGCAGCACGACGCTGCGAGTCAGTGGCGGCAGCGTCGCCAGCGCGCGCTCCAGATCCGCGACCGCAAGCTGCGCATCCGGACGAGGCCCGGGGTCGACGGGCACGAACGTCGCGGACTCATCGTCGTCCGCATCCAGTCCAAAGAAATTGCGATGCCAGGGCGAACGCAGGTGCATCAGGCACTTGTTGACCGCAATCGTCCGTATCCAGCCGCCGAAGGCACCTTCACCCGTGTAGGTCCCGATGCTGCGCAGAATTTCCACGAACACGTCCTGAAGCAGATCGTCGGCCGTTGCGTGGTTGGTAATCAGCCGGCGGATCAGGGAATAGACCGCCCGGCTGCACTCGCGATAGATCGCCTCATGAGCGGCGTTCTCCCCCCGCGCGGCAGCGCGGATGGTCTCGGGAGAAACCTGTATCCCCATGAATTGCGACATCGTGGCTTTATAGATGCCACGGCCCGGGAAAAGGTCGCAGGTACCCGGAAAATCTTCCGGAGGCGCGCGCCCGGTAGCCAGACACCCTGACGCTCCTTATACTTCCGCCCCCTTCGACCGGCTCCCTCAGCGACCGGTGTCCATCGGCCTGCCGGTGGACGGAAGTGCCCGTTCCATGGGCGAAGGTTTCCAGCGTGCCGGTATGGCGGAACTGGTAGACGCGACGGACTCAAAATCCGTTACTCGAAAGGGTGTGTGGGTTCGATTCCCTCTACCGGCACCACGAGACCTTCCGGGCGCTTCCGCGCCCTTCCATCCTTGGCGAAAGACCGAGCGCGCGAGGCGTTCGAGTGAACGCCCCGAACCGCCGCTAGCGCACCCGTCTAGGCCTGCTTGTTGCCCCGCACAGCACCGAGTGCGATGCCAACGCCGGCGCCAATGCAAAGACCGAAGCCAATGCCCCACGCCAAGTTGCCGAGAGCAACTCCGAAAGCGGTACCCATAGCCACGCCGACCGCTGCTCCCAGCGCTACACCGAAGCCAAGGTAGCGTTCGGGGATTTCATCTCGCTCGACGTCGCCCTCCGAACTACCGAGTCGTGCCTGCATGAAGTCCAAGTGGCGTTGCCGAATCCGATCGAGATTGTCTTCCACGATGGACGAAGGACTTTGCCAGTCGGGCACGCATTGCGTGCAGTGTTGATGCGCTTGTTGGGCATTGCGTATTGCTAGATAAGCAGCACCGTACGCGCATGCAATTGCTCCAAGCAATGCTCCGACGCCAATTAGTGTCGTCTGCGCAACGTCAATTTCGCCTCCTGATGTTGCGGCTTGAAGAAGTGTCGCGCCGAACACCAAACCCACTGCCAACGCCCCGCGTCCAGGCGACTTTGTTTCGCCTATGCGCGATGCCAGAGCGCCGGAAATCATGAACACCATTGCAGCAATGCAAGCCAACCAAAGCACACCGCTTGGGCTCACCACGCACTCGCAGCACGATAGAGCAAATGGCTCTTCAACGATTGGCTTGAGGGATTTTGAAGCTGTGATCGGAAAGATTAGAGACGTGCGGCAATCGAAAGCCACCAAGCAGAAAAGGCCAGTGGCGGTAAAAGCCATCCCTCCAAGCAGTCCGACGACGTTGCTGATCCGCATTTCTGATGCCTAACGCCACCGTTCAGAGGCGCGTTGCTTTGAACGCGTCCTCTGGAACGGTTTGTTGGGCGTACTCATACTTCCGCCGTAAGCTCCCCCGTCAAGGACACAACTCCAAAGTAGACTTTCCAGCGCTTGCTCGCCTCGGCATGAAGGTGAGGGGCGGCACCCGGCCGAGGC
>NZ_JACHHZ010000009.1 GCF_014202975.1 Povalibacter uvarum
TCTTCAGCTGATAGTCTCTTACGCAACATCTCACACCTCCGGTCTAGTGGATGATGTTGCATCGACCCGTTGAGACCACCTTAGCCGGACGTCATGCCGCAGGCAGATGGATTCCCGCGTTCGCGGGAATGACGTCATGCGAAGCATCGCCTTCGGCGATTACGTCCGACTGAAGTCGGACCCACGCGGGATGCGCGATCCAGCTGCGGCTCATCGCTCGCCGCTCATCGCTCGTCGCCTCTCCTACCCCTTCCCTCCCAGGAACAGCGCGTACGCCTCGTTCTCCGTCTCTTCCGTATAGACGTACTTCAGCTCCCGCAGGTGCAGGTCCAGATCGACGCTCTCGCCAGGCGGCACCTGGACTCCGGCCAGCACGCGCCCGTAGTCCGATCCGTGATTGCGGTAGTGAAAGAGCGAGATATTCCAGCGCGTGCCGATGGCGTGCAGGAACTTCAGCAGTGCGCCCGGGCGCTCCGGAAACTCGAACCGGAACAGGCGCTCGTCCGCGAGATTGCCGGGATGGCCGCCGACCATGTAGCGCACGTGGAGCTTGGCCATCTCGTTGTCGCTGAGATCGATCACGGGATACCCGCTCTGCCTGAGCACCTGCAGGACCGCTTCCTTTTCCTTGCGGCCTTCCGTCAGCCCGAGACCGACGAAGATGTGCGCGGCGCCGTTCTCGTTGTAGCGGTAGTTGAACTCCGTGACGCTGCGGCGGCCGAGCGCCTCGCAGAACTTCAGGAAGCTGCCCTTCTGCTCGGGAATCTCTACCGCGATCGTCGCTTCGCGCATGCTGCCGATGTCGCCGCGCTCGACGACGTGGCGCAGGCGGTCGAAGTTCATGTTGGCGCCGCTGTTGATCGCGACGAAGGAACGGTCCCGGCAATTGTCCCGCGCGACGAACTTCTTGATGCCCGCAACCGCGAGCGCACCCGCCGGTTCGACGATCGCGCGGTTGTCTTCGAAGATGTCCTGGATGGCGGCGCAGATCTCGTCGTTCGTCACCACGACGACTTCATCGACGTATTGCTGGCAGAGCCTGAACGGCTCTTCGCCGACACGCCGCACTGCCACGCCGTCCGCGAAATTGCCTACGCGATCGAGCGTGATTCGCTTGCGCGCCTGGAGCGACTGGTACATCGCATCCGCATCTTCCGGCTCGACGCCGATCACGCGGATCTTCGGGAAGAGCTGCTTTACGTACGCGCCGATCCCGGAGATCAGCCCACCGCCGCCGACAGGCACGAAGATCGCGTCGATCTGGTCGGCGGAGCGCTGCCGCAGGATCTCCACGCCGATCGTACCCTGGCCGGCGATCACGTCCGGATCGTCGAAAGGATGAATGAAGGACAGCTGTCCTTCGCGGGCCAGATGCAGGGCGTGTTCATATGCCTGGTCGAAATCGTCGCCGTGCAGGACGGCGTTGCCGCCGAAGCCGATCACGGCCTGGACCTTGATCTGCGGCGTGATGATCGGCATCACGATCGTCGACGGAATACCCCGGCGGCTCGCCGCGAGGGCGACGCCCTGGGCGTGATTGCCGGCGGATGCACAGATGACGCCGCGCTGGGCGGCTGTCTGCGAAAGATGGGCAATCTTGTTGTAGGCGCCGCGAATCTTGAACGAGAAGACCGGCTGCAGGTCCTCGCGCTTGAACAGCACGGTATTGCCGATACGACGGCTCAGCCGCGGTGCGGCTTCTAGCGGCGATTCGGTAGCGACGTCATACACCCTCGCTTTGAGGATGCGTTCGAGATAATCGTTGGACATAGGAATGAGCGGCGGCCAGTGCAGATACGGTAGCAGGAAGTGAGCAATAATGTCCGCCAGCTCCTCACCCTTGAATTGCCCTCGCGATGCACGATCACCCGGACAACCCTGCAAGACTGACCCGCCGCGAACTCCTCGCCACCACCGTCACCGGCGCCCTGGGTGCCGCTGCGCTCGGAACGACCGGCTTAGCCAGCACCGCGGCGGCTCAACCGCTCGACCTGCCGACATCGTCGCGCGAACTGTGGCAGTGGGTCCGGGTCCAGCCCGTCGCTGATGCCCGCGAAGCCTGGATGAATACGGCGAGCGTGGGACCCACGCTGCGTCTTTCGATGGCTTCCGAATACCGCTCGCGGGAAATCCAGAGCAACGAGCTGCCGAACTTCGCCAACAGCGATCGCTGGGGCATCGAGTCGACGCGGCTGGCCGGACGATTCGCCGCCTTCGCGGGCTGCACCCTCGATGAGATCGTCTTCACCCGCGGGACCGGCGAAGCGCTGAGCCTCGTCGCATCCGGACTCGATCTGGCACCCGGCGATGAGATTCTGACGACCACTCAGGAGCACCCCGCTGCGCTGAGTCCATGGCTCACTCTCGCGCGACGACGTGGAATCATCGTCAAGCAGGTCGTGTTGCCGGCGTCGCCCGCAAGTTCCTCGGCGATCTTTGACGTGATCGCTGCGGGATTCACGGACAAGACCCGCGTCATCGCGATCAGTCAGGTGCAATACGCCGACGGCACGGTGATGCCGGTGCGCGAGCTGTGCCACCTCGCGCGCCAGCGTAATGTCCTGTCGGTTGTCAACGGCGCACAGGCCTTCGGGATGCTGAGCTTCCAGATCTCGGATCTGGCATGCGACTTCTACGCCGCGGGCTTTCACAAATGGCTCGCCGGCTCGCACGGCAGCGGCATGCTCTACATCCGTCGCGAAGTGCTGGACCGGATATGGGCGTCCGAGCCGCGTGGAATCGATGCATCGCCGCCGATCGCGACACCGACGCGCAGTCTCGGTAACGACGGCGTGCCGGCAGCGCTGCACAAATTCGGTAACGTCGTTCCGCAGCTGTGGCCGGCGCTCAGAGGCAGCGAAGCTGCGCTCGACTTTCAGTCACAGGTGACGCGTGCGCGAATCGAGGCCCGCATCCGCGAGCTGGTGCTCTATACGCGCATGCGGCTGCAGCAGCTTCCGGGCATCGAGCTGGTGACGTCCGGCGCCCCGGGATTGTGGGCAGGCATTCTCACCTTCCGTATGCCCGGTCGCGTTGCCACGGGCGTCGTCTCAGCACTCGCCCAGATCAATCGCGTGCATATCGCCGCGGTCGAGTGGCCCGCCACGAACGACGCGATGCGACTGTCGCTCGGCATCTTCAACACTCACGACGAAATCGAGCGGATGATGCAGGGCTTGTCGCATCTGCCACCGCTGCGGTAGTCAGCCCGGTGAATAGAAAGAACGCACTGCCGCCCGGATTCCGGCCTCCTCCCATCCGCCATCCGCTATCCGCTATCTACTTCTCCTGATGGAACGTTCGTATCTGCTTCTGACCGGTGCCCTGAGCGGACTCGTAAGCCTGCTGGCCCACGCCGTTCTGTGGTCGATCGCCGAGATGATCCAGCCGCGCATCCGGGCCGCGAACATCGGCAGCCGGCAACTCGACGTGCCGGACATCCTGCTCCACCTCGTCGCGGGCATCGCACTCGGCTGGCTGTTCTGGATGAGCTGGGGACTCGCCGCACTGGTGGATGTTTCATGGTGGCAGCGTGGCCTGATGTTCGGCGGCACCACGTGCATCGCACTGGCGATTCCCGCTGTGATCAGTGTCGCGCGTGCGCGCCAGATCGGCATCGGGACGACGCTGCTGTTGTCGAGTCGGTGGGCAACGACTTGCCTGATTGCGGGGCTGGCGTGTTCGTGGAGCTGGGAGAGAGGGATGTGAGGAAGAGGGCCAGCTAGCTACTAGCCGGCTAGCAGGCTAGCCAGAACAAAGACCGACGAGCGGATCTGGTTGTGGGTCCGGCTTCAGCCGGACGTCATGCGAAGCATCTGGGCGAAAGCCCAAAAAGAAAAACTCCCCGAGCGGGGAGTTTCCCTGTCTGGCTAATGGCTAGCCGGCTAGTGGCTAGCTGGCTCCTCGATCATCGATCAAGAAACTCTCTCGCCACCGCCGCAAACCTCTGCGGTGCCGCACTGATGAACCCCTGCCCGTATTCCGACAGATCGAGCATCGACGAATTCGACAGTGAAGCGCGGGCACGCGGAGCGTGGTCCCAGAACTCGTCCTTCAGGCGCATCACGAGCGACTGCTGGCGCACGAGCGGCAGACGCTCGCTGGCCGGATAGTCGGCGACCGCAGCGGCAGCACGTGCACCCACGGATCCCGCACGCAGGCGATCGCTGAAGTCGTCGGCGACAGCCGCCACCGAAGTGCCCGGGCCGCGATTCTCGAGGGCGCGGCGCCAGTCTTCGATCACGTCGCTGCCGTCTTCACGCATCGGCTGGGCGAGCACAGCTACGCGATCCTGCGCGGCATAACCCGGAACGCCCCACAGCATCAGGCGACGCACTTGCTGAGCGCGTGCGATGGCCAGTTCAGCCGACACGACGGCGCCGAGCTGATAGCCGAACACATCGACCGTGCGCAGGCGCAGGCTGTCGAGGAAATCACCCACGGCGCTCGTCAGGTCAGCCAGCGAAGACTTGGCCGACGGCGCATCGGATGTGCCGTGACCCGGAAGATCGACGGCGTAGACGCTGCGATCGGTGCCGAGCTCACGCAGCATCGGCGCGAAGAAGCGGCCCGAACCGCCCGCGTGATGCAGGCACAGCAGCGGCGTACGCTCATCGAAGCCGCCGCCGGACGGGTACGCGGTCCAGACATGGATCTGACCGAAACGCGACTCGGCGTAGGAACGACGGATATGCACCGTGGCAGGCTGCGGCAGCGGCAGGCGATTACGATTTTTGGCTTGGATCACTTTGAGGAAGCCCTCGATTGGTACAACAAGTTCGCCGGCGCCTCGACAGTGAGGCAGCGGCAACAGCTGGCGTTGAGAGCGTCGATGCGTCGTCCTGACAGCTTTGCGGTATTCCGTCTCGTCGAGAGCCGCACATCTCCCGCGCCAACGCGAGCGCTCATGTGACACAAATTTTACGACGCTGCCGTCAGCCAGAAATGGATGCAGGTCTCAGGTTCGAACTGCACCGCGATTCATGGCCGGGCAGGCAACTTACGTCACCTTCGCTACACTGCCCTTCGGACGGTCCACAGCCGCAGAGGTTCCTGATGAGCATCACAGTTCCGACATCGCGCCGTATTAAGGGAAAACCGTATTTCGCCCTGATTTTCTGCGCCTTTCTCGGTTTTTCGGGGCTGGCTGCCGCGCAGCCGTACACGGCCGAGGCCATGTGGAAGCTGAAGCGGCTTGCCGATCCGGCGATCTCTCCGGACGGGCGGCTCGCGGTCGTTCCCGTCACGACTTATGACATCGAGAAAAACCAGGGCGACAGCGATCTGTGGCTGGTGCCCACCAAGTCCGGAAAACCCCGGCAACTGACCGGCGGCCAGTCGAACGACAACTCGCCGGCCTGGAGCCCGGACGGCGAACTGATCGCTTTCGTGTCCAAGCGCGGCGAAGACAAGGAAGCGCAGATCTATGTCATCGCAGTGGATGGCGGTGAAGCGCGCCGCGTCACGAACGTCCCGACCGGCGCGAGCGCGCCGAAGTGGTTTCCGGATTCGCGACGCATCGCGTTCATTACTTCGGTCTGGCCGGAGCTGAAGACGTGGCCGGAAGCGGCGGCCCGCATGAAGGAGCGCTCCGAATCGAAGATGACCGCGAAGGTCTGGGACAAGGCGCCCTTCTCCTACTTCGATCACTTCCAGGAAGACCGCCAGCCGCATGTGTATTCGATCGGCATCGACGGCGGCGACCCGAAAGCGATCACGCTCGGTTCGGGACGCTGGCTCGACACGGGCGCACCGGATCGCGGCTCCTACGACCTGTCGCCCGACGGTCTGGAAATCGCGTTCGCGGCGAATCTCGACCCGAGCGGCATCGATCCGAACTTCGACATCTTCGTGATGCCGATCGACGGCGGCGAAGCCCGCAACATCACGACCGACAATCCCGCCAACGACAGCAACCCGCTCTACAGCCCGGACGGCAAGCACCTCGCCTTCCGCCGTCAGCTCATCAAGGGGTTCTACGCGGACCGCGCACGCCTGATGATCCACGATCGCCGCGGCAGCACGACCCGCAATCTCGCGGAGAACTGGGATCGCTCCGCCGATGGCTTAGTGTGGTCGCCCGACTCGGGGGCGCTCTTCGGCGCGATCGACGATGCGGGCACGCGCCGCGTCTATCGCTTCGATACGAATGGCGGCGAGCCCCGCGCCGTGACGAATCGCAGCAGCTTCGGTGCCCTCGCTGTCGCGGGGAGCGGCCCGGTCATCATCGGTCTGCGCGAAAGCTTCATCGAACCGCCGACACTCGTCAGCATCATCGCGCGCACCGGCGCGGCGACGAAGCTCTCGGACTTCAACGACGCTGCGCTTGCGAACCTCACGCAGGGCAAGGTCGAAAGCGTCACCTACAAGGGCGCGAACGGCGATGACGTGCAGATGTGGGTGGTCTATCCGCCCAACTTCACGCCGGATCGCAAATGGCCGCTGCATCTGCTGCTTCATGGCGGACCGCACAACGGCATGACCGACGCAGTGCAGTGGCGCTGGAACGCGCAGGTCTTCGCGAACTGGGGCTACGTCACCGCGTGGCACAACTTCCACGGCTCGAGCGGCTTCGGCCAGGCCTGGACGGACTCGATCACGAAGGAATGGGCCGAGCTGCCGTATCAGGACACGATCAAGGCCGCCGAATGGTTCACCGCACAACCCTGGATCGACGCGAATCGTCTGTCCGCGGGCGGCGGCAGCTACGGCGGTTATCTCGCCACGCTGCTGCTGGGCAAACCGCATCCGTTCAAGACGCTCGTCGCGCACGCCAGTGTCTACAACCTCTACACGCATTCGGCGACGGATTTCGGCGCGAACAAGCAGCGCTATGGCGAGTACTGGGAAGACTTCGAGCGCACGAACCGCAACTCGCCGCACATGTTCGCGGCGAACTTCAACACACCGACGCTGATCATTCACGGCCAGCTCGACCTGCGGGTGAACGTGAACCACTCGTTCGAGCTGTTCAATACGCTGCAGAACAAGGGCGTGCCGAGCAAGCTCGTGTACTTCCCGGATGAGAATCACTGGGTGCTGAAGCCGCAGAACTCACTGTTCTGGTACGAGACGAACCGCAAGTGGCTCGAGCAGTACAACAAGCCGGGTCCGGGTGAGGCGATCGCGCCGGCGGCGCAGTAGAGGCACTCGGGATCCGGTTCCGGCTGTGGGTCCGACTTCAGTCGGACGTCATGCGAAGCATCGGCTGCGGCGATAACGTCCGGCTGAAGCCGCACCCACAGTTAGAAGGCCACACCGACTACTCTATCGCTTCGCCGCATCGCGCACTCCCCTCGTCTTCGACGCTGTGACGCTGTGCAGTGATTGCGGCTACTCTGCGACTCTCTATCACGGGGAACCCATCTCATGAACCGACGTGACGCATTGAAGATGACCGCAGCCACAGTGGCCGCAAGCATGATCAGCGGTAACGTGTTCGCTCAGTCGAAGCCGCTGCGCGTGCTGATCCTCGGCGGTACCGGATTCATCGGTCCGCACTTCGTCGACTCGCTGCGCTCCGCTGGTCACAAGCTCACGCTGTTCAATCGCGGCAAGCGCAATCCCGGGCTGTTTCCGGATGTCGAGCAGCTGCTGGGCGATCGCCACGGGCAAGTGGATGCGCTGAAGAATCGCGACTGGGATGTCGTCATCGACAACTCCGGTTACCTGCCGAAGGACGTGAAACTGACGGCCGACCTGCTGAAAGGTCACACGCAGTACTACCTGTTCATTTCCAGCATCTCCGCTTACGCCGACCTGACGCCGCCGGGCATCGACGAGGACTACAAGCTCGCCGAGCTGAAGGACCCGAACAGCGAGGACATCTCGGCGAACTACGGCGCACTCAAAGCGGTGTGCGAGCAGACGGTGGAGAAGACTTACGGCAACGCCTGTTCGATCGTGCGGCCGACTTACATCGTCGGCCCCGGAGACACGACGGATCGGTTCACCTACTGGCCACTGCGTGCATCGCGCGGCGGCGAAATGCTCGTGCCGGGAACGCCGAGCGACCCCGTCCAGTTCATCGACGTGCGGGACCTCGCGGACTTCGTGCGACTCTGCGTCGAGCAGCGGATTCCGGGACAGTTCAACGCATGCAATCCGCCGGGCGCGGTCACGATGGTCGATGTGCTCGATACAGCGAAGCGCATCACGAAAGCCAACACGCGCTACACCTGGGTCGACGTGCCCTTCGTCGAAGCGCAGAAACTCACCGAGGGCAATGAGCTGCCGATCTGGGCACCGACCACGGGCGAGTACGCTGGCGCTGCGCTCGTGAGCTCAGCACGCGCGGTCGCCAAAGGCCTTCGTTTCCGTGATCTCGACACCACGGTCGCAGATACGCTGGCATGGCAGAACAAGCGTCCCGCCGAACAGCAACAGAAGCTTCGCGCCGGCCTGACGGCTGAACGGGAAGCGGAGTTGCTGAAGCTCTGGCATCAGAAGAAGTAGATAGCGGATAGCGGATGGTGACTGGAAACCATCCGCCGTCGCTGCTGGCGTGGGTCCGACTTCAGTCGGACGTCATCGCCGGAGGCGATGCTTCGCATGACGGCTGTCATTCCCGCGAACGCGGGAATCCATGTGCCTTCGGCATGACGTCCGGTTAAAGCCGGACCCACAACGCAACCCGCGCGCACCGCCGCCATGCTGATGAGACGACATAATCATCTCGCGACGCGGGAGTGACGGAGTCACCTTCATTTCCCGCAGATCCCTTGTGTAGGTTTTTGTCCTGACCGTCGCGCGCGGATCTTGCTTCGACCGCGGTGCGTTTTTCGCGTTTAATAGGTCCATCGAAGTTGCGCCTTCCTGAGGGCAGCTTCACCACTTCGGGGGATTGCCATGACGCGGCGAGCCGGTTCGAGCATAAGGAAGCAAGGATCACTGCTGATCGCGGCAGTGGTCGCAGTGCTGGCGGCATCGGGCTGCGCCAAGCAGGAGAACGCGGAGGTCAAGTCGATACGCGCGGCGCTCGAGCGCAATCCGACGATTGAAATCGTCGCAGCCGACGAAGCGGCAGGTGTCTTCACGGTGCGCGACAAGGAAACAGGTGACGTCAGCGCCGTTTCGCTGCAGGAAATCGCTGCAGCCCCGCTGTCTCAGATCGTCAAGCCGAAGGAACTGCCCGCAGTAGCAGCGCCTCCCTCGGTCGCTTCGGCCCCGCCCGCTGCCGCTGAGGTCGCCCCGCCCTCACCGGAACAAGTAGCGCAGGCTCCGTCGGCCGCCCCGGAGCAGGCGGAACCGCCTCCTCCGCAACCCGTCGCATCCGCATCGCCGGAAGCGAAAAACTACACGATCGAACGCACCGATGGTCAGCTGAAGATCAGCGGCCCGGGCATCAGTGTCGTCTCCGCCGGCGCGGGCACGACATCCGGCAACACCCGCCAGGGTCCGCGTGCCGTCGATCCGATCATCTGCGAAGGCCAGCGCATGCTGCACTTCGACAACCGCAACATCTATGTCGAGGGCGATGCGATCACTGTTCGCGGCGGCTGCGAGCTCTACATCACGAACAGCAACATCGTCGCATCGGGCACCGGCGTGATCGTTCACGACGGCACCGTTCACATCGCGAACAGCTATATCGAAGGCGCCTCGAGCTCGTTCGAAGCCGACAGCCGGGCGAAGGTCTTCGTGCGCGGATCGACGTTCCAGGGCCTTTCGCGTCGCGACCAGCTGGCGACGGTGCAGGACCAGGGCGGCAATCAGTGGCGCTAGCTTCCCGGCGCTGACGGCACAGCCAAGAATCATCAAGGCGCTGCCCGTCGCGGGCGCTTGTCGTTAGGCTTCGGCATCTCACATCGAGGTGCCCGATGAAGACGCATCGTCCCGCGCTCTCCCGCCGAACCGTCCTGCTCAGCGGCGCCGCCCTTGCCGGCAGCTTCGCGCTCCCGTCACGAGGACTGACGGCTGACGAACCGACGATTCCCTCCATGAAAGGCAAAGTCGCTCTCATCACCGGGTCGACCGACGGTCTCGGCAAAGCTGTCGCGCTGAAGCTCGCGAACGCCGGTGCCCACATCATCGTGCACGGACGCAATCGCGAACGCGGCGAGGCGCTCAGGAAGGAAATCGATGCACTGAAGGGCGGCGGCGCGATGTTCTATGCCGCCGACTTCTCGTCGATGGCAGCCGTTCGTGGCTTCGCCGAGGCCGTCGCGAAGGACCACAAACAGATTCATCTGCTCATCAACAACGCCGGCATCGGTTCGACCGATCCGTCGGGTGGACGGCAGCGCGAACTGAGCCCTGACGGCTACGAGCTGCGTTTCGCAGTGAATTATCTCTCCACCTTCCTGCTCACCCGACAGCTCCTGCCCGTCCTGGTGTCGAGTGCACCGGCGCGAATCGTCAATGTGGCTTCGCTGGCACAACGACCTGTCGACTTCAGCAACGTAATGCTCGAACGCGACTACGACGGCGGTCGTGCGTATGGCCAGAGCAAGCTCGCGCAGATCCTGTTCACGGTCGATCTCTCGGAAGAGCTCCAGGGCAAGGGCGTGACGGCCAATGCGCTGCATCCGGCCACTTACATGGACACGGCCATGGTTCGCAGCGCCGGCGTAGCACCGCGCAGCACGGTCGACGAAGGAGCCGACGCAGTCGTATACGTCGCGACCTCACCGCAACTCGATGGCAAGTCCGGCCTGTTCTTCAACGGCAAGGCGGAGATGCGCGCGAATGCCCAGGCTTACGATGCGGAAGCGCGGAAGCAGCTGCGGGAGTTGAGCGTGAAGCTGACGAAAGCGTAGAGGCGGTCCGGCCTCTGACTGTGGGTCGACTTCAGTCGGACGTCATGCGAAGCATCGCCTCCGTCACTCCCGCGCAAGCGGGAGTCCATGCCTTCAGTCAGGTGGATTCCCGCGTGCGCGGGAATGACGGTGTGTCTCACCCATCAAGCATCGCCATGGCGATTGAGTCCGACGGAGGTCGGATCCACCGCCAACCCGGTTCAGACTTTCCTACTCCTGATCCAGCGGCCCAAAGGGCCGAACCGCCGATGCGTCGACGATCTCCACGCCCTTCGGATGGCGGAACATGCGTTTGCCATGATCGGGAAAGTCGACCACGTCGACGTCGCGGTGTTCACCGCCCATCAGGTACACCAGCTCGGTATCAAACGGGTTGCGCAGGTGATGCGCGACGCCCGGCGTCGGAAACGCCATGAAATCGCCGGGACCGACCTCGTAGTCAGTGTCGTCGATGCGGGCGATCGCCTGCCCGGAGAGGATGTAGATCCACTCCTCTTCCTGCCAGTGGGCGTGATACACGAACGATTCCTTGCCGGGTGGGATCCGGGCGAGATTCACACCGGTCCGCTTCAGGCCCGTCGACTTCGCGAGCTGGTAGCCCGTCATCTCCGAGGCCGGATTCCAGGGATGCGAGAAGGTCTGGGACCGTGCGGCGATATCCGCGGCACGCAGGAGATAGAGGTTGGGTCGGTCTGACATGACGGGTGACGGGTGACGGGTGACGGGTGACGGGTGACGGGTGACGGGTGACGGGTGACGGGTGACGGACTGTCGACAGTCCATGGGCTACCGTCAACTCTGTACTGACAGCAAACGGCCAACTGTCCACGGACGACGATCTTTGGCACCCTTCGCGCCCATGAACAACTGGCGAATCCTCGGGCTCGTGCTGGCAGCGGCGTTCGCCGCCTGGCTCGGCCTGCGCGGATGTACGCCAGAAGAGGCCCCTGAACCAGCGCCGCCGCCGGTGCGCGATCAGTTTCATGCATCGCGGCCGTTGCGCGTCACTGTCGATCGCGCGGCACCGGCCGAAGGCACCGATCAGGCAGCGGATGCCGATACCTCGTGGCTGGAACGAGAACTGCGCTACCTCCTCATTCGCGGCCAGATGCGCGTCGGGGCCATCGAGCCGGGCGCGCGCCCCACTTTCACTCTGCATGTCACGCTTCCGCGTCCGCCGCAGACAGCGGCGAGCGTCAAACTGCTCGCTCCGGACAATGTCGTCGACAAGGAACGCACCATCGAGGTCGGCGACAACTCACTCGCGACGATTCAATCTCTCGCGACGATGCTGCCGGAGTTCCTCGGCGCCACGCGGACCGGGGCTGATTGGGTCCAGTTGATCGGCACCGCGGACCTCGCCGCCTACGAGACCTTCCTGCGCAGCGCGAACGAACTGTTCGGACCGCAGGGCCGCGGCTTCACGCAGCCGCCTGCCGCCGACAGCTCAGACACACTCAATCGCCTCGAAACGTTGACTCGGCGTCATCCCAAGTTTGCCCGTGCGTGGGCGTTGCGCTCGGTGGCGTATCTCGGACTCGGCGGTGAGGACGAAGCATCGCTCACGAAACTGGCGGAGTCGGCTGCCGAACGCGGACTCGCACTCGACCCCGCTCTCACCGACGCGCAGAGCGCCCAGGGCCTGGTTCGACTTCGGCGCGGCGAATGGGTCGCGGCACTCGAGTACTTCAACGCAGCGATCGCCGTCGATGCGAATGCCTCGGCCGCACTGGAAGGACTCGCCTGTCTGCTCATCGATGTGGGCCACGCTCGCGCCGCATTGCCGATCGCTGAACGAGCGGCGCTGCTTCAGCCCGCGAGCATCGGCGCCAACGAATGTCTGGTGTACGCGCGGCTCGCGACCGGCGACGCCAATGCGGCCAGCGAGTCGCAAGGCGAGCCGATCGCGATTGCACAGGTCAAAGCACTCGAAGCCATTCTCGAAGGACAGGTCGATTCCGCGCAGAAGACACTTCGGGGTGCGACCAACACGAAGAACGCCGCCGCGTGGATCGATCCGTTGCTGAGGGCCGCGGGCAACAAGCAGCGCACGTCGGAAGCACTCCAGGCGATCACCCGCGCCGCGAGCGACGGTCTGATCGATCCCTCGACCGAACTCGTCTGCGGCGCTGCGCTGCGCCAGTCCGATTTCGTGTTCAATCGGATGCTTCGGCTTCACAAGCAGCAGGAGGCTGTTCCCCTGCGCATCTTCTGGCTGCCCAAGACCGCGTTCCTGCGCCAGCACGCACGCTTCGAAGATATCGTCGGCGCCGAAGGCCTGCTGCCGTTCTGGCAGGAACACGGACAGGCGGATGTTTGCGCGACGGAACCGAAGGTTTATGGGTGCGCGGCGAAGAAGAGAACCTGACCTCTGCGAACCTGTGCATCGTCATTCCCGCGCACCGGGAATGACGGCTACCAGACGTACTCCACCTGCACCCAGAACTTCTCGGTATCTGTAAAAAGCCCATCCGCCGAGTAGTCCGCGTACTTCAGCGTGCCGATGAAGCGCTTCCACTTCGCCTGCAGTTGCAGATCGATTTCCGAGCCATAGTCCTGGGAGATGCGTTCTGCTTCGTACGTGTGGTAGCTCGCAGCGGCGCCGAGCGTGTCGAGCGGGCCGACGCCCTTCAGGGTGAATCCCGCATTGACGTAACGATCGTCGATGCCGTCGACCGGTGTCGTCAGGAACTTGTCGGCCCAGCCCTGAAACTTGTGCAGTGTGGCCAGCGGCGTCGTGAAGCCCTTCACGCCATTGCCCTCGAGCACTTCGACGCCGAGGCCGACGTAGAACTGGCGATACGTGCCGGTCAGTTCCAGCAGGTAGTAATCGTTGTCGAAGTTGAGCGGATTGTCGCTGTATTGCTGCTGCGTCGCGTACGAGGCTGCATAGGCGAGCTTCAGTTTGTTGAGCGGGCGCTCACCCGCGAAGCGCAGGCCGTACGTCTCCGATGAATCACGGACCGCCGCAGCCACATTGGGAATCGGATCGAATTCGAGCCAGTAACCGAACGCCGTCAGCTTGCCGATCGGGAACTGATAACCGGCGTTGGCCAGGAAGCTGTCACCTTCGTAGCGGCCTTGCGGCGAATCCTTGCCGAAGACGCGATTCACCTGGTTGAAATACGTCGCGTCGAGCGTCAGGTTCGTGATCGACTTGTTGACGACCCGCAGCGCATCGAATGTCTGTTCGTTCTGTCGCCAGCCGACGTTGCCGACGAATCGCTGATCGTCCAGCGTCACGCGCTGCCGACCGAAGGTGATCGTCGTCTGCGACAGTGAGGTATTCGTCAGCTGTACCCGGTTGAACTCGTAGCTCTCCGGATCCGCGACGACCGGGTACTGTGTCTTGCCATTGATCGTGCTGTTGTAGTCGCTGATCAGCGGCCACACGAACTCTCCTTCAACCAGCAGCGCCGTATTCCACGCCTTGCCAGTCTCGAACCCGAGCCGCGCGCGAAGTGTCAGTGCTTCCGCATCCTCAGCCATCGGCTCCTGGTCGACGCCTTCGTAGCGAAGGCGCGTGTCGATGATCGGCTTCGTCTCGCCGATCGCCCCGCCAATGGGACCGAAATCGGTCGCGTTCGCGGTCGTGCTCAGGATCAACGCGGTAACGATCAACCCGGATCTGTGCATGGGCTCCTCCCAGAGCAAGTAGTACGATCAGAAAGAAAGACGATCATGCGGCGAGACACACAGAGCGCGCGTGACACTACTCCGTGTCCACCACGCAATCTCTATGGGAATCCCCTAGGTCGGTAGTCAGGGGTCAGGCCACCTTGTGTTCACGGTCGCAATCGGCCAGAAACGTCAGCAGCTCTTCGCGATACTCGTAGTACTTCGGATGCTCGAGCAGGGCCTTGCGCGTGCGGGGACGCGGCAGGTCGACCTGCATGATCCGCCCGACGCGGGCGTTCGGACCGTTGGTCATCATGACGACGCGGTCAGCGAGCAGGATGGCTTCATCTACATCGTGCGTGACGCAGATGGCCGTAACGCGATTGCGCCGCCAGACGTCCATCAGCACTTCCTGCAGGTCCCAGCGCGTGAGCGCATCGAGCATGCCGAAGGGCTCGTCGAGCAGCAGCAGTTTCGGCGCCAGCGCAAACGCCCGTGCGAGACCGACTCGCTGCTTCATGCCATTCGAAAGCTCGCTGGCCTTCTTGTCCAACGCGTCAGCGAGACCGACTCGCGCCAGGTAGTAGTCGACGATATCGCGACGCTCGGATGCGCCGACGTGCGGATAGACCTGCTCCACACCAAGCGCGACGTTCTCACGGGCCGTCAGCCACGGCAGCAAGCTCGGCGCCTGAAACACCACGCCCCGATCGGGTCCTGCGGAGATGACTTCTTTCCCATCCAGCACGATCCCGCCGCTGGAGAGATCGTTGAGCCCCGCGATCATCGAGAGTACGGTGGACTTGCCGCAACCGGAATGACCGATCAGCGAAATGAACTCGCCCTTGCGGATGTCGAGATTGAATCGATCGACGACGGTCAAGGGTCCCTTGGGCGTCGGGTAGACCTTGCTGACCTCGTAGAACTCGACGAACTTGTCCGCGTTCTCCGCTGGTCGCGCCGTCACTGCGCTGCGTGCGGCCTTGGACGCAGTGATGGGAACCACTTCAGGAAGCGGGACACCGTCCTGCACCTGCGCAGCCTGGCTCGCCCCGATGTCGAGGAGATACTGCGTGATCTGCGCTCGCAGATGCTGATAGTCCTCGCTGTGGTTGATCGTCGTCCGATCGCGTGGCCGCGCGAAGTTCACCTTGAACTCGCGTCCGAGCGTGGCGCGAGGACCCGGCAGCAGCGGAATGATGCGATCGGCGAGCAGGAGCGCCTCATCGACGTCGTTGGTCACGAGGATCACGGTCTTGCGCTGCTGCCGCCAGATCGACTCGATCTCGTCCTGCAATCGCGACCGGGTCAGCGCATCGAGCGCGGACAGCGGCTCATCGAGCAGGAGGATTTCCGGACTCATCGCAAGCGCCCTCGCAACCGCGACACGCTGGCGCATTCCGCCCGAGAGCTCCGCGGGCTTGCGGTCGACCGCGTGCGACAAGCCCACCATGCCGATGTACTCGAGTGTCTTCTCGCGACGCTCCTGAGCCGCAAGCCGCGGAAAGACAGCGTCGACCGCCAGCGCAACATTGCCGAACACGGAGAGCCACGGCATTAGCGAGTAACTCTGGAACACCACGCCGCGATCGGGGCCGGCCTCCGTCACCGGCTTTCCCTTCAGCAGAATCTCACCGCTGTCGGGACGAGTGAGACCGGCAATCGTCGAGATGAGCGTCGTCTTGCCGCTGCCGGAGAAGCCGACGATTGCGACGAACTCGCCTTCTTCGATCTGCAGATTCACGCCGCTCAGCACTTCCGTGTGCTGCCCCCCTGAGCCGCCCGATGAGCGACCGTAGCTTTTTGAAACGTTCTTCAGTTCGAGGAAGGGCATGGGACGACTCCAGGTTGGCTGCTGGCGACTGGCTGCTGGCAACTGGCCAGAGCACCTTGTGCAGGCCTCGTCTCCTCTTGTGTCCGACTCTGGTCAGTCGCCAGCGGCCTCTCTCGCACGCTCATCGTCGCGCTCCGAACGAGAATGCGCTCTGCGCTGTCAGCATCACCCGATCGAGAATGAATCCGATGATCCCGATCGTCAGCACCGCGACCATCAGCCGCGCGAGCGAATCGGAGCTCCCGTTCTGGAACTCATCCCAGACGAATTTTCCGAGGCCCGGATTCTGCGCGAGCATCTCGGAAGCAATCAGCACCATCCAGCCAACACCGAGTGACAGGCGCATGCCCGTGAAGATGAGTGGCAACGACGAGGGCATCACGAGCTTGAAGAGCTTTGTCTGCCAGGGCAGCCGCAGCACCTTGGCGACGTTCAGCAGATCCTTGTCGATCGACGCAACGCCGACGGCCGTATTGATGATCGTGGGCCAGAGCGAGCACAGCGTGACCGTGATGGCCGAAACGAGGAACGACTTCTCGAACATCGGATCCGTCGAGACGTACAGCGCGCTGACGACCATCGTCACCAGCGGCAGCCACGCGAGCGGCGAGACGGGCTTGAACACCTGGATCAGAGGGTTCAACGCGGAGTTGATCGTCGTCGACAGCCCGCAAAGGATTCCCACTGGCACAGCCACCACGGTCGCGAGCACGAAACCCATGAAGACCGTCCGCAGACTCGTGAATATCTGATCGATGTAAGTCGGCTTGCCGGTGTACTTCCGGACCACGATCTCCGCGTTCGGGTCTTCGGCCCGCTTCTCGGCGCTGCGCTTCGCTTGCCGCTCGTAGAACGCGTCCGCCTTGGCGCGCTCTGCTTTGTGGTCTTCCCACAGCGCGCCGCTCTGCTGCCAGACCGCAACCGGTCCGGGAATCGTGCCGAGGCTGGTTTCGATCCGCGACGACAACTGGCTCCACGCGAACAGGAACACCGCGACCGCCAGCAGCGGAATGCCGAGCGACTGCCAGAGCTCCTTTGCCTGTGCGCGAGTATCCTCGCCGCGGACCATTCTCACGATCGGGGCGACGAATCCCAGGCCGATGACCTCCAGGGCACCGAACACGCGATCGAGCCTGATCGGTTGTCGCACACGTTCGGCATTCGCGGCCGGCGGTAGTGCCGCCGGCGTCGCCGTCGATTGGTTCACAGCTTCCTTAGCCATCGTCGCCCGTTTTGCACTCATGGTTCGTTCCCGTATCGCTGCGTGGTGCCCGTCACTTGCCAGTCACGTTTCCGCCTTCGACCTTCTGCTGCCCTTTCAGGCCGATGGCGAACTTCTCGAGGTACGCATTCGGTGCGCGGCCGTCGAACTCCATTCCATCGATGAAGTCCTTTGTCGGCGGGCGATAGCCGTCGGTTTCCCAGGGAAAATCTTCTTTCCGCGCCTTGCCTTCATCGACGAGCAGCTTCGCGGCCCTGAGATAGACATCGGGGCGGTACACCTTGCTGGCGGTGTCCCGGTACCAATGATCGGGCTTGGCTTCCGCGATCTGGCCCCAGCGACGCATCTGCGTGAGATACCAGACCGCATCGCTGTAGAAGGGGTACGTGGCGTTGTAGCGGAAGAAGACGTTGAAGTCGGGTAGGGCACGCTTGTCGCCGCGGCCGTATTCGAATGTCCCGGTCATGCTGTTGGCAATCACCCGGTAGTCAGCGCCAACGTATTCGGAGCGCGAGAGGATCTGCGCCGCTTCCTTGCGATTCGCGCCATTGTTCGCATCGAGCCACATGCCCGCTCGAATGAGTGCCTTGACTACCGCCAGATGGGTGTTGGGATTCTTCTGTGCCCAAGCGCTCGTGACACCAAATACCTTCTCGGGATTGTTCTTCCAGATCTCGATATCCGTGACCACCGGAACGCCGACACCCTTGAAGATCGCCTGCTGATTCCAGGGCTCGCCGACGCAGTAGCCGTTGATCGTTCCGGCCTCGAGAGTCGCTGGCATCTGCGGTGGCGGCGTAACCGACAGCAGGACGTCGGCGCGGATCTGACCGCTCACATCACTCGGTGAGTAGAAGCCCGGGTGCAGACCGCCCGCGGCGAGCCAATACCGCAACTCGTAGTTGTGCGTCGACACGGGAAAAACCATCGCCATCTTGAACGCCTTGCCGTCCGCCCGGAATTTCTCGACGACCGGCTTCAGCGCATCGGCTCTGATCGGATGAACGGGCTTTCCCTGCGCATCCGTGAGCAGATGTGGCTTCATGAGCGCCCACACCTCGTTCGACACCGTGGTCGCGTTCCCGTTGAGATCCATGCTGAATGCAGTGACGACATCGGCCTTGGTGCCGAAGCCGATCGTTGCACCGATCGGCTGACCTGCCAGCATGTGGGCGCCGTCGAGTTCGCCCGTGATGACGCGATCGAGGATCACTTTCCAGTTCGCCTGCGGCTCGAGCGTGACGTAGAGGCCTTCGTCTTCGAAGAAGCCCTTCTCGTAGGCGATCGCAAGCGGAGCCATGTCCGTGAGCTTGATGAAGCCCAGCTTGAGCTGTTCCTTCTCGAGCTTCAGGCCGGTGGCGTGCGCCTCCAGGCCGACAGTCACTGCGCCGATCGCCATCGTCATTGCGAAGCCCGCTGCACGCAGTGCCTTCAGCCAGATCGCCACACCCTTCACGCCCATGAATGCGCTCCCTTTCCCGAAGCCAAAAAAAAACGCCACCGACCTCGAAGCGCGTGCGTATGCGCAATGAAGTCGGCGGCGTTGCCCAGCAAGCCCGATGCTGGGCCTGCTCGTTGTTCGTTGGAGCTGCGCTCGAGTGAGAACGCAGCTCCGTTGCGCTCAGAGTTGCAACTGGTGTGCCACGTGCTTCGAAAGCCTCATCGATCCGTTCTGACGGCAAGCGCCGGTTTCAATCCATCTCGTTGATCCGGATGGATTCCCGCGGACGCGGGAATGACGAAGTGATCGCGCGGAGAATCCCTGAGCGCGGGCAGGTGAGCCGACTCATCGTCAGTCGTTTCTGGGCTGCGACGGAGCATTGGCCCGGACGCACGCACGATGATCGTGCAGTCCTGGTGCGACCTCTGGCTCATCGCTCATGGCTCGCGGCTCGCGGCTCCCCTGGCATACCCCTTGCACCCCTCAATCATCGATGCCGGATGAAAAGCCCACAGCCGAAACCGCCCTCCACATTCTGATCGTCGATCAGAACGTGATGCGTGCTTCCATCCTGGAGGAAGGGCTGCGCGAAGCCGGCTATTCGCGGGTGACGATCCTGCGCGAGATGAAGAACCTGATGCGCCGCATCGTGGATCTCGATCCGGATGTCATCTTCATCGATCTCGAGAATCCCAACCGCGACGTGCTGGAGCAGATGTTCCAGGTTTCGCGCAGCGTTCATCGGCCGATCGCGATGTTCGTCGATCGATCGGAAACCGACATGATCGAAGCGGCCGTCGACGCCGGCGTCGGGGCCTATGTCGTCGATGGCCTCAGGAAGGAGCGCGTGAAGGCGGTCCTCGACATGGCCGTCAGCCGCTTCAACGCGTTCAGCAAGCTGCGTGAGGAGCTCGATCGCGCCCGCGCCGCGCTCGACGAACGCAAACTCGTGGATCGGGCGAAAGGCATCCTGATGTCGAGCAAAGGCATGAGCGAGGAAGCGGCTTACGCGCTGCTGCGCAAGGCCGCGATGAACGAGAACCGGCGCATCTCCGAAGTGGCGCAAAGCGTCGTGACCGCAGCAAGGCTACTGAAATGAACTCCGCATCGGGCGTCGTCGTCGCTGGCTTCATCCCGCTGCTCGACTGCGCGCCGCTCGTCGCCGCCGCGGAGAAAGGCTTCGCGCTGGACGAAGGCATCGATCTCACGCTCGTGCGCGAAACTTCGTGGGCGAACATTCGCGATCGCCTTGTCGTCGGGCACTTCGATGCCGCCCACATGCTCGGCCCGATGGCCGTTGCTTCCACGCTCGGCATCGGCCATCTGCAGGTAGCGATGGCCGCGCCCATGTCGCTGGGTCTCGGCGGCAATGCAATCACGGTATCGCTCCCGCTGTGGGAGACGATGCAGGCAGCCGGCGCCCAGGAAGGCGCTTCGCCTCAGGTGCAAGGCCGGGCACTACGACAGGTCGTGAACGAGCGAGAACGCACGGGCAAGCCGCCGCTCACGTTCGCGATGGTGTATCCGTTCTCCTGTCACAACTACGAGCTGCGCTACTGGCTCGCCGCTTGCGGCATCGATCCGGATCGTGACGTGCGGCTGATCGTCCTGCCTCCGCCGCTTCTCGTCGATGCGTTACGCGAAGGCCAGGTCGATGGCTTCTGCGTCGGCGAACCCTGGAACAGCCTTGCGGTTGCCGTCGGCGTCGGTTGCATTCTGGTGGCGACGACAGCGATCTGGCGACTCAGTCCCGAGAAGGTACTGGGGTTGCGACGGGAGTGGACGCATCGCTTTCCTGAGCGAACGGCTGCACTCGTACGCGCCATTTTTCGCGCAGGCCAATGGTGTCAGCGCGCGGAGAATCACGAAGAGCTCGCGCGACTGCTGTCCGAGCAGCGATATGTCGGAGCACCTGCGCACATTCTTCTGCGCGGCCTTTCAGGCAAGTTGCCGCTCGCGCCGGGCGGCGAACCGCGTGCTGTCCCGGACTTCTACCTTCCGTCACGACAGACCGCGACATTCCCCTGGGCCAGCCACGCGCTCTGGTTCTATTCGCAGATGGTTCGCTGGAAGCAGATCGAACACTCCGCCGCCAGCCTGGCAGCCGTTCGCGAAACCTATCGCCCCGATCTCTATCGATCGGCGCTCGCACCGCTCAACATCACCGCGCCTTCGCTCGATATGAAAGTCGAAGGCGCGCCTGGCGCGCCGGATGGCTTTTTCGACGATCGTGCCTTCGATCCGGATCAGTTCGAGAGCTATCTGCAACAGGCGCTCTGAAGTCGCGGCCCTCCTGCTTTGGGGGCATCATGCGGCGATGAGCGTCTCCTCCGACTTTCTCCAGTACGTCATCGAGCAGCTGACTCCGATTGCGCGAATCAGCTCGCGCCGCATGTTCGGTGGCGTGGGTCTCTACGCCGACGAGTTCTTTTTCGCGCTGATCGATGACGACACGGTGTATTTCAAAGTCGACGACAGCAATCGTGATGACTACGTCGCGCGAGGCTGCAAAGCCTTCCGTCCCTTCGCTGACGATCCGACTTATTCGATGAGCTACTTCGAGCTGCCCGCGGATGTGCTCGAAGATGTCGACCTGCTGCGGCCCTGGGCTCGCAAGTCGTTCGCGGTCGCGGCATCTGCGGCTGCAGCAAAACAGCGGCGCGCGGCGAAGAAGCCTGCGACACGGGCGAAGCGCGCGAAAGCCGTTGCGGGTCGCAAAAAGCGCTGATTGAACGGCGTTTCAGCCGTTCTACTGTCCGACAATCCTGCGATCCGGGCGCCGATAGCACCGCTATGCGGAATCTTTGCGCTGCAGTATTCAGTTCCGAATCTGCGCCTATAATGCCGCCCCCGCCGCGCATACCGATCGTTTGAATTTTTGCCAGGCAGGCAGGAACGAACCGACCCGCGGCGGAGCACTTTTTACTTCGTCATCCAAGGGAGACGCACTGATGGGGGCAATCAACGCTGTGGCCAATCTCGCCGTCGAAGGCGACATTGCCATCCTCTCGATCAATTCCCCGCCCGTGAACGCGCTGTCGCAAGCCGTCCGCGCCGGCATCACGGAGGGAATGAAGCAGGCCGTCGACAACGCGGCCGTCAAAGCCGTGGTGCTGATCTGCGAAGGCAAGACGTTCATCGCCGGCGCCGACATCACCGAGTTCGGCAAGCCGCCTCAGGGTCCGAGTCTCTTCGAAGTCGAAGATTCGATCGAAAACTCCACCAAGCCTGTCGTCGCCGCCATTCATGGCACCGCGCTCGGCGGCGGTCTCGAAGTCGCCCTCTGCTGTCACTACCGCGTTGCCGTTCCGTCGGCGAAGTGCGGCCTGCCTGAAGTTCACCTGGGCTTGCTGCCCGGAGCTGGCGGCACTCAGCGCCTGCCGCGCATCGTCGGCCCCGAAGCCGCACTGGACATGGTTACGTCCGGCAAGCACGTTCCGGCCAAGTGGGCCCAGTCCGTCGGCCTCGTCGACGAGATCGTTCCGGAAGGCGAACTGCGCGCCAGCGCCATTGCCTTCGCGAAGAAGGTACTCGCGGAAAATCGCCCGCTGAAGAAGGTTCGCGACCTGAACGACAAGGTCGCCGCGGCGCGCGCGAAGCCCGAGATCTTCTCCGAGTTCCGCAAAGCCAACGCCCGCAAATTCCGCGGCTTCCTCGCTCCCGAATACAACATCCGCTGCATCGAAGCCGCGGTGAACCAGCCGTTCGACGAAGGCATCAAGACCGAGCGCAAGCTGTTCATGGAACTGATGAACGGCACGCAATCGGCGGCGCAGCGCTACGTGTTCTTCGCCGAGCGCCAGGTGTGGAAGATTCCGGATGTGCCGGAAGACACGCCGACCCTGCCGGTCAAGAAAGTCGGTGTCATCGGCGCGGGCACGATGGGGGGAGGCATCTCCATGAACTTCGCCAACGTCGGCATTCCCGTCACGATCGTCGAGACCAAGCAGGAAGCGCTCGATCGCGGCTTCAAGACGATTCGCGGCAACTACGAGCGCAGCACGAAGAGCGGCAAGCTCACGATGGCCGACGTCGATCAGCGCATGTCGCTGCTGACGCCGTCGCTGAAGCTCGAAGATCTCGCCGACTGCGATCTCGTCATCGAGGCGATCTTCGAGAACCTCGACGTGAAGCAGGAAGTCTTCGGCAAGCTCGACCAGATCGTGAAGCAGGGCGCCATCCTCGCCACGAATACATCCGCTCTCGACATCAATCAGATTGCGACCGCGGTGAAGCGCCCTGAAGCGGTAATCGGCCTGCACTTCTTCTCGCCGGCGAATGTGATGCGCCTGCTCGAAGTTGTCCGTGCGAAGCACACTTCGAAGCCGGTCATCGCCACGTCGATGCAGCTCGCGAAGAAGATCGGCAAGATCGCCGCGCTCGTGGGCGTCTGCCCTGGTTTCGTCGGCAACCGCATCCTCTACGCCCGCAGCGTTCAGGCGAATGCGATGCTGATGGAAGGCGCAATGCCCTGGGACATCGATCGCGTCATCTACGACTTCGGCCTGCCGATGGGTCCGTTCGCGATGTCCGACCTCGCGGGCCTCGATCTCGGCTGGATCAAGGAGAAGTCCTCGAGCTCAACGATCCGCGAAGTGCTGTGCGAGCAGGATCGCCGCGGTCAGAAGACCGGCAAGGGCTTCTACGACTACGACGAGAACCGCAATCCGAAGCCGTCGCCCGTCACGGAACAGATCATCCGTGATTTCGCGACGAAGTCCGGCAACCAGCAGCGGAAGATCTCCGATGAAGAGATCCTCGAGCGCTGCGTTTTCGCCCAGATCAACGAAGGCGCCAAGATCCTGGAAGAAGGGATTGCAATCCGTCCTTCCGACATCGATATCGTCTGGATCAACGGCTACGGCTGGCCCGTCTATCGCGGCGGCCCGATGTTCTATGCCGATACCGTGGGCCTGAAGACAGTCGTGGCGAAGCTCAAGGAGTACGGCCCGAAGATGGGCAAGGACTTCACGATCTCGCCGCTGCTGGAAAAGATGGCCGCCGAAGGCAAGCGTTTCCAGGACATGAAGTAAGGAACCAGAACCGGAGCCGGAGTTTCACACGGAGCGCACGGAGTTCGAGAAGCCGACGGCTTGCGGGCATCTTTGCATTCTTACTCCGTGTCCTCCGTGAGCTCCGTGTGAAATCGCTTTTCTCTCCCGAGGATTCAAAATGCGCGAAGCAGTAATCGTCTCGACAGCCCGCACGCCGATCGGCAAGGCCTATCGCGGCGCGTTCAACAACACCCAGGGCCAGGAACTTGCCGGGCACGCCATCGCTGAAGCGGTGAAGCGCGCGGGCGTAGCGCCGGCTGAAATCGAAGATGTGGTCATCGGCTGCGCGCTGCAGCAGGGCAGCACCGGCGGCAACGTTGCACGACAGGCGTTGCTGCGCGCTGGACTGCCGGTCACGGTGCCAGGTCAGTCCATCGACCGTCAGTGCTCGTCGGGCCTGATGGCGATTGCGACAGCGGCAAAGCAGATCATCACTGATGGCATGCAGGTCGCAATCGGCGGCGGCGTCGACTCCATCTCGCTCGTGCAGAACGACAAGATGAATCGCTTCCGCGCGGCGGACCCGTGGCTCGTGAAGAACGTCCCGCAGATCTACATGACGATGATCGAAACCGCCGAGATCGTTGCCGAGCGTTACGGCGTCAGCCGCG
>NZ_JACHHZ010000010.1 GCF_014202975.1 Povalibacter uvarum
AGGTGGTCTCAACGGGTCGATGCAACATCATCCACTAGACCGGAGGTGTGAGATGTTGCGTAAGAGACTATCAGCTGAAGAGCAGGCTCAGATTTGGTCATTGCACGCACAGGGCAGATCGGACCGTGCAATCGGTCAGAGGATTGGTCGACCGGAACAGACGGTACGCCGATGCCTGGAGCGACGCGGAGGGTTTGCGCCGGCTGCGCGACGGCGTAATGAGCAAACGCTGAGTTTGGCCGAGCGCGAGGAGATCTCCCGGGGTCTATGTGCACATCGTCCCTTGCGACGGATTGCCGCTGAGTTGGGCCGGGCGCCGTCGAGCATCAGCCGGGAGATTCGCCGTCATGGCGGGTGTGCAGATTATCGAGCGCTTGAGGCGGATGCGCAGGCCTGGGATAGCGCACGTCGCCCGAAGCCTTGTCTGTTGAGCCGGCACCCCCGCCTGCGCGCAGTCGTGAGTAGGAAGCTGCGCGGCGATTGGTCACCTCAACAGATCGCGGGCTGGCTTCCCAAGGCCTTCGCCGGCGACCACAGTATGCGGGTGTCACACGAGACCATTTACCGCACCCTGTTCATTCAAAGCCGCGGTGCGCTGAAACGACAGTTGCTGGAGCATCTGCGTCGCGGACGCACCCTGCGGCGTAGCCGCACCCATCAATGGCAGAGCAGCAACCAATGGCTCGAGCAAGCCTTCTCGATCCGCCAGCGGCCGGCCGAAGCCGAAGATCGCGCCGTGCCGGGACACTGGGAAGGAGATTTGCTGGTGGGGTTGCACCGCTCGCAGATCGCAACGCTGGTCGAGCGGCATTCACGCTTTGTGATGCTGGTGAAGCTACCCGCTCATGACAGCCCCAGTGTGGTTAAGGCACTCAGTCGCAAGATCCTGCAACTGCCGCAACAGCTGCGTCGCTCGCTGACTTGGGATCGCGGCGGGGAACTGGCTCGACACCAGCAGTTCACGATCGACACCCAGGTGAAGGTGTACTTCTGCGATCCACACAGTCCCTGGCAGCGCGGCTCCAACGAGAACACCAACGGCTTGCTGCGTCAGTACTTCCCAAAGGGAACCGATCTGTCGGTCCATTCCCAACGCCATCTCGACGCGATCGCCCGTCGCCTCAATGAAAGGCCACGACAAACCTTAGGCTTCGAGACTCCAGCAGATACACTGGCTCGCAGTGTTGCATCGACCGTTTGACTCCGGT
>NZ_JACHHZ010000011.1 GCF_014202975.1 Povalibacter uvarum
CGTAAGCTCCCCCGTCAAGGACACAACTCCAAAGTAGACTTTCCAGCGCTTGCTCGCCTCGGCATGAAGGTGAGGGGCGGCACCCGGCCGAGGCTGTCGTGCGGCCGCTCCTCGTTGTATTCGCGCAGCCAGTCCTCAGTAATGGCGCGTACCTGGTCGATCGATTCGAACACGTAGGCATCGAGCACTTCGTCCCGATAGGTCTTGTTGAATCGCTCGATGTACGCGTTCTGGTCGGGCTTGCCGGGCTGGATGAAGCGCAGTTCGATGCCTCGTTCGCAGCACCACTCGGTGAAGGCAATCGACGTCAGCTCGCTGCCGTTATCCAGCCGCAGTGCCAACGGCTTACCGTACAGCTCGATCAGCTGCTCCATCACGCGGATGACACGCAGGCTCGGAATCGAATGTGCGACTTCGATCCCAAGCACTTCGCGATTGCCCTCATCGATGACGTTGAAGGTGCGAAAGGCGCGGCCGCTGTAGAGCGTGTCGGCCATGAAGTCGAGCGCCCATATTTCATTCAACCGCAGCGGTGCGAGCAGCGGCTGACGAAGACGCGTGGGCAGCCGTCGTTTCGTCCGCCGCGGCAGATTCAGCTTCAGCGCGCAGTACACCCGGTGCAGTCGCTTGTGGTTGATCACATGCCCATCCAGGCGCGAGCGATCGTAGAGCTTCCAAAAGCCCCAACGGGGCCGACGCGCCACCAGTTCATTGAGCACCTCGATCACCCCTCGATCGCGCTCCATGCACGATCGCGGCCTTCGGTACCACGCCGTCCGCGATAGCCTGGTCGCCTTGCAGGCCCGGCCGATCGACATCCCGTGTTCCTTCACGAGCACCTCGGCCACCTGCCGCTTCACGGACGGCTCTACAGTTTTCTGGACAGGACGTCTTTGATCGCCGTGTTCTCGAGCGCAAGTTCCGCGTACATGCGTTTGAGCTTCGCGTTCTCGGCTTCGAGTTCTTTCATCCGCTTCAGCTCCGAGACCGACACGCCGCCATACTTGCCGCGCCAGTTGAAGTAGGTCGCGCGACTGATCTTGTGCTTGCGCGTCAGTTCATCGATCGAAACGCCTGCTTCCCCTTCTCTCAAGATCGCGACGATCTGCGATTCCGTGAACCTCGATTTCCTCATGACACTCTCCCGGTTCGCCGGAAGAGTCTACTATTC